>CAWJJT010000018.1:0-543090 GCA_963843225.1 uncultured Alphaproteobacteria bacterium | reverse complement strand
TTCTTTCCGGGCGTCGCCGCGTCCCACGCCAACTACCTCGCGTCACTCGCGCTTCGCGCGCCCCCGGAATGACGGCTTGCGTCGCGTAGACCGAAGCCGGCAAATTCGCCGGCCTTCTCGCGCGCCCGAAGCATACATGCGACGGCGAGGGAACCATTATCATCAACCGGCATTAGCCCGAGATCATTTCGTGGGAGCGAACTCATGCACCTGTCCAATCAGGGTCTGCTGGTTATCATCATCGTTGGAATTGTCGCCGGATGGCTGGCAGGCCGGGTGATGGAGGGTGGAGGCTTCGGACTGATCGGCGATTTGCTCGTCGGTCTGATCGGCGCGTTCATCGGCGACTGGTTGTTGCCGCGGCTTGGTATTCACCTCGGGGTGGGAATTGTGGCGCTGATCCTGAACGCCTTTATCGGCGCCGTGGTCCTGCTGCTGATCCTGCGGTTGGTTGGCGGCGGTTGGGGCCGCAGGCGCCGCTGGGGCTGAGCCCTTGCGTTTGCGGACGCAAAGGGTACCGGACAACCCGTCACGAACCAGCCCATCGGAGAAATCACATCTCCCCGTTCGCGCATGGTTAAGGGCAAGTTGGCCCTTATCCCGCCGCGATTCCATCAGCGTTTAGCAAATTCGGATACCGGTCCTTAAGACCGCGTAACGCAGAATCCCCGCTTTCAGGCAGGGGCATTCATGACGGACGAAAAAGTCAAAATCAAATGCACGAAGTGCTCGCAGGTCTTCAGGGAACGGGCGCAGAAGGTCCGCAACGGATTCCAGACGAACTGCCAGCACTGCAACCGGTTGATCACGTTCGACAGCACCTCGGACGATAGAAATATCCGCCGGGCCCTGAAGAGCGCCAAAGAGATCCGAATGACTCTTGAAGACCAGCCCAAAGCCGCAAGCATGACGGCAGGCTCGGTCGCCGATCGCAGTCAGCTCTAGTCTGTCACCGTCCGGCCTTGCATCGCTTTCGGCTTCGCTTTTCGAGGCCTGAAGCGGTGAGACGGTCGCGCGCACTGGCTCTCGGACGCGCGCGGACCGCGCTCAATCAAGAGGAAGGCAAGGGCAAAAGCGCGCTTCGCAGCGTTGCGCTCGAAATTCCCATCAAACCCGTGAACGGGTTGTCCAGCTCCAGCACCAGAAAGATCGCGCCGGAAAACGAAAGCGCGCATACCAACAGGGAAACCGCGACGACCATGTTGGTTCGCGCAAACAGCGTGAAGCTGACGAAAATCGTGCTCAGCCAAAAAACCAGAATCACCAGGAACGGAGTCGGGATCGACCCGCCGGTCTGCGCAAACAACTGGAGCCGGAATTGCGCAATTTCCGTGAAAGCCTGAACGGCGCGAGATTGCAGCGAACGTTGCGCGTCGTTGTTCGGCGAAAGGCGTTCCAGCCCGGTTTCGAAGGCCTGAGACTCTGGCGGCTCGACTCGAATCGAACGAGACCGCCATTCGGAATTGCTTCCTCATGCCAGATGCGATCGGCCAGCGGCGGAATGCCCTGCCGCAACAGCCGTTGGAGCGGGGTCGCTTCCGGACCATATTGCGTGAGCAGATTGTCGAGCAGGATGATGGTCGCGGTCATTTGCCTGACCTGATTGGTCTTCTGATCAAATGAACTCTTTGCGGACGCGATCAGGAGGCCGAGCACAAGTGCGGCCAGGGTGCCAATCAGACCCGTGGCCATTTTGACAACGTCCCTCGAGTTCGGGATGCAGATGTTCTTCCGACAACAGCGGCCGAACAGCCATCCCGACCAGGGCGCCGCCAAATATGATCGCGAACACCAGGAGCGAGATCAACAGATCGTTCATTCTCCGGAATTCCCTCTCATTTTGGCGACCGCTCCGTCAGGGCTATTGTGCCGTCAGGCTTGGCAGTCCCTGAACCTTCGTGACCGGCGGCGGATTCCATTTGCCGGTGAGAGCTTCGGACTTCGGGCCGTAGAGACGCATGGTCAGGTTGAAGGCCCCCTTCGGCGCGGGCAGCCAGTTGGCTTCCTTGTCTTTGCCGGGGCTTTCGTTTTGAAGGTAAAGATCGAGCGACCCATCCGCGTTGGTCTTGAAGGGAAAGTAACTGCTGACCGCGAAGCGATTGAGCACGTTCGCTACCTGGAAGCCTTCGCTATCGTAGAGCGTGATGGACCAGAAGGCGTTTACGGGCGGCGAGGCGCCCTTGTCGAAGTGGATCATGTACTTGTTCGCGCCGTCGAGCGGCTTGCCGGTGTCGTCGAAAAGGTTCAGCGGATAGATGGCGTCCTCGGGTAGATTGGCACCGAGGCCGACCTGCGTGACGATGGCACGCTTCAGGTAATAATTGCCATAAACGCCCATCGTGTCGGTGTTCATGGACCATCCGTTCACGACCCGGGCGAGCGTCGGCATTTTCCACGTCATGAGTTGCTGGGCGTCCTCCGGAGCACTTTCCAGCGCCTTCTTGACGACGGGGTCGAGTTTGTCGAAGTCGAAGCTCTTGCCGGGTTCGATCCCGATCTTCTTCATCTGCGCGATGATCGGCTCATCCGTGATGTGGGGCGGGTGCAATTTCAGGAGTTCGGCCGCGTAGGTGAAGTATTTGGCCGCCGGCATGGTATCGACCTGAATCTTCGGCGGCGTCTTCATGTCGACGCTCGGGTCGATCTTCACGACCACCGGCTCCGGTGCCTTGCCCCAGCGAGAGAGCGGCGTGACGGAATAGCCCGCCTGAATCTTATGCACCGCATCGTAGTCGGCTGGGCCGTCCGTCTTGGTGCGGCCGATGATCCAGACATAGGGAGTCGGCGCATTGATGCGCGTAAATCCTTCTGGAACCGTTCCACTCCAGCCGGGCGGCGTGACGAGGAAGTTCGCCGCCTGGGTGCCTGTTGTCCGCCAGCCCGGCGAAGCGAAAACATCCGACCACATATCGAGCATTGGCATGAGGTAAAATCGCCCGTCCGTATCCGGCACGGAGACGATTTGCGGTTCCTTCGTGAGATCGAGCCATGCAATTGAATAGAGCGTATCGAAGTTGATCCGCACGACCACTTTCACATCGGCAGGCGGAAACGCCGGAACGTTCACGAACATATTCATCGGACCTTTGCCGAATTCCTTTCCCGCCTCGATGTTCGTGGATTGCTTCCGGGTGATGTCTACCGAGATGAGCGGATAGAAATAGAGGTAGGCATCGACACCGATAGCGTGCGCAGCCTGCTCCGTGATGGCTCCTGGAGCACTCTGCGCCGTCGCTGTCGGCGCGAGCGCTGGGCTGACAAAGGATCAAAGCAAGCGCAATCGTATTTCCTAATGCAGGGAGCGTCAGATACTTCATAACTATCTCCTCTTGTCTTAAGCTGCGGACGCAACAGGCTTCTTCGAAAGCATCGTTCGCCGGTCATGAATCAGGCTTTCCAGCCGATGCGCGGCGACATTCAATGTCGCATCGTCGACCGCGTTCTCGTCGCCCTCGGCGGCTTTGGCTCGCTGCGCCCTGAGAATGCCGTCGATCTCCTCCTCGATCTCCGATAGCTCGGCGTCGGAGCCGGCCTTGCGAATTCGGCGGCCGAGCGCATAGAGGGAATCCAGCGGGCCTTCGCTGCCGGCGGGGCTCCCGATCCCCAGGAACTTCCAGGCCGCAGCAAGCACGGTGGCCGCGGCGCCCAACGCCATCGGCGTCAGGTAGATCCAGTTGCCGTATTCATCCATGAAGCTCTGCTGGGTGCCGTTGTAGACGGCCGCGGCTCCCGGGTGCAGCGCGAGATAGGCGTCGGCGTCGGTGCTGGGCGCGGTGATCTGCGCAAAAATGGGCTGCTCGCCCATAAGCTCCCGGCGCGCATGCATGATGGTTTGCGTGAGGCTCGCCACGAGGTCCGTGCCAAGCTTCTTCTGCGCCACCAGATACAGCGAAGTCCTCAATGTCGTCAGGTCATCGTCCGGAACCGGCGGCGCCCCGCGCAGCGTGCCCTTGGGCACATCGAAGCTTTCATAGGCGCGTTCGGTTTCGGCGATGGCGCCTGCGGAATCGACCGGGATCAGCACCGGCAAAGCCTTGGGGCCCTGCTGGAAAAAGCCTCGCAGCAGCGACAAATATTTTTGCGCGAGAGGAATCACCATGAGCAGCGCGCTGACGTCCTTGGACTGAATCGCGTTCCGTGCGTCCGGCAGCGCGATATTCTTGAACGTCTTGGCGCGATCGAGCCCGTATTCCTTGCTCAAGACATCGACGATGCGGCCATTGCTGTCCCCGGCGATCACGCCGACGCGACGCCCCTTCAATTTCTCCATGCTGTCGATCGACGAGCCCGGCGGCGCAACGATGAGCAAGACCACATGGCTGACCACGACGACAGCTTGCGCCTGCGACAAGTCGCCGACATCGCCGCGAACCACGGCAAGATCGACCTTGCCCGCCGAAAAGGCATTTGCCGCGTCAAGCACCGTGCCGCTGTCGACGACCTTGAGCCGCACCGGCGCGTTGGTCGCAGCCAGCTGGCTCGCAAGGGCCGACATGGCCTTGGCCGCCTCGCCGTCGATCGAGCCCACCGCGACGCTCAGCGTGACCGGGCGCGTGTAGTACCGATAGGCGAGCAGGCTCGCGCCCGACACCAGACCGATCGCACCGACAACCAGCACCAGGCGCAGCCAGAGCGGCAGCTTCAGCGGAACCATCTTCGTCACTCCTGACGCGATGAAGGATCTCCGTCACCACGGGCGGCAGTGCGGCATCGACAGCGAATGACCTCTAGTTGCCGCCGCCACTGGCCCATTCTGGACCATTTGATGCGCCCTCTCAATGCTCAAGGAGCCGCCTGTCCGGCTCGGCAATCCATCGCTGCCTTCGCAAGGCCATCACGCATTGCAGCCGTAACCGTTTCGCGCCGCGCCGAAGTCGTGGCGTAACCGCGAACCTTCAGCCTGTCCTCCCGGAGCGAGCCGCCGGACAGGTCCGGCAAAAGCCGCTTCTTGGAACAACCGGAGTGACAGGTCACATGAAAATCCTCATCGCCTCGACGCCCGCCACGGGCCATCTCAATCCGCTGCTTGCGATCGGGCGCTTCCTGATCGCCGAAGGCCACGAGATCGCCTTTTTATCGGGCAGCGTCCTGCGCAGCCGCATCGAAGCCATCGGGGCGAAATTTCATCCGCTTCCCGACGGGGCGGACTTCGACCTGCGCGACTTCGACGCGGTGGCTCCCGAACTGAAGACCATGCCGCCGGGGCCCGAATGGCTGCGCGTCGCGATGGAGCGGGTGTTCGTCGACACCATTCCCGCTCAGCACGAGGGTCTGCAGCAGGTGCTGCACGACTTCCCGGCCGACATCATCATCGGCGACGACATGCTGTTCGGCGTGCTGCCGATGCTGCTCGGGACCGCGTCGAAGCGGCCTCCGATCGTGCTGTGCGGCACGTCGTTTCTGCACTGGCGCCGCGAGGACGGCGCGCCGCATTTCATCGGCCTGCCGCCCGCGACCACGGAAGCAGCAGCGCGACGAATACGCGGCGATCTATCGCGAACATGACACGGCTCATCTATCAGCCCGTGCCGCGATCGCCTGAACCGGTCGCCTGCGGATGCTGGGCGTCGGGCCGATGTCGATGACGCTGTTCGATTCCGTCGTCGAGCTGGCGGACGCCTATCTGCAACTGACAGTTCCGAGCTTTCGAATTTCCGCGCGACTTCCCGCCCTCGGTGCATTTCGTCGGCACGCCTCCGATCATTCCGAATCAGGCCCCGCTGCCATCCTGGGCCGACGAACTCGACGGCTCGCGCAAGGTGGTGCTGGTGACGCAGGGAACGGTGGCCAATCACGATTTCGGCCTGCTGATCGGGCCGACGCTGGCGGCGCTTGCGAACGAGCCCGATGTGCTCGTGGTCGTGACCGCCGGCGGGCGCCCCATCGACGCCATACCCGGCCCCAATTCCAGCCAACGCGCGGCCTTCGCAATATCTGCCGTTCGAATGGATCCTGCCCAAGGTCGACGTGTTCGTCACCAATGGCGGTTATGGCAGCGTCAACCAGGCCATGAGCTTTGGAATTCCGCTTGTCACGGCCGGGCTGACCGAAGACAAGGCCGACGTCAACGCGCGCGTCGCGTGGTCGGGCGTCGGCATCGATCTTGCGACCAACGAACCGACGCCGCAGGCGCTGCGCGAGGCCGTCCGCACCGTGCTCGACAAGTCCGATTATCGTTCGCGCGCGTCGCTGATGGCCGGCGAATTCGCCGCGATCGATACCCGATCCGAAATCCTTCGGATCATCGGCGAACTCTCGCATAGCGCGGCCGACGCCAGATGGCAGCCGCGCCAGGCGAAGGCGATCGGCCAGATGCACGCATAGCCGGCAACCCCATCAGAGCGCTTGCCGGTGCGCCGCGGATTATTCCGGCGCCGCAGATAGGGATGGGCCGTGTTCGGCCCATCCGCCGACCGTCAAAGAGACCGCCGATCTAACTGCCCTTCGGCGTCCGTTTCGCAGCCCTCGCCTTTTTCTTCTGCCCCTTGCCTTCATTCTCCAGCGCCTCGCGCACCTGCTTGAACTCCTGCAGCGAGGCCTTGTCGGCGCGCGGAAAGCGCAGATTGAGCTTTTCGAGCGCGCTGACGATGGCCGAGCCGATCACCACCCGCGCGAACCATTTGTGATCGGCCGGCACCACGTACCACGGCGCCACCGCCGTCGAGGTATGCCGGACGATGTCCTGGTACACCGCCATGTATCGCGGCCACCAGCGCGCGCTCGGTGATGTCGTTCATCGAGAACTTCCAGTTCTTCGACGGGCTGGTCCAGCCGGTCGAGAAACCGCTCGCGCTGCTCCTGCTTCGAGACGTTGAGGAAGAACTTCAGGATCACGGTGCCGTTGCGCGTCGAGATAACGCTCGATCGCGGAAATGTCCTCGAACCGCTCGCGCCAGATGTTCTTCGTGATCAGCTTCGGCGGGATCTTCTCCTTGGCGAGGAATTCCGGATGCACCCGCGTCACCAGGCATTCCTCATAATAGGAGCGGTTGAAGATGCCGATGCGGCCGCGCTCCGGCAGCGCGATCATGCTGCGCCACATGAAATCGTGATCGAGTTCGTGCGACGATCGGCTGCTTGAACGAAGTGACCTCGCAGCCCTGCGGATTGACGCCGTCGAAGATGCTCTTGATGGCGCTGTCCTTGCCGGACGCATCCATGCCCTGGAAGATCACGCAGCAGCGACCAGCGATCCTGCGCGTAAAGCTTTTCCTGAAAATCGTTCAGCCGCTTGCGGTTGGCCTCGAGGATCTTCTCGCCCTTGTCCTTGTCGAGGCCGCCCTTCTCGTTGGTCTTGTGCGACCGCAGATGGAACTTGCCCGATCCGTCGAAGCGGAACGGCGCGACGAAGGGTTTCAGCTCGGCGCCGAGCGATGGCGAGGGTTTTTTGCTCATGACGATTCGAGGTCCGGTTCGATCTTCAAACGGTATGTAGCCTGGATGGAGCGCAGCGAAATCCGGGGATCCAGGTTGCCACGGTTCCCGGATTCGCTTCGCTCCATCCAGGCTACAGGCTACGTCGCGAACTGTGCTCGATAAACGCCGTGACAAAGCGCGGCATCGCCGCGGTGAGATCGGCTCTGCTGCGCACCAGATGGATCGCGGAAAGTTCCGGCTGGCGCTGGCCGGCCAGATTGGCCTCGATCCGCGCGCGCAGCGCTTCGCCGGAGAGATCGACATCCAGGATCCGGATCATCGCGATCGCGGCGCCGGAGACCACGCAATCCCAGTGCGCGGCCGGCACGATAATCCGCCGGCGTCAGTCCGGTTTCCTCCTCGACCTCGCGGGCGACGCTGCCGGCGATATCGACCGTGTCGCCGCTGATATCGTCGAGATCGGGCGTTCCCGACGGAAAATAGATCGCGGCCGGCATTCGCGGTGTGCTGGCCCATTTCGCCCAGCACGAACGCGCCGTCGGACGCAGCGCAGCGCGCCCATCCCGAAGCCGTTGAAGACGCTCGGCGTCGGGAAAGCCCCAGTCGCGCCAGGCCAGGAAGCTGGCGAAATCGGTCTCGAAATAGCTGGCGCCGAAGCGCGCGCCGGTGAAGACCGGATCGCGCCCCAGCAGGACGCGGCCGTTCCAGATCGGCTTCTCGCGCTGCTTGACCGCGAAATGCGCATCGATCTCGGCGCGCCGCTCGGTCGCGAACGGCCACGGCCACGGCTCAAACCGCAGATCGAGCGTCGTGACGCGATGAATGACCGGCGGCGTCATGCCGCCCGACCGGATCTATTTGGCATTCATCCCCGTCGTCTTCTTGGCCTGCTCGACAAATTTGTTGGTGAAGGTCTTGGTGACGTCGATATTGGCCTTGGCGACTTCCGGCGAGCTCTCGCTGAACACCGCGAGCACGGCGTCGGCGCCCTTGGGGTCCATCTTGCCGGTCTCCGAATACATCGGGATCGTGTTCTTGAGCGCGGCGAGATAGAGCTCCTTGTTCTTGCCGACCATTTCCGGCGGCATCTTCGCCATGATGTCCTCGGCCGAATGCGAGTGGATCCAGGCCAGCGTGTTGACGATGGCGTTGGTCAGCGCCTGCACCTCCTTCTCATGCGAGGCGACCCAGGCCGTGGTCGAATAGAGCGCGCCGCCCGGATATTCGCCGCCGAACACGCCGAGCGTATCCTTCTGCGTGCGCGTATCGGAGAGAATGCGCAGGTCCGGATGGCTGCCCTGCAGCACGGTGACCGAGGGATCGAGCATCACGGCGGCATCGATCTGGCCCTGCTCCATCGCCGCGACCGCGGTGGCGCCGAGGCCGACGCCGATCACGGAGGCACTGGTCGGATCGATGCCGTTTTTCTTCAGGAGATATTTGAGGAAGAAGTCGGTCGAGGAGCCCGGCGCGCTGACGCCGACCTTCTTGCCGGCGAGATCCTTGATCGATTTGATCTCGCCAGTGTGCGAGGGCGACACCACCAGCACGAGGCCGGGATAGCGGTCATAGACCACGAACGCCTGCAGCTCCTGCTTCTTGGCGGCGAGATTGACGCAATGGTCGAAATAGCCGGAAACCACGTCGGCGCTGCCGCCGAGCACGGCCTTGAGCGCATCCGAGCCGCCCTTGAGATCGACCAGTTCGACGGCAAGCCCGGCCTTGTCGAATTCGCCGAGCTGTTTTGCCAGCACGGTCGGCAGATAGCACAGGCAGGCGCCGCCGCCGACGGCGACCGTGATCTTGCTTTGCGCTGCGGCAAAACCCGACGTGAGCGTCAACGCCAACAGCGTCGCGGCCAGCCGGCCCAGTGATTTCCGCATGATTTCCTCCATTCGTTGGGCGCCAACATAATGCAGCGCACACCCCTTGAGAAGGCGACTTTGGTCGCCGGCACGCTCGCCGCGAAAGGCCGGACCGGCGTTTATTCCACCGGCCGCGCTGCATTTTTTTCCGGGAGCGCGGCGGGCGCATTGTCGCACGCGCTGGCCAAGCCTGAATTCGCGACATACGATGCCGCTCACAAAATTACCCTTGGGGAGGAAAGTCCATGAATCGCATCGCTACGACTCTGACCATCGCCGCCGCGTTCGCTGCCGGCTGCGCCGTGACCTATTCGATGCAGCCGGCCGCGCCGCCGCCGAGAACGTCACCGCGCAGGTCATTCACACCCAGGACTTCTCCGGCGACGCGCTCGGCCCGGCCAATGCCGGCGGCATGCATTCCAAGATGTTCGTTTCCGCCGACGGCGCCACCATCTCGATCCAGGACGGCAATGTCGGCAAGCACATGCATCCCAACACCAACGAGATCCAGTACATCCTGGAAGGCACCGGCACGATCTGGCTCGGCGACAAGGAAGTGAAGGTCGGACCGGGCGACCTCGTCGTGATCCCGAAGGGCACCGCGCATGGCGGCACCAAGCCGGACGGGCGGCCGCTGAAGGCGATCGCGATCAAGACGCCGCCGCAGGCGCCCGACGACACCAAGATGCTGAACTGACGGGGGCACTGCCCTCAGCCGTCATTGCGAAGGCGAACGGCGACATTCACGAAAGCTGGATTGCTTCGTCGCTTCGCTCCTCGCAATGACGCGATAGACAGGTCTCGCTCTATCCCCGCCCCTGCATCGCGTCCGGCCGCCAGACCAGCAGCCGGCGCTCGACCGCTGTCACCGCGAGATCGATCAGGATGACGAAGGCGGACAGCACGAACATGCCGGCGAACACGCCGGCGACGTCGAACACGCCTTCGGCCTGCTGGATCAGATAGCCGAGCCCGGCCGCCGATCCCAGATATTCGCCGACCACCGCGCCGACGACCGCGAAGCCGACCGAGGTGTGCAGCGAGGAGAACATCCACGACAGCGCCGAGGGCCAATACACGTGCCGCATCAACTGCCGCTCGCTCATGCCGAGCATGCGGCCGTTGGCGAGCACCGTTCCCGAGACCTCCTTGACGCCCTGGTAGACGTTGAAGAACACGATGAAGAACACCAGCGTGACGCCGAGCGCGACCTTCGACCAGATGCCCAGGCCGAGCCACAGCGTGAAGATCGGCGCCAGCACCACGCGCGGCAGCGCGTTGGCCATCTTCACATAGGGATCGAACACGGCGGCGACCACCGGCTGGCGCGCGAACCAGAAGCCGACCAGCACGCCGCCGAGCGAGCCGATCACGAAAGCGAGGATCGATTCCCAGAGCGTGATCGCCAGATGCTTCCAGATCACGCCGGTGCGGAACCAGTCGAAGATCTGGCTGCCGACATCGAGCGGATTGGAAAAGAAGAACGGCGGCAGCAGCAGGCGGCCGAACACCGGCACGGTGGCGAACACCTGCCACAGGCCAGCGCCACGACGGCGACGAGCAACTGAAAACCGAGCAGCGTCAGGCGCGACATGGGCTAGGCTCCCTCTCCCGGTGTGAGGCGTGCCCGCATCATGGCTTCGAGAATGTCCCGACCAGGCCGGTCGCGGCCTTGGCGTGGCCCTCCAGCGCCTTGACCAGTTCGTCGCGGGTCAGGCCCGCCTGCAGCGCGGTCGGTTCGAGATCCGTCGCCATCAGCGTAAGGGTGTAGTGATGCGGCGCGCCGGGCGGCGTGCAAGGCCCGGTGTAGGTGGAGAACTTGTTGGTGCCGATGCCGCCGACATATTTCTCGCTCGGCTTCGATACCTCGCCCTGGGCAAAGCCGGTGACGGAAGGCGGAATGCCATAGGCCACCCAATGGACGACGCCGCCGGGCGGACGGCCCTCAGGATCGATCATCAGCAGCGCATAGCTCTTGGTGCCGGCGGGCGGGTTCGCCCAATTCAGGGTCGGAGAAACATTCTCGCCGACGCAATTCGGATTGGCCTTGTTGTTGCCCGCGCTCTTCAGCGGCAGCCGTTCGCCGTCCTTGAAATCCGGCGAGGACAGCGTGAACACGCCTTCCGCGAACGCCGCGCGGGAGCCGCCCAGAGCCGCGAGCGCAACGGCTGCGCCCAGAACCAAACCACGTATCAGCATGACATCTCCCCTAAGATTTCTTGTTGCCGGCCGGATTCACCCGGCCGCCGATTGGGCGTAACCCTTCATCACCTCGTCCTTCAGCACGCTCCAGATTTCCCGGTGCAGCGTGTGAAATTCATTCCCTAGCCGAACCTCCGAAATATCGCGCGGGCGCGGAAGCTGGACCCGCCAGTCGCCGATGATGCGCGCCGCCGGGCCCGCCGACATGATCACGACGCGGTCGGCGAGCGCGATCGCCTCTTCCAGATCGTGGGTGACGAACAGCACCGCCTTGCGGTCGGCGCTCCACAATTCCAGCAGCAGATTGCCCATGATCTGCCGGGTCTGGGCATCGAGCGGCCCGAACGGCTCGTCCATCAGCAGGATTTTCGGATCGCGTATCAGCACCTGCGCGAGGCCGACGCGCTTGCGCTGGCCGCCCGACAGCATGTGCGGATAGCGGTTGCCGAATGCGCCGAGGCCGACCGCGGTCAACCAGCCCTGCGCCCGCTCCAGCGCCATCGCGCGCGGCGCGCCCTGGATCTCGAGCCCAATGGCGACATTGTCGATCGCGGTCTTCCAGGGAAACAGCGCGTCGGCCTGAAACAGATAGCCGGCCTCCCGGTTGAGACCGTTCAGCGGCTGGTCGAAAATCCGCACCCCGCCCGAAGCGGGCTTGAGCAGGCCGGCCGCGACGTTCAACAGCGTCGATTTTCCGCATCCGGTGGGACCGACGATGGCGACGAACTCGCCGTTCGCGATCTGCAGGTTTGCCTTTTCGACCGCGGTATAGACGCGGTCATCGGCAAGGCGGAACGCCACCGTCGCGTCGTCAAGCGCGACCGCCGTTGGCTTTGTCGTGTCCACCCTTCGTCCCCCTCGAACTCCGGATGATGGCTTAGCGCCTGTGAAGGATAAGTTCAACGCGGTGCATAGACGTGCTAGTTGATCCCCTCCCCCTCCCCGGAGGGCAAGAACAGCAGGCACGAGACTGGACCGAATGCCATCGCCGCCCAGAATCGCCTTCGCGCATGTCAGCAAGAGTTTTGACGGCGGCCGCGTGAAAGCCGTCGACGACGTTTCGCTGGAGGTCGCCGACGGCGAGTTCCTCGCCATCGTCGGCGGTTCCGGTTCCGGCAAGACCACGCTGTTGCGGCTGGCGAACCGGCTGATCGAGGCCGATTCTGGCCACATCACGGTCGAGGGCGAGGACGTGCGCGCGGTCGATCCGGTCGCGTTGCGCCGCCGCATCGGCTATGTGTTCCAGAGCGGCGGCCTGTTTCCGCATATCAGCGTCGCCGGCAATATCGGGATCACGCCGAAACTCTTGGGCAAACCGGCGACGGAGATTTCCGCGCGGGTGGACGAATTGCTCGATCTGGTGCGGCTCGACCGCGGCGCCTATCGCGACCGCTATCCGCATGAATTGTCGGGCGGCCAGCGCCAGCGCGTCGGCGTCGCCCGGGCGCTGGCGGCGCGGCCGAAGATCGTGCTGATGGACGAGCCGTTCGGCGCGCTCGATCCCCTCACCCGCGACGCGCTCGGCGACGATTTCCGCGATCTGCACAAAAAACTCGGACTGACCACCGTCATGATCACCCACGACATGACCGAGGCGATCCTGCTCGCCGACCGCGTTGCCGTGATGCGTGGCGGGAAATTGCTGGCGCAGGGCACGCCGGCGCAGCTTTCCGGCAGCGGCGACGCCTACGTCGGCGAACTCCTGCGCACGCCGCGGCGGCAGGCCGAGCGGCTCAACGTGCTGCTGCCGCGGGATGGCGCGGCATGAACCTGTTGTCCGATCCGCGCTGGAGCGAGGCGCTTTCGCATCTGCCGGATTACCTCGGCAACCATGTCCGCGTCAGCGTCACCGCGCTGGCGCTGGGACTTGCTCGTCAGCCTGCCGCTGGCGATCGCCGCGCGCAACCGCCCGGTGATGCGCGGCGCGCTGCTCGGCATTGCCTCCATCGTGCAGACGGTGCCGGGTCTGGCGCTGCTCGCACTGTTCTATCCGCTGCTGCTGGCGCTGGCGTCATTGTCGCTGGCCTGGTTCGGATTGGATTTTTCCGCGTTCGGTTTCCTGCCCGCGGTGCTGGCGCTGGCGCTCTATTCGATGCTGCCGGTGCTTCGCAACACCATCACCGGCCTGCAAGGCGTCGATGCCGCCATCGTCGAGGCCGCGCAAGGCGTCGGCATGACGCCGCGGCAGTCGCTGTTCACGGTGGAACTGCCGCTGGCGCTGCCGGTGATCATGGCGGGCATCCGCACCGCGGCGGTGTGGGTGATCGGCACCGCGACGCTGTCGACGCCGATCGGCCAGACCAGCCTCGGCAATTACATCTTTGCGGGATTGCAGACCCAGAACTGGGTGTTCGTGCTGTTCGGCTGCCTCGCGGCCGCGGTACTGGCGCTCGCGGTCGATCAGTTGCTGGCCCTGATCGAGACCGGCCTGCGCATTCGCAGCCGTATTCGCACCGCGCTCGGCGCCGCCGGCATCGCCGCGCTGGTCGCGGCAACGCTGGTGCCGACGATGGCGCGTTCGCCGTCGAGCTATATCGTCGGCGCCAAGACCTTCGCCGAGCAATATGTGCTGTCCGCGCTGATCGCGCAGCGGCTGCGGGCGGCGGGACTGACAGCGACCACCCGCGAGGGCCTCGGCTCCAACGTCATCTTCGATGCGCTGGTGACCAACGATATCGACGTCTATGTCGATTATTCCGGCACGCTGTGGGCCAACCAGTTTCACCACACCGATATCAAGCCGCGCAAAGAACTGCTCGCCGACCTCAAGGCGATATTGGCGCAGCAGAAGGTAACATTGCTCGGCGATCTCGGCTTTGAGAATGCCTATGCGCTGGTGATGCCGCGCAAGCGCGCCGAGATGCTCGGCATCCGCTCGATCGCGGATCTCGCGTCGCATGCGCCCTCGCTGTCGATCGCCGGAGATTACGAGTTCTTCTCGCGGCCGGAATGGGCCGGGCTGCAAAGCGCCTATGGTCTCAAATTCCGCGCGCAACGGCAGATGCAGCCGGATTTCATGTACGCCGCGGTCGCCTCCGGCGAGGTCGACGTGATCGCGGGCTATACCTCGGACGGGCTGATCGCGAAATACGATTTGGTGGTGCTGGACGATGTCAGGCACGCGATCCCGCCCTACGACGCGATCGTGCTGCTGTCGCCGAAACGCGCCGGCGACCAGGCGTTGCGCGACGCGCTGACCCCGCTGCTCGGCAAGATCGACATCGCCGCGATGCGCGAGGCGAATTTGCGCGCCGCCGGCGGCGATGGCGCCTCGTCGCCGTCGTCGGTGGCGCGCTGGCTTTGGGAGAAGATCAGCAAGCGATAGTGGTTTCCGGTCGGTATCCTCGCCACGGCAGTGTTTCGCGCGACGGGCGCCTGTCAGGGAGCGGTCGCTTCGGCCCGAGGGGGCTCACCCGCCGCATTCTGGCTGGAAAAATAGAGGCGAGCACGGCGTCAGCCGACGTGCATTCGTGCTATAAATGACCTCTGACCGACGTGGATCGACGCGGGTTTCTGCTACTTTCGAATAATCCAATTGTTGCATTAATGCCTTGCGTGTGCGGGTGAATGAGTTGGGATTCGACCATGGATGTTGCTTCGAAGCGGAAGTCGCGGAAAAGTCCTGAGGCGTCCGGAGCCGGTCGCGAACCGGCATTCTCCGGCAAGGTCAGGACCGTCAACCTCGCGCTACAGGGGGGCGGAGCGCACGGCGCCTTTACCTGGGGTGTACTCGACCGATTTCTGGACGAGGAAAATCTCGCCTTCGAGGGACTGAGTGCGACCAGCGCCGGCGCGATGAATGCGGCGGTCTTTGCCTCCGGGCTTGCGGTCGACGGTCGCGAAGGGGCACGCAAGGCGCTCACGGACTATTGGAAGCGCGTCAGCGATGCGGCGAGGCTCGGGCCGTTGCAGCCAAATCCCATCGACCGGATGCTGGGGGATCACAAGCTGAAATGGTCGCCGGCCTTCTCCATGATGGGCTTCGTGACCCGCGTGCTGTCGCCCTATGAGTTCAACCCCACGGACTACAATCCGTTGCGTGACGTGGTCGCGCAATCGATCGATTTCGAGGTGCTGAAGCGCCCGAACTGCCCGGTGAAGCTTTTTCTCTCCGCGACGAACGTTCGTACCGGCAAGATAAAGGTCTTCGCCGGAGAGGAGATTTCAGCATCCGCCGTGATGGCTTCGGCGTGTCTCCCCTCGATGTTTCATGCGGTCGAGATCGACGGCGAAGCCTATTGGGACGGCGGCTACATGGGCAATCCGGCGCTCTTCCCGCTGATCTACAACTGCAAGAGCACCGACATCGTCATCGTTCATATCAATCCGCTGTTCCGCAAGGAGGTGCCGCGCGCCGCGGGCGATATCCTGAATCGCATCAACGAGATCAGCTTCAATTCGTCACTGATGCGGGAGATGCGGGCGGTCAGCTTCGTCACCAGGCTCATCACGCAGCACCGTATCGTCGACGAAGACCTGCCGCACGTGCTGATCCACAGCATCTCGGACGACGAATTCATGGGCGCACTCGGTGCGACAAGCAAGTACAACGCCGATTGGGATTTTCTCATTTTTCTTCGCGACCAGGGACGAAAATGCGCGGGCGACTGGCTGGCGAAGAACTTCGTCAAGCTGGGCGTCGAGTCGTCAGTGGATATTGATACGATGTATCTCTGACCTCCGGCAACCGTTGTCGCCGATGTCACTCACAACACGAAGCCCCGTCTTGAACAGGCGGACATCGAACCGAACCAAAAGAGCAAAACACGCAGCAATCGCCAGTGTTCGGTTTCAAACGCTGGCCGCACCCCTTGCAATCGTAGAAAAACTGACATGCATCAATCGGCATCGTCTCTTCCGATTGATGCCCGCACTGCGGACAGGTGATGGTCGATTGCAGCTGCGCCATGAACGTTCCGCCACCGGCCTGTGAAGCCACGCGTGGCGCCTTACTTCCCCGACTCCGGCTTGTCGATCTCGCCGCCGCTTTCGGCCCAATCCTTGAAGGCGCCGGCGTTGTAGACGTGTTCGTAGCCGAGATCCCTCAGCACCTTGCCGGCAAGCGCGGAACGTCCGCCGGATGCGCAATAGAGGATGACGGTCTTGTCCTTTGAAAAATTCTTGTCGTGAGCGGGTGAATCGGGATCGGCGCGGAATTCCAGCATGCCGCGCGAGACATGCACCGCGCCCCTGATCTTGCCGCTCTTTTCCACCTCCGGCGCGTCGCGCACGTCGACCACCAGCGTGTTGCCCTTGCCGATCAATTCGCGCGTCTTGTCCGGCGTGATCTTCGGTACCGCGGCGTTGGCGGCTTCCATCATCTGCTTCAGGCTTGTGGCCATTTGACACCTCCGGGGATCGATTGCCGCCGCCGTCGATGCCGCGGCAGCGGGCGCGAGAGCATGATTCAAACGAGTTGAATCATGCTCGTCGCTCGTCTTGTTTGAGCATGATCTTCTCGGAAAACCGGTTCCCACTTTTCCGGATCATGCTCTAGGGCGCTTTGCCCACGGTAAGCACCTGGAACTGCTGATTGACCGGCGCCGTGGGACGGGCGCTGTCCAGCATCTGCTCCTCGCCAAGGCCGATCGACTGAAGCCGCTTCGGCGAGATCTTGAACGTGTTGACGAGAATGTCGCGCACCACGTCGGCCCTTCGCTGGCTGAGCGTCAGATTATAATCGCGTTTGCCGGTTGAAAGCGTATGACCCACGATCAGGAACTTGTAGGCCCAAAGCGACGGCAGCGACAGCGTATCGGCGATGCGTCCCAGCGTGCGATACGACTTCGGCCGAATCACGGCAGCGTCCTCATCGAATTGAAGCTCGGCCGAGAACTGCGGCAGCTTGAGCAGTTCCGGCGCGATCAGCGGCCGCTTGAGCGGCGCGGCATCGAGCTTCGCCCTCGCCTTGATCCGGTCCGCCGCCTGCTGGCGCAGCGCGGCCAGATCCAGGTCCGGCGCGGTTTCGAGGCCGCCGAGCTTGCCGGCCCATTCCTCCGCCGTGCCGGCCGCCGGGGTCTGCGCGCGCGCCGGCAGCGCCACGAAGGCGATCAGCGCGGCGGCGATGAGGCCGATGCCGCGGCGATTTTTGCCGGCCCGCCGCATCAGCGATACCCCGCTTCGGTGAGGGCCTTGTTGCAATTGATGGTCATGCCGCGCGGTCCCGCCAGCACGCAGGCCAGAGCCTGGGCGCGATCGGTCTTGACGCTGGCGCAGTACTTGTTGATGTCGCGCTCGCACATCTTGGTGACGGCGGCGCGCGCCGCAACGCGCTTCTGGATGGCGTCGAAGGCCTGCACGTAGCTGCCCTTGCACTGAGGCGACAGCACATCCTGATTGCGTGTCAGGCAGTCCTTGAGACGAACGCCATCGAGATTGACGCCGCGGCAATTGTCGACGATGTCCTTGGCGCAGCTCGCGCCCAGCATGGCCGCGGAATCCTCGAATTTGACCGTCTGCGCCGAAGCGGACGACCAGGCTGCAACCAGGACAAGGGACAATAGCGCGCGGACAGGGCTCATGGTTCATCTCACATGAATTGGACGGCCGCGGTCAAGCCACCGGAGCCGGGTATGCGGGCTGCATCCCCAGCCAATGACGCAGTGCAGCGTCTGCCTCCTTCTCGGGGGTTCCGTTCGCCCGCCCTACAATCCGTGGATCAGCCCGGCGTCGATCAGGAGCCGGTTGAAGCGGCGCGCTTCGGCGCCGTCCTTGCAGGCATAGAACACGCCCTTGCAGCGGAGCATGATGTTCTTCTGCTCCTCGAATGACGGATCGAGCGGAATACCGGCGGCTTCCTGGATCACCAGCGGCAAATAAGCCCCGTCGATCGTGTCCATCACGGCCGGACTTTGGACCGGCTCGAAATTGATCGCATCGATGGCATAATAGGTCGCGTAATAGCGCGGGTCGTATTCCTCCAGCTTCTTGCCGACACCGGCTTCGTCGAGGCCGGGATCGAGAATATGCGGCGAAAATTCCGGCTGATGGTCGCCATAGCGCACGATCAGGAACGGCTGCCCGGGAAACTTCTTCTTCAGCCCCGCGATGAAGGCGCGATAATCCTCGGCGCTGATCGCCTGCCGGCGCAGATATTCGTCGACCACCGGCTCGTTGCCGGGCTCGCGCCATGCCGGCGTCAGGTCGGGACGAAACCGCGTCTCCCACGGAAAATGATTGGCGGCGAGATAGACGAACGTGAACAGCGGCGTCGCCGGCGGCTGCTGCGCCATCAGCCCCAGCGCCTTGTCGTAAAAGAAGCCGTCGGGTTCGACGTCCCGGGCGCCGAGATCGTGCGCGTCATGGAAGTGTTGAATGCCGGTGGTCGACTGAAAGCTCCGCGCGCTCATGAAGGCGCCGAAGGCCGGATACAGCGAGATCGTCTCGTAACCGCAGCGGCGCAGCGCCAGCGGCAGGCCGCGCTCGACGCGGCCGGAGGCAATGCGGGTGACGAAATAGGCGAAGCGGCCGAACGACCGCGACGACAGGCCGGCCAGCACGTTGTACTCGGTGAACCAGCTCGGCCCGCCATTGCTCTCGGCCAGGAATTTGCGCTCCTTGCCGTCGAACGACTTGAACTGGCCGCCATAGCCTTTCGGCAGCTTGATGCCCTCGGCCGCGCGAATATCGAAACTGAATTCGTCATGGATCATGACGATGTTCGGCCGCACGCCTTTGGGATGGCAGGACTCCAGCAGCGGCACCTTGAGCCGTTCGGTCGTGGCCGTATCCGATTCCATGAAGCCGTAATGGATGAAATCGGACACCGCGGTGACGCCGGAGCGGGCGAATTTCGACAAATAGCCGTCGTCGTAATAGCCGCGCCAGGCCTCATCGGGCCATTCAATAGAATATCCGACCAGTGCTGCGAGACAGGCGAGCATGCAAGCCAGCGCCGGCAACCGTCGGACCCGGAACGGATCGAGCCACCACAGCGCATACATCAGGGGCAGGATGACGAGGCCAGCTCCGATCACCGACCAGCGCAGGTTGGGAAAGATCGTGAAAAGAAACGCCGCGGTGTCGCGGTCGATCACCATCAGGTCGACGAAATTCGCCGTCATCTGCACGATGTCGTGCTTGAGCCGCGACAGCAGCACCAGCACCACCACCAGCGTCAGCGACAGCGCGCCCGACAACGCCGGACGCCGCAGCAGCGCGATCCAGAAGAAGTTCAGGATCCCCCAGGACAGCAGGAAGCCGATGCGCGAGCCGAAATCGGTCTCGGTCTGCAGCATGACGGCGAGCGCCGCCAATTGCGGCGCCGCGACCGCCAGCAAGCGCCAGACGCCGATCGAGGCGAGGCTGCCGGCGACGACGTTGGCGGATGGGCCTGGATTTGGCGCGGGCGCCATGGGCTTGAATACGCAACTGACCCGGCACTGCCTTGGGGCCTTGGCTGGCGACGACCAGGAGGACGGACGACGCAGCCGGAGCCTGCGACGTGTCATAAAAATGTAATGGAAGCGTCATGAACGCGCAATGAATTTGCCGCGCGCCAAGGACCGGCAGCTCAGCGCGTTAACACTCTTCCGCGCGGGCGTTCAGGTTTGCCCGGGGCGGCGCGCAATGCCTGCGATGAAGAGATCGAGGATCGCCTCGGCGGTGCGCTCGGCGTCCGCTACCGCCACGCCCCAGCGCGGGAAGATGGCCGTCGATGTTCATGCGGGCAAAGCCGTAAACCAGGGCGCGGCCGGCGAGCTGCACCTGCTTCAGATCGAGCTTGCGCAATTGCCCCTGCCGCGAAGGCCTCCGCCAGCAGGCGCTCGGTCAGGCCGATCAGCTCGGCATTGTCGCGCGACAGTTCGGCCGCCTGATCGTGATCGAAATACCGGCCGCTCGAGATGATCTCGAAATGCGCGGGGTTGCGCATCGCCCAGCGCAGATAGGCGAGCCCAAGCTTGCGAAACCGCGCCAGCGGATCGCCGGCCGGGGCTTCCGCCAGCGCGGCATCGATCTCGGCCCGGAAACGCCGCTGCGCCTCCTCGGCCACCGCCGTCATCAGCGCGTCGCGGCTTTCGAAATGCCGGAACGGCGCGCCCGGCGAGACTCCGGCGCGGCGCGCGGCCTCGCGCACGCTGACCGCCTCGGCGCCGCCCTCCTCGACCAGCTGGAGCGCCGCGTCGATCAGGACGCGCCGGAGATCGCCATGATGATAGGGCTTTGGCCGCGGCGATGGGCCGCGGAGCGGCCGGCCGCCTGGCGGCGGGCTTTCGGATCGGACGGGGCTTGGCGGTTTGCGGCATGGCCTTCGATAGCATCACCCGATCGTGAATGTAAGCACTGATTACACGATTGACGGCGACGCCACGGCTAGATGTAACTGGTGATTACATTTCCATCGAGCGGAGGGAGCCGATCATGCCGGCATCGTCAAAACTGGTTCGAGGGCTGGCGGCTGTTCGCCGTGCTGACGCTGATCCTTGCCGCCTTGTGCGCTCTGGATCGCCGGCATGCGGCAATTCGAGGTCGAGGGCGTGCGCATGGTGATCCGCTTCACCGCGCGAACCTCGCTGTTGTTCTTCTGCCTCGCCTTCAGCGCCGCGCGCGCTGGCGCGGCTATGGCCCAATGCCTGGACCCGATGGCAGCGCCGCAACCGCCGCTACCTCGGCGTCACCTTCGCGGCGTCGCACGGCATCCACGCCGTCGCCATCGCCTGCTTTCGCGGCGATGGATCCGGCCGGATTCATGGCCGCGACGTCGGCCGCCTCCTATTCGTTCGGCGGCATCGGCTATGCCTTCATCATCGCGATGACCGCGACCTCGTTCGATCGCACCGCGCAGGCGATCGGCCCGCGCGCCTTTCGCATCCTGCATCTGGCCGGCGGCTATTACCTCTGGTTCCAGTTCATGGTGTCGTTCGGCAAGCGAATCCCCGGCATGCCGCTCTACGCGCTGTTCCTGGTGCCGCTGCTCGCGGTGATGGCGCTGCGGCTGATCGCGATGGCGTCGGCGCGCACGCCGCGCAGTGCGCAACCGGCTTGATCATCGTCACTTATCGTTACTTGGGGCCGAGATTCTCCAGCTCGCGGGCGCGCGCCTCGGTCATGCTGCGCATGCATTCGCCGGCGTCGAGGCGGGCGATGGTGCCCTCGCCGAGGCCGTAATACAGGCAGTTGGCGTCGCGATACTGAATCCACAACCGCTGCGCCGCGCGGAGTTGGTCGTGCTGCTGCGGCACCGCGTCCTTCAGCGCCTGCTGATAGGCTGCCGTCATCCGCTTGTCCCACTGCGCGGTCTTGGCCTTGAGACACTCGACCATCTCGTAGGTGTTGCCGTCGCAGGATTTTTCGGGATCGCCCTGATCGCCGGCGTGGACGAGCGAGGCGACGCAGCAGATCGCGGCGGCGCCGGCAAGGGTTCTGAGCACGCGCGCGCTCAAGCCGAGGGCATCAGGCCGAGGCGCTTGGCGATGATCTTGTCGACCATCCGCTTCGGCAACAATCGCCGTGATCAGATGCCGCATCGGGTCCGGCGTGATCTGGTAGCGCACCTTGGGATGCGCCGATGTCAGCGCGGTGGCGATCGTTTCCGCAATCTTTTCCGGCGGCAGGCCGATCTCGCTCAGATATTTGGTGAAGCTGCGAGACCCGCTCGAGCGCCGGAAGATAGGGCGAATTGCCGTAGGCGGAAATGTCGACCTCCTCGGCCTTGCCCCAGATCGGCGTCTTCACCGCGCCGGGCGCCACGATGATGACGTCGATGCCGAACAGCATCATTTCGCGGCGCAGGCTTTCCGACAGCCCCTCGATCGCATGCTTGGAGGCCGCATAGGCCGGCGTCAGCGGGTTGCCGCTCCTGCCCGCGACCGAACTGATCATCACGATCCGCCCCTTCGGCCCCTTCAGCGACGGATCGGCGCCGAGCAGCGGCGCAAAGGCCTGGGTCGAGATGATCGGCCCGATCACGTTGACGTCCATCTGGCGGCGGAATTCGTCGGCCGGAAGCTCCAGCACGGGCCCCGCCACCGCAATGCCGGCATTGTTGACGAGCCCGGCCAGCGTTTCACCGTTCAGCGCGGCGCGGACCTCGCGGGCGGCCGCCAGCACCGCGGCCTCGTTGGTGACGTCGAACAACATCGGGATGAAGCCGGCGCCGAACTCGGCCTTCAGCCGGTCGGCGTCGGCCTGCTTGCGCACGCTGCCGAACACCCGAAACCCGCGTCCGAGCAGCAATTTCGCGGTCGCGCACCCGATGCCGGTGGACGCCCCGGTAATGACGACAGATTGCATGGCTCAACTCCCCTCGCCGCTTGTAGGTTGTTCTGCACGCTTATCGCGCCCTAGCAACACCGTTTTGGCGCGCGGGGCCAGCTAAAATATTCCATTCGCGCTTTCGCGTCAGCAGGTGCGCACAGCCGCGATGTCGCGCCGGCGAACCCTGCCCGCGCGTCGCCGTCGTCTTCTTTCAGCTTTTGCGTTTCCCAATCGGGATAGATTGACCTAACTTCCTCCGGTTGACGGACGGGAGGACTGCAATCATGGCCAGGAAAGCGAAGAAAGCGGCAAAGAAGGCGGCCTCGCGCTCGGCGCGCGGCTTTCAGGTTCTCGCCATGCACGTCACCGAAAAACGCGGCCGCCGCGCGTTCGAGGCGCTGAGAGCGGATCGCCCGGCGTCCAACACCTTCGCGATGGCGGCAAGCCTGCCGAAAAACCTCGATCCCGAGAGCGCGGCCAAGCGCATCCTCGCCCACGCCTTTGCCAGCCGCGCGATGCCGTCACTGACCGCGCCGAAGGTCGATGACGCGGAGAGCGATTTCAGGAGCCTCGGCGTCGAGACGGTGCCGCTGACCGGAACGAGAGTGGTGAAATTCCGCCAGCAGATCAGGGGCATCCCGGTTTTCGCCTCGCTCGTCAGCGTCGAACTCGACGACAATAATGAGCTGGTCTCGCTCAACTCCAGCCTCGCGCAGCCGGAGTTGGCGTCCTACGTCGCAAGAATTTCGCCGCTCGATGCGCTGAAGAGAATTGCCGCCCGGGCCGGCTATGGCAGCAAACTTCCCGACGGCGTGCCGACGCTCAACGTGTTTCTCGATCACAACGGAAAATGGCGGCTCGCCTATATCGTGGAGGATGTGCGGACCCGCAATCAAGGGCAAGGCATCCGAACACCAGATCCCGCTGGTGTTCGACTACGTCATCGACGCGCACAACGGCGCATTGGTGGCGGAATTGCCGCGCACGCCCGCCGCCCGGCACGGCACCGCCAGCGCCCGCGACGAACTCGGCCGGATGCAGACCTTCGACATCGAAATCAAGGACGGCAAGCGGGTGATGCGCAACGCCGAGCTGAACATCGAAACCTACGACTTCGCCTACCGCGACCCGGTCGACGGCAGGCTGCCCGGCGATCTCGCGGCGTCGCCCTGGTCGCCGGCTGCCGTCAGCGCCCATACCCACGCCGCCATCGTCGCGCGGTTTCTGCGCAAGGTGCTCAAGCGCAACAACATCGACAACATGGGCGGGCGCGTGGTCTCCACCGTCAACTGCGTGGTCAAGCAGTTCGAGCAGCCGCCGGGGAGCGATGTGTGGATGAACGCATTCTGGGACGGGGTCCAGATGCTGTACGGCCAGGAACTGGTCGACGGCAAATTGCGCTCGCTGGCCTCGGCCCTCTCCGTGGTCGCGCACGAACTGTTTCACGGCGTCACCGGCGCCACGGCGCGGCTGATTTATCTCGGCGAGACCGGCGCGCTGAACGAATCCTATTCGGATATTTTCGGCACCCTGATCGCCAACGGCGCGCGGCCGGATATCGCGAAATGGGACTGGGAGGTCGGCTGCGGCGTCTCGATCCGCGACATGCAGGATCCGACCCGGCGCAGGCAGCCCAAGCTGATGAAGAATTTCATCGACGCGCCGCTGACCCCGGAAGACGATTTTGGCGCCGTGCACTTCAACAGCGGCATTCACAACTATGCCGCCTTCAATGTGATGTCGGCGAATGACGGCCGCAAATTCATTTTCCGGCCGCACGAACTCGCCGCGATGTTCTATGTCGGGCTCACCCAGCAGCTCTCGCGCCAATCGACCTTCGCCGACAGCCGGCGCGGCGTGGTGCTGGCGACCCGATCGCTGTTCCGCGAGCTGCCGGCAAAGCAGCTCGAACGCCGCGTGGCGGCGGTGGAAGCGGGCTTCGATGCGGCCGGCATCCGGTGAGCGAAACCGCCGGTAGGTTTCCGTTAAGCAAGATTTCCGCCACGGCCGCTCCGTTCCGGACACCCGTTTGGGGTCCGGCGGAGCGGTTTTCGGGATTGCGGCGCATTTGGTGGGCAGTCCGGGCCTGTATTTCTACGGTTTCGAGTTTAACGCGACCGTAGGGTTGCAAGGCTATCATCCCTGTTTCAACGACCGACACTTTCACGGCGTTCCAGAACCGGCGCCGGAAAGGGTCGAAAGAAACATTGGGGCATGTCTTGCAGAAGCTCGAGCATTCCATCATCGCCGAACTCGAAGATGCCGTCAAAAGCGGCTCGGCCGAGCGTCGCGTCGATACCCTTCGCCAGGTGACGAACCTCTTCCTGCATGACGGCGACCGGCTCAGCGAGGACCAGATCAAGGTCTTCGACGACGTGCTGTGCGTCCTGATCAGCCGGGTCGAGACCCGCGCCAGGGCCGAACTCAGCCAGCGCCTGGCGCCGATCGACTACGCGCCGTTCGAGGTCATCCAGCATTTGGCACGGGACAGCGAGATTTCGGTCGCCGGCAGCGTGCTGACCCATTCCAGCCGCCTGCGGACGAGCGACCTCGTCGAGATCGCCTCAACCAGGGGCCAGGATCACCTGCTCGCCATTTCGGGCCGCACCAATCTGCCGGAAGCCGTCACCGACGTCATCGTCGACCGCGGCGAGCGCACGGTCATTCGCAAGCTTGCCAACAATGCCAGCGCGCGTTTTTCCGACACCGGCTATTCCACCATCGTCGCGCGCGCCGAAACCGACGACGAACTGACCGAAATCCTCGGCCTGCGGATCGACCTGCCGATCAAGTTCCTCCGCGACCTGCTGAAGCGCGCCACCGATGCCGTGCGCGCCCGGCTCATGGCCATCGCGCCCGCCGAACTCCAGGAGGAGATCAAGCGGATCCTGAAGACCATCGCGGGCTCGGCCGGAGAAGACACCTCGTCGCAGCGGGATTTCAGCCGCGCCGAAGGACTGGTGAAGCTGTTGAAGCAGCACAACGAGCTCGACGATGCTGCCGTCATCAAGTTCGCGACCGCCGGCAAACTGGAGGAAGTCGCCGCCTCGCTCGCCATTCTCAACAATGCGACGACCGACCTGATGATGCGGCTTTTGGAAGGTCCCCGGTCCGACCTGATCCTGATCCCCTGCAAATCGGCAGGCCTGAACTGGCTGGCCGTGGAAACCATCCTCACCCGGCGTCCGCTGCAGACGCCGATCTCGGACGATACGCTGAAGCTCGCCTGGAAGGATTACGGCAAGCTGTCGCTGGAGACCGCGCAGCGCACGCTGCGGTTCTGGCAGGTCCACAACAAGATCGAGAAGTAGTCGCGCAATTCGCGAGCGGCGCGGCAAATCAGGAATCCATCACCGGGCCCCGGCGCGCATACTCGCGCTGCCGGTAGAATTGCAGCGCGGTCAAAGCGGTCTTCGGCCGCAGCCGGAAGAAGCTCGCCAGGCACTGATTGAGCCGCTCCTTCGCCACGCCCTCGCGGCCCGCCTGCAAGGAAAGAATGGCGCGCACGGTTTCCCACGAAAGATCGATGGCCTTGGCAAAGACCAGCAGTTGCTCCGGCTCGTTCTGAACCAGCACGCGCTCGACCGCGCCGATCGGCAGATCGCACAGGATCGAAAGCGCGACCGCGGTCCGGTCGAAACTTCCCTCGCGCGCGAACACCAGCAGCCGCGTCTCGTCCAGTTGCCCAAGCGCGTACAGCCTCTGCACGTAAGCCAGCGCCTGGGCATGCTGGCTGGAGCCGGCGCGCGCCGTCGCCTGGATCGCGTCGGACGCCTGCGCGACCGCCGACCGCACCAGCACGGCCCGCCGTGGATCGGCCGCCTCGAGCTTGCCCCTGACGATCTCGGACGCCTGCACGAACAGTTTCACCAGATCGTGGCGCGGGATGTCGGGACGCGCCCAGACGCACAGCGCGAGATCGCCATTGTCCTGCGCCCGCCTGACCAGGATCGACATGCCGGACGCCGAGAACCTGGCGCCCTGGTTGGCGGCGGCGCCGCGGACGACCAGATGGTTGCCGCGCTTGACCAGGATATCGGTCACGGCCTCGGCCAGTATCCGCCGGCTGGAAATGGCCAGCAGGTGAGCCTGGCTCTTGGTTCGCGCGTTTTCGACCAGGGTCGCGTCTTCGAGCCGCACCGAATGCGCCAGCACCGGCGCCGCCACGTCGATCGCATCGTCGAACGCCAGCGCGCGGATGACGCGCGCGGGCGCGTCCGACACCAGCGCGATCCGGCTGCCCAATTCCGCCCGCGCCGCCTGCTCGATGGTCCCGACCAGCCGGCACATGACCTCGCCGAACAGGTCGATCTGATCGACGGTGAAGTTGCCCGAGCCATGGATGAAGAGATCGGTGACGCGGCGCAGGATCTCGGCGCGCCCCGACAGACCCTTGCCGACCAGCACGGCCTCGAGATCGCCGATCAGATGCTGCTGCGCGTTCATCAGGCGACGTTCTTTGCCAGGGGAACGGTCGCATACAGGTCAAGCTCGAAAGCCGGCACCGGGCCGCCGAACAAATAGCCTTGCGCATAGTCGATGCCCGCGGCGAGCAGGGCCTCGTACTGCGTGATGCTCTCTATTCCCTTGGCCGCCGTCGCGATCTCGAGGCCGCGCGCCAAAGCCAGCACGGAAGCGACGAGCGCGGCGCAGTCGCGGCGGCTCTCGAAGCCTTGCGCCACCGATTTGTCGATCTTGATCTTGTCGAACGGAAAGCTCGTCAGGTAGCTCGCCGAGGAATAGCCCGCCCCGCAATTGTCGAGCACGATCGAAACACCGAGATTTTTCAGTTGCCGGATGGTCGCCAGATGTTCGGCCTTGTCGGTCTGCAGCAGCGAGGTGTCGGCGATTTCCAGCTCCAACCTGCGCGGCGACAGGCCGGAATCGACCAGCGCGGCCAGGACGAGATCGAACAGGTTTCCGCTGGCGAATTGAGCGGCGGAGACGTTGACGGCGATCCTGATATCGGCCGGCCAGGCGGCGGCATCCAGGCAGGCCTGCCGCAGGATCCAGTCGCCGAGCGGCAGCATCAAGCGCGCTCGATTCCGCGAGCCGCAGGAACCGGTCGGGCGCCAGAAGGCCTTTCGACGGATGATGCCAGCGCACGAATGCCTCGACGCCGCAAATGCGGCCGGCCCTTGCATCGACGATCGGCTGATAATGCAGTTCGAACTCGTTGCGCACGATCGCGTCGCGCAACTCGCTTTCCATCGAGCGCTGGATGTCGGCGGCCTCGGTCAATTCGGACTGGAATACCCGGAAGGCGTTTCGCCCACCCGACTTCGCCGCATAGAGCGCGAGATCGGCGTTGTGCAGCAGCGTCTCGGCATCGTCGCCATGCTCCGGCGCGAACGCAATGCCGATGCTGGTTCCGACA
Source organism: uncultured Alphaproteobacteria bacterium (assembly GCA_963843225.1). Lineage (GTDB taxonomy): Bacteria > Pseudomonadota > Alphaproteobacteria > Rhizobiales > Xanthobacteraceae > Bradyrhizobium. Next base: position 515,073 of record CAWJJT010000018.1, on the reverse strand, counting down.
TTGACCTGATGGCCGCCGAGATCGAACGGCCGTTCGATCGCCCCGATGATCCGCAGCGCGAGCGCGATGGCGCCCTCGACCTGGACCTTCTCCTTTTGCTGGATGATGGCGAATTCATCGCCGCCCAGACGGGCCAGCACGTCGGTATCGCTGATCGACGACCGCAGCCGCCGCGCCACTTCGACCAGCAACTGGTCGCCGGCCGCATGTCCCAGCGTGTCGTTGACATTCTTGAACTTGTCGAGGTCGAGCATCAGCACGGTGAAGCTCGTGCCATAACGCTGCAGCCGCCTCGCGGCGTCATCGAGCTTTTCGGAAAACAGCGCGCGGTTTGCAAGGCTCGTGAGCAGATCGTGCTGCGCCAGGAACGCGATGCGCTGTTCGTTGCGCGCGCGATCGGTGATGTCCTCATGCGTGGTGAGCCATCCGCCGTTCGGCATCGCATGGCGGGCGATCGCGACCACGCGCCCGTCGGCGAGTTCCTGCACCTCCTTCGCCGTCTTGACGTTCCGGGTCAGGTAGGTCTCCTCCACGACGTTGAAATTGGTGCCCTTCTCGCGGCGGTATTCCAGAATTTGCCGCAGCGAGGTGCCCGGCTTTATCTGGTCGCGGCTGAGATGATAGATATCGCCGTAACGCGCATTCGACACCACGACCTTCTGCGCCGCATCGAACATGCAGAGTCCCTGCGACATGTTGTTCAGCGCCGCGTCGAAGCGCAAGTTGGTCGCCTCCAGTTCGCTGGCCTTCTCGGCCAGCAATCGCTCGGCGCGCTGCTTGATCGTCACGTCCTCGTGGGTCGCGACCCAACCGCCGTCCGGCGTGGGAGTGCGTTGAATATCGATCACGCGACCGTCCGGCGTCTCGTAATTCTCTCTTGGCCGTTCTTCCACCAGGGCAAGTCGCTGATCGATGGTCATGTTCCTGGTGTTGCCGTGCTCGGCATAGAACTCGAAGATCCGCCTCAAGGGCGTGCCCGGCATGACCAGTTCGTCCGGCAGGTCGTACATGATCTGGAACCGGCTGTTCGATATCACCAGCCGCTTGTCGGCGTCGAACTGGCAAAGCCCCTGCGACATGTTGTTGATGGCGATATCGAACCGCGCATTGGTTCGCACCAGCGCCCGCGTCTTCGCCGCCAGCGCGTTGGTCCGCCGCACCAGGGTGAACGTGCCCAGTATGATGACGGCGATAAAGGCAACGATGAACGAGCCGAACGTATAGAGGTTCTGGTACCACGGCCTCAACACGTCGCTGCGGGCGTAGGTGACGGCCACCACCAGCGGCAGCCCTGGCACGGCCTTGTAGCCGACAATGCGCGCCGCGCCGTCAACGATGCCGGTCGTCTCGTAGGCGCCGGTCTCCGACACCGGCAAATAGGTGCTCAGCAGCGCACCCTTGGCGAACGACGTGCCGAGCGCGTCCTTCAGTTCTGGCTCCCGCGCCAGCAGCCTGCCGCCGCGGTGCACCAGCAGGATGGTGCCGCTGCTGCCGAGATCGATCGTGCGATAGAGCTTGGTGAAATAGGATTGATCGAGCGGCGCGGTGACGATGCCGGCGAAACTGCCGTCGGGGTTGCTCAACCGCCGCGAAGCCGCGGTGACCCATCGATCGTCCGCCAGCGAACGGAAGGGTGGCGAGACATAGAGCCGGTCGTCGCGGCTGTCGCGCTGCGCGATGAAATGCGCCATGTCCGCGATGTTCAGGCGCGGCGGCCTCTGGCTGTAGGAGTGCGCAACCACCTGCCCCGAGGCGTCGGTCCATCCGATGGCGATGATGACGGATGAGGTCTTTTGCAACTGTCGCAGGGCGGCATTGGCCGCGGCGGGATCAAGCTTTCCCGCCAGACTCGCCTTGCGGATCTCCTCCGCCCGGAGCAGCGCCCGGTCGACATCCTCGAATGTCAGCACCGTATGCTCGGCCAGGATGTTGGCAAAACTCAGCGCATCGGTTTTGGCCGCCGCGATCCTGTCCGCGTAGCGGGCGTGCACGCCGACGATGAACAAAGCGAGGGCCGCGAGCGAAAGCAGGACGCCAAGCGCCGTCAACGACGAACCCGGCGACTGGGCCAGCCTTCGAAAAATTTTCGGCATCGCGAATCCGCGCCAACAACAGGATTTTACCGTCGCTCCGCAACGTTAATATTTCGTTCATAATATTGAGCGGCGGCGGCGCATCTCCGTAATTTTACGAACCGACGCCGGCTTCGAACGACCGCCGCCCGCGCCGCCGGTCTTCAAACGCGTTCGTGGCGCTCGGCTCCCCCGCGGCTTGCTTTGACCGGCCCGGAGGCGTGGACTATGGCTCCTGCGACTTCGGCGGAACGGGGATTGCCATGGACGGGTTGACCGCGGCGCGAATCCAGATCGTGCGCGACCACATGCGGCTCGAATGCGAGAGCGACTGGGATGGCGTCATCGCCACCTTCGCGCACCCGCGCTACGAACTTTACGGCGCGGGCACCGTGTTCGACGGCGAGGAAGCCGTGCGCGGCTACTTCGCGGCCTCGCGCATCCCGTTTCCCGATCAGGCCAACGAGATCATCGCCATCGCGGCCGACGGCGACAGCGTTCTGGTCGAGTTCTGGCTGACCGGCACCCATCTGGGCCCGCTGCGGACGCCGAAGGGCGAGATCGCGCCCACGGGGAAGGCGTTCCGCGTGCGCATGATGGCAAGCTTCGAATTCGCGCCGGGTTCGGACAGGATCGTCTGCGAGCGCCCGTTTTTCGACCGGCGCGCCGTGGTCGCGGCGCTGGGGCTCGATTGAGCCAGGGCCTCGTTATCGGCGAAAGATAAACACGTTTCTCATGGCCTGCCCTGCGGACGCCCGACAACAGGCATGAGCGTCGGATTCTTGTCGCAGGAGCGGCGTTCAAGACGCAAGGATATGGATCAGCTAGCGGCGCTTTGAATCTGAAGCTGCAAGGTTTTTCCGGCTTCGAGAAATCACACAAGACACTTCAGACGAAGAATGTGATCGAAGCGTCAGGACTTCGCTTTGCGGGGGGCGCTTCACGCGGTGCATGAACAGCCAGAACGACAAAGGCGGGAGCGCATTTCGCGCTCCCGCCTTTGAACATGGCGATCAGGATTTAATTTTTCGTTGCAGTGCGAAATGCGTTCGCGCGACTGAAACGTGGACCAAGCCCTAGTTCTTGGTCTTGTCGACCAGCGCGCCCTTCTTGATCCACGGCATCATGTCGCGGAGCTTGGCGCCGACTTCCTCGATCGGGTGCTGGGCGAGCTTGGCGCGGGTCGCCTTGAACGAGGTCTGGTTGACCTTGTTCTCCAGCATCCAGTCGCGGGCGAACTTGCCGCCCTGGATGTCGGCGAGCACGCGCTTCATCTCGGCCTTGGTCTCCGCGGTGACGATGCGCGGGCCGGTGACGTATTCGCCGTATTCGGCGGTGTTGGAGATCGAGTAGTTCATGTTGGCGATGCCGCCTTCATAGATCAGGTCGACGATCAGCTTCACCTCGTGCAGGCACTCGAAATAGGCCATCTCGGGCGCGTAGCCGGCTTCCACCAGCGTCTCGTAGCCGCCCTTGATCAGTTCGACCAGGCCGCCGCACAACACCACCTGCTCGCCGAACAGGTCGGTCTCGCATTCCTCCTTGAACGAGGTCTCGATGATGCCGGCGCGGCCGCCGCCGATCGCCGAGGCGTAGGACAGGCCGAGGTCGTGGGCATTGCCCGACATGTCCTTGGCGATCGCGATCAGGCAGGGCACGCCGCCGCCGCGCTGGTATTCCGAGCGCACGGTGTGGCCGGGGCCCTTCGGCGCGATCATCAGCACGTCGAGATCGGCGCGCGGATCGAGCAGGTTGAAATGCACGTTGAGGCCGTGGGCGAACACCAGGGCCGCGCCCTTCTTCATGTTGTCGTGCAGGTGCTCGCGGTAGATGTCGCCCTGCAATTCGTCGGGGGTCAGCATCATCACGAGGTCGGCCCATTTGGCGGCCTCGGCGACTTCCATCACCTTGAAGCCGGCGGCTTCGGCCTTCTTGGCGGAGGCGGATCCCTTGCGCAGCGCGATGGCGACGTCCTTGACGCCGGAATCCTTCAGGTTCAGCGCATGGGCGTGGCCCTGGCTGCCATAGCCGACGATGACGACCTTCTTGCCCTTGATCAGGTTCAAATCGGCGTCGCGGTCATAATAAACTCGCATCTTCGTTTCCTCGTGAGTTGCCGGAATTGGCAGTTAAGTCAGGCGCTTGGGCGCCGGTGAGCCGGGCGCGCCCGGCGAATTTCGAGGGTTGTCTAGAGCATTTTTCAGGCTGAGGGAAACCCGTTTCTGCATGGTGCGCCGCTCCTTTCATGCGTCCAGGAGGACCGGATAGAGCGAGGCCAGCAGCAATATCGCCATCACGACATTGAATACCCGCACGGCCTTCGGCGAGGTCAGAAAGGAGCGCAGCGAACTGCCGAACAGCGCCCAGGTCAATGACGACAGCCCCGCCATGGCGAACATCAGCGCGGCCTGGACGGCGATATTCCAGGGAAAACGGGCAACCGCGGAATAGGCGGTAATGATGCCGATCGCCATCACCCAGCCCTTGACGTTGACCCACTGGAACAGCACCGCGGCCCAGAACGTCATCGGGCCGCGCCCGTTGTCCTGCCCCGGCGTGACCGCTCCGGACATCGCGATCATGGCGGCCAGGTAGATCAGATAGGCGATGCCGACATATTTCAGGATGGTCTGCAGCACCGGGTAGGTGATGAAGATGGCTCCGAAGCCGAGACCCACCGACGCAACCATCAGGGAAACCCCGATCGCGATGCCCGAGATATGCGGGAGGCTGCGACGGAAACCGTAGGTCAGCCCCGAGGACAGCACCATGATGTTGTTGGGGCCGGGCGTGAACGCCATGACCGCGCCGAAAACGACAAAGGCGATGACAAGCGACTGCGACATGTTCCCTCACGCAATCTCCGGCACCGCTTGCGGCCGCTTCGACAGCAGCATGACGGCAATGCCGCCGACCACGGTGACCATGCCGGCCAGCCGCAGCGGTCCGAAGGTCTCGCCGAACACGGCGCTCGACGCCGCCGCGCCGACGAACGGCACCAGCAGCGCGAACGGCACCACCTGCGCGGCGGTGTGGTCGCGGAGCAGCCGGCCCCACAGCCAATAGGCGATGCAGGTGGAGATTACCCCGATGAACAGCATGCTGATCCATCCGGTCGCCGACATGTGCACCAGCGACAGCCATGTCGCGCGCGGCCCGTCGACGGCGAACGCCAGCGCCAGCAGCGGCAGCGGCGGCACCAGGCAAAGCCAGGCGAACAGGTCGAACATCGGCACGTCCCTCGCCTGCCGCAGCAGGAGATTGCCGATCGCGAAGCTGACCGGCGAAATCATCAGCACGGCAAAGGCCCCGACGCTGAAATCGAATCCGACGGTGCCGCAGATCATCAGCAGGCCGATCATGGCAACGCCGATCCCGGCGATCTGCATCCGCGTCGGAACCTCGCGAAACGCCAGCACGGCGAACGCCACCGTGAACAGCGCCTGGCTCTGCACGATCACGCTGGCGAGCCCGACCGGAACGCCGTGCGCGATCGCCCAGGACTGCGCCAGGAACTGGCCCAGAAACAGCGTGGCGCTGATCGCGATCAGGACCTTCCACGGCACGTTCGGCCGGCGCACCAACAGGCACGGCAGCGCGGCAATGGCAAAGCGCATCGCCGTCATCAGCGCGGGCGAGAGTTCGTCGAGCGCCAGCCGGCTGGCCACGAACCCAAGCCCCCAGATCACCGCCACCAGGACGGCGAGGAAGGTATCGGAAGGTTTCATCGGCTTGCCTAGCCCTGCCCACCGGATTTCGGTTTCTGCAGCAGATAGGTGCCGTGCAGCGGCGCGTGATAGTCGGCGGAGACCAGCGTGAAGCCGGCATCGGTCAGCATGCGCTCGATCACCCAACCGAAGGTCGAATATTCGTCGCGCATATGGATCATGACGCTGTCCCGGTTGAAATCGTGGTTCTTGATGCTGAAATCGGCCCATTGTTCGACGTCGCGCTCGACACCGTCGGGCGTGGAGACGAACACGATGTCGCGCAGATAAAAATTCGCGCCGGGTTTGAGCGCGGCATGGATCCGCGACAGCGCGACCGCCTTCCAGAAATCCGGCAGATGATGCAGCGTGAACTCGCTGACGATCAGATCATACGAATTCGGCTTGTAGGCGAAGCTCAGGAGCCCGGCGGCCTGGGTGCGGATCGCGATCTTGCGATCCCTCGCCTGGATCCTGGCCAGCGCCAGCATCGCCGGCGAAATATCGATCGCGTCGACCTCGGCGCCGAGCAGCGCCGCCTCGCAGGCCAGCACGCCGTTGCCGCAGCCGATATCGGCCAGCCGCCAGCCGGGCTGCACGCCGAGCATGGTCAGCGCCGCGCGGGCGCGGATGTCGCTGTCGTCGTGCCGGTCGTAGATCGAGGCGACCGCGGAATCGAGCCCGAGCCGCCGCCGCTCATTGTAGTACCAGTCGCGCGCCAGCATGGCTCACATCCCCTCGGGCCCGCGCCCGATGGCGGCAACGCCGGTTCGCGACACCTCGATCAGGCCGAGCGGCCGCATCAGGTCGATGAACTGGTTGATCTTGGCGGAATTGCCGGTGATCTCGAACACGAAGCTCTCGGTGGTGGCGTCGATCACGCGGGCACGGAAGGCTTCCGCCAGCCGCAGCGACTCGACGCGGTGCTCGCCGCTGCCGCGCAGCTTCACCATCGCCAATTCGCGCTCGATCGAGCGGCCGCTCAGCGTCATGTCGACGACGCGGTACACCGGCACCATGCGGTCGAGCTGGTGCTTGATCTGTTCGATCACCATCGGCGTGCCCGTGGTGACGATGGTGATGCGGGAGACGTGCTTCTGGTTCTCGGTCTCGGAGACGGTGAGACTTTCGATGTTGTAGCCGCGCCCGGAGAACAGCCCGATCACGCGCGCGAGCACGCCGGGCTCGTTCTGCACCAGTACCGAGAGCGTGTGCGACTCGGTCGGCTCATGGCGGTCCTCCATGAAGTAGGCGGAGGCCGGCTGGTTGACGGGCTGGTTCATTGTCGTGGTCCCCAATTCTGCGCTCAGACCAGCGCCTTGCCGCCGGCGGCGACATTTTCGTTGCCGGCGATCCATTTTTGAAACAGTTCGAAATCGATATTGCCGCCGGTCAGGATCAGCCCGACCCGCTTGCCGCGGAGTTTCGCCTTTTCCTGCAGGGCCGCGGCGAACGGGGCGGCGCCTGCGCCTTCGGCGAGGTTGTGGGTGTCGGTCCAGTAGGCGCGGATCGCCGAGGCGATCTCGTCATCGGTGACCTGGACGATGCGGGAGGCGCCCTTGCGAATGATGGCAAGCGCGTCCGCGTCGGGGGCCCGCGTCGCCATGCCGTCGGCGCGGGTATTGCTGCTGTTGGTCCGCACCACCGTGCCGGCCGCGAACGAGAGCGCAAAGGACGGCGCTTCGGTCGATTGCACGCCGACGATCTCGGTGCTCAACCCGAGCAGGTCGCGCGCCATGATGCAGCCGCAGATGCCCGATCCCTGTCCGATCGGAACATAGAGCACGTCGAGATCCCCGAACTTTCGCAGCAGTTCGAGCGCGTAGGTCGCAACGCCCATCACCAGGTCGGGATGGAAGGACGGCACGAATTCGAGACCGTCACGTTTGGCGCGGCGATCGGCCTCCTCGCGGGCGGACTGGAAATCGTTGCCGTGTTCGACCAGGTTCGCGCCGAAGCTGCGCATCGCCCGATTCTTCTCGACCGAATTGCCGTGCGGCACGTAGATCGTCACCGGCACGCGATAGCGGCTCGCCGCATAGGCGATGCTCTGGCCGTGATTGCCCGTGGTGGCCGATATCAATCCGGGCGTGCCCGGACGCTCGCGGTTCAGGCGATCGACATAGACCAGCCCGCCCCGCACCTTGAAGGCGCCGGTCGGCGTGTGGTTCTCGTGCTTGACGACAACCGTGGCGCCGAGCCGTTCCGACAGCAGCGGCCAGACATGGGCCGGCGTCGGCGGCATCGCCGCGCCGACGACGGCGTGAGCGTTTTCCAGTTGCCGGAGATCAAACATCGGCGCGCCTCACCTCACACCAGCGCCTTGCCGCCGGCGAAGGCGGTGGCGGTGGCTTCGTCGGTGGCTTCCGCCGGCAGCAGCATTTCATTGTGCGCCTTGCCGGACGGAATCATCGGGAAGCAGTTTTCCAGCGCCGCCACCCGGCAATCGAACAGCACCGGGCGCTTGACGCTGATCATCTCCTTGATCGCGCCGTCGAGATCGCCGGGCTTGATCGCCTGGATGCCGACGCAGCCGTAGGCATCGGCGAGCTTGACGAAATCCGGCAGCGCTTCCGAATAGGAATGCGACAGCCGGTTGCCGTGCAGGAGCTGCTGCCACTGCCGCACCATGCCCATATACTGGTTGTTCAGGATGAAGATCTTGATCGGCAGTTCGAACTGAACCGCCGTCGACATCTCCTGCATCGTCATCTGCACCGAGGCGTCGCCGGCGATGTCGATCACGAGGCTGTCGGGATGCGCCACCTGCACGCCCAGCGCCGCCGGCAGGCCGTAACCCATGGTGCCGAGCCCGCCCGAGGTCATCCAGCGGTGCGGCTCCTCGAAGCCGAAGAACTGCGCCGCCCACATCTGGTGCTGGCCGACTTCGGTGGTGATGTAGACGTCGCGGCCGCGCGTGGCCTCGAACAGCCGCTGGATCGCGAATTGCGGCAGGATGATATCGTTGTTCTTCTTGTAGGACAGCGAATTGCGCGCGCGCCATTTCGCGATTTCCTGCCACCAGGACTTGATGTCGGGCTTCTTTGCCTCGGCCTTGAACACCTGCAAGCAGATCGCCCATCACGTTGCCGGCGTCGCCGATGATCGGCACGTCGACGCGGATGTTCTTGTTGATCGAGGACGGATCGATGTCGATGTGGATCTTCTTGGAGCCCGGCGAGAACGCATCGACGCGGCCGGTGATGCGGTCGTCGAAGCGCGCGCCGATGCACAGCATGACGTCGCAGCCGTGCATCGCCATGTTGGCTTCGTAGGTGCCGTGCATGCCGAGCATGCCGAGCCAGTTCTTGCCCGACGCCGGATAGGCGCCGAGCCCCATCAGCGTGGAGGTGATCGGAAAGCCGGTGGCCTCGACCAGTTCGCGCAGCAGGCGCGAGGCTTCGGGCCCGGAATTGATGACGCCGCCGCCCGAATAGATCACCGGCCGCTTGGCGGAGGCGAGCAGCGCCACGGCCTTGCGGATCTGCGCGGCGTCGCCTTTCACCCGCGGCGCGTAGGACACGTGCACATCGGCCTTGCGCGGCGGATGATAGGTGCCGACCGCGAACTGCACGTCCTTCGGCACGTCGACCAGCACCGGGCCGGGACGTCCGGTGCTGGCGACGTAGAACGCCTCGTGCAGCACCTTGGCGAGATCGTTGACGTCGCGCACCAGCCAGTTGTGCTTGGTGCAGGGCCGGGTGATGCCGACGGTGTCGCATTCCTGGAACGCGTCGTTGCCGATCAGATGCGTCGGAACCTGCCCGGTGATGCACACCAGCGGAATCGAATCCATCAGCGCGTCCGTCAGCGGCGTCACCATGTTGGTGGCGCCGGGACCCGACGTCACCAGCACCACGCCGGGCTTGCCGGTGGAGCGCGCATAGCCCTCGGCGGCATGGCCGGCGCCCTGCTCGTGCCGCACCAGGATGTGCTCGACCTCGCTCTGCTGGAAGATCTCGTCATAGATCGGAAGCACCGCGCCGCCGGGATAGCCGAAGAGATGCTTGACGCCATGATCAATCAGGGCGCGGACGATCATCGCTGCGCCGGTCATCTGGTTGGGATCGTGGCTCTGGTCACTCATGGCTTGCTCCGGATGCGCTGTTCTTGCGCGGCTTCTTCAGTTGGAGGTTCGGAAAATAAAAAGGGGCCCGAAGAGGCCCCATGCACACCGCCCGAATTTGGATGGCCTTAGCCATCCCCGGCGGTGCGCCTGGGTACGACGAGGATAAGGAGTTTGGTAATTTTATTACGCATAGAGGCGCTCAGGCTTCCCAAAGGTTGCGCGAACATAGCGACGAACCCCGGAAAGTCAAGGGAAGGCGTCGCCTGCGCGCGATTTTGGCAGTTTAGCGAGGTTCCGGGCGTTCGGCGAGAGTGAAAATCCGGCTTTTTGATAATGCACTCCCGCTATGCGGCTCCTCAGGATGCGGACCGGGCGCGCAGCCATTCCTCCGCCGCCTCCGGCCTCACCCATTCGAATTCCGGCAGTTGGTGCCGGAACCAGGTGAACTGGCGCTTGGCGTAATGGCGGGTGTCGGCGCGGCCGATGGCGGCGGCCTCCTCCAGCGTGATCTCGCCCGCCAGATGCCGGATCAGCGCCGGCACGCCGTGGGCCTTCATCGCCGGCAGCAGCGGATCGAGCCGCCGCGCCGCCAGCGCCGCCACTTCCTCCAGCGCGCCCGCCTTCAGCATCGCATCGAAGCGGGCATCGATCCGCGCATAGAGCGCCTCGCGATCGGGCTCGAGAAACAGCGCGCTGAACGTGCCCGGCGGCAGCAGCGGCGGCAGGCCGTCGCGATGCCAGTCGGTCAGCGAGCGCCCGGTGGCCTCGACCACTTCCAGCGCGCGGGCGATGCGGGTGCGGTCGCGCGGCTTCAAGCGCTCGGCGCTCGCCGGGTCGCGCCGGCCAAGCTCGCGCATGCAGCGCCTCGACGCCGTCGCGCTCCAGCCGCGCGCGCACGCCCTCGCGGATCTGCGGCGGGATCGGCGGCACCGCCGACAACCCGCGCGTCAGTGCCTTGAAATAAAGGCCGGAGCCGCCGACGAAAATCGGCAACGCGCCTTGCGCTCGCGCTTCGGCCAGCACCTTGGCGGCATCGGCCACCCAGCTTCCGGCGGAGAAATTCACGGCGGCGTCGACATGGCCGTAGAGCCGGTGCGGAACCAGCGCCTCTTCGTCGCGCGTCGGCCGCGCCGTGATGATGCGGAGGTCGCGATAGACCTGCATGGAATTGGCATTGATGACGACGCCGCCGTTCCTTTGCGCAAGCCCAAGCGCCAGCGCCGACTTGCCGCTGGCGGTCGGCCCTGCGATAAGCACCGCGTTATTGCCCTGTCTCCGGTGAAACCACGTCGGATGTCTCTCGTCGCCACGCTGATCTGCAATCCTGCCAACCCCGCGCTCGATAGCACGGTGGTGGACGGCGCGCGCGCCATTTTGCCATCGGCCGGCCCCGCGCAATGGCTGTTCGACGAGGTGGCGGTCGATATCCCCTTCGCCGCCGAGGGCCGAAATCCTTCTGAAGGCTTACATGCGATCGAAGCCCGCCTGCGCGAGGCGCGCGGCGACCTGCCGATCGACATCGTGGTGCAGCCGCAAGTCGCGCGGCGCAAGAAGCTTTTTCTGGCCGACATGGATTCCACCATGATCGGCCAGGAATGCATCGACGAGCTCGCCGACTTTGCCGGGTTGAAGGCGCATGTCTCGGCCATCACCGAGCGCGCGATGCGCGGCGAGATCGCGTTCGAGCCGGCGCTGCGCGAGCGCGTCGCGCTGCTGAAGGGTCTGCCGGTCGGCGTGGTCGATGAAGTCCTGGACAAGCGCATCACGCTGACGCCGGGCGGCCGCGAACTGGTCGCGACCATGCGCGCCCACGGCGCCTGGACCTGCCTGATCTCGGGCGGCTTTACGCTGTTCACCAACGCGATCGCGGCCAAGATCGGCTTTCAGGAAAACCGCGCCAACGAACTCGTGGTGAACGACGGCAAGTTCACCGGCGAGGTCCGCGAGCCGATCCTCGGACGCGCCACCAAACTCGCGACCCTGATCGAGCTCACCGAATCCTTCGATCTCGACGAGATCGATACGCTGGTGGTCGGCGACGGCGCCAACGACCTCGGCATGATCCAGCAGGCGGGCCTCGGCGTCGCCTATCACGCCAAGCCCGCGGTGTCGGCCGCCGCCGCCGCGCGGATCGACCACGGCGACCTCACGGCGTTGCTCTATGCGCAGGGCTATCGACGGGACGAGTTTGCGGAGGGATAGGTCAAATGCCGACAGTCCTGCGCTGGGGACCTTACCGCGCATTCTTCTACTCGAACGAACGCGGCGAGCCGCCGCATATTCATGTCCGGTCGGGGGATTTCGAAGCCAAATTCTGGCTGAACGACCTCTCGGTTGCGGTCAATGCAGGATTTCCTGCGCATGAAATCGGCGCTATTATCCGTCACCTGAGATCGCAACGCGATCTCCTCGAAAGCAAATGGCATGAGCACTTTGGAAATTGATGTCGGCGATATCAGGCCGGTCTCGGTTGTCTTCACCGCCGACGAACTGGTGGTATCGCTTGCTGATGGCCGCAAGATCGCGACCCCCCTGTCGTGGTATCCGCGGCTGCTAAATGCCAGTGCGAGTGCCCGCGAGCACTTCGAATTGATGCCGATGGGTATTCACTGGCCAGATATCGACGAAGACCTCGGAATTGCAGGAATGCTGCGGGGCCGGCCAGGCATCTGACACCGCCATCAACCGACTGGCCTCCGGCCAGCCGTCCTCCCCGCCGCAAGAGCAGGGGAGGGATGAGGAAGATCTCCTACTGCACGCTCAGCGCCACGAAGCGCAACTCGCCGTCGGCGTTCGATACCAGCAGCAGCACGGACTTCTTGCCGTCCTTCTTCAACTGGTCGACGCGCTTCTTGACGTCGGCGGCATTGCTGACCGCCTCCTGCGCCACCTCGACGATGACCTCGCCGGGGCTCAGCCGCTTGTCGGCGGCATCGGAGGTGCTGTCGACATTGGTGATGATGACGCCCTTGACGCTGTCCTTGATCTTGTAGCGGCTGCGCAGGTCCTTCGACAGCGTCGCCAGATCAAGGCCGAGCGCCTTTTGCGTCACCGGCTTTTCCGCGGGCTCGTCCTTCTTGACCGCGGCCGGCACCGCCTTGTCGGTATCCTCGAGACGGCCGAGCGTGACCTTCCTGGTTTCTTCCTGGCCCTTGCGGATGATGACGACGTCGACTTCCTTGCCGACGGCGGTGTCGGCCACCACGCGCGACAGATCCTTCGGCTCCTTGATGTCCTTGCCGTCGAATTTGATCACGACGTCGCCGGGCTCGATGCCGGCCGGCTTCGCCGGGCCCTTGTCCTCGACGCCGGCGATCAGGGCGCCGCGCGCCGGCTTGATGTTGAGGCTTTCGGCGATCTCGTCGGTCACGGTCTGGATGCGGACGCCGAGCCAGCCGCGGCGCAGTTCGCCGAACTGACGGAGCTGATCGACCACGCCGGCCACCGTCTTCGACGGCACCGCAAAGCCGATGCCGATCGAACCGCCCGTGGGCGAGATGATCAGCGTGTTGACGCCGATCACTTCGCCGTCGAGGTTGAACAGCGGCCCGCCGGAATTGCCGCGGTTGATGGCGGCGTCGGTCTGGATGTAGTTGTCATAGGGGCCTGAGGAGATGTCGCGGTTGCGCGCCGAGACGATGCCGGCGGTCACCGTGCCGCCGAGGCTGAACGGATTGCCGATCGCGATCACCCATTCGCCGAGCCGCAGCTTGTCGGAATCGCCGAACTTCACCGCGGTCAGCGGCTTGTTCGGCGTGAATTTCAGCACCGCCAGATCGGTCTTCTTGTCGACACCGACGATCTCGGCCTTGAACTTGCTGCCGTCGTTCATGATGACGCTGATCTCGTCGGCGTCCGCGATGACGTGATTGTTGGTCACGACGATGCCGGAGGTATCGATGATGAAGCCGGAGCCGAGCGAGTTGGTCTTGTGCGGCTGCATATCGGCGCCGCCCTTGCCGCCCGGACCACCCGGAGCGCCGCGGCGGTTCTTGAAGAAATCGTCGAAGAATTCCTCGAACGGCGAACCCGGCGGCAATTGCGGCATCGCGCCCCTGCCCTCGGCCCCGCCCTTGGCCTCGACGGTCTGCGAGGTCGAGATGTTGACCACCGCGTCGATCACCTTCTCGGCGACGTCGGCGATGCCGTCGGGGCCGCGCGCGAGCGCCGGCACCGAAAGCGCCGGCGCGGACACCACGACGCCGGCGGCGCCAAGGCAGATCGCGGCCAGCAAGGGACGCAGGCGATGGCTCAGGGCTGGAATCGCACCGGTCATATCAGCTCTCTCTCCTCAAAAATCGGGCGGAATTTGGAGTCCACAGTGCGCCCGAACGGGGTTGCGGCGCAAGCATCTGAGCCGGACATTCCGCCGGCATAAGCGCCGCCGAATGCGGCGAAAAGCGGGACGCGGCGCCTCACGATGGCGTTGAACCGGCTGGGTTTCTCCGGGCCATTCCTCGGTCGCTATTCCCGGATGGTGCGCTGGCACCCGACCCGGATTGACGGCGCCTAGCGCCGGACCACCCAGATCAGGATCAAGCCCACGACCGCCGAGCCGATGCCGACGGCGCGCAGGATATTGTCCGGCGTCGCCAGCGCGCTTTTCATCGCGCGGCGCATCCAGGCCGGGCTTGCCGCGAACATCAGGCCTTCAAGCACAAACAGAATGCCCACACCGATGAGGAAGTCGGCGAACGCTATGGACCTCATCGGACTGGAACCTCCCGTTTGATGTTGTTGTTCTTGCTTTGTAACAGGAGGCGAAAGCTTCGTTGCGCCGCCTGTCCGGCCTTACGGTTTCGGCGCCGCCGGTGGAGCGGCCGCCGCAGCCGGAGGCGGCGCGAGGCCGGCCGCCGAGGGCGCCTTGCCGGGACCGCCGAAGAACCGGAAGAAGTCGGAATCCGGCTTCAGCAGGAAGCGGGTGTCGCTGCTCTTCAGCCCGTTCTCATACGCCGTCATCGAACGGTAGAAGGCGAAGAAATCCGGATCCTTGCCGTAGGCTTCGGCGAACAGCCGGTTGCGCTCGCCGTCGCCCTCGCCGCGCACCTGCTCGCCGGTCGAATTGGCTTCGGCGACGATGACGGTGGCTTCGCGATCGGCGTTGGAGCGGATCTCCTGCGCCTTCTGTCCGCCTTGCGCGCGGAATTCGGCGGCCTCGCGCTGACGCTCGGTCTGCATGCGCTGGTAGACCGCCTGGCTGTTCTGCTCCGGCAGATCGGCGCGCCTGATCCGCACGTCGACCACCTGGATACCGTAGCCGCCGGCTTCCTTGTCGAGCTGATCGCGAATCCGCTGCATCAGCGCTTCGCGCTCGTCGCGCACCACCTGGATGAAGGTGACCTCGCCGAGCACCCGGCGCAGCGAAGCGTTCAACAGCGTGGTCAGCTGGATGTTGGCGGCCTGGATCGAGCCGACGCTCTGGTAGAAGTGCAGCGCGTCCTTGATGCGATAGCGGGCGAAGGCGTCGACCACCAGCCGCTTCTGATCCGAGGCGATCACTTCCTGCGACGGATTTTCGAGATCGAGGATGCGCTTGTCGATCGGGATCACGGTGTCGATGAACGGCGCCTTGAAATGCAGGCCGGGTTCGGTGACGAGAGCTTGCGGCGCGCCGAGCCGGACCACCAGCGCCTGTTCGGTCATGTCCACGGTGAAGACCGAGCTGTAGCCGACGATCAGGACGGCCAGCAGCAGAATCAGCGCAACGATGCCTGCGACGGGGGATCTCATCGGGTGGCTCCGCTCTGCTGTTGCGGCTGGCCGGTCGTCGCCGCCGGCGGCGGACGCCGCGGCGTCAGTTCGTTCAGCGGCAGGAACGGCACGACGCCCTGCGAGGACGAACCGCCGCTGTCATAGATCAGCTTCTCGGAGCCGCCGAGAATGCGCTCCATCGTCTCCAGATAGATGCGTTCCCGCGTCACGTCCGGCGCCTTCTTGTATTCGTCGTAGACCTTGAGGAAGCGCGCGCTCTGGCCCTTGGCCTCGGCGACCGCCTGCTGCTTGTAGCCCTCGGCGGCCTGCAGGATCTGCGCCGCGCGACCCTTGGCGTCGGGAACGACGCGGTTGGCATAGGTCTGTGCTTCGTTCTGCAGACGCTCGAGATCGGCGCGCGCCGCCTGCACGTCACGGAAGGAGTCGATCACCTGCGCCGGCGGATCGACCTTCTGCATCTGCACCTGCTGCACCAGGATGCCCGAGCCGTAGCTGTCGAGCGTCTTCTGCATCAGTTCCTGCACGCTCTGCTCGGTGGTGGTGCGGGCGCCGGTCAGGATCGGCTGGATGTTGGATTTGCCGACGACCTCGCGCATCGCACTTTCGGCGACCGCCTTCACGGTGCCTTCGGGATTCTGGATGTTGAACAGATAATCGGCGGCGCCTTTCGGCTTGATGCGCCACAGCACGGTGAAGTCCACATCGACGATGTTCTCGTCGCCGGTGAGCATCAGGCTTTCTTCCGGCACGTCGCGCATCGTCCTGCCGCGGCGGGCGGGATCGTCGATCAGCGTCATGCCGATCGAGATGGTGGAAACGCGCAGCGCCTTCGGCAGCAGCACGGTCTCGATCGGATACGGCAGATGATAATTCAGGCCCGGCTGGGCGTCGCGCACATACTTGCCGAAGCGCAGCACGATGCCGAGTTCTTCGGACTGCACGCGATAGAAGCCGGACAATCCCCAGATCGCGACCGCGACCAGCAGAACCAGCGCGACGCCGATGCCGCTGAAATAACCGCCGGGAAGCAACTGCTGCAGCCGGTCCTGGGCGCGGCGCAGAAGGTCCTCGAGATCGGGCGGCCTCGGTCCCACCGGCTGCGGGCCGGAGCCCCACGGTCCTTTCGGACCCGAGCCCCATGGGCCTCCGCCTTGATTCTTCCACGGCATCGAATGGTCTCCTCCGCGGGCCATGGGCGAATGCCCGGCCTCGCAATATCCGCAGGCTTTATAGGGGACCGCCCCGGCCCTTACAACGCAAGCTTACTGGTCCGAAGCAGCTATGCCTGAGCGGCAAATTGTCAATGTAAACATTACCGAAAGCAGTTAATGCGACTTTCGTCGGCGGTAAGTCACATAGGAGAAGTCCGCGCTGTCGTCCGCGTCCGGCCGGATGCCGCTCGCGCGCAACTTCCTGCCAGATAGCCGCATCGATTGCGGCAAAACGTAGTGTCGCCGTCGGGCCGGGCATGCACTTCGGTGATCTCCAGACGGTCGGCACTGTCCATCCACTGCGCATAGATTTCGGCGCCGCCGATGACGGCGATTTCGAGTGGCGAAACGCCGCAGCGCATCGCCGCGGCGCGATCGCGCGGGCGTCCGTAAACGGACAGTCGTCACCACCGCGCCGTGCGCGCGAAAATTCCGCCGTCGCGGGTACGACGATATTGGTGCGGCCGGGCAGCGGCACTGCGCAGCGAGCCGAAATGAATGTCTTGCGTGCCCATGACGATGGGCTTGCCCATCGTCATCGCCTTCGAGGCGGGCCTGATCCGATTTCTGCCGCCACGGAATGGCGCCGTGTGCGCCGATCACGCCGTTGTCGGCAACCGCGACCAAAAGAACGATTTCGGGAGGGTGACTCAGCAGTTCGCCGTCGCGGTCACACCGCGACCTCGGCCTTGATGTGCGGATGCGGATCGTAACCGACGAGCGCGAAGTCCTCGTAGCGGAATGCGAAGATGTCCTTCACGTCGGGATTGAGCTTCATCGTCGGTAACGCCCGCGTCGGGCGCGTCAGTTGCAGCTTCGCCTGCTCGATGTGATTGGAATAGAGATGCACGTCGCCGAAGGAGTGCACGAAGTCCCCCGGCTTCAGTCCCGTCACCTGCGCCACCATCATCGTCAGCAGCGCATAGGAGGCGATGTTGAAGGGCACGCCGAGAAAGACGTCGGCCGAACGCTGATAGAGCTGGCACGACAGCTTGCCGCCCGCGACGTAGAACTGAAACAGGCAGTGACACGGCGGCAGCGCCATCTTGTCGACGTCGGCCGGATTCCATGCACTGACGATCAGCCGCCGCGAATCCGGATTGCGCCGGATCATGTCGATGACATTGGATATCTGGTCGATGTGGCGGCCGTCCGGCGCCGGCCAGGACCGCCACTGCGATCCATAGACCGGACCGAGATCGCCGTTGGCGTCAGCCCATTCGTCCCAGATCGAAACGCCATGGTCCTTGAGATATTTGATGTTGGTGTCGCCCTTGAGGAACCACAGCAACTCGTACACGATCGCCTTCAGCGGCAGCTTCTTGGTGGTCAGCATCGGAAATCCGGCCGCCAGATTGAAGCGCATCTGATGGCCGAAGATCGACAGCGTGCCGGTGCCGGTGCGGTCACCCTTCTCGGCGCCGTCTGCGAGAATCCGTTCGAGCAGGTCGTGATACTGGTTCATGGCGTTGCGTTACGAGCCTCAGGCGAAGGTGAATTCCAGGCAGCAACCTCTAGCCGCCGGACCGGCCATCCGACAGCGCCGATTCGGCGGAACCTGTCGATTATACCCTGAAAAATGAGCATCCGGGCGTCAAACGGCAAGGCCGGTTTGGGGGATGCGCGGCGGTTTACGCTCACCCGATCACGCCGGCAAAACCCAGAAGCCCGCCGGCCAGCAGCAGCCAGAGCGGATTGAGCCGGGTCGCAAAGGCCAGCACCGCGACGGCGGCGGTGACAAAAGCGGCCGTCATGGTTCGATCGGCGCTCAGCGCCAGGACCAGGCCGCTCGCCCCCATCAGCCCGATCGAAAGCGGCACCAGCGCCGCCTGGATGATGGCGGGCCAGCGCGAATGGCTCGAACGCGTCAGCAGGTGGCTCACGCAATAGGCCAGCAAGGCTGTCGGAACGCACATCGCAAGCGTCGCGGCCAGCGCGCCCGCAACGCC
This sequence comes from uncultured Alphaproteobacteria bacterium, assembly GCA_963843225.1. Taxonomy (GTDB): domain Bacteria; phylum Pseudomonadota; class Alphaproteobacteria; order Rhizobiales; family Xanthobacteraceae; genus Bradyrhizobium. The sequence continues at coordinate 496,353 of CAWJJT010000018.1, read as the reverse complement.
GGCGACGGCGTAGCCGATCAAGGTCACGATCAGCACGTTCGGCCCCGGCGAGAGCTGCGAGATCGCGTAGATGTCGGCGAATTGCTTGTCGGTCATCCAGTGGTGGACGTCGACCGCGATCCGGTGCATCTCGGGGATCGCGGCATTGGCGCCGCCGACCGCAAACAGCGACATCAGCCCGAAGGTCGAGACCAGCGTCCAGATCGGGCTCTGGTTGGAGTTCATGCCGCGACCCGCCCGCGCATGACAAGGGTGATGGCAACGCTGAGCGGGATCGCCACCAAGAGGACCGCGACCAGCGGCAGCCGCATCACGCCGATCGCGATGAACACCGCTGCCGTCACCACGACGCCAACGACATCGCGCTTGCTGACCAGCGGCATCATCATCCGAAAGACCACCGAGATCAGAAGCCCGACCGCCGCGCAGGACACGCCCGTCAGCGTGCGCCGGAGCGCGTCGAGTTCACCGAACCGCGCGTAGAGCGCGGCCAGGATCGTGACAAGGACCATGGGCGGACCGACCAGCCCGGCAAAGGCAGCGATGCCGCCGGGAACGCCGCGAAAGCGCGATCCGAACACCACGCTGAGATTGACGATGTTCGGCCCGGGCAGGAAATGGCAGAGCGCGAAGGTTTCGTTGAATTCCTCGGCCGTCATCCATCGGTGCTCATCGACGATGCCGCGCCGCGCAAAGACCAGCACGCCGCCGAAGCCCGACAGCGACATCCTGGCGAATGCCGTAAACAGCGCGAACAGGCCGGGCGGGGCTGATATCGGGAGTTCCGGCGCCGCGACGGCGACCGGCGGCGAATCCGGGGGCATGGCTCAAGATTTAGAACGGGCGGCGCCGGCAAGGCCAACCCAAATCGGCGTGTTTCGCCGCCGAATCCCCCCAAAACCCGCTCTGTTTTTCTCAACTTTTGCCCCTTATATTGAGGGTGCCGGCTTGCCGGCTATGGAAATAAATTGCCGTCGCAATAAACCATTCGGACCCGGGGGCAGTACCCGGCGCCTCCACCAAAGCCCATGAAAACAATGGGTTTCGGCGGGGGCGAACCAGGATCGACGAGGGCGTAAAGGGCGTGTTTTTTCCCGGTATGGTTCCGCCGTTATCGGGCTATGCAATAGTTGCAAACGACAACTATGCTCCGGTTGCTCAGGCCGCGTAAGCGGTTTGAAAAACCAAGTCTGAAGTCCTAGTGGGTTAAGCTCCGCTGGGCGGGGTTCGGAGGCACCTGGCAACAGAAGCCTCCACTTTATTCCCCCGATGGGTGCAAATCTTGCGGGCAGAGCCTTGTGGCCGTGTGGGTACAAGCCTCGGCTTTTTGCTGGAATTTCCGGCATCGGCGGCAAGCCTTGCTGACCTCGGGCCTCCGCCGGGGTAGCATGGGGAAACGGGCGAGTCGGACCAGCGGCGGCGCCGCAGGCTGACCGGCAGCCCTTTCGAACGCGACAGGACTGATATAATGGCGACCGATCATATCCGATACGACGTGCTGGCGCGCGACGCGCTGCGCGGGGTGCTGCGGCGCGTATTGACCGACGCCGCCGAACACGGCCTGCCCGGGGAGCATCATTTCTTCATCACCTTTCTGTCGACCGCCGAGGGCGTGAAGCTGTCGCCGCGGCTGCTCGCGCAGTACCCGGAAGAGATGACGGTGATCCTGCAGCATCAGTTCTGGGACCTGGTGGTGACCGAGGACCGCTTCGAGGTCGGCCTGTCGTTCGGCGGCATCCCCGAGCGCGTGGTGGTTCCGTTCAACGCCATCAAGAGCTTCTTCGATCCTTCGGTGCAGTTCGGCCTGCAGTTCGAGCCGTCCGATGCCGCCGCCGAAACGCCGCCGGCGAGCCTGCCGGCGGTCCCTGCCCCCGCCGTCCCTCCGGTTGCCGCGCCCGCCGCGGAAAATCAGGACGAGCCGACGAAGCCGAGCGAGGGCGCCGAGGTCGTGCGGCTGGACCGCTTCCGCAAGAAATAACAGGCGCGCAACGAAAAGCCGCATGTAGAATGAACGTGTCGCCAGGAGCCCGCGTCGGCGGGTTCACGCGGGATCGACTCGTGCAACGGACGTAACCCATGGCTCGATCGACCACATCCGGTTCCACCCGCACCGAGACCGACAGCTTCGGTCCGATCGACGTTCCCGCCGATCGTTACTGGGGCGCGCAGACCGAACGCTCCAGACAGAATTTCCGCATCGGCCAGGACCGGATGCCGATGCCGATCGTTCGTGCGCTCGGCATCGTCAAGCTGGCGGCGGCGCAGGCCAATCGCGAACTCGGGCTGATCGACCAGCGCCGCGCCGGCGCCATCATTCGCGCCGCGCGCGAGGTGATCGACGGCAAGCTCGACGATCATTTCCCGCTCGTGGTCTGGCAGACCGGCTCCGGCACCCAGACCAACATGAACCTCAACGAGGTGATCGCCAATCGCGCCAACGAACTGCTTGGCGGCAAGCTCGGCGCCAAGGCGCCGGTTCATCCCAACGATCACGTCAACATGAGCCAGTCGTCGAACGACTCGTTCCCGACCGCGATGCACATCGCCGCGGCCATCGGCATCGTCGCCGATCTCGTGCCGGCGCTGGGCCTGCTCCATCAGGCGCTGCGAAAAAAGGAGAAGGCGTTCGCGCAAATCGTCAAGATCGGCCGCACCCATACCCAGGACGCGACGCCGCTGACGCTCGGCCAGGAATTTTCCGGTTACGCCGCGCAGGTCGAGAGTGGCATTAAACGACTAAAGCTGGCGGTAAACGATCTGTACCCGCTGGCGCAAGGCGGCACCGCGGTCGGAACCGGGCTCAATTCGAAACCGAAATTCGCTCGCCTGTTCGCCAAACACGTCGCCAAGATCACGAAACTTCCGTTCACCAGCGCCGCCAACAAGTTCGAGGCGCTGGCCTCCAACGACGCCTATGTATTCGCGCACGGCGCCATCAATTCGGCGGCGACCGGACTGTTCAAGATCGCCAACGATATCCGCCTGCTCGGCTCGGGTCCGCGCTCGGGCCTTGGCGAACTGATCCTGCCGGAGAACGAGCCGGGCTCATCGATCATGCCGGGCAAGGTCAATCCGACCCAGTGCGAAGCGATGACCATGGTATGCTGCCAGGTGTTCGGGAACCACACGGCCATCACGATCGGCGGCAGCCAGGGACATTTCGAACTCAATGTCTACAAGCCGGTGCTGGCATATTGCATGATACATTCCATCCAATTGCTTGCCGATGTCGCACGCTCATTCACGGTGCACTGCGTCGAAGGGATCCGCGCCGACGAAAAGCGCATCCGGGAATTGATGGAGCGCTCGCTGATGCTGGTGACCGCGCTTGCGCCGAAGATCGGCTACGACAACGCCGCGAAGGTCGCCAAGTCGGCGCATGCCCGCGGAACCACGCTGAAGGAAGAGGCGGTGCGGCTGGGCTTTGTTTCGGAGAACGGAATTTGACCGGCTGGTTCAACCGGACAAAATGACACATCCGGGCTGATCACGGCACGCGGTCCCGTGAAATTACGGTCAGGCAAAATAATTATGGACGATAACACCTAAAGAATGAGACCGATCATCTATCGTCGTTGCGGCGGGACGTGGTAAATCAGAAATTATTTCGTTTTCGCCGAGTGAAGCCATATTTTTCAAGGTATGCAGGGGGCTATCGACGGAGATTTTCGAATGGCGATCGAGCAGGCGAATGCCCAGCGCGACCACTCACGCCTTCGTGAAAATTTCTCACGCCCCAAATTGGTTAAATGATGGAGACGACATGGGGGAATTAGTCAACCTGAAGCGATTTAGGAAACGCGCTGAGCAAGGAGCAGTCGGCAAAACAGGCCGACGCCAACCGGACGCGGTTCGGCCGGACCAAGTCCGAACGTGTTCTGGAAGAAGGCGCGCGCCAAACGCGCCAACGAACTGCTCGATCAGCACCGCATCGACGGCGAGGATGCATCATGAAGTCGCCGGTCGTGAAGCGTTCGATCGTCGTCGCCGGTCACAAGACCAGCGTCAGCCTCGAAGAGGCGTTCTGGAACGGCATGAAGGAGATTTCCGGATTGCGCGACATGACGCTGTCCGAACTGGTGGGCGAGATCGACAGCAATCGCCAGCAGGGCAATCTGTCGTCGGCCATTCGCCTGTTCGTGCTGGATTATTTCCGGACCCGCGCCCTGGCGCCTGTATCGGAGTCGAAGGCCTGAGCTGATCGCCTCAAGGCTGGCCGCGACAAGACCGATTGCGACGAGCACTCTTGTGACGCCGCGGACCACGCGGCGCCGGCTTTGTGCGCGAGCGCAGCGGCGGCGCCTCCGACGACAGGCGGCCGCTCGGCACAGACAACGAGCTTAGTAAACGAGGCCGGTGCCGGGCGGTTTTTCCAGCGCCTCGGCCAGCGAGCGATACTCCGCGCAGTCGGTTCCGCAGATCGCGGCGATCCGGCTCAGATGATAGACGCGCCTGATCGCGGTTGCCCTGTTCGATCTGCCACAGGCCGTAATACTGCCAGGTCAGCACATGGTTCGGATCGGATTTCAGCGCGCGCTCGTACCAGACCTGCGAGAGCCTGTAGTCGCCGAGCTTGCGGTAGGAATAGCCGATCAGATTGGCCACGTTCGGATGATCGTCATGGCCGAGCGCCTTGAGCTGCATCGATCGCGGCGGCATAATCGTTGCGGTCGTAGATCGTCGCATAGGCCGCGCGATAGCCTTCTGCAAAGGCGGGATCGTCGAACAGGGACTGCTTGTCGGGCTTCTTGGCCCTGTGGGTGGTGCGGGTGGCCTTGCTGGCCTGCGAAGGCGCGGGCGATTCGTAGGCGGGAAGCATGGGGTCACTGCCACCGCCGCCGCCACCGCCGCCGCCGCCTCCTCCGCCGCCCCGGCGGCCAGCGCCGGAACCAGCGGCGGCGCCGCGATCAGCGCCGCCAGAAACATTGCCAGTGTCGCAAACCTGATCACTGAGTTGTTCATGTACGCCTCCTGCTTCCTCGTGCGGCGATCGCTCCAGTCCGCAGCTGTAAACCCCGGATCAACCCCGCATTCCCTGACATTTTCGCGGCCGGCAAATGATCGCGCCCGGTCAATCCGCTTCGGCGTTTGGGGGTTCGAAATCAGTTGGACGAACTGTGTTCGCAAAGGGCGCGTTGGACGGCAGGCGCGCGGGATTGTTTATAATCGCTCTAAGGTGCAGCTGGCATTTCGAATGCCACGCTTGACCGGCCGGCCGCCGATTGGAAATACAGGTCATGACCGAACAGAACGACACTCGCCCGCAATTGCCGCTGGGACTGGCCAAGCGCGGCTATTCGGGCGTGATCCAGCACCTCGCCGCCGGCGATGCCGGCTCGGCGCTGTCGGCCGACGAACTCGAAAGCCGGCTGATCGAACTCGGCTTCGTCGAAGGCGCCCGGGTCGAGGTGCTGCACGAGGGCATCGTCGGCCGCGATCCGATCGCGGTTCGCGTCGAGAACGTCACGATCGCGGTGCGCCGGCGCGAGGCCATGGCCATCATTGTCGCCTGAGGCGAGCGGACCTAAAATCATGGAAGCTCCGTTGATGCATCTGGCCCTGGTCGGCACGCCGAACAGCGGCAAGACCTCGCTGTTCAACGCGCTCACCGGCAGCCGGCAAAAGGTCGCGAACTATCCGGGCGTCACCGTCGAACGCAAGGAAGGCGTCGTTCGTCACGCCGTCGGGCCGCCAGGTTTCGCTGGTCGATCTGCCCGGCACCTACTCGCTGCGCGGCCGCAGCCCGGATGAAGAGATCACCCGCGACATGGTGCTCGGCCGCACCCCCGGCGAGGCCCTGCCCGACCTCGTGCTGTGCGTCGCCGATTCCACCAATCTGCGGCTGACCATCCGCCTCCTGCTCGAGCTCAAGAGCACCGGCCGGCCGCTGATGCTGGTGCTCAACATGTTCGACATCGCGACCCGCCGCGGCGTCACCGTGGATGTGCCGCGCCTGTCCGAGGCGCTCGGCGTCCCCGTCGTCACCTCGATCGCGGTGCGCAAGGGCGGCACCGCCGAACTGCTTGCGCCGGACCGACGAGATCGTGGCGCAGGCGCAGCCGCGCCTGACGGAAAATCTCTGGCAGCCGCTGACGGTCGCGCAATTGCGCGCCACCCAGCGCGAGGCCGATCGCATCATCGCGGCGACCGTCAGCCTGCCGACGCGGCCGGACACCTGGACCGCGCGGATCGACGCCGTGGTGCTGCATCCGGTCGCCGGGCTCGCGATCCTGGCGCTGATCCTGTTCGTGATGTTCCAGGCGGTGTTCGCCTGGGCGCAGCCGCTGATGGAACTGCTGTCGTACGGCTTCGCCGCGCTCGGGCAATTGGTGCACGACACGCTGCCCGCCGGCCTGCTGCAGAGCTTCCTGCAGAACGGCGTGATCTCCGGCGTCGGCAGCGTCATCGTGTTCCTGCCGCAGATCATCATCATCTTCCTGTTCATCCTGCTGCTGGAAGATTTCGGCTACATGGCGCGCGCGGCGTTCCTGATGGACCGCATCATGGGCGGCGCCGGCCTGCACGGCCGCGCCTTCATTCCGCTGCTGTCGAGTTTCGCCTGCGCCATCCCCGGCATCATGGCGACGCGGGTGATCGACAACCGCCGCGACCGGCTCACCACCATCCTGATCGCGCCGCTGATGACCTGCTCGGCGCGCATTCCGGTCTACACGCTGATCATCTCCGCCTTCATCCCGGACACGCAGGTCTGGGGCTGGGTCAATCTGCGCGGGCTCGTGATGTTCGGCCTCTACGCGGCGGGCATCGCCAGCGCGCTCGGCGTGTCGTTCCTGATCAAGTTCTTCATGTGGCGCGACTACGCGCCGGCGCCGTTCATGCTGGAACTGCCGGACTACAAGATGCCGCGGCTGAAGAGCATCGCCATCGGCATCTACACGCGCGCAAACATGTTCCTGCAGCGCGCCGGCACCACGATCTTCTCGATGATGGTGCTGATCTGGTTTCTGGCGTCGTTTCCGCCGCCGCCCGCCGGCGCCGAGGGCCCCGCCATCAACTACAGCCTCGCCGCCATGATCGGCAAGGCGCTGGAGCCGCTGCTGGCGCCGCTCGGCTTCAACTGGCAGATCGCGGTGGCGCTGATCCCGGGCATGGCGGCGCGCGAAGTCGCGGTCGCGGCGCTCGGCACCGTCTATGCGATCGAGGGCGGCAAGGAAGCCGCCGACCAGATCGGCCAGGTGCTCGCCACCAAATGGAGCCTTGCGACCGCGCTGTCGCTGCTGGCCTGGTACATCTTCGCCCCGCAATGCGCCTCGACGCTGGCGGTGATCCGCCGCGAGACCGGAAGCTGGAAATGGATGGCGGTCACCTTCGCCTACATGTTGGCGCTGGCCTATGCAGCGAGTCTTCTCACCTACAACATCGCGCTCGCGCTCGGCGCCGGCTAGATCGACCTCCCGCGCCCGGCGAGCGACGCGGTTGCGCGGACGCACGCCCAACCGGCCGATCGGCCGGCTCGATTGGCGTCGGCTTGATCACGCAGCTTTTCCAGTTCGCACGGCATTATCCCGCGAGGGACTGGAACGTAGGCACGACATGCGCATTCTTTGCCCGGCTGGCAGGAATGATTGATCATGACGATTGGGCGGCGCGAGTTTTTGGCAGGAACCGCAATTCTGGTGCTGAGCACCATGAAAAGCCGGGGCACGATCATATCCGGCGGCCTGCCCTGGGCTCCGGACGCGGGCACGCCGCCGATCCCGGTCAGGCCCGGCCCCTGGCATTACTTCACTTCCGATGAAGGCCGCGCGGTCGAGGCGCTGGCCGACCGCATCATTCCACCCGATCCGCAAACGCCGGGCGGCAAGGATTCCGGCAGCGCCGTCTTCATCGACCGCCAGCTCGCCGGACCGTATGGCCGCTCCGAGGGCCATTACAACCAGCCGCCCTTCATGCCCGGCACCAAGCAGCAGGGCTCGCAATCCCAGAAAGGACCGGCGGCGATCTATCGCGAGGCATTGGCCGCGCTCGATCGATATTGCCAGTCGACCTACCAGGGCAAACGCTTTGCCGATCTGCCCGATGAACAAAAGGATGAACTTCTCAAAAACCTTGAGGATGAGAAGGCAAAGCTTGAAGGCGTCGACGGCAAGTCCTTCTTCGCGCAGGTGATCAAGGACGTGCAGACCGGCTTCTTCGCCGACCCGATCTATGGCGGCAACCGCGACATGGTGGCGTGGAAAATGATCGGCTACCCCGGCGCGCGCTACAATTATCTCGACTGGGTCGATCGCCATAACGAACGCTTTCCGCTGCCGCCCGTCAGCCTGATGGGCCGCGCCGACTGGTCACCGAAACCCTGATGAGCGAGGCGCAATGCCGCGAAAATTGCCGAAAAAGGACGTCGTCATCATTGGACTGGGCTGGACCGGGTCGATCCTCGCCCACGAGCTGACCGACGAAGGCCTCGACGTGATCGCGATCGAGCGGGGCCCCTGGCGCGACGCGCCGACCGAATTCCCGCCGAATTATGTCCAGGACGAGTTGCGCTATCGCATCCGCCACGAACTGTTTCTGCGGCCTGAGCAAAACACCTTCACCTTCCGCAACAAGATGAACCAGACCGCGCTGCCGATCCGCGACTGGGGCTCCTTCATGCCGCCCAACGGCGTCGGCGGCGGCGGCGTGCACTGGAATGCGGAAACCTTCCGCTTCCTGCCGTCCGATTTCGTGTTGAAGACCCATCTGACCGAGCGTTACGGCGCCGCGTTCATGCCCGAGGACATGACGATCCAGGATTACGGCGTCACCTATGACGATCTCGAGCCGCATTACGACGCGTTCGAATATCTGTGCGGCACCTCGGGCACGGCGGGCAATCTGCGCGGCCAGATCAAGGAAGGCGGCAACCCGTTCGAAGGGCCGCGGTCGCGGCCCTATCCCACGCCCGCGCAGAAGCAGCCCTTCAGCCACACTTTATTCGCCAAGGCCGCGCGCGAACTTGGCTACAAGCCGTTTCCGCAGCCCTCGGGCAATCTGTCCCAGGCCTACACCAATCCGCTCGGGCTGCGGATGGGCCCGTGCACCTATTGCGGTTTCTGCGAATGGTTCGGCTGCGGCAATTATTCCAAGGCCAGCCCGCAGACCACCATCCTGCCGCTGCTGGTCCGCAAATCGAACTTCACGGCGCGCGACAATTCGGAAGTGCTGCACATCAACGTCGATCGCTCCGGCAAGCACGCCACCGGCGTCACCTTCGTCGATACCGCCGGCGTCGAATGGGAGCAGCCGGCCGACCTCGTGATCCTGTCGGCGTTCACCGTCTTCAATGTGCAGATGCTGCTGAATTCGAAGATCGGCACGCCCTACGATCCCGTCGCCAACAAGGGCGTGATCGGCCGCAACTTCACCCACCAGACCATCTCCACCGTGAACGGCTTCTTCGACAACAAGAAGTTCAACTTCAATCCGTTCATCGCGTCGGGCTCGATCGGCATGTGCATCGACGAATTCAACGGCGACAATTTCGATCACGGCCCGGTTGGCTTCGTCGGCGGCGGCTATATGGGACAGGTGCAGACCAACGGCCGGCCGATCCAGTCGGCCTCTGTGCCGCCGGGCACGCCGAAATGGGGCACGGCCTGGAAGAACGCGGCGCGCGACAATTATCTCTCGACCGTCAGGCCCGGCACCGGCGTGCATGGCAGCTTCTACAGCTATCGCGACATCTATCTGGATCGCGATCCCACCTACAAGGACCGCTTCGGCCGTCCGCTGATGCGGATGACGATCGACTTGCACGACAATGAGCTGAAGCAGAACGCCTTCCTGACCGACAAGTTCGCCGAGATCATCCGCGCGATGGGCGCCCACACGCTCGACAAGCAATACCGCAAGGGCCCCTATGACGCGACCGACTACCAGACCACGCATGTCTGCGGCGGCGCGATCATGGGGACGGATCCCTCGACCAGCGCCATCAACCGCTATCTGCAGAGCTGGGATGTGCCGAACCTGTTCGTGATGGGCGCCAGCGCCTTCCCGCAGAACGCCGGCTACAACCCGACCGGCACGGTGGCGGCGCTGGCGTTCTGGGCGGCATCCGCCATCCGCGGCCAGTATCTGAAAAATCCGGGACCGCTTGTTCATGCGTAACACAGCAAAACTATCGATTGCGATCGGCGCCGCGGCGGTGTGGCTGAGCGGAGTTGGCTTCAGCGGCGCGGATCCCGACAGCCAGGCGTTCGACCAGATCGAGAGGGGCCGTTACCTCACGACGGTCGCGGACTGCTATGCCTGTCACACCGTGCCCGAGATCGGCAAACCCTTTGCCGGCGCGCGGCCGATCGAAACTCCGTTCGGCGTGATCACCTCGTCGAACCTCACGCCCGACAACGACACCGGCATCGGCGCCTGGACCGACGAGCAGTTCGACGCCGCCGTGCGCAAGGGCCTGCGGCCGGATGGCAGCCGGCTCTATCCGGCGATGCCGTTTCCTGCCTACACCAAGATGACGCGCGAAGACGTGCTGGCGATCCGCGCCTATCTGAAGACGGTCGAGCCGGTGCATCAGGCGGTCAACGCCAACACGCTGCCGTTCCCGTTCAACATCCGCACGGCGATGCGGTTCTGGGACGCGCTGTATTTCACCGAAGGCGAATTCCAGCCCGACAAGAGCCAATCCGCGGTCTGGAATCGCGGCGCCTATCTGGTACAGGGCCCCGGCCATTGCACGGCGTGTCACACGCCGAAGACCGTCCTCGGCGGCGACAAGACCACCGACAATCTGCGCGGCTTCAACCTGCAGGGCTGGTTTGCCCCCGACATCACCGGCGACAACAACCAGGGACTGGGCCGCTGGAGCGAGGCCGATATCACGGGCTACCTCAAGACCGGGCACAACCAGTTCAGCGCCGCGACCGGACCGATGTCGGAGGAAATCGTCAACGCCACGTCGCAATATAACGACAGCGACCTGACCGCGATCGCGACCTACCTGAAATCGCTGCCGCAGCGGCAGGACAATCCGTCGCCGCTGCCGGCCAGTTCGCCCGCGATGATCGCGGGCCAGGCGATCTACCGGGATCAGTGCTCGGCCTGTCACGGCCTCGACGGCCGAGGCGTGGCGATGCTGTTTCCGTCGCTGGCGCAGTCGGCGCTGGCCCATGCCAGCGATCCCACCAGTTCCATTCACCTGGTTCTGCGCGGCGGTCGAAGCGTGGCGACCAAACAGGAACCGACCGCGCCGGGGATGCCGTCATTCGCGTGGCAGTTGAACGACGAGCAGGTCGCGGCGGTATTGACTTACATCCGCAACGCCTGGCAAACGGCCGGTGCCCCGGTGTCCGCCGAAACAGTCGGCAAGGCCCGCAGCGAGTTCAGCACCCGCGCGGATTAAAGAAACGGGTCGATATCCCAGGAAGCACCGGCATTGACCCGGCCGCGGAACGCGGCGGCTGTGGCGTATCCGGACGGAATCATCCAAATTGCCCCATCAACACCCCCATGCGCCCCTCAGGCGTTTGGCAGGGTCCGCGGTTGATTCTGCCGGCGGCCTGATCTCCGGCGCGGCCGCGTCGCGACCAGGGGCGATCCTGCCCGAAAGGACAAGAAACATTGAAAGAGAAGGAGCTCCGAATTGCACTGGTCTGCTTCGGAGGCGTTTCGCTTGCAGTCTACATGTACGGAATCAGCAAGGAGATTCTCAAGCTGGTTCGCGCCTCCAGCGCCCTGCACCGGATATTGAATCGCTCCGAGCGATCGGCGGCCAATTTCTTCGACAAGTTCGACCGCGACGATCCCGAATACGACACCGACGAAATCTATTTTGAACTGCTTCGGGACATCGGGCAGACGCTCGAGCTGCGCGTCGTCGTCGATGTCATCGCCGGTGCTTCGGCCGGCGGCATCAACGGCACCATGCTGGCGCGCGCGCTCAGCCACGATCTGCCGATGGGTGCGCTGCGCGACCTCTGGCTCAACCATGCCGACGTCGGCGATCTGCTGGCCAAGGAAGCGCGGGCGAGCGCCGCCAGCAAACTGATCCTCAAGCCGATGATCTGGCTGTTGGGCGCAACCGGCCTTTGGGAGCCCATCAAGGATCCGGAAGTCCGGCAAAACCTGTCGCTGTTCGTGCGGTCGCGATGGTTCAGGCCGCCGCTCTCGGGATCGCGGATGTCCGAGCTGATGTACAACGCGGTGACCTCGATGGTCGGCCGGGGAAGTGGAACAACGTCATTGCTGCCGTCCGGCCACGGGCTCGATCTCTATGTCGCCGTGACCGACTACCACGGCTACGAGCAGCCAATTCCGATCCACAATCCGCCGATCGTGCACGAACGCGAGCACCGGCACATCCTGCATTTTTCCCATCGGCAACATGCCAACGGCGAGGTCGTGAGCGACTTCGCGCTGGAGAACGCGCCGGCGCTGGCGTTCGCGGCGCGCGCGACCTCGTCTTTTCCCGGCGCGTTTCCGCCGGCGCAGATCCGGGAGATGGACGATTTCATCGCGCGCAAATCGGTCCGCTGGCCGCGCCGCGCCGAATTCATGGCCAGGAGTTTCGAGCCCTACGCCCGCAAGAATATCGATCCCGCCATGGTCTATTTCATCGACGGCAGCGTGCTGAACAACCGGCCCTTCCGCCAGGCGATAACGGCGATCCGGGATCGCCCCGCCTACCGCCAGGTTGACCGCAGGCTGGTCTATATCGACCCCGATCCGGATCGCTCGGACGCTTCGAACCGCCGCGACCTTCCCGGTTTTTTCTCCACCCTGAAGGGCGCGTTGTCCGACCTGCCCAGCGCCGATCCGGTAGCGGACGAACTCGGCTGGGTGAGCGACTTCAACGATCGCATGAAGCTGCTGCGGGAAATCATCGATAATGCGAGGCCGAACGTCAGCCAGTTCGTCGCCGGGATCATCGGCACGCTGCCGGATGGACCGGTCGAATCCGGGCAGATTCGCGCCTGGCGCGAGCAGATCAACGCACAGGTGAGGATCGACGCCGGATTTGCCTATGAAGGATATATCCGGCTCAAGCTCGCCTCCGTCCGCGCCTTCATCGCAAGCCTGATCGCCGGCATTCGCGGCGCGCCGCCACTTTCGCAATTCGGCCGCATGATCGGAGAGATCATCGACGTATGGGCCACCGAAACCGGCGTCGTCTATGGCCGGGAGCCGTCAGCCGCCGATAGCGCCGTGAGCGAACGCGGGCATCCGCGCTGGACCGAACTGCTGCTCGATTTCGATGTCGACTACCGCAAGCGGCGTCTGCATTTCCTGATCGAAGGCCTCAACCGGCTCTATCAGCAATCCGACCGCGTGCGTTTCGGCGATCAGAACCTGCAGGCGATCGATACCCTGAAGCGAAAGTTCTACAACTGCCTGCAGGACCTCAAGCGCCAGGAAAATGTCGCCGCCTTCACCCCCGCGACCCGCGACCTTGCCGAGGATCTGTTCCGCTCGGCGCCGCCGCCCGGCGATGCCGAGAAACTGACGGCCTATGCCCAGGCATTCGTGCAACGGCACCGCGAGGCCATCGACGTTCTGGTCGTCCGGCTGGGGGCGGAGATCGATCTCGATTCCAGCACCAACGACATCGATATTCTGCTGGCCTCCACCGATCCGGAAGAATGGCATTCCGAGGCGCGTCGTGAAATCCTGATCAATCACCTCGGCTTCCCCTTTTGGGACGTCCTGGCATTTCCGGTCATGCCCTGGCGCGAGGCCGGCGAACTCAACGAGATCCTGGTCGACCGCATAAGCCCGCAGGACGCGACCGCGCTCGGTGAGTTCAGCGGAAGCACCGCGCTGAGGGGCGTCCGCTTCGCGCATTTTGCCGCGTTCTTTTCACGCGCGTATCGCGAAAACGATTATCTGCTCGGACGCATTCACGCGCTGGACCGGCTGATCGACATCGTCTGCAATGCGGCAAGGCTCGATATCGGCAAACAGCGCGCGTCGGTCGCGGCGCTGAAGGTGCGAGGCTTCAAGAGAATACTGGACGCCGAAGAAAAATTCCTTCCGAACAGCGTCGAGCTGATCGCCAGAATACGCAGTTCGATCGCCGCGCTGGAGGCGCGTACCGCCAAGTCAGCGGTCTAGCAAGTCTACGCGCTGACGAGTTAACGCGCTGGAACGGCCGGCGCTTGCGGACTCGCAGCCGGCGGCGTCAGCACCAATGGCGGCTTTGGCTTCGGCCGCGCCACCGGCGGCGGAGGCCCGGGCGCGGGACGGATCTCGATCGGCGGCGGCAGCGGCGCGACCTGCTGGCTGACCACGGGAGCACCGGGGCTTGCGGTGGAAGCAGGCGGCACGACCGCTGCCGGCGGATGCGGCGCGGCGGCCTTTGGCTTTAGCGGCGGCCGGCGCAGATCGTGGCCGGGGAGCGGCAGGTTGGAAGTCGGCGCGTCCAGCGGCTCGGTATCCGAAGACGGAACGCCAGCCGGCGGAATGGACGCCGGCGTCGGCGGCGGCTCGCCGCGCTCGATCGAATCGAGCCTTCGGGTTTCGCGGTCGATCGCCCTCACCGCCAGCCACGCCGACAGCGACGCCACGTCGACCGTGCGGTTGAGCGCATCGGGCGAACCCGCCGCGAACAACTGGATTTCCGGACGGCTCGTCGCCTGGCCCGCGGCGGTCGAAGCCAGGGTGACGCGAATGTCGGCCTGGTCGGCGGGAATGTCGTAGCCGCCCGATACGATGGCGCGCGCGTTGTCGGACTCCAGCGTGGTCGCGCCGACACGCAGCCGGCCATCGCCGATGCTGAAGGGAATTTGCGCTGTCTTGACCGGCAAACCGCCGGCCGCGAGGGCCGGCTCGATGATCTGCCGCAGCCTGGCGTCGTCGACCGCCCGGCCACTGTCGCTGGCGCGGATCGCAACGTCGAAGACGCGCGGATCGAGCCCCGCGATGCGGGCGGATTCCAGCGTCACCGTGCCGCTGCCGGACAACGCGCCGGTCAGCGCCGAAGCGCTGCGGCCCTGGCTCGTGATCGTCAGTTGAATCGAGGTTCGCCCGGCGGGCATCGCCAGGCCGCGATAGCGCAACGCGGCGCCGTCGACGCCGGCGAGCCGAACGCTCGCATTCAGCGCAACGCCATTCGCGCCCGGCCTGGCGTCGATCGTCGCCGCAGTTTCCCCGCCGCCGATTCCGCCCTTGATGGCGTCGAAGGTCAGCGACTGGCCGTCGCTCCTCACGGTGCCGCTGACGGGCCGCAACTCGCTGCCGCCCGGCAGCGCGCCGCGCAGCGCCTGAAAGGCGATACGGCCACGCCAGCCCTTCACCAGACCGGCGCCGAGCGGCTCGGCCGCATCGCGGCCCGATGCGCCGATGGCAAGCGCGAAGGCCGGCGCCAGATCCAGCGTGTCGAGACCGAGTTCGCCATCGATGTTCCTGTCGCCGTCAAGCGTCACCGCAAGGCGCCCGCGCAATCGCGAGCCTGAGATCGTGCTGTCGAGATCGTCGAAGGTCAGCCGGTTGCCGGACAGCGACACGCGCGAGGACAGGTTGATGTTCTGCGCGAGCCGGTCCGTCGGCTTGAGATCGAGCAGCGGCGCAAGGCTGACGCCGCGAACGCTGAGATTGCCGGTGGCCTTGGTGTCCTGCGCCCACGGCTCGGCGGTGCCCTGCGCATCCGCCTGCAGGCCCGATCCCGTCAACTTCGCTTTCAGCCGCAACGGCGAGTGCCACACACCCGCCACCGATCCCTCGAATTGCGCCGGGCCGTCACCAGCGGCAACCACGCGATCGAGCCCGAGCAGCGCCAGCAAGATACGCCCCTGGTCCGACGACACTTTCGATTCAAGGCTGAACGCGGTGCGCCGGAGCGCATCGAGGTCGATTCCGCCGACCACCGACAATTCGGGCATCGCGGAAAGCGTCGCGTTGCCCTTGAGCTGCGGCGCATCGAGATCGAGCACGGCGGAGGCGACGGGGCCATCGGCGCGCGTCGCGTCCCGTCCGAGATCGAGCACGAGTTTCGTGTGCACGGCGCCCGGACCCGTTCCCAGCGCGTTGAGCCGCGAGGCCAATGATGGCGCAAACGGCGCGACAAGCGCGGTGAGCTGGCCCAGCGACGCCGCGGTCGAATCGAGCACGAGCTTTCCGGTCAGACCGGCGCGATCGAAATTGCCGGCACCATCCAGCGCAACGTTGTCGGGCTGGCCGATCTTCAGCCGATCGAGCGAGAAGAATTTCGGACCGTAGCCCAGTTTCGCCATGAACGGCCGCAACTCCTGGCCCGCCGACATGGCGCGGCCGATGTCGAGCGACAAATGCGCTTCCTCGGGCCAATCGCCCGGCGGCCCCGCCAGCGAACGCGTCAAGGCGGCCGCCGCATCGAGATCGAGACGCTCTCCCTTCAACTCGGCGTCGAACCGGGAGGGGCCGCCGGCCGGCGGGCTCGACAGCGCGATCCGGCCTTCGACGGCGCCGCCGTCGATCTCGGCCTTCATGGCTTCGATCGCGAAACCGCCGCCGGCCACGCTGATATTGCCGCGCAGGCGCAGCGGCTTCTGGCTGCGAAAGGTGACCTCGCCCCGCCCCTGCAGCCACGCCGCCAGCGCATCCGGATCGGAGGATTCGATGCTCAGCGCGCCGGTGAAGCTGGATGGACCCGCCGGCGCATTGGCGCCGGTCAGCGACACCAGCGTCGCACCGGGTGCGCGAAGATCCAGCCGATCGATGCTCCAGGATCTGGTGTCGCTCTTGAGTTCGACGGCCAGGTTCTGCACCGGACGGCCGCCCACCATGATCTGCTCGGCGCTGAATTCGATCTGCGCCGGGATCGGCGGCAGCGGGATGCCGGCCATCAGCGTGCGCAAGCCCGGCACCACCCGCAGCGGCTCGGATGCGGCGTTGTCCCTGGCCGCGAACCTGTCGGCATCGAGCTGCCGCGCCGTGAGCACGACATGCAGCAGCGGCGACGCCCCGAAGCCGACATCCCCGAGGCCCGAAAATCTCAGCGCGCGCTCATCGGCGCCGTAGCTGACATCGATCTGCTCCAGCTTTGCCGCAACCGGATCAGCCTTGACCTTGGCCGACATTTTCCAGGGCGTGATGGGAACATTGCCCTTGGCGTCCCCCTGGGCCTTGAGCCCGGGGGGAACCGCGAGCGCGAGCGCGCCATCGAAGCGCGGCGCGCGCGCCTCGAACGACAGCACGCCATCGAGGTCAACGGAGATCGGACGCGCGCCGGGATCGATGTTGAGGTGGACGCGGGTGCCGTTGCCGTCGGCGACCGGGCCGGATGAAACCCGGAACGGGTAGCGCAATCCCGACAGCGTGAAACTGCCGTCGCCCCGCATCGCGCCCGCCAGCGATCGCACGTCGCCGGAGAAGGCGATATCGTTCAGCTCCAGCGTGCTGAGGCTCGCGGCATCATGCAGCGCAACGCGGCCGGTCAGATTCAGCCGGTCGATCGCGAGCGATCCCAGATTGAATTTTCCGGTCGACGCCGGCAGTTCGACCCGGCCCTGGCGATCGAGGCCGAGATCGACCGACATGCCGCTGATGGTCAGTTCGGTCGCGCGCCATTCGCCGCGCATCAGCGAGCCCAGGCTGAACTCGACATCGAGCTTGTCGGTGCGGATCTTGCCGAGATCGTTGGGACTGCCGACCGTCACCGAGCGCAGCCGCAGCGACGGCGTCGGCAACAGCCGTGCGCCAAGTTCGCCGCCGACATGCACCGGCGCGCCGATCACGCGCGTCGCCTCGGCCTCGAATTGCGGCCGGAACTGGTTCCAGTCGATGAAGAACGGCCCGATCAGCGCGGCCATCAGCGCGATGATAAAGGCAATGGCCAATCCGAGCAGCGTCGTCTGCACGGTGTCTCCCTTTGAGCACGCCCCCGGCAACGGGAACGAAAGCCCGTCCGCCGGCGCCCCGCGCCCGCCGCCAATCAGTCCCGAAGCACTGCCTTACATATAAAGAGAACCACCGCGAAGTCACAGTGGCGTTTTGCGCCCGCCCCTTACCAGCTTGCGGGCAGGTTTTTCAGGCCGCGCAGCACGAAGGTCGGCCGCCATTGCGGATTTTCGGCGTCGTCGAGCCTGAGATCCGGCAGGCGGCGCAGCAGGGTCGAAATCGCGACCTCGGCCTCGATCCGCGCCAGTTGGGCGCCGAGGCAGAAATGGATGCCACCGCCGAAAGACAGCGGTCGGACGTTGGGCCGTTTGATGTCGAGCCGGTCCGGCCGATCGGGATAGACCGCCGGGTCGCGGTTGGCCGAACCCAGCAGGCACAGCACGCTCTCACCTCTGGGGATTTTCCGGCCGCCGAGATCGTCGATGTCCTCCAGCGCCACCCGGCCGGTCAATTGCACCGACGAATCGTAGCGCAGGAACTCCTCGATGGCGTTGGTGATGAGTTCCGGATTGGACTTCAGCAGCGCCAACTGGTCGGGATTGCGGTGTAGCGCCAACAACCCGTTTCCGATCAGATTGACCGTCGTCTCGTGGCCCGCGCCGAACAGCAGGATGATATTGGCGGTCAGTTCCTCATTGGAGAGCTTGCTGCCGTCTTCCTCGGCCTGCACCAGTTGCGTGGTCAGATCGTCGCCGGGGTTCTTCCGCCGCAGCTCGAACAGCTGCTGGAAATACATCTGCGCCATCAGGTTGCCGGCGTTGGCCTGCTCGATTTCGGCTTTCGTCAGCGGCACCGGATCGAGCAGGCGTCCGCCGTCGCGCGAGCTGGTGTAAAATGCCTCGCGATGATCCTCGGGAATTCCGAGCATGTCGCAGATGATCGTCACCGGCAGCCGGAACGCGAAATCCTCGATCAGGTCCATGTGGCCCTGCGGCGCGATGCGATCCAGCGTCTGGTCGACGATCGCCTGGATGCGCGGCCGCATGTCCTCGACCCGGCGCGCGGTGAACGCCTTCACCACCAGGCCGCGCAGGCGGGTATGATCCGGCGGATCCTGCTGCAGCATCCAGTGGCGCATGCTGCGGAAGACCGGCTCTTCCATGATCTGCGGGCCGTAGCGACGTATGGTCCGCTCGATGAAGTCCTTGCCGAAGCGCTTGTCGCGCATCACCAGACTGACCTCGGCGTGACGGCTGGCAACATAGGCCCCGAACGGAGTGATGTGCATCGGATCGGTGGCGCGCAGCCGCTCGTAATGCGGATAGGGATCGCGAATGAACTCCGGCGACAGCGGATTGAACAGCGGCTCGGATGCGGCGGTCTGAGCAAGCTCGTTCATCGATGACCTCAATCAGGTGGCGGAGCGAAATTCGATACACTATTGTATCGAGTTGCATTCTGACCTAAAATATTCCCATGTCAAGACTGCGGACCAGACCAACCCGGGACGATACCCGCGAAAAGCTGTTCGAGGCGGCGGCACGCGTGTTCGAGGAACAGGGCATCGGCGGCGCCAGCATCGAGGCGATCGCGGCCGCGGCCGGGTTCACGCGCGGGGCGTTCTATTCCAATTTCGCCAGCAAGGACGAGTTGATCATCGCCATGATCGAGGATCACGTCGAACAATCGATTCGGCGCCATCTCGATCTCTTCGCCAGGCACGAAAACATCGCGGGCTTCATCGAAGCCCTGAAAACCATGGACCGAAGCCGGCAGGATCCGCTCGGGCGCTTTCCCCTTTTGCACATGGAGATGATCCTTTTTGTGGCGCGCGGCGAAAAGCGCAGGCCGGAACTGGCCAAGCGCCTGCGAGCCAGGCGGCAACTGATCACCGATATCGTCGAAACCACGCTGGAGAAGACCGGCAAGAACCCGGCCCTGAACCCGGAATGGACCGGCGCGATCCTGCTCGCGCTGGACGACGGCTTCCGTCTGCACCGCCTGATCGATCCGGAGACCACGCCGGCCGACAGCTTCCTGCGAGCGATCGGAGATCTGCAGCGAGCCATCGGTGCTGCGTCGGCCTGACGAACGACGGGCGATCCTGATCGTTCCTCTCAGGCAGCTTTGGCGCCGGCCTGCGCTTTATGCAGTTGCCCGGCCACCGCCCTCACCTTGCGGGGAGAGGCCATCCAGATCGCGAAGGCTGACAATGCGCTCATGGCGATGCCGATGGCGAAGGCAAGGGCGTAACTCCCGGTGCGATCGTAGAGCGCACCGGTAACCCATGGACCGGCGGCGCCGCCGGCGAGCGCGGCGAGCATCACGGTGCCGAAGATGCTGCCGTAGTGCTTGCCCTGAAATATTTCCAGCACCACCGCCCCCATGATGGAGGTGAGCCCATAGCCGAGCGCGCCCTGCGCCACCACCATGAGGTAGACCAGCGTCAGGGTGGGAAAGACCTTCAGCGCGATCAAGGCGGCAAAGCAGATCGCAAAGCCCGCGCAGCCGGCGGTCCATATCCATTCGCGCCCCACCCGATCGGAGAGGTGCCCGAGCCAGATCTGGCCGGGAATGCCGAGCAGGCTGACGGCGCCCAAAGCCCAGACCGCGACACTCGAACTGAAACCGATCTCGATCAGAAATTTGGTCTGATGAACCTGCACCGCGTACCAGACGTACAATCCGCCGAAATAGCCGAGCGATACCCACCAGAACCGCGCAGTGCGCACGGCGCGCAGCAGGGTCCAGTCGACGCTGGCCCAATCGTGATCGACCACATAGGACACCGGCTTGCTCGAGGCCGAAGGCGCGGCATCGCCGTCCGCCCGCAGCCCGATATCCTCGGGACGCTTGCGCAGCAACAGATTGATCGGCGCCAGCACCACCAGGATCAGGATTCCCATCGCCGTGCAGGCGGTGCGCCATCCGGTCTGCTCGATCATGTGCTGCACCCATGGCAACAGCGTCATCGAGCCGACGCCGACGCCGGCGAATGCCAGCCCGATCGCAAGGCCTCGCCGGCGAATGAACCAGTTGGGCAGAAACAGCGATTGACCGGAATAGCCGAGGCAGATGCTCCCCGCGCCGACCATGACGCCGATGGTGACGTAGAGATGCCAGGGCTGGGTCGTCAGCGGCGCCAGCAGCATGCCGCCCGCCATCAGGGCGACGCCGAGCTCCATCACGACACGGGGACCGGCGCGATCCATCAAGCGGCCGATCAGCGGACTGACGGCGCCGGAAACCAGGAAGCCGAACGAAAACGCCCCCGCCGTGACCCCGCGTTCCCAGCCGAACTCGTCGATGATCGGCGGAAAGAACAGCGAAAACGCGGTGCGGGCATTCACCCCGATCGCCATGGTGACGAAAGTCACGCCGACGATGATCCAGCCGTAAAAGAAGCGAAGCCGCATCGCGTTCAATACCTCGTCATTCCGGAGCGTCCCTTCGGACCATCCGGAACTGACGGGGTCAAGACCTTTCCCAGAGAAGCAAACCGGATAGGGCGCAATGCTGCTCTGCGCAGAGAGAGGATTTTCCGCGGACTATCCCCTGACGGGCGGCCCCCACCCTTCAGGCCGCGGTCGCGCCGATCCAGTCCGAGACGGTATCGACGACCTCGCTCATGACCTCGCGGTCGTTACGCCCTGAGCGCGCCAGCACATGGAAGGAGTGATCGGCTTCCGCGACCTCATGCAGCGTCGCCCGTTTTCCGAGCCGCTTCACGACGGGTTCGAGCAGCGACGGTTCGGCCAGCTTGTCGCGGGTGCCCTGGACAAACAGCATGGGGACATGGATGTCGCCCAGATGTTTTGCGCGCGCGTCCGAGGGCTTGCCCGCCGGATGCAGCGGAAAGCCCAGGAAGATCAGTCCGGCGACACCCGTCAGCGGCGCGATGGCCTGCGCCTGCGACGTCATGCGGCCGCCGAAGGATTTGCCGCCGGCAAACAACGCGAGCCCCGGGCAGCATCGCGCGGCCTCCGCGACGGCGGCGCGCACCGCGGCATGGGCAAGCGGCGGCGCATCCGGCCGCTTGCTGCCCTTTTCCATGTAGGCAAACTGATAGCGCAAGGTCGCGATGCCGCGGTCGTAAAGCCCGGACGCCACCTGCTCCATGAATGCGTGGCTCATGCCGGCGCCCGCGCCGTGGGCAAAGACAAAGCATGCCCGCGCGCCGGCCGGCCGCAACAGCAGCGCGGAGACCGCATCCGGATCGACTTTCAGCTTGAGATGTTGCGGACTAACGGCGTTCATCACGCGTCCAGGATACTACGAACGGAAAGGCGGCCGCAATTGCGACCGCCAATGTATCCGGCTCAGAAGATGCCCCGCGGCGATCCTGTTCCTGTTGGCGCGGGCCTGCTACGCCGCCCGGGTGCGCGCCTTGAGCGGCACCAGGCGCTCGCTCGCAAGCGCGGCCTGCGCGCTCGAAGCTCCGGCTTCGTGATATTCCGCGTCCTCGTTGACCTGCCAGATGTCGTAGATGCGCTCGCCGGCCAGGATGTTGCGCGCCGTCAGCATCGCGGTCATCATGGCGTGATCCTGATTGTTGTATTTGTGCATGCCGTTGCGGCCGATCAGGTGCAGGCTCGGATAGCTTTGCTCGAGGTCGCGCCGGATCGTCGCCATGTGTTCGCGATAGGCGTCGTCATAGACCGGATAGGCCTTGGGCTGGCGCACCACGCAGCCGTCGACCACGTCGGCGGCCGAGGCCAGACCGACCTTGGCGACCTCGCGCGTGGCGAGCGCGATCAGCTCCTGGTCGGACATCGTCCACAGGCCGTCGTCCTCGAAGCAGAAATATTCCAGCCCGAGGCAGGTCATCCCGGCCGGCGCCATCTCGGGCGACCACGAGGCGAAATTCTGCACGCGGCCGACCTTCACGCTGGGATCGTGGATGTAGATCCAGTTGTCGGCAAACACCTCCGGCTTGTTGATCATCAGCGCGACGGTGAGGAAATCGCGGTAGCGCAGCTCGCGCGCATGCAGCAGCGAGATCGGCTTCGGCGTGAGTTTCTGCACCAGTTCGCGCACCGGCGCCGAACTCACGACGTGGCGCGCCGTATAGCTCTCGCGTTTTCCGTCCGCGGTCGCGACCTCGATGCGCCAGAGTCTTCTGGACCGTCGTCATAGGCGAGCTCGGCCAGTTCGCGGCCCATCAGGATCCGGCCGCCACGCTCCGTGATCTTGGCCGCCGCGGCTTCCCACATCATGCCGGGGCCCTTGCGCGGATACTGGAAGGTCTCGATCAGCGTCTTGACGACATCGCCGCCGGCGCTCGGCCTTCGGCTTGCGCCGGAACGAGCGCGTCAGCGCGTTCGATGACCGCGACACGAAGGTCCAGCCCCTTGATGCGCTGCGCCGCCCAATCGGCGGAGATTTCGTCGCACGACATGCCCCACACCTTTTCGGTGTAGGTCTTGAAGAAGATCTGGAACAGACGCTCGCCGAACCGGTTGCGCACCCAGTCATGGAAGCTGCGCGGCGAGGCGACCGGGAAAGCCTTGGCGTAGGCATAGGACAGCATGCAGGCGGCGCTGGTGAATATCCCGAGATTGCGCAGCGCCTGGAACGCGCTCAGCGGATAGGAATAGAATTTTCCGCCGTAATAGATGCGCGACAGCCGCCGCCGCGTGATGAAATCATCGGGCAGGATCTCGTGCCAGAGATCGACGACTTCCTTGGCCTTGGAGAAGAACCGGTGGCCGCCGATATCGAACAGGAAATTGCCGTGCCGCACGGTGCGGCTGATGCCGCCGACATAATGCGGGTCCTTCTCGATCACGATGACCGATGGCGTTTCCTTGGTCAGGCAGTAAGCCGTGGTGAGGCCGGCGGGCCCGGCACCGATCACGAAAATCTCTGCATCAACGGTCATTCGCGGCGCGATCCCCTCGGGTTTTCGGCCGTATTTGCGCAGAGCTTCGTTAATGCTGGGCTTATCGCCGCACGCAGAAACGCCGCTGTTGCAGCGTTAATGAATCGTCAACGCGCGTCCGCTGTTGTCTGCGCCGCGCGTCCGGCTTCAGCCGGCGGCCTTTTCCGCCAGAACCGCCGCCTCTTTGGTCCCGTAGGACAGATAGGTCAGGCGCCAGCGGCGCTTTTCCGCGATTTCCTGCAGCGCCTTGAATCCGCCGGTTCGCCAATCGGGAAAGCCGAAAATAATCGTCAAAATGAAAGACCAGACCATGATCGACATAGTCGGCGCAGAATTCCAGCACGTCGACCGTCGCGGCGTAAGTGTCGCAATCGACGTGCACCAATAGCGGGACTTCGGCGCCGGGATTTTCCGCCTTCCAGCGCGGCGCCGACTCCGCGAACCATCCCTTCACCAGGCTGACGTTGGGCCGGACCTTCGGCAGCCTGCCGCCGAGATCGAAGGTTCTTTGCAGGAGCCATGCCGCTCCATTGTTCCTGCAAGCCTTCGAAACTGTCGAAGCCGACGAAATTCAGCCCGGGAAATTTCCGGGCCTGGTAGTTGATCATCCCGCCTTTGTAGACCCCGAACTCCAGCACGCGCTTGCGGGACGGAAATCTGTCGCCTGGCCTCCTCGATCGACAGCGACAGACCTTCAAATCGATCCAGAAACGAATACGCACCCTTCATGTTTTCCTTGGCGTAGTTAAAGGAATCCATGACGGCGTCGCGGCGCATCAGCATCGGGACGGATTCGGGCAGCGTTCTTTCGGCGACATAGCGCGCGAACGACGCGACGACGTTGGAAAACCAGACCTCCGCCCGGGTGCCTATCCGCGTCATATTCGGTTTACCTTCAGCATT
The DNA here is from genome assembly GCA_963843225.1 of uncultured Alphaproteobacteria bacterium. Classification (GTDB taxonomy): domain Bacteria; phylum Pseudomonadota; class Alphaproteobacteria; order Rhizobiales; family Xanthobacteraceae; genus Bradyrhizobium. The sequence goes on along the minus strand of CAWJJT010000018.1, from coordinate 471,803 downwards.
GTCTCGGGAAACAAACCGTGGCCGGTCTCGAATCGCCTCCGCCTTCTGCGCCGATCCGCTTAATATACACCTTAATTTCCACCCTCTAATGCCGTGCCACATCGATCATCCCAAGCGATTGCTTAACGGCCGCTGTGCACGCCGGTAGCGCATCAGCGCAGGATGATCCGAAGCCGTGCGGCGCGGGCGCGCGGCCTTGAACGGCCGCAAGCCGCCGGTTACGCTTGCTCCCAACAAAAAACGGGAGCCCCGGGGATGCGGCAGATCAGGATCGGCGACATCACCATCGACGCGGTGATCGAACGCGAAGGACCGTGGCGCCGGCCGCAGGACTTCTTCCCCGCATACGACGAAGCCGTATTCAGGCATCATCTGCCCTCGATGGAGCCGGAGGTGTTCGACGCCAAATCGGGCATGATGGTGATCACCTACCAGACCTTCGTCGTGAGAACGCCGCGCTACACGATCCTGGTCGACACCTGCACCGGCGAGGACAAGGGTCATCCGCCGCCGTTCGATTTTCCCGGCAAGGAACGCTGGCGCAACGAACTGTTCGCGCTCGGGATCTCCTACGAAAAGATCGACTACGTGTTCTGCACCCATCTTCACATCGACCACACCGGCTGGAACACGACATTGCGCGATGGCCGCTGGGTGCCGACCTTCCCGAACGCGAAATACGTCTTTCACAAAAAGGAATACGCCGTCTGGGAGGAACAGAACGCCAAGGGCGCCAATCCGCCCGGCACGGTATTCCGCGACAATTGCCTGCCCATCGTGGAGGCCGGCCAGGCGCTATTGGTCGACGACGATTATGCGCTCGACGACACCATCACGCTGACGCCGACGCCGGGACACTCGCCCTGTCATTGCTGCGTCAACATCTTCTCCCGCGGCCAGCGCGCCGTCGTGGCCGGCGATCTCATGCATCATGTGATCCAGTGCCGCGAGCCCGAATGGTCGGCCAAGCCGGACTGGGACCCGAGGCAATCGGCGGTATCGCGCCGCAAGTTTTTCGCCTCCGTCGCCGAGACCGATACGCTGATCCTGCCGATCCACTTCCCGACACCGACGGCCGGCCTGATCGTCTCGGATGGAGAGCGGTTCAATTACCGGTTCAAGCGCGGCTAAATCGCCGGCCGCTTCATCCGCAACGCATTGCAATGCGCGCGTCTCTCCCCTAAATAGCCGGAGAAGCCGGCTCCGCGCGGCTTCAGGCCAGCCCAAATTCCCAGCGTTGAAGTGTCACAATTCGATGACCGCTTTCGAGCGGCCGCAATTTCTTTGAGGCTCCCGCAGCATGATTCGTCTCGACAACGTCAGCAAGCAGATCGGTCACCAGATTCTCTTCATCGAGGCTTCCGCGGCGCTTCAGAGGGGCGAAAAGGTCGGCCTCGTCGGCCCCAATGGCGCCGGCAAGACCACGCTGTTCCGGATGATCACCGGGCAGGAACTGCCCGACGAGGGACAGGTGGCGGTCGATCGCGGCGTTACCATCGGCTATTTCAGCCAGGATGTCGGCGAGATGTCGGGCCGCAGCGCCGTGTCCGAGGTGATGGACGGCGCAGGTCCCGTCAGCGCGGTTGCCGGCGAATTGAAGGAGCTGGAAGCCGCCATGGCGGATCCGGCTCGCGCGGACGACATGGACGACATCATCGCGCGCTATGGCGAGGTACAGGCCCGCTTCGAGGAACTCGACGGCTATGCGCTCGAGGGGCGCGCGCGCGAAGTGCTCGCCGGGCTCTCCTTCAGCCAGGAGATGATGGACGGCGACGTCGGCGCGCTGTCGGGCGGCTGGAAGATGCGCGTGGCGCTGGCCCGCATTCTCCTGATGCGTCCCGACGCCATGCTGCTGGACGAGCCGAGCAACCATCTCGACCTCGAAAGCCTGATCTGGCTGGAGCAGTTTCTCAAGGGATATGACGGCGCGCTGCTGATGACCTCGCATGACCGCGAGTTCATGAACCGCATCATCGACAAGGTGGTGGAGATCGACGGCGGCCAGCTCACCACCTATTCGGGCAATTACGAATTCTACGAGGCGCAACGCGCCCTGAACGAGAAGCAGCAGCAGGCGCAGTTCGAGCGCCAGCAGGCGATGCTCGCCAAGGAGATAAAATTCATCGAACGCTTCAAGGCGCGGGCCTCGCACGCCGCCCAGGTGCAGAGCCGGGTCAAGAAGCTGGAGAAGATCGAACGCGTCGAGCCGCCCAGGCGCCGCCAGACCGTGTCGTTCGATTTTCCGCCGGCGCCGCGTTCGGGCGAAGACGTGGTGAGCCTGAAGCAGGTGCAGAAGGCCTATGGCAACCGCAGCATCTATGACGGCCTCGACTTCATGGTCCGCCGCAGGGAGCGCTGGTGCGTGATGGGCGTCAACGGCGCGGGAAAATCCACGCTGCTGAAGCTGGTGGCGGGCTCGACGCCGCCGGACGACGGCACGGTGGCGCTCGGCGGCAGCGTCAAGATGGGCTATTTCGCGCAGCACGCCATGGATCTGCTCGACGGCGAGCGCACGGTGTTCCAGTCGCTGGAAGATTCGTTTCCGCAGGCCGGACAGGGCTCGCTGCGCGCGCTGGCTGGCTGCTTCGGCTTCTCCGGCGACGATGTCGAGAAGAGATGCCGGGTGCTGTCGGGCGGCGAGAAGGCGCGGCTGGTGATGGCGCTGATGCTGTTCGACCCGCCGAACTTCCTGGTGCTGGACGAGCCGACCAACCATCTGGACATGGCGACCAAGGAGATGCTCATCGCCGCGCTGTCGCAGTACGAAGGCACCATGCTGTTCGTCTCGCACGACCGCCACTTCCTGGCCGCGCTGTCCAACCGTGTGCTGGAGCTGACGCCCGAAGGCATCCACCAGTTCGGCGGCGGCTACACCGAATATGTCGCACGCACCGGCCAGGAGGCGCCGGGCCTGCGGAGCTGACGGCGCCCGGCCATCACGCGACCGTTCTGACAATCGGAAAACTGATCCTGCAGCGCACCCCGTCGGACTCGTACTCGACGGCCGCATCGCCCTTGCCCTGCGGAAACGCGGTTTGCAGCAGCTTGGATCCGAAGCCGCTGCGTGACGGCTTGACGACCTCCGGCCCGAAGCGTTCCTTCCAGATGAGGCAGCCTTTTTCGGCGGACTGCTCCAGCCATGAAATCTCGACCATTCCCTTTGGGCTCGACAACGCGCCGTGCTTGGCGGCGTTGGTCGCCAGTTCATGGATTAGCAGCGCAAAGGAAACCGCGGCGTCCCTGGGCAGGGTGAGCGGAGGACCTTCCATCGCAAACTGATGCGCGTCGAAGGGATCCGTGGCCATGCCGACCAATGTCTGAACGCTCACGTCCCTCTCGAAGCCCTCTCCGATCAGGGTTTGCGCGCGTCCGAGAGCGGCCAGACGCTCCATCAGGATTTCGCGCGCGTCCTGCAAACTGACGGCGTTCCGAAAGGTCTGGTGCGCAACGGCCTGGACCAGTGTCAGCGTATTCCGGACCCTGTGCCGCATTTCGGCTGCGATCGTCTCGGCTTCGTCCTCGGCCGCGGCAAGCCTGTCCAGCACGGCATGGATGAACGCGGTGAGAAGGATCACCAGCCCCGAAGAGGTCCAGAAGGCGAGCAGCCGGAACCAGCCGTCGCCGGCCAGGTTCAAACTGTAGATCGGCGGGACAAAGACGTAGCCACTCACCAACCCGCCCACGGCTGCGGCGGTGACGCCGGACCAGACACCGCCGAAGAGGCCTGCAACCAGAACCGCGGGAAACAGCAAGGTGAAATACAGGCCTTCATGGACGAAGGGGTCGACCGCGGCCCGGCAAGCCACCGCCAAAGCTACCGACGCCAGGGCGACGACCTGTCCCCGCCAGAACGGGCGCGCTCCACGCGGGAGGTAGGGTATCACTCGCTGCACGACGGGTCGCACCCCTGAAACAATCAGGAGTTTAGCCAAGATATCGACATCGACAAAGCTTTTCGCGAACGCCGTTGTCATGCGGGTAGCGGTTCACGCGACGAAGACGCGCCAAACAGCGATCGCAATCAGCCGCAACGCAGGCAATGCAGGGTGATTTCAGGCGGGCAATTCAGGCGCACGGGGACGACGCTCGTTCCTGCCCCCACCGACGTGTAGCCGGCCATCCCCTGATACTGCCAGGCGCCCGCCCCCATCCGTCTCGGCAACACCGCCTCCAGCATGATCGGAATCGATCCGGGCAGGCAGAGCTGGCCGCCATGGGTATGGCCGCTCAGCATCAGCCTGAAATGCGCATGCGCCGCCTGGCGATAAATCTCGGGCGTATGCGACAGCAGGATCGAGAACGCATCCGCCGGTATCCGCACGGAAGCCTTTTCGATGTTGTCCATCCGGTAGAAGTGCGCGTCGTCGACGCCGGCGAGGAAGATGCGTTGCCCGTCGCGCGCGATCAGCTCGCACTCGTTGAGCAGCATGCGGATTCCCATGGCCTCCAGCGCGGGCACCATCCGGATGGTGTCGTGGTTGCCGAGCACGCCGTAGATCGGGCCCTTGAGCCGGCTTCGAATCCGCCCGACGCCCTCCAGCGCCGCCTCGAACGGCCCGTAGGTCTCGCCGCGGTAGTCGCCGGTCAGGACGCAGAGGTCGTAACTGAGTTCGCCGACCAGCTCGCACACCCGCTGCATCGCCGCCTCGCTGAGGTCGACATGCAGATCGCTGATATGCAGGATGGTGAAGCCGTCGAAACGCGGCGGCAGATCCGCAAAGCCGATGTCGTTGTGCCTGACGATCACCCGCCCGGCGTTGCGACGCGCGCGCCAGTAGAGACCGCTCAGCTTCAGCGCGGTCCGAATGATCGATCGCGCGGAGTACCAGTTCTCCAGATGAAAGAAGGTCAGGCCCTGGCCGAAGATCTGGGCTTCGTGATCGGTCTCGATGCCCAGGCGCTGCCTCGCATGCAAAGGTCCGAGCCGCTGTTCGAGCCTGGCCAGAATATCCTCGTCCATCGAACGCAATTCCCCGGAAATTCGCTTGCTGTCATACGCGGCATCCGACGCGCCGGGAACTTGGACTCCGCTTTACTGCCGCAGCATCGGATGCTCGTTGAGCACGTCTTCCCGGATCGATACCGCGCCGATCGCGCGAAGCAATATCCGCGCCGTCTTCAGATCGTTGGCCGTCACGCAAAGGCCTACGATCTGCCGGACGGAGGAATCGCGCAGCAGATCATCGGAGATTTTCATGACGATTTCCATCGCGGCCCTGGCGGCGCGCTCGTAACGCTCGGTCTCGGCCTTGGTCTTGTCGGAATGGCCGCCGGTGCCGGCTGCTTTCTTCGCGCTGTCGGTCGCGGACCGGCAGATTTCGCGAATCCGGTGCGCGGCCTCGATATCGCCGACTGGCGAGGGGACTTCCTCGTCCTGGATATCCTTGCGCTCGCCTTTCCTGAACTTCCACATCGCCCATGCCTTGAATTCGCAGAAGCGCAGATTAGCCGTGATCGCATGGCTCGCGGGCTGCGTTGTTACAGGCCCTGCGCCGCCGGCACGATCTTTCCGGGGTTGAAAATGTTTTGCGGATCGAGCGCCTGCTTGACCGCGCGCATCGCATCGATGGCCTCCGAGCCGAGTTCGGCCTTGAGGTATTTCTGCTTGCCCTGCCCGATGCCGTGCTCGCCGGTGCAGGTGCCGCCCATCGCCTGCGCGCGCTCGACCAGGCGATGCATGAATTCCTCGCCGCGCGCCATCTCGTCGCGATCGTCGACGTCGCATAGCAGCGAACAGTGGAAATTGCCGTCGCCGACATGGCCGACGATCGGCGACTGGAGTTTCAGGCGCTCCAGGTCGGCCTCGGTCTCGGTGACGCAATCGGCCAGCCGCGAAATCGGTACGCAGACATCGGTCGCCACCACGCCGGCGCCGGGCCGGAGCGCTTTCACCGACCAATAGGCGTCATGCCGCGCCTGCCACAGTTTGGTGCGGTCCTCGGGACGCGTGGTCCAGGTAAAGTCGCCGCCGCCGCATTCCCTGGCGATTTCGCTGAAATTCTTCGATTGCTCGGCGACCTCGTTCTCGCTGCCATGAAATTCGAGCAGCAATAACGGCGTCTCCGGCAACGACAGTTTCGAGTAGGAGTTGCAGGCCTTGACCTGCTCGGCGTTGAGCAGTTCGATCCGCGCCACGGGAATGCCGGTCTGGATCGCCATGATGGTGGCCTGGCAGGCGCCGCGCACGGTTTCGAACGAGCATGCCGCCGCCGCGATGGTTTCGGGGATGCCGCGCAGCTTGATCGTCAGTTCGCAGATGATCCCGAGCGTGCCTTCGGCGCCGACAAACAGATGCGTCAGGTCGTAGCCGGCGGAGGATTTCTTCGCCCGCGTGCCCGTGGTGATGATCTCGCCGTCGCCACGTACCACCTTCAACGCCAGCACGTTGTCGCGCATGGTGCCGTAACGCACCGCGTTGGTGCCGGACGCTCGGGTCGAGGCCATGCCGCCGAGCGAGGCGTCGGCGCCCGGATCGATCGGGAAAAACACGCCCTGGTCGCGCAGATGCTCGTTGAGCGCCTTGCGGGTGACGCCGGGCTGGATCACGCAGTCGAGGTCGTCGGGATGCACCTCCAGCACCTTGTCCATGTCGCGCAGGTCGATGCAGACGCCGCCTGCCGGCGCATTGACCTGTCCCTCCAGCGAGGTGCCGGTGCCGAACGCGATCACGGGAACCCCGTGTTTGGCGCAGATCCGCACCACATCCTGGATATCGGCGGTTTCCTGCGCCATGACGACGGCATCGGGCGCCTGCGGCGCCAGCCAGGTCGTGGTATGGGCGTGTTGGTCGCGCACCGCCTGGGAGGTGATCAGCCGGTTACCGAAGCGGGCGGCCAGCGCTTCCAGCGCTCCGGCCAGCGCCTGCGGTTCCGGACGCTTCAGTTGATTGGCGATTGTCATGCCCAAGTCAGATCCTCCGACGTGCGACCGACCCTCGCAAAGGATATAGTGCGCGGTCAAGAGATCATGGGCCACAAAGGGGGATGGACGATGACGGGTGCTGCCGCCGGCGACGATGTGCTGCTCCGGCCCGAGCCGTTTCTGTCGTCGGTGATGCAGATCGAGCCGCAATGGATCGACTATAACGGCCATCTCAACATGGCCTATTACAACGTGATGTTCGACCGGGCCATCGACGAATTGTGGCTCAAGCTCGGTATCGGACCCGGCTATATGCAGGAGCGGCACGGATCGACCTTCACCGCCGAGTGCCATGTCAGGTATCTGCGCGAGATTCATCTCGGCGATCCCGTCCAGATCGCGGTCCTGCTGGTGGACGCCGACGAGAAGCGGCTGCACACCTTCGAGGAACTGCGCCACGCCGGTGAGGGCTGGCTGTCGGCGACTTCGGAAAACATGACAATCCATATCGATATGACCGCGCGCAAGACCGCGCCGTTTCCGCCCGACATCCGTGCCCGAATCGAAACGCTGGCGAACGCTCATGCGGCGATTCCGCGGCCGGAGGGCATCGGCCGCAAGATCGCGATGCCCTCGAAATAGCGGCGGAGCCGGGCGCGCGAAAGGAAATGCTGCCGCCGCGTGATGCGGCGGCAGCATCAGGATCGGCCGCAAACGCGGCGCGCACGACATCGGACCCGCGCACGCGCCGTGAAGTTAGCGGACACTCCTGAACGGCCTAGAAAGACGCAAACGCGTCCCAGGGCCATCGTGCGATCGAATGAGCCAGAATCATCAAGTCGTGAGCCGCGCGAAGCCGGCACAAACGATGTTCTTTCCTCGCCTGTCCTCCCCTCAGAAACGCGTTGCCTCTACCAGAATGCCCTGTGATCGCGCGAAGCCATGGTCGGGGTGAGGCCATGCGAGCGAAGGCCTGTATCGATCTTGTACAGGACCAATCCATGCGCCAGTGCGATGCCGATCAAGGCACCCATCAAAACCACACGTCTCAACATGATCAGCGACTCCAGAATCGAAAAGGCCGTGTTTCCACGTTAGGCATCGCGAATGGCGATTTGAAAACTCACACGACCGCGCCGCGCGAACCGCGCGCGCGCCTGCAATAGGTGGGAGATAGGTTTCCGGCCGGCGATTGTCATCCTTCGATCGAAGGACGATCCATGACGATCTGTTGAACCGTTAACCACCGCGACAAAGCGACAGAGGTCCACGCCGCAGCCGGCGCGCGCCTCGACGATGATTAACGTCAGCTCGCCAGCGGCGTGGAAAACCCGGCGACGAGCTTGACCAGATCGGCCTGCCGGGAAACCCCGGTTTTTTCAAACAGGCGGTTGAGGTGGGTCTTGATGGTGGTGGAAGCCACGCCGAACGCCGCCGCCACCTCCGGGACTCCCCCGACATCGACGATGGCAAGCAGCACGCGCAGTTCGGCGGGCGTCAGCTTGTACATCCGGCCAATCACATCGGGCGCTGCCGAGGGTTCCAGCGCCGCCTTGCGGATGAACAACGCGGCCACCGCGTTGAAGGCAAGTCCCGCCTGCCGGCGCACGCCGGAAGTCAGCGGCAGCACGTGAGCGACGTAACGTTCGCCATCATGCGTCGTCAGCGGCAGGGCGATGCCCCTGACGCCGATCGCGGCGTCTCCCGCGTCCGCCGCGGCAAGTATTGCGCGAAAGGCCGCGTTGGTCGCCGCATCGCTGGCAACGATCCGCCCGTGCACGGTGCGCAGGAAATCGGCGGCGCCGAGAATGGCATTGCCCGCGGCGTTGGCATGCACAACCCGGCCGATGCCGTCGACGAGGATCATCCCGGCGCTCAGGCCGTCGAGAATATCGGAGAAGCACGCCGCTTCGGCCTGGCCGAGATTGATGGTCTTGCCGATCAAATAGCCGCGCCGGACGTGAGGCAGGACGAGCGCCATCCGCCGGCGCATCTCGTCGTCGACGACGCCACTCGCCTCGTGCCGCACTACGCTCAGAAAGGTGCAGCTCGTCGCGGATTTCTCGACCACCGCGCTCGCCACGTCGACCCAGCCATGCGGTCGCGCCCACTCCCGGTAAAAGCGGCCGCGGCGAAATTCCTCGCGCGGCACGACATCGGTGGCGCTCACGACCTGCGCAACGCCATAGGAATGCGTGGCCGTCGTCGGATCGAGCTTCGGATAGCTTTCCGAATAGGACTGCAGGCTGTCGGGATCGGCCCCGATATAGCAATAATGCTGGGAGTAGCCCTGCGAATGTTTCGACAGCAGCCCGCCCGAATGCCCGCCGCTGAAGCTCGCGATCTTCTCGATCACGTCGATTCGCTGCGAGGGATCGAGGACGGCGTCATAGATGTCGCCAATCAGCGCCGACAATTGCTCTCTATCGTTCATAGCCATGGGTCTCGAATGCAATGATGCGAAGGGAAAATAATACGGAACCGAAAATTGGTGTGTGAGCCGCCGCACAGACATTACGCTTCGGTGGCATTTCCAAGGCGTTGACGGGGCATCGGGAGTTCGGCCGCGTCATTGTGGCGCGAAATGGCCTGCGCCATTCGCATTGCCTGCTCGACCGGCATCGATCAAATCGGTGACACGCGCATTCTCCCGTCGGGGGTTCGCGCGCCGGAATCAGCCTGCAATTCCGACGCGAGGATCGATCCTCCCCAAGACAACTCGTCTCAGGTGCTACACCGCGACCGGGCGAATATTCCCTACGCCGGGAGGCCGACATCGTTCAGCGCATCGACGACGAGATTGCGGTAGGACTCCGGCAGCGGCGGCATGCCTCGCTGCACTTCCGACAGCGTGAGCTGCGGGTATTGCTCGCGCAGCGCCGCCAGGCTTCGGCGGGCTTCCAGCCTCGCTCCGCCGAGCACATAGGCCGGGCACAGGGTCCGATGCACCCAGATCGCCGACGGATGCTCGATCAGCGCGCGCTCCTGCCACGTTGCGGCTTCGGCGTAATTTCCGGCCTTGAAATGCGCGCAGCCGATTCCCACCAGGCTGTTGAAGGCAAGCGAATCGTGCGGCGCGAGATCGAGCGCGATCTTCAACCGCTCGATCGCGGATTCGGGGTCGCCCCGATAGACATCGAGCCAACCGCTGCGGCTCCACGCCCATGCCGATCCGCCGTCGACCGCCAGCGCCTTGCGGATCACCAGCTCCGCGGTATCGAGTTCGTCGAGCAATGTCAGGGCGTTGCCGAGCACGGCAAGCACGCTGGCGTCGCCGGAAAGCGCCTGCGCCCGGTGCGCCAGTTCGATGCCGCGCGCCCGATCCGATCGCGGCTCGGCCGCGAAGTGATAGACCACGCGCTGCGCATGCGCCCAGGCCGCCAGCGCCGTCGCCAGCGCATGGCCGGGATCCTGCGCCATCGCGCGCTCCAGCAATTCGAGCGCACGCGCGTTGCCCTCGGCGTCCAGCGAAAGCACGCCAGGCATCGCCCGCATGGCAAGGTCATGCGCACCGAGGTCGGTGCCGGGCTTGCGCAGCGCGCGCTCGATCTCGGCGGAGCGCAAGCACGGCTGCAGCGCAGCCGCGATCCGGGTCGCAAGCTGCTCCTCGGCCGTATTGTCGCCATGCAGCGCGCCGTCGGAGCGATGCGCCCAGAGCTGACGGCCGCTTTCGTTGTCGATCAGGCGGAACGTCATGCGCGTCTGCGCGCCCTCGCCGCGGATCGCGCCGGCGAGTTGATAGCGCGCCGATCTCGGCTGGCTTGCGACGGCAATGCCGGCGCGCGTCAGCGCGGTCGCGAGATCCTCGCCGAGCGCACCCGCAATTTCGAGATGCTCGGCAGCCGCCTCGATCTGGCCAAAGGCGACCGTCGGCCGGTCGCGCGCCGGCACGAAGAACGAAGGCATCGAGCCCAGCGCCGCCGTGAACACCGCCTGCCGCTTCAGCGTTTGCGACGGCGTTTCGCCGTAGCGGCGCCGATACTCGACCGAAAACCGCCCGCCATGGAAAAAGCCGCAGCGCTGCGCGACGTCCGCCACCCTGGCGCCGGCTGAGCCTCGCAGCAGCTCGCGCCGCGCGCGGTCGAAACTGATGTCGCGAAGCACGGCATGCGGCGCCTTGCCGAGAAACGACAGAAATTGCCGCTGCAGCGTGCGGCCGGAAACGCCGGCGACCGTGGCGAGACCCGTCACGTTCCAGCCGTGCCCGACATTGGCATGCATCGCATCGAGTGCGCGCCGAACGCTGCGCGGCAATGGCGTTGATGAAATGTTCTGTCTCGCAATCATCCCAAAACTCCAGACCCCCAGTGTTGAGTGTCGGTCGGGACGAAAAAGTTCATTATCCGGATAATCGTGGCGCAAACCGGATAAGCGTCTGCGCGCGTCAGCGATTAAGCCAGCCCCTCGTTCAACGCATACGAGGAATACCGATGGCGGTCCTGCTTACACCTCTCCACGCCTTCGGCGCCTGCGCAGCTTGAACACCCCCTCGCCGAACGCAGCGGGCAGATCCCTCGTTACCGGCGGATCGCGCCGCAATCTCCGAAAGCGTCCGGCGCCACGCCAAAAATTGTGACTCATCTCTCTATTAAAGGAGCATCCTCATGACCCCATCATCCGCCGCCGCAAGCCAGACGCCCGTCCAGCCCGATCTCGCGGCGCTGAAGACCCGCCAGCATGGCGCCTGGTCCTCCGGCGATTACGCCGTTGTCGGCACCACGCTGCAGATCGTCGGCGAAGAGCTTTGCGAAGCCCTCGACCTTCGCTCCGGACAGAAGGTGCTCGACGTCGCCGCCGGCAACGGCAACGCCACCCTCGCCGCGGCCCGGCGCTGGTGCCAGGTCGTTTCCACCGACTATGTGCCGAGCCTGCTCGAGCGCGGCCGGTCGCGCGCGGCGGCCGACGGCTTGTCGATCGAATTCAAGGAAGCCGACGCCGAAGCCCTGACCTTTGCCGACGCCAGTTTCGACGCCGTGCTCTCGACCTTCGGCGTGATGTTCACGCCCGACCAGGACAAGGCCGCGGCTGAACTCGCCAGGGTGTGCAAGCACGGCGGCAAGATCGGCCTCGCCAACTGGACCCCTGAAGGCTTCATCGGGCAACTCTTCAAGACGCTGGGCAAGTATCTGCCGCCGCCGGCCGGCGCGAAATCGCCGGCGCTGTGGGGGACCGAAGCCCGCCTCAAGGAAATGTTCGGCGCTTCGGCCACCTCCATCAAGGCGGAGCGGCGCAATTTCAACTTCCGCTACCGTTCGCCCGAGCATTTCCTCGACGTCTTCAAGAGCTATTACGGCCCGATGCTCAAGGCCTTCGCGGCGCTCGACGCGACAAACCAGCAGGCACTGCGAAACGACCTGCTGGCGCTGATCGCACGCATGAACCGCGCCGATGACGGCACCATGGTTGTTCCCAGCCGAATATCTCGAAGTCGTGATCACGAAGCGCTGACTTCTGGCGGGGCTCAGCCACGGCGTCGAGCGACGGGTCCTCCATTCGGAGGGCGCGGGCTCGACGCCGCCATGGCTAATTCGGCCCGTTCAGAAGGATTGGAAACATCATGATCAATGATTGGCGTGGGCGCGTGGATTACGACGAAGCCGGAGCAGGCTCGACGGTCGTGCTGGTGCCGGGATCGTGCAGCACCGGCGCGGCATGGCGTCCGATGCTGGCGCACTGGAAGCGCGAATTCCGCTACGTGACGACGAGCCTGCTCGGCTATGGCGGCACGGCCGAACGACGCACCGCCGGAGATACCGACATTTCCCACGAGGCCGAAGCGGTTGAAGCGGTGATCAGGCGCGCAGCCTGCCCCGTGCATCTGGTCGGCCATTCCTTCGGCGGCCTGACCGCGCTTGCGGTCGCGCTGCGAGGGCGCGTGCCGTTGCTGAGCCTGACGATCGCCGAGGCGCCGGCGGCCGAAATATTGCGGCCGATGGGCGAATACCGGCACTATCTCGCGTTCCGCAATATGACCGACAATTATTACCTCGCCTATTATTCCGGCGACGATGGCGCGATCGAGCAGATGATCGACTTCTATGGCGGCGCGGACACGTTCTCGAACTGGCCGCAACGCGCTGCGCGACTACGCCATCGAAACGACGCCGGTCAACCTGCTGGACTGGGCAAGCGCTTACGGCTTTGAACTGACTCCGGCGTTGCTCGCGACCGTCAAGATTCCGACGCTCGTATTATGGGGCGAGGCCAGCCACCCCTCCGCCATACGCGCCAACCAGCTATTGGGGCAGTGCATGCCGAATGCGACCGTCGCCGAAATCCGCCGGCGCAGCTCATTTCATGATTTCGACCCATGCCGGCGAAGTCGCCGAGATGATCGCGCAACACGCGGCCCGCAGCGAACACAAATCAGCGGTCGAGCTCTACCACTGAAAAGCACATGCGGACTCCAGTGACAAAGAATCGGACCTGAGCGACAAACAACCCGCAGCATGAATTCGGGACGGCAGCCCGCTTGGCCGTGTCGGACCGGATATGCGACAACCCGCCGATGCAGAACGCAGTGCGTTTGCGCGCAGGTGATGATTCCTCCGCTGGATAACCGCCGTCGCCGCATCTGGAAAAAGTATTCGGGAAGCCCTTGGTGAATATTCTGGCAGCCATTTCGTCATGCAGGCTGGTGCTGGCCCTGCTCGTCGCTTCCGTCACGCTGGGCGGTCTCTCGACGATGCCCGTGAGGGCCGCCGAGACCGTCGCCACAGGATCTCAGCCGGAATTCCAGCGAGCCGGACGACGACCTACAAGACGGTTACCGTCAAAGGCCTCAACATCTTCTATCGCGAGGCCGGCCCCAGCCAACGCTCCGGCCATTCTGCTGCTGCACGGCTTTCCGTCATCGTCGCGGATGTTCGACACGCTGATGCCGCTGCTCGCCGATCGCTATCATCTGATCGCTCCCGATTATCCCGGCTTTGGAAATTCGGAGGCGCCGCCGCCGGACAAGTTCGCCTATACGTTCGACTGCCATCGCCGACATCATCGGCGCCTTCACCGAAGCCATCCACCTCGACCGCTACGCGCTCTACCTGCAGAACTACGGCGGGCCCGTCGGCTACAGGGTCGCGCGTCGCCCATCCGGAGCGGGTGACCGCGCTGATCATCCAGAACGCGATCGCCCATGAAGAAGGGCTCGGCCGGCTGCAGGCCGTGCGCCAGGGCTTCTGGGCGGACCGGGCCGCCAACGAAACGAAGTACCGCGCGGGGCTGGCCTCGGTCGATATGGCCCGGCTGCGCCACGTCGACGGTTCGCCGCATCCCGAGCGCTACGACCCGGATCTCTGGAAAGACGAAGCCGCGTTCCTGGCGCGGCCAGGCGAGGCCGATATCCAGTCGGACCTGTTCTACGACTTCCGCAACAATCTCGCCGCCTTCCCGGCCTGGCAGAACTGGCTGCGCGAGCGCCAGCCGCCGACGCTGATCGTCTGGGGCCGCTACGATCCGGTGTTCGACATCGCCGAGGTGGCGGCGCTCAAGCGGGACGTGCCGAAGGCGGAAGTCCACGTGCTGGACGCCGGCCACTTCGCGCTCGACGAATCAGTGAGCGAGGTCGCGAGGCTGATGCGGAATTTCATGGCGCGGTTGCCGCCGCGGCCGTCCAGGGCGACTTCCTCTCACACTTGATCTCTCGCACCTGATCGGATCGAAGCCCGGCGCGATCGGCGCCGGGTTTCTGTTGTCCGGTCACGACCGGCCGCTAGACGCGGGTGCGGCCGCGCGCCAGGCCGACCACGGCCGAGACCAGGAACAGCACGATCGCGATGAAGAAGATGATCTTGGCGATTTCGATCGAGGCGCCGGCGACACCGCCGAAGCCGAGAACGCCGGCGATCAACGCGATAACCAGAAATGTAACGACCCAACTCAGCATGACACGGACCTTCCTCTTTTGTTTCAGACCCGGCGCGACGCAAAGCGTCTCGCCTCGGCTACGGAAACAATCGGGCGCCGGAACAAATGTTCCCGGCGGTTCCGGGCATTGAAACCACGAAAATTTCACCCCTTCGAAGGAACAAAATCCGGGGTCGGGAGGCCTGCGGCGAGCCCAGCGCGGCGCGGGATAAAGCCTGTCAAAAGCCCCGCCAAGGCCCTATATGGCCATCAATCCTGCTATGAAGGCTCCCCTTCACGGCCCCGCGGTGCCATCGTGGGCGGAAGACGATTCGCATATGACCGAGCCGAACAGAGTGAGCCATCACGGCGTCCCCGACCACCAGCCCGCCGCTGGCGGCATTGCCGCGCGCGCCCGGGCGACGGCGGCCCCGCAATATCTCTCGGGCCTCAATCCCGAGCAGCGCGAGGCGGTGGAAACGCTGGATGGCCCGGTTCTGGTGCTGGCCGGCGCCGGCACCGGCAAAACGCGCGTGCTGACCTGCCGGATCGCGCATATCCTCAGCACGGGCCGGGCGCGGCCGGGCGAAATCCTCTCGGTCACCTTCACCAACAAGGCCGCGCGCGAGATGAAGCTGCGGCTTGGCCAGATGCTGGGCCAGGCGGTCGAGGGCATGCCCTGGCTCGGCACCTTTCATTCCATCGGCGGCCGCATCCTGCGCAGCCATGCCGAGCTGGTGCAGTTGAAGTCCAACTTCACCGTGCTCGATGTCGACGACCAGATCCGGCTGTTGAAGCAACTCCTGCAGGCGGAAAACATCGACGACAAGCGCTGGCCGGCGCGGATGCTGGCCGGCCTGATCGACGGCTGGAAGAACCGCGGGCTGACGCCCTCGCAGGTGCCGCCGGGCGAAGCCGCCGTGTTCGGCAACGGCAAGGGCGGCAAGCTCTACGCGGCCTATCAGGAGCGGCTGAAGATCCTCAACGCCGCCGATTTCGGCGACCTGCTGCTGGAGAACATCCGGCTGTTCCGCGAGCATCCCGACGTGCTCAGGAATTACCAGAACCGCTTCAAGTTCATCCTGGTCGACGAATATCAGGACACCAACGTGGCGCAGTATCTCTGGCTGCGGCTGCTGTCGCAGGCGTCGTCGAAGCCGGGCGTACCGCTCTCCGCCGTCATACCGAGCGCAGCCGCCTCCACCGTCATTCCGGGGCGCATCGAAGATGCGAACCCGGAATCTGGAGATGACGACTCACCTCGGGATTCCGGGTTCGCACCTGCCGGTGCGCCCCGGAATGACGATGAAAGTCGTGGCCTTCCGCCGACGGCGCACGCCCCCAAAAACATCTGCTGCGTCGGCGACGACGACCAGTCGATCTATGGCTGGCGCGGCGCCGAGGTCGACAACATCCTGCGCTTCGAGCACGATTTTCCCGGCGCCAAGGTCATCCGCCTCGAGCGCAATTACCGCTCCACCGGCCACATCCTCGCCGCCGCCTCGCATCTGATCGCCCATAATGAAGGACGCCTCGGCAAGACGCTGCGCACCGAGGATGTCGACGGCGAGAAGGTCACCGTCACCGGCTCCTGGGATTCCGAAGAGGAAGCGCGCGCCATCGGCGAGGAGATCGAGGAGCTGCAGCGCGCCGGCCACAAGCTCAACGACATCGCCATCCTGGTGCGGGCCTCGTTCCAGATGCGCGAGTTCGAAGACCGCTTCGTCACGCTCGGCCTGTCCTATCGCGTGATCGGCGGTCCGCGCTTCTACGAGCGCGCCGAAATCCGCGACGCGCTGGCTTATCTGCGCGTGATCAATTCGCCGGCCGACGACCTCGCCTTCGAGCGCATCGTCAACGTGCCGAAGCGCGGGCTCGGCGACGCCACCGTGCAGATGCTGCACGATCACGCCCGCAAGCGCCGCATTCCGCTGTTCGAGGCCGCCCGCGCCGTGGTCGAGACCGACGAGTTGAAACCGAAGGCACGCGGCTCGCTGCGCGACCTCATCGCGAGCTTCGATCGCTGGCGCGCCCAGCGCGAGGTGACCTCGCATACCGAGATGGCCGAGATCGTGCTCGACGAGAGCGGCTACACCGAGATGTGGCAGAAGGACCGTTCCGCCGATGCCGCGGGCCGGCTCGAAAACCTCAAGGAGCTGGTGCGCTCGATGGAGGAATTCGAGAACCTGCAAGGATTTCCTCGAGCACATTTCACTGGTGATGGATCGCGACGGCGGCGCCGATGACGATGCGGTGTCGCTGATGACGCTGCATTCCGCCAAGGGACTCGAGTTCGACAACGTCTTCTTGCCGGGTTGGGAGGAAGGCCTGTTTCCGAGCCAGCGCACGCTCGACGAACAGGGCCGCGCCGGGCTCGAAGAAGAGCGCCGCCTCGCTCATGTCGGGCTCACCCGCGCCCGCCGCCGGGCCAAACTTTATTTTGCCACCAACCGCCGGATTCACGGCACCTGGTCGACGACGATCCCGTCGCGCTTTCTCGACGAGTTGCCGGCGCACAATGTCGAGATCACGGAATCAAAAGGTGGCTCAGGCTGGGGCGGTTCGAGCGGCTACGGCCCCTCGCGTTTCGACAATGTGGAATCGTTCGGCTCAAGCTATACGACGCCGGGCTGGCAGCGGGCCCAACGCGCCCGCAGCCAGGGCGGCCGCCAGGGAAACGGGCAAGGCCAGGCCGGCGGCGGCTTCAACGAAAGCCAGTCGCCGTTCTCGGGTTCGCGCGGCGATACCCGTTCGCACGGCGGCGATTTCGCGCGCAACAAGCGCGCACCCCTGACCATCGAGGGCGAGCTGATCGCCAAATCGACCGGCACCACTTCCGAATTCAATCTCGACGACCGGGTGTTTCACCAGAAGTTCGGCTACGGCCATGTGGTGAAGATCGACGGCAACAAGCTCACCATCGCGTTCGAGAAGGCCGGCGAGAAGAAGGTGGTCGATAGTTTCGTCGAACGGGTGTAGCATCGGCAGGAGCCCGACATTGGGGCAGCCGACTTGTTTGATAGATTGTTTTCAAGGAAGCAGATTTCAAAGCAACCCGCACCGAAAGAACCGCTGCGGGGGTTCACCGCGCCTGATGTCCTCCTCGACAACCTCGCCAGGCGCCTCCCCGGATATCTCGATGACGTCGATCAGGACAGACTGATCTATCCGGCCTGCAAACGCACGCTGTCCGACATTGACGGCGATGCGGGGGTGATCTGGGATCACACCCGGCTGGAAGCGATGCGTTACGTGATGACGGTGCCCGGACATGAATTCGGACTCCTGAGCGACGCCGCCCGCCAGCTTGAAATGATCGATGCCTATCTTTTTCAGCGTCCCCACGCCGACACCGTGATCGACTTCTCGGGCAATGCGACGGCTGACTTTTCCATCGCCATCGTGGCCGGCCTCAACTGGCTGACCCATTGCGCGCAGCTGGCCGGTGTCGATGCGGCCCGGCAATCCGGCACCATCCGCCATTTCAGGAAGCTCGTCACGCTGGCGCAAAGCTGGTGGCTGACGGAAGGCGCCGCCGAGCGCTGCGGGCAATTGTTGTCGGCCGGCCGGCAACCGCCCTTGATGCTCTATCTGGTCTGGTCCGAATACACGCGGCTGGCGAAGTCGGTGGCCGAGGCCGCCATTTTTGGCGCCTCCG
The DNA here is from genome assembly GCA_963843225.1 of uncultured Alphaproteobacteria bacterium. Taxonomy (GTDB): domain Bacteria; phylum Pseudomonadota; class Alphaproteobacteria; order Rhizobiales; family Xanthobacteraceae; genus Bradyrhizobium. The sequence goes on along the minus strand of CAWJJT010000018.1, from coordinate 453,439 downwards.
CCAGCCGTTCGGCCAAGCTTGTGGCCCTGCCCCAGGACCTTATTCCCCGTTTCGAGGCCGCCCTCGATCCGGCCGAGCTGCTGGGCGATTGAGCGGATTTCCCAAGTTTAAATAAAGACATAGCGCGGGCTTTACCGATCCCGCCGCTTTTGAACGAATTTTTAGGGACAATACTTATCCCCCTTCTTTACCGAAAACTCGCGGATCGCCGGGTAAGTTTGGATCCGGACAGCGCTGTTTTGCGCTTTTGCTGGGAATTTAAGGTCTGCCGAAATGAGTGAAGACAGTTCGTATCTCCGCGATCTCGACGAGGCCGTCTCGCGAGGGACACCCGAGAGCCGCAAGCGGGCGCTGTGGCATACCACCGACCTGATGATCGCCGGCAGCTACAGCGACGACGAGATCTGGACCTTTGGCGAGGTGATCGGGCGGCTTGCGGACGAGATCGAAGTCGCGGCGCGCGCGCATCTGGCGCAGCGGCTGGCCAGCTTCGACCGCGCCCCGGTCAATATCCTTCACAAACTCGCCTTCGACGACGAGATCGACGTTGCCGGTCCCGTGCTGCGGGAGTCCGAGCGGCTCGAGCCCTACGCGCTGGTCGCGAACGTCTGCCTCAAGGGCCAGACCCACATGCTGGCGATTTCGGAGCGAAAGACGATCGACGAGTCGGTCACCGACGTGCTGGTGACGCGGGGCAATCAGGAAGTCGTTAACTCTGTCGCGCGGAACAATGGCGCCAAGCTGTCGGATTTCGGCTTCCTGCACATGATCAAGCGGGCCGAGGGCGATTCCATTCTGGCCGAGCAGCTTGGCCTGCGCAAGGACATCCCCCGGAACGTCTTCCAGCAGCTGATCGCCAAGGCTTCGGACGACGTGAGGAAGCGGCTTGAACGCGAGCGGCCCAACATGGTCGAGCACATTCAATCGACGGTGACCGATGTCGCGGGCGAGTTGCAGTCCAAGTTCGGCCCGGTGTCGCGCGGCTACTATGTCGCAAAACGGGTTGTGACGACGCAGCACCGGCTCGGCAATCTGAACGAAAACAGCATATCGATCTATGCCCGCTCCCATAAGATCGAAGAGGTCACGATCGGACTGTCCCTGCTGTGCTCGCTGCCGGTCGACGTGATCGAACGCGCTCTACCGGACAGGAACAGGGAAACGCTGCTGATCCTGGCGAAGGCGCTGGAATTTTCGTGGCCGACCACGATGGCCCTGCTGTTCCTCGGCGCCAAGGATCACCGCATCACCGCGCAGGAGTTGAAGGACCTGGAGCGCGATTTTGGCCGCCTCAACATCGAGACATCCCGCAGCGTTCTGAAGGTCTATCAGTCGCGCAAGAATGCCGGTGACCCTGCTCCCGATGCCAAGCGCCAGCCGGCGCTTGCCATGCAGTGACGCGACCGATCTGAAACGGATGGGAAGATATCGGCCATGAACGCACCCTCTGTATGCAAGCGTCCGGGCGTCGGTTCCGACGAGTCCAGGCCGGAGAATCCGGTGAATGCGGCGTGGATCGTTCTCGAAGCCGCCAACGATCTCGGCGACCATGCCACGGTCGAAATCTGCCGGCGCGTCATCGATGCCGGCCTGAACGGCGCGCCCGCTTCTCCCCTCGATATTCACGTCGTCACCGAATATTTCAGGTAATTCCGGCAGTTTCTGCTGAAAGCCGCCCCTGCCCGGCCAAACGGCCGGGCCGCGGGCGCTTGCGCGCCGGCGCGCGCATTCCTATGTCTCGGATTCCCCCCAAAGCGGGCTGAAGCGCCCCGTTTTCCCCGTCCCCCGGATTTCGAGTTCGAGACTTCAAGCCCGCATGACTCCCATCATATCCGTTGCAAACCTGTCCAAGACCTACGGCTCCGGTTTCAAGGCGCTGAACAACATCAATCTCGAGATCCGGCGCGGCGAGATCTTCGCGCTGCTGGGGCCGAACGGCGCCGGCAAGACCACGCTGATCAGCATCATCTGCGGCATCGCCAATGCCAGCGAAGGCAAGGTCTCCGTCGGCGGCCACGACATCAACGCCAACTATCGCGCCGCGCGCTCGCTGATCGGCCTGGTGCCGCAGGAATTGCACACCGACGCCTTCGAATTGGTGTGGGCGACGGTGAGCTTCAGCCGCGGGCTGTTCGGCAAGCCGAAGAATCCCGCGCATATCGAGAAGGTGCTGAAGGACCTTTCGCTGTGGGACAAGAAGGATGCCAAGATCGTCACCCTGTCCGGCGGCATGAAGCGCCGGGTGATGATCGCGAAAGCGCTGTCGCACGAACCGCAGGTGCTGTTTCTCGACGAACCGACCGCGGGTGTCGACGTCGAACTGCGCAAGGGGATGTGGGAAGTGGTGCGGGCGCTGCAGGCCAAGGGCGTTACCATCATCCTCACCACCCATTACATCGAAGAGGCCGAGGAGATGGCCGATCGCATCGGCGTCATCAACAAGGGCGAGATCATCCTGGTCGAGGACAAGGCGGGACTGATGCAGAAGCTCGGCAAGAAACGTCTCAAATTGCACCTGCAGGGCAAGGTCGAGGCGATTCCGCCGGTTCTGGCCCCCTACAATCTCGAACTGTCGGAGGGAGGCTGCGAACTGACCTACGACTACGACACCAAGGGCGAGCGCACCGGCATCACCAGCCTGCTCAGCGATTTGCGCAACGCCGGCATTCGCATCTCGGATCTCGACACTTCGCAGAGTTCGCTGGAAGACATCTTCGTCAGTTTGGTGAAGGCGCCATGAATTTCAGGGCAGTCCGCGCGATCTATCTGTTCGAAATGGCGCGCACCTGGCGCACGCTGCTGCAAAGCATCGTGTCGCCCGTGGTGTCGACGTCACTCTACTTCGTGGTGTTCGGGGCCGCGATCGGCTCGCGCATCACCTCCGTCGAGGGCGTCAGCTACGGCACCTTCATCGTGCCGGGGCTTGTGATGCTGTCGGTCCTGACCCAGAGCATCGCCAACGCATCGTTCGGAATCTACTTCCCGAAATTCGTCGGCACCATCTACGAAATATTGTCGGCGCCGATCTCCTATTTCGAGATCGTGCTCGGCTATGTCGGGGCTGCCGCGACCAAATCGATCATCCTCGGCCTGATCATCCTGGCCACCGCCGGCCTGTTCGTGCCGCTGCAGATCCATCATCCCTTCTGGATGCTGACATTCCTGGTGATGACCGCGGTGACCTTCAGCCTGTTCGGCTTCATCATCGGCATCTGGGCCGACGGTTTCGAAAAGCTGCAGATGATCCCGATGCTGATCGTTACGCCGCTGACCTTCCTGGGCGGCAGCTTCTATTCAGTCAACATGCTGCCGTCGGGCTGGCGCACCATCACCCTGCTCAATCCCGTGGTCTATCTGATCTCGGGCTTCCGCTGGAGCTTTTACGAGATTGCCGACGTCAATATCGTCGTCAGCGTCGGAGTGACGCTGAGCTTCCTCGCGCTGTGCATGCTGATGGTATGGTGGATCTTCAAGACCGGGTACCGGCTGAAGAACTGACGCGCGAAAGCGCGTCATTCCGGGCGCGCTTAGCGCGAACCCGGAATCTGGATATTGCCTGGCACGATTGTTCATCGCCGCGCGACGCCCCGGAATGACGCCGGCGAAAACCTACCCATAGCAGCGGAAATGACCGTAGCGATTGTAATAGCCACGGCAGCCATGGTGACGATAGTAACGGTGATTGGGAATCCCGAGCACGCCGTCGACCGCGCCGACCGCGCCTCCAACACCGGCACCGACCGCGCCGCCCACTACCGCGCCCACCGGACCCGCCGCGCGGCCGCCTTCGCGGGCGCCTTCGTGCGCGCCGCCGATAATGCCCTGCGCGTGCCCAAGGTTTGGCATTGCGAGCAATGCGAGCACAACCGCCGCGACGGCGAGATAGAATTTCATCGGCAAACCGGCCGGCGACGCCGCCGTCCTGATCCTGGTCTTGTTCATCTGGATTCCTCAATCTGCGGCAGCGATCGCGCCGGGGCGGGATTCTGTAACGCCGATGTGACGAAAAAGTTGCTTCGTCGTGGCAAGTCCCGCGACCCCGCCGATCACGAAAAAATCAGCGCGGGCCTGCCTGCGGAGACTGCGCCCGCGCCTTGTTCGGGCCCAACCGCGCATTAACGATGCTCAGGGACCGCTGGAACAAAAGCCGAATTCGTGGCATATAGACCCCGGGGACGGCGAGTGCGGCGATCAATCAAAGGCCCGGAGGCCAGAGTTCACATGCGTTCCTTCCTCGTTGCCCTCGCTGGGCTGATGCTTTTCGCCACCGGCGCCGCGCAAGCCAAAATCGCCATCACCGTCGACAAGGACAATCAGATGATGACCGTCGCCGTCGACGGCGTCGCGCGCTATCACTGGCCGGTCTCGAGCGGCAATCCATCGCACGAGACGCCGAACGGCAGCTTCCGCACCTTCCGGATGGAAGCGGACCACTTCTCCAAGGAATTCGACGACGCGCCGATGCCGCACTCGATCTTCTTCACCCGGGAAGGTCACGCGATTCACGGCACGGGATCCGAGGGGCAGTTGGGCTCACCCGTTTCTCACGGCTGCGTGCGGCTGTCGCGCGCCAACGCCTCGACGCTATACGCGCTGGTCGAAGAGCAAGGCGTGCTCAACACCACCGTGACGCTGACGGGTTCGTCTCAGGTCGCGCTCGCGCGCAATCCGCGCGGCCGCGCCAATACCGCCGTCGCGCGCCGCGACCCCGCCGATGCCGATGCGCAGCAATTCTACAATGCCGCCGGCGACCCCGTCGTGCTGACGCCACGGCAGCCGGGACAGGCCCAGTATCCGCAGGAGCGGCCGGACGACGGCTACATCTATCCGGCCGACGGCAGCCAGGACGGCACGCGCTATCCGGCGCCACCACGGGCGGGCCGTCGCCTCTACGACGCGCAGGCCTATCCGCAGCCGCAGCAGCAGTATTACGGCAACGCCCCGCAGGCCTACGCACCGCAAGTTTATGCACCGCGGCCCAATTACCAGCCGCGCGGACTGTTCACCTATCCGGACTGAACGCACGAACCAGCGTCATCGGCGGTTACCCGGCACCTCAGCCCCCCGACGGCCGCCCTTCGCCGTCGACGCCGGTCTGACTCAAACCTGGAAGCGTGCTAACCTCGGCTCGCAACCGTTCGGAACATTTGCAGCATGGCCGCCATATGTCCCCGTCTGACGGATTGAACGGCGCGGAAACACGTTCGCTGGACCTTCCGCTCCGGAGCGGGAAGCGAAGAAGCTATCGGTTTCTGCTGATAGCGGTGGGGCTGCTTATTTTCGCGGCCATTGCAGGTCTATCCTACTGGGCATTGCGGCCAACCACCTTGCGAATTGCCGTAGGCCCGGCGGGAAGCGATGACCTGCAGCTCATCGAAGCATTGGCGCAGTCCTTTAGCCGGAACGGAAACCAAATCCGGCTCTCCGTGATCCCCACTGCCGGACCGGTCGACAGCATTGCGCTCCTCGGCTCCGGCAAGTCCGATCTCGCGGTCGCGCGCTCCGACGAGGAGATGCCTGACGGCACCGAATCCGTTGCCATCCTGCGGAAATATGTCGTCGTGCTCTGGTCCAGCGCGGCCCCGAAGGGCGCGAAGAGCGGAGCCAAATCCAGGGTCAAAACCATCGGCGATCTTGCCGGCCGTCGCATTGCCGTCGTCGGCCGCACCGAAGTCAACGCCACGCTGCTGCGGGTCATCCTGACGGAATCCGGCGTCGATCCCGCGAAGGTCGCGATCGTCCATTTCAATCCCGACCAGGTCGCCGAGATGGCGCGCGACCCATCGCTCGATGCGTTCATGACCGTCGGTCCGCTCGAAAGCAAGGTCATCTCGGAAGCGATGCTGTCGACGGCGCGGCTTCGGGGCGAGCCGACCTTTCTGCCCATCGACGTTTCCGAGACGATCGCCCGCAAGCATCCGCTGTATGAATCCGAGGAAATTCCCCCCAGTTCGCTCGGCTCGTCGCCCGCGAGACCTGACGACACGGTCGAGACGATCGGCATCAATCACCTGATCGTCGCGCCGAAATCGCTATCGGATAGCGTGGTCGGAGCATTTACACGGCAGCTCTTCGCCGCCCGGCCATCGCTTGCAAAGGAATTGCCGATCGCGGCCAAGATCGAGAAGCCGGACACCGACAAGGACGCCGCGCTGCCGGCCCATCCGGGCGCCGCCGCCTACATCGACGGCAACGAGCGCACCTTCATGGACCAATACAGCGACTATATCTGGGGCGCGGTCCTGCTGCTTTCCCTGCTCGGATCAGGCAGCGCCGCAGTGCGTCACTACATCAAGCGGGACGAACGGCGGCTGAACACCTCGCACCGTGAAAAGCTGCTGGCCACGATTTCAGAAGTGCGAAAAATCGAATCGATCGAGCAACTGGACGTCCTGCAACGTGAAGCAGACGACATCCTCCGCGAAACGCTGAACTGCTACGATGACGGCGCGATCGAGGCCGCCGATCTATCCGCCTATGCGCTGGTGCTCGAGCAATTTCATCATGCCGTCGTCGATCGGCGGGCCGCGCTCGGCGCAGCCGCCACCAATTTCTCGCGCCTGCGCGCCTGAGCGTTTTCCAGCCTTGCTTGATTTATTCGACGCGCCGATACATCGGCGGCCGCGCGCGGACCGGATCGAGCAGCGACCAGTCGCCCTGCTCGACGACATGCCCCTTGGGGAAAGGCGGCCGCGGCTCCAGACCGAGCGACTGCATCACCCGGTCGTCGCGGTAGTAGCACAGCAGCACCACGCGAACGAGCGCGCCGAGGGGAGCGCCGCCGGCTTCGCGAAAAATTGCCGCGACCTCGGCGCGGCGCGCCGGGTCGAGGTCGGCGAAGGCGCCGCCGGCCAGCCGGGCGAGATGCGCCAGCGCCCCGCAGATATCATCGCGGTCGCGCTCGAGGCTGCGGAGGATGTCGTTGAAGATGCGTTCGTCGTCGGCGCCGGGCACGCCATAGACGGCGCTCGGCGGAATGATCGTGCCGGCCAGCGCGCGGAAGTCGCGGATCTGTTCGGCGGTGAGGTCGGGAGCTGGCATGTCGATGGCTCTTTATCTTGTTTGACGCGTTTCCTTCACGCGAACCGGGATCCACTTCGCTCGAAAACGCTTTAGTCGAACAGATTGGCGAGGCGCTGCTTGATGCTGTCGGCGATGTAGAGCGCCAGCGCCTGGATGGTCGAGGTCGGATTGACGCCGCCCGCCGTCACCCAGATGCTGCCGTCGACGATGAACAGGTTCTTCACGTCATGACAGCGGCCCCATTCGTTCACCACCGAGCGTTCGGGGTCGGTGCCCATCCGCGCGGTGCCGAGCAGGTGCCAGCCGCCGTTGAGGATCGGGCTCTCGACGCAGATGTTGCTGGCGCCGGCGGCGGCGAGGACCTGCTTCGCGCGCGCGATGCCGTGGTCCATCATCTTCTGGCTGTTGGCGCTGATGGTGTAGTCGAGTTTCGGCGCGGGGATGCCGCTGCTGAATCCTTCAGCACGGGATCGAGGGTGACGCGGTTGTGCTCCTCGGGCAGGTCCTCGCAGATCGCCGACAATCCGATGCGGCGGTTGACGAGTTTGCGGTAGGCCGCGTGATGGTCCTCGCCCCAGGGCAGCCGGCCCGCATTGGTGCTGACGATCGCCTCCAGGATCGCGCCGACGCCGCGGCCGAACTGGAAGGTATAGCCGCGCACGAAATCGCGGCGCGCATCGGTCTCGTAGAACTCCTGGCTCCACAGGCAGAGCGGCGGACCGTGATTGCCGTCGAGCGGCTCGTCGACATAGCCGTAAGTCAGCGCGTAGGGGTGGAACATCAGGTTCTTGCCGACCAGCCCCGATGAATTGGCGATGCCGTTGGGGAATTTCGCCGACACCGAATTCAGCATCAGGCGCGGCGTGCCGACGCCGTTGCAGGCGAGGATGACGACTTCGGCGGGCTGGAAGTGCTCGTTGCCGTCGGCGTCGTAATAGATCGCGCCGGAGGCCATGCCGTGTTCGTCGACCGTGATCTCGCGCACCCGGCACATCGTGCGCAACTCGACGCCGGCGCGGATCGCGAGCGGCCAATAGGTGATGTCGGTCGAGGCCTTGGCGCCCTGCGCGCAGCCCGGCGTGCAATGGCCGAGGTTGATGCAGCGCCCGCGGCCTTCGTAATCGGTGGTGGCGATGGTGGTGTCGGAGGGCCACCAGTGCCAGCCGAGCTGGTTCATCGCCTTGCCCAGACGGGCGCCCGACTTGCCGAGCGGCAGCGGCGGCATCGGCGGCGTCTTCGGCGGATAGGCGGGATCGCCGGCAAGTCCGGAGACGCCCATCATGCGGTCGTTCTCGGCGAAATACGGCTCCAGCGTCGCGTAATCGATCGGCCAGTCGTCGGCGACCCCGTCGAGCGTGCGCACCCTGAAGTCGGAGGGATGCAGGCGCGGAAAATGCGCGGTGTACATGATGGTGCTGCCGCCGACGCCGTTGAAATTGACCACCTTGATCGGCGAATTGGCGTCGTTGATCGGATAGTCGGTCGGTCGCGCGCGGCGGTTGGGATTGATGGCGAAATCGCTGAACAGCCGCGCCTCCCAGTCGCGGCCGTTGGTGGGGTAGTCGGTCGGCTTCACCCAGTCGCCCTGCTCGAGGCAGAGGATCCGCATCCTGGTGTCGGCGAGACTCCACGCCACCGCCGCGCCCGATGCCCCCGAGCCGACAATCAGGACATCGACCTTATCGTGCATCGATTTCCCCCAAGATCCGCAAATCCTATTGTTCGCCGTCGCGCAGCCGCCGGTAGACCGCGCCGAGCACGTTGGAATAATCGTCGGTCCAGACCCGCTGGTTCTCGTCGGCTTCGGTCAGGGCCCAGACGTCGGACGACGCCAGCTTGCCGACATCGGCCTCCTCGCGCGCGCAGACCACCACCGAGGTCGAGAAGATATACTCGTTGTCGCGGTTGGAGTCCTCGCTGTAGACCCAGCTCTTGAGATCGTTGGCGTCGGCGATGCCGACGATGACGCTGGCGAGTTCCAGATGCCGGTTGGAGACGTGCATCACCACCGCGCCCTGCGGCGCCAGCTTGTCCTTGTAGATCGCCATCGCCTCTTCGGTGGCGAGATGGATCGGGATCGCGTCCGACGAATAGGCATCGACGATGATCAGATCGTAGATGCCGTCAGGCTCCCGGGCGAAGGTCAGCCGCGCATCGCCGATCACGGGCTTCAGGTCCGGCTCGCAATTCTGGATGTAGGTGAAGTATTTTGGATCGCGCGCGGTATCGACCATGGTCTGGTCGATCTCGAAGAACTTCCAGCTCTCGCCCGGCTCGGAGGCGCAGGTCAGCGTGCCCGCGCCGAGCCCGATCACCGCGACACGCAGCGGCGCGCCCTTGCGCTCGCGCACCGCCGTGATCGCCTGCCCGATGCCGCCATCCTTCTGGTAATAGGTGATCGGTTCGGGCCGGCCGGTGATCGGCGTGCCGTCGTCGTTCTGGAATTTCTGCGCGCCGTGGATGGTCGTGCCGTGCATCAGCACGTGATACTGGCCGTGCGGCGTTACCACGATCTTGTGGACGCCGAAGAAGCTGCGCACCGTCTCGACCCGCCCGTCATCGGCCGGATAGGCCCGGATCAGCACCAGCGCCACCACGACGGTGCCGAAGATCTTCGCAGCGGTTGGCGTTCAGAGCCGAGCGCGAGCAGGGCCGAGAGCCCGCCGACCGCGCCGATCATCCAGACCCGGTTGTCGTCGAGCCAATGCATGATCCTGCCGTCCGACCAGGTCGGCGCGATCAGGGCCACCGCCAGCACGGCGAGGAACGGCCAGTACCAGGCGCTCCAGCGCGAAAGACGCTCCGCGCCGCCGGGCGGCCGGCACAGCGCGGCCAGCGCCAGCAGGATCGGATATTCCGCGACCCATGAAAACGCGAACGGCGCGATCAGGCCGGCGAACAGGCCGCCGAGCATGCCGCCGAACGACAGCGCGACATAGAAGCCGGTGAGATATTTCGCCGCCGGGCGGGTGCGCGCCAGTTCGCCATGGCAGGCCATCGCAATGACGAAGAAACAGAGCTGATGGCCGCCCAGCGTCAGCAGCAGGTTCTGTTCGCCGCCGACCGCCAGCAGCACGATCACGCCCGTGATCGCCAGCGGCTGGAGCCAGCAGCATCCATTTGTGCGGCAGCAGCGGGCGCGACTGGAACACCAGCACCCAGGTCAACAGATACAGCGACAGCGGCAGCACCCACAGCAACGGCGCCGCCGCGACGTCGGTGGAGATATGCGCGGTGACCGCGATCAGCAGGCCCGACGGCACCGCGGCGAGGAAGATCCAGCGCGCGCGCAACCGCCATGGCGGCGGCGGCGCGTCGGCTTCTTCCGCGGCCGTGTCGGCCACGGCCATCACCGGCGAGCGCAGCAGCAGCACGCCGCAGCCGGCGATCAGGACGATCAGCAGGCCGTAGCCGCCGGTCCAGATCAGGTTCTGCGTGCGCAGCGTGAACATCGGCTCCAGCAGCACCGGATAGGACAACAGCGCCAGGAAGCTGCCGATGTTCGAGGACGCGTAGAGGAAATACGGATCGGGGCCGTCGGGATGGCCGGTGCGGACGAACCAGGCCTGCAGCAGCGGATTGTTGGCGGCGAGCGCGAAGAACGGCAGCCCGATCGAGACCGCGAACAGGCCGAGCAGCCAGAACGCGTAGCCCGAGGTCGGCGGCTCGCCCCACCCGCTCGCGATCGACAGCGGCAGCGACAACAGCGCGATCACCAGCAGCGCCAGATGGATCGCCGCCGGAAGCCAGCGGTTGCGGATCTGCGTCAGGTAATGCGCATAGGCATAGCCCGCGAGCAGCAGCGACTGGAAGAACACCATCGCCACCGACCACACCGCCGGCGAGCCGCCGAGCCGCGGCAGCACCATCTTGGTGAACAGCGGCTGCACCGAGAACAGCAGCAGCGCACTGACGAAGATCGCGGCCGTATAGATCGTCAGCACCAGCCGGTTTCGGCCCGCGGAAGGCTGGTCCGTGACGACGGACGGATCAGGTAAAGTCATGAGAACTCCGGCATGACCCCGGCGGGCGCCGGGGTTCCGGCCAAGCGCGCCGGAGCGGCAATGGAGCATAAGCCGTTGCTGCGGGCAATGCGCGGCGCAGAACCCGGATCGTCACTTCGCGCTGGGCTCGCATCGTCATCTTCGGTAATGAACGTCATTCCGGGGCGATGCGAAGCATCGAATCCGGAATCTCGGGATTCCGGGTCTGGTCTTGTCGGACCCGGAATGACGATGCCCATCGATCAAACCTTCTTGAAGCGGACATGACTGAAACGGACGTTGTCATCATCGGGGCCGGGCATAACGGCCTCACCTGCGCGGCCTATCTCGCGATGGACGGCCTGCGCGTGAAAATGGTCGAGCGCCGCAAGGTCGTGGGCGGCGCGGCGGTGACGGAGGAATTCCATCCCGGCTTTCGCAATTCGGTCGCGGCCTACACCGTCAGCCTGCTCAATCCGCAGATCATTTCAGACCTGAAGCTGCCCGATCACGGCCTGAAAATCGTCGAGCGCCGCGCGCAGAATTTCCTGCCCGCGCCCGACGGCAGCTATCTCCTGACCGGCGAAGGCCGCACCAAACAATCGCTGGCAAAGCTCAGCCCGCGCGATGCGGAGAGGATCGACGCGTTCAACCGCGAGCTCGAAGTGATCGCCGACGTGCTGCGCGCCTTCGTGCTGCGCGCGCCGCCGAACATGGTTGCGGGGTTTGGCGCCGGCGCGGTCCGCGAGGCCTTCAACGCGGTCGGCACCGCCAACATCCTGCGCAGGCTCTCGCTGGAGCAGCAGCGCTCGCTGCTCGATCTGTTCACGCGCTCGGCCGGCGAGATGCTGGACGATGTCTTCGAGAGCGATCTGGTCAAGGCGCTGTTCGGGTTCGACGCCATCGTCGGCAATTATGCCAGTCCCTACGCCGCGGGCTCGGCCTATGTGATGCTGCATCATGCCTTCGGCGAGGTGAACGGCAAGAAGGGCGTCTGGGGCCACGCCATCGGCGGCATGGGCGCGATCACGCAAGCGATGGCGCGCGCCGCGGGCGGCCACGGCGTCGAGATCGAACTGGACGCCGGCGTGCGCGAGGTGATCGTCGAGGGCGACCGCGCCGCCGGCGTCATCCTCGACAATGGCAAGACCATCCGCGCCAAATACGTCGTCTCCGGCGTCAACCCGAAACTGCTGTACACGCGGCTGGTGCCGGCGGGCGCGCTGCCGAAGGATTTCCTCGATCGCATCAGGAATTGGCGCAACGGCTCCGGCACCTTCCGGATGAACGTGGCGCTGACCGCCCTGCCCTCCTTCACCGCGCTGCCCGGCGCGGGCGATCATCTCTCCGCCGGCATCATCATTGCGCCGAGCCTCGGCTATATGGACCGCGCCTGGCAGGACGCGCGCGCGGGCGGCTGGAGCCGCGAGCCTGTCGTGGAAGTGCTGATCCCCTCGACGCTCGACGACACGCTTGCGCCGGAGGGCCAGCATGTCGCGAGCCTGTTCTGCCAGCACGTCGCGCCGCAATTGCCCGACGGCCGATCCTGGGACGACCATCGCGAGGAAGTCGCCGATCTCATGATCGCGACCGTGGACAAATACGCGCCGGGCTTTGCGGCAAGCGTGATCGGGCGGCAGGTGCTGTCGCCGCTCGACCTGGAGCGGCAGTTCGGCCTGCTCGGCGGCGACATCTTTCACGGCGCGCTGACGCTGAACCAGTTGTTCTCGGCGCGGCCCATGCTCGGCCACGCCGATTATCGCGGGCCGTTGAAGGGCCTCTACCATTGCGGCAGCGGCGCCCATCCCGGCGGTGGTGTCACCGGCGCGCCGGGCCACAACGCCGCGCAGGTGATCCTGCGGGACCACCATGCGCTGTTCAAGTGACGACCGGGCTCAGCCGGCCGTTGCCTTGGCCGCCTCGTCGATCAGGGCGGTCACCTCGGCCGGCTTAGAGGCCAGCGAGGCGTGACCCGCCCGCAACTCGATGATCTTTTTCGCGCCCATTCTTTTGGCCATCCGTCTCTGATTGTCCGGTGCGATCATCCGGTCCTCGGTCGAGACCTGATACCAGGACGGCTTGCTCTTCCAGGCGGGCGCCGTGATCTTGTCGGCGAAGGTGCTTCCGACCGGCGCTTTCTGGGCAACGGCCATCACCAGCGCCTCGTCGGCCGGCAAATCCTGGCAGAAGCTTTCGCCGAATTTCGCGGGATTGATCCAGACAAACCCGTCGCTGTCGGGCGCCGCATTGGCCACGCCCGGCGGGGGCGGAAAGGCCTGACCGACGTCGAGGAGGCTTTCGCCGGCGTCCGGCGCAAAGGCCGCGATGTAAACCAGCCCGACCACGTTCGGCTGGTTGCCGGCCTGCGTGATCACGGCGCCGCCATAGGAATGCCCGACCAGCAGCACCGGGCCTTTCTGCTGCGCGACCATCTTGCGCGTTCGCTCGGCATCGTCAGCCAATGATGTCAGCGGATTCTCGACGGCGCTGATGGTGTCGTATCCCATCCTCGAAAGCTGGATGATGACCTTGCTCCAGTGGGCAGCACCGCCCCAGAAGCCGTGCACGAGGACGATCGACGCTTTGGTTGCCATTTTACCGTTGTTCCCTGTTGGTCGCGACTGAACAAAAACACGGGCCGGCCGCCGTCGCAGCGATCCGCGAGGACCATGCGCCGGGAGCGGGTCATGCGCTATCGGGATACCTGCTTTTTCGCTAGCCATCCATCGCGGAAACATATCAATCCGATGACGGCGGCCTACGCCCCGCAGGCCGGTTGCGGCCGGATCGCTTCATCAAGTCCGTCCTCGCTCGCCCCGGGTTATGGCGTGGATTTGCGCCTCCTGATGATGCGCAAGATCGGGTGACAACCCTGTGGACAGCCTGTGGAAAACCGGTTGATGGCGGCGTGGAGAAGCCGCTGCTTCAGCAGTCTGCGAGCTTCTTCAAGGTCGCTCTGAAGCTGAGGCTGCGGGTACCCACCAGAGCGGTGCCGAACGCCTCGGCCCGGTCATCGGCAAACGTCCCGGAAAACCCGCTGCTGACTTCGTGCCCGGCGGCCAGCGGACGCACGAAGGGGTCGGCAAAGGACGTGTGCTGGTTGGTGGTGAGCTCCCCCTTCCAGGTTCCGTCACCGGTTGTGTAGGAGCCGATCGACCAGAAATAGGGGCCGCCGCCGATCAAAACGCCGTCCCGCAGGATCAGCACCCCGCTGTCGCGGCCTCTCACGCCGTCAAGCATATGCATGTGTACGGAATAGAGACCGTTCTTCATGATTGACGAGCCGCCCTCTCGGACCGGAACGATAGCCCCGACGGCGAAGTACGTCGAGAATTTCCGGGATGTGGACAGCTCTTGTATATCTGACGGAATAACGCTGTGAGCAATGGGTGGTGTCTCAATTTGAAACTTGGGTAGTGCCTCAGGCACCACCGAAACTCGGGCATTGATTGCCTCTTGATCGGCGGTCGCGCGCTACCACGTTCTTCTGATATGCTTGGCGGAAAGCAGGAGCCCGTGATGGGATACGTTCTGTTTTTTGTGACGGTGCTGGCGTCCCTCTTTATCGTGGACTACCTCGCGCACGAGCGCGGGTGGAATCGGCACCGCTGGAGGGTGGCCGCGGTGTCGCTCGGTCCGCTGGCCATTCCATTGGTTTACCTGCTGGACGGGGCCTACGCCGTCAAGAAGATGATGGTTACCCCGAGGCGGTAGTGCCTTGGTTTCGGGCGCCCGACGCCTGACGCCCGGTCATTGATATGACGAGGGATAACGTCTATCCGGCTGCTTTCCATTGCCCGGACGATCGATGACCTCCACCCTCACCCCCTCCACCCACCGCGCGGGCTTTGCCGTCGGGGACGAAATCGTCGCCAAGCGCGTGGTCGACCTGCTGACCGAGAGCTTTTTCGAGGGTCAGGCCGCGATCGCCGCGTTCGAGGGCGCCGGCGGGCGCTGGGACATCACCGTGCATTTTGCCGACCCGCCGGATCAGGCCTCGATCCGCGAACTGGTCGCGCTCGCCGCCGGCGGCGAGGCCGCCGCAAGCATCGCCTTCGACATCGTCGAGGCCAAAGACTGGGTCAAGGCGACGCTGGAGGAACTGGTCCCGGTCCGCGCCGGGCGCTTCATCGTGCATGGTCAGCATGACCGCGCCAGGGTGCCACCGAACAAGCTCGGCATCGAAATCGAGGCGGCGCTGGCGTTCGGCACCGGCCATCACGGCACCACGCGCGGCTGCCTGCTGCTGCTCGATCACGTCCTGAAGGCGTACCGCCCGCGGCGCGTGCTCGATCTCGGCACCGGCACCGGCGTGCTGGCGATATCGGCGGCGAAGGCGCTGCGAATCCGTGTGCTGGCGAGCGATATCGATCCGCTCTCGGTCAACGTGGCGCATGACAATGCCCGCCTCAACGGCACCGGGGACCTGGTTGAGACCATCCACGCCACCGGATTTTCCGCGCCGGCGTTCGCGCAGCGCGGGCCGTTCGACCTCGTGCTGGCGAACATCCTCGCCAATCCGCTGCGGCAGATGGCAACGCCAATGGCGCGGCATCTCGTGCCATCGGCGCTGGTCATCCTGTCGGGCCTGCTGCCGCATCAGGCGCAGGGCGTGATCGCCGCCTATCGCGCCCGCGGGCTGGTGCTGAAACGACAAATACGGATCGAAGGCTGGAGCAGTCTGTTGTTGCAGAACGCGGGGTGAGGAGCCGCCGCCGCCATGGTCGAGCAATCATCTGTCGAAAAGACATGCGGCGACTGCACGCTTTGCTGCAAGGTGATGGCGATCGAAGAACTGGCGAAGCCGGTGGGGACCTGGTGCCCGCATTGCAAGCCCGGACATGGCTGCCGGATTTATCCGGACCGGCCCGGCGAGTGCCGGAGCTTTAGCTGCCTCTGGCTTGTGAACGCGCACCTCGACCAGCACTGGAAGCCGAGCAAATCCAGGTTTGTACTGACGACATCGGAAGATGGAATTGAAGTCAGGTGCGACCCCGGCTTTCCCGATGCCTGGCGCAAGGAGCCCTACCGGAGCGAAATTCGCCAGTGGGCCATATCCGGCGAAACCCACGACGTCACGGTGGTCATCGTGACAGGTCAGAAAATGATTCTGGTCACGCGCGATCGGGAGTTCGATCTTGGCGTCGTGCAGCCGGATGAACGAATTGTGCGGGAGTTGGAGGGCACCGAGGTGGTGAATGCCACCGTGGTGAAAGCATCCGACCTCAACCAGACATGACCGTCGCCGGGTGTCGACATCGACGGCGCGGCCGAACAGACGGACGAACAAGACAGGCAGCCTATTCCGGCGCCTTCGGCTCGTGCGGAGCGCCAGCGCCCTGCTGCGCGCGCAAACTCCGCCGGGCGCGCGCCTCGACGAAGCGATCGAGTATCTGGACGATGACGCCGCGTTGCTTGGTGTCGGCCGGAGCAAGCGAGCCGCCGCGGACCGGCGGCGAGATCTTCTCAAAACTGAACGCAGGCACTGTGAATCCCCTCGTCATCGAGTTGAGACACCCCTGGAGCTTCCCCTGGTATCGTCGGATCAACCGCCTGTGACAGCCAATTGTTCCAGCCTGTCTAACGCAGGTGCAGCAATTGAAGCATAATAAATCCCGAACCGGAAGCAATTTGCGTGCATTGCGCCATTTTCCACCTGCTCCTAAAGTAGCCCGGCGATGTTCGAAGCCCTTTTCCAGACGTTCGAAGAGCCCGAAAGCGGCGTGGCGCTGACCGCCCGGCTGTCCGCCTTCCGCGAGGAGCTGGCGCGGCGCTCCCTGAGCGGGTTCGTGGTTCCCCGCGCCGACCAGCAGCAGAACGAATATGTCCCGCCCTCGGAGGAGCGGCTGGCCTGGCTCACCGGCTTCACCGGATCGGCCGGACAGGCAATCGTGCTGCCGCAGGCAGCCGCCTTGTTCGTCGACGGCCGCTATACGCTGCAGGCGGCCAAGCAGGTCGACCGCAAGGCCTGGAGCGTCGAGCCGCTGGTCGACCCGCCCCCGGAAAGCTGGCTGGCCGCCCATCTGAAGGCCGGCGACCGGCTCGGATTCGATCCGTGGCTGCATACGTCAGCGGCGGCCGAGCGGCTGGCCGCGGCCTGCGCCCGGGCCGGCGCGGAACTGGTCGCGGTCGAGAGCAACCCGCTGGATTCCGTATGGACGGAGCGCCCGCCCGCCCCGCTCGGTCCGGTCTCGGTTCACGGCGCGCGGTTTTCCGGCGAAGCGGAGGCCGAGAAGCTCGGGCGGATACGGCTGGAACTCGCCAAACTGGGCGCCGAGGCGCTGGTGCTGTCGGATTCGCACGCGGTGGCGTGGACCTTCAACATCCGCGGCGCCGACGTCTCGCACACGCCGCTGCCGCTTTCCTATGCGCTGGTGCCGAAGGACGGCCGGCCCACGGTATTCATCGACCATCGCAAGCTCTCCAACAGCGCCCGCGACCATCTCGAGCAATCGGCCGAGGTGCGGGAGCCGGACGCGCTGGCGCCGGCGCTCACCGAGCTCGCGCAACGCGGCGCCGCCATCGCGCTCGACAGCGCCACCGCCGCCGACGCCCTGAGCCGCCTGATATCCGCTGCCGGCGGCAAGCCGCTGCGCGGCAGCGACCCCGTCAGCCTGCTCAAGGCGGTGAAGAACAGCACCGAGATCGAGGGCACCAGGAATGCGCACCGGCGCGATGCGGTGGCGCTGGCGCGATTCCTGGCCTGGATCGACCGCGAAGCGCCGACGGGCGCGCTGACCGAGATCGACACCGTCGAGGCGCTGGAAACCTTCCGCCGCGACACCGGCGCGCTGAAGGACGTCTCGTTCCCGACCATCGCCGGCACCGGGCCGAATGGCGCCATCGTGCACTACCGTGTCACCCGCAAGAGCAACCGGCGGATCGCGCCGGGCGACCTCCTGCTGATCGATTCCGGCGCGCAATATGAGGACGGCACCACCGACGTCACCCGCACCATCGCGATCGGCGCGCCGACGCTGGAAATGCAGGACCGTTTCACCCGCGTGCTGCGCGGCCATATCGCGATCGCGCGCGCGGTGTTTCCCGACGGCACCACCGGCGCGCAACTCGACACGCTGGCGCGGCAATATCTCTGGCAGGCCGGCATCGATTTCGAGCACGGCACCGGCCACGGCGTCGGCAGCTACCTCTCGGTGCATGAGGGGCCGGCGCGGATCTCGAAACTCGGCGCCACGCCGCTGAAGCGCGGCATGATCCTGTCCAACGAACCCGGCTACTACAAGACCGATGCGTTCGGCATCCGGATCGAGAATCTGGAACTGGTTGTTGGCACCGACATCGCGGGCGCCGAAAAGCCGGTCAACGCCTTCGAGACCCTGACGCTGGCGCCGATCGACCGCCGCCTGATCGATCTGAACATGCTGAGCGGAGACGAACTGAGCTGGCTCAATGAGTACCATCAGCGGGTCCGCCACGCAGTCCGCCCGCATGTCGACGAGGCCGTCAAGATGTGGCTCGATGCCGCCACCGAGCCGCTGTCGCTGTAGTGATCCGTCATTCCGGGGCGCGTCGAGACGCGAACCCGGAATTCGAGATTGACGGCGTCACCTGCCGCCTCCCGAAAACGGAATAGCTGCATTCCGAAACGTCCGTATTCCCGCTGAGCGATAACGCTACTGTCTGATTCAGTGGACTGGATCGGATCTGCATGCACGGAGTGATGGGCCAGCCGCCCGACGCGGCGACCGGCAAGGACGGCGTCGCGACGTCACGGATCATGCTGCTGTTGCTGGTCGCGATGACCGGCGTCGCGCCGATATCGCTCTATATGCTGGTGCCGGCGCTGCCGGTGCTGGCCACCGCTTTCGGCCGCGACATCTCGATCGCGCAGATGACGGTGTCGCTCTACATGGTCGGCATCGCCTGTTCGCAGATCGTCATGGGGCCGCTGTCGGATCGCTTCGGACGCCGCCCGGTGCTGCTCGCGGGTCTTTCCCTGATGGTGATGGCGAGCGCGGCCTGCATCTTCGCCGAAACCCTGCCGCAACTGATCGCGGCGCGGTTCCTGCAGGCGCTCGGCGGCGCCACCGGCATGGTGGTCAGCCGCGCCATCATCCGCGATCTCTACAGCCGCGAGCGCATCGGCTCGATGATCTCGCTCGTCATCGCGGTGATGATGATCGCGCAGATGCTGAGTCCCCTGACCGGCGGCCTGCTGGAAACCGCGTTCGGCTGGCGTTCGATCTTCTACGTCATCACCGGCGCGTCGCTTTGCATCGCGGTCGCGATCGCGCTGGTGTTGCCGGAAACGCGCCGGGTCCGGGCCGAGGGCAGCAACTTCCGCGGCGATGTCGGCCATCTCCTCACCAGCCGCGCCTTCATCGGCTACATGCTGTGCCAGGTGCTGGCCTCGCAGATCATCTTCACCTTCGCCGGCGGCGGACCCTATATCGTCGTCCTGCAGATGGGCCGCTCCAGCGCCGAATACGGCGCCTGGTTTGCCGCCACCGGCTTTGCCTATCTGATCGGCAATCTGTTCTGCGTGCGCTTCGCGCCGCGGCATTCGCTGGAAAAACTGATCTGGTTCGGACTGGTGCTGCAACTCACCGGCAGCGTGCTGAACCTGGTCTGGGGGATCGCCGGGCTCAATCTGATGCCCTCCTGGCTGTTCGGCACCCAGATGCTGGTGATGGTCGCCAACGCCTTCGTGATGTCGAATTCGGCGGCCGGCGCCATCAGCATCCGCCCCGAAGCCGCCGGCACCGCCTCCGGCGCGATGGGATTCCTGCAGATGGGCATCGGCGCGCTGTTCTCGCAGTTCGGCGCCTATCTTGGCGGCCATTTCGCCACGCCGGTCGCGCTCAACGCCGCCATCGTGATCCTGTCGATCGCCTGCGCCTCGACCATGGTCTTTCTCGTTCCCCGCCGGGACGTGGTGGTCAGCGAGGAATTGATCGAGCAGGCGGAGGAGGAAGAAAGCGGGATGATGTGAAGGGATTCTCGTAGCCCGGATGGAGCGCAGCGAAATCCGGGGCCGGTGCGCGGGATTCCCGGATTGCGCTTCGCTCCATCCGGGCTACGAGCAGAGAGAAGCCTTCATCCCCCGACCATCTTCAGCCACTCATCCTCGGTCAGCACCTCGACACCGTGCTTCTTGGCTTCCGCCAGCTTCGAGCCGGCGCCGGGGCCGGCGACCACGTAGTCGGTCTTCTTCGACACCGAGCCCGCCGCCTTGGCGCCCAGCCGTTCGGCCATCGCCTTGGCTTCGTCGCGAGTCATCTTTTCCAGCGAACCGGTGAAGACCACGGTCTTCCCCGCGATCTTCGAATTGCTCTTCGGCTTCTCGGCATCGAGGATGGTGACTTCCTTTGTCAGCCGCTCGACGATGCCGCGGTTATGGCTTTCGCCGAAATAGGCCTTGATGCTGGCGATCACGGTGTCGCCGATCTGGTCGAGCGCATCCATCTCGGCGATCGCCTCCTCGTCATCTTTGGCGACCTTGAGACATGCGTCGTGAAAGGCCTGCCAGGAACCGTAGCCGCGCGCCAGCGCCAGCGCCGTGGTCTCGCCGACATGGCGCATGCCGAGCGCAAAGATGAAACGCTCCAGCGAAATGCGCCGCCGCTCTTCGATGGCCCCGAACAGATTGCGCACCGAGGTCTGGCCGTAGCCTTCGATCTCCTCCAGCTTGAGCTTTGCGTTGCGCTTTTCCAGCGTGAAGATGTCGGCCGGCTCCTTGACCCATTCCTCGTCGAAGAAATGTTGAAGCTGCTTCTCGCCGAGCCCATCGATGTCGAAGGCCCGGCGCGATACGAACAGCTTCAAATGTTCGATCTTTTGGTAAGGACAGGCGAACTCGCCGCTGCAGCGCAGGCGCGAGCCCTCCTCGCCCGTGGCGGTCTCCTCGCGCACCACGTCGGTGTGCAGCGGACACGGGCATTTCTTCGGGAAATGGAATTCCTTTGCGCCCTTCGGCCGCTTGTCGATCACGACGTCGACGATTTGCGGAATCACGTCGCCGGCGCGCTGGACCACGACGGTGTCGCCGATCCTGATGTCGCGGCCCTCGCGCAATTGCTCGCCGTCGCCGCCGATACCCTTGATGTAGTCCTCGTTGTGCAGCGTGACGTTCTGCACGATCACGCCGCCGACGCCGATCGGTTCGAGCTTGCCGACGGGCGTGAACGAACCGGTGCGGCCGACCTGGATCTCGATATCCCGCAGCACGGTGACGGCGCGCTCGGCCGGGAATTTGTGCGCGATCGCCCAGCGCGGCGTGCGCGATACGAAGCCGAGACGCTCCTGCCAGTCGAGGCGGTCGACCTTGTAGACGACGCCGTCGATGTCGTAGTCGAGCTTGGCGCGCTGTTCCTCGATCTTGCGATGGAACGCGATCAACTGCTCGACCGAGTGACAGATCTTGGTCAGCGGATTGGTGCTGAAGCCGCAGCGCTCGAACCAGCCGATCATGCCGGACTGGGTATCCTCCGGCATCTCCGTCATCTGCCCCCAGGCGTAGGCGAAAAAGCCGAGCGGCCGCGAGGCGGTGATCGAAGGATCCTTCTGCCGCAGCGAGCCCGCCGCCGAATTGCGCGGATTGGCGAAGATGGTGCTCGCCTTCGGCCTTCTGCCGCTCGTTGAGCGCGAGAAAGGCCTTCTTGGTCATGTAGACCTCGCCGCGCACCTCGCAGATGTCGGGCACGTTGCGCCCCTTCAGCTTCTTCGGCACGTCCTCGAGCGTGCGGATATTGGCGGTGACGTCCTCGCCCTCGGCGCCGTCGCCTCGGGTGGCGGCGGTGACGAGTTCGCCGCCCTCGTAGCGCAGCGACATCGAGAGCCCGTCGATCTTCGGCTCGGCGGAAAAATCGATCCGGTCGTCGTCGGCAAGCCTCAGAAAGCGCCTGATGCGGCCGACGAAATCGAGCACGTCTTCCTCGGCAAACGCGTTGTCGAGCGACAGCATCGGCACCGCGTGGCGGACTTTCTTGAATTTTCCCGACGGCGCCGCGCCGACCTTCTGCGACGGCGAGTCGCTCGAGACGAATTCGGGAAATTTCGCCTCGATGGCATTGAAGCGCTGGCGCAGCGCATCGTATGCGGCGTCGGAGACCTTCGGCGCGTCGTCCTGGTAATAGGCCTTGTCGTGCCGCTCGATCTCGAGCGTCAGCCGCTTGTGCTCGACCTTGGCCTGGGCCTTGGTGAGGTCGGCGAGATCGGGAGAGGATTTTGGTTTTGCTGTCCTGGCCATGGCCATTGAATACGACGAAGCGCGTCGCGAGAAAAGCCGGCCCAGGCGGCGTTCCCCGGCTCCGGCGCGGGCCGTAAGACGGTTAACTTGCCGCCTTCAGCAGCCGTTCCGCCGCCGCGCGTGCTTCGGCGGTGATCTCGGCGCCGGCCAGCATGCGGGCGATTTCCTCGCGGCGGTGGTCGGCGGCGAGCGCGTTGACGCGGGTGGCGACCCGCTTGCCCTTGTCCAGCGCGTCCTTGGAAATCAGCAGATGCTGGCTCGGCGCGTGCCGCGACCTGCGGCGCATGCGTGACCGCCATCACCTGCACCTTGCCGGCGAGCCGCGCCAGCCGCGCGCCGATCGCGTCCGCCACCGCGCCGCCGACGCCGGTATCGATTTCGTCGAACACCAGAGTGGGCGCCGAGCCGCGATCCGACAGCACGACCTTGAGCGCCAGCAGGAACCGCGACAGCTCGCCGCCGGAGGCGACCTTCATCAGCGGCCCCGCCTTGGTGCCGGGATTGGTCTGCACCCAGAACTCGACGCGGTCGAAGCCTTCCGGCCCCGGCGACTTCGGATCGGAATCGATCTGGGTCATGAATTTGGCGCGCTCGAGCTTCAGCGGCGCCAGTTCGGCGTTGACGGCCTTGTTGAGCTTTTCCGCGGACTTTACGCGCGCGGCCGACAGCTTCGCGGCTGCGGCGCCGTAGCGTGCGTCGGCTTCGTCGGCCGCCGCTTCCAGCTTCTTCAGCCGGTCGGCACCGGCGTCGATCAGCGCCACGTCGGCGGCGTATTTCTTGGCGAGTTCGGCGAGGCCATCGACCGGCGTCGAATATTTCCGCGACGCGGCGCGCAGCGCGAACAGCCGCTCCTCGATCCGTTCGAGTTCGGCAGGATCGAAATCAGCCGCTCGCAGCGCCACGTTGAGGTGCTGGTCGGCCTCCTCCAGCGCGTTGATCGCCGCGTCGATCGCCTTCACCGCCGGGCTCGACCAGCGCCGGCAGATTGCCGGCGCGGCGTTCCAGCCGCCGCACCGCGGCCGACAGAGCCGGAACCGGCGAATGCGGGCCGCCGACCGCGTCCTGCGCCTCGCGCAGATCGGTGGCGATCTTCTCGCCCTGCATCATGGTGGTGCGGCGCTCGGCGAGCGTGGTTTCCTCGCCGTCCCTGGGCGCAAGCTTCTTCAACTCGTCGGAGGCATGGCGCAGATAATCCGCCTCGCGCGCGGCGCGCTCCATGTCGGCGCGGTGCGCGTCGAGCACGCCATTGGCGGCGCGCCGTTCCTCCCACAGCGCTTGCAGCGCTGCGACGTCCTTCTCGAGCCCGGCAAAGGCGTCGAGCAGGCGGCGATGGGTGGAGGCATCGACCAGCGCGCGCTCGTCGTGCTGGCCGTGGATCTCGACCAGCGCCGCGCCGACCGCCTTCAGGGTCTGCACGCTGATCGCCTGATCGTTGATGAAGGCGCGGGTGCGGCCGTCGGCCAGTTGGACCCGGCGCAGGATCATCTCGCGCGAATCCTCAAAACCCGTATCGTCGAGCCCGTTGTCGCCGAGGATCTTCGCGGCCGGATGGTCCTTCGGCACGTCGAACACCGCGGTGACCTGGCCCTGCTCCGCGCCGTGACGCACGAGGCCGGCATCGCCGCGGCCGCCGAGCGCCAGCGCAAAGGCATCGAGCAGAATGGATTTGCCCGCGCCGGTCTCGCCGGTCAGCACCGCGAGCCCACGGGAAAACTCGATATCGAGCCGTTCGATCAGGACGATGTCACGGATCGACAGACGCGCCAGCATGGAAGGTAAGACCCTAGCCGAGACCCAGTTTCTTGAAGGCTTTGGAGATATAGGAGCCGGTGTTCTCGCTGGGCTCGACTCCGCCTGACTTCACAAGATTATAGGCGTCTTTGTACCAGGGGCTATCAGGAAAATTGTGCCCGAGCACGGCGGCCGCGGTCTGCGCCTCGCCGACGATGCCGATCGCCATATAGGCCTCGGTCAAGCGGGCCAGCGCTTCCTCGACATGCCGGGTGGTCTGGTAGCGGGTGACCACGGTCTTGAAGCGGTTGATGGCGGCGGTGTAGTCGCGCTTTGCCATGTAATAGCGGCCGACATCCATTTCCTTGCCGGCGAGCTGGTCGCGCGCGCCTTCCAGCTTGGCCTTGGCGCTGACGGCATATTCCGAGGTCGGATATTTGCGGATCACCTCTTCCAGCGCGGCGATCGCCTTCTCGGTCCGGCCCTGGTCGCGCGAAATATCCGGAATCTGGTCGTAGTGCGAGGCCGCGATCAGGTATTGCGCGTAAGCCGCGTCCGAGCTGCCCGGATGCAGGGTGACGTAGCGGGTGGCGGCGCCGATGCAGCTGTCATAGTCGCCGGCATTGTAGAAGGCATAGGCCGACATCAGCAGCGATTTGCGCGCCCAGTCGGAATAGGGATGCTGGCGGTCGACCTCCTCGAATTTCTTCGACGCCCCCTTCGGATCCTGCTTCTGATTCATCAGGAACAGGCCCTCATTGTAGAGCTTGTCCGCCGGCTCATCGACGAAGGTGTCGTCCTTGGCCATGAACTTGTCCCACAGCGCGCCGGTGCCGCAGCCGCTCAGGGAAATCGCGAGCACGGTCAGACCCGCGGCCAGACGCAATTGCCGGCCCAATCGGGCGACGGCCGATACCCTGCGCAGTTCGAGCGTCATACGCTGTGCCAACATGAATCCCGGACCTGACGCCTGTGCTGAAGTGCCCGCCGCGCGCCCCTTGAGCCCGCTCATGGACGCGATAATTTTCGTGCCCGTGGCGCCTGCCATGCAACCGGGGCTATTTAGCCGAAAAAAGTCTGTTAACCAACCGGATACGCAGGCATTTCGCCCGGATTAAGGCGGTTTGGTGCCGTCGCGGCCGAACATGGTTACTTCGGCGGATTGGCTGTGCACGGCTATCCGGCGGCGTCCGGAAGCGCGCCCAAGGCGATTCCTGAGGCGTCAGGACCCTTGGAAGATAAAAGTCAGGACACGTCGGGGCTGTAGGCCGGGGCAATCATGCCGCCGACCATGCCACTGCCGGCTTCGGCGTAAACCCGCGAGCGGCGGGCGGTTTCGGCTTCAACCACCCGCCATGCGGTGCGGTCGGCCAGCAGCGCCGTGAGCACGGCGTGATTGAGCTTGTGGCCGCCGCGCACCGAGCGATAGGCGCCGAGCAGCGGCAGACCGGCCAGCGCGAGATCGCCGATCACGTCGAGCGCCTTGTGGCGGGCGCATTCGTCGCTGTAGCGCAGGCCTTCGGTATTGAGCAGGCGGGTCTCGTCGAACACCACGGTATTCTCGAACGAGGCGCCGAGCGCGAAACCCGCGCTCCACAGCCGCGCGACGTCGCTCATGCAGCCGAAGGTGCGGGCGCGGCAGAGTTCGCGGCGGAACCGTTCCGGGCTGAGATCGAACGAATAGCTCTGGCGGCCGATCACGGGATTGGCGAAGTCGATTTCGATCTCGGCGCGGAAGCCTGCGGCGTGCGGCCGCAGCTCGCCGAACGAATCACCCATCGTGACTTGCACCGGCTTCAAGACCTGGAGGAAGCGGCGCGATCCCGACTGGGTCAGGATACCGGCCTGATCGATCGCAGCGACGAAGGCCGCCGCGCTGCCGTCCATGATCGGAACTTCCGGGCCATCGATTTCAATCGTGGCGTTATCGACGCCCATTCCGCGAAGTGCGGCGAGGACGTGTTCGGCGGTGGAAACCAGCGGACCATCGCGGTCGCCCAGCACCGTTGCAAACTCGGTGGCGATCACCGATTCGGCAACCGCCTGCACTTCGCGGTCACGACCATCCAAACCGGTGCGCACAAAAACAAAACCCGCATCGACAGATGCAGGTCCGACAGTCAGATTGACAGGAAGACCGGAATGTACGCCGACACCGGTCACGGTGGCTTGCGCGCGAAGCGTTGTCTGCCGGCTAAATTTCATTCGAGAACCGCCCACTACCGACTTACCAAGAGATCGGACCACCCAGAACCTGCGGTTCCATTTGATTCGTCTCGAAGTTTCCCCAAGTCACGGCGGAGAATAGCATTGCCTCAAAGAGCGCCAACTCACGGTTCTTTACCGATTGTTACCCTATCTCTGCCGCATTCGCGCCAAAGCTTAACCAAATTGGGGCAGCCCTGGCGGCTATTTCGTCCTTTCACTCTATCCCGAAGTGGATAATTAACTATTTAGAATCAGTTGCTTGCCAACGAGCCCTCAGTGACGCCCGGACAAAAAATTAAGGTCCCGGCTGGCTCGAGCCGGGACCTTTTGGGCGTTCCGATTGTAACAATCCTCAGTTGGTCTGGCGGCGCAGAAAGGCCGGGATATCCAAATGATCGTCACCCTGTGGCGAAGCGGCAACAGGCGCGGGACGGCCATGGACGTCCAGACCTTGCGGCGCGGGCCGGCGAGCGTACTCAGATACCGGATCGTTTGACGTGTTCTGGTGGCCGGCCGGGCGCTGCGGCTTCCGGTCCGGAGCCATCGGCGCCATCGCCGGACCCGAAGCGCGAGCGGCGATCGGCGGCTCGCTCTCTTCGTCGCGCCGGCCGAGGCCGACATTGGCGAGGCGCTGCAGCAGCGACATCCGGGTCTTCTGCGGATGCTCGTCCTCGGCGTCGCCGCGGGCCTGCCGGATTTCATTCTGGGCCGGCATCGGCAGTTCCTCGAATTTCGGCATCCGCGGCGCGCGGGCCGGCGCACGTTCGGCCGCCTGCGGGATGAAGGTTTCCGGCGGGGCGGATTCCTGGACCTCGATCCGCGCCTCGCGGTGGTCGGGGAACAGGGTCGGCTTCTGCGCGGCGATCGGGCGAACCGTGACGTCGCCATAGGAGGCGGATTGCAGCGGCGCGGGCGCCGCCGGCTGCGGCGCCTCGACCGCCGCCGCAATGGCGGCAAGCGCGGCGCGTTCGACGGTATTGGAAGCACGCTGCGGCGGCGCGGCAGCGGGAGCCGCGTGCGCCGTATGCGCCTGAGCCGGCGCCTCCATCTTCTGGGCCGCGCGCTCGGCGAGGCGCGCATTGTCGGCGCGCAGCCGGGCGGTCAGTTCGGCCAGGCGATTTTCCGGCGGGGCGGTGGGAGTCGCCGGGCTCGGCGTAAGGGTCGCGCCCGGCGTCGCGTTGCGAATCAGCGCCTGCTCGATGCCGGTGGCGACGACGGAGACGCGGATGATGCCGTCGAGGCTCTCGTCGAAGGTGGCGCCGACGATGATGTTGGCGTCCTGATCGACTTCCTCGCGGATGCGGGTGGCGGCTTCGTCGACCTCGAACAGCGTCAGGTCCTTGCCGCCGGTGATCGAGATCAGGAGGCCGCGCGCCCCCTTCATCGAGGAATCGTCGATCAGCGGATTGGCGATCGCAGCCTCGGCTGCGGTCAGAGCGCGCTTGTCGCCCGAGGCCTCGCCCGTTCCCATCATCGCCTTGCCCATCTCGCGCATCACGGCGCGGACGTCGGCGAAGTCGAGATTGATCAGGCCTTCCTTGACCATCAGGTCGGTGATGCAGGCAACGCCCGAATAGAGCACCTGGTCGGCCATCGCGAAGGCGTCGGCGAAGGTGGTCTTCTCGTTGGCGACCCGGAACAGGTTCTGGTTCGGGATGATCAGCAGCGTGTCCACCACCTTGTGCAGTTCGGCGATGCCGGACTCCGCGGTGCGCATGCGGCGCTGGCCCTCGAAGTGGAACGGCTTGGTCACCACGCCCACGGTGAGGATTCCCATGTCGCGCGCGATCTTGGCGATCACGGGGCCAGCGCCGGTGCCGGTGCCGCCGCCCATGCCGGCGGTGACGAACACCATGTTGGCGCCCGAGAGATGGTCGCGGATTTCATCGAACACTTCCTGGGCCGCGGCGGCGCCGACGTCCGGCTGCGAACCGGCGCCGAGACCCTGGGTGACCTGGGTGCCCATCTGGATGATGCGCGGCGCCTTGGACATCGTGAGCGCCTGCGCGTCGGTATTGGCGACGACGAAATCGACCCCCTGCAATCCGGCGGTGATCATGTTGTTGACGGCGTTACCACCGGCTCCACCAACTCCGAACACGGTGATGCGCGGTTTCAGTTCACTGATGTCGGGGGGAGTAAGATTGAGTGCCATGGTTGCCTCTCGATTACGACGCGCGCGTTGGTTCGCCCCGGCCGGCGGCCGCGGGGGTTGGTGAAAGTCGAAGCGTGGTGCGGAAAAGTTTCATCAGAAGCCCTCGCGAAGCCATCGTCCGACCTTTCCGAAATAGCCGTCGGTCCCTGTCCTGAGCTGCCGCGTGTGCCGCGGTTCCACATGTTCCAGATGAGCGTATTGCGGATAGACCAGGAGCCCCGCGGGAACCGCGAATGACGCGCTCTTCGCCTCGCTGGGCAGGCGGCCAAAGCCGAGCGGACGCCCGATCCGCACCGGCCGGCCGAGGATCTGGGTCGCGAGTTCGGGAAAGCCGGTGAGTTGCGAGGCGCCGCCGCTCAAGACAACCCGTGCCTTTGGCTCTGCGGCAAAGGGGGAATCCGCCAGGCGGTCCCTGACCATTTCAAATATCTCCTCGGCGCGGTGCCGAACGATGTTCGCGATCGTGGCGCGGGACACGATCTGCGGCACATCCTGCTCGCTGTCGCCGGCGGTCGGCACCGACATCAGCTCGCGCGTATCCGACCCGCCGGTCAGCACGGTGCCATATAACGTCTTGATTCGCTCGGCATCCGCAATGCAGGCGGAGAGTCCTCGGGCAAGATCCATCGTGATGTGTTGCCCGCCGACCGCAAATCCGGAGGCATGAACGAACCGCCCGGCCGAATAGGTGGCGATCGTGGTGGTTCCCGCCCCCATCTCGACCACGGCCGCGCCGAGATCGGCCTCGTCGTCGGTCAGGACCGACAGGCCTGCGACATAAGGACTCGCCGCCATGGCCTCGACATTGAGGTGGCAGCGCTCCACCACCAGCATCAGGTTCTTGGCCACGGTCGCGTCGGACGTGACCACATTCATGTCGACGCCGAACTGCCGGGCCACCAT
Organism: uncultured Alphaproteobacteria bacterium; assembly: GCA_963843225.1. Classification (GTDB taxonomy): domain Bacteria; phylum Pseudomonadota; class Alphaproteobacteria; order Rhizobiales; family Xanthobacteraceae; genus Bradyrhizobium. The sequence goes on along the minus strand of CAWJJT010000018.1, from coordinate 424,227 downwards.
TCCGCGGGGATCGCGGACACCCTTCACGCCGTCGAGGGCATAGCCGACCGGCAGCGCATGCAGCACGGTGCGGCCCGGTCCGGTGGCGTGGCGCATGCCGGCCGAGGTGATGCGGGAGACGTCGGCGTCGCTGACCGCGCCGCCCTTGATGTCGGCGGCGGCCTCGACCATCTGGCCCTGCAGCCGGCCGCCCGATACCGAGAGCAGCACGGATTCGACGCGAACCTTGGCCATGCGTTCGGCGAGCGCCACCGCCTGGCGCACCGTTTGTTCGCATGCGGCGAGGTCGACCACCGCGCCGGCCTTCATGCCGCGCGACTGGATCTGGCTGTATCCGATCAGTTCGACGGCATGGGTCCGTCCGCGCAGCGCCTCGCTCGGCGGGCACGGCTTCAGCCGCGCGATCATGCAGGCGATCTTGCTGGTGCCGATGTCGAGGGAGGCCACCAGCGCAGTACGCTTCTGCGGCATCGGCCGCGTTTTCGGCGTCTGGTTGCGATCAAGGCCGGTCATGCGTCACCGGCTTTCTTCTTCGGCTGCTGCTTCTTGAACAGTTCCTCGCGGGCCTTGGCCGCATCATCGGACAATTGCACCGTCAGCCGGTCCGGCAGCCGCATGTCGACGGCGACGATGTCGCGCGAGAACAGCCGGTCTTCGCGGTCGAGCTTGCTGAGGCTCGCCAGCGCGTTGCCGGCGTCGTTTTCCGGCAGCCGGATATCGAGCCCGTCGTTGAGCCGCAGGTTCCAGCGCCGCTCGCCGACGAAGATCGCGGCCTTGGTCACGGCGTGCACCTGCGGATAGCGCGCGAGCAGCGCCAGGAAATCCCTGGCACGGGTCTCGGCGCCCTTGCCGACCACCAATGGCAGCGAGAGGAACCGGCGCGACACATAGGGTTCGAGCACGGTGCCGTCATCCGAGATCACCGAAAGCCGGCCGTCCTGCTGCCACAGCGCGAACGCCGAGCGCTCCACGATGTCGATCTGGAGCTGGCCGGGATAGAACTTCAGCACAGTCGCCTCGGCGATCCATGGATTGGCTTTGAGCCTGTCGCGCACCGCCGCGGCGTCGAGGAACAACAGCGAGGAACGGCCGTTGACGCCGCCGCTCGCGAGCACTTCGTCCTGCGTCAGTTGCTTGCGGCCGTTGATGGCGACCGTGGTGATGCGGAATCCGGCCGAATTGGCCAGCGCATTGCGGGTGTCGCTCAATGTCGAGGTCAGCTCCTCGAGGTGGCCGCCCTTGACGATGCCGAAGGCGGCGCTGCCTGCGAGCAGCAATACGGTGAGGACAACGCCGGCGCGGCTCGGCACATAACGCTCGACGGTTTCGATCAGCCGGTGCGGCGGCTCGCGTTCGATCGACGGTTTGGCGACGGCGCGCTTGCGCGACAAGTACTTGGCCAGGTGCTCGCGCAGCAAGATGACCGCGCCGATGGCGGCGGCCTTCAGGTCAGTTTGGGGCCTCGGCGATCTCCGCGATCGAGCGAGGCGTCCTGCACCATCCATTGCACGAGCTCGTCAAGTTATGCCCGCAAACGCTTGCGAGTTCTGGCACACGTGACGTCTCGGTCATGCCGGGCTTTTCGGGATGCGGCCTCAATGCAAAAGAGGCCACCTGTTCCCTCGATGCGGTCGCAGAAAGCGGAAAATCCGCAACAGCTCACGCCCCGGCAGCCAAGCGCACATGCGCCGCCAGCGTTAACCTTCGGACTTCCTGGTAAACAAAGTGTAAATCGGGGTGAGGCAGAGCGTGATTTGATCCGCCTTCTGAGTAGTTTGCCACAAATTCGTAAAGTTTTAGCAATGAACGAGGCCAAGGCCGCCCCGGTTTGGCCGGATCGGCCAAAAACTACTTGCGCGTGCGTTTTTCGGCCAGCGCGACCTGATCGCGCAGGAAGTCGGCGAATTCGATTCCCTGGGCCTTGAGAGCCTTCGGATAGAGCGAGGCCTTGGTCAGGCCCGGCAGGGTATTGGTCTCGAGATAAATCGGCCCCTTGTCCGAGACGATGAAATCGGTTCGGGAATAGCCACCGCATGACAGCGCCCGGTGCGCGCGCAGCGCCAGATCCATCAGTTGCGCATTCACGTCGGGAGCGAACCGGGCGGGACAGATTTCCTGCGTCGCCTTGGCGATGTATTTGGCTTCGTAGTCGAACGCGCCTTCCGCCGGGATGATCTCCACGGGCGGCAGCGCGATCAATGAGCCGTCCAGTTGCTCCAGCACGCCGCAAGTCGCCTCCTGACCGGCGATGAAGGGTTCGATGACATATTCCTCGGTCCTGGCGGCGTTGCGGACCGCCGCGAGATCCTGCCGGGCGTTGACGAAGATCAGCCCGTAGCTGGAGCCGTCGCGCGACGGCTTGGCGATCAGCCTGCCGTACTCGGCAAACGCCGTGTCCAGATCTTCCAGCGCAATGCCGGCCGGCCCGCTCACGCCCGCGATCTCCGCGAAACGCTTGGCGGCGACCTTGTCGAAGGCAAGATTCGACGAGGCCGAGCCGGAGCCGGTGAAGGGAATCCCGCGCATCTCGCACATGGCCTGCAGTTCGCCATTCTCCGCCGTGCCGCCGTGCAGCCCGAGCACCAGCAGCCGGTCCTCCGCCCTCGCCTGGTCGAGCGCCTGCCCGATTTTGCCGAGGCTCGGCGTGCCCGGCCGGAACGGATGCTCGAACGGCCGCGCATGCCTGAGAAGCGCCTCGGAGGCGGCCTCATGCACGGTGTCGTCGGCATCCCAAAACCACAGGCCGGCGTCGGGCAACGCCGAATGCAGCGCCTGGGCCGACGCCACCGACACCAGGCGCTCCTTGTTGGTACCGCCGAAAAGAATGGTGATCCGCATCAGTTCCGCTCGATCCCGATCCGCTTGATTTCCCAGTGTAGCTCAATTCCGGATTTTTCCTTCACCCGTGCGCGCACGGTTTCGCCCAGGGTCTCGATGTCATGGCCGGTCGCATGGCCGGTATTGATCAGGAAATTGCAGTGCATTTCCGACACCTGCGCGCCGCCGACCCGCAAGCCCCGGCAGCCGGCAGCATCGATCAGCTTCCAGGCGCTCTGGCCGGACGGGTTCTGGAAGGTCGAACCGCCGGTCTTCTCCCGGATCGGCTGCGCCATCTCGCGGTGGGCCTGAACCTCGTTCATCCGGACGCGGATCGCTTCCGGCGCGGCGATCGCCCCGCGAAAGCGCGCGGAAGTAAAAATGATCGAAGGCTCGACGCCGCTGTTGCGGTAGACGAATTTCATCTCCGCGTTCGTAAAGCTGTGCTTGCGGCCGTCGCGGCCGATGCCGGATGCCTCGATCAGGACATCCCTGGTCTCCCCGCCATTGGCGCCGGCGTTCATGCGCAGCGCGCCGCCGACGGTGCCGGGAATGCCGAAGAGGAATTCCAACCCGCCGATGTTGGCCGCAGCGGCGGTCTCCGCCACGCGCTTGTCGAGGGCAGCGGCGCCGGCGCTGACGATGTCGCCTTGCGCGCTGGCCTCGCCGAAGCCGCGTGGCGACAGGCGGATCACCACACCCGGCAGTCCGCCGTCGCGCACGATCAGGTTGGAGCCGACGCCGACGACCGTGACCGGCAATTCGCCCGGCAGGCGCTCAAGGAAATAGGCGAGATCGTCTTCATCCGAAGGCGTGAACAACACCTGCGCCGGACCGCCGACCCGAAACCAGGTCAGTTCCGCAAGCGACTGGTTCGCCAGCAGCCGCCCGCGCAGGTGCGGCATCGCGGCCTTGAGGTCGGGGGTGATGTCGGGAAAGGTCACCTTTACCCCAGCGCCTTCAATTCGCCCGGCAAGGCATAGGCCCATTGCGTGATGCTGCCGGCGCCGAGACAGACGACGAGGTCGCCGCGGCCGGCGATGCCGTGCACGACGCCGGCGAGGGCCGCGGAATTCGGCAGCGGGATCACTTCGCGATGGCCATGCGCGCGCAATCCCAGCACGAAATGATCGCGGTCGATGCCGGGAATCGGCGCCTCGCCCGCCGGATAGACCTCGGCGACCACCACCGCGTCGGCATCGTTGAAGCAGGTACAGAATTCCTCGAACAGCGATTGCAGGCGCGTGAAGCGGTGCGGCTGCACCACGGCGATGATCTTGCCGTTGGTGGATTCCCGCGCCGCCTTGAGCACCGCCGCGATCTCGACCGGATGATGGCCGTAGTCGTCGATGATGGTGACGCCGTTCCACTCGCCGGTTCGGGTGAAGCGCCGCTTCACGCCGCCGAAGCCCGCGATCGCCTTGCGGATGACATCGTCGACAAGCCCCAGTTCATGCGCCACCGCGATCGCCGCCGTGGCGTTGAGCGCGTTGTGCCGGCCCGGCATCGGCAAATGAAGATCGGCGATCTCATGCGCCGTATCGGTCTTGCGATCGCGGAACGCGACGGTGAATTTCGATCCGCCGCCCATCGGCGTGAGATCGACCAGCCGCGCATCGGCCTGCGGATTTTCGCCGTAGGTGACGATGCGGCGATCCTCGATCTTGCCGACGATGCTCTGCACCACGGGATGGTCGATGCACATCACGGCAAAACCGTAGAACGGCACGTTCTCGACGAAATTTCGGAACGCGTCCTGCACCGCCTCGAAGGTTCCGAAGTGATCGAGATGCTCCGGATCGACATTGGTGACGATGGCGACGTCGGCCGGCAGCTTCAGGAACGTGCCGTCGCTTTCGTCGGCTTCCACCACCATCCAGTCGCCGGCCCCCAGCCGGGCATTGGTGCCGTAGGCATTGATGATGCCGCCATTGATCACGGTCGGATCGAGATCGCCGGCATCGAGCAGCGCTGCGACCATCGAGGTCGTGGTGGTCTTGCCATGGGTGCCGGCGATGGCGACGCAGCTTTTCAGCCGCATCAGTTCGGCCAGCATTTCGGCGCGGCGCACCACCGGAATGCGCTGGGCGCGCGCCGCCATCAATTCGGGATTGTCGCGCTTGATCGCGGTCGACACCACCAGCACATCGGCGCCGTCGACGTTCTCGGCCTTGTGGCCGACGCTGATCCTGATGCCCTTGTCGCGCAGCCGGGTGACGTTGGCGCCCTCGGAAGCGTCGGAGCCCTGCACGGTATAGCCGAGATTGCACAGCACCTCGGCGATGCCGCTCATGCCGATGCCGCCGATCCCGACGAAGTGGATGGGTCCGATCTCGCGCGGCAGTCTCATGGTTGCATCCGTATGTTCTCGTTACGCCCGGGCATAAGCACAAAGCGCGTCCTGAGGCTCGACGTCCCGGGCATCCACGAATCTCCACCACTTTCATGCAAGACGGCGATGGCCGGGACAAGTCCGGCCATGACCCTATATTTTCCAGATCCGGGCCATTTGGCCTAGATTCCGGCGACTTTCATCACCAGATCGGCCAGCCGCCCGGCGGCGTCGAGCCGGCCGACGGTGCGGGCGCTGGCCGCCATCGCGGCGAGCCGCGCCGGCTCGGCGGCGAGCGCGGAGATTTCCGCCGCCAGCCGGTCGGGGGTGAAATCGGCCTGCGGAATCCGAAGCGCGCCGTCGACCTGCGCCAGCACGCCGGCATTGGCGAACTGGTCCTGGTCGATCGAGCCCGGCAGCGGCACCAGGATCGAGGGCCGGCCGATCGCGGCAAGCTCGGCCACGGTGCCGGCGCCGGAGCGCGACACCACCAGATGATGGGAGGCGAGCCGCGCGGGTAGATCGCTGAAGAACGGCGCCAGTTCGGCTTTGATCTTGAGCCGGTCATAGACCGCGCGCACCCGCGCCATGTCCTCGTCGCGCACCTGCTGGGTGAGGACCAGCCGGTTCCACAGCGCCGGCTCCAGCCGCTCGATCGCAGCAGGCACGATATCAGCCATTACGCGGGCGCCCTGGCTGCCGCCGACCACGAGCAGCCGGAAGACGCCGGCCGGTTCGGGCGTGACATATTTTACCTCGGCCGCCGCGAGCACCGCCGGGCGCATCGGCGTGCCCACGGTGGTGGTCTTGCCCGAAAGCTGCGGATCGCGGTCGAGCACGCCCGGCAGCGAAGTCGCGATCGCACTGACGCGGCCCGACAGAAAGCGGTTGGCGCGGCCGAGCACGGCGTTGGCCTCGTGAATGATGCCGGGCACGCCGGACAGCCTTGCCGCCAATAGCGGCGGCAAGGTCGGATAACCGCCGAAGCCGACCACGGCTGCCGGCTTCAGACGTCGCATCAGATTGAGCGAAACCGCGGTGCCGGCGGCGAGCATCAGGCCGGTATGGGCCAGCGACCATGGCGCGCGGCTGCGCACGGTTGCGCTCGGCACCACGTCGATCGTGTCCTTTGAGAACAATCCGCTGTAGCGCAGCGCGCGGAAATCGGTGGCGAGCCGCACGCGCAAGCCTCGCCGGATCAATTCCACGCCGAGCGCTTCGGCTGGAAACAGATGGCCGCCGGTGCCGCCCGCGGCCAGCAGGATGAGAGGGGAAGTGGTCATGACTTCAGATAGCCGACGGCGCGGCGTTAGTCATCAGCCCATGATCTGCCGGGCGGCCCCTTGGGCGCGCCCCATTCAGCGATCAGGCGTAGCCGCGCACCGCATTGGCGTTGGCGTCGCCGATCGATTCCATCTCGGTGCGCGGCCGCTGCCGGGTCAGCGCCAGCATCATGCCGACGCCGTAAGCCAGCGAGACCATCGACGAGCCGCCATAGGAGATGAACGGCAGCGTCATGCCCTTGGCGGGGATCAGTTGCAGATTGACCGACATGTTGATCGCGGCCTGGACGCCGAACAGGATCGCAAGCCCCGAGGCCGCGAAGCGGGCGAACATGTCCTCGCTCGCATAGGCGCGCGACAGCGCCCGGATCACGATGAAGGCGAACAGCGCCAGCAGCGCCAGGCAAAGGATGATGCCGAACTCCTCCGCCGCCACCGCGAACACGAAATCGGTGTGGCTGTCCGGCAGGCTGCGCTTGGCGATGCCTTCGCCGGGGCCGAGCCCGAACCAGCCGCCATTGTAGAAGGCTTCCATCGCGGTATCGACCTGGAAGGTATCGCCCGACGACGGATTCACGAAGCGCTTGATGCGGCCCGCGACGTGCGGCACCAGCAGATAGGCGGCGAACAGCCCGGCGCTCGCCGCGCCGCCAAGCCCCAGCACCCAGATCATCCGCATGCCCGCGATGAAGAACAGCGCGCCCCACACCATCAGGATCAGCATGGTCTGGCCGAAATCGGGCTCCATCACCAACAGCGAGATCAGCGTCATCAGCAGCACCAGCGCCATCGAGGTCGCCGGCATTTCCGGCCGCCGCGTCGATTCCGCAAACAACCACGCCGCCAGCACCACGAAGGCGGGCTTTGCGGATTCGGATGCCTGGATGTTGACGCCGATCAGGGTGATCCAGCGCCGCGAGCCCTTGACCTCCGGCCCGATCAGGAGCGTCGCCACGATCAGCGCGATCGAGACCGCGAACACGATCAGCGCGGTGCGGCGGATCTGCCGCGGCGACAGGAACGATACGCCGATCATCACGATGAAGGACGGCAGCAGGAACATCACGTGGCGGTTGAAGAAGTGGAAGGGATCGAGCCCGATCCGCGTCGCCACCGGCGGGCTTGCCGCCAGCGACAGGATGATGCCGCCCAGGATCAGCGCGATGATCGCCCCGAGCTGGAGGCGGTCCACCGTCCACCACCATTCGCTCAGGGGATTGCGTTGTTCACGGGAGAGCACGGGCATCTGCATTCCCAAAAGCCGAAGGGTTTGCCCATTGGTCGCTCAGGATGGTTTCGAAGCGGTTAATGGTCGTTATCTTTTGGAGCTTCGCCCTGTCCGCTCGTCCGGCCCGGTCACGGCCGTGACGGCGCCGTCACACCACCGGCTTGACGCCGGGCAGCGCGGTGACGAGGTCGCGGAACGCCGAGCCGCGGATCTCGAAATTGCGGTACTGGTCGAACGAGGCGCAGGCCGGCGACAGCAGCACGACGGGATCGGGCAATCCGGAGGCTTCGGCATCGCGCGCGGCGTTGGCGACCGCGACCTCGAGCGTTTCGGAAATCTCGTGCGGAACCTTGCCCAGCGTGCCCGCAAATTCCTGCGCGGCCTCCCCGATCAGATAGGCCTTGCGGATGCGCGGAAAATATTCGGTCAGGCCGGTGATGCCGCCGAGCTTCGGCTTTCCCCCGGCGATCCAGAAGATGTCGGCAAACGACGACAGTGCATGCGCGGCGGCGTCCGCATTGGTGCCCTTGGAGTCGTTGACGAACAGCACATGGCCGCGGCGGCCGACCTGCTCCATGCGGTGCGCGAGGCCGGGAAAGCTGCGCAGGCCGTTCTGCAGGGTCTCCGTGGAGACGCCGAGCGCGAGCGCGCAGGCCGCGGCACAGGCCGCATTCTGCGCATTGTGCAAACCGCGCAGCGAGCCGATGCCGCCGATCCGCGCGATCTCGTTGCGCGCGCCGCCGGAAGCGCGACAGACGATTTCACGCTCGACATAGACGCCATCGGGCAGCGGATTCTTCACGGACACCCGGACGACGCGCCGGCCCGCCCGCTCGATGCGGTCGGCGGTGTTGCGGGAAAAGCCGTCGTCGACACCGACGATCGCGGTGCCCTCTTTCTGCACGCCTGCCACCAGGCGCTCCTTCACCGCGGCGTAATGTTCGAGCGTACCGTGGCGGTCGATATGATCCTCGCTGACATTGAGCAGGATGCCGACGGAAGGATCGAGGGAAGGCGAAAGATCGATCTGGTAGGACGACATCTCGATGACATGGACGCGTCCCTTGCGCGGTGGTTCCAGCGACAGAATCGCGGTGCCGATATTGCCGCCCATCTGGGTATCGTAACCGGCGAAGCGCATCAGATGCGCGATCAACGCCGTCGTGGTCGATTTGCCGTTGGTGCCGGTGATGGCGACAAAGGGCGCGTCCGGGGCATGACGCCGCCGTTCGCGGCAGAACAGTTCGATATCGCCGATCACCTCGACGCCGGCCTGCCGCGCGGCCAGCACGGTCCAGTGCGGCGCCGGGTGCGTGAGCGGCGCCCCCGGGGTGAGCACAAGGGCTGCGAAATTCGCCCAGGACACGCTACGCAAATCGGCGGTGACGAACCCGGCCTGCGCAGCCCTGGCGAGGTTGTCGACATTGTCGTCGCCGGCGATCACTGTCGCGCCGCCCGCCCTCAGGGCCTCGCAACTCGCCAGCCCCGAGCCGCCAAGGCCGAACACCGCGACCGTCTTGCCCGCAAAGGAGGTGACGGGGATCAACGGCTCACCGCAGTTTCAACGTGGAGAGGCCGGCGAGCGCCAGCATCACCGAAATGATCCAGAACCGGATCACGATCTGCGCCTCGGTCCAGCCGAGCTGCTCGAAATGATGATGGATCGGCGCCATCCGGAACACGCGCTTGCCGGTCAGCTTGAACGACACCACCTGCACGATCACCGAGACCGCCTCCAGCACGAACAATCCGCCGATCACCGCCAGCACGATCTCGTGCTTGACCGCGACCGCGATCGAACCGAGCATGCCGCCGAGCGCGAGCGAGCCGGTGTCGCCCATGAAGATCGACGCCGGCGGCGCGTTGAACCACAGGAATCCCAGGCCCGCGCCGAGCACCGCGCCGCAGAGCACCGCGAGTTCGCCGGTGCCGGCGACGTAGTTGATCTGAAGGTAATCCGCGAACACCGCGTTGCCGGCGAGATAGGCGATCAGGCCGAAGCTCGCGGCCGCGATCATGACCGGCACGATGGCGAGACCGTCGAGCCCGTCGGTCAGGTTCACCGCGTTGCCCGAGCCGACGACGATGAACGCGCCGAAAATCACGAAGAACCAGCCGAAGTGCAGTGCGATGTCCTTGAAGAACGGAATCACCAGCGCCGTCGAGAACGGGTCGCGTCCGAGCCGGACCAGCGCGTAGCACGCCGCGAGCGCGATCACCGCTTCGAGCGCCAGCCGGATGCGGCCGGCGAAACCGCTGTGGGTCTGCTTCGTCACCTTCAAATAGTCGTCGTAGAAGCCGACGAATCCGAATCCGAGCGTGACCGCGAGCACGATCCAGACGTAGGGGTTGAGCGGATTGGCCCACAACAGCGTCGAGACCACCAGCCCGGACAGGATCATCAGCCCGCCCATGGTCGGCGTGCCCTTCTTGGTGAGGAGATGCGATGCCGGGCCATCGGTGCGAATCGGCTGGCCCTTGCCCTGGCGAAGCCGCAAATGGTCGATGATCCACGGGCCGAACAGGAACACGAACAGCGCGCCGGTCACCATCGCCCCGCCGGTGCGGAAGGTGATGTAACGGAACACGTTCAGGAACGTCCGGAACCCGCCCATGCCGGGAACGGTGTTGGAAAGATCAATCAGCCAGTAAAACATTCATTCGCCCTGTACCGCGGCTTCGTCGCGCGCGGTCTTTCCGGGAAAGCGCTTTTCGAGCGCGTTCACAACCGTCTTCATCTTCGAGCCGAGCGACCCCTTGACCATGATCGCGTCGCCGGCGCGAATCGCGGCCATCAGCTGGGTTTCGAGACCGGCTGAACTATCGGCATAGCCGCCCCGTTTACCCGTGGAAAGCGCCTCCCACAAGTTGCGCATCAACGGCCCACAACAATAAACCAGATCGATCCGGTTGGCCTTGATCGTTTCGTTGAGACTGCCATGCAGCGCCGGACCGGCGGGCCCCAGTTCGAGCATGTCGCCAAGCACCGCGATGCGCCGGCCGTGCGTGCCGATCGCGGCCTGTCCCAGCACGTTCAGCGCCGCCGCCATCGACGCCGGATTGGCGTTATAGCTTTCATCGATCAGCGTCGCCTCGCCATGCGCGACTTCCAGCGTGCGCCGCACACCGCGGCCCACCGTCGGCTGGAGTTGCGACAGCGACAGCGCGGCGAGCGCAAGATCGGCGCCCGGCGAGCGAGGCCGCCGCCAGCACCGCCAGCGAGTTCATCGCCATGTGCCGGCCGGGCATGCCGAGCTTGTAGGTGACGTCATGGCCGAGAATATTGGCATGCACCGCCGAACATGCCGCATGCAACGCCACGTCGAGCAGCCGCGCGTCGGATTTCTTGTCCGCGCCGAACGAAACGATGCGGGAGATGCCGAGTTGCTTGGCACGCTTCTCCAGCCTTGCGAATTGCGGATTGTCGCGGTTGAGCACGGCCGCGCCGCCGGGCTCGACGCCTTCGAAGATTTCGGCCTTGGCGTCGGCGATCGCCTCGATGCCGGCGAAGAATTCCAGATGCACCGGCTCCACGGTGGTGACGATGGCGATCTGCGGCCGCACCATCCTGACCAGCGGCTCGATCTCGCCCGCATGGTTCATGCCGATCTCGAAGATCGCAAAGCGCGCGTCCGCCGGGCAGCGCGCCAGCGACAGCGGCACGCCCCAGTGATTGTTGAACGAGGCGGCGGAAGCATGCGTCTCGCCCTGCGCCGACAGCACGCAGCGCAACGCCTCCTTGGTCGATGTCTTGCCGACCGATCCGGTGACTGCGATCACTTGCGCGTTCAGGCGCGCGCGCGCCGCGCGGGCAAGATCGCGCAGACCGGCGAGCACGTCGTCGACCACCAATAGCGGCGCATCGTCAGGGAATTTGCCGCGCTGGGCAGCCTCGACCACCGCGAGCGCAGCGCCGGCCTTCAGGGCGGCGACGACAAAATCATGCCCGTCATGGACATCGCCCTTGATGGCGAAATAGGCCTCGCCCGGCGCGATGCTGCGGCTGTCGATGGAAAGGCCCGATATTGCTTGCGGCAGCACGCCGCCAATCGAGGCGCGCATCGCCTGCGCCATCGCGGTTGAAGTCCATAGCGGCGCGGCGCTCATGCGACCCTCGGGGCAAGGGCTGCGGCCACCGCGTCGTGATCGCTGAACGGCAGCGTGCGGTCGCCGACGATCTGTCCGGTCTCGTGGCCCTTGCCGGCGATCAGCAGCGCATCGCCCGGCTGCAACGCCGATATCGCCGCGCGGATCGCCTCGGCGCGGTCGCCGATTTCCTGGGCGCCCTTCGCCGCGTCGAGGATCGCGGCGCGGATGATGTCCGGATTCTCGCTGCGCGGATTGTCATCGGTGACGATGACGCTGTCGGCATTCGCCGATGCGATCGCGCCCATCAGCGGGCGCTTGCCGGCATCGCGATCGCCGCCGGCGCCGAACACGACGACGAGCTTGCGCCTCGCGTAAGGCCGCAACGCCTGCAGCGCCTTCGCCAGCGCATCCGGCTTGTGGGCGTAGTCGACGAAGATCGGCGCGCCGTTGCGCTCGGCAACCCGCTCCAGCCGGCCTTTTGCGCCCTCGAGCAGCTCGAGTTCGGCGAACACGGCGCCGGCTTCGCTGCCGGTGCCGATCGCAAGGCCCGCCGACACCAATGCATTCTCGACCTGGAATTCGCCGACCAGCGGCAGCCGGACGGAATATTTCTTTCCGCGATGTTCGAGCGTGAGGTTCTGCGCAAAACCGTCGATCGTGGCCCCGACCAGGCGAATGCCCTCGCCTTCGCCATTGCCGTTGCGGCCGACCGTCAGCAGCCGCAGCTTTTTCGCGCGCGCCGCGTCGATGGCGGCCTGCGAGCAATCATGATCGGCCGAGATCACCGCGGCGCCGTCCGGCGCGACCAGATCGCGGAACAGCCGCAGCTTGGCGGCGAGGTAATGCGCGACATCGGGATGATAATCCATGTGGTCGCGCGACAGATTGGTAAAACCACCGGCGGCGATGCGCACGCCATCGAGCCGATACTGATCGAGCCCGTGCGACGAGGCCTCGAGCGCCAGATGGGTGACGCCTTCGCGCGCGATCTCGTCGAGCTGCCGGTGCAGCGCGACCGGATCCGGCGTGGTCAGCGAGCCGTAGATGGTGCGCTTCGGCGATACCAGCCCGATGGTGCCGATGCTGGCGGATTGGTGTCCGAGCCGTTGCCAGATCTGCCGCGTGAAGGCGGCGACCGAGGTCTTGCCGCTGGTGCCGGTGACGGCCGCGATCGTTGCGGGCTGCCGGGGAAAGAATTTGGCCGCCGCCAGCGCCAGCGCGCGGCGCGGATTGGGCGTGGTCACAAACGGTACGCGCAGATCGCCTTGCGGCCGATGTTCTCCCGCGACCGCCGCCGCGCCGGAGGCGATCGCCTGCTCGATGAAGCGCGCGCCATCGGTCTTGACGCCGGCGAGCGCGAAGAACACCTCGCCCGGCTTGACCGCGCGGCTGTCCACGGCAAGGCCTGCGACCTCGGCGGATTCCGCCCGCGGGTCGATGGCGGCGTCATCGCTGAACAGGTCGCGAAGTCTCATGGTCTTCCAGTCCGCCCGACGCGCGGTACTTACGCCTTACTGGGTTGTCTTCGATGCCGCAAGAATAAGGCGGTCGGACGGCGGCAGATCGAAACGCGGCTCGATGCCCAGGAGCGGTGCAATGCGGGCGATCACATTGCCCCCGGTCGGCACCGCGTTCCAGCCCGACGTGATGAAACCATAGGTTTCCTTCAGCGACTGCGGCTCGTCCAGCATGACCAGAAGCTGGTATTTGGGATTGTCGGCCGGCAGGATCGCCGTGAAGGCCGTGAGCACGCGCTTCTTGGCGTAGCGGCCGTTGATGACCTTTTCGGCGGTGCCGGTCTTGCCGCCGATATAATAGCCCTTCACGTCGGCCTTTTCGCGGTGCCGACTTCGGCATTGAGCCGCATCAGATAGCGCATCTTTTCCGACGGTCTCCGGCTTGATCACCCGCTTGGCGATCGCCATGGCTTCCTGCTCGGTGCGCTTCAGGAAGGTCGGCGGAATCAGATAGCCGCCGTTCACCAGCGCGTCGATGCCCATCACCGCCTGCAATGGCGCCACCGCGATGCCGTGCCCGAAGGCGATCGTCACCGTATTCAATTCGCTCCAGTGCCGCGGCAGGATCGGCGAGGCGCTTTCCGGCAATTCGGTGCGCAGCCGATCGAGCTGGCCGAGCTTGCGCAGGAACGCCTTGTGCGCCTCGACGCCCTTGCGACAAGCGCGATGCGCGCCGCGCCGACGTTGGACGAGAAGTAGAACACTTCCTTCATGTTGAGGAAGCGGCCCTTCGGCTCGTCGTCATGGATCGCGAACTTGCCATAGTGCAGCGGACCGCGCGCATCCCACAGCGAGTTGAGATCGTACTTGCCGGAATCCAGCGCCATCGCCAGCGTGAAGGCCTTGAACGTCGATCCCATCTCGTAGACGCCGGTGGTCAGGCGGTTGATGCGATCGGGATCGTGCGCCTCCTTCGGATTGTTGGGATCGAAATCCGGCACCGACACCATCGCCACGATCTCGCCGGTCTTGACGTTGGAGACGAGACCGGAGGCGGCCTTGGCGTGGAATTTCTCCTTGGCCTTGAGCAGTTCGTCGCGCAGCGCATGCTCGACGCGCAGGTCGACCGACAATTCGATCGGCCGCTGCAGCCGGTCGGTGGCGAAGCCGGCGCGGTGCAGATCGGCAAGCCCGTTGGTGTCGAGCCACTTCTCCATGCCGGCGATGCCCTGGTTGTCGATGTTGACCAGGCCGATCAGATGCGCGACTTCGTTGCCGGTGGGATAGACCCGCTTGTTCTCGCGCAGGAAGCCGATGCCGGGAATGCCGAGGCGGTGAATTTCCTGCTGCTGCTGCGGCGTGATTTCACGCTTCAGCCAGACGAAGCCTTTCCTGGAGGTCAGCCGGTCGCGCACTTCGCCGGTGTCGAGATCCGGCAAGGTCGCGGTCAGAAGCTCGATGGCCTCGTCCTTGTCGATGATGCGGCGCGGCTCGCCGAACAGGCTCGGCGCCTTGACGTCGGTGGCGAGGATCTCGCCGTTGCGGTCGACGATATCGGGCCGCGCGGTCGCGATGGCGTCCTGCGCCGCGGTGCGGCGCGCGCCATGGCTGTCGCCGACGGTCGCGAACATGATCAGCCGTCCGCCGATGACGGCGTAGATCGCCGCGAACGCGACGATCGCAAATCCGACGCGGGCGCGCGCCTTCGCCGACGCGGTCCACGTTGCGCCCGTACAGCAGGCTGCGGATCAGCCGCTGCCGCCAGGGCTCCGATTTGAGTTTCCTCGGCGCGGAATCGCTCATTGCCGCGCCTCCGGCGACGGTATCGAGCCCGTCACCGACGAGGCATCGGTGGCGGCGTCGATGGTCTGGATCATCGCGCCGATCGGATCGGGATCGCCGGGCCTGACCAGGTTCGGCGGCCGCTCGGGCAGGTTCTTCAGCGAATCATATTGCGTGGCGTTGATCGGCTTCAGCGGCAGATGCCGCTCGGCGAGGCCCTGCAGCCGCAGCGGCGCGTCGAGCTTGGCCCATTCCGAGTGCAGCACCGCGATGGCGTCGCGCTGCTCGCGAATGTCGGCGTGCAGCTGCAGCACCCGCTCGGTCCGCGACGTCGAGTCCATCTTGATGCGATAGACGTAAGCGGCGGCGAACACCAAGGCGGCGATGACGAGGACATGGATGATCCGCATGATCAGCCTCCCCTCATCACGTCATCGAGGGTCGGCCAGTCCGGCAGGCGCGCGGCCTGGTGCGCGGGCGCATCGGTGCGCTCGGCCGCGCGCAGTTTTGCCGAGCGCGCGCGCGGATTGGCCGAAACCTCCTCGTCGTCGGCGACGACCGGACGCTTGGTCAGAATCGCAAAGCTCGGCGCGGCCTGCGCGACTTCCGGCAGATGCCGCGACCCGCCGCCGGTGCTGGCGCGCTCGACGAGGAAATTCTTGACGATGCGGTCTTCCAGCGAATGAAACGACACCACGACCAGCCGGCCGCCGGGCTTGAGCACCCGCTCGGCCGCAGCCAGCGCCAGATGCAGTTCGTCGAGTTCCTCGTTGACGAAGATCCGCAACGCCTGAAACGTCCGCGTCGCCGGATGAATTTCGCCCGGCTTCGAGCGCACCACTTTCGAAACGATATCGGCCAGCGCGCGCGTGGTCGTGACCGGCGCCTCCTTGCGCGCGGCGACGATGGCGCGGGCGACGGCGCGCGAATGACGCTCCTCGCCGAAGATATAGATGATGTTGGCGAGATCCGCCTCGGATGCCCTCGCGATCACATCGGCCGCGGTCGGGCCGTCATGTCCCATCCGCATGTCGAGCGGACCGTCGAGGCGAAACGAGAAGCCGCGCTCGGCCTGGTCGAGCTGCATCGAGGAAACCCCGACGTCCATCACGACGCCGTCGACCGCCGAAATCCCCTGCGCGGCGCAAACCTCGGCGAGATTGGAAAAGCGATCCTCGACCAGCGTCAGCCGGCCGTCCGACCGGTCGACCAGATCGAACCCGCCCATGATCGCCGTCCGGTCGCGATCGATGCCGATGACCCGGGTTCCCGCCACATCGAGGATCGCGCGGCTGTAACCGCCGGCCCCGAACGTGGCATCGACATAGACGCCGCCGTCGCGGGGCGCGAGCATCGCGATCGCCTGAGCGGCCGAGGACGGGGATATGGCGCGGGTCAGCCGGATTCATGCGCCGGCTCCGGAGCCGGTCCGGGTCAAAACTGCGGGAACTGGACGCGAACGGGCCCATTGCGCCTCAAATCTCTCGGCTCGCGCGGTTCTTCGCCCCGAAACTCCACGCTGACGCACGATTGCCGATGCCGTCGGCCCCGGATCGCACCCCTGATTTCCCGATGGAATTTGAAGGGCTGCCATGGGATTTCGAGCGTCAAACGGGGCCTCGGCCGTCCACCAAAGACCGGTTCGGCTCTTCACCACTCAGTAACGGCAGTTAGCGTTAAGAAAGCGTTGAAGGGACTGTTAGAATTACCTAGCTCCGGGCATCGTGACCGGGGCTTGCCGGCGGTGATGCTTCCTGCACACACCATGCGCCAAAATGCGATGCGGCGGGCGGCTCCCGCGTTGCGCTGACGGCATCGTAAAGGAATAGTAAACGGGTCACTTACACCCATTGCCGTTCTCCTGCCCGGTTTGAGCTGTCCTATGTCGCTTGGTTCGTTCGCTTCCGATGCTATTGATTCGAAACGTCAACGCGCCCTCCCGATTCCGCCGGCCAGTGCGATCATGAAGACTATTCACCCCGGATTCCTCGATCGTCTCCGACGTCATCCCGTCGGCGAATTACGGCGACCGCCACAAGGGCCGCCTGCCCGACATGATCCTGCTGCACTACACCGGCATGCCGGACGTGGAAGGCGCGATCGCCCGGCTGTGCACGGCGGGAACCGACGTTTCCGCCCATTACATCGTGCTGGAGGACGGCCGCATCGTGCAATGCGTCCCGGAGGCCAAGCGCGCCTGGCACGCCGGCGTGTCGTCATGGTCCGGCGAGGAAGACATCAACTCCTGTTCGATCGGCATCGAGATCGTCAATCGCGGCCATGACTGGGGCTATCCGGACTTTCCGCTGCGCCAGATCGCCGCCGTGATCGCGCTGTGCCGCGGCATCATGCTCCGCCGCAAGGTGCCGTCGCATCGCGTGCTCGGCCATTCCGACGTCGCGCCCTCGCGCAAGAAGGATCCCGGCGAGAAATTTCCGTGGCATTCGCTGGCCAATTCGGGCGTCGGCCACTGGGTGCAGCCGGCGCCGATCGTGCGCGGCGATCCGCTCAAGCTCGGCACCATCAGCGACGACGTCCGCGACCTGCAGCAGGCGCTGGCGCGATACGGCTACGGCATCCCGATCAACGGCAAATACGACGACGCCGACCATGGAAGTGGTCACCGCCTTCCAGCGCCATTTCCGTCCCGCGCGCGTCGACGGCGTCGCCGATCATTCGACGCTGACCACCCTGCAGGCCCTGCTGGCGAGCCTGCCGACCGAGAACACCGTCGCGGCGAGATAACCCAGCGACCGCAAAGGCATGCTCCCACGCGCTGCTCTTGCAGCGAGAGGTTGAGGAAGCAGCGCTTCTACTTATCGCCCAGCTCCTTCAACCGCCGCGCGTAAAGCCGCCGCAACGGCTCGAGCTGCGTCGCGGCCGTCGCGGCGAGATAGGCCTCGCGCGCCGCGTCGCGACGTCCGAGCCGGCGCAACAGATCGGCGCGAACCGCCGGCATCAGTTCGTAGCCCTCGAGCCCGCCGCGGGCCTCCAGCGCGTCGATCAGATCGAGCGCGCGCGCCGGCCCGTCGACCATCGAAACCGCCGCCGCGTGATTGAGTTCGATCACCGGCGACGGGCTGATCCGCAACAGCACCTCATAGAGGCCGGCGATCTGCGGCCAGTCGGTGTCCCGGTAGCTCGGCGCCCGCGCATGCAGCGCGGCGATCGCAGCCTGCACCGCGTAGGCCTCGGGGCGGCCCGGCATGCGCAACGCCTCCTCGACCAGCCGCAGACCTTCGGCGATCTGGCAATGGTCCCACAGCGCGCGATCCTGCTCTTCCAGCAGCACGATGTCGCCGCCGGCGGTCTGCGCGCCCGGCGCGGCGCGCATCGTGCAGCAGCATCAGCGCCAGCAATCCCTTGATCTCGCCTCGCTGCGGCATCAGCGCGTCGAGCAGACGGCAAAGCCGGATCGCTTCGCGCGCGAGATCCGGGCGCATCAGATCCTCGCCGGAGGTTGCCACATAGCCTTCGGTGAAGACGAGATAGATCACCGCGAGCACGCCGCGCAGCCGCGGCTCGAGCGCATCGCGCTCGGGCACCTCGTAGGGAATGCCGGCGAGCCGGATCTTCTGCTTGGCGCGGACCAGGCGCTGCGCCATGGCGTCCTCGCCGACCAGAAAGGCGCGCGCGACCTGCGCGGTGGTCAGCCCGCACACCGTGCGCAACGTCAGCGCGACCTGGACCTCGATCGCGAAGGCCGGATGGCAGCAGGTGAAGATCAGCCGCAGCATGTCGTCATCGAGCGCGGCATCGTCGGCCGGCATCGGAGGCCGGGCGCGTGCAGCAGCAATTCGTGCGCGAGCTCGCTCTGCTTGCCGCGAAACGCGATTTGCCGGCGGACCCGGTCGATCGCCTTGTTGCGCCCGACATTGACCAGCCACGCGCGCGGATTTGTCGGCGCACCGGCCTCGGGCCAGCGCTGCAGCGCCACCGCGAACGCATCCTGCAATGCGTCCTCGGCGAGATCGAAATCGCCGACGAGGCGGATCAGCGTGGCCAGCACGCGTCCCGCCTCGTCGCGGAATATTTTTTCGATTTCGGCTGATGTCATGCGGCTTTACTCGCCGTCGTTCCGGGGCGACGCGAAGCGTCGAACTCGATGTGCAATTGCACATCGGAGAACCTCGAGATTCCGGGTTCGTCCTTCGGACGCCCCGGAATGACGGCTTCAACGTCAGTTGTACACCCAGATCGGCCGGACCTCGATCGAACCGTACCTTGCGCCGGGAATTCGCGCGGCGATCGCGAGCGCCGCGTCGAGATCCTTGGCCTCGACCAGGTAATAGCCGCCGAGTTGCTCGCGCGTCTCCGCGAACGGCCCGTCGGTGGTCAGGGTCTTGCCGTCGCGGACCCGCACCGTGGTCGCGGTCGTGGTCGGCTGCAGCCGGTCGCCGGCCTTGAAATTGCCGCTCTGGATGATGGACTGCGTGAAGGCGCCATATTCCTCCACCATCTTCTTGCTGGTCGCGGCGTCGATTTTGCCGTACTCGGCTTCGTTCTGGTAGATCATCAGCAAATACTGCATCTCGTAACTCCCTTGATCGGCGTTCATCGCCGACATCCAGTCGAACGGCGCAAGCGCAAAACGACATCTTCAGGATAATTATTCTTCAGGACAATTATTCGACAGCGGATGCGGCTCTTTCCGTGAGCCCCCTCCCTGCGGCCGGCATCATCCCGCAGCGGGCTTCGCGAGTCTCGGCAGGCGCCGGCGACAGGGCATTTTCAGCGCCGGAATTTAATATCTACAAATCCGATAGTAACGGCCAATATTAATCGTTTGTCAAAATCATCGAACTGCGTAGCGTAGCGAACAAGCGCGCAAAGACGCGATTGAAGCGACAGGCAACGGACCGGGAGCCGGCCGACGCCCCCCTGGAGGAATCGCCGGATGACGACGACACTCGACAGCATGCGCGGCCCTTCGCCATCGCTGCTTCCGTTTCTCGATCGCGAGCACACCATTGCCAGACCCGGCTACAGCCGCTGGATGGTGCCGCCGGCAGCGCTCTGCGTGCATCTGTGCATCGGCCAGGCCTATGCGTTCAGCGTCTTCAATCTGCCGATGACCCGGCTGCTCGGCGTTTCGCAATCGGCGCCCGGCGACTGGAAGCTCACCGATCTTGGCTGGATATTCTCGCTCGCGATGGTGTTTCTCGGACTGTCGGCGGCGGTGTTCGGCCGCTGGGTCGAGGAAGGCGGCCCGCGCAAGGCGATGTTCACCGCCGGCGTTTGCTGGGCCAGCGCGTTCCTGATTTCCGCGCTCGGCGTCTATCTGCACAATCTCTGGATCATCTATCTCGGCTACGGCGTGATCGGCGGCTGCGCGCTCGGCATCGGCTACATCTCGCCGGTCTCGACATTGATGAAATGGTTTCCGGATCGTCCGGGCATGGCGACCGGCATGGCGATCATGGGCTTCGGCGGCGGCGCCCTGATCGCATCGCCGCTGTCGGTCTGGCTGATGGGCCTGTTTTCGTCGACGTCGGATGTCGGCGTGCTCAACACCTTCATCGTTCTCGGCTGCGTGTATTTCGTCTTCATGATGGTCGGCTCGCTGATCGTGCGGGTGCCGGCGCCGGGCTGGAAGCCGAAAGGCTATGTGCCGCCGGCCGCCGCCACCAAGATGATGACCAGGAACGACGTCTACGTCTATCAGGCGATCAAGACGCCGCAGTTCTGGCTGATCTGGATCGTGCTGTTTCTCAATACCACCGCCGGCATCGGCGTGCTCGGCCAGGCCTCCGCGATGAGCCAGGAAATGTTCCCCGGCCATATCACCGCGGTCGCAGCGGCGGGCCTCGTCGGCCTGATGAGCCTGTTCAACATGGGCGGCCGCTTCAGCTGGGCTTCGCTGTCCGACTATATCGGACGCAAGAACACCTACTTCGTCTACATGACGCTCGGCTTCGCGCTCTATGTGACGGTGCCCTATGCCGGCGCCAGCGGCAACGTCGTGCTGTTCGTGATCTGCTTTGTGATCATCGTCAGCATGTATGGCGGCGGCTTCTCCACCGTGCCGGCCTACCTGCGCGACATGTTCGGCACGCGCTATGTCGGCGCCATCCACGGCATCCTGCTCACCGCATGGTCGACGGCCGGCATCGCCGGGCCCGGTGCTGATCAACTACATCCGCGAATACAACGTCACCCACGGCGTGCCGAAGGCGCAGGCCTACAACACCACCATGTACATCATGGCCGGACTGCTGGTGGTCGGCTTCCTCGCCAACCTCTGCGTCAAGGCCGTCGACAAGCGTCATCACATGGAATCCGAACTGGATGCCGAGATTGAGCCGGCGGGTGCTCAAGCAGCGGCAGGGCGCGCCTAGCCGGCATCCGGCCGAGCATACAGGCGGTCGAGCAATGAAAACATTGTCGCACACGCAGATTCCGTCCTCGCAGGTGCTGTTGAACCGGGGCGTGGAGTCTGGTCTCGCGCGCGGTTGCGTCGATGAAGCCGCAGCATCGCGCCGATCGGATCGCGGCCGTCGTCGCCGAGAGCAACAATCCATCCGGAGCCTAAGGCCGTGATCATGCAACAAACTGAAGCGTCACAAACCACACGCCTGCAACTGGTGCTGGCCTGGAGCTTTGCCGGCATTCCGCTGCTGGCGGGCGTGGCTCAGACCCTCGTCAACGCCATGAAGCTGTTTCAATAGGCTACGCGATGCACAACGGCGTCGCGTTCCTGCGATATCTGCGCGGCCTGCGCTCCGACGACGGCTTTGCTCTGTCGATCCTGGCCGTCGTCGGCGTTGCGGCGATCCTGGCGTTCGGCTTCGACGCGACGTCCGAGATCGTTATCGCCGCTTCTCGTTCTTGGCGTCACGACGGCGCTCGCCGAACGAAAGCTGCGGGCGAAGAACGAGTAGCCCGACCGGCCGGACGCTTCCGGCGTCGCGTCATCGTTGTCTGGCAGCGAGCGCGTCGGCAAGTTCGCGCCTCAGCTTGCGGGTTTCTTCGAAGCGGTGGTCACGTCGCGCAGGATCGCGGCAGTGCCGGCGGTCGGCCGTGCTCGTCCCTCAGCATGATGATGGTGAACTCGACGGAGATGCGCCGCCCGTCCTTGGTGATCCCCGGCACCGACAGCAGCTCGCCGGCGCCATACCGGCTTTCACCGGTCGCCATGACCTGGCGATAACCGTCCCAATGCCGCGCGCGAAGATTTTCCGGAATGATCAGGTCGAGCGACCGTCCGATGGCTTCCTCGGCCGTGAAGCCGAAAATCCGCGCCGCGCCCGGATTCCAGAAATTGATGAGGCCGTCGCGATCCGTGGCGATGATCGCGTCGGACGCCGTTGCGAGGATCGCTTCGCCGAGACGGGGATGATGGTTCATGGATGCTCCGGTCCCAGTGCGGCTGCGTTCGCTGCAGCTCGGTTGATGGCGAACCCTTTACAGTCGTGTGCCGGTTGACAAGCGAGGAAAATCGGCGCCAGCCATCGGAAATCCGGATAGCAAACCCTATCGCCTTCGCCGCGTTCGCGCCTTCCGCGGCGAGGGCTTCGCCTCGTCTGCGGCATCCGCTTTCGGCCGAGCCGTGCTGCGCATGATCTCGATCGCGCTTGAGATATGATCGCCCTGCCGGTCGAGCGGATAGGCGACATAGGCCGGCATCGAAAATTCCGGCGCGCCGGCCACGACATGGAGCCGCCGGGCTTTCAGAAGAGGCTGCACGATCCGCCGCGGGAAATATCCCGAGCCGCCATTTTCCAGCACATGCTGCAAGCCCAGCCAGCCGATATTCGCGGTCAGCGACGGGCCGGCGAAATTCGGAAAGCAGGCACTGTGCCGGGCGTAGAATTCCGGTCCCCAGTCGACATAGACATAGCCGGACTGCGGTTCGGGTTCGCTGCCGGGATCCGTCGAGACCAGGATGAGCTGTTCCTCGAACAACTGCTCGACCTTCAGGCCCGGGCGGCTCTGCGGCGTGTACATCACGCCGATATCGATGCGGCCTTCGACCAGGCCCTGCATGATTTCCGGCTCCAGCGCGCTTTCGGCGCGGATCGATATCTCCGGATTGGCTCGCCTGCATCAGCGGAAGCCATCGCAGCAGGTACTCCTCCCACAGGCCGATGCGGCCGCCGACCACAAGCGTGCCCCGGAATCCCCTGGGGATGCCGATGTCGTGGCGCGCCTGTTCGACGGTTCGAACCAGCGTCGAGGCGTGCCGCTGGAACTGCCGGCCGGCCGCGGTCAGCGTGGTGCCGGCCTTGTTGCGGACGAACAGCGTGCAGCCCAGTTGCTCCTCCAGCGTGTGAATGCGCGTACTGACCGTCGACTGGCTGACGTGAAGGCGCTCGGCGGCGGTGATGAAATTTCCGGCGGTCGACCACCGTGAGGAAGGTTCTGGCCAGTTCGGTGTCCATGACGCGGCGGCCCTATGCATCGATTGGATCGATATCAAAGGCCGATCTTTTGCGGTTGTCAAAAGCCAGATGGCCGCGGCGCAGGCCGCCGGATTGCGGAAAGCCGGCGCATACCATGTGCCTGGAATGGCCGTCATTAATCTTGACGCGGGCGCCTGCAGCCCCCATCACAGCCGCGTCAGTCGGCCGGACGGCCGCTCCTGCTACGGTCGAAAGGCTGCGGGAGAGGAAAGTCCGGGCTCCATCGACATACGGTGCCGGATAACATCCGGCGGGGGCGACCCCAGGGACAGTGCCACAGAGAACGAACCGCCCGCCTTTGCCCTTCGGGGCTCTGGCGGGTAAGGGTGAAAAGGTGCGGTAAGAGCGCACCGCGGGTCCGGCAACGGAGCCGGCATGGCAAACCACACCGGGAGCAAAACCGAATAGGGACGGCAAGGCGGGATGTTCGCTGCGAGAGCGATAACACCGCGGGGCGATGTCAGGCTCGCCGTCCGGGTAGGTTGCTCGAGGCAACGTGCAAACGTTGTCCCAGAGGAATGGCCGTCACGTATCGTCTGCCGCAAGCGGGCGGTGCCCTACAAAACCCGGCTTACAGGCCGGCTGATGTTTTCTACGAAAGCGTTTTTCGAAGAAAACACGTCTTAGAATGAGGGGTTCGGCGCAACCACGCCGGACCCCTCGCCAATTTCAGACCCGCTCCGTGACGATGTTCTGCAGCAACGCCATCAGCGCCTCCGGCGCCGTGACGTTCGGCGAATGGCTGGCATCGAGATCGAAATTGCGCCAGCCCGCCTCGTTCCTCGCCCGCTTCGCGAACGGGCCGAAGACATCGCCCGGCGGAATGCGCGTGCAGTAGATGTAGCTGCGCGGCATCGTCGGCTCGCCGTGATCGAGCTTCAGCCTCGCCTCGAAACACTTGATCGGCATGTTGACGCGGCGCGCGGTCAGCCAGTCCACATCGCCGGGCGGCGTATCCGGCGGCGTCGGATTCGGCGGCACGCGCCAGCCATCGCCGGCCGCTGCCGCCTTGCGCATCGGTTCGCGCCCCGCCTCGTTGAGATCGAACAGCGACTGGCCGTCGCGCGGCACGAACGCGTCGAGATAGATCAGTTGCGCGATGCGGTCCCGCAGCCGGTCGGCGACGCCGGTCGCAACCATGCCGCCATAGCTGTGACCGAGCAGCACGACGTTTCGCAGGTCCTCATACTGGATGACATTGAGGATGTCCTGAATATGAGTGTCGAGATCGATCGAGGGACTGGCGAGATGAACCCGCTCGCCGAGACCGGTGTAGGTCGGCGTCACCAGCCGATGTCCGGCCGTCGGCCATCAGCGGGTGCATCTTCTTCCACGCCCAGCCTGCCGACCACGCGCCGTGGCAGACGAGAAAAGTTGCCCCCATGATGTTTTCCTTGTTGAGCCGAGAACCAGATGCAGTTCGCGATACTACCGGCCCGTCGGCTGGTGTAAACGTGGCGCGCCGACTCTGAAGCGGTCATTCCGGGCGATGCACGCATCGAACGCGGAATCTCGAGATTTGAGGGTTCGCTCGTTACACTCGCGCCCCGGAATGACGGCTGAAATGACCACGGTCGCCTACGTGCTTCTGTTCTCCGGTGCGCTCGCCGGCGGCTTCGTATCCGGCCTCGCCGGCTTCGGAACCGCGCTGATGGCGCTGGGGATCTGGCTCTACGCGCTGCCGCCTTCGGTCGCGGTGCAACTGGTCCTGATCTCCTCGATCGTCGCGCAAACCTCGACCTTGCCGTCGATCTGGCGAACCATCGACTTCCGCCTGGTGTGGCCGTTCCTGATCGGCGGTCTCGCCGGCATGCCGCTGGGCACGCTGATGATCGCGCATGCCGATCCGAAAATCTTCAAGCTGAGCATCGGCGTGCTGATGCTGGTGTTTCCGGTCGCGCTTTATTTCGACCGCACCCCGATGATGCCGCGTTTCGGCGGCCGGGTGGCCGACGGCCTGGTCGGATTTGCCGGCGGAATCCTCGGCGGACTCGCCGGGATGTCCGGCCCGCTTCCGATCCTGTGGGCCAATTTGCGCGGCTGGGGCAAGAACGAGCGGCGCGGCGTCTTCCAGACCTTCAACTGGACCGTCCTGACCGCGGCGCTGTGCCTGCAGGCGGGCACCGGCCTCGTCGGCACCGACGCGCTATGGCTCGCTCTGCTCGCCTTTCCGGCCACGCTGTTCGGGGCCTGGATCGGCGCGCGAACCTATCACGCGCTGAGCGACCAGAATTTCAGGGATGTCGTGCTCGCGCTGTTGTTCGTGTCCGGCATCGGCCTGGTCTGGAGTAGCCTGGGCGCACACTGATCGCTGCCCGTGGCTGCATCGCGCATGGCCGCCATGCGCGGCGGGCAAACGCTGTACGCACGCGCGCAAATTCGTTAACCCTCGCGCCATGTCTTCTCCCTCGCTGTCGCACCCATCCTCCCGCGGCCTGTCGCGCGAACGTCTCGGTCTGCTGCTGGGTTTTGTCGGCATGGCGATCTTCGGCGGCACGCTGCCGGCGACGCGCATCGCGGTGTCGGCGATCGATCCGCTTGCCCTGACCGCATTGCGAACCGCGATCGCCGGCCTGTGTTCGCTGGTGCTGCTGGTCGTGCTGCGCCGGCCGCTGCCGCCGCGCCATCTGTGGCCGCAATTGGCGATCGCGATGCTCTGCGTCAGCATCCTGTTTCCGTTCCTGATGGCGCTCGCGGTGCAGACGGTCGACGCCTCGCATGGCGGCGTGGTGCTGGGGGTGCTGCCGATCGCCACCGCGCTGGTCGCCGTCGCCATCACCCATGAACGGCCGAGGCCGCTGTTCTGGATCGCTTCCGTCGGCGGCGCCGCGCTGGTGGTCGCATTCGCGTTGCGCCAGGGCGGCGGCGCGCTCTCGGCCGGCGATCTCCTGCTGTTCGCCGCGGTCGCCGTGTCGGCCATCGGCTATGCCTTCTCCGGCCGCCTCACCGCGGAGATGCCGGGATGGGAAGTCATCAGTTGGGTGCTGGTGATGGCGCTCCCGATCTCGCTGCCTGCCGCCGCGTGGACCCTGCCGCCGGACCTCACCCACATCGCGCTGAAGCCGTGGCTGGCGCTGCTCTACGTGGCGGTGTTTTCGCAATGGGTCGGGTTTTTCGCCTGGAATGCCGGAATGGCGATGGGCGGCATCGCGCGGGTATCGCAGGTGCAATTGCTGCAACCCTTCATCACCTTTGCGCTCGCGGCTTTCTTCAACGGCGAGACCATCACGCTGCAAATCCTGCTGTTCGCCTCCGCCGTCGTCGCCACCGTCGCGATCAGCACGCGCACAAGGGGCAAGCGGCCGCTCTAGGGATCGCGGCTGAGGCCGCCGTCGCGTCTCGCCCGCAGCACCATGCCGCCGGCGACGCCGACGCCGAGCACGTAGATCCATCCTTCCTGAAAATCGAACAAATGCGAATTGAACAGCGAGGTGGAGACGTTCTGCACCACCACCAAGAGCCCGATCCAGGCGGCCAGACCCTCGCCGCGAAACAGCAACAGATGCACCAGCCACATCGCGTAGAGCAGGACGACGCCGATCGCGCCCCACTGCACCGCCACGTTCAAGGTCTGATTATGCGGGTTTGAGGTGATCTCGGCGTGGTAGCCGACCTGGCCGACCGCGGCCTGCTCGAACAGGCCGCGCGTGGATCCGGTGCCGTGTCCGATCACGGGCGCGGCGGCGAAGAACCTCAGCGACTTCTTCCAGAATTCAAGCCGCGAGCCCATGCCCGAGATATTGCCCTGAAAATTGCTCTGCTGATAATCCGCGACGAATTTCGCGACGGTGTTGCGCAAATGCGGCGACACGTTCCAGACCACCGCGACCAGCAAGGCGGCGGCGCACAGGGCGAGGATCGCGCTGCGCCAACGCAGATGCAGCAGCGCGAACGCCGCCACCATGATCGGCAGCGTCACCAGCGCGGTGCGCGAGATCACCACGAACATCATGTTGGCCAGCAGGCTTGCCGCGATGAGCGCGAGCAGCGCCGCCGGCCAGATCCTGTTGGCTCGCAGCAGCGCCATGACGGGATAGGCGAGCGCCACCGCGCACAGCATGAACTCCTGGCTTTGGTCGATGTAGTTCTTGACGGCGATCCCGCTCGCCGGCAGGTAGGCCCCGCGCGAGAAGTAGAGTTTGAGCGAGAGGTTGGGATCGAAGGCGACCACCCACGACGCCACCATCAGCAGCAGGCACGACGCCAGAAAGGCGATGAAAACCCAAACGCCGCGCGGCGAGCGTTCGCAGTGATAGAACAGCAGCGGCAGCACCAGCAGTCTCGCCGCCGGCCCGACCGCATGGAGACGTTCGCCCCAAGGGGCGTGCGACCACAGCGTCCCGATCAGCGCCAGGGCGAACATCGCGATCGGCAGCACGCAGATCGGGCGTTTCAGCGAGCGCCAGAATGCCGGCACATCGAGCGTCGGAGCCAGCGCGATCACCCACAGCACACCTGCGATCGCGACGCCGGAGGTCGACCACGGCAGCAGCAGCGCGATCAGCACCGTCACGAGATCGACGTTGAGGATCCGCGCTTGCGGATTGTGCCAGGCGGAAAGAACCAGCGAGAGCCCGGACCCACCGGGCTCCCTTCTCTCGACTTCAGTCATGCCGGCCCTCGCGCCTGAAACGATCGCCAAAGCCTAGCGAAGCGGCAGGTTCGCCGCAATCCCGGCGGCTCAGTGCACCGGCGGGTTGGAAAAGCCGGCTGCGATCTTGACGAGATCCGCCTGACGGCTGGCGCCGGTCTTGGCGAAAACCCGATGCAGATGGGTCTTGACGGTGGATTCGGCGACACCGAGCGCGGTGGCCGTCTCCGGTACGCCCCCGACATCGACAATAGACACCATCACGCGCAACTCGGCCGGCGTCAGGTCGAAGCTGCGCGCGATGAGTTCGCTGCCCGCCAGTTCCATCGCGACCTTGCGGACGAACAAGGCGGCGACGGATTTGTAGGCCGCGCCGGTCACGCCGCGCGCCGCCGCGGTGAGCGGCAGGAAATGCGCGACATACCGCTCGCCGTCGAGGCCGGTCATCGGCAGCGCGATGCAGGCGGCCTCAGTCGCAACCTTGCCAGGGACGCTGAACGCCTTGCGCAGGGTCTGGTTGACCTGCGCGTCGCGGGCGACCAGTTGGCCATTGACCGTTCGCAGCACATCGCCCGCGCCGACGATGTCGTGGCCGGCCTGGTTCGCATGAACGATCCGGCAGGAGGCGTCGATCAGGAATATCGCGGCGCTGAGGCCATTGAGGATATCGGCGAAGGTCGAGGTTTCGGACGCAGTCGCATCGATCGTCTTGTTGATGAGCAGCGCCCGGCGCGCATGCGGCGCCACGGCGGCGATGCGTCGCCGCATGTCGGCATCGGCCATCTCGGCGCCCGGCAGGAACGTCAGCAGATCGGCGCAATTCGGACCGGATTGATGCAACACGATGTTGGCAACGTCGACACAGCCCTGCGGACGCAGCCATTCCTGATAGAACGGGCCGCGGCGGTAGGCGTCGTATTCCAGCAGATCGGGAATTCCCACGACTTGGCCGGGCGGCGGCAGGGTCGTCAGCGGATCGAACCTGGAATAGGACTCGGCATAGAGCTGGATATAATGCGGATCGACGCCGCAGTAATAATGCGTCTCTCCGAACTTGCTCTTCGAATCCTTCGAGATCAGCCCGCAGGCCTGGCTGCCGACGAAATCGTTGATCCCGGTCACGACGTCGTTCCATCGCGCGGGCTCGAGCGCCGCGTCGTAGATATCCTCGATGAGGTCGGGAAGCCTGCTGGTCTGGGCCATGTCGGTCTGCGCTATCGGTGTTGGGCCGGTCGTGCCGGAGGGATATAAAGGGAACGGCATCCTCCGATCGGAGGATGCCGCTCGCACAAGCTCCCGTAGATAGGTCTTTGGACAGCCGGTAAGGTTCACCGCCTGCGGCAAATTTTGGCAGCCGATCCCCTCGCCTTTGCCCACGCCGAGATCGATTATTCCCGCTTCATGGCGCGAGCGGCACCAGCCGTTTGCCGAATTCCCGGCGCAGCAGCCACAAACTCAACACCGCCTGCAGCGTGGTCGTGGCGATCGACAGATACCAGACGTCGACGATGCGAAACCCCGATTGCGCGGACAGCCATATCACCGGCATCGCGTAAGTGAACAGGCGCGCGCCGGAACTCAGCAGCACCGGCTTGGTGTTGCCCAACCCCTGAAACATGGCTCGAACACACGAAGATCAACCCCTGCGCGACCAGGTTCAGCGAAACCATCTGCAGGAACAGCGCGGCAACCGCCATGGTCTCGGCGTCCTTGGCAAGACCGCCCAGCAAGAGTGCCGGCCTCCATTGCGCCGCCAGGGTGACGGTCAACATCAGGCCGCTTCCGATCAGCGCGACTTTCCTGAACGTCTCCCGCACGCGCTCGCTGTTGCCGGCGCCGAAATTCTGGCCGGCGATCGGCCCAGCCGCGAACGCAATGGCCATCGCGGGCACCTGGATGAGGCCCATCACGCGCGATCCGATGCCGAAGCCCGCCTGCGCCGCGGCACCAAAGCCGCTCAACGCATAATAGATGACGCCCATATTGGCGAACATCATCGCGAACTCGCCGCCGGCCGGCAGGCCGATGTTCAGGATGCGCTTCCACTGCCGGAGTTGCGGGCGCAGCAGGCGCCGATCGATCCCGACATAGCGTTCCAGCCGGTGGAAATAGATCCACAGCATCGCCACGCCGATCAGCACCGCGATCGAACTCGCAAGCCCCGCGCCGGCAACCCCGAGCGGCCAACCCGTGCCCCAGCCCGCGATCAGAACCGGCGCCAGCGCGATGTTGATGCCCACGGCGAGCGCCTGCACGATCATGGTCGGCCGCACGATCCCGGTGCCGCGCAAGGCGGACGACATCACCAGCACCGCGAACTGCAGCGCGAGCGCGGGGACGAACCAGATCAGGTAGGTCGTTCCGGCCTCGATCGTGGCCTGGTCCGCGGCCACCGCGCGCATGTAACTGCGCGCGAGCACCGTTCCGGTAATCCACGTCAACAGCCCGCAGATCGCGGCCAGGCCGAGCGACTGGTTGAACACCAGATTGGCGTCGGCCCGATCCTTGCGGCCCACGGCATGCGCGATCAGCGCCATGGTTCCGACGCTGAGCACCTGCATCACGGCGTTGATCAGAAACCCGGCGTTGCCGGCCGCCGCCACGCCCGCGACCGCGGCCTCGCCGAGGCCGGAGACGAAATACAGGTCGATCAACCCGCACAGCATCAGCATGATCATGCCCGCGAAGATCGGCGGGGCCAAGGTCACGACGTGGCTGACGATGGAGCCTTTGGTCAGGTCTTTCATGCTGCCCTCATCCCGCCGCCGAGACCGGGGCGAATTCCGTCGCCTGGCGCTCGAACAGCCCGCGGTAGATTCCGCCCGGCCGGCTGGCGAGCGCGGCATGGGTGCCCTGCTCGACGATCTCGCCGCGGTCGAACACCAGGATGCGGTCGAGGCTGCGCACCGTCGACAGCCGGTGCGCGATCACGATCGAGGTGCGGCCCTTCATCAGCCGTTCCATCGCCTGCTGGATCAGCGCCTCCGATTCCGAATCGAGGCTCGACGTCGCCTCGTCGAGGATCAGGACCGGCGCATCCGCCAGGAACGCGCGCGCCAGCGCGACGCGCTGCCGCTCGCCGCCCGACAGCTTGACGCCGCGCTCGCCGACCAGCGTGCCGTAGCCTTTCGGCAGCCGCAGGATGAAATCGTGCGCATTGGCGAGCCGCGCCGCCTGCTCGATCGCCGCCATCGACTGGCGCCGGGCCGGCCATAGGCGATGTTCTCGGCGAGCGAGCGGTGAAACAGGATCGGGTCCTGCTGCACGATCGCGATCTGGCTGCGCAGCGAGTGCTGCGTGGCCTTCGCGATGTCCTGGCCGTCGATCAGGATGCGGCCGCCCGAGACGTCGTAGAGCCGCTGCACCAGCTTGACGAACGTCGTCTTGCCGGAGCCGGAGCGGCCGACCAGGCCGACGCGTTCGCCGGCGCGGATGTCGACCGACAGGCCGTCATAGAGCGGCGCGCGGTGGCCGCCATAGTGGAACGTCACGTCGTCGAACGCGATGCGCCCGCCCTCGATGTCGATCGGCCCGCGCATCGGGCGCATCAGCAATGCCGATCGCCTCGTCGTGGATGGCGACGAGTTCCTCCATGTCGTTCACCGAACGCTGCAGGTTGTTGATGTGCATGCCGACGTCGCGCAGATAGGCGTGGATGATGTAGTAGCTGGTCAGCACATAGGTGACGTCGCCGGGCGTGGCGCGGCCGGCGATCCACAGCAGCAGCGCGCCGCCGATCACGGAGGCGCGCAGGCACAACAGCACCGAGAGCTGCGCCGTGGAGGTGTAGTTGTAGCGCAGCCAGGTCCGCCGCACGCGCGTGCGCCAGCGGCTGATGACGCGCGCCAGGCGGCGCGTCCTCGCGCGCCTCCGCGCCGAAGGATTTGACCACCGCGTTGCAGGTCAGCGCATCCGCCAGCGTGCCGCCGACCTTGGTGTCCCAGGCGTTGGAGACCCGCGCCGCCGGCGCGATATAGCGCGTCGAGAAGACCACCGTCATCGACACATAGACAGCCGCGCCGACGCGCGATCACCAGACCGAGCGAGGTCCAGTGCAGCCCGAGCAGGACCATCGATCCCAGCAGCACGACCAGCGACGGCAACAGCGCCATCAGGATGGTGTCGTTGAGCAGGTCGAGCGCCCACATGCCGCGCGTGACCTTGCGCACCGTCGAGCCGGCAAAGCTGTTGGCGTGCCAGTCGGTCGAGAAGCGCTGCACCCGCATGAAGGCGTCGCGCGCCACGTCGGACATGATCCGCAGCGTGAACGGCACGATCGCCTGCAGCCCGATCAGGCGCAGCACCATCGAGGCAAAGCCGAGCGCCACGATCGCGCCGAACGCCGCGATCGCCGCCTGCTTGGCGGATGGATCCGAAGCGCCCGACGTCATGGCGTCGACGAGATGGCCGGAGAACACCGGCATGAACAGGTCGGCCACCGTGGCGCCGAGCAGGCCGCCGGCAACGAGCGCCGCGCCGGCCGGCTGATCGAGCCAGTGGCGGAACACGAAGGGCAGCACCACGCGGATGGCGGCGGGTCGCTTGTCGCGAGAGGTCATGGCGTCATCCGGGTGGCGGCAAGGCCGCGCACGCCGGCTCCATTGCTTGACGCGCGGACGGCAGCGGGCCGAACGCAGGCGTCGTTGAAAAATATCAGTGACTTACAGGGAGACTTGGGTGACCGGGACGTCAGGCCCGATCGATGCTGACGGAAACCGCCCTCAAAGGGCGAAACAGGCGTCCAGCATGGTCATCGGACGCGGGCGGTCGATCTGCGAAAATGACGAAATCATGCAAATTCCTCCCGGTTCGAGCGACAATGCGGTGCTTATAAATGCACCGCGGGTGATTTGCAACAAAACGGTTAGTGCGCCGGTTCGGTCGACGCCGAAGCGGGCTTTTTCAGCAACACCACCAGGAACGTGAGGCCGAGATAGAACAGCGTCAGCATGAAGAAGGCGTCGCCATAGCCCATCACCACGGCCTGGCGATGCACGATCTGCGACAATTGCTTCATCGCCATCATGGCGGCGTCGCCCATGCCCTGCAGGCGCTGGGTGAACATGTTGAGCGTTTCCACGGCGGTGGCGTTGGACCAGGTCACCTTGTCCTGCAGCCGGACGAGATGCAGGTCGGTGCGGTCGTTCAGCACCTGGTTGATGAGCGCGAGCCCGACCGCGCCGCCGAGATTGCGCGTCAGGTTGAACAGGCCCGAGGCGTTCTTGACCCGGTCCGGGGGCAAGGTGCCGAGCGCGATGTTGTTGGTCGGCACCATCGCGAACATCATGCCGATGCCGCGCAGGATCTGCGGCACCATCAGCTCGTAGAAATCATAGTCGCGGGTGATCCAGGTCATCTGGTAGGAGCCGAGCGCGAAGATGATGAGGCCCGCGGCGATGATCACGCGCATGTCGAACCGCAGCATCAGCCGCCCGACAATCGGGGCGGTAAGGAACATGGTGATCCCGGAGACGAACATGGTCTCGCCGATCATCATCGCGCTGTAGCCGCGCACCTCGGCGAGATAGCGCGGATAGATATAGGTCAGTCCGTAAAGGCCGATGCCGATGCAGAACGAAATCAGGCAGCCGACGGCGAAATTGCGGTCGGTGAAGGCCCTGATGTCGACGATCGGCTCGTCCGCCGTCAGCACGCGGTAAAAGAAGGCGATCGCGGAAACGGCGCAAATCGCGGCGCAGATCGCCACCGAAGTGTCCTGCAGCCACTCATATTGCGGCCCTTCCTCGAGCACATATTCGAGCGCGCCCAGAAAGCCCGCCATGTAGATCAGGCCCCACCAGTCGAAGCGGTCGAGCAGCGCGAAATTAGGCTGATCGAAATCGACCAGCGCCAGCACGCCGACGGTGATGCCGATGCCGGGAATGATGTTGATGAAGAACAGCCAATGCCACGACATCACGTCGGTGATGTAGCCGCCGACCGTCGGGCCGATGGTCGGCGCCAGCGTCGCGACCAGGCCGATGATCGGGCCGACGATGTGGAACTTCGAACGTGGAAACACGGTATAGGCCGAAGCGAACACCGTCGGGATCATGCCGGCGCCCAAAAATCCCTGGACCGCGCGCCACAGGATCATCTCCTCGATCGTCGTGGCGAATCCGCAGAGGAAGCTCGCCAGCGTGAAGCCGGCGGCGGAAATCGCAAACAGCAGGCGGGTGCCGAACGCGCGCGACAGGAACCCCGACAGCGGAATCGCGATCACTTCGGCGATCAGATACGCGGTCTGGACCCACGACACTTCGCTGGAGCTGGCCGACAGGCCGGCCTGGATGTCGTTGAGCGACGCCGAGACCACCTGGATGTCGAGGATCGACATGAACATGCCGAACACCATGATGAGAAACGCAAACAGCCTTCGCGGCGGGATGCGCTCGGAGGCCGCCGCGGAAGCGGCGGCCATCATCGCAGGCGGGGCGGTCGTGGCGTTGGCCATGATCTCAAGATGCTCACAGTCGGGCGCAGCGCCCGGGGCTGGCAATTATTGCGGGTGGATCATCGTCGGCGAGTTGAGATCGGCGTCGCTGTCGGCATCGGCCGCGCCCTCGCGGGTATCGACGGTCGCATAGACCGACATGCCGGCGCGCAGCAGATTCTGCTTCGCGACCTCCTTCGGTACGCGCACGCGAACCGGCAGCCGCTGCACGATCTTGGTGAAGTTGCCGGTGGCGTTGTCCGGCGGCAGCAGCGTGAACACCGATCCCGGCCGCGGGCGAGATGCTGTCGACGAAGCCCGCGAACTTGCGATGGCCGTAGGCGTCGACCGAGATCGTCACCGGCTGGCCTGGACGGATGCGCTTGAGCTGCGTCTCCTTGAAGTTGGCGTCGATGAAGACGTCGTTGAGCGGCACGACATTGGCCAGCCGCTGCCCCATCGTGACGAAGTCGCCGGTATTGACCAGGCGGTTGGAGAAGGTGCCGTCGACCGGCGCGCGCACCGACGTGAAGTCGAGGTCGCGCTGGGCCTTGGCGAGAGCCGTCTCCAATTCGGCGAGTTGCGCGCGGGCCTCGGCCTGCTGCGCCCGTGTCACGTCGACATTGTCGCGCGCGGCGTCATAGGCCGCCTGCGCCGCCTTCACGCCCGCCGCGCCCTGGTCGCGCCCGGCCTCGGACTGCTCGAACGTGGCGTGCGTGGCAAAACCCTTGGTGCTCAGCGTCTGCTGGCGCTCGAAGTCGAGATCGGCCCGCTTCTGCCCGGCTTCGGCGGAGACAAGTTGCGCCTTGGCCTGCGCGACCGCGCTTTCCTGCGCGGTGACCTGGCGGCCGATGCGATCAATGGTGGCCTGCTGGGTGGCGATCTTGGTGCGCGCGGAATCCACCGCGATCCGATAATCGCCGTCGTCGATCCGGAACATCACTTCGCCGGTACGGACGACGGAGTTGTCGCCGGGAAGGATCGCGGCGATGTGTCCTGACACCCGCGCGCCGAGCGTGGTGTTGTTGGCGCGCACATAGGCGTCGTCGGTGGAAACGTAGAAGCGTCCGACCAGCATGTATTGGACGCCGTAGCCGGCCGCGGCGAGCGCGATCAGCGTGATGATGCTCATCAGCACCAGCCGGCGCTTGCCAGACTTGGGCGCTGGTGCGGTGGCGGCAGGAGCGGACGGCGCGGATGCCGGCCGCTCGACCGCCGGCTTTTCCATCGCGGGACTCGCCGGCGCCTCGGCATGGCGACGCCCGGTGTCGTCGGAAAGATGCGCTCGCAGGTGCTCGGCGAGAACCGCCGCGTCGCGCGCGGCCTCATCGCTCCCCGCCGAATCCGGCTCGGAACGAAGCATGCGCGCGGCCTGGTCTCTTGCTGCGGCCATCGAGGCCTCCCCATCACAAAAACGCGCTGCGTGCCGAGCCCATGACGGGCCCCACCGCATCGCCAAGATCAAATTTACATTGACCGAACGGTTCGGTCAAGCTATATTACTGTAGCAGAAACCTAGGGGACAGTTCCTTCGCAGATGTTTCCAGGGCGGGAAATCTTTCCAGAGAAGCTAAAGCAATGGTTGCAACCCCTCACGCCACAACGGTCCATTTCCTCGGCGACGAAGACAGCGCGAAGCGCCGGCAAATCCTCACCGGCGCCAGCAAGGTCTTCATGGATCTGGGTTTTGACGGCGCCAGCATGGGCGAAATCGCCCGCGCCGCCGGGGTCTCCAAGGGGACGCTGTACGTCTATTTCGCCGACAAGAGCCGGCTGTTCGAGGCCATCGTCGAGCAGGAGATGAACGACCAGCAAAAGATCGCCTTCGACTTCGCCCCCGAGCGCGACGTCCCCACCACGCTTCGCGAGTTCGGCCAGGCCTATATCGAACTGCTGTGCCGGCCGGGCGGCGGATCGGCGATCCGCACCGTGATGGCAATTGCCGAGCGGATGCCGGAAGTCGGCCGCCGCTATTACGAGAACGTGCTGGAAAAGACCATCAACCGTCTCGCCGATTACCTCGAGGTGCATGTGCAGGCGGGCGAGCTTGCGATTCCGGACCGCCATCTCGCGGCCTCGCAATTCATGCAGATGTGCCAGGCGTCGCTGTTTCTGCGCTTCATCTTCCAGGCCGCGCCGCCCCCCTCCTCCGAGCGCATCGCCGAAGTCGTCGAAAGCGCAACGCGAATGTTTCTGGCGGCGTATCGCGTCAAGGCGGGTTGACAACAGGACCGGCGAACGTCGGTCCGATCCACCGAAATCGAAACCTCAATGTCTCGGCAAGATTTGTGAGCACCCTCCTTGCGGGATGCGCGCGCAACATTGAGTCCGCGTAGGAATCCATCGACGGCCGCGCGGCCACGCTCTCGCAGCATTACTTCCTGTCCGAAATGCCGTTGCTGCTGTCTGCCGGCGGGGACGGCTGGCCGGCATTTGACCAGGCCCGCATTTGCCCCATCTGAATTTCGATGTATTTCGGCATGTATTTATGCCGGACCTCGGTCAGTTTCATTTCAAGATCCGGATCCATATCGATGCCGCCGGATTTCTTGAACTTTCTGAGGTCACCGTCCAGCGGCGCGCGTTCGAGCAGATAGTCCATTTCGAGCAAGGCCAACTGGCCGTTGGACCTGATGAAGGTCTCTATGTTCTCGCGAATGTGGAACGTGGATTGCGCCGAGGCCAGCGTCGCCGTCATCGCGGTCAGCAGCACCGACCATTTCTTCACATTCTCCGCATTCTCTTTAGTCGTCAGGGACGCGAATACGGTCGCGAGCAGTGCGGAAAAGATCAGCGTGCACTGAATGACGACGTTGGATCGATACCACAGGTGAAAATCGCTCTTGTTCTTGTCGATGGCCTGGTCGAGCGCCTCTTCAAAGCCGTCGATGGAGGGCTCGCCGACGGTCTTGGAGGTTGGCAGGGCGAACCAGATTCCGATCAGCAGGCAGATCAGAAGAAAGATCCCCATCGGCATGATCAGGTTGACCCAGTTGGTCTCCCGCAGGGACTTCCACGTGGGGAGCCACGCGCGCGGCTTGGCTCCCTTCCCATCCGTCAGGTTGCCGCTCATCACGTCCACCTCCTTTGGATGTGACGAGTTTGGCCGCTGCCGGCTTCCCGGTCAACGTTTGGCATTCCGTCCGTTTGTGCGGCATTCCGCCATGCTCACCCACTTTCCGTCATGGCCGGGCTTGTCCCGGCCGTCCACGTCTTTCTCGCTGCGAGACGCCAAAGACGTGGATGCCCGGCACAAGGCCGGGCATGACGAGCCAGGCGTCGATCTGCGAATCTATTTACCGCTCATAAGCCAGACTCTGCGAGCGTTCCGACAACGCAGCCCCGGCATCACGCCTTCTTCTTTTTTGCCTTCGCGCGCGTGGCCGCCGGCGCCTTCTTCTTCGACTTGCTCTGATTGAAATCGATGGCGGCGCGGACGAGATTTTTCAGACCGCGCTCGTTGACCTTGTCCCCCTCGAGGAAATCGATGGCGCGTCTGGCGTTACCTTCGAGGCCGGCGTTGAAGAGCTTGTCGGGATCGGCCAGCTTGGCCCCATAGGCAAAGGTAAGCTTCACCTTTCCCTTGTGGGCGTTGGCGACCGCGATCATTCCGTCGCGATACCACACCGGGCTTCCCATCCACTTCCATTCCTCGATGATCTCCCGGTCGGCCTCGAGGATGCACTTGCGGACGCTCGCAAAGGTCTTGCCGCGCCAATCCGTCAGTCCGGCGATCAACCGGTCGATCTGCTCCGATGGCTTCATTGAATCTCCATGCCTCGAATTCGCTCCATGGACTGAAAAGTCCGCCGCGCGCCGATGGTTGCAGCGCGCAGCTATTGGTCCTCGAATTCGTCTTCCTCGTCGACCTTGTTCCGGTGCCGGCGCGTCGCGATTTTCGATCCGCCCAGCGATCCCGTCACGTAGGGCTCGCGCGACGCGTAGGGGTTGCGCCCCGCGCGCGCGGCGACCTCTTCGCCGGACATCGCGGCCGGCTGGCAGATCAGGCGGCGGCTCGTGCGGCGCATCAGATCGACGTGGATGTGATCGTAGTGATAGACGTTGGAGCCCGGCGCCAGCACGGTGGTGAACTGCTGGCAGGCGGTGGCCTGCACGTCGTGCAGAAAGCCCTGCTCTTCCGGCAGCCCCTTCCAGCCGTCCTTCACCGAAATATGCCGCCCGTCGGCGAGCGTAAAGCCGGCGATGTCGAGCGCGTTGCCGAAGGCGTGCTCGGAAATATGCGCATAGGAATTGCCGTTCATGCCGCGGCAGGAATAGGCGGAGATCTGCCTGATCTCGACCACGCGCGCGCCGAACCAGCGTTGCGCCGCCGGCTGCACGGCATCGGCGAGCCAGCGGTCGAGCACCGAGACGATCGGACAGGCCAGCGTCGCCGCTGGTTTGACGGCGACCGGCCCGAAGGTCGTGACGGGATTGCCCCGCGACGGTCCAAGACGCGGCAACGGCTCGGCCTGCGGGTAGCGGCCGGCCGACGTCGGGACGCGGCGAATAAGGCGCCGCCGCGCGGTCGCGCGGATAGGCTGGCGCCATGTAGGGCGCGCGGCCCGGCGGCTGGCTTGTTCCCGGCATGCCCTCGGGCGGCAGATCGATATCGTCTTCCTCGCGTGCAATCCCCGGCGGGGCCAGCGAGATCGGACTGCCGGGCGCGGCGCCGTAGCCCGGCTGCCGTGGCGCGCTATTGGGATAAGGCTGTGCGGAATAAGTTGGAGATGTGGCGGGATAGCGCGACGCCGGCGGCGGCGAGACCGGCCAGCGCGGCTGGTTGCCGATATTGCCGGGCGGCCGCAAGCTTTCGTCGGCGAAACCGAAACTGCCGCTGCTTTCGCCGAGGGCTGCGACCTTGAGCGGAAACTCGGCGCCGCAGACGCCGGGGCCCGAAATCGGGTCGATCCGGACCAGTTCCGGGCTTTCCTTGACCGCGCCGGACTTCAGGCAAGCGATCTCGGCCTCGGCCCGCCACGGCTCGCGCTCCTCGGACTGAAAAAATCCGCGACCGCAACCCGCCAACGAGACAAGGACGAAGGAGCCGACGAGATACAAACGAACTCCACGCGTCATCCGCGCAGGTTGGTTGAATATATTTAAGGACTCTTCAACGTGTTGTTTTCACAAATCTTTAACCACGTTGCGCAGCGCAGCGAAGGGCCGGAGAGACAGTAGCGCTGACTTTTCCGCCGGGAACGAATGGCTATCTTCGTTCGTTGAACGGGCAGCGATGCGAACCAGGGAGTCCCCGATGGGTTTGACGAGTCCTTTCGTCAGCAAACTGATCGTTGTCACCACGTATGTCGCATTTGCCTTTGTGGGCGCCATCGTGCTCGGCATGATCTAGCGTTCATTCTTCCCCATCTCACAACGCCCGGCGGTTCTGGATTTTCCAGCCGCCGGGCATTTTTCATGCGGCGTGATCGCGAGACGCGCGTTCGCGCACCGTGTGATTGAAGCGCCAGCCGCGCGCGAGCACGTAGCGCCTGCAGCGCTTCGAGGTCGGCGCACCATTCTGCGGCGCGCCGAGGCTCTGCAAGCAATAACTCGCGTCGGTCTGCAACGCCTCGTCATTGCGCGGATGCCTCGTGGCGTTGTCAGGGATATCGTCGTCGGATGGCCGTTCACCGGTCGTTCAGCCGGGCGGGTTTTCAATCCGCGCGCAATCATCGGGGGCGGGTTCGATCGTGACAGGGCAGATGTTTTCGCGCGCGGCGTTCCTGTCGTGCTGGCTGGTGATAACAGGCACATCTCACGCCCATGCGATGCCATCGCCGCTCCAGCCCGATAACGCGGCGCGCGCCTCGGACGTGACGTCCGGCCTGACGAGACTGGCGCAGGCCCAGCCCACACCGGCACCGGCGCCAACCGCTGCGCCCTCGCCTGCCGGCGCCGCTGCGGCGGACGAGCCGATCGGCAACGTCGCGACCTTGACCGGCAGCGCGACCGTCACCCGCAACCAGACCGCCACACCGCTGCATCTGCAGGACGACATCTTCCAGGGCGATCTGTTGCAGACCCAGGCCAACTCCACGCTCGGCGTCACCTTCAACGACGCCACCACCTTCAACCTCACCGCCAACGCCACCATCACGGTCGACAATTACGTCTATGAAGACGGCGGCAAACAGAACGGCGCATTGTTCGATGTCGCGAAGGGCACGGTGGCGTTCGTGGCCGCTGCGGTCGCTCACACCGGCGACATGCGGATATCGACGCCATCGGCGACGCTCGGCATTCGCGGCACCACCGGCCTGATCGAGGTGCCGCAAGGCGCCTCCGCCGCCAATCCCAACAATGTCGCGATCAAGCTCTATCCCGACGCCGACGGCCGCGTCGGACGGATCGAGGTCAACGGCCGCGACGGCTCGCGGCTCGGCTTCCTCACCCAGGGATCGAGTGGCTTCACCATCCGGCCCGGCGCGATGGGACGCCTCGCCGCGGTGCCGCTGGTGATCTCGCCGCAGCAGGCGTTGCGCGATCAGGGCATCGTGCGCCAGGTGCATGCCGCGCAGAGCGTTGGCCGCCAGATCGTCACGCAGCGCCGCATCCAGCGCCAGCAGAATCCGAATCGGAATCCGTCGCGCGTCAATCCCGGCGCCAACCCGCAGCGCCAGCCCGGCCTGCAGAAGCAGAACGGCCTGCCGCAGCGGCCCGGCGCGCCGCAGCAACCCGGTGTGGCGCCGCTACCCGGTTCGCCACGCGAACCCCGCTCACCGCGCGAACCCGCATTGCCGAACCGCGCGGGCCAGCCGCAACTGCAGCAGCGCCGGCGCCCAACGCGCCCGGCCTGCGGCAGCCGCCCGGATTGCAGAATCGCCCCGCGCCGTCGCCGCGGTCATGCCGCGCACCAAAGGGAAAACCGCGCAAGGAAAGGCGCTGACTATCCGGCCGGCGCGGAGAACCAGAGCCTGAACTTCAGGCCCGGCGAATTATCCAGCATCTCGATCTGCGCGCCGTGAAGGCGGGCGACGGCGGCGACCAGGCTGAGCCCGAGCCCGTTTCCCGGCCGGTAGCGGCTGTGTTCGAGCCGGTAGAAACGCTTGAAGACGTGCTCGTGCTGGTCGGCGGGAATTCCGGAACCGTCATCGGCGATCGAAACCACCGGCCTGCCCTCGAGGGTTTCGCTGGTGACGGCGACCTGTCCTCCGGCACGGCCGTACTTGATCGCATTGTCCACGAGATTGGCGATGGCGTCGAAGATCAGGTCGCGGTCGCCCGTCACCAGCACCTCGCCGTCGCCTCCGACGACGAGACGGGTGCCGTCCTGTTCGGCGGCGGCGTCGTACAACTCGACGACCTCGCCGGCGATTTCGACCAGGTTCACGGTGCGGAACGCGCTCTTGCGCGCCTGGGTTTCGATCTGCGCGATCCGCGTCAGCGACGAGAATATCCGCAACACGGCGTCGAGGTCGGCGAGCGTATCGCCGATCAGCCGCTGGTCGTCCTCGGCTACGCGCGCGCCGTGATAGGCCATCTCCAACCGGCCGCGCATCCGTGTCAGCGGCGTGCGTAGATCGTGGGCGACATTGTCGCTCACCTGCTTGACCTCGCCCATCAGGGTTTCGATGCGATCGAGCATCAGATTGAGGTTCTCGGCAACGCGGTCCCATTCGTCGTGGCTGCCGCGGAGCGGAATGCGCTGGTCGAGGCCGCTCTGCATGATCGCCCGCGAGGTGGCGTTGATCGATTCGATCCGCCCCACGGTGCGGCGCGTCACCAGGATGCTGACCACGCCGGCCAGCACAAAGATCAACGCAGCGCCCAGCACCACCGCCGTCTCGATCCGCTCGGTGAAACTGTCGAGGTGGCCGATATCGCGGCCCACAAGCAGGTGAGCGCCATCCGGCAATGTCTCGAACATGGCGCGCAGCAGCGGCGGTTTGGCTTCACCCGGCAAGGGCCCGACGGTCCGAAACTCGATCCATCCATTGCTGCCGTCCGCCGATGGCCACGCTTTTAGATTTCCGGCCAGAATGGCCCGCGAGGGATCGGTCAGCAGGTAAACATTCCCGGCGAAACTCGCATCGGCGATGCGCTGTTGCAGCAGCGCGATCAGTCCGTCGCGGCCCGATCGCTGATACGCGCTCTGCAACACCGCCAGCTCGGCCATGATCGCGCGGTCCGACCGGTCGCGCACATAGGAGGCGGTCGACAGATAGACGTAGCTGAAGATGGCCGAGACGATCACGCCGAACATGCCGATCGCGATCAGCGCGATCTTGAAGGTCGATGACCTGAGCGTTTTAGCCAGGAGCACGGAGACAGTACCCGATGCCGCGAACGGTGTGGATCAGCGGATAGGCCTGCTGGCCGTCGACCTTGCGGCGCACGCGCCCGACATAGACATCGATGATGTTGGTCGAGGGATCGAAATGAAGGTCCCAGACATGCTGCAGCAGCATCGTGCGGGAAACGACGCGGCCCTGGTTGCGCACCAGGTATTCCAGCAACTGGAATTCGCG
This sequence comes from uncultured Alphaproteobacteria bacterium, assembly GCA_963843225.1. GTDB lineage: Bacteria > Pseudomonadota > Alphaproteobacteria > Rhizobiales > Xanthobacteraceae > Bradyrhizobium. The sequence goes on along the minus strand of CAWJJT010000018.1, from coordinate 381,342 downwards.
GGGAAAAAGCGGGATGTCCTTCGCCCGCCGGCTGGCGGTCCGCGACACCAGATCGACCGCGAGATCGCCGACGCGCAGGATGGTTTCCTTGACCACGGTGTCGCTGCGCCGGCCCAGCGCCTCGACGCGCGCCAGCAGTTCGACAAAGGAGAACGGCTTGACCATGTAGTCGTCGCCGCCCGCGCGCAAGCCCCGCACCCGGTCGTCGACCTCGCCGAGCGCACTGATGATCAGCACCGGCGCGGCGACGCCGCCGTCGCGCAATTGGCGCATCACCGTGATGCCGTCGATATCCGGAAGCATGCGGTCGATCGTGATCACGGCATAGTCGCTGGCGATGCCGCGGCTCAGGGCGTCGTTGCCGCAGGCGGCGACATCGACCCGGTAACCGCTGGTCGTGAGCGATTCCACCAGCTGACCGGCGGTTTCCGGATCATCCTCGACGACCAGAATACGGCGGTGACTTCCCGTCATGGTTTTCGTCTCCGGGCGGGCCAATAAGAAGGCTGCTGAATCGGAAACCCCGCAGGTCCGACCTATAGGCCGGACCTGGCGTCGCGTAATCTAAAGGTTGCGTGATGATATCGGCGGAGGAAAAGTGCGATGGCCGCCATCCGCCGAAACGGTTTCCACTGCGCCGGAAACCTCGGCAATGGCGGCCATCGCTATACCTGGATCGCTGCCCGAAAACCGCAGCCGGCGCGACGGGACTGTGCACAAGCAACGCGCCGGCCACGGCAACGGCAACTCGCCAGATATGCCGGAGCGGTGTCAGTAGTAGCCATAGTCGCCGCAGAGATCGGCCCACTGCGGTCCATAGGGCGTCCACACCCTGCCCCAGCAACTGCTGTAGTCGGCGTAGAAAAACGGCCCGCCGAAGAACGCAAAGCGGTGATGGAAGTGGCCCCGGCCGTGGAACCCGAACCGCGAGAAACGCGGCCCGAATCCGCCATGCGCAAAGGACGCACCCGCAAACCGCGCGCCGCCGAAATGCGGCCCGACACCCATCCCGGCGAAATGCGGTCCGCCGCCGATCGCGGCGAAGCTTGCGCGGCCAGCGATCCCGCCTGCGTGCATGCCTCCGCCCCAGCCTCCACCATGCATGCCGCCACCCATGCCGCCGCCCCAGCCGCCGCCGTGCATGCCGCCTCCCATGCCTCCACCATGTCCCCCACCGCCACCGCCGCCGCCGCCACCACCGCCGCGTGCGAACACCGGCGAGGCCAGCGCAAGCGCTGTGGCAAGCGCACCCGCGATGAGGCAACCAAGAACCCTGTTGTTCATCCCGAATCCTCCGTGGTCGAATTGCCGCGACGAATTTCGCCGCGCGAAGAAGACGGCCAGCAGAGCCAAAGGATGCGGTGAGTTCAACTGACAAATGCGACAGTTTCTGACACGCAAGTTAGTTTTGTCAGAACTGATTGCTTTGTCAGGCGGAAGCCGGTTCGCGGCAGCGGCTGGTCGGCATTCGCCGAAGCCCGCGCAGGCCGCTTGTCACGGCTCGGTCAGGCGGCGCGCCGCAACCAGTCCCGCACCTTCTGCACCAGATTGATGCGAGGGCTTCGCGCCGTTTGATCGGCCGCGCGTCCGGCGGATGCCGGCTCCGCGACCGGTTCGGCCGTCGCCGCGGGGAATTTCTTCGGCCGATGGTGCCGCGTTCGCGAGCGCCGTTGAACCGGCGGACGTTTCCGTCTCGACAACCCTGTGCTCGACAAGCGGCGGCTGATCCCGCTCCATTGCCGGCGCCATCACGTCAGGCAACGGCGCTACTGGCTCCGGCGCGACAGCGGGAGGAACCGCAACCGGCCGGCGCCGGCGCTTTTCGGCAACCGGCGGCTTCCTTGCCCTGGACGGACGCGGCGCGGCCGCCTCCAGCGCGAGCGGTCCGACATTTTCGAGAAACGCGCGTTCATAATTGCGCGACAGCCGCGCCACGGCGGCATCGAGCGGCAGCCAGTCGACCGCCTTGATGTCATCCATCAGCTCGTGGACCTGCTCGCCGCTGGTCTCCATGCGCCAGTAGTGAACGACCCGGCAGCGTCCGCCGGATTCGTAAACCAGCGTTCCCAGAAATTCATGCACGCAGACGTCATGGCCGGTTTCTTCCAGCACTTCGCGCACCGCAGCATCGCGCGCCGTTTCGCCGTCATCGAGCCTGCCCTTCGGCAGAACCCATTCGTTGCGCTTGCGCAGCCGCACCACCGCGATCTCAGGCGTTTTCGCCTGCCGCAGCACGATACCTCCCGCGGCCAGAACAGGCGCTCGCGCCATCTCGCATCCTCAGTGCATTTCGAATCGCGTTTCGACCGCTCAATATCTAATGAAGCGCCGCCGAAAAATCGAGATTGGTCGACACGCTTTCCGCGGCAATCGGCCGTTGCGGCGCTCAGGCGCGCTTTCGCAGCAGCGGCTCGCCGGCGCGGATCCGCGCCGAGCGCCACGATGTTGTCGCAGAATTCGAAATTCTCCGGCGCCAGCACGATGATGGTCGAGCCGTGCTCGAACCAGCCGAGTTCCTCGCCCTTGCGCACGCCGACGTCGCAGGGGAACACCACCGGCCCCGCCGTGTCGGCGTTGAGCAGCCGGTCGAGGAAATGCAGCCGGATGCTGGCGACCAGAATCGCCGCGACCGGCACCAGCGTCAGCGCCTCGCCGGTGGCGAAGGCGGGTCCGGATCACCGCGCGCTCGTTCTTGCAGAACAGCTTTTCGATCCGCTTCAGCGCGATCGGATTGACGTTCCAGGTGTCGCCGCTGATGAAATCGACCTGCTCGATCCGGCAGTCCGACGGCGCGTGAAAGCGGTGGTACATGCTCGAGGTCAGCCGCAGCGTGACGAAGCGGCCGTTGCGGTGCGCCTCCACCAGCGCGGGATCGCCGAGCAGGTCGAGCAGCGAATACGGCGCGCCCTTGATCTGAAACAGTTCGGTGTCGGCGATCGCGCCGAACGCGCCGACGATGGCGTCGCACGGGCTGACCACGATGCGCGGATCGGGATCGACCGGGCGCAGCCCGGGCTTCAGCTCCCGGGTGAAGCAGTCGTGCAGGCTCTTGAAATGGGTCTTGCGCGCCTCGCGACAGATCGAGGTCGGAAAACAGCCGCCAGCAGGCGATCGAGAGGTCGCGGACCAGCGGCTGCTCGATCTTGCTGAACCAGCCCATGAACCGGGTCAGCGCCGCCCGCGGGCACGCGGTTGGTCAGGAGGAAGTTGATGTCTTCCTGCTGCGTCAAAGCGGAGATAAGGCTGCGGACTGTCATGAATCTGTCAGCTCGACTGGATAGCGCTTGACGACATGGATTCGCACCTTCCGATTCTCTCCCTCGCCACGGTCGCGTTCGCCGGCACCGCCGCCGCCGTTCCCAAATTGCGGGCGCGGCTGGCGCTGTCGCGGGCCAAGCACCGCTCGCTGACCGGTCACTCCAAGATGTCGCGCTTGCGTGGCGCGGCTGATCCCGTTCTACGAATTCGACATCGACGATTTCTTCCGTTCCGACGGCGCGCCGGCGGAAGTGGCCAGGCAACGCCAGGACGGCTTCTTCCGGCTCGCCGACCTCTACCGCGAGCGCTTCGCCCAGGGCCGGGCGCTGACCTTGCAGGCCTCGGAGCGAATCTCCGACCTGCAATTCACCGAATCCTATCGCGTGCCGTTCCAGTACAGCCGGCTGGTGCGCGAGCATCTCGGCACCAGCGCCTTCGTGCAGTCGTCGGCCGGCGTCACGGTGACCGATCTCGACGGCAATGTCGTCCTACGACCTCACCGGCTCCTACGGCGTCAATATCTTCGGCAACGACTTCTACAAGGAATGCATCGCCAACGCCGAACGCCGCGCGCACGCGCTCGGCCCGGTGCTCGGCCCCTACCATCCCGTCATCGTCGACAACGTCGACGCGGCTGTGCGAGATTTCCGGGCTCGACGAAGTCTCGTTCCACATGTCCGGCACCGAAGCGGTCATGCAGGCGGTGCGGCTGGCGCGCTATCACACCGGCCGCTCGCATCTGGTCCGTTTCGCCGGCGCCTATCACGGCTGGTGGGGCGACGTGCAGCCCGGCGTCGGCAATCCGATCGCGCCGCACGAGACCTATACGCTGGCCGAGATGTCGGAGCGCACGCTGCACGTGCTGCAGACCCGGCGCGACATCGCCTGCGTGCTGGTCAATCCGCTGCAGGCGCTGCATCCCAACGCCAATGCGCCGGCCGATTCGGCGCTGGTCGACAGTTCGCGCAACGGCGGCTTCGACCGCGAAGCCTACACGCGAGTGGCTGAAGGCGCTGCGGCAGGTCTGCACCGAGCGCAACATCGTGCTGATCTTCGACGAGGTGTTCGTCGGCTTCCGGCTCGCCGCCGGCGGCGCGCAGGAATATTTCGGCGTGCGCGCCGACATGGTGACCTACGGCAAGAGCCTCGCCGGCGGCCTGCCGGTCGGCGTGGTCTGCGGCCGCAAGGAATTGATGCGCCGCTTCCGCGACGACCGCCCGGTCGACGTCTGCTTCGCGCGCGGCACCTTCAACTCGCATCCCTACGTCATGGCGGCGATGGACGAATTCCTCACCCGGCTCGCCAGCCCGCATTTCCGCAGCGTCTATGACGGGCTCGACGAGACCTGGAACGCGCGGGCGCGAGCATTGAACGAGACGCTGGCCGAGCACGACCTGCCGGTCCGCGTCGCCAATCTGTCGTCGATCTGGATGGTCCATTACACCGAGCCGTCCCGCTACAACTGGATGCTGCAGTATTATCTGCGCGCCGAGGGCCTCGCGCTGAGCTGGGTCGGAACCGGCCGGCTGATCTTCAGCCTGAACTACACCGACGCGGATTTCGCCGAGGTGGCCAAGCGCTTTGTCGCCGCGGCCGAGAAGATGAAGCAGGACGGCTGGTGGTGGCACGACGCTTCCCTCACCAACAAGAAGATCCGCCGGCAGATCCTGAAAGAGATGCTCACGCGACGCGCTCGCTGATGCGGACGCTGCTTGCTGTGCGTCATGGCCGGGCGATAGTCTCGTCCGAAGGACGGCGTCGCTGCCGCTCGCCATGAACGTCGCCTGAGGCGCATCCACGTCGTCTCAGATAGGCCACCAGCTCCGCTCCAGCCCTCAAGACGTGGATGGCCGGGACAAGCCCGGCCATGACGAGTTTCACTATTCAGCGGCATCCTGCTTGTCGCACCGCCGACTCAGGCGTGCTTCTCTTCGAGCTCCAGGCCGTGCTCGATCAGGTCGAGGCCGGGATCGATCAGTTCGCCCTTCATCAGGTACAGCGGCGCCTTGTAGTAGAGCTTGAGATCGCTGAACGGGTCGGTGAGGATCTTGGTCATCCAGACGAGGCCGGTCTCGACGTCGCGGATGAAGAACAGATGGACGGTGCGGAACAACAGCCCGCCGATCCCGACCGCGAGCCAGATCTTGGCGACCTGGCGCATGAAGTCCGCCGGCGAGGTCCAGGGCGTGAACAGGCCGAACAGGGTCGGATCGAGGTACAGCACCAGCGGCGACAGCGCCCAGATCGTCATCAGCACGATCTTGCGCTTGCAGATTGTAGCCGACCTTGATCTCTTCCTTGTGCTCGTGGGTCGCCTGGTTGAGGTGGTCGTACCCCTTCGGCTCGAAGAAGAAATGACCGGCCTGCCGCGTGGTCATCGAGACCAGCCAGCCGATCAGGGCGGCGACCACCGGATCGAAGAACATCAGGACATAGCCGACCAGGAAGCTGAACGCGCTGACGAAGTGCAGGCTCTGGTTGATGCGGCTGTGATGATAGTAGCGATGGTCATCCCACCGCTGCGTTCGCAATGCTCGTCATGAAATGCTTCATCGTTCTCCCCTGAATGCCGTCTGCGTGATCTGCGTACAGGGATTCGATGTACGGCGTGTGACAACATCATAATGACATATGCGGGTTCAACGTGCGGTTAAGCCGCCGGCAGCGATGTCGGTCTTGCGGAAGCGGACCAGCGAGAAGTGACCGAGCGGCGGCACCAGACGGCGCTCGACCAGTTCCATGCCATGCGCGCCCGCCAGCCATTGCGCATAGCGCGACCAGGCGAATTCGCGGTGCGGAAGCCGAGCCGGCGCACCACCGGCTGCAGCCGCTGCTCGATGAAGCGGCGCATGCCGGCATCGGCGCTGACCCGGGTCAGGATGATCAGCTCGCCGCCGGGCCGCAGCACGCGGGCGAACTCGTCGAGCGCCGCTTCCGGATTCGGCACCGCGGTCACGACATATTGCGCCATCACCACGTCGAAGGAATTGTCGGGGAATTCCAGCTTCTCCGCGTCCATCACCGCAAGCCCCTCGACATTCTTCAGGCCGAGTTCGTCGACCCGCCGCTTCGCCTTGCGCAGCATCGCCTCGGAGATATCGGTGCCGAAGATGCGCAGATGCGGCGCGTATTGCGGCAACGAAATTCCGGTGCCGACGCCGACCTCGAGCACGCGGCCGCCGATCCGGTTGGTGGCGTGGATCGCGGCCTTGCGGCCCTTGCTGAACACGCCGCCGAACACGAGGTCATAGACCGGGGCCCAGCGGTCATAGGCCTGCTCGACCATTTCGCGGTCGAAGTCCAGCTGCCGCACGCCGTCAAGCTTGATGATTTCTGCCATGATGATTTCTCGCTCGCTGCTCTTGTTGATCCGGTTAGCCCTGATGGAACTGGCCTTCGCACTAGCCCTGTCGCTCTAGTGTCGACCGTCTAGCCTTGCACCGCGCTGGTGTTGGCGACGCGGCGCGCCGGCCGCAGCGAACGGCTCGGCTGCAACGCGCTCAGATTGCCGATGAACTGCCGCGCGCTGTTTTCCCAGGAACGCTCCAGCGCGAAGCTGCGGCAGGTTTCGCGGGACATGCCGAGCGCGCGGATGCAGGCGCTGCGCAGATCCGTGTCCAGCGCGCCGATCGGATGGTCCGCGATCACGTCGAGCGGTCCCGTCACCGGAAAGGCCGCGACCGGCGTGCCGCAGGCCAGCGCCTCGAGTTGCACGACGCCGAAGGTGTCGGTGAGGCTCGGAAACACGAAGACGTCGGCGGCGGCCAGATGCGCGGTCAGATCCCTGCCCTTCTTTTCGCCGAGAAATTTGACCTTGGGATAGCGGCGCTCCAGCAGCGCGCGCTGCGGTCCGTCGCCGATCACGACCTTGGATGCCCGGCAGGTCCAGCGACAGAAACGCCTCGAGGTTCTTTTCGACCGCGACACGGCCGACGGTCATGAAGATCGGCCGCGGCAAATCGAGTTCGACGGGATCGTCGGGCCGTGAACAGATCGGTGTCGACGCCGCGCGTCCAGAAGCCGAGCTTCCTGAAACCGCGCGCGGCAAGCTCCTGCCTGCAGCGACGCCGTCGCGACCATGGTCATGGCGGCGGCCGCGTGGAAATGCCGCAGCACCGCGTAGCTGAACGAGGCCGGAATGATCGAGCGCACCGCGATATATTCCGGAAAGCGCGTCGTATAGGACGTCGTGAACGCAAGCTTGCGGCGGCGGCAATAGGCCCGCACCGCCCATCCGATCGGGCCTTCGGTCGCGATATGGATGGCCTCCGGCGATGCCGCCTCGATCCGCCGGGCGATCTCGCGCCGGTTCGGCCAGGCCACCCGCAAGCCCGGATAGGTCGGCAGCGCCATCGACGGAAACCCGTCCGGGGTCAGGAACTCGATCTCGGCGCCGAGCGCCGCGGCGCTGCGTGGCCAGCGAGGTCAACGTGCGCACCACGCCGTTTACCTGCGGGTGCCAAGCGTCGGTCGCAATCAATATCCGCATGAACGGAAAGCCCTGAGAGCTGTTGATTCTCAAAGTGCCGACGTTCGGCCATGGATATTTCAAGCGTGTGACGTCATGGACGGGGAAAGCGGTCTTTTTGACCGGTTGGCGGGGTTTTTCGCGCTCCCCACGACACAGTGACGAAACAATTCCTTAATGCGACGAAACCATTTTGCGGCTTTCGACGCAAACGTCCTGAAACCGTTGCCCTGTACTGATCGATCCAACGAGACGCGCCGAACGGCGCCAGTCGGCGATCAAACAGGGGACGACCATGTTCAATCCGGACGCGTTGAAGCTGAATTCCCGCCGTGCCGCCGCCTTCGGAGCGCTGGCGATCGGCGCCGTTGCATTTTCCGGCGCCGCCGCGGCCGCGCCGCTGCAGCTGTTTCCCTTCATCCTGACGCCGCCGGCGCCCATGGCGCAGCCATCGCGCAGCCCTTCGCGCAACCCTCGGCCCAGCCGCCGGTACAGGCCGCCCGACGAGGACGAAGACGCCGTGACCGAGTTGCCGGCGCGGCTGAAGCGCCAGATCGTCAGCTACCCGACCCGCGAGGCGCCCGGCACGATCATCATCGATACGCCCAACACCTATCTCTATTATGTGCTCGGCGGCGGTCAGGCGATCCGCTACGGCATCGGCGTCGGCCGCGACGGCTTCACCTGGTCCGGCGTGCAGTCGATCACCAAGAAGGCCGAGTGGCCGGACTGGACGCCGCCGCCGGAAATGATCGCGCGCCAGCCCTATCTGCCGCGCCACATGGCCGGCGGCCCCGGCAATCCGCTCGGCGCCCGCGCCATGTATCTCGGCGGCACCGTGTATCGCATTCACGGCACCAACGCGCCGGGGACCATCGGCACCCACGTCTCGTCCGGCTGCATCCGCCTCACCAACGAGGACGTCACCGATCTCTATTCGCGGGTCAATGTCGGCACCAAGGTGATCGTGCTGCCGATGGACCGCCGCGCCGACAATGCGAGCGGCAAGCGGAGCTGATCGCGCAGCCATGCTGCGAACGGATCTTCGCGAGACGAAACAAATGGCGCGGTGTTCACGCGCCATTTTTGTGTCCTGGCAGGAAACAGATTCCGACATCAGTTTAGGCGCTGTTGCGGGCGACGCCCGTAAGCGTCACGTAAGCCGACAGTAAGCGCCCGGCTCAATTAACCGCGATCGTCCGCTCTGGCGCCGCCCGGACCCCGCCCTGTAGACTCGCGCCTTGAATCAGTCCGGGGGGACGATGCGTCTGGCGGTGAGCCTCAAGACTATCCTGATCGCGATCGCGGTGGTCGCGGTCTCGTTTTTCGTCAGCCTGAAGGCGATGGACTGGCTGTCGCCGCGCGGCACGGTCGCCGGCGCCGGTGCTGGTCGAATTGCCGCCGCTGCCGCCGGCGCCGCGCATCTCCAGCATCATTGCGCCGGTCGCGATCGCGCTCGCCGCGATTCGCGACGCCGCCGATCGCGGCGCGCCGCGCAACTTCGCCGGCAAGGCCGACAATCCGGTGTCGCAGATCCTGCAGAACGCCGACATCGGCTGGACCGCCTCGCGCGGGCCGATCGCGGCGACCGGCGCGCCAGGATGTGCTGTCGCTGGCGACGCCGCTGACCGGAAAGCTGAACGTGACGGGCTCGCTGTCGTCGAAGGCGACCGGCGCGGTCGGCGATGCGCTCGGCGGCCTGCTCGGCGGCAATGTCGCCAAGCAGATCGGCAGCGTCAACATCAAGTCGCTCAATGCCAGCGCCGAGATCAAGGGCAACGTCATCATCACCTCGCGGCCGAAGCTCGCCGCCGCCTGGCGCATCGAGCCGAATCTGGCCGGCGCAGGTCACGCTCGGCGACACCAGCCTTTCGGTGGCCGGCGCGCGCGTCAACGTGCCGGCGCAGGTCAAGCCGCTGATCGACAAGACCGTCGCCGATCAGCTCGCCGCGGTCGGAGGCGCGGATCCGCAACGATCCCGCAGCTTCGAGCAGAACGCGCGGGTGCAATGGGCCAAGGCCTGCCGCTCGATTCCGCTGCAGGGCACCGGCGCCGCCTCGACACTGCCGGCGCTGTGGCTGGAGCTGCGGCCGACCCGCGCGATCGCGGCGCAGCCCCGCGTCGATGCCGCGGCGGTCACGCTGACGCTCGGCATCGAGGCGGAGACCCGCATCACCCCGGCGCAGACCAAGCCCGACTGCCCGTTTCCGGAGAAGATCTCCATCGTGCCGCCGACGCCGGGCGGGGTCAGCATCGGCGTGCCGATCGACATGCCCTTCACCGACATCAACAAGATCGTGGAGGCGCAGTTCGCCGGCCGGACCTTTCCGGAGGACGGCTCGGGCTCGGTCGACGTCACCGTGAAGCGCGCCACCGTCGCGGCGTCGGGCGACCGGCTGCTGATCTCGCTGCTGGTCAACGCCAAGGAGAAGAAGAGCTTCTTCGGATTCGGCGGCGAAGCCACCGTGCATATCTGGGGCAGGCCGGTGCTCGATCAGGCGCAGCAGACGCTGCGGCTGACCAACATCGAACTCGCGGTCGAATCCGAGGCCGCGTTCGGGCTGCTCGGCGCCGCGGCGCGCGCGGCGATGCCGCATCTGCAGAAGGCGCTGGCGGAGAAGGCCACCGTCGACCTCAAGCCGTTCGCCGCCAATGCGCAGAAGAAGATCGCCGCCGCGATCGCCGACTTCCAGAAGAACGAGGACGGCGTGCGGGTGAGCGCCGACATCACCAGCCTGCAGCTTGCCGACATCGCCTTCGATTCCAAGACGCTGCGCGTGATCGCGGAGGCCGCAGGGCGCCATCAATGTCTCCATCACCGCGCTGCCGGGGCTGTGAGCTCGCGCTTCTCGCCTTCGTAGCCGGCTCACCGGCGACGGTCAGCGAAGCCCCGCCCGTTTTAATCAGCCGCAGCTGTTCCGCCGCCTTCGGCTTTGCGGACGCCTGCCAAGCCGGATAGAACAGACTCTCAACCGAAGCCCTCAACAAGAAAACCAGGGAGAAGAAACCATGAAATCACTTGCAGCCGCGCTCGCGGCCGGCCTCGCTTTCGCCGCGTCCGGCGGCGCGGCGAACGCGCAGATTTCCGACGACGTCGTCAAGATCGGCGTGCTGACCGACATGTCCAGCCTCTATGCCGACGCGACCGGCAAGGGCTCGCTGGCCGCGGTGCAGATGGCGGTCGCCGACTACGGCGGCAAGGTCAAGGGCAAGCCGGTCGAGGTGATCGCCGCCGACCACCAGAACAAGCCCGACGTCGGCGTCGGCATCGCGCGCAACTGGTACGACAACGAGAAGGTCGACGCGATCTTCGACGTGCCGACCTCCTCGGTCGCGCTGCCGATCTCCGCGCTGACGCGCGAGAAGAACAAGATCAACATCAATTCCGGCGGCGGCAGCTTCCGACATCACCGGCATCGCCTGCTCGCCGAACACCGTGCACTGGACCTACGACACCTACGCGCTCTCCAACGTCGCCGGCAAGGCGATGGTCAAGCGCGGCGAGGACACCTGGTTCTTCGTCACCGCCGACTACGCCTTCGGCATGGCGCTGGAGCGCGACGCCGCCAACGTCGTCAAGGAAAGCGGCGGCAAGGTGCTGGGCGACGTCCGCCATCCCGCTGAACTCGTCGGACTTCTCGTCCTTCCTGCTGCAGGCGCAGGCCTCCAAGGCCAAGGTCGTGGCGCTCGCCAATGCCGGCGGCGACACCACCAACGCGCTGAAGCAGGCGGCGGAATTCGGCATCACCCAGGGCGGCCAGAAGATGATCGCGCTGCTGCAGGAGATCACCGACACCCACGCGCTCGGCGCCAAGGCGACCCAGGGCCTGATCGTCACCGACGCCTTCTACTGGGACATGAACGACGAGACCCGCGCCTTCTCGAAGCGCTTCATGGAGAAGGTCGGCCACATGCCGACCATGATCCAGGCCGGGCTCTATTCGGCGACCATGCATTACCTGAAGGCGATCGAGGCGATCGGCACCGACGAAGCGCCGAAGGTGATGGCGCAGATGCGCGCGACGCCGATCAACGATTTCTTCGCCAAGAACGGCAAGATCCGCATCGACGGCCGCATGGTCCACGACATGTATCTGTTCGAGGTGAAGAAGCCGGAGGAGTCCAAGGGTGAATGGGATCTCTACAAGCTGATCGCCACCGTGCCCGGCGACGAAGCCTTCCGCCCGCTCGACAAGGGCGGCTGCCCGCTGGTGAAGGCTGATCGAACTACAGCCCGTCCTCATGGTGAGCAGCGCGTCCGCGCGTCTCGAACCGTGAGACCGCTACGTTGACAAAAGCGCGTCCGGCAAGACCGGGCGCGCTTTGTCGTTCAGCCATGGGCTGGCGGCTGGTCAGTCCTCGAATTTGAACGAGATGTTGAGCTTGGCGCGGTAGGCCTCGATCTTGCCCTTGGCATCGAGTTGCAGATCGAGCTTGACGACTTCGGCGACGCGGAGATCCCGGAGCGACTTTCCGGCCCTTTCGACCGCCGCAGCGGCCGCCTTTTCCCAGGATTCCTTGCTGGTACCGATCAGCTCGATGACCTTGTAGACGCTCTCAGTCATTTCGTCCTCCCGTTCGGTATGGGCAGGACGCAGGTGCTCCTGCCGCCGGGAAGCCTAACATCGCGAGATCAGCCCGCCAAAGCAAAAGCGCGCCCGGCAAAAGCCGGACGCGCCTTGCTGCTTGACGAATTCAGTCAGCCGCTGCCTCAGGTCGAATACTTGAACTCGGGCATCGCCTTCAACTCGTCCTTGGTGGCGTTGAACACCGCGTGGTCCGGATACCACGGGTTGGGCTTGGCCGGCGCCGTGCTGGTGCTGGCCGCACCGGTCGTGGTCGCGGGCGCAGGCCGGGTGCCCGAGGCGGGCGCCGTGCTCGACGTCGTGGTGGACGGCACCGGCGTATCGACGAACTTGATCTTGTCGAAGGGAACCGCGACCAGATGCTCGCCGACGCCGAGGAAGCCGCCGACGCCGATCACCACCGCCTTGATGTTCCCGCTCTTGTCGGTCAAGAGATCGTTGATCGAGCCGATGCTCTGGTTCTTGTCGTTGTAGACGTTGAGGCCGACCAGCTTCGAGGTGCGCCAGTCACCGCGAACCGTCACGCTGCTCGTCGAGCTTGCCGCCGGCGCCATCTCCTTGCGGTCGGTGGTGGTCGGGGTCTGCGCAAACGCAACAGTGGCCAGCAGCGTCGAAGCGGCCACACCGGCCGTGATATATTTAACCAACATGTATCTTCTCCCTTGAGTGGAAATTGTCGGGAGAGAACACGTCACCGCGTCGGCCGTTCCAGATTCGCCTGCAGATTTAAATGCGTGTGCGTCGCGATATCAGCGAGTTCCACCGGAACGATTCCGCGCGACGCTTGCGTTAAGCGTGATGCGCGCATCGCGACAAACCGGATGACAGCGTCAGACTTTGGAGATGGCGATCAGAACCCGCCCCAATAAGGCGGGATGCCGTAATAGCGATGCAGCTCGGCTTCCTGCGACCGATCGCCCCAGTCGAAATCCTTGTCGGCGCGGAACGACGGCGCGCGCCGCAATTCGTCATCGTCGATGTCGAGTTCGTAGGCCTCGAATCTGGGATTGTAGTGCAGCATCGCCCACGGCAGCGGAAGCAGATTGGTTCCCATGCCGAGGAAGCCGCCGAAACTGAGGATCGCGTAGGAGACCTTGCCGGTGACCTTGTCGATCATCAGCCGCTCGATATGGCCGATCCTGTCGCCGTTCGGCCTTCGCACCGCGGTGCCTTCGACCCGGTCGCTCGCGATCAGCGGATGCGGTCTTGCCATGACGTCGGTCATCATACCCTCCCTGGGTCGATGAAACCGAACCAACGTGACGCCGGCGCAGGAGTTCCCGTTGAAGCGCCTTCAGGCGAAGCGGCGACCGGTTCGCTTGAAGCAACGCGTCAAAAAAGAGGGAACCCGCGAAGCTCTAGGCCGCGAGCGCCTCGGAGTCCGTCTCCTCGAAGAAGGCTACGGCCTCGAACCGGTAGTCGCAGGTCCGGCAGTGCCAGAGATAGGAGATGCGTTGCGGGCCCTGCTCGATCCATTCCGGGACCGCGATCGGCTTGCTGCACTGGGCGCAGGGATTGCCCCGGGGCATATAACCGAGATCAAGCTTGGCCATGACGCGACCTCCCTTTTGCTTTTTTCGTTTTGACGGCGAATGGGACAGGACTGCTGCCTGTTCTCACCGCTGGCTCCGTCAGCAACTTAGCGCGCGCATTTTGGCTTTTGAGCGGCGAAGGCGCGGACCCGTCCTCTACATAGCAGACGTCATCGCGAGAGTTCGAATCAAAATGCAGCGAATGAAATCGGGTGCATTCAGTCAGCCATGACGAAAGGTGAATCACGTCGCCGCTGCGCCTGAAAACGCTGGCTGTTTTTTCGGTGAGGCTCTGGGGAGCGGCCTTTCGCCGCGCCGGCAAGAAGGACTACTTCGCCTTCGGCTCGACCGCGGGCTCGGCGGTATGCACCGCGCCGGCTTTGCGGACGTGGATGGTGGCGATGTCGTCGGCATAGAACTTTTGCCAGCCGTCGACGTGATCGAGCAGCTTGGTCGCCGCGCTCTGCGTGCGCATCAAGGTCGCTTCGATCCGGTACTGATCGAGAAGCCGGAACAAATTGTCCGGTTCCATCAGGCCGGACGCCGCGTTGTGGTCGACGAAGAATTTCTCGCCGTAGAGTTCGGTGCGGCCGTCGATGAAGGGCGCGACGCCACTCGCGATCAGATAGCCGCCGAAATCATAGTCGTTGAACACCCGCGCGACATTCAGCTTCTTGAGTTCGACGACCGCCGCGACCGGCGCGCTGTGCGGATGCGGCTCGAAGCGCTGCACCGAGGCATAGGCAAAGGTTCCCGCCGTCGCGAGCATCGCGATGACGGAGAACAGCGCGCCGCGCGCCGGAGCGATCGGCCGCGAATGCAAACCCTCGTTGCCGCCGATCTGCGCGGCGAGCGGCGCGGCAAGCACCAGCGGCCCCAGCAGCGCCAGGATCTCGCCGGCGCGGCCTTGCGACAGCGCCATGTGCAGCAAGCCCAGCAGCAGCACGATGCGCAGCGGCGGCAGCCTGATGCCGCGCCACAGCGCGAGGCCCAATCCCGAGCAGCAGGCAGATCTCGAGCGGCGCCGAGGCTGCCGAAATCCGCCGGCCGCCATTCCATGATCAGCGGCAGCGCGCTGCCGAGGCTGAGAATTTTCTGCGACGCCAGCAGCGCATTCCAGCCATAGGGCGTGCAGCAGCTTGCGGCGAGCGCGGCAAAGCCGAACACGGCCCAGCGCAGCACCAGCGATCGGCGCGAACTCGCCTTCGCGCTCACGCACCGCGTCGAGCGCGAGCGGCGCGATCAGCACGAGGCCGAAGACAAAACCGCCATGCAGATTGGACCACAGCGCCATCAGCGGCAGCAGCCAGAACGACGGCGCCTCGCGGCGATCGGCGGCGGCGACCAGCCCGCACGACCCACGCCACCATCACCGGCATCGCCAGCACATGCGGCCGCGCGAACAGATGCCGCACGGTCAGCGTCAGCGCCGCGGCGACGAACACCAGCGTGGTGCTTTCGCTCAGATGCCGGTTCAGGAATTTCGTGAACAGCGCGAAGGTGGCGGCGATCGCGGCGGCCGAAAGCACCACCGGCCCGCTCCAGCCGAACAGCGCATAGCTCTTGGCGAACAGCGACCTGCGACAGCCATTGCGTCGAGATCCAGGGCTGGCCGCGCATGGTGAAGGAAAACACGTCGGTTTCCGGCACCGCGCGGTGGTCGAGGATCCACTGCCCGACCGTGACCTGCCACATCGTGTCGGGATCGAGCAGCAGCCGGTTGCCGCCGAGCAGAAACAGCGCATAGACGCCGACGCCGACCCACAGCGGCAGCAGCCCGCGCATCGGGCTTGAGTCTTCGCTGGCATGCGCAACGGAAAGGGTCATCGGCGGGCCGCGGTTTCCTGACGATCTGGCAAGGGGGTCGAGTCCCGCGATCGAACCACGCCAGCGCATAATTCTTGGTAAAGCGGCCCGCCCCGCAAGGCCGCCGCCGCGCCCTCTTTGGGCTAAATACCTGCAAATGCGGCGAAAAACCCGGGAAAGCCGGATTTTCGCCATAACAATGCCCGGCGGATGCAAGATTCGGGAACCGAGCACGTTCACCCGCCGGTTCGAACCCGGCGTCCCAAAGGCGAAATACGATGAAACGTCCGTTACTTCTCGCCGGTCTCGCAGCCCTCGCGGCGCTGTGCCTGCCGCAGGCGGCGTTCGCCCAGCGCGCCGAATATGAGGCGATGGTCGCGAGCCAGGCCAGCGCCAACGGCGTGCCGGAAGCGCTGGTGCATCGCGTGATCGTGCGCGAGAGCCGCTATCAGCCGCGACCTGGTCGGCCGCGGCGGCACCATCGGCCTGATGCAGATCAAGCTCGCGACCGCGCGCGGGCTCGGCTACACCGGCGACGCCGAAGGCCTGCGCGATCCCAACACCAATCTCACCTATGGCGTCAAATATCTCGCCGGCGCCTATCGCGTCGCCAACGGCGACCACGACCGCGCCGTGCACTATTACGCGGCGGGCTATTACTACGCCGCCAAGCGCCAGCGGCTCGAACGCGCCGTCGACGCGCACGCGCAGCTTGCCGAAGCAGTCGACGATCGTGTCCCGGGCGCGGTGCAGCGCGCTTGCGCGCTCCGCAGAACCGGGACCGACGGCACCACTTGGACCCCGGATGCAGCCATCCGGTGCAGTTCCCGGCCAGATGCGTTGACACGTCAGCCGCATCGGCCTACATTAGAGCCGTTCCGAGGGGAGCTCCGACGAGGAGCTGAGATACCGCAAGCTTGAGGCCTCATCCGAGGGCTCGAGACCGCGGTGACCCTTTGAACCTGATCCGGGTCATGCCGGCGAAGGGACAGGGATGTACCAGAGTTCGAAGACCCCGCGGGGGGATTCTCCCGTTTCCATCATCGGCGCAGGCATTGCCGGCGCCTGGCAGGCGCTGCTGTTCGCGCAGGCCGGCCACGCCGTGACGCTGCACGAGCGCAGCGACGAGGCGATGATGCTCTCGACCAGCCACTGGGCCGGCGGCATGCTGGCGCCCTGGTGCGAGAGCGAGAGCGCCGAACCCGTCATCAGCCGGCTCGGCCTGCGCGCGCTCGACCTGTGGCGGCGCGAATTGCCGGACACGCCGTTCAACGGCTCGCTGGTGGTGGCGCACAGCCGCGACCGCAACGATTTCGAACGCTTTGCAAGACTGACCTCCGGCCACCGGCGGCTCGACGCCAGCGCGCTCGCCGAACTCGAGCCGTCGCTGGAAGGGCGCTTTCGCGACGCGCTGTTCTTTGCCGGCGAAGGCCATGTCGAGCCGCGCCGCGTGCTGCCGAAACTGCACCAGCGCATCATCGCCGCCGGCGGCACCATCAGGTTCAACAGCGAGCCTGCAGCTTCCGACATCGACGGCCTCGTGATCGACTGCCGCGGGCTTTCCGCGCGCGACACGCAGCCCGAACTGCGCGGCGTCAAGGGCGAGACTGATCCTGATCGAGACCGACGAGGTCCAGCTCGCGCGCCCGGTGCGGCTGATCCATCCGCGCTGGCCGCTCTACGTGATTCCGCGCGAGGACAATCTGTTCATGCTGGGCGCCACCTCGATCGAGGCCGAGGACACCGGCGTCAGCGTCCGCTCCGCGCTGGAGCTGTCTGGGCGCGGCCTATGCGGTGCATCCGGCGTTTGCCGAGGCGCGCATCGTCGAATTCGGCTCCGGCCTGCGTCCGGCCTTTCCCGACAATCTGCCGCGCATCGCGCATCGACGACAACCGCATCGCGGTGAACGGCCTCTATCGCCACGGCTTCCTGATCGCGCCGGCGCTGGCCGAACTGACGCTGGGCTATGTCGAGCGCGGCCGCATCGACAACGAGGTGATGCAATGCGCGTGACCGTCAACGGCGAGCCGCGGGAGATTTCGTCGGCCAGCGTCGACGCGCTGCTCGGCGAGCTCGAATACGAAGGCAATCATTTCGCGATCGCCCTGAATTACGACGTGCTGCCGAGGAGCCGCTGGGCCGAGACGACGCTGAAGACCGGCGACGAGATCGAGATCATCACGCCGCGGCAGGGAGGGTGACGGGATGATTCCCAGGATACGTCGCAACAAATTCCGCCGTCATCCTGAGGTGCGAGCCGCCTTCGGCGAGCCTCGAAGGATGGCCGCACACTCCTCACTGTCATCCTTCGAGGCGCGCAATGGCGCGCACCTCAGGATGACGGCCGCGGCTTGCGGCAAGCAGGGACGCTAGAGACATGCCAAAATTCTACGACCGCGAATTTTCCTCCCGCCTCTTGATCGGCAGCGCGCTGTATCCTTCGCCCGCGATCATGCAGAGCGCGATCCAGGCGTCCGGCGCCGACATCGTCACGGTGTCGCTGCGGCGCGAATCCGCCGGCGGCAAGACCGGCGACGCGTTCTGGTCGCTGATCCGCGAGCTCGACGTCACGGTGCTGCCGAACACCGCCGGCTGCCGCACCGTGCGCGAGGCCGTGACCACGGCAAAGCTGGCGCGCGAATTGTTCGCGCACCTCCTGGATCAAGCTCGAGGTGATCGCCGACAACGACACGCTGCAGCCCGACGTGGTCGGCCTGGTCGAGGCCGCCGCCATCCTGATCAAGGACGGCTTTGAGGTGTTCCCCTATTGCACCGAAGACCTCGGCGTCGCGATGCGGCTGGTCGATGCCGGCTGCAAGGTGGTGATGCCGTGGGCCGCGCCGATCGGCAGCGCCAGGGGGATCACCAACCGCGACGCGTTAAAACTGCTGCGCGACCGCCTGCCCGACATCGCGCTGGTGGTCGATGCCGGCCTCGGCGCGCCGAGCCACGCCGCGGAAGCGCATGGAGCTCGGCTACGACGCCGTGCTGCTCAACACCGCGATCGCAAAGGCCGCCGATCCCGTCGCGATGGCGAAAGCGTTTCGCCTGGGCGTCGAGGCCGGCCGCACGGCCTATGAAGCCGGGCTGATGGAAGCCCGCGACTTCGCCTCCCCTTCAACCCCTGTCGTTGGGACACCGTTCTGGCATGCCGTATCCTGATCGCATTCTATCCGGTCGTCGACACCGTCGCCTGGGTCGCGCGGCTGGCGCTGCTCGGCGTCGGCACCATCCAGTTGCGCGCCAAGGGCCTCAACGATTCCGAGGCGCTGCAGACCGTCGCCGACGCGCTGGAGATGACCAAGGGCACGGAAGCCAAGCTCGTGGTCAACGATTACTGGCGCGCGGCGATCGGCGCCGGCGCCAAGCACCTGCATCTCGGCCAGGAGGATCTCGCCGACGCCGACCTCAAGGCGATCCGCCGACGCCGGCCTCACGCTCGGGCTCTCCACCCATGACGACGACGGAGCTTGAAACCGCGCTGAAGGCCGAGCCCGACTACATCGCGCTCGGGCCGATCTTTCCGACCACGCTGAAATCGATGCGGTTCGCGCCGCAGGGCATCCCGAAGATCACCGAGTGGAAGAAGCGCATCGGCGACATCCCGCTGGTCGCGATCGGCGGCATCAAGCTCGAACAGGCGCGCGAGATCTTTGCCGCCGGCGCCGATTCCATCGCCGTCGTCAGCGACGTCACGCAAAACCCCGAGCCCGACGCGCGCGTGCGCGCCTGGCTCGCGCTGAACGCGGAGGCCGCGTGAGATACGAACACAATCTATCGATCCGTCACCGCTGAGGTGGCCGCTTCTACAGCGGCCCTCGAAGGGCGACAGCCACGGCTCGCATCGCTTCGAGGCGCGCATAGAGCGCGCACGCTCAGCGATGACGGCAGTGACGAAACGCACGAATCAGAAATTCACAGGAGGATACACCATGAACATCCGCTCCAACCCGGACACCACGCTTCCCGCCGTCACCACCGGCCCGCTGCCCGCCTCGCGCAAGATCTTTGTCACGCCGGACGAAGCGCCCGATGTGCGGGTGCCGCTGCGCGAGATCATCCTGTCCGAAGGCGCCGGCGAGCCGAACCTGCCGGTCTACGACACCTCCGGCCCCTACACCGATCCGGCCGTCACCATCGACGTCAATGCCGGGCCTGAAGCGCGCGCGCATCGAATGGGTGAAGGAGCGCGGCGGCGTCGAGGAATATCAGGGCCGCGACATCAAGCCGGAGGACAACGGCAATGTCGGCGCGTCGCATGCGGCAAAGGCCTTCACCGCCCATCACAAGCCGCTGCGCGGGCTCGACGGCCACAAGATCACCCAGCTCGAATTCGCCCGCGCCGGGATCATCACCAAGGAGATGATCTACGTCGCGACCCGCGAGAACCTCGGCCGCAAGCAGCAGCTCGAGCGCGCCGAAGCCGCGCTCGCCGACGGCGAAAGCTTTGGCGCTTCGGTGCCGGCCTTCGTCACGCCGGAATTCGTGCGCAGCGAGATCGCGCGCGGCCGCGCCATCATCCCCTGCAACATCAACCACGGCGAACTCGAGCCGATGATCATCGGCCGCAACTTCCTGACCAAGATCAACGCCAATATCGGCAACTCCGCCGTGACCTCATCGGTCGAGGAAGAAGTCGACAAGATGGTGTGGGCGATCCGCTGGGGCGCCGACACCGTGATGGACCTCTCGACGGGCCGCAACATCCACACCACCCGCGAATGGATCCTGCGCAACGCGCCGATCCCGATCGGCACCGTGCCGATCTATCAGGCGCTGGAGAAGTGCGACGGCGATCCGGTCAAACTGACCTGGGAGCTCTACAAGGACACGCTGATCGAGCAGTGCGAACAGGGCGTCGACTATTTCACCATCCACGCCGGCGTGCGGCTGCCCTACATCCACCTCACCGCCAACCGCGTCACCGGCATCGTGTCGCGCGGCGGCTCGATCATGGCGAAGTGGTGCCTGGCGCATCACAAGGAGAGTTTCCTCTACACGCATTTCGAGGAAATCTGCGACCTGATGCGCAAATACGACGTGTCGTTCTCGCTCGGCGACGGCCTGCGGCCGGGCTCGATCGCGGACGCCAACGATCGCGCGCAATTCGCCGAGCTGGAGACGCTCGGCGAACTGACGCAGATCGCCTGGAAGAAGGGCTGCCAGGTCATGATCGAAGGCCCCGGCCATGTGCCCTTGCACAAGATCAAGATCAACATGGACAAGCAGCTCAAGGAATGCGGCGAGGCGCCGTTCTACACGCTGGGGCCGCTGACCACCGACATCGCGCCGGGCTACGACCACATCACCTCAGGCATTGGTGCGGCCATGATCGGCTGGTTCGGCTGCGCGATGCTCTGCTACGTCACGCCGAAGGAGCATCTCGGCCTGCCCAACCGCGACGACGTCAAGGTCGGCGTCATCACCTACAAGATCGCGGCGCACGCGTCCGATCTCGGCAAGGGCCACCCCGCCGCCCAACTGCGCGACGACGCGCTGTCCCGCGCCCGCTTCGACTTCCGCTGGGAGGACCAGTTCAACCTCGGCCTCGATCCCGAAACCGCCCGCGCCTACCACGACGAGACGCTGCCGAAGGAAGCCCACAAGGTCGCCCATTTCTGCTCGATGTGCGGCCCGAAATTCTGCTCGATGAAGATCACCCAGGACGTGCGCGATTATGCGGCGACGCTGAACGATCCGAACTCGGTGGGGATGAGCATCAGCGGCACGATCGAGGACGGCCTGCCCTCCGAAGCCTTGCGAAGGAGGGGATGGCGCAGATGTCGGCCAAGTTCAAGGAGATGGGCGGGCAGGTGTATCTGGATGCGGAGAAGGTGAAGGAGAGCAATCGGGTGCTTTAGTTTCCCCCTTGTTCGCGTCATGCCCGGGCTTGACCGGGCATCCATCGGAAATGTGGAGGGGCCGGGCGAAAGCCCGGCCTTTTCTTCGCACGAGTTTATCTCTCTTCGCTCGCACATTTCCTCTACTAGATCCGGCCGATCATCCGCAGCAACTGGTTGGCGAAGCAGATCATATCGACGACCTCGCGCGGCTCGTCGAACTGGACCTCTTGGTGCGCCGACGGATTGCGGAACATGGAGAAAGCGCCGGTGAGCAACTCGCGCATCGCGCTCCTCTCCTTCTTTTCAGCCTCCCTCATCAACGGCCCGTTCGGCCCGAACCCCTTGTTCATGAGATCGACGCCGGAACTCCCCGGCCAAGCTCGGATCCTTATCGCGGACCCGCATCTCGACCTCCTTGAAGCAGCGGAAGACAGCCATCTCGTATTCGCCGCGCAGAAACTCCGGTTTGACCTTCGACATGATGATCGGGTCGAGACCGCCGGGAAACATCAACTCCTGCCTCCAGGCGTCAAAATTCGTCGCCTGCGCGACCCGTTGTCCGGCACGGGTAACGAAGAAGGCATTCCCGTTGATGTCGTTCGGCCGGTGCGCGACGAAACCCTCCCGCTCCAGCCAGCCCCATGCCTCCATGAAGCGCTCTGAGATCTGGCCGGGAAAGACCATCTGCATGAAGTTGAACCGGTGCGTCTCGGCGTAGGTCCCCATCATGTATTTCAGCATGTGTGTGCCTAGGTCCTCCGGCTCCATCGACAGAATCAGTTCCTGCGACGGGAAGTTCTTCATGAAGGCTTCTATCTCATCGCGGCTGGCCATGGCCCCTCTCAATACTCTCAACGCGGCATCTGCACCGCTGCCAACTACAACTCGCGTCGACAAGCTTGCAACCCGCGTCCCACATCGCGCAATTCCACGGTTCGTGCGAGTTGGCACTGACGCTCGTCGCAATAATCGCTTGCCATCCTCTGCCCAAGCCAAAGTGCCGGATATTCTCTTCAAAAAGATGCAGAGCGCGCCAGTTTATAGGCCTCCGCCACGTAACGATGATTGAGTGGAGGCCTCTGATGATCCGTGGAGTCGCCCGGACCGCCGACAACAAATCCATGCACCAATTCAGAATGCAGCCAATAGACCCGTTCATCACGACGATCTTCATGAAACCAGTAGCGGTGGTCCGGATTGCCGAGAATTTCTTCTATCGGCACGTTTTGGGGCCACGATCAAGAACAAGGATGTTTGGCGTTTTTGGTGCGGGAGCACCTATGGCAAGCCATACTCGTTGCCCAGGGCGATCGTGAGCGAGGCAGCGTGCTTTCGTTGCTTCAGCCGTGACGACTTCATCGCTTGATGGTTTAACCTCGAAATATGCATTGAAATCCTTGAGGAAGAAATCCGGCACGTATACCGCACCAGACGAAAGAGATATTTTCTCAGTTTCATACGAAAATTGAACACCGAGCGCATCGAAGAATACAGCCCATCGCGCCTCTGTCTGAGAACGGTATGTTATGCCTCGATATTCCGTCTTCAGTGCACGAGCGCCCCGATCATTGTTGCTCTTTATCCCATCTGCGACTTCCTTTTCGTGCCGGACTGCCGTGTGCCCATCCGTGACCGGATTTTTCGTTATCGGTAGAATCTGATGTGAGCGATGGTCATAGTAGGTGGTCAATATCGGCATCTGTATCCTCCTGCCGGTGATCGCGAACGAAAGTTAACTACTAATCTGCCCGCGGCCTAGGGGGCTCGGGGTTCGAATGATAGTCTGGGCGGCCCGGGGTGGGAGTAGCCCGCGGGGTGGGTCGTACTACGTCGAACAGCGGAGGGCGTAACGCACCAACTTCTCCAACAGAAAGGCATTGGGTTTCGCTGCACTTTACCCATCTCGCGAACTGCAAATCAGATGATCGCTCTGCAAGGCGAGATGCCGCTATCTCGCCGCGAACGTTTCACAACCTTTCCACTTGAAACTCTCCGGCTTTTGCCGCACCTAATGCGCCCGACATCATCGCGGAAGCAGGACGCCAGCCCGGCGACCGGCGGAAGCTGTCCCTTTCCGACCGGAGATTGATCATGCGTCGTGCTTACGCCCTCTGTGCCGCCATCTGCATCGCTGTCGCGGCCATTGCCGTCGTGAGCCCGGCGCAGGCCGGCTACTACGTGATCCGCTGGGACAACACCGGCATCTGCCAGATCTGGAACGAGGAACTGACGTTCAAGCCGATGCAATGGCCCTCGGACTACAAGGTCGTCAGCAAGCCGGTCCCGACCCTTACCGCCGCGATGAGCGTGCAGGAGAAGATGCGGATGCAGCATCACTGCACGCTGTAATCCGACCGTCCGCGCGAGCGCGGAGGACGGATTGGAAAGCGCTGGGTGGGCAAAGGCGTATTTGCGTCGTGCCCACCATCTACTCCTCGCGCTACTCGGTGGGCACGCTTTGCCCCCTGCGCTTGCGGCGCACTGCTTCGTTCCCCGGGCGTGCCGTGGATTGGCTGGCCGTTGATCTAGATCAAGCGATCGATCCCGCGAACCCCAAGTCTGGGCGGGCATTCCGAGCTTAGCCGGGTTCCCGCAATGAATACGCTCGTCCGGACCCTTCTGGCCGTCGTCGTCGCGCTGACGTCGTTGGGTGCTATCTCCGAGCGGGTACGTAAACAAGCAGCGACCGACAACGAAATCCTCATCGGCAATCTCATGCCCTACACCGGAAGTCTCGAGGTCTTCGGGGCAATCGGCAAGGCCGAAGCGGCCTATTTCGACACGATCAATGAGCGCGGCGGAATCAACGGCCGCAAGGTTCGCTTTATCTCCCACGATGACAAGGCCGATCCCGCAGCCGCGCTGAGCCTGACGCGCAATCTTGTCGAGGAAGACAACGTGCTTCTGATGTTCGGCTCTTTCGGAACGCCGGGCAATTTTGCCGTTCGAAAATACCTGAATGACAGCCAGGTGCCCCAGCTTTTCGTCGCCTCGGGCGACGATCATCTCAGCGACCCGACCATGTTTCCGTGGACCATGGGCTGGCAGCCGTCGTTGCGGGAAGAGGGACGCATCTACGCCAACTACATCCAGGCGTTTTACCCCGGAAAGAAAATCGTGGCGCTCTGGGAGAACGATTATTTCGGCCGGGAAATCATCAGGGGGCTGGAAGACGGGCTGGGTCCCGTCGCCCGGATGATCAGGGTCGACATCGCATACGATCTCGCGGATGAACATCTGGACACGCACGTATCGATCCTGAAGCGATCGGGCGCCGAGATTTTCGTATTCGCGGGAGTGCCCTCGAACGCCGCGAAGGTGGTCCAACTGGCGGCGCAGCTCGATTGGCACCCCGTCTTCATCCTGAACCAGATGGCCTCGTCGATTGCCGCGCTGAAGCCTGCCGGCCTGGAAAACGCAGCGGGCGTGATCACAGCCGCCTATCTGAAGGATGCAGGTGATCCGGCCTGGAAAGACGATCAGGCCACCCCAAAACTGCAATCGTTTCTGGAAAAGTATCATCGGGCCGGCGGCAATGACGACGGCGCCGCCATGTTCGGATACGCGGCCGCCGAGACGCTGGCACAGGTGCTCAAGCAATGCGGCAATGATCTGTCCCGCGAGAACGTCATGAAGCAAGCCGCGGCGCTAAGGGATTACCAGGGTTCTGTCTTGCTGCCGGGCATCAAAATCAGCACCGGGCCAGGGAACTTCCGGCCGATCAAGCAGTTGCGACTGGTTCAATTCGACGGTCGCACATGGCAGTCCATCGGCGACGTTCTGGAAACGGCGTTTGCCGGCGCCGGCAAATAGGCGTTTCCGTCGGGCGCGCGTTCGCGCGACCCGTTGGCTAACCCACCGCTCGAACTGTTTCGCCTCGCGCGCAAGCGAAATCTCGCGACGCTCCTGCGACAAATCAACCCGACGGGCAAATCACCGAAAACCTGTCCAGCCCCCGCGCGAAAAATATTCCGCTTCACTCCCGGCGCAAATCAGCGCTCTGGATTGCCCGTCTCACCCGATGAGAGGGGCGGCTCGCGATCGTCACGAACGCGCGGTGGGATGCGATGGACGCGGATTGCGGCGAAAGACGAACGCCGCGAAACGCGGACGGCGAAGTCGTGTGGTCCTGACGCCCCGGTGCTGGCGTCAAGTGGGCGGGAGGTATCCCGCCGGCGACGGTGGCAAGAAAGCCGGTCACCGGGGAGAGCGCGAAGTAAGCCGTAAGCCACCGCGCAGGGAAGGCCGGATTGCCTCCGCTGAACCTGTATGCTCGTGTGCGCTTTCTTTTTACCCGTTTGCGCACGAGACCGCGGGTGCAGCGCGCACCCGGTCTTCCCTGCGCCCTCTTTTTCGAAGGAGGGCGAACGTCACGCAAAACCCGGGCGCAATCCGCGTCGCGAGCAATGCGGACGCGCGCCCTCGGGCTGTTTGACAATTGAATCGGAACTCTCACCGCCGTCATTGCGAGGAGCGTGAGCGACGAAGCAATCCAGCTTTGCCGCGATAAAGCTGGATTGCCTCGCTTCGCTCGCAATGACGAAGGACCCTACGCATCCCCTACCTCATCGTGATCGCGAGCCCGCTGAGATCCACGTTGGCCATCAGCCCGACCTGGCGGCCGCTGAGTTCCAGCACCGCGCCCTTCTGGTTGCTCAGCACGATCGCCCGCGCGCCGCCGCCGACGGCGAGCCCCGCGCCGGCCGCGCCGTAGACGCCGGCGACATCCGACGGGCGGTAGATGTTGCTGACGCGGCCGCGCAGCACCGTCTTCGAGCCGCCGAACACCAGGCCGTAGTCGAGGCCGCCGGCGGAGAGCGGATAGCTTCGCCCGTGGAAGGTCAGCACGCCGCCGCCGCCGGAACCGCCGATGATCCAGCCGGCCTTGTAGATCGTCAGCGTCACGAAGCCTTCGTCCGCACGGGCGGCGGAGGACAGCGTGGCGCCGGCGAAAGCGATCAGCGCAAGCAGCGCGACACGAAAGGCGGATGACATCTTCATTGCTGGAATTCCCCGGGGAGGTTGAAAGGCAGGACGCGAAATCGAGTCGCGCTTCCGCCATTGTAGCCGATAGGCGCCATCGGCAAAGCGTATTTCGCTTTTTCGCGGCCCACACGACAGGGGTTCCCTGACCTGGATTGCCTAGGCGCGGCTCTCCGGCTGAGGTAGCCTCCCCTCAACCTCGGGAGCCCGGGAATGCTGACGCTCTACTCCTACCCGACGCTGTTCGGCGTCGCCGACAACAACGGCTACGGCCTGAAGGTGTTCGCGTTCCTGCGGCTGGCCGGCGTGCCGTTCAAGCACGAACACATTTTCGACGCATCGAAGGCGCCGCGCGGCCAGTTGCCCTATATCGTCGACGGTGACGACACGGTCGGCGACAGCGAGACCATCCTGCAGTTCGTCACCCGCAAATACGCGCTCACGATCGATGCGGCGCTAACTCCCGCGCAGCGCACCACCAGCCTGCTGATCACGCGGATGCTCGACGATCTCTATTGGGTGATGTCGTATTCGCGCTGGAAGGACGAGCGTTACTGGCCCGCGTTCCGCGACGCGCTGCTGCGCGAGCATCCGAGCCTCACCGAAGAAGGCCTCGACAAGGCAAAGGCCTTCAACGCCCAGCGCTACCATTACCAGGGCATCGGCCGCTTCGATCCCGATGCCGCGATGGCGCGCGGCCTTGCCGATCTCGGCGCGCTCGCCGAACTGATTCCCGCGCGCGGCTATGTGCATGGCGAGCAACCGACGGCGATCGATGCCGGCATCTACGGCTTCATCGCCAATATCTATTTCTACGACATTGACACTCCGCTCAAGCAATTCGTGGTTGCGCATCGACAATCTGGTGCGGCACTGCCGCGCCATTCATGAACGCGTCAGCGGTCCGGCATGAGGATTGAACCTCGTCCGCGCTCGCGGGACTAACCCTTGGCCGGATACTCCAGATGCGGATCGATCGGCGGATCGGGTGGGCACGCGCGCTTCATGCGCCGTGCCCACCGTCCTTTCGGGAGACCAGCATGCGGCGGAGGTGTGGCGAACCCGCCTCACGCGCTACGGCACATTGAACCGCTTCCTGCCCGACGCGCCGATCACCTCGATGCCCTTGGTGCCCAGCACATGCGTGATGTCGAGCGTGACGTGATAGGGCGCGGTTTGCGGCTGCCCGACGCCCTCCTGGCAGGCGACCACCTCGATGCCCCAATATTCCGGCTGCCGGATGTGGATCAGAGGATGCAATTCGACCTTCATGGTCAGCCAGGGTTTGATGCCCGCGACGATCAGGAAAAACGTCTTCGAGACGAAACCCGGCACCACGTCCGCCCTGTCGAAATCGATCAGGCGGCAGGTCGAGGAATGCGGCAACGCCTCGAACGCCTTCAAATGCATTTCTTCCATGTCAAATCTCTTGGGCAAAATCCACGGCAGCGACGATGTATATATCGCATCCTAATACAATCTAAAATTGTTCACAAGCGAGGGCGCCGTCTCCCCTCATGCGTGCATTACGGAGCGTCGGCACCTGCACAAGACATCGGCAGCTCTCACCTGCGTTCGATCAACGCATCGCGCGCGGCGGAAAGTTCCTGGAATTCCCGCGCGGTTCCGCCGGCGTCCGGGTGCGCGCGCTTGGCCACATGCTTGTAGGCCCGGTGGATCTCGGCTCTGGAAAGGCTGCGGCCGAACGGCAATCCCAGCATCTGCCGATAGCCCTCCTCCGGCGTCAGCGACTTCGCCTCGGTCTGGCGCTTGCCGAATTGCGGAGTGGCGAGCGTGTGCAGGGCTTCGCGAAGCACGCCGAGCCTGCGCCGCGCGGCGTCCTGAACGGCCTGGTCGGCTTTTTGAATCGAGGCGCTGCGCAGGATCGGGAATGCCTGCGTCGCCGCCTGCCGCAGCACCGTCTCCTCGCTGAACCGTATCATGTCGTCCGCAAGGCACGCGGCCTGCCAATAGTCAGGCGCGGCCGCCGACCAGATCCGTTCGATGTCGAGTTTCCATTCAACGAGCCGTCGGTCCATGCCCATCTCATACAACGCACTCGGTAAAGCTTTCCGTTTCCGCCCCCGTCATTTTGAACTAATTTGCATGGAACGCCCAAAACCAAAAAACAGAGGAAACCCCATGGCCCTGCTCCAGAACCACATCGCGGCCGTCACCGGCGCCGGCTCCGGCATCGGGCGGGCCATCGCGCTCGGCTATGCGCGCGAGGGCGCGCAAGTCGTGCTGCTCGACGTCAACGAGAAGGCGGCGGCGGAGGCGGCGCGGGAAATCCGCGACAACGGCGGCAAGGCGCAGAGTTTCGCGCTCGATGTGACCAGCCGCGAAGACTGTATCGCGCTCGCAAAAGAGGTCGCCGGCAAGGTCGGGCCGGTTTCGATCCTGGTCAACAACGCCGGCATCGCGCGCCGCAACGGCATGCTGGGGGCCACTGATGCCGTCATCAAGGATTGGGAAGACATCATCGCGATCAACCTCACCGGCGTCTTCAACGTCACCCATGCGTTTCTCGGCGCCTTGCGCGCGGCCAAGGGGCGCATCGTCAATATCGGCTCGATCCAGTCCTTCGTGCATCTGCGCACGCCGAGTTCGCCGGCCTACACCGCCTCGAAACACGGCGTGCTCGGCTTCACCAAGGCGCTCGCCGCCGAACTCGGCAAGGACGGCGTGCGGGTCAACGCGATCGGCCCGGGGTTCATCGAAACGCCGCTGAACGAAAAGGTGCGCGCCAGCGATCCTTCGCTGGTGAAGATCTTCATGGACCACACCCCGCTCGGCCGGCCGGGCAAGCCGGAAGACATCGTGGGGCCCGCGATTTTCCTGGCGTCGGATCTGTCGGCTTACGTCACCGGATCGATCGTGATGGTCGACGGCGGCTACCGGACGATCTGAGCCGTGTCCAACGCCCCGCATTTCGACATCGACGTCGCCGCGTTCTGGGCCGATCCCTATCCGGATCTCGCGGCCATGCGGCGCAAGACGCCGATCGCGTTCGTGCCGCAGCTCGGCTCGACCGTCTTCACCCGGCGCGACGATATCTTCACCCAGGAAAAGCGCATCGACGTGTTCTCCTCGCATCAGCCGGCCGGACTGATGAACACGCTGATGGGCCACAACATGATGCGCAAGGACGGCGCGGCCCACATGGCCGAGCGCGCCGCGATGTTTCCCGCGGTGTCGCCGCGCGCGGTGCGCGATACCTGGAGCCGGCAATTCAAGGCCCATGCCGACCGCATCCTGGAACAGCTCGCGCCTTCAGGCCAAGCCGATCTCTGCAAGGCGTTCGCGCTGCCGCTGTCGGCGGAATGCCTGAAGGACGTCACCGGGCTCACCAACATGCGCTTTCAGGACATGGACGCGTGGTCGCAAGCGATGATCGACGGCATCGCCAACTACACCGGCAACAAGGAGGTGGAAGCGCGCTGCCATGCCGCCACCGCGGGGATCGACGCGGCGATCGACGACATGATCCCGGTCGTGACGAGGCATCCCGACCATTCCATCCTCAGCGTGCTGCTCGCCGCGGGCCAGCCCATCGAAAGCGTGCGCGCGAACATCAAGCTCGCGATCTCGGGCGGACAGAACGAACCGCGCGACGCCATCGCCGGCACGGTCTGGGCGCTATTGACGCATCCGGACCAGCTCGCGCTGGTCAGAGCCGGAAGAGCGAAATGGATCGACGTGTTCGAGGAATATGCGCGCTGGATCGCGCCGATCGGGATGTCGCCGCGGCGGGTGGCAAAGCCATGGTCGTATGGCGGGGTCGACTTCGAGCCGGAGGACCGCGTGTTCTTCATGTTCGGATCGGCCAACCGCGACGAGGCGTGCTTCGAAAACCCCGATCGTTTCGACATCACCCGCGATACCGCCAAGAGCATCGCCTTCGGCGCCGGCCCGCATTATTGCGCCGGCGCGTTTGCCTCGCGCGCCATGGTCGCGGACGTGGCGCTGCCCGGCATCTTCGCCCGCCTGAAGGGCCTGCGGCTCGACGCAAGCGAGCCGGTCAAGGTCGGCGGCTGGGCGTTTCGCGGGCTGTTGAATCTGCCGGTGATGTGGGACGCGGATTGATGTTGATGCCCCCGCACAGACGGCATCGCCGGTATCGCACCTGGCGGATCGCCCATGATGCCTTTCACCCGAATCTCAGCCTGGAGCGCTCCTTCGCCCTCTCCGCCTCGGTTTCGCGGTCGCGGGCCGGCGCGTGCGTGTGCAGCGAGGTCAACAGCCGCCGGGCCGAGGCGGCGACTTCGGCGACCGCGAGGTCGAAAGCCTCGGCGTTGGCCTGTGACGGCTTGTTGAAGCCCGAGAGCTTGCGCACGAATTGCAGCGCGGAGGCTTGGATTTCATCCTCGGTCGCGGGCGGTTCGAAATTGAACAGCGTCTTGATGTTCCGGCACATTTGGTATTCTCCCTGATCCGCCCGGCCCTGCTTCAAATATCTGCATCGCGGCCCATTTTGGCATAGAATGGGCGTCACGTTCACCCCCGGCGTCCCGGCAAAATCCAGAGAGTTCCTGCGCATGTCCCATGTCATCTACAAGATCGTTCAGCACGACGGCGGCTGGGCCTACACCGTCGATGGCGTATTTTCCGAGCCGTTTGCGAGCCATGCCGGGGCGCTGGCGGCCGCCAAGCGCGCCGCCGCCGAGCAGCGCGTGCCCGGGCGGACCGAGGCGATCGAATACGAAACGCCCGACGGCAAATGGCACACCGAGACCGCCGCCGGGGGCGACCGTCCCGACACCGACGTCGAGGACACGCCGTAGTATTCCCCTTGCACGGCAAAAAATTTTGCGAGGGGCCGCGGCGCATCCGTCTCGGCTCCTCCCGCACGGCGTGATAGGTAAGCGCCGCAAGCGGCCCCGATTGAAGAGCGGTCGCGCTCGGGGGGAATACCATCCATGAAATGTTTGCGCGCGGTGCTATCGGCTGTCTTTGCAATGACCTCTTTTACCGCGCTGGCGGCAGACTATCCCCCACCGAAGCAGGGCGACTGGATCGCCAGGGACTTCAAATTCCACACCGGCGAGACCATGCCGGAACTGCGGCTTCACTACACCACCGTCGGCGAGCCCTCCGGCCAGCCGGTGCTGGTGCTGCACGGATCGGGCGGCTCGGCCGCGTCCATGCTGACGCCGACCTTCGCGGGCGAGTTGTTCGGTCCCGGCCAGCCGCTCGATGCCGCGAAATACTACATCATCATTCCCGACGGCGTCGGTCACGGCAAATCCACAAAGCCGTCCGACGGCATGAAGACCGCGTTTCCGAAATACGACTACACCGACATGGTCGATGCGCAATACCGCCTGGTCACGGAGGGCCTCGGCATCAAGCACCTGCGGCTGGTGATCGGCAATTCGATGGGCGGCATGCACACCTGGATCTGGGGCGTGAGGTATCCGCACCTGATGGACGCACTGGCGCCGATGGCGTCACAGCCGACCGAAATGGCGGCGCGCAACTGGATGCTGCGGCGGCTGATGCTGGAAACCATCCGCAACGATCCCGACTATCGAGCCGGAGATTACACCAGCCAGCCGCGCATGATGAAATACGCCATTGCCGCCTACGGCATCGCTTCCGCCGGCGGCACGCTCGGCTATCAGGCGCTGGCCCCGACCGCGGCGAAAGCCGACAAGATGATTGACGAGCGGCTGGCGCTGCCGGTGACCGCCGACGCCAACGATTTTGTCTATCAATGGGACGCCTCGCACGACTACAATCCGTCCGCGGGGCTGGAGAAGATCGAGGCGACGGTGCTGGCGATCAACGCCGCCGACGACGAACGCAATCCGCCGGAGACCGGCGTCACCGACGCGGCGCTGAAGCGCATCAAGAATGCAAAGCTCTATCTGATCCCGGCCTCGACGGAGACGCGCGGCCATCTCACCACCGGCAACGCCAAATTCTATCAGGAACAATTGCGCGAATTGCTGGCGACCGCGCCGCAGCGAACGATGTAAAAGGCTTTCGCGCCGCATTCATCTCGCAATCGCGAAAGCAAAGCATATTTTTTGAGCATGCATCCGCTTCCCGGCTCGGGCTTAATTGCGTTCGATTGCTGAAGGATTCGCGGCGCGCCGCAAGGCGGTCCGCCACGACGATTATGGCGCTGTGGAGTATCGCATGCGAGGGTTCGTGCGGATCGTGCTGCTGGCGTGCTTGCCGGTGCTGGCAGGCGCGGCGTTCGCCTTCGACAACGGGCAATATGAAAACGTCCCTGCCGATATCCGCGCCTGGTTCAAGGGCGTGATCGCGCCGAACGGCGTGCCCTGCTGCGACATCTCCGACGGTCATCGCACCGAATATGATTTTCACGGGGGCGCCTATTGGGTGCCGATCGAAGGCCAGTGGATGCAGGTCCCGGCGCACGCCATCATCCGCGACCGCGGCAATCCGGTCGGCGAAGCGGTGGTGTGGTATGTGCATCACCGCGGCGGCATCATCATCAGCTGTTTCGTGCCGGCGGATGCGGTGTGAATTTCGGCGGAAACCACCACGCGGAGGGGCGCTCGCGCCGGATGACCACCGCGACATTTGCTGATACTCTCGCCGAAACCCCGACGGGAGAGAACCCTTGACCGAACTCGCCGCCTGCGACCTCGAGACGATCTATCAAAAGCCCTCGCCGCGCGTGCTTGCCAAGGCGCGTCCGGCCATCGACGCGCATGCGGAAAAATTCATCGCGATGTCGCCGTTCTGCGTGCTCGCCACCTCGGGCTCCGACGGCAGCGTCGACGCCTCGCCGCGCGGCGGCAACCCGGGCTTCGTCAACGTCGCCGGGCCGAACCGGCTGTTGATGCCCGACCGCTCCGGCAACAACCGGATCGACAGCTTCCGCAACATCGTCGAGGGCTCAGGCTTCGTGCAGCTGATCTTCTTCGTGCCCGGAATCGACGAGACGCTGCGCGTCGGCGGCACCGGCACGCTGTCGGCGGATCCGGCGCTGCTGGCCGCGATGGAAGAGTTCGGCAAGCCGCCGCGCGCGGTGCTCACCATCAGCGTGAAGGAATGTTATTTCCACTGCGGCAAGGCACTGATGCGTTCGAAACTGTGGTCAGCGACGCAGGTCGAGCGCGCCGTGATGCCCAGCATCAGCGAAGTGATCCACGACCAGACCGGCCTCGGCGAGCCGGAGAACCAGGCCGTGGTCGAGGCGCGCTACCGGACGCAGTTGTAAGGCGCAAAGTGAATGGCCGGGACAAGCCCGGCCATGACGAACCAAATATCCAGGCAAACGTCGCTGGAATTTTGCGCGCCGCCTAGTGCTCGCTCTCGAGCCCGCCGACATGCTTCTGGGTGTAGAGATCGAGGCCGATCCGCCCGATCAGGTCGAGCTGGGTTTCGAGGAAATCGATGTGATGCTCCTCGTCCTTCATCAGGCGTTCGAACAGGTCGCGCGAGACGTAGTCCTTGACGCCGTGGCAGTAGGTCGCCGCTTCCTGATAGAGCGTGCGCGCCGCGACCTCGGAGGCGAGATCGCATTCGATGATTTCCTTGACGTTCTGGCCGATCCGCAAGGGATCGAGCACCTGCATGTTGGGAAAGCCGTCGAGGAACAGGATACGGTCGGTGAATTTGTCGGCGTGCTCCATCTCCTCGATGGATTCCTTGCGCCAGGTCTTGGCCATCTCCAGCAGGCCCCAATTGGCCAGGAGGCGGTAATGCAGCCAGTACTGGTTGATGGCGGTGAGTTCGCTGCGCAGGCCCTTGTTGAGATAATCGATGACTTTCGCGTCGCCCTGCATCCTGCACTCCCGTGATTGAAGCCGGGACGGTCCGGCCCAATGATTTAGAACGTTTCTAAATCAGATTGCACGCATGAGCAACCCTTATCCCGAAGGGCCTGCAGACCAAATGACGCATTCGGGATTGGTCAGGACGCGGCGAGCGCGAATTCTTCCGGCTGATCCGCTTCCACCCGGCTGTGCGGGCATCCGGAGCGGCAGGCCTTGGCGCAGGCGCCAAGCGCCTCTTCAACGATGGTCTTCACGGTGCTTGCGCAGCGGCCGCATTCGACGCTGCAACCAAGGCAGCCGTAAACCTGCCTGGCATTGCGCGGCAGATCCTGTGCCGAGTTCACGGCACTGCGGACATCGTGGTCGCTGAGGACGTTGCAGGAGCAGACAATCATGAAACCGGAACTACCTTCGCTGATGCTGAGCCATGAGATATTCAAGGCCGTGGCGCGAAGCAAAAGGAAAAAGCCTTCTTTCAAGCAATTCCAAACTACCCGTTAGGACAGATTGGACTGAATCTAAAATAGCGCTCTTGCGCTGGATCAAAACCCCGGTGTTTTCCGGATCGCCCGACCGGATCAATCGCCGCCGCCTCCATCGCCACCACCTGCGTCACCACCGCCGCCGCTATCAGCGCCGCCGAAATCGCTCGGATTACCCGAACTGTCCGTTGCCGAATGATGGCCGCCGAACCAGTTCGCGGCGGCCCAGCCGTCACCGCCGGAATAACCGCCATCCGTCGAACTATCGCCGGCCGGCCGGCGGTTGCGTCTGATCGTCTCGGCGCGCGTCAGCAGCACGTAACAGATCGCCGAAGTGGCGGCGATCGCGATTCCAAGGGCTGCCATCGCGCCAGTCATGACTTTCCCTCAGCCGCTCCGGAAAGGGCTCATCTTGCGCCGCAAAATAGAGCCCTCGGGCCACACTTCGTCACCAAATATGGCGGCTCCGTTCATTGATCATTCAAGGGAAATATGGAACTTTTACCGTAACGATTTGCTCGGCGCGAAAGGTTAAGGCCATGAGGAAGACGTTGTTGGCGCTTGCTGCTGTTGTCACCCTGGCGATTTCCGCCCTGGCGGCCCCAGCGCCCGCCCATGCCCAGCGCGGGTTCGGCGCCGGTCTGGCGGCTGGCGTGATCGGCGGCGCCATTGTCGGCGGTGCGCTGGCCGGCCCGGGTTATTATTATGGACCCCGCTATGGTTACTATGGCTACGGCCCGGGCTATGCCGCTGACGACTATTACGGCTACGGCTATGGCGGATGCGTCTGGCAGCGGCAGCGTTTCTGGGACGGCTATGTCTGGCGATTTCGCCGCGTGCGGGTCTGCGGTTGATCCCGTTCATCTTCGTTAAATCGGCGCCGGTTCCCCCTTCGACCGGCCCCTTTTCGGGGAGTAACGGAAAATTGGCCTGAAAAAGCCTTCTTTTCCAGTCCATTAGCCCCACGGGGACGTTGCCTTGGATTGACTGTTGTCGGCTTTTTAGCGAGACGGCCAGCTTCGAACACGGCGTTATGAGTCATCTTAAACCCCGGCGCTGTTGAAGGCGCCATCTCCAGGAGAGCCCAGGACATGAAGAAGACATTTGCTGCCTTGGTTGCGGTCGCAACGATCGCTGGTTCGCTGGCCGTGACGCCCGCGAGCGCACAGCGCGGCGTTGCCGCAGGCGTGGCGGCCGGACTGATCGGCGGCGCGATCGTCGGTGGCGCCATCGCCTCCCAGCGCCCGGCCTATGGCGGCCCGGTCTATGTGGAAGAAGGCCCCGCGCCCTGCCGCTGGGTCCGCGAGCGCTTCTGGGATGGTTATGGCTGGCGCTTCCGCCGCGTCCAGTATTGCGATTGATACGACCCGGCGCGCGATTGACCGCGCGTAGATTTCAAAACCCGGCCGATGCTTCGGCCGGGTTTTTCGTTGGTCAGCGCGCCGCGCCGATCGAGCGCAGCACCGCCTCGCTCGGCCAGCAATCCACCTTGAGGCCGGCCTTCTTCTGGTAAGCCCCGAGCGCCGCACGCGTCTGCATTCCGGCCTTGCCGTCGATCTTGTCCGCGTAGAGGCCCGCGCGCGTCAGGCCGCGCTGCATGGCTTCGACGTCGGCGGTGCGCAACTGGGTCGAGGCCGACCACGGCGTCGCGAAGGCCAGCGGGCTCGTCATGCGGTCGGCGAGATGGCCGACGAACAGCACATAGAGATCCGAGAAATTGTATTCCTTGATCACGAAATAATTCTTCGTCGTCAGGAACGCCGGGCCGTAGATGCCTTCGGGCTGCAACAGCGACGCCGGCTGCGCCTGTTCCTCCGCGCTGAGTTTTTCCCCACGCACGGGAGTAAAACCGGCGCGCAGCCATTCGCCGATCGGTTTTGTGACTTCCGGCACGCCCATGGTGCAATCGACATTGGCCGGCGCCTTGACCTCGTAGGCCCAGCGCACGCCCTTCTGCCAACCCTTGTTGACGAGTTGCTGCGCGGCCGAGGCGAGCGCATCCGGCACGGAATGCCAGATGTCCTTGCGGCCGTCGCCGTCGAAATCGACGGCATGCTGATAGAATTCGGACGGCAGGAATTGCGTGAGGCCGGTGGCGCCGGCCCACGACACGCGCAAATCCTTGCGCGTCACCTCGCCATCGCCGATCATCTTCAACGCGAGGATGAACTCGTTGCGGTATTTGTCCTTGCGCCGGCCGACATAGGCCTGCGTCGCCAGCACGCGCACGCCGTCATACGGCAACGTGTAGCGGCCGAAATCGGTCTCGCGGCCCCAGATCGCCAGCACGATGGTGGCGGGCACGCCGAAGCGGGCTTCGATCTGCGTCAGCGCGGGGCGATATTTCGCCAGCAGCCGCTGCCCTTCCTCCGCCAGCCGCGCGATACTGGCTTCCTTCAGATAGTCCGCCGGCACCTGCACGAACTCGGCCTGCGACGGCGCGCCGGTCGCGGGCCGTCCTGGCAGGATCAGGTCGGGCAATTTGTAGTCGGGTTCCAGCCCGCGCGTCTCGGCGTCGAATGTCGCGCGCGAAACGCCGGCGGCCTGCGCATCCGGCCACAGCGAGGCGATGAATTGCGTGAAGCCGGAGTCGGCGGCGGAGGCGGGAAATGCGGCCATCACCGCCGAAACAAGCGAGAGAACGCGCACGGTTCGGCGTAAAGCACCTATCAAGCCAACGTCACGCATTACTGCTTACTGCTCAGGGTATTGCGCCGGGATGTTCCTGTGCGCCGGACGATTTGCGGACCGAGCTATGCACCGCCAGGAACTGTAAATCGATCAGCGAGGCCGTTTCGTTCAGATCGATCTGCTTACTCTCGATCTTGGCGTACAACCGGGCCTTCAGGCCTTCGTACCGCACGGCTTCCTTTGGAGCAACGCCATTGAGGACGGCCAGCGGCGAAACCAGCCAGCGTTCGAAATCCTCCTGATCAACCTGTCCGTAGATGCCCGTGATCTGTTCCCTGAGCTTTCCGATCTCCTGCTGGCCGGCATCGTTATTCAACCACCACGCTCTCCAGACGCGACACCCCCCGCCGAACATGTAGGCAATGAGGAAAGCCGTGATCATCGGAAAGGTGACCACCGCATAGTTCCCCTTTCCACTCGAGAACTGACCGAGGCTGTTGACGGTCCGATACAATTGAGCGAGCGAATTCCCAAGACTGAGGAAGTTCCTCTCGTCATCATCGTTCGTCGAAACCAAACTCAGTTCGCACTTTTCGGGCGCCTTGAAGAGAGTCGAGTAGATCATCAACTGACGCGGCGGCGCCTGAATCGCGCCCGGCGGGGCCGAACCGGACGGCCCTTGAGGCGCGGAGCTGTACGGTCCCTGCTGGGTCGCCTTCACCAGAGGCACCGCGTTCAGGGACTGGCATATCCCCCTGAGCTGCCCGATCTCGCGTTCGATCGTCGAATCCTTGACCCGTACGCCCTTGCAGTCAGCCACCCGGCCAAATCCCTGCGCCTTATCAGGCGGCACGTCGCTCACGGCCTTCATGAAATCCGGGTTTAGCGGCAGATACCCCTCTTCCAGATCGAGCATATAGACGCCCGCATAAATGTCTCTCAGCTCGCAGGAGACATCGATCAGCTCCTGCGGCGGCATTCGATACCGGGGAGACGTCTTCTGCGCCGGTCATCTGTCGGACAGCGACGCGCTGAGCCATCCCTGATTTTGTTCAAAACCCTGCTGCACCAGATCGAGTTGGGACTTTGCCGTATCTATCAGGTTCGTCTTGGTGTGGACGTTGACGGCCTTGGCCAGCGCGCCTATCAGGCACGCCGCCAACACGGCATGAACGAGCTTGATAAAATCCGGACGCTCACGAAACAGCAGGAAGCCATCGAGAATGACCCTGGGCCAGTTCTGATGCTCGCCATTGCGCCACCGCATCCTGACCGCGTGCCGCAGATAACTCACCGCGAAACCGGCCGCGAGACCCGCCACAACGAGCTGAAACAGAAATTGCTGCGCAAGCCCGGCCAGATCGGTCCATATCCACGGCAATAAACCGAGCGGAGACAGCAGGAGCACCAGCAGCAGAATGTAAATCACCGTGGAACACAGGCTCGCGTTCACCACGACCATCACATATCCCTGCAAGCTCTCCCGCCAATCGGCCGATTCCAGATCTCCCTCCCGCAAATAATCGATCACCTTGAAAACGACCATGTAAATCAGCGCGCCGGTGGCGATGATCAGAAGCTGTCCCGTGTGATCAACCACGTTGAAGTCGCCCGGATATGTCCGCCGTCGGAAGGATCACGACGTTCCGTAACCAGCCAAATACCTTCGCGAAGATTCCGGAGACGGGGCCGGTAGCCGCGGGCAAGCTATCGACCGCCAGCAGCAGTCCGTAGGACATCAACGCTCCCAGCACGACGGAGAAGTTCACCATCAGCAAATAAACGAGATGGTCGGACCGGTCGCGCAGCTCGATTTCGCGGAACCCCAGTTGCTCGAGCCGCTCTTTCAGGTTCGAAAAGGTCCGAGCCGCCTGCGACAGCAGGACGACGATCGTCAACGAGACCTCCTTGGAGTAGCGCTGTACGTCGCTGAGCAGCTTGTCGAGGTCGACTCCCGAATCCGCGTTTCGCTCGCGCTGCTCCTCGGCGAGGACGAACCTTGCCTCAAGCTCCTCGCGCCCCTTTTTCAGCCTTTCGAAGATCGCGATGTTTTCCGGCAGGTCCGTAATCTGGCTCAGCCTTTCACTGGGGAGCACGTCCCTGAACATCTGGTGCAAGCAATAGAAGACGATGTTGGCGCGCGCCCACGCGGCAAGATGTCCCTGCTGCCGTGGATTGCTGTTGATCCTGGCGACGAACTTTTCGCCGATCAGGGCGGTCAACGCGTGCTTGCGTTCGTCGAATTCATCCTGCTTGAGCTTGTCGGCATTTTCCTTGAGCCATGGCGTCGTTTCGACGTTTCGGATGGCATAGGCCAGATTGCTGACAATGCTGGGGATGTAGGCCGCCTTCTGCGCGTATTGCCGGATGAAGTGCTCGATCTTTCCCAGGATCGAACTGTCCTTTGCCGCGCCCGTCGAGATCAGGAAGGTCGCCGAGGCAACCGGCCAGAGCTGGTTGGTGTTCGCGGAGATGCCGAGCTGAATGTTCTGGTTGTTGAAGGTATTGGGTCCGATGATGCAGAGCGCGGTGTACAACGCGGCCAGCAGAAAAATGTAGATCCGCAAGCCCTGTCGATAGCGCGCATCGATGGTGAGAAGCTGGGGCGGAAGCTGGGAGAACGGCCCCATCAACTCCTTGTCGTAGGTCGGCGTGTTGAACTTGTCCTTGGCGTACAGGACAATGATGACCAGTCCGAAAAGATAGTTGATCAGAGAATTGGGGTCGCCCCCGAACCAGGCCAAAATCGAAGACATGGCTCAGGCTCCCATCAAATTCGCTCTCGCCGGGCCGGAATCGCCGAGGCTCCAGTCCTTCGGAGCGTCGAGAGGCGTGCGTCAGAAAACTCAGCAATGCATCCGCCGATGTCTGCGTCGTCAGCCGGCAGAAATCGGTTTCGGTCGCGGCCATGTCGCCTTTTTCGGAGAGTTTGTTGACCGCACTTCCTCCCCCGCAAACGGCGAAATACCGGCATGACGTCTTGCAGGCCGCGACGCCTCGCTCGATTTCCCGGCTGGCGCGCAGAAAGGCCTGGCTGCGCGCGAACTCCTCGAAGCCGCCAGTGAGGATATTGCCGAACACGAAATTGTCGTAGGCCGGCGCGCTCATCTCCATAAATTCGGGGGAGAACGTCGAGACGCCGCCGTCGGCCGCGACGACAAGCGCAGCCCAGGGCTCGACCTGCTCGTTTTCGGACAATTCGACTCCCGCCAGTTTCTGCGCGATGCGTTCGACTTCGCGGATATGCAGCGGGAAATTATCGCGATAGGCCCGCTCAAGCATCGCAAGCAGGAAGGCCGTGACCGCGGCCTTGAAATCCCTGCCCGCAAAACTGGAGGTTTTGTTGGCGCCTTCCAGTTCGTCGATGCTGAAGCTGATCTGGGTGACGCCGTGATCGCGGTAGAACGCATAATAGTCTTCGGGACAATCCAGGCCGGCCGGGTGCAGAACCGTGATCACGCTGGGGTCGAACCCCGCGCCCTGCAGGCGCTCAAGTGCTCTCGTGGCGAGTTTCCAGGTGGGCTTGCCGTTGCGGGTACGCCGGCGCGCGTCATGGAACCTCTCGGGACCGTCGATGCTCAAACTCACATTGGTATTGGTGCGCCGGAACAGATCGATCCATCGGTCGTCGAT
This sequence comes from uncultured Alphaproteobacteria bacterium, assembly GCA_963843225.1. Classification (GTDB taxonomy): domain Bacteria; phylum Pseudomonadota; class Alphaproteobacteria; order Rhizobiales; family Xanthobacteraceae; genus Bradyrhizobium. The sequence goes on along the minus strand of CAWJJT010000018.1, from coordinate 340,362 downwards.
GGCTATGCCATTGGACTGCATCGCAAAGCCTGTCTTTGCCGGAGCCACGTCCAGCAAACGGCTGTAGGCGTGCTCGTACCAGGCGATCGGAGCCGATGTCGGTTCGCCGGCATGCCATACGACGATCGGCGCGGACTGGGCGGACAAGCGGCGAAATATCTTGTCCCGCAACGCCTCGACGACTTCGCGCGACATCAGGCGCCTGTCGTCTCGATGGCCAAGATAGCAATAGGAACAGTTGATGTTGCAGTAGGGCGTCGGCTGCAGAATGATGAGGCGAGGCTCAATCATCAGCGTCAGCAGTTTCGCCAGGTTCCGGTGAAGCAGTTTCGGAAATTCGGGAAATTTGGAAAGTACTGGACCACCGTGGTGGTCTCGCCGTCTTTCACCTGCTCGACCGATTTGATGCTGAACTCGGGATGTTCGTTGGGGTCAATCAGGCCGGACAACATGCCGGGGTGAAGCGGCTGAAGGTTGTCCTGCGTAACGGGCGCAAGCGCAGCCGCGCCGCTATTGGCATCCGCCGCCAGAGCAAGCAGAAAAGCAAATGGAAGCGGTCCTGTGCCGCGGCCCGCCATGACGCGCCTCCGCAAAATTTCCGCGCGATGATTATCTAAAATTGGCCGTGTATTATCGGGATCGCGCTATCAACTTGAGATAGCATATCACGTGAACATGACCCCGCAAGTGCTTTGAAGGGCCTCACCGCGTCAGCTTCTTGTACTTCACGCGATGCGGGATGACGGAATCCTGGCCCAGCCGGCGCATCTTGTCGTCTTCATAGTCCTGGAAATTGCCTTCGAACCATTCGACATGGCTGTCGCCTTCGAAGGCCAGCATGTGGGTGGCGATGCGGTCGAGGAACCAGCGGTCATGGCTGATGATCATGGCGCAGCCGGCGAAATCCTCCAGCGCCTCTTCCAGCGCGCGCAGGGTGTCGACGTCCAGATCGTTGGTGGGTTCGTCGAGCAGCAGCAGGTTGGCGCCCGATTTCAGCATCTTGGCCAGATGGACGCGGTTGCGCTCGCCGCCCGACAGCGCGCCGACCTTCTTCTGCTGGTCGCCGCCCTTGAAGTTGAACGACGAGCAATAGGCGCGCGAATTGACCTTGCGCTTGCCGAAGAGAATGAGGTCGTTGCCGCCGGAAATCTCCTCCCACACCGTCTTCTTGCGGTCGAGCGTGTCGCGCGACTGGTCGACATAGCCGAGCTGCACGGTCTCGCCGATCGTGATGGTGCCCTTGTCCGGCTTTTCCTGGTCGGTGAGCATGCGGAACAGCGTGGTCTTGCCGGCGCCGTTGGCGCCGATCACGCCGACGATGCCGCCGGGCGGCAGCTTGAAGTTCAGATTGTCGATCAGCAGCCGGTCGCCATAGCCCTTGGTCAGGCCCTCGAAATCGACCACGTTCTGACCGAGCCGCTCGGCGACGGGAATCATGATCTGCGCGGTCTGGGTCTGCTTCTCGCTCGCGAGCTTCAGCAGTTCCTCATAGCGCTGGTAGCGCGCCTTGGACTTGGCCTGGCGCGCCTTCGGCGAGGCCGCGATCCATTCCCGCTCGCGCGCCATCGTCCTCTGATGCGCGGCGTCCTCGCGGCCTTCCTGCTCGAGCCGCTTTTGCTTCTGCACCAGCCAGGACGAATAATTGCCCTCGTGCGGAATGCCCTTGCCGCGGTCGAGTTCGAGAATCCATGACGTGACATTGTCGAGGAAGTAGCGGTCATGGGTGACGATCAGGATCGCGCCGTTATAATCGCGCAAATGTCCTTCCAGCCATTACACCGACTCCGCGTCGAGATGGTTGGTCGGTTCGTCGAGCAGCAGGAGGTCCGGCGCGTCGAGCAGCAGCTTGCACAGCGCGACGCGGCGGCGCTCGCCGCCCGACAGTTTCGTGACGTCGGCATCGTCGGGCGGACAACGCAGCGCGTCCATCGCCTGGTCGACCTTGCTGTCGAGATCCCACAGGCCCTGAGCCTCGATCTCGTCCTGCAGTTTGGTCATCTCGTCGGCGGTCTCGTCGGAATAGTTGACCGCGATCTCGTTGTAGCGGTCGACCAGCGCCTTCTTCTTGGCGACGCCCTCCATGACATTGTCGCGCACCGACTTGGTGGCGTCGAGCTGCGGCTCCTGTTCGAGATAGCCGATGCGGACGCCCTCGGCGACCCAGGCCTCGCCGGTGTATTCCTTGTCGAGGCCGGCCATGATCTTCAGCAGGGTCGACTTGCCGGAGCCGTTGACGCCGACAACGCCGATCTTGGCGTCGGGATAGAACGACAGATGGATGTTATCGAGCACCTTGCGGTTGGGCGGGTAGGTCTTGGACAGACCCTGCATGAAATAGACGAATTGGCGCGCCATCGAGGTCCCTGAAATCGAGAGGATTTATGGAAATTTGCTGCCGCTGATGTAGCGGCGCGGTCGCCAAAGGGCAACCGCAGGCCCCTCGTTTTCCATCCGTTCACCACGGTTCATTACGGGGTTGATACCATGCTGGCGGCAGATGCCGACAATTGAAACCTTCTTTTAACAAATCGGCCCAAAACTGGCTTTCGACGCCTCAAAAGGCGTTTCCCGCGGCAGAAGTCGCGGGCGAAAACAGCGGGCCGCGTCATGGCAACCATCACGTCAGAACTCCCCTTCCCAGGCAAAACGCCCGCCCGCAATCCGTGGCTTTTGGCGCCAGTTCTTCATCAGGGCGTTCGACCCCTATCGGCCGGAACTGCACTATATGCGCGGTCCGGGCCCGGCCTGGCACGCCAAGCACAAGGCGTTGTCACCCACGGTCCAGTCGATGGTCGTCGAAATCCGGGCCGCCAAGGCGGTCGGGTCGCCGGCGCATTCATAACAGCAGACGGTTTTTCCCGAACGCTTCTCACGCCACGGGTTCGTTTCGAGCCGCGGACGCTTTTTCCGCCGCGCGCGCCTTTTCAGGCCTTTCGGGCGCTTGCGCGGTCGCCGATTGCGCGCGACCATGCCGCTTCCCCGGACGGCATTTCCTCGCCGTCATCATCACTGAGACGGACCTTCCCATGACGCGGCTGCGCTGTGCAATTCTCGATGACTATATGGACCTGACGTTGCGGATGGCGGACTGGTCGAAGATCAGCGACCGCGTCGACGTCAAGGCGTTCACCGAGCCGTTTGCGTCCACCGAAGCCGCGGCCAAAGCGCTGGCGGATTTCGAGATCGTCTGCGCGATGCGGGAACGCACGCCGTTTCCGCGCGCCCTGTTCGCGAGCCTGCCCAAGCTGAAGCTCCTGATTACCTCTGGCATGCGCAACGCCGCCTTCGACATCGAGGCCGCCAAGGAGCGCGGGGTAGCGGTGTGCGGAACGCAATATGGCCGCGATCCCACCGCGCATCTGACCATGGGCATGATCCTGGAACTCACCCGCAATATCGGCCGCGAGAACGCGCGCATGCATGCCGGCGAGTTCTGGCAGAAATTCATCGGCATCGAGATCGAGGGACGGACGCTGGGAATAGTCGGGCTCGGCAAGCTGGGCGCCAAGGTTGCGGGGCTCGCCAAGGCGTTCGGCATGAACGTGATCGCCTGGAGCCCGAACCTGACGGCGGAGCGATGCAAGGAAGTCGGCGTCGGCTATGCCAGCAAGGAAGAATTGTTCGCGACCGCCGATATCGTCACCATTCACGTCGTGCTGAGCCAGCGTTCGCAAGGCCTCGTCGGCGCCGCCGACCTCGCGCGCATGAAGCCGACGAGCTACCTCGTCAACACCGCGCGCGGGCCGATCGTCGACGAAGCGGCCCTTTTGGCAACCCTGAAGGCGCGCAAGATCGCGGGCGCGGCGATCGACGTGTTCTCGGTCGAGCCGCTGCCGCTGGATCACCCCTTCCGCAAGCTCGACAACCTCGTGCTGACGCCGCATCTCGGCTACGTCACCGAGGAGAGCTTCCGCGCCCATTACAGCCAGATGGTCGATTGCATCGACGCCTGGACCAAAGGCAGCGAGCCGCCGCGGCGGCTTGCCTGAATCGCGCGAGAGAAGTCCCGTCAATTCGGATTGTGGCGATCTGCGCGGCGGCGAGTCACCGACAGCACTGTCCGCGAAAACGAAAAAGGCACGCCATGGCGTGCCTTTTTGCTGATGTCAGTGCCGATCGTGGCTTCTAGCGCACCGTCACCGGCGCCGGCAGCGGCGGCACCACGGTCGGTTGGGTGCCAGGCGTAGAGCCGGCGGGTCCGGGCATCTGCGCGGCCGAGGCGGTGGTGGTCGAGGCCGGCGGCGGGCCGCCGGGCAACACGACCACGCGGGTGCCGACCTTGACGCGATCGAACAGGTCCGAGACGTCATCGTTCAGCATGCCGATGCAACCCGACGAGACGAACTTGCCGATGGTCGACGGCTGATTGGTGCCGTGGATGCGATACACCGTATTGCCGAGATACATTGCGCGCGCGCCCAACGGGTTGCCGGGGCCGCCCGCCATGAAGCGCGGCAGATAGGGCTGGCGATCGATCATCTCCGGCGGCGGATGCCAATCCGGCCACTCGGCCTTGCGGGTGATCTTCTGCACGCCGGTCCAGGTGAAGCCGTCGCGGCCGACGCGGACGCCGTAGCGGATCGCGCGCCCACCGCCCAACACGTAGTACAGGTAGGTGTTCGGGGTATCGACGATCAGCGTTCCCGCAGGTTCCTTGGTGGCGAAAGTCACTTCCTGCCGGCGCAGATTCGGCGCCAGATCAACAGGACCAGCCTCCGGCTGCTCGTCCGGCGGCAGCGCCGACAACACCATCGGCTTGCCGTCGGCTCCGACTGGCGCCGGCTGCATCGAACCCGTAACACCGTTCGGCGCCGGAGCTGCACCGGGCCCGCCGATTGCCTCGGGCGGCCGCATACCGCGTTCGTCATTGGGATTGCCGGATCCGGCGGCGCGGTCCGAATAGATCACCGGCGGCGGACCATCGAGCCGTCCATAGCGCGGGTCATTGGGCGAAAGCACCGGGCCCGCAGGCGCGCCGCGGTCGGAATAGGCCGGGTCCGCGGCATGAGCGTAACGCGGATCATCCGGCGACAGGATCGGGCCGGTGGGCGCGCCGCGATCGGAATAGAGCGGCGTGACGCCGACGGGGCGACCGTAGCGGGGATCGTCAGGCGACGTGATCGGACCGGTCGGCACCGCGCGGTCGGTATAGATCGGCCGCGAACGTTCGGGGTGGGCATAACGCGGATCATCCGGCGAAAGCACCGGTCCGGGTGGCGACAGCGCCGTCGAACCCGGCGCATTCGGCGCCTCGTCGTCTTCCAGCGAATCGAAATCCGGCGCGCCACGGCTGGGGCCGCGGCGATAGTCGGCCGGATAGCCGCCGGGCGGATAAGGCTGCGGAGCAGGCGCATAGACCGCTCCGGGCGGCGATACCGGGTAGCTCTGCGCCAGCGCCAGCGAAGACCCCGCCGCGCCTGCCATCAGCGCAGCACAAATCGTCAGAATGCTTTTGCTCATCATCGCTCTTGTATAGTCCCCAAGCCGACACTGGGCCGTTAACGCCAGATGGCTGAAGATAGCGGCGCATTCAAGACAAATCCGGCTAAACCACGCCAGACTCGGCATTTTGTGATCAGCGGGAACACCGTTGCATCCAAGCCTCACCGGCGCAGGAAACTGCTTTTCGGCCCGTCGCGCGGCTTAATTCCACCGAATTGTAACCAACGCCGCCGTCACCTTACGGTATCTTCGAACCGGGCTGATTCGCGGCGCCGGGAAGGGATCCGAGGCGACGCGAACGCGGCCAATTCAGTGGTCACCGCGTTCCCGGATGCTCGAAAGCCCTCGCAACACCAAAGCGGGGGCGGAACTTGCCATGCTGCCCGGCTTCCGTTTCTTGTTCGCCGCGACCTTCCTGACGATGTCGATACTGGTCTTCGGGCTCGGCGCGGCGGCGCTGCTGCGCGCGGCCCATGAGCAGTTCGCGACCAATCCCGCCTGGCATTCCGCCCCCGAGGCAACGTTCGCGCAGCAAGTCGAAGCGCCGAGACCCGTACTGGCGATGCTGCGGGTCGGGGGGCCGGTTGCCGAACAGAAAGCATCGGACGATGCTTCCGTCGCCGCGATACCGGCACCGGCCGAGGCCGCGGCGATTGCCGCCCCGCAGCCGGAGCCGCCGGCGCAGCCTGACGCCGCGAAGTCCGACTTGCCCGCCGCTGAAGCAGCCGTGGCGGCGGTGCCGGGCGATTCGCCGGTCTCCAACGAAACCAAGCCTGCGACGCCAACGTCCACTGGCGAAGTCCAGGTCGCGTCAACGGACCAGGCCGCTCCGGAGCCAGCCTCGCCGCCGGCGAACCAACCCGTCCCGCCTGCCGCCGCCGATGCGGCGACGTCTGCGCCAATCCGCCGTGGCGGCTTCCCCTGAGATCGACATCGTCGGAGCGAAAATCGCCGCGCTGGACACTCCATCCGTCATCGTCGCGGCGAAACTGCCTTCGATGTTCATCGGCCCCAGGCCCGACCCAAGGGTGATCAACAAGCAGCTTCGGGCGCGGCGGGCGGCCCATCGCCGCCGGATGGCGGCGCGCGCGGCGCGGCTGGCCCAATTGGCGGCGCAGCAGCTATTGCAGCAGCAGGCGGCCGACCCGTTTGGTCTGCGATTCGCGCAACCGGCATCAGCACCGGTGGCGATGGCGGTAGCAGTGGCGCATAGCCGCTGAGCAACCGCTGTTCAGGCCGGGCCGGTTGCGACCGGCGGCCCATCCGGCAGACCCCATTCCGACCACGAACCGTCGTAAAGCGCGCTGCCGCGCACGCCGAGCCGATATAGCGCGAGCGTCACAACCAGCGCGGAAACGCCGGAGCCGCAGGTGGTCACGATCGGCTTGGTCACATCGACGCCGGCGCCGGTGAAGGCCTTGCGCAGATCCTCGATCGGCCGCATCGCGCCGGTCGCGGCATCGAACAGTTCGGCATAGGGCACGTTGCGGCTGCCGGGGATATGACCGCCGCGCAGGCCGGGCCGCGGCTCGGCCGCAGAGCCCTCGAACCGCGGACGCGGCCGGGCATCGACCAGTTGTTCGGCGTGCGTCGTCAGATTACCGACCAGTTGCTGCTGGCTGCGCACATAGCTTGGATCGAACTTCGCGAGGAATTTTCCGGGCTTCGCCGTAACCTTGCCGGAATGCGTCGGGCGTCCTTCGCGCAGCCATTTCTTCAAGCCGCCGTCGAGCACTTTCACGTTCGAGTGTCCGAACGACAGGAACATCCACCACGCCCGCGGCGCCGCGACCCAACCGCCGGAATCATAGGCAACCACGGTATCGCCGTTGGAAATGCCGAGCGCCGAAACGTCCCGCGCGAACTGCTCGGCATCCGGATACATATGCGGCCGCGGATCATCGTGATCGGCGATGGCGTCGACGTCGAAAAACACCGCGCCCGGAATATGGCTGGCGAGATAGTCGTCGACCGGCAGCGGCAGCACGCCAGGCAATTTAAAGGACGCGTCGATGATCTTGACCTTGGGATCATCGACATGGGCGGCGAGCCAGTCGGTGGTGACAAGCGGGTCGTCGGTCGGTGAAGTCATGTGTACGATACTCCGGGGCGTTTCCATTCTCGTCATTGCCGGGCTTGACCCGGCAATCCATCGCGCTTGAAGAAAATGTCTTCGTGAAGGGATGGACACGCGGGTCAAGCCCGCGTGTGACGAACTTCACCCTTTCGGCTTCTTCGGCTCCCACTTCTCGATCGGACCGCCGGCGTCGCGCCAGGCGGCAAAACCGCCGCCCATATGCGCGACCGGCTTCAGGCCCATGTCCTGCGCGGTTTTCGCGGCCAGCGCCGAGCGCAGGCCACCGGCGCAATGGAAGATGAATTTCTTGTCCTGCTGGAAAATCGGCTTGGCGTAGGGGCTCGCCGGATCGATCCAGAACTCCAGCATGCCGCGGGTGCAGGAGAACGCGCCGGGAATCTTTCCCTCGCGCTCGATCTCGCGGGGATCGCGGATGTCGACGATCACGACGTCGTCGTTATGCGCGATCCGGATGGCCTCCGTGGCGCTGACGGTTTCGATTTCGGCATTGGCCTCGTCGATCAGGGATTTGATGCCGCGGTGAATGGTCTGGGGCATTGATGTTCCCTCTCGGTTGTTTTCGTCATTCCGGGGCGATGCGAAAGCATCAAACTACGATGTGCAATTGCACATCGGAGATCCGATCGAATTTCATTACATCGAGATTCCGGGTTCGCGCTGCGCGCGCCCCGGAATGACGACGGGGCGTGTTACCGCACCAGTTCCTTCATCGCGCCTTCGAGACCTTCGATGGTGATCGGGAACATGCGTTCCGAAAACAGCCGGCGGATGATGGTGGTGGATTCCGAATAGTCCCAGTGCCGCTGCGCCACCGGATTGAGCCACACGGAGTGCGGATAGGTGCGGGTGATGCGATCGAGCCAGACCGAGCCGGCTTCCTCGTTGACATGCTCGACCGAACCGCCGGGCACCATGATCTCGTAAGGCGACATCGAGGCGTCGCCGACGAACACCACCTTGTAGTCGTGCGGATATTTATGCAGCACGTCCCAGGTCGGGGTGCGGTCGGTGAAGCGGCGCTTGTTCTGCTTCCAGACGCCTTCATAGAGGCAGTTGTGGAAGTAGAAATATTCCATGTGCTTGAATTCGCTCTTCGCCGCCGAGAACAATTCCTCGACCTGCTCGATATGCGAATCCATCGAGCCGCCGATATCGAAGAACACCAGCACCTTGACGGCGTTGCGCCGTTCGGGGCGCATGTGCACATCGAGATAGCCGTGGTTGGCGGTCTCCTTGATCGTGGTGTCGAGGTCGAGTTCGTCGGGCGCGCCGGTGCGGGCGAATTTGCGCAGGCGCCTTAGCGCGATCTTGATGTTGCGGATGCCGAGTTCGACATTGCCGTCGAGATCCTTGAACTCGCGCTTGTCCCACACCTTCACCGCGCGGTTGTTGCGGTTCTTCTCCTGGCCGATGCGGATGCCCTCGGGGTTGTAGCCCTCCGCGCCGAACGGCGAGGTGCCCGCGGTGCCGATCCACTTGCTGCCGCCCTGGTGGCGGCCCTTCTGCTCCTTCAGGCGCTGGCGCAGGGTCTCCATGAGCTTGTCCCAGCCCATCGCCTCGATCTGCTTCTTCTCTTCCTCGGTGAGGTATTTCTCGGCGAGCTTCTTCAGCCATTCGGCGGGAATGTCCGCCTTCTCCATGGCGTCGAGCAGGCTTTCCAGCCCCTTGAACACGGTGCCGAACACGCGATCGAACTTGTCGAGATTGCGCTCGTCCTTCACCAGCGCGGCGCGCGACAGATAGTAGAAGTTCTCCACCGTCTGCTCGGCGAGGTCGGCGTCGAGCGCCTCCATCAGCGTCAGATATTCGCGCAAGGTGACCGGGACCTGCGCGTCGCGCAGCGATGTGAAGAATTGCAGGAACATAAGACACAGATTGCCCGCCCGACCGTGCGACGTCAAGGGCAGAGGGGCCTAGACCTGCCGGGTTTTTCAACTAGAATTGAGCCAACAGGGCTGTTTTGACGGGGCATTTTCGAATGGGTATTTTGGCGGCACTCATCATCGGCGCGATCGCCGGCTGGCTGGCCGGGCTGATCGTGCGCGGCGCCGGTTTCGGGCTGATCGGCAACATGGTGGTCGGCATCATCGGTGCGCTGGTCGCGGGCTGGGTGCTGCCGCAACTGCATATCGAGTTGGCCGCCGGCACCCTCGGCGCGATCCTCGACGCCACCGTCGGCGCGGTGATCGTGCTCGTCATCCTTTCGCTGATCAAACGCGCTTGACGACGTTCCTTCCCTCACCCATCGCGCAGGCAGCGGTCTCCCCCTCAGGCAACGGCGCGCGTTCGCGCTCAAGAACAAGCAACAAGGCAAAGGCTCAATGAAATTTACCGGCACCAAAGACTACGTCGCCACCGACGACCTCAAGATCGCCGTCAACGCCTCGATCGTGCTCGAGCGCCCGCTGCTGATCAAGGGCGAGCCCGGCACCGGCAAGACCGTGCTGGCCGAGGAAGTCGCCAAGGCGCTCGGCGCGCCGCTTCTGACCTGGCACATCAAGTCCACCACCAAGGCGCAGCAGGGCCTCTATGAATACGACGCGGTGTCGCGCCTGCGCGACAGCCAGCTCGGCGATGCCAGGGTTTCCGACATCTCGAACTACATCAAGCGCGGCAAGCTCTGGGAAGCCTTCACCCACGAGAAGCGCCCGGTGCTGCTGATCGACGAAATCGACAAGGCCGACATCGAATTTCCCAACGACCTGCTGCTCGAACTCGATCGCATGGAATTCTTCGTCTACGAGACCGGCGAGAACATCAAGGCGAGCCTGCGCCCGATCGTGATGATCACCTCGAACAACGAGAAGGAATTGCCGGACGCCTTCCTGCGCCGCTGCTTCTTCCACTACATCAAGTTCCCCGACGCGGACACCATGAGCCGGATCGTCGACGTGCATTTCCCCGGCATCAAGAAGCGCCTGGTCGAAGAGGCCTTGCGCATCTTCTTCGAGGTGCGCGAGGTGCCGGGCCTGAAGAAGAAGCCGTCGACCTCGGAGCTGCTGGACTGGCTGAAGCTGCTGCTCAACGAGGAAATGACGCCGGAAATGCTGCGGGAGCGCGATCCGCGCAAGCTGATCCCGCCGCTGCACGGCGCGCTGTTGAAGAACGAGCAGGACGTGCATCTGTTCGAGCGGCTGGCGTTTTTGAGCCGGCGGGAAGTGGCGAGATTTAAGCTCTCCTCGACAATCGTGTTGATATCGGCGGAGCCGATGTTCGCCCGCACCCTCGCGCGAATGCAACAGCATGTTCTTGACGATCGAATCGCGCCCTTGCCGTGCTGCACCACCTTTTCGAGGTTGCTCTTGACCATCCGGGTCAGCTCGTCGATCTCTTCCCGCGCCTTCGCGTCGATCGCAGTCGATCCGAGCAGCTCGTTGAGTTCGTCGACCAGTTCGCGCCGACAGCGCCGAGAAATTGTTGACGAAATTGAGCGGGTTCTTGATTTCGTGGGCGATGCCGGCCGTGAGCTGGCCGAGGGACGCAAGCTTTTCGGTCTGCACCAGGCGATCCTGCGCCGTGCGCAGTTCCTCCAGCGAAAGCGAAAGCTCGCTGGTGCGTGCCTGGACCTCGTCGAACAGCCGCGCATTCTCGATCGCGATCACGGCCTGGTCGGCAAAGGTCCGCAGCAGTTCGACCTGAGACGAGCGGATACGGGCCGGTTTGCGCGCGCGCGATCACGAGGACGCCGATAACGGCATCGTCGCGCATCATCGGGACAGCCAGGGTGGACCGAAGCTGGCCAAAGCTTGAATCCCCGCCGATCGCCTGCTGGATCAATCTGGTGACCCTGGGATCGAACTCGGGGTCCTCGAAAAAGTCCTCGATGCTCTGCGCTTCTCCCGTCATGATGACGCGCTCGGCCGCCGTGCCGCGGCCCGCGCAAATCGGGCGGCCCTTGAACAGGAGACTTGCCTCGGTGGAACCGGCGCCGGCGACGGCCCTGCATTCGAAGACCTCGCCGCTGCGCAGATAGAGCAGGCCCAATCGGGCTCCGCAGAGCGTGTAGGCGGACTCGACCAACGTATCGAGCACCGTCTGCAGATCGAAAACCGACCTGCTGATGACCTTGAGAACGTCGGCGGTCGCGGTCTGCTGTTGCAGGGATTCGCCGAGATCCTCGGTACGCTGTCGCAGTTCATTGAGAAGGCGGGCGTTCTCGATGGCGATCACCGCCTGACTGGCGAAACTCGTCACCAGATCGAGCTGCTTGTCGGAAAACGCGTGCACGGCCTGGCGGAAAATCGCGATCACGCCGACAAGGAGGTCTTCTTTCAGCATCGGCACAAGCAGGACCGTCCTCGCGCCGCCGAGTTCGACCAGTTCCACGATCGGAGGGAAGCCCGTCACATAGGCTGGCTCCTGCGTGACATCCAGGATCTGAAGATGCCGCCGGGTCGCGATCACCCGCCCCAACGGGTCGATCGGCGGCGGGTAGATCACCGATTGGCTCAAGAACGTTTCCGCGAACGCCGGCGGCAGGTTGAACGTGAGGCACAACGGAAGCCGCCGTCTTCCTGGAGAACGAACAAATTGCCGAATTGAGCCGTGCAAATCTCGGTCGCGCTGGCGAGAATCGTCTGGAACACGGGATCGAGTTCGCCCGGCGAGCCGCTGATGACCTTGAGCACATCGGACGTCGCGGTCTGGTGCCGCAGCGATTCGCTGAGATCATCGGTGCGCTCGCGCAATTCGCCCAGCAGGCGGGCATTCTCGATCGCGATCACCGCCTGACTGCCGAAGCTCGTCACCAGGTCGATCTGCTTGCCGGAGAACGCCTGAACAGCCTGCCGGAAGATGGCGAGCACGCCGACAATCTCGGTTTCCCTCAACATCGGCACCAGCAGAAGCGTCCGCGCTCCGCCGAGTTCGACCAGTTCCACGATCGGCGGGAAGGCGGTGAGATAGGCATGCTCCTGCCTGACGTCGACGACATGGACGAGTTGCCGGGTTGCAATCAAACGCCCCAACGGATCGATCGGCGGCGGGTAGATGACCGGATTGCGCGAAAAGGTTTCCGCGAAAGCCGGCGGCAGGTTGAACATCGAGGCGCAGCGGAAGCCGCCGTTTTCGTAGAGAACCAAAAGGCCGAATTGCGCATCGCAAATGCTGCAGGCATTCGACAGAATTGTGCGGAACACGGGATCGAGTTCGCCCGGCGAGCGGCTGATGACCTGCAACACCTCCGACGTCGCGGTCTGATGCTGCAGCGATTCGCGCAGATCGGCGGATTTCGCCTGCACCTCGTCGAACAGGCGGGCGTTCTCGATGGCGATCATCGCCTGGTCGGCGAAGGTCTGCACCAGATCGATCTGGCCCGGGGTGAACGGGCCGGGTTCGGGCCGTGTCAGCACCAGCACGCCTTCGACCGTGTCGTCCCTGAGCATCGGCACGCCGAGCGTGCCGCGAATTCTGCTCAGGGAAAGCGCGGGCATTTCCATCTCGGGGTCTGCAAGAACGTCGGCGATGATTTCGACCTTGCCCGATGCGATGACGCGCGAGGTGGCCGAACCACGTCCCGCCCTTGGCGGGTTTGCCGCCCAATATTGCAGGAATTCGGGGGTGGTGCCGGACGCCGCTCGCAGCGCAAACACGTCGCCTGCGCGCAGGAAGATCGAACCCCGACTGGCACCGCACAATTTGACGGCGGACGTGATCAGCGTTTCGAGAACGGCCTGGAGATCGAAGCTCGAGCGGCTGATGACCTTGAGCACGTCGGCGGTGGCCGCCTGCTGCGCAAGGGACTCGTCGAGGCGATGTTGCAGACTATCAATGACCTGCGGGGGAACTTCAACGAGCTTCTCAGTCACAATCAACTTTCAGAACAATCGAGGACCGCCGGCGGGCCTTTGCAACCTCTACATGAAAGCATGACGGCAGAACATCAGCTAGAGGTCAGCCGGTTCCAATTGATAAAGGTTGCTCGTCGGATCGTTAACGCCGTCCGACCGGCTGCCGGCGTCTTCCGGCCTGCCCCGAGGAACGGCCCGCGGATGCGTCGGGCGAAGGCGCAATCCGCCTTCGCCGCGGTTCCCTGCCGCTCCAGCATTCGGCTCCCCGGTGCGCTCTTGCCCGGGAACCGGTGGGGAGAGATGGGAGATCATCTCCACGGCTTTGAATCTCAAAGGCACCGTTATTGCGAGCCAACGGGTCGCGCGAATGCGCGCCTGATGACAGGCTCCGCGAAGCAATCCAGCTTTCCTGCTTGCTGCACCATGGATTGCTTCGTCGCTTCCGCCTTCGCTCGTTGAGCTACGGCGGACAAGTCGCTCCTCGCAATGACCTGGGCACAGCTTCGCGATCTCGCCGCGTGTTTCGCTCGAGGTTTGTCAACAAATTCCCGCCCTCCTTATCGGAGGGCGCAGGGAATGCCGGGCGCCCGATGCGCCCGATAGCCGCGTGTGCAACGATAGTGGTAGTAGGCACACGCGTTAGTCAGGTCACACCGGAATCACCCGGCATTCCCCACGCAATGGTTTTAACGGCTTCCTTCGTGCTCTCCCCGGCGACCGGCTTTCTTGCCGCCGTCATCAGCGAAAGTTGCCTTCCGCGAACTTGACGCCAGCACCGGGGCGTCAGGACCACACGACTTCTCCGTCCGCAAGCAGCAATCGCCCGTCAAGCGCGCCGCCCGCGTCCACCGCATCCCGCTCCACGTTTCGTGACGTTGCGCAACGCCCCTCCCAAGGAGCGGGACGGCGACTCAATGGACTGATTTGCGATTTCTGAAAATCAGAATATTTTTTCAAAAGGGGCTGGACACGGCCAAATCGGCGGACGAACTGATTTGCCCGTCGGGCTACGTTTGCCAACCACTTCCGCTCTGTCCCAGGAGGCGGGCATCGTGGGCGCCGGTTGGCGGGGCTGATATGTGCCCAACAGCCGACGTCGCAGGCGCGGGATCAACGACCAACGATGATTTGTGTCACGCTAGAAATGTAATTCCGGTGGTAATTCGATCTGGCAATTGGTATCAGCCATGCCCCGGGCGGCCATTCCCGGCACATTTCTGAACCGGCCCGGCATTGTAATTGCAGTAGCCAACTCCTTGTTCACAGTTGGGGGCTTCAAATGACGGATCGTTTGAGTGTCATAAACGACAAGCGAGAAGTTCCGCAGAGAGAACGCAGTCGATTTCCACATGAGGCGGAACGGATCTCCAGGCGGATCGCCGTTCTTGATCAAATATTATCCGTCCTAAGGATTGATTTCGGCATCGTCGGCCGGAAAAAGAGACTCAGGATTGGCCCCGAGCGTGCTTCACTTTGCGCCCGACGCCCGATTGCAGCGCGTTGTCAGACCTCGGCGCAATCCGGAACTCGTCGAGCTTCTTCCCGGTCCTGAGCTGGGTGGTCAGCCAGCGTGGCTGCTTCCCACGGCCAGTCCAGGTCTCCGCGGGATCCGCGGGATTTCGATACTTCGGGAACACCTGTGGATAGGGCCGCCGCTCCCTCCGGGAGTTCCCGCTCGATGTACCGTTCGATTGCAGCTGCCGCAGCCGCTCTTCGAGCCGGGCTCTTTCCGCAGATAGTCTGCTTGCGAGAACCGAATTGATTTCGAAATGCAACGCCCAGAGTTCGTCGAGGGACATTGAATTAAGCTCATCGTGTTTCATGGCTGTAACTCTGCTTGATTTCGCCCCGACCACAGACCACGGATTCGAGCCAGCCGGTTAGACCGGAGGAATACCGACGTTCAACCGGTGCTTGATTGCTTGCCTTGCGTTGCACCCAGAGATAGCCGAACCGAGTGGAACGTCAGGCGCGGCAACCGCGGCATCGTGAACTTGACGGGACCCGGGGTGGTTAATTGAGCGGACATTTTTAATCTTCCATGAGATTGCCAAAATCTAGTCCGGGGATTTAAGCTCGCCAGCAAGCCACCCTCGTGCGTCGCCGTTCATGGGGTCGTTGACCACCAGAGTTCGATGGACACGATCGCATTTGGGGCACTCGAAAGCGCGGAGTTCGTAACCTGCCGGACCGGGCGAAATGCGGCTCAGTATCGTGCGAGTTTGGCAATGCGGACAGCGCGGACGCTCTATGGGGCTAAACGGCGGACCGGTGGGTGTTGCATGAGAGTCGGGCATGTGAGGCACCCTTTTAAATCAGGCGGGTGCACAACGCGCGGCCGGACACCGGCTACTGACTGGGTGATTTTCTCACCTTAGAAATTAAATTGTTGGTCAAAATTGACCACAACGTGCCATTCCAAATATTCAGGCGTCGCCGGTCCAATGGAGGGACTTGTGAAGTCAGCGAAGCGACAGTTCGATCCTCAAGCCTTTCTAGGCAAAGTCGGGACCGGCAAAACGATACTGAGGTACCGCAAAGGCCGGATCATCTACGGCCAGGGTGAAGAGGCCGACAGGATTTTTTACATCCAATCGGGCGCGGTCAAGGTCACCGTTGTTTCCGAGCAGGGCAAAGAAGCGGTCGTCGGCATATTGAATGCTGCGCAGTTTTTTGGCGAGGGATGTCTGAATGGTCAACCAGTCCGCATCGGAACCGCGAGGGCAATGGAGGAATGCGTTATCACCTCGATAACGCAGAAGGCGATGCTGGCAACGCTTCGCAAGGAGCCGGCGTTTTCAGAACTTTTCATGACCT
Source organism: uncultured Alphaproteobacteria bacterium (assembly GCA_963843225.1). Classification (GTDB taxonomy): domain Bacteria; phylum Pseudomonadota; class Alphaproteobacteria; order Rhizobiales; family Xanthobacteraceae; genus Bradyrhizobium. The sequence continues at coordinate 324,216 of CAWJJT010000018.1, read as the reverse complement.
ACCTGGTGACCCGGAGCAATCGCATAGAAGAAGATCTGATCGACCAGCTATTCAATTCGAGCGAGAAGCGGCTCGCGCGCCTGCTTCTTCTGCTCGCCAATTTTGGAAAAAACGGAAAGCCGACGCCGATCGAAGCTTCGATCAATCAGGCAACGCTGGCCGAGATGATCGGAACGACCCGATCCCGAGTGAGCTATTTTCTGAACAAATTTCGCAGGCTGGGATTGATCAGCTACAACGGAAAGATCGAAGTGCACCGTTCTCTGCTGAACGCGGTCTTGTACGAAAAACCGCAGCTGGAACGAGACGAAAAGCCGCCCGTTTGATGGGCACTCAGGTGCCAAACCCGGAAGTCCGGAGGGAGTAATGGAGGCTGCCGCGTGGGCAGCCTCCATCCATGACATCTTCGGTGCGCCATACCAACGGGGATCCCTGACTTCCCGGGACAAACTGTCGAAGCGCAGCGCGGTGTCAGGATTCCAGATAGGCTTCGATCTTGCCTTTCTTCACCGCGGCTTTCAGAGCGGCATGGTCGCGCTCGGCCTGATCGGCGTAGGCAACAGCAAACCGGCCCATGGCATCGTCGAATGCGTCGCTGGATGAGCCGAGATAGCCGCTGATTGTCGCCGATATCTCGCTGACTTTGGCATGGGCACGCGCGAGCACCCAGCCGCAGGCGCCCGCATAGACTTCCAGAACTTCCGCGTCGAACGTTTCGATCAGGGGTTTGATCTTGGCGTCGCGCAGCTGCCGCACGTAGAACTGACGGTCGTGGGGGCCCGTGAGCCAGCCGAGGAAAGTATCCGACGCAGGCTGCATCAGGCGCTGACCCATCACCACGCGCTGCCCATGATGACGATAGGCGCACTTTCCCGCATAGGGCTCGAGCACCGATTGCGTCGCCTCCTTCACCTGGAGAAACAGCGGGTCGTTGGCCTCCGACATCATCAGGACGATCCAGCATCGCCGGCCGACACTTCCAACGCCGACCACCTTGATGGCGGCGTCGACCAGCCGGTAGCGGTCGAACAGCTGACGCCGGTCATCGCTCAGGGAATCCCGGTAGGTGCGCAAGATCCCTTCAAGCGTCGAAAGGAAATCGGGAGCGCGAGCCACGTCCGGATGAAAGATGAGCGGAGGTTGTTCCGTGATGCGGATTTGCCCGCCGACGCTGCCGGCAAGCTTGGGAAAATCGAGCTCCGAGCCCCTGTCCGCAGCCGCGTGGTCAATCCGCCGTTGCAGGCGTTTCCGGGCATTCTTTGGCGCGACCGTCATCAAATCCTCGGCGGCGACCTTCGCGTACCATACAGCGAGTGGATCCATTCTGGAGAATGCGCGCAAGTGTTCGCGATAACCGCGCGCGGCAGCCATCGCGCAATCCCGGCCCGTGGCATCGGACAATCCGATCGATCTTGCGGCAAGCATGACCGAGGCGGCGAGCCGCTTGACGTCCCATTCCCACGGGGCCGACGATGTCTCATCGAAATCGTTGATGTCGAAAATGATATGGCGTTCGGGAGTTGCAAAGCCCCCGAAATTCGCGAGGTGGCAGTCGCCACAGGCCTGCACGTTCAGCCCGGTGTTCGGTGTCCGCGCCAGGTCCGCGGCCATCACGCCGGCGGAGCCACGATAGAATGCGAACGGCGATTGCAGCATCCGGCCATAGCGGATCGGCACCAGTTCCTTCACCCGGCCGGCGTCCGATTTGTGCAGGATGTCGAGGGGGCTCGGCCGGTCTTTCGACGGTTTCCAGCCGCCCTGATGCTCGCGCGCAAGCTTTTCGCGAAGAGCCTTGCCGGCGGCGGCGCGATCGTCCGGTGAAACGATGTGAGCTGTTGTGCCGGCAGCAGGCTTCGTCCTGGCCTCTGATTTCCTGCTGGCATGATACATCGTGAACCCCGGCCTCATCGACCCCCGTCCCTGTTCATTTTTCGATCGGAAGTTCTCAAGAGCGTTGATTTAGATCAACCGATCGGCCGTACGGCCACATCAGCGTTGCCGTCCCATCAGCCGAAAGGCCTGGCACCATGGCCGATGCGACAGAACGGACGGACAGGGTTGTGCGGCAGCCTTCGTGGCTATCCTGGCTGCCACCAAGCCGGTGGCTCGCGGATTATTCCGCGGCCTGGCTGCCTTCCGACATCATCGCCGGGATCACGCTCGCAGCCTACGCAATCCCGGTCTCACTTGCCTATGCCGGGCTGGCCGGGCTGCCTCCGCAGGTCGGGATCTACGGTTATTTGCTGGGAGGAATCGGCTACGCGCTATTCGGATCTTCACGCCAGTTGGCGATCGGGCCGACCTCCGCCATCTCGCTCATGATCGCCGGCACGGTTGGCGCGATGGCTGCCGGCGACACACTCCGTTACGCGCAGATTGCCAGCCTCGCAGCCTTCACCGTGGCCGCACTCAGCCTCTTCGCCTGGCTGTTGCGGTTGAGCGCGCTGGTCAAATTGATCAGTGACAGCATTCTCGTTGGATTCAAGGCTGGTGCCGGCCTCACCATCGCGATGACGCAGTTGCCGAGCCTGTTTGGCGTCGCAGGCGGCGGTCACAACTTCTTCGATCGAGTTTATCTGTTTGTTGGACAGCTCGGTCAGACCCAGTTGCTGGTCCTTCTTGTCGGGCTCGTGGCCCTCGTTCTGCTCGTCGCCGGTGAACGTCTGCTGCCGGGACGACCCGTCGCGCTCGGCGTCGTCGTGCTGGCCATCGCTGCTGCGATCCTGTTCGGTCTGCCGGCGCTCGGCGTTCCCGTGACAGGCAAAATCCCGTCGGGTCTGCCGAGCCTCGCGCCGCCGGCTCTGCGGATCCGGGACGTCGAAGGCATCGTGCCGCTCGCGGGGGGCTGCCTGTTGCTGGCCTACATCGAGGGCGTGTCCGCCGCTCGAAGCCTTGCGGCGAAGCACGGCTACGCGGTCGACGCACGCCAGGAGCTTCTCGGCATCGGCGCCGCCAATCTCGCCGCGGCGATTGGACAGGGTTACCCGGTTGCCGGTGGACTGTCGCAGTCGGCCGTCAACGACAAGGCCGGCGCGCGCTCCGCCTTGGCGCTCATCTTTGCCTCGGTCACGCTGGCTCTGTGCCTGCTTTTTCTCACGGGGTTACTGGAAAACCTGCCGAAGGCCGTTCTCGCCGCCGTCGTCCTCACCGCGGTGTATGGGCTGTTGGATTTCCCGGCGATGCTCCGCATGTGGCGGGTCAGCCGGCTGGACTTCCTGGCGGCGGCGATCGCGCTCCTGGCCGTGCTCTGGCTCGGAATTCTCAACGGCATCCTGCTCGCGGCGCTGGCTTCCATTCTGCTGCTGCTCGCACGCGCGTCGCAGCCGCACGTCGCCTTCCTCGGGCGAATTCCGGGGACCGAGCAATATTCCGACATGGAGCGCCATTCCTGACAACGAGCCGGTGCCCGGCGTCATCGTGTTCCGGCCCGAGGCCTCGCTGATCTACACCAATGCCGATGCCGTGCTGGAAGCGGTCCGGACTCGCGTCCGGTCGATCTCTGGCCCGATCCGTCTGGTGGTCTGCGACCTTTCCGCGTCGCCCTTTATCGATCTCGCGGGCTCGCGGATGTTGCGCGAGCTGGAGGCCGAGCTCTCCAGCCGCGGCATCGCGCTGCGGATCGTCGGCGCCCACGGAAAAGTGCGCGATCTCTTGCGCGCCGATGGACTCGAGGACAAGGTCGGAGGGATCGATCGCGCCGCAACGGTCGAGAAGGTGCTTTTGGTGTCGATGCGAGAAGCAGGCTAACCTTATCCGCAAAAGGAAGCCGATGTGAAAACGGTCGACGTCATCTACCGATATCAAGCAGATACGCCTGCGAGACCCCGACCATCCGACAGCGACGAAGCGCGACTTCGTCTCGATGAAGGCAACCGGACCTTCGCCGCGCTGCTCGAGCAAGTCAAAGACGGGCAGGGGCGGACAGAGAGAGTTATTCCCGTCGATGCACGTGATTTGGGCCTGATCTCCGGTGAAAACGGAACACCCATCCAACATCCCTTCGCCGCGGTTCTCGGCTGCTCGGATGCGAGGGTGCCGATCGAACTTATTTTCGGCGAAGGCCCGAACGACCTCTTCGTCGTCAGGGTGGCAGGCAACGTTCTGGGCACGGACGTCCTGGGCAGCTTGAAATATGCCGTAGAGCATTTGGGCCGCAGTTTGAAGCTCATCGTTGTCTTGGGACATAGCGGATGTGGCGCTGTCACCGGCGCTGTCGATGTGTTCCTGGATCCCGGCGACTACCTGTCCCTCGCAACGAAGCATTCGCTGCGCAATATTCTGGATCGTCTGCTGGTTGTGATTTAGACGTGCGCAAGGAAATTCGCGACGACGTTCGGACCGGACGTTGTGCATCGCCCGCGATACCGAGAGGCGCTTATCGAAGCATCGATCGTGACCAATGCCGCGCTCGCAGCCTATTCAATACAGCAGGGAGTTCGGGTCGAACAATGCGAGCGAACTGCGAGCGGTCTACGGCGTCTACCTTCTCGAGACCCGGGAGGTGTGGTCACCGCGTCCGCGCGACGCGGACACCGTCGGCTTGGCGGCAGCCCCGCACGACCTTGCCGGATTTATCGATCTGGGCAACGCCATTGTTCAGTCCGAGCGAATTGCCGGTCTTCTAGGATAGCGCAGAAGCGCAGCGAACTTGCTGTCAGAGATCGAGATCGACGACCATTTCCCGGCTGATCCTCTTCGCGAATTTTGCAATCTCGACAAAGATCTGTTGGCATTCGGGGTCTTCGGCAAAAACTGTCTGCGCCTTCTCATAGGCCGTCTGGTCGGCGTACTGCACAACGACGAACCAGTCTCCGGCATTTGGGCCGGTTTGAAAGCGGCTCAGCCGATAGCCGACCCCGTGTTTGAGATAGTAGGCCTTCAGGGCCTTTGCCAAGGGCGCCACTTCATCGACGGTGCCACCGCGATAGTGGGAGATAGCTGATATTGTCATATCTTTCCCTTTCCCGACTTGCGCAATTAAACCAGGCTACTGCGAAAATCCTGATGCTATCTCCCACCCCGCCGCCTGCCCCATCATGGGGACTCATCCCAGCGTGGGGATGAGACGACACGGCTCACGCCCATCCCGAACTCCCGTGTGGGCTTCCGGTCGGTGTCGAACCACCATTGTGCGGTCTCGGCGTTCGCAGCGCATCGCTCGAGCCAGCGAGCCACGTGAAAATCAACCCGCGCGGCAAATTGCCGTCGAGCCGCTGCCAGCACAGGCCTCACGTCCAGGCTTTGATCGGATGGTCTCTTGACGTCGTTGTGGGCGTTCATCTTGCCCTCCTGCCGGTTCGGCGGAGGGAGCGCCCTGCGCCGGGAGTTACACTCTTGCCTTGCGGATCAGCCCTGCTTCGAGCTGAAAATTCGGACCCCGTGTCATCACGGACACGCACGACCGATCGGCCAGCCGGGTAAGCGGCCAGACGCGGACGGCAGTCTCTGCGATGTCTGTGCGTGCGTTGCGCATGACGGTCCTCAAGAGTGCGGGCAATTTCACCCGCGGCGAATGTCATGATCTAAACGCAGAGAATATTCAGCGCGTCAAATGCTATGTTCACGAACCGCGGAATTTTTTTGTGAGCCGGCAATTTTCGAACACCGGCGCAGCCGACTGGGTTCGAAAATTTCCGACTAGGCTCGAAGCCGCCGGGCCGCCGTCAGGCCTCAGGCGCTTCCTCCGGCGCACATTCAGCTTCCCGGCGCGCTCTTGCCGCGGATCAAATCCGAGGCCTTGTCGGCGATCATCATGGTCGAGGCATTGAGATTGGCCGAGATCATCCGCGGCATGATCGAGGCGTCGATCACGCGCAGGCCCTGCAATCCGTGGACGCGCAGCTGGTCGTCGACCACGGCCCATTTCGTGTCGGCCGGCCCCATCCGGCAGGTGCAGCCGGGATGGAATGTCGTGGTGCCGCGCTGCGTCGCTGCGGCGAGGAATTCGTCGTCGCTCTCCACGCCGGGCCCGGGAAAGTCCTCATAGGCGTAATAGGGCGAAAGCGGCGCGGACTTGAGCAGCCGCCGCGCCAGCTTCATGCCGGCGACGATGACGCGGCGGTCGAGTTCGGCGGTGAGATAATTGGTCTGGATGATCGGCGGCGCGAACGGATCGGCCGAGCGGACACGGACATAGCCGCGGCTCTCGGGACGCTGTTGCCAGGATGCGACCGTCATGCCCGGCTCGTCCTCGAGCTGGCCCTGCACGCCTTCCTTGTAGCTCGCGGGCGTGAAGGTCAGTTGCAGGTCGGAACTCTCGGTGGTCTCGCCGGAGTGCCAGAAGCAATAGACCATGGTCGGCGACAGCGACAGCAGGCCGCGCCGCGTCGTCGCCCATTTCAGCGCCTCCCAGGCGAGGCTGAGCCCCTGCCTGCGCTCGTTGATGGTCCGGATGTTCTTGACGCGGGCGACCGAGCGCGGCGCGTAATGATCCTGCAATCCCTCGCCGACGCCGGCGAGAGCGTGCCGCACCTCGATGCCATGCGAGGCGAGCAAATCGGGCGATCCGACGCCGGACAATTGCAGCAGTTGCGGCGAATTGTAGGTGCCGCCGGCGAGGATCACTTCCTTGGCCGCGCGCACTTCGAATGGCGTGCCGCCCTTCCCGCCCTTGACGTAGCGCACGCCGACCGCGCGCTTGCCTTCGAAGATGATGGCGGTCGCATGGGCGTGGGTGCGCACATGGACATTCGGCCGCTTGCGCGCCGGATGCAGGAACGCGGTCGCCGCGCTGACGCGCCGGCCGTTCTGGATGGTGCGCTGGGCGTAGGATACGCCCTCCTGGATCGCGCCGTTGTAATCGGGATTTTTCGGGATGCCGAGGCTGATCGCACCCGCCATGAAGGCCTCGCACAGCGGGTCCTTCCAGTCCATGGTGGTGACGGTCAAATTGCCGTCGCGCCCGCGATACTCATCCTCGCCCTCGCCGACGCGCCGCTCCAGCCGCTTGAAGTAGGGCAGCACATCCGGATAACCCCAGCCGCGATTGCCGAGTTGCGCCCAGGTGTCGAAGTCCTGACGCTGGCCGCGGTTGTAGATGTGGCCGTTGATGGAAGATGAGCCGCCGAGCGTCTTGCCGCGCGGCGCGTAGATGCTGCGGCCGCCGGTCCAGGGCCCCGGCTCCTGCTGGTAGGCCCAGTTGATGCTCTTCATGTGGAAGGTCTTGATGAAGCCCGCCGGCAGATGGATGTAGGGATGCCAGTCTTTCGGCCCCGCTTCGAGCACGCATACCGTGGTGGAAGGATCTTCGCTCAGCCGGTTGGTCAGCACCGAGCCGGCGGAGCCCGCGCCGACGATCACGTAGTCGAATGTATCGGTCATTCCGGGCTCCTGGCGTCTCTTATTTTTGACGCGTTTTCTTTACGCGAACCAGTACCCACTTCGCTCGAAAACGCTATGCACGCGGCTTCTCGTTCAATTGATAGGTCAGGTGCGCCCTCACCGTCGGCCATTCGCTGGCGATGATGCTGTAGACCACGGTATCGCGCAGCGTGCCGTTGGGCGCAATCTGGTGGCTGCGCAGGATGCCGTCCTGCTTGGCGCCGAGCCGCTCGATGCCGCGCCGGCTCTGGTGGTTGAAGAAATGGGTGCGGAACTCGACCGCGATGCAGTCGAGTTTCTCGAAGGCATGCGTCAGCAACAGGAGTTTGCACTGGGTATTGAGCGCGCTGCGCTGCACCCGCCTCGCATACCAGGTCGAGCCGATCTCGACCCGCCGGTTCGGCGTATCGACGTTCATATAGGTCGACATGCCCGCGATCCTGCCGTCGGCGTCGAACACGGTGAACGGCAGCATGGCGCCCGCCGCCTGCAGCCCAAGCCGGCGGTCGATCTCCTTGCCCATGCCTTCGGGCGTGGGCACGAAGGTGTACCAGAGCTTCCACAGCTCACCGTCCCTCACCGCTTCCGTCAGCCCGTCGAGATGATCGTGCGACAGCGGTTTGAGTTGCGCATGCGGACCGCTCAGCGTTACCGGTTCAAGCCAGGGCATTTTGTACTCCGCTTTCGAAGAACGTGATTGCGAGGAGCGAAAGCGACGAGAAGTTCGTCATTCCGGGATGGTGCGCTAGCACCAGACCCGAATTTGAGATTCTCCGATGTGCAATTGCACATCGTAGTTCGATGCTTCGCATCGCCCCGGAATGACGATTGCGTCTTGCGCCATCATCACTTGTTCAGAAAATTCAGCGGCAGGCCGGGCCGCGCCCAGTCCATCGCGATCAGCTCGCCCTTGCCGGACAACGTGATGTAGGCGGTCTTCAACTCCGGCCCGCCGAAGGCGATGTTGGTGGTGACGCGGTCGCCGGTCGGCACCTGCTCGACGATGGCGCCGTCCGGCGCGATCACGGAGATGCAGCCCGAGATCAGTGTCGCCACGCAGACATTGCCGCTCGCTTCCACCGCCAGCGAATCGAACATCTGGTAGCCGCCGAGCCCCGCGATCGGCTTGCCGCGTTCGCCGCGATAGATCACGTCGCGCGGCTTGATCGTACCGGGCTCCGAGACCTCGTAAGCCCACAGTCGCGCCGTCGGCGTCTCCGCGATGTAGACGGTCTTCTCGTCCGGCGACAGGCCGATGCCGTTGGCGGGCAGCACGCCGTGCACCGCTTCGACGATCTCCTTCATGCCGGGCTTGATGTAGTAGAACGCGCCGACATCCATGTCGCGCGCGCGGCGCTTGCCGAGATCGGAGAACCACAGGCCGCCATGCCTGTCGAACACCAGGTCGTTCGGCCCGCGCAGGCCGTGATCGCCGCATTTGTCGACCACGGTTTCGACCTTGCCGTTTTGCAGATCGACACGCTGGATCGAGCCGCCTTGATAGTCCTCCGGCTGCGGTCCCGGCATGACGGTGTTGCGGGTCGGAATCCAGGAGAAGCCGCCATTGTTGCAGACATACATCTTGCCGTCGGGCCCGAGCGCTGCGCCATTGGGGCCGCCGGGAATTTGCGCGACCACCTCCTTGCGGCCGTCGGGCCAGACCCGGGTCAGCCGCTGCCCGCGGATTTCGACCAGCACCACCGAGCCGTCCGGCATCACCACCGGCCCTTCCGGAAATTCGAGACCGGTAGCGAGAACGCGGACGTTGGGCATTGAAATCCTCCCGGCTTTTTTCCAGAGCGAGGCGGATTTCAGGTTCAGTCCGCACGCGCAACATTTCGTTGCGCCATGTTATGGCAAAGTCGCTATCGCTTGCCAAGCAACCACCGGCCGGGAGCCGCGCAACGCAGCCCTGCTGCCTCGGCCTATTCCCTGACCGGCACCCAGATCTCGAGCCCGCCATTGCCGGTGAGCGGATCGAATTTCTCGTCGTAGCGCTCGAAGCTGGGCGCATCCGCCGCCTTCAGGCCGGATGCCGGCAGCCAGTGATTCCAGATCGTGTTGACGGTGCGGCGGATGGTCGAGATATGGTCGCTGTGGGTGAACACCGCGTAGCGCTGTTCGGGAATCCGCACCTTCGCGAATTCGCGCGGCAGGTCGGAGAAGTCGGAGACTTCGACGCCCGCGATGTAATCGAAATTTCCGGCATCGTCGCCGTTGCAGCAGACGCCGTAGGCGACCTTGCCGAGGCGGCCGGGAATATCGTCCACCGCCTGATGAAAGCGCTGCCACTGGCCGGGAATGCCGGGCCGCCGTTCTCCTGGTGATAGCGCTCGCCGATGCCGGCGACGAGCAACGGCTTGCCGGTTTCGAAACGGGGCGCCTGAAGATTGTCGATGGCGGTTGAATCCATGGGGATCGGCTCCTGAAGCTTGAGATGTGTCGAGGCACGTTGATGCGCGGACCGCTTCGGGCGTCATGCCGAAATGGTCGCGGAACGCGCGGGTGAATGCTTCGTGCGAGCCATAGTCCGCATCCAGCGCCAGTTGGAGGATATCGGGCGCGCCGGCGGCGAGCGCGCGCGCCGCCTCGCTGAGACGGCGGGCGCGCACATAACGCATCACCGACAGCCCGGTCGCGGCGGCGAACGCGCGGACCATATGGAAGCGCGAGATGCCGGCGACGCCGGCGATCTCGTCGAGCGTCAGCGCATCGGCGAGATGGCTTTCGATGAACCAGAGCGCCTTCTGGGCAGGATTCATGGACGACGGATCCTCTTTCGAAGCGCGACCATCATGATCCTCTCGCGCGCGCCGCGTTTGACAATCCTTGCTGTTGTTCGCGACTTCGCGGACTGCTTCCGCTCCGCGAAACAGAAACACGCTGCGCCTTCTTCCGCTGCACGGAAAATAGCAGCCAAAGCGTCGCTGGCAACGTCAACCTGATCGTGCATACTGAACCCGCATTCAATCCGACGGCTCACCAAAGCTGCCCGTTAAAGAGACTGCATGAGCCTTCGGCCAGCACGTCAGGGAGGACGATGATGCACTACCGTGTCTTGAGCCATGCCAAATCAGTTGCGCTTGCGGGAGTTCTTGCGTTCGCGGTCGCGAGCGCAGCCAATGCGCAGAAGAAATACGATCCCGGCGCAACCGATACCGAGATCAAGATCGGCAACATCATGCCCTATTCGGGGCCGGCGTCCGCCTATGCGACGATCGGCAAGACCGAGGCCGCCTATTTCAACAAGATCAACTCCGAGGGCGGCATCAACGGCCGCAAGATCAATTTCATCAGCTATGACGACGGCTACAGCCCGCCGAAAGCGGTGGAGCAGGCGCGCAAGCTGGTCGAGGCCGACGAGGTGCTGCTGATCTTCAATCCGCTCGGCACGCCCAGCAACTCGGCGATCCAGAAATACATGAACGCCAAGAAGGTGCCGCAGGTCTTCGTGTCGAGCGGCGCTGCGAAATGGAACGATCCGAAGAATTTTCCGTGGACCATCGGCTGGCAGCCGAGCTACCAGGTCGAGGCGCGCATCTACGCCGCCTACATCCTGAAAAATTATCCCGGCAAGTCCATCGGCATTCTCTATCAGAACGACGATTTCGGAAAAGATTATGTGATCGGAATGCATGAGGGCCTCGGCGATCAGGCCCAGAAGCTGATCGTCACAGAGGTATCCTACGAGACCACCTCGCCGACGGTGGACTCCCAGGTCGTGCAGATCAAGGGCGCCAACCCCGACATCTTCATCAACGTCGCGACGCCGAAATTCGCCGCGCAGGCGATCAAGAAGATCGGGGAACTGGCCTGGCATCCCGTGCAATTCGTCACCAACGTTTCGGCCTCCGTCGGCGGCGTGATGAAGCCGGCCGGCTACGACAACGATCAGGGCATCCTCAGCGCTGCCTATCTGAAGGATCCAAAGGATCCGCAGTGGAAGGACGATCCCGCCATGAACGAATGGCGCGCCTTCATGACCAAATGGTACCCCGAAGGCGACCAGGAAGACGCTTCCACCACCTTCGGCTACGGCGTCGCGAAGGGGCTGGTGCAGGTGCTGACGCAGTGCGGCGACGACCTGACCCACGAGAACATCATGAAGCAGGCCGCCAACCTGAACTTCGAGATCGGCGTCTATCTGCCGGGCACCCACATCAAGACCAGCCCGACCGATTTCGCCCCGCTCGAGCAGTTGCAGATGATGCGCTTCAAGGGCGAGAGCTGGGAACTGTTCGGACCGATCATGTCGGGCGAGAAGAGCTGAGCTGACTGCGCGGGCTTCGCTGACCAGGGCATCGCTCGTCGTGATGGCCGGGCTTGTCCCGGCCATCCACGCACTTCTACGACGACGCCATCAAGACGTGGATGCCCGGCACGAGGCCGGGCATGACGAACTCGGTTGCGGGCGGCGTTTCCTGGCCGAGCTATTTCGTGCCTTCCTTCGCCGCCGGTGCATCCTTCGCCGGCGGCGCGGCTTTCTTCTGATCCTCCGCCGCCTTCTTCTGCGCGCTCTGCAGGTCGTCGACCGTCTTCTGCAGGGAAGCAACGATGGCCTTCAGCGCCTCGATCTGCCGATTGGCGGCGTCGAGCTTCTGCTGATGGTCGGCGGTGAGTTTTGAAATCGTCTTCTGCAGGAAGTCGACATTGCTCTGCAGGCAGCTCGTGCGCCGCTCCATGGTCTTTTCGACGGTGCAGATTTCGATTCCGGGAACATCCTGCGCGATGGCGCGGCCGCCGGTCAGCAAGCCGGCCGCCAGAACTACCGATGCGACGAGAGCGATCCGGCCGATCATCGAAATTCTCACGTGAAATCCTTGCTGGGTTGCGCCCGGCCACGGTCAATTTGTTGCGAGTAAACGGCGAGACGGCGGAGATTACCACACCTAAACCTCATTCGCGCGTTGAGGTTTCGAAGTCGAAACCCCAGTTAAGGGGGAGGACGGGGCGCGAGGGTGGAGCGCAAGAGGGTGCTTGCGCGTCTGACGGAGAGTAGCGGCATGGCAACGCGCGAGCGACGTTTGGCTGAATTCAATGGCGAGGGACAACCGCCGCCGGATCAGCCGGTGCAGGTGCTGTGCGAGGACCACAGCGGCACCTACCAACTGCCGTTCGCCTGCCGCTTCGTCGATGGCGCATGGCGGAACAATGAATCGGGCGGCACTGTGGAGGCGACCGTGGTCGGCTGGCGCCTGAGCGCGCCTGAGTTCAAGCGGACTACTGATTTCAAGCGAACGGCTGAATTCAAGCGGAACGGCTGAACGCAGCCTCCGCTGTGCCAAAATGCGACGGGGACCGGAGAGATTTTAAGGTTCGGAACGCGGCCGGAACGAACCGCGTCCGAATCAGTTGCCGGGCTTCGTACTCCGTTGTTCACGGCTAGATATCGGCCATGTCCCGATACGCCGCCCTATATCCAGCACGACCATGATCGGCCGCAGCCAGCGGCCGACGACAAAGGTTAACTCCTCAGGCGAAGACAAGCCGCTACTTCCACGGCGTCACCGGCGGCACCTTGTCGGTGGCCGGCGGCATGTCGACGGTCTTGAAATCCGCGGGGCTGACGATTTCGAGATACTCCATGTCCGGAGAGTAATCGTACAGGTAATGCACGATCCCGGGCCGCTGATGCACGACGTCGCCGGCCTGCACCAGGGTCGGCTTGTCCTCGTACATGAAGCGCGCCCAGCCCTTGGTCATGATGACGATCTGGAAGTCGCAATCGTGACGGTGCCAGCCGGTGCCGTCTTCCGGCGGCATGTCGGGATTGGCCTTGACCAGATGGCAGATCACCTGACCGCCGGTGGCGGCCGCGATGCCGAGATCGCGATACAGGAAGAAGTCGCGCAGCCCCCCTCCCCCGAATTCGGTGTCGCCGGGTTTAACGTGGGAAAATTTGCTGACAACCGCGTGCTGATTCATCTGAAGCCTCCACCGTTCTTTCGCGAGACCGCGACGATCGCCGGCGTCCAATTTTTTGGCAGCGCGGATCGGCGCGTTCAGAGCCTGATTGTGCTATGCGAAAATCACGCCAGCCGCGCTGTGGCGCGGCGAACTCGCTTGGTCCGGCCGCGGTCGCGTGGAAGCGCTTGGATGTAATCCGAAATTCAACCCGGTCGATTGGCGGCCATCACCGTCGACCTCGGGGGCGCCGGGCCTTCAGCCGCGCTCGCTGGCAGCAAGTTGAGCAAGGCGTGCCCGCGGCGTGAGCCCCGCAAACAGGCATCGGAGCGCCCCGCTGCCTAATATTCGACCTCGAGTTCCTCGATGTCGGCAGGCTCGGCCTTTGCCGCCTCGATCCATTCAACCATCTCCGGCAGCGCCATGATCGTGTCCGCATAGGCCCTGAGCCGCGGTTCCAGCTTGACGTCATAGGTCATGAAGCGCGTCACGACCGGCGCATACATCGCGTCCGCCATACCGCGCTCACCGAACAAAAACGGGCCGCCCGATTTGGCCAGGCACTCGCGCCAGATCGTGCAGACCCGGTCGATATCGGCCTGCGCGCGCGACCAGATCTTGAAGTTGGGGAAATGACCCTTGAGGTTGACCGGCAGCGAGGCGCGCAATGTGGTGAAGCCGGAATGGATTTCGCCACAGATCGAGCGGCAATGCGCCCGCAAAATGCGGTCCTTGGGCAACAGGCCGGCGTCCGGCATGATCTCGTTGAGGTATTCGGCGATCGCCAGCGTGTCCCACACAATGGCGCCCTCGTGCCGCAAACATGGCACCAGGATCGAGGACGACAGCAGCAGGATTTCGGCCCGCGCGGAGGCATCGTCGGGCGCGGTGACGACCTCGTCGAATGGAAGGCCCGAGAACCTGGTCAGCAGCCAGCCACGCAGCGACCAGGACGAGTAGTTCTTGCTGCTGATGGTCAGTGTCGCCTTGGCCATGTGGCTCTTCCCCCTCACGCCTGAACGCCGGTCCGGGCCGCCCTAAGGCGCCGATTGCCTGTACTTCAGCCCATTTCACCCGTTTTTACAGCAAGCGACGTGCCAGTTTCGGAGGCTGTTTGCCCCCCTTTTGGCTTCGATATTGCATGGCATTGGGCGGGGGCCGAGCCGGATGAAGTCGATGATGTATCAAGCCTATCAGAATCACATGGACCTGACGGCCCCGTGGCGGACGGGGGCGGCGCATGCGCTGAAATATCTCAACCTCGTCCCCCAAGGCGTCTCCGACAAGCTGGTCGGGCGGCTGGCGGCGGCGCTGGAACTGATCTCGCGCACCTCGCTCACCTATACGCGCCCGCCTTACGGCATCGACAGCGTGCTGGTCGGCAACCAGGAACTGGGAGTGACCGAGGAGGTGGTCTATTCGACGCCGTTCGGATCGCTGCTGCATTTCAGGAAGGAGAATTCGCCCGAGCAGCCGCGGATGCTGCTGGTGGCGCCGATGTCCGGCCATTTCGCCACACTGTTGCGCGGCACCGTGAAGACGCTGCTGCAGGACCACGACGTCTACATCACCGACTGGCACAATCCTCGCGACATTCCGCTCGGCGCAGGCCGGTTCGGTCTTGAGGATTACACCGATCACCTGATCGACTTCCTGGACAAGATCGGACCGCGCGCGCACATGGTCGCGATCTGCCAGCCGTCGGTATCGGCGCTGGCCGCCGCCGCCGTGATGTCGGAAAACAATCATCCGGCCCGGCCGGCGACGCTGACGCTGATGGCCGGCCCGATCGACACCAGGATCCAGCCGACCAAGGTCAACGAATTCGCCAAGAGCAAACCGATCAAATGGTTCGAGGAGAACCTGATCAATTTCGTGCCGGTTCAGTGCAAGGGGGCGTTCAGGCAGGTTTATCCCGGCTTCGTGCAGCTCACCGCCTTCGTCTCGATGAACCTGGAGCGCCACATCAAGTCGCACATCGATCTCGCCAATCATCTGGCCAAGGGCGAGAAGGAGAAGGCCGAAACCATCAAGACCTTCTACGACGAATATTTCGCGGTCATGGACCTGCCGGCGGAGTTCTACATCGAGACCGTGCGCGACGTATTCCAGGAGCATCTGTTGCCGCAAGGCAAATTGATGCATCGCGGCCGGAAGGTCGACCCCGCCGCGATCAAGCGGATGGGGCTGATGACGGTCGAGGGCGAGAAGGACGACATCTGCTCGATCGGCCAGACGCTGGCCGCCCAGGACCTCTGCACCGGCGTGCGCGCCTATCGCAAGGTGCATCACATGCAGGCCGGCGTCGGCCACTATGGTGTGTTCTCGGGCAGACGCTGGAACAACGAGATCTATCCGCTGTTGCGGGATTTCGTGCACGTCAATTCGTGACGCATGTCATTCCGGGGCGCGAGCAAAGCGCGTGAACCCGAAATCCAGAGGAGGCAAGCGCGTGCACTCTGAGATTCCGGATCGGTCCGCGTCGCGGACCGTCCGGAATGACGGATAGGAAACAACCGCCACCGACACCCGCCTCACTTCACCTGGATCGGCGTGTCCCTCAGCCCGTTGTCGTCATAGGCCTTGCGCAGGATTCCATTGGCGCCGGCATCCGTCATGAATTTGGTCACGAACGCCAGCGCGAGCGGATGATTGAGCGGCACCGCCACCGCTCTGACCGTTGGCTTGAAGGTTTCGTCCAGCACCCGCGTACCCGGAATCCTGCTTGCCATCGCGTTAAGCTGCGCGCGCGACAGCGCAAAGGCGTCGACCTCACCGTTCTTGAGGAGCGCGAAGACCTCGTCATAGGTCTGATAGCCCGTGACCCTGGCATGCTTCAGATGCGCGATCGCACCGCGCATGGTGGTGGTGTTATTGACGGCGGCGACCTTGACGCCGGGCTGGTCGAGGGTGGCGAAATTCGTCACCAAGGAGCCGGCCTTCACGATGTAGGTCGCGTCCGTCACCTCGTAAGTCGGACCGAACGACATCCTGGCCTCTCGCTCCGGGTCCTTCGGCAGGAAGGTGACGTCCCAGGCCCCGGTCGGACCGGCATCGACGATCTGCCCGGAATTCTGGTAGGCGACATATTCCACGGGCACGCCGAGTTCCACCGCCATTTCCCTGCCGAGATCAACCGGCACGCCGGCATAGGCGCCGGCCTCGTTCCGGGTGGACCAGAACGCGCCGCCGGCCGAACTGATCGCGATCGCCACCCGCAGCTTGCCGGTCGGCGCGATTTCGTCTTTCAGGGCGTCGGCGCTCGCGGGAACCGCTGTGATGGCCGAGAACACGAGAAGGAGACCGGCGAGGCGGGGCAAATGCCGTCGATTGAACATCGGATACTCCCTCGCCTTGGCCCATTGTCGATCGGGCCTTCGCCATCATTGTGGTCGATTGGAGGAAGCGTTGAAACCGAAATTGCCCGGCGGGACCTTCAACAATTCGTCACGGGCGAGCCGGTGGCCCGGCTAATAGCGCGTTCGCAAGATGGTCTCGGACGGAAGCTCGCCGAAAGCCTCGCGATAATCCTTCGCGAAGCGGCTCGGACTTGCGAAATTGCTCTTGAAGGCCGCCGCCGTCACGCTGACGCCGGGATCGCCGGAGGTCAGGATTTCCCGCGCGCGCTTGAGACGGATCGCCTTGGCGAAGGCCATCGGCGAATAACCGCGGCTGCGCTCGAAAGCCCTGAAGATGGCGCGCGCGCTGACCCCCGCCTCGGCCGCCAGCCGGTCGATGTTGATCGCCTGCTGCCAGTTGGCCTCGATGAACTCCTCGATCCGCCGGACCACCCAGGGCGCGGGCATGCTTTCCTGGCCTTCCAGGAGATGGCTGAACGAGTGGCGGCTGGCATAGAGAAAGGCGATCTGAACGGCGTGCTCCAGTTCGCGGCACACGGCCACGGGCAAGGGAGACACTGCCGAATCCAGTTGCTGCGCCAGAAAACGGATGAGATCGGAAAGACCCTGGGCGTAAGGCTCCCCCGCGGGGATCGCGGTCTCGAACGTCAGTTCGCCCTTCGGCTTGGCGCCAAGCAACGCCGTCATTCTTTGCATCAGCGCCTGCTCGTTCAAGCGAAGCGTGAGCCGCTCGTGACCTGCCTCGCAAACCGTCTGCGAACGGCAGTCTGCCGGCGTGATCGCAAACTGATGCTCGTTGATATCGGTCGTCTTGCCCCCGGAGGAGGCGGTCGCACGGCCCCGATGCGCGATCTGAAGCCGGATGAAGTCGGCGGCAAAATTGTCGATCGAGAGATCGGCGGTGGTCGCACCGAAGGCAAGGCCTGTTTCCTGCAGCTTGATGAGATTGACGCGCGCCTCAAAACTGCCGGTGTTTTTCAAGTCGATCCCGGCCGCACCGAACAATGTCGAGCTTAATTCGCGCAGTTCCTCAGGATTGGACGTTCGGAAGACCGGGAAACGGTGCAGGGGATCGACTACTGCGTTGAGCATGATTGTCCGTTGTCAGGTTCAATGAACGATTCAGCGTCAGCAGCCGGCGCTACCAAAGGCATTTTCGTTTTCAATTTTTTCCGGCTGACAGAATCCTATCTTGATTTGGATCAAGTTCGCACTAACGGCCTTACCCAGAATGGGTATTCGTTCAAAAGAGACGTGTTGTTCATCGGTGGCGTCGCAGTTTTGCATCAGCCCGCACGTCCGGAGTTTTACGGGGTTCGGTTCTCTAAAGCCGTTTTGCGCGTAACACCCCGCCGCGCAATTTATTCCGCCGGTTGAAGAACGGCGGCTTCAAGCCGGGCGCGAATCGGCTGCGCATCGGCAAACATTCCGCTGTATATCTTTGCAAAGGCAGTGTGGTTTCAGGGACGGCAACGCACGGACATCTCAAGGCCGCCCTCGAAGGGCAGCGTCATGGTCCGGAAGCCATGCGCCTCGATGAACGCGAAGTAGTCGGAGTATTCGCTTCGATATTGCGCGGTGTTGTCGGCAATCACGATGGCACCTGGCCTTAGATGTGGCGTGACCAACTCCAGTGCGGGTCGCGCCATCACGATCCAGATATCCATCAGCATGAAATCCACCGGTCCGTCGATCTGCCTGAGCGTTTCGCGCAGGTCGCCTTCACGCAGATCGATGAGGTGGCTCAGGCCCGCCTGCTCGAAATGCGCCCGCGCCGTGGAGGCTTTCTCCGGCTCGTATTCGGTGCCGATCACCACACCGTCGCCACCGGTAGCATCGAGATTGTCGCGGACCGCCGCAGCCAGATAGAGGGTCGAGACTCCGCAGGACGTTCCGATCTCGACGATCCGACGTGCGTTGCTGGCGCGGCAAAGCTGGTAGCAGAATTCGGCCTTGTCACGGTCCAGCGCGACCAGCTTGTCGCGAAGGAAGGCTCTGGCTTCTTTCGCCGGCGGCGGCTGCGTTTGGCCCGTTCGCCTTACCTCGAAGCTTCGCATTGCCTCGGCCTGCGCGTCGCTTCGGGCGTGCAGATCCGTCAGCAGGGATTCCAGATCGGGATCCCGCAGGACGCTCAAGGCTGGCTCCCGTCGACCGCCGGCACCTTGATCTCGGTCGGCAGGATGATCGCCGCGGCGATCACGAACAGACACAGTCCCGCGAAGGTGTGCAGCATGGTGACGAAACCGCCCTGCTGGTAGAGCCACGCAACGAGCCCCACCGACGCGCCGGCCGCGGTGAAGCCGATGAAATAGCGCACCGCATAGGCGCGCGAGCGCCATTTCTCGCTGGTGTATTTGCCGACCATGGCGTCGTTGACGGTCACCTGGCCGAACGCCCCCATCACGATGCCGATCGCGGCGATGATCAGCGGCAGGTTCGACAGCGTGGCGGCGAGATACAGGAACGGCGCCAGCACGAACGACAGCGGCAGCGACACCGCCTTCAGCGAATAGCGATCGATCAGCTTGCCGATGGTGTATTGCGTCATCGCGCCGAACACGTAGACGCAGGCCGCGATCAGGCCCAGCAATGCCGGGCTGCTGGTGAGCCCGGCGAGCCGCTCCGCGAACAGCTTCGGCAACGCCACCGTGACCGCGTTGAAGGTGGTGGAGATCGCGAGCACGACGATCAGCAGCGCCACGATCACGCGCCACATGTCTTCCCTGGCGACGCGCGCCTGCGCCGCCGCCTGCTTGTGGCCGGAGCGATCCTCGTGCACCACCGTCAGCGCAAAGGCGACGCCGATCAAGATCGTGACAATGCCGGGGATGATGAAGGCAAAACGCCAGCCGAGATATTGTCCGACCACGCCGGTGACCAGCGCCGACGACGCCACGCCGAGATTGCCCCAGACGCCGTTCAGCCCCATCTCGCGGCCGAGCCGGTCGGCATAGGAGACGATCATCGCGGTGCCGACGGGATGATAGATCGAGGCGAACAGGCCGATCGACAGCAGCGCGGCGCCGAGCTGAAGCTGCGTCTGCACCAGGCCGACCGCGATCATCGAGGCGCCGATGCCGACAAAGAAGATCACCATCATGTGGCGGCGGCTCCAGCGGTCGCCGAGCCAGCCGGTCAGGAGCGAGCCTGCGCCAAAGGCGATGAAGCCGGGGGTGGCGTAAGGCAACAGCTCCGAATAGGACATGCCGAGCGCCGGCCCCATCACGATGACGGCGGCGGCGAAGATCAGCATCGAATAATGGTCGATGAAATGGGCGGCGTTGACGAAGCCGATCACCCGGGCCGGGCTGTTCATTGACAAAATTCCTTAACCGATTCCTTGGGTCGAATCCTCAGGGCTCTTGCGGTAGGTTATAAGGTGTTGTCCTGACGGGATGTGGCCAATGAGTATCGCCGAAACGCCAATCGCTGCCATCCGGGCGCACCACACGGCGACCGGCAACGGCGTTCATCTGGTCGCGCGCAATTATCGCAAGGGCGTCCGGCTCGACACCCATATCCACCGCGAGGCGCAACTGGTTTACGCGGCAAAGGGAACGATGCAGGTCACGACCCCCAAAGGGCGCTGGCTGGTGCCGCCGGACCGCGCGGTGTGGGTGCCGGCGCGGATGGAACATGCCATCGACGTGCTCGCGGACATCGAGATGCGCACGCTGTATTTCGACCTCGCATGGCTTGCGCGCGAGCGGCGCAGCGAAAGCCTCGAGTCCGAATTCGTCGTCCGGGTGTCGCGGCTGTTGCAGGAGACCATCCTGGCGCTGTTCGACGGCCGCGACAATCCAGCAACGGACCGAGCTTCTGATCACGCTCGCCGTGCTCGAGCTGCATCACGCCGAGGATTCCACCACCTTCATTCCGTTGCCGCAGGAGCCGCGCTGCCGCCGCGCGGCCAACATCGTGCTCGCCGACCCCACCGGCGCCCACGAGATCGAAACCCTGGCGCGCGAGGTCGGCACCTCGGCGCGGACGCTGTCGCGGCTGTTTTCCTCGGAGACGCAACTGAGCTTCAAGAGCTGGTGCCAGCGCGCGCGGATCGCCCGCGCGATCGAGCGATGGTCGATGGACGGCGCCATCCCGGTCAAGCAACTGGCCTCCGACCTCGGCTATGCCAGCGTTCCCGCCTTCTCGCATGCCTTCCGGCAGGTCACCGGCAAGACCCCGACCGAGTTCGCCGAGAAGAAATAAGGCGGATTTGGCCGGCCCGGCCAGTGCCTCCGCCGACGCCATGTCCGTTTTTTAGGCTGCCCGCGGCTGCTTGATTGTAGTCGGCATCGCCCTAAATCCCATGTAAGATTCCATGCCGATCCGGATTCGACATGCCCGCCATGAACAACGCCTTCTTCTCCGACCTCCTCTCCTCGATTTCCGAGCGCGGCCGGACGCTGCTTCGCCGCGTCGGGTCGTCCGAGGACAAACCGGACGGGGCCGAAATGATCGCCCTGTGCGAGGCCCTGCTGTCGGGCCGGGGCGAAGCCTCCGGCACCGCGATGGCGCGCGAGGTTCTCGATCGCTATCACATGCTCGACGACGCCGAACGGCTCGCCTTCTTCGAGACGCTGACCCGCGACTTCGGACCCGACCGGGAAAAGCTCGCCGAGGCGATCGAAAGCTGGCGTTCGCAGCCGAGCGACGATGACGCCAGCGACCTGCATTTTGCCTCGGAGCCGCGGCGGCAGGAATTGATCCGCCGGCTGAACCGCGCGCCCGGCGGCACCAGCGAGCTGGTGACGATGCGCTCGGATCTGCTTCGTCACATGAAGGGCCACAGGGACCTCGCCGCGCTCGATCGCGACGTCGTTCACCTGCTGTCGTCATGGTTCAACAGGGGGTTTCTCGTGCTGCGCAGGATAGATTGGTCGACCCCGGCGAATATCCTGGAACAGATCATCCGTTACGAAGCCGTGCACGAAATCCACGACTGGAACGATCTGCGCCGCCGGATCGATCCCGTCGACCGGCGCTGCTACGCGTTCTTCCATCCCGCTTTGGTCGACGAACCCCTGATCTTCGTCGAGGTGGCGCTGACGGAATCAATTCCGGGCGCGATCGCGCCGTTGCTTGCCGCAGACCGCCGGCCGGTTCCGGTCGAGCGCGCCCGCACCGCCGTGTTCTACTCGATCTCCAATACCCAGCGTGGGCTCGGGGGAATTTCCTTCGGCAGCTTCCTGATCAAGCAGGTGGCCGAGGAATTGCGGCGCGAATTGCCGAAGCTCGAGAATTTCGTGACGCTGTCGCCGGTGCCGGGCTTCATGCAATGGCTGAAACAGGCGAACGAAGTGCCGGTCTCCGACGAGGAGCGGGTGCTGCTGGAAAATCTCGACAAGCCCGACTGGTTCGAGAATGCGGAGCTGGGGGCGCAATTGCGCGCCGTTGCTGGAGCCGCTGGCGGCGCATTATTTCCTCAGGGCGCGCACATCCAAAGGCCGCCTGATCGATTCGGTGGCCCGGTTCCATCTCGGCAACGGCGCGCGGCTGGAGCGGATCAACTGGCTCGGCGACGTCTCGGCAAAAGGCCTGCGCGAGTCCGCCGGCATCATGGTCAACTATCTCTATCGCCTCGAGGACATCGAGAAGAACCACGAAGCCTACGCCAACCAGGGCGAGGTCATTGCCTCCGGCGCGGTGAAGAAACTGCTGAAGGGCGAAGGCCGCAGGCTGCTGGATATGCGGCTGTCGTAGGCCACTACCCGCCAACTGGACGGAATGCGCCACTTCTCCATCCGCGTCGTGGCGCCTACTGCACGCCGTAGCGCGCGAATTCCTCGGCGATATCGACCCGCAGGGCTTTCGCGGCGGCGATGTCGTCCTCGCCCGAGGCCGTCTTGCCGCCCCGGCGCTTCGCAAGCCCTCTGCCGTACAGCGCGTTCGCAAGCTTCGGATCGATGCGCAGCGCGGCATCGTAGTCGGTGATCGCGGCGTCGGGGCGTCCAGCCTTCAGGCGCGCGAGCGCCCGCGAATCGTAGGTCGCGGCCGTATGCGCGCCCGCCCCGATCGCCGTGTCGCAGGCCTCCATGGCCGCCTTCGGATCGCCGGCCATCGCGCGGATCCAGCAGAGGCCGCTCCAGGCCCCTTCCATGTCCGCATTCAGACGGGTCGCCGCGGCATAGTCGCTCTCCGCGCGCGCATAGTCGCCCTTCTTCAGCCAGGTCTGGGCGCGGTTAGCGAAGGCGCCGGCATAAGCGGGCTGCAGGCCGATGGCCCGATCGAAGTCTTCGATCGCGGCGTCGTATTCGCCCTTCTTCAGTCTGGCTGCGCCGCGGTTGTTGAGGGGCTTGACGAAGGCGGGGTCGATCGCGATCGCGCTGTCGAAGTCGGCGATGGCGCGGTCGTAGTCGGCATTCGCGGCGTAGGCGATGCCGCGGTTGTTGTAGGCGACGGCCAGGGCCGAAGATCCGCCCCGGCCGGCCTCGATGAAGGCCGAACAGGCCTCAATCCTCGCCGCCGGCGAGGCTTCGCTGTTGCAAAGTTCGATGTTCCGGAACTGCCCTTCCTTCGGCTTCTGCGCCACCGCCGGCGCCAGCAGCAGGATCAGGACAGGCGCCGCGATGAGCCAGGGCCTCAACATCCCCGGCAGATGCCGAGCCCACGGTCACCCCTCCGCTCCGGTACCGGGGCCGCGGCCGGCGCCGCCCTGCGCTTCATGACGCTTTCCTTGCCCTCCTCGATCAACGTGGAGAACTTGACGCTGCCGTCGTCGGAGATCTCGATGTGAGGCGTGGTGCCCCGTATGCCCATTGTCGCCACCGGGGTGTCGACCTTCATGTTGCCGGTCTTGGCGACGTTGCCGGCGACGAAGGTGAACGTGCCCTTGGCCAGGCTGAAGAGGGTCGAGTTGGACTTCCCGGCCGGGTCGTAGACGAATTCGTTCATTTCCATGCTGGCGTTGCTCGACAGGTTGAACGAGCTGTCGTCGGCGAAGTTGATGCCGACCCGACTATCGGCGCCGGTCTTGACCACGTCGCCGCGGTAGACGGGATCGCCGACCTTCGCGCCGGCCTGCTCATTGGACAGCCTGGCCTGAACGACCGTGGCGTCGGCATGCTCTATCGTCACCTTGCCGACGGCGGTCACGACCTTGCCGATCGGCTTGATGTCCTGCGCCCGGGCGGGATCCGACGGAGAGCCTGCCAGCGCAAGCAAGAGGCCCAAGACCGCAGTTGCGATCGTCGTGCGTGCGTCCATCCATCTCCTCCCCTTCAAAAACCGGGCTCCAGCCCCTGGCGGAATGATGGCGTAGGCCGCGCACGGCGGATCAGATCGCGCGGTGCGATGACTGTGACTACTTTTTTAGTCACGGCTGCCGCCCTCTCCGGACGGCTCATCGTCAACAAATGATGCATTTCGGGTTACCGTCAATCCCATCAACACTTCGTGAACGAGCCCTCGGAATGGCAGATGCGGGCGCATCGCGTCGAACCTGAGACTTCGCCGGATAGACGTACACTCATTCAGTTCGTTCAGCCGTTTCGGCGGAAGCGGCAGTATGCGAGGCGTGAGTATGTCGCTCGCACAAGTCTTCAGTCGTTTCCGGCTGATGCAGGGCCGACGCGTTCCGCTACCCGTCCCCAGCCGCCATGGCGCCGACGGGTCGGCTGCCGTCGCGGGCGCCGGATGGGGCGGCGGACTTTCCCTCGTCGCGCTGATCTTTTCCGCGCTCAGGGAGGCCCGGGCCGCAGATCCGGACCTCACTTTGTTCGACCACGGCATCATCACCTACAAGGATTTCGAGCACGGCTCCTTCGAACTCGTCACCAAGGAGGCCGTGCCGCGCCATATCATCGTCGACGACCCCGAGCAGACGGTCGTCCTCACCAAGGTCGGCTCCTCGGTCAGCTACGCCCAGGTCACGAACAGCGCCGCCCGGATGGACGACCTGCAGGCCCAGCAGCAGGACGTGCTCGCCAACTACGCGAGGGACCACGGGACACACGGCTCCAGCACGCCTCCGGGCGAAACGGCGGATCCGGGGCTGCAGCCGATCAACTTGATCGAACCTGATGGGCCCGACCCCCAGCACGGCCTTCCCTCGCTGATACTCCCCGCCAGTCTCATTCCGGATACGATCATTCTTGTGCCGCCGACGCTGACGGTGGCGTCGGGCCCGGTCGAGATCGACACGGTCGCATTCGACCAATTCTCCCCGACCATCGGCAGCTTCTCCGCCTCCAACTTCGGCCCCGGCGGCGCGCCGATCTTCGGCATCGCAGGCAGCACGGCCGACCCGGTGGTGATCGCCGGCGCCACCTACGACGTCGAGAAGGTCGGCTCGTTCGGGACCCTGCACCTGAACAGCACGACCGGGTCCTACACCTATGTGCCGAACAACGACGCCATCAATGCCCTGAAGGCGCCGACCACGGACAACTTCACGATCACGGCCTCCAACGGCGTGGCGACGGCGAGCCAGACCTTCACCGTGGACATCAATGGCGTGGACGACGCGTCCGTCATCTCCGGAATGACTGCCGGATCTGTCGTCGAGGCCACCGCCTGCTCCTACGGCGTTCCGACGGCGAGCGGGATCTTGACCGATACCGACGTCGACGATCCGGCCAACACGTTCACGGCGGTGAGTTCGCCGCACGCGAGCGACCACAGCTACGGCACCTTCACCATGACCACCGACGGTCACTGGACCTACACGCTCGACAACGCCAATCCCGCAGTCCAGGCGCTGAACGTCTGCGACACGCTGACCGACACTTTCACGGTGACCACGATAGGCGGCACGCCCCAGGTCGTGACCGTCACCATCCAGGGCGCCGACGATCCAGCCGTCATCTCCGGCGACACCCACGGTTACGTGGTCGAAGCAGGCGGGGTCCACAACACCGCGCACGGCGTGCCGACCGCGACCGGTCTATTGACCGACACCGACGTCGACAACCCGGCGAGCACCTTTGTGGCGGTGCCCTGTCCGCAGACCAGCGAACACGGCTACGGCAGCTTCGCCATGACCGCCGACGGGCATTGGACCTACACGCTCGACAACGGCAATTGCGCGGTCCAGGCGCTCAACGTCGGCCAGACGCTCACCGACAGCTTCGTCGTCAAGACCGTCGACGGAACCGCGCAAACGGTGTCCATCACGATCGAAGGCAGCAACGACGCAGCCGTCATCTGCGGCGACACACATGGCTGCGTGGTCGAGCCGAGCAATCCTTGCGACCCTCCGCCGAGCGCAAGCGGCACCCTGACCGACAAGGATGTCGATAACCCGGACAACACGTTCGCGGCGGTGACCTGTCCGCAGGCGAGCAATCACGGCTACGGCAGCTTCACGATGACGGCCTGCGGCACGTGGACGTATACGCTCGACGAGGGCAATCCAACGGTCAAGGCGCTGAACGCCTGCAGCACGCTGACCGACACGTTCACGGTGACCACTATCGACGGTACGGCCCAGACGGTGACCGTGACCATCCAGGGCGCCGATAGTGGCGGCTTCCACGATCAGTTCCAGTTCAAGGACGATGCCAGCCTCCAGCTACCAAGCGTAAGCGCTCCGTCGACCGATCCTTCCGCAGCCGTCGGTCCGCAGGATTTATCGCACGCATTATTCTCGGGAGGCGGTGAACCTCACCCGGCCGATCCGGCGCCGGATGCGTTCCATTTCCCCGGTCACGAGGATGTCGCCGACAGTCACGCCACGACCAGCGTCGCCTTCCATGCGTTGCATCACGACCTGATCGTGTGAGCGCCGGCGATCGCTGCGTCCACGGATTATCGCGCCAGCTCCATCAGACGACGACAGTCCGCCGCGAGCCGCCTTTCATTGAGGTTGGTCACGCCGAGCAGCAACCCCTGCTGCCGGGGAGGCTCCACACACCATGGCGACAGCGGAGCCGGCGCCAGACCGAACGGCAGCGCGCGCGCAGCGATGTCCACGTCCGACGCAGACTTGGGAAGCAAGATCACCACTGCGAGACCCGCGGTTGCCTGCACCTTCATCGAGTCGGACGCCATCTCTTCGAGGTAACGAAGCAGGATCTCACGACGAGCGGCGTAAAGCCGCTTCATGCGGCGCAGATGGCGAATATACTGCCCTTCCCGCAGGAATTCCGCCACGGCGCGCTGCACGGCCGCGCCGGGCGCCGGCGCCAGGCAAGCAGCGAGTTCAGCGAACCGCTGACTGAGCTCCGGCGGCACGACGATAAAGCCCAGACGCAGCGCCGGGCTGATGGTTTTGCTGAAACTGCCGATGTGGAGAACCCGTCCTCCGTGATCGAGAGACGCGAGAGCCGGAGCCGCCCGTCCTTTCAGTTGCAGTTCGCTCAGGTAATCGTCCTCGATGATCCAGGCGTCGCTCCGCCGAGCCCAGGCGAGCAGTGCAAGCCGCCGCGGCAGAGACATCGTCATCCCGAGCGGCGCCTGCTGGCCCGGGGTCACGACTGCCAGTGTCGCCCCGGCTGCGGTCTGGATACCCGCGGCAACGTCCAGTCCTTCCGCATCGACCGGCACAGCGGTCACGGCGATGCCGGCCATGCCGAGCGCGGCGCGCGTGAGCGGAAAGCCGGGATCCTCGATCCAGGCTTCCATCCTTCCAAGCTGAAGCCCGCGGATCGCCAGACCGAGCGCACCGGCGAAGCCGCCCGTTACGAGCACCTGAGAGGGACTGCACCGGATGCCGCGGGCCAGTCCCAGGTAAGCTGCAATCTCCTTCCGCAGCTCGGGATCACCGCGCGGATCCGGATACGTCACCGGTGCCGCGGCAGCCCGCCGGCTCTCACGCGTCAGGATGCGTGACCAGAGCTTGAACGGAAAGGCGTCCTGAGAAGGCACGCCCATCTGAAATGCCAGCGGCGCGCTTCCGAACTCGTAGAAGAGATCCGGCAAGAGCGGTGCTTCGGGCGAACCCTCGGCCGCCGAGGCTCGGGGCCGCCGTTCGGCCACACGCGTTCCTGCCGGCCCGAGACCGATCGCGAATTGCTCCGCGATGAGGCGGTCGTAGGCCACACGCACAGTGCCGCGGGAGACGCCGAGCTGAGCGGCGAGATCCTGCCAGGAGGGCAACCGCGCGCCAGAGGCGAGCCGCCCGTTCTCGATGCCCTCCCGGATCGCCGAATAAATCTGGGTAGCCAGCGGTGTCTTTCGGGCACGATCGAGTTGGATGGGAAGCGCAGGCATCGCGCGATGGTACAGCCAAAATCAGCGGTCTTGGTACTGTTTTATGACCGGGCGAAACTCATCTATTCGCCATGGCCAACGGCCTGAGCGGCCCCGATGCAACTTGCAATATCTCCGAAAGAGATATCCGGAAAGTTCGGACCGCTGTCGCCCCTCACAAGACTCCTCAGCCGACGACGAAACCATTGCAGCGCAAGCCGCCGCGCATATCGCCGAAGGCTTCCCAAAGAGAACGCAGATGACTCAACGCATGGATTGGCGCGGCTTCGAGAATTCACTCAAGACCGAGGCGCGCTTTTTCAATCGGACGGCAGACAATTATCTTACGTCCATCTTCGAGGGCATTGGCGAGCTGGAAACGCGCGACGGCCGTCCGCTCGTGGTGGATGCGGGTCCCGGAACGGATTTTCATACCCTCTATCGCGCCCGGGTCTTTCAATCCGACGACCAACTGGAAGCCGCCCTCGCCAGGCCGGACATCCACCTCGGTCCGCCGCCAACGCCCCTGGCGATGGCCGGTCGCTTGAACGCGCGTGGTGTCTCGGTTTTCTACGGCGCAAGCAATCAGAAAGCGGCC
Source organism: uncultured Alphaproteobacteria bacterium (assembly GCA_963843225.1). Classification (GTDB taxonomy): domain Bacteria; phylum Pseudomonadota; class Alphaproteobacteria; order Rhizobiales; family Xanthobacteraceae; genus Bradyrhizobium. Next base: position 295,908 of record CAWJJT010000018.1, on the reverse strand, counting down.
ATTGCCGAGCTGCGCCCGCCTGTCGATAGTCGGATCGCGGTGGCGCCATTCGAAATCATCAGAAAGCTTCGGCTGCTCGATTTGACAGCCCTCAGGGACGTCCGCGTCACCGGAAACCTTCTTGATTTCGGGTTGGCCGGGAGGATGGAGAGCGCCGTGTTCCTGCGGCTGCTGTGTGAGCGCGTTACGCGACCGGCAATATCCGATGACGAACCGCTCGAATACCTCGCAACGCAAGCCATCGCCGATTTTCTCGCGACGGACGCTTCGATACCGATCGACGGCATCATTTTCCCGTCGGTGCAGACCGCCCGAGATGCTCTCAACGTCGTCCTTTTTCACAAGGCAGCCCGTGTCGAAGCCATGAACGTTCCGGACGGAACGGAGATCATCACGAGTACGGGCCGTTGGGCCGAGGATGGCTGGCGGGAAGATTACGAGGTGCTCGAGAAGGCTCCGCCGTCGCGCAGGGAAGTCGATCGGAACGAGCGAAAGCCGGGATCGCCGGACGTCGCGGCAATGGCGGAAGCAACGCCTCTTGACGCCCGGGATCTCGACGGGCGCGACGCAAGTCTCCGCGTCGTGTCCGAAAACGTCGAGGTGCACCGCGTAAAGCGCGTCGAATTTGCGACGGACGAATTCAAGGTGGCACGCCGCCGTCGGGAAAAGCGGGACAGTATCGATTCCTGAGTTGCTCGACAGAAGCGCCTTGTGCGGTCGGCGATTTCCATTTCGCACGATCGAGCGGATTGGGAAGCTGGTCTATCGCGCGATGGTACAACGACAATCGGCGATCTTGGTGCTGTTTTACGATGAGGCGTATCGCATCTATTCGCCACACGAAGACAGGAGTTCGACAATGGCTGACGTTTTTTCCGGCATCGAGATCCCCGACAGCAAGATCGCCCGGGAGGCCGCTGAGCTGGTGCGGCAATACGAATCGGAGATGTTGTTCAATCACTCGGTTCGCGTGTTTGTGTTCGGCGCCATGAAGGGCATCCGGCAAAATCTCAAATTCGATTCTGAACTGCTCTATGTCGCGGCGCTGTTTCACGACCTGGGACTTGTCGACGCCTATCATACCGACACAAAGCGATTTGAAGTCGACGGCGCCGACGCGGCGCGCAAATTTCTCCGAAGCCATGGCATCCCCGAGCCGAAAGCGGATCTGGTGTGGGAAGCCATCGCCCTGCACACCACGCCCGGCATCCCCCAATACATGCGGCCCGAAATCGCGCTCACAAACGCCGGCGTTCTGGTGGACGTCGTCGGGATTGGATATGACGAATACACGCCCGGAGCAACGCGCGCAGGTGCTCGCCGCATTTCCGCGCGGTGATTTCAAGAACGAATTCCTCGAGATCCAGACCTGCTCGGCTTTGAAGAAGCCTCACACGACGTTTGGGACGGTCAATTTCGATTACATCGAAGATCGCAATCCGACATTTCGCAGGCCAAACGCGTGCACACGTATCCGCAACACTCCCTGGCAGAGCTGAGCCCTGACAAAACACGTAGACCTGATGCTTGATGGCAATAAGGAGGCCACCGCAAAGCCCGGGCTCACCCCGGGCTTTACCATCCTGCGGGCCTGGAGCACATCTTCGAGGGAATCGTCCTGGTTGGCGTGGCCGATGGTGTGACGCCGCCAGCCGAATGGTAAACGACCCGTTATCCCTGCCGCTGGAATCCAACCACCGGCATTGAAGCTTGCTTATCGAGGCTCGCCTTAAGTGGGGGCTGGACTATCTGTCCGAAGAGCCCTTGATGAGCAGCATCTCCACGATCGCCTTGTCCGGCATGAACGCGGCGTCCCGCCGGCTCGAGGTATCCGCCTCGAACGTCGCCAATGTCACGAGCACGGGCGCGCTGCCCGACGCCGATGGCACGGTGCCGGCCGGAGCGCCACGCGCCTATACGCCGCTTGAACTGGTGCAAACCGCGAACGCCGACGGGGGCACCGAGACGACCGTTACGACGGTCACGCCGCCCACGACAGCGGTCTCCGATCCGCAGGCGCCCTTTGCCAACCAGAACGGCCTCGTCGCCGCGCCGAATGTCGACCTGGCCCAGGAAATGATCAACCAGTTGATGGCCAGCTACAGTTTTGCCGCCAATGCGACCGTGATGAAAGCGGACGACCGCATGACCGGGGCGCTGCTCGATATCACGGCGTGAGGCCAATCGCACGGAACGGTCCGGCTGCGCCTGCCGATGACCGCTCCGGGTCATCAGCGCGGCCTTGAAAGCCGGCCGGTCACTCCGTCCCTGACTCCCGGCTTGCTGGCACCGTTAATCAAGCAACTCCCGGCAATTGAGATCATCCACTGCCAGGAAAATACGCTCGAGGTTATTCCACCAGATAAGAGGCGGGATATTCGACATCGCTTGCCAAATGGGCGCGGTTGCCTGCCAAAGAACTGCCAAGCGATAGTCTTCGCTCAGTGTCGCCCGATCGTAGCCCTTTACACCGCTCTCCAGAAGCGCCGAGTGGTAGCAATCCAGTAAGGGTTGCTCCATCCTGCGCCGGCGGTCGGGATACCAGTGCAGCGCCAGCATGTACGCCAGATCGTCGGCCGCCGCATCGACACGCCAGCAATCCCAATCGAAGATGCGAACATCATCCCCGCCATCACGGGGCAGGAAGGTGTTCCAGACGTGGGAGTCGCCCTGAACGACCGTCATATTCCGATGCGACCTGTAATGCGTGTGCAGTCGAAGCCCGCCGTCAATCAAACGTCGGTAAAGATTGCGTCGCTCCAACGGCAGGCGATCTCCGAAGCGATCCGTGAAAAGTGACAGCTGCTCCTCGAACCGTTTCAGATTCTCGACCATGGTGGGCTCGTCCTGCCAAGTCCCTACAGAATTGCCAAGACGAGGCTCATCCCACCACGCGGCATGAAAACGGGCGCGGGCGCGTACGATACTTTCGCACTGCTCCAGCGTAGGCGGCAGCGGCCACGTGGTAGCGATGAAATGCGTATCGGTCAGGTCTTCCAGCAAGAGGTGCCATGCTCTTGTATCGGCGTCCCAAGCGGCCTCAAAGCAGCGCAACACCTGCTGATCTGGCTTGGCGGCGGCCACCTCATTGTAAAAGGCGACCTCCTGCCGGCCGGCGTCCCAATTGGCATCACCGAGGCGGTCGGGATGGCCGGTCTTGAGTATTAGCGTACGAGGCGCGCCGGAGGCTTCACCATCGTAGATCGGACGAAGACGAGTTATTTCCGACAGTATCGTTGCGTGAGAGCTTTCCACAACGACATCGCAAACTCGAACGTTGGCGAACGGAGTAAATTTGCGAAGCGCCCCGGTGAGGTGCTCAGGGCTTGCGGCCTTGGGCAGCAGCATTTCTGTCATGGAAATACAGTTTCACTTGGCCCGGAACGACGCTTCTGACAGATGGTAACATGGGGAGTGATTGCCGGTCCATCTGTGACGCCACCAATGACCGCAATTCACGCGCGCCGAGGGCCAGCCGCATGGTGTTGGCTGCCCGCCGATCTCTTCCGGTCCACCCTGCGGAACGGAAGCATCCATCTCCCGTCGCGGAAGCGGTCAGAACGTCGCCCTTGCCGACAGGCGGAAGGTGCGTGACTGGCCCGGCGAGATGTTGTTGTCGCCATCGGCCGACGCCCAATATCCCGTATTGAAGATATTCTCGACGTTGAGCTGCGCTCGCCAGTTTTCGTTGATCTTCAGATACAGCGCCGTGTCGAAGCGAACAAAGGCCGGCAGCCTCACCGTATCGTCGGACGTGGCAAAGGAGTCGCCGAAGTAGATCACGCCGAGAGCCGCGCCCCACGTCTCGTTGAACTGGTACTTGTTCCACCAGGCGAACTGATTGTAGGGCACGAGTTGAACCCGCATACCGGCGAGGATCGGCAGCGCCACCGTCGCCGCCGTCAGGTCATGGGCAATCCTTGCATCGGTATAGGCGTAAGCGAGCGAGGACTGCCAGGCAGGCGTGACGTAGCCTACCAGGCTCGCCTCATAGCCACGTATCCGGGTCGCACCATTTGGAAATGCCAATCCCGAGCCGGCAGGCGCCGTCGGATCCGGAATCGGCTGGTTGGTACGATCCAGATTGTAGATCGCGGTCGAGAACAACAGCTTCGGATTGATATTCCACTTCACGCCGACTTCGGTGTTCACGAATTTCTGCGGCTGAAGAATCAGGGTGCCTTGCGTCAATGAGCTGAACTGGTCGCCGGACGACGGCAGATAGGAAACGCTGTAGGAGCCGTAGACTGACAGATTCTCGATCGGCTTGACGATGACAGCGGCTTGCGGCGACGTCAGATTGTCGGTCCTGGTCCGGAATGAGCCGGTATTGAAGTCGGTCGCCGACATCTCGAAACGGTCGAAGCGCAGGCCGCCGATGAGCTGCAGCCAGCGGGTGATTTCCACCGTATCGCGCGCATAGGCCGATTCGACGTTGAGGCCGTATTTGCTGTAGGAATTAGCCGAACTGACGCCATCGCCGTTGTTGGTGAAGGTGGAGTGGTGGATGAAATTGACCGGTCCGAAATAGGTCGGAGCGAACGGATTCATCGTGATGGTGTTGGTCCCGGTGGACGGAAAGATACCGGTATTGCGCAGATCGAGACCGGTCTGGCGGCCGAATTCGGTGCCGAACGCAATGGTGTGAAGCGCCGGCCCGGTGATGGTCTTGTAGACGAAATCGGTCTGGTTGAAGACGTTGTCGCGATTGGTCCAGTGCTGGTAGGCCCCGAGGTTGAAGCTGGTCTGGGCGGGGTTTACCGCCCCGAGCAGCGTGCCGTTGGCCGGGTAGACGTTCTGGTAGAATTTCTTGTAGTCGGCGACGATGGTGCCGTTCCTGACCGTCAATCCGTTCTCGAAATCATGCTCGATGACCGCCATGCCGGTCTGCACGGTGGCGATCGCGACGTTGAGCGACGGGCTGCAGAAGCAGACGGACATGTTTCCGTTCGGCGCGAACGGCGTGGTCGGATTGAAGCGGGTTGCCGCCGGCGATGTCGCGTTGATGGCCTGCGAGGGATTGCCGCGATCGGACGTGCGGCTATCGTGGAAATACTCGTAGCTGAGCTTGATCTTGGTATTGTCGTCGGGCTTCAGCGTGACCGTCGGATTGATGCCGTAGCGCTCGAGCTGGCCGAAGTCGCGGAAGGTCTCGGTACCTTCATAGAAGGCGTTGAGACGTACCGCGACATTTTCGTTGACCGCCTGTCCGGCGTCGAGGGTGAAACGCCGGTCACCCCACGAGCCGGTCTGGACCGAGGCGTCATAGACCCTTGTGCCGTCGGCTTCCTTGAGCGTCCGGTTGACGAGACCGCCGCCGGCGCCGCGGCCGAAAGTGATCGCCGCCGGTCCTTTCAGGACTTCGATGCTCTGCGCGTTGTAGAAATCGCGGAAGTACTGGACGTCGTCGCGGAAGCCGTTGACGAAGAAGTTGGCGCTTGAATCCACGCCGCGGATCACGAGTTCGTCGCGATTGCCTTCGCCCTGGTGCACGGCGACGCCCGGAACGTAACGGGTAACGTCGGTGAGGTTCTGGGCGGCCTGGTCCCGGATGAAATCCCTGGTGATGACGGTGAGTGATTGCGGAATGTTGACCAATGGCGTGTTGGTCTTGGTCGCCACCGACGTGCTGTTGGCGTAGACGCCGACCGTGCCGGTGCGAACGTCCTGCGATTGCGCGAAGGGCTTGGGTTCGGCCGCCGTTTCCGGCCGCCGGGCGGTCTGGGTTCGCCGGCTGCGCGCGGCGCTGTTGGTGCGGGAGGCGGACGGAGAGTTCGACCGCCGTCTTGTTTCCGGGGCGGTGATCGTCACCGGGGGAAGCGGCGATGCGCCATTCTGGGCGGGTGCGGACTGGGCTTGAGCGCAAGATGCTCCGACCGAAAGGTTGAGCACGAGATAGCTCGCCGAGAGAAGCGAAAGCCGGGCGATCGAACCCGTCCGGCAAATTGTTGGCCAAATTGCTGGCGATGTATTTTTCATGAACCCGTCCCCCTGGAAAGCATCGCCTCCTTTTCCCCAAAAGGCGATGTCTCGTCCTCTAAAGAGGAAGAGCCCGACGCGTCCAGACTGAGGGCTTAGCAAATTTTCTTCGCCGCCGTGGAATAAACCGGCGAAAGTTTGTTTAGAAAAAATCTAAGAACGCGATCCGTTCGGGAAACCCTGTAAAACAAATGCTTTGCTGCGCTCTCGCTGCAGCGGCGGAATCGGGAAAGCCGCACGAATGTCGCGTGTTCTTTCTACAGATTCTAGATTGTAGCGATTCTAAAATGCCGAACGGATGCGCGGTGTGAACTCACGACGCCAATGCCCCGTCACCTTGCCGTTGGTCAGAACCGCCAGAAAGGCACCGAGACCCTTCGGACGGCGGGCGGGCTATTCGTCCGGAATGATATACTCTGCCCAGCTAACATGGAGATAGCGCGCAACGTTCTTCAGTTGAACGTCGTAGGCTCGGCCTTGTGTGAAATGACCGATCGTGGGCGGGTTCGCCGATTCCAGAAGTTGAACCCCGAAGGTTGCTCCATCGGTCCGGATCCCTACCGTTGCATGATCGGATACGTCACGGAAAATGCACGGGGCATGCGTGGCTCCGGCCATTCTGATGGCCAGTGCTCGATGGAAGCCGTTATGCAGATAGCAGCGACCGTTCAGGCGCACGACGGGCAAAAAGGGGAGCGAGACACCAAACTGGATACCCATAAATTCGGAGTTGAATACGCCGCCGCCAAAGCTCATCAGGTTCAGGCTTCGGGCCTTCAGGATCATCGCGCTTGGGCTATTGAAGGTCTGAAACGTCTCTGCTGGCGGGGATAGAGGAAGGCAGAGGTTGAGCAACTCATCCATCGTGGGTGGAGTTGTAAGCATGCCGCCGATATCTTGCGATCGGCCAACTCCAATCGCGAATTGAAACGACAGCAGCGGGTCCAGCTCGACCATCTTGAACTCGCAGCCGTGCCAGAGTCCACCGGGGCCGAATATCTCCGCCACCCATGGCGCAGCCCGGAGCAACTCAATGTGGCAACTACCCGTCTGCGGAATAGGCTGGATGTCGGGCCGGCCCGCATTCGGAAAGGCGCCGCCGAGTTTCTCCTTGGCTGCATTCCACTCGGCACCGAGGGCCACAGGGTCAGGACTTGCGCAGATGCATCGATTGGCAAAGTGCGCGAGTGCGTCGGATTGGTTCAAGAACCCCACCAGCGACAATCCCGGCACACCCATTGCCTTCCCCGAGTTGGCATTCATCGCGGAAATCGAAATGCGCCCCATTCCAGCAAGAAGGAAGTCCTCCTCGTCACCGATTCGCGCACAAAATTAGAAGGCAGTAGCGAGTTCACAAAGTTAAAGATCTTTCATTCACGTCGGAAAATGTTTCCGAATGTTTCAATTGCGAAAACAAGATTTCAGAATTGCAAAACCGATTTGAGGACGCCGTGGTTTGCAAGGAGTGCGGCCGTCGGTAGCGCGGGGCGCGTTGAAAACGCGAACCCGGAATCTCGGGATTCTCCGATGTGCGATCGCACACCTGCGGTTCTTGCCTCGCAAGCCCCGGAATGACAGCGCGCTATGACGCCAGCGCCTTCATCTCCTTGTAGAGATCCGACTTCCCCTCAAATCCGATGCCCGGCAGATCGGGCATGGTGATATGGCCGCTCTCGACGCGGACGCCGTCGGGGAAACCGCCATAGGGCTGGAAAAGATCGGGATAGCTTTCATTGCCCCCGAGGCCGAGGCCGGCGGCGATGTTGAGCGACATCTGGTGGCCGCCATGCGGGATGCAGCGGCTCGGCGACCAGCCGAGGACTTTCAGCACTTCCAGCGTGCGCTGGTATTCGCACAGACCGTAGGACAGCGCGCAATCGAATTGCAGCCAGTCCCGATCGGGCCGCATGCCGCCGTAACGCAGCAGGTTGCGGGCGTCCTGGTGGCTGAACAGGTTCTCGCCGGTCGCCATCGGCCCGGGATAGAATTCCGCGAGCGCGGCCTGAAGCTGGAAATCGAGGGGATCGCCGACCTCCTCGTACCAGAACAGCGGATAGTCGCGCAGCATCTTGGCATAGGCGATGCCGGTCTCCAGATCGAAGCGGCCGTTGGCGTCGACGGCAAGCTGCGCCTCCTTGCCGATCTCCGCGAGCACGGCCTCGATGCGCGTGCGGTCTTCCGCGATCGGCGCCCCGCCGATCTTCATCTTGACGACGTTGTAGCCGCGGTCGAGATAGCCGCGCATCTCGCTGCGCAGCATCGACAGGTCCTTGCCGGGATAATAATAGCCGCCGGCGGCGTAGACGAACACGCGCGGATTGGCTTTTCGGCCGTGACGTTCCGCGAGCAGGCGGAACAGCGGCTTGCGCGCGATCTTCGCCACCGCGTCCCACACCGCCATGTCGATGGTGCCGACCGCGACCGAGCGCTCGCCATGGCCGCCCGGCTTTTCGTTCGACATCAGCGTCGCCCACACCCTGTCCGGATCGAGATTGTCGCCGGCCTCATCGAGCAGGGTCTTGGGATCGGCTTCCATCAGGCGCGGGGCAAAACGCTCGCGGATCAAGCCGCCCTGCCCGTAGCGGCCGTTGGAATTGAAGCCGTAGCCGACCACGGGCTTGCCGTCGCGCACGACATCGGTGACGACGGCGACCAGGCTCGTCGTCATCTTGCTGAAATCGATATAGGCGTTGCGGATCGGCGAGGAGATCGGCTTTGTCACTTCGCGGACATCGACGATGCGGACGGACATGGTCTTTCCTTCTTCGTCATGCCCGGGCTTGACCCGGGCATCCACGCCTCGAGGGCGTTGTGGAGAGCAAGACGTGGATGGCCGGGTCAAGCCCGGCCATGACGACTTTCTATTAGCGTCGCATTGCCGAACCCAATGTTCACGCGGCGCCGTTGTCGCGGAAATAGGGTTCCACCGGACCGTGGACCTTGATGGTCAGGGGGTTGCCGTAGCGGTCCTTGGCATTGCCGGCGGTGACGCGCACCCAGCCCTCGCTGACGCAGTATTCCTCGACGTTGGTCTTCTCCACGCCCTTGAAGCGAATGCCGACATCGCGCGCCAGCACCGCTTCATTGTAGTAAGGGCTCTTCGGATCGGTCGACAGACGGTCGGGCAATTGATCGGGCGCTCGATCAGTCTTGGCGTCGTTGTTCTCGTTCACAGCAGGGCCTCGATTTCCTTTTTCAGGGATTGCGGCGTTGCGGTCGGCGCATGGCGCGCCACCACCCGGCCCGAACGGTCGACCAGGAATTTGGTGAAATTCCATTTGATCGACGCGCCCAACAGGCCGGACTTTTCGCTTTTCAGATATTGATAGAGCGGGTGCGCGTCGCCGCCATTGACGTCGATCTTGGCGAACATCGGAAAGGTGACGGCATAGTTGCTGTCGCAGAACTGTTCGATCGCCCTGGCGTCACCCGGCTCCTGCTTGCCGAACTGGTTGCAGGGAAATCCCAGCACCGAGAAGCCGCGCGGGCCGTACTCCTTCTGCAGGGCCTCGAGGCCCCGGTATTGCGGCGTGAACCCGCACGCGCTCGCGGTGTTGACGATCAGGAGCACCTGCCCCTCGAACCGGTTCAGCGGCACTTCCGCGCCGGCCAGCGACGTTGCGGTGAAATCGTAAATAGCGGTCATCGAGCTTCTTTGCTTCTAGCCCGCGGGATCGATCGGCGCGGGCGGCACTCCGCCGACCTCGATCGCCTCGCCCGCCCCAAACAGAGATCCTCGCGGTAGCGGCCGGAGACGACTTGAACACCGACGGGAACCTTCCCCACCAGCCCGGTCGAAACCGTCAGCGCCGGCAGGCCCAGGAAGGGAATGGCGATCTGCGTAAGCTGCGCCCGCCATACCCGCGCGAATGAGGCATCGTCGCGCATGTCGAGGCCGTCGGGGAACGGCAGTTCGCCGGATACCGGCATCACCAGCACGGCGTAGCGCTCGAAGAACTGCAGCCATTCGCGTGCCAGCGTCGCGCGCCGCGTCAGCGCTTTCGAGAAGGCGGCCCCGTCGAACGGAAACACCTTCGAGCGGTTGCCGCGCAGGCAGGCCAGCGCGCCGGGATCGCCCTCGCGCTCGGCGGCGGCGAGCTGCGCCTCATAACCGTCGCCCAGCCATAGCTTTGTCTGCAGGTCGGCGGCCTCGCGCAGCGGCGGGGTGGTTTCGATCTCTTCCACCACCCATCCGGCGCGCTGCAGGCGCTTGCCGGCATCGACCACCGCGGCCTTCACCTCGGCAGACGTCTCAAGACCGTCCGGCTGGAGGCACAGCGCCACCCGCTTCGGCACGGCAGGTCCTTCCAGCGGGGCCGGTACCCACCAGGGATCGCGCACGTCCTTGCCGGACATCGCGGCGAGCGCGATCCTGAGATCGCCGATGGTGCGCGCCAGCGGACCCGAGACCGCCGAGATCTGCGGCCCGATCGTGCGTTCGGGCAGCGCGGCATTGAAGGCGGCGATGCGGCCGACCGTCGGCCGCAGGCCATGGACACCGCAGGCGTAGGCGGGATAGCGGATCGAGCCCGCGATGTCGGTGCCATGCGCGATGTGACCGATGCCGGCCGCCACCGCGGCGCCCGCGCCACCGGACGAGCCGCCCGGCGTAATGCCGGTGTCGCGCGGATTTTTGGTGTCGCCATGGACCAGATTGGTGGTGAACCAGCGATAGGAAAATGCCGGGCAGTTGGTGCGCCCGAGGATCACGGCGCCCGCCTTGCGCAGATTGTCGATGACGGGACTGTCGCTCTGCGCGATGACCTCGCGCTGCAGCTTGAGGCCGTTGGTGGTGGCGAAGCCCACCTGATCGATATTGACCTTGACGGTGACCGGCACGCCAGCCAGCGGCCCGGGATCCTCGCCTCGCGCGATCGCCGCATCGACCGCCGCGGCCTCTGCCAGTACCTCTTGCGGCCGGTGATCGACCACGGCGTTGATCGCGGGATTGACCGCGTCAAGCCGCGCCAGCCCGGCCAGCGCCGCCTCTTTCGCCGATATCTTTTTCGATTTGACCAGACCCGCTAAATCGGCGGCCGACAGACGCCAGAGATCCTGCATTGCTCACCCCATTCTAACGCCCGCTTGTAGCGTTCCCCGGCAATGCTTGTCGAGGATGGGCACCGGTCATTCGGGCGTGCCACGGGCACGAGCCTGGAATGACGGCGTGGGGTGTCAGTGTTTCGTGACGGGAATATCGGAGAAGTCGAGGATCGCTTCGGTAAAGGGAAACTCCAGCACGATCTCGCCGGTGTCGTCGGTCACTTCCAGGGTCGCGTTCAACAGACCGCCCTCCGCGCCTTCGCTCTTCAGCAGTTCGCGGATCATGGCCCGGGCCACTTCCCACGCGCGATCGGGATCGCGCAGTTCTTCGCCTTCGGGATCAGAGATCAATTCGTCCTCGATGCGGGTATTGAAGAAATAGCGCGGCATGGGTCTGGTCCACTTGGGTTGAGGGCTCGGCTCGGGAACCGGCTGATGCTCACAGGTTCTTTATCCGGAATTCGCCCGGCGAGGTCGAGCCCGGATCGGCTTTCGGATTGTTGGAAACGACTATGAACCCATTGATCTGTCTTTGATTTGACGCCCCGCCGCACAAAAGCGTGAATTCTTTTGCGCTGCAGCATGGAAACCTAAGGTTTTACGGCCAAAGATTTCACTGGCGAACTTTTCAATCCCGACTAATTTATCTCCCCGAGGGCGGAATGCGTCCGGTCTAGCAAGGAGAGCCAAAATGGCCTGGAAGACCCCGAAGATCGTCGAAGTGCCGGTTGGCATGGAAATCAACATGTATGCGTGCGCCGCCCGCAAGTAAGGGCTGCGATTTCACGTTCGACTTAGGCGGACCTCCAGGCATGACCCGTTCCTGAACAAGGGACGTTGTTCATGTCTGCGTCCGCCTTCGAGGTTTTTTGAGTATCGAGGCTTTTCGATTGTCGAAGCTTTGAAATCGAGCTTCGGAATCTCCGGGAGAGACGGATCATGCTTCGCGTCGTCGTCCTGGGCGCCGCGGCAGGTGGTGGCGTTCCGCAATGGAATTGCGGATGTACAGTTTGCCGGAAAGCGCGGAGCGAACATCCCGAGTTGCAGAGCACGCAAGCGTCGATCGCGGTCAGCGCCGACGGCGCGCACTGGTATCTCGTCAACGCCTCTCCCGATCTGCGCCAGCAATTGATCGCGACGCCGCAGCTTCACCCCAGTGCCGGAAAGCTTCGCCATAGCCCGATCGCCGGCGTGATCCTGACCAACGGCGAGATCGATGCGGTCGCAGGCCTGCTGTCGATGCGCGAAGGCTGGCCATTCGCGATCTATGCGCATGAGAAGGTGCTCGCGATCCTCAAGGCGAACAGCATCTTCAATGTCCTGAACGAGAAGAACGTGCGGCGCCAGCCGATCGAGATCGACAAGGCGTTCGAACCGGCCCTGCCCGACGGCACGCCGTCCGGCATCGAGATCGTGCCGTTCGAGGTTCCCGGCAAGAGCGCCTGGTACCTGGAGGGCAAGGCTCACCCCGGCGGCAGCAGCGGCGCCGGCGACACGCTCGGGCTTCGGATCGGCGACAAGGCGACCGGCAGGTATTTCTACTTTCTGGCCGCCTGCGCCGCGGTTACCGACGATCTCAAGGCCCGGCTTGCCGGTGCGCCTCTGGTTTTCTTCGACGGCACGGTGTGGCGCGACGACGAGATGATCACGGCGGGCCTCGGCACCAAGACCGGGCAAAGCATGGGACACATCGCCATGTCCGGCGACGACGGCGCCATCGGAAGCCTCGCCGGCCTCGATATCGGCAAGAAGGTATTTCTGCATATCAACAATTCCAATCCGGCGCTGCTGCACGATTCCGCGGAGCGCAAGATGGCCGAGCGCGCGGGATGGCAAATCCCCGCCGATGGAACGGAGATCACGCTTTGAACGCCATAACCCAGAACGCCAAATCTGAGAACGCTATGAAACCGGACGGCATGACGGCGTTTTCGCGCGGCAACAGCGCGCCCCTGAACAGCGCCGCGGAACTGGAAGCCGCACTCCGCCACATCGGTGCGGTGCGCTACCACAATCTGCATCCATTTCACCGGCTCCTGCACGGCGGCAAGCTCAACAAGGGCCAGGTGCAGGCCTGGGCGCTGAACCGCTATTTCTACCAGAGCACGATCCCGATCAAGGACGCGGTGGTGATCTCGCGCTTCCGCGACCGCGCCACCCGGCAGGAATGGCGGCACCGGATCGAAGATCACGACGGCGATGCCGGAACCGAAGGCGGCATCGAACGCTGGCTGAAGCTCACCGAAGGTCTCGGCCTCGACAGCGCCTATGTGGAATCCACCGAGGGCATCCTCCCCGCCACCCGCTTTGCGGTGGAGGCCTATGTGCATTTCGTCCGCGACAGGAGCCCGCTGGAGGCGATCGCCTCCTCGCTGACGGAACTGTTCGCGCCGAACCTGCATGAAGAGCGCATCTCGGGAATGCTGGCGCATTACGACTTCGTCAATCCCGATATCATGAGCTATTTCAGCCGCCGCCTGACCCAGGCGCCGCGCGACGCCGGCTTCGCGCTTGAATACGTCAAGGCCAACGCCGGGACACCGGCGGAACGCGAGGCGGTCTGCAAGGCGCTGTTGTTCAAGACCAATGTGCTATGGGTTCAGCTCGATGCGCTGTATCATGCCTATGTCGAGGGCCACATTCCGCCCGGCGCATTCGTGCCCAAATAGATGCCGAAGGAAAAGTAGCAGAGGCGCTTCATGGCCAGCCGCAACATCAGTGTCAGCGAGACCAGCCGGCCGGTTCTGCCGCGGCATGCCAAGCTGAAATTCGATGAAACCCGTCAGGTCTGGGTGATCCTGGCGCCGGAGCGGGTACTGGCGCCGGACGAGATCGCGGTGGAGGTGCTGCAGCTCTGCGACGGCGTGCGCAGCGTCGGACAGATGATCGATCAGCTCGCCGAAAAATACGCCGCCGAGCGCGACGCCATCGCCACCGACGTGATCGCCATGCTGCAGGATCTGGCCGACAAGGGATTTTTGACCGAAGCGCGGGAGAAGACCTCATGAGCCCGACGCTGACCGATGCCAACCCGATGGCGAGCGATCCCGGCGACGGGCTCGCGGTGCTGGAGAACCGCGGTTCGACGGCCGAGACGTTCGGGATTCCGCTCGCGGTGCTCGCCGAACTCACGCATCGCTGCCCGCTGCAATGCCCCTATTGCTCCAACCCGGTCGAGCTCGACCGCGGCGGCAGCGAGCTTACGACCGAGGAATGGAAGAAAGTGCTCTCGGAGCTCGCCGAAATCGGCGTGCTGCAAATCCATTTTTCCGGCGGCGAGCCCACCGCGCGCAAGGACCTGGTCGAGCTGGTGCGGCACGCCAGTGACGTCGGACTGTATTCCAATCTGATCACCTCGGCCGTGCTGGTGACCCGCGAAAAACTCGCGGCACTCGCCGAGGCCGGGCTGTGCCATGTGCAGATCAGCTTTCAGGGCAACGAACCCGTGATCGCCGACCGCGTCGCCGGCTTCAAGGGCGCCCACGCCAAGAAGATCCAGGTCGCAAAATGGACCCGCGAACTCGACCTGCCGCTGACGGTCAATGCGGTGATGCACCGGCAAAACCTGTTCCAGTTGCCCGACATCATCCAGATGGCGGTCGATCTCGATGCCGACCGGCTGGAAGTCGCCAATGTGCAGTATTACGGCTGGGCGCTGAAGAACCGCGCGGCGCTGATGCCGACGCTCGCCCAGCTCGAGGAAACCACCCGCATCGTCGAGGACGCGCGCGAGCGGCTGAAGGGCACGCTTGCGATCGACTATGTGGTGCCGGACTATTACGCGCTGCGGCCGAAGAAATGCATGGGCGGCTGGGGCCGGCAGTTCTTCAATATCTCGCCTGCCGGGAAGATCCTGCCCTGCCACGCCGCCGAGAGCATCACCGGCCTCGAATTCCTGTCGGTGCGCTCAAATCACTCGATCGCATGGATCTGGCGGAACTCGGAAGCCTTCAACCGCTATCGCGGCACCGGCTGGATGAAGGAGCCGTGCAAGAGCTGCGAGTTCAGGGAAGTCGATTTCGGCGGCTGCCGCTGCCAGGCATTTGCGCTGACCGGCGATGCCGGCAATACCGATCCGGCCTGCACGCTGTCGCCGATGCACGAGCAGATTTTCAAACTGGCGGAAGCCGAGTCCGCCGGTGACCACAACCGTTTCCTCTATCGCAATTTTGCCGGCGGTACGCTGGAGACGGACGACGATCATGGCGCCTGACGCCGAGGCGGGAAAATCCACCGCTGCACGTTCCGATCCGTTCGCGCCGCTGACATCGCAATTGCTGCCGGTCGGCGACGGCCACGAAATCTATGTCGAGAGCGTCGGCCGCACCGACGGCATTCCCGCGGTCTATCTGCACGGCGGGCCCGGCAGCGGCTGCCAGCCCGATCACCGGCGGCTGTTCGATCCCGAACGCTTCCACGCCGTCCTGTTCGATCAGCGCGGCGCCGGCCGCAGCCGGCCCAAGGGCCGCCGCGAGGACAACACCCTGCCGCATCTGATCGCGGACATGGAGAAGATCCGCGAGCAGTTCGGCTTCGAGCGCTGGATGATCGTCGGAGGCTCCTGGGGCGCGACGCTGGCGCTGGCTTATGCGCAGGCCCATCCCGAGCGCGTCAGCGGCATCGTGCTGCGCGCGACCTTTCTCGGCACCCGCGCGGAACTCGAGGGCGCCTTCCTCGACGCGCTGCCGCGCTTCTATCCCGATCTCAGCGATGATTTCCTCAAGCTGTTGCCGCCGGATGAACGCGCGCGGCCGCTCGAGGCCTATTATCGCCGCATCCTCGATGCCGATTCCCGCGTGCACGGTCCGGCGGCGCGCGCCTGGCATGACACCGAACGGATCCTGTCCGAACACGCCCCAGGACGGCTGCGGCTCGATCTCCCCGCGCTGAACTTCGTCATCGTCGCTGCCGGCCACGCCGTTCATGGAAGCGCATTATTTTTACAATGACTGCTTCATGAAGCCGGGGCAGCTTCTCGCCGAAGCGGCAAAGCTCGCCGGCATTCCCGGCCTCATCGTGCAAGGCCGTTACGATTTGCTGTGCCCCCCGGCAACCTCGCACGCGCTCGCGGCCGTCGTGGCCCGATTCGAAGGTTCGCCTGGTCGAGGGCGCCGGCCACTCGCTCTACGATCCCGGCGTCAGGGACGCCGTGATGCGGGCGATTGCGGACCTCGCTTCCGAAATCTCGCGATAGGGACCGTCGAAATATGCCGCTGGCCGGAAAAGGAATGCTGCTGACCTCGATGGACATCGAGCCGAAGCATGAGGCCGATTTCAACCGGTGGTACGATCGCGAGCATCTGATCGAGCGCGTGGCGATCGACGGCTTCCTGGAAGCAAGGCGCTACATCGCCCATCAGGGCAGCCCGAAATATCTTTGCCTGTATTCGACCGAAACCTTCGAGGTGCTCGACAGCCCGGCCTATCGCACCGTGCTGATGAATCCCACCGAATGGTCGAAGACCAATCTGGCGCGTTTCAAAAACATGATCCGCACCATCGCGCGCATCACCATCAGCCGCGGCCAGGGCCGGGGCGCCGCGCTCGGCATCGTCCGCCTTCGTCCCGCCGCCGGCCGCCACGACGAATTGCGCGCAACACTCCGCGAGCGGCTCGATCCCGATGAACCCGACGGCATCATCGCGATGCATCTGATCGAGAGCGATCCGGCGCTGTCAAAGCCGCTCACCGACGATCCCCCGGTGTCCGATCCCGGCGCCGGCGACTGGTTCATCCTGATCGATGCCACCAATTTGAACGCCATCTCAGAGGTAATCGCCGCGCGCTTCACGGGATCGGGAATGTTCGAAGGCGGAATAAGGGTTTCGTCGGGCAGTTATCAGCTGATGTGGGATCTCGCGCGATCGGACGTTCTATCGTCGTAAATCAAGCGCAAAAGACCGTGCGACGGCATATGTTGCAGTGCCACATGCATCGGTGCGGCATTAAAGCTTGGGGGCCAGACCGCTAACGAATGGCGATTAAGTAAAAATGGCTTTTCAGTGTTGCGCTGATGATATTGAATGACCCCCAATTCATTAAGCCAATGATATATTTGGCAAACACAAGAACGCCGCGATGAGCGTTCACAACAGAAGACAAAGGCCGCGTGGTTTCTCATCGCCGCGCGGGCAAGGTGGGAATGAAACCGACTGATATCGCGGCACCCGATTACTTTCATAAAGTCGTCGACTGCCAATGGGCCTGTCCCGCGCACACACCCGTTCCGGAATACATCCGCCTGATCGCCGAAGGTCGCTATAGCGACGCCTACATGATCAATTGGAGATCGAACGTGTTTCCGGGAATTCTCGGACGCACCTGCGATCGTCCCTGCGAGCCCGCATGCCGCCGCGGCCGCGTCGAGGAGACGCCGGTCGCGATCTGCCGGCTGAAGCGCGTCGCCGCCGACTTCAAGGACGACGTCAAGGGCCGCATGCCGCGCCCGTCGGCGAAAAACGGCAAGCGCATCGCGATCGTCGGCGGCGGACCCGCCTCCCTCACCGTGGCGCGCGACCTCGCCCCGCTCGGCTATCACTGCACCGTGTTCGATGCCGACGCGAGAGCCGGCGGCATGATGCGCAGCCAGATTCCGAAATTCCGGCTGCCGGATTCGGTGATCGACGAGGAAACCGATTACATTCTCAACCTCGGCATCGAGTTCAAGGCCGGCCAGCGCATCGACAGCCTCAAGAAGCTGCTGACCGAGAACTACGACGCGATCTTCGTCGGCTCCGGCGCGCCGCGCGGCCGCGAACTCGACATTCCCGGCCGCAAGGAAGCCGCCGCCAACATCCACATCGGCATCGACTGGCTTTCCAGTGTGTCATTCGGTCACACCGGCAAGATCGGCAAGCGCGTGATCGTGCTCGGCGGCGGCAACACCGCGATGGACTGCTGCCGCACCGCACGCCGGCTCGGCGGCGAGGACGTCAAGGTCATCGTGCGCTCCGGCTTCGAGGAGATGAAGGCGAGCCCCTGGGAGAAAGAGGACGCCATCCACGAGGACATTCCGATCCTCAATTTCATGGTGCCGATCGCTTTCGTTCACAACAACGGCAAGCTCGCCGGCGTCACCTTCCAGAAGGTCAAGGCCGAGTACGACGCCAAGGGCCGGCGCAATCTGGTGCCGTCGGGCGATCCCGACCAGACCATCGCCTGCGACGACGTGCTGGTCGCCGTCGGCCAGGAAAACGCCTTTCCCTGGATCGAGCGCGACTGCGGCGTCGAATTCGACAAGTGGAACATGCCGCAGGTCGACGTCACGACCATGGGCTCGACCAACCCGAAAGTGTTCTTCGGCGGCGATGCCGCGTTCGGACCGAAGAACATCATCTGGGCGGTGGCGCACGGCCACGACGCCGCCCTGTCGATCCACAAGCTCTGCTCCGGCGAGGACATCAGCGAGCGTCCGCTGCCCGAGGTGCATGTCTCGTCGCAGAAGATGGGCATCCACGAGTGGAGCTACGACAACGACGTCTCCGCCGACAAGCGCTACAAGGTGCCGCATCGCGACAAGGTCGTGGCGCTGAAGGACATCCGCGCCGAGGTCGAACTCGGCTACGACGTCAAGCTCGCGCTCGGCGAGGCGAAGCGCTGCCTGAATTGCGATATCCAGACGGTGTTCTCGGCGCCGCTGTGCATCGAGTGCGACGCCTGCGTCGATATCTGCCCGATGGACTGCATCACCTTCACGGAGAACGGCGAGGAAGCCGACCTGCGGGCGCGGCTGAAAGGCGCCCTCGCCTCATCTCGACCAGGATCTCTATGTCGCCGACGGCCTCAAGACCGGGCGCGTGATGGTCAAGGACGAAGACGTCTGCTTGCATTGCGGCCTGTGCGCCGAACGCTGTCCCACCGGCGCCTGGGACATGCAGAAATACCTCATCGATATGACTCACGCAGGTACATCATGTCCGTCCAAAAGCCGCTCAGCAGCGTAAACGACTTCGTCGTCCGCTTCGCCAACGTCAACGGCTCGGGCTCGGCCAGCGCCAACGAGATGTTCGCCCGCTCGATCCTGCGCCACGGCGTGCCGGTCAGCCCGCGCAACATCTTCCCCTCCAACATCCAGGGCCTGCCGACCTGGTACGAGGTGCGTGTGACCGAGGACGGCCATCTCGGCGCGCGCGGCGGCGTCGACATGATGGTGGCGATGAACCCGCAGACCTGGGACAAGGACATCGCCTCGATCGAGCCCGGCGGCTATCTGTTCTACGACTCGACCAAGCCGATGCCGTCGTCGAAATTCCGCGCCGACATCACCGTGATCGGCGTGCCGCTGACCGCGATCACCAATTCGACCTACACCGATCCGCGCCAGCGCCAGCTATTCAAGAACATCATCTATCTCGGCGCGCTGTGTGCGCTGCTCGACATGGACCCCAAGCTGATCGAGCAATTGATCGGCGAACAGTACAAGGGCAAGGAAAAGCTGCTGTCGTCCAACGTCCACGCGCTCCATCTCGGCCGCGACTGGGCGCTGCAGAACCTGAAATGCCCGATCGGCCTGCGCGTCAAGAAAGCCGACAAGGTCGGCGACCGCATTTTCATCGAAGGCAACAGCGCCGCCGCGCTCGGCGCGGTCTATGGCGGCGCCACCGTCTGCGCGTGGTATCCGATCACGCCGTCGTCGTCGCTTGCCGACGCGTTCGGCAGCCATTGCAAGAAGCTGCGGCACGACCCCGAGACCGGCAAGGCCAAATACGCCATCGTGCAGGGCGAGGACGAACTGGCTTCGATCGGCATCGTGATCGGCGCGTCCTGGAACGGCGCGCGCGCCTTCACCGCGACTTCCGGTCCCGGCATTTCGCTGATGCAGGAGTTCATCGGCCTGTCCTATTTCGCCGAGATTCCGGCTGTCATCATGAACGTGCAGCGCGCGGGCCCCTCGACCGGCATGCCGACGCGCACCCAGCAATGCGATGTGCTGATCTGCGCCTATGCCTCGCATGGCGACACCAAGCATGTGCTGCTGTTTCCGGAAGATCCGGCCGAGGCCTTCGAGTTTGCCGCCACCGCCTTCGATCTCGCCGAGCGCCTGCAGACCACGATCTTCGTCATGCTCGATCTCGACATCGGCATGAACCATCGCCTGTGCCGGCCGCTGAAATGGGATGACGCCCGGCAGTACGACCGCGGCAAGGTGATGACGGCGGAGATGCTGGAGGAAGGCCGCGACTTCGGCCGCTATCTCGACGTCGACGGCGACGGCATTCCCTACCGCACCTATCCCGGCACCCACCCGACCAAAGGCTCGTTCTTCACGCGCGGCACCTCGCGCGACCGTTACGCGCGTTATTCCGAGGAAGGCTCGGTCTACGCCGACAACATGCAGCGGCTGGTGCGCAAATTCGAGACCGCCCAGGACATGGTGCCGCGGCCGTTGCAGGCCAACGCCGGCAAGCCGACCAAATATGGCGTGATCTATTTCGGCTCGACTGCGCCGGCGATGGACGAGGCGATCGGCCTGCTGGAGGCGCGCGGGCACCAGCTCGATCGCCTGCGCATCCGTGCCTTCCCGTTCCATTCCAGCGTCGCGAGCTTTATCGCCGACCACGATTTCGTTTACGTCGTCGAGCAGAACCGCGATGCGCAGCTCCGCTCCCTGATCGTCAACGAAAACGGCATCGATCCGGTTCGCCTGGTGCCCATCCTGCACTATGACGGCACGCCGATCACCGCCCGCTTCATCGCCAACTCCATCGGCGATCACCAGGACCAGCTCCAGGTGACCCCGCTCCGCAAGGTAAAGTCATGACCTACATCGCAAAGCCGAAATTCCAGCATCCCGGCCTGCCCAAGAACGATCTCGGCTACACCCACCGGGATTACGAGGGCAAGGTCTCGACGCTGTGCGCCGGCTGCGGCCATGACTTCGATCACCGCGTCGATCATCGAGGCGTGTTACGAGCTCTCGATCGAGCCGCACCGCGTCGCCAAGATTTCCGGCATCGGCTGCTCGTCGAAGACCCCGGACTATTTCCTCGGCAATTCGCACGGCTTCAATTCGGTGCACGGCCGCATGCCGTCGGTCCTGACCGGCGCCAATCTCGCCAATCGCGAGCTGATCTATCTCGGCGTCTCCGGCGACGGCGACTCGGCCTCGATCGGCTTCGGCCAGTTCGCCCATTCGATCCGGCGCGGCGTCAACATGACCTATATCGTCGAGAACAACGGCGTTTACGGCCTCACCAAGGGCCAGTTCTCGGCCACCGCCGACCGCGGCTCGAAGTCGAAGAAGGGCGTGACCAATACCGACAACGCCATCGACCTCGTGGCGATCGCGCTGCAGCTCGGCGCCACCTTCGTGGCGCGCAGCTTCTCCGGCGACAAGTCGCAACTGGTGCCGCTGATCTCGGCCGCCATCGAGCACCGGGGCGCGGCCTTTATCGACGTGATCAGCCCCTGCATCGCCTTCAACAACCATGCCGGCTCGACCAAGAGTTTCGACTATGTCCGCGAGCACAATGACGCGGTGAACCGGCTCGACGTGCTCACCGGCCGCGATCCGATCACGGTCGACTACGCGCCGGGCACCGTGCAGGTGGTCGAGCAGCACGACGGCTCGCGGCTGGCGCTGCGCAAGATCGACGCGGACTACGATCCCAACGACCGCCTCGCGGCGATGACATTCCTGCAAAAACACGCCGCCAAGGGCCAGATCGTCACCGGCCTGCTCTACATCGATCCGGATGCCGACGATCTGCACACCCACCTCGACACGGTGGATGCGCCGCTCAATACGCTGGACGCGCAAGCGCTTTGCCCGGGCTCCGCGGCGCTCGACAAGATCAACGCCGGTCTGCGCTAACTACTTCGCGGCCGCGACTTCGACGGCTGCCTCGGTGTCGATCGGCAGCGAGAAATACTCCACCCGTCGGGACGGCTTGTTGTTGAACAGCAGCCGCGTGACATCGGGCCTCGAATAATGCCCGGCCGGATCGGCGGCGTTCTTGGCGACGCCGATCATGCCGAGGTCGATATCGGCGTAGAGAAGCCCCTCCTGATCCGGCGGCAACTTGTCGGCAAGCGATGAACCGTCGGGGCCGTAAATCACCGCATGGCCGCCACCGGTGTGAAGCAGCGCATTCTTGTCGGGCGTATCGCAGATTTCTTCGATCATTGCCGGCGATACCGTGGCGCACGGGGCCAGCACGAAGCAGGAGCCCTCGACCGCATACACCTTGCTGGCGGCATTGTTGACTTCCGCGCCCAATGCGTGGGCAAACGGATCGTACAGCGAGAAGCTCGGCCACGCCGCGACATGTACCTGTTCGTCCTGGGCGTACATGGCGTATTTCGACAGCGGCTGCAGATGCTCCCAGCAGCAAAGCGCGCCCAGCCTGCCGATATCCGGACGGGCATGCACCGTGAGGTCGCTGCCGTCGCCGTCGCCGAACACCGTCCGCTCGGCATGGGTGGGACGCAGCTTGCGGCGCTTGGCGATGGTCTCGCCGTCGGGTCCGATCAGCCATTGGGCAAGATAAAGGCTGCCGCCGCTTCGCTCGGACAGTCCGAGAACCGCGGTAATCCCGGCGCGACGAACCGCATCACGCAGCTTCTCGGCCTGAGCGCTCTCGTAGGAAAGCGAATTGTCGAAATAGCGCTGAACAAAGCCGCGGCCGATCGCCCAGGCCGGGGCTCCCATCCAGATGTACCAGGGGTATCCCGGGATAAACGCCTCGGGAAAGGCGATTAACTTTGCGCCATTTCGTGCCGCTTCGGTGATCAGGGCTATCGTCTTCTCGACCGTTGCGTCGAGATCCAGCCAGACCGGCGCGGCCTGAACCACGGCCACCTTGTACTTGGGATGTTGAACGCCCATCGGTTTTGCCCTCCGCCACGCCTGCCAATCCGGAGCGGTCGTCCGCCCGGCGCTGGCCTCAAAGCTAGCGGCGCCTGCAAAACGCGCTTGATCGAGACGGAAGAAAGACTTGACCGACACGGAAGCAAAGGCGCGCCGCCGGGTTTGCAGCCTCAATGGGCATATCTTGTATGCGGAGGGCCCGCGCCCTATGCTCCCCGATGCCTTGCCATGGCTGGCAAGCCCGCCGGGCGCGGCCCGTCAGGTTTGTGCGGCAAGTGAGGATGACATCGTTCTGATCGGCAAGAGGATTCTTCCGTGACCGTTCGATACGATACCGCTTCCCAACCGGCACCTCGTCGTCTTGCGCTGTGGCAGGACATTGTTTGCGACGTTTTCGTTCAGCTTGATTGCAGGTCGGACCTTGAGGATTTTCGCGGTTCGGTAACGCAAACGACGTTGGGCGAATTGTCGTTGACGCGGGTGGATTCCTCCAGACAGCGCGTCTTCCGGACACCGTCGCGAATTGCCCGTGCCAAAGAGGACTATTTGCTGTTCGCGTTTGGCGCCAAAGGTGTCGGGGGCGTCACCCAGGACGGTCGCGAGACGTTGATCAGGCCCGGCGAATTCGCATTCTACGACACCACGCGGCCTTACGAACTTTCCTTCGATGGCGATTTCTCCCAGACCATTCTGCAAGTTCCCCTCAAGCTCGCGCATGAGCGCCTGGGACCCATGGATGATTTGACAGCCGTGACGTTCTCCTCCGACCGTCCGCTTCACCGCCTCGCGGCCGATTTCGTTGCGGGCCTGTCACAGATTATCGAGACGGTCGAGACATCGGCGGCCGACCGGCTATCGGGCCAGGCGCTCGATCTGGTTGCCATCGCGCTCAGCCAATCGGCAGAGGTGCACCGCTCCTCGACCTACCGATCAGCCATGCTCTACCGGCTCAAAGCCTATATCGATGGCCGCTTGCCCGATCCGCGGCTCTGCCTGAGCGAGGCGGCAGCGGCCATGGGCATCTCGCCGCGATACGTCAATGCCTTGCTGGAATCGCAGAATGAATCATTCGGCCGGTACGTGTTGGGAAGACGGCTCGAGGCTTGCCGTCGCAATCTTGCCGATCCCGCGCTGGCTCACCGGCAGATCACCGAGATCGCCTTTGCATGGGGATTCAACGATCCGGCGCACTTCAGCCGATCGTTCAAGGATAGATTTGGCGTTTCTCCCCGTGACTACCGCGCCAGCAAAACGATGGCGAGAGCGCCGAGGCCGCACGGCTGAACGGTCACGCCGTCGAGCGGCCTTTGCCGTTCGATTGCGAAAAATCATGCCAGGAATTGCCGCCAAACCGCCGATTTGCGGGATCGATATGTTGTGTGTGGCGTTATCCCCGGGGGACACGCATATTTCCGCCGTCGGCATGCTCTATAAGGGTTGGACCATGGCCGGTTGACAACATTCGACTTTCGGCTGGAAGGTGCGGGGAACCCGAGAGGGGGACCGCCTCGAACAGAACAAGGCCATCATGAATCCCGTCAAAGCACTCGAAAACCACGGCCAGTCGGTATGGCTGGATTTTTTGGCCCGCGGCTTTGTCGCCAAGGGCGACCTGCAGAAACTGATCGACACCGACGGCGTCAAGGGCGTCACCTCGAATCCGTCGATTTTCGAGAAGGCGATCGGGAGTTCCGACGAATATGACGGCGCGATCGGAAATGCCTTGAAAAGCGGCGACCGCACCGTGGCCGATCTGTTCGAGCAGGTCGCGGTCGAGGATATCCAGCACGCCGCCGATGTGCTGCGGCCGGTGTATGACCGGCTCGACGGCGATGACGGTTTTGTCAGCCTCGAAGTATCGCCCTATCTGGCGATGGATACCAAGGGCACCATCGCCGAGGCCGAGCGGCTCTGGAACGATGTCAGCCGCAAGAACCTGATGGTGAAGGTGCCGGCGACGCCGGAAGGCCTGCCCGCGATCCAGCATCTGATCGGCGAAGGCATCAGCATCAACATCACACTTCTGTTCTCGCAGAAGGTCTATGTCGAGGTCGCCAAGGCCTACCTCGCCGGGCTGGAAAAATACGTCAAGGCCGGCGGCGACCCTTCCCATGTCGCGAGTGTCGCGAGTTTCTTCGTCAGCCGCATCGACAGCGCCGTCGACAAGCAACTCGACGAAAAGATCGCGCGCGCCAACGACCCCTCGGAAAAGGAACGGCTAGCGGCCTTGAAGGGCAAAGTCGCCATCGCCAATGCGAAGCTCGCCTATCAGGAATACAAAAAGCTGTTTTCCGGGCCGCGCTGGGACAAGCTCGCGGCCAAAGGCGCAAAACCGCAGCGGCTGTTGTGGGCCTCGACCGGCACCAAGAACAAGGATTATAGCGACGTCCTCTATGTCGAGGAGTTGATCGGGCCCAACACCGTCAACACGGTGCCGCCGGCGACGCTCGACGCCTTCCGCGATCATGGCAAGCCGCGCGATAGTCTTGAGGAAAACATCGAGGACGCCAGGCATGTCCTCACCGAGCTCGAAAAGTCGGGCATTTCGCTCGATGCAATCACGGCCGAGCTGGTCAAGGACGGTGTCAAGCTGTTCGCGGATGCCGCCGACAAGCTCTACGGCGCGGTCGCGCACAAGCGCGCGGCCGTGCTCGGCACAAGCCTGGACCGCCAGGCGCTTGGCCTCGGCAGCGAGATCGGCAAGGCGGTCGAGAGCGCGACCGAGGAGTGGCGGGCCTCGGCGAAAATCCGCCGGCTCTGGCAGCACGACAAATCGGTATGGACCGGCACCGACGAGAACAAATGGCTGGGCTGGCTCGATAGCCCCGCTGCAGCCGACATCGCCGATTACGAGGATTACCGGCAGCGCGTGAAGGGACAGAATTTCAGCGATGCCGTTGTGCTCGGCATGGGCGGATCGAGCCTCGGGCCGGAAGTATTGGCCGAGACCTTTGCAAAGCAGCCCGGCTTCCCGAAGCTGCATGTGCTGGATTCGACCGATCCGGCGCAGGTGCGCAGTCTTCAGGCGAAGATCAATCTCGCCAACACCGTGTTCATCGTCTCCAGCAAATCCGGCGGCACCACCGAGCCGAACGTGATGAAGGACTATTTCTTCGCCCGCGTCGCCGAGACGATCGGCGCCGACAAGGCCGGACACCGCTTCATCGCGGTGACCGATCCCGGCTCGTCACTTGAGAAGGTAGCGACCAAACAGGGCTTTGCGCGCATCTTCCACGGCGATCCCACGATCGGTGGGCGTTATTCCGTGCTGTCGCCGTTCGGGCTGGTGCCGGCCGCGACCGCCGGCATCGACGTCCGCACGCTCCTCAAACACACGCTTTCCATGGTGCGCTCCTGCGGACCCGACGTGCCGCCGCATGAAAATCCGGGCGTGCAGCTCGGGCTTGCGATGGGACTTGCCGGCCTCGACGGACGCGACAAGGTGACGATCCTGTCGTCGAAGAAGATCGCCGATTTCGGCGCATGGGCAGAGCAACTGATCGCCGAATCCACCGGCAAGGAAGGCAAGGGCCTGATCCCGATCGACGGCGAACCGCTGGCCGATCCCGCGGTCTACGGCCATGACCGCTTCTTCATCGACATCAGGACCGAAGGCGAGGACGACGCCGCGCACGACCAAAAGCTGGCTTCGCTGGAAAAGGCCGGTCATCCCGTGGCGCGCATCGTCATGAAGTCGATCGACCATATCGGCCAGGAATTTTTCCGGTTCGAGATGGCCACAGCGGTGGCCGGCGCGGTGCTCGGCATCAATCCGTTCAACCAGCCCGATGTCGAGGCTGCGAAAATCAAGACCCGTGAATTGACCGCCGCGTTCGAGAAGTCCGGCAAGCTTCCGGCCGAGAAGCCGGTGATGTCGACCGCGGAGGCCGATCTCTACACCGACGAGAAAAATGCCGCGGCGCTGCGCCAGGCGGGCGCCGACGGCGATCTCGGCTCGTGGCTGAAGGCGCATCTTTCCCGCACCGGCACCGACGATTACGTGGCGATGCTCGCCTATATCGAGCGCGACGGCGCGCATATCGACGCCCTGCAGCACATGCGGCTGGCGGTGCGCGACCATCGCCATGTCGCGACTTGCGCCGAATTCGGCCCGCGTTTCCTGCATTCCACCGGACAGGCCTACAAGGGCGGCCCCGACTCGGGCGTGTTCCTGCAGATCACCGCCGACGACGACAAGGATCTGGCCGTACCCGGCCAGAAGGCCAGCTTCGGCGTCATCAAGGCGGCGCAGGCGCGCGGCGATTTCGACGTGCTGACCGAGCGCGGCCGTCGCGCGCTGCGCGTGCATCTGAAGGGCGATCTCGAAGCCGGCCTCAAGATGCTCGACACGGCAATTCATGATGCGTTGAACTAGAGCATGATCCCGAAAAGTGGGAACCGGTTTTCGGATCGGATCATGCGCAAATAAGAGGACTTTATCCAGATGCAGCTCGGCATGATCGGCCTGGGACGGATGGGCGGCAACATCGTCCGCCGGCTGATGAAGCACGGACACACGACGGTCGTGTTCGACAAGGACGCCAAGGCGGTGGCGGCGATTGCCGCCGATGGCGCGGTCGGCACCGGCGCGCTCGAGGATTTCGTCAAGAAGCTGGCAAAGCCGCGGACCGCCTGGGTGATGCTGCCGGCCGGCAAGATCACCGAAGCAACCATCGATGCGCTGTCGAAACTGATGGAGCCCGGCGACGTCATCATCGATGGCGGCAACACCTTCTGGCAGGACGATGTCCGCCGCGGCAAGGCGCTGAAAGAGCGCGGCATCCACTACATCGACGTCGGCACCTCCGGCGGCGTCTGGGGCATCGAGCGCGGCTATTGCATGATGATCGGCGGCGACAAGGCCGTGGTCGACCGGCTCGATCCGATCTTCGCGGCGCTGGCGCCGGGGATCGGCGACATCCCGCGCACCGAAGGGCGCAACGGCCGCGATCCGCGCATCGAGCAGGGCTACATCCATGCCGGCCCGGTCGGCGCCGGGCACTTCGTCAAGATGGTGCATAACGGCATCGAGTACGGCCTGATGCAGGCCTATGCCGAGGGTTTCGATATCCTCAAGAACGCCGACATCGAGGCCCTGCCCGCCGAGCATCGCTTCGATCTCGATATCGCCGATATCGCCGAGGTGTGGCGGCGCGGCAGCGTGATCCCGTCCTGGCTGCTCGACCTCACGGCGTCCGCACTCGCCAGAAACGGCACGCTCGATAATTATTCCGGCTTCGTCGAGGATTCCGGCGAGGGCCGCTGGACAGTCAATGCCGCGATCGACGAGGCGGTGCCGGCGGAGGTGCTGACCGCAGCGTTGTTCGCACGTTTCCGTTCACGCAAGGAACATACCTTCGCCGAAAAAATTCTCTCTGCGATGCGGGCCGGTTTCGGGGGCCACAAGGAACCGCAGCAGCATCCCGATCCGGCGCGGCAGAACGCGCCTGATATCGTCAAGCCAAAGGCCGGCCGCTCGTGACAGACGCCCTCCCAAATCAGAGCTCCCTCACCAACCAGAAGAAGCCGGACCCCTGCTCCTTCGTGATCTTCGGCGCCACCGGCGACCTGACGCACCGGCTGGTGATGCCTTCACTCTATAATCTCGAAGCGACCGGACTGTTGCCCGACAAATTCTGCGTGGTCGGCGTCGCCCGCAAGGGCACCTCGAACGACGCCTTGCGCGACAGCCTGATGAAAGGCCTGCGCCAATACGCCACCCGCCCGGTGGACGACAAGGTCGCGACCCGCCTTCTGGAATGCGTCACCAGCATCGAGGCCGATCCAAAGGACCCGGCCTCGTTCGACGCCATGCGGGAGCGGCTGGAGAAACTGGAAACCAACCGCGCGACTGGCGGCAACCGGCTGTTCTATCTGGCGACGCCGCCGACGCGCGTTCGCACCGATCAGCCGCGAACTCGGCCGCACCGGCATGCTGAAGGAGGCCAACGGCGCATGGCGGCGGCTGGTGGTCGAAAAGCCGTTCGGCACCGACCTCGCCTCGGCGAAAGCCCTGAACGACGAATTGCTGAACATCGTGGACGAGCACCAGATCTACCGGATCGATCACTATCTCGGCAAGGAAACGGTGCAGAACATCCTGGTGCTGCGCTTCGCCAACGGCATGTTCGAGCCGATCTGGAATCGCAATCACATCGACCATGTGCAGATCACCGTCGACGAGAAGATCGGCGTCGGCCATCGCGGCAGCTTCTACGACGCCACCGGCGCGCTCCGCGACATGGTGCCGAACCATCTGTTTCAATTGCTGTCGCTGGTCGCGATGGAGCCGCCGATCCGCTTCGACGCGCATTCGGTGCGCTCGGAAAAGGCCGACGTGCTCGCGGCCATCCAGCCCCAGAGCGAGCAGGAAGCGCTGAGGAATTCGGTGCGCGCCCAGTATCTCGGCGGCAAGATCGGCGACACCGAGATCGAGGACTACACCCGAACCGAGGACGTCAAGTCCGGCAGCACCACCGAAACCTACGTCGCGCTGAAACTCGGCTATCGACAACTGGCGCTGGGCCGGGGTGCCGTTTTACCTGCGCACCGGCAAGGCGCTCGGCATCAAACGCACGGAAGTGGCCATCAAGTTCAAGCAGGCGCCGTTCGCGATGTTCAACTGCACCCCGATCGACACGCTGGCGGAGAACTATCTCGTGATCGGCGTCGAACCGACCGAAGGCATCGCGCTGCAGTTCAATACCAAGGTGCCGGGGCCGACGATCACCACCAGCGGCGTCGAGATGAAGTTCCGCTACAAGGATTACTTCAAGGCCGAGCCCGCGACCGGCTACGAGACGCTGATCTACGACTGCATGATCGGCGACAACATCCTGTTCCAGCGCGCCGACAGCGTGGAAGCCGGCTGGAAGGCCGTGGAGCCGTTCCTCGATGCCTGGAAGAAAGCCGGCGCCAAGGGGCTCGAGAAATACAAGGCCGGCAGCGAAGGTCCCGCCGACGCCGAGGAACTGCTCAAGCGTGACGGTCGCACCTGGCGCAAACTCGGGTAAGTCGGATGGCTGCGAGCGGTGATCGCCAGATCGTCACGGTTTCCGATCCGGCTTCGCTTGCAAGAGCCGCCGCGGAGCGGCTGCTGGCGCGGATCGCCTCCAATCATGGTCGCGTGGCGATCTGCCTGACAGGGGGATCGAGCCCGAAGCAGCTCTATGAATTGCTGGCGACGGAGCCCTACCGAAATCGGATTCCCTGGCAGCGCGTGCACTGGTTCATCGGCGACGAGCGCTTTGTCGCGGCCGGCGACCCCCTCAACAATATGCGCATGGCCCGGCAGGCATTTCTCGATGCTTGTGCGCCGGACGAGAACGTCCACCCGATCCCGACCGATTGCGTCAATCCGGACGAAGCCGCGCGACGCTACGAACTCATCCTGCAAACGTTTTATGGCGGCGACCGGCTCGATCCCACGAAACCCCTGTTCGACGACGTCCTGATGGGCGTCGGGCCGGATGGACACACGGCCTCGCTGTTTCCGCTCTATCCGGCCATCGCCGAGACCGAGCGCTGGGTGGTCGGCGTGCCCGAGGCGCATGTCGAGCCCTTCGTGCCGCGGGTGTCGCTGACCCTGCCGGCGCTCGCCTCCTGCCGGGAAATGCTGTTCGAGGTCGCGGGCTCCGACAAGCGCGCGATCTTGACGCGGGTGCTCGCAGGCGAGAACCTGCCCGCCAATCAGGCGCGCTCCGCAGGCGAGACGATCTGGCTCGTGGATCAGGCCGCGCTTCCGGAGGGCTTTCGTGGCCAATAAAGCCGACCTGACGTGCTGCGCGCTGATCGTGATGGGCGTGTCCGGCTCCGGCAAGAGCACCATCGCGGAAAAATTGGCCGAACGGCTGGGCTGGAGCTACGAGGACGGTGACAAGTTTCATCCCCCGAGCAACGTCGCCAAAATGAGCGCCGGCCATCCGCTGACCGACGCGGACCGCTGGCCCTGGCTGATGGCGATCGCCGAGGAAATCGACCGGGTCAGCCGGGCCGGCCAGCATGCCGTGATCGCCTGCTCGGCGCTGAAGCGCGCCTATCGCGACGTGCTGGTGCACGGACGAGACGATGTCCGCATCATCTTCCTCAAGGGGACTCAAGCCCTGATCGCGAACCGGCTGACGCAACGCAAGGGCCATTTCATGCCGCCGGGGCTATTGGAAAGCCAGTTCGAAACGCTGGAGCCGCCGGGCGCCGACGAAAATGCGCTGACCGTCTCGATCGACGCTTCAGTCGATGCGATCGTGGATGACATCGTCCGCCAGCTCAGGCTTGTTCCCGTCGACCGCGGCGCGATCAGCGGGGAACGCGCATGACCCGTATCGCCCTTGTTGTTTCCGACGTCGACGGCACGCTGCTGACAAAAGACAAGATCCTGACCGATCGCGCGAAGGACGCCGTGCGGCGGCTGCACCAGGCCGGCATCGGCTTCACCATCACCTCCAGCCGTCCGACCATCGGCATGCGCTTCCTGATCGAACCGCTCGCCATCACGCTTCCGATCGGCGCCTTCAACGGAAGCTCGATCGTCGATCCGCAATTGAAGCCGATCGAGCAGCATCTGATCCCGGCCAGCGCCGTCACGCGCAGCCTCGATGTGCTCAACGAATTCGAAATCGATATCTGGCTGTTCACCAACGAGAAATGGCTGACGCGCAACGGCGACGGCGAATATGTCGCGCACGAGAAGCGCGCGATCCGGGCCGATCCGACCGTGGTTGCGGATTTTTCGCCGTATCTGGCGTCCGCCTGCAAAATTGTCGGCTCCAGCGCCGATCCAGCGCGACTGCAACGCTGCGAAACCGCGATGCTCAAGGCGGTGGGCACGCAGGCGAACGCGGTCCGCTCGCAAAGCTATTACCTCGACGTCACCCCGCCGGGCTACGACAAGGGCACTTTCGTCGAGGCGATGGCGCGGCGTCTATCGATCCCGACCGATCAGGTCGCCACTATCGGCGACATGCAGAACGATCTGGCGATGTTCAGGAAGAGCGGCCTGTCGATCGCGATGGGCAACGCCACCGACGATGTCAAGCAACAGGCGACGCAAGTCACGGCATCCAACGAGGACGAAGGCTTTGCTGCGGCGATGGAGTCGATCTTGCGGAACAACGTGGCCGGCTAGCTGGCCGATCCTTTCCACGCCGTCCCGGCGAACGCCGGAAGACGACAAGAAATTCCATCCCTATTTCGATCTCTGCACCGCCGGCTTCTTCCCGGGCTTATTGGCGTCGTCGAGATTATGCGCGGTGTTGATCAACGCGATATGCGTCAGCGCTTGCGGAAAATTTCCGGTCTGGCGTCCGACGCCGGAATCATATTCTTCCGCCAGCAGGCCAAGATCGTTCGCAACCGCCACCACGCGGCTGAACAGCGCCTGTGCCTTCTCGATTTCGCCGGCCAGCACATAGGCGTCGGCGAGCCAGAGGCTGCAGGCGAGAAAGGCGCCTTCGATCGGTTGCTTCTCCTCGCTTATTTCGCGGGGATCATGGCGCAGCAGGAATCCATCACGCATCATGTGGCTTTCGATCGCCGCGATGGTGCCGCGAACCCGCGGGTCGGAAGCCGGAAGGAAACCGACCGCGGGCAGCAGGAGTATGCTGGCGTCGAGCAGCTCCGAGCCATAGGATTCCACGAAGGTGTTTTGCCTCGCATCAAAACCCTTGTCGCAGACGTCGCGGTGGATTTCGTCGCGCAGGTGACGCCAGCGGTCGAGCGGCGCGTCAAGCCCGAACTTTTCCGCGCTCTTGATGCCGCGATCGAACGCGACCCATGTCATCACCTTCGAGGAGACATAATGTTTGCCGGCGCCGCGCCGCTCCCAGATGCCGTGGTCCGGCTGATCCCAGACCTCGGCCAGATGTTCCAGCATCGCGCGCCCCAGCGCCCACGATTCATCGTCGAGCTGCAGCGACGCCATTCGCGACTGGTGAAACGCGTCGCTCAGTTCGCCGAACACGTCGAGCTGCAATTGCGCGTGCGCGGCGTTCCCGATCCGGACCGGCTTCGCGCCTTCGTAACCCGGCAGCCAGTCGGCTTCCCACTCCAGCAGGCGCCGTTCACCCATGATGCCGTACATGATCTGCATGTTGGCGGGCGAGCCGGCGGCGGCGCGCAGCAGCCAGTTGTACCAGGCCGCGGCTTCCTCGGTATAACCCGAGTTCATCAGCGCCAGCAGCGTGAAGGTGGCGTCGCGCAGCCAGCAGAAGCGGTAGTCCCAGTTGCGTGCGCCGCCGAGCTTTTCCGGTAGCGAGGCCGTAGGTGCGGCGACGATGCCGCCGGTGGGGTCGTAGGTCAGCGCCTTCAGCGTGATCAGCGATCGCATCACGAGATCGCGGTGATCGCCTTCATAGGTGCAATGGCTGCACCATTCGGTCCAGAAATCCTCGGTCTCCTGCAAGGCCTCGGCGGGGTTGATGGGCTCGGGCACCGGCAAATGCGATGGGCCGTAGGTGAGCACAAAGGGAACGGTCTCGCCCTCGCCTACCCAGAAATCGGCAACCGTGGTCAAATCCTCGCCGCGGGTCTCGACCGGTGTGCGCAACACGGTCATGTCCGGGCCGCCGATCGCCAGCAGCGCGCCGTCGTCGGTGCGCTTGACCCAGGGGATGCCGACACCGAAGCCGAAGCGGATCACGAGCTGCATCGTGATCTTGACGCGCCCGCTGACGCCGCGCACCAGGCGGACGACGTCGGAGGCATGGCCGCGCGGCGGCATGAAATCGATCAACGCGACGGTGCCGCTTTTGGTCTGAAAGCGCGTCTCCAGGATCAGCGTATTGCCCCAGTAGCGGCGGGTGGTGCCCGTCACCTCTTCCGCCGGCGCGATCAGCCAGCGGCCGTTGCCGTGGGTGCCGAGCAGCGCGGCAAAGCAGGCGTCGGAATCGAACGCCGGCCAGCACAGCCAATCGATCGAGCCGTCGCGACCCACCAGGGCCGCGGTCTCGCAATCGCCGATCAATCCATAGTCTTCAATACGACTGGACAAACTATTCACCTCCTGAAATGAAGGCGCATCAACCCGCCGCGCGGGCCCGCATCGCCGTGGCATGCTTCAGCGCGGCGACGTCGATCGCCGCCGCGATGCCGTCAAGCGCAAGCGGCAACCGCCTGCGCCAGTTCGGATGTTCGTTCACGGTGCCGGGAATGTTGGGCTGGTCGATCACGCCGAGCAGGTCCTCCAGCGAAATCGCCAGCAGGCGCGATCTGGTCCGCGCCAGGAAAGCCGCCACCGCGTAGAGATCGTGGGTCTCGATGGCGTGATGGCGCAGGACCTCGCTCAGCATCGTCAGCGCATGCCAGCGCGCCTCGTCGCTTTCGCCGGGATCGATGCCGAGCGAACGTTTCAGCTTGAGGTCGCTGAACGAGCGCCAGCCGGCATAGGTCGACAGATCGTGGGTGTTGAAGGTGACGAGCGCGTTGGGCGCGTAGTAATCGATGCCGCGAAACCGGCCGTGGTCGTCGCGCTCGAACATCATCACCTGGTAGGACCAGATGCCCCAGTCGGCCATGGTCTCGCGAAAACCTTCCGGCACGGTGCCGAGATCCTCGCCGATCACCACGCAGCGATGCGCCACGCTCTCCTGCGCGGTCGCCGCCAGCAGCGCCTCGAACGGCATCCGCACATAGACGCCGTTGTCAGGCGCAAAGCCGCGCGGCACCAGATAAAGCCGCTTCAGGCCGAGCACATGGTCGAGCCGGATTGCGCCGGCGTACCGCATCGAGGCCCGCAGCATCTCCCGATAGGGCTCGAACGACTTCATCTCCAGCCCTGCGGCGTTGAAACCGGCGAGGCCCCAGTCCTGGCCCGCGGTATTGAGCGCATCCGGCGGCGCGCCGACGGCAAGCCGGCGGGCGATCGCATCCTGTTCGTTCCAGGCATCAAAGCCGTCGGACTGCACGCCAACCGCGACGTCGAGATAAAGACCGACCTTCATGCCGAGCGATGCCGCGCGCGCCTGGCATGCCCCGAGTTGCCGGTCGGCGACCCATTGCACGAATTCGACGAATTCGATCTCGTCCTTGTCCGGCCCCCGACGGAGCCGTGCGCAGTTTTCCTCGTCGGGCTGCTGCCAACCTTCCGGCCATTCCCACCAGGGCTTGCTGAATTTGTGCCGGAGCACCTCGAAGCAGGCGAAGCGCTGCAACAACGGAGCGCGCTCCGCACGGAATTTATCGAAATCCGGCCGCTGCGGATGGTTGGTATCGGCCTCGAATGTTTCAAAGGCCGAGCGCAGCGCGCGCCATTTCAGCCCAGCGACCGCGGCATAGTCGACGAGATCGCTTTGCCGCAGTTTCGCGAGCGCAAAGCCGTCCACGGCGCCCGGCTGAAATCCCGGGACGCGTTCGACGTCGATATAGAGCGCATTGAGAAACAGCCGGCTGTTGGGCGAATAGGGGCTGCAGTCATTGGGCCGATCGTCGAACAATGCATGCAGCGGATTGAGGCCGACGCCATCCGCGCCCAACTGTCGCGCCAATTCGATCAACCCTTCGAGATCGCTGAAGTCGCCGATCCCCCAGTTGCGGGCCGACCTGACGCCGTAGAGTTGGACCGCCAGCAGCCAGCAGCGGTCGAAATCGCCGCCGAATGCCCTGGCCGGGGCGACGATCAGCGGCACATCTTCCGAACAGCCGGAGGCATCGATCAATTGCAGCCGGTAGTTGCCCTCCGGCAGATCCGGCGGCCAAACGATGACGGGTTCAGCGGATTCGCCTCGCGCGATAACCTTAAGATCCGCAACGATTTTCCAGCGCAGCGGCGAGCGTGGCGGCGGGCTTGAGCGCGGTCCGCCCCGAAAGGCCCGACCGGACGACCACAACCCCGTCGAGAAGGCGGTGCCGCGCCGGCGCCGGGAGGGCGTCGATAATGAGCTTCAGCGCGGTCTCGCTCGTCACGCGGTGGTTACCGAGAGCGTCGATAAAACCGGGCTGAATCCCCAGATCGTCGGCTTTGGTGAAAAGGTCCATTCGGCACGCGGTTTGCACGCAACAGCGGAAGCGGTCGCGAAATACTCTAGATGCAGGAATAGGATAGCCGTGTTTAACTCAAAGGCTGCCCCGGCGTTCCCGGGGAACCAATATCCGGCCCGCGGCTTTCTATATAGGTCCGCGGCGTCTCCTTTCCCGCAGTCGAAACGGGGCGTCGTTTCCATGTCAATGGCATCACCGTGAACAAAACAACTCAAACTGTCGAGAGCGCCGAAGCCGGCGGCGCGTTTCATATCGAGGATGTCTATCCGCTGATCGACGGCGGCCGCTTTGCCGTGAAGCGGATCGTCGGCGAACGGGTGGAGGTCTGGGCCGACATCTATCGCGACGGGCACGAGGTGATCGCCGCGGCGCTGGTCTGGCGCCGCGAAGACGATCGCGAGTGGCGCCGCGAGCCGATGACCCATAGCGGCAATGACCGCTGGACCGGATCGTTCGTGCCCGACCAGCCCGGCCGCTATCTCTATGCGATCGAGGCCTGGACCGACGAATTCGCGACCTGGCGCCACGGCTTCGAGCTGAAGCAGAAGGCCGGCGCCGACCTGACGCTCGACGCGCTCGAGGGCGCGGGCATGCTCACGAAGGCGCAGGCCGGCGGCCATGCCGCGTCCGCCATCATCCTGCGACAATGCGAGGCTTTCCTGCAGAGCGGAGAGAATGCCTCGCTTCTGACCGACGAATTGAAGGACGCGATGGCCGTGAGCCAGTTCCGGCCGGACCTGACGCGGTCGCCGCTATTTCCGTTTGTCGCCGACCGGCCACGGGCGCGCAATGGCGCCTGGTACGAGATGGTGCCGCGCAGCCAGGGCAGGATTGCGGGCCAGCATGGCACTTTCAGGGACAGCATCGCCCGCCTGCCCGACATCGCGGCAATGGGGTTCGACGTGGTCTATCTGACGCCGATCCACCCGATCGGCCACACCAACCGCAAGGGCCGCAACAACGCGGTGACCGCGGCCGAAGGCGATCCCGGTAGTCCCTACGCCATCGGATCGGCCGAAGGCGGCCACGACGCGGTGCATCCGGAATTGGGCACGCTGCAGGACTTCCGCGATTTCGTCGCGGCCTGCAACGAGCACGACATGGAGGTCGCGCTCGACTTTGCCGTGCAATGCTCGCCCGACCATCCCTGGCTCAGGGAGCATCCGCAATGGTTCAGGCGGCGGCCGGACGGATCGATGCGCTATGCGGAAAATCCGCCCAAGAAATATGAGGACATCGTCAACCCCGACTTTTCGTCGCAGGATGCCGGCGCGCTGTGGAATGCGTTGCGCGACGTGGTGCTGTTCTGGATCGACCAGGGCGTGAAGATCTTCCGCGTCGACAATCCCCACACCAAGCCGTTCCGGTTCTGGGAATGGCTGATCCACGAGGTCCAGCTTCGCCATCCCGACGCCATCTTCCTCGCCGAAGCCTTCACCCGGCCGAAGCTGATGAAGGGCCTCGCCAAGCTCGGCTTCACGCAGTCCTACACCTACTTCACCTGGCGGACCCAGAAGTGGGAGCTGGAGCAGTATCTCACCGAACTCACGGCCTATCCGGAGCGCGATTACTATCGCCCCAATTTCTTCGTCAATACGCCCGACATCCTGCCCTATCATCTGCAGAGCGGTGAGGAATGGATGTTCAAATCACGTGTGGCGCTGGCGGCAACCCTGTCCTCGACCTACGGCGTCTACAACGGCTTCGAGCTGCTGGAGCACGAGCCGATCCCCGGCCGCGAGGAATATCTCAATTCCGAAAAATACGAGATCAAGGTGCGCGACTGGGACAGGCCGGGCAATATCAAGCCCTATATCCGCGACCTCAACCGCGCCCGCCGCGAAAACACGGCGCTGCAGCAGACGAGCCAATTGCGCTTCATTCCCGTCGACGACGGCAATGTCATCGCCTTTGTCAAGGAATCGGTCAATCAGACCAACAGCGTTGTCGTCGCGATCGCGCTGTCGCGCGACGTGCATGAATTCTGGCTGACGCTCGGCGACATCGAGGTCGGCATGGAAGGCGACCGCCGCCATGTCGCCGCGGTCGAGAACCTGATGACCGGCGAACGCTACGCCCTGGATTGGGGCGGGATCCGCCTGCGGATCGATCCGGTCGCGCGACCCCGCGCTGCTGTTCCGCTGTCTGGCGTGAGGGCGGCATGAACCTGTTGTCCTCCATCGACGCAACCGAGCTGCCGGTCACCTCGCTGGACGGCGACGAGCTTTGGTACAAGGACGCCATCATCTATCAGCTCCACGTCAAGGCCTTCGCCGACAGCAACAATGACGGCATCGGCGACTTTGCGGGGCTGACCGAGAAGCTCGGCTATCTGCAGGAGCTCGGCGTCACCGCGCTGTGGCTGCTGCCGTTCTATCCTTCTCCCGGCCGCGACGACGGCTACGACATCGGCGACTACGGCGCAATCAATCCCGATTTCGGCACGATGAAGGACTTCAAGCGCTTCATCGTCGAGGCCAAGCGGCGCGGTCTGCGGGTCATCACCGAGCTCGTCGTCAATCACACCTCCGACCAGCACGACTGGTTCAAGCGCGCCCGCCGCAGCGACCCCCGATCGAGCGCGCGCAACTGGTATGTCTGGAGCGATACCGACCAGAAATATCTGGGCACCCGGATCATCTTCACCGACACCGAGAAGTCGAACTGGACCTGGGATCCGGAAGCCGGCCAGTTCTACTGGCACCGCTTCTTCTCGCACCAGCCGGACCTCAATTTCGACAATCCGCGCGTGGTCAGCGCGATCGTCAAGGTCATGAAGCGCTGGCTCGATACCGGCGTCGACGGCTTCCGTCTCGACGCCATCCCCTATCTGTGCGAACGCGACGGCACCAACAACGAAAACCTGCCCGAGACCC
Source organism: uncultured Alphaproteobacteria bacterium (assembly GCA_963843225.1). Taxonomy (GTDB): domain Bacteria; phylum Pseudomonadota; class Alphaproteobacteria; order Rhizobiales; family Xanthobacteraceae; genus Bradyrhizobium. The sequence goes on along the minus strand of CAWJJT010000018.1, from coordinate 257,229 downwards.
ACGGCATCATCAAGAAGCTGCGCGCCGAACTCGACGCCTACGCCAAGGGCAAGGTGCTCTTGGCTGAAGCCAATCAATGGCCGGAGGATGTGCAGGAATATTTCGGCAGGGGCGATGAATGCCAGATGGCCTATCATTTCCCGCTGATGCCGCGGATCTACATGGCGATCGCGCAGGAAGACCGCTTTCCGATCACCGACATCCTGCGCCAGACCCCGGACATCCCGGCCAATTGCCAGTGGGCGCTGTTCCTGCGCAACCACGACGAACTGACGCTGGAAATGGTCACCGACGTCGAGCGCGACTATCTGTGGTCGACCTATGCCAACGACCCGCGCGCCCGCATCAATGTCGGGATTCGCCGCCGTCTCGCGCCGCTGATGGACAATGACCGGCGCAAGATCGAATTGATGAATTCGCTGCTGCTGTCGTTTCCGGGCACGCCGATCATCTATTACGGCGACGAAATCGGCATGGGCGACAACATCTATCTCGGCGACCGCAACGGCGTGCGTACCCCGATGCAATGGACGCCGGACCGCAATGGCGGCTTCTCCCGCGCCGACCCGGCACGGCTCTACGCGCCGACCATCATGGACCCCGTCTATGGTTACGAGGCCGTCAATGTCGAGGCGCAGTCGCGCAGCCTGTCGTCGCTGTTGAGCGCCACCAAGCGGCTGATCGCGGTGCGCAAGTCGACGCTGGCGTTCGGCCGCGGCACCATGACGTTCATCCGCCCGGTCAACCGTTCGGTGCTGGCCTATGTCCGGCAGTACCAGGATGAAGTCATCCTCTGCGTCGCCAACCTGTCGCGGTCGGCGCAGGCCACCGAGCTTGATCTCTCCGCCTGGAAAGACCGGATTCCGCTGGAAATGCTCGGCCGGACGCATTTCCCGCCGATCGGCGAACTGCCCTACATGATCACGCTGGCGCCTTACGGCTTCTACTGGTTCCAGCTCAGGGAGCGCGACAAGTCCGAGCATGTCGCGCCCTCGGTGGTGCCGGAATTCGAAACGCTGGTGGTGCCGCTCGGCGCCACCTGGGTCTCGCTCGCCCGCACCCGCAGCGTCTTTGAGCGGGATGTTCTACCCGGCTTCCTGGCGCGAACCCGCTGGTATCCGGAGCGATCGGCGAAGGCGATTCATCCCGCCCTTATCTCGGCGATCCCGTTCTGCGACATCGGCGACAACCGGCCCTGGGTTGCGTTCTTCGAAGCGACCCAGCGCGGCGTCACCCAACGCTACGTGTTGCCGATGCAGATCGAATGGGTGCGCTTCGACCGCGAGCGTTACAATCCCCGCGCCTTCGCCGCCGTCCGTCAGGGCGCGCGCGAAGGAACGCTGCTGGACGTTGCGACCGACCATATCTTCATCGCCTTGCTGCTTCGGAACTTGCGGGAAAACCTGACAGTTGAGGAAGGCGACCTGCGGCTGGAATTCCGGCCGACCAGCCGGCTTTCGGACCGGCCGATCAAACCGCCCGAACATGTCCGCGCCGTCGAGTCCGAACAGTCCAACTCGACCGCGCTGGTCGACAACCAATACGTCGTCAAGGTCTATCGCAAGCTCGATCCCGGCATCAATCCGGAGATCGAGATGGGCCGCTTCCTGACCGAGGTGGCGGGCTTTACCAATACGCCCGCGCTGCTCGGCAGCGTCGAGCTGGACGAGGGCAACCAGAAAAGCGCCATCGCGATCGTTCATGCCTTCGTCGAAAACCAGGGCGACGGCTGGACCGTGACTTCGGCCTATCTCGATCGCTTCGTCGATGAGCAGCGCCTGCTGGCGTCGAGCGGACATCCGGCCGGAAGCGACGAGCAAACCCCCTATCTGCGTTACATGTCGCAAACCGGTACGACGCGTCGCCGAGATGCACCTTGCGCTGGCCGGCACCGACGAATTGGTCGATTTCGCGCCGGAGCCGGTGACGCCTCAGGACGTCCAGAAGTGGACCGACGACGTGATGGCTCGCGCCGAGCGTATCTTCGAGACGCTTAGGCAACGGCGCGATGCGATCAGGGACGCCGACCGATCGCTGGTCGACCAACTGCTGGTGCAGAGCGAAACCCTGCGCGACCGGCTGAATGCCCTGCTTCCGTCCGACGTCGATGGCCTCAAGATCCGTCACCATGGCGACTTCCATCTCGGACAGATCCTGATCGTCAAGGACGACATCTTCATCATCGATTTCGAGGGCGAGCCGCGCCGTCCGCACGACGAGCGGCGGCGCAAGGCGCCCGCCGCGCGCGACGTCGCCGGCATGGTCCGCTCGATCGACTATTCGGCCACCGCCGCGATGGAGCGCGCGCTGAGGGTCGCGCCCGACGAGCAGGGCAAGCTCGGCAGCGCGCTCGGGGAATGGCGCGACCGCGCCACCGCGGCCTTCCTGGGGGGCTATCGCGAGATCATGACCGATCCGCGGCTGTGGCCGGCCGATCCGCTCGCCGGCGAACAACTGTTGAACTTCTTCCTGCTCGAGAAGGCCTTCTACGAGATCGAATATGAGCTGGCCTACCGGCCCGACTGGCTGCGCGTGCCGCTGACCGGCGCGATCCGGATTTTGTCCGCGAATGATACCGACGAGGCTTCATGACCAAATTGTCCGCGGAGGCCTATGCGATCGTGGAAGGCCGCCACTCCGATCCCTTTCACTATCTCGGCGTTCACAACGAGGGCGGCCGGACCGTGGTTCGTGCGTTCCTGCCTGAGGCGTCGAACGTCGAGGCGATCGGCGAGCACGGCGAGTCGGCGCAGCTTTCGCGGATCCACGACGCCGGCCTGTTCACCGGCACCCTGCCGAACGGCTCCAAGCGCTACCAACTGCGCGCTCGCTTCGGCGACACCGTGGTCGAACTCGACGACCCCTACCGCTTTCCCCCATCCTCAGCGATTTCGACCTCTATTTGCTCGGCGAAGGCACCCATCAGCGGCTTTACGACAAGCTCGGCGCCCATCCGATGACGCTCGACGGCGTCAATGGGGTGGCCTTCGTGGTGCTGGCGCCCAATGCGCGGCGGGTCAGCGTGGTCGGCGATTTCAACTACTGGAATCCACGACGGCATCCGATGCGCGTACGCGGCGCCGGCTATTGGGAGCTGTTCGTGCCCCGTGCCACCGCGGGCGACCACTACAAGTTCGATATCATCGGTCCGCAAGGCCAGCATCTGCCGCTGAAATCGGACCCGATGGCCTTTGCCGCGGAGATACGGCCCAGCACGGCCTCCATCGTGTTCGACGAGACGAAGCTGCCGCATCCGCAGGCCGCACCCGAGCGCATCAATGCGCTGGGCTCGCCGATGTCGATCTACGAGGTGCATCTCGGCTCATGGCGGCGCAAGGGCCACAATGAGTGGCTGACCTACCGCGAGCTCGCCGACCAGTTGCCGCGCTATGCCCGCGATCTCGGCTTCACCCACATCGAATTCCTCCCGGTCAGCGAGCATCCGTTCGACGGCTCATGGGGCTATCAGCCGACCGGGCTATACGCGCCGACCAGCCGGTTCGGCACGCCGTCGGATTTTGCTGCCCTCGTCGACGCCTGCCATCGCGAGGGCATCGGCGTGCTGCTGGACTGGGTGCCGGGGCATTTCCCTGACGATCCGCATGGGCTCGGCAATTTCGACGGCACCGCGCTCTACGAACACGCCAACCCGCTTGCAGGGCCGCCATCTCGACTGGGGCACGCTGATCTACAATTACGGCCGCACCGAAGTGGTGAATTTCCTGGTGTCGAACGCGCTGTTCTGGCTGGAGCGCTATGCCATCGACGGCCTGCGTGTCGATGCGGTCGCCTCCATGCTCTACCTCGACTACAGCCGCCCCGCCGGCGGCTGGATTCCGAACAAATATGGCGGCCGGGAAAATCTCGACGCCATCGATTTCCTGCGGCGTTTCAACACCGAAGTGTTTGCCCGCTTCCCGCAGGCCACCACGGCCGCGGAAGAATCAACCGCATGGCCGCAGGTGTCGCGCCCGGTCGAATTTGGCGGGCTCGGGTTCGGCTATAAATGGAACATGGGCTGGATGCATGACACGCTGAACTACATCAGCAAGGATCCGATCCACCGCAAGCATCACCACGGCGACATCCTGTTCGGCTTGCACTACGCATTCTCCGAGAATTTCATCCTGCCGCTGTCGCACGACGAAGTCGTGCATGGCAAGCGTTCGATCCTGGGGCGGATGCCCGGCGACGACTGGCAGCGCTTTGCCAATCTGCGCGCCTATTACAGCTTCATGTTCGGCCATCCCGGCAAGAAATTGTTGTTCATGGGCTGCGAGTTCGCGCAGGAGCGCGAATGGAACCACGATCGCTCGCTGGACTGGCACCTGCTCGACCAGAACAAGCATGCGGGCATCCAGTCGCTGATCCGCGATCTCAACCAGCTTTATCGCGCGCTCCCGGCGCTTCACGAACTGGATTGCGACCCGGCCGGCTTCGAATGGGTCGTCACCGACGACGCCAATCGCAACGTATTCGCCTGGATACGCAAGGGCGGCGAAGCCCGCGCGCGATGCCTGGTGGTCGTGAATTTTTCGCCCAATGTGTATTACAACTACCGCGTCCGCGTGCCATTCGCCGGCAAATGGCGCGAGGTTTTCAATTCGGACTCCTCGCACTACGGCGGCAGCAATGTCGGGAACGTCGGCGAGGTCCATACGTTGGAAGGCCTCGTGCCCGAACTCAATCTCAGCATCCCGCCCCTGGCCGCCATTTTTCTCGTGCCCGAAAGCTGACGCATGCGATTGTCCGCCGGAACGTTCTCGCGCCTCGGTGCAAGCTGGGACGGCCGGGGGACCAATTTTGCGCTGTTCTCGGCCAACGCCCAAAAGGTCGAGCTTTGCCTGTTCGACAGCCAGGGCCGCCGCGAGCTCGAGCGCATCGAATTGCCGGAGCGTAACGAGGACGTCTGGCACGGCTACCTGAACGACGTTTCGCCCGGCCAGCTCTATGGCTACCGGGTTCATGGGCCCTACGAGCCCGAACACGGCCACCGCTTCAATCCCAACAAGCTCCTGCTCGACCCCTATGCCAGGCGGCTGGCCGGCCGGCTGGTATGGAGCGACGCGCATTTCGCCTATCGTACGGGCAGCGCGCGGGAAGACCTCTCCTTCGACCGCCGCGACAATGCACGCGGCATGCCGAAGGCCGTCGTGGTCGACGAGACCTTCAACTGGGGCCGTCGCGAAATGCGCCCCAACATTCCCTGGGAAGACACCATCATCTACGAGGCGCACGTCAAGGGCCTGACCCAGAAGCGCGAGGACGTGCCGCCGAACCTGCGCGGCACCTTCGGCGGCCTGTCGTCGCCGGCCATGATCGAGCATCTGAAGCGGCTCGGCGTCACCACGCTCGAGCTGCTGCCGATTCACGGCTTCGTCGACGACCGCGTGCTGGTCGAAAAGAAGCTCGCGAACTATTGGGGCTACAACACGCTGTCGTTCTTCGCGCCGGAACCGCGCTACTCGCAGGACAATCCGCTCGACGCCTTCCGCACCACCGTGGCGCGACTGCATGACGCCGGCATCGAGGTGATGCTCGACGTCGTCTATAATCATACCGCCGAGGGCAACCATATGGGCCCGACGCTGTCGTTTCGCGGTATCGACAACGCCTCCTATTACTGGCTGATGAAGGACAACCCGCGCTTCTACGACGATTTCACCGGCTGCGGCAGCTCGGTCAATCTGACCCATCCCCGCGTGCTGCAGATGGTGATGGATTCGCTGCGCTATTGGGTGGAAGTGTGCCATGTCGACGGCTTCCGCTTCGATCTCGCCACTACGCTGGCCCGCGGGCCGAACGGGTTCGACCGCAACAGCGCGTTTCTCACCGCGATCCGGCAGGACCCGGTGCTGGCGTCGGTGAAACTTGTCGCCGAACCCTGGGACCTCGGGCTCGGTGGCTATCAGGTCGGCGCGTTTCCCTCGCAATGGTCGGAATGGAATGACCGCTATCGCAGCGCGATGCGGCGCTACTGGAGCGGCGAAGGCAGCCTGATCGGCGAGGTATCCAGCCGCATGACCGGCTCGTCCGATCTCTACAATCACGACGGCCGCAAGCCGCGCGCCGGCATCAATCATATCACCGTCCACGACGGCTTCACGCTGGCCGATCTGTTCAGCTACAACGAGAAGCACAACGAGGCCAACGGCGAGGACAATCGCGACGGCTCCAACGACAATCTCAGCAACAATTGCGGCCATGAAGGCCCGACCGACGATCCCGCCATTGTCGCGCTGCGCCGCCAGTTGCGGAAGAACCAGCTTGCCTGCCTGATGCTCGCGCAGGGTCTGCCGCTGATTCTCGCCGGCGACGAGGTCGGCAACACCCAGAGCGGCAACAACAACGCCTATTGCCAGGACAACGAGATCGGTTGGGTCGGCTGGGAGGGTCTTGGCCGCGAGGGCGACGACCTCACCGATTTCATCGGCCACATGACCGAGTTGCGCCGGCGTTTCGCGCAGATCCGCTCGCACCGCTGGCTCGACGGTCGACGCGCGGACGGTTCCTACGGCGTGTTATGGCTGACGCCGTCGGCCGAAGACATGACACAGGAAGACTGGAAATTCCCGGAAGGCCGCTTTCTCTCCTACGTGCTTGGCCCCGCCGAACGCGGCGGCGAGCCGATCTTCATCGTGCTGAACGCGGCCCCCGAAGAGATCGCGTTCACACTGCCGAAGCTGCCGGAATACAAGAGCTGGCGGCAACTATTGAACACCGCAGACGTTAAGCAAGAGGCCAGGGATTTCGCATCGGCAGGCGAGGCGAAGGCGCCTCCCCGTTCGGTCCTGGCGTTTGCGGGTTCGGCATGAATGAGTGGAAATTCGGCCCACGGCTGACGACGGACGGCGCTTCATTCCGGCTTTGGGCGCCGGCGGCGAAGCGTGTCGATCTGCTGCTGGGAAACTCCCACGCCATGCGCCGTGGCGACGACGGCTGGTTTTTTGCCGATGTCCCGGGCGTGCGGGCCGGCGCGCGCTACAAATTCCGCATCGACGACGACATCGACGTGCCGGATCCCGCTTCCGCCTTTCAGCCTGACGATGTGTCCGGACCAAGCGAGGTGATCGATCACATGAGCTATCGCTGGCGCGCGCCCGACTGGCGCGGCCGGCCGTGGCCGGAGACCGTGCTGATCGAAGCCCATGTCGGCACCTTCACGCACGAGGGCACCTGGCGCGCCATGATCGGCAAGCTCGATCATCTGGCGGCTTCCGGCATCACCGCGCTGGAACTGATGCCGCTGGCGGACTTCGCGGGCGCGCGCAACTGGGGCTACGACGGCGTCCTGTGGTACGCGCCGGACAGCGCCTATGGCCGTCCGGACGACCTGAAGGCGCTGATCGACGCCGCCCATCAGCGCGGGCTGATGGTGTTCCTCGACGTCGTCTATAACCACTTCGGGCCCGAAGGAAATTACCTCGGCCGCTACGCGCCCTCCTTCTTCACGGAAGCGCATACCCCGTGGGGTAGCGCGATCGACTATCGGGTGCCGGAGGTCCGCGCCTTTGCGATCGAGAATGCGCTGTACTGGCTGCGCGAATATCGTTTCGACGGCCTGCGGCTGGATGCCGTGCATTCGATCGCTGAGCTCGGCGAAACCTCGATGCTGCACGAACTGAGCGTTGCCGTCGGTCGGCTCGCCGCGGAAACCGGCCGCCATATCCATCTGGTGCTCGAGAACGACGACAACGCCGCGGGCCTTCTGGACCCGGACGAGGATCCGCCGCGCGGCAAATATCGCGCCCAATGGAACGATGACTATCATCACGCCTGGCACGTGCTGCTGACCGCCGAATCCCAGGGATATTACCGTGACTATCAGCGCTCGCCTCAAAAGGACATCGCGCGCGCACTGGGCTCTGGCTTCGTCTACCAGGGCGAGCCGTCGGCGCATCGCGGCGGACGATTGCGCGGCGAGCCGAGCGGTGACCCTTTCTCCGACTGCCTTCGTCAATTTTCTGCAAAACCACGACCAGATCGGCAATCGCGTGCTTGGCGACCGGCTCGAAAGCATAGCCGATCCCAGGGCGATCGAGGCCGCGCTGGCGATCACATTGTTGGCGCCGATGATCCCGATGCTGTTCATGGGCGAGGAATGGGGATCGACGCGACCGTTCCCGTTCTTCTGCGATTTTAGGGGTGATCTGGCGGAAGCTGTCCGCAATGGACGAAAGCAGGAGTTCGCGAGCGCCTATGCGAAATATCGCGGCGCGGTGCCCGATCCGCTGGAAGTCTCGACGTTTCGATCCGCCGTGCTCGATTGGGACGCGCGTGATGAAGTGGCCGGAAAGAAGCGGCTGGCGCTGGTGCGCGAACTGCTCGCGATTCGGCAGCGGGAAATCGTTCCCCGGCTCGCCGGCGCGGCCTTTGGCAGCGCGCAGGCGGCGGACAGCGGCCTGCTGACCGCGCACTGGCGCTTGCGCGATGGCGCAACGCTGCGGCTGAGCGCCAACCTGTCGGAAACCAGAATGCCCCGAGCGCCAAGAGGAGCGACGGGCACCCTCATCTGGGGCGACGACGCCGGCAACAGCATGCCGCCCTTGTCGGTGCTCTGGCATCTCGGAGCCGAGTGATGCCTCCGGCCATCCCGATCGCGACCTACCGGCTGCAACTGACGGCGAATTTCGATTTCGACGCGGCCGCTTCCGTCGCGCCCTATCTGAAGGCGCTCGGCATCACCCATGTCTACGCATCGCCCTTCATGAAGGCGCGCAAGGGCTCGACCCACGGCTACGACATCGTCGACCACACCAAACTCAATCCCGAACTCGGCGGTGAAGAGGGTTTCGAGCGATTAAGCCGGGCGCTGAAGGCGAACGATCTCGGCCTGATCCTCGATTTCGTCCCCAACCATGTCGGCGTGCATTTCGCCGACAATCCGTGGTGGCTCGACGTGCTCGAATGGGGCCCGGCCTCGCCACATGCCGCCTCGTTCGACATCGACTGGGACATCCTGCCATACCGGGCGCGGCCCGGCGTGCTGCTGCCGATCATCGGCACGTCCTACGGGCAGGCTCTGGAAAAGGGCGAGATCGAGCTGCGCTACGATGCGGGTGAAGGCAGTTTTTCGGCCTGGTATTTCGAGCACCGCCTGCCGATCGCGCCCGAACGCTACAGCGAGATCTTGCGCAACATCGTCAGTGAAGCCGGAGCGAAGGATAGCGACGCAGGAAAACGCATCCTCGAACTGGCGTCGCGCTACAAGGGCCTGCGCCATCCCAACCGCAAGGAAGCACCAGCCTTCAAGGCGGAACTGCGGGACATCGCCGGAAGCGCCGAAACCATCGCCCGCGGGCTCGAGGCGTTTCGGGCAGGACAGGATCGGCCGTCGCAAACCATCGCGCTGCATCACCTGCTCGAACGCCAGCATTACCGGCTCGGACACTGGCGGCTTGCGTCGAGCGATATCAACTACCGGCGGTTTTTCGACATCAATACGCTGGCGGGATTGCGGGTCGAGGACGCCGGCACGTTCGAGGCGATCCATCGACTGGTCAAGCGACTGATCGCGGAGGGGAAGCTGCAGGGCCTGCGGCTCGACCACATCGACGGCCTGCGCGATCCCGCGCAGTATTTCCAGCGCCTGCGCCGCCTGGTCCGGGATGCGCAGGGCGGCGATGCCCAGCCGTTCTACATGGTGGTTGAGAAAATCCTCGGCGAGCATGAAACGCTGCTCGCGTTCGCAGGAGTCCATGGCACGACCGGCTACGAATGGCTGAATGCCATCACGCAAGTTCTGATCGAGGCTAAGGGCCTCGAACCGCTTGACGAGGTATGGCGGCAGATCAGCAACCAGCCGCCACGGCTTGCGCCTGTGCTGAAGGAAGCCAAGGGCCGGGTGCTCGAAACCTTGCTGACCAGCGAGTTCACGGTGCTGTCGCGGCTGCTCGCACGTATCGCCGGCGGGCACTACTCCACCCGCGATTTTTCCGCCGACAGCCTGCGGCAGGCGCTGGAGCTCTACATCCTGCATTTTCCGGTTTATCGCACCTATCTGACGCCTGGGGGGCCGACCGCTCCGGACCGCGCCCTGATCGCGGAAACGATCGAGAAGGCACGATGCGAGTGGTTCGCCGCCGATGCCGGCATCTTCGACTTCCTGCGCGACGTTCTGACCATGGACCTGATCCAGCCAGGCCGGGCATCGCACAGCGCGCCGCGCGTGCGCCGGTTTGCACTGAAACTGCAGCAGTTCACCGGTCCCATGATGGCGAAGTCGCTCGAGGACACGACGTTCTATCGTTTTCACCGCCTGCTGGCGCTCAATGAGGTGGGCGGCGACCCTGCGGCGGCGGCGCTTCCGGTCGAGGCCTTCCACGACGCCATGAAGCTCCGCGCCAAACGATGGCCGCACGGCATGACCGCGACGTCGACACATGACACCAAGCGCGGCGAGGATGCGCGGGCGCGATTGATCGCGCTCGCCGAAATTCCCGGCGAATGGGCCAGCGCGGTCGCGCGATGGAAGGTCATGAACGCGCCGCATCTGGCCGCCGGAGGCAAGATGCGCGCGCCGTCCGCGACATCCGAATACATGCTGTATCAGGCCCTGCTCGGCGCCTGGCCGCTCGGACGGCGCGACAAATCGTTTGCGGAGAGGATGCAGGCCTATGCATTGAAGGCGGCGCGAGAAGGCAAGCAGGAGACAAGCTGGCTCAATCCCAACGAAGCCTATGAAGCGGGCTTGCGGAGTTTCATCGAACGGATTCTGGATCCGTCTGTTTCAGCCGAGTTCCTCCATTCGATGGAGACGCTGGCGCGACGGCTGGCGCTGATCGGCGCGCTGAATTCGCTAAGCCAGATTACGCTGAAGGCGACCATGCCGGGCGTGCCCGACTTCTATCAGGGAACGGAATTCTGGGACCTGTCGCTGGTCGATCCCGATAACCGGCGGCCGGTAGACTTTGACGAGCGGACGAAAGTGCTGGCGTCGCTGCAAACACCGGACTGGCATCAACTCGCCCAGAACTGGCCCGATGGCCATGCAAAACTGGCCTGGACCAGACATCTGTTGAAGCTCCGGGCCGAATTGGCGGATGTGTTTGCGAATGGCGACTACGAACCACTGCAGGTGAGCGGGCCGCACCGTGAGCATATCATCGCGTTTGCGCGGCGCCGGGGCGGCGACGCCGCGATCATAGCGGTCGCGAAATCATTTTCCGAGTTCTCGCAAGGCGGCCGCGCGTGGCCGCGGGCGGAGAATTACGATTGCTCCCTCCATGTGCACGGCTATGCGGTGGAGGGCTTTGCCGATGCGGACGCCAGCAAGTTGCGCCTTTCCGACGTCTTCAAGCATCTGCCGGCGGCGGTGCTGAAGGCGAGGGTCGTGAGCGCCGCAAAGCCGGCGCGAAGGCGGGCTCATCTGTCGGGCGTCTGATGCGCGAAAGCCGCCCGGGATCGACGGCCGGACGGCTTTGGCGGATGTCGTGCCAACTCACGAAGTTCGGTTCCCTTCCCCGCGCAGGACAAATCGTCGATCAAAATCGTTACCGATAAGTTCACACCCGGCACGCCGGAGCTTTGTTGCTACGCAACATCAGCTCCGCTTGGTCAGCAACAGCTTGCCGCGGTGACGGATCGCGGCTTGCGCCACTTCCGCAAAACGCTGCAGCAGCCACGGCAGCGTGACTTCCAGGCGGACATGATCATCGGCGACGTCGAGATGGCCCGACGCCGCCTGGCCCATCGCGCGGACGCGGAAGATCATGCGATCGTCCTGCCATTTCTCCTCGTCGACGTTCAAGACAGGGATGCTGGAAGCCGCGCGCGCCAAGCCCGTCTGGAGGCGGCGCTTCGCCTCCTCGCGGCCGAGCCGATGCGGAATCGAAACGATCAGGGGTGCGGACATTATCGAGGTCGACGAACATAAGGGCACGATAGTTCCACCTTGCCGCAAAAAAAGACCGCGGCGGAGCGTCGCAACGGCACGGAACTTTCCAAGTTCCCGTCTGTTTTTCCGGCTGATGGCAGAGCAACAGGTGCCGACTGCCGGGCTGGAGGAGATTCTATATGTCTATCGGAACGATTATCCTGATCATCCTTGTGATCGCCCTGCTCGGCGGTTTCAGCGGCATCGGAGGCGGACCGTTCTACGGCACCGGCTATTACGGTGGCGGCGGCCTCGGCCTCGTTATCGTCATTCTGTTGATCCTGCTGCTGCTCGGACGACTCTGACAGCGGACGCCTGAAAACGTGCGGGGTCCGGAAAAACCGGGCCTCGCGCATTTTTGTGGGCACCGCGCGCCAGCCCTGGAGCCGGCGCTCCAGGGATAGTTACGGTCAGTTCTTCCCGGCGAGCTTGGTGATCGCCGCCTTGATCGATGCCGCCGCCGCGTCATAGCCGTCCCATGCCCTGGTTTTGGCGAGCAGCGCCGGCACGGTGCGGACCGTATAGCGCCTGGGATCGAGATCGCCGCGAACCTGCGCCCAGGTCAGCGGCATCGAGACGGTTGCGCCGTCGCGCGCCCGCGGCGACAGCACCGCGACCGCGGTCGCCATGCGGTCGTTGCGGAGATAATCGAGGAAGATCTTTCCGCCGCGCAGCTTCTTCGACATGTTGAGGAGATAGCGCTCGGGCTCTTCATCGGCCATCCATTGGCAAACGCCTTGCGCGAAGGCTTTCGCCTCTTTCCAGCTCACTTTGTCTCGGGCGCCATAGGCCAGCGGCACCACGACGTGAAGTCCCTTGCCGCCGGTGGTCTTGCAGAAGCTTTCCATGCCGAGATCGGTAAGGTGCTGGCGCATGTCCTTGGCCGCCTCGACGACATCGGTAAATTCGACTTCCGGCGCCGGATCGAGATCGAACACCAGCCGGCCGGGAATGTCATACGCATTGGGCGCGCAATTCCAGGGATGCAGCTCGAGGCCGCCGATCTGGGCGACTGCCGCAAGTCCCTCGATGCGATCGATCTGCAGATAGGGCTTGCGGTCCCCGGAGACTTTCACGAGCTCCAGCAGGTTCGAGGTGCCGGGCATGGCGTGGCGCTGGAAGAACTTTTCGCCGCCAATGCCGTCGGGTGCGCGCACCACCGAACATGGCCGTCCCTTGATATGTTCCATCATCCAGTCGCCGACCGCTTCGAAATAGCGGGCGAGATCGAGCTTGGTGACGCCCTTGCCATCGCCGGCGTCCGGCCACAGCGCCTTCTCGGGTTTCGAGATGATGACGCCCATCACTTCGGCGGATTTGTTCGCCGCTGGCCTGGTCGCCGCCTTGGCCGCCATCTTGGCCGGCGCTTTGCCCGACCTGGCTGCCGTCTTGCTGGAAGCGGGTTTTGCAAGTTTGGTCATGGCCGGCGTCTCCGCGACGATCTCGTCGGCAGGCTTGTCCTGGCGCAGCCCCTTGAAAGCAGCCTGCCGGATATTGCCGCCGTCGGTAAAGCCCGCAAATTCGATCTCGGCGACCAGCTCGGGCCTGAGCCAATGCACATCGCGGGTCTTGCGCGGCGCGTCCTTGCCGCCGAACGGGCTCGCGTCCGAGGCATTGGCCTTCAGCGCCGGCATGATCCGCTTCACCGTGTCCTGGCCGAAGCCGGTCCCGACCATGCCGACAAAGGCCAGATGATCGCCGCGATGCACGCCCGCCATCAGCGAGCGGAATTTGCCGCCGGTGGTCTTCCACCCTCCGAGCACGACCTCCTGCCCGGCGCGGCACTTGGCCTTGGTCCAGCTTTCGGAGCGGCCCGATCGATAGAGCGCGCCGAGCTTCTTGGAAACGATGCCTTCCAGCGCCAGCTTGCACGCCGATTTCAGGATGGCGTCGCCGCCGCTCTCGAAATGCTCGACATAACGGATCAATCCTGCCTTCGCCTTCGGGCGCGCTTCCAGCAGCTTTTTCAACCGCGCCTTGCGCTCAGCCAGCGGCAGGCGGCGAAGGTCTTCGCCATCGGCGAACAACAGATCGAACGCGTAGAAGATCAGGTCGCCGGTCTTGCCGTCGGAAATCGCGGCCTGCAGGCTGGAAAAATCCGGCGCGCCGTTGTGATCGAGGGCTACGATCTCGCCGTCGATCAGCACGTCGGGCAGCGCGGCTCCCCTCTTTGGCGATCGCCGTGAACTTCTCGGTCCAGTCCAGGCCCTTGCGGGTCTTGAGCGCGGCGTCGCCATCTTCGACGCGCAGTTGCACGCGGTAGCCGTCGAACTTGATCTCGTGGCACCATCCCTCGCCGTCCGGCGGACGCTCGACCGGCGTGCAGAGTTCGGGCGCCACGAAATCCGGCATCGCCGCGACCTTCCGGCCCTTCAACGCCTTCGCGGGCGCCGACGACGAGATGACATCGTCGCCGCGGTTCGAATGCCACACCGCATCCGCCCGCGCGCGCGTGGTCTTCGCCGTCATGAACGGCTTTGGCGCCCGGCCCTTGCCCGCCGCGATCTGGTCCATGCTGCGCCCCGAAGCGACGGATTTATCCGCTTCCAGGACGGTGTTGGCCTCACCCTCCTTGGCGTATTCATCGCGATGCTTGATCAGGAGCCAGTTGGTGCGCTTGCCGCCGTCGCGATCGCGGCGCATCCGGACCAATACCCAGCTCCCATGCAGCTTGTCGCCGTGCAGGGTGAATTTCAGGTCGCCTTTCCGAAATCCCTTCTCGGGATCGTCGGATTCCCAATAGCCGCGGTCCCAGAGCTGCACCGTGCCGCCACCATACTGGCCATCGGGAATGGTGCCTTCGAAATCGCCGTAATCGAGCGGATGGTCTTCCACCTCCACCGCCAGCCGCTTGTCGCGGGGATCGAGCGAGGGTCCTTTGGTCACAGCCCACGACTTGAAGACGCCGTCGAACTCCAGCCGGAGATCGTAGTGCAGCCGGGTCGCGTCATGCTTCTGGATCACGAACCGCCGTTGTCTGGACGGCGCGACCGGCGTATCGCCGCTGGGCTCGGCGGTCTTGTCGAAATCGCGCTTTTTCCGGTAGGTCGAAAGGTTTCTCAAGGCCACGATCAAACCCGCACAAATCCAATTTCAGCGGTCTCGCATGGCGAGAGACGCCCGGAACCGAAACCTATAACAGCCGTTGAAGTTCCGGAAATCATTCCCTGAAAGCATGTTTCGGAGATTGTAATGGCCGCCCGTGCCTATTGGAAAGGGTCCCTGAAGCTGTCCCTCGTGTCCTGCCCGGTGCTGCTCTATCCGGCCTCGACCGCGTCGGACAAGACCCGCTTCCACATGATCAACAAGGAGACCGGCAACCGGCTGAAGCAGCAGATGGTCGACGCCGAGACCGGCGAAATCGTCGAAAGCGACCAGAAGGCCCGCGGCTTCGAGGTGAAAAAGGGCCGATATGTCGAGATCGACAAGGAAGAACTGGCGGCGGTCCAGATCGAAAGCAACCACACCATCGACATCGACAGTTTTGTCCCCAGGGACGAGATCGACAAGCGCTATCTCAACCACCCCTATTACATCGCTCCGGACGGCAAGGCCGGCATCGACGCTTTCGCCGTCATCCGCGACGCCATGAAGGACCAGGACCGTGTCGCGCTGGCCCGGATCGTGCTGACCAATCGCGAGCACATCATCGCGATCGAGCCGCTGGGCAAGGGCCTGCTCGGCACCACCTTGCGCTACCCCTATGAGTTGCGCGACGAGGACGAATATTTCGACCGGATTAAAAGCCCAAAGATCTCGAAAGACATGGTCGAACTCGCCGGTCACATCCTCCACACCAAGGCCGCGCATTTCGATCCCTCGAAATTCAAGGATGAATACGAGAACGCCCTGAAGACGCTGGTAAAGCGCAAGGCTGCCGGCAAGTCCGTCAAGGCAGCAGAGCCGGAGGAGAAGCCGGACAACGTCATCAGCCTGATGGATGCGCTGAAGCAGAGCTTGAAGGGACGCGCTCCGGCCAAGCGGCACTCTCCAACGCGGCGGACGGGCCCTCGCGCCGCCAGGAAAACGCACCGCTCGGCCGCACGGGCGCGCAAGGCGGGATAAGGCGGGCGCTCTCTATCGCTATTGCGAGGAGCGAACCAACGTCGAGTGATTTTCCCGCCGGCCTGACGCCATCAATCATCAGGCTTTACCCGCGAAAGTGGGGGCGAGATGAAATCCGTTTCGTGCTCGGCTATTTCTTCGCCTTGCGCTTCTTCGAGGTCTTCTTCGGCACCTTGGCGCCCGCGGCCCTCGCCTCCGACAGGCCGATCGCGATGGCCTGCTTGCGGCTCCTGACCTTCCGGCCCGAGCGGCCGCTCTTCAGCGTGCCCGCCTTGCGCTTCTTCATCGCGCGTTCGACCGTGGCGCCTGCCTTCTTCGAATATTTTCGTGCCGACTGCTTTCGTGCCATGATAATTCTCCCGGTTGCGGGAAAATAATCTTCGCGGGCGTTGATGGTTCCCGCTTCGGGTCTGCCGCCGTCAGGCGATCGCCGCGTAAAGCTCGGCGGCACTTTTTGCGGCCCGCAGCCGGGCGAGAGTCTCCGGCGACCGCAAGGTCCGGGCCACCAGTGCGAGCGCGCCCAGCGCTGCATGTTCGGACGCACCAGGCAGCAGGAGAACGAATACGAGATCCACCGGATGCCCGTCGATGGCGTCGAATTCGATCGCGGGCGTCAATTTCGCCAGCAGGCCGAAGGGCCGTTGCAGCTCCGGCAGCCGGGCATGCGGAAGTCGCTATGCCATTGCCGATTCCCGTCGATCCCAGATCTTCGCGCTTGAACAGATAGGATGCGACCTGATCGGCCGGCAGGCCGAGGCCAGCCGCAGCCCTCCCCGCGAATTCCCGAAGCAGCAACCGCTTGCCGGAAGCCCGCACGTCGATCATGCAGTCGGATGACGACACGAGATCGGGAATTTTCATGGTCGCTCCGGGAGGACGCGTTTTCTTCACTTCGCTCGAAAACGCGCTAGTCCGGCGCGCGCAGCCGGTAGCCGATGCCGGTCTCGGTCAGCACGAATTGCGGACGTTCCGGATCGGCCTCGATCTTCTGCCGGAGTTGCCGCACGTAAACCCGCAAATATTGCGCGTCCGTCAGTTCGTCCCACAATTCCTTCAACAGGAAGCGGTGGGTCAACACCTTGCCGGCATGCTGCACCAGAACGCGCAGCAATTCGTATTCCTTGGGCGACAGCTTGACCTCGCGGTCGCCGACCTTGACGATGCGGCGCACCAGATCGACGGTAAGATCGCCGGTCCGGAACACCGGGCGCTCGCCGTGGACCTGCAATTGATGCCGCAGCGCCGCGCGCATGCGGGCGAGCAGTTCGTCCATCCCGAACGGCTTGGTCAAATAGTCGTCGGCGCCGAGATCGAGCGCCTGGACCTTGCCGGCCTCGTCGCCGCGGCTCGACAGCACCACGATCGGCACGCCGTCGTTGCGGCCGCGGATCATGCGCAGCAATTCGTGGCCCTGGATATCGGGCAGGCCGAGATCGAGGATGATGAGCGCCGGATTCTGTCCCAGCAATTCCAGCGCAAGCTTGCCGTTGGACGCTTCGAGGATCTCGTAGCCCTGCGTGCTCAGTCCCATCCGCAGCAATTTGCGGATCGGCGGCTCATCGTCGATGACCAGGACCTTGATCGGGGCGGCGGTCATGCGGCGGTGTCCAGCGCGTTCGAAGTCAGCCGGGATCGGCAGGCGAATGGTCAGCACGGCGCCGCTGCGGTCGACGCGATTGTCAGCCGCAATCGTGCCATGCAGGGCCTCGACGAAGCCGCGGGCAATCGCGAGCCCAAGGCCGGTGCCGGGACGGACATGGTCGCCCTTCTGCGCGCGGTAGAACTTGTCGAAGATGCTGTCCAGTTCGGACCGCGGAATGCCGTCGCCCTCGTCGATGACCTGCAGGGTGACCCATCGGATATCGCGCGAGGTCCGGATCGATATCGTGGAATCGGAGGGCGCATATTTGGCGGCGTTGTCCAGCAGGTTGAACAGCGCCTGCTCGAACAATACCGCGTCCAGTTCGAGCATCGGCAGATCGGCCGCAAGCTCGAGCTGAACCTTGTGATGGGCCAGAATCTTGCTGGCGCGCCGCAAGGCGCTGCCGACGATCTCGTCGATATCGTGCCGCGCGGTATTCGGGACGACGGCGCCGGATTCCAGCTTCGTCATGTCGAGGAGATTGGCGATGAAGCGATTCAGCCGTTCGGATTCGTCGATCACGGTTGCCAGCAAATCGCGCTTCTGCGTGTCGCTCAGCCCGCTCTCGAGGTCCCGCATGGTGGAGGCAGCGCCCAGCACCGAGGCCAGCGGCGTCTTGAGATCGTGCGAGATCGAGGTCAACAGCGCCGAGCGCAGGCGGTCGGATTCCACGGTGCGCTTGACGCGATCCATGTCCTCGACCAGCAGCACCCGCTCGATCGCCAGCGCGCCCTGGTCGACCAGCGCATCGAGCAGGCGGCGCTGGTCCGGCGTCAACAGCGGCCCGGTCCGGTCATCGTCGATGCCGATGACGCCGATCGGCCCGCGCCCGGTGCGCATCGGCAGGAACAGCCGCTTGGCGCCCGGCAGCGTATCCGAGCCGCGGCCGGCCGGGCGGTCGTTGCTCCATGCCCAGTTGGCCGCGGCGAGATCGGCCTTGTCGAGTTCGTCCTCGGGCGGATAACCCGCCTTGACGGTCAGCACGTCTTGCTCGGGCAGCAGCAGCACCACCCGCACCTTGAGCATCAATGCGGTCTGATAGGCGGTCGCCCACAGGACATCGTCCAGGGTCGCGGTGCCCGCGAGCTTGCGGCTGAAGGCGTAGAGCGACTCGGTGGTCCGCACCCTGCCGATCGCGGTGATCGCCTGGGTGCGCACGCGCGCCGCGACGTTGGAAACCAGGATCGCGATCAGCATGAAGAAGAAGAACGCCGCGACATTGGTCGGATCGGTGATGGTGAAAGTATAGACCGGCGGCAGAAAGAAGAAATTGTAGCACAGCGAAGCGGCGACGCTGGCGAGCAGCGACGGCCACAGCCCGTAACGGACCGCCACGCTTACCACCGCCGTCAGGAACACCAGATCGACGTTTTCGATGCCGAAATACGGCTTGATCAGCTCGGCGGCGCCAAGGCCGACCGCCACGATCAGGAGCGCGAACAGATAGGGTTTTGGATCGAACGGCTCGGGGCGCGCCGCCGTCTGCACCGCGGACTTGGCGGTGGCCTCGGCGGGCTGTTCGTCGCCGGGAATCACATGCACGCTGATATTGCCGGCGCGGCGCACCAGATCATGCACCACCGAGCCGCGCATGAGTTCGAACCACCAGGAACGCGTCGACTTGCCGATGACGATATGGGTGACGTTGTTGGCCTGCGCAAAGCGGATCAAGTCATCGGCAATCCGGCGCTCCACGGCGGGAATGGTGAGCGCCTCGCCGCCCAGCGCTTCGGCGAGCCGCAACGTGTCGGCAAGCCGGTCGCGCTGCTCGTCGGTCAGTTGCAGGCTGCGCCGGGTCTCGATGCTGATGGCGGTCCAGGGCGCATGCAGCCGGTCCGCCAGCCGCTTGGTGTAGCGCACGAGTCCCGCCGCCCGCGGGTCCTCGCTGACGCAGACCAGGACGCGTTCGCCCGCCGCCCAGGGGCCGGCGATGGCGTTGGCCTGCATGTGGGTTAGCAATTGCTCGTCGACCCGATCGGCGGTCCGCCGCAGCGCCAGTTCGCGCAGCGCGGTCAGATTGCCCGGCGAGAAATAGTGCTCGAGCGCCCGCTCGGCCTGCTTGGGGACGTAGACCTTGCCCTCCTTCAGCCGCTGGATCAGGTCGTCAGGCGTCAGGTCGATCAGCTCGATGGCGTCGGCGCGGTCGAACACCGAATCCGGCACGGTCTCGCGCACCCGCACATGGGTGATCTGCGCGACCACGTCGTTGAGGCTCTCGATATGCTGGATGTTGACGGCGGTGTAGACGTCGATGCCGCGCGAGAGCAGTTCCTCGACGTCGAGATAGCGCTTCGGGTGGCGGCTGCCGGGGGCGTTGGTGTGGGCGAGTTCGTCGACCAGCGCGATCTGCGGGTGGCGCTCGATCAGCGCGTCGAGGTCCATTTCCTCGAGGCGCTGATCCCTGTAGTCGATCCGCTTGCGCGGCAGGACCTCAAGGCCGTGCAGCAGCGCTTCGGTCTCGGCGCGCCCATGGGTCTCGACCACGCCGACCACGACATCGACGCCGGCCTTCCGCTTGGCATGCGCGCTTTGCAGCATTTCGTAGGTCTTGCCGACGCCGGGGGCGGCGCCGACGAAGATCTTCAGCCGGCCGGCGCGGCTGTCCTCGCGCCGGGCTGTTTCCAGCAGGGCTTCCGGCGAGGGACGCTGTTCGGGATCGCGGCGCTGGACCATATCGGGAATATAGTCCCTAGGCCCGGCGCATCCTAGTCTCCATCACTTCGTTGCCGCCGCGTCCAGCGCCAGATTCAGCTCCAGCACGTTGACGCGGGGCTCGCCCAGCAAGCCGGCGAAGCGGCCCTGCGTGTTGTCGTTAACCAAGGCGCGGACGCGCTCCTGCGGCATGTTGCGGGCCTTGGCGACCCGCGGCACCTGGAACAGCGCGGCTTCCGGCGAGATGTCGGGATCGAGGCCGCTGCCGGACGTGGTGACGAGATCCATCGGGACGGGAGCCGAAGGGTTTTCCGCCTTCAGCTTGTCGACGTCTTCCTTGACCCGGTCGTCCAGCGCCTTGCTGGTCGGGCCGAGGTTGGAGCCGCTCGAATTGGCCGCATTGTACGGCGCCGGCACGGTCTTGGTGGAATCAGTCGGGTCCGCCGCCGTGGTCGCCGAGGGCCGGCCATGGAAGTATTTGTCGTCCTTGAATTCCTGCCCGATCAGGGCCGAGCCGACCACCTTGCCGTCCCGTTCGATCAGGCTGCCCTGAGCCTGTTTCGGGAAGATCACGCCGGCGACCGCGGTTATGGCCAGCGGATAGGCGAGCCCCGTGATCAGGGTCAGCAGGACCAGCACCAGGATGGCGGGGCGAATTTCTTTTAACATGACGTCTCTCCTAAATGCTTTCCGTCATTGCGGGAGCGATTTCATCGCGCTCGCCGCGACGAGTGAGGTCAGGCCAGGTGCAAGGCGACGACGACGAGGTCGATCGCCTTGATGCCGATAAAGGGAATGATGATGCCGCCGACGCCGTAGATCATCAGGTTACGGCGCAACAGCGCGCCGGCCCCGATGGCGCGATACGCCACGCCTTTCAGCGCCAGCGGTATCAGCGCGATGATGATCAGCGCGTTGAAGATGATCGCCGACAGGATGGCGCTCTGCGGGCTCGCCAGATGCATGATGTTGAGCACGGCAAGCTGCGGATAGAACGCCAGGAACATCGCCGGGATGATGGCGAAATATTTCGCGACGTCGTTGGCGATCGAGAACGTGGTCAGCGCGCCGCGGGTCATCAGCAGCTGCTTGCCGATCTCGACCACCTCGATCAGCTTGGTCGGGTTGGAATCGAGATCGACCATGTTGCCGGCCTCGCGCGCGGCCTGCGTGCCGGTGTTCATGGCGACGCCGACATCGGCCTGCGCCAGCGCCGGCGCGTCATTGGTGCCGTCGCCGCACATCGCGACCAGCTTGCCCTTGGCCTGCTCGTCGCGGATCAGTTTCAGCTTGTCCTCGGGCGTCGCCTGCGCCAGGAAATCGTCCACGCCGGCTTCCGCGGCGATCGCGGCCGCCGTCATCGGGTTGTCGCCGGTGATCATCACGGTGCGGATGCCCATGCGGCGCAGCTCGGCAAAACGCTCGCGGATGCCGCCCTTGACGATATCCTTGAGCTGCACGACGCCGAGCAGGCGGCCGTCCTTGGCCACCGCGAGCGGCGTGCCGCCGGCCTTGGCGATTTCGTCCGCTATCGCCTGGATTTCGCGCGCGATGTCGGTCATGGCGCCGGACTGGATGGCGCGAACGGTGTTGCCGGACGCGACCGCGTGGGTGCCGCCGCCGACATAATTGAGGATGGCGTCGACCGCGCCCTTGCGGACCGACGAGGCGCCGGCGTCGACGCCGCTCATGCGGGTCTGCGCGGTGAAGGGAATGAAGGTCGCGGCCAACTCAGCCATGTCGCGGCTGCGGATGCCGTATTTCTCCTTGGCGAGCACGACGATCGAGCGGCCTTCCGGGGTTTCGTCCGCCAGCGAGGCGAGCTGCGCCGCGTCGGCCAGTTCCTGTTCGGTGACGCCGCGCACCGGGCGAAACGCCGTGGCCTGCCGGTTGCCGAGCGTGATGGTGCCGGTCTTGTCGAGCAGCAGCGTATCGACGTCGCCGGCGGCCTCGACCGCACGGCCCGACATCGCCAGCACGTTGAAACGCACCAGCCGGTCCATGCCGGCGATGCCGATCGCCGACAGCAGCGCGCCGATCGTGGTCGGGATCAGGGTGACGAACAACGCCACCAGGATCACCACCGAGATCGAGCCGCCGGCATAGCTGGCGTAGCTCGGGATGGTGACGGTCGCGAACACGAAGATGATGGTGAGGCCCGCGAGCAGGATGTTGAGCGCGATCTCGTTCGGCGTCTTCTGCCGCTCGGCGCCCTCCACCAGCTTGATCATGCGGTCGATGAAGGTCGAGCCCTGCGCCGCGGTGATGCGGACGCGGATCCAGTCGGACAGCACCTGGGTGCCGCCGGTGACCGCCGAACGGTCGCCGCCGGATTCGCGGATCACGGGCGCGGATTCGCCGGTGATCGCGGCCTCGTTGACCGAGGCGACGCCCTCGACCACCTCGCCGTCGGAGGGGATATTGTCGCCGGCTTCGACCAGCACGATATCGCCGACCTTGAGGCTGGTGCCGGGGACCAGGCGATAGGTCTTGTCGGAACCGGTCAGCAGCTTGGCCTGGCTCTCGGTGCGGGTCTTGCGCAGCGACTCGGCCTGGGCCTTGCCGCGGCCTTCGGCGACGGCTTCGGCGAAGTTCGCGAACAGCACCGTGAACCACAGCCACAGGATGATCTGGAAGGTGAAGCCGAGGTTCGCTCCGCCCGTCACCAGATCGCGCAGGAAGATCACCGTGGTCAGTGCGGCCACGACCTCGACCACGAACATCACGGGGCTCTTGATCATCAGCCGCGGATCGAGCTTGGCGAAGGCCGAGCCGATGGCGGGCATCACGATCTTCGGATCGAGCATCGCGGAAACGGATCCGCTTGTTCATTTTGACGACTTCCATGGACGTAACTCCGAAATGAGATCGATCAGAACAGGGTATTGGCGGTCATCGCGAGGTGCTCGACGATCGGCCCGAGCGCCAGCGCCGGGAAGAACGTGAGACCGCCGATGATCAGGATGACGCCGACCACGAGGCCGACGAACAGGCCGCCGGTGGTCGGCAGCGTGCCGGCCGACGGCGGGATCGACTTCTTGCCGGCCAGCGAGCCGGCCATCGCCATCGCCGGCACGATCATGAAGAAGCGGCCGACGAACATCGCCATCGCCAAAGTCAGGTTGTAGAAGAAAGTGTTGCCGGTCAGGCCGCCGAAGGCCGAGCCGTTGTTGCCGGTCGCCGAGGTGTAGGCATAGAGCACCTCGGTGAAGCCGTGCGGCCCGGCATTGGCCATCGACGCGACGGCCGGCGGAAACACCACCGCGACCGCGGTCCAGCCGAGATACATCAGCGGCAGCACCAGGATCGCGAGCATCGCCATCTTGACCTCGCGCGCCTCGATCTTCTTGCCGACATATTCCGGGGTGCGGCCGACCATCAGGCCGGCGACGAAGATCGAGATGACGACGAAGATCAGCATGCCGTAGAGACCGGCGCCGACGCCGCCGACGATGACTTCGCCGAGCTGCATGTTGATCAGCGGAATCATGCCGCCAAGCGCGGTGAAACTGTCATGCATGGCGTTGACGGCGCCGCAGGAAGCCGCCGTGGTGACGACGGCGAACAGCGAGGAGGCGACGATGCCGAAGCGGACTTCCTTGCCTTCCATGTTGCCGCCGGTCAGGCCCAGCGCATGCATCGCGGTGGTGCCGCTGGCTTCGGCCCAGTAGGTGACGGCGACGCCGGCGACGAACAGCACGCCCATCACGCCCAGGATCGCCCAGCCCTGCTTCTGATTGCCGACCATGCGGCCGAACACGTTGGTCATGCGCGGCGCCGATCATGAAGATCGACAGCATCTGCACGAAGTTCGACAGCGCGGTCGGATTCTCGAACGGATGGGCGGCATTGGCGTTGAAGAAGCCGCCGCCATTGGTGCCGAGCATCTTGATCGCGACCTGGGAGGCGACCGGGCCGACCGCGATCGTCTGCTTGGCGCCTTCCAGCGTCGTGGCATCGACATAGGCGTCCGAGCGTCTGCGGCATGCCCTGCCAGACCAGGAACAGCGCGGCAGACGACGCAGATCGGCAGCAGGACATAGAGCGTGCGTGCGCGTCACATCGACCCAGAAATTGCCGATGGTGCGCATCGAGGAACGGGAGAAGCCGCGGATCAGCGCCACCGCCAGCGCGATGCCGGTCGCCGCCGACAGGAAGTTCTGGTGCGTCAGTCCCAGCATCTGCACGAGATAGGACAGCGTGCTCTCGCCGCCGTAGTTCTGCCAGTTGGTGTTGGTGATGAAGGAGATCGCGGTGTTGAAGGAGAGATCCTCGGCCACGGCGGATTGATCCGCCGGATTGAACGGCAGGAACGCCTGCAACCGCATCAAGAGATAGATGATCAGGAAGCCGCCGACATGGAACAGCAGCATGGCGACCGTATAGGTCAGCCAGTGCTGCTCGCGCTTGTCGTCGACGCCGCCGACCCAGTAGATTCCGGCCTCGACCGGCCGCAGCACCGGCGACAGGAAGGTGCGCTCGCCGGCGAAGACGCGGGTCATGTACCCGCCAAGCGGTTTGACCAGCGCGACGACGACGGCGCAGAACAGAATGATTTGAATCCAGCCAATGGCGGTCATGGTCGATGCCCTAGGGTTGCACGTAGTTCTCAGGGGAATGGGTTGCCGCCCCGGACTGGATCCGGAGCGGACTCGTTTCGAGCGTCAGAACCGCTCGGGCCGCAGCAGCGCGTAGGTCAGGTAAAACAGCAGCCCCAACGAAACGAGGCCGGCGAGCGAATAATCGAAGATCATGGCGCTGCTCCTTCAAAGCCGTTCGCAGGCATAGGCGTAGCCGATGCCCGCTACGAACAGACCGGCGGCGAGGACCAGCATGACGACGTCCCACATGACAATGCTCCTTGTCGCGCGTGTTTCAGCGCGCAACCTGTCGGCGTTTTGGGAAAGGCGTGTTGCGATGGGTCAGTCTTCGGATCCCATGGCGAGCGAGGCCCTGCCCGTATGATCGCCGTGAAGTGACATCAGGCGCATAGGTTTTCGAGGCGGGCCGACATCAAATCTTATAGGAATTTCATAAATGCACGTCCTCTTGGGCTGCGCAGGCCCGGCGGCCTTTATGACATCCTTATTTCTGCGGACGCCGCCCCACCTCGTTTTCAAACAGGGTTTTGGCCATCTTGCGGGAGCGGCCTGCCGATATGGGCTGCACCCTGTGCGAGATAAAGCCATGCTGCTGTTTCAGAGAACACCATGATCCCATCGAGATCGGCGACCGCCTGCGCTGCGCGCATGCCGTGACGGCCGAGCTGATGTCGGACGTCGTCGGCGCGGCGTGCCGGCGCTTTCCGTCGTTGGGACAGGCCGGCAAGAGCGCGCGGATCGAACAATTGATAGCGTCCGAAGCCTGGACCGATGCCGCGCTGGCGCTGATCGATCTGGAACTGCCGCAGTGGCAGGTTCGCCGCATCGCCTATGACGACGGCGAGTGGTACTGCGCGCTGTCGCGCGAACGCGAACTGCCCGACTGGCTCGACCGGTCGATCGAAGCCCACCACGCGGATCTCGCGCTGGCGATCCTGAGCGCTTTCGTGGAGGCCCAGCTTATCGCGGCACCTTCGAGCCGGCCGAGCGTTCCCGCCGTGTCGCGCGATGTGAACCCGCTCTACCGGCCGGTCTGCTGCGACAATTTCGGCTGAGCGGCACCGCCCGCGGAATTGCCGAACGGAATTGTCGGAGTTTTTCACCTTGGCCCTGCTTCCGAAACTATCGCGAGAATTGAGACCGGCCCAGGTGCTCGTGCGCTTCTCGCTCCGCATGGGCATTCTGGTGTTCTTCGCTGCCTTCGCCAGTATCGGCTTTATCAGAGGCCTGGCCTCGTTGCTGTGGATGTCGATCATCCTCTGCGCGGTCATCGGCGCCATGCGGCGCGAGCAGCCGTTCGGCGCCGCTCTCAACCATTGGGATGAAACGGTGGCCTATGCGGCGCTGTTCGCGCTCGTCAGCAGCGTCGACCATGTTGTCCCGGCCTGAGACAGTTTCGCGCGATCCTATGAGACCCCTATGAGATCGCAGCCCAGTCGCCCTCGAATTCATATCCGCGCCGGAAGATATTCCGCGCACGCTACTCGTCTCGAAAAGGATCACCAACGTGAAGCTCGTCGAACCTCCCTCGTGCAGCTCGCCATCCGCCATCGTCTTTATCGGCAGGAACAAATGCGGCCAGTGGGTCGCCCAGGAACAGAGCGGCCTCTATGGCGGCCTGTTCGTCAACCGCGCCCAGGCCGTCAAATACGCGCTTGTTCGAAAACGGCCATCACCCCGAAACCATCGTCGAATTGGCGCGCGAGATCGAACTCGACATGGGCGACAAACTCGCCTCCTCCGCGGCCCGGCGCGCCGCGTGACAAATCGAACGCCTGTCATTCAGGAGGGCCCGATGGGTCATTCCACCTCGAACCGGGAGCAGGTCGTCGACACCATGATCGGCCTCACCCGCTTGTCCAATCTCCATCGCGCCATCGTCGCCGGCCACGACTGCCTGGAACTCTATCTGGCGCTGCGACGGCGCGGATTTGTCCGGGTCACCACCACCGCGACCTGCCGCATCCCGAGGCGCCAGCACGCGGTCGGCCTGATCACGGGACAGAACTCGCTGCAGGCCATCGAAGCTGCGTTGGCGCAGATCGCGCCATTCCTCGGCCCCAGCGCCGCCATCGCCGTGCTGATCGATTCCCGCGAAAGCGGCCTTTGCCTGAAAATCCACAACCGGCTGGAGCAGATGGGCTTCCGGATCGAGGCCGGCGTGCGCTGTCAGCAGGGTCTGGTGCTGTCGGCCTACCGGCAGGGCTTCAACCAGATGGAAGCGGCTGCGTGAACGCCGATGACAAGAACGCTTCATCCCGCCATCTGGCTGGCAGGCTATATCCCCGATCTACCCACGCCCTTCGATGACGCGGGCAATCTTGATCTTGCGGCATTCGCCAGACTTTGCGAACGCCAGATCGCCGCGGGCGTCTCGGCCATCGTGGTCGGCGAAACCACCGGCGAAGCCTCGACGCTGACGCCGGTCGAGCAGGACCGCATCGTGCGTACCGCCGTCGAGATCGCCCGCGGCCGCGTTCGGATCATTGCAGGCGCCGGCTCGAACTCGACCAGCCAGGCCATCGAGATGACGCGGAGCGCCGAGGCCGCCGGCGCCGATGCGGTGCTTTCGGTCGTGCCCTATTACAACAAGCCGATGCAGGCCGGCATCCATGCGCATTTTCGCGCCATCGCGGTTTCGACTTCGCTGCCCATCATCCTGCACGACGTCCCCTCCCGGACTATCCGCGAGTTGTCCGACGACACCCTGGCGCGGCTCGCGAAATCCGCGCAGTTCATCGGGTTGCGGGACGGCACGGCCGATCTGTCGCGGCCGCCGCGCCTGCGGTCCCTGCTCCCGCCGGGGTTCCGGCTGTTGTCCGGCGACGATGCCACCGCGCTCGCCTTCATCGCCAATGGCGGGGATGGCTGCATATCGCTGGTATCCAACGTCGCGCCGGATCTGTGCCAGGCGATTTTTTCGAGCTGCAGGCAGGGGCGATGGCAGTCCGCCCGCGATCTGCAGAGCCGGCTGGCGCCGCTGACGGCGGCGCTGGCAAAAGAAAGCCCCGCCGCCGTCAAGTATGCGCTTTGCCTGCTGGGCTTGATCTCGCCGGCCACCCGGCTGCCGATCGTCGAACTGGCCGATCCAAGCAGGATGGAGGTGGCGGCCGCGATCGCCGAAATCAGCGACGACGAGCTTGCCTGCCGGCCCAAGGGCCCGCATGGCCGCCGCCTTCAGGCGGGCACGATCGCCACGCCATAGAGGCATCCCGAATGAGTTCAAGCGTTCACGGCAGCGAATGGCACGCCAGGACACTGCGGGCCTGGCAACTGGCGCTGCTGCGCTTCGCCGTGACATTGGACAATGCCGACAGATTGGCCGTCATGGCGATTGCAGCCGAGATCGACGGGCTGGCGCCGGGCGGCAAGCCGGGCTTTGGCTTTTTCCGCAAGACCAGCGCCGAATTGTGCGCGGCCATCCTGCAGCCGAACGAACTTACCCCTGCGGTGTTGCGACAATATCTTGCACGAATGGAGGATGACCGGCTCAAGCGCGCCTTCGCTGCGGCGATCGAAATCAACCAACTGAGGGCCGCCTCAGTTGCCAGGCCGATCAAACGAGATAACGGGCTGTGGAGAGGAATTGCCTCACGGAGCAAGCATTAGCTTTAGGGGTCGCGCAGGCCGCTCGGGGATGCAGCAACCGAGGTTCAAATGTTGCTTGCGGATGCGTGGTCGACGAGATGCTTTTCGCGCCATTTCGGTCCGGGACCGCGCATGTAGTGATGGTGGGGTTGATACGTCCTGCGTGGACCGTCCCAGGACGGACCGAGAAACCTCACCACGGCGCCGACGATCTTGCGCAGGAGAGAAGCCGGAACGGATGCGATGGACCGGATGCGCGACATGTGACGCCTTGCGCTGGATAGAGATAAATACCGAACCGCCGGGCCTAATGCCCCGCATGTCCATCAGCAGCCGAGCGGGATTTGGGCGTGACCCAATCATCGTTGGCGCGGTCGTAGCGAATGCCGCGAAGCTCGAGTTCGCGCTCCATACGGCGCAGTTTCGAATTGGCGATGGCCTCGATCAGGGCCTTGTAATAGCCGGTGATGCGCCTTAGCGCCTTGCGCGCATGGACACGTGCGCGCTTGCCGCGCGTCCGGGCGAACCGGTAGTCGTCGGCCGACTGGCTCCGGGTGATCAGATAGGCGCGATAATCGTCGCTATAGAGCAGATCTCGGAGTTCGTCGTCGCTGGTCATGAAGTGAGACATCTTCGATCTCCACCGTCAGCCCGCATGGCGGGCCGAACGAAGCGAAGATGCGGATGGCGGCATAGGAAATCGAGACGGCCTTCAGCGCTCTCTCATAGCCGCGGCATAAAGGCCCGAAGGCGGCCCGAAGCCCCGACCCTGCTCCCCATCGGCTTTTATGTCTCTCCTATGAGACGCCGTGCCGAGCCGTCTGGCTTTCCTATGGCCCCGTCGGCACATGGTGACGGTTAGACCCGTGAGGAGGCCGCCATGGCCGCGATCGCCATCAATTTCATGCATCAGAAAGAGCCAGTCCGGAAACAGCACGAAATTGCCGTTGCGCCGGTCGATCCCCACCACAACCGCCGCCGCGCCGTTCCGGCCGCTCGATCCCGACATCGTCAACGAGACGATCCCGGCGTTCTTCATCGGCCGCAACAGGCAGGGCTTCTGGGTGGCACGCGACGT
Source organism: uncultured Alphaproteobacteria bacterium (assembly GCA_963843225.1). Classification (GTDB taxonomy): domain Bacteria; phylum Pseudomonadota; class Alphaproteobacteria; order Rhizobiales; family Xanthobacteraceae; genus Bradyrhizobium. The sequence continues at coordinate 227,728 of CAWJJT010000018.1, read as the reverse complement.
CAACGGACGAATCGGCGGCATCTTCCTGTTCGAAAGCTCCGCGGTGTCGTTTGCGAGGGCAAAGAGCGGGGCAGCGGGCTGCGCCACCATCTATCTGTCCGAGCCGTTCGAACTCGACCTGGAAAACAGCGGCAATTCGCTCGCCGTGCGGCTCGCATCGGTGATCCGGCTTGCGAGACGGCCCCGGGCGCGAATCGCCGCCCTCATCGGCAAGCTGATGGAGCCGGTCAAACGCGACGAGGGATCTCTGAAATGACGATGCTGACCCACACGCGCGGTGCGTTCGAGCCAACCGGCCGCCCGCCGGAAACCCGAAGCGAGCCTGGCGCGGGCAGCGCCGCGGCACATCTGGCGGCGATCAAGCGAGCCTGCCTCGGCGCCCTTGCGATCCTGCTGGGCGGCAGCGTCGTCGCCGCCATCATGGCGCTGAAGATCGCGATCTACCTGCCTCGCTTTATTCATCATTGACACCGGCTGGATGCTGCGCGTTTCCCCGCCACGCCGGGAAAGCGGCACCGCCGTCGAAATTGCCCTTATTCCAGTCCGGGCCGGATTCCTTGGTCTAATTCCCATGGTGACGCGCCCCGGTTGATGCCTCTATATTCTCCGGCGCGGCGGTGATTTTGACCCCGGACGCTGCATGGCTTGGCAAACGACAAGCCTCGGACCGAGAAGCGATGTTTCCAGTTATTTCCTCGATTTCACACTTGCGCGGCCTTTGGCGAGATGCGGAGGCCGGGATGCCTGCAAAACCTGCCGTTTCGAGTAGCCGTCCAGGGAACGACATGACGCCTGGCGGTGCAGACCTGTGAGCACGCTCGATCGCATCCTCGACACCGCAGCCGACAACCTCACGGTCGCCAAGATCCTGGTTCAACTGGGCCTCGACCCCAACAACGTCACTTACGACGCCATCTTCAACCGCCTGCTGGAAATCTTCCTGCACAACATCACCCTGGCCAACATGTTTGCGCTGGTGGGCGCGATCTTCTTTGTCGCCACGCTGGTGACGCAGACCATGGTGCCGCTGCGGGTTGCGAACATGATCGGTTGTGCCTTCTTCGCCGGCTTCGGCGCGCTCAGCGGAACCATCACGACCTTCCTGTTGTATCTCCTGATGGTTCCCATCAATGCGTATCGTCTCCGTCAGATGCTCGTTCTCGTCAAGAAGGCGCGCAGCGCGACGCAGGGCGACACCTCGATGGAATGGCTCAAGCCGTTCATGACCGAGCGCAAATATCGCAAGGGCGATATCCTGTTCAAGAAGGATGATGCGGCCCACGAAATGCTGTTGACCGTCACCGGAAAATTCCTGGTGAAGGAAATCGGCGTCGAGCTTCCGCCGGGACGCCTGATGGGCGAACTCGGCTTCCTGACGCCCGACAACCGCCGGACGGCGACGATCGAGTGCATCGAGGACGGACACGTTCTGACCATCACCTACGAGAAGCTGCTGGAGATCTACTTCCAGAATCCGCAATTCGGCTATTACTTCCTGGTCCTGACCAGCCAGCGCCTGTTGGAAAATATCGGACGACTCGAAGCGATCGTCGCACAGAACAAATCCGCCCAGCAGACTGCCGCCGTGATCGAAACATCGGGAGCGACCGCGCCGAGATAATGCCGGTCACGGTTGAACAGCCGTCGTTGACGGCAATCAAATACACACTGCCTGACTCACCACCATTCGCTGGCTGTTGACGCACGGGATGGGCGATCAACCCCAGGCGGCGGACGTTCGGCTTTGCATGGATGGCCGTGGCATCGCCGTTGATTGCGATCGCGTGGATTTGGCTCCGGCGATCCCGCGGCACAAAATAGCGGAGCGCGGCAACGACACGCCTCGTCGCAAATCCGGCTACCGCCCTACTCCGCCGCGTTCCTCAACTCGGCGCGTTCCACCTTGACCGCGCAGAACTTGAACTCCGGAATCTTGCCGAACGGATCGAGCGCCGGATTGGTCAGGAGATTGGCGGCCGCCTCGGCGTAGCAGAACGGCATGAACACCATGTTCTCCGGCACGTCGCGGTCGGAACGCACCTTCACCTCGACCGCGCCGCGGCGGGTCTCCATCCGGATGAAATCGCCGGGCCAGACCTTCAGGCGCCGCATGTCCTTGGGCGACATGAACGCCACCGCCTCCGGCTCGATCTGGTCGAGCACGCTGGCGCGCCGCGTCATCGAGCCGGTGTGCCAGTGTTCGAGCACGCGGCCGGTGGAGAGCACCATCGGGTATTCGTCGTCGGGCACTTCGTCCGGCGGCAACACGCGCGCCGGCACGATCTTGCCGCGGCCACTCTCGGTCGGAAAGCCGGTGGTGAAGATGATCTCGTTGCCGGGCTTGCTGGGATCGTCGACCGGATAGGTCACCGCGCCCTCGCGCACCAGCCGTTCCCAGGTGATGTTCTTCAGCGAAGGCATCACCTCGGTCATCTCGGTGAAGACATCGGCCGGCCCGCTGTAATTCCAGGGCAGTCCCATGCGTTTGGCGATCTCCTGGATGATCCAGAGGTCCTGCTTTGCCTCGCCGGGCGGCTTTATCACTTCGCGGGCCAACTGGACGCGGCGATCGGTGTTGGTGAACGTGCCGGATTTCTCCGCAAACGCCGAGGCCGGCAGGATCACGTCGGCATGGAACGCGGTTTCGGTGACGAACAGGTCCTGCACCACGAGATGCTCGAGTTTCGCCAGCGCATCGCGCGCATGCTGCAAATCGGGATCGGACATCGCGGGGTTTTCGCCCTCGATATACATCCCGGTGATTTCGCCGGCGTGGATCGCGTTCATGATCTCGACCACGGTCAGGCCGCGGACGGGATCGATTTCCTGATGCCAGAGCTTCTCGAACGGGGCGCGCAAGTCGGTGCGCCCAACCGGCTGGTAGTCCGGCAGGAACATCGGGATCAGGCCGGCGTCGGACGCGCCCTGCACGTTGTTCTGGCCGCGCAGCGGATGCAGGCCGGTGCCGGGCCGGCCGACCTGGCCGGTCGTCAATGCGAGCGCGATCAGGCAGCGCGCATTGTCGGTGCCGTGGACGTGCTGGCTGATGCCCATGCCCCAGAAGATGATCGAAGACTTGGCGCGCGCATACATCCGGGCCACTTCGCGCAGGGTTTCCGCCGGAATTCCGCAGATCGGCGCCATCTTCTCGGGCGGGAATTCCTTGATCTTCTCGGCAAGATCGTCAAAGCCTTCGGTATAGCCCGCAATATACTGCTGGTCGGTCAGCCCTTCGGTGATGATGGTGTGGAGCATCGCATTCAGCATCGCGACGTCGCTGCCGGGCTTGAACTGCAGATGCTTGTACGCGTGACGCGACAGCGTCTGCCGGCGCGGATCCATCACGATCAGCTTGGCGCCCTTCTTGGCCGCGTTCTTGATGAAGGTCGCGGCGACCGGATGGTTCACCGTCGGATTGGCGCCGATCACGATGATGACCTCGGCGTCCAGCGCGGCGGCGAACGGCGCCGACACCGCGCCCGAGTTGAGCCCTTCCATCAGCGCCGCGACCGAGGAGGCATGGCACAGCCGCGTGCAGTGATCGACATTGTTGGAGCCGAAGCCGGTGCGCACCAGCTTCTGGAACAGATAGGCCTCCTCGTTCGAGCCCTTGGCGGAGCCGAAACCGGCCAGCGCCTTGACGCCCTTGCCGTCGCGGATTTTGACAAGGCCCCTTGCGGCGATGTCGAGCGCCTCTTCCCACGACGCTTCGCGGAAATGCGTGAAGGGATTGGCGGGATCGACCTGGTCGTTGGCGTCCTTCTTGACGTTCGGCAGCCGCACCAGCGGCTTGGTCAGGCGATTGGGGTGATGGATGTAGTCGAAGCCGAAGCGGCCCTTGACGCAGAGCCGGTTGTGGTTGGCCGGGCCGTCGCGGCCCTCGGCATAGATCACCTTGTCGTCCTTGACCTGATAGGTGACCTGGCAGCCGACGCCGCAATACGGGCACAGCGAGTCGACCTTCTTGTCGGCATAGGTGACGCGGGTCTGCTTCTCATCGAGCATCACCGCCGGCATCAGCGCGCCGGTCGGGCAGGCCTGCACGCATTCGCCGCAGGCGACGCAGGTCGATTCCCCCATCGGATCGTCGAAGTCGAAAACGATCTTGGATTCGTGGCTGCGATAGGCCATGCCGATCACGTCGTTGACCTGGACCTCGCGGCAGGCGCGCACGCACAGCCCGCACTGGATGCAGGAATCGAGGTTGACGCGCATCGCCGGATGGCTGGCGTCGCCGTCCCAGCGTTCGGCGGCGGGGAAACGGCTTTCGGTCACCTCGACCGCTTCCGCCCAGTGCCAGAATTTCGAATCGGGATCGTGCGAGGTTTCGCGCGCCGGCTGATCGGCGACCAGAAGCTCCATCACCATCTTCTGCGCCGCGACCGCGCGCGGGCTCGCCGACTTCACCTTCATGCCGACGCTCGGCGTGCGCTTGCAGGACGCCGCCAGCACGCGCTCGCCTTCGATCTCCACCATGCAGGCGCGGCAATTGCCGTCGGGCCGGTAATCGGGCTCGGGCGAATAGCACAAATGCGGAATTTCATGGCCCTGGCGTTTGGCCACCTGCCAGATGGTCTCGCCGTTGATGGCCTCGACCTGCTGGCCGTCGAGCTCAAAACTGATTTTCGTCATTCCGCAGCCTCTTTCGGTGCGAACTCATCCGGGAAGTATTTAATCACTGATGCCAACGGATTTGAGGCCGCCTGGCCCAAGCCGCAGATCGAGGCGTCGCGCATCGCCTGGCTCAATTCGTCCAGCAACTGCCGGTTCCAGACCGGCTTCTGCATCAGGAGCGCCGCCTTCTGGGTTCCCACCCGGCAGGGCGTGCACTGGCCGCAGCTCTCGTCCTCGAAGAAGCGCATCAGGTTCAGCGCCGCATCCTTCACGCTGTCCTGCTCGGACAGGATGATGACCGCGGCCGAGCCGATGAAGCAGCCGTATTTTTCCAGCGTGCCGAAATCGAGCGGAATATCGTCCATCGACGCCGGCAGGATGCCGCCGGACGCGCCGCCCGGCAGATAAGCATAGAATTTATGCCCGTCGGCCATGCCGCCGCTGAACTCGTCGATCAGTTCGCGCACCGTGAGGCCGGCCGGCGCCAGCTTCACGCCGGGATTCTTGACCCGGCCGGACACCGAGTAGCTGCGCAGGCCATGGCGGCCGTTGCGACCGTGCGAACTCCACCAGGCCGCGCCCTTCTCGACGATGTCGCGCACCCAGAACAGCGTCTCGACATTGTTGATCAGCGTCGGCAAGCCGAACAGCCCGACCTGGAACGGGTATGGCGGCTTGTGCCGGGGCAGGCCGCGCTTGCCTTCGATGCTTTCCAGCAGCGAGGATTCCTCTCCGCAGATATAGGCGCCGGCGCCGCGGCGAACGTGCAGGGTCGGACCGCCCTTCGGCAGCTTCGCGAGTTCGAGGGGAAGCACCTCGAGCGTCGCCGGATATTCGTCGCGGATGTAGATATAGACGTCGGTGGCATCGACGATATGGGCGCCGATCAGCATTCCCTCGAGGAAACGGTGCAGATCGCGCAGCAGATAGAAGCGGTCCTTGAACGTGCCGGGTTCGCCCTCGTCGCCGTTGACCGCCATCATCCGCGGCCCGGGCTCGCCGAGTACGGCGCGCCATTTTCGCCCGGTCGGAAACCCCGCACCGCCGAGCCCGCGCAAGCTGGAATCGTCGAGTGCCTTGAGGACGTCTTCCTTGCTGACGCGGCCGGCGCGCAGATCGTTCAACAACCGGTAGCCGCCATCCTTCACATAGGCGTCGTAATCGACATAAGGCGGGATCGTCGCGTGGGTCTCGCCGCGCGCCGCGGTCGCCAGCACCTCGGGAGCCGTCGCCTTGAAAACGTAGCGATGGCCAACCTCCGCCACCGGGGCCACATCGCACAGCCCGACGCAGGGGGCGCGAACCACGCGGATCCCCGGGCCGGCCTTGTTCTGCAACTCGTGCAGCAGCTCTTCCGCGCCCAGCATGGCGCAGGTCAGCGAATCGCAGACCCGAATGGTCAGCGGCGCGATATCGGGCTCGCCTTCCTTCACCACGTCGAAATGCGCGTAGAAGGTCGCGGTCTCGAACACTTCGGCGAACGACAGCTTCATCTCGTCGGCGAGGGCCGCCAGATGGGCGGCGGAAATCTGATGATACTTGTCCTGGATCAGATGCAGATGCTCGATCAGCAGGTCGCGCCGCCGCGGCCGGTCGCCGAGCAGAAGCTCGATCTCATGCGCGGCGGTCGGGTCGACCTGGCGTCCCTTGGGGGTCGATTTGGCCCGCTTGCGTCCCTCGCCCGGATGCTCGAAGGAGCGGACCTGCTGCACATCATGACTCATTCGAACGTCCCGTCAGTGGTCTTCTCTCCGCGATTCTATTCACTGGCATGCCACATGCCAATAGGAAAAGATGTCGCAGAAATAACGATTTAAGGGGCATGCAGCCCTCGCTGACATGCCCCTCAATCCATACCGGTATTGCCGTCAAGGGCTCAGGACTTGTCCATGCAGTCCGAGATGTAGAACCAGCGGTCGTCACCGGCCAGCCCCTTGGCCTTGACCTCTTTGCGGCACTCCTTGAGCTTGCCCTTGTTGGCGCTCCACTTGGCTTTCATTTCCTTCAGCTTTTCGCCCGTCAGCTTCATTTTCGAGGGCTTGGCGGCGGCGGGCGCGGGCGTGGCCGCCGGAGCCGTGGTCTGGGCCGAGGCCGTATGCAGGCTGCCCGCAACGAGCAACACGGCGGCAAGACAAACACTGGTGCGAAGCATGGAGATCCCCTGGTTCTTATGTCTCTGATTATGGGAAAGGCGTTGGCCGCGGGACGACGATTGCCGTCCCGCGGTGGAGAGATGGCGATCAGAGGATCTTGGCCGCGCTTTCCAGCGTCTTCCACACGCCCCAGGCCAGCGGAACGCCGACGAACGCCCAGAACAGCGCGGCCTTGCAAATCCAACCCGCCCTTGCCGATGCCGAACGAGCCGTACTGCGCGCCCGATGCGCCCTTGACGCCTGCTGCCTGCAGCTTGGCGACCTCTTCTGCACTCATGTGCCATTTGGGGTCGACCGGCTTGATCAGGTAGTTGCAGATGATACCCGCGACCAGCATGGCGCACAGGATGTACATGGTGGTGTTGTAGAGCTGATCGCGCGGAACGCCGGCCGCGAGCTGGAACTCGCGGATGTAGTTCACCACGACAGGCCCGATGATGCCGGCGGTCGACCACGCCGTCAGCAGCCGCCCGTGAATGGCGCCCACGAACTGCGTTCCGAACATGTCGGCGAGATAGGCCGGCACGGTGGCGAAGCCGCCGCCATACATCGACAGGATGATGCCGAAGGCGAGCACGAACAGCACTTTCGAGCCCATCGCGGCGAAGGTGGGCGCCAGCGCGTAGAGCGAGATGCCCAGCACGAAGAACGTGTAATAGGTGTCCTTGCGGCCGATATAGTCGGACAGCGACGCCCAGAAGAAACGGCCGCCGATGTTGAACAGCGAAAGCAGTCCGGCAAAGCCGGCCGCGATGCCCGCGATCAACGTCTTCTGCTCAACCGAAAGCGCGCCGAAGTTCAGGTTGGGCATGCCGATCAGCTTGCCGGCGAAGATCTCCTGCAACATCGGCGAGGCCATGCCGATCACGCCGATGCCGGCCGACACGTTCAGGCAGAGCACCCACCAGATCAGCCAGAATTGCGGCGTCTTGTGCGCGTTGTCGAGATGGACATTGTGCTCCGAGATCATCGACTTGCTTTCGCTCGGCGGCGTCCAGCCGTCGGGGCGCCAGCCGGCCGGCGTGACGCGGTAAGCAAACGCGCCGATCGTCATGAAGACGAAATAGATCACGCCCATCGTGGCGAAGGTCTGCCAGACGCCGACATCGGTCGGGGTCTTGAAATAGTTGATCAGGATGTTTGCGAGCGGCGCACCGATCATGGCGCCGCCACCGAAGCCCATGATGGCCATGCCGGTCGCCATGCCGCGGTGGTCCGGGAACCATTTCACCAGCGTCGACACCGGCGAGATGTAACCAAGGCCGAGACCGATACCGCCGATCACGCCCGCGCCAAGCCACATGATCCAGAGCTGGTGGACGTAGACACCGAACGCGCCGATCAGCAGGCCGCCGGACCAGCAGAGCGCCGCGACGAAGCCCGCCTTGCGCGGACCGACGCGCTCGAGCCAGCCGCCCCAGATCGCGGCGGAGACGCCGAGCACGACGAAAAACAGCGTGTACATCCAGCCTAGACTGGCGACTTTCCAGTCGCAGGTGGTGGTGAACAGTTCCTGCATCAGCGACATGTCAGGGCAGGCCTTTGGTGCCGTCAGTCCGATCGCGCGCGACAGCGGCAGCCAGAACACGGAGAATCCGTAGGCCATGCCGATGCACAGATGGATGCACAGCGCCGCCGGCGGCACCAGCCAGCGATTGAAGCCGGCTTTTGCAATCGTATGCTCGCGATCGAGAATTCCGTCACCGCCGCGCGATACTGTGCCAGCGCTCTCAAGTGTAGCCATTCAAACCTCCCCTACAGCCGCCCCATCCCGGGCATTTCTGCGCATCCACGATCCAGTTATCATAAGTTCCTGCGCCCCACGCAAGCATCTGCCTTGCTGCTTCGCACCATTCCGGATGCGCCGGAATCGTGACGCGCATCCGAAACGACCATCCGAGAATTCCAACACCCCACGGAAACGATTATGCCGCCTGCGGTTGCCCGATACTACCCAGGATTGCACATCATGCTACCGGCGCGAATCTGCCATCCACCTCGCTGGGAAGCGGGATTGGGGCAGAAGCTGCGGCCGGTGTCGATAGGCAAAAGGTAGCGAGAATCGGCATGTCGTCCCTGCAGCGCAACAAGCCTAGGGAACATGTCCAGATTTTGTTCCCGCGATAACCCACTGCTAACCATTCGGCATTTCGATCAGCCCATTTCCTTTTTCGATCAGGAACACGATTTCCTGCTCGGCGCGCTCGGTGATCTCGACCTTGTCGCCGGTTTCGCGAATCAGATTGGGGATATCGATCACCGACAGCGGATCGGTGCAGCGAACTTCCAGAAGATCGCCCGGCTTCAATGCTTTCAGCGCCTTGCGCGTCTTCAATGCCGGCAACGGGCATTTGAGGCCGGTGAGATCGAGTTTGGTCGTGGTCATGGGCTCACAGATGGCGAGAACGTCTTTACCGCCGACGGACGGCAGCGCGCGCCCGTTGGCTCGAATCATCCTACAGCAAATTTGCATAGCCGAGGAAACCGACGGTCTGTCCAGGTTCAACCTGGGTGATTTCCTCGCCGAGTTCGACCAGCCCGTCGGTGTCCACCAGCGACGACAACATGCCGGCGCCCTCGCGCGGAAATTTTACAGCTTCCAACGCTCCGTCCGCCGCCCGGCGCAAGGTCGCCCGGACATATTCGCGGCGGGCGATCTTTTTCCGGTAGCTGAAGGCCGCGCGAACCGGCATCGGAGCGATGCGCTGTTGTGTCGCGCCCGCCAGCGCCAGCACGGTCGGCCGCACCACGTGGACAAAGGTGACGAAACTCGCGACCGGATTTCCCGGCAGCCCGATGAACGGCGTGCCGCCGATGATTCCCATCGCGACCGGCCGGCCTGGCTTGATCGCCATCCGCCACAGCACCAGCGAGCCCACGCTTTCGACGGCGGCCTTGACGTGATCCTCCTCGCCGGTCGAAACGCCGCCGGTGGTCAGGATCAGGTCATGACCGCCGGCCACCTGCTTCAGGCCCTGCGCCAGCGAAGCGCGATCATCGCTCAGGATGCCGAGGTCGCCGATCTCGCAGCCCAGCCGCGTCAGCATCGCCATCAGCATGAAGCGATTGGAATCGAACAATTGCGCGGGCCTGCGCGGACTGCCCGGCGACACCAGTTCGTTGCCGGTCGAGAACACCGCGACTCGGATTCGCCGCCTCACGTCGATTTTCGTCAGGCCGAAGGCTGCCGCCAGCGCAACATCCTGCGGCCGCAGCCGGCGGCCTTTTGCGAGCGCGGCAGCGCCAGCCGGAATATCCTCGCCGGCGGGGCGCACATTGGCGCCGGGTTTCAGGCCGGCCGGGAGCACTACCCTGCCCTCGCCGTCGAGCCGCACGTCCTCCTGCATGAACACCGTGTCGGCGCCGTCGGGCATCGGCGCGCCGGTGAAGATCCGCACCGCCTGGCCGGGCTGGATCGCCTCGCCCGCAGACGCACCGGCCTGAACGCGGCCGCTCACGACAAAGGCCGCCTCTCCTCCCTTGGGCAGATCGCGGCTGCGTACGGCATAGCCATCGACGGCGGAATTGGTGAAGGGCGGCAGCGGCAACGGCGCGGGGATGTCGCCGGCGAGAATGCGTCCGTCCGCCTCCGTGAGCGCGACGGTTTCGACCTGCGCGACCGGCGTGACCCGTGCGGCGATCATGCCCATGGCTTCGTCGACCGACATCATCGGACCGCCGAAGGCAAAGCAATCGTCGGACAATTGCGCCATGGCTGCCTCAGCTTTCGCTGGCGCTGCGCGCCAGCAGGTCTTCGACCGGCATCGCCGCTTTCAGCATCATGGCGGCGACGGTCTCGATATCATCGAGATGGGCCACCGGAAGCGAGGTTTCAACCGCTGCATCGGTGGCGATCCCCGAGATCGCGGGATCGCCCGGGAACAGCAACGGCTTGCCGTTGGCGGCGCGATGCACCTCGATCTTGCGATTGGGCTCGGACTTGAAGCCTTCGACCACGACCAGATCGACCACCGACAGCTTGGCGAGAAGCTCCGGCAGACGCGGCTCGGCGGCCTCGCGCAATTCGTGCATCAGGGCCCAGCGCGTGGCGGAGGACACCAGCACTTCGGCTGCGCCCGACTGCCGATGCACCCAGGAATCCTTGCCGGGCACGTCGACATCGAAACTGTGATGGGCGTGCTTGATGACGGAGACCCGCAATCCGCTCCCGATCAAAAACGGGATCACCCGCGACAGCAGCGTGGTCTTGCCGGCGCCGCTCCACCCGGCGAGGCCTATCACTTTCATCTCATTCTCCGACCCCGCCCGCGGAACCGGGCTAGGCTTTGCCTGTCGGTGCTTTATATCGGCTAACAGGCAATGTCATGCTAGCTTGCAGGCCATGATGAAGATCGACAAAACGCCCGTCCCCCTGATTCTGCCGGATCCGCACGATCCGCAGGCTGACCGAACGCGTCGCCGGGACCGACCAGACCGGGGCCGCCGTCGAGATCAACGTCCCGGTGGAGCGGCCGCTGACGCTGTACCTGAACGCGCAGGAGATCGTCACCATGATGACGATCGGCGACTATCCCGAATATCTCGCGCTCGGCTATCTGCTCAATCAGAACATGCTGAAATACGACGACGTCGTCACCGAGGTCGAATATGACGACGACCTGCAGGTGGTGGTGGTGCGCACCGAGCATCACACCAATTTCGAGCAAAAATTGAAGAAGCGCACGCAGACCTCGGGCTGCGCGCAGGGCACCGCATTCGGCGATCTGCTGGAGGCGATCGAAAGCGTCGCGCTGCCGCCAGGCCGAGTTGCGCACCTCCTGGCTCTACCAGATGACGCACACCATCAACACCATGCCCTCGCTTTATCTCGAGGCCGGCGCGATCCATGGCTGCGTGCTGTGCAAGGAGGGCACGCCGCTCTGCTACACCGAAGACGTCGGCCGCCACAACGCGGTCGACAAGATCGCGGGCTGGATGTTCCGCCACGATGTCGATCCCGCCGACAAGATCCTCTACACCACCGGACGGCTGACCTCCGAGATGGTGATCAAGACGGTGCGGATGGGAATCCCGATCCTGGTTTCGCGGTCGGGCTTTACGGCATGGGGCGTCGACCTGGCGCGGCAGGTCGGGTTGACGCTGATCGGCCGCACCCGCGGAAAACGCTTCATCGCGCTGTCGGGCGAAGCGCGCATCGTCCACGATCAGGACCTCGCCTATGTCGAAGAGGAATCCGCCCGTCACAAGCGCAAGGGCGCCGACCAGTGACGAGTGAATTTCCGGCGACACCTGGATTGTTGCTGGCCGGCGGGCTGGCGCGGCGGATGGGCGGCGGCGACAAGCCGATGCGCACGATCGGCGGCCGCACCATTCTCGAGCGCGTGATCGCGCGGCTTGGGCCGCAATGCGACGAGTTGATCCTCAACGCCAACGGCGATCCGGCGCGGTTTGCGAATTTTGGCCTGCCGGTGATCCCGGATTCGGTCAAGGATTTTCCGGGACCGCTCGCCGGCATTCTGGCCGGCCTCGATTGGGCCGCGGCGAACCGGCCGGAGGTTTCCTGGGTATTGAGCGCGGCGGCGGATTGTCCGTTCCTGCCGCGCGATCTCGTGGCGCGTCTGCACCGGGCGCGCGCCGACGAGAACGCGCAGCTCGCGGTCGCCGCTTCCGACGGCCAATCGCATCCGGTGATCGGTTTGTGGAGTGTCGCGTTGCGCGAGGAACTTCGCCACGCGCTGGTGGTCGAAGACGTCAGGAAGATCGACCGCTGGACCGCGCGCTACAGATTGGCCACCGTGACCTGGCCGACGACACCGCTCGATCCCTTCTTCAACGCCAACACCATGGATGACATCGCCGAGGCCGAGCGATTGGCGGCGTTGGACGGGGGCTAGTTCACTTCCCCGAAAGGATTTCGATCATGACCATCAAGCCGGATCTGAACGGCCGCGTCGCGCTGGTGACGGGCGCCTCGCGCGGCATCGGCGCTGCGGTCGCCATGGCCCTCGCCGAGGCCGGCGCTGCTGTGGCGGTCAATTATCGCGAGCGCGCCGGCGAAGCCGATGCGGTCGTGGCCGCGATCAAGCGCAAGGGCGGCCACGCGACAGCCGTCGCCGCCGACGTGTCGAAAGCCGCCGCCGTGGCAACGATGGTCGAGCACGTCACTGCGACGCTGGGCGGAATCGACATTCTCGTCAACAATGCCGGCATGGCGATCGTGCGCGGCATCGACGACCTGACCGAAGCCGATTTCGATGCGACCATCGCGGTCAACCTGAAATCGGCCTTCCTCTGCACCCAGGCGGTGATGCCCTCGATGCGCGCGAAGAAGTGGGGCCGCATCGTCAATATCTCGTCGGGCGCAGCGCGCGGCGCCGGCGCCATCGGCGTGCACTACAATGCGTCGAAAGCCGGCATGGAAGGGCTGACGCGCGGCTATGCGGCGCGGCTGGTCAAGGAAGGCATCACGGTCAATTCGGTGGCGCCGTCGCTGATCGAAACCGACATGATGCGCGGCCGCTCCGATCTCGCGCGCAACATTCCGCTCGGCCGGCTCGGGCAGCCGGATGAAGTGGCGCAGGCCGTGCTGATGGTGCTCGGCAACGACTACATGACCGGGCAGACCATCGTGCTCAATGGCGGCATGGCGTTCATTTGAGGGCTCGCGTCAACTCTCTGCCGTCGTCCCGGCCAATGCGAAGCGCGAGCCGGCGATCCAGCAATCACAGGCTCGTGAAACTGCGAAGGCTGGGGCACCAGCTCATCGCTCGCAATCATCGGTGAATGAGTCCGACGCGCGCGCGGACCACTGAGAGGAGCTCACGCCTTCCGGAATCCCGCCTGCTCCAGCGCCGCGCGCGCTTCCTCCGACGCCAGCGCCGTGAGGAACGCCTGAACCGCCGGGCGGTTTTTCCGCGCCGTCACCAATGCGAAATCGTAGTGCTCTTCGGCAAGGGGAATGAAGCCGAGGCCCGCCGCATGCGCGACCGGCGCGATGGTCATGCCCCAGTCGGCGCGATGCTGGGCGATCGCGGCGGCGACGGCGTTGTGCGATTTCGGCTGATTCCAGTAACCGTCGGGCCTGCTATCGCCGAGCAGCCGGTCGATCAGGATGCGGGTGCCCGCGCCCTGGTTGCGGTTGACCATGATGCAGGCGGCATCGGCGAGCGCGGCGCGCACCGCGGCTTTCGCATCCTTGACGGCCTCGAAACGCGCGTCACCCTTGCGGAACACGATGCCCTGCATCCGTCGCCAGCCCGGCACCAGTTCGAGGCCGGCGTCGAGAAACGGCGTGTTGTAGGTCTCGGTCTTCTCATCGAACAGATGGATCGGCGCGAAATCGCATTCGCCGCGCTTGGCCGCCGCGAGGCCGCCCAGGCTGCCGACCGCGATCGAACGCACATTGAGGCCCGCATGCGCAAGCTGCGCCGTCACCAGATCGAGCCCGGTGCAGTGGCTGCCGACGATGACGAGATCCGGCACCCGCACATGCGGCGTGAACAGCGTGACCTCGGCCTCGGTGCCGGCCGGCATCTGGTCGGCGAGCGCGTCGATTTTCAGGAAGCCGTCGGCCTGCGCGAATGAAGTGATCGCGCCGGATCCCTTGCCGGAGGGATAGGCGATCAGGCCGTCATTGCCCTCGACCAGCGACACCATGACGAATTCGGTGCGGCCAAGCTCGGAAGCGATCCGCACCGGGACCTTTGCGGTGACCTTCGCATCCGAACGCGGCGGCATCCCCGCCATCCGCCGCAGCACCGGCACGATCATGTCGTGGAAGGTGAACATCGCCGAGGTCGGAAACCCCGGCAGGATCACCACCGGTTTGCCGTCGCACACGGCAAGGCACAGCGGCTTGCCGGGCTTGAGCGCCACGCCATGGGCGATGATGCCGGGCTTGCCGAGCCGATCGATGATGCGGTGGGAAACGTCGCCCGCGCCCTTCGAGGTGCCGCCGGACAAGACCAGCATGTCGCAGGTCTGCAAGCGCCTGGCGCATCGCGGCTTCGAGCTTTGCTTCGTCGTCGGCGACAGCGCCGAGAAAGATCGCCTCGCCGCCGTTCTCGTTCACCGCCGCCGTGACGATCGCGCCATTGGTGTCGTAGATTTCCGCCGGGCCCAGGGGGCGGCCCGGCTGCACCAGTTCGTCGCCGGTGGAGAGGACGGCGACGCGCGGCTTTCGCGCGACCGGAATTTCCGCAATCCCGCAGGCCGCGCACATGCCGATCTCGCGCGAGCCGATCACGGTGCCGGCGCGCAGCAACGCCTCGCCGCGCGCGATGTCGGAACCGGCAAAGGACACGAATTGGCCGGGCGAGGCGGCGCGGCGGATCTCGATCGCGCGCGGCCCGACCGGCTGGGTATGCTCGACCATGACGACGGCGTCGGCGCCGCGCGGCAGCGGGCCGCCGGTCGCAATCGAGGTCGCCGTTCCCGACAGCACCGGCCGCTTCGGCGCGGTGCCGCAGGCGATGATCTCGTCGTTCAGCTTGACGCGCACCGGGCTTGCCTCGGTGGCGGAGGCAAGATCGGCCGAACGCACCGCAAAGCCGTCGACATTGGAACGATCGAACGGCGGCACATCGATCGGCGCCACGACATCCTGCGCCAGCGTACAGCCGAGCGCATCGGCAAGCCGCCGCGGCTCGGCCGGAACCGCTTTCGGAAACAACGCGGCCTCGAAGCGCGCCAGCGCCTCTTCGCGCGACAGGATGGTCAGGAACTGGTCCTGATCCAGGGCGGCGCGGCTTTTCGGCGAAGGCACATTGGTCATGCGGGAACCATAAACCTCATATCAGTCCCGCATCATATAGGCATCCACCGGCGTCCCTGCAGCATAGCCCTCGGATCCCGCCGGGCACCGCCAGCCATGCGTCGGCGCGGGCGATCGCATCGAGCGAAAGATCGCCGATCGCCAGCGGCAGCCAGCGGCCTTCGCCTTGTTGCAGCAGCACGAGTTCGGTGATGCCCACGCTGGAGGCGATCTTGCGCTGGAGCGGCAGGGTGACGGGCTGCCGCGGCGAAAGCCCGGACAGGATGTCCAGCACCGGAAGCGCCAGCGTCCACCACGCCGCGAGCGCCTGATCCGGCGCACCCGGCAGCGCGATCACCGGGATCTTTCCGATCCTGCCGACGGCCGCGGTCCGGCCGGGCTGCAGCGCGATGCCGTGGACGATGACCTCGCCACGCCTGCGACAAGGCCGCGATGACCGCATCGTTGGCGCCGACGCCGCTGCCGCCCGTGGTGATCAGCATGTCGCATGCATCGGTCGCGAGCGCCTCGGCAACCGAGGCGGCGTCGCGGCCCGCGGCATCGATGCAGACGACGGCGGCCCCTGCGGCTCGCGCGCTTTCCGCGATCAGCCGCGCCGTCACCGCAGCGCCCGACATGGCGGGAATATTGACGAGGCGCAGCCGCGGGCGGCGCACGTTCAATTCGGCAAGGCCCCCCGCACGCGCGATCAGGAGATCGAGCGGACCAATGCGCCGCCCGGGCGCGATCTGCGTGCTTGCTTCGACGATTTCGCTGCCGGCGCGGCGAACGCCCTGCCCGGGTGTCGCTTCCGCCAGCGCCTGAACGATCGGACCTGTCTGATCCAGCAGGTCGGCATCGATCACACAGTCGCAGCCCGTCGGCATGGCTTCGCCGGCCTGGACCCAAACCGGAGACGTCGAAAGCGGCAGCGGCGAATAGGATGAGGCCCCGACGAGATCGCGGGCGCGCAGCGCCCAGCCATCGCTGACGGCAAGGTCGCGGGAGGGATGCGCTTGCAGCGGCGGCATCTCCGCGGCGACGCTGCCCAGGGCTTCCACAAGCGGGAGCGCGGAGGGCGCGACCGGTTCGAGCCCCTGCAACAACGCCGCGAGCGCTTTGTCGAAAGGCGTGAGCGAAGTGGGAAGGCGCTGGGTCGGGATCATACGGAAATGGTGGACCACAGGTCGTCCCCTTGGCAACATAAACCCGGCTATTCGGCATCGTTGCAGCGGTCGCCAGGGCGCAGCGTCGATTCGACCCAATCAGTGAATTTGCTTTAGATCAGACAAGTCGGTGGAGTTGCAAGCGTGAGAATACACTACCTGATGCATGTTCCCTTCGAGACGCCGGGGGTGATCGAAAAATGGGCAATGGATCGCGGCCACGTCTTCGAGGGAACGCTGACATCCGCGGGCGAGCCGCTGCCCGATGCGGCCGGCATCGATTTCCTCATCGTGCTCGGCGGACCCCAGAGCGCGGTGCATCTGGACAATCACCCCTACCTGCGCGGCGAGATCGATCTGATATCGAGGGTGATCCGTCAGGATAAGCCCGTTGTGGGTTTCTGCCTGGGTTCCCAATTGATCGGCGAAGCCCTCGGCGCGCGCACGCAAAACAGCCCCAACAAGGAAGTGGGCGGTTTTCCGGTTCAACTGACCGAGGATGGTCAGAAGGATCCGATCCTCAAAAGCTTTCCGCCGCAGTTCGATGTCATCCATTGGCACAATGACATGCCGGGCATCCCCGATGGGGCGACCCTGTTGGCGCGCAGCGCCGGTTGTCCTCATCAGGCGTTCCGGTTTGGCGAGCGGACGTACGGATTCCAGTTCCACATGGAGCCGACGCTGGAATCGATCAAACCCCTGCTGGAGAACGCCGCCGACGATCTCGCCCCGAGCCGATACACGCAAACGCGCGAGGAAATCCTGTCGTTCGACTTCGAAACGATGAACCGGCGCATGACATTTTTCCTGGATTCCATCGTCAAAGTTTCAGGCCGGTGACAGGCGTTTGCGCGGCCGCGTATCGCGGACCGATCCGTACGTAGTCTTAACGCCTCGCCGACGGTCCACGAGCGCGCGTGCGAGAGTGACCATTCGCCGCCGCCACGCCGCTCCCTTTCGTCAACGTTGGGCTTTCAAGTTTTCGAACGGTGGCCTAGGATTAGATCATCGGATTATTCCGGGCTGCCATCGTTGGATCGCAGCCTTCCCTGCGTATCGCGCCGCAGCGAACCGATGGCTGGTGATGATCGGCCCCTGAGGCATTGCCTCGTCCATCTCATGTCGATCAGGAATCTCAATCATGAAACAAGAACACAGCGTTGCCGAGTGCTCGCTTGCACAGGGAGGATTGCTCAAGAGCCGTTGCGCGCGTGCGCTCGGCACGGCCGGACTGGCACTCATGCTCGGCGTCGCGTCTCGGCGGCGTTGCGCTGCCCAGACCGCACCGGTCGGCGTTCCCGACAAGAGCTTTCCGGAGAGCGTGACATCCACCAAGGACGGCACCCTCTATGCGGGCAGCTTCAACCTCGGCGGCGTGGTGAAGGCCGCGCCCGGCGGCAAAGCCGAGCAGTTCATCAAGCCCGGCGCCGACGGCAGCCGTTCGGTGCTCGGCGTGCTCGCCGACGAGAAAAGCCGGCATGCTGTATGTCTGCTCCAACGACATCACCGGCTTTGGCGTTCCCGGCCCGGGCGACACCAAGGGCGCCTGGCTGAAAACCTTCGATCTCGCCAGCGGCGCGCCGAAGGGCAGCTTTGCACTCCAGCGATCCGAAATCCCTGTGCAACGACATTGCCGTCGGCGGCGACGGCACCGCCTATATCACCGACTCGTTCACGCCCAATGTGTACAGCCTGAAGCCGGGCGGCACCGCGCTCGAGGTCTGGGCGACGGATCCCGATGCTGGCGCCGGCAAAGGATGGCGTCGGCCTCGACGGCATCGCGGTCGGAGCGGACGGCAATCTCTACGTCACGACCTATATTCCGGCCACGCTGTTCAAGATCGCCGTCAAGGACGGCAAGGCCGGCGCGGTCACCGCGCTGAAAACGTCTCGCGCGCTCGACCATGCGGACGCGATGCGCGCATTCGGTGACAGCTTCCTGCTGATCGAAGGCGACGGCAGGCTGGACAAGGTCACGGTCAAAGGCGACGAAGCCCAGATCGAGACCATCAAGGACGGCTTCGCCGAACCGGTCTCGGTGACGCAGGTCGGCAATACCGGATGGGTCGCGGAAGGCAAGTTGTCCTACATCATCGGCGACAACAAGGGCGAAGGATCCGGGCCCGTTCACGCTCAAGCCGGTCGCGTTGACGAAGTAAGGCACGATTCACTGAAGCGCAGAGCGGCCGGCATTCAAACTGCCGATTGAATCACGGAGCCGGCGACTCGGCCCGCGTTTTGATTCTCGACAGCGCGCCTCTACGCGATGGTTCGAACCATCAGACGTTCAGATTCATCCAGACCGCCTTCGGCTCGGTGAAGTTATCGATCGCCGCGGTGCCGTGTTCGCGGCCAAGGCCGGAATCGCGCTCGCCGCCCCAGGGCAACCGCACATCGGTATAGCCATAGGTGTTGATCCAGACCGTGCCGGCCCTCGCCTTCTTGGCGAAGCGCTGCACCCGTCCCATGTCGCGGCTCCAGACGCCCGCGGCCAGGCTGTAGGCGGTGCCGTTGGCAATCCGCAGGGCGTCGGCTTCGTCGCGGAACTTGATGACGCTGACCACCGGGCCAAAGATCTCTTCCTGCGAGATGCGCATCTCGTGTTTGACGTTGGCAAACACCGCCGGGCTGATGAAGTATCCGCGATCGCCGACGCGCTGGCCGCCGGTCGTGAGCAACGCGCCTTCCTTCTGGCCGATATCGACGTAATCGAGGATGCTCTTCATCTGCTTTTCGGAGATCACCGGACCCAGCACCGTCGCGCGATCGCTGGGATCGCCGATGCGCAAGCGACTTGGCGCGCGCCGTCAGCCGCTCGACCACCTCGTCGTAGGCCTTCTCCTGGACCAGCACGCGCGAACCCGCCGAGCACACCTGCCCGGCATTGAAGAAAATACCCGCGGCCGCCGCTTTCGAGGCCGCATCGAGATCGGCATCGTCGAAGATGACGTTGGCGGATTTGCCGCCGAGTTCGAGCGACACGCGTTTGAAGTTGCCCGCCGCGCCACGCATGATGCCGCGGCCGACACCCGGCGATCCCGTGAACGTGACCTTGTCGACGTCGGGATGATTGACGAGGGCGTCGCCGACGACCCGGCCGGGACCCGTGACGATGTTGAGCACGCCCGGCGGCAGGCCGGCTTCGAGCGCGAGTTCGCCGATGCGCAGCGCCGACAGCGACGTCAGCTCGGCGGGCTTCATGACGACCGTGCAGCCGCACGCCAGCGCCGGCGCGAGCTTCCACATCCCGATCATCAGCGGGAAATTCCACGGCACGATCGCCGCCACCACGCCGACGGGCTCGCGCACGGTGTAGGTCAGCGCATCGTCGCGCGTCGACACGACGTCGCCGCTGATCTTGTCGGCCCAACCCGCATAATAGGTCAGCGTATCGATCGCCGCCGGCAGATCCTGCCGCAGCACCGCCGCGATCGGCTTTCCGGCGTCGAGGCTTTCCAGTTCGGCGATTTCGTCCGCATGCTTTTTCAGAAGATCCGCCCATTTGAGCAGGATGTGACCGCGCTCGGCGGCGCGCATCGTGCGCCACGGGCCTTCGAAGGCGCGGCGCGCCGCGGCCACCGCGCGATCGACATCGATTTCGTTGCCTTCCGCGATCGGTGGCGATGACCTGCTTCGGTCGCGGGATTCAGGGATTTGAAGGTGCGCCCGGAGACGGACGGAACGCGCCGGCCATCGATCAGCAGCAGCTTGGCCTTGGCGACAGGCGTGACGGGCGAACTGGTCACGAGAATAGTCATATGCAATCGACATCATATTTCCTCCGGTTCTTGTTCTTAATGTAGGAGGATATTTCCAATAGAAAATATGATATGGTTTGCCGATGGTTCAAGTATCATATGAAGTCAATTTCATAACTTTGGTGCACTCATGCTGCAAATCGAGATCGAGACCGTCTGGCGATTTCGCAAGGAGGGCAGCCCGCAGACCGCGGTGGTCATGCTCGGGATCCTCAACGAGATCCGCAAAACCGGAAAACTCACCAGCGCGGCCGAGCACGCCCATCTGTCCTACCGGCACGTCTGGAACCTGGTCGAGCAATGGTCCGATTTTTTCGGCGTGCCGCTGGTCGAAACCCACCGCGGCAAGGGCACGAGGCTGACGGCCTTCGGCGAAAAGCTGGTCTGGGCCGGAGAGCGCATGCAGGCGCGCCTCGGCCCGCAACTGGAAAATCTGGCGCAGGAACTGGCCACCGAGATCAAGCCGTTCCTGCATCAACGCCCGTCCGTGATCCGCGTTCACGCCAGCCACGGCTTCGCGGTCTCGAAGCTGCGGGAGTTGCTCGACCGTGAGCCCGGCATCGGCGTCGACCTGCGCTACGTCAGCAATCAGAACTCCCTGGTGTCGCTGGCGCAGGGCGCCTGCGACCTCTCGGGCGTGCATTTGCCGCGCGGCGAATTGCGCGCCCAGGGCATCCAGGCCTGCAAGGAGTGGCTCGATCCGCGCGAAGACCGCGTGATCAGTTTCGTCACGCGCGAGATGGGGCTGATGGTCAAGCGCGGCAATCCGCTCAAGATCGCGTCGCTGCAGGACCTCGTCGACCGCAAGGCCCGCTTTGTCAATCGCGACCACGATTCCGGAACGCGGCTGCTGTTCGACCAATTATTGGCCCTGCACGAGATCGACGAAGCCAAAATCAACGGCGGCCAGCAGATGGAATTCACCCATGCCGCCGTCGCGGCCTATGTCGCCAGCGGCATGGCGGACGCGAGTTTCGGCGTCGAGGCCGCCGCCCGGCAGTTCGGACTGGATTTCATCCGGCTTCTGACGGAGGACTATTTCTTCGTCTGCAAGCGCGCGTTTCTGGAGACCGAGCCGATGCAGCGGGTGCTCGACATCATGAAGGGCAGCGAATTCCAGCAGGCCATCGCCACCCTGCCCGGATATATCGCCGCCAATACCGGTGCGGTCAGCACCGTCAAGGAATTTCTCGAGCGCATCGACGCGAAGACTGACGAGGGGCTGACCTAAGCGAAAGCGGACGACGGCGGGAGTTATTTCACCACCCCGATCTCGCGGAAATATTTCAGCACGCCGGGATGAATGAGCGCGACATCGGGCGCGGCCGCGACCGTGTTCGGCGCGGTGGTCTCGCAGGCTTGCGCGAGCTTTTGGCAGAACGCGCCCTCGACACCGTGCAGCGTGCGCGCCAGCCGATAGGCGACGTCATCAGGCAACGTCTCGCGCGCCAGAACGAAACTCCATGAGCCGACCGAATGGATCGGCGTCGTCTGGTTCGGATAGCTGCCGGCCGGCACCGTCAGCGGCTTGAGATAGCTGTGCTTGGCGCGGATCCGCGCGATTTCGTCGGCGTCGGGCGCGATGAAGCGGCCGCCGCCGGGGCTGTCCGCCACCGCCTTGAATCCGGGCCAGCCGATGCCGGCGCCCCACAGCGCGGCAACCCGTCCGTCCAGCACCATCGAGGGTCCGTCGCCGGCGCGGTCGAGATAGACCGCCTGAAAATCCTCGTCCTGCTTCAGGCCGAGACCGTCGAGCATGTAACGCGACAGGATCGGCAGACCCGAACCGCGCGCGCCGAACGCGACCGGGTGTCCCGACGAGATCGCGGATGGTCTTGTAGGGGCTGTCCGCGCGCACCACGAACATGCCGGGGCTGGAATAGATCGCGGTCAGGATTTTCAGACGCGTCGCCGGCCGGCCGATACCCATGAAGGCTTCATAGGCGGGTTCGCCGGCAACCAGCGCGATGTCGAGTTCGCCCTTTTCCAGCAGCGGAATGTTCTCGTTGCTGCCCTTGGTGTTGCGCGGCTGGATCGACGAGCGAAGCATCGGCCGCGTTCATGATTTCGGCAAAGGCGTTGCCATACAGCGGAAAGCCGCCGCCCGGCGTCGCGGTGCCCAGGCTGATCGTGGTGCTTGAAATGGCCTTGCCTCCCTCTTCCGCCACGGCGCCGCCCGCCAGCAGAACGGCACCGGCACAAACGATACGAACGAGGTTCATTTTCACAAGCTTCATGTCGGCCCCGCAACGCTGGTGACGGATATTCGCGCAAGGCAGGTTGTAGGCAAAGCCGGGATTTTGTGAAAGCATGGATGCAGGCGGGCAGCAAAAGCCCCGATCCGTCGCTACTCGTTCGACGGTCAACGAAAAAACGTTGGGGGAGACCATGATCGCCGTTGCGCGCGCGGCTCTGTTCGGCCTGGGGTTTCTGGCGACCCTTGTCAGCGCCGTCACACCATCATCCGCGGCAGGCTATCCGGACCATCCGGTGCGCTGGCTGATCGGCTTTCCGGCCGGGGGCCCCGTCGACACCGTGGCGCGCATCATCAGCCAGGCGCTGTCCGAGCATTTCGGCCAGCAGTTCGTGGTCGAAAACCGGGGCGGAAGCGGCGGCAACATCGCGACCGAGGCGGGCATCAACGCGACGCCGGACGGCTACACGTTGATGTTCAGCGGCGCCAACAACGCGATCTCGGCCTCGCTCTACAAGAAACTGCCGTTCGATTTCATCCGCGACACCGTGCCGGTCGCCTTCTTCACCAAGGTGCCCAACCTGCTGGTGGTGTCGAACGCATTGCCGGTCAAGACCGTTCAGGAGTTGATCGACTACTGCAAGCAAAATCCCGGCAAATTGTCCTATGCCTCCTCGGGCAACGGCACCACGCTGCACATGTCGGCGGAACTGTTCAAGGCGATGACCAAATGCGACATGCTGCATGTGCCCTATCGCGGATCGGCGGCCGCCTTTCCCGACGTCATCTCCAACAAGGTGCAACTGGTCTTCGACAATCTGCCGACCGCGATGGCGCAGGCGCAGAGCGGCACCGTGCGCGCGCTCGGCGTCACCTCGCCGCAGCGCTGGCCGAGCCTGCCCGAAATTCCCGCGGTCGCCGAGACGGTGCCGGGATATGAGGCGTTCGTGTTCTACGGCATGTCCGCGCCCAAGGGCACGCCGGCCGGAAATCGTCGCGACCCTCAACAAGGCCGTGAACGAGGTGCTGAAGGATCCGAAGCTGATCGCACGGTTCGCGACCTTGGGCGGCGTCCCGCAGCCGATGACGCCCGAGGGCTACGGCAAGCTGATCGCCGACGAAACCGAGAAATGGCGCAAGGTGGTCGCGTTCGCCGGCGTGTCGGTGGAATAGAGCGCGTTTTGAACAATCAATCCGGCAACCAATAGAGAAAATGGAAATCCCGATGTTCGCATTGCTGCGTGCCGCCTGTTTCAGCCTGATCTGTCTTTCAACTCTTGCGGCCGGCATCGCGCCGTCATGCGCTGCGGACACCTATCCCAACCGGCCGGTGCGCTGGCTGATCGGGTTTTCCGCCGGCGGTCCGGTCGACATCGTGGCGCGCATCATGAGCCAGTGGCTGTCGGAGCATATGGGCCAGCAGTTCGTGGTGGAAAATCGCGCCGGAAGCGGCGGCAATATCGCAGCCGCCGCCGCGATCAATTCGCCGCCCGACGGCTACACGCTGTTGTTCGTCGCGCCCAACAACGCGATCTCGACCTCGCTCTACAAGCATCTCTCCTATGATTTCATCCGCGACACCGTGCCGGTGGCGAGCATCATGCAGCTCACCAACATGCTGGTGGTGTCGAACGCCATGCCGGTGAAGACCGTTCAGGAGTTCGTCGACTACTGCAAGGCCAATCCCAACAAGATCTCCTATGCCTCGTCCGGCAACGGCACCTCGGTGCACATGTCGGCGGAACTGTTCAAGGCGATGACCAAATGCGAGATGGTGCATGTGCCCTATCGCGGATCGGCGATCGCGTTTCCCGACATCATCTCCAACAAGGTGCAACTGATCTTCGACAATCTGCCCTCAGCGCTGGAACAGTCGCGCTCGGGCACCGTGCGCGCGCTCGGCGTCACCTCGCCGCAGCGCTGGCCCGGCGTGCCCGACGTTCCCGCTATCGCCGAGACCGTGCCCGGCTTCGAAGCGGTCGGCTTCTATGGCATCTCCGCGCCCAAGGGCACGCCGCCGGAAATCGTCGAGACCCTGAACAAGGCGGTCGGCGAGGCGCTGAAGGATCCCAAGCTGGTCGAACGGCTCTCCGCCGTCGGCGGCATTCCCAAGCCCATGACCCCGGCCGAATTCGGCAAACTGATATCGGACGAGACCGAGAAGTGGCGCAAGGTGGTCGAATTCGCCGGGGTTTCGGTGGATTGAGCTGCGCCATTGCCGGATCGCGACCGTCCCTGTAAACGATGCCGGCACCGTTGCCGGCCGCCTCGCGGGGGCCGCTCGCGGCGGGGCCTGTAGCTCAATGGTTAGAGCCGGCCGCTCATAACGGTCTGGTTGCAGGTTCGAGTTCCTGCCGGGCCCACCAGCACGACATCAATAGCTGCCGGCACTCATTCGCTTGATCCGATTCGCGCCCGGCCCCGGCATAACCGATCGGGTCCGAACGCCGGCTGTCCAGGTGCGATGCGCGGTCCCGGACTGCGCCGAGCGCGCAATGCGCGTGGGAGAAACTTGGATTCCCGCGACATTGAAGCGGCTCTGAGCGAAATACGCTCGAACCGCGGGTGCGATGCCGTGCAACCCGGCTTACTATCGAGATCCCTGTATCACCGGCAAATTCCAGTTCGACCTCGACCGGGCGACTGGAGAGGCCACGGCGCGGGCCGGATCGCGAACGCACAACGGGAGACTTCCGATGGTACGATCAGCGCGCTCTTGGGCCTCCTTTGCGGGAGCCCTTTTGGTCGCGTTCTCTGCAAGCTCCGCTCGCGCCGACCGCTGCATGGGCCCCTTCCGCTTCACGGGCCCGGAAACCTTTCTCAATGGCGCAACCAGGCGGGACGAGCCTTGCACCATCGGCTACGGGGCATTTTCCGACATCACCGGATACAGCGTCGTACAGCGGCCGCGTAACGGCAATCTCGGCAGCGCCGGCCACAACGGCATCTGGTTTCTGACGGCGTACAAGCCGGATGCGGGTTATGTCGGGCCGGATCAGTTCACAGTGAGGGTGCGTTACGCGCCGAGGTCGACGCGGGTCGAAAGCACGACCGTCCTCCACGTGCAGATGACCGTCGGCCCTTGACCGTATCTTCGCGTCTTCGGGCCGAGCGGCCTCCCCCGGAATAGTTCAGTTGGCTTGCGGTTTGAGACAGCAATGGATGCTTTTCGATATCTCGTTCTTCTGATTGTCGCCACGTGGATTGGCTGCGGAACCGCACTGGCGGAGAAGCGCGTTGCCCTCGTCATCGGCAATTCCGCGTACAAAAACGCGCCCAGGCTCGCCAATCCGGGCAACGATGCCACCCTGATGGGCGACATGCTCAGGCGGTCGGGTTTCGAATCGGTTGACGTCAGGCTCGACCTTGAGATTGCCGACATGCGCAAGGCGTTGCGGGATTTCGCCGGCAGGGCACGGGAGGCCGACGTCGCCGTGATCTACTACGCCGGCCACGGCATGGAGCTGGATGGAACGAATTATCTCATCCCGACGGACGCCACGCTCGAGACCGACAACGACGTCCTGGATGAAACGCTTCCGCTCGAGCGGCTGCTGTTTGCGATCGAACCGGCCAGGCAGCTCAGGCTGGTTATTCTCGACGGCTGCCGCGACAACCCGTTTGCAAGGACGATGAAGCGAACCGTCGCAACGCGCGCGGTCGGCCGCGGGCTCGCCAGGGTGGAGCCCGCCAGCCAGAACACGATGATCGCCTTCGCGGCCAAGGCCGGCTCGACCGCCTCCGACGGCAACAGCGGGAATGGTCCGTTTGCCGCGGCGCTCGTCACTTATCTTCCAAAACCCGGCCTCGATCTGCGCAAGGCCTTCGGCTTCGTGCGCGACGATGTCCTGAGGAGAACGAACTACAGGCAGGAGCCCTACGTGTACGGCTCGCTGGGCGGCGATGACATGCCGCTTGTTCCAGCAGAGCCCGCCGCGCAAGGTCCACAGCCCAATCCGGACGACCCCGTCCGAAAGGACTATGAGCTCGCGCTTCAACTCGGCACGCCCGTCGGCTGGAACGCCTTTCTCGCGCGCTACGGGGACGGATTCTATGCCGACCTGGCAAAGGGCCAGCTCAACAAGATCGCGGCCGAAGCGGCACGCGCGGCGGCGGCCGAGAAGGCCCTGTTCGCGGAACAGGAGAGCGCCCGTCTTGCAGCCGAGGGCGCGCGGAAGGCCGATCAGAAACAGGCGGCATTGTCCGCCAGGATGGCCGAACAGGCGCGCATCGCGGCAGAGGAGGCAAACAAGGCAGAACAGGCCAAATCGGAAGCCGCCGAGCTGCAACGAAAATCCTCCGAGGCCGCCGCTGCCAATCGAACCAATGGCGGCGACGAAAAAATCGCGGCGCTTTCGCCGTCAGCGCCGCTCCCGCCGTCTCCCACCGATCTAGCGAAGTTCGTTCAACTGGAGCTGCGCCGGGTAGGTTGTCTGGCGGCGGGGACGGACGGCAATTGGGACTCGGCCTCCCGGCGATCGCTGAACCTGTTCAACAAATACGCGAGCACGAGTTTCGATGCGGGCTCCGCAAGCATAGATGCGCTCGAGGCCTTGAAGGCCAGGCCATCCCGTGTCTGCCCGCTCAGTTGCGCCCGCGGGTACAAGGCCGATGGCAACTCCTGCGTCAAGCTTGCCTGCAAGCCCGGTTTCGAACCGGGGAAGGACGGGGCTTGCGAAGCCCGCCCACCCAAGCGCGCTGCGCGACAGGAGATCCGGCGGCAGGACGTTTCGCCGCGAGACAAGTGTTTCTCTTATTCGGGCAGGACTTACTGCTGAGGTCCGCCGTCGTTTCCCGGAAGGGTTTCGCGGGACATGCCGAGCCAGCATCCGTGGTGGCCGGGCGAACGCCCGCGTTAGCCCGCCGCCCGCGTGTCACGGCTGCGGCCGCGCCGTGATTTGCTCTCCGCTTTCGACGGTTCGAACCGAACGCCCGCGACGCTTGGGCACGCGGGCCCGGCTGCCGCAGCCCCTCAGACAAGAAACGATTTCTTGATCGAGGCGCCGAGCGTGTATTTCGGATCCACCATGTTGCCGAGCCGGACGCGGCCGGCCTGGGTCAGCAGCATGTAGGCGTCGATCTCCTCGAAACCGTAATCGGCCGCCATCCAGCGGCACAGTTCGCGGTAGGCGATGCGCGCGGCGTCCTCCATCGGCCGCGCCGAGCCGATCGTCATGATGAAGTCTTTCGTCTCCAGCCGCGGCCAGGCGATGGTCCAGCCCTTGATCAGGTCGACCTGGACCGTGGTCACGGTCGGATGCTCGATCGCGACACCGCAGAGTTCGCCGTCGCCCTGGGCGGCATGGCAGTCGCCGAGATAGAGCAGCGCGCCCTTGGTGTTGACGGGCAGATAGACCACCGCGCCGACGCCGACGTCGGGCAGGTCCATGTTGCCGCCGTAATAGTCCGGCACCAGCGACGAAATCGCCTCGATCTCCGGCGACGTGCCGATGGTGCCGATGAAGGGTTCATAGGGCAGCGTGATCTTGTCGTTCCATTTGGTGCCCTTCTCGAGCGTGATCTCGAGCTTCTTGACCCGCTCGGGCAATGCCGGATTCAACAGCGCGGTCTGGCCGGTGCCGACCAGGCCGCCGAACTCCGGCATGATCGACGGTGGTGCCGCGCGGCTGCGGCCCGCGCGGCACGATGCTCTCGATATAGACCGCGAGCGTATCGCCCTTCTCGGCTCCGTTGACCCAGATCGGCCCGTTCTGCGGATTGAGGAACGGGAAGTTGAGAATCTTGGACGGGATGTCGGTCTCGTGCTTGATCGCGCCCTCGAACGCATCGTGGGTTTCGGCGGAGACCACCGCGCCCGGATCGACCGTGAGCACCGGCTTGACGTAGGGGCCGTAGACGTAGTGGTACTTGCCCTGGTCCGCCTCGGTGATCATGTGGTGGATGCCGCGGCTTACCCTTGGCGAGGCCCTTGCGCGCCATGATGGAATTTTCCTGCCAGGACATCGTTGATTCTCCTTTGTCGTTACTGCCGTGGAATTGCTTTCAGACCGCGAGATGGCGGCGCATTTCCGCCTGGTCGTCGAGCGCCGCGCGATCGAGCGCGGCGACGATGCGGCCCTTGTCCATGACGTAGCAGCGCTGCGCCATGGCGCGGATCATGTCGAGATTCTGCTCGACCAGAATGATGGTCACGCCGGTCGTGCGATTGAGCTCGACCATGTTGCGCGCGATGTCCTGGACGATGTTCGGCTGGATGCCTTCGGACGGCTCATCGAGCAGAATGAGCGTTGGGATCGGCGATCAGCACGCGCCCGATCGCAAGCTGCTGCTGCTGGCCGCCGGACATGGTCCCGGCGCGCTGGCTCCAGCGCTCGGCGAGAATCGGGAAGGCTTCCACGATCCGCCGCCGTCCGGCCTCCGGGATGCCGCCCTTGATCGCGGCGCCGACGGTGATGTTTTCCGCCACCGTCAGGCGCGGAAACACGTCGCGCCCCTGCGGCACATAACCCATGCCGAGGCGCGCCCGCTTGTGCGCCGGCAACAGCTCGACGGCCTCGCCGCGATAGACGATCGAACCGCTCATCGCCGGCACGCAGCCCGATCAGGCTCTTCATCAGCGTCGACTTGCCGACGCCGTTGCGGCCGATCACGGCGACGATCTCGCCTTCCCGCACCTCGATGTCGAGGCCCTGCAGCACCGGCTTGCCGCCGTAGCCGGCGCGCAAGGCCTAGCGTCGTAGAGGATCACTTCCTTACGCATGGGCCTGCCCCAGATAGATGGCGGCGACGCGCTCGTCGGCGACGATCTCCTCGATCGTGCCTTGCGCGAACACCTGGCCGAGATGCAGCACGGTCACGCGCTGCGCGACCTGGCGCACGAAAGCTCATGTCGTGCTCGATCGCGAGCACGGTCATGCCGTCCGCGTTCAGCCGCTGCACCATCTCGCCGGTCAGCATGCGTCTCGTCCGGCGACATGCCCGCGGTCGGCTCGTCGAGCAGCAGCAGCCGCGGCTTCAGGCTGATCGCCATGCCGATCTCGAGCCATTGCTTCTGGCCGTGGCTCAGATTGCCGGCCGTCTGCATCTGGTCGGCTTCGCAGGTTGAGGAACGCCAGCAGCCGGTCGATCTCGCCCGCGAGCTCCACGCCGCGGTGCTGCCGCTGCAAGGCGATTTCGAGATTCTGACGGACCGACAGTCCCTTGAACACACCGGGCACCTGGAACTTGACCGACAGGCCGCGATGAATGCGCGCGAACGATTTCAGCGCGGTGATGTTCTCGCCGGCGAAGAAGATATCGCCGCTGCCGGGACGGTGCTCGCCAAGGATCAGGCGGAACAAGCGTGCTCTTGCCGGCGCCGTTCGGGCCGATCAGGCAATGGATTTCGCCGGCTTCGAGCGCGAGGTTGACCGCGTTGGTGACGTGCAGGCCGCCGAAATGCTTGTTGAGCCCGTGAAGTTCGAGGAGCGACATCAGGCGTCTCCGTTGCTGCGGCGCGCGGCGAGCCGGGAAATCAAATTCATGACGCCGAGCACGAGCCCGTTCGGCGCGATCAGCACGGTCAGCACCAGCAGCACGCCCATGAACACCAGCGCGTACTGGCTGCCGTAGATGGTCAGGGCCTGAAAGCGCCGCCAGCACCACCAGCGTTCCGATCAACGTCGAGGTGAGATCGCTTCGCCCGCCGACCGCGACCCAGATCAGCGGCAGCGCCGCCGCGGTCATGCCCATGCTCGACGGCGTGATGTATTGCCCCCATGCCGTGTAGAGCACGCCGCGAAAGACCGGCCAGCGCGGCGCCGATCACGAAGGTGACGAGCTGATACTTGCGCATGTCGTAGCCCAGCATCTCCGCGCGCTCCGGATTTTCCCGGATCGCGACGATGACATTGCCGAACGTGGAGTTCATCAGGATGCGCAGGCCGAGATAGACCAGCACCAGCAGCCCGAGCACGACGTAATAGAGCCCGATGTCGGCGAACAGCACGATGTCGCCGCCGGGCCACGGGATCGTCAGCGGCGGCATCGCCGCTCATGCCGTTGAAGCCGTTCAGGCGCGCCACGCCGATATGCCATTCGGGACCCGCGGTCTGGGCCATGAAGCGTTCCAGCATCAGCGTCACCGCCAGCGTGACGATGCCGAGGAAGACGCCGCGATGCGGCCGAAGAACATGAAATAGCCGAGCAGCAGCGGCGAACAGCGCGGCGATGGCGATCGCCAGCAACAGCGCGATCCAGCGTAAAGCCGTAGGCCGACGCCGAAATTGAGGGTGAGGATGCCGTAGCTGTAGCCGGCAACGCCGAAGAACGCGGTCTGGCCGAAGCGAGAGCGAGCCGCCATAGCCCCAGATCAGGCACAGGCTGAGCGCGATGAACGACCCAGATGAAGAAATACACGGTGTTGCCGACCGTATAGCCGTCGCTGAACAGCGGATAGGCGCAGGCGATCGCGAGCACGATGGCGAACAGCGATCCAGAACAGCGGACCGCGGCCCAGCGGTCTGCGGACCTTCGAGGCGGCGGAAAAGAGCAAGCAAGCCGTTCACTGCGTCGGATCCTCTCAGGTGCGTTCGCGCAGCAGGAAGCCGGAGATACCCTTCGGCAGCACCCGGACGACGATGATCACGGCGACCAGCAGGCCGATCTGGCCGAACAACTGCCCCTGCCACGATGTCATCGCCGACTTCACCACCGCGAGCACGCCGCCGGCGGGCGCCGTGCCGAGGAACATGTCGGCGCCGCCGATCACCACCGTGACGAAGGCTTCCATGATGAAGGTGGCGCCCATGGTCGGCACCAGCGTCATGGTCGGGGCGTACAAGCCGCCGGCAAGGCCGGCGAGCGCCGGCGCCGCAGGCAAAGGTGAGGCTGTAGATCAGGCTTGGTATCGACGCCGAGGGCCGCGGCCATGTGCGGCACCTGGATCGTGGCGCGGGCGAGCACGCCGAAGCGGGTCCAGTTGAACAGCATATAGAGGCCGGCCAGCACGCCGAGCGCGGAGGCGAACAGCACGAGGCGATAGATCGAATAGGAATAGTCGCCGACCGTGAAGCTGCCGAACGGCGTACCGACGCCGGCCATGGTCGATCCCACCATGATCAGCGTGCCCTGGGTCGCGATCAGGCTGAGGCCCCAGGTCGCGACGATGGTGTCGAGCGGCCGGTCGTAGAGGTGACGGATCACCACGACGCTCGACCAGCGCGCCGACCAGTGCCGGCGACGATGCGCGCCGCGACAGGATCGCAAGCGGCAGCGGCAGGCCGGCATGCGCCGTCGATGCCGTCACATAGGCGCCGCACATGATGAACTCGCCATGGGCGAGATTGATCACGCCCATCATGCCGAAGATCACCGCGAGCCCGCATGCCGACAGCACGAGAAAGGCGAAGGCATCGCCGAATTGATAGAGCGCCGAGAAGAGCGAACGTCGCGATGTCCATGAACCAGCCCGGGTTGATGCGAATTCGAAGTGCGATGCGAGCTTCGACGCATTCGAGAACGCCGCCCCGGCATGCAGGAGTACCTGCCGGGGCGGCGCCGACGCCGAGGTCAGGGTTTCGGCGGCGGATTCGACGGCGTGTACTGCGCCATCGGATCCTTCTTGGTGAGGTCGCAGCCGGCCTCGCCGAGCCAGTACGGCTTGATGTCGTCCCACACCTTCGGGAACGTGATCGAGTGATCGGCGCCGACCTTGGCCAGATAGATCGTGTGCGACATGTGCTGGCTCTTCGGATCGATGCAGACCTTGCCCTCCGGCGCATCCATGCAGACATCGCCCTTGCGCGATCACCTTGCGGATGTCGTCCCGCTTGGTCGACTTCGCCCGTTCGACCATCTGCTTGTAGAGATAGACCGCGAGATAGGAGTTCTCGGCTTCCTGGTTGATATAGGGCTCGTTCGGGAACTTCGCCTTGAACTTGGCGAAGAACGCCTTGCTGGCCGGCGTGTCGATCTCCTCGATGTAGTTGGTCGTGACATACATGTCCTTCAGGCTCGGCGGCTTGAAGCGCTTGTGCTCATAGCCCTGGCCGACATTGACCGACGAGGCCATCGGCAGATTGACGTTGGCGGACGCCGCCTGCTCGTAATAGGAGGCCTGCGCGGTGCCGACCAGCAGCGTCACCACGAAATCCGGCTTGGCCTTCTGGATGTTCTGGATGGTCTGCGAGAACTGCGACACGCCGAGCGGGATGAACTCCTCGCCGACCATCTTGCCGCCGTTCTCCTTGACGATCTTGCGCACCCATTCCGCCGAGATCTGGCCGAAATTGTAATCGGCGGCGAGCGTGTAGACGTTCTTGCCGTACTTCTCCATCATCTAGGGAATCAGCGTCGAGAACTGCTGCTCCGGCACCGCGCCGGTGACGATCATGTGGCCGTCGCAGACGCCGCCTTCGTACTGGTTGTTGTAGAACGCAAAGCCGTTGAACTGATCGACGATCGGGCGATAGGCCTCGCGCGAGGCGCGAGGAGAAGCCGGCGAACACCACGTCGACCTTGTCGCGCTGCAGCACGCGCCGCATGAATTCCTGATAGCGCGTATTGTCGGACTGGGTGTCGTAGATGACGAGTTCGAGCTGCCGCCCGGCGATGCCGCCGGCCTTGTTGATCTCCTCGGTGGCGAGCTGAATGCGCATGCACCTTGCCGATGGTGGCGAGCCGCGAAGTCGCCGGACTGGTCCTCCAGCACGCCGAGCTTGATCGGGTCCTCCGCGAACGCCGCGCCTGACGCGAGGACAAGCGTCCCCGTGAGGGCTACGGCGCGCAGCCCCCGCAATACTTTCCTGGTCATTTCGGTGTCTCCTACATCGCTTGCTTGGTCGCCGCCTTGCAGCGTGATGCTGGTCGCGCGGCCGGGAATGTCGGGCGGATTTGCCCGCCTGCTCAGAAACTCCTCGCAGTAGAGTTCCAGGTTCTGCCGCGCACGCATGCTTGCGCGGCGGAGCTGGGAATAGGCGCCCTCTTCGTCGAGCCCGTTCTGCTGCATCAGCTGGATGACGGCGCGGATGACCGCGCGGCGGCCGCGGCGACGCCCTTCGAGATCCTGAACGCGGGCATACATGTCGCTGCGCAGCAGAAACTGGTTGATGCCCATGAACAGCGACGTGTAGACGGCGCCGCCATGGACCGGCTTGCGCAGGAAGGAGGTCGCGCCGAGATTGACCAGCGCCTTGAGGCGGCTCGGCGCCTCGACGCCGACCAGCCCGATCACCGGCACCGGCGGCAGGCGCGAGGCCGGATTGACCTCGATCGCAACCGCGCCTTCGAGATCGCCGTCGACGAACAGGATGTCGCGCTCGGGCTGCAGGCTGCGCGACATCGATCTGCGCGCGGCCGCCGACGATGTCGGGATATTCAGTCGTCACGCCGAGCTTGGCGAGAGTGGACTCGAGCGCGCCTTCCCTTCCGCTGCGTCCGATGACGACGAGGGCGCGGCCGCCTTTGAAATTCTGCAGCAATCGGCATGTCATGATTGCACCACTCTGAGCACGGGAGAGCGCATTGCACTCGCAAAGCGCGGCGAAGACTGGACGAGATAGGGATCGGGCGCGATCGGGCTGCGCGCCTCCAGCAGCACTTCGAACTGCCCATTGACGGCGGAGCGGGCGATCCGCGGCGTCAGCCAGGCGTGATGGGTCTGCGGATCGATGCGCACCTCGCCCTGCGGCGCAGCCAGGCGCTGGTTCGCGACCGCGGCGCGCACGGTGCGGGCATCGTCGGTTCCGGCCTGCTCCAGCGTCGCGGCCAACAGCTTGACCGCGATATAGGATGCCTCCGCATCGGCCGACGACACCGGCCCGTCCGGAAACGCCTTGGCGTAGGCCTCGATGAATGCGGCGTTCGCCGGCGATTCCAGCGAGGAGAAATAGACGCTGGAGCTCAAATGCCCGTCGACCGCATCCGCGCCGATTTCCGCAAGCTCCGGCTCCGACAGCGTGCAGCTCGCCACCGGGATTTCATTGACCTGGTCGATGCCGCGCGCGCGGCAGGCGGCGCGGAACGCGCGGAAGAAGGCATAGGCGCTGGTGCCGATCAGGTTGTTGAAGACGAAATCGGGACGCTGGTCGAGGATCGCCGATATCACCTGGTCGAATTCGGTGTCGCCCACGGACAAATACCGCTCCGCGACCACGGCGCCGCCGCGCGCGGTCAGCGCCTCGCGGAAGATGCGGTTGTTCTCCCAGGCCCAGATGTAGTTGGAGCCGACGCAGAAGGCGCGAGTGCCGACCCGCGAGGCGAGATAATCGACCAGCGGCAGCACGTGCTGGTTGGGCGATGCGCCGGTGTAGATGACATTGTCCGAACTCTCGAACCCCTCATAGTGCGACGGATACCAGAGCAGCCCGTCGAACTTCTCGAAGCAGGGAATGACTTCCTTCCGGCTCGAAGACGTATAGCAGCCGACGACCTGGCGGATGCCGGCGCCGAGCAATTCCAGACTGAGCGCGCGGTAACGCGCGAGATCGCCCGACGGGTTGACCACGACCGGCTCCAGCGCCACCGCACCGCCCGCCTCGGCAATTTCCTGGAAAGCCAGCAACGCGCCATTCAGCATCGAGCGCGCGACGACGCTGTACGACCCGGTCGTCGAGAACATCACGCCGATACGATAGTGCTTCCGCGCCATCCACCCGATTCCAAAACAAAAAAGCGCCCGCCGGCTGTGAAGCCGAGGGCGCCCTCGCCACCAACCGGACACGCTTCAATTCGAAAGCGCGGCGTTGGAAATGGTTTTGAACTTATAGCGTTATTGGGCAGCCTTGCCCAACGCTTGCATTTAAGGCTCCCTTAGATCGAACCATGTTGTCAAGCGCGTTGTTGCGGCGGGTAATTGCTTCAATTCATGTCTTGCTGCAGCAAAACTAAGCAAGGCGCGCTGCGACAAACCATCCCGGTTGCGGCAGGCGCATCCGACCCGCGGGCTGATGCCGCGCCCTCGCGCTCGGAGACGCCGGACATCCCGATCATTATCGTAAGTTGCATCGAATGGCCTGAGAAAACGCAGATTGACGGCCTGGCATTCCACGGCCGCTCTACGTTCCGGCGACGCCGTCCTTCGCCGCGTTGCGCGCCATGAACGACTGCGGCGTGCCGTCCTTCTGGTCGACGAAGATGATGTCCAGGGGATCGCGCCGCGGCGTATCGATGGACAGGAAGACCACGGGATGGTCGAACAGTTTCGGCATGGCGTGAACCGTGCCGCGTTCGAAGAACAGGAGCTGGCCCGGCTTGAACTCCGCTTCGGTCGCGGGATCCTTCATCCAGAACGTCCCCCGCCCGGAAAACACATAAAGATATTCGTCGCAGGTGGCGTGATAATGCGCGGGCGTGGGGCGATAGACGCGGAACACCCGCGAACTCGCCTGTTCGCGATTGGTCAGATATTCGTCGACCAGCAGGGTCGCCGCGGATTGCGGAAATGCGCCGGCGATCGCGCCGATATCGAAACGTCCCGTCGAGACCGGTTCATCTGCCATTGAGACCTCCTGTCCGCGAGCCGGCGCCCGGCCGGTCGTAAGCCCGGATCAGCGCCTGCGTTCCATCACGAAGGCCGCCACGCTCGGCGATCATGCGGTATTGCTGCAACGCCGTCGCCAGCCCCTTGAGGTCGAGGCCGGCGGCCCCGGCCTCCTCGCTCGCGATCGTCAGATCCTTGATCAGGTGTTCGACGAAGAAGCCAGCGGCGAAATCACGGTCGACCATCTTCGGTCCGAGGTTGTTCAGCAGAAAGCTGCCGGCAGCGCCGGTGCCGATCGACGCCAGCACGGTGCGCGGATCGAGACCGACGCGCCCGGCATAGGCCAGGCCTTCGGAGGCCCCCAGCATGGTGCCGGCGATCACGATCTGGTTGGCGAGCTTGGTGTGTTGTCCCGCGCCGGGCCCGCCCTGGCGGCGGATGTTGGCGCCCATCAACCGAAGGATGGGCAGCGCGGCGTCGAAATCATGCGCATCGCCGCCGACCATGATCGAAAGCTTGGCGTCGCGCGCGCCGACGTCACCGCCCGAGACCGGGGCATCGAGGGCGCGCAGGCCCCTCGCCTTGGCGGCCGCTGCGATTCGCGCCGCGAGCGAGGGGCTCGACGTCGTCATGTCGACCAGGATCGCGCCCTGCGCCGCACGCGCCAGGATTCCGTCCTGCCCGAGGTAGATCTCTTCGACATCGCGCGGCAGGCCGACCATGGTGATGACGATCCCGGCCTGCGATGCGGCGGCGCCGGCATCGTCATGCCATGTCGCGCCGCACGCGATCAGCGCGTCGGCGCGCGTGCGGGTGCGATTATAGATGTGGAGCGGATGGCCGGCGCTCAGGATATGGCCCGCCATGTGCGCGCCCATCATGCCGAGGCCGATGAAAGCGACCGGCGTCTTCCTGTCAGTCCTTTTGGTGTCGGTCATGGCTTGTTCCCTGGATCCGTCCTGCCTCGCAACAGCGAGCGTATGTACATGGGGGATAGCGGCTGGCGCTCGGCGACGACGCCGAACGGCGCGAGCGCGTCATTGACGGCGCTCGGCACGGCGCCGGTCGCGCCCATGACGCCGCCCTCCGACATGCCTTTGCTGCCCGTCAGCGTCTTCCTGTTCGGCGTGTGCTGCGAAACCACCTCGATCGGGGGAATCTCGACGGCGGTCGCCAGCAGGTAATCGGCGAAACTGCCGGAGCGGTTCTGGCCGTTCTCGTCGTAAACGACTTCCTCGAGCAGCGCGCCGCTGATGCCCATCGCGATGGCGCCGTGCTGCTGGCCGCGCACCACCAGGGGATTGAGCACGGTCCCGCAATCGTCGACCACCAGATAGCGCTCGACCGTGACCTTGCCGGTCTCTACTTCGACACGGACCTCGCAGACGTGCATCGAGTTGGAAAACGTCATCGGCGGCGGATCGTAGGCTCGATGCGCCTCAAGGCCGGGCTCCATCCCCGGCGGCAGCCGCAACGGATCGAGATAGGCGACGCGTGCGACATCGACCAGCGACAGGCCGGCATCGGTCCACTCGCCGCCGAGCCTGCGCTCGACGCGCGCGGCGTTAAGCCGCAACTCGCCGCTGCTATTGAGCCCGAGCAGCGTCGCCGCGATGGTCAGCACCTTGTCGCGCAGCGTTTGCGCCGCGCTCAGCAATACGCTGCCGCCGGCCGTGCCGCCGCGCGCACCGCGGCTGCCCATGCCGTAAGGCGCGGTATCGGTATTGCCGAGGTGAATGCGCACCTCGTTCGGATCGACCCCGAGCGGTTCCGCCACCACCTGGGCGAACGTGGTCTCATAGCCCTGCCCCGACGCCATCAGGCCGACGGAGGCGTTCACCGCCCCGGAAGGCTCGATCTTGACCCAGCCGGACTCGTGGCCGGAGCCCGGAATGCCCGCGGCCTTGTAGAAGGCCGAGCCGTAGGTAGTGGATTCGACGACGCAGCACAGGCCAACGCCGCGATAGATGCCGCGGACCCGATCGGCCGCCTGCCGCGCGCGGAACGCCGCGAGGTCGAAGACCGCAAGCGCGCGCTCGAAGGCCTCGCGTGGCGTGACGTCTTCCAGCAGCAATCCGGTCAGCATCGGATAAGGCAGGTCCGCCGGACCCAGCATGTTGACGCGCCGCACCTCGACCGGATCGAGCGAGAGCCGGCGCGCGATGGCCTCGATCGTGCCTTCCATCACCCAGCTCGTGATCGCCATCGGCGCGCGCATCGGGCCGTTGCCGCATTTGTTGGTGAGCGCGACCTTGACGTCGTAGGAATAGTTGGAGACGCGGTAGGGGCCGGTCAGGATCATCGCGACCACGCGCGCCAGATAGTTCGCCGGATAGAAGCAATAGGCTCCGAAATCCTCGACGATCTCGAGTTCGAGCGCGAGAATCCGCCCCTTCGCATCCACCGCCGCGCGGGTTCGCGCCACGTCCTCGCGCGCGTGGCTGGCCGCGATCAGGTTTTCGGCGCGATCCTCGCGCCAGCGCACCGGGCGGCGCAATTGGCGCGCGAGCGCGGCGACCGTCAGTTCCTCCCTGTAGAGCGCGATCTTCTGGCCGAAGGCGCCGCCGATGTCGGGGCAAACGACGGTGACCTGCGCCTCGTTCAGCCGCAACCGCGCGCGCGAGCTGCGTCCTGAAGGGATGCGGCACCTGGTTGCCGATATGCATGGTGAGATGCCGCCGGCCGGCGTCCCAGACGGCGCAGCAGCCGCGCGTTTCGATCGGCGCATGGGTCTGCCGTTGCTGGTGGAACGCAGCCTCGACCACGATCTCGGCTTCCGCGAAGCTGCGGCCAGGCTCGCCCGCCGAAAAACTCTGGTGCGAGACCAGATTGTCCGGCAGGGCGTCGTCGACCAGCGGCGCGCCGGCCGCCAGCGCACGGTCGAGATCGGCCACCGCGTCGAGTTCGTCATATTCGATGCTGACGAGTTCGGCGGCATCTTCCGCAAGGTAGCGATCCCTCGCAACGATGCAGACCACGGGATCGCCGATGAAACGAACCTTGTCGACCGGCAGCGTGGAAAACTCGACCGGGCGCAAACCCTCGATCGGCGGCGCCATCCGCAAGGGCGTCGTCCATCCGGCGAGTTCGCGCCCCGTAACGATGGCGACGACGCCCTCGGCCTGGCGCGCGGCCTCGACATCGATGGACCGGATCCGGGCATGCGCGTGCGGCGAGCGGACGAAATGCGCGTGGAGCGCGCCCGGCACCACGACATCGTCGAGATAGCGGCCCTGTCCGGTGACGAAGCGATAGTCCTCGCGACGCAGCAGCGCCTTGCCGATGGTGCGCGTTTCGCTCATGCCGGATGGCCTTCGCGCCGGCGGGCGGCGGCCTTTGCGATCGCGGCGACGATGTTGTGGTAGCCGG
The DNA here is from genome assembly GCA_963843225.1 of uncultured Alphaproteobacteria bacterium. Taxonomy (GTDB): domain Bacteria; phylum Pseudomonadota; class Alphaproteobacteria; order Rhizobiales; family Xanthobacteraceae; genus Bradyrhizobium. The sequence continues at coordinate 188,341 of CAWJJT010000018.1, read as the reverse complement.
TGCAGCGGCACAGATTGCCGGACAGCGCGTCGCGGATTTGCGCTTCGGTCGGATCGGGGTTTTCGGCGAGCCACGCTTCCATGGTCACGACGATCCCCGGCGTGCAGAAGCCGCATTGCAGCCCGTGCTCCTCATGCAGGGCCTGCTGCACCGGCGACAACGCGCCCTCACCGCCGAACGCTTCGATGGTCGTGATCTCGTGATGCTGTGCCTGCACCGCATAGGTCAGGCAGGCGCGCGCCGGGGCGCCGTCGAGCAGGATGGTACACGCGCCGCAGACACCGTGCTCGCAGCCGACATGGGTTCCGGTGAGCCCGCAATCGTCGCGGAGCACATCGGACAACAGCCGGCGCGGCTCCGCGAACAGGCGGTATGGCGTCCCGTTGACCTTCAGGACGATGGGAACGGGATCGCTCAAGATGCGCGCTCCGCAATCCGGCCGATCGCCTGGTCGAGGGCGTCCCGCGTCAGCGTCGCAACCAGTTCCTTGCGAAACGCAACCGGGATACGCTCGTTCTCCTCGATCTCGATAGTGTCGGCGACCGCGGCGCCGACCCGCGCAGGCCAGTCCGTTGAGAACGAGCGGGCGAGATCGCCGGCCACCAGTTGCTCGGCGCGAACCGGCACCGGGCCGATGCCGCCGACCGCCAGCCGCAGCCCCGCGACCGCGTCACCTGCTCCGCGCGAGAGCGTGGCGGCGACGGAAACGACGGCGAAATCGCCGGCCCGGCGGTTGAACAGGCGGAAGCCCCAGCCCTCATGCGCCGGCGAAACCGGCACATGAACCGCGACCAGCAATTCGTCCGGCTCCAGGACCGTGGTGAAGATCGACAGGAAGAAATCGCGCGCCGGGACCATTCGCGTCCCCCGCGACGAGTGAATCTCGATCTCGGCATCGAGCACGAGGGCGGCAAGCGGCAATTGCGCCGCGGGATCGGCATGCGCCAGGCTGCCGCCGATCGTGCCGCGCTTGCGGATGGCGTAATGCCCGATGGTTTCGGCCGCATGCGCGAGCATCGGGCACGCGCGCCGGACCGTCTCGCTTCCAGCCAGCGCATCATGGCGAACCAGCGCGCCGATGCGCAGCCGGCCGTCGCGGTCGGCAATGCCGCCTAGCTCGTTGACGCGGTTGATGTCGATCAGCCGTTCCGGCCGCGCCAGCCGCATGTTCAGCATCGGCGCCAGACTCTGGCCGCCGGCGATCAGCTTGGCGTTGTCGTTCCAGGCGGCAAGGCTCTGCAGAACGTCCTGCAGCGTCGTCGGCGCCTCGTAGGAGAACGCGCCGGGCTTCATGGCGAACCACTCTCCAGCAGCGTCATCCCCGTGGCCTTGTCGAACAGATGCAGCCGCTCGGCGACGAGACCGAGCTGGATGCTGGTGCCTTCCCGGTGCCGCGCCTCCTTGTCGACGCGCACATAGACGTCGCAGCCTTCGACCTTGAGCCCGATGAAACGATCCGAGCCGACCGGCAGGACCGAATCCACCACGCCTGACAGCGCAAGGCCCGGCCCGGCCTCGCCCGCGGGACAGACGTCTTCCGGCCGCAATCCCAACACCAGTTCCTGTCCCTCGCGCGCCGCCACCCGCGCGGCGAGTTTCGGCGGCAGCGTGATCGAGAGACCGCCGCGCCGGAACACCGGCGAGCCGCCGCCGCGGTCGATCGTCCCCTCCAGATAATTGATCGCGGGGTTGCCGAGAAACGAGGCGACGAACATGTTGCGCGGCCGCTCGTAGACGTCGTCGGGATTGCCGATCTGCTGGATCACGCCGTCCTTCATGACCACGATCCGGTCGGCCAGCGTCAACGCCTCGGCCTGGTCGTGGGTGACGTAGACGAAGGTGGTCTGCATCGCGTTGTGCAGGTGCTTGATCTCGGCGCGCATCGAGATCCGCAGCGCGGCGTCGAGATTGGACAGCGGCTCGTCCATCAGGAACACCGCCGGCTGGCGCACCATCGCCCGCCCCAGCGCGACGCGCTGGCGCTGCCCGCCGGAAAGCTGGCTCGGGCGGCGGGTCAGGAGATGGCTGATTTCGAGCTTGGCGGCGGCGTCGCGGACCCGGCGGTCGATCTCGGCCGCCGGGACTTTCCGCATCCGCAGGCCGAAGGCGATGTTGTCGTAGACCGATTTGTGCGGATAGAGCGCGTAGCTCTGGAACACCATCGCGACGTCGCGCTTGTGCGGCGGCAGCGCGTTGACGATCTGGTCGTCAAACCACAATTCGCCCTCGGTGACGTCCTCCAGCCCCGCGATCATGTTCAGCGTCGTCGATTTGCCGCAGCCGGACGGGCCGAGCAGCACGACGAACTCCTTGTCGCGGATCTCGAGCTTGAGATCGTCCACGGCAATGACATCGCCGGCGTACCGCTTGGTGACCGATTTGAATTCGATCCGCGCCATCGTATCGGCCTCCCTCAACCCTTGACCGCGCCGGCGGTGAGGCCGGACACGATGTAGCGCTCGAACACGAGCGCGAGAATGACCGGCGGAATGATCGCGAGCACGCCGGCGGCATTGATGAACGAAAAGCTGATGGTGAAGTCGGAGGTGAACGACGCCACGACGATCGGCAGGGTTTGCGAAGCGGTGGTCTGCGTGAACATCAGCGCCAGCAGGAATTCGTTCCAGCTCGCCAGGAACGCGAACAGCACCACCGCCACCAGCGAGGGACGCGCGAGCGGAAGATAGACCCGCGTCAGCGTCTGCAGCCTGGAGCAGCCATCGACCCGCGCCGCCTTGTCGAGTTCATCGGGGAGCGATTCGAAATAGGTGACCAGGACGAACACCGAGAACGGCACGGTGACCGCGAGATAGGTGATGATCAGCGACCAGATGTTGTCGAGCAGGCCGAGATTGCGGATGAAGAGGAAGAACGGCACCACCAGCGCGATATCGGGTATCACGCGCGTCGCGAGGATGGTGTAGATCGAGGCCTGCCGGCCGCGAAAATGGATCTTCGCCATCGCGTAGGCCGCCGGCACGCCGACCAGAAGGTTGAGCGCCACCACCGCGCAGGCCACGATGAAGCTGTTGAGCATCGCCGGCAACAGGTTGCCCGCGGTGGAGGGAATGAAGCCGCCGCTGGCGGGATCGCGGGCCTTCCTCGTTTCGTAGGTGACGGTCTTGTCCTTTGCCGTGAAGATCGCGGCGAAGTTCTGCGCGGTCGGCGACTTCGGAATCCAGTGCGGCGGCTTCGAGATGATCTCGTGCTCGCTCTGGAACGAGGACGACACCAGCCACGCGATCGGCGCCAGCACGTAGCCGAGAAAGACCAGGGAGGCGGCGGCAAGCACAACGCCGCGGCCGACGCGACGAAGCCGGGAACGCGTCCGGTAGTGGCGGACTTCCGCCTGTGGAGCCGTGGTGGTGAGGATCGCCATCTCAGATCTTTCGGGCGAGCGCGCGGATGATCGCGTAGGCCAGCGCCAGCGTCGCGAGCGCGAGGATGTAGGCCATGGCGGCACCGGTACCGAACGACAGGTTGCGGAACGTCTCGACATAGATCCGCCAGGCGACCACGTGGCTTGCATCGCCAGGGCCGCCTTCGGTCAGGATGAAGAAGAGATCGAAGTGCCGGATCGCCATCATGGTCTCGTACACCACGACCAGCCCGAAGCTGGATTTCAGCGCCGGCAGCGTGATGTGGAAGAAGCGGCTGACGGCATTGGCGCCGTCGACCTTGGCGGCCGCGTGCAGGTCCGCAGGGATGGTCTTCAGGCCGACCAGCAGCAGGATCGTGGCCAGCGGCACCTCCTTCCAGACGAACGCATTGGCGATCAGCGCCAGCGTCTTGTCGGAATCGCCGAGCCAGACCATGTAGGAATTGATGAAGTCGAGCTGATACAAGAGCCCGTTGAGCGCGCCATAGTTGGAATCGTAGATCCACTTCCACATCAGCGCGTTGGCGACGTAGGGAATGGCCCACGGCACCAGCAGCACGGCGCTCAGCACCCGCCGCCCGGGAAATTCCTCGTTCAGCAGCATGGCGATCAGCAGCGCGAGCACCGAGACCGCGACGACGCAGAGCACGGCGAAGAAAGCGCTGCGCTCGACCGCGTCCCAGAACTTCGGATCGGACAGGACGGTGACGTAGTTGTCGAGGCCGACGAACGGCGTTCGCCCCGGCCGCGTCAGCTTCACCGAGAACAGGCTGATATAGAACGAGTACAGAATCGGAAAAACCGCGACCGCCATCAGCACCACGGCGAGCGGGGCCACGAACAGGAAGGCCGCGCGCTCGTCGTAGCTCAGGGGTCCGCGAAGCCGTGGCTTCGCGGCGGCGACATTGGTTGTCATCGAACGGCCTCGGGCTCGGCGTCAGCTCTGCTTCTTCAGCTCGGTCCACTTCGCCGCCGACGTATTCAACGCCTGCTCGACCGTGACCTTGCCCATGATGGCCTGCTGCCACGCGGTGCCGTTGATGTCGTTCCACTCGCCGAACCAGGGCGTGACGACGTCCTTCTTGCGCGCCAGCGATTGCTGCTTGCCGATCAGGTCGACGTCACCATAGGCGGCATAGGCGGCCCTGATCTCGGGATCGCTGAACAGGGATTTGACGCCAAAACCGGAGCCGACATCCTTGAACAGCATTTTCTGGAACTTGTAATCGCCGTCGGCCTTGCCGCCGAACCAATCCATCAGCTTCACCGTGTCGGCCGCGCGGGTCGCGTCCGCCTGCGCGCGCGGCGTCATGCCGTAGAACCGCATCCAGCCCACCGTCGCGTGCGAGCCCTTCTCGCCGGCAGGCATCAGCGCAATCTTCGCGTTGCCGGCGATCTTGCTTTGCGCCGGATCGTTCAGCGTCCGCAGCCGGTATTTGGGGATCAGCCCGAACGCATGCTCGCCGGAGGAGAAGGCCTTCAGCACCGCGAGCTCCCCGGTCTCGACGCAGGACGGCGAGAGGATCTGCTGCTTCTGCACGGCATCGACCAGCCAGCGCAGCGCGGGGCCAGCGCCCGCCGCGGGATCCTGCATCACGGCATTGCCCTTGTCGTCGACGAAACGGCCGCCGTTCGAATAGACCATCGCCGTCATGAACTCGATCAGCCAGCTCTCCTGCGCCATCGAGATCAGGACCGGCCATTGCGCGAGGCCCTTGTCCTTGATGGTCTTGGCCTGGCTCGGCGACTTCGGCCCAGGTCTCCGGCGGCGTCTTGATGCCCGCCTTGTCGAGCATCTCGGCGTTGTAGATGAACGCCATATAGTCGCTGTAATAGGTGTTGCCGTATTGCTTGCCCTTGTAGGTCATGGAGTCGACGCAGAACTGGTCGACATCCGAATTGTCGGTGAGCGTCTTGTACTGGTCGACCGGCGAGATCCAGCCCGCCTCCGCCCATTCGGGCAGCCAGCTATCGGAAACCCACAGCGTATCGATCGGCGCCTTGCCGATGAACTTGGTGATCATGGTCTCGCGATACTGCGCCCAGGGACTGTTGCTGTAGGCGACCTTGACCCCGGTCTTCGCCTCGAACGCCGCAATATGGCTTTTCACGGTGTCGACCGCGGCCGACCAGGTCGCGAAATTGATCGGTTCGGCGGCGAGCGCGCCTCCGGCGCGACCCAGCACGGTTGCGGCCGACAGGCCGGCGGCGGCAGTCTTCAGGAAGGAGCGGCGGTTCAACGGGGCAAACGCGGTCACGGCAAATCTCCCTATCGGATGATCGTTCTTGGCACCCCGCCGGGCAGGCAGGAGCAGGCCGGAGCAAACCTTAACATCGGACATTTAAGTCGTAAACTGACGACTTAAATGAATTGCAAGAAATCACCGCGGCGACCGCCTTGGCAATTTGACGACGTCGTCCTCGAACGCCCGCGCCGCCGCCGCCATTGCAGCAAAGCCCGCCACGAACAGCCGCACATGCAGGGCAACCACGCGTTCCTCGAGGATCTGCTGGCTCGCGATGTAGACGTGCCGCCGGATGGCGAAATGCGAAACCGCTCCGTGCAACGCATAGCCCAACTCGCGCCGCAGCACCCGATCGCCGGGCAGCTCCACTTTCAGCGCGTGGCCGGCTTCGGTCACGACGGTTTCCAGCAGTTCATGGACGATCGCGTCGTTGTAGTCCGGCGCCATCTTCGCTTCCGCCAGCGATGCGTACAGAAACAGCCGCAGCCACTTGCGCGTCAGCACCGTGGAGTAGTAGGCGCGATAGACATCAACCAGGCGCGTCTCGATCGGCCGGGTGCGATCCTTCAGTTGAACGAGCCACACCGCCTTGAACGGCGAAACGATCGCCTCCTGATAGACCTCGTCGAGCAACGCCGCCTTGGACGGGAAGTAACGATAGAGCAGGCGCTGGGCGACGCCGCACGCCGCCGCAAGCGCGCGCGTCTGCGCCGTCAGTCCGTACTCGGCGAAGAAATCGGTGGCGCGCGCCAGGATCATGGCCTTGCGCTCGGCCGGCAGCATCCGCGCGACCACCGGCGCCTTGCCGGAAGCCTTTGCACGTACGGGCCGGACGGACGGTGTGCCGCTGAGCAGCTTGGATCGCGCTCGCATCGTGGATCTCTTCCCGTAAATCGTCGTTTGACGACAGTTTATATTTGCAGCCGCGCCAAAGCAAGCTAGGCTTGCGGCATGCCCTCTTCGTTATCCCCACGCCGGAGTCGAATTCGATGATCTACGAACACCGCACCTATCAAATCACCGCCGGCAAGGTGCCGGAATTCCTCAAGATCTACGAGGCGACCGGCCTTGCCATCATCACGCGTTACGCGAAGCTGATCGGCTGCTGGAATAAGGAATCCGGTGTCCTGAATTCGGTGGTCTTCATCTGGGCCTATGACGATTTCGGCCACCGCACGGCACAGCGGCAAAAGCTCGCGCAGGATCCCGAGTGGCAGAAATTCGTGCCGAGCATCCTGCCCTATCTCGTGCATCAGGAGAGCGTCTTTCTCACCCCCGCGTCGTTCTCGCCGCACAAATAGAACCTGATCCGGAAAAGCGAGAACCGCTTTTCCGAAAAGATCATGTTCGTTCTGGAACGAACGCGGTCGCCGCGGCCTCAACGCAAATCCGAGCTTGCCTGCTGGCTTCGGGCCGCGCTGGCGGCGCCATCCTGCTTTCGAAAGGGATTGCTCTGATGCACGTTCAATCCGGCCAGTTCGCGATTGTTGAGGAACGCCATCCTGGCCGGAGGCGTCGCCACGATCTTGCCGATAATGGAAAGCGGCACGCCTAGTCCGGTGAGAAGGCGCGACATCCTTACCGTACTGCGCGCGGTGTCCGCATCTTCCTTTCCGTGCTCGTTTGAGACGGAATGCACGCCGATTTTGCATCCCCGGTCCATGTAGCGTTCTTTGGCCGCGAAGAAGATGAGGGCGCATACCGAGTTGCATTCCCTGGACGCGTACACGATCAGTCTCTTGTCTCGGACGATCCGCGCGATCTCGAAGCCGTCTTCGAGGGAGCCGCCGCCGGACCTGATTTGCAGGCCAATGAAATTTCCATTTTGCAGGATCGATTTCAATCGGCCGTAGTCCCCTTCTCTCACGTCACCACGCAATCTGAGAATCGTCCCGGAGTCGGCCTGCACGCGCTTCACTTGAAACGCACGGGCCGGCTGGAGAAGCGCGATCGGCACGAGGATCGCAGCCAGTACCATGGTGGGCTTGAGGAGCATCGCGCGAGACAAATGTTGCGAGGATGTTTGCTGGTTCTCACAGCAAACATCCGCCCGCAGGGCGTCATTGATCTAGGTCAATTGACGCAAGCGCCTGCTATTCATCTCCGACCCGCGTGAACCCGTCGCTCCTGCATCGACCGCGGGCATAGCCGCCACCACCGAAAGCAAAAAAGCCCCGGCCGATGCCGGGGCATGGTTTGCGCCGCGCGTATCAGCGGGCCTGCTCGAATCCGCCCAGCGCCGCCGTCAGGTTCGCGCCGAGAATATCCGACAGATATCCGCCCTCCTGCACGAACACGGTCGGCAGTCCAAAGCGCGCGATCGCCTGACCGATGCGGTGGAATCCGCCCGTGGTGACCGCAAGGCCCGCCAGCGGATCGTGCTCCGAGGCGTCGAGGCCGAGCGCGACCACCAGCGCGCCCGGCGCGAAAGCCTCGATCATCGCTTTTGCGGTGCCCAGCGCCTCCAGGTAGCCTTCATCGCCGGTGCCGATCGGCAAGGGAATGTTGAGATTGGCGCCAAGGCCAGCGCCGGCGCCGCGCTCATGGGCATATCCCCAGACGAACGGATAGAACGATGCCGGATCGGCGTGGATCGAGACCGTCAGGACATCGCCGCGCTCGTAGAAAATGCCCTGCGTGCCGTTGCCGTGATGAACGTCGACGTCGAGGATCGCGACGCGCTCATGCCTGAGCCGCAGATGGGCGGCCGCCACCGCGCTGTTGTTGAGAAAGCAGAAGCCGCCGGCGAGGTCGCGATAGGCGTGATGGCCCGGCGGACGGCAAAGCGCGTAGGCGGCGTCCTCGCCGTCCAGCACCAGTTGCGCGGCGGTCGCCGCGACATCCGTGGCGGCGCAGGCCGCGGCCCAGGTGCCGGGTCCGATCGGACAGGCGGTGTCGACAGTGTGCCAGCCGAGACGGCCGACAATATGCGTCGGGTAAGTCGCGGCGTTGCGAACCGGGTGCATGTTGGCGATCATCTCCGAGCCGGCATCGCCGAGCGCGGACCAGGCGTCCCAGGCTTCGGCAAGAAATCCGAGATATTCGGGGCTGTGCACGCGCGCGCGCGGCCCCTGCCCGAACATCGCGGGCTCGACCAATTGATGCTTGCCCGCCTTCAGTCCCGCCAGCAGACGATCCGCGCGTTCGGGCTGCTCGGTCGTGCGCCTGACGACGCCGCGAACCAGGAAGAATTGCGGATCGTGGCTTCGATGCAGTTCGCTATAGACGGCTTTCATTCAACGGCTCCCGACGGCCATGCAACACAGACGCGCTCGAAGCTAAAATAGCCCAATCGACTCCTTCAAAGCAAAATCGACCCCGGAGGTTTGCAAGTTTCGCAGGATTGCCTCGCTGGAAATAGCGGAGCAGGATGTTGGCAGCGAGGCGATTTTAGGTGGTCCAGGCTGAAACCATGAGGCGGGGTAGCACGTACCAGCAGTGTTCATGGAGCCTGCTGATGCGCGCCGTTGCCCTGCTGACCGCCCTCCTGCTCACCGTCGCCCACGCCGGCGACAACGTCGCCGCCGCGCAAAGCGTCATTCGCTCGCAGGCCGAGGCGTTTGGCCGCGACGATGCGGCAACGGCCTACTCCTACGCGGCGCCCGCGATCCACGGGTTGTTCCCGCAGGCCGACATCTTCATGTCGATGGTCCAGCGCAGCTACGCCCCGGTCTATCGCCACAGGAGTTTTGAATTCGGCGAGGCGCAGGTGGAAAGCGGCTGGATCGGGCAGCGCGTCCACATCGTCGATGAAAACGGCGAGGCCTGGGAGGCGCTCTATACGCTGGAGCAGCAGCCCGACGGCTCATTCAAGATCACCGGCTGCTCGCTGCTGAAAGCCGGGCAATCGGTGTAGCCGCGCTTACGCCATCACCAGCCGGCTCCGCGCCCGCACCAGCAATCCGACCACGATGGTGACGTTGAGCGCGTTCCAGCCGAGCCCGTTGAGGAACGCCGCGGCGTAGGAGCCGGTGGCGTCGAAGATCACGCCGGACACCCAGCCGCCAAAGGACATGCCGACCACGGAGGCGAGAATCACGATGCCGACGCGGGTCGCGGCCTCGCGCGCCGGCATCGCTTCGCGGACGATGATGGCGTAGCTCGGCACGATGCCGCCCTGGAACAGGCCGAACATCGCCGAGATGATGTAGAGCGAGGAGAGGCTGTCGAAGAACAGATAGAACAGCAGCGCAAAGCCCTGCGCCACCGAGCCGATCAGCAGCGTGCGGATGCCGCCGATCCTGTCGGCGAGATAGCCCGAGCCGATGCGGCTGACGATGCCGAACGCCATCATCAGCGACAGCATCTCGGCGCCGTGCACCGGGCCGTAGCCGAGATCGCCGCAATAGGCGACGATGTGAACCTGCGGCATCGCCATCGCCACGCAGCAGGAAATGCTGGCGATGCACAGCAGCACCGTCAGCGTATTGGTGGAGAGATTGAGATCGACCCGCGGCGGCGGCGCGTTGGCGTGATCGCGCGCCTTCTCGCCGCCGATCTGGGCGCGCAGCACCAGCAGCAGCAGCGTCATCGTGAGCGCGCAGAAAATGCCGATGGCGATATGGGTGGTGCGCCAGCCGATGGTTTGAAATCCCGTAGGTGATCAGCGGCGGCCAGAACGTGCCGGCGATGTAGTTGCCGCTGGCGACGATGGTCACCGCGAGTCCGCGATAGCGCTCGAACCAGTGCGAGACTTCCGCCATCAGCGGCGCGAAGGTCGCCGACGTGCCGAGCCCGATCAGGAAATACACGGCATTGAACTGCCACAGCGTGGTGGAAAGTCCGGCGAGGATGTAGGCCGAGCCGAGGAAAGCGATGCTGAGCGCCATCGCCGTGACGATGCCGAAACGGTCGGTGATCCGCCCGGTCGCGACGCCGCCGACGCCGAAACCCACCATGGTGAGGGTAAAGGCCAGCGAAACCGCGCCGCGCGTGGCGCCGAATTCGGCCTGCACCACCGGCAGCGACGACCACGACCGACCACATGCCGACGCTGCCGATCGATCCGATCGCCAGGGCCACGGCCAGCCGCACCCAGGCCAGACGGGAGTCCGGGGTGAAACGGGCCGAATCTTTGTGATCGGAGGGAGCGTGCACGGGGCGCAACTTCGACGCGCGACGCCGCGAGGTCAAGCAACATTGCCGCCGTAATAGGCATGCGCAATGCACTGCAACATGACGAATTTTGTCGTTTCCGGCCCATGTGGTGGCATTTGAGTCCGGAATCTCCCGATTCCCCGCCGCCTCGCGCCCCGGATCCGCAATTGCGCAACGGCGATCGGCCAAACGGCCGCCCGTTAACCCTTTCCTAACCATACACCGGGCAAAAATTGCCCAGTTGAAAAAGTCGAGTGTCGTCAGCCGCGTAAAACGGGGGAGTACCCGTGGACGCCAGTGCGGTGCCTCACTTTCGAAACGGTGGTCCTTCGGCCGCCGCGCAGACGTTTGGCGCCCGCGACCGGCATTCGCGGGGGGAAGCAGCGACGATGGTGGATGTCACGGCAGGTCAGGGCGCGGGAACGCCGGGGACCGGATTTCCGAGCCTCGGTGAGATCGGCACCATCCTGAAGCGCGGCGATCTCGCGCTGGCGTTCGGCATCCTCACCATCCTGGTGGTGCTGATCCTGCCCCTGCCCTCGATCGTGCTCGATCTCTTCCTGGCGATCTCGATCACGCTGTCGATCCTGATCCTGATGACCTCGCTGTTCATCCAGGCGCCGCTGGAATTCTCCGCGTTCCCGACCATCCTCCTGATCTCGACCATGCTGCGGCTGTCGCTCAACCTGGCCTCGACCCGGCTGATCCTGTCGCACGGCCATGAAGGCACCGACGCCGCCGGCCACGTCATCGAGGCGTTCGGCAATTTCGTGATGGGCGGCAATTTCGTGATCGGAATCATCGTGTTCGCGATCCTGGTGATCGTGAACTTCGTCGTCATCACCAAGGGCTCGGGCCGCATCGCCGAAGTCGCCGCGCGCTTCCACCTCGACGCCATGCCGGGCAAGCAGATGGCGATCGACGCCGACCTCTCCGCCGGCCTGATCGACGAGAAGATCGCCAAGGAGCGCCGCAAGGCGCTGGAGGACGAAAGCGGCTTCTTCGGCGCGATGGACGGCGCCTCGAAATTCGTGCGCGGCGACGCGGTCGCCGGCCTGCTGGTCGTCTTCATCAACGTCATCGGCGGCATCATCATCGGCGTCGCCCAGCAGGGCCTCTCCTTCGCCGAGGCCGCGCACAGCTACACGCTGCTGACCGTCGGCGACGGCCTCGTCACGCAGATCCCGGCGCTGATCGTCTCGACCGCGGCGGGCCTGCTGGTCTCGAAGGCCGGCGTCAGCGGCGCCGCCGACAAGGCGCTGATGAAGCAGCTCTCCGGCTATCCGCAGGCGCTCGGCATGTCGGCCGGCGTGATGCTGGTGCTGGCGATGCTGCCGGGCATTCCGATGCTTCCCTTCCTTGCGCTCGGCGGCGGCGCGGCGGCGCTGGCCTGGAATGCGCACAAGCGCAAAACGCGCCACCAAGGCGGCCGATGCCGCCGCGGCGGCAGCTCCGGCCGCGGCCGGCCGCGGCGGCGAGCCGAAGAGCCGATCTCGACCGCGCTGAAGATCGACGATCTCAAGATCGAACTCGGCTACGCGCTGCTGCCGCTGGTCAACGGCCCCGACGGCACCGACCGCCTCACCGAGCAGATCAAGGCGCTGCGCCGCTCGCTCGCGATCGAGATGGGTTTCGTGATGCCGGCGGTGCGCATCCTCGACAACGTGCAGCTCGAGGCCAACACCTACATCATCAAGATCAAGGAAGTCGACGCCGGCACCGGCAAGATCTGGCCGAACCAGTTCATGGTCATGGACCCCGCCGGCAACCAGGTCAGCGTGCCCGGCATCCACACCATCGAGCCGACCTTCGGCCTGCCCGCGACCTGGGTCGACGCCGCCCTGAAGGAAGAGGCCTCGCTGAAGGGCTACACCGTGGTCGACGCCGCCACCGTGCTGTCGACCCATCTCACCGAACTGCTCAAGAACAACATGTCGGACCTGTTGTCCTACGGCGAGGTGCAGAAGCTGCTGAAGGACCTGCCGAAGGAACAGGGCGAACTGGTCAAGGACATCGTGCCGAGCCAGGTCACGGTCTCCGGCATCCAGCGCGTGCTGCAACTGCTGCTCGCCGAGCGCATCTCGATCCGCGATCTCTCCACCATCCTCGAGGGCATCGCCGACGCGCTGGCGTTCTCGCGCAATCCCGGCGACCATGGTCGAGCATGTCCGCGCCCGGCTGGCGCGGCAGATCTGCGCGCAGAACACCTCCGCGCAACGGCTATCTGCCGCTGATCGCGCTGTCGGCGAAATGGGAGCAGGCCTTTGCGGAATCGCTGGTCGGCACCGGCGAGGACCGCAGCCTCGCGATGCAGCCCTCGAAGCTGTCCGAATTCATGACCGTGGTGCGCGACCGCTTCGAGCAGGCCGCGCGCGAAGGCGAGGCGCCGGTGCTGGTGACGTCGGCGGCGATCCGCCCGTTCGTGCGCTCGCTGGTGGAGCGCTTCCGCTCGCAAACCACGGTGCTGTCGCAGGCGGAAATCCACCCGCGGGCGCGGCTGAAGACGGTCGGCAGCGTCTGACTTGCCTCGATGGCTCATCCGCCCGGCCGCAAATCACTTCGAACCGCCCGTGCTTTTTCGCCACAGGCAACCATGATTTATTAACGCTGACCGAGTTGGTGTCGGCTTACGGCTCGAAATGGCGCGAGAAGCGTAAAATCTTATAAACCTACTGTAATAATTTAAAAATTGCTCACAGCGAGGATGTGATCGCGGTTACGTGGTCGCGGACGTTCAAGTCTGTTCACTGCCTTGTGATCGCATCTTAGGAAACGAAGGGCGAATCCCCACGTTTCGCTGAGCTGAGATGTTGAACCTGCCGGCGCGACGGAGCAGACGAATTCAGCGAACGGCAGGAAGGCGGCAGGAGGCTTCCATGAACCACTCGATCTACAGCGCGGATCGCTCGACCCACCTCAAGATCGTGGTCGTGGCGCTCGTTGCTGGTATCGCGGTGGCGGGCTTCGGCATCTCGGCCCGCAACCAGTTCAGACGAATTCACCCAGACGGCGCGGGTCATCAAGGCCGGCAAGCCGGTGGCGGTCACCAGCTCGAGCACGATGGTGGTGCGCTAAGCAAAAGGAATTTACGGAATTCACGCGGCTCTTTACCAGCCCCCCAAAGTCGCCACGTGGATAATAGAAGACCCCAACTACCCCCAAGTTGACTACCGAAAACGCCCGCTCCCCACGGGCGTTTTCTTTTTGTGGGGTCTGCCGCTTCAGCGATCCTTCGCTGTCGACTGCGGGACAGTCTCGATCAGCTTGCCGGTGAAGACCGGCGCGGAGTGCGGATTGCCGTCCGGCGATCCGCCGGCCTGCTCGACCGTCACCGCATAGGTCGCGTTGTTGACGAGGTCGGTATCGAACCCCGACAGCACCGGACGCGCGGTGAAGTCGCCATTGCCGATCACGCCGAGCGAGCGCGGCCGCGGCAGCTTGTCCGAGATCAGCCAGAGTTCGAAACTCTTGCCGGGCTCCGGCTGGGCGCCGACCTTGCGGATCGTGAAATTCTTCGTGGCGGCGTCGACCGTGAGAATGAAGGCGGGCGATCCGGCATCCTTCTGCAGCACCGCGACATATTGCGCGGACGGCGGCGCCGGCGTCGGCGGCAGCTTGACTTCGACCACCTGCGTGCGCGGCTTGGGACGAATGGCATCCGGCAACAGGTCCGGCTGATAGGCCCCGACCGCGATCAGCGCGACCAGGGCAGCCGCGATCGCGCTGGTGAAGGTCGCGACGCGCGCGCCAGCGCCGGGCCCGCCTGGCAAGACGGATGATGGTCGCACGATCGGTATTGATGGCAGGCGCGATCTCTTCGTGCGGGACAGGCGGCGGCGCCTCCTCGGGAAGCAGCAGCGGCGCCTGCGGTTCGGAAACGCCGATCGCGGCCTTGATCCGGCCCCACACTTCGGGCTGGGCTCGACCGATCCGACCATCTGGTTCAACACGCCGAGCCGGTACTCCCACGCCTGCACGAGCGCCGCGAAATCCTTGTCGACGGACATCAAGTCCTCGACCTGCGCGCGCTCGTCGGCATCGAGCGTGCCGAGGGCATATTCCGCGGCAAGCGCGATATGGTCTTCACCGTAGGCCATCGTCTAACGTCCAAGATCTCCCTAAAGTCCGGATCGTCCTAAAGTTCAGGTCTTCCTAAAGTCCGGGTCTTCCTAAAGTCCAAGACACTCCCGGATGTCCATCATGCTCCGGCGCAGCCAGGTCTTCACCGTATTCACCGGCGTCTCGAACTTTGCCGCCAGTTGCTCGCGGCTCCAGCCGTTGTAATAGGCCAGCAGCACGAGCTTTTGCCGGTCCGGCTCCAGACGGCCGACGCATTCGAGCAACCGCTTCAATTCCTCGGTCATTTCGCGGCGCGCCAACGGGTCGGGGCTATCGGCGGCCACTTCCATGGCCGTCGGCTCCTCCTCGATCGAGAGCTCGCCCTTCTTGCGCACCACGTCGATGGCCCGGTTGCGGGCAATGGACGCCATCCATGTGATCGGCGACGACAGGCCGGGATTGAACTGTCCGGCGCTGTTCCAGATCTTGACGTAGGCTTCCTGAATGACCTCCTCGGCGAGATCCTGTCGCCGCAAGATACGTAGCACCACGCCGAAGAGTTTCGCCCGCGTCGCGGCGTAAAGGCGCTCGAAGGCAGCCTCGTCCCCCTTCGCGACCGCGGCGATCAGCCAGACCAACTCCGCTGGCGTCAGCATTCACTCCCCCAAAACGCGATGCCGCATCGCTCCCGCACACGCCAAAGTGTCATTCCTGACGTGTCGTATCATATCCTGCGCCGGACCGGGGTACCAAGTCGCCGGACTGGCCTGTGGACATCCGGCCGCACAGCCAAGCAAAAGCCCGGACCTCGCGGCCCGGGCTTTTGCGGTGGCATTGGCGGATGGCTGGAGGCAGAGCCTCAGGCGATGGCCCCGAGGCGCGCGCGCATCAGGCCGATACTGTCGAGATCGGCCTGCTCCCGGGCGTTCTCCTCGGCGCGCTCGCGCGCGTGGTCGCGCTCGTCCAGCAGTTCGACTTTCTTCAGTTCTTCGAACGCCTCGCTCAGCAGACCTTTGGCGTCCTCAAGCTGGACCCGCAATTCATCGGCGGAACGGGTCAGGTTTTCCCGCCGCTGGATCGCGGCCTTGGCATAGGTCGGATAGGCGAAGTGCGTGGGATCGTTGATTCCGGCGCGCTCCTGTTCGGTCTGGATTTCGCGCTCGAGGTCGACCGACATACGCTGGAAATCGGCGATCATACCTTCGATCTGGGCGACCCTTCGGCGCTTCTCGTCGACCTGAAATTTCTTCAGGCGGATCAGCGTTTCTCGTGACTTCATCGACTTGTACTCCCCAGAAGTCCCGATCTGGACGCGGGACATGTCCGGTACCCCCGAGGGGCCCCACCGGTATCACTAGTTGTGTGCCGGGGATGATGGCCTGACAAAGTTAGCGTTCCGTTTCCAAATCCCGCAGGATTTGCTCAAGTTGGCGGTAACCCTCGTTCAGGCCGGTCACTTCGTCCTTGGCCTGGCGCAGGAAACCCTCGAGCGGCTGGTTCAGCCGGATCGACTCGTCGACCTCGGCGCTGGAGCCGGCGCGATAGGCCCCCAGCCGGATCAGTTCCTCCATATCCGCATAGGTCGCCATGACCTGACGGGCCCGGGTAATGACCGGCAGATAGGCCGGATCGGCCGATTTCGGCATGGTGCGGGACACGGACTTGAGGATGTTAATGGCCGGATAACGCCCGCGCTCGGCGATCGAGCGCTGCATCACGATATGGCCGTCCAGGATGCCGCGCACGGCGTCCGCGATCGGCTCGTTATGATCGTCGCCGTCCACCAGCACCGTGAAGATACCGGTGATGGTGCCGGCGCCGGTGCCGGGACCCGCGCGTTCCAGCAGCTTGGGCAATTCGGTGAACACGGTCGGCGTGTAGCCCTTGGCGGTCGGCGGCTCGCCGGCCGACAGGCCGATCTCGCGCTGCGCCATCGCAAAGCGCGTGACCGAGTCCATCAGGCACAGCACGTCCTTGTCCTCGTCGCGGAAATATTCGGCGATCGCCAGCGTCAGATAGGCGGCCTGCCGCCGCATCAGGGCAGGTTCGTCGGAGGTCGCCACCACCACCACCGAACGGGCCAGGCCCTCCTCGCCGAGATCGTCCTGCAGGAATTCCTGCACCTCGCGGCCGCGTTCGCCGACCAGCCCGATCACCGTGATGTCGGCGTCGACATTGCGCGCCAGCATCGACAGCAGGACCGACTTGCCGACGCCGGAACCCGCGAAGATACCGAGCCGCTGGCCGCGGCAGCAGGTCAGGAAGGTGTTGAGCGCGCGAACGCCGAGATCGAGCGGCGCGCCGACCCGCTTGCGCGAATGCGCCGGCGGCGGCGAGTTGCGGAACGGCATTGGCGACGGCCCCTGCGGCAGCGGCCCCTTGCCGTCGATCGGCTCGCCCATGGCGTTGATGACGCGGCCGAGCCAGGCGGCCGACGGCCGCACCTGGCTGGCGGCATTGGCGATCACGGCACGGCAGCCGCGCCGCACGCCTTCCAGGCCGGCGAACGGCATCACCACGGCGTTGTTCCCGGTGAAGCCGATCACTTCGGAAGGGATGAAACGGTTGCCGCCGGTATCGATCACGATGCGGGCGCCGACCGACATCGCGTGGATCGGACCCGCGATCTCGACCATCAGGCCGCGCACGCCGACCACGCGGCCATAGATGTTGACGCCATCGATATCGCTGATCTGCTCGGCCAAGGCCTTCATTGCGAAACCCTTAAGTTTCCGCAGTTTGCGGGTCCGTCCTTAACTTCGTGTTTACCCGCATCGTTAATCATTACGTCATTGTCTTGGGTGACTGAGAGCACTCGGCCGCAGAAACTAAGGTCGGAGTTGCAGGAGTTGGTTAGGCCCGCCTCTTAATGTGGAACTTGAGCGAGATAAGGTAGCAAAAGCTGCCTCGTAGCAAAGTCTTAGCGCGATTCGATAAAAATTGCACTGAGAACCCTTGCGAAGAGGAATTAGATTTTGTTAACCATATGTCGTCAGGATCCGAATCAGTTGTTCAAAGGCGTTTTGAGTGCCGCAAGTGCGGCCGACCTGACGCCCGGAGCGGCGACTATAGGGGACTGGCATGCGCGTATTGCTGATAGAAGATGACAGCGCCGTCGCGCAGTCGATCGAATTGATGCTGAAATCCGAGAGTTTCAACGTCTATACGACGGATCTCGGCGAGGAAGGCGTGGACCTCGGAAAACTCTACGATTACGACATCATACTGCTCGACCTTAATCTGCCCGACATGTCCGGTTATGACGTGCTCAAGCAGCTTCGGGTCTCCAAGATCAAGACCCCCATTCTGATCCTTTCCGGCCTCGCCGGGATCGAGGACAAGGTCAAGGGTCTCGGCGTCGGCGCCGACGACTACATGACCAAGCCCTTCCACAAGGACGAACTGGTTGCCCGCATCCATGCGATCGTGCGCCGTTCGAAGGGCCACGCCCAGTCGGTGATCCAGACCGGCGATCTCGTGGTCAATCTCGACACCAAGACGGTCGAGGTCGGGGGTCAGCGCGTCCATCTGACCGGCAAGGAATACCAGATGCTGGAGCTGCTTTCGCTCCGCAAGGGTACCACGCTCACCAAGGAGATGTTCCTCAACCATCTCTACGGCGGCATGGACGAGCCGGAACTGAAGATCATCGACGTCTTCATCTGCAAGCTGCGCAAGAAGCTTGCCAATGCCTCCGAAGGCCGCAACTTCATCGAGACCGTGTGGGGCCGCGGCTACGTGCTGCGCGAGCCGCACGAGACCGAAGAGCGCATCCCGGCCTGATTCAAGAGTTCTACCGAGGGCTCGACTGGCTCTCTCCTCCCAGACTGGACCCCGCCGCAAATGGCGGGGTTTTTGTTTGGGGGATGGAACTTCGCTGGCCGCGCCCGATCGGAACTCGCTCAGGCCGCCGGATCGTCCGTCCTGATGGACTCGGCGGCAAGGGCTGCCGCGTTCCAGGCGGGAATTGCGTGAGCGCGCTTGGCCGCTTCAGGCCTCGAACCGGTCGCCGGCTTCCGCGGCTCCGCCGAAATTCGATTCGAAAACCAGGCCTTCGGCCACGACCGCGTCGACGGTGCTTCGCTTTTCCATGATGTCCTCCATGTCTGATGGCGGACATCCTGATCCGATCCCTGGCGGGCGCCATGATCCTGATCAAAAACAGGCTGGTTACGATCTGAAAATAAATGAACAGCGCGCGCACATCGGCGCCGTTCGCCGCACAGTCGACGCTAGCGCGCTCCGACCAGCTTCAACACCTGCGGCATCGAAGCCGAGACGCCGCCGCGCGCGGCCCGTTCGGTGTTCAGCCGATAAAGCCCGCGCCGGTCCGGATAGGGCTTGAAGGCGTCGGAGATTCCGACCACGGATTCGGCGGCGCCCAGCGCCAGCACGCCGTCGGGCTCGAGCATCCGCGAAAGGCGCTCGAAGATGCTGACCTTGGTTTCCTGGTCGAAATAGATCAGGACGTTGCGGCAGAAGATCACGTCGAACGTGCCGAGGCTGGAAAAATCCTGCATCAGATTGAGCTGGCGATGCTGCACCATGGCGCGGATGTCGGAATTGAGCTGCCACAGCTCTCCGGTTTGCGTGAAATACTTGACCAGTATCTGGATCGGCAGGCCGCGCTGAACTTCGAACTGGCTGTAGAGACCCGCCTTGGACTTTTCCAGCACTTCCTGCGACAGGTCGGTCGCGACGATGTCGACGCGCCAGCCCGCAAGCGCAGGGAATTCCTTGACGCACATCGCGATCGAATAGGGCTCCTGCCCGGTGGAGGACGCCGCGCACCAGATCCGCAGCGAACGGCGGCTGGCGCGGGCCTGCACCAGCGCCGGCAGGATCGTCTCGTGCAGATGATCGAACGGAATCTTGTCGCGGAAGAAGAAAGTCTCGTTGGTGGTCATCGCCTCGACCACGTCCGACGTCAGCGCCTCGGCGCCGGCCTTGATTTTCGCGACCAGTTCGGCGATGCCGGGAAATCCCGCCCTTCGCGCCAGCGGGATCAGCCGGCTTTCGACCAGATATTGCTTGTCGGCGGATAAATCGAGGCCGGAGCGATCCTTCAGCAGCTTGCGCAGGAAATCATAGTCCTGCGGCGTCACGACCGGTCTCCCGCGAACACCCGGACCAGCTTCGGGCCGATCTGGTTGAGCGGCAGAATCGCAGCGCAAATGCCGGCATTCGCGGCAGCTCCCGGCATGCCCCACACCACGCTCGAGGCTTCGTCCTGGGCGATCACGCTGCCGCCGGCGGCCACGATCTCCTTGCCGCCGCGCATGCCGTCCGAGCCCATGCCCGTCAGCACCACGGCCAGCACACCGGCCTGCCAGACGTCGATCGCGGAGGTGAACAACGGGTCGACCGCGGGCTTGCAGAAATTGACCGGCGGCCCGTCATCGAGCGCGATCGCGACATCGGTGCCGTGGCGCACGACGCGCATGTGGCGGCCGCCCGGCGCGAGATAGATCTGACCGGCCTTGACGATCTCGCCGTCGACGCCTTCGTGCGCCGGCCGGTGGCTTGCCCGCCCGAGATGCTCGGCGAGAATCGTGGTGAAGGTCGGCGGCATGTGTTGCGTGATCAGCACCGGAAAGCGGTCGATCACCGGGCCAAGCTCGGTGACCAGCGCCATCAGGGCCTGCGGACCGCCGGTCGACGACCCGATCAGGAGCACCCGCGGCGCCTGCAGGCTGAACGCGCGGCGCATCAGTTGCGGCTGCGCCACCGGCGACGGCGCGGGCCGCGCCAGTTGCTCTCTCGCCCGGTCGAGCGCCGGCGTCAGCGAAGCCGCCGGGGCCGAGCGGCGGACCTTGGCGCCGAGCGAACGGATTTTCTGGATCAGATCGTGATGAAAGGTGTCGGCGGCGGCGGCTTCACGGGTGCTCTCGGGCTTCGGAATGTAGTCCGACGCCCCGAGCGACAATGCCTTGAAGCTGATCTCGGCGTTGCGGCGCGTCAGGGTCGACGCCATGATGATGATCAGGTTGCGTTTCTTCGCCAGCAGCCGGGGCAGCGCGGAAATGCCATCCAGTTCCGGCATTTCGATATCGAGCACGGCGACATCGGGATTGATCCGCTCGAGCTGGTTGACGGCATCAAGGCCGGTGCGCAATGACGCGGCGACCACCATGTCCGGTTCGGATGCGATCCAGCGGGAAATCAATCCCCTGATGACGACGGAGTCATCGACCACCATCACCCGCAACGGTTCTTGCCGCGTCGAAGTCGGGCTCGGGGCACTTGTCACGGCAACACTCATTACTCACCAATCCAACTGAACTCGGCACTATTGCAACGGTAACGCCGAAGGCCTTCAGCCGCCGGATCGGAAGAGCCGGATCAAAATCAGATCAGGCCGACTTCCTGGAATTTCGCGGTCACGATGTCCTTGTCGAAGGGCTTCATGATGTATTCGTTGGCGCCGGCATGCAGCGCGCGCGCGATATGGGCGACATCGTTCTCGGTGGTGCAGAACACCACCTTGGGCTGATCGCCGCCGGGCATGCGGCGGAGCGCGCCGAGGAATTCGTAGCCGTCCATGACCGGCATGTTCCAGTCGAGCAGGATCGCGTCGGGCAGTCCGCGCTTGCAGACCTCCAGCGCCTTCTCGCCGTCCTCGGCCTCGACAATCTGGAAGTCCAGACCTTCCAGGATGCGCCTTGCGACTTTCCGGATGACACTCGAGTCATCCACTACAAGACATGTTCTCATTTCAGCCTCTGCTTCTTCCATTCCCTCAAACGGGACGTTTCCATTGCCGACGGCTTATGCCGCCATCATGTCAGGCACGATTTCGAGGACGCGATCGACATCGAGGACGACCATGAGCTGGCCGTCGAGGCGATGGACGCCGCCGGCGAGCTTGGCCATTCGGGGATCGAGATTGACGGGGTTTTCCTCGCAGCCGTCGTCGGGCAGGCGGAGCACTTCGCCGATCTGGTCGATCAGCAGGCCATAGGATTCGCCGCGCAGGTCGACGCCGACCGCCATCGGCGGCTTGCCGTCGTCGTTCTTGGGCAGGCCGAGCCGGGCGCGCATGTCCACCACCGTGACGATGCGGCCGCGCAGATTGAGCACGCCGGCGATCTCGCCCGGCGACAGCGGCACCCGCGTCAGCCGCTCCGGCATGAACACGTCCTGGACCCGCGAGATCGGCAGCCCGAACAATTGGCCGCCGATCATCGCGGTGACGTATTCGGCAACCGCGCCTTCGCTCAGATCGGTCTTGCTGGTCATGCTATCTCTTCCTTATGCCCCGGCTGAGCCTTCGCTCATGCCGCCGCCCGCTGCTGCTCGGCGGTCTGTTCCTTCAACGCCGCGATCAGGCCGGGACGGTCGAACTTGGCGACGTAATCGTGGAAGCCGGCCTGCCGGCCGCGCTCGATCGCCGCCGGCGACACCAGCGAGGACAGCCCGATGATCGGCATCGTGCTCAGATGCGCATCCGCCCGGATGGTCTCGGCGAACTCGAACCCGTTCATGTCGGGCATCTCGATATCGGTCAGCACCACGTCGAAGCTCTGGCCCGAGCGCAGCACGGTCAGCCCCTCCTGCGCGTTCGGCGCCACCCGCACCTTGTAGCCGGCGGCTTTCAGCACCGGCGCCAGCATGTTGCGGAAGAAGGCTGAGTCGTCGACCAGCAGCACCGACTGCGCAGAGGCCGACGGCGTCATCTCCTTGCGCGTGAACCAGTCGGGGAACGCCATGGGGAGGAAGTGGCCGACGTCGATCACCTCGGTGGCCTGGCCCTTGATCACGGCCGAGCCCAGAATGCCGTCCGGCGAGCCGCCGACCTCGATGTTGAGCCGCTCCTCGACGATGTCGACGATCTCGTCCACCACCAGCCCCATCGAGCGGCGGTCGTCGGCGAACACCAGGATCGGCTGCGAGCCGGAGGTCTGGACGTTGACGCCGGCCATCTGCACCAGCGGCATCAGCTGCTCGCGGTACTGCACCATGTAGCGGCCGTTGGAGAGCTCGATCTTGTCGCAGGCGATCTCTTCCAGCCGGGTGACGAGGCCGAGCGGCACCGCCTTGGGCTGGGCACGTCCGGCGCGGAACACCAGAAGCGAGGTCAGCTGCTCGGCGGCGCTGGCGCGGGAGGCCGCGTTCTCGTCCGCGATCTCGTGGCTGGACGCGCCCGAGGCGCCCAGCGCCTTCGCAATCCCGTTGGGGTCGATGATCATGATCACGGCGCCATCGCCCAGGATGGTATTGCCGGAGAACATGT
The DNA here is from genome assembly GCA_963843225.1 of uncultured Alphaproteobacteria bacterium. GTDB lineage: Bacteria > Pseudomonadota > Alphaproteobacteria > Rhizobiales > Xanthobacteraceae > Bradyrhizobium. The sequence goes on along the minus strand of CAWJJT010000018.1, from coordinate 165,327 downwards.
CGATGTGGCGCAGCTTGGTCGACATCGGCTTGACCACGATTTCCTCGGTGTGGAACACGCCGTCGACCACGATGCCGAAGGTCTGGCTGCCGACCTGGGTGACCACGATAAAACCGTTCTCGGGATCGGAGGAGGAGCCGTCGTCGATCTTGAGGAGCTTCTTCAGGTGCATCAGCGGCAGCAGCTTGTTGCGCAGCCGCAATACCGCGGTGTCCTTGATGCGCTCGATGCGGTGCTCGGAATTGGCGCGCGCGCGCACCAGTTCGACCACCGAGAGCTGCGGGATCGCAAACCGGTCGCCGGCGGCTTCCACGATCAGCGCCGAGACGATTGCCAAGGTCAGCGGGATCTTGATGGTGACGGAGGAGCCCTCGCCGGCCACCGACTTGACGTCGATGGTGCCGCCGATCTGGTCGATATTGGTGCGCACCACGTCCATGCCGACGCCGCGGCCGGACACCGAGGTGATGGCGGCAGCCGTCGAGAAGCCGGGCGCGAAGATGAACTTGTGGATCTGGGCTTCCGTCATCTTCTCCAGTTCGGCCTCGGTGACGAGGCCGCTGGAGATCGCCTTGGCCTTGATCTTCTCGGTGTTGAGGCCGCGGCCGTTGTCGGCGATGCAGATGATGATGTGGCCGCCTTCATGATAGGCGGACAGGCGGATGGTGCCCTGCTCCGGCTTGCCGGAGGCCGCGCGCTCGGCGGGGGTCTCCAGCCCGTGGTCGGCGGAGTTGCGCACCATGTGGGTGAGCGGGTCCTTGATCAGGTCGAGCACCTGGCGGTCGAGCTCGGTGTCGGCGCCGTGCATCTCCAGTTCGATCTGCTTGCCGAGTTCGCCCGACAGGTCGCGCACGATGCGCGGCAGCTTCTGCCAGGCATTGCCGATCGGCTGCATCCGCGTCTTCATGACGCCTTCCTGCAGCTCGGCGGTGACGTTGGAGAGCCGCTGCAGCGGCACCTTGAACTCGGTGTCCTCGTTGCGGCGGGAGATTTCCAGGAGCTGGTTGCGGGTCAGGACCAGTTCCGACACCATCGTCATCAGATGTTCCAGCGTATCCACGTTGACGCGGATCGACTGGTTGGCGACCTTGTCGGCCTCCTGCACTTCGTCGGCGGCAGCGGCGGCCTTGCTGGCCGCGGGCTTTGCGGCGGCGGCCGGCTTTGCTTCCTTCGGGCCTGCGGCCTTTGCTTCCGGCGCCGGTGCGGGCTGGGCTGCGGGAGCGGCGGGCTTGGCCGGCTCCGGGGCGGCCTCGATCGGGGTCTCGCGGAACGCGCGCTCCAGTTCATCCAGCGACACTTCGCCGGGGCGCAGCGGCCGTTCCAGCGTCTGCGGCACCAGCGAGCCCTCGGCAACCGAGGGCGTCACGGCGGCCGGGGCGGCTGGGCTGCCTCTGCCGGCGAAGGCTGTTCTGTCATCGCTTTCATCCCACGCTCTACCATCGCTTCCAGTTCGCCGATCAGGTCCTGGTCGGAGCCATCAGGCTCCGCCTCATTGGCCTCGAGCTGGCCCAGGATGTCCTTGATGCGGTCGATCGTGGTCAGGATCAGCGTCACCGCCTGCCCGGTCACCGGCATTCCGTCGCGGAATTTGCCCATCAGCGTCTCGGCCGCATGCGCCAGCGCTTCCAGCCGCGGCAGCCCGAGAAAGCCGCACGTCCCCTTGATGGTGTGCACCAGCCGGAAAATGTTATCGAGTATCTTCGCGTTGTTCGGTTCCTGCTCAAACCGGACAAGCTGATTGTCAACGGTATCCAGGCTCTCGCTGGTCTCCGTCAGAAACTCGCGCAACAGGTCATCCATGAAACCGGCCTTCGGACGCACGGGCGCGCGACTTTCGACACGCCCTTCAGAACGAGGCCAGCTTCTCCGCAAAGCGTTTAATATTGGTTGAGTAAATCCAAAAGAACGGGATCAACAAAGAGATAAGGCGCCCCGGGCGATCCGCGGGCGCCTCGTAACCACCGGTTAACCACGTTTGCTCAGGAAGCGGTAACGACCACCGCATCGCCCTCGGCGGCAAGCACGACATTGAGCCCGCAAGCCTGCGCCAACAGCCGCGTGTAATAAGGCTGCACCGCATGGGCATCGACCGCATGCGTCGAACCCGCACTCAGGAGATCGGCGATGTTCTGCGGCAAGCGCGCGTTGAGCCCGCTGGCGACGACGCGAAAGCCGATCTGCTCGCCCTCGCCGATCTGATCGACCGTGAGCATGCCGCCGCGCGGGATCGTCTGCTGCGCGATCACCATCATGTTGAGAAGCAGCTTGACCCGGTTCTTCGGCAACAGCACGCGCGGCAAATTCCACGTGATCGAAGTCTTGTTGTCCTCGAGGTGGCCGCGCGCCATGGTCTGGGCATCGCCGAGATCGATCTGCGCGCCGGAAGATCCCGCGGCGCCAAACGCCAGCCGGCAGAATTGCAACCGCGCCGAGGCGGTCTTGGCGCTCTTGCGGATCAGGTCGAGCGCGAACTCGCGGTCTTCCGGCTTGGGATTGTCGTCGAGGACCTCGAGCCCATTGACGATGGCGCCGACCGGACTGATGAGATCGTGACAAACCCGCGAACACAGCAGCGCCGCCAGTTCGAGGGCGTCGGGGGCGGGAGCAGGAGACGGGGTGTCAGACATAAGATGTTCCTGTAAATCCGCTGAAGGCGCGGACCAAGGCGAATCACGCCGGCTTCCCGGCTTGATACACTGCGGAAGCGCGTGCTGCCAACACAAGGCCGATACCGAACAGAGAGGCGAACCGCAGATGAAATCCGCCCATGAATGAGGCAACTTCGCCCGCGATCGACGGCAAGGCCGCGGCCGCGCTGATGGAACCGTTGACCGAGCTCGTGATCCGGGCCGGAGCGGCGATTCTGGCCGTCAACCGGCCGGCCATGCGGATCGAGGGCAAGCTCGACGGATCGCCGGTAACGGACGCCGACCTCGCCGCCGACCGGATCATCGCCGAGGGTCTGGCGCACATCGCGCCACAGCTCCCGGCCCTGTCGGAAGAACGCATGGATCTGGCGAAGCCGTCTTACGACGGCAGCTTCTTCCTGATCGACCCGCTCGACGGCACCAAGGAGTTCGTCGCCGGCCGCGACGAATTTACCGTCAACCTCGCGCTGGTGACAAACGGGACGCCGTTATTGGGCATCGTCGGCGCACCCGCGCTCGGACTGGTCTGGCGCGGACTCGTCGGCCGCGGCGCGGAGAAGCTGCGGCTCGGCGCAAAGCCCGTGGCCGAGCCGATCCATACAAGGCCGTACCCTGCGCGCGACGAACCCTGGATCGCCGCCGTCAGCCGCTCGCATGGCGACGCCCGCACCGAAGCCTTCATCGCGGCGAGACCCGGCGCGATCCGCAACATGCTGGGCTCTGCGGTCAAGTTCGGCCGGGTTGCGGAGGGGCAAGCCGATATCTATCCGCGCCTGGCGCCGACAGCGGAATGGGATATCGCGGCCGGCCACGCGGTTGTCACCGCCGCCGGCGGCGCGATCACGGATACGCGCGGCGCCGCGTTGCAATTCGGCCGGGGCCGCGCCGGATTTCATCGTGCCGGAATTCATCGCCTGGGGCGATCCGTCGGCGGCGGCATGAAGCATTGCCGCTGCAATCGCTACTGCGCCAGATCCTGGAGCAGGGCCGGCCAGCGCGCGTTCGCCTCGCGCAGGACGCGGGCGGCATCGGCTGCGAAGGCGTCGCGGGCCTCCTCGCGGCTGAACAGATAAAGCCGGTCTTCGGAAATCAGCCAGAACCGGGGGTTGCCGGCGACCGTGACGCCGCGAGCGAGATCGATGGGGTCGTAGCCCCCGAACTGCGGCCCGTAGATTTCCGGATGGGCGACAAAGGATGCCCGGTTGCCTTCATTGCGGAAACGCCAGACCGCGCCGGCGGCCGAGGCCTCGAAGTCGGCCAGGCCGACCTCGGGCTGGGCATCGACGAAATAGGCGACGGGATCGTAGCCCTCGATGGCAAGGCCCGTGACATGGTTCACCACCACCCGTTCGGTGGTGGCGGACTGGGCCACCGACGCGGAAAAGCCCAGTGCGACAAGGCCGATCCAGGCCCAGCCGGCCAGCGAGGCAATCAAGGCTAATCCGGGGCGAAGGCCGGTTCCGGGCCCGGGGCCGTTTCTTTCCTGCCGTTGTGCCGTCATAGTTGATGCCGATAACATCCGAGTCGGGGAACACCGGGCGCAACCCTAGAGCCGTGCCTGTTGGCGTCAGGTTAAGGGCGCGACCGGGATTCGATACGCAGGGGTAGTTTTAATGACTTTCGCATCACGCCTTGCCGCGGTGGCGCTCGCCGCGCTGATGGGCTGGGCTGTGCCTGCCTCCGCCCAGCAGGCATATCCGCCGCCTGCCGTTCAGCAGCAGCCCTACCCGCCTCCCGCCCAGCAACCGTACCCGCCACCCGGTCAGCAGGCGGCGCCCCCACCTTCCGCTCAGCAGGAGCCCCAGCCATTGCCGCCGCCGCAACGGCAGGCGAGCCCGAATACCTTTGGGCCCGACGAACTGATGGGCGCCGGCCACCGGTTCTTCGGCAATGTCTCGCGCGGCCTCGCCTCGGTCATCGAGCGCGCGGTCAGCCAATGGGGCCTGCCGAACGGTTATGTTCTGGGCGAGGAAGGCTCCGGCGCTTTTGTGGCCGGGCTGCGCTATGGCGAAGGCACGCTCTACACCAAGAACGCCGGCGACCTGCGGGTGTACTGGCAGGGCCCCTCGGTCGGTTTCGACTGGGGCGGCGACGGCGCGCGCACCATGACGCTGGTCTACAATCTCCCCGCCACCAACGCGATCTATCAGCGCTTCGCCGGCATCGACGGCTCGGCCTATATTGTCGGCGGCTTCGGCATGACTGCGCTGACGGCGAACAACATCGTGCTGGTTCCGATCCGATCCGGCATCGGACTGCGGCTCGGCGCCAATATCGGCTATCTCAAATATACGCCGCGCGCGACCTGGAACCCGTTCTAACCTGCTTCGCGAATCGCTGTTTCCGCGACAGGATCGGCCAGCTCGGAGATTCACGTTAATGCGCCATGAGGCTGGCGTTTAACCTGTGCCCCATGGCATTGTGATTTTGCATCCTCTTTTTCGTGGAGTTACCGCTGATGGTCGAACCGATCATGTATCTGGCGATCGGTTTCCTGCTTTCGATGCTCGTCGGCCTGATGATCGTGCCGCTGGTGCACAACCGCGCGGTGCGGCTGACCACGCGGCGACTTGAGGCGGCGACGCCGTTGTCGATGGCCGAAATCCAGGCCGACAAGGACCAGTTGCGCGCGGAATTCGCGATGTCGGCGCGGCGGCTCGAGATGAGCGTCGACCAGCTCAAGAACAAGACCACCAGTCAGCTCGCCGAACTCGGCAAGAAGACCGATGCGATCAACCGCATGAAGATCGAGCTCGGCGAAAAGAACGCCACCATCTTTTCGCTGGAAGCGCGCGAGAAGGCGGTGAAGGAACAGTTGCGCGCCACCGAAGAGGAATTCGCCACCAAGACCGAAGTCGTTGCGCGACGCCGAAAAGGCGCTGAAGGACAAGCAGAGCGACCTCACCAAGATCAACGCCGAACTCTCCGACCGCTCGATGACGGCGGACAGCCGTCAGGTCGAACTGGTGGCGGTGCGCGCCCAGATCGACGAATCTCAAGAACCGCGTCGGCGACGCCGAAAAGGAATTCGCCGCCACGCAGGCGCGGCTCGAACAGGAACGGGGCGAGTCCGAAAAGGCGACGCGGGAGCTCACCGAGGCGCGCGGCCGTGTCGAAAACCTGAGCCAGCGCGTCACCGATCTCGATCGCCAGCTCATCCTGCAGGTCAAGGAAGCCGAGTTGCTTGGCAACCGCGTCAACGATCTGGAGCAGCGGCTCGCCACCCAGGGCAAACTGCTCGCCGAGCGCGACTTCGAAAACAACCAGTTGCGCCAGGCCAGCGAAACCGCCAATCGCACCACGAGCGAATTGCGCGGCGAAATCGCGGCATTGAGCAGCGGCAAGGTGCCGGCGATCGAAAAGCTGCAGAAGGAGAAGGCGGCTGTCGAGGAGCAGCTTCGGCTTGCCCGCGACGAACGCGCCAAGCTGCAGCGCGACATCAACGCGATCCAGCAGCAGGCGGAAAGCTCCTGGGCGACCGAGCGCATGGAAAACGCGCTGCTGCGCGAACGCATCAACGATATCGCCGCCGAGGTGGCGAAACTGGCGATGCAGCTCGAAGGGCCGAATTCGCCGATCGAGACCATGCTGGCGGCGGCCGATCCGGCGGCGTCGGCCAAGGCTGCAAAGCCGGTCAACGGCGTCACGGCCAACGGCGCGCCCCCGGCCAGTGTTCCCGAGAGCGGCGGGACGCTCGCCGAACGCATCCGGGCGCTGCAATCCCACGCCTCCCGCGCCCGCCAGCAGCAGCCGGGCTGAACGACGCCCCATATACTTGGCTTGACACCGCGGCCCCGCACTTCGTAAATCGCCGCCACGAACGACACGTATCGCCCGATCGGACGCCGCTTTTCAGGCCCTTGATCGTGCACGAAAATTCCCGGACGCATAGCTCAGCGGGAGAGCGTTCCCTTCACACGGGAGAGGTCCAAGGTTCGATCCCTTGTGCGTCCACCATCATTGTTCTGCGGTCTTTTGCGATTTTCGGCCCACAGGCTTGCGCGACGCGATTGCCGGATAGCCAGCGATGAATTCCCGGAAGTTGATCGTTCTCTTCACCAGCCTGAGCGGCGGCGCGATCGGACTGTTCGCGCCTGTCGGCGTTGTCAAATGGCTGCTGCAGACCGAGCCGGAGGACGCCGGAATCCTGACCGTGTTCTTCTTCCCGGTCTGGTGCCTGCTGGTGGTGCTGGGGCTTTTGATCGGACGCCGGCTGGGGCTGTTCGCCACCGGCGGCGGGCGCGTCCCGCAGAGATAATCAGGGGTTTTTGTCTTCGGGGATCGCGGCGCCGGCGTGAGGGGAACCGTCCAGCCGGCACGGCCCACACAGGACCGCCGCCGATAACATTCTGGGGTATCGGGCAAACCGCCGGGCGTTAGATCCCGAGCAGCCAGATCGCGACAATGGCCGCCAATACGGCAAGACCGGAGATCGTCCAGCCGGTCGCATAGACGCCCTCATCCGTCGTCGGCCTTTCCACCATCGTATCGTGCCAGTGGGTCATGACAGCCTCCTGGAGATTGTCCCTGTGCGTAGGTCTCCGCCGCCAGCCAAAGGTTCAAATCGATTGCTCTATCGACCGCCATTTTCCGGCGGTGCGCCAAGAGGTCACCAAGGGTCATTTGCCGGGAAACGGCGTCCCGACGGTGCTGACCAGCCTGTCGGCCTTGACGTGGATGTAGGCATTGTCGGGCTGCGCGCCGGCAAAAAAGGTAATTGCGGCAACGGCGGCGCAAAACAGCAGCCCCACCAGCATGATCTGCCGGTGGGTACGCCGGTCGGCGCTGCGAAACGAACTACCCATGGTCCATCAGAACCACCTGCCGGCAAAGCGCGCAATCCAAGTCGATTTTTAACCTTCAGTGAAGGTTACTGCGACCGCCGAATCTGGGCCTGGCCGCTTCATCAAGCCCCAACGGAGGGGAGCGCCGCCAGGCACAACCCTCAGGCCATCCCCAATTGCACATCGTTGAGCCGGCCCGCCAGCCACGCCGACAGTGGCGCGTCGATCACGCCGCCGACATAGACGTCGGAGACGACGCTCTTCCTGTCGAGCACGAGATAGAGCCCGATCCAGTAGGCGAACCACAGATGCGGGTCGGTCAGCGCCTGCAGCTTGTGCCGGTCGTGTTCCGGCGGCTGGTGATTGGCCGCCTTGCGGACTTCGATCGCAAGCAGATTGTTGGGAATCTCGCGCTGGTGCACGACGATGTCGGGATAGATCGATTTCGCCAGATGATCGTCGGTCGAAACGATGGTGCCGCGCGGCAGCCGCAAGGTGCGTTCGCCCAGCCGGTCGTAATTGCAATCGACCTGCCAGCCCGGAAATTGCTTTTCCAGATGCACCGCGAGCCGGTGCGTCAGCGTGCGCTCGCCGAGATCATGCGCCAGCAGCCAGGTCTCGTGCGCGTAGAATTGCTGGAGCGCGGTGACGACCTTGTTGAGCTCGGTTTGCATCTGGCCCCGGCACCATTCCGTCATGGCGAGCAGCCAGCAGAGCGCGCGAAACGCGCGCCCGTCGACAGGCTTCGCGACGAAACAATCCAACGATCATTCCGGCTATTCTATGGATGGCTTCGCGGCACTCGCAACGACGATCTGGTCGTTCGCCGAAGTTCCATCGAGAAAATTTTCTCGCTGATGCCGCGCGTCCTCACATCCGCACTTCGATCAGCCGCGGGCCCTTTTCCGGCATCGCTTCCGAAAGCGCCGCGACGAGTTCGTCGGCCGTGGTCACCGCGCGGCCGGGAACGCCCATGCCCTTGGCGAGCGCGACGAAGTCGAGCGTCGGACGGTCGATCTTGAGCATGTCCTGAGCGCGCTGGCCGGGCTCGCCGGCGCCGACGCCGTCGAATTCACCGCGCAGGATCTGATAGATCCGGTTGGCGAACACGATCGTGGTGACGTTGAGGCCTTCGCGCGCCTGGGTCCACAGCGATTGCAGCGTGTACATCGCGCTGCCGTCGCCGACCATGCAGATCACCTTGCGGTCCGGGCACGCCACCGCGGCCCCGGTCGCCACCGGCGTCGAAAACCCGATCGAGCCGCCCATGTTCTGCAGCCAGTCATGGGGGGCGGCGGCCGCCGTCGGCGGAAAGAAGCCGCGCCCGGTCGTGATGGATTCGTCGACCACGATGGCGTTTTCCGGGATCGCCATCGCGATCGCCATGCGCGATCGAGGCGTGCGTCAGCGCGCCCGTCGGCTTTGCCAGTTCGACCAGCGCCTGCGGCTTCGCGTCGGAGGGTTTGGCGCCGAGCGCGGAGGCGAGCGCCTCGAGCGCTGCGACCGAATTCTCGCCGCCCGAGGTCATGCGATGGACCTCGCAGCCTTCCGGCTTCAACAGGCTCGGCTTGTTCGGATAGGCGAAGAACGCCACGGGATCGTTGGCCTCGACCAGCACGATATGCCTGAAATCCTTCAGGATCGGCAGCGCCTGCTCGATCACGTAGGGAATCCGGTCGATCGAGAACCGTCCCTTGCCGCGCGCCATGCGCGGATTATAGGTCTGGCCCATCACCTTGCAGCCGGTCTTGCCCGATATCTGCGCCGCCAGCGCCAGTCCATGCTCGGTCAGCGCGTTGCCGGTGAGCAGGAGAAGCGTCTGCGCGCCGCCGCGCAGCACCTTGGCGGCATTGTCCACGGCCTGCGACGAATAGCTGGCGCGCTGGGATTCCGCCGGCACTTGCGCGATGCCGTCGGCTTCGTTCCAGGCGGTGTCGGCGGGCAGAATAAGCGTGGCGATCTGCGGCGGGGAACTTTTGGCGGCGGCAATTGCCGCGGCGCCGTCCTTCGCGACCGATTTGGCGTCCGGCGAGGTCCGCACCCAGGCCGACATCGGCCGCGCCAGGCCCTCGATGTCGGAGGTCAGCGGCGCGTTGAAGCCGATGTGATAGACCGCATGCTGGCCGACGATGTTGACGATGCCGGAATTCGCCTTCTTGGCGTTGTGCAGATTGGCGAGCCCATTGGCGAGGCCGGGACCGAGATGCAGCAGCGTCGAGGCCGGCGAACCCTTCATGCGGAAATAGCCGTCGGCGGCGCCGGTCACCACGCCCTCGAACAGGCCGAGCACGCAGCGCATGCCCTCGACCCGGTCCAGCGCGGCGACGAAATGCATCTCGGAGGTGCCGGGATTGGCAAAGCAGACGTCAACGCCGCCCGCCACCAGGGTCCGCACCAGGCTTTCCGCACCGTTCATCATTCCACTCCCGTTCGCGAGGCTTTTTTGAATGTCAGGGCAGATCAATCATTCCCTGCGGCGTTTCGTCAAAGGTTTCCCGGACATTGCTGGTATCGCGGCGGCATCGGCGTTTTTAACCGCGCCGTCTGAAAATCGGCCGCTCACAGGCTCGTTGCTTGCGGAATCGCCCCTTCTGTGGCCTGCTTCGGTCATCAATTGATTTGTTGCGGGGATTGAAAATGATGCGGGCTTTTGCCGTGTTGCTTGCGGCGGTCACACTCCTGGCTGGCGTCGGCCAGACCCGGGCCGAGGGTTTTGACACCCGCGATTTCATGAACAGCGGGCCTAATTTCGGCTATGGCGGCGGCAGTCCCATCCCGCGCGCCACCGTCAATTTCACGAGCGAATATAAGCCCGGCACCATCGTGGTGAACACCGCCGAGCGGCGGCTGTATCTCGTGCTCCCCAACGGCCAGGCGCTACGTTACGGCATCGGCGTCGGCCGCGACGGCTTCCGCTGGGGCGGGGTGCATCGCATCTCCGCCAAGAAGGAATGGCCGAGCTGGACGCCGCCCTCGCAGATGCTGGCGCGGCGGCCCGATTTGCCCCGCCACATGTCCGGCGGCATCGACAACCCGCTCGGCGCGCGCGCGATGTATCTGGGCTCGACGCTGTATCGCATCCACGGCTCCAACGAGCCGGAGACGATCGGCCAGGCGGTATCCTCGGGCTGCTTCCGCATGACCAATGACGACGTGAAGGATCTCTACGATCGCGTTTCCGTTGGAACCACCGTCGTGGTGAAGAACTAGGCGCGGCGCGTCGACGCCACGCCGATCGTCGTTCCTGTTTCGCGGCGGCGACGATGCTGGTATTGTTCGCAATGAGCCGCCCCTCGCATTTTCCGATTCTCGCCGCCGTACTGCTGGTCGTCGCATCCGCCAGCGTCGCCCGGCTGCCGGCCGCGTCGGCCGAAATCCCCGCCATCGCCTCGCGCCAGCATGCCGAGAAGAAGGCCTTCACCGACGGCGAAATCACCGAAGGATTCTTCAAGACCGCGTTCGGCGCGGAATATCATCTGGCCGGCCGGGTCGACCGCATCCGCAAATACGACAGGCCGGTGCGCGTGTTCGCCGACGGCAACCGCCCCGACCGCAAGGCGCAGCTTGCAAAGGTCGTCGCCGACATCAGGCAGAAGGTCCAGCACCTCGACATCGCGCTTGGCCGATGACAGCGACAGCGCCAATGTCGTGGTCAAGCTGGTGCGCGACCGCGACCTCTACCGCACCATCACGAGCTTCTACGGCAGCGAACGTGCCAAGGAGATCAAGACCTCGCTCGATCCGCAGTGCCTCTCGGGTTTTCGCAAGAACGAGAAATACCAGATCGAGCATTCCGACGTCATCCTCACCGTCGACAATGGCGACTTCATCTTCCTGGATTGCGCCTATGAGGAACTGCTGCAGTCGCTGGGGCCGATCAACGACACCTCTTCGGTGCCCTGGACCATGTTCAACGACAATGTGTCGATGGGGTTCTTCGACGTCTACGACCAGTACATCCTCAACGTCTTGTACGACCCGCGGATCAAGGCCGGCATGACGGTGGCCGAGGTCAGGGAGGTGCTGCCCGACGTGCTTGCCGATGTGCGCGCGTGGGTGAGGAAGGTGAACAATCTGACGGAATAGTATTGAACCGTCATTGCCGGGCTTGACCCGGCAATCCATCCGCTTCGAAAGGTCTTCTTTTTGATGGATGCCCGGGTCAAGCCCGGGCATGACAAGTTTGTATTACGCCGTCTTCTCGAACAGTTCGCGGCCGATCAGCATGCGGCGGATTTCGCTGGTGCCGGCGCCGATCTCGTAAAGCTTGGCGTCGCGCAACAGCCGCCCGGTCGGGTAGTCGTTGATATAGCCGTTGCCGCCGAGCAACTGGATGGCGTCGAGCGCGCATTGGGTCGCCTTTTCGGCGGCATAGAGAATGGCGCCGGCGGCGTCCTCGCGCGTGGTCTCGCCGCGGTCGCAGGCCTTCGCCACCGCGTAGACATAGGCGCGCGAGGCGTTCATCGTGGTGTACATGTCGGCGATCTTGCCCTGCACGAGCTGGAACGTGCCGATCGGCTGGCCGAACTGCTTGCGCTCGTGCACGTAAGGCAGCACCACGTCCATGCACGCCTGCATGATGCCGAGCGGCCCCGCCGCCAGCACCGCCCGCTCATAGTCGAGGCCGGACATCAGCACGTTGACGCCGCGACCGACCTGGCTCAGCACGTTCTCTTCCGGCACCTCGCAATTGTCGAACACCAGCTCGCAGGTGTCGGAGCCGCGCATGCCGAGCTTGTCGAGTTTCTGGGCGGTGGAAAATCCCTTCATGCCCTTTTCGATGATGAAGGCGGTGATGCCGCGCGGGCCGGCCGCGGCGTCGGTCTTGGCATAGACCACGAGCGTATCGGCGACCGGGCCGTTGGTGATCCACATCTTGCTGCCGTTGATGACGAAGCGGTCGCCCTTCTTGTCGGCGCGCGTCGCCATCGAGACCACGTCGGAGCCGGCGTTGGGCTCCGACATCGCCAGCGAGCCGACATGCTCGCCGGAAATCAGCTTCGGCAGATATTTGCGCTTTTGCGCCTCGCTGCCGTTGCGGCGGATCTGGTTGACGCAGAGATTGGAATGCGCGCCGTAGGAAAGGCCGACCGCCGCCGACGCCCGCGAGATTTCCTCGACCGCGATGCAATGCTCGAGATAGCCGAGCCCGGAGCCGCCATACTCTTCCTCCACGGTAATACCATGCAGGCCGAGCGCGCCGATCTTCGGCCAGAGATCCCTTGGGAATTGGTTGCTCTTGTCGATCTCGGCGGCGCGCGGCGCGATCTCGTTGCTGGAAAAATCCTGCACGGTTTCCCTGATGGCGTCGGCAGTTTCGCCGAGATCGAAGTTGAATATCCGTTGCGCGTTCGGGATCATGGCAGGGCGGCCTCCGGGCAAATAAAGCGGCGTTTCCGGCTACAGCCTTAGTCTCTGGAAATAGGCTTGTCACGGGCCTAGGATGCCGGGAAAGGTTGGCTCTGGCTGTATACCAGAGGAGCCGCATCCGCTGCGGCCAAATGCTTCAAACCCGCCCTTGCTCTGGCGGGCGCGAAGGGCTGTAATTCGCTCTAACGACCGCCCTTTTCCGAGTCCTGCCACGGAGGCGGCAATCAGGGAGTTGCCCGATGCACGGGACGATCGATTCCACCGAGAATACCGGCCTGAAGGCCGCACGCGAGCTGGCCCAGTCCACCCCGCTCGCGCAGTTCAATCCCGGCGATCCCGAGCTGTTTCGTTCCGATACGTTCTGGCCGTATTTCGACCGGCTGCGCAAGGAAGACCCGGTGCATTACTGCAAGGACAGCATGTTCGGGCCGTATTGGTCGGTGACCAAGTACAACGACATCATGGACATCGAGACCAATCACGCGGTGTTCTCCTCGGCCTCGATGCTCGGCGGCATCACCATCCGCGACATCGCGCCCGAACTGCGCAGCGAAAGCTTCATCGCCATGGACCAGCCGCGCCACGGCGCGCAGCGCAAGACCGTGGCGCCGATGTTCACGCCGACGCATCTCGACCAGCTCGCGATCAACATCCGCAAGCGTTCGACCGAATGCCTCGACAATCTCCCGAAGAACGACGTGTTCGACTGGGTCGACCAGGTCTCGATCGAGCTGACCACCCAGATGCTCGCCGTGCTGTTCGACTTCCCCTGGGAAGACCGCCGCCTGCTGACGCGCTGGTCCGATGTCGCGACGACGATTCCGGGCCCCGACGGCCTGGTTCCGACCGACGAGGCGCGGCAGAAGGAACTGCTGGAATGCGCGGCCTATTTCGGCAGGCTCTGGAAGGACCGGATCAACCAGCCGCCCAAGAGCGACCTGTTGTCGATGATGGCGCACGCCGAAGCCACGCGCGACATGGACCCGAAGAATTTCCTCGGCAATCTGATCCTGCTGATCGTCGGCGGCAACGACACCACCCGCAACACGCTGTCGGGCAGCATCTATGCGCTGAGCCAGCATCCGGAGCAGTACCGCAAGCTGAAGGAAAATCCGGCGCTGATCGACACCTTCGTTCCCGAAGTGATCCGCTGGCAGACGCCGCTGGCGCACATGCGGCGCACCGCGCTCGCCGACATCGAGTTCCGCGGGCGGCAGATCAAAAAGGGTGACAAGGTCGTGATGTGGTACGTCTCGGGCAACCGCGATGAAGAAGTGATCGACCGCCCCTACGAGTTCATCATTGACCGGGCGCGGCCGCGCACCCACATCTCGTTCGGCTTCGGCATCCACCGCTGCGTCGGCTTGAGGCTTGCCGAGCTGCAGTTGAAGATCATCTGGGAGGAAATCCTGAAGCGCTTCGACAACATTGAGGTGGTCGACGAGCCAAGGCGGGTGTATTCGAGTTTCGTAAAGGGCTATGAGACCCTGCCGGTCCGAATCGCCGGCTGAGCGCTGCCCCACCCCACTCATTTTTGGACGACAACCGATGAACATCCAGACTTCAGTCCGGGCCGACAAGGCCGAGCTTCTGCGCCTGGCGCGCGAAGAGGCCTATGCCACGCCGCTGAAGGATTTTCATCCGGGCGCGCCGCGCCTGTTCCAGAACGACACATTGTGGCCGTGGTTCGAGCGGCTGCGCAAGGAAGAGCCGGTGCACTACTGCACCAACTCGCCGATCGAACCCTATTGGTCGGTCACCAAATACAACGACATCATGCATGTCGACACCAACCACGGCATCTTCTCCTCCGACGTCTCGCTCGGCGGCATCTCGATCCGCGACGTGCCGCCGGGTTACGACTGGCCGAGCTTCATCGCCATGGACCAGCCGCGGCATGCCGACCAGCGCAAGACCGTGTCGCCGATGTTCACGCCGACGCATCTGGACGAACTCGCGATCCTGATCCGCGCGCGCACGGCGAAGGTGCTCGACGCCCTGCCCCGCAACGAGACCTTCAATTTCGTCGACCGCGTCTCGATCGAACTGACCACCCAGATGCTGGCGACGCTGTTCGACTTCCCCTTCGAGGAGCGCCGCAAGCTGACGCGCTGGTCCGACGTCTCGACCGCGCTGCCGAAGAGCGGCGTCGTCGAATTGGCCGAACAGCGCCGCGCCGAGATGGACGAATGCGCCGCCTATTTCTCCAGACTCTGGAACGAGCGCGTCAATGCCGAGCCGAGAAACGACCTGATCTCGATGATGGCGCATAACGACGCCACGCGGCACATGGACCCCGACAATCTGATGGGCAACATCATCCTGCTGATCGTCGGCGGCAACGACACCACCCGCAACACCATGAGCGGCTCGGTGCTGGCGCTGAACGAACACCCCGAGCAGTACGACAAGCTCCGCGCCAATCCGGCGCTGATCGATTCCATGGTGCCGGAAGTCATCCGCTGGCAGACGCCGCTCGCCCACATGCGGCGCACCGCGCTGGTCGATACCGAAATCGGCGGCAAGACCATCAGGAAGGGCGACCGCGTGGTGATGTGGTACGTCTCGGGCAACCGCGACGAAGAGGGCATCGAGAACCCCGACCAGTTCATCATCGACCGCGCCCGGCCCCGCACCCATCTGTCGTTCGGCTTCGGCATCCACCGCTGCGTCGGCATGCGGCTTGCCGAACTGCAACTGAAGATCGTCTGGCAGGAGATCCTGAAACGCTTCGAGCGCATCGAGGTGGTGGGCGAGCCGAAGCGGGTCTATTCCAGCTTCGTGCGCGGCATCGAATCCCTGCCGGTGCGCATCCCCGCGTGAACAAGGGTCCCCTCAACCCTCCGAGCCTGGCCGAAGCCGTCAACGCGAAGGGCTTTACGGCGGCGGCAGGGTTCCGGATCGTCTCGGTCCAGCCGGGCAGCGCCGAAGTCGCGCTGCCGCGCCGCCCGGATCTCTTGCAGTTCTTCGGCCATTTCCACGGCGGGGTCATCACCGCGCTGGCCGACCAGGCCGCCGGCATCGCCGTCACCTCGAGCCTGCCTCAGGGAAAGATCGGGGTCACCGTCGAGCTCAAGATCAATTTCCTGTCGCCGGCGGATGGCAGCGAGCTTGTCGCCCGCGCCAAAATCCTGAAAATGTCGGGTTCGATCGGGGTTGCCACGGTCGAAGTCTTCAGCAAAAACGAGGCTTCCGAAACCCTCTGCGCATTCTGCACCGCCACCATGCGCGCCCTCGATTTGCCAGCCGAGTCCCGATGACCTCGACCGAACAAGAAGAATATGCCGACATCCGCGAAGCCGTCGCCAAGCTCTGCGCGCAGTTCCCCGGCGAATACTGGCGCAAGCTCGACCGCGAGATGGCGTATCCGAAGGCCTTCGTCGATGCGCTGACCGAGGCCGGCTATCTCTCGGTCCTGATCCCCGAGGAATATGGCGGCGCCGGCCTGAAACTGTCCGCGGCGGCCGCGATCCTGGAAGAGATCCAGCGCGCCGGCTGCAATGGCGGCGGCTGTCATGCCCAGATGTACACCATGGGCACGCTGCTGCGGCACGGCAGCGACGAGCAAAAGGCCAAATGGCTGCCGAAGATCGCCACCGGCGAGTTGCGGCTGCAGGCGTTCGGCGTCACCGAGCCGACCAGCGGCACCGACACCTCCTCGCTGAAGACCTTTGCGAAGAAGGACGGCAATGGCGACTACATCGTCAACGGCCAGAAGATCTGGACCAGCCGCGCCGAATATTCCGACCTGATGATCCTGCTGGCGCGCACCACGCCGAAGGAGCAATCGAGAAAGCGCACCGACGGCCTGTCGGTGTTCATCGTCGACATGAAGGCGGCGAAGGGCAACGGGCTCTCGATCAGCCCGATCCGCACCATGATGAACCACGCCACCACGGAAGTGTTCTTCACCGACATGAAGGTGCCGGCGGAAAACCTGATCGGCGATGAAGGCAAGGGCTTTCGCTACATCCTCTCCGGCATGAATGCCGAGCGCATCCTGATCGCGTCGGAATGCGTCGGCGACGCCAAATGGTTCATCGCCAAGGCAAGCGCCTACGCCAAGGAGCGCGTGGTGTTCGGCCGCCCGATCGGCCAGAACCAGGGCATCCAGTTTCCGATCGCCAAGGCCTATGCGGCGATGCGCGCCGCCGAACTGATGGTGAAGGAAGCCACCCGCAAATACGAGGCGGGACTCGATTGCGGCGCCGAGGCCAACATGGCGAAAATGCTGGCGGCCGACGCTTCCTGGGAAGCGGCCAACGCCTGCGTGCAGACCCATGGCGGTTTCGGCTTTGCCGAGGAATACGACGTCGAACGCAAATTCCGCGAGACCCGGCTCTACCAGGTGGCGCCGATCTCGACCAATCTCATTTTATCCTACCTCGCCGAGCACGTGCTGGGCATGCCCCGCTCCTACTGAGAACAGCAGATGCTGCCGCTTGAAGGACTGACCGTCATCGCCGTCGAACAGGCGGTCGCCGCGCCGTTTTGCAGTTCGCGGCTGGCCGACGCCGGCGCCCATGTCATCAAGATCGAGCGTCCCGAGGGCGACTTTGCCCGCGGCTATGATGCCGCCGCCCAGGGACAGAGCAGCTATTTCGTCTGGCTCAACCGCGGCAAGGATTCGGTGGTGATCGACCTCGCCACCAAGGAGGGCCGCGCCAGCCTCGAAGCGCTGATCGCCGGCGCTGACGTGCTCCTGCAGAATCTCAAGCCGGGCTCGATGGACAAGCTCGGCTTTACGCTGGAGCGCCTGCGCAAGGATTACCCGAAGCTGATCTGCTGCACCATTTCGGGTTATGGCGACGACGGCCCCTATGCCCATCGCAAGGCCTACGATCTGCTGATCCAGGCCGAGAGCGGGCTGGCCTCGATCACCGGCGGGCCCGAAGGTCCCTCCCGCGTCGGCGTCTCGATCGTCGATGTCGCCACCGGCGCCACCGCGCATGCCGCGATCCTCGAAGCCCTGATCGCGCGCGCGCGCGACGGCAACGGCGCCGACATCCGGATTTCGATGTTCGACGTGATGGCCGACTGGCTCACGGTGCCGCTGCTCAACGCGGAAGCCGGCAATCCGCCGCAACGGATGGGGCTGGCGCATCCCTCGATCGCGCCCTACGGCGTGTTCCGCTCCAAAGACGGCAAGGACATCCTGATCTCGATCCAGAGCGAGCGCGAATGGAAGAAACTATGCGCCGACGTGCTGGGCCGGCCCGACCTGCCCGACGATCCCCGATTTGCCAACATGGTCGAGCGCGTCCGCAACCGCGCGCTCACCGACAAGGCCGTCGGCGACACCTTTGCGACCATGACGCGCGACGAGCTGTTGAAGCGGCTGTCGGACGCCGACATCGCCTTTGCCGAGGTCAACACCATGGCCGACCTCGCGCATCACCCGCATCTGCGGCGGATCGAGGTGAATACGCCGGCGGGACCGGTGAGCTATCCCGCGCCGGCCGCCATCGTCGTCGATCAGCCCCGTCACTACGGCGCGGTGCCCGCCATCGGCGAGCGCGCCAACACCGATATTGCAAAACCACCTCCTATTCGGACGAAATCGTCATGACCGACAAACCCGATCTCGACCATTTGCGCCAATGGATCGGCCGCAGCACCCAGGCCTCCGACATCGTCACCGCGCAACTGGTGAAGGGCCTGCGCGCCACCCTGTTCATGGAGATCGGCGATCCCAAGCCGGGCGATGCCGCGCCATGGACCGTGCATTGGTGCCTGGCGCAGCCGGTTTTCCCGATGTCGGAACTGAGCGCCGACGGCCATCCCACCCGCGGCGGCTTCCTGCCGCCGGTGCCGCTGCCGCGCCGGATGTGGGCCGGCGGAGAACTGGAATTCTTCGACGCCTTGCGCGTCGGCGACGAGACGACGCGCACCTCGCGGATCGCCGACGTCACCATGAAGACCGGCAGCTCCGGCATATTGTGTTTCGTTTCCGTCGACCATCTGGTGACGACGCCGCGCGGCACCGCGCTGCGCGAGCGGCAGGATATCGTCTATCGCGACCTGTCGACCGCGCCGGCGCCGGCCAAGGCGGCGGCGCCGCCGCCTGTCGCAAAACACCGCGAAAGCCACATGGCCGATCCCGTGCTGCTGTTTCGCTACTCGGCGCTGACCTTCAACGGCCACCGCATTCACTACGACCGCGACTACGTCACCAAGGTCGAGGGCTATCCCGGCCTGATCTTCCACGGCCCGATGCAGGCGGCATTCCTGGTCGAACTCGCGGCAAAACTGCATGGCGGCGCGGCGCCGAAGAAATTCAGCTATCGCGGGGTGCAGCCGCTGTTCGAAGGCAGCGAGTTCAGCGTCAACGCCAACGAGACTGCCGCGGGCATGGAATTGTGGACGGCGAATTCGGAAGGCCAGCCGACCATGAAGGGCACCGCGACGTGGTGAAAGGCTCGCAGCCAGTGCACTCCTCCGTCATTGCCGGGCTTGCGACGGCCATCCATGTCTTCCGTTGCGGAATTGTAAAGACGTGGATGCCTGGCACAAGGCCGGGCATGACGATCGTGTTGCAGCGCGATGACAACGATCGTCGTTCAAGTCGAACTCGCGAGGACACTACATTGTCCCGCAAACCCGCCAAGACCGCCGCCTCATCCGTCACCGTCAAGCAGGCCACCCTCGACCTGTTGCGCTCGTTCGGCATCAAGAAGGTGTTCGGCAATCCCGGCTCGACCGAATTGCCGTTCCTCGCCGACTGGCCCGACGATATCGACTATGTGCTGGGCCTGCAGGAAGCCTCCGTGGTCGGCATGGCCGACGGTTACGCCCAGGCGACGCGCAACGCCGGCTTCGTCAATCTGCATTCCGGCGCCGGCGTCGGCAATGCGCTCGGCAATATCTATACCGCGCACCGCAACCAGACCCCGCTGGTGATCACCGCGGGCCAGCAGGCGCGCAGCATCCTGCCGCTGCAGGCGTTTCTGTATGCCGAACGCGCCTCGGAATTTCCGCGGCCTTACGTCAAATTCTCGGTCGAGCCGGCGCGGCCGAGGACGTGCCGGCGGCGATCGCGCGCGCCTATTACGTGGCGATGCAGCCGCCCTGCGGGCCGACCTTCGTTTCGGTGCCGATCGACGACTGGACCCACCAGACCCAACCGGTCGAGGCGCGCCAGGTCAGCCGCGAACTCGGCCCCGATCCGGAGCGCGATGCAGGCGCTGGCCGCAGCGCTCGCGGCCAGCAAGCACCCTGCCCTCGTGGTCGGTCCCGGCGTCGATCGCGCGCAGGCGGTCGACCTGATGGTGAAGGTCGCGGAAAAGACCAAAGCGGCGGTGTGGGTCAGCCCGTTCTCGGCGCGCTGCAGTTTTCCGGAACGGCATCCGCAATTCGCGGGCTTCCTGCATGCCTCGCCGGCGCAACTCTCGGACGCGCTGCGCGCGCATGATCTGGTGGTCGTGATCGGCGCGCCGGTCTTCACCTTCCACGTCGAGGGCCATGCCGCGATCTTCGACGGCGCGACCACGATTTTCCAGATCACCGACGATGCCGATGCGGCGGCGGTCACGCCGCGCGGCACCAGCATCATCGCCACCATGAAGCCCGCGCTGACGATGCTGCTGGATCTGCTGCCGGAGACCAAGCGCGCGATGCCGGCGGGCCGCAAATTGCCTGCCGCGCCCTCCGCGGCCGATCCGCTTCCCGTCGAATATCTGCTGCACACGCTTGTCGTCGGCGATGCCCGACGACGCCGTGCTGGTCGAGGAAGCGCCGTCGCACCGGCCGCCGATGCAAAAATTCATGCCGATGCGCGGCGGCAGGACAGTTTTTACACCATGGCGAGCGGCGGGCTGGGCTACGGCCTGCCGGCCGCGGTCGGCATGGCGCTCGGCCGCCCCGGCATCCGCACCGTCTGCCTGATCGGCGACGGCTCGGCGATGTATTCGATCCAGGCGCTGTGGACCGCGGCGCAGCGCAAGCTGCCGCTGACGGTGGTGGTGATCAACAATGCCGGCTACGGCGCGATGCGCTCGTTCAGCCAGGTGATGCAGGTGCGCAACGTGCCCGGCCTCGAACTGCCCGGCATCGATTTTGTGAAGATCGCGGAAGGCATGGGCTGCGACGCGGTGCGCGTGACGAAATCATCCGAACTCGCGCCCGCGCTGAAGCGCGGCCTCGCGCATGACGGCACCAGCCTGATCGAAGTGATGGTGGATTTCGCGGTGCCGCTGCTCTACGCGCAGAAGAGCTGAGCGACAGAAGCCGTCATTCCGGATGGCGATCGCGCAGCGATCGACGTCTGCGACGGATGCAATCGCAATCGTCGGATGCTCGGCACATGGCTTCGCGCTGACGCTGAGCGCTCCGCGAATGACGCATGCGTCTACTTCCCGAAATCTTCCCGCATCTTGGCCTGGATCTTCGCCATGCCGCGCGATCCAGCGATCGTAATTTTCGGTCTTCTTGCGCATGTAGCCCAGGACCTGCGGATGCGGCAGGATGACAAAGGTCTCCTGTTCGATGCCGGCGAGCGCATCCTGCGCCACCTGCTCCGGCGTCAGATCGCCGTCGCCGGATTGCGGGCCCTTCGGGATCGAGCGCAGCATGTTGGTGTCGACGCCCTGCGGGCACAGGATCGAAACCTTGATGCCATGGGCCCTGTGCGAGATCGCGAGATTCTCGGCAAACCCGACCGCGGCATGTTTGGTGGTCGAATAGGCCGGGCTGCCGACCTGCGACAGCAGTCCGGCCGCGGAAATCGTGTTGAGGAAATAGCCGCCGCCGCGCGCCTTCATGCGCGGGATCAGATGCCGCGCGGCATAGACATGGGCCATGACATGGATCGCCCAGCTTCGCACGAACGGCTCGTCGGAATTGCCGCCGGCATTCTCCGACAACGGATCGAAGCCGCCGCCGATGCCGGCATTGGAGCAGAACAGCGCGATCGGGCCGAACTGCCGCTCGGTTTCCTCGATGACGTGGAGGATGTCCTTTTCCTGCCCGACATCGCATTTGAATGCCGCGCCGTCGACCGAGGCCGCGACCGCCTCGGGCGCCAGCCAGATCGAGATCGGCGACGATCACCTTGGCGGCGCCGGCGCGGTGAAAGGCTTCGCACAGCGCGCGGCCGATGCCGTTGGCGCCGCCGGTGACAACCACGACCTTGCCGGTCACCTGCATCGCGCCCTCAGCCTTTCAAGAATTCAGGTCAGAACCAGATCGAGCACGGCGGTGTAATGGCAGGCCGCGCCCAACAGCACGAAGGAATGCCAGATCGCGTTCTGGAAACGCAACCGCTGCCAGGCGTGAAAGATCACGCCGAAACTATAGAGCAGGCCGCCGGCGGCGATGAACCACAGCGTCAGTGTCGGCAGCGACGACACCACGGTGTCGTAGACCATGAAGCCGCTCCAGCCCATCGCCAGATAAAGCCCGACCGCCAGCCGGTCGAAGCGGCCCGGAAACACCAGCTTGATCACGATGCCGACGATCGCCACGCACCACACGCCGATCAGAAGCGCGATCGCGAAGACGCTGTCCTTCATCTGGGCGATGAACGGCGTATAGGTCGCCGCGATCAGCACATAGATCGCCGAATGGTCGAAGCGGCGCAGCACCCATTTGGCGCGCGACACCGGCCACAGATTATAGGTCGCCGACAGCACCAGCATGGTCAGAAGGCCCGCGACATAGACCGAGACCACCGCCACTTCGAACGGCGTGGCGTAGACCGCGGTGAGCACGATCAGCACGGTGGCCGCGACCACGCCGCAGAACACGCCGATGCCGTGCACGACGCCGTCGGCGATCAGTTCGGCCCGATCGTAATTCCAGCGCATGGCGTCGGCCGCCGCATGGACGGAGGTCGAGGCAAGCTGCTTCAGTCTGAAGATGGTCATGGCGATCCGGCGGGCTTCCGAGAGCGATAGATCATAGCGCTTGGGGGGTCAACGAACCCCGAAATCCAAGGCCCGAATAGCGTCCTAAGTATGAAACTTGATTTTGGACCGTCAATCGCCACCTTTCGGTCAGGTTTCCAGTCCTTTGCCCGCCAAATCGAGTTTTCCCCGCCGCATGGCCCCAGGTTTTTCCGAAATGATCGAGGAAGCGCGCCTGTCGGCGCGGGCGCTGCTGGATTACGGCGACCACTTTTTCAATCCGACGGTGCGGCTCGGCGTCACCGGACTGTCACGCGCCGGCAAGACCGTCTTCATCACCGCGCTGATCCACGGCCTCACCCGCGGCGGCCGCTTTCCGGTTTTCGAGCCGTTCGCCAGCGGGCGGATCGCGCGCGCCCGGCTGGAGCCGCAGCCCGACGACGCGGTGCCGCGCTTCGACTACGAGAACCACGTCCGCACCCTGATCGAGGCGCGGCGCTGGCCGAACTCGACGGTCGACATCAGCGAATTGCGGCTGGTGATCGACTACCAGCGCCAAAACGGCGCGGACCGCACCCTGACCCTCGATATCGTCGACTATCCCGGCGAATGGCTGCTCGATCTGCCGCTGCTCAACAAGAGCTACGAGCAATGGTCGCGCGAGAGCCTCGCCCTGTCGCGCGAGCGCCCCCGCGCGCCGCTGGCGGCGCAGTGGCACGCCCATCTCGCGACGCTGAGCGCCGACGACCACGAGGACGAGCAGGCCGCGCTGACGGCGGCGCGGCTGTTCACCGATTATCTGCGCGCCTGCCGCGACGAGCGCTTTGCGATGAGCCTGCTGCCGCCCGGCCGCTTCCTGATGCCGGGCAATCTCGCGGGCTCGCCGGCGCTGACCTTCGCGCCGCTCGATTTGCCCGACGAAGGCACCGCGCCCGAGGGATCGCTGTGGGCGATGATGGTCCGGCGTTACGAGGCCTACAAGGACGTGGTGGTGCGGCCGTTCTTCCGCGATCATTTCGCGCGGCTCGATCGCCAGATCGTGCTGGTCGATGCGCTCTCGGCGTTCAACTCCGGGCCCGAGGCGCTGCACGATCTCGAGGCGGCGCTGGCGGGAATTCTCGACTGTTTCCGGATCGGCCGCAGCACGTTCCTGACCAGCCTGTTCCGGCCGCGGATCGACCGCATC
The DNA here is from genome assembly GCA_963843225.1 of uncultured Alphaproteobacteria bacterium. GTDB lineage: Bacteria > Pseudomonadota > Alphaproteobacteria > Rhizobiales > Xanthobacteraceae > Bradyrhizobium. Next base: position 141,497 of record CAWJJT010000018.1, on the reverse strand, counting down.
CTGTTCGCCGCGACCAAGGCCGATCACCTGCACCATTCGAGCCATGACCGGCTGGAAGCGGTGTTGCGGCGGACGGTCGCCGGGGCGGTCGCGCGCGCCGAGGACACCGGCGCCCAGATCGACGTCGTGGCGCTGGCCGCGGTGCGCGCCACCCGCGAGGCGACCGTCGCGCGCGGCCGCGACAAACTGCCCTCGATCCTGGGAACCCCCGCCCCCGGCGAGATCGCCGACGGCGAGGCCTTCGACGGCAACACCGAGGTCGCGACCTTTCCGGGCGACCTGCCGGCCGATCCGGAAGAGCTCTTTGCCGGCGACGACGCGTTTCGCGGGCTTTCCAGCGCCAGCGCCGAAAAGAGCGATTTCCGCTTTCTGCGCTTTCGGCCGCCGCAACTGGAAAGCACCGATGCGCAAGGCCCGACGCTGCCTCACATCCGCCTTGACCGCGCCCTCCAGTTCCTGATCGGAGACAGACTGCAATGAGCGAGCGCCCGCCGCAAGCCCGCGACCTTCAAGCTCGACGATCCCGGCGTGGTCGTGATGGATGCGGACGAAACCAGCCGCCCGTCGCGCGGCACGGTCCACGTCACGCCGGAAGCCGACCCCGCGCTGCTGCCGGTCCCGGTCGAGGCGCCGCTGCTCCCGGCGCGGCGCGGCTTTCGCTGGGGCGCGGTGTTCTGGAGCGCGGTCGGCGGACTGGTGCTGCTCGGCCTCGGGCCTCAGCGTCACCCGTCTGATCGAGGATCTGTTCGCGCGCAGCGAGGGCCTCGGCTTTCTCGGACTCGGCTTTGCTCTCGCCGCCGCGCTCGCGCTTGTCATCGTCGTCGCGCGCGAAGCGTTCGGGCTGGCGCGGCTTGCGACCATCGAAAAACTGCATCTGCGCGCCGCCGAGGTGCTGCTCAGCGACGATCGCGCCGAAAGCCGCGCCATCGTGCAGGAGCTGCTAAAACTCGCGCACCAGAACCCGCATCTGGCGCGGCCGCGCGCCGCGCTGCAGGGCCATGCCGACGACATCATCGACGGCGCCGACATGATCCGGCTGGCCGAGCGCGAACTGATGACGCCGCTCGATCAGGAAGCGCGCCGGCTGGTCTCGTCGGCCGCGCAGCGCGTCTCGATCGTCACCGCCGTCAGCCCGCGCGCGCTGATCGACGTGCTGTTCGTGTTCGTGGCCTCGCTGCGCCTGATCCGGCAACTGGCGCGGCTCTATGGCGGACGGCCCGGCGCGCTCGGCATGATCAGGCTGATGCGCCACGTCATCGCCCATGTCGCCATCACCGGCGGCATGGCGGCGAGCGACAGCCTGATCCAGCAGGTGCTCGGCCATGGCATCGCGGCAAAACTGTCGCAGCGGCTCGGCGAAGGCGTGCTCAACGGCCTGCTGACCGCGCGGCTCGGCCTCGCCGCGATCGACGTCACCCGCCCGCTGCCGTTCACCGCGCTGCCGCGGCCGGTGCTCGGCGATCTGGCGAAGGATCTGCTGCGGAAGCGCGACGGCGAGGAGTGAAACTCCGCGCTTGATCCCTCCCCTCGCGGGGAGGGATCAAGAAAAATCATGCCTGGCCCGGCGCGACGATCCTCGTCCGCAGCGACATCAGTCCCTCGAACGAAATCACCATGTCGTCGCCGGGCTGCAGATAAAGCTCGGCCGCGTTCGGCTGGCCGACCGCGACGCCGCTCGGCGCGCCCATGGCGATCAGGTCGCCGGGCTCGAACACGACGTAGCGCGAAAAATGCTCCAGCACGTCGGCGATCTTGTAGAGATAATCGCCGGTGTTGGAGCGCAGCCGCCGCTCGCCGTTGACGTCGCAGGTGACCCAGAGATTGTCGGTGTCGGCGACTTCATCCATGGTCAGGATGTAGGGGCCGACCGGCGCGAAGCCCGGCATGTTCTTGGCGGTCCAGAACCGGCTGCCGGAGGCGACCTCGCGCTTCTGGATTTCGCGCGCGCTGACATCGTTGGTGAGCGTGAAGCCCGAGATGTAATCCATCGCGTCGGCCTTCTTGACGCCATGGGCGCGCTTGCCGACCACGTAACAAAGCTCCGGCTCGTAATCGAGCGTGGTGATGTCGGCGGGCTTGGCCACCTCGTCGCCGTCGCCGGACATCGTCGAGATCAGCTTGATGAATCCGGTCGGCTCGTTCGGCACCTCGGTCAGCATCTTGTTGGCGGCGAGTTCCTCGCGATGCTTCCTGTTGTTCTTGCCGACGCAGAAGAATTTTGACGGGTCCGGAATCGGCGGCAGGAATTTCAGCGCCGGCGACGGGACGAAGCAGTTTCGCGCGTTCGGCCGCAACCGCAAGCTCCTCCAGCGCCGCGAGCGTCTGCGCCCCGCTGGTCAGCGCGATCTTGACCGTGGTCGCCGGCACCGCGCGATGCAGCGCATTCGCCGCCGCCACGACGTCGACGATATTCTCGCCGCGGACGATGCCGAAACGCGGCTTCCCGGCCGAGCGCTTGGATCGACAAAGTCGCAAGACGCATCTTCACTTTCCTCCCGGTAATTGCACGTCGTTGTCTTTCACGAGCTTGCTCCATTTGGCAACGTCGGCATTGATGTAGCGGCCGAATTCCTCCGGCGTCTGCGGCTTGGGCTCGGCGCCCAGCGTCGCCAGATGATCGCGGAATTCCTGGGTCTGCATCGCCGCGACGATGACCTCGTTGATCTTGCTGACGATCTCGGGCGGCGTATTCGGCGGCGCCAGCAGGCCGAACCAGCCGACCGATTCATAGCCGGGCACGGTCTCGGCGACCGGCGGGACGTCCGGATAGAATTTCGAGCGCTTGGTGTCGGTGACGCCCAGCGCCTTGAGCTGGCCCGACGCCACGAACTGCTGCACCACCGGTCCCGGCGCGAACATCATGTCGATGCGGCCGCCGAGCAGATCGGTCACCGCCGGGCCGGTGCCCTTGTAGGGAACGTGCAGCATCTTGATCCCGGTTTCGCTGGCGAACAGCAGGCCGGACAGATGCGACGCCGCGCCGACGCCGGACGAGCCGAAGGTCAGCCCCTCCGGCTTCTCTTTGGCCAGCGGATCAGGTCGGCGGTCGATGTTGACCGGCAACGTCGGACGGACCACCAGCAGATAGGGCGGCGCCGCGCCGATCACGATCGGCGAGAGCACCTTGTTGACGTCGAACGGGCCGTCGCCGTCGGCGCCGGCGGAAACCGCCATCAGCGCGCCGGTCGATGCCATCAGCAGCGTGTAGCCGTCGGGCGCCGCCTTCATCGCCGCCCGGGTGCCGATCGCGCCCGATGCGCCCGGCTGGTTTTCCACCACCACCGGCTGGCCCCATTTGCTGTTGAGGTTTTGCGCGACGATGCGCGCCAGCACGTCGGTGCCGCCGCCGGCGGCAAACGGCACGATCATCTTGATCGCGTGATCGGGGTAGTCGGCGGCCGAGGCCGGCAGCGCGATCGCGCACGAGTGCAAGCGCCAGTGCGGCGATTCGAACAGACATTTTCTTGTGATCCTCCGCGAGATGTTTGTCTCGTGTTGTCGGTTCGCATCGATTCCGTCAAAGGCCGCGCCACGCGCCATGACGCGGCAAGAACATCGCCCGCCAGCACGCGCCAGCGATAGAGCGGCGAATCCGGCGGCGGCGAAAGCTCCGGCGTCCAGCCGGTCAGTTTCTCCAGCGCGTAGGTATCCATCACGATGCCGCGCCAGCTGCGCTCGACCCGCTCCAGCGGCTCCCTGACCGCCGTCGTCGACGCCCATAGCGGCGTCTGTGTCGTCGGGTTCGCGCCCGACATAGAGCCCGGTATGACCCCTGATCAAATTCATGCCGGGATCGCGAAAGCCCATGAACCGGCCGCGCTCGTTGATCTGGATCACCGGCACGCGGCCGTTGAAGATACCAGCGCAGCATCGCGTAGGTCCGGTAGTCCGTGGTCGCGATCCAGGTCGCGCCGGTCTTCTGCAATTCGGCCTGCGCCCGCGCCACGACCTGCTCGTAGCCCGCCTCGCCGCCGATCGGATCGGCCCGGCCGATGAAATTCCAGGGGGCCGCGACATAATAGAGAAACACCACGACGACGAAGACGATGCCGGAAGCGACCGCGGCTTTGGCCCAGGCGATCGTCGATTTGATCATCCAGGCCGGAAAACCTTCGCGCGGCAGCATCGCGATGTTGATGGCGGCGGCGGCAAAGCCGGCCGGCCAGATGAACATCGGCCAGGTGTCGCCGACCCGCAAGCGTCAGCGACTTCCAGAAGAAATAGACGAAGGGAACGATCACCGCGGTCGACAGCAGGATCGCGACCGGCTCGCCGCGGCGATAGCCGCGCCACGCCGTCAGGCCACGCCCGACAGCACCACCGGCAGCAGGATGAACCCGACCAGCCCGAACTGCAGGCCGATGAAGTCGCCGACGGTGCGCAACGACATTTCATGGGTCGCGGCCGCCCGCACGAACTGGAATCGGAACGACGCCCAGTCGTGCTCGGCATTCCAGATCAGGACCGGCGAGAACACCGCGAGCGCGATCAGCGCCGCGGCCCACGGATAGCGGGCTCGACAGCCAGCGCCGGCGCCAGGCCGGCACCAGCATGAAGGCCGCGACCGCCGGAAGCAGCATCACGGCGGTGAATTTCGACAGCAGCGCAAGCCCGGCGAAGAGCGCCGGCGGCCAGCCACCAGCGCCCGTCGTCGCTCTCGGCGAGCCGCACCAGCGCCCACAGCATCGCCACCGCGAACGGGATCAGCGCGACGTCGGGCGAGACCTTGGCCATCAACAGCCCGTAATACAGCGCGGCCTCCGGCATCAGCACCGCGAGCACGACCGCGCGGACGTCATGGGTCACGCGGCGGACGATATCGGCGAGCAGCAATTGCGTCACCAGCATCGCCAGGATGCCGGCGAACCGCACGCCGAGATTGGTGTCGCCGAAAATCGCGGTGCCGAAGCGGATGAACCAGGCGATCATCGGCGGATGATCGAGGAAGGAAAGCACGTTCTCCTTCGACCAGGTCCAGTAATAGGCCTCGTCGGTGCGCAGATCGATCACGCTGGCATAGATCAGCCGCAACGCCGTCATCGCCGCGATCAACGCGACGACGGCGAGCAGTTGCCGCGGGGCGAAACTGTCCGGTTTTGCTGATTTATCGGGGGCGGCAATCGTCACGGGGCTTTTTCCCCGACTCCGAAGGGGGTGTCAACGCCGAGAGTTTGCGCGCGGCTGATTGACATCGGCGGTGTCGCCGGCCACCGGTCTGCGCCAGGGTTTCGCCGCGGCGTAACGGTTCACAGGGACGACTCGTATATTGTGATACCAAGGGAATTAAACTCTACTATCGCCGATCTATTCCCTATGGCTGCTCAAGCGAATCGCATGATCAGGTTCTCCCAGGAACGGCTGACAAACTTCATCCGCGGCATCGGCGTCCGGCAGGTCCGGCTGGCCTGCGGGCTGGTGCTGTTTGCCTATCTGGTCAGCCATTTCCTCAACCATGCGCTCGGCAACATCTCGATGGATGCGCTGGCCACCGGCGTCTACTACCACACCGTGTTCTGGCAGTTCCTCCCGGTCGCGATCGCCTTCTACACCGCCGCGCTGGTTCATGCCGGTCTCGGGATCTGGGCGCTGTATGAGCGCCGGCAATTTCGCTGGAAGGCGATCGAGCCGCTGCAGCTCGTGCTCGGCCTGAGCATCCCCGCGCTGATCATCGCCCACATCATCGGCGTGCGGCTCGGCCAGACCCTGTTCGGACATGAAAAGCTCTATCCGCAGGTGTTCTACGCCTACTGGGTGGTGTGGCCGTACAAGATCTGGCAGATGTATGCGCTGCTGCTGATCGCCTGGATCCACGGCTGCATCGGGCTTTATTTCTGGCTGCGGATGAAGCACCTGGTTCAAGCGCGCCGCGCCGTTCCTGCTCGCCGCCGCGGTGCTGGTTCCGACGCTGGCGATGCTCGGCCTCTATCAGGGCGGCCGCAGCGTCGTCGACGACAGCCAGACCAAGGAGTGGCGGGCGGAAAATCTGGCGACCGCGGCAGGTCGGCACCCCGGCCGAGCAGGAGGTGCTGGACAGCATCGTGGAATATTTCCTGATCGGCTATCTCGGCCTGCTCGGACTGGTGCTGCTGGCGAGGGGCGCCCGCGCGCTGACCGAGCGGCGCGGCGGCATGATCAACCTGTCCTATGGCAACGGCAGGACGATTCGGGTGCCGAAGGGCCTCAGCGTGCTCGAGGCGAGCCTGCGCTACAATGTGCCGCATGCCAGCGTCTGCGGCGGCCGCGCCCGCTGCTCGACCTGCCGCATTCGCGTGATCGGCGACTGCAGCCGCGCTGCCGGAGCCGTCGCAGCGCGAGGCCTTCGTGCTCAACCGCGTCGGCGCGTCCGATCCCTCGATCCGCCTCGCCTGCCAGCTCCGGCCCGAGACCGATCTCTCCTTCTTCCAGATCTTCATGCCGCATGACGATGTCGGCCAACGCGCACGCCTCGCATCCGCATCGCATCGGCCAGGAGCGCTATCTCGTCAGCATGTTCGTCGACATGCGCGGCTCGACCAAGCTCGCGGAAAAGCGGCTGCCGTTCGACACCGTGTTCATCGTCAACCGCTTCCTCGGCGCGGTGTCGCAGGCGGTGATCGAATGCGGCGGCCAGCCCAACCAGTTCGTCGGCGACGGACAGCTGGCGCTGTTCGGGCTTTCGACCAACCCGCAGACCGCCTGCCGCCAGGCGCTGCGGGCGGCGGCCATGATCGCGGTCAATGTCGACGAGCTGAATCAATTCCTCAGCCACGATCTGCGCGAGCCGATCCGCTTCGGCATCGGCATTCACGGCGGCGAAGTCATCATCGGCGATATCGGCTACCGCGACCACATGGTGTTCACCGCGCTCGGCGACGCCGTCAACGTCGCGGCACGGCTGCAGGACATGACCAAGACGCTCGCCTGCGAGGCGATCGTCTCGGAGGAGGTTCGCATCACCGCCGGGCTTGCGGACGATGCGCTGCCGCAGCAGGAAGTCACGATCCGCGGACGCAGCCGAGCCGATGATCGTCCGCTCCGTCAGCGATGCCAAGGCGTTGTCCGCGCTGGTTAACGATGTGCGGACTGTGGCGGCCTGAACGCCCCGCGCGATTCCGCGCCTGTCTGAACGGACGTTCAGAAAATTGTCTGCGATTCCAACGCTGTTTTCTCGAACCGCGGCTCAAAAGGCCGCGACTGATGGGCGATGGGTAGGACTGAAACGACAATCGAACCCGCGCTAACTGCGCACATCGAAGGAGAACGACCATGTTACGCAAACTCACTCTCGCACTCGTTGCCGCAGCTTCTCTCAGCGCCATCGCGCTGGCTCCCACCGCCGCTTCCGCCCATTCGTGGGGCGGTGGATGGGGTGGCGGCTGGGGCGGCGGATTCCATCATCACTATTTCGGCCGCGGCTTCGGCATCGGCTATGTCGGCGGCGTCGATGACGGATGCTACGTGGTGCGCCGCGTGCCCACCCCGTTCGGCTTTCGCCTGCGCACCGTCAACGTCTGCGAATATTGATTGAAATTCGCTGGCGCGCCGCAGATCCCTGGCCGCGAGACCGCGGCCGGGGATTCGGTCTTCTTATTTGGCTTACATTTCCGCCACCGGCGGCCTATTCTTTGCGCTCCGGCCGATGCTGGAGTCCGATGATCGAAGGCCGCCCCAGGGGATTGGCAGCTTGCGTTATCTCTTCGAGGAGTACGCGTTCGACACCGAGTTACGCGAACTCTATCGCGGGTCGGACGTCGTTGCCGTCGCGCCGCAGGTTTTCGACCTGCTCTATTATCTGATCCACAACCGGGAAAAGGTCGTCAGCAAGGACGACCTCATCGACGCCGTCTGGAACGGCCGTATCGTGTCCGATACGGCCCTCACGACGCGCCTGAATGCCGCGCGAAACGCAATCGGCGACTTCGGCGATGAACAACGCCTGATCAAGACACTGCCGCGCAAAGGCTTCCGTTTTGTCGGACAAGTGCAGGAAATGCAGCGGTCGGACGCCGCTGCCGCTACTGTCGATCCGATAGAACCGTCGAATCCGGCCCTCGCGCTGCCTGATAAGCCCTCCATCGCCGTGCTGCCGTTCCAGAACATGAGCGGCGACCCGGCGCAGGAATATTTTGCGGACGGAATGGTCGACGAAATCATCACGGCGCTGTCGCGGTTCAAGTCGATGTTTGTAATCGCCCGCAATTCGAGCTTCACATACAAGGGGCGCAGCGTCGACATCAAGCAGATCGGGCGCGAACTCGGTGTACGTTATGTACTGGAAGGCAGCGTTCGCAAATCGGCTGGAAAAGTCCGGATCATCGGTCAATTGATCGATGCCGCGACCGGGGCGCACATCTGGGCGGATCGATTTGAGGGTGACGTCAGCGACATCTTTGCGCTGCAGGACGAGATGACCGAGGGTATCATTTCCGCCATCACACCAAGATTATTGCGGGTCGAAATCGAACTCGCGGCGGGGCGCCGACCCAACGACCTTAGTGCCTACGACACCTATCTCCGGGCCGCATCGAACTATTACTCGTTGACGCGCGAAGGACTGTCGAACACCCTGCAACTACTCCACCGCGCCCTGGAGATCGATCCCCGCTACGGGGCCGCAGCATCGCTGGCTGTCGATGCCCACATGTTTAACGTCTTTCAGGGATGGGCCGCCGATCCAAAGTCGGAGCTCAAGGAGGCGACGCGGCTTTTCCAGTTGGCGCTCAGCATCGACGACAATGATCCGGACGCGTTGGCCAGCGGCGGGCATCTGACGGCATGGACCGGCGATTTCGATACGGCAATCGAGATGGTGGACCGCGCCGTGGCGGTAAATCCAAATCTGGCGCATGCTTGGGACCAGAGAGGCTGGACCTATCGGCATTCGGCGCGAGCTGAAGAGGCGGTTCGCAGTTTTGAACGCGCCATTCGCCTTAGCCCGCTCGATCCGCTGCTTTACTCGACGTTGACGGGAATGGGGACAGCACTGATCGAGCTTCGGCGCTTCGACGAAGCTGTCGCGGCGGCCAGGAAGGCCCTGCGCAAGAACCAGACGTTTTCGACGATCTATCGCTGCCTCGCATCAGCCTTGGCTCATCTTGGACGCGACGCCGAGGCGCGAGAGGCAGCAGCCCGGCTGCTTGAGCTAAATCCCGAATACCGCATTTCGGTAGGGGTTGCCCTGACCAGTTCATGGGGCAATGAAGTTTATATCGATGGTCTCCGCAAAGCGGGGCTTCCGGAATAGTGTGCCCCTCCCTAGGGCAGTCGCGATCGTACTATTGCGACGAGTTAGCCTTCTGACGCCATTGCAAAAACTCCTTGAGCAACTGCTGGGGCTGCTCGTGGACGGCGGGCGTGCTGGCCGGGGGCGATGCGAGGAGGGCTTGAAACTCTGCAAGCGCGGGCTTCTTCGATCCGCTGTCCTCCTGGCTGACTTGAGACGGAGCGGCTTTGGTCGAGCCTGTCGTTGTCGAGCCTGTGATTTCGGGAGCGGGCAAAGCCGCGCCGGACTGACGCGAAGCCGGCAGTACGAAGACGAAGAACAGCGCCGCGACCAACACGGCGCCGGCGACCGCGGCGAAGCGACCCGCGACGGTCAGCAGCGCGGATCGCTGCTCGGCCCCAGGCGGTTCGTCCATCAGGTCGGGGTCGAGCGAAGGGGAACGCGCGATTGGAGCCCTGACGAGCTCAGAGCCTGCCCTCTCGCGCAACCTGCGTGGCGCATAATAGGCGGGATCCCTTGGATTGAGCGGGTCTTGCTCATTCACACTACTCATAAGCAACTCCTCAGAATGCCCGGGGACAGCCCGTTGGCATCAGCATGCGAATGAGAGACCGCGGCATCCAATGCCTTCCATTGCCCCGGTCCCGGCAAGCCCATCGCGAGCGACAGTCAAAATAAGCTACCGTAACCCGCCGGGAATGTCATCTGCGGAGGCCAACGACTTCCGAGTTATAGCGCTAATTCACATGCCGGTCACACACCGGCACGATCGACCGTCAGAGGTAAAGCGGAAGCCATTTGCTCGTCCGGAGCTTTTCCGCCTTTCCAAGCGGACATTTGAAAGAGCCGGAACCGTCCCGCGACTTGCGGTTCGAAAAGCCGGGGACTGGACCAGCCTTCGATCGGATTGGCATCTCCGTCTGCGCGCATTAGCGTCCGGCAAGCCGCCTGAAGGACGGTTGGCCCGGAAGAGCAGGACGATGGTGACATGAAGCTATACTACGCGCCGGGCACGATATCGCTGATGCCCCATGTCGCCCTGCTCGAGAGCGGCCTTTCCTTTGTCGCCGTGAGGGTTGATGAAGCCAGCAAGAGGATGGCGGACGGCGGGGACTACAAGGCCATAAACCCGCTGGGCTACATACCGGCCCTGGCGCTCGATGATGGCACCATACTTCTCGAGGCGGCCGCGATCGCCCAGTACATCGCGGACCGCGCCCCGGCGGGAAAGCTTGCGCCGCCGAACGGAACCATCGAGCGCGCGCGGCTTCAGGCCTGGCTGAACTTTCTCTCCAGCGAGGTGCACAAGGGAGCTCTCGGCCCGCTGTTTTACCCAGCACTCGACGAACGGGCCAGGGATGTGTTCCGCGATCGACTGAAGTCGCGCTTCGCCTTCGTCGACCAGCATTTGTCCGCGCATGAGTATTTGCTGGGAAAAGACTACTCGATTGCCGACGCCGGCCTGTATGCGATGACGGCTTGGACGCCTCGCGTGGGCTTCGATATTCGCGCCTACCCCAATTTGGTCGCGCATCACGCCCGGATCGGCAATCGCGACGCCGTGCGCGAAGTTCATCGGATCGAGGGGCCCATCCCGGCATAGAAGCTGGACGACAAGCTTCGGACGGCGAACTTCCGCGGTCGCTTCCCAATTTGGTCGCTTGCGATTTAAAGACCGATTGGTCTAATATGCGGGCAATGAGCCGACAGACCCCAGTACAATTGCCCCGTGGCCGCCCCAGAAGCTTCGACACCGAAGCCGCTGTCGAACGCGCGATGGGTGTGTTCTGGTCGCGCGGCTATCACGCCACCGCGCTGCCGGACCTTCTTCGTGCGACGAAGCTCTCGCGGGGCAGCCTTTACGCTGCTTTCGGTGACAAGCACTCGCTCTTCCTGCGTACGCTTGATCGCTACGTTGCCGATGCCCTGGCACGGATGGATATCGAACTCGCCGCACGCAGGGATCCGGTCGACGGCCTGCGGGCCTACCTCGCCGGTTACGTCGACCGCACGAGCGGCGCCAATGGCCGGCGCGGATGCCTGCTCGTGGCCACAGCCATGGAACTGGCTGGCCGTGATGCCGAAGTCGATCGTCGCATCCGGAGCTTTTTCAACGCCATGGAGGCCCGGGTGGCGGATGCGCTCTCCCGCGCGAAGACGGCGGGCAAGCTGGCCGAAGGCGTCGAGCCGTCAAGTGCCGCCCGAATTCTCGTCTGTTTCGTCGAGGGGCTGCGCGTGGTCGGCAAGGCGGCGCCGACGCGGATCGCATCGCAAGCCACCGCTGACGCTCTTCTCGATCGCTTCATCAGGTGAACAACCCATGGACGCCTCCTTTATTGGTGCGCCGATATCTAGACCGAACGGTCTTGAACGAAAGGACGCCATGTCTGCCATCCAGATCGTCTGCGCGGTGGCTATTCCCTTGCTCTGGGGTTATCAGTTCGTGGCCATCAAGGTGGGCGTTACGGAGTTTCCGCCCCTCTTCTTCCTCGCACTGCGCTTCCTGGCCATCGCGCTGCTGCTTGTTCCGTTCGTCAAAAGGCCCACGCGTCAGCAGCTCGGCCCTGTCGCAGCCATTTCGGTTTTCCTTGGTGGACTGAACTTCGGGCTGTTCTATGTTGGCCTTGGGCTCGGCTCGGGAAGCATGTCGGCCGTCGCCTATCAACTCGCCACGCCTTTCACTGTTCTGTTGGCCTGGCCGCTGCTTGCGGAGCGGCCATCCCTGGCGACGTCCACCGGAGTGGCGATTGCATTCGCCGGCGTGGCCGCGTTGGCAGGGGGGCCTGATCTGGCGGCAAGCGCGCTTCCGCTGCTGCTCGTGGTTGGGGCAGCCTTCGCGTTTGCGATGTCCAACGTCCTGACGAAGCGCTACGGCCCTTTCGACCCCTTGATGTTGATGGGATGGTCGTCGCTGCTCACGGTGCCGCAAGTCGCGTTGATGTCGCTGCTCCTTGAACATGGACAACAGGCGAGCCTCGTCGCGGCGGATCAACATGGTTGGCTCGCGCTCGCCTACACGATTTTCATCGGCGGAATCCTTGGGTTCGGCCTTTGGTTCTGGTTGATCGCCCGTTGCTCCATGGGCCGGGTCGCGCCATTCGGCTTGCTGCTTCCGGTGTTCGCCGTCATTTCGAGCGTGTCGTTCCTTGGCGATCCCGTGACCCCGAAGTTGATTGTCGGTGGACTGCTCGCGATCTCCGGCGTCGCCATCACACAAGTGAGATCGACCGCTCGACCAATTTGAACCGGAAGTCGCGCCGTGCCGACTCACGGGTCTGGTGCCCTATGCCTTGCCGGGACACCCGGTTGGCCGATCCTAAACCTAGGTATGCCCCCCTCGACCCAAATGTCAGGTCGGGATCAAACCTCGGTGCAATGGTTCGTCTTTCGCTCCCTGATTATGTTTGGGAGTGGCCGCCGATAGGCCGAGCGGCAAGGCAACAGGAGGAGTTCACCGATGAGAATCGCAGATGCAGGCGTATTGTCGGGTTTTGCTCGCAGGACAGCCGAGCGAGCCTCCTGCTTGATCAATGTCGTTCGCAACCTGACCATGGACGTGCGCGACAGCTACCGGCCGGAACTGCACTATATGCGTGGGCCCGGCCCGAAATGGCGCGCCCGGCATCAGCCTCGGCCAGCATTCGATTCTGAAATCGAAGCGCTGACCGCGCAGCACCAGCTGTCGCCGGTGTACGTGCGCCGTCGCAGATAACCCCGTTCAACAACGCTCGCGGATACTCCTGTGCGGAGACGCGTCTTGTCTCCGCCCAGCACAAACAGAGAAAAGCCAATGCAAATTACCGTCGTCGCCCTGATGTGCCACTCGTTAGCCAACATCCCGCAGCCGGTCTGTCGCGAGGAAATCGTCATCAAGGACGAGATGCCGATGCAGGCCTGCATGCTCTCGCAGCCCGCACTCGCGGACTGGAAGGCGCATTCGATCTATTCCAGCGATAAATGGGCGATCGGCCGCATCAAGTGCGTCCCCGGCGACTACGTCATCAAGGGCGCGGCCTGAAGCGCGTCATTTGCCCGTGCCGTCTGAAGGTCTTGTCTCGTCAAGCGAGACAGAAGCATAACCGGCGCTTTGGGCGGCCTCTGCGGCGGCAGCAGCATCTTCACTGGCTGAAATCGCAAATCTGCCGGCGTGCGCGCCCAGGCACGCAAACACTCCCCGCAAGTAGACCGGAAGTGACCGGCTTTCGTCCAAACCGACGCTCTTGACCCCAAGGCGGCTTTGAAGTGATGCTTCTGGCCGGCAATGACCCGGTGTGAGCATTGCGCGACGTGCCCTTGCCCGATGGTTCGATCAGGAACGATGGACATGACAGCCCGGTGGTTCAGCCCGCTCGTTGCCGGTCTCCTGTTGGCGTCATCCGCGGCCGGCGCCCAGGGGTTGCTCGGCATCGCGACGCAGGCAAAGGACCTTACGTTTCCTGCGGCGTCATCGTCCGCCGCCGTAGATGGTTCACGAATGGCTTTGCTGAAGCCGGATGGACCGGGACCGTTTCCGGCGGTCGTTCTGCATCATCAATGTGCGGGCCTCCATACCCTGGATGGACGGCCCAACCGCTCGATGGGCACCTGGGCACAAGCGGCGATTCGGCAGGGATATGTTGTCCTCCTGATCGATTCCCTGGGTCAACGTGGCGTCGATTCCGTGTGCGACGGGTCGAAGAACGGGGTGAACTTCCCACGCGGCATCCGTGACGCGATGCAGGGGGCCGATTACCTGCGAACGCTTCCATACGTCGACAAGAAGCGTATTGCGCATGTCGGCTTCTCCTGGGGAGCGATGGTCGCCCTGCTCGGCAGCAGCAGCGATTTGCGTGGGGCCCTGCCCGGCAGCGAAGGCTTTGCGGCGACGGTTGCGGTGTATCCCGGATGCTTCACGATCAAACCCACCAACGGTACGCCGCCGTTCGAGATCGTTCGAAATCGGCTTGATCATCCTGTCCTGGTGTTGATGGGTGACAAGGATGTCGAGACGCCGGCAGATGAATGCGTGCGAAAACTCGAGGCGGCAAAGGAGGCCGGCGCACCGGTCGAATGGTACGTTTTTCGAAACGCCACGCATTGCTGGGATTGCGAACATCTGAACGGAACGTCAAGGACGCGCCGCGGCATCAACATAACCTATCGCTTCAATTCCAGCGCGACAGAGGAAGCGAGGCGGCGTGTCTTCGAATTTCTCGAGCGAACCTGGACGGCCGGACGTACGGCGGGCCACGAGTAGGAGGCATGCCTCCTGTCTGGTCCCGGCGCCTTCGTCCCGCCGCCGAGCAGGTCGGCGGCGCCAGCATGACCCTTCCGTCGATTTCTGATTTTCAGAAATTATTCTTGACACCGAACCCAAATCACCTTTATCTCCGCCGCCGTCCCGCCCCACTCAGAGGGGCGTTGCGCAACGTCACGAAACGCGGGGCGGGATGCGGTGGACGCTGAGGGTGCCGTGGACGACGGCGCCTGAGGCGGACGGCGAAGTCGTGTGGTCCTGATGCCCCGACGCTGGCATCAAGTCGGCGAAAAGCAATTCTCGCCGGCGAGGGTGGCAAGAAAGCCCGGTCACCCGGGAGAGCGCGAAGGAAACCGTTAAAACCATTGCGTGGGGAATGCCGGGCGTTTTCCGGTGTGACCTGACTAACGCGTGTGCTCTCTACCACTACCTCTGCACACGCAGCTAGCGGGCGCATCGGGCGCCCGGCATTCCCTGCGCCCTCTGATCTCCGAGGGCCGAGCGAATTGATGAAACTCGCGCGAAACGTGCAGCGAGAACGTGAAGCCGTGTCCGGAAAATGGTTCCGCAAAAGCTGCGGTCCTGCTGCGCCGCAATGGCCTGTACACGCATCCAAAGCAGGAATTGACTTGGCCCTTTCCGATGTGACTATTGCCTCACTGAGTCCGGTGGAGACCGGCCTCTACAATGAAGCTTCGGAGGAAGCGCGATGCTCGACAGACGAGAGATGATGAAACGCGCCGGTATGGCGGCGCTTGCCACCGGGTTCGGCTCAGTCAGGGCGTTCGCGCTCGACGCCGTGACACTGCCGATCGGCAACGGCGAACGGCCGCTGGTGAAATATCCGCAGAAGCGGCCGATGATCGGCCTGACGGAGCGGCCGCCGCAGTTGGAGACACCATTTTCGATCTTCAACGACGGCGCGATCACGCCGAACAATGCCTTCTTCGTCCGCTACCATCTGGCAGGCGTTCCGCTCGACATCGATCCGGACAAGTTCACCCTGGAAATCAAGGGCAAGGTCGACCATCCGCTCAAGCTTTCGTTGAAGGAGATCCGGAAGCTGCCCGCGGTCGAACTCACCGCCGTCAACCAGTGCTCGGGCAACAGCCGCGGCTTTTTCGATCCGCGCGTGGCGGGCGGCCAGTTGGGCAACGGCGCGATGGGCAACGCGCGCTGGCGCGGGGTGCCGCTGAAGAC
Source organism: uncultured Alphaproteobacteria bacterium (assembly GCA_963843225.1). Taxonomy (GTDB): domain Bacteria; phylum Pseudomonadota; class Alphaproteobacteria; order Rhizobiales; family Xanthobacteraceae; genus Bradyrhizobium. The sequence continues at coordinate 125,859 of CAWJJT010000018.1, read as the reverse complement.
CGTGCTCGACAAGGCCGGCGTGCAGGCCGGCGCCAAACAGATCACGCTCAACGGAATGGACGGGCCGGTCAGCGACAGGACGCCGGATTTCGTCAAGGCGCTCGACATCGATCACGCCCGCGACGGCGAAGTGATGCTGGCCTATGGCATGAACGGCGAGGACCTGCCCTACCTGAACGGCTTCCCGCTGCGCCTGATCGTGCCGGGCTATTACGGCACCTATTGGGTCAAGCATCTCAACGAAATCACCGTGATCGACAGCGTGTTCGACGGCTTCTGGATGAAATCGGCCTACCGGATTCCCGATACGCCGTGCGCCTGCGTCGATCCCGGCACCGCGCCGAAGGCGACGATCCCGATCAACCGCTTCGACGTTCGCTCCTTCATCACCAGCGTGGCGGACGGCGCGAAACTGAAATCCGGCGCGACGGTGCTCAAGGGCATCGCCTTCGACGGCGGCAAGGGCATCAAGGAAGTCGCGGTCTCCACCGATGGCGGCAAGACCTGGGCACAGGCCAAACTCGGCAAGGACCTCGGCAAATATTCGTTCCGCGAATGGAAGCTGCCGGTCAAGCTCGCGGCCGGCGGTCACGAGCTGCAGGTTCGCGCCACCAACAATGCCGGCGAAACCCAGCCGACAGAGCCCAGGTGGAATCCGGCCGGCTACATGCGCAATGTGGTCGAAACCGTTCGCGTCACCGCGGCGTGAGGAGATCTGACATGAACCGCCTCCTTCTTCTTGCACCGCTTCTTGCCGGCGTCATCGTCGCGGGCCTCGGTTTCGGCGCGGTCACCGCCGCGCCCGTCAATTACAAGCTTCCCGACGAAGCCGCCGCGTTCAAGCCCGGCCCCAATCTCGAGGTGGTGCAGAACAATTGCACCGCCTGCCACTCGTCCGACTATATCAACACGCAGCCGCGCGGCCCGAAGTTCAAGAAGGATTTCTGGCAGGCCGAAGTGACCAAGATGATCAAGGTGTATGGCGCACCGATCGACGATGCGGATGTTCCCAAGATCGTCGAATATCTCACTGCGACCTACTAGGCTTGATGCGGCGGTTTCCTGACCGGCCTGTTCGCGCGCCGCGAACAGGCCGCGAAACCTGCGGATTTGAGGGGATTCGAGGCCTGATCGGCCTCGATCACGCAAAGTCCATTGGGATCGCGGGCGCGCCTGCACTAGGATTTCGGGCTGATCGAATTGTCGAATCCGGCCCCGCTTTCGGGAATACCCAGTACGAAATTGCCTTCATGGATATCCAAGCTACCGTCGCGGCGCACGGACGCGATGCCAGGATCGACCTTTTCCGCGGCATCGCCAACTGGTTCATCTTCCTGGACCACATTCCCAACAATGTCGTGAACTGGATCACGGTCCGGAACTACGGCTTTTGCGGCGCCGTCGACATCTTCATCTTCATTTCGGGTTATGCGGCCTCGATCGTCTACGCCAAGATGACGCTGGAACGCGGCTTCATTGTCGGCGCCAGCCGGATCTTCAAGCGCGTCTGGCAGCTTTACGCGGCTTACGTCGTCCTGTTCGTGATCTACCTCGTGACCATCACCGACGTGGCGACGCGATTTGCCGCGACCGACCTGATCTACGAATTCAACGTCGCCAGCGTGGTCGATCACCCGATGCGGACGTTGATCTACGGGCTGCTTCTGGCATCGAGGCCGCTCAATCTCGACATCCTGCAGCTCTACATCGTGCTGGTGGCGTTTTTTCCGCCGGTGCTGTGGCTGATGCTGCGCAAGCCGGACCTCGCGCTGGCGGGATCGGCCGCGCTGTATTTCGCGGCCCGCGCGTTCGACTGGAACCTGCGATCGCTTTTCGACGGCGACTGGTCCTTCAACCCGTTTTGCTGGCAGTTGCTGTTCGTGCTGGGCGCATGGTTCGCGCTCGGCGGACTGGAAAAATGCCGTTCGCTCCTGAAATCGTCGATCCTGTTCGACCTCGCGATCGCCTATCTGCTGTTTGCGCTGGCGATGGCGATGGCGGGACGTTTTCCGGAACTTGCGAGGATTTTCCCGGCATGGTTGTTCGATGCCTTCCATCCGAACGACAAGGAGAATCTCGCTCCGTATCGCGTCGTGCATTTAATGGCGGGAGCCTTGATCGTGACGCGGTTCATGCCGACGGACTGGCGCGGATTGAAATGGCGGGCATTGCAACCGTTGATCGTATGCGGCCAGCAATCGCTTGCCGTTTTCTGCCTCGGGGTCTTCCTCTCCTTTGCCGGTCATTTCGCGCTGCTGCTGAGCTCGGGTTCCCTGCTCGCGCAGGTTCTCGTGAGCGTGGCCGGTATCGCCATCATGACGCTTGCCGCCTACTACGTCTCATGGTCCAAGCGGCAGGACGATCCGTCGGAAATCCGACGCCGGATGGCGTCGATCGATGCGCATTTCTGAGTTCTCTGGAGCGCCAAATTCGGCCGGACGGCTGCCGGAAAACGGCCTGGAGCGGGCTGCCGGGCCGCTTGCATCCCGGTTGGTAAAGCTGGAACCCTCAGCGCTTTTCTGAAGATTTTAGGCGTAAACGGATCGAAATACCGGCAAAAGCTGCAAATTGACCGCGATATTGATCGTTTTCCGCCGAAATCCTCCTGTGGTTTAAGCTATCAAGCGTGCCGCATAACGCGTATCCTGCGCCCCATCGGACGAGCCGGTTTGCGGGGACTGGCGATCCGTTTTTATTTTTGATCCCGCGGAGACGACGTAATGGCTAAAGGTACTGTGAAGTGGTTCAACCCGACCAAGGGCTTCGGATTTATTCAGCCCAACACGGGTGGCAAGGACGTATTTGTTCATATTTCAGCGGTTGAGAAAGCCGGTCTTTCCACGCTCAACGAAGGACAGACCGTGGAATACGAAGAGGTTGCCAATCGCGGCAAGACCTCGGCGGAAAACCTCAAGGTTTGAAGCCTGGCCTACGGCCGGTAGCAGCCCCCTCTCGGAAGAATCCGGGAGTGGAGCTTTCCAAGAAAATCCAATCGACAGACTGCGATCGTCGAAAGCGGTCACCGCTCAATCCTCGGTGACCCATTTTTCGACCGTCATGACATCCGGCGGCTGCGCATAGCCGCGCGGCCACACGTCGAGGACCCACTCGACCTTGGTCGCGCGTTCGACCAGCACGGCGGTGTTATGCGGCGTCTGCAGCACCAGCGTGTTGCCGCGGTAATGCGGGTCGCCCACCACATGATATTTCAACAGGCCCCATTGCTGCAGCACCAGTAGCAGGCTCATGGTATTTCGGGTGGTGTCCCAGCAATCGTAGTTGTGCGCATCGTCGCCTGCGCGAAAATCCGCTTTCGCGACACGCCGGTCGGTTCCGAGCACCGGTCCCATGCGGCGATCGAACCAGATTTCAGCTTTCTGCGCGGCCGCGCGCTCGGCGGCGGCCGATGCCCGGCCCGCCGCCATGATCCGCGTCAGCGCGGCGCGATCGGCGGGCGTGAAATCGAGCATCTCGCGGCGCCGGCAGCCGAAACTGTAGCAGACCGTCATGCGCTGCGCCGTCGGCGGGAAGATCGATGCCGCGCTGTAGATCGCGTCCTGTTGCGTGCTCAGTTCAAGCGAGAAGGCCGGCGATGCGGCCGCGATCAGCCACACTCCGATCAGGCCCAAAGCGAGACCGCAAGATGCAGGCGCTTTGCCTACTCCGCCTGCTCGTGCCAATCTTCGCATCCGCCCCGTTCGCCACGCTTCGATCTAAAAAAGTCGCGCGGAAACTATCGCAGCGGTTTCGCGATGCCAAGACCGGCGGCATGATAGTGCACGGGAACTTGAAGCGCATGTGATGACACCGGATCCCTCACCCTTGCCGCCGTTCGAGGCGGCCTACGCGCCGGACGACGCTTCCATGGCGGCGCGGCTGCTCGAAGCCAGCGCGTTGAGCCGGGAGCAGGACGCACGGATCGATGCCACCGCGACCCGGCTGATCGGCGCTGTCAGGAGCAATGACGACCGGCTTGGCGGCGTCGAGGACATGCTTCGGGAATTTGCGCTGTCCACCAAAGAGGGCCTGGCGCTGATGGTGCTTGCGGAGGCGCTGCTGCGAGTGCCGGATGCCCGCACCGCCGACCAGTTCATCGAGGACAAGCTCGGCCAGGGCGATTTTGTCCATCACGAGATCAAGTCCAGCGCGTTCCTGGTCAACGCATCGGCGTGGGCGCTCGGCATGTCGGCGCGGGTGATCCAGCCCGGCGAGACCCCGCAGGGCACGATCGGGCGATTGACAAAGCGGCTGGGTGCGCCTGCGGTGCGCGCCGCGACCCGGCAGGCGATGCGGCTGATGGGCAGCCATTTCGTGCTGGGCGAGACCATCGAATCGGCGCTGGCGCGCGCCCACTCCGCCGGAGGACCGCGCTATTCCTTCGATATGCTGGGCGAAGGCGCGCGCACCGCCGCCGACGCCGAGCGCTATTTCAACTCCTATGCCAGCGCGATCGAAGCGATCGGCGGCAGCGCCGGCGATCGCCCGCTGCCGGACCGGCCCGGTATCTCGGTCAAGCTTTCCGCGCTGCACCCGCGCTTCGAAGCCTTCAGCCGCGCGCGCGTCATGGCGGAACTGGTGCCGCGGCTGATCGATCTGGCGCGCCGCGCCAAGGACCACGAGCTGAATTTCACCGTCGACGCCGAGGAAGCCGACCGGCTGGAATTGTCGCTCGAGGTGATCGCGGCTGCGTTGAGTGACACTTCGCTCCAGGGCTGGGACGGCTTTGGGCTTGCGATCCAGGCCTACCAGAAGCGCGCCGATGCCGTGATCGACTATATCGACCACCTCGCGCAGACGCTCGGCCGCCGGCTGATGGTGCGCCTTGTCAAAGGCGCCTATTGGGATACCGAGATCAAGCGCGCGCAGGAGCGCGGCCTCGACGACTATCCGGTGTTCACCCGCAAGGCGATGACCGACCTCAATTACGTGGCATGCGCGCGAAAGCTGCTGGCGCTGCGGCCGCGCCTGTTCCCGCAATTCGCTACCCACAACGCGTTGACGGTCGCGACCGTGCTGGAACTGGCCGGCGGTGACGACGGATTCGAGTTTCAGCGCCTGCACGGCATGGGCGAAGCGCTGTACGCGCAACTGAGCGAAGATCATCCCGGATTGGCCTATCGGACCTATGCGCCGGTCGGCAGTCACCGCGATCTGCTGGCCTACCTGGTGCGACGGCTGCTCGAGAACGGCGCCAATTCATCCTTCGTGGCGCTCGCCGCCGACGATGCGGTTCCGGTGGCGACGCTGCTGCGCCGCCCTGCCGATATCATCGGCGGCCCGGCTAATTCGCGTCATCCGAAAATCCCGCTGCCGCACGACCTCTATCTGCCGCAGCGGCGGAATTCACGCGGCATCGAATTCGGCGAGCGCGCGGCGTTGACCGGGCTGCTCACCGCCATCGCGGCGGAAGCCAGCCCCGTTGCGGCGGCGCCGCTGATCAACGGGATCACGAAGAACGGAACAGCGCGGCAGGTCAGCAGTCCGATCGACCCGGCCATATCGGTCGGGAGCGTCGTCGATCCGACGGCGGAACATGCGAGCGAGGCGGTCGCCGCCGCGCACGACGGATTTTTGGCATGGAGCCGAACACCGGCCGGACGCCGCGCGGAAATGCTGGAGCGCGCCGCGGATTTGCTGGAACAGCGGCGCGCGCATTTCATCGCGCTCCTGCAACGCGAAGGCGGCAAGACGCTCGACGATGCATTATCCGAAGTCCGCGAGGCGACCGATTTCTGCCGTTACTACGCCGCTGAAGGGCGCCGGCTGTTTTCAGGCGAGATGATGCCGGGGCCGACCGGCGAGAGCAACGAACTCCGATTGCGCGGCCGCGGCGTATTCGCCGCGATCTCGCCGTGGAATTTTCCGCTGGCGATTTTTCTGGGGCAAGTGACGGCGGCGCTGATGGCCGGCAATGCGGTGGTGGCAAAACCCGCCGAGCAGACGCCGCTGATCGCGGCGGAAGCGGTCCGCCTGCTGCACGAGGCGGGCGTGCCGGCTTTCGCATTGCATCTCCTTCCCGGCGATGGCCGCATCGGCGCGGCCCTCGCCGCGCATCCCGATATCGCCGGCGTCGTCTTCACCGGCTCGACCGAGGTCGCGCGCGCGATCAACCGTGCGCTCGCCGCCAAGGACGGCCCGATCGTGCCGCTGATCGCGGAAACCGGCGGCATCAATGCGATGATCGTCGACGCGACCGCGCTGCCGGAACAGGTCGCCGACGACGTCGTGACATCGGCGTTCCGCTCGGCGGGCCAACGCTGCTCGGCGCTGCGGCTGTTGTTCGTGCAGGACGACGTGGCCGACCGCATGATCGAGATGATCGCGGGCGCGGCGCGTGAACTCACCATCGGCGATCCCCGCGACATCGCCACGCAAATCGGTCCGGTGATCGATGCCGAGGCGAAGCAGCGGCTGGAGGCGCATATCGCGCGCATGAAAAAAGAGGCCCGCGTCCATTTCGCGGGCGTCGCACCGTCAGGCAATTACGTCGCGCCGCATATCTTCGAACTGGCGGACGCCGGCCAATTGACCGAGGAAGTGTTCGGACCGGTTCTGCATCTGGTGCGCTATCCCGCCGACCGCCTCGATCGCGTGCTGCAATCGATCGGGCGCAGCGGTTACGGCCTGACGCTCGGCATCCACTCGCGCATCGACGACACGATCGAGACGGTGATCGACCGGCTTGGCGTCGGTAACGTCTATGTCAACCGCAACATGATCGGGGCGGTGGTCGGCGTGCAGCCGTTCGGCGGCCAGGGATTGTCGGGCACCGGTCCGAAAGCCGGCGGGCCGCATTATCTGGCGCGATTCGCAACCGAACAGACCGTGACCGTCAATACGTCGGCGGCCGGCGGCAACGCCGCGCTGCTGTCGGATCTGGAATAAAGGCGAGCCTTGCCGTCATTGCGAGGCGCGCCGGCGACAAACCAATCCAGCTTTCGTTTGCCTCGCCATGGATGGCTTCGCTCACGCTGGCACGACGAAACTTGCCGTTGCATCGCCCCGCCAACATCGGTCAAATACGCTCCAAATCCTACCTGTCACCGGTAAAAACGATTCCACAGCGCGGAATAACAACCGACAAAAATCACGGGAGCGACGCCACCATGGAAAAAGGCATCTTCGAAGGCCTCAAGGTTCTGGACTGCGCGAGTTTCATCGCAGCGCCTGCGGCCGCGACCGTGCTGTCGGATTTCGGCGCCGACGTGATCAAGATCGAACCGCCCGGCCACGGCGATCCCTACCGCAACCTGCCGAACCTGCCGGGCTATCCGGCGAGCCAGCACAATTTCGCGTGGATGCTGGAATCGCGCAACAAGAAGAGCCTCGCGCTCGACCTGTCGAAGCCGGAAGGCAAGGCGGTGCTGTATCGCCTCGTCGGCCGAGGCCGACGTCTTCATCACGAATTTTCCGCCGGGCGTGCGCCAGCGGCTCGGGATCACCTACGAGGAACTGCGGCCGCTCAACGAGCGGCTGATCTATGCCTCGTTCACCGGTTACGGCGAAAAGGGCGAGGAAGCCGACAAGCCCGGCTTCGACAGCAACGCCTATTGGGCGCGCTCGGGGCTGATGGACCTGGTGCGCGCGGACGAGAACACCACGCCGGCGCGCTCGGTCGCCGGCATGGGCGACCACCCCTGCGCGATGGCGTTTTACGGCGCGATCGTCACCGCGCTCTACAAGCGCGAGCGCAGCGGCAAGGGCTCGCATGTCAGTTCCAACCTGATGGCCAACGGCGTCTGGGCCGCCTCGGTGCTGGCCCAGGCCAAATTATGCGGCGCGAAATTTTCGGAGCGGCGCACGCGCGAGCACGCGCTGAACGCGGTGACCAACCATTACCGGTGCAAGGACGGACGCTGGCTGATCCTGTCGCTGCTCAACGAGGACCGGCAATGGCCGACGCTGGCGCGCTGCCTGGGGCGCGAGGATTTCATCACCGATCCGCGCTTTGCCACCCGGCCCGACCGCCATGCGCGCTCGCTGGAACTGATCAAGATCTTCGACGAAATCTTCGCCACCAAGAATCTCGCCGAATGGCGCAAGATCCTCGACGGCAACGGGCTGGTGTTCGGCGTGGTCGGCATCCTCGACGACATTCCCCACGACAAGCAGATGCTCGAGAACGAAGTGCTGGTGCCGTTCGAGAACGACACCATGCTGACCATCAACAGCCCGATCTGGGTCGACGGCAGCCAGAAGGTCAAGCCGCGGCGGGCGCCCGGCATCGGCGAGCACAGCGACGAGATTCTTCGCGCGGCGGGCTATGACGAGACGGCGATCCGGCAATTGCGGGCGTCGGGCGCGGTGGCCTGAGCGGCCTACTTGTTGTGCAGCAACACCCAGCCGACGGCGGTAAGGCCGATGACGACGGCGACCGCCGCGATCGCCCACGAACTGACGCGGATGTCGCCGATGGTTTGCCGTTCGGCTTCATTCTCCGCGATTTCGCGATTGCGTTCCTTGTTCTCGTTTCCTGTGTCGCTCACCGCCTGCCTCCCTGTCGTCGAGGTCGACTGCCGCTCCCGTCAACAGCGCCTGCCTAGCGCCCCGTCGCCGCCGCGGCCTGATAAGAGGCTTCCGCGTCAGCGGCTTCCTTGCCGCTTCCGCCCATGCCCGCAAGCCGGCTCAGCGCAAACGCCGCCAGCGCCGCGCACATCGCCGCGGCCGCAGCCGCCATGAAGACCGCCCCCGCGCTCCATTTCATGGTCAGGAGCACGCCGCCGACCAGCGGCCCGACGATCGAACCCACGCGCCCGATTCCGAGCGCCCAGCCGACGCCCGATGCCCTGATCGAGGTCGGATAGAACGCCGCAGCCAGCGCGTTCGCGGCGATCTGGCCGCCGACGATGCAGAACCCGGCGGCGAAGATTGCCATGGTGACCAAGACAATCGAATGACCGACCTGGCCGATCGCGCCGACCGCGAACACCGCGATGAAATACACCAGCGCCAGCGCGCGGAACGAGAAGCGGTCGATGATGCTGCCGAGCGCGAACGTGCCGACCACGCCGCCGACCTGCAGCATCGATCCGATCGCCGCCGACGTCGATAGCGACGCGCCAAGGTCGTTGAGGACCGTCGGCAGCCAGTTCGACAGGAAATAGAGATCGAGCAGGCTCATGAAGAACACCACCCACAGCAGCAGCGTGACCGGGGTTCGTCCATCCCGGAACAGATGCAGCACCGGAATTCCCGGCAGAGCCGGCTCCTGCACGACGAACCGCGTCGCCGGCGCGAATGCCGCCTTCGGGCTGATCGATCGGAGCAGCCCGGCGACCTCCTGGTCGGCGCGGCCGGTGAGCGCGAGGAAGCGCACCGATTCCGGCAGCCGCAGCGCCAGCACCGGAACCAGCAGCAGCGGCGCGACGCCGCCGACCACGAACACCGAGCGCCAGCCGAAATTTGGAATCAGCGCCGCCGCGAGCAGCCCGCCGAGCGCAGCGCCAACCGAAAAGCCGCAGAACATGATCATCACCATGGTCGCGCGGCGGCGGCGCGGATTGAACTCGGAAGTCATGGCGATGGCGTTCGGCATCGCGCCGCCGAGGCCGAGCCCGGTCAGAAACCGGACCGCCAGCAGCGTGTTGGCGTCGTGGACGAAGGCGGTGGCGAGCGCGCAGACGCCGAACGCCAGCGTCGAGAGAATGATGATCCGCTTGCGTCCGATACGGTCCGCCAGCGGCCCGAACAGGAGCGCGCCGATCATCAGGCCGAACAGGCCCGCGGAGAACACCGGACCCAGCGCGCCCTTGGTCAGGCCCCATTCCTTGGCCAGAGCAGGCGCGACATAGCCGATAGCCTGCGTGTCGAAGCCGTCGAGGAACAGCACCGCCGCGCAAGTCAACATCAGCTTGACCTGGAAACCGCCGACCGGCTGCCGGTCGATGAAGTCGGCAACGTCAATCGCGCCGCCAGCTTCGGAATTCGTCATCGTCGTCCCTCCCCCTTGTTGACGAAACAATTCGCGCTTGTTTTTTTCTGTCGCGAATTATCGATTGCTTCGCTGAGCCTGTCATCGGCGCGTCGCGACTCGTTGGACCGCAATGACGGCCCGATCCTACCTCTACGGTGTGCGCAATGCATCCCTGGAATAGCCCGCGATCTGCTTGTAGCCCTCGGACAGGGCCACCAGTTCCTGGTGACTGATGACGTCGTCGATCTGGCGGAACGGCTTGTCGTCGGTGCGCTGAAACACCTCGCGCAGGATCGCGTCGGGCGGATTGGTGCGGTTGGTCAGCACGATGCGCGTGGTGGCCTCCAGCCGCTGCTTTTCGTAGGCGGCGAGCGCGGCAACGGGATCGCCGTGTTCGAGCAGCGCCGAGGTGAGCGCCCGCGCGTCCAGGATCGCCTGTCCCGCGCCGTTGGAGCCGCGCGGCACCATCGGATGGGCGGCGTCGCCGAGCAACGTCACCCGCTCGAAACTCCAGCGCGGCAGCGGGTCCTGATCGACCATCGGAAATTCCAGCACATGATCGGCGGCGCGAATGAACGCCGGCACATCGAGCCAGTCGAAGTGCCAGTCGGCGAACGCGCCGATGAAATCGTCGATCGCGCCCGGCCGGTTCCAGTCGCGCCGGCGATAGGTCGGCGTCTCGATCTCCGCCACCCAGTTGACCAGTTGCAGCCCGTCCGCGCCGGCGGGACGGATCGGATAAATCACCATCTTGCCGTGCGACATCCATCCCGCCCGCACCATGCTGGCGCCGGACAATATCGGCTTCCACCGCGTCACGCCGCGCCACATGTTGATGCCGGAATAGCGCGGCTCGCCCTCATCCGGAAAGAACTGCTTGCGGATCGCCGAGTTGATGCCGTCGCAGGCAATGGCGAGACCGCCGCGAATGGTGCTGCGATTCGTGCCTCCGGGGCCGTCGGAGAAAGTGACGCTGACGCCAGTCTCGTCCTGCTCGACCGCGAGGCAGTGACAATTGGTGTTCAGCCGGTCGCGTCCCGCACGCGCAACGAAAGCATCCAGCAGCGCCATCTGAAGGTCGCCGCGGTGGATCGAGAATTGCGGGTGCTCGTAGCCGGCCGCGCGGCCGAGCGGCTCCTGATAGATCAACTGGCCGAAGCGATTGAAGAAGGTCGCGTCGCTGGTGGCGATCGCGGCCTTCGCCAGTTCCGCCTCCAGTCCGAGCGCGGCCAGTTCCCTTGTGGCGTGCGGAAGCAGGTTGATGCCGACCCCGACCGCTTTGATCTCGGCCGTCGATTCGAATATGCGGCAGGGGATTCCGGATTGCGTGCAGCGCCAGCCCCAGCGTCAATCCGCCAATGCCGGCGCCGACGATGATGACGTCGTCCATCTTTCCCCCGGCCATTTGTTCAAGCGGTCAGGCCGGATGAAACACGATTAGTGAGCGCACTGTCAATCTGACCAAGGGGGCAGGAAACGCTATTTGATGAAGCACATCCCGATCCGCGACGCGCTTCCGGCCGGCTGACACGCCAGCCCCTCCGCGCAGGTCCACGACTTGAAACTTTTGTCATTGTCGGCCGCGTTGGCGTGCTGGACGTAGCAGGAAGCGCCCCAGCCGTCCTGGTATTCGGTGCCGGCGAGTTCTGCGCTGCCGCGCGTTTGCGGCCGGCTCGAGAAGCCGCGCGAGTAGTCCGGGCGCTTGCCGTCGCGCAGCGCGGTGAGAATGTCGCGGCGGCGGCCCTGGTCACCGAAGAAATGCGGCGACGCCGGCACCACGGTCGAGTTGCTTGGCTTGGCCGCCATCCAGTCGACGCCGGGGAAATGAAAGCCGCCGATGCCCCGGGTCTGATGGCAGCCCGCGCAGGTGATGTCGTTGAGCCGCCGTTCGAAGCCCGCGACCGAGCGGATGTTCTGCAGCGCGATCCCGCGCTCGGCTGCCTTGTTCAAGGCCGCAACCACGTCCGCCTTCTTGAACACGGGCTCGACCGGCGCTTCGTCCCCCTGCACGAGACCGAATGCAGGCTGCAGGTCCGAGGTTGAAAATCCGGCCGGGGTCGGGGCGATCGCCGCGCGGGCGAGAAATTTTTCCGGGATCAGGACGGTGCCGCGATCAAGCTCGGCAAAATGCGACGGCTCGAGCAGCCACGCCTTGAACTCGCGCCCGAGGCCGGCGTCCGCCACGATGCGCTCGCGATCGATCTGGTTCTCCATCGGCGCCTCGGCGAACGTTTTCGACGCCGCGTCGTAGTCGAACACCTTCAGGAGATAGTCGGTGCGAAAATCGCGGACGGCCGATTTCGGCGCGTGCGCGATCTGAAGGTTGGTCTCGATATGCGTGATGTCGTCGGGCTGTATCAGTTCCAGCGGCCCCTCCTTCGCCGTCAGCCGTTCCGCCAGCGCAGCGCCCGTCAGCGACCATTCGCCGGCGGCAAGCCAGCGACGGGCGATGTCGGCGCAGCCGAGCGCTTTGCCGCCGGCGTCGATCGCAGCAGCGCCTTTCGCCTTCAACACCACGTTCAGCGTCATCGGCAGCCGCGGCGAGAGCGCGCCCTCGCCGGTCGTCTCCGGTACATCCGTTCGGGTCAGGCGATAGATCAGCCGGATTTCGCCGCATTCAGCCTCATGCACATAGGCGCGGTCCATCCGGTTGACGATACCCGCCAGCACAAAGCGCGTCGTGGACGAAGTCGAGCAGCGCGCGGTCGAACATCTGGAAGTCGAAAGCGGTTCCGACACCGACGGTTTCGTTGGGAAGATCGGCTTTATGTCTTGAGATGTAGCGGTCGAACTCGGCGTCGAGCGCCTTGCGTACCGGCACCATCGACGGCAGGCCGAACAACTCGCTGTTGGCAAGCGGCGTATCGGCCGATCGCGCCGGCTGCATCACGCGGCCAAGACCGAACCTGCCGCGATCGAGTTCGCGCAGGGCGCCGGGATCGATGATCGCCGCGCCACGCTCCAGCGCCGCCGCGCTCCGTGCATGGCGCGCCGGCAGAACGCTGGCGAGCAGGACCAGAAATGTGACGAGGAATCGCACGCGGCTCATATCCCGACAAACACCGCCGCGGAGGCCTCATTCCAGTTGCCGGATTCGTAGGTCTGCTGCGGGCAGCGCTTCCATGTCAGGAAAACTAGACGAAATACGGACGCGCTGTCTCGGGGCAAGCCGGAGACAGCGCTCATCGTATCACGTAGCGGTGAAGCGATTGATCTCAGCGGGCGACGATCAGGCCCCTGCTGGTCACGACCACCCAGCGGCCGTCCTGGCGACGGATCGCGTCGATGCGGCCGAGACCGGGCACGGGATCGCCGGCATAGACCTCGAATATGCCGCGCCGGCCTTCGATCAGCGCGCCGCCATTGGCGACGTCGCGCAACACCCAGCCTTCCAGGGTCGGTAACCGCGCCACCTCGGGCTTGGGCGAAGGCAACGGAACCGGTGCAGCCGCCGCCGTGGCCGGAGGCGCGATCGAGCCGGTGACGTCCTTTGCCGCGGCCGGCAGTGCAGCGACGGTAGCCGGGGCCGCGGCCGGCGGTGTGGCGCGAAGCTTGTCGACGGTCTCGCTGAGCTTTGCCAATTTGACGGTGGGTTCGGCTTGCGCCTTCTCGACCTTGTCGAGGCGGTCGCTGGCCTTGGTGTACTGGCTCACCGCGAGCCTGGAGCTGTGTTCGACGCCGGCCTTGAGCGCCTGGATGTCGGCGTCGATCCGCGCGATCGAGGCCTCGATGGCCTGGCCATCGGCGCCCGCGACCTCGCCGCCGGCGAGATGCGACAGACCCGTCGTCGCCAGCGCGCCGCCGAGCGCTCCGGCCACGGCCGCCAGCGCCACCACCGCCGCCATGGCAAGCCGGCGGTTCCCCGACGTCTCGCGGCCCGGCCCGGACGCCGCCTCGGATGAGGCGCTATCGCCGTCCCAGTTGCGCTCGCCGGCCGACATGATCATGACCTTGCCGGGGATGCTTGGCGACTCCGGCTTGGCCGACTCGACTTTTGGAGATTCGACCTTTGGCGACTCGGCCTTGGTAGCCTCGACCTTGGTCACTTCAGCCTCGAGCCATTTCGGCCTTGGGCGCGTCTGCCTCAGTGCCCTGCTCCGGCACCAGATCGGGCGCGGTCACTGCCGGCTGAATCGAGGGTTCCGAAGGGGGGATGGCCGGTCCGGCGCTGAGAGAACCGGGTTCACCGCTGGTCAGCTCGGCGTTTTGCTCGCTCACGGTTAAACCTCCAGTAAAGGTTGACCATTTGGTAACTTTCATTGCTTGCCAAATCGTTACCGGCCGCCGGGTTACCTAAATTTTAGGAAGTCGTCGGGTCGGATTTGCCCGACCGGCTGCTACCGATCCCAGCTATGTTGCCCTGCGGTATGACGGGCCGGCGGCGCAATGCCTCGTTTGCGCGGCCCGATTTCCCGACTAACATGCGGCTCCAGCCAGAAGGTGGGGACTCCGATGGCGATCGAGAAATGCATCAACGAATTTGACGTCGACGACGTCATCTTCGAGGAAGGCTCGACCGGGCGCGAGCTGTTCGTGGTGCTCGACGGCCAGGTCGAGATCGCCAAGATCGACGGCACCCGCAAGACCGTGATCGTCACCCTCGGCAAGGGCGAATTCTTCGGCGAGATGGCCGTCATCGACGGCTCGTCCCGCTCGGCCACCGCGATCGCGGCAGCGCCGGGCACCCGCGTGATGCGGATCAATCATGCCCGCTTCGTCTATCTGGTCAGCCAGCAACCGGCGTTTGCGCTGATGATCATGGATGCGCTCTCCAAGCGCTTGCGCGCCTCCAACGCCGTCACCTTCAGGGCGGCCAACCCATGAGCGACCGCAAGCCGAGCCCGTTTCCGATCCTCCTGAACAACGACGTCTGCTCGCTGATCCAGGCGGCCGAGAACGTCTACCAGATCCGCTTCAAGAACCGCGCCGCCAACGCCTATCTGGTGCGCGGCAAGTCGCGGACCATCATGATCGACGTCGGGCTGTCCTCGAATTATCCGGCGCTGCTGGAATGCCTGCATCACCTCGACTGCCCGCCGGAAAAGATCGACATGGTGGTGCTCAGCCACGAGCATCTCGATCACATCGGCGCGGCCTATCATTTTCACGGCCGCACCATCATCGCCGCGCATCGGCTCGCCGCCAACAAGATCATGCTGCGCGACGATTTCTCGATGCTGCGCAAGATGTTCAACGAGCCGGAAGAGCCGATCAATATCGACATCTGGCTGGAAGAGGGCAATCTGATCGACCTCGGCAATTTCCGCCTCAACGTGATGTACACGCCGGGTCACACCTCGGCCTGCATCAGCCTGTTCGAGCAGGACAAGGGACTGCTGTTCGCCGCCGACACCCTGATGCCCGGCGGCGTGATGGGCGGCGTGTTCGGATCGGGCAGCATCGCCGACTACATCCAGTCGCTGGAGCGGCTGAAGGGCCTGAACTCCAGGATCCTGCTGTCGGGGCATGGCCGGTTGTCCGACACGCCGCAGGACGACGTCCGGATCGCGATCCAGCGCTCGCACGGGCTGTTGTCCGACACCGCGCAATTGTTCGACGCGCTCGACGCGCGGTCGAATTTCGAGCCGATCATGCAGTCGGTGCGCGATCTCAACAAGCTCGACGACGCCTGATTTTCTTGATGCGCTTTCGTCACGCGGACCTGTCCGCGCTCCGCTCGAAAATGCCGTGGCGCCTCTTCAGCATTTGACAAGAGCGCCGGCCGTCTGCTCAAAAGCAGCCAACAACAATGCTGCAACAAGTAACGGGGGAGAAACCAGACCATGAAGCTCTACAACTCGATCGGGCCGAATCCGCGCATCGTCCGCATGTTCATGGCGGAGAAGGGCATCGAAATGCCCAAGCAGACCGTCGACCTGCGCGGCGGCGAAAACCGGCAGGCCGAGCATCTCAAGCGCAACCCGCATGGCCAGATGCCGACGCTCGAACTCGATGACGGCAGCTATCTGTCGGAGATCACCGCGATCTGCGAATATCTCGAGGAGAAGAATCCGAAGCCGGCGATGATCGGCGCGACGCCGGAGGAGCGCGCCGAATGCCGGATGTGGACGCGGCGCGTCGATCTCAACATCTGCGAGCCGCTCGCCAACGGCTACCGTTTCGGCGAAGCGCTGAAATTTTTCGAAAAGCGCATTCCCTGCGCGCCGAAGCCTCCCCCGGCCTGAAGATGATCGCGGCCAACCGGCTGCAATGGCTCAACGGCCAGATGGCAGGCAAGGAATATCTGTGCGGCAAGCGCTTCACGCTGGCCGACATCCTGCTCTATGGCTGGATCGATTTCGGCAATCAGGTCGGCCAGCCGCTGGATCCGGCGAACGCCAACATCGCGGCATGGTTCGCGCGGGTCGGGCAGCGGCCGTCGGTGAAGGCGTAGAGCGCGTCATTCCGGGGCGATGCGAAGCATCGAACCCGGAATCTCGCGCCGATAACTTCTGGATTCCGGGTTCGCGAGTTTCACGCGCGCCCCGGAATGACGAGCAACTTTTACATCACCACCGGCGCATCCGGCAGTTCGTTCGTGCCTCCGCCGTGCTTCGGGAAATGCGCCGCCAGTTGCCGCGAGACCGCTTCGATTCCCTTGATCGACGCCGCCGTCGAAATTTCCCGCCTTGAAATCGGTCTCCATCGCCTTGCAGATTGTCTTCCCAGCCGGCATGCGCCGACCTTGGCGTCGATGCCGCGGTCGGCGACGATCTCGACGTCGTGGTCGGCGAGCAGCAGATAGATCAGCACGCCGTTGTTGTGGGCGGTGTCCCAGATCCGCAGTTGCGAGAAAATATCCAGCGCGCGCTCCCGCGCCGGCTGATCGCGGAACAGCGGCTTGCCGTCGAGCGCGCCTTCGACCACGAAGCGGACCTGGCCGGAATGGGTGGCCTCGCCGGCCTTGATCGTCTGCTCGATCGTCGCCAGCACCTCCGGCGTGAAGATGCGCCGCACCCGCCAGTGATGCGCGAGAAGATGCCTGCCGATGCGCCTGATGCCCATGCTGCCAGTCCCTACCAGCTTCCCGACGCGCCGCCGCCGCCAAAACTGCCGCCGCCACCGCTGAATCCGCCGCTGTCGCTCGAACTGCTGCCGCCGCCGGACCACGAACTGCCGCCGCCGCTGCGACCAGCCGCCGCCCCTGCCGCGGCCACTCGGCGTCGGCGCGGTGATGGCGTCGCTGAACATCGTGAAGACCGACGCGATGATGCCGGCGAGCGCCGACAGGATCAGCGACCCGAACACGAACCACACCAGAAACCCGATCAGGCCGCCGGTCGCCACCGAGCCGAACAGCCGGCCGAACAGCCGGCGGAAGGCGCCGCCGAGCAGCAGGACGAAGATGATGGTGAACGGATTGAACGGATTGAGGAACTGGAAAAGCGCGGAATCGGAACCCACATGCCGCGACGCCGGCGGCGCCGGCGCCGGCAGCGGCTCGCCGTCGATCACGCCGATGATCCGCTCGACGCCCGCGGAAATGCCGCCGGCAAAATCCCCGCTCCTGAATTTCGGCGTGATGATTTCGTCGATGATGCGGCTGGCGGTGGCGTCGTTGAGCGCGCCTTCGAGGCCGTAGCCGACCTCGATGCGAAGCTTGCGGTCGTCCTTGGCGACCACCAGCAGCGCGCCGTCGTCGATCTTCTTGCGCCCGATCTTCCAGGCCTCCGCGACCCGGATCGAATATTGCTCGATGGTTTCGGGCTGCGTGGTCGGCACGATCAGCACCGCGATCTGGCTGCCTTTTCTTAGCTCAAGCTCCCTCAGCGTCTGCGTCAGCGAGGCGATGTCGCCGCGCGGACAGCGTCCCGGTCTGATCGACCACCCGCCCCGACAAAGGCGGCACCGCGACGTCGGCTGCGGCCGCGAAGGCCCAGCACAACAGCAGCGCAAGAAGGGAAGCTCTTGCAGCGTTCATCGCGGTGGTCGATTCCGGTTATCGAACTATTTTGCGGGCGCCGGCGTCGGATTGAAATCCACCTTCGGCGCGGTCGAGATTTCCTTTTCGTTGTCGACCGTGAAGTTCGCCTTCTCCTTGTAGCCGAACGACCATCGCCGTCAGATTGTTCGGGAAGGTGCGGATGCCGACATTGTAGTCCTGCACCGCCTTGATGTAGCGGTTGCGCGCCACCGTGATGCGGTTTTCGGTGCCTTCGAGCTGCGCCATCAGGTCGTGAAACAGCGCGTCGGACTTGAGCTGCGGATAGTTCTCGGTCACCACCAGCAGCTTCGACAGCGCGCTGGTCAGTTCGCCCTGGGCGGCCTGGAATTTCGCGAACGCGCCGGGATCGTTGATGAGTTCCGGCGTCGCCTGGATGCTGCCGACCTTGGCGCGCGCATTGGTCACGCCGAGCAGCACATCCTTTTCCTGCTGCGCAAAGCCTTTCACCGAATTGACGAGATTGGGCACCAGATCGGCGCGGCGCTGGTACTGGTTCAGGACCTCGGACCAGGCCGACTTGACCTGCTCGTCATTGGTCTGGATCGCGTTATAGCCGCAATTGGTCAGGCTCAGCGTCGCCAGCGCCGCCAGCACGGTCCAAAATCTGCGCATCGAAATCTCCTCTTCAAATTTGCCGCAAGTTACCAGAACGATCCCGCAGCCTGTAACTTTTTTACTCCGTCATTCCGGGATGGGCCGTCAGGCTCAGACCCGGAATCGCGAGATTCCGGGTTCGATGCTTCGCATCGCCCCGGAATGACGGCTGTTGTGTCATGTACCACGCTGCGTCCCGCGACAATTTTGCGGCTGATGGCTCTTGCCTATCATTTGATGAAATAGTCAACATGGCGAAAACTGAGGAAACGCCGCCCAATGACCTCATCACCAGACCGCCTACGAGACCATCGTCGTGGAACGGCCGGAACCGCGCATCGCGCGGATCGTGATGAACCGGCCCGAGGCGCGCAACGCGCAGAACCTGCAGATGACCTACGACCTCAACGCCGCGTTCGACGCCGCGGTGCAGGACGATGCGGTCAAGGTCATCATCCTGGCCGGCAACGGTCCGCATTTCTCGGCCGGGCACGATCTGCGGCCCGCCGGGCAAAAACGCCGCCGGCGTCGATTTTCCGCCGATCGGAAATTGGGGCGGCTTTGCCGAGCCCAACGCCCATGGCCGCTTCGCGCGCGAGCAGGAGATCTATCTGCAGATCACCCGGCGCTGGCGCAATCTGGCCAAGCCGACCATCGCGGAAGTCCACGGCAAATGCATCGCCGGCGGCCTGATGCTGGCCTGGGCCTGCGACCTGATCGTCGCCAGCAGTGATGCCGAGTTCTGCGATCCCGTGGTCACCATGGGCGTCTGCGGCGTCGAATGGTTCGTCCATCCCTGGGAGCTCGGCCCGCGCAAGGCCAAGGAATTCCTGTTCACCGCCGACGTCTGGAGCGCCGAGGAAGCGCACCGGCTCGGCATGGTCAATCACGTCGTGCCGCGACCCGAGCTCTCGTCCTTCGTGATGGCGCTGGCGCAAAGGATCGCGGCAAAACCTTCGTTCGCGCTGAAGCTGACCAAGGAAGCCGTCAACCGCTCGGTCGATGTCATGGGCCAGCCCGCGGCGATCGATCAGGCGTTCGCGCTGCATCAGCTCTGTCATGCGCATAATCTGCAGGAGTTCGGCATGGTGGTCGATCCTGCGGGCCTGCATCCCTCCGTCAAGAAAACCGCCGTCGTGAAGTAGCCAGATGGACCTCACTCTCAGCGACGAGCAGCGCCTGCTGCGCGAAAGCGTCGACCGCTTCATCGCGGAGACCTATGACGCCGATCACCGCCGCCGCGCGGCCGGCGATCCGCTCGGGCTTCAGCCCGGCGATCTGGAAACAATTCGCCGAGCTCGGCTGGCTGGCGCTGCCGATCGCCGAGGCCTATGGCGGGCTCGGCGCCGGCGCGATCGAGACCGGCATCCTGATGGAAGCGTTCGGCCGCGGCCTGGTCACCGAGCCCTATCTTGCGACCGTGGTGATCGGCGCCGGCCTGATCGCCGAATGCGGCAGCGAGGCGCAGAAGCAGGCGATCCTTCCCAAGGTCGCCGACGGTTCGCTGCTGCTGGCGTTCGCGCATTCGGAACGCGCGGCGCGTTTCGATCTCGCGCCATGTCGAGACCACCGCGAGGAAAACCTCCGACGGCTGGCGGCTCGACGGCCGCAAGACCGCGGTGCTCGACGGCAACGCCGCGGACCAGATCATCGTCTCCGCCCGCATCGCCGGCGATGACGGCACGGCCGGCAAACTCTGCCTGTTCCTGGTGCCGCCGGGCGCGCCCGGCCTCACTTCGCGGGATTATCCGCGGCTCGGCGGCGGCCGCGCCTGCAACCTCGATCTCGCGGATGTTCGCCTTCCCGCCGACGCGTTGCTCGGCGACGGCAGCGATTGCCTGGCGAAGATCGAAGGCGTGGTCGACCGCGCGCTGGCCGCGCTCGGTTCCGAGGCCGTCGGCATCATGCAGATCATGCTCGACAAGACGCTGGAATATACCAAGGTGCGCCAGCAATTCGGCCGGCCGCTCTCCGCCAACCAGGTGATCCGCCACCGGCTCGCCGACATGGCGATGCAATGCGACGAGGCGCGGTCGATCGCGCTGCGCGCCGCGCTGATGGCCGACGCCGAACCGGTCGGCGCGCAGCCGCGCCGCGTCGGGCGCGAAGGCAAAAATCGGCAAATGCGCGCGCTTCGTCGCCGAACAGGCGGTGCAGCTGCACGGCGCCATGGGCGTCACCGAGGAACTCGACATCGGCTCCTACTTCAAGCGGCTGCTCGCCTTCGACACGCTGTTCGGCGGCAGCGCCCATCACTATCGCCGTCACGCCGCACTGGGCGGACGGGCCATCCTGACAACCGGAGCGCTGAGCCATGGATCTCACCTTCAGTGCCGAGGAACGCGCCTTCGAAAGCGAAGTCCGCGACTTCATCGCGCAAAACCTCACGCCGGAAATGAAGCGCGCGACCGCGCTGACGCCGTCGGTGTTTTCCGATCCCGATATCGGCATGGCCTGGCAGCGCGCGCTGCACAAGAAGGGCTGGGGCGCGCCGGGCTGGCCGGTGGAACATGGCGGCCCGGACTGGACCTCGGCGCAGCGCTGGATCTTCGAGGCCGAATGCGCCCGCGGCGGCGTGCCCAACGTCAACGTCATGGGCGTCAAGATGGTCGGCCCCGTCATCATCGGCTTCGGCACGCCGGAGCAGAAGAATTTCTATCTGCCGCGGATTCTCTCCGGCGAGGATTACTGGTGCCAGGGCTATTCCGAACCGGGCTCCGGCTCCGATCTCGCCTCGCTGAAGACCCGCGCGGTGCGCGACGGCGACGACTACATCATCAACGGCACCAAGATCTGGACCACGCATGCGCATCACGCCAACCGCATGTTCGCGCTGGTGCGCACCAACGACACCCCGCGCCAGCAGGACGGCATCAGTTTCATTCTGATCGACATGAAGAGCAAGGGCATCACGACCCGGCCGATCCTGACCATCGGCGGCGACCACGAGGTCAACCAGGTGTTCTTCGACGACGTCCGCGTGCCCGTCGCCAACCGGGTCGGCGAGGAAGGCAAGGGCTGGACCTACGGCAAATATCTGCTCGAGTTCGAGCGCGGCTCCGGCATCGCCTCGGCCAAATTGCGCGAGGCGCTCAGAACCGTCTCGGATCTGGCGGAATCCGACGCCACCGGCCGCGCCATCGACGATCCCGACATCGCGCTTCGGATGTCGGAGATCGAGGTCGATATCGACACGCTGGAAATGACCGAGTTGCGGGTGCTGTCGGCGCTGCAGACCGGGCAGAACCCGGGCGCGGTGTCGTCGCTGCTGAAACTGCGGGTCAGCGAAATCCGCCAGGCCGTGACGCGGCTCGGCGTCGACGTGATCGGCAATGACGGCCTCGCCGTCGAGCCGATGCGGCCGTTCTACCAGCTCAACCAGGAGCCGGCGATCCCCGAAGCGATGCTGCCGGTCGTGCCGGAATATCTCAACGGCCGCGCCTACACGATCTTCGGCGGCTCCTCGGAGATCCAGCGCGACATCGTGGCGAAGATGGTGCTGGGGCTGTAGGCCGTCGCCTCCACTGTCATTCCGGGCGTGCAGCACGACCATCCATGCTCCGAGTGGTTAGATCGGGCTGCATCCCGGGCGATCCCGGAATGACGACGGTGAGTCCCTAAGCCGCCGCCTTCGCGTCCCGGATCGCCTGCCAGACCTTCATCGGCGTCAGCGGCGTCGGCATGTTCCTGATGCCGAATTCGGCGAGCGCATCCATCACGCCGTTGGTGATGCAGGGCGTACCGCCGATCGTGCCGGACTCGCCGCAGCCTTTTGCGCCGAGCGGATTGGTCTTGCACGGCGCGCTATCGTCGAGCGCGACCGCGATCGGCGGAATGTCGTCGGCGCGCGGCAGGCAGTAGTCCTGATAGCTGGCGGTGAGCAATTGCCCCTCGCCGTCGTAGGCCACGCCCTCATACAGCGCTTGCCCGATTCCCTGCGCGACGCCGCCGTGGATCTGCCCGGTCACCAGCATCGGATTGACGGCGACGCCGACGTCGTCGACCGTGGTGTAGCGCACCACGCGGGTGACGCCGGTTTCCGGATCGATCTCGACCTCGCAGATATGGGTGCCATTGGGCCAGCTCGGCCCGTCGACTTCGCCGGTGGTGTCGACGGACAGCCGCGCGCCTGTCTTCCTTTTTCGCGATCTCGAACAGGCCGATCCGCTTGTCGGTGCCGACGACCGTCAGCATGCCGTCGCGGTATTCGATGTCCTCGACGGAGGCTTCCAGTTCGTTCGCCGCCTTTTCCCGCGCCTTGGCGATCAGGTCGTTGGCGGAGACCGCGAGCGCCGTGCCGCCGACGAACAGCGAACGCGAGCCGACGCTGCCGAAACCGGTGGCCAGATCTGTATCGCCCTGCACGATGTCGATCCTGTCCATGGCGATGCCGAGCGCTTCCGACGCCATCTGGGTGTAGGTGGTCTGCAACCCCTGCCCCATCGCCATGGTGCCGGAATGCAGGATGACGCGGCCTTCCGCTGTCGCGTGCAGGCTGACCTTTTCGGTGTGCGCGCGCCCGCCGGTCCATTCGATGTAGCTGGTGAGGCCGCGCCCGTAGAGCAGGCCTTTCTTCTTCGCCGCCTTCTTGCGCGCGTTAAAGCCGTTCCAGTCGGCGAGATCGGAGGCGCGCTCCAGCATGTGCGCGAACGCGCCGGAATCATAGACCTGGCCGACGGCGTTGGTGTAGGGCAACTGCGCCGGCTTGATGTAGTTGACCTTGCGGATGGTGCGCGGGTCGATCCCGAGCTGCCGGGCGGCGGCATCCATCAGCCGTTCGACGATGAACACGCCTTCGGGGCGCCCCGCGCCGCGATAGGCGCCGACCGGCGCGGTGTTGGTCATGACCGATTTGACCTCGTAGTGCACCAGCGGCAGGTCGTAGACGCCCGACTGCACGAAGGGGCCGAGCACCAGCGGGATGATATTGCCCGCGCCCGTCGAATAGGCGCCGGTGCCGCCGATCGAGCGCACGCGATAGGCCAGCACGCGGCCTTTGGCGTCGAGCGCGAATTCGCCGGTCGAGGTGAGATCGCGGCCATGGGTGCCGCCGACGAATTCGTCGGTGCGGTCGCCGCGCCAGCGCACCTTGCGGTTCAGCCTGGTCGCGGCATAGGCCACGAGGCCGTCTTCCGGATAGAGATTGGTCTTCTGCCCGAAACCGCCGCCGATATCGCCGACCAGCACGCGCACGCTTTCCTTCGGCCGCTTCAGCACGGCCTCGGCCAGCACGTCGCGGGTCGAGCCCGGCGTCTGCGATTGCACGTGCAGGATCAGCCGGCCGGTCTTCCTGCTCGATCTCGGCGATGGTGGAGCGCGGCTCCATCGCGGAGGGCACCAGCCGCTGGCTGACCAGGTCGAGCGACACCTTGTGCGCGGCGTTGGCGAAAGCCTCTTCGACCTTGGCGGCATCGCCATAGTTCATGATCGCGACGACATTGTCGGGCGCTTCGGGCCACACGACAGGCGCGCCCGGCTTGACGGCCTCGACGGGATCGATCACCGACGGCAATTCCTCGTAGTCGACCGCGATCGCCTCGGCCGCGGTCTGCGCCGCGACACGCGAGTTCGCCACCACGGCGGCGACCGGCTCGCCGGCAAAGCGCACGATCTCGTGGGCCAGCAGCCGGCGCGGCGGCACCGTCATCGGCTTGCCGTCGGGACGCACGAACACCGCCAGCGTCGGGATGGTGCCGATGTTTTCGGCAACGAGGTCGGCGCCGGTGTAGATCGCCTCGACGCCGGGCATCTCCTTCGCGGCCCCGACATCGACCGACACGATCTTGGCATGCGCATGCGGCGAGCGCAGCACATGCAGCCACAGCGCGCCGTCCTCCGGCTTGTCGTCGATGAACTGACCCTTCCCGGTGAGAAGTCGCTGATCTTCAAGACGCTTGACAGGCAGGCCCGCACCGAAACGCATATTGCCGGGAAGAATGTTCATCAGTTTGTCCTTGAAGTCTCTTGTTCGACAGGCTTTTAGCGGATTTTTCGGGCGTTACAACCGGCCGGGGACGCGCCCTTTTTCCGTCATTCCGGGGCGTGCGCGGGATGGCGGCGCATCCCGCCAATGACGGCGTGCGGTCACCCCAGATCCCGCAGCACCGCCGCCACCGCCTCGCGCGCCTCGGAGGTCAGCGCCGGCTGCGGCGCGATGGGATCGCCGACGTCGTAGCCCTGGATCGCAAGCCCGGCCTTGATGCAGGCCGCGAGATTGTAGCGCGCGAACGCTTCGTTCATCCGCCACAACCGCCGCTGCAGCACCAGCGCGTCATCCCAGCGCGCCGCCTGGCAGAGATTATAGAGTTCGACGCTTTGCCGCGGAATCAGGCACGCCGGTCCCGCCATCCAGCCGACGCCGCCGATCAGCATCACGGCGGCCGGAATATGCGCCGACGCCGAGAATACTTTGATGCTGTCGCCGCAACGGTTCATGATCGACAGCAGCCGTCCGGTGTTGGTGGAGGCGTCCTTGATGTAGCCGATGCGCGGATGCGTCGCGAGCCGCGCGATGACGTCGAGCGTCAGATCCGAGCGCTGGAAATTCGGATTGGTGTAGATCACCACGGGAATATCGACCGCATCCGCGATCGCGCGAAAATAGGATTCGACCTGCGCGTCCTGCAGCGGGAAATAGGCTTCGAGGATGGCCAGGATGCCGTCGGCGCCGAGCTTCTGGCAGGCCTTCGCCTGCGCCACCGCGTCTGCGGTCGACGTCGAGGCGACGCCGGCCACCACGGGCACCCGGCCCTTTGCCGCCTCGATCGTGGCCTGCACCACCACCGCGCGCCGGGCATTGTCGAGATAGGCGAACTCGCCGGTCGATCCCAGCGGCGTCAGCCCATGCACGCCGGATGCGATCAGATCCTCGCAGAGCCGCGCCAGCACCTCGGTGCGGATTTTTCCGTCGGCATCGACGGGCGAGACCAGATAGGGAAAGACGCCGTGAAAATCGGTCATGATGGGCGCGGATATAGCGGTCATCCGCGCGCTAGCCCATGCAAATCTGGCGAAGGCGGCGAGATTTCCGCGCCACAGGCATATCGGTCGGCTGCAAGGCCAAGCGAAAGCACGCCAACGGAAACGTCACCATCAGCGCCGGGCTGCGAAGACCCCTTGATTGCCATCCTTGCCTTGCTTGCGCCACATCCGTTACCCGATCCTGTCCCCGCTCGCCCCCAGGCTCGAGCCCCCGGGGTCTGGATTGGCGGCCCGCCGCCGAGGGCCGGAGGCAGCGGGAAAGGCCGAAAAGGCGTGGAATTATCGCTCGCAACCTTCCGCGTGCATGGCGCAACGCGACCATGAGACCGCCCGAGGGTGCGGATCGACGACCTGCGTGCGGTCGTTCGGAGGAGGCTTTAAGTCCATGGCAAGAGTTATTTTTCCGCCGCACTGGACCAACATTATCCACAAGTAGTGATGGTGTGTTTGTACGCGTGCTCCCGAGTAAATTCGCGGCGGGAATTTCGGTCGGAGACGAGGAAATCCAGCGGCGAGAGCGACGATGGATACGCTTTACGATCTACTCGGGGCCCTTCCGCACGATGACGCCGAAGGCTTGAGGGTTGCTTTCCGGAAGGCCGTCAAGGGCGCCCACCCCGACCTCCGACCTGACGATCCCGATGCGGCGCTGCGATTCAGGGAGATCGTCCGCGCCAACGAGATCCTTGGCGATCCCGAGCAGCGCCAGGCCTACGACCACCTGCTCAGCCTCGCGCACGTGGAGCAGGATCAGGACTTCAAGCAGCAGGCCGTCTTCACCAGGATTTACAGGTTTTCCTCCGGCGTGATGGCGTTCGCGGGCGTCTCCATCATGACGGTCGGAGGATATTTGCTGTTCATGCACATGTCGGCCGCCTCGGTCGCTACGTCGGACGACGTCGACGCCGTCATGAGCGCTCCGCCCGAGATCGTGGCTGTGAGCACCATGGCACCCGTTGTGGAAGACAAGCCCGCTTCGTCGACCAAACCCGCCGAGGCAAGCAGCCCTGCGGAAACAAGCAGCCCCGTTGCGCCGAGCGTCGCGATGGTCCCGGCCAGTGCGGAGAGCGTCCCGCCGGCCGCGATCGGGCCGGCCCCCGATCCTGCCACCACCGAGGCCAAGGCATTGCGGGAGCGTGGAATGTCCGCCTACCGCCACGGCGACCTGCACGGCGCAATCGCGAATCTTGACCAAGCGCTTCAGCGCAATCCGGGATTCCTGCCGGCCTATATCGACCGCGGCACGATCCTCTATCGCATGCGAAAAATCGGCCGCGCCTTCGCCGACATCGCGCCGGCGAAACGGATGGAAAAGCCGGAGCGCCCGAAACCTCCGGCGACGGTCGGCAAGCCGCACGCCGACCAGGCGGCGAACACGGGGCCGGTGATGCTCTCGCCGCAACGGCAAAAGCTCACGCAAAGGCCGATGGAGCAAGAAGCCTATACGCCGCTCTGGGTGCGCTGAGGCGCAGGCGGCGCGGCTGGCAGGGCGCGCACCGGGCGCGTTGGCGAACCTCGCGTCAGCGCCAGCCGCCGACGAGATCGGCCTGAGAAGCGTTGGACAGCGAGGGCGATCTGGTGTCCGTGTCGATGCGCCCCGACTGCTGGGTGTAGCCAAACCCAAGCGACAGGCTGAGATTCGACGTTGGCCTGTATTCGACGCCCGCATGCATGCCGTAGCCGGGCGTGCTGGACGCGGAGTCGAAAGGCGAAAAAGCGGCGCCGATGCCGGGATTGTATTTCAACGTGTCGAACCCGGCATAGACGGAGACCGGAGAGTTCTTGAAGTTGTAGCCGAACTGGACGCCTTCGGTTTGCACCGAGCCGAACGCGCCACCCTGATTGATGCCGCTGAAGCCCATGGCGCCGCGTTCACTGCCGACAGCCCAGCCGTTCGCAAAATTGTAACGCCTCGAGAAGAAGCCGCCGGCGCCAGCGCCGTCAAGGCTCGCAAGATTGCCGTCCGCGTTCGTGCTTTGACCGGCATTCAGATTGCCGCCGAAGCCGAGCCAGCCCGGAGTCCAATAGGCCACCGGGGCCGTCTGGGCATATGCCGCTTGCCCGCCCAGACAGAGCGCCGCCACGACCAACACGAGACCTGATCTGCCTGCAAACATGGACATCCGCGCTACCGCTGGTTTCGCGTGAAATTATACGGCCCCGATATAGAGAACGCCAGTTACGATGTTTTCAAGACGGGTTCAGCGAGCGCAGGACGCAGGCGCTTGCAAGATCACGCGTTTCCGGAACCGCTGGCGCTCCCTAGGGGAATCGAACCCCTGTTTCAGCCTTGAGAGGGCCGCGTCCTAACCGCTAGACGAAGGGAGCGTGCGGCTCAGGCAATAGCCTTGAAAACGGTCTGCCGCAAGACAGCCGAAGCCTATTTTGGCGCGCCGGATCGCCGAACGGCGCGTTCCCCGCGTTAGGGATAAGAGATCAGGGTTCGCTGACGAATTTCAGTCTGCCGGCCGGTTTCAGCGTCCGCGCATCGAAGGTGCGGATTTCGGTGGTCCCGCCCACCTCCAGCGTCACCACCAGCCGGTCGCCGGCGACCCCGGTCGCGACGATGCGGGCGCCCTTGGGCAGGCTGGCGGTGACGTCGGTGGCCGCCGCCGTGACGCTTCCATCGGTGCGGAAAAGGCGGTAGCCGATGGCGATCAGGACGGCGGCCAGCGCCAGCGCCGTGGTCAGGCCCGCGATCAGCATCATCCGCCGCACCCGCGCGAACAGCGCGGCTTGCTCGGGGGTCGGTTCGGGCGCAACAGTCTCGGTCATGCAGAACTCTTCTGGGCAGAACTCTTCGGGAATCGGCTCGTCTTTGGATCCAGCTTCGGGCGGCGGTCAAAGGCTGGAAGTCACCGTCGCCGGCGACGAGGGCTCGCCCCGGCTCGACCGCGTGCTGGCGGCTCGCCTGCCGGAGCTGTCGCGTTCGCGGCTGAAGGCATTGATCCTTGCCGGCCGCGTCACGGTCAGGAACGCCCTCATCCGCGACCCCGCTTATCATGTCGCGGGAGGCGATACGATCACAATCGACGTGCCGGAAGCCGTCCCCGCCGAACCCGCCGGCGAGGATATCGCGCTCGATATCGTCTACGAGGATGACGATATCATCGTCATCGACAAGCCCAGGGGCCTGGTGGTTCATCCCGCCGCCGGCCACGAGACCGGGACCCTCGTCAACGCCCTGATCGCCCATTGCGGGGCAAGCCTTTCCGGCATCGGCGGCGTCAGGCGCCCGGGCATCGTGCACCGGCTCGACAAGGACACCACCGGGCTGATGGTGGCCGCGAAGAACGACCGGGCGCACCAATCGCTGACCGCGCAATTCGCCGACCACGGCCGCACCGGGGAAATGCGGCGCGGCTATATGGCCTTCGTGTGGGGCGTGCCGAACCGGCAGCGCGGCACGGTCGATGCGCCGATCGACCGGCATCCGCATGCCCGGGAAAAAATGGCGGTGCGCGATGGCGGCCGCGACGCCGTCACCCATTGGGAGGTTCAGGGAAGCCTTCAACGGCGCGCGACGGCAAACCGGTCGCGGCGCTGCTCGCCTGCCAACTCGAGACCGGACGCACCCATCAGATCCGCGTCCACCTCGCCCATATCGGCCACCCCCTGATGGGGGACAGCGTCTATGGCCCGCACTTCAAGACCAAGGCCAGCCATCTCGGCCCCCGCAGCCGGGCCGCCTTGGCCGCCCTCGACCGCCAAGCGCTACACGCATACCTACTGGTATTGGAGCACCCTAAAACCGGGGAGATTCGGGAGTGGATTTCGGATTTGCCCGACGATCTGGTCATACTAAGGGATGCCCTGCGAGCGGCGCTATGACGCAGGCCGTCCATAAAACGCTTGATATGCCAGTACGTTATAGCAGACCCACGGAGACGTGACCCCCACGATCCTTCCAAAGGCAGCCCGAAATAGTGTATGTTGCACGTGCGTTGAATATCCAACGCGGAACATCGCAGCGCGACTGGCTTTAACACAGCGGCCGTCTGCCTGGCCCGCCGCTATCGGGGGCCTGAACCACTGGAGGGCGCTAAAATGGCCCGTACAGCTACCTTGCCAATTCTCAATGGAGAATCTGGCCTATCCCGTTACCTCGCCGAGATCCGCAAGTTTCCGATGCTGGAACCTCAGCAGGAATACATGCTCGCCAAGCGCTGGCGTGAGCATGACGATCGCGACGCGGCACACCACCTCGTCACCAGCCATCTCCGGCTCGTGGCCAAGATCGCCATGGGCTATCGCGGCTACGGCTTGCCGATTTCCGAGGTCGTCTCGGAGGGCAATGTCGGCCTGATGCAGGCGGTGAAGCGGTTCGAACCCGAGAAGGGGTTCCGGCTCGCAACCTACGCCATGTGGTGGATCAAGGCGTCAATACAAGAGTACATCCTGCGTTCCTGGTCGCTCGTGAAGATGGGCACCACCGCGAACCAGAAGAAGCTGTTCTTCAACCTGCGCAAGGCGAAGAGCAAGATCTCGGCGCTGGACGAGGGTGATCTGCACCCCGACCAGGTGAAGCTGATTGCCAAGCGCCTCGGCGTGACGGATCAGGACGTGATCGACATGAACCGCCGGCTCGGCGGCGATGCCTCGCTCAACGCACCGATCCGCGACGACGGCGAGGCCGGTGAATGGCAGGACTGGCTGGTCGATAACTCGCCCAACCAGGAAGCCATCATGGCCGAGCACGAGGAGTTCGATCATCGCCGGCAGGCGCTGAACGGCGCGATCGGCGTGCTCAACCCGCGGGAACGGCGCATCTTCGAGGCGCGGCGTCTGGCGGAAGAGCCGATGACGCTGGAAGACCTCGCCGCCGAATTCGGCGTGTCGCGCGAGCGCGTGCGGCAGATCGAGGTTCGCGCCTTCGAGAAGGTGCAGTCGGCCGTGAAGGGCACCATCGCCCGGCAGGAAGCGGCCGCACTGGAAGCCGCGCACTGATCGAGGCGGATTGAACAAGACGAAAAGCCGGCGGCAACGCCGGCTTTTTTGTTGGGGGTTGGAAAAAGCGATTCCGTCGCCGCCTCAATAGTAATCCCGGAAATACTCCGCGAGGCTGTCGGGTTCGTTGAGATTGTCCCAATCGTAGGGATCGCCGTACAGCAGCGCGCTCGCCTGGGTCTTGTAATCAGGCGCGACGTCGTCGGCCTGCGGCAGTCCCCGGCCGAGGATGTCGCGGTAGTCCTCATAGTTCGCCTGCGTACCGACGAAGACGCAGACGCAGTGGTTCGGCTCGGCATAGAGATAGCGGACATTGCCGCCGTTCCGGTGGATCACGAAACGATGCGCCGGCAGGGCGTGCATCGCCTTTTGCCCGGCGGCGTCATTGGCGAGTTTGACGCGAAAACCGGCCGACGACAGCAGAAAACTGTTCTTCTCCAGGAACGGCTTGCTCGGCACCTCCAATGCGACCAGCAGCGAAGTGCACAGCAGCAGCACGATGGCCGGGAATACCAGACTCCTCAGGCCCCGCGCGCGACGCAGCCGCCGGTGGCCGCTGACAACCGGCCAGATCATGGACGTCGACATGATGCGATTACCCCCTGTTACGGCGGACGCTATATTGGCGCGGGCGACGCGCCAAGGGGCGGGGTACCGGGCCGCTTGAACCCGGTGGCGGGCCCCGCCGACCAATTGAGGCGAGACATTTCGCTCGCGGGGTAGTCATGTCGATCACGCTGCAATCCACCGTCGGCGGATTTTCCGCCGAGTTCATGCGCAAGGTCCCGGCCCTCGAGCAGGCCATGATCGCGCATGGGCTGGAGCCCGCGCAATTCGTGATCTCGAAGGACCGCGCGACGCCACCGTCGGTGCCGTTCATCGGGCCGTTTTTCTACGACTACACGGTGTTCGTCGGCGACGACAGTTTTACGGTGACCGAACCGAACGACATGGTCTTTTTCGAATATTTCTACCGGCGCTGCACCAGCCGAGGACGACGCCACGCCGGAGCAGGAGCATCGCCGGCTGCGTCCGAGCCTGATCAGCCGCATCTTCCGCTGGATGGCGCAGCCGATCTGAATAAGCGCCGTCACTCGCCCCACTGCCTCGCCAGCGTCGCCAGCGCGCAGCCTTCGCAATAGCGCGCGTCCTTGAAATCGATCCAGTTATGGGCATAGACGCGATCGAGCGGAATGCCGTACCGCGCGCGCAGCACCTTGACGAGGATCCGCCACGCCGCGATCTGCGCTTCGGTCGCGGGCCGGGTCACATCGGGATAGTTGCCGGCGAATTCCACGCCGATCGAGGCGTTGCCGACCACCTGGTGATAGGTCGGACCGTTGTCGATGTACTTGTTGTCGTTGCGATTGGCGCCGTCGCCATGGGTTGGCACCAGATTTTCCGCGACCGCCCAATACACCGTGCCGTCGGTCTCCACCCAGACGGTGACGCCGCGGCGTGTCGGGTTCTTCGACTGCTCCAGCGCGCCGCCGCGCGCGGAGCCGGCCGGCCCCTCGGTCCGGTGCACGATGATGTTTCGCCAGGGATGGGCCTTTGCGACGTCGCCCCATGGCGACAGCCAGACCATCTTCAGCCCCGGTATCTCCGGCGTGCCCGAGGAGCGCGCGATCGTCGCGAGGTCGGGCGTCTGCGCGGCCGCCGGGACGGCGATCGCGACGGCGCAAAGCGCGGTCATCAGCAGGCGGAAATTCATTCCGGATTGAATAGCACGCTTCAGGCGAGCTTGCGCAGCGATGCTTGCGGCGCCGGCTCGTGCGCGGGAGCCAGGGACGGCGCCGGATCGTAGACGGCGTGGCGGTTCTTGCCTTCCTTCTTGGCGGCATAGAGCGCCTGGTCGGCAGCGGCCATCAGCCGGTCCGGGTGCGTGCCGAGTTCCCGATTCCATTGCGCGACCCCGATCGAAAGCGAAATCGGGATTTCATCGCCGACGCAGGCCTCCGCATCGGCGCGGCAGACATCCAGGATGCGGCGCGCGATCATCGCGCCTTCGCGCAAGGTGGAGGCGGGCAGCACGACGCAGAACTCGTCGCCGCCGGAGCGCGCCAGCATGTCGCCGGCCCGCAGCCGCGTCTGCGCCATCAGGGTGAAATGCTGCAGGCAGGCGTCGCCCGCGGCGTGGCCGTGGGTATCGTTGATCAGCTTGAAGCCGTCGAGGTCGATCACCAGCAGCGAGAACGGCTCGCCGCTGCGTTCGGACCGCGCGCATTCCTCGGTCAGCCGCTGCAGCAAATGCCGCCGGTTGCCGACGCCGGTGAGATCGTCGAGCAGCGCGAGATCGGCGACCTCGCTGCGCAGACGGTCCACCGCCATCATCAGGAAGCCGAAATTGATCGACATCGACAGGAACATCATCAGCAGCACGGTCACCGACAGCCCGGCGCCCGAGTGAGTGAAGGCGAGATCGGCACCGATCGACTGGCCGACCGCCCGCACCGCGAACATCCCCAGGATCAGAATCGCGACGATGCCGGCAAGCCGGGCTCCGGGATGGGCGCGCCCATCGTCCGACCAAAGCAGCAGCCTGAGCACGAACGCGAACGGAGCGGCCTCCGCGAACGAAAAGATCAGCACCCGCATCCGCACATCTTCATGGACGAAGGTGAAGATCGACAGCGCGACAAGGGTTGCCCCCGTGAGCAGCGCGGCGGCGCGCCAGGACACCGGCCGGCCGTAAAACCGCTGAACGCCCATGGCGGCGAGGCAGATCGCGTAAAGGATGATCGCGGCGGCGCAGAGCAGAGGCACGATCCAGCCGAGCTCGCGGCTCACGACGGCGGAGCTTGCGCCGAGCGCGGCGGCGAACGCCGAGGCGGTCCAGAAACGGGCGGCTTCCAGCTTGGGATAACTGCGCGCGACATAGGCCCAGATCAGCCCGAGCGCGAGAAAGTTGATGACGAACACCGTCCAAAGCGTCGGAACGCTCAGCATCTACGAATGCAGGACGCGCGCGGCCCTGCCTCCCCTGTTATCGAACATGTCGCCCACGACTATCCCCATGCTGACAACAACATGCGGCTTTGGCGCTTAACGGACTTCTCACTCGCGGCTAACAATGCGTGCCGTGGTTTTGAAATCATGAAGATGGCGAATGCTGTTCCCGATCGACGCAGAAAACCGCCGCGCGTTGGCGCATCGTTAACCCTGAGGCCCGCAAAAGCGCGCGATCGAGTTCCGCACGCCGTCGTCGGAACCGATCGCGCGATCGATCTCTCCCGCAAATCCATCGATGCTGTCGTCGCGAACGGGTACTGCGGTGGATATCCGCGCCGAAAGCATCGAAAAAGGCATAACAACTGTGGATAACGCGATGACGGCAACGTGACAGCACGGGGCAGCGGCCCGCGAATCTGTTGGGATTGCAATCGAGGATGTTGCGAGGCTGGCCCTCCGCCGAGCATGCCTCGTGTCGCGTTTCCATCCATTAAACCTTGAGAGGATACTATGGCTAAGAAAGCGAAGAAGGCGAAAAAGGCGAAGAAGGCGAAGAAGAAGTCCAAGAAGTAACCTTCAAGCCCGGGTGGGGCCTGAGCTCCGCCCGGGCACCCGGCTAGCGTAAAATGATTTTCAAAGACGGCGGGCCCTGTGCCCGCTTTTTTATTTCCGGCGCGGACGTGGCCGCCGGGCGTGACGGCCAGGATTCCCGCCGAGGCCAGCGCCAAAATTACCGCTCGGCGAGCGCCAGCCTGATGCCGAGTAAGGCGAAACCACCGGCGAAGCACCGGCGCAGCCAGGTCATCACCCGCGGCCTCGTCACGACGCGGTCGCGCACGCGGGCCGCGAACAACCCGTAGAGCACGAACACCGCGAACGTCATCGCCATGAAGGTAGCGCTCAGTTCCAGCATCAGCAGCACCGGATGCGCCTCGTCGGCCGCGACGAATTGCGGCAGGAACGCCAGAAAGAAGATCGACAGTTTCGGGTTGAGGATGTTGATCAGAAACCCGGTGACGGCCACCCGCTTGAGCGAGCGCGCGTCGACCTGCGGATCGACCGCGAGCGCCCCCTGCTCGCGCAGCACCTGAGCCGCCATGTACAGGAGATAGATCACCCCGCACCATTTCAGCGCCGCAAACGCCAGCGCGCTGGTGTGCATGACCGCGGCCAGCCCGAGCATGGCGGCGAAGATCGACGGAACGATCCCGAGCGTGCAGCCGAACGCCGCGGCGATGCCGGCCCGCGATCCCCGGGTCAACGCCGCCGCCAGCGTATAAAGCACGCCGGTACCGGGCGAGACGACGACGATGAGCGCGGTCAGCAGGAATGACAACGACATGGCGCTGCCCATACCATGGCGCGACCAAGCGAGGAAGCCGCGCCGACGCGGCGACGCCGTGCCCGGTTGCCAAAGCTTTCCAGCCGTATAAGGGTGGCGTCATCCTTCCCGACATGGAGCCGACCCAATGACCGCGATCCGTGGATCCGCCGTGGCCCTGACCGGCGCGGCCAGTGGCATCGGCCGCGCGCTGGCGCTGGAGCTGGCCGCGCGGGGTGCGGATCTGGCGCTCGCCGACCGCGACGAGGCAGGGCTGCAGGCGGTCGCCGCCGAGATCGCCAAGGCGTCTTCGCGAAAAGTCAGCGTCCACCGCGTCGACGTCGCCGAGCCCAGCGAGATCGAGGCCTTTGCTCAAAGCGCGGTCGCCGCCCATCCCGGCCTCAACATCGTCATCAACAACGCCGGCGTGGCGCTGCTCGGCCAGTTCAGCGAGATCGACCAGACGCAGATGGAATGGCTGTTCGGCATCAATTTCTGGGGCGTGGTGCGCTCCACCCGCGCCTTCCTGCCGCATCTGGCGCAAAAGCCCGAAGCCCACATCGTCAACCTCTCCTCGATCTTCGGCATCGTCGCTCCTCCCGGGCAGTCGGCCTATGCGGCGGCAAAATTCGCGGTGCGCGGCTTTTCCGAAAGCCTGCGGCATGAACTGGCGCTGGCGAAAAGCCCGATCAAGCTGTTGGTGGTGCATCCCGGCGGCGTCGCCACCAACATCGCCCGCAATTCCCGCACCGGCGTCGGCATGACCGACAATGCCCGCCGCGCCCAGTCGATCGAGCGGTTCGACGCGCTGGCGAGGACCACTCCGGCCGCCGCGGCGCTGCGCATCATCGCGGGCATCGAGAAGAACCAGCCGCGCATCCTGATCGGCAACGACGCCCGGTTCATGGACCTGTTGCAGCGCCTGCGGCCGGGCACCTACTGGTCGGTGCTGCAACGGCGGATCGAGAAGGCGACGCAGGCGGCGAAGTAGAGCGGAGTTTGCGGCTCAGGACCCTACGCCGTGTCGCCTAGATGCCGGCGGCCATACGACGCCCGGGATGGGTCCCGGCGTTCGCATGACGACTGATCGCGAGCCCGCACCAACGGTCGTCATTGCGAGCGAAGCGAAGCAATCCAGCTTTCGTCGCAAGAAAGCTGGATTGCTCGTCGCTTCGTTCCTCGCAATGACGGAGACGTTTTATCGGGCCACTTCGTTCCGCCCTCTTCGTCCAGATCAGAGGGCGCAGGGAAAGCCGGGTGCCGATTGCACCCGTGGGTCCCGTGCAAAAAAAGCACGGGGGTAGGACCACAGGTTCAACCGGATCATCCGGCTTTCCCTGCGCGATGGTTTTACGGTTTCCTTCGTGCTCTCCCCGGTGACCGGGCTTGTTTGCCACCGTCGCCACGCGGATATCTCCGCGCCAACTTGATGCCAGCGTCGGGGCATCAGGACCACACGACTTCGCCGTCCGCATCCGGCGCTGCTCGTCTTCAGCGCCATCAAGCGTCCACCGCATCCCGCTCCGCGTTCGTGACGTTGCGCAACGCCCCTCTGTGTGGGACGGGACAGCGGCGGACAGGACAGGTGATTTGCGCCAAAACCGAAGCGGAATATTTTTCGCAAAGGGGCTGGACTGGACAGGCAAATCACTGAATTGCCCGTCGGGTCGATTACCCGCTTCGGCCAGCCGTCGAGGGGATCGCCAAGGCCGATTTGCGCGATACGTAAAGCCGCAGCCGCCTGTCGAAATGGTTCACCGCCATCGCCGCAGCAAGCGCGGACAGAACGCCGATCGATATGGCCGCCGATGCATTCAGCGACGGGAAAACCACGCGCCGGAATCCGGAGATCAAGAGAAATACGGGAAAGTGGACCGCATAGACCGGATACGAGATATCTCCCAGGAACGAGCGGATTGCCGCGTCTTTCTCTCTTCCGCAGAGCACGCCGAGCGTCAGGATGGCGGGAAGAAACAGAAAAATCGCCAGTGCGTCCCACTCCCCTTCAAACCAGGGCATTCCGAGCACGACAAGCAACGCCGCCACCGAGAGCGCCGGCAGCACGATGCCGGGGCCTTTGGAGAAATTCGGCAGCACCCCGCGAAATCGATAGATCACGGTGCCCGCGAGAAACGAGAACAGCACCCTGCATATCGCGCCGAACAGGTGTTCCGATCCCCATCCGAGGTCTTCGACGGCCACTTGATGCATCGTGACGTACAGAACAGCACCGGAAGCCATCGTCAGCGACAGGATGACGACGATCGACGATTTGAACGAAGCCGAAATCGACCATCCGACATTGACCAACAATTCGTAGAACAGGGACCACACGGGACCGTCCGTCGGAAACAGCGCGCCCGAAAAATGGGTCTCGCTCACCACGGGCAGGACAAGAGCATTGAGGAAAACGGCCAGCGCGATCCACTGCGCGGGCTCCGATTGAGCCGGGCTGATCGGCGTATTGCGAAACCAGCTTGACCGCGCCAAGCAGGATGCCGGCGAGCGCGACCGGATAGAGCCGGATCACGCGCAGCCGGAAGAAATCAACAACCGGCAGTCCAGCTCGGAGTTTTTCTTGATACGCGCTGGCGATCACAAAGCCGCTCAGCATGAAAAAGAAATCCACGGCCAGATAACCGTGCGGCGCAATCGCGGCGGAGCCCTGGAAAGCGTGGGTGTGGTAGCAAAGGACCAGCACAGCCGCGACGCCACGAAGTCCATCGAGGGTGGCATATCGTGGCGCGGCGTTCATGGGCCCTCTTTTTTGAGGACCGGAATACCGCACACGTTCGCCGGATACAACTAGGGGTTTAGTGTATGGTTTAGGGATTGTGACCGGAGGCGAAAGCCGCCCATCGCGACGACGAAATTCGCGGCCCGCTGACGATGGAGATCGGGCAACCGATCCTGTTTGCGGGTGCACGAGCCTGCTGATGACACTTTCATGACACGTCGACCAACGCCGCCGACGCCTGTTCATGGCGACGGACCGGACATGACGAGCGAGTTCGATCGCGGCAGGTCAGCCTGCGCTGGGCCGCATCGCAGATCGGCTGACCATCAACAATATCCCGCCGATCTGCGGCAGCATCGCCAGCAAGACGAGGCGAAGCATGGCGAAGTCGTCGCCGGATGGCCGGAGAAAACCGCGGGTAACCCAGGCGACGAGCTTGATCGCGGCGTCGTTTTGCGGGTCCGCCGTATACCCGACCGATGCCATCGCGGTATCGAGGATCTGGCGACGGTCAGCGACTGCCGCTTCGCGTTCGCGACAGAATTTGCCGACACCGCGCACGCACTCCCGATCCCGCGCGGACATGGCGTCGCTCAACGCCGATTGGGCCGCCGTCACCGCGGGCGTGACGCGCCCCGCCCGCGCAGCCGTAACATCGGTGATGTTGACCGACGCGAAGCCGATGCCGGCGGTGACCGCAAAGGCAAAGGTCATCACCCATACCGCCCATCCCGCAAGGGAGGTGGCGCGCTGGCGGCTGTGCCAGAGC
The DNA here is from genome assembly GCA_963843225.1 of uncultured Alphaproteobacteria bacterium. GTDB lineage: Bacteria > Pseudomonadota > Alphaproteobacteria > Rhizobiales > Xanthobacteraceae > Bradyrhizobium. Next base: position 87,700 of record CAWJJT010000018.1, on the reverse strand, counting down.
GCCGCCGCACATGACGGCAAGACCAGCGCGGCGAGATCGGCAGCGACGCCAATCGCCAGGAACATCCAGCCGGCGGTATCGCTCGACCCGAGCGAACGGGCGAACCAGCCGTTCGTGGTGACGCCGACACCGGCGAGCGCCAACGCAGCGGCCGCCAAGCAGGATCGGAGGCGACGCGATGTGACGGCGTGACGGTGCGTGACGCGACATGCGGAGGCGGCGTGACGGGCAATTCGGCAGGCGCCGAATTCGCCGACGAGAACTCCGCCGGAATCAATAATTCGGAAGATGGTGATTCCGCGTCCGGCGCAGGAGCCGCCTTTGCCTTTGTCCGCTTGCGCGGCCTGTACGCGCGGGTGCGCGGGGCGCCGGTCTTGCCCCTCTTGGGTTGATGCAGGGCGATGATGGAAGCAAGAGCGTCGTCAGCCATTGGAACCGCTCCCTTCGGTTGCGGTGGTGCCGGCGGCGTGGTGCAAAAACATGACGTCGCGCCGACTCGATTTCATGAGTATGTGCGGTTGATGCGGAGAACGGTGGCATCGTTCACACAGGGAATCAAATCGCGAAGCCGAGGTTCATGGGGATAAACGCTGGCGGAACTTTGTCGAAATTTCGCGATGACTGACCTTGCGTCTTGACTGTTGCTCAACGACCGCGCTCGACGCGCAGAGCGTAAAACATGTGCACGCTGCGAGCTTTTCCGGCATTGATCCGGAAATCGCCCGTTTTGACATCGAACGCCTAGTTCGCTGCTGCGATCACGCTGTTGCCGCCGACCCCATCCACGCGCGCAACAAGCCGGCAACGACATCCGGCTTCTCGATCGGAGGCAAATGGCCACAGTCGGGAATAATGTGGAGACGGGCATCGCGTATGCCGTCCCGGATCATCTCGGCCAGCGCCAGCGGCGTCATCACGTCTTGCGCGCCGACGATGACGATTGTCGGAACCGCGATCGTCGGGAGAATTTGGCGTTGGTCGGCTCGCTTCATCACCGCCTCATTTTGCCGAGCGTAGGCTTTGGCGCCTACCCGCACCGACATCTCGACCAGGGCATTGCGCACGTCGACGGACGCGGCGGGGTGCACGAGGTATCTCAGGCTGCCAACAGCAAGCGCCTCGAAATTATCGCTCGACAATGCCGCTGCATTGGCGCTGCGCCGCTGAGACGTCTGCTCCGGCGTGTCAGCGCATGGGTTGGTGTCCAGAAGCGCCAGCCGCACCACGCGTTCGGGAGCGGATCGCATGATTTCAAGCGCCACCATTCCGCCCATCGACACACCCGCGAGCGAGAAGCGCTCGGGAGCCTGGCGCAGGATACGCTCGGCCATGCCGGGCAAGCTGTCATCCGACAAGGTATCGCCGACCGTACACTCGGCCGAAACACCGAGAGCCGTCATCGTCGGTTGCCACACCGCAAAGTCGCTGCCGAGCCCAGGTATCAAAATCAGAGGTGTCATACCGTCTCCAGGAATTGTGAATGGCTCGCGATGCCACCTCAGTTAGCGGCCTTTTTCGTCTCAGGCCAAGCCTGCGATGTCGCCTATCGGCACTTTCCGGACGCGCCGATTGAGCGACGTCCCATTCGGTCGGCGCTCAATTAACCAATGTCGGGACTATTGAGGCGTGGCCTTATGTTGGGATAGATGTTCAAAGAACAAGGTCGGGACTCGCTCGCATCAAAACCAGGATACAATCAATGACACAAGTACCGCAAAAACCTCTCGTCCCGGATAACACTCTGATCACAAAGACGCCCGAGGAAGGGCGAGCTTTGGCTGTCATGCTTGCCCGCAACTCAATCCATGCAATGCAGGGCGAACTGGAGACACTGAAAACCGGTCGCGCCCAATACGCCCACGATCCTTATGGTCTCATTGCAGCGAGCCATGTTGTCGCGGTTGAGTTCGCGACCGTCGCGGCAGCCAACAATTATTGGCGCTGACTCTTTTTCTCGGCCCCGTCCGGGTTAGTGGCCCTCTTTCATTCGCGCCAGATTTTCGATGTTACTATTGGCACGTCCCGAGACGTGCCCGCCTGTCCCGGGAATGGCCGTTCACCGGGTAGACCGCGGCCAATTCCATTGCGGCAGGCCAATGCGCGGCAATGCAATCTGAAATGCTCCCAACGAACCCACTCTAGCTGCGGGTGCTTTGGTCGCGGTGCTGCCTGTGCTAGCGTCGATCGATCAGGCCAAGCTTGCGATCCCTGATATCCTGGCTGGAAATTGCTGTTCCAAATTCGGAGAACCACAAGACGGACTTGTCGATGCGCCAGGAGCCGGATTTCGAGCACCTGACTTGTCTGGATTTTTCGGGAGATGCGTGACGCTTCTTCCACGACATTGATTTGCGATTGTACCGACCGGCGGCGGCCGGACCGTTTGATGGGCCTGCGCCGGAAAATAATTCCCAGACCGCAGTTCAGAGTATTCCAATGAGCTTTACGATCCGTGCCTCCAAAGAGGGGCAAACCATCGAGACCGTTCGGGAAGGCCCGACCGCAACCGTCGCCAAGGCGCGCGGGCTTTTCAAGACCGGGTGGCTGGTTCAGATCGTCGACAGCGACGGGCTGACCTATGCTCCGTCCGAGTTCGACCAGTTGCTTTCGTTCAGTCGCCACAAGAAGCCGGAAGCAATCCCGCGCGACGCCGTTCTGGGCATCGTGGAAGATATCCTGGCGGAGCGGCCCGTGCGGCCCTAGGGCATGACCGGCTCTGATTGAATCAGAACAGAAGTTCGGGATTCCTGTTCTGACGCGATGTCTTGCCGAGAACCGGAATCCAATTCGTTCGAAAACGCTCTGGCGCGTGACCGCGGCTCGCGAACGAAAAGACCCCGCCCGCCCTCGACGGGGTAAAGTTTGGGAGGGCGACGCGAGATCACAAACGCGCCGCCGCAAACATTATATCACGATCCGGCCAGTGGAGGTTGCATATCCACTGAAATCGTTCGTTTCCGAGTGATCCGGGATTGATGGCGCTACTGCGCCGTCAAATGGGTCGCCTGCGCGGTTTCAGTCGGTGCATTCCGCAGACAACGCCGCGCCGCTTCGATCTCGGCGTCGGTGGCTCCGTGACTTCTCGCCCACATCTCCGCCGCGGATTCCGAAAATCTGGCGACATAGAACCGGACCACGGAACAGGACGCGCGGCGAACAAGCCCCGCGCGTTCGGCCGCTTCCGCCTGCGAAAGCAGCCCAAGCCCAAGCCAGATGAAAATAAGGCATACCCAACGTGACAGCATTCTCGATTCCCCTCCCCCACGCCACGCATGCAGGTTCCAGTGAGGGAACCTGCCCCCTATCGCGCGCGGTGATTGAATCGAAATTTGCCTGACTCACGAACCCAATCCAAGTTACCGATCAACGAAGCCGGACTTCTCCACGCTTGTTTGAGCGAGGGACAATGCTCCTGCCTTGAAATGCGAGTCGTTCGGCGCTAGGCGCCCGCCGCCGGATACGATTCCGCTGACCGGGCGGGACACGGACGCCGGAAGGACCACGAGGCGCCGGCCCGAAGGCCATCCTCATTCGGCAGGCAGAGCGACGGGAATGAAGCCGAAGGATTTCAGGCTCGCCTGCCCCTGCGGCGAAAGCAGATAAATCGCGAAATCGGCCGCGCCCGGAGCGGCCTTGCGCGACACCGTCAATCCGTATTCGGGGCCCGCCGTAAACTCCGCCGGCAAATCCAGCGATTTGTATCTCGACGATTCCCGGGCGAGTTGTCTCGCGCCCGAGCAATAGCTGATGAACAGATCGATCTCGTGATCGTCGAGCGCGACCAGCAGCCGGGGGCGTCCGTTGACGGTGCCCGGCGCGGCGGGACCGCCGACCAACTGCTGCGCTTTTTTCGACAGGGTATCGAAGGCGCCGGGCCGCCGCGCATCGATCTTGCGAAACACCTCCCAGGTATAATCGCCGGAAGGATCGGCCACCGGCGTCGATGTCCCGATCCTGATCTCGGGCTTGAGCAGCGTCTCGACCAGGTTTGCGGCATTCAGGTCCCGGCCGGCGTCCGTGACGATGCACAGCGCGTTGCGCACGAACAGCACGCTGGGACCGGATATCCCGGCATCGGTCAGGGTTTGCGCATGCGGCAAGGCGGCCGATGCGAAGACGTCGAACGCCTCGCCGTTCTGCAGCCGTTCGCGCAGCGTGCCGGACGGCCCCCAGACCGGGGAAAAGCCGCCGCCGTAACGCTTCGAATAGTCGGCAAAGATCGCGGTGAAGGCGTCCTTGAGGCTGCCGGCCGCCATCACCCGGATATTTTCAGCGGACGCCGACGACACGGCGAACGCCATCAGCAACGGCACCAACCACACACGCATTGGGATTCCCCGGTTCGATCGTCATTCCCGGACGCGCCGCCCGGCGCATACCCGCAAATGACGATGCCGCCAATTTGCCGCGCTGTCTTCCTTAAATCCCCGATTACGCCTAATGCGCCCGCAGCGTCACGGTCGACTTCTGCGCCACCAGCGCCTCGCCGAGCTCGCTCTGCGTCCGCTGCGGGATTGAAAAACACACGCTGAAGCCGTCGACGGTCCGCAGCGTCACCATGGTCTGGGTGGGATCGGACGATTGCTCGACAAGCCAGGACGCGAGCGGATAGGCGTATCGCAGGCTCTGGTCGCCGAAGCGGGTCTGCAGCGCCTTGTCGATCAGCCCCGGCAAGGTCATGGCCAGCGCGCCGACCTGGTTCAGCGACAACCGGATGGTCGCGGGATTGCCGGTGGAATCGACGAAACCGAGCGAAATGGCCCCGCCATCGGCTGCGACCTCGCAGGTGGTGAGGGCCTGGGTATCGATCTTCATCGGCAAGCTCCGGACAGTCATTCGTTATATTCCATAGAATACATCGATGGCGCGGCCGGCGTCCAGCCCCGGCTTGAGCGGAGGCCGCGACGACAAGCCGTAGTCTGCCGCCCGAAGGCGTGATATATAGCCTGATATAACGGGGCGTCAAAAGAAGCCCCTTGACCAGGGAGAGCAAGCCAAATGAGCGATTTCAGCCTTCTCATCAACGGGAAGATGGTTCCCGGCGACCTCACGATGCCCGTCCTCAATCCCGCCACCGAGGAAGTGCTGACGCAATGTCCGCGCGCCTCGAAGGGCCAGCTCGACAGCGCCGTCGCCGCGGCGAAGGCGGCATTTCCGGCCTGGGCGGCAACGCCGATCGAGGAGCGCCGCAGGCTGGTCGGCAAGATGGCCGATGCCATCGAAGCCAACGCCGGCGAACTGGCGCGGATTCTGACCAGCGAACAGGGCAAGCCGCTGGCGGACGCCACCGGCGAAGTGATGGGCATGGCGGCGTTCTTCCGCTACCTCTCCTCGCTCGACCTGCCGATGCGGGTGATCGAGGATTCCGGCGACCGCAAGGTCGAGGCCTATCGCCGCCCGCTCGGGGTGATCGGCGCCATCGTTCCCTGGAACTATCCGCTGCTGATCCTCAGCTTCAAGCTGCCGTCGGCGCTGCTCGCCGGCAACACGCTGGTGGTGAAGCCGGCGCCGACCACGCCGCTGTCGACCCTGAAATTCGCCGAACTCGTCAAGGACATCCTGCCCAAGGGCGTGCTCAACGTCATCACCGACGCCAACGACCTCGGCGGCGAGATGACCAAGCATCCCGACATCCGCAAGATCTCGTTCACGGGCTCATCGGCGACCGGCCAGAAGGTGATGGCAAGCGCGGCGGCGACCTTGAAGCGGATCACGCTGGAACTCGGCGGCAACGACGCCGGCATCGTGCTCGACGACGTCGATCCGAAGAAGGTCGCACCCGGCATTTTCGAGGGCGCGTTCCAGAACTCGGGGCAGGTCTGCCTCGCCATCAAGCGCCTCTATGTGCACGAGTCCGTCTATGACGAGATCTGCAACGAACTCGTCGCCATCGCCAAGAACACCGTGGTGGACGATGGATCGAAGCAGGGCACCAAGCTTGGGCCGCTGCAGAACAAGATGCAGTACGAGAAGGTCAAGGGCTTCCTCGAGGACGCGCGCAAGAACGGCAACGTCATTGCCGGCGGCTCGGCGATGGACCGTCCCGGCTACTTCATCGAGCCGACCATCGTGCGCGACATCAAGGAAGGCTCAAAGCTGGTCGACGAAGAGCAGTTCGGACCGGTGCTGCCGGTGATCAAATATTCCGACAATGACGACGTGATCCGCCGCGCCAACGCCACCACCTACGGCCTCGGCGCGTCGGTCTGGTCATCCGACACCGCCCGCGCCCACAAGGTCGCGAGCCAGATCGAGGCCGGAACGGTGTGGATCAACAAGCACCTCGACATGGCCCCGCACATTCCGTTCGGCGGCGCCAAGCAGTCGGGCATCGGCACCGAATTCGCCGAGGAAGGTCTCGCCGAGTTCACCCAGTTGCAGATCATCAACGGACCGGGCGCAAACGCCTGACGACATCAGGGATCGCGGCGGCGCCGCCGCCGCGATCCTGCCTCGTGACGGAAGGATCATCGCCGTCAGACGACTCGTTCCGCCATTGAAATCGCATGAACATGCGCTGCGCGGGTAAGCCGAGCCCGCGCGAGCGACATGACGCCATCAAATTCGGCGCTCAAACACCGGCTCAGCCGGACATCCGGGAGAGAATGTCCATGTATCATGAAGCGATCGAGAAGGTTTCAAAACAGGTTCTCATCCGAGATCGATACGACAACTTCATCGGAGGCAAGTGGGTAGCGCCCACGGAAGGGCGTTACTTCGACAATCCGAGCCCGATCACCGGCAAGAGGCTCTGCTCGGTACCGCGCTCTTCCGCCGCCGACATCGAACTGGCGCTGGATGCCGCCCACAAGGCCAAGGACGCCTGGGGCAAGACGTCGGTGGCCGAGCGCTCGCGCCTGCTCAACAAGATCGCCGACAAGCTGGAAGGCAATCTCGATCTGCTGGCGCTGGTCGAGACCCTCGACAACGGCAAGCCGATCCGCGAGACCACCTATGCCGACATGCCGCTCGTCGTCGATCACTGGCGCTATTTCGCCAGCGTCGTGCGCGCCCAGGAAGGCGGCATTTCCGAGATCGACGCCGAGACCGTCGCCTATCACTATCACGAGCCGCTCGGCGTCGTCGGTCAGATCATTCCCTGGAACTTCCCGATCCTGATGGCGACGTGGAAGCTGGCGCCGGCGCTGGCCGCCGGCAATTGCGTGGTGCTCAAGCCCGCGGAACAGACGCCGCTCGGCATCCTCGTGGTGATGGAGCTGATCGCCGACATCCTGCCGCCCGGCGTCGTCAACGTCGTCAACGGCTTCGGGGTCGAGGCCGGCAAGCCGCTGGCGCAGAACAAGCGGATCGCCAAGATCGCGTTTACCGGCGAGACCACGACGGGGCGGCTGATCATGCAGTACGCCTCCGACAACATCATCCCGGTGACGCTCGAACTCGGCGGCAAGTCGCCGAACATCTTCTTCGCCGACGTGGCCGATGCCGACGACGATTTCTTCGACAAGGCGCTCGAGGGATTTGCCATGTTCGCGCTCAACCAGGGCGAGGTCTGCACCTGCCCGAGCCGCGCGCTGGTTCAGGAGAAGGTCTACGACCGCTTCATGGAGCGCGCCGTCGCCCGGACCAAGAAGATCAAGCAGGGCCATCCGCTCGATGCCACCACCATGATCGGCGCCCAGGCCTCGAACGACCAGCTCGAGAAGATCCTGTCCTATTTCGACATCGGCAAGCAGGAAGGCGCGAAGGTGCTGACCGGCGGCAAGCGCGCGCAGCTCGGCGGCGAGATCGCCGAAGGCTATTACGTCGAGCCGACGATCTTCGAAGGCAACAACAAGATGCGCGTGTTCCAGGAGGAGATCTTCGGCCCCGTGGTATCGGTGACGAAGTTCAAGGACGACGACGAGGCGCTCGCCATCGCCAACGACACGCTCTACGGGCTCGGCGCCGGCGTCTGGACCCGCAACGGCAACCGCGCCTACCGCTTCGGCCGGGCCATTCAGGCCGGCCGCGTCTGGACCAACTGCTATCACGCCTATCCGGCGCACGCCGCCTTCGGCGGCTACAAGGCGTCCGGCATCGGCCGTGAGAACCACAAGATGATGCTCGACCATTATCAGAACACCAAGAACATCCTGGTGAGCTACGGCACCAAGGCGCTTGGATTCTTCTGAGAGGCCAAGCGACGAGTGAAATGAAATAGAGACCGTCATTGCGAGCGAAGCGAAGCAATCCAGCTTCCTTAAAGCGTGGATTGCTTCGTCGCTGCGCTCCGCGCAACGACGTTAAGGGATCGAATCATGGTCAATCGCGTCGAGATCACGGACAAGGCGGCCGAAATGGTGGCGCTGCTCGCACGTCAGCACGGACCGCTGATGTTTCACCAGTCCGGCGGTTGCTGCGATGGCTCTTCGCCGATGTGCTATCCGTCGGGCGATTTCCGCGTCGGCCCGCAGGACGTGCTGCTGGGCGAGATCGCCGGCTGCCGGTTCTATATCGGCGCCGCGCAGTTCGAATACTGGCGGCATACCCAGCTCATCATCGATGTCGTTTCCGGGCGCGGCTCGGGGTTTTCCGTGGAAGCGCCGGAGGGCGTCAGGTTCCTGACGCGCAGTCGCGTTTTCACCGACGAGGAAGTCGCCGAACTCGAGTCGGCCGGCCCGCCGTCGCGCGCGGCCTGACCGGTTGGTGCCATGTCCGATGCCCCACCCGATCTTGCCGCGCCGCTTTACGAGCGAGACCAACGCCATCGGCACCGAATTTGCAACGCAAAAGCCGGCGGAATTCACGCAGCTCCAGATCGCCGACGAGGCACGCAGCCAGCCGACATCATCGGTCGCGACGGGACCGCCGCCGCGACCGCGTTTTCATACGGGCGTTCAACGGGAATTAGTGGGATGAAGTATGTTCCGGCGGCCGGGCTTTTGCTGGCGAGCCTGGCTTCCGCGGCGGTCGATGCCGCTCATGCGCAGCAGGCGCCGGTGTTGCCGCCGGTGACGGTTTACGGACCAAAGCCTCAGACCGGCCAGCAGGCTCCATCCGGCGGCGCACCGAAAACCGCTGCACACAAACGAAACAGACGAACGGCGCACCGGCCGGTTCCGCCAGCGCCCTCGCCGGCGCAAGCGGGTGCGGAGGGGACGCCGGGCGTCCACAACGCCGCGACCAATCCGCAATACAAGAGCGATACGGTCAACCTCGGCCCGCTCGGCAACCGGCCATTGCTGGACACGCCCGCCTCTCTCACGGTGATACCGCAGGACCTGATCGACAACCTGCAAACCAAGACGGTCAACGACACGCTTCGCTTCCTGCCCTCGGTCCAGATCAGAAACCAGCAGGGCTTCGAGGTCTCGCGGCCGCAGTCGCGGGGGTTCCAGGGCAGCGTCGTGCAGACAACGCGGCTGGACGGTCTCAGCGTTGTCGGCACGACCGCGATTCCGGCCGAAAATCTTTCCAGCATCCAGGTGCTGAACGGGCTTGCCGGCTCGCTTTACGGCCCGGCGCCGCCGGCCGGCGTGTTCAACTACACCCTGAAGCGGCCGACCGACGTCGCGTTTGCAACCTACACGGCAGAGTTTCGATTCGAACGTGGTGGTCGGCGAGCACATCGACGCGGGCGGACGCACGCCCGACGGCACGGTCGGCTATCGCTTCAACGTGGTTCACGGCCAGGGCGAGAGCTACGTTCCGGAGAGCAGCGTCAATCGCACGCTGGCGAGCGGCGCGCTCGATTTCCATATCGCGGACCGCACCGTCATCGAAACCAATTTCAGTCACTACTCGACCAACATCACGGGCCTGCCGGGCAGCTTCGTCTATTTCAACGGCGCAAGCACGATCCTGCCGAAGGCCGTCGACCCGACCAGGGTCGGCTATGGGCAGCCGGGCGCAGGCACGGACCTCATCACCGATACCGGCCTCGTCAAGCTCAAGCATGAAATCAACAACGACTGGAATTTCGAGATCGGCGGCCTCTATCAGGATGCCGTGCGCAACCTGTTCGGCATCACCAACACCATGACCGACAATCTCGGAAACTATACGGTCACCAAGAACTTCGATGCCATCCCGCACTATACCATCGCCAGCAACACCGCCTCGCTGAACGGCCGCTTCGACCTGTTCGGCTTCCGCAACGAACTGACGATCGGGACCAACGGATACGTCAACGGCCAGTATTCCTACCGGAACTCGATCGCCACGGTGCTGGGGACTTCGAACCTCGCCAACCCGGCGGTATTGCCGACGAAGCCGATTCCGAACAACGGCGGACAATTCAAATCCGGCCTTCTCTCCGACCAGACGATCATTACCGGCGACACCTTGCATTTCAACGACCAGTGGGCGGTCCAGGGCGTCGTCAGCACGTCCTTCCTGAGTTCACGCAGCTATGCCAAGACCGGCGCCATCACCAGCCAGAACGACACCGACGGCGTCGTCAGCCCGACCGTGAGCGTGATCTACAAGCCGATCCCCCAGCTCACGACCTACGCCACGTTCGCGAGAAGCGTCGAGCAGGGCGAGCAGGCGCCCGCCGGCACCGCCAATGCCAACCAGATCCTCGCGCCCTATCAGGACCAGCAATACGAGGTCGGCGTCAAATACGCCATCACGCCTGCATTTCTCGTCACGCTGGACGCATTTCACATGACGCGCCCGCTGGCGGCGACCAATGCGGTCTCCAACATCTTCGCCGTGGTAGGCACGCAACGCAACAACGGCGCCGAGTTCTTCGTCCAGGGCAATGTGCTGCCCGATCTCTCGTTGTTCGGCGGCGTGACCTGGATCGATGCGAGGCTGCTGGACACCGGGGTGGCGGCAACCGACGGCAAGCTGGTCGTCGGCGTCCCGACCATCAAGAGCGACATCGCCTTCGACTACCATCCGGCTTTCATGATGGGTTTCGCGCTGACCGGCGCCGTTCACGGCGAAAGCACGCGCGCCGCGACCAACATCAACAATTCGTTTGCCCCGGCCTATGCGACGTTCGATCTCGGGCTTCGCGCCACGCGGACGTTCGACAAGCGAACGGTCACCGCCCGTCTTCAGGTGCTCAACATCGGCAACACATTTTACTATTCGTCGATCGCCGACGGCAACATCGTGGGAAGTCCGGGCGCCAACACCGCTTATCTGGGAACGCCGCGAACCTACCTCGCCAGCCTCCAGATGGATTTTTGAGATGATCCGCCCGCCCCGCTTCGATCGGAAGGAAGCTGCCTGATGTTCGACTCCCAATGCGACCTTGCCGCGCTGGTCTATGAACGGGATCAGGACCCCGACCGGGTGCTGCGCGATTTCGCGAGCGACCTGAACGCGCGCGGTTATCGCGCGGTCGGGCTGGTGCAGACCGGCCATCATTGCCTCGATGCGCCGAAACTGTCGGCGATGCTGGTCCATACCGGAGAAGAGTTGCAGCTATTCCAGAACCTCGGAACCTGCGCCACCGGCTGCCGGCTGGACGTCGGCCAGCTCATGGACGCGGGCGCCCAGGTCGCCGGCGCGATCGAAGAGGGCGCCGACCTCGTGATCGTCAACCGGTTCGGGCGGCAGGAACGCGAGGGAAAAGGATTGTCATATCTGGTCGAGCACGCCTTGAGCGCCGATATTCCGGTCGTGATCGCGGTGCCGAGCCACCGCTTCGCGGACTGGATCAGGTTCGCCGACGGCATGAGCGTCAAGCTGAGCTGCGACCGCTGGTCGCTGGAGGCGTGGTGGCGCGCGGTATCGGCGCGAAACGGCGGTATGGCCGGGCGCGATCACCAGACCGTCTGCGAGGTTTTCAAGTAGGCCGCTGCCGTGGCCGTTGTTGCCGGGGCCGTTCCGGCAACGCACCAGCGCGACGGCGCCTGAAGCACGTCCCTCGATATTTCTGTCGCGATCACGACCGTCTCTGGCTAAAAGGTCCGGCGTATCCTGAGGGAAATAGTGATCATGGTTCGGCTGAACGAGATCCGCGAAAACGAGGTCGCCGTCGAGTTGCCTGCGGCAAACGACGCCGGGCTGTTCTTCATCGGCACCATTCATACGCCCTGGACTTCACGTCTCGAATGCCCGCGACAGGGCCGCGCCGACGGGCCGGTCTGCCGGATCGAGGTCGAGGAGCGCTGGCGGGAAGCCCTCGATGGGATCGACGATTTCGAGCGGATCGAGGTGCTCTATTGGCTTCACGAGTCGCGGCGCGATCTCGTGCGGCAAAGCCCGGCCAATAACCTCGCCACGCGCGGCACCTTCGCCCTGCGCTCTCCGGTGCGGCCCAATCCGATCGGGACCACGATTGCGACGCTGGTTTCCCGGGATGGCCTCGTGCTGTCGGTCCGCGGCATCGATTGCCTCGACGGCACGCCGCTGATCGACCTCAAGCCCGACCGGACCCTGTTCACGCCGATCGCCCCGCCTCAGCCCGGCGATTTTCAGACCGGTTAGGATCGGCGCGCGCGGGCAAATCGACCGGCCGCAAGCGCACCGCGCCTACAGCGTCTCCTGCTTGTGACCGCATTGCTTGCAGGCGAATTTGACGCGCGTGGCGCCTTTTTCGGCCGAGACGCGGTTGGGCGTGCCGCACTTGCCGCACACCGCCTCGATGCGGGTGTTGCCCTGCTTCACGACGATGGTCTTGCGTTCCATGGTTTCGCGGATCAGGCGCTCCGCCTCTTCCCGCATCGACTGCTTGGACATTCGCTTCTCACCGCCGTGGAAAACCAGGGCGGTTTATAACACCCGGATGATGATTTTGCGACCGCGCAGCAAAAATCGTCGATTTATCCTCAAGCCCCCCGAACAAGCCTGTTTGGCGGCTGGAGCGCACCAAAAGTGGGGGCTCGCAAGCATCGCCTTCAATGTCACTTAGCGCCGGCGCAAGTCCGACGGACTTATTCCGAATTTTCTCCGGAACGCCGTGCTGAAATGCGATGAGCTGCTGAACCCCAGCTGGTAGGCCACTTCGGTGACCGACAGCGGGCGCGGCTCCGGGCGCATCAACAGATCATGGCAGCGCTGCAGCCTGCGATCCCAGATCCATTCCGACACCGACATATCCGTCAGCCTGAACAGATAGTGCAGATGCCGCAGCGAAATGCCGTTGTTTTTGGCGATTTTTTCGAGCGACAAGTCGGGATCGGCAAGATGTTCCTCGATCCATGCCTTGACGGATCGCAGGCGGACTTGTTGAACGGTTCGATCCGCCGAGAGATCGTCCCTGTCGCCCATCTCCAGCGCGAGCGCCAGAACATCCATCAGCTCGTCGCCCAGGCGTTCCCGTACCGGCGCATCGAGAGCCGCGCCCTCCGCCGCCAGCATCGAGCAGAACTCGGAGGCGATCCGGCCGAGCCCGCGGCCGGTTGCCATGGTCCTTGCCAGCGGAATCCGGTCCTTCCGGAATCGTTCCGCGAATTCCTGCCGGGGGATTTCCAGATAGAGCGAGCGGACCTTGCCGATGCATTCCAGATCATAGGCTTCGGACGCCGAGAAGATCGCGCCAACGCCGGCATTCGAGAGCCAGGCTCTGGCCGGACTGCAGAACGTTGACTTTGCCGTGCTGGACGAACTCGACGTAGTAGCAATCCTTGTCGAGCTTCGCGATGTGCCGTTCGCGCCGCGATATCCGCTGCTCCGAAAGCAGCACGTCCGTCATCGTGACGGCGCCAAATCGCGCTTCGCGGATGAAGCCCTGATAGTCGGATCGCTTGTCGGATTCGACGTCGACATGAACGTAGACGTCGCAGATCGCGCCCTGCCAGGCCGCGTAACGCTTGGATGGCTCAATACCGTCGGTTGAAAACACCAGATCCATCGTTTGCGCTCCAACATCAGAACGGCAGGGGTCGCACATGTTGCGCTGCACAAACGGCCTCGGGCAGCGACATTCTAGGTGGCCGGTACGCCCACGCAATAGCTTTCGGCTTTGCGCGGGGAAGCAAAGCCTTTGCGCTCCGGGGCAAGCCGGCATCCGACCGGCCGGAGTATGGAGAATGAAAAGCATCGCGAAATCTTCGCTGGCGAAAGCCGGAGGATGCGTCAACGTGCGGCGTCGACCTGGAAATGCCGGTCGGCTCCACGTGCAAATTGGAGGACAGGGGCGATGAGCGCCGGGCTCCCTTCGCCGATCACGACGAGATTCACCAGACCGGTCTTGACGATTGCCGATATCGAGGCGCTTGGAGCGATCGCCATACGATGCGCTCGTTCCCGCGCGCAATCTGTATCACCTGTTCGAGGCAACAGCGCGGTTGCATCCGGACCGGCCTGCGCTGACCGTGCTGACCTCGGATGTCTCCGGAAAGGGCGAAGTCAGCGCTCACGCACCGTGAACTGCTGGCTGCGATATCGCGCGCAGCCAATCTCTTCAGATCGCATGGCATCGACGCGGACGGCGGAACGGTCGCGATCCTCTGCCCGATACTGCCGCAAATTCCCGCCGCGCTGCTGGGCGCCCAGGTCGCGGGCGTCGCAAGCTCGATCAATTATCTCCTCAACGAAGACGCCATCGCCGACCTCTTGACGGCGCAGGGCGCGTCCGTGCTCGTCGTGCCTTCGGAGAAGCACGATCCCGCCGTCTGGAAGAAGGCGAACAACGTCATCGGGCGCGTCAAATCGCTGCGCAACGATCTTGGTTGTCGGCGCAAGCCGAGAGCGACAACGGCAGGTTTGCAGCTTCGACGCGGCGATTTCCAGCCAGCCGGACGAACTCGGCTTCGATCCCGGCGCCGACCGATCATCGGTCTGCGCGCTCTTTCACACCGGCGGGACCACCGGAAGACCGAAGCTGGTCCGGCTTACGCACGGCAACCAAATCCATGCCGCCTGGAGTTTCGCGCAGGTCCACGGACTGGATGAATTCGACGTCGCCATCAACGGCTTCCCGCTGTTTCATGTCGGAGGCACCATGACGGTCGGACTGTCAATTCTCGCGGCCGGCGGCCACGTGATTGTCCCCTCGCCCTACAGTCTCAGAAGCAAGGAAGTCGATCCGCGACTATTGGCACATCGTGGAGCGGTTTCGCGCGACCATCGTCAGCGGGGTGCCGACATCGATTGCGGCGCTTGCCGAGGTGCCGATCGGCAGCTCCGATATCCGCTCGGTTCGCATGGCCCTCACCGGCGGGCGCGGTGCTGCCCAAGGCCGTCAGTGAGCGGTTTCAGACCCGGACCGGGATCAGGTTGTTCGAGACCTACGGCATGACGGAGACCGCGGCCGCGATCGCGTTCAATCCGGGCCGGGGCGAACCTCTCGCGGGCAGCGTCGGCTTCAGGGCGCCTTTCGCGCAGACCAAGATCGTCGCCGTCGACAGTGGCGACGTTCAGCAGGAATGCCCGCCGCTCACCAGCGGACTGGTCCTTGTGCGGGGGCCGCAGGTATTTCCCGGCTACGTCGATCCCCGGCACAATCAGGGTGTGCTGACCGACGATCACTGGCTGATCACCGGCGATATCGGTTACCTCACCGCAGGATCAGCGGCTGGTGCTGACGGGCCGGGAGAAGGACCTGATCGTGCGCAGCGGACACAACATCGATCCCGCGGCCATCGAGGACGTGGCCAACGCCTTTCCCGGCGTGCAGATGAGCTCGGCCGTGGGCATGCCGGACGCCTATGCGGGAGAAGTGCCGATCCTGTTCGTGGTGCCGTCGCCCGGACCAGACGATCGATCTGCGGCAATTGCAGGAGCATATCGAGCGCAACATCAATGAGCCTCCGGCCAAACCGAAGCGCGTCGTGCTGCTGGAGGCGCTGCCGGTCACCGCGGTCGGCAAGATCTTCAAGCCGGCGCTTCGCGATCTCGCGGTCCGGGAAAAGGTCAGATCGGAGATCGACCGCATCTTCGGCGCGGCGAGCAAAGCCGATATCCACGTCGACAAGGACGACAAGCTCAATACGCTGGTTCGCATCTCGGTCGATTCCGACGATGCCAGCCGAATACAGGAGCTCGCCGAGAGCCTGTCGCCGCTTCCGCAGACCTATCTGATCGAGAAGAGCACTCCCGGACCGACGGAAGCGGCAACACGCCAAGGCCAAACGGACAAGAGGGGATGACACGTTTTCGGTTCGATCAGCAAGAGATCGCGTTCGTCGCCATCGTGCCGGGCCGTTGCACAACCCGTTTCCCGGCACCGGCCGCGAAAGACATCCGGCGTCTGCAAATTTGCGCGTTTCTCTGCGCGGAATTTCGCAAGCAGCCCGGCAATGACGGGCTCGCTACGTCGCTTGAGACCACCTGTGATCGCTTGCATTGGTTCTCAAAGCGCGCCAACATCGCGGCAAGAACAAGAAGAGAAGTCGGGATGGGAATCAGGAGCATCGGGCAGCAGGGAATCGTATTCGCGGTCTTCGCGGTGCTGTTTGCCGTTTTCGCAGCCTCCCTCCCCGGCTTTCTGACGACCGCGAACATGCTGACGCTGCTGCAGAACGTGGCGGTGCTCGGCATCCTCGGCCTTGCGATGGCGATCGTCGTGATCGGGCGCGGCATCGACATTTCGCTGATCGCGGCGCTGGCGGTGCCGCCGGGGCTCGTGCTGCAGATGGTGCAGGACGGTCATTCGCTGCCGGCTTCGCTGCGCGGCGGCCTTTGCGCTGACGATGGTGTTCGGGCTCGTCAACGGCTGGCTGATCGCCTATGCCGAGGTGCCGTCGCTGTTCACGACGCTGGCGTCCGGACTGTTTCTCGCCGGCCTCGGCCAGGCGGCGCTGTTCAAGCTCGACGTCGTGCAATGGAGCCCGGGCTCGACGGTTTCGAGCAGCTCGGACAGGGCAATTTGCTCGGCATTCCGATGCCGATCGTGATGTTCGCGATGTCCTGCGTCGCGGTCGCGTTCCTGCTGCGCCGGACGCGGCTCGGCGCCTATATCTACGCGATCGGCGACAATCCCAACGGCGCGCGGGTCACCGGCATTCCGACCCGGCCGATCATCGTGCTGCAATATGTGCTGGCGGCGCTGATCGGCTGCGTCGCCGGCCTGATCCTGGCGGCCTCCGTCAACAGCATGCCGACGCGCATCTTCAATTCGACGCTGATCTACGACGTGATCCTGGTGGTCGTGCTCGGCGGCATCGGATTGTCGGGCGGGCGCGGCGGCGTGCTCAACGTCATCATCGGCACGCTGCTGATCGGCACCATGCTCAACGGCATGACCATCATGGACGTCTCCTATTCCGGCCAGAACCTCGTCAAGGGCGTGGTGCTGCTGGTCGCCGTCATCGCGGATTCCTTTCTCAATCCGCGCAACGAGGAGACGGCGCAGCAGGGCGACATCTAGGAGCGCGATCGGCAAGCGATCCTGCCCGAACCAAGAGCTGACACATCAATCAAAAAGCGGGAGGACGACATGACAACATCTGGGAAGACGACACTCAAGACGATGCTGCTGGGACTTGGCCTGATCGCGGCGGCCTCGCCGGCGCTGGCGCAGAAGGGCCTCGACGAACCGTTCCAGGGCGCGTTCAAGGAAGCGCTCGCCGGCAAGACCGTGGCCTATGTGCCGGTGGCGATGAACTTCGATCTCACCGAGGGCTGGTTCGCCGGCCTCAAGAAGGAGCTCGAGCCCTTCGGCGTCAAGGTGATCGTGCGCGATCCGAACTGGAGCACCAACGCCGGCGCGCAGGCGGTGACGACGCTGATCTCGGAGAAGCCGGCGGTGATGATCATCCACAATCCCGACGTGCAGACCTACGCCAAGCTGCTGCAGCGCGCCGAGAACGAAGGCATCTACGTCATCCAGATCAACATGGGCTCGAACTATCGCAGCTCGGCCTTCGTCGGCGCCAACTGGATCGAGATCGGCGAACGCGACACCGAAGCCGTGGTCAAGGTCTGCAAGGGCAAGTCCAACAAGATCGCGATCATCCAGGGCGCGCTTGTCGGCGGCGGCGAGCGCCTACACGCTCAAAGGCGTCGAGAACGTGCTGGCCAAAAATCCTGACATCAAGGTGGTCTCCAGCCAGGCCGCCGATTGGGACGCGGCCAAGGCCAAGGCGATCACCCAGACCGTGCTGAAGCAGAATCCCGATCTCTGCGGCATCGTCGGCTTCTGGGACGGCATGGACATCGGCACCGCGGCGGCGGTGAAGGAAGCCGGCCTCACCGGCAAGGTGTTCGTCGCGACCTCCGGCGGCGGCGAGCGCCGCGGCGCCTGCGAACTCGTCAAGTCCGGCGCCTTCGACCTCGACCTCAGCTACGACGTGCCGACCCAGGCCGAGCAGATGGCCGGCATGATCAAGTGGCTGGTCTCCTCCGGCGTCAAGCCCGGATCGGTGAAGGGATCGATGTACACGACCCTGATTCCGATCACCAAGGAGAACGCCGCGAGCGATACCGCCTGCTGGAATCTCAGCGACCTGAAGAAGTAAGCAGCGGCGCATCCTGCCGGGCGGCCGTGCGTTTGGCGCGGCCGCCCGTTTCAAGCCAAGGCTCGCTCAAGCAAGGCTCGTCAAGATTAAGCGCTGCGGCCGCACCGGCCCAATTCCTCCTTCGATCCCGGAATACCAATGCAAGACGCGCTGCTTCGTTTGCGATACCGCTACTGGCCGGATCATCTGCTCGGCGAAATCCTGTCCAAGCGCTGGACCGAAACCGCGATCCCGGTGATCGTGCTCCTGATCATCACGGTCCTCGCTGAGCCGAGTCGATCCCCGGTTTCCTGTCGGTCGGCGGGCTTGCCGATACCGGACGGCAGGCCGGCGAGATCGGCTTCGTCGTGCTCGGCATGGCGCTGGTCGTCATCGTCGGCGGCATCGATCTCTCGGTCGGATCGATGTTCGCGCTGTGCGATTTCTGCGCGCTGTTCTGCCTCAACGTGCTGGGCTGGCCGGTGCCGGCGGTGATCGTCGCGACGCTGGTCTGCGGCGCGGCGCTCGGCGCCGTCAACGGCCTGCTGATCGGCTATCTGCGGCTGCGCGCCTTCATCACCACGCTGATCACGCTGATCATCTACCGCTCCGCCTACGACCTGCTGCTGTTCGACTATTCCAACAAGATCGCCGCCGCCTTCCCCGACTTCCCGTCCTGGAATTTCATCGGCGGCGGCGTGCGTCGTCGGCATTCCCAGCGTCGTGCTGGTCTATGTCGTCGTCGCCATCTTCGGACACATCTTCCTGACCCGGCTGCGGCCGGGATGGCATGTCACCGCGATCGGCGGCTCGCGCCGCTCGGCCTACAATTCCGGCATTCCGGTGCGCCGCACGATCGCGCTGTGCTACACCGCAAGCGGCGTGCTGACCGCGATCGGCGCGCTGTTCTTCGCCGCCCGGCTCGGCACCGTCGGCGGCGACGTCGGCGTCGGCCTCGAAGTGACCGTGCTGACCGCGACCGTGCTCGGCGGCATCAGCCTCGGCGGCGGCAAGGGCTCGGTCGCCAAGGCGCTGGTCGGCACGCTGATCGTGCTGTTCGTGATCAACGGCCTGACCACGCTGTCGGTCTGCGGCGGCGTCAACCGCATGGTGCTGGCCGGCGTCCTGCTGGTCGCCGCCACCATCGACATCCGCTGGCTGAAGAACCGCACCCGCATCATCAGCAAGGTCTATGTCAGCCCGACCTATCATGGGCTGGCGCGCCGCGGCCTCGACCGCGCCCGGCAGCGGCCCGTTCGCGCAGAACGACAAGCTGCGCGACGTGACGCTGATCGGGCTCGGCCGCATCGAGGCGCCGGAAGACGTCATCCTCGACCGCCACGACAATCTCTATGCCGGCTCGCGCCACGGCGACATCATGCGCTTCCTGGCGCCCGACTATCAGGAGATGGAGGTGTTCGCCCATATCGGCGGCCAGCCGCTCGGCATGGCGTTCGACCGCAAGGACAATCTCTATGTCTGCATCGGCGGCATGGGGCTCTATCGCATCACGCCCGAGCGCAAGGTCGAGAAGGTCACCGACGAGACCAACCGCAGCCTTTATTCGGTCAACGACGACAGCCGGCTGCGGCTCGCCGACGATCTCGACATCGCCGACGACGGCCGCATCTTCTTCTCCGAAGCCACCGTCCGCTACGAAATGCACGAATGGCCGGTCGACGGCCTGGAAGCGCGCGGCAACGGCCGCATCATCTGCTACGATCCGAACACCGGCACGACGCGCACCGTGCTGCGCGGCCTGAAATTCCCCAACGGCATCTGCATCGCCAGCGACGGCCAGTCGATCCTGTTCGCCGAAACCTTCGGCTGCTCGCATCAAGCGCTACTGGTTCGACGGCCCGAAGAGCGGCAAGGTCGAGACCGTCATCGACAATCTGCCGGGCTATCCCGACAACATCAACCTCGCCTCCGACGGCAACTACTGGCTGGCCATGGTCGGCATGCGCAGCCCCGCGCTCGATCTCGCCTGGAAGATGCCGGGCTTCCGCCAGCGCATGGGCAAGCGGGTTCCGATCGACGAATGGCTGTTCCCCAACATCAACACCGGCTGCGTCATCAAGTTCAACGAGCGCGGCGAAGTGCTCGAATCGCTCTGGGACCTGCGCGGCGTCAACCATCCGATGATCACCTCGATGCGCGAGCATCGCGGCTATCTCTATCTCGGCGGCATCGCCAACAACCGGATCGGCCGCTACAAGCTCGACGGCGCCGATCCCGGACTTCGTCCAGTACGACAAGCGCTGGGGGAAGAACAAGTGATCGCGGCGCTGAAGGCTTTCGCCGACCGCCTGCTCGGGCGGGGCGACGCGACCATCACGGTGCCGTCGTTCGACGGCGCGTTGAAGCCGAACCAGATTCTGGAAAAGGCCGAGATCGTCGCGCAGTTCGACGCGCCGGAGGATCTCGCCACCGACGGCAAGGCGCTCTATATCGCCGACGGCGCCCGCGTGCTGCGTCTCGACGGCGCGGCGACCACCGAGGTCAGGCGTTTCGACCGCGCGATCATCGGCGCTGTGCTGCCTGCCGGACGGCGGCATCGCGGTCGCGCTGGATGGGCGCGAGGTGCAGGTGTTCGCGACGCCGGCGGCGCCATCGCCCGCGCGAACATTTTCCGATGCCTCGATGAACGCGATCAACGCGCTGTCGCCGGGTCCCGGCCAAACGCTGGTCGCAACCGACGGCTCGACCGCGCGACCGTACCGGCAATGGGTGTACGATCTGATGGAACGCGGCCACTCCGGGCGCGTCCTTGTCCTCGACATCGCCAGCGGCAACGTCCGTACGCTCGCCTCGGGGCTTGCTTACGCGTTCGGCGCCTGCGCCGGCGGCGATGACGTCTTCGTCAGCGAAAGCTGGCGGCACCGCCTGATCGCGCTCGGCGCGGACGGCAGTTCGCGCACCGTGCTGGACACATCTGCCGGTCTATCCGTCGCGGCTGTCGCCGGCTGCCGCCGGCGGCTTCTGGCTGACCGCGTTCGCCGCGCGCACCCAGCTGGTCGAATTCGTGCTGCGCGAAAATGCCTACCGGCGCCGCATGATGGCGGAGATCGATCCGGAATACTGGATCGCGCCGAAGCTGAAATCCGGCCAGTCGTTCCTCGAACCGATGCAGGGCGCGCACATCAAGACCATGGGCGTCGTCAAGCCATGGGCGCCGCCGCGCTCCTATGGCCTCGTCATCCGGCTCGATGCGGAAGGCGTGCCGCTCTACGCGCTGCACAGCCGGGTCGACGGCGTCAACCATGGCGTGGTCGCGGCGGTCGAAGATGGACGGCGCGCTGTTCGCCATCGCCAAGGGGCCGGGCCGGCTGCTGCGCGTGCCGCTCGCCGGGATCGAGCAGGAGTTGCGCGCATGAGCGACGACATCATCCTCGCGCTTCGCAAGGCGACGAAGCTCTATGCCGGCGTTCCCGCCATCGAGAATGTCGATTTCGAGCTTCGGCGCGGCGAGATCCATGCGCTGGTCGGCGAGAACGGCGCCGGCAAATCGACACTGACCAAGGTGATGGCCGGCGTCGTCGACCCTGACCTCCGGGACCATGGAGGTCGACGGCGTCGAGGCGACGCCGCGCACGCCGCTGGAAGCGCGCCATCTCGGCATCGCCATGGTGTTCCAGGAGAACAGCCTGGTGCCGACCATGACGGTGGCGCAGAACCTGTTTCTGGGGCAGGAGAAATTCTACAACCGCCTGCGCGGCATCTACATCGCCGCCCAGCAGTTCCTGCAATCGCTCAATTTCGACGTCACGCCGACCGCGACCGTCGGCCTGCTCGGCGCCGCCAAGAAGCAGATGGTCGAAATCGCGCGCGCCGTGCTGCACGAGGCCAAGGTCATCATCTTCGACGAGCCGACGGCCACGCTGACGCCGGAAGAGAAGAAATACTTCTTCGACCTCGTGCGCGACCTCAAGCGCCGCGGCGTGTCGATCGTGTTCATCTCGCACGCGCTCGAGGAAGCGCTGATCCTGGCCGACCGCATCACCATCCTGCGCGACGGCAAGCATGTCGTGACCGACGACGCCGCGAAATTCGACCGCGCGCGGATCGTGCAGGCGATGGTCGGGCGCGACCTGTCGAACACGCTCTATGGCTCGCGCAAGAACAGCGTGCGGCCCGCCGGCGCGCGGGTGCTCACCGTGCAGAACCTCAAGATGGCGCCGATGGTCAAGAACAACTCGCTGTCGGTATTCGCGGGCCAGATCACCGGCGTGTTCGGCCTGGTCGGCGCCGGCCGCACCGAGACGTTCAAGATCGTCGCCGGCGTGCTCAAGCGGGACTTCTTCCATGGCGGCGAAGTGATCCTGCACGGCAAGCCGGTGCGCTACCGTGTGCCGGCGCCGGCGGTGCGTGCCGGCATCGCCTATGTCACCGAAGACCGCAAGGTCGAGGGCTTCTTCGAAACCATGTCGGTGGCGCGCAACATCTATCTCGGGCTGCTCGCCAAGCTGCCGGGCGGCCGCTTCTTCCTGTCCAGCCGCGAGGCCGACAAGGTCGGCAAGACATGGGTCGAGCGGCTCAAGGTGCGCGCCACCGGCAACGACATCAAGGTCGTCGAGCTCTCGGGCGGCAACCAGCAGAAGGTCGTGATCGCCAAATCGCTGGTGCAGGAGCCGGACCTTATCATCTTCGACGAGCCGACCCGCGGCGTCGACGTCGGCGCGATCGTCGAGATCCACGAACTGATCCAGCGGCTGGCCGACGAAGGCAAGGCGGTGGTGGTGATCTCGTCCTATCTGCCCGAGATCATGGCGCTGTCCGACCGCATCCTGGTGTCGCGGCAGGGCAAGGTGGTCGAGGAATTCTCCGCGCTCGACGCGACCGAAGAGAAGATCATGTACGCGGCGGTGCATTGAGGCCGGGCGCTGGAGCGGGTTCGGATCCCCTCCCCGCCAGCGCGACGAAGTAAACTCGCGAGCCCGCCGGTCAGTATCTCGTCGGGAGCTCAACCGCGGTGCTTGATCACATGGTGTTTTGAACGTGCGTTTTGGCAAGATCGGCAGGGTCATCATGCCGTTAAATTGCCATGACGCGGGTGATCCATGTTCCACCGCAACGTCTAATTGCGGACGATTTCGAGCAAAGTTGATGAAAAGATACCTCGCACTTCTTGCTCTGCTGGCGGCGATCCCGAACGCGCCGGTTCGCGGCGGGCTCCTCGTCGCTGATGAGTTGATGGGGCCGCCGGCCGCCACCGCGCCGGCCTCGGCGAAGCCATGCGAACAGGTGTCGTTCACGCGAAACCTGAGATACGGCGAGAGCGATCTCAACGTGCTCGACGTGGCCACCGCCGGCTCCGATGCCGGCCAGACATCGCCGCGTCCGGTGCTGCTGATCGTCGCCGGTGAAAGTTTTGCCGGCGACGACGCCATGCCCGGGCCCCCCGATCCGCTGCAGGATGAAGCGATGTGCTTTGCCGCGCGCAACGGAATGGTCGGCGTGAGGGTGAACTACCGGCTGGCTCCCGCAAACCCCTGGCCATCAGGCGCCAGGGATGTCGCGGCGGCCACGTCGTGGGTGCACCAGAACATCGACCTGTTCGGCGGCAGCCGCGACGAAATCGTCACCGTCGGCTATTCCGTCGGCGCCTTTCATGTCGCGAGCCTGCTCGCGCATCCGGAATTCCAGGACCGCGATTCCACCATCGCCGCCGCCGTACTGGTCTCCGGCATCTACCACGCGAGCGCCGACGCCAGCGCGGCGGAAAAATCCTATTTCGGCAGCGACGCCAGTAAATACGACGCGCGATCGGCTTTCCCCGGCATCCTGCACCTCGAGACACCGCTGCTGCTCGCGTGGTCGGAGGTCGATCCGCCGCGCCTGGTCGCCGCGGGCGAGAAGCTGAAGGAGATGCTGTGCAACTCCGCGACGCATTGCCCGCACACCACCGTGCTCAGGGATCGCGCGAGCATCGCTTCGGTGTTTGACCGCAATCCGCCGGGCGGAAGCCTGGCGCAGCCGACGATCGAACTGGTGCGGGAGGTCGAGGCACGGGGCCTGCCCTGACGGCAGGAAACTTCGGCATCGCCGTTTATTTTCCGGCCCGGCCTGCCAGCGCGACAGCTTCGTCGGCGCCGCTCTGCAAGATCTCTCCGGACAATTGCTTGTCGTTGACGGCGCGGGCGAGTTGCAGCGTGCCCACCATCAGCGCGTAGATCGCAACCGCCTTGCGCCGCCGCTCGGCGTCGTTGGCGGCATCGAGAGCCCCCGCGATCAGTTCAACGACGTCATCGACCTTGCCGGTGAAGGCATCGCGCGTCGCTTTGGGATGGCGGGCGATTTCGGCGACCAGCGCCGAAGTCGGACAGCCCTGGCCCGGATTGTCGCGATGGTTTTGCGACAGGTAGTCGCGGATCGCGCCCGCAAGACCGGTGCCGCTTTCCGCCGCCCTCGACAATTTATTGCGGAAGCCGGCATGGGACAGCACTTCGCGGACCAGATCCTCCTTGGAATCGAAATGCGCATAGAACGCGCCGTTGGTCAGGCCCGCATCCGACATGATGCCGGCAATCCCGACCGCGGCGACGCCGTGCTCGCGAAACTGCCGCGATGCCACCTCGACGATGCGCCGGCGCGTCAGGTCCTTGTGTCCCTTTTCGTACCGCATGGACGGTTCCTTGCAGGAGGCGCGGGCCGGCGAGACCGACGTTTTACCCTATTGCATTATGATCGTAATAATATATTATAATCATAATCTCATATCGATACAAGGCTCGCAAGAGCCTGCAAACGGCCAGGAAACAACACCGATGAGCCTGCAGAACCCCGCGTCATCAGGCGAAGCCTATGCCGACGAACTGGACCTGGTTCCCCCGACCGGCGGTGACGCCTCGGACGAGCCGGCCGTGGTCGCGAAGCCCGTCTCCACGGCGCCGGCGAAGCCGACCGAGGCGCGCTCAACCATTTTGTCTGGACCGGTGCTGCCGACGCTGCTTCGACTGGCGCTCCCGACCATGACCGTCCTGATCGCGCAGACCGCGGTGAACATCGCCGAGGCCTATTATGTCGGCTATCTCGGAACCGACGCGCTTGCCGGCGTCGCGCTGGTGTTTCCGGTGTTCATGCTGATGACGATGATGTCGAACGGCGGGCTCGGCAGCGGGGTCGCTTCGGCGGTGGCGCGGGCGACCGGCGCCGGGCGCAAGGATGATGCGGACGCGCTGGTGCTGCATGCGATGGTGCTGGCGGTGATCGTCGGCGCGATCTTCACCATCGGCACCCAATGGGGCGGCCCGGCATTGTATCGGGCCCTCGGCGGCCGCGAGGGCGCGCTCGATGCCGCAATAAAATATTCCAATTATCTGTTCGCCGGCGCGATCCCGGTCTGGATCGTCAACTTCCAGGCGGCGGCGTTGCGCGGCTCGGGCAACGTCCGGGTGCCGGCGATGGTGACGCTGGTCGGCGCCATGGTCCTGATCCCGTTCTCGCCGCTGTTGATCTTCGGCCTCGGCCCGGTGCCGCGCCTCGGCATCGCCGGCGCCGGCATTGCGTTTGGTCTTTATTATCTCGGCGCCATGCTGGTGCTGCTGCGCTACATGACGACGCGGCGTTCCGGCCCGAGGTTGAAGCTCGTTCCGCTTCAGGGCCGGCTGTTCAGGGACATCTTGAAGGTCGGCCTGCCGACGGCGATCAGCACGACGCTGACCAATCTGACCGTGATCCTGGTGACCGGCGCGGTCGGCCTGTTCGGCACCAATGCGCTGGCCGCCTACGGCATCGCCTCGCGGCTCGACTACATCATGATACCGATCCTGTTCGGGCTCTGCACCGCGGTGCTGACCATGGTCGGCGTCAACATGGGCGCGGGTCAGGTCGCCCGCGCGAGGAAGATCGCATGGAACTCGAGCTTTGTCGGCGCCGGCATCGCCGGCACGATCGGCGTGACCGTGGCGATCTTCCCGATGCTGTGGCTGCATCTGTTCAGCCATGATCCGCAAGTCCTCGGCCCCGGCGCGGTTTATCTCCGCATCGTGGCGCCGGCCTATGCGGCGCTCGGGTTTGGCTTCGTGATCGCCTTTGCCGCGCAAGGCGCCGGTCACGTGCTGTGGCCGTTCGTCGGCGCGGCGTCGCGGCTGGTGTTCGCCGCCGGCGGCGGCTGGCTCGCGGTCAGCTATTTCGGCGGCGGCATGGCCACCATCGCCGTCATGGTGTGCGCCTCGCTGGTGTCGTACGCGCTGATCTGCCTGATCGTGATGGCGTCCGCATCGGTCTGGCGCATCAAGCGCGAACGGTAGTCCCGCACCCTCCGGGCTCCAACCAGACTCGGCGAAAGCAAAAAAATCCGACGCGACGAGCAGACGGCCGGCGAGGCTTCAAGGCCTTGCGCGCAAGCCCCTGCAAGCACTAAGCTATTTGGTCTACATCGGGGGAAGCACATTGGGGGCAGTGGACGCTGCAAGATTGCGCAGCGCCATCTTTGATTTGAAGCGGTTCTGTTGCGTTCTTGGAGTACCGCATGCCCATGACTTATGTCATTGCGGATCTACACGGCAGGTTTGATCTCCTGCAGGCGGCCCTCGCCACCATTGCGCGGCACGCCGGCGGCCGGCCGTGCAAAATCGTAACGCTCGGCGACTATGTCGATCGCGGTCCGCAAAGCCGTCAGGTCGTTGCGCGGCTGATGGCCGCTCAGGCGGCGGGCGCAAACCTGATCTGCCTCAAAGGTAATCACGAGTACATGGTGCACCGGGCGCTGCGGCGGACCTGGTTCACATCCGCTTCTCGCGCGCGCTGTCTGAGCTGGTGGGAGCACAATGGCGGCGACTCCACAATGGCATCCTACGGAAACGAGATTCCACCGGCTCACCTGCGCTGGATGAAAAAACTGCCGACAATGCACGTCGATGAACACAGGATATTCGTTCATGCAGGCGTCGATGCCAACATGCCGCTCGACAAGCAGACCAACGAGTTCCTGCTTTGGCATCGATATCCGGAAGGCGTCGATATCGGCTACGGAAACCGGCATGTTGTCCACGGCCACACGCCTCATTTGCAAGGCCCCGAGAAGCTGTCGCATCGAACTAACCTCGATACGCTGGCCTGGAAAACCGGACGGCTGGTGATTGCCGTGTTCGACGATCGCATACCGGGTCCCGCGACCACATACCTCGAAGTTCCCTCAGCGCGCAGGCCTGCGGCGCAAGTCGCGCACGGGAGCGGTGCGGCCCGGCGCGAAATGATTGCGGACGTCGTGGCGCCAACCCCCTCGCTCGCGCCCATCATGGACGACCGAACGACAAGAGACGATCCGTTTCGCGATCTCGATCTTGGCACCAGAATTACGCTGCGCTGGACGCTCAGGGACATCGAGGCCAAACGCTGGGTGATCACTCCGATCAATCCGATCCATCTTGAAAAATTGACGGCGCTGAATCTGGTCGAGATGCGAAACGACGATCCCGTGCTGACACAGGCGGGCCTCGATGCGCTGAGCGTATCCTGATTTTCCCCGGCCGAACGCCCCACCAACGCTGATGACGCGGATATGCGCCCCTAATGCTGCATGTGGCGGAGCTCGTCGACCAGCACGCGAACGTTTTCGCTGTAGTCGACGGGAACGATGACGAGCTGCAGCCCGCCTTCGGAAAAGGCCTGCTCCAGCGCCGGAGCCAGGCCCGAGGCCGTCGTGACGCGCCGGCCTGTTGCGCCATAGGCGGCGGCATAGGCGACAAAATCGGGATTGCCAAAACCCAGGCCGAAATCCGGAAAACCGTCGACGGCCTGCTTCCAGCGGATCATGCCATAGGCGTGATCCTCGATGATCAGCACTACGAGATTGAGTTTCAGCCGCCGCGCGGTTTCGAGCTCCTGGCTGTTCATCATGAAGCCGCCATCGCCCGCGACCACGAGCACACGCCGCATCGGATAAAGCAGCGCCGCCATCATGCCGGAGGGCAGGCCCGCGCCCATCGTCGCCAGCGCATTGTCGAGCAGCAGCGTGTTGGCGACATCGGTGCGGTAGTTGCGCGCGAACCATATCTTGTACATGCCGTTGTCGAGCGCGACGACACCGTCGGGCGGCATCACCTGCCGTACGTCATGCACGATGCGCTGCGGCGTCAAGGGAAAGCGATCCTCTTCCGCACGGTCGGTGATGTGGGACAGGATGTCCTTGCGCAGGGCAACCCAGTCGGCGCTCATCGCGAACTTGCCTTCGAGCCGCGCGCCGAGCAGATCGAGGCCCTTGGCGATGTCGCCGATCACTTCGGCCTGCGGGAAATACACCTCTTCGACGGTCGCGGGCACGAAGCCGATGTGAACGACCCGGTGTTGCCCGTGCGCCATCAGGAATGGCGGCTTCTCGACCGTTTCGTGACCGATGGTGACGATGAGATCGGCGCGGTCGATCGCCTCGTGGACGTAATCGCGCTCGCTCAAGGCGGCGGTGCCAACATAATAATCCGACGCGCCCCCGACGGCGCCCTTCCCCATCTGGGTGTTGAAGAAGGGGATGCGGACGCGGCGGACGAATTCGGACAACGCCGGCGCCAGTTGCGGGCGGCTGGCGCCGGCGCCGAACATCAGCAGCGGACATTTCGCGGCCAGGATCAGCTCGGCGGCGCGTGCGATCGATTCCGGCGAAGGCACCGGCAGCTCCGCTTCATGGGCGGGCACCAGCGCGACGTCGCCGGCTTCTTCCGCGGCAACGTCCTCGGGCAATTCGAGATGCACCGGGCCGGGACGCTCTTCGGTGGCGATGCGGAAGGCGTTGCGGACCAGTGTCGGAATCGCAGACGCGCTCACGATCTGCTGCGACTGTTTGGTCAGCGGACGCATCGCCGCGACGATATCGACGATCTGGAAATGCGCCTGCGGGCTTTGCCGAATGGCCTTCTGCCCCGTGATCAGGACCATCGGCATGCCGCCGAGAAAACCGTAGGCGGCGGCGGTGACGAAGTTGAGCGCGCCGGGACCGAGCGTGGAGAGCGCGACCCCGGGCCTTCCCGTCAGCCGTCCATAGGTCGCGGCCAGGAATGCGGCCGGCTGCTCATGCCGCGTCACCACGAGTTCGATGGAGGATCGCCGCAGGCTCTCGACCACGTCGAGATTCTCCTCCCCGGGCACCCCGAAGATTCGATCGACGCCCTCGTTCTCGAGCGCCGCGACGAGAAGATCCGATCCCTTCATCTCCGGTCTCCGCTGTGGATGACGCGCGCGCAAGCCGCGCGCCGGCAAAACCTTCGCCGTTCAAGCGGGAATTGCAAGCAACTCTCCGGAGTTCATCGCACACCAGGCGGTGCGATTATTGCAAAATTGCCCGTTCGGGATCGCCATGGGCCTGCCCAGGAAAAGACCACCACGGTGCGTTCAATACCTCTTAGCAAAGCATCCTCGCTGACACCCCGCGCAACACCTCTGCACCCCCGCAGCAATCGCTCGATAAGCGACAGCGAGCACTGAAACCAACCATGGCCTTGAAATTCAGATCGGACCGAAAGTCGAACCTGAGAGCGCAATCTAGAGAGAGCAAAGTCGCAGCCTTCAACGGCAAGTTGGCCGCTGTCGCAAATGTGGCCGATCGCAGTCATCTCCGGCTGGCTGGACTCCGGACGCCCAAGTCCTAGACTGCCTTGTCATTCGCGCAAAAAACGGCGGCATCAGGGAGGTCGACATGGCGCAGACGCGCAGCATTCTAATGGCAACCATCATGCTCTGCCTTTCGGTAGGCACGAACCCTGCGGCGGCGGAGAAGAAATACGATCCCGGCGCCACCGACAAGGAAATCAAGATCGGCAACATCATGCCTTACAGCGGGCCGCTGTCTTCCTACGCCCTGATAGGGCGGACGCAGGCCGCCTTTTTTAACAAGATCAACACCGAGGGTGGCATCAACGGGAGGAAGATCAACTTTGTGACCTACGACGATGCCTTCAGCCCGCCAAAGACCGTGGAACAGGCGCGCAAACTGGTCGAGAGCGATGAGGTATTGCTGATCTTCGAGAGCTTGGGGACACCGACCAACAACGCCATCCGGTCATACATGAATCAGAAAAAGGTCCCGCACCTGTTCGTCGCCACCGGCGCCACCCAGTTCGGCGACCGGAAAAACTTTCCGTGGACGATGGGCTGGCAGCCGACCTACCAAACCGAAGGGCGGATCTATGCAAAATACATCCTGCAGAACCTTCCGCAGGGAAAGATCGGCATTCTTTACCAGAACGACGATTCGGGCCGCGACTACCTCAAGGGACTGAAGGATGGGCTCGGCGCCGAGGTAGCGAAACGCATGATCGTGGCCGAACTCCCCTACGATCCCTCAGAGACGACCGTCAACTCGCAAATCGTCACGCTGAAAACCATGGGCGCTGATGTTTTCTTCAACGAGAGCAGCCCGAAATTCGCCGCGCAGGCGATCAGAAAAGCGGCAGAAATCGGCTGGAAGCCGGTTCAGTTCCTCGCCAACATCTCGAACTCCGTCGGCTCGGTGCTCAAGCCCGCCGGGCTCGAGAATTCCAAGGGCATCCTGTCGACCAACTATCTCAAGGACCCTACCGATCCAACCTGGAAGGACGATCCCGCGATCAAGGAGTGGGCTTCGTTCATGGACAAGTATTTTCCGGAAGGGGACAAGACGAGCACGTTCAGCGTCTATGGCTATGCGACAGCCCAAACAATGGTGCAGGTCCTCAAACAGTGCGGCGACGACCTCACCCGCGAAAACGTCATGAGGCAGGCAGCCAATCTCAAGAACCTGGAGCTGGGATTGCTGTTGCCCGGCATCATGATCAACACAAGCGCGACCGATTACTATCCGCTCGAGCAGATGCAATTGTCCCGATTCAACGGCGAGCACGGCGTGCTGTTCGGACCCGTTATTTCCGGAGAAGTCGGGACGCAATAGCCGTGAAGCCGGGATGGTTGATTTCCGTTTTGGGTCAAAAGCGAAAATCGCCATCTCCTGTCACTTCGGCTTTGCCTCCTGGCAGGAGTCGATCGAGGAATAATATCTTTGCTGATTGGCGTACCGAGTTAGCTGACGAACTGCCGAGAGACGATATGCGGTGCTGGACGCGTCAATATTGCTGCGAAGCCCGGGCTTGCGCGCCAATAATGAAGGCCGAAGCGCCATGACGTCGAACTCGCAAGCCGCCCGGGTTCGTTTCGGCCAGATGCAAACGTTATGGGAGGACGGCGAGCGGGTGTTCTGCAGAGCGCCCCGTGACGAAAGCGGCGGCGATCGGCGCACGTTCATGGTGGTCCTACCTGCCGCCGAAAATCCGACGACCGTTGTTCTCGATCGTTTTGAACACGAATACGGCTTGAAGGATCATCTTGACGCCCCTTGGGCGGTTCGGCCTCTGGATCTCGTGCGCGAGCGCGGCCTGACCGCGCTGGTGATCGAGGATCCCGGAGCGGAGCCGCTCCAGCGCCTGTTGGGATCTCCCATGGAGATGGGAAGGTTCCTCCGCCTTGCGGAGGCGCTGGCGGCGGCTCTGCACGGGATGCACGAGCGCGGCCTCGTTCACAAGGACATCAATCCCTCCAACATCCTGGTGAAGGATTCCGCCAATCAGGTCTGGTTGACGGGCTTCGGCGTCGCGTCGCGCCTGACGCGCGAACGGCAAGCGCCTAATCCGCCCGAGTTCATCGCCGGCACGCTGCCCTATATGGCACCGGAACAGACCGGCCGGATGAACCGCTCGATCGATTCTCGAAGCGACCTCTATTCCCTCGGCGTCACCTTTTATCAGATGCTGACGGGCGCGCTGCCCTTCACGGCGCGCGATCCTATGGAATGGGTCCATTGCCACATCGCGAGAACGCCGACGCCGCCGCATCAGCGGTTGGACACCATCCCGACGCCGGTCTCCCGGCTTGTCATGAGGCTGCTCGCCAAGACCGCCGAGGAGCGCTACCAGACCGCCGCCGGTGTCGAGCATGATCTTCGACGATGCCGGGCCGAATGGGAGAAGCGCGGCCGCATCGATGAGTTTCCGCTCGCCGAGCATGACGTGGCGGCGCGGCTCCTGATCCCCGAGAAACTATACGGCCGCTCGCGCGAGGTTGCCGCCCTCCTTGGCTCGTTCAATCAGGTTGTCGCCACCGGCCGGCCCGAACTCGTTCTCGTCTCCGGGTATTCCGGCGTCGGCAAGTCCTCGGTGGTGAATGAACTCCACAAGGTCCTGGTTCCGCCACGCGGCCTCTTCGCGGCCGGCAAGTTCGATCAGTACAAGCGCGATATCCCTTACGCCACGGTAGCAGAAGCCTTTCAGAATCTCGTCCGGCAGATTTTGAGCAAGAGCGAAGCGGAGCTCCAAATCTGGCGGGAGGCGCTTCGCGAGGCCCTTGGTCCGAATGGGCTGCTGATCGTGGACCTCATCCCGGAACTGGAACTCGTCATCGGCAGACAGCCGCCGGTCCCCGATCTATCGCCGCAAGATGCGCAGCGGCGTTTTCAGACGGTGCTGCGGCGATTCATCGCCGTCTTTGCGCGTCCGGAGCATCCGCTGGCGCTCTTTCTCGACGATTTGCAGTGGCTTGATGCCGCCACGCTCGATCTGCTCGAAGATATTCTGACGCAATCGGACGTCCGGCATTTGCTGCTGATCGGCGCCTATCGAGACAATGAGGTCAGCGCCGCGCATCCGCTCATGCGTCGGCTCGAGGCGATCCGCCGAGCGGGCACAACGGCCCAGGATATCGTCTTGACGCCTTTGACCTATGACGACCTCGGACAGTTGATCTCGGAATCCCTGCGCTGCGAGACAAAGCACGCGATCCCGCTGGTGGAGCTGGTGCACGAGAAGACCGGCGGCAATCCATTTTTTGCGATCCAGTTTCTCTCTTCGCTGGCCGATGAGGCGCTGCTGGTCTTCGATCATGCGAATGCGCAATGGTCCTGGGATCTCGATCACATCCACGCCAAGCGTTACACTGACAACGTGGTCGATCTAATGGTTGGCAAACTCGGTCGTTTGCCAACCGAAACCCAAACGGCGCTTCACCAGCTTGCCTGTGTCGGCTTCGGTGCGTCTTTCGCCCTGCTTGGAACAGTCTGCGCGACAACCCAGGAAGAGCTTCATGGCAGCCTTTGGGAGGCCGTCCGAGCCGGGCTCGTGCTCCGTTCGGAAGACTCCTATGCGTTCCAGCACGATCGCATCCACGAGGCGGCCTATGCGCTGATCCCCGAGGACGCGCGAGCCGAAGCGCACCTGCGGATCGGCCGGCTCCTTCTGGCACATACGCCGCCCGACAAGCGCGAAGAGATCATTTTCGAGATCGTAAGCCAGTTCAACCGCAGCACGCCATTGATCGTCTCGCAGGACGAACGCGAGCGATTGGCACTGCTCAATCTGACTGCGGGCAAACGCGCCAAGAACGCCGCCGCCTATTCATCGGCGCTGACACTTCTTGCCGCCGGCCGTTCGCTGTTGGCGGCAGATTGCTGGACGCGACAATCCCGGCTCACCTTCGAACTCGAGTTTCACCGCGCCGAGTGCGAATTCCTGACCAGAGATCTGGAGAAAGCGGAAGAGCGACTATCGGCGCTTGCGAGCCGTACGGAAAACTTTATCGACCTGGCCGCCGTCACCTCTCTGCGCGTGGATCTTTATATCATGCTCGCCCGGTCGGAGCGCTCCGTCGACGTCGGCCTCGAATATTTCCAGACAGGTCGGCATCAACTGGTCGCCTCATCCAACCGATGACGATGTGCGGCAGGAGTACGAGCGACTATGGCAACAGCTCGGAACCCGCCCGATCGAGGATCTGATTGACCTCCCGCTGATGAACGACGCCAGCACGCTTGCGACCATGAACGTCCTGTCCAAGCTCATGCCTTCCGGCAACAACACGGACAACAACCTGAACAGCCTGCTGATCGCGCGCATGGTGAACCTCAGCCTTGTGTACGGCAACAGCAATGCATCGTGCCTCGGCTATTCCTCACTGGCCCTGGTGCTGGCCACTGACTTCAACGACCATTCGAGAGCGCGGCGCTTCGCCCAGCTCAGCCTCGATCTCGTCGAGAAGCGCGGCCTGGATGCCTTCAAGTCCCGCATTTACCTGAGGATCGGAGGGGCCATCAGCCCCTTGACGCATCACTTTCGATTTGGCTGCTCGCTCATTCGACGAGGCGCCGACGAAGGAGATAAAGTCGGCGACGTCCTCTATGCCAGTCATTGCCGTTCTCACGTGGTCAAGAATCTGATTGCCTCCGGTGAGCCTCTCGACGCGGTGGAACGGGAAACCCTGGATGCCCTCGACTTTGCGCGAAGGACTGGCTCCAACTTTGTTTTTGTCCTCATCCTCAATAAACTCTACCTCATTCGAAAGCTGAGGGGCCTGCCGCTCGACCTCCGATTGTTCGATGACAGGACGTTCGACGAAGGCGGCTATGAGCAGTACCTCGAAGCAGATCCAAACCTGACAAATCCCGCCTACGCATACTGGACCCGGAAACTACAGGCGTGCGTCTTCGCGCAAGATTATGCGTCAGCGCTGGACGCGGCGGTCAAAGCGCAAGGCATGCTTGCAGGCCCCTCACCCGTCGAGCGCGCCGAGTACCACTTTTATGCGGCACTGGCGCGAGCGGGGTCTGTCGACACCCCTGAGGACCTTCAATCCGATTGGCAGACGACGCACCGGGACGCCCTCACGGCGCACCACCAGCAGCTCCGGATTTGGGCCGAGTACTGCCCCGAGAATTTCGAGAACCGCGCCGCGCTTGTTGCCGCCGAGCTGGCTCGCCTGGAGCGCCGTGACCTCGATGCCGAACGTCTGTACGAACAGGCCATCCGCTCGGCCCGCGTCAACGGCTTTGTCCATAACGAGGCGCTGGCCTGCGAGACGGCTGCGCGCTTCTACGCGGCGCGCGGCTCCGAGGTTGTCGCCGAGATGTTTCTTGAAAGGGCCCGCGACGGCTATTTGCGCTGGGGGGCCGATGGCAAGGTTCGGCAACTCGAGGCGCGCTATCCGCAACTGGCTATGGCCGCGCCCCGTCGCGGGACAAGAGAGGCGACGTCGCCTGATCATCAACTCGACGTCGCCGCCGTCGTCGAGGCGTCACAGGCGCTATCGAGCGAGATGCTGCTGCCCCGCTTGATCGAGCGGCTCATGACGATCGCCGTGCAAAATGCGGGCGCCGATCGTGGCTTGCTGATCCTGCCGCACGAGAATGAGTACCGCATCGAGGCCGAGGCGCGGGCGGATGGCGAGCAAATCGTCCTGCACTACGGCGCCCCCGCCGGTCCACCGGCTGTTCCCGAAGCCATCATCCGCTACGTCATGAGGACGCAGGAGAGCGTGATCCTTGACGACGCGGCCAAACACAATCTCTTCTCCGAAGATCCATACGTGCGTCTTCGGCGACAGCGATCGATCCTTTGCCTGCCACTCGTTCGCCAGGGGGAACTGGTCGGATTGCTTTACCTGGAGAACGCGCTGGCGTCGCACGTCTTCACGCCGGAACGTGCGAGGCTGCTCGA
This sequence comes from uncultured Alphaproteobacteria bacterium, assembly GCA_963843225.1. Lineage (GTDB taxonomy): Bacteria > Pseudomonadota > Alphaproteobacteria > Rhizobiales > Xanthobacteraceae > Bradyrhizobium. The sequence continues at coordinate 51,972 of CAWJJT010000018.1, read as the reverse complement.
GCTTCTGGCGGGACAAGCGGCGATCTCGCTGGAGAATACGCGTCTCTACGGCGATCTCCAGGAGCGCGAAGCGAAGGTGCGACGCCTGGTCGACTCGAACATCATCGGAATATGCATTTTCGACCCTGACCGTCGTATCGTGGAGGCCAACGACGCGTTTCTCGGCATCGTCGGATACAGCCGCGACGATGTGATTTCGGGCCGCCTGAGCTTTAGCGGTTTGACACCTCCCGAATGGGCCGGAACCGACGAAAGGATCCTGGCAGAGTTGGCTTCCACGGGAACCAGCGGACCTTTCGAGAAGGATTTTTTCCGGAAAGACGGCAGTCGCGTGCCCGTGCTTGTGGGCGGGGCAACCTTCGGCGAACCCCCGCGCCAGGGCGTCGCCTTCGTCCTCGACCTGACCGAGCGAAAACGAGCCGAGGCAGAGTTGGCGCACGCGAACCGCGTCGCGACAATGGGCCAACTCACGGCCTCCATTGCCCATGAGGTCAACCAACCCATCGCGGCTGCGCTTCTCAACGCCCAAGGCGCCATACGCTGGCTAACCCATCAGCCGCCAAATCTGGAAATGACCAGACAATCGGTCGAGCGCATCATCACCGACAGCAAACGGGCCGGCGATATTGTGAGCCGGATTCGCGATTTCTTCAAAAAAGCGCCGACGCGGAAGGAAGATTGGGAAATCAACGAAGCCATTCTGGATATTACGAGACTGGCCCGTGCCGCGATGTCAGATCACTGCGTCTTGGTGAAGATGAAACTGTCAGAGGCGCTGCCGCGCATGTTGGGAGACAAGGTCCAATTGCAACAGGTGATCCTGAATTTGATCATGAACGCCATCGAGGCGATGAGCGAGGTCAAGGAAGGATCGCGCGAGTTGCTCATCAGCAGCGGCAGGGCCGGATCGGACGGCGTGCTGGTCACGGTCGCAGATTCAGGCCCTGGACTGCCTCACGCCAATCCGGAGCGCATCTTCGAGGCTTTCTATACGACCAAATCGAGCGGCTTGGGGATGGGGTTGTCGATCTGCCGCTCGATCGTCGACACGCATGGCGGCCGGCTCTGGGCGATGCCGAACCAACCTCGCGGTGCCGTCTTTTGCATGATGCTGCCGATCGGGGAAAAATCGCTTGGAGAAGCTGGAGTCATCCGAGGGCTGGATTCGTTAAGCCGAACGCGGCGCCGAAAGCGCGCGTCCATGTGCGGACGAGCGAGCCCAAATTGTGAAAAACCAGCCAAATCAGTTAATTGATGGTGGGCGCGACAGGGATCGAACCTGTGACCCCCTCGATGTCAACGAGGTGCTCTCCCGCTGAGCTACGCGCCCTTAACCTGACGTGACGGGTGGGGTCCGTATATCGGCTCCAAAGCGGGCAGGCAAGGATGCCGGGACGGTTTTGGGGCCGAATTCAGGCCGCCAGCATCTTGTTCACTTCGCTGACCAATTCGCGAAGATGGACCGGCTTCGACAGCACTTTTGCGTTCTTGGGCGCTTCCGAGTCCGCGTTCAGCGCCACGGCGGCGAAGCCGGTGATGAACATGATCTTGATGTCGGGGTCGAGTTCCGAAGCCCGCCGCGCGAGCTCGATGCCGTCCATCTCCGGCATCACGATATCGGTGAGCAGCATCTCGAACGGCTCCTCGCGCAGCCGCTGATAGGCCGACATGCCGTTATCATGGGGAGAGACCTGAAAACCGGCGTTTTCCAGCGCCTTGACCAGGAAGCGGCGCATGTCGTTGTCGTCTTCGGCGAGGAGGATTTTATGCATGGCGACGCTGTCGAATCCCGATTGGAGGATCAGTCCGTTCACTAAGCCCGACAGAGGGTAAATTTCGGGTGAAGGGTTCCGTGAATGGCGGGAGGCTTGAGCCGTTATTTGTGGACCCGAACGCGCCTCAATGCAATGAAGGCGGGCGTTTCCGGCACTTAAGAGACCTTCCAGCGGGTTGAAGGATTTTTTCGCTTGGCAGAATGGTTGTGATTACCGAGAATGCGTCGCTCATAAAAGCTCCGTTTTTCTGGCAAAATCGAGGCCCAGAGCAGCGGATTCCAGGGACGGCGCCCGACGATGACCCAGCATGATGGCGAACTGTCGCCTCCGTTCGAGATCGTGGAGCCGGCCAACTGGCGGGCGCCGATCATCTTCAACTCGCCGCATTCCGGCTCGGTCTATCCGGCCGAATTCCTCGACGCCTCGCGGATCGATCTGGCCGGGCTGCGCCGCTCGGAAGATTCGTTCATGGACGAACTGATCGGCGGCCTGAGCGAACGCGGTTTTCCGGTCGTCCGTGTCAATTTCCCGCGCTCCTATGTCGACGTCAACCGCGAGCCCTATGAACTCGACCCGCGGATGTTCTCCGGCAGATTGCCGAGTTTCGCCAATACCAGATCGATGCGGGTGGCCGGCGGGCTCGGCACCATTCCGCGCGTGGTCGGCGACGGCCAGGAGATCTATCGCGAGCGGCTTTCGGTCGACGACGCGCTGGGGCGGATCGAGGCGCTCTACAAGCCCTATCACCGCGCGCTGCGGCGGCTGATCAACAAGGCGCATCAGGCGTTCGGCACCGTGGTCGTGGTGGATTGCCATTCGATGCCATCGGTCGGCGTCTCGCGCGACGAGCCGCGGCGGCCGGACGTGGTGATCGGCGACCGCTACGGCACGAGCTGCGCGGCGCTGCTGCCCGACATGGTCGAGGAAACCATGCGGGCGCTGGGCTATTCGGTCGGGCGCAACAAGCCCTATGCCGGCGGTTTCATCACCGAGCATTACGGCAACCCGGCCAGCGGACTGCACACCATCCAGCTCGAACTCAACCGGGCGATCTACATGGACGAGCGCCGTCGCGAACGCAGCGCCGGCTTTGCGCGGGTGGCGGCGGATTTCACCGTGCTGGCGGATGCGCTGGCCGCGGTTCCGCTCGGCGACCTCGGACCGTTCCAGGCCGCAGCGGAATAGTTAAAGCCGTCATTCGGAGGCGAAGCCTCGAACCGGGAATCTCGTTCCGTTAATTTCCAGATTCGGGATTCGCGCTTTGCGCGCCCGGCATGACTCCCGACAAGAAAAAAGGGCCGCTTGAATGAACAAGCGGCCCAAGTCTAGGGAGGAAACGCCCAAGGAGGGCAGCGATAGCGCGAGGCGCTACCGCACCGCAACAATATGCGACCGCGCTGCACAAAGTGCAAGGGTTTTTGAATCATTTCCCATGCAAATTTCACAGAGCTGGACGGCGCGGCAAAAAGATCACAACACTCGATTTCTTGAAGCAATTTCAAATAATTAACGGACCGGTAACGTTAGGATCGGCGCAACCCGCCGCCAGATTTCCCGAATTCGTGATCGGCGACATAGTCGAAAAATACGAGTCCGGCTGGCCAAATCGAACCGATGAAAAAGTACCGACGCGGCCGGGGATAGGGCTCCGCACCCCGTGCGCGATTGAACGGATTGGGCTAGGCAAGAGCCGCGCTATGATTGCCCCCGCGCGACGCCTTGGGAACAGACGTGACGGTCATTGATTTTACAGCCTTCATCGGACGGCTTGCGACCTCTTCCGGGGAAACCATCCTGCCGTTCTTCAGGACATCGCTGTCCGTCGAAAACAAAAGCAGCAGCCACGATTTCGATCCGGTGACCGAGGCCGACCGCGCCGCGGAAGCGGTGATGCGGCGGCTGATCAAGGCCAACTTCCCCCAGCACGGCATCGTCGGCGAGGAATTCGGCAGCGAGCGCGAAGACGCCGAATATGTCTGGGTGCTCGATCCGATCGACGGCACCAAATCCTTCATCGCGGGCTTTCCGATCTGGGGCACGCTGATCGCGCTGTTGCACAAGGGCACGCCGGTGTTCGGCATGATGCACCAGCCCTTCATCGGCGAGCGCTTTTCCGGCGACAGCGGCTCGGCGCATTACGAGGGGCCGTCGGGAACGCGGAAACTGGCGGTGCGCCGCTGCGCCTCGCTCGCCGAGGCAACCTCGTTCACCACCAGTCCGCTGCTGATGAACGCCGCCGACCGCACCGCCTTCGGCCGCGTCGAGGACGCGGTGCGGCTGACGCGCTATGGCGGCGACTGCTATTCCTACTGCATGCTCGCCGCCGGCCATCTCGATCTCGTCATCGAGACCGAATTGAAACCCTACGATATCGCCGCCCTGATCCCGATCATCACCGGCGCCGGCGGCATCGTCACCACCTGGGAAGGCAAACCCGCCCAGGGCGGCGGCCGCATCATCGCGGCCGGCGATCCGCGGGTGCATGAAGCGGCGATCAAGCTGCTCAACAGCTAGGAGAGGCCATGCGGGTGGTTGGCGCGGTGCTGATGGCATTATCGATGCTGCTGGCGCCGGCATTGGCCGCAGCGCAGGACTTTCCGGCAAAGCCGATCCGGCTGATCGTGCCGTTTCCGCCCGGCGGACCCAACGACATCATCGCGCGCGTGATCGGCCAGCGCATGTCGGAACTGACCAAGCAGCCGGTCGTGATCGACAATCGCGGCGGCCAGGGCGGCGTGCTCGGGACCGACGCGGTGGCGAAGGCGGCGCCCGACGGCTACACCATCGCGATTTCGAGCGCGGGCGCGCTCGCGATCAGCCCCAGCATGGAAAAAGTCGCCTACGTCACGTTGAAGGATCTGTCGCCGGTCACGCTGGTCGCCACCGTGCCGGAAATGCTCGTGGTCGCGACCAACGTTCCCGCCAAGAACATGAGCGAACTGATCGCACTCGCCAAGGCGCAGCCGGGAAAGCTCAATTTCGCCTCCTCCGGCCCCGGCAGCCTGCCGCATCTGGCGGGCGAACTGCTCAAGCTCACCGCGGGGATCGATCTCGTGCACGTGCCGTATCGGGGCGCGGCTCCCGCGGTGAACGATCTCCTCGGCCAGCAGGTGCAGATGGCGTTCCTCGATCTGCCGGCGCTGCTGCCGCAGATCAAGGCCGGCGCGCTGCGCAGCATCGCGGTCGGCTCGCCGCAGCGCGCGCCGACGGCGATGGACGTGCCGACGACAGCGGAAGCCGGGATGCCGGAACTGCGGGTCGAGAACTGGTACGGCATGGTGGCGCCCGCGGGCACGCCGCCGGCCATCGTCGCCGCCTTGAACCGGATCGCGACCGAAGCGATGGCCGATCCCACGGTGAAGGAAAAGCTTGCAAGCCAGGGCTGCGAGCTGATCGGCGACAGCCCGGAGCATTTTCGCAACTTCATCGAAACCGAAACCGCGAAATGGGCCAAGGTGATCAAGGACGCGGGAATTGCGACGGAGAAGTGAGCAGCGCCGCCTAATGCTCCGCCGTTTTGCGCAGATGCTCCGCCAATAATTTTGCCGGGCGAGGCAAGGTCTTGAAACTGCGGGCGCAGATCGAAAGCCTTCGGTTGGCCCAGGGATCCCTGATCCGGATCACGTTGATCTTCATCGACCGCGCGCAGCGTCTGGCCGCGATCTCCGGCATCACGGCAACCCCGATGCCCGCTTCCACCATCTGGCCGATCGCATCGAAATTGTTGAGCCGCGCGCGAAACCGCAGGCGCGCCCCGAGCCGTGCGGCATGTCCGGCGATGTGGGCATGCAGGGCGCTCGAGGTGATCAGGCCGACGAAATCCCGCTCCACCACCTCGCGAAAATCGACCTGCCGCCGGCTCGCCAGTTCGTCCTGACGCTTGGCTACCAGCACCAGGCGGTCCTCGCTGAACGGGATCCGCTCGATGTTGTCGGACAGCGCATGCTCGGCGGCGAGCCCGAGATCGGCGGCGCCGGTGGCGATGGCACGCGCGATCTCGCCGCTCTCGAGTTCCTCGACATCGATCGAGATGTGCGGATGCTCGGCGAGAAAGCCGGCGAGCGTCTTCGGCAGATATTCCGACAGCCCCGACGTATTGGCGAGGAAGCGGACGGTCGCTTTCACGCCGCGCGAAAAGGCGGCGAGATCGCCGCGCATCGTCTCGACATTGTGGAGGACGATCCTCGCGTGATCGAGCAGGCTTTCACCGGCCGCGGTCAATTCGACGCCGCGACGGCCGCGCCTGAGCAGCGAAACGCCGAGCGCCGCCTCAAGACCCTTGACCCGGGCGCTGGCCGAGGCCAGCGCCAGATGAACGCGCTCCGCGCCGCCGGTGATGCTGCGGGTCTCGGCAACCGCGATGAACAGCGCGAGGTCGACCAGATCGAAACGCATGGCGTTCTCCATCTCGTCATGGTGAGGAGCGCATCTTCGCGCGTCTCGAACCATGAGGCCCCTGGCCCATCCTTCGAGACGCCGCTTCGCGGCTCCTCAGGATGAGGCTGGTACATATGTTCTCCAAGCGTCACTCAGCCTTCGTCGTTACCGAAGGCTGGCTCCGTAAGCTGCAGATTGTGCCGGCGGCGGCGATCGGTCAATGTATTGCGCATGTCCGAACCCATGCTGATTCTGGTCGCCGCCGCCTTCCTGCTCGCAGGCTTCATCAAGGGCGTGATCGGGCTTGGCCTGCCGACGGTGTCGATGGGCCTGCTCGCGGTCACCATGCCGCCGTCGCACGCGCTCGCCATCGTGATCGTGCCCGCCATCGTCACCAACATCTGGCAGACCTTCGTGGGTCCCTATCTGCGCGACATCATCCGGCGGCTGTGGCCGCTGATGGCAGGCACGGTGATCGGCATCTGGCTGAACGCCGGCATGTTGACCGGCCCCTATGCGCATTACGGCACCATCGTGCTCGGGGCGTTGCTGGTGGTCTATGCGATCGTGGGCTTGAGCAAATTCAGCTTCACGGTGGCCCGATCGAATGAAAAATGGATCGGCGGCATTGTCGGCCTCATGACCGGGGTGGTTTCCGCCGCGACCGGCGTCCAGGTCATTCCCTCGATGCCGTTCATGCAGGCAATCGGCATGGAAAAGGACGAGCTGGTGCAGGCGCTCGGCGTTTTCTTCACCGTGGCGACGGTGGCGCTGGCCTTCAACCTCACCAGCGCCGGCCTGCTGAGCGCGGCGACCGCGCTGCCCGGCGCCATCGCCATGGCCGCCGCCTTCGCCGGCATGTTTATTGGGCAGACGGTGCGCCTGCGGATGCAGCCGGAGGCGTTCCGCCGCTGGTTCCTGATTGCGATGATCTTTCTCGGGCTCTATCTGGCGGGCAGCGCGATCTACGAAACGCTCGCGCATTGATGGATTCTCCATCATCCCGGCCCTAACCGCCGGTTCCGCCCCGATTTTCGCCGGAAATTGCGTGTTCAAGGCCATTGGATTTGGTCGACCAACCACGTAGTAGTTATCCGGCGATTCTGGAGCACCGGAGAGATGGAAAGACGCCTGGCGGCCATAGTCTGCGCGGACGTCGCCGGCTATTCGCGCATGATGGGCGTCGACGAGGAGGGCACGCACGCCACCTTCAAGGCGCATCGCAGCCGCGATCCACCCGATCATCCTCAATCACGGCGGCCGGTTCGTGAAGAACACCGGCGACGGCTTCCTGCTGGAGTTTCCGAGCGTCGTCGGGGCGGTCGAATCCGCGATCGCGATGCAGGCGCTGATGGCCGAGCGCAACCACCATTTGCCCGCCGATCGCGTCATGCAGTTCCGTCTGGGCATCCACATGGGAGATGTGATCGCCGACGAGGACGAGGTCTTCGGCGACGGCGTCAACATCGCCGTCCGGCTCGAAACGGTGGCCGCCCCCGGCGGCGTGGCGGTGTCGGCGAAGGCCTATCGCGAGGCCAGCAAGCATCTCAGCGTGCCGCTGGTCGAGGCCGGCAGTCACCGTTTCAAGAATATCGACGAACCGGTCGATGTCTGGGCGTGGGAGCCGGCCGGCTCCGATGCGCGCGCGCGGGAGCCGAAAGGCGCGACCGACGTGGCGAGGTCGCAATATCGAACCGCGATCGTGGGCGTGCTTCCCTTTGCCAACCTCAGCGACAGCGCCGACGAATATTTTTCCGACGGTCTCACCGAGGACCTGATCCACGCGCTGTCGCTGCAATCGTTCTACCGGGTGCTGAGCCGCAATTCGACGTTCGCGTTCAAGGGCAAGACCGTGAGCGCGCGGCTGATCGCGCGGGAAATCGACGCGACCTATCTGGTCCAGGGTTCGGTGCGGCGCTCCGGAAACAAGATCCGCGTCACCGCCGAATTGATCGCCCCGGAGAAAGGCGAGCAGTTATGGACCGGCCGGTACGACCGGAACATGGGCGATTTGTTCGCGCTGCAGGATGAACTCACGACCGACCTGTCCGCAGCGCTTGCCCCGGAGATCTATCGCGCGGAAGCGTCCGCGCCCGCGCAGTCGGCGTCGGCCACCGACTTGACCGCATGGGACCGCTTCCTGAGAGGGCTGTACCACTATTATCGGCAGACCAAGCCGGACTTCGAAGCCGCCATCGCCCGGTTCAGGGAGGCGATGGCGCTCGATCCGACGCTCGCCATCGCGCGCTCCTATCTCGGCACCATCCTGGTGCAGGGCGTGCAGTACGGCTGGATCAAGAGCACGCGCGAATTGTGGACCGAGGCGATGGAGCTTGCGGAAAGCAGCGTCCGGCTCGATCCCCGTTCATCCTTTGCGTTCTCGATCGTGTCCTATGTGAACGCGATCGGGGGCAATTACGAGGCCGCTTTGGACGCGGCCAAACGGGCGGTCGAGCTCAATCCCTACGACATGGGCGCCTGCGGCGTTCTCGGATTCTGTAACCTCGTGGTCGGCGAGCATCGCAAGGCCATCGAGCTGTTTTCGATCGCCGTGCAGAAGGGCACCACCGATCCCCGCTATCAATGGGCCGCGCTGAACGCGTTCTGCCATTATTTGCTCAGGCAGTACGATGCCTCGCTGTCCTGGGCGCGCGAGGCGCTTTATCTGAACCCCACCCATCTTCAGGTGCTCGCGGTTCGCGCGGCGGCGCTGGCGCAACTGGGGCGAGGCGAGGAAGCGGCCAAGGCGGCCGAAGCGCTGCTTTCCAATTTCCCCGGCCTGACCGTCGAACGGCATTTGCGGAATTTCCGTTGGAAAAATCCCGCCGACATCGCCCATTATCGCGAGGGGCTTTTGAAGGCCGGGGTGCCATCGACCAAATTGAGGCTGGTCGGGTCGAACCTGCAGTTCAAAGCAAATCGCTAGGCGCGGGTCGAACGACGACTCCCCGCCTTATTCCTGACCGACGATTCGGATTTGAATTCGGCCGGAACTCGGATACATCTTAAGGTAGCGCAACGCCGCCGAACTCGCTTTTCAAAAACTTCGTTCGCGCCATTTCCAGCAACAGCTATTTTTCGGGATTGCCAGCCATGCACGACGACAGCGCCCGCGACGCTTCTCTCCCGCAGATCGCCGTCTCGCCCGACAATCCATGCCCGTTTCTGCGCGCGGCCGTCGCGTCCGGCTTCCTCGATGGCCATGTCGTGCCGCTGGCAAAGCTTGCCCAAACCGTCGAGGCCGCCAGCGGCGAAACCGGATTGAAGAAAAGAATCGCCGGCCTCAAGACCCGCCTGGTGGCGCTCGTCGCCAACGGCCTCGGTCCGCTTCGCCTGCTGCGCAGTTGGTGGTCCGGCGCCGTACTCGACGGCTTGCGCGACGGTCCGCTCGACAAGCACGGCGCCGGCTCGCGCATCCTCGGCGTGACCGCCGAAGTCAACGAGGCAGAACTCGCGCGCCTCGCCAGCTTCGGCAAGGACCGGCCGGATTCTTCCGGCGGATCCGAACGCGGGCTGACGGCTCCGGAAATCGTCGCCTACATGGATGCGAATTTCGAACGCGCCAAGGGCAACCGGCGCTGGATCGACCGCAAGCTGATGGAAGGCGAATGGCCGGTCCTGCTGAAGATCATGGGCAAGGGCGACGGCGAACAACGCTACCTCAGCGTGGCCGAGGTCAGGACGCTGTTTCTCGAACGCCGGCTGCCGGAGCGGATCAACGCGCGCCTGAGCGTGCCACCCGCGCGGCCGGCAGCGTGCTCGGCAAGCTCGCCAAGGCCGCGATCGCGCTGATCGCCATCATTGGCGCGGCGATTGGTGGCGATTGCCGAATTCCCCGACCAGGTCGGGAGGCTCGTGCCGCCGCTCGCGCAATTGCTGCCCCCTCCCTTGCCGGCCCGCGCGCCGACCAAGGCGGCGTACTGGCTCGACCAGAACTGGTCGACGGAAGACCGGCACTGGTTCCACCATGCGAGCCAGGGCACCGCGACCTTTCCGGTGCCCTACGCCTGGTTCGTCGCGCTGGAACAGCCGGGCCTTCATCTGGTGAGCCGGCCCGGCCTGCTCAGCGACAGCGGCTATCTCGAACGGTTCGGCTTTCTCTCCAGCCCGAAATCGATCCATGCCGACGCGGCGACGCTGCGCCGCTTCGGCTATGCGCCCTCGCCCGACGCGAAGACCGAGCCGGCGCCGGATCAGCGTGTTCGGCCTGCGGCCGACGGCGGTGGAGAATTTCGACGGCCTGCCGGTCGGCTTCGCGCGGCTCACCGGCGTCACCAATCCCGGCACCGGGCTGGCCGAACCCGACAGGATCGGGCTGACCTGCGCGGCCTGCCACACCGGGAGCATCCGTTACAAAGGCACAAGCGTGCGCTTCGACGGTGGCCCGGCCATGGTGGAACTGCGCAAGCTCGAAAGCGCGACCGGCCTGTCCATTCTCTACACCCTGAAAGTCCCGGGCCGGTTCGACCGCTTCGCCGCGCGCGTGCTCGGTCCCGACGCCGAGCCAGAGCGCGCGCGACAAACTGAAGGACGATCTCGCTGCCGTTGGCGATTATCCTGCTCAACCAGAAAACCATCTACGACAAGACGCATCAAGGCCAAGGGGCAGAAGGACACCGACGAAGGGTTCGGCCGGCTCGACGCGCTGAACCGGATCGGCAATCAGGTTTTCTACACCGACCTGGCATTGGGCGGCCTCACCGGATTTGAAGACAACCTGCACGCCGACGATGCGCCGGTCAGCTTCCCGCCGATCTGGACGGTGCCGTGGTTCTGGTGGGCGCAATACGACGCCTCGATCGAACAGCCGCTGATCCGCAATGCCGGCGAGGCGCTCGGGGTTTCGGCGCTGATCAATCTTTCGCCCGACCATCCGCCGGAAACGCTGTTCCGCTCGTCGGTCGCGCTGGAAAATCTCGTTCGCATCGAAGCGATGCTGCGCGGCTCCGATCCGTTCGGCCGCGAGCCGAACGGCTTTGGCGGGCTGACGTCGCCGAAATGGCCGTCGCAGCTTTTCCCCGACGATCCCGCCTGGAAGATCAAGCCCGAGCGCGTCGCGAAGGGCCGCGCGCTCTACGCCGAGATCTGCGTCGAGTGCCATCTCGGACCGGTCAACGATCCCGCCTTCGACGCGCAATTCCCGGACAAGAGTTTCTGGTCCTCGAAGCAGCTGGGATCGCGACCCCAAGGGCGCCGTGCTCGATCCGGTCCAGAAGGGCGCGGCCGGCATGGGAACAGATCCCGCGCAGGCCAATGTGCTGGCGACGCGGCAGGTTCGAGTTCCCGGCTTCCTCGAACTGCAGCCGGCCGAGGATCTCGGCACGCAGTGGAAATGCAAGGATTTGCCGACCTTCTCCTCGACCGACATGCCGTTTTCGATCGCGCTGATGATCGTGGTCGACAAGGTTCCGCCGGAAATGGATGAAGGACCGCGACGTGCAGGAGCCGGCGCTGACGGAGCTGTGGGGTCAACGCAGCAACTGTCCCAACCCGGCGTCGAAAACAAAGCCGCAATATCGCGCGCGGCCGCTGAACGGCGTCTGGGCCACCGCGCCCTATCTGCACAATGGTTCGGTGCCCTCGCTGTACTGGATGCTCAAGCCCGCCGCCGAACGTCCCAAGCAATTCTGCATGGGCGCGCGCGACTTCGATCCGGAGCAGGTCGGATTCCGTGTCGACACCGGCGAAGCGCGAAGCTGCAAGACCGGCGAAACCCTGTTCTCGACGACCGATGCCGACGGCAAGCCGATCCACGGCAACAGCGTGCTCGGCCACTCGCTGGAGGGAAAGCCGGCGAGTAGAACGGCGTCATCGGCCGCATGCTGACCGACGACGAGCGCTACGATCTGATCGAATATCTGAAGACGCTGTAGGCCAACGCCTACTTGAACAGCGGCGTGCCCGGTACGAAGGCGTCGAACGCCGCCCAGAACTGCGCGCGGTAGCGGTCCTGCTCCTGCAGGATTTCGTGCTTGGAGCCGGCGATCACCAGATGCGAGCCGGCGCGCAGATGATAGGCGAACTCCTCGATCGCCGGCGTCGACACGATGGTGTCGTTGCTGGCGGCGAGCATCAGGATCGGCTGGCGGATCCGCGATGGATAGTCGGAGGCGCGAAAGCCGTGCATCGCGCGGAACGCGGTATCGGCCCAGGCCACCGTCGGCGAGCCGATGCCGAGCGTCGGATCTTCCTCGAGGATCGCGGCGTTGCGGGCGAAGCGCACGGGATCGCTGGTGAAGGGATTGTTGACGAAGGATTCCGAGCCGGTCAGCGCGTCGCTGCCGCCGGGAATGTAGCGGCCGCCCTGGCCGGTCAGCCGCAGGAAGCGCAGAAACAGCGCGCGTCGGCAGCCCCGTGCGGTAGCCGGGCAGATCGATCATCGGCGCCGACAGCACCATGCGGTCGAACCAGCGCTTTCCCGCATAGCGCGACGCGCAGCAGCACCGCGCCTCCCATCGAATGCGCCAGCGCGAAATGCGGCGGCGGGCAATCCGGCAGCACCACCTGCTGCACGAAGGTATCGACGTCGACCTCGTAGTCGGAGAAATCGCGGACATAACCCTTGCGCGGATCGCGCAGCCGGCGCGACGAATGGCCCTGCCCGCGCCAGTCGATCATCGCCACCGCGAAACCGCGGTCGCGCAGGTCGCGCACGGTCTCGAAATATTTCTCGATCTGCTCGCTGCGGCCGGTGAAGACGCAGACCGTGCCCTTGCGGCCGGCCGGCGGCGCCCAGCGCGCGAAGCGCAATTCGGCGCCGTCGGGGGTCTTGATGGTGCCGCTGACGACGTTCTCCGGAGCCGGATTGGCGGGGATCGAGACCAGCGTCATGGGGGGCGGACCGGCTAGGTAAAAGGGGCTGGAATTCAAGGGCGGGCAGCGGCGGGAAGGCGAAAAAAGCGGCGAATCGCCGCTTCTTGAACGCGGTCGGGGCCCTCCCATATCACCTTCGTGCAGGCCGCTACCAGTGTTTCGGAACCTCCGGACGCCGGGGCTGCACAACGATGAAAGCCCGGCCCGATTGGCGGGCGGGTTAACCCACAGTCGCTCAATGGAGGACTAACTCATGCGTACTTACGATCTCACTCCGTTTTACCGTTCCACCGTCGGCTTCGACCGGTTGTTTTCGCTGCTCGACCGCGCGACCCCGGACGGCAGCGCCGGCTATCCGCCCTACAATATCGAGCGCACCGGCGAGAACACCTACCGCGTCACGGTTGCGGTTTCCGGCTTCGCGCAGAACGAACTTTCGATCGTCGCCAAGGAAAACACGCTGACGATCAAGGGCGAAAAGGCCGCCAATGGGAACGATGAGGGCAAGGCCGAGGTGCTGTATCGCGGCATCGCCGCGCGCGCCTTCGAGCGTGCCTTCCAGCTCGCCGATTTCGTGGTGGTGAAGAACGCCTCGCTCGAGAACGGCCTGCTCCACGTCGATCTCGTTCGCGAGATCCCCGAGGCCAAGAAGCCCCGCAGCATTCCGATTACCACCGCCGCGCCTGCGCCGCAGGTGGTCGACGGCACGACCGAGAAAGCCGCCGCGTAACGGACGGCCCGTTTTCAGCAGATATTGGCTGAAACGAAAACGCCCCGGGAAACCGGGGCGTTTTTTGCTGGGCTTGCTTGATCCGGCTTCCCAGGCTCAATCGAGCCCCTGTGCCTTCGGCATTTCCTGCGTCGGCAGGATCGGTGCCGGGGCGGGTTTGGCCGCGACGGCGGCGGGTGCTGCGGCCGGTGCGGCCACGGGCGCATCCGCCGGCTTGGTCTGCACCGCCGCCGATTGCTGGGCCGGCTCGGTCGCCGGCTTCGCGGCCAGCGGCTTCACTTCACCTTCCCGCGGCGGCGAGGCCTTCGGCAGCGGCACCGCCGACGGCGTCCGGCTGGCGAGATGCGGGATCGAGGCCGGCGGACGCGGCCCGCCCCTCACCTCGCTCGCCGGCGGCGGATTGGAGGGGTCATAGGTCGCCCTGCCCACGCCAAAATTGCCGCCCATCCCATAGGCCGGCATGAAACGGATAATCTGCCCATTGCGGGCGTCGATCATCAGGCGCCCGTCATTGCCGCGGCGATCGACCACCGCGATCGAGTAGACGAAGCCGCTCAGCCGGGGCGCGCCAAGCGGCGAAAATCCGCCGTCGCGCAGCACCGTGTAGACCTCCTGCGCCGGCAGAAGCGTCGGCCCGTAGCCGTAGCGTGGGGCCACCGGCGCATCCGGCGGCATCGCCGCATAGGGTCCGTCGATGTCGGAAACCTGGGCCGGCTGGCCGATTTGATCCGGCGCCCGGACCTGCGCATTCGCGGCCGTGGCGGCAAACACCAGCCCGGCCGACAACACCCATCCCGTGAACAGCTTCATCGCTCGCTCCTGCCAAAGTCCACGCCCGGAGCTTTTTGCTCCTTTTCCCTAGTGCTAAACTCATCGCCGATTTCGGCAGACCTTGGGCGGGATCGCGGCGCGCCTGCCTCAAATGCCGGTCGCGCGGCCGGCCATGCGGCAACGGTGGACACGCCATGCAACCGGGGACTTTGACGCGCTTGTGTGATAGAAAAAAATTTGGCATGGTCGGAGTTAGGACAGCATAGCTGTCTCTTTTACGAGGCAACCCGGCACGGGGATTGCAACGAAAATTCGGCGCTTCGGCCGCCGAGAGGTGCAGGCAAGGCCGTTCGTCGGGGACGTTGAACGCCCAGGCCTGAATTTATGAAATTGCGGCTCGCAAAGGACGAGCGGTGGCCCGGTGGGTGCCGCAGAACGCCCAAGGTGCGCCGACGAGCGGTGAGGCCCTTACGCCTTATTGAGAGGATTTGAGATGAGCGGGTCGGAATTCGAGCGCGAGAACATCTTAGGCGATGCGCTGTCGGCGGCTGCGGATTCGAAACCGGAAGCGCTCGAAAATCCCACGCGCGAGCACGACTGGCGTCCGCCCGCCGAGGGTCTCTACGATCCCTCGCTGGAAAAGGATTCCTGCGGCGTCGGCTTCATCGCCAACATCAAGGGCAAGAAGTCGCACCAGATCGTTTCCGACGCGCTCAACATCCTCTGCAACCTCGAGCACCGCGGCGCGGTCGGCGCCGATCCGCGCGCCGGCGACGGCGCCGGCATCCTGGTGCAGATCCCGCACGAGTTCTTCGCGCGCAAGGCGGCCGAGATCGGCTTCCAGCTGCCGCAGCCTGGCGACTACGCCGTCGGCGCGCTGTTCATGCCGAAGGAGACGGCGTGGCGCAAAGTCATCAAGAGCATCATCGCCGACCAGATCAAGGCCGAGGGACTGATGCTGCTCGGCTGGCGCGACGTGCCATCGGACAATTCCTCGCTGGGCGTCACCGTCAAGCCGACCGAGCCCGCGCACATGCAGGTGTTCATCGGCCGCAACGGCGCGGCGAAGAACGACGACGAGTTCGAGCGCAAGCTCTACATCCTGCGCAAGTCGATTTCGCAGGCGATCTATCAGCGCCGCGACCGCGGTCTCGCCGGCTACTACCCGGTGTCGCTGTCGTGCCGCACCGTGGTCTACAAGGGCATGTTCCTCGCCGACCAGCTCGGCAAGTATTATCCGGACCTGAGCGAGCCCGATTTCGAGAGCGCGCTGGCGCTGGTGCATCAGCGGTTCTCGACCAACACCTTCCCGACCTGGTCGCTGGCGCATCCCTACCGGATGATCGCCCATAATGGCGAGATCAATACGCTGCGCGGCAACGTCAACTGGATGGCGGCCCGCCAGGCCTCGGTGCATTCGGAACTGTACGGCAAGGACATCTCCAGGCTGTGGCCGATCTCCTACGAAGGCCAAAGCGACACCGCCTGCTTCGACAACGCGCTCGAATTCCTGGTGCAGGGCGGCTACTCGCTGCCGCACGCCGTCATGATGATGATTCCGGAAGCGTGGTCCGGCAATCCGCTGATGGATGAGGAGCGCCGCTCGTTCTACGAATATCACGCCGCGCTGATGGAGCCGTGGGACGGCCCCGCCGCGATCGCCTTTACCGACGGCCGCCAGATCGGCGCCACGCTCGACCGCAACGGCCTGCGCCCGGCGCGCTATCTCGTCACCTCCGACGACCGCATCGTCATGGCCTCCGAAATGGGCGTGCTGAAGATTCCGGAAGAGCACATCGTCACCAAGTGGCGGCTGCAGCCGGGCAAGATGCTGCTGGTCGACCTCGAACAGGGCCGCCTCATTCCCGACGACGAGATCAAGGCGAAGCTCGCCGACAGCCATCCCTATCGCGAATGGCTCGACCGCACCCAGATCGTGCTGGAAGAACTGCCGGACGCGCCGGTCAAGGGCATGCGCTCGAACCTGCCGCTGCTGGACCGGCAGCAGGCGTTCGGCTACAGCCAGGAAGACATCAACATCCTGATGACGCCGATGGCCTCGACCGGCGAAGAGGCCAACGGCTCGATGGGCAACGACACGCCGATCTCGGCGCTGTCCGACAAGCCGAAGCCGCTGTTCACCTACTTCAAGCAGAACTTCGCGCAGGTCACCAACCCGCCGATCGATCCGATCCGCGAGGAACTGGTGATGAGCCTGGTCTCGATCATCGGGCCGCGGCCGAACCTGTTCGATCTGCAGGGCATCGCCGGCAACAAGCGTCTCGAAGTGCGCCAGCCGATCCTGACCGACGCCGACCTGGAAAAGATCCGCTCGATTTCGGACATCGCCGACAGCCATTTCAAGTCGCGCACGCTCGACACCACCTTCCATGCCGGCCTCGGCGCTGCCGGGCTCGAGCAGGTGCTCGACGAATTGTGCGCGCGCGCGGAAGCCGCCGTCCGCGAGGGCGTCAACATCATCATCCTGTCCGACCGCATGGCGGGCTCGGACCGGATTCCGATTCCCTCGCTGCTGGCCTGCGCCGCCGTGCATCATCACCTGATCCGCACCGGCCTGCGCACCTCCGTCGGCCTCGTGGTCGAATCCGGCGAGCCGCGCGAGGTGCATCACTTCGCCTGCCTCGCCGGCTACGGCGCCGAGGCGATCAATCCCTATCTCGCCTTCGAGACCATCATCGCGATGAAGGACCGGCTGCCGGCGGCGCTGGACGACTATGAAATCGTCAAGCGCTACATCAAGTCGATCGGCAAGGGCCTGCTGAAGGTGATGTCGAAGATGGGCATCTCGACCTATCAGTCCTATTGCGGCGCGCAGATCTTCGACGCCGTCGGATTGAAGGCCGATTTCGTCTCGAAATATTTCGTCGGCACCCACACCCGCATCGAGGGCGTCGGCCTTGCCGAAATCGCCGAGGAAACCGCGCGCCGCCATTCCGACGCGTTCGGCGATGCCCCGGTCTACAAGAGCGCGCTCGATGTCGGCGGCGAATATGCCTACCGCACCCGCGGCGAGGACCACGCCTGGACCGCCGAATCGGTCTCGGCGCTGCAGCACGCCGTGCGCGGCAATTCGCTGGAGCGCTACAAGGCGTTCGCCAAGATCCTCAACGAGCAGTCCGAGCGGCTGCTGACCCTGCGCGGCCTGTTCAAGCTTCGGACCGCCGAGGACGAGAAGCGCAAGCCCGTCGCGCTCGACCAGGTCGAGCCGGCCAAGGAGATCGTCAAGCGCTTCGCCACCGGCGCGATGTCGTTCGGCTCGATCTCGCGCGAGGCGCACACCACGCTTGCGATCGCCATGAACCGGATCGGCGGCAAGTCCA
Source organism: uncultured Alphaproteobacteria bacterium (assembly GCA_963843225.1). Classification (GTDB taxonomy): domain Bacteria; phylum Pseudomonadota; class Alphaproteobacteria; order Rhizobiales; family Xanthobacteraceae; genus Bradyrhizobium. The sequence continues at coordinate 34,165 of CAWJJT010000018.1, read as the reverse complement.
ACACCGGCGAAGGCGGCGAGGAAGCGGATCGCTTCAAGCCGCTGCCGAACGGCGATTCCATGCGCTCGGCGATCAAGCAGGTCGCCTCGGGCCGGTTCGGCGTCACCACGGAATATCTCGTCAATTCCGACATGATGCAGATCAAGATGGCGCAGGGCGCCAAGCCCGGCGAAGGCGGCCAATTGCCCGGCCACAAGGTCGACGCCACCATCGCCAAGGTGCGGCATTCGACCCCCGGCGTCGGCCTGATCTCGCCGCCGCCGCACCACGACATCTATTCGATCGAGGATCTGGCGCAGCTCATCTACGATCTGAAGAACGTCAACCCCGACGGCCAGGTGTCGGTCAAGCTCGTCTCCGAAATCGGCGTCGGCACGGTTGCCGCCGGCGTCGCGAAGGCGCGCGCCGACCATGTCACCATCGCAGGCTTCGAGGGCGGCACCGGCGCGTCTCCGCTCACCTCGATCAAGCACGCCGGTTCGCCGTGGGAGATCGGGCTTGCCGAAACCCACCAGACGCTGGTGCGCGAGCGGCTGCGCAGCCGCATCGTGGTGCAGGTCGATGGCGGCTTCCGCACCGGACGCGACGTCGTGATCGGCGCGCTGCTCGGCGCCGACGAGTTCGGCTTCGCCACCGCGCCCCTGATCGCGGCCGGCTGCATCATGATGCGCAAGTGCCATCTCAACACCTGCCCGGTCGGCGTCGCGACGCAGGACCCGGTGCTGCGCAAGCGCTTCACCGGCCAGCCCGAGCACGTCATCAACTACTTCTTCTTCGTCGCCGAGGAAGTGCGCGAGATCATGGCGCAGCTCGGCTACCGCACCTTCAACGAGATGGTGGGCCAGACCCAGATGCTCGACCAGTCGACGCTGGTGGCGCACTGGAAGGCCAAGGGGCTCGACTTCTCGAAACTGTTCGTGCGCCAGAAGGAAGAGAAGGGCCAGAAGATCTATCACGCCCAGGCGCAGAACCATCATCTGGAAGCCGTGCTCGACCGCAGGCTGATCGAGAAGTCGCAGGCCGCGCTCGACCGCGGCGCGCCGGTCAAGTTCGAGATGGAGATCAACAACACCGACCGCAGCGCCGGCGCGATGCTGTCCGGCAACGTGGCCAAGATCTACGGCCATGCCGGCCTGCCGCACGACACGATTCAGGTGAGCTTCAAGGGCACCGCGGGCCAGGCGTTCGGCGCGTGGCTGACGCGCGGCGTCACCTTCGAACTCGAAGGCGAAGGCAACGACTATGTCGGCAAGGGCCTGTCGGGCGGCCGCATCATCGTCAAGCCGCCGCGCAACTCCGGCATCGTGCCGGAGGAATCCATCATCGTCGGCAACACCGTGATGTACGGCGCGATCGAGGGCGAATGCTATTTCCGCGGCATCGCCGGCGAACGCTTTGCCGTGCGCAATTCCGGCGCGGTGGCGGTCGTCGAAGGCGCCGGCGACCATTGCTGCGAATACATGACCGGCGGCATCGTCGTGGTGCTCGGCAAGACCGGGCGCAACTTCGCGGCCGGCATGTCCGGCGGCGTCGCCTACGTTCTCGACCAGACCGGCGACTTCCCGAAGCTCTGCAACATGGCGATGGTCGAACTCGAGCCGGTGCTCTCGGAAGAGATGATCAACGAGAACACCTATCACTCCAGCGGCGACCTCGAGGCTCATGGCCGCGTCGACGTGTTCGAGAACCTGCTGGAGTCCGATATCGAGCGGCTGCACATCCTGATCACCCGCCACGCCAAGCTGACGGGATCGAAACGCGCCGCCGATATTCTCGCCAACTGGAAGGCGTACCTGCCGAAATTCCGCAAGGTGATGCCGGTGGAGTACCGCCGCGCGCTGCGGGAATTGAAGGCCAACGCCGACGCCGAACCGAAAATCGCGATCGGGGCGTAATTAGTTACCCTCATGGTGAGGAGGCGCTTGCGCCGTCTCGAACCATGAGGCCACGATGACGGCCTCATCCTTCGAGACGCGGCGAAGACGCCGCTCCTCAGGATGAGGGTTAGAGAAAAAAGCTTCAGGGGCTTAAGGTTCTTTGATGGGCAAGATTACGGGATTTCTGGAGATCGAACGGCACGACCGCAAATACGCGCCGGTCGCCGAGCGCGTGAAGCACTATCGCGAATTCGTCATTCCCCTGAGCGAGAAAGACACCCGCGATCAGGCCGCGCGCTGCATGAACTGCGGCATTCCCTATTGCCACGGCACCGGCTCGGTCCAGCCGGGCACGCCGGGCTGCCCGGTCAACAACCAGATTCCGGACTTCAACGATCTGGTCTACCAGGGCAATTGGGAAGAAGCCTCGCGCAATCTGCACTCGACCAACAATTTCCCCGAATTCACCGGCCGCATCTGCCCGGCGCCGTGCGAAGCCTCCTGCACGCTCAACATCGACGACAATCCCGGTCACCATCAAGACCATCGAATGCGCCATCGTCGATCGCGCCTGGGACAACGGCTGGCTCAAGCCGGAGATTGCAGCGAACAAGACCGGCAAGAAGGTCGCGGTGGTCGGCTCCGGCCCCGCGGGGCTGGCTTGCGCGCAGCAGCTCGCGCGCGCCGGGCACGAGGTGCATGTGTTCGAGAAGTTCGCCAAGGCCGGCGGCCTGCTGCGCTACGGCATTCCCGATTTCAAGATGGAGAAGCACGTCATCGACCGCCGGCTGGCGCAGATGGAAGCCGAGGGCGTCACGTTCCACTACGGCGCCCATGTCGGCGGCGCCGCGCAAGGCGCGATCGACCCGCGCGAGATGCTCGACCAATACGACGCGCTGGCGCTGACCGGCGGCGCGGAAGCCCCGCGCGACCTGCCGATCCCCGGCCGCGATCTCGCCGGGCATTCACTTCGCGATGGATTTCCTGCCGCAGCAGAACCGCCGCGTCGGCAACGAACCGCTCGGCGGCGTGCCGGATATCCTCGCCGGCGGCAAGCATGTGGTGGTCATCGGCGGCGGCGATACCGGCTCGGACTGCATCGGCACTTCGTTCCGGCAAGGCGCCAAGTCGGTGACGCAACTCGAAATCATGCCGGCGCCGCCCGAGCAGGAGAACAAGGGCGTGACCTGGCCGAACTGGCCGTTGAAGATGCGGACCTCCTCGAGCCAGGCCGAAGGCGCCAAGCGCGACTACGCGGTGCTGACGCAACACTTCTCCGGCAGCAACGGCCAGGTTGCAAAACTGCACTGCGTGCATGTCGACGACAAGTTCAAGCCGGTCGCCGGCACCGAATTCGAACTCGACGCGCAGCTCGTGCTGCTCGCCATGGGTTTCGTCCACCCGGTGCATGAGGGGCTGCTCAAGACGCTCGGCGTCGACCTCGATCCGCGCGGCAATGTGCGGGCCAACACCGACGACTACCAGACCTCGCGCCCCAACGTGTTCTCCGCCGGCGACATGCGCCGCGGCCAGTCGCTGGTGGTCTGGGCGATCCGCGAAGGCCGCCTCTGCGCGCGGTCGATCGACCAGTTTTTGATGGGGACGACGAACCTGCCGCGGTGAGGCGCGATACCTCCGGCAGGATATTCGGGCTTAGCGCCCCTCACCCGCCGACAGCCGCGACAGCGCGCGGCTCAGTTCGTGCAACTGGTAGGGCTTTCGAAGAATGGGAAAGTCGCCCTGCGCGCTCTGGAGCGCCTCGCTGTAGCCGGTCGTCAGCAGAATCGGCAGCGCCGGGTGTTTCTGCTTGATCGCGCGCGCGAGGCCGAGGCCGTCCATTTTTCCCGACATCACGATATCGCTGAAGACGAGATCGATGCCGTCACGATCGAGCGCGGACAGCGCGGACTCCGCATCGGCGACCCAGCGGACGGCATAGCCGAGCTGCTCGAGCAGGCCGGTGCTGGCGCTGGCGACCTCGGGATTGTCCTCGACCAGCAGTACCGTGCCGCTGCCCGCCGAGCCCGGCTCGGCCTGCCCCGAGATGGCTTCCGCCATGTTGCGCGGCAGGTAGATCGTCAGCTTCGTCCCTTTGCCGAGTTCGCTTTCCACCGTCACGGTGCCGCCGGCCTGATGCGCGAAGCCATGCACCTGTGAAAGCCCAAGCCCGGTCCCCTTGCCGACGGGCTTGGTCGTGAAGAACGGATCGAACACCTTGGCGACGACATCGGGTGGGATTCCCGTGCCGGAATCCTCGACCTGAATGGCCACGAAATCGCCGCTGCGAATATCGTCATCGAGACGGGTGTTGCTCGCCCGGACCGTGACCGTTCCGCCGCCGGGCATCGCGTCGCGCGCGTTGATGACGAGATTGACCAGCGCCGCCTCGAATTCTCCGGGATCGACGGTCACCGGCCAGACGCCGGCCGCGACATGAATATGAATCTGCACCGAGCCGCCGAGCCCGGTGTCCAGCACTTCCCTCAGCGAATGAAGGCGCTCGGAGAGATCGACCGTCTGGGGACTGACGCTCTGCCGGCGGGCAAAGGTAAGCAACTGGCGGGTCAGCGACGCGCCGTGCTCGGAGGCCTTTTCGATCGCCTGAACGGCGCGAAGGCCCTTCGCGTCGTCGCCGGCAAGCCTCTTGAGGGTGTGGATGTTGCCGGTGATGATCATCAGCAGGTTGTTGAAATCGTGCGCGACGCCGCCGGTCAGCTGGCCGAGCGCGTCGAGCTTTTGCGACTCGGCGAGTTGACGCTGGATCTTCTCCAGATTCTGCTGGGCTTCGCGGCGCTCGGAAATGTCGCGCGTGATCTTGGCAAAGCCGAGAATTTGGCCGTAATCGTCGTGAATCGGATCGATCACGACGCTTGCCCAGAAGAAGGTGCCGTCCTTGCGGACGCGCCAGCCTTCTTCCTCGTAACGGCCATGTTCGCGCGCCAGCCGCAACGCGCGCGCCGGCCGGCCCGCGGCCTGATCGGCATCGGAGTAGAAGCGGGAAAAATGCTGACCGACGATCTCCTGGGGAAGATATCCCTTGATACGCTCCGCGCCGATATTCCAGTTCGTGACGATCCCGTTCGGGTCGAGCATGAAAAGCGCATAATCCGTCACGCTGGAAACCAGCAGCCGGAACTGGTTTTCGCTGGCGTTGAGCGCGGCCAGGGCGTTGGCCCGCTCGGTGATGTCGCGCGTGATCTTGGCAAAGCCGATCAGTTCGCCGGCTTCGTAGATCGCATCGATGACGACGGAGGCGAGGAATTTCGAGCCATCCTTGCGCAGGCGCCAGCCTTCGGCCTCGAACCTGCCATGCTCGCGGGCGGTTTGCAGAGAATGGGCCGGCCTTCCGGCGGCGCGATCTTCGGGCAGGTAAAACATCTCGAAGTGCTGGCCGATGACGTCGGCGGCTTCATAGCCCTTGATGCGCCGGGCGCCGGCATTCCAGTTGCTGACGATGCCGTCGGGGTCCAGCATGTAGATGGCGTAGTCGACGACCCCTTCCACCAGCAGCCGGAATCTGCGCTCGCTCTCGAACAGACCCCGCCGTGGTGTGATTTTTCGCGCCATTCATGGTCCCGCAATAACCCCGAATAACGCACGAAATCGGGGCCGGTTCCAGCCCCCGGCGGATCGGGAAGATGGCTAACGGAAGATCAATTCTGCAGCCTGACCCCCAGCATCACCACCGTCGAGGCCGAACTCGCGAGCGGAATGTTGGAGTTGAGGATGTCGCGGCGCAGCGTGCCCTTGACCCAGAGATTGCGGGTCATCTTGTAGATCAGATCGCCCTCGATCGAGTAGGTCTTGTCGGTGCGGCCGTCGCCCTGATAGTCGTACGTGCCGTAGGTGAATTTGCCGATCGCCGTCAGCCAGCGGCGGAAATCGTGATCGACCTCGAAGGTGTAGGTGTGGGTCAGCACGCCGGAGACGCCGGGCACGGTGGTCTCGTCGATCGAGGTGGTCGAATAGAATTTGGCCGTGGTCAGAGGCGTCGCCGTCCAGATCAGCGAGGCCGAGGTCAGGAGGCCCTGCAACCGATCGAGCCGCGGATCGACATAATCGCGCATGGCATAGCCGACCGAAATGTCGCCGGTGAGCAGGCGGGTGAATTCGAACGTGGTGCCGGCCTTGGCATAGCCGCCGGAGGAATTGCGCTGGAAGTTGCTGCGGTCGAACCGCAGATCGTGCACGCGGCTGTCGCCCTCGATCTCGGCGAACGGTTTCAAGCCCGGCAACAGATCGTAGCTGACGCGGCCGATGCCGCCGAACTGGTTGAAGTTGCGGTCGTCATTGGTGGTGGACTCGCCGTCGGTGAGTTTCGAGTTGGTATAGACGGTGCGGTCGACGGTGCCGCCGGCGGCGAGCTCCAGCCGATTGAAACTCTGGTCGATGCCGACGGTGCCGCCGAGCGTCGTGTAGATGGGATATTTCGCGAGGCCGGCCTGGATGTTCGGGCTGCCGGGATTGTCGGTGGAAACCCGCAATCGCGCCTGCCCCAGCAGGCGGGTGTCGTGGGTGACGTCGAGGCGGCCGTCGACATGGCCGGTGAAATCCGGCCGGTCGAGCACGGTCGGCACCGAGGAGATGGTGCCGTCGTTCGGCGGCGGAAAGCTGTTGCCATAGCCGGTGAACGATCCCCGCAAATCGGCGACCACCGCGTGGCGATCCCAGTTGGAGACCGCGAGAAATTCCGGCGCGACCACATAGAGCGGCGAGCCCTTCGGCACGAAGGAGCGGGCCGGGATTGGTGTCGTAGCCGCCGGAAAGTTCGACCGCCGACTTGACCAGAAAGCCGCCGGCGTAATCGCCGACCGCGCCGAACGGATCGTCGTCGATCCTCAGCCGCTTGCGCGGCGGCTGGCCGACCACGTTGCCGGCCATCGCGGGCGCAAGCGGCGTCTTGTTGGCGCTCTCCGAGGGCGGGACGGACAGCCGGATTTGTCCGCTCGACATCGACGCCGTCGAGGCCGGCGTGCCCGGACCGGGCGCGGGCTTCGGCTTGGGCTGGCCCGGATAGAGCATCGGCTTCTTGCGTGTGCGATTGAGGGAATCGAAGCCGGTCGCCGAGGCGCCGCTGGCGGCGGGCACGCCATAGGTCGGGACCTTGCCGATCCGCGATGGCGCGGGCGTGTCGCGGAGCTTCGCATCGGGATCGGCCGCATCGGCTGCGCCGGAGGTGCTGTCGCTCACCTTGCGCAGCGGCGAATCCTGCGGCCGGACAAACCCGTCGCGGCCGGGGCGAAACAGGTCCGGCGTGAGGGTCTGGGCCTGCGCCTGGGTCTCATCGAGCGCGATCAGCGCAAGGCATGGCAGGAGCGCGCGCAACAGCGTCGCACGCCCGCGGCGGCCCCTTGCTGGACCCGACATCACGATAGAAATACCCCAACGAATTCATACGCTTGCCGATCGGGTTCCACGCTGGCGCGGAAAACGTCGTTAATGGAGTTAAAACAATTATGGTTAATGAGCCGTTGAGAACTCGCTGGCGCGTCGCATCGCCAAATCGGTCATGCTAAGGAGGGGCCCGCGCGGCCAAGCCCCGCTCCCTTCGGAACCAGACATGGCCAATTCGAAACCGCTGATGGCACAATCATCCGGGACAGACGCCGCCGTGCAGTCGGCCCTGCGCACGCTCGACGCCGGAATCAGCGGCGTCAGCGCCATCGCCACGGCCCTGCAGGGCACGCTGGGGCCGGCCTTCACCAGAGCCGTCGACACCATCCGCGAGGCCAAGGGCCGCGTCATCGTCACCGGGCTTGGCAAATCGGGCCATGTGGCGCGCAAGATCGCCGCCACCCTCGCCTCCACCGGCACACCCGCTTTCTTCGTGCACGCCGCCGAGGCCAGCCATGGCGATCTCGGCATGATCACCGCCGACGACGTCATCATCGCGCTGTCGTGGTCCGGCGAGCAGCCGGAGATGAAGAACCTCGTCAATTATTCGAGGCGCTTCGCGATTCCGATGATTGCCGTGACTTCCAACGCGGCCTCCCCGCTCGGCGAAGCCGCGCAGATCGTGCTGGAACTGCCGAAGGCGCGCGAGGCCTGCCCGCACAATCTGGCGCCGACCACCTCGTCGCTGATGCAGGCGGCGATCGGCGACGCGCTCGCGATCGCGCTGCTCGAAGGCCGCGGTTTCACGGCGCTGGAATTCGCCAATTTCCACCCCGGCGGCAAGCTCGGCGCGATGCTGAAATTCGTCCGCGACATCATGCATACCGGTGAGGCCATTCCGCTGAAGCCGCTCGGCACCAAAATGTCGGACGCGCTGGTGGAAATGTCGGCCAAGGGATTCGGCTGCGTCTGCATCGTCGACAAGGCCGGCGATATCGCCGGCATCATCACCGACGGCGATCTGCGCCGTCACATGCGGCCCGACCTGATGACGGCCGCCGTCGACGAGGTGATGACGAAGAATCCCAAGACCATCGCTCCCGGCATGCTCGCCAGCGAAATCATGCGCGAGAGCGTCGATGCCTCGCGGCCGGCGGTGTCGGTGCTGATCGTCGCCGAAGGCAAGAAGCCGGTCGGCATCGTGCACGTCCACGACGTGCTGCGCGCGGGCGTGGCGTAGGGCACCATCGTCGTTCCCGCGAAAGCGGGAACCCATACGCCGCGGCGGTCATGCGAAAGGCGGTGCGCGTTGCCTTTCTTGCCGCATGTCGCAACAACGAACATTTGTGGTTATGGGTCCCGGCGTTCGCCGGGACGACGGAGGTAGTCAGGCCGCCTTCGGAAACCGCGCCGCCTTTTCCTCCAGCGGCAGATCGAGCCCGTTCGCCAGATACGACACGGTGCGATAGAAGCCGCAGAGCAGGATGATCTCGAAGATCTTCGCATCGTCATGGTGCGCCGACAGCCCGGCGAATTCGGCGTCATCGAGCGTGGCGCGGGCATGCAGCGCATCGACCGCCGCGATCATCGCCTGTTCGCTTGCCGACCAGCACGGCGCGTCGGCGCCGCCCAGCACCGTGGCGCGTACCTGCTCGTCGGTCAGGTGTGCGGCTTGCGCGAACGTCGCGACATGGACGCCCCATTCGTATTCGCACCCCGTCAGCGCGCAGGTGCGGTCGATGACGATCTCGCGCTCGCGCAAGGAGAGCGGCCCCTTGTCCAACAGGCCGCCGGCGCGGAATTTCTCCCAGGCCCGCGCATGGCCGGCCACGACCCGGAACAGCACCAGCGGCGGCGCGCCGCGCATGATGCGGTCGAATTGCCCCTGGATTTCCGGATCGTAAGGCGGCTGCAACGGCGCAATGCGTGACATGACGGACTCCCGTGCTACAATAAACGTAGCGACATGCTACACTATCTGTAGCAAGCCGCAAGGGAGCCTTCGATGCCGAAACAGGCCTCAGCCATGAAAAAAGCCGAACCCAAACGCCGCGTGCGCGGTTCCCGGACCGGCCGGCCGATCATGGTGCTGCTCGACCTCCTCGGCCGGCGCTGGTCGCTTGCGGATCCTGTGGGAACTGCGCGCGGGGCCGCTGACGTCGCGGGCGCTGCGCGCGGCCTGCGACGAAGCCTCGCCCACGGTGCTGCAGGCGCGGCTGTCGGAACTGCGCGAGGCGGGCTTTGTCGAGCTTGTTCCCGCCAGTGGCTATGGCGCTCACCGCGACGGGCAGGGAATTGAACGAAACCTTCCTGCCGCTGCATCGCTTTGCGGAACGGTGGAGCAAGCGTGCGGTGAGCTAGAGTTCCTCGCCTCGCTCTGCACCCTCTCGCTAGGCTATCGACACCGTCAGGCTGGCGCCGTCGGCGTGCACGATCCGGACCCGGCTGCCGGCCGGAGCGTCGGGACCGGCGACGCGCCAGATGGTGTCGTCGATCCGCACCGTGCCCGTGCCGTCGACGATCGGCTTTTCCAGCGTGAACACCCGGCCCACCAGCGCGTCCGCGCGCTTGTTGAGGAACGGATTGCTCGCGCTCACCGCCTTGCCGGAACGCGCGATGCGCCGCCACAGCGGCACCGCGCAGGCGGCGAAGACCGCAAACATCAGGATCTGGGCCTGCCAGGACGGATTGATCACGAACGACAGCAGCCCGACCAGAAGCGCGGCGAGCCCGAGCCAGAACAGGAATATCCCCGGCGCCAGCAGTTCCAGCGCCATCAGCAGGATGCCGAAGATCAGCCAGTTCCAGGTGCCCAGCGTGGAGAACATCTCGCTCATGGATCGACCCTCGTCATGTTCGCGGTGTCCCCGGCGGCGAGGTGGGGCCCGCCGTCGGCACCGACGAACGGCGCGCGGCGGCCTGCGCCGATGCGGCACTTTCGCCGAACGTCGCCCTGGCGATCTCGCCGATGCCGGCGAGCGACCCCAGGATGCTCATCGCCTCGATCGGCAGCATGACAATCTTCTGGTTCGGCGAGTCCGCGAGCTGGCCGAACGCCTTGATGTATTTGTCGGCGATGAAATAGTTCAGCGAGGCGACGTCGCCCTTGGCGATCGCCTCGGAGACCATCTGCGTCGCCTTGGCCTCGGCTTCGGCGGAACGCTCGCGCGCCTCGGCGTCGCGGAACGCGGCCTCCTTGCGGCCCTCGGCCTGCAGGATCTGGCCCTGCTTGGCGCCCTCGGCGCGCAGGATTTCCGATTGGCGCTGGCCCTCGGCCTGCAGGATGTCGGCGCGCTTGACGCGCTCGGCCTTCATCTGCCGCCCCATCGCTTCCACGAGGTCGGCGGGCGGCACGATGTCCTTGATCTCGATGCGGTTGACCTTCAGCCCCCAGGGCGACACCGCGGCATCGACCACGCGCAACAGCCGCTCGTTGATCTCGTCGCGATGCGACAGCACCTGGTCGAGATCCATCGAGCCCATCACCGAGCGGATATTGGTCATGGTGAGAACGATGATCGCCTGATTGAGATTGGCCACCTCGTAGCTCGCCTTGGCCGCATCGAACACCTGGAAGAACGCGACGCCGTCGACCGTCACGGTGGCGTTATCCTTGGTGATCACCTCCTGCTCCGGAATGTTGATCACCTGCTCCATCATGTTCATCTTGCGCCCGACCTGATCGAAAAAGGGACGATGACATTGAGCCCCGGCGCCAGGGTGCGGGTGTATTTGCCGAAGCGCTCGATGGTCCAGTCGTAACCCTGCGGCACCGTCTTGATGCCGGCCAACATCGTGAAAATCACCAGCAGCACCAGCGCGATGGCGAAAATATCAAACCCGCTCATGGCCCCCTCCAAATACCCGGCACGAAACACATCCGGGCGCACGCTTGTTTGTCATTATATCGGCCGCGCCGGTTCAGTCAGCGCTTTTCGAACACACCCGGCCAGCCTTTGCCGGCCGCCAGATGCGTGGCGATTGAATTCCGGCGGAAAATCGCCGCGCCGTCAACGCTAAATCCAGCCCTGAAGCTCGCGCAGGACCAATTGACGGATGACATCCATGCCGGGCTCGCTGTCGTTCAGGCATGGGATGAAGGCGAATTGCTCGCCGCCATTGTGCTTGAAGATCTCGGCGTTTTCCTGCGCGATCTCTTCCAGCGTTTCCAGGCAATCGGCGGAGAAACCGGGGGTTACCACCGCGATACGGCGCACGCCTTCCTTGGCCAGCCGCTCCATGGTCTTGTCGGTGTAGGGTTTCAGCCACTCGTCGAAGCCGAAGCGCGACTGGAAGGTCAAGCAGCAGCTTCGACGCATCGAGGCCCATGCGCTTGCGCAGCGCTTCCGTGGTGGCGGTGCAATGCGCCTGGTAGGGATCGCCCTTGTCGACATAGTCCTGCGGCATGCCGTGGAACGAGGCCACGATCAGTTCCGGCGCGAACGGCAGGGTTTTGAGATGCGCATCGATCGAGACCGCCAGCGCCTCGATGTAACCGGGGTCGTCATAATAAGGCGGGCTCACCCGCAGGATCGGTTGCGCGCGCATGCCGGCGAGCACGCGGAATACCTCGTCGCAGACGGTCGCCGACGTCGCGGCCGAATATTGCGGATAGAGCGGCACCACCAGCAGGCGATCGCAGCCCCGCGCGGTCAACGCGTCGATGCCGGCGCGGATCGACGGATTGCCGTAACGCATCGCCCAATCCACCTCGATATGGTCGTGGTCGGCGATGGTGCGGGCGAGCTTGTCGGATTGCGCGCGGGTGATGGTCTTGAGCGGAGATTCGTTCTTCTCGGTATTCCAGATCTTCCGGTAGTCGCGCGCCTTGCGGCGGGGACGGATGCGCAGGATGACGCCGTTCAGGATCAGCTTCCATTTCAGCCCCTGATCCTCGATCACGCGGGGATCGGACAGGAATTCCCTGAGATAGACGCGCACGCCCCTGGCGTCGGCGGTGTCGGGGGTGCCGAGATTGACCAGCAGCACGCCGACGCGCTCCGGCCTGATTTCGGCGACCGAAGGCTTCGCTTTCTCGACGGGAAAAACCGCTGTCATGATGCCTGTGGCTTGGCGTGTTGGGCTATCCTTGTCAAGATAATGGCCCTTTCGCTACTGTCATCCCCTGACGCGGGCGCGAGGGAAGTCATGACGGTCGCCGAATGGTGCGTTTTCGGAACGCTGATGCTCTATCTCTTGACGATCGCGTCCGTGAAATGGATCGGATTTCGCGGTTTCGACAACTCCAGCCCGCGCGACCCCGCCTTCTATGCCGACCCGCTTCGCGCGCGCGCCCTCGGCGCGCACCAGAACGGCATCGAGGCCTTTCCGTTCTTTGCCGTCGCCGTCCTGCTGGCGGAATTCCGCGCCGGCCCGCAGCGGCTGATCGACGAACTCGCGGTGCTGTTCCTGATCGTGCGCATCGCCTATGTCTTCACTTATCTCGGCGACCGGCCGACGCTGCGCTCGATCCTCTGGAGCCTCGGCTTTGCGATCAACCTGGCGATCTTCTTCATGCCGCTGATCCGCGGCTTCTGGCCAGCCTGAGACGGAGCGGCTGACGCCGCTTCACGCCGCCTCGGGCGTCTCCAGCAGGCCCCGCCGGCGCAACAGCGCATCGGGTTCCGGCTCGCGGCCGCGAAACGCGACATAGGCGTCCTCGGGATCGCGCGAGCCGCCGGAAGAATAGATGTCGTCGTGCAGGCGTTTGGCGGTCGCCGGATCGAAGATATCGCCGGCCTCCTCGAAGGCGCCGAACGCATCGGCGTCCATCACCTCCGACCACATGTAGCTGTAATAGCCCGACGCGTAGTGATCGCCGGAGAAGATGTGGCCGAACTGGGTCGGCCGGTGCCGCAGCGAGATCTCGGCGGGCATGCCGATCTTTTCCAGCTCCTTGCGCTCGAACGCCCGCACGTCGGGGATCGCGGACGCCGGCTGGGTATGGAATTCGAGATCGACCAGCGCCGAGGAGACGAACTCCACCGTGGCAAAACCCTGGTTGAATTTGCGCGCGGCGATGAAGCGCTTGAGCAGATCGTCCGGCAGCGGCTCGCCGGTCTGGTAGTGCCGGGCAAACTGCCTGAGCACCTGCGGCTGCTCCTGCCAGTGCTCGTAGAGCTGCGAGGGCAGCTCGACGAAGTCGGTGAACACGCTGGTGCCCGACAGCGAGGGATAGGTCACGTCCGACAGCATCCCGTGCAGGCCGTGGCCGAATTCGTGGAACAGCGTGCGCGCGTCATCCGGCGACAGCAGCGAGGGCTCGCCGTCGGCGCCCTTGGAGAAATTGCAGACATTGATGACCAGCGGCGCGACGTCGCCGTCGAGCTTCTGCTGGTCGCGCAGCGACGTCATCCAGGCGCCGGACCGCTTCGAGGGCCGCGCAAAATAGTCGCCGTAAAATAGCGCCTTGTAGCGGCCGGCGCTGTCCCTGACCTCCCAGACCCGGACGTCCGGATGCCAGACCGGGACATCCTTGCGCTCGGAGAAGGTGACGCCGAACAGCCGGGTGGCGCAGTCGAAGGCGGCCTCGATCATGTGATCGAGCGCCAGATACGGCTTGATCGCGGCGTCGTCGAAATTGGCCCGGCGCTGCCTGAGCTTTTCGGCGTAGTAGCGCCAGTCCCACGGCGCCAGCGCGAAGTTGCCGCCCTCCTCCGCGATCAGCGCCTGCAGGTCGTCGCGATCCCGGAGCGCCCGGGCCCGGGCCGGCTTCCAGACCCGCTCCAGCAGGCCGCGGACGGCTTGCGGCGTCTTCGCCATGGAGTCCTCCAGCCGGTAGGCGGCGAAGGTCGGAAAGCCGAGCAGCTTGGCGCTCTCCTCGCGCAGCGCTGAGGATCTCCAGGATGGCCTCGTTGTTGTCGTTGGCGTTGCCGTTGTCGCCGCGCGCGGTGAAGGCCTTGTAGACCTTCTCGCGCAGCTCACGCCGGGACGAGCTCTTCAGGAACGGCTCCACCGAGGAGCGCGACAGCGTCACGATCGCCTTGCCGGCCATGCCGCGCTCGCTGGCGGCGGCCCGGGCGGCAGCGACGAAGCTGTCCGGCAGGCCGGCGAAATCGGCCTCCCCCAGCTCCATGAACCAGTCCTGCTCGTCGCCGAGCAGATGATGGCTGAAGCTGGTGCCGAGATGGGCCAGCCGCTCGTTGATCTCGGCCATCCGCTTCTTGGCCGCCTCGTCGAGGCCGGCGCCGGCGCGGTGGAAGCGGGTATAGGTGCGCTCCAGCAGCCGCTGCTCCTCGCCCGTCAGGGACAGCCGCGCGCGGTTGTCGTGCAGCATCGCGATCCGGCCAAACAGCACCGCGTTCATCATGATCGGGTTCCAGTGGCGCGCCATCCGCAGCGACACCTCCTTGTCGATCTCGAGCAGGGCCGGATTGGAGTGCGCGCCACACCAGGTCGTAGAACACCGCCGCCACCCGGGAGAGCAGTTTGCCGGAGCGCTCCAGCGCGGTGATGGTGTTGGCAAAGTCCGGCGTCGCCGGGTCGTGCTCGATGGCGGCGATCTCGGCGACATGATCGGCGAAGGCCTGCTCGAAGGCGGGGAGGAAATGTTCCGGCTTGATCTCGGCGAAAGGCGGCGTCTCGAACGGCGTCTGCCACGCCTTCAGGAGCGGGTTTTCCCGAGCCTGCGCGGCGGCTGTCATCTGCTGGATTTCCGACATCGCGAATTCCTGTTTTCATGCCCAATCTGGCGGGGAATCTATATCATCCGGTGGGGCTTTTTTGGGCCTTTTACGCTTGATAGCGCGGGCCTTTTCATAGAGATTGCGGCCGACAACAGGACCCTATCCATGAGCTTGCAGCCCTCTTCGACCGCACCCCGCCAGATCATCTGGCCCAGCGTCGTCACCGTCCTCTCGGCCGCGATCCTGATCGGCGCCGAAGTGTTCGGAGCGGCCTTCGCCGGCGGCTGGGCGCTGGCGATCCTGCTTGGTCTCGACGACACCGGCGCGCACATCCTGCAGGCGGTGCTGTTCGCGGTCGGCGTCTTCGTGATGGCGGCGTTCATCCGCGCAGCCCAGCGCATCGAGCCGTTCACCAGGCGCGCTTAATCGGCCACGCGGGAGCGAGTCGCGGCGAGCGACGGCTTCGAGCGCTTACGCTTCGTTAACGTCTGTTCACTTTCGAAGCGGTGCGCGTGCCTCAGCAGCAACATTGAAAGCAGCTGTTAGGGAAATTTCCGGACAGCCTAAAAAAAATCTTGCGAAGCGGACTCAAAACGCTTATTTCCCGTCTTGCCCAATTTCGCACGTGCCTGTGGTCGTGTGTCAGTCGGTAGGTATCCGGACAAGAGGCCGGACAGCCGCCAAGGGACGAAGAACCGAGGGTCGGTCGAGTCGCAAGACTCAAAAGTCGCAAGACTTGGTCGGCCAGCATCTCTCTCAAGAGATGCCGTTGAAGGTCTCCTCGCTCCTTGCAACCGTGACTGGCAGCCGGAGGCGAACCGGCGCACCTCGTTCTCAACGGGGGACGCGACTTAAAGCAACGACGGATCGGGCTTTTTTGGTCTCTGCCGGCTCTCCACCAGCCGGCGCGAATACCGAAGAGGCTTGTCCTTCATTGCCAGGTGTGCGGGCGGGATCCTTCCCAACCAATCCACGGCAGCACAGTTCGGTCTGAGTTTTTTGGCTTCGTTGCGCCTCCATCGCGCGATGTGGCCGGAGCGCTCTTATCCGAGATCATTTTTTGAACGGTTTCCCGTCGCTGGGGCCGTTTGGGAGAGTGCTACTATGACCGAACGTATTCAGGAATTCCTGCGCAACCGCCGCAACGAGGGCCAGGACGTCGAGCCGTGCCTCGTCGTCGACCTCGAAGTCGTGCGCGACAACTACCAGAGCTTCTCCAAGGCGCTGCCGGACAGCCGCGTGTTCTACGCGGTGAAGGCCAACCCGGCGCCGGAAGTGCTGTCGCTGCTGGCCTCGATGGGCTCGTGCTTCGACTGCGCCTCGGTCGCCGAGATCGAGATGGCGCTGGCCGCCGGTGCGTCGCCGGAGCGCGTCTCCTATGGCAACACGATCAAGAAGGAGCGCGACATCGCGCGCGCCTTCGCGCTCGGCATTCGCCTGTTCTCGGTCGATTGCAGCGCCGAGGTCGAGAAGATCGCCCGCGCCGCCCCCGGCGCCAAGGTGTTCTGCCGCATCCTCTACGACTGCGCCGGCGCCGAATGGCCGCTGTCGCGCAAGTTCGGCTGCGATCCGGAGATGGCGGTCGACGTGCTCGACCTCGCCAAGCGCCTTGGCCTGGAGCCGTATGGCATCTCGTTCCATGTCGGCTCGCAGCAGCGCAAGGTGAAGGCGTGGGACCGCGCGCTGGCGATGGCCTCGACCGTGTTCCGCGACTGCGCCGAGCGCGGCATCAACCTGTCCATGGTCAACATGGGCGGCGGATTTCCGACCAAGTACCTCAAGGACGTTCCGCCGGTCGTGCAGTACGGCCGGTCGATCTTCCGTGCGCTGCGCAAGCATTTCGGCAACCAGATCCCGGAGACCATCATCGAGCCGGGACGCGGCATGGTCGGCAATGCCGGCATCATCGAGACCGAAGTCGTTCTGATCTCCAAGAAGAGCGACGAGGACGAGGTGCGCTGGGTCTATCTCGACATCGGCAAGTTCGGCGGTCTCGCCGAGACGATGGACGAGTCGATCCGCTACGCCATCCGCACCCCGCATGACGGCGCGGAGATGACGCCGTGCGTGCTCGCAGGCCCGACCTGCGATTCCGCCGACGTGCTGTACGAGAAGATGCCGTATCCGCTGCCGGTGACGCTCGAGATCGGCGACAAGCTGCTGATCGAAGGCACCGGCGCCTATACGTCGACCTACTCGTCGGTGGCCTTCAACGGCTTCCCGCCGCTGCGGACCTACCACATCTGACGGTAGCCTCGTTGAGGCCAGGATAACCCGGGAGCCGGTCCGCCGGCTCCCTCCCTTCACATGCGATTTTGCTGACAACGCTCCCGCGCGGCTTGCTGCCGTCGGGAAGCGGGGACTGACGTGCCATGACTGCCTTGCGCAAGACCCGAATTGCCCTCACCCCCGACGCCGCTCCGTTCGCGATCCGCGCGGAGCGTGCCTCGGACGTCGCTGCGCGTGAAGCGCTGCTCGATGCCTGCTTTGGCGCCAACCGCCATCTGCGCACCTGCCAGCGCCTGCGCGACGGACGCGCGCCCGCCGAAGGCCTCGCCTTCTCGGCGGTGCGCCGGGAGACGAAGGGCCGGCTGGTCGGGACGCTGCGGTTGTGGCACGTCAGCGCCGGCGGCGTGCCGGCGCTGGTGCTCGGCCCGCTGGCGGTCGATCCGTCCTGCCGCAAGCTCGGCGTTGGAGCCGCGCTGATGCACCACGCGCTGGCGGCCGCGAAGGCGCGCGGCCATGGCGCGGTGATCCTGCTCGGCGACGCGCCCTATTATGCCCGCTTCGGCTTCTCCGCGCGCAAGACCGGCGAGTTGTCGCTGCCCGGCCCGTTCGAGCGCGACCGCCTGCTCGGCCTCGAGCTGCGCGAGGGCGCGCTCGACGGCGCCTGGCGGGATGATCGTGCCGACCGGCGGCTCGGTGCCGGCGACGCGGGAAGACAAGGCTCGCCGCGCCAGGACGCCGCGGCCAGTTCCGCACGCCGCCTGATTGCCCGATGCCATGGCAACCAGCCAGCCCACCACACGCGACGCCCCGAACCCGCGCGGCCGGACCATCACTGCGATCCTCGTGATCATGATCGCGGCGATGATCGTCCGGGACATCCTCGCGCGCCGATGGGGCTCGGCCACAGCGCCGCCGTCCAACGTGACAGAGCGCCCCCGGTGATATAGCGAGGGGTTGCGCGCCCCGGCAAAAAGCCCGTAAACCGCCCGAATCCCTGAAGTCGAGGTCCTGATGCCACGCCGTCTCATTTCCACCGGCTCCCCCTTCGAGAAGACCGCCGGCTACAGCCGCGCCGTGATCGACGGTGATTTCGCCTTCGTCGCCGGCACCACCGGCTACGACTACGCCACCATGACAATGCCGGCGGACGTCACGAGCCAGTCACGAAACTGCTTCAAGACCATCGAAACAGCCCTGAAGGAGGCCGGTTTCGCGATGGCCGACATCGTCCGCGCGACCTATTACATCACCGACGCCAAGGACGCGGATGCCCATTTGGCGGTCTGCGGCGAGGTTCTCGGCGAGATCCGCCCGGCGGCCACGCTGCTGGTCGTCGCCGGGCTCTACAAGCCCGAGATGAAGATCGAAATCGAAGTCACCGCGAAGCGACGCACCGCCTGATCCCGTCCGCGCCAACGCACATCCCAATTTCGGAGAGATATCCATGAGCCCGCCCGCGCCAATCCACGCGAAAATTTCCGGCCCCATCGTCATGATCGGCTTCGGCTCGATCGGCAAAGGCACGCTGCCGCTGATCGAGCGGCATTTCGACTATGACAAATCGCGCTTCGTCATCATCGATCCGCATGAGGACGGCGAACTCGCGAAACAGCACGGCGTGCGTTTCATCAAGCAGGCGATCACCCGCGACAATTACCGCGAGGTGCTGGTGCCGCTGCTCACCGCCGGCGGCGGCCAGGGCTTTTGCGTCAACCTGTCGGTCGACACCTCCTCGGTCGATATCATGACCATGTGCCGCGAGATCGGCGCGCTCTATATCGACACCGTCGTCGAGCCGTGGCTCGGCTTCTATTTCGACAAGAACATCGGCCCCGAAAAGCGCTCGAACTACGCGCTGCGCGAGACCCTGCTGGCGGCCAAGCACAAGAGCCCGGGCGGCACCACCGCGGTCTCCACCTGCGGCGCCAATCCCGGCATGGTGTCGTGGTTCGTCAAGCAGGCGCTGCTCGACATCGCCCGCGACACCAACACGCCGTTCAACGAGCCGAAGAGCCGCGAAGGCTGGGGCCAGCTCGCCCACAAGCTCGGCGTCAAGGGCATCCACATCGCCGAGCGCGACACCCAGCGCTCCAAGAAGCCGAAGCCGATGAACGTGTTCGTCAACACCTGGTCGGTGGAAGGTTTTGTGTCCGAGGGCATGCAGCCGGCCGAACTCGGCTGGGGCACCCATGAAAAATGGATGCCGGACAACGGCCGCACCCACACCGACGGCTGCGGTGCTGCGATCTATCTGCTGCAGCCCGGCGCCAACACCCGCGTGCGCTCATGGTGCCCGACGCCGGGCGCGCAATACGGCTTTCTCGTCACCCACAACGAGTCGATCTCGATCGCCGATTATTTCACGGTGCGCGACGGCGCCAAGGTGATCTACCGCCCGACCTGCCACTACGCCTATCACCCCGCCAACGACGCGGTGCTGTCGCTGCACGAGATGTTCGGCGCCACCGGCAAGATGCAGCCGAAATGGCACATCCTGGACGAGAACGAGATCGAGGACGGCATCGACGAACTCGGCGTGCTGCTCTACGGCCACGGCAAGAACGCCTATTGGTACGGCTCGCAGCTCTCGATCGAGGAAACCCGGCGGATCGCGCCCTACCAGAACGCCACCGGCATGCAGGTGTCGTCGGCCGTGCTCGCCGGCATGGTGTGGGCGCTGGAAAATCCCACCGCCGGGATCGTCGAGGCCGACGAGATGGATTTCCGCCGCTGCCTCGAAATCCAGACGCCCTATCTCGGCCCGGTGAAGGGCTTTTATACCGACTGGACGCCGCTGACGCGACCGGCCGGGACTGTTTCCGGAGGATATCGACACCCGCGATCCCTGGCAGTTCAGGAACGTGCTGGTGCGGTGAAGACCCCGCCGTCATTCCGGGGCGATGCGCTAGCATCGAACCCGGAATCTCGATGTAGTGAAACAACGCAAGCCAACCTCGAGGTTCCGGGTTCGCGCTGATGCGCGCCCCGGAACGACGGTGTTTATTTCGTCAAATAGTCGAACGCCACGTCCCGAGTCCCAGCGTCAGATCCGCCTTGAAATGCAGCGCCGAGACCACCTCGCGCACCGGCAGTTTTGCCACGTCGCAGAGCGCGTGCGGGAACAGGCCGAGCGCGGCGGGGCCGGTCCAGGCTTCCTTCAGCGTGATGTCCTCGAGAGAGAAACGCACCAGCTCGCAGATCCGGGCGGATCCGTCGACATGCGGAATGATCTTGAGAATGAAATTCGGCGCCTTCATCCCCTTCAGCACGGTGTCATGATCGACGGGGCGATGCTTGTAGCCCATGGTGCCGGAGGCGCAGAGCACCGAGCCGTAATGCAGCGTTCCCACCAGCACGTCGCTCTCGACCTCAATCTTCGGTCGTCGCCAGTTTCTTGGGAAATCCCCAGAGCTCGCGGCCGCCGGCGATCGGCCCTTCGTCGTCCAGATACATCGCATGCGTATAGGCGCCCTCCTCGCCCTTGAAGCGGACCGGGATCACCTGCCCGGTTTCGGTGTAGTCGCCGAAGCCGGTCGAATTGGGCATGCGGATGAATTCATATTTGACGACCGGCTCGGTGACCTCGAGCGGCTCCGGCACCACGGCGGCAAGCGCCTCCGGGTCGGTGCGATAGGTGATGACGAAATATTCGCGGTTGAAGAACCGGTAGGGTCCCGGCGGAAACGACGGGTTGGTCAGCGGCATCGAATAGGCGGTTCGCCTGACGTCGTCGATCTTCATGGCCGGCCTCATCTGTGATCTGCGATGAGAGATTATGCGGCACCGCTTCGAACAAGCGAGGCTGTAAAACCGGCAGCCATTCAAAACCGCGTCAGTGTCGTGTCATTCGCCCGTCATGCCCGGCCGCGCCGCACGGCGCAGACCCGGGAATGACACGCCGGCGTAAAACTATTTCTGCTGGATCGGTGGCGCCATCTTCTCCGCGGGCGCCGGCGGCAGCACGGGCTTGGCGCCCTCCTTCTGAGCTTGCGCGTCGGGACGCGCCGGTTGGGGCGCAGGCGTCGTCGGGCGCTCGCCGCCGGGTTTTGATTCCGCCGGCGCCGTCTTGTTTGGATCGGCAGGCGGGGAGGATTGCAACGGCTGGGTTGCCTGCGCCAGTTCAGCCGTGTGCGCGGCGCGAAGCTGGGTCAGCGCCAGGCCCGATATGACCACACCGGCCGCCACCATGGCAGCTGCGAGCAAGAGAGCCCGGCCAAGAGTGCGTTTGCTGTCGTCCGTCGCCATTTCGCTCACCGCTTCCTCGCGGGATCAACGGGCGCGGAACGGCATTGTTCCCTCGGGAACAGCCAACGAAGCCGGCTACAGCTCCAGCAGGCCTGCCTCGCCATCTTCCGCGGCAAAGGCCAGCAGCGTGCCCTTGCTGTTCCACGCCAGCCCCGCGACCTGGGCGCCGCCGTTCTTGCGCACCAGGATTTCCGCGCCGTCGGTCATCCGCACCATCAGGATGGTGCCGTCGCTGTAGCCGGTCGCGAGAATATCCTGCTTCGGATGGCAGGCGACCGCGGCGACCCGCGCCTGCAGCGGCGCCAGCATCGCGGGCTCCTTGCCCATCGGGCCGTCCTTGCTGCCGAACGGCCACAGGATCACGGTGTCGGCGCCGGAGGTCGCCAGCGCCTTGCCGCCGGCGCTCCACGACATCGAGCGGACGCGGCCGGGATAGCCGGTCATGCGCATGTGCCGGGAGTCGGCGAGCCGCCAGCCGTGCAGCGCCGGCTCGTGCATCGCGGTGACCAGGAACTTGTTGTCGGGGCTGAAAGTGACCGCCAGATGCGAGCCCGCCCATTCCAGAAATTCGGGCGTCGCCGCCATGTTCGGAAACCACAGGCTGACGCCGTTGTAATGCGCGATCGCGAGCCGAAGCCCCTTGGGCGCAAAGGCAAGCCCGCCGACCGTCGACGGCGTGTCGAACGATTTTTCCTCCGCCTTGCCGCTGCGGACGAAGGCGGTCTTGCCGGCCGACCAGGCAAATCCCCCGTCGGGATGGACCGCGACATTGTCGATCCAGCGCCGCTTCGCATCGGTCGCCAGCAGCGTCACCTTGCCGCTGGCGTCGAGCGAAACGACCTTGCCGTCATCGCCGCCCATGACAAGGCGCGCGCCGTCGGAGGCCACGCACAGGATGCCGCCGCCGTGGACCGCGACCGGCGACACCTCGCTTTGTCCGTTCACCAGGAAGACGTTTTCCTCGGCGCCGACAAAGGCGGCGTTCTCGCCGAGAAAATGCACGGCGGTGACGGACGCGCCGATCGTGACCGGGCGAACCCGGTCGGTGACCGACGCGATGGAGGCGGGATTTGCGCCGGGATCGAATTGCGTCATCACGTGGTGATACAGCGCTCGAAGCCGTCCCGGATGGTCTGCTCGGGCAATTCGCGGCCGATGAAGACCAGACGGCTCTGGCGCGGCTCGCCCTCCTTCCAGGCGCGCTGGTGATCGCCTTCCAGCATCATGTGCACGCCCTGGAAGACGTAGCGGTCGTCATCGTCGCTGAAGGCCAGGATGCCCTTCGAACGCAGGATCTTCTGGCCCTCGCTGGCGACCAGGTTCTGCAGCCACGGCATGAATTTGGTGGCGTCGAGCGGCTTGTCCGACCGCAGCGACAGCGATTGCATGTCCTCGTCGTGATAGTGCTTCAGGCCGTGGCCATGATCATGGTCGTGATGATGATGGTCATGGTCGTGGTGATGATCATGATCGTGGCCGTCGCCGGTCTCGAGAAATTCCGGCTCGATCTCGAGGATGCGGTCGAGATCGAAGGCGCCGCGCTCCAGCACGTCCTGCAGCGCCACCTGGCAACGCTCGGTGCGGTGCAGTTTGGCGTAGGGGTTGATGGCGCGGATCCGGGCCTCGACCTCGGCGAGTTCGGGCTTGCTGACGAGATCGGTCTTGTTGAGCACGATGACGTCGGCGAATGCGATCTGGTTCTTGGCTTCGGGGGCATCCTTCAGCCGGTCGCTCAGCCATTTCGCGTCGGCGACCGTCACGACCGCGTCGAGCCGGGCGTTCTTCTGCACGTCCTCGTCGACGAAGAAGGTCTGCGCCACCGGCGCCGGATCGGCGAGGCCCGTGGTCTCGACGATGATGGCGTCGAACTTGCCCTTGCGCTTCATCAGCCCTTCGAGGATGCGCACGAGATCGCCGCGCACCGTGCAGCAGACGCAGCCATTGTTCATCTCGAACACTTCCTCGTCGGCGCCGATGATCAGGTCATTGTCGATGCCGATCTCGCCGAATTCGTTGACGATCACGGCGTATTTCTTGCCGTGGTTTTCCGACAGGATCCGGTTCAAAAGCGTGGTCTTGCCGGCGCCGAGATAGCCGGTCAGCACGGTCACGGGAATTTTTGGGGAGGTCAATTCGGACATACTATCTCCGCGGGCGGTAATTGGTCGGCCACGCCGGCAACAGGGAGGGCCCCTGCCCTAATCGGCCAGCGCGCTGGTCAGGGCCTTTATATTGTGCCTGACCAGTTCAATGTAAGTGGGCGCAGCGCCCTTTTCGCCCGTCAAACTGTCGGAGTAAAGCGTGCCGCCGATCCGGGCGCCGGTCTCGGCCGCGATCCGCCGAATAAGTCTGGGATCGCTGATATTTTCAAGAAAAACTGCCGGAATTTTTTCCGTCCTGATCTGGGTGACGATGCCGGCGATGTCGCGGGCGCTGGCCTCGGATTCCGTGGAAACGCCGAGCGGGGCGATGAACTGGACGCCATAGGCGGCGGCGAAATAGCCGAAGGCGTCATGGGTCGAGATCACCTTGCGGCGGCCGGGCGGGATTTTCGCCACCGCCTCGCGCACCTCGCGGTCGAGCCCGTCGAGTTGCGCCAGATAGGCTTTGGCGTTTTCGCGAAAGATGCCGGCATCGGCGGGGTCGGCGGCGGCCAGCGCGTCGCTGATATTGGCGACGTAGATCTTGGCATTGGCGACTGACTGCCAGGCATGCGGATCGGCACCGGAGCCGGCCTCGAGCGGCGCGATGCCTTTGGTGGCGATGACGATCGGCGCCTTGCCGCCGGAGGATTGCAGGAGTCGCGGCAGCCATCCCTCCAGCCCGAGGCCGTTGATGACAAGAAGCTTCGCATCCGCGACCTTCCGGGCGTCAGCCGGCGCCGGGGTATAGACGTGCACGTCGCCGTCGGGACCGACCAGGGTGGTGACGCTGACGCGATCGCCGCCGACATTGCTGACGAAATCGCCGAGGATGGAAAAGCTCGCGACAACGCCGACGCGCTCCTGCGCGCGCAGCGGCGCCGCCGATACCAGCGCCAGACAAATCAGCCAAAGCCCAAAACGCCGCATCGCGCCTTCCGCTATGCTTCGAGATGCCGGCCGGGAAACATCTGCCGGATCAGGCCGCCGACGCTGCCAAACAGAACCGAGCCGACATAGAGGCCGGCCGCCACCAGAATGATCGCCGGACCCGACGGCACTTTGGTCAGAAACGACAGCACCAGGCCCGCATAGCCCGAGACGATAGCGCTTGCGACCGCGATGCAGATCATGCCGGTAATGTCGCGCGACCAGAACCGCGCGATGCCGGCGGGCAGGATCATCAGCCCCACCGCCAGCAAAGTGCCCAGCGCCTGAAAGCCGTTGACGAGGTTGATGACGACCAGCGCGAGGAACAACAGATGCGACGGCGCGCCGGCACGGCTGACGGTGCGCAGGAAGACCGGATCGACGCTCTCGATCACCAGCGGCCGAAAGATCACCGCCAGCACCAATAGCGTGATGGTGGCGTTGGCCGCGATCACCAGCAAGGTCGGGTCGTCCATCGCCAGGATATTGCCGAACAGCACGTGCAGGAGATCGATGTTGGTGCCCTTGATCGAGACGATGGTGACGCCGAGCGCCAGCGACACCAGATAGAAGGTGGCGAGCGAAGCGTCCTCCTTCATTTCGGTCGAGCGCGCCACCGCGCCGGCGAGGATCGCGACCGCAAACCCCGCGATCAGGCCACCCGTGGTCATCGCAAACAGATTGAGCCCCGACAGCAGGAAGCCGATCGCCGCCCCCGGCAGGATCGCATGCGCCATGGCGTCGCCCACCAGGCTCATCCGCCGCAGCATCAGAAAGACCCCGATCGGCGCACCGCCCAGCGACAGCGCGATCACCGCCGCGAGCGCCCGGCGCATGAATTCGAACTCGGTGAAAGGCGCGATCAGCGCATCGTACAGCATCAGGCGGCCCGCGACGGCAGATCGTGAACCACGCAGGCGGCGGCGCCATCGTCGAACGCCTCGCACATGCGGCGGGCTTCTCTCAGGTTCTCGGCGGTGAGCACCTCGGCGGTGGCGCCCCAGGCGACCGGCCCGCGCGCCAGCAGCAGCGTTTCAGGGAAATGGCTGCGCACCAGTTCCATGTCGTGCAGCGCTGCCAGCACGGTGCGTTGCTCGGCGTGCCAGCGCTTGACCAGATCGAGCAGGTCGGCCGAGGTCCGGGCATCGATGGCGTTGAACGGCTCGTCCAGCACGATCAATCGTGCATCCTGCAACAACACCCGCGCGAACAGCATGCGCTGCATCTGCCCGCCGGACAGCGTGCCGATCGGGCGATTCTCAAAACCGTTGAGGCCGACGGCGGCAAGCGCATGCGCGATCCTGTCGCGCGCGCCCTTGCCCATGCCGCCGAAGAAACCGATGGTGCGCCATAACCCGGTGCCGACGAAGTCATACACCGAGATCGGAAAGCTGCGGTCGATATCGGCGGTCTGCGGCAGATAGGCAATGTCCTTGACGTCTAAACCGCCCGTTACGATCGAGCCCGCCAGCGGGTTGAGAATGCCGACCAGCCCGCGAAACAGCGTCGACTTGCCAGCACCGTTGGGACCGATGACCGCAAGCAGCGCGCCGGCGGCGACCTCGCCGTCGAGGTGGTGTACCGCCGGATGCCGGTCGTAGCCCAGCGTGACGTCGCGGAATTTGATCTGGGCGGTCATGCTCACCTCATCGACAGCCACACCACCGCCCAGAGCACGGCGCTGACCGCAGCCGCCGCAGCGAGCCGGGAAACCACCGTCATGCGCAGGATCGACCACGGCGCGGCCTGCGCCGGATGGGGCGAGGCCGGCCCATGGCCGTGGCTGTGCACATGCCCGTGGGCATGGTCGTGTTCGTGCAGTATGGGAACCGGACATCAGAAAATGTTATATTATAACATTACTTATGTCTACGGAGCCGATTTTCAACGATTTCTGCGGCTTACGGCTTCCCGATCGCCATGGCGATGGCGGCGGCCAGTAAACGGAAGCGTGTGGCTCAGGTGAGGTGGCGAACCACCAGCGAGACCCGCGAACAGCCCGACAATCGAAAGCACCACGGACCCCACCACGTAGAGCACCGCTAGCCCGACCTCGCCACGTTCGTAAAGCACCGCCGTATCGAGCGAGAATGCTGAAAACGTGGTGTAGCCACCGAGAATCCCGGTCATCAGAAACAGCCGCCAGGGCTGCGACGCCTCGCCCCTGAGGGCGAGATAACCCGCGATCAGGCCCATGATCGTCGAGCCCGTAATGTTGATGATGAAGGTATGATAGGGAAAGGCCGTTCCGAGGAGCCGGGGGCAAACGACATTGACGATGTGACGCAGCGTCGAGCCCAGCCCGCCACCGATAAAGACCAGAACATAATTCATCTGAAGCTTTTTCCCCTGACGACAGGACCACCGGCAAGGGCGGTTTTGCCGCAAGCGCATGATCCCCGCAAGGATGGCCGAAACAGCGCCTTCAACGAAAAGGGCGGCAGCTCGATGCCGCCGCCCCTGATTTCACAGATCGAAAAGTCTCAGACCTTCGCGAACAGCTCGTCGACATATTCCCAGTTGATCAAATGATCGCAGAACGCCTTCAGATAGTCCGGGCGGCGGTTGCGATAGTCGATGTAGTAGGAATGCTCCCAGACGTCGCAGCCGAGGATCGGCGTGCCGCCATGGACCAGCGGGCTTTCGCCATTGGCCGTCTTGGTGACTTCCAGCTTGCCGTTCTTCACCGTCAACCAGCACCAGCCCGAGCCGAACTGGCCGGCGCCGGCGGCGGCGAAATCGGTCTTGAATTTCTCGAGACCGCCGAGGTCCTCGGTGATCTTCTTCTCCAGGCGGGCCGGCAGCTTGCTGCCGCCGCCATTGGGCTTCATCCAGTTCCAGAAATGCAGATGGTTGTAGTGCTGGCCGGCATTGTTGAAGACGGCGGGATTCTTGCCGAATGAAGCCTTCACGATCTCCTCGAGGGACTTGCCTTCGAATTCGGTCCCCTTGATCGCGTTGTTGCCGTTGGTCACGTAAGCCTGGTGATGCTTGTCGTGATGAAATTCCAGCGTTTCCTTGGACATATGGGGCGCAAGGGCGTCATAGGCATAGGGAAGGTTGGGAAGCGTAAAGGTCATGGCGTGATGTCCGACACTGATGAGAGGACTGAGTTCAGGAGAATTGGCTTAACGGGAACCCTTATAGAAGGTTCCATCGGTCTTAAAACACCCAATTTGGGAAAACGTCGGGCGCCGGGGTATCAGCCTTCCCCGCGCCGAGTGAGGACAAGATGAGCATCGAGATCGAGGTCCTGAACGGAGACCAATCCTGGCCCCTGGTCGAGCCGCTCTTCAAGGCAGTCTGGCCGCCCGAAATTGTCGAAAAGCTGCCCTGGGGCCGCTTCGCCTTCGCCTATCCGGAATGGCGCGTCCTGGTTCAGTCCGACGCGGAGGGCGTGGTCAGCCATGTCGGGATCCAGCGCCGCGAGGTCAAATGGAACGGGCGCAAGATGCGGGCCGGCGGCATCGGCGGGGTGCTGACCCGCGAGGATCATCGGCGCAAGGGATACGCCAGCGTCGCCCTCAACGCAGCCGTTCAAACCCTGAAGGACGAGGGATCGACGGATTTCGCGCTGCTGTTCTGCGAACCGCACAACGCTGCCTTCTACGTGGGACGCGGCTGGAAGCCGTTCGACGGCGAGGTCTGGTGCGAACAACCCGGAGGACGCGTTCGCTTCGAAGCCACGGCGCCCTACGTCCTTCAAATCAGGCGCGCGCCGCTCCGCGGCACCATCGATCTCTGCGGCCTGCCCTGGTGATCCCCTCGCGCGCCGCCGGCGTAGCGAGCGAATTCGCCGCTCGAATCCGGCTATTGCGAACGTTGTGCATCGTCGCGGATAGGGCATTGCACCTGCCGGATTAGCTGTCTAAGCAGGCCTGCTTTTTTGGGGGGCGGGATGAATTTCAGATCTGGTTTTGTCGCAGCGATGCTGGCTGCGTTGTTGGTCGCGCCTGCCGTCGCGGCGCAGTCCGGTGGCGAGGCAAGCGGCACTTGGCTAACCCAGGCGGGCGACGCGAAAATACGCGTCAGCAAGTGCGGCGGAGGCCTCTGCGGGGTCGTGGTTTGGCTCCGGGACCCGATCAATCCCGCCAACGGAAAACCGCAGGTCGACGACAAAAATCCAAATCCCGCACTGGCCAAGCGTCCGATGATCGGGCTGCCGTTGTTCATGGGCATGCGCCCGTCCGGGCCGAACAAATGGTCCGGCAAGATCTACAACGCCGACGACGGCAACACCTATGCCAGCAATGTTTCGGTGGCGGGACCGGACGCGCTGCGGGTCGAGGGCTGCGTCGGCGCGCTGTGCGGTGGCGAGACCTGGACGCGGGCGTCGCGCTGAGGCGCTGATCCAACACTCCGAGTTCCTCATCCTGAGGAGCGGCGTCTTCGCCGCATCTCGAAGGATGGGCCGCGGGCCTCATGGTTCGAGACGGCGCAAGTGCGCCTCCTCGCCATGAGGAATCAGCAGCTTCAAGCCGGCGTGGCTTTCAGCACGGTGGCGGCCGAGGCGTAGCCGCCGCGGGCGCCGTCGATGAAATGCACGTGATCGCTGCGCAGCGCCGAGGGCGTGAAGCAGGTCATCATTGCCGCATCCTGCCGGTGCAGGCCGTATCGCACGATCCCCGCTGAAGCCGCTTGCGCAAGCCGCTGCGTCAGCGCGCGCTCCAGCTCCGGCGTGCAGTCGAGGATCATCCGCAGGCCGTCGTCATATTTGCGGAAGTCGGAGTTCTCCACCACCTGCCGCACATAGGTCTTCGGCACGAAGCCGCCGACGCTGATGCCAAAGCGCATGACGACATAGGCAAACAGCGTATGCGCGAGCACGCCGGCGCGTCGCCTCAGCAGCGATCCGCCGCGTCGCGCGCGCGCCTCGAAGTCCACGCCCGCCGGCGGCCAGCGCAGCGGCGGACCGCCCGGCGGCACCGGCCGTCCCGCATCGGGGCTGCGCTCGACCAGCGCGATGATGTCCTCGATGACCTTGCGGAAGGCGCCGGTGTCGGCATTCCGCGCGGGCACCACCAGCACCGAGAGGATGACCCCGCGCGCGGACGGAATTTCCTCGAACCGGCACGACAAACCGGTGAGATCGGGCTGCGTCCCCGACGGCGCGACGCCGATCGCGAACTCGCCGCGCTTCATCGCGGTTTCCGCCCAGCCGAGACCGCCGCCGGAGAACATCGCGTAGGACAGGTTCGGCGACGGCCCGAAGCGGGCGACACGGACATCGAGGCCCTGCGCCCGCACCGCCGCGACCGGCACCAGCGCCACGCGCATCGCCAGATTGAGATCGTCCCTGACCCAGCTCGCGGTCGCCGCCAGCGCCTCGCGGGCGCGCGCGAAATCATCGGGGGCGACCGCGAAGCTTGCACCGTCGCCGCCGAACACGAACGGAAACTCGCGTCCCTCCAGCGCATTGCTGACGGAAGAGATCACCGCCGCGCCGGCCATGTTGACCGCCTTGTAGCGCGCCTCCGCGATCGCCCTGGTCGATTCCACGATGTCGGCGACGCCGATGCTCCAGTCGTCCGGCAGCGGCGAATACAGCGCCGGGTCCATCAGGCTGGCAAAGCCGCGAAAGACCGGAATGCGGCCGTAGAAACTGTCGCTGCCGTCTGGTTTGCTCATGGGCGCGGGATGATCCGGATTTTCGCAACCGTGCGGCAGATACGGTTGGATTTGGGGTTCGGGTTCAAAGGGTGCGATCCGGGTTGCCGATCCTTCACTTGCGGTCCCTGCCCGATCCGCGCCGCGGCGGCTTCGCCCTGCTTTCAGACGCCTGGTCGCGGCGCGGCGCGCGCGTGGCCTGACCGCCGGCCCCGGCCTTCACGCGCAGGCCATCGACAAACACATCGAGCAGCCGCACGACGCTTTTCTGCCAGCCCGGCTGGTCGTGCAGGTAGCACATGCCGACCAGCGCGCGCAGAACGTCTTCGGGGCTGATGTCGGCGCGGATCTCGCCGGCGGCGACCGCGCGGTCCAGCAGCGCGGCGACCGCCTTGGTCAGGCGGTCGAACGAAAAGGCGGTGAGTTCCGACGAGCTTTGCACGGCGAGCGCCAGCGCCGCCGACATGCCCTTCTTGGTGGCGACGAACTCGACATTGGAGCGCAGCCAGAGCCGCAGCGCCTCGACCGGATCGGCTTCGCTCTTCAGCTCTTCGGCCAGTTCGCTGAGCTGCTGCACCTCGCGACGATACACCGCCTCGAACAGCGCCTCGCGCGTCGGGAAATGGCGGTACAGCGTGCCGATGCCGACCCCGGCGCGTTTCGTGCCACGGCCTCCAGGCTCGCCTCCGGGCCGCCGGCGCTGAACACGGCCTTCGCAGCCTCCAGCACGCGCTCGCGATTGCGGATCGCGTCGGCGCGGGGCTTGCGAACAGATGCTGCGGATTGGGCTGCCATCCGGATTATCTAGATCACAATCCGATTACTTGTAGCCGGATCATCGTTTCATCCCTTTGTTCGAGCATAATCTTTTCGGAAAAACGGCTCCATCTTTCCGGATCATGCTGGGTTTGGCTCCGTCCCTTGAAAAGCGGAGGATGCCTCCGTATATCAAGAACAGCATCAAAACCACGTGCCGGCCGATCTCTTTCGGCCGCGGTGCGTTGGGTTTGACCTTAGCATTGATCGGAGCCCTGCATGAACCTCTCCATCAGCCTCACCGTGAACGGCGTGCGGCGGGACGTCGAGCTCGTCGGACCCGCGCGTCACGCTGCTCGATCTCCTGCGTGAGCGCCTCGATCTGACCGGCACCAAAAAGGGCTGCGACCGCGGCCAATGCGGCGCGTGCACGGTGCTGATCGACGGCCGGCGGATCAATTCCTGCCTCGCTCTCGCGGTCAGCCACGACGGCGCCGACATCCTGACCATCGAAGGCGTCGCGCGCGGCGACCAGTTGCATCCGGTGCAGGCCGCCTTCATCGCCCATGACGGCTTCCAGTGCGGGTTCTGCACGCCCGGCCAGATCATGAGCGCGATCGGCCTGATCAGGGAAGCCCAGGCCGGCGACGATCCCGAGCGCATCCGCGAATGCATGAGCGGAAACCTCTGCCGCTGCGGCGCCTATGCGGGAATCACCGAAGCGGTGCTCGACGCCCAGCAAACGCTCGCCACCGCCAACCAGAGGCGCTCCGCATGAAGAACTTCGAATATCGTCAGGCCCGCCAGCGTCGCCGACGCCGTCGCGGCCGCGGCCTCGCCGGGCGCGGCCTATCTCGCGTCCGGCACCAATCTGCTCGACCTGATGAAGGGCGGCATCAGCCGGCCGGATCGTCTCGTCGATGTCACCCGCCTGCCCGGCCTCGACCGCATCGAACGTCTCGCCGATGGCGGCATCCGCATCGGCGCGCTGGTGCGCAATGCCGATCTCGCGCACGATCCGGATTTCGCAAAATCCTATCCGGCGGTGGCCGAAGCGCTGCTGTCCGGCGCATCAGCGCAACTGCGCAATGCCGCGACCGTCGGCGGCAATCTGCTGCAGCGGACCCGCTGCGGATATTTCTACGACACCGCGAGCGCCTGCAACAAACGCGACCCGGGGACGGGATGCGACGCCCGGCATGGCGAAAACCGTCTGCACGCCGTGCTCGGTTGGAGCGAGGCCTGCATCGCCACCCATCCGTCGGATTTCTGCGTGCCGCTGGTCGCGCTCGACGCCGTCGTCGAAATCGAGGGCAGGGCCGGCCGGCGCGAGATTGCGCTCGAGGCGCTCTACCGTCTGCCCGGCAATACGCCCGAGCAGGAAAACGTTCTTGAGCGAGGCGATTTGATCGTCGCGCTGCGGCTGCCGCCTGCGGCGCGCGGCGTTCGCGGCGCATGCGCGCTATCTGAAGGTGCGCGAACGCACCTCCTATGCGTTCGCCGTGGTGTCGGCCGCCGCTGCACTTGCGGATCGAAGCGGGCAAGATCGGCGAGGCACGGCTCGCGCTCGGCGGCGTCGCCGCGAAGCCGTGGCGCGCTCGATCCGGCGGAAGAGATCCTGGCCGGCGCCAATGCCGAGCCGGCCGCCTTCCGCCGTGCCGCAGAGGCGGCACTGGCCGAGGCAAAACCCTCCGGCGACAATCGGTTCAAGATCGAACTGGCCAAGCGCATCATCGTGCGGGCGCTGACGCTCGCCGCCGCGGGAACGCCGGCGCGAATGCCCGCCCTTCCCGCCTCCCCCTTCTCGCATCCGGAGTGCTCCATGACGCCTGAGCTCAGACTTTCCCAAGCCCCCGCCCATGCGCGGCATGGTTCGAATATCGGCCAGCCGCTGACCCGCCGCGACGGCGTCCTCAAGGTCAAGGGCACGGCGCGCTATGCCGCGGACAATCATCCGCCCGGCATGCTGCACGCCGTTCTCGCGGTCAGCCAGATCGCGCGCGGGCGCGTGACGTTTCTCGACGTGGCCGCGGCCAAGCGCCATCCCGGCGTCGTCGAGGTCATGACACCCGCCAACCGGCCGCCGCTCGCGGAGGATCCGGACGCCAAGACCAATCCCTTCATGTTCCGGCTCGATCTGCTGCAGAACGACGCGGTGCGCTATGCCAACCAGCCGATCGCGGTCGTGATCGCCGAGACGCTGGAGGCAGCGACCGAAGGCGCCGCCCTGCTGGCGCCACGATACGACGTGCTGCCGGCCCGCGTCGGGCTCGATGGCGGCGAAGCTTTCGTGCCGCCCGCCGTCGGCGTCGGCAACCCGACCGAAATGCGGCGCGGCGACGTCGAACGCGGGCCTGTCGGCGGCATCGACGCGGATCGATGCGACCTACGAGACGCCGACGCAGTACCACAATGCGATGGAGCCGCACGCCATCGTCGCCGCATGGGACGGCGACAGCCTGTCGATCGACACGCCGAGCCAGGCGCTTGCGATGGCGCAGGGGCGGCTCGCGGGATTGTTCGGCATTTCGCCCGACAAGATTCATATCCGCAGCCCCTTCCTCGGCGGCGGCTTCGGCTCCAAGGGATTTATATCCGGGCCGCAGGTGCTCGGCGTCCTGGCCGCGCGGCTGGTCGGAAAGCCCGTCAAGCTCGTGCTGCGCCGTGAACACATGTACGGACCGGTGGGCCATCGCTCCGCCTCGCGCCAGCGGCTTCGCATCGGCCTTGACGGCGACGGAATGCTGACCGCGATCGACCATCACGCGAAAATCGTATCGAGCAGTTTCGACGATTTCTTCGAACCGGCCGCCGATGCCTCGCATACGCTCTACGCGAGCCCGGCGATCGCCACCTCGCACGAAGCGGTTCGCGCCGACAGCGGCACGCCGTTGTTCATGCGCGCGCCCGGCGAGGCCACCGGCTCGATTGCGCTGGAGAGCGCGATCGACGAAGCGGCCTGGGCCTGCGGAATGGACCCGCTCGCCTTCCGCCTCAAGAACTACGCCGAAGTCGAACCGATCTCCGGCAAGCCGTTCTCCTCGAAGGCGCTGCGCCAGTGCTACGCGCAAGGCGCCGAGCGCTTCGGCTGGGCGAGACGCCCGCTCGAGCCACGCCAGATGCGCGACGATGCCGGCCTGCTGGTCGGCTGGGACATGGGCACGGCGACCTTTCCGGCGCTGATGTTCGCAGGCCGAGGCGCGCGCGACGTTGCGCGGCGACGGCACCGGCATGATGGAGATCGGCGCGCATGACATGGGCCAGGGCGCCTGGACGGCGCTCGCGCAGATCGCGGCCGACGGTCTCGGGCTCGACGCTGATCGCTGGAAGTTCAGGTCGGGCACGTCGGACCTGCCGGACGCGGGCATCGCCGGCGGCTCGGCCCACACCGCGACCGCGGGCATGGCGATCCACAATCCGC
>CAWJJT010000017.1:0-115457 GCA_963843225.1 uncultured Alphaproteobacteria bacterium | reverse complement strand
GGATAGCAGATCCGGAGCTGCAGGATCTCGGGCAAGACGTTCGAGCAAGCGCACAACGCTCAGGAGAGCGACATGTCCGACGATGGCCTGATCACCCTTGCCAGCAACCGCTTCGTCAAGGAGACGATGATGGACCGGCTCGAGGCTGCGCTGCGCGAGAAAGGCATCCTCTTCCACCAATGATCATGCGGCCGGCGCCACCGCGGATCGACGTCCGCTGCGGCCAACAGGCCTTACCGTAGTCTTGGCAATCCGAAGGCCGGCACGCCGCTCATGCAGGCCAGGCAGAGCATCGGCATCGACCTGCCGTTGAAGATGCTGGGCTGGCAGGATGCGGCAGGCGAGGTCTGGCTCGCCTATAACGATCCGGCCTGGCTCGCGCGGCGGCACGGGCTCAGCGCCGAGGAACGGAGACGGCCGTTGCGGGCTTGTCGAAGGCGCTGGCGACGCTGGCCGCCGGCGCTGTCATGATGCGGATGGCGTCGCCAGAGGCGAGGAGGCCATCCATCGTCAACCCAACCCTCGTCCCCGCCTGGGTCAACGATCGCGTCCGGATCCAGGAGACACACCCATAAGGGCATACCCGCACGCCCATGTATGTCCGGAAAACCGGGCGTGTCAAGACGGGTCACGACTTCCTCAATCCGGAGGCGGAGGGCTATGACGAAACGAGGGCGACGAGACTCCGCCCTCTGCAACATTCAGCAGCGCGATCTCTTCACCGGTATGCCGGCGGGCCCGAGGACAAGCTCCAGATCGGGAGATCTACGAGCCTTGGCTCGAGCGCGCCTGGAGGAGAGGGCCCATCCACGACCCAAGAACCCCGACCAAGACCATGACCATGACCACGATCACGACCATCCCGGCACCGCCAAGGACGAGGGCGCGCCCAGCTACTATGCGATCCTGGAGATCTCGCTCCGCGAGCTCCTGATCGAGGCCGGGCTGATCACCGCCGATGGAGCACATCACCACCAGATCGAGATCCTCGATTCCCGCTCGCCCGCCTCGCAATTCGCCGCGCTTTCTGCTCCGTTCAGGTTCCTGTGTAAGTCGTTCGTATAGGGGTCATCCGGGTGTGGTGCAGAGCCTTCTCTGTTGAAATGGGGCCGCTCGTCCATCCGTCGCCCCCATTCCACATCGGCTTCGCGGACAAGTTCTGCCAAATGATAGTCCGAGGCGAGAACCTGTTTGCAGTAATCTTCCAAAGCAACCAGCGGCTGATCAAGGTTGTTGAGCAGCAGCGCGCTTTCCTTGAGCCGACGGTGCAGCAGCGCCTGCAATGCTCCCGTCGAATCCGTGAGGTTGCTTTTCAGCCATGTCCCGATTGCCGTCTCGGCCTCTTGCCCTCTGGGGACCGCGGACCCGCCTTTCATCGCGCCCGGACCAATCATCCGTCCCATGGCTTCTTGTGCAGTGAACTTTCGACTCTGGCGGATTTCGCGTTCAAGTTGGGCGTCCGTTTCGGAACGCTGCTTGTCCTGGTCATCGCTCATCGAATCTCCTTCGGCAAGGCAATGTCCGGAGTGGATCATCCCAACGCAGACGTGTTGAGGAGGTTAACGAATGTCCGCCTTAGTCCATTTGCCTGAAAAGAAATGTCACTCTTCCGAAGAGTCGCGCGGGGCAGCGCTACGTGCTTGATCTAGATCAACCGCGCCGTTCATCTGAACGAACAACTGCACCATCGCCCTTCTGGCTCAAACTCAAATTTGAAACTGTGCGTTGATCCTGATCAACGGTTCAGGTGGAACGCAGCTACAACTATCTGCTCGGGAACTCTGCAAGCACCATCATTCTCGGCAGCCGTGCCCGTCGCGGCGCATCGAAGCAGGCCATGGAAACCTGAAGCATGACTTCCGATATCGACCACTCGCCCTCTTTCGAGACTACTGCCAGCCAGTGGATCCATCTTGTCGGCGTTGGCATCGAGATCTTCGGCATTTTCGTCATCGTTGCCGGTATCATCTGGTCCAGCCGATACTTCCTTGGAAGTGCAGGCTCGTCGCGATACGATAGCTACAAGATCAGCATCGGCCGATCGCTCCTGCTTGGCCTCGAAGTATTGGTCGCGGCCGATATCGTCAAAACGATCGCCATCGAGTTGACATTTACGAGCCTCGGTCTGTTGGCCGGCCTGGTGCTGGTGCGCACCTTTCTGAGTTGGACGTTGGTGCTTGAGATAGAAGGCCGCTGGCCGTGGCAGCGAGACTTGGCCGCCACTGCTCAAATCGAACGCGAGGGCAGCAGATAGGTCGCCGTTTTGCTCAAAGAGCCAGACGAAGCTCCAAACCTGGTTCGTTCAGGGGAGGCTACGATGACTGAGTTGCTGGTCGCAATAGGTCTGATAGCCGGTGTCATCGGCGCTCACGAGATGGGTTTTTGGTTGAGTTCACTGACTCACTCGGCCGATGAACCTTTGGCGTCAAAGGGCAGGATGAAGGTTGCGCACGGGGCTTACCTCCTCGAGGAGCGCGGCGACTTTAAGCACGGTTGATTCCGCCAGCCAGCTGGCGACGATCTGCACGCCGATCGGAAGACCGTCGCGGCTGGTTCCGAACCGCATCGACAGGGCCGGCATGCCGGTCAGGCTGAAGGGCGAGGTCGCACTCTGTACGTGGAACGGTGAAACCGTGTTGCCATCGACGACGAGGTTCTTGAGTCCGTGCCTGGTCGCCGGGAAGGGAGCCACCGGCAGAGCAGCGCGTCATAGCCACTGTTTGGCACACTAACCGATGTGGCTAGGTTTCCGAATGTCCGCTTTGCGCCAGAAGCGGACATACCCTCCAGGTCAGCTTTTGACCCATAACGGAAGTCGGTGTCTGGTTGTGTTGCCTCACACCGAACGCTCATTCGGCAGATCGGATGCCTCGCGGATCACTACCTCGGTGCGAGGCGACGTAATCGATTTCGCCGCGCGAAATACCGATATCCATTAGTTCGCGGTCGCTGAGGTCGATCAAATCGGCTCGGAGCCTCGCGCGTTTGCACCACTCTCGAAATGCAGCCCAATATATCTCGAACGGGCTGACGACTTGCCGCCTTGCGGTTACCTGTCGCAGCTCAGTAGTCCCATGGATCGTGCTCATTTGTGATCTGTCCTGGGCTCACTGTTTCACCACGCAAGGGTGTCAGGACACGCGCTGGTGCGCTTAACGGGTGGCTTACATTTTTCTTACTGGCGGCTTATTCTTTCGCGTTTAGACCGGGCTATAGCTGCCTCAAAGGGCAACTAAGGGAATGTCCCTTGCGCTATCTCTTCGAGCACTACGCATTCGACACCGACCGGCGCGAGCTGCATCGCGGGGCGGACGTGGTGCCTACAACGCCGCAGGTGTTCGATCTGCTCGATTACCTGATCCGCAACAGGGAGCGCGTCGTCAGCAAAGACGACCTCATCAACGCCGTCTGGAATGGACGCATCGTTTCCGATGCGGCGCTGACGACCCGCCTGAATGCCGCCCGAAGCGCAATTGGCGATAGCGGAGAGGAACAGCGCCTCATCAAGACGTTGCCGCGCAAGGGCTTCCGTTTCGTCGGACAGGTGCGGGAAGAAGCGGGCAAGTTGCGGCCCAAATCCCGACGAAGGTGCGCCCGAGAAGCTGCCCTGCGCTTCCCGACAAACCCTCCATCGCCGTGCTGCCGTTCGAGAACATGAGCGGCGATCCCGAGCAGGAGTACTTTGCGGACGGAATGGTTGAGGAGATCATCACCGCGCTCTCGCGGTTCAAATGGTTGTTCGTGATCGCTCGCAATTCGAGCTTCACCTTCAAAGGCAAAGCCGTCGATGTGAAGGAGGTCGGACGCAGGCTTGGCGTGCGCTATGTCCTTGAGGGGTCTGTGCGCAAGGCGTCGGGGAAAGTTCGCATCGCAGGGCAGTTGATCGACGCGGTTACGGGCGCGCACATATGGGCGGACCGGTTCGAGCGCGACCTGACAGACGTTTTCGCTCTTCAGGACGAAGTGACGGTCGCCGTTGTCTCAGCTATTGAGCCAAAATTGCTTCAAACAGAAATTGCAATGGCGGCGCGGCGGCGACCGGAGAACCTCACCGCCTATGATTTTTATCTCCGCGCCATGCAGCAGTTCTATCCTGATGACCCGCGAAGGGTTGGCCGAGGCGATCAGGCTGGCTCATCGCGCTTTGGAGCTGGACCCTCGGTTCGGCTGTGTCGCTGCTCTGGCAGGTACCTGTCACATGCGCAACGTCGTTTTGGGCTATGCTGATCGATCCTCAATTCGAGCGCAAGGAAGCAGTTCGGCTTTTTCGCTTGGCATTGAGCATCGACGATAGTGATCCAGACACGTTAGCATGGGCTGCCAGCAGCCTCGGCATTCATGGTCGGCGATAGTGAAAGTGCAGATCGAAATGGCGGACCGGGCGGTCGCGCTCAACCCGAATTCATTTCTGACATGGTGCTTGCAGAGGCCAGGTCTATCGAACTGCGGGGCTGCCGGAGGAAGCGATCCGGAGCTTTGAACGTGCCATGCGCATGAGCCCGGTAGACCCGGGGCTACACCTGTTGTTTGTCGGGATGGGGCATGGCCTTGATTGAGCTTCGTCGCTTTGACGAGGCCATCGTCGCCGGGAAGAAAGCCCTCCGTCAGAACCCCTCCTATTCCGCCAACTTACCGCTATCTCGCGTCCGCCTTCGCCCATCTCGGACGTGACGCTGAGGCCCGTGAGGCGGCGGCGCGTATGCTTGAGCTCGATCCCGCCTTTACAGTATCTGCGTGGATCGCCCGGGGCGGGCAATCAAACACGAAGCTGTTGATTGAGGGGTCTTCGGAAAGCGGGGTTGCCCGAATGACGCCCCCGGGCCCATGTGCTATCGAGGTGATCGAGCGCGAGATGCAATGTCTGCAATTGGCACTTAGCCGACATGGACAGATTTGCGAATGTCCGCTTTACGCCCGGAGCCGACATTCCATAACCAGATCCGCATTCATGAGCTTGAACGCCAAGCTCCCACTCCTCGTGGTGTCAGAGGGCGGGATGAAGGTTGCGCACGGGGCTCACCTCCTCGAGGAGCGCGGCGACCTTGAGCACGGTTGATTCCGCCAGCCAGCTGGCGACGATCTGCACGCCGATTGGAAGACCGTCGCGGCTTGTTCCGAACCGCATCGACAGGGCCGGCATGCCGGTCAGGCTGAAGGGCGCCGTCGCACTCTGTACGTGGAACGGTGAAACCGTCTTGCCATCGACGACGAGGTTCTTGAGTCCGTGCCTGGTCGCCGGGAAGGGGGTCACCGGGCAGAGCAGCGCGTCGTATCGCTGGAAATACCCGGCGAAGCTGTCGCGGAGACGCTCCACCGCCTGCTCGGCGGCGACGAAGTCGGCGATCGGCGTGTCAGGTGTCTCAAGGATCAATTTGGCATGCCTGAAGATCTGGGCCTCGTGGCCGGCAGTGACCTTCTCGAACTCGGGCCGGCTTTCCATCTGCTGGAGCTGCCAGAGCACGCTGCTGGCATCGGTCTGCTCCAGCACGGGCAACCGGACCTCTTCGACCTGGCAGCCGGCATTGCTCAGCGCACGAGCCGCTGCCTGCACGGTCGCGACCACCTCCGGATCGGTTGGTCCGAAGAAGCCCGGAGAGGCCAGCCAGCCCACACGAAGCTGACGGGTCGATTTCGTGCCCACCCCGGCATCGAGGCCGGGCGAGCTGATCGAGAAGCCGTCGGCACCGTCGGGTCCCGCCATCAGGGAATAAGCGAGCGCCACATCGCGAACCGAACGTGCCATCGGACCGATGTGCCAGACGCGACGTGGTACCCGGGGCCAGTGGCCTGTCATCGGCATTCGACCGTGCGTAGCTTTAAATCCAACGATACCGGTATGCGCTGCCGGGCCGCGCAATGAGATCGAGAGATCGCTGCCAACGCCGAGTGGCGACATGCCCGCCGCGATGGCGGCGGATTCGCCACCGCTCGATCCGCCCGGGGTGTAGTCGAGGTTCCAGGGGTTGTTGGTTCGGCCCGTCAGCAAATTGTCCGTTTCGATCGAGTAGGAAAATTCCGGCGGGTTGGTCTTTGCGATGAGGATGGCGCCGGCGGCCTTCAGCCTGGCTACGACGGTGGCATCGGTATCGGGCACGCGCCCCTTGAATATTGGCGAACCGCGCTGTGTCGGCACGCCCGCCGTGTCGATTCCATCCTTGACCGTGAAGGGAACGCCGTGGAGAGGACCCAATCGGGCGTCCGGCTTGACCGCTGCCTCGGCCTTTTTGGCAGCGTCCAGTGCGCCGTCGGCCAGCGTCACGATGGCATTCACCCTCGGATTGACCTCGGCGATGCGGTCGAGATGAGCCTGCATGACTTCGACCGGCGAGAGCTCCCGATTGGCGATAAGCTCCGCAATGCGGCTCGCGTCCATCCGAGTAATAGTATTGGTCATCGCTTTATCCTATCTTTGGCCTCGTTCACTTAATGCGCTCGCCGCCATGGCGGCCTGGTGAAAAGCTGCGGGAAGTTGCTGGCTTTCGGCGATATCGCGCAGCGTCTTGCGCAAGACGGCCAATTGCCTGTCCCCGAAGAAATCCTCGAATTTTTCATGAGCGCCGGTCCAATAGCGTCGCCCGCGGACCACTTTGTCCTTGCCGGCCTTTGTCAGCTTGACGGGCCGTCGGCGGCCATCGCGCTTGTCATGGCCCAGGTCGATGAAACCGTCGCGTGCCAGCGGTCGAAGTGTCTGGCCGAGCGCGGATCGCTCCATGGTCAGGATCTCAGCCAGCTCACCAACGGTTGGAGGATCGGCTGATCGCCGTTCCAGCTCGGAGAGGATGTGAAATTGGGTGATGCGCAAGCCGGTCGGCGCGATCGCCTCATCATATAACTGCGTCAGTCGCCGAGTGGCGGCGCGCATCGCGGCGACGATGCAGGCGCTATCCGATCGAAACGAGTTTTTCACGTGCCGGTTCTCCGTTGTGCGCGCGCGGTCCGCTCTTGCCGAGCCGCATTCGGCAACCAGGGGATACTCCCCATAACGAACCGGGATGACTTGGGGGGATATCCCCCGATTTCAAGCAAACAATTCCTGGCTCGCCGTGCGATCTCGCAAATGTGCCAAGAGCGCGCTTTGTTGCTGTGCCAGCGACGTCACAGCCTTCAGTCCGGGATGCAGGACAACGAGCGCGGCTGCCCAACAATGCGGATTTCAGGCGTTCGGACCGTGCCTGCGACAAATTAACCCGACGGGCAGAATTTCGCTTTCGCCGTCGGGCAAATCACTTTTAGAACTCCCGCCATCCTGTCCCCAAGGAAGGGGCGTTGGCCATCGTCACCGAACGTTGGGACGGGATGCGGTGGACGCGGCGGCGGCGTGCGCGTGATGGGATGGCAGGGCGGCCTTCGGGCCGTGAGCGATCTTCAGAACGCGCCGACGAGCGGTGCCGAAGCGTACGGTGAAGTCGTGTGGTCCTGACGCCTCAGTGGTTGGCGTCAAGTCTGCGAAAAGGCAAGTCGGCCCGACCGGGCGCGATACGCCAGTCATTCGCAGGCGACGGAGACAACAAAGCCCGATTCTCCGGGGAGAGCGCGAAATAAGCCGTAAAGCCATTGCGCAGGGAATGCCGGAGTGCCTCCGCTGAACCTGTCTGCTCGTGTGCGTTTTCTCTCGCACATCTTTGCACACGAGACCGCGGGTGCAGCGCGCATCCGGCATTCCCTGCTCCCTCTTTTTTGAGGGACAACGACATGCAAAGCTCGGGCGAAATCGTGCCGCGAGAATGCGGACGTGTATCTGCTGTTTGGAGTTCGAGTAATGACACTCAAGGCGTCATTGCGAGGAGCGCAGCGACGAAGCAATCCAGCTTTGTTGCGGCGAAGCTGGATTGCTTCGCTTGCGCTCGCAATGACGGTGATGGAGGCCCGCCTAATGCCCCACGATCAGCGGCACCCTGGTCGCCGGCGGCGTGTTGCGGCTGCGCTGGGTGCGCACGATGCCGTCGATGATGGTCATGCCGATGCCGGGCAGGTCGCCGAGCCGCACGCTGTCGAGGATGGTCTTGCCGGGCGAATGCTGCGCGCGGTCCATGATGACGAAATCGGCGGAGCGTCCGACCTCGATCAGGCCGCAGTCGAGCGCGCGCATCCTGGCGGTGTTGCCGGTCGCAAAGCAGAACGCGATTTCGGCGGGCACTTCGCCGAGCGAAGACAACAGCGACACCATCCGCAGAATTCCGAGCGGCTGCACGCCGGAGCCGGCCGGCGCATCGGTGCCGAGGATGATGCGGCTGAGGTCGCCCATCTCCTGCGCGGTGCGCAGCGTGTACAGCGCCGAGCGCTCGTTGCCGTTGTGAACGAGTTCGAGACCGCGCTTGCAGCCCTCGCAGATGCAGCGGATCTGGTCGTCCGGCAGCGCGGTGTGGCCGCCATTGATGTGGCCGACCACGTCGGTATCGGCTTCCAGCACCACGTCCTTGTCGATCAGGCCGGAGCCGGGAATAGAGGGACCGCCGGTGTGGATCGTGCTCTGGATGCCGTATTTGCGCGCCCATCCCACCATCTTGCGCGCGGTGGGGCCGTCCTTGACGCCGCCGAGGCCGACTTCGCCGAGCAGCTTGACGCCGGCCGCGGCCAGCTCCTTGAAATCATCCTCGACCATTTCGGTTTCGATGACCGGCGCGCCCGCATGAACCTTCACGCCGCCCGGACGCAGCGTCCAGAACGAGCGCTGGGCGAAGATCGCCATCGCTTTCAGTCCGACCACGTCGCGGGGGCGGCCGGGCATATGAACTTCGCCCGCCGAGATCATGGTGGTGACGCCGCCATGCAGATAGCTGTCGATCCAGTTGATCTGGTTCTGCCGCGGCGTCCAGTCGCCGGCGACGGGATGCACATGGCTGTCGATCAGGCCGGGCGCCACCGTCGTGCCGTTGGCATCGATCAGCGTGGTGGCGCCTTCGGTGTCGATGTCCTTGGCCCGGCCGATTCCCGTGATCTTGCCGTTGTCGGCCACGATGGTGTCGGCGTCGAGGATCGGCTTTTCCATGGCGCCGCTCAGGAGCAGCCCGATATTGCGGATCACGAGCCTGGTCGGGCCGGCTGCCTGCGTTTCATCGTGGGCCATGGGGTTTTCCTTTTTGTTCAACGCCT
Organism: uncultured Alphaproteobacteria bacterium; assembly: GCA_963843225.1. Lineage (GTDB taxonomy): Bacteria > Pseudomonadota > Alphaproteobacteria > Rhizobiales > Xanthobacteraceae > Bradyrhizobium. Next base: position 106,364 of record CAWJJT010000017.1, on the reverse strand, counting down.
TCGCGAAGGTCTTGAAAGGGTCTTGAAAGCATCTTGCCTGCGCCCCGGCGGCAGGATCAAGCCGGATTATTCATTTGCATGCAAATGATAGCATACGAATGACCGATCGCGATCGGTGCGCGTCAAACGGCTTTCCGAATCCGTCGCGGATCGCGGACCGCCTGCGAAAAAGGCCGGCCGGGAAGGCGTTTGAGGCCAAAAAGCCGCAGTGGACGGCATCATTTGTTCAAAAAAGGCTGTTTTTCTCGGGAAAATCCAACAAATCTGTGCAGAAAGCTCTACGGTGCTGCGCGTTCGTCTATTATCGCCTCGCCACGAATCAGAGGAGACACAATGGCTACCCAAATGTCCAAGTCGCAGTTGATCGAAAAGCTTGCGACCTCCACCGAGCTTTCCAAGCGTGACGTGAAGAACGTCATGGATACCCTGACCGACGTCGGTCACAAGGAACTCAAGAAGAACGGCATCTTCCTGGTGCCGGGCTTCGCGAAGTTCGTCGTGGTGAAGAAGCCGGCCACCAAGGCCAGGAAGGGCACCAACCCGTTCACGGGTGAAGAGATGATGTTCAAGGCGAAGCCAGCCCGCAAGATCGTACGGGCAAGGCCGGTCAAAGCCGCCAAGGACGCCGTCTAAGAGAAAAGGCCCCCGGAAGGGGGCCTTTTGTTTGGGCTGCACTCAAGGGCGACGACCCGGCTCAGACATGCACGGCGGCGCGGACCCGGCCGGCATTGCCGAAGACGCGCAGATAGCGCTCGACTTCGGAGGCAATGCCGGTCGCCTTTTCCGGATTGTCGGAAAGCTTGACCGCCGGCTTGCCATCGACCGACGTCACCTTGCAGACGATCGAGATCGGGTCGAGATCGACCGAGCCGTTCGGCGCGCAGCCGACGAAATCGTTGGTCAGGTTGGTGCCCCAGCCGAAGCTGATCCTGACGCGGCCGGCGAAGTGATGGTAGGTTTCCTCGATCGATCCGACATCCATGGCGTCGGAAAACACCAGCAGCTTGGTCTTGGGGTCGACGCCCTTCTGCTTCCACCACTTGATGATCTCCTCGCCGGCCGGGATCGGCGGCAGGCTGTCGGGCCGAAAGCCGGTCCAATCCGCCACCCATTCCGGCGCGTCGCGCAGGAATGATTTGGTGCCGAAGGCATCGGGAAGGGCGATCAGAAGGTTGCCGCCATAGGTATGGCGCCATTGGTCGAGGATGCGGTACGGCGCCCAGCGAAGTTCGTCATCGTCATTCGCGAGCGCCGCGGCGACCATCGGCAATTCATGGGCGTTGGTGCCGATCGCTTCGAGATCGTTGTCCATCGCCAGCAGGACGTTGGAGGTGCCGGTGAAGGACGGTCCAAGACCTTCCTTCACCGCCTCGACGCACCAGCGCTGCCACAGGAAGCCATGGCGTCGTCGCGTGCCGAAATCGGAAAGCCGCAGGCCGTCCAGTTTGCGCAGCCGTTCGACCTTGCTCCAGAGTTTTGCCTTGGCGCGGGCATAGAGCACATCGAGGGCGAAGCGGCCTTGTCCCTTCATCGCCTGGCGCGAGCGCAGCTCGTTGAGAATGGCCAGCGCCGGGATTTCCCACATCGTGGTGTGCGTCCACGGTCCGTGGAAATGCAGCTCGTACTGGCCGTCGACCTTGTTGAGTTCGTATTCGGGCAGGCGGAAGGCCGCGAGCCAGTTGATGAAGTCCGGCGAGAACATCTGGGTCTTGCCGTAAAACGTGTTACCGGCAAGCCAGATCAATTCCTTCTTGCTGAACCTGATGGTGCGGGCGTGGTCGAGCTGGGCGCGCAGCTCCGCCTCGTCGATGATTTCGGCAAGCCGCACATGCCGGCTCCGGTTGATGACCGAAAAGGTGACCTGCTGGTTCGGGTAGAACTCCCGAATCATTTGCTGCATCAACAGCTTGTAAAAATCGGTATCGAGCAGGCTGCGCACGATCGGATCGAGCCGCCAGCCGTGATTATAGGTTCTGCTCGCAATGTCCGTGACTGCCATGCCCCGAACTTTAGCCCGCCGGAAGCCCTGCAACCAGTGGCTTTATGGAAGCCGGCTACGGCAAATGCCGCTGGCAGAACCTCTGTATTGAGCTAGGGTTTCAAGGGATCAACTCGATTGCAGGTGGACAATGCAGGTTCGCGACGACGATGTGCTGCTGGTCATCGACGTGCAGAACGATTTCTGCCCCGGCGGCGCGCTCGCGGTGGCCGAGGGCGATGCGGTGGTATCCGTCATCAACGGCCTCGCCGGGCGTTTCGCGCATGTCGCGCTCACCCAGGACTGGCATCCGCCGGGCCACAGTTCGTTCGCCAGTTCGCATCCGGGCTCGGCGCCCTTTGGGACCATCGGCATGCCCTATGGCGAGCAAACCCTGTGGCCGGATCATTGCGTGCAGGGCACGGAAGGGGCGGCCTTTCACCCGCAGCTCAGGACCGAGCGGGCTGAACTCGTCATTCGCAAGGGCTTCCGCGGCGAAATCGATTCCTATTCCGCATTCCATGAGAACGACCGGCGCACGCCGACGGGGTTGGCCGGCTATTTGCGCGAGCGTGGCTTGCGGCGGATATTCCTCGCCGGGCTCGCCACCGACTTTTGCGTCTACTACTCCGCCGTCGATGCGCGCCGGCTCGGCTTTGAGGTCGTGCTGATCGAGGCCGGATGCCGGGCGATCGATCTGGCGGGGTCGCTCGATGCCGCCTGGGCGGAGATGGCCAAGGCCGGCGTGCAAAGGATCAACGATCTCGGCTAGCGCCTGGAGCGGATCACGCGGTTCGCGTGCGGTTTGGCATGCCGCCGATCGCGACGATATCGGCGCTCAATTGCTCGACGGTCGTGCGATGCCGCATCGCCGTCTGACGGATCAGCGTGAATGCATCCGTCTCGGAAAGGCTGTGACCGCGCATGATCTGCAGCACGGCCGCGAAAACCACGCGCCGCGAACGAATGCGGTCTTCCAGCCTTTCGATATGGGCGGCTTCGTCCATCCTTCGCTGCGCGCAATCGAAGGCGACCACCAGCGCGGTGTAAAGCCCCGCCGAGCGCAGCGGCTTGACCAGAAACGAAGCCGGCTGCAGGTCCAGCAGCCACTTCAGCCGGCTCGGCGTCTCCGTTCCGATCAGCGCGACGATCGGCCCCCGGGACTTCCATGCCCCGCCGTAATCGGCCTTGATCGGAATAGCGTCGGTATCCAGCACGATGACGTCGACCGCTTCGTCCGGCGGGGACGCGTCGTTCGGGTCATGCTCCGAGATCGTCATGCCGAGGCGGTTGAGCTGGCGGCGGACAATCGACACTTCGCGCTCGTCCCTCATCACCATGAGAGCCCGGCGCCCGCGGACAGAGAAAGGCGATGGCCTTGTCATTTCACGACACGCAAATGGTTTGACCGCCTCGTTACGCCATCATTGCTCTTTTCCTGCCTCGTGCCAATCGCCGCGAGGTCAAGGTTCGAAAGATAAGGGTCCGGCCGCTCGGGGGCCTCGGCTTCCCAGAATATCTCGAACTGGCATCCCGGCACGGAGCGCGCCAAGCGGGGCGTCAGGAAGCAGTGGTTGTTGTCGGGATCGACCCAGACCAGGCCCTGCGGGGAGTCGTAGCGATGATTTGCCGCAGCGCGGCGAACCGCGCCGACATCCGCCGAGCCCGCGCGCCGGATGGCGCGGGCCAGCAGCATGACGCAGACATAGGTCGACAGGCCGTCGACCGACAGGTTGCCGTCGGCGCCATAGCGCGCCTTCCAGCGCGACACGAAGGCCCGGTTTTCGACGCTGTCGATGCTCTCGAAATAGGCCGAGGAGGTGATGCAGCCCACGGAGGCGGACGAGCCGATCAGCCTGAGCTCCGGCTCGCACAGGCTGCAGCTCAGCATGGGGATCGACGAGATTCGGCGCGCGTTGCCGCCCGATGCAGCGCGCGCATGAAGGAATAGCTGGATTCGCCGACCAGCGTGTTGAACACCACCGGCGGCTTTCGCTCGATGATCTCCTTGACGATATGGTCGACCGCGGTTTCGCCGAGCTCCAGCAGGCGTTCGGCGAGGACGCGGCCGCCCGCGCTGGTGACGATCTCGCGAACCACCCGGTTGGTTTCCCAGGTCCAGACATAGTTCGACCCGATGCAGAACACGTCGCCGGAGATGTGATCCAGCATGTGCCGCACCAGCGGCACGACGTGCTGGTTGGGCGCGGCGCCGACATAGATGACATTGTCGCTGCTTTCGAATCCTTCGTATCGCGCCGGATGCCAGAGCAGCCGCTCGGTGCGCTCGACGATGGGAATGACCTGCTTGCGCGACGCCGAGGTGTAGCAGCCGACGATGTGATCGACGTGCTCCTCGCGAATGAGCCCCTCGCATGCGGTGTGGTAGGCGGCGACGACCCCGCCGGGATCGCGCAGCCGGGGCGCGAACACGAAGTCGAATTGATCGCTCTGATTGATTTCCTCGACCGCCATCAGCGCGCTCTTGCGCATCTCGCCAGCCATCATGGTGTAGGGTCCCGACTGGGAAAACACGAGGCCGAGAGGGATGGATGGCTTTTTCATCGGGAGCCCGGATGTTGCGAGGTAGCAATCTCACCTCAAGACGACCGGTCTGTCACGCTGTATCGTCAAATGGTGCTGCGCGACATTTGAGCTTTCCGCGCTTAAAAAAGGTGCCGGCATCTCATTGACAAGACTGGCGACGCTAAGACACAATCAAATCGTACGTGAAAGCGTGCATTGCGAAAAGGTTCTCGCGCAGCCGATGACGTCTGAGTGGCGACTCCCAAAATTTCGTTCTGCAACGTAATCCTACACGACCATTGATAGTAGCGGCGTTGATGCCATTCGGGACCTCTTCGGGTCACGGGTGGCTTTTTTCGTTTGTCTTCCAGACTTCGTTCGTCTTCGCAGAGACAAGAGCAAGAGGTGAGCATGGCAGTCCGGCTTCCGACATTGGAGCAAATCGAAAAGCTCGGATCCGATTTCGGTCTTGTGCTCAACGCCGACGAGGTCGCGGCTTTTCAGCAGGCTTTCAAGGGCTCGCTCGCGTCGTATGGCCGGCTTGACGAATTGGTCCCGCCGACGCTGGCGCCGGTTGCGCCGCGATCGCCGGGATACCGTCCTTCCGCGTCGGAAAATCCCTATGGCGGCTGGTACTGGAAGACGGACATCCATAGCGGCGCGAAGGGATTGCTGAGCGGCAAGAAGGTCGCGATCAAGGACAACATCTGCGTCGCCGGCGTTCCCATGATGAACGGTTCGGCGCTGCTCGAAGGTTATGTGCCGGAGATCGACGCCACCGTGGTGACGCGCATTCTCGACGCCGGCGGCACCGTCGCGGGCAAGGCGGCCTGCGAAGATCTCTGCTTTTCCGGAGCAAGCCATACCTGCGCCGGCGGCATCATCCGCAATCCGCATAACCCGGCGCACAGCGCCGGCGGCTCGTCGGGCGGCAGTGCGGCGCTGGTGGCGGCGGGCGAGGTGCCGATGGCGCTCGGCGGCGACCAGGGCGGATCGATCCGCACGCCCTCGAGCTGGTGCGGCATCTACGGCCTGAAGCCGACCTGGGGACTGGTGCCGACCACGGGCTCGATGCCGATCAGCTATTCCGTCGATCATTGCGGTCCGATGGGCGCGACCGTCGAAGACGTCGCCCGGCTGCTCACGGTGATCGCCGGCCACGACGGCTGGGACACGCGGACGATTGCGGCGCGCACCGGCGACTACATGGGCGCGCTCGGCAAGCCGGCCAAGGGATTGCGCGTCGGCATCCTGCGCGAAGGGTTTGGTCATCCCGAAAGCGATCCCGAGGTCGACGCCAAGGTGCGCGCGGCGATCGCGGGCGCTGAAAAAGGCCGGCGTCGAAGCCGAAGAGATCTCGGTGCCCTGGCATCTCGACGGCCCGCACGTCTGGAGCGGCGTCATCCTGGAAGGCGCGGCCGAGATGATGCTGAAGGGCTACGGCGTCGGCAACAACATCCACGGCTACTATCCGCTTTCGATGCAGGAAGCCTTTGCGCGCGGCATGGGGACGCGGATCAACGACGTCTCGCCGACCGTGAAGCTGGTGCTGATGCTCGGCGAATACATGCATCGCAACTATCACGGGCGCTATCATTCGAAGGCGCAAAATCTGCGCGTGCTGCTGCGCCGCGCCTACGACGCGGCGCTGGAAAAATTCGACGTGCTGGCGATGCCGACGATCCCCTTCACGGCGACGCCGATACCGCCGGCCGACGCGCCGCTCGGAACCCTGATTGACACGGCGCTCAACATGCAGGCCAACACCTGCTCCTTCGACGTATCGGGAAATCCTGCCTTCACCGTGCCATGCGGTCGTGTCAACGGTTTGCCGGTCGGGCTGATGATGGTCGGTCGCCATTTCGAGGAGACCGACGCTTGATTCGACTGGCCGTCGGCGATCGAAGCCGGCGGTGACTGGAAGCTGAACTGAACGCAATGATGCTTTCATCCGATCCCGGTCCGGAATTTGCACTGCATTTGAACTCACGCGTTGGCGATGTGAGGATACCGCATGATCAACGATCCCTGGCTCAAATCCTCGATCATGGCGAAGCGCGGCCTTGCCAAGGGCGAGGCGGGCAAGCGCCATGAACTCTCGAATCGGCAAGCAGGGCGACTTCCAATATGTCTACGGGCCGTATGCCAAGCCCGTCCTCACCATCGATCCCGGCGATGTCGTCGTGGTGGAAACGGAAGACGCCTTTGGCGGCGTCATCACCAGCGAGCAGGACAGTCCGACCGCGAAAGCTGAAGTTCCCCTTCCTCAATCCGCAATGCGGACCGATCGCCGTGAGCGGCGTGGAGAAGGGCGATTGCCTCGCCGTCCACATCCACGCGGTGGAGACGCGCGGCGCGCAGCCGGCCGGCAAGACCTGCATCATCCCGGAATTCGGCGGCCTCGTCGGCACGGCGTCGACCGCCATGCTGAATCCGCCGTTGCCGGAACGGGTGCGGACGAATGCATGTCGACAAGGATGGCGTGCGCTGGAGCGACAAGATCACTCTTCCCTATGAACCGTTCATCGGCACGATCGGCGTTTCGCCGGAGATCGAGGCGATCTCCTCGCTGCAGCCGGATTATCACGGCGGCAACATGGATCTGCCCGACGTCGCGCCCGGCGCTCGATCCTGTATTTTCCGGTGCATGCCAAAGGCGGCCTGCTTTACGTCGGCGATTGCCATGCCACCCAGGGCGACGGCGAGCTGTCCGGCGTCGCGATCGAACAGCGCGCCACGGTCACGCTGCAGGTCGACGTCATCAAGAACTGGAGCTTCGCCTGGCCGCGGCTCGAGACGAGAGACTTCCTGATGACGATCGGCAGCGCCCGGCCGCTGGAGGATGCCGCGCGCATCGCCTATCGCGAACTGGTGCGCTGGATGGCCGCCGACTACGGCTTCGACGAGATCGACGCCTACATGCTGCTCAGCCAGGCCGGACGCATCCGGCTGGGGAACATGGTCGATCCGAAATACACCATGGGCGCGTCGATCTTGAAAAAATATCTGGTTTCATGATTTTTCGGCAACATCGAGGAGGGATACTACAATGAAGGTCAATCGCAGAAGTTTCGTGCAGAGAACGGCGGCTACCGTTGCCGCCGGCATGCTCGGTTCCAGCGCCTGGGCCGCGGATGAACCGATCGGCGTCGCCAGCATCCACGATCTCTCGGGCGGGCTCGACATCTACGGCAAGCCGATGGTCGATGCGCTGACGCTCGCGGTCGAGGAAGCCAATGCCGCCGGCGGCCTGCTTGGACGGCAGATCAAGCTGATCAACTACGATACCCAGTCGAGCATGCAGCTCTACACCCAGTTCGCGCAGCAGGCGGCGCTGAAGGACAAGGTTGCCGTCGTGCATGGCGGCATCACCTCGGCCTCGCGCGAGGTGATCCGGCCGGTGCTCGACAAGTTCAAGACGCTGTATTTCTACAACACGCAATATGAAGGCGGCGTCTGCGACCGCAACCAGTTCGACACCGGCGTGACGCCGGCGCAGACCGTGGAAAAGCTCGTGCCCTACGCCATGAAGAAGTGGGGCAAGAAGGTCTATGTCGTCGCGGCCGACTACAATTACGGCCAGATCACCTCGCAATGGGTGAAGAAATACGTCACCGAGAACGGCGGCGAGGTCTCGTCGATCGACTTCTTCCCGCTCGACGTCACCAATTTCGGCTCGACCATCTCCAAGATCCAGGCGGCGAAGCCGGATTTCGTCTGGTCCGCGCTGGTCGGCGGCGCGCATATCTCGTTCTATCGCCAGTGGGCGGCGGCCGGCATGCGCAAGAGCATTCCGATGGCGTCGACCACCTTCGCGGTCGGCAACGAGCACATCGTGCTGTCGCCCGACGAATGCAACGGCATGCTGGTCTGCTACAATTACTTCCAGGACCTGAAGAACAAGACCAACGAAGCCTTCGTCGAGCGCTTCCACAAGCGCTTCGGCGCCGACTATCCCAACGTCACCGAACTCGCGATGGGAACCTATCAGGGCTTCCTGCTCTGGGCCGAAGGCGTCAAGAAGGCGAAGCAGCGTCGACCGCCTGAAGGTGATCGAGGCGCTCGAGACCGGCATCAGCATCGATGCGCCGTCCGGCAAGGTGACGATCGATCCGCCGACCCATCATTGCGTCCTCGACGTTCACATCGCCGAGGTCAAGGACAAGAAGCTCAACGTGCTCGAAGATTTCGCGCAGCAGAAGCCGGCCGACACCGCCGCGGTGTGCAATCTCATCAAGAACCCGACCGACAACCAGCAATACGTGATCAAGATCTAAGAGCCGGTCGGACCTCGCATGCGTTGGGAAAGGTAAACGTGGATCTCGTTGTTCTCCTGGCGATCCAGGTCCTCTATGCGATCGCCAGCCTGGCGCTGATCAGCGTCGGGCTGGCGATCATCTTCGGCATGATGCGGGTCATCAACCTCGCCCACGGCGAGTTTCTGATGCTCGGCGGCTATGCCGCGATCGTCGCGACAAGCCACGGCGTCAGCATCTGGATTGCGATGCTGGTCGTGGCGCCGGTCGTTGTCGGCCTGATCGGCGTCGTCGTCGAGCGGACGATCATCCGTTTCCTCTATGGCCGCATGATCGACACGATGCTCGCGACCTGGGGTCTCAGCCTGTTCCTGGTCGGGCTGACGACCGCGATCTTCGGCAACACCACGGTCGGCATTTCGGCGCCGCTCGGCAGCTTCCAGATCGGCGCCTACCGCACCAGCGGCTATACGCTGTTTGTCATCGCGGTCGCCGTCGTCGTGCTGGCCGGCATCTTCGCCGTGCTGCGCTTGACGCGGCTCGGCCTGATCGCCCGCGGCACCATGCAGAACGCCAACATGGCCGCGGCGCTCGGCGTCAACCCGCCGCGGGTCTATGCCGTCACCTTCGGCATCGGCGCGGCGCTGTCGGGTCTCGCCGGCGCGGTGCTGGCGCCGGTTTCCGGCGTCTTCCCGACCATCGGCGTCGCCTATGTCGCCAAATCCTTCATCACGGTGATCGGCGGCGGGGCGGCGATCCTCACCGGCACGGTTTCCGCCTCGGCGCTGTTCGGCACCATCAATCAGATCGCCACCTTCCTGACGACGCCGGTGTTCGGCGAAGTCGCGCTGCTTGCGGCCGCCATCGTCCTGATCCGCCTGCTGCCGCAGGGCATCACCGGCCGCTTCTTCCGGAGAGGCCTGTGAACGCCCGTACCCTCAATTTTCTCGGCCTCGGGCTGGTCGGTATCGTCGGCATCGCCTTCCTGATCCTGATCCCGCGTTTCGCCGAGCTCGATACCGTGCTCGAACTCACGGTCTACATGGTCATGGCGATCCTCGCGCTCAGCCTGGCGCTGATCTGGGGCTATGGCGGCATCCTGTGCTTCGGCCAATCGGCGTTCTTCGGGCTGGGCGCCTACACCTATGCGATCGCCATGTTCAACATCGGCGAAAGCACGGTCCCGCTTCTGCTGGCCATCGCGGTGCCGGCGGCCTTCGCCGCGCTGCTCGGCTATTTCATGTTCTACGGCCGCATCAGCGACGTCTATCTCGGCGTCATCACGCTGACGGTGACGCTGATCCTGTTCAATTCGGTCAATTCCACCGCCGGTCCGGAATTCCATATCGGCGCGGCGAGGCTCGGCGGCTTCAACGGCATTCCGGGAATCCCGCCGCTCAATTATCCCGGCAACAAGGCCGCTGCCGTCGATCTCGAAGGCATGTTCTATCTGTCGACCGCGTCCTTGCTGCTGACCTATTTCGGACTGCGGCTGCTGCTCGCCAGCCGCTTCGGCCGCATCATCGTCGGCATCCGCGAAAACGAACGGCGCGCCGAACTGCTCGGCTACGATCCGCGGGCCTACAAGCTCGTGACCTTCACCATCGGCGGCGCGCTCGCCGGTTTCGCCGGCTGCCTGTTCGCCAATTGGGGAACTTTCGTCAGCCCGACCATCTTCGGCCTGGCGCAGTCCGCGCAGATCATCATCTGGGTCATCGTCGGCGGACGCGGCACGCTGATCGGTCCGATCATCGGCTGCATCGGCATCCAGTGGCTCACGACGGCGCTGGGCGCGAACCAGCCGAGCGGCTCGGATTGGTGGACGAATCTGCTCGCCAACGCGCCGCTCATCCTCGGCGTCATCCTGATCGCCTTCGTGCTGCTGGTGCCGAAGGGACTGGTGCCGACGCTCGGCGACTGGGGCAATGGCTGCTGCGGGCGCGCACGCGGCGGGTCGCGGCCAGCCTCGAGCCCAAGCAGGCGGAGAAGGGGTGATGGCCGAACCGCTGCTCCAAACCCGCGACCTCAGCATGCACTTCGGCGGCGTCCAGGCCGTCCGCAACGTCAACTTCACGCTCGCCGAGGGCGAGCTGCGCTGCCTGATCGGCCCGAACGGCGCCGGCAAAAGCACCTTCTTCAAGATGCTGACCGGACAGCTGCAGCCGAGCCAGGGCAGGTGCTGTTCCGCGGCCACGATATCTCCCGGGCCCAGGCGCATGAGATCGCGCGCCTCGGCATCGGCATCAAGACCCAGGTGCCGAGCGTGTTCGACGGGTTGAGCGTGCGCGAAAACATCTGGCTTGCGGCGAGCCGCATCCATCGGCCGAGACGCGCGTCAATGCCGTGGTCGACGAGATGCTGGAGCGCATCGGTCTCACGGCCGCGGCTAGCCGGCTGGTCGGCCAACTCGCGCATGGTCAGCGGCAATGGGTCGAACTCGGCATCGTGTTGTCGACCGATCCCGAACTCATCCTGCTCGACGAACCCGCCGCCGGCATGACGCATGAGGAAGTGCAACAAGACCGCCGAACTCGTGCGCGAGATCAACCGCAGCAAGGCGCTCATCGTCGTCGAGCACGACATGCAGTTCATCCGCATGATCGCCAAGCAGGTGACGGTGTTCAATCAGGGCAGCGTGCTGGTCGAGGATTCGGTGGAGAATATCCTGCGCAACCCGCTGGTGCGCGACGTCTATCTCGGCAAGCAGGCGGCCGCATGATGCTCAACGTCCAGGGACTGCGCGCCGGCTATGGCCGCATTCCGATCCTCAACGGGGTGAATTTCTCCGTCAAGGACGGCGAGTTCATCGGCATTCTCGGCCATAACGGCATGGGCAAGACGACGCTGCTCAAGGCGCTGATGGGATTTCTGCCGGCGACCGGCGGCTCGGTCCGTTTCGACGGCGCCGACGTGACGACGGCGGAGCCCTATCGGCGCGCGCGGCTGGGCCTCGGCTATGTGCCGCAGGGGCGCGAGATCTTTCCCGGTCTCACGGTTTTCGACAATCTGCGCATGGGCTGCACCAAGGAGACGGGCGGCGAGCAGGCAACCATCGACGAAGTCCTCGAGGAGTTTCCGCGCCTCAAGCCGCTGCTCGACCGCTCCGGCGGCGCGCTGTCCGGCGGCGAGCAGCAACTCCTGGCGCTCGCGCGCTGCCTCTGCGGCAAGCCGCGTCTCATCCTGCTCGACGAGCCGACCGAGGGCATCCAGCCCTCGATCATCGACGAGATCGTCGAGATGCTGCGAACGCCTGCGCGACAAGAGCGGGCTCACCATGATCCTGGTCGAGCAGAATCTCGACTTCATCGCCGCGCTTTCGCAGCGAATTCTCATCATTCAAAAAGGCGCGATCACCCGGGAGGTGCAGCCAGGCGATCTCGCCGATGCAAGCCTGGTCGGCGAATTCATCGGAATCACCACGTAAGGCCCGATCAGCGGGCACGAAAAAAGCAGGGAGGACAGACCATGGCAGTCAGACGACCGAGTCTCGATCAATTGCGCGGCGTCGCCGAGGATCTCGGCATGAACATGGGCGAGGAGGAACTCAAATCCTACGACGCCCTGATGCAGGGAAATTACGCCGCCTATGACATCATCGATGCCATGCCGGATTACGTGCCGGCCGTGAAATATCCGCGAACGCCCGGCTATCGTCCGGAGGGCGACGAGAACAAGTACAACGCCTGGTACGTCAAGACCACGATCAAGGGCGCGGCAAGCGGCAAGCTCGCCGGCAAGACGATCGCGCTGAAGGACAATGTCTGCCTCGCCGGCGTGCCGATGATGAACGGCGCCTCGACGCTCGAAGGCTACGTCCCCGACGTCGATGCCACCATCGTCACGCGCATCCTCGACGCCGGCGGCACCATCGTCGGCAAGACGCATTGCGAATATTTCTGCTTCTCCGGCGGCAGCCACACCAATGCGACGGGTCCCGTGCACAATCCCCACAAGATGGGCTATTCGGCGGGCGGCTCGTCTTCGGGCAGCGGCGTCGTCGTGGGGACCGGCGAGGTCGACATGGCGATCGGCGGCGACCAGGGCGGATCGATCCGCATGCCCGCGTCGTTCTGCGGCATCTACGGCATGAAGGGAACGCATGGCCTGGTTCCCTATACCGGCGTGATGCCGATCGAGATCACGCTCGACCATACCGGGCCGATGACCCGCAATGTGCGCGACAACGCGCTGCTGCTCGAAGTGCTGGCGGGCGCCGACGGCCTCGATCCCCGGCAGATCGCGCCCAAGGTCGCCAACTATACCGAAGCGCTCGGCGGCGGCGTCAAGGGACTGCGCATCGGCATCGTCAAGGAAGGCTTTGGGCTTGCGACTTCCGAGGCTGACGTCGACGCCAAGGTCAAGGCCGGCGCCCAGCTTTTCAAGAAGCTCGGCGCCACCGTCGACGAGATATCGGTGCCGATGCATCTGCTTGGCCCCGCGATCTGGCTGCCGATCGCCGCGGAAGGCGGCACCGAGTTCATGATGAAGGGCAACGGCATGGGGACCAACTGGCGCGGTCTCTACAACACGACGCTGCTGGACGCCCATTCCGCCTGGCGGCATCGCGCCGACGAACTGTCCGACAGCCTGAAGATCACGATGCTGGTCGGCCACTACTTCACCAAGCACTATCGCGGTCATTTCTATTCCAAGGCGCAGAACCTGAATCGCAAGCTGCGCGCCGCCTACGACGCGGCGCTGAACAATTACGATCTGCTGCTGATGCCGACCCTGCCGATGAAGGCGACGCCGATCCCGCCGCCGGATGCGCCGCGCGAACTCTACATCCAGCGCGCATTCGAAATGGTTCCCAACACGGCGCCGTTCAACGCCAGCGGACATCCGGCGATGAGCATTCCCTGCGGCATGAGCGATGGTCTGCCGATCGGACTGATGCTGATCGGCAAGTACTACGACGAGTCCACCATCTACCGCGCCGCCGCGGCGTTCGAAGGCGCCGGCGACTGGACCAAAATGTAACCAACGCTTCGGCCTGCCGTTAGCGCGGCAGGCCGCTTCATCAGGCGGTATCAGCAACGGAGGCGACCATGGATCTCGGATTGAAGGGCAAGAGCGTTCTGGTGACCGGCGGCAGCAAGGGCATTGGGCTGGCGATCGCCGAACTGTTCGCGGCGGAAGGCGCCAATGTCGCGATCTGCGCGCGCAACGCCGACGAGGTCGGCAAGGCGGTGAAGGCGCTGGCCGCGAAGGGCGTGAAGTCCTGGGGCAAGGCGATCGATGTCGCGGACCCCGCGGCGTTGAAGCAATGGATCGAAGGCGCCGCCGCCGAATTCGGCGGCATCGACGCGATCGTCTGCAACGTCAGCGCGCTGGCTGTCGGCGACACCGCCGAGACCTGGGAAAAGTCGTTTCGAACCGACATGATGCACACCGTCAATTCGGTGGCGGCGGCGCTTCCCTATCTGGAAAAATCGAAATCGGCTTCGATCGTGATCGTCTCCAGCGTGTCGGGGTTCGAGGTCGATTTCGCCGCCGGCTCCTACGGCGCGTTCAAGGCGGCGCTGATCCACTACTCCAAGGGGCTGAGCAATCAGCTGATCGCCAAGGGCATCCGCGTCAACGTGGTATCCCCGGGCAACACCTATTTCGAGGGCGGCATCTGGCAGAACATCGAGCAGGGCATGCCGGATCTCTACAAGACCGCGATGTCGCTGAACCCGACCGGACGCATGGGCACGCCGCAGGAAGTCGCGGCCGGCGTGGTGTTCCTTGCGAGCCCGGTGGCGAGCCGCATTTCCGGCACCAACCTTATTATCGACGGTGCACTCACCAAGGCCGTCTAGCGCATCCGCCGCGGGCCCGGCGGACACAGGCAGAAGCATCGCCGGATACCCGTTCCGGCGAGGTGAGATGGGCTGCCTTGGCGAAGGCGATTTGAGTTTCCCGCAATCTGACGTATGGTCGCTCAAATCTCACTACGAATTGGTGTACGTCAGGCTCATGAATTCCAGCGAAAATACCGAGCGCCCCATGGCGTGTGGGCGTGCTGTTCTCCCAGACCGGAGTGACTTGCAGCCGTCGAACAGTCGCAGTTGAATGCGACGCTGCTTGCGATCGAGGAGATCAACTCCAGCGGCGGCGTGCTCGATCGCATGGTCGAGCCCGTCATCTACGATCCGGCGTCCGATCCGAAGCAGTTTCGCAGCCTGGCCGAGCGCTTGCTTCAGGTCGATCGCATCAGGCTGCTGTTCGGCTGCTATATGTCGAGCACCCGCAAGGCGGTCTTGCCGGTGGTCGAAAGCCATCGCGGCCTGTTGTTCTATCCGACGCTCTATGAGGGTTTCGAATATTCGCGGCACTGCATCTACACGGGTGCGGCGCCGAACCAGAACTCGCTGCAGCTCGCGAGATTCCTGCTCTCGACCTACGGCAATCGCTTTCTGCTGGTCGGGTCGAACTACATCTATCCTTACGAATCCAATCGCCTGATGGCCGATTTCGTGGCGCAGGGCCGCGGCGAGGTGCTGGACGAGATCTATGTTCCGCTCGAGGCCGACTCAGCGCGATTTCGACGGTGTCATCACCCGGATCAAGAAGACGTCTCCCGACGTGATCTTTTCGACCGTGGTCGGGCGCGGCACCTCGGTGTTTTACGAGGCCTATCGGAAGGCCGGGTTCGATCCGGCCAAGATGCCGATCGCGAGCCTGACCACCAGCGAAGCCGAAGTAGCCGAGATGCACCGCGAGGCCGCCGAAGGCCATATCACCGCCGCGCCGTTCTTCGAGACCTCATCGTCGCGCCTCCGCCCGGCGTTTCGTGGAAAGCTTCAAGGCGCAAATACGGTCCGGATGCGCCGGTGCCGGCAGCCGCGGAAGCGGCCTATTTTCAGGTCCATCTGGCGATGCGCGCGCTGGCGCGCTGCGGGTCCGACGATCCGGAGCGGGTGCTCAAGGAACTGCGCGATTCCGAATTCGACGCGCCGCAGGGGCGGGTCAGGATCGATCCGGAAAACAACCACACCTATCTTTGGCCGCGGATCGCGCGGCTGGACAAATTCGGCCGGTTCCAGACGGTCTGGAATCCCGGCGTGCGGATCAAGCCGGACCCCTACTGTGTCGTACAGAGCCTCGACGACTGGTCGGTCGACGACCTTCAGACGGTCAGCCACTGAGGTTCTGAGCGGGGGAGCAGGCGGTGGCGATCCAAATCCTTCGCGATCTTCGCGGCCTCCGCGTTCATGGTCGTTCATCCGCCGGACAACGAACGCGTCAGGCTGGTCGAGCATCTTCGCCGCATCGGCTGCATGGTCGAGACGCAATGGCCGGTTCCGGAATGCTGGACCGATAGTTGCGACGTGATGCTGCTGGCCGTCGAACATGACGTCCGAGGCGATATTCAGCGCCTTCTGAAGTCGAACGACGGGCCGCGGCCGACGCTGATCGCCGTCGTCGGCTACGAAGATCCGTCGCACGCTTCAACTGGTGCTGGAGGCCGGCGCGGTCGCGGTCATCGAGCGGCCGATCCGTCCCTTCGGTCTGCTGACGAACCTGACGATCGCGCGCAGCATCTGGCTCGAGAAACGCGAAACCGAAAAGCGGATCCGGAAACTGGAGCGCAAACTGTCCGGCCTCCAGCGCATCCAGAAGGCGAAAGCTATCCTGATGGACGGCCAGGGATTGAGCGAAGCCGAAGCTTACGAAAGCATTCGCCGCCAGGCGATGGCGAAGCGTCTGTCGATGGACGACATGGCCGCAGCGATCATCCACGCAAATGAGCTCTTGCAGTACCGCGCAAAAGATGTTTAGTTTTGTGATCAACTGCGGCGGAACGAGGATCGTTCTGATCGCAGTGTTCGCCGGACCACCGAGTGACGTTGGTTCGGCATGGCTAGGTAAGCCCGAAAGATCCGCGAGGATCTGTCGGGCTTTTTTTGTTTTGGCGACCGAGAATCGGCACGGATCGGATCTGGTCCGCCGGCCTCGGATGAATCTGGAATTTTTTAGTTCGAAACAACGCGCTTGAGCGCGAAACAGAACCGGCTTGCCTCGAATGCTGGGGCCAACAGGGGGAGTGTCATGAAGACTACGCGACGGACGTTGTTAAAGAACGCTGCGGCACTCGGTGCATTTGCTGGCGCAGGCTTCCCGCATATCTGGATCAAGAACGCCGATCTTGCCACCGCGGCGAGCGGAGAGATCAAGGTCGGCGTGCTGTTTTCGCTGACAGGCACGACCGCGATCATCGAGGAATCGCTGAACAAGGCGACGATCCTGGCGATCGAGGAAATCAACGCGGCGGGCGGCATCAACGGCATGAAGATCGTGCCGGTGATCGAAGACCCGGCTTCCGATCCCGCGACCTTCGCCGAAAAGGCGCGCAAGCTGGTCGCCGGCGACAAATGCGTCAGCGTGTTCGGCTCCTACACCTCCGCCAGCCGCAAGGCCGTGCTGCCTGTCGTGGAGAAGCAGAACAATCTCTACTGGTATCCGACCCTGTATGAAGGTCGCGAATGCTCGAAGAACGTCATCTACACCGGCGCCGTGCCGAACCAGCAGCAGGATGAATTCATTCCGTGGCTGATCAAGAACTTCGGCAAGAAGTTCTCGATGATCGGGTCGAACTACATCTACCCGAAGGAAGAGAACAACTACTGCCGCAAGCTGCTTGAGAAGTACGGCGCCGAAGTGGTCAACGAGGAATACGTGCCGCTCGGCCATTCCGAGTTCTCCTCGGTCATCAACAAGTTCCGTCAGCAGCAGCCGAACGTCATCTTCTCGACGGTGGTCGGCGATTCGGTGGTGGCGCTGCATCGGCAGTACAAGGCCGCCGGCCTCGATCCGGCCAAGATGCCGATGGCGAGCTTGACCACTTCGGAAAACGAGATCGCCGCCATGGGTGGCGAGGCCGCTGCCGGCCACTTCACCTCGGCGCCGTATTTCGAGGTCTACAAGTCGCCGGAGAACGAGAAGTTCGTCGCCGCCTACAAGAAGCGTTGGGGCGCCGACAAGGTCACCCATTTCGTGTCCGAGGCCTGCTACTTCCAGACCTACATGTTCAAGCAGGCGGTCGAGAAGATCGGCAAGGGCGACATTACGCCGAATACCATCCGCGAAGCCGTCAAGGGTGTCGAGTTGATCGCGCCGCAGGGCAAGGTTCGTCTCGACGGCGAGAACCTGCACACCTGGTTGTGGCCGAAGATCGCGCAGGCCAAGTCCAACGGCCAGTTCGAAATCATCGTCCAGGCCAAGGAATGGCTGAAGCCCGATCCCTACGCGGCCTATCCGAACCAGGTCTGCACGGAAAAAGGCCTGGTCGAAAAGAAGGTCTGATCAACCTTGCGCGTCCGGGCGGCCAGTCGGCCGCCCGGCGCTTCTTCGGTCGCGGGAAATTGTAATGCAAATTCGTCTTCGAACAGGTCCTGACCGGGCTCAGCATTGGATCGATCCTGCTGCTCGCGGCGCTGGGCCTCGCGATCATCTACGGCACGATCGGGGTGATCAACCTTGCTCATGGCGAGTTCATCATGCTCGGCGCCTACGCCGCCTGGGCGTTGAAGACCTATGCTCGGCGTATCCTTGTTGCCGGGACTGGTGCTGATTTTCATCGGCGTCGGACTGTTCGGCTGGCTGATTGAGCGCATCCTGCTGCGCCGGCTGTATCAGCAGCCGCTCGATACCATCCTGGCGACCTGGGGTATCGGCGTCGTGCTGCAGCAGGTCATCCGGCTCACCGCCGGCGGCGAGCTGCGCTATGTCGAACTGCCGCCCTCGATGGCCGGCAGCGTGTCGATCCTTGGGGTCGAGACATCAGCCTACCGCATCTTCATCTTCGTGGTCGCCGCGTTATTGTTCCTGGTCAGCTGGTTCATCATCAACCGCACGACCTTCGGATTGAAGCTGCGCGCGGTCGTGCAGGACCGCGGCGTGGCGTCGTCCTTCGGCATCAATGCCGACCGGGTCTATTCGATGACCTTCGCCTATGGCGCCGGGCCTGGCCGGCCTTGCCGGCGCGATCATCTCGCCGTTGAAAAGCGTTTCACCCGAAATGGGCACCGGCTATGTCGTCGATGCATTCATGGTCGTCGTGCTCGGCGGCGTGCAGAGCCTGTTCGGCACCGTGATCAGCGCCTTCTCGCTCGGCGAAGTCACAGGCGCGATCGCATTCCTTCAGAACGACACCATCGCCAAGGCGATCGTGCTGATCCTGATCATCAGCGTCATTCGCTTCCGGCCCCAGGGTCTGTTCGTCGCAAAGGTGCGCGCATGAGCAAGCCCGGTCCGTCAGCTTCGCGACAACGCGCGACCGGTTTCTGGCAACCGGAACTGATCGGCATCCTCGTCCTGATCGCCGCCATGTATCTGATGCCCTATGTGCTGGTCGACGACTTCCTGATCAGCAAATACAGCCGCTATCTCGTGTTTGGCTTGCTGGCGATGGCGCTGTCGCTGTCCTGGGGCTATGGCGGCATCCTGAACCTCGGCCAGGCACTGCCATTCGGTCTCGGCTCCTACTGCATGGCGATGGCGCTCAAGCTCCGAACCATTCCGGTTCAGACCGGCGCCGGAGGCCTGCCGGACTTCATGGTCTGGAACAATGTCCAGCAGTTGCCCTGGTTCTGGGCGCCGTTCTATTCGATGACGTTCGCGATCATCGCCGGCATCGTCGTGCCGTCGGCGCTGATGGCGGCGCTCGGCTGGTTCATGTTCCGCGGGCGGGTCACCGGCGTATTCGTGGCGATCACGACGCTGGCCATGCTGGTCGTCGTCAACCTGCTGATCATCGACCAGCAGCAATATACCGGCGGCTTCAACGGCATCACCGATCTGGCGCAATTGACCATCGGCGGCATCGTGTTCGACGCCTACAACCGCACCACGTTCTATCTGATCGCCACCGTCTGCAGCGTCGCCCTGCTTGTTCGGCTACGTGCTCTCGCGCACCAAATTCGGGCTGATCCTGCAGGCCATTCGCGACCAGGAAGGCCGCGTGCAGTATTTCGGCTATGACGTCGCCAGCTACAAGATCACCGTGATGGCGATCTCGGCGGCGATCGCGGGTCTGGCCGGCATGCTCTACACGATCGTGATGGAGTTCGCGTCGCCGACCTTCCTCAACGTGCCTCTCAGCCTGTCGGTGGTGATCTGGTGTGCCGTCGGCGGCCGCGGCAGCCTGCCCGGAGCCTTCTTCGGCGCGGTGCTGGTCACCGGCGTGCAGGGCGCTCTGTCGGAATCGAAGACCTTTCTCGACACATGGACCCTGGTGATGGGCGTCCTGTTCGTGCTGGTCGTTCTCTTCCTGCCGTCCGGCCTCGCCGGCCTGATCAGCCAGTTGTTGGCGAAAATCTGGCCCGCCGACGGCCATCACCGGACCGAAGAGATCGATATGAAATCCAACCGTCCGGAGGAGATCGCATGAGCTCCCATCTGGTCGTGCGCGATCTCGCCGTCAGCTTCAACGGCTTCATGGCCGTCAACGGGCTCGACCTGACCATCAGCAAGGGTGAACTGCGCTGCCTGATCGGCCCGAACGGCGCCGGCAAGACCACCTGCCTCGATCTGATCTGCGGCAAGGTCAAGCCGACCGCCGGCTCGATCCTCTTCAACGGCAAACATCTCGAGACGCTCGAGGAGTACACGATCGCACGCGCCGGCGTCGGCCGTAAATTTCAGGTGCCGAGCGTGTTCCGGGAACTGACCGTGCGCCAGAATCTGGAAGTCGCCTACTGCAAGAGCCCGGGCGTATGGTCCAATCTCCTGCGCGCGCCGCAGAACGACGACACCGCCGGGCTCGAAGACCTCTGCGCGTTTCGTCGGTCTCATCGACCGGATGGAGGCGCCCGCCGCGCATTTGTCTCACGGCCAGACCCAGTGGCTGGAGATCGCGCTGTTGATGGCGCAGAACGCCGAACTGATCCTGATGGACGAGCCGACCGCCGGCATGACCATCCAGGAAACCCGCAAGACCGCGGAAATCTTCAACCGGCTGAAGGGGCGGCACACGCTGATCGTGGTTGAGCACGACATGGGCTTCGTCAAGGAAATCGGCGATTCGATTTCGGTCATGCATCAAGGCAAGTTGCTCGCGGAAGGCAGCGTCAGCGATATCGAGACCAATCCGCTGGTGCGCGAAGCCTATCTTGGTTCGGGGGGCTTCGGTCATGCTTGAGATCGACAATCTCAGCGCCTTCTACGGCAACAGCCGCGCCTTGCAGAATGTCACGCTGGAGGTCGGCGATGCCGGCTTCCTCAGCGTGCTCGGGCGCAACGGCGTCGGCAAGACCGCGCTGCTGCGCGCGATCGTCGGGCTGATGGACAAGACGGAAGGCAGCATCCGGCTCAACGGCGAGGAAATTGCCGTCGACCCCGACCCATGACCGGGTCAGGCACGGCATCGGCTACGTGCCGCAGGGCAGGGGCATCCTGCCGCAATTCACCGTGCGCGAGAATCTGAAGCTTGGCACCTTCGCCCGCCGCGACCCCGGCCACGCCGGCGCGCTCGAGGACAAGGTGTTCGAGCTGTTCCCGGTGCTGAAGGAACTCCTCAATCGCCGCGGCGGCAATCTGTCGGGCGGCCAGCAGCAGCAGCTCGCCATCGCGCGTGCGATGCTGACCGATCCCGAAGATCGTCCTGCTCGATGAGCCGACCGAGGGAATTCAGCCCAACATCGTCGAGCAGATCGAGGACGTGATCATCCGCCTCAACAGCGAGCACGGCATCATGGTGATCCTCGTCGAACAAGATGTGAACTTCGCCCGGCGTGCCTCACGATCCTTCGTGATCATCGAAAAAGGCCACGTCGCGGCGTCCGGACCGATCGATAAGCTAACCGACGACCTTGTCCATCGTCACATGGCCGTTTGATCGGCAAACACTAAACCAACCACAACAGGAGGCCATTTCCATGCTCCACGGTGACATTTCCAGCAGCAACGACACGGTCGGCGTCGCCGTCGTGAACTACAAGATGCCTCGCCTTCACACCAAGGCCGAGGTGCTCGCCAACGCCAGGAAGATCGCCGACATGGTCGTCGGCATGAAGACCGGCCTGCCGGGCATGGATCTCGTGATCTTCCCGGAATATTCGACCCACGGGATCATGTACGACTCCAAGGAGATGTACGAGACCGCTTCGGTCGTGCCCGGCGAGGAGACCGAGATTTTCGCGGAAGCCTGCCGCAAGGCGAAGGTCTGGGGCGTGTTCTCGCTCACCGGCGAACGCCACGAGGAGCATCCGAAGAAGGCGCCCTACAACACGCTCATCCTGATGAACGACAAGGGCGAGGTGGTGCAGAAATATCGCAAGATCATGCCATGGGTGCCGATCGAGGGCTGGTATCCCGGCAACTGCACCTACGTTTCCGAAGGGCCGAAGGGCCTCAAGGTGTCGCTGATCATCTGCGACGACGGCAACTATCCGGAAATCTGGCGCGACTGCGCGATGAAGGGTGCCGAGCTGATCGTCCGTTGCCAGGGCTACATGTATCCGGCCAAGGACCAGCAGGTGCATCATGGCGAAGGCGATGGCCTGGGCCAACAACGTCTATGTGGCCGTCGCCAACGCCGCCGGCTTCGACGGCGTCTACTCCTATTTCGGCCATTCCGCGATCATCGGCTTCGACGGCCGCACGCTCGGCGAATGCGGCGAGGAAGATTACGGCATCCAGTACGCCGCACTTTCGAAGTCGCTGATCCGCGACGCGCGCAAGCACGGACAGTCGGAAAACCATCTCTTCAAGCTGGTGCACCGCGGCTACACCGGCATGATCAACTCCGGCGAAGGCGACCGCGGCGTCGCGGCGTGTCCTTACGAGTTCTACAACAAGTGGATCGCCGATCCGGAAGGCACCCGCGAAATGGTCGAAGGCTTCACCCGCCAGACCGTGGGAACCGACGAGGCACCGATCGAGGGCATTCCCAACAAGGTCGCCGCCCATCGCTAGGCCGAAACTCGAGAGGCCACGCCGGCGCGGTTTCGCCGGCGTGGCGGCTTCAAAGGTGCGACAGCACGTTAAACCCTGAAAGGGCCGGCAGAGATGCTGCGCATCGATCATGTCGTGGGCAGTCGCCTTGAGCCTGCGTTCTCGGAGGAAATTCATCGCCTCGAGCATCGTGGCGCGGTTGATGAAGTCAATATTCCGGTGGCCGACCTGGCGCGACGCCGACTGCTGGCGACAACGCGCGCCGGCGAGGAACTGGCCATCGCGCTGCCGCGTCACCAGAAGCTATTCGATGGTGCAATCCTCCTGATCGACGGCGATCGCGCGATCGTCGTTCGTGCCGCGACCGAGCGCTGGATGCGGCTCGAGCCGCGCTCGATCAGCGATGCGATCGAACTCGGCTACCACGCCGGAAACCTTCACTGGCGTGTTCGCTTCCAGGGTGAAGCCCTGTTTGTCGCACTGGAGGGCCGGCCGGAGGACTACACTGCCCGGCTGGAGGAGATGATCGCCGCGCGTCGCGTCGGCGTCAGCATTCTGGACGAAGACGGCGACGGGGGATCCCATGATGGCCCCATCGCCGCGCACGATCATATCCACCATGATGGCCATGGCTGATGCTCGCGACCTTGAAGGCGATCTGACGCCGCCGTCCTCTTCGAGGTTTGAGACCCATCGCGATGCGCCAGCCGGCGCCGCGCCGTAATCCCTAGCGCCGCGCCAGCCGGAAATAGAGCTCGGACAGCCTCGCCGGCAAGTCCTCGACGCGGGGCACCAGCATGGTGTTGCCGCGCCCGAAGATGCGCACCGCCGAATTCATGGCGCTCGATCCCAGCACCACGCCGAAACCGTCGATGCCGCGCGCCCGCAATCCCACGGCGGCGCGCCGGGCGTCCTCGACCAGGTCGAGCGGATCGGCAACGTCGATGTCGGATGGCTCGCCATCGGTCAGGACGATGACGAGCTTGCGGAAGCTGCGGGCATGGCTGATCAGCTCGCCGGCATGGCGAAGCGCGGTGCCGAGCCGCGTCGACAGGCCTGACGTCAGCGCGGCCAGCCGCCCGACGCAGGCGCGGTCATAGGGTTCGTCGAAGGCCTTGACGGTCGTCATCTCCACGTCGTCGCGCCCGTTCGAGGCGAACGCCAGCATGCCGAAGGGATCGCCGAGCGTGCTCATCGCCTCGGCCAGAACCGCGACCGCGAGCCGCTCGACGTCGAGAACGGAGACGCCGGAGGCGAGACGGTCGCGCGTCGATTCCGAAATATCCAGCAGCAGCAGGACCGCGAGATCGCGGTGCTTCGAGGTGGTCGTGCGAAACACCCGCGGGTCGGGTTCCTGACGCAGGCGCAGCGCGATCCCCGTGTCGATCACGGCATCGAGGTCGAGATCATGGCCGTCGAGCTGACGCTTCAGGCGGATCGTGCGCCCGACGCGGACGCTGCGGACCAGCCGCCGGATCCGGTTGCGCAGCACGTCGGCGCGGTCGAGCGCCTCTTCCACCAGGCGCGGGTTGCCGGGCCGGGCCGGAATCTCGCGCACCGTCGTCCAGTCCGGCCGCTCGACGCCATGCGCGCGATCCCATTCGGGGTATTTCGCGATCACCACGCCGCGCTGATCCGGAGGCACCGGCCGCGCGCGTCCGGCGCTGCCCTTATCGTCAAGCTGAT
This sequence comes from uncultured Alphaproteobacteria bacterium, assembly GCA_963843225.1. Lineage (GTDB taxonomy): Bacteria > Pseudomonadota > Alphaproteobacteria > Rhizobiales > Xanthobacteraceae > Bradyrhizobium. Next base: position 82,037 of record CAWJJT010000017.1, on the reverse strand, counting down.
CGCGATTTTGTTCCTGGTCCGGCTTCTCCTGCTGCTCGAGGCGTACTGCATCGACCGCAAGTTCGAGTGGTTCGCCGGAGGAGGGGGCGTCCTCGCCAAAATCCCAGAGGCCGAGACCATCGTCGCGATAGAACGGCTCGACGACATAGGTCTTGGGGTTGAACTGAACCCGCATCTGGCCGAGATCGTTTCCCAGCAGCATGCCGATCTCGCGGCTGATTGCGGGATCTTGCACGCGCGCCAATCGCGCCTCGAACATCTCGCGCCCCTTGGCGACAAAGCTGTCGTCGTCCCGATAGGCGGGATCGAACAGGGCCCGCGCCAGCCGGGCGAGCAGGGTCGGGGCGGCGGCAACGCCGGATGCTACGGCGACATGGTAGGGCGACCACAGCTTGCGCAATCCCGGCAACTGGCGCATCGCCAGCAACTCGATGCGGGCGTCCTCGATCAAGCTGACGAGCGCGACCTGGAGCGGCTTCAGCTTGCCGACGGGGAATTTCGGGCCGCCGAACACGAGATGCGCCTGGGCATGCGCCGCCGCGGCCCTATATAAAGAGTAGGCGGCCTCGCCCTGCACGCCGCGATAGACTTCCGGCAGGCGGATCAGCGGCCCCGCGATGCCGGCGCGGCGTTGCGGCGCCTGACCGTCGCCGCCCGCAAAACTGCGCAGCAGCGGCGGCTGGCCCCACAACGCGGTCACGAACGCCTTGGTCTGGTGCTCGGTTTCGGCGAACCCGATGCCGGCGGTCGCGCGCTCCACCAGGCGCCGCGCCAGTTCATCCTGCAGCGTGAAGAATTTGAACCGTTTGCGTGCGTCGCCGGCCGCCAGTTTCAGCCCGGCGGCGACAAAACTCTCGAACGCATTGATATCGCCGGCGGCAAGGATTTCGCCCATGCGCGATGCGGCGGCTTCGACCGATTCCGGCGCGTGAAGCGCGAGGTCGTCCATGATGCGCCACCAGCGCGCGAGACTTGCGCCGGTGCCGACCATTCGGCGCGCGACGCCGAGCGCAACGATCGTCGTGGCCGCGGCCTGCGCGCCGGCGTTGCGGCAAATATTGGCCGCGGTATGCGCGGCCACGATCAGCGGCGCGATGCCTTGTTCGGTCGGCTGGTTTCGGCTGTTCTCCCAGAAGGCGACCAGACAGGAAGGGCCGGCGTTGACGTCGGCGAGCGCCAGCACGCCCGCGGCCCAGCCCTCGAGTTCGTCGGCATCGAAGCGCGCCGCAAGATCGTCCCAGGCGATGCGGAACAACGGCCGCAGCGCCTCGCGCTGCCGCATCAGCAGATGGACGCGGCGGACCGCACCGTCCGCCTCGGCCGGGACGACGCGCAACGGCCCGGATCGGACGGCTGCACTCACGGAATACAGGCCTCGATGGCCGCGCTGAGCGCTTCGCGGATGTCCTGGTTGTCCGTGATCGGCAGAACGATGCTCGAGCGGACCGCGGCCTCGAGCGGCAGGCCGGCGCGCACCAGCCGCCCGGCGTGGATCAGCATCCGGGTCGAGGCGCCTTCGTCGAGGCCGTGGCCCTGGAGATTGCGGGATCGTTCCGCGATGGCGACGAGCGTGCCGGCGAGTTCGACATCGGTCCCGGCCTCGCGCGCGACGATGGCGGCTTCGACCGCGGGCGAGGGATAGTCGAAATCGATCGCGAGGAAGCGCTGCTTGGTCGATTCCTTCAGGTCCTTCACCGCGCTCTGATAGCCGGGATTGTAGGAGATCGTGAGCTGGAAATCGGCGTGGGCCGCGACGATCTCATTGTGCTTTTCCAGCGGCAGGATCCGCCGCGCGTCGGTGAGCGGATGGATCACGACGGTCGTATCCTGACGCGCCTCGACGATCTCATCGAGGTAGCAGATCGCGCCATGCCGGACCGCGATCGTCAGCGGGCCGTCATGCCAGACGGTGCCGTCCGGCTCCAGCAGATAGCGGCCGGCAAGGTCGGACGCCGTCATGTCCTCATGCGCGGCGACCGTGATCAGGGGCTTGGCCAGGCGCCAGGCCATGTGTTCGACAAAGCGGGTTTTGCCGCACCCGGTCGGGCCCTTCAGCATCACGGGCAACCGCTCGGAAAAGGCGGCTTCGAACACCGCGATTTCGTCGCCGACAGGCTGATAATAGGGTTCGGATCGGATCCGGTAGGCATCGAGGTTCATGCGCATCTCCACGAGACTTGTGCGTGGGGAGACCGCCCGTCGATGTGAAGACCTCCGCCCCTCCGCGAATGGGGTTCGGCAAGCATCGCCATATGCCGCGCCACAGCCTCGGAGCGCGCAGTCAGGCGTTCGGGGAACGCCTCAGCCCTTATTAGACTGCCAATCCCGGTTTTGCACAAGCGGCATATGAATCGGGACGGGTTGCAAAAACGGGCTCTCGGCGCGGCTTTTGCGGGTGCTTGACTCGCCTATGGCCATCCTCTTCTCTTGACGCATCGACCCGCCTGGCGGGCTGCAAAAAGAAAGAAAAAAATTGGGAGCGGACCGGAAGATATCGCCGACGCACGAGGCGCCCTATCGCGGCTTGCGCGTTCTCGATTTCGGGCAGGGGATCGCATCGCCTTACTGCGCCATGCTGCTCGGTGTCTACGGGGCCGAAGTCATCAAGGTCGAACCGCCGGAGGGCGACTGGTCGCGTTATCTCGGAACGACCCACGGCAGCCACACGGCGCTGTCGGCCGTCTACAACCGCGGCAAGCGCAGCCTCTGCCTCGATCTCAAGCACAGCGACGGGATCGCGATCGCCAAACGGCTCGCCCGGGATTGCGACGTGCTGATCGAGGGCTTCCGGCCCGGCGTCGCCGCACGCCTCGGGCTTGGCTATGAGGAACTATCGCGTGACAACCCCGGCCTCATCTACCTCTCGGTGTCGGGCTTCGGGCAACAGGGTCCTTACGCGAAACGCCCGGGCTCGGATTCGGTGGCGCAGGCGTTTTCCGGTCTGGTGTCGGTCAACGTCGGCAACGACAAGACGCCGCACCGGGTCGGCACGACCATCTCCGACGTTGCCACCGGCGTCTACGCTTTCCAGGCCGTCGCAACCGCGTTGTTCGCCCGGGCGACCGTGGGCACCGGGCGCTGGATCGATGTCAGCCTGACACAGTCGACGGCCGCGCTGCTTGGCCACAAGGTCGCCGAATATGTTCTGGAAGGCGGCGCCCCGCGCGCGCTCAACGTGCCGGCAGGTTCCTATCAAACCACAGATGGCTGGCTGATGGTCACGCTGGTGAACGAGCCGCAATACAAGCGCCTTTGCGCGGCGATCGGGCGCGAGGATCTGGCCAGCGATCCCCGCTTTTCGGATTTTGCCCGGCGCGCGGATTCGGCGGATGCGCTGATCCCGCAAATGCGCGAGATTTTCCTGACCCGGTCGAGCGAGGCATGGCTCGAACGGCTGCATGCGGCTGATATCATCGCCGAGCGTATCCTCACGCCCGGCGACTGGCTGCACAATGTTCACGTCGAGGCGACCAAGGCCGCGGTGTGTCAGGATACACCAGGCGTCGGCGCGGTGTATGCGCCGCGCACGCCGGGCATCGCGAGCCGTTCCGAGGACCAGCTCTGTCCTGCGCCCGATATCGGCGCGGACAGCCGCGCGGTGCTCCTCGACGCCGGCTTCGAGCCGGGCGCGATCGAGGATTTGATCAAGGCCGGCGCGGTGCGCACGCCGGTACGCTAGTCCCAACCCAGCGGAGACAAGGCGTCATGGCTGCTGAACTCGTTCACTATACCGTCTCGGACGCGATCGCGGAGATAACGCTCGACCGCGCGCCGGTCAACGCGCTGAGCATGCCTCTGATCGACGCGCTGCTGGAAGCGCTGGCGAGGGCGAGGGACGACCAGGCTGTGCGCGCCGTCGTCGTCGCCAGCGCCCACAAGGTGTTTTGCGCCGGGCTCGATCTCGACATCATCAGGGGCAAACGCGGCACCGAAGCCAGGCAATTTCTCGAGCGGCTCTATTTCGCGCTCAACGACATCCAGTATCGCATGGGCAAGCCGACCATCGCGGCGATCGACGGCCCGGCGCGAGCGGGCGGCATGACGATCGCGATTTCCTGCGACATGATCATCGCCGGCGAGGCCGCGACCTTCGGCTATCCCGAGATCGACGTGGGCCTGATTCCGGCTCTGCATTTCGTGCAATTGCCGCGGCTGGTCGGCAAGCATCAGGCTTTCGGTCCGCTGTTTCTCGGCGATCCCTTCGACGCCGCGACGGCGTTTCGCATGGGTCTTGTCAGCGAAGTCGTTCCGAAGGGAACCGCTCTCGACCGTGCGCGGGTCATTGCGCGGCGTTTCGCGGAGAAATCGCCTGTGGTCATGAAGATCGGCCGCGACGCCTTCATGCGGGCGTTCGATGCGGATTATCGCCGCGCCATCGAGAATGCGGCTGAGAGCTTCGCGCTGGTCGCGACGACGCAGGATTGTCAGGAAGGGCTCGATGCCTTCGTCGAAAAGCGGTCGCCGAAATATACCGGGCGCTGACGGCGAGCGGTCGGGCAACGGAAATCAACACCTGGAAAGGGGGAAATCATGGCGGGACTATATTTCGAGGAATTCGAGGTGGGACGGGAATTCCATCATGAGTTCAGCCGGACCGTCACCGAGATGGACAATACGATGTTCAGCCTGCTGACGATGAATCCGCAGCCGCTGCATCTCGACGCGCATTTCTCGGAGACCACCGAGTTCGGCCAGCGGCTGTTCAACAGCCTCTACACGCTCGGAATCATGATCGGCATGAGCGTGTACGACACCACGCTGGGCACCACGATCGGCAATCTCGGCATGACCGATGTCAAGTTTCCGAAGCCGGTGTTTCACGGCGATACGCTGAAGGCGCATACCAGGATCATCTCCAAGCGCATCAGCAAGTCGCGGCCGACGCAGGGCATCGTCGAGTTCGAGCACACCGCGACCAACCAGCGCGGCGAGGTGGTCGCAAGCTGCCGCCGCACCGGGCTGATGCACTGCAAACCGCAAGCGAAGGTGTGAGGCGATGCGATCATTCCTGTTCGTGCCCGGCGACAGCCTCCGCAAATTCGAGAGCGCCAAGAAGACCGCCGCCGATGCCCTGATCCTCGATCTCGAGGATTCGATCGCGCCGGATCAGAAGGCGGCCGCGCGCGGCATCACGCGCGGGATGCTCGATGCCCGCAAGCCGGGCCAGAAGATGTATATCCGCGTCAATGCGCTCGATACCGGTCTGACGCTCGGCGATCTGGCCGCCGTCATGCCGGGCCGGCCCGACGGCATCGTGCTGCCGAAATGCGCCGGCGCCGCCGACGTCAATCATCTGGCGCTGTACCTCGATGCGTTCGAGGCGGCATCCCACCTCGAACAGGGCAGCACGCGGATCGTCGTCGTCGCGACGGAGACGGCGCGGGCGGTTACAAAACTGTTCGATTTCGAGGGTGCGAGCCCGCGGCTCTGGGGCATGATGTGGGGCGCCGAGGATCTCGCGGCTTCGCTCGGCGCCTCGCGCAACCGGACCGCCGGCCGCTTCCATGGTCCGTTCCTGCTGGCGCGCGATCTCTGCCTGATCAGCGCGGCGGCGGCCGGCGTCGTCGCGATCGACACCATCGCCACCGACATCGACGATCTGGTCGCGCTCCGGGAAGAGGCGATTGCCGCCCGCCATGACGGGTTTCTCTCCAAGGCCGTCATTCATCCCAAGCATGTCGATGTCGTCAACGCGGCCTTCATGCCGACGGCGGAAGAAATCGCATGGTCCGAGCGGGTGATAAAGGCCTTCGACGACAATCCCGACACCGGCGTCGTCAAGCTGGACGGCAAGATGCTCGACAGGCCGCATTTACGCGCCGCCGTGAAGATCCTTGCGCAGGCCAAACAGCAAACCTGAAGCGTTTTCGAACTACGCCGGATCGGCCTCGACCATGGTGCCCTCCGCGATCAGCGCTTCGATCTCGCCGGCTGTAAAGCCGGCCTCGCAAAGGATCGCGCCGCCATGTTCGCCGAGGCGGGGCGGGTACTGGCGGATCGTGGGTGGCGTCCTGCTCCAGGTCGCCGCCGGCCCTGCGACGCGAAGGGGACCCTCGGTCGGATGGTCGATGGACTGCAGCAGGCCTATGACCTCAGCAATTCCGTGGCGCGGAACAAAATTCCTCTTGCATCGCAAACCGGGCGAGCTTTCATGGTCGGCAATATCAGCCTCGCGACGGGTATCTGCGTGCCCAAGAAGCGTCTCGACGTCGCGAAAAGCGCAGCCTGAAATCCGGATCGTTGAATAAATGCCGCAAGATTCGAGCCTGGAAGTTGCCCGACGCATCGACGATTGGTGGTCGGTCGCAAAGGCCGGCGTCCTGACCGACCCGTTCGCGCCGATGGCGAAAGCCGGCCTGTTCCAGATCGGTCTGCCCGGCATGGGCGCGGGCCTCGACAGCTATCGTGCGATCGCGGCTGCCGAGCAGGCGATTGCCGCGAAAACCGGATTGCCGGGACTGGCGAGTGCTTTTGCCGGGCGGCAGATGGTGGCGCGCTTTTTCCTTGGCGGTTTTGCCAATCAGGACCAGCGCTCCGCCTGGCTTCCGCGCGTGGCGGCCGGCGAAGTCTGCGTTGTGATCGCGATCTCCGAGCCCGGCGCCGGGGCGCATCCGAAAAACCTGCAGACAACGGCCGAACCAAATGGTGCGGGCTATATCGTGCGCGGCCGCAAGGCCTGGGTCACCAACGGTCCGGTCGCGGATGTGTTTCTGGTGCTGGCCGTGACGGCGGTCGAGGAGGGGCGAAAGCGATATGGATTGTTTCTGATCCCGAAAGGGACGAGGGGCCTTGCCGTCAAGCCGATGCCGGCAATGGACGTGCTGGCGCCGGCGACGCATTGCGAGCTCGAACTCGACGGATGCGAGCTGCCGGCGACGGCACGGATCGGCGATATGGCCGACGCCTATCCGGCGATGGCGTTGCCGTTTCGCGATGTCGAGGACACCGTCGGCACCGCCAATATTGCGGGGCTGGTGAGCTGGCTGCTGGAAAAATCCGCCGCCCGCCTCGAGCAATCGGAAGACAACGCCTTGCGGCTCGGCCGCATCGCGGGCCTGGTATCGCTGCTGCAGGCGGCAAGCCAGCTCGCGGTGGCCGCGCTCGATGGCGAAGGGCCGGATGTTCCGGCGCGGGTGATCGGCGTCCGGCTCCTGGCAAAGCAAGTCGTCGACGAAATCCGCGAACTGCTTGCGCAGGGCGCACCTGTCGACGAAACGACCGCCCGGGCTCTTGCCGCCTACGACCTGTTGTCGTCAGTCGCGCGCGAACCCCGCAAGGTACGGCAGGCCCGGCTCGGAAATTCCCTATGGAGCGTGAAACAGTGACCAACAATACCCTAGCGGCGGATTCGATCGAGGCCGTCACAAGCGGGCTGGCATCGGCCGGATATATCGCCAGCAAGCAGATCGCGACCGCGATCTATCTCGCCGAGCGCATCGAGAAGCCAATTCTGGTGGAAGGCCCGGCGGGCGTCGGCAAGACCGAGCTCGCGAAGGCGCTCGCGGCCTGGCGTGGGCTCAAGATGATCCGCATGCAATGCTATGAAGGGCTCGACGAGGCCAAGGCGCTGTATGAGTGGAAATACGCCAAGCAACTGCTCTACACCCAGATCCTGAAGGACAAGCTCGGCGAAGTCCTTGGCGGCGCCGACACGCTGACTGCTGCGCTCGACAAGCTGCACGATTTCGGCGACGTGTTCTTCTCCAAGGAATTTGTCGAGCCGCGTCCTTTGCTGCAGGCGCTGGAGCAGCCGAAAGGCTGCGTGCTGCTGGTCGACGAGATCGACAAGTCGGATGCCGAATTCGAATCGCTGCTGCTCGAAATCCTGTCGGATTACCAGGTCAGCATTCCCGAACTCGGCACCGTCGTGGCGGGCGTCAAGCCGATCGTGATCCTGACCTCCAACGGCGAGCGCGATCTTTCGGACGCGCTCAAGCGCCGCTGCCTGCATCTGCATATCGGCTTCCCCGAGCAGAAGCTGGAGGAGCGGATCGTCGAAAGCCGGGTGCCCGGAATCTCGCAGACGCTGCGCACGCAACTCGTCGGCTTCATCAACCAGGTCCGCGCGCTCGACCTGAAGAAGCTGCCCTCGGTCAGCGAGACCATCGATTGGGCGCGGGTGCTGGTGCTGCTGCAATCCTCGGAACTGGATCATGAAACCGTCAAGGACACGCTCAATGTGCTGCTGAAATACGAGGCCGACATCGAGACCACGATTCCGCAGGTGACGACCTTCGTCGCCAAGGCGGGGCGGCAGGGCGTGTTCGGCTGATGCGCGAGGAAATGCATCGCTTCTTCCGGGCGGCTCGCGGAGCCGGCGTTCGGGTATCGCCCGCGGAAAGCATCGATGCCATGAAGGCGGTGGCCAATGTCGGATTCGCCGACCGCGCCATTCTGCGCGACACGCTGCTGCTGACGCTCGCCAAGAGTGAGGAAGAAAAGCAGGCGCTTGGCGATTGTTTCGATCTGTTCTTCAGCCAGCCGGAGGTGAGGGAAGAAACCGCGCCGGAAGACGCCGCCGAAAACAACAGCGCGGATTCCGCCGCCAGCGAACCGGAGGAGGGCGGTGACGCCGGTTCACCCTCGCCGGAGCTCGGCGATCTCGCGCAGATGTTGCTGTCGCGGGACCGCACCGCTGTTGCGGCCGCAATGGCTGCTGCCGCGAATGCAGCCTCACTGTCCGATATCCGCTACTTCACCCAGCGCGGCATCTTCTCGACGCGAATCCTGGAGCAACTGGGCATCGAGCGGCTGCGCGACGATCTGGATGCGCTTACCGCGACCAATCCGGCGGATGCCGAGCGGCTCGCGGCGGCGCTGGAGGCCTTGCGCGAAAATGTGCGCGACGTCGTCAACCAGGCGCTTCTGCTTTACGGCCGCGAGGAAAGCGAGAATTTGCGCCACGAAATCCTGCGCAACGCGCCGCTCGCCCGGCTCGAGCGCCGGCAGGTCGAGCAGATGAAGGCCCTGATCCGCGCCATCGCGCGGCGGCTGCGCGAGCGTTACAGCAAGCCTCGCAAGCGTCAGCGGCGCGGCCATCTCGATCTCCGGCGGACGCTGCGGCGCAACGCCGCCTGGGGCAGCGTCCCGTTCCTGATCTCCTGGAAACGCCGGCATCGCGACCGGCCCAAGATCGTCGCGTTGTGCGACGTCTCGGGATCGGTCGCGCAGGTGTCCGACTTCTTCCTGCTGTTGATCCACAGCCTGCATGAGGTGGTCGACGACGTGCGCTCGTTCGCCTTTTCCGGCAATCTGATCGAAGTCAGCGACATCCTCGACAAGAAGACGCCCGAAGAAGCCATGAGCGAGATCATGTCGAAGGTCGGCTTCGGCTCGTCCGACTATGGCGGGTCGCTGGTGGATTTCGAAAAGGATTTCATCAATACGGTGACGCCGAAGACGACGGTGATCGTGCTCGGCGACGCCCGCACCAACAACCTCGATCCGCGCACCGACATCCTTCGCACCATCTCGGAGCGCTCCAAGCGGCTGGTCTGGCTCAACCCCGAAGGGCGCATGGCCTGGGGCTGGGGCGATTCCGAGATGCCGCGTTATGCATCCTTCTGCAGCGTCGTGCGGCAGTGTGCGACGGCAAAGCAGCTTGAACGGGCCGTGTCCGATATCGTGGCGGCCTATCAATAAGCCATTGTGGTGGATAGCGGGCGGCGGGTAAAAGCCGGGCTGGCTATCATCGCAGCGGATCTTGCAGAATGCTCACGAAAGTCTCTGATTGCGCCATCTCCCGGAACCCGCTCCGGGCTTTCCTTGCCGTATTCGTGCTGCTGGGGCTCGCTTTGCCTCAGTGCGCGGCCGGCGCCGAGACCAAATATCCGGGCAAACCGGTGCGGATCGTGCTGCCCTTCGCGGCGGGCGGCGTCGCCGACATCACCGCGCGCGTCATCGCCGACAGGCTCGGCGACAAGCTCGGGCAGCGCTTCTACATCGAGAACCAGCCCGGCGCCGGCGGCATCGCCGCGGCCCGAACCGTGATCTCTTCCCCGCCGGATGGATACACGCTGGCGCTGCTGTCCAACGGAACCGCGATCAGCGTCTCGCTGTTCAGTCATTTGCCCTACGATCCCCTGAAGGAGTTTCGCGCCGATATCGAGCCTGGGCTATTTCGATTTCATCTTCGCGACCAACGCGGACTCGCCATTCAAGACGCTGGCGGACTTCATCGCCGCCGCCAAGGCGAAGCCCGGCACGCTCAATGTCGGCACCATCAATATCGGAAGCACGCAGAACCTGTCGGCGGAGCTGTTCAAGACCGCGGCCGGCATCGATTTCACCATCATTCCCTATCGGGGAACGCCGGAATTGCTGGTGTCGACCATGCAGGGCAACGTCGCCCTGATGATCGACAGCTACTCGTCGATGAAGGGCAATCTCGCCGAAGGAAAAATCCGGGCGCTGGCGATCGTCCGGGCCGGTACGCTCGGAAAGCACGCCGGATATTCCCACCTTGCAGGAAGCGCGGCGTTGCCGAATTACGACGTCGTGTCCTGGAACGCGCTGTTCGCGCCTGCCGGCACGCCGCCCGAGATCATCAGGACGCTCAATCAGGCGCTGCGGGAAATACTCGCCGAGCCCGAGGTGAAAAAGCGGCTGCTCGAACTCGGCATCGAGGCGAGGCCAGCCACGCCCGAGGAGATATCGGCGCAGGCTGAAATCCGATATCGACAAGTGGCAAAAGGTGATCGAGAAGGCCGGGATTCCGAAGCAATAGCGGCGATGGGTCCTGGCCGCGAGGCGTTGACTTAGGCGCGATTTCGTCCTGATCTGGCCGGTCCATGAACCTCAAGCAGCTCGAATATTTCGTGCAGGTGGCCGAGCTCGGCAGCTTCAGCAAGGCCGCCGTGGTGCTCGACATCGCGCAGCCGGCGCTGAGCCGGCAGGTGCGCAGCCTGGAGACCGAGCTGCACCAGCAACTGTTCCTGCGCAACGGCCGCGGCGTCGCGCTGACCGACGCCGGCAAGCGGCTGTTCGACCACAGCGTGGCGGTGCTGCAGCTGATGGCGCACGCCCGCGAGGATCTGGGCGCGAGCCGCGACGAGCCGGTCGGGCGGGTGACCATCGGGCTGCCGCCGAGCATCGGCCGTCAGCTCACGCTGCCCCTGATCGACCGCTTCAAGAAGCAGCTTCCCGCCGCCAGGCTTGCCATCGTCGAGGGCTTGTCGACCCATATCGTCGAATGGGTCACGACCGGCCGCATCGACATCGGTCTGGTCTACAACCCCGAAGCGCAGCCCGGGCTCGAGATCACGCCGCTGCTGCAGGAGCCGCTCGGGCTGGTGAGCCATGCAGCGCAAGGGCAAGCGGAAGCGCGCCGCGCTGCCGCCGCTGCCGATGAAGGAACTGTCGCGCTATCCGCTGATCGTTCCGGAGCGGGTCCATGCCATGCGCCGCCTGCTGGAGACCCAGGCGGCGCTGGCCGGCATCAAGCTCGATATTGCCTGGGAGGTATCGAGCGTCCCGTCGATCATCGATCTGGTCTGCGCCGGCTATGGTCATGCGGTGCTCACCGCCAGCGGCGTTGCCGCATCGGCCCGCTCCGGCGAACTGGTGATGCGCCGGCTGGTCGACCCGACGCCGGTCAGCGTGCTTTGCCTGGCCGATCTCGGCGCACAAGCGTCCGACGCCGCTGACCCAGCACACGATGCGGCTGCTGACCGCGCTGGTGCGCGAGCTTCCCGCCTGATCATTTTCGGCATGGTTGGTGCCCCGAAGCTATGCCGGATCGCGATAGCTGTTATAGGGTCGGCGGACGCTGGCGAAGGCTGGAGCCGAACTCGCCAGAGTGCGAACCGATCGGCAATCTCCGGGGTCGAGACGCCATGCAAACCGCCATTCCCTGCCTTTTCATGCGCGGCGGCACCTCGCGCGGCCCGTTCTTCAAGGCCAGCGACCTGCCCGCCGATCTGCCGACCCGCGACAAGGTGCTGCTGGCGGTGATGGGCTCGCCCGACAAGCGCCAGATCGACGGCCTCGGCGGCGCGCATCCGCTGACCAGCAAGGTCGGCATCGTCTCCAAGGGCAGCAAGCCCGGCGTCGATCTCGATTTCCTGTTTGCCCAGTTGCAGCCCGACAAGGACACCGTCGACACCACGCCGAACTGCGGCAACATGCTCGCCGCCGTGGTGCCGTTCGCGCTCGAGACCGGCCTGGTCAAGCCGCAGGGCGACACCACCACGCTGCGCGTGCTGACGCTCAACACCGACATGCAGTGCGACATCACGGTGCAGACGCCCGAACGGCCATGTCGAGTACGAGGGCGACGCCCGCATCGACGGCGTGCCGGGCACCTCGGCGCCGATCACGATCAACTTCCTCGACACCGCCGGCTCGGTCGCGCCGGGGCTGCTGCCCACCGGCAATGTCCGCGACATGCATCGATGGCATCGACGTGACCTGCATCGACAACGGCATGCCGCTGGTGATGTTCAAGGCCGGCGATGTCGGCCGCACCGGCTACGAGAGCGTCGACCAGATGAACGCCGATACCGAGCTGAAGGCGCGGCTCGAGCGATTGCGGATCGCCTGCGGCCACGCGATGAAGCTCGGCGACGTCACGCGCAAGAACTATCCGAAGATGACGCTGATCGTCGGCGCCGCGCGCCGGCGGCAGCATCTGCACCCGCAGCTTCATCCCGCACGTCTGCCACGACGCGATCGGCGTGCTGGCGGCCGTGACGGTGGCGACCGCCTGCGTGCTCGATGGTTCGATCACGCAAGGCATTGCCGTCGGTGCCGGCGGGCAACGTCAAGAAAATCTCGGTCGAGCATCCGACCGGCGAGTTCAGCGTCGAGATCGAGGTCGATCCGGCCAATCCGCAGAACGTGACCCGCGCGGCCCTGCTGCGCACCGCGCGGCTGCTGATGCGCGGCGAGGTGATGATGCCCGGATCGGTCTGGGCGCCGAAATCGAGACTCGAGGCCGCCGCAGAATAGAGTTCGAAGCGACGAACGAAGCGGCGAATCAGACACCGAAGGTCGTCGCCCGCGGAAGGAGAGTCAGGTGATCATCGACTGCACGGCCACTACACCACGGCGCCGAAGGCGCTCGAGGACTGGCGCAACCGGCAGATCGCCGGCATCAAGGATCCCGTCGGCCATGCCCAAGGTCAGCGAGCTGAAGATCAGCGACGACGAGCTGCGCGAGTCCATCGTCAACAACCAGCTCAAGAAGATGCAGGAGCGCGGCAGCGACCTCACGATCTTCTCGCCGCGCGCCAGCTTCATGGCGCACCACATCGGCGACTTCGAGGTGTCGTCGACCTGGGCCGCGATCTGCAACGAGCTGTGCTGCCGCGTCAGCAAGCTGTTCCCCGACCACTTCATCGGCGCGGCGATGCTGCCGCAGTCGCCGGGCGTCGATCCCGAAGACCTGCATTCCCGAGCTGGAGAAATGCGTCAAGGAGTACGGCTTCGTCGGCATCAACCTCAACCCCGATCCGTCGGGCGGGCACTGGACCTCGCCGCCGCTGTCGGACCGGCACTGGTATCCGATCTACGAGAAGATGGTCGAGCTCGACATCCCCGCGATGATCCACGTCAGCACCAGCTGCAACGCCTGCTTCCACACCACCGGCGCGCACTACCTGAACGCCGACACCACGGCCTTCATGCAGTGCCTGACCTCGGACCTGTTCAAGGATTTCCCGACGCTGCGCTTCCTGATCCCGCATGGCGGCGGCGCGGTGCCCTATCACTGGGGGCGCTTCCGCGGCCTGGCGCAGGAGCTGAAGAAGCCGCTGCTGAAGGACCATCTGCTGAACAACATCTTCTTCGACACCTGCGTCTACCACCAGCCGGGCATCGACCTGCTGACCAAGGTGATCCCGGTCGACAACATCCTGTTCGCCAGCGAGATGATCGGCGCGGTGCGCGGCATCGATCCCGAAACCGGCTTCCACTACGACGACACCAAGCGCTACATCGAGGCCGCGACGATCCTCAGCGCGCAGGACAGGCACAAGATCTACGAAGGCAACGCGCGGCGCGTGTTCCCGCGCCTCGATGCGGCGCTGAAGGCGAAAGGCAAGTGACATGAGCAGCCCGATGAACGACCTCGGCGTCGTCAAGCGCAACATCGTGCGCGCCGACCGGGCGGCGGTCGAAAAGCTGTCGCGCTTCGGCGTCGCCACCATCCACGAGGCGATGGGCCGCGTCGGCCTGATGCAGCCCTACATGCGGCCGATCTACGCCGGCGCGCAGGCCTGCGGCACCGCGGTCACCGTGCTGCTGCAGCCCGGCGACAACTGGATGATGCATGTGGCGGCCGAGCAGATGCAGCCGGGCGACGTCGTGGTCGCGGCCTGCACCGCCGACAACACCGACGGCTTCTTCGGCGACCTGCTCGCGACCAGCTTTCGCGCCCGCGGCGCCAAGGGCCTGGTCATCGACGGCGGCGTGCGCGACGTGAAGGACCTGACCGAGATGCAGTTCCCGGTGTTTTCCAGGGCGATCAGCGCCAAGGGCACGGTCAAGGCGACGCTCGGCTCGGTGAACATCCCGGTGGTCTGCGCCGGCGCGCTGGTCAATCCGGGCGACGTGGTCGTCGCCGATGACGACGGCGTCGTCGTCGTGCCCGCGGCGCGTCGCGCAGCAGGCGGCCGACGCGGCGGAGGCGCGCGAGGCCAACGAAGGCGAGAAGCGCGCGAAGCTCGCGGCCGGCGTGCTCGGCCTCGACATGTACAAGATGCGCGAGCCGCTGGCGAAGGCCGGCCTCAAATATATCGATTGATCGCCATGACCGTTGCTTCGAACCAGTGGCATGTCGGCCTCGTCGGCTACGGCGAGGTCGGCCGCATCCTGGCCGAGGACCTGCGCAAGCAGGGCGTCCAGGTCAGCGCCTACGACATCAAGCTCGGCGGCGAGCAGGCCGGGCCGCTGCGGGATCATGCCGCGGAATATCGGCGTGGCGCTGGCGTCCTCGCATGCCGATCTCGCGGCGCGGGCCGATCTCATCGTCTCGCGCCGTCACCGCGAGCCAGGCGGTGCCGGTCGCGGAGGCCTGCGCGCCGGCCGTGAAGCAGGGCGCCTGGTTCCTCGACTTCAACTCGGCCTCGCCCGGCGCCAAGCGGCGCGCCGCCGCGCTGATCGACGGCGCCGGCGGGCGCTATGTCGAGGGCGCGGTGATGACCTCGGTGCCGCCGTACCGCATCAAGGTGCCGCTGCTGCTCGGCGGCGCCGACGCGCGGGAGCTTGCGCCGCTGCTGGGCGAACTCGGCTTCGACGCCAAGGTCGCGAGCGACCAGCTCGGCGTCGCCTCGGCGGTCAAGATGTGCCGCAGCATCATGATCAAGGGCCTCGAAGCCATGGTGATCGAGAGCTTCACCACGGCGCGGGCCTACGGCGTCGAGGACGCGGTGCTGGCGTCGCTGGCGGAGACCTTTCCCGGCATCGACTGGGAGAAGCAGGGCGCCTACTTCTTCCAGCGCGTCATCGAGCATGGCCGCCGCCGCAGCGAAGAAGTGCGCGAGGTGGCGGAGACCGTGCGCGAGATCGGTCTGACGCCATGGTCGGCGCAAGGCACGGCCGAACGCCAGGCCTGGGTCGCCGACCTCGCCGATGAGGGCCTGTTCGGCGCCAAAGGCACCAAGGAGTTCGCGCGCAGCGCCGACTGGCGCACCGAGGCCGACCGCATCCTCGGCGAGCTGAAGGACACCGAATGAGTGACGCAGTGACGGATCAGAGGACACAATTCGAGAAGACCCCGGGCTGGCTGGACTGGTATGCCGGCCCCTCGAAGCCGCGCTTCAAGGTGCCGGCCGGCGCGGTCGATGCGCATTGCCACGTGTTCGGCCCGGGCGCCGAATTTCCGTACGCGCCGGAGCGCAAATACACGCCCTGCGACGCCTCGCAAGCAGCAGCTCTTTGCGCTGCGCGATCACCTCGGCTTCGCGCGCAACGTCGTGGTGCAGGCCACCTGCCACGGCGCCGACAACCGCGCGATGGTCGACGCGCTCGTCCATTCCGGCGGCAAGGCGCGCGGCGTCGCCACCGTCAAGCGCAGCGTCAGCGACGCCGAGCTGCAGGCGATGCATGACGCCGGCGTGCGCGGCGTGCGCTTCAACTTCGTCAAGCGCCTGGTCGATTTCACGCCGAAGGACGAGCTGATCGAGATCGCCGGCCGCATCGCGCAAGCTCGGCTGGCATGTCGTGATCTATTTCGAGGCGGTGGACCTGCCCGAACTGTGGGACTTCTTCACCGCGCTGCCGACCACCGTCGTGGTCGATCACATGGGCCGGCCCGACGTCACCAAGCCGGTCGACGGTCCCGAGTTCGAGCTGTTCGTGAAATTCATGCGCGAGCACCAGAACGTCTGGTCCAAGGTGAGCTGCCCGGAGCGGCTGTCGGTCGCGGGCCCGCCGGCGCTGAACGGCGAGCAGAATGCCTATCGCGACGTGATCCCGTTCGCCCGGCGCATCGTCGAGACCTTTCCCGATCGCGTGCTGTGGGGCACCGACTGGCCGCATCCCAACCTGAAGGACCACATGCCCGACGACGGCCTGCTGGTCGATTTCATTCCGCACATCGCGACCACGCCGGAACTGCAGCGCAAGCTGCTGGTCGACAATCCGATGCGGCTCTACTGGCCCGAACAATCCTGAGGAGACGATCCCATGTCACTCGACAAACCCTATACGGACGTTCCCGGCACCACGATCTTCGACGCCGACATGTCGCGCCAGGGCTATCATCTCAACCAGTTCTGCATGTCGCTGATGAAGGCCGAGAACCGCGAGCGCTTCAAGGCCGACGAGCGCGCCTATCTCGACGAGTGGCCGATGAGCGAGGAGCAGAAGCAGGCGGTGCTGGCGCGCGACCTCAACCGCTGCATCGAGCTCGGCGGCAACATCTACTTCCTGGCCAAGATCGGCGCGACCGACGGCAAGAGCTTTCAGCAGATGGCCGGCAGCATGACCGGCATGAGCGAGGAGGAGTACCGCGACATGATGGTCGGCGGCGGCCGCTCCGATCGAAGGCAACCGCTACGTCGGGGAGAAGAAGTAATGGCCCGTATCACCGCCAGCGTCTACACCTCGCACGTGCCGGCCGTCGGCGCGGCGCTCGACCTCGGCAAGACCGGCGAGCCCTACTGGCAGCCGGTGTTCGAGGGCTACGACTTCTCCAAGCAGTGGCTGAAGGAGCAGAAGCCCGACGTCATCTTCCTGGTCTACAACGATCACGCCACCGCCTTCAGCCTCGACATCATCCCGACCTTCGCGATCGGCACGCGCGGCCGAGTTCGCGCCGGCCGACGAGGGCTGGGGCCCGCGGCCGGTGCCGAAGGTGATCGGCCATCCGAAGCTCGCCGGCGCACATCGCGCAGTCGGTGATCCAGGACGATTTCGACCTCACCATCGTCAACAAGATGGACGTCGACCACGGCCTCACGGTGCCGCTGTCCCTGATGTGCGGCCAGCCGCAAGGCGTGGCCGTGCCCGGTGATCCCGTTCGCGGTCAATGTCGTGCAGTACCCGGCGCCCTCGGGCCGGCGCTGCTTCATGCTCGGCAAGGCGATCCGCAAGGCGATCGAGTCCTACGACGAGCCGCTCAACGTGCAGATCTGGGGCACCGGCGGCATGAGCCACCAGCTGCAGGGGCCGCGCGCCGGGCCTGATCAACAAGGAGTGGGACACCGCCTTCCTCGACCGGCTGATCGCCGATCCCGAGAAGCTCGCCGCCATGCCGCATATCGACTACGTCCGCGAGGCCGGCAGCGAGGGCATCGAGCTGGTGATGTGGCTGATCGCGCGCGGCGCCATGAGCGACGTCAATGGCGGCAAGCCGCCGACGGTGCGGCATCGCTTCTACCATGTGCCCGCGAGCAACACCGCCGTGGGCCATCTGATCCTGGAGAACAATTGACGTGACCAAGACGATCAAAGTGGCGCTGGCCGGCGCCGGCGCCTTCGGCATCAAGCATCTCGACGGCATCAAGAACATCGACGGCGTCGAGGTCGTGTCGCTGGTCGGCCGCGGGCTCGAGCCGACCAGGGAGGTCGCCGCCAAATACGGCATCGCGCATGTCTCGACCGATCTCGCCGACAGCCTCGCGCTGAAGGAGGTCGATGCGGTCATCCTCTGCACGCCGACGCAGATGCACGCCGCGCAGTCGATCGCCTGCCTGAAGGCCGGCAAGCATGTGCAGGTCGAGATCCCGCTGGCCGACTCCCTGGCGCGATGCGCAGGCCGTGGTCGAGCTGCAGAAGAAGACCGGGCTGGTCGCGATGTGCGGCCACACCCGCCGCTTCAACCCCAGCCATCAGTGGGTGCACAAGAAGATCGTCGCCGGCGAGTTCAACATCCAGCAGATGGACGTGCAGACCTACTTCTTCCGCCGCACGAACATGAACGCGCTGGGCCAGCCGCGCAGCTGGACCGACCATCTGCTGTGGCACCACGCCGCGCACACCGTCGACCTGTTCGCCTACCAGGCGCGCTCGCCGATCGTGAAGGCCAATGCGGTGCAGGGGCCGATCCACCCGACGCTCGGCATCGCGATGGACATGTCGATCCAGCTCAAGGCCGCCAGCGGCGCGATCTGCACGCTCTGCCTGTCCTTCAACAATGACGGTCCGCTCGGCACCTTCTTCCGCTACATCGGCGACACCGGCACCTACATCGCGCGCTACGACGATCTCGTCAACGGCAAGGAAGAGAAGATCGACGTCTCCAAGGTCGACGTGTCGATGAACGGCATCGAGCTGCAGGACCGCGAGTTCTTCGCCGCCATCCGCGAGGGCCGCGAGCCGAACTGCGAGCGTCGCCCAGGTGCTGCCCTGCTATCAGGTGCTGCACGATCTGGAGCAGCAGCTCAACGCCGGATAGATCCGGACCGTCGAGGCTAGGCCGCCTCGTGCACCTTGTCGCGAAAGCCGCGCGGCGACAGCCCCGTGGCGCCTGAAAACAGGCGGCTGAAATAGGCTGGATCGCTGAAGCCGAGCGCATAGGCGATCGTCGAGACCGGCAGGTTGGTATAGACGAGATTGCGCCGGGCCTCGCGAATGACCCGGTCGAGGATCAGATGCGACGCCGCGTGCCCGGTCGCCGAACGGGCGAGGCGGCTCAGATGCGTCGGCGTGATCGAGAGCGCGTTGGCGTAATCCGATACGGTCCAGTGTTCGAGGAAGTGCTGTTCGAGCAGGGCCTCGAAGCGCTGGAACAGATCGGCTTTTGCCACGCCGTCCGGCGTGGTTTGCGTTCCCGCCATTTCGCGCGCGACCAGGCCGATCAGGGCCGCCGACATGGCGCGCAACAGATGCGCCCGGGCGAAGTGCCGGCCGGTGAATTCGGAAAACACCTGCGCCATGGTGCTGCGCATCTGCGCCGTCGCCCGCACCACGGACGGCTGCGCCAGCACGCGCCGCAGTCCCTCGGCCGGCGTCAGCACCTCGTCCAGCATCTCGGCGGCCACCGTCAGCACCCAGCCTTGCGTTCCCCGCGTGAAGGAGAAGCCGTGAACATGGCCGACCGGCACGTTGACGGCCCGCATCGGCCGCAGCGCGTGGACGCGCCCCTCCAGCGTCGCCTGTCCGCCGCCGCGCTCGATCAGGAGAATCTGATGCAGCCGCGCATGACGATGGGCGGCGAATTCCCATTCGTGCAGCACGGAGCGCGCGGCAATGGTCTCGCAATGCACGACGTCGGGCAGGTCGCGGGCCTCGCCGAACAGATTGTAGGTCCGGATCGACCGGTTCGAAATCATCTGGGTCATGTTCGAATTGTACAAGTTTTTGGAGGGTCTATCCATTTGGAAAACGGGAGATTTCGATAAATTCATCCAAACGGCAACAGCCGTCGGGGAATGGAAACGTCGGGGAGAACCCAGATGAAAGTCCAGGTTTGCATCATCGGTGGCGGCCCGTCGGGACTGCTGCTGTCGCAGCTCCTGCATCTGCAGGGCATCGAAACCGTGGTGCTGGAAAAATACAGCCGCGAATATGTACTGGCGCGAATCCGGGCCGGCGTGCTTGGAGCATGGTTTCGCCGAACTCATGCGCGAGGCGGAGTGCGGCGAACGCATGGACCGCGAAGGCGAAATCCACCGGGGATTTCACATCGCCCATGACGGGGTGATGGATCATGTCGATCTCTTCAAATATTCCGGCGGCAGCTCGGTCCTGGTCTATGGCCAGACCGAGCTGACGCGCGATCTCTACGAGGCGCGCGACCGCATGGGCGGCAACGTCATCCACAACGCCGAAGACGTGACACTCCACGATCTGGATTCCGACGCGCCCTACGTCAGCTATCGCGACGGCGACAAGGTCATCCGCATCGATTGCGACTATGTCATCGGCGCCGACGGCTTCCACGGGGTGAGCCGGAAATCGATCCCGAAGAACGCGCTGCGGGAATATGAGCGCGTCTATCCCTTCGGCTGGCTCGGCGTGCTCTCGCGCACCAGGCCGGTTTCATCGGAACTGATCTATGCGAAGCACGATCGCGGCTTTGCGCTGTGCTCGATGCGCTCGCAGGTGCTGAGCCGCTATTACATCCAGGTGCCGCTGACGGACACGCCCGAGGACTGGTCCGACGACGCCTTCTGGGCCGAGCTCAAGCGCCGTTTGCCGGCTGAGGTCGCCGGCGGCCTGATCACCGGTCCGTCGATCGAGAAGAGCATCGCGCCCTTGCGCAGCTTTGTGGCCGAGCCGATGCGCCATGGCCGGCTGTTCCTCGCCGGCGACGCCGCCCATATCGTGCCGCCGACCGGCGCCCGCGGCCTCAACAGCGCCGCCTCCGACATCCATTATCTCTATCACGCGCTGGTCGATCACTACAAAAGGCGCGATGATTCCGGCCTCGACGGCTATTCGAAAAAGGCGCTGGCGCGGGTCTGGAAGGCGCAGCGGTTCTCGTGGTGGATGACCACGCTGCTGCATCGTTTCCCCGACAACATTGCCTATGATGACAGGCTGCAGGAAACGGACATGTCGTATCTGTTCTCGTCCGAGGCCGCGCTGCGCTCGCTGGCCGAGAATTATGTCGGGCTGCCGTTCTAGCAATTCCGTTCCAGATTTCTGTGAATGGATGCTAGGCCGCGACGAAGGCGAGCAGCGTGCCGTTGGCCGCCGCCGGTGCGACGCAGACCGCGCCACCGCTGCGGACGCCGGCGTTGCCAAAGGCCTTGCTCGCCGCGGCAAGATCCGACGTCACGATCACGAGGCCCGCGCCACCGCGATCCGGCAATCCCGCCAGCGAGACCTCGGGATAGCGTCGGCTCAACTGCGCTTTGGTGAGAAATACGAAATCGGCGCGATCCGAACCCGAAGGCACCACGGCCGCGCCATCCGCTTCGGTTCTGACCTCGCGATCGATCATGCGGGCGAGGTGTGCGGCATCCCCGGCGGGCTCCGGCGACACGATCAGCACCTGCCGCAGGCGCTTCGCGCCATTGGCGTGCTTCATCAACTCCGGAATCCAGACCGTTTCCCGCGTCTTGTGCTGACAGGCGAAAATCCGGACCCCGCCCGGCGCCTCCGCGACCGGCCACTGAAAGGTCGTGAACCTGGCCGCC
This sequence comes from uncultured Alphaproteobacteria bacterium, assembly GCA_963843225.1. GTDB lineage: Bacteria > Pseudomonadota > Alphaproteobacteria > Rhizobiales > Xanthobacteraceae > Bradyrhizobium. The sequence continues at coordinate 60,510 of CAWJJT010000017.1, read as the reverse complement.
GACAGGCGGCCGTCCGGCATCGTCACCGGCCGCTCGAAATCGGTCGGGCCGACAGGCTCAAAGCCGCGCGCGCGGATTTCCTCGGCGCCGGCGGCGGAATCGACCGCCGTGAAGGCGACGCGCTCGATGCCTTCGCCGCGCCTGGCAAGAGAGGCGCGCGCCGGGGCATTATGTTCGGTTTCAACGAGCACCCCGAGCAACTCCATGTAGTCGGGGTCGAACATGATGGTGTAATTGCCCGTTCCCATATGGGCGCTATGCGTGCCGCGCGGCGAGACGGTAAAACCGAGCCGCCGCCAGTTCTCGGCCGCCTTGTCGAGATCCCTGACCATGACGACGGCATGATCGATTCCGATGACGTTCCTGAGCGCCACTCTTTGTTTCCCCGGCATGAACTGGCGCGGCGAGCTAACCAGATCGATCCGGTGGCCGCAAGCCGACCCGCGCCGGGGATCATCGCGCTCGATTGCGCTGGGATCAACGGAGACCGTGGCCGTTTTGTCCAGTATGATGGGCGAATCGTTTTTTGGAGAATGGCGATGAAACGTGCCGTGCTATTGGTCGGGCTTCTGGCGCTCTGCGAGCCGGCGATTGCTCAAACCGTGAATTGCCAGTCGGTCCCGAAGGCGAGCGATCGCCTCGCTTGCTACGACAGGGCAGCCTCGCCGGCGCGCCGGGTCAAGCCCGCCACCGCATCTCCGGCACCGCCCGCCGCCGTGTCTGCCGAGCCTGCGGCGCAACCGGTCCCGCCCGGCGATGTGCTCGCCGAGGAAAATGCGCGGTTGGACGCCACGATCAAGAACATCTGCCGCGGCTGCTGAGCGTGCGGGCGCGAACAGGGGTTTTCCTGTCAGCGCGCTACCTCAGCGGACGTTGCCGAAGGCGGCGCGATTCGTGCCGGTGCGGATGGCCGGCTTGCGCGACGGCTGCGCGACCGGCCGATTGCTGTGCGGAGTGTTGAGCCAGCCGGTCAGCTTCCTTGCCATGGTGGGTTGGCCGGCCGGCTCTCCGCTCGATACGAAGGGATCGGTGTAACATCGGGCGCCGGCGGCTCGCGCGATCCGCGCCACGCCTCGGTCATGGCCGGCGCGCCCGACGTGTAGACGACATCGTTGGCCGACAAATTCGGCAGATGATCGGTTGGCCGTCCGGTGCGGATCGCGGGCGAGACATCCTGCGGCTCGGATACGATCGGAATGATCGTGACGTTGGGGAACAGCGCCAGGCGGCACAGCGCGTGCGTGCATATACAGCGACTGCAGCTTCCGCGCCGCGACCACGAAGATCAGTTCGCGCTGCGGCCGCTCCATGATCGCGGCGACCGCGATCGACCACATCGGCGCGAAGCCGGTGCCGCTCGCGACGAGAACGATGCTGCCGGCGTGATTTGGCCGCAGAAAGGCGCTGCCGAGCGGTCCCGTCACCTTCACGCGATGCCCGACGCGGATTTCGCGGCCGAGCGCCGAGGAGACGGCTCCGTCGGAAAGCTTGCGGATGTGAAAGTGCAGCAGGCGATCGTCGGGCGGCCCTCCAGCGGATAGGTCGGGCTGTAGCATCGCGACGGGAAACCCCGGAATTGCACGCTTGCAATACTGGCCGGGAAGATAGCGAAGCGGCTTCGGCAGCTCGACGTCGACGCCGATCACGTCCGGCGCCAGCCGCGCGATGTCGGCCACCTGTGCCGACAGGGAAACCGGCTCGGGGACGGGTTCGGTCACGATCTCCAGATCGGAAACGATCCGCGCCTGGCAGGCATGGATCATGTCGTCGCCCTGTTCGTGGCCGCCGAAAACCTTGCCGTCGACGAGACGAACGCGGCAGGCGCCGCAAATCCCGCTGCGGCAGTCGTGCGGCAACTCGACGCCGTTCATCAGCGCCCAGTCGAGCAGCAGGTCGCCGCAATTCGCCAGAAACGGCTCGTTGTTCACCGTCACCTTGCAGATCTTCCGCATTATTCCACCTCGAGACGAATTGGCCGGACGTGCCTGGTATGTCTGATCTGGCTGTGATCGAAGGCTGCGACCCGCATGAAGACGCCGCTCTTGATCGGCACGTCGTAGGGGCTCTTGGTGTCGAGACGACGCGCCACCTCCAGCGCCCAGTGCCCGGAAGCCCAGCGCGCCGCGCATCGGATGTCGGCGCGATCGCCGGAGAATTCGCCGTCAACGATGACGCCCGGAATGACCGTGCCGGTCGGGATGCGGGCGTCCGCCTCCGCCGAATACGGCATCGATCTCGTCCTCGGTCATGAACCAGCGCGCGCCGTCGCTCTCGCCGTGATTGGGATCGAGATCGACGACTCCCCATCGCCGCGAGCGTCGCCGCGAGGTCCTTCGGCAGCCGGCGCGGCGCGATCAGGCGGGCGCCGCCGGCTGTGTCCGTGTCGATCATGAAATTGTCGGTGTAATTCGCGCGTCCCGGGATCGGGCGCGAAGCCGCCCTTGTAGGGAACGACGTTGCTGGCCTGCATCGGCGTCGGCGCCAGCGGCGGGCCGAAATGAGCGTCGTCCATCCAGCCGGTTGGGCCGCTGCTGGTCGCCTTCCATTGCCAGACATCGGCGTAGCCTGCCTCGCGTAAAATGCAGACCGCGGCCGGTCATGGTGGCCGGCGCGTCGGCGATCGGATGCGGGCTGGCATGGAAGGTACGGTCGCCCGCCAGCGTCACGTTCGATGGTGGTCAACAGCACCGAGAATTTGTCCTCATTGAAATCGTGCTCGTCACCGGCCTCGAAGCCGTTGTGAAGCACGTGCCATCCGTCGACTTCCTTGATCAGCGGCAGCTGCTTCAGCGAGCGCGTCGGATCTTCCCATGTGAACAGGAAATACGCCCAGGTGCCGTCATGCACCGCGCGGATCTCTATTCTGGTTTCTCCCTTGCCGTCGAAATTGCCGCCCTCGCTGGTCATCAGTGAAAACGGCGCGACGTTGCGCCAGGCCCGGTCGGAGGTGTCGCCGTCGAGGATGGGCGCGTCCGCGCTGCTGACGCGGTGAACCTGCAACTGGTCGACGGCCAGCCGGTCGGCCGCCACGATGACCGAGGCGCCGGTGATGGCGACGGCTGCGGCGACGACAAGGGGATTGGATTGAAACGTCGGATTGCGCGGCTTCGAGCGGGTTGCCCTGTCTCCTCGGTCCCGGCCGCGCCGGCGCGCGCCGAATTCCGTCCGGCGGCGGGATCCCGCGCGCCGCCGTGCAGCGGCGGTGCCGGCACGACGGGCGGCTGCGTGGATTCCGGCGCCAGCCGTGCCGATTGCTCGGCGAGCAGCGTCAGCAACTCCGCCGTATCGAGCCGCGGCGGCGGCGCGGTGAGGCGGGTAGGGCGAAGAATCCGCAGCAACTGCGACACCCCGCCGATCCGGTAATGCGCCACGACGTGAAGGCCGGCGAAGATCGTTATCACCCACGTTCCGTACCAATGCAGCGTCGCCACATCGTGACCGGCGTAGAAGCCGAAATACAACAGCCCGCCGCTGGCGATCAGCGCCAGCATCGTGACGAAGAAGATCCAGTACAGAACGATGCTGATAGCGATCCGAGCCTGGCCTGTCTGGGACCGAACAGTCCGCGCAGGCGAATCTTGTCAAGCTGCACGCGACGGCCCAGCCCGGATCTCGCGACATAGATGGCGTAGGCGAGCGACACCGTAACCAGCACGACGGCGGCCTGCATGTGCGCCACCCACACGCTCTGGCGCGGCAGCACGGCGTCGAACAGATTGAGCCAGCCGCGTCCCGGAGCCTCGGTCGCGATCCGCAATCCGCTGACAAAGGCGACGGCGTACGCCCCGACCAGCAGCCAGTGCAGGATGATAGTGCCGTAATCGGTCTTCCGCTGCCTCATGCGCGTGCTCCCCCGTCATGGGGCGCGCAATCGGCGCGATCGAGGTGGCATCCCGATTTGATGCTGGACCCGTATCCACCATCCGCCGGCGCATTCGGCCGGATCGCATTTCTTTTTCTTTTGGCCAGCGAACCACGTCGCAAGAAGCCATCGTTACCCGTACGCAAATGACCCGTCCCCCAAAATCAGGGTTCGCCGAAACCGGCGAACGAACAATTCCCTTTGTTTTGCGGCTGCCCGGCCGCAACGTTGATGCTTCGAACCGCAAGGGCTGGATTGACCGATCAGACCGGCCTCCGGCGCGCCGTCGCAAGACGAAGCGTCGGAGGCCACGCTGACCCGCCGTTATCCCCACATGTGATGGAAATGGTGCGCCATCTCCGGAACCGGCGAATGATGCGAATTGGCCGCGGACGTATCCACCGTTGGCGGCGCGCTGGCCACGGTTTGCACAGCGGGTACCGCAGGCGCCGTCGGCGCGGTCGGAGCCGCAGCCGGGGTAACCGGCGTATTTGCGGCAACCGCCGGTGCTGCAACCGCCGTCGACAGCACGTCGGCGACGGTCAGGCCATCGGCATTGTAGGTGCCGCCGGTCACGGGGACATTGTTGCCACTGACATCCGCTGCGTTGGCGTGCATCTCCTCCGCCGCGGCGGCGACCAGCGCCGCATTGCCGGTTTGCAATCCCTTGATCATCGCGCTCGCCTCGGCCCCGAGCGTGCTGGTATCGCCCAGCAACTCGTTGTCGAACCGTGCCTCGAAGATGCCGCCTTGCGCGGAGTCGAACTCGGTGGCGGCTTTTTGGAAGGCCTGCATCTCGCCGATCAGCGTCGTGATCGCATGCGCATCGTTGCCATTCACGGCCGCGATCGCCTGTTGGCCGAGCGAATTGGACTGAGCCATGAAGTTCGCCCAGAAATTTGTCTGGGCATCATTGTCCATATATCTCGGCGTCGGGTTCAAAAAATCGCCAAACGGCGTAAAGCCATGAACGCCGTTCTGGTTTGCCATGTTCGCCAGATTGGTATCGCCCTGCACGATGTCGATGATGTCGAGCAGGTTGTCGTTGCTGGCGCGCCCTGCATCTTCGGTCACGCCGGCCTGGTTGATGTAGGTCTTCTCGAGTTCCATCTGCCGCACGACGGTATCGGCATGAACGCCGCTCAGACCGCCGAACAGCAGCGGGTTAGCTGTCATCAACGCCTGCATGTCGGTAATGACGGCGTTGGTATCGGCCATCGCCTGCGCCGAATTGGAGGCGTTGAAGCCGCCGAGGGAGATATTGGCGAGGTCGTTGAAGATGGCGCCGATATCCGCAAGGTTCGCGTGAGGCGCGTTCGCAGCAGTCGTGCCGACAGCGAAAGCGGCGGGCGCGGCGAGAAATCCGGCCGCGTCGTTTTGCGTGGCCAGCGCGGCAAGATTGGCGTCGTTGTTGACGATATTGAGGATATCGAGATGGCTGTTATGCAATGCCGTCTCGGCCGCGGCGACGCTGCCGAACGTTCCGCCGCCGTTCACCGAGGCGGAAGCGGCCGAAAGCGCCGTCGTAATATCGGACAGGATCGTGTTGACATGAGTCAGCGTGTCGCCGGTGAATTGCCCCGCGGCCACTTCCGCTTGCAGGCCGGTTTGAACGTTGGTGAGGTCGGCGGTGTATTTGACGATCGAGCCGAGCCCCTGACCGCCTTCCTCGACCACGTTTTGCCACAGCCCACCCTCGAGAAAACGCGTGGCGTCATTGAAGGTCAGGCCAAGATCGGAGAAAGCCGGAGCCGAAGCTGCGGGCGGAGTGGGGTCGACCGGAGGTGTCGGGTCGACTGGCGGCGTCGGATCGACAACGACGGGCGGTGCGGGATCGTGATCTCCGCCTCCGTTACCGTGATGATGATGATGGAAAGCGTTTGTGAAGCGCGCCATGTTCTTCGTCCCCTGTTGTTGTGTCGCGTTGCACGACGTCCGGCCCAAGTGATCTACTTGAGTGGCGGGTTGATGCGAGGTGTGAAGAATTATTTAGCTTCATGGCCGCTTTCAGCCGACACCGGGGCCGACGCGCGGGAGAAGCAAGGTGATAGGCGGACCAAAGCATGACGTCTTTCGCGCCTTGGCGCGCGCGTCGTTGGTCCTCAGGCGAGAATTGTGAAAGCACTACCAGTGCTTGCCAGCGGAACCCTAATAAGGCGACCTCGTCGCGCGCAAGTCTTGCACGGCCGGAGACGGCACAGGTCACCTGGATCAGTGAGACACCGGGACCCCCGATTTATTTCAATGCCCCAATACGCCCGCTGCGGTCGTATTTTTGCCGAAAAATGGTCGGGATCGACCGTCAAGGAGAATTGATCGCAGATCGCGACATCAGAGGGCGCAGTGTATGAGTATCGCTCACGGTCACGCACAAGCGACGTTTCCGTCCCGGGCGATCTCGGAGATCCGCTCGACGCTTCAATCAGATGATCCCGTGGCGCTGGGATTGCGCGAGAGCGCCCGCCGCATGGTCGGGATCGCCGTCTTCAGCGGCGTGATCAATATCCTGATGCTGTCAGGCTCACTCTATATGCTCCAGGTCTATGACCGGGTCATTCCGAGCCGCAACATCGCGACCCTGCTCGGTCTCTCGCTGATGGTGCTGCTGGCCTATCTGGTGCAGGGATATTTCGATGCGCTGCGCACGCGGATGCTGTGCCGGGTCGCGACCCTATTCGACGCCGGCCTGCAGAAGGCGATCCATACCGCGCTCGCGACGCTGCCGCTCCGTGGCGTGAAGCCCATGCTGATGCAGCAGCCGCTGCGCGATCTGGACCAGGTCCGCGGCTTCATGTCGAGCATGGGGCCGACCGCGTTCCTGGACATGCCCTGGATTCCGATCTTTCTGATTGCCTTGTTCCTGTTTCATCCCGCGATCGGCATGACGGCGCTGCTGGGCACCGTGGCGATCATTGCCATGACGCTGCTGACCGAGCGGATGTCGCGCGGCGCGGCCAGGGCGGCGATGGATTCCAGCGCCCAGCGGCAGGTGCTGGCGGATGCGACCCAGCGCAATGCCGAAGTGATCCGGGCGCTCGGCATGACCGACCGGTTCACCGCGCGCTGGTCGCAGGCCAATGAACGCTATTTGCGGGAAAATATCCGCGCCACCGACGTCTACGCCAATCTCGGTTCGGGTGCGAAGGTGCTGCGCTACATCCTGCAATCCGGCATGCTGGGCATCGGCGCCTATCTCGTCGTCGCCGACCGGGCGTCGGGCGGCATCATGATCGCGTCGTCGATCATGATGGGCCGCGCGCTGGCGCCGGTCGAGATCGCGCTCGGGACCTGGAAGCAACTGGTCGCCGCCCGTCAGGGCATCGGGCGGCTGCGCGAGATCTGCAAGGCGACCGCCGCTCCGGCGGCGCCGCCGGTGGTGCTGCCGCGTCCCTGCCGCGAGCTTTCGGTGCAGGAACTCGCGGTCAGTGCACCCGGAGGCACCAGGCCCATCGTCTCGAATATCTCGTTTTCGCTCAAGGCCGGCATGGGACTGGCGCTGCTCGGCGCCAGCGCATCGGGCAAGACGTCGCTTTCCAAGGCGCTGGTCGGAATCTGGCCGGCGCAGAATGGCGTGGTGCGGCTCGACGGCGCCGCGCTCGATCAATGGCGCAACGAGGACCTGGGCCGCTATATCGGCTATCTGCCCCAGGACGTGGCCTTGTTCGACGGCACCGTCGCCGAGAACATCTGCCGTTTCGATGAGTCCGCGCAATCCGATGCGATCCTGAGGGCCGCGCAGATCGCGGGCGTGCATGACATCATCCTGCGGCTGCCGGAGGGTTATTCGACGCGGATCGGCGAGGGCGGCATGTCGCTGTCGGCCGGGCAGCGGCAGCGAATTGGCCTGGCGCGCGCGGTGTTCGGCGATCCCTTCCTGGTGGTGCTCGACGAGCCCAACGCCAATCTCGACGCCGACGGCGAGAACGCGCTGACCCGCGCGATCCAGATCCTGCGTTACAACAAATGCATCGTGATTGTGATCTCGCATCGGCCGAGCGCGCTGGCGGCCCTGAACATGGCCATGGTGCTCTATGACGGCAAGTCGATCGCGTTCGGTCCGTGCGAGGAGATCTTTGCCCGCGTTCGCACGGCGACGGGTCAATCCACGTCGGTAAGAGACCCCGCGGTGACAAGGGACCCCGCCGCGGCAAAGCAGCCGGCAATGGCAAAACACCCAGCGGCGGCAAGACAGCCGGAGCCGCCGGATATGAAAACGGTGCGGCGGGCGCCGGTCATGGAGAGCGTTGAACCATGAGACGGGGGGATAGAACGCCGCATGACGGCCGACGCACGCCGCGCTGGGACGGCGAAACCCGCGACGATGCGGTCGGCCCGCAGGGCGAGGCATTGATTCTGGAGTTGCAGCGCCTTCGGCAGGCGTTCGAACTGGATGGTGACGACGCGCCGCTCGCGCCGCGGGCGCGCCGCCCGGCCCGCGAGGAGGTGCAACCTCCCTTTCATCCGCGAACGCATCAGCCGAAGCGGCGACGCAGGAGCAAGATGGGGCGGGCCTTCGACATCTGCATGGAGCAACTGGGCCTCGCGGGCAGTAGCCCGGCTCCGCGCAGGAGCGAACCCGCGCCCGGACCGGCAGCCGCGCCCGTCCGGCGCAGGAGCGGACCCGCGCCCGAGCCGACCCTGACACCGGCCTGGCGAAAAAGCGAACCCGCGCCTGAGCCGGCTTTCGTACCCGCCTGGCGCAGGAGGGAAGCCGCGCCCGAGCCGGATGCGGCTCCGGTCAGGCGCAGGAGCGAATATGCACGCGAGCCGGCCGTTACGCCGGTCATGCGTCCAAGCGAGCCGCCGCGCAAGGAAGCTGCCGCGCCGCCGCCGCGAAGAAGCGAACCGGAACGCGCGCCGAGCCTCGCGCCGGCGATGGACCAGCGCGGTCCGATCATCGCGCCCGACGACCCGTCCTTGATCAATGCGGCCAAGCCCGGACCCGAAATTCCGGCGGCGAGCGCCAAGCATCAGTCGATGCATATCGAGAGCCCTCGATTGCGGTTGCCGCCGCCTGCCGCTGACACCAAACCCGCAACGGCCGTCGGACAGTTGATGAAGACCTGCCGCGTCGGTCTGACGGCGGGCGTCGCCTTCCTCGTCAACCGCGACGGCCTCGCGGACAACGATAATGAGCCCGGTGACATGACGGTGCGCGCCGGGCGCGCCTACGAGCACGAATTGCGGATGGGGCTTCGGGTGTTGCTCGCCTTCGTCCTCGTGGCCGGTGGGCTCGCCGTATTGATGCCGATCGCGGGCGCCGTCGTCGTTCCCGGCAACCTTGTCGTTCAATCGAACGTCAAGGCCATTCAGCATCCGACCGGCGGGGTGGTGGCGGAGATCCCGGTTCACAATGGCGAGCGGGTGGCCACGGGCGATCTGTTGCTGCGGCTCGACGCGACCCAGGCGCGGGCCAGCCTGCAGATGGTGAGCAAGCAGCTCGACGAAGTGCGGGCGCGGATTTCCCGGCTGATCTCCGAGCGCGACGGCGCGGCGCAGCTTCAGGTGTCGCCCGAGCTTGCGGCGCGATCGGACGAAGCGACCGTCAAGGCGCTGCTCGCCTCCGAGCAGTCGCTGTTCAAGGCCCGCGCCAACGCGCGCCGAAGCCAGACCGATCTGCTGCAAAGCCGCGTCGCGCAGCTCGGCGAGGAGATCGCCGGCCTCAACGCCCAGGTGGAGTCCAAGTCCAAGCAACTGGAGCTGATCACCGGCGAACTCGCCGGCGTTCAGGACCTCTACGACAAGCGGCTGGTGCCGCTGACCCGGCTCACCACTTTGCAGCGCGAGAGCGCGCGGATCGAGGGCGAGCGCGGCCAATTGACGTCGTCGATCGCCGAGACGAAATCCAAGATCGGCGAGGCGCAGCTTCAGATCGTCCGGCTCGATCAGGATTTTCGTACCGACGTCGTCAAGGAGCTCGGCGAGAACCAGGCCAAGGAAGCCGAGTTCGTGGAGCGCGGCGTCGCGGCGCGCGATCTTCTCGACCGCATCGAGATCCGGGCGCCGACCTCGGGCGTGATCCATCAGCTTTCCGCCCACACCATCGGCGGCGTGATCCGCGCCGGCGACACCATCATGGAAGTGGTGCCGGATCTGGATGATTTGCAGATCGAGGCGCACCTGCAGCCCAACGACATCGACCAGGTGCGGATGGGGCAGAAGGCGTTCGTCCGCTTTTCGGCCTTCAACCAGCGTACGACCCCGCAGCTCGACGGCATCGTCTCCTACGTATCGGCCGATACCACCCGGGACCAGCAGAGCAACGCGTCCTATTTCACGGTCAGGGTGATGCTTCCCGAGGATGAACGCCGCCGGCTGGAAGGCAAGCAGCTCGTGTCGGGCATGCCCGCCGAAGTGTTCATGCAGACCGGCAGCCGGACCATGATGAGCTACCTCCTGAAGCCGATCACCGATCAGCTGCAGCGCGCCTTCGTGGAGCGGTGAGGGCGGCGGCTGTTTCGCCGGCACATTGAGGTTTGAGGCGCTCACCTCGACCTGCCGCGCGAGCCATGCTCACTCGGCAGGAATGACGTCGGGAGTTTCGATCGCGGCGCGACGGAACGACGAAGCCCAGACGCGGAACCGGTCGAGATAGAGATAGACCACCGGCGTCGTGTACAGCGTCAGCAATTGCGAGAGCAGAAGTCCGCCGACGATGGTGTAGCCGAGCGGCTGGCGGATCTCCGACCCGGTGCCGGTGCCGACCATCAGCGGCACCGCGCCGAGCAGCGCCGCCATCGTCGTCATCAGGATCGGACGGAACCGCAGCATGCAGGCCTTGTAGATGGCCTCTTCGGCGGACATGTCCTGGTGGCGCTCGGCCTCGAGCGCGAAATCGATCAGCATGATGGCGTTCTTCTTGACGATCCCGATCAAGCAGGATGATGCCGATCAGCGCGATCACGCTGAGATCGAAATGAAACGCCATCAGGATCAACAGCGCGCCGATGCCGGCGGAGGGCAGGGTGGAGAGGATCGTGATCGGATGGATCGTGCTCTCATAGAGCACGCCCAGGATGATGTAGATGACGACGAGGGCGGCCGCGATCAACATCGGCGTGCTCGACAGCGAGGACTGGAACGCCTGAGCATTGCCCTGGAAGCTCGTCACCAGCGCCGCCGGTTTGCCCAGTTCCTTGTCGGCCTGCTGAATGGCGGCCACCGCGTTGCCGATCGACGTGCCCGGCAGCAGGTTGAAGGAGATGGTGATCGACGGAAACTGGCCCTGATGGTTGACGACCAGCGGCGCCACCTTCTCGGTGGCGGTGACCAGGGTGGTGAGCGGCACCTGCTGTCCGCTCGAGGAGTTGAGGTAGATGTCGCTCATCGCGCTCGGGCCGAACTGGAATTGCGGCTGCACCTCCAGCACGACGTGATACTGGTTCTGCTGGGTCAGGATGGAGGAGACGATGCGCTGGCCGAAGGCGTCCGACAGCGTGTTGTCGATCGTCGCCGGCAGGATGCCGTAGCTCGAGGCGACGTCGCGGTTGATGGTGATGTCGAGCAGCGGTCCGGCATTCTGCTGGTCGCTGGCGACGTCGGCGATCCCCGGGACCGATTTCAGCTTGTCCAGGAACAGCGCGGACCAGTGCTTGAGTTCGCCGGGATCCGGATCGGTGAGCGTGATACTGGTACTGGGTTCGCGCTACCCGTCCGCCGATGGTGATGTCCTGCGCCGCCTGCATATAAAGAGTGATGCCCTGCAGCCTGGCGAGCCTTGGCCGCAGCCGGTTGATCACCTCGTCGGCGCTGGCCTTGCGCTGGTCTTTCGGCTTCAGCGCGATGAACATGCGGCCATCGTTGAGCGTCGCGGTCGGGCCGCCGGCCCCGATCTGGGAGCCGACCGAGGCCACCGCGGGATCTTCGAGCACGACGTTGACGACGGCCTGCTGACGCTCGGACATCGCCTCGAATGAAATGTCCTGCGCGGCTTCGGTCACGCCGATGATCATTCCGGTATCCTGCTGCGGAAAGAACCCCTTGGGAATGACGACATAGAGATAGCCGGTCAGCACGATCGTGCCGAGCATCACCATCAGCGTGATGAACTGGTGACGCAGCACGATCGCGAGCCCGCGGCCATACAGGTCAACCAGCCACTCGAAGCCGCTTTCGAACAGCCGGTAAAGCCGGCCGTGTTGCCCGGTCTCGGGCTTGAGCAGCCGCGAACACATCATCGGGGTCAGCGTCAGCGAAATCACCAGCGACAGCACCAGCGCCACGCTGACGGTGATCGCGAATTCGCGGAACAGCAGTCCGACATATCCGCCCATCAGGAACAGCGGGATGAACACCGCGATCAGCGACAGCGTGATCGAGACGATGGTGAAGCCGATCTCGCCGGAGCCCTTGATGGCGGCCTGCATCGGCGACAGGCCTTCCTCGAGGTGGCGGACGATGTTCTCGATGACGACCACGGCGTCGTCGACCACGAAGCCGACCGCGATGGTGAGCGCCATCAGCGACAGGTTGTCGAGGCTGTAGCCGAGTTCATAGAGGGCGGCGAAGGTGCCGACCAGCGACAGCGGCACCGTGACGGCGGGTATCACGGTTGCCCAGAAATTGCGGAGGAACAGGAAAATCACCATCACCACCAGCGCCACCGTCAGCATCAGCGTGAAGCGCACGTCGCTGACGGAGGCGCGGATGGTTTCGGTGCGATCCGACAGGATCGAGACCTTGATGTCCTTGGGGATCGAGGCTTGCAACTGCGGCAGCATCGCCTTGACGCGGTCGACGGTCGCGATGACGTTGGCGCCGGGCTGGCGCTGCACGGCGAGGAGGATGGCAGCGCTGCTTGTCGGACCATGCGGCCAGCAGGTCGTTTTCCGGACCGTTGATGGCGTTGCCGACGTCCTTGACGCGGACCGGCGGAGCCGTTGCGGTAGGCGACGATCAGATTGTTGTAGGCGGCCGGGTCGAGCAACTGGTCGTTGGTGTTGATGGTGTAGGTCTTGTCGCGGGCTGTTCAGCGTGCCCTTGGGCAGGTCGACGTTGGCCTGGCTGATGACGTTGCGAACGTCTTCCAGCCCGATGCCGCGCGCGGCCAGCGCCTGCGGATTGACCTGAACCCGCATCGCCGGCTTTTGCTGGCCGCCGATGCCGACCTGGCCGACGCCGGAAATCTGCGAGATCTTCTGCAGCAGAATGTTCTCGGCATAGGCGTCGACCGTGGTCAGCGGCAGCGTATCGGAGGTCAGCGCCAGCACCAGGATCGGCGTATCCGCGGGGTTCACCTTGCGGATGGTCGGCGGGAAGATCATCGCCGGCGGCAACTGGCCGCCGGCGGCGTTGATGGCGGCCAGCGTATCGGTGGCCGCGCCCTCGATGTCGCGGCTGAGGTCGAATTGCAGCGTGATCGAGGTGAAGCCGAGCGCGCTCGACGACGTCATCTGGGTGACGCCGGGAATCTGGCCGAACTGTTCCTCCAGCGGCGTCGCCACCGACGACGCCATGGTCTGCGGGATCGGCGCCCGGCAACTGCGCCGTCACCGAGATGGTCGGATAGTTGACGTTCGGCAGCGACGCCACCGGCAACAGCGGATAGGCGGCAAGCCCCAGCAGCAGCAGCCCCACCATCAGCAGCGCGGTCGCGATCGGGGCGCGCGATGAACGGCGCGGAAATGTTCATGGAATTACGATCTGCTGGGCGTTCTGCGCCGCGGCTTCCTGGGCCGCCTTGCCGTGCAGGACGCTGACGTGGCTGCCGGGCTGCAGCTTGTACTGGCCGTCGACCACGACCTGTTCGTTGGCGGCGAGCCCGCTGTTGATCAGCGCCTGTCCGCCGCTGATCTGCGCCACGGTGATGTTTCGCTTCTCCACGCGTGTTGTCAGGCTTGATCGCATAGGCGTACATGCCGTCCTGCCCCTGCTGGACGGCGCCGGATGGAACCGTCAGGCCGTTGTGCCGCGTTTCCAGCAGCAGGCGGGCGTTGACCAGTTCGCCCGGCCACAGCCGGTGCGCGGTATTGGCGAAATTCGGCCTTGATCTGGACCGCGCCGGTCGTCTGCAGGATTTCATTGTTGATGAGATCGACCTTGCCCTCGTCGAGCTCGATCGTGTCGTCCTGGCTGTAGGCCAGCACCTTGAGCGTCTTGCCGCCGGCCATCTGCTGCTGGATGCGCGGCAGATAGGTTTCGGGCAAGGTGAAGATCAGCGAGATCGGCTCGATCTGGGTGACGACGACGAGACCGTTCGGGTCGGTCGGATGAATGATGTTGCCGACATCGACCTGCCGCACGCCGGTGATGCCCGAGATCGGCGAGGTCAGCCGGGTGTAGCCGAGCTGGACCTGCGCCTGCTCGATCAGCGCATCGTCCGACTTGACCGCGTTCTGCAGTTGCGCGACCTGCGCCTTCTGGGTGTCGAGCAGTTGCGGCGTGGCATAGCCGTTGCCCGCCAGGCGCGTGTAGCGATCGAGATTGCCGAGCGCATTGGTGAGTTGCGCCTGATCGCGATCGCGCGCCGCGGTCACCTGGTCGAGCTGCGCCTGGTAGGGCCGGGGATCGATCTGGGCGAGCAGGTCGCCGGCGTGAACGGGCTGACCTTCCTTGAACGCCACCTGGGTCAGTTGTCCCTGGATCTGGCTGCGGACGACATCGGTGTTGTAGGCGATCACGGTGCCGATGCCGCGCAGGTAGATCGGCACGTCGTGACTGGTCACCTGGCCCGCGACGACAGGCACTGGCGGTGGTATGTCGGGCGCCGCCGGCGCCGTTGTCCTGCGCGTCACCGCGTAAGCGCCGCCGCCGGCGATCACGATCGCCACGATGAGCAGTGCAGATAGTTTGGGTCGCATCGCCGTAACTCCCTCTAGCCCGCGATCTTCAGCAGCCTCCTGAAGACATCGGCGTGGCAGTGGTCGGCGATGAGCCGTCGAGCACGCATGGGGACGTGCTTATCCCCGTCGTGACCGTCGACGGCTGGTTCTCCAGGGTGATGTCAGGCAGCGGACTGAGGCCGCCCGGCGAGAGTTCGGTCGAGCCCTAAGGGAATCCCGGCGCGGCCGACGTTCGATTGTCCGCCAAGACCGGTCGGCGAGGAGGCCGAGGCCGTCGCACTGGATGATGCCGCCGCGACGCCGCTGGCGCATGTGCCGGAGGCATTCCCGGATATGCCGGTCGAATCGAACAGGGGAGTCGGCGCCGGCAAGCCCGAATTGATGGTGCCGGTACCTGTCATGCCGTTCGGCGTGACGGAAGTGGCCATACCCGACGTGCCGGGAATGGAAGTCGTCGGTTGCGCCGAGGCTCCGATCCCGGAGCAGGCGGTGGAGGCCGTCATCGAGCCGAGCGCGGATGTTCCCGCAACATTGGCGCTGACGCCGGGCGTCGCCATTTCGGTGGCGCCGAGCGGAATTCCGGTCGGGCCCACGGGCGAGCCGGGACCGAGCCCAAGCGGCGAGGTGACGCCGAGCGGCGCGGGCGCGCCGGTGACCATGCCGACCTGGGCGAGGGCGGGGCTGCAGCCCAGTAGTGAGCAGGCCGCCGCGGCAATCAGGAAACGTCGCATTTGAAACTCCCCGGGTTGAACTGTCTGGTTACGCCGCCAGCCTGGCCGGCGGCGCCATGAATTCGGGACCGACGGGATCGCTGATCGTTTCCCGCAGAATCCGGTCGATCTCTTCCATCGCGGGCCCGTCGATGTGCCAGCCCACGGCGTCGGCGATCGGCGCAAGCTGATCGGCGCGCCGGGCGCCCCACAGCGCGATGTTGGAATCGCCGCGATCGAGCACCCAACGCACCGCGAGATGGATCACGCGCCGGCCGAAGCTTGCCTGCGCGAACTGGTCCAGGCGCTCGACCGCGGCCAGGTACTGCTCGTAACGGGGCTCGCGGAATTTCGGATCGGTCTTGCGCAAATCGTCGCCGGTGAAGTGGGTCGATCGCAACATGCTGCCGGTCAACAATCCGCGGCATAACGAGCCATAGGCCAGCACGCCGACGTTCCGCGCGCGGCAGTAGGGAAGCACGTCATCCTCGATCCCGCGTTCGAACAGGTTGTAAGGCGGTTGCGCGGTGTGCAGCGGCGCCACCTTCCTGAATTCCTTCATCTGGGCCGGGCTGAAATTGCTGACGCCGATGGCGCGAATTTTGCCGGCTTGATGCAACTCGCTCATGGCCTCGGCGATTTCCGCGATCGGCGTATTGGGATCCGGCCAGTGAACCTGATAGAGATCGATGACGTCGGTCTTCAGCCGTCGCAGGGACGCTTCGACTTCCTCGACGATCCGCGCCTTGCTGGCGTTGCGAAACGGCTTGCCGTCCTTCCAGTCGATCCCGACCTTGGTGGCGATGTGGACGCGATTGCGGCGGCCGTTCTCGGCCAGCGCCTTGCCGACGATTTCCTCGGAACGGCCGAAGCCATAGACCGGGGCGGTGTCGATCAGATTGATGCCGCGATCGAGCGCGGCGTGAATGGTGCCGATGGCGTCGCCCTCGTTGCTGCCGCCCCACATCCAGCCGCCGATCGCCCACGTTCCCAGCGCGATGCGCGAGGCGCGAATCGACGTTCCCGGAATATCGACGAATTCCATGTCGGTATGTTGGATCGGAATGCGCTTCATCGTTGAGCTCCTGGAAATAAAGCGACAGGCGATCGACGAGCGCGCCGTCGATCGATCGTTCGCAGTCAAAATGGTCACGGCGGCGCGGCAGTTCGACTAAAAAGCGATTTATTTTGTTCAATTCGAACTGCCGCGTTCTGACTCCATTTTTGGCCGAGGACTCCGGCTTTCGCGACGTCCGATATCGACAAGTCGCGCCGCGGTTGCGGTCCCCTGTGGTCCGGTCGAGATCTTCGCTGTCAAGGGATCTTGAGTTTGCTCACGAGGAATATCACTCGTCGGTGATCGGGCGAGCAGGGTCGAACGCCGGGCAGCAGCGTCACGGTAATGCGATTACGCAATCATAAATCGGTTTTTAGTTGAGAACATAGCGGGCCACCGCCATGTTTGAATGATTCCTGGCGTCCTCCTGGGTGCCGGGAGTTTTGTTGGGCGAACCATCCAGGAATATATCGGGGAAGCGTGAGAGGCGGGCCGCGGAATAATCCGCGCGCACGGCGGTTGAGTATGTCCGGAGGCAGAAAAATGATCTTGTTCTCGCGCGGCTTCGTTCGGAAGCGGGTGATTTCGCTGGCGACCACGGCATCGGTCGCCGCGACGTCGTTCGCCTTGGCGCAGGATCCGACGCATGCGTATCACGTACGCGGGGCGATGCCGGTCGCCCAGTCTGTCGCGGACCGGTCCGACCTTGCCGCCGAGCAGCCCTTCCTGTCGGAAAACGATGCCGCCATGAACAAGATGATGGCGGACATGACGATCAAGCCGACCGGCGATGTCGACCGCGACTTTGTCGCGATGATGGTGCCGCATCACCAGGGCGCGATCGACATGGCGCAGGCCGTGCTTCGCTATGGCCGCAACGAACAGCTTCGCCGTCTGGCGCAGGAAATCATCGTGACCCAGCAGCAGGAGATCGCGGCGATGCGGCTCGCGGTCGGTGAGGAATTGCCGCCATCGATGGCGTCGCCGACGCAGGTCGCGCCGTCACCATCGTCGATGAGCGTTGGCGGCGCGATGTCGCACGATGCCGTGAAAATGAACATGAAGCAGGAGTGAAATATGAGGGGTGGTTTTCTAATTTTGGGCTGTTTTTGCGAGCTTGTCGCTGGCCGGGCCGACGGGGGCGTGGGCCGGGCAGGCGCCGGGGGCGGAATCGGATGCGGATATTCCGGTGAGCCATCACGACCGGGTCTATTCGGCGGAGCAGTTTTCCAACACCATTTCGGTGACCGATCCCGTCGACAACAAATTCCTCGGCGCCATCCGCCTCGGCGACCCGCAGCCGGGCAATTTCAGTCCGCTCTACAAGGGCCAGGTGCTGGTTCACGGCATGGGCTTTTCGTCCGATCACAAGACCATCGCGGTGGTCTCGATCGGAAGCAATTCGGTTACCTTCATCGACACCGCGACCAACGCGGTCAAGCACACCACCTATGTCGGCCGCTCGCCGCACGAGGCGTTCTTCACTCCCGACGGCAAGGAGGTGTGGGTCACGGTGCGCGGCGAGGATTACGTCGCCGTGCTCGACGGCCAGAGTTTCGAGGAGAAGGCGCGCATCAAGGTGCCCGCCGGGCCCGGGCATGCAGATCTTCTCGCCCGACGGCAAATACGGCTATGTCTGTTCCTCCTTCAATCCCGAGACGGTCGTCATCACGGTGGCCGACCATCAGATCGTCGGCCACGTCAAGCAGGACAGCCCGTTCTGCCCGAACATCGCCGCCACGCCCGATGGCAAGCAGGTGTGGTTCACGCTGAAGGATATCGGCAGGACCGAAGTGTTCGATGCGAAGCCGCCGTTCTCGGTGCTGAAGTCGATCGACACCGGGCCGATCACCAACCACGTCAACATCGTCCACAACGCCAACGGCACCTTCGCCTACGTCACCGTCGGCGGGCTGAACGTGGTCAAGGTATTTCGCACCGACGATTTCTCGCAGGTCGCAACCATTCCGGTCGGCAAGCTGCCGCACGGCATCTGGCCTTCCGGTGACGGCAGCCGCGTCTATGTCGGGCTGGAAAACGCCGACGGCATGGCCGCGATCGACACCCTCACCAACAAGCTGATCGCGACCAGCCCGATCGGTCAGGCGCCGCAGGCGATCACCTATGTTCCGAACGCGGTGCCGGAAGGCGACGGCATGCAGGGTCTGCAGCCGCTCGGTGTGGCCGGCGAGACCGCGCATCTGTTGCTGACGCCGATCGAAGGCCGCAAGACCGTCGGCAGCAGCGCCGGCGCGGGCACTGAGGACAAGGCTTCCACCAGTGTCTCGCTGTTCGATCAGGGCCTGATCCAGGTGCTGCAGGCCGCCGTGACGGGCCTCGAGCCGAAACAGCCTTACGTTCTCGCGCTGTCACATGAGCGGGACGGCCAGGGGCCGCTGGAGCCGTTGGCCGCCTTCATGACCAATCCGGCCGGCTCGGCGATCGTCAACGCCACCGGCGCGATCCGGCAGGTGGTGCACGGCGAGGACAAGATCCAGCGGCGCTATCTGGTGATCGCGCAGGGCCATGCCGACAAGCCCGGGCACGTCGTGCAGGTGCAGTTGAAATAAATAACGAGAGCCGCCGGTTGCGGCCGATGCCGCAACCGGCGCTCAACAGGAACAGACAATGGGTTTAGTTCGTTTTGCGCTGAGATTTCCGCACACGTTTTACGTGGTAGCGGCGCTGATCCTGTTTCTCGGCGTCGCCGCGATCCGGTCGATGCCGACGGATATTTTTCCGGAAATCCGCATTCCGGTGGTGACCGTGATTTGGCAGTACACCGGCCTCTCCACGCCGGAAATGGAACAGCGCGTCTCCACCTATAGCCAGTATGCCATCAGCGCCAGCGTCGGCGGCATCAAGAACATGGAGGCGCAGACCTTCATGGGCCTGTCGATCCAGAAGATCTACTTCCAGCCGGACGTCAATCTGGATCTTGCGATCTCGCAGATCGTCGCCGCCACCAACTCGATTCGCGCCCTGATGCCGCCGGGCATCCAGCCGCCGATCGTCGTGCAGTTCAATGCCTCGAGCGTTCCGGTGCTGCAGCTCAGCCTCAACTCGGACACCCTCAACGAGCAGCAGCTTTACGATTTCGGCATCTACAAGGTCCGGCAGCAACTGGCGCCGGTTCCCGGCGTCACGCTGCCGACGCCGGCCGGCGGCAAGTATCGCCAGATCATGGTCGATATCGATCCGGAGAAGCTGCTGTCGCGCGGGCTGACGCCGCTCGACATCGTGAACGCGGTCAATACGCAGAACCTGACGCTGCCGGCGGGCACGGCGAAGATTGGCGGCACCCAATATACGGTGCGGACCAACGCGACGCCCGCGACGATCAACGACCTCAACATGATGCCGGTCAAGTTCGTCAACGGCGCCACCATCTTCCTGAAGGATGTGGCGCAGGTCCGCGACGGCTATCTGGTGCAGCAGAACATCGTGCGGGAGGACGGCCACCGCTCGGTCATGCTCAGCGTGATCAAGAACGGCAACGCCTCGACGCTCGCCGTCGTCAACGGCGTCAAGCAGGCGCTGGGCGCCGTCCGCGCCGCCGCGCCGGCCGGGATGAAGATCAGCGAACTGTTCGACCAGTCCGTGTTCGTGAAGAATTCGGTCAATGGTGTGCTGCGCGAGGGTGCGATCGCCGCGGGCCTTACCGCGCTGATGATCCTGGTCTTCCTCGGTTCGTGGCGCTCGACGTTAGTCGTGATGATCTCGATCCCGCTGTCGATCCTGACGTCGCTCGTCGTGTTGTATTTTCTCGGCGAGACGCTCAACACCATGACGCTGGGCGGTCTCGCGCTGGCGGTGGGTATTCTGGTCGACGATTCCACGGTGACCATCGAGAATACGCACAGGCTATGGACCGAGGAGGGCATGCCGCTTTCCGAGGCGACGCTGCACGGCGCCGCCGAGATCGCGATTCCCACGCTGGTTTCGACACTCGCCATCAGTTGCGTGTTCACCTCCGTGGTGTTCCTCGACGGGCCGGCCAAATACCTGTTTACGCCGCTCGGGCTAGCCGTGGTGTTCGCGATGCTGGCTTCCTACGGATTGTCGCGGACCCTGACCCCGATCACGATCGGCCTGCTGCTCAAGAGCGAGAGGCGCCACCACGCCGGCGACGATGCGCCGACGGGCTTTTTTTCGCGGATATCCGCGGCGTTCGAGCGCGGGTTCGAGCGCATGCGCGACGGATATTCAGGGCTGCTGACGACATTGCTTCGTCACCGGTTCATCGTTCCGGTCACCGCTGTCCTGATCCTTGGCCTCGGCGGAGTGATGCTGACGCTTGTTGGCCGGGACTTCTTCCCGCTGATCGACGCCGGCCAGATCCAGCTCCACGTCCGGGCGCCGGCGGGGACCCGCATCGAAAGCACCGAGAAGATATTCCAGGCGGTCGAGGACAAGATCCGCGAAGTGATCCCGGAGAAGGACCGCGAGCTCATCGTCGACAATATCGGATTGCCGGCGCGGGCCTATAATCTGGCATTCACCGACGGTTCGACCATCGGTGTCAACGACGGCATCATCCAGGTGGCGCTCAAGGAGGGCCACAAACCCACCGCCGATTACGTCAAGCAATTGCGTCAGGTGCTGCCGAAGGCCTTCCCCGAGGATACCTTCTATTTCCAGGCGGCCGACATCGTGACCCAGATCCTGAACTTCGGCCTGCCGGCGCAGATCGACGTCCGGACGGTGGGCTACGACCCGACCAATCTGGCGGTCGCAAAGCAGCTCCGCCAGCGCCTCGCGGCGATACCGGGCATTGTCGACGCGCATCTGCAGCAGGAAGTCGATGCGCCTGAGTTTTACGCCCAGATCGACCGCACCCGGGCGGCCCAACTCGGCCTCAACGCGAGCACGGTTGCCACCAACATCAATGTCAGCCTCAGTTCCTCGGAACAGGTGTCGCCGAACTTCTGGACCGATCCGACGTCGGGCATCCCGTATTATCTGGCGGTGCAAACGCCGGAGTATAAAGTCAACTCGCTGAATGCGCTGGCCAACACCCCGGTCTCGACTTCGCTGTCGGTGGGCGGCCAGGTCGTCCCCGGCATGCTCAGCAATGTGGCGACGTTCAAGCGCGACTCGGTGGCGACCAACGCCAACCAGACCAACATCCAGCCGGTCTTTGATGTCTATGCCAGCGTGCAGGGCCGCGATCTCGGCGGTGTCGCCGCCGACATCCACAAGGTCACCACCGAACTGCAGAAGGGGTTGAAGCCCGGCAATTCGATTCAGGTCGTCGGCCAGATCCAGAGCATGAACAACTCGTTCCGCAATCTCGGCATCGGACTGCTGTTCGCCGCGGTGTTCGTCTATTTCCTGATGGTGGTGAACTACCAGACCTTCGGCGATCCGTTCGTGGTGATCCTGGCGCTGCCGGCGACGCTCTGCGGCATCGTCACCATGCTGTTCATCACCGGCACGACGCTCAACGTGCCCTCGCTGATGGGCGCGATCATGGCGGTCGGCGTCGCCTCGGCGAATTCGATCCTGCTCGTGACCTTCGCGCGCGAACAGCAACTGAAGGGCCACACGGCCTTCGAGGCCGCGCTGAGCGCCGGGCGCACCCGTATCCGCCCGGTCCTGATGACGGCGGCCGCGATGATCGTCGGCATGATCCCGATGGCGATCGGCGCCGCCGGCGAGGAGCAGAACGCGGCGCTGGCGCGCGCCGTCATCGGCGGCCTGGTGTTCGCGACGCCGACCACGCTGCTGATCGTGCCTTACCTGTTTGCCATGCTGCGCAAGGGCAACGACGGAAAGCCCCACCATGGCGTATTCGAGGAAATACCGAAATGACAGAGATTCGCCTGCGACCGAAGGATGAAGGCGAGGATCGGATCGATCCCGACACCGATCGCGTTGTTGCGCTGCCGAGCGCGCCGCCCAAGCGGCGGCGTCGCTATGGTGGCGCGCTGCTTGGCGCAGGTGCGCTGCTGTTGCTGCTGGGCGGACTGGGATTGGGCGGCTGGCGTCACTATCAGGCCGCGCGCGAGGTCGCGGCCGTCGCGCAGGATCACCAGACGTTCGTGCCTGACGTTCGCGTTGCGGCCGTGCGCGATGCGGACGGCAAGATTTCCGTCACCCTGCCGGCGACCACCACGGCTTTCGAGGCGGCCAATATCTTCGCGCGCACCAGCGGCTATATCGAGAAGCGCTACGTCGACATCGGCGATCAGGTCAAGGCCGGCGACCCTGCTGGCGGATATCACGGCGCCGGAACTCGACCACCAGATCACCCAGGCGCAGGCGACGCTGGCGCAGGACCAGGCCACCTTGCAGCAGACGCAGGCAAGCCGTGAACTCGCGCAGCGTCACCAATGCGCGCGACAGCAATCTGGTCAAGCAGGGATGGCTCACGCTTCAGCAGGGCGACAATGATCAGTTGACCCTGCAGGCGCAGCAGGCCGCGGTGGGCGTGGCCCAGTCGAATATCGCCGCCCAGCAGGCCCAGATCCGGGTGCTCGAACAGGAGAAGGCCTACCAGCGCGTCGTGGCGCCGTTCGACGGCGTGATCACGCAGCGCGCCATCGACAATGGCAGCCTGGTGCAGGCGGGCTCGACCTTCATGTTCACGCTGATGCATTCCAACGTGATCCGCACCCAGGTGTTCGTTCCGCAGGACGAGGCGTTCGGGGTTGGACCCGGCGTCGATGCGGTGGTTCGCGTCCCGGAGATTCCAGACCGGACCTTTCCCGGCAAGGTCACGCGCATCGCAAGCGCGTTGCAGCCCGGCAGCCGAACGCTGCTGACCGAGATCGACGTCCCCAATCCGGACGGCGCGCTCAGTCCGGGCATCTACTGCACCGTCGAACTGTTCATCCCGCGCAAGACGCCGTCGATGATCGTGCCGGCCGATGCCGTCATCTTCAATCAGAACGGCCTGCACGTCGCGGTCGTCGAGAACGGCGTCGTGCGCATGCAGAAAATCACGATCGCGCGCGACTTCGGCACCGAGGTCGAGGTGCATGACGGCGTCAAGCCGGGCGATCAGGTGATCCTCAATCCGATGGTGAACCTGGCCGAAGGCAGCAAGGTCGCGGTGCGCAGCAAGGTGCGGACGAGCTAGAGCGGCCGAGGAGAAGGGTAATCGCGATGCGACACCTGTTGTTGACGGCGGCGGCGCTGCTGCTCGGTTGCAACGCCAGCCTGGCGCAGGTCTCGACGATGGGCACCACGGCGATGGGGCTTTCGTCGACGCCGGGAACGATATTGTCCTCTCCGCTCAATGGCGCCAGCCCGTTCTCGGCGATAACCCAGCCGGGCGCGCCCGACACGACCCTGGCCCCGGTGCCGCTGGCATCCGACCCGTCGACGCCCGGAACCGTCGTGACCTGCGCGACGCCCACGGGACAAATCGGCCCGGCGACGCCAACGGTCGCATTCACCTCAATTATGCCTGGCACGATCGCGACGACGTCAGCAGTTTCGGGAATCCCCAACGTGCCGTCCGCCGCTCCCACGTTCCCAACGGCGAGTTCGACCGCGCCGTTCGCGCTCTCGGCGCAACCCGCGACCTCCTTCCAGTCGACCATTCCCGGCTCGACGACACCCGCAGCGTCGATGGCCGCAACCTCGTCGCTGCTGGCGCCCTCCATTGCAGCGTCGCCGGTGCCGGCCACGGTCGCCGCGCCGACATTGGGCAGCACCATTCCGGCTGCGATCACGTCGTCGACCGCATTGATGTCGGGGACCGCGCTCGGAACCATTCCGACGCCAGTGGTCGCCAGCACGACCGGAACCATTTCGCCGGTATCGCCGCTCGGTAGTCCTTCGACCACCGTCTGCAGCACGACGCCGGGCGGGCCGCCGACCAACGGCGCCGCCTTGCCGCTGTCGACGCCGCAAGTTCCGGCGAGCCCGCCGCTCGGCACCATCCAGAACTCCGGTCGCCGATCTCGGTGTCACCAGCATCGATCCGGGCGCAGCAGCAAATCCGACCATGGCCGTGATGCCGACGCCGAACTCAACGGTCTGCGCCGAGAGCGTGACGATGAATCTGGCGACGCCGGGCATGATGACGCCGGCCAATGCCACCGGCGCCGCCGCCACGCCCGGCGTTCCGGCGTCTTCAACACCCTTCGGCTGCTGAGGAGCTCAAGTGCATCGACATTAAAACCCTATTTAATGGTGCGGCCCGAGAGCCGTGATTATCTTTATTCTCGAGCGGTCCCACCGCGCTTTCCCCCGGAGGCGGTGGCTGTGGCCGCAGAGTGGACAGCGCACGCCGCGCCTTGGGCCCCCGAACAAGGCGCGGCGGCGCTGTCCGGCTCTTCTATCCGGGTATTTGCAGGTCGTTGACGTCATGGCGTTGTCTGCTGGCACGATCGGGGTTCCGAAAATACCGCGTGAAGCTGCGGCGCGGATTGGCGCGGCAACAGAGAATGAATCGATGGCCAGGGTGCTTCTCATCGAGGACGACCGCGAAACGGCCGAGGAGATCACGGCCGAACTCGCCGATCGCGGCTTCGAAGTCGAATGGGCGGCTGACGGCATCGAGGGCCTCGACAAGGCGCGATCGATCCGGCCCGACGCCATGATCGTCGACCGGCTGCTGCCGGGAATGGACGGCCTCACGGTGATCGAGGCGCTGCGCAAGGATCAGATGCGCACGCCGGTGCTGGTCCTGAGCGCGCTCGGCGCGGTCGATGACCGCGTGCGCGGATTGCGGATGGGTGGCGACGATTATCTCACAAAGCCGTTCGCGATCGTGGAGCTTGTCGCGCGCATCGAAGCGCTGCTGCGCCGGCCCGCGGAATCGCGGGAGACGACGCTGCGGGCAGGGCCCCTGGAACTCGACCTGATCGAACGCACCGCCAAGCGCGGCGATCGCGCGATCGATCTGTTGCCGCGGGAGTTTCGGCTGCTCGAATACATGATGCAGCGCAGCGACCAATTGCTGACGCGAGCCATGCTGCTGGAAGAGGTCTGGAATTACAAATTCGTGCCCGCCACCAATCTGGTCGACGTGCATATGGGCCGTCTGCGTCATAAGGTGGACGGGCCCGATGAAGTCCCCATGATCCACAATGTCCGCGGCGCCGGGTTCATTCTTCGCACGGGATCATAGCGTTCAGATGGCCGACTACATCGCGCCGCCGCTGACGCCAGGCGTGACATCCGGGCGGCGGGATTCGATGCCTCAATTCCGGTTCATTCGCTCGAAGACGTTTCACTGGGCGCTCGCGGTGGCGGCCGTGTTCGCGATCTTCGTCATCGTGCTGTTCGGCTTCATCTACTGGAAGACCGACGACTATCTGGTCGCGCGCTCGGACAATATGATCACGAGGCAACTGGGCTTCATATCGGCGTTGCCCGCGGCTCGCCGGGTCGACGCCATCGACCAGCACCTCAGCGAGGACTCCCGCGGCGTCCAGTATGCCGGGCTGTTCGACGCCGACGGCCGCAGGATCGCCGGAAATCTCGAACGGATTCCACCCGAACTCAGGATGAACGATATCGTCCGGAGCGTCCACATCGTCAGGACGCTTCCGTCCGGACAGGACAGGCGCGTGATCCGCGCGATCGCACGCCGCATGCCCGGCGGCGAGGCGCTGGTGATCGGACGCGAGGTCGACGAGGCGCGCGAGATCTCCCATGTCGTCGGCCAGGCGCTCGCGCTGGGTCTGCTGCCGGCCTTTCTGCTTTGTCTGCTGGCCGGCGCGTGGCTGAGCATGCGGGCCCAGAAGCGCGTCGAGGAGGTCAACCAGCGCGTCCAGCGCATCATCGCCGGCGATCTGCGCGAGCGGCTGCCATATCGCAACGTCGACGAGCCGTTTTCCAGGCTCGCGGTCATCGTCAACGGCATGCTCGATGAAATGGAAACGATGATCCACGCGCTCGAAGGCGTCGGCAACGACATCGCCCATGATCTGCGCACGCCGCTGACGCGGGCGCGGCTGGCGCTCGAGCGCGGGCGGACCAACGCCAAAAGCCTGGAGCAGCTTCAGGCCGTCGCCGACAAGGCGATCGCGGGCATCGATCAGTCGCTTTCGATCATCACGGCGCTGTTGCGCCTGGCCGAGATCGAAAACAGCCGGCGGTCGGCGGGTTTCGGCAACGTGGCGCTGCACGAGATGCTGCACGAGGTCTACGACCTCTATGAGCCGATCGCCGAGAACAAGAACATCGCCCTGCGGGTCGAGGCGGGGCAGCAACTCAGCGTGCGCGGCGACCGCGATCTCCTGTTCGAGGCTGTCGCCAACCTCGTCGACAACGCCATCAAGTTCACGCCGGAAGGCGGCAAGGTGACGATCGAACTCGCGCGCAACGACAAGGAGATCGTCCTGCGCGTGACTGATACCGGCAGGCGGCATCAGCGAGCAGGAGCGCGAGGCGGTGCTGCGGCGCTTCTACCGCTCCGACAAGATCCGGAACACGCCGGGCGTAGGGCTTGGCCTGAGCCTCGTCGCAGCCGTCGTCAAGCTGCACGGCTTCCGGCTGGTCATTCACGCGGGCCCCGGCGGCCGCGTCGACATCGTCTGTCCCCGTATCCAACCGGGCTGAGGGGCGAGCCTTTTGCGTGCGATTTCGAAAAAACTCGAAACTGTCGCATTGTCTTTGCAAGGCATCAAACGCGCGTGACTGCAGGGCAAACCGGCAAAAACGCGTATTTAACGGCGGCCGATCGCACCCAAATAACAGGCATGGATTGAACGCACGACGATGGCGAGATGCGCATCATTGCAAGCGCCCGCCACGCCGATTTCGGCGGAGTAGACCAATGCACAAGATTCTTCTCATCATGACGATCCTCGGCGGTACGCTTGCTTCGGGTGCCGTCGCCAACGCGCAGTCCGGATTGACCGTCTATGGCAACGCGCCGATCGGTCATCTGCAGCCCCGCGCCCAGCAGTTCTCGCCGGCATCGCCGGCGAACCGGGCCGTGGACCAGCAATTGTCGACCTATGACGCGCGGCAACCGAAGCTCGACGAACAGCTCGACAAGCAGCTCAACATCTGTCGCGGCTGCTGACGGCCAAGCGAGACAACGAGCGGCGGCTAGGTGTCGGCCTGCGCCAGCACGAACTGTGCGAGGATCCGAAATCGGGAATCGGCTGTGTCCTGGCGGCAGACCGCGATCCGGTCGATGTTGAGCGTCTGCAGTCCGAGCACGGAAAAGCGATCCCGCAGCATGGTCAGAATCGGCGGGCGCCGCGTCGGCGTCGAGCCGTCCCGTCAGCGTCATGTGGAAGCGGAAGTCTTCCATGACATAGGGATATCCAAAGCGATCGAGATAGTCGCATTGCCTCGGCGTCAGTGCGGAAGGATTGCGCCGTGCCCGGTCCTCCGGCGTCAGCGGCGCGCGGAAGCCATCGAATTCGCGCACACAGTTCGCGGCGAGTTGCTCCAGTCCGGCCGACGGCTCTCCCGGTACGACCGCGATAAAACCGCTGATGGAGTCGACAACCGGCCGGATCGCCGGAATCGGCCGAGGCGTTGAGGCGAAGGTCTCGCAGGCGGCGAGAAGGCCGGCTTCGGTCTCGCCTGCTGCCAAGCGTCATCGGCGCCTTCAGCGTGGCATGGAAGCCGTATTTGCGGGGATCGCGCGTCAGTTCGCGCCAGTCCGGCACCGACCGCGGAACGTCGTCCGGAAAGGGCAGGTCGTTGCCGTCAAAGGCGTCGTAGCCGAGCAATGAAGCGCCGAAGCGATCGAGAGCGCCGCCGGGTGGGGCAATGTAGTAGATTGCATATCGGGGGGAGGAAGCCATGCGGCCAGCATAGAGCGTTTTCAAGCGAAGTGGAGGCCGGTTCGCGTCAGGAAAGCACGTCAAGAAGAATCCAGCACATCACGCTGCCACCACCGCCTCGCGCCGCGCGGGCGATGAAAGGATCAGCCGGCTCGCGTCGGTGAGATGGACCAGGCGCCCGGCGGCGATCACCGCGACGATCCGCGGCCGCAGCGGCACTTCGTCATCGACGAGGATGATGTCGGCGCGATGGCCCTCCGCGAGGACGCCACGGTCGGTGAGTCCGGCCGCCCGCGCCGGCGCTGCCGAAATCAGGTCCCATGCACGCGCCAGCGGCAGCACGCCGTCGGCCGCGAGCCGGAACGCGGCCAGTAGCTGCGCCGGATAATAATAGTCGGAGGCCAGCACCGAACAAAGGCCCTTGGCGATCATGTCGGATGCCCGCGTCCATCCGGTGTGGCTGCCGCCGCGCACGACATTGGGCGCGCCGAACACGATGGCGTCGCCGGCTTCCGCGGCGGCGCGGGCGGTTTCCTCGTTGACCGGGAATTCGGCGATGTTCACGCCCATGCCGCGAAATGCCGCGCGCATCTGCGGGGAATTGTCGTCATGGGAGAGCATCCGGACATTGGCGTTGCGGGCCAGTTCGGCCAGCCGCGCGATGGAAGCAGGGACCTCGGCGGCGCGTTCGACGACGTGAGCCACCAGTGCGTCGAACGCCTCATTGGCCAGTCCGGTGCGTTCAACCATGCGGCTTCGCTTTTGCGGCTTGGCGAGATTGGCGACCGTGGAGTCCATGTGGTCGTTGAAGGCGAACAGGTCGATGCGTCCGTCCGCCAGCCATTGGCCGATTTCGGCCTCGGCGTCGAGATTGTAGGTCTCCTGCCGCAGATGGAAGCGGGTGTCCGCGGCGAGTTGCGGCCGCATCGCCTCGATCGCCTCGAGCAGCAGCCTCGCATTGTCGGCGCTGCGCAGGCCCGGTTCCCACGACCAGGTGGTGGCGTGGAACACGGTGGTGATGCCGTTGCCGATCGCCTGCCGGTCGCTGTCGGCCAGCGCCACGTCGGTGGGAAAATCGACGCCGGGGCGCGGCATCATCTGCCGTTCGAACGCATCGCCATGCAGGTCGACGATGCCGGGCAGCACCTTGAGTCCGCTGGCATCGAGGCCCAGTGCCGTGCGGCCATGGCGCGCGCCGACCGCGCCGATCTCGCCGTCTTCGATCCGCAGCGATGTTTCGAGAAACTCGCCGCCGAGCAGCGCCTCGCCGCCCTCGATCAGAATATCGGTCATGATGCCGCACTTCGCTTCGGGAGAGGCGACCGGCCGATGCCGGCCGCGGCCTCGTATTTTGCAAGAAAATCCTCGACCGCGAGCTTGCGGAAATCGGGCAGTGCCTTCCGCAGGGTTTCGTGGTCCCAGTCCCACCAGGAAAGCTCGGCGAGCCGGTCGGTTACCGCTTCGGGAAAGCGGCGGCGGATCGTTCGCGCCGGGTTGCCGGCAACGATGGTGTAGGCCGGCACGTCCTTGGTGACGACGGCGCCGGCCGCGACCACCGCGCCGGTGCCGACGCCGCGGCCCGGCAGCACGATGGCGCCATGTCCGATCCAGACGTCGTGACCGATATGGACGCGATGGCCGCGCCGCCATTCGAAGAATTCGGCCTCGTCGCTTTCTTCCGGGAAAATAAGCGCTGGCGCGATAGGTGAAGTGCGCCTGCGTGGCGCGGTGCATCGGGTGATTGCCGGGGTTGATCCGCGTCATCGCCGCGATCGAGCAGAACTTTCCGATCGTCGTGTAGGTGATCTGCGCGTCGTTCACGACGTAGGAATAATCGTCCATCGTCACTTCCTGCAGGATCGTCCGCGCGCCGACCTCGCAATAGGCGCCGAGCTTGACGTCATGCAGTTTGGCGCTTGGGTCGACCGTCGGTTCGACGGAAAGCATCTTGCCGGCCATGCGGACCTCTCGCGTGCAATTTGTGTCAGGGCTGCACGTCATCGGCGGCCCTGATGACGATGTCATGACGAATGCATGACGCTGCATGCGGGTGTGGACGATTGCCGCACCGCAGCGTGGCTGTCACACAACTGTTGAATCCCGAGGCTAGCGATAGGAGCAACGAGGCGCTCTGGAGCATCGCATGCTGGTGGTGGAAGGTTTGACGTGCCGTTTCGGCACAAAGACCGCGGTCGACAATGCGTCGTTCTCGATTGCGCCCGGCGGCTTCGTCGGCGTGATCGGCCGTTCCGGCGCCGGCAAGTCGACCCTGCTGCGCATGATCAACCGCCTCGCGGAGCCGACCGTCGGGACGGATCGTTTTCGACGGCGTCGATGTCACCGCCCTGCGCGGCCGGGATCTGCGGCAGTGGCGCGCCCGTTCGGCGATGATCTTCCAGCAGTTCAATCTGGTCGGCCGGCTCGACGTCCTGACCAATGTGCTGATGGGGCGGCTGTCCGAAATTCCGGTCTGGCGCTCGCTGGCGCAGCTTTGGCCGGAGGAGGACCTCGCGGTCGCGATGTCGGCGCTCGAACAGTTCGACATGGCCTCGATGGCGGCGCAACGCGCCGACCAGCTCTCCGGCGGCCAGCAGCAGCGCGTCGCGATCGCGCGCGCGCTGGTGCAGGAGCCCGACATCATCCTGGCCGACGAGCCGATCGCCTCGCTCGATCCGCGCAACACCCGCATCGTGATGGACGCGCTGCTGCGCATCAACAAGCATTTCGGCATCACCGTGATCTGCAACCTGCATTCGCTCGATCTGGCGCGGACCTATTGCGATCGCCTGATCGGCATGGCTGCGGGCCGGATCGTGTTCGACGGCGTACCGGCGACGCTGACCGAACACATCGCGCGCGAACTCTACGATCTCGAGGCCAACGAGGTGATGGGCACCGCGCCGGCGCAGGATGCCGGCGAGTCAGCGATTCCGGCTCTCGGCACCGCTGCCGCGGCCTGAGTATCGCGTCACGTCAACCAGCGCGTTCCGCGGAACAGCTGCAAGCGAAACGGTTTCAATACGAGTATTCAACCCAGGAAAGAGGACGTCATGATCAATCGTCGTACCGTCATCGCCAGCGCTGCGATGCTGGCATTCACCGCAACCGCGGCCTCCGCGCAGGACTGGAAGGCGAAATATCCGGAAATCACCTTCGCGGTGATTCCGGCCGAGAACGGCTCCGGCGTCACCGAGCGCTTCACGCCGTTCGTGAACTATCTGTCGAAGGAACTCGGCATCAAGGTCACTCTGCGCGTCGCCAACGACTATGCCGCCGTGATCGAAGGCCAGCGCGCCGGCAACATCCAGCATCGGCTATTACGGTCCGGCGTCGTTTGCGCGCGCGCGCGTCACCGGCGTCAAGACCGATGCCTTCGTGATCGACGTCAATGCCGACGGATCCAAGGGCTACTATTCGGTGTTCTACGTTCTCGCCAAGAGCCCGTACCAGAAGATCGAGGATCTGAAGGGCAAGAACCTCGGTCTGGTCGATCCCAACTCGACCTCCGGCAACAACATGCCGCGCTTCAAGATGAACCAGATGGGCATCGATCCCGATTCATTCTTCTCGCAGGTGGTGTTCACCGGAAGCCACGAGAACGCCGTGCTGGCGCTGGCGCAGGGCACGGTCGACGTCGCCGCCAACTGGTGGAACGCCGATGACGATTCGAACCTGACGCGCATGCTCGCCAAGAACATGGTCAAGTCGAGCGACGGCACGCCGCTGAAGAAGGAAGACTTCCGCATCATCGTGAAGTCGGACCTCATCATCAACTCGCCCTATGCCTATCTGAGCGATCTGCCCGAGGACATGAAGGCCGCGATCAAGAAGGCGTTCCTCGATGCGCCCGAAAAGGACAAGGAAGCGTTCAAGAAGCTCTCCGACGGCAAGAACCTGCCGTGGCAGACGATCACCAACGACGACTACAACAAGACCATCGAGCTGATCAAATTCGTCGACAATCTGCGCAAGAAGGCGTCCTGATCGCGAGGAGCTGAAGCCGGAGCCGGGTCCCGCGACCCGGCTCTTTTGTTTGTCCGGATCGACCTGAATCGAAGCGCGACATGACCGTCGCCGTCTCGCATTCTCCCCGAGCCAGCAACTCGCCGCGCTGAACGAGGCCTATCGCAAGGCGGTGGCGCGCAAGCGGCTGCGCATCACGCTGGGTGCGGCGGTGTTCTTCGCCGCTCTCGTCATCGCCTCGGTCGGGGCGGAGGTGAATCTGCGGACGCTGTTCACCTATTTCGGCCATTTCGTCAGCTATTTCGATCGCATCCTCACCCTGGACAATGGCCAGCGGGTCTGGACCAATATCGGCGAATGGCTCTGGGGCTGGCAGAAATGGTCGCTGCTATCTGGGCGAGACCATCCTGATCAGCTATGTCGGCACGCTGTTCGGGCGCGGTGCTGGGCTTTGCGCTCAACTTTCTCGCGGCGGAAAACACCTCGCCGGCGCCCTGGCTGCGCTTCGTCGTCAAGCGCTTGATGGAATTCTGCCGCACCGTGCCCGACATCGTGTTCGCGCTGATCTTCGTCATCGCCTTCGGCCTCGGCCCGATGGCGGGCGTTCTCGCGATCACGATCCACTCGATCGGCGCGCTCGGCAAGCAATATTCCGAGATCGTCGAGAACATCGACATGAAGCCGGTCGAGGGGGTGCGCTCCACCGGCGCCAGCTGGATCTCCTGCATGCGTTTCGCGGTGCTGCCGCAGGTGGTGGCCGGCTTCGCCAGCTACACGCTGCTGCGCTTCGAGATCAATGTGCGCGGCGCCTCGGTGATGGGCTTTGTCGGCGCCGGCGGCATCGGGCAGGAACTGATCGTCGCGATCCGCAAATTCTATTATTCCGATGTCAGCGCGATCCTGCTGATGATCATCCTCACCGTCTTCGTCATCGATATCGGCACCGGCTGGATCCGCGGCCGGCTGTTCGGCAGGGAGCGGCGCGCATGAGCCGAATTGCCGATGCCGGATCATCGAAGGCCTGCGCGCGCGATATCCCGGCGTGTTCGACCGGCCGGTGTCGGCGCGGCTCGCGACGCCGCTTGATGCTGCTCGGCGCGTTCGCGATTTTTGCCTTTGGCCTGGTTCATCTCGGCTTCTCGCCGGCGCGGATGCTGGCGGGCCTGCACCAGCTCGGCTGGATCTCGATGATGATGATCCCGCCCGATCCCGGCTCCTCGCTGCCGCTTTATCTGAAGGCGCTCGGCGAAACGCTGTCGATCGCGCTGCTGGGCACCACGCTTGCCGCGGTGTTCGCGTTGCCGGTCAGCCTGCTGGCGGCCAGGAACATCGTGCCGTCCAATATCTTCCGCTTTCCGGTCCGCCGCTTCCTCGATTCCATCCGCGGCGTCGATACGCTGATCTGGGCGCTGGTCTGGATCAACGTCGTCGGTCTCGGTCCGTTCGCCGGCGTGCTGGCGATCGCGGTGTCGGATTTCGGCGCGTTCGGCAAGCTGTTCTCCGAGGCGATCGAGGGCGCCGACAAGAAGCAGGTCGAAGGCATCCGCGCCTCCGGCGGCAACGCGCTGCACGAAATCCGCTTCGGCCTGATGCCGCAGGTGTTGCCGGTCATCGCCGGGCAGGTGCTCTATTTCATCGAATCGAACACCCGCTCGGCGACCATCATCGGCATCGTCGGCGCCGGCGGCATCGGCCTGCAACTGGCCGAGCAGATCCGCGTGCTGGAATGGCAGAAGGTGTCGTTCCTGATCCTGATGATCCTGGTCGCGGTCGCCGCGATCGACTGGATCTCCAGCAAGCTCCGCTTTGCGATCATCGGCCGGCGCGCGGTCGTGTAGCGTAGCATACCGCGCGAATAACCTCATCCTGAGGAGCGCGCCTTTTGCGCGCGTCTCGAAGGATGAAAGCCATGCTGCCGGAATATGCTCAGCTATTCTCCACCACGAACTCGACGCGCTCGGCGGCAAAGCGCGAGCGCTTGGTCACGAGCGGCTTGCCGTCGGCGTCGACGTCGGTGCTGTCGACCACCAGCACCGGACGTCCCGAGCGCGAGATCGAGCCGCGCGGCGTCGGTGGCGTCGACAATGGCCGCCGTGATCCGGGTCGAAGCCCGGCGATAAGTCGCGGATGCCGTAATGCGCGAGCAGCTTCGTCATCGAGCGCGCGCGCTCGATAGACGCGGCCGGCGTCGGGAAAGCGCTCCGCGCCGAAGCCAGGTGGTGCCGACGCAGATCGGCGTGCGGTCGGCCAGCCGCAGCGCTTCGATCCGGATCAGCGGCGCGCCGGTCTTCAAGCCGAGCTGCCGCGCCAGTTCGCGGGTCGCGAGTTCCTCGGAAGCGCCGATCAACTGGCCGCGCGGCTCGCGGCCGCCGGCGCCGACGATTTCGGAAAAGCGCGTGCGCGAGCGCAAGGGATAGGCGAGTCGCGGCGCCTTCGACATAGGTGCCGCTGCCGCGTTCGGCGCGCACCAGGCCGCGCTCGGCCAGCGTCGCCAGCGCCCGGCGCACGGTGTGGCGGTTGACGCGATAGGTCTCGGCGATCTCGGTCTCGCCCGGCAGCTTTTCGCCGGCGGCAAAGTGCCGTCGGCGATGCCGCGCTCGATGCCGTCGGCGACCTGCCGCCACAGCGCCACGCCGGAGGCTGTGTCCTGCATGGTCATGGCGCGGAAACGCCGGGAAGGGGCATCGGAAAAATCATCCCTTTGTCACGAAACAGTCATGGCGCTTCGTTATCAAGTTGTCTAGTATCATAGACAACTTGATTCCGGCAAGACACTGAATTCGAAGAAGGCTGACATGACCGCGGGCGGCGAAAACGGCAAACAGGCGCAGCGCCAGGCGGCGATGGCGGTGCTGGCGCATTCCGATGCGGCGGACATTGCCGGCTGTCTCGAGTGCGCATCGCCGTGCCGGCCCACGAAGATCTGCGCGAGCCGGAGAACGGCCTCGTGATGGTGCGCGGCCGCATCGGCGGCGACGGCGCGCCGTTCAATCTCGGCGAGGCCACGGTGTCGCGCGCGGCGGTGCGGCTTGCGACCGGCGAGGTCGGCTTTGGCTACACGCTCGGCCGCGACCGGCAAAAGGCGCGGATGATCGCGCTGTGCGACGCGCTGGTGCAGTCGGACGAATTCGCCGGCGCGATGGAGGCGAAGGTGCTGGCGCCGCTTGCGCGCGGCCATCATTGCCGAGCGGGACCGGAAGGCGCGGGAGACCGCGGCGACGCGGGTCGATTTCTACACGATGGTGCGCGGGGAGGGCTGAGCGATGACGACAGTTGCCGAACTGCCCGCGGGATTCGCCGACAAGGTGTCTGTCGGCGCAATCGACCTTCCGCTCGGTGATGGATGCGATGGCGCGCCCCGGCAGCGTTCAGCGGAT
Source organism: uncultured Alphaproteobacteria bacterium (assembly GCA_963843225.1). Lineage (GTDB taxonomy): Bacteria > Pseudomonadota > Alphaproteobacteria > Rhizobiales > Xanthobacteraceae > Bradyrhizobium. The sequence continues at coordinate 25,055 of CAWJJT010000017.1, read as the reverse complement.
CGCGGCTGCCGCCGGCGCGCCCGTCGCCGATGATGCGCGGCACCGCCGCGATCGCGCTGACCCTGTTCGACCACGACACGCCGGTCTGGCTCGACGCCGCGATGTCGGAAACGTCGGACGTGGCAAAATGGCTCAAATTCCACACCGGCGCGCCGGTGATCGCGGATTCCTCGATCTGCAGCTTCGCGCTGATCGGCGATCCCCGGGCGCTGCCGGCGCTCGATCGCTTTGCGTTCGGCAGCAACGAATATCCGGATCGTTCGACCACGCTGATCCTGCAGGTCGAAAGCCTGACCGAGGGCTCGCACTTCGAATTGCGCGGCCCCGGCATCGACGGCACGGCGGTGTTGCAGGCCACGATCCAGCCCGCCGACCTGTTCGAGCGGCTTGCCATCAACGCCGCGCTGTTTCCGCGCGGCATCGATGTCGTGCTGGTGGCCGATGACGCCATTGTCGCGATACCGCGCACCACGCGGCTCGTCGCCAAGGGAGACTGAGACATGTATGTCGCCGTCAAGGGAGGCGAACGCGCCATCGAGAACGCCCATCGGCTGCTGGCGCATGAGCGCCGCGGCGATCGCGACGTTGCCGAAGTGTCGCTGGCCCAGATCTCCGAACAGCTCGCGCTCGGCGTCGATCGCGTGATGACCGAAGGCTCGCTGTACGATCGCGAACTGGCCGCGCTCGCGATCAAGCAGGCGCGCGGCGACATGATCGAGGCGATCTTCCTGGTGCGCGCCTTCCGCGCCACGCTGCCGCGCTTCGGCGCCACCGAGCCGGTCGACACCGGCAGAGATGGAGGTGCGCCGGCGGATTTCCTCGACCTTCAAGGATATTCCGGGCGGCCAGATCCTCGGGCCCGACCTTCGACTACACCCATCGCCTGCTCGATCCGCAACTCGCCGAAGGCTTCCTGCCCGAACCGCCCGCGACGGCGGAGGCGCCGATCGGCGATGCCGCGCGTCACCGACATTCTCGGCCGCGACGGCCTGATCGAGCCGTCGCCGCAAGCCGATGCCGATGCGCCGGTCGGCGACCTCACGCGCGAGCCGCTGAACTTTCCGGCCGATCGCGATCTGCGGCTGCAGAATCTGGCGCGCGCCGACGAAGGCTTTCTGCTGGCGCTCGGCTATTCGTCGCAGCGCGGCTATGGCCGCAACCATCCGTTCGCCGGCGAAATCCGCTTCGGCGAGGTCGAGGTGGAATTTTTCGCCGAAGATGTCGGCTTTGCGGTGCCGCTCGGCGCCGATCGCGCTGACCGAATGCCAGATGGTCAACCAGTTCAAGGGCTCGGCCACCGAGGCGCCGTGCTTCACCCGCGGCTACGGGCTCGCCTTCGGGCAGAGCGAGCGCAAGACCATGTCGATGGCGCTGGTCGACCGCGCGCTGCGCGCCCGCGAACTCGGCGAGGAGGTTGCCGCGCCGGCGCAGGACGAGGAATTCGTGATGTCGCATTCCGACAATGTGCAGGCGACCGGCTTCGTCGAGCATCTCAAGCTGCCGCATTACGTCGACTTCCAGTCCGAACTCGGCCTGTTGCGCAAGCTGCGCAAGGAATTCGAAGAGGCGGACAGCCAGCCGGACCTGCGGGAGGCCGCCGAATGAACGCGCCGGCCTACAATTTCGCCTATCTCGACGAGCAGACCAAGCGGATGATCCGCCGCGCCATCCTGAAGGCGATCGCGATCCCCGGCTATCAGGTGCCGTTCGCCAGCCGCGAAATGCCGATGCCCTATGGCTGGGGCACCGGCGGCGTGCAGGTGACCGCGGCGATCCTCGGTCCCGACGACGTGCTGAAGGTGATCGACCAGGGCTCCGACGACACCACCAACGCGATCTCGATCCGCAAATTCTTCGCCAAGACCGCCGGCGTCGAAACCACGACCTCGACGGCGGATGCGACCGTGATCCAGACCCGGCACCGGATTCCCGAAGCGCCGCTGCATGACGGCCAGGTGCTGGTCTATCAGGTGCCGATCCCCGAGCCGCTGCGCTTCCTCGAGCCGCGCGAGACCGAGACCCGCCGCATGCATGCGCTCGGCGAATACGGGCTGATGCATGTCAAGCTCTACGAGGACATCGCGCGCTTCGGCCATATCGCGACCTCCTATGCCTATCCGGTGAAGGTCAACGCCCGCTATGTGATGGACCCGTCGCCGACGCCGAAATTCGACAATCCGAAGATGGACAATTGTCCGGCGCTGCAACTGTTCGGCGCCGGCCGCGAGAAGCGCATCTATGCGATCCCGCCGCACACGACGGTGGTGTCGCTCGACTTCGAGGATCATCCGTTCACGCGCTATCGCTTCGACGCGCCCTGCGCGCTGTGCGGGGCGGACGATTCCTATCTCGACGAAATCGTCACCGACGACCAGGGCAGCCGGATGTTCGTCTGCTCCGACACCGACTATTGCGAGACCCGGCAGGCGCAGGGACATCGCGGCACCGAGAGCGCGGCTCCGCACAAGGAGAGGCGCGCATGGCCGGGCATGAGAACGATCAGCCGCTGCTGGTCGCCGAACGCCTCGGCAAGAACTACGGCCGGCTGACCGCCTGCCGCGACGTGTCCTTTGCGCTCTATCCCGGCGAAGTGCTGGCGATCGTCGGCGAATCCGGTTCGGGCAAGACGACGCTGCTGCAACTGCTGTCGGCGCAGCTTGCGCCGAGCGCGGGCCACGTGTCCTACCGGATGCGCGACGGCGTGATGCGCGATCTCGCGGCGCTCGGTGAAGCCGAGCGGCGGTTCCTGTTTCGCACCGACTGGGGCTATGTGCATCAGGATCCCGCGCAGGGCCTGCGGATGGCGGTGTCGGCCGGCGCCAATGTCGGCGAGCGGCTGATGGCGGTCGGCTGGAATCACTATGGCCGCATTCGCGATACGGCGTCGTCCTGGCTGGAGCGGGTCGAGATCGACGTCGGCCGCATCGACGATGCGCCGCGGACCTATTCCGGCGGCATGCGGCAGCGGCTGCAGATCGCGCGCAATCTCGTCACCGAGCCGCGGCTGGTGTTCATGGACGAGCCGACCGGCGGGCTCGACGTGTCGGTGCAGGCGCGGCTGCTCGATCTGATGCGCAATCTCGTCAGCGAACTCGGCCTTGCCGCGATCGTCGTCACCCATGATCTCGCGGTGGCGCGGCTGTTGTCGCATCGGGTGATGGTGATGAAGGGCGGCCGCGTGATCGAGACCGGGCTGACCGATCAGGTGCTCGACGATCCCCGCGAGCCCTACACCCAGTTGCTCGTCTCCTCGATCTTGCCGGCGTGAGCCTGAACCGATGACTGCGATGATCGAGATCGGCAACGCCGAAAAGACCTTCACCATGCATCTGCAGGGCGGGGTGGAACTGCCCGTCGTGCGCGGCGTCTCGTTTCAGGTCCAGGCCGGCGAATGCGTGGTGCTGTCCGGTCCCTCCGGCGCCGGCAAATCCTCGATCCTGAAAATGATCTTCGGCAATTACCGCTGCGACGGCGGCCGCATCGGCATCCGGCACGATGGCGGCGCTGATCGACCTCGCCACGGCCGAGCCGCGGCAGATCCTCAGCGTCCGCCGCGACACCATCGGCTATGTCAGCCAGTTCCTGCGCGCGGTGCCGCGGGTTGCGACCATCGACGTCGTCGCCGAGCCGCTGATCGCCAACGGCGTGGCGCGGGCCGAGGCGCGCGAGCAGGCGGGCAGCCTGCTGCGCCGTCTCAACATTCCCGAGCGGCTGTGGGCGCTGCCGCCCTCGACCTTTTCCGGCGGCGAGCAGCAGCGCGTCAACATCGCGCGCGGCTTCATTTCCGATCTGCCGATCCTGCTGCTCGACGAGCCGACCGCCTCGCTCGATGCCGCCAATCGCGCCGTCGTGGTCGATCTGATCGACGAAAAGAAACGCGCCGGCGTTGCCATGGTCGCGATCGTCCATGACGACGAAATCCGCCATCTGATCGCCGACCGGATCGTCGACGTGACATCGTTTGCCGCAGCGGCATGAGGGAAGATGCTTGAGATGACTTCGACCGGGAACGAGACCGTGATCGGCAACGCCAGGATCGTGCTGGCCGATCGCGTGATCGAGCGCGGCTGGATCGCGATTGCCGATGGCCGCATCGCCGGAGTTCGGCGAGGGCAACGCGCCCGCGGGCAGCGAGGATGCCGCCGGCGACCTGATCATGCCCGGCCTGATCGAACTGCACACCGATCATCTCGAAGCGCATTACGTGCCGCGCCCGAAAGTGTTCTGGGACCCGATCGCCGCCGTCGTCTCCTATGACGGGCAGCTGGCGACCTCGGGCATCACCACGGTGCTGGATTCGCTGCGGGTCTGGCGCGAGGACGGCGCCGAGGAAGTCGACGGCCGGGCAGGCGTGCTGGCAGCGGCCATCACGTCGGCGCGCGAGGCGAATCTGCTGCGCGCCGATCACTTCCTGCATCTGCGCTGCGAAATCCCGATGCCGAGCGTGGTCGAGGAGGCCAAGGAACTGATCGGGCCGCCCGACGTGCGGCTGATGTCGCTGATGGACCACACCCCGGGGCAGCGCCAGTTCCGCGACGAAGGCAAGCTGCGCGACTATTATCGCGGCAAGGGCGCCGGCATGACCGACGCCGAACTCGACGTGCTGTTCGAGCGGCGCTTTGCCTATCAGAAGGCCTATGCCGCGACCAACATGCGCGAGATCGTGGCGCTGGCGCATCAATACGAGATTCCGCTCGCCAGCCACGACGACACCACCGACGAGAACGTCACCGACGCGATCCGCGACCGGGTTTCGGTGGCGGAATTTCCGACCACGATCGAGGCCGCGCGCGGCCTGCACCAGGCCGGCATCGGCATCCTGATGGGCGCGCCGAACGTGGTGCGCGGCGGCTCGCATTCCGGCAACATCGCCGCGGTCGATCTCGCCCGCGAGGGGCTGCTGGACATCCTGTCGTCCGACTACATTCCCTCGAGCCTGCTTGATGGCGGCGCTGCAATTGCCGCAGCGGGTGCCCGGCATCGATCTCGCTTCCGCCATCCGCACCGTCACCAAGACGCCCGCCGAAGCGGTCGGTCTTGCCGACCGCGGCGAGATCGCGGTCGGCAAGCGCGCCGACCTGATCCGCGTCCATGTCGCGCGCGACGTTCCGGTGGTGCGCAGCGTCTGGCGCGAAGGACAGCGCGTGGCGTGAGCGAAGCCCCGACCATATCGGACATCGACGGCCGGCGATCGGGCCGGGCCGGCTCGTGCTGGTGGTCGGCCCGAGCGGCGCCGGCAAGGACACGCTGATCGGGCTGGCGCGCGAGCCGCCTGTGCCGACGACGCCAACATCGTCTTTCCGCGCCGCGTGGTGACGCGGGAAGCCTCGGCCTTCGAAGACAATGAGCAGGTGAGTCTCGACGCCTTCCGGCAGGCGCTGCGACAGCGGCGAATTCGCCATGCATTGGGAGGCGCATGGCCATTGCTACGCCTTGCCGCGCGCGATCGATGACGATATCCGCGCCGGCCGCACCGTGGTCGCCAACGTATCGCGCACCGTGGTCGAGGCGATGCGCCGCGCCTATGCCGACGTCGTCGTGGTGTCGATCACGGCGCCGCCCGAGATCCTCGCCGAGCGGCTGGCGGCGCGGGCGCGCGGCAGCGACGGACAGATCGAGGACCGGCTTGGCCGCACCGTCGATGATGCCGCGGCCGTGCCCGACGTCACCATCGTCAATGTCGGCAGCGCCGAACACTCACGCGCGCGAACTGGTGCGGATCATCAGAGGCGATTGATACGTCGCTGAGGATAGCATGGGAGAACGGCGATGTCGATCATTGCGACGATCGAACAACTCGAGGCGATCTACGGTCAGCCGAGCGAGGCTTCCACCGTCAAGGTCGCCGACCGCATCACGCCGTCCTATCGCGTGCTGATCGACAAGTCGCCGTTCGCGGCGCTGGCGACCTGCGGGCCGGAGGGACTGGATTGCTCGCCGCGCGGCGATCTGCCCGGCTTCGTCCGGGTCCACGACGACAAGACGCTGATGATGCCGGATCGCCGCGGCAACAACCGCGTCGATTCGCTGCGCAACATCGTGCGCGATCCCCGCATCGCGCTGCTGTTTCTGATTCCCGGCTCCGGCAGGACGCTGCGCGTCAACGGCCGCGCGCAGGTGTCGGCCGATGCGGATCTGCTGGCGTCGTTCCGGATCGACGGCAAGGCGCCGCGCACCGTCATCGTCATGACCGTGGAGGAAATCTACTTCCAGTGCGCGCGCGCCATCGTGCGCTCCGACCTGTGGAATCCCGACAAGCGGGTCGATCCCAAAAGCTTGCCGACGCCGGGCCAGATTCTCGCCGACATGAGCGAGAATCGCGTCGGCGGCGAAGAGTTACGACCGCGAATGGCCGGAGCGCGCGCGGCAATCGCTGTGGTGAACCGCTAACTCCTTGGTTTATCGTGCTGCGATGCGATATCGGCCTGCGTTATCAACACGCGCGCACGTCAAATTGAGAGACTCCTGCCTCCACTCTGCTAAAATCAGTGGGCAAATTGGCTTCACACCGTGGGAGTGGAGTTCATGAAGAAGCTGGTGGAAATTCGCGGCCAGGAGTTGATGTGCCGGGAGCGCGCCATGCTTGATTCCGAGCGCAAGATTTTCTGGCTGGCACAGGCCGAAGAGTGGGAGCAGCGCGCGCTCGACGAGATCGCCTACCACTTCAGGGAATGCAATCTCGACCAGGTCGAAGCGCAACCGACTTCGCACTAGCGTTCCGCGTTCACATGTTTTTTCGGGTTCGGTGGTCGTCCCCCTCGGGACGCGTCATCGTTGCGCCGTCCCTCGGGATGAAATCGCAGAACTGCGGTCTTGAAGCGGGGAGCGCGGCAACGCGCGCCCCGCGCAGTCGCGCTAGTGCGCCCGTTCCGGCCTCGTCACGGTCTGCCGGACCTCGGCGCCGCAATCCGAGCATTCGTAGATGAAGTCGATCTTGGCCATGCTCCAGTGGGGCTCGACCTCCCTGACATACATCGGGAGCAATCCTACGCAACCCGGACACACGATCGGCGCCTGCTCGATTTCGTGATGATGGATGTAGGCTGGCATGTCGGTCTCCTTCACGCCGTGAAAGCAAAGCAACCCCCACCCGGCGATCCAACTTTAGCGTGCGTCGCGGAATCCCCTCATTAACTCTTTCGAATAGGGACGAAACGGACGCATATTGTCGGCGTCTGTTGTATTCCCGTAACATATTCGTCCACATACAGGCTTCGCCTGTGGATTCATTCGGGCGCAGACATGTCGAACCAATGGCAAAAAAAGGGATGGAGAAAGCCTCGATGATCGGATTTTCTGTGCAAGCGATCGAGCGCCGCGTCAGTCCGGAATTCGTCCGCAAGTTTCGATCGCTGCCGGTCGCCAATGTCAGCGATTGCATGTCGCGCCTGACCGGAGGCGGCCCACGGCTGCGGCCATATCATGGCGAAGGCGTGCTGTCCGGCCCGGCATTCACCGTGAAGACGCGCCCCGGCGACAATCTGATGGTGCACAAGGCGCTGGATATAGCTTCGCCCGGCGACGTCGTCGTGGTCGATGCCGGCGGTGACCTCACCAATTCGATCATCGGCGAGATCATGGTCAGCTACGCCATCAATCGCGGGCTCGCCGGAATCGTGATCAACGGATCGATCCGCGATTCCGATGCGCTGCGAACCCTGAGCTTTCCGGTCTATGCGGCCGGCGTGACCCATCGTGGTCCCCTGAAATCCGGTCCCGGGGAAATCGGCAAGGCGATCGCCTTCGACGGCATGGTGATCGAGCCCGGCGATCTCATCATCGGCGATGGCGACGGCGTGCTTTGCATTCCCTTCGACGAGGTCGATCAGGTGTATCAGGCGGCCGCGGCCAAGAAGAAGGCCGAAGACAAGATCCTGGCCGACCTCAAGGCCGGCGGCTCGATGGACCGCGCCTGGGTCGACGCCACGCTCAAGCAGTTGGGATGCGAATTGCCGGGGTGACCTGCAACGGTTTGGGCGAGGAGAGCCGGGGCCCGGAACATTTTGAAGTGTGGTGGCAGCAAGCAGGCCGCTTCGCTAGGTCTTCCACCCGCATGGTGAGGAGCGCCGCTAGGCGCGTCTCGAACCATGAGGCCACGAAGCTCCCGCCACACCGGTAAACCAGCCCTTCAACATCTCGACTTGTGCTGCTCCCTGCGAACGGAGAGAACCCGCGCGACATGGCGTATGACCGCAAAAAACTGTTTCTCGAAGGACCGATCGGGAGCGCGCTGATTCGTCTTGCGATCCCGATCATCCTCGGCAATCTCCTGCAGACCGGCTACCAGTTGACCGATGCATTCTGGGTCGGGCGGCTTGGCGCGGCGGCGGTCGCGGCCGTGTCGATCAGTTTCCCTTTCATGTTTCTGGTGATCGCGCTCGGCGCAGGCTTCGGCATCGCCGGCGCGACGCTGTCGGCGCAATATATGGGCGCGGGGCGGCAGGATCAGGTCAATCACGTCGCGGCGCAGACCATCATGATGGTCGCGATTACCTCGGCGGCGCTCGGCGCGGCGGGCTATGCGAGCGCGCCGCTCCTGCTGAAATTGCTCGGCGTCGCGCCCGACGTCTACGCCGGCGCGCTCGGCTTCATGCGGGTGTCCTTTGTCGGCATCGTCTTCAACTTCGTCTACGCGATGTTCCAGGCGCTGATGCGCGGCGTCGGCGAAACCCGCACGCCGCTCATGATCGTGTCCGGCACCGTGGTGCTGAACTTCCTGCTCGATCCGCTGTTGATCTTCGGGTTCGGACCGTTGCCGGGGCAGGGCGTGATGGGTGCGGCGCTGGCGACGCTGACCACACAGGGGCTCGCGGCGGCGCTGGGGATTGCGATTTTCCTGCGCGGCCGCCATGGCATCCAGCTTTCGTGGCGCGGCTTTCGTCCCGACCCGGTCTATATCAGGCGCGCGTTTTTCCTGGGTCTGCCCGGCTCGATCGAACTGGCCACGCGCGGCCTCGGCCCGATGCTGCTGTCGTTCCTGGTGGCGGGCTTCGGCACCATAGCGCTGGCCGGCTATGGCGTGGGCTCAAACATCCTGCAATTCGTCACCATCCCCGCGATGGGCCTGTCGCAGGCGGTCGCGACGCTGGTCAGCCAGAACATGGGGGCACGCAACCTGCAGCGCGCGGCGCGAGTCACATGGCTCGGCGCCGGCGCCGGGTTTGCCATTCTTTCGATCGTGGGGCTTCTGGCCTATGTCTTCGCGCCGGCCTTGGTGGCGTTCTTCGTGCCGCGTGCGCCCGATGTCATTGCCGAGGGCGCGCGCTTCATCCGGATCATGTCGCTCGCATGGGGCGGGATCGGCGTGCAGCTCTGCGTCGTGTCAGCCTTCCGTGCTTCCGGCAACATGCTGGCGGCGATGGTGATCGCGCTGGTCTCGCAGTTCGTGTTGCAGTTCCCGCTGGCCTACATCCTGTCCAGACATACCGGCTTGCAGGCCGTCGGCCTGTGGTGGTCGTTTCCGATTACGACCGTCGTCGTCGCGGCGGTCTCGGTCGGCTGGTTTGCGCAAGGCGGCTGGAAAACGACGGTGCTCACGGAGGAGAGCCGGCAGATCGCCGAAGTGACCGAGGAAACGATTGCCGAGGAAGGCATTCGCTGAGCGTGGCTGGCGGCGAGCGGCGCGGACTAGCGCGGCGCGAATTTGTAGCGGAAGGTGCAGCTCGGTGCGCCCTGCATGATGGTCTGGGCGCGATCGAGGCTGACCGCGCCTTCGCCGACCGCGGCGATGTCGAAATCCGCCTCGCAGATCAACAGCGCGCCGAGTTCGGGCTCGCCCAGCGCACGGAAGAATTCCGCGAAGCGGCAGCGCGTCACGTCCATGTCCAGCACCTCCTGGTCGTGGCGCAGGATATTGACCTCGACCTCCCGGCCCGAGACCTCGCCGAACACGGTGTTGATGGCCGCCCATTTGCGCCGCGGGCCGCCCTCGATGCCGTCGCCGATCGCGGCGAATAGCTGCTTCGACCAGTCGCGCAACGCCTGCTTGATGATGGCTTCGGCCTTGTCCTTGCCGAGTTCGGCCCGCAGGGCACGCAGCACGGGCACCAGGACCTGGGCCTGCATGCGTGTCTTGTCCAGCAGGGATACTTTGGGATCCACGAGATAATCGTCGATGACGCTGCCCATTTTGTCCTCGCAAGCAAACGCTGCAAGTCTAGCCCCTGGCGATGCGAGGGGCAACGCGGCCGTCGCTTTCCGCCGGGATACCAGGCAGATACGGCTCGCCTCGTTTCAGCGGGCCTTCGAGGGCAGGATGAAGACCTGGCCGGGATAAATCCGGTTTGGATCCCGGATATGCTCCCGGTTCGCCTTGTAGACGACCGCGTATTCCGTACCGACGCCATAGGTGAGACGGCTGATGCGCCAGAGGCTGTCGCCGCGGGATACAATCGCGGTTGCGATCCTCGGCCCGGCCGGTGCGGGCGTCGGCGCCGCATCCGCCGTCGTGGCGGCAACCGTCTGCGGCGGCGATGCAAGCGCGGCGTCCTGGCGCAACGGGCCTGTCGCCTTTGTCTGGGGAACGTTGAACGGCAATTCGGCGCGCGATTGCAGCGCCGCCGGGCTTGGCTCCGGCGCATCCAGCGCGACAGCTACCTCTTTGGATGTCGCCAGCGTGCCGTCAGGCAATTTGGACCTCAGCGTCAGCGCATAGTTGCCGGCAGGGAGCCGGGGAGGGATTATGACGAATTGTCCGGATTGATCGGCGACCGCGCGATCAAGGCGCTCGCCATTGCGCAGCAGTTCAACGGTCGCACCTGGCGCAGCCCTTCCGGCGATCACCGCGTCACCATTTCGCTCGATCCGGGCAACGTCGAAGCTCGGCCCGGACTTATCAATCCGGAGAGTGTCCGGAACGATTTGCGGCTCCGCCGCGCGGGGCGGGTCCGGAGCGCGGGGCGGGGCAGCGATGGCAGTCGCCACCGCAATTGTTTCGGTTTGCGCGGTGGCGAGCGCGGCCGGGATCGTATCCCGGATGACCGGCGCAGGCGGCGAAACCGCCGGCGCAACGACTGCCGCAAGAGTTTGCGGCGGCGGCTCGCGCCGCAGCAGCGTATTGCCATAGAAAACCGCTGCGCCGCATGCCGTAACAACCGACACGGACGCCAGAGCAATTCGGCTTATCGATCCAACAGCCATTAAGTCGCGACCGTTCGCCAGCGTTTTCTCGACCTGATGTTGCGCCGACTCGCGCGGGTTTTCAAGTCCACCTAACGGGATACCTCGGCTATCCCTGTGATTCGGTTGGAAGCGGCGTGCCTCGCGCCGAAAGCATGTGGAACCGGCGGACGGGTCGCAAAATCGCCTTCAAATGCGCTGACTCAGGTCGGTCAAATCGGTATCCTGCGGCCCGGCCCCGCCGGGAGGGGCCCGCGCAGATTCGCGGCACACTTCAGGAAGGTTCGGTCCTCATGCTTCTCGCGCGCCGGTTGGCCACTGCTGCGACGGCATTGTCGCTGATCGCGGGCGGAATGGTTGTCGTGCTGTTCGCGGCAACGCAGTCTCCGGCGCAAGCGGCATTCGATACCTGCGGCGAAACCGGGTTGACGGTCCTGCCGTCGCCGGTCGCGCCGTGGAAGGGTGCGCCGCTGCGCGTCATGGTGGTTTCCGAAAAGCCTGTCGAAGGCGTGCTGTCGCTGATCGCGCCCGACGGCAGCGTCGCGGCCAAGTCGGCTGACCGGCACGGCGCCTCGCCCTATTCCTGGTTCGCCGAGGTGGCGACGCCGGCCGCAGGGACGTGGCACGCGACGCTGGCGCGGGACGGAGCTGCTCCGCAATGCGCGCTCGATATCGTCGTCAGCGCGCAGAAGCCGGCGCCGGCGCGCACGCCCTCGGGCAGCTTCTGGCAGGTGCGCAATAGCTGGAACAGCACCAGCGAAGCCCTGTTCTCGGCATGGATCGAGAAACTGTTCGATGCGCCGCCCGACCAGGACCTGTCCTGGAAGGTGTGGCATGAGGTGCTGCGCGACCGGTCGCGCAATTTCCTGTTCAACTATCTCGGGCGCGACGAAGACAGCGTGAAGAACGGCCTTCGCCCCGATTGCGCCGACTTCGTCTACTTCCTGCGCGCCTATTTCGCCTACAAGATGGGGCTGCCGTTCGGCTATTCGAACTGCTCGCGCGGCTTCGGCGGCAAGCCGCCCAAGTGCTACCAGTGGTTCGACATCGAACATCCCGAGGTGACGCGTCCGGCGCCGCCGCCCGAACAGGAGGTTGCGTCAGTCACGCCGGCTGCGGCCACGCCGCCGGCGCCGAAGCCCGGCCTGTTGGGACTGTTCTCCCGCTCCCAGCCGCAAGGCGAGGCGAGCGCCGATCCGGCGCCAACTTCGCCTTTGAGCCCACCGCCGCCGCCGAAGCCGAAGCGCCCGGCCACGTTCAGCGAATATCTGCGCGATGTCGGCGACGTCGTCCACACCGGCGCCGTGCGGGTATCGGCGAACGACGACAGCACCGATTTCTACACCGTGCCCCTGACCAAACAGGCGCTGCGCCCGGGAACGGTATATGCGGACCCCTATGGCCACGTGCTGATGCTGGTGCATCTGGTGCCGGAGGCGAACGGCACGCCGGGCGTCTTCCTCGCCGTCGACGCCGAGCCCGACGGCTCGATCACGCGCAAGCGTTTCTGGCGCGGCAACTTCCTGTTCGTGCACGAGGCCTCGCTCGGCAGCCCCGGCTTCAAGCATTTCCGCCCCATCGTGCGCGACAAGGGCGGCGCGCTAAAGCGGCTGAGCAACGCCGAAATCGGCAAGAATCCCAGCTACGGCGATTTCTCGCTGGAACAGTCGCAGATCAGCGCCGAGGATTTCTACGATCGCATGGACGACGTGATGTCGCCCGATCCGCTCGACCCCGTGAAGGCGATGACCGACGCCATCACGAGCCTCAACGAGCAGGTGAGGACGCGCGTCACCTCGGTCGAGAACGGACGGAAATATCAGGAGAAGACAAGCGGCGACACCGCGATGCCCGACGGCGCCTCGATCTTCGAGACCACCGGCGCCTGGGAGGACTACTCGACGCCGGCGCGCGATTTCCGCCTGTTGATCGCGATCGACGTGGTGCGGGGTTTTCCCGATCACGTCGCGCGCCGCGCGGAGCGGTTCGCGATCCCGGCCGGCAAGAGCGCGGCCGACATGAAGGGCGAATTGCAGGGCGTGCTGGCCTCCGAGCTTGCGACCCGCAAATTGTCCTATACCCGCAGCGACGGTTCGCAGTGGACGCTGTCGCTCAAGGACGTCATCGACCGGGCGGCGAATTTCGAGATGGCCTACAATCCCAACGACTGCGTCGAACTGCGGTGGGGCGCGCCCGACAACAGCCCGGAGGCCTCGACCTGCAAGCGCCATGCGCCGGCGGCGCAGCGCGCGAAGATGTCGGACTACCGCACCTGGTTCCGCGAACGGCACTGGCCGACGCACGCGTAAGCGCCGGCGACCCGGTCCTCACAAGGCCGATTGAAGGCGGCGTGCGTTCAAAAGCCAGGCGTGGACGACTTGCCACTTGTCGCGGCCTCGCGTCTGGAATCCGAGCAGCCCGGATCGCGTGTCCTGCAGTTCGATAAAGAACTTGAGCGAATCCCGGCCGGTGGGCCCTTCGGCATCGATGGACTGCGTTTGCACCCATCGGTCCCATTCCCGGATGATCAGATGCTTGGCTTCTTGCTGTTTCATTCGATCCGAACCGGGCAGAATGGAGTTAGGCGCCTGCGGTAACGGTCGAATGTTTACCAAACCGTTTTGCCCGACGGGGAAAGACGGCCACAACCTGCGAGTTTCACGCGAAACTGCCCCGCAAAAAGACCGCCCCGAAGGGCGGTCTCTCTGTAGACTGATAGAGTGATCCACTCAGGCTACGAACGCGCCCCATTCCTCCGCCGATCATGACCCAGCCGCCCCAGGATGTACTTTATGTGACGTCGGCGGGCTCTGTGGAGTCAAAAAGCCCGTTTCCTGCAAAATAGCCGGCAAGCGTTGCAGATGCGACACGCCCCCTGCGCGGTCCCTCGGGGCGGTCTCGGGGCGGGGCGACATGCTCGACCGCCGCCGTCCAGGGCAATGCCGCCATTCGGACTCCGCGCCTTGTAATTATATCGTAATACGATATGACGCGCGTTCACCCTGCCATCTCCCTCTTTTTCCGGACCGTCGCCGTCAATGAGCATCATTTCCGCTAAATCGAAAGCGTCCGGCGCCGGTGCCAGGGCGGGTCACTACCTTCGCGACTTCACCACCGATCGGCGCGTCCTGGTCATCGCCGGAGTAGCCGTGATCGTTGCGAGCGCCGGCGTGCTGGCGGGCGTAGCCCTTCTCCAGTTGATCAAGCTTGCCACCAACGTCGCCTATTTCGGCAAGTTCAGCTTCGCCGAGCTGAGACTTCAGAATTCGCCGCTCGGCCTGTGGGCCGTATTGGTGCCCGTGGCCGGCTCGCTCATCATCGGCTTGATGGCGCGCTACGGCAGCGAGAAGATCCGCGGCCACGGCATTCCGGAAGCGATCGAAGCCATCCTGCTGGGCCGTTCGCGGCTCGATGCCAAGGTCGCGGTGCTCAAGCCGCTGTCGTCGGCGATCGCCATCGGCACCGGCGGCCCGTTCGGCGCGGAGGGACCGATCATCATGACCGGCGGCGCGATCGGTTCGCTGATCGCGCAGATGCTCCCCGTGAGCGACAACGAGCGCAAGACGCTGCTGGTGGCGGGCGCCGCCGCCGGCATGACCACCGTATTCGGAACGCCGATCGCCGCCATCATGCTCGCGGTCGAACTGTTGCTGTTCGAATGGACGCCGCGCAGCTTCATTCCGGTCACGGTCGCGGCCGTGGTCGCCGCGGTCGAGCGAAGCTTCCTTCACATGCCGTCCCCGCTGTTCGCATTCGCGGGCAGCGTCGACATTTCGGTGCTGCAGCTCGGTTGCTGGGTGCTGATCGGGATTCTCGGCGGCCTCCTGTCGGGCGTGCTGACCCAACTCGTCTATGGCTGCGAGGACATCTTCCTGAAACTGCCGATCCACTGGATGTGGTGGCCGCTGATCGGCGGTCTGGTCGTGGGCCTCGGCGGCCTGGTCGAGCCGAACGCGCTCGGCGTCGGCTATGACAATATCGCCGGGATGCTTCAAGGTGGCGTGGTGCCGAAAGCGGCCTTGTTGCTGCTGGTTGTGAAGGCGATCATCTGGTCGGTTGCGCTTGGCTCGGGCACCTCGGGCGGCGTGCTGGCGCCGCTGCTCATCATGGGTGGCGCGATGGGCACGGCGCTCAGCCTTTATCTGCCCGCCGCGAGCCCCGGCTTCTGGGCGCTACTCGCGATGGCGGCGACGATGGGCGGCACGATGCGCTCGCCGCTGACCGCGACTTTCTTCGCCGTCGAGCTGACCGGCAACACCCACGTGCTGCTGCCCCTGATCGCGGCCTGCGGCACCGCGCATGCCGTGACGGTTCTCCTGATGCGGCGTTCGATTCTCACGGAAAAAGTTGCGAGGCGTGGCCATCATCTGGTGCGCGAATATCGCGTCGACCCGTTCGCGCTGACCCGGGTGCACGAAGTGATGACAAGCGAGGTGGAGACCGTGCCCGGCACCATGACGCTTCACGGCGCCGCGGCGTTCCTCACCAATCCGAAAACGGGCCACCCGAGTTTTCCCGTGGTCGACGCCGACCAGCGCGTGCTCGGCGTGATCGATCCGCCATCGGTTCTGCGTTGGCGGCGCGCGGGCAAGCATCGCACGACCCCCCTGCAAAAGCTGCTGGCGGGAAGCAAGATCAAGGTTGCCTATCCCGACGAATATCTGGACAGCCTTGCCGACCGCCTCTTGCAGGTCAACATTTCGCATCTGCCGGTGATCGCGCGCGAGGATCAGCGCCTGGTCGGCTATGTCGGCTGGAAAGACCTGATGAGGGTGCGCACCAAGCTGCAGGCCGAGGAGACCGAGAAGAGGTCGTTCCTTCGCGGCTGACGCCGGCTCCGTTTCGACCGGACTGGATGCTCTATTATCTGCCGTTCGCCCGCATCATGACGGCCCGGATTTGCCGAAGCGCCGTTCATAGGCCTCGATATACGCTTCCGGCGACGGCTTGAGGTGGCGTCGCGCCAGCCCGATCAAATCGTCGCGGCGGGAGCCGCTGATCGCCTTGATCATCTCGACATGGTCGCGCCGCGCCTGGTCGAGCTGCTCGGGGAACGCATTGGAGTAGGAGCGGATGCCGTAGACCTTCTGCGCCAGCAGATCGATGGTCTCGATCAGGCAGGCATTGCCGCAGAGCCCGAACATGAACTGGTGGAAGCGAAGGTTGCTGTAGAACACGTTCAACAGCTCGCCCTTGGCGATCGCGGCGGCGTGCTCGGCCTGAAGTTCCTCGAGCCGGCCGATATCGCTCGCCGACACCGGGAAGGGGATGATGCGGACCGCCATGACCTCGAGTTCTTCGCGGACCGCGTAGATTTCCTGAACCTGCTGCGGACTGAGCCCTCGCACCATCGCGCCGCGGTTCGGAATGCGCTCGACCAGCCCCTTGTTCTCGAGTTCGAACAGCGCCAGCCGAACGTCGCCGCGATGGGTCTGGAACAGGTCGCAAAGATCCTGTTCGATCAGCCGCTCCCGCGGCTGGCGCCGCCCCAGCACGATGTCTTCCTCGATGCGCCGGGCGATGAGCACGGCCGCCGCCGGCTGACGCGCCGGCGAATGCTGTGCCTCGCGCGATCTCGGCGCCTTCGCCTTTCCCGATTTGACCGATCTTGCCGCCATCAGCGTTTCATCGAACGAAAAGCCCTGCGCGCCGCGACGCGCGGTCTGAACCAGCGATCCCAACCGCCGACAATGAATATTGAATACTATATTGTAAACAATTTTCTCCTGCGCTAGCATCGCCGCCAACAAGCGCACGGTCGAGAGCGGATCCCCAAGGTCCGCCGCCGCATCGCATCAGGGGGAGACGGCATGAAAAAGCATCGTCAGCAATCCGTTGTTGATCGCGAGACCGGCGCCGGCAAGATCCTGTCGAAGAAACACAGCCGCCGCAAATTCCTGCTGAAGGCGGGTGGCGCGGTCGCCGCCGGTGCGTTCGGCGCGGTGCCGCTGCGCGGCTGGGCCGCCGATCCCGTCAATATCGGCGCGCTCTATCCGACCACCGGCAGCATGGCGCAGATCGGCGTCGGCTGCGTCGCCGCCGCCAAGCTCGCGGTGGAAATGGTCAACGAGGCGGGCGGCATCAAGTCGCTCGGCGGCGCCAAGCTCAACCTGATCCTTTCCGACGTGCAGAGCGACACCACGGTGACGCGGACGGAAACCGACCGGCTGATCACCGGCAACAAATTGTCCGCGGTCCATGGCTGCTTTGCCAGCGCGCTCACGCTGATCGCCAGCGAAGTCTGCGAACGCGCCAAGGTTCCGATCATCACCGGTTCGAGCTCCGACCAGCTCAACAAGGGCCGCAGCTATACGTTCACGCCGTTTGCCCGCGCCTCGCAATTCGCCAAGGCGCAATTGCAGATGGCGAAACTCGTCGGCGACAAGCCGAAAGTGGCGGTGATCTTCGAAAACACCGCGTTCGGCACCTCGACCTCCAACGGCCTGAAGGAACTGGCGCCGGGCGAGGGCGTCGAGATCGTGATGTTCGAGCCCTATTCGGCCGGCTTCACCGATGCCTCGCCGCTGATCAACAAGGTCAAGGCCTCCGGCGCCAACGCGCTGTTCTCGGTGTCCTACCTCAACGACCTCATCCTGATCGTGCGCACCGTCAAGCAGGTCGGCCTCAACGTCGCGATCAACGGCGGCTCCGGCGGCTTCGTGATTCCGGACTTCTACAAGAACGTCGGCAAGCTCGCCGAGGGCCTGCAGGGCGTGGCGCACTGGAACCACGACATGAGCGACGACGCGCAGAAGGTGAACGTCGAATACAAGAAGCGCACCGGCGAATTCCTGTTCGAATATGCAGGCGGACTCGTGGCGCAGACCTTCATGCTGGCGGACGCGCTCGAGCGCGCGGGCTCCGCCGATCCGCAGAAGGTTCGCGAGGCGCTCGCCGCGCTCGACGTGTCGAAGGGCTATGCCGCGATGGCGCCCGGCGGCAAGGTGAAGTTCGGGCCCGACGGCAAGAACATCTACGGCCATCCGGTCGGCGTGCAGTGGCAGAACGGCGATCTCGCCAGCGTCTTCCCGGAAGAAGACAAGCGCGCGCCGCTCCTGAAAACCTGATACCGGTAAATCTCGATGTGGGAGACACTGGCCCAGGCCGTCATCAACGGCCTGCTCATCGGCGGCATCTATGCGCTCGTCAGCATCGGCGTGACGCTGATCTTCGGCGTGGTCAAGATCGTCAATTTCGCCCAGGGCGAATTCGTGATGATCGGGATGTATATCTCCTTCTTTCTCGCCAACCAGTTCGGCGTCGACCCCATCGTGTCGCTGGTAGTCTCGATGCCGGTGCTGTTCGTCGTCGGCGTGCTGATCCAGCATTTCCTGATCCGAAGGGTGCTGGGGCCGAACGACATGCCCCAGATCTTCCTCACCTTCGCGCTGTCGCTGCTGCTGCTTGAATCTCGCGCTGATGCTGTTCAGCGCCAACTACCGCACCGTGCACACCTCCTATTCGGATGAGGCCTTCCATCTCGGCGGGCTCTATATCCCCGTCGCCAAGCTGATCGCTTTCGTGGTCGCGATGGGCTTAAGCGGCGCGCTCTGGGTGTTCCTGCACACCACCGATCTCGGCAAGGCGATGCGCGCGGCCTCGCAAAACCGCGACGTCGCGATGCTGATGGGGATCAATCCCAACCGCGTGTTCTGCGTCGCGCTCGGCGTCGCGCTGGCGCTGGCGGGCGCCGCCGGCTCGCTGCTGATGCCGTTCTACTCGGCCTATCCGTTCGTGGGACAGACCTTCGTGCTGATGGCCTTTGTCGCCGTGGTGCTCGGCACGCTCGGCAACGTGATCGGCGCGCTGGTCGCAAGCCTGATGATGGGTGTCGCGGAATCCCTGGGCATCCAGTTCGTCGGCGCCGATTCCGGGCTGATCGTGGTGTTCGCGATGCTGCTGCTGACGCTGGCGTTCAAGCCGACCGGCCTCGGCGGGGGGAGGGCGCGATGACGATTCTCGGCTTGCGAACGCCGGCCTTGCTGTGGCTCGCGCTGGGGATTGTCGTTCTCATCGCCCTGCCGCTGGTCGTGAAGAGTTCGTTCGCGATCGACATCTTCATCCGCATCCTGCTGTTCTCCTTCATCGGCGTCGCCTGGAACCTGATGGGCGGATACGCCAAGCAGCTCTCGCTCGGACACGCCGCCTATTTCGGGTTAGGGGCCTACACCTCGACCATCCTGCAGATCGACTTCGGCGTCTCGCCCTGGATCGGGATGATCGCGGGCGGCGTGGTCGCGGCGCTGGCGAGCCTGCCGATCGGCTGGCTGTGCTTTCGCCTGCGCGGCCCCTATTTCACCATCGCCACCATCGCGACCGCGCAGGCGCTGATGCTGATCTTCCTGAAATTCCGCGATTTCGCCTGGGGCGCCGAGGGCACCACCATTCCCAATCTCGGCAACGCGCCGCTGATGATGCAGTTCGAGGCCAAGTCGGCCTATTATTATGTCGCGCTCGGCCTGCTCGCGCTCGGCCTGCTGATCACGTTCCTGATCGAGCGGTCCTGGATGGGCTATTACCTCGTCGCCATCGGCGAGGATGAGGACGCCGCCGAAGCCATCGGCGTCAACGCGCCGCGGATCAAGCGCGACATCTATCTGATCAGCTCGTTCCTGACCGCGATGGCCGGAACCTTCTACACCCAGTACATCTACTTCATCGACCCCGCGACCGCGTTCAGCTTCAACATCTCGATCGAGGCGGCGCTGGTCTCGATCGTGGGCGGGATCGGAACGCTGTGGGGTCCGGTGGTCGGCACCGTGCTGCTGGAGACGACATCGACGCTGCTGCAAAGCTGGCTCGGCGGCTCGATCGGCGGCGTACAGCTCACCGTCTACAGCCTGATCCTGATGGCCGTGATCCTGTGGCGGCCGACCGGGCTGATGGGCGTGGCGAGCGAAGCGTACCAGCGCTACGTTTCCCGTCGTCCGGCGCGAGCTTAGGGATCAACGGATGGCAGACGCGCTCGTCATCAAGGGTCTCAGCAAGCGGTTCGGCGGCCTGCGCGCGGTGCAGGACGTCAGCTTCTCGGTGCGCGGAGAACGAGACCGTCGCGCTGATCGGACCGAACGGCGCCGGCAAGACCACGAGCTTCCACCTCATCACCGGCTTTCACCGGCCCGATTCCGGTTCGGTTCTGGCGTTCGGCCGCGACATCGTCGGGCTGAAGCCGCACGACATCTGCGCGCTCGGCATGGCGCGCACCTTCCAGGTCGCAAAGCCCTTCGGCGCGATGACGGTGCTGGCCAACGTCATGACCGGCGCCTTCCTGCGCGATCGCCACGTCGCCGCCGCGCGCGCCAAGGCGCTGGAGGCCATCGAGTTCGTCGGGCTCGCGGCCAGGGAGCAGACCGCCGCCAAGGATCTGACCACGATCGACCAGCGCCGGCTGGAGATGGCGCGCGCGCTGGCGACGGAGCCGCGCATCCTGCTGCTGGACGAGGTGATGGCCGGGCTCAATCCCGCCGAGATCGATCAGGCGGTGGCGCTGGTCGGAAAGCTCTCCAGCCGCGGATTGACCATCGTGATCGTCGAGCATGTGATGCGCGCGATCATGGCGGTGGCGCGCCACATCGTCGTGCTCGACCATGGCCAGAAGATCGCCGAGGGCACGCCGAAGGAGATCGTGGAAAATCCGGAAGTGATCCGCGCCTATCTCGGCTCCTACGTGCATCCGCCGGCAGCGGGAGGCGCGAATGCTTGAGCTGAACGGCGTCAGCGCCAGCTATGGCTCGGTTCCGGCGATCTCCGATGTGTCGATCGAGATCGGCGAGGGCGAGGCGGTCGGGCTGCTCGGCGCCAACGGCGCCGGCAAGAGCACGACGCTGCGCGCGATCTCGGGCCTGGTGAAGCGGTCGTCGGGCAGCGTGAGGTTCGCCGGCACCGATCTCGCCTCCTTGCCGGCCTACCGGATTCCCGAACTCGGCATCGCCCATGTGCCCGAGGGCCGGCAGGTGTTTCCGGAAATGACCGTGCAGGAAAATCTCGAGATCGGCGCCTACACGCCGAGGGCCAAGGCCGATCGCGCCCAGACGCTCGAACTCGTCTACGGCATTTTTCCGCGGCTCGCCGAACGCAAGAAGCAGCTCGCGGGCACCATGAGCGGCGGCGAACAGCAGATGCTGGCGGTCGGCCGCGGCCTGATGCTCAAGCCGAAACTCCTGATGCTCGACGAGCCTTCGCTGGGGCTGGCCCCCGTGATGACCGACGTGACGTTCGAGAAGATCGGCGAGATCCACAAGATGGGCACCGCGATCCTGCTGGTCGAGCAGAATGTCAGCCGCGCGCTGTCGCTGGTAGCGCGGGCCTATGTGCTGGAAAGCGGCAACGTGATCATGCACGGCACCAGCGAGGAACTCGCCAACAACAAGCAGGTCCAGGCCGCGTATCTCGGGATCTAGCCGCAACGCTTGATCCCGGCGGCTATTCTTCCCGCGCCAGTTCCGGAAGCACGCGATAGCGGGCGATCTCATGGGGGAAATTGCCGCTGTTGGCGAGCAGGACGATGCCTATTCGGTGCGCCGGCACGAGACCGACATAGGCGGACGCGTTGTTGAGCCCGCCCGGCTTGTCAACGACGTCGACGTCATCAAGATGAACGGTTTCCCAGGCCATCGCCTGTCCGAATTTCTCGCTCACATGAAATGCCTGGCGCTGCGTCATCTGCAATGCCTGCCGCAATTGCGGATCGATCGCCCGGCCATCGATACAGGCGGCCAGGAAGGTGGCGAGATCGCGCGCCGAGGAGAGCATCTGGCCGGTCCCGGGAAAATCGTAATAGCTCTGCTGGTTGCCAGGCGGCCCGATCGGCATGCCCGCATCGGAATAGCCCTGCACGACGCGTTTCAATAGCTCCGACGCCATCACAGCGCGATTGTCCGGCCCGCGCTCGGGGAGGAACGTCTGGTTCATGCCGAGCGGTTTCAGGATGCGGTCTTCGATGAGCCCGCCGATCGGCCGGCCGTAGCGGCGTTCGAGCGCGAGCTGCAGCAGCACATACCCGGCATGCGTATAGATGCGCTGCTTGCCGGGCTGCTCACCCGATGGCGGCGTCCATGCGTTGAGCATTCCGAAGAATTGCTGCAGCGTGAACGAGTCGTTCGGCCAGGGCGGGTGATCGGTCGGCAGCAGGAGCCCGGACGTGTGCGTAACAAGTTCGCCGATTGTCACGCGTTTGACGTAGTCGCTCCGCAACTCGGGGACATATTTGCTCACCGGATCATCCAGGCGTGAGTTCGCCGCGCAGCGTACCCAGCGCGACCAGGATCGCCTCGAACGGTTTGCGCACGGACCCGACGTTGAACAAGGTGTCCGAAGTGATCGGCTGCCCTGTCGATCCGTCGGCGAGGCCGTAGTTGAAGAACTGCGTGCGGCCCGCATCGTAGACGGCCACGGCGAGGCCGCCGGCTCTCCCCACGGTCTCAGGCGCCAGATCGGCCGTTATGATGTGCGCAACCCTTGCATCCATGCCGATATCCGCAACCGACCCGTGCCCCAGCAAGAGCAGCAGAGCGGGAACAATCATTGGGCCCAGGAATCGACGATGTCGCCACCAGCGCTCAGAACTTCTCACCATACGTGGCCATCGTCACATTGAAGCGGAGGACCCTTTTGGGCCGCGCGATTCGGGCGCTTATCGGGTAACGCCTGTCAACTTGCCGTGAAGTCGTCGAATTGTCCCGACTTGCGGCTTCGCACGGCGTCTTGTTCACGTGCCTGTTCTTCTGGCAGGCACAATGCGTGCCGAACGATATAGTGCGGTGCGCCGCCATAGGTCGTCCCCAAGAGTTGTACGGGAGTGCGTTCGATGCCGCAGGAAATTGCGGGCGGGAGTTACGAAAGCGCCGTGATCGGTGACCGGTTTCGGCTCGACCGTCCTCCGACCCTTCTGGCGCGGACAGCATCGGTTGCGCCGATCGGATTCACCCGCCTGAAGAGCGAAGGCGGCGCCCCAATTCGAACCAAGGATGTGCCGGCGGAGAACGCCTATCTGTTCCACGTTCAGCTTCAGCCGGTGGCCGTGGACATGTGGATCGACGGAAAATGCAGGCCGGCAACGACGACGATGCCCGGGACCACGTTCCTGTACGATCTCAGGTGCAATCCGGTCGCCGAAATCCACTCGTCGTTCGACAATATCAGGTTCTATATTTCCCAGGCGTCGCTCGACGAGCTTGCCTTCGATCAGGGAATCCGCCGCACCGAGGGACTTCTGTCTCCGCGGCTGGGTTCTCGCGACCGGGTCATGTACGGACTGGCGAATGCGCTTCTTGACCATGTCGAGCGCGAGAACGAGCACAGCTCCTTGTTCATCGACCACATCGCGCTCGCCTTTCACGCCCATGTCATGCGGGCCTACGGCAACGCAGCCGTGCCGGATGACCCGGTGTCAGGTGGATTGTCGCCCTGGCAGCTTCGGCGGGTGCTCGACTTCCTTTCCGCGCATCTGACCGGCGATCCCACCGTTGCCGAGCTCGCGCGTGAATGCGGATTGTCGTCCGGCTATTTCGCGCGCGCATTCCGCCGCACGACGGGCGTAACGCCTCACCAGTGGCTGATCGGAAAAAGGGTGGAGCGGGCGCGGGCGATTGCTGCTCGGAGACGGGTTGAGCCTTGCGGACATTGCGTTGGTCTGCGGCTTCGTCGACCAAAGCCATTTCACCAGGGTTTTTGCGAAATTCGAGGGCGACAGCCCCGGAAGGTGGCGGCAGACGACACCGCAAGTCCCGCCAGTAGGCCGGGCGGCTCCCGGCCAGCTTTCCGCGTCGGTTTTTTAAAAAAAACAAGGTCACAATTATCCAATCAAATGCCGGTCCGTTGTCCAATGCTCGGCGTCGAGACGCGGCGGTTCGATGGTCGGACGCCGCTCTCGACGAGGGCGCCATGGGCGGCAAGCCGGCTTTCACCGAGCATCGTATTCCGCGCGGAACAGGGGAAACTCTATGCCCGCGACTACGACGGCAAGGGTCCGGCTTTCGTGCTCATGCACGGTTTCCCCGACAATCTTCGCATCTACGATGACCTCATTCCCTACCTGACGGCGGCGGGCCGGCGCGTCGTTGCGTTCGATTTCCTGGGCTTTGGCGCCTCCGACAAGCCGGCCGGCGCGTCCTACAGTTTCGCCCAGCAGCTCGGCGATCTCTCGGCGGTGATTCAGGCCCTGGGACTGGGCAAGGTCATTCCCGTCGCGCATGATTCCTCGGGGATCGCCGGGATCAATTTCGCAGTCGAGCATCCCTACAAGGTCGCCTCGCTCTGCATTCTCAATTCGGCCTACGACAATTCGCCGCTCAACGTCTGGCCCGAGATGATCGTGCTGTTCGCCGACCCGGCGCTAAAGGCGCTCGCGCTCGCCGTCGCGCAAAGCCCCGCGCAATTCGGCTGGCTGCTGGACTGGCAGCGGCTGAAATTCGCAGAGCCGCTTCCGGCCGACCAGAAACTGCATTTCCAGCAGTTCATAGCCCCGATCATCGCCGATAATTTCGTGCAGCCGCCGAGCTCCGGCCCGGCCTTCATGCAGATGGGCGCGCAGTTCTATGAGGAGCTGAAGCGAAACAGCACCCGCCTGCCTTTGGTCGAGGCGCTCGACCTTCCGGTCAAGGTGATCTGGGGAGAACTCGATCCCTATCTCGGCGTCGCGATGGGAAGGGAGCGGGCCGCTCATTTCAGGAATGGCTCGTTCCATCCGGTGCCGGCGGGACATTGGCTGCAGTCCGACATGCCGCAGCGGGTCGCCGAACTGATGCTGTCATGACGCACCGAACTTACGGAGCGTGTCCCGCGCGGAGCCATTTGTCTTCGTTCCCAGACCAGAATTCATTCGAAGGAGTTTACGCCATGAATGACCACGGAAGCATCGTCCGCAAACGGACCCGCCTTGGCCTTTTGTCCGCGGCGTTGACGGCGATCGGCATCGTGACGGTCCTGGCTCAGCCAGC
>CAWJJT010000016.1:0-51673 GCA_963843225.1 uncultured Alphaproteobacteria bacterium | reverse complement strand
GGCGTGCCGCATCTTCAGTCGTCGTCCCGGCCTTGAGCACCGGGACCCATAACCACAGGTATTGATTGTTTTAAGAAAGCCGTCCCACGGCCTCTTTCCCAACAAACGTCTCGGCGATAGCGATGAGCGCAAGCGCGCTCTCGCGGGGTCCCGGCTCAAGCGGGGACGACGAGTTGAGATGTTCGCGATCTCCTCGGCCCCGCGTGGGCGCCGCCGCGGCCTCATGGTTCGAGACGCGCGAAATCGCGCTCCTCACCATGAGGGTCCGGAGGACCTCATCCTGAGGAGCATCGCAAAGCGATGCGTCTCGAAGGATGAAAGCCCCCACTTTCCCAATATGAACGGCTGCGCCAAAAATCGAATTTCTCTTGGCCGTTCAAGGCGACTCAGCCTGTCCAGCCCCTTTTCGAAAAATTTTTTGTTTTGTGATTCGCGCAAATCACTTTCTTAAGTACGCCGTCTCACCCCACCGAGAGGGGCGTATCGCGATCGTCACGGACGCGGGGTGGGATGCGGTGGACGCGGCGGCGCTTTTGACGAACAGCGCCAAGGCGGACGGAGAAGTCGTGTGGTCCTGACGCCTCATGGTTGGCGTTCAAGCTCCTGGGAAGCGAGCTTCTCGGGGGCGACGGTGACAAGAAATCCTGATCGCCGGGGAGAGCACGAAGGAAGCCGTTAAAACCATTGCGTGCGGGGATGCCGGGTGATTTCCGGTGCGACCGCTGTGAATACTCGTGTGCATTCTTCACTACCACATTCGCACACGAGGCTGCGGGTGCACTGGGCACCCGGCATTCCCGCGCGCCCTCTTTTTGGGGGCGGAAGGTTCTTTCAACAACTCGGGCGCATCGCGCCGCGAGAACGCGAAGTCGTATCCATTCTTTGGAATGCAGCCTCAGTATTTCCGCAACGGCGGTGGGCTCCCTCTCCCCCTGTGGGAGAGGGTTGGGGTGAGGGGTTACGGTCTATCGATAGAGTGTAACCCCTCACCCGGATCGCATCTGTCGATGCGATCCGACCTCTCCCACAAGGGGAGAGGTGACACCGCGCTAGTCTTCAAGACCAGAGCGAATGACGTGCCGCCCTCACAACTCCCGTGCATTGGAAAACGCAAACGAACTCACCCGCCTTGTGTTCTCGTCCAAAATCAGCGTGCGCGTGATCGGCGGCTCGGCGCGCTGGCTGCAGTTTTCGCGTTCGCAGAGCCGGCAGTTGACGCCGATCGGCGTGCCCTCGGTTTTCTCCAGGTCCATTCCGGCGGCGTAAATGAGACGCGAGGCATGGCGGATTTCGCAACCGAGCCCGATCGCAAAACGCGGCTGGGGCTGCGGATGCGGCGCCACCGGGCGGCGCACCATCTGCGCGATGGAAAAATACCTGACGCCGTCGGGCATCTCGATGATCTGCTTGAGCAGCCGGTCCGGCGTGTCGAAGGTCGAATGCACGTTCCACAGCGGGCAGGTGCCGCCGAATTTCGAAAACGGGAAGGTGCCGGAGGAAAACCGTTTCGACACGTTGCCGGCATTGTCGACGCGCAGCAGGAAGAACGGCACGCCGCGCGCGTTCGGCCGCTGCAGGGTGGTGAGGCGGTGGCAGACCTGCTCGAAGCCGGCATTGAAGCGCTGCGCCAGCACATGCACATCGTAGCTCAGGCTTTCGGCCGCGCTGTGAAACGCCTGGTAGGGCATCATCACGGCGGCCGCGAAATAATTCGCCAGCGTAATCCGGTAGAGCCGGCGCGGGGTGTCGTCGAGCGGGCCGGCGCGGTTGATGATGGCGTCGAAACTGGCGCCGCATTCGGAAAGCCCGATCTGGAAAGCGAGCTGGAAGGCGCGGCCGGGGCCGTCCACCAGTTCGGAGATCAGGAGCTGCCGGCGATGGCGGTCGAAGCGGCGCAGCGTCTCGCGCATCACGTCGACCGGCATGATGCGGGTGACGATCGAATGCTTTTCGCGCAGGCGGGAGGCCAGCGCCGCGAACAGCCCTTCCGCCGGCACGTTCAATTCGTCGCGCAGGCTTTCGGCGGTCTGTTCGAGCTCCGGAAAATAATTGCGGTTGGCCTCGATCAGGTCGCGCACGCGCTCGATCGGGTTGGCCTCGAAGCGGACGCCTTCCTCGCGGTCGGCGAATTGGGCGGCGGCCATGGTCTCGCCGCGGCGGGCCTCGGTATAGGCGGCGTAGAGCCGTTGCAGCGAATGCGTCACGCCGGGGCAGAGTTCGGCGAGGTCGCGCAGTTCCTGCTTCGGCAGGTCGATCTGCCGGAACAGGGGATCGGAGAAGATCTCGTTCAGTTCGGCGAAGAAGCGGTCCTCGTCGGCGGTGGCGAGATCGCGCAGATCGAGGTCGTAGGTCTCCGCCAGCCGCAGCAGGATCTGCGCCGTCACCGGGCGCTGGTTGCGCTCGATCAGGTTGATGTAGGAGGGCGAAATGCCGAGCCCCTCGGCGATCTGGGTCTGCGACAGCCCCAATTGCTGGCGGATCCGCCGGAAACGGGGGCCGACGAACAGCTTCTTTCCGGAATCGGTCGCCATGGCGAGCCTTCCTGACCTCTTGTCGTCATTCCGGGGCGTGCGAAGCACGAACCCGGAATCTCGAGATTCCGGGTCTGGTCCCTCGGACCATCCCGGAATGACGTGTATTGTTTGTGACAATTATTACAAAATGACATCTATGACAAGTGCGTATGTTACATGACATCATCATTAGAACGCAAGCTATCTAGCCGAATTGCGCGAATCTAACGTTTAGCTCTCGGCACGTTTCGCAATGCACTGTCACGAATGTCGAGAGAAGAGCGAAGGATCACGCACATGAACTACCAGCCACGCGGGATCGGCGACCAGGCACTCCAGGGACCGGCTTCCTATCTGAGCGAGATTGGAGCTGCCGAGGCGCTCCTCAAGACCCAGCCGACCTGGAACGGCGTCACCGCCGAAGCCGTGGCGCGCATGCGTCTGCAGAACCGCTTCAAGACCGGCCTGGACGTCGCCCGCTACACCGCGGCGCTGATGCGCGCCGATATGGCGGCCTATGACGCCGATCCCACCAAGTACACCCAGTCGCTCGGTTGCTGGCATGGCTTCATCGCGCAGCAGAAGCTGATTTCGGTCAAGAAGCATTTCGGCAAGACCGATCGCCGCTATCTGTATCTCTCCGGCTGGATGATCGCAGCACTTCGCTCCGAGTTCGGACCGCTTCCCGATCAGTCGATGCACGAGAAGACCTCGGTGCCGGCGCTGATCGAGGAGCTCTACACCTTCCTGCGTCAGGCGGATTCCCGCGAGCTCAACGATACCTTCCGCGCGCTCGATGCGGCCCGCAAGGCAGGCGACCAGGCGAAGGAAAAGGCGTTGATCGAAAAGATCGACAACTTCCAGACCCATGTCGTCCCCGTCATCGCCGACATCGACGCCGGTTTTGGCAATGCCGAGGCGACCTATCTGCTCGCCAAGAAGATGATCGAGGCAGGTGCGTGCGCCCTGCAGATCGAAAATCAGGTCTCCGACGAAAAGCAGTGCGGCCACCAGGACGGCAAGGTGACGGTGCCGCACGAGGTGTTCCTGGCGAAGATCCGCGCCTGCCGCCACGCCTTCCTCGAACTGGGCGTCGAAGACGGCATCATCGTGACCCGCACCGACTCGCTCGGCGCCGGTCTCACGCAGCAGATCGCCGTCAGCCACAAGCCCGGCGACCTCGGCGACCAGTACAACAGCTTCCTGGATTGCGAGGAAGTGACGGCCGCCAACGCCAGGAATGGCGATGTCATCATCAACCGCAACGGCAAGATGATGCGTCCGAAGCGGCTTGCCAGCAACCTCTATCAGTTCCGCGCCGGCACCGGCGAAGACCGCTGCGTGCTCGACAGCATCACCTCGCTGCAGAACGGCGCCGACCTGCTGTGGATCGAGACCGAGAAGCCGCATATCGAGCAGATCGCCAAGATGGTCGACCGCATTCGCGAGGTGATTCCGAACGCGAAGCTCGCCTACAACAACTCGCCGTCGTTCAACTGGACGCTCAACTTCCGTTGGCAGGTGTACGACGCGATGAAGGAAGCCGGCAAGGATGTCAGCAAGTACAACCGGGCCGACCTGATGAAGCCGGAATACGACGATACGCCGCTGGCGATTGAAGCCGACGAGCGCATCCGCACCTTCCAGGCCGATTCGGCAAAGCGTGCCGGCATCTTCCACCATCTGATCACGTTGCCGACCTATCACACGGCGGCGCTGTCGACGGACAATCTCGCGAGGGAGTATTTCGGCGAGCAGGGCATGCTGGGCTATGTGAAGAATGTTCAGCGCCAGGAGATCCGTCAGGGTATCGCCTGCGCCAAGCATCAGAACATGGCCGGCTCCGATATCGGCGACGATCACAAGGAATATTTCGCCGGTGAGGCCGCGCTGAAGGCGGGCGGCGCTCACAACACGATGAACCAGTTCGGCTAACGATTAATCGCAGGAGACGACGATGACCAAAGGCAGCAATTTCTGGGTGATTGGCGGCGAGTTCGGTTCGATGAACTTCCACAAGCTCGTGGAAGGTTCGGCTCAGGTGCAGGGTCCGTTCAAGACCCGCAAGGAAGCCGAGGATGCCTGGCGCGCGGTCTCCGAAGAGAACCGCCACAAGGCCGGCGTCCGCTTCTCCATCGTGGAAGAGCCCTCGCGCGCCGGCCTGATCTCGACAAGAAGACGTCCAAGGACGAAGCGGTCCCATCCGGTTTTCCGGCTGGGGCCGTTTTCGTCTCCAAGGTGCCCGGCGTCTTTCTTCTCCCTCGCCCCGCTCTTGGCGGGGAGAGGGTCGGGGTGAGGGGCTCTCTCAACCAGCCCGACTCGCGCGGTGAAGACCAAAAAAGAAGTCAAAGACGTAAGCCATTGGGAATAAACAGCCTTTGCGGAGAACATGGTTACTGATAGGTTAAGCCGCGTTCGGGACCCATCAGGACAAAGGCGATCCAGCGGATGTCAGACGCGCAAATATCGGAAGCAGTGCTGCCGGCGAAGCGCGGCCGATCCGGCTGCGCGATGCGCTGCGGCAGGCGCGGATCGAGGCCGCCGACCGCACCGGTGTCGTGGTCGATCTGCGCGATGCCGAAGTGGCGCGGCTCGAAATTCTCAACGAGGCGCTCGATCCGCTGTTTGCGCAAATTCCGACCAGGTCGATCTGTTCGATCGCGGCATCAGCCAGGGCGACACGCCGCGGCTGTGGATCGACGTCGTCGCCCATGTGGTGATGGGACGCGACAAGCGCATCTATCGTTTCGTGCAGGACACCCGCTTCGGCCGCATCGTGATCGCCGAATCCCACGAGGTCGCCAAGATCGTCGAGGCCGTCACCGATTACGTCGCGCGCCGCATGATCGAGCGCGAGCATGCGCTGGTCGTAACGCCCGCGCCGGTGCCGGTGGTGGCCGGCAAGCGCCGCGCCGCGGCGGGTTCTGGACCTTCGTGCTCGGCTTCATCGTCGGCGCGCTGGCGCTGTTCGCGCTGGCGCTGTTCGAGACCTTGCGCAATCTCTAGATCAGCCGCGTCTGCCGCAATTGCCGGACGCGCATCGCATTGTCGATGCCGCGCACCGTCTGCTCGCACCGCCACGCATCGCCGTCGCGCTCGATCGAAAACAGATTATAGGCCGCGGCGGGATAGCGGCCATGCGCGACCGCCGACGCCGAGGGCACGCCGACCACCGGGATTGTGCCTTTCGGTCCGTCGACCCAGATCGTCGAATGCACGTGATCATGGCCGTGCAGGACCAGCTCCACGCCGTGCCGCTTGAGAAGCGCGAGCAGGTCGGCCGAATCGGTCAGCCGCTTGGCGCGCGAATCCGAGCGCAGCGGGTGATGGATCAGCAGCACGCGAAATGCATCCTCGGCGGAAAGCCCCGCCAGCATTCGTTCGAGTCGCCCGAGCTGGTCTTTCCCGAGCCATCCCGTCGCCATCAGCGGCGGCGTCGGGACCGCCGACGAGACGCTGATCAGCGCCAGCGGCCCGCGCCGGCGCAGCGACGGAAACGCCGCCGCCCGGCGCGGCGTCGCCGTCGAGATAGCTTCCCCAGGTTTCCGCGAAGCGATGCTTGGGTGCGCGAACATAGGCGTCGTGATTGCCGGGGATCACCGTGACGCGATCGGGAGCGCCGACGCTCTCCAGCCACGCCCGCGACGGCGGGAATTCGGCCTCGAGCGCGAGGTTGACGAGATCGCCTGTGATGGCGATGTGATCGGGGCTTGCTGCCTGCATGTCCGACACCAGCGCATCGAGCACCTCGCGCCGATGGTATTTGTGCCGATTGCGCGTCCAGTTGAGATAGCCGAGCGCGCGCTTTCCGGCGAGATCGCGCAAGCCGGGCCGCCGGCAGCGGCGGCAGATGCGGATCAGACAAATGCGCCAGCGTGAAGGCAGTCATCACATCCGTTCCGCCGGGGGAGCCGCTCGATCAGGCCGGTGCGCGATCATCTCGTGATATCCTCAAGCGTTGGCCTGCAATGTAATGGCAAGCGGGCCGGCGGCGATGCAAGGATCGAACGAGGATCGACCGGAAACCCGGATATTCGATGGCGATGAACCTGAACAGTTTGCGAAGGAGCCTTGAGCCGCTGCTGCGGCGAGTTTTCCATCTCTATTGGCGCTTCGCCCGCGGCATGACGCTCGGGGTCCGCGCCGTGGTGCTGGACGGCGAGGATCGGGTGTTTCTGGTCAAGCACAGCTATGTCGCGGGCTGGCACCTGCCGGGCGGCGGTGTCGAGGTCGGCGAGACGTTTCGCGACGCGCTGCGCGCGCGAACTGATGGAGGAAGGCCGCATCGAGCTTCTGGGAGAGCCGGCCCTGCACGGAATTTTCCTCAACCGCCACGTCTCCCGCCGCGACCACGTCGCGGTCTATCTGATCAGGCATTTCCGTCAGGACCGGCTGCCCGAGCCGAACCTCGAGATCATCGGCCTGCGGCTTTTTCGAAGTGGATGCGCTGCCGGCGGAAACAACCCAGGGTACCCGTCTGCGGATATCGGAAGTGCTCGAGGGCAGGGCGCCGATTGCGACCTGGCGTTAGCACGCGCATCTTGTGCCGTCGGCAAAAACTGAGAAAGATCGCCTTGATCGGGGCCTCGGCCGGCCCGCGGCGGGTGGGGTAATGAAATTCCTGAAAATTCTGTGCGGGCTGGGGCTCGTCGCTGTCCTTGCCAGCAACGTCTGGTCGATGTCGCGCTGGAGCGAGGCCCGCGGAGTTTACGACGATATCTGCTATCTGCGGCAGGCTCATCTGTTCCAGAAATTCGGGCTCTCCGGATTGAACACGGACATCTCCCGCGATGACGATCACTATCTCGCTTTGAAATTGAAGGAGATCGGTTTCCCGGCCTGGAGCGATCCGCCCTGCCACAATCTTGATGCCGGCGACCGGGAAACTGGTCATGCAATATCCGCCCGGCACCGGCTTTCTGCTGGCGCTGTTTCCGGACGGGTTTCAGGTCATCCCGCTTTATGTAGCCGCCTCCGTCATCGTCTTTGGCCTCGCGCTGGGTGCGATCTGGTACGCCTCCACCATCCCCGCGCTGATCCTTGCGGTCGTTTTTGGCTGATTTGGCCATCTATCTGATGATCAACCCCGCCAAGGCGAGCTATTCGATGGCGCCGACGATGGTGGTCTGCGCCCTGGCCGGCTTTCTCACGGCCAGGCTCTTCCTTGCCAGACAGCCGCGCAACCGCGTGCTTTTGGCGGGAGCTCGTCGGCCTCCTGATCGGTCTGTCGGTCAATTTCAGATTGCCGAATTTGCTTTTGTCGTCCGGATATTTCGCTGTTCTTCTTCATCGCATTCCTGAAGTCGCGGAAAATCGAGACTGCTTCTGCAAGGCGCGGTGTTCGGCGCCGCGTTGCTATCGGGCATGGCGCCGACGCTGCTTGCGAATGCGATCAATGCCGGCAGCCCGTTCTCGACGACGTACGGAGCCGTCGACGTGACGCCCCCCGAGTTCAGCTCCGGCATCCTCTGGCGCTATGCTGCCGACATGCAATTCGTGCTGCTGGTGCTGGCGGGTGGCTGGACCGTCTTGATGCTGCGCTGGTATCGCGGACAACGGCAGCAGGCAAACGGCACTGGTTACGGCCGCGAGCCTTCTGGTGAACTGGTCTTCTTCCTGACCCACCCGGTGTTCACGCCTTATTATACAATCCCTGTCGCAATGCTTTCGCTTGTGGAGCCTGCTGTTCGCCGTCCTGATGGCGCCGGCGGAAGCGGTGGACGGCCGGCTGGTCGGGCAGGCGGCAAGGGCCTGATCATGCTATGGGAATTTGAATTGGCGGGCGTCGACGGGCAGGCATTTCGGCAATGATACCATCATCGATGCGGATCGCGGTTCTGGTGCCGTGCTTCAACGAGGAGGCCGCGATCGCAACCGTCGTTGCCGATTTTCGCAAGGCGCTGCCGTCGGCCGAAATCTTCGTCTACGACAACAATTCGTCGGACCGTACCGTTGCGGTGGCGCGCGAGGCGGGCGCCGAGGTGCGCAGCGAGCGCCGCCAGGGCAAGGGCCATGTGGTCCGGCGCATGTTCGCCGACGTCGACGCCGATATCTATGTGCTGGTCGACGGCGATGCGACCTATGACGCCGCCAGCGCGCCGCGCATGATCGAAACCGCTGCTGTCGGATCATCTCGACATGGTGGTGGGCTTTCGCGTCGATCAGGTACAGGCCGCCTATCGCCCCGGCCACCGCACCGGCAACTGGATGCTGACCGGCTTTCTGTCGTCGGTGTTCGGCCAGGCCTTCAAGGATATTCTTTCCGGCTATCGGGTGTTCTCGCGCCGCTTCGTCAAATCCTTTCCGGTGCTGTCGGATGGTTTCGAGATCGAAACCGAGATCGACCGTGCATGCGCTCGAACTGGCGCTGCCGGTCGCCGAAATCGAAACGCCGTATTACGCGCGCCCGGAGGGATCGTTCAGCAAGCTCAACACCTGGAGCGACGGGTTTCGGATTCTCGGCACCATCCTGAAACTCTACCGGTCGGAAAAGCCGCTGCGCTTTTTCACGGCGATCGGGATTTTTCTGACGCTGGTTTCGATCGGTCTCGCGATCCCGGTCATCATCACCTACCTCGAGGAAGGTCTCGTCCCCCGGCTGCCGACCGCGGTTCTGTCGATGGGCCTGATGATCGTGGCGGTGCTGTCGGTGTCGTCGGGGCTGGTGCTCGATACGGTGACGCGCGGCCGCCGCGAGATGAAGCTGCTGGCCTATCTGTCGCAAGCCCCCGTCAACAAGAACTGATGCGGCTCGAAATTGGCGCGGCCGGGACGATGGACCGCGCCTCCGCCAGATGCTATCCCGCGCCCCATGAACGATCTCTCTCTGACGATATTGGCTGAAACCGCCAACGACGCGCAGGCGATCGAACGCCTGCACGAGCGCACCTTCGGGCCCGGCCGCTTCGTGCTGAGCGCGTACCGGCTGCGCGAGCATGTCGATCATCTGCTCGACCTGTCGTTCACGGCCCGGATCGGCACGCTGCTGGTCGGCTCGGTGCGCCAATTGCCGGTTTGCATCGGCGACACCAAGGCCTTGCTGCTGGGGCCGCTGACGGTCGAGCCGCCGTTCCGCAGCCGCGGCGTCGGCCGCGCGCTGCTGGATCGCGCGCTGAAGGACGCCAGGGCAAAGGGACATCGCCTCGTGCTGCTGGTCGGCGACGAAGCCTATTACGGCCGCGTCGGCTTCAAGCCGGTGCCGAAGGGACGGGCGACCATGCCGGGACCGGTCGACTACAGCCGTCTGCTGGTGGCCGAACTGGTCGATGGCGCATTCACCGACGTGTCCGGCGCGATCCGCCCGGACTGGAGCATGGCGCGTCGCAGCGCTCAGGCCTGACCGACGCCGACTTCGTCTCTCAGAAAGCAGGTCACGCGCTCGGCGGCGATGTAGCCCAGCAGCAACCCGACACCGAACAGCAGCACCAGGCCAGCAGCGCCGAACTCGATCCCGCGCATCAGCAGTGCGCCGCCGCCCTCGCGGACTGGCGGTCATCCGCCGCGCCAGCCCCTTCGCCGAGACCGCAAGGACGGCAATGGTCGCAACCGTGATCGCGGTGCCGAGCCCCATCACGAAGGTGGCGGCGATGCCGGCCCAGAACAGCCCCTGCGCCAGCGCGAACACCAGAACCAGAATGGCGCCCGAACATGGCCGGATGCCGACGGTCAATGACCGCGCTGAAACCTCGCAGCCAGCCGCCGGGACCGGCAAGTTGCGCGGGCTCGGGACCGTGGGAATGCCCGCAATGCTCGTCGTGGACATGGTCGTGATCGCAGTGCTCCGCGTGCGCATGCCCGTGGTCGTGACCGGCAATTCCATGCGTAGCGGCATGCTCATGACGATGATGCCCGTGATCGCCATGATGGTCCGAGGAATGTCCGTGATGGTGATGATGCCCCGTTGCGTGCGCCAGCGCCGGCGCCAGCAGTGGCGCGGATCTGCCGAAGGTTGATCGCAACGCCCGCGATGAAGCCGCCGCCCTTGCTCCAGACCAGCCGGATGCCGAATGCCGCGATCAGCGTGTAGCTGGCGATCTCGATGACGCGCTCGGCGCCGCACATGGTTTTCGCGGTTACGTTCAAGCAGCCAGGCGCCGATGCCGACGATCAGCACCGCGACCAGCGACTGCATCAGCGCCGAGACGAACGACAGCACGATACCGCGCCGCGCGGTCTCCTCGTTGGCGACAAGGTATGACGAGATCACCGCCTTGCCGTGGCCGGGGCCCGCCGCGTGGAATATGCCGTAGGCGAACGAAATCGCGAGCAGGGTCCAGACCGCGCTGCCGTCGGCCTTGGCGGCGCGAATGGTCGACGACATCTCGCGGTAGAATTCCGATTGCTTCGTCAACAGCCAGCCGACGATTCCGCCGATCTGCGCGTCGGGAGCCGCGCGCGGTCCGCCGAACGGATTTTGCGCCAGCGCGCTCTGCAGTCGCGCCGTCTGACGAGCATCGCGATCGCGACAATCGCGACGCAGCTCAACGCAATGTGTCGGCGTGTTTCATGCGCGGGTCCTCAAGGACAATCCACGGTGATCCGGTTCGCGAACATCGCGCCATAATTGCTGTTGCTCGCCGTTCAGAAAACTGGCCTCACCGAGCTTCTGCGCGCCGGCCGTTCCGTCGCTCGGCCGCTGGACCGCGATGGTGCAGGTGGCGGGCGCGCCGACCAGGCGGATCGGATCCTGCTTTTGCAGCGAGAAGTCCACGAAATAGCTCTGGTCGAATATCTCGACGACAAGCTGCTTGGCCTTGACCGGCGTCTTGAACGGCAGCGTGAAGTGCAGCACCAGCGCTGAATCGCGGTACTCGAGATAAGTAATCGGTCGGGGCGAGATATTGCTGCTTTTGGTTGTCGACCTTGGCGAACGTGAAGAAGCCGTACTCCTTCAGCGATTCGACATTTGTCTGCGCCAGCGGCGCCAGTTCTTCCCGTGTGTAGACGCCCTTCTTTTTGGTCTCGGTGCCCTGCAGCGCATAGGTCGAGAACATGTCGTCGAAGGTCCAGGCGTGCCGCATGGCCGGTCACCGAGCCGTTCGGCTGCGTAGATCAGTTCGCTCGCGGCCGTGACCCACACATGCGGATGCGCCATTGCTGGAGCGGTGCAGACGGCGAGCAGCGCAACGCCGACCGATGCGCGCGCCAGCCATAGCGTGAAAGTCGTTCGGACGGTTGACGTGTTCATGCTTCGACCCCGGGTGAGGTTGAGAGAAATCCGTGGCCTCACAGTTTCTGCGAGATGCCGACGATAGAAGCCGCGTCGCGGTCCGAATTGCGGTGCGAACACGCCGATGCCGGACCCATCCCTGATCTCGATAGATCTGGTCGAACAGGTTGACGACATCGAACCGCAGCGTGGTCGGCTTGCTCGATCCCGGGAACAGATATTCATGCGAGACGCCGAGGTTGACCTGCGTGTAGGACGGCACGTGATCGGTATTGGCAAAACCGGCACGGTTGCCGCTGCCGTAGATCATCGAAGCGGAAAAGCGCGTGCCGTTCCAGAGATAGGACGCGCCGGCCGACGCGGTCAGGGTCTGGGCGTGGTCGGTGTAGATGTAATGGTTGGCGATGAAGGCGAGTTCGTCGGGCGCGAACAGGAACTGGTTCGACACGATGTTGGTGGCGATCTGCTTTGCCCAGGCGAGGTTGCCGTAGATCCTGAAATTGCCGTTGGTGTAGGACGATTTGAGTTCGAGGCCCATGTTCTGCGCGCGGTCGTAGTTGAACGCGGTCAGCACGTAGGCCGCGCCGAACTGGCCGTCGTCGAGCAGGTCGCGCGCGGTCTTGTAGTAGGCATCGACGCCGACTTCGAGGCCGGGTATCGCGTAGATCTTCTGATCGACGCCGACATCGAACACGTTGGAGCGCTCCGGCAGCACCGGATCGTTCTGGTTGACGGCGGGCTGCTGGGTGGTGCCCTGCGCGAGAGCCAGATTGGTCGGCGCCGCCAGCACCTGCGGCGGCGGCGTGAAGTTGCGGGCATAGCCGGCGTGGAACGTGGTGCCGTCATACGGCTTCCAGGTCAGGCTGACGCGCGGGCTGAGCTGGTTGGCGTTGACGTATTGAGCCATCTGGTCGAACCGCAAGCCGGCGTTCAGGGTCAGCTTGTCGGTGATCCGCCATTCGTCCTGCAGATAGGTGCCGAACAGCCAGCCGGTCTTGGCGCTTGAATCGAAGATCGAGGTTGGCGGACCAACCGGATTGCCCGTGATGGGATCGACCTGATTGCCCATGGCGTCGACCGGCAACACGATCGATGCATTGTTGACCAGGGAGCGCTCGGCGCTTGCCGTAAATCCAAACCGCAGGGTGTGGGCATAACCGACGCGCCAGGCGGTATCCTCCTGAATGCCGTTGACGAAGCTTTGCCGGTAGACGTCGGAGGCGACGCCGTTGATGACGAGATCGCCGAGCGTGTCGGGGATGAAGTGCAAGCTGGCTGTAGCGGTTGAAGTAGGACAGCTGATAGTCGATATCCTCGACCGATTTCTGGTAGGCGACCACGTTGAACTGATTGAACTCGTTCTGGTGCTCGTTGAGCAGCGAGGAATTGAAGCTGGTCACGCCGTTGACGTTGAAAGCCGACGGCTGTCCCGGGATTGTTGGGGATCTGATAGGTGCTGTTCGACACGCCGCTGATGAAGGTCAGGCGGCTGGTCGGATCGATGACCGTCGAAAGATAGGCAAAGCCCTTTTCCTGCGCGGTGCGGTCGTGGATCGCCTCATTGGAAGGTGTCGGATTTTCGATTCCGAGATTGCTGCCGAAATAGCGCCCGGAGACGAAATACTGGGTATTCCCGACCGTGCCGCCATATTCGAGGGTCGTCGTGATGGTGCCGTGGCTGCCGCCATAGACGCTGACGCTGCCGGAATTGTTGAAGGCGTCCGCCTTGGTCTGGATGTCCAGCACGCCCGCGGTGCGCAGGCCATATTGCGCCGGCAGCGCGCCGGTGAGCAGCGCAAGGCTGCCGACGATGCCGGTGTCGAGGATTTGCCCGAAGCCGCCGACGCCGTCGGGCAGCATGATGCCGTTGATGCGATACTGGAGATTGGCGTGCTCGTTGCGGACATGCAGTTCGCCGCTGGCGGCGGAATCCTGTGACACGCCCGGCGTCTGCAACAGCACCTTGTCGAGCGTCGTATTGGCGCCCTGCGGCAGCGCCTCGATCGCCTGATGATTGACCTGATAGGCGTTGGCGCCGATCGGCGCCACGATGCTCTGCCGAGCCTCATCGAGTTTGGTCGTTCTGGCCCGCGATCACCTGCGTCGGGGTCTGCGGCTCCGCGGCGGGCGTTTCGCGGGTTCGGCCGGTGACGACCCGCGTCTTCGGACGGCGCGGCGGCTGCGCGCGCCGCGGCGCGACTACCTCGATCTCCGGGAGCGCGGTGACGCCGCTTGCTGCAGGCGCCGCCGTTGCCGCCGAAGGTGCGGGGGCAGGGCTCGGCGTAGCCGCGGGTGTCTGCGACAACGCCGCGCTGCCGATGCAGAGCATCAGCGAGGCCGCGCCACAGCCGGCCAAAATCGGCTTCGAGACTGGCTTAACGAGTACGGACATATTTTCCCGATCCTGAAGGTCGCTGCCCAATTCGTCATCGACGAATCCGGAGAAGCGCCTGCCGTCGCTATGGGACGGACCGATTTCGATTCGTCCGGATCGATCGCCCGCCATGAGGCGGCGATCATCCGGGCGTGCTCAACGATCGAGGTCAGGAGATGGGGGGAGCGCGAGGCTGAAACGCGACGCGGACGGAGTTCAGATGGACGAACTCGGCGTCGGTGGTCAGGTACAGGAATTCGACCGCCTGCGGCAGCAGCAACAGCGGCGGCGTCGCGAACAGCACGTTGCTCGCCAGCGCCATGACGGCGCAGATCGCGCAGCTATCGTCCGGTTGCTGGTCGGAATCCTGATCCGGCGCCGGTTGCTGCCGTGTGGTCTGATCGACCGCATTGGCGGCGGAAGGCCGTTGCCATCAAAGGTGCCGGCCTGCGACAGCGCGGACTGGATAACCGGCGCGGCCTGCGCGGCGTGGAAATGCCCGAACGAAAGCGCAAACTGGACGACCAGCGCCAGAAGCGCGAGCCGCGAGCCATGTCTGATGTTCGACCGGAACCACTTCATACCGATACCCTTGCACCGGAAAGCCAAGGGATCTCGGCCGCCCGATGTTATATTATAACATCGCAGGGAGAGGTGGGCCGTGTCAACCATCGTCGGTCTGCGCAAGATGAAAATTCGCAAGAGTCGCGATCAAATCACGTGCGGCTCATCCAACGTGAGATGAACAACGGAACGTGAAGCGCTGCGCGGCTAGCGGCCTTCGCGTAGCCACGTCGCGGCGAAGCCGCCGAGCAGCAGCAACAGACCGATCAGGCCGGCGAACAGGGGCAGCACGCCGACGCCCTTGACGACGCTGGCGTCGCGCATCCGCACGCCCATCCAGCCGTCGCCGTGGAACACGCTCGACGAACGCACCGGCACGATGCGCGGAAGGTCGATGCTGGAGCCGTCGACGACGCGCCGCGCGTCACCGCCGGTGGCCTGCGCCAGCGGCTTGAGCATGTCGGTCGTGGAAGTGACTTCGGAAAATTCCTTCGGATTGGTCGGGCCGACATTGATCAGCGCCTTCAGCGTGCCGTCGGTCGCCTGCCACAGGCCGAGTTCGTTGGCGGCAAGGGTCGAGCGCCACATTCCCGGTTCGCCTTCGCTCAAGCGTCAGTTCGCCGCGTTGTCCCGGTGGGAGACGTCACCGTCACCGGCGCGACGCTGTCGGCCATGGTCTGGCGCAGCACCACCAGATCGTGCCCCTGCACCTGCAGGCGCAGCGCTTCCTCGTCGAGATCGGGCTGCTTCATCAGCCAGTGCGACATTCGCCGCAGCAGATCGAGATGCGGTCCGCCGCCCTCATAGCCGCGCGCCCACAGCCAGATATGGTCCGACAGCAGCAGCGCGACGCGGCCTTCGCCGGATCGCGACAGCAGCAGCAACGGCTTGCCGTCGGCGCCCGTCATCAGCGGCGGCGTGGTGGCGTTGCGGGTGTCGACGGTGCGGAAGAACCGGCTCCAGTGCGGCGGCTCGGTCGCGGAGCCTTCCAGCCCGCGCGTCACCGGATGACGTTTTCCGGCGTCGCTCAGATGCGCATAATACGGCTTCTCGGTGACGCCGACGGGTTCCGCCGGCAGCACCGAATCCAGCGGCGTGCGCCAGATGCTGGTGTTCGAAGCGTAGTCGGGACCGGCCGACACCAGCACGGCGCCGCCGGCGCGCACGTAGCGGGCCATATTGTCGAAATAGGGGATCGGCAGCACGCCCTGGCGCGCGTAGCGATCGAAGATGATCAACTGGAATTCGTTGATCCTCTGCTGAAACAGCTCGCGGGTCGGAAACGCGATCAGCGACAATTCGTTGATCGGCGTGCCGTCCTGCTTCTCCGGCGGACGCAGGATCGTGAAATGCACGAGATCGACGCTGGCGTCGGATTTCAGCAGGTTGCGCCAGGTGCGTTCGCCGGAATGCGGCTCGCCCGAGACCAGCAGCACCCGCAATTTGTCGCGAACGCCGTCGATCGCGACCACCGCGCGGTTGTTGACCGGCGTCAGTTCATTCTCGAGCGGCGAGGCCTCGATCTCGACGATGTTCGGCCCGGCATGCTTGATATCGACGTCGACGCTGACGGTCTGGCCGCTCAGCACGGTGCGCTCGTTGATCACTTCGCCGTCGCGGCGCACCACGACCTTGGCGCGCTCGCCGCTGACGCCCTGGTCGTCGAGCCGGTAGGTGATGGTCTGGGGCTGGCCGACGATGCCGAAACGGGGGGCGGCGGATATCGCGATGCGGCGGTCGCGTTCGTCCTTGCGGCCGGTGACCAGCGCATGCACCGGCGCCTGGAACCCGAGCGCGGCGGCGTTCGGCGGAATGTCGTGCACGCGTCCGTCGGTGATCAGGAATGCGCCGGCGACGCGATCGACGGGAACGTCCGACAGCGCCGAGGACAGCGCGCCGAACAATTTGGTGCCGTCGGTTTCGCCGTCGGCCTGACCGGCCTCGACCACCCGCACTTCCAGCCCCTTGATCTTCTTGAGGCTGTCGACCAGCGCCTCCCTGGCCTGTTCGGTCTCCTGGGTGCGCTTGCCGAAATTCTGGCTCGGGCTCTTGTCGATCACAACGGCTGCGACCGACGACAGCGGCTCGCGGTCCTCGCGGGTGAACGACGGGTTGGTGAGCGCGAGCAGGATCAGCGCCAGCGCCGCGATGCGGACCGCGGCACCGCGGGCGCGCCCGATCAGCAGCAGGGCTGCGATCACGACGACGCCGGCAACCGCGAGCCAAAGCACCAGCGAGGGAACGAGCGGGGTGAACGCGATACCGTA
This sequence comes from uncultured Alphaproteobacteria bacterium, assembly GCA_963843225.1. GTDB lineage: Bacteria > Pseudomonadota > Alphaproteobacteria > Rhizobiales > Xanthobacteraceae > Bradyrhizobium. The sequence goes on along the minus strand of CAWJJT010000016.1, from coordinate 34,786 downwards.
CTGCATTTATTGATCCAGCGAGTTGGCGTCATCCCGAGGTGCGCCTTCGAGGCTCGCTTTGCCCGCACCTCAGGGGAACGACAGTTCTCATTGCCCGAGCCGTTCGATCAGCGCGGGCGCGTGCACCAGGTCGGCCTTGTAGTTTCCGGTCAGCGCGTACATCACGATGTTGACGCCGGACCGGAACGCGAATTCGCGTTGCCGCGGTTCGCCCGGCGTCAGCGGCAGCATCGGCTGGCCGTCGGGGCGGATCGCCCAGGCGCCGGCAAGATCGTTCGAGGTGATGATGATCGGCGAGACGCCGTCGCCGCCGCGCGCCGGGCGCGAGGTGTCCTCGTCTTCCTCGCCGCGCGGCAATGCCTCGACCCAGGTCTGGCCGGTGTTGAAGCGGCCGGGGAAGTCGCGCAGCAGATAGAACGTCTTGGTCAGCACGTGTTCGCGCGGCACCGGTTCGAGTTCGGGCACGTCGAGCGAGGAAAGGATGTTGCGCAGCGCCTGCATGCCGGGCGTTTGCGCGGCGCCGTTGTCGCCCGGCGGCGCCTCGATGGCGTCGCGGGTATCGAACAGCACGGTGCCGCCCTGCTTCATATAGGCGTCGATCCGGTTGATGGCGTCCTGCGGCGGCTTGGCGGCCCCCGGCACGATGGGCCAGTAGATCAGCGGGAAGAACGCCAGTTCGTCATGCGCGGGGTCGATCGCCGACGGGATCGCCGGCTTCCAGCGCCGTGCGTTGCGCGAGGAACAGCGTCAGCCCGGACATGCCGGCCTTGACGATGGAATCGACGTCGGCATTGCCGGTGAGGACATAAGCGAGCCGGGTCTGCGACGTCGCCTTCATGGCGAAGTCGTCGCTTGAATCGGCGCGCGCCGGCCATGGGGTTGCCAGCATGGTCGCGCCGATGATCGCAAACGCCAGCGCGGCCGGGGCCGCGCGCCGTCGCAGCAGCGCGGCGATGCCGGCGCCGAGCATGGCGACGATCACGGCGTCGATCAGGAACAGGGCCAGCGCCGCCGACAGCAGGATGCCGCGCAGGTCGCGCGGTTCGGCATTGGTGTAGCTGGCGCGGCGCGCGTTCAGGCTTGATGTGTCGAGCGGCGCGATGCGGTCGGCGGCCGCCAGCGTGTTGACCGCGAGCGGACCGTCGGCCGGGCCGTAGAAGCCGGGCGGATGTTCGACCGTCGCGCGATCGCGGAAGTCGGCGGGCAGGGGTTTCGCGGTCGAGGGCGGCGGGCCGAACACGCCGAAACCGTCGAGGATGTGCAGCGGCGCCACCGTCTCGGCGGTCGTCTCGCCGGCGACGCCGGCGCCCGGTTTGGAGGTGTAGCCGGACATGTCGACGATCCGCCGCAGCATCTCGACGAAGGTGCCGGACATCGGCAGATCTGACCAGCGCATATCGGCGCTGACATGAAACAGCGTCACGATGCCCTTGCCGCGATGTTCGCCCGTCACCAGCGGCGTGCCGTCTTCGAGCGAGGCCCAGCTCTTTGTCGCCAGCACCGCGTCCGGCTCGGCGAGCACCTGCCGGTTGACGGTGACGTCCTTTGGCACCGGCAGGCCGGCGAACGGTCCATCGGCGGTGAAGGATGCGAGATGCTGCGGCTTTTCCCAGGTCAGGCTGCCGCCGAGGCTGCGGCCGCCGCGGCGCAGCTTGACCGGCACCAGATCGTCATCGGCCTGCGCCAGCCGCGGACCCGCGAAGCGCACCAGCACGCCGCCCTGGTCGATCCACGCGCTGATGCGCTCGCGGATTTCGGGCGACAGCGTTCCGACGTCGGCGAGAATGATCATCGGCAGCTTCTGGTCGAGGAATTGCGTGATGACCTGCTGCGGGGCGCCCTTGTCGCCGAGCCGGACGTCGGCGAACGGCCCGAGCGCGCGGCTGAGATAGAAGGTCGAGGCCAGCAGCGGCTGCGCGGTGTCGCTGGACGATCCGCTGACGACGCCGATGGCGCGGCGGCGCCAGCGCTTGTCCAATAGCTGCACCGCGCCGGCGGAGCGTTCGCCGGCGACCTCCAGCCGCGCGATGTCGTTGCGCAACTCGACCGGCAGATCGAACGCGGCTTCGGTCTCATGCTCCTGCGGCGAGAAACTGTAACGGGCCTCGCCGATCGGCGAGCCCTTCTGGTCGAGCGCGCGCACCAGCCCCGCCTCGATGCCGCCGCCGGTGCGCAGCACCTTCACGGTCATCTTGGCCGCGGCGTTTTCGGCGGCGGCCAGCGCCAGCGGTGTCGGCGTGCCGCCCTGATAAATCGTCAACGTGCGATCCCCGATGGTTTTGCCCAGGGCCTCGACAAATTCCGGCCCGCGTCCGGTATCTACGCCATCCGACAGCCAGGCGATTTCGCAATCGCCGGTTGCTTTCAGGAAACGCTGGATGGCGGGAAGGGTTTCGACCCGTTCGATCGAATAGGGCTTGGGCGCAAACTGGCGCAGCGCCACCCGCGCGGTGCCGCCCGGCATGATCGTAATGTCGCGCGCGGGCTCGGATAACGGCACCAGCGCCACCCCGCGCCGGTCATTGTCGGCATTCGCAATCAGCTCGTCGGCGGCCTTGATCCGCGTATCCCAGCTCGAGGCGGCGCTCCAGCCATCGTCCAGCAGGATCAGAAGCGGGGCGCGGCTGCCGGCCGCAGCCCCGGTTTGTGGATTCCAGATCGGGCCGGCGGCGGCCAGGATCACCAGCGCCGCGGCCAGCAACCGCAACGCCGTCAGCCACCACGGCGTCCGTGACGGGGTCTCTTCCTTCGGCGCGATGTCGAACAACAGCCGCGTCGGCGGGAATTCGATGCGCCGCGGCCGCGGCGGCATCACCCGCAACAGCCACCACAGCAGCGGCAGGCTTAGCAGGCCCAGCAGCAGGACCGGTTCGGCGAAGGAGAGCGGCAGGCCTGCGATCATGCGCGCATCCCCGCTTTGACGGTCGCGACGCGTGCGCTGCCCTTGTTCACCATCATGCCCGAATGCAGGAACAGCAGCAGTTCGGCGGCCGAGCGGCTGGTGGTGTGGGTCGAGAACAGCCAGTCGAGCTTGTTGGTCTCGTTGCGGATCTCATCGCGGTGCAGCGCCACGCGCGCCACGTAGTCGCCGGCCCATTTCTCGGCGCGGCCCGCGGTGATCACGCCGCCGCCTTCCGGTTCGACGAATTCGATCCGTCCCGAATAGGGAAAGCTTTCTTCGGCGGGGTCGACGACCTGGACCAGCGTCCCGTGCGCGCCGGAGGCCGACAATCCCGCGAGCATGGCCCTGATCTCGGACATCGGCGACCAGAAGTCCGACAGCACCACGATTTCGGCGAGCGCCGACGGCACGAAGGACGGCGGCAGGCTGAGGCGCGCCGCATCGTCGTGCAGCATCGCCTGCGCCATCTTGTCGATCACGGCGCCGCTCGAGGTCGGGTTCATCAGGCCGGGAATGCCGACGCGTTCGCCGCCGGCGACCAGCAGCTCGGCGAGCGCAAAGGCCACGATCAGCGCGCGCTCCAGCTTGCTGTCGCGGGCCTGCTTCGAGGCGAACGCCATCGAGGGCGAGCGGTCGGGCCACAGCCACACCGTGTGGGCGGCCTCCCATTCCTGCTCGCGGACGTAGAGATGATCGTCGCGCGCCGAACGGCGCCAGTCGACGTTCTGCGACGGTTCGCCGGAAACGAAGCGGCGGTATTGCCAGAAACTTTCGCCGGCGCCGGCGCGCCGCCTTCCATGCAGGCCGTGGATCACGTTGGCGGCGATCCGGCGCGCCTCGAGCACAAGACGGGGCAGCGAAGCGGCGAGCGTTCGGCTTTCGCCATCGGCACGTCGGATCGCTATGATCTCCCTCGCTTCGTGCGTCGTCTCTGCGGCCATCAACCGATCCGCGTCTTCAGTTGTCTGATTACATCGGGAATGGTGCGGCCTTCGGCGCGCGCCGAGAACGTCAGCGCCATGCGGTGCTTGAGAATGGGCTCGGCGAGATCGAGGACGTCGTCGATCGAGGGCGCGAGGCGGCCGTCGAGCAGCGCGCGGGCGCGAACCGCCAGCATCAGCGACTGGCTGGCGCGCGGACCCGGTCCCCAGGCGATCAGCTTGCCGGCTTCACCGCCTTCAGGGCCCGGACGCGCGGAGCGCACCAGCGAGAGGATCGCCTCCACCACGGAATCGCCGACCGGCAGCCGCCGGACGAGCCGTTGCGCGGCGATCAGGATTTCGGCGTTCATCGAAGCCTTGGCGAGCGTCTCTTCGGCGCCGGTGGTTTCGAACAGGATGCGACGCTCGGCGTCGCGGTCGGGATAATCGACGTCGATCTCCATCAGGAAGCGGTCGAGCTGGGCTTCCGGCAGCGGGTAGGTGCCTTCCTGCTCCAGCGGGTTCTGCGTTGCCAGCACATGGAACGGCTTCGGCAGATCGTGGCGGGCGCCGGCCACCGTGATGTGCTGCTCCTGCATCGCCTGCAGCAGCGCGGACTGGGTGCGCGGGCTGGCGCGGTTGATTTCGTCGGCCATCAAGAGCTGCGCGAACACCGGACCGGAGATGAAGCGGAACGAGCGCTTGCCGGAGCTGCTTTCGTCCAGCACCTCGGCGCCCAGGATGTCCGACGGCATCAAATCGGGCGTGAACTGGATGCGCTTGGCGTCGAGCCCGAGCGTCGTGCCGAGCGTTTCGACCAGCTTGGTCTTGGCGAGGCCGGGCACGCCGATCAGGAGCGCATGTCCGCCGGACAGGATCGTCACCAGCGTGTTTTCAATCACCCGCTCCTGACCGAAAATGACGGTGGAGATCGCCGCCTTTGCGGCGCGGATTTGCTCGGCGACCTGTTCGGCCGAGCGGATGATCACGTCCTCGAGTTTTTCAACACTATCCGCGCCAGCCATCTGTTTCTCCTTGAAACAACGCTTGCGGCAGCGCCGCTTGCGTCGTCATGCCATGGCCCCCATGCTAAACTTATGTGAAGGCCATGTATTTGTTGAATTAAACTATCCCCACATTACCGGGTTTTCGGGGTATGAACGGCATCACGATATGGCGACCTGATCCGGGCTTCTACGGGCGGAACCCGCTCAAGGCGTACTTCGTGAGACTTGCACCAAACGTGCCAAACCGAGGCGCTTAGACTCAGGTCAAACAATGGCGAAGCAAGGGCAGACCACCAATCATGGCCTTGACGGGCTGACGGCTGCGGCAAGGGACGCTGCGAACGCCGGCGCCGCCGGAAAAGGGCTGCCGCCCGTGCATCTGTGGAATCCGCCGTTCTGCGGCGATCTCGACATGCGAATCGCCGGCGATGGTACGTGGTTTTACCTGGGGACGCCAATCGGGCGGCCGGCGCTGGTCCGGCTGTTTTCGACCATCCTCAAGCGCGAGGACGGCAAGCACTTTCTTGTGACGCCGGTGGAGAAGGTCGGCATCCGCGTCGACGATGCGCCCTTCCTCGCGGTCGAGATGGTCAGGGAAAACGACGCCGGGGGCCGGCTATTGCGCTTCCGCACCAATGTCGACGACTGGGTGGCTTGCGATTCCGCCCACCGCCTGCGATTCGAGGCGGCCGCCGACGGCGGACTGACGCCCTATCTTCACGTCCGCGCCGACCTCTGGGCCAAGGTCACCCGTGCGCTCTATTACGATCTGGTTGACATGGGTGAGGAGCGGGTGGTCGATGGTCGTCCGATGTTCGGCGTGGCCTCGGGCGGCGAATTCTTTGCGATGGCGGATGCGGAGCAGGTGAGGGGCGCACTTTGAACGAGCCGATGCTGAAGACCGATCCGGCCGCGATCAATTCGGGGAAGTTTTTCGAACGCAGCCGGGCGCGGCTCGATTTCGAGGTCCCGCCGGGCCTCGTCGACCCCAACATCATCCCGAAAAGCGGCGATCACGGCACCGATCGCATGCTGGAGATCATCGCGCGCGAGCAGCCGGTGCGGCCGGCGGCGGTATTGATCCCGGTGGTCGACCGTCCGCAGCCGACGGTGCTGCTGACGCAGCGCTCCGCCAACCTCAACGAACACGCCGGCCAGATTTCCTTTCCCGGCGGCAAGATCGACGTGACCGACGCCTCGCCGCTTGCGGCGGCGTTGCGCGAGGCCGAGGAGGAGGTCGGGCTGTCGCGCGAATTCGTCGAGCCGATCGGCTATCTCGATCTCTACGGGACCGGCTTTGGATTTCGCATCCTGCCGACGGTGGCGCGGGTGCGGCCGGGCTTTGCGCTGCGCATCAACAAGGCCGAGGTGGAGGACGCCTTCGAGGTGCCGCTGGCGTTCCTGATGGATCCGGCGAACCACCAGGTTCACAGCAAGGAATTTCGCGGCATGGAGCGTTCCTATTACGCGATGCCGTTCGCGGAACGTTACATCTGGGGCGCCACCGCCGGAATCCTGCGCGTGCTCTACGAGCGGATCTGCATGACATGATCCGTCCGGCCGTCACCGAGATCCTGATCTTCCTGATCCCGTTCGCGGTCTACGTGCTGTTTCTGCTGGCGACCCGCTCCGGACTGACGGTGCAGACGTCATGGCCGCTGCACATCATCGCCAAACTGCTGGTGGGTTCGCTGCTGCTGGTGATCGTCAGTTTCGTGCTGCTCGCGCAGTTTTCCGGCGCCTCGCCGCATTCGACCTACATTCCCGCGCATGTCGAGAACGGCAAATTCATTCCCGGAGTTGAAAAATGAGCGACGCGCGGGTGCTCGACAACGCGCCCTGGCTCAGATCCGGTCCAACCGCCCGCGTCCTCAAGCTGTTGAACGGCGACGGCGAGGAAGCGCGCGTGGTCGGCGGCGCGGTCCGCAACGCGCTGCTGGACATTCCGATCGGCGACATCGATATCGCGACCACCGCGCTGCCCGCCGAAGTGATCCGCCGCGCCAAGGCGGCCGGCGTCAAGAGCGTGCCGACCGGCATCGACCACGGCACCGTGACGCTGGTCGTCGACGCGCAGCCGTTCGAGATCACCACGCTGCGCCAGGATACCGAAACCTTTGGCCGCAAGGCCAAGGTCGCGTTCGGCCGCGACTGGGTCGTCGATGCGCGAGCGGCGGGACTTCACCATCAACGGCCTGTCGGTCGATGCGGCCGGCGTCGTGCACGATCACGTCGGCGGGCTCGACGATATCGCCATCAGGCGCGTGCGCTTCATCGGCGACCCCGACCAGCGGATATCGGAGGACTACCTGCGCATCCTGCGGTTCTTCCGCATCCATGCCGCCTTCGGCGCCGGCGAGCCCGATCGCGCCGGCTATCTCGCCTGCATCCGCGGGCGGGCCGGCCTTGGCGGCCTCTCCGCCGAGCGGGTGCGGATGGAAATGGTGAAGCTGGTGATCGCCGACGGCGCGGCCAGCGCGATCACGGCAATGGCGGATGGCGGGTTGCTGCTGCCGATCCTGGGCGGCGTCGCCTATACCGGACCGTTCGCCGGCATGGTCGCGGCGGAGCGCGCGCTGGGATTGAAACCGGACGCGGTTCGAAGGCTCGGCGCGCTCGCGGTCGCCGTCACCGAGGACGCCAGACGCCTCGCCATGCGGCTGCGGCTTTCCAATGCCGAGACCAAGGCGCTGGATTCGATGGGCCATCGCTGGTGGCGGCTCGCCGGCATGGACGAAGCGATCGCGCGGCGCAGGCTCTACCGGCTCGGCGCCGATCGGTACCGCGACCGGCTGATGCTGGCCTGGGCGCGGGCAGGGGAAGATGCCGACGCTGCGTCGTGGCGGGAACTGGCCAGCTTGCCGGAGCGCTGGACCGCGCCGAAATTCCCGCTGAGGGCGGCCGACTTCACCGCGCGCGGCGTTGCCGAGGGCCCGGCGCTCGGGCAGGTGCTGGGTCTGGCCGAGGACGCCTGGCTCGCGGCGAATTTCCCGCTGGATAAAGCCGCGCTCGACGCCATCGCCGACCAGACCGTTAGCCGCTTCACCCGCGATCAGAGATTGTGAACATCCTTTCCGGCTTCGCCGATATTTCGCTCGCTCAACTGCTGCTGGTCGCCGCCGTCGCGCTGTTTGCTTCCATCGTCGGTGGCCTTGCCGGTTACGGCACCGGCGCGCTGATGCCGCTGGTGCTGGTGCCGATGGTCGGGGCCGGACCGGTAGTGCCGATCATCGCCATCTCCTCGATCTTCACCAACCTCAGCCGCACCGTCGCCTATCTGCGTTATGCCGACCGCCGCCGCGCGCTGATCGTGATCCTCGCTGCCGCCCTGACCACCGCGCTCGGCGCCTACGGCTATACCAAACTCAGCAATGCCGGCGCGGCGGTGGTGATCGGCACGATGCTGATTCTAAGCGTGCCGTTGCGCCGGCTGGCCAAGCGTCGCGATGTCCGGATCGGCGACACCGGACTCGGCATCGGCGCCGTGGGCTATGGCGCGCTGGTCGGCGGCACCTCGGGCTCGGGCGTGATCCTGTTGTCGCTGCTGATGGCGGCGGGACTCGAAGGCGCGGGCGTGATCGCCACCGATGCCGTAATCTCGGTCGTCACCAGCCTCATCAAGATCTCGGTGTTCGGGATGGCCGGCGTCGTCACCGCGCAGGTGCTGGCGCTGGCGCTGTTGATCGGCGGCATCGCGTTGCCGGGTGCGTTCCTGGCGCGCGCCTTCGTCGAGCGCATGCCGGTGCATATTCACACTGCGATCCTCGACGTCGCCGTGATTGCCGGCGGCCTCGTGATGATCTCGTCGGCGCTGCGATCCTTCTTCGGGTAATCGGCTGCGCCGGATCACACCGGATCAATCGTGCCCAGCACCGTGCCCGGTTCGACGGTCCCGCCATCGCTCACTAAAATCCGGGATAGCACGCCGGTGACAGGGGCTGTGATTTCGTGCGTCACGCCATCGGTGTCGGTATCGATCTCCACCAGCGGCTCCTGCGCGGTGACGGGATCGCCCAACCGCTTGAACCACCGCCCAACCGACAACTTGCTGCTTGCCAATTTCGGGACTTCTATTTTTGCCATCGAACCAATCCTCATTTTGGAATAGGCGCTGCTCTCGATTGCGACGGATTCAAAAGAAACCCGGCGCGCCGTGCTTGTCGATCAAGCGCAAGATCGCGGCATCGAGGCTGTACGGTCCGGCCCCGGCGGATACGAACAAGACCAGCATGAACGCATACAGGATCTCGGGGAGATAGAGCCAATCGCTGATCCGGTCCGCTCGATCGATCGGCTGGTAATCCTTGATTCGCACTCGCCCCGACGTGACGCTGGCAACCAGCACGATCACCAGCAGGCCGAGCGAGGCGAGGGGCGTGAGCAGGCCGACGAAGACGGCGCCGCCGGCGGCGAATTCGACCGACGGCACCCACCATTGGTTGATCCTGATCGCGGCGACATGCAGGGCTGTCAGCTCGTCGACGAACACACGATGGCGCTGCGCGTTGAATAGCTTGTGGTAGCCCGAGAACATGAAGAACATCCCAACCGCGAGACGGCTGAGCGTGAGCGCGACGTCGGTCCACCCGAGCCCCCTGAACAGGATGTCGATCACCATGCCTCTCCCTGAGTGATGATGGCGCGCTCCCCGCGATAGCGGCGGGCTTCTCGATGATCGGCGGCTGGATTCGAACCGTAACCCCAATGCGACGCTCTCGCGTCGGACAGGGCGCTCGCGATCCGCGACACGGCCGGGAGCGCGGCAGCGCGCGCGGTCGAATGCAAGAATGTGCGGTGCGAAAGCTTCATGGCGAGCCCCTTGCAGGGACAACGCTATTCCAATTGCAGCACCCGTGAAAGGAGCGGCGGCTTTCGCCTGTATCACTTCTCGGAAGTGCCGCCCCCTGGGGCTGCGGGCGGGAGGGGGATAAGTCAGCCCGAGGCGTCACACCGCAACGCTTCCCGGCGATCGAAGCCAGTGGGCTTCGTCAACGTCCATCGAAGGCAGCAGGGCAAGCGCCCGGGCAGTCTTGCCCTGCCTGCCTTATCAAGGACTTCGTCCTCACTCCTCGCCTTCTTCCTCTTCTTCTTCGTCCGAAGTTTCGATTTCCGCCGGTTCGAGCACCGCCACCGGAAGCGCTTCGCGAAACAGGTCGCCTTCTCCGCCCATCCAGACGCACGAGACGGTGTCGCCGTTGACTTCCGCCACCGTGATCGGCTGGCTGCCGGATTTCAGGATGACAATGTCGCCCGGTTTCAAGTCCATGATTTTTCCCTTCGCGTTGATCGACGCTGGGCACAGGCTATCGCTATGTGATGACAGGCCGATCACGGCCGGTCGTTTTCGCCGGACGGATCACGCTTCGGGGACCGCAGGTTTGACGGCCGCTATCCGCGTTCGGCGGGCAACAGCTCGGTCAGCGAGCGGATGATGCGGTCGGGCCTGATGCTGGATTCCGCGGGCAGGCCCTCGCCGTGCACGTCGATCCAGATGGCGTAGATGCCGAGCCGCTGCGGCGCCACGACTTCCCACTCCAGATTGTCGCCGACCATCCAGGTCTCGGACGCGGTGACGCCGAGCGCCTGCATCGCGTGCAGATAGGCCCGCTCTTCCGGCTTGCCGAAGCCATGCTCGCCTTCGATCTGGATGTGATCGAAGCGATGCGTCAGCGCAAAGCGCTCGACCTTGGCGCGCTGCGGGCCGGCGGCGCCGTTGGTCACCAGCGCCAGTTTCACGCCGTGCGACCTCAGCGCGTCGATCGCGTCATGTGCGCCGGGGAAGACGAACATCTCCTCCTCGCGATAGGCTGTGGAAGCGATCGGCGAGCCTGACCGCGAGGTCCACCGGCAGCAGGCGCGTTGCCCTTGGCGGCGAGCGCCTTCAATCCGCCCTGGACCACCACATGGCGGGCTTCCTCGAGCTTGAGCCGCCACTCGGCGTCCGCCGTGGCCCAGAACCCGCGCGCGAACTCAACGACCGCCGCGGCGACCTGTTTTGACGGGATGTCGCCGAACTCGTCGGCGAATTCGGCCGCCACCTTGTTCCAGGCAATTTCCGGGCGGCCATAGGCCGACAGGATGGTGTCGTCCATATCGATCAGCATCGCGCGGGGCAGTTGCGTCATCGTCTCACGGCCATTTCACTTCGGGAGGCATCGACGACAGGATCGAATCCACATTGCCGCCGGTCTTCAGGCCGAAAATGGTGCCGCGGTCGTAGAGCAGGTTGAACTCGACATAACGGCCGCGCCGGATCAACTGCTCCTCACGGTCGGCGGCGGTCCACGTCGCGCCGAAATTGCGCCGGACCAGATCGGGATAGATCTTCAGGAAGGCGCGGCCGACGTCCTGCGTGAAGGAAAGGTCGGCGTCCCAGTCGCCGCTGTCGTGCCAGTCGTAGAAAATCCCGCCGACGCCGCGCGCCTCTTTGCGGTGCGGCAGGTAGAAATATTCGTCGCACCATTTCTTGTATTTGTCGTAGTCGGCAACGCCGTTGTGGCCACCGCAGGCGGCCTGCATCGCGGCGTGAAACGCGATCGTGTCGGGATCGTCCTGGGTCCGCCGGCGGTCCAGCACCGGCGTCAGGTCGGCGCCGCCGCCGAACCAGGCCTTGGTGGTGACGACGAAGCGGGTGTTCATGTGCACCGCCGGGATGTTCGGATTGCGCAGATGCGCGATCAGCGAAATACCCGAGGCCCAGAAGCGGGGATCGTCGGCGGCGCCTGGAATCTGCGCCCGGAATTCCGGGGCGAATTCGCCATGCACGGTCGAGCAATGCACGCCGACCTTCTCGAACAGCCGTCCGCGCATCACGCTCATCACGCCGCCGCCGCCGGGCCCGCCGGTATGGTCGGTGCGGTCCCAGCGCGTGCGCACGAAACGCCCGGCAGCACCAGGGTAGAGCGAGGCCGGCGCGTCGTCCTCGAGCTTCTCGAAGGCGGCGCAGATGTCGTTTCGCAGGTGCTCGAACCAGCCTCGCGCGCGCGCCTTGCGATCCTCGATCACGGACATGTCCATACGAAATTTCTAGCCTTTATTCCCGGTCATGGCGAGGAGAGGGGGCGGCGAAGCCTACACCTTGCTGCGGCTTTGGATTGCTTCGCGGAGTTTATCATCGGGCGCGCATTCGCGCGACCCGTTGGCTCGCAATGACGGATGAAAACCAGTCTAGCCCTGCGGGCCGTAATAAGTGCAGCTTTCACCGCAACTGTCGCGGTGAATGCTCACTTGAGTAATCCGCCCCGCATGCTGGACCCGCTCCCAGACGAAGCGCGACAGGTTTTCCAGGGTGGGGGGACCGAGCCCCTCGACCTTGTTGAGCAGCTTGTGGTCGAGCATTTTCTGCACCTCCGCGATGCCCTGCTGGAGCAGGCCCAGATCGAGCACCATTCCCGTCGCCGGATCGGGCGTGCCGCGCACGGTGACCTCGGCGCGGAACGAATGGCCGTGGATCTCCTGGCTTGCCTCACCCAGCGTCGTGCCCGCCAGCGCGTGCGCCGCCTCGAACCGGAACGATTTCGTCAACTCCCACATCTAAACGTCCAACCTTTATCTGATACCAAGGGTCTTGTGTGTCTGCAGGCTCAGCCGCCATTGCGGATGGCGAATGCAATAATCGACCGCGCGCTCGGTGTTGGCGGCCACATCAGGCCCGTCCATCGGCTGCAGCGAGAAGCGCTCGAAGGCGAGATCGGCGAAGGCCGCCGGCATGGCGCCGGCCTGCGGATAGACCAGTTTGAGTTCGTCGCCCCGCCGCACAAGCAATTCGGCGCCGGCCTTGGGGCTGACGCAGACCCAGTCCACGCCGTCGGGCGGCTCGATGGTGCCGTTGGTTTCCAGCCCGATCGTGAAGCCGCGCGCGTGCAGGGCATCGATCAGGTCGGCGTCGACCTGCAACAGCGGTTCGCCGCCGGTCAGCACCACGTAGCGGTAGCCATGTTCTCCGGCCCATTGGCCGGCGATGGCGTCGGCGAGTTCGTCGGCGGAGGCATAGCGGGCGCCGAGCGTGCCGTCGGTGCCGACAAAATCGGTGTCGCAGAATTTGCAGACCGCATCGGCGCGGTCCTGCTCGCGGCCGCTCCAGAGATTGCAGCCGGCGAACCGGCAAAACACCGCCGCACGGCCGGCATGCGCGCCTTCGCCCTGCAAGGTCAGAAAGATTTCCTTTACCGCGTAACTCACCGCGCCGTCTCCTGGGGTGCGGATCCGGTCTGCCGCAGCGCCTCGCCCAGCGCCATCGCGGATGCGACCGCCACGTTCAGCGAACGCAGGCCGGGCTTGATCGGGATTACCAGCCGGGCATCGGCGGCGCCAGCGACCTCGTCGGGCACGCCGGCGGATTCCCGCCCGAATAGTAAAATGTCGGCTTCGCTATACCGATAATCAAGGTAGGAGGAGGCCGCCTTGGTCGTGAACAGGACCAGCCGGAAACCCCCGTCCTTGCGCCATTGCTGGAATTTTGGCCAGGAGTCGTGGCGCGTGATGGTCACCTGGTCGAGATAATCCATCCCGGCCCGGCGAAAGTGCCGGTCGGACACCGGAAAGCCGGCGGGCTCGATAATGTGGGCGGCCACGTCCAGGCAGGCGCAGAGACGGAGAATCGTCCCCGCGTTCTGCGGAATATCAGGCTGGAAAAGCGCAATCTGCATTGTCGTGACGGTCCGTCCGGTCTCCCCGTGAATGTCCAAAAAACCTCAGTGCCGCACGGAATTAGTGCATTGCACGTTGGTCAGCCGATAGCGGGCTTGCGCTCTTCCGGCAAGGGTGCCAATAGAACGATTCTGGACTGCTTCTCACCGGCGACTCCGCCGGGAAAAGCGGTCTTTCTGCCGCCGCGGGGGTCGCGGGCGCCGGCAGCCTCCCGGGGTTCATCTAAGCGGTGCCTGGGGCGGTTCCACCGGCTGCAGCTGAGAAAGGGTTTGGAATCGTGACGACAGCGTCTTCGGCGGATCATCCCACACGCCGTGATTTCCTCTTTGTTGCAACGGGAGCCGCCGCCGCCGTCGGCGCAGCGATCACGGTCTGGCCGTTGATCTCCCAAATGAACCCGGATGCCTCGACGATTGCGGCCGGTGCGCCGATCCAAGTCGATCTGGCGCCGATCGCCTCAGGCCAGGACATCAAGGTGTTCTGGCGCGGCAAGCCGATCTACATCATGAACCGCACCAAGAAGCAGGTGGACGAGGCCCGCAGCGTGCCGGTCGCCAGTCTGCCCGATCCGGCGACCGACCAGTCCCGGGTCAAGGAGGGTCATGACCAGTGGCTGGTCGTGATCGGCATCTGCACCCATCTCGGCTGCATCCCGATCGCCCATGAGGGCAATTACGACGGCTTCTTCTGCCCCTGCCACGGCTCGCAATACGACTCCTCGGGTCGCATTCGCCAGGGCCCGGCGCCGGCCAATTTGGCCGTGCCGCCCTATCAATTCGTTTCCAACACCAAAATCCAGATCGGCTGAGTAGCGGAGCTGTTTTCCGAGACTTCGAGCCCGTCGCGTCGCCTTTTCCTCAGGATCGCATCATGAGCGGACCATCCGACTACCAGCCGACCAATCCAGCCTTGAAGTGGATTGAGCGGCGCCTGCCGATTATGGGCCTCGTCCATTCCTCGTTCGTGGCTTATCCGACGCCGCGAAACCTGAACTACTGGTGGACCTTCGGCGCCATTCTTTCGATGATGCTCGCGCTGCAGATCCTGACCGGCGTCATCCTCGCAATGCACTATACGCCGGAGGCCACCATGGCCTTCAAGTCGGTCGAAGGCATCGTGCGCGACGTGAATTACGGCTGGCTGCTGCGTAACGCGCACGCTGCCGGCGCCTCGATGTTCTTCTTAGCGGTCTATATCCATATGCTCCGCGGCCTCTATTACGGCTCGTACAAGGAGCCGCGCGAGATCCTCTGGATCCTCGGCGTCATCATCTACCTCCTGATGATGGCGACGGGCTTCATGGGCTACGTGCTGCCGTGGGGCCAGATGAGCTTCTGGGGCGCGACCGTCATCACCAACCTGTTCTCCGCCGTGCCCTATTTCGGCGAGAGCATCGTGACGCTGCTGTGGGGCGGCTTTTCCGTCGGCAATCCGACGCTGAACCGCTTCTTCTCGCTGCACTATTTGCTGCCGTTCGTGATCGCCGGCGTGGTGGTGCTGCACGTCTGGGCGCTGCATGTCGCGGGCCAGAACAATCCGGCCGGCGTGGAAGCGAAGACCGAAAAGGACACCGTGCCGTTCACGCCCTACGCCACCATCAAGGATGCGTTCGGCGTCTCCTGCTTCATGCTGTTCTTCGCCTGGTTCATCTTCTACATGCCGAACTATCTCGGCGACGCCGACAACTACATCCCCGCCAATCCCGGCGTGACGCCGGCGCACATCGTGCCCGAATGGTACTATCTGCCGTTCTACGCGATCCTGCGCTCGATCCCGAACAAGCTCGCGGGCGTGATCGCGATGTTCTCGGCGATCCTCGTGCTGGCGTTCCTGCCCTGGCTCGATACCGCCAGGACCAGATCGTCGAAATATCGTCCGCTGGCGAAGCAGTTCTTCTGGATCTTCGTCATCGTCTGCGTGCTGCTCGGCTATCTCGGCGCGCAGCCGCCGGAAGGCATCTACGTGATCGCCGGCCGCATCCTGACCTTCTGCTACTTCGCCTATTTCCTGATCCTGCTGCCGCTATTGAGCCGGATCGAGACGCCGCGGCCGGTCCCGAATTCGATCGCCGCCGACGTGCTGGCGAAGTCCGGAAGCAAGACGGTGGCGTCTGCGGTGATCGCGCTTGTCGTCGCCGGCGGGCTGATTGCCGGCAGCGTGCAAAATGCCCGCGCCGAGGAGCAGGAAACGCCGCCGTCGCAGAAATGGTCGTTCGCGGGACCGTTCGGCAAGTACGACATCGGCTCGATGCAGCGCGGCCTCAAGGTCTACAAGGAAGTCTGCTCCGCCTGTCACTCGCTGTCCTATATCGCGTTCCGCAACCTCGCCGATCCCGGCGGCCCCGGCTATACCGAGGCGCAGGCGGCGGCGTTGGCGTCCGAATACAAGATCAAGGACGGCCCGAACGACCAGGGCGACATGTTCGAGCGGCCGGGCCGGCCGGCGGACTATTTCCCCTCGCCATTCCCCAACGAGCAGGCCGCGCGCGCGGCCAATGGCGGGGCGTTGCCGCCCGACCTGTCGCTGATCACCAAGGCGCGCTCCTATGAGCGTGGCTTCCCGCGCTTCATCTTCGATTTCTTCACCCAGTTCCAGGAGCAGGGCCCGAACTACGTCGACGCCATCCTGCAGGGGTTTGAGGACAAGGTGCCGGCTGGCGTGACGATTCCGGCGGGCTCGTACTACAACAGGTATTTCCCGGGCCATTCCATCAAGATGCCGAAGCCGCTCAGCGACGGGCAGGTCACCTTCGACGACGGCTCGCCGGCGACGGTCGCGCAATACGCGCACGACGTCACCACCTTCCTGATGTGGGCCGCCGAGCCGCACATGGAGGCCCGCAAGCGGATCGGCATGCAGGTGTTCGTCTTCCTGATCATCCTGACGCTGCTCTTGTACTTCACCAAGAAGAAGGTCTGGGCCGACGCGCACTGATCCTGCCGGTGATGACACGAATTTGAAAAAGCCCCTGCGGGGGCTTTTTTGTTGGGTGATTGCTTCCCGACCGCGCAGCGGCCAAGATGGCGCCGAACCCGCCACCCCGAAGAGATCACCGGAGGAACCCATGGGTACCAGCATCACGTTCAAGCGCCCGGACGGCAAGGACGCCAGCGGCTATCTCGCCAACGCCGCGCGCGGCAACGCGCCTTGCGTGGTCGTGATCCAGGAATGGTGGGGGCTCTCGGACCAGATCAAGGGGATGTGCGACCGCTTCGCGCTCGCCGGCTTCGACGCGCTGGCGCCCGATCTCTACAAGGGCAAGGTGGTGCCCTATCACGACACCGACGCTGCCGGCAAAGAGATGAACTCGCTGGATTTCATCGACGCCACCACCCAGACCGTGCGCGGCGCGGCGCAATATCTCGGCCGCAACGGCGCCAAGGTCGGTCTGACCGGCTTCTGCCTCGGCGGCGCGGTGACGATCATCGGCGCCACCAAAATCCCGGAACTGGCCGCCGGCGTGGTGTTCTACGGCATTCCGCCGGAGCAGGCGGCCAAGCCCTCGGACGTGAAGATCCCGCTGCAGGCGCATTTCGCCAACAAGGACGACTGGTGCACGCCGGAACTGGTCGGCGGTTTCGAGAAGGCGATGAAGGCCGCCGGCAAGTCGCTGGAGCTGTTCCGCTATGACGCCGAGCACGCCTTCGTCAACGAGCAGCGGCAATCGGTGCATGATCGTCAGTGCGCCGAACTCGCCTGGGGCAGGGCGACCGATTTCTTCAAGAAGCATCTGGGGTGAGATTTTTCTACGGTCGTCCCTGCGAAAGCAGGGACGACCGCGTTTTGCTAGACGCCGGCCTTGCTCACCTCATCCCACCACGGGCACGTTCCCGGCATCAGTCTGTAATTGCCTTCCATCACCTGCACCGGCGCGCGCCGGCCTTCCGCCGCGGCGCGCATCCGCATCTCGCGCGCGACGTCGCGGTCGGCGGGCGGCAGCCAGACCCGTTCATGTCCCCACAGGCTCGGCCCGTCATGCATCTCGACGGCCTGCCAGTTCGCCGGATCGATCTCGCGGCCGCCCCAGCCGCATTCGATCATGAAGGATGACGGCGACTTGCAGTAGAACGAGGTCATGAGGTCGTTGGTGTGACGGCCGAGCGTGACGCTGACGCGATCCTGTTGGGTCAAGCGCGATATCGTAGGCCTGGCCGACATCGTCGAGCGAAAACATTTCCATCATCAGATGGTGCATGCCGCTCTTGCCGGTCTCGATCATCGCAAGGCTGTGATGGCGTCCGTTGACGTGGAAGAAATAGGCGCGGAACGGCTTGAGAATGTAGTCGCTGAGCCCGAAGCCGAGGACGTCGACATAGAACGCCATCATCGGCTCGATGTTCTCCACCGTCAGCACGGCATGACCGAGGCCGAGCGGGCCGGTGCGGAAGCCCGAGATCGAGCGGCCGGGGCTGAACGGCTCCTCGGCGATCTCGGCGCCGTAAAACGCTTCCAGGCGATTGTCGGCGGGATCGCGAAACGAAATCAGCGCGCGAACACGCCTGGCATCGGCGAGGGCTTGCGGCTCGGCGGTCACCTCTATTCCGGCCGCTTCCAGCCGGGCGGCGAGCGCATCGAGCGCGGCCGCATCGGCGACTTCCCAGCCGAAGAAGCGCGTGCCTTCCGCCAGCGAGCGGTCGATGACGATGCGCTGCTTGCGGTCGTCCATCCGGAAAGCCAATAGCGAGTTGCCGTGCTCCACGGCCTGCAGGCCGATCAGGCCGGTGCCGAACTGCCGCCAGTCGTCCAGCGCGGTCGAGCCGAAACCGGCATATCCGAGTGCCCTTACCGCCATTGCGCGCCTCCGGGTTCTTATATGTTGGGCCGAATCCTACGCACTTTTGCCGCCTTTCAATACCCCGGCGAGGCCGGAAATCGTTAACCCGGCGGCCCCGGCGGCGGCGATCCCGGCTTGACGTGCCGCCCGGCGATGGTGTTTACCTGAGCCATGAACACCGTCGTCCGCAACACCCGTCTGTGGTGGCGCACCTCCTGAAGAGGTGGCCGGTGCGATTGCATTTTTTCAAATCGTCGGAGGCCGCCAACGCAGTTCGGCGGCCTTTTCGTTTGTCCTGTGTGGCGTTCCCTCGGCAAGTTTCGTAAGAGGATCACATGAACAGGACAGTCTTTTCACTGCCGGCCCGCAGCGAATATCGCACCCGTGGCGGGCTCGCGGTCACGCGGATGGCGGAGCAGTTTTCAGGCGGCGCCTCCAGGCTCGACGACCTGATCGACCTGCTCGATCGCCGGCCCGGTGTGGTGCTGTCGTCGGGCACCACGGTGCCGGGCCGCTACGAGAGCTTCGACATGGGCTTCTCCGATCCGCCGCTGCGGCTGGTGACGAGGGGAGCCGACTTCGCGCTGGAAGCCCTGAACGCGCGCGGCGAGGTCCTGATCGCCTTCCTCGGCGACGTCCTGCGCGAGCCCTGCGTCGTCGTCACCGAGAAAAACGCTTCGCGGCTTGCCGGGCATATCCTGCGCGGCGCGGCGCCTGTCGATGAGGATCAGCGCACCCGCCGCGCCAGCGTGATGTCGCTGGTGCGCGATCTCGTGGCCGCGTTCGGCGCCAATGACGATCCGCTGCTCGGCCTGTTCGGCGCCTTTGCCTATGACCTGGTGTTCCAGATCGAGGATCTCGTGCAGAAGCGTGCGCGCGAGCCGGACCAGCGCGACATCGTGCTCTACGTGCCGGATCGCCTGCTGGCCTATGACCGCGCCACCGGCCGCGGCGTGGTGGTGAGCTACGATTTTGCCTGGAAGGGAAAATCATCCGAAGGCCTTCCGCGCGAGACCGCCCAAAGTGTCTATGCCAAGACGCCGCGGCAAGGGTTTGCCGATCACGCGTCAGGCGAATACCAGGCGACAGTGGAGACCGCGCGCGCCGCCTTTGCGCGCGGCGATTTGTTCGAGGCGGTGCCGGGGCAATTGTTCGCCGAGCCCTGCGAGCGAACGCCGGCGGAAGTGTTCCAGCGGCTGTGCCGGATCAATCCGTCGCCCTACGGCGCGCTGATGAATCTCGGCGAGGGCGAGTTCCTGGTTTCGGCATCGCCGGAGATGTTCGTGCGCTCCGACGGCCGGCGGGTCGAAACCTGCCCGATTTCCGGCACCATCGCGCGCGGCGTCGATGCGATCGGCGACGCCGAGCAGATCCGGCAGTTGCTGAATTCGGAAAAGGACGAATTCGAACTCAACATGTGCACCGACGTCGACCGCAACGACAAGGCGCGCGTCTGCGTGCCCGGAACGATCAAGGTGCTGGCGCGGCGCCAGATCGAGACCTATTCGAAACTGTTTCACACCGTCGACCATGTCGAGGGCATGCTGCGGCCGGGCTTCGACTTGCTCGACGCCTTCCTCACCCACGCCTGGGCGGTGACGGTGACCGGCGCGCCCAAATTATGGGCGATGCAGTTCGTCGAGGACCACGAACGCTCCTCGCGGCGCTGGTACGCCGGCGCGATCGGCGCGGTGAATTTCGACGGCAGCATCAATACCGGTCTCACCATCCGCACCATCCGGATGAAGGACGGGTTGGCCGAGGTCCGCGTCGGCGCCACCTGCCTTTTCGATTCAGATCCCGCCGCCGAGGACCGGGAATGCCAGGTCAAGGCGGCGGCCTTGTTTCAGGCGCTGCGCGGCGATCCGCCGAAACCGCTGTCGGCGTTCGCGCCGGACGCCACGGGCTCCGGCAAGCAGGTGCTGCTGATCGACCATGACGACAGTTTCGTGCACATGCTGGCGGATTATTTCCGGCAGGTCGGCGCCAACGTCACGGTGGTACGCCACGTGCATGCGCTGGACATGCTGAAACAGAAGAACTGGGATTTGCTGGTGCTGTCGCCGGGGCCGGGCCGGCCGGAGGATTTTTCCATCTCCAGGACGATCGACGCCGCGCTTGCGAAAAAGCTTCCGATCTTCGGCGTCTGCCTCGGCGTGCAGGCGATCGGGGAATATTTCGGCGGCCATCTCGGACAACTCGGCCAGCCCGCGCATGGCCGGCCGTCGCAGGTCGAGGTGCGGGGCGGGCGGCTGATGCAGAACCTGCCGGGCGAGATCGTGATCGGCCGCTATCATTCGCTCTATGTCGAGCGCGACAGCATGCCCGAGGTGCTCAGCGTCACCGCGAGCACCGAGGACGGCGTCGCCATGGCGATCGAGCACAAGACGTTGCCGGTCGGCGGCGTGCAGTTTCATCCGGAATCGCTGATGTCCCTCGGCGGCGAGGTGGGCCTGCGCATCGTCGAGAACGCGTTCCGGCTGGGTGGCGAGAATTGAATACGAAGCTCCACGTTCGTCATTCCGGGATGGTGCGTAGCACCAGACCCGGAATCTCGAGATTCCGGGCCCAATGCTTCGCATTGTCCCGGAATGACGATGACAATTGAGAGAGAAATCGATGACGTTCGACCATGACCTGAAGGCCTCCGTCCGCAGCATTCCGGACTACCCGAAGCCGGGAATCCTGTTTCACGACATCACCACGCTGCTCGGCGACGCGCGCGCCTTCCGCCGTGCGGTCGACGAACTCGTGCAGCCCTGGGCGGGCAACAAGATCGACAAGGTCGCCGGCATCGAGGCGCGCGGCTTCATCATCGGCGGCGCGGTGGCGCACCAGGTCTCCGCCGGCTTCGTGCCGATCCGCAAAAAGGGCAAGCTGCCGCATGCCACGGTGCGGATCGCCTATTCGCTGGAATACGGCCTCGACGAAATGGAGATGCACGCCGACGCCATCCATCCCGGCGAGCGCGTCATCCTGGTCGACGATCTCATCGCCACCGGCGGCACCGCCGAAGGCGCCGTCAAGCTGATGCGCCAGATCGGCGCCGATGTGGTGGCGGCCTGTTTCATCATCGACCTGCCGGATCTCGGAGGCGCGGCCAAGCTGCGGGCGATGGACGTGCCGGTGCGAACGCTGCTGTCGTTCGACGGGCATTGAACTTCTCGTCGTCGCTCCGCTCCTCCACGAGTCGTCCCTGCGAAAGCAGGGACCCATAACCATCGATGTCGGTTGTTGGAACGCCGTCTGGCCCCGGTGTTGAATAGAGAGGCCGCGGCGTATCGGTCCCTGCTTTCGCAGGGACGACGACCGGATTTTCCTCAGGACCGCTGCAGAATAAGGCTCAGTTCCAGCTCGCGGAAACGGAAGTAGTTCCTGCGGATCCACTGATGCAGTTCGGTCGATGAATCATTCTCGCCGCGCAAATAGCCGGTGAAGGAGAAGGTCAGCCGGTCGACATAGGTCTTGAGGAACGTCGGCAGCGCGGCGATACGAATGACGCGGCCGCCCCTCATGGCCTCCGGCAGTTCGCCGCGCACCACATATTCATTGTCGATGACGATCAGCGAGGCTCGCGGAATCAGCGCCTGCAGCATGGCATAGCCGCGGGCCGAGACGCGATCGGTGTCGGCGATGAACAGGACGAGGGGCGCGATACCGCGCCGCACCGCTTCCTTCAGGAAGCCGATTTCGTCCGCCATCCGGAAGAACTCGTCGAAGGCGTGGAAGCCGAGATCGATCACCTTGGCGATGCCGTCGTTGACGATCACCCGGTCCATCAGCGCCATCTTGCCGAAGGTATCGGCGACCTCGGCGGTCTCGCTGATCTCGGGCAGGAAATCGAGCAGCGAGGGTTCCTTCAGATTGATATCGAAGGCCGTCACGTCGCCGTTCTTCAGCAGCAGGAACTCGCTCAACTGCCGCGCGATCAGCGTCTTGCCGACCATCGGGCGGGGCGAGCAGATGATGTAGACGGGCGTTGTTTGCATCCAACGCTATATCAGGCGAAACGGACGCCCGATCCAGCGAATTAGCGTCGGACCGGCAACTATTTTTCGCCGCTGCGCGACAACGGTTTGCCGGAGCCGACCAGGTCGGTCAGCTTGATGCGGTCGAATTCGCTCCAGACATTGGCCAGCCAGTGGCGGACATAGCCGCGCAGCACGAACGAATAGTTCGCGGCCTCGTCCTGGGTTCCCTTGTTGGCGACGAACTTCAGGAACGGAACGGACGCGACCTCGACCTGCTCATAGGCCATCTCGTTCAGCTTGGGGATGGTGAGCTCGGTGGCGTCCTTGATGCGATGAAAATAGGCATTGTAGGTCGCCTGGTCCCATTGGAAGAACTGGGTGTCGTTGATGAAATTCTTCACCAGGAAGTATTTCGCGCCGACCATGAAGTTCGCGGTCTCGGCGATCTCGTCCAGCGAGGCGATCGAGGGACCCAGGATGTGGAACACGGCAAAGGTGATCTGGCCGGACTTGGCGGCGTCGAGAAAGCCGATGTCGCGGAGCGAGGCCAGCGCAGGCGACAACAGGCCGGCGCGGACGTCGATCACGGTGACCGACGGGCTTGCGGCGTTCAGCGTGTCGAAGATCTTCATCTGGTCGCCGGTCGTCGTCATGTCGACGATCTCGGTGATCTCGGGATGGAAGCGCTTCAGGGTGCCGCGCGGGGATTCGGTGTCGAAAGCGCGGGTCGGAACATTGTTGGCGCTGAAATAGTCAAGCAAGGTACGCGAAACGGTGGTCTTGCCGACCCCGCCCTTGTCGGCCCCCACCACGATCACAACTGGTTTCGCCATAAACTTCCCTTACCCGTCCATTTGTCCGACGCACGATCCTAGAACAAACCAGACGGTTTGTTTCAGCAAAAACCGGCATTTGCCGCGGATCACGCCCCCGAATCGCCCAACCGGTTGCGACTGCCCAGATCGGAACGATTCCATCCCTGCTTTGGGCGTGAACATGGCAGAAACAAGGGGGAATTCAATTCATTAATCGCGTTATCGAGCGATGTGGAAACCGCTTCGTGTTCGACAGGTCGGAGCGGGTCGGTGACCGGGCGACTCTAATGGCGTCCCCATGGACCGGGTGGAGGATCGCCCCACGGACCGTGCGAAGCTCCTGGCGAAGCGTCTTGCGCCGTGCCGGCGGGATCCCGGGCATCGCTCCAGGGACCGGATGGCACTGGCGGCGGAGTTTCCGAAGGCTCGCGGTCGTCGGGTTGCTGCACTTCCGACGGCAGCGCCAGCGGTCCGGGATCGTGGCCGCCGGCGTATTTCACCAGCGCCTGGACCCGGGAATCTACGGAAGGGTGGGTCGCGAACAGGTCGGCAAAGCCCTCGCGCGGGTTGTCGACGCACAATTCCATCACCGCGGAGGTGGCGCCGGGCAGTTCGCCGCGGTTCTCGATCTTGCGCAGCGCCGAGATCATGGCATCGGGGTTCTTGGTCAGTTCGACCGAGCCGGCGTCGGCCAGGAGTTCGCGCGAGCGCGACAGCGCCAGCCTCACGAGCTGCGACAGCAGCCACGCCAGCACGATCAGCACCACCGCGATGATGATCACGACGATCGCGCCGCCGCCGGAGCTCTTGCGGTCGCCGTCGGAAGAGGACGACGAGGAAGACGACCGTGAGGACGACCACGAACCGCCGTAATAGCCGAAATTGGTGAAGGCGCGGAAGAACAGCTCGCCGAAGAAGCCGACCACGCCGGCGATGATCACCGCGATCACCATCATCTGCACGTCGCCG
Source organism: uncultured Alphaproteobacteria bacterium (assembly GCA_963843225.1). Classification (GTDB taxonomy): domain Bacteria; phylum Pseudomonadota; class Alphaproteobacteria; order Rhizobiales; family Xanthobacteraceae; genus Bradyrhizobium. Next base: position 10,779 of record CAWJJT010000016.1, on the reverse strand, counting down.
TTGCGGATATGGGTGAGTTCGTGGCCGAGCACTGCCTCGATCTCCTGATCGTTCAGCGCGTTCAGCAGCCCCGAGGTGACGGTGATGGCGTATTGGCGCCGGTTCAGTCCGGTGGCGAACGCGTTCAGCGCGTCGCTCTGCATGATCTTGAGCTTCGGCATCGGGATGCCGCGCGAGATGCAGAGGTTTTCCAGGAGATTGTAGAGCCGGGGCTGCTCCTGCCGCGTCACGCTCTCGCCGCCGGTGACGGCATCGATGATCGATTGATGGAAGAAATAGGCGATCACGATCCACAGCGCGGCGGCGATCGTGGCATAGGGGAACGCCGTGAGCAGGTCGCGCGCCGCCGCCGCCAAATAGTAGTCGACGCTCGCATCGCTGTTGATCAGGACTTCGGCGACCAGCGCGCCGGCATAGACGAGGACATAGAACAGCACGAACAGGCCGGCGAGCAGCACCATCGAACGGAACTTGTTCGAGGCGATGTGCGTGTAAAGACCGTACGCGGCCATGAGGGCTATTCCGTTAGGGCAACGTCATTCCGGGGCGATGCGAAGCATCGAACCCGGAATCTCGAGATTCCGGGTTCGCGCCGTTGGCACGCCCCGGAATGACAGGAGTAAAAAGATCACCTCAGAATTTCACCTGCGGCGCCGCCTCGACTTCGGTCCGCGACGCCCCGAGGTCGAAGAAATCCTTGCGGGTGAAGCCGAACATGCCGGCGAACAGGGCGGCCGGCATCTGCTGGATGCCGGTGTTGTATTCCTGGACCGCGTTGTTGAAGAAGCGGCGGCTGGCGGCGATCTTGTTCTCGAGGTCGGACAATTCGCTCGCGAGCTGCTGGAAGTTGGCGTTGGCCTTGAGGTCCGGATAGGCCTCCGACAGCGCGATCAGCCGGCCGAGCGCGCCGCTCAACTGGTTTTCGGCCGCCGACACCTGCGCCGGGCCCTGGGCCGAGATCGCGGAGTTGCGCGCCTTGACCACTTCGTCGAGCGTGCCGCGCTCGTGCGCGGCATAGCCCTTCACGGTCTCGACCAGGTTCGGAATCAAATCGTGGCGCTGCTTGAGCTGCACGTCGATGTCGGCGAAGGCCTGACCGACCCGCTGGCTGAGCGTGACGAGGCGGTTGTAGGCGCCGAACGCGAAGAGAACGAGAATGACGAGGATGCCGAGAACGATCCAGCCCGTTGACATGGCGATTGAACTCCTGATGGGACCGCGCTCAGCCTAGAGCAAAGATCGGCGCGCGTCAGCGTCCCCCGATATGGGGGCCGCCCGGGTTGGTCGCCAAGGGAGGTCAGGAAGTTCAACGCAGGTCGCGATGCCGTGGTGCAGCGCCGCGAGAGATGTCGGGGTTTTATCGCTTCGGCGTTTTAAAGCGCAGGTTCTGGCACCTTGACAGGATTTGTCTCTGTCTCCTTGGGCCCCGCCGAACGCACGAAATGACGAAGCCGATCCTTCAGGTCGAAAAGCTCGTCCAACGGCATATTCAGAAAGCAGTAGAACTCGCCCAACATCTGTTCGGTTCGCTTTCGAAGCGACGCGCCTTTTGGCGTCAGATCGACAAGTACGCGACGTTCATCCTGCGCCTGCCGTCGCCGCGTAACAAATCCCTTGACCTCAAGTCGCTTTAGCATCGGCGAAAGCGTGCCCATGTCCATTTGCAGCGCCGAGGCGAGATCTCCAACCCCTTGCGGCCCGCGCTCCCACAGCACGACAAGGACCAGATACTGGGGATAGGTCACGCCCAGCTTGCGGAGGAAAGGCACGAACAGGCGCGTCATGTGATTGCTTGCAGCGTACAGCGCAAAGCAAAGATGATTGTCGAGCCCGGGCATATCGACCGGGGCGAAAGCGCTCTGGCTGCTTCGATTCCTTGCATCGCGTCGCATGATCGTTGTCACCGTTCTCATCGGCTCCGACTCGCAAGATGCAAGCGGCCTTCAGCCGAACCTATCGTTAGCCGTCTTGCCCACGCAAGCCGCCGAGGACAAAGATATGTCCGACAAATATATCTACAAGCAGTTAATTGACTCTCATTGTTTTGTGTGCAAACTATTTGTGTCTCAGACAAAGAGCTGAGCCCAAATAGCGAGCCGGCCTGTCGCTGGCTTGCAACGAAAACAACCGAGAGGGGAGGAATTGCATGTCGGAACTGGATCGCCGCACGTTCGTCGCTGCCGCCGCCTTTGGCGTCGCTGCAACTGCCGTTATTGCCGGCTCGTCCGCCGAGGCGGCGGGGCAGAGCGGCTACTTCGTGATCGCTGAAATCGTGTCCAAGAAGGACAAGGCGGACGAACTCCGTGCGTTGCTGGTTCCTTTCGCCGAAACGTCGGCCAAGGAGCCGGGCTGTCTCGTCTACACGCTGATGGAAGTCATCGGCGAACCCGGACGTTTCCTGACCTTCGAACGGTGGAAGGACAAGGCCGCGCTCGACGGCCACATGGTCACGCCGGACATCAAGGCGATCGTGCCCAAGCTCGAACCCGTGCTGGCAAAGCCCTTCACTCAACTTTTCCTGGATGCCCGCACGGGCGGTTAGGCCGGGCCTACCGCACCATCCGACGGGTCGCTGCCTTGGAGCGGCCCGTCACAGCGTTCAATCCGTCATCAATCAGAAAACTACGAGAGGGGGAAACATGCGTGGCTTATTCTGTGCAACGGCTTTGCTGTCGGTGATGGCGGCGACGGTTCCAGCGAGGGCCGGCGAGGTTTACGTCATCGAGAACGGCCAAGGAAACAAGGCGGTCGCCGCGAAGAAGGAAACAAATGCTCTCACCGCTGTCCCGGTCATGCCGAACGGCAAGTCGAACCAGGGGTTCAATTACGGCGCGCTCTATGAAATGCCCGGCGGACTTACCCACGTGATGCGTGGGCACGTCGATCCCAAAGGTTCGATCGCAATCCACGAAGGGCCGCTGCCCTATATTCTTTACGTCATCAGCGGAACCGGGAAATTATCCATGAACGATAAGGACGGCGAGCAGATTGGAGCCATCACCTACAAGCCGGACGACGTGATCGTTTTTCAGCCAAACACGCTGCATGGCTGGACCAATGGCGACACGGCGTTCGAATTTCTCGGCGTAGAGTTACCCGCGCCGCAAAAGTAAACCCGTCGCGCGCGTTTCAGCGACTGGAACAAATTCACAACGAGCGAGAAGCCCGCAAAGGGACCAGCGTATCCGAATGCACTGACATAGAGGGAGGGAATGCATGTCACAGGTTATTCTGCATCACTACCAGCTTTCGCCATACTCGGAAAAGATACGCCTGGCCCTTGGCCTCAAGGGCCTGAATTGGCGCTCGGTCGAGATTCCCGTATGGACGCCGCGTCCCATGTTGATCCCGATGACGGCAGGCTATCGACGCACTCCCATTCTTCAAATCGGGGCGGAGTTCTACTGCGACACCCTGCTTATTCTTGACGTCATCGAAAAACTGGGTTCGTCGGGCGCGCTCTATCCGAAAGCTCAGGAAGGCCTCGCCAAGGCTTTCGGTTGGTGGATCGAGAAGGGCTCGTTCATGAACGCCGTGTGCCTCACGATCGGCAATATGGGCGGAAAGATCCCCCAGGAGCTTGTCGACGAGCGTCGCCCGCTTTTCCGGGTCAATCTGGACCCTGAGGCGTTGCTTCCCAAGCGGGCGATCTACCTGCAAAGGGTCAATGCACATCTCGCCTGGCTCGCCGAAACTCTCGCCGATGGCCGCAAGTTCATCCTCGGCAAGGATCCTTCCGCGGCCGATCTATCGGCATATCACCCGATCTGGTTTGCCCGGCAGAATGGCGGCCCGGAGATCGCCGAACTCATTTCCTTCCCGTCGGTCGTTGACCCCTGGTATCAGCGAGTCGCAGCGCTCGGGCACGGTGAGCCCAGCGACATGACCCCCGAAGCAGCGATCGAGGCTGCCAAGCTCAATCAACCGACTGAACCTGACGGATGGTCGCCGGAAGCCCGCGATGTCGGACTTCAGCGCGGCGACTGGGTCAGCGTAACTCCCGACGACTATGGCAATGCCGTGCACGGCACCATGCTCGCATGGACGGCCGATGAGATCGTCATCCGTCACGAAGACCCCTCGGTCGGCAAGGTGAACGTGCACTTTCCGCGCGTCGGCTTTGACGTGGCCCCGGCGCAGAGATCGGCCGCCTGATCAGGCTGGATCGGTGTCCGTCACGCTCGGTCGCGAATGACCCGAAACGAAGTCGGCGATGGCCGTTTGAAGTCCAATCGTGGACTGCCGCGGCCGCGTTCTACTCAATCACCTCATCCGCGCCGCTGACGAGCGACGGTGAAAGTTCCAGTCCGAGCGTCTTGGCGGTCTTCAGGTTGATGTAGAGTTCGACTTTCGTGACTAGTTGAACCGGCAGATCGGAGGGTTTCTCCCCATTGAGGACCCGTCCGGCATAAATGCCAGCGCGACGATGCGACTGCGCAAAATCTCCTCCGTAGCTCATCAGGCCTCCTGCGATGGGGAAGTCGCGGGATTGGGTGATTGCGGGCACGCCGTATCGCAGGGCGAGGGCAGCAAGCTGCGCACTGCGAAACGCAAAGTAGGGGTCCGAGGTGAAAACCAATCCGCCTTTCGATTGCTGAGCGGTGGCGGAGAAAACAGGTTCGAACTCTTGTTCGCTGCCGGCGTGCAGAAACTCCAGCTGCACGTCCAGGATTTCGGCAGCAGAACGGAGTTTCTCCAATTGGGAATTGGCGGTTGGACTTGTAGGGTTGACAACCACGGCCAGTTTGGCTGCTGCTGGCAGCAGTTCGTGCATCATCTCGAGCCGCTTCGGCGACACGTCCACGCTCAAGCTTGAAACTCCCGTGATATTGCCACCCGGTCGCGACAAGCTGTCCACCACGCCTAGTTGGACTGGGTCGCCACCCATCTCGAAGACGATCGTCTTGCTCGTGGTAGAAGCTTTTGCCGCGATCGCCACCGGAGCGCCGCCGGGCGCGACGATGACATCCACATTGCGGGCGACCAGATCTGCGGCCAGGGCCGGCAGCCGGTTGTACTGTCCTTCCGCCCATCGATAATCAATCGCGACATTGCGGCCTTCGACGTAGCCACTTTCGCCAAGTCCTTCGCGGAAAGCTTTGAGCCGACTGGCGAATAGCCCAGGCGACTCCGGGCAAAGATAGCCGATGACCGGCTTGGCCGGTCCTTGCCCATGTGAAGGTAACGGCCAAGTTGCCGCACCAGCCAGCAGCGCAAGAAAATCTCGCCGCTTGATCCGGCCGAACGTACTGCCGCACCCCGGTGCCTTGAATCCCGTTCGGGTCGTGTTTGCATCCACGGACATCACCTGGTCGTCCATCGGCGCGCATCCTGTGATGCTTACATGGTCGCTGAATGCGTCTTGCATTAGGCGTCGGTGCCGATCCATCGTCCCTTTGGCTCAGGTCCGGGATGGCGCATCGAACGAAATTCCAAAAACCGGCATTGCCTCATCGTAACCCTTGAGCGGACGGTTCCCGAGCCCTTTCAGCGAGCGCCGGTCCTTGATGGCTTCGGCAACTTTGGCATCCATCAGGATTTCCCGGTCGGCTGCGGAAGCGCACAGGCGGGCTGCGAGATTCACTACACTGCCAATGGCTGTGTAGTCGAAGCGGTTTTCGTACCCGATCCGTCCGACCGTTGCCGGGCCGCTGGCCAGACCCACCCCGAACCCGATTTGATACCCTCGCGCTCGCCAGCCCCCGATGAGTTCTTGCACGCTCCTCTGCATCTCCACCGCCATGTCGACGGTTCTTAGGGCCGGTTCTTCGACGGGAACGGGCGCATTGACGAGAACCATCAGGCCATCGCCCGTGAAACTGGTAAGTGTCGCGGCAAACGTCGTGATCGCCCTGCCAAGCACCTCATAGTACTCCGAGAGCACGCTCATGACGTCCTCCGGCGTGACTCCTGCGGAAAACGCAGTGAAGCCTCGCAAGTCACAGAACACAACGACCACCTCAGTGCGGTGGCCCTCCAACATGCTGTCGTCGCCCGTTCGATCGACAAGATCGGCGACCTGCGGGGCGAGGAACCGCTTGAGTCTCGCAATGCGCTCCTGTTGCTCGCGCGCGAGCGCCAACCCGGCAGCCATCCTGTTAAAACTTTCGGCCAGACGCTGAAACTCATCCCCTGTCTCAATGGTGATACGGTGATCAAAAAGTCCGGCTCCGATCCGCTCGGTGCCCTCCTCGAGAAGCCGGATCGGCTCGGTCATCCGACGCGCCAGCGCATAGGCGAGCAGGCCTGAGAAGATAGTGCCGGCCAGGAGAAGCTCTGCGGTCCGCCACATGGCCGCGTAGATAGGCCCGAAAGCTTCAGAAAGGGGCTGTTCGACCACGACAGTCCAGTCAGGACCCGCAACGGGAGCAGCGGCGGCAGCAACCTGCACGTTCCGGCCTGCTGCGAAACCCACTCCCGCGCGGCCGATCGCATCGCGTATGGCCTGGAAGGGCTTGGACGTCGCTTCCTCCGCCCCGCGCAGCACGAGGCTGATGTCCGGATGGGCGATGAGCCGACCCGGACGGTCGAGCACGAAGGCGACGCCGGTTTTTCCCACTTTGATGGCCGATATGACGTCCCAAATCAGTTTGAGGTTGACTTCGGCGATTACCGTGCCGCCCGACGCCCGGTTGCCGGAAACTGCAACCATTAGATATGGCTCGGAACCCCGGTTATAGCTCACGTCGCCAAACCAGATCCGGGCCGAGCCGGCGCCAACTGCCGCGAGATCGGCGGATCGGTCAGTGCGGCTGTCTATTCGATTGAGCCCGATACGCGAGACATAAAGCCGCTCCCGCCCCTTATGGTCGAGGAGTGCGAGACTCACGACGGCGGGGGCTTGGCGAAACAAGCGGAGTGCGTCAGTTCGCCGCTGCTCGTCGGGGTCATCGGTCCAGGGAAGCTGGACCAACCAGCCGAGCTCGTTCGTGATACCGTCAATGAAGCCATCGATCCTGGCTGCGGCGGACGTTGCCTGAATGCCGAGCAGCTGATCGAGTCGCGCACGGTGATCGCGATAGCCGAGCCAGGCTTCGATGATGCCGTTGACCGCAAGTGGAATCGCCACGGCTAGAAAGAGCACGAGCAAGTACTTCTGGAAAAGACCGCGAAAACGTTGCCGGACGATCATGCCAGCGCACCTCAGTCCGATTCCGACAGGACAGGCTAGAGAGCCAATTCGGGTCGGGAGCCGCTCAAAACGTTCATCTCCCGCCGTATTGCGCGATCGGCCTCCAGTCGGGCTCCCGGTCAGCGTACCACTGACCCAGCGCTCCCGCGACGAGATGGTTGAATAGTTTTTGCAGTATCGCATCGGCAGGAAGCGGTGACACATCCGGGATATTGGTCCCGGCCAAAGCCGACCTGATCCGCTCGATTTACGAGTGCAGGGGCAAATCTTCCGCCGTCACCGCATCGCCCCAGCGCCAGCGCCGGGCGCGGGCGTAATCCGCCTTGGCGCGGCGGGGGATTTTTGCGGCGACGAGACCATCCGGCGTGCAGAGTTTTGCAGTGACTTCGACCTTGCCAACGACGGGCTGCGCCAGCACGCGGGCGGGACGCCGCGCGATCGGGCTGCGGGTGAGTGCGATATAGCTAAATCTCTCGTCCTCGAAGGGAACGTCGGCGTCCTTGATTTGCTTGTGGGCGCGCGAGCGCGGCAGCCGCTGTGTGAAGTGGCACCAGTCGGGCGCGGAAAGCGGGCATTTGCCGTCATGCGGGCAGGGGGCGGCGACATGCGCGCCCGATGCGATGAGTTGCTCCCTTGCTGCGATGATGCGGCCATAGCCCGCGGGCGTGCCGGGTTCGACGATCAGCAGCGTGTCGTGGGTTTTTGCCCACATCAGCTCGATGAGTGTGCCACGCTCGGACTCGCCGATCTCGGCGATCATGTAACTCGCCACCACGAGGTCGGCCGGCGCCGCCTCGGCCAAAAGTGCGCGGGCTTCGCCCTGCCTGTAGCTGATATCGCGCAGTCGGGTGCTGGACGCGGCGAGATCGAGCGCCAGCGCGCGCAAGGCGCTGTTGGCGTCGAGCAGGGCAAAACCTTGCAGCGACGAAAACGCTTCCGCCGAAGCCCAGCTCGCCGTTCCCGGCCCGGCGCCGACATCGAGCAGGGTCTTTGGCGCGAAGCCGGGTGCGATCTCGCGCAGCGCATTCAGGCTTGCGGTCACCGCGGCGTAGGTCGCGGGCATCCGCGCCAGTGCATAGGCCAGCGCGTCGGTTTCCGAGCGGATCGCGGCCGAGCCGCCGCCGTCGCGATAGGTCCGGGAGATCGACGCGGATCGCGCGGCGGCGTCGCTACGCGAAAAACCCTGCAGCCGGGTCTCGAGCGCGGCCTTGAGTTCGGCGGGAAGATCGGGAGCGGTCATCTTGTCCATAGTCGCGACGTCATTCCGGCATCGCGCAAAGCGCGAGAGCCGGAATCTCGAGCTGATTGAACGAGATTCCGGGTTCGGCGCGATGCGCCGCCCTGGAATAACGCTCGAAAATCCTACGCCACGTCCTGGTCGAGGATCTTCACCGCCTCATCGAGCGCGACCGAGACCAGTTGCGAGACGCCGCGCTCGGCCATGGTGACGCCGAACAGCCGGTTCATCCGCGCCATCGTGATCGGATTGTGCGTGATGATGATGAAGCGGGTGTCGGTCGAAGAGGTCATCTCGTGCAGGAGGTTGCAGAACCGCTCGACATTGTGGTCGTCGAGCGGCGCGTCGACTTCGTCCAGCACGCAGATCGGCGAGGGGTTGGTGAGGAACACCGCAAAGATCAGCGCCAGGCAGTTAGCGCCTGCTCGCCGCCGGACAATAGCGACAGCGTCTGCGGCTTCTTGCCGGGCGGTTTGGCGATGATTTCGAGGCCGGCTTCCAGCGGATCGTCGCTCTCGATCAGATGCAGCGCGGCCTCGCCGCCGCCGAACAGTTCGACGAACAGCCGCTTGAAATGCGCGTTGACGACTTCGAACGAGGTCAACAGCCGCTCGCGCGCCTCGCGGTTGAGGCTCTGGATGCCCTGGCGCAGCCGCTTGATGGCTTCCACCAGGTCGTCGCGCTCGGTCGTAAGCGCGGTGTGCTGGGCCTCGACCTCACGCAGCTCTTCCTCGGCGCGCAGATTGACCGCGCCGAGCCGGTCGCGATCGCGGCGCATCTTCTCGAGATTTTCCTCGATCTCGTTCAGCGGCGGGAGCTCGCCGCCGGGCTCGATTTCGGCCAGGCCCGCGACCGCCTGCGGCTCGACTTCCAGCATGTCGTGGATTTCGCGCTCGAGGTCGACAAGGCGACGCCGGGCGCCCTCCAGGCGTTCTTCGGCGCGCGCGGTCGCCTCGCGCGAGGCCGACAGGGCTTCGAGCGAGATCTTGGCGGCGCGGTCGGTTTCCGCCATCACGTTCTCGGCGGCGGCCAGCGCGTCGGCGGCGACGCGGCGGCCGGTCTCCGCCGCCTCGATTTCGCTGATCAGCGCGCGGCGCTTTTCCGCAAAGATCGCCGGCGCATTGTCGAGTTCGGCGCGTTCGGCCGTGACCTCGGTGACGCGGGCTTCGATGGTGGCGATCTGCGAGGCCGCGCTTTGTTGGCGGTTCTGCCAGTCGTTGCGCTCGGCGGTGATCGCCTGCAGCCGGCGGTCGGCCAGTTCGGCCTCGCGCGCCAGCGCCTGCGCTTCCGCCCGCACCTGGGCGGCGAGGCGGCGGTGGCCGTCGATCTCGGTGCGGACGTCGGCGAGTTTCGTTTCGGTGTCGAGGCTCGGCGGCAGTTCGTCCAGCGCCGCCTGCGCGCTTTCATGGGCGGCTTGCGCCTCCAAACGGTCGGCGGCAAGGCGGCTGTGCGCCTCGGTCAGCGCCGATTTCCGCGCGGCGTGGCGGTTGATCTCGCGTTCGGTCGCGGCATGGCGTTCGCGCGCGGCGTCGGCCTCGCGCTGGGCGGCGCGCCGGGCGTCGCGGGCCGATGTCTCGGCGCTGGCGGCGGCCTTCAGCGCGGCCTCGGCGCTCTCCAGCGCCTGCCGCTTGGTGGCCGCTTCGGTCCGCGCCTGCTCCAGCTCATTCTCGATGTCGACGAGGCGCGCGCGCTCGGCGAGCCGCCGCGCCGCGCCGGTCGGCGCGTGGGCGGCCGCGACGAAACCGTCCCAGCGCCAGACGTCGCCTTCCAGCGAGACCAGCCGCTGGCCGGTCTTGAGCTGCGACACAAGTTCGGCGCCACGGTCGCGGGTGATGACGCCGATCTGCGCCAGGCGGCGCGCCAGTTCGATCGGCGCATCGACATGGGCGGAAAGCGCATCGACGCCCTCCGGCAGCGAGGGATCGCCGTCGGTAACGCCGGCATTGGTCCAGCGCATCGGCGCCGAAGGATCGACGGGGGCATCGAGATCGTCGCCCAGTGCGGCGCCAAGCGCCTTCTCATAGCCCTTGGCGACGGTGACGCCGTCGATGATCGGCGGCCACAAATTCTTGGTCTCGCCGTTGACGAGCTTTGAAATCGTGCGCGCTTCGGTCTCCAGCCGCTGCACCCGCTTGTCGGCCTCGGCCAGCGGCGCGCGGGCGGCTTCCAGTTTCGCGCGCGCGGCGACGTGGCCGGCTTCGCTTTCCTGCGAGGCGCTTTCGGACTTCGCAAGGCCCTGCTGCGCGGTCTCCATGGCGGCGGCGAGCGCCTCGAGGTCGCCGAGCCCGCTGGTTTCCTCCAGCAGCTTCTGCTCGTCGCCCGCGACATTGGCGATGTCCTGGTCGAGGCGCGTCAGCCGGTCGCGGTGGGTCCGGACGCTGCCTTCGAGCTGGTTGCGTCTTGCCGTGAG
>CAWJJT010000015.1:0-192367 GCA_963843225.1 uncultured Alphaproteobacteria bacterium | reverse complement strand
TGCCGTACTTGAAGGGGCCGCGCAGCGATTTGAAATCGGCCTTCTGCATCTCGGCCTTCATCGCGTCCTTCTTGCTGGTATCGCCCTTCACGGCGACCACCGCGCTGTTGATCAGTTGCGCGGCGTCATAGGCCTGCGCGCCGTAATAGGTCGGGCGCAGGTCGGGATACTTCTTGCGATAGTCGGCGACGAACTTCTTGTTCTGCTCGTTCGGCAGGTCGTTCACCCACTCCTGCGCGCCGGGCACGCCGATGGCGTTATCCTTTTGCAGCGGCAGCGACAATTCGTCGACGGTGAAGGCCGTATAGAGCGGCATCTGCTCCTTGAGGCCGGCCTGCGCATACTGGTTGAGGAACTGCACGCCGGCAGCGCCCGGATAGAACACGAAGATCGACGCCGCGCCCGACGCCTTCGCCTTGGAAAGCTCGGCCGAGAAGTCGAGCTGGCTCGGCCACACCGTATATTCCTCGCCCTTGACCTCGCCCTTGAAGGTGCTCTTGACGCCGGCCAGCATGTCCTTGCCGGCCGCATAGTTCGGGCCGATCAGGTACACCGACTTGACGCCCTTCTGGTTCATGTAGAGGCCCATGGCCGCGGGCGTCTGGTCGTTCTGCCATGAGGTGGAGAACACATAAGGCGAGCACAATTCGCCGGCGAGCTGCGAGGGCCCGGCATTGGCCGAGATCAGGAAGGTCTGGGAATCCACCGCGGTCTTCAGCGAGGCCAGCAGCACGTTCGACCAGATATAACCGGCGATGAAGTCCACCTTATCGGACTGCACCAGCTTCTCGGTCTTCTGCTTGCCGACATCAGGCTTCTGCCCGTCGTCTTCGTAGATCACCTCGACCGGCTTGCCGCCCATCTTGCGGCCGAGATGATCGAGCGCGAGTTCGAACGAATTGCGCATGTCGTTGCCGATCACGGCGGTCGGGCCGCTGAACGTCGAGACAAACCCGATCTTGATGGTGTCCCCCGCCGAAGCGGGGCTTGCCAGTGCGAGCGCCATCACGCCCGCCAGCCAAAATGCCTTGTTCATAACCGTCTTCCCCTCCCTCATTATCCAACCGATCCGGTCAGGCTGCCGGCCCCTTTTCGGGGCAGAACCGCGCGCGCCGTTTGTGTCCGGCTTCCCGGTGTTGTGCGCAAAATCTGCAGCGCACAGCAAGCACGAACCGCAGGCTCCCTCTTAGAACCTTCGGCCGAGTGCAACGCTGCATGCACCATAATTCGTATGAATTGCCGATGGCAAGAATTATAATTCCACCGGCGAGGACCGCCGGCCCCGGCGGCGTCAGGCGGCCGTCAGATCCGATATTCGGCGCCGTCGATGATGTACGGCGCGTGGCGGAAGTCGCGGATTTCAGCGACCTTGCCGGCGGACCATTGCAGCAGCACGAAGTATTTCGGCGCCGCGCCGGGATCGCCGGGATCGAACACCAGGATCGCGGGCCGCTCCTCTACAAAGCCCGGCACCAGATGCCAATCCGTGACCCTGGAATAGTTTCCGAAATACCGGGAGACCTCGGTCTTGCCGTTCAGGCGCGTCTGGTTGACGAGTTCGAGCCGCACGTCATCCGCGATCATCGCCCGGATGGCGTCGAAGTCGCGCGCGTTGAAACGCGCCACATAGGCGCCGAGCCGATCGCGCTCGGCCTGCGACAATGCCGGGTGCGGCAAATCGTCCGGCTCCCCGGCCAGTTCGCGCAGCCGGGCGCGGCCGCGATGCAACGCTGCCTTCACCGCGGGCAGGCTGAACTCCATCACCTCGCAGATTTCCTGCTGCGAGCAGCCGAGCACGTCCATCAGGATCACGCTGGAGCGCTGGGCAACCGGAAGCCGCATGAAGGTTCGCAGGCTCGCGCCGGCAATCTCGCGGCTCGCGATGTCGTCGACCGGATCGGCAATCATGTCCACCTCCTCGCCCGATCGCAGCGTCTCCTGCCGGTTGCGGCGGCGCAGGAAATCCAGCGCGGTGTTGTGCGCGATCCGGAACAGCCAGCCCTGCGGATTGGCGATCGGCCCCGCCGATGGAAACGATTCCACCGCCTTGATCAGCGCATCCTGCAGCACGTCCTCGCCGTCGATCACCGAGCCGACCATGCGCGCGCAATACCGATGCAGTCTGGGCCGCATCTCGGCGAGCAGGCCCTCGATGCTCGCCGCGGCCGATCGATCCGGAACCGATTCCATTCTCTGCTTCCCGTGACTTAAGTCCCCGGCTCCGCCAGCATGCGGTAATTGCCGACGATCGTGACGGCGCCTGGCTGCGGCGGTTCGATGCACCGCTCGCGGATCCCGCTCTGGAACGCCTTGAAGGCCGCCAATCCCGGAAGCACGCTGCCGGTGTCGGAGTCGGTCTCGACGAAGTGCACGAACGTACCGTCGTCGAGCCGCAGCGAAAGATAGCGAACGCCCTCGGGCTTCAAGGCCTTCAATTCCTCGAACACGCGCGTGATCAGCTCCGCGTTGCTGTCGGCCAAATCCGGCTTGGTCTTATACCTGATCAGGGTTCGTTTCATCCTGTTCTCCATCGGTTTTACGGCGCCATTTCGTGGGCGCTCGCCACCAAGGACGTTCGGCGGTCGCCAAAGGATTCGGCCCCGAAGGAATATTTTTCGAGCCCCGCGAAATCGGCCTGCCCCGCTCCCCGGGTATCAGCCGCCATCATAAGCTTTTGCTATCGTTCGATTGGAGAAACGGCCTTGGACCGGGACCGCTAAACACTTACATCTTGAGGGCACAGGCATCGGACAATCGAAGGCTGCCGACATGACGGGCGAAGCGCCGCAAAAACCCCATCGCGTGGTGATCGTCGGCGCTGGCTTCGGCGGACTGGAAACGACGTATCGGCTTGCCGGCGCACCGGTCGCGATCACGCTGCTGGACCGGCGCAATCATCATCTGTTCCAGCCGCTGCTCTATCAGGTCGCCACCGCATCGCTCGCGACCTCAGAGATCGCCTGGCCGATCCGCTATCTCCTGCGCGGCCGCCACGAGGTGACGACATTGTTCGCCACCGTGAGCGGCGTCGATGCCGCCAACAAGCGCGTGCGGCTCGAAGACGGCGACACGGTGCCCTATGACACGCTCGTGCTCGCGACCGGCGTGCGGCACGCCTATTTCGGCCATGACGAATGGGAGCCCTTCGCGCCGGGCCTGAAGACATTGGAGGACGCCACCACGCTGCGGCGGCGCATTCTCGTCGCCTTCGAGCGGGCCGAGCGCGAGAGCGACCCGGAGCGGCGCGCCGCGCTTCTGACCTTCGTCATCGTCGGCGCCGGCCCGACCGGCGTCGAACTCGCCGGCACCATCTCCGAACTGGCGCAGGACACGCTGGCCCCCGATTTCCGCAACATCGACACCCACAAGGCGCGCGTCGTGCTGATCGAGGCCGGCCCTCGCGTGCTCGCCGGTTTTCCCGACGATCTGTCGGCCTATGCGCTGCGCTCGCTGAAGCAACTCGGCGTCGAGGTCGTGCTGGGACAGGCTGTCACCGAATGCTCGGCCGACGGCGTGATGTATGGCGGCAAGAACCTGCAAGCCAAAACGCTGATCTGGGCCGCCGGTGTGCGCGCCTCGCCCGCCGCTGAATGGCTCGGTGCGCCGGCCGACCGCGCCGGCCGCCTGGAGGTCAATCCGGACCTCACCGTTCCCGGTCATCCCGATATTTTCGCGATCGGCGACACCGTCGCGGTCACGGGACCGGATGGAAAGCCGGTGCCTGGCATCGCGCCCGCCGCCAAGCAGCAGGGGCGTTACGTCGCCGCGGCGATCAGGGCGCGGCTGCGCGGCGAAAAGGTCGCGCCGTTCCGCTACAAGCATTCCGGCAGCCTCGCGCAGATCGGCAAGCATAAAGCGGTGATCGATTTCGGCCGCTTCAAGCTTCAGGGCGCGTTGGCCTGGTGGATCTGGGGCATCGCGCACATCTACTTCCTGATCGGGCTGCGCAACCGGCTCAGCGTCGCGCTGAGCTGGCTGTGGATCCACGCCCGCGACCAGCGCGCCGCGCGGCTGATCACGCAAGGCTCCAGCAAGGTGGTCGGCCCCGGACCGACCACGGACCCTGCTTACAAAATAAGCAAATCCGATTGAGCTACTTCGCCGGCGCGCCCATCATCGGCGCCCGCGAAGTCAATCAAGCCCCTGATAACGTGGATCGTTTTTGACGATTGGACATCGGCCTGCCGATGTACACAATGGCACACCGCTTGCTTCGATGAAGAAGGCTTTCCGCCTCTCCGGAGTGCATTCAGGTATGACGTTTCGTATCCGCCCTTCCCCGTCATCGACCCGGAGAATCCCGTTGTCGCATCGGAATTGCAGGTGACTGAGACGGTCGCTGCGATCCTCGCCGCGCATCGCGCCGGCACGCTGTCGCCCGCAGACACCGTGGCGCGCAGTTTCCAGCGCATTCGTGATCACAACGATCCCGCCGTCTTCATCAGCCTGCGCGACGAGAAGCAGGCGCTGGCGGAAGCCGAAACCCTGGCCGCGCGGGACAACGCGGCGCGGCTTCCGCTGTACGGCATTCCGGTTGCGGTAAAGGACAATATCGACGTCGCGGGCCTGCCCACCACCGCGGCCTGCCCGGCCTTTGCCTACACGCCGGCGCGCGACGCCACTTCAGTGGCGCGGCTGCGCGCGGCTGGTGCCATCATCATCGGCAAGACCAATCTCGACCAGTTCGCCACCGGCCTTGTCGGCGTGCGCTCGCCCTACGGTATTCCCAAGAATCCGCTGCGCGCCGACCTGATCCCGGGCGGCTCGAGTTCAGGCTCGGCGGTTGCGGTGTCGGCCGGCCTGGTGCCGCTGTCGCTCGGCACCGACACCGCGGGAAGCGGCCGCGTGCCCGCGATGCTCAACAACATCGTCGGCCTCAAGCCGAGCCTCGGGCTGATCTCGACCGCGGGAGTCGTTCCGGCCTGCCGGACGCTCGATTGCGTGTCGGTGTTCTCGCTCACGGTCGACGACGCCATGACGGCCCTTGCGGCGATGGCGGGTCCCGATGCCGCCGACCCCTATTCGCGCGACCGGCCGCTGGCGCAGATGGGCGCGTTTCCAGCGCCATCTGCGGCTCGGCGTGCCGCGCAGCGGCCAATTGATCTTCTTCGGCGACAAGGCGGCAGAGGCTGCCTATTCAGAAGCGCTGAAGCGCTGGACCGCGCGGGGCGCCACGCTGGTCGAATTCGATCTCGAACCGCTCTATGAAACCGCGCGGCTTTTATATGAAGGACCCTGGGTGGCGGAACGCTATCTGGTGATCCGCGATCTGCTGGCGTCGTCGCCCGACGCCATCCATCCGGTGACGCGCGAGATCACCATCGCGGGCGCGAGGCTTTCCGCCGCCGACACCTTTGCCGCGCTGTACCGGCTGCAGGGACTGCGCAAGGTGGCCGAGCGCGCCTTCGCCGGCATCGACGCGCTGGTGCTGCCGACGGCGCCGACCGTGTATTCGACCGCGCAGGTGCTGGCCAATCCGATCGAGCTCAACTCGAGGCTCGGCACCTACACCAATTTCGTCAACCTGCTCGACCTCTGCGGGCTCGCATTGCCGGCGGCGCTGGGCAGCGACGGCACCCCGTTCGGCATCACGCTGCTGGCGCCCGCGGGCCGCGACGCGCAGTTGGCCGCGATCGGCCGCGTCTTCCATGCCGACACCCGATTGCCGATGGGCGCGAACAAGCTGCCGCAGCCGCCGCTCGAACCGCCGCCCACCGGCGTGCGCGGCGACGAGATCGCAATCGCGGTGGTCGGGGCGCATCTGTCCGGCATGGCGCTGAACGGCGAATTGAAGGCGCTCGGCGGCCGGCTGCTGGAGGCCGCCAGCACGGCCGCGGATTACAGGCTCTATGCGCTCAAGACCACGCCGCCGAAGCCCGGCATGCTGCGCGTGGAGGCGGGAGCGGGATCGTCGATCGAACTCGAAGTGTGGGCGCTGCCGGCGGCAGGTTTCGCAACCTTCGTCGCGGCGGTGCCGCCGCCGCTGTCGATCGGCACCGTTCGCCTCGCCGACGGCCGCGGCGTCAAGGGATTCATCGTCGAAGCCGTGGATGTCGTTGGCGCGCGGGAGATCTCCGCCTTCGGCGGCTGGCGCGCGTTCGTGGCGGAAGCGGCGGCGGGATAGGACCATCGTCATTCCGGGGCGATGCGAAGCATCGATCCGAATAGCGAGCATTCCGGGTCTGGTGCTAGCGCACCATCCCGGAATGACGAGGAGGGGGCGTGACGCCGCGCAGCCGCGAGCTACACCGACACCGCATAGATTTCGTATTCGTCGCGCACCAGTTCGATATGGGCGCGCATCGCGGCCGCGGCGCCGGCCTTGTCGCCGCGCAGGATCGCGACCACGACGCGGTCGTGCTCGGCATGCGATTTCGCCAGCCGCCCGAGATTGCGGAACTGGGCGCGGCGGAACGGCTGCACCCGCACCCGCGTCGCCAGCGTGATCTCGGCGACGTAGGCGTTTTGCGATCCGGCGTAGATCGCATTGTGGAAGCGCTCGTTGACTTCGTGGAAGCGGTCGGGATTGCCGGCATAGCTCAGCAGCCGCAATTCCTCGTGCACGGCTTCCAGCCGCCGGCGTTCGGCCGGCGGCATCCGCTCCGCGGCAAGCCCGGCGCAGATCGCCTCCAGTTCCGCCATCGCCTCGAACATCCCGGTCAGCCGCTCGATCGAGGGCCGCGCCACCACCGCGCCGCGATGCGCCCGCGCGTCGACAAGGCCCGAGGCCACGAGCTGGCGCAACGCCTCCCGCACCGGCGTGCGCGAGACGTTGAAGCGCCTGGCGATGTCGGTCTCGTCGAGCGCCGATCCCGGCGGCAGCGCGCCGCGCACGATTTCGTCGGCCAGTTGCAGCCGAAGTTCCTCGGCGCGCGTGATCTTCTGCGGAAGGGGCGAGGCGCGGTCGACGCGGCGAACCACCGTCCCGGCCTCGGCGGCGAGACGCGCGACAGTTCCGGCCGGAAGATCGTCCAGACTCATGGCGCTTGAACTCGCGGTTCGTCGATGATGCTGACATGGGCGGCGACGATTTTCCAGCCCTCGGGAAACCGCACCCAGGTCTGCATCTGCCGTCCCACTTTGCCGGGCGCGGTGTCGCGATAGAACAGCGTGGACGCCACCGCGGTGTCGCGGCCATAGGTCGTGATCACGGTCCTGTCGGTCCGGCGCATCAGCCCGACCGGCGAGCGCGCCGCGCGAAACGCCCTGATTTCGCCGTGGCCATAGAGATTTTCGCCGATGCCGTAGCGCAGCGTGCGGGGATCGTCGCGGAACAATTCGCTCGAGCACGGCGACGTCGTTCGACACCAGCGCCTTCTCGTAGCGCTCGAACTGCGCGGTCACCTCGGCCAACACGTCGGGTAGATCGATCTGCATGCTAAATTCCCCTCGGCGATGGCGCGGACACCACGCCGGCGCGTTCCAGCGCATGGGCCACGCGCAGCGCGATATCCTCGCGCCACGGCGCGGCGATGATCTGCACGCCGATCGGCATCGGTTCGAGCGGAACGGGCACCGCGACGACCGGCAGCCCGATAAAGGAAATCGGCTGGGTGTGGACGCCGATATTGGCGCGCACCGGAAGCTCCACGCCATCGAGCACAAAGGTTACCTGTCCGAGTTTCGGCGCCACGCAGGGCGTCGCCGGCGCGATGATGACGTCGACGGACTTGAACAGCTCCAGCACTTGCGCGCGGTACCAGCGGCGGAACTTCTGCGCGCGGTCGATCAGCGGCGCCGGAATCATGGCGCCCGCGATCAGGCGGTCGCGCACCGCCGGATCGAAATCGTTCGGCCGCCGGCGCAGGCGATCGAGATGCAGCGAGGCGCCTTCGGCTGTCGTGATGACATAGGCGGCGGCGCGGGCGCGCGCGGCCTCGGGGATTTCGACCGTGCGCGTGACGCCTAGCGCCTTGGCGACACGCGCGACCGCTTCGACGGCCTCGGGAAACACGTTCTTCTGGAAATAGCCGCCGGCAATCGCAACGCGCAACGCTCCGATGTCCTGCGCCAGCAGCGGCGTCACCGGTTCGGCAGCGCGGGTGGTGCAGGCCGCATCCTCCGCATCCGGTCCCTGCATCGCGTCATAGGCCAGCGCGAGATCGCCGACATGGCGTGCGAACGGGCCGAGATGGTCGAAGCTTGCGACAAACGGAAACGAACGGGCGCGCGACAGCCTGCCATAGGTCGGCTTCAGCCCGAAAATGCCGCAGAACGACGACGGCACCCGGATCGAGCCGTTGGTGTCAGACCCCAGCGCCAGCGGCACCAGATTGCCGCCGACCGCGCCGCCGGAGCCGCCCGACGAGCCGCCGGTCATCCGCGTCACATCATGCGGATTGCGGGACGGGCCGTCATGCACGTTCTCGCCGGTGAAGTCGTAGGCGTATTCACCCATGTTGAGCGCGCCGACCAGAACGGCGCCCGCCGCCTCCATCCGCTCGATCAGCGTGGCGTCGCGCGGCGAGGGCTTCAGGTCGCGGTTGATCTTCGATCCGGCGCGGGTCGAAAGCCCCTCGACGTCGAACAGGTTCTTCACCGCGAACGGCACGCCGGCGAGCGGGCCGGCATTTTTTCCGGCGGCGATCGCCGCATCGACGCTGCGGGCTCTCGCGCGCGCGCGATCGGCGGTGACGTCGGTGAAGGAATTGAGCACGGGATCATGTCTGGCGATCCGCGCCAGCGCCGCCTCGGTCACGGCAATCGCCGAAAGCTTCCGGCTCGCTACGGCGGTTGCGATTTCCGCGGCCGACAGGCTGTCGCTGGCGGTGGTCATGGCGGGATCAGGCTGCGAAGACACTGGCGGGCTCGGTTTCATCTGGCAGCGCAAATTCGTCGACCAGCCGCGCCAGCCGCAGCGATACTTCGAGGTTGGCCTTCACCGCCGGCTTCCAGGCATTCTCGACCGGCAGTGCCAGCGCCTTCGAAACGGCGTCGATGTAATCGTCGAGCGGATCAACAGCCATCGTTCTCCCAATGCTCTTTTTGCAGAATTCTCATTTTGCCGCTTCAGTGAACCGGCAGCGGCGGATGCGGGATCGCCGTCAGCAACTCCCTTGTATAGGCATCCTGCGGATTGCCCAAGACGCGTTCCGACGGCCCCTGTTCGACGATCCGCCCGGACCGCATCACAATGACACGATCGCACAGCAGGCGCACCACATTCAGATCATGCGACACGAACAAATAGCTCATGCCCATCGACTGTTTCAGATCCTGCAGCAGATTCAACACCACCGCCTGCACGGAGACGTCGAGCGCCGCGGTCGGCTCGTCGAGGATGACGAGTTTCGGGTGCAGCGCGATGGCGCGCGCGATGCCGACGCGCGCCTTCTGTCCGCCCGACAATTGATGCGGAAACCGGTCGAGCAGATTGAGCGGCAGGCCGACCAGGCCTGCCAGTTCCTCGCAGCGGGCGCGCAGCGCATCGCGGCCCCTGATGTCGCCGAGCTGCATGATCGGGTCGGCGATGGCGCGCGCCGCCGTGAAGCGCGGATTGAGGCTGTCGGTCGGGTCCTGGAACACCATCTGGATGCTCTTGCGCAACGGCAGCCGCGCGAACGCGTTGGGCATGATCGCGCCGATCTCGTCGCCGTCGAACACGATGCGGCCCGAGGTCTGGTCGAGCAGCCGCATCACCATCATCGAGGTCGTCGACTTGCCGCAACCGGATTCGCCGACGAGACCGACACTCTCGCCGCGATCGACGAAAAAGCTGATGCCGTCAACCGCGCGGAACTGTTCCGTGACGACCGGCGGCTTGCGCGAGAACAGTTTTGTCAAAGTCGCAGTGGCGCCCTGGCGCGGATATTCCTTGACGAGCTTTTCGACGAGGAGGAGCGGCCTTGTATTGTCGCCGCCCCTCGACTTGTCACCCCCGGGCTTGACCCGGGGGTCCATCTCTTTCGAAGAAGCGTCTTGCGAAGCAGGATGGATGGCCGGGTCAAGCCCGGCCATGACGGCCGATGAAGACGGCGCGGCCCGCGGAAGCGTCGCCCCCTCCTCCTCCGGCAACAGGTCGCGCAGGGAGACGCCGAGCCGCGGCGTCGCGCGCATCAGCTTCCTGGTGTAGGCGTGCTGCGGATTGGCGAAGATGTCGGCCGACAGCGCGGTCTCGACCACCCTGCCCTTCTCCATCACCACCACGCGGTCGCAATAGGCCGCGGCAAGGCCGAGATCGTGGGTGATCAGGATGGTCGACATGCCCCGGCTCCGGGTCAATTCGACGATCAGATCCATCACCGCCTTCTGCGTGGTGACGTCGAGGCCGGTGGTCGGCTCGTCCGCGATCAGGAGCTGCGGATTGCAGGCCAGCGCCAGCGCGATCACCACGCGCTGGCACATGCCGCCCGACAGTTCGAACGGATAGGCGTGATAGCGTTCGCGCGGACGGGCGATCTTGACCTGCTCCAGCGCCTCGATCGCCTTCTCGCCGCGGTCCGTCACCGCGCCCTGTTGCACGTGCTGGCGCAGCACGTCCTCGATCTGGTCGCCGACTTTGCGGATCGGATTGAGCGCCGCGCGCGGGTTCTGGAAGATCATCGAGATCTCGCGGCCGCGCAGGTCGCGCATCTGGTCCTCGCTGGCCGCCTTGACGTCGATGCCGGAGAACATCACCGAGCCCTCGGCGATCTTGCCGGCGCGGTCGAGAATCCGCATCACCGCGTAGGAGGTGACGGACTTGCCGGAGCCGGATTCGCCGACGATGCCGAGCGTCTCGCCCTTGGCCACGGAGATGTTGACGTGCTGCACCGCTTTGACGATGCCGCGCCGGGTGGCGAACTCCACGGTGAGATCGTTGACGTCGAGCAGCGGCTGCGCGGTCATGGCTGTCTCCCGACCCACGTCTCGTCATGCGCGGGCTTGACCCGCGCATCCATCAGAACTTCAAAGATGCGCTTCGCGCGATGGATCGCCGGGTCAAGCCCGGCAATGACGATCATCTCTGGAGTTGCCCCGCCCATGCCTCACGTCCTCCGCTGGGGATCGACGATGTCGCGCAGGCCGTCGCCGAGCAAATTGAAGCAGAACACCGCGATCATCAGCGCGAGGCCCGGAAACAGCGCGATCCACCATTCGCCCGACACCATGAAGCTCGCGCCTTCGGCGACCATGATGCCCCATTCCGCGGTCGGCGGCCGCACGCCCAAGCCGATGAACGAAAGGCCGGCAGCGTTGAGGATGGCGTAGCCCATGGTCAGCGACATCTGCACGATCATGATCGGCATGATGTTGGGCAGGATGTGAACCAGCAGAATGCGAAACTCGCCATTGCCCGACAGCCGCGCCGCCTGCACGAAACCGGCGTCGCGCCGGACATTGGCCTCGGCGCGGGCGACGCGGGCATAGAGCGGAAAGTTCACGATCGCGGTCGCGATGATGATGTTCTGCACGGTGTTGCCGAGCGCGGCCACGATGCCCATCGCCAGCACGAACAGCGGAAACGCCATGATGGTGTCGGCGATGCGGCCGACGATGCGGTCGGTCCAGCCGCCGAAATAGCCGCCGGCGATGCCGGCAAGCCCGCCCATCAGGAACACCAGCACGACGGAGGCGACCGCGATGAAGGTGTCGAGCCGTGTCGCCACGATGACGCGGCTGAAGATGTCGCGGCCGAGCTGATCGGTGCCGAACCAGTGCGCCGCCGACGGCGGCTTCAGCGCCGCCGCGGTATCGGACGCCAGCGGATCGTGGGGAACGACATAGGGGCCGAACAGTGCCGCGAAGACGATGACGATCAGGAGGCCGAACGCGAATGCGGTGACGCGGTTTTCGCCGAGCACATAACGGGTGTGCTCGAAGACGGCTGATAGCCCCGAGGTGCGCGCGGGACTGGCGGGTTCGACGGCTGGCGCAACGCTGCTCATGCTAACACCCTCACCTTTCAAGCCTTAGCCTTCGACCTCACCCCTCAAGCCTCACCCTTCAAGCCTGACTCTTGGATCGATCACGCCGTAGAGAATGTCGATCGTCAGATTGAGCAGCACGTACATGACCGCCATGGTCAGCACGAAGCCCTGCACCGGCGCGAAATCCGACGAGATCAGCGCTTCCACTGCGTAGGAGCCGATGCCGGGCCAGGCGAAAACCTTTTCGACCAGCACGTTGGCCCCGAGCAGGAAGGAGAACACCATGCTGAGCGTGGTGATGACCGGCAGCATGGCGTTGCGGAAGGCGTAGGTGACGATAACGGTCGTGGGCGACAGGCCGCTGGCGCGCGCGGTGCGCACGAAATCCGACGCCAGCACCGCCAGCATCGAAGCGCGCGTCATGCGCGCGATCGGCGCCAGCGAGAAGATCGCAAGCGTCAGCGCCGGCAGGATCAACTGGCTCAGCGCGGAGCGGAAGGTCTCGAAGTCGCGCGCGATCAGGGCATCGATCAGATAGAAGCCGGTCACCGCCGGCGGCGCGCTGTAGAACACGTCGAGCCGCCCCAGCGGCGCCGGCGACCAGCCGAGCCTGAAATAGAAGATATAGACCAGCACCAGCCCGGTGAAGAACACCGGCAGCGATACGCCGGCCGTGGTCGTTACCCGGCAGAGATGATCGATCCAGGAGCCGGGCCGGGTAGCGGCGAGAATGCCGAGCGGAATCGCGATCACGATCGAAACCAGCAAGCCCGAGCAGCGTCAGTTCCGCCGAGGCCGGCAGTCGATTGCGGATTTCGGTCGCAACCGGCTGGCCGGTCGTCAGCGAATTGCCGAAATCGCCATGCGCGAGATCGACGGTGTAGCGGAAGAACTGCTCGATCAGCGGCTTGTCGAGGCCGAGCTTCTTGCGGATCTGCTCGACCGCCTCCTTGTTGGCGGCGGGGCCGGCGAAATAAGCCGCGGGGTCGCCAGGCAGCGCCCGCGTCAGCAGGAAGGTGACGATCACCACCCCGATCAGCGAGGGGATCGCGAACATCAGCCGCTTGCCGATCATGGTCAGCATGGAAGCCTCCGCGCGAACCCCGCGCTCACCCCTTCACCAGCGCGCGATAATCGAGCCGGCGGTGGAACCAGTATTGGTAGCCGGAGACGTTCTTCTGCATCGCGACGTTGACATAGGGCTGATACAGCGGAATGCGCGGAATATCGGTGAAGGCGAGATCGACGAAGCCCGTCACGTCCTTGTCGTAGACCGGCTTGTCGCCGGTCGCGGCGGCGCTCACGGCGCCGGCGATGAGCGCGTCCATCTCCTTGGACTGGTAGCTCATGGTGTTGAAGATCGAATTCTTGCCGTCGTAGCACCAGATGAAGAAGTATTCGGGGAAGTCGAGCCAGCCGGAGAACACGTTGGTGTAGAGCGGCAGCACCTTCTTGTTCAGCTCGGTGCGCCAGTTGGCGCCGGGGATCTTGTTGATCGTGGTCTTGATGCCGATCTGCGCCAGGCTCTCCTGCAGCAGCACGCAGAGCGGCTCGTTGACGCCGGCAAAGCCGAGATCGAACGACAGCGTGGTCTCGAAACCGTTGGGATAGCCGGCTTCCGCCAGCAGCGCCTTCGCCTTCTCGATGTCGGTGTTGAATTTGGTCGGCTGCGGCCATGCCACTTCGGTCGCCTGGCCAGCGGGGGCGCCGAACATCGGCTTTGCCAGGCCGAACAGCACCGCATCCATGATCTTCTGGTAGGGGATCGCGTAGGCGACCGCCTGCCGCACCTTGATGTTGTCGAACGGCGGGTTCTTGACGTTCATGCCGATGTACTGGATGCCGTTGGAGTACGGCACCGAGACGATGTTGAGCTTGCCGTCGCCCTTCAGCTCGACGAAATCCTTGTTCGGCAGATCGTAGGAGATGTCGGCGTCGCCGCGCTCCAGCAATGCGCGGCGGTTGCCGGCCTGCGGCACCATGCGCCAGATCACGCGCTTGACCTTCGGCAAGGGGCCGCCGACCCACTCGTCATTGCGCTCCATGATGACTTCGGTGCCGGCGGTCCATTTCGTCACCTTGTAGGCGCCCGGAGCCCGCAGTCTGCTGCTTGGTGTATTCGAGGCCCCACGGATCCTTCTCGCTGGCGTTCTTCTTCACCAGTTCGGAATTGACCACGCAGGGCACGATGACCGCGAGATCGGGAATGGTCAGGCGATCCTTCCTGGCGAAATCGATCCGCACCGTGTTGTCGTCGACGACGACGAATTGCTCCGGCTTGGTCAGCGAGCCCGCGCTCATCTGGAAGGTCGGAAAGCCGCCGACGCTGACGGCGCGGTCCAGCGACCATTTGACGTCCTTGGCCGCGACCGGCGTGCCGTCGTGGAATTTCGCGTTCTTCTTCAGTTTGAAGGTGACCGACATGTCGCCGACATTCATGTCCTCGGCGAGTTCGGGCTTGAACTTGTCGCGGTCGTAATACGGCACGCCGCCCGGACCGCTCTTCATCTCGTGGCTGATCAGCCGGTCGTAGCAATTCCACGACACCTCATAGCCGGGCACGTTGGTGCCGACGCCGTGGATGTCGAGATTGTTGGGACCGCTTTCCGAGACGATCAGAAGCGTCTCGGAACGGGCGTCGGCCTTGGCGGCGGACCAGATCGCGGGGGCCGGCACCATCGCGCCGGCGGCTACGCCAGTGACAGATTTCAGGAAATCGCGACGCTTCATCTGCTGGCTCCAACGCACGAGGAATCGGGCTTTGGAACAGCATTCGCAAGGTTCGTGCCAAAACTTAACGGAAGCTTACCGGCACCCTAACGGATTGATTTCGCGTTCGAATATCAATCCGCCGCCAGGAAAGTCGCATCAGGCAGTTGCATACAAAGGGATGCCTTTGCTCATAATAGATGCAGGCATTTCGCCTCGCCCTCTTATTGAGCGGTCGATTCAAATCGGCCAGAGCAAGCGTTCGAGTTCAGACAGGTCGGCCGCCTTCTGCTGCCAGCCCTCGATACAGATTTGCCGGTTGAGGTCGCTGAAGCGGTGCAGCAGCATCAGCACCGCCAGCCGCCGCGTCAGCGCGGGCGTGATGTCGCCTTTCGAATAGCCGAAGCCTGCGAAAAAGCTCTGCACGCGGCGCGGCATTCCCGCCGTCATGAAAACGCTCGGCCCGAGCAGATCGTATTCGCCCCAGCCGGTGAACACGTCGCCGAAGTCGATCAGTCCAGCCAACCGCCAGGCGCCGCTCTCGCGGCTGAGCAGAAAATTCTCCGGGATGTACTCTCCGGTCAGGATGACGGGCGGCGCGTCGAGGGGGATCAGCGCCGCCGCGTCGCGAAGCAGGTCATCGATCCCGTCGAGATATTTTTGCGGCAACCCGAGACGCTCGTGCCGGGCGCGGCAGCCCGCGATTTGCCCTGCGATGAACGCCGGCCAGCGCGGCTCGACGCTGGACAGATCGCCCACCGGCACGCGCTGCACTTGCGCGATGGTCTCGCCGATCTGCCCGAGCACGTGCTCTTTTTCGTGTTCCGGCAGCGTCGGCCAGGCTTGCGATCCGACGACGCCCTCAAGCCGCGTGATGACGAGATACGGCCACTGGTCGCGCTCGCCTTCGATCACGATTTCCGGAATCGGCACGGACAGCCGTCCGCGAAGCTGCGACAGCGCGGCGCGTTCGGACACGAACTGATGCCGCAACAGCGGCGGAAAGACTTTCAGGATCAGCCGCTGATCGAGCGCGACGACAAGATTGGTGCCGGTCGCAAACAGATGCGGATCCGCGTGCGGCAAGCCGTGGCCGCGCGCGATGTCGAGCGCTGCCGCCAGGCATTGCGACGGATCGTTCCGCCAGGCGTGGAAGGCCTCGATGGTCCGAACGTTCGGCAGGGAATACATGATCGGTCCGCTCGGGTGAAGCCGCGTCGCGAGCGCGAGGGCTGGTTGCAGCAGCTAGCGGTCCGGGTTGGCGCGCTCGAACTGGCGCAAGAGGCGATTGCCGCGCTCGACCGCGGCGTCCATCGCGGCTTGCGCGGGCTTCTTGCCCGAGAACGCCTGCTCCAGCTCGTCGTCGATCGCATCGCGGATCAGCACGAACGAGCCGAGCCTGACCCCGCGCGAATTCTCGGTCGGCGACTTCTGCGTCATCTGCTCGATCGAGATCGCGGTGCCGGGATTGCGGTCGTAGAAGCCTTGCGCGCGGGTGAGGTCGAAGGCGGCGCGGGTGATCGGCAGATAGCCCGTGTTCTGATGCCAGGCGGCCTGGACTTCCGGCTTCGACAGATAGGCGAAGAATTTGGCGGCGCCCTTGTATTCGGCTTCCGGCCGGTTGCGCAGCACCCACAAGGTCGCGCCGCCGATGATGGTGTTCTGCGGCGCGCCGGCGACGTCCGGCCAGTACGGCAGCATGCCGTAGCCGACTTCGAACAGGGAATTCTTCCGGATGTCGGCGCGCGTTCCCGACGAGCCGATGAAGATGCCGCACTCGCCGTTCTGAAACCGCGGCTCCGCCGTCGTCGCGCGGCCGCTATAGTCGAACACCTTCGTGGTCTGCCATTCCGCGAGTTGCGCGATATGGCGCACCACCATCGGATTGTTGAATGTCAGCTCCGCGTTCAGTCCGTTGAAGCCGTTGGCCTCGGTCGAAAGCGGCAGATTGTGGTAGGCGGAAAAGTTCTCGACATTGATCCAGGAGGGCCAGGCGGTCGTGAACCCGCAGGCGGCGCCGGACTCCCGCAACCGCTTCGCCGCCGCGCCGACTTCTGGCCAGGTCCTCGGCGCGATTTCGGGATCGAGCCCGGCGGCGCGGAACATCTTCTTGTTGTAGTACAGGATCGGCGTCGATGCGTTGAACGGAAAAGACAGCATGTTGCCGGCGGCATCGGCGTAATAGCCGGTGACGGCCGGAAGATAGTCCCCCGGCGAGAACGCCTCCTTCTCGTCGGCCATCAGCTCGAACACCGGATAGATCGCGCCCCTCGCCGCCATCATGGTCGCGGTCGCGATTTCGTTGACCTGGACAATGGCGGGCTGGCTGCGCGAACGAAACGCGAAGATCGCCGCCGTCACGGTTTCCGTATAGTTACCCTTGTAACTCGGCACGATGCGGTAGTCGGCTTGCGAGGCATTGAAATCGGACGCCAGCTTCTCCAGTTGCCGCCTGAGCTCGCCCGACATCGCATGCCACCACATGATGTCGGTGACGGCATAGGCGGGGGACGCCGAGGCGAGCACGGCGGCCGCCACGACGAGCTGCAACAATTTGAAAGCCGATTTCACAGCCAAATCCATTCCGATCCGCAGGAAAGCGAAAAATAGCGCTCTGCGCCGCTTTTGTTCTCATAAAGCCCCGGGGGCCCGCTTTCAATCGGGGCGGGTCCGGTCGCAACGCACAATTGACGGCAGCGGCGGCGCTGGCACAATAGCCGGAACCCGCCACCAACTGCCAAGAAAACATTGAACCTTTTCGTCCCTCCGCCGACCTCCTCATAAGGGAATAGTGCCTGTGTCCAGTCGTGCCGCTGTTACGCACATCCGGCCGGACACGCGCCGGGCCATCTGGGCTCCCGATCGTGCGGACGAGCGGCAAAACACCGCAGATCCGCGTGCCTCATTGGCGCCAGCCCGACGGGGAAAAGGCGCCTGGCGCGGGGAGCCGCCAGTCCCCCTTCTTGACAACGGATCGTTATGAACATGCCCGCTACCACGTTCCCGCCGAAGCCACGATGAGCCCGGAATTCCCAGTGATGCCGCGGACGGACCGGCAGGAGCCGTCGATGGAAGATCGCCAGATCTTCGGCGAAGCCGCGACCCATCGCGCGGTGGAGTAAACAGGTTTTGGAAGTCACCCCGCACGACCAGGCAGTGGAGCGTCCGGCGAGT
Organism: uncultured Alphaproteobacteria bacterium; assembly: GCA_963843225.1. Lineage (GTDB taxonomy): Bacteria > Pseudomonadota > Alphaproteobacteria > Rhizobiales > Xanthobacteraceae > Bradyrhizobium. Next base: position 174,635 of record CAWJJT010000015.1, on the reverse strand, counting down.
CTCGCCGCGCGGGGCCGTTCCGGCATCGTCGGGTTGCTCCGTGCGGTCCCGATCCGCTGGCGCATCCTGTCGATCGCCGCGCTGAACTCGGCGGTCGTGGTGGTGCTGGCCGCCATGATCTGGAACGGCGCCCAGGTGCTCGGCTCGGCCTGGGACGACGTGCGGCAGGTGCGCGAGTCCGACAAGATCCTGGCGGTGCTGGAGAGCGAAACCAGCCGGCTGCAGAACCTGATCCATCGCTACATCAATCAGCCGAGCCCCGAACTGTTCGCCGAGATCCTGTTGCTGCGCGAAGCCGTGCTCGGCACCCTGACCACGCGCGCCTCGACCGATCCGATGCTGTCGGGATCGGTGGAAGAACTCGAGCGCGTCACCGAACGCTTCCTCAACGGTTTCGGCGAGCTGCGCGGGGTGCAGGCGACCATTTCGAAGACCTACGAGCAGGAAGTGCTGACCCCGGCGCGCGACATGGCCAGCCTCTACTCGATCATCGAGGGCGCGACCGGCCACCGTGACGCCCAGATCTGGCCCGCGCTCGGCAGATCGCGCGAGGCCTTCACCGGCATGCTGGTCGCCGCCAACGCCTATTATCTTTCGCTCGCCACCGCTTCCGCCGAGGAAGCGCGCCGCAACACCGAGACCATCGAGAAGACCATTCCTGTCATGTCGTCGCTCGCCGACAACGACCTGCAGCGGATGGCGCTGACCCGCCTGAAGGCGCAGACCGTGGCGCTGCAGGAAGGCTTTGCGAAATTGACCGAGCAGCTCACCAGCCGCACCGAGCTGTTGCGCAACACCATCGACGCCAGCCAGGCCGAAGCCATCGGCGCCATCGACGATCTGTCGGTCAAGATGCGCCGGCGCGAGCAGAGGGCGCAGGAAACGTTCGACCGCACGCTCGCCGACATCTCCCGCAAGGTGCTGTCGATCGCCGTGGTCTTTCTCGGCATCATCATCACCGCCGGCGTGCTGATCGCGCTCTCGATCCGCCTGCCGCTGCAGCAGATCATGACGGCGATGCGCGCCATCACGTCAGGCGATTACGACCGGCGGGTGCAGGGCACGTCGGCCAAGGACGAGGTCGGCGCCATGGCGCGCGCGGTCGAGGTGTTCCGCGAGAACGCCATCGCCAAGCGCAAGACCGAGGACGAATTGCGCGCCTCCAAGGAGAAGGCCGAAGGGGCGCTGCTCGAACTCAACACCGCCCAGCAGAACCTGATCGATGCCGAACGGCTGGCGGCGCTCGGCGGCCTCGTCGCCGGCGTCGCCCATGAAGTCAACAACCCGATCGGCATCAGCCTGACGGTGGCGTCCTCCTTCTCGCGCCGCGCGGAAATGTTCGAGGCCGAACTGCGGTCGGACTCGCCGCTGCGGCGCTCGCAGCTTGAGGAATTCGTCAAGATCTCGCGCGACGCGGCTCAGCAACTGGTGGCGAACCTGCATCGCGCCGGCGAGCTGATCCAGTCCTTCAAGCAGGTCGCGGTCGACCGCTCGCACGCCGAGCGCCGCCAGTTCTCCCTGAGCGAGGCGACCGACCAGATCATCGCGAGCCTCAAGCCGGTGCTGAAACGGTCGCCGATCACGCTCTCGGTCGACGTGCCGGAAGGCCTGATCATCGACGGCTATCCCGGCTCCTACGGCCAGATCCTGACCAACCTGTTCCTCAACGCGGCCAACCACGCGTTCGCCGACGGGCGCGCCGGAGCCATCTCGATTTCGGCGCGGCCGCGCGGCGCCGACGATGTCGAGATCATCTTCGCCGACAACGGCGCCGGCATGACGCCGGACGTGCAGCGGCAGGCGTTCGACCCGTTTTTTACGACGCGCCGCAACGAAGGTGGCACCGGCCTGGGCTTGCATATCGTCTATAATCTTGTCACTCAGCAGCTTGGCGGCCGGATGATGCTGGATTCAAGGCTGGGACAAGGCACCACATTTCGCATTATTATACCCAGGACCGCCAAGGGCGGCTCGGAAACCGCGGACCAGGCAAGCGACGGGACCCCTCAATGGCCGAACAGGACGATGTCCTCCACCTGATCGACGATACCGGAACCGCTCCGGAGGCCTCGACCGCGCGCAAATGGAAGATCGCTGTCATCGACGACGATCCGGCCGTGCATGAAGGCACCCGGTTTGCGCTGAGCGACTACACCCTGCATGGCCAGACGCTCGAAATCCTGTCGGCCTATTCGGCGGCCGAGGGGCGGAAGCTGATGGCCGCGCATACCGACATCGCGGCCGTGCTGCTCGACGTCATCATGGAGACCGACGCGGCCGGTCTCGATCTCGTCGAATACATCCGCAACGAACTCGGCAACGAAACCGTGCGCATCATCCTGCGCACCGGCCAGCCCGGCCAGGCGCCGGAGCGCCGCGTCATCGTCCAGTACGACATCAACGACTACAAGGCCAAGACCGAGCTGACGGCCGACAAGCTGTTCACCTCGCTGACCGCGGCGCTGCGCAGCTATCAGCAGCTCGAGCGCATGGTGCAGACGCGGCGCGGGCTGGAGATCATCATCGACGCCGCCTCGACGCTGTACGACTTCAAGTCGATGCAGCGGCTCGCCGAGGGCGTGCTGACGCAGCTCGCCTCGCTGCTCAATGTCGACTGCGCCGGCATCCTGGTGCTGCGCGACGACGGCAGCAGTTCGGGTGCGGATTTTTCGGTGCTTGCCGGAAGCGGTTGCTACAGCCGCTTCATCGGCACGACCAGTTCGAGAGCGCTCGATCCGGACCTGCGCCAGATGGTCGAGGCGGCATTCCTGCGCCGCAAGAACGAATTCTCCGATCATCGCAGCGTGCTCTATCTGCGCACCGGCAGCGGGCGCGAAGTCGTCGTGCTGCTGCAGGCCGAGCGCCAGTTGTCGGAAACCGACCGTTCGCTGGTCGAGATCTTCGGCAGCCGGCTTTCGATCGCGTTCGACAACGTGATCCTCTATCAGCAGCTCCAGCAGGCCAACACCCAGCTCGAGGACCGCGTCGCGCAGCGCACCCGCGCGCTGATGCAGGCCAACCGGCGGCTGTCGTCGCAATGGCTGCGGCTGCAGCGCGCCAACGGCTTCAAGAACGAAATACTGGGCACCGTCGCCCACGACCTGAAGAACCCGCTGGGGGTGATCCTCGGCCGCACCGAAATGCTGGTGGAACTGATCACGGCGACGGCTTCCAAGGAAAGCGTCACCGCCCAGGTCGAGCACATCCGCGACGCGACCAAGCGCCTGACCTCGATGGTCGATCACCTGATTTCGGATGCGATGGCGGATGCCTTCGACATCTCGATCCGCCGCGAGCCGGTCGATGTCGCGGGCCTTGTCAGCGAGGTCGCGGACGCCAACCAGCCGCTGGCCACGAACAAGCAGCAGGCCATCACGGTGTCGGCGCCGCCGAATTTCGTCACCATGTGCGATGCCGACCGGATGCGGGAGGCGATCGACAATTTGATCAGCAACGCCATCAAATACAGCCCGATCGGCGGCAAGATCGCGGTGATGGTGACGCATGAAGGCAACAACACCATCATCCGCGTCGTCGACGAAGGCGCCGGTTTGAGCCCCGAGGATCTCGGCCGCCTGTTCGGCCGCTTCCAGCGGCTGTCCGCCAAACCCACCGCCGGCGAGAGCTCGACCGGGCTCGGCCTGTCGATCGTCAAGCGCATCATCGACATGCATGGCGGCCAGGTGAACGCCAACAGTCCGGGGCCCGGACAGGGCTCCACCTTCACGGTGATCTTGCCCGCCACAGAGATGTCATGACCCAGACCCAGCATATTGTCATTGTCGACGACGAGGCGCCGGCCCGCGAGATGGTCGGCGATTACCTCAAGATGCACGGCTTCACCGTGACGCTGTGCGACGGCGGCAAGAGCCTGCGCGGGGCGATCGAGACCTCGCGTGCCCGATCTCGTCGTGCTCGACCTGAACATGCCGGAGGAAGACGGGCTTTCCATCATCCGCGACCTGAAAAGCCGGATCAACGTGCCCGTCATCATGCTGACGGCGACCGCGAGCCCGATCGACCGCGTGGTCGGCCTCGAACTCGGCGCCGACGACTACATCGCAAAACCCTGCGAACTGCGCGAATTGATGGCGCGGATCCGCTCGGTGCTGCGGCGAAGCGCGCCGAAGGGCGCATGCGGCGGCGGAAACGGCCAGCGCCAAGGCGGCAAAAGACCAGTTGGTGCGGTTCGGCACCAAATGGCTGGACCTCGAAGCGCAGGCGCTGCGCGACGACGAGGGCAACGAGCATCCCCTGACCGCGTCTGAATTCAGCCTGCTCAAGGTGTTCGCGGCCAATCCGAAGCGGGTGCTGTCGCGCGAGCGCCTTCTGGAGCTCGCCAACGCCCGCGACGCCGAGGCCTTCGACCGCGCGGTTGACCTGCGGATCATGCGCATCCGGCGCAAGATCGAGATCGATCCGACCAAGCCTGCGGTGATCCGCACCATCCGCGGCGGCGGCTATCTGTTTTCCCCCGCCGGCGAGAAGGCGTGAGCGAGGAAGACGAGCGCCGGTTATTTTCCGGCGTCCCATGAGCAGTCGGCTCCGCTGCCGTCGTTCTGCTTGATCTTGCCGAGATCAAGCGTGCAATTCAGTTTGGTCAGGTTTTCGATCATCGAGCCCGCCGCGCCTTGCGCGGTGACGCCGGCCGAAGCGAGCGTCGCAAAGACTTCATTGGCCGCGCGTCCCTTCAACGACCGCTTGCCCTTCTTGAAGACGATCTCGCAGCTACGATCGGCGATGGCGACATTGCTGATCCGGCACATCACGGTATCGGCGCCGACCGACAATGTCTTGATGGGGTAACTCATTTTGATATTGCCGTCGAACAGGCCGGCGATGACTTTCCTTTCGCCGGGATTCAAAACCGACGAGTATTGGGCGACCACGGCGGCGACGGCGAGTGCCGTCGGCCCCGAGACGGTCGCCGGCGCCGCCGCTGCGGCCGATGGGCCGATGGCTGCAAGCAGAAACGACGACTGCCGCCGTCCCTGGAATCGAATTCTTCATGGCAAGGCTTTCCTGATCGAGGCGATAAACTTCGGATACACGTTATACATGGCCCGGGGTTGCGGTGCGGATATTGAAGCGCAGCGTCGCGAGGCCAGAGAGGCGTCCGGCCTCGCCTTCGGCGGCAAGACGGAAAGACCGTCCTCGTGACGCCCGTGTGAGGCCGAATCCACCCCTGCCGCGCGTTCTATTTTTCGACCTGTGCGGGTGCGAAGGAGACCAAGTGAACTTGAGGTAAGCACGCTTTCGCCGGCCGAAGCACCCAAACGCAGAAATCCAGCCCCGGTTCCTATCAAAAAGCCGATTTCGGCGGGCTCCCCGAGCCGGCTTCTCCCAATACCCATCTCCTTCAAAATACTGGCCTTTCGTGTCGAATTGTTTCGTCGCCGGCCTTTCGACGAAACAATTCTCCCGCCCACGAAACCATTTTCCGCTTGGCGTGCAGACGTCCCGAAACGTTGGCTCATTAACAATCTCCTTAACGAAGGCCGCACCGCAGCGGTCAGTGGGAGCCAGTCATGCAGAACGTCATCGCCATCAACGCCGCAGCCCGCGAAGGCATCATCGCCGCCCAAGCGACCTCGGATGAAATGCTTCTGGAGAGCATTGCCGATGGCGGCCGCACCGCGATGCACATTCTCTATTCGCGGCACCATGTCCGGGTCTATCGCTTCGTGCTTCGCATCGTGCGCGACGCCACCATGGCCGAGGACCTCACCAGCCAGGTGTTCCTCGACGTGTGGCGGACCGCCAAGCAGTTCGAGGGCCGTTCGCAGGTTTCGACCTGGCTGCTGTCGATCGCCCGCTTCAAGGCGCTGACCGCGCTGCGCCAGCGGCGTCACGAGGACATCGAGCAGGAAGACGTGCTCGAGATCGCCGACCAGGCGGACACGCCGGAAGCTTCGCTCGACCGCAGCAACACCAGCGCGATCCTGCGGGCCTGCGTCGCGAAACTGTCGCCGGCGCATCGTGAGATCATCAACCTCGTCTACTACCATGAGAAGTCGGTGGAAGAGGTCGGCGCGATCATCGGCATACCGCAGAGCACGGTGAAGACCCGCATGTTCTATGCCCGCAAGCAGCTCGCCGAGCTGCTCAAGGGCGCCGGCGTCGACACCCTGGCAGCGTGACATAGTTCAGAGAGTTCAGTGGGTTGCGTCTGGTTTGGCCGGGAATCAAGACCCGGACAGGCGCAGCCCACGAAACAAATGAAACAATCGACGACATCACCCGGAAAAACTGACCCGTTAAACCCTCAATCATCGAATTGAACACCAGCGCGCCGCAGAGGAGTGAGAAAATGACCAAACCGTCCTTCCGCTTCTTCATCATTCCGCTCGGCGCGATCTGCACTCTGGCTTCGCTGTCGGCCCAGACCACCGCTCCCCGCGCCCAGCGCGATCAGGGCTCGATCGTGGTCCACCAGCAGGTCACCGATTGCAGCAGCAAGAATCCCAGCGAGGTCTGCGTGATCCGCTGAACGTCCCTTTCGAGCCTCCGAGATTTCCAGCCGACCGATCTTCGATCCTCCAATGACCTCCAACGACCCGGACGGGATGCCCCCCTTCCGGGTCGCTCTGTATCTGCGGGACTTTTGCGGTGACCCGGGAGTTCGGAAAGCTCTCACCGGGAAAGCCTCACGAACACGTGACGCCGGCCCAGTAACGCTGCGTACCGCCATCCCGAAGCACCATTGACGTTCCCGCGTGGCCGCAACGGCCGCCGTTCAATGGAAGCTTTCTGATGCTCAACCTCGTTCTCGCCCTGCTCGCCGGCATCGTCACGGTGGCAGCCCCCTGCACGCTGCCGATGCTGCCGATCCTGCTCGGCGCCTCGGTCGGCCAGACCGGCCGGCTGCGCCCGGCGATGATCGCGCTCGGGTTCGTCATCTCGTTTTCCGCGGCGGCCCTGCTGCTGAGCGCGATCACCGAAATCTTCAACTTCGACCCCAATGCCGTGCGCACCGGCGCGGCCATCCTGCTGCTCGGGTTCGGGCTGCTGATGGTCTGGCCGGCGCCATTCGAGTGGCTGACCATCCGGCTCAGCGGCCTCGCGGGCGGCGCCGCGGCGCATGCCACTTCGGCCGGCGGCAATATCGGCGGCTTTGTCCTCGGCACCACGCTCGGCCTGGTCTGGACGCCCTGCGCCGGCCCGGTACTCGGTTCGATCCTGACGGTGGTCGCCACGTCCAGGGACACGGCTTCAGCGAGCGCCCTGCTGGTGGTCTACGCGATCGGGGCGGCGATCCCGATGCTGGCGATTGCCTATGGCGGCCAGGCCGTCACCACCCGCGTCCGCAGCATCGCGCGCATTTCCCCACGGTTGCAGCAGGGGTTCGGCGTCGTCGTCATCGCCTTCGCGATTCTGTCCTACTTCCAGTACGACACGCTGATCGTGGCGTGGCTGACCGCTTTTTATCCGCAGGGCCAGCTCGGCCTGTAATCGATCCGCAAAACCCCGGGAGATTTCCATGACGCTACGATCGCTCGTCACTTCGGCCTCGGTCCTCGCGCTTTGCGTGATCGGCGCGGCGCATCCCGCCATCAGCGGCGAACTCGCGCGCGACCGCAGCGCTCCGTTCACGGTGGCAGCCGCGGAGAACCCGGCGCCGGACTTTGCCGGTATCAGCAACTGGTTCAATTCCGCCCCGCTCAAGATCGGCGATCTGCGCGGCAAGGTGGTGCTGGTGGATTTCTGGACCTATGGCTGCGTCAACTGCGTCAACACGCTGCCCCACGTCACCGAGCTCTACGCCAAGTACAGGGATCGCGGCCTCGTCGTGGTTGGCGTCCACACTCCGGAATTCCCGTTCGAGAAATCCGCCTCCAACGTGCAGGCCGCGCTGAAGCGGCACGGCATCACCTACCCGGTCGCCCAGGACAACAATTCCCTGACCTGGAACGCCTACGGCAATCAGTACTGGCCGGCGCAATACATCATCGATCAAAACGGGAAGATCGTGTTCCAGCACGACGGCGAAGGTCAGTACGAGCAGATCGATCGCACCATCGCGCGCCTGCTGAACGCCAATAGCTGATCAGGTCCCGAGCCGGGCAAATCTTGGGCTGTTCAAGTATCGCGAACTGCGCCGCCGACCCCCGGGGGCGCGGTTCGCCTTCGTGCCCGGATCGCGTTTTCCGACCTCTCGGCGGGACTTGCCTTGTAGTCTTGCGAAGGTTTGCACGGAAATCAGGCTTGGGACGCATCCGGAAGCCTCCAAAATCCAAGCTATTCCAGCGACATACCCGGATTGCTTGCCATTGCGGCGTCCCTGAGATTTGATGGTTCCAGCGAGTTGGCGGCACCATCATGCGCCGGGCAGCGTTCGACGAACGCAGGACGAGGAGAGCCTTGAATGACGAGATTTCGGCACCTGATCTGGATGATCATCGCCACTACCGGCCTGATGCTTTCGATCTCGCACGGCTATGCCCAGCAGCCCGATGTCGGCGACCAGCCGGGATTGCTGCCCGATGATTCCGTGGAGCTGGATCCCGAATATCGCAAGCAGGTCGTGTACTACCGATCCAACGAGGCGCCGGGCACCATCATCATCTCGACCGGCGAGCGCCATCTCTATCTGGTCCAGCCGGGCGGCCGCGCCATCCGCTACGGCATCGGCGTCGGCCGCGACGGCTTCCAGTGGCAGGGCCTCCTGAGCATCACGCGCAAGGCGGAATGGCCGGACTGGACGCCGCCGCCGGAAATGATCGCGCGCCAGCCCTATCTGCCGCGCTTCATGGCGGGCGGACCGGGCAACCCGCTCGGCGCGCGCGCGATGTATCTCGGCACCACCGTCTACCGCATCCACGGCACCAACCGGCCGGACACGATCGGCACCAAGGTCTCCTCCGGCTGCTTCCGGCTGGTCAACGCCGACGTCGCCGATCTCTACGATCGCGTTCCCGTCGGCACCAAGGTCATCGTGCGGCAGGAGCCGGCCTTGTAACCGCCGCGACTGACTCCGACGCCTCTCCATTTTTTCCGATTATTGCGAAAGACAAAACCATGCGCACATTCCGAGGCGGCCTCCTGATCGGGCTGGCGGTCGCAGTCGCGGTCGCGGCCATCGCGATCACCTATGAACGCTATGACACGCGGACCCTGAAGCGGACGCTGCGGCGCGGCGAGGTGCTGTGCGGCGTCAACAAGGGGCTCCCGGGCTTCTCGACCCCCGACGAAAAGGGCAACTGGACCGGCTTCGACGTCGACTTCTGCCGCGCGGTCGCGGCCGCCATCTTCGACGATCCGAGCAAGGCCAAATTCGTCCCGCTGGAAGCCAGCGAGCGCTTCAAGGAATTGCAGAACCGCAAGGTGGATATCCTGTCGCGCAACACGACCTGGAGCATGGCGCGCGAGACCAATTACGATCTCTATTTTCCGGCCGTCGCCTATTATGACGGCGAAGGCTTCATGCTGCCGCACGCGCGCAACATCAATTCGGCGCTTGAGCTGAACGGCAGCAAGGTGTGCGTGCAGGCGGAAACCACCACGCAGCTCAACCTCGCCGACTATTTCCGCGCCAACAACATGAAATACGAGGAGAAGAAATTCTCCAAGCTGGAGGACGTCATCAAGGCTTACGATTCCGGCCAGTGCGACACCCTCACGGCCGACGTCTCGCAGCTCTACGCGCTGCGGCTGAACCTGACCAAGCCCGACGATCACGACATCCTCGCCGACGTCATCTCCAAGGAGCCGCTGGCGCCGGTGGTGCGGCAGCGCGACGACGACTGGATGATGCTGGTGAAGTGGACGCTGTACGCGATGATCAACGCCGAAGAGCTCGGCGTGACCTCGAAGAATATCGACGAGGCGCTGAAGTCGAAGAAGCCCGAAGTGATGCGGCTGGTCGGCACCGAAGGCGCCTATGGCGAGGATCTCGGGCTCACCAAGGACTGGGCCGCGCGCATCATCCGCCATGTCGGCAATTACGGCGAGGTCTATGAGCGCAACGTCGGCTCGGGATCGAAGCTGAAGATTCCGCGCGGCCTCAACCAGCTCTGGAGCGCCGGCGGCATCCAGTACGCGCCGCCGATCCGCTGACCGCCTTCAAGACCGACCGCAATCGCACCTTGTGCATCGATTCATGCCCGGCCCTCGCGTGCCGGGCATGACGCTTAATAGCTCTTCATCCGCGCCAGCTGGTCGGCGTGGAAATTGCTGTCACCGAACAATTCCTGGCATACCCGGGCGCGCTTCATGAAGAAGCCGATGTCGAACTGATCGGTCATGCCCATGCCGCCGTGCATCTGCACGCCTTCCTGGACCGCCAGCGTCGCCGTCGTGCCGGCGCGCGCCTTGGCGACCGCGACCGCCGCGGCGGCGTTGGCGAAATCGCCATCCAGTGTCTGCAGCGCCTTCAGCACCGCGGCGCGGGTGATCTCGATGTCGATATAGAGTTGGGCGGCGCGATGCTGCAGCGCCTGGAATTCGCCGATCAGCTTGCCGAATTGCTTGCGCTCCTTGAGATAGTTCACGGTGCGGCCGAACACTTCCTCCGACAGACCGACCATTTCGGAGGCGACCGCGCCGCGACCGATATTGAGCACGCCTTCCAATAGCGCATAACCCTGATCGATCTCGCCGAGCACGCCGTCGGCGTTGACCTCGGCATTTTCGAATTTGATGCGGGCGGCATTGTGCAAATCCACCATGGCGGTGCGTTCGACCTCGACGCCCTTTGTCCTGGGATCGACCAGAAACAGCGTCAACCCGTCGCGCTCGCCCGACGCGCCGGCGCTGCGAGCCGCGACGATGAGGAGATCGGCGGTGTGCCCGTCCACCACGAAGGCCTTGTCGCCGGAAAGCTTGAAATCCGTTGCCGGAGCGCACCGCCTGCAATTTCGTTTGCAGCGGACGATGTTTGGCGCCCTCGTCGATGGCGAGCGCCGCCAGCAGCGAACCGTCCGATATCTTCGGCAGATGCTGGGCCTTCTGCGCGGCGCTGCCGCCGCGCGACAACACTGAGGCCGCCAGCACCGCGGTCGAAAGAAACGGCGACGGCATCAGGGTGCGGCCGATTTCCTCCATCACCACGCCGGCCTCGACGCAGCCGAGGCCCGAGCCGCCGAATTCCTCCGGCACCAGCAGGCCGGAAAATCCCATCTCGGCGAAATTCTTCCAGAGCTCGCGGGAAAATCCGGCGGCGTCCTTCGCGTCGCGCAACTGCCGCAGATGCGACACCGGCGCCTTGTCGCTGATAAGACCGCGCGCGCTGTCGCGCAGCATCGATTGTTCTTCGCTAAGGACGAGGGCCATGAGAGGTTTTCCGATTCAGAGTGTCATTTTTGCATTGTCGTTCCGGGGCGGCGCGCAGCGTCGAACCCGGAACCTCGAGATTCCGGGTTCGCGTCTGCGACGCGCCCCGGAATGACGGAGGAACGTCACGCCCCCGGCAGATCGAGGATCCGTTTCGCCACGATGCCGAGCATCACCTCGGATGTGCCGCCTTCGATCGAGTTGGCCTTGGTGCGCAGCCAGGCGCGCGGCCTCGCGCCGCCCCTGGAGCGCTCGCTTTCCCATTCCAGCGCGTCGACGCCGCCGGCCGACATCAGGATTTCGTAGCGGCGCTTGTTGAGCTCGGTGCCGTAATATTTCATCGCCGAGGAAAACGCCGGATGCGACTGGCCCGCCTTGGCCAGATCGACCGCGCGTTCGGCGGCGCAGGCCAGCGCCGCCTCGTCGATCTCGAAACTCGCGATCTGGCCGCGCAGCATCGGATCTTCCAGCCGGCCCTGCTCGTCGGTGCCGACGAAGTCCGCGGCGACCTGGCCGAGCGGCCGCCCGACGCCGCGCTCGCCCATGCCGGAGATCATCGCGCGCTCGTGCTGCAGCAGGTACTTTGCCACGTCCCAGCCGCGATTGACGGTGCCGACCACATGGGATTTCGGCACCCGCACATTGTCGAAGAAGGTTTCGCAGAACGGCGAATAGCCCGAGATCAGCAGGATCGGCTTGGTCGAGACGCCCTTCGAGGCCATGTCGAACAGGATAAAGCTGATGCCGTCATGCTTCTTGGCCGACCCGTCGGTACGCACCAGACAGAAGATCCAGTCGGCATAATTGGCGTAGGAGGTCCAGATCTTCTGGCCGTTGATGACGAAATCGTCGCCGTCGCTCTCGGCGCGGGTCTGCAGCGAGGCGAGGTCGGAGCCGGCATTCGGCTCGGAATAGCCCTGGCACCAGCGAATGAGACCGGCGGTGATCTTGGGCAGATGCTCCTTCTTCTGCGCGTCGGTGCCGTATTTCAGCAGCGCCGGCCCGAGCATGGAAATGCCGAACGAGGTCAGCGGCTGACGCGCGCCGATCGCGGCCATCTCCTGGCGCACGATCTTGGCCTCCTCGCCGTCGAGGCCGCCGCCGCCATATTCCCTGGGCCAGTGCGGCACGGTCCAGCCCTTGTCGCGCATCCGCTCGAACCAGACGCGCTGCGGCTCGGAGGAGAATTTGGTGTTGCGGCCGCCCCAGAACGTATCCGCTTCCGAGGTCATCGGACGCCGCATCTCCGGCGGACAATTGGCCTCGAGCCAGGCACGGGTTTCGCAGGCGAAACTTTTCCAGATCGGACATCGGTGTTTCCATCTAAGCGATCGCAGCCGGCTGACAGCCGCGCGATCGATGCATCATTTCCGGATCGACCTTAGCCGTCGGCTTGCGGAATTCAATATGTCTCTGGCGCGCCCATGCGGCCGCAACGGTGGCCCCGATCGCCGATCCGGTGTATGCGCAAAGCCGATAATGATTGAAAAACAAGAGGAAACCGAGATGCGGCTGAAACTGCTTTCGCCTGGCGAAATGAACGAGAGCCAGAAACAGACCTATGACAAGTCGATCGCCGGCAAGCGCGGCGCACCGCCGGCGCCGATGATGGCCTGGCTCAACAGCCCGGAGATGGCGCGGCACGCCACCCGCCTCGGCGCCGTCCTGCGCTTCGACACGATGTTTCCGGCCAAGCTGTCGGAGATCGCCATCCTGGTCACCGCGCGGCACTGGACCGCGCATTACGAATGGTGGGCCCACAAGCGGCTGGCGCTGAAGGGCGGCATGGATCCCGAAGATCATCGACGACATCAGGGATCGCCGCACGCCCCATTTCGACGATCCGAAAGCGCAGATGATCTACGACGTCGCCAGATCGCTGCACGAGGGGCACGGGCTATCCAGGACGCTGTACGATGACGCGGTGAAGGTACTGAGCGAGCGCGGCCTGGTCGAGATCATCGGCCTGTGCGGCTACTACACCATGGTGTCGATGACGCTGAACACGTTCGAATTCGAACTGCCGGCAGGAGAGGCTTCGGAGCTGGCGTGAACGATGACAGCGGTAACTCTTTCTCGTCCCGTTCTGGCGCGGAGAGGGTTGGGGGTAAGGGACTCTCTCCCCATATTGGAACTCGCGGATAGCTCCCTCACCCGATTTCAAGTTACGCTTGAAATCCAACCTCTCCTCGTTAGCGGGGCGGGATAAAAGCAGACGGAGAAAACAAATGCCCGACAGTCCACCCGTCATCGCCGGCACGCGGATCGGGCATGTCCATCTCAAGGTGGCCGATCTCGATCGCGCGCTCGGGTTTTACTGCGGCGTGCTCGGGTTCGAACTGATGCAGCGGATGAATTCCGGCGCGGCGTTCATTTCGGCGGGCGGCTATCACCATCACATCGGGCTCAACACCTGGGAAAGCAAGGGCGGCCAGCCGCCACCGCCGGGAACGACGGGCCTGTTTCACACCGCGATCCTTTATCCGACGCGGCCGGCGCTGGCCGACGCGCTGCATCGGGTGATCGAGGCCGGCATTCCCCTCGACGGCGCCAGCGACCACGGCGTCAGCGAAGCGCTTTATCTGCGCGACCCCGACGAAAACGGCGTCGAGCTGTATTGGGACCGGCCGGAGGAGCAATGGCCGCGCAAGGAGGACGGATCGCTGGCGATGTTCACGCAGCGGCTCGATCTGGAGGATCTGTTGCGGCAGAGGGTGGCGTAACGTTCGCCGTCATTGCGAGGAGCGCAGCGACGAAGCAATCCAGTCTTCCCTTGATCGCGTGCATATGGATCGCGTCGCGGAGCCTGCCATCCGGGCTCGTGCGTGCACTCGCCCCGGATGACGATCTCTGCACCGGCCGCCTTCCCCGCACCATGATCAATGCCGCCGCCGCGAGCTCCAGGCGCGATGCAGCCGTAGAACGGCAGCGCGTAACTGCCCGACGCATCGCGCAACAGGCCGATGACGCCGGGACCGAAGGCATAGGTGACCTGGTTGATCGCGGTGATCAGGCTGATCAGCACGCCGAACGACCGCGGATCGAACTCGCGCTGCACGATCAGAGACGGCAGCGTGATCAGATTGCCGACCGAGAAGCCGAACAGCCCGCAGGATGCGATCAGCACCATCTCGTTGCGCGAATTGATGATGATCAGCAGCGCCACCGCCTGGCTTACGAACGAGATCGCCGAGGCCAGCCGCTGGTTGAGCCGGTCGATCACGACCGAGAACAGCACGCGGCCGACCACCGCCATCGCCGTCAACAGCGCGACCGCGGTCGCCGCGCTGCCGCGGCCGATCACCGGATCGAGGAACGAAATCAGGTGAACGATGAAGCCGACCTGCGCGAACAGCACCAGCGCAAACGCGATCGACACCGTGAGAAATCCGACGTCGCGCAACGCCTGCGCTGCGGATGCGCGCGGCGGAAGGCGCTTCCGCTGCCGCCGGTCCCGCGACGAGGCTCACATGCGCGGGCGGGCGGCCGACGAAGATCAGGATGATCGGGATCATCAGCACCAGCATCGTGCCGGCCGCCACGATCATGGCGCCGGAAAACCCGAAATGGCCGATCGCGGCGACCAGCAGCGGCACGCCGACGATGCCGCCGAAGCTCGCGCCATTGAGCGCGAGGCTGATCGCCATGCCGCGCTTCTTGTCGAACCAGAGGCCGAGCGTGTTGGTGATGACGCCGAGGCTGGTGCCGGCCCAGCCGAACGCCAACAGCGCGTTGGCGAGATAAAGCTGCCAGGCCGACGTCACCTGCCCGATCATCACGGCCGCCCCGGCCATCGCCACGATGCCGCCGAGCAGGCAGTTGCGCGGACCGAACGCCCGCATCGCCTCGCTGACGAAGGCGACCAGCACCGCGCCGAACAAATAGAAGAATGTCGTGCCGGACGAGATCAGCGAGGCCGGCCAGCCGTGCAGGCGATGCAACTCGGCGAGATAGACGCTCTGGCCGTAGAAGCCGAGCCCCCAGCCGAACGTCGCGACCAGGAAGCAGACGGCGACGATCCGCCAGCCGTCGTAACGGGCGGAGGTTTCGTCGATGGGGGTATCATGGGAGTCCAACAGGCTGATTCCCTGATTCAAGCGCTGTCATGGCCGGGCTCGTCCCGGCCATCCACGTCGTCTTGCCGCGCCACAGTGTCAAGACGTGGATGCCCGGCACAAGGCCGGGCATGACGATGACAATTAGCAGCTCGCCAAACGAAACGCTTCGATCCAAGCCGAAGTGTCAGGCCATCACCGTGGACGGATCGTAGAAGAACCGCTCGCGGAAAATCCTGTCGCCGCGCCATTCCTGCAAGGCGACCTCGTCGAACCGGCGCATCTTGCCGGATTTGTCGGTCAGTTCGAAATTCCAGTGAATGACGACGCGGTCGCCCTCGACCACCGACGACACCGCCTTGGAATAGACCTGCGACATCCGCGCCAGCACGGCGCGCTCATGCGCGACCAGCACGTCGCGGCCGACGCGCGGCGGCGCGGCGTTCTCCTGCATGCTGGCATCCTCGGTGTAATAGCGCTCGATGGCGCCGGCATGATCGCCGGCCTCGACCACGGCGATGAATTCATTGAGGCGTTCTCGCGACGGCATGGCTCCTCCAGAGTAACAGGCAACCGGTCACATCGGGTCGGGAAACTCGGACAATTCCTGCACCCGCACCCGGCGGCGGCGCGCGAACGACGCGAAGGCCAGCACCGTCAATCCCAGCAACACCGGCGGATACACCACCATGTTGACGGCCGACCAGCCGTAATTCGCCAGCAACTGGCCGGAGGAAAACGAGCCGACCGCCATCATGCCGAACACCAGGAAATCGTTGAAGGCCTGCACCTTGTTGCGCTCCTGCGGCCGGTGCGTTTCCAGCACCAGCGCGGAGGCGCCGACGAAGCTCGAGATTCCAGCCGACCCCGAGCACGATCAGCGTGGCCCAGAAATGCAGCGCGGTGATGCCGGTCAGCCCGATCGTCGCGGCGGCGGCCTCGAGCAACAGCCCGGTCGCGACCACCTTCGGCGCGCCGAAGCGCGCGATCAGCGAGCCCGTGAAGAAGCTCGGCCCGTACATCGCCACGATATGCCACTGGATGCCGAAATTGGAATCGCTGACGGACTGAGCCCGCACATCTTCATCGCCAGCGGCGCCGACGTCATCACCAGATTCATCATCGGATAGGAGATGATGCCGCAGAGCGCGGCCGCGATGAAGCGCGGCTGCCGCACGATCTCGAACAGCGGCCGGCCGCCGTGCAGATCCGACGGCGCGGGCTTCGGCGCATCGACGCCGGACAGCACCGCCATCGCGACCAGCGCGACCGCCGCCTGCACCACGAAGCAGAAGGCGAACAGATAAGGCGGCCAGATATCCATGGTCCACTGCACGAGCTGCGGGCCGAGCACGCCGGCGAACACGCCGCCGGCCATCACCCACGACACCGCCTTGGGACGAAACGCCGTGCTGGCGCCATCGGCGGCGGCGAAGCGATAGGATTGCGACACCGCGCCATAGAGCCCGCCGAGGAACGTCGCGCAGCAAAACAGCGCAAACGAAGCGTGCAGGATGGCGAACGACCCGAGCAGGCCGGTCACCACGCCGCAGCCGGTGCCGATGATGAAGGCGACGCGGCGGCCATAGGCGCGCGAGATCGCGCCGGTCGGCAGCGTGCCGGCGGCGAGCCCGAGCACATACATCGAGAGCGGCACGGTCGCGAGCGAGATATCGGGCGCCAGCGTCGCGCCGACGATCGAGCCGGTGGCGAAGATCACCGCCGAGTTGGCGCCGGTCAGCGCCTGCGCCGCCGCCAGCCGCACCACGTTGGATCGCGCGCGGGCGTCGTCGGCAGTCTCGTCGGCTGCAGTCAGGTCGATCATCGGTTTTCCGCCCGAAAGCGGCCGGTTGCAGCCCGGCCTCATTGATTCCCGGCACTATGGACGGAGGTTTCGGCCCGATCAACCGACGCAAACGGGCGAGCGCCATGCGCGCCGGTTCAGGCCGATTTCCGAGCGCTCGAACACCAGAATCAGATTGTTGGCGGGCATCTCGGCGATTTCGACCAGCGCAAGACCGGCGCGGCCGGCCAGCTTCTCCAGGGCCTCGATATCGCGCACGCCCCATTCGGGATTGCCTTCGCGCAGGCTGGTGTCGAACACCGCATTGCTGATGCGCGGTGTGCTTGCCGTCGCGCTTGAACGGCCCGTACAGAAACAGCCGCCCGTCCGCCGGCAGATAGCGCCCGGCGCCCGCGAACAGCCCTTCCGCCACGCGCCACGGCGCGATGTGGATCACATTGGCGCAGAACACCGCCAGCAGATTCTTCGGGGCCGCTGCCGTCCTGCATCTCCGGGCACCACGCCGGATCGGACAGATCGATCCGCAGCGGCGGGCGGATATTCGCAAGCCCCGCATGCGCCCGCCACGCGGCGATGCTCTTCAGATGCTGCTCGTTGAGATCGCTCGGCCACCAGGTGATGTCGGGCGTGTGACGGGCGAAATCGACCACATGCTGGCCGGTGCCGCTGCCGGCCTCGACCACGTCGCCGGATTTGCCGGCGAGGAACCGCTGCAAAACCGCTGCGGATCGCCTGTGATTGCGGTGGAACGCCGGCGCGTCGAGACGGCCATCCGGCTCGACCGGCCGGCCGTCCTTGCCGAATTCCACGACATAGTCAGCCATGGCAGCCTCGTCTGATCCGAAGGAATTTCCCGATCAGGGTTTATCAGCTTTGAACTGCGATTGCTCCAGTTCCAGATAAATCCGGTAGGCATTGCCGCGGTTGTTGCTCGCCGAACGCCGGCATGTCCCGGTATTTCGACCAGTCGGCCTGCGTCATAGGCGGCGTCGAAATCGGTCCAGTTCTGCACCGCCGTGGTCATCGCGTCGCGCACGATACTGAATGTAGTCGCGGGTGAAGGCGATCGCCTGCTTCGCTTCGGTCGACGTCCGGCCATGGCCGGGAATGATGAATTTCGGATCGAGCTTCTCCACCTCGTCGAGCGCCTGCAGCCATTGCGTGGTCGAGACGTCGTCGCTGTTCATGAAGGGAATGCGGCCGTTCTGCACGATATCGCCGGCGAACAGCACGCCGTCCGGCTCGACCATCATCATCATGTCGCTGGAGGAATGCGCCGGCCCGGCATAGAGCAGCGTCAGCCGCCGGTCGCCGAGCGCGATCGTCATGCGTTCCGCTGAAGGTGATATCCGGCGGCACCACGCGGGTATTGGCGTCGACCCACGGAAACAGCGCGCCGCGCCGCTGATCGAGGCGCTGGTTCGCCTTCTCGTCGGCGGTCTCCTCATTCTCCTTGTATTCGCCGGCGCGCTCCTGCGCGACGATGATGGCGTCGGTGTGATCCTTGAACGCCTGCAGGCCGTAGATGTGATCGGCGTGATAGTGGCTCGCGACCACGTAGCGGATTTTCTTGTCGGTGACCTTGCGGATTTCCTGCAGCAGCGCCCAGCCGAGGCTCGGCGTGCCCAGCGCGTCGAACACCACGACGCCGTCGGACGTGACGACAAATCCGGCGTTGGAGGTGTTGCCTTCATTGTCCTTGCCGGGAATGCCGGGATTGCCGGTCGAGTACCAGATCGGCTTGCCCGGCACCTGATCGATCTTCAGCGGGATCGTGAGCGGCGGATAGGGCGAAGCGGTCTTGCGCGACCGGCCGCAAAGGCCGCGCAGGCGGCGAGCAACGCGGCGACGACGAATCGCTTCACTTGACGGTCTCCGCAATAGATTTCCTTGAGCACCTGCAGGACGCGCAACGCGCGCTTGTCGGCGACGCGGTAATGCAGCGTCTGCGACGTGCGGCGGAACGCCACCAGCCCGTCGGCGCGCAACCGCGCCAGATGCTGCGACAGCGCCGACTGGCTCAGTTTCACCACGCCGACCAGTTCGCCGACCGTCATCTCGCCGCGCGCGGCGAGAAAGCAGAGAATCAGCAGCCGCTTCTCGTTGCCGAGCAATTTCAGCAGCTGCGCGGCCTCGCCGGCCTGCTTCGCCAGTTTCTTCAGATCGGCGCGTCGTCGGCGCCGGCCTCGGCGGCTATCCTTGTCGCGGCTGTCGCAACGGCTCTCATGGCTTTTCCGAATCGGCCGGCGCGCTCGCACAGCGCGCCGTATCACGATACCGCGCCATCTCATTGTTTAGCATTGACTAAATTAGTGATACGTCGATAGCGCCTGCGAAAAAGCAACGAATGACGCGGCGACACGGCCGCGAAGGGAAGAAACGTGCGGCCCGACCTCTGGCGCAGCATGCCCGTTGTATCGAAGCTCGCCGGCGCGTGACCGCGCTGGGCCGGCGCTCGTTTCTGGGCCTGGGCGCGGCGCTGACCGGCGGCCTCGCGCTCGGCGCGAAGCCGGGCCATGCACGAGCCTGCGCCCGCTTCGCCGCCCGCGGACGCGCCGTGGTCGCAATCGATCGGCCCCGGCGTGGTCGATCGGCCCTACGGCAGGCCCGCCGACTCCGAGGCCGGCGTCATCCGGCGCAACGTGCCGTGGCTCACCGCCGGCACCGAATCCTCCGTCAGCTTCTCGCCGCTGCAGGATCTGCACGGCATCATCACGCCGAACGGACTGTTCTTCGAGCGCCATCATGCCGGCCGGCCGGACGTCGATCCGGATCAGCACCGGCTGATGATCCACGGCCTGGTCGAGCGCCCGCTGATTCTCACCATGAAGGACATCATGCGGTTTCCGTCGGTCTCGCGCATCCATTTCATCGAATGCCCGGCCAATGGCGGCATGGAATGGCGCGCCGCGCAGATCAACTCGCTGCAGTTCAACCACGGCATGATCAGCTGCGCGGAATGGACCGGCGTGCAGGCTGTCGACCCTGCTGGAAGAAGTCGGCGTCAAGAAGGAAGCGAAGTGGGTGATGGTCGAGGGCGCCGACGGCGCGCACATGAACCGCAGCCTGCCGCTCGACAAATGCCTCGACGATTGCCTCGTGGTCTACGCGCAGAACGGCGAGGCGCTGCGGCCGGAACAGGGCTATCCGCTGCGGCTGGTGGTGCCGGGCTGGGAAGGCAATGTCAGCATCAAATGGCTGCGCCGCATCAAGCTCGGCGACAAGCCGTGGTATCTCGCGCGAGGAAACCTCGAAATACACCGACCTGATGCCGGACGGCACCTCGCGCGGCTTCACCTGGCTGATCGACGCCAAATCGGTCATCACCTTCCCCTGCCCGGAAAAGCCGCTCGAGCGGTCCGGGCCTCTACGAAATCCGGGGATTGGCGTGGAGCGGCAACGGCAAGGTCAAGCGGGTCGACGTCTCCACCGATGGCGGCGTCAACTGGCAGACGCGCGCGGCTGCACGAGCCGGTGCTGTCGAAGGCGCTGACGCAATTCACGCTGCCGTGGCGCTGGGACGGCCAGCCGGCGCTGCTGGAATCCCGCGTGATCGACGAGACCGGCTATGTGCAGCCGACCATTGCGCGAGCTGCGCAAAGCAGCGCGGCATCGAATTCGGTCTATCACAACAATTCGATCCAGACCTGGCAGGTCAAGCCGGACGGGAGCGTGTTCGATGTTCAGCTCGCGTAAGCGCTTGCCCTGCTGCTCGGCGTCGGGCTGATCGCTTGCCGCGGGCGCGCTTCGCACAGCGCCGCCGGAGCCCGGGCATTTCGGCTATGGCAAGCCCGCCACGCCGGAGCAGATCGCCGGCTGGGATATCGACGTGCGCGGCGACGATGGCGCGGGCCTGCCGCCCGGCAAGGGCACGGTCGAGCAGGGCGCGGAGGTCTATGCCGAGCAATGCGCCGCCTGTCATGGAACTTTCGGCGAAGGCGAAGGCCGCTTTCCCAAGCTGGTGGGCGGCGCCGGAACGCTGAAGGACGACCGGCCGGAGCTCGACGGTCGGCAGCTACTGGCCGTTTGCGCCGACGTTGTGGGACTACATTAACCGCGCCATGCCGATGCCGGCGCCGCACACATTGTCAGCGGATGACGTTTATGCTTTGACCGCCTATATTCTGAACCTGAACGACATCGTTCCCAATGAATTCGTTGCCGACCGCGACAGTTTGCCGAAAGTCAAAATGCCCAATCGCGACAATTTCATCTGGACCGACCCGAGACCTGATACGGCGGCCAAGCCGTGCATGAACGCATGCGCCGACCCTGCCAGACGTCAAGATCATGTCGACGGCGGAGGGCAACGGACCTGACGCCGCGCACGACCGGACCGCTCGACACCATGCAACCGAAATAGAACATGCGGGAAACGCCTTGACCGACAATCACTCGACCAGGCCTGTCCTGATTGCCGCGCTGGCGCTGCGTCATCGGCGTGCTCGCCTCGGCAGGCCCGGCGCGCGCGCAATCCGCCGTCGCCGAGGGCCAAAAGCTCGCCTTCGATCGCGGCAAGGGCAATTGCCTGACCTGCCACGTCATCAAGGGCGGCGACCTTCCCGGCACCATCGGGCCGGAGCTGAAGGACATCAAGAGCAAGTATCCCGATCGCAACGAACTGGTCGCGATCGTCTCCGATGAAACCAAGCGCAATCCGCAGACCGTGATGCCGCCGTTCGGACGAAATCGCATTCTGACCGAGCAGGAAATCAACGCGGTCGTGGATTTCCTGCAGACGCTGTGAGCGGCGAGCTGCCCTTTAGGAGAATTTCGATGACGACCACTCACGACGGCTTCGCCGCCACGCGGCGCCTGATCCTGAAGGGCGCGGCAGCGCGTCGCGCTGATCGGCCTCGGCAACCTTCCGTTCGGCCTGCGCGCCGGCCTTTGCCGCGGCCAACGACAAATATCCGGAAGATGCGTTCAAGCAGAAGAGCGACGCCGACGCGATCAAGTCGCTCTACGGCAAGACCGCGGAGCCGTCCGACAAGGTCAAGCTCGACGCGCCGGAAATCGCCGAGAACGGCGCGGTGGTGCCGATCTCGGTCAGCTCGACGCTCGCCGACGTGACCTCGATCTCGATTCTGGTCGCGGAAAATCCGAACGCGCTGGCGGCGTCCTACAAGATTCCGGCAGGCACGATGCCGAGCGTCGCCAACCGGCTGAAAATGGCGAAGACCAGCAACGTGATCGCGATCGTGGAAGCCGGCGGCAAGCTCTACAGCGCCACCAAGGAAGTCAAAGTCACCGTCGGCGGCTGCGGCGGCTGAACTGGATATCTGAAGGAGAATTACGATGGCATCGACCATTCGCGTGCGCGCGACCTCGAGCGGCGAAACCACCGAAGTCCAGGCGCTGATCCAGCACCCGATGGATTCCGGCTTCGTCAAGGACGCCAAGGGCGAACTGATTCCGCCGCACTTCATCCAGGAACTGACCTTCGAATATGACGGCAAGAACGTGTTCGTCGCCGACTGGGGGCCGGCGGTCTCCAAGGACCCCTATGTCAAGTTCAGCTTCAAGGGCGGCAAGAAGGGCGACGACCTGAAGATCAGCTGGGTCGACAACAAGGGCGCGACCGACACCACCACGGCGAAGATTCAGTAGATTGACGCGTCAGCGACCGGCCCATCGCTGAAGACGTCAGGGAGAAGTGAACGTGCGATCCGCGATCCATTTTGCCTCGGCCGCTCTCGCGCTGGCGGCGCTGGCGTTTGGCGCCGTGCAGTTCGCTGCCGCCGCCGACACGCCCGATCCGGTGGCCGACGCCAAGGCGTTCCAGAAATTACTTCACCGACAAATTTCCCAAGGTGAAGCTGGAGGATTTCGTCAACGGTCCCTATTCGATGAACGAGGACATGCACCGGCAGTGGGAAGAGAAGGAACAATTCCCGCCCTACGAATTCTCGCTCGACATGGGCAAGGAGATGTTCTCGAAGCCGTTCAAGAACGGCAAGAGCTACGCCGACTGCTTTCCGAACAAGGGCATCGGCATCCGGCAGAACTATCCCTATTTCGACGAGAAGGAAGGCAAGGTCGTCACGCTCGAACTGGCGCTGAACCGCTGCCGCGAGGCCAATGGCGAGGCGCCGTTCTCCTATGTGAAGGACGAGATGGCGGCGCTGACCGCCTATATGGCGTTCACCTCGCGCGGCAAGCCGTTCGACATCAAGATCCCCGACGATCCGCGCGCGCTCGAGGCCTACCAGAACGGCAAGCGCTATTTCTACACGCGGCGCGGCCAGCTCAATTTCTCCTGCGCGACCTGCCATGTGCAGAGTCCGGGCGAGCGGATCCGCGCCGAGGTGCTGGCGCCGGCGCTCGGCATCCTGAATGCGATGCCGATCTACCGCTCCGAATGGGGCGGCATGGGCACGACCAGCCGGCGCTTCACCACCTGCAACAGCCAGATCCGCGGCGTGCCGCTCGAGCCGCAGGACGACGAATACCGCGATCTCGAATATTACCTGTCCTATGTCAGCAACGGACTGCCGATCTCCGGCCCGGGAGCGCGGCCATGAGCGGACGAAGCATGCGCGAAATGCCGCACTTGCGCTGGCCGCCGCTCTGCTGATCGCCGGCGCGACGTCCGCGCTCGCCGCAGGCTCCGAGGCCGATTTCAAGGCCGCCTATGCCGCGGCGGAAGCCGCCAACAAGGAAGCGGGCGCGCTTGCGCAATCAATGGACCACGACCGCGGCGGCGCTGGCGGCGGCGAAGAAGGCCGCCGACGGCGGCAATTTCGACCAGGCGGTCGCGGCGTCGAAGGAAGCCGAAGCGCTGGCGAAGGCGTCGATCTTCCAGGCCACGAGCGAGAAGGACGCCTGGAAAGAGCTCGAAATCCGCTGAGCGCCGATTTTGGAGGCGGAGAGCGATCGCATGACCATCCGCCGCCGGGATTTTCTCAAGCTTGCGGGCGCCGCCGCGCTCTGCGCCGGTGCTGCCGCGGCTCGCGCGCGCGCGCCGACAACGCGGCGTCTACGATCTCGAACGCTTCGGCAATGCGCGCATCCTGCACATGACCGACACGCATGCGCAGTTGCTGCCGGTGTATTTTCGCGAGCCGAGCGTCAATCTCGGCATCGGCGCGATGCAGGGCAAGCCGCCGCATCTGGTCGGCCGCGCCTTTCTCGATCGCTTCGGCATCAAGCCGGACAGCGCCGACGCCTACGCCTTCACCTTTCTCGATTTCGAGAAGTCCGCCGCGCCGCTTCGGCAAGCTCGGCGGCTTCGCGCATCTGAAGACGCTGATCGATCGCCTGCGCAGCGATGCCGGCGCCGGACAACTCGCTGCTGCTCGACGGCGGCGATCTGTGGCAGGGCACCGGCCTCGCCAACACCATGCAGGGCGCCGACATGGTCGAGGCCGCCAACCTGCTCGGCATCGAGGCGATGACCGGGCCACTGGGAATTCACCTATGGCGAAAAGGCGCTGCGCGCCAATCTCGAGCGCTTCAAGGGCGAATTCCTGGCGCAGAACGTCTTCCTGACCGAGGAAGCCGCCTTCAACGACGCCAAGGCATTCGATCCCGCCTCGGGCCGCGTGTTCAAGCCGGCCACCATCAAGGAGATCGGCGGCCACCGCGTCGCCGTGATCGGGCAGGCGTTTCCCTATGTGCCGATCGCGCATCCCAAGCGCTTCACGCCGGACTGGACGTTCGGCATCCGCGACGACGAGTTGCAGAAGCTGGTCGATCGGCTTGCGCGGCAACGACAAGGTCGATGCCGTGGTGCTGCTGTCGCATAACGGCATGGATGTCGATCTCAAGCTCGCCAGCCGCGTCAGCGGCATCGACGTCATCCTCGGCGGCCATACCCACGACGCCGTGCCGCAGCCGATCCCCGTGACCAATGCCGGCGGCACCACGCTGGTCACCAATGCCGGCTCGAACGGAAAATTTCTCGGCGTGCTCGATCTCGAACTCGCCAAAGGCAAGGTCAGCGACGTGCGCTACCGGCTGCTGCCGGTGTTCTCGGAACTGCTGAAGCCGGATGCCGCGATGCAGGCGCTGATCGAAAAGACTGCGCGCGCCGCATGCGGCGGCTTATGCCGAGAAGATCGCGACCGCCGACCGCCTGCTCTATCGCCGCGGCAATTTCGACGGCACCGTGGACCAATTGATCTGCGACGCGCTGCGCAGCGAATTCGATGCCGAGATCGCGCTGTCGCCGGGCTTTCGCTGGGGCACCAGCGTGCTGCCGGGCCAGCCGGTGACGATGGAGGACGTGCTGTCGGAGACCGCCATCACCTATCCGGAAACCTACGTCCAGAGCATGACCGGCGGCCAGATCAAGGACATCCTCGAAGACGTCTGCGACAATCTGTTCAATGCCGATCCCTATTATCAGCAGGGCGGCGACATGGTCCGGGTCGGCGGCATGGCCTATACCTGCACGCCGGCGAAAGCGTCGGGCGGCGGATTTCCGACCTGAAGCTCGACAACGGCCGTCCGCTCGAGGCCGGCAAGAGCTACAAGGTGGCCGGATGGGCTTCGGTCAACGAGCAGCAGGGCAAGCCGGTGTGGGATGTGTTTGCGAAGCATCTGCGCTCCGGCAAGATGCGCGGCCGCGCGCGGCACCGGCGTCACGCTGAAGGGCGTCGACGGCAATCCCGGGATCGCAGGACAGGGATGAGAAACTTTCCCAGACATCGGCGCTTCGTCCTGCGCGCGCTTCGGCGTCCTGATGGCGCTGGCGGTGACGGCGGCGATTTCCCCGGTCCGCGCCCAGCCGGCGCCGCTGCCGGACAAGCCGTTCGCCGAGCACCGCATCGCGCTGCAGCTCTCGGACAACGATCCGAAGAAGCAAGGCCTCGTGATCAGCGTCGCCAACAACCTGCTGAAGGCCTACGATCCCGACAAGGTCGCGATCGAGGTGGTGACGTTCGGTCCGGGCATCGATCTGCTGCGTCCCGAAAATGCCAACCGCAAGCTGGTCGAAAGCCTGATCGCGCAGGGCGTGCGCTTCGACGTCTGCCTCAATACCGTCGATACCATCGAGCGCGAAACCGGCAAGCGGCCGGACATCATTCCCGCCGCGATCCCGGTGCAGGTCGGCGTCGGGCAGATTCTGGCGCTGACCGAAAACGGCTATACACTGGTTCGGCCTGAGCGTCATTGCGGGCGAAGCGAAGCAATGACGGATAGAAATAGAGGAGTGTTGATCGTGCGTGGCTTTCTTCGTTGTTGTGCGTCCCTGGCTTTGATGTCGATGGCGTTTGCCTCACCCGGTTTCGCCGCCGACGGCAAACCGCATCGCGTCGCCATCCAGGTCGACCAGAACGATCCGCAGGTGATGAACCTGGCGCTCAACAACGCCACCAACGTCATCGAATATTACCGCGGCAAGAACGAAGACGTGGACGTCGACATCGTCACCTATGGTCCCGGCCTGCACATGCTGCGCGCCGACACCTCGCCGGTGCAGGATCGCATCAAGCGGCTCAAGGACATGGTGTTTCCCGGCAAGATCCAGTTTTCGGCCTGCAACAACACCAAGCAGGGCATGGAGAAGGCCGAAGGCCACGCCATCTCGGTGGTGTCCGACGCCACCATCGTTCCGTCGGGCGTCGTCCACCTGATGGAATTGCAGGAACAGGGCTGGAGCTATGTGCGGCCGTAGCGATCGAACGCTCGAAACCCATGGGAATTCGCGATGCGATATCCGGCCCTGATCGCCGCCGCCACGCTGGCGCTCACTGCGACACCGGTTTGCGCGGGCGACGATGCCCTCGTCGTCTACAAATCGCTGTCGCCGGAAGTTGCGCTCGAAGCGGCGCAGGCCGCGCTGAAGAAATGCCGCGACAACGGATTTCAGATCGCGGTCGTGGTGGTCGACCGCTTCGGCCAGCCGCAGGTGATGCTGCGCGATCGCTTTGCCGGCCTGCCCGCCGCCGATACCGCCACCGCAAGGCCTATACCGCGCTGAGCTTCCGCGCCGCACCAGCGATCTCGCCAAATCGATCCGATCGGGTCAGATCGATGCCGGCCTGGCCCGGATGCCGCATGTCGCCATGCTGGCCGGCGGTCTGATGATCGAAACCGGCGGCACGCTGCTCGGCGGCATCGGCGTCTCCGGCGCCCCCGGCGGCGACAAGGACGAGGAATGCGCCAAAGCAGGGCTTGACGCCGTCCGGGACAAGCTCGATTTCTAATGGACGCGGGACGCCGCACGCGGCGGGCGGTCCTGCGATAAAACGGCAGGCATCGACATGATCTTTCGCCAGTTGTTCGACAGCGTTTCAGGGACCTACAGCTATCTGCTGGCGAGCCGCGCCGGCGGCGAGGCGCTGATCCTCGATCCCGTGCTGGAGAAGGTCGACCGCTACTGCCAGCTGCTTGCGCGAACTCGATCTCAAGCTGGTCAAGGCGGTCGATACCCATCTGCACGCCGACCACGTCACGGGCCTCGGCGAACTGCGCGACCGCACCCATTGCGTCACCATCATGGGCGAGCAGAGCAAGGCCGACGTGGTGGCGATGCGGGTCGCCGACGGCGACAAGGTGACGATCGAAGGCCTCACGCTCGACGTGATGTACACGCCCGGCCATACCGACGATTCCTACAGCTTCCTGATGGGCGACCGCGTCTTCACCGGCGATACGCTGTTGATCCGCGGCACCGGCCGCACCGATTTCCAGAACGGCAGCGCGCGGGCGCAATACGAGTTCGATCTTCAACCGGCTGCTGAAACTGCCCGACGAGACCATGGTGTTTCCCGCCCATGACTACAAGGGCGACACCGTTTCGACCATCGGCGAGGAGAAGCGCTTCAATCCGCGGCTGCAGGTGAACTCGGTCGATGAATATGTCGAGCTGATGGCCAACCTGAAGCTGCCCAATCCGAAGATGATGGATGTGGTGGTGCCGGCCAACATGCATGTCGGCCTGCATCAGGACGATCTTGCCAAGCAAGGCCTCTCGTTCACCGCCCGCGAGGCGATCGACAGCCTCGGCCGGCCCGACATTCTGCTGGTGGACCTGCGCGAAAACAGCGAACGCGCCAAGCACGGCATGCTGCCGGGCGCGCTGCACGCGCCCTACCCCGCGATCGACGAAAGCCTGCGGCCCGGCGGCATGCTGCGCGAGGTTGCGGCTGCCACCGGCCGCCGCATCGTGTTCTTCTGCGCCTTCGGCGAGCGCTCCGCGATGGCGGTCGCCGCCGCCAAGGAAGCCGGCCTTGCCAACACCGCCCATATCGCCGGCGGCATCGACGCCTGGAAGAAGGCCGGCGGCCCGGTGCTGACGGGCTGAATACCTGCGACGTAGCCCGGCATGCGAGCGCAGCGAAATCCGGACGCAGCTATGCGATGGTATTCCCGGATTTCGCCGTGGATCGCTCGCATCCGGGCTACGACAGCGGTTTCTATTTTTCCACCCGCTTCAGCTCCGCAACCAGCAGGTCCAGCGCGTCCGCCAGCATCGGGCCGCCGCAGACGGTCAGCCGTTCCGGAATCACGATGCGCTTGGCCGGCGGATAGAGACGCTCCAGCGCCGGGTGCAGCAGGAAGGCGCGGCCGTCGTCCTCGGCGCGGTCGCCGGCCTCCGACAGCAGCAGGAAATCGGGCTTGGCCTCGACGATCGCCTCGAGCGAGGCGAAGCCGCCGCCCGCGATGCCGAGCCGCGAGGCGGCGTTGAACAACCCGGTCTCGGTCAGGAGCGAACTGACCAGGCTGTCGCTGCCGGAGACCCAGCCGCGCCGCGACAGCGGCAACACGGAATAGTGCTTTTCCGCCACCGCGCGACGCGCCCGCGCCATCGCCGCATCGAGCCGGGCATTTTCCGCCGCGGCACGATCCGGATGCCCGGCGACCTCGCCCATCTCGCTGATCTGCGCCTTCACTTCGTCGAGATTGCGCGGCACCGAAAATTCGACGAGGTGCAGCCCCTGCGCCTTCAGAAGCTCGCGCGTCGCGCGCTTGTCGAACAGGCTGGCGACGACGATGTCGGGCTTCAGCACCAGCACGTCCTCGGCGCCGCCCGACAGCGCGGAAAGCGGCGCGCATCCGCGGCCGCCCAGGATTGCCAGGCGTCATGCGAAAAGCGGCTGAGCCCGAGGATCTGCGCCGGGTCCGCCAGCGACAGCAGCATTTGATCGGTGCAAAGATTGATCGAGGCGATGCGCGGCAGACCGACAGCGTGCCCAGCCGAAGCGCCCAGCATCACGAAGAGCGCGATAGTGATGGATCGGAACGGATTCGAAAGCGCCCCTTCATCGGCCCCCTCAAATTTCCACCCACGGCACGATCACGGCCTCGCGCTGATATTCCGCGCGATAGGCGCTGATCCGGAATACGTCCGCCATCACCTGCTCCGACAGCGCCTCGGCGGGGGCGCCTTGCGACACCAGACGGCCTTCCGACAGCACGAGCACAGTATCCGCAAATCGCGCGGCGAGCCCGAGATCGTGGGTCACCACGATCACCAGCGCGCCCTTGTCGGCGGCCGCGCGCAAGGTCTTCATGACATCGAGCTGGTGGCGCGGATCGAGCGAGGATATCGGCTCGTCCGCCAGGATCACCGGTGCTTCCACCGCCAGCACCCGCGCCAGCGCGACGCGGCTGCGCTCGCCGCCGGACAGTTCGGTGACGCGGCGCTCGCTGAACTCCATGACATCGGCCGCCTGCATCGCGCGCAGCACGGCCTCCGCGTCCTTCGCCGTCAATCGCGCCGGATCGGTGGCGCCATGCGGGTAGCGGCCGAGCGCGACGATATCCCGCGCCGGCAACGGCCAGTGCACGAGGTGGCCCTGCGGCAGATAGGCGAAGCGCCGGGCGCGCTCGCGCAAGGAGAGCGACGACAATTCGTCGCCGCCGACGCAAATGGTTCCGTCCGAGGGCACCAGCCCCGCCAGCGCGCGCAGCAGCGTGGTCTTGCCGGCGCCGTTCGGCCCCACCAGCGCGACCAGATGGCCCGGCGACAGCGACAGCGAGACGTCGTGCAGCACGCGGCGGCCGGCCAGCGTCACGTTGACGTCCTTCGCGGTGACGAGGGAAGCGTCGGTCATGCGACGCCTCCCGAGAGCGCGCGGCGCTCGCGCATGATCAGATAGAGGAAGAACGGCACGCCGATGATCGAGGTCAGCACGCCGACCTTGATGTCGGAGGTCGAGGGGATCAGGCGCACGGCGATATCGGCCGCCAGCAGCAGCGCGCTGCCGGCGAGCGCGCTCGGAACCAGCAGCCGCGCCGGATCGTGGCCGATCAAGGGCCGCATCAGATGCGGCGCGACCAGGCCGATAAAGCCGATGGTGCCGGATACGGCGACCGCGCCGCCGACGCCGAGCGCGACGCCCGATATCACCATCAGCCGCAGCCGGCCGACATCGACGCCGAGGCTCTGCGCGGTTTCCTCGCCGAGGCTGAGCGCGCGAAAGGCGTGGCGCTGGCTCAAGAGAATGACCGCGCCCGCGACGATGAACGGCAGCGCCAGCATGACATGGCGGAAACTGCGGTCCTCCAGCGAGCCGAGCAGCCAGAACGCGATTTCGAGCACGACGAAGGGATTGCTGGACAGATTCATCATCAGCGCGGTCGCGGCGCCCGCGAGGCTCGAGATCGCAAGGCCGGCCAGAATCAGAATCAGCAGGCCGGCGTTGCGGCCCGCGATCGCAAGCAGCGCGAACACGGAGGCGAAGGCGGCGGCGATCGCCATCACCGGAAGCGCGTAGGAGCGCACATCGGCAAGGCCGAACGCGATCACCAGCACCGCGCCGAAGGCGGCCGATTGCGGCGCGCCGAACAGTTCGGGCGCGGCCAGCGGATTGCGCAGCAATCCCTGCATCGCAGCGCCCGACAGCCCGAGGATCGCGCCGATCGCAAGCCCGAGAATGGTGCGCGGCAGCCGGATCTGCTGCACGATCACCTGCTGCACGTCGCTGCCGCCGCCGAACAGCGCCTCGATGACGGCCGACGGCGACAGCCGCACCGGACCGACGCCGAGCGAGACCAGCGCCAGAAGGACGACGAGGACGCGCGAGTGCCGCCACCACGCCCGCGCGCCGGCGCGCCACGCTGTCAGCCGCCGCCATGACGTTCTGAATGCTCATCCTTCGTCCTCGAGCGACGGCCTCGCCGCCTTGGCTCCCCTGCTCTTACAATGATTGAGGTCGGGCACAAGCAGGCCTCACGAACAAAATGCGCATCCCGGGGCATTCGAAGCCCGGCGGCCAAATCATGGCATTGACTCTTCACCCGGCAGACTTCTAGATGTTCGCGACGGTTCCCGGTTTGGGGATCAAAAGGGAATGCGGTGCGGGGAGATTTCCCCAATGCCGCGGCTGCCCCCGCAACTGTAAGCGGCGAATCCTTCGTCATATGCCACTGGGAATCTCGGTCCTGGGAAGGCGACGAAGGGTAACGACCCGCGAGCCAGGAGACCTGCCGTCAGCCGTGGTCACACGCGAAGATGTCGGTCGGGGAGTACAGACATTAGCTTCACCTGCGGTGCGAAAGCCCCTGGTGAGACTTCGTTCGCTGTGACGTGCCACTGACGTCATACCGAGGTCCGACCATGTCTTCCATCCGCAAAGTCGCAGCGAGGCGGCGTCACGCCTGTCTGCTTGCTTCGACTTTTCTCGCGCCCGTTCTTTCCCTTGGAATTTCCGCGGCCAGCGCGCAGCAGGCGGCGACCGATCAACTGCCTCCGATCGAAGTCAATCCGCCGGTCGACCAGACCCGAACCCGCGCCAGGCCCATTTCCGACGAAAGTTCCGGGACGACGTACCGCCCGGCGCCGAACGTCGCGCAGACCAGCAATCCGAACGGTGCACCGGCCAATGCCCCGTCGACCCCCGCCGCACCGGTCGAACGGCAGTTCGCCGGCATCGTCGGCGCATCGGCGACCGTTATCACCGCGCAGGATATCGCGAACTCGCCCGCGCAAACCGTGCAGGAAATCATCGGCCAGGTACCGGGCGTGCAGCTGACCTCGCTGTATGGCGGCGTGAACGGCGCGCAGACCAACGTCGACGTCCGGGGCTTCGGCGCGTTCGCGACCGCGAACACCCTCATTCTCATCAACGGCCGCCGCCTCAACGACATCGATCTGGCCGGCGTCGATATCTCGACGATTCCGCGCGATTCGATCGAGCGCATCGAAATCACCCGCGGCAACAGCGGCGCGGTGCTGTATGGCGACAATGCCGTCGGCGGCGTCATCAACATCGTGACCAAGACCGGCGTGAGCGGCCCACCCGTCGCGATGCGCGCCGAAGCGGGCGTCGGCTCCTTCAACCAGCGGCTCGGATCGGTATCGGCGGAGTTCAACAAGGGCCCGTGGTCGTCGTCGGTGTTTGCCAACGCGTTCAAATCCGACGGGTATCGCGTCAACAACGGCGTCGATCAGCACAACGGGATCGGCGAGATCCGCTACACGACAACGGATTTCAGCGCGTTCTTCAACGTATCCGGCGATGACCAGAAACTGGGACTGCCGGGCGGCAGAACCGTCAATCCCGTCACTGGCGTCAACCAACTGGTGACCGACCGGACCGGCACCAACACCCCGTTCGATTTCGCCAACAAGCAGGGCGCCAACGCCACCGCGGGCTTCACCAAGAGCCTGTGGAATGGCGCCGAACTCATCGTCGACGGCGGCGTGCGGGACAAGAAGCAACAGGCCGGCTTCTTCGGCAACGTACCCTTGCAGGATTTCAATGCCAGCTACGTCGACACCACCTTGCAGACCTGGTCGTTGACCCCGCGACTGAGCATCAAGAACTCGATGTTCGGATTGCCCTCGTCGATCCTGACCGGCATCGACTATTACGACGCGACCTACCACTCCAACCGGAGCCAGTTGAAAAGCAGCCCGCCGCTCGACGTCTACGACCTTTCCCAGCGGTCGCTTGCCGCCTACTGGCAGCAGACCATCGGGATACTTCCGACCACCGATTTCTCGTATGGCGGGCGCATCCAGCAAACGAGTGTAACCGCGCGAGACATTCTCGATCCGAACGCGCCGGGATTCTTCGGTGAGAACCAGATCTCGCCGCTCGACAGCACCGAAACGAACCACGCCCTGCACGTCGGCATCGAGCACCGCTTCAACGACGTCTTTGCCGTGTTCGGCCGCGCCGCCAGCGCATTCCGCACGCCCAATGTCGACGAACGGGTGGGCGCGTCGCCAATCTTCAATTCCGCCTTCACGGTCGCCCTGCCGAGGTCATTTGCGCTGAAGACGCAAACCTCTGATGACATCGAAGCAGGCTTCCGAATCAAGGCTGGACGGTTCGAGATGCAGTCGAGCATCTACAACATGGATCTCACCAACGAGATCCATTTCGATCCCGTGAACTTCATCGACTATAATCTGGACCCTACCCGCCGCTACGGTTCGGAGACCGCCGCGACCTATCGGGCGAGCGATACCGTGCTGCTGCGCGGCGGCTTCGCCTATACCCGCGCGGTATTCCGCGAAGGCCCATTCACCGGCAACGATGTCCCGCTGGTGTCCCGCTATACCGCCAGCGCCGGGGTGACCTGGAATGTCTGGGAGAAGTATCTCGTGGCCGACGCGACGGTGCGGTACTGGAGCAGCCGCCGCATGGACAACGACCAGCCCAATACCCAGCCGCTGATTCCGGCCAACGCGACCGTGGACTTCAAGCTCGGCGGCGAATACCAGCATTTCTTCTGGTCGGTGAGCGTGAACAATGTGTTCAACGCGCAGTACTACGATTACGCGATCGCAAGCGCCTTCACGCCCGGCGCCTTCAGCGCCTACCCGCTGCCGGGCCGCACCTACTTGTTGAAGGCCGGCGCGACGTTCTGAGCGACAGACACAGGCGTCATCCGGCGCGATGGTTCAGTCGAGTTTCCGGAACGCGCTCGCCGGCCCTTGCCACGCGAACAGGTCGGGATGGAGCAGATGGGCCAGAAGCTCCGTCCCCTCGATGATGCGCGGCCCGGGACGCGCGAAATAGGAATTCGCGTCCACCGCATAGACGCGGCCGTTGCGCACCGCCGGCAGATCGGCCCAACCGGGGTAGCTGGCCAGCATCCGCGCGTGATCGGCGGCCTTTTCGAGGTCGAATCCGCAGGGCATGACGATCAGCACCTCGGGCCTCCACTGCAGAACGTCTTCCCACGAGACGCGAACGGAATCGCTGCCGTCACGGCCGATCTGGTCGAGGCCGCCGGCGATGCGAACCATTTCCGGAACCCAATGGCCGCAGCAATAGACGGGATCCATCCATTCCATGCAAAACACTCTCGGCCGGGACGACGCCGTGCGCGCCGCAGCCTCGATCTTCGCAAGCCGGGCCCTGCCGTCGGCGATCAACGTCTCTGCCGTCGCAAGGCGGCCCGTCGCCTCGCCGAGTTCGCGCAGATTGTCGAATATCTGCTCGATGGATTTCGGCGTGAGCCACAGGATTTGCGGGTTGGAGGGAAGCACCTTCAATAGCTGCGAGACTTCGTTTCCCGAGGGCGCGCAAACCTGGCAGAGGTCTTGCGTGACAATGAGATCGGGCCCGATTTGGCGCATCAAGGCCTCGTCCACCCGATAGAGGCTCAAGCCATCCCGCAATCTTTGCGCCACGGCCACGTCGATCTCCGGCTGGCTCATGCTTTCGATCGGAAGCACGTTGCGGACCACGACGGGCTTGTTGGCGATCCCGGGCGGGTAGTCGCATTCATGGGTGATGCCCATCAGCCGGTCACTCAGACCCAGCGCGCAAACCATTTCGGTGGCCGAGGGCAGAAACGAAACGATGCGCCGCGTCTCGGCCATGGCCAGGCGATTCGAGGAACCATCAGCGGCGGTTTGAAGCATTCATTTTCCCGTCTGTTTCGTTCGGCCGGCAAATCGCAGGATCAGGAAGCATCATGACGAATGCTGCAAGATGACCCCGGACATATCCGGAGCCGCCGACTGTCGCACCGCTCCGGCCCACGCATTTTCCAAAAGCAAAATTACTGGCAGGAAGGCGCGACGAGAAGGTTCGGATCGGCGGGTCTCGCGGTCCAGTACCCCCGTTGATTGAACCCCGCATTGGCCGTCGTCGGAGCGCATATGTAGCTGGTCTTGCCGATGCAAAGCGGCGAACCGATGGAGTAGATCAGGCTCTCATAGATGCAGTAATTGCCGATCCCGGACGACAGATCGGTCGGCGGTATTGCCGGCGGGATAAAGGGCGGCGGTTGATTTTGTGCCAAGGCCGCCTGTGCGGAAACCAAAAACACTGGGATCGTGATGAAGCGCAGCATTGATTCCATCCGCTCAAAATAACGTAACGCGAAACCTGTGGCTGTAGCGTAATCGGTAAGTTCGACATGTCGACGACAAAAGATCGGCCCTCCCCGGGAGTTCGGGCCGGGAAGGTTGGGCGGATCGTCAGTGACGGCGGGCGGCGGCCGATCTGCCCCCGGGCAAGTCTCCGGAAACGAGCCGCCACTAGGTTTGCTTTCGGGAGCGGGCTGGAACAGTTCCCGCGCCCCTGTCGATACCGCCGCGGCGCGGCTAACGCTCTGGGAATACACAACTTTCAGCCCTTCACCACAATGGCAGATTCGGCTCCAAAAGGGTCCTTTTGACCCGGTTCCAGACGAAAGATACGGCTTTGTCGGTCACAGGCATGGTAGGATCGCCGTTGTCCGGTCGCCGCCTGTGGGATGCGCGCCGCAATGTTGAGGCCATCGATGAATGACGAACCGAAAAGCCCCGCGGAGCTGAAAGAGATCAGGCTCAACCGCAAGATCGCCCAGGAAGCCGAAGGCATCAAGGCGATGGCGGAGATCGCCGCCGCCGATATCGCGAT
This sequence comes from uncultured Alphaproteobacteria bacterium, assembly GCA_963843225.1. Classification (GTDB taxonomy): domain Bacteria; phylum Pseudomonadota; class Alphaproteobacteria; order Rhizobiales; family Xanthobacteraceae; genus Bradyrhizobium. The sequence continues at coordinate 138,744 of CAWJJT010000015.1, read as the reverse complement.
CCGCAAGCGCACGGCGGCCTTACGCGCGGAACGCCTGGCGAGGGAAGCCGCCGAGCGCGACAATCCACCGGTGCCCAAGGTCAAATCGAAGAAAAAGAAGACCACTTAGATGAGCAAGCAGGACCGCAACCGCGCCGACGCGCGCTTCAACAAGACCACGGTCAAAGCCGGCAAGTCCGAACAGGAGATCGCCGCGAAGGCCGTGCTCGACAACATGGCGAGGCTGAAGGCGCTGCGGCTCGCGCGCGAAGCCGCCGAGCCTCCACGTCCCGCGGTCGTGAAAAAATCGCGCTCCAAATCGCCGAAGAACGCCGACGAAAAGGCGCCTGCGCTGTCGGATTGGTTGGCGGGCCAGCAGAGCGGCGGACGCCGGACGTAAAGCGCTTTACCTGATTATTCGCGCGCGGCCGCTTGCGAAAGCCGGATTGCGCGCTAGGCCGGCACCGGCCATTGCACCATCGAGCGCGTTTTGGTCGCGGCGTCGTAGACCTGCACCTGAAGCATCGGAAACTTGTTCTTCAGCGCCATGCCCGCTTCTTCCGCGGCTTCGACGGTTTCGTGATGCGATTTGAAGTGACCATCCACGACAAGCGAATAGCCCGTGGTCGGCGCCTTGTCGGCGCGAATGACTTTACGCGGCGTCTGCTCTTCTGCTTCGATCTTCGGCTTCTTCATATCTGCTTTCCAGATCGTGATCCGATCGAATTGGGTCGCGATCACGTCTCCTTGTTTGAGGGGTCGAATGTGATCTCTGGGGAAGACCGGTTTCCACTTTGCAATGACGTGGCCCGCCGGGTCCCGATCATGCCCGGGCGGCGCTTCCCTTTACACTGAATGTACGAAAAAGGCAGGAAAGATTGTCCGGCTGCAGGTAATATGTTCGTCAAAGACGGTGAGATTGAGGTCGTTGCGTTAGGCGAAGGCGTTTCGCCGCGCAAGACCTCCGGCCATCAGATCAGGGGAAAAGCATGGGTGTCATCCGCAAGAAGGGCAAACCGCCCGCCGAGGACAGCGACAAGCCGAAGAAGGTGCCGCCAAAGCCGGTCGAGGACGACGACTACGAAGACGGCGACATGGCGACGCCGAAGCGCGATCGCAACGGAGAGGACGACGAACCGCTTTAGGTTCGCGGGATCATTCCCGCCCCATACCCAAAAATCCCCGGATTTTTAAGGGCGGAAAGCCCGTTCCGGCACCCTTCGCAGGGGCTGCCATGCAGCGGTATTCATGGACAAATAACCGCCAGCCGGTAATTTCGGCGAGCCCTGCCGGGCCGCTGCAATGAACTGGGGTCTCAATCCACGCGATGGTCGACGTTTTAGCCGCACCGCAACAAGCAAAGTCGGACAGCGCGCTGCGCACGCTTGTCCTGATTTCGATCGCGCATTGGGTCAGCCACTTCCATCTGCTGGTGCTGCCGATGCTGTTCCCGTTCCTCAAGAGCCAGCTCGGCGTCGGCTATATCGAGCTCGGCTTCGCGCTCACGGTGTTCGCCGTCGTCTCCGGGCTGACCCAGGCGCCGATGGGCTATCTCGCCGACCATATCGGCGCCCGCAAGATCCTGCTGATCGGCCTCATCGTCGGCGGCTTCGCGCTCATCATGCTCGGCCTGCATCTGAGCTATTCCTGGCTGATCGCAAGCGCGGTGCTGCTCGGGCTTGCCAACAGCGTCTATCATCCGGCCGACTACGCGATCCTGGCGGCCCACATGGACGACGCGCGGATGGGCCGCGCCTTTTCGATCCACACCTTTGCCGGATTCCTCGGCGGCGCGGTCGCGCCCGCCATCGTCGCCGCACTGGTGACCGTGATCGGCGGCCTCGGCGCGCTGATCGTCGCCGGCGCGATCGGGCCGCTGGTGGCGCTGCTGCTGATCGCCGGCAGCGTTCCCGACGCCAGCGCCGCCGATCGCGGGGTCGACGGCGTGCATCCGCCGAAGCAGAACATCGTCACGCCGGCGCTGATCGTGCTGACGATCTTCTTCATGCTGCTCAGCCTGTCCAGCGCCGGCATCGGCAATTTCGGCGTGGTGGCGCTGATGAGCGGCTACGGCGCGTCGTTCTCGTCGGCCAACATCGCGCTGACGGCCTTTCTCGGCTTCAGCGCCGTCGGCGTGCTGGCGGGCGGCTTTCTCGCCGACCGCACCCGGCGCCACGGCCAGGTCGCCGCCGCCTGCTTTGCCGTCAACGCGGTGATCGTGCTGGTCATCGCCTGCCGTCAATCTGCCGTCGCCGCTGTTGACCGCGGCGATGGCGATGGCCGGATTCCTCGGCGGCGTGATCGCGCCCTCGCGCGACATGCTGGTGCGCGACGCGGCGCCCGCCGGGCGCGGCCGGGCGCGCCTTCGGCATCGTCTCCACCGGCTTCAATCTCGGCGGCATCGTCAGCCCGCTGCTGTTCGGCTGGATCATGGACCAGAGCGCGCCGCACTGGGTGTTCGGCGCCTCCGTCGTGTTCATGGTGCTCACGGTGCTGCTGGCGCTGGTCACCGACCGCGGCCCGCAAACCAGCTTCCGAAGCGCCGGAGGCAAGGCTTTTGCAGCCCTGAACCTCACCCGGGGCGGTTGACAGCATGGCGTGGCAACCGATGATGCCGCGACAAAACAAAACCCGGGGATGAACGCATGACCTCCAATCCAGACCTCGTGATCCGCGGCGGCACCATCGCCGACGGTCTTGGCGGCGAGCTGTTCGAGGCGGACGTCGCCATCACGGACGGCCGCATCAGCGAAGTCGGCAAGGTCGCGGGCAAGGGCAAGGAAGAGATCGACGCCAAAGGCAAACTGGTCACGCCGGGCTTCGTCGACGTTCACACCCATTATGACGGCCAGGTCACCTGGAGCCAGGACATCACGCCCTCGTCGCAGAACGGCGTCACCTCGGCGATCATGGGCAATTGCGGGGTCGGCTTCGCGCCGTGCCGTCCATCGGATCACCAGCGGCTGATCCAGTTGATGGAAGGCGTCGAGGATATCCCCGAGCCGGTGCTTGAGCGCCGGCATTCCCTGGGCGTGGGAGAGCTTTCCGGATTACATGGAATGGCTGTCGAAGCGCCATTTCGACATCGACATCGGCGCACAACTGCCGCATGCGGCGCTGCGGGTCTATGTGATGGGCGAGCGCGGCGCGCGCCGCGATCCCTCCACCGCCGAGGACAACAAGGCGATGGCGGCGCTCGCGGGCGAAGCCGTGCGCGCCGGCGCGCTGGGCTTTTCGACCTCGCGCACGCTCAACCACCGCACCTCGACCGGCGATTTCACGCCGACCCTGAAGGCCGGCGAGGACGAACTGACCGCGATCGCCGGCGCGATGCATGGCGTCGGCCGCAGCGTGCTGCAATTCGTGCTCGACCTCTCCACCCTGCATGAAGACCTGCCGATGATGCTGCGGGTCGCGGAAAACACCCGATGCCCGATCTCGTTCTCGATCACGCAGAACGACAAGGCGCCGCGGCGCTGGCGCCAGACGCTCGACGCATCAACGAGGCTTCCGCGCGCGGACTTTCGATCACGGCGCAGATCGCCGCGCGCCCGGTCGGGCTGTTGCTCGGACTGGAACTGTCGCGCAATCCGTTCCAGACCCATCCGAGCTACCGGGCGATCGCGAATCTGCCGCTGGCCGAACGGCTGAAGCGGCTGCACCAGCCGGACGTGCGCGCCGCGATCCTGAGCGAGACGGCGACCTCGACCGACGATCCGCTGTTCTTCCGGCCGAACTACGACAAGATGTATCTGCTCGGCGATCCCCCGGATTACGAACAACCGCCGGAAAACGCGCTGGGCGCGCAAGCCCGCCGCCAGGGACGGCAGCCGGAAGAACTCGCCTATGACGCGATGCTGTCGGACGAAGGCCGCGGCATGCTCTATGTGCCGTTCCTGAACTACGCCGACGGCAATCTCGATGCCACGCGCGAAATGCTGACCGATCCGCATTCGGTGCCGGGACTGAGCGACGGCGGCGCGCATTGCGGCATCATCTGCGACGCCAGCTTCCCGACCTATCTGCTGACGCACTGGACGCGCGACCGCAAGCGCGGCGACAAACTCTCGATCCCCTTCGTGGTCGCGGCGCAGTCGCGCAAGACCGCGCTGTCGGTCGGCCTCCCCGATCGCGGCGTGATCGCGCCGGGCTACAAGGCCGACGTCAATGTCATCGACTACGACCGCCTGCATCTGCATCCGCCGAAGGTGCATTACGACCTGCCGGTCGGCGGCCGCCGCCTGCTGCAGCAGGTCGACGGCTACGACGCCACCATCGTCTCCGGCGTGGTGACGCAGCGCAACGGAGCGGCGACCGGCGCGCGTCCCGGCCGGCTGGTGCGCGGCGCGCAGGGCGGCCCGCGCAAGCTTGAAGCAGCGGCGTCGTAAAGGATCACGGCTGTCGTCCCCGCGAACGCGGCGACGACGTCATTCGCGGCCGTTGCAACGACGCTCACGCGAATTTCGGCTCGGCGGCTTGCTGGGCCATCAGCCTTGCGCGCTCGGTGTTGGGCCACAGCAGCAGCAGGCCGAGCAGACCGGACGCGACCAGAATGACCGCGTTGATGGTGAAGCCGGTCATGTAGCCGTCGAGCAACCCGCCCGCGTGCTGGATCACGCTGCCCATCACCGAGGGCGCGACGATGCCGGCGAGCGTGTAGATCGCGCCGTAGATCGCGATCACCGCGCCGCGCTGCGACACCGGCGTGAATTCGCTCGAGCATCGGCGGACAGACCACATAGATCGCTCCGCTGAGCCCGGTTCCGATCACCAGGATCGCAATCTGCAGTCCGGCGCCGTCGACATGGGGCAGGCACGCAAGGATCAAGCCGCCGACGATCAGGGGCACCGAGCCGAGCACGCCGCGCGCGCCGCGGGTCGAGAACCCGCGCACCATCATCACCTGCGAAATCCACCCCGTGAGCAGCACGATGGTGGCGCCGAACACCCAGGGCAGGATCGAAATCAAGCCCGCGTCCTTTTGCGAGAAGCCGAGACCTTTGATGATGAAGGGCGTGAACCAGGTCAGGCCGAGCGACAGCGCCCAGTAGGCGCCGAAGGTCGCCGCGCAGCAGCCGATGAAGGTCCGCGAGGTCAGAAGCTGCGAATAGGGAATGCGCGGATCGGCCTGCGGCCATCGCCGCGGTCTGCACCAGCGGCCCTTCCCTGCCGATCACCAGCCACGCCGCCGCCCACATCAGGCCGACGACGCCAAGCGCGCCGAAGGCATAGTGCCAGCTATGATTGACGATCACCCAGTTCAGCGCCGGCACCGCGAGGATGACGCCGAACGCCGAGCCCTGCGACAGGATCGCGGTCGGCAGCGTCCGCTTCTCGTCGGGGAACCATTTATAGATCGCGTGCGCCGCGACCGAGAATGCCGGGCCCTCGCCGGCGCCAAGGATCACGCGGCAGATCAGCAGCGTGGTGAAGCTGACCGTGCCCACCATCGGAAACTGCGCCAGCGCCCAGATCACCGCGAGCGCCAGCAGCACCCAGCGCGTCGCGATGCGGTTGACGATGAAGCCGACCACGACGGCCGAGATCGAAAACAGGAAGAAGAACGAGGAGCCGAGCAAACCGAACTGTTCCGGTTCGAGCCCCAGATCGGTCATGATCGGCACGCCGGCGAGACCGACCACGATCTTGTCCGCGAAATTGACCAGCATGAACAGGAACAGCAGGAAGGTGATGGTCCAGGCGCCCTTGGGCGTCGGTTGCGCGGTCATGATCTCTCCCCGATTAGCCGTTGATCGGCCCTTGAGAATGCTACCCGTGGGGTGTCGGGCAATGCAACTGAACATTTCGGCACGCCCTTGTGCATTGCGGCCGGGCGCGCTTCCGGATACCGCCCGGGCTGTTATGCCAGCGCCCTGCAACCCGATCACGATCGCGTCGCGCGGCGATTGAGACCGTGATCTCCCGGGGCGGCCTTGCTATGTTTGGCCGCCATATTGCCAGGGGAGTTTCATGCGGAAATCGGTCTGTCGCCACGCAAGCACGATGGGCTTGCTCGTTTCACTTTCGATGCTCGCGGGATGGAATTTTGCCGCGGCCGAGGGCGCCAAGGCGCCGGACTATGCGGCCATCGTGGCGGCGCCTGACCGCAGCGACGCCGATCGGCAAACCGACGTGCGGCGCGACCCCGCCAAGATGCTCGCCTTCACCGGCGCAAGCCCCGGGATGAAGGTGCTGGATATGGGCGCCGGCGCCGGCTACAGCACCGAGCTGCTGGCGCGCGCGGTCGGCCCCGACGGCAAGGTCTACGCGCAGGAATTGGCCGCGGTCATGGAGCGGGTCAAGGACAAGTTCGATATCCGCGCCCAGAATCCCGCCATGAAGAACGTCGTGCACCTGATCCGCGCTTACGACGATCCGCTGCCGCCCGAGGTCAACGGGCTCGACCTGATCACCTTCTTCTTCGCCTATCACGACGTGACCTACATGCCGGCCGATCGCGCCGAGATGAACAAGAAGATGTTCGCGAGCCTCAAGCCCGGCGGCTTCCTGGTGATCGCCGATCACTCCGCGCGGGCCGGCGACGGCACCAGCGTATCCAAGACGCTGCATCGCATCGAGGAGTCCACGTTGCGCAAGGAGATCGAGGCCGCCGGATTCAAGCTCGCGGCGGAAGGCGATTTCCTGCACCACCCCGAGGATCCGCGCGACGCGGCGGTTTTCCGTCCCGCCGTTCCGGTCGACGAATTCGTGCTGAAATACCAGAAGCCGCTGTGAACCTTCGCGGCCGCTTCGCATGGCGACCGGTAACCCCATCGTGCTGAGCGTCCGCGGCCTGACCAAAACCTATCGCTCCGGCGGCGAGGACGTGGCGGTGCTGCGCGGCGTCAACCTCGATATCGCGGCGGGCGAGCGCGTGGCGCTGACCGGCGAATCCGGCAGCGGCAAGAGCACGCTGCTGCATCTGATCGCCGGCCTCGATCGCGCCGACGGCGGCGAGATCAGGCTCGCCGACCTCGCCACCTCCGATCTCGGCGACGCCGGCCGCGCGGAATTGCGGCGCGACCGGCTCGGCCTGGTGTTTCAGCAGTTCAACCTGATCCCGAGCCTGAGCGTCGAGGACAATCTCAAATTCCAGTCGCGCATCGCCGGCCGTCACGATGCCGCCTGGCACGCCGAACTCGTCGAGCGGCTCGGACTCGGCGCATTGTTGAAGCGCTATCCCGAACAATTATCCGGCGGCCAGCAGCAGCGGGTCGCGATCGGCCGCGCGCTGGCGGCAAAGCCGCTGCTGCTGCTCGCCGACGAGCCGACCGGCAACCTCGACGAGGCGACCGCCGACGACGTGCTGGCGCTGACGCGCGATCTCGTCACGCGAACCGGCTGCGGCTTCCTGATGGTGACGCATTCGGCGAGGCTCGCCGCCACGCTCGACCGGCAGATCAATCTCCATGCGGGGCTGATCGCATGAGCCGCGCCGTCTGGACGCTCGCGGTTCTGCTCAGCCATTGGCGGCGGCATCCGATGCAGCTTGCGACGCTGCTGATCGGGCTGATTTCGGCGACCGCGCTGTGGAGCGGCGTGCAGGCGCTGAACGCGCAGGCGCGCGACAGTTATGACCGCGCCGCCGCCACCTTCGGCGGCGCGCGCACCGCCATGCTGGTGGCGACGCACGGCGGCACCTTGCCGCAAAAACTCTTCGCCGAATTGCGCCGCGCCGGCTGGCCGGTCTCGCCCGTGCTCGAAGGCCGCGTTCAGGTCGACGGGCGCTCGTTCCGGCTGCTCGGCATCGAGCCCATCACCATCCCGGTCGAAGTCGGCAACGCGCCGGCGATCGGCCGAACCGGCCTGCAAGCCTTCCTGACGCCGCCGGGCGAAACGCTGGTCGCCCCCGACACGCTGGCCGATCTCAAGCTCGCCGATGGCGCGACGCCGGCGACGAGCGACGGCACGCCGCTGCCGCCGCTGCGCGCGCAGGCGCAACTGGTGCCGGGCGTGCTGGTGGTCGATATCGGCGTCGCGCAACGCTTGCTCAACAAGCCCGGGCAGATTTCGAGGCTCCTGATCGGCAAGACAAATGGCAAGCGCGCGCCGCTCGAAAGCATCGCCGGCGACCAGCTCCGCCTGGTGCAGCCGGATGCGGAGAGCGACCTCGAACGCCTCACCGACAGTTTTCATCTCAATCTCACCGCGTTCGGCCTGCTGTCCTTCGTCGTCGGGCTGTTCATCGTCAATTCGGCGATTGGGCTCGCGTTCGAGCAGCGCCTGCCGATGCTGCGGACGCTGCGCGCCTGCGGCGTATCCGCAGCGCATGCTGAATTCGGTGCTGGTGGCCGAGCTGGTGTCGCTGGCGCTGGTCGCGGGCCTCGTCGGCCTCGTCTGCGGCTATTTGATCGCGGCGGCGCTGTTGCCGGATGTCGCGGCGTCGTTGCGCGGGCTTTACGGCGCGCAGATTCCGGGCGAGCTGACGCTCAAGCCGGAGTGGTGGCTTTCCGGCATCGTCATTTCCGTCGCCGGGGCGTTAGCTGCGGCAACCACGAGCCTCGCAAAGGCCATCCGGCTTCCGGTGCTGGCGGCGGCGCAGCCCTATGCCTGGCAACAGGCGCAGCACCGCTGGCTGATCCTGCAGAGCGCGCTGGCGCTCGCCGTGCTCGCCGCCGCGGGCCTGTTCCTCTGGTACGGCGATTCCCTGGTTTCGGGGTTTGCGGTGCTGGCGGCTCTGCTGCTTGGCGCGGCGCTGATCCTGCCGGCGATCCTCGAGCGTGTGCTTGCGTTCGGCCAGCGGCAGGCCGACGGCGCGCTCGCGGGCTGGTTCTGGGCCGACAGCCGCCAGCAGCTGTCGGGATTGTCGCTGGCGCTGATGGCGCTGCTGCTCGCGCTGGCGGTCAATGTCGGCGTCGGCACCATGGTGGAAACCTTCAGCCGGACTTTTGTCACCTGGCTCGATGGGCGTCTGGCGGCGGACGTCTATCTCAGCGCGTCAGACGACGCGCAGGCCAGAGAGATCAAAGCATGGCTGGGCGGGCGCCCCGAGGTCGCGGCGATCCTGCCCGGCGCGCGGACCGAAGTGCAGAGCGCGGGAGCGCCGGTCGAAATCCTCGGCATGGCCGATCACCCCACCTATCGGGATCACTGGCCGCTGCTCGAATCCACGCCCAACGCCTGGAACAGGCTGCTTGCCGGCGATGCCGGCTTCGTCAGCGAGCAACTGGCGCGGCGCCTGAAGCTCGGCATCGGCGATACCATCGATATCCCCGCAATGGGCGACAACTGGAAACTCGAAATCGTCGGCATCTATGCCGACTACGGCAACCCGAAGGGCCAGATCGCCGTCAACATCGCGGCGTTCACCCGGCGTTTCCCCGACGTGCCGCTGACGCGAATGGGCCTGCGGGTCTGGCCCGCGGCGATACCGGCGCTGATCTCGGACCTGCAGGAAAAGTTCGGCCTCGACGGCCGCAACCTGATGGATCAGGTGACGCTGAAGGCTGAATCGACGCGGATCTTCAACAAGACGTTTGCGGTGACAGCGGCGCTGAACGCATTCACGCTCGGGGTCGCCGGCATCGCGCTGCTGACGAGCCTGCTGACCCTGAGCAATTCCCGGCTGCCGCAGCTTGCGCCGCTATGGGCCATCGGCATCACGCGGCGACGGCTGGCGGCGATCGAGCTTCTGAAAACCCTGTCGGTGGCGCTGATCACCACGCTGCTGGCGCTGCCGCTGGGATTGTTGGTGGCGTGGTGCCTGATCGCGGTGGTGAACGTGAAGGCGTTCGGCTGGCGGCTGCCGTTCCATGTCTTCCCGCTGCAATTGCTGCAGCTACTGGCGGTGGCGATGGCGGCCTCGCTGCTGGCCGCGCTGTTGCCCGTGGTGAAGCTGGCGCGCATGCAGCCGGCGCGCCTGATCAAGATTTTCGCCGATGAGCGGTAGCTTCCCGATATCTCGCCGCGCCTTCGTCGGCAGCGCCGTCCTGCTCGGGCTCGGTCAGCACCGCCGCCCGGGCGCAGAGCTTTGCCGGGCTCGGCGAGGACGCGGAAGGATTCGCGCCGGTCGTTCCCGGCAAGGTCTTTTCGTTTCCGGCCGATCACGGCCCGCATCCGGATTTCCGCATCGAGTGGTGGTACCTGACCGCGAACCTCAGGGATTCGGCCGGCGCGGCCTACGGCGTGCAATGGACCCTGTTTCGGCAGGCCGCGCGGCCGGGCGCGCAAGGCGAGGGCTGGGCCAATCAGCAGCTATGGATGGGCCACGCCGCCGTCACCCGCGCCGACACCCATCGCTCGAGCGAAAAATTCGCCCGCGGCGGCGTCGGACAGGCCGGCGTCGAGGCAAAGCCGTTCCAGGCCTGGATCGATTCCTGGCAGATGCGGGGCCTCGATGGCATGGGCGACAACACCATTGCGCCGCTTCAACTCGGCGCGGAGGCCGCGGATTTCTCCTACACGCTGCGGCTCGATGCCGATCGTCCGCTGGTGCTGCAGGGCGATGCCGGTTACAGCCGGAAATCCGAGCGCGAACAGGCCTCCTATTATTACAGCCAGCCGTTCTTCAAGGCGGCGGGCCGCATCGCCATCGACGACAAGCCCGTCGATGTCACGGGGCTTGCCTGGATGGACCGGGAGTGGAGCAGCCAGCCGCTGGCGTCGGACCAGACCGGCTGGGACTGGCTGTCGCTGCATTTCAGCTCGGGCGAAAAGCTGATGCTGTACCGGATGCGCCAGAAGGACGGCCACAATTATGCGTCCGCCAACTGGATCTTGCCTGACGGCAGCGGCCGGCAGATCGCTTCCGCCGATATCGCGATGACGCCGAAAGGCGTTTACCGAGATCGGCGACCGCAAGATCCCGACCACATGGGAGATCGCGATTGCACCCCTGGCGCTCAAGATCTCCTGCGTGCCGCTCAATCCAAAGAGCTGGATGGGAACGAGCTTTGCCTATTGGGAAGGGCCGATCAGTTTCGCCGGCAGCCATACGGGCGTTGGTTATCTGGAACTGACAGGCTATTGAAGACGACGGTCAGCGTCATTCCGGGGCGCGCGCAAGCGTGAACCCGGAATCTCGAGATTCCGGGTTCGCTCGCTTCGCGATCGCCCCGGAATGACGTGCCGATAAAAGGGGATTGCCAAATATGTTTCATTTCACCGCACTCGTCACCTGTCTCGCCATCGCGCTCTATTTCTTCACTTCCATCCAGGTGTCGAAGGCGCGGCAGGCGTTCGGCATCAAGGTGCCGGCCGTCACGGGCAATCCCGATTTCGAGCGCGTGTTTCGCGTGCAGATGAACACGCTGGAATGGATGCCGATCTTCCTGCCGTCGCTCTGGCTGTTTGCGATCTACATCAGCGATCCCGTCGCCGCCGTGATCGGCCTCGTCTGGATCGCCGGCCGCATCCTCTACATGACCGGCTATTCGCAGGCCGCCGCAAAGCGCGGCCGGGGGTTTAACATCCAGGCGGTCGCCGCCATTGTTCTCTGGCTGGGCGCGCTGGGGGCAATCATCCGGCACATCGCCCAGGGTTGATGGCTGGGCGCGTTACCCTCGCAAGGACGAAAACAAAAACAAAAAGGGAGAACGAACAAGATGGCCCGCCTGCCCTATCTCGAGGCCGACCAGGTCGCGCCCGAATATCGCGACATGCTCAAGCGCAACACCAACCTGCACAAGCTGCTGGTCAACTCGCCCGACATGGCGCGCGCCTTCAACGGCGTCGGCGGCTACATCCGCTTCAAGAGCAAGCTCGACCCGCGACTGCGGGAACTCGCCATCCTGCAAGTCGGCTGGATGGAGAAGTCGGAATATGAATTCACCCATCACGTGAAGATCGGCAAGGAGTTCGGCGTCACCGACGCGGACATCGCCGGCGCTGATGGCGGAGACCGAAGGCAAGCCGTCCGACGCTCGAGCCGCTGGCGAAGGCGATCCTGAAGGGCGCCCGCGAGATGGTGCGCGAGCTCGCGATGTCGGACGCGACCTTCGCCGAGATCAAGAAGGAACTGTCCGACGAGCACATGACCGATCTGGTGCTCACCATCGCCTTCTACTGCGCGGTCGTCCGCGTGCTCGCCACCATGAAGATCGACAACGAGCCCTATTACAAAGAGGTACTGCAACAGTACCCGATCCCGGGAGTGAACTGACATGCGCCTGAAAGATCGCGTCGCCATCGTCGTCGGCGCCGGCCAGAGCCCCGGCGAAGGCATGGGCAACGGCCGCGCCACCGCGCTGACCTTCGCGCGCGAGGGCGCCCGCGTGCTGTGCGTGGATCATCATCTCGATTCGGCGCAGGAAACCGTCGACATGATCGCCGCCAAGGGCGGCACCGCGGCGGCCTTCAAGGCCGACGTCACCAAAAACGCCGAGCTCAAGGCCATGGTGGAGGATGCGCAGACCCGCTGGGGCCGCATCGACATCCTGCACAACAATGTCGGCGTCAGCCTTTCCGGCGGCGACGCCGAGCTGCTCGAACTTCACCGAGGAAGCGCTCGACCGCTGCGTCGCGATCAACCTCAAGAGCTGCATCTTCGCCGCCAAGCACGTGATCCCGATCATGCGCCAGCCAGCAAAGCGGCGCCATCATCAACATCTCCTCGATGGCGGCCATCACCACCTATCCCTACGTCGCCTACAAGGCGACCAAGGCGGCGATGATCGCCTTCACCGAGCAGCTCGCCTACCAGAACGCCGAATACGGCATCCGCGCCAACGTCATCCTGCCCGGGCTGATGAACACGCCGATGGCGGTCGACACCCGCGCCCGCGAATTCAAGAAGAGCCGCGCCGAGGTCGAGGCCGAGCGCGACGCCAAGGTGCCGCTGCGCAGGAAGATGGGCACCGGCTGGGACGTCGCCAACGCCGCGCTGTTCCTGGCGTCCGACGAGGCCAACTTCATCACCGGCGTGACGCTGCCGGTGGACGGCGGCGCCAGCGTGAGACGGGGCTAATGAGCGCGCCCTGATTTCACAGGTCATTGCGGGGAGCGCGGCGCAACATCCTCCGTCATTCCGGGATGGTCCGAAGGACCAGACCCGGAATCTGCGACGATTCCGGGGTTCGATGCTTCGCATCGCCCGGAATGACATCTTGGGGTATTCTTACTTCGTCAGCGGGCAGCCGGATTCCTTGGCCGAGAAGAACGCCTTGTCGCCGGGCACCACCGCGAGCTGCTTGTAGTAATCCCAGGGCTTCTTCGATTCCGACGGCTTCTTGACCTCGAACAGATAGAGGTCGTGCACCATGCGGCCGTTGGCCAGCACCTTGCCGCCCTGCGCGAACATGTCGTCGACCGGAAGCTCCTGCAACTTGGCGGCGACGGCCTCGGTGTCCTTGCTGTTGGCCGCCTTGACCGCCTTCAGGTATTGCAGCGTCGCCGAATAGGTGCCGGCCTGGATCATGTTCGGCATCCGTCCGGTGCGGGCGAAGAAGCGGTTGGCGAATTCGCGGCTCTTGTCGTCGCGGTCCCAGTAATAGCCTTCGGTCAGCACCAGACCCTGGGCGGCTTCAAGACCGAGGCCGTGGACTTCGGCCAGCGTCAGCAACAGGCCGGCGAGCTTCTGGCCGCCCTTGACGATGCCGAATTCCGCCGCCTGCTTGATCGAGTTGGTGGTGTCGAGACCGGCATTGGCGAGCCCGATGATCTTGGCCTTCGAACTCTGCGCCTGCAGCAGGAAGGACGAGAAGTCCGACGAGTTCAGGGGAATGCGGACCGAGCCCAGCACCTTGCCGCCCTTTTCCTTGACCAGGTCGCCGGTGTCCTTTTCCAGCGCATAGCCGAAGGCGTAGTCGGCGGTCATGAAGAACCAGGTATCGCCGCCGGCCTGCACCAGCGCGCCGCCGGTGCCGACCGCGAGCGCGTGGGTATCGTAGGCCCAGTGGAAGCCGTAGGGCTGGCAGGCATCGCCGGTCAGGCGCGAGGTCGCCGCGCCGACCACGATGTCGATCTTCTTCATCTGCTTCGACAGGTCGTGAATCGCGAGCGCGACCGAGGATGTCGTCAGCTCGGTGATCATGTCGACACCTTCGACCTCATACCAGCGCCGCGCGATGGCGGTGGCGAGATCGGGCTTGTTCTGGTGGTCGGCCGAGATCACTTCGATCTTCTGGCCGAGCACGGTGCCGCCGAAATCCTCGACCGCCATCTTGGCCGCCTCGAACGACCACTTGCCGCCGTAATCGGCATAGACGCCGGACTGATCGTTCAATATCCCGATCTTGACGCCCTGTGCCGATACCGGCGCCGCGAGCAACAGGCCGGATATCGCAACGGCCGCCGACAATAATCCCGACTTCATAACAGGCTACTCCCCCAGGGTTTCGGTTGCGGGCATAATATTTAATAACCCTGCGCATGCCCACCTATTTCGCCGCGGCAAAATGGGGCATTTGCAGCGCCGGAAGGCCGATTCTAGGGTCCGCGAGGCTCCGCGGCGGCCACCTTCCGGCGCGAGCCGTCGGCCAGATTGCGGACGATGATGTAGAAAATCGGGGTGAAGATCAGCCCGAACACGGTCACGCCCAGCATCCCGAAGAACACGGCGACGCCGACCGCCTGGCGCATTTCCGACCCCGAGCCGCTGGAAACCACCAGCGGCAGCACGCCCAGAATGAACGCAAACGACGTCATCAGGATCGGCCGCAGCCGCAGGCGGCAGGCCTCGATGACGGCCTCCAGCCGCGGCTTTCCTTCCAGCTCGATGTCGCGGGCGAACTCCACGATCAGGATGGCGTTCTTGGCGGCCAGCCCCACCAGCACCACGAACCCGATCTGGGTCAGGATATTGACGTCCTGCCCCATGATCCGCACGCCGATGGTCGCGGCCAGCAGGCACATCGGCACGATCAGGATGACGGCAAACGGCAGGCTCCAGCTGCCATATTGCGCCGCCAGCACCAGGAACACGAACAGCACGCAGATCGGAAAGACATAGAGGCCGGCATTGCCGCCGGTGACCTGCTGGTACGAAAGGTCGGTCCATTCGAAGGAGAAGCCACTCGGCAGCGTCTCTTCGGCAAGCTGCTTCATGGTGTTGATCGCGGTTGCCGAACTCGTGCCCGGCAGCGTTTCGCCCTGCAACTCCGCCGCCGGATAGAGATTGTAGCGCGCGACGCGGTCGGGGCCGGAAACGTCGCGGAACTCGACCACGCTGCCGAGCTGCACCATGTCGCCGGCGGCGTTGCGGGTGCGCAGCCGCGCCAGATCGGCTCTCTCCTTCCGGAACGGCAGGTCGGCCTGCGCCGTGACGTGATAGGTGCGGCCGAACAAATTGAAGTCGTTGACGTAGGTCGAGCCGAAATAGGTCTGGATGGTTTCGTTGACGTTCGCAATCGGTACGCCGAGCTTCTGCGCCTTGACCCGGTCGATATCGACGAAGAGCTGCGGCGTATTGGCTGTGAAGGGCGAGAACACCTGCGTCAGCCCGGGCGCCTTGCGCGCGGCGCCGACCAGTTCGTCGTTGGCGGCCGCCAGAAGTTCGGGGCCGCGGCCCTGGCGATCCTGGATGCGCATCGTGAAACCACCGCCCGTGCCGATGCCCGGCACCGGTGGCGGCGGAATGACGATGATGAACGCCCCCTCGATCGCGGACAGCCGCTTGCGCAAATCGGCGGTGATCACCGCGGCGGACAGGCCCTTCTTCAGGCGCACTTCCGGCTCTTCGAATACCGGGAAGAGGGCTGCTGCATTGCCTGCCTGGGTTCGCGTCGCGCCGGAGAAGCCGGCGAACGCCGCGACGCGAACGATCCCCGGCGTATCCAGCGCCGTTTTCTCGATCTGACGGACGATGTCGGTGGTGCGCGCCAGCGACGCTGCGCCCGGCAACTGCGCGGAAACGATGATGTAGCCGCGATCCTGCGCCGGAATGAAGCCCTGCGGCGTGGTGGCGAGCAGCCATCCGGCGCTGCCGATCAGCACCACATAGACGAGCAGCATCGCCAACGAATGCCGGATCACGAAGGCTGCTGCGCCGGCATAGAGGTGGGCCAGCCGATCAAAGCCGCGGTTGAACACGCCAGTGAATTTTTCCCAGCCGCGCGCGATCAAATTCCAGCTCGCCGCCGGCCGCTTTTCCTCGTGCGGCTGCAGGATCTGCGAGGCCAGCGCCGGCGAAAGCGTCAGCGAACAGAAGCAGGAAATCGCGGTCGCCACCGCGATGGTGATGGCGAATTGCTGGAAAAACTGTCCGGAAATGCCGCCCAGAAACGCCGTCGGCACGAACACCGCGCACAGCACCAGCGCGATCGAGACCAGCGCGCCGCCGACCTCCTCCATGGTGCGCAGCGCCGCATCGCGCCGGCTCATGCCGTCGCGAAGATGGCGCTCGACGTTTTCGACCACCACGATCGCATCGTCGACCACGATGCCGACCGCAAGCACCAGGCCGAACAGGGTCAGGTTGTTGATGGAGAATCCGAGCGCTGCCATCACGGCAAAGGTGCCGACCAGCGACACCGGTATCGCCACGATCGGAATGATCGCGGGACGCCAGCCCTGCAGAAACACCAGCACGACGATGACGACGAGCAGCATTGCCTCGTAGATCGTCTTGATCAGCTCGTGGACGGATTGCGCGATGAATTCGGTAGGATTGTAGCCGATGTTGTAATCGAGGCCCTTCGGAAAACTGGCCTTCAGCTTCACCATCGTGTCGGAAATGCCTTTCGCGGTCGCCAGCGCGTTCGAGCCGGGCCGCTGGGTCACCAGCAGCGCGACCGCCGATTTCCGCAGCAGAAAGCTGTTGGTCGCGTAGGACAAGGCACCCAGTTCGACTCGCGCCACATCGCGCAGCCGCACCGTGCGGCCGTCGGCGCCCGCCCTGACCACGATATCCTCGAATTGCTTCTGATCCTTCAGGCGCCCGACGAAGCTGAGATTGGGCTGGAACGCGCGGTCGGCGATCGGCGGCTCCCCGATCTGTCCGCCGGTGATCTGCAGGTTTTGCGCGCGGATCGCGGCCACCACTTCGGCGGAGGTCAGGCCAAGCGTCGCGATCCGGTCCGGATCGAGCCACAGCCGCATCGAGTAGTCGCGGGCGCCGAACATCTGGATGTCGCCGATCCCGTCGAGGCGAAGCAGCTCGTCCCGCACCTGCAGCAGCGCATAGTTGCTGATATAGAGCTGGTCGAAACTGTCGTCCGGCGACAGCATGAAAACGACCATCAATATGTCGGGGCTGTTCTTGCGGGTAACGACGCCGTTGCGCTGCACCTCGTCCGGCAATCGCGGCTGCGCGATCGCGACGCGGTTCTGGACCAGCACCTGGGCCTTGTCGAGATCGGTGCCCAGCTTGAAGGTGACCGTGATGGTGAGATTGCCGTTCGAGGTCGCCTGGCTGTAGAGGTACAGCATGTCCTCGACGCCGTTGATCTCCTGCTCGATCGGAGCCGCAACGGTGTCGGAGACGGTTTGCGCGGTGGCGCCCGGATATTGCGTGGTGACCACCACCGTCGGCGGCACCACTTGCGGATATTCCGAGACCGGCAGCGTGGTGTAGGCGATCGCGCCCACGATCAGGAGCACGATGGACAGCACCATCGCCAGGATGGGCTGATTGATGGAGAGCCGGCCGAGGTTCATGTCTTGCCACCGGCCGGCGCCTGGGCCGGATGCGGACTGACCTTGGCGCCGACGCGCGCACGCTGCAGGCCGTCGACGATCACGCGGTCCTCCGGCTTCAGCCCTTCGCGGATCACCCGCAAGCCGTCGTCGAGCGGACCGAGCACGACGGGCTTCGCCTCCACCGTGTCGTCGGCCTTCACCACGAAGACGATCTTGCGCGACTGGTCGGTGGCGATGGCCGTATCCGGCAACAGCAGCGCCTCATAGGGCGCGCTGGCGATCAGCCGCACGCGGCCGAACTGCCCCGGCAAAATCGAATAATCCTTGTTCGGGACCACCGCCCGCACGCGCAGCGTGCCGGTCGAGACATCCAGCCGGTTGTCGAGGAAATTCACCTTGCCGTCGTGCGACGGCTTGGTTTCGCCGGTCAGCGTCACCTGAACCGGATTTGGATTCTCGCGTGAGCTCGGCCGCTTGCCCTCGAAATAAAGCCGGTTGTATTTGAGGTAGGTCGCCTCATCCATGTCGAAATAGACGTAGATCGGATCGAGCGAGACGATCGAGGTGAGCAGCGTCGCGTTGCCGCCATTGTCGCTGCCCGACACCAGATTGCCGACGCTGACGAGGTGGCGGCTCACACGTCCGGCCATCGGGGCGATGACATGGGAGAACTCGATATTGAGCTTCGCCGCCTTGAGCGCGCCTTCGGCCTGCGTCTCCGCGGCCTTGGCGCCCTGCAAGGTCTGACGGCGCTGGTCGACGATGGAATCGGAGACCGCCTGGGTTTGATTGAGGACCAGCGCGCGGTCGAGTTCGCGTTTGGCGAGTTCGGCCTTGGCGCGGGCATCCGAGAGCTGACCGTCCGCCTGCTCGGCCACCGCTTCGAACGGGCGGGAATCGATCACATACAGCAGGTCACCGGTATTGACGAAGTCGCCATCGCGAAATTCGACACTGGTGACGAAGCCGCCCACCCGGGCGCGGACCTGAACCTCTTCCAGCGCATCGAACCGCCCGGTGAATTCGTCCCAATCGGTGACGGTGCGCTTGGTCGGCTGCGCCACCGTGACGGGCGGCGGCGCGGCTGCCGCCGCCTGCGGCGCCTTGTCGCCACAGCCGGACAGGGAGATCGCAAGCAAGATGGTCAGCGGTCCAATGAGGCGAAATGAACGGAGACTGGAACCTGCGTCGCGAGCCAAATGCCCGGATCTCTCAATCGCTCGCACTACCATCACCCCCGCACTTCCTGCGCCACTCGATCCCCGCCGCTATCGCGTCGGCAGGATCGCAACCCGATCCACCATTCTCGCGCGTAGTCTGGGCAAGAACCGGGCGGGATCAAGCGAATTTGTTGTGCTGCAACGACGATGATCGTGCATGCAGACAATATACCGCAGCATCCCCGGCCTTTTGACCGGGTCGGCCGGGAGCAGCTTCGCAGGGAATGCTTCGCACGCTACTCTCGTTGCCCTCACCAAGATGACGCCGGCAAGACACGGCAGCGAAGTTGCCCCATTTCGACGCAAAAGCAGCGAAACCCGCTGCTGTTTCGCGGCGCACCAAGCCGGCGAAAGCGCCGGGAGCAGGCGCGCCCGGCCTGCCCAGCCAATTCGCTCTCGACCCTGCGCCATCGGGCGGGCATTATCGCGAAAATCCCTCTGGCCGAACGATCCACAAGAAGAAGTCAGACATGCACGCGCCTCCCCCACACCAGTCGTTCGTCGAAGCCGGCACCGAGAGCCGCGGTCCGCTTCACATCGCGCCTGACTGCGCGGGACAGAATTTCTATGCGATCGATCGCGGCTTGCGCGACCTGCTCCGCCTTTATCTGCAGCCGCAGGATTTTGGGCGGCTGGAACCGCATTTCAATCGGCTCGGCGAACTGGCCGGCGGGCGGCTGGACGAACTCGCCAGGAGCGCTGACAAGCATCCGCCGGTGCTCAATGCCCGGGATCGGTTCGGCCGCGACGAGGACTGGATCGACTACCATTCGTCCTATCGCGAGATGGAGAGCATCGCCTTCGCCGATTTCCAGTTTCATGCCATGAGCCATCGCGGCGGCGCGCTCGGCATGGACCGGCCGCTGCCCGCGGTCGCCAAATACGCGCTGCAATATTTGTTCGTGCAGGCCGAGTTCGGGCTGATGTGCCCGATCAGCGTCACCGACACCTCGATCCATCTGATCCGCAAATTCGCCAGCGATGAGCTGAAGGATTACCTGCTGCCGAAAATGCTGTCGGCCGACCCCGCCGTGCAGTGGAAGGGCACGCAGTTCATGACCGAACGGTCCGGCGGCTCCGACGTCGGCGCGATCGAAACGGTCGCGCGCCGCGAGGACGGTGTGTGGCGGCTCTATGGCGACAAATGGTTCTGCTCGCACGCCGACGCCGACGTCGCGCTGCTGCTGGCGCGCCCCGAGGGCGCGGCGGCCGGCACCAGCGGGCTGGCGCTGTTCGCCCTGCCGCGCCGGCTCAAGGACGGCCGCCGCAACGCCTACCGCATCGCGCGCCTCAAGGACAAGCTCGGCACCCGCTCGATGGCCTCGGGCGAGATCCTGCTGGAGGGCGCGGTGGCCTATCTGGTCGGCGACGCCGATCGCGGCCTGAAGCAGATGATGGAGCAGGTCAATTTGTCGCGGCTGTCGCACGGCGTGCGCGCCGCCGCGATGATGCGGCGCTGCGTCAACGAGGCGATGGTTTGCGCGCGCAGCCGGATCGCCTTCGGCAAGGCCATCATCGACTATCCGCTGCTTCGCCGTCAGCTTCTCAAGATCGCGCTGCCGTCGGAACAGGCGCTTTCGATGTTCCTGTTTGCGGCGAGCGCGATGGACCGCGCCAATGCCGGCTCGAAGGAAGCCGAAAACGCCTTGCGCATTCTCACCCCGCTGCTGAAATTCCGCGCCTGCCGCGACAACATTCCGGTGGCGACCGGCGCCATGGAAGTGCGCGGCGGCAACGGCTACATCGAGGAATGGGTGAACGCGCGGCTGGTCCGCGACGCCCATATCGGCGTGATCTGGGAGGGCACCAGCAACATCAACGCGCTCGACATCATCACCCGCGCCGTCGGCAAGAGCCGCGCCCACCGCTCGCTTGGCACCGCGCTCACCAAATTGCTCGACAATGCGACGGCCGTGCCGGCAGCGTTCCGGGATCGGCTGCGCCTCGCGCTCGACCGCACGCTCGCATTTGCCGAGCGTGTCGCCGCGGAACCTTCGCTGGAAGCCAGCGCGCGGCAGGCGGCGTCGAGCCTCTATCATGTCGCCAGCGCCATCCTGATGATGTGGGAAGCCTCCCGGCCGGGCTCGGACGCGCGCCGCGCGCTGTTTGCCCGGCTGGTTCTCGAGCACCGGCTGAGCGCCCGGGATCCGCTCGGGCCCGAGGCCGGCGACTGGGAGCGCGGGGCCGCGGAGATTTTGCTCTCTGAACGGCAGGTGACGATGGCAGACGTCGCGGAGCTGCTGGTCTAGCCCGTCATTCCAGAGCGCTCGCCACGCGGGCGAATTGCCATGTGCAATTGGACATCGGAGAATCTCGAGATTCCGGGTTCGACGCTGCGCGTCGAACCGGAATGACGGCGTCAATTCGCCGACCTTTCGCGCGCACATCTACCATCATTTTTTGGTTCCCTTCGGCGCTCCACCTCCGCTAAATTATTCGCAAGGCACCAAGCCAAAATGTCCCGGGAGGACAATCGTCGTGCACAGCGGGCGTGTCGTTTTCGGCGCCATGGACGAGGTCGTGTTCGGCCGCCCCGCCGCTGAGGCGGTCGTAGGCCAAATGGACCGGCTGCGCGCGAGCCGCGCCTTCCTGATGGTCAGCGGTACGCTCAACCGGACCACCGACGAGATCGACAAGATCCGGAAAGCGCTGGGGCCTCGCTGCGTCGGCACCTTCGATGCGATGCCGCCGCACACGCCGCGCGCGGCCGTCGTTGCCGCCGCCGAGCAGGCGCGCGGCGCCGGCGCCGACCTCATCGTCACGGTCGGCGGCGGCTCGATCACGGACGGCGCCAAGGCCGTGCAGCTTTGCCTTTCCAATGACGTTCGCACCGCCGACGACATCGACCGGATCCGGGCGACCAGGGGCATCCCGCCGCCAATGATTGCGCCGACCGTGCGCCAGATCAGCGTGCCGACCACGATTGCCGGCGGCGAGTTCAGCGCGATCGCCGGCGTCACCGAGGAGCGCCGCAAGGTCAAGGAAATGGTGCGCCATGACCTCGTGATGCCGCGCGCGGCGATCCTCGATCCCGCCGTCACCGTGCACACGCCGGAATGGCTGTGGCTTTCGACCGGCATCCGCGCCGTCGACCATTGCGTCGAGGGCCTGTGCTCGCGCGAAGCGCACCCCTTTGCCGATGCCCAGGCGATGAAGGGCCTGTCGATGCTGGCGCAGGCGTTGCCGCGCGTGAAAGCAGATCCTCGCGACCTCGACGCCCGGATGGATTGCCAGATCGGCACCTGGCTCTCGATGGGGCCGCTGTCGTCGGGCGTGCCGATGGGCGCGAGCCACGGCATCGGCTATGTGCTCGGCGCCGTCTACGACGTGCCGCACGGCTATACCTCGTGCGTGATGCTGCCCTCGGTGCTGCGCTGGAACAGGCAGGACAACGCCGCGCGGCAGGCGCTGGTCGCCGAAGCGATGGGCCAGCCCGGCAAGGACGCCGCCGACGTGCTGGACCAGTTCATCCGCTCGCTCGGCATGCCGCGCAGCCTGCACGAAGTGCGGGTCGAGCCGGCGCATTTCGACCGCATCGCGGAGCAGGCGATGGCGACACCATGGATACCGCGCAACCCGCGCAGGATCGATTCACCCGCGCAGGTGCGCGAGATTCTTGTTCTGGCCGCATGAGGAACTGAAACGCGATGTATACCGGCAAGCATGCTTACCTGCGTCCGCTGCAGCCCGCCTTCATCATGGCGGCGACCGGCGAGTCCGTGACCTATCGTGAACTGGACGCGCGCAGCAATCGCCTCGCGCATCTGTTGCGCAAGCTCGGGCTGAGGCGGCTCGATCATTATGCGATCTTCATGGAGAACAACAGCCGCTACCTCGAGGCCTGCGGCGCGGGCGAGCGGTCGGGCCTGTATTTCACCTGCGTCAATTCATACCTGACGCCGGGCGAACTCGCCTACATCGTCAACAACAGCCAATCCAGGGTGCTCATCACCTCGGTTGAAAAGCTCGATGTCGCGCGCGAGGCATTGAAGGAATGCCCCAATGTCGAACTCTGCATCGTGGCCGACGGCCCCGGCGAGAGCGAACGCATCGTCGGCTTGCGGGAGGCCACCGCGGGCCTGCCGAAGACGCCGGTCCCGGACGAATCCGTCGGCACCGCCATGCTCTATTCGTCCGGCACGACGGGACGGCCAAAGGGAATCGTGCGCCCGCTGGCCGAGCAGCCGCCGGTCCAGAACCTGCCGATCTTCGATTTCCTGCAGAAGCTCTGGCACTACCGCGAGGGCATGATCTATCTGTCGCCGGCGCCGCTGTATCATTCGGCGCCGCAGGCCGCCGTCAACCTCACGATCCGCGAGGGCGGCACCGTCATCATCATGGAGCATTTCGACCCCGAGCGTTACCTCGAACTGATCGAGAAATGGGGCGTCACCCACAGCCAGCTCGTGCCGACGATGTTCTCGCGCATGCTGAAACTGCCGGAGGAGACGCGGGCGCGGCACGACCTGTCGTCGCTCGAAATCGCGATCCACGCCGCGGCCCCCTGTCCGGCGGCGGTGAAGGAGGACATGATCAAATGGTGGGGCCCGATCGTCCACGAATATTACGGCGCCACCGAAGGCCTCGGCTTTACCGCCTGCGACAGCGAGCAATGGCTCGCCCATCGCGGCAGCGTCGGCAAGGTGCTGCTCGGCGACCTCCATATTCTCGACGAGGACATGAAGCCGTGTGCGAAAGGCGCGCCGGGCACGGTCTGGTTCAAGACCGCCACGCCGTTCGAATATTTCAACGATCCGAACAAGACCAAAGAGGCGCGCTCGCCCGATGGCAGCATGAGCACGGTCGGCGACGTCGGCTATGTCGACGATGACGGCTATCTCTATCTGACCGACCGCGCGACCTTCATGATCATCTCCGGCGGCGTCAACATCTACCCGCAGGAATGCGAGAACCTGCTGATCACCCATCCCAAGATCGCCGATGCCGCCGTGTTCGGCGTGCCCAATGCCGATCTCGGCGAGGAGGTAAAGGCGGTGGTGCAGCCGATGCCGGGAATCGAGCCGTGCGCCGCGCTCGCCGAGGAACTGATCGCCTTCTGCAACCAGTCGCTGTCGCGCCAGAAGGTGCCGCGCTCGATCGACTTCGAGGGCGAACTGCCGCGGCTGCCGACCGGCAAGCTCTACAAGCGGCTGTTGCGCGACCGCTATTGGGGCAACAAGAACTCGCGGATCGTCTGAGCGCGCTTGCTGATACCGCCGTCGCGGTCCGGATTTCCCTTCCGCCGGTAATTCCGCCAGCCGGAAGCCGGACCGGCAGTATTTCCATTGCCCCGGCGGGAATTATGTACGATTACAGCCTTTCGCGAGGCAGCATCGGCCGTCCCCAGGGAGATCAAAAAAATGCGTGAAGCCGTCATTGTTTCTTACGCCCGCACCGGGCTGGCGAAGTCCGGCCGCGGCGGGTTCAACATCACCCCGCCGATGTCCATGGCGGCCCATGCCATCAAGCACGCCGTCCAGCGCGCCGGTGTCGACAAGGAATATGTCGAGGATTGCTATCTCGGCAATTGCGCGCATGGCGCGCCCAATATCGGCCGTCAGGCCGCGCTGCTCGCCGGCCTGCCGAAATCGACCGGCGGCGTCTCGGTGAACCGCTTCTGCTCTTCGGGATTGCAGACCATTGCGATGGCGGCCAACTCGATCCGCTCGGACGGCTCCGACTGCATCGTCGCCGGCGGCGTGGAAAGCATCTCGATGCCCGGCGGTCCGCTGCCGAAGGAGGTGGTCGACCCCGACCTGCTCAAGACCGCCCCCGCCATCTTCATGGCGATGATCGACACCGCCGATATCGTCGCCGAGCGCTACAAGCTCAGCCGGGAATACCAGGACGAGTACTCGCTGGAATCGCAGCGCCGCATGGCGGCCGCCCAGCAGGCCAACAAGTTCAAGGACGAAATCGTCCCGATGAAGACCAAGATGAAGGTCGTCGACAAGGCGACCAAGGCCGAGAGCGTCGTCGACTACACGGTCGACCGCGACGAGTGCAACCGGCCCGAGACGACCATGGAAGGCCTCGCCAAGCTCGAGCCGGTCAAGGGCCCCGGCAAATACATCACCGCCGGCAATGCCAGCCAGCTCTCGGACGGCGCGGCCGCCGTGGTGCTGATGGAAGCCAAGGACGCCGAAAAGCGCGGCCTCAATCCGCTCGGCCGCTTCGTCGCCTGGGCGGCGGCGGGCTGCGAGCCGGACGAGATGGGCATCGGTCCGATCTACGCGGTGCCGAAGCTGTTGAAGCGCCACGGCCTGAAGATCGACGACATCGACATCTGGGAACTCAACGAGGCGTTCGCCAGCCAGTGCCTGTATTCCCGCGACCAGCTCGGCATCGATCCCGCCAAGTACAACGTCAACGGCGGCTCGATCGCGATCGGCCATCCCTTCGGGATGACCGGCGCGCGCCTCACCGGCCACATCCTGCAGGAAGGCCGCCGGCGCAAGGCGAAGTGGGGCGTGGTGACCATGTGCATCGGCGGCGGCCAGGGCGGCGCCGGCCTGTTCGAAATCTACAGCTAAGCAGGGTTCCGCGGGCGACAACGCGCCCTCCGCCTGCCATCCAGACAACAGCGCGGCGGAGTCATCCGCCGCGCTGTTTCTTTTTAAGCATGGGGTCTCAAGCATGGCGTCGTGACGCGAAGCCTCGACGGTAATCTCCGGTCTTTGGCATCGTATTCACGGCCGCATTGCACGGGATTGCCGCCGCGATTTTGTTGCAAGGGATTTTGCGAAAAAGCGTTCGATCTGGAACATTTTACCGGCGGTTCCAACAGGCCGCCACTTTCGCCACTCGGCGGCTCAAAGGGGAGAATCCCCTCTCCGTCCCCGATCGGCGCAAGGTTCATTCTTTTTTCAGCCGCGCTATTGCCGCGATCCCGGGGATGATCATACCTCAAGAGAATCAGCACAGTCGGGACGACCGTGCTGATGGGCGAACCAGGGAACTTTTGCGATGACCAAGCGTGCGTGCGGGCTCGCTCGATGCCGGTAATCGACCCGCTCTACGTCACCTCGGGTTTCGGCGTCGGCCTTCTCGTCGGCATGACCGGCGTGGGCGGCGGTTCGCTGATGACGCCGCTGTTGATCCTGCTGTTCGGCATCCATCCCTCGACGGCGGTCGGCACCGACCTGCTCTACGCCGCCGCGACCAAGACCGGCGGCAGCGTCGTGCATGGCTGGGCGCGCAGCATCCACTGGCCGGCGGTGCTCCGGCTCGCCAGCGGCAGCATCCCCGCCAGCATCCTGACATTGATCGTTCTATGGCAGCTCCATCTCGACAGCGCCGCCGCGCGCAGCCTGGTCAACGTGGTGCTGTCTTTCGCGCTGATGCTGACGGCGGCGTCGCTGATCTTCCGCAAGGCGGTCATGGACACGCTGCGCTGGCGCATGGAGCAGCTCAACGACCGGACGATCGCGCGCGCAACCGTGCTGGTTGGCGCGGCGCTCGGCGTGCTGGTCTCGATTTCATCGGTCGGCGCCGGCGCGGTGGGCGTGACCGCGCTGCTGCTGCTTTATCCGCAACTGCCGATGTCGCGCATCGTCGGCTCCGACATCGCGCACGCGGTGCCGCTGACGCTGATCGCCGGCATCGGACACTGGGCGCTGGGCGCGATCGACTGGCATCTGATGGCGGTGCTGCTGATGGGCTCGCTGCCCGGCATTATCATCGGCAGCTACTTCGCCACCCGCGTACCGGAAATGGCGTTGCGGCTGCTGCTGGCCGTGACGCTGATCCTGGTCGCAGGCAAGCTCGCCTCCAGCGAATGGCCGTGGACCGATTCGCTCGTCGCGGCCGTGGCGCAGAGCACCCACCGCTGACCGGCTCAACTGGGCCGTGAACCCATAAATCTGCCGTTCGGATGCTTGCGGGAGTCCGCTATCCGCCAATCACGACCAAAGCTTGCAGCACAGCTAACTGACGCGAAGGGCCGACAGGTGGCATTCACCAGGAACGAATGAGCCTGTCGTGAATGGCCGCAGTGAAAACCGCGTCACCGGTCTTTGAGGTCGATGCGGCAGCTACTCGGGATAGATCTCGACGCTGTCCGGCGGCGTCTTGTTGAAAAGGATCATTACCAAGGGGTTGCCGGGTTCGGTCATTGCATCGCTGCGCTGCCCCGCCACCTCTCCGGCAACCGCGCTTGTATATTCCGCCACCACTTCGCCGAAGCTGTTTCGCTGGATGGCCACCTTCTGTCCGGGTTCGACCTTGTCGTTGAGCTTAACCAGATGTTCGACGATCCCACCCTCGGTGGCCAGGACCGGGAACCCGCTGTTGCCGACAAAGACGGTCATGTCCTTGCTGGTACGGCCCATCGGTCCGGCAACGATGCCGTGATGCTTGAGTACGTTCATCGTGCCTTCTACGAACAGCGCAATTATCTCGGGGTCCAGCGCGCGCGCGGCACCGACCTCCGGGCAAAAGGCCGGGATTCCCACGTCGATGAACGCATTATGCAGTACTGTGGGATAAGCCACTTTCGGCATATTGAAGATCTGGCCGACGGGGTAGAGATCCAGCATTGCCTTGACCTCGGGTCTATCTATCTCGCCGATGTTGAACGCGGAGACATCGAATCCAGTTGTCCCGGTATGGAAATCGATCGCGGCGTCGGCGTTCGGCCGCAGCAGCCGGTTGAACAGCAGCCCGGCATGGCGGCTCGCTGCGGTCAGGCCGTTCTCATTCCCGGGCCATTCCCGGTTCATGTCGATCAGATCGATGCCTCTGCCCTGGTTGGGCCACCGGCGTTGCATGCTTTCCAGGGCCGGACGGGACACGTCGGTGACCGCCATGACTGTGCCCGACATCTGCGCCGGATCGAGCTGGTTCATCACCGTATGGACCGCATGTATGGAACTCATCTCGTCGCCATGCACGCCGCTTGTCAGAACGACACGCTTGCCCGGCTTCGCCCCCTTGGCGACCGTCACGGACACATACCAATGCTGTCCGGTGGGCGTCTTCTCACCCTGAAAATACAAAAAGTGCTTCTGCCCGGCCTCCAGGCCGTTGACGTCGAGCGCGCTGACGACCTTCTTCCCTTTGATTACATCGCCGGTATAAACCGTCGCTGATGGCCCGCCCGCTGCCGGCCTGGCAGAGGAAGTCGCCGAGTCCTGGGCGTCCGCTGAGCCGGCAGTGGCAGCAAGGGCGGCCGCGGCGCCCACCGTGGCAATGGATGCCACTATCAGATCGCGGCGATCGATGCCTTGTATGGATTTGTCCGACATGAGGGACTCCTCTGCTATTGTGAAGGGCGATGTCGCGCACCAGCATCCACTCAAGCAAGACCTTATCCGGCATGAACGTCGCGTGCACGAGGAATGACTGCTTCGGGTCATTCGCGACCGGGCGGAGCCAGCAGCGAATCCGGTCATGTCTGCTGTGCCAACGAAAGCGGAAGTAATTCAAGCGCATTGGTGGCGCGACCACGAGGCGCTGCCGGTTGAGGGCTCCGCGATCCCGTCTCCGCACCGCGCGCGCAACTTGATCGAAAGGTTCTTCAACAAGATCAAGCAATGTCGGCGTGTCGCGCCCCGATATGAAGCTCGCCGCCCCTATCTGGCAATCGTCAAGCCCGCATCAATCCGAATGTGGCTGCGTGCCAACAAGTCCGCGCCCTAGCGTCCGCCTTCCGGCTTCGTCGCAAACCAGATGACATGGCGCGCGCCGCTGCGCTTTGTCGTGGCGCGGACGTTGACTTCGTTGACGTCGAAGCCGGCGTCGCGAAGCCGCTTGGTGAAGGCGGGGTGCGGCCCTGACGACCAGACCGCGAGCACGCCGCCCGGCCGCAGCGCCCGGCCGATGGCTTTCAATCCCCTCGGATCGTAGAGCGCATCATTGGCCTTGCGGATCAACCCCTCCGGGCCGTTGTCGACATCGAGCAGGATGGCGTCGAACGCGGCAGCCTGAGAGGCGATCACGTCGACGACGTCGGCCTCGCGGATACTGGCGCGCTTGTCCCTCAGGCTGTCGCCGAACACATCGGCCATCGGCCCGCGCGCCCACGCGATCACCGCGGGCACAAGTTCAGCCACCGTGATCCGCGCCTCGGGGCCGAGCACCGCAAGCGCGGCGCGCAGCGTGAACCCCATGCCCAGGCCGCCGATCAGCAGATGCGGCCGCTTGACCGCCTCGATCCGCCGGCAGGCGAGCGTCGCCAGCGCCTCCTCGGATCCGCTGAGCCGGCTGTTCATCAGCTCGTTCGGACCGAGCATCATCGAAAATTCAGTGCCCCTTCGCATCAAGCGAAGTTCGACCTCCGCGCCGGGCACGCGCGCCGTATCAACCTGCAACCATGGAATCATGCGCTGCTTCTATAGCGTTTTCGCGCGAAGTGGATACCGGTCAATTGTCGAGCGGGCAACTGCCTGGGTGGGCGCAAACGGGCGGAGTGGCCCGCGTGGCGGCGGAGACCTCGACGGAGGGTGGGCCCTCGGCGCCATTGATGATGGCCGTGACGCGCCAGCGATAGACGGAGCGCGGGTTCAAGTCTGAATCGGCGAAACCGGGGCTTGCGGTATCCGCCACCGCCGCGAACTGACCGTCGGCGCCGGCGCGCCAGACGCGGTAGGCCGCGGCTCCCGCGAGCGGCATCCATGCCAGATCGGCTGACGTGTCCGAGGTGTCGATGACCGTCAGCGCCGTCGGCGTGGTATCCGAAGCCGGCGCCGGAACCACCGCCGGGGTGGCGCGCGCCGTCAGTGCGTCGAGCATGGCCTTGATGGTCCGGATCTGCGATCCGGCCTTGGTGACATAGCTGTCGTTTTGATCGGCGTAGCCCCACAGGTCCCAGCACGCCAGCGGATTATACGGCAGATACCAGCTCACCGCGGTCTGCGGATAAAGCACGATCAGCCGATTGGTATCGGCCCAGGCATTGTAGCCGGCCTCATTGATGAAGCGCCGATCGATCTCGCCGGCATCCTGCAGGCAGCCGTGCAGGACGATGTGGACGCGGCACGGCGCGCCGTCTGCGCAATCCCTGGGAACGAACACGTAGCCGGTGTCGCCCATGCTCAGCGGACTCGGATCCCTGGGCTCGGTGTAACGCGACTGGTCGAAGCGCTTGACGGTGCCGCTCAACGAGCCGCGGTTGGGCGCGTTCAACGGCCCGTAAATGTGCTGCAGGATGATCCCTGCCTGATCGTAGCCGCACGCATCGATGAACGGGGTGGCGGTGACGCTGCACGCGTTGGGACCGCCGCTGTGGGGATCTGTCGCAACCACGAATGAGTGACCCGCCCCGATCGACGCCTGGTAATAAAGGTTGCCGCGGCTGGGATCGCCCAGATAGTGGCGATAGAACGCGACCGTCGCATCGGTGACCGACTTCGCCACCGTGCCGTCGTTGTAGCCGTGGAAGACATAAATCTTCTGCCGGCTCAGCCCTTGCACGGGATCGATATGGCCGGACGCGGACTTCGGCGTCGGCCTTTCCGACGAAACGATCGAGGTCGGCCAACGGCTGCCCGGACAGGCACAAGCCCGTCGCATTGATGAACGGCAGCGAGAACGCGTCGAAGGCGTCATTGGCATCTGTCTGCGCGCACCAGAACGGCCCGCCGGCGACGATCCCGACGCCCCTGATCACCGAGGACCAGGCGGTGCCGAACTGCACGGCCATGAACCCGCCCGAGGAAATGCCGGATATCGAACTTTGGGTGATGTCGGCGTTGTAGCCGGACAATGCCGCATGGGACTGAGCCAGCGCGGGAGGACCGACGACAAGCGTCGCGCACCCCAACGCGAAGGCGATCGCGAAGGCAGTCCGCCGCAACGCCGCGACATTCACGGGACACCCCCTGAGGAAGCGGACTGCCGCTCTTTTGGCGGCCTGTCAAAATTGCCCGCTGAGGTAGTATGACCGGCGGTTATCGACAGGAGCCAATCACAGATTGGTGGCTGACGATCTATCCCAGCATCTGCGTATCGCCGCAGATCGAGATCGCCTGCCCGGAAATCGTCTTGCCGCGCGGGCTGCACATGAACAGGATCTGGTCGGCGATCTGCTCCGGCGTCACGTAGTCCTTGATCGAGGTATAGGAGAACGCCGTGCGTTCCATCTCGGCATAGGAGATGCCGCGCTGCTGCGCCTTGGCTTCCAGCACCCGGCGCTGGCGATCGCCCGCGACGAGGCCGGGCAGGATGGCGTTGACGCGGATATTGTCCGGCCCGAGTTCGATCGACAGCGATTTCGTCAGCCCGATCACGCCCCATTTCGCGGCGGCATAGGGCGTGCGCATCGCAAAGCCGAGCCGGCCGGCCGCCGACGAGATATTCACGATCGAGGCGTTGTTGCTGTGGCGCAGTTGCGGCACCGCCAGCCTGACGCAGTTGAATTGCCCGGTCAGGCAGATCTCCAGGCAGCGGTCCCAGTCTTCCGGATTCATCTCCTCGATCTTCGAGGTCGGCCCGGCGATGCCGGCGTTGTTGACGAGCACGTCGAGGCCGCCGAGTTTTGCCAGCGCCTCCGCGAACAGGTTTGCGACCGCCTTGCGGTCGGAGACGTCGCATGGCGTCGAGGAGATCGCGGGGTCGCTTTTGGCAAGCGCGGCCAGCGCTGTCGCATCGACGTCGCAGGTGTGAACCCTGGCGCCTTCCGCCGAAAAGCGGCGCGCGATCGCGAGCCCGATGCCGTTGCCGCCGGCGGTCACCAGCACGCGCAAACCCTTGATGTCGAGATCCATGATCGCTCCAGGATGTTCGGGAGAAAGTCAGCCGGCGAGACCGCCGCGAGAAAGGATGAAATCGGCCGCGCTTCTGATGTCGGAGGCGACGCCCTCGCGCGCCGCATCGCCCTTGCCGGCGGCAATCGCCCGGCGCACGCCGGCGTGACATTTGATCGCATGTCCCTTCGCCAGCCGTTCGGGATTGGCGCGCAGATCGAGATTGATCACGGGGCCGGCCTTCAGCCAGAGCGCCCGGATGATCTCCACCAGGATCGGCGAATGCGCGGCGTCATAGACCGCAAAGTGAAAGGTCTTGTTGAGTTCGACCGCGCGCGGCAGGTCGGGGGTCGCGGCTTCGCTTTCCGCCCGCATCGCCTCTTCCGCGCGCGCGATCGACGACAGGTCGCTCTCGTCGCGATGCCGTGCGGCCTCCGCCGCGGCGTGGCCTTCGATGGCGATGCGCACCGTGGTGAGGTCGCGAAACTGCGTGGCTGACAGCAGCGGCACGCGCACCGCGCGGTTCGGCGTCACTTCCAGCGCCTTGTCGGCGACCAGCCGCGACACCGCCTCGCGCACCGGCATGATGGAAACGCCGAGCACGTCGGCCGCTGCGCGCAGCGACAATTTCTCGCCCGGCGCCAGCCGGCCGGAGATCAGGAGATCGGCGAGCCTGGCATAGGCCCGCTCGCCCAGCGTCTGACGGTCGAGCGGCTCCTCCAGATTGAGCGCGGCGGGCAAAATCAACGCGTGTCTCCGGCCTTGGTCCCTCGCAGGGCCCGGTCACTCGGAACGCCCCGGGATTTTCCCGAGAGGACTCGACAAGGGCCCGGTCTTTTGCAAGTCTAACTGTGATCACAGATCACGGCAAGCGAGACCAACGCGCCCTTCGCAAATCGGCGCCGCGCCTGCCGAACGAACAACAGCCGCCGTCGACGCGGCCGTATCAGGGAGATCAAGGCTGATGTCAGACCACAATCAATTCACGCGCCGCGGGCTGTTGAAGACCGCCGGCGGCCTCGCGCTGGTGTCGGGAGTTTCCGCGCCGGCGATCTTGCGCGCCCAGACCGCCGACGTGATCAAGATCGGCCATCTGACGCCGCGCACGGGTTTCCTCGGCCCGCTCGGCGACTACGCCGTGATGGCGGTCGACCTGGCGGTGGAAGAGATCAACGCCTCCGGCGGCATGATGGGACGCAAGGTCGAACTGCTGAAGGAGGACTCGGTCAATCCGCAGACCGCCTCGACCAAGGCCGAGCGCATGATCGAACGCGACAAGGTCGCCTGCATCATCGGCGAGATTTCGTCCGCCTCGTGCCTGACCATCGCGCAGGTTGCCTCGCGCAACAAGACGCTGTTCATCAACACCGGCGGCAACTCCGATGCGCTGCGCGGCAAGGACTGCCAGCGCTATATGTTCCACGTCGAGTCGCAGAATTCGATGTATGTCAAGACCGTCGGCCGCTCGTTCCTGCGCGACGGCCTGGTCAAGGGCAAGAAGTGGTATTCGCTGACGGCCGACTACGCCTTCGGCCACGACCTTCTGAAAGTGTCGAAGCGCTTCATGGAAGCCAATGGCGGCAATTTCGCCGGCGACGATCTGGTGCCGACGGATGCCACCGACTTCTCCGCCTATCTGCTGAAGATCCGCGAGGCCAAGCCCGATCTGGTCGTGATCAACCTCGCCGGCAACCAGATCACCAACTTCCTCAAGCAATATGCCGAGTTCGGCCTGACCTTCCCGGTCGGCGGCTTCGGTTTCGACACCGCGCTGGCCTGGGCGGCCGGCAAGGGCAATTTCGTCGGCACCTGGCCGGTGGTCTGGCATCATCTGCTCGACACGCCCGGCTCCAAGAGCTTCGTCGCGGCCTTCACCAAGAAATACAACAAGCCGCCGGAGAACCAGGCCTGGGGCGACTACATCGCCACCAAGATCGTGGCGCAGACCGTCAACGAGCTGAAATCGGCGGACTCGCCCAAGATCATCGAGCATTTCGAGAAGGGCGCGAAGTACGATCTCCTGAAGACGCGGCAGGGCTATTTCCGCGCCTCCGATCACCAGTTGATGCATGAGATGTACGCGGTCACCGCGCTGCCCGCCGACAAGATCAAAAATCAGTGGGACATCTTCACCTCGAGCGCGGCGGTGCCCGGCCCGAACGAAGATCTCGAAGTGATCGCCGCCACCAAGGAAGAGAACAGCTGCACGTTTCCGACGTGAGCCGTTCGAACCGTCATTCCGGGATGGTGCGCTAGCACCAGACCCGGAATCTCGAGATTCCGGGCTCGATGCTTCGCATCGCCCCGGAATGACGACATTGGCATATTTCGCGCGCGGGTCGCCAATGATGCTTTCATATCCGTCGTCTGCCTGGCCGGAGCCAAAGCCATGTCCGCCCTATTGCTAGCGCAGCAAGTCCTCAACGGGCTGCTCGACGGCGTCTACTACCTCCTGATCGCGCTCGGCCTGTCGCTGATCTTCTCGCTCGGCGGCATCGTCAATCTCGCCCATGGCGCGTTCTATGCGATCGGCGCCTATTTGACGCTGGTGCTGTCGCCCTATCTCGGCTTCGGCGGCTCGTTCGTTGTGGCACCCGTGGCGGTGGCGCTGCTCGGCGTCGTGATCGAGCGCACGCTGTTCCGCCGCTTCTATCGCTCCGACCCGATCCTCTCGCTGTTGATGACGTTCGGCCTCGCGATGGTGGCCGAGCAGGGCCTGCGGATGATCTTCGGCGCGGCTCCCCTGTCCTATTCGATTCCGCCCTGGCTGCGCGGTCAGGTCTTCCTCGGCAGCTTCATCTACTCGTTCTACCGCGTGGTGCTGCTCGGCATCGCCGCGGCCTGCGTCGCCGGCCTCTGGCTGCTGCTGCAAAAGACCTCGTTCGGCCGCGTGGTCCGCGCCGGCGTGCAGAATCCCGACATGGTCGGCGCGCTCGGCATTTCGCTGCAGCCGTATATGTCGGCCGTGGCCGCGCTCGGCATCGGGCTTGCGGGTCTCGCCGGCGTGCTGCTGGCGCCGATCTATTCGATCCACCCGGCGATGGGCCAGGAGATCATCACGCCCGCTTTCGTCGTCGTGGTCATCGGCGGGCTCGGATCGTTCTGGGGCGTGGTGGCGGCGGCCCTGCTGGTCGGCCTCGTCAAGGGCGTCATGGTCGGCATCGGCTATTCCGCGGCCTCCACCGCCGCGATCTACCTGTTGATGCTTCTGGTGCTGCTGTTCCGGCCGCGCGGCCTGTTCGGCGAACGCATCCTGCGGTTCGAATGAGGCGCCTGGGATGTTGAAGCGCCTTCCCGTTCCGCTGCTTGCTGTCCGCGCTGGGGCTGGTCCTGCTGCCGCCTCTGCTGCTGGCGCTCGGCCTCACCATGACCTCCGCCACCGAAGTCGTGGTCTATGCCACCGCCTGCATGGCGCTGAATATCCTGGTCGGACATACCGGCCTGGTATCGTTCGGCCACGGCGCATGGTTCGGGCTCGCCGCCTACGCCGCAGCGCTGCTCCAGCGCAACCTGATGCACGGCTCGTTCTTCGGGCCGGCCATCGTGGGTGTTGCGATCGTGACGCTGGTCGCGGCCGCATTCGGATTTCTGATCCTGCGGCGGCGCGGCGTCTACTTCTCGCTGCTGACGCTGGCGCTGGCGGCGATGCTCTACGCGGTGTCGTTCCGCTGGACCGAAGTCACCGGCGGCGAGAACGGCATCGGCGGCATCACCCGGCCGACGCTGCTCGGCTTTGATCTGGAATCCTCCACCGTCTATTACTGGCTGGTCGCGCTGATCGCCTTTGCCGTGCTGGTGCTGCTGTGGCGCTTCCACAATTCCACGGTCGGCAGCGTGCTGGTGGCGATCCGCGAGAACGAGCAGCGCGCGCGCTTTCTCGGCTATCCGACCAACCGCTACAAGCTGCTGGCGTTCGTGCTGTCCGCCGCCATCACCGGGCTCGCCGGCATTCTCCTGCTGTACCAGAACCGCATGACCTCGGCCGACCCGATCTCGGTGTCGTTCTCCGGCGACCTGCTGGCGATGGTGGTGATCGGCGGCATGCGCAGCTTCCTCGGCCCCGCGCTCGGCGCGCTGTTCTTCATTCTGTTCCGCGAATTCCTCGGCATCTACACCGAGAACTGGCTGTTCTGGTTTGGCCTCGTGTTCGTCGCCTTCATCGTGTTCTCGCCGACCGGTCTGGTCGGCGTCGGCGAGCGGCTGATGGCGCCGTTCCGCAAGAAGACCGTCGAGGACGCCGCGATGTCGGCGCGGCGCATCGAGGTGCTGCCGCTGCCGGAATTCCTGCGGCCGAAATCCCATGTCGACGGCGCGGTGCTGGCCGCCCGCCACATCGTCAAGAGCTTCGGCGGCATCCGCGCGGTGCAGGGCGTCGATATCGCGGTCGCCGACCGCACGCTGCATGCGCTGATCGGCCCCAACGGCGCCGGCAAGACCACCGCGTTCAACCTGTTGTCGGGCATGTACGCGCCGGATCAGGGCACGGTGTCGCTGCTGGGCCAGCCGATCGCCGGCCATTCGCCGGAGGAGATTGCGCACGCCGGCATCGGCCGCTCGTTCCAGATCACCAATCTGTTTCCGGCGCTCAGCGTCGGCGAGAACATCCGCCTCGCCGTCCAGGCGCGGCATCCCCGCCGCTTCGATCCGCTGACGCCGGCGCTGTCGATCGACGCGATCAATACCGAGACCGACGCCGTCATCCGCTATCTCGGCCTCGCCGGCATCGAGGCCGCCGAGGCCGGCATGCTGTCCTATGGCGGCCAGCGCCTGCTCGACATGGGGGTGGCGCTCGCCACCGCGCCGCGCGTGCTGCTGCTGGACGAGCCGCTCGCCGGGCTTGCCGCCGCCGAACGCGAACGCATCGGCGCCATCATCAAGCGCATCTCCGCCGACCTGCCGGTGCTGCTGGTCGAGCACGACATCGACCGGGTGTTCCAGCTCGCCGACCAGGTCACGGTGATGAACGAAGGCAAGGTGCTGCTCGACGGCTCGGTCGAGGACGCACGCGGCAGCGCCAAGGTGCAGGAAGTCTATATCGGCTCGGGCACGGCCAAAGTCGCCGCAAAGCCGCGCGACACCGCCGCCCGCGTCAGCGCGCTGCTGACGGCGGCCCATGTCGACACGTTTTACGGCAAGAGCCACATCCTCAACGATGTCAGCTTCACGCTGCACGAAAACGAGATCATCGCGCTGCTTGGGCCGCAACGGCGCCGGCAAATCGACGCTGCTGAAAACGCTGGTCGGGATCGCGCCGGCCTCGAACGGATCGATCAGGCTCGCTGACAACGAACTGATCGGGCTTTCCTCGGCACAATCGGCGCGGCTCGGCATCGGCTACGTGCCGCAGGGCCGCGGCCTGTTCGCCGGCATGAGCGTCGAGCAGAATCTCGAGCTTGGCGGCCTGAAGCGCCAGACCGGCAACGGCGTGCACTGGACGCGCGAGCGCATCTACGAATATTTCCCGCGCATCGCCGAGCGCCTCGACAGTCCCGCGGACTATCTCTCCGGCGGCGAGCAGCAGATGGTGGCGGTCGCCCGCGCGCTGTCGGGCGACGTGCGCGTGCTGCTGCTCGACGAGCCCTTCGAGGGGCTTGCGCCGGCCGTGGTCGAGCAATTATTCGAGACTTTCGACCGCCTGCGCAAGGAAATCGCCATCATCATCGTCGATCACAATCTCGACCTCGCGCTGGCGCTGTCCGACACCACGGTGGCGCTGGAGCGCGGCCGGGTGATTCACGAGGGACCGTCCAGGGCGTTGCGCGACGATCTCGATCTGCGCCGCAAGGTGCTGTGGCTGTGAGAATAAGGTTATGAGAAAAAATGAAAAGCACTGAACGCAACGTCGCCATCGTCGGCGCCGGCCTGATCGGACGCGCCTGGGCC
This sequence comes from uncultured Alphaproteobacteria bacterium, assembly GCA_963843225.1. GTDB lineage: Bacteria > Pseudomonadota > Alphaproteobacteria > Rhizobiales > Xanthobacteraceae > Bradyrhizobium. The sequence goes on along the minus strand of CAWJJT010000015.1, from coordinate 101,465 downwards.
GCGATCTTTGCGCGCGCGGGGTGGAACGTGCGGCTGACCGATCCGCATCTTCCGACGCTGAAGGCCGCGCCACGGCTGATCCACGACGAATTGCACGCGCTGGCGCGCCACGGCCTTGCCGCCGATCCCGATGGCGCCGCCGCCCGGATCTCGGTCGCGGCAAGCCTGCAGGAGGCCGTGCTCGACGTCGAATTCGTCCAGGAAAACGGGCCGGAGAAGATCGAGGACAAGCTCGCGATCTTCGCCCAGCTCGACCGGCTGGCGCCATCGAACGCACTCCTGGTGTCCTCGACTTCCGCCATCGTGGCCTCGCGCTTCACCGAGGCGCTGCCGGGCCGCGCGCGCTGCCTGGTCGGCCATCCCGTCAATCCGCCGCATCTGGTGCCGCTGGTCGAACTCTGCGGCGCGCCGTGGACCTCGCCCGAGGCGATCGAGCGCGCGCGGAACATCTATCGCGAGATCGGGCAAGTGCCGGTTACCATCAACCGCGAGATCAACGGCTTCGTGCTCAACCGGCTGCAGGGCGCGCTGCTCGCCGAAGCCTTTCGCATGGTCGGCGAGGGCTTTATTTCGGCGGAGGATCTCGATCACACCGTCAAGGACGGCCTCGGCCTGCGCTGGTCGTTCCTCGGGCCGTTCGAGACCATCGAACTGAACGCGCCCGGCGGCATTCCCGATTATTGCGCGCGCTACACCGGCTTCTACAAGGAGCTGGCTTCCGCCGCCGCGGGTCCCGAAGTCTATCAAAGCCCCAATGTCGACCGGGTGATCGCGGCCTGGCCGCATCAGCCGACGCCGGAACGAATCGCCGGCCTGACGCAGCGCCGCAACGAGCGCCTGGCGGCGCTGGCCGCGCACAAGAAAACCCAGACCGACAAACCGTAAGATATCGACCGCGAAGAAAGAGAGCACAACCATGAGCCGCAAAGTCATCATCACCTGCGCCGTGACCGGCGCGATCCACACCCCCTCGATGTCGAAGGCGCTGCCGGTGACGCCGCAGGAGATCGCCGATGCCGCGGTCGACGCGGCCGAGGCCGGCGCCGCCATCGTGCATCTGCATGCGCGCAACCCGAAGACCGGCCAGCCCGACCAAAGTCCCGAAGCGTTCGCGCCGTTCCTGAAAATCATCAAGCAGCGCTCCAACTGCGTGATCAACCTCACCACCGGCGGCGCGCCGACCATGACGGTGGACGAGCGCGTCCGCCCCGCCGCGGTCTACAAGCCCGAAGTCGCCTCGCTCAACATGGGCTCGATGAATTTCGCCTTCTTCGGCATGCTCAACCGCTTCAAGAAATTCGAGCACGACTGGGAACTGAAGCACCTGCAGAACAAGGACATCGTGTTCCGCAACACCTTCCAGGACATCGAATACGTCCTGAAGACGCTGTCGGAAACCGGCACCCGCTTCGAGTTCGAATGCTACGACACCGCGCATCTCTACAATCTCAACTATTTCCTCGAACAGGGCCTGGTGAAGCCGCCGCTGTTCGTGCAGACCGTGTTCGGCCTGCAGGGCGGCACCGGCGCGCATCCCGAGGACGTCCTGCACATGAAGCGCACGGCCGAGCGGCTGTTCGGCGACAAGATGGTCTGGTCGGTGCTCGGCGCCGGACGCAACCAGTTGCCGATCGCGGCAATGGCGGCCGCGATGGGCGGCAATGTCCGCGTCGGGCTGGAAGATTCGCTGTGGGCTGCGCCCGGCCGCATGGCGGCATCGAACGCCGAACAGGTGACGCTCGCGCGCAAGATCATCGAGGGTCTCGGCCTCGAGGTCGCGACCTCGGACGAGGCGCGCGAGATTCTGCAGCTCAAGGGCGGCGACAAGCTGGAAGTGTGACGCATTCGCCCTGAACGCGGCTGCGCTCTTCCGCCGCATGGCACCGCATTAGGCCGAATTGCCAATGCGGACGCCGCCTTGACGTGTTGCGCCGACGCCCCGCCATGCTATCGTTCGATAAATTGGCCCGTCATGAGGCCGAAATTTCGAGGGAGGGAACCATGCGGGGCGTGCGGACGCTTGCCGTTGCGGCGGCGTTATCTTTGCTGGCGGTCTCGTCGATCGCGCTTGCGGCCGAGCCGAAGCAGGGCGGCATCCTGCGGATCTACCATCGTGACAGCCCCGGCAGCGCCTCGATCCACGAGGGCGCGACCTATTCGGTCAACGTTCCCTTCATGCCGGTGTTCAACAACCTCGTCATCTACAAGCAGGACGTGGCGCAGAACAGCATCGACTCGATCGTCCCCGATCTGGCCGATAGCTGGGCCTGGAGCGGCGACAACAAGACGCTCACCTTCAAGCTGCACCAGGGCGTCAAGTGGCACGACGGCAAGCCGTTCACATCCGCCGACGTCAAATGCACCTTCGACATGCTGATGGGCAAGTCGCCGCAGAAGTTCCGCCAGAATCCGCGCAAGTCCTGGTACGAATTCGTCAACGACGTCACGACATCAGGCGATTTCGAGGTCTCGTTCAACCTGAAACGGCCGCAGCCGGCGCTGTTGGCGCTGCTCGCCTCCGGCTACACGCCGGTCTATCCCTGCCATGTACGCCCCGCGGACATGCGCACCCATCCGATCGGCACCGGGCCGTTCAAATTCGTCGAGTTCAAGGCCAACGAATCCATCAAGCTCACCCGCAACCCCGATTACTTCAAGAAGGGCCTGCCGCATCTCGACGGCATCGAGTTCACCATCATCCCGAACCGCTCGACGGCAATCCTGGCGTTCGTCGCCGGCAAGTTCGACATGACGTTCCCGACCGAAGTGTCGATCCCGCTGCTCAAGGACGTCAAGAGCCAGGCGCCGAACGCGGTATGCGTCGTCACGCCCAACAATGTCAGCACCAACATCATCGTCAACTCGTCTTCGCCGCCGTTCGACAATCTGGATATCCGCCGCGCGCTGGCGCTGGCGCTCGATCGCAAGGCCTTCATCTCGATCCTGTTCGAGGGTGAGGCGGATGTCGGCGGCACCATGCTGCCGCCGCCGGCCGGCTTCTGGGGCATGCCGAAGGAGATGCTGGAAACGATTCCGGGCTACGGCCCCGACATCAACGCCAACCGGGAGGCGGCGCGCAAGCTGATGCAGAAGGCCGGCTATGGCCCGGACAAGCATCTCGCGGTCAAGGTCTCGACCCGCAACATCCCGGTTTATCGCGATCCCGCCGTCATCCTGATCGATCAGCTCAAGAGCATCTATATCGACGGCGAGCTCGACGTCGTCGAAACCGCCAACTGGTTCCCCAAGATCGCGCGCAAGGATTATGCGCTCGGACTGAACCTGACCGGCAATGCGGTCGACGATCCCGACCAGTCGTTCTACGAGAATTATTCCTGCGGCTCGGAACGCAACTATACCAACTACTGCAACAAGGACATCGAGAAGCTGTTCGACGAGCAGTCCCAGGAAACCGACGTCGCCAAGCGCAAGAAGCTGGTCTGGGAGATCGACAAGCAGCTTCAGGAGGACGTCGCGCGTCCGATCATCTTCCATGCCCATACCGGCACCTGCTGGCAGCCTTATGTCAAAGGCATCACGGTCATGATCAACAGCTCCTACAACGGCTATCGCTACGAGGACGTCTGGCTGGACAAGTGAGGTCTGTCACCGGGCGGTCCAGCGGGTAAACGGAGAGCAGCCAGGTGTTTGCTTATATCGTGCGGCGCCTCGTCCTGATGCTCGTGACCCTGTTCGGGATCTCGGTCATCATCTTCGTGCTGCTGCGCATCGTGCCCGGCAACATCGTCGACATCCTGTTCGCCGCCGCCGGCTATGTCGACCCGGCCGACAAGGCCAATCTGGAGCGCGAACTCGGGCTCGATCAGTCGATCGTCGTGCAATATCTGCACTGGATCGGCGGGCTGCTGCGCGGCGACCTCGGCTATTCCTACGTCTCGGAGAAGCCGGCGCTCGACGAGATCCTGCCGCGGATACCGATCACGGCGCGGCTGGCGGGGCTCGCGCTGTGTTTCTCGGCGTCGATCGGCATTCCGCTGGGCGTCATCAGCGCGGTGAAGCAGGGCACGCGGCTCGATTATTTCCTGCGCGTCGTCAGCCTGAGCGGGCTGTCGCTGCCCTCCTTCTGGCTCGGCCTTCTGATCCTGATGGCCTCGGTCGCGATGTTCGGGACCATGCCGATCTTCAACCCGAACCCGAAAACCTGGACCGAGGCGTTCGCGATCTATTGCGTTCCGGCGATGGCGGTCGGCTTCCGCAGCGCCGCGCTGACGATGCGGATCACGCGCTCCTCGATGCTGGAAATCCTGCGGCAGGACTATATCCGCACCGCCCGCGCCAAGGGCGCCTCGGAGGCATCCGTCAATTACCGCCACGCGCTGAAGAACGCCATCCTGCCCGTCATCACGGTGATCGGCATCGAGGCGGCGTTCCTGATCGGCGGCCTGATCGTCACCGAAACCGTCTTCAACATCCCCGGCGTCGCCCGCTTCCTGGTCGAGGCGATCCGCTGGCGCGATTATCCGATCGTGCAGAACCTGGTGATGCTGATCGCCGTGGTCGTCGTGCTCGCCAACTTCACCGTCGACATGCTCTACGCGCTGGTCGACCCGCGGATCAGGTACACGGATTAGGAGCCGATTTGGCCGCGATCGACTACGATATCGAACTGCGACGCGCCGGCGCCAATTCGACGCATGGCTGGCGCAGGCTCGCCTTCCTCGCGCAGCGCCACATGCTGGGCACGATCGGCCTGTTCTTCATGGTGATGTTCGTGTGGGCCGCCGCGTTCGCCGACCTGATCTGCCGCTACGATCCGCTCACCGTCGATTCCGCGCACGCGCTCGCCCACCCCGACATGCGGCACTGGATGGGGACGGATTCCTTCGGCCGCGACGTCTGGAGCCGCATCATCCACGGCGCGCGGATCTCGCTCGCGGTCGGCATCGGCTCGACCGCGCTCGGTTCGCTGTTCGGCGTGAGCATCGGGCTCGCGTCGGGATATCTGTCCGGCTGGGTCGATCTGCTGTTCCAGCGCGTCACCGACATCCTGCAGGCGCTGCCGCTGCTGGTGCTCGCCCTGATCATGACGGCGGCGCTGGGGCCGACGCTTCCCAACGTCATCATCGCCATCGCCATTCCGCTGATCCCGACGGTCGCCCGCGTCATCCGCGCCAACACGCTGGCGCTGCGCGAGCTGCCCTTTGTCGAAGCCGCCAAGTCGATCGGCATGAGCGAGACGCGGATCGCGCTGCGCCACGTCCTGCCCAATACGCTGGCGCCGCTGATCGTGCTGGCCACCGCGCAGCTCGGCTCCACCATCCTCACCGAAGCCTCGCTGTCGTTTCTCGGCCTCGGCATTCCCGAACCCTATCCGTCCTGGGGGCGCATGCTGTCGGAATCGGCGGCGGAATATGTCCGCACCGCGCCGTGGCTCGTGATCTTCCCCGGCATCGCGATCAGCCTCGCGGTATTCGGCACCAATCTGTTCGGCGACGCGCTTGCGCGACATCCTCGATCCGAGGCAGCGCGGCTGATGAGCGAGGCAGCGGCGGAGGACAGGGTTCTCGACGTGAAGAACCTGCAGACGGTGTTCTTCACCAATTCCGGGCTGTTCAGGGCGGTCGACGACGTTTCATTCCATGTCCGCCGCGGCGAGACGCTGGCGATCGTCGGCGAGTCCGGCTGCGGCAAGAGCGTGACCGCGCTGTCGATCATGCGGCTGGTGCCGGATCCGCCGGGCCGGATCGTCGGCGGCTCGGTCATGCTGGAAGGGTCGGACCTGCTCGCGCTCGACGAAGACGAGATGCGCAAGATCCGCGGCAACCGCATTTCCATGATCTTCCAGGAGCCGATGACCTCGCTCAACCCGGTGATGCGGATCGGCGACCAGATCACCGAGGCGGTGCGCCTGCATCAGCCGATGACCAACAAGGAAGCATGGGAGCAGGCCGTCAAGATGCTGCGGCTGGTCCGGATTCCCGAGCCCGAACGCCGCGCGAGCGAATATCCGCACCAGCTTTCCGGCGGCATGCGCCAGCGCGCGATGATCGCCATGGCGCTGGCCTGCCGGCCGGCGCTGCTGATCGCCGACGAGCCGACCACCGCGCTCGATGTCACGATCCAGGCGCAGATCCTGGCGCTGGTGCTCGACCTGCAGAAACAGCTCGGCATGGGCTTGATCCTGATCACCCACGACCTCGGCGTGGTCGCCCAGACCGCGCAGCGCGTCATCGTGATGTATGCCGGCAGGAAGGTCGAGGAGACCGACGTCGAAACCCTGTTCGCCAATCCGCGGCACCCCTACACGCGCGGCCTGATGGCCTCGATCCCGACCGTGCCCTCGCCCGGCGCCAACACCGATGTCCGGCTGGTCGAAATCCCCGGCATGGTGCCGTCGCTGACGAACCTGCCGAAGGGCTGCGCGTTCGCGCCGCGCTGTCAGCTCGCCGATTGCGCGCTGCCGCGAGGAATATCCGCCGTTGCAGGACTGGGGCGCCGGCCATCTGGCGGCCTGCTGGCGCGCGGCGGAACTGGTGGGACCGCTATGACCGACGCGCCGCCGCTGCTCGAAATATCCGACCTGAAAAAGCACTATCCGGTGCGAAGCGGCATCCTGCGCCGCGCCGTCGGCACCGTGCATGCCGTGGACGGCGTCAGTTTTACGCTCGGCGTCGGCGAAACGCTGGGCATGGTCGGCGAATCCGGCTGCGGCAAATCGACGGTCGCGCGCAGCCATCCTGCGGCTGGTCGAGCCGACCGGCGGCAGCATCCGGCTGAACGGCGAGGACATCACCCATCTCGGCAAGGCGACCCTGCGCCCGCACCGCCGCTCGATGCAGATCATCTTCCAGGACCCGTTCGCCTCGCTCAATCCGCGCATGACCGCCGGCGACATCGTCGGCGAGCCGCTGAGCGTGCATGGCCTGGCGACGCGGCGACAAGAAGCGCGAGCGCGTCGCCGAACTGTTCGATCAGGTCGGCTTGCGGCCGGACCAGATGCACAACTATCCGCACCAGTTCTCCGGCGGCCAGCGCCAGCGCATCTGCATCGCGCGCGCGCTGTCGCTGGGGCCGAGCCTGATCGTCTGCGACGAGCCGGTCTCGGCGCTCGACGTCTCGATCCAGGCCCAGGTGATCAATCTGTTGATCGACCTGCAGCGCAAGCACGACTTCTCCTATCTGTTCATCGCGCACGACCTCGCCGTCGTCGCCCATATCAGCCACCGCGTCGCCGTGATGTATCTCGGCCGCATCGTCGAGATCGCCGACAAGACCGAGCTGTTCGCCAATCCGCGCCATCCCTACACCCAGGCGCTGCTGGCCTCGGTGCCGGTCGCCGATCCCAGGGCAAAGCGCCTGGTGCCGCTGATCGACGGCGACGTGCCGAGCCCGATCAATCCGCCCTCCGGCTGCGCCTTCCACACCCGCTGCCGCTACGTGATGGAGCGCTGCAAGGTGGAACGGCCCGAGCTGGCCGAATTCGGCGGCCGAGCATCAGGTGGCGTGCTGGCTCAATGAGGGCACGGGGCGGGAGGCGTAAACTCATCGTCGTGCCCGGGCGCGAGCCCGGCCGATGCCACGGCTCTCTTAGCCTGCCAGTGCGCGCAGCAAGGCGTGGATTGCTTCGGCGCTGCACGCCTCGCAATGACGAGCTACGGCTTGTCGCGTCCGCCTCGATCTCGACCACGATCTTCCCGGTCGTCACCTGCTCGCCTTCGGCGACATCGATCGCGGAGATCGTGCCGGCAATCCGGCGCCGTGTGCACGTGCTCCATCTTCATGGCCTCCAGCGTCATGACGGGCTGGCCGGCCGCGACGCGGTCGCCCGGCTTGACCAGCACCGCGACGACGCGGCCGTTCATCGCGGCGCGCACCTTGCCGTCGCCGCCGGTCGCCGCCGCCGCAGCCGGCGCGGCCAGCGTCAGATCGCGCGACCGTCAGCGTGACGCCGCGATGCAGGAAGTAAAGCCGGTCGCCGTCGCGCAGGAATTTGGCCGTCTCCGTCACGGCCGTCCCGGCGAAAGCGGATGGTGTCGCCGTCGAGCTCGTCGATGTCGAACGCGATAGCGGCGTGTTCGTCGACATCGACGACATAGCCGCCGTCGCGCTCGCGCACGATCTCGAGATCATGCACGCCGCCATCGAGCTCGATGCGCACCGGAAGCGGAAACGCCGCCGCCAGCGACCGGCCGCTCCGCCATGGCGGCGCGTGCGGGTCGGTGACGTAGAGCAGCAGCGCGGCCAGCGCCGCTTCCGACGCCGCATCTTCGCGTCGGCGCCAGCAGTTCGTCGCGATGCTTGCCGATGAAAGCCGTGGTCGCCTCGCCCGCCGCGAATTCGGGATGCGCGCAGGCAGGCGGCGAGAAACGCCTGATTGGTGGTGACGCCGAACGCCGACCGTCTGTTCGAGGCCGGCGATCAGCTTGCCGCCGCGCCTCGTCGCGGGTCGCGCCATGGCTGACGAGCTTGGCGATCATCGAATCGTAGAACGGCGGAATCTCCGCAGCCGGATTGCAGCGCGTGCTCGACGCGCAGCGCCGTCCGGCATCTGCCACAGCGCCATCCGGCCGGATTGCGGCATGAAATCGTGCGCGGCGTCCTCCGAGCACAGCCGCACCTCGATCGCGTGGCCGGAGAATCGGACGTCCTCCTGCGCGAGCGCCGAGCGGCTCGCCGGCCGCGACGCGCAATTGCAGTTCGACCAGATCGAGCCCGGTGATCGCCTCGGTGACGGGATGCTCGACCTGCAGCCGCGTGTTCATTTCCATGAAATAGAAGTCGCCGCTCGCATCGAGCAGGAATTCCAGCGTGCCGGCGCCTTCGTAGCGCGATCGCCTTGACCGCGGCGACCGCGATCGCGCCCATCCGCGCCCGCAATTCCGGCGACACCGCCGGCGACGGCGCTTCCTCGATCAGCTTCTGATGCCGCCGCTGCACCGAGCAATCGCGCTCGCCGAGATGGATGGCATTGCCGTGGGCGTCGCCGAACACCTGGATTTCGATATGGCGGGGATCGACGATCGCGCGCTCGAGGATCACGGTGGCGTCGCCGAACGCGCCCTTCGCCTCGGAGCGCGCGCTGCGCAGCGCATCGGGAAACGCCGCGGCGTCCGCGACCAGCCGCATGCCGCGCCCGCCGCCGCCGGCGACCGCCTTGATCATCACGGGAAAGCCGATCTTGTTGGCTTCCGCCAGCATCACGGCATCGCTCTGGTCGGCGCCCTGATAGCCGGGCACGCAGGGCACGCCGGCCTTCTGCATGATCTCCTTGGCGCCGGCCTTGTTGCCCATCGCCTTGATCGCCTCGGGCGACGGCCCGATGAACACCAGCCCGGCATCGCGGCAGGCGCTGCGCGAAGTCCTCGTTCTCGGCGAGAAAGCCGTAGCCGGGATGCACCGCGTCGGCGCCGCTCGACTTTCGCCGCCGCGATGATCGCCGCGATATTCAGATAGGATTGCGCCGGCAGCGCCTCGCCGATCCGCACCGCCTGATCGGCCTCGCGCACATGCAGCGCGTCGCGATCGGCGTCGGAATAGACCGCGACGACGCCATAGCCGAGCCGGCGCGCGGTGCGCATGATCCGCAAGCGCGATCTCGCCGCGATTGGCGATCAGGATTTTCTGAGAACGGACTTTGCCGTGCATCGACCCGTTTCTCATGGCCGCGCCACCGAGAACTGCATGCGCTGCGGCTTGCGCGCCTCGGCCTCGCGGCAGATCGCCAGCACCTCGCTCAGGATCGCGCGGGTGTCGCGCGGATCGATCACGCCGTCGTCGAGCACCCGCGCGCTGGTCGAGAACACGTCCATCTGGCCGTCGAACACGCCGATGATCTGCGCCTTCATCGCGTCGAGCTTTTCCTTGTCGATCGGCTTGCCGCGCCGGATCGCGGCGGCCTCGGTCACGATCGCCATGGTCTCGGCGGCCTGCTCGCCGCCCATCACGGCGGTCTTGGCGTTCGGCCAGGAGAAGCAGAAGCGCGGATGAAAGCCGCGCCCGCACATGCCGTAATTGCCGGCGCCGAACGAGGCGCCGCAATAGATCGTGATCTGCGGCACCGTGGCCGAGGTCACGGCCTGGATCATCTTCGAGCCGTGCTTGATCATGCCGGCCTCTTCATAGGCCTTGCCGACCATGTAGCCGGTGGTGTTGTTGCAGATAGAGCAGCGGCGTGCGCGACTGGCAGCAGGCCTGGATGAAATGCGTCGCCTTGTTGGCGCCGGCGGGATCGAGCGGGCCGTTGTTGGTGATGATGCCGATCGCCTGGCCCTCGATGCGGGCGTGGCCGCACACGGTGGCCGGGCCGTAATTGGCGCCGAACTCGGTGAAATCGGAATCGTCGATGATGCGCGCGATCACCTGCCGCATGTCGACCGGGCGCTTGTGGTCCATCGGCATGATGCCGAGCAGTTCCTCGGCGTCGTGGCGCGGCGGACGATGCGCGGCGTCGTCCCTGCGCCGGGCGGTCCCATTCCAGATTGCGCCATGATGTCGCGCGCGATGCGCAGCGCGTCGCGGTCGTCCTCGGCGAGATAGTCGCCGAGGCCGGAGATCGAGGTGTGCATCTCGGCGCCGCCGAGTTCTTCTTCGGTGGCGATCTCGCCGGTCGCGGCCTTCAGCAGCGGCGGCCCGGCGAGAAAGGCGCGCGTGCGGCCGCGCACCATCACGATGTAGTCCGACAGCCCGGTCTGGTAGGCGCCGCCCGCGGTCGACGAGCCGTGCGTCACCGTGACCACCGGCAAGCCCGCCGCCGACAGCCGCGCCAGATTGCGAAAGATGTTGCCGCCGCGGACGAAATCCTCGACGCGGTAGCGCAACAGATTGGCGCCGGCGCTTTCGACCAGTTGCACGTAAGGCAGCTTGTTCTCCAGCGCCAGTTCCTGCACCCGCAGCGTCTTGTCGAGGCCATAGGGCTGCAGCGCGCCGGCATCGATGCCGGAATCGTTGGCGCTGACCATGCAGCGCACGCCGGACGACGAAGCCGATGCCGGCGATCAGCCCGCCGCCGGGCACGCTCTTGTCGGCGTCGGGATTGTCGAACCTGTAGCCGGCCAGCGTCGAGAGTTCGATGAAGGGCGTGCCGGGATCGAGCACCAGCGCCACGCGCTCGCGCGGCAGCAACTGCCCGCGCTTGTGAAAGCGATCCTTGGCCGCGGCCGAGGCCGCGCGCGTCCGCTCCTCCAGCGCGCGCATCCGCGCGATCAGCGCCAGCATGCCGTCGCGATTGGCCTGGTAGGCGTCGCTGGCTGGGGCGATGGTGGATTCAATGATGGCCATTACCGATGTCTTCTCTTGCACTCGTCAACGCGACCGTCATTCCGGGATGCTCCGACGTTCGATCCGGCGCCTCCCGGAATGACGATGATGATATTGGGCGCCTCACGCGCTCTCCTTCGCAAAATGATCGGCGAACGCCTGGCGCAGTTCGACCTTGCGCAGCTTGCCGGTCGCGGTCATCGGCATTTCGTCGAGGATCCTGACCAATTTCGGCACCTGGAAGCCGCCGAGATGCTTTCGGCAATGCTCGGATGATGCCGGCTTCATCGGCCTGCGCGCCCGGCTTCAGCTTGACGAAGGCCGAGACCGCCTCGCCCCATTGCGGATGCGGCAGGCCGACCACGGCGGCGTTCTGCACGGCGGGATGGGCGAGCAGCGTTTCCTCGATCTTGACGGAGGCGACATTCTCGCCGCCGGACTTGATCATGTCCTTCTTGCGGTCGAGGAACAGCACCTCGCCATGCTCGTCGATCAGCGCGAGATCGCCGGTGTGATGCCAGCCGAATTTGCGCGCCTCTTCGGTCGCCTTCGGGTCCTTGTAATAGCCCATCATGACGTTCGGGCCGCGATGCACCAGTTCGCCGGCCTGGCCGCGCGGCAACAGATTGCCGTCGTCGTCCATGATCGCGGTCTCGTTGACGATCAGCGACTCGCCCCAGTAATTGCCGAAGCGCTCGAGCTGCACCGTCCGGCTGCGACATCGTGGTGGCCGGATACATTTCGGTCTGGCCGCTGGTCAGGACAAAATTCGGGCACAGATCGGCGATCGCGCGCTCCAGCAGCGGGCGGCCCATCGGCGCCATGGTGTAGATGCAGGTCCGCAGGCCCGAGAGATCGAATTCCCTGCGGCGCGGATGATCGAGGATCGCCTGGTACATCAGCGACAGGCCGACGAACACCGTGAGCTTGTCGCGCACGATGGCTTCCATGCACACCACGGGATCGAAGCCGCGCATCAGGGCCATGCGGCCGCCGACCGAGAGATAGCTCAGCAGCAGCACATGGCCGGCGCAGTGGAACAGCGGAAACTGCCCGGTGATGCCGTCGTTGCGATCGAAGCTGCATCTCGACCGCGTTGCTCATGACCGCCATCACCACGGCGAGATGGCAATGCATCGCGCCCTTCGGCCGCGACGTGGTGCCGGAGGTATAGATGATCATCGCGAGATCGCGGTCGTCGATCTCGATCTCGGGCTCGATCTCGGAATGGCCTTTTATCAGATCGTTGAAATTCTCCAGGCCCGCCGCCGCGGCGCGTGCCGGTCGAGATCGATCGCGATCAGGTCGATGCCGCGCTTTTGCAGCGCCGCGCGGCGGTCCGGCTGCGCATGCAGATTGTCGTCGATGAGCGCGAATTGCACCTCGGCATGGTCGAGGATGTAGTCCATGTCGGCGGGGCCGAGCATGGTGTTGATGGGCACCCAGACCAGGCCGGCGCGATGAATGCCGAACAGCGCTTTGACGAATTCGACCGAGTTGTTGCAGATGGTCGAAATCTTCTCGCCGGGCTTCAGGCCGCGCGCGACCAGATAATTGGCAAAGCGGTTGGCGTCGCGCTCGATCTCGGCGAAGGTCACGCGCCGCGCGCCGTCGGTGAGCGCGATGCGGTCGGGAAAGCGCGCCGCCGCGCGCTTCAGGAGATCGCCGATCGCCACCCGGCCGATCCGGCCGGGCCCGGCACGCCGCCGGTGGCTGCGAGATTGGTCATGCGGCATGCGCTCCCTCATCTTGCGTCATTCCGGGATGTGCCACAGGGCAGTCCCGATGCCGCACTCCCCGATCGTGGATATCGATTCCGAGGCCAGTGCTGCGCACGCCGCGGATGTCTAATGCCTGATCCCAAAAATCTGCCGCGCCTCGGCCGGGCTCGCGATCTCGCGGCCGGCGCGGCGCGCGCAGGCGGCGATGCTTTCGATCAACTGGCCGTTCGATGTCACCTTGGTGCCGTCGGCCGAGATAAAACGTGTCTTCCAGCCCGGTGCGCAGATGGCCGCCGAGATCGGCGCAGCGCTGGTGCAGCGGCCAGATTTCCGCGCGTCCGATCGCGGTGACCTGCCAGTGCGCTTCCGGCACTTTCAGCTTCAACAGGATCGGCAGCAATTCCGGATCGGCCGGCATGCCGGAGGCGACGCCCATCACGAAATTATATTCCAGCGGCCCGGAATACATCCCGGTCTGCCGGTACATCCCGACGCAGCGCACGATGCCGACGTCGAAACATTCGAACTCGGGGATCGTGCCGGCCTGCTTCATCACGTCGAGATAGTCCTGCACCTTCTCGACCGCGTTATCGAACATCATCGGCGGCCACGCCCAGGTGTTGTCGGCCTTTACCTTGAGATAATTCAGCGAGCCGGCGTTGCAGGCCGCCATCTCCGGTCTGGTCTCGCGCACGCAATCGAGCGCCCCTGATAGTTCGGGCCCGACGTGCCCGTGGTGTGATTGATGATCACGCCCGGGCAGGCCTCGCGGATCGCCTGCTGGATCTCGCGGGACACGCGCGACCTCCCAGGACGGCAGATGTCCCTTGCCCGGCGCCTGCTGGCGCAGATGGATATGCATCACGCTGGCGCCGGCGTTGAAGGCGGCCTTGGCCTCGCGCGCCATTTCCTCCGGCGTCACCGGCACGTGATGCTGCTTCGGATCGGTCAGCACGCCGTTCAGCGCGCAGGTGATGACAGCCTTGTCGCTCATGAATCGGCCTTCGATTCTCGCGTCAGGCCGGAAAACGACCGTGGATCAGGATCATGCTGCGCGATCATGCGTGCGGCATCATCCGGCTTCTTGCGTCCACGCGCTATCGGCCGCGCGATCGCTGCGGTAGATCGCGAGATCGCGCGAGCCGGAAAAGATCGCGCGCGGCTTCAGGCCGTAGAAGCGGCGGATCGAATGGCTGAAATGGGTCGAGTCGGGATAGCCGATATCCTGCGCCAGATGCGCGAGGTTGAGGTCCTGATTGGCGAAATGCAGCAGATGCCGCGCGCGTTTCCAGGCGCGGAACGCGCGGAACGAGATACCGGTCTCCTGCTTGAACAGATGCAGGAAGCGCGACGACGGACAGTCCGGCCTCCGCGGCGCAGCTTGCCGCCGTCACCGGCTCGCCGGAAAAGCGGCCGATCTGCGCGATCGCCCGCACCACGCGCGGATCGAGGCTGCGCCGCGGCAGCGCCTCGCCAAAGCACATGATGTCGAACGCGGCGCTGCCGATGTCGTCGCCGCACGGCTCGCTGCAGCAATTGCTGCGTAGGCCGCGCGGATGCGGTTGGCGAAGAACGGGCGTTCCGGCTCCCGACAGGCGTCGGGCCAGTGCATCGAGCGCGCCGGCGCCGACGCTTTCCGGCTCGATCAGCACGCAGATCACCGAGCGATAGTCGCTGGCGATGGTGTGCCGCACGTTCGGCGGCACCACGGCGAGTTCGCCGTAGATTTCACGAGGCGCCGTCGGCCGACAGCCGCAGGCCGCCCTCGATCGCGACATAGACGTGAAACGCGCCCGAGCAGCGCTGGCGCGGACGGCCGAGCAGGCCGGCGTAAAACACCCGCTCCGGCGTGATCAGCATCAGATGGCCGGATTCGTTGGCCTTTTCCGTCCATGGTCGAACCTCCCGCGCGCGGCTCTTTCGGCCGCTGCGTGGGCCAACCATAGCGTCATTCCGGGGCGCGAAGCGAGCCCGAATCCGCGTCATTCCGGGGCGGTGCGAAGTGTCGCGCCCGGAATCTGCGATTCCCGATGCGCAATTGCGCATCTGAGGTCTGGTCCTACGGACCATCCCGGAATGACGGGTCGCCCAATCAGGCGCGGACGCGGGGCGCGACGTTCTGTTCGACCCCGGCCCGCGGTTTCCGCGGCCACCGCGCGCTGATAGCCGTCGCGCTGCTGCAGGCGTTGCCAATAGGCGGTGACGTTGGGCCCGAAATCCTTTGCCAGCCCGATATTCTCGGCCAGCCGCAGCGCGTAGCCGATCACGATGTCGGCCGCCGTGAAGCGGCCGGCGGACAGCGTCTCGGCCTTGGCGGTCGCGGCCTCGACCGCCCGCAGCCGCCCCAGGAACCATTTGGCGTAATCGGTGGCGACCTGCGGATTGCGCCGCTCTTCCGGCTCGAGCTGGGTGTAGCGCAGCACCAGCGTCTGCGGAAAGGTCAGCGTGGCGTCGGAGAAATACATCCAGTTCAGGAACGCGCCATAGGCCGGCTCGTCGACGCCGACCATCAGCGGCGTCGGGCCGTATCGCGTGCCGAGATAGTGGCAGATGCCGGAGGACTCCGTCATTTTGGTGTCGCCGTCGACCATGAAGGGAATGGTGCCGAGCGGATTGAGCGCGAGATATTCCTTGGCGAACACCCGCGGCGGGAACGGCAGCATCTTCAGCTCGTAGGGCAGCCCCATCTCTTCCAGCATCCAGAGCGGCCGGAACGAGCGCGCGGCGTCGCAATGGTAAAGCGTGATCATCGGGCGTTTCCCTTCATCTTGATTCAAGCCAGTTTGGAACGCCGGTGCGCCGACCGCAAGGGCGAACGGCGGTTGCGTGCATTGACGCTTTCGAGGTGCGCCTTGCGGTCGAACGCCTCCATCAGCTACTCAACGCAAGACCGTGAGCCGATGCGGCGCATTGGTTTTGTTCATCCGAGCAGAGAGAGGCCAGCGCGATGGATTTCGAGCACGGTCCGAAGGCGATCGAATTGCAGGGACGGCTGCAGGCGTTCATGGACCGACATGTCTATCCGGTCGAACACCTCTATCAGGAGCAGGTCGAGAACGGGCATCGCCATCACCGGCCGCCGGTGCTGGAGGAACTGAAGCGCCGCGCCCGCGCCGAGGGACTCTGGAACCTGTTCCTGCCCGGCGATCACGGCGCGGGCATCGGCAATCTCGACTATGCGCCGCTTGCCGAGATCATGGGGCGGATTTCATGGGCGTCCGAAATCTTCAATTGCTCGGCGCCCGATACCGGCAACATGGAAGTGCTCTCGCTCTACGGCACTCCCGAACAGAAGAAGCGCTGGCTCGAGCCGCTGCTCGCGGGCGAAATCCGCTCGGCCTTCTCGATGACCGAGCCGGCGGTGGCGTCCAGCGACGCCACCAACATCCAGTGCAGCATCCGCCGCGACGGCGCGGACTACGTCATCAGCGGCCGCAAATGGTTCACCTCGGGCGCCATGAGCGAGGATTGCAAGATCCTGATCGTGATGGGCAAGACCGATCCCGATAATCCCAACAAGCATCTGCAGCAGTCGATGGTGCTGGTGCCCCGGGACACGCCGGGCATCCGGATCGTGCGCGACATGCGCGTGTTCGGCTATGACGACGCGCCGGTCGGCCATCCCGAGATCGTCTACGACAACGTGCGGGTTCCCGCCGCCAACATCCTGCTCGGCGAAGGCCGCGGTTTTGAGATCGCGCAGGGCCGGCTCGGCCCCGGCCGCATCCATCATTGCATGCGGCTGATCGGCTGCGCGCAGCGCGCGCTCGAACTGATGTGCGCCCGCGCCCAGTCCCGCGTCGCGTTCGGCAAAGCCCTGGGCGAACAGGGCTCGGTGCGCGAGGACATCGCGAACTCCTGGTGCGAGATCGAACAGGCGCGGCTGTTGACGCTGCGGGCCGCCGAGAAGATGGACCGCGAGGGCAACAAGGCGGCGCGCGACCTGATCGCCGCGGCGAAGGTCGTGGTGCCCAGCATGGCCGCCCGCGTGATCGACCGCGCCATCCAGATCCACGGCGCCGCCGGCGTCTCGCAGGATACGTTCCTGGCGGAAGCCTATACCTATGCGCGCTTCATGCGGCTCGGCGACGGGCCGGACCAGGTCCATCTCGCGCAGCTCGGCCGCGGCCTCCTGAAGCGCTACGGCGCGCCGGCCTGATTACTTCGCCTTCATGCCGGGCAACGTGCCCATCATCTTGCACAGCACCATCAGCATCACCTCATCGGCGCCGCCGCCGATCGAGGTCAGGCGGCTGTCGCGATAGGCGCGGCTGACCGGCGGTCTCGTTCATGAAACCCATGCCGCCCCAATATTGCAGGCAGGCATCGGTCAGTTCGCGGCCCAGCCGGCCGGCTTTCAGCTTGGCCATGGTCGCAAGCCTCGTCACGTCCTCGCCGGCGACCAGGGCCTCCGCCGGCGCGATAGATCAGCGAGCGCAACAGTTCGACCTCGGTCTGCATTTCCGCCAGCTTGAAGTGGACGATCTGGTTGTCGAGGATCGAGCTCGCCGAACGCCTTCCGGTTGCGGGTGTATTCGATGGTCTCGTCGATGATGAATTCATGCGCCTTGAGGCAGGCGGCCGCGCCCCACAGCCGCTCCTCCTGGAACTGGACCATCTGGTAGGTAAAGCCCTGGCCCTCCTCGCCGATCCGGTTGCGCTTCGGCACCCGCACATCGTCGAAGAAGATCTGCGCGGTATCGGACGAGCGCATGCCCATCTTGTCGAGCTTGCGCGCGACCTGCACGCCCTTGCTCTTCATGGGCACGCAGATCAGCGACTTGTTGCGATGGACCGGCCCGTCGCTGGTGTTGGCGAGCAGGCAGATCCAGTCGGCCTTGACGCCGTTGGTGATCCACATCTTGCCGCCATTGATGACGTAATCGTCGCCATCGGAGCGCGCGCTGGTCTTGATCGAGGCGACGTCGGAGCCCGCGCCCGGTTCGGACACGCCGATGCAGGCCACGGCATCGCCCGCAATCGCCGGCGCCAGAAATTCGCGGCGCACCTCGTCGGAGCCGAACCGCGCCAGCGCCGGCGTCGCCATGTCGGTCTGCACCCCGATCGCCATCGGCACGCCGCCGCAGGTGATGGCGCCGAGTTCTTCCGCCATCATCAGCGCGTAGCTGTAATCGAGCCCCTGGCCGCCGAACTCGACGGGCTTGTTGAGGCCGAGAAAGCCGAGATCGCCGAGCTTCTTGAACAGCTCGTGCGAGGGAAACTGTTCCGCCTTCTCCCATTCGTCGACAAAGGGATTGATCTCGGCCGCGATGAATTTTTGCAAGGCGCGGCGCGGTTCGTCGTGGTCGGCGGTGAAGAGCATCGTTTGTCTATCCATCCTTCGTCATTCCGGGCGATGCGCAGCGTCGAACCCGGAATCTCGATGTTGTTTAACTCGTCAACTCATCTCCAGATTCCCCGATGCGCAATTGCGCATCGAGGTTCGCGCTGACGCGCGCCCCGGAATGACGGAGTAAGATCACAGCCCCATCTGCCGGCTCGCCAGATCCTTCATGATCTCCTCGGTGCCGCCGCCGATCGCGTTGACCTTGACCTCGCGGTAGATGCGCTCGACCTTGACGCCGCGCATGTAGCCGGCGCCGCCGAAGATCTGCACCGCCTCGGAGGCGCAGAACGCCATGGTCTGCGTCGCCTGGTTCTTCATCATGCAGATCTCGGCGACCGGGCTTTCGCCCTGCCCGAGCCGCCACGCCAGCATTTCCAGCATCGCCTGCGAGGCCGCCACCCGCTGCGCCATGTCGACCAGCTTGTGCCGGATCACCTGGTGCTGCGCGATCGGCTTGCCGAACGTCTTGCGCTCCTTGGCGTAGGCGATCGCCTCCTCGAGGCAGACCCGCGCATAGGCCGTGCAGCTCGCCGCCATGCCCATCCGCTCGCTGTTGAAATTGTGCATGATCAGCTTGAAGCCCTGGCCTTCCTCGCCGATCAGGTTTTCGGCCGGCACGCGGCAATCGTCGAAATGCAGCGTCGCGGTGTCCGACGCCCACCAGCCCATCTTCTTCAGCTTGGTGCGCGACAGGCCCGGCGTATCGCCCTCGATCAGCAGCAGGCTGACGCCGCCGGCGCCCTCGCCGCCGGTGCGCACCGCAACGGTCAGATAATCGGCCCGCATGCCCGAGGTGATAAAGGTCTTCTCGCCGTTGACGACATAATGATCGCCGTCGCGGCGCGCCTTGGTGCGCAGGTTGGCGACGTCGGAGCCGCCGCTCGGGCTCGGTGATCGCCAGCGCCGAAATCTTCTGGCCCGACAGCACCTCCGGCAGCACCCGCGCCTTGATCTCGGGCCGCGCGGCGCGCGCGATCGGCGGCGAGCCGATGGTGTGGCTCATCAGGCTGGCGCTGACGCCGCCGGCGCCGGCGCGCGCCAGTTCCTGCGAGGCCACGATCTTCATGAACTGGTCGGCGGGTACGCCGCCACACTCTTCCGGGAAGCCCAGCGCCAGCAGGCCGATTGCGGCGGCCTTGGCGTAGAGCTCGCGCGGAAATTCGCCGGCTTCGTCCCATGCGCTGGCATAGGGCTCGATCTCGCGCGAAACAAAGCGGCGCATCACGTCGCGGAAGGCTTCGTGATCTTCCGTATAAAACGGGCTCTGCGCCCGGGTGCGCTCCAGCATCGTCTTCTCCCGCCGATATCAGGATGCCCTGCGTTGGCCGGCGCACACTTGCGTCGAGTGGCTGGCATGCCGCCAGCGGCTGAACGCAAGACCCGGCGCTTTTGCTACGCCTAGCCTGACCTGAAAAGCAAGAGCATCGCCGGCAGCATGACCCGGCAACCCATCCGGGGAGGATGATCCATGAAGCGCCTGAGCTGCATCGCCTCGCTGGTCCTCCTGCCGCTGGTATCCTGGACCGCCGCCGCCGCCGAGCAGCCCGGGATCACCGACAAGGAAATCAAATTCGGCAACATCATGCCGTATAGCGGCCCGGCCTCCGCGCTCAGCGTCACCGGCAAGGTCTTTGCCGCCTATTTCGACATGATCAACGAAAAAGGCGGCGTCAACGGCCGCAAGCTCAACATGATCTCGCTCGACGACGGCTTTTCGCCGCCGAAGACGGTGGAAGCGACGCGCCGGCTGGTCGAGAACGACGGCGTCGCCTTCATGTTCGGCACCATGGGCACCGCGCCGAGTTCGGCCACCGCGAAATATCTCAACGGCGCCAAAGTGCCGCATCTGTTCCTGATCTCCTCGGCCTCGAAATGGAACGAGCCGGCGACGCAGCCATGGCTGATGGCGCTGCCCTGGGCGCCCAATTACATGGTGGAATCCGGCATCGAGGTTCGCTACGCGCTTTCGAAAAATCCCAACGCGCGCTTCGCGGTGCTCTACCAGAACGACGACGCCGGCAAGGAATATCTGCGCGGCGTCAAGGAAGCGCTCGGCGCGGACGCCGACAAGGCGCTCGCGATGGCGACGAGCTTCGAGGTCGCCGATCCCACGGTGGATTCGCAGATCGTCACGCTGGCCAGCACCAAGGCCGACGTGTTCCTGATCTACAGCGTGACGCCGCGCGCCTGCGCCCAGGCCATCCGCAAGGCGCAGGAAACCGGCTGGCGGCCGATGCGCTTCATATCCTCGCGGCTGCGCCAACAAGGACACCGTGATGGCGCCGGCCGGCCTCGACAACGCTCAAAACATCATGTCGGTGGTGGCGCTCAAGCCGTTCATGGCGGATTCGAAGGATCCCGGTCTCGTCGGCTACGCCGAATTCATGAAGGCGCGGCTGCCGAACGTCGATCCCGCCAACTTCGCCGCCGAATACGGCTACATGGTTGCGCAGGCGCTGGTCGTGGTGCTGGAACAGTGCAAGGACAATCTTTCCCGCGACAACATCATGGCGCAGGCCGCCAACCTCAAGAGCGTGGCGCTGTCCGTCCTGCTCCCCGGCATCACGCTCAACACCTCGGCCACCGATTACCGCCCGATCAAGGACGGCTACATGGTCGAATTCCGCGACGGGCAGTTCGTGGTGGTCAGCGAGATGCTGCACGGGAATTGAGGGGGCACTCAGCTCTTTTTCTGATTTTCCGAAATTTCACTTGACCCCGGACCCAAATCACCTTCATTTCCCCGCCGTCCCGCCCCACTCCGAGGGGCGTTGCGCAACGTCACGAAACGCGGGGCGGGATGCGGTGGACGCGAAGGCGCGCTTGACGAGCGATGCCAACGCGGACGGCGAAGTCGTGTGGTCCTGACGCCCCGGTGCTGGCGTCAAGTTCGCGGAAGGCAACTTCCGCTGATGACGGCGGCAAGAAAGCCGGTCGCCGGGGAGAGCGCGAAGGAAGCCGTAAAACCATTGCGCGGGGAATGCCGGGTGATTCCGGTGTGACCTGACCAACGCGTGTGCGTTACCACTACCAACCTGCACACGCGGCAGCGGGCGCATCGGGCGCCCGGCATTCCCCGCGCCCTCTGACTGGAGAGGGCGGAACGAGCAGGACAAACCTCGCGCGAAAGATGCGGCGCGAATGCGGGAGCTGTGTCTTGTCGTGGCCATGCCTTCTTTTTGCGGCCCGATCCTTCGAGACGCACGCGCACAGAGGCGCGGCATGCCTCAGGACTTGATCCGGGCGTGCCATGTTGGTCGAGGCGTCGGCTTCCCAAGCATGACGGACGCCAGACCCTCATGGCGAGGACGTCGCATTGCGCCGTCTCGAACCATGTGGCCTCGCAAGGACGGTGGCACTCGCCTCGCCACCCCCAGCCACTCGACGCAAGACAGGTATTCCGTCGTCCCGCGAACTGGCCCCGGCAGGGAAGCCGCCCAAAACACCCGCTGGCCAACAGGGCCGGATTTGGGCATGCTGCCCACAATCATTCGACAAACGGGATCAAGCGGCACAAGACCGCGATACCCAGGAGGAATTCTTGCCGGTTCGCTACTATGACTGGATCGCGCATTTCGGCCGCCGCACGCCGGACAAGGTGGCGGCCGTCGACCTCGCCAGCGCGACGAAGCTTCACCTACGCGCAATTCGACGCCCGCATTTCCCGGCTCGCCGCGCATCTGCGCGACGCGCTCGGCATCGTCAGCGGCGACCGCGTCGCCGTGCTCGCGCTCAACACCACCGACACCCTTGAAGTGCAGTTCGCCTGCGGCCGCATCGGCGCGGTGTTCCTGCCGCTGAACACCCGCCTCACCGTTCCCGAGCTGCACTACATCGTCGGCGACGCCGCGCCGGTGCTGATGATCCATGATTCCGACCTCGCCGAGGTCGCGCTGTCGGTGGCAAAACTGTGCAAGGTCGCTGCCACGCTGCTGCTCGGGCCCGACGGCAGCTACGAGGCGGCGATCGCGGCGGCAAAGCCGATCGACAAGACCGAGCCCGTCACGCTCGATGACATCTCGACCATCATGTACACCTCGGGCACCACGGGCCAGCCGAAGGGCGCCATCATCACCCACGGCATGACGTTCTGGAACTGCGTCAATCTCGGCGGCCCGGCCTATATCTCGCCGTCCTCGGTGCTGCTGACCGTGCTGCCGCTGTTCCACACCGGCGGGCTCAATTGCTACACCAACCCGGTGCTGCATTCCGGCGGCACCGTGCTGATCATGCGCGCGTTCGATCCCGGGCCTTGCGCTCGAACTGATCAGCGACCCCGCGACAGCGCATCAACGTGTTCTTCGGCGTGCCCTCGATCTACCAGTTCATGGCGCAACACCCATCATTCGCCACCGCCGACTTCAGCCGCCTCGTGATCGGCGGCGTCGGCGGCGCGCCGATGCCGGTGCCGCTGCTGAAAGTGTGGGAAGAGCGCGGCGTCGCGCTGCAGCAGGGCTACGGCATGACCGAGACCAGCCCCGCGGTGCTCACCCTCGACAAGGAGGACGCCGCGCGCAAGGCCGGCTCTTCGGGAAAGCCGGTGCTGCATACCGAAGTGCGGATCGTGACGCCGGCCGGCACCGACGCCGAAATCGGCGAACTCGGCGAATTATGGGTGAAGGGGCCGAACATCACGCCCGGCTACTGGAACCGGCCCGACGCCAACGCCTCCTCCTTCACCGATGGCTGGCTGCACACCGGCGACGCCGCGCGGATCGACGAGGAAGGCTTCTACTACATCGTCGACCGCTGGAAGGACATGTACATCTCCGGCGGCGAGAACGTCTATCCGGCCGAAGTCGAGAACGTGCTGCACCAGCTCGCCGCGATCGCCGAGGCCGCCGTGATCGGCATGCCGAGCGAGCAATGGGGCGAAACCGGCATGGCGATCATCGCCGTGAAGCCGGGGCAGAGCCTGACCGAGGCCGAGATTCATGCGCATTGCGCGGCCAACCTCGCGCGCTTCAAGCGCCCCTACACGATCCGGTTCGTCGACGCCCTGCCGCGCAACGCCACCGGCAAGATCCACAAGCCGACCTTGCGGAAGAATTTTGCTCGCGCACCGCCGACCTCGCCAAAGCCGTCACTTCGTAACGTCCACGCCCGTAACGTCCACTCCCGCATCCTCCACTTCATGAAAGGTATTGCTTCCCGTGAATAACAAGAAACTGCTGACCTCCCTTGCCGCCGCGACCGCGTTCGCGCTGCTGACCACGCAGGGCGCGCTCGCCCAGAAGAAATACGACACCGGCGCATCCGACACCGAAATCAAGATCGGCAATGTCGAGGCCTATTCGGGACCCGCTTCGGCCTATGGCGTGATTGGCAAGACCGAGGACGCCTATTTCAAGATGATCAACGACCAGGGCGGCGTGAACGGCCGCAAGATCAATTTCATCAGCTATGACGACGGCTACAGCCCGCCGAAGACGGTGGAGCAGGTGCGCAAGCTGATCGAGAGCGACGAAGTGTTTCTGGTGTTCAACGCGCTCGGCACGCCGACCCAGTCGGCGGTGCAGAAATATCAGAACACCAAGAAGGTGCCGCAGCTCTTCCTCGCCACCGGCGCCAGCAAGTGGAACGACCCGAAGGATTTCCCCTGGACCATGGGCTTCCAGCCGAGCTACCGCGTCGAGGCGAGGATCTTCGCCAAGTACATCCTCAAGACCAAGCCTGGCGCCAAGGTCGCGGTGTTCTATCAGAACGACGATTTCGGCAAGGACTACGTGGCCGGCCTGAAGGATGTGTTCGGCGACAAGACCTCCTCGATCCTGGTCGCCGAAGAAAGCTACGAGACCACCGAGCCCTCGATCGATTCCCATATCGTCAAGCTCAAGGGCACCGGCGTCGACGTGCTGGTCAACATCTCGACGCCGAAATTCGCCGCGCAGGCCATCAAGAAGATGGCGGAGCTGGAATGGAAGCCGATGCACGTCATGACCGACGTTTCGATTTCGATCGGCGCGGTCATGAAGCCGGCGGGCCTCGAGGCTTCCGAGGGCGTGCTGTCGGCCGGCTATCTCAAGGACGCCTCCGACCCGCAGTGGAAGGACGATGAAGGCATGAAGAAGTTCATGGTGTTCGTCGACAAGTACATGCCGGGCGCCAACATCTCCGACGCCAATCTGGTGTACGGCTATGCCGCCGCGCAGACCATGGTGCAGGTGCTGAAGCAGGCCGGCGACAATCTGACCCGCGAAAACGTCATGAAGCAGGCGGCGAGCCTGAAGGATTTCGCGGCGGATACGCTGATCCCCGGCATCAAGGTCAACACCTCGGCCACCGATTTCGCCCCGATCGAACAGCTCAAGATGATGCAGTTCAAGAACGGCAAATGGGACCTGTTCGGCGACATCATCAGCGCCGAAGCGGGAGGCTAGTGAGTTTTAAGCTTCGGCCCCGCTGCTTCGGCAGCGGCAGTGGGCCCCCTCTCCCCTTGTGGGAGAGGGTTGGGGTGAGGGGTTCAGGTCCATCGATAGAGCATAACCCCTCACCCGGATCGCATCCGCTCGATGCGATCCGACCTCTCCCGCAAGCGGGACGAGGTGTTCAGAACATGCGGCAACGACGAACATCCGAAACGCGAAGTCGCCCCTTGGGGCGATTTCGGCTTTTCGAGTTCGCCTGATGGCGCGCCGGTGACGCGCCCTGTTCCGGCCTGATCCTTGCGATCGCCCGGGGAGGGTTCCCAACTATAGCACCGAGTCAAACAGCCGCACCGACCTTCCGGGACCAAGCCTTCCGAGATCACGGATTCTCGAATGCACTATCTGCCGCTGACGCCCGTCCTGTTTTCGATCCTGGTGTTTCTGGTCATCGGGCTGGTGATCCTGATCCAGCTTCGCATCCTGCGCTACGCCTATATGCGGCTCGGCGTGAGCCCGGGCGCGGCGCTGATGCTGCTGTTCGGGTCGCTGATCGGCAGCTATTTCAATATTCCGGTCACCGTGCTGCCCGGACAGACCGTGGAGTCGGGGCAGATCGTCGACTACTTCGGCATGCAGTATGTCGTGCCCTACGTGGTCTCGTCGCCGGGCACGGTGATCGCCGTCAATGTCGGCGGCGCGGTGATCCCGACCCTGATGTCCACCTATCTCGTGCTGCGCTACCAGCTCTGGCTGAAGGCCGCCATCGCGACCGCCGTGATCGCTGTCATCATCCACATGATGGCCACCCCCGTGCACGGCCTCGGCATCGCCGTGCCGGTATTCGCGCCGGTGGTGGCCACCGCCATCCTTGCCTTCATCCTGTCGCGCGAATACGCCGCGCCGCTTGGCCTATATCGGGGGATCGATGGGCACGCTGATCGGCGCCGATCTGCTCAATCTCGACAAGATCAACGGCCTCGGCGCGCCGGTGGCCTCGATCGGCGGCGCCGGAACCTTCGACGGAATATTCCTGACCGGGATCCTCGCCGTGCTGCTCGCCGGCATCGCCTCGCCGTCGCGGCCGCGGCCGGCCTGGTGAGCCGAAAATACCGCATGACGGACAATCGCGGCGCGAGTTGCCACCCTCTCCGACTCCCCATAATAAGAACGAAACGCCACCGAGCGTGACAGTCGTTCGCGCTTGAAAAGAAGGGTCGGGGGTTACGTCTATGGAAGCTCAGGTAAGTGCCGTGTCTGTGTCTGCTAAAAAATGGTCCCCCGCGCCTGATGCCAGCGACATCGTCAAGAGCATCCATGCGATGCTGCATCCGCGCAACATCGTGCTGGTCGGCGCCACCGACAAGCCGGGCAATTACGCCGAGCGCATCTGGAACAACCTGATCAAGTACAAGTTCGAAGGCGGTCTCTATCCCGGTCAATGCCAAGCGCGAAACCATCTGGGGCGTGCCCTGCTACAAGGATTTCGCGAGCCTCCCGGACAAGCCCGACCACGTGCTGGTGCTGGTGCCCGCCCGCTTCGCGGTTCAGGTGATCCGCGACGCCGCCGCGGCCGGCGCGCGCTCCGCGACCATCGTCACCTCGGGCTTCAGCGAATTGCAGGACGAGGAGAGCCAGCGGCTCGCGGTGGAATTGCAGCAGGCGATCCGGGAGACCGGGCTTGCGGTCACCGGTCCGAACTGTCTCGGCAACCTAAGCGCCGGCGAAAAGATGTTCACCAACATCGACGACCGCATCGTCACCATGGAAGCCGGTCCCGTGGCGATCGCCGGCCAGTCCGGCGCGATCGTGATGGCGATCCGTCAGGCGCTGGAGGATCGCGGCGTCGGCGTCGGCTACATGGTCACGACCGGCAACGAGGCCGGGCTCGAGACGCCGGATCTGATGCGCTATTTCGCCGCCGATCCGCAAGTTCGCGTGATCGTCGTCTACCTGGAAGGCGTGCGCAACACCAAGATGTTCCGCGAGGCCTGCAAGGCCGCGCGCGCGGCGGGCAAGCCGGTGATCGCCTTGAAACTCGGGGCGTCCGAGGGCGGACGCGCCGCCGCCATGGCGCATACCGGCGCGCTGGCCGGCTCGATCGAGACGTTCGACGCGATCTCGACGCGGGAAGGCGTGATCCGCGCCCGCGGCCTCGACGAACTGATCGAAACCACCGAATGCTTCGTGCATGCCGATCCGCCGAAGGGCAACCGCCTCGCCGCGGTCACGCTGTCCGGCGGCAAGCGCGGCCTGTTGATCGACGCCTTCTTCTCGGCCGGTCTGAATTTTGCGTCCTTGAGCAAGAACGCCAGCGACAAGCTCGCCAAGATGCTCGGCCCCGGCTCGATCGTCGGCAATCCGCTCGATGCGGGCTTCGCCGCCGTGGTCGATCCTTCCGTCTACATGCAGTCGATCAAGATCATGATCGACGATCCCGACACCGACATCGTCATCATCGACGCCGAGCTGCCCAAGGCGCCGCACGAACTGCGCGAGCGCAATTTGCGCATCGTCAACGAGATGGCGGGAGCCGCCTCCAAGCCGGTCGTCTATATCAGCACGATGTCGATCGGCTTCACCGAATTCACCAAGGGCTTGCGCAAATCGCTGCCGCATATCGCGGTCATGCAGGGGCTGGACCGGGCGGTCGGCGCCATCAAGTCGCTGATCGATTACGCCGCGTTGCGCAAGGTGGTGCCGGACATCGTATCGAGTTCGTCGGCTTCGGCGCGCGCGACGCTGGAAAAGACGCTGAAGAACGCCACCGGCGCGGCGCTGGACGAGGTCGCGTCGAAGAAACTGCTGAAGGCCTACGGCATTCCGGTGTCGAAGGAAGAGATCGTGCAGACGGCCGCGGACGCCGTGAAGGCCGCGAAGAAGATCGGCTTCCCCGTCGTCGCCAAGGTCGTCAGCGCGGAAATCCTGCATAAATCCGACATCGGCGGCGTGGTGCTGAACCTCAACAACGCAGCCGAAGTCAAGAAGGCGTTCAACGACATCACCGCGCGGGTGAAGCGGCTGAAGGGCAAGCCGAAGCTCGAGGGCATCCTGATCGCGCAGCAGGTCAAGGCCGAGCTCGAACTCGTGGTCGGCGCGTCGCTCGATGCCGAAATGGGTCCGGTCGTGCTGTTCGGAACCGGCGGCGTCGATATCGAACTGATGAAGGACGTCGCGCTCGCCGGTGCTCCGCTCGATGCGGCGGAGGCCAGCCAATTGATCCGCCGCACCAAGGCCGGCGTGAAGCTGAAGGGCTATCGCGGCAAGCCCGCGCTGCACGAGGCTTCCGCGGTGAAGGCGCTGGTCGGTCTGTCCAACCTGATGGCCGATGCCGGAAACCGCATCGCCTCGATCGACGTCAATCCGTTCCTGATCAACACCAAAACCGGCGTCGCCGTCGACGCCCTGGTCGTTCTCAACAACGCCGCGGCCAAAAGCGCCGCCGGGCATTGATGCCGCGGCAACGCTTCGGCCAAGGCGTGGCTTGCAAAGGCGCGGCAACCGACTGCGCCGCAGAGGTCGGCGGTTCGACATGATCATCGAAAATCAGGCCATGGTCACCGAGGCGGTCGTCGAGGCGGTCAGCCGCACCGAGGATGCGCGGCTGCGCGAGATCCTGCTGTCGCTGGTGCGGCATCTGCACGGCTTCGTGCGCGAGGTTCGCCTCACCGAACGCGAATTCCAGCAGGCGGTGGGGATCGTCGCCGCGATGGGACAGAAAACCACCGCCTCGCATAACGAGGTGGTGCTGATGGCGGGCTCGCTCGGCGTTTCCTCGCTGGTCTGCCTGCTCAACAACGGCAATAACGGCCAGACCGAAACCCAGGCCAATCTATTGGGGCCGTTCTGGCGCGACGACCAGCCGTTGAGCGCCAGCGGCGACAGCCTGGTGCGCTCGCCGACACCGGGCCCGGGGCTGATCGTTCGCGTCTCGATCGAGGACACAAAGGGACGTCCCGTCGCGGGCGCCGAAGTCGATGTCTGGCATTCCTCGCCGGAAGGCCTCTACGAGAACCAGGATCCCGCGCAAGCCGAGATGAATTTGCGCGGGCGCTTCGTGTCCGACGAAAACGGACGCTTCGATTTCCGCAGCGTCAAGCCGGCGGGCTATCCGATTCCGGTCGACGGCCCGGTCGGCGAACTGGTGCGAGCCACCCGCCGCCACAACTTCCGGCCCGCGCATCTGCACTTCATGATTTACAAGCCCGGCTTCAAAACGCTGATCTCGCAAATCTACTCGCCCGACGACGAGCACATCGATTCGGACGTGCAGTTCGGCGTGACGCGCGCGCTGATCGGCGATTACGTTCGCCATGACGAGCCATCGCCCGAGCCGGGTTTCGCGGCGCCCTGGTATTCGCTCGATCAGCGTTTTGTCGTCGAGCCCGGTGAAGCCAGACGTCCGGTAGCGCCGATCCGCGCCAAGGCCTCCGCCGCGCCGCCGCAAGGCCGATAGGCGCGCGCGACCGTCCGGCGTCCGGATCACTGCCCGACCGATTAATGGGCGCCGGTCCATAGGCCGAAGGTTGCAAGATTCTCGTGGGTTGACGGTTGGCAAAGCCAAGGTGGAAAGGCTAGGCTCCCCGCCAACCAAGGCATCGCAGAATGCCAGCCATCAAGGCACACATCATCTTGTCTGGGAGGACAGCATGGGTATTTCGGGACGATCCTGGCCACTCGATCGGCGGACTATTTTGAAATCGACGGCCGCAATTGCTGCGGTGCAATTCTCATCCCCCTTCATCATCAAGGCCCGCGGCGAAACCCCGGTCAGGATCGGCATGGTCGATCCCCTGACGGGCGTCTATGCCGCGATCGCCCAGGGCGAGGTGGTGGGAGCCAAATTCGCCACTGAAGAGATCAACAAGAAGGGCGGCATTCTCGGCCGGCCGGTCGAACTGTTGATCGAAGACTCCGCCAATGACGTCGGCACCGGCGTGCAGAAGACGCGCAAGCTGATCGAGCGCGACAATGTCAGCTTCATCATCGGCGACGTGAATTCCGGCATCGCGATCGCGATGGCGCAGGTCACCAGCGAGAAGAAGGTGCTCCACATCGTCTCCGGCGGCCACACCGATCCGATCACCGGCACCAACTGCTCCTGGAACGTGTTCAGGGTCTGCAACTCCACCGCCATGGACGCCAACGCCATCGCCACCACGCTGATGGAGAAGTTCGGCAAGAAATGGTATTTCCTGACGCCGGATTATGCCTATGGCCACTCGGTGCAGGCTGGCTTCGAGAAACTCCTGAAGGCCAATGGCGGCAGCTCCGCCGGCGCGCTGGTGCCGCTCGGCACGGCGGATTATTCCGCCTATCTGATCCAGGCCAAGGCATTCGGTCCGCAGGTGCTCATCAACGTCATGGGCGGCGGCGACCAGGTCTCGAGCCTCAAGCAGTTCGTGCAGTTCGGCCTCGACAAGCAGATGGCGGTCGGCGGCACCCTGTTCGAGCTCGAGAGCATCCGCGCCGTGCCCGATGGCGCGCGGGTCGGGTGGTGGACCATGGAATGGTGGTGGGACCAGCCGGGCGTGCCGCATGTCGCGGAATTCAACGCCTCGATCAAGAAGATCACCGGTGCGGCCGCCACCGCGCGCAACTGGTTCGGCTATGCGTCGGTGCAAACGCTGGCGCTGATCGCGAACCAGGAGAAGACGCTGGAAGCGCCGAAGCTGGCGCGCGCTCTGTCCGGCTTCAAACTGCCGCCGGAAGTCGCCTTGCAACCGGGCGCCCCGGAGTACCGCGCCGGCGACCACGAATTGATGAGCACCGTATTCGTCGGCGAGGCGCACCCGCCGCAGGGAGATCCGGACAAGATGTTCACGGTGAAGAACCCGGTGCCCGGCGAGAAGGCCGCCGGTCCGGCGGAAGCTACCGGCTGCAAGATTCAGTGGCCGGCCTAGGCCGGAGATCGAACGGCGCTTCGTCTCCTGCCTGATACCTGGGGCGAAGCGAACAGTACCGTCATTCCGGGTCTGGTGTTTGCACCATCCCGGAATGACAAAATAAAAACAACAATCCGCAGAGGAAACTCATGACATCGCGCATTCTCGAACCGAAATTCAACCGCCGCACTCTGATAAAGGGCGCCGCCGCGCTCGGTACCTTGCAGGTCGCTTCCCCCTTCATCATCCAGGCGCGTGGCGAGACGCCGATCCGGATGGGCATGGTCGATCCGCTTACCGGCGTTTACGCCGCGCCGGCCGGCAACGAGGTGACCGGCGCCAAGCTTGCGGTTGCGCAGATGAACGCCAAGGGCGGCATCCTCGGACGCCAGGTCGAATTGCTGGTGGAAGATTCCGCCAATGACGTCGGCACCGGCGTGCAGAAGGCGCGCAAGCTGATCGAGCGCGATCAGGTCAATTTCATGATCGGCGACGTCAATTCGGGCATCGCCGCGGCGATCGCCCAGGTCACCGCCGAGAAGAAGGTCCTGCACATCGTTTCCGGCGGCCATACCGATTCGATCACCGGCAAGGACTGCAAGTGGAACGTATTCCGCGTCTGCAACACCACGCGGATGGAAGCCAATTCGGTTTCCAATGTGCTGTTCACCAAGTACGGCAAGAAATGGCACTTCATCACGCCGGACTACGCCTTCGGCCACACGCTGTATGACGCCTGCACCGACGACCTGAAGAAGCTCGGGGGCACGGTAACCGGCAACGAGCTGACACCGCTCGGCACCACCGATTTCTCCGCCTACCTGATCAAGGCGCGCGCCGCCAGCCCCGACGTGCTGATCCTGCTGGTGCAGGGCTCCGACATGATCAACTGCCTCAAGCAGGTCGTGCAGTTCGGCCTCGACAAGCAGATCCATGTCGCGGGAACGCAGCAGGAGCTGGAATCAC
This sequence comes from uncultured Alphaproteobacteria bacterium, assembly GCA_963843225.1. Lineage (GTDB taxonomy): Bacteria > Pseudomonadota > Alphaproteobacteria > Rhizobiales > Xanthobacteraceae > Bradyrhizobium. The sequence continues at coordinate 69,964 of CAWJJT010000015.1, read as the reverse complement.
TGGCCGCGCTGCCGCCGGAGGCGCGGATCGGCGTCTGGATGTTCGAATGGTACTGGAAGCAGCCGGGCATCGCCGGCGTCGAGAAATTCACGGCCGATATCCGCAAGGTCAATAACGGCAACGTCCCGACCGCGCGGCACTGGTTCGGCTACACCTCGGCGATGACCTTTGCCCTGATCGCCAACCAGGAGAAGACCACCGACGCGGTCAAGCTTGCGACCGCGCTGGAGAATTTCGAGCTGCCCGACGACGTCAAGCTGCAGCCGAACAAGGTCTACTATCGCAAGGGCGACCATCAGTTGATGACATCGTCCTTCGTGGGCGAGGCGCAGTCGAAGGGCAAGGACGATCCGGAAGATCTGTTCCGTGTCGACGAGATCATCGCCGGCGACAAGACGGCTCCGGCCGTCGCCGAAACCGGCTGCAGTGTGAAGTGGCCGTCCTGACACGAAGTTCGCTGTTTCCTTTGGGGGTCCGGGAGGCATCCGCCTCCCGGGGGATGCATGAGTTTCCTTCGGTGAATTATGTGGCAACTGCTTCTGTTTAACGTCACCAACGGGCTGATCATCGGCGCCTTTTATGTGCTGATGGCGCTTGGCCTCTCGCTCATCCTCAATCTGAGCAATGTCATCAATTTCGCCCATGGCGGGTTTCTCGTCATCGGCGGCTACATCGCCTACACGATCACGCCCTATGTCGGCTTCTGGGGCGCGCTGCTGCTGGCGCCGCCCTTGACCGCCATCATCGGGCTTCTGGTCGAGCGCGTGCTGATCCGGCCGCTCTATGGCCGCGACCCGCTTTACAGCCTGCTGCTCACCTTCGGTCTCGCGTTCATGATCGAGGACGGCACGCGATTCATTTTTGGCCCGCAGGGCAAGCCGGTCACCATTCCCGCATTCCTGGCGCAGCCGCTGAGCAATGATCTGTTCTTCATCACCGGCTACCGCCTGTTCATGGTGGCGGTGGTGATGGTCGCGGTGGCGGGGCTGTTCCTGCTCCTGCGCTACACCCGTCTCGGCATTCGCATCCGCGCCGGCACGCTCGACCTCGATACCGTGGCCGCGCTCGGGATCAACGTGCAAATGCTGCGCTCGCTCAATTTCGCGGTCGGCATTTTCCTCGCCGGCCTGTCCGGCGTGCTCGCGGCCGGACAACTCGGCCTTGAACCGACCATGGGCACCGGCCTGTTGATGCCGAGCTTCATCGCCATCATCGTCGGCGGCATCGGCAGCCTGCCGGGAACGCTGGCCGGCGGCCTCCTGATCGGGGTGGCCTCGGGATTGACGGCGGTGTTTTTCCCCGCCGCCAGCGAGGCGGTGATCTACGTCATGATGGCGGTGATTCTCCTCACCCGCCCGCGCGGATTGTTCGGCGAAGAAGGAATGATGAGTTGAGCGCCGAGCAAACCCGCAAGCTGATCGCGCTGGCCGCGATCTGGGCAGCCCTGCTGCTCGCCCCCTACTGGATGGCGCCGCTCGGCGGCTATACCGCGCTCGCCACCCGCGTGCTGGTGCTCGGGCTGGCGGCGATGTCGCTGAATTTCCTGCTTGGATTTACCGGCGTGCTGTCGTTCGGCCACGCCGCCTATTTCGGCCTCGGCGCCTATGGCGCCGGATTGGCGCTGAAATTCGTGGCGCTCAGCACGCCTCTGGCGCTGATACTGGGAATGCTGCTCGGCGGCCTCTGCGGCGCCATCCTCGGCACCCTGATCGTGCGGCGGCGCGGCGTCTATTTCGCGATGGTGACGATCGCGTTCGGCCAGGTGTTCTACTACATCGCCTTCCAGTGGAGCTCGCTGACCGGCGGCGACGACGGCCTGCGCGGCTTCTCGCGGCAGCCGCTCGATTTCGGCGCGTTCAAGCTCGACATCCTCTCCAGCGCCAACAATTTCTATTACTTCGTGCTGTTCTGTTTCGCGCTGGCGGTCGGCGTCATGGCCTTCATCCTGCGCTCGCCATTCGGCCGCACCATGATCGCGATCCGCGAGAATGAGCGCCGCGCCCGCTTCCTCGGCATCCCCGTCGAACGCCATATCTGGATCGCGTTCACGCTGTCCTGCTTCTTCATGGCGTTTGCCGGCGCGCTCTATGCGCTGGTCAACAACTTCGCCGATCCGAGGGGCCTGCACTACAGCCAGTCCGGCGACTTCGTCATGATGGCGGTGATGGGCGGCATGCGCAGCTTCTGGGGACCGCTGCTGGGCGCGGCCGTATTCGTGGTGCTGCAGGATTATCTGTCGAGCATCACCGTCAACTGGATGTCGTTCGTCGGCCTCCTGTTTGTCCTGGTCGTGCTGTTCTTCCCGCGCGGACTATTGGGCTTCCTGCAACGGAGCAAGGCATGAACGTTCTCGATATCAAAAACGTCACCAAACGGTTCGGCAATCTGGTGGCGGTGCGCGACGTCTCGCTGTCGGTGGCAAAAGGCGAAATGTGCGCGATCATCGGACCGAACGGCGCCGGCAAGACCACCTTCTTCAACCTGATCTCGGGATTTTTCCCGCCGACCTCCGGCTCCATCACCTTCGATGGCCTCGACATCACCAAGCTTTCCACCCATGAGCGCGTCACCCGCGGCATGGCCCGGACCTTCCAGATCACCGAGATCTTCCCCGAGCTCACCGTGTTCGAAAACGTCCGCATCGCCGCCGAGGTGGCGGGCGGCTACCGGCTGCGGCCCTGGATCAACCGCGCCGAGGCCGCGCAGGTGCATGCCCGCGTCGAGGAGACGCTGAAGCTGGTGTCGCTGGAAACCAAGACGGACCGGCTGGTCGGCGAGCTCGCGCATGGCGACCAGCGCGCCGCCGAGATCGCGATGGCGCTGGCGTTGAAACCGCATCTTCTGCTGCTCGACGAGCCGACCGCCGGCATGGGTGACCAGGAAACCTTTCAGATCACCCAATTGATCCGCCGGCTGCACCGCGACAGCAACTACACCATCGTGCTGATCGAGCACGACATGCGCGTGGTGTTTCATCTCGCCGACCGCATCTGCGTGCTCGACCAGGGCCGGATGCTGGCGCAGGGCACGCCGCAGGAGATCGCCGCCAACGAGACCGTGCAGGCCGCTTATCTGGGCAATGCCGCATGACCGCCGCCCTCACAGCCGAAGGCCTCCACACTTATTACGGCAAGAGCCACATCCTGCACGGCGTCAGCCTCAGCGTCGCCGAGGGCAAGATCACCGCGCTGCTCGGGCGCAACGGCGCCGGCAAGACCACGACGCTGCGCAGCCTGATGGGCCTGACGCCGGCGCGCGAAGGCAAGATCACGGTGTTCGGCGAGGATACCACGCGCTGGCCGACCTTCCGCGTCGCGGCGGCAGGCGTCGGCTATGTGCCCGAGGGCCGGCGCATCTTCGCCAATCTCAGCGTCGAGGAAAACCTCAAGGTGCCGCTCGAACGCGAGGGGCCGTGGACCATCGAGCGAATCTACAAGCTGTTTCCGCGGCTGGAGGAGCGAAAATCCAATCGCGGCCGCCAGCTTTCCGGCGGCGAGCAGGAGATGCTGTCGATCGGCCGAGCCTTGCTGCTCAACCCGCGGCTACTAATTCTCGATGAGCCCTCGCAGGGCCTGGCGCCGCTGATCGTGCGCGAAGTGTTCCGCATCGTCCAGCAGATGAAGACCGAGGGCATTTCGGTCCTGCTGGTCGAGCAGAATGCGCGGATGAGCCTGGAAATCGCCGACGACGCCTATGTGCTCGACGACGGCATCGTGGTCTATTCGGGAACGGCCAAGGAACTCGCCGCCGACGAAAGCCGCGTCCGCGCGCTCGCCGGCGCCAGCGCCGAGGAATGGACGCTGACCTAAGCCCCTGCCCCTCCCCGCCACGCGCGCGGGTGGAGGGACGACGATGGGCTATGGCGCCCGCAGCGCCTTTCGCTCGTCCCGCTTTGCCCGTAATATCCGCGCATGGCCAAGAGCAACCTTGTGATCGGAACCACGACGCTGGCGGTGATCGCCGCGGCGTTCGCGGGCCTGCTCGGCTATCAGAAAATCCACGCGTTACGGCAACAAGCCCCGCTTCGCATCGTGTTCGAAGGCTCGGCCAGCGGACTGCGCAAGGGCGGCAGCGTCAATTTCGACGGCGTCCAGATCGGGGTGATAAAGTCGCTCAAGCTGGACAATCCCCGCAAGATCGTCGCCCTCGTCATGGTGGATAATAGCGCGCCCATTCGCAGGGACACGGTCGTCGGCGTCGAGTTCCAGGGCCTGACGGGCGTTGCGGCGATCTCGCTGACCGGCGGCGAGGATGCCGCGGCCCCGGTGCCGCTGGATGAAGACGGTGTTCCGATCCTGACCGCAGACCTGCGCGAGATCGAGTTGATCCGCGACTCCCTGCACAATGTCGACCGCATCCTCGTCGGCAATCAGGCGATGGTGAAAGATACGCTCCTCAACTTCGAAACCTTTACGGCATCGCTGGCAGGCAAGGGCGATGCGATCGAAAGCATCATGCGCAAGGCCGACGATGCCTTCGCCAGCATGGACAGCGCCATGGACAGGGTCGACGATTTCGTGCCGGGCCTTGCGAATGGCAGGGTCGACGAATTGCTGGGGAAAGTGCAGTCGCTTCGCGAACTGGCCGAGAGCTTCAACAAGAAATCCGCCACGGTGATGGAGGAAGGCCGCCGCTCGCTGCTCGACCTCAGCGAGGCCGCCGTCAAGATGACCCGCAAGCTCGATCCGCAGACGCCCGGCGCCGCCAGCCCGCCTCCACCGAGGAGGCCGAACCAGAAGCGGCAATAGCGGGCCTTGCGCCAGTTCCACGGTGCGGAACTCGCGCCACGAACCCGCCTGGACGCGCGAGGCTCGCAACCGCGAGTTGAGAAGCGGCGCTGCAAGCGCGGTTAGTCGGCGGAAACCATCCCGATCAAGAATATTGAGGTGGCGAGGGAACAAAAGTTCCGCTGCTGAATTGTTCCTGCTGGTTCAAAACCGGGAACCTAAGCAATTGTAATATCTAACGTATTTCACTTGCTTCGCGATCATTCGCACGATCTGATGCTGGCAAAAATAACGACTCGCACGGATTCGAATGCGGGCGCGCTTCGGCTCTTTCAGGGGAATTCCATGAGTGATCTCGGCTCTGCCGCTCCGTCCGCCAAGCGTCGTGCCACCAAGACAAAGCCGTACACCAATGGAAAACCGGATCCTTCGCAGGAATTGCTGCAGGCGCTGCAGGCGATGCGAAGCGGCGACTTCTCGGTACGAATGACCGGCGACCATCTCGGCATCGAGGGCAAGATCGCCGACACCTTCAACGAAATCGTCGCCGCCAATCAGCGCATGGCGCAGCAGCTCGAGCGCGTCGGCCAGGTGGTCGGCCGCGAAGGCAAGACCCGGCAGCGCGTCAAGTTCGGACTGGCCAGCGGCTCATGGGCCGACATGGAAGGCTCCGTCAACACGCTGATCGACGATCTGCTCTGGCCGACGCGCGAAGTGACCCGCGCGGTCGCCGCGGTCGCGCAGGGCGACCTGTTGCAAACCGTTCAGCTCGACGTCGACGGCCGCCCGCTGGGCGGCGAATTTCTGCAGTCGGCCACCATCGTCAACACCATGATCAAGCAGCTCAGCGTGTTCACCTCCGAGGTGACGCGCGTGGCGCGCGAAGTCGGCACCGAGGGCAAGCTCGGCGGCCAGGCCCAGGTGCCCGAAGTGACCGGCGTCTGGAAGGACCTGACCGAGAGCGTCAACTCGATGGCCAACAACCTCACCGGCCAGGTCCGCAACATCGCCGAGGTCACCATCGCGGTCGCCAACGGCGACCTGTCCAAGAAGATCACGGTCGACGTCCGCGGCGAAATCCTGCAGCTGAAGGAAGCCATCAACACCATGGTGGACCAGCTGCGCTCCTTCGCCTCCGAAGTGACGCGCGTCGCCCGCGAAGTCGGCACCGACGGCAAGCTCGGCGGCCAGGCGATCGTGCCCGGCGTCGCCGGCACCTGGAAGGACCTCACCGACTCCGTCAACGCCATGTGCGGCAACCTGACCGCGCAGGTGCGCAACATCGCCAACGTCACCACCGCGGTCGCGCGCGGCGACCTCTCGCGCAAGATCACCGTCGACGTGCGCGGCGAAATCCTGGAGCTGAAGGACACCATCAACACGATGGTCGACCAGCTCAACTCCTTCGCCTCGGAAGTGACGCGCGTGGCGCGCGAGGTCGGCACCGAAGGCAAGCTCGGCGGCCAGGCCCAGGTGCCCGGCGTCGCCGGCACCTGGAAGGATCTCACCGACAACGTCAACTTCATGGCGTCCAACCTGACCGCGCAGGTCCGCAACATCGCCGACGTCGCGACCGCGATCGCCGGCGGCGACCTTTCCAAGAAGATCACCGTGAACGTGTCGGGCGAAATCCTGCAGCTCAAGGAAACGCTCAACACCATGGTCGACCAGCTCAACGCCTTCGCCGGCGAAGTGACGCGCGTGGCGCGCGAGGTCGGCACCGACGGCCGGCTGGGCGGCCAGGCCAACGTGCTCGGCGTCGCCGGCACCTGGAAGGACCTGACCGAGAGCGTCAACTCGATGGCGTCCAACCTGACGGCGCAGGTCCGCAACATCGCGGAAGTGACGACCGCGGTCGCCAATGGCGACCTGTCGAAGAAGATCACGGTCGACGTGCGCGGCGAGATTCTCGAGCTGAAAGACACCATCAACACCATGGTCGACCAGCTCAACGCCTTTGCCGGCGAAGTGACGCGCGTGGCGCGCGAGGTCGGCACCGAAGGCAAGCTCGGCGGCCAGGCGCTGGTGCGCGGCGTCGCCGGCACCTGGAAGGATCTCACCGACAGCGTCAACTCGATGGCCTCCAACCTGACCGGCCAGGTCCGCAACATCGCCGAAGTCGCGACCGCCGTCGCCAAGGGCGACCTGTCGAAGAAGATCACCGTGAACGTGTCGGGCGAAATCCTGCAGCTGAAGGAAACGCTCAACACGATGGTCGACCAGCTCAACGCCTTCGCCGGCGAAGTGACGCGCGTGGCGCGCGAGGTCGGCACCGACGGCAAGCTCGGCGGCCAGGCCGAAGTGCCCGGCGTCGCCGGCACCTGGAAGGATCTCACCGACAGCGTCAACTCGATGGCCGGCAATCTGACCGCGCAGGTCCGCAACATCGCCGAGGTCGCCACCGCGATCGCCGGCGGCGACCTGTCGCGCAAGATCACCGTCGACGTGCGCGGCGAGATCCTGCAGCTCAAGGAAACGCTCAACACCATGGTCGATCAGCTCAACCGCTTCGCCGGCGAGGTGACGCGCGTGGCGCGCGAGGTCGGCACCGAAGGCCGGCTCGGCGGCCAGGCCAACGTGCCCGGCGTCGCCGGCACCTGGAAGGACCTCACCGACAGCGTCAACTCGATGGCCGGCAATCTGACCGCCCAGGTCCGCAACATCGCCGAAGTCACCACCGCGGTGGCGCGCGGCGACCTGTCGCGCAAGATCACCGTCGACGTGAAGGGCGAAATTCTCGAGCTGAAGAACACCATCAACACCATGGTCGACCAGCTCAACGCGTTTGCGTCCGAAGTGACGCGCGTGGCGCGCGAGGTCGGCACCGAAGGCAAGCTCGGCGGCCAGGCCGAAGTGCCCGAGGTCGCCGGCACCTGGAAGGACCTCACCGACAACGTCAACTTCATGGCCTCGAACCTGACCGCGCAGGTCCGCAACATCGCCGAGGTCGCGACCGCGATCGCCGGCGGCGACCTGTCGAAGAAGATCACGGTCGACGTGCGCGGCGAGATCCTGCTGCTCAAGGACACCTTGAACACCATGGTCGAGCAGCTTCGCTCCTTCGCCGCCGAAGTGACGCGCGTGGCGCGCGAAGTCGGCACCGAAGGCCGGCTGGGCGGCCAGGCCGTGGTGCCCGGCGTCGGCGGCACCTGGAAGGACCTGACCGACAACGTCAACCTGCTCGCCGCCAACCTGACCACGCAGGTCCGCAACATCGCCGAAGTCACCACCGCCGTGGCGCGCGGCGACCTGTCGCGCAAGATCACGGTGGACGTGAAGGGCGAAATTCTCGAACTGAAGAACACCATCAACACCATGGTGGACCAGCTCAACGCCTTCGCCGGCGAAGTGACGCGCGTCGCGCGCGAAGTCGGCACCGAAGGCAAGCTCGGCGGCCAGGCGCAGGTGCCCGGCGTCGCCGGCACCTGGAAGGACCTCACCGACACCGTCAACTTCATGGCCGCCAATCTGACCGAACAGGTGCGCGGCATCGTCAAGGTGGTGACCGCGGTCGCCAACGGCGATCTCAAGCAGAACCTGACCGTGAAGTCGAAGGGCGAAGTCGCGGCGCTCGCCGACACCATCAACAACATGACCGAGACGCTGGCGACGTTCGCCGATCAGGTCACCAGCGTGGCGCGCGAAGTCGGCGTCGAAGGCCGGCTCGGCGGTCAGGCCAACGTGCCCGGCGCGGCCGGCACCTGGAAGGACCTCACCGGCAACGTCAACCTGCTGGCGGCCAACCTGACCTCGCAGGTGCGCGCGATCGCCGAAGTGGCGACCGCCGTGACCAAGGGCGACCTCACCCGCTCGATCCAGGTCGACGCCCGCGGCGAAGTCGCGGAGCTCAAAGACAACATCAATACGATGATCGGCAATCTGCGGCTCACCACCGACGTCAACACCGAGCAGGACTGGCTGAAGACCAACCTCGCCAGCTTCACCAACATGCTGCAGGGCCAGCGCGACCTCACCACCGTCGGCCGGCTGCTGCTGACCGAGCTGACGCCGCTGGTGAACGCGCATATGGGCGTGATCTACCAGGTCGAAAACGAAGACAATCCGCAACTGCGCCTGCTGTCGGCCTATGCCGGCGACGGCGTCAGTCCGCATCAGCCGATCGTGCAATTCGGCGAGGGCCTGATCGGACAATGCGCGATGGACAAGCGCCAGCGGCTGGTATCGGACATCCCGAGCGATGCGGTGCCGATCAACTCGGCGCTGCTGCGGGTGGTGCCGAAGAATCTCGTGGTGCTTCCGGTGCTGTTCGAGAACCAGGTCAAGGCCGTCATCGAGCTCGCCTCCGTCAGCGCCTTCACGACCTCGCAGATGACCTTCCTCGAACAGCTCACCGACTGGATCGGCATCGTGCTCAACAGCATCGAGGCGACGATGCAGACCGAAGGCCTGCTGAAGCAGTCCCAGCAGCTCGCCGGCGAATTGCAGACCCAGCAGAAGGAACTGCAGCAGACCAACGAACAGCTCGAGCAGAAGGCGCAGCAGCTCGCCGAACGCAACGTCGAGGTGGAACGCAAGAACCAGGAAATCGAGCAGGCGCGGCGCGCGCTCGAAGAAAAGGCGACCGAGCTTTCGCTGACCTCGAAATACAAGTCCGAATTCCTGGCCAACATGTCGCACGAGCTGCGCACGCCGCTCAACAGCATCCTGATCCTCGGCCAGCAGCTCACCGAAAACCCGGACGGCAACCTGACCGGAAAGCAGGTCGAATTCGCGCGCACCATCCACGGCGCGGGCACCGACCTGCTGAACCTGATCAGCGACATCCTCGACCTGTCCAAGATCGAGTCCGGCACCGTGACGGTGGATGCCGAGGAAATCCTGACCTCCAACCTGCTGGAAACCGTCGGACGGCCGTTCCGGCACGAGGCGGAAAACCGCCAGCTGTCGTTCAACATCGAGATCGATCCCAACCTCGGGCGCAGCATCGTCACCGACTCCAAGCGTCTGCAGCAGGTGCTTGAAGAACCTGCTGTCGAACGCCTTCAAGTTCACCGCCGAGGGCGGCGTGCGGCTCAGCGTTTCCGCTGCGCTCGGCGGCTGGAGCGCCGAACATCCCGTGCTCAACCATGCGCCGGCCGTGATCGCCTTCGAGGTGTCCGACACCGGCATCGGCATCCCCGCGGAAAAGCAGAAGCTGATCTTCGAGGCATTCCAGCAGGCCGACGCCGGCACCAGCCGGAAATATGGCGGCACCGGTCTTGGTCTCGCCATCAGCCGCGAGCTGGCGAGCCTGCTCGGCGGCGAAATCCATCTGCACAGCACGCCCGGCAAGGGCAGCACCTTCGTGCTCTATCTGCCGCTGAAATATTCCGGACCGACGGTGGCGCCGCGGGTCAGCTCGTCATCGCAATACGGCATCGACCCGATGCTGCCGGCCGCACCGGAGCGCGTCATCGAGCAGATTCCGGACGACCGGCTCAACCTCGAACCCGGCGACACCATCCTCCTGATCGTCGAGGACGACCCGCATTACGCGCGCGTGCTGGTCGATCTCGCCCGCGACAAGGGCTTCAAGGTCCTGGTCGCCGCGCGCGGCGCGGAGGCGCTGGATCTGGCCAAGCAGTTCCAGCCGACCGCGGTCTCGCTCGACGTCTTCCTGCCCGACATGCTCGGCTGGACGGTGCTGAGCCAGCTCAAGCACAATCCGCTGACGCGGCACATTCCGGTCCAGATCATCACGCTGGACGAAGACCGTCAGCACGCGCTGGCGCGCGGCGCGTTCTCCTTCGTCAACAAGCCGACCACGACCGAAGGCGTGAGCGCGGCGCTGTCCCAGATCAAGGAATACGCCAAGCCGCGCCGCAAGCGGCTGTTGATCGTCGAAGACAATGCGGCCGAACAGATGAGCATCCGCGAACTTCTCGACCACGACGACATCGAGATCGTCACCACCGATACCGGCGCGGCGGCGCTCTCCACGCTGCGCGAAAACCCCTGCGACTGCGTGGTGCTCGATCTGCGGCTGCCCGACATGAGCGGCTTCGAGGTGCTGGATTCCATCCGCAACGACGACTCGCTTGTCGAACGTGCCCGTGGTCGTCTTCACCGGCCGCGAGCTTTCGGTCGAGGAGGACGCGGAACTGCACACGATGGCGCGAAGCATCGTGGTCAAGGGCGTGGAATCGCCGGAACGGCTGCTCGACGAAACGTCGCTGTTTCTGCACCGTGTGATCACGGAATTGCCGATCGAGAAGCAGCGAATGCTGGAGAAGCTCAACAGTTCCGACGAGGACCTGGTCGGCCGGACCGCGCTACTGGTCGACGACGATGCCCGCAACATCTTCGCGCTTTCCAGCGTGCTGGAGCGGCGCGGCATGAAGGTGCTCACCGCCACCACCGGCAGCGAGGCGGTCGCGCTGGTGGAGTCCAACCCGGAGATCGCCATCGTCCTGATGGATATCATGATGCCGCAGATGGACGGCTATCAGACCATCGGCGTGATCCGGGAAAACCCGGCGTTCCGCCGGCTGCCGATCATCGCGCTGACCGCCAAGGCGATGAAGGGCGACCGCGAGAAGTGCCTGGAGGCCGGCGCCTCCGACTATCTGGCCAAACCCGTCAACACCGAGCAATTGCTCCTCGCCATACGCATGTGGCTGCATCGCTGACCGGTGCATTCGATGATGAGCCATGAAAAGGTAAACATCCTTCTGGTCGACGATCAGCCGGCGAAGCTGCTCGCCTATGAGGTCATCCTGAAGGAACTCGGCGAGAACCTCGTCGTCGCGACCTCCGGCCGCGAGGCGCTCGAATTCCTGCTCAAGAACGAAGTCGCGGTCATCCTGGTCGACGTCTGCATGCCGGAGCTGGACGGCTTCGAACTCGCCGCCATGATCCGCGAGCATCCGCGGTTCCAGAAGACCGCGATGATCTTCATCTCGGCGATCCAGGTCAGCGACATCGACCGGCTGCGCGGCTACGAGATGGGCGCGGTCGACTACGTTCCGGTGCCGGTCATCCCCGAGGTGCTGCGCGCCAAGATCAGGGTGTTCGCCGAACTCTATCGCAAGACCCGGCAACTCGAGCGCTTCAATGCCGAACTCGAGGATCGCGTTCGCGCGCGCACGGCGGAACTCGAGGAACTCCACGGCCAGACTGCTCGAAAGCGAACAGCGCCGCAGCCTGGCGCTCGCCGCCGGCAAGATGGGCTCCTGGGATTGGGACTGGATCAACGGCGACTGGATGTGGGACGAAGGCCAGTTCCAGATCTTCGGCGTCGATCCGAAGACCTTCGTGGTGACGACGGCCAATGTCGAGGCCTTGCTGCATCCGGACGACGTCGTTCAACTGCGCGCCAAGGCGATCGCCCAGTTCAACATGGGCGCGCGATCCTATGAGGCGGAATTCCGGATCAACCGGCCGGACGGCGAAGTCTGCTGGTGCGTCGGCACGGCGGCCGCGACGGTCGACAAGGCCGGTCGCGTGGTGCGGGTCAGCGGCGTCACCGTCGACATCACCGAACGGAAGCGCGCCGAGGAACGCCAGAACCTGCTGGCCCGCGAAGTCGATCACCGCGCCAAGAATGCGCTGGCGCTGGCGCAATCGATCGTCCGGCTGACGCGCGGCGAGACCGTCAAGGCCTATATCCAGGCCGTCGAAGGGCGGATCAGCGCACTGGCGCGGGTGCACACCATCCTGTCGCTGTCGAGCTGGCAGGGCGCGGAAATCGGCAAGCTGGTGGACGAAGAACTCGCGCCCTACGCAACCGCCGACCAGATCACGTTTCGCGGCATCGACATTCAGCTCCAGCCCGCGACCGCGCAAACGCTGGCGCTCGCCCTGCACGAGCTGGTCACCAATTCGGCGAAGTATGGCGCGCTGTCGACGCTGTCCGGCCGGCTTTCCCTCAACTGGGCCATCGAGGAAGACGTTCTTGCAGATGGTCTGGGAGGAGAAAAACGGCCCGCTGGTCGAAAAGCCGGCGTCGCGCGGCTTCGGAACCCGAAGCGTGATCGCCTCCATCGAGTCGCAGCTCGGCGGACAGGCCGAGTTCGACTGGCGCTCCGAGGGCCTGATCTGCCGGCTGTCGGTGCCGTTGACGCCAGACATCACCACGCGGCAGCCCGGCAGCCGTCCGAGCCTCGCCGTCGCCGGCAACCGGCTGAGCTAGCGCGTCTATTCATAAGTCGAACCTGACCGGTGCGGCTTGGTGGATGTCCGCCCTGCCCCGACAGCGACCAAATTCCGCGGCGCAGGGAAATGGCGAGATGTGGCATAAGCCGGCATAAGCCCGACCGCGATGGTCATTGAGCGGGTGTTGGCGCGACAGTCCGTTTGTCGTACAAAATGGCGCGCGAAGGGACTCGAATGCCATGGTGCAACAGCCACCAGGCCGGATCGGACGCAGGCTGTCGGCGATCGTGGCCGCCGATGTGGCTGGCTATTCGCGGCTGATGGGTCTCGACGAAGCAGGCACCGCCCGCATTCTGCGCGAACACCGCGTCATAGCCGACGCAGTGGTAGCGAAACACGGCGGGCGTATCGTCAAGACGACGGGCGATGGCCTGCTGATCGAGTTCCCCTCGGTAGTCGACGCGGTCGATTGCGCCGTTGCGGTGCAGACGCTGATGGCCGAGCGCAATGAGGGCGTCCCGCAAGACCGGCAAATGCTGTTCCGGATCGGGATCAACCTCGGCGACATCCTCATCGAGGGCGACGACATTCTCGGCGATGGCGTCAACGTCGCAGCTCGGCTGGAGGGCATCGCCGAACCCGGCGGCATCTGCATCTCATCGTCGGCCTTTGATCAGGTTCGCGGCAAAGTCGATGTCGAGTTCATCGATCTCGGCGAGCAGAACCTCAAGAATATCGCCCGTCCGGTGCGCGCCTATGCCGTGAAGCGGGACGGGCTTGGTCTTGAACAAGGAGAATGGCGCAGTGCCCGGTGCGCCTTCCGCGCCGCGCTTGTCGCTCGTCGTGCTCCCTTTCGCGAACATCGGCGGCGATCCCGGGCAGGACTATTTCGCCGATGGCGTGACCGAAAGCCTCACCACCGACTTGTCGCGCATTGCTGGCTCATTTGTGATCGCGCGCAACACGGCGTTCACCTTCAAGGGCAAAGCTCTCGACGTGAAGCAAATCGGACGCGAGTTGAACGTCCGCTATGTGCTTGAAGGTTCGGTGCAGCGCGCCGGAACCCGCCTTCGCGTCAACGTGCAGCTCATCGACGCCGGAACCGGCAATCATTTGTGGGCCGAGCGCTTCGATAAACCCGTCGCCGACCTGTTCGATATGCAGGACGAAATTGTCTCACGGCTCGCCAACGCGCTAGATATCCAACTTATTGCGGCTGAGGCGCGGCGGTCGGAACGCTCGTTGCATCCCGATGCGATGGACCTGTGTTTTCAGGGCATGGCTTGCTTCTACAAGGGACTGACCAACGAATACTTGGACCAATCCCGCGGCCTCTACGAACGTGCCTTGGCGCTCGACCCTGGAAATGTTGAGGCGCTCGTCGGCATCGCGAACGCGAATGCGGCCGCTGGCGTCGCCCATATGACGGATGACCGATCAGCGCGCCTCGCCGTGGCCGAAGCGACGCTGATCAAGGCGCTATCCATCGCCCCACAGCACGCTCGAGCGCACGCATCTGGGCATGCTCCAGATTTCAACGAACCGCGCCGCGCAAGGTATTGCCAAATGCGAGGAAGCCTTGATGCTGGATCGAAATTTTGCTTCTGCGCACGCAACATTATCAAGATTTCGGCAAACCGGGATCAGTGGCTGATCATCCACGGCCGCGCGGTCGGAAAGCTCTTGCCGCCGCTTCTGGTTTTCTTCACCAGCCGTGAAGGCTTGGTCGAGCAGCAGCCGCAGCCCGGGCCGTGCGAGGCCTTGTATTCGCCGACGGTCTTGGGCGCGTTGGCCGAGCGCTCGTTGGTGGCGTGGGCCTTGCGCCTGTCGCTGGGCATGCAGAAGAAATTCGGCGCGGTGAGGATCACGCGCGGGGCTTCGCCTGTGCATTGCGGGCAGTCCTGCGGCGCGTCGCATTCGGCCATCGGCCGCATGTCGGTGAACGGGCCGCAATCGTTGCAGAGATATTCGTAGACCGGCATCTTGTTCCTCGCGCGATGGCATCCTCGGGACCTGCGACGGCGGATGCGGGGCGGCAGATACGCACCGTCCCGCACCCCGTCGCGCGGGGATCACTTGTCCTGTGACAGCGGCATCTGGATGTCGCCCTTGATGTGTTTGATCGGGCCGGCCGACGACGGCATGATGTCGAAGTCGAAGATCTCGGTCGGCAACCACAATGTCGCGCAGGCGTTGGGCACGTCGACCACGCCGGAGATGTGACCCTGGCACGGCGCCGTTCCCAGGATGGAGTAGGCCTGCGCGCCGGAGTAACCGAACTTCTTCAGATATTCGATCGCGTTCAGGCAGGCCTGCCGGTAGGCGATATGCACGTCGAGGTAATGCTGCTTGCCGGCTTCGTCGACCGAGATTCCCTCGAAGATCAGGTAATCCTTGTAGTTCGGCGTGATCGGCGACGGCTTGAACACGGGATTCTTGATGCCGTATTTCGACACGCCGTCCTTGATGATATCGACCTTGAGATGCAGCCAGCCGGCCATCTCGATCGCGCCGCAGAAGGTGATCTCGCCGTCGCCCTGGCTGAAATGCAGGTCGCCCATCGAGAGGCCGCCGCCGGGCACATAGACCGGGAAATAGATCTTCGAGCCGCGCGACAGATCCTTGATGTCGCAATTGCCGCCGTGTTCGCGCGGCGGCACGGTGCGGGCGCCTTCCGCCGCGGCCTTCGCCTTGGCGTCGCCCTTCAGCCGGCCCATATGCGCGGTCGGACCGAACGGCGGATTGGCGAGCCCGGGCACCCGGGTCGGATTGGTCGCGATCAGCGCGGTCTCGCGTTCGTTCCACGTTGCCAGCAGTTTCGGATCGGGCAGACAGCCGATCAGGCCGGGATGGATCAGGCCGGCGAAGTTGACGCCGGGAACGTGGCGCGACGAGGTGTAAAGCCCCTTGATGTCCCAGATCGATTTCTGCGCCAGCGGGAAATGATCGGTCAGGAAGCCGCCGCCGTTCTTCTTGGAGAAGAAGCCATTGAACCCCCACAGGCTTTCCTTCATCGGCCCGACATCGAGCAGGTCGACCACCAGGAGATCGCCGGGCTCGGCGCCCTTGACCCCGATCGGGCCGGACAGGAAGTGCACGATCGACAGGTCGATGTCGCGGACATCGTCGGCGGAATCGTTGTTCTTGATGAAGCCGCCGGTCCAGTCATAGGTCTCGATGATGAAATCGTCGCCCGGGCCGACCCACGCCACCATCGGCACATCCGGATGCCAGCGGTTATGTACCATGTCGTTGTCGTAGGCCGACTGCGTGAGATCGACCTTGATCAGTGTCTCTGGCATCAAAAGCTCCCCTGTTTACAAGCCAAGTTACGGTTCAGACGGACAAATATTTCGAGATTTGCGCGGCATCGACGGCGTCGCGCGCGTCGTCGCGCACGATCTCGCCGTTCTCGATCACCAGCACGCGGTCGGCGATATCGAGCGCGAAGCTCAGCACCTGTTCGGAGACCACGATCGACAGGCCGCGCTCGTCGCGAATGCGCTTCAAGGTGCGCGCCATCTCCTTGATGATCGAGGGCTGGATACCTTCGGTCGGTTCATCCAGCAGCAGCACCTTGGGCTTGGTGGCGAGCGCGCGCGCGATCGCGAGCTGCTGCTGCTGTCCGCCCGAAAGATTGCCGCCGCGGCGATTCTTCATTTCCAGCAGCACCGGAAACAGCTCGTAGATGCTGCCGGGCACCTCGGTCTCGCCCGAGACGACGAGGCCGGTCTCGATGTTCTCCTTCACCGTCATGGTGGAAAAGATCATCCGGCCCTGCGGCACATAGGCGATGCCCCTGGCGACGCGTTCGTAGCTCTTCATGCTCGAGAGCTCGGCGCCGTCCATCGACACCGAACCGCTCTTGGTCGGCACGATCCCCATCAGCGACTTCATCAGCGTGGTCTTGCCCATGCCGTTGCGGCCCATGATCGCCACGATCTCGTTTTGCGCCACCGAGACGTTGAGGCCGTGCAGGACTTCGCTCTGGCCGTAGGCGACGTGCAGATCGGAGATTGCCAGCATTGAAGCGTTCCTTATCCTTCGCGGAGCATGATCCGGTCCGGAAGCCGGACCTTGCTTTTCGGCGTCATGCCCTAATGTCCGAGATAGACTTCGATGACCTTGGGATCGTTCTTGACGTGGTCCATCGTGCCCTCGGACAGGATCTGTCCCTGATGCAGGACGGTGACCTTGTGCGCGATGTCCTCGACGAATTTCATGTCGTGCTCGATCACCAGCACGGAACGGTCCTTGATGATGCGGTTGAGCAGCTCGGCGGTCTTGGCGCGCTCGCTGACGCTCATGCCGGCGACCGGCTCGTCCAGCATCAGGAGGTCGGGATCCTGGATCAGCAGCATGCCGATCTCGAGCCATTGCTTCTGGCCATGGCTGAGCAATTCGGCGTTCACGTTCAGCCGGTCCTTCAGGAAGATCATTTCCGCGACCTCGTGAACGCGGTCGCGCACGATGGTATCGCGGGTGAAGGTCAGCGCGCCGAACACCGTGCGTCCGCGCGGAAACGAGATTTCGAGATTCTCGAACACCGTCAGATCGTCATAGATCGAGGGGGTCTGGAATTTCCGGCCCACTCCGGCCTGCACGATCTGGTTCTCCTTCAGCTTGGTCAGCTCCTGGCCGCGGAACTGGATCGAGCCCGAGGTCGCCTTGGTCTTGCCGCAGATCAGGTCGAGCACCGTGGTCTTGCCGGCGCCGTTGGGGCCGATGATGACGCGGATCTCGTTCTCCTCGACATAGAAGGAGAGATCGTTGACCGCCTTGAAGCCGTCGAAGGAAACCGTGAGCGCCTCGACCGAGAGCAGAAACTCCTTGGGCTGGTGGCCTATCAGCATGGTCTATCTCCTCATTCCGCCGGAGCGGGATCGGCGACCGGCTTGTCAGCCCACCCCTCACTGGATTTCGATTTGGACGAACCCATCAGGCGGGCGATCTGGGGCGCCACGTAGTCGCTCCAGATCCCGGCCAGGCCGTTCGGGAAGGCGAGGACGACCGCGATGAACAGGCCGCCGAGACCGAACAGCCACAGTTCTGGAAAGGATTCCGACAGGCTGGTCTTGGCGAAGTTGACCAGGATCGTGCCGTAGATCGCACCCAGGATGGAGAGCCGGCCGCCGACCGCCGTGTAGATCACCATTTCGATCGAGGGCACGATGCCGACAAAGGACGGCGACATGAACCCGACATTGAGCGCGAACATGGCGCCGCCGATCGCGGCAAACACCGCGGCGACACAGAAGGCGAAGATCTTGAAGTTCGCGACGCTATAGCCGGAGAAGCGGACCCGGTCCTCCTTGTCGCGCATCGCCACCAGGATGCGGCCGAGCTTCGAATGCCGGATGAACTGGGCGATGAAGATGCAGACGAACAGGCAGCCCACTTCGAAGAAATAGAGCACAATCTTGGCGTGGTCCGGCCGGATGTCCCAGCCCTTCAGGGTGCGCAGATCCGTCATGCCGTTGATGCCGCCGGTATAACCCTGCTGGCCCACGATCAGGATGGTCAGGATGGCGGCGACCGCCTGGGTGATGATGGCAAAATAAGTGCCGCCGACGCGGCGCTTGAACATGGCCGCGCCGATGATCAGGGCGAACAGCCCGGGCACCGCGACGATGGCAAAGATCGTGAAGGTGAGGCTGTGGAACGGCTTCCAGAACATCGGCAGCGAGGTGATCTGGTTCCAGTCCATGAAATCGGGAATGCCCGGCGTCGACTGGATCTTGGTATTCTCGACGCTGGAGGCTTCCAGCTTGAGGAACATCGCCATGCAATAGCCGCCGAGCCCGAAAAACACGCCCTGCCCGAGGCTCAGGATGCCGCCGTAACCCCAGCAGATCACCAGCCCCAGTGCGACGAAGGCGTAGGTGAGGTATTTCGCGACCAGATTGAGCCTGAAGACGTCGAGGCAGAGCGGCAGGATCACCACCAGGATGGCGGCAAGTACCAGGATGCCGATGAGCTCCGATTTGTTGACAAAGCGATTGTCGGTCATGGCTTCAGCCCTTTTTGTTATTTGCGGACCTTGAGGGCGAACAGGCCCTGCGGCCGCAGCATCAGAATTCCGACCACCGCAAGCAGCGTGAGGACCTTGGCCATCGACCCCGACATGAAGAACTCGAGCGTCGATTGCGTCTGCGAGATGCTGAATGCGGATGCGATGGTGCCGAGCAGGCTCGCTGCGCCGCCGAACACCACCACCAGGAAGGTATCCACGATGTAGAGCTGGCCCGAGGTCGGCCCGGTCGAGCCGATCATCGTGAAGGCGCTGCCGGCGACGCCGGCGATACCGCAACCGAGCGCGAAGGTGTAGCGATCGACCCGCTCGGTATTGATGCCGACCGCGCCGGCCATCACGCGGTTCTGCACCACGGCGCGGACCTGGCGGCCCCAGCGCGATTTGTACATGACATAGGCGACCGCGACGGTGATCAGCACCGTCAGCACCATCACGAAGATGCCGTTGATCGGCACTTCGATGCTGTCCGAAACATGCAGCGAGCCGAGCATCCACTGCGGCAGTTCGACGCCGACTTCACGCGCGCCGAATATCGAGCGGTAGGCCTGCTGCAGGATCAGGCTCAGGCCCCAGGTCGCAAGCAGCGTATCGAGCGGACGCCTGTAGAGGTGGCGGATCAGCACCCATTCCACCAGCATTCCGAGCGCGCCGGAGGCAAAAAAGGCCAATATCATCGCCAGGAAAAAGTAGCCGGCGAACAGGCCCGGAAGGTAGGCCTGGAAGAAATTCGAGGTCATCCAGGTGACGTAGGCGCCGAGGATCATGAACTCGCCATGCGCCATGTTGATGACGCCCATCTGACCGAAGATGATCGCAAGACCTAGCGCCATCAGCACGTAGACGGAAAACAGGATCAGGCCGGCAAAGCCCTGCATGACGAAGATGGAGCCGAGATCACCAATCGAATAGTCGCCGAACATCGATGTCCTCCGTCGGGGAAAAGGCCCCCGCGTCGCAAGCCGGGTTAGCGACGCGGGGGTGTTCGGCGCGGATTGACGATCCGCGCCAGGGAGTGGCTTCGGAAAAGCGCGGTGAAGGCCGGGCGCTTACTGGTATCCCTTGGGGAACGGATCCGGCTCGACCAGATCGGCGGTTTCGAAAACCAGTTCGAACTGGCCATCGAGCTTGGCGCGACCGACGCGGGTCTTCGACCACAGATGGTGGTTTTCATGGATCCGCACGTAACCCTCGGGCGCACCCTTGAATTCGATTCCCGGCGAGGCGGCCGCGATCTTGTCGACGTCGAAGCTGCCCGCCTTCTCGGCCGTCAACTTCCACAGCCACGGGCCGAGATAAGCGGCCTGGGTCACGTCGCCAATCACCGTCTTCTCGCCCCACATCTTCTTGAAGGCCGGGACGAACAGCTTGTTGTTCGCGTTATCGAGCGACTGGAAGTACTTCATGCAGGCAAAGGCGCCCGCGATGTTCTCGCCGCCGATGCCGTCGATTTCGTCTTCGGTCACGGAGATCGTGAGCAGCGTCTGCTTCGACAGGTCGATACCGGCCGCCTTGAGCTGCTTGTAGAAGGCGACGTTCGATCCGCCGACGACGTCGGTGAAGATCACGTCCGGCTTGGTCAGCTTGATCTTGTTGATGACCGAGTTGAACTGCGTGTTGC
This sequence comes from uncultured Alphaproteobacteria bacterium, assembly GCA_963843225.1. GTDB lineage: Bacteria > Pseudomonadota > Alphaproteobacteria > Rhizobiales > Xanthobacteraceae > Bradyrhizobium. The sequence continues at coordinate 49,491 of CAWJJT010000015.1, read as the reverse complement.
CGAGCGGATAATATTCTTCGCCGACGACCTTGCCCTTCAGGACGTTCTCGACATGCTTGCGCGCGATCTTGTTCGACGTGCGCGGCCAGATGTAATCCGAGCCGACAAAGAAGAACGATTTCGCACCCTTTTCCTTGGCGACCCAATTCAGGCCGGCGAGGATCTGCTGGGTGGCCTCCTGGCCGGTATAGATGACGTTCTTGGACTGCTCGAGGCCTTCATAGAAGGTCGGGTAGTAGAGCATGCCGTTATACTGCTCGACCACCGGCAGCACCGCCTTGCGGGAGGCCGAGGTCCAGCAGCCCATGATCGCCGCAACCTTGTCGTTGACGAGAAGCTTCTTGGCTTTCTCGGCGAAGGTCGGCCAGTCGCTAGCGCCGTCTTCCTGGATAATCTTGATCTTGCGGCCGAGCACGCCGCCGGCCTCGTTGATCTGCGCGATGGCGAGCTTTTCGGACTCGATCGAGCCGGTTTCCGAAATCGCCATGGTGCCGGTGGCCGAATGCAGGATGCCGACCGTCACCTCAGTGTCGGTAACCGCGAGCCCGGTGGTATTGATCGCAGAAGTCGCCGGCGCCTCCGCAAAGGACGGGCGGGGAAGCATGGTTAAGGCGGGGATCGCCGCCATACCCATCAGCAGCTTGCGGCGGAATGCCGACTCCAGCCCCTGTTTCTTGTCGTCTGACATGTTCACCCCATTCGTGTTCGAGTACGCGTTATTGCCGGGGGCGAGGATTGCTGAAATTGTGCAGTGCACAGATACGCAAGATCGCGTATATTGCACCGCAAAATAGCGACGTAGATTTGCCCGGCTTTGCAGGCGTGACGTTTTGGGGGTCAGGAGTACCGAAGTGGCAGGGCGGCAGCGGATAGACCGCGTCAGGCGCCAATATAATCAATGGGTTGCCAACCAGACGCTGGAAGATTACGCGCTGCGCTTCACAGCCAAGAGCGCGCGGCGCTGGTCCGCCGCCCGCGTCGCCAACACCGCGCTGGGGGCGATTTCGTTCCTGGCGCTGGAGGCCATCGGCGGCACCATTACCCTTAACTATGGCGTCACCAACGCCACCGCGGCGATCCTGGTGGTCAGCGTCGTCATCTTCTGCTGCGGCCTGCCGATCGCCTATCACGCCGCCAAATATGGCATCGACATCGACCTGTTAACGCGTGGCGCCGGCTTCGGTTACATCGGTTCGACCATCACCTCGCTGATCTACGCCTCCTTCACTTTCATCTTTTTCGCCATCGAGGCGGTCATTCTTGCGACCGCGCTCGAGCTGTGCTTCGGCGTCCCGCGCCCGATCGGCTATCTCATCAGCGCCGTCGTCATCATTCCCTCTGGTTACCCACGGCATCACGCTGATCAGCCGCTTCCAGCTGTGGACGCAGCCGCTGTGGATCATCCTTCACATCCTGCCGTTCGCGGCGATCGCCTGGGCCAGTCCGCATTCCTTCGCGGAATGGAGAAATTTCCCCGGCGAGCACGGCAACCTCGCGGGCCATCTCGATCTCCTTCTGTTCGGCACCGCGGCCTCGGTGGTGTTTTCGCTGGTGGCGCAGATCGGCGAGCAGGTCGACTTCCTGCGCTTCCTGCCGCGCGACCGGCGAACCTCGAAGACCTCGTGGTGGATCGCGCTTCTATCCGCCGGCCCCGGCTGGATCATTCTCGGTTCGCTCAAATTGCTGGCCGGATCGTTCCTGGCGTATTTTGCGCTGAGCCACGGCGTCAGCTACGAGCATGCCGCCGAACCCGCCCACATGTATCTCGAAGCCTTCCGCTACGTGCTGCCGCAACCCGATCTGGCGCTGGCGCTGACCGGCACCTTCGTCATCCTGTCCCAGTTGAAGATCAACGTCACCAACGCCTATGCCGGTTCGATCGCATGGTCGAACTTCTTTTCCCGCCTCACCCACAGCCATCCCGGCCGCGTAGTCTGGCTGGTTTTCAACGTCGTGGTGGCGCTGCTGTTGATGGAGATCGGCGTCTACAAGGCGCTCGAGCAGACGCTTGCACTCTATTCCAATGTCGCCATCGCCTGGGTCGGCGCGCTGGTCGCGGATCTCGTGATCAACAAGCCGCTTGGCCTGCGCCCGCAGCATATGGAATTCAAGCGCGCGCATCTCTACGATATCAATCCGGTCGGCGTCGGCGCCATGACGACCGCCACCGTGGTCTCGATCGCGGCGTTCTATGGTCTGTTCGGTCCGATGGCGAAGGCGCTGGCCCCGTTCGTCGCGTTGGCCGTGGCCTTCGTCACTGCGCCGCTGATCGCCTGGGCCACCGACGGCAAGTACTACATCGCTCGCAAGCCGAAGCGCAGCTGGCAAAACCTCAAGGCGATCCAGTGCTGCATTTGCGAGCATGCGTTCGAGCCTGAAGACATGGCATCGTGTCCGGCCTATGCCGGCCCGATCTGCTCGCTGTGCTGTTCACTCGACGCGCGCTGCCACGATCTCTGCAAGCCGCACGCGCGGATCCAGGCACAGGTCTCCGAAACCCTCGGCAAGCTGCTGCCGCAACCGATCTACGTCCGGATCAATTCGCAACTTGGGCATTATCTCGGCGTATTCGCGGTTTCCGCAGGCCTGGTCGGACTGACGCTCGGCATGATCTACCTGCAGACCTCGGCAACGGTTCATGCCGACAATCTGCAGCTCTCCGATGTATTGTGGAAAGTGTTCTTCGCGCTGACCATCATCATCGGCGTGGTGGCGTGGCTGTTCGTGCTGGCGCAGCAAAGCCGCCGCGCGGCGGAAGCGGAAACGAAGCGGCAGACCGCGCTCCTGATTCATGAAATCGACGCGCACAGGCGCACCGACGCCGAATTGCAGCGCGCCAAGGAGGTCGCCGAGTCAGCCAACCTGGCGAAGAGCCGCTATGTCGTGGGGCTCAGCCATGAACTGCGCTCGCCGCTGAACGCGATTTCCGGCTACGCGCAATTGCTGGAGCAGGATATGAGCCTGCCGCCAAAGCCTCGGGACCAGGTCCGCGTGGTCCGCCGCAGCGCCGACCATCTGTCCGGGCTGATCGACGGCATTCTCGACATCTCGAAGATCGAGGCCGGAAGGCTTTATCTGTCGCGCGACGAGGTTCGCTTGAGCGAGTTCCTCGATCAGCTCGTCGGCATGTTCCGCCTGCAGGCCGCCGCCAAGGGCATCGATTTCATCTTCAAGCGTCCTGCGGTGCTGCCGGTCGTGGTCTATGCCGACGAAAAGCGGCTGCGCCAGATCCTGATCAACCTGTTGTCGAACGCCATCAAGTTCACGCAGACCGGCAGCGTGCAGTTCGTGGTGCATTATCGCAGTCCGGTCGCCGAGTTCGAAGTGGTCGACACCGGCCCCGGCATTCAGGCGTCCGATCTCGAACGCATCTTCGCCCCGTTCGAGCGCGGCGCGCTCGGCGTCGCCCAGCCGCAGACCGGCACCGGTCTGGGGTTGACCATCAGCCGCCTGCTCGCGGGCGTGATGGGCGGCGACATCCGCGTCACCTCGACGGTCGGCACCGGCAGCAATTTCCGCGTGAAAATGCTGCTGTCGGAGGTCACTAATCCGACGCGGATCGCGCCGGTCGACGCCCCGGTGTTCGGCTATCATGGTCCGCGCAAGACCATCCTGATCACCGACGACGATCCGGTGCAGCGCGACCTCTTGCGCGAAGTGCTGACGCCGCTCGGCTTCATCCTCCTGAGCGCGCCGGACGGCCCCGGCTGCCTCGCCCTCGCCCAGCATTGCCGGCCCGACCTGTTCCTGCTGGATATTTCGATGGCGGGGATGGATGGATGGACGGTGGCGGAGACGCTGCGCGCGACTGGCCATCACCAGGCCCGCATCCTGATGGTTTCGGCCAGCGCGCTGGAAGCGCACGGCGCGCCGCTGGCGCAGCCGTTTCACGACGGCTATCTGATGAAGCCGATCGATATTCCCCGGCTTCTGGAATTGATCCGCCAGTTGCTCAAGATCGAGTGGCAATATCAGAACGACCAGATCGTGATCCCGCCGTGGCGGCCGGGCCATGGACCGCGGCCGCCGGTGAAGCATGTCGAGGAACTGATCGGTCTCGGGCAACTGGGCTATATCAGGGCGATCCAGGTCAAGCTCGATGAAATAGGAACCGACCACCCCGAACAGGCCGACTTCGTCGCGCAAATGCGCACGCTGATTGATCGCTTCGATCTCGATCAGTACATGGCAACCCTGAAACACCTGCATTCCTATGACCACTGAGTCCAAAAAACGCGACATCGCGCTCGTCGTCGATGATTCCCCGGAAACGCTGCGGCTGCTGACCGACGCGCTCGACGGCGCCGACATGACGGTCATGGTCGCGATGGACGGCGCAGCAGCGATGCGGATCGTCGATCAGATCACGCCCGACATCATTCTGCTCGATGCCGTGATGCCGGGCATGGACGGCTTCGAGACCTGCCGCCGCCTCAAGCGCGACGCGGGCTTAAGCAACGTGCCGGTGATCTTCATGACCGGGCTCGCGGAGACCGAACATATCGTGCGCGGGCTGGAGGCCGGCGGCGTCGACTACGTGACAAAGCCAATCGTGATCGAGGAGATGCTGGCGCGGATCAGGGTCCATCTCGCCAATGCCAGGCTGACGCAGAGCGCGCGCGCCGCGCTTGACGTGTCCGGGCGATTTCTACTCGCCGTCAACCGGCAAGGCACGATCATGTGGGCGACGCCGCAGGCGCAGAAGCTGCTGTCGGCCAATCTCGCGGCCAGCGCCAACGACGAGCTGGTACTGCCCGACCCCATGCTGCAATGGCTGGAGCAGGTGCAGAAAGGCAAGAGCGGATCAAAGGCGCCGGCGATGGCGTCATTCCCCGACAATGAGCAGCTGCGGCTGCAATATATGGGAAAGCTCGGCTCCAACGAATTCCTGCTGCGGCTTGCCAAGGAATCCGGCACCAACCTGCCGGCTGAATTCTCCAGCGAGCTCGGACTGACGACGCGGGAGGGCGAAGTGCTGGCGTGGCTGTCGAAGGGAAAGACCAATCGCGACATCGCGCAGATCCTCGGCCTGAGCCCGAGGACGGTGGACAAGCATCTGGAGCAGATCTACGCCAAGCTCGGCGTCGAGAACCGCACTGCCGCCGCGGCGATGGCGACCAGCGCTAGCCGGCGAAATAACTGAACGCGGGCTGCCGTCAGAAGGCTACTCCAATGCGGCGACCCGCGGTCCAGACCACGCGGCAGCGCTTTCGGGTGGTGCCGAACAACAGCTCGAACCGGGTCGGCACCTTGGTTTGGCCCTGTAGCTCCAGGCACGCGCCGCCAGGCGAATAATCGACAATGCGGCAATCGATGACCGGCGTCTTGGGGTCAACGATCAACTTCGCTTTGTCCGAAATTCTGCCGGTAGGCCGAACACGTGCGAACCGCCGCGGATACATCGCAGTCTCTCCAGGGCCTGTAGTAGCCCCGAATAATTTCGCACCAGAGCTTAAAGGCTTCGTTGACCTTTATAGTTACTGAAAATCAATAGTCCTGCGGCGTCCCCAGCGGGCACCGCTTCATATTGCAGCGCAGCAAGAGGTGCGCGTCGACTGTCACGGAACCGTTTGATCGATTGGGACGTGCGGGATAGCCGCTAATCGCAGGGTTTCAGGATCACCAGCTTGAGGGTTGGGTCGGGAGCAGCCAGGAAGGTGGTCTGAAAGAAAGTCAGCAAGCCGCGCTGCGGATGATTGAAGGTCTTCTCGTTGCCTTCCCACCGCAGGACCTGCTGCTCGTCCCAGAACGTCCGAAACAGATCCGACGCCTCGCATAGCCCCTGGACCAGTTCGAGCATCTTCGGGTCGTCAATATACTTGCCGAACTCGACCCGGAACTGGGCGAGGAGCGGCGCGCCCGGGGCTCCCAGTCGATCGACGAATTCTCGCACGCTCGAGTCGAGGAACATGTAGCGCAGCACGTTCCTTTCGGAGCTCTGAAGCCATCCCGGGAACAGACTCCGCCAGGGCGGCATTCCAGAACAGCGGCGTCCAGTACTTGTCGAGCACCGCGGCTGGATATGAAATGGCATGGACACAGCTCTCGATCGCATGGGTGACCAGTTCGCCCGCGAAATTCGTGGCTCCGCTCGGATCCACCCGCTGCGCCACCTGGAAAAGATAGGCGCGCTCGGCCGGCGCCAGCCGCAATACCTCGGAAATCCGGCCAAGCGCTGCGCCGGAGGGCGTTACCTGCTTTCCCCTGCTCCAGCCGCGTGTACCAGGTCGAACTGATCCCGGCCAATTGGGCAACTTCTTCGCGCCGGAGACCCGATGTCCGCCGTCTTCTTTCGCCAGCCTGCTTGTCGTCAGCCGGTATCGCGCCCGCCTCGCGATGCTTGCGCAAGAAATCGCCGAGCGCCCGCTGTCGCACGGCAGAGTGTATCGTAGGATATTTTGTACCTCGATAGTCGTCTTGAGAGCTCCCCAAATGACTACTCCGCGGCAAAACCGAAATTCTCAATCACAAATTAGACGATGATAATTTTGGCGACCCTGGCCACCCAATCAATTTACCGAACATTGTAATTTAGAGAGTCCATTCTACTCGGAATTGTCGAGTGACTACGAATATCAACCGAAGTCCCGGCTGAGAATGCGGGGCGTAACGACGCTCCTCCCCAATTCAACGGAACGCGATCGTGCAGAAGGCCGATAGCTTGTCCCTGTTCGATGAACTCGATGCCGCATCGCGAAGCGATCCATCGAAAGGACGTACCGCCATGCGGCGAGCGATCGACCTGTCCACGAGCGAAGCCGATGGCTCGCGGGATTGCGGCAATCTAACCGTGTTCTCAATACTGCTGGCAATCACGAAGCGAAACATGCGGGAACCTGACGCCGCAGGGCTGCTTCGGCACGTCCGAAGCCAGGTGGCAGGAGGCTGCTACCCGTTTTAATTTTTTCGAAGAGCGGACTGCAACATGGGCTATGGCGACAGAAAGAGCGACCGGGTCGATTTCGAACGCGGCATTCCCGTCTACATCATGGGCATCGATGGAACCTGGCGTCGAGACTGCAAGATGATCGACGTCTCGCAAAGCGGCGCGCGCCTGCAAGTCGAAGGATCCTTCGAGGGATTGGACCTCAAGGAATTCTTCCTGCTGTTGTCGTCGACGGGTGTTGCGTTTCGCCGCTGTCAAATGGTGCGCGTCTCCGGCGAGGAAATCGGGGTCAAGTTCCTGGCGCGGGAAAAAGCCGAAAAGAAGCCCGCGAAACGACAATCAGCCAAAGAGGCAATCTGAGATGACGGATGTGAGCCGAATAACCGAGATCTCCGTCTCGACCAAATCGACGGAACCGCTGACCGGTGTCGTCGCGCTGAGCACGACCGGCGAGGAGATCAGGCTCGAGATCACGGAAGAAATCGCGCACAAGATCTGCACGGATCTCGAGCGCTTCCTGACGCGATAAGGACTTGGGACTTGGAAGACTGGCGGAAGAGCATCTTTCCAGGCGGCGGATAGACGAGATCGACCATCGATGTCCGTTCATGTCATCACCGATACCGTCGACAAACGCACCGCGCTGCAGGCGATGCTGCAGGAACGGCACACGGTAACGTCGGAACTGCTCGGCCAGACCGGCGAAGGATGCGGCGAGGTCGATGCCGTCGTCATCGAGGCGGATTTGCGATCCGTCGAGAACATTGCGACCCTGAAGGATGCGTCCGGAAAACTGTCACATATCCGCAAGCGAATCTTCCTGGTTGATCGGCACGCGCGCTTGTGCGTCGTTCAGGCCTACGCGCTGGGCGCGACCCAGGTGCTCGACACGCCGGTCCATCAAGCCAGATTGCTGGCGCAGCTTGCGGTCAACCGTCCGTGCGAGATTTCAGCCTGACGATGCCTTTGGTTCCCGGGAGGCCGCGGAAGCCGGCGCGATTGCCATCGGGTCGATGTTCTCCGCCGTCGTGAGCGGCAAACCGATTGACGTCAGGGGTGCAAGGTATGCCGCCGGCGGGATAGCCGACAACATCGCTGAAGGCGGGTTATCCAACTGGCTGGAGACCGTGCGCCGGCATCACGAGGGAACCTATCAGCACTGCCTGCTGGTGACCGGCGTGGCGGCGGATTTCGGATTGAGCCTCGGCCTGCCGCGACGGGACATGGAGCGGCTGTATTCGGCAGCGATTTTTCACGACATCGGCAAGGCGAGAATTCCGCTCGCGATCCTAGACAAGCCCGGACAACTGGACGCCGAAGAGCGCGCAAATGATCGAGACCCATCCCATGGCCGGATGGGAAGCGCTTCGGCGCAGCGCGGGCATTTCTCCCGAAATCCTCGATGCCGTCCGCCATCATCACGAATATCTCGACGGCAGCGGATATCCCGATGGGCTCTGCGACGCCGAGATCAACGACATCGTCCGGATATTGACCATTGCCGACATTTTTTCGGCGCTGATCGAGCACCGACGCTACAAGCCGACCATGCCGCGCGAACAGGCCTATGAGATCATTCAGGGCATGTCGGGAAAGCTCGAGCGGCCGCTCGTGGTCGCCTTCAAGGATGTGGCGCTGAATCGTTGAACGCGGTCCCTCGCGCGGCCGCAACGCCGCGCCTCAATCGTAGGCGAATGCCGCGTCGTCGAGATCGATGGTCGGGATTTCGTCCTTCTCGGCCCAGTAATCCTGACTGTGCTGCCATTCCGGCTTATCGCCGCGCTTCGGCAGCAAGTGCATATTGCGCATCATGTAGCCAGGATTGAAATTCTCCGGATCGATCCAGGACAACAGCGGCATGTTGTGGTCTTCCGGACGCAACACCGGCACCACCTTCCTGGCCCCCTTCTTCTTCATGTGCGCGAACAGGCGGCAGACGAAATCGGCCACCAGGTCGGTGCGCAGTGTCCAGCTCGCGCGGAAATAGCCGAATACCCAGACCATGTTCGGCACGCCGGTGAACATCATGCCGCGATAGGTCACGGTCTCGTCGAAATCCAGCGGCTTGCCGTCGACGGTGAAGGCGATGTCGCCGAGCACACACAGATCGAACCCGGTCGCGGTGACGATGATGTCGGCATCGAGCCGCTGGCCGGATTTCAACACGATGCCGGTTGCATCGAACCGGTCGATCTCATCCGTCACGACCGATGCCCCGCCGCTCCTGACCGCCTGGAACAGGTCGGAATCCGGAACGAAGGCGATGCGCTGCCGCCACGGCCGATATGTCGGCGTGAAGTGCTTCTCGATGATGTCCTCCGAATCCGGACCGAGCGCCGCGCGAATGCCGCCCAACAGCTCCTGCTTGACCTTCTCGGGTTCGGTGAACGAGCGGCGGGTGAACAGGTCCTGTTCGAACAGGATCTTGCGGCGCACGATCTCGTGGATCCATTCCTCCTTGACCTGGAGCTGCCGCAGCGTCTCGGCGAGTTCAATGGCGTTGCGGCCGACCCTGAAATAGGTCGGCGAACGCTGCAGCATGGTGACATGGGCGCACTTGCCGGTTATCGCCGGGATCAGCGTTGCGGCGGTGGCGCCCGAGCCGATCACCACGACTTTCTTGCCCGCAAGCTCGATATCCTCCGGCCAGACCTGCGGATGGACGATGCGCCCCCCGAACTTGTCCATGTCGGTCCATTGCGGCGTGTAACCCTGCGAATGGCGATAATAGCCCTGGCACATCCAAAGAAAATTCGCAGTGAAGGTCATCGGCTCACCGCTGTCGGTCCGCACCGCTTCGACCGTCCACAGATTGGTCGTGCTCGACCAGCTCGCCCGTTCGATCCTGTGCTTGTAGCGGATGTGCTTTCCGAGATCGTTCTCCGCGATGACCTCGCCCATGTAGGTCTTGATTTCCTCCGAGCTTGCGATCGGCGGCCCGACCCAGGGCTTGAAGCTGTAGCCGAAGGTGTGGAGATCGCTGTCGGAGCGGATGCCCGGATATTTGTGGGTGAGCCAGGTGCCGCCAAAACTTTCCTGGCTCTCCAGGATGACAAAGCTCTTGTCCGGAAGCTGCATTGTCAGTTGATAGGCGCTGCCGATGCCGGAGATGCCGGCGCCGACGATCAGGACGTCGAAATGTTCGGCCGGCTTGGGCGAGGCGGAAGCGGAATGCGGTGTTGCCAAGACGTTCATGATCCCTGTTCTTCTTTTTGATTGGCTGCGCGACGAAAGCCTTTTCGGGCAAAACCGTAACGGCCAATTGCGACCTGCACAATGCGCCAGATCAACCGATACGAATCAGAGCCCCGCGCCCCATTGCCGCGCGGTCTGCAAGATCCAGTCGCGGTAGAGCGTCAGCGGTGTCGCGCCGGTCAAACCACCGCAGCCCGCGGCGCCGTTCGGGCCCGTCGACCAGCTCACGACGCCGACGATCCTGGGACCGCCTTGCTGATCCTCGAACACCGGGGCGCCGGAATCCCCGGTGCAGGCGCCAAGCCCGTCGCGCGCGCCCAGTGTCAGCGGATCGACCAGACGGATCTGCAGGGTTCCGGGCTTGCCGGTGGCGATGAGGCCCGCGGCGCGCACGATGCCGCCGCTCGAGCCTTCGCCGCGGACGGTGACGCCGACGCCGGCGATGGTGAAGCGGCTGCCGGGAAGGATCGGGATTTGAGGCACACCCAATGCGGCCGGGATTTTACCATTTGGCGGCGTCTCGAGTTGCAGCAGCGCCACGTCGGCGGTGGCGCGATGGGCCAGCATTGTCTGCAGATTGAACCCGGGGTGGATGGCGACGGTTCGCACGTCCCGAAGCTGCGGCTTCTGGTCGGCGCCATATTCGACGATCTTGTAGGTCGCGCCGGGTTGCACGCAATGCGCCACCGTCAGCACCAGCTTTGGGGCAATCAGGGTGCCGGTGCAGAAATTGCCGCGCGAACCGACGATGGTGACGATAGCGCGACCGACGCCCGCTGCCGACGGCACGCCGCCGCCGACGATTGCCTGCGCAGGCGCGGCAAGCAGCATCGCGCCAGCGATCACGGCAGCGGGCAATTTCATCTGACGGAAATAATAGCCCGCGATCCGGTCACGCATAGAGCGCCGCATATTCACCGGCATAGGGCGCATAGGAATCCTTGATGCTGGCGAGATTCAGCAGCATCGATGCGACGGGCGCATGGCCGGACGCAAACACCGTGGTGCGCACCCACAGGCTTTCGGTCCGGCGGCTGCCGCTCAGCGCAACCACTTCGCGCTCGGTCTGATAATCCTCGCCCACGAACAGCGGCCCGCGCAGGAGCCGGATTTCCTGATCGGCGAACAGGCCGACGGCGGGTCCTCGCACCGGCATGTGGTCTTCCCTGGCGCGGTATTGAAACAGCACGCTTAGCATCTCCATCGGGATAACAGGCCGTCGCCAAGGGTTACCGGAGACGTTGTCGGGATCAATCCGATACCACGAACTCGGCTCTGTGATGACCTTGAGCTTGTCGGAGAGCGAGAACGGGTAGAGGTCGCCCATGTGCTGGTCGAAACCCATCCGCACGGTCTGGCGTTCGGTCTTCATCCCGACTTTCACGTCGTGCAGGATGACGGGGTCGGCCAGCGGCTTCAATTCGGCGAGCCGCTGGTCCAGCGCGGTTGCTACCTTGTCGTCACCCACCGACGCGGTGCCGCGCAGCACCTCGGTGCCGTCGCGCTTCACCATCTGGATCGCGATCTGGTTTTGGCCCGGATTCGGTTTGGCCAAAATCGCCTGCACTTCTTCGCCCTCGAAGACGGGATTGCGATAATGCGCGGAGATGCATCCGGTCTCGAACCACGCCTCTCCCCACAGCCGCTCGCACAGCGGCGCGAACTGGCTGAAATGCGTCGGCCCCTCGATGGTGCCGCCCTGAAAGCCGAGTTTCTGCGCGGTGGCATCGTCGTGGATCGAGGCGTGGGAATCGTAGGTCTGGGCGTGCAGCATCTGGTGCGGCCGCCGCCACGGCCCGGCGAGCGAATCCGCACTTTCCGTGATGGCGGTCTCGAAGGCTCTCATGAACATACCCCGGGCTTCATCGCATGCCGCGATAACTTACAGGAAGGCTCGGTCCGCGCCAAATTCCGTGTCGCGGCCAGGTCTGCGCGGCGGGCTGGTCCTCGCCAGGCGGTCGTGTTAGCCGTTCTGCAGGCGTTTGTGAGGCATGGAACAATCATGATCGAGGCGGTGATCTGGGATTTCGGCGGGGTTCTCACCACTTCGCCGTTCGAGGCTTTTGCGCGATTCGAGCGCGAGCGCGGGTTGCCTGCCGACATCATCCGGCGCACCAATGCCGTCAATCATCACGAGAACGCCTGGGCGCAATTCGAGCGCGCCGAACTCGACATCGAGGCCTTCGACAAATTATTCGCGGCGGAATCGCTGGCGCTCGGCGCGGAAGTGCGCGGCAAGGACGTATTGCCGCTGCTGTCAGGCGATCTGCGTCCTGAAATGGTCGAGGCGCTCCGTCGCGTCAAGGCGAAGTTCAAGACCGGCTGCATCACCAACAACCTTCCCGCCAACGCGATCGGCAGCCATTCCGGCCGCTCGCTCTACGTCGCCGAGGTGATGGCGCTGTTCGATCACATCATCGAGTTGGCCAAGATCGGCCTGCGAAAGCCCGACCCGCGCATCTACCGGATGATGACCGAGGCGCTGAAGGTGGATCCCAAAAATTGCGTCTATCTCGACGATCTCGGCGTCAACCTCAAGCCGGCGCGCGAGATGGGCATGACCACCATCAAGGTCGTCAGCGCGCCACAGGCCATCGCCGAACTCGAGGCTGCGACGGGGCTGCCGCTGCGGTAGCTGCTTCGACGGCCTAATGGTTCGAGACGCGCCTTCGGCGCTCCTCACCATGAGGGTTTGGACCCGGCGAGGGTATGGAACCTCATCCTGATGAGCCGCGAAGCGGCGTCTCGAAGGATGAGGCCCCGCCGGGCAAACGCTCGAAGATGGCGACTTCCGTCACGCGGCCTTGATCATGTCCGCCGCCTTCTCGCCGATCATGATCGATGGCGCGTTGGTGTTGCCGCCGATCAAGGTCGGCATGATCGAGGCATCCACCACCCGCAGGCTCTGTACGCCCTTCACCCGCAATTGCGGATCGACGACGGCGGCCTCGTCGGTGCCCATGCGGGCGGTGCCGACCGGGTGGTACACGGTGTCCGAGCGCTTGCGTAACGCCGCGCGGATGTCGTCGTCGGTCCTGACATCGGCGGTGAACATGTCCACCGTGCGCCATTTCGCCAGCGGCTCCGCATCCATGATGCGCTTGGTGATCTTGAACGCCTTGACCATGACCTCGAGATCATCCGGCGAATCGTAGAATTTCGGATCGATCCTCGGCGCATCGGCGGAATCGGCGCTATTGAGCGTCACGCTGCCGCGGCTCTTGGGACGCAGCAGGCAGACATGGCAGCCGAAGCCATGGCCGAGATGACGGTTGCGGCCATGATTGTCGGCCATCGCCATCGAGAAATGGAGCTGGATGTCGGGCACTTCCAGATTCGGATCGGTCTTGAGGAAGCCGCCGCACTCCGCGACATTCGAGGTAATCAGGCCGACGCCATCACGCTTGTAGCGCCCGATCTCCTTCCAGAGATGGCGCAGTCCGGCAAAACTCAAGCCGAAATTGTCGAGGCTCTTCGAACGGTAGCTGAAAGCATAGTCGATATGGTCCTGCAGATTCTGTCCGACGCCCGCGGAGTGCTGCACGACATTGATGCCGAGCCCTTTCAGCTCCGCCGCATTGCCGATCCCCGACAGCATCAGCAGATGCGGCGACTGGAACGCGCCGGAGGAAACGATGACCTCTCCCCTCGCCCGCACCGACTCCGGCTTGCCGTCACGGCTGAATTCGACGCCGATCGCGCGCTTGCCGTCGAACAGGATTTTCAGCGCCGGCGCTCCCGTGATGACCTTGAGATTGGCCCGCGACATGTTCGGCTCGATATAGGCGCGCGCCGCGCTCCAGCGTTCGCCGTTCTTCTGGGTCACCTGATAGACGCCGAGCCCGAGCTGGTTCGCGCCGTTGAAGTCGGCGTTCATCGGCAATTGCAACTGGCGGCCGGCTTCCAGAAAATAGTCCTGGAACGGATTGGAGGTCCTGATGCTGGCGACGTTCAGCGGGCCGCCGGAGCCGTGGAAGTCGTCATGCACGACCTCGTTGTTCTCGGCTCTCTTGAAGTAAGGCAGCACGTCAGAATAGGACCAGCCGGTGTTGCCCAGGGCCGCCCAACCGTCATAGTCGGCGCGATGCCCGCGGATATAGACCATGGCGTTGATCGCGCTCGATCCGCCGAGCGCCTTGCCGCGCGGCTGATATCCCTTGCGGCCGTCGAGGCCCGGCTGCGGCACGGTTTCGAACGCCCAATTGTTGGTCTTGGACGGCACCATGATGGCGATGCCCATGGGGGCCTTGACCACCCAATTATTGCCTGCGCCGCCGGCTTCCAGCAGGCAAACGGTCACCTTGGGGTTCTCGCTGAGACGGCTGGCCACCACGCAGCCGGCGGATCCGCCGCCGACGACGACATAGTCGAACTCTTCCACCTGCGTACTCCCCCCGTTTTGTCGTCTGGCCTTCGGCCTTGGGAGAGTTCCACCTCAAGCGGCGGCGTTCGTCAACAACCCCGGACGCTCGATCGGGCAAATAATCCGGAAACTTGCCCGCAGAACTTCCGTGGCTCAGCGCAGCGCGGCGGCGATGTTGCCGCCGTCGACGGTGGTCACGTCGGCGGTGGTTTTCAACGCCAGCGCCTGCGCCAGAAATGCCTGCGCCACATCCTCGGCCGCCACTTCCCGGCCCAACAGGTTGCCGCGCATATAGTCGGCCTCGCTAAGGCCGCGGGCGCGAGAGCGCTGCGCGATCATCTCCTCGGTCAACAGGCCCGAGCGGATGCGGTCGGCATTGACGGCGTTGGCGCGAATGCCCTCATTGCCGTAATCGACCGCATATTGCCGCACCAGAAACAAGGTCGCCGCCTTCGGCAGGCCATAGGGGCCGAAATCGGGCCCGGGATTGACCGCCTGTTTCGAGACGTTGAACAGCAGGCAGCCGCCCGTGCCCTGCGCGCGCATGATCTTCACCGCGGCCTGCGCGACGCGCTGGTGCCCGTAGAAGTTCAGCTCAAAGCTCTCGCGCAGCACGGCTTCGTCGACCTCGCCGATCCGGCCCTGCCAAGCCGCCCCGGCATTCGACACCACGATATCGACGCCGCCGAACGCGGCGGCGACCTGCGCGAAAGCCTGCTTGACCGAGGCGGCATCGGTGACGTCGCAGCGAATTCCCTGGGCCGCGCCGCCGATCGCCCTGGCCTTTGCTTGCGCCGCGGCCTCATCGACATCCAGCAGCGCCACTTCGGCGCCCGCCGCCGCGAATGCCTTTGCGGTCGCAGACCCAATCGCGCCGGCAGCGCCGGTGATGACGGCGACCTGCCCCGCCAGCGGCAACTCTTTGGCGCCACCCAGCTTGGCCTGTTCGAGCGACCAGTATTCGACATCGAACAGATCGGCCTCGGGCAGCGGCTCGAAGCGGCCGACGGCTTCCGCATCGGTGATGGTGGCAATCGCGGCTTCCGCCAGGTCGGCGGCGATCCTCGCATCCTTCTTGCCGCGACCGAGCCCGAACAGGCCGACGCCGGGCACCAGAATGACGCGCGGCACAGCATCGAGCATGGTCTTGATGCCACCGACGCGGGCGTTGTTGCGCGCGAAATAGCTCTTGTAGGCCTCGCCGTAGGCCGCGACGGCGCCGCGGACCGAACTCCTGAAGCCTGCGAGGTCGCCCTCCGCGGGTGCGGCAACAACCAACGGCTTGTTCTTGATGCGGATGTTGTGATCGGGCGTCACCACGCCGGCCTGCCCGTAGCGCGCCACCTCGGAGCCGTTGACGAAATTCATCACCGCATCGCTGCCGCGAAACTCCAGCACAAAACGCTTCCAGGCGCCGTCGGTCTTGCCGTCGGGAAAGCTGCAGGCGCCACGGACGATCGGTGCAACGTCGGCGACCTCTGCAAGGCGAGCCGGCAGTTTTACGCTGACAAAAGCCGCCTTGCGATTTTTCGCAAGCCGCGCTTCGGCAAGGCTCACCAGCGCGATCATCCGCTCATAGGCCTGCCGCGCATCGGCGCCAAAACTGAAAATGCCGTGCTTGACCAGGATCAGGCCTTCGACGGAGGGATCGGCGTCGAACACACGCGCAGCCGCCTTCGCCAACCCGAAACCCGGCATCAGATAGGGCACATAGCCGACGCGCGCGCCATAAACCTCGCGGCACAGCGCTTCGCCGTCGGGCTGGTCGGTGAGCGCGAGCACGGAGGTGGAATGGGTATGGTCGATGAACTTATGCGGGATGAAGGCGTGCAGCAGCGCCTCGACCGACGGATTGGGCGACGCCGGGTCGATCAGGTTGGCGCGCTGCAGCCGTACCATCTCCTCGTCGGAAAGGCTTTCACGCTCACGCAGCTTCAACAGCGGCTTGAGCCGCACCGCCGGCAGGCCGGCGGGCTCGATCGTGCCCATGTCCCAGCCGGAGCCCTTGACGCAGAGCACCTCGACCTGCTCGCCGTTGAGATCGGCGATGGTTGTCTTCACCGACGTGTTGCCGCCGCCATGCAGCACCAGCCGCCAGTCCTGCCCCAACAGCCGCGTTGTGTAGACGCGCAAAGCCACGTCGCGGCCGAGCTTTTCGTAGCGGCCGACGGCCGCTTCGGCATCGCGATCGGTCCAGGCGCTTTGCATCGGCTCTCGTTCCCTTGTTATTCAGCCGCCGCCGCGGTTCGTTCCGGAAAGGCGGCGGCGAGCGCGGCGCGGTTCGCCCCGAGCACACCGCGCTCGGTGATCAATCCCGTGACCAGCCGCGCCGGCGTCACGTCAAATCCGTAATTGGCGACCGGCGAACCCTCGGGCACGATCCGCACCGTCTCGATCCGCCCGTCGGCGGTCCGCCCCGTCATGTCGGTGACTTCCTCCGGCCCGCGCTGCTCGATCGGAATTTCCCTGACGCCGTCATGGACGGAAAAATCGATGGTCGGTGACGGCAGCGCCACATAGAACGGCACGCCATTGTCATGCGCCGCAAGCGCCTTGAGGTAGGTGCCGATCTTGTTGCAGACGTCGCCATCGGCGGTGACCCGGTCGGTGCCGACGATGACGAGATCGACCATGCCGTGCTGCATCAGGTGCCCGCCGGTATTGTCGGGGATTACCGTGTGCGGCACGCCGTGATGGCCGAGCTCCCAGGCGGTCAGCGAGGCGCCCTGGTTGCGCGGGCGCGTCTCGTCGACCCAGACATGGACGGCCTGTCCCGTGTCATGCGCGAGATAGATCGGGGCCGTCGCGGTGCCCCAATCGACCGTCGCCAGCCAGCCGGCATTGCAATGGGTCAGCACGTTGACGCGCTCACCGGGTTTCTTGGTCGCGGCGGCCTTCCTGATCAAGGCAATGCCGTGCTCGCCGATGCCCCGGTTGATCGCGATGTCCTGCTCGGAAATCTCGGCGGCGCGCGAATATGCCGCCGCGGATCGGTCCGGCGGCGCCAATGGCCGCAGCAGTGCGTGCATTTCGTCGAGCGCCCATTTCAGGTTGATCGCGGTCGGCCGCGTCGCGATCAACATCCGATAGGCGCGGTCGAGCGAGGCATCGGAGGCGTCCGCACGCATCGCCAGCGCCATCCCGAACGCCGCGGTGGCGCCGATCAACGGCGCGCCGCGCACCAGCATCGAGCGGATCGCGTCCGCCGCCGCCTCGCTACTGGTCAAATGCTCGACGACAAAATGATGCGGCAGCCGGCGCTGATCGATCGCGCTGACGGTGACGCCGTCGGGCTCGAGCCAGATACTGCGGATATGCCTGCCGTCGACTTTCATGACGCCATCGATACCATAGATCTCACGCGCGCAGGATTCGTCCGGCCACCGCGTCGAGCTTTTTCAGCAGCGCGGGGTCGCGGGCTTCCGGCGCGGTGATGATGGCGGTGTCGAGCGCGCGGTCCGAGCCGATCGGGCACGGCTCGTGCTCCCGCGGGAAATCCTTTGCCAGCCGCGCCACCAGCCCCTTGGCCTTGTCGGCATTGGTGGTCAGCACCCGGATGATATCCTGCACCGTGACGGCGTCATGATCGGGATGCCAGCAATCGAAGTCGGTCACCATCGCGACCGTCGCGTAGCTGATCTCGGCCTCGCGGGCGAGTTTTGCCTCGGGCATGTTGGTCATGCCGATCACCGAGTAGCCGAGATTTTTATAAGTCATGCTCTCGGCATAGCTGGAGAATTGCGGGCCCTCCATGCAGAGGTAGGTTCCGCCGCGCGCGATCGCGATGCCCTCGGCCTCGGCGGCCGCGGCAAGATGGATACGCAGCCGCGGCGACACCGGATGCGCCATCGAGACGTGGGCGACGCATCCCTTGCCGAAGAAGGAGCTCTCGCGTTTGTGGGTGCGGTCGACGAACTGGTCGACCAGCACGAATGTGCCCGGCGGCAAATCTTCCTTGAAGGAACCGCAGGCCGACAGCGAGATCAGGTCGGTGACCCCTGCGCGTTTCAGCACGTCGATGTTGGCGCGATAATTGATGTCGGAGGGCGACAGCCGGTGGCCCTTGTCATGGCGCGGCATGAACACGATCGGCAGACCGGCGATGGTGCCGTGACGGACCGGCGCCGAGGGCTCGCCCCACGGACTTGTGATCGCCTCCTCGCGCACATTTTCCAGCCCGGGCAGGTCGTAGATGCCGGATCCGCCGATGATACCCAGGATCGCCTTCGTCATGCCTTCTCCATTTACCCGACTCCGGCGCTGCCCATCACGGCAACGAAGCGCGACAATTGCCTATCGACCTTCCAGCAAGGGCGGAAACTCGCGAAAGACGATGGCGGAAGCGACGATCGACTGCGCATTCCGGTTCTATATCTACAGTTCGACCATATCGAAATCGCTCTTGGGCGTACCGCATTCCGGACATGCCCAGTCATCGGGAATCGCGGCCCACCGCGTGCCGGGCGCCAGGCCTTCGTCGGGATCGCCTTTTTCCTCGTCATAGATGTAGCCGCAGGTCCGGCATTGCCAGGACTTGTAAGGCTCGTCGCTCATGGCTTTTTCCGTCCTGCATGAAGGAGTTTTCCCGACCGCTGCGCGCGGGTTCAGGATGGCAGGACATCCTATGTGCTGGACGCACGGTGGTAAACCGGCCTTGATGGCGAGCGCAGCTAGTGATCGACCACCACCAGCGCGGCCTTCCTGAAATCCGCCAGCCTTTCGTCCTTGGCGACGGTCCTGGCCTCCTCGGTTTTCATGTTTGAAGCCACGCAAAACAGAACGAAGCCGCCCTTTTTTCGCGATACGATGAAATACTGCGAAATGCGCGGCCCTTCGGAATCCTCGCAGGAGGAAAAGCCGCGGAACACCACGTCGCTGTCGACCAGTTCGCTGGTGCGCCCGGACGCGAATTTGCCTTTGCAGTCCCTTGCATCGGTCGCTACCACCTCGGAAGCGACATCGAGACCTTTGACACCTTCCCGGGGCGGGATAATTCTGACGAAACCAACCGCCTCGTCGGAACTCCACGCGGCCCCGGTCGCAGCGAAGGCGACCGGCATTTCAGCCCTGCTCAAGACCCTCGGATTGCGCAGCGATGTCTTGAGGATGAAATTCGACGCCAGTTCGATGGCTTCAATCTGCATTTCGGATGAGAGGTTCTGCGGCGGCTGAGGCTTCAGGCTGCCTCCCGCCGCTCCCGGCGACGCTGCCGCCGCGGCAACCGGCTTCGGCGCGAGCTTGACAGAGAAGTCACCCGCATTCGCGATACCCTGCTTTTTGACCATCGCGACGCAATTGGCCAGGGTCGGCAGCAACACGGCCGTCTGATCGAGCTTGAACTGGAAGAGCTGGCCTTGCGTGAAGGCGGTCATCGCCGTCGCCTTGCGAAATTCAGCGATCAGGGTGGAGTTGATCGGCATCGGCACGCGGATCAAATTGCTGCCGATGGCCGCGCCCTGAACATTGAACGGTTGCCGACCGTCGAATGTCAGCGCGATCTGGAAAGTCTGATTGTTGGTGACGGTCCATTTGGAATTAAAAAAGCCCAGCGCCCATCCGCCGCCCTTATCGATCATGACCATGAAATAGATGCCGCTGTCGTATCCGGCTCCCGCCGCGCAGTGGGTAAATTCCCCGGACTGGTCGTTGGTGTAGGCGCCACCCTTCCAGTTTCCAACGTTGATGGAACCATAGGGCCCCCGCGCCTCGGCGGTCGAAATGGCGAAAGCGCTCGCCAGCAGCGTGGCAACAACGAGATTGAGTTTCATTACAGGCCTCCCCAGCAAAGCGAGCTTATTTCCCCTTGCAACCGGAGTCCATGATTGTTCTTGATTTGTTCGATGATTTCGGTAAGAGTTAGGCCTCGGTGCGATCGCTCGGCTGTGAGGTGAGCGTCGAAGCCGTTGTAAGCGTCACGGGAATCACGGAGATGTTCGGGGGCGATCATGTCGTGCCCGATGGCAGCCGCCTGTCGCGAAAGCTTCAATCCGGAAATAGCGGCGAGCCGGTCCCGCAAACGCTTCATCGGACAACCCGCTCCCCATGCCTTTGCCCGCCATTGCCGCTGCCCCCGAAGCCGGAAACGACGACGACGCGCTGTCCGTGCTGAATTCGGTGTTCGGCCTGCCGGCCTTCCGGGGCGCGCAGGAACAGATCGTGCGGCACATCACCGACGGCGGCAACTGCCTGGTGCTGATGCCGACCGGCGGCGGCAAGTCGCTGTGCTATCAGTTGCCATCCCTGTTGAGAAAAGGCTGCGGCATCGTGGTCTCGCCGCTGATCGCGCTGATGCGCGACCAGGTCGCCGGCCTGCACGAGGCCGGCGTCAAGGCGGCAGTGTTGAATTCCACGCTGTCGTTCGCCGAGGCTGACGCGGTCGAGGCGCGGCTGCTCGCCGGCGACCTCGATCTGCTCTACATCGCGCCCGAACGGCTGGTGACGCCGCGCTGCCTCAATTTGCTCGCCCGCGCCGGAATCGCGTTGTTTGCAATCGACGAGGCGCATTGCGTGTCGCAATGGGGGCATGATTTTCGCCCCGAATATATCGGCCTGTCGGTCATCGCGCAGCGTTTTCCCGATGTGCCGCGCGTCGCGCTGACCGCCACGGCCGATGAACTCACCCGAAACGAAATCGTCGATCGCCTCGGGCTTTCCGGCGCGCCGCAGTTCGTCGCGAGTTTCGACCGCCCGAACATCCGCTACGAGATCGTCGACAAGCAGAACGCGCCCGCGCAGTTGAAGGCCTTCATCGCCGAGCGCCATTCCGGCGACGCCGGCATCGTCTATTGCCTGTCGCGCGCCAAGGTCGAGGACATGGCCGCCGCGCTGGCCAAGGCCGGCATCGAGGCGCTGCCCTATCATGCCGGCCTCGACGCCGGTGTTCGCGCGCGCAACCAGGATCGCTTCATCAACGAAGACGGCGTCGTGATCGTCGCCACCATCGCCTTCGGCATGGGCATCGACAAGCCGGACGTCCGCTTCGTGGCGCATCTCGATCTGCCCAAGAGCATCGAGGCCTATTATCAGGAAACCGGCCGCGCCGGCCGTGACGGCAAGCCGTCCAGCGCCTGGATGGCCTACGGCCTGTCGGACATCGTGCAGCATCGCCGCATGATCGAGGAGTCGACAGGCTCCGACGCCTTCAAGCGCGTCTCGATCGGCAAGCTGGAGGCGCTGGTCGGCCTGGCCGAAACCACGGCCTGCCGGCGCACCCGTCTGCTCGACTATTTCGGCGAGACGCTCAAGGCCGTCAAATGCGGCAATTGCGACAACTGCCTCTCGCCGCCGGCCCTGCGCGACGGCAAGGTGATCGCGCAGAAAGTGCTGTCCTGCGCCTATCGAACCGGGCAGCGGTTTGGCGCGATGCACCTGATCGACGTGCTGGTGGGGCGCGTGACGGAGCGCGTCCAGCAATTCGGGCATGACAAGCTCTCGGTGTTCGGCATAGGCCGCGAATTCAATGAAAAGCAGTGGCGCGGGGCGATCCGCCAACTGGTGGCGCTGGGCCATCTTGCGCCGAACTCCGAGGCCTTCGGCGCGCTGAAGCTGACGGAGAGCGCGCGCGGCGTGCTCAAGGGCGAGACCGAGGTGATGCTGCGCGAGGAAACCCCGGGCTCGCGCACTCGCGCCAGCCGGACCAAATCGCGGCGCGGCGATCTGGCGGCCGCGCCCGGCGGCGCGGCCAAGGCCGGCGATCCGACCTTGCTCGGCGCGCTGCGGGCATGGCGGTCTCAGGTGGCGCGCGGCCGCGGCGTGCCGGCCTATGTGGTACTGCACGATGCAACGATCGACGGCATCGCGGCTTCGCGCCCCACGACGATGGCGCAACTCCGGAACGTCCCCGGCATCGGCGACAAGAAGCT
The DNA here is from genome assembly GCA_963843225.1 of uncultured Alphaproteobacteria bacterium. Taxonomy (GTDB): domain Bacteria; phylum Pseudomonadota; class Alphaproteobacteria; order Rhizobiales; family Xanthobacteraceae; genus Bradyrhizobium. The sequence goes on along the minus strand of CAWJJT010000015.1, from coordinate 27,185 downwards.
CGAACATTACGGTGACGAGCTGATCGCGCTGGTGAAGGCTGGCCGTAGCGGGGGCTGAGCCAGCGTCCGGCCACCCTGTCGCGCGGGTGTCACAAATCAGCAAACAAAGTCGACAATAGTGCTGCCACCCCGAAACTGCGGCCTACGTCGGAGGCGTTCGTCGGCGCGCCGCGGAGTGCGGCCACGAGGTTCGGCCTGCAGAAATAGACCCTCGAGTAGGTGCAGAAATAAATGAAATTCGGAAGTCTCGGGATTGTCACCCTCACATTCCTGATCGCGGGATTGGCCGGAAGGGTCGCCGCATTTCCCGTCGATGGCGACCAGACCGTGCTGCCCGCCGGCACGGAACTGAACGAGGACGCGCTGACCAGTCCGCACGAGGTCTTCCACTCCGAGGCGTTGCACGGCCACAAATCCTATCTGACCAATCTCGGCGATCTTCTTTTCAGCTCGCCTTCGATCCTCGGCGGCGCGGCACGGCAGGCGGGCATCAGTTGCGGCACCTGCCACGTCAACGGCGCCGGCAACCCCAAACTCTTCATCCCCAAAATGTCGACCCGGCCGGGCAACTTCGACACCACCGGCCCGCTGTTCAATCCGAAGGCCGACAACCAGGTGCTCGATCCCGTTCGAATCCCCTCGCTCCGCGGGGCTCGGTTCCTCGCGCCCTACGGCAACGATGGCCGCACCGCTTCGCTGCGCGAATTCGTTCGCAACGTCATCGTCAACGAGTTCGCCGGCCCGGAGCCGTCCGCCGCGACCGTCGAAGCCATCGTCGCCTACATCAACGACATCGATTTTCTTCCAAATCCCAATCTTGGCCCGGCCGGGCGGCTGACGCCGCTGGCGATGGAGAGCGAACGCCGCGGTGAGGCGCTGTTCATGAAGCCGTTCCCGCACGATCCGGGCATGAGTTGCGCGACCTGTCATATTCCTTCCGGCGCCTTCGTCGATCACCGGCAGCATGACATAGGCTCGGGCGGCCTGTTCAAGACCCCGACGCTGATGAACGCCGACTACAACGCGCCGTACTTTCACGACGGGCGTTACGACAGCTACGAGCAGGTGATCGCGCATTTCGATCGCGTCTTCGGCCTCGGCTATTCCGATCAGGACCGGCACGACCTCATCGATTATCTCAACGCGATCGGCAGCGGCATGCAGCCCTACCAGTACGAAGGCACACCATCGACCCTCCGGGAGATCAATGACTTCGCGCTGGTGCTGGGAACGGCGATTGCCGCGAAAGACAAGGACGTGGTCTCGCTCGCGGTCGATACCATCGGCCATGAATTGCGTGAATTGACCGAATTCTACCCGGACCGCAAGGACACCAGCGTCTCCGGCGGCGAAATCGAACGCGCGCTGGTGCGCCAGGCCTTGAAGGAGCAGGTGCTGACCTTGCGGCGGATCGACATCGCGGTCGGCGCCGGCCGCACGGCGGATGCCGCGGCGGACTTCGAGGCTTACCGTGACCGGATGGTCACTGCCGTGCCGACGCTCATGAACAACGCGGAGCAATGGTCGCTGTTCACGCGGACCGTGCACGACGCCCACTACGCCGCGCTGCGCCAGACCATGCTCGCACGGCACCCCGCGGGCCAATAGCCGGATCCGGGACAGGCGTCCACCGAAGCAAAGGCGTAGCGTTGCCGGCCTGTCTCGTGCTGGAACGATTCAACGATCGACGGCATCGCCGCCTCGCGCCCCCACCATATTGACACGGCCCCGGACATCGCCGGCATCGGCGACAGCAGGCTCGAACCTCAGGTGATGCGCTGATCGAGCTCGCGAAGCGCTGAACCGTCATTGAACGCAAACTTCCGGCGGGGCGAAATCCGCCCCGCCGGAAGCAACACGCTTACTGCCTTGCGTCTATTCTCGGGCGTCAGAACCGACCATGATCGTGATCGTGGTCGTGGTCATGACCGTGATCATGGTCATGATCGTGATGATCGTCGTCGCCGCCGCTGACCGCAACCACGGCCCCGGTGGTCTCGTCGAGCACCACCTTGCGCGGGTTACGTCCGTCGCGATCGAAGTCGAACATGTTGTTGATCGGGCCGGCGATGGTATCGAACGAGCCGCCACGCTGAATCCGCTTGCCGCTCAGCCAATTGTCCTCGATGAAGCGAAGCACCGAGGTCTGGTCGGTCAGCGTGTGGTCGACGTGGTTACGCTTTGCAAACGGCGACACCACCAGAAGCGGCTGCCGGGTTCCGTAACCGCAGCGTCCCCAGACCGGCGTGCCGGCATTGCCCTTGAGCGGCGTGCTCGAGAGCGGCTCGTCCTGCTGGAAGCCATTGCTGGTGTTGCACAGACCCGCGCCATTGAGCGTGTCCACCGCCGGGCTGAACGAGGGATTCACGATCGGCGGCATCTGATGGTCGTACCAGCCGTCGGAGTCGTCATAGAGAATGATGACGGCGGTTTCCGACCATTCCGGGCTCTTCTGCAAGGCATTGATGACGCGAACCAGGAAGTGCTGCTCGTCGAGCGGATCCGAATATCCGGCATGGCCGTCCTCGAACGCCGACGCCTTCAGGAAGCTCACGGCGGGCAGGTTGTTTGCCTTGAGCGTGGCGAAGAAGTCGTTGATGTCATACTGGTGGTTGGCCGGTTCCGGCGTGTTGGTGCGCGGGATCAGGCTATGACCGATGGCCTGAACCGAACTCGGACGGGCGTGGGTCGCGTTGCGGGTCGACGCGTAGTACTGGAACCAGGCGTGGTGCGGGATGTAGTCGACCGAGGTCGACGCCGGCGTGCCAGAAGCGGTCGGATTGGTATGACGGAGGCAGCCGGTCGTGCCGTCGGCGTTGACGACGGTCAGATCGAAACCGCCCATGAACGAACCCCAGGTGACGCCCTTTTCATTGAGGAGATCGCCGATGTTCTTGCCGGCCATCGTGACCTGATCGATCGTGCCGTTGGAACACACATCCAGCAGCGGATCGCCGTCGCCGATGAGGGTGATGTTGTTGGGGTTCTGACGTAGCATCGCCAAACGCCTCATGCGTACCGTGAAGCAGCTGGTTGGAGGCGCCGACCACGTTGAGCGTCGCGGAAAAGCCGTTGGCCTGGCCCGAGATCAGGTTGATCGCGCCCGGCGTCGAAGGGCCGAACTGCGAGCTGTAGCTGTTGTCGTTCATCGCGAAATACTGGGCATAGTTCCACATCGCGGTGACGGTGTTGCCGTCATAATACCCCATCACCAGCCCCTTGGTGCCGATGCCGGCCGGCGGCGGGCCGGAGGTTCCGACGAAGGCCGGGAAACCGTCCATCTTGCCATTGTCGTAGGCGCTTTCTTCCGGGCTCTCGTTGTGGCCCTGGTCCGCCGTCAGCGCCTGCAGCGGTGACAGGCGGAACGGATTGGCCGCGCCGGCGCCGTTCTTGTTGGCGATGCCATTGCTCAACGGGGGCACAGGAGAGGCTGGATTGGACGCATTGCTGTTCGGGTTGTTATGGAGAAGATCAACGCCCGCGAGCGGCCCGAAATGATGGTTCACATCGAGCGGGTTGGTGAGGTTGTTGACCTTCGGCGTGTGCGGCGCCGCCGCGAACCGTGTTTCGCCGGACAGGTTGAGCGCTGTCGGATAGGTGGCGAAATAGTGGTCGAACGAGACGTTTTCCTGGAAGATGACGACGACATGCTTGATCGGCGTCGCGGTGGACGGGTGATCGTCGCGATCGTTGGCGTGTGCGCCTCCGCACGCCGCCGCGATGGCGAGCGCGGAAACCAAACCTAGAGCCTTTGGCAAACGCATCGGGATTGCCTCCTTCTAAAAAGCTGAATTGAACTGGGTTGCGAATGGCGACAGAGAAGTGCCGCGCGGAACTTTTCAGACCTGCGTCACAGCCCGACGAAAATTTTGTGACAGCTCGTTGAATAGCGATCCTGCGTTCGGGTGATCCACAGCATCGGCGGCAACCAAATCAGCCATGGTGACGCCGCGCCGGTCGCGCTGAAGGCCGAAGCGGCCGGGAGGAACGCGGCCCGCGGCCCCCGTAGGTCGTTGTGCCAAGGGCGGGAATCACGGAATGTGATCCTCCACCCCCGGGAACGACCATTCCGTGCCAGCGGCAGCCGCCTACCTCGAAAGCCTCAATCCGGAGCAGCGGCGGGCTGTCGAGCACGGCGCGTCGGGCGCGGGGCCGTTCGGACCGCTACTGGTGATCGCCGGCGCGGGCTCCGGCAAGACCAACACGCTGGCCCATCGCGTGGCCCATCTGATCGTCAACGGCGCCGACCCGCGACGCATCCTGTTGATGACATTTTCCCGCCGCGCCGCTTCCGAGATGACAAAGCGGGTCGAACGGATCGCCCGCAAGGTCCTCGGCGACAATGCCGGCGTGATGACCGATGCGCTGGCCTGGGCCGGCACCTTCCATGGCATCGGCGCGCGGCTGCTGCGCGAATATGCCGACCGGATCGGTCTCGAGCCCGCCTTCACGATCCACGATCGCGAAGATTCCGCCGACCTGATGAACCTGATCCGGCACGAAAAGGGGTTTTCGCGAACCGAAAGCCGGTTTCCGACCAAGGGCACCTGTCTCGCGATCTATTCCCGCTGCGTCAATGCGGAGAATGCGATCGAGCAGGTGCTGGGCTCGTCGTTTCCCTGGTGCTCCGGCTGGGCGGCAGAGTTGAAGGAACTGTTTGCGGCCTATGTCGAAGCCAAGCAGCGCCAGAACGTGCTCGATTACGACGATCTCCTGCTGTACTGGGCGCAGACCATGAGCGACGCAGGCGCTCGCCGCCGATATCGGCAGCCGTTTCGATCATGTCCTGGTCGACGAATATCAGGACACCAACCGCCTGCAGTCCTCGATCCTGCTCGCGCTCAAGCCCGCGGGCAACGGCCTCACCGTGGTCGGCGACGACGCGCAATCGATCTATTCGTTTCGCGCCGCGACCGTCCGCAACATCCTCGACTTCCCGGCAAAGTTCTCGCCCCCGGCCGACATCATCACGCTCGATCGCAACTACCGATCGACGCAGACGATCCTTGCCGCGGCCAACGGCGTCATCGATCTGGCCCGCGAGCGTTTCACCAAGAACCTGTGGACCGACCGGACCTCGGGCGCAAAGCCCCGGCTCGTCGTCGTGCGCGACGAGGCCGACCAGGCCCGCTGCATCGTCGAGCACATCCTGGAGAACCGCGAAACCGGCACGCTGTTGAAGCAGCAGGCGGTGTTGTTCCGTACCTCCAGCCATTCCGGGCCACTGGAAGTCGAACTCACCCGGCGCAACATCCCCTTCGTCAAATTCGGCGGCCTGAAATTCCTCGATGCCGCCCATGTCAAGGACATGCTGGCGCTGCTGCGCTTCGTGGAAAATCCGCGCGACCGCGTCGCCGGTTTCCGCCTGATGCATCTGATCCCCGGGGTCGGCCCCGCATCGGCGCAGCGGGCGCTCGATCACATGGCGGGCGCCGCCGATCCGGTCGCTGCCCTCGCCGAGGCGCCGGTACCGCCGCGCGCCGGTGAAGACTGGCGGGCCTTCGTCGAGGCGGTGACGGATCTCGGCGATTCAAACTGGCCGGCCGACCTCGAACGCGCGCGCCTGTGGTACGAGCCGCATCTCGACCGGATCCACGAGGATCCCGAAACCCGCCGCGCCGATCTGATCCAGCTCGAACAGATCGCCAGCGGCTATCCCTCGCGCCAGCGCTTCCTCACCGAACTGACGCTCGATCCGCCCGACGCCACCAGCGACCAGGCCGGCGTTCCCCTGCTCGACGAGGACTATCTGATCCTGTCCACCATCCATTCCGCCAAGGGCCAGGAATGGAAATCGGTGTATGTGCTCAACGTGGTCGACGGCTGCATGCCGTCGGATCTCGGCGCCGGGACCTCGGCCGAGATCGAGGAGGAACGCCGCCTGCTCTATGTCGCGATGACGCGCGCCAAAGACGACCTGCATCTCATGGTGCCGCAGCGCTTCTTCACCCACGGCCAGCATGCCAAGGGCGACCGCCATGTCTATGCGGCGCGGACGCGGTTCATTCCCTCGGCCCTGCTCCGGCTGTTCGAACAGACCACCTGGCCGCTGGCGGAGGCCGGCGCGGCGGCGCGAGCCGCGAGCGAGGGACCACGCATTGACGTCGGCGCCCGTATGCGCAGGATGTGGCGCTGAGGCGGAGAATTAGACCCATGGCGAATACCGGTTTCGGCAGGCTGCTGGCGCCGATGCGTCCTGCGATCATGACGCTGGCGCTGTTTTTCCCGGCGAATGCGGCCCTGGCCGCCAATGCGACCGTCAAGGACGGCGCCACGCTCCAGATTGCCGGCGTCACCTACCGGCTCGATGGCGTGGACGCGCCGGAATTCGACCAGATTTGCCTCGACGACCATGCCGATCCCCGGACCTGCGGCGTCGAAGCGCGCGACCAACTGACAAAGCTGATCGGCGCGCGTGACGTGCATTGCGAGGATCTGGGGCCGGACAAAATCATGCCGAAGCGCCACGCCGGGCTTTGTACCGTCGACGGCGAAGCCACGAGCCTGAATCAGGCCATGATACGTCAGGGTCTTGCGCTCAATTCCGAGCCTTCCGCCAAGGGCCATTTCAAGGACGACGAAATCGCGGCCAAGGGCAATAAAGCGGGACTCTGGCGCGGGTGCTTTGTCGCGCCGCAGGAATTCCGGCATGGCAAGAAGGACGGCACGCTGCTGGGCGCGGCCTGCCGGAGCGACAAGGACCGCGAAATCCGCGCCGTGCTGTTCCCGGAAGAATCCGCGGCGCCGGCCGGCTGCAACATCAAGGCAAAATTCGCGGTCCGCGCACGCGTCACCGGCAATCTCGGCATCTATCATCTGCAGGGTTGCCGAAGCTATGCGCCGCTGACGAAGCCGGATCGCTGGTTCTGTTCCGAAGACGATGCGCAGGCCGCGGGCTTTCGCCGCGCGTATAATTGCCGGGCGGCGACGCGCAAGAAGTAGCCGCTCGCCTTCCGCGCCGCCTGCAGCGCTTCGCTGCTTCCAGCCGACCGAGGGCTGTCGTTTGATCTAGGTCAAAGGCGCTCCGAGCCCCAATCCTAGCTTTTCGCGCCAGGGATCGATGGTGACGAATAGTACGCGCGAACAGGGCATGGAAGCATTGGAGGTGCTGATACAGTTTGGCGCATCGATGCTGCGTGCCGGTAACACCGCCATCCGCACGCGCGAGCTGATGGAACTGGTGGCACTCAAGCTCGGTTTCGACGAGATATCGGTCAGCCTTTCGCTCGACGGCATTGCAGCCGAGCGCTCGCCATTCAGGTCATTGGACTACAAGGATGCGCATGCTCGGGCCGCCCGGCGTCAACGTCTGGCGCATTGGGCAGTTGGAACAGCTTGCGAAAGCGGTAGAGCCCAGTACGGCGCCTTACGAAATCGCAGCCAGGCTGCAGGACATCGATTCGGCGAAACCTCTGTACTCCAGGGCGCAGATAGCCACCGCCATCGGGCTCGCCAGCGGAGGATTTGCGTTCCTCAATGGCGTCGGCGTGCCCGAGATAGTCGCAGCGGCGGCTGGCGGCGCGATCGGTCAGTTGTTCCGCCTGTCGTTGTCCCATCGCCAGCTAAATCACTATGGCGTTGCCGCTCTAAGCGCCATCGTGGCATCCGGGGTGTATGTCGGGCTGATCGCCCTGGCCAAATGGTCTGGGTTCGAAATTGTCAGCTATTCGACGGGATTTATCGCTTCGGTGCTGTTCCTTATTCCCGGCTTTCCGTTGATTGCAGCGATTTTCGACCTGCTGCAATATCAGACCGTCGCGGCGATCAGTCGGTTTGCGTATGGCCTGATGATGCTGCTCGCGGTCGCCTTCGGCATGAGCTTCGTTATCGGAGTGGCTGGCGTCGAGATGTCCCAGCAGCCTGCCGTCGAACTCCCGTACATGGCGCAGCTGATACTGCGGTGCATCGCGAGTTTCGTTGCAGCCTGCGGGTTCGCGATCTCCTTCAACAGCCCGAAGCAAGCGGTGCTCGCTGCCGGCCTCCTGGCGCTGGCAGCCAACGACATGCGTCTCGCGTTGGTCGACGCGGGAATGATGCTGGCTCCGGCAGCCTTACTCGGCGCCTTGATGATCGGAGTTCTGGCGTTGATCCTGAATCGACAGGTCAATATCACGCCGCTGGCAACGACCGTGGCGCCGATCGTAATCATGATACCGGGTCTGTATGCCTTCCAGATGGTTGCTCTGTTCCATCAGGGCCGGGCACTCGAAGCCCTTCAGTCCGCCGCCTTGTTGGGCTTTGTGGTTGGCGCCCTGGCCATTGGACTGGCGACAGCGCGGCTCTTGGTTCCCCGATAAGATTTGTTGCCGGCAGAATTGCATTCAGCGCCGCAGTGTTTAAATCGTGCGATTTCGAAAACAGTCATCTTTGTGAGTGGCCGACGTCTAAAACGTCGATACATTCAACGCCTAGTTCGGTCCCTCAGCTATTGGGGCGATTGAGAGCGGACCTGTGCGGGTAACAAGACGCGGACGCGGCCCGGTTGCACGGGCGCGAGGCTACCGTCTGGTTTATGAGAGGACTTCCATGAAGGAGCGCGCCAAGATCAATATTCGCCGTCGCGATCTGCTTGGCCTTGTGATCGCTGGCGCTGGAGCTACGGCCACCAGTGCCGTCCTGCTGGAACCCGCTCCCGCAAAGGCGGCGGTTGATCTCAAGGAGAAGCGCAGGGCGCGCTATCAGGCCAACTCTCCCGAGGTGCGAAATTTCTACCGTGTCAACTCCTATCCGGCCCGATAAGGGAGACGTCTTTTGCTGGTCAAGAAGTCGGAGCGTTTTCGAGGTCGCGGACGGAGCTGCGGGCGGGGTGGCGAATGAATCGAGCGGTGGTCTGGATCGCCGCACTTTTCTGAAGCGTTCCGGCCTCACGGCGGGAGCGCTGGCGGCGCTCGGCAGTTTCCCGCTCGGCAGCATACGCAAGGCCGAGGCCGGCCCGCCTCCGCCGGTGGGCGCGCCGGTCACGACCCGCAAGAACATCTGCACCCATTGTTCGGTCGGCTGTTCGGTCATCGCCGAAGTCGCGAACGGAGTATGGATCGGCCAGGAGCCTGACTACGACAGTCCGATCAATCGTGGATCGCATTGCTGCAAGGGCGCGGCGGTGCGCGACGATGTGCTGAGCCAGCGCCGGCTGCGCTATCCCGTGAAGCTCGTGAACGGCCAATGGGTCCGGATTTCCTGGGAAACGGCGGTCGACGAGATCGGCGACAAGCTGCTGGACATCCGTCAGAAGGCGGGACCGGATTCGGTTTACTGGCTTGGTTCGGCCAAATTCACCAACGAGGCGGCCTATCTCAACCGCAAGCTTGCGGCGTTCTGGGGAACCAACAATTCCGACCATCAGGCGCGTATCTGCCATTCCACCACCGTCACCGGCGTAGCCAACACCTGGGGCTATGGCGCGATGACGAACAGCTACAACGACATTCGCAACGCCAAGACCATCTTCGTGATGGGCGGCAATCCGGCCGAGGCGCATCCGGTTTCGCTGCAGCATATTCTGGAAGGCAAGGAGCTCAACCGCGCCAACATGATCGTGGTCGATCCGCGGATGACGCGGACCGCCGCGCACGCGACCGAGTATGTCCGTGTGCGGCCCGGCACCCATATCGCCACGATCTACGGAATGCTCTGGCACATCTTCGAGAACGGCTGGGAGGACAAGGAATTCCTCAGCCAGCGCGTCTACGGCCTCGACGACATCCGCAAGCAGGTGGCGAAGTGGACGCCGCACGAGGTCGAACGCGTCACCGGCCTGCCCGAGGCGCAGGTCAAGCACATCGCCGAAGTCTTCGCCAAGGAAAAGCCGGCGACGTTGATCTGGGCGATGGGGCAGACCCAGTTCACGACCGGCACGGCGAATGTGCGTGCCAGCTGCATTCTGCTTGCTCGCGACCGGCAACGTCGGACACGCCGGCGGCGGCGCCAATATTTTTCGCGGTCATACCAACGTGCAGGGCGCCACCGATCTCGGCCTCGATGTGACGTCGCTGCCGCTCTACTACGGCCTTGCCGAAGAGGCATGGCGGCATTGGTGCCGGGTTTGGGAAGTGGACTACGAATGGATGAGCTTCCCGCTTTCCGAACAAGAAGCTGATGGAAACGCCGGGCATTCCCAGCACGCGCTGGTTTGACGCGACTTTGCTGCCGAAAGACCAGGTCAGCCAGCCTGAGCCGGTGCAAGCCATGTTCATCATGGGGCACGGCGTCAACACCATCACGCGAATGCCGGAAGCGGTTCGCGGCATCGAGAAACTCGAACTGCTGGTCGTCTGCGATCCCTATCCGACGGCATGGTCGGTGCTCTCCGAGCGCAAGGACGGCACCTATCTTTTGCCGGCCTGCACCAGCTTCGAGATGGATGGCTCGCGCACCGCCTCGAACCGCTCGCTGCAATGGGGCGAGAAGATCGTCGAGCCGGTGTTCGAATCGAAAAACGACTACGACACGATGTATCTGTTCGCCCGCAAGTTCGGCTTCGCGGACAAGATGTTCAAGAATATCAAGGTCGAAAACAACGCGGTGTCGGCGGAAGATATTCTGCGCGAGATCAATCGCGGCGGCTGGTCGACGGGCTATTGCGGACAATCGCCCGAACGGCTCAAGGCTCACATGAAGAACCAGGCCAAGTTCGACCTGGTCACCATGCGGGCTCCGAAGGATGATCCGGAGGTCGGCGGCGACTATTACGGCCTGCCGTGGCCATGCTGGGGAACGCCGGAGTTCAAGCACCCCGGCACGCCCATTCTCTACAACACCAATCTGTCGGTAAAAGACGGCGGCGGCACGTTCCGCGCCCGTTTCGGCGTCGAACGTATCGTCAAGCGCAAGGTGATGGAGAACGGCCAGGAGGTCGAAAAGGAGGAGCACGATAACCTCCTCGCCGAGGGCTCTTATTCGGTCGGCTCCGAAATCAAGGACGGATATCCGGAGTTCACCTTGGCCGTGCTCAAGAAGCTCGGCTGGGACAAGGACCTCACCGCGCAGGAAATGGAAATCATCCAGCGCGTAAATCCCGCCAATCCCGACGCGGTGTCCTGGTCGCTCGACCTTTCCGGCGGAATTCAGCGCGTGTCGATCGAGCACGGCTGTTCGCCCTACGGCAACGGCAAGGCGCGCATGATCGCCTGGAATCTGCCCGATCCGATCCCCGTCCACCGGGAGCCGATCTATACCCCGCGCCCGGATCTCGTCGCCGACTATCCGACCTTGCCGGATGCACGGCAGTTCCGCGTGCCCAATATCGGGTTCAGCGTTCAGAAGACCGCCGTCGACGGGGGATCGTCAAGCAATTCCCGCTGATCCTGAGTTCCGGCAGGCTGGTCGAATACGAAGGCGGCGGCGAAGAGACGCGCTCCAACAAGTGGCTCGCCGAGTTGAAGCAGCACATGTTTGTCGAAATCAATCCGGCGGATGCGGGCGAGCGCGGCATCAAGGATGGCGGATGGGTCTGGGTGACCGGCGCGGAGAATAGTTCAAGGGCCCGCATGAAGGCGCTGGTGACCGAAAGGGTCGGCAAGGGCGTTGCCTGGATGCCTTATCACTTCGCCGGCTGGTACGAAGGCGCCGATCTGCGCGCCAAATATCCGAAAGGCGCCGATCCCTTCGTGCTCGGAGAGAGCGTGAACACGATCACGACCTATGGCTACGATCCTGCGACCGGCATGCAGGAGCCGAAGGCCACTCTTTGTCAGATCAGGGCAGCGTGAGAAGGCAAAACAATGGCGCGCATGAAATTCCTTTGCGACGCGGACCGGTGCATCGACTGCAACGCCTGCGTCACCGCGTGCAAGAACGAGAACGAGGTGCCGTGGGGCATCAACCGCCGGCGCGTCGTCACCATCAATGACGGCAAGCCCGGCGAGCGCTCGGTGTCGATGGCCTGCATGCATTGCACCGACGCGCCGTGCGCGGCGGTCTGCCCGGTGACCTGCATCTATCCGACCGAAGACGGCATCGTGCTGCATTCGAAGGATCTGTGCATCGGCTGCGGCTATTGCTTCTATGCCTGTCCGTTCGGCGCGCCGCAGTATCCGAAGGTCGGCAATTTCGGCTCGCGCGGCAAGATGGACAAATGCACCTATTGCGCCGGCGGCGGCGGAGCGGAAGCCCCCGGCAGCGCCGCGGAGTTCGAGAAATACGGCTCGGACCGGTTCGGCGCAGGCAAGCTGCCGCTGTGCGCCGAGATGTGTTCGACCAAATCGTTGCTGGCGGGCGATGGCGACATCATCGCCCAGATCTACAAGGAGCGCGTGCTCAAGCGCGGCTATGGTTCGGGCGCATGGGGCTGGATGACGGCCTATCGCGAGGACGTCGAAGTCTGAGCAGTCCGGGTTTTGGCGATGATCGCGACGTGAGAGGAGGATGGTCATGACATTTCTTGCACGCATTCGCCTCGCGATCATGGCCATGCTTGTGCTTGGGCATGTTCGCGATTGCTCCGGCGATCGCCCAGAAGCTCGGCCCTGACGGCGCACCCAATCCGACCGCGAGCGTCACCAGCCAGCGCGACCTGCTCAAGCAAGTGCCCGCGGATCGAAGGACGGATCGATATTCCCGACACCAAGGCCGCGGTGCTGATCCAGCCCGCCGGGCGAACCTGGGACTATTTCCACGAGGTGTTGTTGCATTGGGGCGGCGCGATCGTGATCGTCGGCACCGTCGTATTGCTCGGACTGGCCTATCTGATCATGGGACGCATCAGGATTTCGGCGGGGCGCTCCGGGGTGAAGATCCTGCGCTTCAAGGCCTTTGAACGGTTCTCGCATTGGCTGACCGCGGTGTCCTTTGTCATTCTCGGACTGACCGGTCTTGAACATCACCTTCGGAAAGATCGTGCTTTTGCCGCTGGTCGGTCCCGACACGTTCTCGGATATTTCGCAGGCCGCCAAGTACGTCCACAATTTCACCAGCTTCTCCTTCGTGGTCGGCCTTGTCCTGATCATCGCGATCTTCTTCAAGGACAATCTTCCGGAGAAGGTCGACATCGACTGGGTCAAGCAGGGCGGCGGCTTCATCAAGAACAAGCATGCCCCTGCCGGCCGCTTCAATCTCGGTGAGAAGGGCGTCTACTGGCTTTCGCTGCTGGCTGGCATCGCCGTCTCGGCGTCGGGCTTTTTGCTGCTGTTTCCTTTCTATGGAACCAACATCGCCGACATGCAGATCGCGCAGGTCATCCACGCCGTCGTGGCCGTTCTGTTCGTCGCCTTGATCCTTGCGCACATCTATATCGGCACGCTCGGGATGGAAGGCGCGTTCGAGGCGATGGGCACCGGCGAGGTCGATCTCAACTGGGCCAAGGAGCACCACGACCTCTGGCTGGCCCGCAAGCTTGCAAGCGAAGACGGGCAAGTACATCCCTCGGCGACACCAGCGGAATAGGCCGGCGCCGCTTCCTGATTGCCGCTATCAGCCCTTGTTTTGATCGGCCGGCCTCTGCGCCTCGCGTTCGCGCAGGTAATCGTCGGTGGTGCGGACAGTCGGGCCCTGTGCACCGTAGGGATCGAAGCTTTCCTCGGCGGCGGCCGCAACCCGGCAATCGTCGCACATCTTGATCACGTCGATCCGCCGGGAGTCTCGAATACATCCAGTGCTTGCCCTCGAGTTTGGCCACCACGCGATCGATCGTGCTCTTCACTCCGAACGGCTTGCTGCAACGAATGCAGCAGAACGGCTCCTCTTGCTTGAGAATGCGGGCAGGCGCGCGGGCGGCGTCGAAATCGATCTGGGGCTTGAGTGCGATGACGTCTTCGGGGCAGGTCGCCTGGCACAGGCCGCATTGCACGCAGGCATCCTCGACAAAGCGCAGCATCGGACGTTCGGGATCGTCGCGCAACGCGCCGGTTGGGCAGGCCGACACGCAGGATAAACAGAGCGTGCAGCCTTCGGCATCGATTTCCACGGCTCCGAACGGAGCGCCCTTGGGGAGTGAAATGACGCCGACCGGATTCGGCGCCACCCGATGCAGTTCGCTGAGCGCAAAGCGCAATACGCTTCTTTTACCCCCTTGGGGGCGGAAGCTTGCCGGATGCGGCACCGGAGGCATCGATGGGATGGCGCGCAGTGCCTCAAGCAGAAGATCCGGGTCGTCGGTCTCGATGGTGTCGATCCGGCCCCCGCCGAAGCCAAGCCCCGAGAGGATCGGATCGGCCAATGCCATGGTCCGCAGCAAACCGGATACGTCATGAAGCGGCCGCGCCCGAAGCAGGAAACGCATCGCCGACGCGCCATAGGCAAAGGCGGCGGCGACGCTTTCCAGCCCGATCTGCGTAATCTCATTGACCGCGAACGGCAGCACACGCGCCGGCAATCCGTCGCCGAACCGCGCCAGCGCATCGATCAGCGGAGCGCCGTGGGCCTCGTCGTGCACCAAAAGGATCGGCCGTTCTCCGCCGGCCAGGCGGTAGGCCGCCAGCATCGCGCGCAGCTTGCGCATCAGCGCATCTTCCGGAGGCAGAGCATAGGACGCGGCCCCGGTCGGACAGGCAGACGCGCATTGGCCACAGCCTGCGCAGATACTCGCGTCGATGGCGACAAAATCGCCCGCAGGCGTTATGGCGGACGTCGGGCAAAGGTCGAGGCAGCGCGTGCAGCCTGACGATCTGCGAGCGGGAATGGGCGCATAGCGAAGAATCGTAGGCGACATAACGCGGCTTCTCGAAGCTGCCAACCAGGTCGCGCGCCTTGAGAACCGCCCGCAGCACGGCAGCCGGATCACCGGGATCGGCGCGCACATAACCGTCGCGCAAATCGGCCGCCGGGAAGAACGCCGTTCCGCCGGTCAAATCGAGAATAATGTCGCAGTTCGACGTCGTATTGTTGCGCGATGGGTCAAACGCTAATGCGCCGCGCGAGGAAGGTGCGGCTAACGCGAAATCATCGACCGTGACTTCGAATGCCCCAAGATGACCTTTGGCGTTTCGCACCTTGCCCTTCGCCACCGGAAAATCGGCTGTCCGTGGCGGCACGATAGTCGCCGGCGGTTCGATCAGCACGGTGACGTCAAGATGCTCCTTGAGCAGGTTGCCCGCTTCAACGGCGCGTTCGTTCCGGCCGCAGATGAGAATGACGCCGCCGCTTTCCAGCTTGACCGACGGTACCGGCGGCATTGGTTCCGCTGCCGCTGCAAGCAGCGCCGCCATTTTCGGGCCCGCCTGGCCTGCCTCGGTGGACCATCCGGCAGTCTCGCGGAGGTTGGCAAATTTTATCGGATTCGCACGACCGCTCTCCGCGGCGACGTCGGAGAACATTTGAGATTCCTGAGTGCAACCAACCGTGAGCGGCGTGTCCTGCGCCGCGATAGACCGAAAGCGATCGAGTTCCGCGCGGCAAAGCCGGGTCGCAATAGTCGCCTCGTTACGACAACCGCGGCGGATCGCGTCGGCATCGAGCGGCACCGTATCTTCGCACGAGCAGATCAGGAGATGTCCCGTGAAATCAGCCATCGTTCTCACAACTACTTGTCGTGTTCCAGGTGACGCCCCATGCTGGCCCAGCCTCCCAACGAAGTATATATTTACGTTGTCGCAAAGTGCGATGCTGGAGAGGCATTCGCGCGCCGTATAGCCTTATCCGATCACCGAAGGAGCGAACAGGTGAGACTGCTGCGAACCATCCGGCTCGACACGTCAGATTCGTTCGTTTTTGAAAGACCGGCCGAGCCCGGCGAGTGGGCCGTGTCGGGCGCTTTTGCCTTCGCCAATGGTGATCCGGCCAACCTGCGAGGCAAGGCGCGCACCGCGTTCCGTGCCGGCTTTCTGGGGCTGGAATCGCTTGGCCGCTCGACGCTGGCGCAGATTGTCGAAACGAACGAAAATGATCGGCATTCCGTCGTGGAATTGCTTGCCGCGCAATTGGTGAAGTGTTTCGGTGCGCCCGATATGGCTACAGCTCGGCTGGCTGCGGAGGAAGAGACCAGTTTCGTGGCGTCGCTCTGCGACCATCCGCCGGGAGTGTTGATTGCGGTAACTCGAACCCACGAGAACGGAACCATCCGTGAGGCGTTCCGCACGTTGCGCCCACGCGAAGGAATTGGACACTCCCGCGCTTTCGAATTCCTGGACGTCGTCGGCGAGGACGATGTTCCGAACGAGCACCTCGATCTCGCCACGCTGGAGAAAGGCATTCGCCGTTGAGTGCATCGCGCGACTTCTGGCTCGCCTGTGGCTATCATTTGCTCGACCGCGACGCGGCGGGCAATTTGCTGGTCACCGACGAATTCCTGAAGGCCTATCTGGCGCGCCTCGGAACTCGTGCCGCCGCCGGAGGCCTGTTCGGCGGAGCGTCACTTGCACGCATGCCTTGCTCAGCGATCCGCGGCAGCCGGTCGATGCCTTCGCGGATTGCGGCGATCGCCGACGCGGACGCACGCGAGAACTGGGAGGTGATGATTGGCTGGCGCGATCATCTGGTAAAGCACCGCACGCTCGAAGCCGCCTATCTCGATACGACCAGGCGCAACATCAAACTCCCCAGCGCGTTTATCGGTCATCTGACCCAGGCGATTCTGCGAAACGCGCTGGATGATTGTGACGATGCATTCATGCTGCGTGCTGCGGAGATGTTCTTCCGACCGCAGAAGCTGGCGATGCAGGAAGCTTCGATCGTCGCGATCGACGAGGAAACCGAGTCCTTGCTCGGCCGGCCGACCCGATCGCCGCTGGAGGCGCTTCTGGGATTGCCATCGACAACCGAAATCGAAGTCCTCAGTGATGCGACGGCGGGCAGCTATTGGGAACGCAGCGACCGTTTCGACATGGCGCTCGACATGGCGGCGGACCAGCGAGGCTCGGCCGCCCTCGGCAACGTCATCACCCGCTGGGTATCGCACTTGCTTGCGGTCGACGTCGCGGTCGAGCCCGTGGTGGAGTTACATGACACGCCGTGGTCCTGGTATGTCGGCCTCGATTCCGAGGGTACGCGAATCGGCGATTCCATCTGGCACGGCAACGATCTCGACGACGCAACGCGGGCGAAACTGGTCGGCCTGTTCCGGCTGACCTTCCGGGATCCGGCGGACATGATCGAGAAAGTCAGGGGTGAGCCGATCTATCTTCTGGCGGCCGTGACCGCCGACGACATGTTGCGATTGAAGCCGCAAAATCTCGTGACGGGCCTGCCCATCCGGCAAACGGAGGCAGTCAATTGAGATCGGCAGCTCTTGCACGCATGACGGTTGGGGTCGTGGTCGAGCGCCGCAAGGCGAAGAGCATGTGGGTTGATTTTTT
Source organism: uncultured Alphaproteobacteria bacterium (assembly GCA_963843225.1). Classification (GTDB taxonomy): domain Bacteria; phylum Pseudomonadota; class Alphaproteobacteria; order Rhizobiales; family Xanthobacteraceae; genus Bradyrhizobium. Next base: position 9,960 of record CAWJJT010000015.1, on the reverse strand, counting down.
GTGGCGGCCGGTCTCGGTATTTGTCGGAAGTCCGTCGGCATCGCCCTGGACACCGCTCGATACGGAATCGGAGACGATCTTGTTCTACGCCGGTGAGGCCGTGATCGAATTGTACCGGACCGAGACGACAAACTACCGCGACAACCTCTCGTCGCGCTCGCCCGCGCTGTGGGTGGCCTTGCAACCTGCCGCGTCCGGACAACCGTATGAGATTCTCGCGGTGACGGCCGATCCGGCCGAAGGCGAGGCGTTCACCGATGCCGGCCGCTATCTGGTCGAAGCGGTGCCGATGCCGTCCGAAGTCGTGGAAGCCATCGCACAGTTCATCGCCGAACACCACGTCGAGCGCCCCTTCATCAAGCGCCGGCGCCAGCCGGCCGAGGCGACATCGATTCGACGCGACGACGAAAAGCGAGGCGAGAAGTGACCGCGCCGGAAAACTTCGTCTCGCGCTGGGCGCGGTTGAAACGCAATTCCGATGCCGAGCTCGATGTTGATTCCACAACGAAGATGTCTGGACCCGGGTCGCATGTCGGTGCGGAAGCTCACCGCCGCACCACAGGACGATGGGGTCGATGAGCCCTTCGATAGCGCGAGCCTGCCACCGGTCGAAACCATCACCTTCGATACCGACATCCGCGGCTTTTTGCAGAGCCGCGTGCCCGCCGCGCTGACGCGGGCCGCGTTGCGCCAGGCTTGGGCGAGCGATCCGGCCATTCGCGACTTTATCGGAATTGCCGAAAATCAATGGGATTTCAACGACCCGACGGCAATGCCCGGCTTTGGCCCGATGCAGGAGACGGATAATATGCCAACTCTGCTGGCGCGGGCGTTAGGCGACCGGCATAAACTTGCCGATATCATTCCGGAGATTCCGGCTCCCGTGAAGAATGCGCCGCCGGCCGTCGCTGACCGCGCGTCCTCTCCTCCTGCCCCGAGCTCACAACCAGGGTCCGAGAAATTGTCGGCGGCGGACGAGATCAGCAATTCGCCGGCCGATAGCAATGAAGGCACGACAACCCGGAACGATGGGGTCGACCCAAGAAGGTGGTTCTTCACAAGGCTCACGTTCACACGGCAGCGCTTTGCCGCGGTAAAACCGATCTGGGCGGCCCCGACCCGCTCCAGCCAATATGCAGGTCACGGATTGATGATGGAACAGATGCAGGAGTCCACATCTCACATTTCTTCCGGGCGCGTTGTCGATGACATCGATCACGCCCGTGCGCAGGAGTATGCGTTACTGTCGATCTTGCTTGCTCGCGCGCCCGATAACGAGATGATCGGACGCCTCGGCCTGTTGCGTGGCGACGCGAGCCCGCTTGGAAGGGCGCACACGGCGCTCGGGGAAGCAGCGAGCAGAGCCAATGAGGAAAGCGCCCGCCGGGAGTATTTTGACTTGTTCGCAGGCCTCGGAAAGGGCCCGCTGCTGCCGTATGCATCGCACTATTTGACAGGTTCGCTCTACGGCCGGCCGCTTGGCCGGTTGCGTGAAACCCTTCAGCGGCTCGGCATCGAGAAGGCCGAAGGAAATTCGGAGCCGGAGGATCACGCTGCCATTCTTTGCGAAGTCATGGCCGGACTTGTCGGTGGCGGCATTGCCAGTCCGGCCGGAGCGGATCGTGAGTTCTTCGAAAAACATCTCGCTCCCTGGATCGGGCGCTTTTTTGTCGATCTCGAAAAGGCTGAAATCAGCCGACTTCTACGCTCGCGTGGGTTCGTTGGGGCGAACGTTCGTGGACATTGAAGCCGAGGGATTTGCCCTGTCGTTTTGAATGGCTACCGATTGGCCTTTTTGAGGAGAAAGTACGATGCGCGCATTCATCCTGGCATGCCTGGTCGCCGGCATCGTTGCTGGTGTAGCCGCCGGCATCATGATCAATTTCGTACAGGAGCCGGTTTCGGTCGCGTTCGCCGAACCCAGCGTGCGAAACTGACTTTGTAAATTCGCAAAGTCAGACCGGATGCTCCGAAATTGAGGCGTCTTGGGTCAACGATGGTGACCCTTGCATGAGGCGCTGCGATTTTGAACCTTCCCTCAGGGTTCACCGACCAAGTTATGGCACGAAGGCGGAGGATCACCATGAAGCGCATAATGGTTTCTGCAATCGTATTCGCTGCTGTAATTGGCGTTGCGTTGATATTGCGGTCCCGCCCCGCCTCGATCGACCTGGCGGCTGCGACCGCCGCCATGCCGTCCTTGCTGGAACTGCATACGATGGCTGGTGTGAACAAGCTCCCCGAGCAGGAAATGGAAGACCAGTCACTGGTATATCCGACAGGCCCGCGAGGGCGATGATCCAACGATTCGGCGCCGCGGGTCAGTCTTGCGGGATGAAGTCGACGTGGGGCCCCGGCTCGATAATGAACACCGCGAGCGTGGCGAGAACGCAGGCGACCGCCGCGACGGTCATCGCCATGTGGAATCCCGAGAATAACTCAGGACCGCCCCGCTGCAGGACGCCGCCGAGCAGGGCGATGGCGAAGAGCGACCCGGCGCGCGAGACCGCGCTGTTGACGCCAGACGCGGTTCCGGCGCGATCGGACTCGACGGAGGTGAGGACGAGGGTCGTCAACGGCGCGATCGCCAGACTCATGCCCAGAGCCAGCAATACGATGCTGGGGAAGATGTCCGCCCAATAGCTCGCGTTCGGGCCGACGCGGAGCGCCATGGCGCATCCCGAGGCGACGACGGCGCCGCCGGCGAACAACGGCAAGCGCCGGCCGAACCCGCGGCAGAGCATGCCGGCGAGCGGCGAGACGATCGCAATCAGCATTTGAAGGGGAACGAAGGCCAGGCCCGCCACCAGCGTCGGCATGTGCGCGCCCCGGATCATCACGAACGGAATCAACGTCAGCATGACCGTGAACGGCCCGTAGAGGAGCGCGGTGAACAGGTTCGCGCCGACGACCGACCGCGAGGCGAAGAGGGACGGAGGCAGCATGGCGTTGTCGCCTAGTCGCCATTCGGTCACGATGAGGCCGGACAAGCTGGCCAGACCGACGATCAGAGTGACGAGCACCCAAAGGTTCAGACCGGAACCGTTGGTCAGGCTGGTCAGCCCCGCGCCCAGCCCGCCGAGCCCGACTGTCGAAAGAACCGCGCCACCGACGTCGACCCGGGCGCGGCTCGTCGGGGAGTCCTTGGGTATCCACACGGTGCCGACGGCCAACGCGCCGGCGACGACGGGCAGCAGCATCAGAAAAGTCAGTCCGCCAGGATCCGTAATCGAGGATCGCGCCGGCGATCGCGGGCGCGACGCCGCTGGCGACAGCCGCGGCGGCGGACCAGATGCCGACCGCACGGGCTTTCTTGTCGGCGGGAAAGGCCTGCCCGAGCACGGAAAGGCTGTTGGGCAGGATCAGGGCTTCGCCCAAGCCTTGCAGGAACCGGCCGACGATGAGTGGGGCGAAACTCGGTGCGAAACCAATCGCGGTCGCGCCCAGGCCACAGAGCGCGATCCCCGCGAGGAAGATCCGCTTCTGTCCGAACCGGTCACCCAGAGCACCGGCGACCAACGTCAGGGCCGCGAGCGGCAGGAGTTCGGCGTTCATCACCCACTGCAGATCGAATGGCGACAGACGCATCTCTCGGCCAATCGCCGCGAGCGCGACCGCGACGACCGCGCTGCTGGCGAACACGAGGCAACTGCCCAGGCTCGACGCGGCGAGCACCTTTGTGCTGCCCAGCGCGCCGACGGCCTTGGGCTCGGAGAGCGCCAGGCCGCCGTCGGTGAGGATCAGGGACGCGCTGCTCACGACCTGATCCCTCAGGAGCCGGGATGTCGCATCGCCGTACCTTGATTATTGTCGATAATGTACCGCCAGAACCCATCCGCGCCGCGCCGCATGATGTCGCTCGCTGTGCCGTGCATGTGCACGACCTTGCCGTCAGGACCTGTTCCGTCAATTGACCAGTCCAGCACAATCTGGGCGGTGTCGCCGCCGACGAACACATGGCGCACATTTGCCTTCAGCGGCAGGCCGAGCTTGATATCGTGCTCGAGTATGGCCGTGAACTCGGCGCGATCAGTGATGGTTCGCCCGTCGTTCGCGACGAATACCGCCTCCGGGGCGTACAAGGCCATCATGGCCTCGATCTTTCCGGAGTTGAATCGCTTGACCAGAGACGGGATGACGCCTTCGGGTTTGGTTGGGAGTGGAAAGCTCTCAGACATCAGGGGGACTCCTGTTAGTTTGGTTGAAATGGCTGCTCTCGGCGTTACTCGATGAACGACCTTCGACGAGGCCGTCGCCGTCTTCAGCCGGCTGCGCGCCTGTCCAATCCCAGGGGCATCGCGACTGGCTCGTCGGGCGCGTTGAGGACTGACGTCGTGAGCAGGACAGCGGCGGCGAGGACCCAGTAGTACCAGGCGTCGAGCCCGAAGAAATCGAAGGCAAAGGGGGCGATGACAAACACCACACCGACGGCGCGATCGACCCACAAATGCAGCCAGTAGGGAATGATACGGACGAGCCCGGTGGGATGGTCGGTCAGGGCAGCCAAAAGCAGCGCCGCGACACCGGCAGCAACCGAAAGCCACATTGCGACCGGTCCGCTCTGGCCGAGCTTCAGCACGAACGGCGCTGCGATCAGGACGATCGCGACGGGGTAATCGATCAGGTAGGCGTGCATGGACTTGGTGATGAAGCGAAACGACATCGATAACTCCTTACGTGTTTGATTGGGGTACGTGCTTGATTGCTCGAGCGGGTCTCTGCGACGACGCTCCAGGTCTTTCTCTCTCTCGCTCTGGCCGCCTAGTGACGCAGGACGGGATATCCGTTCACGTAAATCCAGTCGGTGGACGTGGCGGGCACGTGGCACCCTTGGCAATCGGAACGGTAGTCGGTCGAGGTGGTCTTGAGCGGCTTGTCCGCGTCGAACCACGACCATCCCCACCCGTCGCCCCACAACGGATTGCCGGAGTGCGTTCCCTTGCTGTCTCTCACCATGACGAACCAGCCCTTGAGCTTGTCGGCGTGGCTCACGGTGCCGGTCGTCATCTCGTTCGTCGAGGTCGCGAAGACCTCCTTCACCAGAACGGCGCCGTCCGGAAAGTGCCCCGTCTTTCGATAGGCATCGGCCGTCCCTGGGGAGGCGTAGACGGCGTGGATTTCCTTCGAGCCTTGGCCGCTGTCGGCTGCAATCGCCCAGCTCCCGAGCGCCTGGTAGGTCGTTCGGTAGTCTGCGGGGACGCGGAGCTGCCCGGCGGCATCCACCACGTTCGCAGTCGAGGTGGCCGGAACCGTTCCGCTGATCTGAGCGAGCGCCGCCGCGATTCCGACGGATAGCGAGACGGCGACGGCTAGCCCGACAGTTCTCGATAATTTCATGGCGGTCTCCTGTGCGTGTGCGCGGCACGATGGGAAGCGGCGGGCCGATCTGGACAACGCCAGCCGGCTGCGTGCATCGATGGGCCGTATCGTTTACGGACGAACGCGGATGATCGTCTTCCCGCTGCTTCGCTCGGTCGGGTTCAAGGCGGCGACGGCATCGTCGAGGGTCGAGACGTGGCCGACGTTCGTCCGCAGACGTCCGTCCCGCACCCGCTGGACGATCTCATTCAGTTGGGCTCGATCGGACTCGACGACGAAGTCGACCGCGAGGCCATCGGCGGGCCGTGCCTCGGCCGGCCCGACGATCGTCACCAGTGTTCCTCCGGCCCGAACGAGACTCGCGGATCGCTTCTGGATGTCGCCGCCGATAACGTCGAAGACCAGATCGACTTTGCCGACGTCTTTGAGGGTGTCGTTGTCGAGGTCGACGAACTGCTGCGCGCCGAAGTCGAGCGCCTTCTGACGGTCAGCGGCGCGCCCGGTGCCGATGACGTAGGCGCCGGCCTCTCGTGCGAGTTGGGTTACCATCGAACCGACTGCGCCGGCCGCGCCGTGAGCGAGGACGCTCTGGCCCGCCTGGAGGCGGCCGTGCTGGAACAGTCCCTGCCACGCGGTGAGGCCCGAGATCGGCAGGCTCGCGCCTACCGTAAAGTCGACATCGCCCGGTAGCGGCGCGAGGTTGCGTGCCTCCATGGCTACGTACTCCGCCAGGGTGCCGTCGCGATACCAATCCGCAAGTCCGAACACCCGCTGTCCCACCGACAGCCCCGTCGTGCCATAGCCGAGGGCAGTGACCACTCCGGCCAGCTCGTGCCCGGGGATCGACGGTGTTCGATCACGGTCAAGACGATCGGTCCAGGTCGAGGGCCACGCCAGCTCGGTCGGGACGAATCCGGACGCATGAACCCGAACGACGACGTCATTTATCGCCGCCTGCGGCTCGGGCCGCTCCACCAGCCTCATTCCGGCTGTACCCGCCGCCTGGTCCGTCACAACGATTGCCTTCATGATAATTTTCTCCTCGGTCATTTGTCTCTCTGGGCTCAGGAGCGTGGACACGCCGGCTATCCACAAAATTGCCGAACTCCTATCTCCGTGTCTGCGATCTGCGCTGTCTGCATTGACCGAGGTTCCCACTGAGCCTGATGGCTCGGAGATCGCTCCGGTCGCTGGGTTAGCGGATAGATGCGTCACGCCTGCTCGAAAAACAGGACCAAGATTATCGATTTTGGCTGTACCATTGCGCATATGCACTGCGCTCGACATGGCCGGCACGACTGTGACGGCTTGCCGGGTCGGCGCGGAAGGACTCGACCGCCGCGGGTGTCCGAACCGCCGACGGAGACGTCACGGTTGAGGCGTACTCCGACTGGCGATTGTCTTTCGGTGACGATGTAGGTGACGTCGTCCGTAGATTATCAAGGGCGCGAGGTCCTGCCCAACGCGGTGAGTCGTGTCACGCGCTGAGCAAATAATTTCGGGTGAACAAATGCGCGCCAGCGGCCGCCGAGAACAATATCGGGGTTACGCGCGACGAATGAAGCCACAACGTATATCACTTCGATCCACATTGTCATTTGGACTTCCGTTCCAGGAACCATGCGAGCATGTGGGACCGCCAGCGGCGCGCCCGCCGTGCTGTCGCGTGAGGACGGGTCGACGGCAGGCGCCGACCCGGAACGATCCATCACGCGAGTTCTTCGAGATGCCCGAGGCCCAGACCGCCGACGACGGCCTTCTGGACGGGTGCGACGTCGGCATTGATCTTGTCAGCACCGAACGACGTGCCCACCACCGTCCGAGCGGCACGACTGCCCTTCGTCTGGCCGACGAGCTTGGCGACGGCCTCCGCAATGTCGTGAAGCTTCGGAGCGTCCTTAGCCTGCAGCATTGACGCGAAGCTCTTGTAGATGGCGTCGGGAATCTGGCCGACCTCGCCGTAGGAATTCGTGATGTCGTCGTCGGCAGGCCTCTGGATGCTCGAGTACAGGCTTGTCGGGTAAGCGCCGGGCTGAACTTCCACCACGTCTACGCCGAGTTGGGAGACCTCCAGCCGAATGCTGTCGGTCAAAGCTTCGATCGCCATCTTGCTCGCGCCGTAGACGCCGACGAAGGGGAACGTCACCCGGCCGAGGACCGAGCCCATGTTGATAATGAGGCCTTCGCGCTCCCGACGCATCGAGGGCAGCACTGCCCGCGTAACGCGGAGGAGCCCGAGGACGTTGGTGTCGAAGATCGCCTTCGCCTGATCGGCCGTGAAGGCTTCGGTCACGCCGACCGACGCAATGCCGGCGTTGTTGACCAGCACGTTGATCTTGCCGGCCTCGGCGAGGATAGAAGCAATGGCGCGATCGACCGAGCCGTCGTCGGTAACGTCGAGTTCAACGACGCGTATTTTCTGGCTTCGCAGCGCGTCGGCGTGGCTGCGATTGCGGCTGGCGATGTCGCGCATCGCGGCGAACACGCGGTAGCCGTCGCGCGCCAGCCTTTCCGCGATTTCGCGGCCGAAGCCGCTCGATGTGCCGGTGATGAGAATAGTCCTGGTCATGGTTTGCCTCCGGTGATGAGGGTTGCGGGTCAATGCGAGATGATCAGCCGGTATGGCTGGTCAGGAACTGGCGGGGTACCGCGACCGGGATGTCCGAGAGCGAGCTTGAACAGACGTCGGGAGCGGCGGGTTGGGGTGATGGAGCCCTGGACGCGCGTCAGAAGGCGAATTCCAGGCTGGCGTGCGCGACCAACCTTCCCGTAGACGCAAACGAGACGCGGGCTTCCGTGAAGGCCGACGCTTTGCCAAAGCGCAATACTTCTGCTCTTACGCGATAGTCATCGTTGACGGCTGGACGCAGGAAGTGAGTGTGCTGATACACGGTGCCTTTGGTGATGCGTCCCGTCGTGCCCACAGACAGTGATGCGACCGAGTCAATGGCTGCCATAATTGCCTGACCGCATACCGCACCGCTTGACAATTTGAGCGGATCATTTTGCGGAAACATCGCGGACACGATGCCCGGGCAGACCTCGAACTCACGAAGGCCGAGCATTTTCACCCAAGGCGCGAAAACATATTCGTACAACTCAAGGACTGTGGCATCTGTCACTGGCAAACAATGAAGCGGAACAGCCATTTCAGGCCGCCCAACTCTCAAGGCGGGATCGGACTCGTTTTGCGTTGCCTGCCCGGTCACAAGAGTCCGGTTTCCCGTTAGCGTCATTGTATTCTCAACTTCTGTAATCATTGTTCTCTCCGATTCTCGTCAATGCGTGACTGCCAGGACCGGAATCTAGGCGGCTGGACCTCAGGAGTCGTGAGGCGAGCGCGCCCAATCGTCCGTACTAGCGCGCACCGCCCGACGGCCCCCGCGGCAGCGCTGACGCATCTCGCAGGTGTGACTCGGCGTGACGGAGAGGTGAGCAGGACCTGCCTCGGGGCCGCGCTAGGCTGCTTGACGTCTGCCCGTGGCTTCGGCCGCAGGCTTGCAAAGCGTAGAATCAGGCTTGCGGGATTATTTCCCCGTGGAGGCGATGATGCACCCGAACGACGATTTTCTTAGCGCTGCAGAATTGGACTATGACGGCTTCCGAGCTGCGATGCGCGAGGATTGGGGATGGTTTACTCCTGCTCGCGAAACCAACATCTTCGCCAGCAAGGTGCGCACGCGGCGCGTCTTCGGATTCACTGCAGTGGATCTCACCTGCAACACCACCCGCCTTGAGCGGACGGAACAGGACATTCGCCGTGATAACATGGAGTACTATTATGTCACGGTTCAGGATACCGGCGAATCGACCATCATTCACAACGACCGAGTCGTAAATATCGCTGCTGGCGATATCATCCTGCTCGATTCCACAAGACCCGTGACGTTCATCTCGCCGGCCCAAGGCAGCGCGCAATGGCTTGGTCTGCAAGTGCCGCGCCGGAACCTGGCGTCGCATCTCGGCTTCGATCCGCAAGGTGGCGCGTGCGGTCGTCGGCAGGCGCAAGCGGCACGTCTGCTCTGTCAACTCGCTCTTGACCCCGTCAGCGATGCAGACCCAGCGTTCGGATCGACTGACGGATTTATGCATCTGGTGGTCTATGATCTCCTCGGCGGGCTGTTTGCACCGCCAGTTCGGCTTGGCTCACGCCACAACGACAAGCTGTTCGCGCGCGCGTGCGGCATCATCAAAGGCCGCTTTGCGGATCCGGACATCTCGCCTCGGGAAGTAGCTGCCGAGACAGGAATTTCGCTGCGCTATCTGCAGAAGCTGTTCACAGTCCGCGGGTCGACATGCGGTCACTACATATCTTCGCTCCGTCTGGATCATGCGGCGCATCTGATCGAACGCCGCGCGTTGACGAAGACGGGTCAGCCTCTCAGCGATATCGCCTACGTCTGCGGCTTTCGCGATTACACTCATTTTGCGCGTGGATTCCGCCAGCGTTTCGGCTCCGCGCCGGGCGCCGTCGGAACAGGCGACCTCGGCAAAACAATGCGCGAGTCCGCGCCGACATCGGGCGAGGTCGGAAGGCCCTACGAGGCGACGTGACCAGCAGGACCGCGACTGATGTCAGATTCTGTAGAGGTTGCTGCCGGAGCGATCCGCCTTGGGCGTGCCGATGCGCGAATGGCGGAG
>CAWJJT010000014.1:340000-366517 GCA_963843225.1 uncultured Alphaproteobacteria bacterium | reverse complement strand
AAAACCCGTCAAGCTCGTGCTGCGCCGTGAACACATGTACGGACCGGTGGGCCATCGTTCCGCCTCGCGCCAGCGGCTTCGCATCGGTCTTGACGGCGATGGAATGCTGACCGCGATCGACCATCACGCGAAAGTCGTATCGAGCAGTTTCGACGATTTCTTCGAACCGGCCGCCGACGCCTCGCATACGCTGTACGCGAGCCCGGCCATTGCCACCTCGCACGAAGCGGTTCGGGCCGACAGCGGCACGCCGTTGTTCATGCGCGCGCCCGGCGAGGCCACCGGCTCGATTGCGCTGGAAAGCGCGATCGACGAAGCGGCCTGGGCCTGCGGAATGGACCCGCTCGCCTTCCGCCTCAAGAACTACGCCGAAGTCGAACCGATCTCCGGCAAGCCGTTCTCCTCCAAGGCGCTGCGCCAGTGCTACGCGCAAGGCGCCGAGCGCTTCGGCTGGGCGAGACGCCCGCTCGAGCCACGCCAGATGCGCGACGAAGCGGGCCTGCTGGTGGGCTGGGAAATCGGCACCGCAACCTTTCCGGCGCTGATGTTCGCGGCCGAAGCCCGCGCCACGTTGCGCGGCGACGGTTCCGGCATGATGGAGATCGGAGCGCACGACATGGGCCAGGGCGCCTGGACGGCGCTCGCGCAGATCGCGGCCGACGGTCTCGGGCTCGACGCCGATCGGCTGGAGTTCAGGTCGGGCACGTCGGACCTGCCGGACGCGGGCATCGCCGGCGGCTCGGCCCATACCGCGACCGCGGGCATGGCGATCCACAATGCGGGCGCGGCCGTGATCGCCAAACTCGCCGACCTCGCCACCGGCGACGAGCGCTCGCCTCTGTTCGGCGCCGGCAATGCCGGCGTGACCGCGCGCGACGGCCGCCTGTTCCGCCGCGACGATGACGACCGCAGCGAGAATTACGTCGACATTCTCCGGCGCGCCGGACTTTCGCAGATCGAGGCCAGCGGCGAACGGCGCCCCTGACCCGGCGGCGCAATCGACCTACGCCATGCATGCCCACGGCGCGGTTTTCGCCGAGGTCAAGGTCGACCCCGATCTCGGCCAAGTTCGCGTCAGCCGCATGGTCGGCGCGTTCGCCGCGGGACGGATCATCAATCCCCGCATGGTGGAGAGCCAGATTTTCGGCGGCATGATCTGGGGCATCTCCTTTGCGCTGCACGAACGCGCCATCACCGACCGACGCTCCGGCCGGATTATCAACGCCAACCTCGCCGAGTACCACGTGCCCGTGAATGCCGACGTGCCCCCGATGGAGGCGCTGCTGATCGACGAGCACGATCCGCATGTGAATGCGCTCGGCATCAAGGGCGTCGGTGAAATCGGGGTCACCGGTTCGGCCGGCGCCGTCGCCAATGCGGTCTGGCACGCCACGGGCATCCGGGTGCGCCGCTTCCCGATCGGGATCGACGATCTCCTGACAACGGGTTGAGACGGCATATCGATGAAGCCGGAAAATGCCGCGAGGTCGTCGACCTAGCGGCATTTTTGCTCGTAATGGGATTTGATCCCGGCTGGTGCGCCTTGCCCGCCTGACGGGCGTTATCGAAATCCCTCGCTGTCCTGATACCCTTGGGACCTGATACCCTCGGGAAATGACAAACCCGGATCGGACAGCGCAGCAACTGACCGCGCACGCCCTCCTGATCGGCGATCGCATCAACACAGCCGGCTTCGAAGGCCAGGTCTTGTCCAGCGCGCCGCTCGCGGTGCGGGTGGGGTCGGATGGACTTGCGGTGCTGTTTCGCTATGGCGTCGTGGTGTTCGTCGGCCTGTCGGTCGCGGAAGAAGCGGAGTTTCTCGAAAAGCTGGCTGGCCGGACCTTCGGCAAGGTCAAGCCTCCCGAGGAAGAGTGGGCGAAAATACAGATCGCGAAGGAAGGCGAAGAACCGATCCCGGTCGGCGGCCCGATCGTGGTGCGGGATTTCTCCCTGGAACGTCTGCTGGTCGTGTCCGACGCACTCGCCAAGAGCGTCGTGCTCGGCTGCGACGAAAGGCAGGCGACAAACGTATTCGACACCATCGAGCCGTTTGCCCAGGAACTCGCCGCCCTCGGCAAGACGTCGAGAAGCCGCACCGATCTGCTCAAGCTGATCGGCAGCGCCTTGCTGGTTCAGCAACGGTTGTCGGGCCGCGTCGCCGTCGGTGAGAAACCGGACGTGTTGTGGGACCGGCCCGACCTCGAGCGGCTCTATGCGCGCCTGGAAGACGAATACGAGCTTTCGGAACGAGCCGAGACGCTGAACCGGAAGCTGGAGGTGATCGCCGACACCGCCAGCAGGCTCGCCGACATCGTCGACACCAAGCGCTCGGTGCGGCTGGAGATCATCGTGATCTTCCTGATCGCCTTCGAGATCGTCATCACCTTCTACGAAATCTACGCGCGAAACGGCCACTAGCCGCCGTCTGGCTGGCGAGCCAAACTCACTCCGCCGGCTGCGCCACGCTTCGTGCCGCCGGCTTCGGCGCACCGATCCGCAGCCTGCGGTCCGACAATGACAGCGCGCCACCGAGGCCCATCACCAACGCCCCGAGCCAGATCAGCAGCACCAGCGGCTTGTGATACAGCCGCACCGCGACCGAACCGTCGGGATTGCTGTCGCCGAGCGAGAGATAAAGCTGGCTGACGCCGCGCGTCAGCAGCGCGGCCTCGCTGGTCGACATGCCGTCGCGCGACGGAAACACCCGTTTCGACGGCTCCATGACCCCGATCACCCTGCCGGCCTCGCGCACCGTGAAGTGCGCGGCGGCTTCGCGGTAGTTCGAACCGTTGCGGTTCACCATGCCGTCGAAACGTCAGATCGTAGCCGCTGATGGAAACCGCCTGCGCCGGTCTCAGCGCGACGATGCGCTCGCTGCCCCAGGTGCTCGCGCAGACAATTCCCATCAGCGTCATGCCGAGGGCAAAATGCGCCACCGCCGTTCCCCAGGCCGAGCGCGGCAATCCGGCCGCGCGCCGCCCGATTTTTCCGATCGACAGGCTGCGCAGATCGACGCGCTCGGCAATGTCGGTGAGAGCGCCGGCCATCACGAACAGCGCAAGGCCGATGCCGAAGGGCGCAAGCACGGCCTTGGTGCCTGCGAACGCGAAGGTCGCGGCAAGCCCGACCATCGCGACCGCGCACGCCGCGAGCAGGCGCTGCGCCACCCCGTAGAGATCGCCGCGCTTCCATGCCAGCAGGGGCCCGAACGGCACCGCGATCAACAGCGGGACGAACAGCGGCCCGAAGGTGAGATTGAAGAACGGCGCGCCGACCGAAATCTTGTCGCCGGTGAGCGCCTCAAGCACCAGCGGATAAAGCGTGCCGACGAAGACGGTCGCGCAAGCGGTCGCCAGAAACAGATTGTTGAACACCAGCGCGCTTTCGCGCGAGATCGGCGCGAACAGGCCGCCCTGCTTGAGCATCGGCGCGCGCCAGGCGAACAGCGCGAGGCTGCCGCCGATGAACACCATCAGGATCACCAGGATGAACAGGCCGCGCGCCGGGTCGTTCGAGAAGGTATGAACCGACGTCAGCACGCCCGAGCGCACCAGGAACGTCCCGATCAGCGACAGCGAGAAAGTGAGGATCGCCAGGAGAATGGTCCACACCTTCAGTGAATTCCGCTTTTCCATCACCACCGCTGAATGCAGCAGCGCGGTGCCGGCGATCCAGGGCATCAGCGAGGCGTTCTCCACCGGATCCCAGAACCACCAGCCGCCCCAGCCGAGCTCGTAATAGGCCCAATAGGAGCCCATCGCGATGCCGACCGTCAGGCACATCCAGGCGAGCAGCGTCCATGGCCGCACCCAGCGCGCCCACGCCGCGTCGATGCGGCCTTCGATCAGGGCCGCGACGGCGAAGGAGAACGCGATGGAGAAGCCGACATAGCCGAGATAGAGCATCGGCGGATGCACCGCGAGACCGAAATCCTGCAGGATCGGATTGAGATCGCGGCCCTCGACCGGCACCTCGGCCAGACGGCGGAACGGATTCGAGGTGAACAGGATGAACAAATAGAACGCGGACGCGATCCAGGACTGCACCGCCAGCACGTTGGCCTTGAGGGTTGCCGGCAGATTGGTTCCGAACCACGCGACCAGCGCGCCGAACAGCGACAGGATCGAGCACCCACAGCAGCATCGAGCCTTCGTGGTTGCCCCAGACGCTGGTGAACTTGTAGATCAGCGGCATCTGCGAATGCGAATTCTCGAAGACGTTGGCGACCGAAAAGTCCGAGGTCACGTAACAATAGGTCAGCGCGCCAAAGGCGATGCGCCACGAAGCCGAACTGCGCGAGCGCGGTCGAGTCGGCGAGTTTCATCAGCGCGATATCGCCCTTGCGGGCGCCGACCACGGGCGACCACGACTGGATCAGCGCCAGCGCGAGCGCCAGCACAAGCGCGTAGTGACCGAGTTCTGCGATCATGACGACGACTCCCGGTTCATCTCGCGCTCTGCTTGACGGGCGCCGCGGTCTCTTGCCAGTGCCCCTGTTTCTTCAGGGTCTCGACCACCTCGCGCGGCATGTAGTTCTCGTCGTGCTTGGCGAGCACGGTATCGGCGACGAACGTGCCGCCCGGCTCGAGATGGCCCTCGGCGACGACGCCCTGCCCTTCGCGGAACAGGTCGGGCACGATGCCGTGGTAGCTGACCGGGATATCCTTGTTGCCGTCGGTCACCTCGAAGCGGATCTGCAGATTGTCGCCGCGCTGCAGGCTGCCCGTCTTCACCAGGCCGCCAAGGCGAACGCGCTTGCCCGGCGCCGCCTTGCTGTCGGCGATGTCGGTCGGCGAATTGAAGAAGACGATGGAGTCGCGCAGCGAGTTCAGCACCAGCGCCGACCGCGATCGCGAGCACGCCGAGGCTACAGCCGATCAGGATGAGGCGCCGTTGTTTACGTGTCATTAACCTTCCAGTCCGAGTTCTTTGGTCAGTTCGCCGATGCGGCGCAGATTATCACTATTTCCGGCCAGCGCATTGCGGGCATTCACGGCCGCGGCTCAGCGCTTTATCGCGCTGGCCCAGCACCGAATAGGCCTTGATCAGGCGAAGCCATCCATCGACGTCGGAGCCGTTCTCGGCCATGCGCTGCGCAAGCCGCGCGACCATGCCTTCGATCATGCTGTTGCGCTCGGCCGGCGCCATCTGCGCGGCAGCGGCGACCTGGCTGGAATCCGGGCCCGGGGGCGCAGCAGCTATGGACGACGGCGCCTGGCCGGCTGGGCGCGGGGCCGAGCCACCGGCAGCGGCGGCCTCGGTATCGAAGTCCCTGCAGGCCCTGGTCGAGCCGCTGCAGGGCTTCCTGATTGCCGGCCAGCGCGGCGCGGGCGTCGGCGATGGCCGCGTTGGCTTTGTCAATTCTTCCGAGCACCCGATAGGAGCGCACGAGTTGGATCCAGCCCGGGACATCGGAGCCGTCTTTCTTCAGACGCCCGGCCAGACGCGCAACCATCGCCTCGATGGCGTCGCCATCATGTTCGGCTGGCGCGCCCAGCCGTCGACGGAGCCGTGGCGACAATCGTCGCGCCCTTCTCATCGACGCGCGCCAGCGCATTCCTGACCATCGGAAGCCATTCGGCACCTTCCGGGGCGCCGGAGATCAGCGCGGTCCATTGCTTCACTGCGTCGTCGCGGCGGCCTTCCTGCTTGGCGCTGAGACCCAGATAATATTGCGCCATCACATCCTGGGGGTCGGTGGCGTTGGCGCGCGTCGAACAGGCTCTTGGCCTCCGGCGTCACGACGCCGTGGGAAGCCAGCACGATGGATTCGCCGAGATCCCCAAGCCGCGCGGGGTCCGGACCGAATATCTCCAGCGCGTTGCGCCGCGCCCTGACGGCGTCATCGAAGCGCCCGAGACGGATATAGACCGGCGCCAGCAATTCCCAACCGCGCCCGTTCCCGGGATTGGCTTCGAGATATTTCTCGACCTCGGCGACGGTCTGCTCGATTCCCTGCGGAAGCTGTTGTCCGCCGGCTTCGGCATTCATCGAAACGGGGACCAGACCAGGCGATCCCAGCGAAAGATAAACAAGGCCTGCGCCGAGCGGCAGCACGATGATCGCGGTGGCGAGCGTCGCCCAGCGGATGCGGCGGGCCGGACCGGGCGCTTCGACCGCGCTTGCTACCTTGGCGAATTCTGCGGCCGCGATCAGGCGGCGCGATACCTCGATCCGCGCGGCTTCCGCCTCCGCGCCGCCGATCAGGCTGGCGGCCTCGTCGCGGTCGATCTCATCGAGCTGGTCGCGATAAACCGCAACATCGCTCCCCGAACGGGCGGACTTTTGACGGCGTGTAAGCGGCCACCAGACGGCGGCCATCGCCAGAAGCGTCATCAATGCGAGGATCGGCCACAGAATCATCAAGTCACTTCATGGTGGGCGCCGAAACAGCCTCGTTGGGACCAACGGGTTTTCGAGTACCAGTCAGATGGAAATCAGCGTTGATATATATCAGACGGCGGCCGGACGACCCACCAAAACACGCCTCCCACGGGCCGTTCCATCACGAGATCGAGACCGCGTTTCCGTTCCCCTCCGGGGCATTGCGTCGCAGATTAGATGCGTGCAATGGTTCCCCGGCGGTCGCGTCTGGAGCGATTGATTTGCCTCAATGTCGCATGCCTCCGCACGGCTATCCTGACCGTGCTTCTCTGATCGTCCAGGCTCAGCGGACCGGGGAATCCGCAAACGTATGAGAAAGCTGGGCGAACAACCGACGGACCGGGAATGCGGGCGCGGCCGGCAGCCGACTTGAAAGAAATTGCGATGCCTTCCGCCTTCGAGAAATACGCAGGGATCAACGTTCCCCGATACACCAGCTATCCCACCGCGCCGCATTTCTCGACGCATTTTGCGGAAAGCAGCTATCGCGAATGGCTCGGCCGCCTCGATCCGGAAGAGCCGGTCTCGCTCTATCTGCACGTGCCGTTCTGCAAACAGCAGTGCTGGTATTGCGGCTGCAACATGAAACTTGCGGCGCGCTATTCGCCGGTCGCCACCTATGTTGAGAACCTGCTTTGCGAAATCGACCTGGTGGCCGATGCGCTGCCGGCTGCGATGCGTGTCTCGCACCTGCATTTCGGCGGCGGCACCCCGACGGCGCTCGAGCCTGCGGACCTTGCCGCCGTGATGGCGCGCCTTTCGCAGCGCTTCCGGCTCGAACCCGACGCCGAGATCGCGATCGAGAGCGATCCGCGCACGCTCACCGATGCGATGATCCACCGGATCGGGGCGCTCGGCTTCAACCGCGCCAGTTTCGGCGTGCAGGAATTCGACCCGAAAGTGCAAGCCGCCATCAACCGGATCCAGCCGCCTGAAATGGTCGCGCGCGCGACTTCGGGATTTCGCGCCGCGGGCGTGGCGAACATCAATTTCGACCTCATCTACGGGCTGCCGCACCAGACAGCCGTGGCGCTGTGCCGGACGGTCGAACAATGCGTCGCGATGAAGCCCGATCGCATCGCGCTGTTCGGCTACGCTCACGTGCCGTGGCTTGCGCGGAACCAGCGCATGATCGCCGACGAGAGCCTGCCCGCTGCGCCCGAGCGCGCCGAGCAGGCCAGGGCCGCCGCCGAGACGCTGGTCGACAACGGCTATATCCAGATCGGCATCGATCATTTCGCGCTGGCCCACGACCGCCTCGCCACGGCCGCGGCTGAGGGACGCCTGCATCGCAATTTTCAGGGTTACACCAGCGACGCCGCGCGCACGCTGATCGGCATCGGCGCGACCTCGATCGGCCGCACGCCGCAAGGCTATGTCCAGAACACCAGCGAGACCGGCGCATGGTCGCGCGCCGTGGCGGCCGGCAAACTGCCGATCGCTCGCGGCCATGCGCTGACCGCACAGGATCGGCTTCGCGCCGGCGTGATCGAGCGCATCATGTGCGACGGAAAGGTCGACCTTGCCGCAGCCGGACACGCCCTGGGATTGGCGGAAACTTGGTACGCCGCGGAGCTGCCCGAATTGTTGCGGATGCAGCAGGACGGCCTGCTGACCCATGAAGGCGGCAAGCTGAATCTGGCGGCTGAAGGCCTTCCGCTGGCGCGGGTCGTCGCTTCCGTGTTCGACGCTTACCTGCGCGATTCCACCGCCCGGCATTCGGTCGCGGTCTGAGGCTGCGTGGAGCGGAGCGGGTCTGCGTCAATTCCGTATCAATGAAACCCGGCGTCGCGACGGCAAGCAGCCTCGGTCGACGCATCGGCTTGACCGATCGCGGCGCCGGGAAAGGTCTGGCGCAAACCGTCGAGGAGGGCCTGGTCGGCGATCTCGCCGGACAAGTGGATGTAGCGCGGGGAAAAGCCCGAGGCCGCCCCGCTCATCAGAAGCTTGCGCCAATGCGACGGCGTGCCGGAGACGTGGGTGACGCCGTGCGCATTCAGGCGGGCGACATGATCGGCAATGGCTTCACCGGGTTCGGTCAGCACCATCGATCCGCCGCCGATGATCGTGCGCAGGAAAATCTGAAGACCGCGATGGCGCCGGATGTCATGGAAACTGGCCCACACCGGCGAGGTGTCATAGCCGGGACCGTCGGCGACGATCGCGCCGGTCAGTCCCTCCAGCGTATGGCTGACGATCTTCGGCGCACCCGAGGTACCCGGGGCCGGCATCAGCCACTCGGTCGCGCGCTCGGTCTTTGGCTTGGCGCCCCTGCGCTCCGGCGCACGGACCGCGACCACCTGATACACGCCGAAATGCGCCCAGCGCGGTGGCTGGTCGGTGACGATGGCGTCGATGTCGGCATCGTCGATCAGTGTTTGAATATGATCGGCATCGAGATCAGGCGGACACAGCAGCATCCGCCGCGCCACGCCGTCAAGTTCGGTCATCGCAAGGGCCGATATCAGTTGATCCGAGACCGCGAGCAGCACCGAGCGGCTGGACAACTCGCTGAAGCGGCCGACCACGCAGGTCTGTTCAAGGACGTCCGTCAGCGACACCACGCACCGCGCGTCCGAAATGGTGCGGCCCTTCAGCTCCGGACCGAGATAGTCGCGGAGCGTAAAAATTTCACGCGGGGACATTTTTCGTGGATCCTGACGAAGTCGCCTGCCGTGAGCGGAACGCAGGCGGCCTCCGATCTTTAGCGCTCATTGGTAAATGCGATGGTCGCCAAAATACTTCGATTTCTCCGATTTTCGGAACCGCTTTCAAAGAAATCGGTAACGTGTGACGGCAGGCCTTTCCCATGCCACCTCACGAGCCGGCAGCAACCGCCCATAGCTGGATCGAAGCGTTGGGGTGCGCGCATGGGTCGCGACCGCGCCAATGGCGGTGCACGGATCCGGTATCAGGGAATGCCTGCCTCTTCAGCCGGAGCCGAGGTCGGAGCGAACAGAAGCGGCGCCGAATTCGCCTCCTGCGAGTTCCGCACGCGTTGATCGGACTTCGATGCCAGCGCAGCGCCGCCTTCAAATCGAACGCGATAGACTTCCAGGTTCTCCATGACGCGCTGGACATAGTTTCGGGTTTCGGAGAGCGGAATGCGTTCCACCCAATCGACGGCGTCCACATTGGGATCGCGGGGATCCCCGTACAATTTCACCCAGTCGCGAACCCGTCCCCGGCCCGCGTTATAGCCGGCGAAGGTCATGATGTGGGAGCCCGCATATTCCTTCAGCAACGCGCTGAGTTCGGCCGCGCCCATTTGCGTGTTGTAGACGGGGTCGGAGACCATCCGGTCCCAATCGTAGCTGACGCCGAACCGCTTGGCGGTGTCGCGCCCGGCTTCCGGCGTGACCTGCATCAGACCGACCGCGTTGGCCGGCGACTTGTCGCGCTGGTCGAACGCGCTCTCGGTGCGTGCGACCGAATAAATGATGCTGCGCTCGATCGCGGGCCCGATCGGGCTGTGCTGCGGGATTCCAATGGTCGGGAAGGCGTAATTGTCGAGCGCGAGCCCGCGGGCGAGCGCCGGCTTGCCGATCTGCAGCATGGCGCGGGCATCGTTGCGGCGGCCGGTGAGTTCGGCGAGCGCGGCCAGCACCGCGACGTCGCTGCTCTCTTCGGCGAGATCGGCAACAAAACTCAGGGCGACGTCGCGCTCGCCGAGCGCATAGAGCATATCGGCGGCGCGCACGCGTTCGTCCGCGCGCGATGCATCGTCAACCGCCTCTGCCGGCGCCGGCGCTCGCAATTCAGCCCTGTCGAGGCCTAGCCTGGCGCGAGCGAGCTGTCCGTAATAGGCGGTGGGATAGCGCGCGGCGGCTTCATAGTCTGCGCGCATCTCCGCTTGCTCGCCGGTCACTTCAGCGACGCGGCCACGCCAGTAGTTTGCCCGCGCCAGTACAATCGGATTGGCCGACCTGTCGTCGATACGGGCGAAATGCACTCGCGCCGCCGCGGGATCATTGCGGTAGCGCAAGGCGATCCAGCCGCACATGAAATGAAAATCCGCCCGGTAAGCATTGCTGGCGGGCAAGGCAGCATCGCGCACGACCTGATAGGCGGCCTCGGACTTGCCCTGATCGAGCAGCTTGCGAGCCAGACCGCGCCGTTCGCGCCACCACTCATCGGTATCCTGCAGCGCCATATTCTGCTGCGCTGCCGACAGCACGACACGGGTTGCGTCGTCGATCCGGTCGTGACGCACCATCCAGCGCAGGCGGCACAGCGTGTAACCGAGATCGGTCCGCGCCTCGGCCGCAACGTCGTTGAGCAGATCGAGCGCCTTGTCGGCGTTGCCCGCCGCACAGGCCTTCACGATCGCGAGTTCATCGCTGCCGAGGTGCTGTGCGGCGCGCTTCGCGCCCGCAAGATCCTTGGCGCCGATGCGTCTGTCCATTCGCGCCCGATGGTCCTCGCGCGTCAGCAGGTCGCGGAACAGCGCCATCGCATCGGCTTCGAAACGCTCCGACAATTCATCCGATCGCCAGGCCTGACGAACCAGGCTTGCGGCGCCGTCGCGATCGCCTTCGGCGAGCCGCACCCGCGCGAGCGCGAAGCGGCCGCTGGCGCTGATCGGCTGATCGCGAACGAAGCCGCGAACCGTGGCGGCGTCGCTGCGCTCCTGCCAGAGGCGCGCCTCGGCCCGCTTGCGCATCAGCGTCATGCTCGGCCAACCCGGATTGTCGGCAATGAACGCCGCGTATCGGGTGAAGGTCGCATTGAACTCGGGGTGGCGCAGGATGAACCACTCGACGAGTTTCCGCGCGGCCGGGTCGGCGATTGTTTTCTGTACGGCTGTCGCCTCGCTTGTCTTTCCCTTGCGCGCGAAATCGATCGCATCCCTTACAGCCGCGAGATCGCCCGATAGCGGGGCAGCGTCGGCGACCGGAGGCCGCACCTCACTGGGCCGCGTCGATTTGCGGTGTGCCGCGGCGAGGTGCCTTGCATGCGCGGCTTTCTTCGACGCCGTGTGGTGGCGCGCGCCGGTCGCCTCATGGGGCTTCCTGGCCTGGTGAGGCTTGTGGTTGGACCGTGCTGACGCGTCAGTCGAACATGCGGCAAGCACCGCCAAGGTCAGGAAACAAGACAGCGGACGCAAGCGTTGTTTCATTGCCATGGTCCCTCCGCGAGCGGCTGGAGCTGCCCGGAGGCTACCACAGCGACCATTCGCAACTGTCACGTTTCGGCAACAGCGCGGGAAAACCCAGCCCAGAGTGGAACCCGGGACGGTTTACGAAACGGCACGGCCGCGGATGGTTGAGCGATGGCTCGACAACATCTGCGTTCATGGCCGGTGTTTGCGGATCGTGGACGGCTGCGTTGATCCGGAGTTGCCATGAACCGCCAGGTGTTTGTCAGCACGGTGAAGACCGTGTGGCCACGGCAAGGTCCGTGCGATCTCGGAATACCCGCCAGCCGCTTCGTCGCTAGGTTCCGCACCGAGCAATTGCCTCGATGAAGAACTGCGAAAGGGCGAGATGGCGTTGAGGCGCGCCTCTCTGGCGGCGCTCGCCGGCGCCATTCAACAATATCAACCAGAGGAGACGGTTATGAAGGTGCTGATGGTTCTGACGTCCCACGATCAGTTGGGCAACACAGGCAAGAAGACGGGATTCTGGCTCGAAGAACTCGCGGCTCCCTACTACGTTTTCAAGGACGCCGGCGTTGAGATCACACTGGCGTCCCCGAAAGGCGGTCGTCCCCCGCTCGATCCCAAGAGCAACGAGCCTGAATTCCGGACCGACCTTACGATCCGGTTCGAAAAGGACGCCGCCGCGAACGCTCAGCTTGACCGCACGCTTCGCCTCGACAGCGTCAAGCAGGAAGATTTCGACACCGTGTTCTATCCGGGCGGGCACGGGCCGATGTGGGATCTGGCCGACGACAAGCACTCCATCAAGTTGCTCGAGTCCTTCCTTGCCGCCGGCAAGCCGATCGCCGTCGTGTGTCATTCCACCGGCGCACTGCGTCACGTCAAGACGGCCGACGGGAAGCCGCTCGTTCAGGGCAGGGAAGTCACCGGCTTTACCAACGGCGAGGAAGCAGCCGTCGGTCTGACCAACGTGGTGCCCTTCCTTGTCGAGGATGAGATGCTGAAACTGGGCGCGGTGTTCTCAAAGACGGCCGATTGGACGGTCCACGTCGTCGACGGTGGCCAGCTGACCACCGGCCAAAATCCGGCCTCGTCGGGGCCTGCCGCGAAGGTCCTGCTTTCGAAATTCACTTCCTCAAAACGTTCCGTGGGGTGAGGAAGCGAGCTGCCAACCCGCGGCGACCCGGTAGCGATCCCTGGAAAACAAAAAGCCGCCCGAAAGGGCGGCTTTTCGATTTGGTGCCGACAAACCGACACCGAACTTGGTTGCGGGGATAGGATTTGAACCTATGACCTTCAGGTTATGAGCCTGACGAGCTACCGGGCTGCTCCACCCCGCGATAAACCATTGCATGCCTTGCCGAAAAACCGAGTGCCGAAACGTCTTTGGCCAACGCGCGGAGCGCGGCTAGTCCGTCCGGAGGCTTCCTGAGAAGGCAACCCCTGACGAATGCCTTGGGGCGCAGCCGGTATGTACCAACGCAGGCCCGCTTTGGAAAGGGCTGCGAGGCGACTTTTGAGGATTTTATGACGGCCAAAATCCCCGGAATCGCGCTTTTCGGCGCCAAACCGGCCCCGGACAGAGCGCTCTTGCCAGACCTTGCGTAAAGGCCCAGCTTTCGGGCCGTAGACCGGGGTCGAACAGGGAACCGCCGGCAACGGCCCCGGGAAAAGATCAAACAATAAGATCAGGACACGTCGAGCAAACGCCGAGGAAAACGCCATGGACCAGTCACTGAAGAGCCCGGGCCAGAGCGCCCTGGACGACGCCTTTCACCGCCAGTTCGACCTGTCGCGATCGGAGCCCGCGCCGACGCTCGAGCAGCGTCTCGACCGGCTGGCGCGGCTGCGCGCGGTCGTCGCCGACAACGAGGCCCGCTTCGAACAAGCGATCTCGGCGGATTTCGGCCATCGCAGCAGCATCGAAACCCTGTTCGCGGAATCGATGTTCGTGCTGGGCGAAATCAAGCACACCGTCAAGCATCTGAAAAAATGGATGGCGCCGCGGCGCATCGCCACCGCGGTGCAATTCATGCCGGCCAAAAACCGGCTGATCCCGCAGCCGCTCGGCGTCGTCGGCATCATCGCGCCCTGGAATTATCCGCTGCAACTGACCCTGGCGCCGGCGGTCGGCGCCATCGCCGCGGGCAACCGGGTGATGATCAAGCCGAGCGAACTGGTGCCGCGCTTTTCGGCGCTGCTGAAAGAGCTGATCTCGGCCAAATTCGACACGAGCGAAATGGTGGTGACCGGCATCGAGGAAGAGATCGCGAAAACCTTCGCCGCGCTGCCGTTCGATCACCTGATCTTCACCGGCTCGACGCGAATAGGCCGTCTCGTCGCCGAAGCGGCCGGGCGCAATCTGACGCCGATCACGCTCGAACTCGGCGGCAAATCGCCGGCCATCGTCGACCGCTCGGCTGATCTGGCGGAAGCCGCCCAGCGTATCGCCTACGGCAAGCTGCTCAATGCCGGCCAGACCTGCATCGCGCCGGACTACGCGCTGGTGCCGGAAAACCAGGTGCAGGATTTCGCCGACAAGGTGCAGGCCAGCATGCGGACCATGTTCGGCTCCAGTCCCGACAACAAGGATTATACCTCGGTGGTTTCCGACCGGCATTATGCGCGGCTCGAAAGCCTGGTGGCGGACGCCGCCGCCAAGGGCGCCCGCATCCTGCAGGCGGCGAAACCCGACGACCCCGCGTGGAAATCCCGGCGCAAATTCCCGCCGACCGTCGTCGTCGGCGCGACCGCCGACATGACCATCATGCAGGAGGAAATCTTCGGGCCGCTATTGCCCGTGATCGGCTACAGGGATGCGAAGGAGCCGATCGCCTATATCAACAAGCACGACCGGCCGCTGGCGCTGTACTGGTTCGGCAAGGACGATGCGGCGCGCGACGAGGTGCTGGCGCGCACCGTCTCCGGCGGCGTCACCGTCAACGACTGCCTGTTCCACTTCGCCCAGATCAACCAGCCGATGGGCGGCGTCGGCGCGTCCGGCACCGGCGCCTATCACGGCGAATGGGGATTTGACACGCTGAGCAAGCTGAAGCCGGTGTTCTATCGCTCGCCGTTCAACCGGCTCGCCGATCTCTATCCGCCCTACGGCGGCCAAGATCGCGCGGATGGAAAAGCTGCTGCGATTTTTGTCGTAGTCGGGCTCGCCCATCACCCGGGGGCGTGCTCTTGCACGCCTTGACGGATAAGATGGGAGCCTGCGGCCCATCCTTCGAGACGCCGCTTTGCGGCTCCTCAGGATGAGGACCGTGTGCGCGGCGTGGCCCCTCACCACCGCCATCCCTCGTCATCACTGCCGGCCATCCAATGCTGAGCGTCGGACGCTTGCAGCATGATGGCGCTGTAGAGACCGGATTCAGCGCCGATGCGGAAATCCGCCTGGCCACAAGCATGATTTCTTTACTGGCGTCGAATAGACCGGGCATGCGCGGCTCCAGCGAAATGGCGCGCGTTCATCGATGCAGACGATTTTAGGGATCGCAAACCCGTTTCATTGACCAAGGCCTTTATTGACCAAGGCCGAGCCCCGAAGTCACCGGGAGAATTTCCGCTCATGAACAGTTTCGACGCCGTCGTTGGCATCGCCTTGGTGGCCGCCGTCGTGCTCGGCTTCTATTCCGGCCTGCTGCGCAGCGCGGTCACGATCCTCGCTTATCTCTTCGCGATGCCGATTGCGATCTGGGCGATGACGTTCGTCGCACCCATGATCGGCGGTCAAGCCGACGCGTCATGGATGCAGAGTTGGCCGCTGTTCTTTGGAATTTTCCTCCTCGCCGGCATGGTGCTGGGGAAACTGATGCGCATGGTGCTCGACGAGGCCATCGGTCCGGGCGCCGGCATCGGCGATCGCCTCGCGGGCGCCGCACTCGGCGCCGTGCGCGTCGGCCTCGTCGCGGTCACGCTGGTCATGATCTTCGATCAACTGGTGCCTCGGGATCGCGAACCCGGATATCTCGAGGGCTCCCGGCTGCGACCGCTGCTGTCGGCGGCGGCGCGGACCGGCTTTCGATCGCTGCCGCCGGAGGCCGCGGCCGCGATCGACCGGTTGAAGAAAGACCGGCACATATAGAAGCCCGCCGCTTCGCGCCGGACGCTGCCCCTCTCCTGCCGTCATGCATTTGGGAGATAGCGAGGTCCCTTATCAGAGCCAGCCGGGTTGGTTACAATGACCGGATGGGACTTCAACAATCACCTGACTAACGGGGAGTGAGACAGTGGATCTTGGGATCAAAGGCCGCCGCGCCATCGTATGCGCATCTTCGAAGGGCCTCGGACGGGCCTGCGCGATGGCGCTCGCCAATGAAGGCGTGCATGTCACGGTGACCGCGCGCGGCGCCGAGGCGCTGGCGAAAACCGCCGCCGAAATACGCAAGGCAAGCCCCGGCGTCACCGTCACCGAGGTCGCCGGCGACATCACCACCCCGGCGGGCCGCGAAGCCGTCCTCAAGGCCTGTCCCGATCCGGATATCCTGATCAACAATGCCGGCGGTCCGCCGCCCGGCGATTTCCGCAACTGGACCCGCGACGACTGGATCAAGGCCATCGACGCCAACATGCTCACCCCGATCGAGCTGATCAAGGCGACCGTGGACGGCATGATGGCGCGGAAATTCGGCCGCATCGTCAACATCACCTCCGCCGCGGTGAAGGCGCCGATCGAGATCCTGGGCCTGTCCAACGGCGCGCGCGCCGGCCTCACCGGCTTTGTCGCCGGCATCTCGCGCAAGACCGTGATCAACAACGTCACCATCAACGGCCTGCTGCCGGGCCCCTTCGACACCGACCGGCTGCGCGGCACCGCGAAGGCGGAGGCGGCGGCGCGCGGCGTCAGCGCCGAACAGATCCTGGCGGAGCGCGCCAAGGTCAATCCCGCCGGGCGTTTTGGCGATCCCGAGGAATTCGGCGAGGCTTGCGCGTTCCTGTGCAGCGCCAAGGCCGGCTTCATCACCGGCCAGAACATCCTGCTCGATGGCGGCGCCTTCCCGGGCACGCTGTGAAGGCGGTCTGGTATGAGCGCACGGGCGCGGCTGCAGATGTCCTGACCGTCGGCGAGATGCCGACGCCGGAGGCCGGACCGGGCGAAGTCCGGGTCCGGCTCGAGGCGTCCGGCGTCAATCCCGCCGATGTCGGCCGCCGCGCCGGCAGCTATCGCGCGATGGAATTTCCGCGCGTGATCCCCAACAGCGACGGCGCCGGCATCGTCGATCAGGTCGGCGCCGGCGTGACGCGATTTCAGACCGGCCAGCGGGTCTGGCTCTTCAATGGCCAGCGCAACGGCCGCGCCTTCGGCACCGCGGCGGAATATATCGCGCTGGACGAGCATTTGGTGACGCCGCTGCCCGACGATGTGTCGTTCGCGGCCGGCGCGACGCTCGGCATTCCCTGCATGACCGCATGGTGCTGCCTGTTCGGCGACGGAACGATCGTCGGCCATACGGTGCTGGTCACCGGCGGCGCCGGCGCGGTCGGCCACTACGCGGTGCAACTGGCAAAAGGCGGCGGCGCGCAGGTGATCGCCACCGTCAGTTCGGCGGCGAAGGCGGAGCAGGCGCGGCTTGCGGGCGCCGATCTCGTCGTCAACTACAGGACCGAGGATGTCGCCGCGAAAGTGATGGATTTTACCGGAGGGCGCGGCGTCGATCGCGTGGTCGATGTCGACTTCGGCGGCAATCTCGCCACCACGCTGAAATTGATGGCGATGAATTCGACCATTGCGGTCTACGCCACCAACGGCAACCGCAATCCCGTGATTCCCATGCGCGACCTGATGGAGCGATGCATCAGCTTGCGCGCGCTGGTGCTGTACGCGCTGCCGCGATCGCTGCTGGCCGTCGGCGCAGGCGGATATTTCAAAATGGCTCGCGGCCGGTCAACGCATCCACAATATCGCCGCGCAGTTTCCGCTCGCGCAGACCGCGCAGGCGCACCTCGCGGTGGAAAAAGGCGACAAGCTCGGCACCGTCGTCGTCGACTGCGCGCGCTGACCCCTACACCGGCGTGGTCCGCTCGTCCGTCCACGTCTCGCCGAACGCATCGAGCCCTTCGGCGAGGTAGTCGCTGACCAGGGGTTCGCCGAGCAGATAGCTCGCGGTGCGCTTGTTGTGGCCCTCGGCGGCTTCGCGGCGCAGATCGTCCCATTCCTCGATCGTGCCGTCGCCGCGCCCGAGACGCATCAGCGCGACGAGGTCGATCTGCTCGTCATCGGACATGGCATTGATGAAGCCGGTGATCTCGCCCACCACGGGATCGTCGCCATCATCCTCCAGCACATCGACCATATTGTCGTCGGCGCCGTTCGACCCGGAATCGGGGTCGGACACCCCCTCCTTGACGTCGAATTCGCGCATTTTCTCGATCAAAAAGCCGACCTTGTCGGCTGAAACGGCTAACTCTGGCATCTGGACGCTCCCGAGCATTCGAATGCCGCGTCAACGCGCGAGCGGTTGAGATGATCCATTGCGCGCGGCGGCGGGAACCAGCATCTTGCGCCCCAAGAAACGATGGTCGAGGGGAAACTCCAATGTACTGGAAAGTGGGCAAGGTCAAAATCACGAAAATCGTCGAGCTGGAGACCGTCGGCAGCACGCGGTTCATCCTGCCGCTGGCCACCAACGAGGAAATCCAGAAATTGCCCTGGCTCATTCCGCATTTCGCCACCGACGAGGGCCGGCTGAAAATGTCGATCCACTCGCTGGTGGTGGAGACGCCGGCCCGGCGGATCGTGGTCGATACCGGGCTCGGCAACGACAAGCAGGGCCGCCAGGTGCCGACCTGGAACGACCGGCAGGGACCGTTCCTCGAAACCCTGCGCGAGGCGGGCTTTGCGCCCGACAGCATCGACACCGTGCTGTGCACGCATCTGCACGTCGACCATGTCGGCTGGAACACACAGGCTGGTGGACGGCCGCTGGGTGCCGACCTTCGCCAATGCACGCTACGTGTTCGGCAAGACCGAATACGAGCACTGGCGCGACCATAGCGTCGAGCCCGACAAGCTCGCTGTTTTCAACGACTCGGTGAGGCCGGTCATGGATGCGGGCAAGGTCGACCTCGTCGCCAGCGACGCCAGGCTGTCGGATGAAATCACCCTGATCCCGACGCCCGGCCACAGTCCGGGCCATATGAGCATCCTCATCCGCTCGGACGGCGAGGAGGCGCTGCTCACCGGCGACGTCGCCCATCATCCCTGCCAGATGGCGCATCTCGACTGGTCCTCGACCGCCGATTCCGATCCGGTCCAGTCCGCGGTGATGCGGCGCGAATTGTTTTCGCGTTTCGCCGACACCCCGACGCTGGTGATCGGCGGGCATTTCAACGCCGGCCATATCCGGCGCGACGGCGACGGCTTCAAGTTCATCGTTTAGGGTGTGATACCAAAGTCGGCCTTTTTGACCGGAAATGATGCCCAAAGCATAGCCCGGCAGCGCCGGCGGCAGTTGAATTTCCCCCCGCCCTGTTCCAAGAAGCATCCAAAGCAACCACCACCCTAGGGAGTGATACGAAATGAAGCTTGTTCGTTACGGGGCAATCGGCCAGGAAAAGCCCGGCCTGATCGACAAATCGGGCCAACTGCGCGACCTGTCGGGCCAGGTAAAGGACCTCGCGGGCGAGGCCTTTTCGCCGGCCTCGCTGGCCAAGATCGCGGCCCTCGACGCAGCCTCGCTCCCGGCCGTCAGCGGCAAGCCGAGGATCGGCTCCCCCGTGGGTGGCCTGCCGAAATTCATCGCCATCGGCCTCAATTATTCCGACCATGCCGCCGAAGTCGGCATGCAAATTCCGGCCGAACCGATCATCTTCATGAAGGGCAATAACAGCCTGTGCGGCCCCAACGACAAGGTCGAAAAGCCCCGCGGCTCGACCAAGCTCGACTGGGAGTGCGAGATCGCCATCATCATCGGCAGCCGCGCGAAATACGTCACCGAGGCCGATGCGCTCAATCACGTCGCCGGCTACGCCGTCTGCAACGACGTCTCCGAACGCAATTTCCAGATCGAGCGCCTGGGACAATGGACCAAGGGCAAGTCGCACGACACGTTCGGCCCGCTCGGCCCGTGGCTCGTCACCAAGGACGAAATCCAGGACGTGCAGAAGCTGTCGATGTGGCTCGACGTCAACGGCAAGCGCTGCCAGACCGGATCGACCGCGACCATGATTTTCGGCGTCAAGAAGATCGTCGCCTACGTCTCCGAATTCATGACGCTGCTGCCCGGCGACATCATCACCACGGGCACCCCGCCCGGCGTCGGCTCCGGCATGAAGCCGCCGAAATTCCTCAATGCCGGCGACGTCGTCACGCTCGGAATCGAAAATCTCGGCGAGCAGCGGCAGGAAATCGTCGCGGCCTAGCGTTCTGGCACACGAGTTCTCAAGACTCGTCATGGCCGGGACAAGCCCGGCCGTGACGGACAAAGGAATTCTCGCAGAGGATAGAATATGAAACTCTCATTCTCCCAGGCCTCGCCCTTTGCCCGCAAGGTGCGTATCGCCGCGATCGAACTCGGCCTGATCGACAAAATCGAGTTCATCTCGGCAACCGTGGTGCCGGGCCAGCCCAACGAGGAATACTCCCGCATCACGCCGCTGAAGAAGCTGCCGGTGCTGATCCTGGACAATGGCGACGTCATTCTCGACTCCTACGTCATCGTTGAATATCTCGACGAACTGGCCGGCGGCGGCAAACTCATTCCCGCTTCGGGACCCGCACGCTGGAAGGTCAAGAGCGACCATTCGATGCTGCAGGGCATGCTCGATTCGATGCTGCTGTGCCGCTACGAGAGCATGGTGCGGCCGGAGCCGCTGCGCTGGCAGACATGGACCGACGACCATTGGGCCCGCGCCTGGAGCGGCATGGCGCGCTTCGAAAAGCAGGCGGAAATGCTGTCGCGCCCGCTCGACATCTCGCAGATCGCGCTTGCCTGCGTGCTCGGCTACGCCGATTTCCGCTTTGCCGACTGCGGCTGGCGCAAGGCCTATCCGAAGCTCGACGCCTTCCATCAGAAGATGCTCGAGCGGCCGTCGGTGAAAATCTCGCTGCCGCCGCCGGCGTAACGGGAAGCCGCCATGAGTCTCAAGTTCGCCGCCGGCGATCTCACCATCCATCGCATCATCGAGCAGGAAACCACCTTCCTGCCCGCGCTGGAACTGATGCCGGACCTGACGCCGGAACTGCTGGCGGAGAACCGAGCGTGGATGCGCGAAGCCGGCGCGATCGACGACAACGACGTGCTGATATTGAGTTTCCAGTCCTATGTCGTGAAGACGCCGCACCACACCATCCTGGTCGACAGTTGCATCGGCAACGACAAGCCGCGGCCGCTGCGCCCGAAATGGAACATGAAGACTGACGACACCTACCTGCGCGCACTGGGGGCGGCGGGTTTTGCCGTCGACGACATCGACTACGTCATGTGCACGCATCTGCATGTCGACCATGTCGGCTGGAATACGCGGCTGGAGAATGGCCGCTGGCTGCCGACCTTTCCGAACGCGCGCTACGTGTTCGGCAGGAGCGAATTCGACTATTGGGCCGAGCAGAACGCGAAGGCGCAAGTGCCGCCGTTCGCCGACAGCGTGCTGCCGGTGGTCGAGGCCAAACGGGCCGAGATCGTGGACGACGGGTTTGAAATCGGCGATCACGTCCGCATCCTGCCGACGCCGGGGCATACGCCCGGACACGTCGCCTTCACCTTCGGCCGGGGCCAGGACGCGGCCGTTGTCAGCGGCGACCTGATGCATTCGCCGCTGCAGGCGCGCTATCCTGAATTGTCGGCGAAATTCGACGTCGACCAGGCGCAGGCCGCGGTGACCCGCCGCAATTTCCTGGAGCGCTATTGCGGCACCGAGACGCTGTGCTGCACCGCGCATTTCCCCTCGCCCTCGACAGGAAAAATCCGCCGCTGGGGCAACGGCTTTTCCTGCCAGGCGTTGAGCTAGAGCAAATCTGGAAATGAGCGAGCCGCAGATGCGGTATCACCTCTCCCGTCGGGAGAGGTCGCGAGCATCTTGCGAGCGGGCGAGGGGTTACGGTCTATCGATAGTCTGTAACCCCTCACCCGGCGCTTCGCGCCGACCTCTCCCCGCGGGAGAGGTGGCAACGGGCCCGTGCCTGCCGCGAACTCCCCGATTCGAGACCGCTCAGTCGAACAGGCTGGGTGTGTGGTTGACCACCGCGCCCTCGATCGCGAGCATCTTCAGCTTGGTCGTGACGCCGCCATTGGCGGAGAAGCCGCCGGGCTTGCCGCCGGCGGCGAGCACGCGGTGGCAGGGCACCACGACCGGACAGGGATTGCGCCCGAGCGCCTGGCCGACATCGCGCGACAACTCGACGCCGCCGAGCCGCTTGGCGATATCGCCATAGGTCATGGTCTTGCCCGGCGGGATGGTGCGGGCGATGTCGTAAACGCCGCGGTGGAACTCCGGCACGTCGTCGAGATCGAGCACGACGTCGGACAGATCGTTCGGCTTACCCTCGAGCAATTCGACGATGCCGTCGATCGCGCGCTGCACCTCGTCCGGCGGCGAGGCTTCCGCGATATCGCCATAGCGCTGGCGGATGCGGCCCCGGGTCTTTTCCTCGCTGCCCATCGGCAGTTGCACCGCATTGATGCCGCGCGGACCCCAGGCGATGCCGCAGCGCCCGATCGCGGTGTCGAAGATCGCAAAATGTTGATCCGTCATGGCTGGCTCCAGATCTCTCGCCCCATGGGTTGAGCTTGATGCTGGCCCTGAATCTAGGCTTGGAGATAGTTGCGATCCACCCGGATTCCGGGGAAATTTTGTACATCTCCCGCATTTTTCGTCGTTCGAGGGCCGCAGGCGAAGTTTTGCGGGTGCGGAATGACAGGCCGGAACTTTCATGGAATGATCGGCTCTCGCCTCTCCTTCCATCCCCCATGAGCCCCCATGCAAACGCTTCACGTCAACGGATACGACATGGCCTATCTCGAGGTCGGCGCGGGACCGCCGCTGGTTTGCGTGCACGGCACGCTCGGCGATTTCCGCACCTGGTCGGCGGTCTATGGGCCGTTGTCGAGCAAGCACCGGGTGATCTCGGTCAGCCTCAGGCACTTCTTTCCCGAGCACTGGGACGGCGTCGGCGACGACTATCGGATGGCGCAGCACATCGCCGACGTGATCGCCTTCATCGAGCAGATCGAGCCGAAGCCGATCGACCTGATGGGTCATTCCCGCGGAGGGCATATCGCGTTCCGGGCCGCGCAGCAGCGGCCCGAACTGCTCCGCAAACTGGTGCTGGCTGAACCCGGCGGCGACCTCGATGCCTCGCTCAACCCCGCGCCGCCTTCGCCTTCCGAGCTTGGCGCGCGGATCCTGGCGTCGGCCGGGAAGGTCAGGGACGGCGATATCGACGGCGCGCTGAAAAACTTCGTCGACGGGATCGATGGCGACGGCGCCTGGGCACGGCTGGGCGCCGCGTCGAAGCAGCAACTGCGCGACAACGCATTTACGCTGATCGGACAAATCAACGAAAATCGCCGGCCCTACGCCAAGGCCGATGCGGAATCGATCCGGACGCCGACCCTGTTCATCGGCGGCGCCGACACCAAGGGCGCCCTGGCCGCCGTGCATCGCGCGCTGGCGCCGCACGTGGCGGGCTCGCGGACGTCGATGATCGCCGGCACCGGCCACTGGATGTTCGAACAGGCGCCGCAGGAATTTTGCAGGGTCGTGCTGGATTTTTTGGCGGAGTGACCGGCTAGACAACCGCCACGCAATCGACCTCCACGTCGAACGGCCCCGGCCATGACGGCACGTGCAGGAAGATGCGCGCCGGCGATTCCGTCGGGAAATAGCGCGCATAGACCTCATTGAACTTGCCGAAATGCGATGGGTCAGGCGTGCAATAGACGTTGCATTTGACAATCTTCGCGAGCGACGAGCCTGCGGCTTCGAGGCAAAGCTTCATCTGGTCGAGCACGATCTCGGCCTGCCGTTCGAACGGAGCCTGCTTGACGTCGCCGGTTTCGGGATCGAACGGCGGCAGGCCGGACAGATAGACGAAACCATTGGCAACGGTCACAGGGTAGATCGGCCCTTTGCGGCGCCGTTCGAGATAGCCCGAGATCGGTTCGACGCGCAGCCGCTGGATCATGTCACCTCCTGCATCGATGTGCAGCCGCCATCCTAGCCTCGCGAGGCGCATGAATGCTTCGCCATCGGTCGAACTGTCGCTGAATGTCATCGCGCACGATGGCTGAGGGTCATGCCGGCGCCCTCGTCATGGCGCTGCGTGCTGCGCGGGCTGGTAAACCCCGCCCCCGGTGCTATTCTTTCTGCAAACAAGACAGCGGGCTCCGCCCTGAAAGCCAAGGAGGAACTACCCATGAAGCTGACCCAGCAGCAGATCGACGATTTCAACCGCGACGGCTGGCTGTTCCTGCCGGAACTGTTCGCGCCCGAGGAAGTGAGCCTGCTGGCGCGCGAGGCGGAGGGGATCTACGACACGCAGCGCCCCGAGGTTTGGCGGGAAAAGAGCGGCGCGCCGCGCACCGCTTTTGCGGCCCATCTCTACAACGAGGCGTTCGGCCTGCTCGGCGCGCATCCGCGCATGATCGATCCGGTGGAGCAGATCTTCGGCGAGAAGGTCTACATGCACCAGTACAAGATCAACGCCAAGTCGGCCTTCACCGGCGATGTCTGGCAGTGGCACCAGGACTACGGCACCTGGAAGCGCGACGACGGCATGCCGCTGCCGCGCGCGATGAATATCGCGATCTTTCTCGACGAGGTGATGCCGATCAACGGTCCCCTGATGCTGGTGCCGCGGAGCCAGCTTGCCGGCGACCTCAAGGCCTCGCACGATCTTGCGACCACCTCCTATCCGCTGTGGACGCTGGACGAGGAAACCGTGACCCGGCTGGTCCGGGAGGGCGGCATCGTCGCGCCGACCGGCAAGGCCGGCGGGATGCTGATGTTCCACGGCAATCTGGTGCACGGCTCGGCCGGCAACATCACGCCCTATCCGCGCAAGATCGTCTATCTGACGCTGAACGCGGTTTCGAACTACATCCGCACCCCGACCCGGCCGGAATATATCGCGCATCGCGATTTCACGCCGATCCAGACCGTGGACGACGACGCGCTGCTGCGGCTGGCGCGGGCGCAGCGACAGGCGGCGGAGTAGCGGCTTCACGCCGTCATTCCGGGGCGCTCGCGAGCGAGCGAACCCGGAATCGCGCGCCAATCATCTCCGGATTTCCGGGTCCGCGCGAAGACGCGTGTCCCGGAACGACTGAAATCGGATCATCGCCCCATGAATCTTTCACACCTCCTCAACGCCCGCCTCGCCGCCGGCAAACCCGTCCGCGTCGCGCTGATCGGCGCCGGAAAATTCGGCTCGATGTTCCTGTCGCAGGTGCCGCACACGCCGGGGCTTGAGGTGCCCGTCATCGTCGATCTCGATCCGGAGCGGGCGCGCGAGGCCTGCCGCACCGTCGGCTGGGACGCCGACCGGATCGCGGCAACCACCTTCACCGCCGACGGCGCCAGGGCGACATCGGGGCCGATCGAAGTGATCGTGGAAGCGACCGGCAATCCCGCTGTTGGCATCAGGCATGCGCGCGCGGCGATCGCGGCCGGCAAGCATATCGTCATGGTCAATGTCGAGGCCGACGTGCTGGCGGGGCCGCTGCTGGCGGAGGAAGCCCGCAAGGCGGGCGTGGTGTATTCGCTGGCCTATGGCGACCAGCCGGCGCTCACCGCCGAGATGGTGGACTGGGCGCGCGCCACCGGATTCCGCGTCGTCGCCGCCGGCAAGGGCACGAAATACCTGCCGATCTATCACGACGTGACGCCGGCGGGTGTCTGGAGCCATTACGGGCTGACCGCCGCCGAGGCGCAGTCGGCCGGCATGAACCCGCAGATGTTCAACTCGTTTCTCGACGGCACCAAATCGGCGATCGAAATGGCGGCGATCGCCAACGCGACCGGCCTCGACGTGCCCGCGGACGGGCTGTTGTTCCCGCCCTGCGGCGTCGACGACCTGCCGCATGTGATGCGGCCACGCGAGGCCGGCGGCGTGCTGGAACAAGCGGGCGTGGTCGAGGTGGTGTCGTCGCTCGAGCGCGACGGCCGCCCGGTGTTCCGGGATCTGCGCTGGGGCGTCTATGTCGTGCTGGAAGCGCCGAACGACTATGCCGCGGACTGTTTCCGGCAATACGGATTGAAGACCGACGCCAGCGGCCGCTACGCGGCGATGTACAAGCCCTATCATCTGATCGGGCTCGAGCTGAACATCTCGGTGCTGTCGGCGGCGTTGCGCGGCGAGCCGACCGGGCAACCACGCAGCTTCCGCGGCGACGTCGCCGCGGTGGCCAAGCGCGATCTGCGCGCCGGCGAAACGCTCGACGGCGAAGGCGGCTATACCGTGTGGGGCAAACTGATGCCGGCGGCCGCGAGCCTCAAGGCCGGTGCGCTGCCGATCGGGCTTGCGCACCGGGTCAAGCTGAAGAACGACATCGCCCACGGCGCGGTGCTGCGCTGGAGCGACGTCGAGATCGATGCCGGCGACGAGACGGTCAGGACGCGGCGGGCCATGGAAGCAAGGTTCGGCGGGACCTGAAGACGCCCGTCGTCGAAGGCGTCGAGACGCCCAACGAGAAAAGCCCCGGAGGATGCTCCGGGGCTTTTGATCGAGAGGCCGCAGGCCGGCCTCGTTTCAGGCTCATTGCTCGTCGCCGCCGAGCGCGTCGGCCAGCTTGTCGTAATATTTTCCGACGAGGTCGATATTGCCCTTGTTCTCGACCGCCGGCGCGGGCGCCTTGAGCGCCTCGTTGAGGTCGGCGAGCGCGTCCTTCTTGTCCTTGGCGGACATCTTCTTGTCGGCCTGGACCTGGGCGATCTGCGTTTTGATCACGGCTTCCGAGCCGACATACTTTTTGGTCGCGGGATCGAAGCCGCCGAGCACCAGGCTGATATTGTCGACCACGTCGTTGTATTCGTCGTAGCTCGCAAAGCCGTTCTTCTTGGCGACGGCATCGAGCTGCGCGGCGATC
>CAWJJT010000014.1:0-337500 GCA_963843225.1 uncultured Alphaproteobacteria bacterium | reverse complement strand
CGGACGTTAGCACCCGCCGTGTGACTCCCGCGCATTGCTTTCGGGTATTCGGAGTTTGGTTGGGTTTGGTAAGACGGTAAGTCCCCCTAGCCCATCCAGTGCTCTACCCCCCGAAGCATTCACGCGAGGCGATACCTAAATATCTTTCGCGGAGAACCAGCTATTTCCCAGTTTGATTGG
This sequence comes from uncultured Alphaproteobacteria bacterium, assembly GCA_963843225.1. Lineage (GTDB taxonomy): Bacteria > Pseudomonadota > Alphaproteobacteria > Rhizobiales > Xanthobacteraceae > Bradyrhizobium. Next base: position 337,320 of record CAWJJT010000014.1, on the reverse strand, counting down.
CCTTTCACCCCTAACCACAAGTCATCGGAGTCTTTTTCAACAGACACCCGTTCGGTCCTCCAGTGAGTGTTACCTCACCTTCAACCTGCTCATGGCTAGATCACTAGGTTTCGGGTCTAATACAACGAACTTGACGCCCTATTCAGACTCGCTTTCGCTGCGCTTACACCTATCGGCTTAAGCTTGCTCGTTAAATTAAGTCGCTGGCCCATAATACAAAAGGTACGACGTCACCCAGAACGTATCTTGGGCTCCGTCTGTTTGTAGGTGTCCGGTTTCAGGTCTATTTCACTCCCCTCGTCGGGGTGCTTTTCACCTTTCCCTCACGGTACTGGTTCACTATCGGTCGCTGAGGAGTACTTAGGCTTGGAGGGTGGTCCCCCCACGTTCAGACAGAATTGCACGTGTTCCGCCTTACTCAAGGATACATCATCGCATTACCCGTACGGGGCTATCACCCTCTGAGGCCCTGCTTTCCTGACAGGTTCCGGTTGTCTTTGATGTATCACTGGCCTGGTCCGCGTTCGCTCGCCACTACTAACGGAGTCTCTGTTGATGTCCTTTCCTCCAGGTACTTAGATGTTTCAGTTCCCTGGGTTCGCTTAAAACCTCCTATTTTATTCGGAAGTCTCATACCTTCACTTGATAACTGGAAATCCAAAACCTTACGGCCTGGTTTCATACATTGCTGTACGAACCCCAAGACACAAGGCCTTGGAGTTCCAGCTATCGAAGGTGGGTTTCCCCATTCGGAAATCCGTGGATCAAAGCTTCTTCGCAGCTCCCCACGGCTTATCGCAGCGTAGCACGTCCTTCATCGCCTCTCAGCGCCAAGGCATCCACCGAACACCCTTAAGGCACTTGATTGCTCTCATTATCAATGTCCACACACTCGGCAGAATGTTGTCCGCACACTTGCCTGCAAGACCGAAGTCTCAAAGGCGCGCACCCTCGATGAATGCTGCATGCGGCTGGACACTGATTAGAAAGACCAGCTTGCTTCGTAAGATCGAACCGATAGCGAGGCGGTCAAGCTTCGCTAACAAGATCATTTACAACCCGCTTATCTTGCGATGCGCGAGCGCCGAAATGACCTGGAGATAGTGATCGGGATTCCGCGAATTGCTTTCGCAGATCCCAAACTCGGATCGATCTCCTCTTTACGATGTCAGAAATCCCGCACGCGCGTCCTGTGAAGGACAACGCATGCGAAGTGATGTTTCGCGGACGATTGATTTGGGCCACTTTGTCGATCTTCGATTCCATCTGGTGGAGCCAGACGGGATCGAACCGACGACCTCATGCTTGCAAAGCACGCGCTCTCCCAGCTGAGCTATGGCCCCGTACCAGAAGACGAATGCTTTAAGCTGGATATGAGAGACACATACGCTCGATCAAAGTGGTGGGCCTGGGAAGACTTGAACTTCCGACCTCACGCTTATCAAGCGCGCGCTCTAACCAACTGAGCTACAAGCCCTAACGACTAGGAGCCCCGCTCGCGAGCATCGACCGACCGGCCGGATGCATCGCACAAGCGCAGCCCCTGGCGCGTGTTCGTCCGCGAAGAAAGAGAAACGAAGACGGCGAAATCCCGCCAATGGAGCTCAACAATCCTGAAACTGTTGGCCCCTGATGTTTCTAAAACGATCCGATAGATGAGCGTGAGCTCTTCTGAAGGATCATCCTTAGAAAGGAGGTGATCCAGCCGCAGGTTCCCCTACGGCTACCTTGTTACGACTTCACCCCAGTCGCTGACCCTACCGTGGCCGGCTGCCCCCTTGCGGTTAGCGCACCGTCTTCAGGTAAAACCAACTCCCATGGTGTGACGGGCGGTGTGTACAAGGCCCGGGAACGTATTCACCGTGGCGTGCTGATCCACGATTACTAGCGATTCCAACTTCATGGGCTCGAGTTGCAGAGCCCAATCCGAACTGAGACGGCTTTTTGAGATTTGCGAAGGGTTGCCCCTTAGCGTCCCATTGTCACCGCCATTGTAGCACGTGTGTAGCCCAGCCCGTAAGGGCCATGAGGACTTGACGTCATCCCCACCTTCCTCGCGGCTTATCACCGGCAGTCTCCTTAGAGTGCTCAACTAAATGGTAGCAACTAAGGACGGGGGTTGCGCTCGTTGCGGGACTTAACCCAACATCTCACGACACGAGCTGACGACAGCCATGCAGCACCTGTCTCCGGTCCAGCCGAACTGAAGGACTCCGTCTCTGGAATCCGCGACCGGGATGTCAAGGGCTGGTAAGGTTCTGCGCGTTGCGTCGAATTAAACCACATGCTCCACCGCTTGTGCGGGCCCCCGTCAATTCCTTTGAGTTTTAATCTTGCGACCGTACTCCCCAGGCGGAATGCTTAAAGCGTTAGCTGCGCCACTAGTGAGTAAACCCACTAACGGCTGGCATTCATCGTTTACGGCGTGGACTACCAGGGTATCTAATCCTGTTTGCTCCCCACGCTTTCGTGCCTCAGCGTCAGTATCGGGCCAGTGAGCCGCCTTCGCCACTGGTGTTCTTGCGAATATCTACGAATTTCACCTCTACACTCGCAGTTCCACTCACCTCTCCCGAACTCAAGATCCTCAGTATCAAAGGCAGTTCTGGAGTTGAGCTCCAGGATTTCACCCCTGACTTAAAGACCCGCCTACGCACCCTTTACGCCCAGTGATTCCGAGCAACGCTAGCCCCCTTCGTATTACCGCGGCTGCTGGCACGAAGTTAGCCGGGGCTTATTCTTGCGGTACCGTCATTATCTTCCCGCACAAAAGAGCTTTACAACCCTAGGGCCTTCATCACTCACGCGGCATGGCTGGATCAGGCTTGCGCCCATTGTCCAATATTCCCCACTGCTGCCTCCCGTAGGAGTTTGGGCCGTGTCTCAGTCCCAATGTGGCTGATCATCCTCTCAGACCAGCTACTGATCGTCGCCTTGGTGAGCCGTTACCTCACCAACTAGCTAATCAGACGCGGGCCAATCTTTCGGCGATAAATCTTTCCCCGTAAGGGCTTATCCGGTATTAGCACAAGTTTCCCTGTGTTGTTCCGAACCAAAAGGTATGTTCCCACGCGTTACTCACCCGTCTGCCGCTGACGTATTGCTACGCCCGCTCGACTTGCATGTGTTAAGCCTGCCGCCAGCGTTCGCTCTGAGCCAGGATCAAACTCTCAAGTTGGACTTGAAACTTCGAACCGGCTGATCACAACGTTTGACGAGGTCCCACCATATTTATCGCCTGCGATTCACATCGCGGACGACGATGGTGTAACCTATGTAAACGTGTACCGCCGAAGTCTTTCGTCCAGCCTCGAAAGATGAAAACCGAAGTTTTCAAGTATTCGAGACTCGCAAGGACTCCGCCGTCCACGTTTCTCTTTCTTCATCTTCACTTGTCAAACAGCCCGGGGTCCGAAGACCCCTCTCCCATCGCCGGGAGCATCCTTGGCTCCCCCTCGGGGGAGGCCCTGGCAGCTCTCATTCGACGGCAAATGACAACCGATTGGTATCGGCTGTTGATTCACTCATCTCAATGAGGAGCTTCACGGGCACGAAAACATGCCTTGGCCAAGAGCCAAGACAGTGCCGCGCTCAGTGGTCGGTTTATAAGCCCGCCCGATCGGCCTTGTCAACGGTTGTTGTCAACAAATCGTCGCATCATCGCGGAGAATCTTGGACCGCGAGGAAGTCCCTGTTTTTAGGGCCTTTGCGCCGTACTTGAGCCACAATCCTGCGACGTTCTGGCGCTACGTATACATTGAATCGCCGGATGCCAGTGGGGGCTGCCGGCGTTTCTCTACAAGGGGATCGGCGATACCAATGGACCCGTCGCCTTTTCCTCGCGGCCTGGAAACATCGAGAGATCTTGAAGACCGTTTGGCGTTCGTGATCCCGGCCTCGCTTTGGCCATTGATTACCGAGCATCTATGCGGCGCGCCGTGAATCCGGGTTCCTCTCTCAGAGGGCGAACGCGGATCGGAACTGGCGAAGATCTCGTCGAATGTGGATGGAATTTGGGGGGACGACGGGTTGAGCCACAGGACGTCACGCGGGGGCGGCTACGGACGCGAGACCGGGATGATCGATCTCGGTCATGAGCCGCCGCTTTCCGTTGATGGTTCCGAAGCCGCGGTGATCGATCGCCGCCGGGTCTCGGTACAGTGGTTCAGCGGCACCATCCTCACCGGACTGTGCGGCGCAGCCCTTATCGGCGGCGCCGTTTTCGCTTCGCTCGACGGCGAAATGACCTTTGCCAAGGTGCCGGAACGGGTCGAGGGCGCGCTGCGCGGCGCGTTCGGCGCCAATGACAAGACGGCCAGCCTGCACAAGAGCGATCGCCTGCCGCCCCCCGGGGATTCGACCGCGGCGCGCAGCGTAGTGCGGGTCTCCACGGTGGCCCGCGTCGGCAATCGCGACGTGATGCGGGTGCGGCCATACGTGCGCATCGCCGGCAATCTGTCGATGACGACCAGCGATCTCAGCTCCAAGATTCCGCCGTTCAATGCCCAGCGCATGCTGAGCGATGTCGGCAGCCCCGAGCCGGCCGCCTCCGACGATGCCAATACCGCCAACGCGGCGGACGCGGCCGAACCCGACGCCGAGGTTTCCTTCGTGACCAAGGACCTGGGGCCGGTTCTGCCGAAGGCGAAGATCGCCGCGGTCGTCGCCCTCGACGACATCGTGATGCGGGTTCGCGATGCCTCGAACTGGCGCGGCAGCGCCGGCGTGCGCTACGCCTCGCTTGCCAATGCCGCGGCCGACGTCACCGGCGCCCAATCGGACATGAAGCTGGCCTACGCCCCCGAGGGCACCGCCGCCGACCCCTATGCCGGCTTCGAGACCCGCGTGGTGCCGGAAAACGTCACGCTGCTGCCGAAGACCAAGGATCAGGTCACCGGCGGCAATCCAACGGGCGAACGGGTCCATCTCGTCAAGAAAGGCGATAGCGTCGCCTCGATCCTGCGCGATCAGGGCGCGACGCCCGAGGAAGCCAAAGCCATCGCCGCCATGCTCGGCCCCCGCGGCCGCGACGGCGGACTGAAGGAAGGCCAGAAGCTGCGTATCCTGATGGCGCCCGCCGGTCCCGGCCAGCGGCTGCAGCCCTGCCGCGTGATCGTCGCCAACGATTCCAACATCGAAGCCGTCGCCGCGCTGTCCGACCTCGGCAAATATGTCGCCGTCGATGTGCAGAGCATGAACACCGTCGCCGAAGTCGCCGACAACAGCGACGACGATGATGACGACGGCAGCGGAGTCCGGCTCTATCAGAGCATCTACGAGACGGCGCTGCGCAACAAGGTGCCGCCGAACGTCATCGAGGACATGGTCCGTATCTATTCCTATGACGTCGACTTCCAGCGCAAGGTGCAGCCCGGCAACTCCTTCGACGTGTTCTATGCCGGCGAAGACGAAGGCGCCAACGCCAGCGACAAGAGCGAGGTGCTGTTCGCCTCGCTGACCGTCGGCGGTGAAACCAAGAAATATTATCGGTTCCAGACCCCCGACGATGCGGTGGTCGACTACTATGACGAGACCGGCAAGAGCGCGAAGAAGTTCCTGGTGCGCAAGCCGGTCGGCAGCGCGATCATGCGATCGGGCTTCGGCGCGCGGCGCCATCCGATCCTCGGCTTCGTCAAGATGCACACCGGCGTCGACTGGGCCGCGCCCTATGGCACGCCGATCTTCGCCTCCGGCAACGGCGTGGTCGAGAAAGCCGAGCGCGAAGGCGGCTACGGCAATTACGTCCGCCTGAAGCACGCCAATGGGTACGAGACCGCCTACGGCCACATGTCGGCCTTCGCCAAGGGCATGACGCCCGGCAAGCGGGTGCGACAGGGCCAGGTGATCGGCTTCGTCGGATCGACCGGCATGTCGACCGGCGCCCACGTCCACTACGAAATCCTGGTCAACGGCCGCTTCGTCGATCCGATGCGCATCAAGCTGCCGCGCGGCCGCTCGCTCGACGGCCCGATGCTGGCAGGCTTCGAGAAGGAACGCGACCGTCTCGACGGCATGATGAACAACCGCGGCACCGCGCGGGTCTCGGACGCCACCGGTTCAACCGGCGTGCGTCAGATCAGCAACCGCTGAGATCCCCGTCTGAAATTTGAAACCGACGGCTTGACCGGGCGACGCCCGGAATTCCGAGCGTGGCCGCTCGCGCACTTGGGTGAGGATTGCGATGCCCCGGACCCGCTGGCGGATCCGGGACATGCTTTGGCTCAGTTCAGCTTGCGCTTCGGCATCGGCGCTTCGAACGGCGCGATTTCGGCGGTCTGCGGTGCCTTGCCGTTGAAGGTCAGCACGTTGCCTTTCACCGAAATCTTGACGCGATCGCCGTCCTTGACGTCGCCGGCGAGGATCATCTCGGCGAGCGGATCCTGCAGATTGCGCTGGATCACCCGCTTCAGCGGCCGTGCGCCATAGGCGGGATCCCAGCCCTTGGCCGCGAGCCAGTCGCGCGCCGCGGCATCGAGCGTGAGCGTGATCTTGCGCTCTTCCAGCAGCCTCTGCAGCCGGCCGAACTGGATCTCGACGATCCGGCCCATTTCGCTCTTCTGCAGGCGGTGGAACAGGATGATCTCATCGACGCGGTTGAGGAATTCGGGACGGAAGTGCGCGCGCACCATGCCCATCACCTGCTCGCGCACCGCCGAGGTATCCTCGCCTTCGGGCTGGTTGACCAGGAATTCGGAGCCGAGATTCGACGTCATGATGATCAGCGTGTTGCGGAAGTCCACGGTACGGCCCTGACCGTCGGTCAGGCGGCCGTCATCGAGCACCTGCAGCAGCACGTTGAAGACATCGGGATGCGCTTTCTCGATCTCGTCGAACAGCACGACCTGGTAGGGCCGGCGCCGCACGGCTTCGGTGAGCGCGCCGCCCTCGTCATAGCCGACATAGCCCGGAGGCGCGCCGATCAGCCGCGATACCGAGTGCTTCTCCATGTATTCGGACATGTCGAGGCGGACCATCGCGGTCTCGTCGTTGAACAGATATTCGGCGAGCGCCTTGGTCAGCTCGGTCTTGCCGACGCCGGTGGGCCCCAGGAACATGAACGAGCCCATCGGCCGGTTCGGATCCTGCAGTCCGGCGCGCGAACGGCGCACGGCGGTTGCAACCGCCCGCACCGCCTCGGCCTGGCCGACGACGCGCCGGCCGAGGCTCTCCTCCATCCTCAAGAGCTTGTCCTTTTCGCCTTCCAGCATCTTGTCGACGGGCACGCCGGTCCAGCGCGACACCACCTGCGCGATGTGATTGGCGGTGACCGCCTCTTCCATCATCTCGCCGGCGTTTTCCTTGGCCTCGATGTCGGCAAGCCGCTTCTCGAGCTCCGGGATCCGGCCATAGGCCAGTTCGCCGGCGCGCTGATATTCGCCGCGGCGCTGGGCATTGGCGAGTTCGATGCGAAGCGCGTCGAGTTCGCTCTTCAGCTTCTGCGCGTTCGACAGCTTGTTCTTCTCCGCGCTCCAGCGCGAGGTCAGCGCGGCCGACTTCTCCTCGAGTCCGGCAAGCTCCTTCTCAAGCGTCTGCAGACGGCTCTTCGAGCCGGCGTCGTTTTCCTTCTTCAGGGCTTCCTGCTCGATCTTGAGCCGGATGATTTCGCGGTCCATCGAATCCAGCTCTTCCGGCTTGGAATCGACCTGCATCTTCAGCCGCGCCGCGGCTTCGTCCATCAGGTCGATCGCCTTGTCGGGCAGGAAGCGGTCGGTGATGTAGCGGTTCGACAGCGTGGCCGCCGCGACCAGCGCGGAATCGGTGATGCGCACGCCATGGTGCTGTTCGTACTTGTCCTTCAGGCCGCGCAGGATCGAGATGGTGTCCTCGACGGTCGGCTCGGAGACGAAGATCGGCTGGAACCGCCGCGCCAACGCCGCGTCCTTTTCGACGTGCTTGCGGTATTCGTCCAGCGTGGTCGCGCCGATGCAGTGCAATTCGCCGCGCGCCAGCGCCGGCTTCAGCAGGTTGGAGGCGTCCATCGCGCCGTCGGCCTTGCCGGCGCCGATCAGCGTGTGCATCTCGTCGATGAACAGGATGATGGAGCCCTCGGCCGAGGTGACTTCCTGCAGCACGGCTTTCAGCCGCTCCTCGAACTCGCCGCGGTATTTCGCGCCCGCAATCAGCGCGCCCAGGTCGAGCGACAGCAGTCTCTTGTCCTTGAGGCTCTCCGGCACGTCGCCGTTGAGGATGCGCAGCGCGAGGCCTTCGACGATCGCGGTCTTGCCGACGCCGGGCTCGCCGATCAGGACGGGATTGTTCTTGGTGCGGCGGGAGAGCACCTGAATGGTGCGGCGGATTTCCTCGTCGCGCCCGATCACCGGATCGAGCTTGCCGTCGCGCGCCGCCTGGGTCAGGTCGCGCGCGTATTTCTTCAGCGCGTCGTAGGCGTTCTCAGCCGTCGCGCTGTCGGCGGTGCGGCCCTTGCGCAGGGCCTCGATCGCCGCGTTCAAATTCTGCGGCGTGACGCCGCCCTTTCGCAGGATGCCGCCGGCCTCGCTGCCCTTGTCCAGGGTCAGGCCCAGCAGCAGCCGTTCGACGGTGACAAAACTGTCGCCGGCCTTCTCGGCGGCCTTTTCAGCGGCATCGAACGCGCGCGCCAGTTCCGGCGCGAGATAGACCTGTCCGGCGCCGCTTCCGGAAACCTTCGGCAGCTTGTTGAGCGCGTCTTCGGTGGCCTTCAGGATCGCGCGGGAATTGCCGCCGGCGCGGTCGATCAGACCGCCGGCGAGGCCCTCGCTGTCGTCCAGCAGCACTTTCAGCATCTGCAGCGACGAAAACTGCTGATGGCCTTCGCGCGTCGCCAGCGACTGCGCCGACTGGATAAAACCGCGCGCACGCTCGGTGTATTTTTCAATATTCATGGATCATTCCCTCAGCCTGCCGCTCCGCCCCTAAGGCACGGAAACAGCATCTTCATTGGGTTTCCACGGGCCGCATTGACGTTCCTCAACCGGCCGTGGTCGTCGCCGACGCTCGCGCCGGCTTGGGGCAAATGTGGGAAGGGGCTTCCCGAAACGGAAGAGGCGAAGTCACAAAATCGTGTGCGATAGCGCCCGGCTTCGGAATCTCTTAAGAAACGGAAATGTCGCCCATGCCGCCCGCCCAAATCGAGAGCGTCTATCGCTATCCCGTCAAAGGCCTGTCCCCGGAACCGCTGCCCTCCGTCAAACTGGAGATCGGCCAGACCCTGCCGGCCGACCGCCGCTACGCCATCGAAAACGGCCCCAGCGGCTTCGATCCGGCCCAACCCGGATGGCTGCACAAATCCTTCTATCTGATGCTGATGCGCAACGAACGGCTGGCGGCATTGCGCACGCATTATGAGGACGCGAGCCATATCCTGACTATTCGCCGCAACGGCGAAGTAGCCGCGCGCGAAAGCCTCGAAACGGCGGAGGGACGCGCCGCCATCGAAGCGTTTTTTGCGACGAATTTCGCCGACGAACTCAAGGGACCGCCAAAGATCCTGTCGGGCGGCGGCCACAGCTTCTCGGACGTAGCCAGGAAAGTCGTCTCGATCATCAATCTCGGCAGCATCAGAGCCATCGAGAACATGGTCGGCCTGCCGGTTCACCCGCTGCGCTTCCGCGCCAACCTGTACGTCAGCGGCTGGCCGGCCTGGCAGGAACTCGAACTCGTCGGCCAAACCCTGGCCGTCGGCAACTCCCGCCTGAAGATCGTGAAGCGGATCACCCGTTGCGCCGCCGTTAATGTCGACCCCGAGACCGCCGCGCGCGACCTCGAGATCCCGCCCGCGCTGATGCGCCGGCTCGGCCACAACGAATGCGGGATTTACGCCGAGGTGATCGCCGGTGGCGCGATCGCCGCCGGCGATGCGATCGCGATCGAACAGCCGTCACTGCTGTAGCGGTGGACACGGACCTTGCGGCCGTGCCCACCTTTGTCGAGAAGCCTCAGTTCGTCGGTATGACGTAGGCGTAAATCCGGCCGCGCGAGACCGGCGCTTCGCGAACCCGGTTGCCGTTATTGCCCGAGATCATGATTGGATTACCCTGCGCGTCGATGCCGCTGATGATCCCGACATGGCCACCGCCGCGCCGGCTCATCACGGCGATAGCGCCGACCTGCGGCCCGGAGACGCGCTGACCATAGCTTGCGAACGAGCGCGCCATGTCCGAACCGGTGCCGCGATAGCCTTCGCGCTGCAGGACCATGTTCATGAACCGCGCGCACCACAGGCTCGCCCGGTTCGTCGGGTTGCCCGTACCGATGAAGCTGCGCGCCTCGGTGACGATGCTCGATGAACCAAATCCGCCGGATGCCGCCATGCCGCTGGGTGCCGCGCTCGGCGACACGCTGGCGTTGGCATCGGCAAATCCGTGCGCCTGCATTTGCGCCACGCCGGCGTCCCAGCGCGATCCGCGCGCGAAGTGGCGGGAATGCCTTTGGCATAGTGCCGCCCGAAAGCATGATGATGCCTCAGCGCGTAGTGGCGCACGATATGACGGCTGACGTGCCGCACGTGGTGATGCCGATAATAGCCGTGGTGGGACCTTGCAGAAGCAGGCGAAACTGTACCCATGATCGCCGCCGAACACACTGCCAGTGCGACAAGATGGGGAGAACCCCTTCGAAGCGACCGGCAGAACGTAACCAACTGAACCATACTCTATCCTCTGTGACACCCCCGTTCCCATCGACCGTGCGCGCCTCCACCCAAAGGCACGCGGCAGCCGACATCCGGGCTCCGTATGCAATTCCGGGTATGGCGAGAGCAAGACGTCATGCGGCGGCGCAAGAACGCTTTCGGGGTAATTCCACGATGATTCCTTGACGCGGGAACCGGCTTCCCGCCTCATTGCAGCCGCGAGCATTAATTGCGATCAACGCTCCGGCTCAAGGAGCTCCCAGGGAGAGGAAATTTCAAAATGCCCCACGCCGTCACCAGCGACAATGTCCGCCTCTATTTCGAAGAGGCCGGTCAGGGAACGCCGATCATCTTCCTGCACGAGTTCGCGGCCGACCACACCAATTGGGAGCCGCAGATGCGCTACTTCTCGCGCGGGCATCGCTGCATCGCCTATTCCGCGCGCGGCTACACGCCGTCGGACGTGCCGCCTTCGGCGGAGGTCTATACCTACAGGCATTTTTACACCGACGCCCTGGCCGTGCTCGATCACCTGAAGATCGCAAAGGCGCATTTCATCGGGCTGTCGATGGGCTCCTATTCCTCGCTGCAGATCGGCCTCAACGCGCCCGAGCGCGCGTTGTCGATGACGCTGGCCGCGGTCGGTTCGGGTTCTTCCCTCGAAAACCTCGAGACCTTTCGCAAGCAATGCCGCGCCAATGCCGAGCAGTATGAGACGATCGGCTCGGTGGAAGTGGCAAAGGCCACGCGCGAGGCGCCGAGCCGAATTCCGTTCCTGCTGAAGGACCCGCGCGGGCATGCGGATTTCTACGCCGCGCTGGCCCGCCACGACGCCAAGGGCTCCGCCAACACCATGCGCAGCTTCCAGGGCGGCCGACCCTCGATCTACACCCTGACCGAGGCGATCAGGAAGGTCCCGACGCCGGCGCTCATCATCTGCGGCGACGAGGACGACAATTGCGTCGAGCCGAGCCTGTTCCTGAAGAAGCACTTGCCGGCGGCAGGCCTCGCCTTCTTTCCGAAGTCCGGCCACGTGCTCAATCTGGAAGAGCCTGCGCTGTTCAACGAGATGGTCGAGCGATTCATCACGCTGGTCGAGGCCGGACGCTGGCCGGTGCGCGATCCCCGGTCGATGATGCCCCAGACCTGATGACTGGCCTATTTGGTCTTCTCCGCCCGGCTTAGCAGGAACACGCCCTGCTCGCCGAACATGTTCCAGAACCACCAGGGCAGGTTCACCCGCAACGGCCGGCCGTACATATCGAGCGCGACGGCGCGCTCCATCTTGACGTTGATCTCGTCGCAGAGCTGCACGAAATCCTTGATGGTGCAGAAATGGATGTTGGGCGTGTCGTACCAGGTCGCCGGAAGGTTTTCGGTGCGCGGCATGTGTCCGCCGACCAATAGTTGCAGCCGCATCCTCCAGAAGCCGAAATTCGGGAACGACACGATGGCGCGGCGGCCGATCCGCAACAGATTTTCCAGCACCGCGCGGGGCTGCCGCGTCGCCTGCAGGGTCTGCGACAGGATCACATAGTCGAAGGCGTCGTCGGGATAGTTGACGAGGTCGGTGTCGGCGTCGCCCTGCACCACCGCGAGGCCCTTGGCGACGCAGCGGTTGACGCCCTCGCGCGACAGTTCGATGCCGCGCCCGTCGATGCCGCGGCTTTCCAGCAGTTGCAGCAGATCGCCGTCGCCGCAACCGACGTCGAGCACCTTTGAGCCGCGCTCGACCATCTCGGCCACCAGCAGATGATCGCCGCGATAATGTCCGGTGTCTGGCTTGCCCATGCCGGTCAGCGGCAGGGCCTGCTGTTGAATGCCCATGTCAGCCGCTTGCCCCGGTCAGGCCGCGCGCCTTGCCCGCCGATTGCAGGAACGCGCGGGAGATATCGAAGAACTCGGGCACGTCGAGCAGGAAGGCGTCATGCCCGCGATCGGTCTCGATCTCCGCGAACGACACCCGCGCGCTGGAGGCGTTGAGCGCATGCACCAGCGCCCGCGATTCCGCGGTCGGAAACAGCCAGTCGCTGGTGAACGACACCACGCAGAACCGCGTCTGGACGCCGCGAAACGCCTGCGCCAGCACGCCATGGTGGTCGGCGGCGATGTCGAAATAATCCATCGCCCGCGTCAGATAGAGATAGCTGTTGGCGTCGAAGCGCTCGACAAAGGACGAGCCCTGGTAGCGCAGATAGCTCTCGACCTGGAAATCCGCGTCGAACGAAAAGGTCGGCAGCTCGCGGTCCTGCATCCGCCGGCCGAACTTGCGGTGCAAGGCCGCGTCCGACAGATAGGTGATATGGGCGGCCATCCGCGCGACGCCGAGGCCGCGATGCGGATGGGTGCCCTGCTCGAAGTAACGCCCGCCATGCCAGTCCGGGTCGGCCATCACGGCCTGCCGGCCAAGCTCGTGAAACGCGATGTTCTGCGCCGAATGACGCGTGCTGCAGGCAATCGCCAGCGTCGAGAACACGCGCTTCGGATAGGCGGCGGTCCACTGCAGCGCCTGCATGCCGCCCATCGAGCCGCCGACCACGGAGAACAGCGTGTCGATGCCCAGGCGATCCAGCAGCATGGCCTGCGCGCGCACCATGTCCGGAATGGTGATGATCGGAAAATCCAGTCCCCACGGTTTGCCCGTGGCTGGATTGGTCGAGGCCGGCCCGGTCGAACCCATGCAGCCGCCGATCACATTGGTGCAGATGATGAAGTAGCTGTCGGTGTCGAGCGGACGGCCGGGGCCGACCATGGTGTCCCACCAGCCGGGCTTGCCGGTCACCGGATGCACATTGTTGACGTGCTGATCGCCGGTCAGCGCATGGCAGACCAGAATGGCGTTGGAGCGGTCGGCGTTGAGTTCGCCGTAGGTCTGGTAGGCGATCTGGAATGGAGCGAGATCGATGCCGCAATCGAGCGGCAGCGGCTGATCGGCGCCGAACAACGCGACCTGCGAACTCGGATGGTCCGCCTCGTGCGACCGCTCTTCGGGATGGATCGCCGGACTCGGAATCGACTGTACGTTTACCATCTTGATACCGACCTCCTCAGGAGGTTTCGAGAAACCACCACGGAAATCAGGCCATAAAAAACCCGGCCTGAACATAAGTTCGACCGGGATCACATTGTCCCCGGCCTGTTTAGCGAGTTGTTTAACGTGGCTGCAAGCCGGCCGGCTCAAATGACCACGGAATAGCCTGTATATTAGTCACGCGGGGGCCATTCGTCAAGGCGAGCCGCGGGTTAACGCCCTTTTGCAGCGCGGCCAGCGCAAACGTTTTCTTTGCTTTTGGCGACCGTCTTTCCTAATCAATGGGCCTTGCCGGCCGATTGGCCGCGCCTCCCTTGGGATTTGAAGATGCCTCAATCGCCCCCCGCTCCGCCGTCGCTCGAGGTGCTGCGCAAGGAGATCGACAGCATCGACGAGCAGGTCCACCGCCTGCTGATGGCGCGCGGCGAGATCATCGACCGGCTGATCCAGGTGAAGCAGACCCAGGAGGTCGGCTCGGCGTTCCGCCCCGCCCGCGAGGCCGACATGATGCGCCGTCTGGTCGAGCGCCACCGCGGCATCCTGCCGATCGACACCATCGAGAGCATCTGGCGCGTCATCATCTCGACCTTCACCCATGTGCAGGCGCCGTTTTCGGTGCATGCGGATGTCTCCGTCGGCGAATCCGCGATGCGGGATTCGGCGCGGTTTCATTTCGGATTCGTGGTGCCCTACGTCTCGCATTTCAGCGCGCAGGCCGCGGTCGAGGCCGTGGCGAAGTCGAAGGGCGACCTGGCGATGGTCCCGGCCACGTCGAGCCAGACGCCGTGGTGGCTCGCGCTCGAAGCCGAGGGCACGCCCAAGATCATCGCGCGGTGGCCGTTCCTGGAACGCGCCGACCATCCGGCGGCGCTGCCGGTGTTCATCGTATCCCGCGTCGCCGACAGCGCCATGGTGACCGAAGTCGAGACCTGGAGCCTGCGGGTGTCGGGCTGGAACGCCGAAATCGCGCGCGCGCTGTCGCCGCTGGCCGAAATCGTCGCGGTGCCGGATACCGCGATCGACGGCGCGGCGCTGTTGGTGTCGGTCGGCCCCGGCAACCTCGACAAGATCAAATCGGCCCTGATCGGGGCCGGCGCGTCGGTGCGCTCATCGGCTCTCGTCGGCAGCTATGCAACGCGCTATACGGTGCCCCCGAACGGGGCGGGCAAGCCTTAAAGCCGCCCGATGATCCGGAGTTGAAGATGTCCAGTTGCGTGCCGAATGCCGGCATTCTCGATATTGCGCCCTACACGCCCGGCAAGACGCCGGTGCCGGAGCCGGGCCGCAAGGTGTTCAAGCTGTCGGCCAACGAGACGCCGTTCGGCGCCTCGCCGAAGGCCATCGCGGCCTACAAGGACGCCGCCGACCATCTGGAGGACTATCCGGAAGGCACTTCGCGCGTGCTGCGCGAGGCGATCGGCCGCGCCTTTGGGCTCGATCCCGACCGCATCATCTGCGGCGCCGGCTCGGACGAAATCCTCAATCTCCTGGCGCACGCCTATCTCGGCCGTGGCGACGAGGCGATCTCCACCGCCCACGGCTTCCTGGTGTACCCGATCGCGACCAAGGCGAACGGCGCCATCAACGTGGTCGCGCCCGAGACCAATTTCACCGCCGACGTCGATGCGATCCTCAAACTGGTTTCGCCGCGCACCAAGCTCGTGTGGCTCGCCAACCCGAACAATCCGACCGGGACCTATCTGCCGTTCGACGAGGTCAAGCGGCTGCGCGCCGGCCTGCCGCCGCATGTGCTGCTGGTGCTCGATGCGGCCTATTCCGACTACGTGTCGCGCAACGATTACGAGTTCGGCATCGAACTGGTGGCGACCACGGACAATACGGTGGTGACCCACACGTTCTCCAAGATCCACGGGCTCGCGGCCCTGCGCATCGGCTGGATGTTCGGCCCGGCCAACATCGTCGACGCCGTCAACCGCATCCGCGGCCCCTTCAACGTCTCCACGCCGGCGATGCTGGCGGCGGTGGCCGCGATCGAGGACACCGCGCATCAGCAGATGTCCAAGGCGCACACCGAGAAATGGCGCAACTGGCTGAGCGATGAAGTGACGAAGCTCGGCCTCAAGGTGACGCCGAGCGTGGCCAATTTCATCCTGATCCACTTCCCGCTGGAGAAGGGCAAGACGTCCGCCGATGCCGACGCGTTCCTGACCCGGCGCGGCCTCGTGCTGCGGGGCTTGAACAATTACGGCCTGCCGCACGCCTTGCGCATGACCATCGGCACCGAGGAGGCCAATCGGCTGGTGGCCGAGGGCCTGCGCGACTTCGTGGCGGGCAAGTGAGCGCGGCGCCGCACTTCAAGAAGATCGCCCTGATCGGCTTCGGGCTGATCGGCGGCTCGATCGCGCGCGCCGCGCGCGCGCAAGGGCTCGTCGACGAGATCGTCACCACGGCCCGTTCGGCCAAGACCCGCGCCCGTGTCGAGGAACTCGGCATCGTCGACCGCGTGGTGGAAACCAACGCGGAAGCCGCTGAAGACGCGGATCTCGTGATCCTGTGCATCCCGGTCGGCGCCTGCGGTCCGGTCGCGCAGGAAATCGCCGCGCACCTGAAGCCTGGCGCGATCGTCTCCGACGTCGGCTCGGTCAAGGGCGCGGTGGTCAAGGACATGGCGCCGCATCTGCCGCAAGCCGTGCATTTCGTGCCGGCGCATCCGGTGGCGGGCACCGAACATTCCGGCCCCGATTCCGGTTTCGCCGAGCTCTTCATCAACCGCTGGTGCATCCTGACGCCGCCCGAGGGCACTGACGCCGATGCGGTCGAACGGCTGCGCGCGTTCTGGGCGGCGCTTGGCGCCAGGGTCGAGATCATGACGCCGGATCATCACGATCTGGTGCTCGCGATCACCAGCCATCTGCCGCATCTGATCGCCTACACCATCGTCGGCACCGCCGACGAGCTTGCAAAGGTGACGTCATCGGAAGTGATAAAGTTCTCCGCCGGCGGCTTTCGCGACTTCACGCGCATCGCGGCCTCCGACCCCGTGATGTGGCGCGACGTGTTCCTTGCCAACAAGGAGGCGGTGCTGGAGATGCTCGGCACCTTCAACGAGGACCTCTCCAAGCTGACCCGCGCGATCCGGCGCGGCGACGGCGAGGCGCTGTTCGAGCATTTCACCCGCACCCGCGCCATCCGCCGCGGCATCGTCGAGATCGGCCAGGATTCCGCCGCGCCCGACTTCGGCCGCCCGCACGCGCAATTGGGGAAGGCGGAGTAATTCACTCTGTCGTCCCTGCGAAAGCAGGGACCCATAACCACCAGCCTTGGTGGTTGCGCGAAAGCCGTCGAACAGCGTTTTTCACGACAAGCGCCGCGGCGTATGGGTCCCGGCTCGCGCTTCGCTTGGCCGGGACGACGGGTAGATTGCATTGCCGCTTGCGCTCCTCGTAGTGACGGCCAGATATGGCTTCGCGATCTCGCGGCGCACTTCGCCCGAGGTTTGCCATTGAATTCCCGCCCTCTCCAATCGGAGGGCGCAGGGAATGCCGGGCGCCCGATGCGCCCGATACCGCGTGTGCGAGGTGGAAAGCAAAAAAGCACACGCGTTAGTCAGGTCACACCGGAATCACCCGGCATTCCCCGCGCAATGGCTTTACGGCTTATGACGCGCTCTCCCCGGTGACCGGCTTTCTTGCCACCGTCGCCCCTGAGAAGCTTGCTTCTCAAGAACTTGACGCCAGCGTCGGGGCGTCAGGACCACACGATTTTGCCGTACGCTTTGGCGCTGTTCGTCAAAAGCGCCGCCGCGTCCATCGCATCCAACCCCGCGTCCGTGACGATCGCGATACGCCCCTCGAGTGGGGTGGACGGTGGGGGATGTAAAGTGATTTGCGATTTCGGAAAAACAGAATATTTTTTCAGGAGGGACTGGACAGGTAGAATCAGCTTGATCCGGCTGGAGAAATTCGATTTTACGCGCAAATCCGGCAGGCAGGAGAAGCTTACTTGATCGTCGCGAGATAAAGGCTGGGATCGAAATACTCGGTGGCCGGCGTCGCATTGGTGGCGTTGGCGCCGGTCATGAAGAAATCGCTGACCTGCTGCAGCCATTTCACCACGGTGCCGTCGGAATAGAGCCGCTTCCACTCGCGGGATGAAAACATCTTCTGTGCCTTGAGCGCTTCGGCGATGTCCGCAACCGATGCCTGGCGGTAGTGGTCTTTCTGCAAGGCCTCAGCCGCCGCGGCGCCGTTGCGCACGATATAGTCGTTGGCGTCCGCCCAGCCGCGGATGATCCGCGCCAGCACGTCCTGGTTCTCCCTGTAGAAATCGTGCCGCGTCACCCAGCCACCGACGACGGCCGATTGCGGATAAAAGGCGGACGCATCGACCAGCTTGATCGCATCCGGCAGCTTTTCGCGCACGGTGATGTTGAACGGCACCCAGAGCGCGACGGCCGGAACATCACCGGCGATGAACGAAGCCACCGATGCCGACATGCTGCCGTTGACCACTTCGACATCGGCGAGACTGATGCCGTTCGCGCGCAACGCCCGATCGAGGAAGATATGCGCGGTGGTCCTGGTGGTCGTCGCGATACGCTTGCCCTTCAGGTCGGCAAACGACTTGACGCCGCGATCGGGCCGCACCCAGAGCTGGGCCGTCGCGACCTCGATGTCGTTGATCAGGAAAGCGCGGCCGGCGCCGAGCGCGAGATAGTTCGAGATCACGCCGCCGGCCGACAGCACGTCGAGCTTGCCGGCGGCCATCGCCTCGAACACCTCCGGACCGGTGTTGAATTCGGAGAGCTCGAACTCGATTCCCTGCTTCTCGAATGAACCGCGGTCGAGACCGGTCAATATCTGCCCGTCGACGGCGACAACATGGAGGTAACCAAGCCTCAATTTGGTGCGGGCCTGCGCAATCGCGGGCGAGGCGAGCGAGGCTGCTGCAAGGCCGGCGGCGCCAAGCAGCAATTCCCTTCGGCTCCTGGGCTGATCCCGCGGATGGCTGCGTTTCATCATGTTACAATGCCCGACGATAGCGGCTGGCGCTGTTGCTCGCGTGCGGCACGGAGCCGTTCGAGATGGTATTTCGCGACGCCGTCCTGTGGATATTCGGCGAGGTAATCGGCGACCTTGGCGATCGGGACCGCCGTTTCGTCGTTCCAGATTAACGGATAAATCGCGTTCCAGCGGCGGCAGAACTCGGGTTCGCTCGAGCTGTCGCGCTCGCCCACAATTCATGGATCCGGACGGCCTCCACAAAGCCCTTCGGCCTGATCTGATCGACGCTTCGGAAGATGAACGCGGATTGCGCCCGCATCTTGACGGCTTCACTCACCAACACCTGCGTACCGTAATTCTTGTTCAGTCCCTCGAGACGGGCGGCGAGATTGATCGTGGCGCCGAGCGCCGTGTAGTTCATGCGGTCGGCGGAGCCGATGTTGCCGACCACGGCCTCGCCGACATGAAGGCCGAACCTCGTTCTGTAGGGCGGCCAATTCTCCTGCGCGAACTGCCGGTTCAGCTTCCTCGTTCTTTTTCAGGCATTCGAGCACGGCGCGGCAAGCGTGGATTACGTGATCCGGGTCGTCGGCCGGCGCATTCCAGAACGCCATCACGGCGTCGCCGATGAATTTGTCGACCGTGCCGTGGTGCCTCATGATCGTTTCCGAGAGAGCCGCGAAATAGCGCGACGTATGGATCATCACCTCCGAAGGATCGGCTTTCTCCGTGTTCGCGGTGAAGTTTTCGACATCGGTGAACAGCGCGGTGATCTCCCGCCGTGTGCCGCCGAGCTCCAGCGACGTGCCGGACTCGATCAATTGCCGGACGATCGATCTTGGAATGAAGCTGGCGAAATTGCGGACAACGGTCCGCATCGTGAATACCGAACGGCCGAGCTCGTCGATCTCGTTGATCATGGATCTGAGCCGCGGCTCACCGGCGAGCTGGAAGCGCTGGATCTCGTCAGTCTGGCTGGCCAGTTGGCGCAGCGATTTCGCCAGAATGCGAACCGAGCCCGAACGCCAGCGGCAGCATGGCGAGGACGAAGCCGATTGCCATCGCGAACAGGGTCCGCCGTTCGGCGATGATCGTCGAGAAGAATTCATCGAGCGGCGCGATCACCGCAAGCTGGATATTGGCGCTGCCGGCGGTATCGAGCCGATGGAAGGCCGCGACATAGCTTCGTCCCGTCGCATCCGTGAAGAACTGCTGCGCGCGGCCGCTCTGCCTCCAGGACCGAATGGCCGGCGCAAGTCCCGAAGGTCTGATCGCGTCGATTTTCGGCAAATCGTCGCCGCGTTCCGGCATCTCGTCCATGAGGCGGCCCATTTCCGGGATGCCCGACGATGTGATCGGTGCCGTTGAAGAGGAACGTCACTCCGGCTTCGCCCAGCCGCTGCTGCCTCAGCATGTCTTGCAGACCGTTGAGCAGGATGTCGCCGGCGATGATGCCGCGGCGGCCTTCCTTCAGAGGCGTGCGCAGCGTGTAGCCCGGCTCGCCCGTCGCATAGAAAATATAAGGGCCCGTCAGCAGCGTCTTGTCGTTCTTGAAGGCTTCGACATACCAGGGCCGTTTGCGCGGATCGTACGCGGTCGGACCTGGCGGTCTCCGCCACCTCGATCAAATTGTCGGACAAAAAGCGCGTGACAGGCTTGGCATTGCCGGTACGGGAAATCACCACCAGCCGGAAGACCGCATCCTCATCGACGTTCAGGCTCGCGCGGAAGCCGGGCTTGGCGCGGTCGATCGCGTCCATCTCCAGGAAGGATCCGTCCTCGTATCCGACATAGAGATTGAAGAGCTGCGGATTGTTGCGCAGCATTGAGGCCATCAGGCCGTACAGCTTGCGAATTATCCTCGATATCCGCCTCCTGGATGGAAGGCAGCCCGGCAAGGATCTCGAGCCCATCGCGCACGTTCCTGAACTGCTCGTCGATGTGGTCGGCCCCGAGCTGGGCGACCTTCTCGATGAAGCCGGCGGCGGCGGTTCGCGTAATCAGGGAAACGCGTTCAAAACTCAGATAGACCAGCGTCAGGCCGACCAGCAGCACGACGGCGATGAACACCGTGATGATCGATGTCCGAAAACCGATCTGGATCGGACGCTTTCTGCTGGACGAAGCTTCCTCCATCAGGACTCCGATACGCGAGCCTCACTCAATATTTGCGAACGATCGGCGTGGCCTTCGCTGCCGGCTCGGGCGGCGCCGGGGAGATCGCGAAGGTTACCCACGCGGTCCAGGTCGTGGCCCGGTTTTCGACCTCGACGTCCTTATAGCCCCTGACATTCAGATAGCCCTGGTAATCCCTGGACATCGGAATGATGAATCCGATCTGCGGACCGATGCCGATCGCACGCCCCCTGAAGCCGCCGAGCTTCGCACCGGGTCCGCTGTCGTCGGTGACCTGCTGGTAGAAATATCCGGCGAGGCCGATATGCACGTTCTTGCTCACGAACTGCGATGCGGCCCAGTCGACGTGGAGGTCGATGCCGTTCTGATACTGAAGGAATGGATTCATCAGATTGTAGGTGAGGCCTCCGACGACCGAGAACTCGTGTCCGCTCTTCGGGTCGAGGTAGGTGTACCCGGCGCCGACGTCCCAGGCGACGAAGCCGAGGTTGAGATTGGCGAGCCGGTTCGGATCATAGGTGCCGCTCGGGATGTTGCCGGTGATGTACACCATCTCGTTGTTGACACCCTGATTCCATTTCAGCGTACCCTGATAATAGACGTCGGACAGCGTCGTGCGGTTGTCGGTCGCGACGCCGGAGACCGTGTTGCCGCGCGGGCCGGTCAGGGCGGCGTCGATCCCGAGGCCGATATTGCCGGGAGCCGTGAGGACCGAGAACGCAGCCTGGCCGCCGAGCACGGGATTCGGAGACGTGTAGGTGATGCCCAGAACAACGGCGTCGGCATGAGCGTTCAGGCCGGTGACGACCGAGCCGCGCGCGCCGCTGCTGGTGACGAAATTCTGCGTCGCCCCCGCATTCGCCTGCAAGTGCAGATAGATGGTCGCGTAGGCCCAGCCAGGGACGGTGGGTACCGCTGCGAGGCTGCCGAATATACCGGGTAGCCAGAAGCCGACGCCGCCGGCGTCGGCGAGCGCCCTTTGTGGAGCGGCCGTGAGCGCGAGCGCGCACAGGCCTCCCAGCACCACGATGTTGCGATGTTTGGCGTGTGCCATGGCTACCTCCACTTTGTCCCCGCCGGCCTGTTCCAGTTGCCGTTTCACCTGTTGCTTGCGCGTTCGATCCGCCGATTCGTCATCATCCTAGGCACTTTTTCCGATCGCTTTGTGGTTGTGCACTGCAAACGTAAGGGCTCTGGCACAAGCGTAACATCGGGTTCCATCTCGTCTGCATGCCCCTGTATTCTCAAGTCACCGCCTGCGCCTCCGGGAATTTCCAGCTACCGTCGAGGATCTCCTTGCGCGGGCGATACAGACGCACCGTATAGTTCCAGCCCTTCATGATCGGCAGACAGTTCGGAATTTTGCCGTTGCAGCCGCCGAACTGGACGGCGACTGAGCCGTCGGCGCTCTTCTTTGCGGTGATATTGTTCAGCGAGTAGGCGCCGAGGTCGTTCTTCTCGAAATAGCCTTCGGCGTTATAGAGGCTGATCGACCAGAAGCCGTCGACGGGCACGTTACCGGGGACGGTGAGCTTGTAGACCGTATCGCCGTCATTCATGGCCGGCTCGAAGCTCAGATACGTCGCATCCTTGTCGGGATTGCCGCCCCATCCCGCGGCGGTCCCGATCAGATGCCGGACCGGATCGACCTCGCTCTTGGGGCCGAACGCTCCCTTGAATCCTCCCGTGGCCGAAGCGAGCACCAGCAGCGCATCGCGAATCTTCTTCTGCGAGGCCGCATCCCAATTCGGCACCTCGAACTTGCCGGAATCCTTCTGGCTGACCTTGATCGCATCCTGCAGCGCATGAACCTGCTTGACATCATCGGGATCGGACGGATCAACCAGCGTGCGAATGCCGACGAGCGCATAGCGCGTGCCGACGCTATCCTTTGTCAGCGTCACGGAGCCGGGCTTGTAATTGACCATCGGTACATAGTGATCCTCGTTGATCACCTGCATCGACATGAAACGCTTGCCGGCCTCGGGCATCGTGATCGTCGCCGGCCCGGCGTCGAGGTCGAGCATCACGGTGGAATACAGCGTGTCGCGGTTCGGCCGGATGACGAACTGCCTGTCGACCTGCACCGGTTCGCGATGATTGAAAAGCTCCGCCGATGCCGCCCGCTTCCTTGATGGCGTTGCCCATATAGAGATCGGACTCGGCGCGGGCGAAATTGTCGACCGTGACGGGAACGGGTGTTTGCGCCAAGGCCGGGCGACACCAGAAGCGACGTCGCGACGATCAGAACGGCTTGTTTCATGGCACTCACTCGCTCAAAACGGGTTGACGTAGTTGGTGATCGCGATCTGGCGCAGGAGCACGCGCCGGATCACGTGGGTCGGCTTGAGATGTTCGGTGTAGATTGCGGCCGTGCCGGCCGTGCCGGCCGGCAAATTGGGCGCGACCTCCGGGTCATCGAGCCGCACGCGCACCACGAAGGGGGCGGCTTCGATGGCCTTGGGCGCGACCGCCGTGCCCGACGTCTGCGTCTGTCCGGTCGCGATCGCCTGCAGCACGCTCTCGACCTTGCCGGGATAGACCCGGCCCGGCGCGAACTTGAAAGTGACCTCGGCCTCCTGCCCCGGCGCGATGTAGCGCGCGTCGATCTGGTTGATCTCGACGCCGATGATGGTGTTGGAGGTGTCGATGAAGGCCATCACCGGCGACAGCGGCAGGTTCGCGACCCGCGCGCCCTTGCGCAGCGCCAGGTTGGTGACATAGCCGTCGGCCGGCGCGCGCACGATGGTCTTGTCGAGATTCCACTGCGCGCCTTCGAGCTGGCCCGGAAAGCTGGTCGACCTCCGACTGCCGCTGCTCGACATCGAAGCCGCGGCCGGAATCGCGCTCGAACAACTGCGTCATCTGCGCAAGCCGGGTCTTCGACAGCTTGAGCTGCGCCTCGATCGCCTTCACCTGCGCGGCATAGGGCGTCGGGTCGATCCGAAACAGGATGTCGCCGGCCTTCAGCGGCGCATTGGCCGCGACGGGAACATCGGTCACCTCGCCCGCGACATCGGGCACGATCGAGACCGCATTGCGCACCACGATCGCCGATCCCTGCGGCGCGCCCCACCCCATCGGGATGAACAGGCCGAGGTTGAGCAGCACCAGCACGATGAACGGCGACACCTTCCAGAACAGGTTGAAGCGGACGATTCCGAAATGCACCAGCGCAAACAGCAGCACCAGGTAGACGCAGAGCATGGCGACGATCATCGGGGCTGCTCCGTCGTGCGTCGCGCCGGGACGTCGACATAGGCCCAGATCAGGGCGATCGGCCAAAGGGCAAAGCCGAAGATCAGCGTGACCCAGCCGGCCACCGTCACGGCCTCGGCCCAGGGATGGCCGCGGATTTTGGCGATATGGCCGGGCAGCCAGCCGGCGATGCAGAACACCGCGACCACGCACGCGATCAGAATGATGAGCACGATCCAGGCGAAGATGTCGTAGCCGCTCATGCACGTCAGCTCACCGGTTTTGCTTCGGGAAACTTCCAGGTGCCGTTGAGAATTTTCGGCTGCGGCCGATAGAGCCGCACCATGTAGTTCCAGTCCTTCATGATCGGCAGGCAGTTCGGAATCTTGCCATCGCAGCCTCCGAACTGAACCGTGACCGAGCCGTCCGCGTCCTTTTTCGATGTGATGCTGTTGAGCGAATACGCGTTGTCCGGGTTGGCCTGGAAATAGCCTTCCTTGTTGTAAAGGCTGATCGACCAGAACCCGTCGACCGGCACGTCCTTTGTTCGAAGGCGATAGACCGTCGCGCCGTCGTTCCTGGCCGGGGTGACGTTCAGGTACATCGCATCCTTCTCGGGATTGCCGCCCCAGGCCGACGCCGCGCCGATCAGCCGGCGCGCCGGATCGACTTTGCCCCTTGTGCCGAACATTCCCCTCGTATCCGGCAGCCCTGATGCCAGCACCAGCAGGGCCTCGCGCACCTTCTTCTGGCTGGCAGCATCGAAATTCGGGACCTCGAACTTGCCTGGGCTCGCCTGGCTGACCTTGATCGCGTCCTGCAGCGCATGGACCTGCTGAACGTCTTTGGCATCGTTCGGATCGACCAGGATACGGATCGCCATCAGCACGTAACGCGTACCGATCCTCTCCCTCGTGAACGTGTATGTGCCCGGACGGTAGATGACACCGGGAGTGTACTGATCTTCATCGATGACCTGCATCGACATGAACCGCTTGCCTGCGTCCGGTAGCGTGATGGTCACCGGACCGGCATCGAGATCAAACACCGCTCCCGAATAAAGGGTATCCCGGTTGGTCCGGATCACCGTCTGCTTGTCGATGGGCAACGCCTCGCGGTTGTGCTCGAACTTGCCGAACCCGTCTTTCTTCACAGCTGCGCCGAAATAGAGATCGGTTTCGGCGCGGATGAAATTATCCGCGTTAACCGGTATGGCATTTTGCGCGTGCGCGACGGGAGCGGCGCAGACCAGCGCAAGGATCGCAATCGACATCGTCCTCATTTTTGCCCCCCAGGCGTCTGCACGGCGATCTTTTCAAGGTCGGGCAACGCCCACACCTTGTCGAAAAATTCCTTCTTCGGCCCGTACAGGCGGAACATCAACTCGAACTTGCGCGCGGGATCGGTCGGGATCCAGTTCGTCTCCTGGCCGGCGGGCGCCTTCGCGCCGACATAGAGATCGACTGACCCGTCGGCATTCTTCTTCACGTCAGGATTGTTCGAGGCGCGGCTGGCACTGTCGACATTCTTGATCAGCGCGTGCGTATCACGGTCATAGGCGGTCAGCGACCAGTACTGCTCGATCGGCACGTTCGGCGGAACGTGCTGTCGATAGGTCTTCGACCCGTCGTAATCCGCGCCGTCCTTGTCCTTGATGTTGATGAGGTAGAACTGGCCTGCCCCCAGCCGCTTGATGCCGATATAGGCGTAATGATACGTGATCCCGCGCCAGTCGACCGGATAATCGCCTGGGTTGTCGAAATTTTCCGATGCCGCCTTGAGCAGACTGGGATGGGTGGGATACGTCCAGTGCGTTCCCTCGAAGAATGGCGGCAGGCCGCCGTCGTATTTCGCCGCCATCCAGGCATGAGTATCCGCGATAGCATCGTTGAGCACCTGCTTCATCGCAGCATCGGGCGCGAAGGGCTTGCCCTTCTCGATGCCGATCGAGCGCAATTGATCGACCATGGCTGCATCGCGAGGCAACCATGGTTCGCCCTGCACGATCCGATCGAGATGAGAAAAAAAGCTGTCGTCGTAGCGGATCGTCGTGTCGAACAGCACCTCCTTGACGTCGGTGAAGACCGTCGCCGGCGGGTTCGCTGCCTGCGAAAGTGGATAGACCTTGATCTGCCTGGCGTAAGCGATCGACTTGGCAACGTCGGCTTCGTTGTGGCTCTTCAGGTTCGATCGGAACAGCGTGTAGCTGCCCCAGGTGCCCGGCTGAAGCGCCTCATAGCCGGACGGCACCGCGTCCTTGTAACCCGGAGGCAGAATCAAGAATTTGACGCCCGCGCCTTTGTCCACGCCCAGCAGGCCCGCGTCCTCCAAGGCCACCTGCCAGATGTTCACGGTATTGGCGTTCAATGAGCCGTTGGTGTCCGCTGGCGGAATCTCGATCACGATCGGCCCGACATCCTTGGTATTGTAGAATGCCATGAGATAGAGCGTGTCGGGATTGGGCGTCAGCGTCTGGTTCTTCCAGTCGAGCGGCTTGCCCCAGTAGATCACCTGATTCACCTTGCCGGGCGTCTTGGTCAGCATCTCCTGAAGCATCAGGTCGTAATTGACGGCCGGCATGCCCCAGATCGCCGCCTCGACGGCGCGGCTGCGCGCGAGACGATCATCAGGCGACGCCGCCTGCGCGGTCCGTCGGCGTTCTTCTGCAGCTCGGCAATCTGAGAGGATCGGCTGGCCCGTGGCACATCGCGGATCAGGGCATGCGTCTCGCGGTCATACGCCGTCGCCGACCAGTATTGCTCGACCGGCGCGTTTGCGGGGCACGATCAGCCGATAGCTCTTGCCGCCGTCGAGCGCGTCGCCATCCTTGTCCTTGATGCTGATCAGATAGAACTGGCCGGCACCGAGACGCTTGAGGCCGATATAGGCGTATCGAATAGGTGAGCGCCGCGCGCATCGACCGGATATTTGTCCGGATCGGCGAAATCGACCGTTCGATCCGCTTCCATCAGCTCCGGAGTTGCCGGGCACCATCCAGCGTGCTGCCCTCGTAGAATAGGCGGCGAAACCGTCGTCGTACCTGGCTTCGAGCCACGCCTGCGCCTCGCGGATGCCCGCCTCGAGCGCCGCCGTTGGTCCTGGCGTCCGGCGTTGAACGGCTTGCCCTTCTCGATGCCGAGCGACCGCAGCGGATCGATCATCGCCGTGTCGCGGCTCGAGCCACGGCTCGTTCTGGACGATGCGGTCGAGCGAGACGAAGAAGCTGCACGTCGTAGCGGAATCGTGGAATTGAACGAGCAGCGTCCGCCGACGTCGGTGAACGTCGTCGGCGGCGGATTGGCGAGCCTGCGACAGCGGATAGATCCTGAGCTCGCTTGCCGTAGGCGACCGCCTTCGCGACATCGGCGTCGCGCGTGGCTTCGCAAGGATTCGAGCGCAGCAGCGCGTAGCCGCCGTAGGTGCGCATGGCCGAGCGCCGATGTATCCCGTCGGGCACGGTGCCGGTCGTAGCCGGGCGGCAGCATCAGATACTTGCCGCCCTTGCCCTTGTCAGCGCCGGACGGCCCGGCGTCCTCCAGTGCCATCTGCCAGATGTCGTCAGATGTTGCCGGTTGAGCGAGCCGTCGTCGCCCGCCGGCGGAATTTCCATCACGATCGGTCCGGCATCCTTGGTGTTGAAGAACGCCATCAGATAGATCGCGTCGGGGTTCGGCGTCAGCGTCTGGTTGTGCCAGTCGAGGCGGGCGGGACCAGTAGACGATCTGGTTCAACTTGCCACCGGTCTTTTGAGCGCCTCCTGCAGCATCAGGTCGTAGTTGACCGCCGGCATGCCCCAGTTCACGGCCTCGACCGCGCGGCGCTGCAGACGGTCCGTCCGGCGAGTTGGACGTCTGCGCATCCGCCGCCTGCGCCGAGAACCGGTGACAGCGGCGACGGTCGGCAGCAAGCGCCGCAGTCATCCGTTTTCACGCCGGCCTCCTCAGGGTTTGTCCGCAAACACCGTCTTCCAATCCTGCTTCATGTCGACGACGGTCCAGCCCTTCGCGTTCGCCTCGTCCCAGGCCTTGTCGAGCTTTCCGATCTTCGACTGCCGGTCGTAGGCATATTCGCGCTCCGCATCGGTGTGGTGCACGATGCCGGCGAAGCGCGCGCCCGGGCCGGCCACGGTCCATTGCAGCATCTGCAAATCGCCGTCGGAATTGCCGAACGCGAAGATCGGCCGCCGGCCGATGAAGCGGTTGATGCCGGCCGGCTTGCCGGGACCGTCGTCGACGAACTCGACCTTTGCGAGCTTCATGAGCTCCGGCTTGCCGTTCGCGCCCATCTCGAACTTCACCACGCCGGAGGAGCCGACCACCTGCTCGGGCGGAATGCCGTAGGCCTTCTCCGCCCAGACCCGCATGAATTCGACGCCGCCGCCGGAGACGATGAAGGTCTTGAAGCCGTTGGCCCGCAGATAGTTGAGCAGTTCGACCATCGGCTGGTAGGTGAGTTCGTTGTAGGGCCGGTTGAAGCGCGGATGTCTTGCGGTCGCGAGCCAGTCGGCGACGAATTTTGCGAATTCGTCGGTGGTCATGCCGCTATGTGCGGCCTCCACCAGCGTCAGCAGGCCTTTCTCGCCCTGCCCGGCCAGCGCCTTCTTGTCGCCGGCGAGGAAGGCCTTGAAGGGCTGCTGGCTTTTCCATTCCGGATGCTTCGGCGCCATCGCCTTGACGCGGTCGAGCGCGAAGGCGGCCTGGAAATAGATCGGCTGCTCGCACCACAGCGTGCCGTCATTGTCGAAGGTGGCGATGCGCAGTTCGGCTGGGACAAAGTCGGCGCCGCCTTGCGTGGTCACGCGCGCGACGAAATCGGTGATCGACTTTTTCGCCGCGCCGTCGTTCCAGGACGGCAAGGGATCGCTTTGTGCAAAAGCGCCGCCGCTGCCGATTCCGGCGGCGACCAATCCGGCAAGCAAGATGCGTCTCGTCAGCATCGGGCGGTCCTCACGTTGCGGGGGGAAGTTGCCCGGCAATCTCTCGTTGACGCTGACGGACGTCTTCGAGATCCCGGTCGAGAAAAAAGTTGAGGAAGGTGCGAATCAACGCGATCGCCGCGATCCGCCCGACCGCCTGCCATTCGGTGGTGATCGAGGTCTCGATGATGTCGGCGGCAAGCTGGAACGTCAGCCCCGCGACCAGCCAGCGGGCGTAGCGGAGCCAGATATCGCGCCGTTCGTGACCGGTCGGCGAGCCCAGCATCGTGCGCAGGCCGCCGAAGAACGCTTCGACGGTGCCGACGACGATCACGACAAGCGCCAGCGCATCGATGATGATGATGGCGTTCTCGGTTGCGAAGACCAGCCATTGTTTCATGGACGCGCCGACGTTGAACCTTTGAGGCAGCGGGCGACGAGATTCGGCTCGCCGCCCACTGATGGTTAGCCACCCGCGGATGCAGCCTTCATCGCAGAGATGGCATCGTCGATGGTGAAGCTGTTCGGCTTCTGGATCGGCGGATAATCCTTGAACGTCTCCGCAAATTTTCCGGCAACCATATTGATTGCAAAAACGATGTAGTCACGGCGAAAGAACCATTCATAGTAGGTGTTCGACGTAACGTCGGCGAATTCGTATGGGTCGGTGCGGAGATTGTAGAGTTTGGGTACTCGCAATCTTGTAAATGGCTCGGCCCACACCTGAAGCGTGCCGTGGCAGCGCTGCTCCATGAACACGACCTTCCAGTTGTCGTAGCGCAATGCCATTATGTCGCCGTCGTCGCTGATATAGACGAACAGCTTGCGCGGGCTCTCCTCCTGCTCGCCAGTCAGGAAGGGCAGCAGGTTGTAGCCATCGATGTGGTTCTTGTAGGTACGACCGATCGCCTGATAGCCTTTTTTGGCCTTCTCAACGATATCGGGTTCGCCCGCCATCGCCATGAACGTCGGGAACCAGTCGTGATGCTGGACGATCTCGGTCGAAACCCGGCCGGCCTTGATCTTGCCGGGCCAGCGCACCACCATCGGAATGCGGAAAGCGCCTTCCCAGTTGGTGTTCTTCTCGCTGCGGAACGGCGTGGTGCCGCCATCCGGCCAGGTATTTCGGTGCGGGCCGTTGTCGGTCGAGTACATCACGAACGTATTGTCGGCGATGCCCAGTTCGTCGAGGTAATCGAGCAACTGGCCTACGTTCTTGTCGTGGTCGATCATGGTGTCGTGATAGGGCGACTGCCACCGACCGGCCTGTCCTTTGTTCTCGGGCTTGGGGTGTGTGTAAAGATGCATGTGGGTGAAGTTGACCCAGGCAAAAAACGGCTTGCCAGCGTCGCTCTGGCGCTTGATGAAATCCTTGGCGGTCGCCGCAAAGTCGTCGTCGCATGTCACCATGCGCTTTCTGTCCAGAGGCCCGGTATCCTCGATCTTCTGTTTGCCGACCTTGCCCCAACGCGGCATCTCCGTCGGGTCGTCCTTGTCGGTTGCATAGGAACGGATCACTCCACGAGGCCCGTAATTTTTCCGGTAGTTCGGAAAGTCTTTCTCGGGAAAGTAATCGTACATTTCCGGCTCTTCTTCGGCATTCAAGTGGTAAAGATTGCCGTAGAACTCATCGAAGCCGTGGTTGGTCGGCAGCATGTGGTTGAGATCGCCGAGGTGGTTCTTGCCGAACTGACCGGTCGCATAGCCTTGGTTCTTCAGGGCCGCGGCTATTGTCATGGCCTTTTCGGTCATGCCGACGGGAGCGCCGGGCATTCCGACCTTTGACAATCCGGTGCGAAGCACGCTTTGCCCGGTAATGAAGGACGAGCGGCCGGCGGTGCAGGACTGCTCACCGTAGCAATCGGTGAATATCATTCCCTCCCTGGCGATACGGTCAATATTCGGCGTCTTGTAGCCCATCACCCCCATCGAATAGCAACTCAGATTTGTGATGCCGATGTCGTCGCCCCAGATCACGAGTATGTTCGGCTTGTTGGTCTTGGCCATCCTTCTTACTCCCTTGCTTCGATACTGGATGCCTCGTTATCTTCTCCCAATCCGGCCGCGGCCTCCGCGGCCTGCCTCTTGCGCGCGATGTTGCCAACGCGTGTCCTAGTGCCCGCTGTTGAACGACTCCGCCATTTTGGCGAGCGCCCGATCCAGCGTGAACGACGCCGCCTTCTGGCGCGGCGGATACTCCTTGAACGAGTTCAGGAACGGCTGGACGACCGCCTGGGCCGCCATGATCACGTAGCCCTTGGAGAAGTACCAGTCGAAGTAGGTGTTCGAGGTGATGTCCGCCCGCTCATAGGGATCGGTTCGCAGGTTGAAAATCTTGGGGCAGCGGAGAACCGTGAACGGCTCCGCCCAGAGCTTCAGCGTGCCCTCGGTCACGCTGTTCCATGAACACGACCTTCCAGTTGTTGAAGCGCAGCGCGACGAGATTGCCGTCGTCGTCGAAATAGACCAGGCCCTGGCGTGGACTCTTGACGCCTTGCCTGGTGAGGAACTCGAGCAGATTGTAGCCGTCGATATGGACCTTGAACGTCTTGTCGCCGGCCTTGTGACCCTTGAGCAGCTTCTCGACGATGTCGGGCTCGCCGGCCATCGCGCAGAAGGTCGGCAGCCAGTCGTGGTGCTGGACGATGTCGTTGGTGACGACACCCGCCGGAATCTTGCCGGGCCAGCGCACCAGCATCGGGACGCGGAATGCGCCTTCCCAATTGGTGTTCTTCTCGCTGCGGAACGGCGTCATGCCGCCATCGGGCCAGGTGTTCATGTGCGGGCCGTTGTCGGTCGAGTACATCACGAAGGTATTGTCGGCGATGCCGAGCTCGTCGAGATAGTCGAGCATCTGGCCGACATTCTTGTCGTGATCGATCATGGTGTCGTGATAGGGCGACTGCCAGCGCCCGCCTGACCGAGGCTCTCCGGCTTGGTGTGGGTCCGAGCATGCATGTGCGTGGTGTTCAGCCAGACGAAGAACGGCTTGCCGGCCTCGTTCTGCCGCTTGATGAAATCCTTGGCCGCGGCGACGAATTCATCGTCGCAGGTCTCCATGCGCTTGCGCGTCAGCGGACCGGTGTCCTGATCTTCTGCTTGCCGACCCGGCCCCAGCGCGGCTGCTCGGTCGGATCGTCCTTGTCGGTCGCCCAGCAATGCAGCACGCCGCGCGGCCCGAACTTTTCCTTGAACTTCGGGATCCTTTCGGATAGTCGGGCATCTTCCGGATCTTCCTCGGCGTTGAGGTGGTAGAGATTGCCGAAGAATTCGTCGAAGCCGTGCACTGTCGGCAGATACTTGTTCATGTCGCCGAGATGGTTCTTGCCGAACTGGCCGGTGGCGTAGCCGAGCGGCTTGAGCAGCTCGGCGATCGTCGGGTCTTCGGCCTGCAGGCCGACTCGGCGCGCCGGGAATGCCGACCTTGGAGAGACCGGTGCGATAGACGCTCTGGCCGGTGATGAAGGAGGAGCGGCCCGCGGTGCAGGACTGCTCGCCGTAGGAGTCGGTGAACATCATGCCTTCTTTGGCGAGGCGATCGATGTTGGGCGTCTGGTAGCCCATCAGTCCGTGGGTGTAGCAACTCAGATTTGAGATGCCGATATCGTCGCCCCAGATGACGAGGATATTCGGCTTGCTTCGTCTTGGCCATCTTCTTACTCCCTTGCTTCGATGCTGGATGACTTGCCGTCTGCTTCGCCTTCCCCCGCTCCGGGCCGCGGCCGTCTTCGCCGCAGCCTTCGCCAATCTCGTACGTCCAGTCTTGCCGGCCTTGTCGGCCTTGGCCGCTTCGTTTTCTTGACTTGCTTCACGACACGCTTCGCCATCTGATCCTCTCAGCCGAACGGCCCGACCTGGAACAGCATGCTGACGATGGCGGCGATGCCGATGAACAGCAGAGCGACCGCCGTGATCAGCGTCAGCGAAAGCGGGAAACCTGCTTTGCGGCGTGGACGAGCCCGTCTGCGGTCATCGCCTTGCGCTCGTTCGCGCAGCTCGGACCATGAACTGGAGGTGGTAGACGATGCCGCACGATCAGCATCAGAATCCCGAGCGCGACCAGCGTCACGCCGAAATTGCGCGCCGGCGCGCCATGGGTGACGATGTTCTGGTCGCGCAGCTTCTCGAACACCTGAAAGATCGTGAAGCCGAACGAGATCAGCGACAGCGAGGTGCGGATGATCGACATCAGCGTGCGGTCGGCGCTCATGCGCGTGCGCTGGAACGACATTCCGGTGCGGCGCGACGACAGTTCGACCGAGATCTGATCGGTGTCAGATTTGGAGGTGACGCTTTCCATGACTGATACGCCTCCGAGTTACGTCAACGCGCCAACGTGCGCCTCTTCGCGCGAACCACCAGTCGGCGACACGCTCGACGATCCATCGAAATACGAAGTAGGGAATGACGGCGAGCAGGATCGCCATCATCAGCGCCTCCGCCGGATAGAAGCGATCGAGCACCTTGAACTGGTAGATCACGTCCATGCTGATGCCGAGCAGCACGACGCGCGCCGTCGAGATCAGCGCCCTCGCGCAATCGCCCGGTCGGGTGCGTTGCGGTCCCACAGCGCCGACCAGAAGAACGATTTGTGCCCGAGCCGCGCGTCCCTGATGCCGTCGGGCAGCGCGGCGAGCAGCGCCATCGTCGGCTGCAGATAGAAACGAAACGTCATCGGACCGTGGATGCGATCGAGGATGTCGGCCCAGAAGCGGTGATGAACCTCGGTCGACAACCGTACCAATAGACGCCAAGCACCAGCAGCAGCGCCGACAGCACGACCACGAGCCAGGTCATGGCCGCGCGCAAATGCCGATGGCGCCGCTTCCGTCATTTGACCGCCCTCGCACGACGCAGCGGAATCCGACGATGGCTGGTCGAGGTATCGATCGGCCTCGGCATGGCGCGCGGCCGGCCGGTAGCGGCGGCAATAATTCGGCGCGCACAGATGCGAGCCGCCCTTCAGCACCTTGCGCGGAATTTTGATGTTCGGCTGGCAGCGGATCGTAGCTTCGCTCTTGGCTGCCCGCCGCGCGGGTTTTCCGGGAATGCAGCACGCCTTCGGCGCATCGGCCTCGTGTGCTCGCGAATACCAGTCCGACGTCCATTCCCAGACGTTGCCGATCATGTCGTGCAGGCCGTAGCCGTTCGGCGGAAATGCCGTCACCGGTGAGGTGCGCTCGTAGCCGTCGGCGTTCAGATTCTGCCGCGGGAATTCGCCCTGCCAGGTGTTGGCCATATGCACGCCGCCGGGCGTGAACTCATCGCCCCAGGCGAACTCGGCGCCGTCGAGGCCGCCGCGCGCGGCGAATTCCCACTCGGCTTCGGTCGGCAGGTCCTTGCCCGCCCATTGCGGCGTAGGCGAGCGCATCGGCAAAGGAGACGTGCACGACGGGATGATCGTCGAGCACGTTGATGCTGCTCTTCGGTCCGTAAGGATGCCGCCAGTCGGCGCCCTTCATGAAGGACCACCACTGGCTCCAGTCGCGCAGATTCGTCACGCGTTGCTGGCGGCGAGAACACCAGCGAGCCCGCATAAAGCATGTGCGGCAACGCGCCGGGATAATCCTTCGGATCGGGCGGGATCTCCGCGAAGGTGACGTGACCGGTCGCCTTGACGAATTCCTTGAACTGCGCGGTTCGTCACCGGCGTGCGGTCGATCCAGAAGGCGTCGACCGTCACACGATGGACCGGCGCTTCCTCGGGATAATGATCGTCGGAGCCCATGCGGAAGGTGCCGCCGGGAATCCGCGACCATGTCGCCGGTACCGCGATCCTGCGATGGCTCCGCCTCGTTGTGCCCGGTGTCAGCCCGCAGCAACGTCATGGCGTCCACTCCAGACGTGCGGTTAAGGACAGACGTCCCAGAAGCCCTGCGTCTTGCTCGGGTCCGTGTAGTACCAGCAATAACCGGCCGCGGGCGGCGCGCCGGCCCATGCCGCTGCGCTAGCCGCGGCGACAAAGCCGATCGCAGCACCGGCTGCGATCGCACCGCCCGGGCGCCAGTAATAATTGGCCGGGCGTATCCAGCGGGCGTTCCGCGCGACGCCCGGACGCACCACGGCGCCCCGGTGCACCACGGTGCGAGCTCGCTGCGTTGCCGCGCGGACCGACGACGGTCGTTCGCCGCGCGGTGCCTCCGCGTCGGACCACGACTTCGATTACCGGATTGTGCTGGCTGAGCTGTTGCTGGAGCGCGCTGCTCGTCATCGGGAGCGCCGCGGCCGGGTTGATCAATATTGCACAGCCAGCCAGGGCGATTGCGACTGTGCGGGCCTGCCTGTTGATGGTTCTTGGTGCGCTGCTACTTCGACGAACAAGTGTCCCTTTAGTCGATTGCATTTCCAAGCCTTTCATATTTACCGCCACGTCATTGATGTGCGCAGCGAGATAATCAGTCAGCACCCCTTCCCTTTCTAAAACCCCACCTCGACAGCTTCTTCTGTTCAACCGTAGTGGTCAACTTTAAATTGACCTCGACTTCATGACAGAGTTCGCAGGCGAAGCTGATTGCAAAGAAACGTCGTAATCGATGCCGCATTTTGCCGCACGCGGGCCTGCTTTATCCGGACAATTAAATTCAAAGAGCGATGCGGTTGGAACCGCGCGATGGCTATCAAATAAGTTCGGCTGTCACCGATCTGTCACGGATTTTCGTCGCTGCGTGGCCTACTATTCTAGGTAGCGCGTGAGGACTCGACAAATCGTCTCTCGCATCGAGAGCAGCTATTCCTTGCGGACGCCGGGGAAAGTTTGCAATGAGCAAAGCTAACTCAAGAACACGCCAGATCGGTTGCGCGGCGACGGCTGCAGCTCTTCTGCTCTGCCCGGCAATCTCTCGCGCCGACGAGAGCGGTATCTCGTTCTGGCTTCCCGGCCAGTACGGCAGTCTCGCCGCGGTGCCGCAGACGCCGGGCTGGGCGCTCGGCTCGATCTACTACCACACCAGCGTCACCGCGACCGGCGCCGCCGCGGCGGCGCGGGAAATCCAGGTCGGCCGGTTTTCTCCGACCGTCAACGTCAGTCTGAATCTGAACCTGAGCGGACAGGCCGATCTGGTCTTTCTCGCGCCGTCTTACACGTTCGCGACGCCGGTGCTCGGCGGTCAGTTGGCCGTCAGCCTGGCAAGCGTGTACGGCAGAAACGCCGCAAGCATCGCCGGCACGTTGACGGCGGTCGGACCGCTCGGGAACACCACCACGCGTCAGGGAATCATTTCGGATTCGCTGGTGTCGGTTGGGGATCTGTATCCGACCGCCACGCTGCGCTGGAACAACGGCGTCAACAACTACATGGCTTATGTCACCGGCGACGCGCCCGTCGGCGACTACAGTCCGGGGCGGCTTGCCAATCTCGGCATCGGCCACGGCGCGATCGACGCCGGCGGCGGCTATACCTATCTCAACCCGGCGACGGGCGTCGAACTTTCGGGCGTTGGCGGCTTCACGTACAATTTCAAGAACCCCGACACGCAATACCAGAGCGGCATCGATTTCCACTTCGACTGGGGCGTGTCGCAGTTCCTGACCAAGCAGGTGTTCGTGGGCTTCGTCGGCTATGCCTATCAGCAGATCACCGACGATTTCGGTCAGCACCCCATTCTCGGCGGCTTCCGCTCGCGCGTTCTCGGTATCGGTCCGCAGCTCGGATATATTTTCCCGGTCGGCGGCATGCAGGGATTTCTCGGTCTGAAGGCCTATGGCGAGTTCGATGCGGCCAACCGCCCGGCGGGCTGGAACACCTGGCTGACATTCGCGATTTCGCCGGCCGCGCCAACGGCCGAGGCGAAGCCGACGCAGCATCTCTTCACGAAATAGGCGCCATGTTGGCGACAGGCGCTTCGAAAACTTCCGGCGCGCCACGGCCGGCTGCTCAGGTTCGGCATCGCGCGATCGGTTGATCGGCCACGCCGTTGAGGTTATCGCCGACGATCTGCGGCTGCGGACCCGACACATCGTTGCCGGCACTCACGGCCTAGAACAGCGGCGGCACCTGACCGACCTTCAGCGACCCCAGAAGCACCACGCCGTCGACGAAACGCAGCGGAAAGGCCCGCGCCTTTTTGCCTTCCAGCACCGCTTCCTTGCCGAGCGCGTTGATGCCGGCGGCGACGCCGACATTGGCGTTCTGCTTGATCGCCTTGCCGAGGCCGGGAACCGCACGGTCAAGCGCGCCGAACAGATTGTTGATGTCCTGCGTCTTCACGCCGGGCGCGACGCGGTCGAGCGTTGCCTGCGGCACGCCCTCGTCCAGCATTTTTTCGATGCCGAGCGCCGGGATCACCTTCTCGATTCCGGCCACCGTCATCTGCAACTCGCCATCGAGACGCCCCTGCGCGGTGAGGCCGAGGGTGCCGGCCGCGACCGCGACCAGATCGCCCTGCGCGATCCGCGACTGCACGATCTCGACGCGCCCGCCGGCGGCCTGCAGTTCGCGAAACCGTTGCGGCCAGGGTTTTGGCGAGAAATCCTTCAAGCCGGTCAGCAGCGTCCGCACGTCGGCGTCGAAAGGCTGGGTGAGCAGCGGATGGACTTCCTGCAGGCTGCCGCCCTCGATCTTCAATACGGTCTCGATCACGGGACGATCGGCGGTTGAATCCTCGGCAAACCGGCCGTGCAGTTCGACGTGCCTCGCCTGCGCAAGCGGCGTCTGCACCGATCCCGTGACACGATCGATCTTCGGATCGTCGAACACGATGGAGGCCCGCTGCGGAACGGACGGCAGTCCGACCACGCTGGAGCGGGCCGTCTTCCAGTTCACCGACATCGACTGCCCGCCGGAATTGGAGATCGTGGCGGGGGCGGCGAATTCCGCGATCAGCAGTTTCGGGTCGTAGATCTGCGCCACGACCAGGATCTCGCCGAGGCTGGCGGTGATCGGGGGCTGCGTCGCGGCTGCCTGCCCTGCGGTCTGCGCGTTGAGCGAAACGCGGACGCCGTCGCAGCGGACCTCGAGGCGGAAGGGATAGCCCGCCACCGATCGTTTGGCGCAATCATAGACGCGGCCGGCCTTCGCCTCCTGCGCGCGCCAGGCATCGGCCTTCACGTCGACCTCTGAGGCCGCATAGAACCAGAATGCGCTCCACGCCGCGGCGGCGATCAGGAGCAGGACGGGCATGAAAAAGAGGCGCCAAAGCGGGCGCCGGCGCGGCGCGGGGGGCAGATCGGACATGCGGCGACCTTTGGCGGCTGATTTTGTCAATTAAGCGGTGGCGCCGGGTCTGATCAAGTTAACGCATTTTCATCCGCGGCGGAATTCTGGTACGTCGTGCACCCGATGCAAGCGAAAATCCAGCCCGAAGCGGAAATCTCCAAAGGCGACCTCTGGGTGTTCGGCTATGGCTCGCTGATGTGGCGGCCCGGCTTTCCGTTCATCGAGCAGGTTCCGGCGCGGCTGATCGGGGAGCATCGCGCGCTGTGCGTCTACTCCTTCGTGCATCGGGGAACACCGGAAAAGCCCGGTCTCGTGCTGGGGCTCGACCGTGGCGGCGCCTGCCGCGGCGTCGCCTTCCGGGTCGCGGAGAAGCATCGCGCCGATACGGTCGGCTATCTGCGCGCACGCGAGCAGGTCACTTCGGTCTATCGCGAGGTGATGCGGTCGGTCTGGCTGGAGAACGAGCCGCGCCAGCGCGTCAGCGCGCTGGCCTATGTGGTCGACCGCGGCCACGTGCAATATGCCGGGCGGCTGTCACTGGCGGAACAACTGCGTCACGTGCAGCAGGGCCACGGGCAATCCGGCGCGAACCGCGACTATGTCATCGCCACGGTGAAGGCGATCGAGGCGGAAGGTTTTCGCGATACGCCGCTGCACCAGCTCGCACTCATGCTGCACGATGACAGGCCGCTGCATCGGTGATTTTGCCGTCTCCTGAGTCGCTTGCATGTCCGCTTCCAAGGCCAAAGCAGGAGGCATCTGCTCGTAGTGAGTATTTCCGGCCCTGACCCAACCCGGATACTCAGGGTCCCGGCTGGCGTCGTCCACAATCCAGGGTCAAGGTCGAACTGGACCGGCGCCCGCTATCCTCATAGTCTTTCGATCAGGCCGGTTCTGCAGCGATGGACCAGTAAGATGGCGAAAAACAATTCATCAGTCTCGGAAGCAATCGAGCGTGACCTTCGACTCGATTTCTTCCGCGGCCTCGGTCTGTGGATGATTTTTCTCGATCACATTCCGGACGACGTCGTCGGCTGGTTGACGCTTCGCAACTACGGCTTCAGCGACGCGGCGGAATTCTTCGTGTTCATTTCCGGTTACCTGGCAGGCTACATCTACGGTCCGATCATTCAGACCGGCAATTTTCTCGCTGCCACCAAACGGCTATTGGTGCGGGCCTGGCACTTGTACATCGCCCACATCCTGTTGTTTTTGCTCTTTACTGCGCAGATCGCTCGCGCGGCCAGGAAATTCGACAATCCGATGTACAAGGATGAGTTCAACGTCGCCAACTTTCTCGCGCATCCCGATGAGCTGATCTGGCAGGCGCTCACGATGCGATACAAGCCGGTCGATCTCGACGTGCTGCCGCTCTTTATCGTTCTGGTGCTCGCTTCACCGCTAGTTCTGTGGTGCCTGGTGCGCCGCCCGAACCTGACCCTGCTCGGTTCCGCCATCCTGTACGTGCTGGCGCGCTGGTTCGACTGGAATCTCGCTTCCTATCCGCCGGGAACGCACCTGGTACTTCAATCCGTATGCCTGGCAACTGATGTTCTTCTTCGGGGCATGGTGCGGCTATCGGAGGCGCGGCTAAGATCTGGTTTCTGATCCAGTCCCGGGCAGCGCTAGTCATATCCGTTGCCTGGATTCTCTTCGCGCTCCTGATCGTGATGACCTGGCACAGCGCTTTTCTCGAATCGCTGGTTCCGAAGTGGATGATCAAGGCGATCTACCCGATCGACAAGACCGATCTTGATATGCTGCGTTTCACGCACTTCCTCGCCCTGGCGGTCCTGGTCTCGCGCTATATCCCACGCCACTGGGGTCCCCTGACCTCCCACTGGTTGCGGCCGGTCATCCTGTGCGGTCAACATTCGCTTCCGAATTTCTGTCTCGGCGTATTCCTGTCATTTGGCGTGCACTACCTACTTGTTCAGTTTCCCGGAGGTGACTGGAGGCAAATCGTCCTTAGCATCGCCGGCGTGGCGATCATGACTGCGGCTCGCATGGATTCTCGATCGGGCGGAAAAGGTCCCGAACCTGTTCGTTGATGTGTCCGAAATCTGAGACATCCGAACCGGCCATGAAGCCGGAGCCGTCCGTCCGAAGCTGTGTCAAGACCAAAGCTACAGCCCGGCTGGCCGGCCAGCAACTCGATCGAGGCATGCTGCGTGAAACCATTCTTTCCTTCAGCGTTTTGAAGGGATGAGAATTGTTTGATCGGAAGAACCAATCTTGGGACACGTTGATCTTTTGGGAGGAGCCAGCTTATGTCCAAACGCCTGACGATCATTGGTGTTATGCTTCTTTTTTCGATCACCGCGGCACCAGCGCAAACACCATCACCCGAAGCTATGGCGGTGGCGCGTAGCCTGATCGCTACGATGAAGTTAACGGATCAGTACAAGGCGCTGCTTCCAGTCATTCTCCTGAGTATCAAGCCGACGTTGGTACAGGGTCGTCCAGAGATCGAGCGCGATTACGATGCGATGGCAGCGCAGATAGCGGATGCGTACGCGCCATACTATTCCTCGATGGTCGACAGCGCTGCTTCTCTCTATGCCAGCAACTTTACGGTGGATGAGTTGCGCGAGATTGACGCGTTCTACCGTCTTCCGGTCGGACAAAAGCTTCTGCAAAAGTCGCTGGCAATCACCCAGCAGAGCATGCAGATCGGCCAGGATGCCAGTCGCAAGGCGGCCGAGGATCTGCGGACGCTTGACGGATCTGCTACGTCAGAAAGGGCACAAAATGTGACGGCACCTGCGGGCGCGCAGTAATGCCCAACGCAAGCCCGCGATGCTCTCATAAGCGGACATGCACCCGAAACCAGCCTATCGCGGCCTGGCCGGCTCTCTTAACCGTCCCTTTACCATAACTGTTCATGATGTTGCCCGTAGTCATCCTCAAAGGGGCTTGAACTACATGGCAAAGCGCAATCTCAGAGTATCCGCGAGCGCGGGCGAGAACGTCCTGAGCCTTGCTCGGCTGTCGGTGCCAGACAGCGCTACGACAGCTCTCGATCTCGTTCATCAGGCGGCTGAAGTCTTCCGCAGCATGGAGGAACGTGCCCGGGAGACCGAAGCCCGCGCGCACTCTCTTTGCAGGACCGCCTTGGAAAGACTGAGGCTTGCTGAAACGCAAATTGAAGCCGCCGAGCGAGCGCGGCGTGAAGTTATTACTGAGGCCGAATGCAAGCTTGAGGACGCATCCCGAGCTCTCAAACAGGCCCAATCGCGGATCGAAGCCGCTGAAGAGCAGCTGACGGCGGTGGAGTTCCGCGCGCAGGCAGCCGAGGCCGAAGGCCGTGAAGCCAGGCAAGCGCTCGCACTTGTCGAAGAAGCAATCCGCAGGCGCTTGCTGTGTGCGAACCCGGAAGCCGATATCAGGTTATCCGCCGTAGCCTGATCGTTCTTTCGCGCCGGCAGCCGCAGTCATCGTCGAGACGGCTGCCTGTGATGTCCGCAGTCGGCCCCCTACAAGGCGAGAGGTAAGGGACGGCGCCTTCGCCTACGCCTCGGCCTTCGCCGAACCCGGCGCGCGTTTGAACAATTGCGCCTGCTCGCGGCGCGCGACCTCGACCAGCCGGCCGGTCGCCTCCTCGATCACGGTCGAGACGCGCGCGATGAACTCGCGGCGCGACAGGCCGGGCGGCAACGGATCGAGGAATTCGACCACCAGCGTGCCGGGATAGCGCATGAAGGTCCGGCGCGGCCAGAACAGCCCGGAATTGAGCGCCACCGGCACGCAGCTCACGCCGCAATCGACATAGATCTGGGCGATGCCGGTCTTGTAGTGCGGCGGCGCACCCACGGGCGTCCGTGTGCCCTCGGGGAAGATGATGAGCTGCCGGCCCCGGCGCACGGCCGCGCCGGCGCGCCGCGTCATTTCCAAAAGCGCGCGGCCGCCGGCGCTGCGGTCGATCCCGATCATCTTCGCCTTGATCAGATACCAGCCGAACAGCGGGATCCACAGCAGTTCGCGCTTGAGGATGAACAACGGCTGTTCGAAGAACTGCAGCAGCGCGAAGGTCTCCCACATCGACTGATGTTTCGACGCGACGATCAGCGGTCCCTCCGGAATCTTCTCGAGGCCGCGATACTCCACCTTGACGTTGCAGATCACGCGCAGGAGCCAGATGCTGCTGCGCGCCCAGTTCTTGGCCACCAGCATGATTGCCCAGCGCGGCATCGCGTAGGTCGGAATCGCGATGATCAGCCAGCACACGAGCATCAGATAGAACAGCACGTTGTAAACCAGCGAGCGCAGGAAGATCAGAACCATCGAATATCCAAATCAGTTGGCCTGCGCCGTCGCCGGGCTCGGCGCCGCCGATCCGGCCGGACGGTCTGCAAGCTCGGGCGTCAGATCGAGACCGACATCGGCCAGCCGCACCCGCATCTCGGCGGCAACGTATTTGACGTACTCCGATAGCAGGAGCCGCAGCGTCGCGCCACTCGTCCACCACGGCTCATCGCGCCATTTGTCGCCGACCACGGCGAACGGGATGAGCTGGATGTCGGGCATCGCATGCGACAATTCGACGATCGCGCGCGGCATGTGATAGTTCGACGTCACCACGATCAGCGACCTGAAGCCGCGCTCGCGCGCCCAGCGCCGGGTCTCGGCCGCATTGCTGCGGGTGTTGACGGCGGAGCGGTCGAGATCGACGCAGCAGTTGAGGAGCTGCTGGTTGTCGGGGAGCGAGCGGGAAATATCGCTCGCCGCATTGGTCGGATGCACGCCGGAGATCAGGAGCCGCTTGCCGTAGCCGCCGGCCAGCAATTCCATCGCGTCCGAGACCCGCGACGAGCCGCCGGTCAGCACCACGATGCCGTCGGCGCGGCTGCGCAGGCGCCGCCTCGACGCCGCGCAATTGCGAGAGAAACCCGACAAAGCCGGTCGCGATCCCGACGAACAGCACCGCCAGCGCGGCAACGACGGCGGCGCGCACCCATCCCCGCGGCGCGGCGGGCGGCGCATTGGTCGCTTGATCGTCGGACGGCAAGCTCATGCGATGTCAGTGATCCCTTCCCCGCTCAAGTCTAGAGCGTTTTGCGACGAAGTGGAGTCCGGTTCCACTCGCTCGAAAACGCTCTCACATCAGTCGATATCGTCCAGCGTGGCGAAAAGCGTCCGGCGCGATGCCCAGGCGGTGATCGCCGCGATCAGCACGGCCTGCGCCGCCAGCACCAGATAGCCCGACGGGCGCAGCGAAAACGTCCCCAGGAGAGCCGCGAACTGATCGCCGACCGGCGTTCCCGAGAACCAGCTCGCGATCGATTCGGAGAAGCCGAAGGCAAGCATGGCGACGCCGCCGCCGATGATGCCGCCCTCGAGGCCGAGCCGCAGGAAATGCCGCAGGAAGCGGTTGGCGATGAAGCGGTCCCCGGCGCCGACGAAATGCAGGACTTCGACGATCGGACGGTTGGCCGCCATCGCGCCGCGGGTGGCGAACGAGACCGAGATGATGGTCGCAACGATCACCAATGCGAGGATGCCGATGCCGGCGAACAGCGTCGCGCCCGTCATCGACCGCATCCGCTCGATCCAGGCGCGATGATCGTCGACGGTTGCCGTCGGCGCCACCAGCGTCACCGCCCCGCGCAGCGCCGCCAGATCGAGCGTGGATCCGGGCTGGACCCGCGCGACGATGACGCGCGGCACCGGCAGATCGTCGAGCGACAATCCGGTTCCGAGCCAGGGCTCCAGCAGCTTGGAGGATTCCTCCCTGGTGAAAGGCCTGACCTCGACGATGCCGGACTGCGCGTGCATCGCCTGCGTTGCCGCCGCCGCATCGCGGTCGAGATCGCGCCCCGAGACGGGGCGGACCTGGATGGTGATTTCGCTGGCGACTTCCGACTGCCATTCCGAGGCCGAGGCGCTCACCAGCAGCACCGTGCCCGTGGTGATCGACGCCAGAAACGTCATGATGGCGACGACCGCGACCAGCGCGCGGCCGGCGATCGATGCGCGCGGCACGATCGGGGACAGGTTGCGCGCCGTCGCCGGCACCTGCGGACGCTCGGTTCCGAGATCCATCAAGGGAGCATGCTGGTCGGTTCTACTCATAGATATGCAACCGTCCCTGATGCAGCACCAGCCGCCGTGCATCATACTGGTCCATCAGCGTGATATCATGGGTCGCGATGATCACCGCGGTGCCCGATTTATTCAGCTCGA
Source organism: uncultured Alphaproteobacteria bacterium (assembly GCA_963843225.1). Classification (GTDB taxonomy): domain Bacteria; phylum Pseudomonadota; class Alphaproteobacteria; order Rhizobiales; family Xanthobacteraceae; genus Bradyrhizobium. Next base: position 293,130 of record CAWJJT010000014.1, on the reverse strand, counting down.
TGAACAGCCGCAACAACCGCCGCCCCAGCGTCGGGTCGACGCTGCCGGTCGGCTCGTCCGCCAGCAAAAGCTGCGGCCGCGAAATAACCGCCCGCGCGATCGCCGCGCGCTGCTTCTCGCCGCCGGACAGGATCGGCGGCAGCGCATCCATCCGCTCGCCGAGGCCGACCCATCGCAAGAGGTCGATGACTTCCTTGCGATAGCTCGATTCCTCGCGTCCCATCACCCGGAACGGGAGCGCGACGTTCTCGTAGGTAGTCATGTGGTCGAGCAGGCGAAAGTCCTGCAGCACGATGCCGATGCGCTTGCGCAGGTCGGCGACCTCGTCCTTGCCGAGCAGCGAGACGTCATGCCCGAACAGGTTGACCAGTCCGCGGGTCGGCCGGAGCGACAGGAACAATAGCTTCAGCAGCGAGGTCTTGCCGGCGCCGGAGGGGCCGGTCAGGAACTGGAAGGAATGGGCGGGAACCTGGAAACTGAGGTCGCGCAAAATCTCCGGGCCAAGCCCGTATCGCAATCCGACATTTTCGAACCGGACCAAGGTCAGCTCCGTTCGATGCGGGGTGCGGCCGGAACCCTGAAACCGTACGGGCTCATTGGCTGTCGTTTCGGCGGCGTACCAGACAAAGTGGTTGTGCTTCGGTTATGGTTTCCGATTCGTTAACGGTCGGCTTGTAGCATCCCGCCAGCATCATTGTGGAAGATATGGGCTCCATGCACATCGTTTGCCCTCATTGCACGACCTCCTATGCCATTGATCCGGCTACGTTAGGCGCGACCGGCCGCACCGTGCGCTGTTCCCGCTGCAAGGAGGTTTGGCTGGCCCGGCCCGAGGACGCAATCGAGATCGCGCCGGCGCGGGCGATGGCCTCGGCCAGCCAGGCATCCGGGGAGGACGACGCCGCCGCCGAATGGGAAGCGATGGCGCAAGAGGATGACAACCAGGGGACCCCCGTCGTCGACAGCCCCTCGATTTCAGCCGACTGGCCCGACGGGGATGGTTCGCCGCCGGACGCCGATTCCGACTGGGCGTCGATGGCGCAGGACGATGCGGAGGACGGCGGCGGCCGGCGCGGGTCCTGGTTCGGCAAGTTCTTGAAGCCGCCGGCGTTGCTGCGCAGGTCGGGCAAGCCCCTGGTCGGCCTGCCGACGGCCTGTGCCGCGATGGGTGCATTGGTGCTGGCCTTGGTCATCTGGCGGGCCGATGTGGTGCGACTGCTACCGCAAACCGCCACGTTCTACAAAATGGCGGGGCTCGAGGTAAATCTGCGCGGGCTGATGTTTCGGGACGTGAAGATCACCACCGAGACCGTCGAAGGCAAGCCGGTGCTGGTGATCGAGGGCGTGATCACAGGCGAAGCCAGGAAGCCGGTCGAACTGCCGCGGCTCCGGTTCAGCGTCCGCGACGCCCAGGGCGCGGAAATCTATGCCTGGAATGCCGTGCTGGAGCAGACGGTGCTGCAACCGGGCGATTACACCCGGTTCAAGTCGCGGCTGGCGTCGCCGCCCGCAGAAGGGCGCAATATCGACATACGCTTCTTCAACAAGCGGGACCTCGCCCGCGGCAGCGCGTAAACGAAGCCGCGCCGCATTCTGGCAAGGAAGGGTGCGCCATGCCGCGCGTGCTGATCGCCGACGACGAAGACTCCATGCGCACGCTGGTGGCGCGCGCCATCGCCATGGACGGCCATGAGACCGTGACCGCGGAAGACGGCGCCGAGGCGCTGGAAATCCTCTCCCGCGAGGAGGGCGCCTTCGACCTGCTGCTGACCGATATCCAGATGCCCGTCATGGACGGCATTGCGCTGGCGCTGACGGCGGCGCGCGACTTTCCCGAGCTGACGATATTGCTGATGACGGGCTTTGCCGATCAGCGCGAACGGGCTCATGGCCTCAATGCGATCGTCCACGACGTGGTGACAAAGCCGTTCTCGGTGGCCGATATCCGCACCGCGGTGGCGGATGCGCTCGGGGCAAGGAAAAGCTAGCCGGCGCACGAATTAGCGGCGGTAACACTTCTCCCTACTCGTCATTGCCGGGCTTGACCCGGCAATCCATCCGCTTCGAAGTAGTCTTGCTGGGATGATGGATACGCGGGTCCCGGCTGCGCCAAAGGCTTCGCCGGGCTCCGATCGAAGCGGCCGGCGAAGCTTCAGCGAAGCCGGCAAGCCCGCGTATGACAATGGTGTCTGTGGCCAAGGCAGCCGGACCGCTCAGTAATCCTTCAGCAGCCGCTCAAGGTAATCGAGCTCGATCTGCGGGCGCTGCGGATCGGCGAGGCGGCGGCGCAGTTCTTCCAGAATCCGGCGCGCCCGCTGCACGTCGATCTCGCCGGGGATCTTCACCGTGAAATCGTCACCGAATTCGCGCCCGCGCAACGGACGTCCCAGGGGATCGGTCTGGTTGCCGCCGCTCTGCTGCCGGCCGGCGCGATTGCCCGGACCGTCGCTCTGGCCCTCGCCTTCGCCCTGCTGCATCGCTTCCGCCATGCTCTGGGCACCCTTGCGCAGCGCGTCCAGCGCCTTGCCCTGCGAGTCCACTGCGGCATCGGCATTGCCCTCGCCCAGCCGCGAGCCGGCGTCGCCCATCGCGCTGTCGGCCTGGCCGAGCCCATCCTCGCCGTCGCCGTCCTCGCCTTGCTGGTCGCCCTGCTGGCCCTGACCTTGCTGACCCTGCTCTCCTTGCTGGCCCTGTTCGCCCTTCTGACCTTTTTGCCCCTGCCCCATGCCGCGTTTGGCGAGTTCCTGCTGCAGTTTCCGCAACCGGTCGCGCAGGCCTTCCTGGTCCTGCTGCAAATCGCCCATGCCCTGGTCGTTCTGCTTGCCGTGGGCGCGGTCGCGCCGCGAATCCTGGCCCTGCTTGAAAGTCTTGTCGCGCAACTGCTGCTGCTTGCGGATCATGTCGCCGAGCTCGTTGAGCGCCTGCTCCATGTCGCCGTCGCCGGACTGGCCGGGCTGCGCCATCTGCAGATTCTCCAGCATCTCCTGCAGTTGCTCGAGCAATTGCTTGGCGGCTTCCTTGTCGCCGGAGCGGGACAGCCGCTCCATCCGCTCGATCATGTTGTTGAGGTCCTGCTGGCGCATCACCCGCGTGTTGGGGTCGAGCGGCCGCGCCAGAGCTTGCGGATTGTTGCGCAGCTGTTCGGCGAGCTGGCGCATGAAATTGTCCAGCGCCGCGCGCAAATTCTCGGTCAGCTTCTTGATCTCTTCGTCGCTCGCCCCGCGCTCCAGCGCCTGCTTCAGCGCGTCCTGGGCGGCGCGCAGCGCCTTGTCCACGTCGGTGATGTCGCCGTCCTCGATGGTGACGGCGAGCGCCCAGAGGCTTGCCACGACCTCGCGCATCGCATCGTCGGTGCGCGCGGCCTCGAGCTGGCGGGCCACGCTGTAGAGCCCGAGATATTGCCCCGCCTCGGGGGTGAACAATTCCGGCGCGATCATCAGCGCCGCGAGCGCGGTATAGACCTGCCCGTTCTGATTGGCGTCGAGCGCCAGGATGCGGCGCTGCTCGATCAGCGCCCGCGCCAGCGGCTTGGTGAACAGCCGCTCGGGCAACCGCATGTTGAAGGGCTCGCTCTTGCCCTCATTGCCGGCCTCGTCCTTGGCCGTCAGCGTCAAGGTGACGTCGGCGCCGGCATAGGGGTCTTCGCTGAGATCCTTGACGGTCTGGCCGACGCCGTTGCGCGTCCGAGCGTTGGGCAGCACCAGCGGAAATTGCGGCGGGTTGAACAGCGGCCGCGGCGCCACCGCAGCGCTCTCGGGCGCGCCCTTGGCGGCCTCGGCTTTCGCAGCGTCGCCTTTCGCAGCGTCTCCCTGGCGGGCGACGAAATGCGCCTGCGCTTCGGTGACGCCGTAATCGTCCTCGATCTTGTAGGACATCTGCAGCGAGCCGTGGGCCTGGCGTTCCGGATCCTTGGCGAGCGCGATGGTCGGCGCGCGATCCGGAATGGCGGTGAATTTCCACAGCGGCTGGCCGGAGGGCGCCCGGACATGGACCGTGCCGTCGCTGGCGATGGTGAAATGCCGTTCGTTGGTGCCCTTGGGAGCTTCCGCGGTCGGCTGGACTTCGGTGACGCCGCCGCCGGCAAGCACATCGAGCGTGCCGCCCGAGGAGCGGACGATCAGCGTGGAGCCGGCCGGCACCGGCAAGGGTCCGGCCGCGGGAAGCGCGCCTTCCTTGTTCGCGGCCGACAGGATGATCGGCGGCTTTGCTGTATAGACCGGCGGCGTGACCCAGGCATCGACCCGGATATTGGCCGGCGACAGCACGCCGTCCCAGTCGAACGCAGCCGCGGTGCGCAATCCGCGCTCATCGCCGGCGGCGACATAAGTCGCGAGCATCATCACCGCGACCAGCGCGCGCAGCGCCCAGGGATCGTGGATCGCCAGCCGCGGCGACGGCAGGCCGGCGCGAATCCGCTTGATGGAGGCGAGCGTCCGCTCGCGCTGCGCCTGCCACAGGGCCTGGGCCACCGGATCCTGGCTCGCGAGCGTATCGGTCAGCGCGGTCGCCGGGCGGTGGCGAATGCCGGAGCCGCGGTCGAGCCGGCTCAGACCCTCTTCGCGACTCGGCCAGCGGAACCTGACGAGGGGAAACAGGGTGACCAGCGCCGCCAACCCGAACAGGCAAAGCCCGACGGCGCGCGCCAGAAACGGCAGCGCCAGCCACAGCCCGGCCCAGGACACCACCAGAAACAGCCCGATGACGGTCAGAAGCCGTGCCAGATGCGGCCAACTCCGTTCCCAGGCGATCGCGTACCGCGCCCGCTGCAATGCCTGCGCGAGCTTGAGCCGCGAAATGGCGTCAGGGGTGGAGCCTGGCTCTGACGGGTCGGGGGTAGCGCCGCTCAATCAACTCTCCGGGTTGCCGACACAGCACCTTAGCACAAGGGCGGCAGTGAGGCACCCGTAGTTGGACGGTAACCCCACCGGGAAATACGCATAACACGAAGGCGTGACTGCGCCGCCCCGACCCCGTAACGTCGGCCACGAACCATCAAGGAAACACCGAGGACCGTCATGGACAAGAAAACGCACGACAAGGGACTGGAAATTCGCAAGGCGGTGCTGGGCGAGGCTTACGTCAGCAACGCCCTGAAGAACGTCGACAGCTTCAACGCGCCGTTCCAGGACCTGCTCAACGAATATTGCTGGGGCACGGTCTGGGGCCGCGAAGAACTGCCGCGCAAGACCCGCAGCATGCTCAACATCGCGATGATCTCGATCCTCAACCGGCCGCATGAATTGCGCGCGCACCTCAAGGGCGCGCTGACCAACGGCGTCAGCAGGGACGAGATCCGCGAAATCCTGATGCAGGTCGCGATCTATGGCGGCATGCCCGCGGCCGTCGACAGTTTCCGGATCGCGCGCGAAGTGTTCGCCGAACTGGACAAGGGCTAGAGGCGTAGCGTCATGAACATCGGATTCATCGGCCTCGGCAAGATGGGCTTTCCCATGGCCCGCCGCCTGATCGAGGCGAAGCATCACCTCACCGTCTTCGACCCGCGCAAGGAAGCGGTGGACGGACTGGTCGCGCTCGGCGCAGAGGCGGCATCCTCGCCGAAGGACGTCGCCGATCGCGCCGAGACCGTGATGGCGAGCCTGCCGTCGCTGCAGGCGTCGCTCGATGTCGCGACCGGCACGAACGGCGTGATCGAAGGCAGGCTTGCAAAGCGGTTCGTCGATCTCTCCACCGTCGGCTCGCACATGGCGGTGCGGATCCACGATCTGCTGGCGAAACGCAACATCGTGCAGCTCGACAGTCCCGTCAGCGGCGGCGTCGGCGGCGCCGAGAAGGGAACGCTCGCGGTGATGGTGTCGGGGCCGAAAGCCGATTTCGAGGCGGTGAAGCCCGCGCTCGCGGTGATCGGCAAGGTGTTCTTCATCGGCGAAAAGCCCGGCTCAGGGCAGACCATGAAGCTCGCCAACAACTTCCTGTCGGCGACCGCGATGGTCGCGACCTCGGAAGCCGTGGTGATGGGGGTCAAATCCGGGCTCGATCCGGCCGTCATGATCGACGTGATCAATTCCGGCTCCGGCATGAACACCGCGAGCCGCGACAAGTTTCCGCGCTCGGTACTGCCGCGCAGTTTCGATTTCGGCTTCGCCACCGGGTTGATGGTGAAGGACGTGCGGCTGTGCCATCGAGGAGATGCGCGCGCTCGGGCTGTCGATGGAAGTGGCGGAAGCGGTCGGCCGGCTTGTGGGAGGTCGTGATCAGGGAGCAAGGCGCCGAGTCGGATTTCACGGCGGCGATCAAATCGGTCGAGAAGACGGCCGGCGTGGTGGTCGGCGGCGCAAAAGGCGGCGCGACGGGGAAGTGAGGCCGCTGATGTAGCCCGGATGGAGCGCAGCGTAATCCGGGATCAGTCGATGCGTTTGCGAAAGACCCGGATTTCGCTGCGCTCCATCCGGGCTACGCAGACACCTCACAACCAGGGCGCGGGCTTGTCCATCGCGATCAGGTCTTCGACCTCGAGGCGCGGGCGCACCACGGCATATTGGTCGTCCTTGACCAGCACTTCCGGCACCAGCGGCCGCGTGTTGTAGGTGCCGGACTGCACCGCGCCGTAGGCGCCCGCGGTCATGATCGCCAGCAGATCGCCGGTCTTGGGCTCGGGCAGCTTGCGGTCGAGCGCGAGGTAGTCGCCGGTCTCGCAGACCGGCCCGACCACGTCGGCGGTGATGATCCGCGCGGCCTTGCCGGGCTCGCGGACCGGCAGGATATCGTGATGCGCCTCGTACAGCGTGGGGCGAATCAGATCGTTCATGGCGGCATCGATGATGACGAAGTTCTTGGCCTCGCCCGGCTTCAGATAGATCACGCGGGTGACGAGGATGCCGGCATTGCCGACGATCATCCGCCCCGGCTCGAACATCAGCGTGCAGCCGAGATTATGCGTCACGCGCTTGACCATGGCGGCATAGGCAGCCGGCGCGGGCGGGGCCTCGCGATCCATGTAATAGGGAATGCCGAGGCCGCCGCCGAAATCGATGTGCGAGATGGTGTGGCCGTCGGCGCGCAAGGTCTGCACGAAATCCGACAGGATGCGGAACGCGGTTTCCATCCGGCTCAAATCGGTGATCTGGCTGCCGATATGCATGTCGGTGCCGGTCACCTCGATCCCCGGCAGCCGGGCGGCGTGGGCATAGACCGCGCGCGCCCGCGCGATCGGAACGCCGAACTTGTTCTCGGATTTGCCGGTGGCGATCTTGGCGTGGGTGCCGGCATCGACGTCGGGGTTGACGCGCACCGAGATCCGCGCCGTCTTCCCGGTTTCCACGGCGAGCCGCGACAGCAATTCGAGTTCCGGTTCGGACTCGACATTGATGCAGAGAATGCCGGCAGCGAGCGCCGCGCGCAGTTCGGCCTCGGTCTTGCCGACCCCGGAGAACAGGATCTTTTCCGGCGGAATGCCGGCCGCGAGCGCGCGCTTCAACTCGCCGCCCGAAACCACGTCCGCGCCGGCGCCGAGTTTCGCCAGCGTGCGCAGCACCGACTGGTTGGAGTTCGCCTTCATGGCGTAACACACCACCGCCTTCTCGCCGGCAAAGGCCTCGGTGAAGACGCGGTAGTGCCGCTCGAGCGTCGCGGTCGAATAGCAATAGAACGGCGTGCCGACGGCATCCGCCAGATCGATAAGATTCACCGCCTCGGCGTGCAGCACGCCGTTGCGATAGTCGAAGTGGTTCATGGCGAGCGGCTCAGTGACTATCCAGCAGCGGATCGAGAACAAACGATTTTTTGGTGCCCCTGGACGCGGCGGGCGGCGCATCGCTGCCGTAGGTGGGATTGAACACGCTCGGCGCGCTCGCGGCCGGCTCGTGGTCGGCATTCCGCTGCGCCTCGGCGGCCGCCTGCGGCGGCGTGTTCGGCGGCAGGTCGAGCCCGCTCTTGCGTCCGCAGCCCCCGAGCGCGAGCACGGCCGCGCTCAGAAGGATGACGGCCCATCCCTGACGTGTCGGGCGGTAATTACGATTCACGACAAAATCCCCAATGCGGCGGCACCATACAAAGATTGCCCCGGTCTGGCGAGAGGACGAGCATCATGAAATTGCAGCCAAATTCCTGTTGCTCGCAGTCAAATTGTCGTCCTCAGCCTAATTTTCGCTCTTTTTCGAGCCGCTTGAGCCACGCCTTGGCTTGCGCCGATACGTTCTTCGGTGCGGTTCCGCCATAGCTGACGCGGCTTTTGACCGATGCTTCCACCGAAAGCACCGCGAGCGCTTCCTTCGTGATTCGGGGTTCGACCGCCTGCATGTCCTTTAGCGCGAGCTGGTGCAGCGGTAGGCCTGCTTCCGACGCCAGCGCCACGATGCGTCCGGTGACGTGGTGGGCGTCGCGGAACGGCATTTTCAACGTCCGCACCAGCCAGTCGGCGAGATCGGTGGCGGTGGCGTAGCCTTCGCCGGCGGCGGCCTTCATCCGCGCCTGATCCGGCACGATATCCCTGACCATTCCGGTCATCGCCCGGACCGCCAGCGACAGCGCGCCAAACGCCTGCATCGCGCCTTCCTTGTCCTCCTGCATGTCCTTTTGATAGGCGAGCGGCAGGCCCTTCATCACGATCAAAAGCGCCGTCAGCGCGCCGATCACCCGGCCGGTCTTGGCGCGCACCAGTTCGGCGGCGTCGGGGTTGCGCTTCTGCGGCATGATCGAGGAGCCGGTGGTGAACTTGTCGGACAGCCGCACCAGCCCGACCAGCGGCGAGGTCCAGATCACGATTTCCTCGGCGAAGCGCGACAGATGCACCGCCGCGATCGCCGCCGCCGACAGGGTTTCGAGCACGAAGTCGCGATCCGATACCGCGTCGAGCGAATTGGCCATCGGCCGGTCGAAGCCAAGTGCTTTGGCGGTCGCCGCGCGATCGATCGGAAACGAGGTGCCGGCGAGCGCCGCAGCACCCAGCGGCGATTCGTTGAGCCGCTTGCGGGCGTCGGCAAAGCGGCCGCGGTCGCGCGCCGCCATCTCCACGTAGGCCAGAAGATGATGCCCGAACGTCACCGGCTGCGCGGTCTGCAGATGGGTGAAACCCGGCATCACGGTCGCGGCGTGCTCCAGGGCCCGCTCCACCAGCGCATGCTGGAATGCGGCCAGCGCCGCGTCGGTCTCGTCGATCATGTCGCGGACGTAGAGGCGGAAATCGGTCGCGACCTGGTCGTTGCGCGAGCGCGCGGTATGCAGCCGTCCCGCCGCGGGGCCGATCAGCTCGCCAAGCCGGCTCTCGACATTCATGTGAATGTCCTCGAGCGCGCGCTTGAAATCGAACGATCCCTTGCCGATCTCTGACAAAATCGTGTCTAGACCGGATTTGATATTTTTCGCATCGTTTGCCGTGATGATGCCTTGCGCGGCGAGCATCGCGGCGTGGGCCTTGGACGCGGCGATGTCCTGGGCATACAGATGGCGATCGACGTCGATGGAGACGTTGATTTCCTCCATGATGGCATCGGGGCGCTCGCTGAACCGGCCGCCCCACATCTTGTTGCTCATGATCTGTTACTCATGACCTCGATTGATCGCCACACCGCGCCGAACACCTCGAACCGGCCGTTGCAGAGCCCTGCATAGCCGTATCTGATACAGGATGACAAACGATATGCCCGAACTGCCCTCGCCCCGCCCCGCTGTCACGCGCCGGATCCCGATCGCCATCGGGGCGGTCGTGGTCGGGGCGTTGCTCGGATACGCCGGGGTATACGGGATCGGCGGGTTGAGCCGCAACGCAGCGGGTGATGCCGCCTGCCGCGGGGCGGTCGATGTGGCCCGCAAGATCGCGCCGCTGGCGCATGGCGAGGTGGCGGCGCTGACCATGGCGACGACCCCGTTGCGGCTGCCGGACCTCGCCTTCGAGGACGCCGATGGCAAGCCCAGGAAGCTTTCCGACTGGCGCGGGCGCACCGTGCTGGTGAACCTGTGGGCGACCTGGTGCGTGCCATGCCGCAAGGAAATGCCGGCGCTGGAAGGCCTGCAAACCCGGCTGGGCGGTCCCAATTTCGAGGTGGTGGCGATCAACATCGACACCCGCGACCCGGAGAAACCGAAGAATTTCCTCAGGGATGCCCATCTGACCCGGCTCGGCTATTTCAGCGACGAAAAAGCCAAGGTTTTTCAGGATCTTAAGGCCATAGGCCGGGCGCTGGGGATGCCGACCTCGGTGCTGGTCGACGGCCAGGGCTGCGAGATCGCCACCATTGCCGGCCCGGCCGACTGGAATAGCGATGACGCCGTCAAGCTGATCACGGCGGCGATGACCCCGGTTGCAGCCGGATTGTGAGCCTCCGTCCCCTCATCACGGGGAGTGGGAGAAACTTCTTCGCGAAGAATCAGAAGCAGCCGGGCCGCATGGTTCGAGGGCGTATCGCGCCTCCTCACCCTGAAGCTCCAAGATGTTACGTCGAGATGTTGAGGTTAGAATTTAAGGCGTTAAGCCGAAATGTTAAGATTGCCGCCGATACCGGCGCCGACATTGGCGAGCGAGGGTTGCCCGCCGGCCCCCAGCAGCGTGAGGACCGTGGATTTCTCGGCATCGGCGTTCGATTTCATCATGGTGGCGGCCATCTGCATCTGCGTGTTGCCCGCCTGAGCAGCAAGAATGCTGCTGACCATGCTCATCATATCCATAACGCCGTACCCTCCGTCGGGAGACACGGTACCCGGTAAGGGTTAACGAAAGCTGGAGATGGTCAGCGCGTCGGGACCGGCTTGTCGCCCCGGTAGTCGTAGAACCCGCGATGGCTCTTGCGGCCGAGCCAGCCGGCCTCGACATATTTGACCAGCAGCGGGCACGGCCGGTATTTGGAGTCCGCCAGTCCCTCGTGCAGCACCTGCATGATCGACAGACAGGTATCGAGCCCGATGAAATCGGCGAGTTCCAGCGGCCCCATCGGGTGGTGCGCCCCGAGCTTCATCGCCGCGTCGATCGCTTCGACATTGCCGACGCCCTCGTACAGCGTGTAGATCGCCTCGTTGATCATCGGCAGCAGGATGCGGTTGACGATGAAGGCCGGGAAATCCTCCGACACCGCGACGTGCTTGCCGAGTTTTGTCACGAATTCCTTGGCCGCCTCGAAGGTCGCGTCATCGGTGGCGATGCCGCGGATCAGTTCGACCAGTTCCATCAGCGGCACCGGATTCATGAAGTGAATGCCGATGAAGCGCTCGGGCCGGTCGGTCGAGGCCGCGAGCCGCGTGATCGAGATCGAGGAGGTGTTGGAGGCGACGATGGCTTCCGGCTTCAGCACCGCGCACACGTCGTGGAAGATCTTGCGCTTGATCTCTTCCTTCTCCACCGCGCTCTCGATCACGAGATCGCAGGCGGCGAGCCCGTCCATCGTCTCGGTGGAGACGATCCGGTCCAGCGCCTTCTTGCGCGCGTCCTCGGTGATGATCTTCTTGGCGACCTGGCGCGACAGATTGCCGTTGATGGTCGCCATTGCCGACTTCAGCCGGTCGGCGGACAGGTCGTTGAGCACCACGTCCAGCCCGGCCAGCGCCGCCACATGCGCGATCCCGTTGCCCATCTGGCCCGAGCCGATCACGCCGACCTTCTTGATTATCGCTGCCATATCGCCATCTCACCGGGGTGAGGCGCGCGTCCCGCGCCTGCCCATCTTTCCTGCATGAACACCGGCCGGAATAGCTTCATCCGGCCGGCTGATCGAAACGTCGTTACTTGCCGAGCTTGCCGAGTTCCTCGGTCAGCTCCGGAACGGCCTGATAGAGATCTGCGACCAGACCGTAATCGGCGACCTGGAAGATCGGCGCGTCCTCATCCTTGTTGATCGCGACGATCACCTTGGAATCCTTCATGCCGGCGAGATGCTGGATCGCGCCGGAAATGCCTATCGCGATATATAGCTCGGGCGCCACCACCTTGCCGGTCTGGCCGACCTGCCAATCGTTCGGCGCATAGCCGGCATCGACCGCGGCGCGCGACGCGCCGACGCCGGCGCCGAGCTTGTCGGCGAGCGGCTCGATGTACTTGGCGAAATTCTCGCGGCTCTGCATGGCGCGGCCGCCGGAGACGATGATCTTCGCCGATGTCAGTTCGGGACGGTCGCTCTTGGCGACCTCCTCGCCGACGAAGCTGGAGAGCCCGGGATCGGCGGCCGAGGCCGCGTTCTCGATCGGCGCACTGCCGTCATTGCCGGCCGCCGCGAAGGTCGAGGTCCGCACCGTGATGACCTTCTTGGCGTCCTTCGATTTCACCGTCTGGATGGCGTTGCCGGCATAGATCGGCCGCTCGAACGTATCGGGCGAAACCACCTTGATGATCTCCGACACCTGCATGACGTCGAGCAGCGCGGCAGCCCGCGGCATCACGTTCTTGAAGCGCGAGGTGGCCGGCGCGACGAAGGCGTCATAGGAGGGCGCCAGCGCCACGATCAGCGCGGCCAGCGGCTCGGCGAGGTCGTGCGCATAGGCGGAACCGTCCGCGAGCAGCACCTTCTTGACGCCGGAGAGCTTGGCCGCGGCGTCGGCTGCGCCCTTGGCGTTTTCGCCGGCGACCAGCACGTGCACGTCGCCGCCGAGCGCGGCAGCCGCGGTCAGCGCCTTGTTGGTGGAGTCCTTGATCGACGCATTGTCGTGTTCGGCAATCAACAGCGTGGTCATCAGAGAACCCCGGCTTCATTCTTGAGTTTCGACACCAGCTCGGCGACGTCCTTGACCTTGACGCCTCCCTTGCGGCCCGGCGGTTCCGCGGTCTTGAGGATCTCGAGATGGGCGGTGAGATCGACGCTGTAGTCGGCGGCGGTCTTGTCGGCGATCGGCTTCTTCTTCGCCTTCATGATGTTGGGCAGGCTGGCGTAGCGCGGCTCGTTGAGCCGCAGATCGGTCGTCACGATCGCCGGGCCCTTGAGCTTCACGGTCTGCAGGCCGCCGTCGACTTCGCGCGTCACCTTGAAATCGGCGCCATCGACTTCGAGCTTGGAGGCGAACGTCGCCTGCGACCATCCGAGCAGCGCCGCCAGCATCTGGCCGGTCTGGTTCGAATCGTCGTCGATCGCCTGCTTGCCGAGAATGATCAGGCCGGGCTTCTCCTCGTCGGCGATGGCCTTGAGGATCTTGGCGACCGCCAGCGGTTCGACGTTGCCGTCTGCCTTCACCAGGATACCGCGGTCGGCGCCCATCGCGAGACCGGTCCGGATGGTTTCGGAGGCCTGCGCCGGGCCGATCGACACCACCACCACCTCGGTCGCCTTGCCCGCTTCCTTCAGCCGCAAGGCCTCCTCGACGGCGATTTCATCGAACGGATTCATCGACATCTTGACATTGGACAATTCGACGCCCGATCCGTCGCTCTTGACCCGGACCTTGACGTTGTAATCGACCACCCGCTTTACCGGCACCAGAACCTTCATCGATCCTCTTTCGCTTCAATTTTCAGGTATTGATCGGCTTGGCCGCGGAACCTAAAGGTCCGGCCAACCCCGGTCAACGCGCGACGGCCAAAAATCGCCTCCAAACGGCGTGCTTTAACGATTCTGGCCGGGCACCCAAAGCACGTCCCCTGCGCCATTGTCATTCATCGAGCGGCTGGCGACAAACAGGAAATCCGACAGCCGGTTCATATACTGGATCGCGGCCTCGCCGACCGGTTCATTGGGCTGGGCCGCGAGTTCCACGATGATGCGTTCGCCGCGGCGGCAAATGGTGCGCGCCAGATGCAGGTAGGCCGCGGCCGGCGTGCCGCCCGGCAGCACGAACGAGGTGAGCGGCGCCAAATGGGCGTTCAGGCTGTCGATGTCGCGCTCGAGGCGCTCGACCTGGCTCGACAGCATGCGCAGCCTTTCCGCCTTGCCCTCGCGCTCGGGCACCGCAAGGTCGGCGCCGAGGTCGAACAAGTCGTTCTGGATCAGGCCCAGCATCGCGTCGAGTTCGCGGGCCTGGCCGAGATGCAGCCGCACGATGCCGATCACCGCGTTGGTCTCGTCGACGGTTCCATAGGCGGCGATGCGCAGATCGTATTTCGGACGCCGTTCGCCGCTGCCGAGCGCGGTCGTGCCGTCGTCGCCGGTTCGCGTATAGATCCGATTAAGGACGACCATAACCCGCCTCCTCTAGCGCCCCATCGTCCAGACCGCGAGCATGGTGATCACGATCGCCACGAATTGCAGCAGCACCCGCAGCCGCATCAGCTTCTGCGAGCGGTTAGGGGAACCGCCCCGCATCATGTTAACGAGACCCATGAGCAGCACCAGCGCGACAGCGCCGACGGCGATGGGAAGGACGATCATGCTGATGAAGGATGCCATGGCCGTGTCTAACACCGCACCGGGCGCTCCGCTACCACGCCGTCGCCAACGATCTGGCTTTTAGTCCAATAATATCAGAAGCTAGCATGGTTCGCCGATGAACCCGTCCGCCACTGGCCAAGGTGAAATGTGAGGCAGATCCGCTACGTCTATCTGGTCGTCATGGACGCGTTCTACGAGTTTCTCGCCGATGACGGCTGGGCGATCGCCAGCCACATCGCGCTGTCGACGCTGATGGCGCTGTTTCCGTTCCTGATCGTGCTGACGTCGCTGGCCGGCGTTTTCGGGTCGAAGGAACTCGCCGATCAGGCCGCCGGGCTGATGCTGCAGGTCTGGCCGAAACAGGTCTCCGATTCGCTGTCGGGAGAAATTCACGACGTGCTCACCACCACCCGCGGCGACGTGCTGACCATCGGCGCGGTGCTGGCCGTCTATTTCGCCTCGAACGGCGTCGAAGCGCTGCGTGTCGCGCTCAACCGCAGCTATTCGATGATCGAGCCGCGGCGCTGGTACTGGCTGCGGCTGGAATCGATCGGCTATACCCTGATCGCCGCCTTTACCGCGCTGGCGATGGCGTTCCTGATCGTGCTTTTCCCGCTGATGCTGGAGGCGGCACGCCGCCATTTTCCGCTGATGGTCGCGAACAACGAGCAATTCCTCAATATCGCGCGCTACAGCATCACCATCGGCGCGCTGACGGTGGCGCTCTTCATCCTCCATGCCTGGCTGCCGGCGGGCCGCCGCGGATTCGTGCAGATCCTGCCCGGCATCGTCTTCACGCTGGTCGCCTCGCTGGTATCGGGCATCGTGTTCGGCCAGTATCTGGCGCGCTTCGCCAACAACTACGTCACGATGTATGCGGGGCTGGCGTCGGTCATCATCGCGCTGGTGTTTTTGTATTTCATCGCCGCGATCTTCGTGTATGGCGGCGAGTTGAACGCCGCCATCATCAAGTCGCGGCTGCCACATGACGGGTCGCTTCAAGCAGCGCAGTCGCTAGCGCCCGCGGACTCACAGGTTTGACCAGAAAAGCGTCGGCGCCGGCGGCGCGCGAGGCCGCCTCGTCGTCGCCGCGGCCCGACACTCCGATGATCGCGACGCGGCCGAACGGCGGGCTCAGGTCCCGAATGCGCCGGATGGTCTCGATGCCGTCGATGCCCGGCAGCACCATGTCCATCAGCACCGCGTCGAAGTCGCCCTGCGCGACCCGGTCGGCCGCCGCCTCGCCGCGCCCGATGAATTCCGCGCTGTGACCGAGTTCGGTCAGGATGGTATTGAGCACGACGCGGCCGAACGGATTGTCCTCGACGCCGAGAATGCGCAGCGCCGGCGCCGGCGTCGCCAGGAAAACGGGATCCGCGCCGGAGCCTGCCGCCTTCGAGGCTTTGGCGCGGTTCAAACCCACCGTCAGCGTGAAGGTGGTTCCGCCGCCGCGCCGCGGCGCGACGATGATGTCGCCGCCCATCGCGCGCGCGATCTGCTTCACCGATGACAGTCCGAGCCCGGCGCCGCCGAAGCGGGAGGCGATCGTGACATTGGCCTGCGAAAACGGACGGAACAAACGCTTGATCTCGTTGAGCGTGAGCCCGATGCCGCTGTCGGAAACCGAAAAGGAAACGCCGACCTTGCCCTTGCCGTCGCGCACCGGCGACCACTTCGAGCGCGACGCCGCCCTGCTCGGTGAACTTCACGGCATTGTCGATCAGGTTTTCCAGCGCCGCGCGCAGCCGCACGGGATCGCCGACCACCAGCGCCGGCAGTTTTTCCGAAATCTCGACGTGGGATTGCAGGCCTTTTGCCGCCGCCCGGCCGGCGAGCGAATCACCGGCGCTGCGCGCCAGCACCCGCAGGTCGAAGAAATCCTGCCGCATTCCGGCCACGGCCTTGCCGCCTCTGGCGGCATCGACGAACAGGGTGGCAAGGCTCGCCAGATGCTCGGCGCCGGCCTTGATGGTATCGACCCAGCGCCGCTCGCGCTCGTCGAGGTCCGAGGTCGCCAGCAGGGCGCTGATGGCGAGGATTCCCGTCAGCGGGGTGCGGACCTCATGGGCGAAGGCGGCGAGCGCGGCCTCGACCACACCCGGTTCGGCCGTCTTCGCGGCGCGGGTCTTGGCATTGCGCTTGGCAACGGGCTTGCGCGCCTTGCGGGCGGCAAGGCCGGAAGCGCGCTTCTTCGGCGGCCGCTTCTTCGCCGGCCGCGCGGTGCGCTTTGAGCGCGATTTTGACGCCATGATTCCCCTGACCCTGGCCGGTGCCCACCATGCCACGGCGGAATGCGCAGAGTCACGCCGGAGGCGGATTTTTTCCCTTCGCAATCGCCTCGCGGCAATGCCACGTCGGCCGTCAGGGCAGGCCGACCAGGCGGCGGATATCGGCCGGCGTCATCCCCCGGCCGCGAAGTTCGCGAAGCCCCGTGGCGGCCGTCGACTTCGACAGCTTTCGCCCGTCGGCGCCAAGGATCAGCCGGTGGTGCCGATAGCGAGGCGCCGGCAAGCCCAGCAATTGCTGCAACAGGCGATGGACGGCGGTCGACCAGAACAGGTCCTGCCCCCGCACGACATCGGTTACGCCCTGCAGGGCGTCGTCGATCACCACCGAGAGATGATAGCTGGTCGGCGTCTCCTTGCGCGCCAGGATGACGTCACCCCAGGCCTCCGGATGGGCGGCCACCACTCCCGTCTCGCCATCGGGGCCTTCGCCATGTTCGACCCAGGTCAAGGCGCCGGCCTGTGCGCGGGCCAGTTCCATGTCCAGCCGCAGCGCGTAAGGCGCGCCGGAGGCGAGCCAGTCGCGCGCGTTCGTCCGGCGACAGATTTTTCGCCGCACCGGGATACAGCGGCGCGCCGTCGGGGTCGCGCGGCCACGGCGCCTGCGCCTCCCGCTCGCTCACCCGTCTTGCAATCTCGCTTGCGATCTCGGCACGGCTCTCGAAAGAAGGGTAGACCAGACCCAGGCTCGCAAGCTTCGCGACCGCGTCGCGATAGAGCGCAAGATGCTCGGACTGCCGCCGCACCGGGGTTTCCCAGGCGATGCCGAGCCAGGCGAGATCTTCGTAGATCGCGGCCTCGAATTCCGGCCGGCAGCGGGTGGCGTCGATGTCCTCGATCCGCAACAGGAAGCGGCCGCCGGTCCGGCGCGCGGAATCGAAGTTCAGCAGCGCCGAACAGGCATGACCGAGATGCAGGTAGCCATTCGGGCTCGGCGCGAAGCGGAAAACGGGTGGCATTGATCTCTTTCGCAGGACATGGTGGTTTTAAGTCGCAATGCCCCTCCATCTCAACACCCAGGCCGACCTCGAAGAGGCCATCCACGCGCTGCTCAGGCAGGACCCGCGGCTCAAGCCGGTATTCGAGATCGCCGGCATGCCGGCGCTGCGGCAGCGCGAGCCCGGCTTTGCCGGCCTTGCCGCGATCGTCTGCGGCCAGCAATTGTCGACGGCGAGCGCCGCGGCGATCTGGGGCCGCCTCACCGCCGCGTTCGATCCGTTTCACCATGAGGCCGTGCGCAAGGCGCGCGCCGACCGGCTCGGCCGGCTCGGTTTGTCGGCGGCGAAGATCAAGACGCTGAAGGGCGTGGCGCGCGAGATCGCCGCCGAGCGGCTCAATCTCGAGGTGCTGGCGAACGAGGACGCCGACGCCGCACACAACACGCTGACCTCGCTGCACGGCATCGGCCCGTGGACCGCCGACGTCTATCTACTGTTTTGCCTCCGCCATGGCGACGCCTGGCCGGCCGGCGATCTCGCCGTGCAGGAAGCCGTGAAGATCGGGCTTGGCCTGAAGACGCGGCCGACCGAAAGGCAGATGGCGCCGCTGGCGGAGCCGTGGCGTCCGATGCGCGGCGCGGCGGCGCATCTGTGGTGGTCCTATTACCGCGCGCTCAAGAAGCGCGAGGGCGTGATCGGCAACAAGGGCGGACGACAATAGCCGCGCCCGCAAATGCCGCCCTTTCTGCGCCATTCCAAACGGTATAGGTTTTGCGGCAGGGAAACGCCGCGAAGACGGCCGGATCGAGAAGACGCCGA
The DNA here is from genome assembly GCA_963843225.1 of uncultured Alphaproteobacteria bacterium. Lineage (GTDB taxonomy): Bacteria > Pseudomonadota > Alphaproteobacteria > Rhizobiales > Xanthobacteraceae > Bradyrhizobium. Next base: position 274,851 of record CAWJJT010000014.1, on the reverse strand, counting down.
TGCTGGACAAGACCGACGATGTTTCGATCGCCGCCGAAACCTGGCTGGCCCAATTCGAGAGCGCGATCGCACATCCCGATGAATCCTCGCTGAAGCCGCTGTTCCATCCGGAAAGCTACTGGCGCGACGCGCTGGCGTTGAGCTGGAATTTGCAGACCGTCAACGGCGCGGACGAGATTCTGCAAGTCTTGACGATGCACGCCGGCCGCGCCGTGCCGCGCGGCTTGCGCATCGATCCCGACCGCGCCGCGCCACGCCGGGTCACCCGCGCCGGCACCGCGTCGATCGAGGCGATTTTCAAGTTCGAAACCGCGCAAGGACGTGGCAGCGGCCTGCTGCGGCTGATCCCGGATGCCGCCGACAACAACCGGCTGAAGGCGTGGACGCTGCTCACCGCGCTCGACGAGCTGAAGGGATTTGAGGAGCAGCTCGGCCGATCGCGGCCGCGCGGCCAGGCCTATTCGCGGGATTTTCGCGGTCCGAACTGGCTCGACCTGCGCAAAACCTCGGCCGGGTATGCCGATCGCGATCCGCAGGTGCTGGTGGTCGGCGGCGGCCAGGCAGGGCTCGCGATCGCGGCGCGGCTGAAGCAATTGGGGATCGACACGCTGATCGTCGACCGGGAACCGCGGATCGGCGACAACTGGCGCAAGCGGTACCACGCGCTGACGCTGCACAACCAGGTCCAGGTCAACCACCTGCCCTACATGCCGTTCCCGCCGAACTGGCCGGTCTACATCCCCAAGGACAAGCTCGCCAACTGGTTCGAGACCTATGTCGACGCCATGGAACTCAACTACTGGACCGGCACCGAGTTCGAGAGCGGGGCGTATGACGAAGAGAAAGCGCGCTGGTCGGCCGTGCTGCGGCGCGCCGACGGTTCGAAGCGCGTGATGCATCCGCGCCATGTCGTGATGGCGACCGGCGTCAGCGGCATTCCGAACCTGCCTGAAATCGCCTCGCTGGAGAACTTCACCGGCACCGTGCTGCATTCCAGCCGCTATGACGATGGCGAGGCATGGAAGGGCAAGCGCGCCATCGTGATCGGCACCGGCAACAGCGGCCATGATATCGCGCAGGACCTGCATTCGAGCGGCGCCGACGTCACGCTGGTTCAGCGCAGCTCCACGCTGGTCACCAATATCGAACCATCAGCGCAACTGGCCTATGCGGCCTATAATGAGGGGACGCTCGAGGACAACGACCTGATCGCGACCTCGATGCCGCTGACGCTGGCGAAGCGCAGCCACGTGATGCTGACCGAGCAATCGAGGAACCTCGACAAGGAACTGCTCGACGGACTGACGCGCGTCGGCTTCAAGCTCGATTACGGCGACGGCGGCACCGGCTGGCAGTTCAAATACCTCACCCGCGGCGGCGGCTATTATTTCAATGTCGGCTGCTCCGATCTGGTCGCGAGCGGCGCGATCAGGCTGATTCAGTTCCCGGACATCGAATCCTTTGCCGCCGACGGCGTGCACATGAAGGGCGGCGAGCGGCTGGCCGCCGACCTGATCGTGCTGGCGACCGGCTACAAGCCGCAGGAAGTCCTGGTGCGCAAGCTATTCGGCGACGAAATCGCCGCGAGGGTCGGCCCTATCTGGGGTTTCGGCGAGGGCCAGGAATTGCGCAACATGTACGCCCGCACTCCGCAACCCGGCCTCTGGTTCATCGCCGGCAGCCTCGCGCAATGCCGCATCAACTCGAAATATCTGGCGCTGCAGATCAAGGCGATCGAGGAAGGCCTGCTGCCGCGAAGCGCATGACGCCGGCGCGCGTCACGGCTCCTCCTGATGATCGAGGATTTGCCGGACAATGAAGGTTTCCGCGTGACTCCAGGCCTTGTCATTGTCGCCGCGGAAGGTGACAAGGCGATTGAAGACCACGTTTCGCGTTTTCAACTCGATGAGGTCGAATTTCGCCCATTGCACGAGTGTGCTCACCTTGTGAAAGCTGCTGATCAGGAGATATTCAGCGCCGGCGGCCTGCGCCATGCCCATCAACTGCCCGGCTTCGATATCGCCGATCGAACAGGCGTTGGGCGGGCAATCCATCGCGACGTTTCGTATCTTCCCGCTCGCCACCAGATCGGTGCGCAACGATGCTTCGAAGTCGCGCAAGCGTCGAGAGTGGTCGGCGCTCTGATCGATAACCTCGCCTGAGGTGTCGATATACTGGATCCCGGCGACCGTCAGGATCGGCGCCTCGCCCTGCGCCTGACTTTGCCGAACCCCGCCACCAGCGAAGACGGCGGCGACAACCAAAGCGAGGCATGCGGACCTTCGTTTCATCGGCTTTTCCATCGAAGACGGGCTCCCGTTGAGTGATGCGGTTTGGACGTCCCGTTGCAATCATCCAGCAATACCACGGATGGCTTCAACGCGGACGCCGGTTTCACTGTTCCAGCAGGCGGCGCTCAATCAGCCAGCGCGCGCCACGGCTCCAGGCGGAGTTGGCGCCGGCGCGCAGGTCGGTCTGCTGGACGTCCACGAGCGCCCCGGATTTCGCGTCGCGAATTTTGTAGGTCACCGCGTAGTCCGTCCGGCTGATGCGCGTGACGATCCCGATCATCGACTGGTCGGCGTTGAGGCCGGCGGCGATCGGGGCTTCGCACCCGTTGCAATCGTGCAGTTTGCCCGCCTTGGCCGCTTCGTCGGCGACCGCGCCGGCATCGACCAACTGGTAGCGGCCGGATTGCGCGATCAGCCGGCGCGCCTCTTCGGTCGAAAGCCGCAACTGCTCGCGGTCGATGTCGTCAGGAGGGCTGTACGCCGCAGCGGCGCTGAAATCCTCCAGTTCGAACGGAAACACCACGAGCTTGACCGGGTGCGGGGCGGCGGGTTCGGCCGCCTGGGCGAATGCGAGCCCGGCAAGGGCCATGACGGGAACGAAGCTGAACGTAATGCCGCGCATGGACGAACCCCGAGGCCGATCAAATCGGCCGCCATCACGCACGATCCGGGCCGTTCGCGAAATGGAGACTTTCCCTGGATTGACCGGGCAAAATGCCCGATCTAGCCTCGCCGCGCTTTCTTCCCGACGAAACTTGCTTCTAGAATGCGATGGGAATGGGAGGGAGCTTGCAACCGATCCCGCAATCCGCGCCGAGCGCCGCGCGCGCCATCGATCTGAAGCTGCGGCTGGCGTTGCGCGTCGCGGCACTGGCGGCGGTCTGCTTCCTGGCGGTCGCGGCCTACGTCCTGTTTGAAAGCAACCGGGCGACCCAGGCCAAGGCGAACCGCATCGCCGAAATCGTCGCCAAGGACATCTCGTTGCAGTTGGCGCAGGTGCAATGGTTTTCGCTCTCGCCCGAGAAGACGCCGGATCTGCAGCGGATCGCGGGGCCGCTGATGGAGCCCGGCCTGTGCATCTCCTATCGGAATGACACCGGCGATTTTCGCCAGGGTATTTGCAGCGGCGCCCTCGCCGACGACACCGCCGCGCCGGCGAGTTTCGCCGCGCTCTATCGCGCCATCTTTCATCCGGGCGAGCCGATTTCGATGCCGCTTCTCGTCGGGGGCAAGGCCGGCGGCATCGCGGTCGCGACCTTCGACCCCGCCACGCAGATCGGCCAGAGCTGGCGCGAGACGAGCCGCCTGCTCTCCATCATGGCTCTCGCGCTGGCCGGACTTTGCCTTGCGGTTTATGCCACGCTCGCGCGCGCGCTGCGCCCCACGCACGTCATTCGCACCGGGTTGACGCAGCTTGCGGCGAACGATCTTTCGGCGCGGCTGCCGAGCTTCGATCTCGCGGAACTCTCGGCCATTTCCGACGTCTTCAACACGCTGGCGCAGAAGCTGCAGGCAACCCTCGCCGAACGCAACGCGCTGACGCGAAAGCTGATCGCGGTGCAGGACGAGGAACGGCGCCATCTTGCCCGCGAATTGCACGATGAATTCGGCCAGTCGCTCACCGCCATCGCCGCGCAGGCCGCCGCCGCCGCCCACACGGCGGAGCGCGAGTGCCCGCCGCTGCTCGAGGAATGCAGGGGCATCTCCCGCACCACGGCGGGCCTGATGGAAACGTTGCGCGGCGCGCTGGTGCGCCTGCGCCCGCCCGACATCGAGGAACTCGGCCTGACGCTGAGCCTGGAAAGCCTCGTTGCGAGCTGGAACGGTTTTGAAAAGGGCCGCACCCGGTTCGACATTGCCATCGTCGGGCAAGGTCGACGAACTGCCGCCCAGCGTCTGCGCCAGCCTGTACCGCATCGCGCAGGAGGCGATCACCAACGCGGCGAAGCACGCCCGTGCAAGGCGCGTGCGGCTGCGGCTCGAGGTGGGATGCGCCGACATCGTGCTGAGCGTCGAAGACGACGGCGAGGCGACCGGCGGCAGTCTCGTCCCGAAAGCCGGCATGGGACTGCTCGGGATGCAGGAGCGCGTGGTTTCGCTCGGCGGCACGCTGCGCTTCGAGCGGCCGGCGGCCGGTGGCGCCCGGCTGGTTGCGACCATTCCCAACATGGGAGCGGAAGCTTGATCGCGCCCGCAGCAAAAAACTTCACGCGCGTCATGCTGGCGGACGATCACGCCATCGTCCGCGAGGGCTATCGCTCGCTCTTGCACAAGCAGGACCGCATTCAGGTCGTGGCCGAAGCCGGCGACGGGGCCGAGGCTTATCGGGTCTACAAGGAGGTCAAGCCCGACCTCGTCATCATGGACGTGTCGATGCCGGGAATCGGCGGGGTCGAGGCGATCAGGCGGATCCGGCAATGGGACCATTCCGCGCGCATCCTCGTGTTCACGATGCACCAGAGCGCGGCGTACGCCGTGCAGGCGATCAAGGCCGGCGCACGCGGCTTCGTGACCAAGAGCAACCCGCCCGAGACGCTGTTGCGCGCGATCGCCGATGTCATGGCCGGGCGCATCGCGCTCAGCCCCGACATCGACCATGAACTCGCCATCAGCCGGCTCGCGGATGAGCCTTCCGCCGTCGATGCACTAACCCCCGGGAGTTCGAAATCCTGCGCATGCTGCTGGCGGAAAAATCCGTCGAGGAAATCGCCGAGACGCTGCATATCAGCGCCAAGACCGCGGCCAACACGCGCTATTTGATCCGCGCCAAGCTCGGCGTCGCTTCCGACATCGAGCTCGTGCGTCTCGCGCTTCGCCAGCGGATCATCGCCGCCGAGGATATCGAGAGCTGACCTCGCGGCCAGCCATTCGGCGGATCAGTTGCTCCGAACGGTATGTCAGGCCTCGCCCAGCACCTCGCGCCGCCGCTGTTCGGATTCCTCCGCATAGCGCCGCATCGCATGGGCTTCGCTGAGAACCCCGATCGGCCGATGCTCGCCGTCGATATCGACCACGGCGAGCGACTCCGCTTCCGCGGCGTCGAACACGGCGATGGCCTCCTGGATGTTCATGCCGGGATGCAGCACCACATCGCGGAAATGCAGCAGGCCCGATCAGGCCGTCGGCCATCACGATGTCAGGCGCGTGCGCGTCGGCGACCAGCGCCAGCCCGACATAACGGCCCGATCCATCGATCGCGACCACCTGGTTTTTGGAACCCAGCGGGAATTTCTCGCGGAATTCCTCGATGCCCATGTTGGCGTTCACGGTGGTGAGATCCTGACGCATCAGGCTGCGCACCGTGAGGTCGCGGATCCAGCCGATATCGGCGGCGCTGCGGATGGTCTCGCCGCGCAGGTGCAGCCGCCAGGTCGCGAAGGAATAGCCGAACAGTTCGCGGGTGATCTGCGTCGAGATGATGACCGCGACCAGCACGGCGGTCGAGAGCCAGAGATTGCCGGTCGATTCCAGCGCGATGAACGACATCGTCAGCGGCCCGCCAATGACGGAAGCCGACAGCGCGCTCATGCCGATGATGGCGTAGACGTTCGGGCTGAGATGCAGGCCGGGCCAGATCACGTCGATGCCGCCGGCGAACAGATGGCCGCCCAGCGCGCCCAGAAACAGCGTCGCGAAAAAAAGACCGCCGCGAAAGCCCGATCCGAGCGATATCACCGAGGCGATCGCCTTCAGGATGAAAATGGTCGCCAGCACCGCCAGCGGAATCGAGACAAATCCGGCAAAATGCAGCGCGCCATGGCCTGACGACATGACCTGCGGCGTGACCAAAGCGAGCAGGCCGACGCCGAGACCGCCGAGCGCCGGACGGAGCGGCGGCCATAGCCGGGTCCTGACCAGAAGTTGTTCGCACAGCGCCACGCCGCGCATGATGCCGATGCCGAACAGCGCCGCCAGCACCCCGAGCAGGGCGGCGATGGCAAGATCGCGGCCGAGCACGTCGCCGACCGGGCCGATGCCGACGCCGAGCGACAGCACCGTGAAGGCGTGCGCGACGAAATAGCCCGCCACCGCCGCGACGCCGACCGGCGTCAGGCTGGCCGGCGTATAGCCGCCGATCACCAGCTCAAAGGCATAGAACGCACCGGCAAGCGGCGCGCCGAACGCGCCTGCGATCGCGGCCGCGGCGCCGCAGCCGACCATGATGCGCTGATCGGCGCGGCGCAGATGAAAGCCGCGGCCGAACGAGGCGGCGATACCGCTGGCAAGCTGGGTATAGCCCGCCTCCAGGCCGACCGACGCGCCGACGCCGGAGGACCATATCGTCTGCAAGGCCACGATCACGCTGCCGCGGAACGACATCCGGCCGCCGTGCAGCGCGTTGGCCTCGATCGGATCGACCTCGCGGGCCGGCCGGAACCGCGCCAGCACCAGGAACGCCAGGCCCAGCAGAAGTCCGCCGAGGCTCGGCACCAGCAGCGCGCGCAAGGGATCGATGGCGAATTGGCTCGACAGCCGTTCCCCGATTTCGATCTTGAACAGCAGCACATGCATGCCTTCGACCGCCGCACTCATGGCCGCCACGACCAGTCCGCCGATCACGCCGATCAGCGCCGCGAGCACGACGAGGCTGGTTTCATGGGCGCGAACGAACGCCCGAAGCCGGCGCGGCGCCTCAAGAAAACGCGACTTGATGACCATTCCTCTGGAGCCCGTATGCGGCCGAAAATGCCGTCCGCCTTCGTTTAGCGGTGTTCATGGCAGTCATGCAACCCGGGTCCACAGGAGCGGATAAGGCCCTCAACGCCCTTCACAATCCCGTCACGCTGCCTGTAGTATGTCATCACATGCTGCTTCGCAGCTAACATGGGAGTCAGGAGCGTTAATTGAACGCACATGTCTCGCAAGGCGGTTGGCCGGTGCTGGTGCTGAATGCGGATTTCCGGCCGCTGAGTTATTACCCGCTGTCTCTCTGGTCGTGGCAGGACGCGATCAAGGCGGTGTTTCTCGATCGCGTCAACATCGTCGAGCATTACGATCGCGCGGTGCGCAGTCCCACCTTCGAAATCCAGTTGCCGAGCGTGGTGTCGCTGAAATCCTTCGTCAAGCCGACCACGCATCCCGCCTTCACCCGGTTCAACGTGTTCCTGCGCGACCGCTTCGTCTGCCAGTATTGCTCGGCCCATGACGACCTCACCTTCGACCACATCATCCCCCGCAGCAAAGGCGGCCAGACCACCTGGGAAAACGTGGTCGCCGCCTGTTCGCCGTGCAATCTGCGCAAGGGCAACCTGACGCCGCAGCAGGCGCGGATGTTTCCGAGACAGCATCCGTTCGCGCCGACGGTGCACCAGCTTCACCGCAACGGCAGGCTGTTCCCGCCGAACTATCTGCACGATAGCTGGCTTGACTATTTGTACTGGGATACCGAACTCGATCCGTAGGCAGAGCACGCGTGGCGGCTGTCGGTCCTGCTTCGCAGGGACGACGTTGCGGCACCGGCCCCCGGGTTTCGCTTCGCTGCACCCGGGCTACGAGTTGCGGATTCCGTTTCCAAAGAGCCGAAGATGCGATTTCTCGCGGCATGTTTTGCGCGAGGCTATATCGGTTCGATCAGAGGGCGCGGGGAACGCCGGGGGCGCCCTGCACCCGTGGATGCCGTTGAGGACGGGGATATCAGATGGAAACGGCGCTGCTTGTGAAACAGCTACGGAGCGCGCTTGCCGGCCCGTTCGAGCTGAACCTCGCGCGGGGCGCGTGTGCGGCCATCAGCGGCCCGTCCGGATCGGGAAAAAGTCTTTTTCTCCGCATGATCGCCGACCTCGACCCCAGCGAAGGCGAGATCTGGCTGAACGGACAGGAGCGGACCTCGATGCCCGCCCCGGAATGGCGAAAGCGGGCAACCTACGTATCGGCCGAATCCGGGTGGTGGGCCGACACGGTGATCGAGCATTTTCCGGCAAACAGCCGAAGCGAGATTGCAGCGCTGTCAGCCCGCCTTGGCGTTCGCGCCGATCTGCTGGACGCGCCGGTTGCGCAACTGTCCACCGGCGAGAAGCAAAGATTGTCGCTGGTGAGGGCGCTGCTGCCCAATCCACCCGTCCTGCTGCTGGACGAACCGACGGGTCCTCTGGATCAGGATTCGGTCACCCAGGTCGAGGCCTTGCTTGAAGAGCGCATGGCGGCCGGCACATCCATCGTGCTGGTCACCCACGATCCCAGGCAGGCGGAACGTTTGGGCGTCCAGCGCTATCGGATGATGGCGGGAAAGATGGAGCGGGCATGACCCCGATCCTGCTGACGCCGCTCGACATCTCCATCGCCGCGACCTTGATCGTGCTCGATGCGGCGCTTTCGATCTGGCTCAAGCTTCGTCTGCATCGGCAACTGGTTTTGGCCGCGGCAAGAATGGTCGTGCAACTGGTCGCCATCGGCTATGTGCTGCGGTTTATCTTTTCCCTGAACAATCCCGCCGCGACGCTGCTCCTCATTCTTGTGATGGTGCTGGTTGCGGCGCGCGAAGTGGCGGCGCGGCCGGAGCGCCGCTTCAGGGGAAACTCAAATCTCGTCATTGGCACCATCAGCGTCGGCTTCGCCACCTTCGTGACGGCGATCCTTGCCTTGACCACCGCCATCCGCCCGCAGCCCTGGTTCGATCCGCATTACGCGATCCCGCTGGCGGGCATCATTCTCGGCAATGTGCTGAACTCCGCGAGCCTGTCGCTTGACAGCTTTCTCGGGTCTGTCCGCCGCGAGCGTCCCGGAATAGAGGCGCGGCTTTCGCTCGGCGAAAGCTATCGTGAAGCGATCGCGCCGCTGGTGCGCGAGGCAATCCGGCGCGGCCTGTTGCCCATCATCAATCAAATGTCGGCGGCGGGCATCGTGACGCTGCCCGGCATCATGACGGGTCAGATTCTGGCGGGGCTCGATCCGCTGGAGGCGGTGAAATACCAGATCCTCCTGATGTTCCTGCTATCCGGCGGCAGCGGACTGTCGGCGCTGGCCGCGTCCTATCTGGCGGCGTGGCGTCTCACCGACGAACGCCAGCGACTTCGCCTGGATCGGCTGCAATAGCCTGACGGGGCTACCCTTTTGATCCGAGGTCGACGGTCCCGGGAGGTCGTGGCGGGGGAATAGACGCTGCCTTGCGGGGTTCACACCCCTGACGAAGACCGGTTCAAGCCGGCACGGGGACACCATCCGCGCATTTGTAACGACGATGTCCGCATTGAAGAGGAGCGAGACGGCTCGCTCATGAATTGACGGGGAAGCCCACTTCGAATTTCAGAAACGGCGCTTTGCAGGCAATGAAAAGCACCCTTCAATCTTTCGCCGAGGGCATTTCGAAGCTCGGCCTGACGGAGGTCGGCCAGGCCATCGCGCTGCTTTGGTACTTTGATCTGCAGGAAGGCAAGCCGGAATTGCGCCCTGCCTTCCTGGCCGAGTTGATGCAGGATCTATCGCTTCGCCGCCAGGTCAACGCCACCCGTCTCGGAAGACAATTGCTGGCAAACCGTGCCGTGATGAGGGGCAAGGAGATGGGCACGGTGCGGCTTCGCCTCGCCAGCAGGTCGCGCCTGTCGTGGCGCTATGGCGCGATTACGGGAACGGTCGCTCCACCGGAGCAAGGCGCGCCTATCGTTCCAGCGGACCTGTTCGACAATACGAGACCACACCTGCAAGCCCTGGTGGCGCAGATCAACGGAACTTACCAGAGCGGCTTTTACGACGCCTGCGCCGTGATGTGCCGGCGTCTGCTCAATTGCCTGCTGCTGCTCGCGTTCGAAAGCGCGGCAAAGGGCAAGGTCATCAGGGATGCCTCCGGGGAATACCGGGCGTTCGCCGACATCATCGAACTGGCGTCGTCCAGCCGGCACATCAAGCTCGCCCGGAGCGCCGCCGCCGTGATGGGGAAGATGGATTACGTGGGCGATCTTGCCGCGCATCACCCGACCTACACCATCCGGCAGAAGGACATCGACGAGCAACGGCTGGCTTTTCACCGCGTCATTTCGGAGCTGGCCCAGCTTGCCGACATCAAGTCGCAGGCCACGGCCGGCTGACCCCATCTGGATCCGATCATTTCCGCTGATCGGCCATATGCCGCGGCGCAATCGCGAGCCGTATCGGCGTCGGCCGCCGCCGGCAGGCCCGGCTCGCGGGATTCCTCCTCGCCGTCCTGTAACCATTCCGCGTGGCGCCGGTATATAAAGCAGATCCGGAGCCAACGTCTTGGACTGTGACGCGGACATCAGCGAGGCCGCCAGGGGAGATCATCTGGCGTTCGGCCGGATCGTGGTGGCGCATCAAGACCGCGTCTTCGCCTATCTCGGGAGGATGGGCCTCGACGGCGCCATGGCGGAAGACGTCGCGCAGGAGACATTCCTTCGGGTCTGGCGGCATGCCGGAAAATACGATTCCCGGCTCGGCAGTCTGACGACCTGGATCCTGACGATTGCGCGAAACATGGCGCTGACCCGGCTGTCGGCATCGGGCGGGCGTCGGATTGAAACGCCGGTCAGCGCCGAGACGCTGGAAATTGCGTCGGATGCGCCGCTGCCCGACGAACAACTGGTCGCGCTGCAGCGGCAGCATCGGCTGCAGGCCGCGCTGGCCTGCCTCAGTGCTGCCGATCGCAGCCTGTTGTCGTCGAGCTATATCGACGGGCTCGATCTGGCCGCGATCGCAACGATCGAGGGCTGTTCGGTCGGTGCCGCCAAGGTTCGGCTGCATCGCGCGCGGCGGCGCCTGAGAGAGATTCTGGAGGCAGACAATGAATGACGACATTGACGCATGGCTGACGGCAAAGCCGCTCGCCACTCCACCCGGCTTCGCCTCGCGCCTGACGGCGCTGGCGCAGGCGACACCGCAGGCGCCGGAGCGATCGCGAGCCTTCAGGCCATGGCAGTGGGCGACCCTCGGCGCGGGCGCGTGCTTCGGAGCCTTGCGGCTGTGCGAATTCGTATTCGTCGCCTTCATTGCCGCCGGGGCGCACTGATCCATTTCGATTTCCGCTGACGGAGCCGTTCATGACGCAGATTTCCACCTCTTCAGGCGACATCCATCCGCGCAACCCCTGGATCGCGGCGTTGCTTTCTCTGGCCTTGCCGGGGCTTGGACAGTTCTACAACGGCGAACTCAACAAGGCGTTCTGGCTGTTTCTCGGCTACGTCCTGATCGGCTGCTTCCCCGGCGTGACGATTGCCGCGCTCTATGTGCCGGCGGCGCTGATGCTGCCACTACTGGTGATCAGCGTCGTCTTGACATTCGGCCTCTGGGGTTTTGCGATCCTCGATGCCTGGCGGGGTGCGGCGCGGCGGCAGGTTTACACCCGCCGCGAATGGCAGGTCAGCGGCCTCTATGTCCTGTTGCTGCTGGCGGGCAGCGCGGTCATACTGATGCTGGTCGCTGAAGTGCGGCAACACATGGTGCAGACTTTCAACATCCCGACGTCCGCCATGCAGCCCGGCATCCTGCGCGGTGACTGGCTGTTCGCCGACAAGCGATACAATTGCCCGGGCTGCAAGACGGCGGTAGCGATCGGCGACATCGGAATTTTCGTGTTTCCGAACGACCGCACGCAGTACTACATCAAGCGCGTGATCGGCCTGCCGGGTGATCACGTCTCGATCACGTCACATGATGTCGTTGTCAACAATCGCAGTCTTTCGAGGTCCGAAGCCACCGAAGGCGACTTTCTCGTGGTCACCGAGCAGGCAGGACCGCACAGTTGGCGCGTGCAATGGAAGAAGGGCGCTCCGAGCCACGACTTCGATGTCGTCGTCCCGCCCGGCCAGATATTCCTGCTCGGCGACAATCGCGACCTCAGTACCGACTCCCGCCAGTTCGGCACGGTGCCGCTTTCCGATCTGGTCGGCAACGCGCGGCAAATCTGGTTTTCCTCCGGCGAAGGCGGGATCAGGTGGGAGCGGCTCGGAAAAGTCCTGGAGTGACGCACCATGCCGGTTTCGCGCAGAGGGCTGCTGCATAATTGGCAGATGGTGCGTTCCGTGGCCGACTGGCATCCCTGAGCGATACACCGCCTGCACCTGTGCAACGGCATGCAGGCGAGCGCCGCTGTCGGCCACGGTACCCGCGGTCCGCGCTACCTTGACCACGAGCGGTTCGCGGCGCACCCCGAGCGCTTCACCGCTCGCGCAGCGCCTCCTGCCGGTAGCGGAGCAACGGCGAGAGCAGATAGTCCAGAATCCTCCGCGATCCGGTCTTGATTTCCACCGTCACCGCCATGCCCGGCGACAGATTGACCAATCTGTCGTCGATCTGCATTTCGGTGCGGTCGAGCGAAATGCGCGCGCTGTAGTTCAGTTCCTGGCCCGTCGGCTCACTGGTTTCGTTCGCAGCTCCCGGCGTGCGGCCGGCGGTGTGATCCTGCTGGCGGTCGCGGATCACGGCGTCTTGCGAAACCGACAGCACCTCGCCGTGCAGCATGCCGTAGCGGGTGAAATTGAAGGTATCGACCTTGATCTCGGCCTGCTGGCCGGCGTGGACGAAGCCGATGTCGCGATTCGACACCATGGCCTCAATCTCCAGCCGGCTCTCGCTCGGCACCACCACCAGCAGCGCCTGCGCCGGCGTCACCACGCCGCCGACGGTGTGGATCGCAAGCTGCTGCACCACGCCGTCCACCGGCGCGCTCAATACCTGAAGCCTGGTCCGCTGCTCGGCCTTGATCAGGTCCTGTGCGAGCCCGTTCGCCTTCTGCTCGGCCTTGGCGAGTTCGTCGGAGAGCGTGTGCCGATATTCCGCCGCCGCCTGGCCGCGGGTTTCGCGTATGGCTGCGATCGCCGCCTCCGTCTCGTGCAGATGGCTGTTCTGGACGTTGAACTCCTCCTGCTGTTCGACCAGCAACTGGAGCACCTCGAAATAGCTGAGCTTCGAGCCCAACTCCTTCTCCACCAGCGTCTTGCGGATGTCGACGCGCGACTGCACCACCGGAATGATGGTGCCGAGTTTGTGGATCGTCGCCGCGGTCGTGGCTTGCTCGGCTTCCTTCTGCGCCTGCTGCCGGGCAAGGGAGGCAATCTTGGCGCGATGTTCGGCCACCTGGTCCAGCAGAAGCTGACGCTGGGTGGCAATCAATTCCGGGTCCGCATCGGCGGGCGGCCTGAAATCGGCCAGCGGATCGTCGCCGTCGGCGAGTGCCGCGTGCAGCCGCGCGATGTTGAGCTGTTCGGCGAGCAGGTCGCTATGCAGATGATCGCGTTCCGCTTCGTTGGCGGTCGGATCGAGCTCGACCAGGACGTCGCCGGCCTTGACCGCTTGTCCGTCCTGCACCCGGATCGACCGCACCACCGCGGTCTCGAATGGCTGAACGAGCTTGGTGCGGCTGCTGGGCAGGATTCTTCCCGTGGCCGACGCGACGATGTCGATCGTTCCCGACCAGGCCCACGCCAGCGCCGCGCAGAACAGCAGGATGATGGCAGCGCCGATCGCCCGGCCGATCGGTGACGGCGGGGTTTCAACGATCTCGAGCGCCGCCGGCAGAAAAGCCAGCTCCTCGCCGCGCCGTCTTTGCGGAGGCCGAAACGGGACGACGCTGCGTTGCGTGGCTTTGGCGGGCAGCGCCAATTCAGCCGACTTCATGGAACCCTCCCTGCAACCGGTGGAGCGATGCGTAGCGGCCGCCGGTCTTGATCAGCGTCTCGTGACTGCCGTCTTCGATGAGGCGGCCGCGATCGAGGGTAACGATGCGGTCCGCCGTCCGCACCGTCGAGAGCCGGTGCGCGATCACCAGCACCGTCCGCCCGCTGGCGATGGCCTTCATATTCTGCTGGATGATGCGCTCGCTCTCATAGTCGAGCGCGCTGGTCGCCTCGTCGAAGATCAGGATGCGCGGGTCGGTGACCAGCGCGCGCGCAATCGCGATGCGCTGCCGCTGGCCACCCGACAACGTCGAACCGCGCTCGCCGACCACGGTGTCGTAGCCCTCGGTGAGTTCGAGGATGAACTCGTGCGCTCCGGCCAGCCGTGCCGCCGCGATCACGCGCTCCATCGACATCGCCGGATCGGCAAGCGCGATATTGTCGCGCACCGAGCGGTTGAACAGCACGTTCTCCTGCAGCACGACGCCAATCTGACGGCGCAGCCAGGCCGGATCGGCCATCGCGAGATCCATGCCATCCACCAGCACGCGGCCGCGCTCGGGGACGTAGAGGCGCTGCACCAGTTTTGCGAACGTGCTCTTGCCCGAGCCGGAGGGGCCGACGATGCCGATGGTCTGCCCGGCGGGCACCTCGAACGAGACATCGTGCAGCACTTCCTGGCCGTCGATGCGATAGCGGAACGAGACGTGATCGAATTTGATGTCGCCGCGGATCGCCGGCAGCCGCGCCCGCCCGACCGCGTAGGTCGGCTCGGGGGTGGAGTTGAGGATGTCGCCAAGCCGCGCGATCGACAGCCGCGCCTGGTGGAAGTCCTGCCATATCTGCGCCAGCCGCAGCACCGGCGCGCTGACCCGGCCGGCCAGGATGTTGAAGGCGACGAGTTCGCCGACCGACAGGCTGCCCTCGATCACGAGCCTGGCGCCGAAATAGAGAATGCCGGCGGTGGCGATCTTGCTGACGAGCTGCACGGTCTGGCTCGCGCTGTTGCCGAGGCTGAGGACACGGAAGCTCGCGGCGACATAGCCGGCGAGCTGCTCCTCCCAGCGGCGCTGCATCTGCGGCTCGACCGCCATGGCCTTCAGCGTTTCTATTCCGGTCACGCTCTCGACCAGGAAGGCCTGGTTCTCGGCGCCGCGCCGGAATTTCTCATCCAGCCGCCGCCGGAACAGCGGCGTCGCCCCTGCCGAGATCGCGATGTAGAACGGGAACGAGCCGAGCACGATCCAGGTCAGGGGCTTTGAGTAGAAGAACATCACGCCGAGGAAGACGAAGGTGAAGAACAGATCGATGAGCAGCGTCAGGGCCGAACTGGTAAGGAAATTGCGGATGTTCTCCAGTTCGCGCACCCGTGCCACCGAGTTGCCGACGCGCCGGGCCTGGAAATAAGCCATCGGCAGCGCCAGCAGATGTCGAAACAGCCGCGCCCCGAGTTCGACGTCGATGCGGTTGGTGGTGTGGGCGAACAGATACGTCCGCAGGATTCCCAATACGGCCTCGAAGACCGAGACGCTCACGAGGCCGAGAACGAGCACGTCGAGCGTGTTCAGGGACCGGTGCACCAGAACCTTGTCGATCACCACCTGGAAGAACAGCGGCGAAACCAGACCGAGCAGTTGCAGGAAGAACGACGCGACCAGCACCTCGCTCAGGAGAAAGCGATATTTGTGGATCGCCCCCAGAAACCAGGTGATGTCGAACCGGCGCGCGATGTCCGACAATCCGGCGCGTCGGGTCATCAGGATCAGCCGGCCGTCCCAAACCGCACCGAACTCCTCCCGCGTCAACAGAGCGGGCCGGTGCTCCAGCGGCGACTGGACCAGGACCTTGTTCTCGGCGGCCTTGGCGACCAGCAGGAACATGCCATCACGCAGGGGCGCGATCGCGGGCAGTGGCATGCTGGCAAGCCGCGACCAGTCGGTTCGAGAGATCCGGGCCTTCAGTCCAAGTTCCCTGGCGCACCGGAGCATCTCCGGTGCGCCGATCCTGTCCGTTCCCAGCCGATGCCGGATCTGCCCGGCATCGGCTGGGACACCCTGGAGATGCAGCAGTGTCACCAGGGCGACGAGACCGGGGTCGGCAGGACTCGCGCTGTCGGGCTCAATGCTCATGGGGCTCTCCAGGGTGGGGCCGTGTCAGGCGGCGTGCGGCAGCGCGAGCTGCGGCGGCTGGCTTGCGGACGGGTCGACCAGCGGCGTCGCACCGTGAGCGTCACCCGCCGGGACGAAACTCGACGCCATGAACTGGCCCAGCACCGCGGCACTGGCAGCATGCGCGCCGTCGCTTGCCGCGACGTTGCGAACCACCGGCGCCTGCTGCAGCACGTTGTTGCCGGTTCCACCGTCGAGGATGTCCTGCCCGCCGCCGCCGAGCAGGGTGTCATCGCCTGCTCCGCCGCTGAGGGTGTCGTTGCCGGCGCCGCCGATCAGGATATCGTTGCCGTCGCCGCCATTTTCGGTGAGCAGGATGTTGGCCGGCAGCCCGGCCGCGCTGATGACGTCGTCGCCGCCGAGGCCATTGATGACGAGGCGATCGTTGGCGGCCTCGAAGCCGGAGATCGTCACGTCGGTCGCCAGACCCGACACCGTGATGACGCCGTTGTCCTCGGTGATCGCGATCGTGTCGTCGCCGGCGGTGGCGTTGATGACGACCGTGTCCGCCTGGCCGTCGCCGATGCCGCTGCCCGGCTGCGATGCCAGATCGACGGCAACGTGCCGCACATCGGTCCTGGACATGTCATTGACCGTGACGGTGTCGGCGCCGCCGAGAGCGTTGACGTCGATGGTCTCGATATTGTCCAGGTTCATGGTGACGCCACCGACGTCGCGGGAGAGAATCGCCCGCCCGGCATTGGCCGAGATGTCGATGTTCTCGTTGACGTTGGCGCCGTTGAACAGCAGCGTGTCGTTGCCCGCGCCGCCATCGACGGTATCGCTGCCGTCGCCGGGATTCCAGACGAAGGTGTCGTTGCCGGCGCCGAGATTGGCGACGTCGTTGCCGCGGCCGCCGATCACGGTGTCATTGCCGGCGCTGCCGGTGATGGTGTCGTTGCCGTCGCCGCCATTGATGGTGAGGTTGGCCTGGCCGGCGTGGAGCCCGGAAGCGTTGATGGTGTCGTTGCCGGCACCGCCATTGACGACCAGCGAGTCGAGGCTGCGATCGAGGCCGCTGACCGTCACCTGCGCCGGCAGCCCGTTGACGACAACCGACGAACCGCTGCTGGCAACGCTGATGCGGTCGTCGCCGGCCGTGCCATTGACGTTGACCGTATCCGCCACGCCGTCGCCCTGCCCGGTGCCCGGCGTCGCCGACAGGTCGACAGCCACCTGCGTCGCATCGGTTCCGGAGAGATCCTCGACCGTGACCGTGTCGGCGCCGCCCAGCGTGGCGAGCTGGATGTGCTCGATGCCGCCGAGGTCCATGGTGACGTTGCCGACGTCGCGGAACAGCCTCACCCGCTGGCCATTGGCCGAGATGTCGATGTTCTCGTTCGCGCTGGCGCCGTTGAACACCAGCGTATCGGTGCCCGCCCCGCCGTCGACCGTATCGCTGCCGTCGCCCGGATTCCAGACGAAGGTGTCGTTGCCATTGCCGAGCGTCGCGACGTCGTTGCCGCGACCGCCGATGACGGTGTCGTTGCCGTCGCCGCCGATCAGCGTGTCATCGC
Source organism: uncultured Alphaproteobacteria bacterium (assembly GCA_963843225.1). Classification (GTDB taxonomy): domain Bacteria; phylum Pseudomonadota; class Alphaproteobacteria; order Rhizobiales; family Xanthobacteraceae; genus Bradyrhizobium. The sequence continues at coordinate 257,314 of CAWJJT010000014.1, read as the reverse complement.
CCGCGCTGCCGGTGATGGTGTCGTTGCCGGCGCCGCCATCGATCGTGAGCCGCACGCTTCCGGCGGCAAGGCCGGCCGCATTGATGACGTCGTTGCCGGCACCGCCATCGACGATGAGCTGGTCGTTGGCGCCCTCCGCTCCGGCAAGGGTGACGGACGCCGGCAGGCCGGCAACGGTGACCGAGCCGCCCGTTCCGCTCACCTGAACGTTGTCGTTGCCGTTGGTGCCGTTGACGGTCACGCTATCGGCCGCACCGTCGCCGACGCCGCTGCCGGCTTGGCCCGCCAGGTCGATCGCGACCAGCTTGACGCCGGTGCCGGTGAGGTCACCGACATTGATGTTGTCGGCGCCGCCGAGCGCGTTGAAATCGATGCGCTCGATGCCGTTGAGATCCATCGTGACATTGCCGACGTCGCGGGCGAACTTCACCCGGCCGTGGTTGGCCGTGATGTTGATGTTCTCGTTGACGTTGGCGCCGTTGAACACCAGCGTATCGGTGCCGTCGCCGCCGTCGACGGTGTCGCTGCCGTCACCCGGATTCCAGATGAAGGTGTCGTCGCCGCTGCCGCCGAGCAGCGTGTCGTTGCCGCGGCCGCCGGTGATGGTGTCGTTGCCGTTGCCGCCGAGCAGCGTGTCGTTGCCGTCGCCGCCGGTGATGGTGTCGTTGCCGTCGCCGCCGTCGACGGTGAGCTGGATCAGGGATGCGAGGCCGTTGCTGCCGGTGAAGACGTCGTCGCCGCCATTCATGTTGAGCACGAGGTTCTCGGTGGTGCCGATGTCGAGCGAGAACGGCGCCGGGCTGGTGCGATCGAAACGCACGCGGGTGCCGTTGGGGGTGAGCGTGAATGTTTCGGCGCCGTTGCCGCCATTGACCTCGGCGGTGTCGTTGCCGTCGCCGCCCTCCATCAGGTCGGTGCCGTCGCCCGGATTCCAGATCATGCGATCGTTGCCGGCCTGACCGAACATCTGGTCATTGCCGGATGCCGCCGATCAGCGTGTCGTTGCCGTCGCCACCGAACAGCAGATCGTCGCCGCCCTTGCCCTCCAGAATGTCGTTGCCGGCCTGGCCAAACAGCATGTCGTTGCCGGAGCCGCCGATCAGCGTGTCGTTGCCGGCGCCGCCGAACAGATTGGCTGCGGGCAGCGCGCCGTTGGATTCGTCCAGCGAGATGGTGTCGTTGCCGGCCTGGCCGAACGCCTGGATCACGGAGGTGTTACCGACCGTCGGTTGCCCCCCGGCGATGGCTACGGCGCCCTTGTTGATCAGAATATTCCCCGCGGCGTCACGGCTGGCGGCGATGGTGTTGTCGATGGCGTCGCCGAACACCGTCAGCACGCCGGATCCTCGGGAAAATGATGCGTTGGTAGCCATGGTTGCAATCCCTTAGGTTTAAAGCCCCGTGGCTGGATGCTTAACCCTGGACCGCATGACAGGCTTGAAGCCGGGCCTGAGGGGTCATGAATTCTTCTGAATAAGCCCTGCTGATTTCCTGATTATGCTAATGTGATCGGGCCGTGATCGCCCGACCGCTCCGGGCGCAGCGCCAACCGGCCGTCGCGGCGGCGCGCGGGAGATACGTCAACTCCCGTTACGTTTGATTTGTCAGATCCATCGCGGCGGCAGTCGCGGCCTTCCATTTTCAGGACATCGACGTGCAATTTGTTTTTGCAGATTTTGTGCTTGATACCGACCGGCGCGAGCTGCGCCGCAGCGACGAACTGATTGCGGTCGAGCCCCAGGTCTATGACCTTCTGCTTTACCTGGTGCGGCAACGCGATCGCGTGGTCAGCAAGGACGACCTGATCGCTTCGGTGTGGGGCGGCCGCATCACCTCGGATGCGACCCTGACCAGCCGCATCTACGCCGCGCGCAAGGCGCTCGGCGACAGCGGCGAGCACCAGAAGCTGATCCGCACCATCCCGCGCAAGGGCCTGCGCTTCGTCGGCGAAGTCCGGACCCAGGCGGAGGTGGACGATCTCGGGGCGCTTTGCGCCGAACCGCCTTTGGCTGCATTCGGTGAGCAGCCGCGCGCACCGCTGCCGCTGCCCGACCGTCCCGCCATCGCCGTGCTGCCCTTCGTCAACATGAGCGACGATCCGGAGCAGGATTATTTCTCCGACGGCATCAGCGAGGACCTCATCACCGCGCTTTCGAAGCTGCGCTGGTTCTTCGTGATCGCGCGCAACTCCTCGTTCGTCTACAAGGGCAAGTCCGTCAACATCAAGCAAGTCGGCGAGGAGCTCGGCGTCGGCTACGTGATCGAAGGCAGCGTGCGCCGGGAAGGCGATCGCGTGCGCATCACCGCGCAGCTCAACGACGTCGCCACCGGCAGTCACCTCTGGGCGGAGCGTTACGATCGCGACGTCTCCGGCGTGTTCGCCGTGCAGGACGAAATCACCGAGGCGATCGTTGCCTCGATCGAGCCGCAGCTCTACGCCGCGGAGAACTTCCACTCCAAGCGCAAGACCCCCGACAGCATGGATGCCTGGGGTCTGGTGATGCGGGCGCTGTCGCATTTCTGGCGGGTGACGCGAGCGGATTATGTCATCGCGCAGGAGCTGCTGGAGACGGCGATCGCGATCGATCCGAACTACGGCCAGGCGCTCGCCGTTCTGTCCGCCAGCCACAGCTTTTGCGCCTATAATGGCTGGAGCGAGATGGCGACCTCGGTGTCGATCGCCGAACGCGCGGCGCTGGCGGCAATCCGGGTCGACAGCGAGGATCCCTGGGCGCACCATGCGCTGGGCTGCGTTCATGTCCTGCTGCGGCGTTTCGACGCCGGCGCTCGCCGAGTTTGAGCTGGCGCTGAGCCTCAATCCGAGTTTTGCGCTGGCGCTCAGCGTGTACGGCCTCGCGCTGACTTTCAGCGGCCGCTGGCAGGAAGCCGGCGTGGCCACCGCGAAGGCGTTGCGCCTCAGTCCGCGCGATCCGTTTGCGGCGATCTACAATGGCATCGCCGCCCATGCCCAGTTCGTCGGACGAAACTACGAGGAGGCGATGCGGCTGGCCGGCGCGAGCATCCGGCTGCGCACCGATCATGTGTCCGGCTACCGCATGCTGACCGCTGCCGCCGCGATGGCCGGACAGGCCGAGATCGCCACGGCCGCATTGCAGGAACTGCGCCGCGCGCAGCCCGACTTCTCGCTGGCATGGATCGCGCAAAACCTGCCGTACAAATACGAGGCCGACCGCGACCACTATCTGGAAGCCTTCCGCCGCGCCGGCCTGGACTAGGGTGTCGACGGCTACCGTCGCAGGCGACGAGCGCCAGGAGCGGCAACCGCGCCGTCGCGCATTGCGCTATGTCAAGCCGGCCGCCAAGCGGTCCGGTATCGTGCGTACTTTTCCAGCTGGAGTTGCGCACATGACGATCCCCGCCAAGTCGGTAATGGCAACGGATATGGTTACGGTGTCGCCTGAGACCACCGTGGCGGAAACCGCCCGGCGCATGCTGATCCATCACGTCACCGCCGTACCGGTGGTGGACCCCGATAACCGGCCGCTTGGATTGGTCAGCGAAGTTGACCTGATACGCCACTTCGGCGCGCAGTTTCAAAGCAAGCGGGCCGAATGGCTACGCATGCTGGCGGAAGGCGAGACACTCGCGCCGGAGTTCCTCGCCGAAATTCGCCTCAACCAGCATCAAGCGCGCGAGATCATGCACACGACAGTCGTCTCCGCCGATGAGGAAGCACCGCTTGCGGAGTTGGCTGATCTGATGCTGAACAATGGGATCAACCGCGTCCCTATCCTGCGTGACGGGGTGTTGGTTGGCATTGTCAGCCGCACCGACGTGATTCGGGCCGTGGTCGAACACCTGGACGATTTGCTTGAGCCGACGGACTAGCGCCGGAAGCTGGTCATTGCCGACGACCGTAGCTTCTTCGCGGTCGGTCTGCTGATCTATCAGAACTATCGCGGCCGCCGTGATGCGTCACCGATCGCTTGCGGCATCCGACTACTTACATTTTCTTCGCCGGCAGCCTATTCTTCGCGCAGCGATCGATGCTCAAGCGCCTCCCGATGATTGGAGGCCACGCGGGAAATTGGCAACTTGCGCTACCTCTTCGAGGAGTACGCATTCGACACGGACCGTCGCGAATTGCAACGCGGGGCGGACGTAATCCCTGTGGCGCCACAAGTGTTCGATCTGCTCGACTTCCTGATCCGCAACAGGGAGCGCGTCGTCAGCAAAGGCGACCTTGTCGATGCCATCTGGAAGGGCCGCGCCGTATCCGACGCGGCATTGACGACCCGGCTGAATGTCGCTCGAAGCGCGATCGGTGATTCAGGCGAACAACAGCGCCTGATCAAGACGCTGCCACGCAAAGGCTTCCGGTTCGTCGGGTCCGTACTGGAAGCGCAGGAGCCGGGATACGCGGCCGTCACCGGCGACCGCCTGGAGCGGCCGAACCCCGCTCTCAGGCTCCCCGAGGAACCCTCGATCGCGATTCTACCCTTCATCAACCTGAGTTCCGATCCCGATCAGGATTACTTCGCCGATGGCATCGTCGACGACATCACCACAGCCCTCTCGCGGTTCAAGTTCCTGTTCGTTATCGCTTCCAGCCTCAGTTACAAAGGGAGGGCCGTCGATATCGAACAGGTCGGGCGCGAGCTCGGCGTCCGCTACATCCTGAAAGGCGGTATCCGCAAGGCAGCCGAAAAGGTTCGCATTACCGGCCAATTGATTGACGTCGAGAGCGGGACGCACCTTTGGGCCGATCGATTTGAAGGTGACCTGGGCGATATCTTCGCCTTGCAGGATCGGATGACAGAGGCGGTCGTCTTCGCCATTGCGCCAAAAATGCTTCAAAATGAAATCGATCTGGCTGTACGGCGATCGAACAATCTCAGCGCCTACGACCTTTGTCTTCGCGCCTCATTCTACTCCAGGTTATGGACGCAGAGCGGATTGGCCGAAGCGCTTCGGCTTGCCTCTTGCGCATTGGAGATCGACCCTCGGTCCAATTTTGCTGCGACGCTCGCAGCGGACTGCCATCTTGGAAATGCACTTCAGGGATGGGGCACCGATTCGAAGTCGGAGACTGCGGAAGGATTGCGGTTGCTCCGGCTGGCAGTCAGCATCGACCGGAATGACTATCGGGCATTGAGCTTGCTTGGCCGCACAACGGCTGCCGTGCTCGGCGATTTCGACGCTGCAAAGGAGATGGTGGACCGTGCGGTCGCATTAAATCCCAATTCATACGGCGCGAGGCAGCAGCGCGGCTGGACTTATCAAATAGCTGGGCAGCCCGACGAGGCGATCCAGGCTTTTGAGCGCGCCGTTCGGATTAGTCCGTTCGATCCGATGCTTTTTTCAACGTTCGCGGGAATGAGCGCCGCATTCATCAGTCTTGGCCGTTACGACGAGGCGGTTGCCGCGGCCAGGAAAGCTCTGCGATCGAACCAGACTTTCGCAATAACCCATCGCTGCCTCGCGGCAGCTCTGGCGCAACTGGGGCGGGACGCGGAAGCCAGAGAAGCAGGCGTCCGACTGCTCGAGCTTCAGCCCAATTTTCGCATTTCCAAATGGCTTGGCCGTCTAGGTTTTTGGCCGGCTGAACGGCTTGTCGACGGCCTCCGCAAAGCCGGACTGCCGGAGTGATGCGGCGAACGCCAGCCGCTATCCGAAGGCGAGCGGACTTGGCTCGGGTTGCGATCTGACCGTCACCTGAGGCGACTTCTCGCGCGTGCGCCTCACGCCAGATGGCAGGCGACGAAATGCCCGTCGCTTCCCTGCTTCAGTTCGGGCGCGATTTCCCGGCAACGCGGCTTCGGCGATCGGGCAGCGGGTGTGGAAATGGCAGCCTTTCGGCGGGTTGATCGGGCTCGGTACGTCGCCCTGCAGGCGGATCCGCTTGCGTTTCACCGTCGGGTCCGGCACCGGCACGGCGGAGAGCAAGGCCTGCGTGTAGGGGTGCTGCGGATTGCGGTAGAGATCGCGCGCCCTCGGCCAGTTCGACGATGCGGCCGAGATACATCACCGCCACGCGATCGGAGATGTGCTCGACCACGGAAAGATCGTGAGCCACGAACAGAAAGGTCAGGTTCAGTTCGCTCTGCAGATCCTCCAGCAGATTGATCACCTGCGCCTGGATGGAGACGTCGAGCGCCGAAACCGGCTCGTCGCAGACGATCAACTCCGGCTCCACGGCGAGCGCGCGCGCGATCACGATGCGCTGGCGCTGGCCGCCGGAAAATTCGTGCGGGTAGCGGCGCATGTGGTCGCCCTTCAGCCCGACCTTGACCAGCAGGCTCGCCACGCGCTCCTGCCGCTCCTTCGCCGAGCCGCCGAGCCTGTGGATCGTCAGCGCCTCGCCGATGATGGCGCCCACCGTCATGCGCGGATTGAGGGACGCAAAAGGGTCCTGGAACACGATCTGCATCTTGCGCCGCAGCGCGCGCAAGCCGTTGCCGTCGAGACCGAGCACGTCCTGCCCATCGAAGGCGATCTCGCCCGAGGTCGGCTCGATCAGGCGCAGGATGCAGCGGCCGGTGGTGGACTTGCCGCAGCCGGATTCGCCGACCAGTCCCAGCGTCTCGCCGCGATCGACGGTGAACGACACACCGTCCACCGCATGCACGCGCCCGACCTCGCGCGACAACAGGCCGCCCTTGACCGGAAAATATTTGGTGAGATTGCTGACGCGCAGCAGGGGCTCGCTCGTCGAGGAGCCGCGCGGCATGGATTGACCGTTCAAGGGTTGGCTCATGACGCCTCTCCGAGATGGCAGGCCATGCGATGGCGGGGCGCGATCTCCCGTAGCACCGGCTCGCGTTCCCTGCACACGCTCATGACGTGGCGGCATCGCGGCGCAAACCGGCAACCGGGCGCCGGATTGATCAGGATCGGCACCGTTCCGCCGATGGCCTCCAGCCGGCTCTTGTGATCGCTGTCGAGATCGATGCGCGGAATCGAACGGATCAGGCCCTGCGTGTAGGGATGGCGCGGATCCGCGAACAGGCGGTCGACGTCGGCCTCCTCGACCACCTTGCCGGCATACATCACCACCACGCGCTGCGCGGTTTCGGCCACCACGCCCATGGCATGGGTGATCAGCATCACCGCCATGCCGAAGCGCTCCTTCATGTCCTGCAACAGATCGAGGATCTGCGCCTGGATGGTGACATCGAGCGCGGTGGTGGGCTCGTCGGCGATCACGAGCTTGGGCTGGCAGGCCAGCGCCATCGCGATCATGACGCGCTGGCGCATGCCGCCCGAGAACTGGTGCGGATAATCATGCACGCGCGCTTCCGCATTGGGGATCTGCACCAGCTTCAGCATCTCGACCGTGCGGGCGAACGCCTGCTTCTGCGGCAGGCGCTCGTGGACGCGCAGGCTTTCCGCGATCTGCTCGCCGACGGTCAGGACCGGGTTGAGCGAGGTCATCGGTTCCTGGAAGATGAAGCCGATCTCCTTGGACCGGATCTCGTCGAGCTGGTGGCTGGTCAGCGGCACCAGGTCGCGGCCCTCGAAGATGATCTCGCCCGCGACGATGCGGCCCGGCGGCATCGCGATCAGTTGCAGGATCGACATCGCCGTGACGGTCTTGCCGCAGCCGGACTCGCCGACCACGCAGAGCGTCTCGCCCTTGTCGATGCTGATGTCGACGCCGTCGACCGCCCTGACGATGCCGTCGTCGGTGGCGAAATGGGTCTTCAGGCCTTTGATCTCGAGCAGGGGCGCCATCAGATCACCCGCCGCGCGTCGAGCGCGTCGCGCAAGCCGTCGCCGATGAAATTGATGGCCATGACCGCGATGAAGATGGCCGCGCCCGGAAACAGCGCCCAATGCGCGGCAATGTCGAGATAGTCCTTGGCGTCGTACAACAGCCGCCCCCAGGTCGGGGTATCCGGCGGAAAGCCGAGCCCGAGAAACGACAGCGTCGATTCGGCGATGATGGCGGCGGCGACGTCGATGGTGCCGGCGATGATCACCGGCCCGAGTGCGTTGGGCAGGATGTGGCGAACCACCTGCCGCATCGGACTGGCGCCGAGTGCACGCGCAGCTTCGACGAATTCCTTCTCGCGCAGCGAAAGGAACTGGGCGCGCACCAGCCGGGCGACCGGCATCCAGCGCAAGCCCCCGATCACCAGCACGATCAGGATGAAGATGCCGCCTTCGGGGCCGAACACCGCCTTGAGCGCGTCGCGGAACAGATAGATCAGGAGCAGCAGCAGCGGCAATTGCGGCAGCGACAGGAACAGATCGGTGAGCCACATCAGCGCATAACCGAGCGCGCCGCGCGACATGCCGGCGAGCGCGCCGATCAGCGTGCCGACGATCACCGAGACCGTCATCGCGGCAAGGCCGACCGCAAGCGAGATGCGGCCGCCATAGATCATGCGCGCGAGGATATCCTGGCCCAGATCGTCGGTGCCGAAGGGGTGGGCGAACGATGGCCCCTCGAGATGCGCGGTGAAATCGATTTCGTTGATCGGCACGCGCCAGACGAAGGGGCCGAACACCACAGCCAGAACCAGGACAAGCAGCAGCACCGCGCTGACCACGGCAAGCCGGTGGCGGCGATAGCGCCGCCAGGTCTCGCGCCACGGCGAAAAGGCGCGCCGCTCAGCGGAGGGAGATGCGAGGGTCAAGCCAGCCATACAGAACGTCCGCGATCAGGTTGAAGAGCACCACGAGGCAAGCGAAGACGAAGGTCACGGCCATCACCACCGGCGTGTCATTGGAGAGAATGGAGGAAATCAGCAGCGAGCCGATGCCGGGAATGCGGAAGATCTGCTCGGTGACGATGGCGCCGCCGAACACGGCCGGAATCTGCAGCGCGATCAGGGTGACGACCGGGATCATCGCGTTGCGCATCACATGCCTGACGATGACCCTTCGCTGTCCGAGGCCCTTGGCGCGCGCGGTGGTGACGTAATCGAGACGGATCACATCCAGCACGGCCGAGCGCACGAACCGGGTCATCGACGCCGCCTGGAACAGGCCGAGCACCATGACGGGCATGATCGCCTGCCGGATCAGCTGCGCCGAGCCAGACGATGCCGGTGCCCTTGATGTCGGTCGTATAGACGAACGGCAGCCAGTCCAGCTTCACCGAGAAGATCAGGATGAACAGGATGCCGGTGAAGAAGGTCGGCAGCGAAAAGCCGATGAAGGCGAGCGTGCTGGCGACCTGGTCGAAGATCGAATAGGGCCGGGTGGCGGCATAGACGCCGACCGGAATCGCAATCAGCAGCGCCAGGAGCTGCGCCGAGCCGATCACGTAGAGCGTGGTCGGCAGGCGCTGCAGGATCAGCGTGTCGACGTTCATCCGGCTGACAAAGGAAAAGCCCCAGTCGCCCTGCGCCATCGCAACGAGCCAGTGCAGGTAGCGCAGCCAGATCGGGTCGTCGAGGCCGAACTTGGCCCGCAGCGCGAGACCCACTTCGGGCGGCACGTTCGGATTGGTCGCCAGTTCCGAGAAGGGATCACCGGGCGCGAGCGCGAGCACGATGAACAGAACCAGCGAAATGCCGAGCAGGCTTGGAACGGCGATCAGCAGGCGACGCAGGATGTACTGGTTCATGGCAGAACACTCTGTCGGCGCCCCGTCCTCACGCCTCCCGGTACCAGTCCTGCAGATTGTCCAGATCGTTGGCCCAGCCGCTCATGACAGGGCGTAGCGTGTTGGCGCTGGCGCCGACCTTGATGCGGTGCATGACGGGGATGACCACCGTTTCCTGCCAAAGCAGGTCGTTGGATTTGATGTAGAGCGCGGCGCGCTTGACCGGATCGATCTCATTTTCGCCCGCGTCGATGACCGCGTCGTACTCCGCGTTGACAAAGCGCGGGAAATTCGTGCCCTGCCACTTGTTCTCCTTGGCGGACGCATAGCGCGAATGATAGCGGCGCATGTGAATCGTGGGATCGGGCTGGGTCATCGGAATCTGGAACATCTCGATGTCGGCGTAGAACTTGGCATAGGTGTCGGGATTGGCGACATCGGAGGAAAAGAACACCGAGGCCACGACCGATTTCAGTTCCACGTCGATGCCGGCCTTCTGCATCGCCTGCTTGACGATCGCCTGGGTCTTCTGGCGCGGGCCGTTGATCGAGGTCTGGTAGAGCAGCTTCAGCTTCTTGCCGTCCTTTTCGCGGATGCCGTCCGCGCCGAGCTTCCATCCGGCCGCGTCGAGCAGCTTGCCCGCCTTTTCGACGCTGAATTCCCAGGAGGTGTTCTTGGAGACGACCTTTTCGGGCCCGTTGAGGTAGTTGGCGGTGACGCGCCCGGCGCGGCCGTAGATGGCTTTCTGGATGGTCTCGCGGTCGACCAACAGCGCCAGTGCCTTGCGTACGTTGGAATCGGACAGGATCGGATGCTTGGTTTTCAGCGACGACCGCTCGCCATCGACCTCGGTATTGGGGTCGGTGAAGTTGATCGCAATAAACTCGATGTCGCCGCCGACCGCGTAGATGGTCTTGCCCTTGCCGCCCTTTTCGAGGCGCAGCAGAACCTCATCCTCCACCTGCATGTTCCAGGCATAGTCATATTCGCCGGTCTGGATGATGCCGCGCGCCGCGGAGACGGCGTCGCCGCCGCCCTTCAATTCGATCGTGTCGAAGTAGGGACGGTTAGCCATGTGGTAGTCGGGGTTGATCTCGCCGCGGATCAGATCGCCCGGCTTGAACTCGACGAACTTGTAGGCGCCGGTGCCGACCGGCGCCAGATTGGTCGCGGCGTCGCGGGATTTGGCGCCCTTGTAGTCGGCGAACAAATGCTTCGGCAGGATGCAGCCATAGGCCCCGACAAAGGGAACGGCCCAGAACGGCGTCGGCTTGTCGAACACGATGCGCACCGTCAGGTCATCGACCTTCTCCACGGTGAGGTCGCGGTAGACGCTGACGCTGACCGCCGCGGTGGCGGGATCGCGCGCGTAGTCCGCGGTGAACACCACGTCGTCGGCGGTGAGGGGCTTTCCGTCGTGCCATTTGACGCCGGGCTTGAGCTTCCAGGTCACCGACTTGGCATCGGCGGTCAGGCCGCCGTTCTCGATCGAGGGAATCTCGGCCGCGAGGATCAGATTGAGGTTTCCTTCCACGTCCCAGCTCGCGAGAGGCTCGTAGAAGATGCGCGAGGCATCCTGGTCCTTGGTGCCGGTGGCGAAATGCGGATTGAGCAAGGTCGGCCCCTGCCACCAGAGCAGTTTCAGCGGGCCGCCGCCGCCACGTTTGGTCGGCTTGTAGGGCAACGGGCTCTGCGCCATGGCGACGCCGCCGATGGCGAGAAGCTGATTGGCCATCGGCGCGGTGAGGCCAAGAAAGACCATGCGCTGGATGAAGGCGCGGCGGTCCATGCGGCCGTCCCTCACCCCGTCGATCATGCTACGCAATTCAGTGTCCCGCATCGTCGCCTCGTCCGTTTCTGATGTGCTTGCAGTCGGCCGTTCCCAGCCGCGCCCAATATCCCCTGCGGAAGATGGCACACCGAACGCCCCGCAGGTCAACTTCTTGCCGCCTGGACGCGAAAACTATTCTGGTCGTTGCCTGGGCAAAACGCGGCTTTTGCGCACAGCGTTTCGGCAATGCAGCGGTATTCGCTGGCCAAATCGCGCGCCGGCGCGTCCGGGGTTGCGCAAAATTTGTTCGCCAGGATCCGCCGCCAGGATCAGGCCAGGGACATGTCCAGGGGAGGCGCGACGTTGTCGGGCAACGGGCAGACATAGGGCGTGCGGGAGGTGCGCTTGTGCAGGTCGGCCTTGGCGGCGGCGATCAGATCCGGCTCGGTCAGCGCCTTGACGCCGAGCCCCGCCATCGCCTTGGCGGCCTGCACCATGGCCTTGTGGGCGGCCGGGCTCTTGCCCTGCGCCACCACCTGCCAGGTGTGGAACGGCGTGCCGATGGCGACTGTCGGGGCGTGGACCTGAACGGTCGGGACCACCCAGCTCACGTCGCCGACATCGGTCGAGCCGATCAGCGGGTTGCGCCGGGCATCGAGCGGCACCAGGAAATCGGCCAGCGCGCGATCGGTCGGATCCATGCCGATGGTGTGATAGACGGATGCGATGTCCTTCTCGGTCAGCGTCGCGCGGATCTTGGCGGCGAAATCCTTGTCCGCCTCGTCGAAATGCGGAGGACCGAGTTCCTCCATGACGCGGTGGAGCATTTCCTCCAGGGGCGTGTTGGGCAGCACATTGGAGACGGCGGAGATGATCCGCATCTCCATCTTGTGTTTCGGTCATGAGCGCGGCGCCCTGCGCGATCTTGTGGACGCGCGCCACCAGTTCGTTCATGCCGGGCAAGTCGCGGGCGCGAATGGAATAGCGCACACGGGCATGGGCCTGCACCACATTGGGCGCGATGCCGCCGGTGTCGAGCAGGGCATAATGCACGCGGGCGTCGCTCGGCATGTGCTCGCGCATGTAGTTCACGCCGACATTCATCAGCTCGACCGCGTCGAGCGCGCTGCGCCCCAGATGCGGCGAGGCGGCGGCATGCGAGGTGCGTCCGGTGAAGATGAAATCGGCGCGCGTGTTGGCGAGCGAGGGCGTCACCACCACTTCCCAGAAACTCGAGGGGTGCCAGGTGAGCGCGATGTCGGCGTCCTCGAACGTGCCCGCGCGCACCATGAAGGCTTTCGCCGCACCGCCCTCTTCCGCCGGGCAGCCGTAATAGCGCACGCGGCCGGGCACCTTGTGGACCGCAAGCCAGTCCTTCACCGCGGTGGCGGCGAGCAGCGCGGCCGAACCCAGCAGATTGTGCCCGCAGCCATGGCCATGCCCTCCCGCTTCCACCGGGCGAGGTTCCGCCACATCCGCCTCCTGGCTGAGACCCGGCAGCGCGTCGTATTCGCCGAGGAAGGCGATGACGGGACCGCCCTCGCCCCACTCGCCCATCAAGGCGGTGGGAATGCCCGCGACGTTCTCGGTGATGCGGAAACCCTGATGGCGCAACTCGGCCAGATGTTCGGCGGAGGAACGCGCCTCGGTGTAGCACACCTCGGGCATCCCCCAGACCCTGTCGCTCAGCGCGATGAAACGCGCCTTGATCGTGTCGACGCCACGCCAAATGTCACTGCGGTTGTCCATTCACCGGCCCCTGATCCCTGCGAGAGCGCAATCGTTACCAGTTTCGCGGGACACCGCCTAGCACCGGGCGGAGCACCAGCCATGCCGGTGCGACGGAGGATCAGTGCGGGAATGTATGTGAGTTCGCCTGATCGAGACTTTCGCGGCGGCCGTTTGCGACATAATATGCCTGCTGGTTTCGGACGCTGCAATTTCGCTTCAATTTGCGAAAGGATCGCGCGCCGGCAGGCCAGGAGATTCTCCATGCCCTCTTTGACCGAATGGAAAGTGCCGTCGGCGTATCAACCGCGGTCGAGCGATTACAGTTTTGATCTCGATCGCGTGCTTTCTTCGGTGGTCGGGCTGCATTCGATCGTCCCCTCTGACGCTTTCAGCGCCGAGACGCTGGGCACCGAGCGCGCCGGCAACGGCGTCGTGATCGACGACGGGCTGGTGCTGACCATCGGCTATCTGATCACCGAGGCCGAATCGGTCTGGCTGCATCTCGGCGACGGCCGCGTCGTCGAAGGCCACGCGCTGGGCCTCGATTTCGAGAGCGGCTTCGGCCTGGTGCAGGCGCTTGGCCCTACCGACCTCGAGCCGCTGCCGCTTGGTTCCTCACGGGATGCGCAGATCGGCGACCGCGTCGTGGTCGGCGGCGCCGGCGGACGCACACGATCGGTCGCGTGCCAGGTTGCCGCCAGGCAGGAATTCGCCGGCTACTGGGAATATCTGCTCGACGAGGCGATCTTCACCTTTCCGGCGCATCCCAATTGGGGCGGCACCGGACTGATCTCGACCCGCGGCGAACTGATCGGGATCGGCTCGCTGCAGCTCGAGCGCGAGCGCGAAGGCAAGGCCGAGCACGTCAACATGATCGTGCCGATCGATCTGTTGAAGCCGGGCCTCGACGATTTGCGCAAGTTCGGCCGCGTCAACAAGCCTTCAAGGCCGTGGCTCGGAATGTACTCGACCGAGATCGACAACAGGGTGGTGGTGATCGGCGTCTCCGCCAAGGGACCGGCGGCGGGCGCCGAACTCAAGGCTGGCGACATCATCCTGGCGGTCAACGGCGAGAAGGTTTCCAGCCAGACCGCCTTCTACCGGAAACTCTGGGCGCTCGGTCCGGCCGGCGTCGACGTGCCGCTGACGGTCTATCATGATGGCGTCACCTTCGACGTGACGCTGACCTCGATCGATCGCGCGAGGCTCCTGAAGGCACCGCGGCTGCATTGACGCGCGATCCCGGCAACAGCGCCTTGGTTTGTCCCAACTTGGCGCGCTGAAATCGTCAAAGGGCGCAAGCGGAGAGGGGCGATGAGCGAGGCCGTGGTCGACGACATCGTGGCCGTGCTGCCGCCGCTGCTGCAATCGCTCGAAACGCTCGCCTTCATCGCCCGCCACCTCAATCCGCCGGAATTCGGGGCGGTGATGGAGGCCGCGGGCGAGCCGGAACAGGCCTTGCAGGCGGTGCGTTCGCGGCTCGCCGGCTGGCCGGAGCAATTCGCCGGGATCAGGTCTTCGCTGGAAGCCGCAAGCGATGCGGTGCTGGCCGCATTCGCAGGATTGCGCGCCGTCCAGCACGGCAATGGCGATCTGATCGCCGTGTTTCGGGCGCTGCGCCACAGCCCCCGCGCGCAGGAGGCGCTGTATCCGCTCACGGCGAGACTGCCGCCGGTGAGCAGCTTCTTTCTCGATCCCGGCGTGCGCGAGGATGCCGCCCTGCTGGCGCGCCTCGCCGAGCCCGCCAAGGAAAACACCGGCATCGTTCACAACAACAGCGAGCCCGGCAGCCGCGGCGGCTTCTCGCTCTACGTGCCGGAATATTACACGCCGGAGCGCGCCTGGCCGCTGGTGATGGCGCTGCATGGCGGCAGCGGCAACGGCCGCGGCTTCCTGTGGAGCTGGCTGCGCGATGCGCGCAGTCTCGGGGCGATCCTGGTGGCGCCGACGGCAACCGGCAGCACCTGGGCCTTGATGGGCGAAGACGCCGACACCGCAAATCTCAACCGCATTCTCGACGCCGTGCGCAGCCGCTGGAACATCGATCCGGCGAGACTGCTGCTGACCGGAATGAGCGACGGCGGCACCTTCTGCTATGTCACGGGGCTGGCGAGCACCTCGCCCTTCACCCATCTGGCGCCGATCGCCGCCACCTTCCATCCGCTGATGGCGGAAATGGCGGATGCGGAAAGATTGCGCGGCCTGCCGGTCTATCTCGTGCACGGCCGGCTCGACTGGATGTTTCCGGTGCAGGTGGCGCGGCAGACGCGCGACGCGCTGTCGGCGGCCGGCGCCAACGTCACCTACCGCGAGATCGACGATCTCAGCCATTGCTATCCGCGCGAGATGAACGCCCCGATCCTGAACTGGCTATCCGGCCAATGAAGGTGTTCAGACCATGCCGCCATTGGCGCGCAGCACCTGGCCGTTGATCCAGGCGCCGTCCGGACCGACCAGGAAAGCGACGACGGCCGCGATGTCCTGCGGCGTGCCGAGCCGCTCCATCGGATTCGCCTTGGCGAGACGCTCGATCAGCTCGGGCGATTTGCCGTCGAGGAACAGATCGGTCGAGGTCGGGCCCGGCGCCACCGCGTTCACGGTAATCTCGCGGCCGCGCATTTCCTTCGCCAGGATCGCCGTCATGGTCTCGATCGCCGATTTGGTGGCGGTATAGACGCCGTACGTCTCCAGCCTGGTCCCGACCACGCTCGTCGAGAAATTCACGATCCGGCCGCCGTCGCGCATCCGCCGGCTGGCCTCGCGCATCGTGTTGAAACTGCCCTTGAGGTTGACCGCGATATGCTGGTCGAACAGCGCATCGTCGCTGTCGGCGATTTTGGCAAGCTTCATGATGCCGGCATTGTTGACGAGCACATCGACCCCGCCGAACGCCGCGGCCGCGGCCTCGAACATGCCGCGCACCGCACCGGGATCGGCGACATCGGCCTTGATGGCGAGCGCGCGGCCGCCATTGTCCTCGATCCCGCGCGCAAGCGCCTCGGCGGGTTTCGCGTTCGCGGCATAATTGATGACGACGGTGAGACCGTCCGCCGCGAGCCGCTCCGCGATGGCGGCGCCGATACCGCGCGAGGCTCCGGTCACGATCGCAACCTTGCTGGTCTTGTCGGTCATGGCTGCTCCTTGACGGGGTGAGACCCTGCCCATTGATACACCGCCCGCGACGGTTTCAAGTCTTTGTGACGCCTGTGATCGCGCAAATGCGAAATAACCGCGCCGGCGGCGGACGCCCGGCTGCAACCCGGGGCGAACTGGAACCATCCGGCGCCGACGACGTTGTCGGCGGTGACAGGAGGAGGATCGCAATGCAAATGTTTCTGGGAATGATTCTGGGGGCGCTGCTGCTGGTCGGCGGGGTCTATGCCTATAATTCGATGCAGACCTCGACGGTCGCCAACGGCCAGGTGGCGCAGGACAATCGCACCATCGTAAACTGGGACGTCGCCGCCACCGACTGGCACGCGCTGAAGATGCGCGCGCACGAGGACTGGATCCGGCTGTCGTCGAAGTAACCGGCGAAATATCGGCCACACATTCGCGCCCCCGCCACTCGCGGGGGCGTTTTGCTGCGGCTATTTCTTTTTCGCCGCCTTCCGCGCGTCGGCGATGGCCATGCCGAACTGCTCCATGGTGAGGACGCCCGGCACCCGGAATTTGCCGACGATGAAGGATGGCGTGCCGTTGAAGCCGAACGCGGTCGCCTGATCGTTGTTGCGCGCCAGGATCGTATCGATCGCCTTGCCATTGGTCTCGAGATCGCGCGTGGCCCGGTCGACATCGATGCCGGCGCCCGCGAGCAGTTCGCGGATGCGCGGCTCGGTCAGCTTGGAATTGACGCCGATCAGCGCTTCATGCGCGGCCAGATATTTGTCCTGGTACTTGCAGGCCAGCGCCATCCGCGCGGCGATCACCGAAACCGGGCCGAGAACCGGCCAGTTCTTCTGCACCAGCCGGACCTTGCCGTCGTCGCTCACCACCTGCAGCAGTTCGGGCTCGACCTTGCGGCAATACGGGCACTGATAGTCGAAATATTCGACGATCGTGATGTCGCCCTTGGCATTGCCCGCCACCGGAATGTCGGGATCGCGCAACACCAGGGCTTCGGTCAGCACGTTCTCTTCGTGCTCTTCCGCCAGCGCCACGCCCGGCGCGACCAGCAGCGCTGCGCCCGCGCCGAACAGGCCGAGTGCCTCGCGGCGGCTGCGTCCCTGATGCGGTCGCGCCGGATCGATCGATTTTTTCATTATGGTCTCCCGGCGATCTCTTGGGACGTATTCAGCAGAAAAGGGGTCAGACTGCGCACCGACATATAAAGCGCCACCGCGATAATGACAGCGGCAAATACCACTTTCAGCGCCCCGCCTCGGCGGGATTCTGTGCAAATCTCTATGACGGCGTTATCGCGAAACTGCAATTGATATCGGCGCATCATCGGCGTCCCGTCGCCGCATGCCGGACACCGGCGCTCCCCGATGCGCGCCTCAGCCGCGACGCGGCAGCGCCATCAGCGTTCCGGTCATGGTCGCGATCAGGGTTTCGGCGCCGTCGATTTGCGCGAACGCGCGCGCCTCGCACACCGTCAATGTGCGGCCGGGTTTTACCACGTGGGCACGAAACGCAAATCGGTCGCCCTTCGCCGGCGCCAGCAAATTGGTCTTGAATTCGACGGTCAGGATGTCGGAGCCTTCAGGCATCAGCGTGAAGGCGGCGATGCCGCAGGCATTGTCGAGCCCCGCGGTGATGATCCCGGCATGAACGAAGCCGTTCTGCTGGGTGAAGTCGGCCGAATACGGCATCGACAGGTCGACCTCGCCGGGCTCAAGCCTGGCGATCGAGATGCCGAGCGTCCGCATCGCCTGCTGGCGGTCGAAGGTCGCCGCGGAGACGCTGCGGTAATCCGGATTCTTCGGCTCGAAGCGCGGCATGTCTCGCCTCAGGCCGTGACCGGTTCGGGAAAGGCGAGCAGTTTTGCGGCAGTCCTTCGGATGGCGTCCTCGAACGGCGTGGCCCGGCGCGCCTCCCGGTCCATATGAACGCCGGTGATCTCGCAGGTCGCGGCGATCTCGCCGGTTTCGGCGTTGCGCATCTCGTGCACGAAGCGGACGGACTTTTCGCGGATCTCCAGCAGCGTGCTTCTGATCTCGACGATGTCGCCGGCCAGCAATTCGCGCTTGTAGCTGATGTTCTGCTGCACCGCGGCCATGCCGCGGCCGGAAGCGCGCAAATAGCTCGGCGTCAGCCCGATCCGCCCGAACAGGTTCCAGTTGGCCTCGTCGAATTTGCCGACATACCACATGATGTTCATGTGGCCGACATGGTCGCACTGCCACGGATAGACCGTGCCGCAATAGGTCGCCGCGGTTTCCATCGTTCGCTCCCGCCCTCGATTTGTGATACGGTAGCGTATCAGGACTCGGGCGGGCCAGCAATACGGTGCCGTATCAAGAATTGGTGAGGCGCAAAATCATGACCGAAGGCAGAGGCGACGGCTGGATCGAGGCCGGCTTCAGGGAACTCGCGCGATCCGGCGTCGAGGGCGTGCGGGTCGAGGTCCTGGCGAAGAATCTGGGTGTGACCAAGGGCGGCTTCTATCGGCGTTTCAGGGATCGCGCGGCGCTGCTCGAGGGCATGCTGCAGAAATGGGGCGCGGGCCGCATCGCCGCCATCGAGCAGCAGACCAGCCTCGACGGCACCAGCGCGCGCGAGCGCCTGCGGGCGGTGATCCAGCTTTATTCGGAGCGCATGAATACCGAGGGCATGGCGGTCGAACTGGCGATCCGGCAATGGGCGCGGTCCGACGAGGCGGCTGCGGCGGCGGTCGCCGGCGTCGACGCCGCGCGGCTGAAGAACGTCGGCGAGCTTTATCGCGCGACCGGTCTTTCACCCGAGGAGGCCGACGCGCAGGCCTTCCTGTTCTACTGCTTCATCTTCGGCCAGAGCCTGTTGTTTCTCGAACGCGGCCCGCGCAAGCGCGCGCAACTGATCGCCAAATCGGCCGAGAAACTGCTGGACGACAAGGCCAAATGAGCTTCAGCCCTTCAGGCGGACGACGCACTCGCTGTAATAGCCGCCGCTCTTTTCGATCCATTTCAGGCCACCATTGCCGTTGGTGGACTTGTTGGCGGTGAATTGATCCGCGCAGGTGAGCGTCCGCGCCTTGTCAGGTTCTTCCCTGGAATATTTCGGCGCAACCGCCGCCGGAAATACCACCTGGGCAGTGCCTGGCCCGCACTCCTGCTGGCGAAAATCCTTCCATTTGCGCCCCTTCAGTTTGCCCGACAGTTCGGCGGCCATGTATTTCAGCGCGCAGCCGGGGACGGTCTTCTCGGCTGTGGGCACCACTGCGGTCTCGGTCGCCGGCGAAGCCGTCGGAGCCGACGATTGATCCTGCGGTTTTTTCGAATCCGGAGCGGGCGCCGTTGCGGACTGCCTGGACTCGGTTGCCTGGGCAAGCAGATATTTATAATCGCCGGACGGCTGGACGTTTCGATGCGCCGAAACAGCGAGCGGCTCGCGAACGTCGAGGGCCGCCGAAGCGGTCTGGGAAATGGCGATCAGCCCGATCGACGCCGCGATATTCCAGCCAAGCTTTCCCATGCCCCTCTTCGTGCCCCCGTCAGTTCAGTGAGCGGCAGGCCCGGGCAACTACCCGGACCCGCCGCCGATGTCGATGGGCGCTCAGCCCTTCAGCTTCTTGTTGCACTCGCTGTAATAGCCGCCGCCCTTCTCGATCCACTTCATGCCGCCATTGCCGTTGGTGGCCTTGTTGGCGTTGTACTGGTCGACGCAGGTATGCATGCGGGCCTTGCCGGCGCTTTCCTTGGCATATTTCGGATCCACGGCGCTCGGGAACATCGCGGGGCCGGAGGGTGCTGCGGGTGCCGCGGCCGGAGCCGCCGCTTCCTTCTTCGGCTTGGCTTCTTCCTTCGGCGCAGCCGCGGCAGGCGCAGCAGCAGGAGCCGCGGCCGGCGCCGCCGCGGCATCGGCGCTGCACTGGGCCTTGCGGAAATCATTCCACTTCTGGCCGTTGAGCGTGCCGGCGGACTTGGCGGCCTGGTATTTCGCACTGCACTCCTGTGAGGTCAGGGCCTGCGCCGGCGCGGTTGCGACGAACGCGGCAAAACCTGTCACCGCAAGACTGCACAATAATTTTGCTTGAATGGTCATCCTTGATCTCCCTGGAGCGTAACGATCGGCAGGACGGCCATCCTACCCCAGCGACGGCGGGTGACAACGCACGAACGCTCGCGGCACCGAAATATCATCAGGCGAAAATGCAGACCTCGATCGCTTCGTTCATCCACGGTTCAGCATGGCGGCGCGACGTTGCGGCCCTCTTCAACCTGAGGTGCTCCCATGATGACGATCTCCTCCCGCGTCGCCGCCACCGCGGTCGCGTCCCTGTTCCTGATCAGCTCGGCGTTTGCGCAGACCACCGCGCCGGCGACGCCCGCACCGGCCACCAAGATGGCGCCGGCGGAAAAGAAGGCCGAGAAGCCCCGCACGGCCGAATTGCTGCAATGCTCGAAGGACGCCGATGCCAAGAGCCTCCACGGCAAGGAGCGCAAGAAATTCATGTCCGAATGCAAGAAGGCGGCAAAGGACGCTGCCGCCAAGCCGAAGACCTAACAAGCCGAAGACTTAAAACGCCTGCCGCGGCCCTCCCCCCTCGCACGGGGGAGGCGACCGGCTTGAGGCCGCGCATTGCGGCATGGCGCTGGCGCATTTGTCCCCCGCGCACGAATTTGTCATAAGGCGGCGTGAGCCTGATCCCCGCATCGATGGCCGCTGCCATCCCCAGCCGCAGCAAAATCCTCAATGTGCTCGAAACGCTCGTTATCGGCACCGCCGGGGGCGCGCTGTTTCTGTTGATGCATCTGCCGGGCGGGCTGATTTCCGGCGCCATGATCGCGGTCGGCGTCGCCGCGATCGCAGGCAGGCCGATGACGATGCCGGCCCATCTGACCCAGACGGTGCTGGTGCTGCTCGGGATCTCGCTGGGCTCGCTGGTGTCGCGACAATTGTTGCAGCACGTCGGCGCCTATCCGTTGACCATCGGGCTGTTGGCGCTCGCGACCTTCTGCTCGACGTTCGGCTCGAGCCTTTACCTGCAGCGCGTCCATGGCTGGGACCGCACCTCGGCGTTCCTGGCCGGAAGCCCCGGCGCGCTGTCGCAGATCACCATGCTGGCGATCGAGCGCGGCGCCGACGTGTCGGGGATCGCGGTGGTGCAGACCATGCGCGTGATCATCCTCACCGCGGCGCTGCCGATGCTGCTGGCGCTCACCGGGATCGCGCCGTCATCGCCGCCCGCGGCAGCGACGGCGATCGCCTCCCCGCTCGAACTCGCCGCCCTGGTCGTGGCCTCGGTGGCGGTTGCGCTGCTGCTGCGGCTGATCAAATTTCCGGCGAGCTGGATGTTCGGCGCCATGATCGGCTCCAGCGTGCTGCACGGCACCGGCGCGATCGAGGGCGGCCTGCCGCCCTCGGTGCGGGCGATCGCACTGGTCGGCATCGGCGCGCTGATCGGCGCGCGCTTTGCGCGGATGAGGACCAAGACCCTGCTCAGCCACATCAACGCGGCGCTGGGTTCGTTCGGCATCGCGATCGCGATCTCGGCGGTGTTCGTCGCGGTGATCGCACTGACCACCCCTGTGCGGTTCGCCGACGTCATCGTCGCCTTCGCGCCGGGCGCGATGGACGCCATGCTGGCGCTGGCGCTGACACTGCACATCGACCCGATCTTCGTCGGCGCGCATCATCTGTCGCGTTTTGTCTTCGTCACCATCGCAACGCCCGGCATCGTCCATCTGTTCGGACGGCCGCAGGAAGATGTCGACGACTAGGGTCGCGCCGGCTCGCCGCGACAGGCCGATTCAAATATCGCATTTATGAAAGCTGGCGGAATCCATCTCGCATTCCTATGCCGCCATGCGCATCTGCCGGTCATCGGGGAAACATGAAACAACCAGGAAACAGACCGATGACGAAGAATTCCGCTTTGGCCGCCTCGATGATGGTGCTGGTTGCACTCTCGGGACCGGCATTTGCACGCACCTCCGCCCCGGAAACGCGGCATCAGACTCAAATGACCGAACATTCGGCTTTCGGCGCGTTCGACCAGATGACGGCGCCGACGCCCGTCGCGCTCAATACCCACCGCTATGAAGGCGGACCGAAATCGAACGACTGAGTTTGGCAGGGTCGGGACGGGCTCTTGGCGGCGCCGGAGCCCGTTTCACCGCCGCGCGGTCCGGCGCACGCCCCAGGCCGCGATGGCGGCCATCAGCAGCGAGATCAGAACGTTGTAGCCGGCGAGCGACAGGCCCAAGAAACTTCCACTGCACCTCGTCGCAGCGGACCACCTTGACGCTGTCGAGCCGTTCCAGGAGGCTGCCGGCGCTGCCGAGGCTTCCGACCGGTCCGGTGCAGGCGGTCGGCCCCTGCCAGAACCCCCATTCGACGCCCGAATGATAAGCCCCGAGCCCGGCATTGCCGAGCGTCGCCAGCGCAACGACCGCAAGGCCGACGACCAGCGCGCCGCGCGGCGCGCCCATGGCCGCGGCGATCGCGATCAACGCGCCGAGCGGCACCACCAGATAATAGGCATAGCGCTGCGCGAGGCAGAGCTCGCAGGGCTGGATGCCCAGCACCAGTTGCATGAACCACGCCCCCGCCAGCGTCGCCGCCGCGATCACCGTGACCGCGAGCGCCGCCGTCAGCGCCGGGCTGGCGTCGCCGCCCGCATGCGAAGCGTGTGCAAGGCTGTTGGTCGTCACGGCGATCTCCTGTGGCGCAAGGGCGTCGTAACCCGCAAGCCAGCCGCTGTCGAGGCAGCCGCGATCACAGGGCAGTGTTTTGTCGGTTCGATGACAGGAGGTAGGCGCGACATCCGCCGGGAGCGCGCAATCGACCGGGAGCGCGCGCCAGCCACCGATGCGATGCGATACGCCCGGCCGGGCGAAGCTATTCGAGGCCATCTGCCCACGATCCCCGCTTGTGTCCTCGATGGGCGCGGGTTGACCCGCCCTCCCCGCCCGCTATATTCCGCCCGCTTCGCGGCTGCCGGCCTTCCGGCAGTTCTCGCGATGCCCCTGTGGCGGAATTGGTAGACGCGCTCGACTCAAAATCGAGTTCCGCAAGGAGTGCTGGTTCGATTCCGGCCAGGGGCACCAAGCGCGCTGCTTCGCGAACCCTGACCACCTTCCCGATTTTGATTTTCAGCGAAATTGGAAAGCGATTCCACTTTTGTCATCACCGGGCCTGACCCGGTGATCCATCCCCCTCGCAAAAACGCCTCTCGTGAGGATTGATGGATTGCCGGGTCCAGCCCGGCAATGACAACTGCACGCGCCCTCGCTGTCGCGCGGCGCAACGTCGGCTTCGAACGCACGCCGTTGCCACACCGAGCCAGTTTGCCCGACAGACGCACGCCAAACTTTGTTTAGCGCCCCGTCACTCACCGCCATGATTTCTGCACGATTGAGGAACCAAATACGCAACGTCAGCGTTTTGGGGGGCAGGTGGTGCCGAGATACAGGCCCGGATTCTTGCTCGTAGCGCTGCTCGGGTTGGCGCTCGGCGGCTGCATGCAGGCGACGCTCGCGCCGTCGTCGGATGCAAGCTTGACCCCGCGGGACCGCAACTTGCTGGCTCATGCGCCTTATGCGCAGGCGAGCATTCCCGAAGCCTTCCGCCGGCACATCGTCGACTATTCGCGCAAGGAAGCGCCGGGCACCATCCTGGTCGATACCGACGCGCGCTATCTCTATTATGTCATGCCGGGGAGCAAGGCGATCCGCTATGGCGTGGCGGTGGGCGAAGAGGCGATGGCGTTTTCCGGCGTCGCCAGGGTCGGCCGCATGGCTGAATGGCCCGACTGGGTTCCGACGGCGGAGATTTAGGAACGGCTCGGGCCTTACCCGGCGCGCGTTCCCGGAGGCGCGGCCAATCCGCTCGGCGCGCGCGCGCTCTATCTCTACCAGGGCAACAAGGACACCCTGTTCCGGATCCACGGCACCAACCAGCCGGAATATATCGGCCAGGCGATATCGTCCGGCTGCATCCGCATGACCAATGAGGATGTCATCGATCTGTTCGACCGGGTGAAGCAAGGCGCCACCGTGGTCGTGCTCGCGCCGCATCAGAGCATCTAGGGCTGCTTGCGCCGCGACTTTCCCTGAAGCGTGAACGGCTGACGCTGCGCCAGAGCGCATTTCTTCATTTGCGGGGTTTCAATGGGCGGGCAAGCCGCCGGCGCCGCGCCATCAGATCTGCGCGGCCACCTTTTCCAGGCCGATCAGGCGGGCGAGCGAGCGCACTTCCTGCTTCTGGTCTTCGCGCAACTGGAACAGCAGCGGCATCGCCGCGGATTTCAACTGCTGCACTTCGGCGGCCTCGGGATCGATCGGCGGCACGCCGGTAATGGCGCGCGTATCGCCACGGCGGCTGGCGTGGATCTTCTTGGCCACGGCGCGCAGCGCGTCTTCCACCGCCGGCCAGTAGGATTCCTGGCTGGCGGAAAGCCGCAGGCGTTCCTTGATGCCGGCGATCTGCTCATCGCTGAGCAACGTGTAGGCTTTCTGCAGGGCCGGCTTGGCGGCGGCCTTCGGCTTCGGCGGCGCCGCGGCTTGCGGCTCCGTCATCGGGGCCGAGAGCTTCGGCATTTCGATGTCGGCGGGCGAGGCGGAGGCATAGGCCTGACGCAACGGCTCCGTGAGGCTTGCGGTCTGCTGCGGATCGAGCGAAGCCAGCGCCGTCCGGGTGACCGTGAGCTTGTCCTGCTTGCTTTCGCGGTTCGCGACCGGGCTATTGTTGACGAGGGGAGAACCCATATCCGCCCGGGCGGACGGCACGCTGTTGCGGCCAAGAATGCTGGTGGCGGCGGCGCCCGCAAGGACCAGACAGGCCAGCGCGATAAGGGTGATGGCTTTGGTCAAGCAACTCTCCGTTCGGGCCGTCAAGCCTGATCACTTTGCCGATAACTTGGCATTAATTAAGGCTTAGTCATACCGCCACTGCGATTTCAAGAAAATTACAATAAAAATCAATGGCTTAATCCGGGAAAACTCAGGCAGCGGCCGCGAGGTCGTAACACTCCTGGATATCGGCGACGATGTCGGATGCCTCCCACAGCGCATCCGGCGCGACCGAGCGCAGGCTGATGGTCCAGTTTCCCTTGCGGGTGCGGGGCATGCGGACGATCTCGAATTCGACATTGCGGCACCGCGGGTGCCGGTCGAGCGCGCGGGCGACCCGGTACCAGATCTCGTCGATGGTGGCGGGGGTCTTCGCAAAGACCGTCTCGGAATCCATGTCGCATCCCCTCGAACGGCGGGCCGGCGGATGGGATTCTTGGCGGCAGATGGTTAACGGCGCGTTAAGACAGGTGGCGCGGGACGCGCGGCGTTGCCGCGCAGCCCATCACGATCCCGTTT
This sequence comes from uncultured Alphaproteobacteria bacterium, assembly GCA_963843225.1. Classification (GTDB taxonomy): domain Bacteria; phylum Pseudomonadota; class Alphaproteobacteria; order Rhizobiales; family Xanthobacteraceae; genus Bradyrhizobium. The sequence continues at coordinate 231,840 of CAWJJT010000014.1, read as the reverse complement.
AGTCCGCGGACGACGCGCACCGCGCCGCGCGCGGCGCTGGTGGTCAGCGCCGCATAGGCCTTCAGCGCCATCGTCACCTTGCGGCGTGCGCTTTCGCCGGCTTCCACGCCTCGGCCCCGCGGGCGAGCATGGCCTCCCGGCGCTGCGCCAGGATGGTCGTCGTCGACCAGCAGGCTGATCGAGCGGGCGGGAATGTCGATGCTGATGCGGTCGCCCTCCTCGACCAGTCCGATCAGGCCGCCTTCGGCGGCTTCCGGCGAAATATGCCCGATCGAAAGCCCCGAGGATCCGCCGGAGAAGCGGCCGTCGGTGATCAGCGCGCAGACTTTTCCGAGGCCCTTCGATTTGATGTAGCTGGTCGGATACAGCATCTCCTGCATGCCGGGCCCGCCGCGCGGTCCCTCGTAGCGGACCACGACGACGTCGCCGGCCTTGATCTTGCCGCCGAGGATGCCTTCGACCGCGGCGTCCTGGCTTTCGAAGATCCGCGCCGGCCCCTCGAATTTCAGGATGCTGTCGTCGACGCCGGCGGTCTTCACGATGCAGCCGTCCACCGCCAGATTGCCGGTCAGCACCGCAAGGCCGCCGTCCTTCGAATAGGCATGCTCGAGGTCGCGGACGCAGCCCGTCGCGCGGTCGGTATCGAGTTCCTCGAACCGGCGCTCCTGGCTGAACGCCACCTGCGTCGGCACATTGCCCGGCGCCGCCATGAAGAACTTGCGCACGCTTTCGCTCTTGGTCCGCTGGATGTCCCAGCGGCCCAGCGCATCGTCGAGCGAACTCGCTGTGCACCATCGGCAGCCCGCGATTGAGCAGATTGGCGCGGTCGAGTTCGCCGAGGATGGCCATCACGCCGCCGGCGCGGTGAACGTCCTCCAGATGCACGTCCGGCACCGAGGGCGCCACCTTGCACAGCACCGGCACCCGGCGCGACAGCCGGTCGATATCCTGCATGGTGAAGGGGATTTCGCCTTCATAGGCGGCGGCCAGCAGATGCAGCACGGTGTTGGTCGAGCCGCCCATCGCGATATCCAGCGTCATGGCGTTTTCGAACGCCTTGAAGCTCGCGATCGTGCGCGGCAGCGCGGTCTCGTCGTCCTGTTCGTAATAGCGGCGCGCCAGATCGACGATCAGATGACCGGCCTCGACGAACAGTCCCTTGCGGTCGGCATGCGTCGCCAGCACCGAGCCGTTGCCGGGCAGCGCCAGGCCCGAGCGCCTCGGTCAGGCAGTTCATCGAGTTGGCCGTGAACATGCCCGAGCACGACCCGCAGGTCGGACACGCCGAGCGCTCGATGACCTCGACATCGGCGTCGCTGACGCGTGTCGTCGGCGGCCGCGACCATGGCGTCGATCAGATCGACCGAGCGGATCTTGCCCTTGATGTTGACCTTGCCGGATTCCATCGGGCCGCCCGACACGAACACGGTCGGGATGTTGATCCGCAGCGCCGCCATCAGCATGCCCGGCGTGATCTTGTCGCAATTGGAGATGCACACCATGGCGTCGGCGCAATGCGCGTTGACCATGTACTCGACGCTGTCGGCGATGATCTCGCGCGACGGCAGGCTGTAGAGCATGCCGTCATGGCCCATGGCGATGCCGTCATCGACCGCGATGGTGTTGAACTCCTTGGCGACGCCGCCGGCCTTCTCGATCTCGCGCGCGACCAGTTGGCCGAGGTCCTTGAGATGGACGTGGCCGGGCACGAACTGGGTGAACGAATTGACCACGGCGATGATCGGCTTGCCGAAATCCTCGTTCTTCATGCCGGTGGCGCGCCACAGGCCGCGGGCGCCCGCCATGTTGCGGCCGTGGGTGGTGGTCCGGGAGCGGTAGGCGGGCATGGTCTGTCCTTTGGCGGTCGAAAGGTCTGAAGTTTGAACGGGTTCTAGCGGCGGGACCGGCCGCTTGAAAGCGCTTTGTCGGAAGGCTGCTATGCTATCGGGGTTTTGCGGCGCGGTATTCGGCGAGGGTGCGCGCGACCAGTTCGTCGACCGGCAACACCGCGGTGACGCCCGAGGTCGAATGGCCCGCGCTCCAGATGTCGCGCCAGCGCGCCGGCCGCTTCTCGCGCGCGCCGATGTCGATATCCTCGGCGATGTCGATCGCGCCGCGCGCCGGCAGGTTTTCCGGGTCGAGGCCTGCCGCCGCGATCGAAGGCCGCAGCATGTTGGTCTGCAAACCCGTGAACGCCGTGGTCAGGAGGATATCGTCGGCGCTGCTCGCCGACCAGCATCGCCCTGTATCTGGGGTCGGCCATGCTCTCTTCGGTGGCGATGAACTTGGTGCCCATGTAGGCGAGATCGCAGCCGAGCACCTCGGCCGCCCACAGGCTGTGGCCGTCGCCGATGCCGCCGGCGAGCACGAGCGGCCCGTCGAAGAACGCGCGCACCGCGCGGACGAAGACGAACGGATTGAGCCAGCCGGTCTGGCCGCCCGCGCCCGCCGTCAGCAGCACAAGTCCGTCGGCGCCGGCCGCCACCGCGCGCTCGGCATGGCGGATCGAGGCGACATCGGCGAACACCAGCGCGCCCGCATCATGCAGCGGCTCCAGCACCGGCGCCGGCGATCCGACCGAGGTGATGACGATCTCGGGCCGGTGCCGCAGCAGCACCTGCAGATCCGCCTCCAGCCGCGCGTTGGAGCGATGCACGATCAGGTTCGGGCAGACCGGCGCGGCCGCCTTTCCGCTCTTGTCCGAATGCCGGCGCAATCGCTCTTCGATCTCGCCGAGCCAGCCGTCGAGCTGTTCGGGGCTGCGGCAATTCACCGTCGGGAACGCGCCGATCACGCCGTTGCGGCAGGCCGCCGCCACGAGATCGACGCCCGAGACCAGAAACATCGGCGCCGCGATCAGCGGCAGGGTGAGGCGGTCGCGAAAGCGGGCGAGAGGATCGGGGCATGTTGACGTGGTGCGTCCGCTGCCATGAGGTTGTCAGTTCCCGCCTTCAATTCGATGTGTCGGCGTTCGCAACATTGGCACGGCCGCAGGCCGCGTGAGAAGACCCGAAAACTATCAACCGTCATTGCGAGCGAAGCGAAGCAATCCATCGGGCAACATGCCGAGCCGTGGATTGCTTCGTCGCAAGTGCTCCTCGCAATGACGGTGTTGATTGACGGGTTGCTTCATCAGCATGGTTTCCGAATTCAACTTCCAAACAGCGAGCGGACGCGCCTTCGCATTGCCGCGGCGCGATGCGCCCGGGTTTTGCGAATTCGCCGCCCTCGAGAAAACACCGAGAGGGCGCAGGGAAAGCCGGATGCGCGCTGCACCCGCGGTCTCGTGTGCAAGGGAAAACAGAAAACGCACACGAGCATACAGGTTCAGCGGAGGCAATCCGGCTTTCCCTGCGCGATGGGTTACGGCTTACTCCGTGCTCTCCCCGGTGACCGGGCTTTTTTTGTCACCGTCATCCGCGAAAAGTTTTGCTTTCCGCGAACTTGACGCCAGCATCGGGGCGTCAGGACCACACGGCTTCACCGTCCGCACCGCTTGCGCTCGTCTGTCGCAAGCCGCGCGTCCACCGCATCCCACCGCGCGTTCGTGACGATCGCGAGCCGCCCCTCTCATCGGGTGAGACGCGCGGAGTCATGCCGGTGATTTGCGGGAAATGTTAAGCGGAATATTTTTGCGCGAGGGGCTTGACGTCATTTCCGAAAATCAGAAGTGATTTGCCCGTCGGGTTGTTTTGTCGCAGCGCGGATGCACGATTTTGCTTGCGCGCGGCGCGAAGCCGTTTCGTGAGCCGGCTCGGCCGCAAGCCATAACCCGCCATTGTTTTCAAGCCAAGGCCATGAGCGGTGGACGACGCCTTAAGCCAATCCGCGTACATGCTGAAGAGGTTTGCAGTTCCGCACTCGATTCCGATGTGCTAGCGTTGCCGCAACATTGGCACGGCAGAGGCCAAAGCAAAGACAGGCGGGAGAACAGAATGAGCCATCCGCTCTATGCGTTTCCGACGGCCTGCGAACAGACCCTGCGGGCGCTGGCGCGCTATCCGTCGCGGACGGCGTTCGCCTGGCCGGGCGGATCGATCACCTATGCGGGCGCCACCGAACTGATCGGGCGCATGCAGAAGGTGTTCATGCGGCTCGACCTCGCGCCGGGCACGCGCGTCGCCTGCCTCACCGCCAACCGCGCCGAAAGCTGGTGCGCGGGCGTCGCCGCGCAATTGTCGCGGCTTGCGGTCACCTGGCTGCATCCGCTGGGCTCGCTCGACGACCAGTTGTTCCAGATCGAGGATTCCGACGCCGAGATACTGGTGATCGACGCCGCCACCTTCCGCGATCGCGGCGGCGACCTCGCGGCCAAATCACCCGGCCTGAAGACCGTGTTCACGCTCGGCCCCGCCGATTACGGCGTCGATCTGCTGGCCGCGGTCGAAGATGCCGGCACCGCCAGCCCGCGCTGTTTCGCCGGCCCCGACGATATCGCGACGCTGAACTACACCGGCGGCACCACCGGCAAATCCAAGGGCGCGCTGCGCCATCACCGCGAAGCCGGCGGCTTCGCCGGCGCCATCCTGGCCGACTTCGAAATTCCCGATACCCCGCGCTATCTCACGGTGGCGCCGATCAGCCATGTCGCCGGCACCAAGGTGCTGCCGACGCTGATGCGCGGCGGCACCGTGCACATGCTCAAGGGTTTCGATCCGGAGGCGGTGTTGAAGACCATCGAGCGCGAGCGCATCAATTTCACGCTGTTCGTGCCGACCATGATCTATGTGCTGCTCGATCATCCCGCGCTCGACAAGACCGACCTGTCCTCGCTCGAACTGCTGCTCTACGGCGCGTCGGCGATGTCGCCGAGCCGGCTGGTCGAGGGCATCGAGCGGATCGGCCCGGTGTTCTCGCAGCTCTACGGCCAGACCGAATGCTATCCGGTCTCGGTGCTGCGCAAGGCCGACCACGATCCGAAGACGCCGGAACTGTTTTTGTCCTGCGGCTTCCCGATCGCCGCCTGCGAGGTGAAGATCCTCGACGACAACGACCGGGAAGTCGCCACCGGCGAGGCCGGCGAAATCTGCGTGCGCGCGCCGCATGTGATGGCGCGAATACTGGAAGCGGCCCGGAACAGACCGCCGAAACCCTGAAGAACGGCTGGCTGCACACCGGCGACATCGCGCGCGCCGACGAGCGCGGCTACATGTTCATCCTCGACCGCAAGAAGGACATGATCGTCTCCGGCGGCTTCAACATCTTTCCGCGCGAGGTCGAGGACGTGCTGTCGCAGCATGCGGATGTGGCGATGGTCGCCGTGGTCGGCGTGCCCGACGACAAATGGGGCGAGGCCGTCACCGCCGATCGTGGTCGCGCGCGAGGGCGCGCGGCCGAACGCGGAGGAACTGATCGACCTCGTGAAGGCGCGCAAGGGCTCGGCGCATGCGCCCAAGCACATCAAGTTCGTCACGGAGCTGCCGATGACCGGCGTCGGCAAGGTCGACAAGAAGGTGCTGAAGGCGAGCTTCTGGGCCGGCCGCGAGCGGATGGTGGGATAGCGGAAGTTTGCGCTCCCGCTGGCGTGGAGCGGCGAGCCTTCACCCCAGCAACTGATCGAGCCGGTCGCGCAACTGGTCCTGGTGATAGGGCTTTGCCAGCCGCGGCAGATCGAGCTGGGCGCCCTCGGGCAGTTCGGCATAGCCGGTCGCGAGCAGGATCGGCAGCGACGGGCCGCACCTCGCGCGAGGCGGCCGCGAGTTCGATGCCGGTCATGCCGGGCATCACGTGATCGGTCATCATCAGGTCGATCGGCTGCTCGCTCCTGATGATGTCGAGCGCATGCAGGCCGGAATTGGCGCCGATCACGCGGTGGCCGAGATCTTCCAGCATTTCCGTGGTCGACATCGCGATCAGCGGATCGTCGTCGACGAACAGGATCACCGCCGAGCGGTTGACCTTCTGCGACGTCTGCGCCGGGGCTTTCGGCTTCCGGCGCCGATGGTCGCGACCGGCAGCATCAGCGTCGCGGTGGTGCCCTTTCCGACCGTGCTCGACAGCTGCAGCGCGCCGCCGAGCTGCACCGCAAGCCCGTGCACCATCGACAGGCCGAGGCCGGTGCCCTTGCCGAGCGGCTTCGACGAGAAGAACGGCTCGACCGCCCGCTTCAGGATCTCCGGCGTCATGCCGGTGCCGGTATCGATCACCGACAGCTTCAGATAGCGGCCGGGCTGCAGCGCCGGATCGCTGTTCGCCTGATATTCGCGCGACCCTGATGTCGATCGAGCCGCCGTCCGGCATGGCGTCGCGCGCGTTGATCGCGAGATTGAGGATGGCGAGCTCGAGCTGGTTGGCGTCGACGCGCGCCGGCGGCAGCCCCTCCGGCAGATCGAGCCGCAGCGCGACGCGCGGTCCGAGCGAGCGCTCCAGCAGATCGATCATGCCCTGGATCAGGCCGCGCAGATCGACCGGCACCGCGCGCAGATCCTGCTGCCGCGCGAACGCCAGCAGGCGCTGCGTCAGCGACGCGCCGCGCTCGGCGCCCTGCAGCGCGCCGTCGATCAGGCGGTGCAGCCGCGGATCGTCGGGGATGCGCTTGCGCAGCAGATCGAGATTGCCCATCACCGCCATCAGCAGATTGTTGAAATCATGCGCGACGCCGCCGGTGAGCTGGCCGATCGTCTCCATCTTCTGCGCCTGGCGCAACTGCTCCTGGGCCTTTTCGCGCGCGGCGACTTCCTTCATCAGATCGGCGGTGCGCTGCTCGACGCGCTGTTCCAGCGTCGCCGTCAGTTCGGCCAGCGCGGTGCGCTCGGCCGCCAGTTGCGCCAGCAGATTCTCGCGCTCGATCTCGGCGATCTTGCGCGCGGTGATGTCGGAGGAGACGCCGACCAGCGATTTGATGCTGCCGTCGGGCCGGCGCACCGCGCGGGCGCGGACGTCGACCCAGTGCTGCGATCCGTCGGGCCAGATGTTGCGGTATTCGATGCTGTAGTCGCTGCCGGTCTTGATGGTCTGGTCCAGCACCTCGGCGCGGCGCGCGCGATCGTCGGGATGAACCGCGGCCAGCAAATCCTGGATAGGAGAACGGCTCGCCGGCCTTGCGGCCGAAAAACCGCTTGCAGGTGTCGGAGGCCTCCAGCTCCAGTTCCGGCAGATGCAGTTCGAGCGCGCCGAGATGGCCGGCGTTCAGCGCGGTCTGCAGCAGGCCTTCGCTTTCGGTGAGATCCTCGAGAATGGCGCGGGTCTGGTACTGGCGGCGCCGGCCCCGGACCGCGGAGCCGACGACGCTCACCAGCGTGGTCGGATGGAACGGACGCTCGATGAAGGTGACGTTGCCGAGCACCTGTCCGAGCCGCACGGCGTCGGGATTGCGCTCGGGACCGCCGCCCTGATGCGTCAACAGCACGATCGGAAAATCCGACCATGACGGCTGATCGTTCAGCCAGCGCACCAGGCCGCGCAGATCCGCGGTCTTGATCGCCTCGTCGGCGATCACGGCGAGGCCGGCGCCGCCCTCGATCTCGTGCATCAGCGCCGCGAGATCGGCGCAGACATTGGCGTAGTAGCCCGCTTCCCTGATCAGCGCCGCGGCCACCGCGGCGTCGCGTCCGGTCGGAGCCAGAATGACGGCACGCTCGGACGATGCGCCCGGTCTCACTGCACTCTGCTCCTGCAGCAACGGGCTGTCCCTCGCCGACATAGATCGGAACGCCGCGCAAGACGCCCTGGAAGCCGTCGAGCGGCTCGCCGATGGTGAGACCGCGATTGTCGATGCGGTATTCGCGAATCGTCGATTCGTGCATGCCCGGTGCGCTTCTTGATGATCGACATCGCGCGCCGCACCGTGCCCAGCGCCTCGAAATAGCGCAGCAGGATCACGGTGTCGGCGAGATAGGTCACGTCGACCGGCGCCTTCATGTCGCCGACCAGCCCGTGCTGCGCCACCGTCATGAAGGTCGCCGCGCCCTGGCGATTGAGATATTGCAGCAATTCGTGCATGTGCAGGATCAGCGAATTTTCCTCCGGCATCGCCGCCTGATAGCCGTTGAGGCTGTCGATCACCACGGTCTTGATCTGGTCCTCGTCGACCCGCTTGCGGACCCGGTGGGCGAATTCGCCGGGCGACAGCTCGGCGGCGTCGACCTGCTCGATGAACAGATTGCCGCTGCGCTGCATGTCCTCGAGATCGATGCCGAGCCCCTTCATGCGCGAGAACAGCAGGCCGAGTTCTTCGTCGAACACGAACAGCGCCGCCTTCTCGCCGCGCTGTGATCGCGGCGACGACGAAGACGATCGCGATCAGCGATTTGCCGGTGCCGGCGGGACCGAGAATCAGCGTGCTCGAGCCGGTCTCGATGCCGCCGCCGAGCAGCTGGTCGAGTTCGGCGATGCCGCTCGACATCGTGCGGCGCGCGAAGTCGCTGCGATATTCCGACGCCACCAGCCGCGGAAACACGTTGAGGCCGCCGGTGGTGATGGTGACGTCGTGATAGCCGCCGCGAAACTTCACGCCGCGATATTTGATGACGCGCACGCGCCGCCGCTCCGCGCCGTAGGCCGGCGCCAGTTCCTCCAGCCGCATCACGCCATGGGCGACGCTGTGCACGGTCTTGTCGGCGACATCGGCGGTCAGATCGTCGAGCAGCATCACCGTGGTGTTGAACTTGCGCGAAATAATGCTTGATCGCGAGAATCTGCCGCCGGTAGCGCAGCGAGCTTTGCGCCAGCAGCCGGATCTCGGACAGGCTGTCGAGCACCACCCGGTCCGGCCGCGCGCGCTCGACGGCCTCGAAGATCTGCTTGGTGGTCTCGCCGAGTTCGAGATCGGAGGAATAGAGCAGGCTCTGCTGCTGCTCGGAATCGAGCAGGCTTTCCGGCGGCAGCAGCTCGAAGACCTCGATGCCGTTCGTCGAGCGACCAGCCATGCGAGGCCGCGCCGTCGCGCAGCTCGCGCTCGGTCTCCGACAGGGTGATGTAGAGGCACTTCTCGCCCGCCTTGGCGCCCTCCAGCAGGAACTGCAGCGCGATGGTGGTCTTGCCGGTGCCGGGCGCGCCTTCCACCAGAAAGACGTGCCCGCGCGAAAATCCGCCCGACAGAATATTGTCGAGCCCCCAAATGCCGGATTTTCGCCTTGGTGGCGATTGGTTCAACTGAATTCATGCGACCCCCTCAACCGAGGACGAACTGCCAGTGGCGTCAATCGGTTCCCGGAAAATGGAACTATTTTTGCGGGAAAAATTCCGGCCACATCGCCCGCCAGGCCTCGGCCAGCGGCTGGAAATCCGTCGGGCCGATCTCGTGGCATTCGGCATCGGCCGCCGGCAGACACCCAGGGCTGCGCGCTCTTCATGTACATATGCGCGACCGGGACCAGCCAGGTCGTATCGTCGAGCGTGCCGGCGCGAAGGTTGACGATTTCCTCGCGGCCCGCCCGGTCGCCGTAGAGCCTGCCGCCGCAATCGCCGCAGAACCAGGAGATGACCGCGACGCCGCGTCGGCGAGGTGTGATGCCAGCCCTTCGGTTCGCCCTGCAGGATGTGAAAATCCCTGGCCAGCACCGGCATGTTGAGCGCGAACGCGCTGCCGGACGCGGTCTGGCAATTCGTGCAATTGCAGGTGTAGAGCAGCAGCGGAAACGACGCGATCTCGTAACGGATCGCGCCGCACGAGCAGCCGCCGGTCAGCGGAAGCGAAGGTGGTTGAGGACGCATGGTCAATCCCCGATCGAACCTGTCTCGGAGACTAGCGCGAAAAACGGCGCGTCGCGATGCGGCGTTGGCGGACCGCGTTCACCGCTTCTCGATGACGAGGCTCTGCACGGCGCGGCCGAAATAGCCGACGATGTCGGCGAGCCGCGCGGTCGCAAGGCCCGCGCCTCGGGACCGATCCAGGGATTCCGCATCGACCAGGATCCACTCCCCGACCGGCTGGCGCGCAAGACTGACGGTGAGATCGGCGTTGATGAACGTCCACTGCCGGAAATCCAGCGCCGCCGACGTGCCGTTGCAGAAATCCGCGGCGACCACGGCGCGCATGGCCTGCGAAACCGACAAACCCTCGACCAGCGGCCGGTCGACCCGATACCAGATCGCGCCGGGACCGGGCACGCCGAACCGGCCGCGCGCGGCGCGCAGCGAGATGCCGGTCACGAACGGGCTGGAGGAGAACTGCGCGGGCTCGGGCCGCGACTGGTCGGGTCCCGGAAGCTCGACCGGCGGGTCCGCGATCTCGGCCGGCAGCGGCGGCGCCTGCGCCCTGATCTTGAGCATGGTCGCGCCGACCACGACGACGTCGCCGGCCAAGAGCCGGACCGCGCAGAGCTGGATCTTGCGGCCTTCGCGCAGCACCTCGGTTTGAATCGTCAGCGGCGTCAGCGGCACCGGACGCATCAGGTCGATGGTGACGCGCGCGATCTGCATCGGCAGCGGTGTCGGTATCGCCTCGGCCGCCCATGCCACCAGCGCCGCCGGCGCCGAGCCGTGCTGCATGCTGCGGTCCCAGGGGCCGGCGGCGTTGGGGCTCGTGACGACATCGCTTGCCGTCGACGCGATAAATGGCTTCCATCAAATGGATTTCCGCTTGTCGCTGCCAGCGCTACAAGGATGCGGCGCGGCGCGCAAGCCGGCGTTCACGGCGGAGCGTCAGGGCCTGGCTCGATCGTCAGCCCGCGGCCGCGAGCGACCTTTCGAATCCGTTGGGCACTTCGATATCGACCTCGAGCGTCGATACATGCTTGCCCCGCTCCATCCTGACGATGACCTTGTCCGGATCGAGCGTGACATGCCGCGAGACCGCGGCGAGGATTTCCTCCCGCAGCACGCCCAACAGATCGGGCTGGCCGCGCATGGCCGCGTTCATGCGCCAGCAGAATCTGCAGCCGTTCCCGTGCGACAGGCGCGGAGGCAGCGACGGCCGGCGAAGAGCCGCAGCAGATTCATCATGCCGCCCTCCGTCCCAGCAGCCGGTTCATCAGGCCCTTGCGCTCGGTCGGCACCATCATGGCGACGGTCTCGCCCATCAGGCGGCGCGTGGCGTCGATATAGGCGCGGGCCGGCGCGCTGGCGGCGTTGTTCAGCGTGACCGGCGAGCCGACATTGGAGGCCCGCAGCACGTCCTGGCTCTCGGGAATGATGCCGAGCAGCGGCGTCGCGAGGATTTCGAGAATGTCCTCGATGGTGAGCATCTCGCCGCGCGCGGCGCGCGCCGGATCGTAGCGGGTGATCAGGACATGCTTCTCGACCCGCTCGCCCTTCTCGGCCTTCACGGTCTTGGAATCGAGCATGCCGATGATGCGGTCGGAATCGCGCACCGAGGAGACCTCGGGATTGGTGACGATGACGGCCTCGTCGGCATAGCGCATGGCCAGCGTCGCGCCGCGCTCGATGCCGGCCGGGCTGTCGCAGAGAATCCAGTCGAACCTGGTTCGCAGCTCGGCGATGATGCTGCCGACGCCCTCGTCGGTCAGCGCGTCCTTGTCCCGGGTCTGCGACGCCGGCAGCAGCCACAGATTCTCCAGCCGCTTGTCGCGGATCAAGCGCCTGCGAGAGCTTGGCGACGCCCTGCACGACATTGATGAGGTCGAACACGACGCGCCGTTCGGCGCCCATGACGAGGTCGAGATTGCGCAGGCCGACGTCGAAATCGACCACCACGACCTTCTGTCCGCCTGCGCGAGCGCCGCGCCGAGCGCGGCGGTGGAAGTGGTCTTTCCGACGCCGCCCTTGCCGGACGTCACGACCAGGACTTTGGCCATTCTTACCTCCTTCGGTTGATTCAATTCAGCGGTGTAATTCTCATGACGTCGCCTTCGAGCCAGGCCTGCGCCGGCCGATTGCGCAGGCTGATCGTCGATGTCTTCCGCGGTCTGGTAGTAGCCGTCGATCGCCAGCAGCTCGGCCTCGATCTTCTGGCAGATAGATCCGCGCGGCCGAATTGCCGTTGACGCCCGCCATCGCGCGGCCGCGCAGCGTGCCGTAGATGTGGATGGAGCCGCCGGCGACGATCTCCGCGCCGGAGCCGACCGAACCCAGCACCGTCACGTCGCCGTCGGGAAACACGATCGACTGGCCGGAGCGCACCGGGCTGTCGAGCAGCAGCGAGGTCGGCTTCGGTTTGGCTTCGGGCTTTTCCGGTTCGGCCTGCTGGATCAGCGCAGTCGGCGTCCGCCGGTCAGCAGCGGCGGCATGCTCGAGGTGAGCTGTGCGGCGTCCACGCCCTCGATGCCGAGGACGCGGATGTTGCGCTGTTCGAGGCTGGCGACGAGATGGGCGATGGCGGATTGGCTGAGGTCCACCGCGGACAGATCGAGCACCACCGGCTTGCCGACGAAGAAGCCGGGCGAGCGCGCCAGCGTCGCGTCGATCTCCTCGAGCCAGCCCACGATCGGGACGACCGGGGCAAAAGACGAACGCGACGTAGGAGCGGCCGCGCAGGCGAACCAGTTGACGTGTTGGCTCCGCTATTTCCGTCCATGGTGATCGACTCGCCTTTCTTATTGAATGGTTAAAGATCGGCGGTCTTGGTTAACGCTTGATTAAAGTCGCCCGCGTTTCTGGCTTCGGGCAGGCCTTGGGCATCGCGCGCAAGAAATCGGACGCTGTCCGGGCCGCCGAACCAAGCGCAAATCATGAAGTAGTTATGCCGGCTTTGTGGCGGGATTAACCAGAAAAGATGGTGTCAACAAAACTCAACCTCAATTCGGTCGGGATTCTGGACTTAATAATGTCTTGGCGCGGTACCATCAAATCTTGGTGATTTCTTTGGCTCGGCGGGGGCTGGGGAAATACCGTCCGTTCGTTCGCGAACGGATAAAATTGCCAGGGGACAAGGCAATGGAAGTGGTGGGGACGGCACGGCCTTGCGAACTCGTCTCGCCGGCCTTCGTACAGTGACGCACGATGCGGATTTGGCGTCGGACTCTTTGATTCAAATTCTCGCATCAGCGTTTGAATCTCGTACAGGTCGGTCCCGTACAATCGCTGCCAACGCTCCTCGCAGCTTTGACCCGTCGTCCAAAGCTTCAGAAGAAACGTCAACAGGTCAGTCACTGCGGCGCCAACCGGTGACCGCAATGCCACGCGTCAGAGGAGTAGCGTATGAGTGCTTGAGTGAGCAAGAACCCGACAACTTCAATCCAAACGAACCCGGATACTATGCACCGCGCTGGCTGCGTGACCGATCAGACATGCGAACGGGGGCTTCTCGCGAAGCCATGGCCGAGCCGATGAGGATCCGCTTTCGCCTTCTCCAGCCGCGCTCGATACCCAGCTCGAAAAAGCGGTTTCCAACGCCTTGTGGCACCCGCTCGACCCCGAGGTCATTCACGAACCGCCGGGACTCGCGCAGGAGCTGGATCGCGGATCGGCGCTGATCAGCGTGGCCGGACGCTTCGCCGCCGCCGTCGGCGTCTCCGCGATCGTGGCGCTGTTCTTCGTCATCATGGTGCCCGCCTCGCGCGCTGCCGGATAGCGGCGCTGCTTCGCTCCGGCGATCATGCGCTCGATCAAGTCCGCGCTGTCAGCCCGGCCAGCGCGACGAAGCGTCGAAGTCGGCGATCGCCGAGTTCCAGCCGATCCTCGCTACGGCGCAGAGCAATCAGCCGACAGCCCACCGGCCGCCCAGCCCGTCGCGCGCGAGCCGTCGGAACAGCTGCTGCAACAGTTCATGCAATGGCGGCAGAAGCCGACGCGACCGAAGCAACGCAATAGTGCACACGACCAATCCAGCGAGGGGAGACACGAAGATGCCTGATCTCGAGAGTCCAATATGACCTTGGTGCGGAGTTTGCGATGACCCCTCGCTGGATGGCGCTCTTGCTCGGCGCCCTGCTCGCGGGTGCCGCGAGCGCAGCGCCTGGCGACAACACGATATCGTGCGCGATCTGGCGGGCCGCGTCGGACCGATCATCGGTTCGGCGCTGGCCTGCCCGGACATCGCGCGGCCCCGCATCCAGGTGATCGTCGACAAGTTCACGGCGGTGATCAGGGAGGCCTCGTCCAACGAGGCCGAGCGTGACGACCTGACGCAGCTGCTCGACCGCAGTGTCGCCGACGGTCGCAACGCCGTGACGAGCGGGACGGACTGGATTGCAGGCTCGGCGGACCGCCAGCTTGCCGATCTCGAACGGTCGATCGCCGGGCCCGGCGCCGGCCTCGTCCGCGCCGTCGCTGGCCGCCGTCGTCGCGCATCCGTCGGCTGCCGCCGCCGCCACGCCGACGGCGCCGATCCGCGCCGGCGGCCCGCCTCGCGCCGTGCGCGGCATCACCGATCGCGAAATCCGGTTCGGAATCGCGGCACCGTTCTCCGGCCCGGCCAAGGAACTCGGCCGCCAGATGAAGCTCGGCATCGACACCGCCTTCAACCGGGTCAACGACGCCGGCGGCGTCGATGGCCGGATGCTCAGCTGATCGCGGCCGACGACGGCTATGAGCCGACGCGGACCGCTCGAAGCCATGAAGCAGCTCTACGACAAGGACCAGGTGTTCGGCTTCATCGGCAATGTCGGCACGCCGACCGCGGCCGTCGCGATGCCCTACGCGCTGGAGCGGCGGACGCTGTTCTTCGGCGCCTTCACCGGCGCCAACATCCTGCGCAACGATCCTCCGGATCGCTATGTCTTCAACTATCGCGCGAGCTACGCCGAAGAAACCGACGCCGTCGTGCGCTATCTGGTCAAGATGCGCCGGCTGCAGCCGCAGGCAGATCGCGGTGTTCGCCCAGCAGGATTCCTACGGCGATGCGGGCTTTGCCGGTGTCGCCAAGGCGTTTCGCGCGCTCGGCGTCAACGACGGCGCGATTCTGCGGCTCGACTACAAGCGCAACACCGTTGACGTCGACGAGGCGGTCAATCAGCTGAAGGCGCAGAAGACGCCGATCAAGGCGGTCGTCATGGTCGCGACCTATCGGGCCGCCGCGAAGTTCATCGAGAAGACGCGCGATGCCTATCCCGGCATGATCTACACCAACGTGTCGTTCGTCGGCAGCACCGCGCTGGCCGACGAATTGATGCTGCTGGGACCGCGCTTTGCCAACGGCGTCATCGTGACCCAGGTGGTGCCGGCGGTCTCCGGCTATTCGAGCGCCGTGCTCGAATACAAGAACGCGCTCGCCAAATACTTTCCCGGCGAGGCGCCGGACTACGTGTCGCTCGAAGGCTATGTGGCCGCCAACGTGCTGATCCAGGGCCTGAAGCGAGCCGGTCCGCAGGTCGACACCGAACGGCTGATCGACAACCTCGAGGCCATGCGCAATCTCGACCTCGGCCTCGGAACTCCGCTCAATTTCGGCCGCGCCGAACACCAGGCCTCGCACAAGATCTGGGGAACGGCGATCGACGACAGCGGAAAGTACCAGCCGATCGAACTCGAATAGGCATGCCAGCGGTCGCGCACTCACGATGATCAGAACCGCCGGTTCTGCTGAAACCAGAACCGGGCGTTTGTCTTTGATGTCCGATCGGAGCAAGCGCGTTCGCCGACGCGCCTCACAGCGGCGGATCGACGGCCTCGTCGTATTCCTTTTTGAAGCGCGCGATCAGCTCGGCGGCCGGCAAGATCTTGCCGACGCTGCCGACGCCCTGGCCCGAGCCCCAGATTTCCTTCCAGGCCTTCGGCTTGGCGCGCTCGCCGGAGGCGTCGGTGCCAAAGCTCATCTTCGATGGATCGGAGTGTCGGCAGATTGTCGGGGTCCATGCCGGCCGCGACGATCGACGGCTTCAGGTAGTTGCCGTGCACGCCGGTGAACAGGTTGGAATAGACGATGTCCTCCGCGGTCGAGTCGGTGATCATCTGCTTGTAGCCCTCCACCGCATTGGCCTCCCTGGTGGCGATGAAGGCCGAGCCGATATAGGCGAAGTCGGCGCCCAGCATCCGCGCGGCGCGGATGGCGCGGCCGTTGCCGATCGCGCCCGACAGCGCGATCGGCCCGTCGAACCACTGCCGGGTCTCCGCCACGAAGGCGAACGGCGAGATCGTCGCCGGCATGGCCGCCGGCGCCGGCCGCGACCAGGATCAGGCCGTCGGCGCCCTTCTCGATCGCCTTGTGCGCGAATTTCTGGTTGATCACGTCGTGGAAGACGATGCCGCCCCAGCGATGCGCGGCCTGATTGAGTTCTTCGCGCGCGCCGAGCGAGGTGATGATCATCGGCACCTTGTGCTTCTCGCAAAGCGCGAGATCCTGATCGAGCCGGTTGTTCGAGCGGTGCACGATCTGGTTGACCGCGAACGGCGCCGACGGCCGCTCGGGATGCGCCTTGTCGTAGGCCGCAAGCTCTTCCTTGATCCGCACCAGCCACTCGTCGAGCAGCGCCGGCGGGCGCGCGTTCAGCGCCGGAAACGATCCGACGACGCCCGCCTTGCACTGGGCGATCACGAGATCGGGCACGGAGATGATGAACAGCGGCGCACCGATCACCGGTAACGACAGACGGCCCTTGAACAAGGCAGGCATGGACATGCGGCAAAATCCTTTTTGGTTTTCCAGGGACTGGCCGTCCGCGGCAGCGGCGGCATTGGGCCAAAGATGCCAGACATCATACCAACAAGGCAATCCGATGCGCTTGCCGCCAAGGCGCTACTGGCACACCGCGCTGGTGACGTAATTGTCGGTCCGGCAATCGTCCGGTTTTCGCGCCCGGCCGGGGATCAGCACCTTCGCCGAGCAGGTTTCCGCGGAATCGGTGTTGAGGCTCTTGCCCTCCTTGTAGCCCTTGGCCTGGCAGAGCTTGTCGGCGCCGGGCTTGCAGTCCGGCGAGCCGTTGGCCGACACCGGACAGATCATGCGCCCGGACACCATCGAGGACGGCTTCGCCAGTCGCGACAGGCTGTCGGAAGCGTCCTTGGCCGCGTCCTGGCGCGCGCGTTCAAATCGTCGATGGTCTGTTGCGGGCTCTTCAGCGGCGGCAGCTTCTCGAACAGCTTGCCGATTTCGTTGATCAGGCCCGGATTTCCTCGCGCGCCGGGGCAGGCGTTGCGGGTCGGCCTCGCCTTGTGGGCGTGAGACTTGCGGGCCGGATCCTGAACGCCGAGCGCGGGCGGTGGCGGAGCCGCCTGCGGCCAGGCCGTGCTCCGCTGGCGAGCAGCAACATCGCCGCGTTGCGGCGACAAGCGTCGCGGTCGCGACCCGCGTGCCTCGCCTGCGCGATGATGATGTCCGGTCGAGCCCATCATGACGCCGAGCGTAGCCCGAAGCCGCGGAGCGGCAAAGCGCTTCACGCGCGCGCTTTCAGATCATTCGAAACGCGACGACGAAGCCGAGCACGAGCACGGCGGCGCCGAGCGCGACCCACAGCCCCAGATGCTTCTCGATCCGGACCCGGATCCATTCGCCGTAGCGGTTGAGCAGGATCGCGACGACGAAGAAGCGTCCGCCGCGGGCGATGATCGAGCACAGCGACGAACAGCCAGATGTTGTAACCGGCAAAGCCCGACGTGATGGTGACGAGCTTGTAGGGGATCGGCGTCAGCCCCTTGCCGCAGGATGATCAGCGCGCCCCATTCGGCATAGGAGGCGCGGAAGGCTCGACCTTGCCGCCGAGGCCGTAGAACTGGATCAGCCAGTGCCCGACGCGAATCGTAGAGCAGCGCGCCGATCGCGTAGCCGAGCATGCCGCCGACCACCGAGGTCGCCGTGCAGACCAGGGCGTAGAGCCAGGCCCGCTGCGGCCGCGCCAGCGACATCGGGATCAGCATCACGTCCGGGGGCACCGGAAAGAACGAGCTTTCCGCGAACGCCACCGCTCCCATGATCCAGAGCGCGTAGGGCTTGTGGGCGGCGTCGATGCACCAGTCGTAAATCCGTCTCAGCATGGCGCGATGAACCACCACGGGACGGATTTGTCCATGCCGGGAGTTTGCCGGATAGTCGCTAGATCTCAGTGGCGCTTGCGCGAGCCCGCGGCTTTCGAGCGCGACAATTGGTCGCCGCGCCACCCGGGCCGCCGTAGCCTTGGCCAGTTTCACGGGCGATTTCGGCATCTTCTCGGCGATGCCGAGCAGATGTTCGCGCCGTTGCCATCTCGCGCCACACGTCCTCGGGCCGCACGCCGGCCGACGCCCATAGCACCGTGAGATTGTAGAGCAGGTCGGCGCTCTCGCGGACCACGGCGTCGGATATCGCCATTGACGGCGTCGATCACGACCTCGATGGCTTCCTCGGCCAGCTTCTTGGCCATCTTGGCCGGGCCGCGCTGGAACAGCCGGGCGGTCCGCGAAATCGCCGGATCGAGATCCTTGGCCGCGAGCACCGCCTGATAAAGCCGCTCGAGCGAATCACTCATTTTCTCAAGGTAATCCAAACCGATGGCCAGCGTGTTAACGGCCAAGCCGGTTTTACGACAGAAAATCCGCCGGCGTGCGCGCGGCGCGTCCGGCGGATCGATGGCATTGGCCGAAACATGGTTACCGGGCGGTTGCCAGGCAAAGGACCGTCTGACAGGCCCGCTCGGTCAGTAGTTGGGGTAGGGCTGGCCGCCAAACTCGGAAGCGTGGCCATAGCCGTAGCCGGGATCGTAGTAGCCGGGGCCGCCGCCATAATAGGCCGGGCCGCCGCCGTAATACACCGGGCCGCCGCCATAATAGCCGTCGTCATAATAGGCCCGTCGGTTCTGGGTGGCCGCGATGGCGAGACCCGTGCCGACAATGCCGGCAAACGCCGCTGCGGCAGCCGCCCCGCCACCGCCACCGTGATGGTAGACCCTGGCGCGGGAGCTGAAGTCGGTGGCCGGCCCCGCCGACCCGGCGCGAGCCAGCGAAGGCTCGGCACGGCAAGTGCCATCGCCGCCACGGTCGCCATCGCGGTGGCGCGGCCAATCGATGAAAACACTGATTTTCGGGCAAACATCTCGAATATCCTCCATGGTGGCCCGGCCTGTCAGGCCGCCTGTGTCACCAACCACTGAAGCCATCTTAGGTTCCCGAAACCGAACCGCGGCTGAACGACCGGTGGCGGAATAGTGGCGGTCATCGACCGTTCACATTCGGTCAGCCACTATGCTCGAAAGCCCCGCTCCAGCGTCTGCCGGCGATCAAGGAACAAGCGGGCTCCGAGGCCTCAACGTCGAAGTAGTCCCATGCGTGTGAGTTCGACCAACGCGATTCCGCTGTGTCTCAGCTCTGCTGGCGGGCCTTTTGGGTTTCGCATGCTTCGGTGACGGCGAGGGCCGGGCGCAGGCCGAACCCAGGCCACCAATTCCGATCCAGTTTTCCTTCGATCGTCCGATCGATGCCGGCGCGGCTCCTGTGCTGATGGCCTCGGCCGGCGGACTGTTCAGCGCCGAGGGCCTCGCGGTCACCACCAACATCGCCAGCGGTTCGCCGGATGCGATCGCGCGCGTCGCCTCTGGCGCCAGCGATTTCGCGCTGGCCGACATCAACGAACTGATCCGCTTTCGCGGCAAGTCCGACGCGCCGCCGGTCAAGGCGGTGTTCGTGCTGTTCAACCAGTCGCCCTACGCCATCATCGCGCGCAAGAGCCGCGGCATCCACGCGCTCGCCGACATCGAAGGCAAGACGCTCGGCGTCGCCGACGGCGATCTGTCGATCCGGCTGTGGCCGGCTTTGGCGCGGCAGGACGGCATCAAGATCGCGGGCGTGAAGCAGAGCAGGATCGGCGCCGCCGTGCGCGAACCGATGCTGTCGGCGGGTCAGGTCGACGCCGTGACCGGATTTTCATACCTGTCGGCGGTCAATTTGAAAGATCGCGGCGTGCCGGCCGACGACCTCGCGGTGCTTCGGTTTGCCGACTATGGCTGCGAGGCCTACGGCTTTGCCGTCATCGTCAATCCGGCATTCGCGGCCAAAAGCCCCGAGGCCGTGAAGGGCTTCGTGCGCGCGCTGATTGCCGGGACGCATCTCGCCATCCGGCAGCCGGCTCGCGCGGTGGATGAAGTCGTCAGCCGGATGGATGGCGGATCGCGCGATCTGGAGCTCGAACGGCTGCGTACGCTGATCTCCGACAACATCCTGACCGCCGAAGTCAGGCGCAACGGCATCGGCGGGGTCGACCCCGCCCGCCTCGACCGGTCGATCGCAGCGGTCGCGGAGGATTTCAAATTCGGCAAACGGCCGCCCGCGGCGGATATTTTCGACGATCGCTTCCTGCCGCCATTGGACGGTCGCCTCGTCAACTGAGCAAAACACCACCCCTGCCCTGTATCTTGCAGCCGTTCCCGGACTAGAATGGAACTTTCGGCGGCGGTCCGCCCTCTTTGCGAGTCCTTACCCGCATGTCCATGTTTCGGCTTTACGCGCGCGTCCTTGAACTGCTCGGCAAAGAGGCGCGGCTGGGCTGGATTCTGGCCGCCACCAATCTGCTGCTTGCCGGCGCGCAATTCGCCGAGCCGGTGCTGTTCGGCCGCATCGTCGACGTGCTCTCCGGCAAGCCGACGTCCGGATCGCCGTCGGCGTGGCCGCTGCTGGCGGCCTGGGCGGCGTTCGGCCTGTTCACCATCGCCAGCAGCGCCGCGGTCGCGCTTCACGCCGACCGGCTGGCGCACCGCCAGCGCCAGGCGGTGCTGACGAACTATTTCGAGCACATCATGCAGTTGCCGCTGACCTTCCACACCGGCACCCATTCCGGCCGCCTGATGAAGGTGATGCTGAACGGCACCGACGCATTGTGGCGGCTGTGGCTCGGCTTCTTCCGCGAACACTTCGCCGCGATCATGTCGCTGGTGGTGCTGCTGCCGCTCTCGTTCTACATCAACTGGCGGCTGGCGATCCTGCTGTTCGTGCTGTGCATCGTGTTCACAGTGCTCACCACGCTGGTGGTGCGCAAGACCTACGGCCTGCAGAACGAGGTGGAGTCGCATTACAGCGACCTGTCCGCGCGCGCCTCCGACGCGCTCGGCAACGTCGCGCTGGTGCAGAGCTTCGTGCGCATCGATGCCGAGGTGCAGGGCCTGCGCTTCGTCGCCGACAAGCTGCTCGCGGTGCAGATGCCGGTATTGTCGTGGTGGGCGCTGGTCACCGTCATCACGCGGGCGTCGACCACCATCACGGTGCTGGCGATCTTCACCGTCGGCATCGCGCTGCATGCGCAGGGCCTCACCACGGTCGGCGAGATCGTGATGTTCGTCTCGTTTCGCCACCATGCTGATCCAGAAGCTCGAACAGGTGGTCTCCTTCATCAACAACGTGTTCATGGAAGCGCCTCGCCTGCAGGAATTCTTCGACGTGCTGGATGCGGTGCCCGCGGTTCACGACCGGCCCGACGCGATCGATACCGGGCGGCTCTCGGGGCTCGTCGAATTCATCGACGTTTCGTTTTCCTATGACGGCAAGCGGCCGGCGGTCGAAGACCTTTCCTTCGTTGCGCTGCCCGGCCAGACCATCGCGCTGGTCGGCCCGACCGGCGCCGGCAAATCGACGGCGATCGCGCTGTTGCATCGCGCCTTCGATCCGCAGTCGGGCATCATCAAGATCGACGGCATGGACGTCCGCGGCCTGACGCTGACGGCGCTGCGGCGGAACATCGGCGTGGTGTTCCAGGAGGCGCTGCTGTTCAACCGGACGATTGCCGACAATCTGCGCGTCGGCAAGCCGGACGCGACCGAGGAGGAAATGCGGATCGCGGCGGCCCGCGCCCAGGCGCTGGAATTCATCGAGCGCGGCGAGCAGGGATTCGAAACCAATGCCGGCGAGCGCGGACGCATGCTGTCCGGCGGCGAGCGGCAGCGGCTGTCGATCGCGCGCGCGCTGTTGAAGGATCCGCCGATCCTGATCCTCGACGAGGCCACCAGCGCGCTCGACGCGGTCACCGAAGCCAAGGTCAACGCCGCTCTCGACGAAGTGATGAAGGGCCGCACCACCTTCGTGATCGCGCACCGGCTCTCGACCATCCGCAACGCCACGCGGATCCTGGTATTCGACAACGGGCGGGTGATCGAAAGCGGAACGTTCGATGAACTGGTGGCGAAAGGCGGCCGTTTCGCGGAACTCGCCCGCGCGCAATTCATGGTTCAGGAGAATGCGCGGGCCAGCATCCAGACGCGCGAAACCGGCAGTACCGCCGTCAAGATTTGAGTATCGTCGAAATTCGGCCTATTTCATCGACGAATTAGTCGGTTCGCCTCTGTTCTGAATCGGCAAGCCGGTATAGGTTTGCGCTGCCGTAGCCGACGGCGCAAGTTTATGGTTCAAGATCCGCACGCTTGAAACCCGAACCTCACATGTCAGGACCTCCTTTTCGAAGGCGGGTCTCAAAGGACCGGAATCGGATAGTGCATTTTCTTCGCCCGCTGCTTCGCAAGTCATCGCTGAACTGGATCGTTCTTGTCGCAGCGCTCGGCATCGTCGCCCCGCGCCTCGCGCATGCGGAAGCCCAGCTGCTCATCGAAGCCGACACCGGAAAGGTGCTCGAAGCCGAGAACGCCACCTATCCCTGGTATCCCGCCTCGGTGACCAAGCTGATGACCGCCTATGTCACGCTGAAGGCGGTCAAGGAGGGGCGCCTCACGCTCGATACGCTGGTCACGGTGTCGCCGGTCGCCGCCTCGCAGTCGCCCTCGAAGATGGGCTTCCGGCCCGGCACCCAGCTCACCGTCGACAACGCGCTGAAGATGATGCTGGTCAAGTCGGCCAACGACATGGCCGTGGTGCTGGCCGAAGGCGTCGGCGGTTCGATCGACGGCTTTTCGGCGCTGATGAACCAGAACGCGCAGCGGCTCGGCATGACGCAGACGAGCTACGTCAATCCGAACGGCCTGCCCGCCGACGGCCAGATCACCTCGGCGCGCGACCTTGCGATCCTCGCCCGCGCCATCATTCGCGATCTGCCGGAATACGAATATTTCGTCCACATTCCCTCGATCCGCTTCGGCCGCCGGGTCACGCAGAACTTCAACAAGCTGATCGGGCGCTATCCCGGCGCCGACGGTTTCAAGACCGGCTTCATCTGCGCGTCCGGCTACAATCTGGTGGCCTCCGCCACCCGCAACGGCAAGCGGCTGATCGCGGTGGTGCTGGGCGCCTCTTCCGGTCAGATGCGCGCGGTGCGCGCCGCCCAGACTGCTGGAGCGCGGCTTCGGCAACAACACGCTGGCATGGCTGCGCCCCTCGCTCGGCACCGTCGACAATCTGGTGCCGATCGACGCCTCGCCGCCGAACCTGCGCGACGAGATGTGCGGCGGCAAGCGCCACAAGCCCGCCAGCGACGAGGACGAGGACACGGTCGCCAGCAATGCGAGCGGCGCATCAGCCAGCGGCGACGCCAGCATGACGTTCTTCGCCGCCGGATTGCAGCCGCCGGTGCTCAAGCCATCGGAATTGATTGCGGCCGCGGCCGCGCCTTCGGAGCCGATCGTCGTCTACACCGGTCCGACCCGGACCGGCGCCGGCGTTGATCGCGGCCGTCGCTGCGGATTCCGACAAGCAGGCTCACCGCATCGCGGCAAGAAGGCGCGGGTTGCGGCGAAAAAGCCCGAGGCTGCGACCGAGCCGAACGCCAAACCCGACAAGAAGCCCGAGCCAAAATCCGCCGCCAAGCCGGCCGCCATCAAGCACGCCGACGCCAAGTCTGATGGTGCCAAGCCCGATGGCGCCGCGAAGCCCGCCGAAAAACCCGTGACTGCGGCCGACAAACCCGCAAAGCCGGCGAAGCCCAAGGCGGTTTCCAAGCCTGCCGCCAAGCCCAAGAGCACGACCAGCGACGCCCAGCCGACGGATCAGAAGGCCGCCGCGCCCCGGAGCTGACGCGCCCTCGATCGGCCGCGCAAGCCGGACTTCCCGGGCCTCTTTACCGAACATTGCGTCATAACGCGCGGCCGCCTTGCCATGAGCGGCTGCATTGCTCAATACTGCCCCAAACAACGCGCCTCGGTCCGAAATCGGGGCAGGTCAACCGGAAGGGGAAGCACCATGGAGCGCATCTGGCTCAAGCAATATCCGGCCGGCGTGCCCGCCGACATCGATGTCACCCAGTACCCGTCGCTGGTCGAACTGCTGGAAGAAAGCTTTGCCAAGTTTTCCGACCGCAAGTCTTTCATCTGCATGGACAAGTCGATCACCTATCGCGATCTCGACGAGATGTCGGTGGCGTTCGGTGCCTATCTGCAGAGCAAGGGGCTGGCAGAAGGGCGCGCGCGTCGCGCTGATGATGCCGAACGTGCTGCAATATCCGATAGCGACCGCCGCCGTGCTGCGCGCGGGCTATGCGGTGGTGAACGTCAATCCGCTCTACACCCCGCGCGAGCTTGAGCACCAGCTCAAGGATTCCGGCGCCGAGGCCATCGTCGTGCTGGAGAACTTCGCGCACACCGTGCAGCAGGTGCTGGCCAAGACCGCGGTCAAGCATGTCATCATCGGCACGCATGGGCGACATGCTCGGCCTCAAGGGCATGATCGTCAATCTGGTGGTGCGGCGCGTGAAGAAGATGGTGCCGCCGTATTCGATTCCGGGCGCGGTGCTGTTCAACGACGCCGTCGCGGCCGGCCGGGGCATGAAGTTCAACAAGCCGAAGATCGGGCCGGACGATGTCGCCTTCCTGCAATATACCGGCGGCACCACCGGCGTCTCCAAGGGCGCGACGCTGCTCCACCGCAACATTCTCGCCAACGTGCTGCAGAACGACGCCTGGCTGCAGCCCGCGCTGGCGTTGCCTCCGCATGTCGACCAGATCTTCATCGTTTGCGCGCTGCCGCTCTATCACATCTTCGCGCTGACGGCGTGCTTCCTGCTGGCGGTGCGCGCCGGCGGCGTCAACCTTTTGATCCCCAATCCGCGCGACATGGCCGGCTTCATCAAGGAGCTGATGAAATACCAGGTCAACAGCTTCCCGGCGGTCAACACGCTCTACAACGGGCTCATGCACCATCCCGATTTCGCCAAGATCGATTTCTCCAAGCTGAAGATTTCGAACGGCGGCGGCATGGCCGTGCAGCGCCCGGTCGCCGAGCAGTGGAAGAAGCTGACCGGCTGCAGCATCGCGGAAGGATACGGCCTGTCGGAGACCTCGCCGACGCTGACCTGCAACACCGCGACCTCTTCCGAATTCAACGGCTCGATCGGCATTCCCGTGTCCTCGACCTATATCTCGATCCGCGATGACGACGGCAAGGAAGTGCCGTTCGGCGAGCCCGGCGAAATCTGCGCCAAGGGCCCGCAGGTGATGGCCGGCTACTGGAACCGGCCGGAGGAAACCGCCAAGGTGATGACCGCGGACGGCTATTTCCGTACCGGCGACATCGGCGTCATGACGCCGGACGGCTACACCAAGATCGTCGACCGCAAGAAGGACATGATCCTGGTGTCCGGCTTCAACGTCTATCCCAACGAGATCGAGGAAGTGATTGCGAGCCATCCGGGCGTGCTGGAATGCGCCGTGATCGGCGTCCAGGACGACCGCTCCGGCGAAGCCGTCAAGGCGTTCATCGTCAAGAAGGACCCGAACCTCACCGCCGAGGACATCATCAAGTTCTGCCAGACGCAGCTCACCGCCTACAAGGTCCCCAAGCAGATCGCGTTCAGGACCGAATTGCCGAAGACCAATGTCGGAAAAATCCTGCGCCGCGAGCTGCGCGACGAGAAGAAGGCCGCGGCGGCCTGATCCGCCGCCCGGTTCTTGCCGCGCTGAACAGGCCCAGACGTGGTCCTTCCGGGAGGGTGCATCGGCACCCGCCCCCGGAAGGACGGTTTGAGCCATCACAGCGCGGTGAAGTGGTTTCCTTCCCGCCGGAAAATGCTCTAAGGAATAGCCGCACCATTTAGGGAGAATTGACGATGACCATCAAAGTTGGCGACAAGCTGCCGGAAGCAAAATTTCGGGTGATGACGGCGGAAGGTCCGCAGGTCAGGACCACCGACGACATCTTCAAGGGCAAGAAGGTCGCGCTGTTCGCGGTGCCCGGCGCCTATACCGGCACCTGCCACAAGATGCATCTGCCGAGCATTTTCCTCAACGCCTACGCCATCAAGGACAAGGGCGTGAACACCATTGCGATCGTCTCGGTCAACGACGCCTTCGTCATGAACGCCTGGAAGCGCGACACCGACCAGCGCGACGAGGCGGTGTTCCTCGCCGACGGCAATGCCGACTTCACCAAGGCGATCGGCATGGAGCTCGACGCTTCCGGCAACGGGCTCGGCATCCGCTCCCATCGCTATTCGATGCTGGTCGAGGACGGCGTGGTCAAGAAGCTCAATCTCGAGCCGGCCCCCGGCAAGGTCGAGGTCTCCGGCGGCGACACGCTGCTCGGGCAGCTCTGATCCTTTCTTAGCGCTATTCCACCCGTACAATGACGTCATGCCCGGGCTTGTCCCGGGCATCCACGTCTTCACTTACATCTGGCGCCAAAGACGTGGATGGCCGGGTCAAGCCCGGCCATGACGAAGATTATCACCCCTTCAACCTCGCCATCGCGACGCCGTCGCGCGCCAACTGGTCGGCGCGCTCGTTTTCGTCGTGGCCGGCGTGGCCCTTGACCCAGTGCCAGCGGACCTCGTGCGATTTCAGCGCGGCGTCGAGCCGCTGCCACAGCTCGACGTTCTTGACCGGCTTCTTGTCCGCGGTGCGCCAGCCGTTCTTCTTCCAGCCGTGGATCCAGCCGGTGATGCCCTGACGGACATACTGGCTGTCGGTGTAGAGATCGACGGTGCAGGGTTTTTTCAGCGCTTCCAGCGCCGAGATCGCCGCCATCAGCTCCATGCGGTTGTTGGTGGTGTGCGCCTCGCCGCCCTTCATTTCCTTTTCGACGTCGCCGAACTTGAGGATCGCGCCCCAGCCGCCGGGCCCGGGATTGCCCGAGCACGCGCCGTCGGTGTGGATGATCACGGTGGGAAGCGAACTCACGCCACCAGCCCCGAAGCCGCGACGCCATAGTCGCGCATGCTGGCCACGCCCTGCTGAAAGCGCAGCTTGCGGACGTATTCCAGCGGGTCCTTCGGCCGCACCAGCGCGCCCGGCGGGACGTTGAGGAAATCCACCAGCCGCGTCAGCAGGAAACGCAACGCCGCGCCGCGCGCGAGCAGCGGCAGCGCGTTCTCCTCGGCCTCGGACAATTTGCGCTCGCGGCCATAGGCATTGAGAAACGCGCGCGCCTTGGTGACGTTGAACGAGCAATCGCTCTCGAAGCACCAGGCGTTGAGGCAGATCGCCACGTCATAGGCGAGCAGGTCGTTGCAGGCGAAGGTGAAATCGATGATGCCGGAGAGCCGCTCGCCGAGGAAGAACACGTTGTCGGGAAACAGGTCGGCGTGGATGACGCCGATCGGCAGGTTCTTCGGCCAGACGCCGCCCTCGAGATGATCGAGCTCGGCTTCGATGAAGCCGGCCAGACCCGGCTGCAATTCGTCGGCGCGCGAACGAGCCTGTTCGAACAGCGGCCGCCAGCCCGACACCGACAGCGCATTGGCGCGCGCCATCGGAAAATCGCGCCCGGCCAGATGCATCCGCGCCAGCGCCTGGCCGACGCCGGCGCAATGCGCGACGCTCGGCTTGCGCGGCCAGACGCCTTCCAGGAAGCTGATCATCGCCGCCGGCCGCCCGGCCAGCGTGCTGAGCGCCTCGCCGCTTCTGTTCTTGACCGGCAGCGGACAACTGATGCCGCGGCTGGCGAGATGCGTCATCAGCGCGAGGAAGAACGGCAGGTCGCCCTTGGCGACGCGCTTTTCATACAGCGTCAGGATGAAATAGCCGGCGGAAGAGTGCAGCAGGAAATTGGAATTCTCCACGCCCTCGGCGATGCCCTTGTAGGACAGGAGTTCGCCGAGATCGTAGGATTTGAGGAATTCCGCAAGCTCTTCGGCGGCGACGTCGGTGTAAACCGCCATCGCGCTTACTCGGCGGCGTCGGGCCGCAGCGACCGCGGCAGCGGAAAGAATTCGTTCTCTTCCGCGGCCGAGACCGTCTCCACCTGCAATTCGTAGCGCTCGGCGAATGCGCCCATGATCTCCTCGACGATCACCTCCGGCGCCGAGGCGCCCGCGGTGATGCCGAGGCTCTTGATGCCTTCGAAGCGCGACCAGTCGAGATCGCCGGCGCGTTGCGCCAGCACGGCAATGGGGCAGCCCTCGCGCTCGGCGACTTCGCGCAGCCGCTGCGAGTTCGACGAATTCGGCGCGCCGACCACGATCAGGGCGTCAACCACCGGCGCCACCTTCTTGACCGCGAGCTGGCGGTTGGTGGTGGCGTAGCAGATGTCTTCCTTGTGCGGACCGGAGATGTTGGGGAAGCGCTCCTTCAGCATCGCGACGATCTCGGCGGTGTCGTCGATCGACAGCGTCGTCTGGGTCACGAAAGCGAGGTTGTTGGGATCCTTCGGCGTGAAGGTCTTGGCGTCTTCCGCGGTCTCGATCAGCGTCACCGCGCCTGCCGGCAACTGCCCGAGCGTTCCCACCACTTCCGGGTGATGGGAATGCCCGATCAGCAGGATTTCCCGGCCGCGCTTGAAATGGATCGCCGCCTCCCGGTGCACCTTGGTGACCAGCGGGCAGGTCGCGTCCAGCGAAAAGAAATTGCGCGCCCGGGCGTCGGCCGGCACCGATTTGGGAACCCCGTGGGCGGAAAACACCACCGGGGCGTTGGTATTGTCGGGGATTTCGGCCAGTTCCTCGACGAAAATCGCGCCCTTGGTCCGCAGGCTGTCGACCACATAGCGGTTATGGACGATCTCGTGGCGGACATAGACCGGGGCGCCGTAGATGGTTAACGCCCGTTCCACGGTGTCGATCGCCCGTACCACGCCCGCGCAGAAGCCGCGGGGCGAACAAAGCACGATTTTCAGGGGTGGTTTGGCCTGCATGGGTGCAATTTCCGTCCGAATCACCCCTCGCCGCCGGGCAGGGAACGGTCAATTCGGATAAGGACTTGGGACTGCTTTCGGGCGCTGTCAAGACCGTTTTAGCAAACCATTGCGGACTTGGCCCCGGACGGCTTATATAGCGGCATCATTCCCGTCATCGCTGATGACCACGGCTTCGCCCCCAAGGGGTGGGCGAAGCGCAAAGGAGATTTGCCATGAGCAATGCACCGCTGATGCCGAAGGCGACGGCCGTGTGGCTGGTCGATAATACCGCGCTGACCTTCGATCAGGTGGCCGATTTCACCAAAATGCACCCGCTCGAGGTCCGCGCCATCGCCGACGGCGACGCCGCCCAGGGCATCAAGGGCATGGACCCGATTTCGACCGGCCAGCTCAGCCGCGACGAGATCGAAAAGGGCGAAAAGGACCCGAATTACCGGCTCAAGCTCGGCGAGAGCAAGGTGACGCTGCCGCCGGCCGCCAAGAAGAAAGGCCCGCGCTACACCCCGGTGTCGCGCCGCCATGAGCGCCCGAGCGCGATCCTGTGGCTGGTCCGCAACCACCCCGAGTTGAAGGACGCCCAGATCATGCGGCTGGTGGGCACCACCAAGACCACCATCGCCAGCGTCCGCGACCGCACCCACTGGAACGCCTCGACGCTGACCCCGATGGACCCGGTGACGCTCGGCCTGTGCTCGCAGATCGAACTCGATTTCGAGGTGCAGCGCGCCGCCAAGGAGAAGCCGACCGACACCGCCTACGGCGGCGCCACTTTGCTGCCTGCCTCCGAGACCACCAAGAAGGAGCCGGAGTTCGAGCCATCCGAGAAGCAGCGCGACGACCTCAATGTCGATGCGGTGTTCGCCAAGCTGAAGACGATCGGCGGCAAGAAAGCGGACGAGGAATAAGCGGGGCTCGCGGCCTTCGGTCACGTCGACGCACGGCGCCGCTCCGACGGCGGCCGGCGTATCAATTGAGATCGTCATCACCGGGCTTGACCCGGTGATCCATCCTCTTCGAAAAGGCTTTTCGCGAAACGTGATGGATTGCCGGGTCAAGCCCGGCAATGACAGTTTGCGCGCGATCGCGGCCTCGAATTCAACGTTCGTCAAACAGCGCGCTCGTTAATCTGGCGAACACGGCTTCGCGATCTCGCCGCATGTTTCGCGCGAGGTTTGACCGGTTCGTTCCGCCCTCTCCGTCAGAGGGCGCAGGGAATGCCGGGCGCCCGATGCGCCCGATAGCCGCGTGTGCAATGGGTGGTGAGAAGCGCACACGCGTTAGTCAGGTCACACCGGAAACGCCCGGCATTCCCCGCGCAATGGTTTTACGGCTTCCTTCGTGCTCTCCCCGGCGACCGGCTTTCTTGCCGCCGTCATCAGCGGAAGTTGCCTTCCGCAAACTTGACGCCAGCACCGGGGCGTCAGGACCACACGACTTCGCCGTCCGCCGGTCGCATCGCCCGTCAAGCGCCGCCCGCGTCCACCGCATCCCGCTCCGCGTTTCGTGACGTTGCGCAACGCCCCTCTGAGTGGGGCGGGACGGCGGCGGAGATAAAGGTGATTTGGGTTTGGCGTCAAGAGTAATTTCTGAAAATCAGAAGTAACGTCTCCCCTGGAACCCGCGATCGCTCTCGCGCCGTCGTCGGCGCGGGGCGCCGCAAGCCGAGCCAATCGCCCTCACGGAATTTTGCCCGCATCTTCCGCTATCGCGCAAATCTGGATTCGTCCGGCAATTGGGATAAGGTTGCGCTACTGGCGCAGAAAAACTGAAAATAACCTTCGGGAGGAAATGATGCTCGACACCACCATCGACGCGCGCGTCCAAGTCTTTCTCGACAAATTCGGAGCCGCGCTTGCGGCGGGCGATCTTGAGGCCGCCGCGGAAATGTTCGCGCCGGAGTGCTACTGGCGCGACCTTGTGGCGTTCACCTGGAACATCAGGACGATGGAAGGCCGCGATCAGGTCCGCGACATGCTCGCGCAGTGCCTGGCGCGCGTGAAGCCGCGCGACTGGAAGATCGCCGAGGGCGAGACGGCCAGCGAAGCCGGCGGCGTGACCGAGTGCTGGATTTCGTTCGAGACCGAGGTCGCGCGCGGATATGGATACATCCGGCTGCAGAACGGCCAGATATGGACGCTGCTGACAACGATGGTCGAGCTGAAGGGCCATGAGGAAAAGGCCGGCTTCAGCCGGCCGCTCGGCGCCAGGCACGGCGTCAATCCCGGCGCCAAGACGTGGAAGGAACTGCGCGACGAGGAGGCCGAGCAGCTCGGCTTCCAGACCCAACCCTACGTGCTCGTCGTCGGCGGCGGCCAGGGCGGCATTGCGCTCGGGGCGCGGCTGCGCCAGCTCGGCGTGCCGGCCATCATCGTCGAAAAGAACGCCCGTCCCGGGGATTCGTGGCGCAACCGCTACAAGTCGCTCTGCCTCCACGACCCCGTCTGGTACGATCACCTGCCCTACATCGATTTCCCCAAGAACTGGCCGGTGTTCTCGCCCAAGGACAAGATCGGCGATTGGCTGGAGATGTACGCCAAGGTCATGGAGCTGAACTACTGGACCAACACCACGGCCAAGCGCGCCAGCTGGGACGACGCCAAAAAGGAATGGACCGTCGTCGTCGAGCGCGACGGCAAGGAGATCACGCTGCGGCCAAAGCAGCTTGTGTTCGCAACCGGCATGTCCGCCAAGCCGAACCTGCCGCAATTCAAGGGCATGGAAACCTTCAAGGGAGAGCAGCATCATTCCTCGCGCCATCCCGGCCCCGACCGCTACAAGGGCAAGAAGGTCGTCGTGATCGGCTCGAACAATTCCGCGCATGACATCTGCGCCGCGCTCTACGAGGCCGGCGTCGACGTGACGATGGTGCAGCGCTCGACGACCCACATCGTGCGCTCGGATTCGCTGATGGCGAGCCTCGCCGATCTCTATTCCGAACGCGCCGTCCGCAGCGGCATGACGACGGCAAAGGCCGATCTGATCTTCGCCTCGCTGCCCTACCGGATCCTGCATCAGCTCCAGAAGCCGGTCTACGACAAGATCCGCCAGGATGACGCTGCCTTCTATTCCGGGCTGGAGAAGGCCGGCTTCAGGCTCGACTTCGGCGAGGACGATTCCGGGCTGTTCATGAAATACCTGCGCCGCGGCTCGGGCTATTACATCGACGTCGGCGCCTCGCAACTGATCATCGACGGCAAGATCAAGCTGGTCGCCGGCCAGGTCGAGGAAATCACGCCCAACGGCGTCAGGCTCGTCGACGGCAAGGAATTGCCCGCCGACGTGATCGTCTATGCCACCGGTTACCGCTCGATGAACGGCTTCGTCGCCGATCTCGTCGGCCAGGAAACAGCCGACAGCGTCGGCAAGGTCTGGGGGCTCGGCTCGGACACGACCAAGGACCCCGGCCCCTGGGAAGGCGAACAGCGCAACATGTGGAAGCCGACGCAGCAGGAAGGCCTATGGTTCCACGGCGGCAATCTGCACCAGTCGCGCCATTACTCGCAGTTCCTGTCGCTACAGTTGAAGGCGCGCCACGAGGGGATCCCGACGCCGGTCTATGGCCTCCAGGCCGTCCATCACAAGGCCTGAGGTACAACGCATGTGGCGGGGCTCGCGCGTTGCGAGCCCCTTCTATCTATCTCGTCCGCGCTCTGTCTATTGCGGGTCTGGCGCGCCCGCATCGACGATCGCAGCGTCGAATACATCGATGGTTCCGCTCAAACAATGTGGCCGTGACTGGTCCCCGGCGAGAAAACGATCTCTGCTTCGCCCAGGGCCTTGTAAACTTCCCGATTGATCAGATCGTTGACCAGTTGAAACGCTTCGGCCAACTCGGGAATATCCGCATCCGAGCCTTTGGCGGTTTGTGTGGTCATGTGCGCCGAAACCTTGTGCCCCGTCGAGATGCACAATTTCAGCAATTGCTCGGCGCGGGCACGCGAAATCGACCAGCCTGCCAATGCCCTGTCGATGGGAACGTCCGCCAGACTTGTATCGACATTATCCATCCGGATGTCATTGGGCTCCCGTTTCGCCTGAACAAGGTCACCTTTCCGCGACATACCGATTCCCATGAATTGCAAAAGCCCTCGCGACATCAGCACTGCGGCGTCTGCGATCGGGTACAAAAGGAGCGTGGGTCTGGAGATCTGAAACGTCCGCGCCCCTGCTGTCACCTGGATAGGCGTCGTTTCGGACAACTTATCGAGCGCCGGAGCCATCTGTATGAAGGCGTACAACTCCGCCATTCGCGACGGGAGCCGATGCTGCAAAATGATCGCCGCGCCCGGTAACCTCATGACGACCTCCGAATGATCATCGTTCCAGCGATTGCGCACAAGATCGACTTTAAACCGTCAACGGCAAGTCCGGTAGCTGCGACCGACAAAATCCGCGGAGAGAGACCCCTCACCCGTCCTCGCTTCGCGAAGCCACCCTCTCCCACAAGGGGAGAGGGGAAATGAGAGCGCCGCCACCTACCCGAGTTCGATCTCGTCGGTTACTTCGTAGGTCAGCCTCACGCCACCGAGAACGCATTGCGTCCAATTTCTGGAGCATAGCAGCCTTGATCGAACCGGTCAGGGTCCGAGACGATAAAGTTCGGGATTGTTGAAGTGCGCTCTGGGTCATTTCCAGACATCGGCCCGCGAGATTAGGAAGTCCGCTCCACCCCCGGAAGCGGACATCGTTCACTGGACCGCTCATGTCCGAAAAGCGCCAAACCCGGAAGTCAAGGCGTACTCGCAGGCGGCACTGCACTCGCCTGCGAAAACAGGCCCTCAGCCCAAAGGAACGTCACGACTTGCTGATCACCGGCGGCTTCCACGAACCATCGAGGATACCTTCCTTGCCCCAGTAGGCGCGGATGTAGAGCGAGAAATGTCCATCCGGAGCTGGTAGCCAATTTGCCTCCTTGTCCCCTCCGGGCGATTTTGCTCCGACATAGAGCGTCAGTGAACCGTCGGCGTTGCGCTTGAGGTTCTTGTTCTTGGTGCCGAGCGAGTAGCGCTTGAGGTCATTCGGGTGGAAGAGGTGCTTGTCGTTGTACAGCGTCAATGACCAAAAGCCGTTGACCGGCGGTTCCTGTCCCGGAGAGAACGTGATCGTCGTAGCTGCCGCCACCATTGAGCTCCGCACCGGCACCGTCGTAGTCGGTGTAGAAGTACTGCGTCTCGTTCGGCCTGTTGTCGAACATGTTCGACTTGGCCGTTCCGGTCCGGTTGAAATAGTCGATGCCGAACTGTGCATTGTTGGTCGAGCGATTCCATCCATTGCCGGCCGGGCGTCCGTTGTGCTTCCACTCGAAGAACGGATGGATGACTTTCTGCTCCGTCTCGACAGCGGTCGCGACCAGCACCCTTTTCAGCTCCGGGTCTTTGGCTGCTGCATCGAGCAGCAGGCGGAACTGCCCATAGAGCGCTTCCTCGCCGGGCAAGGGATCGACGATGTCGAGCACCTCGCCGAACTCGTCGAAGAACTTCTCCGGTATCACCCATTTCGTTTCCTCGCCGGTCCGATTTCGGGCCAGGAATGTCTCGGGACCTTGCTCCATTCGATCGTCTTCATCTTGCCGGTGAAATCCTTCAACGGATAGACGACGATCTGGTTGATCACCGGCTGGATCGCCTTCTTGTCCTCGGGGGTGTCGTCCTGGAAACACGCGCGGAATTGCATTGGCGAGCGAGGTAGAGCAGCGGATCACGTCCGTGATGCCGGCCGGCTTCAGGCCTTTCCACCTCGGGCCGACCAGCAGATAAAATCCGGGCTTCGACTTGTACGGCTTGCCAAGATGGCCGAACTGGTCAGTGCGGGCATCGTACAGGGCATAGACCCAGAAGCGGTCGCCAAAGTCCGGCACCTGGATCACGACTGGCTCCTCATCGAGCGAGAAGAACCCAAGGCCGTAGACGACATCCTGGTTGGGACAGGTCACAAAGGTTTCCGACGGCTCGATGTAGTCAGCGAGCATCGCGATCTGGCCGCGCGGCGCGGCGGGCAGCACACCATTGAGATGGCCCGGCTGCGGTGCCTGTGTGATCGCGGCCCTGCGGTTGATCATGTTCACCATCGGCCAGCCCCAGACATAGGCCATCTGCGCAATTGTTCTGGCATAGTCCGGCTGCATCACGACGCCCGTTGCCGGCTCAGTCACGTTCATGTCGAGCGTGGAGACTTGCCCAGCTTGGGCCACGTCGGTTGTGATGGCGACCGATGCCGCGAACGTTGCGACCGCAGGAGCCGTTTTGGTGCCGAGCACGGCGAGCGATGCCGCACCAATGCCGCCCGTGAGAGCGTCGCGTCGCGTGGTCGCCAATTTGTTCGCCGATCTAGGTTTCATTGCGGTTCCTCGCTAAGTTTCAGTCGCCCCTGTGTCGTATGTTGAGCTGCTCGCAACTGAAGATCGTGATGGCGAAGCCAAGGCGTCGTGGGTTGATCTAGATCAAAGGACGTCCGCTACGGGTCATTTCCGGACTTCAGATCGCGCAATTAGCGAAGTCCGCTTCACCCCCGGAAGCGGACATCGTCCGCTGGACCGCTCATGTCCGAAAAGTGCCACAGCCGAACTCATGCACCGCAGCAAACAATGGCTCTATTCGATCACCTCGTCGGCACGGGCGAGCAATGTAGACGGCACAGTAAGGCCAAGCGCCTTGGCGGTCTTGAGATTGATAACCAATTCGAACTTGGTTGGCTGCTCGACTGGCAGGTCGGCAGGCTTCGCCCCCTTGAAGATCTTGTCGATAAAGCCGGCAGACCGACGATAAAGATCTCCAAGATCGGCCCCGTAAGTCAGAAAGAGGCCCGCCTCCGCGAACTCTCTCGTGAACGAGGCGGCTGGCAAACGGTTCCTTAAAGCCATTTCTGCAATCTGGCCGCGATAGGTGAACAGCACACTATCTCCCTGCACGACGAAGGCCTGCGCGCGCTCCCTCACCATTGTCGCAAACGCTTGTTCAAGTTCGTCCAGCCCACGGGCTTCGACCGGAATAGTCGTCAACCCTAGTGTCCGGGCGGTCTCCGTGATCGCCGTCTGGCGATCCCGAAGGATCGCAACGTCCGGATTCCACAGAATACCCAAACGCGAGAGGTTCGGAAGAATCTCTTTCAGCAATTCAAACCGCTTGCCCAAAATCTCGCCGCCCGCATCCGCGATGAGCCCGGTGACGTTCCCGCCGGGGCGCGCCAGACTGGCGACGAGTCCGGTGCTGACCGGATCGACACCGGTGATCATGACGATCGGGATGGCTGCGGTCGCCTTCATGGCCGCAACCGTGATCAGATTCCCCCCGCTGGTGACGATGATGTCCACGCCGAGCCGGACCAAGTCTGCCGCAAGTGCGGGCAGCCGTTCGACGTCGGCGTTGGCGAAGCGGTATTCGATGACGACATTCTCGCCAACGCGATAGCCGAGGCTCCGCAAGCCTCCTTCGAACGCTTCAGTGAAGTTGAGCGTTCGCTCCCGAAACCCGCCCGAGAGGTACCCGATCCTGTAGACCCGCCCTGCCGGTCGTTGCGCGCGCGCGGCAAGCGGCCACGTCGCCGCCGTGCCGCCAAAGAGCGTAATGAATTCGCGCCGTCGCACGAAGCCCCCTAAAGGAAACGCCTCCTCGATGTCTAGAGCCTAACAGCGGCAGAGCGAGAACGGGCAGCTAATCTGCTCCAGACGCTGCGACCCAATGTCCGTTCGGGGTCATTTCCGGACATCGGCCCGCGAGATTAGGAAGTCCGCTTCACCCCCGGAAGCGGACATCGTCAGCCGGTCCTCTCGGGTCCGTTAAGTGCCAATAGCGGACATCCGCCCGCGAACGAACTGAGTCGGTTTAGCTTCCCAAAGTGGACATTCCACAGCCCGTTCCTATGGACGAGACAATAAACTTCAGTGCCCAAGCGATCTCGCCAGACTTTCGAGGTTCTGCGGACTGACGTATATCAGTCCATGCCGCGGGGCATCGATATCGGCGATTAAAAGAAGGGAAATCGAAACGACGAGCGGCAACACGAGAGCAAGCTTACCAGTCGTTTGCATCCGGTAGCCAAACAGCACGTTGCAGCACAGCGCGATGGCTGCCAGGAGATACCAGGCGGCTATAGGAATCCGATTCCAGTAAGCCGCCTGGGTATAGCCCTGCGAATTGATAACATCGTTCATGCCGGCGAGCACCAAGGCAGCAACGGGCGTCGACTGTGCTGCAGCGGGTCCACGGACTGCAACCCAGAGATCGGTCTCCAATTGATTGACCCGTTCGTTTATTCGCGTTCGCCGCGCGTCATCTGTATTGGTGTAAAACAGGATACGTTGATCGGTATAGTCACTTAGAAGCTTGCGCACCCTCACAACGTCAGCCGATGGCAGAAGATCTGCACGCAAGTATTCGGTCCCGATCGCGTTGGCTTCTGCCTCCTCGAAGTTCTTGCGCTGATCGTAACGATTGGTGGCCATCGAAAAGCTGAAACCAATAATCAAGGCAAGCAGCGTCAGAGAAGCGGCAAGGATGAGGCTCAGATCGTCCTTGTGTTCCTCGGTCATGCCGGAGTTGCGTCTGCGTAACCAGGCGCCCGCCGCTGAAGCGAACGACAGCGATACAAAGGCTACCGCGAATACCAGCACAGGATAATGTGTCAGATTTTCCATAGGCGGCCTGCTTCTTCATTTCACTAATCGTGCCGCATGAAAGAGGTGCTACTGACACAGATCGTTCCAAGGCATGTACCTTGCTGAAACAAGTTTGCACTGCATTGACGCCTGTTCGGAGGGGAACGTCCAAGCAATGGCGCGCCCGGTTTTTCCCGGAATAAAATGCGATACTGTTCCGCGTGCTCGTTGAGAGAAATTCCAGACGGGATACACGTCGTACACTACGCATATGCTCTCATAGCTATTGTTGTATGCATAACAGGTCACGGTATCGGGATCTTTTATTCCTATTTGCGTCGTGATGTCTGGACTCGCATTTCTCACTATCTGTTTGTATGCAAGATTTTTCGGAGCGGCTTCGGCGCTCCAACAAGGCATCACGGCAAGGACTGCGATCGCCGTCGCGAAGAAGTTCTGAGATTTCGCTCCCGACAAAGACATCATCTCCTCCTTTCTGCGAATTCTGGAGACGTGATCCGCCTAGGGCTTATTTGGCGTGTCAACTGGGATCTGGAAAGGTAGTCGCATCCTTTGAGGCAGCGCTCATCTCATGTGGCTCGGCAGCGCGATGGGGGAACACCCTTACCGATTGGGCACGCACCGGCCGTAGCGGTCATTGTAGGAGTAACCGTATGTTGGGCAAAATACACGCGGCCAATCCGGTCCTTCATCAGGCCTTACGACCAAGTGGGTCGGCATACCGTTGCGTACGCAGGCACCATAAGGGCCACGGTGAAAGCCTTCTCCGCAGAGGCCCCGTGCTTGGGTGCTGAAGGAAAGGACTGAGACGAACAGGCTGCAAGCCAAGATCGTAGCCATCTTTGGCATATTGAATTCCTCCCATGGCGCAACCGAGCTACCTGTATTGTTTGCAGATCTAGTTCGATCCAAGGTCCTTGGGTGCCTCGTTTGCCTGGCAACAAGCTCTTTGGGCGACCGCATTGCTGACGCCGTGCCAGATTGATCCTTAAGAGCGATCAACGGTGGTGGCAGAAGTGTCTCCGGTGGCCCCGTAACAGTACTGAGGGCGGAAATCCCTTGGATACTGGGGGCTCACTTGTGATCGCGGTTGATTTAAATCAATGTACCGCTTGTGACACGGCGGCTTTGGGCGCTCTGGATCGCACTCGGACCGCGGCCCACGTCTGAGCTTGGTCGGTCCATACCCCAACAACGGACATTGTCTTGACAGCGACGGCTACCATTCGTCGTCATATATCCACTCCCTTGGGAGCAGCGCCACCGACAAGCGTGAAGAACTCGCGTCGTCTCATTGAGCCCCCACATGAAACCTTCAAATTTTCAGCCCAGCACATTGAAATGGGATGCGAGAACGATGTCCGCTCGGGGTCATTTCCCGACATCGGCCCGCGAGATCAGGAAGTCCGCTTCACCCCCGGAAGCGGACATCGTCCGCTGGACCGCTCAAGTCCGAAAAGTCCCACAAGCAAACTCATGCATCGCAGCAGGAAAGCTCTATTCGATCACTTCATCGGCACGGGCGAGCATCGAAGGCGGCACCGTGAGGCCGAGTGCTTTGGCGGTCTTCAGGTTGATCACCAGCTCGTACCTGGTGGGTGCCTGCACGGGTAAGTTGCCCGGCTTTTCTCCCTTCAAGATGCGATCGACATATGACGCCACTTGCCGATGCGGATCGACCGGGTCGAAACCATAGGACGCCAAGCCTCCATTTGTAGCGAAATAACGGAATGGATAGATCGCAGGCAGATGCAGATCAGAAGCTAACGTAATAATCCTGTCTTGATTGGTAACAATAAGAGGGAACGGTGCCAGGATCAGGCCGCCGTTTGGTTCCTTCGCGAAGTCCGTGAGGACGTGCTCGATGTCAGCGATACTTTGTACCGCCGCTGCTGTCATCGTCACGCCCAATGACGTCGAAGCTGCTTCGGCGGTACGAACAAATGCCAAGTTGGCAGATATTTTAGGGCTATGCACGAATGCGACTCGTCGCACTCCGGGCGTGATCTCCTTCAGCAGGTCCAGCCATTTTCCGCCGATTTCCGTCTCGAAATTCTGAAATCCTGTGATGTTTCCGCCCGGGCGGTTGAGGTTGGTAACAAAGCCACTTTCGACCGGATCGGATGTGCCAACGAAAACGATCGGTATGGTTTGCGTCGCTTTCTGCAGTATCACAACAGTCGTATTGCTCCATGCGACGATTGCGTCCGGCCCAAGCGCAATTAGTTCTTCGGTCGCCGTGCGGATGCGTTCGGCATCTTGGCCTGTGAAACGGTAATCAAATCGAATGTTGCGGTTTTCGATCCAGCCGAGTTCATGAAGACGCTGCTTAAACGCAGATAAACGCGCTTTGACTTGAGGGTCATCATCGCGGAAGGGTATCAAAATAGCGATCTTGCGCGTCCGCTCTACTTGTTGAGCATGCGCAGAGATCGGCCACGCCACCGTAGCGACGCTCAGAAAATTGATGAAATCGCGCCGTCTCATTGACCATCTCGAAGACGAGGCACAAGGCACCACCGGTTGCTCACACTAGCAGACCGTGACGCCGCCAGTAACTATCGGCCCAGTGGAAATGTGGCCGTCATTGCGTCCGTTCAGGGGTGATGTCGGAGATGGGTCAAACTCGGTCCGCGGCCCACGTCTGAGCTTGGTCGGCCCATACCCCAACAACGGACATTGTCTTGATAGCGACGGCTACCATTCGTCGTCATATATCCACTCCCTTGGGAGTCGAGGTCGCGCTCTCGCATACGGGGGCTGAAGCGTCCGACTGGGCTTGCGCAAGGTCGGAGACGGTTGCGTCGGAGGCGGTGACGCCTTGGGCGCGCTCTGGTCGGAAACCCTCGCGAGCACGCGTCTTATCTCGTCCTGGCTCGCCTTAAGCTCCTCAATGGCTTTTGAACTGTCGCTGGACATTTGCTGCTGGTTCGCCTTGAGCTGTTCGATGCTGCGCTCCACATTCGCGAGATCGCGCACAATCGTTTGCAGCAGTTGTGCCTGATCGGCAGCTCGCCGCCGCGGTAGATGTCGGCGCGTTGTCTTGAGGTGCGGCCTGAGCCAAGGGCGTTCCTTGAGGCGACGCCGCCTCCGCTGCCGCTACTTGAACGACAGGTGGAGCGGGTTGCGGCGGAAGCGTCGCATTTTCCGGCGGCAATGATGGACTTGAAACGAGCTGCGGCGCCCAACGGGCGACAACCAGCTTTGCCCCGTCGCCATAGGACGACTGCAAAACCAGGACAGCGACGATAACGCACGCCGCCAGCGGCAAGCCGACAAGCGCCCGGAGCACAGGCTTTCCGGGCGGCGATTGCGGACCAGGTTCGGCCGAAGGTGGACCGGATTCGGCCGAAGGAGAACGCACGGCACCCTGCTCCATTTTTGCAAGCTGTTCACTCAATCGCGCCAGATCTTCATCCGCGCGCGCGATCTGTTCGTGGGCATGCGCGAGTTGTTCTTCGGCGCTCGCCATCAGGGAATCGTGGGTTTCAACCTTTGGGGTAGGTGTGGAGTTCATTGGCGTCCCCTTTTCCGTCCAACGGTAACGTTCGACTAGCCCTGACTCGGCCCAGCCTTGTCCAAAGAGTGGCCGTACGCGCGTGCTTCAAACGGCCATAATGCAGCGCCACCGACAAGCGTGAACAACTCGCGTCGTCTCCTTGAGCCCCCACATGAAACCGTCAAATTTTCAGCCTAGCACGTTGAAATGGGATGCGAGAACGATGTCCGCTAGGGGTCAGAACTCGGTCCGCGGCCCACGTCTGGGCTTGGTCCGTTCATCTCTCAACAACGGACATTCGGCGGCCACCACGGCATGCCCGAAAAGTGCCATGAGCGGGAGGAGAAGCCGTCATGCCGAGACTGGTAGTCGCGTTTGTCCTGGCACTGGCCGCGACTGCGGCCAACGCGCAAGATACCAAATCTGAGAAATCGCAAACGCCGGCCGCCGCCGGCGTGAATGGAACACGGCCGTTCCTGTTTGATGCACGAATGCCAGGTGATGGCGTCAGGCGGGGAGCGCTCCCCGAGGACCATCATCCCACTGCTGGCACCATCGTTGTGCCACCGAAAGCAAGTCAGCCTGGGCGCGAACGATAAGTGCGCGCACCTGCTTACTGAAATATTCCTCGGCTCCATGTCCGCGTGTGCGGCGGTCACGGCTGGAGGTTTTTTGCGCGCCGCCGGTGCTTGCTCCCCGCGTCGGAGGACGGGGCACGCGGGCACGGCCTAGGCGCGACCGCGCCCGCGGGGCGTTCAAGCCGTGGGCAGCGCGCCGACGTACTGGCATTGCAAGATGGTCGGCGTGATAATCGTGGCTGTCGAGACGGTAGAACCGCCGGCCGTCATGTTGATCGTATCGCCGGTTCCCACGTCTACAGTCGAGTTGTTGGTCAATTCAGCCTGGCAGACTGAGAAAAACACCTCGCCATAGTCGGCGAGCGCGCTTTGCGACCCGCCGACTGTCGGAGCTTCGACGACCCACTCGGCGCTGTTCCCCACCAGCTTCGTGCCTGACGGAGCGTTGAAGCTAAACGAGGTCGAGGCACCCGTGGTGCGGTTGGCGAAGAATACGCTGGCCGAGGTCGAGTTCGCCCCAGCGGTGCAGATCAGCATGGTTACCATGTCACCGGGATCGATTTGAAAATTCGTAATGCCGACCTCAGCATGTGGGAACCACTCCCACCAGGGATAGATGTTTCGCGTGATGGAGCTCCCGCTCCGATAGACCTCGCATTCGACGCCCGCCTGACAGACGTCCCCAGATCCCTATCTCCGTCGATGCCAATCCAGCTCGCACAATAGTACCATTGATTTTGGGTCGGTGCGTCCACGTTAGGGACGACCCAATCGCCCTGAATCCATTTGAACGATTGTCCTGACGGGGCAAAGATGACGCCGCCAGACCAGTTCGTCGAAGTCTCCGTGCCCTCCGTCGTAAGACGCTTGCGGGGGCCATGGAATTTGTCATTCACGCGAAATGTCGGCACGATGTAGTTGGCCTTGCGCTTGAGCTGACCTATTACGCGCTTGTAGCGC
Organism: uncultured Alphaproteobacteria bacterium; assembly: GCA_963843225.1. Lineage (GTDB taxonomy): Bacteria > Pseudomonadota > Alphaproteobacteria > Rhizobiales > Xanthobacteraceae > Bradyrhizobium. The sequence continues at coordinate 189,509 of CAWJJT010000014.1, read as the reverse complement.
TCAAGGTTTTCGCCTCCAACGGGGCGCTCCGGAAATCCACGACCCACCACGTCTGAAGGTTTGGCGGTGAACGGATCGAAGCCAGCTGGCGGTTCGAAGGTTTTGACCGTAATGCCGCCCTCCAATTTGATCTCAGTCATGTCATTTCTCCAAATAAGTTGGCGCAAACTGTCGTGGGATAGCCCTTTCTTCATTCCGATTAAGAATTGCGGGATAGAAACCTCGACAGATAAGCGGCACATCCCACCTGGACGTTTTATCGCTGTTCAGAGCCACCCGCTGTGATATGGATCACAAGCTGTTAGACTAACTAACTTTCCCGCCTGGCGGGAGGCCATGGCCCTAGGCCTCAGGCTGCTGATGGTGGCATCGACCCAAATATCGACGGGTCAATTTCGAGAAATATGTCGCGCTCAATCCGACAGCGACGCCCCGAGGCGTTCGCTGCCGTCGGGACGCCGGCGGCAACCGCCGACTTCGACCCTTACGACGAATTTTTGAAAACCCGTTTCTATCGAGAATTGGCGAAGCCGCAGGGTTTGGTCGAATTCGCCAGCATCTTCCTGGAGAAGGCGGCGCTATTGGCCGGCGACGGATGAGGGGTCTGCATCCGCAGAGAGAAACCCCTCACCCGTCTTCGCTTCGCGAAGCCACCCTCTCCCACAAGGGGAGAGGGGAAGTGAGCGTGTCTCCGCCTATCCGAGTTCGATCTCGTCGGTCACTTCGTAGGAGAGGCTGACGCCGCCGACGGTCAGGACCATTTTGGCGGGAAGTTTTTCGTGGCCCTTGAGGCGGCCGGCGGCGACTGCGTCGCGCACCGCCTTTTCGATCTCGCGCTGCGAGGTGATGCCGACCTTTTTCAGGAACCGGCGCAGGCTGGCATTGAAGGCGTCTTCGTTCATGGCGGCCTCCCGTGGTTCAGGGACGGTTGGGATTATTCATCATGTATTCGCCGAGATCGCGCTGACGGCGGTCGGTGCGCGCATCGGCGTTGGCGTGCTGGACGTCGCGGTCCTTGCGGCAGGTGATGTATTCCGACGAACCGGGCGCGACATTGTTGCGGCGGCAATACGCGTCGTCGTCGACGCTGGTGTCGACCATGGTCGGCTGTCCCCGCTCGAGGCAGCCTGCGAGCAGGGGAGCGATGAGCAGGAGGGCCGTCAGGTATCGTACCGAGTTACGTCGCATGTTCTGTCCGTGATCTGATTTCGCCGTTGCCGGGCGCCTGTCCCCGACCGGATCGGGGATGACCCGGCAATCCATCGAAAACAAGGCGTAGTTGAAGTGTGATGGATGCCCGGGTCAAGCCCGGGCATGACGGTAGATGTCATTCCGGGGCGTGCGCCAGCATCGAACCCGGCGACATCGCCGGAATGCACGAAAACTCACACCCTGCCCTTCAGCGCGTCGCCGATTTCGTCGAGCACCCTGGGGTCCTCGATGGTGGCGGGCATGGTCCACTGGTCGCCGTCGGCGATCTTCTTGATGGTGCCGCGCAGGATCTTTCCCGAGCGCGTCTTCGGCAGCCGGCCGACGGTGATGGCGAGCTTGAACGCCGCGACGGGACCGAGCTTGTCGCGCACCAGCGCCACGATCTCCTTTTCGATCTCGCTCGGGCTTCTGGTAACGCCGGCCTTCAGCACCAGCAAGCCGCAGGGCACCTCGCCCTTGATGTTATCCTTGATGCCGAGCACCGCGCATTCGGCGACGTCCGGATGCGAGGCGAGAATCTCTTCCATGCCGCCGGTGGAAAGCCGGTGGCCGGCGACGTTGATGATGTCGTCGGTGCGGCCCATCACGAAGACATAGCCGTCCTCGTCCTTGTAGCCGGCATCGGAGGTTTTGTAATAGCCGGGGAATTCGTTGAAATAGGCTTCGCGGCAGCGCGCGTCCTGCTCCCACAGGGTCGGCAGGCAGCCCGGCGGCAGCGGCAGCTTGATCACGATCGAGCCCATGGTGCCGGCAGGCACCGTCCTGGTGGCTTCGTCGACCACGTCGACCTGATAGCCCGGCATCGGCACCGTCGGCGAGCCGTGCTTCACCGGCAACTGGCCGAGGCCCACCGGATTGCCGGCGATGCACCAGCCGGTCTCGGTCTGCCACCAATGGTCGATCACCGGCACCTTCAATTGCTGCTCCGCCCATTCCACCGTCGGCGGATCGGCGCGCTCGCCGGCGAGAAACAGCGTGCGGAATTTCGACAGATCGTATTTCCGGATGAAGGCGCCGTCCGGGTCTTCCTTGCGGATGGCGCGGAACGCGGTCGGCGCGGTGAACAGCGCCACCGCCTTGTGCTCCGCTATCACCCGCCAGAACGCGCCGGCGTCGGGCGTGCCGATCGGCTTGCCCTCATACATGATCGAGGTCGCGCCATGGATCAGCGGTCCGTAGATGATGTAGCTGTGGCCGACCACCCAGCCGATGTCGGAACCGCACCACCAGACTTCGCCGGGCTTGATGCCGTAGAGATTGAACATCGACCATTTCAGCGCCACCAGATGCCCGCCATTGTCGCGCACCACGCCCTTGGGCTTTCCGGTCGTGCCCGAGGTGTAGAGGATATAGAGCGGATCGGTCGCCAGCACCGGCACGCAGTCGGCGGATTTTCCCGCCGACATCGCCTTGCCGCGCAATTCGGCCCAGTCGTGATCGCGGCCCGCGATGAGTTCGCACGCCTGCTGCGGCCGCTGCTGGATGATGCAGGCCGCAGGCTTCTCGCTGGAGAGTTTGATGGCCTCGTCGAGCAGCGGCTTGTACTGCACGATGCGGCCGGGCTCGAGCCCGCAGCTCGCCGAGAAGATCAGCTTCGGCTTGGCGTCCTCGATCCGGGTGGCGAGTTCCTTTGCCGCGAAACCGCCGAACACCACCGAGTGCACCGCGCCGATCCGCGCACAGGCCAGCATCGCGACCACCGCTTCCGGCACCATCGGCATATAGAGGATGACGCGATCGCCCTTGCCGACGCCGAAGTCGGCCATGATGGCGGCGAGCGTCTTCACCTCGTGCAGCATCTCGGCATAGGTCAGCCTGGTGACGCGGCCCGCCAGCGGCGAATCATGGATCAGCGCCAGTTGGTCGCCGCGGCCGCCCGCGACATGGCGGTCGAGCGCGTTGTAGCAGGTGTTGACCACGCCGCCGGCGAACCAGCGGCCGTAGAGGCCCATCGCGGGATCGAACACCTTCTTCGCCGGGCTGATCCAGTCGATCTCGCGCGCCGCCTCGCCCCAAAAGCCTTCGGGATCGGCCAGCGAACGGGCGTGGACCTCGTGATACCGGCTGCTCTGGATATTCATGGCGCCACTCCCGCGATGCGCTACCCGTCATGACCGGGCGTGTCCCGGGCATCCGCGTCCTTGTGCCGATCGACAAGGCAACGCGTGGATGGCCGGAGATTTTCAGTCAATAACGCGCTTCGCGCTATTGCCCGGCCATGACGAAGATCAATTTCAGCCCATTTTTCTTCAGGCTTTTGCTGGGCGCTATTGTCACGCCCCGAAGCCTGATTTCAAGGGGTAAACACCCCGGTTCCGGCACTGCAGGATGCCGATCGGCCCGGTGTCGAACCTGCCGATGAAAATGGCGGCGTTCCGAAGCGTCCGTTCAGATCGGACATGAATGATAAAAATGGCACGAACTTCAGCCTGGCCAAGGTCATTGGGCGATTTCTGCCTGCTGAACGTCCCATTGCCCTCGGCCGCTGTCAGAGCGTCGAGCTGCCCGGTACCGGCCAGGCGACAGGCCGTGATGCCGATGGAATAGTTTTGAAAACGCCGCCGCTGTCTCGTAACCGACCCGGCTGGCAATCCGTGCGATGGGCTCATCGCTGGTTTCCAGCAGGAACGCCGCTTCCGCCATCCGGCGTTCGATTACATAACGGTGCATGGACTGGCCGACGAGCTTGGTAAAGCGCGCCGAAAATACCGAGCGGCCGAGCCCCACGCGTTGGCCAAGGTCGCTCAGGATCCAGGGCCGCTCCGGGTTTTCATGAATCAGCTTGAGCGCCGGTCCGATATGCGGGTCAGATATGGCCCCGAGCCAGCCGCCTTGTCCGGGACTGAGAGACGCGATCCAGCTTCGGAGCACCTCGACAAAGAGCACTTCCGTCAGTCGTGAAAGCGCGACGCGTTGGCCGGGACGCTCGAGCGCGGCCTCGCTGACCATGCGGCGCAGGATTGCTTCAAGCCAACCACGGTCCGCCGCCGGCTTCAGCAGGAGCACGGGCGGAAGCAGCTCCAGCACGCTGCCAAACAGCGGCCGTGACACCGTGAAATTGCCGCAGATCATGGTCGAGAGCGGCTTTGCACGGCTGCCGTGACGAACGACGCCAAGATGCGGCGACGATCGATCGATATCCATGATCCGCAAAGGCTTGGCCCGGCGATCCGAATAAAACACATGGGGCTCACCGCGCGTGATGACGACAAAATCGCCCTCGGTCATCTGCATTTCCTGTCCCTGTTCGAGCGCGAGAGTCGCTGAGCCCTGGCTGAGATAGTGAAACAGGGCGTAGGGGCGCGCCGGCAACTCAAGTTGCCAGGGATGGCCGAGCTCGAAGTGAAAGAGCAGCGTCCCGCCGAGACGAACGCGATCGAGCACCTGGGCGAGGATGTCCATGCCGCCGAGATTAGACCGGTGGACGATCGGACACAACATCCGGACGATTGATCCCTACCGTCCGGAAGTCCGCGAAATAGCTCACCTCGCAGCGGGCCGACGTTACGTGCGGCAACCACTTCGCCAACGGCGGATGGAAGAACCGCGACCCGGCTGGAAACGCCTGTCCATTCCACCGGACATTATTCGTCCGACATTCCAATAGGAACCAATCAATGCGAAATCTCCTTCTCTCAGCCGCCACCGTACTCCTGGCCGGAACAGCGCTAGCCGGCTCCGTCCACTCCGCCGAACTGCCCAAGGGAGCAGCCCACAATATCGTGCTCGTGCACGGCGCTTTCGTGGACCAGACGAGCTGGCAGCCCGTTGCCGATATTCTCACGAAGAAGGGCTACAGCGTCACGCTCGTGGAAAATCCGCTCACCTCGCTCGCCGCTGATGTCGATGCCACCAAGCAGGCGCTGGCGAAGCAGGACGGCAGGACCGTTCTCGTCGGCCATTCCTGGGCTGGCGTGGTCATCACGCAAGCCGGCAACGATCCCAAGGTTTCGGCGCTGGTCTATGTCTCCGCGTTCGCGCCCGACGTCGGAGAGTTGCTGGCGTCGCTCTCCAAAAGCGGTCCGCCGACCGAAGGCGGCAGCGCGATTCATCCCGACGACAAGGGCAACCTTTACATCGACCCCAAGGTGTTTCCGTCGGCCGTCGCGGCTGACCTTCCTCCGGAGATCGCCGCGCATCTGGCTAACTCGCAGCTTCCGTTGAGTGTCGTTGCGTTCGAGGCTCCCGTCACCATTGCAGCCTGGCGCGACAAGCCGACGTTCGATGTCATCACCACGAAGGACAAGGTGATCGCGCCCGAGGCCCAGAAGATGTTCGCAGCCAGGATGAAGGCCCACGTAACGGAAATCGCAGGCAGCCATGCGTCGCTCGTCGTCCATGCGAAGGAAGTCGCCGAGGTCATCGAAAAAGCAGCACTTGTGAAGTGACGATATCGCTCCCGGCGCTTCGGCGCCGGGAGCCCACACGCTGGCTCAAAGGAATGCCGCGGTCGCTGCGCCAGATTCCCCTAATTCCGCTCGACCGCCAGCAGACGATCCAGCCGCTCCCGCATCGCCTTTTGCAGGTCGTAGTCGGGCTGGCCGAACGCGGCGTTGCGGCGGGCGATGAACTCGTCCTGCTCCTGCTGCAGGGCGCGGCCGGCGCGCGGACTGTCCGACGTCGCCGCGCGGACCACCTTGGTATTCACCGCGTTGATCTGGCGGTCGAGATTGGCAAGCTCGGGACTGCCGCAGATCGTCTTTTCCACGGGGCGCCGGGCGGTGGCGCAATTGAAGCTCGGCTTGTTGTAGATCGCCATCAGCGCGCCCAGCCGCTCCAGCTCCCGCGCCAGCGATTTGTAATTGGCCTTTGCTGCGGCATGATCCGGCTTCAGCTTGATGGCGGCGCCGAAATCGGCGAGCGCGTGCGGCCTGTCGCCCTTCCGGCGCCAGAGTTCGCCCCTGGCGTTGAAGACATCGGCGAGCGTGGGATCGAGCCGCAGCACCATGTCGTAGTCGCCGATGGCGCGGTCGATCTGGTCCTTGCGGTCGTAGGCGGTGGCGCGCGCGATCAGCGCCTTGATGCGGTCGGCCTTCGAGGTCTTCTCGTTGCCGATCAGCGCCCCGCAAACGTCGATGATCTTGTCGGAATCATCGGCGGCTGCGGCGGCCAGGCACGGTGCGGGGTCGATCTGCGGGTCGGCGGCGGATTCGGCGCCGGTCGCCAGCGCGCCATGCGGCAACGCCGCCCACAGCAGAAAAGCCGCGGCCGCAGTTCGGATCAGCGTTGCCGGAAAAAATCGCATCCCTCGCCCCGGCAGAATCGGGCCATAGTGCAGAGGCATCCGTCAAGTAAAAGTAGCGTGCATCGATATAGCGGATGACTGAAAATTTTTGAACCATATCGGATTTCGAAGACTCAAAAGACGCATGACAACCTTGATCGACGACCATCGCCTGCGTGCCAGCGTTGCGGCACCCGGGCGATACTTCTATTTCCACATGGCGCTGGCCTGCATGGCCGTTGCCTTCCTCGGCTTCGCGCCGACTTACTGGCTGCCGCTGGCATCGGGATCGTTCGCCTCGACGCCCGTGGTCCACTTCCACGGCCTCCTGTTCTTCACGTGGACGCTGTACTTCGCGTTCCAGACCTGGCTCGCCGCGTCGGGCCGAATTGCCCGGCACCGCGCCATCGGGCATGATCGGCGTGTCGCTGGCGACCGCGATGACCATCTTCGGCTTCCTGGTGGCGGTCAACGCGATGAAGCGTTCGGCGGCAATGGGACAGATCGACGAGGGCATTGCCTTTGCGATCGTCCCGCTCAGCGGAATCCTGTTCTTCGCGGTGGTATTCGCGCTCGCCGATTGCCAACATACGCCAGCCCGAAACGCACAAGCGGCTGATGCTGCTGGCCGGCATCTCGATCCTGGATGCGGCGGTGGCGCGCTGGTTTCTCACCTTCCTGGCGCCTCCGGGGCCGCCCGGCCCGCCTCCCGTCCCCGTCACCATCGGACCGGCGCTGATCGCCTATCTCCTGCTCGTGGTCGCGATCGTCACCGACTGGCGCACGCGCGGACGTCCGCATCCCGTCTATATCTATGGCGGCGCGGCGCTGCTGGCGGTGAAGCTGCTGAACTGGCCGATCAGCGTGACGCCGGCCTGGCATTCGCTGGCGGGCGGCATATTGGCGCTGGCGCAATAGCAAAGCCTGCCCTGCGCTCCCTGATGACGCCCCCGTTTTGATGCTAGATTGAATCCGGCATCGAAACGGGCGCGACGGGAAGCGGTGGTTTGACGACATTCGAATGGCTTATCGGGCTGCTGCTTGGCGCGGTGCTGCTGTCGGCGCTGGCCCGCCGCATCAAGGTCCCCTATCCGACTTTCCTCGCGATCGGCGGCATGCTGCTGGCCTTCGTGCCGCACGGTCCGGCCTGGACGCTGGAGCCCGATCTGGCGCTGGCGCTGTTCGTGGCGCCGGTGCTGCTGGATGCCGCCTACGACACCTCGCTGCGCGATCTCAGGGACAACTGGCTGCCGGTTTCGACGCTGGTATGCGTGGCGGTCAGCCTCACCACCGCGGCGGTGGCCGTGCTCATCCACTGGCTGGTGCCGGACATGCCCTGGGCGGCGGCGATCGCGCTCGGCGCCATCGTGGCGCCGCCCGATGCGGCCGCGGCGACCGCGATCCTTCGGCAGGTCAACCTGCCCTACCGGCTGCTCAAGATCCTCGAAGGCGAGAGCCTTCTCAACGACGCCAGCGCGCTATTGATCTATCGCATCGCCGTTGGCGCCGCCGCGGTCGAGCATTTCAGATGGAGCGAGTTCGCGCCGGCGATCATCCTGGCGCTGGCGGGCAGTCTCGTCGCCGGCTTTCTGTTCGCCCGGATTTCGATGCCGCTGACCCGGCGCATCACCGATGCGCCGAGCGCGATCATCGTGCAATTCGCGGGCACCTTCACGGTGTGGATCGTCGCCGAACGTCTCGGCCTGTCCGGAATCCTGACCATCGTCGCCTATGCCGTCACCATCGCGCGAACCGCTCCCGCACAGACGCCGGCGCGGCTGCGGGTGCCGGCCTACGCGGTGTGGGACACCGCCGTCTTCGTCCTGAACGTGCTGGCGTTCATGCTGATCGGGCTGCAGTTGCGGCCGATCTGGGAGCGGCTCGACGATCCCGTGCGAGCTGAAATATTGCCTGGTCGCCGCCGCCGTGCTCGGCGTCGTCATCGTCACGCGCATCGGCTGGGTGATGACGTATCGCGCCATCCTGCGGCTTTTGATCGCACTCGGCCTGTTTCACCCGCGGGCCCCGCGGGAGTTTCCGAGCATCCGGGGCGGCATCGTCGTGTCGTGGTGCGGGATGCGCGGCATTGTGACGCTGGCGGCGGCGTTCGCGTTGCCGGAAGCCTTCCCCTATCGCGACCTCATGCTGCTGACGGCATTCGCGGTGGTGCTGGGCTCGCTGGTGATCCAGGGCCTGACCTTGCGGCCGCTGATATCGGCGCTGCATTTGAAGGAGGACAATCCCGTGATCGCCGAAGTCGCGCGCGCCCGCGCCACGACCATCCAGGCCGCGCTGGACGAGATCGACGGCGATCCGTCCGAGGAGGCGGAAATCCTCCGGCTCGAATATCGCGCATGGTTGCTGCGCGCCGCGGGCGACGACGGCATTTCCACCGGCGAGCTGCCGGCGGACCCGCTGCGCCGGCGCGCGATCGGCGCGGCCCGCCGGGCGCTGCTCGGCCTGCGTGAATCCGAAGCGATCGGCGACGATGCCTTCCACCAGGTCGAGGAAGAACTCGACCGCGCGGAACTGAGCGCGCAGGCGTGAGCTGTCGTCCCTGCGAAAGTGAATGCGGCGCTAGCCTCTCCTACCCCTCATCCTGAGGAGCGGCCCTTGGCCGCGTCTCGAAGGATGAGGCCACCGCTGGGGCCTCATGGTTCGAGACGGCGCAAGAGCGCCTCCTCACCATGAGGAGCTAAAATCAGCTCATCTTCAGCGTGATGCCGCCGTCGACGACGAGTTCGATCCCGGTGACGTATTTCGATTCGTCGGAGGCGAGAAACAGCGCCGCATGGGCGACGTCCCAGGCCTCGCCCATGTGCCCCATCGGCACCTGCGCGTCGCGCGCGCGCCACATCGCCTCGACATCGCCCTTGGCATAGCTCGTCGCCAGTCCCGCGGAATGCTCGACCATCGGCGTCTTCATCAGGCCCGGCAGGACCGCGTTGACCCGGACGTGCAAGGGAGCGAATTCGACCGCCGTGGTGCGCGTCATCTGGTTCATCGCGGCCTTGGTGGCGGCGTAGGTGACGTAGGACACGCCGGTGTGCCGGATCGAGGCGATCGAGGAGATGTTGATGATCGAGCCGCCGCCCTGCCGCACCATCACGGGAATGACATGCTTCATGGCGAGGAACGCGCTCTTGAGATTGACCGCGAAGACGCGATCCCATTCGGCTTCGGAGACATCGACCACGCTGCCCATCTCGGCGATGCCGACATTGTTGTCGAGCACGTCGATGCGGCCATAGGCTTTCAGGCAGGCCGCCACCATCGCCTCGACATCGCCGGCGCGCGAGACGTCGGCGGTGAAGGCCAGCGCCTTGCCGCCTTCGCCGGTGATGATCTTGGCGGTCTCCTCGGCGGCGGCGCCGTTGCGGTCGACGCAGAACACCTGCGCGCCCTCGCGGGCAAACGTCACCGCGGTCGCCTTGCCATTGCCCCAGCCCGGCCCGATCGAGCCGGCGCCGACCACCATCGCGGTTTTGCCCTTCAGCCGATCCATTGATGTCCCTCCCAGAGTTTCGTTGTTTCGATTGTTGTAGCCCGGATGGAGCGCCGGCGAAATCCGGGTCAGGGATCGGCGCAAGCCCGCATCGTCGTGACGTTCATGCCGACCGGATGGCCGAAAATCGCCGACAGCGTTTGGCATTGTCCGTCATGGCACAGCCGCCACTCGCCGGCGGCGCCGGAATTGCCGAGCACCACTTCCGGCATCGGCGCGCGCGCAGGCCTCCATTGAAACCAGCCGTCGACCAGCCGCGCCTCCGGCGGCGGCTCCATGCCGGCGCCCGAGCCCTTGACCCGCGCCTGCACCAGTTGCAGTCCGTTCGGAGTGACGCGCCAGTCTTCCTGCCAGTCGACTTTTTCGACCGAGTGCGTCCACACCAGCGTGAAGGCGGCGACCGACAGCGTCTTCACCACGCCAAGCGAGGCGAGGCAGAGGCTCAAGCCGCCGCCGCCGCGGTGCGCGGACGCTGCCGCCACTGCCACAGCACGATCACGGCCGTGAGCGCGAAGCCCAGGGTGTCGCTGAAACTGAAATCGCCGAGCAGGCAAAGCGCCGCGAGCAGCGCCACGGCGCGCTCGAGCAAGGTCATCCGCGTGAACAGGAAGCCGATCGCGACCATGCCGAACAAGCCGATGGCGACCAGCGCCTTGAAGGTCGCGAGCGCCACCGCGCCGTAGAAACCGAGCTGGGCGGCCATGGGATCGCCGGCCTGCAGCATCAGCGCCGGCGAATAGACGAAGATGAAGGGAATCACGTAGCCGGCGAGCGCGATCCGCATCGCCTCCCAGCCGATCTTGTCGGGGTTTTCCTTGGCGATCGGCGCCGCCGCCAGCGCCGCCAGCGCCACCGGCGGCGAGAGGTCGGCCATGATGCCGTAATAGAACGCGAACATGTGGCTTGCGATCAGCGGCACGCCGAGTTTCGCCAGCGCCGGCGCGGCGAGCGCCGCGGTGATGATGTAGGTCGGAATGGTCGGGATGCCGGTGCCGAGCAGGATCGACAGCAGCATGGTCATGACCAGCGCCAGGAACAGGCTCTTGGCCCCGAGCCCGATGACCCAGCTGCCGAAGATGGTGCCGACACCGGTCTGCGACATCATGCCGATGATGGTGCCGACGATGGCGCAGGCCATGCCGACGGTCAGCGCCGATTTGGAGCTGTCGGCGAGCGAATTGCGGCAGGCCGCCAGCGTCGCCCGGCCGCCGCGGCTCAGCGCCGCGATCAGCACGAGGGCGGCGACCACGCCGGTCACCGGAACGATCTCGACGCCCTGGTGCGACACCGCGGCGACGATCAGCGCAAGCCCGATCCAGAACACGTAGCGCGATTGCCTGATTGGAGAAGCCGAGCGTGATGCTGGCGCCCAGGATCAGCGCCACCGTCAGCGCCAGTCCCATGCTGCCGGCATAGAGCGGCGTGAAGCCCTGGAACAGCATGTAGACCAGCGCCGCCAGCGGCAACACCAGATACCAGCGCGCCACCAGCGCCTTCCAGGCGCTCGGGATTTCCGAGCGCTTCATGCCGACAAGGCCGTGCTTGCCGGCTTCCAGATGCACCATCCAGAACGCGGAAGCGAAATAAAGAATCGCCGGAATCACCGCGGCCTTGACGATGACGGCGTATTCGACGCCCAGCGTCTCGGCCATGATGAAGGCGACCGCGCCCATCACCGGCGGCATGATCTGTCCGCCCATCGAGGCGGTCGCCTCGACGCCGGCGGCAAACGCGCGGCGATAGCCGAACTTGATCATCAGGGGAATCGTGAACTGGCCGACGGTGACGACATTGGCGACGCCGGATCCCGAGATCGTTCCCATCATGCCCGAGGCGAACACCGCGACCTTGGCAGGTCCGCCGCGGGTGCCGCCGAACAGGCCGAGCGAGACGTCGGTGAACAACTGGATCATGCCGGCGTGCTCGAGGAACGAGCCGAACAGGATGAAGAGGAAGATATAGGTCGCCGAGACGTAGATCGGCACGCCGTAAAAACCTTCGGTGCCGTAGGCGAGATGGCTGATGACCTGGTCGAAGCCGTAGCCGCGATGGTTGAACGGCGCGGGCAGATACTGACCGAAGAACCAATAGAGGAGGCAGGCGCCGCACATCAGGGGCAGCGCCAGACCCATCAGCCGCCGCGTGCCTTCGAAGATCAGGATCGCCAGCAGGGTGCCGACCGCGAGATCGAGCCGGGTCGGATCGCCGTCGCGCGCGATCAGGTCGGCGTAGAAGATCCACTGATACAGCCCGCAGAGAAATCCGGCGCCGCCGATCAGCCAGCCGGCCGCGCGGCCGGCATTGCTCCTGGCGGTGAAGTTGCCGATCAGGCCGAACGTCATCAGGATCAGGAAGCCGACGTGGACGCCACGCACCACCTGGCTCGGCAGATAGTTGAAGGCCGCGACATAGAGCTGGAATGCCGCAAACACGATGCCGACGGCATAAGCGAGATGCCCCCAGGCGCCGGGGCCAAAACCTTCCGGAAATCCGTGCTCGAAATTGTCGAATTCAACCTTGACGGGCGCCTCGGCGTCCACAGTCGTCAGCATTTTCTGTCATTCCCCAGCACCCGGATCCAGCCGCCGTCTTATACCAAAGACGTGCGGCGCCGGACCGCTCAATGCGCCAAAAAGTTAAATTCGCCTAAAAAACCGTGTCGCCGGGCATCCCGGCAACGAAGCGCGACGCCTGTCAGCGCCGCGCCGGAAAGCCTGAAGGGCCTTACTTGATCAGGCCCTTTTCCTTGTAATAGCGGATCGCGCCGGGATGCAGCGGCACGGGACTGCCGGCTGCGGCGTTCTCCAGCTTGATCTCCCTGCCGGCCGCGTGCGCATTGGCCAGTTCCGGCAGCGACTCGAAAATCAGTTTTGTCATCTGGTAGGCGAGATCGTCGGATACGGCGGAACTGGTCACGAGATAGTTGATCACCGCCGCGGTCGGCACGTCCTTGTCCTGGCCGGTATAGGTGTTGGCGGGAATAAGGACCGGCTTGAACGGCGGGCCCATCTTCTCGACCACCTCCTTGGGAACCGAGACCACGGTGATATCGGTCGTGGTGGAGAGATCCTTCAGCGAGGCCACTCCGAGTCCGGCCGATTGCAGCGTCGCGTTCAACTGCCGATCCTTCATCAGGTCGACGGATTCGGCGAACGGCAGGTATTCGACCTTGCCGATGTCCTTGTAGCTCAATCCCGCGGCCGCCAGTATCGCGCGCGAGTTGAGTTCGGTGCCCGACTTCGGCGCGCCGACCGAGAGGCTCTTGCCCTTGAGGTCGGCCAGCGTCTTGATGCCGCTCTCGGCGGTGGCGACGATCTGGATGTAGTTCGGATAGATCGCGCCGATGGTGCGCAGCTTGTCCAGCTTGGACTTGAAGCCCGCCTCCTCGTCGCCTTCCCAGGCGGCCTTGAGCGAATCGCCGAGCGCGAAGGCGATCTCGCCGCGGCCCTGCTGCAGCAGGATCAGGTTCTCGACCGACGCCTTGGTGGCCTGCACCTGCGTCTTCACGCCGGCAATCTTGTCGCTGTAGATCTTTCCGATGGCGACGCCGAGCGGGTAATACACCCCGGAAGTGCCGCCGGTCAGCACGTTGATGAATGCTTGGGCCCGCGCCGCCGGCGCCGACAAAATAACTGCCATCGCCGCGACGGCGGCGATCAATCTCGAATTCATTTTTATTATTCTCCCCAGAAACGGGCGGGAAATTGGACGGCGCAAGGCCCCGGGTCAAGCCATCCGAGCGGCCGACAGGGTTGCGTAAACGTGCATCCGCCCCTGCAAAACAGGGTTCCCGTGGTGAAACCCGCCAGACGGCCCGCGCCGCCAAATCCGCCGGCATCAAGCCGCAACGACCCGCGTCAATTGCAGCATCGCCTCAGCGCACCCCGAGCGGCCCTCTCGATCAGGCGCCCGGCCCGATGTCAGGATCGCCCGATGCCGATCACTGGAACGTCATGTCCAGGCATTTCGAGATGTCGGAGCCGAGGCCGGAGGAGATGGTGATGCAGCCGCGGACCTTCTGCGCGGTATTGTCGCTCGCCCAGATCGCATAGCCGCCGGGACCGAAAAACGAATTGGTGTTCGGCGGCTCGGTTTCGGTGGCGTCGAACGAATAGCTGGAGTCGGTGTCGAAGATGCGCGGCTTCTTGGTGCAGCCGCCGTCGGTCTGGACGTTGATCACTTCCTTGTTGTCGCGCGTCAGCGCCAGGCTGACCTGGCACCGGAAATACTCCGACGTCTTGACGTTGAAGAGATAGGTGTAGGATTTGCAGGTCGCGGTATTGAGCTTGCCGGCGGTCAGCCCGCGGCTGCAGGAAATTCTCTGGTTGTTGGAAAGTTTGAACATCGTCCGCCCGGGCAACAGGAACCAGCGTCGCCAGCCCAACACGACGGCAAAACAAATTTTCATGACGTGGTTCATCCGAATCATCCCCATGACTTATCTTGCAGCCGCATCATCTAGCGCCAAACCGGAACATAGTCGCGAAGCGACCCGTGGGAAATCACAAAGTCTTGAACGCGGCCCGCGCGACCACACCGGTTCGTCGTATTGACGCGACATTGACGTTCGTGATTTGTTCAGGAATTGGCGGGGCGCCGATGCCACTTATCTTTTCCAGATCAATTGCCGGGGAGCATGCAGGATGACGGGATTTTCGACCAAAACCCTTTTGATGGCGGCGGCGCTGACGACGCGCTGGCGACCTCCGCATCGACAACAGCCGCGTTCGCCCAAGACGCCGAAGGCTGCGCCCTGGGAGCTGAAGCCGGACATGGGCTATGGCTACGACAAGGACGGCAAGACCTTCTCCTACAAGATGGGCACCAACAATGCCGGCCTGCTGCTGAAGGGCGCCAAGAAGGTGCCCAAGGGCACCTTGTTCTTCATCGGCCAGAACGGACAGCTCTACATGCGGACCGGGCCGTACCTCGAAGGCGACGGCAAGTTCATGTTCGGGTCGGAGTGAGCTTGTTTCGCCCCTTCGCGGCCGCCGCTTCGCGTCGGCACCTCAGGGTGACGTCATCCTGAGGTGCGAGCACTTGCGAGCCTCGAAGGATGACGGCGACTAGAACGCCGCCGCCAATTCCTTCGCGCCCGGCAGGTTGCTGTTGCTGTCCATCCGTGAATCGGTGACCGCGAGCAGCTTCGCCACCGTGTTGTGGCGGATCGCCACCGGATTGCGCTCGTAGCCCGAGCGCTGGAAGAAATTCGAGGTCGGGACCTGCTCGCGCATCGCCTGCGGCATCGTCACCATGTCGAGCCCGGTGCGAGTCGCCGGTCAGGTTCATCATCTCCAGTTCGGCGGCGGTCAGCGGGCGCGTATAGCCCTTGTCGCGCGCGAAGATCACCGAGGTCAGGAGCTTGTGGGTCTGCAGCAGCGGGCCGACATCGATGTCCAGCACCATGGCATGGATCGCCCAGCCCTGCGGCGTATCGCCGAGCTTCTCGTGCTGCGCCCACTCGTCCGGCACCGAACGCGCCACCGCCACCATCTTCTTCAGCACCGCGATCTTGTGCTCCATCGCGGCGCGCGGGGCGCCGGACAATTGCGCGGCCTTCTCGGTCAGCGCGCGGACGAATTCGCGACCCTGCTCGGCGACGCAGTTCGACGCTGTTGGTGGTGAGCAGCTGGTTATAGCCGATCGCGGTCGAGATCGCGCGCGCCTGCCGCGAGTACTCAGCCCGATTGCATGTCGTGATTGCCGTTGCCGCCGGTCTCGAACGCATAGACCCGCACCGCCTGCTCGCGCGTCAGCCCGGCCGCCGAGGCCGACGCGGGCATAGGCGCGCTTGAACTCGATCTCGTTCGCGGGCCGCTGCGGCGCGAACTGGAAATGCTCGGCGGCCGCCTTCAGGAGATCGGCGACGACGGGAATATATTTGCGCTCGCGCGGCGGACGCTCCGGCTCGGGCGACGGCTCCGGATTCGACCGGCCGCTTCGGCCCGGCATAGACCGGCGGCTGCGTCAGCACATAATCATCGAGCCCGATCGCCAGATGCTCGCGCCGCTTGGCGTTGCGGCCGCGCCGCTTCTCGGTGATCGAACTCCAGTAGGCGCTGGCCTCCTCCTCGAACGCCGCGCGCGCCTCCTGATATTCCTTCAGCTTGCGGCGATATTCGGCGATCGCCTGCGGCGAGGCCGCCTGCGCCATCGCGCCGGCCGTCGCCGCCGGCAGCGGCGCGGCATCCATCGCCACGGCCTGCGGCGCGATCAGCAAGCAGCGCGAGCGCGAAATATCTGACGATAGCGAATTCGGGCGCACGATCGTAGCATGCGGTCGCGCTAGTCAGCCCAAACCAACGCGCTACTTCCAGGCGAACACCGGCTGTTCCAGCTCGGCGACGCGGGTGTCGCGCCCGGCCAGCACTTCGCGGAACTGATAGATCAGCGCCGCCGTCGGCGCGTGAATGATGCCGCCGTCATGATGAAACCGGATCACCCGCCGCGTGCTCTCGGGAATGGCGGTGAAGTCGAAGGCGTCGGCGCGCTCGATCGTCATCGAGCGCGATGCGATGCACCGAGGCGACCTCCTGCGGATTGGGCGAGATCGCGCGCGCCCGCCGCCGCCCACACCACGACCGGGGTGATCAGATAGCCCGAGCGGGTCGGATAATCGTCGAGCAGGCCCAGCACATCGCGCCGGGTCCGAGTGCAAGGCCGAGTTCCTCCTGCAGTTCGCGCAGCGCCGCCTCGATCGGCGTCTCGCCGTCGTCGCAGCGTCCGCCCGGCAGCGCCCACTGACCGCGATGGGCGCGCAGGCCCGCGGCGCGCCGCGTCAGCAGCAGCGCCGTTGCCGCCGCCGTCGTCGGCCTCGACCAGCGCGATGGCGACCGCGGCCCGCTTCAGCGCCGGCGCGGGCTCGCCGTCCGGCAGCCGCGCGAAGCGCCGCGCAGCGCGCTGCGATATTCCGCCTGGTGGTATCGTCGAATGGCCGGGTCATCCCGCTTGACTACAACACGTCGCCGATTGATGAAATGACGCGAAATCTGCAATTCATCGCCGGCAGTTGGAATGACAGGACATGACCGACAAGGCCGCGGAGACAGCTCAAGTCCGCCGGCTGGACCATCGTCGAGACCACGGGCTTCCTGCATCTGGTCGGGCCGCTGTGGCAGCGCATCGTCGACGGCGAGCATGAATATGCGCTGGTCGCGCAGGACAAGCACCACAACCGCCGCGGC
The DNA here is from genome assembly GCA_963843225.1 of uncultured Alphaproteobacteria bacterium. Lineage (GTDB taxonomy): Bacteria > Pseudomonadota > Alphaproteobacteria > Rhizobiales > Xanthobacteraceae > Bradyrhizobium. Next base: position 172,384 of record CAWJJT010000014.1, on the reverse strand, counting down.
CTGGTGCAGGGCGGCGTGCTGATGACGTTCGCGGACCGCACCTGCGGCATGACCGCGCGATACGTCTCGGGCAAGCCGACGCTGGCGACCGTGCAGATGGACACGCATTTCGTCGAGACCGGCAAGATCGGCGAGATCCTGATCTCGAAGGCCGCGCGTGGTCCGCTCGACCCGCAGCCTGATTTTCATCACCACCGAGGTGACCGTCGACAAGCGCTGTATCGCCATGGCCAGCGGCGTGTTCAAGATATTGAAGAATGAGTGAAGGCCGAAGCAATGCAACTCGTCATTCCGGGGCGATGCGAAGCACCGAACCCGGAATTCTCGCAGCATTCCGGGTTCGATGCTTCGCATCGCCCCGGAATGACGAGTCCAACATTGGAGGACCCAACCGATGCAATATCGCTCAACTCGGCCGCAGCGGCCTGAAGATCTCGCCGATCTGCCTCGGCACCATGATGTTCGGCGGGCCGACCGACGAGGCGACCTCGACGCGGATCGTCGCCAAGGCGCGCGAGGCCGGCATCAATTTCATCGACACCGCGGACGCCTATAACGGCGGCAATTCGGAGCAGGTGGTCGGCCGCGCGATTTCCAACAACCGGCAACAACTGGGTGCTCGCGACCAAGCTCGCCAACCCGATGGGCGACGATCCCAACCGCGGCGGGCTGTCGCGGCGCTGGGTGCTGCAGGCGGCGGAAGAAAGCCTGAAGCGGCTCGGCACCGACTACATCGACATCTATTACCTGCATAAGGAAGACCATTCGACGCCGCTGGAGGAGACCGTGCGCGCGATGGGCGAACTGATCCGGCAGGGCAAGGTGCGCTATTTCGGCGTCTCGAACTACCGCGCCTGGCGGGTCGCCGAAATCTGCAACATCTGCGACCGGCTCGGCATCGACCGCCCGGTGGTCAGCCAGCCCTATTACAACGCGATGAACCGCATGCCCGAGGTCGAGCATTTCCCGGCCTGCGACTATCTACGGCCTCGGCATCGTGCCCTATAGCCCGCTGGCGCGCGGCGTGCTGACCGGCAAATACGCGCCCGATGCCGCGCCCGACAAGGAGACGCGCGCCGGCCGCAACGACACCCGCATGATGCAGACCGAATGGCGGCCGGAATCGCTGAAACTGGCGCAGGAGATCAAGCAGCACGCCGAAGCCAAGGGCATCACCGCCGGGCAGTTCGCGGTGTCCTGGGTGCTGAACTCCTCCTTCGTCAGCGGCGTCATCGCCGGTCCCCGCACCGAGGAGCAATGGGACGATTATCTGCGCGCGCTCGACTATCGCTTCACCGCCGAGGACGAAGCGCTGATCGACCGCCTGGTGGCGTCGGGCCATCCCTCGACGCCGGGCTACAACGATCCGGCCTATCCGATCGAGGGACGACGGGCGCGGACGGCCGGGTGAAAGAAGACTCATGGCTATTCGCGCTTAAAAGGCGCAATGCGAGGGCCACAGGATGCTTCGCGCAAGCCTGTTGCGAACATCCGGCTTCAAAGGAACCCTCCATGCAAATTCTTTCGCGCGCGTCACGTCAAACCGGAAGAGTTGCTGCGTCTCGGCGTCGTGTCGGGCTGGTACTCCACCAAGGTGAGCGGCACCTTCGTCACCGGCCCGCACGCCACGCAGGAAGATTGCCTTTCGAAGATCGCCGAGCTCAATCCGGCGCCGGCCAAGAAGAAGTTCTGACGACCGCCCGCTGCTCGAATCGAGGAGGCTCCTGACATGGCGCTCACCGAAAGCCGCTTCCAGGAATACGACTTCAACCGCATGGTCGTGCTGTTCACGATGAAGAACGACCAGGCCAACGTCGCCTGCGCCATCTCCACCGACGCGATGGATCAGCTCGAAGGCTCGTCGCGGACGCCGCCGGCGCAGCGCGAGCAGCAATTCCTGCGGCTGCGCGACCGCATCGAGGCGCGCGCGGCGCGGAAATTCAGCGACGTCGAACTGGAAGGCAATCCGCCCGGCGTGATCCTGCGCGCGATCGATTTCCGCCCACCGAGATGAAGTGAGTTGGAGCGGGGACTTCTGGCGAAGTCGTCATGCCCGGCCCTGAGCCGGGCACCACGCTTACGGCGTAGCTGCAGGGAAGACGTGGATGGTCGGATCAAGTCCGGCCATGACGGGAAGAATACTCCGCGCGCTCTCAGCCCTCGGTCTCGAGCCCGGTCGGCATCGGCACGTTCTCGGGCGACGAGCTTCATGCCGGCGGCGAGCGCCACGGTTTCGCAGCAGCGCGGCAAAATCCTTTTCCAGATAGCCGGCCGGATCCGGCTTGCAGCGTCGCGGCGCCGAAATGGCTCTGCAGCGCCTCGCGCGTCGCCGCCGTCACCGGCATGGCGACGTCGAGATCGCGCGCGGCCTTCAGGCCGAGATCGAGATCCTTGCGCAGCAGCGTCGGCGTGAAGGTCGTGGTCCAGTCGAGATTGACCAGCGCATTGCTCTTGTACTTCGTGAAGGTCGAGCCGAGCACGCTGGCGTTCATGAAATTCGAGGAAGGCGTGGCGCGGCACGCCGGCCTTTTGCGCCAGGATGGTGATCTCGGCGAGATTCTGGATCACGACGCCGAGGAAGACGTTGTGCGCGATCTTGCAGATGCGCGACAGCTCGCCCTCGCCGACATAGGAGACGCCGGCAGGCGCGAAGGTCGCCAGATAAGGCTGCACCTGGTCGAACGCCGCCTTCGGGCCCGAGACGACCGTGGAGAGCTTGCCGGCCTTGACGCATCTTGCCGTTGCCGCTGACCGGGGAGCTGATGAATTCGCAGCCCAGTTGCTTCAGCCGCGCGCGGATCGCCTCCGACTGCTCGATCCCGATCGAGGAGCAATCGACCAGGATTTTCGGGCGCGGACCGGAGGCGCCGGCGACGCAGGCCGTTGTCGCCGAAATAGACCTGTTCGAGATCCTTGCCCGTCGACACCATCGTGAACACGATGTCCTGCGCCGGCAAGCTCGCTCGGATGATCGACGATCCGCCCGCCCTTCTTGGCCAGCGGTTCGGCCTTGGCGCGGGTCCGGTTCCAGATCGCGACCGAATGGCCGGCCTTCAGCAGCCGCTCGGCCATCGGATAGCCCATGCGTCCCATGCCGATCCAGCCGAGTGAATGTTTTGTCATTTTTTTCTCCTTGATTGTTCAGTCGTCATTGCGAGCAGCAGATTGCGACGGCAATCCATACCGTCATCCTGATGCGTCCGAAGCGGCCGCTCAGGCGACCTGATGCATTCGGCTTGCGCTCGCTCGATGACGCTGACCGTCGCGAATGATCGTGCTCAATAGCGGTTGGCGATCGGCAGTTCTTCCGCCGGGAACAGCGTGATCACCTGACAGCCCTTGTCGGTGACGACGACTTCCTCCTCGATGCGGGCCGCCGAAAAGCCGTCGCTTCGCCGGGCAATAGGTCTCCAGCGCGAACACCATGCCGGTCTTGATCTCCATCGGATTTTCCAGCGACACCAGCCGCGAGATGATCGGGCGCTCGTGCAGCGCCAGCCCAAGGCCGTGGCCGAACTGCAGGCCGAACGCCGCCATCTCGCTGGGGAAGCCGAACTCCTCGGCCTTCGGCCAGACCTTGGCGACCGTGTCGGTGGAGACGCCCGGCTTGATCAGCGCGATCGCGTTGTCGAGCCATTCGCGGCACTGCTTGTAGGCGTCGTGCTGCACCGGCGTGGCGCGGCCGATATTGAAGGTGCGGTAATAGCAGGTGCGATAGCCCTGATAGGACTGCAGGATGTCGAAGAAGGCCTGGTCGCCCGGGCGCAGGATGCGGTCGGTGAAATTGTGCGGATGCGGATTGCAGCGCTCGCCGGAGATCGCGTTGATCGCCTCGACGTCGTCGGAACCCATCTCGTAGAGCATCTTGTTGGCGAGCGCGACGATGTCGTTCTCGCGCACGCCGGGCTTCAGCGCCTCGTAGATCGAATGGTAGACGCCGTCGACCATGGCGGCGGCCTGGTTGAGCAGCATGATCTCGTCGATGTTCTTGATCTCGCGCGCGTCCAGCATGACCTGCTGGCCGTCGACGACCTTCATGCCGGCCTTCTGCAGTTCGAAGAACATCGCGGTCTCCGCGATGTCGACGCCGACCGGCATGTCGGCGACGCCGGCCGCGCGCAGCAGGCTCATGACTTCCTCGGCATGCGCCTTCATCAGCCCGACCGCCGGCGGCACGGTGCCGCGCATGCCGAGCATGCCGGCGCGGCAATTGTCCGGCACCAGCCAGTCGCAATTGATGCGGTGATGCACCGCGGCCGAGCCGAAATCCCACACGATCGGCTCGCCGTCGCCGGCCAGCAGCGCAAAGCGGCAGAGCTTGTCGCGCTCCCATTCGCCGATCTTGGTGCCGGAGACGTAACGGATGTTGTTGACGTCGAACAACAGCAGCGCGCCGCATGGCGAGGCCTTCAGCGCCTGCGCGCGCGCGGCCAGCCGGTAATGGCGCAGCCGGTCGAAATCGATCCGGCGCTCGAAATCGACCGACATATGGCCGTGCGACGGGATCGCCCGATCCCAGCGCCAATGCGGATCGAGATGCTCGGGACGGATCGAGATGCGGCGTGAGCGCGTTCGAAACATTCATGGGGATGACCGGCTGGAGGTGGTTGCAATCGATTGCATAAAGGGTTTTAGTGGCGCCTGTCAAGAGTGCGCCGGCGAGACGTTATGCCTGCCGCCGGGCATTTGGCGCGACTGGGACGAGCTTCTGAATGGTGCAGAAAAGCACGAGCGATGACCGGAAAAGGCGGCAGAAGCGCGCCGCTTCGTCACGCCCGACCATCAAGGACGTGGCGGACCGATGCGGCGTGCATCCCTCGACCGTCTCGCGCGCGCTCAGCCCTGCCGATGAGCCATCTGGTCGCGCCCGACGTGGCAAAGCGCATTCGCGCCGCGGCGGCGGCGCTGGGCTATCAACCGAACGTGACCGCCGCCGGCCTGCGCACCGGACGATGCGGCCTGATCGGCGTGCTCGCGCCCGACATCGCCGACCCCGGCTTCCCGCCGATCCTCAGCGGCATCACCGAGACGCTGGGCGCGGAAGGCTATGCCACGATCGTCGTCGACGTCGGGCCCGACCGCTCGCGGCGAGCGGGAACTGGTCGACAGACTGATCGCGCGCGGCGTCGACGGGCTGGTGCTCGCGACCGTGGCGCTTGAACGATCCCGTGGTCGGCCATTGCCTCGCCGCGGCGATCCCGGTGGTGCTGGTCAACCGCACCGACTGCGGCGCGAAAGCTGCCGGCGGTCGTCACCGACGACGAAGCGGGCATGCGGCTTGCGGTCGAGCATCTCGCTTCGCTCGGCCATCGCCGCATCGGCCATATCGCCGGACCGCAGGACGTCTCGACCGGCGCGCTGCGCCGGGCCGGCTTCAAGGCCGCCGCCGACCGCGCCGGGCTTGCCGGCGCACAGACATCGCGATCGAGACCGCGCGCGCCTATACGCGCGACGAAGGACGGCTGGCGGCGCTGCGCCTGCTCGACCGCAAGCGCGCCGCCGACCGCGATCGTCGCCGCCAACGACCTGCTCGCGCTCGGCATCTACGATGCGCTCGGCGAGCGCGGCCTGAAATGCCCGGCCGACGTCTCGGTGGTCGGCCACAACGACATGCCCTACGTCGACATGCTGTCGCCGCCGCTGACCACGGTGCGCATCGCCCAGCGCGAAATGGGCAACCAGGCCGCCCGCCTGCTGCTCGACGCGATCGCCGACCCCGCCGCGCGGCGCGAGCGCGTGGTGCTGGAGCCGAGACTGATCGTGCAGGGGCTCGACGGCGAGGCCGGAATGAATATTCTCAACGGCACTTGAATGGGAGCGGACGCGAGAACGGTCTATGGTCGGCGAGACGGGAGACAGGAAAATGCGCCAGATTCCGCTGGGGACGAAGGGAACGTTCACGCTGCGCGTCGAGCCCGGGCATCTCGCCAATCAATTCAAGGACGCGATCCTGCCGCAGGTGCTGGCGACCCCGGTCATGGTGCTGATCATGGAAAACGCCGCCCTCAACGCCATCCGCGCCTATCTCGAGCCGGGCGAGAGCGCGGTCGGCACCGCGATCGATGTCCAGCACCTTGCCGCGACGCCTGCCGGCCATACCGTTCGCGCCGAAGCGGAGGTCACCGCGTTCGACGGAAAGCGGATCGAGTTCAAGGTATCGGCGCGTGACGAGATCGAGGAGATCGGCCGCGGCACGCATCGCAGAGCGGTGATCGATCTTGCCTCGTTCAACGAGCGTCTCGCGCGCAAGGTTAAGCGTTAACCCTGCGACCGCGGCCGGCCCGACCGGCGGCAGCTCGAAAATCCATTCATAAATCAATGCGCCGAAACCGCCGGGACCATGCGTTTTCCGACGTCGGAACAATTTGAATTATCTGTGAGGCAACTGGAGCCACATATTTTCACGCGTCAGCGGTACCAAAGGACCACAACTCCATGTCTTGCTACCCACACGCGAAATGTCTGAAAGACCGACAACCATGACAACGTTCTCTTCCCTGATTGATGAAATTCAGAACACGGCAGTGTCCGGGCTTACGAAGAGGCAGTTGCGGGCGCTGACGCGCATTACCGATTTGTTCGTGGCCGGCTCCGGTCACCATTCGAAGCAGCAGATCGAGCTGTTCGACGAGGTCTTCAAGACCCTTGTCGCCGTGATCGAGCTGCAGACCCGGACCAAGCTCTCGCTCCATCTCGCAACCCTCCCCGACGCGCCGGCGGCGCTGGTTCGGGCATTTGCCGCCGATGACGCCATCGCCGTGGCGGCGCCGGTTCTCACGGAATCGGCCGCCCTGAGCGACGACGACCTTGCCGTCAGCGCCCGTACCCAGGGCCAGGGCCACCTTTACGCCATCGCGAAACGCCGGACCATCAGCGAGGTCATCACCGAGATCCTGATCGATCGCGGCGAACGGAACGTGGTCCATACGGTCGCGCAGAATGCCGGCGCCCGGTTTTCGGACGGCAGCTTCCGCGAGCTCGTCGCGCGGGCCGGCGACGACGCCCAACTCGCGCTGCATGTCGGAATGCGGCACGACATTCCCCGCCATCATTTTCTCAAGCTTCTCGAAACCGCCTCCGCGTCCGTCAGCGCGCGGATCGTGGCGGCGAACCCGCGACTGGCCGATGCCGTGCAGGATGCGGTCACCGAGGTGGTCGACGACATCAACCAGGAAGTCCGCAAGCACTCGCCGGATCACGCCCGGGCGAAGTCGAGGGTGAAGCGGCTGCAGAACTGGCATGAACTCAGCGAAGGCAATGTTCATGCGGCCGCGCGCGGGGATAATTTCGAGCAGGCGGCCGTGGCCCTGTCGGTTCTCGCCTGCTGTCCCATCGAGATGGCCGAACGGGCGATCCTCAATGAAAATCCCGGCGTGGTGCAGGTCATCGCGAAGGCCGCCGGCTGCTCCTGGGCCACGGTCAAGGCGCTGTTGCTGATGACGGCGGCCGACCGCCGGATGTCCGAAAGGGACCTCAACCGGGCGCGCGACGATTACGAGCGGCTCGAGACGCAAACGGCAAAACGGGTGCTCGAGTTCTACGAGGCCCGCCGCGACGCGCACACCACCGCAAGCCCGCCCATCGTCCCGGAAAATTCCGCAGGCTTCACAGGCCGCGATGAACTGGATGCGCCGGCGGAGCCGGAGCGGCAGGCCTCGTAAGAGGCTCGCTCACAAAGCGAGCCAACAGAATCGGGCGATTCTGCAATTCACCCCGTCATGCCCGGCCTTGTGCCGGGCATTCGCGTTTATGATCCGAGTGCCGTTGGCAGCGGCGCGACATGTACACGGATACGCTACTGGTCAGGCGGGCCATGCGATCCTAACCTCCCTCCGATGAGCAGCCGCCTCCAGCGCGAGTGACGCTGCGCAAATGAGGCATGGGATGACAGCTCAGAAAATCCTTCTGGCGGCTGCGGCCGCTTTCGTTGGCCACGCTGCGCAAGCGGCCGCGCTGGAATCGACTTCGGCCACGACGACCTATCACCGCGCCATCGTCGATGGCGTCGGGATATTCTACCGGGAAGCCGGCCCGAAGGACGCGCCGACCATCGTGCTGCTGCACGGCTTTCCTTCCTCCTCGCGCGAGTTCGACACGCTGATTCCGTTGCTCGCCACGCGCTATCATCTGATCGCGCCGGATTTCCCGGGTTTCGGCCAGAGCGACGCGCCGCCGCCGTCGTCCTATGCCTACACCTTCGACCATCTGGCCGAGACGACCAGCGGCCTGCTCGCGCAACTCAACGTCAACAAGTGCAGCTTCTTCCTGCATGATTACGGCGGACCGGTCGGCTTCCGCATGATGCTGGCGCATCCGGAGCGGGTGCAGGCGCTCATTGTCCAGAACGCCAATGCCTATCAGGAGGGCCTTGGCGCCAAGTGGACCGCCATCGCGCAATACTGGGCCGACCCGAAAGCGCATCCCGACGTGTTCGATGCCTTCGTGTCGAAAGCGGCGACCGAAGCGCGCCATACGCTCGGCACCTCGCATCCCGAGCGCTACAACCCCGATACCTGGACCGACGAATTCGCCCACCTGTCGAGACCTGGGCAGCGCGAGATCCAGGCCGCCCTGCTCTACGACTACCGGACCAACGTCGCCGTCATATCCGGCGTGGCAGGCCTGGCTGCGCCAGCACAAGCCGCCGACCCTGGTGGTCTGGGGCCGCAACGATCCCTCGTTCATCGGCGCCGGGGGAGAGGCCTTCGGGCGCGACCTGCCGGACGCCGAAATCCATCTGCTCGACGCCGGTCATTTTGCGCTGGACGAGAAGAACGACGAGACCGCGCGCCTCATTCTCGCATTCATGGCGAGGCAGCCGGGCTGACGACATCAGGTGCGTCTTGCCCCGGAAATGATCGGGGAAAATGGCGCCCGGAGGCCGGCCGAAGCCATATCCCGCCTTGCGGGTCCTGCGTCGAATCTGCCATTCGATATCGAAGGCGATCGGCTGCTTCGCGCCCGATGTCGAACGCGACGACCTTGGTCTCTTGACGCACATCAATGCGCGCTGACATTCTGACCCAAAACTAAGATAGTTGCGCATTTCCAGCCAAACTCGCAGTCATCGACACGCGCGTCACGGTCCGGATTAGCCTGCCCAATTCCTCGCCTTTTTGGCGATCCTGATTGTCCTGACCAAGTGGGCAGTGCCAGGCTCGAAGGGGACAGCACGATGAACTGGAATAGACTTTACGGCCTCAGAAGTTATCTCAGATCGTCGCTGTGGATCGTTCCATTCGTTGCCATCCCGCTTGCGCTGCTCGTCATCCGATTGCTGATTCAGCTTGATGCATGGCTCGGATGGACCCTTCTGAACTTCACGGTGAGTGGCGCTGAGGTATTGCTCCAGGCTTTCGCCACGGCAACGCTTTCATTCGTGGTCTTCACGTTCGGCTCCCTGCTGGTCGCCATTCAGGTCGCCAGCGCGCAAATGACACCGCGGATCATCGCAACGACGTTGTTGCGGAACGACGTGGTCAGATACACCGTCGGCCTCTTCATCTTCACGCTGATGTTTTCGCTCAGCGCGCAGAACAAGATGGAGAAGGATGTCCACCAGCTGGTCGTGCTCTTCGCCACCGTGCTGGGGGTATCGTCATTCGCGGCCTTCTTCTATCTGATCGACTACGCGGCGCGACTATTGCGCCCGATCAGTATCCTGACCCAGGTGGGTGGCGTCGGGCTCGCGGTCATCGAAAACGTATATCCGGATCCAAGTCTCGGGCCCGCCCCGGAGAACGGCGAACGCTTCGACCGCGGTCCTCCGGTCAGCGTCGTCAGGCATCAGGGAACATCGGCCATCGTCCAGGCGGCCAACCTCAAACTGCTGATGGCCGAGGCTGAAAAATCGGACGGCATTGTCGAATTCGTGCCCGAGGTCGGCGATTTTGTTGCGGTCGACGAACCGCTGTTCAACCTGTATGGCGGCGCGCATTCGATCGCCGAGGACACGTTGCGGGCATCGGTTGCTTTCGGGTCGGAACGCACCGTGGAACAGGATCCCACCTTCGCATTTCGCATCGTCGTCGACATCGCGCTCAAGGCACTGTCCCCGGCGATCAACGACCCCACCACGGCCGTGCTCGCGATCGACCAGCTTCATCGCATGCTGCGCAAGCTCGGCAACCGCCACCTGCGAACCGACGAGATCCTGGACAAGTCCGGTCGATTGCGCCTGGTGTTCCGCACGCCCAATTGGGAGGATTTCGTGCATCTCGCCTGCCGTGAGGTCCGTGCGTGCGGCTCGAACAATCTGCAGATCGTCAGGCGGCTGCGGGCGATGATCGAAAACCTGGTCCAGACGCTTCCCGCGCACCGTCATGCGGCGCTGCTCGGCGAACTGGATTTGCTGGACCGCGAGATCGCGCGAAACTTCATCTATCCCGAGGATCTGGCGCTCGCCCATATCGCGGACGCCCAGGGTCTGGGAGGACATTCCGGAAGGATCAAGCAGTGAACGTATCTCCGCGTGTTCAGCCTGAGCTACGAGCCGATTGAGCCAAGGGCCGGCGACTGCGCCGAAGCAACAAGGATGTATTCCGATGCCGGAAAATCACGCCTTGACTGGCGCCCATCTGAAAACCCCGAAATCCGCTGCCATCGCGGGGATCGCCTTCTCGCTTTTGATGTTTACGATCTTCTGGCTGCTGCGGTGGTCCATTCCGGTCGACCCGCTGGAACCCGGCGCGTGGCTCACGACCAATACGAGGACGATCGCGCTCGCGCTGAACCTGGTCCCCTTCGCCGGCGTTGCCTTCCTGTGGTTCATCGGCGTGCTGCGCGACCGGCTCGGTCAGCAGGAAGACCGCTTCTTCGCCACCGTGTTTTTCGGCAGCGGCTTGCTGTTTCTGGCCATGCTGTTTGCCGCCGCGGCGGTGATCGGCGCCGTGACGCTGGTGGCTTCCACCATCGATCCGGATGAACTGACCCACTCGACGACATTCCGTTTCGCGCGCGCCGCCACCTACATCATCACGAACGTCTACTCCATCAAGATGGCGGCGGTGTTCATGTTCTCGACGTCGACGGTCGTGATCTATACCGGCATCGTACCGCGCTGGATTGCCTATATCGGGTATCTGCTGGCGATGCTTCTTCTGGTCGGCAGCTTCTACATCAGTTGGAGCTTCGCCGTGCTGCCGGTTTGGGTGTTTCTGGTCAGCACATACGTGTTGACGGATAATTTGCGCGGACGACAGAGCGGCCGTTGAAAACGGCAAGCCGTCATGCCTTAATGAATTGTTTCAGCCGACGGGGGAGGATACTGTGAGACGCATACCGCTGATAGCTATTGCACTCCTGATGACCACAAACGTGGTTTTCGCCCAGAGCAAGCACCCACGGGACATGGCCGCCATCGACGCGGCGATGCAAACCGCCAAGCTCACGCCAGCGCAGCGCACCGAAGTGCTCAGGTATCGCAAGGAAGGCGAACAACTGCACAACGCGGGCAAGCACGGACAGGCCGAGATCGCCTTGCAGAAAGCTAAAAGCATTCTCAAGATCTGACTTGCCCGCCGCGGGAAGCATCTCTTCGAGCAGGGGGTCTTTACCATGAAGAAATTATTCGCGCCCGTCGCGGGGCTCGCCCTGTCGGCGTTCCTTGCCGTCTCGTCTGCGCAGGCCGTGTCTTGCTCCCAGCAGGGGCAGAGCTGCCAGGGATGGGTGCGGAGCAATGTTCCGGCCGCGGCTCAGGCGTCCTACCTCGGCAAATGCAAAGCGGAGATCGGGAGGTGCATCGCGCGCTGCAACGGTGGAGATAAATTTTTCGTCGGCGTCTACGAGGGCGCAGGGGGCGGCCAGCACTATCCGATCGAGGCGTGCAAATGAGCCCGGATGCGGGGCGCATCACTTGCTTCCGATGCCTTGCTGAAGCCCAAGTCAACGGTTCGCAAACCATCCGCCCGCTCTGTCAGGCGCGCTAACGATTTCGCAAATCGCCCGGTGCACAGTCCGACCGACAACAGTAACGGGGGATTTTCATGAGCAAGACGGCTATCCTGGAAAACGTGCGCCGCTATCGCACCATCGCTTCGCTGTGCCGGCAGACCGCGGCGTTCCGCCCGGCGCAAAAATGGACGCTCCTGGAGCAGGCATTCGAGTGGGAGCGCCTCGCGATGACGGAGCTGGACACCTACTTCACCGGTCCGGGCACCGGATCGCAATGGGGAATGGCTGCCGCGGCCTGAAGCGTCAAAGTTAACAAACGGAAGCGACGGCGTTCGTTGTGACCGAAACCCCTGGCACTCGGCGGCTAGCTTCGGTCGCGGCAAACCGCCAGTATCGTTTGATCAAACGTGGCGCTGCGGCGTCGGACAGGTATGTCTTATCCAGTTGGGGGCTACCATGAACAAGTTGATCGCGCCCGTCGCCGGGCTCATTCTGTCGGCCGGGTTTGTCGTCTCTTCGGTGCATGCTGAACCGGCTTCCTGTTCTGCGGCCGGCGCGTATTGCCGGTCCCAGGTGAAGCTCAAGGTGCCTGCCTCGGAACATGCTTCCTTCATGAGCAAGTGCGCCGCCGCCGAGCAGCAGTGCAAGGCGAGATGCAACGGCAAGACCAGCGTGTACGTCAGCCTATTCGACGGCACGCAGCATCCGACCGGTTCATGCAAGTAGCGCGGATGTGGCGTTGACCATGATTTTCGCGGGCGGCCGCCCTTCTTTCCGTTGATGCGTCGTGACTTGTGAGAGGTGCGAATTGAACGACGGCTACATCGGATGGGCAGGATGCCAGTTCGATTTTCGGCCCTACCCGGATTCCCACCCATGTGAGAGCCGGTCGCGGCTGTTCACCGCGTTCCATAGCGCTTCATGTGGCGTGAGATCGGGAATCGAACCACCGACATTTGGTGGATGGAAGTCATGGTGCCCAGGGGCGGGATCGAACCACCGACACTGCGATTTTCAGTCGCATGCTCTACCAACTGAGCTACCTGGGCATTTCCCGCACCACAGGGGGTTGGGAGCGGGGGTTTATAGTCAGGCCGGGCAGCGCTGTCGAGGGGCAACTAAGCGCCCGAAAACACACGCCTATCGCTACCCCTCGTCTTCGTCCGCCTCGGGACGGCCGGGGATGGCGTAGGAGCCGGACAGCCAGCGGTTCAGGTCGACGTCCCGGCAGCGCTCGGAACAAAAGGGGCGCGAGGCCTCGGTGGCCGGCTTGCCGCAGATCGGGCACTTCTTGGCCGGTCCCTTGCCAGCCGATCGCCTGGCCTTGGGCGTCGCTTGGGTCCCTTGGCCGGACCCGGCGTCTTTTGGTGCCTTAGCTGGCATTCAACCAGCCGAAGCGGATCGGGAAACCTTCGCCGCCGAGCAGTGAAATCGATTCGTACAGCGGCAGGCCCACGACATTGGTGTAGGAGCCGACCAGCTTGACCACGAACGATCCGGCGATGCCCTGGATGGCGTAGCCGCCGGCCTTTCCGCGCCATTCGCCGGAGCCGATATAGGCCTGGATGTCGTCCTCGCTGAGGCGCTTGAAGCGCACCCTTGTCTCGACCAGGCGCTGGCGGAACGCCTCCTTCGGCGTCACCAGGCAGATCGCGGTGTAGACGCGGTGATTGCGCCCCGACAACAGCCGCAGGCATTGCGAGGCTTCATCGACCAGATTGGCTTTCGGCAGGATGCGGCGGCCGACCGCGACCACGGTGTCGGCGGCGAGAATGAAGGCGCCGCGCAACTCGTCATCGAGCTGCACCGATTTGAGCGCGGCGTCGGCCTTGGCCCGCGCCAGCCGGTTGGCGCAGGCGCGCGGCAACTCGCCCCGCCTCGGGGTCTCGTCGACATCGGCCGGCCGCAGCGCGTCGGGCTCGATGCCGGACTGGTTGAGCAGCGCGAGGCGGCGCGGCGAACCGGAGGCAAGTACGAATTTGGGGCGGCCTAGCATGCGGGCTTTTGTCGGCGGGAGGGAGAGGATGAACGCGCGCGGAACCTATCGGAAGGCATGCGTCGAGACAACCGGCTAACACATGATCGCCGCCTCCGCGAACGCGGTCGGCCCTACGCTGCGCCTGTAGGCCGGGATGGCAGGCTCGCAACAACCGCCCCTGGTTATGGGCGCCTTCGCAGGGAGCGACATAAAAGATTCATCGGCGGGCGGCCGCGAATCATCATCACACGTTCATCGTGCCGGCCTTGGAAAAGCGCCGGCGGATCCGCATCGAGAGGCCGTCGCAGACCTCGCGATAGGCGGCGAGCTTCTGCTCGCGGCTTCCGTCCGTGCCGGTCGGATCGTGGGTCGGCCAGTATTCGACGTCGGCCGCGACCGTCCGCGTCAGCTCCAGCGCCTTGTGATGCGCCTCCGGCGACAGCGTGATGATGAGGTCGAAATTCAGCCCCTCCCAGTCGTCGAGTTCCTCGAAGGTGATCGGCTTGTGGCCGGAAATATCCTGGCCGAGTTCCGCCATCACCGCGACCGCGAACGGGTCGAGCTCGCCCTTGCGGACGCCGGCCGATTTCACGTACAGCGCTTTCGGAAACATGCGCTGCAGCAGGCTTTCGGCCATCGGCGAACGCACGCTGTTCAGCCCGCATGCGAACAGCACGGCCTGCGGGGCTCGCACGCGCGCAGGCGCGTCCATCAGGCGGCTTCAGTTTTGCGCGCGACGTGGCCGGACAACCGCTTCCCCATGCGCTAACCCTTCCAGTGCAGCACGCAGATCAGCGTGAACAGCCGGCGGGCGGTTTCGAAATCGACCCGCACCTTGCCCTTCAGGCGCTCCTGCAGCGTGCGCGAGCCTTCGTCGTGGATGCCGCGGCGGCCCATGTCGATGGCCTCGATCTTGTCCGGCGTCGCGGTGCGGATCGCCTGATAATAGCTGTCGCAGATCATGAAATAGTCTTTGACGATGCCCCGGAACGGCGTCAGCGACAACAGGTGCACCACGACAGGCGTGCCGTCCTCTTTCCGGATATCGAACATCAGCCGGTTGCCGGTGATGCCGATATGCAGCGTGAACGGGCCTTCGATGGCGCTTTCCGGCGCGAACAGGTTTTCCTCGATCAGGTCGTAGATCGCGATCGCGCGTTCGTGCTCGATGTCGGGGCCGGAACGCCCGATCGATTCCTCATCGAGCGTTACCGCGACGATGCGGTTGTTGGCGTCCTCGTCTCGTGGCGGTTTGGTCATGTCAAATTGAGGCGCAATCCGACCGAGCGCGCATGCGCATCGAGGCCCTCGGCCTTGCCCAGCATCATCGCCGCGCCGCCCAGCGCGCGCAACTGGTCGGGACCGCATTTCAGGATCGAGGTCCGCTTCATGAAATCGAGCACGCCGAGCCCCGACGAGAACCGCGCCGAGCGCGCGGTCGGCAGCACGTGGTTGGAGCCGCCGACATAATCGCCGATCGCCTCCGGGGTATGCGGGCCGATGAAGATCGCGCCGGCATTGCGGATCTGCGCCGAGATCGATTCCGGATCCGACGTCATGATCTCCAGATGCTCGGCGGCGATCGCATTCGCCAGCGGCACGGCGTCCTCGAGGCTTTTCACCACCATGATGGCGCCGAAATCGTTCCACGAGGCCCGCGCGATCTGCGCGCGCGGCAGGGTCGCGAGCTGGGATTCCACCGCGCGCTCGACCTCGCCCGCGAGCCGCGCGCTGTCGGTGATCAGGATCGACTGCGCGTTGACGTCATGCTCGGCCTGCGCCAGCAGATCGGCCGCGATCCAGCCGGCATTGCCGCTGTCGTCGGCGATGACAAGCACTTCGGAAGGACCGGCGATCATGTCGATGCCGACCTTGCCGAACACCAGCCGTTTGGCGGCGGCGACATAGGCGTTGCCGGGGCCGACGATTTTTGCGACGGGCGCGATGGTCGCGGTGCCATAGGCAAGGGCCGCGATCGCTTGCGCGCCGCCGACGCGGTAGATCTCGGAGACGCCGCCGAGATGGGCCGCCGCCAGCACCAGCGGGTTGAGCTTGCCGTCGGGCGACGGCACCACCATCACCACGCGGCCGACGCCCGCCACCTTCGCGGGCACCGCATTCATCAGCACCGAGGACGGATAGGCGGCGGTGCCGCCGGGAACATAAAGCCCGACCGCCTCGATCGCGCTCCAGCGCCAGCCGAGTTCGACGCCGAGCGCGTCGGTGAACCGATCGTTGTTCGGCAATTGCCGCCGATGGAACACCTCGATGCGGTCGCGGGCGAATTTCAGCGCCTCGACGGTCGAGGCGTCGCAGGCCTTCACGGCCGCCTCGATTTCGGCCGGCGTGACGCGCAACGCCTCCGCCTTGAGGTCGAGCCGGTCGAATTTCCGCGTCGCCTCGATCAGCGCCGCATCGCCGCGCGCCGCCACGTCGTCGACGATCGCACGGGCGGCAAGCTCGATATCGGCCGAGACCTCGCGCTTCATCGCCAGGAAATCGGCGAATTGCTTGGCAAAATCGGCGCTGGAGCGGTCGAGGCGAACGGGCATGCTGGCTTTCCGGGCCGTGTCTCTGTGCGAAGGCTCCACTGCTCAATGGCGCGGCGGCAATTGGCCGTCAACCCTTTGCAATATCCGAATACGCGTTCTGCGCGGGTCGTGGCCGACAATAGCCGGTCGCCCCGGCCAAGCGAAGCGCGAGCCGGGACGATTAACCACGGCTGGACCGATCTTGGCCCGGCTGGTGCGACCATCCGACAGTCCATGGCCTGTGGATGGCTCCGCTTTGCGGGGACGACGATTGCGAGGTGAATCACGCCCCCAGCCCCGACGATTCGGCCCCCTCGTCCATGTCGCTGGTCCCGAGATCGTCGGCGCCGAGGTCGGTCAACTGGCATTCCAGGCATTCGACGTCGAGCCGCAGCGCCCCGCCATGGTTGAACAGCAGCACCGCGCAGCCGCTCGGGGCGTCGCCGGGGTGAAACTCGATCCCCAACAATTCCAGCGCGGTCCCGGACGTTGCCATGTCGATATTGCGCGACTTGCACGACAGCACCCGGTCGAACCGCAATGCCGCGACCAGGCGGCGCGGCGCGGTCTGCCCCGACAGCGTCTGTTCCCAGTCGAGCCGGCTCATGCCGACCACCAGCCGCTTTTCGCCCTGCCGCCAGATGATGTCGGCGGACCGCACCTTCGCGTCCTGGACATGCGCCGAGATGACGGCCAGATCGTCGGCGTCAAGCGCGACCATTTTGAGCTCGGACGTCATCGCTCACCTTGCCGTTTGCGAGATCCTCGATCGGGACGACTGCTCCAGCCGTCGCCCCGTTTTATCTTTCCGGTTGAGCAACGTCTTTTCGGAAAGCCGGTTCCCGCCTTGCGCCAACGCGGCCCTTCGGGTCCGCGTCATGCTCTAGCCGCTGATGCGCTCGATGGTGGCGCCGCAGGCCGACAATTTGTCTTCCAGCCGCTCGAAGCCGCGATCCAGATGATAGACGCGGTTGACCATGGTCTCGCCTTCGGCGGCAAGGCCCGCGATCACCAGCGACACCGAGGCGCGCAGGTCGGTCGCCATCACCGGCGCGCCGCGCAATTGCGCGATGCCGTCGATGGTCGCGGTTTCGCCGTCGAGGCTGATCCGCGCGCCGAACCGCGCCAGTTCCTGCACATGCATGAAGCGGTTCTCGAAAATCGTCTCGGTGATGTGCGAGCTTCCCTTGGCGCAGGCCATCAGCGCCATCAGTTGCGCCTGCAGGTCGGTCGGAAAGCCCGGGAACGGCGCGGTCGAGACCTTGACGGGATTGATCCCGGCGCCGTTGCGGGCAATCCGGATGCCCTCGTTGTTCGGGGTAATCACCGCGCCGGCCTGGGCCAGCACGTCGAGCGCCGATTCCAGCAATTCGGTGCGCGCGCCGGCCAGTTGGACATCGCCGCCGGTCATGGCCACCGCCATCGCATAGGTGCCGGTTTCGATTCGATCCGGGAGCACGGTGTGCCGCGCGCCGTGAAGCTTGGCGACCCCTTCGATGACGATGCGCGGCGTGCCCGCGCCGGAGATGCGCGCGCCCATCTTGTTGAGGCAGTCGGCGACATCAGCGATTTCCGGCTCGCAGGCGGCGTTGGCGATGACGGTCGTGCCCTTTGCCAGCGTCGCCGCCATCAGCGCGACATGGGTGCCGCTGACCGTGACCTTGGGAAAGTCGATCGAGGCGCCCTTGAGGCCGCCGGGCGCCTTCGCCACCACATAGCCGCCGTCGATGGTGATCTCGGCGCCGAGTTTCTCCAGCGCCATGATCAGGAGATCGACCGGCCGGGTGCCGATGGCGCAACCGCCGGGCAGCGACACCTTTGCTTCGTGCATCCGCGCCAAGAGCGGCGCGACCACCCAGAACGAGGCGCGCATCCGCGACACCAGTTCGTAGGGCGCCGTGGTGTCGATGACATTGGCCGCCGAGATATGCAGGGTCTGGCCCTGATATTCGCGATCGCCGGAGCGCTTGCCCGCCGACATGATGTCGACGCCGTGATTGCCGAGAATGCGCTGCAGTTGCGCGACATCGGCGAGCCGCGGCACGTTGTCGAGGATCAGCGTCTCCTCGGTCAGGAGCGCTGCGATCATCAGCGGCAGGGCGGCGTTCTTCGCGCCCGAGATCGGAATGGTGCCATTGAGCTTGCTGCCGCCCACGATGCGAATGCGATCCATGCCGATCCCCGATTTGGCTTGATCTAAAGTATAGAGCGAACGGGCCCCATATGGCAAAAGCGTGAAATTTGCGGCTATTTGATGGGATTGCCGGCGACCGGCCGTCATTCCGGGGCGGTGACGAGTCAGAGGCTGTTGATATCTTCGCTTTCCAGCACCGGCCTTGGAAAACCGCTTCGCGCCACCGCGATCATGGCGCGCCCGACCTGCTCGCTCGTCGTCATGTATTTCGGCGCGATCCGGGTGAGCAGCGACAGCAGCGGCGCGGTTCCGACATAGATCGCCTGCACCCAGCCGGTCTTGGAGCGGACGCCGTGCAGCGGCTGGATGCCGGCGGGACGGAACATGTAGGCCGCCTTGAACGGCAGCTTGAGCAAATCGTTCTCGGTCTTGCCCTTGACCCGCGCCCACATCAGGCTGCCTTTTTCGGTGGAGTCGGTGCCGCGGCCGGTGACATAGACGAACACCATCTGCGGATTGAGTCGGGCAAGCGTCCTCGCCGCGGCAATCGTGATGTCGTAGGTAAGGTGACGGTAGCGTTCCTCGTTCATGCCGACCGAGGAGACGCCGAGGCAGAAGAAGCAGGCGTCGTAGCCCCTGAGCTCGGATTCGATCGCCGAATAATCCAGGAAGTCGTCGTGGACGATTTCGCGCAGCTTCGCGTGCCGCTGCCCGGTCGAGCTGCGCCCGATCACGAGCACGCTTTCGACACCGGCGTCGAGCAGGCACTCGCGCAACACGCCCTGCCCGACCATGCCCGTGGCGCCGAACAGGATGACTTTCATCGCCGGGCGATCCGCGTTCATCCCTTGATGAACGCGAGCAGGTCGGCGTTGATGGTGGCCGCTTCGGTGGTCGGCATGCCGTGCGGAAATCCCTTGTAGGTCTTCAGCGTCCCGTTCTTCAGCAGCTTCGCCGACAACGGGCCCGCATCGGCGTAGGGAACGATCTGGTCGTCCTCGCTGTGCATCACCAGCACCGGCACCGTGATCTTCTTGAGGTCCTCGGTGAAATCGGTCTGCGAGAAGGCGACGATGCCGTCATAATGCGCCTTGGCGCCGCCCATCATGCCCTGCCGCCACCAATTCTGGATGACCGGCTCCGAGGGCTTGGCGCCGGGCTTGTTGTAATTATAAAACGGCCCGGCTGCGACGTCGCGATAGAACTGCGAGCGGTTGGCGGCGAGTTGCTTCTGGAAATCGTCGAAGACGTCCTTGGGAAGGCCGCCGGGATTGGCCGCGGTCTTCAC
Source organism: uncultured Alphaproteobacteria bacterium (assembly GCA_963843225.1). Taxonomy (GTDB): domain Bacteria; phylum Pseudomonadota; class Alphaproteobacteria; order Rhizobiales; family Xanthobacteraceae; genus Bradyrhizobium. The sequence goes on along the minus strand of CAWJJT010000014.1, from coordinate 152,561 downwards.
CATCAGCGGCGGCACCGCGCTGATGATGGCCGCCTTCGTCACCCGGCTCTCGCCGTGCCGCGCCAGATAGTGCACCACCTCGCCGCCGCCGGTGGAATGGCCGACGTGAATGGCGTTCTTCAGGTCGAGATGCGCGGTCACGGCCGCAAGGTCGTCCGCATAATGATCCATGTCGTGGCCGTCGCCGGTCTGGGTGGACCGGCCATGGCCGCGGCGGTCATGGGCGATGACCCGGTAGCCGTGATTGAGGAAGAACAGCAACTGGGCATCCCAGTCGTCCGCCGAGAGCGGCCAGCCATGCGAGAACACCATCGGCTGCCCGCTGCCCCAATCCTTGTAGTAGATCTCGATACCGTCCTTGGTCTTGACCGTCGGCATGGCGGCAATCCTTTCAGGTCACTATCAGCCGGTCGCGCCGGGATGGCGCGTCCGGCGCAATCGAATGCGCTTGGGATCAGGCGTAGGCCGCCATCGGGCGGTAGCGCCGGATCGCGCCGATGATCACGACGACGAAGAACAGCAGCACGATGCCCTGGACCACGGCGAACGCCGGCCCGGACGGCGGGTTACCCGGCGCCAGCGCGGTCAGGGCCGGTATCTTCAGGAAGCTCTGGATCACCAGCACGAACACGTTGAAGTAAAGCGAGATCATCGCCGTCAGCACATAGATCCAGCGCCACGAGCCGGAAAGCTTCATGCCGTACAGCGCGATGCAGGCAATCGCGAGCAGCACCAGCGAGATGATGGCGATGATGTGCGACGGCAGCAGTTTCTCGAACGGAAACAGGAAACCGGTGGCGTTGGTCAGAATGGTGAACAGCAGGAATATCGCGGTCAGTCCCGGCATCGGGCTGGAGCCGAGCAGGCCGAACATGACGATGATGCCCGAAACGATTCCGATCAAACTGATGATCACGTGGACGGTGGTGAACATCGACAAACTCATACCCAGGACCATGACAAGCTCCTCCCTTTTTAAACCTGCTTGAATGCTACGATCCCCGTTCGGAAATTGCCACTCACGCGTCTACCTAATCTTAGTTGCACCTGGCGCCCGAATGGCTTTTCGCTTCTCCGGAATTTTTGCCGAATTGCCCGGCCGAACACCCCGAGCATGATCTTTTCGGGAGGCAGGCACTCACTTTGCGCCAACGCTGCCCTCGGGGTGCGGGCCATGCGCTAGCGATTGAGAAATTCGACCAGTTTCGGGATCACCTGGTCCGGCGCTTCCTCCATCAGCCAATGCCCCGAGCCCTTGACGAGCACGCCCTCGACATTGGTCGCGACCATCTTGCCCTGCTCGATCAGGAACGGACCGCCGGCCTTCTCGCCCGACAGCACCAGCAGCGGCATCGTCAGCTTGCTCTTTGACAAATTGCGCGAAATCCTCGGCGTCCTTCGGAAAGGCGCGGAAAACTTCCATTCCCGCCGCCATGTGTCCGGGTTGCGCATAGGCCTTGGTGTAGAATTCGCGATCCTTTTCCGACAGCGACTTCTTCGGGTCGGCGGCGAAATCATTCCAGAAATGATCGAGATAGATCCGCTCCCGGCCCGTCACCAGCGCCAGTGGCGTCTTGCCGTAGAAATGGAAATGCCAGAGATCGCGCAGCAGAAAGACGCTGTTCCAGTCGCCGACGCCGGGCAGGAAAGCTTCCATCAGCACCAGCCGATCGACCTCGCTGGGGTACTGCGCCGCATAGGCGTAGGCCACCATCAGCCCGATATCGTGGCCGACCAGGCGGATGTGGTCATATCCGAGTTTCTTGACCAGGGCATGAATGTCCTGCGCCATCGCCGCCTTGGTGTAGCCGTCCGGCGGCGCGGACGATTTGCCGAAGCCGCGCAGATCCGGCGCGATCACGGTGTGTTTGTCGGCCAGTTTTGCGATCAGCGGCAGCCACATGTGGCTGGTTTCCGCATAGCCGTGCAGCAGCACGACCGGATCGCCCTTGCCGGCGACGAGATAATGCAGCCTGACGCCGTTGACCTCGGCGAATTTGCTCTGCGGGGCCTCCGCGAAGGCCCTGCCCTGATCGAGCAAGACGGCCGCCAGCAACAGCGCGGCACAGACGAAAAGACGGCGCATCGTGATCGCGCGTTGCATCCATAGTTCCTTTATTGTGGGAAGCGGGTTTCAGTAATAGCGCGGGATCGGGCCGTTATGCGGGGTCTTGCGGTCCGACAGGTCGAACAGCACTTCATCGACATAACACCAGCCCCAGCCCTCCGGCGGATCGTAACCCTCGATGACCGGGTGCTGCGTGGCATGAAAATGCTTGGTGGCGTGGCGGTTGGGCGAATCATCGCAGCAGCCGACGTGGCCGCAGGTGCGGCAGATCCGCAGATGCAGCCATTCGCTGCCGCTCTTGAGGCACTCCTCGCAGCCGAGCGCGCTCGGCTGCACGTTGCGGATGCCGGCAATATGGGTACAGCCCTTTGCCATGCGCCTTCACACGTCCTTGGCGTCGAAGATCAGGATGTCGGCGCCGCCCGACGCGAAATTCGGCACATCGGCCGCCGTCGCCTTGCCCTCGGCGCTGCCGAAGGCGGCCTGGATCGCGGCCACGCTGTCGAAGCTCAGGGTCGCGACCAGATGGACGCCGGACGACCCGGCCGGACTGCCGACCGGTCCCTGGCTGACCTGGTATTTTCGCAGGCCCGGCATCTTCTTGGCGAGCGGGATGTGGGTCGCGGCATAATATTTGTCGAAAGCAGCCGCATCCTTTGGCGTCTTGTACAGCACGATGACGTCAGCCATTGCGTTTCTCTCCCTTTGCAACAAGCAGTCTTGTTATGACCTTCTTCTTATAACGCGGGTTTTGCGACGTCGCCTAGAAAACCGTGCAGCGCCGCCACCACCTGCGCGCCCTCGCCGATCGCGCCGCCGACCCGCTTGACCGAGCCCGAGCGCACGTCGCCGACCGCGAACACGCCGGGCACCGAGGTTTCCAGCTGCGCCACCAGCCGCCCCAGATTCTGTTCCGACTGCGCGCCGGTGACGACAAATCCGCCGCGATCGACCGTGACGCCGCAGCCATTGAGCCAGTCGGTGGCGGGATCGGCGCCGACGAACAGGAACAGGTTGCGAACGTCGGCGCTCTGATCCTCGCCGCCGAGGCGGCTGCGCCATCGCACCCGCTCGAGCGCGCCGACTTCGGTGCCTTCCAGCGCGACCACCTCGGTGTTGAAGATCAGTTCGATATTCGGCGTGGCCTCGATGCGCTCGATCAGATAGCGCGACATGCTGGCGCCAAGGCCGCCGCCGCGAATGATCATGTAGATCTTGCGGGCGTGGCCCGACAGAAACACCGCCGCCTGCCCCGCGGAATTGCCGCCGCCGACCAGCACGACCTCCTGCTGCGCGCACAGCCGCGCCTCGATCGGCGAGGCCCAGTACCAGACGCCGCGGCCCTCGAAGCGATCGAGGTTCTCGATCTCCGGCCGCCGGTAGCGCGCGCCGCTCGCGACCACGATCGAACGCGCGCGCAGCCTCTCGCCGCCATCGATCGTCAGCGCGAAGGCGCCGTCGGGGCGGCTGCAGTCGAGCGATTTGGCGCCCACCGGGATCATGATGTCGGCGCCGAACTTCTGCGCCTGGCTGAAAGCGCGGCCGGCGAGCGCCTGGCCGGAAATCCCCGTGGGAAAGCCGAGATAGTTTTCGATTCGGGCGCTGGCGCCGGCCTGCCCGCCATAGGCGCGCGCATCCAGCACCACCACCGAAAGACCTTCGGAGGCAGCGTAAACAGCGGTCGCGAGCCCCGCCGGACCGCAGCCGACGATCGCGGCATCGTAGATCCTGTCGCCGGTCGGGCCCACGATCATGCCGAGCGCGCGCGCCAGTTCGGCTTCGCCGGGATTGCGAAGCACGGAGCCGTCGATCATCACCACCAGCGGCCAATCCGAGGGCGAGGGCGAATAACGCGCGATCAGTTCGGCGGCGTCGCTGTCGCTGTCCTTGTCGAGCAGATGATGCGGAATGCCGTTGCGGGTGAGGAAACTCTGCAGGCGGACGACGCCGCTGGAATCCTGCGGCCCGAGCAGCACCGGACCGCCGACGCCGCCCTGGATCAGGCTGACCCGGCGCAGGATCAGCGCGCGCATGATGCGCTCGCCGAGATCGGCTTCGGCGACCAGCAGCGCGCGCAACCGCTCCGGCGGAATCAGAAGCGTCTCGACGTCGCCTTCGGCGTAGCCGTCGACCAGCGCGACACGGCCCGAGAGCTGGCCGATCTCGGCGAGAAACTGCCCCGGCCCCTGATCGATGATCGGCGTGACATGACCAAGGCCGTCGCGCTGGGTGATGGCGACATGGCCGGACAGCACCACGAACATGCCGGGCCCGGGCTTGCCGGTCTCGAACAGCATTTCGCCGTTGCCGAAGTTGCGCAGCTCGCCGAACCGGCGCATCCGCGCGATCTCCTGCACCGTCAGCGTGGGAAAGGTCTGCTCGAGGCGGGGAAACGCACTTGCCAACGAGGCGCCGCCATTGGCGCCGGTTCCAGTCGCGGGGGTCACAGCCATCTCCGTCTCACCTCAAGGGAAGGTAGCAAAACCTGCCGCGGACCCAACCCGGCTATTCACCCGGCTTTTCTCCGCCGCCGTCATGTGGTGCGGCGGTATCGCCACGGGAAGGTGCGGGCGCGATATCGTTTCGTCCCCGCGCCTGCGATTTTCGCCGCTTGAGGTTTTCGCGCAACGCGTCCTTCAACCGGTCCCGCCTTGCATCTTTTTTCGCCAGATGACCGGGCCGGCCTTCGTCCTTGTTCTTGTCATCCGTCATCGTCAATCCGTTCGCATGTGTCGCGCCCCGAGCGCGCCACGCGAAAACTGTATCACCGGAACCGTCGATGGGCGAAAGCCTGACGCCCAACGCGCGCCGATCACCCCAGAAGGCAGCCGCATCGAGGCGGCCACGGACCTCCCGTGCCGATTTGGGCCGTTTTTGGTGGTCGCGCGGCCCGTTCGCGCGCTTGCGCAAGCGGGGGCCATGTGGCAAGGATCGGCCCGCCTGTAGGGGCCGTTTCGGTCGATTCTTGTTCCGGGCATGCTGCCGTAGCTCAGTGGTAGAGCACTCCATTGGTAATGGAGAGGTCGACAGTTCAATCCTGTCTGGCAGCACCAGTTTTTTCAATAAAATCAATCCTTATCGCGAGCCAGAAGGTATCCGCGCCGCCGACGGCCACCGCGCAAGTGCAAGCCGCCGGAGCACTCGAGCCCGGCGGCCGGCTTATCGGCACTTCTCAGGTCGGAACCACCGGAGATTTCGCCTTGTGGAAGGCCGCGAGCGTCTGCTGGTCTACCTTCAGATGCGCCTCGACCAGTTCGGGCGGCGTCAGCGCCAGCCACTGGTTCAAAGAGACATCGGCGTAATAGTCGCTCTTGAACACCTCCAGGAAACGCACCGGCGTGGTGCCGGTATTCTCGATGTAATGCCCCGTCGCGAACGGGACGTAACCGACATCGCCGGCCGCAAAGTCGAAAGTGCGCGCCTGGCCTGACGCAGCGAACACACCCATCCGCGCCTTGCCCTCGATATAGTATTGCCATTCGTTGGTGTTCGGATGCCAGTGCAGCTCGCGCATGCCGCCGGGCTCGATCTCCACCAGCGCAGCCGCGATCGTCTTGGACGCCGGGAACACGCTGGTGTCGGTGATCCGCACCGTGCCGCCCTTGGTTTTGATCGGCTGCTGCGCCAGCATCTTGTGGCTCAAGCCGGGCGACACCGCGGTCGACCCGACGACCTTGTCGGAACTGAGCGGCCCCGGCACCGGTGCCGGAAAGATATAGAGCTGGCTTGGATCCGGCACGTTGGCAAAGGACGAACCGGCAACCCCGAAATTCTTCGACAGAACCTCGCTCGGCGTGTGCTTGAACCAGTCGCTCAGCAGGAAAGTATTGTCTTCGTCGAAATCGCCGTCATCGAACACCAGCAGAAATTCGCAACCATCGGGATTGAGACCCTGGATCGAATGCGGATAACCGGACGGAAAATACCAGAGATCGCCGACACCGACGTCATCGACGAAGCTGCGTCCCTGAGGGTCGATGGCCGTGATGCGCGCCGTGCCCTTGAGCATGTAGGCCCACTCGGCGGCCTTGTGCCAATGCAACTCGCGCACGCCGCCGGCGTTCAGCCGCATGTTCACGCCGGCGATGTCCTTTGAGACGCCCAGCTCACGCACCGTGATCTGCCGGGTCCAGCCACCGGATTCGAGGCGAACATGGGCATCCGAGAAGGAAAAGCGCAGATTGGGCAGCGTGCCGTGATCGGTGGGAGGCGGCACCAGCAGATCCGGATTCTCCAGGTCGCGGGTAAGATTGCGCGGACCCGGATCGGTGCCGCCACGCCCGGGGCGCTGCGGCTGCGGCACCGTTTCATTGGTTTGCGCACCAGCCGTCGTCGCGGCAAGCAGGCCACCGGCAGCGGTCGCCGTCAACAATGTACGTCGGGTGAGATCATCCATGGCGTATTCACTCCGTTGAAGTTGAAATATCTGCACTGTCCGAATACCGACGCCTTGCGGATTTTCCTCGGCGCTGCGAAAGATCACGGCGTGCTGCGTTCCTTCAAAAAAGGTGCGCTCCTCGATCTCGCCGTGGCTCCATCGGCCACGCGCGGCGTGAAGCGTGAAGGCTGCAAAGACGCTCCAACTGTAGGGCGCTTTGTATTCCCGTCCTCCGAAAAGCCCCGCATGTTTCGAGAACGCACGCCCCTCCGATGAGCCGCCTGGATTGTCCGCCGAGAACCAGCGTCATCGACGACTCAACACAAGATCAATGGTTGCTTCCCCTGACAGCCAGCCATTCGGCAACGCCGCTAGAACCCCGACGATGAACGTTGCAAGGACAATCTCGCGGGGCGCGGCGAACACGTGCGCCAGCAGGCCAACAAGCCAGATCGAGCCGACAAGCCAAAGCGCAATTGAAAGCGAGGAGGAAGTTTGGTCATCGATAGCCCCTCTGTTCGGGCAACGAGACCGGTAGCGCACATGCTCCTACCGGCGCTTCGCGCCCGGTAGAAGTCATCGCCTTGCGGCGGGTGTCGGGGACTCCATCCCCATCAACATTGCCCTTGATGCTAGTCCAACGGTTCGAACGGTCAAGGCCGCATCTCAGCCGCATTGCGCCGGGGCCCGGCAATGTCGGCGGCATTGACAATGCGATGTCGATCCGAGCGGGATCGGCAATGCCGCCAGAATAGTCGCGCTGCCGCAACCGGACATCCGTGCCGGCCGTTCCGCAGCGAACAGGGTCGGGAAACTTTCGAATTCGCACGGCAACGGCGACGGTGTTTTCGGCAAACGCGATCCCGGCGACCTGGTATCGTGCAACTTGGGGGGGTTACGTCGTCTTGACGAGTTCCATTTTCCGGTTCGGCGATGAACATCCTTGATCCACAGGGGCCGATCGGGGCCGCCGACAAGACCATCCTGATCGATTCAGTTGCGATCATGCTGGCGATCGTGGTGCCGACCATTATCGCGATCTTCGCGTTTGCGTTCTGGTTCCGCGCCTCCAACACCAAGGCACATTACTGGCCCGACTGGGAATATTCGGGCCGTATCGAACTCGTGGTCTGGTCGATCCCGGCGCTGACCGTGATCCTGCTCGGCGGCGTCGCCTGGATCGGCGCCCATCAGCTCGATCCGGCCGCGCCCGTGCAGGGCACGGGAAGTCCGGTCCGGATTCAGGTCGTATCGCTCGACTGGAAATGGCTCTTCATCTATCCGGATCAGCGGATCGCCACCGTCAACACGCTGACCGTGCCCGCCGGCGCGCCGCTGCACTTCGAATTGACGTCGGGCAGCGTGATGAACGTGTTCTTCATCCCGCAACTCGGCAGCATGATCTACACCATGAACGGCATGGTCACGCAGCTGAAACTGCGCGCCGACAACGAAGGCGACCTGCAGGGCCTGTCGGCGCATTTCAGCGGCGACGGTTTCCCCAACATGCTGTTCGACGTTCACGTCGTATCGCAATTGTCGTTTCTCGACTGGGTCGAAAAGACCGCGCGCAGCGACCGGGTCCTGAACGCGGACAGCTACAAGAAACTCGCCCGCCAGACGGTCGAAACCACCAAGCCGACCTTCCGGCTTGAAGATCCCCTGCTGTTCCACTCGATCGCGACCCAGATGATCCCGCCGGGCCCGGGCCCGAAGATCACCACGGAAGTCCGCCGAGTCCTATATCGGAGCCTCCGATGTTCGGTAAGCTCAACTGGTCGGCGATCCCGATCGATCAGCCGATTCCGATGATCACGTCCGCCGTGGTGGCGCTGGGCATTCTCGGCATCCTCGCCTGGGTCGTGCTCAAAGGACACCTGCCCTATCTCTGGGAAGAATGGATCACCAGCGTCGACCACAAGCGGATCGGCGTGATGTACACGCTGCTCGCCTCGGTGATGCTGCTGCGCGGATTTGCCGACGCCATCATGATGCGCGGCCAGCAGGCGGTTGCGCTGCATTCGGGAGGCTATCTGCCGCCCGAGCATTTCAACCAGATCTTTTCCGCCCACGGCACCATCATGATCTTCTTCGTGGCGATGCCGTTCGTGATCGGCCTGATGAACCTCGTCGTCCCGCTTCAGCTCGGCGTTCGCGACGTGGCGTTTCCGACGCTCAACTCGGTCGGCTTCTGGCTCACCGCCACCGGCGCGCTATTGGTCAATATCTCGCTCGTGATCGGCGAGTTCGCGCGCACGGGATGGCTGCCCTACCCGCCGCTGTCGGAACTGACCTACTCGCCGGGCGTCGGCGTCGACTATTATCTGTGGTCGCTGGAAATATCCGGCGTCGGCACGCTGGTCGCCGGCATCAATCTCGTGACCACCGTGCTGAAGCTGCGCACCCGGGGCATGGAACTGATGCGCATGCCGATGTTCTGCTGGACCACGCTGGCATCGAACCTGTTGATCGTCGCGGCGTTTCCGATCCTGACCGCGACGCTGGCGATGCTGATCCTCGACCGCTATTTCGGCTTCCATTTCTTCACCAACGAAGCCGGCGGCAACATGATGATGTTCATGAACCTGATCTGGGCCTGGGGCCACCCGGAGGTCTATATCCTCGTCCTGCCGGCGTTCGGCGTCTTCTCGGAAGTGGTCGTCGACGTTCTCGGGCAAGCCGCTGTTCGGCTATCGTTCGATGGTGCTGGCGACGATGGCGATCTGCATCATCTCGTTCATGGTGTGGCTGCATCACTTCTTCACCATGGGGGCCGGCCCCGACGTCAACGCGATCTTCGGCATCGCCAGCATGATCATCGCGGTGCCGACCGGCGTGAAGATCTACAACTGGCTGTTCACGATGTATGGCGGCCGCATCCGCTTCACGACGCCGATGCTGTGGTCGCTCGGTTTCATGGTGACGTTCATCATCGGCGGCTTGACCGGCGTATTGGTCGCCGTGCCGCCCGCCGACTTCCTGCTGCACAACAGCCTGTTCCTGGTCGCGCATTTTCACAACGTGATCATCGGCGGCGTGCTGTTCGGCGCCTTCGCCGGCTACACCTACTGGTTCCCGAAGGCGTTCGGCTTCCGGCTGCATGAAGGTCTCGGCAAGGCCGCGTTCTGGTTCTGGCTGATCGGCTTCTACGTCGCCTTCATGCCGCTGTATGCGGTCGGCATGCTCGGCATGACGCGGCGCATGCAGCACTACGACGTGCCGGAATGGCGGCCCTGGCTGCTCGTCGCCGGCGTTCGGCGCCGTGCTGATCCTGGCCGGCATCATCTGCCAGATCGCGCAGCTCGTCGTCAGCATCCGCCACCGCGAGGAATTGCGCGACCGCACCGGCGATCCCTGGAACGGACGATCGCTGGAATGGGCCACCGCCTCGCCGCCGCCGGCGTTCAATTTCGCCATCACGCCCGTGGTGCGCAGCGAGGATGCGTACTGGACGATGAAATTGCAGGCGCAGCAGCAGGAGATCGAGGCGAGCGAGCCGGCCTACCGGGATATCGAAATGCCGCGCAATTCGCCGACCGGTTTCGTCTGCGCATTCTTCGCCACCATCATGGGCTTCGCGCTGATCTGGCATATCTGGTGGATGGTCGCCGCCGGCTTCGTCGGCGCATTTGCGACCTTCGTGGTGTTCGCCTGGCGCGACCATGACGAATACGTCATCCCCGCCGCCGAAGTCGCCCGCATCGACCGCGCCAATCTGGCGGAGCGGCGCGCCCTTCTCGCCACCGCCGGGAGTGCGTAGATGACTGACGCGACCCTCACCTACGCCGAAAGCGACCCGCATCATCTGCGGGCCGCCGAGCACGCCGGTCCAGCCTCCAAGCGCGTCGTCACCGCCTACGGCTTCTGGATCTTCATCCTCAGCGACATCATCATGTTCTCGGCGTTCTTCGCGACCTACGCCGTGCTGCTCGGGCAGACGGCGGGCGGGCCGAGCGGCGCCCAGTTGTTCGACCTGCCCAATGTTGCGATCGAGACCGGATTTCTGCTGGCGTCGAGCTTTACGTGCGGGCTCGCCACGATCGCGGCCGATGAGCGCAACGCGCGCTGGTTCCAGATCGCGATGGCCGTTACCTGTGTCCTCGGGCTCGCCTTTCTCGTTATCGAGGCCAGGGAATTCGCAAGCCTCGTCGCCCGCGGCGCCGGACCGACGCGCAGCGCGTTCCTGTCGGCGTTCTTCACGCTGGTCGGCTGCCACGGTCTGCACGTCTCGGCCGGCATCCTCTGGCTGCTGACGATGATGGCGCAGGTCTACGCCAAGGGATTCCGCGCCGACATCCAGCGCCGCCTCTTGTGCTTCGCGCTGTTCTGGCACGCGCTCGACATCATCTGGATCGCCGTGTTCACCGTGGTGTATCTGCTCGGGAGCGCCGTATGACAAACGGACACGAAGTCATCGATCACAACATCGACACCGCGCCGGGCGATGAGCACCTCGAGGGCAGCGTCGGCGAACGCGTGCTCGGCTATCTCGTTGGCCTCGGCCTCGCGATCCTGCTGACCGCAACGTCTTTCTTCGTCGCGGGCACCGATCTGGTCTGGCAACCGAGCATTCCGGTGGCGCTGATCGTGTTGGCGATCGCACAGATGGGCGTGCACCTGGTGTTCTTCCTGCACATCACCACCGGCGCCGACAACGCCAACAACGTGCTGGCGCTGGCTTTCGGCGTACTGATCGTCCTGCTCGTGATCGGCGGCTCGCTCTGGATCATGGCGAACCTCAATCACAACATGATGCCGATGGATCAGCTCATGCAGATGCAGCGTTAACGCCGCTGATTCGATCACGGAAAATCACGGGCGCGTGAGCGAAAGCTCCAGAAATTAAGGCTTCTTTCAGGTCTGATTAAGGCCCTATTAAGCACGGAAAATACGAGTTCCACCAAGAGGTTGGGAACTTGCTGACTGTGGCCTCACGGTGACAGCAATTTATTCAAAAGCTGGCTAAGTGCGCACCATGGATGGAGCCGACGCGCGGCGCCTCTCGAATGACTTTCGGAGAATAAGAGAATGAAAAAGTTTCTACTCGGTACTGTGGCCCTCGTCGCTCTCGGCGCGACCGTGCCAGCACTCGCGGCCGATCTCGGCGCCCGCGCGCCCTACACCAAGGCTCCGGTCTATTCCGCGCCGATCTATAACTGGACCGGCTTCTATATCGGCGGTCACGTCGGCGGCGCGTTCGCCGGCGACAACAGCCTCTCCGGCAACGACGGCCGTTTCCTCGGCGGCGTGCAGGGCGGCTTTGATTATCAGTTCGCCCCGAGCTGGGTGCTCGGTATCGAAGCGCAGTACAGCTGGCTCGGCAGCAACAACAACGGCCGGCTCTTCCCGGGCGGCGTGCTGGTCACCTCCAGCGACGATCAGCTTGGTTCGGTCACCGGCCGGCTTGGCTACACCTGGGGTCCGGCGCTGCTTTACGCCAAGGGCGGTTATGCCTGGAAGGACGGCAACAACCTGAACGTCGCGACCAACGGCGCTGCGGTGGGCTTCACCACCAACGGCAATCATCGTGACGGCTACACCGTCGGCGGCGGCCTCGAATACATGTTCGCCCCGAGCTGGTCCGCGAAGATCGAATACCAGTACTACAATTTCGGCAGCACCACCTTCACGACTGGTCCCGCCGTTATCGTGGGTACGAGCTTCCGCGACGACGAGCACACGGTTAAGGCCGGTCTGAACTATCGCTTCAACTGGGGTGGCCCGGTGGTTGCGAAGTACTGATCCCTTCGAATCGGATCGCAATTCGGAAAAGGCCGGCCTCGCGCCGGCCTTTTTGTTTTTGTTAAGCAAGAATTGTCGTTTTGTTGCGCAAGAGGCGCGCATTCAACCCGAAAGTTCCCAGTTTTGTTAACCCGGTAACACGATACTGCCGCCCAACGATCAATCCCATTCAGCGGGCGGGGAACGGCATGGCGCGGCGATTTTCGATCGGCAAGCTCGGTAGGCTCTTTGGCTTTTTGCGGCCGCGATGGGGCGTCAGGGGAAGCCTGTTCGCCGCTTTCGCCGTCATCGCCGGCATGGCGCTCATCATCAGCGCCGGAGCGGCGCTGGTGCTCGGTCATCTCGGCGGGCGCATGGTCGATCTGAGCGGCCGGGACATTCCGCGCCTGGCGGCCAGCCTGCAGCTTTCAGCCCAGAGCGCGAGCCTTGCCAGTCAGGGACCGGCGCTGCTCGCTTCCGAAAGCGATGAGGTGCTGGCCGAACGTTCCAAGAAGATGAGCGAGGCCCAGCGGCTGACGCTGCAGAAGCTCGGCGAAATCATCGAGCTCGGCGCCGACAAGAATGTGGTGGCAGCGCTCACCGAGACCGTGAAGAACATCGACGACACCATCAAGAGCCTCGGCTCGGCGGCCAAGGAACGGCTCGGCATCGCGGCCCAGCACGAGAAGCAATATGAGGCGCTGCGCAGCACGCAGGGCGCCTTCGTTGCCGCCGCGAGTCCCGCGATGATGGACGCGCAGTCCCAGATCAACGCCATCCTGCAATCGGCCAATCTTTCTTCCGACGATGCGGCCGAAGCCGCCCGGACCGTCGACCAGCTCGGCAATGTCTTTGCCAGCGGCAATCTGGCGGCCTCGCAGATGATCGCAGCACTTTCGGCCAACTCCAGCGACACGCTGGACGCGATCGAGAAGGAGTTCAAGGCCGCGCACGAACGCGTCAAGTCGAACCTCGATCTCCTGCCCAAGAACGCCGGCGCCAAGGGCTTAAGCGATGCGGCGCTGAAACTGCTGGCGCTCGGCGAGGGCAAGACCGGCGTCTTCAAACTGCGCCAGAAGGAGCTGGACGCCAACGACTACGGCCAGACCATCCTCGACGAAACCCGCAAGCTGAACGTCGGCCTCGGCATCAGCGTGCAGCAGCTCGTCGACGGCGTGCAGAGCGAGACCAACGCCTCGACCTCGCTGGCGCGCCGCGAGATTTCCTATGCCACCATCGTGATGCTGGCGCTTGGCGGCCTGACCCTGGTCGGATCCGTGCTGTTCGTCTGGCTCTATGTCGGCCGCAACATCCTGCGCCGGATCCGCGCGCTGCAGCGTTCGATGCAGCTTCTGTCGGACGGCGACCTCGAAACGGAAATCTATCGCTCGCACCAGCATGACGAGATCGCCGCGATGGCGAATTCCCTGGAGGTGTTCCGCGAAAGCATGATCGAGGCCCGTGCGCTGTCCGCCGATCAGGACAAGGACCGGACCGCCAAGGCCGAACGCGCCTCCCGCATGGAAGCCCGAATCATCGAATTCGAAACCACCGTGCGCTCCGCGCTGGACAGCCTGCAGAAGTCGGCCAATTCCATGCAGACCACGGCGCAAGGCATGTCGGCGACCGCCGATCAATCCAACGCGCTGGTGAGCGCGGTGGCCTCGGCCGCCGAGGAAACTTCGGTCAACGTCCAGACCGTGTCCTCGGGCACCGAACAACTGTCGTCCTCGATCGCGGAAATCGGCCGCCAGGTGGTGTCTTCGGCGGAGATCGCCCGCAAGGCCGTCGACGAGGCCGGCGTCACCGACGCCACCATGCAGGGCCTGGCCGACAACGCCGGGCGCATCAGCGTCGTCGTCGACCTGATCCAGACCATCGCTTCGCAGACCAACCTGCTGGCGCTCAACGCCACCATCGAAGCCGCCCGCGCCGGCGACGCCGGCCGCGGCTTCGCGGTGGTCGCCTCGGAGGTGAAGAGCCTTGCCAACCAGACCGCCAAGGCCACCGACGAAATCCGCTCGCAGATCGCCAATATGCAGCAGGTGACCTCGTCGGCGGTCGGCGCGATCCGGAGCATCACCGGCACCATCAGCGAGATCAACGAGGTCACCGCCGCGATCGCGGCGGCGGTCGAGGAGCAGGGTGCAGCGACGCGCGAGATCGCCCGCAACATCCAGCACGCCGCCGGCGGCACGTCCGAGGTTTCCAGCAACATCGTCGGGGTCTCCACCGCTTCCGCCCAGGCCGGCTCGGCCGCCAACGAGGTGCTGGGCGCCTCTGATGCGCTGCGCCGCGAGGCCGATGTGCTGCGCGCCGAAATCGACGCCTTCCTGTCCAATATCCGGGCGGCGTAGCGGCTTTGTCATTCCGGGTGGTGCGTCGGCACCACGCCTCAGGCGCATAATTGCGCACCGGGGAAACCCGTTATCCCCTGGTTCTGGCAAACCCGCATCCGCTTTTTCGGCTGGCGCCGCGCCAATTGTGCGGCTAAGCCGGTAGAGCGCGATCCGCAAAAATGGCATCCGGTTTTGCGTCCGGTCGCGCTCCAGCTATGAGATGATTGCGACGCGAGCCCATGCATTCCAAAACAGACACGGTTCAATCCTCCGCCGAGGCGCTGCGGTACCCCTGGGAAAATCATCCCGGCGAGGATCAGGTCGTCGAGGTGATGCCGGGGGTTTTGTGGGTCCGGCTCAAGCTGCCGTTCCGCCTCAACCATGTGAACATCTATCTGCTCGCCGACGGCGATGGCTGGGCGGTGGTGGATTCCGGTTTCGGCAATGAGGAAACGATCGCGGCCTGGACCGCCTTGTTCGAGGGTCCGCTGAGCCACGTCAAGGTCACGCGGCTGATCGTGACGCATTCGCACCCCGACCATGTCGGTCTCGCCGGGTGGATCGTCGAGCGTTTCAACTGTCCGCTTTATATGTCGCAGGTGGAATACCTGCAGTCGGTCTATCATCAGAACCGCGGCACCGAAGAGCGCAAGATGGCGCAGCGGCTGTTCTTCCGCCGTCACGGCATGGACGAGGGCCTGACCGACAAATTGCTCGGCCGCGGCCAGGATTACCTGAAGCGGGTTTCGATCCTGCCGCCTTCCTATCGCCGCATCTCGCACGGCGACGAGATCTCGATCGGCTCGCGCCGCTTCAAGGTCATCACCGGCGGCGGCCATGCGCTCGACCAGGTGATGCTGTATTGCGCCGCCGACAAGCTGTTCCTGTCCGCCGATCAGGTGCTGAGCAAGATCTCTCCCAACGTCAGCGTCTGGGCGGTGGAGCCCGACCAGAACTCGCTCGGCGAGTATCTGGCGTCACTGGCGAGCCTGACCACGACATTGCCCTATGACGTCATCGTGCTGCCCGGCCACGGCGTGCCGTTCTACGGCCTCAAGACCCGCATCAAGCAACTGGCCGACCATCACGAGGATCGCTGCCGACTGATCGCCGAGGCTTGCCGCGCGAACGCGCAAACCTCCAAGGAACTGGTGCCGGTGGTATTCCACAAGCACGCGCTCGACGTCCACCAGATGGGTTTCGCCGCCGGCGAACTGATCGCGCATGTCAATTACATGCTGGTCGAGGGACGCCTCACGGCCGAGGAAATCGACGGCGTGCTGCGCTTTCGGACCACCTGAAGTCGCGTTCGTTCGCATTTTTTTCAAAATGCACGCATCGCACCGGCGCGTCACGACGTATTGATCAGGATCAAGTTTCGCTCCGCGTGCGAAGCAACCCGGCCCCGCACAGATTGAGTTTGTGGCGCCCAGATTCCTGCTCGACATCAAAGCTGGAAACGCTCTAAAAAGGGTTCTAGTTACGACGCTTGGCCGACTCCGGCCCGAGCTCCCCTGACAGGCAGTTTTGCGATGGATTACAGCCAGTTTTTCAGTGCCGCCCTCACCCGCCTGCATGACGAGCGGCGCTACCGGGTTTTCGCCGATCTCGAGCGCATCGCCGGCCGGTTTCCGCACGCGGTGTGGCACTCCCCGAAGGGCGCGCGCAACGTCGTGATCTGGTGCTCCAACGACTATCTCGGCATGGGGCAGCATCCGAAAGTGGTCGGGGCCATGGTGGAAACCGCGACCCGCGTCGGCACCGGCGCCGGCGGCACCCGCAATATCGCCGGCACGCATCATCCGCTGGTGCAGCTCGAGGCCGAACTCGCTGATCTGCACGGCAAGCAGGCGGCGCTGCTGTTCACCTCCGGCTACGTTTCGAACCAGACCGGCATTGCGACCATCGCCAAGCTGATTCCGGACTGCCTGATCCTGTCGGACGAACTCAACCACAATTCGATGATCGAAGGCATCCGCCAGTCCGGCTGCGAGCGCCAGGTGTTCCGTCACAACGACACGGCGCATCTCGAGGAACTGCTGCGCGCCGCCGGTCCCGACCGGCCGAAGCTGATCGCCTGCGAGAGCCTTTATTCGATGGACGGCGACGTCGCGCCTTTAGCCAGAGATCTGCGATCTCGCCGAACGCTATGGCGCGATGACCTATGTCGACGAGGTTCATGCCGTCGGCATGTACGGTCCGCGCGGCGGCGGCATCGCCGAACGCGACGGGGTGATGCACCGGATCGATATCCTCGAGGGTACGCTGGCCAAGGCGTTCGGCTGCCTCGGCGGTTACATCGCGGGGAATTCCGACATCATCGACTGCGTGCGTTCCTATGCGCCCGGCTTCATCTTCACCACCGCGCTGCCGCCCGCGATCTGCTCGGCGGCGACCGCGGCGATCCGGCATCTGAAGACTTCGAACTGGGAGCGCGAGCGCCATCAGGACCGCGCCGCCCGCGTCAAGGCGATCCTGACCGCCGCCGGCCTGCCCGTGATGTCGAGCGACACCCATATCGTGCCGCTGTTCATCGGCAATCCCGAAGCCTGCAAGCGGGCCTGCGATATTCTGCTCGAACAGCACGGCATCTACATCCAGCCGATCAACTATCCGACCGTCGCCAAGGGCACCGAGCGGCTGCGAATCACGCCGTCGCCCTATCATGACGACGCGCTGATCGATCAGCTCGCCGAAGCGCTGCTGCAGGTCTGGGAACAGCTCGGCCTGCCGCTGCAGAAGAAGTCGCTCGCGGCCGAATAGCCGTTAACCTTCACTCCGGGCGACGAATCCCCGCTCCCGGGACGGCGACGCACCGTGCTTTGCCGGTTTAATCCGGCTATACTCCCCGAGCGACGAGGGTCGTTTGCGGTAGCGCGGGCCAATCGCGTGCCGAACGTCAAGGGAGTAAGCAGCGATGCTGCACGACTGGGGCGTGATCGCAGCCGCCTTCGGCTACATCGGGTTCCTGTTCCTGGTGGCGAGCTATGGCGACCGCCTGTCGCCGACGCAGCGCGGCCGCGCCAGCGGGCTGATCTATCCGCTGTCGCTGGCGATCTATTGCACCTCCTGGACGTTCTTCGGCTCGGTCGGTTTCGCCACCCGCACCAGCGTCGATTTTCTCGCGATCTATATCGGCCCGATCCTGATGATCGGGCTGTGCACGCCGCTGTTGCGCCGGGTGATCCAGCTCGCGAAATCGCAGAACATCACCTCGATCGCCGACTTCATCGCCGCGCGCTACGGCAAGAGCCAGGCGGTCGCGGCAACCGTCGCGTTGATCGCGATCATCGGATCGGTTCCCTATATCGCGCTCCAGCTCAAGGCGGTGGCCTCCTCGCTTGAAACCATCCTGAGCGAGGACCAGGCGTTCTCCAGCATTCCGATCATCGGCGACATCGCGCTGATGGTGACGCTGGCGATGGCGACCTTCGCGGTGCTGTTCGGCACCCGCCAGACCGACGCCACCGAACACCAGCACGGCCTGATGCTGGCGGTCGCCACCGAGTCCATCATCAAGCTGGTGGCCTTCCTCGCCGCCGGCGCCTTCGTCACGTTCTGGATGTTCAGCCCGCATGAACTGATCGAACGCGCGATGAAGACGCCCGAGGCGGTGCGGGCCATCGACTACGCGCCCTCGATCGGCAATTTCCTGACCATGGTGCTGCTGTCGTTCTTCGCCATCATGCTGCTGCCGCGCCAGTTCCACGTCAGCGTGGTCGAGAACTCCACCGACGCCGAGGTCGGCCGGGCGCGCTGGCTGTTTCCGTTCTACCTGGTCGCGATCAACCTGTTCGTGATTCCGATCGCGATCGCAGGCCTCATCATCTTTCCGTTCGGCGCGGTCGACAGCGACATGTACGTGCTGGCGCTGCCCATGGAGGGAAATGCTCCCCTGCTCAGCGTCGGCGTCTTCCTCGGCGGCCTGTCGGCGGCGACCGCGATGGTGATCGTCGAATGCGTCGCGCTTTCGGTCATGGTCTCGAACGACATCATCGTTCCGCTGGTGCTGCAGCGCGGTCCGCAATCGGCCGCGGGCCAGAAGGATTTCGGCGACTTCCTGCTCAAGGCCCGGCGCTTCGCGATCTTCGGCATCATGGCGATGGCGTATTTCTATTACCGCGCGCTCGGCAACACCCAGCTCGCGGCGATCGGCCTGTTGTCCTTTGCCGCCATCGCGCAACTGGCGCCGGCGTTTTTCGGCGGCCTGTTCTGGCGGCGCGCGACGGCGCGCGGCGCGATCGGCGGCATGCTGATCGGCGGCGCGGTGTGGGCCTACACGCTGTTCCTGCCGAGCTTCATGGACGGCAATACCGCGGGCATGGTGATCCTGCAGCACGGGCCGTTCGGCATCGAGGCGCTGCGTCCGCAGGCGCTGTTCGGCGCCGACCTGCCGCCGCTGATGCACGGCGTGCTGTGGTCGCTCGCGCTCAACGTCCTGACCTACGTGGTGCTGTCGCTGGCGCGCCAGCCGTCCTCGATCGAGCGGTTGCAGGCCGACCTGTTCGTGCCGGATGAGCTGGCGCCGATGCGCCGACCTTCCGGCGCTGGCGAACCACGGTGACGGTGCAGGACATCCAGAGCACGGTGGCGCAGTATCTCGGGCCCGATCGCGCGCGGCATTCGTTCGAGGCCTTCGCGGTCGCCCATCACGTGCGGCTCGATGCGGCCGCGCCGGCCGATTTCGAGCTGCTGCAGCATGCCGAACATCTGATCGCCTCCTCGATCGGCGCGGCGTCTTCGCGGCTGGTGATGTCGCTGCTGCTGCGCAAGCGCACCGTCTCCGCCAAGGCCGCGCTGAAGCTGCTCGACGACTCCCACGCCGCGCTCCACTTCAACCGCGAGATCCTGCAGACCGCGCTGAACCACGTGCGGCAGGGCATCGCCGTGTTCGACGCCGATCTGCAACTGATCTGTTCGAACCGGCAGTTCAGCGAAATCCTGGGGTTGCCGCTGCACCTCGTCCAGATCGGGATTCCCTTGCGGGAAATCCTCGAATTCATGGGAGCGATCAGTCCGCCCGGCCTCGGCGAGGACGACGGCGGCTCCTTGCTGGAAATGCGTCTTTCCGCCTACACCACCGAAGGCGAGCCTTATCTGGAGCGTCTGCTCGACCGTCACATGGTGATCGAGGTGCGCTCCAACCGGATGCCCGGCGGCGGACTGGTCATCACCTTTTCCGACGTCACCCCCTCCTTCGAGGCCGCCGAGGCGCTCGAGCGCGCCAACGCCACGCTGGAAAAACGGGTGCGCGACCGCACCGAGGAACTGACGCGGCTGAATTCCGAACTGGCGCTGGCCAAGAGCACCGCCGAGGATGCCAACATCTCCAAGACGCGCTTCCTGGCCGCCGCCAGCCACGACATCCTGCAGCCGCTGAACGCGGCGCGGCTCTATGTCACGAGCCTGGTCGAGCGCCAGACCGGCGGCGAGGATTCCCGGCTGGTCGAGAACATCGACGATTCGCTGGAGGCGATCGAGGAAATCCTCGGCGCGCTGCTGGACATTTCGCGGCTCGACGCCGGCGCCATGACGCCGTCGATCACGAGCTTCAAGATGAGCGACCTGATGCGCTCGCTGGAAATCGAATTCGCGCCGATCGCGCGCGCCAAGGGACTGAACCTGACCTTCGTGCCCTGTTCGCTGCCGGTGGAATCCGATCGGCTGATGCTGCGGCGGCTGCTGCAGAACCTGATTTCCAACGCCATCAAATATACCCCGCACGGCCGCGTGCTGGTCGGCTGCCGGCGTCACGGCCAAAGCCTGCAGATCGGCGTCTATGACACCGGCGTCGGCATTCCCGTGCTCAAGCGCGGCGAGATCTTCAAGGAATTTCACCGGCTCGAGCAGGGCGCGCGCATCGCGCGCGGCCTTGGCCTCGGGCTGTCGATCGTCGAGCGTCTTGCGCGCGTCCTCAACCACGGCATCGCGCTCGATGCCACCGTCGGCGGCGGCTCGGTGTTTTCGGTGATGGTGCCGACCGCAAAGGCGATCAACTACACCGCGGCGGTCACCACCGCGACCCCGCTCTCGCGGACGCCGATGAGCGGCTCCCTGATCGTCTGCATCGAGAACGACGCGGCGATCCTCGACGGCATGCAGACGCTGCTCAAGGCCTGGGACGCCGAGGTCATCGCGGTGGCCGATCCCGACGCCGCCGTCGAGGCGATCGAGGCCGCGGGACGGCCGGTTACCGGATTGCTGGTCGACTATCATCTCGACCGCGGCAACGGCGTCGCCGCGATCCGGGACATTCGCCGCCGCTTCGGCGAGAACATTCCGGCGATCCTGATCACCGCCGATCGCAGTCCGCATGTGCGGACCGCGGCCCGGGACGAGAAAATCGCGGTGCTCAACAAGCCGGTGAAGCCGGCGTCGCTGCGCGCCTTGCTCGGTCAGTGGCGCACGCAGCAGATGGTCGCGGCAGAGTAGAGCAATCGATCAAAGGCCGGGTGGCAGGCGTTACTGGACTGACGGCGTGCCCTGTCGCCACTGGCCGCCGGCGATCTTCGCCGCCGCGATCACGGCCTGGGTGCGGCTCTCGACCCCGAGCTTTTGCAGGATCGCCGACACGTGCGCCTTGATGGTCGCCTCCGAGACGCCGAGCTCATAGGCGATCTGCTTGTTGAGCAGTCCCTCCGACAGCATCATCAGCACCCTCACCTGCTGCGGCGTCAGGGTAACGAGCCGGTCGCGCAGGCGCGTCATATCCGGGTCGGACACGGAGGTGAGGTCGGTATCCGGCGGCACCCAGACGTCGCCATCCATCACCTTCACGATCGCGTCGCGCAACGTATCGACCCCGAAACGCTTGGGAATGAACCCGGAGGCGCCGAAATCCAGCGACCGGCGGATGGTGCCCACATCGTCGCTCGCCGATACGATCACCACCGGAATCGCGGGATACTGCGCACGCAGATAGATCAGCCCGGAGAAGCCCGAGATTCCCGGCATCGTCAGATCGAGCAGAATCAGGTCGACGTCGGAATCGTGTTCCAGCAGTGAGGTCAGATCCTCGAACGAGCCGGCTTCCTCGATTTTCGCCGTGGTCACGACGCTGGCCACCGCCTGCCGCAGGGCGTCGCGAAACAGCGGATGGTCATCGGCAATGACGAGACGGGTGTTGGCGATGGCAGTCATTTATTTCTTGCGAGAGGGTTGCGACACGCCCGTGACAGCATCTTTTTGGCCTGCCGGGTGAATTTTTTCTCGGTCCATGAATTGTCCTCCCCTGCGCCTTGGCATGCAAGCATACAATAATGCCACCCGGCAACGCGGTTAATCCGCGCGATTGTGCATCGCAATACATGCAGCGGTGGATTGCCGCCTGCTCCCCGCGCCTCAAAGCCCTATCGGAGATAGAAGTGCAGAGGGCCAAAAGTCTTATATGGGTGGGTTTCACGCCGATGTTACCGTAACGGAAGGCCTTCAGCTAGTTCGGCGGGTGGGGCGCGCTTTTGCATCAACGCATCTCGGGGAGCGAATCAAAATGTCCACATTGGCTGCAACATCGACGAGAACGGGAGGGATGACGAAGGACGAACGTTTCGTCATTCTCGCCTCATCGCTCGGTACCGTCTTCGAATGGTATGACTTCTATCTCTACGGATCGCTCGCCTCCATCATCGGCGCGCAATTCTTCTCGGCCTATCCGCCGGCAACGCGCGACATCTTCGCGCTGCTCGCCTTCGCGGCCGGCTTCCTGGTGCGCCCGTTCGGCGCCATCGTATTCGGACGCATCGGCGACATTGTCGGGCGCAAATACACCTTCCTCGTCACCATCCTGATCATGGGTCTGTCGACCTTCATCGTCGGCCTGTTGCCGAACGCGGCGACCATCGGCTTTGCCGCGCCGGTCATCCTGATCGCGTTGCGTCTGTTGCAGGGCCTCGCGCTCGGCGGCGAGTATGGCGGCGCCGCCACCTACGTGGCCGAGCATTCGCCGCAGGGCAAACGCGGCTACTACACCTCGTTCATCCAGACCACCGCGACGCTCGGCCTGTTCCTGTCGTTGCTGGTGATCCTGTTCACCCGCACAGCGATCGGCGAAGCCGACTTCGCCGTCTGGGGCTGGCGCATTCCGTTCCTGGTCTCGGTCGTACTGCTGGCGATCTCGGTCTGGATCCGGCTGCGCCTCAATGAGTCGCCGGTGTTCCAGAAGATGAAGGACGAGGGCAAGAGCTCGAAGGCCCCGCTGACCGAAGCGTTCGCCAACTGGAGCAATGCCAAGATCGTGCTGCTCGCGTTGATCGGCGGCACCATGGGCCAGGGCGTGGTCTGGTACACCGGCCAGTTCTACGCGTTGTTCTTCATGCAATCGATCCTGAAGGTTGACGGCTACACCGCCAACCTGCTGATCGCGTGGTCGCTGCTGCTCGGGACCGGCTTCTTCATTGTGTTCGGCGCGCTGTCCGACAAGATCGGCCGCAAGCCGATCATCCTGGCCGGCTGCCTGATCGCGGCACTGACCTTCTTCCCGATCTTCCGGATGATCACATCCAACGCCAACCCGGCGCTGGAAAAGGCGATTGAATCGGCCAAGGTCGAAGTCATCGCCGATCCTGCCGGTTGCGGCGATCTGTTCAACCCGGTCGGCACCCGCGTGTTCTCGGCGGCTTGCGACACCGCCCGCGCCTTCCTGGCCCAGTCGTCGGTCAAGTACTCGACCTCGAATGGCGCCGCGGGCTCCGGCGTGAAGGTCATGGTGAACGGCAAGGAAGTGCCGTACACCGACGCGAAGACCAGTAACCCCGCCGTTGCCGCGGCCGTTGCCGCGGCCGGCTATCCCAAGGCGGGCGACGCCGGAATCGTGAAGATGTCGAACCCGTTCGACATCTTCCGTCCGCAGGTAGCCGCCATCATCGGGCTGCTGTTCATCCTGGTGATCTTCGTCACCATGGTGTACGGGCCGATCGCGGCGATGCTGGTCGAACTGTTCCCGACCAAGATCCGCTACACCTCGATGTCGCTGCCCTACCACATCGGCAACGGCTGGTTCGGCGGATTGTTGCCCGCCACCGCGTTCGCGATCGTGGCCTCGACCGGCGATATCTACGCGGGTCTCTGGTATCCGATCATCTTCGCATCGATCACCGCGGTCGTCGGCTTCTTCTTCCTGCCGGAGACCAAGGACGTCGATATCAGGACGAACTGATCGTTTCGCCGGCGGCACGCCGGGACTAGCGCAACAAACCGGCCGCGGATCGCTCCGCGGCCGGTTTTGCTTTGTTCAGGTCGAACCGACGAACTGCAGCACGATCTCCCGGCGATGCGGATGGCGGCGGTGCTCGATCAGGTAGATCGCCTGCCACGTTCCGAGCGCGAGCTTGCCTTCGAGAACGGGAATATGCAGCGAGGTTGCCGTCAGCATCGTCTTGACATGCGCGGGCATGTCGTCGGGGCCCTCGGTGTCGTGGCGCCATCCGGCATCTTCAGGGGCCAGGCGATCGAGCGCCGTCGTCAAATCGGTCAGCACGGTCGGATCGGCGTTTTCCTGGATCGTCAGCGACGCCGAGGTGTGGCGGATGAACAGCGTCACCGCGCCTTCCTTCGCACCGGCCTCCTTCACGAATTTCGCCACCTCGGCGGTGAGATCGGTAAAGCCGCGTCCGGACGTCTGAACCGTCAACAGCGATGAGACGATGGTGGTGGCGGCAACCGTCGAGGGCGCGGTTCGGGATACTGATCTGGCTGAAGTCACGCGTCATCTCTCCACACGTCGTCCCCGCGAAAGCAGGAACCTGTATTCAATCGCCTCTTCGAATTCGGCTTTCGCAGCGACCGGCGTGGAAGGACCCGGCTCAAATCTTGCCGCTGAGGTCCTTCTGCATCCGGTTGGCCATATCGAGCAGCCGCCGCCACCCCTGCTCCAGAAACGACATCATGCGATCCATGTCGCGGTCGCTCGGCAGCGGGATTTCAATCTTGCGCTCGCCCTCGGTGACCTTGGGCTCGGGGTTCTTCAGCGAGTCCGACTTCGGCAGCGGCTCGTCGATCTTGCCCGACACCGTCGGTTCGCGCGTCGCCAGTTGCGCCTTCAGCTTTTCGTTCTCGGCCTGCAGGCGGCCAATTTCCGCATCGAGCGCCGCGCGCTCGTCGGGCACCGCATAGCACGCCCAGCCCGGGCCGCTGTTGTTGCAGGTCGATACGTCACCGGTCCTGGTGTCGAGCCTGATCACGCCGTCAGCAACCGGCGACAACGCATAGCGGCCGTTCTCGCTGTCGGACATCGACCCCGCGCGCGTGCCGCCCATGGCGGCGAGGCTGAGTATCAGGACCGCGGCGGCGATGGAAAATTTCGAGGGCGACATCGCTGTCATCATGGGGCTGCTCCGCCTCAAAACCGGTTTAAGTCCTTGCTCCAATCCTACACCTGAGAGCGGTAGGGCGCGCGGCCTGATTTCAACGCGTCCGCGAGCAATTCGATCCGATCCTGTCCCCAGAATACCTCGCCGTCGAGCACATAGGCCGGCGAGCCGAACACGTCGGCGGCCATCGCGTCCTGGCGGTTCTGCTCGTAGGCCGCGCTGACTTCTTCCGATGCCGAGCGTTCGACCAGCTTTTTGCCGGGAAGCCCGGTTTCGTCGGCCAGTTTGATCAGGATGGCGGGGTCGGTCATCTTGAGCTGGTCTTCCCACACCGCCGCGAATGCCCGCCGCATGAACGGCTCGGGGCCGAGCCCGGCTTCCAGCGCCGCGATCACCACACCGTCGGCGAGCCGCGCATTGAACGGCCAGTTCTCCGGCTGAAGATGGAATTTCATGCCGCGCTTGTCGCGCCAGCGCTGCAATTCGACCATGCGATAGCGCTGCCGCACCGGGTGGCGCTTCATCAACGGCAGTCCGCCGGTCTCCGAGAACAGATCGACCAGCACGACCGGCTTGTAGTTTACCTTGAGGCCGTAGGTTTTCGCGACCTCCTGGAACACACTGTGTCCGACATAGGCCCATGGGGACTGAAACGAAAAATAGTAGTCGACCTGGCGCGGCATGCGGGCTCCCGGGAGAATGGACAGCGGCCATCCCAACAGACCCGCCGGAACGACGCAAGGTCGACGACCGCCGCAAAACCGGATGGAACCGGGGAGAATTATTCCGCGAGGGCCGTGAGCCCCGAGGTGCGACGCCCGAACCACATTCGCCCCAGCAACCCGTCCCTCAGAAGGAATTGGTGATAGAGCGCGGCGATCACGTGCAGGACGAGCAAGCCGAGCAGAAGCCAGGCGAAACAAGCGTGCGCCACGAAGGTCGGATAGGCCGCAAAGTTCGCCGGCAGCGGTTCGCCCGATCCCTGAAACACGCTTCGGTTAAGTCCGGCCAGGATCGAGGTCGAAAGACCGGAGCCTGCCATCCCCAACACCAGAAGGTAGAAACCGTAATGGACGGTCGGACGCGAGCCAGCCGAGCGCCGGACGGCGCGTCGCGGCGTCGGCGGGCCGCGCGGTCGACAGGCGAACGATGAGGCGGACGGTCATGAGCGCGAAAACGAACATTCCGGCCGCCATATGAACGAGCAGAATGCTCAGTTTGCGCGGGTCGGTGTTGGGCACCGCGACGGCCAGAAAGAATCCGACGCTCAGGAGAGCGATGATCATGACGGCAATCAGCCAGTGCAGCGCGACCAGCAACGGATGATAGCGGGATACGCGCAGCGTTTTCATTGAAGCCCCTTTCATTGAAGCTCTGCCGCCACGCGCTCGAGCCCGGCAAAATATTTCTGCCAGCCATAGGTCGCGCCCTGATAATTGCCGGTCTGGTCGGTGCGGAAGCCCGACTGCTCCATGCGCAGATGCGTGCCGCCGCTGGCGGGCGTCAGCGTCCAGGTGACCACGGTCTTGATTCCGGTCGCCGCCTCCGCCCCGGATGCATTCCAGCTAAAGACGAGACGTTTGGGCGGCTCGACTGCCAGCACTTCGCAATCGACCACGCCGTTCCAATGCGGCATCGGCGGGCTGCGCAGATTGAAACGGTGGCCGACAACGGGCTGGAAGTCGTTCTGCATCAGCCATTCCTCGATCAGCGGCGCCTGCGTCAGCGCGCGCCAGATCTTTTCCGGCGGATGCGGCATCACCCGTTCGACGACGACGGTTCGCGTGGCGGTGGCAGCTTCGGTCATTTGATGGATCCTGTTCGACATGTTTTCGGGCAGTGACATTGCTATGTTCGCGCGGCGACGTCCTCGAGCCTGCCGAGGATGCGCGGCCAGCCTCCGCCCATGCCGCGATAGCCGGCTTCGTCTTGCGGCCTGAAGCCGGACTGCTCCATGCGCACGCGCGTTCCGTTCTCACCCGGCGTTAGCGTCCAGGTCACGATGGTCTTCAGGCCATCCGCCGCCTGATCGCCGGAAGCGTTCCAGCTATAGACAAGGCGCTGGCACGGAATGATTTCGAGCACCTCGCAATCCGTGACTCCGTTCCAGCCATGGATGGGGACGGCGCGGAAGTTGAACTTGTGGCCGACGCGGGGCTCGAAATCGTTCTTCATCAGCCACGCTTCGATCAATGGCGCCTGCGTCAGCGCGCGCCAGATCTTTTCCGGTGCATGTGGCATCTCTCGTTCGACGACGAGCGATCGTGCCGCTGCGGCGAGTTCGGTCATTGATCCATCCTGTTCAGCAGGTTCTCCAGCGCATCGAAACGGTCGCGCCAGAAGGCACCGTAGAGCGCCATCCAGTCGATCAGCGGTTTGAGGCCCTGCGGCTCGGCGCTGTAATGGGTCAGCCGGCCCTCCGGCCGGTCACGCACGAGGCCGGCGAGTTTCAGCACCGCGAGGTGTTTCGACACCGCGGGCTGCGAGACGCCGGATTGGCGGGTCAGCGCACCCACGGTCTGCTCGCCCTCCCGCGCGAGGCGCTCGAAGATGGCGCGGCGGGTGGGATCGCCGAGGGTTCTGAAAATCGTGTCCGGTGCGCTGTGCATATAATCCCATAACTCATGAGTTATATATTAGTCAAGCGGGTGCCGAAGCGCGCCTGAAATTTTGCGGACTCGCGAGCCGAGCTATTGCAGTGCGGCGATCTGGTTACGACGGACTCGCGACGGTCGACGTAAATGAAGCCGGATCAAATAGTTAGATGGTTATGACGCAATCTTGACTTGGTTAGTTGCGCTCAGTATGGTCCGCGCGGCTTTTAAGGGTGACGGGGCGTCATTTCCATCCGCAAGCTTCGTTTCGGGTCTCTACAGCATGGCTGAAGGCACGAAAGACGGCGAAAATGGAAGTCGCGATCGATCGTCGTCCGACGAAGCTGCGCTTTCCGAAAGGCTCGGAAGTCTGGATCACCGGTTGTCCAAAATTCGGGACAGCCGAAAGATCGGGACTGACCAGTCCGCAGACGAGCAGGACGCGGCTCAGGCCAGGGCATCCGCCATGGCCGTCGGGCTTCGCCTGTCGTCCGAACTGGTCGCGGGTGTTATTGTCGGAGCGGCTCTCGGCTGGGGTTTCGATCGCTTGCTGTCGACTTCGCCCTGGGGCCTCATTGCATTCCTGCTGCTTGGCTTTATTGCCGGCGTGGTCAATGTGATGCGGGCGGCGGGCGTGATGGCGAAGCAGTCCGAAAGGCTCTGACGCGGAAGCGCGACTGAACGTTGGATACGACCCGCGAGAAATCGCGAAACCGATAGACTGAGAGACGAATGGCCGTTGACCCGATCCATCAGTTCCAGATCACCAAGCTGTTCACCATCGGTCACATTGGCGGACAGGAAATCGCGTTCACCAGTTCGTCCGCCTACATGTTTCTTGCGGTGGCCGTGATCGCGCTGCTCATGATCGGCGGCTCCGCCGGACGGCAGCTTGTTCCGGGCCGAATTCAATCGGTGGCCGAGCTCAGTTACGAATTCGTGGCGAGCATGATCAAGAGCACGGCCGGCTCGGAAGGCATGCGATTCTTTCCGCTGGTGTTCTCGATATTCATGTTCATCTGCGTCTCGAACCTGATCGGCATCATTCCCTACGCCTTCACGGTTTCAAGCCACATCATCGTCACCGCGGCGATGGCGCTGACGGTGTTCTTCCTCGTGCTGTTTTACGGCCTTTACCGGAACGGCCTGAAATTCTTCAAGCTGTTCGTGCCGTCGGGCGTGCCGATCTACATCCTGCCGCTGGTGGTGCTGATCGAGGTCATCTCGTTCTTCCTGAAACCGGTTTCGCATTCGGTGCGGCTCTTCGCCAACATGCTGGCAGGCCACATCGCGCTGAAAGTGTTCGCCAGCTTCATCGCCATGCTCGGCGCGCTGGGCATTATCGGCGTGTTCGGCGCGGTGCTGCCGCTCGGATTGACCATCGCGCTGACCGCGCTCGAGCTGCTGGTCGCGTTCCTTCAGGCCTACGTCTTCGCCATCCTCACCTGCATCTATCTCAACGATGCTCTCCATCCGGGCCACTGACCTGGCCTCTTAAGCAAATCCGCCTCTCTATCAAACCTCAAGAAGGAGTTCGTTTCATGGATCCGATTGCCGCGAAGTACATTGGCGCTGGTATTGCCTGCATTGGCATGGGTGGCGCCGGCGCAGGCGTGGGCATCATCTTCGGCAACTATCTCGCCGCGGCGGTGCGCAATCCCTCGGCAGCCCAGGGCCAGTTCGGCAACCTGATTTTCGGCTTCGCCGTGACCGAAGCGCTCGGCATCTTCTCGCTGCTGATCGCGCTGCTGCTGCTGTTCGCGCTCTGATACTTACCGATCTGGCCAATGAGATTCGCGGTTCGAATCTCCATTGACCGAACAGGAGAAGCCCGTGGCTGAGAGTCATGGCGACGCCAAGGGCGCAACAGCCCACACCGAGGCGGATGGCGGCCACAAGGCCTCCTTCCCGCCGTTCGAAAAGGACACCTTTGCTTCGCAACTGGTGTCGCTGCTGATTGCGTTCGTCGCGCTTTATCTGATCGTTTCGAAGATAGCGCTGCCGCGCGTCGGCGGCCTTATCGACGCACGGCAGAAGTCGATCGACGGCGATCTGGCGGAAGCGCAGAAGCTGAAGGACGCGTCCGACGGCGCGCTGAAAGCCTATGAAAGCGAACTCGCCGCCGCGCGCTCCCGCGCGCAGGCGATCAGCGCCGAGACCCGCGAAAAGCTCAATGCGGCGGCCGAAGCCGAACGCAAGACGCTGGAAGAGCGGCTTTCGGTCAAGCTCGCCGAAGCCGAAAAGACCATCGCGTCGACACGCGAAACCGCGATGCGCAACGTCCGCGGCATCGCTGCGGATGCAGCCGCCGCGATCGTGCAGCGGCTCACCGGCGTTGCTCCCGACGGCAAGTCGGTGGACAGCGCCGTTGACGCATCGTTGAAGGGATAACGCTGATGGCCGAGTTATTCACCGAGGCGGAATTCTGGGTCGCCGTCGCCTTCGTCCTCCTGATGGGCATATTCGTCTATGTCGGCGTGCCCCGCTCCGTGACGCAGGCGCTCGATCACCGCCGCGACCGCATCAAGGCCGAACTCGACGACGCCCGCCGCCTCAGGGATGAGGCGGCCAAGCTGCTGGCGGAATACAAGGCCCGCAGCGCCCAGGCGGAAAAGGAAGCCCAGGACATCATTACGTCGGCAAAAGCCGAGGCCGAGCGCATCGCCGCCGAGGCCAAGGGCAAGATGGAAGATTTTGTCGCCCGGCGCACCAAGACCGCCGAGAGCAAGATCGCGCTGGCCGAAGCACAGGCGCTGGCCGATGTCCGCGCCGCGGCCGCCAATGCCGCCGTCGCGGCCGCTTCCACCATCATGTCGCAGACGGTCAAGGGCGGAATCGCCGAGGAGTTGCTGACCAAGGGCATTGCGGAAGTTCGCGCCAAGCTGAACTGACGGATCGTCCCTGTTGCAAACAAGCGCAAACAACAAGCCGGCACGAAGCCATCGTGCCGGTTTTTTTGTGCCCTATTTCTTCTTCGCCGCTCTTGCCGGGCGCGCCGGTGTCAGGGCCTGCGGGTCGAAGCCGATATAGAAGATGTAGGAATCTCCGGTCGCCCCGGGCGGCACCGGATAGACCACGTCTTCGGCCACCAGGCTGAACGGCACGCTGCCGGTGTCGTTCATCGTGACCGTGGTGCGGAACACCTTGGTGGTGATCGTCTTCTCCTGCACGCCGCCCTGCACCACGGCGACGCGAAGCGGGATCTCGACCGCCGCCGGAGTTCCGGCCGGACCGGCAATGACGCGGCCGAGAATGCCGATCCGCGCGGAGATCTGGTCGCCGTTCTTGGTGCAATCGCGCGCGGTGCGCGTGATCGTGGCCTGATAGCGCAGATCGTTGCCGACCGCCTCCTTGCCCGGCGCACCCACCGCATAGGTCGACGCCCCGGCGCGGATGGTGACGGGAGGACAGCTCAGTTCATTGTCGACCGGCGGCGGCGCAGTCTCGCCGACGGCCTGCGACTTCGAACCGAATAGCTGGCTGAACCGGCTGCTGATCGAGGAACTGGAGCTGGTGTCGGGCGTGGCGTCGAGCGTGCTGCCGCCGCCGCAGCCCGAGAGGGTTGTACCCGCCATCATCAGCGCCAACACCATGCGCAGACGGCCCGTCCGACTCATCGTCCGCATCATCAGCCCGTTACGCATCATCCGAAAAATCCCCAAGACGTCCCACGGCAACGCACCTTCCTGAAAGGAGGGCGCGCGGCCGGCGGGTTATACCAGCGCAATGACGGCGAACCCAAGGCCGCTGCCACAATCTCAAACGAAGGGTTAACCGCGAAAATCCTCGTGCAGGAGACCGAACAGCAAATGGTCCTGCCAGACGCCGTTGATGCAGAGATAGCGGCGCGCCAGCCCCTCGCGGGCAAAGCCGCATTTCTCCAGCACCCGGATCGAGGGCGCATTGGAGGGAATGCAGGCGGCCTCGATGCGGTGCAAGTTCAGTTCGCCGAACAGCGACGGCAACAGCACGCGCAGCGCCGCGGTCATGTAGCCGCGATGCGCATGGGGCTGGCCGACCCAATATCCGATGGTGCCGGCCTGCACGATGCCGCGGCGAACATTGGCCAGCGTGATGCCGCCGATCATCGCGCCGTCCAGTTCGCGAAAAATGATGAAGGGATAGGAGCGGTCGGCGGCGACGTCCTCGGCATAGCGGCGCAGCCGGCGCCGGAAGCCGGAGCGGGTCAGGTCGTCGGAGGGCCAGATCGGCTCCCACGGCGTCAGGTATTCCCGGCTGTATTCGCGCAGATGCGCCCATTGCAGGAAATCGGACATCAGCGGCGCGCGCAGCAACAGCCCCTGCCCGCGCGGCGCGAGCGCGGCCGGTCCGCTGGATGGAAGCCGAAACAGGGCCATGTCTGCTACTCCCCGCTATTCCGATCCGGTGCCGTGCGAGCCGCCTTCAGTGCAGCAGCGACTTCGCCTTCGACCGGGTCAATCCTTCCGCAAAAGATACCGCCGTGTCCAGACCTCTTCCACTGCCGAGCGCCACGACCGCCGGGCGGCTGCGCGACAGCAACCCGCGTGCGGCGTTCCGGGTCGATTCGACACTGACGGCCTCGATCCGGGTCACCAGCTCTTCCACCGTCAACGGCCGCCCATAGGCCAGGATATGGCGCGCCAGTTGCTCGGCGCGCGACGAGCAGCTTTCCAGCGCCATCAACAGCCCCGCCTTCATCTGCGCCTTGGCGCGAGCGATTTCACCCTCGGTGAGGGTTTCCACGGCATCGTTGATGACGTCGACGATCACTTCCATCATCTCGGGCGCGTCGCCGGGATCGGTGCCGGTATAGAGCCCGAAAAAGCCGGTGTCGCTGTAGGGCGCATGGAAGGCGTAGATCGAATAGCACAGCCCGCGCTTCTCGCGCACTTCCTGGAACAGCCGCGACGACATCCCGCCGCCGAGCGTGTTGGTGAAGACCTGCAGGGAAAACAGCGAAAGATCCGTCTGCGGCACGCCTTCCAGCGCCAGCGTCAGATGCGCCTGCTCGAGTTCGCGATGCACCACCCGCGAGCCGCCCTTGCCGAACATCGCGGGCTGCGGCTTCGGCGCCTGCGTGGCATCGAAGCTCCTGAACCGCTCGGCGACTTCCTCGACCACCTGTTTGTGATCGACCGCGCCGGCCGCGGCCACCACCATGTCGGGCCCGCGGTAATGCGTCGAAAGATAACCGCGCAGCGTATCGCGGTCGAAGGCCTTGAGGGTCTTCGCGGTGCCCAGCAGCGAGCGTCCCATCGGCTGCTCCGGATAGCAGAGTTCGTTGAGATGCTCGAACACCACGTCGTCGGGCGTGTCCTGCGCCGCGCCGATCTCCTGCACGATGACGTTCTTCTCGCGCTCCAGTTCGTCCGGCACGAAGGACGGATTGGCAAGAATGTCGGAGAGCACGTCGAGCGCCAGCGGCACGTCGGCCTTCAGCACCCGTGCGTAATAGGCGGTGGTCTCGGTCGAGGTGCCGGCGTTGAGATCGCCGCCGACCGCCTCGATTTCCTCGACGATTTCGCGCGACGAGCGCCGCGTCGTGCCCTTGAACGCCATGTGTTCCAGTAAATGCGAGATGCCGTGCTCGTCCGGCTTCTCGTCGCGGCCGCCGACGCCGGCCCACACCCCGAGCGCCGCGGTTTCCAGGTGCGGCATGGTGTCGGTGATCACCGTGAGGCCCGAGGGAAGCTTGGTGACATCGACACTCATCCGGTAACTCCTTGTTTCGCGGCGCGGCTGACCGAGCGCACGAATCTTTCGACTTCGGCCTGATCGTTGGCCATGACCTTGATGTGTTCGGGCTTGGTCATCAAACCCTCGAGCCACGCCGGCAGTTCCGGACGCACGCCGCAGGCGGCTTCCACCGCATCGGGGAACTTGGCGGCATGCGCGGTCGACAGCACGATGTTGGGAATCTTCGAATCCGCGGTGTCGCGATCGGCCACCGCCAGCGCCACCGCCGTATGGGGATCGACGAGATCGCCGGCCTCGCGCCAGGCGGCGCGGATCGCGGCACTGGTTTCGGTCTCGTCGGCGCGTCCGGCGTCGAATTCGGCGCGGATCGCCGCCAGGGTGGCGTCGGGAAGCACGAAGCGTCCGGACTGTTTCAGCGACGCCATCAGCCGGCGCACTTCCGCCGCGTCCCGGCCGCTCGCCTCGAACAGCAGCCGCTCGAAATTCGAGGACACCTGGATATCCATCGAAGGCGAGGCCGAGGCGTGGACCTCGCGCACTTCATAAATGCCCGTCTTGAGCGTACGCGGCAGGATGTCGTTGATGTTGGCGGCGATGCGCAGGCACCGGACCGGCAAGCCCATCCGCTTGGCGACATAGCCCGCGAAGATGTCGCCGAAATTTCCGGTCGGCACGGTGAAATCCACCACCCGCGCCGGCGCACCGAGCGCGACGGCGGAAGTGAAGTAATACACCACCTGCGCCACGATCCGCGCCCAGTTGATGGAATTGACGCCCGACAGCGCGACGGCATCGCGGAACTGGTGATGATTGAACAGCCCCTTCACGATCGCCTGGCAATCGTCGAAATGACCTTCGATCGCAAGCGCGTGCACGTTGGCGGCGCCCGACGTCGTCATCATGCGCCGCTGCACGTCGGAGATGCGGCCGTTCGGAAACAGCACGATCAGGTCGACATTGTTCAGCCCGGCGAATGCATCGACCGCGGCGCCGCCGGTATCGCCAGAGGTCGCCACCACGATGGTGGTGCGCTGGGCGCGCTGGGCCAGCACGTGATCCATCAGCCGCGAGATGAGCTGCATCGCCACGTCCTTGAACGCGAGCGTCGGGCCGTGAAACAGCTCGAGTACAAACTGGTTGGGGCCCGCCTGGTCGAGCGGGACCACGGCGGGATGGCGGAACGTGGCGTAGGCCTCGTTGGCCATGCGGCCGAGATCGGCATCGGAGATCTCGCCGGCGACGAACGGGCGGATGACGTCGACCGCGACTTCCCAATACGGGCGGCCAAAGAAAGCGGCGATGGTCTCGGGCGAAAGCTGCGGCCAGGTTTCGGGCACGTAGAGCCCGCCGTCGCGGGCGAGCCCGGTCAGCATCACGTCGCAAAACCCTAAGGCCGGGGCCTCCCCCCTGGTCGAAATATACCGCGTCAAGCCGCCCTCCAAAGGCTGCGCGCTATCGCTAAGCCTTTGATATTAGAGATAATTATGTTCACACGAGGTGAGATCGTGCAGGCACCATAGAGCCTTTCGCGGGCAATGGGAAATGCCGGGGAACCCCTCTTTCCTTGCGGGAGAGAGCTGGAGAGGGGTCCATGCGGACAGCCCGGTGCGGTCGCCTCCCCTCTTAACCGTGCCTTCGCGGGGAGAGGAAACAGGACGACCTGCGTCCGGATTTTTGGCGATTTGCCGGCCGCGCCGAGACAGCATCTCTGGCTGATCGATCAGCCCCGGTATCGCGCGATCAGTTGATCGGCCACATCGTTCAGGTCATTGCCCACGATCTGCGGCTGCGGGCCTACGCCCAGCACATCGTTGCCGACGCGCTTGACCAGCGCGGCCTGCCAGCCCGCCGCCACCGCGCCCAGAGTGTCCCAGGTGTGGCAGGCGATCAGGCAGAGCTGCGAGGGTTTTACGCCAAGCTCCTTCTCGACATAGCCGTAGGCCTCGCGCGACGGCTTGTGGTGCTTGACGCCATCGGCGCTGAACCGCCGCTCGAACAGATCGACGATGCCGCCATGCTCGAGCTGGCGGGTCTGAACCTCGAGCAGATTGTCGGTGAGCGTGAACAGCCGAAAGCCGGCGGCGCGCAGCTTGCGCAATGCGCCCGGCACCTCCGCGTAGGGCGGCATCGTGGAGAACTTGTCCGTGAGCTCTTTCCTGTCGGCGTCGCCGATCCTGATGCCGCGGGTATCCGCCAGCATCTTCATGACGGCGGCGCCGATATCGGTGAACGGAACGTAGCAGCCGGCCACGGTGAGCGCCGCGGAATACAGGATCAGGTCGTCGAACCACAGGCGCATCGCGTTCCTGTCGCCGAAGATGCGCTCGAAGGTCGGCGCCATGGTTCCGAGATCGAGCAGCGTCTCGTTGACATCGAATACGACAAGGGGAAGCGCGGCCATTTCCAAATCTCCTGCTGGTTTTCGCCCCTCGCCCGAATTCGTCAGCCCGTCAGTGTTTGCTCCTGAGCCGGTCGCGGTGCGCGGCCTGCTTGGCGCGGTTGCCGCAGACGGCCATGCTGCACCACCTTCTGGCCCGCCTTCTCGTATGGTCGGCGAACATCAGGGTGCAGGCATGTCCCTCGCACGCCTTCACATCGGCGAAATCTTCTTCGCACACGAACTTCGCCAGCGCCTCGCCGATCGGCAGCAGCAGGGATTCGGCAGATCGCCAGCGCCGCATCCTCGCCAGGTCGAGCCGGCCGCCATCGCCATGCCGATGCCGCGATATCTGGCTGAACGCCTCATCGCGTTCCAGCAGCCTGTTCAGGGGAACCAATTCCCCGAGCGCTCTCGGCGTCAATGTCCGGCCCATATGCTTGCGCGCAAAGCCCCTGAACCATTCGCGAAGCTCGCGGGCCTTGCCTGCAACCTTGTCGAGTTCACCCGGCATCGCGCGCGCCTTCAGCTCATCCAGAACGTCCGCTGGAACAAGCTTCGCCTGCGCCAGCCACCGCACCAGCCCATCGCCATCGTCCAGCCAGTCGACAACGTCTTCGACCGGCGTTGCGATCGAATTCAGGAAATCGAGACCGGGCGAATCGGCAATAAAGATCGCCGGCATTCTGTTAGGCACGATGAACCTCCCTCCAGAGCAGGTTCCAATCGAATAACCCGTTAGACATCGGTTGACAAGTTATCGCTCGCGATACATGACATAACCCGTCAATATGGCACTAGCCGGTTACGTACCGGCGGTGCTTCGCGATCGGGAGCTGCAGAATGGCAATCAGTGATGTGAGCGTGGTGCTGGCGCATGGCGCGTGGGCGGATGGATCGAGCTGGGCACGGGTCATCACCGCGCTGAAGGCCGAAGTCGGCAACGTGGTGGCCGCGCCGCTTCCGCTGACTTCTCTCGCCGGCGATGTCGCCGCGCTTAACCGCACCCTGGACCGGACCACAGGGCCGATCGTGCTGGCGGGACACGCCTATGCCGGCGCGGTCGTGGCGCTGGCGCGTCCCGAACGGGTCAAGGCGCTGGTCTACGTGACCGCGCTGGCGCCCGATGAAGGCGAGAAGGTCGCGGATGTCTTCTATCGCCTTGAGCCCCATCCGCAGGCGCCGAAGCTCGCGCCGGACAATAACGGCCTGATCTGGCTGCCCGACGCAGCCTTCGCCAGCGCGTTCGCGCCCAACGCATCCGAAGAGGATCGGGCCGTGCTCGCCGCCGTGCAGCGGCCGATTGCGCTCGATTGCATCACGGTGCCGGCCGGGCGGCCGCTCTGGAAGGACATTCC
Source organism: uncultured Alphaproteobacteria bacterium (assembly GCA_963843225.1). GTDB lineage: Bacteria > Pseudomonadota > Alphaproteobacteria > Rhizobiales > Xanthobacteraceae > Bradyrhizobium. Next base: position 115,740 of record CAWJJT010000014.1, on the reverse strand, counting down.
GAGCTGGTTTCTGGTTGCCGAACAAGACCGGATGATCGTGCCGGAAATCCAGCGGTTCATGGCGCAGCGGATGAAGGCAACGATCAAGGCGCATGCCGTCGATCACGCCCCGATCATCACCGCGCCAAAAGCCGTCGTCGACATCATCCGCGACGCGGCCCGGTCCATCAGCGGCAATTGAAGCAGGCCGGGCCGCAGCCGATGGCTGATCGCGCATGCGAAAGCCAATTCGATCCCACAGGAATGACCGAAGAACAAAGGAGAGTATGATGGCTCCAGTCAGCTACCGCACAGCCGATGTCGATGGCTTCAAGATTTTCTATCGCGAGGCGGGACCAAAGGATGCGCCAAAGCTTTTGCTGCTGCATGGCTTCCCTACCGCAGGCCACATGTTCCGTGACCTGATCCCGCTCCTCGCCGACAAATTTCACATCATTGCACCCGACCTTCCCGGATTCGGCCAGTCCGACATGCCGTCGCGGGAGAAATTCAAATACACCTTCGACAACGTCGCGCGCGTGATCGACCGCTTCACCGAGGTGATCGGCTTCGATCGCTTTGCGATGTACATCTTCGATTACGGCGCGCCGACCGGCCTGCGGCTCGCCATCCGCCATCCCGGCCGGATCACCGCCATCATCTCGCAGAACGGCAACGCCTACGAGGAAGGCATCAGCGGGGGCTGGACCGCCATGAAGGCCTATTGGCAGGACCCGTCGGAGGCGAACCGAAAAGCGCTGCGCGCTTTCCTTACGCCGGAAACAACCCACTGGCAGTACACCCACGGCGTTCCCGACCCGACGATGGTGTCGCCGGATGGCGAGAACCTCGACAATTTCTATCTGGCCCGCGCCGGCGCGGATGAGGTGCAGCTCGACCTGCTCGGCGATTACAAGAGCAATGTCGCGCTGTATCCGTCATTCCAGGATTACTTCCGCACCCACAAGCCGCCAACCCTTGCGGCATGGGGCAAGAACGATCCGTTCTTCGTGCCGGCCGGCGCGGAGGCGTTCAAGCGTGACAATCCGCGCGCGGTTGTCCGCTTCTTCGACACCGGTCACTTCGCGCTGGAAACGCATGCCCGCGAGATCGCCGACAGCATCCGCGATTTCCTGAAATGATCGTCTCGCAGCGGCGCCCGCCTGTGTGCGAAGAGGAGTGACGGACGGTGACGCAGGCGAGAAGGACCCCGGAGCGTCTAAGCGCGTTTTCCGACGGCGTATTCGCGGTCCTCATCACGGTGCTGGTGCTGGAGCTGCGTCCGCCCGAGTCTCCAACTTTCAAGGCGCTGCTGTCGCTGTGGCCGACCTGGCTCAGCTATGCCGTCAGCTACGTCTTCATCGCCATCGTCTGGGCCAATCACCACCATTTGATGCGCTACGCCACGGAGGCGACGCCCCGCCTGATCTGGTTCAACTTCGCGCACCTGTTTTCGGTGTCGCTGCTTCCGCTGTCGACCGCCTGGATGGCGGTAAGCGGGCTGGCGCCGCAACCGGTGGCCTTTTACGCCGCCGTCTTCTTCCTCGTCAACGTGACTTACATAGCGCTGATCTGGGATCTCATTGGGCGAGAGTCGGTCAAGGACGTCTCGCCGAGAGAGCGCAAGATCATGCGCTTCCGGTCGATTGCCACGCTGTGCATCTTCGCGGCGGCCGCGATCGTCGCGCTGAAATATCCGATCGTCGGACTCGGAATGTGTTGCTGCTGCCTGATCGTTTACCTGAGACCCGAAGCGCCGGGAATCGAGGGGTAACGGTTTCGCCGGGAATGGCACGCCTCGCCGCCGCGCAACGAAAAAGCCCGGCTAACGTGCCGGGCGGATCGCAAATATTCGCTTACTCAATACAATGCGGGTATTAAAGGTTAAGCCGGCAAGCGCCGTCTGTTCACTTTGGAACACAGGCCAAATTCACCTCTCATCTTTCCCGGAAATCGCGAGCCACGAAAGGTGACGTGCTCAAATCACGCCACGACAAGCCAGGGGGCGACCACGGTGAAGTGTCTTCGCATCTACGCCGCGGCCGATGGCGAGTCCCATTTCGGCGAGATCGATATTCCCATGACCGGGCGGGCGGCGATCCCCGACACCGCACCGTTCGAACTTTCTGCGCGTTACCCGGCATCCCACATCCGCATTACGCGCATCCCCGCGGCGATGCACCAGGTCGCCTACCATACAGTGCCTGAGCGTGTGCTCACGGTAAGGCTGGACGGCGCGGTCGAGTACGAAACAAGCGACGGAGAGGTGCGGCATGTCGAAGCCGGCAGCTTCGTGCTGGTGGAGGACACGCACGGAAAGGGACACATCTCCCGCCATTCCGCCGAGGCGCAGACCGTCATCTGGATTACGCTGCCAAACGGTCTCGATCTTCCGCCGCCTTCGCCGCAATGAATAAGGCCTCGAATGCAACTGCCCCGGGCTAGTGTCAGGAATGGCGGTGACCGCCGCGCTTGCGCGAAGAATTTTTCTTGCCGGCTTCGGTGGGCATCATCACCACGCGACCATATTTGACGCCTCGCTCGGCGATGATGTGATCGGCGAAATGCTGGACCTCTGCGCCGGAGCCACGTAACGCCGTGACTTCCATGCAGTGGTCATCGTCGAGGTGGACATGCAGCGTCGCCAACGCGAGGTCGTGATGACTATGATAGTTTTCCACCAGGCGGCGCGACAGGTCGCGCGCGGCATGATCGTAGACGTAGACCAGCGCTGCGACGCATTCGCCCGATTTTCCCTTTTCGTGCGCAGCCTGCTGCATCCCGGCGCGGGCGAAATCGCGGATCGCTTCTGAGCGGTTCTGATAGCCGTGCTCGACGATCATGGCGTCGAGCTCCTTCATCAGATCGTCGTCAAGCGTAATGGTGATGCGTTGCATGGCGTCTCCTTGGGCAGCCAATAGTATGATGATTTATTGACATCATCATACTAGCCGTGTCAGTTTTCATCTCTCGCGCTGGTTTCCAACATAGCCTGCCCGGCGCCGTGTCGGGATTCATTCATCCTGCTCGTTGCCGCTTTGGGGGTGGTGCGATGCATCGATCCTCACGCGGGTTGGCCGCGACCTGGCTGGTTGGCTGGCTCGCAGTCACGCCGCACGCATCTGCCCAAATCACCAACCAGGATACCAAGCCCGCTCCGCTTCCGGCGATCGAGGTTGACGCCCCTCAGCAACGTCGGGACGCCCTCCCCAAGCCCAAGCGCGGCGCTGACCGAGGCCGACGATCCAATCGCCGCGCCACACCGACCGCCCTCCCCGCTGGAAACACGGTGTCCCCCGCGAGTTCTGCCGGAGCGTCGACGGCGTCGGCGCCAGTCGCCTCTTCGAGCGAGAAAACCGTCAGCGGCGAGGAGGTCAATGCGTGGCCGTTTTCCCGGCCTGCCGAAGCGCTTGAGGTCGTGCCCGGCCTGATCGTCACCCAGCACAGCGGTGACGGCAAGGCCAACCAGTATTTCCTGCGCGGCTTCAATCTCGACCACGGCACCGATCTCGCCATCTCGGTCGACGACATGCCGGTCAACATGCGCACCCATGCGCACGGCCAGGGCTACGCCGACCTGAATTTCCTGATCCCCGAACTGATCGGATCGGTCAACATCCGCAAGGGACCCTATTTCGCCGACGAAGGCGATTTCTCCTCGGTCGGGTCGGTGCATATCAACCTGCTCGACAGCATCAGGACGATGGCGTTGCTGACGGCGGGCAGTTTCGGCTATCGCCGCGCGCTGGGGATCACCTCCACCAAGATCGGCGACGGCACGCTGCTGGTCGCGGGCGAAGCCAACACCTATAACGGCCCGTGGGACAATCCCGACAGCCTGCGCAAGCTCAACACGTGGTGCGCTACAGCGAGGGCACGGCGCAGGACGGCTTTTCGCTGACCGGCATGGCCTATGCCAACAAGTGGAATTCCACCGATCAGATCCCGGCGCGGGCGATCGCTTCCGGCGCGATCGGGCTCTACGGCGCGCTCGATCCCAGCGACGGCGGCAACTCCGACCGCTTCTCGCTGTCGGGACGCTGGGCGCGAACCGACGAGGGCGGCTCCTCGAAAGCCAATGTCTACGTCATCAAGAGTTCGCTCAATCTCTGGAACGATTTCACCTATTTCCTGACCGATCCCGTCAACGGCGATCAATTTCATCAGCACGACGACCGCATCCTCGGTGGCGTCAACGCCTCGCACATCTTCAACAGCCGGTTCGCCGGCCTTCCGATGGAGACCGAAATCGGCGTGCAAAGCCGTTACGACGATATCAGGCTCGACCTCGACAACACCGTGCGGCGGCAATTCCTGTCGCCGATCCGCAGCGACGCGGTGCAGGAAGGCAGCGTCGGCCTGTTCGCGCAGAACACGCTGCACTGGACCGACTGGCTGCGAACCACACTCGGCTGGCGCGGCGACTTCTACCAGACCTCGGTCAATTCCTTTTTCACGCCCGCCAATTCCGGCAATGCCAATGCCTTCATCGGCAGTCCCAAGCTCGGGGTGGTGCTCGGGCCGTTCGCCAAAACCGAATTCTTCATCAACGCCGGCGAGGGCTTTCACAGCAACGATGCGCGCGGCGTGACGATCACGGAATCGCCCACCGACGGTTCGGCGCTGCAGCCATCGCCGTTTCTGGTCAGGACCAAGGGCGCCGAGATCGGCCTGCGAACGAAGATCATTCCGAAGCTGGAGAGTTCGGTCAGCCTGTTTCTGCTGGATTCCGCATCCGAAATCCTGTTCTCCGGCGATGCCGGCGATACCGAAGCGAGCCGGCCCAGCCGCCGCTACGGCATCGAGTGGACCAACGACTATCGCCCGCTGTCGTGGCTCAGCCTCGAAGGCGACATCGCGGTGACGCATGCGCGCTTCCGTGGCGACGATCCAGCGCAGGCCGCGCTGTATGCTTCGCTTGCCGGATTTCCCGCCGCCCAGATCGGCAACGCCCCTGGTAATTACATTCCGGGCGCGCCCAACATGATTGCCTCGGCCGGGATCAGGTTCGGCGAGAAGACCGGCTGGTTCTCCGCGCTGCGTTATCGCTATTTCGGTCCGCGGCCGCTAACCGAGGACAACGCCTTTGTCTCGCCGGCGACCGGCCTGCTGAACGGGCAGTTCGGTTATCGCTTCGACAATGGCTGGCGAGTTCAGATCGATGCCTTCAATATTCTCAACAGCCGCTCCGACCAGATCACCTACGCCTATGGCTCGCTGCTGAAATCGGACTCGCTGTTTGCGATGTGCTTTCCGGCAGCAGGAGCGCCGACCGCGCCGGCGGCAGTTTGCCAGACCGGCGTCATGGACCGCGTGCTGCATCCGGTCGAACCATTGGCGATCCGCCTGACGGTCGCCGGGCAGTTCTGACGCCGGCGTCCGCTGTCACCCTCTCGGCCAGTTCCCGGATCAGAACGGACCGCCGTCCGAGAACCAGTGCCTGCCCTTGTAGATGATCTCATTGGAGCCGTCAGTCGCGTCGACATCGATGACATCGACCTTTTCGCCCTTCCTGAGGGAGATGCAGCCCTTCCAGCGGACCTTGTAGGGCGGGCGGCCGTTGTTGAGGCTTGCCAGCGTGCGTTCGTGCGCCTCGGCCCAGCTCGGGCAGAACCGGCCGTCCTCGGGCATCGGCCTTACTTCAGCGAAGGCCGCCGTTGCAGACAAAACGACGACAAGCATGGTCGCGGTCTTGAGCATGTGCTGGACTCCCGAAAACCTACTTGCAGGATGAGTTCGGGCGCGACTTTGAGCGCGAAGGCGTGGTTTTCCGCATTGCCCGGGCTGAGATACAAAAAGGGCCCGCCGTCATAAGGCTCGGGAACGAGTTCCAGCCGGCGCTGGATCGTCAGCATCACGCCGTCGGATTTCACGGCGACTCCGAAGGCGCCCGTGGTCGCGGCGCCGATGCGGCAGTCGCGATGGACGCCGTCGTTTTTGGTCTTGCACTCATCGGCTTCAGCAGCCGAGAGCGAACCTTCGCAAGCGAGCCCGCCATCGGCCGGCCGGCATGCGCCGAAGGAATTCGAAGCTCGGCTTTTGTCCCTTCACCCACAGCTTCAAAACGCCGTTGGCGGTGAAGGGAGGACCGAGCGTCCTGGCCGCGTCGGCATCGAGCGGCTTGACCAGAACCGTGGCCCGCACCACGAGCTGGCCGGGATGCGCGCCGAGATGAGCAGCGGCGTAGACGCGCTCGTAGCAGCCGGGCGCCGGCCCTTCCGCCGCAGCGAGATTCGCGGCAGGGAATGCAACCGCCATTGCCAACGCGACGGCGAGGGCTTGCTTCATCATCAAGGCAGGGATGCTCTCTCAGTGCGGCAACGAACGATGCCGTCTCCCGCTTGGGTCGCCGCCCCGGCGATCAAGGTTCAACGGCGCGGAGTTCCGGCTCATGAAGCCCGGCCGGCGGCGGCCTTGCCCGGGAGCTGATCGAGCATGTGGTCGACCATCGCGGGCGCGAGACCCAGATAGTTCGCGGGATCGCAGTGATGGCGGATGGCTGCCGCGCCGCCGAGCGCACCGACGATCTCCGGCATTTCGATCAGCACATCGGCCAGCAGCCGCTTGCCCGTCAAGGCGCTGCGGCAGGCGTCGTAAACCACGTCATGGGCGCGCTGGCGGCCGAGCTTCGGCGCCGCCGCCATCATCACGGCCTCGGCGACGATGAGACCGCCGCTGATCGCCAGATTATCGCGCATGCGCCCGGCATCGACGACCAGGCCGCCAAGCATGAACTTGGCCTGCGCCAGCGCACCGCCGGTCAGGATGAAACTCTCGGGGATGGCGATCCACTCGGCGTGCCACGGGCCGGTGGCGCGCTCGAGGTCCTGCACCATGCCGTCCAGCATCAGCGCGACATGCTGCCGGACCGCCTTGGCGGCGGCGAGCATCAGTTCGGAGGAGATCGGGTTGCGCTTCTGCGGCATGGTCGAGGACGCGCCGCGTCCCTTGACGAAGGGCTCGGCGACTTCGGCGAACTCGGTCGCCATCATCAGCATGACATCGGTCGCGATCTTGCCGAGGCTGCCAGTGACGAGGCCGAGGAACGACACCACTTCGGCAAGCCCGTCGCGGGCCACGTGCCAGGTCGCGGAAGGACGCGCCAGGCCAAGCAGGTCGCACAGCGCGGCCTGCACCTTCAGGCCGTCGGCGCCGAGCGAAGCCAGCGTTCCGGCGGCGCCGGCAAATTGGCCGAGCAGCACGCGAGGCCGCATCTGCTCCAGCCGCTCGATGTGGCGCTGGATCATCGACAGCCACACCGCGGCCTTGTAGCCGAAGGTGATCGGCAGCGCCTGCTGCAGATGGGTGCGGCCCGCCATCGGCGTGTCGCGGTACTTCAAGGCAAGCCCGGCCAGGATGTCGCGCAACTCGACGAGATCAGCCGCGACCAGATCGAGCGCGGCGCGGATCTGCAGCACGGTCGCGCTGTCCATGATGTCCTGGGTGGTGGCGCCCCAATGGACGTAGCCGCCGGCGGCGCCGGAAGCCTCGGCGAGCTGGTGCACGATCGCGATGATCGGATAGCCGGTGATCTCGGTCTCTTGCCGCAGCCGGTCGAAATCGATGCGCATGGATTTGGCACGCCTCGGCGATCGCAACCGCGGCCTCCGCCGGAATGACTTTGGTGGCGGCCTCGGCTTGCGCCAGCGCCACCTCGACTTCGAGATAACGGCGCACCAGGGCCTCATCCGAGAACACCGCCCGCATCGCGGCGGTGCCGAACATGTCGCGGAAAATCAGCGAATCCGTCACGGTGCTCGGCATCACGCCCTCCCTCTTCCTGTTCACTTCGAAACGTTGCGCCCGGCATCCTGACCCCGGGCTGGCGCAGCGCGCCTTTGCGCGCGCAGCCAGACGATGAACGCGATCACCACCGCGCCGGCCAGCGCAAACCAGGTGATGGCGTATTGCATGTGATCGTCCTTCAGGTGCACGTCGAGCGGACCCGGCTTCGGGATGCCGTTTGCAGGCACCGGCTGCTCCAGATCGATATAGAACGGCGCGACCTCACCCCAGCCGAGCGCGTGCGCCATGGCGAGATGATCGCGCGTGAACCACAGCCGTTTCGTCGGGTTCTCGGCCGGCGTCAGTGCGCCCGCGCTTTCGGGAAAGCGGAGATAGCCGGTCAGTTCGACCGGCGCGCCGGTGACGAGCGGCTTGACCGCGCGATCCTGCTGCTCGCGATCCTGCATCGTGTTCTGCACGAAGCCGGTGTTGATCACGACGGTCTCACCGGTCGAAAGCCGGGCGGGCACGAACGCCCAGGTGCCCGGGCCGGAAATATCGTCGCGCACGGCCGATCCCGAACTGTAGACCATGGCGTCCGGGCCCGGCGCATAGATCGCGGCAAAGCGCACGCGGCGAAATTCATCGGCGGCCGGCGTCAGCGTGCGCCACTGCGCGGGCGGCGGCAAAGCGCCAGGCTCAGCCGCAAGCCGTTCGGTCAGCGCCGCGATCAGCGCGTGCTTCTCGACCCGGCGCTGCAACTGCCAGACCCCGAGGCCGACGAACACCGCCACCATCACCAGCGTGAAAATGCCGAAGCCGGCGCTACGACGCCGCGGTTCCGTCGTGGCGGTCATTTCTGCTCGCGATCGATCAATTGGCCGGGCGCGGCCTTGTGATGGAATTGCAGCGCGATCAACAGCGACTTCATCGAGCGCAGCGGCAGCAGCGTGGTCGCAAGGATCAAGGGCAGCCACAGCGCCGCATGAACCCAGAACGGCGGCTGGTACTTGACCTCGACGATCAACGCGCAGGTGACCACGACGGCGCCGGCCAGCATGATGATGAAGATCGCCGGGCCGTCGCCGGTGTCGATGAAGGTGTAGTCGAGCCCGCAGGCCTCGCATCGCGGCCGCAAATTGAGGAAGCCCGCATAGAGCTTGCCCTTGCCGCAGCGCGGACATCGGCAGGCGAGCCCGCGCAACGCGCTCTCGGTCACCGTGGGGATCGGCTGGTCCGGCATTCTATTGTCCTTCCGCGCTGGCTCGCGGGAAAGGGTATGTGAGACCGCCCCGGACAAGCGCAGCACGGACATTATGCAGATCGTCAAGGTCTTGCATTGATTTTCGCGGCAAAACACAGTGGCGGGAGAGATCGCATCGACGCAGGCGTTTAACGCCAAACGGGCGAGCGGCGCAATGGCCCGGTCAAGGGAGAAACCAAGGTGAACGAGCGGATCCCGATCCGTGGCCCGGCCGATCTCGACGCCATCGAGAGAGGCGGATTGCAGGCGTTCCTGCCTTCGGCAACGCCGTTCGGATTGATCGAGGATACGGCGAGGACCTTCCCCGATCGCTGCGCGCTGCATTATCTGGCCGCCATCGGCGAACCCAGCCGCGACGCGCGGATCAGCTATGCGGCATTCGCGCGGAAAATCCGCCAGGCCGCCAATCTGTTTCGCAGGCTCGGCGTGGGCCCTGAGGATTCCGTCGCCCTCCTGATGCCCCATGTTCCCGCAAGCCAGATCGCGCTGTGGGGCGCGGAAATCGCCGGCAGGGCATGCCCGATCAATCCGATGCTGCGGCCCGAGCATATCATCGCGCTACTGACGGCAGCGGGAGCAAAAGTCGCGGTGGTGCTCGGCGAGAACGGCGACATGGATATCTGGAACGCCGTCGTACCCGCGCTTCGCGAAGCCGGATGCGTCTCGCATATCCTGCATGCCGACGCCGACGGGCCGACGAACAATTCAGACGGCTGTTTCGAAGAGCTGGCCGCGCGCGAAAATGCCGACCGGCTCGATTTCGCTCCGCCCGGCACACCCGACGCCATTGCGGCCTATTTCCACACCGGCGGAACCACCGGCGCGCCGAAGCTCGCGCTTCATACCCATCGCAATCAGGCCTTCGTCGCCCGTGGCGCCGCGGCGATGTACCACCTCGGCCCCGATGACGTGCTGATCAACGGCTTTCCGCTATTCCATGTCGCCGGCGCCTTCGTCTACGGGCTTTCGGTGCTGTCCGCAGGCGGCACGCTCCTGATTCCGACCCGGCTCGGAATGCGCAACCGGACTTTCGTCGGCTCGATCTGGAAGCAGGTGGAAGCGCATCGCGTGACCGCGATCGGCGGCGTGCCGACGGTCATCAGCGCGCTCAACGCGGTAGCGGTCGATGCCGACATCTCCTCGCTGCGGGTCATGCTCACCGGCGGCTCGCCGCTGCCCACCGAGCTTGCGGATGCGTTCGAGCGCGGCACCGGAAAGCCGGTTCGCAATATCCTCGGCATGACCGAGTGCGCGGGCGTGGTCACGATCGAGCCGTTCCTGGCGCCGCGAACACCGGGTTCGACGGGCCTGCGGCTGCCGTTTACCGAGGTGAAGGTGTTTCGCCGGTCGGAGGACACGGTCGATTTCACGTCACCCTGCGGCACCGGCGAAAGCGGCATCGTTGCCCTGCGTGGTCCGCATGTCGGGCCGGGATACAGCGACACCAGACGCAATGCGGGCACGTTCGAACAGGGCTGGCTGATCAGCGGCGATCTCGGTCACCTCGATGCCGAGGGCCGGCTGTTCATCACCGGCCGCGCCAAGGACGTCATCATCCGCGGATCGCACAACATCGATCCCTCCACGATCGAGGACGCGCTGCTGCAACATCCCGCTGTCGCGATCGCAGCGGCGATCGGACAGCCGGACGCCTATGCCGGCGAGCTTCCCGTCGCCTTCGTGACGCTGAAGGCCGGCGCTGCCGTCAGCGGCGAGGAACTCCGCGCCTTTATCGAGCCGATCGTCAGCGAGCCGGCGGCGCTGCCGAAATACGTCGCGGTCCTTCCCGATCTGCCGGTGACGCCGATCGGCAAGATCTACAAGCCGGCGCTGCGGGTGCTGGCGACCAGGCGCGCCATCGAGGACGCCCTCGGCGGCGCCGGGCTCGCGGCGGCGAGCTTCGAGATCGCGGCCTCCGAGGCCGAGACCGTCATCTACGTCGGGAGTGAAGAAGCCGCGGCAACCGCCAAGCGCGCGTTGCAGGGAATGCCGATCCGGTACGACATTCGTCAGCGCCAGGGGCTGCGACCCTAGCGACGCTGCCGCGTATGGAAACAAAAAGGGCGGCCCTCAAGGCCGCCCTTTTCAAATCCAATCCCTGGAGGTCAGTGCGCGCCGTGCGCCATGGTCTCGGCGCCGTGGCCCCAGACATAGATGCACACGAACAGGAACAGCCAGACCACGTCGACGAAATGCCAGTACCAGGCGGCGAATTCGAAGCCGAGGTGCTGGGTCGGCGTGAAGTGTCCGGCATAGGCGCGGATCAGGCACACCGTCAGGAAGATGGTGCCGACCAGAACATGGAAGCCGTGGAAGCCGGTCGCCATGAAGAAGGTCGCGCCGTAGATATTGCCGGCGAACGAGAACGCGGCGTGGCTGTATTCATAGGCCTGCACGCAGGTGAAGGTCGCGCCCAGCAGGATGGTGAGGATCAGGCCGTATTTCAGGCCCTGGCGATCGTTCTCGAGCAGCGCGTGATGCGCCCAGGTCACCGTGGTGCCCGAGGTCAGCAGGATCAGCGTGTTCAACAGCGGCAGATGCCAGGGATCGAAGGTCTCGATGCCCTTCGGCGGCCAGACGCCGCCGAACAGCGCCTCGCGGGTGGCGTGGACGGGATCGCCGGGAAACAGCGAGGAGTTGAAGAAGGCCCAGAACCAGGCGACGAAGAACATCACCTCGGAAGCGATGAACAGGATCATGCCGTAGCGGTGGCTGATCTGCACCACGCGGGTGTGGTCGCCCTTGTACTGCGCCTCGCGGATCACATCCGTCCACCAGCTCGCCATGGTGTAGAGCACGCCGATGGTGCCGACGCCGAAGATGATCGGCGCAGCCGCCGTCAGATGGTGCATCCAGGTGATGGCGCCGACCGCCATGATGAACGCCGAAACCGAACCGACGATCGGCCACGGGCTCGGATCGACGAGGTGATAGTCGTGATGCTTGACTTGCGCCGTAGCCATTTCGGTCTCTCTCCGTTAGCGGTGCCTGTTCGGCACGTATTCCTCTCGAAATCAAACCCCGGGAATGATCCCGGAATCTCCCCAGCCCCGGTCAGAGGGCTCCCTTGCGTTTGTCCGGCTCGCCCGCGGCAACCGGCTGCGGCGCCGGCTCGCGGACGGGATAGAAGGTGTAGGACAAGGTAATGGTATTGAGCCCCTCATTGTCGCTGTCTTTGACGATCGAGGGATCGACATAGAACACGACCGGCATCTCGCGCTTTTCGCCCGGCGCCATGGTCTGTTCGGTGAAGCAGAAGCAGTTGATCTTCTGGAAATAAGCCCCGACCGTCAGCGGCGCGACATTATAGGCCGCCTGTCCGGTGGTGGTCCGCGCCGACTGGTTGGTCACGGTGTAGTACACGGTGACGACCTGGCCGATCTTGACTTCGATCTCGGTCTGCTCCGGCTCGAACTTCCACGGCAACCCGCCCGCGACGTTGGAATCGAAGCGCACCGCGATCGTGCGCGAAAGCGGCGCCGCCGAGGGCGCCGAGGTCGCGACCTGGGTGGTGCCGTTGAAGCCGGTGGCGCGGCAGAACCAGTTGTAGAACGGCACCGCCGCATAGGACGCGCCGACCATCAGCACCACGACGAACCCGCAGATCGCCGCCACCAGCGCGTCGCGGCCGAGGCGCGGCGCGGCCTTCGGGCTTTGCTTCGCGCCCTCCTGCGGCATCGTGGGTTCGCTGTCGATGGCCATCACATCATTCCATCACATGGGCCGCACGAGCACGCCCGGCCCCTTGACCATGGTGACCGCGAAAAACAGCACGACGAGAACGCCGAGCGCGAGCGCGATGGCGATCGAGCGCTGGCGACGGCTCTTCTTCTGCGCCTCGGTAAGGACGATCCCGTCTGGCTGCTGCTTGTCGGCCATTGCCTCGCCATGCGCCCCCTACCAGATCGACGGTGCGATGGCGCGGACGACAACCTCGACCAGCAAGGTCGCGAACAGCGCGAACAGATAGAAGATCGAGAACGCGAACAGCCGCCGGCAGGCGCGCAGCGCCTCGCTGCGCTCGCGGCGGCGATAGACGTTGATCGCCAGCGCCATCATGCCGGCGCCGAGAACGAGCGAGGTCACGCCATAGATCGCGTCGAAATAGCCGAGCGGCCAGGGGGCCGCGGCGATCGCGACCAGCACGATCGTATAGAGCAGGATCTGCAGCCGGGTCGCATCGGGACCGGCGACCACTGGCAGCATCGGCACGCCGGCGCGCGCGTAGTCGTCGCTGCGGAACAGCGCCAGCGCCCAGAAATGCGGCGGGGTCCAGAAGAAGATGATCAGGAACAGCAGGATCGGCTCGACCGACAGCGAACCGGTCGCCGCCGCCCACGCCACCACCGGCGGCAGCGCGCCCGCCGCGCCTCCGATCACGATGTTCTGCGCGGTCCAGCGCTTCAGCACCATGGTGTAGACCACGACATAGAAGAAGATCGTGAATGCCAGCAGCGCGCCGGCGACCCAGTTGACGAGGATGCCGAGCGTCATCACCGCGAAGAACGCCAGCGTCATGCCGAACGCCAGCGCTTCCGGCTTGGTGATGCGGCCGCGCGGGATTGGCCGGTTGGCGGTCCGTGACATCAGGGCGTCGATATCGCCCTCCAGCGCCATGTTGAGCGCGCCCGAGGCGCCGGCGCCGACCGCGATGCAGAGGATCGACGTGAACGCCAGCACCGGATGCACGTGGCCGGGCGCGATCGCCAAGCCGACCAGAGCGCGTGAAGATCACCAGCGACATGACGCGCGGCTTCAGCAGCGCGATGTAGTCGGCAACCTCGGCCTCGGAAATCCGGGGTGACGACAGTTCGATGGCGTTGTGCTCGATAACCGACAAAACAGGTCTCGCTTCCTTCAGATCATGACCCGCCTAGGGCGGATCACGATCGCTTCTTTTTGTTGAGCATGATCCTTTCGGAAAACCGGTTCCCACTTTTCCGGATCATGCTCCTTACTGCACGCGCGGCAGCACTTCGAACTGGTGGAACGGCGGGGGCGACGACAGGGTCCATTCCAGCGTGGTGGCGCCCGCTCCCCACGGATTGTTGGCGGCCTGCTCCTTGCGGACGAAGGCATCGATCACGCCGTAGATGAAGATCAGCACGCCGAAGCCGGAGATGTAGGAGCCGATCGAGGACACCAGGTTCCAGCCGGCAAACGCGTCGGGATAATCGACATAGCGACGCGGCATGCCGGACAGGCCGAGGAAGTGCTGCGGGAAGAACACCAGATTGACGCCGATGAAGGTGAACCAGAAGTGCAGCTTGCCGATCCGCTCCGAATACATGTAGCCGAACATCTTCGGGAACCAGTAGTACCAGCCGGCGAAGATGCCGAACACGGCGCCGAGCGACAGCACGTAGTGGAAGTGCGCGACCACGTAATAGGTGTCCTGCAGCACGCGGTCGACGCCGGCATTGGCGAGCACCACGCCGGTGACGCCACCGACTGTGAACAGGAAGATGAAGCCGATCGCCCACAGCATCGGGGTGCTTGAACTCGATCGAGCCGCCCCACATCGTGGCGATCCAGGAGAAGATCTTCACCCCGGTCGGCACCGCGATCACCATGGTGGCGGCGACAAAATAGGCCTGCGTCGCGCTGGACATGCCGACCGTGTACATGTGGTGCGCCCACACCACGAAGCCGATGCCGCCGATCGCGACCATCGCATAGGCCATGCCGAGATAGCCGAACACCGGCTTGCGCGAGAAGGTCGAGACGATCTGGCTGACCATGCCGAACGCGGGCAGGATCAGGATGTAGACTTCGGGGTGGCCGAAGAACCAGAACAGATGCTGGAACAGCACCGGATCGCCGCCACCATCTGCGGAGAAGAAGGTGGTGCCGAAATTGCGGTCGGTCAAAAGCATGGTGATGGCGCCGGCGAGCACCGGCAGCGACAGCAGGAGCAGGAACACCGTCACCAGGATCGACCAGACGAACAGCGGCATCTTGTGCAGGGTCATGCCCGGCGCGCGCATGTTGAAGATCGTGGTGATGAAGTTGATGGCGCCGAGGATCGAGGAGGCGCCGGCCAGATGCAGCGACAGGATCGCGAAGTCGACCGCCGGTCCCGGGTGGCCCGAGGTCGACAGCGGCGCGTACATGGTCCAGCCCGCGCCGACGCCGTTGGCGCCCGGCTCACCCTCGACGAAGGTGGAGATGACGAGAAGCGCGAACGAGGCCGGCAGCAGCCAGAACGAGATGTTGTTCATGCGCGGGAACGCCATGTCCGGCGCGCCGATCATCAGCGGCACGAACCAGTTGCCGAAGCCGCCGATCATTGCCGGCATCACCATGAAGAAGATCATGATCAGGCCGTGCGAGGTCACGAACACGTTGTAAGTATGGGTCTCGTGGAAGATCTGGACGCCGGGATACATCAGCTCGGCGCGGATCGCGATCGACATCGCCGCGCCGATGATGCCGGCGATGATCGCGAACACCAGGTACATCGTGCCGATGTCCTTGTGGTTCGTCGAATAGACGAAGCGCCGCCATCCGGTCGGATGGGCGTGCGCATGATCGTCGTGGGCGTGATCGCTGTGAGCCGATGTCGCTGTTGCCATTTTCCAATCCTGCCTTGCAGTCCTTTGCAGACCTTGCGGTCTCGTCGCCCTTGTCCCGATTGCGCGCCCTAAGCTCGAAGGCTTACTGCGCGGGTGCGTCCGCCGAGGCGAACGAGTTCGCCGGGTTGGACGCAAATTTCTTCTTCGCGGTCTCGACCCAGGCCGCGAATTCCTGATCGTTCACCACCCGCACCGCGATCGGCATGAAGGCGTGATCCTTGCCGCACAGTTCCGAGCACTGGCCGTAGAACATGCCGGTCTTGGTGGCCTTGAACCAGGTTTCGTTGAGACGGCCCGGGATCGCGTCGATCTTGATGCCGAACGCCGGCACCGCGAAGGAGTGGATCACGTCGGCGCCGGTGGTCTGGACCCGGACGACCTTGTTGACCGGCACGACCATCTCGTTGTCGACGCCGAGCAGCCGGGGTTGCTTGTCCTGGGCCAGCAGTGAATCGAATTCGAACTTGCCGTTATCGGGATAGGCGTAGCTCCAGTACCACTGCTTGCCGGTCGCCTTGATGGTCAGGTCGGCCTTGGGAATATCGAGTTCCTCGAACAACAATCGGAACGACGGCACGGCGATGGAGACCAGGATCAGGACCGGGATCAGCGTCCAGGCCACCTCGATCAGGGTGTTGTGAGTGGTGCGCGACGGCACAGGGTTTGATTTGGCGTTGAACTTGATGACCACCGTGACCAGGAGCGCCAGCACGAACAACGTGATGATGGTAATGATCCAGAGCAGCCAGTTATGGAACCAGATGATGTTCTCCATCACCGGCGACGCCGCCTGCTGCAACCTCATTTCCCACGGCGCCGGCTGTCCCATTATTTCAGCGAATGCCGTCCCGCTCGCGGCCAGCGCAACGCCAACCACCGCTAACCCCAGCAACCGCCGGCCAATTTGGCCCTTCGACATCTTCATGCCGCTCGCGCTCCCTTGAATAGAACCCCTCGACACTCCGCCGTTTGGCTAAGAGATGCCGCACGATCCGCCCCCTGACAAACGGCCTTGGGAGGTACTTTGGAAATACCAGGCCAGATCGCTAGAACGCGTCGAAATCCAGCCTCTCAAACCATAATTCTTGCCCTATCGCAATGCAGTCGTAGGTCGTGATGCGGAGTGCGCCCCGCTAAATCGCGCGTGCCGGTTTTTCCCGTGAAATCAGCCTGTCGCGCGGTTTTCGCGCGCCACCGGCGCTTGACAGGCGGATTGCCCGATGTAGGCACAGGCAGGCTGCTCCACAGGAACCTGATTCGTTGGCTTCGGGAGCGGCCATCGCGGCGCACAGGCTCTCGAAAGTGCCTTCAAGGCGCCGTCATTGCGTATCAGTCCCCTGCTCGGACCGACAGTTCAGGGTAATTTAAGGGATCGACCCGGATGGGGCCTTCGAAATACTGGGCGAGAAATGCCGCAGGCCGCGGTGACCGGTCTGCAGGCTTTGCTCGCCGGCCGGGCGCGAGACCGGCCGGATCAAGCCTTGCCATGTTCGGCGTAGCCCTTGCCTGCTTTCTCGGCATGACAGCTACCGCCAGCGCGCAGGGCGCGGTGCGCTCCGTCCACGGCGACTGGCAGATCCGCTGCGACACCCCGCCGGGCGCGCAGGCCGAACAATGCGCGCTGATCCAGAGCGTGGTGGCGGAAGACCGCTCCAATGCCGGCCTGACCGTCATCATGCTGAAAACCGCCGACCAGAAGAGCCGGCTGATGCGGGTGGTGGCGCCGCTCGGCGTGCTGCTGCCCTCGGGGCTGGGCCTCAAACTCGACAATGTCGATGTCGGCCGCGCCGGGTTCGTCCGCTGCCTGCCCAATGGCTGCGTCGCCGAGGTCGTGATGGACGACAAGCTGCTCGGTCAGCTACGCAACGCCAAGACCGCCACTTTCATCATCTTCGAGACCCCCGAAGAGGGTATCGGCTTCCCGCTCAGCCTGAACGGGCTCGCCGAGGGCTATGACAAGCTGCCGTGAGGCAATCTGCCTCGCGGCCGGCCTCCCGGCGAACCCTCCCTTTTTGCCATGATCATGCCTATCTTGAGGCCATCGTCGTTCCGGTCCCCACACCGGCAAGTGACGGGTTCCATGGCCTGGGTTACGGTGTTGTAAGGCGACTTTTCCAAGGCCTTGCTTAAAACACGAAGACCCGTGGTTATGGTCCACGTGTCGGCGACACGGCAAGAACGGCCACAGCGCATTGGAGCTTCCATGACCCCTACGACTTCCCTGCTCGACCGCGCCAACCTCGATCGCGATTTCGTGCGGCATCAGGTCGTGCGGGGGCTTACGGGCGCCGATGACGGTGAGTTGTTCCTGGAATACAGCCAGACCGAAGCGCTGATGTTCGACAATGGCCGGCTCAAACAGGCCACCTACGACACCTCGCAAGGGTTTGGCCTGCGCGCCGTCAAGGACGACGCGGTCGGCTACGCGCATTCCTCCGACGTTTCGCTGCCGGCGCTGATTCGCGCCGCCGACGCGGTCGCAGCGGTGCGCGGCGGCTATAGCGGGAATTTCGCCGCCGCCCCCGCCCACACCAATGTGCGGCTCTATGGCGACGAAAATCCGCTCGATGCGCCGGGTTTCGAATCCAAGGTCAAGCTGCTCGCCGAAATCGACGCCTATGTCCGCGACAAGGACCCGCGGGTGCGCCAGGTCACCGTCAGCCTCGGCGCCACCTGGCAGGTGGTGGAAATCCTGCGGCCCGATGGCGAGAGCTACCGCGATATCCGCCCGCTGGT
Source organism: uncultured Alphaproteobacteria bacterium (assembly GCA_963843225.1). Classification (GTDB taxonomy): domain Bacteria; phylum Pseudomonadota; class Alphaproteobacteria; order Rhizobiales; family Xanthobacteraceae; genus Bradyrhizobium. The sequence goes on along the minus strand of CAWJJT010000014.1, from coordinate 97,461 downwards.
GCGCGTCAACATTTCGGTGGTCGCCGGACAAGGCGACCGGCAGGAAAGTGGCAGCAAGGGCTATGGCGGCCGTGAGGGCTATGCCCGCTTCATCGAGACCAAAGCGTGGCGCGAAGCCGCCGACGGGGCGATTCGCGAGGCGCTGGTCAATCTGGAATCGGTGCCGGCTCCCGCCGGGGAAATGGACGTGGTGCTCGGCGCCGGGTGGCCCGGCGTGATGCTGCATGAGGCCGTCGGCCACGGGCTCGAGGGCGATTTCAACCGCAAGAAGACGTCGGCGTTTGCGGGCCTGATGGGCCAGCAGGTCGCCGCCAAAGGCGTCACCGTGGTCGATGACGGCACCATGGCCTCGCGCCGCGGCTCGCTGTCGATCGACGACGAGGGCACGCCGACCAACCGCACCGTGCTGATCGAGGACGGCATCCTGGTCGGCTACATGCAGGACCGCCAGAACGCCCGCCTGATGAACATGAAGCCGACCGGCAACGGCCGCCGCCAGGGCTACGCCCATGTGCCGATGCCGCGCATGACCAACACCTACATGCTGGCGGGCCAAAGCGACCCGGCGGAGATTCTCGCTTCGGTCAAGAATGGCATCTACGCCGCCAATTTCGGCGGCGGCCAGGTCGACATCACGTCCGGCAAGTACGTGTTCCAGTGCACCGAGGCCTACAAGATCGAGAACGGCAAGATTGGCGCGCCGCTAAAGGGCGCGATGCTGATCGGCAACGGACCGACCGACCTGCATCGCATCACCATGGTCGGCAACGACCTCGCGCTCGATACCGGCATCGGCACCTGCGGCAAGAACGGCCAGGGCGTGCCGGTCGGTGTCGGCCAGCCGACGCTGCGGATGGAACGGATCACGGTCGGAGGTACCGGCGCATGACCATCAACAACGAAACGGTGGTGACGAAAAAGACATCCACCTGGCGCGGGCAGTTCGTGCAGCTCGCCGGCATCGTGCTGGCGGTGTTCCTCGCAAAGGGCGCGCTCGCCGAACCGTTCTACGTGCCGTCGGGCTCGATGGAGCCGACGCTGCAGATCGGCGATGCGCTGCTGGCCTCGAAATACGCCTATGGCTATTCGACCGCCTCACTGCCGATCCAGATCAATCTGCCGGAGAGCGGACGCGTGTTCGGCGAGACGCCGAAGCGCGGCGATGTCGTCGTGTTCCGCTGGCCGGGCGACCGCTCGCAGGCCTGGGTCAAGCGCGTCGTCGGCCTCCCCGGCGACCGCATCCAGATGCGGCAGGGCCAGCTCTTCATCAACGACCACGCGGCCGAGATGAAGCCCGATGGCATCGGCGAGGCGGAGGACGACAATGGCACTGTCGAACCGGCGTTTCGCTTTATCGAGACCCTGCCGGGCGGCGTCAGCCACCAGATCCTCAAGCTGCGCGACAACGGCCGGCTCGATAACACCCAGGAAGTCACCGTACCGCCCGGCCGGCTGTTCGTGATGGGCGACAACCGCGATAACTCGGCCGACAGCCGGGTGCCGGTGCGCGACGGCGGGGTCGGCATGCTGCCCATGGACGATCTGGTCGGTCGCGCCGATGCGGTGGTCGGATCATGGGATCTCGGCATCCGCCATCAGCCGGTATCGACCTGGCTGTCCGGCTTCCGCCTGTCGCGATTCTTCACCTCGGTGCATTGAAATCGGCGGCGCCTCCGGGCGATGCCTCGCATCGCCCGGGAAATCATGAGGCCCGCGGCCCATCCCGTCGAGACGCGGCACCTCAGGATGAGGCCGGAATAAATGGCACCGCCATGGATACCTGCGCCTTCCTCGCCGCCGCGCTCCGCAATCCCGTCAACGCCACGATTGCCGATGCGCTGTTCGATCTCGCGCTGCCGGATGCGTGGATCGTCTCGGGCTGTCTGGTGCAGACGGCGTGGAATGGGCTGACCGGCCGCGCGGTCGATTACGGCGTCAGCGACTACGACATCTTCTATTTCGATCCCGACACCTCATGGCAGGCCGAGGACGCCGTGATCCGCCTGTTGCAGAGCCGCCTCGCGCATCTCGGCGTCACCATCGAGGCGCGTAACCAGGCCCGCGTCCATCTCTGGTATCCCGAAAAACATCGCCTGCCCTATCCGGCGCTGCGATGTTCCACCGAAGGCATCGACCGTTTCCTGACCAAAAACACCCAGGTCGGAATCCGCCGTGCCAATGAAGACCACGAGGTCTACGCGCCGAACGGATTTGACGATATTGCCGGCCTGATCGTGCGGCCCAATCCGGGCCCGAACTTTTCCGCCGCGGCCTACGCGGCGAAGGCGGCGCGGTGGAAACGGCTGTGGCCGGAGTTGACGGTACTCGCGATCGAAGCGGAATGACGGCTCACCGCACCACGCCCGAAGTAAACCCGGGCTTGCGCCGTGGCGGCTTTATATCTTTTTTCAGGAAGCAATGCGCGGCCTTGCCGACATAGCCTGCGCGGGCGAAGGTCCAAGCCCGGCATTTGTTGTCGGCGGTGCAGGCCGCGTTGCAGGCCTCTTCGCCCTCGTCGCCCTTGAGATCGAAATTGCGGTAGTCGCCGCCGAACCGGTCGATTGAGGTTTCGAGCCCCTTGCTGCGCGGCTCCACGACGCCGGCGCCGCGCACGCCGGTGACGCAGCAATCGTCCTGGATGCGCGGCGGCACGCTGTTCTTCAGCCAGCACACTGCACCACCAGAGCCGACGTTCGGGTAGTTGAAGGTCCAGGCCCGGCAGCGCCGGTCGCGCTCGCACATCAGGGCGCAGTCCTCCGGATCGCCCGAAGGCACCGGCGCGTTGAGATAGTCACCGCCCGGACGATCGAAACTGGCCTGCGCGTGCGCGTTGCCCACGCCGATGGTGGCCGCCAGGACGACGAGCGTCACGACGGCGAGCATCGCCAAACACGCCCTGAGCAGGCGGCCTCCCCACATTCGTGATGACTTTCAGCTAGTTGGTCGCCCCGCTGTCCGCGCGGGTTGCCATTTGATCGCCACGAACCTGTACGGTGGATGAACGGCGCCGCCGCTGCGACGAAAAGGCCGGCGGTCAGGGCGATGGGCGGCTAGAACGCATATTCGTCATAGGCCGGCTCGACCGAGCCGTGCCAGGGGCCGTGGAACTTCTCCAGCATCTCCTCGGCCGGGGTATGCCCGGAATTGATGATCCGCTGCAGCGGCTCCAGATGGCGGCTTTCGTCCCGGCCGAGATGATCGACGCGCCCGCGCCGGCGCAGGCCCGAATGCGCCAGCGCCAGGCATTCCTTGGCGACCTCGAACAGATAGCGGTCGCGGATCCTGGCCTTGAAGCCCATGCGGGGGACGTCGTCGCGCAGCGCCTGACGCTCCTGCGCCGTCCAGTGCCTGGCGATGTCCCAGGCGGCGTCGAGGCTGACGTCGTCATAGAGCAGGCCGACCCAGAACGCCGGCAGCGCCGGCAGCCGGCCCCACGGCACGCCGTCGGCGCCGCGCATTTCCAGATAGCGCTTCAGCCGCACCTCGGGGAAAATCGTCGACAGATGGTTGGCCCAGTCCGACAGCGTCGGACGCTCGCCGGGAAACGCGGAATTCTTGCCGGCGAAGAAATCGCGGAACGACGATCCGGCGACGTCGATATATTCGTCGCCGCGCTTGACGAAATACATCGGAACGTCGAGCGCGTAGTCGACCCAGCGCTCGAACCCCATGCCGTCCTCGAACGCCCAGGGCAGCATTCCGGCGCGCGCATTATCGGTGTCGCGCCAGATTTCGGAACGGAACGACAGAAAGCCGTTGGGCTTGCCTTCGGTGAACGGCGAGTTGGCGAACAGCGCGGTCGCGATCGGCTGCAGCGCCACCGATACCCGCAGCTTCTTGACCATGTCGGCTTCGGAGGAGAAGTCGAGATTGGTCTGCACCGTGCAGGTCCGGTACATCATGTCGATGCCGTACTGGCCGACCTTCGGCATGTAGTTGGTCATGATCTTGTAGCGGCCCTTGGGCATCACCGGAATTTGCGCCCGCGACCATGACGGCGTCATGCCGAGGCCCGAGAAAGCCGATGCCGAGCGGCGTTGCGATCTCGCGCACCTGCGCCAGATGCGCCATCAGCTCGGCCTGGGTCTGGTGCACGGTCTCGACCGGCGCGCCGGACAGTTCGAACTGCCCGCCGGGCTCCAGCGAAATCGCGCCGCCGCCGGTGACATCGTAGAGCCCGATGATGTTGCCGCGCTCCATGATCGGCTCCCAGCCGAGCAGGAGCTGCATGCCTTCGAGCAAGCGCCCCGATGCCGCGTCCGCCTTCGTAAGGCACGGGATGATGGCCTTCGAGCGTGAACGGCGTCTTCTCGTGCTCGGTGCCGATGCGGAATTCGGAAGGAGGCTTCACGCCCGCTTCCAGCCACGCCACCAATTCGTCGCGCGATTGCAGCGGCGTCATATCGATCTGGTCACGCGCCATGAAGATTCCGGATGTGGGGCGCTTCAACGGAACGCGCGCGGTGTCGGGGGTATCCCCGAACCGACCGGTCCGGGGATGCGAGTGGTGCAAGAGAATATCATCGGGCGGGCGCGCCGTCTCTGGCGGCAAGCAGTTGCGCCTCGCCGCAGGAGCAGCCCAGCCGGTCGAGCAGGCCGCAGAGCTTGGCGGCGTCCGCATCCGACAGTTTCGAGCCGACGTGCTTTTCGATCGCGGCCGAATAGGCGCTCCACATCTTCTTCTGCAGCTCGCGCCCGGGCTCGGTGATTTCCACGAACTGGCCGCGCTTGTCGATCTTGCATTCGCGGCGCGCCGCCAGCCCCTCGTCCACCAGCCGGTCGATCAGCCGCGACGTCGAGTATTGCGGGATCAGCATCTGCTTTTCCAATTCCACCGGGCGCATCTCGCCCGACGGCGCGCGCGACAATTCGAGCAGCGCGTCATACCAGGCGAGCGGCGGGAAACCGGCCTTCTTCAATTCCTGCTCGACGGCATCCAGCACCCGGCTCTGGACCCGCATCAGGCGGATCCAGGCGGCGGTCGCCTCGGTCGATGGTTTGCGCTTCATGTCGGAGCTCATAAGGTGACGGGGCAGTCTAGCCCACTAAATGCAGCTGCATCAATCTTGACTATTCCATGCAGATGCATTTAGTCATCCATCAGCGTTTTCAAGCGGTGCGGATACCGCCCCGCGTGAAGAAAACGCAACGAAACAGGGATTTCGTGCCTGACCGGTTGTGAACCGGCCGGGACCGGCGGGGCGGTAAACGCCCATTGCCAATCATCCGAGGGAAGGAACATTCCAATGAAACTGTATTATTCGCCCGGCGCCTGCTCGCTTTCGCCCCACATCGCCCTGCTCGAAGCCGGCCTGCCCTACGACCTGGTCAAGGTCGATCTCAAGGCCAAGAAGCTCGAGAACGGCGACGACTTCCTCAAGATCAACCCCAAGGGCCAGGTGCCGGCGCTGGCGCTGGACAGCGGCGAACTCGTCACCGAAGGCCCGGTCATCGTGCAGATGATCGCCGACAAGGCCGCGGGCAAGAACCTCGCGCCCGCCCGCGACAGCGCCGAGCGCTACAAGCTGCAGGAGTGGCTCAACTACATCACGGGCGAACTGCACAAGAACTTCGGCCCGATGTTCTCGCCGGTGCTGGCCGATGAAGCCAAGGCCTTCTTCAAGGACCGCGTGATGGGCAAGTTCAAATATCTCGACGGCGTGCTCGCCGGCAGCGACTACCTGATGGGCAAGCAGTTCACGGTGGCCGACGGCTACCTGTTCACCATGCTGTCCTGGGCCGAGCGCATGAAGTTCGACCTCTCGGCGATGCCGAACCTGCTCGCCTACAAGGCCCGCGTCGCCGCCCGCCCGATGGTGCAGCAGGCGCTGACCAAGGAAGGCCTGATGAAGGCGGCCTGAGGCTTTTGCCAAACACGAATAGACAAAAGGGCCGGATCGATGATCCGGCCCTCTTTTTGTTTGCAGGGTGTAGCCCGGATGGAGCGCAGCGCAATCCGGGGACCGTCTCTCAGGTGGAGCAAGTTATCCCGGATTTCGCTTCGCTCCATCCGGGCTACGTGTCGGCTTACGCCGCCGCCATCTTCTTCGGCGGGAAGCGGCCGTAGAAGGTCTCGCCCTTGGCGGCCATTTCCTCCAGCAGCTTCGGCGGGGTGAAGCGGGAGCCGTATTTGCCTTCCAGCTTGTGGCACAGCTCGACGAACTTCTTGGTGCCCATGAAGTCGATATAGGACAGCGTGCCGCCGGTGAACGGCGCAAAGCCGAAGCCGAGGATCGAGCCGACATCGGCTTCGCGCATGTCGGTGATGACGTGATCCTCCACCGTGCGCGCGGCTTCCACCGCCTGCACGACGAGAAAGCGCTGCTTCAATTCCTCGATGTCGAGCGTATCGGGATCGAGATGCTTCGGCTGCAAGCCTGCAAGCTCCGACCACAGGCTCTTCTGGCCCTTGCCCTTCTCGGGATAATCGTAAAATCCCTTGCCGTTCTTGCGGCCGAAGCGGCCCTGTTTCTCGACCATCTCGACCAGAAGCTTCTTCTGCGCCTGGTCGACGGCATTGGCGCCGAGATCGGCTTCCGTCGCCTTCATGATCTTGAGCACGAGGTCGAGCGCGACCTCGTCGGACAGCGACAGCGGCCCGACCGGCATGCCGGCCATCTTCGCGGTGTTCTCGATCATCGCCGGCGGCACGCCTTCCATCAGCATTTCGAGGCCCTCGGCGGTGAAGCGCAGCACGCAGCGGTTGGCGAAGAAGCCGCGGAAATCATTGACGACGATCGGCGTCTTGCCGATCACGCGGACATAATCCAGCGCGGTGGCGAGCGCGGTATCGCCGGTGTTCTTGCCGACGATGATCTCCACCAGCATCATCTTCTCGACCGGCGAGAAGAAATGGATGCCGATGAACTTGCCCTGGTCCTTGAACTCCTCCGCCAGCGAATTGATCGGCAGCGTCGAGGTGTTGGAGGCAAAGATCGCATCGCCCTTCAGGAGCGGCTGCGCCTTGGCGTAGGTTTCGGCCTTGACCTTGCGATCCTCGAACACCGCTTCGATGACGAGGTCGCAATCCTTCAGGACGTTGTAGTCCGCGGTCGCGCTGATGCGCCCCAGGATCGCGTCGCGATCGCTCTCCTTGGCGCGGCCCTTCTTGATCAGATCGTCGATCACGGCCTTGGCGTGGCCCTTGCCCTTGTCGGCGCTTTCCTGGTCGCGGTCGATCAGCACCACGTCGATGCCGGCGCGCGCCGAGACGTAGCCGACGCTGGCGCCCATGAAGCCGGCGCCGATCACGGCGAGCTTCTTCACTTTGGTCGGCGGCACGTTCGGCGGACGCCGCGCGCCCTTGTTCAATTCCTGCATCGACAGGAACAGGCTGCGGATCATCGCCGCCGCTTCCTTGGAGCGCAGGATCTTGGTGAAGTAGCGCGACTCGACGCGCAGCGCGGCGTCGATCGGCAATTGCAGGCCTTCGTAGACGCAGCTCATGACGGCGCGCGCGGCCGGATAATTGTCGTAGGTCTCGCGGCGATAGATCGCGTTGCCGGCGGGGAACATCATCATGCCGGCCTTGGAGAAGACCTGGCCACCCGGCAGCTTGAAACCCTTCTCGTCCCAGGGCGCGACCGCCTTGCCGCCGCCCTTGATCCAGTCCTTGGCCGCCTTGATCAGGTCGGCGGAGGGAACGATGGCGTGGATCAGATTGAGCGCCTTGGCCCGGTCGAGATTGATGGCCTCGCCCTTGAGCAGCAATTGCATGGCGTCCTGCGGCTGCACGATGCGCGGCACGCGCTGGGTGCCGCCGGCGCCCGGGAAAAGACCGACCTTGATTTCGGGCAGGCCGAGGCGGGTCTTGGGATTTTCCGCGGCCGACGCGGTAGTGGCAGCTCAACGTCAGTTCGAAGCCGCCGCCGAGCGCCAGCCCGTTGATCGCGGCGACCCACGGCTTGCCTGAGGTCTCGATATTGCGGAACACCTGGGAAAACCGCCGGCTCTGGTCGAACAGCGCCTGGTTCGCCGTAACCTCGCCCTTTGTCTTCAGCAGTTCGGCATATTGCCGGCTCATGCCCTCGAGCATCGACAGGTCGGCGCCGGCGCACAACGCTTCCTTGCCCGAGGTGATGACGACGCCCTTCACCGCGCTGTCAGCCGAAGTCTGCTTCACGATCTCCTCGAGTTCGGTAACCGAGGTTTCGTCGAGCACGTTCATCGAACGGCCGGGGGTGTCCCATGTCACCAGCGCGATGCCGTCGGAATCGGTCTCTACCTTGAAATTCTTGAAGGCCATGTTGTCGCTCCCGATTTTGCTCTGCCTTCTCCCCTTGTGGGAGAAGGTGGCGCGCAAAGCGCGCCGGATGAGGGGTCTCTATCCAATGAGAGATACTCTCCGCGGAGAGAACCCCTCACCCGTCGCCTCACTGCGCGAGGCGCCACCCTCTCCCACAAGGGGAGAGGGTAAAAATCAAACCCGCTCGATGATGGTGGCGGTGCCCATGCCGCCGCCGATGCACAGCGTGACCAGAGCGGTCGATTTGTTGGTGCGCTCGAGTTCGTCGAGCACGGTGCCGAGGATCATCGCGCCGGTCGCGCCGAGCGGATGGCCGAGCGCGATCGCGCCGCCATTGACGTTGATCTTGGCGGGATCGATGTCGAACGCCTGCATGTAGCGCAGCACCACCGAGGCGAAGGCCTCGTTCAGCTCGAACAGATCGATGTCCGATTTCTTCATGCCGGAGCGCTCGAACAGCTTTTCGGTGACGTCGACCGGACCGGTCAGCATCATCGCCGGCTCCGAGCCGATATTGGCGAAGGCGCGGATCTTCGCCCGCGCTTTCAGGCCATGCTTCTTGCCGGCCGCCTGGCTGCCGAGCAGCACCGCGCCCGCGCCATCGACGATTCCCGAGGAATTGCCGGCGTGGTGCACGTAGTTGATGCGCTCGATTTCGGGGTGCGACTGGATCGCCACCGCATCGAAACCGCCCATCTGCCCCATCGCCACGAAGGACGGCTGCAGCGAGGCCAGCGACTGCATGGTCGTGGTCGGCCGCATGTGTTCGTCCTTGGCGAGGATGGTGAGGCCGTTGATGTCCTTGACCGGGACCACCGACTTGTCGAAGCGGCCCTCGTCCCAGGCCTTCGCCGCGCGCTGCTGGCTCTGCACCGCATAGGCGTCGACATCGTCGCGCGAAAAGCCGTATTTGGTGGCGATCAGGTCGGCGGAGACGCCCTGCGGCATGAAATAGGTCGGCACCGCGATCGAGGGGTCCATCGGCCAGGCGCCGCCGGAGGCGCCGATGCCGACGCGGCTCATCGATTCGGCGCCGCCGCCGATGGTGAGTTCGTGCTGGCCGCTCATGATTTGCGCCGCGGCGAAATTCACGGCGTCGAGGCCGGAAGCGCAGAAGCGGCTGATCTGCACGCCGGGAACGGTTTCGCCGAGACCGGCATTCATGGCCGCGAAGCGCGCGATGTCGGAGCCCGCCTCGCCGACCGGATCGACCACGCCGAGGATGACGTCGTCGACGACGTCTTCCTTCAGGTTGTTGCGCTCCTTCAGCGCCTTCAGGGGGGCGGTGGCCAGCGCCACCGCGGTCACCTCGTGCAGCGCGCCATCGGACTTGCCGCGGCCGCGCGGCGTGCGAACGTGATCGTAGATGAATGCCTCAGGCATGACGCCCTCCTGGTATGAGGATCATAATATATCGGCGGATCGGCAAGCTGTACCGGATCGCGTGTCGGGCTTAAAGCAGGAATTCCGGTCAGAACGCTTCCGCTGCCAATTCCATGGTGGTCGCGCATCCGGTCTGGATGCGCGCGAGATGAACCGAAGTTTCCGGCAGCATGCGTTCCATAAAGAAGCGCCCGGTCACCAGCTTGGTGGAGAGATAAGGCGTCGCGCCGCCGGCCGCAATCTTGTCCTGCGCGACTTTCGCCATCCGCGCCCACATGAAGGCGAAGGTGACGAGGCCGAACAACTGCATGTAGTCGGTGGCGGCCGCGCCTGCATTGTCGGGCTTCATCATCGCATTCTGCATCAGCCAGGTGGTGGCCTGCTGCAGATGGCCGAGCGCGGTGCTCATCGGCGCGACATAGGGCTTCATGGCCTCGTCGGCGCCGTGATCCTTGGCGAATCCCGCGACCTCGTTGAAGAACGACATCACCGCGCGGCCGCCGTCGCGCGGCAGCTTGCGGCCGACCAGATCCAGCGCCTGGATACCGTTGGCGCCCTCATAGATCATGGCGATGCGGGCGTCGCGCACGAACTGCTCCATGCCCTGTTCGGCGATGTAGCCGTGGCCGCCATACATCTGCTGCGCCAGCACCGCGTTGGAAAATCCGACATCGGTCAGGACGCCCTTCATGACCGGCGTCATCAGCCCCATGTGATCGTCGGCCTCCTGGCGGTCCTTGGGATCCGCCGGAGCGGTGGGCGACGTCGCTCTTGAGCGCGGTCCACACCACCATGGCGCGCGCCGCCTCGTTGAAGGCGCGGATGGTGAGCAGCGTGCGGCGGACGTCGGGATGCACGATGATGGGGTCGGCCGGCTTGTCCGGCGCCTTCGGCCCGGACAGCGCGCGGCCCTGCAGTCGGTCGCGGGCATAGGCGACCGCGTTCTGGTAGGCGACCTCGGATTGCGCCAGCCCCTGCACGGCGACGCCCAAGCGGGCCTCGTTCATCATCACGAACATGCCCTGCATGCCCTTGTTTTCCTCGCCGATCAGCCAGCCGGTGGCGCCGTCATAGTTCATCACGCAGGTCGAATTGCCGTGAATGCCCATCTTGTGCTCGATCGAGCCGCAGGTGACGCCGTTGCGCGCGCCGAGCGATCCGTCGGCCTTGACCAGGATCTTCGGCACCACGAACAGCGACACGCCCTTGATGCCGGCCGGCGCGCCCTCGATGCGGGCGAGCACCAGATGGATGATGTTGTCGGCCATGTCGTGCTCGCCGGCGGAGATGAAAATCTTGGTGCCGGATATCTTGTAGCTGCCGTCGGCCTGCTTGACCGCCTTGGTGCGCAACAGGCCCAGATCCGTGCCGCATTGCGGCTCGGTGAGGTTCATGGTGCCGGTCCATTCGCCGGCCACCATCTTCGGCACGAACATCTTCTTCTGTTCGGGCTTGCCGTGCACCATCAGCGCCGCGGTAGCGCCCATGGTCAGGCCGCCATACATCGAAAACGCCATGTTGGCCGAACACTGGAATTCGGCGACCGTCTGGCTCAGCGTCACCGGCAGGCCCTGCCCGCCATATTCCGTCGGCGCCGACAGACCGAGCCAGCCGCCCTCGGTGACCTGCTTGAACGCTTCCTTGAACCCCTTCGGGGTCGTCACGCTGCCATCGTCGCCGCGCTTGCAGCCTTCGAGATCGCCAACCCGGTTGAGCGGTTGCAGCACTTCTTCGGAAAGTTTCGCCGCTTCGCTCAGGATCGCCTCGCGCACATCGGCGGAGGCATCGCTAAAGCCAGGAAGATTGTCGTAGCGGTCGATCTGAAACACGTCGTTGAGCAGGAACTGGACATCTTCCACGGGGGCTTTGTAGATCGGCATGGGGTTCTCCCGGCAGGGGCGGCGAAGGGGTGGCGGAGGCGCTGAATTCTTGCGGTGTTTCGAGAATCGACCTTAGCCGGTTCCGAAGGTCGTAGGGAGTGAGGAGTGCGGCAAATACCCGGAGCGAGGATGCGACATGATGGCGCCCGATATTCGCTACGGCTTCGCCAGTTGCTCCCCCATCAGACGGTGCAGCAGGTTGATCGCCTTGAGCGGGCGGACCATCACCTTGAAATGCGCGATCCGGCCATCGTCGGTGAAGCGGATGATATCGACGCCGTTGAGCTTGATGCCCTCGATCTCGGTTTCGAATTCGAGCACCGCGCCGTTGTCGCTGCGCCATTCGCCGGTGTAGCGGAAGCCCGGGCCGCCCAGCACCTTCTCCGCGCCCGACAGATATTTGAATGTGATGTCGCGGCCGCGCTGCGGCGTGTGCACCACGGGGCTTTCGAACACCGCGTCCGGATCCAGCAGATCCCAGAGCGCCGCGCGGTCATGGGACTTTATATAGCCGTACCATTTGTCGAGGCCGGTCAGGCTCATCGGACGCCTCCTGCAGGCAAAAACGCGCTGAAACGGGGGTGCGGGGGACTAGTCGGAGGAACGATATGCACATTGACGCATATGCGCCTTTGTGCATAAAGTCAAGAAGCAGAGGCGAACGGAGAGGCCGCGCCGTGGCGCTGGGTGACGCAATCCTTGCATGCCTGACCGAACATCCGATGACGGGCTATGAGCTCGCCAAGACGTTCAATTCCTCGATCGGGTTCTTCTGGAAAGCCAATCATCAGCAGATCTACCGCGAACTCTCGCGGCTGCGGGACCGCGGCCACGTCCAGGGCCGCGAAGTCGTGCAGTCGGGCAAGCCCAACAAGCTGGTCTACACCCTCACATCAGAGGGCCGCGCCGCGCTGAAGCACTGGGCGGCCCGGCCGAGCATCCCGCCCTCGATCAAGGACGATCTGCTGGTGCGGCTTTGCGCGCTCGACAGCGTCGACATCGAACCCCTGCGCGCCGACCTGATGGCGCGACAGGAATACCACCGCGATCGTTCCGCCCGCTACGAACGCATCATCAACAAACGCTTTCCCCACGGCGCCGCCACGATTGCCGATACCGGCAAGCTGCTCGGACTTCGCATCGGCCACCGTCATGAGCGCCAGGTGGCGGAATGGTGCGAAGAGGCCCTCGAAGCCCTGTCCGCCATCGCCACGTCAGGGAATGTCGTGCCGCTCGAGGGCGGCCAGCGCGACCATCGCGGACGGACCGAGGCGCCCTGACGCCTCGCCACGACGTTCGAGTTCCGCACCAAGACACCACCGATCCCGGCGCGCACGTAACTTTACTGTCTCGCGGCGCGAAACCTTAACCCGTTATTTACCGTGACGCGAAAAAGTCGAGATCTGAGGCAGACGACCTGCGCGGAATCCGATTGTCTTTCGACCGGGACGCGCGGGGAGGCTGAAGGCGCAGGTGGAGCGCCGAAGTCGAACCGGACGAAAGCATGAATTCGCGCGTATCGTGGAGTGTTGAAGGCATCGATCCGTCCGTCCGCGAGAGGGCCGAGGCCGCCGCGCGACGCGCCGGCGTGTCGCTGAACGACTGGCTCAATTCCACCATCGGCGCTTCCGCGCCTCCGGATTTCCGCAGCCCCCCCGACCCGCGCGCCATGGCGCCGAGCCAGGAGAGCCGCGATGTCGCCGACATCCATCAGCGGCTGGATTCCATCACCCGCCAGATCGAACGGATTTCGCAGCCGAAACCGCGCAGCGATGCTCCCCGCGGCGACGTCGCCCCGCGCGGCGAGCAAGCCGTCGCCAAGCAGCTCAACGACGCCATATCGCGCCTCGACGCGCGGCTGGCGCAGATCTCGGCCCCGGAAGCCGCGCGGCAAGCCCAGCAGGACCAGCAGCACCAGGCCGAGATGGTCGAACGCGCCGCCGCCCAGGTCTATCGTCCCTCCCCGCCGCTGAGCCCGGCTTCGTTCGATTTTGCGATCGCCGAAATCGCCGCGCGCCAGAGCGAACTCGATGCGCCGGCGCCGCGGCAAATGCCGCCGCGCAGCGTGCCGCCCACCGCACCTGTGATGCCGCCTGTCTCGGCGCCCGCGGCTGCGCCGCCCCCGAAGGCGCCCGTCACGCCGCCGGGACCGGATTTTTCGGGACTCGAACGCCAGTTGTTCAAGATCACGAGCCAGATCGAGGCGCTGCAGCGTCCCGACGGGATCGAGCAGTCGATCGCCGCGTTCCGCAGCGAATTGTCGGAGATCCGCCTCGCCATCACCGAAGCGATGCCGCGACGGGCGATCGAATCGATCGAAAACGAAATCCGCTCGCTGTCACGGCGCATCGACGACACGCGCCAGAACGGCATCGACGCCCAGGCGCTCAGCGGCATCGAACGCGCCTTGAGCGAAATCCGCGAAGTGCTGCGCTCGCTGACGCCAGCGGAGCAACTCGCCGGCTATGACGAGGCGATCCGCAATCTCGGCGCCAAGCTCGACCTGATCCTGCGCGCCAACGACGATCCCTCCACGGTGCGGCAGCTCGAAGGCGCCATCGCGGCGCTCCGCGGCATCGTCTCCAACGTCGCCTCCAACGATGCGCTGGCCCGGCTCAGCGACGACGTGCATACGCTGTCGTCCAAGGTCGACCAGCTCTCGCGCGCGCCCGACAACAGCGATTCCTTCGCGGTGCTCGAACAGCGCATCGCCGCGCTGACCGCGACGCTGGAAACCCGCGAACACCGGGCGGCCAGCGAAAACACCGAACAGCTCGAAAGCGCGTTGCGCGCGCTGTCCGACCGCATCGACCGCATGCCGGTCGGCAACGACAACGCGTCCGCTTTCGCCCATCTCGAACAGCGGGTGTCCTACCTGCTCGAACGGCTGGAAGCCTCGACCGACAATCGCCCCTCGCTCGATCTCGGACGGGTCGAGGCCGGACTGCACGACATTCTGAACTACCTGGAAAGCCAGAACGCAACCTTGCTGTCGCAAGTCAGCCGCGGCGCGCCCGAGCCGGACTCCGGCCTGATCGATCTGCTCAAGCGCGAACTGACCGACTTCCGCTTCAACCAGACCGAAGCCGGCCGCCATACCCAGGATTCGCTCGAGGCCGTGCACAACGCGCTCGGCCATGTGGTCGACCGGCTGGCGATGATCGAGGGCGATCTGCGCGCGGTTCGCGCCCAGCCCGTTGCGCCGGCGCCGGAAGTGGTCATGGCGCCGGAACCTGTCGCGGCACCGCAAGCCGCCGTATCGCACGCCGCGCTGCCGCCGCAACCAAGACCCGAACTGCCCAATCCCGCCGCGGAACAGGATGCGTTCGCCTTCGCCGCCGCTCCGCGGGAATTCCAGACCGTGTCGCCGCCCGTCTCCGTGGCAACGGTGGTGACGCCGCGCGCGATCAGCGAAATCCTCGAGCCGCACACCCAGTCCCGCAGCTCGATCGAGCCGGACCTGCCGCCCGATCACCCGCTGGAGCCGGGCACACGGCCGAGCGGCCGCGCCGCCACACCGTCGGAACGCATCGCGGCTTCGGAAAGCGCCATCAGCGAGATTCCCGCGGCCAGCCGCGAGAAGACCAGCGAGAAGGCCAGCACGTCGAGTTTCATCGCGGCCGCCCGCCGCGCGGCGCAGGCCGCAGCCGCCGCGCAACCCGTCGACAGCAAGGCTCCCCGCGGCTCGGTCAAGAAACCCGCCGGCGACAAGGCCAAGGAAGGATCGACCATCACCTCCAAGATCCGCTCGTTGCTGGTCGGCGCGAGCGTGGTGGTGATCGTGCTTGGCACCTTCAAGATGGCGATGTCGCTGCTCGATAGCGCCCCCTCGCCGCCGATGCCCCCGACGGAGAGTTCGAGCGAGCCGCCGGCTGCGGCCCCGCCGCCCGCGCAGGACAGCGCCAAGCCCGCGATGCCGGATCCGGCGACGCCTTCGATGACGTCGCCGACCCCGATGGGCCGTCAATCGCTCAATAACTCTGCACCCGCCGGCTCCGACGCCGCGGCCTCGGTTGCGATCCCGCAAGTCCCGACGCCCGCCGCCTCGCCAGCCGTTTCAAACGATATCACCGGCGCTATTCCGGCTCCGCAGACCTCCTCGATCGGCAAGAAGCTCGGCCAGGTGCAGGTTCCGCCGAGCGAGAACCTGCCGGAAGGCATCGGCGGCCCGGTGCTGCGCGCAGCCGCGCTGAAAGGCGATCCCGCCGCGGCCTACGAGATCGGCCTGCGCTTTGCCGAAGGCAAGGGCGTTGAGGCGAATTACGACGAAGCCGCCAAATGGTACGACCGCGCGGCCCAGGCCGGCGTGGTGCCGGCGATCTTCCGGCTCGGGACCTTCTACGAAAAGGGCCTCAGCGTGAAGAAGGACGCCGATATCGCGCGGCGCTATTACCTGCAGGCCGCCGAGCGCGGCAACGCCAAGGCGATGCATAATCTGGCCGTGCTCGACGCCGACGGCGGCGGCAGGGGCGCCAACTACAAGAGCGCCTCGCAATGGTTCCGCAAGGCCGCCGATCACGGCGTCGCCGACAGCCAGTTCAACCTCGGCATCCTCTACGCCCGCGGCATCGGCGTCGAACAGAACCTCGCCGAATCCTTCAAATGGTTCAGCCTCGCGGCGGCGCAGGGCGATGCGGATGCCGCGCGCAAGCGCGACGATGTCGCCAAGCGGCTCGATCCCCAATCGCTGGCCGCGGCCAGGCTCGCGATCCAGACCTTCACGCCCGAACCGCAGCCTGACGATGCCATCAACGTGGCGGGCCCCGCGGGCGGATGGGATTTGGCGCAGGCCAAGCCGGTCAAGCCCGTGGCCAAGCCGGTTGCCACGAAGCGAACCGCCAACGCGCATTGACGCCTCTGGCGGCGCCGCCGTCATATTCCTCCTCGATAAAACCGTGTAGAGAAGCCCGTCTGCGTGACTGCGGCCGCGCGCGTTCGCCGGCCGCGTCCGCTGGATTTGCTGAGAGGATCATGTGTCCTTCGATGATCATCAGAACGAAAGAAGTGACTTCCGGAGGCCGCCGACCGGACCTCGGGTAGTCCCGCCGCGCATGCCGACCCCCGGCGAGCCCGCGGCGCCACGGCCTCCCACTATTCGTAGCCGGCGAAACCTGTGGTCGGTCGCGGTCTTCATTCTGCTGGTGACCGGCGTCGGCATCCGCGCCTACCAGGACCTCTCGCAACCCGCGGCCTGGGCCTATTGGAAAGACCAGTATGTTTCGCCGAGCATGACGTCATCGCTGGTCGCCGCGGCCGACCTCGATGGCCGCGGCCGGCGGGCCTTGTTCATCCGCGGGAAGATCGGCGCGGCCGCCGCAGGCTGGTTTCGCGACAGGCTCGACCAAGCCCATCTCGCGCCCGGCGACACCATCCTGATGTCCTCACCGGGCGGCGATCTGGAACAGGCGATGCTGATCGGCGAGATCATACGGTCGCGCGGATTGACGACGGCGGTCGGCGTCGCCGACGCCTCGGGCCTGATCAGGCCTTCCTACTGCGCCAGCGCCTGCGTGTTCGTCTTTGCCGGCGGCAAGAGCCGCTATGGCATCGAAGGCTCGATGCTGGGGGTCCACCGGTTTGTGGCGACAGCGCCGGGGCGCGACCCCGTCGCCGAGACCCAGCAGACCACCGGAATAGTCCTGGGCTACATGACGCAGATGGGCGTCTCCTCTTCCATCGTTGAAGCCATGTCCGAGACCGCCGACATCCGCTGGCTCGGCGTCCGCGAAGCCACGGCGATGAACCTCGTCACCGAGCCGGTCGGAAAACCCCGCGCCGTCGCCCGCTAGTCCGGATTGTTCACGGCATCCGACGACGCTGCGGCCGCGGCAAAAAAGCCGCTGCGCGCGGGATTCTTTAGTCCCTCCGGGCGGCGAATTCGGTTATGCAGGGACGTCGATCCCACTTGCCCGATCCCCAAAGCCAGGCCGCGAGCGGTCCCGGCCAGCGTCGCGGCTCAATCAAAAAAAGCGGACACGCGTGCAGCTTTACCTTCCGATCGCCGACCTGCCGGTCAACGTTTTCCTCATCCTGGCGATGGGCGCGGCGGTGGGTTTCGTGTCCGGCATGTTCGGCATCGGCGGCGGGTTTCTGATGACACCGCTTCTGATCTTTGTCGGCATCGCGCCCGCGGTCGCGGTCGCCTCCGTCGCCAGCCATATCGCGGCCTCGTCGTTTTCCGGCGCACTGTCCTACTGGCGGCGGCGTGCCATCGATCCGGCGCTGGCGACAGTGCTGCTGAGCGGCGGCATCATCGGCACCATGCTCGGCGTCTGGACGTTCACGCTGCTGCGCTCGCTCGGCCAGCTCGACCTGATGATCGCGCTGTCCTATGTCGCGCTGCTGACCACCGTGGGCGGACTGATGTTCTGGGAGGGCCTGCGTGCGCTGTTGCGGGTCCGCCGCGGCATGGCGGTGCCGCTCCGCCGCTCCGGCAGCCATGGCTGGATTCACGGCCTGCCGCTGAAGATGCGCTTCAAGCGCTCCAAAATCTATTTGTCGGTGATCCCGGTGGTCGCGGTCGGCATCATCATCGGCTTCATCGGCGCGGTGATGGGCATCGGTGGCGGCTTCATCCTGGTCCCGATCATGATCTATGTGCTGCGGGTGCCGACCTCGACCGTGATCGGCACCTCGATGGTGCTGACGCTGGTCACCATGCTGTTCGCCACCCTGCTGCACGCAGTCACCAACCATCTGGTCGATGCGGTGCTGGCGCTGATCCTGATGGTCGGCGGCGTCACGGGCGCACAGTTCGGCGCCCGCGCCGGCCAGAAGATCCGCGGCGAACATCTGCGGCTGCTGCTGGGCCTGCTGGTTCTCGCGGTCGGAATCCGCTTCGCGATCGAGCTGGTGATCCGTCCCGACGATCTCTTCACCATTCGGGAAACCGGAGGCGCGGGATGACCGGGCGCGCTCCGCTCATATTGGCCGCCGCCATGCTGGCGTGGAGCGCGCTTTTGCCGGCGCCGCCGGCGCACGCCGAGCGGCTGATCGTGTCGGTTTCCAATCATCGCGTCACGGTGACGCCGAATTATTCCGGCGAGGAGCTCGTGCTGTTCGGCTCGGTCGAAAAGGACGCCTCGACGCCTGCGACCCGCAACAGCTACGATCTCGTGGTGACCGTCTCGGGCCCGCGCGCCGACATGGTGACGCGCCGCAAGGAGCGTAAATTCGGCATCTGGATCAACACCGACTATCGCCAGTTCGTGCAGGTGCCGAGCTATCTCGCGCTGTTCGCCAACCGGCCGTTTGACGTCATCGCATCGCCCGAGGTCCAGCGGCGCCAGCAGCTCGGCCTCAACAATGTGCTCCTGACCCAGCGCGTCGGGACCGATTATGCCGACGTGGTGCCGAACGATGCGTTCCGCAGGGCCTTCGTGCGGCTGCGCAGCGAACACGGCCTCTATCGCGAAGACACTTCCGCGGTGACCTTCCTGACGCCGACGCTGTTCCGCACCGGCATTCCGCTTCCGGCCGCCGTGCCGATCGGCACCTACGGTGTCGAAATCAAACTGTTCTCAGACGGCGCGCTGGTGACCAAGGCCGACACCGCGTTCGAAATCGTCAAGGTGGGTTTCGAACAGTTCGTCGCCACCACCGCCCGCCAGAATGGCCTCGTCTATGGCCTCGTCACGGCCGTCATGGCGCTGATGACCGGCTGGATCGCCTCGATCGTGTTCCGCAAGGATTAGAGGGATTCCGGCAGGGGAAATCCGGCAGCGGCTACTTCGGCGAAGCGGCAGACGGATTGAACAGTTTTTCCCCGTTCGCCTGATACGCGCCTATGGCCTGCTGTCCCTCCGACGAAACCAGCCAATCGGCAAAGACCTTGGCGGCGGCGAGCTTTGCGCCGGCATGTTTCTGCGGATTTAGTTCGATCACGTCGTACCGGTTGATCAGGCGTGGGTCGCCCTCGATGGCGATGACCAGTGATCCCTTGTTCTTGAAACTCAGCCACGTGCCGCGGTCCGACAGGGTGTAGGCATTCATCGCGCTTGCCGCATTGAGGGCCTGGCCCATGCCGCCGCCGATGTCGCGATACCATTTCTCCTTGTTGAGCGTGTCCGGCGCTTGTCCGGCGATCTTCCAGAGCCGAAGCTCGGCAGCGTTAGTGCCGCTCTTGTCGCCGCGCGATACGAACGGCGCCTGCGCCGCGCCAATCGCCTTCAATGCCGCGACACTGTCGCTGCCGCCCTTTACATGAGCCGGATCAGCGGACGGCCCGACGATGATGAAGTCATTCCACGCGATCTGCCGGCGCGTCGAGCCGTGGCCTTCATCCATGAACTGTTGTTCGGCTTCGGGGTCGTGAACCAGCAGGAGATCGGCATCGCCCCGCCTCGCGGTGTCCAGTGCCTTGCCCGTGCCTTGCGCGACCACATTCACCGTGATGCCGGTCTTGGCCGTGAACTGCGGAAGAATGTTTGCCAACAACCCGGACGCTTCGACCGAGGTGGTCGAGGCCAAAACGATGGATTGCTCGGCCGCAGAAGCCGAATTTATCGCGGCGACGGTCGCGACCAGCGCCAGCATATTCCGGAAATTGATCATACTTCGTCACTCCCTGCCGTTCGCGCCTGTCCCGCCAATGCAAAGACGGTCGCGCTGATCGAAATGCTGATTCCGACCAGCACGGCGCCAAGAGCCAGAGCCAACGATAGGTCGCCCTGGCTCGTTTGCAACGCAATGGCCGTTGTCATCGTTCTGGTCAAGCCGCGAATGTTTCCGCCGACAAGGATGACCGCGCCGACTTCCGAAACGGTGCGGCCAAAGCCCGCCAGGACGGCGGTTATGAGTTCGGCGCGAATGATCATCAGGATTTGCGGAACCGCCTGCAATCGGGTTGCGCCGTCGCTGGTCAGTTCGTCGCCGTAGCGCGCCCAGGCCCTCTCGCCGGCGCGATGGACGAGCGCCGTGATGATCGGGATGGCGAGGATCGCCTGTGCGATCACCATCGCGGTCGGCGTAAAGAGCAGGGCGAGCGAGCCGAAGGGGCCGGAATGCGAAAGGGCGAGATAGAGCACGAGGCCGACAACGACCGGCGGCAAGCCGAAAAACGCATTGATCAAGACGACGATCAGCCGCCGCCCGCGAAATCGGGAAATCGCGAGCCCGGCCCCGAGGGGCAAGCTGACGCCTGCGGCGATGGCTGTCGCGGCCAGGCTGACGCTGATCGAAAGTCCGACAATTTCGAGAAAGTCGCCCAAACGGTGACCGATCCAGCAGACACGGAGCTTTCAGGGTAGGCCACCGCACGGCACCGAGGCAACCAGCGTACAGGCGCGATTCCACTTTCGTCATGGCCGGGCTTGTCCCGGCCATGACGAGCCAATTAAAGGCACCCGATTTCATCGGTTGCATTTCGAGTTGGACTCTCAGGATGAGACCGGTGGATGGTGGCGATCAATAGCAGCGCGACGCCGTGATCGCGTGCAGCCTGTTGTCACCGAGCACATGAGCCATGAAGCCCAGCGTCTGGAATATTCTGGCGAACGCCGCGTCGCGGATGGAGAGGCCGCCGGTATAGGCGCCGAACGCCGGCATTACCGCGCGCTCGCCGTCGCTGGCAAAACACCGGCGTTCCATCGAGCGGCCGCGCGTCGACACCCGCGCCTTGGGGTGCAGATGGCCCGCGATTTCGCCGAATGCGCCGGTCGGCTCGTGGCGGAACGCAATGGGTCCGATCGCGACTTCATGAGCGACCACGCCGCCGAGATCGGACGGCAGCGCCGGGTCGTGATTGCCCGATATCCAGATCCAGTCGCGGCGGACTTGCAGGCCCGCGATGGCGTCGCGATCCGCCACCGAGAGGCGGCCGTGCGCCTCGCGGTCGTGAAAACTGTCGCCGAGCGCGATCACCATGCGCGGATCGTGCCGCGCAACGACCGCGCTGAGGCGCCCGAGTGTCGCCACCGTATCGTAAGGCGGCAGCAGCACGCCGCGCGCGGCGAAGCTGGAGCCTTTTTCCAGATGCAGATCGGAGACGACGAGCAGGCGCTGTTCTTCCCAGAACAGCGCGCCGGAGAGATCGGCGACGAAATCGACGCCGGCGACGTTCACCGGGGAATTATTCGCGAGGCGGACAGCGGGTCTCGTCATGGCCGCGAGAGAAAGCAGGACGTGGATGCCCGCGTCAAGCGCGGACATGACGATGCTGATGTGTCCGGTCGCGGCAAGCTCATCTCTTATTCCAGTCCAGTCGCTTCCCTGACCAGTTCCTCGGCGGCTTCGGCCAGCAACTCGTCGGAGGCCTCGCCATAAACCGCTTCGCGGCCGATTTCCAGCATCACCGGCACCGCCAGCGGCGAAATACGCGTCAGTTCCCGATGGGTGATTCGCCCCTTGATACGCGCGAGCATATCACCGAGCCGGCGAATATCGAGCAGCCCCGTGGCCGCATCGGCGCGCGCGGCGCGCAACAGCACGTGATCGGGCTGGTGCTTGCGCAGCACGTCGTAGATCAGGTCGGTCGAGAACAACACCTGGCGCCGGGATTTTTCCTCGCCGGTGAAGCGGCGCGCGATCAGGCCCGAAATGATGGCGCAGGTGCGGAAGGTGCGTTTCATCAACGCAGATTCCGCCAGCCACGCCTCGAGATCGTCGCCCAGCATGTCCGGATCGAACAGCGCGTCGAGATCGAGCTTGCCCTGCCGGATCATGAACGAGAGATCGCCCAGGCTCCACACCGCCAGCGCGTATTCATTGGCGACGAAGCCGAGCGGCCGGGCGCGGGCGCGCTCCAGCCGCCGCGTCAGCAGCATGCCGAGCGTCTGGTGCGCCAGCCGCCCCTCGAAGGGATAGCAGACGAGGTAGTGCTTGTTGGCGCGCGGAAAGGTCTCCACCACCAGTTCGCGCGCGCCGGGAACGCGCGACAGATCCGCCTGCAACGACAGCCAGTCGCGCACCTGGTCCGGCAGCGCCTTCCAGGCCCGCTTGTCGGCGAGCAGGCTGCGGACCCGTTCGGCGAGATAGGTCGAGAGCGGGAACTTGCCGCCCATATAGGACGGCACCTTTGCGTCCTTGTCGTTGGCGCGGGAGACGTAGACGTGGTCCTCCGCCAGCGCCTCGTAACGCACCACTTCGCCGCCGAACACGAAGGTGTCGCCGACCACGAGGCCCTCGATGAAATATTCCTCGATCTCGCCGAGCACGCGGCCGCCGCGCGCCACTGCGCCGGTGGACCCGGTGTTTCCCTTTGCACCGCGCGAGCGCACCAGCCGCACCTTCAGCATCGATTCCTCGACGATGGTGCCGACATTGAGACGGTAGCTTTGCCGCACCCGCGGATTGGCGACGCGCCAGCGGCCCTGCTTGTCCTGCTTGATGCGCGCGAACCGCTCATAGGTCTTCAGCGCGTAGCCGCCGGTGGCGACGAAATCGACCACGTCGTCGAAATCCGATCGCGCCAGCGCTGAATAAGGCGCCGCCGTCCGCACCTCGTCGAAGAGTTCATCGGACAGGAACGGCTCGCCGCAGGCGCGGCCGAGCACGTGCTGCGCCAGCACGTCGAGCGCCCCGGTGCGCAGCGGCGGGGTGTCCTGGGCGTTCTCATTGACGGCATCGATCGCGACCGCGCACTCCAGCACCTCGAAGCGGTTGGCCGGAACCAGCACGGCGCGCGAGGCCTCGTCGATGCGGTGATTGGCGCGGCCGATTCTTTGCATCAGCCGCGAGGCGCCCTTCGGCGCGCCGATATTGATGACGAGATCGACGTCGCCCCAGTCGACGCCGAGATCGAGCGAGGACGTGCAGACCACGCCGCGCAACCTGCCGGCCGCCATGGCGTCCTCGACCTTGCGGCGCTGCGCGACATCGAGCGAGCCGTGATGCAGCGCGATCGCCAGCCCATCGTCGTTCATGCGCCAGAGTTCCTGGAACAGCATCTCGGCCTGGCTGCGGGTGTTGACGAACACCAGCGTGGTCTTGTTGCGCTTGATCAGTTCGTACACTTCAGGGAGCGCGTGGCGGGCCGAATGGCCGGCCCAC
Organism: uncultured Alphaproteobacteria bacterium; assembly: GCA_963843225.1. Taxonomy (GTDB): domain Bacteria; phylum Pseudomonadota; class Alphaproteobacteria; order Rhizobiales; family Xanthobacteraceae; genus Bradyrhizobium. The sequence goes on along the minus strand of CAWJJT010000014.1, from coordinate 73,965 downwards.
GGCAACCGCTCGCGGGTATCCAGCATCTCGACGACAGGCGCGGCGGCGCCGCCGGCGATGACGATATCGGCCGCCTCGCTGTTGCCGTCGCGCTGCGGCACCAGGAAACGCGCCAGCGATTCCGGCTGCGCCACCGTCGCCGACAGCCCGATCGAACGCATCTGCGGCGCCAGTTGCCACAGCCGCGCCAGCCCAAGCGACAGGAGATCGCCGCGCTTCGACGTCACCAGCGCATGCAGTTCGTCGAGCACGATGCGCTTGAGCGAGGAAAACAGAAACGGCGCGTCGTCGGATGACAGCAGCAAGGCCAATTGCTCGGGCGTGGTGAGCAGGATGTCCGGCGGATAGCGCCGCTGCCGCTGCCGCCGCGACACCGGCGTGTCGCCGGTGCGGGTCTCGACCCTGATCGGCAGCCCCATCTCGGCGATCGGTGTCTCCAGATTGCGCGCGATATCGACCGCGAGCGCCTTCAAGGGCGAGATGTAGAGCGTGTGCAGTCCGCGCGAGCGCTGCACGCCGCGTCCGGTGGAGACGACGGAACTTCGCGAAGCGGCGGCGACCATCGTCGCGCCGGTCGCTTCCGCCGCGAAGTCTGTCTTCTTCCCGGTTGGGGCGGAAGAATGCATGGCCGATGGTGGAAGAGAACGAATACGTTCGGAGACCGTGCTCAACTCCACCAGCGTCGGCAAGAATCCGGCCAGCGTCTTGCCGGCGCCGGTGGGCGCGATCAACAGCGCCGAGCGGTCGTCGCGGGCCTTTGCCAGCAGCTCAAGCTGATGCTCGCGCGGCGACCATCCCCGCGTGGCGAACCAGTGGCGGAACTGCGCCGGCAGCAATTCGGCCGGTTCGGTCGGAGACTGGGTCTGGATGCGGGGTGGCACCGTCTAGAGCTAAGCCGCCCCGGCGGGTTCGTCGAGGGGGCGCAGCCGACTTCAAGCCCCCGGCGCTCCAACGTTGGCGTCGCCTCGCCCCGCTTGCGGGGAGAGGCTTGAGCCGCCTCGGCCCCGCACGGAGCGGAGCGAGGCAGACCAAGACCGCCGTCTATTCCGTCACCGGCCGATCCGAAATGTCCCAATCCTTGCCGTTGAAGATCGAGATGTAGAGCGTCTTCATCGGCGTGTAGTCGTCCGGCGTGTAGCTGTAGCTGATGCCGTCGAGGAAGAACGGCGAATGGAAGCCGTTGAGGTTCGCCGCCTGCTTCAGCACGTTGGCGCGGGTCAGGTCGTCGCCGCAGCGGCGCAGGATTTCGCCCATGGTCACCGCCTGCCCGTAGCCGGCATAGGCGATGGTGTTGTCGGGATCGACATTGGGCAGGTATTTCGCACGCAAGGCCTCGAACGCCATCGACTCCGGATCCTTTTCCCAGTGCCCGGGCCCGGCCTCCTTGGAATAGCGGATCGCGACGATGTCCTTGGCATTCTCGAAACCCGCGGCGCTGAGGATCGAGCGGCCGGTCGAGCCCGCCGACAATAGTTGCAGCGGTTTCCATCCGAGCTCGGCGACCTTGCGGATCGACTGCGACGTCGCCTTGCCGGTGCTGATATTGTAGAACGTATCGGCGCCCGACTTCGAGAGGTTGATGAGCTGCGAATCCACCGTCGGCTCGGTCAGATCATAGGTCTGCTCCATGATCACGCTGGCGGTGCCGCCCGCGTCCGCCAGCACCTTCTTGAACGGCCCGAGGAAATCGCGGCCGAAATCATCGTTCTGGTAGAGGATGCCGATCTTCGCATTCGGCTTCACCGCCACGACATGCTTGGCGAGGATCCGCGCTTCGGTCGGATAGAGCGGCAGTCCCGCCATGGTCCATTTGTTGTTCTTCGGATCGTTCCATTTCGACGCGCCGGTGTTCAGCAACAACTGCGGCACGCCCTTGGAATTGAGATATTTGTGCACGGCGGTCTGCGGCGCGGTGCCGAGCGAGCCGAACAGCGCCAGCACTTCCTCCTGCTCCACCAGCCGGCGCGTGGCCTCGACGCATTTCGGTGCGCTGTAGGCGTCGTCCATGGTGAAGAACTTGATCTTGCGCCCGTTGATGCCGTCTTTTTCGTTCAGCATCTGGAAATAGGCCTCGCCGACGCGGCCGAGCACGCCGTAGAGCGAACCCGGACCGCTATGCGGCACGGTCTGGCCGAGCTTGATCTCGGTGTCGCTCGCGCCCGCATCGTATTTCTTCTCCGCGGCCCAGACATAGGGCGCGGGCATCGCGGAGGCGGCAATCGCGGCAAAAGCGGTGGCGCCGAATTCGCGCCGTGTTTGTTTGATTGTTCATTTTGTTGTTTCTCCCTGGAGAAAGCATTGATCTACATTCCCGCCGCAACGGCAATAGCCAAGTTGCCGCGCAACGCGCGCTAATTCCGCGAGGCGAGATTCAGGATTTTGTCGCCACCGCGACGAGGCCGGGCACCGGCGCGTTGTCCTCGTTGCGGGCAGAGCGGTCCTCGAGCTGGGACAGGTTCAATCCCGCCGCCTGAACCGAGGCGCGCACATGGTCCGCGCCGTGCGCGTAGCGCAGCCCCTCGCCGAGGATGACGCCGCTCGCCGTCATGGGTTTCGGTCGTGAACGCGAGCACGCCGCCGGACACCAGCACGCGCCGCGCCTCCGCCAGCACGGGCGCGAGATCGGCGACATAGACCATCGCATCGGCCGCGAGGATGAGTTCCGCGCTGGCCTCGGGCTTGCCGCGCAGCCCGTTCAGCATGTCGCCGACCTCGAGTTCGGCATAGAGCCCGGTCGCGCGCGCCTTCTCGATCATGCGCGGCGACAGATCGACGCCGATGAAGCGATCGACATTTTTGGCAAAGGCCATCGCGGCGAGCCCGGTGCCGCAGCCGAGATCGATGGCGCGCCTGAAGAAGGCGGGCTTGCGAACCGCGGCGCGGGCGGCCAGCACCGCCTTGAACAACAGCGCCGGGCCGCGATAGCCGAGATCGTCGACCAGCGCGGTCTCGAATTTCGGCGCGTATTGATCGAACAGCGCGCGCACATAGGCCGGCGGCATCGCCGACAGCCGCTCGGAGCCGAGCAGCATCAGCCGCAGGCTGGCGCCGTGCCGGTCGTCGGAATCGGCCTGCTGCGCCTTGCGAAACGCGGAGATCGCCGCCTCGCGTTCGCCGAGCCGTTCGCGGATTTCGCCGAGCGTGAACCAGGCCGAGGCAAAGCCGGGCGCGAGTTCGGTCGCCTGCAGCAACAGGTCGGCAGCGGCAACCAGGTCGCCCTTCAGTTGCAGATCGCGCGCGAAATCGAACCGCCGGTCGGCCACCAGATCGCCGGAAGACAGGAACAAGCGGACGGGCATCGTCGGGAACCGATTGCGGGCGTCGAAGGCGTGAGGGCTGGACTCGAATCGAGTCCCGCTTGAGACTATATAAACGCCATGCGCCCGCAAGACATCCTGACGCCGCAGCCCGCCGGTCTCGCCTGCAAGCCCGGCGGCTTTCATATCGATCCGGTGCGCCCCGTGGCGCGCGCCGTGATCACCCACGGCCATTCCGACCATGCCCGGGCGGGCCATGGCGCGGTGCTGGCCACCCGGGAAACGCTCGACATGATGCGGCTGCGCTACGGCGACAATTTCGCCGGCAGCACGCAGGCGATCGCCTATGGCGAAGAGCTGAAGCTCGGCGATGTCACGATCAAATTTCATCCCGCCGGCCATGTGCTGGGCTCGGCGCAGATCGCGGTCTCCTGCAAGGATACCTGCATCGTCGCCTCCGGCGACTACAAGGACGCGCCCGACCCGACCTGCGCGGCCTTCGAAGTGGTGCCCTGCGACGTCTTCATCACCGAGGCGACGTTTGGATTGCCGGTGTTCCGCCACGGCGACGCGGCGGACGAGGTGAAGAAGCTGCTCGCCTCCGTCGCGCTGTTTCCCGAGCGGGCGCATCTGGTCGGCGCCTATTCGCTCGGCAAGGCGCAGCGCGTGATCGCGCTGTTGCGGGAGGCCGGCTACGACGCGCCGATCTATCTGCACGGCGCGATGGAAAAGATCACGCATTACTACGAGAGCCGCGGCATTGCGCTCGGCGAATTGCGCGCCGTCAAGGGCGTCAAGAAGGCCGATCTCGCCGGCACCATTACGCTGGCGCCGCCGTCGGCCACCTCGGATATCTGGACCAGACGCTTTCCCGATCCGGTCACGGCGTTCGCCTCGGGCTGGATGCGGGTGCGCGCCCGCGCCCGCCAGCGCGGCGTCGAATTGCCGCTGGTGATTTCCGACCATGCCGACTGGGACGGACTGACCGCGACCATCGAGGCCACCGGCGCGGGCGAAGTGTGGGTCACGCACGGCCAGGAAGACGCGCTGGTGCATTGGTGCAAGACAAAAGGTCTTGCGGCGCGGCCGCTCGACCTCGTCGGTTACGGCGATGAGGACGACGGCGATGCGGTCGTGTCGGGCGAGGACGCGGAGGCATGAACCGCTTCGCCGAACTGCTCGACCGCCTCGCCTATGAGCCCGGCCGCAACAACAAGCTGCGGCTGCTGACCGCCTATTTTCGCGAGGCCGAAGACCCCGATCGCGGCTACGCGCTCGCGGCTTTGACCGGCGCGTTGTCGTTCAAGCATGCAAAGCCCGGCCTGATCCGCGATCTGATCACTGATCGCACCGATCCCGTGCTGTTCGCGCTGTCGTATGACTATGTCGGCGACCTCTCGGAGACGGTGGCGCTGATGTGGCCGAACGCGGCGACACAAGCTCTGTCTCCCCTCCCCCCGCGAAGCGGCGGGGAGGGAGGGGAGCGCGGTGTGCCCGGCCACAACAACCCTCCTCCTCCCACCCTCACCGAGGTCGTCACCACGCTTCGCACGCTCGGCAAGACCGAACTGCCGAAGCAGCTCGCGCGCTGGCTCGACGAACTGGACGAGACCGGCCGCTGGGCGCTCCTGAAACTCGTCACCGGCGCGATGCGGATCGGGGTTTCGGCGCGGCTCGCCAAGACCGCCGCCGCCGAACTCGGCGACAAGGATCCGCACGAGATCGAACTGATGTGGCCGGGGCTTTCCCCGCCCTATCTCGACCTGTTCGCGTGGCTGGAGGGACGCGGCGAAAAGCCGGTCAATCTCGATCCGGCGCCATTCCGCCCGGTGATGCTGGCGCATGCGATCGAGAATGCGGATTTTGCCCATCTCGACGCCGCGGATTTCATCGCGGAATGGAAATGGGACGGCATTCGCGTGCAGGCGGTGAGCGGCCGCGACGCGCGCGGCCACTGCGTGGCGCGGCTTTATTCGCGCACGGGGGAAGACATCACCGGGAGTTTTCCCGATCTGGTGCCGTCACTGCATCTGCCCGGCGCGATCGACGGTGAATTGCTGGTGCTGCGCGACGGCCGCGTGCAGAGCTTCAATGTCCTGCAGCAGCGACTCAACCGCAAAGTGGTCTCGCCAAAGCTGACAAAGGATTATCCGATCCATCTGCGCGCCTATGACCTGCTCGGCGAGGGCGACGCTGACCTGCGCAATCTGCCGTTTGTTGAACGCCGCGCGCGGCTGGAGGCTTTCGTCAGGAAGCTCGACGATTCCAGGATCGACCTGTCGCCGGTGATCGACTTCGACAGTTGGGACGCGCTCACCGCGGCGCGGAAGGATCCGGCCAGCGCCGGTGCCGGCGCGGATGCGGAAGCCGTCGAGGGCGTGATGCTCAAGCGCCGCGACGCGCTCTATCTGCCCGGCCGGCCGAAGGGCCAGTGGTGGAAATGGAAGCGCGACCCGCACATCATCGATGCCGTGCTGATGTATGCGCAGCGCGGCCACGGCAAACGCTCGTCCTATTATTCGGACTATACGTTCGGGGTGTGGACCATCAGGAGAGGATGGCGAGCAACTGGTGCCGGTCGGCAAGGCCTATTTCGGCTTCACCGACGAAGAGCTGGTGCAGATCGATCGCTTCGTGCGCCGCAACACCACCGAAAAGTTCGGACCGGTCCGGCACGTGGTGCACGAGCCGGATCAGGGGCTGGTGCTGGAGGTCGCCTTCGAAGGCCTGGCGCGCTCGCCGCGGCACAAATCCGGCGTGGCGATGCGGTTTCCCCGCATCAGCCGGCTGCGCTGGGACAAGCCGCCGCGCGAGGCCGACCGGCTGGAGACGCTGGAGCGGATGCTGAAGTCCGAGGCCGCCGTCCCCATCCGTGGCGGCAGGCGGCCATTGACGCCAACACGCGGGTTCCCCATCTGCGTGGTAGCGACTACAATGAGCGGCGGCTTGACGCGCGGGAGACCATCAATGGCCAACGACACCAGGGAATTGCCGGCAGCCAATGACGGCGTCAGCCGCTTTCTCGGCGGCTCGCCGCTCGCCGTGGCGTTCCGGCTGGTGCTGCTGTCGATCCTGGTCGGCGTGGTGCTGGCGGCGGTCGGCTTCGATCCCTGGAACATCATCCAGAGCATCCGGCTGTTGTTCCAGCGGCTGTGGAGCCTCGGCTTCGACGCCGTCAACTGGCTGTGGCGCTATTTCCTGCTCGGCGCCGTGATCGTCATCCCGATCTGGCTGTTGTCGCGGCTGTTCGGCACGCCCCGCGGGCGATAGAGGTCGCGCAGGCCAGGTTCGTTGATTCCCGTTTCGAAAGTCACGACCGCGCAGGTCTTTGCCATTGCCGGACCGGCGATGGTGGCGAACCTGACCACGCCGCTGATCGGCATCGTCTCGACGATCGCGATCGGGCGGCTCGGCGATGCGACACAGCTCGGCGGCGTCGCCATCGCGTCCGTCATCTTCGACTGCCTGTTCTGGCTGTTCGCATTCCTGCGCATGAGCACGGTCGCCTTCACGGCGCAGGCGCTCGGCGCCGGCGAGACGCTGGAACTGCGCGCCGTATTCGTGCGCGGGCTTGTCGTCGCGGCGCTGGTCGGCGCGGGCCTGATCGCCCTGCAGATCCCGCTGGCCGCGATCCTGCTCGGCGCGATGGGCGGCAGCGAGGGGGTGACGCGCGCGGCCAGGACGTACTTCGTCATCCGGATCTGGTCGGCGCCGCTGGCGCTCGCCAACTATGTCGTGCTCGGCTGGCTGATCGGACAGGCGCGCGCCAAACTCGCGCTGGTCCTGCAGATCGCGATCAACCTGATCAACATGGCGGCCACCGTGCTGCTGGTGATGGTCGCGGACGCCGGCATATCCGGCGCGGCGATCGCCGCCGTGATCGCGGAAGCCACCGGGCTCGTGCTCGGCCTGCTGATCGCGCGGCGGCTCGCCAGCGGACACCAGGCCATTCCGCGCGCGACGCTGCTGCAGCGGGACAAGCTGATCCGCATGCTCGGCGTCAACCGCGACATCATGATCCGCACCGCCTCGCTGATCGCGGTGTTCCTGTTCTTCACCTCGCAGGGCGCGCGCGCCGGCGACGTGACGCTGGCCGCCAATGCGGTGCTCAACAATTTCCTGCTGATCAGCGCGTTCTTCCTCGACGGCCTTGCCAACGCCGCCGAGCAACTCTGCGGCCGCGCCTATGGCGCGCGCGACAGAGCGGCGTTCTCCGGCGCGGTCCGGCTGGTGATATCCTGGGGTTTTGCCTTCGCGCTTGGGGTGCTGGCCATTTTCGCGCTGTTCGGCCCTTCCCTGATCGATCTCATGACCGCGAGCGCGGAAGTCCGGCAAGGCGCGCGCGATTATTTGCCGTTCGTGGTGGTGTCGCCGCTGCTCGCCGTGTTCGCCTTCGGCTTTGACGGGGTCTATATCGGCGCGACCTGGGCGCGCGAGATGCGCAATCTGATGATGCTGTCGCTCGTGATCTTCCTCGCCGCGTGGCTATCGCTGCGCTCGCTCGGCAATGCCGGCCTCTGGGCCGCGCTATTGACCCATTACGCCGCGCGCGGCGGGTTGCAGGGGCTGCGCTATCCGGCAATGCTGCGCGCGTCGTTCGGGCTGCCGAGCCCGCCCGGCTAGATCGGCCAGTCCTCGGCCGTGATCGTCGCCGCGTCCGCGCCGACGATTTCCGACAGCGAGTCGCGCCCGGTCCGCAGCAGCGTCGCCGCGAGATCGTTCTTGATTTCGTCGACGAGGCCGAGGCCCTTGTAGATCAGCGACGAATAAAGCTGGATCAGGCTGGCGCCGGCGCGGATCTTCGTCAGCGCCGCGCCGCCGGAGTCGATGCCGCCGACGCCGATCAGCGGAAACGCGCCCTCGGCGCGCACATAGGTCTCGGCCACCATCCGCGTCGACAGCCGGAACAACGGCCGCCCCGACAGGCCGCCCTGCTCCTTGGAGCGGTACTGTTCGCGCAAGGTAGATGGCCGCGCCAGCGTGGTATTGGCCACGATCATGCCGTCGACGCGCCGCGAGCGCGCGATCTGCACGACGTCGTCAAGCTCGGCGAGGCTGAGATCGGGCGCGATTTTCAGCAGCACCGGCGAATCGCCGGCGCTCGAGCGCACCCGCTCGCGCGCGTCGATCACCTTGGCGAGGAGATCATCGAGCGCGGCGGCCTGCTGCAGATTGCGCAGGCCCGGCGTGTTCGGCGACGACACGTTGACGGTGAAATAGCTCGCCACCGGCGCGAAGGTCTCGATCAGCTTGACATAATCGGCGACGCGGTCGGTGGCGTCCTTGTTGGCGCCGACATTGACGCCGACGATGCCGCCGAGTTGGGCGCGCGCCGCCAGCCGCCGCAGCACCGCCTGGGCGCCGTCATTGTTGAATCCCAGGCGGTTGATCACGGCTTCGTCGCGTTCCAGCCGGAACAGCCGCGGCCGCGGATTGCCGCTCTGAGGCTTTGGCGTCACCGTTCCGATCTCGACAAAGCCAAAGCCCAGCCGCAGCAGGGCGTCCGGCACGTCCGCGCTCTTGTCGAAGCCCGCGGCCATGCCGATCGGATTGGGAAAATTCAGGCCGAACGCCCGCACCGCCAGTTTCGCGTCGTCCGGACGCAGCCGTGTCGGCGGCAGCAGTTTCAATCCCTGGATCGCCAGCCGATGCGCGTCCTCCGGATCGAACCAGCGCAACAGCGGCAGCGAGAGGGCATCGAAGGCGCGGATCACGGCGCAAGCTCCGGGATGTCGTGGGAGCCGTCGGCGCGCACAGGCAGATCGCGCACGCCGATGACGGCGCCGAGATCGAGTTCGCCATAGAGATGCGGAAACAGCTCATCGTTGCGCGACGGCTCCCAGCGCAGCGCCCCGCCGAGCGCGTCGGCATCGACCTCGATCAGGAACAGCCCGGTCTGGCCGGAGAAATGCTTTCCGGCGGTCCCGGCGACCTGCGGACCGGTGGAAAAATGAATAAAACCGTCGCGCGCGTCGTCGGCGCTGCCGCGGTACACGCCTTGCCGCTCGGCCTCGCGCCAGGCCGAAGCGGGACAGATTTTGTAGATGCTGCGCACGTGCCGGCGGACCTGTCTTATCGTTGAGTCTCTTGGGATTTCCCGGGATTTTCCGGAACTGGCGCCGACCGTATCGGCGGGGCCTGCCTAACTCAAGGGCGTCGCGCCCGGATCAACCGGATTGCGAAAAGCGCCGCTTTGAGGTAATAATTCCTAGATCGGGAAGGCGACCGCACATGGCCAGACAGCCAAAAGCGCCTAAAACGCTCACCCACGACCAGATCTGGACCGCACTTGACCGGTTGGCCGAACGCGCGGGATTGTCGGCCTCCGGGCTCGCCAAGCGCTCCGGCCTCGATCCCACCACCTTCAACAAGTCCAAGCGGATCACGGCGGACGGCCGCGAACGCTGGCCTTCGACCGAATCGATCTCCAAGGCGCTGACCGCCACCAACAGTTCCATCGACAATTTCGTGCAGTTGATCGGCGACAACGCGCGGATGATGCAATCGGTGCCGCTGCTCGGGTTCGCGCAGGCCGCGGCCAGCGGCCATTTCGACGAGGGCGGGTTCCCGACCGGCAAGGGCTGGGAGGACGCGGCGCTGCCCGCCATCAATGACGAGCACGCCTATGCGCTGGAGATTTCAGGCGACCAGATGCGGCCCGCCTACCGCGACGGCGACGTCATCGTGGTATCGCCGGGCACGCCGATCCGGCGCGGCGACCGCGTGCTGGTGAAGACGAAAGCCGGCGAGTTGATGGTCAGGGAGATGAAGCGCCGCACCGCCAAGACGCTGGAGCTGCTGGCGCTGAATTCCGGTCATGCCGACCGCCCGCTTTCGGCGAGCGATATCGAGTGGATCGCGCGGATCGTGTGGGCGAGCCAGTAGATACACAGTCGTCATTGCCGGGCTTGACCCGGCAATCCATCGCCTTGGAGAAGTGCTTCTTGTGAAGCTTGATGGATGCGCGGGTCAAGCCCGCGCATGACGATCTGTTACGACGCGTAGTCCGGCTCCTTGCGGTCGAGGATGCGCTTCAACGCATCGAAGTGCCGCTGCGCCGGCGTCGGCCCCTTGTAGAGGCTGGCCCCGCCGATATCGCGCTTGGTCTTCTCGACCACGGCATCGGGAAGCTGCTTCAGCTTCTGTCCGGTCCACATCGCGTAGATCTGAACCTGCGCGGCGCGCTCGATGTAATAGAGCCGGTCATAGGCGTCGGCGACGGTCTCGCCGACCGTGGAGATGCCGTGATTGGCCATGAACAGCACCGACTTGTCGCCGATGACGCGCGCGAGGCGGGCGCCTTCGGCCGGATCGAGCGCCGGGCCGGTGTATTCGTCGTCATAGGCGATCTCGCCGGACATCCCGACCTCGGTCTGGCCGATCTCCTTGATGCGCGGGTCTTCGAGGCGCGTGAGCGCGCTGGCATAGGGCATGTGGGTGTGGAACACCGCCTTGGCCTGCGGCAGCGCCTTGTGGATCGGCGCGTGGATGCAATAGCAGGAGCGCTCCACCTCGCCCTCGCCGCGCTTGACCTCGCCGTCGTCGATCCCGACTTCCATGAACGAGGAGGCCGTCACCTCGGACCAATGCATGCCGAACGGAATCTGGTAGTAGCGGTCGCTGCGGCCCGGCACCACGAAGGTCAGATGGTTGAAGATGCCTTCGGAAAAGCCCTGGTTGAAGGCCAGCCGATGCGCGGCCGCGAGATCGACCCGCGCCTGCCATTCCTCGGCGCTGTACTCGCCAAGCGATTTTGGCGAAACCCTGAACTGCATGGATAGGCTCCCTGAATGTCGTCCTGCTACCGCCTCGATTGGAGCGGCCGGGACCGTTCTCGTGGCGGTACCGTAGCGCATTTTCAGACGGCCGTCATTGCCGCGACCTGCGCGCGGGGAGCATTGCTTATCCGCGCCGCGACACGATCTTCCCCCTCCCCGCCATCGAGAGCTTACCAAGGCTCCACGGACGTTCGGACGTCGACCTCGAACGACCAGGCCTTGTGGTGCTGCTTGTAGAGGAAGGCGTAGCATTCCACGATGCCCTCGATATCGAGCAACCGGTCGCGGCGCGAACTGGCGTCCGGAAAGCGTTTGTGGATTTTGTCGCCGTCGACGGCACCATCGACGACGACGTGGCCGACGTGGATTCCCTCAGGACCGTATTCCTTGGCCATCGCCTGGGCGAGCGTCCGCAGGGCCGCCTTGGAGGAATTGAAAGCGCCATAGCCGGGCCGGCCGCGCAGCGACGCACTGGCGCCGGTGAACAGGATGGTACCTCGCTTCTGCGGGACCATGTGGCGCAGCGCTTCCCGCCCGAACAGAAACCCGCCGAAGCACACGACCCGCCAACTGTTCTCGAAATAGTCCGCCTCCATCTCGAAGATGCGGCCCGCCGTGTTATTGCCTGCGTTGTAGATGGCCAGATCGACCGCGGCGCCGGCATGGTCGAACAGCGCGGCAACGTCAGCCTCGTTCGTGGCGTCCGCAACGAACGAGGAAGCTTTGCCTCCTGCTCTCTCGATATCGGCGACGACCGCGTCCAGCGCGGCTTGCGTGCGCCCGGCCACGACAACGTCGAGCCCCTCCCTGGCAAAGCGTTTGCAAAGCTGCGCGCCGAGTCCCCGATCCGGGCCGACGCCGATAATCACCGCCTTGGGCATTGCATTCCTCCGGGTGTGCGACCCCGACCATACGACGACGGACGGGCCGGTTGAAGGCGGTCCGAGCGCAGAGATCTCTCAGGCCGCGGCCAGTCGTCGCGTCAGGTTGATCGACCTGATTGCCGTCGATCAGTTCCGGCGCGTCGGAAGTCTGATGGCGGCTCGTCAGCCTGACCGCGCCAGCGCGCCGTCGATCATCGTCACCGCGTTCGGCAGGCCGTACACCGCGACAAAGGAGCCGAAGCGCGGGCCTTTCTCCTGGCCGAGCAGCACCTGGTAGAGCATGTTGAACCAGTCGAGCGAGACGCCCGGCCGGCCGTCCTTGCCCTTCTTGACCGCGTCGAGGAACGGCTCGCGACGGCCGATCTCGTAGACCACGTTCTGGATGTCCTCGGCCGAGGCGTCCGCCGGCATCTGCGACAACGCATCGCGCAGGTCCTGCAGCGCGGCGCGTTCGGTCTCGGTCGGCTCGCGGAATTTTTTGGTCGGCGCCACGAAGTCGCGATAATAATTGATGGCGTAGCCGACCATCGCGTCGAGCTTCGGATGGGTCTGCGGCGTGACGCCCGGACGATAGCGGCCGATGAAACCCCACAGGGTGGCGGCGTTCTCCGCGTTCGACGACGACACCAGCGTCAGCAGGAGCTGGAAGGTGACGGGCATGTCCGCCGTCGGCGGACGACCGGCATGGATGTGCCAGACCGGATTGGCGAGCTGCTGCTTGCCATCCTGCCGGGTAAAACCTTCCAGGAATTGCTGGTAGTCGTCGACGTTGCGCGGGATCACGTCGAAATACAGCCGCTTGGCCGATTTCGGCTCGCGATACATGAACAGCGACAGCGATTCCGGCGAGGCATAGCGCAGCCATTCGTCGATGGTCAGGCCGTTGCCCTTCGACTTCGATATCTTCTGCCCCTTCTCGTCGAGGAACAGTTCGTAGTTGAAGCCTTCCGGCGGCAGTGCCGTCGAGCGCCGCGCAGATCTTGCCCGACAGCTTGACGGAATCGATCAGATCCTTGCCGGCCATTTCATAGTCGACGCCGAGCGCGGCCCAGCGCATCGCCCAATCCGGCTTCCATTGCAGCTTGCAGTGACCGCCGGTGACCGGCAGCGTCACGCGCTCTTTGGTCTCGGGATCGTCATAGGAGATGGTGCCGGCCTTCACGTCGTGCTCGACGATGGGCACATAGAGCACCGCGCCGGTGCGCGGGCAGATCGGCAGGAACGGCGAATAGGTCGCCGCGCGCTCCTCGCGCAAGGAAGGCAGCATGATCGCCATCACCTTGTCGATCCGCGCCAGCATCTTGAGCAGCGTCGCGTCGAACCGTCCCGACTTGTAATAGTCGGTCGCGCTCGCGAACTCGTAGTCGAATTCGAACGTATCGAGGAAGGCGCGCAGCCGCGCATTGTTGTGCGCGCCGAAGCTCGGATGGGTGCCGAACGGATCCGGCACCGTGGTCAGGGGCTTGCCGAGGTGCTTTTCCAGCATCTCCTTGTTGGGCACGTTGTCCGGCACCTTGCGCAGGCCATCCATGTCGTCGGAGAACGCGAGCAGCCGGGTCTTGATCCTGTCCTCGGTCAGCACGCGAAACGCATGGCGCACCATGGTGGTGCGCGCGACCTCGCCGAACGTGCCGATATGCGGCAGCCCCGAGGGACCGTAGCCGGTCTCGAACAGCACCTCGTCCTTCGGTTTCTTCTTCAGCCGCGCGACAATCGCCTTCGCCTGCTCGAACGGCCAGGCGTTGGATTGTTCGGCGAGCGCGCGCAGATCGCTCGGGCTGGAGTTGAGGTCGATGGACATCTAAGGGGTCTCCGGGGCCGCGGAACCTAGCGTTTCCGCGTGTAAATGCAAAACTGCAACCGGTCATTGCCGAGCGAAGCGAAGCAATCCATCGAGCCAACGAGCGCACGGCTGGGGCCATGCCTGCTCATCGTGACATTTGTCGCTACGCTCCGCCTCGCAAGGACGAGACGAGTTCGTGACCCTCCTAAAACGGGCTCACGGAAAAATAACGCAGCCACAGATCGGTGTAGCGGCCTTTTTCCCAGACCCGGAACAGCGCCCAGTTCAGCGCCTGCCGCAGCAGATCGTTGCCCTTGCGCACGCCGATGCCGATGCCCTCGCCGAAATAGCGGCTCTCGACGAACGGACCGCCCGAGAATGCGCAGCAATTGTCGGAGTCGGTGCCGTTGATCCAGAACGCCAGCGAGATCGCGTCACCGAAAATGAAATCGACCTCGCCGCGCCGCAAGGCCAGCCGCAGCGCATCGTCGTTGGCATAGGGATGCAACTCGGCGTCGGTGAACATCGCCTTGAGATAGGCCTCGTGCGAGGTGCCGCCGATGACGCCGACTTTCTTGCCTTCGAGATATTCGGGACGGATTTCCGGGAGCATCGCGTCGCGCCGCGACACGAACCGCGCCGGCGCCCGGTAATAGGGATCGGTGAAATCCAGCCGCGCGCGTAGCTGCGGCGTCACCGCGAGCGAAGCGATGATGGCATCGCCGCGGTTGCTCGACAGCGCGTCGAGCAGCGTCTCGAACCGTCGCATCTGGATGGTGCAGGTGACCTTGATCTCCTCGCAGAGCTGCCGCGCCAGATCGACATTGAAGCCGGCCGGGTTGCCGTCGGGGCCGGTGAAGTTGAACGGCGGATAGTCGGTTTCGGTCAGGAACCGGATCACGGTCAGGCGGGACAGATCAGGCCGGTCCGGCCGCCGCCGCGGATCCCAGAAGCCGGGAACAGCCTGCGGCGCGGCCTGTGTACCCGGCTTTACCGCTCCTTGCGCCTGCGCGGGCGCGCCGGAGAGCGCCAGCCAAACCCCGAGCGACAGGCCGGCTATCGCCAGCGCCGCGCGGAGCGTTTGAAACAAAGTTACGCTGGGAGCTGAGGCTGTCTGAGGTCGCATTGCCCGCGGGGTTTTGTTGGGAATTCGACGGGCCTTATAGACCATCCGGCCGATAAGGCGAATTTTCGCGCATACGGGGAATTGCGAGGCCCGCGGCGATCAGAGGTAATGCTTCAGGTCGGCCGCGGCCTGCTCGGGGGTGCGCTTGAGGTTGAACGGCGAGACGAACTTGCCGTCGCGGTCCATCAGATAGATCAGCGCGGTGTGGTCCATGGTGTAGTCGCCGTCCTTGAGCGGGACTTTCCTCGCATAGACCCGGTAGTCGGAAATCACCCTCGCCACCTGATCCGGCGTCCCGGTCAGGCCGGTCAGATGCGGATCGAAGCTGGAAAGGTAATCCTTCATCGCGTCCTTCGTGTCGCGCTCGGGATCGACCGAGATGAAATAGGCGTTGACCCGGTCGGCGTCCTTGCCGAGCGCCTTCAGTACCTCGGAAATCTCGAACAGCGAGGTCGGACAGACGTCGGGGCAATGGGTGAAACCGAAGAAGATCAGGGTCGGGTGACCCTGCAGGCTCTTTTCGGTCACGGTCTGGCCGCTCTGGTCGGTCAGTTGAAACGGCCCGCCAATGGCCGCAGGGGCCGCCACATTCTTCAGCCCTCCCGTCACCCACAGCATCAGCAGCAGGCCGACCACGAGGCTGACGGAGAAAGCGCCGACAATGACCAGCGGGCGGGTGGAGCGAACCATCGTGAATTCCCTTGGGGGTGCGGCTCAGAAACAGCCGGCGATGCCGGCGGCGATGGTCTCGAAGAAGACCGCCGTCCCGTAGTGGAACCACAGCGCCAGCGTGCCCAGCAGCAGGGCGGCGCCGAGGCCCGCACCCGCTACCGCCAGCGCAGACCAAGGCGGGCTGATGGCGGGGGATGCAGGCTGGGTGGAAACGGGCTGGGCCATCCGGGAACCTATCCAGGCGCGCCACAACCGGCGTTAGCCGCCGATCGCCGCCTGTCCGGTTCAGATAGGCCTAGTCGTGCTGCCGGGCAAGCACGGCGGGCGAAGGCGTAATCACAACACGCGGACGGAAGTCGCGCTCCCGGTGGGCTGCGGGCGGCCGTGGCACGGCGGCCTCGGCGTCAAGGTAACAGGGCTTGTACATGCTCGTCAGTTGCTTGCCGCGCAGGAAGATCATGTGCGGGGTCAGCCCGCCGCGGGCGGCGATCCAGTGCCGTACCGCCGAGGGGTACATCGAATACAGCATCTGGGTGGCTTCGGGATTGGTGACGGCGCGTCCATTGGCGCCAAAATCCCACGCCGCATGGAAGCCGAGATTGGCGTTCGAGGTCACGCAAATCCGGTCACGCGGAACCGCGCCGAGCACGATGGTGCAGGCCGAGGCGCACAGGCCGTCGATGATCACCTGCTCGCCCGAGGTCCGCAGGTCCTGGTACTTGTCAACATAGGTTCCAATCCGGCCGCCGCGATCGTCGGCGATCCGAACCACCGCATGACTCGCGCCAACCCCTGCCAGCAGGAGAACCATCGCGAGCAGTCCCGTCACGAACTTCATATCCCAGCCCCAGTGCCAACTGCCGAACCCGAATCTGATGATCTTGTGTGATGCAAGATGGCTCGCAGCGTGTTGCCGGATCGGATTTTTGTCCAGATACCGAAGGCCGCTCAAATCAAATTCAAATCAAGTGTTGCTGGCGGGATGCACCCTAGACGCGAGGGGGTCCCAAATCGGAACAAGTTGACGTTTGCGTGCGGCGGCGGGCCCGAGAGCGGGCGTGCCTTTACCGTTGACCGCGGCAAACGCCACAGGCTTCTATCGTTTTCGCATCCGGGGGAAAAACGATGGCTGACGATGCGGACGTAATTGTGGTCGGCGGCGGCCTCGCGGGCCTCGTCGCGGCATGCGAAGTCGCCGATGCCGGCAAGCGCGTCATCGTGGTCGATCAGGAAGGCGAACAGAGCCTTGGCGGCCAGGCCTTCTGGTCGTTCGGCGGATTGTTTCTGGTCGACAGCCCCGAACAGCGCCGGCTCGGCATCAAGGACAGCCACGATCTCGCCTTGCAGGACTGGATGGGGTCGGCGGGCTTTGATCGCGACGAGGATCTCTGGCCGAGGCGCTGGGCGGAAGCCTATGTGGCCTTCGCCGCGGGCGAAAAGCGCGAATGGCTGCGCGCGATGGGGCACCGGATCTTTCCCGTGGTCGGCTGGGCCGAGCGCGGCGGCTATGACGCGATGGGCCATGGCAATTCGGTGCCGCGGTTTCACGTCACCTGGGGCACGGGTCCCGGCATTGTCGAGCCGTTCGAACGGCGCGCGCGCGAGGCGCAGAAGAGCGGCCGGCTCACCTTCAAATTCCGCCATCGCGTCGATGCGCTGACCGTGACAGGCGGCGCGGTCGTTGGCGTCAGCGGCGCAATCCTGGCGCCCGACCCGGTCGAGCGCGGCCAAAGCAGCTCGCGCAAGGTCGTCGGCGACTTCACGCTGCGCGCGCAGGCCGTGGTCGTCGCCTCCGGCGGCATCGGCGGCAACCACGATCTGGTCCGGAAGAACTGGCCGGCGCGGCTGGGCGACGCCCCGAAAAACCTGATCTCGGGCGTGCCCGAACATGTCGACGGAAGAATGATCGGGATTACCGAAGGCGCCGGCGCGCGGCTGATCAACCGCGACCGGATGTGGCATTACGTCGAGGGCATCCGGAACTGGTCGCCGATCTGGCCGCGTCACGGCATCCGCATCCTGCCCGGACCGTCCTCGATGTGGTTCGACGCGGCCGGCAAGCGGCTGCCCGCGCCGCTGTTTCCCGGCTCCGATACGCTGGGGCAACTGCATTACATCCAGTCGACAGGTCACGATTATTCGTGGTTCGTGCTGACCCAGAGCATCATCAAGAAGGAGTTCGCGCTTTCCGGCTCCGAACAGAATCCCGATCTCACCGGCAGGAGCTGGCTGATGACCGCGCGCCGCGCCACCAACAAGGGCGCGCCCGCGCCGGTGGAAGCGTTCAAGAGCCACGGCGCCGATTTCATCGTGCGCGACAAGCTCGAAGATCTCGTCAGCGCGATGAATGCGCTCTCCGGCGACAATCTGCTGAAGCTCGAACATCTCAGGGCGCAGATCGAGGCGCGCGACCGCGAGATCGAGAACCCTTACGTCAAGGACGCGCAGGTGATGAACATCCACAACGCGCGCCGCTATATCGGCGACCGGCTGATCCGCACCGCCAAACCGCACCGCATTCTCGATCCCGCCCACGGTCCGCTGATCGCGGTCAAGCTCAACATCCTGACCCGCAAGACGCTGGGCGGTTTCGAGACCGACCTCGACTCCCGCGTGTTCGGCCAGGAGGGCAAGATCATGCCGGGACTCTACGCCGCCGGCGAAGCCGCCGGGTTTGGCGGCGGCGGCATGCACGGCTATCGCTCGCTGGAGGGCACGTTTCTCGGCGGCTGCCTGTTCTCCGGCCGCAACGCCGGCCGCGCCGCGGCGAAGGCCGTGGGATAAAGTCCGACGCGACTGCCGTCGCCGCGTGGGCTATCGCCTTCACAATCCGGCGAGCGTGCGTTTTTGAACGCCGCTCGCGGGCCGAAGCGGGTAGATTTGCGACGCTGCAGCCGTGGTGTCGACGAATGCGAATTCTATTTCTTTTAGCCGCGCTGGTGGCCGCAACCGGCATCCCCGCGCGCGCCCAGGTCGAACCTCCCGCACCGTCGGCCGTTGGTCTCGAACGCATGTCCGCATTATTCGCACAATGAAGCGACTTCGGGGCGAATCCCCGGCGCGGTGCTGTTGATCCAGCAGCACGGATCGCCGCTCTACCTCAGGAGCTTCGGGTTTCAGGACGTCACGACCGGAGCGTCGATGAAGGCGGACACGATCTTTGCGCTGCATTCGATGACCAAGCCGATCACGTGTCTCGCGGCAACGATGCTGATCGACGAGGGCCGGCTTTCGCCGTCCGACCCGGTGTCGAAATACATTCCCGCCTTCGCCGGCGTAAAGGTCGGAATTGCCGCCAAGGCGGCGGACGGCGAGCCCGTCCTTACACTGGTGCCGCCGGACCGTCCGGTGACCATCGAGGATCTGCTGCGGCAAACCTCCGGCATCACCTATGACTACATCGGCGGCGAGCTGATCGAAAAGGCCTATCGCGACGCCCATATTTTCGACGGGCATTTCGACAATGCGGAATTTGCCGAACGCATTGCCGGCCTGCCGCTGGCGCGACAGCCCGGCACGCTCTGGCGCTACGGCCATTCCACCGATGTGGTCGGACGCGTCATCGAAATCGTCTCCGGCAAATCGCTCTACCAGTTCATGAAGGAACGCATCTTCGATCCGCTCGGCATGACCAGCACCAAGTTCGTGCTCAGTCCCGCCGAATGGAAGCGGATGGCGGAGCCGCTGCCGACCGATTCCATCCTGCGCCTCGCGGAGAAGGAGCGGCGCGACCATCCCGAATGGGAATCGGGCGGCGGCGGGCTGGTCTCGACCATCACCGATTACGCGCGGTTCGCGCAGATGCTGCTCAACGGCGGCAAGCTCGACGGCAAGCAGTATCTCAGCCCGCAAGCATTCAAGCTGATGACATCAGACCATATCGGGCCGGGCTCCGGCGTCGGGCGGGACTACTTCTATTTTCCGGGCGACGGCTTTGGCTATGGCTATGGCATCGCAGTGCGGACCGATCCCGGCAACGCCAAACCGCCGCCGCCCGGCTCGATCGGCGAACTGAAATGGGACAGCGGCAGCGGCACCTATTTCGGGATCGATCCGAAACTGGACATGCTCTACATCATGATGGAGCAGAGCCAGCCCGAGCGCGGCCGCCTGACGCCCGCCTTCAAGAAGCTGGTGTACGACGCGTTCGGGCAATAGGAGCGCCGTGCGGCGGCGTTGAAAGCCTTTTGCTGCGCCTCGATGATCGCCTTGTATCGGCGTCCATGTGCCAGCGCACGACCTGAAAGCCGTCATCCAGCTTTTCGACCGCGACCGGCTCGGTCTTGTAGGTGTATTCCTCGGAGCCGCCGAGCGTATTGGTATGCACGAAAGCGAGGTGAGCAAAGTCGCTCAGATTGTCCACGATCAGGAGCCAGTTGGCCTTGTAGTACAAGTAGCCTCCTGCGAAGGTTCGATGCTTCCTCGATGCCCTCGAGGACCATACCCGAACGCCGTCGGCGGCAGCCGTCGTCGAATAACTCAGAACAATGCTCAAGGGAGGAGACTACCAATGTTCGTCAAAAAGGCATCCGCGCTCGGCGCGCTGGCGGCTGTGCTGCTGTCATCGACCTGCGCCTCGGCGCAAATATCGGACGACACGGTCAAGATCGGCGTGCTGACGGACATGTCGGGACCTGCATCGACGCCGACGGGCCAGGGATCGGTCACCGCCGCGCAAATGGCGGTCGATGATTTCGGCGGCAAGGTGCTGGGCAAACCGATTTCCGTCATCGTCGGCGACCACCAGCTCAAGCCGGATATCGGATCCGGCATCGCGCGCCGCTGGTACGACACCGAGCAGGTCGACCTGATCGTCGATGTTCCCGTGTCCGCGGTTGGCCTGGCGGTCCAGAGCGTCGCCAACGAAAAACATAAAATGATGATCACCCATTCGACCGGTTCGGCCGATTTTCACGGCAAGTTCTGCTCGCCCTATACGCTGCAATGGGTATTCG
Source organism: uncultured Alphaproteobacteria bacterium (assembly GCA_963843225.1). GTDB lineage: Bacteria > Pseudomonadota > Alphaproteobacteria > Rhizobiales > Xanthobacteraceae > Bradyrhizobium. The sequence continues at coordinate 53,510 of CAWJJT010000014.1, read as the reverse complement.
ACACCCACGCACTCGCGGTTGGAACCGCGCAGGAGGTCGTCAAGCGCGGCGGCGACAGCTGGTTCTTCATTACCGACGATTACGCCTTCGGCCATTCGCTCGAGCGTGACGCCACCGCCGTGATCAACAAGAACGGCGGCAAGGTCTTGGGCTCGGTGCGTCCGCCCTTTGCCACGCCCGACCTGTCCTCGTTCGTGTTGCAGGCGCAGGCGTCAAAGGCCAAGATCATCGGCATCGCCGGCGGTCCGCCGAACAACACCACCGCGATCAAGACCGGCGGCGAGTTCGGCATCTTCAAGGGCGGCCAGCAGATGGCCGGCCTGCTGGTGCTCATTACCGACGTCCATGCATTGGGTCTTCAGGCTGCCCAAGGCTTGCTCCTGACGACATCGTTCTACTGGGACATGGACGACAAGACGCGGGAATGGTCGAAGCGGTATTTCGCCAAGATGAACCGGATGCCGACGATGTGGCAGGCCGGCGTCTATTCCTCGGTGACGAATTACCTCAACGCCATCAAGGAATCCGGAACGGACGAGCCGCTGAAGGTCGCCGCGACGATGCGCGAAAAGCCGATCGAGGATTTCTTCTCGCGTCATGGCCGGCTCCGCGAGGACGGGCTGATGGTGCACGATCTCATGCTGGTCCAGGTCAAGAAGCCCGAGGAGTCCAAATACCCCTGGGATTATTTCCAGATCCTGACCCACATCTCCGGCGACGAGGCTTTTGGTCCCCCGGATCCCGCCTGCCCGCTGGTCAAGAAATAGCCGCCGGACACGCGCGGCACCCAGCCATGACCATTTGGGGGCTCATGGCGGAAGCTTCTGCGATTTGAGGGGTTTATCCAGGCAAAGGCCCGTCTCCCGGAGGGAGGCGGGAACCTTTCCGGCTCCGCCGCATCCAACCCGGCAGATGTAACGTGGTATCGGAACGAACCATGCCCCCAGCACCAGTCCCGCCGCTTGCCTACCGCGACACCGCCGAGGCCGAACTGGTCGCCGGCGCCCGCCACCGCGACGAGGCGGCCATCCGTTCGATCATGCAGGCGAATAACCGCAGGCTGTACCGGTTGGCCCGCGGCATCCTGCGCAACGACGCCGAGGCCGAGGACGTGGTGCAGGAAACCTATGTCCGGGCGTTCACGCATCTTGGCGAATTCCGCGGCGACTCCAGCCTTTCGACCTGGCTGGCGCGGATCGCCATGAACGAGGCGCTCGGCCGGCTGCGCCGCCAGCGCCCCGGGGTCGAATGGACCTCGCTGCCGCCGGGCACCCTCGAGGCGCAGATCATCCAGTTTCCCCACTCGGGCAGATCCGAGGATCCTGAAAAATCCATGGCACAACGTCAAATCCAGCATGTGGTCGAGCACGCGATCGACGAGCTCCCCGAAGCCTTCCGCATCGTCTTCATCACCCGCGTGATCGAGGGAATGAATGTCGAGGAAACCGCCGAGATCCTCGGGCTGAAGCCCGAGACCGTGAAGACAAGGCTGCACCGCGCCCGCACCATGCTGCGCGACAATGTCGAGAAGAAGATCGGCCCCGTGGTGCTGGAGGCGTTTCCGTTTGCCGGCAGGCGCTGCGAACGCCTGACCGACGCGGTTTTGAAGCGGCTCGGTTTCGAGCCTGTTCGGCTCTGACGAAATCAGGTTTTGCCTGACGCGTTTTCCTCACGCGAACTGGCACCTCGCTTCACGCGAGAACGTGGCTGCATAATTTTTCGGGAACCTTTGCGTTCGCGCGCCATCCAACCCCTGTGCAACCAACCATGCGCCGCGGCTTTCGCGCGCGGCGCCACAGGAGTGTCAAACCATGTTCGTTCGATTGAGCGCGGCGATCGCCGCGGTGAGCCTGCTCGGCAGTGCGGCGCTGGCGCAGGGCGCAAAGCCGACCGATCCCCAGATCGCGCATATCGCCTATACCGCCGGCGTGATCGATGTCGCGGCCGCGAAACAGGCGCTGTCCAAATCCAGCAACAAGGAAGTCAAGTCGTTCGCGGAAGACATGGTGCGCGACCATGAAGCCGTCAACAAGCAGGCGCTGGCGCTGGTCAAGAAACTGAACGTCACGCCCGAAGACAACGACACCAGCCGGACGCTGTCGAAGAACGCGGCCGACAAGCTCGCCGAACTCGGCAAGCTGAGCGGGGCCGCGTTCGACAAGGCCTATGTCGCCAACGAGGTCGCCTATCACAAGGCGGTCGACGGCGCGCTCGAAACCACGCTGATCCCGAGCGCCAGCAACGCCGAACTGAAAAGCCTGCTGCAGACCGGCCTGAAGATCTTTCAGGGCCACGAGCAGCACGCCGAACACGTCGCCGGCATGCTGAAATAGGGAGCCCTGCATGATACCGGGACGGATATTGCCGATCGTGGCCCTGCTGACGCTCGCGACGTCCGTCTCGGCGCAGGCTGCGACCATCGAGATCACGATGGAAAACATGGCGATCGCGCCGGCGGAAACCTCCGCGAAAGTCGGCGACACCATCGAATGGGTCAACAAGGACATTCTCGCCCACACCGCGACGGCGCGAAACGGCGACTGGGACGTGACCATGCCGCCGAAGAAGACGGTCACCCTGGTTTTGAAGAAGGCCGGCACGATCGAGTATTATTGCCGCTACCATCCCAACATGAAGGCAACGCTGACGGTCGCGCCGTAGAGAACCGCATTCTCCGGGCAAAGCACGCGGCGGCCGCCGTCACATCGCAGTGGCGGCGGCCGCATCCGTGCGCTAAGTAAATTGCCTCACCCATTTGGAGATCAGGATGACCATCCAGCGTTTCGAAACCGGCCCGCGCATGAGCCAGGTCGTGGTCCACGGCAACACCGTTTATCTCGCCGGCGTCGTCGCCAACAAGGCGGCCGGCAAGAGCGTTACCGAGCAGACCCAGGAAGTGCTCTCGATCATCGACGGCCATCTTGCGAAGAGCGGGAAGCGACAAGTCGAAGCTGCTGACGGCGACGATTTATCTCACCGACATGAAGACGTTTGCGGAGATGAACGCGGTGTGGGACGGCTGGGTGTCGGCGGGCAATACGCCGGCGCGCGCCACCGTCGAGGCCGGGCTCGCGGCGGCGCCCTACAAGGTCGAGATCATGGTGACCGCGGCGAAGTAGAGCGTTTTCGAGCGAAGTGGATACCGGTTCGCGTGAAGAAAACGCGTCCAAACAAAAATCTGGAGCTTCGGTTCTGGTCCAATCAGAACCGAAGCTCTAAATCGAATGCCCTGACCTCGGAGGTCAGTCCTTGACCTCCGAGGTAATCGATTGGCTCGCGCCGATCTTCGATAGTTGATGTGCCGCACAGGCGGCGACCAACCGAAGGAGCGAGACCATGACCGACGTCAACACCATTGCCAGCCGCTATATCGACCTGTGGAACGAGCGGTCGCCGAACCGCCGCCGCGAAATTCTCAGCGAGAACTGGGCGAGCGACGCCCGATATGTCGACCCCCTGATGAGCGGCGACGGTCACGCCGGCGTCGACGCCCTCGTCGCCGGCGTGCAGCAGCGTTTCCCGGATTTCCGGTTCAAGCTGCTCGGCCAGCCGAATGGCTTCGGCGACCATGTCCGCTTCTCCTGGGGCCTTGGTCCCGACGGCGCCGACAGCCCGATCAAGGGCACGGATTTCGCCGTGATCAGCGACGGGCGGATCAAGAGCATCACCGGCTTTCTCGATCAGGTGCCGCAAGGCGCCTGAAGGCCGGTTGCGTGACGAAGCGTGCGGCTGTCCCGGTGATGCCGGGGCGGTCGCGCCTCACGCCTTCCGGAACGGCAAGGCCGGGCCGTCGAGCTTGCGCAAGCCCGGCTCGCGCCGCTCGAGCCACCAGCCATATTGCTTCGGCCAGGACTCGAACACTTCGTTGCCATGCGCGCCCAGCGCGAGCGCGGCATGCTGCGGCCAGTTCGGATCGAACAGCGCCTCGCGGCCGATCGCGATCAGGTCGGCCTGCCCCTGCGCCAGGATATCCTCGGCCTGCTGCGGATGCAGGATGAGGCCGACCGCGATGGTGGCGATATCCGCCTGTTTGCGGATTTCGCTGGCATAGGGCACCTGAAAACCGTAGCCGCGCGGAATCCGCGCCGCCGTCGCAGAACCCAGCAACCCGCCGGACGAGCAGTCGATCAGGTCAACGCCGCGTGCCTTCGCCTCGCGCGCGAATTCGACCTGGTCGGCCAACTCCAGGCCGCCCTCGACGCCGTCGACCGAGGAAATCCGCACCGACAGCGGCCTTTCGACGGGCCATGCCGCGCGGACGGTCTCGATGATTTCCAGCGGATAACGCATGCGACCCTGCCGGTCGCCGCCATAGGCATCGCTGCGGCGGTTCGACAAGGGCGACAGGAACTCGTGCAGGAGATAGCCGTGCGCGCAGTGAACTTCGAGCAGATCAAAACCGGCGTCGACGGCGCGCAAGGTGGCGAGCCGCCATTGTTCGCGCAGGCGCGCGAGTTCGTCGAGACCGAGCGCATCGGGCGTCAGCCAGCCCGCATCCATCGGGATGGCGCTCGGCGCCACGATGCGCCACGGCAAATCGCCGCGGGCGCGGTCATTGGAATCGAGCGCCGCGTTGCCGAACCACGGCCGCTGCATGCTGGCCTTGCGCCCGGCATGCGCGAGCTGGATCGCCGGCACCGCGCCATTGTCCCGCAGGAATGTCGCGATCCGCTCGAGCGGCGCGGTCTGGCCATCGTGCCACAACCCGACATCGCCATGGGTGATGCGGCCCTCCGCGGTCACCGCGGTGGCCTCCACCATCACGATGCCGGCGCCGCCTTGCGCGAACTTGCCGAGATGCACCAGATGCCAGTCGCCCGCGACGCCGTCGTCGGCCGAATACTGGCACATCGGGGAGATCAGGATGCGATTTCTGGCGGTCACGCCGCCAAGCGTGATCGGCTGAAACAAAAGCGGTTGCGGCATCGAATGCTTGCTCTTTGAATGTGATGTGAAGGAGCGGCTGAAATATTTTTCAGGAAAGTTGCGGCCGCCGCAAGGCCAGCGCCAGCGTGGTGGCGACGCCGGCCTGCCAGACCGGATAGAGCACCGAGAACAGGTCGAGGTCGAGGGCATTGTCGAGCGCCAGCAGCGCGCCGGCCACAGTGCCGGTGACGAGCATCGGCAGCCACGCCCCGCCATCGCGCGGCCCGGCCGGCAGCAGCGCGATGCCGAGCGTCATGACGAGTGCGCCGACAAAGCCGCCGGCCAATCCGGACAGCACGTTGCGCGCCGCCTTGCCCACGGGATCGGCCTGCCCATCGACGAACACCGCGGCGTTCACCGCGGCCACGAACGCAACCATGGTGACGATGGCCGCAATCCATGCCGCCCACCGCGGATTGGCGCTGCAGCGCCGTATTACATAGAAAACGAGAACAGCGAACGGGATCGCCACCAGCCCGATCCGGAAATCGCCGGGCGTACCCGCGATGCGGTCGAGCAGCGGCACCATCAACGGCGTGAGAAGGCCCGTGAGCACGCCGAGGCCGGCGATCTTCAACAGCAGATGCCGGGAGGGGTCGGTCGAGATGATCGCCTCGGTCAACGGTCGCCTCGTTTGTTGTGCATGCCGTCATCTAGCACGGCGACGGCCTCAATTGAAGCCGACGCGAAACGATCCCCTCAAAACAAAGCCGCGCCAACCCGAGGGTTGACGCGGCAATGAAGCTTCTGTTGCCAGGTGCTCCGGACCCCGAACAGGTTACGCCGCGAGGCGCACTTCGTTCAATGCAACGTTATCGTTTGCATTTAGGTTTTTGACCCGATAACGGCGGTATCATGCCGAGCACAATTCAGAACTTCTTTGCGACCATCGATCCTGGTTCGCCCCCGCCGTAGCAGCTTAGGGATTCCACCTTGCGGCGGGATCGATCTCACCGGAATGAGATCTTTAAGCTCAAGCTGCTAGGGTGGAGGCGCCGGGTACTGCCCCCGGGTCTGCCCGCAGTCCGCTCAGAGTTTCAGCGCCATCGTCTTTCGACAGACTGCATATAGGCGCGATCGGGGACGAAAGATAGGCTCGTGTCGATCGTCACGACCGATAAAGCTGGCGCTGCGGGACTGGAGCGGGCGAAGGGAATCGAACCCTCGTATGCAGCTTGGGAAGCTGCCGTTCTACCATTGAACTACGCCCGCGAAATCAATGACCTGGCTGTGGCCGGACTTTCCGTTCTAGTTGCCAATTTCGTTGCCGGCAACAGCCCTCACGCCTGCCTTCGATCTCTATTCTATTCGTCGTCGCCGGGTACTGTAAACCTCTCCCGTCAAGGTGGCTTCCCCGGGCATTGCTCTCTCATGTCCAGCGAAACCATACGCGTCATTCCGGCCGATGAAAGCAACCGCGTCAGTCACACTGCAAGATGTGAACGGCTTGCCGGCTTCGATCGCGCTAAAGAAGAATTTAATGGTGCCGGTGCCGTTGTCTCCTATCTAACCTTCGAAAGGAGACAGCCATGAAAGTCACCACAATCGCACTGGCCATCGCATTCGCCCTCCCGAGCACCTACGCGCTCGCACGGGGCGGAATGCACATTGGAAGCGAGGTCTCGCGTCCGTTCGCAAACCCTGTCGGGATGGGCCGTATTGCGAGCGAGCCCAGGAATATGTCGGGGAATACGCTTGGTCCCATCGCCAATGATCCAAGCGGATCGACGATCACCGGGTCGGCGATGAACCGTACCAGCGGATAAGCCTAAGCCACTCACCGTGCGTTGTCGCGAGCGAGAGCGACGACTTCTCCCCCGGTGTTTTACCGGATTCAAATTTTCCGGATGCACCTTCCGGTGGTGATGCTATTGTCCCCGGCGGGGGATGCGGCGTGACGGGGCGGGGATACAGCACCTTTGATACGGGGATCGGCCGTTGCGGCATCGTCTGGAACGATGCCGGCATCGTCGGCGTGCACTTGCCGCTGGCGCGCGAGATCGAAACCCGCAGGCGGCTGTTTCAGCTCTATCCCGACGCGCGCGAGCAGCGTCCGCCCGCCGATGTCGAAGGCGCGATCGAAGGCATTGCGGCGCTGTTGCGCGGCGAACCCGCCGACCTTTCCGACGTCACGCTCGACCTGAACGGCATCTCCTACTTCAACGCCCGGGTCTATGCCGTGGTGCGCGGCATTCCGCGCGGCGAAACCATCACCTACGGCGAGATTGCCGCCAAGCTCCGGCTTTCCGGCGGAACGCATGCGGTCGCGCAGGCACTCGCCCGTAACCCCTTCGTGATCATCGTGCCCTGCCACCGCGTGCTGGAGGCCGGCGGCTATGCCGACAGGATGTCGCCCCATGGCGGGGTCATTTCCAAGCGCCGGCTGCTGTCGATCGACGGCGCGCGCGGCGCGACCGCCAGCAAGACCCTGTTCGACGTGCTGCTGCCCGTTGCCCCGACGCGCCCGCAGGGCTAAATTCGCACTCATGAAGCGAACCACTCTGCTGCAGCGCGCCTCCATTTCGGTGTCCGAGTTCCGCTGCACGGCGGCGCCGGGCGACACGCCGTTTGTCGAGCGCTACGCCAGCCACTCGATTTCCTTCGTGCGCAAGGGCTCGTTCGGCTGCCAATGCCGGGGCCGCTTCTTCGAGCTGGTGGCCGGATCGATCCTGGTCGGTTATCCCGGGGACGAATACACCTGCACCCACGACCACGTCTGCGGCGACGAGTGCCTGTCGTTCTTCCTGACACCGGAACTGGTGGACGTGATCGGCGATCGGCCCGAGGCCTGGCGGATCGGCGCCGCGCCGCCGCTGCCGGAACTGATGGTGCTCGGCGAACTGGCGCAGGCCTCCGCCCGTGGCCACAGCGACATCGGGCTCGACGAGATCGGGCAGATATTCGCCAGCCGCTTCGTCGAAGCGGTTTCCGGGCGGCGCAACGCGCCCGCCCCGGCAAAAACCCGGGATCGCCGCCGCGCGGTGGAAACCGCGCTGTGGATCGAGGCGAATTCGCATCGGGAAATCGACCTCGACGCCGCCGCCGCGCAGGCGGAACTGAGCCCCTTCCATTTCCTGCGGTTGTTCTCCGGCGTGCTCGGCGTGACGCCGCACCAATATCTGGTGCGCTCGCGGCTGCGGCATGCCGCGCGCCTGCTGGCCGACGACGAAAAGCCCGTCACCGATGTCGCCTATGACGTCGGCTTCGGCGACCTCTCCAATTTCGTGCGCACCTTCCATCGCGCCGCCGGGGTCAGCCCGCGAAAATTCCGCGAGGCCTCGCGCGGGATGCGCAAGATTTTCCAAGAACGCCTTGCCCTGCACTGACTAGGGTCGTCTCCGAACCGCGCGTTCCCAGCGCGCCTTGAACCGGAGACCACCATGTACGACCACATCGGACTGAAAGTCGGCGATCTCGACGCCAGCGTGCGCTTCTATACCGCCGCCTTGGCGCCGCTCGGCCATATCCTCTGCTCGAAAGACAAGGACGGCGCGGGTATTGGACCCAAGGGTGAGCCGGCGCTGTGGCTCTACGCGCACAAGGGGCCCGGCCGTTGCCGGCGCCCACATCGCCTTCCGCGCGAAGGATCATGACGCCATCAAGAAATTCCACGCCGAGGGCATCAAGGCCGGCGGCCGCGACAATGGCGGCGCCGGTCCGCGCGCCGATTACAGCCCGACCTACTACGCCGCGTTCCTGATCGATCCCGACGGCAACAATGTCGAGGCGGTTTGCACGTAGATCCCGCGGTCGAACCCAACCCCGTCATTGCGAGCGTAGCGAAGCAATCCATCCGTGGCATCCGGAATGGATTGCTTCGTCGCTTCGCTCGCTCGCAATGACGGCATAACAAGGACCATCACCCATGGCTTCCATCCACAAGGACATCCCGATCGACGCCCACTCCCGACGACGTATGGGCCGCGGTGCGCGATTTCGGCAATTTGCATACCCGGCTGGCGCCGGGCTTCGTGACTCGATGCGCAAACTCGACGGCGACGCGCGCATCGTGACCTTCGCCAACGGCACGGTGGCGCGCGAACTGCTGGTCGATTGCGACGAGGCGCGGCGGCGGCTGGTCTATGCCATCAACAACGAGCGGGTGAGCCACTATAGCGCCTCGGTGCAGGTGCTGCCCGAGGGCGCGGCGCGCAGCCGGCTGATCTGGATCGTCGACGTGCTTCCGAACGCGATGGCGCCCTATATCGACAGCCAGATGGATCTGGGCGCGCTGGCCGTGCAGAAGACGCTGGGACGCGCGGTCGCCTAATCGACCATCGCGGACAGCGCCGGTTCCGGACGAGTGGAAACAGCGCCGTGTTTCGGCCCCCATCGCGTCAGGACGACGCTCGTGGCCGACAACAGGCCGAGCAGCACCATTGAGGCGGCGGCGAGTGTGAAGAAATTCGCCGCCGTCGCATTATGCGTCGACAGCCACCAGCCGCCGACGGCGATGAAGACCAGCCGCGCGGTCTGCGCCAGCACCGGTCCGAACACCTTGGCCGCGCCCTGCGAGGAGAAATACATCGAGATCGACAGCCCGATGAAGGCGTACATCGGGGCCGCCGTCGCCAGATATTGCCGGCTCGCGGCGCGCACGCCGGCGTCGCGGGTGAAGATTTCGACCCAGAGGTCGGGAAAAATCGCGATCACGGTGGCGACGACGCCGACCGACGCGAAACTGACGCAAGCGGCGGTCCATGCGATCCGCCGCGCGCGCGCGATGCGATCGCCGCCGATCGCCATCCCGATCATCGGCACCGACGCGATCCCGACCGCGAACGCAATCGAGGTCAGCATGAATTCGAGCCGGGCGCCGATGCCGTAGCCGGCGAGAATTTCGGTCCCGAAACGCGCCAGCAAATGGGTGAAGATGCTGATGGTGAGCACCGACTGCAGCGGCGAGAGGCAGGCCACCGCGCCGACCTTCAGGATGTCGACGAACATCGCCCACTGAATGCGAAGTCCCCTCACCCTGGGAATGACGCGCGCCCGTCCCGAGAACAGGTACCAGCTCATGGCCGATATGCTGATCGAATAGGCGATCAGCGATCCCGCGGCGACGCCGCGCATGCCGAATTGGGGTATCGGGCCGAGGCCGAGACCGAGCGTGCCGCCGAGAATGATCTGGCACACCGCCGAGCACAGGATCATCAGCGATGGCAGCTTCATGTTGCCGGTGCCGCGCAGGATTCCCGCCATCGAATTCATCAGCCACGGCAACACCGCGCCGCCGAAAAAGATCTGCGCGTAGCCGACGGCGCCTGCCAGCACGTTGCCGCGGCCGCCCAGCAATTCCAGAAGCCTCGGCCCGAAGATCAGCATGCCGAACATGAATGTCAGTCCGAAACAGATCGCATTGAGCATCGCATGCGAGGCCAGCGTCGATGCCCGCTCGGTGTCGCCGGCGCCGAGGGCGCGCGCGATCGCCGACGCCACGCCGCCTCCCATCGCGCCGCCCGACATCGTCATGGTGAGGATCACGAACGGAAACACCAGCGCCATCGACGCCAGCGCTTCCACCCCCAGCCGGCCGATATAGGAGGTCTCGGCGATCACCACGCAGGTGCCGGCGCTGAGCGCCACCACGTTCGGCCAGGCCAGCCACAGCAGCGTGCGCAGGATCGGCCCATCGACCAGCGCATTCCGCGCCGACGGCTCGGGCGCCGGTAGCGGGCGCTCCTCTTCGTCGACAGGTATTTCGGGTACGGCGATTTCGGGCAAGTCTCTCTCCGGGCACCACGGTCTGCGCCGCGCCGGGCGCTTCCTAGCACGATCCGGCACGGCCCCATGTGCGTCAGGCGCATGGGCCGCCTGCGCGATCAGGCCGCCGCCAGGATGCCCGCGAGGCGGGCTAGCCGATCGACCACACGAACGGCGGACCACCGCCGGCCGCGGACCGCAAGCCGACCGGGATGTGACGACCGCAGCCGGCCGCCAGCCCTTCGAACAATCCCTGCAAAACCGTGGCGCAGGCCGGATGATAATCGGCGACGTCGGCCATCAGCTTCCAGCTCTGCTGCCTGATCTCGAAACTGCCGCCGGACTCCTCGATGCCGGCCGCATCGTCCTGCGCCTCGAGCAGCGCGCACAGGAACGCCGCGAACTCTTTCGCCGCGCCCCGTCCTGTTCCAAGGCCGCGCGCGATCTCGTCGAAATACTGCATGCCGATGAGCTTGCCGGTGAGGTGCAGCAGATAGCCGGCATCTTCCGGGCCGAACAATTGCACCATGACGGGTGCTGCGGTCCGCACATATTCCATCGCGTAATTGCGATAGGCTTTTTCCAGCCGCGGCTTCGGCCAGTTCTTGACCGGCAATGCCGGCGCACTGGCGGGATCGAACAGGGGCGCTTCGAGGTGCCGCGCGAATACCAGCCGCTGGTCGAGTTCGAGCGGGTGATCGTATTCGCAGTAATAGCCTTCGAGGCCGTCCTGACCGTCGACGCTCTGCTTGGTGCAGACAAAGCCGAGCTTGAGATTGCCAAGTGCAACGCCATTGTTGGCGTGCCAGCCCCGCAGCATCGCGCGCGACACTTCGCCGGGCACGCCGCAGATCGCGGTGCCGCGCCAGATCCAGCGCGGCGGCGGGTAGCGGATCCACGCCTTGCGGTCGGTCTCGTACATGTATTCGACATGGACGCCGCCGATCCAGTTCGAGAGGTAGTGGTATTGCGCGGCAGCCACCGCCGGCGGCAGATGAGCGAGGCCGAGCTTTTCGAGGCCCGGCAAAAAGCGTTCCTGCTGCTGGCGGCGAAACACCCGGAATACGAATTCGGCGGCGTCCGCCGTGCCGCGGCGCGTCACCACGGTCAGGATCAGGCCGGTGAAAAAAGCGTGATAGAGGTCAGCGACGCTGCGCCACCGCAGCCATTGCGCCTCCTGCGCGACGGCGTCCTGCGATCCTCCCGTCATGTTCGCTCCCGCGCCTCGTTTGTTATTGGGCGCAAGTCTACATCAGCCGTCGTTACGAGCGCCAGCGAAGCGGTTCAGAACGGGTAGCCCGGATGGAGCGCAGCGCAATCCGGGGTCAGCGCCGCCGTATTCCTTCCCGGATTGCGCTGCGCTCCATCCGGGCTACGAACCTCGCGGGCTACGAACCTCGCAATGACGGCTAGACCTTGAAATGCTTGCTCAGCTTCAACCCCTGCGCCTGGTAGTTGGAGCCGATGCGCTGGCCGTACATGGCGCCGGGGCGCGACAGCATCTTTTCGTAGACCAGCCGGCCGACGATCTGGCCGTGCTCGAGGATGAACGGCACTTCGCGCGAGCGCACTTCCAGCACCGCGCGCGAGCCCTGCCCGCCGGCCCCGGCATAACCGAAACCGGGATCGAAGAAGCCCGCATAATGCACGCGGAATTCGCCGACCAGCGGATCGAACGGCACCATCTCGGCGGCATAGTCCGGCGGCACCTGCACGGCTTCCTTGGACGCCAGAATATAGAACTCGCCGGGATCGAGGATGAGGCTGCCGTCCGGCCGCGCCGCGATCGGCTCCCAGAACTCGTCGATCGCATAGCCGCCGCGGCGATCGATATCGACCACGCCGGTGTGCCGCTTGGCGCGATAGCCGACAAAGCCGTTGGCGTTCTTCCCCGCGAGGTCGACGCTCAGCGCCACGCCGTTGACGAGATCGGCGTTGTCGACATCGACCAGCCGCTCCCTCTTGTGCAGGATGCCGAGTTCGTCGGGGGTGAGGATCGCCTCGCCGGTGCGGAAGCGGACCTGGCTCAGCCGCGAACCCTCGCGCAGCAGCACCGGAAACGTCTTCGGGCTGATCTCCGCATAGAGCGGGCCGTGATAGCCGGCGCCGATCATGTCGAACCGCCGCGTGCCGTCGGCGATCACGCGGGTGAACACATCGAGCCGTCCGGTCGAGCTTTTCGGATTGGCGGCGGCAACGATCTCCGGCGGCAGCGCGAGGCTCTCCAGCAGCGGCACGATGTAGACGCAGTTGGTCTCCAGCACCGCGCCGTCGGAGAGGTTGATTTCGTGCAGCTTCAATTCGTCGATGCGCTCGGCCACCGTCGCGCCCGGCCCCGGCAGAAAGCTGGCGCGGACCCGGTAGGCGATGTCGCCGAGACGCAGATCGAGGCTCGCCGGCTGGATCTGGCTTTCGACGAAGGGATAGGCCGGCAGGATCAGGCCGGCATCGGCCATCGCCGCGATCATGCGGTCGGGCAGGATGCCATTGGCGCCGACTGGAAGCATGAAGCTCAAATTGGGGTCCTCAGAATGACCTTGTTATAGCCATCCAGACGCTGAAAACACGGACTTTTACCCGTTATCCGATGGCCGCCTTGACGGGAAGGGCGCGAGGGAATATCAGCATGACTTATCCCGTGGTGATTTGAGCCGGCCGGCTTGCAGCCACGTTAAATAAGTCGCTAAACAGGCCGGGGACAGTGTGATCCCGGCCTGTGGAATTTTTCCAGGCCGGTTTTTTTGTGACTATTTCCCGGGGCTTTCCCTGGGTGGTCACTCAGGAGGTCACATGTCTGAGTCTGCCAAGCCCGCGTCGCCCACTGCCCGCTACCGCCCCGAAACCCGGCTGGTCCATTCCGGCACGTTGCGCTCGCAATTCGCCGAAACATCCGAGGCGCTGTTCCTGACGCAGGGCTTTGTCTACGACACCGCCGAGCAATGCGAGGCGCGGTTCAAGGGCGAGGAGCCCGGCTTCATCTATTCGCGCTTTTCCAATCCGAACATCTCGATGTTCGAGCGCCGCATGATCGAACTCGAAGGCGCCGAGGCCGCGCGCGCCACCGCCACCGGCATGGCCGCGGTGACAACCGCCATTCTCGCGCCGCTCAGAGCCGGCGATCACGTGGTGGCGGCGAAGGCGATGTTCGGATCGTGCCGCTACGTGGTGGAGGACCTTCTGCCGCGCTACGGCATCTCCTCCACGCTGGTCGACGGCCTCGATCTCGACCAGTGGCGCAAGGCGATGCGGCCGAACACCAAAAGCTGCTTCCTGGAAAGCCCGACCAATCCGACGCTCGACGTGCTCGACATCGGCAGCATTGCGGAAATCGCGCATGGCGCCGGCGCGCGGCTGATCGTCGACAACGTGTTTGCGACGCCGATCTGGCAGAGCCCGCTGAGCCTGGGCGCGGATGTCGTGGTGTATTCCGCCACCAAACATATCGACGGCCAGGGCCGCTGCCTCGGCGGCGTCATCCTGTCGTCGGAGGCGTTCATTGCCGAGCACATCCACAATTTCATGCGCCAGACCGGCCCGTCGATGTCGCCGTTCAACGCCTGGATCCTGCTGAAGGGGCTGGAAACGCTGGCGGTGCGGGTGCGCGCGCAGACCGAAACCGCGGCCGCCATCGCCGAGGCGCTGGCCAAGCATCCGAAAATCTCGCGGCTGATTTATCCCGGCCGCGCCGATCATCCGCAGGCCGCGCTGGTGAAGAAGCAGATGCGCGCCGGATCGACGCTGATCGGCTTCGAGGTCAAGGGCGGCAAGGCGGCGGCGTTCCGCACGCTCAACGGGCTGAAGCTGTCGCGGATCTCCAACAATCTCGGCGACGCCAAAAGCCTCGTCACCCATCCGGCGACCACGACGCATCAGCGGCTGTCGCTGGAGGCGCGCGCCGAACTCGGCATCAGCGAAGGCTTTATCCGCTTCTCCGCCGGGCTCGAACACGCCGACGATTTGATCGAGGATTTTTACGCGGCGCTGGAGAAGGCGTGAGGGCGGAACTCGCGAACCGGCCAACTTCGTCATTGCGAGCGAAGCGAAGCAATCCATGCCGCAGCAAAGCTGGATTGCTTCGTCGCTTACGCTCCTCGCAATGACGTCAACTCACATCGGCCGATAGGCCTGAACACTGCTCGGCACGTTGACGCCGAGCTTGAGCTGGCCGACCGACTTGATGATGTCGTCGCCGAGCAGTTGGGCGAAACAGGCGTAGCCCCAGTCGTTCATGTGCAGGCCGTCGGCGATGACGAAACTGTCGATCGGCAGCGCCTGCTGTTCGTGCCACTCGCGCATCACCTCGAAGCGCGGGAAAATGCCGACATGGCGCAGTTCGGCGACCTTGCTGAGCAGCCGCACCATCTTGCTCGCGCTCTCGCTATGCTCGGTGACCCGCGGGGAGTATTGCGGATCGACCAGCACGAGATCGGCGCCGGCCGCCTGGATGCGCGCAACGCCGTCCTCGACCTGCAACGCGGTCTCGGCGGGATCGAGATTGCGCAGCACGGCGTTGGTGCCGACCTGCCAGATCACCAGATCCGGCTTCATGTCGATCACCTCGGTCTGCAGCCGCCTCATCATTTCCGGCGCATCCTCGCCGCCCTTGCCGCGGTTGAGGACGGTGATGTCGGCGTTCGGATATTGCCGGCGCAACTGCCTGGCGAGCCGGTTGGGATAGGTGAATTGCGGTGACGTGCTGCCGTAACCCTGCGTCGACGACGAGCCGAAAGCGATGATCATCACCGGCTCGCCCGAAGCGAGCTTGGCCGCCACGCGCGGCAGCGATCCCATCGATTTGGCGCCGCCCTTCGGCGACCGGCACGGCACGCGGCTGAAAATGTCGCCGGCCGATTTCGCGACTTCCTTCACGGTGTCGATCGCCTTGGCGGTGAGGCTCTTCGGCTGCGCCGGATCGACCGCGGCAACGTTGCCGGTGCCGGTCGTCTGCGATGCGGCCGGTTTTGCGCTATCGGATTTCGCGGCGCTCGATACCGCCGCCTGCTGAATCGGCTGGCCGGCCTGCGCATGCGCGAGCGACGAGGCGGCGGGCGTCAACAGCACAATCGCAGCGACAGCGGCCGCGGGGCCGGCCAGCGCTGCAATTCGGCGAAAAGGGCTTACACGACTCATTAAGGCTAGATCCTCAATTCTGCTGAGCGGCGCCCAGATGGGCGGCGTCGATGACGAATTTCGACAGTGCCTTGCCGAGGCAATCGTGGACGCGCTTGGCAAGCTCGTTTCCATGGACGGCGCTGAACAGGTCGAAATCTCCGGCATCATTCCACTGATGCATGATGGCGAAACGGTCGAACAGCGGGACGTCGTGCTGCTGCGCGACGACGCGCATGTTATCCAGATAGGGCGGCGCCGAGATCATCGTTTCGGTGCGCGGACTATATTGCAGGTTCATCAAGACCACGTCGGCTCCCGCCTTTTGCAGTGCAGCGACACCTTCATCCACAGCAGCGCGAAAATCATCGGGATCGATGGAGCGCATAGCATCGACGGTGCCGGTCTGCCAGATGACCAAAGTAGGGCTTTTATCTTCCACGAGCTTAACGAGGCTGGCGGCCACTTCGTCGGCCGTTTTCTTGCTCTGTATTTCTACGGACATCTTGATCGTGGTTAAGGGCAGCTTCTCCTGCAACGTCGCCTGCAACCTTGCGGGGTAGGCACTCGCCTCTGACGTGCTGATGGTGGAGGAACGGCTGCCCACCACCAATATATTCAGCGGCTGGCCGCCTTTCACGGCATCTGCGACCTTCTGAAGCACGCTCTCGGTGGTCAAAAGGTAGGCGGGAACCTCGCAGCTCTGCGGCGCATCCTCCGCGCGCACGTCCACCGGCGCTGCGGTCAAAAGACCGGCCAGCATCATCAGCCCCAGGATGGTCCCTGAGTTGGACGTCATCAGCCCCCTCCCGCCATATCGGCATTGCCGGCGGCGCCTTTGTTCCGTGGAGCGCTCTTGTCGGCAACCCGCTTGTACCACGAAATCACCCATGCCACGGCCCACATGATCAGGATTCCCGAAATACTGATAACGAAGTGCATTGCAGCACCGCCGGAAACCTCGGCCAGCACGAAATGTCCGGCGAATGCCAGGAACACGCCGAGGCAGAAAATCTCCAGCGAGTGCTGCCCGCACAGGATCAGCGGCCGCAGCCAGGGCGATTTCAATCCCGGCCAGTCCTTCGGCAGGAAACGCACGGTGACGGCCGCCAGCGCCAGGAAATGCGCGAACCGCAGCACGTCCAGATCGGTCTTGTCGATCGGGTACATCCATTGCTCAAGCCGGCGCGGCAACAGATGGCTCAATTGCGGGAAATACCAGGTCAGCGTGACGAAGAACGCCGCGAACAAATAGGCGAACGAGATCCAGAGCGTGATCTTCGACGACAGAATGCCTTGCATGCGCCGCGCGCCGCCGAGCGCGCACCACGCGCCGAACACGAACAGCAATTGCCACGCCAGCGGATTGAAGGCCCAGTAGCCGTTCGGATAGGCCGACAGATACAGGTCGTATTCCCAGGTCACGGCATAGAGCACGACCGACAGCGCCAGCGTGAGGTCGGCGCGCCACTTCATCAGCCACAGGATCAAGGGAAGGAACAGCATCAGCACGATATAGAGCGGCAGCACGTCCATGTTCACGGGGCGGAATCGCAACAGCAGCGCCTGGACGATGGTGACGTCCGGCTGCTTGAGGAAATCCATGATCCCCATTTCCTCGGAGTACAGCGGGTTCTCGAAGCTGGTGGCGACGTAGGAAATTTCCGCCAGGAAGATCGTGAACAGGAACACGTGCGCGACGTAGATCTGCCAGACCCGCCGCAGGATGCGCGCGGTCGCGACCACGAAACCGGACTCCAGCATGGCGCGGCCGTAAACGAACGCCGCCGTATAGCCGGAGATGAAAATGAAGATCTCGGTGGCGTCGGAGAAACCGTAATTGCGGATCGTGAACCAGGTCAGCAGATTGGGCGGCAGGTGGTCGATGAAGATCAGCCACAGCGCCAGTCCGCGGAACAGATCGAGCCGCAACTCGCGCTCGCCGCCGACGACCGGAAACGAGATCGCCGATGCGGAAGCCGCGCGCGCGGGCGCGGCTCAAGCGCATCGACGCCGCCCGCGAGCGGTGGTCCGGCAATTCGATCGGCGATGGACGTCATCTGGCACCGGTGTTGGGGGCAGGTCGATTTTACACGCCTGCGCCACGGCCTGGATAGTATCGGCAGGCCCGTTGCAAGCAAGCCGGGCCAGCCAATTCAGGGGATTTTCCACTCCCTCGGCGGCCCGCGCTTTAGGTGCGAACTATGTTGAAACGACGATGGCCAAATCCGCGTAGCTGGGATACTGGCCCGTCCGGCGGGCGATTGGTTCCGGATCAAATCTTCGCTATGATGCCCGCCGATTTGGAAAGAATTGCCCGCATGTACCGCGCCGTTACCCGCCAGATCGAAGTCACCGTGGAGCCGAACTTCCTCCCCGAGCGCTCGTCGATCGAAAGACGCGAATATTTCTGGTCCTATACCATCGTCATCACCAACACCGGCGATGAGACGGTGCAGTTGCGGACGCGGCACTGGATCATCACCGACGCAACGGGCCGCAAGCAGGAAGTGCGCGGCGAAGGGCGTGGTCGGCGAGCAGCCCGTGCTCGCGCCGGGCGAGCGCTTCGAATACACCTCCGGCGTGCCGCTGCCGACCGCCTCGGGCTTCATGACCGGACGTTATCTGATGGTCAACGAGAGCGGCGAACGCTTCGAGATCGACGTGCCGACGTTTTCGCTCGACAGCCCCGACAGCAAGCGGGTGTTGAACTAGGGCGGGTCGTTCCATTTCCTCGCCTTTCGAACAGCCAGAATGGTAAGACCGTCATTGCGAGCCAAGCGCGAAGCAATCCAGCTTTCTTGCTTGCTGCGCGATGGATTGCTTCGCTTCGCTCGCAATGACGACTGGATACGGCTCCGCGATCTCGCCGCGTGTTCCGCGCGAGGTTTTGTCCGTTCATTCCGCCCTCTTCGATCAGAGGGCGCAGGGAATGCCGGGCGCCCGATGCGCCCGATAGCCGCGTGTGCAGGTTGGTAGTGGTAACGCACACGCGTTAGTCAGGTCACACCGGAAATCACCCGGCACTCCCCGCGCAATGGTTTTACGGTTTCCTTCGCGCTCTCCCCGGTGACCGGCTTTGTTGCCACCGTCATTGGCGGATCGCTCCGCCGACTTGATGCCAGCACCGGGGCATCAGGACCACACGACTTCGCCGTCCGCGTTGGCATCGCCCGTCAAGCGCGCCTCTCGCGTCCACCGCATCCCGCCCCGCGTTTCGTGACGTTGCGCAACGCCCCTCGGAGTGGGGCGGGACGGCGGGGGACATAAAAGTGATTTGCGTCCGGGGTCAAGGCAATTTCTGAAAATCAGAAATATCATCCGCCATGTCCCGGCCGCGATAACGCCGCCATTCGGCCACCTGCGACCGGCGGCGAATCACCTATGCTCGAGTCTGGTTCAGAAAAACAGGGATGGCGGGCTTCAGATGGCGGCAGACAGCAACAGTCAAATCGCGTGGCACCGGGCTCAGATCAGGAAGCACCGTGACGCCCTGAAGCAATTCGAAACGTCCCGCTTCACCTTCGGGGCGATTGCGCGGCCGAAGGTGACCGAAGAGGGTCAGGCGATCGTGGCCGAGCTCAAGCGGAAGATCAGGGAGTCCGAGCAGGTGATAGCAGCGCATGAGCGGCAAGGGCGCCGTCCGCTCTCGACCGACTTTCAAACATTGGCCAGTTCGCGCTGGAGCAACTGGGTCGATCTCGGACCGTCGAGCGCGCGATAGCGAGACACCCCGCGCGCAATTTCAATCGCCGTCTTCGTAGCCCTTACTCCTCGACGCCCGCCTCGTGCGGCGTGAACTGATAGACCGACGAGCAGAACTCGCAGGTCACCACCACCTTGCCGTCCTGGACCATCGCGGCGCGATCGTCGGGGGCGAAGCTCTTGAGCATCGAGGACACCGCCTCGCGCGAGCACGAGCATTGCGCGCGAAGCGGAAGCGGCGCGAACACGCGAACGCCGCGCTCGTGAAACAGCCGATACAACAGCCGCTCGCCCGACAGATCCGGATCGATCAGCTCGATATCCTCCACCGTCGCGATCAGCGACTGGCCCTCGACCCAGGCGTCGTCCTCCGCCACGGTATCGGTGAGGACGCCTTCCGGCGCGTCGCCGGGATGCAGGTCGGCCTGCCGCGCCCGCTCCGGCGCCTTGGGCAGGAATTGCAGCAGCATGCCGCCGGCGCGCCAGCGATGCCGCGGGCGCTCGCCTTCGCCGCCGCGCCACTCCTCGCCGACCGCAAGCCGCACCCGCGTCGGGATCTGTTCCGAGCGCAGGAAATATTCATGCGCGGCATCCTCGAGCGTGCCGCCGTCGAGCGCCACCAGGCCCTGGTAGCGGCTCATGTCGGGGCCCTGATCGATGGTCATCGCGAGATGGCCCTTGCCGAGCAGCGCGCCGGAATCCAGGCCCTCCTTCAGGCGCGCGGCATCGTAGCGCGCATAGGCGCGCAGCCGGTCCGGCGCCTGGAAATCCACGATCAGGAACGACACCGGGCCGTCGGTCTGGGTCTGCAGGATGAAGCGGCCGTCGAATTTCAGCGACGAGCCGAGCAGGGTCGTCAGCACGACGGCCTCGCCGAGCAGCTTGGCCACGGGCACGGGATAATCGTGCTTGGTCAGCAAATCGTCGAGCGCGGGGCCGAGCCGGGTCAGCCGTCCGCGCAGGTCGAGCGCATCGACCTCGAACGGCAGCACGGCATCGTCGACCGGAACAGCCGAGGGCGCCCGGATCGGGGTTTTGTCGGTTTTGATGTCGGGGGATTGTGAAGTCATGGCGCTTTATCTGGGGTCGGAAGCCGCGAAACGAAAGGGGTTTGAGAGCCGCGAAAATGTCTCCGGTCGTCCCTGCGAAAGCAGGGACGCATAGTCACCGGTATCAGTTGTTGTGCCGGGATGCGGCACCCGCTTTCGCAACGACGCGCAGCGGTGGTTGTGGGTCCCGGCTCGCGCTTCGCTTGGCCGGGACGACGAAGAATTACCCCGCCGTCTCGAAACACCACGCCAGAATGCCCTTCTGCACGTGCAGGCGGTTTTCGGCTTCGTCGAACACCACCGACTGCGGGCCGTCGATCACCTCGTCGGTGACCTCGTCGCCGCGATGGGCGGGCAGGCAATGCATGAACAGCGCGTCGGGTTTTGCCAGCGACATCAGCCGCGCGTTGACCTGATAGGGCTTCAAGAGATTGTGGCGGTGCTCGCCGTCCTTGTCGCCCATCGAGAACCAGGTGTCGGTGACGACGCAATCGGCGTCGCGCACGGCTTCCTCCGGATCGTTGCCGAGCACGATGGACGCCTGCGTCGCCTTGATCCAGTCGCGCATCGGCTTTTTCGGCGCGAGCTCCGGCGGGGTCGCGACGTTCAAGGTGAACTTGAACCGCTCCGCGGCATGCGCCCACGACGCCAGCACGTTGTTGTCGTCGCCGCTCCAGGCCACCGTGCGGCCCTCGATCGGACCGCGATGTTCCTCGAACGTCATCAGGTCGGCCATCACCTGGCAGGGATGCGAACGCCGCGTCAGCCCGTTGATGACGGGCACGGTGGCGTGCGCGGCGAGTTCCAGCAGCGCGTCGTGATTGAGGATGCGGATCATGATGGCGTCGACGTAGCGCGACAGCACGCGCGCGGTGTCGGCGATGGTCTCGCCGCGGCCGAGCTGCATCTCCGCGCCGGTCAGCATGATCGCCTCGCCGCCGAGCTGGCGCATGCCGACGTCGAACGACACCCGGGTGCGGGTCGACGGCTTTTCGAAGATCATCGCCAGCGTCTTGCCGTCGAGCGGCCGCTTCGGCTTCTCGCCTTCGTTGCTCTTGTAGGCCTTCAGCTTCGCCTTCATGGCGACGCTCAGGGCGAGCACGTCGCGCAGCTCCCTGGTCGGAAGCTCGCTTGAGATCGAGAAAGTGACGCAGCGCCTTGCTCATTGCCCCGCCGCCCGCTTCAACTGACCGCCGGCAAGCCTGACGCAGGCGCGCTCGAGGCGCTGCACGGACTCCTCGATCTCCGCCTCGCTGACGATCAAGGGCGGCAGGAACCGGACGACGTTGTCGCCGGCGCCGACCGTGAGCAGCTTCTCGTCGCGCAGCGCCGTCACGAGATCGCCCGACGGCACCACCGCCTTGACGCCGATCAGGAGTCCCTCGCCGCGCACCTCGGCGAGCACCGCCGGATGACGGTCGACCACGGAGGCGAGCTTCTGCTTGAGCAGCAGCGACATCTTCTGCACATGCTCGAAGAAGCCGGGCTTGAGCATGACGTCCAGCACCGCGTTCGCCGCCGCGACCGCCAGCGGATTGCCGCCGAAGGTCGAACCATGCGAGCCCGGCGTCATGCCGGAGGCGGCCTCGGCCGTCGCGAGGCAGGCGCCGATCGGAAAGCCGCCGCCGAGCGCCTTGGCCAGCGACATGACGTCGGGGGTCACGCCGAGGCGCTTGTAGGCGAACAGCTCGCCGGTGCGGCCCATGCCGGTCTGCACCTCGTCGAACACCAGCAGCAGGCCCTTGTCGTCGCAGAGCTGGCGCAGCGCCTTGAAGAAGGCATGCGGCGCGGCGCGCACGCCGCCTTCGCCCTGCAGCGGCTCGATCAGGATGCCCGCGGTCTGCGGGCCGATCGCCTTCTTCACGGCATCGAGATCGCCAAGCGGCACCTGATCGAAACCGTCGACCGGCGGCCCGAAGCCTTCGAGATATTTCGGCGAGCCGGTCGCGGCCAGCGTCGCCAGCGTCCGGCCGTGGAACGCGCCGTCGAAGGTGATGATGCGATAGCGCTCGGGATGGCCCTTGGCGGCGTGATATTTGCGCGTGACCTTGATCGCGCATTCCATCGCTTCGGCGCCGGAATTGGCGAAAAACACGAAATCGGCAAAGCTCTGCTCGCACAGCCGCGCCGCCAGCTTTTCGCCGTCCGGGCTCTTGAACAGGTTCGACATGTGCCACAGCTTGGTGGCCTGCTCCTGCAGCGCCGCGACCAGATGCGGATGGCAATGGCCGAGCGCATTGACCGCGACGCCGCTGGTGAAATCGAGATAGCGCTCGCCATTGGTCGCGATCAGCCAGCAGCCCTCGCCGCGCTCGAAACCGAGATCGACCCTGGCGAATACGGGAAGCAGATGCGACGTCGCGCTGTTGGTCATGGCGATCACTGTTGGGTTAGGACCCGGCTGCGATGCGTAGTGGCGCGATCGCATCGGCAACCAGCCCCGGAAAACAAAACGTGCCGCCTTTTCGGGGCGGCACGTAGAGGCATTCTATGCGCGAGGCGATAGGTGTCAACCGGTCGGAGAGCCGTAAAATCCGCAAAAATCCGGTGTCGCCGAAACAGCGCATTGCAATGTTTAGGTGACGGAACATGTGGACGCACTCGCGCGGACTCTTGCGCGGGAGTCACGCCATATTGTAGCTTCTTTCCTGTCGGGTACGACATCTCGTGCGGCAGTACTGATCCTCTTAGTTGCGGTTGTTCGGCGTAAACGTTCGGGTGCGCTTTTCGCGCCCGGCGAGGGCTAAGGGATTCTGCCGGCAGGGATTTTTGAGACGATTGACACCGCAGCGCTGTCCCAAAATCGGCCGGCGCGACGCGAGGGAAAGAGTGCGATGACGGTATTGACCTGGTCTGACGATCGCGTCGAACAACTGAAGAAGCTCTGGGAAGGCGGGCTTTCGGCCAGCCAGATCGCCGCGGAACTCGGAAATGTGACGCGAAATGCCGTGATCGGCAAAGTCCACCGGCTGGGCCTTTCCGGCCGCGCCAAGAGCCCCTCCTCGGCGGCTCCGCGCCAGCGCAAGGCCCGCCCCGCCCAGCACATGATGCGGGTTGCGCGGCCGGTCTCGCGCGGCAACACCGCGCTGGCCCACGCCTTCGAGGTCGAGCTGGAGCCGGATCCGATCGCCTACGACAATGTCGTGCCGATGAGCCAGCGGCTGTCGCTGCTGGAACTGAACGAGGCCACCTGCCACTGGCCGGTCGGCGATCCCTCCAGCCCGGAATTCTTCTTCTGCGGCGGCAAGGCGCTGACCAGCCTGCCCTACTGCGCGCATCACTCGCGGATCGCCTATCAGCCGGCCTGCGACCGCCGCCGCCAGCCGCCGAAGCCGACGCGGTAACGCGCGCAAGCGCGCTCGACGCGGTGAATTGAGCCGTCGTCCCCGCGCACGCCGGGACCCATAACCACCGGCGTGTGTGGTTATGCTCGCTGGTCGCTCCAGCGTCTTTTCAATTTTTGACATCGGTGGCTATGGGTCCCGGCTCGCCGGGACGACGGCATTGCTCGCGACGCACCCTCGCGAACCGGTCGTCGAGCGCGTAGCCGGCGTCCGCGGACGCGTCGCAGGATCAGCGAACGAGACTGTTCGCCGTCGCGACTCCGGCTTCGCGAAGCGGCGCTCGTCGCTCGCTCGTGGACGATGTGGAAACAACTCGCTCCAACGACCACTCAAGCGCAACTGGCCTGCGGACGCTCATCCTGCCACGGAAGCGCTTGCAGAGCATAGCGTCTCGCAGGATCGAGATGCCTCGCGAAGCCGCGCGGCTCCTCAGGATGACGGTCGGAGATCGTTGCGCTCGATGCTTACTCCACCTTCGCGAAGCGGTCGTCCAGCGCGTAGCCGGCGCCGCGCACGGTGCGGATCGGATCCTGCTCGCGGCCGGGGTTGAGCAATTTGCGCAGGCGGCCGATATGCACATCCACGGTGCGCTCGTCGATATAGATGTCGCGGCCCCAGACGCTGTCGAGCAACTGCTCGCGGCTGAACACCCGGCCCGGATGCTCCAGAAAGAATTCCAGCAGGCGATACTCGGTCGGGCCGAGATCGATCGGGCGGCCCGAGCGGGCGACGCGGCGCTTCTCGCGGTCGAGCTCGATGTCGCCATAGGTGAGCACGGTGGCGAGCCGCTCGGGGCTGGCGCGGCGCAACAGGCCCTTCACCCGCGCCAGCAGTTCCGGCACCGAGAACGGCTTGACGATGTAATCGTCGGCGCCGGTGGCAAGCCCCCTGACCCGCTCGCTTTCCTCGCCGCGCGCGGTCAGCATGATGATCGGCAGCGACTTGGTCTCCGGCCGCGCCCGCAGGCGGCGGCACAGCTCGATGCCGGACAGGCCCGGCAGCATCCAGTCGAGCACGATCAGGTCGGGAACGCGTTCCTTCAGCCTGGTGTCGGCGTCATCGCCGCGCCCGACCGTTTCGACGTCGTAGCCTTCGGCGTCGAGGTTGTAGCGCAAGCAGCGTGGTCAGCGCTTCCTCGTCTTCCACCACCAGAATGCGCGCGCTCATTCGTTCCAGCCTTTATCTTTGTCTTGATCCAGTTTCCGGCTCTTGACGCTAGTTTCCGGGCACCGTCGTCGCAAAGGTCGTCATGTCGCCCTTCGGGCGCTTGTCGAGGATCTGCTGGCCTTCGATCATGTAGAACACGGTTTCCGCGATATTGGTGGCGTGATCGCCGATCCGCTCGATGTTCTTGGCGCAGAACATCAGATGGATGCAGAACGTGATGTTGCGCGGATCTTCCATCATATAGGTCAGGAGTTCGCGGAACAGCGAGGTGCAGATGGCGTCGACTTCCTCGTCGCCCTTCCAGACCGCCATCGCCGCCGGCAAATCGTGCGCCGCATAGGCGTCGAGCACGGACTTGACCTGCGACTGCACGAGGTCGGTCATGTGCTCGAGGCCGCGGATCAGCTTCAGCGGCTGGAAATCGCTCTCCAGCGCCGCGACCCGCTTGCCCATGTTCTTGGCGAGGTCGCCGATCCGCTCGAGATCGGTGGCGACCCGCATGGCGCCGACGATTTCGCGCAGGTCGACCGCCATCGGCTGGCGCCGCGCGATGGTCAACACCGCGCGCTCCTCGATCACGCGCTGCAGATTGTCGATTTCGGCGTCGGCGGCGACGACGCGCTTGCCGAGCGCGACGTCGCGGCGGATCAGCGCATCGACGGAATCGACGATCATGCGTTCGGCGAGACCGCCCATCTCCGCGACCAGCCGGGTCAGTTCCTGCAGATCGCTGTCGAACGCCTTGGCGGTATGTTCAGAAGCCATCCTGTTATCTCTCCTTAGCCGAACCGGCCGGTGATGTAGTCCTGGGTGCGTCGATCGCTCGGCGACGTGAAGATCTTGTTGGTCTCGTCGAATTCGATCAGCTCGCCGAGATACATGAAGGCGGTCTTGTCGGAGACGCGCGCGGCCTGCTGCATGTTGTGGGTGACGATGGCGATGGTGTAGTCCTCCGCCAGCTCCTGGATCAATTCCTCGACCTTGGCGGTCGAGATCGGATCGAGCGCCGAGCACGGCTCGTCGAACAGGATCACCTCGGGCCGCACCGCCACGGTGCGGGCGATGCAGAGCCGCTGCTGCTGGCCGCCGGACAGGCTGAGGCCCGAGGCGTTCAGCTTGTCCTTGACCTCGTTCCACAGCGCGCCGCCGCGCAGCGCCTTTTCGACCCGGCCGTCCATCTCGGACTTGGAAATCTTCTCGTAGAGCCGGATGCCGAAGGCGATGTTCTCGTAGATCGTCATCGGAAACGGCGTCGGCTTCTGGAACACCATGCCGACCCGGGCGCGCAGCAGATTGAGATCGAGCTTGGGGTCGAGGACGTTGGTCTGGTCGAGCATCAACTGGCCGGTGGCGCGCTGGCCCGGATAGAGATCGTACATCCGGTTGAAAATCCGCAGCAAGGTCGACTTGCCGCAGCCGGACGGCCCGATGAAGGCGGTGACGCGATTGGTGCCGAGCGTGAGGTTGATGTTCTTCAGCGCGTGGTGTTCGCCGTAATAGAAGTTCAGGCCGCGCGCGGTCACCTTCGCCGGCGCCTCGGGCAGCGCCGACCGGCGGAGCCGGCGCCGCCGGCGTGACTCACGGATACGGAAAGATCGTTCATTTTGCGGTCCTCTCGGCGCCGAGAATGCGCGCGCCAATATTCAGGGCAAGCACGGTCAGGGTGATGATCAAGGCCCCGCTCCAGGCGAGCTGCTTCCAGTAGGCGTAGGGGCTTTGCACGAAATTGTTGATGGTCACCGGCAGGTTGGCCATGGTCTTGGTCAGATCGAGGCTGAAGAACTGGTTGGAGAGCGCGGTGAACAGCAGCGGCGCGGTTTCGCCGGCGACGCGCGCGGTCGCCAGCAGCACGCCGGTGATCAGGCCGGAGCGCGCCGCGCGGTAGGCGATGCGCTTGATGACCAGCGAGCGCGGCAGGCCGAGCGCGGACGCCGCCTCGCGCAGCGGATTGGGCACCAGCAGCAGCATGTCCTCGGTGGTGCGCACCACCACCGGAATCACGATCACGGCCAGCGCCAGCGAGCCGGCGAACGCCGAGAAGCCGCCCATCGGCACCACGATCGCGCCGTAGACGAACAGGCCGATGATGATCGACGGCGCGCTCAGCAGAATGTCGTTGATGAAGCGGATCACCGAGGTGAGGCGATCGTTCCTGCCGTATTCGGCGAGATAGGTGCCGGCGAACAGGCCGAGCGGCGCGCCGATGCCGACCCCGATCACGGTCATGATGACCGAGCCGACGATGGCGTTCAGCAGGCCGCCTTCGGTCGATCCCGGCGGCGGGGTGTTCTGCGGTGAAGAGCTGCAGGTTGATGCCCGGCGAGGCCGTTGTAGAGCAGCGTGAACAGGATCAGCGCCAGCCAGGTCACGCCGAACAGCGCGGCGCCGAAGCAAAGCCCGCGGATGATGATGTCGTTGCGGCGGCGGCGCGAGTAAATCGGATTCATGAGTCTAGTTCCCCGCCTTCTTTTCCAGCCGCAGCAGCATCAGCCGCGCCGCGGCCAGCACGAAGAACGTCAGCACGAACAGCAGCAGGCCGAGCAGGATCAGGCCGGACTGATGCAGGCCGTCGCTTTCGGCGAATTCGGAGGCGATCGCCGCCGAGATCGTGGTGCCCGGCGCGAAGATCGAGGACGAGATGCGGAAGGAATTGCCGATGATGAAGGTGACCGCCATGGTCTCGCCGAGCGCGCGGCCGAGCGCCAGCATGATGCCGCCGATGACGCCGACGCGGGTGTAGGGAATGACCACGTTGCGCACGACTTCCCAGGTGGTGCAGCCGACGCCGTAGGCGGCTTCCTTCAGCACCGGCGGCACGGTCTTGAACACGTCGACCGAGATCGCGGTGATGAAGGGCAGCACCATGATGGCCAGGATCAGCGCCGCGTTGAACAGGCTGAGATAGGACGGCGGACCGGCGAAGATCGATCCGAGAACCGGGATGCCGTCGAACAGCTCGATCATGAACGGCTGGAACGTGTAGGCCAGGAACGGGCCGAGCACGAAGAAGCCCCACATGCCGTAGATGATCGAGGGGATGCCGGCGAGCAATTCGATCGCGATGCCGATCGGACGGCGCAGCCATTGCGGACAAAGCTCGGTGAGGAAGATCGCGATGCCGAGTCCGACCGGGATCGCGATCAGCATCGCGATGAACGAGGTCACCAGCGTGCCGTACATCGGACCGAGCGCGCCGAGCACCGGCGGATCGGCCGACGGCGCCCAGCGCGGCGTCCACAGGAACGCAAAGCCGTATTGCTTCATCGCCGGCCAGGCGCCGACGATCAGCGAAAGAATGATGCCGCCGAGGATCAGCAGCACCGAGATCGCGCAGGCGCGCGTGATCCAGTAAAATGTGACGTCGCCGAGCTTGAAAGCGTTGAGCGCCCTGGCGCGATCGTAAGGTCCGGCGGCTTCCATCACATCGCTCTGAACGGCCATGTCTGCCACGCCAATCCCCTATACTGTTTTACTTCGGACTGTCTCGTCGCCCCGGATCGGCATGCGCGCCACGCTTCCGGTCCGGGGCCAATCCGTTGTTCGAGCGGCAGCCGGTCCCGGGCTTGCGGTGCAGGCGCAACTCGGCGCCGCACCGCATCCGCCTGACTTTGTCCGCTCAGCTCTTGATGTCGGCCGACCAGGTCTTCTCGATCAGCTTGACCACCGGGTCCGGCATCGGAATGTAGTCGAGTTCCTCGGCCATCTTGCCGCCCTTGGCGAAAGCCCATTTGAAGAACTTGATGGCCTCGGCGGAGGCCGCCTTGTCGGCCGGTTCCTTGTGCATCAGGATGAAGGTCGATGCCGTGATCGGCCACGACTTGTCGCCCGGCTGATCGGTGAGGATCACGTAGTAGCCGGGAGCCTTGGCCCAGTCGGCGTTCGAAGCGGCCGCCTGGAACGCCTCCACGGTCGGCTGCACGGTCTTGCCGGCCTTGTTGACCATCGCGGTATAGGTCAGCTTGTTCTGCTTGGCATAGGCGTATTCGACGTAACCGATCGAGTTCTTGGTCTGGCCGATATTGCCGGAGACGCCTTCATTGCCCTTGGCGCCGACGCCGGCCGGCCATTCGACCGCGGTGCCGGAGCCGACCTTGGTCTTCCAGTCCGCGCTCACCTTGGAAAGATAGTCGGTGAAGTTGAAGGTCGTGCCCGAGCCGTCGGAACGGCGCACCACGGTGATGGCGTCGGTCGGCAGCTTCACCTTCGGATTGAGCTTCTTGATCGCCGGATCGTCCCATTTGGTGATCTTGCCGAGATAGATGTTGGCGAGCGTCTCGCCGTCGAACACCATTTCGCCGGGCTTGACGCCCTCGAGATTGACCACCGGAACGATCGCGCCCATGACCATCGGCCACTGGATCAGGCCGTCCTTCTCGAGCTGCTCGACCTTGAGCGGCATGTCGGTGGCGCCGAACGTCACGGTCTTGGCCTGGATCTGCTTGATGCCGCCGCCCGAGCCGATCGACTGGTAGTTCAGACCGTTGCCGGTCTCCTTCTTGTAGGCATCGGCCCATTTCGAATAGATCGGGAACGGGAACGTCGCACCCGCTCCGGTAATGTCGGCGGCGAACGCCGACGTCGATGCGGCGACCAGGCCGGCAGCGACGATAGCTTTCATGAAATTCATTGCTGGTCTCCATCTGGTGAGCGAAGCGCCAGATGCGCCCGATTGCGCTCACGCCGCTCGTTTAGGAGCGGTCAATGCTGCTTTTACGAAGGTTTGATGACAGCTGGATGACACGCACCAAGCAATTGAAATTGCTTGACTTTAGGTCGCCGACGGGGTCTTGGCCTGGGGAAAACAGGCGGTAAAAGTGGCGCCGTTTTTCGGCACGCTTTCGATCAAAAGCCGGCCGCGATGACGGTTAACAATATGTTTCACCAGCGATAAACCGAGCCCGGTTCCGCCCTGCGCGCGGCTGTCGCCGACATCCACCCGGTAGAACCGCTCGGTGAGCCGCGGCAGATGTTCGGGCGCGATGCCGGGGCCGAAATCGCGCACCATGACCCGAACTTCCGGCGCGCCCTCGCCCGACACCGCCGCGATCAGCGAGACGATGACCTTGCCGCCGGAGGCGCCGTATTTCAGCGCGTTCTCGATCAGGTTCTCGAACAGCCGCAGCAATTCCTCGCGGTCGCCGGCGATCACCACCGGCGTCTCCGGCAGATCGATATCGATCGCGACCTGGCGCTCGCGCGCCAGCGGCTCCAGCCCGTCGGCGACCTGCCGGATGATCGGCACGATATCGACCAGCGTGTCGGGCCGGACATGGGCCGACAGTTCGACCCGCGACAGCGACAACAGATCGTCGATCAGCCGCGCCATCCGGGTCGCCTGCGCATGCATGATGCCGAGAAAGCGCTCGCGCGCCTTGGCGTCGTCCTTGGCCGGCCCCTGCAGCGTATCGATGAAGCCCGACAGCGCCGCCAGCGGCGTGCGCAATTCATGGCTGGCATTGGCGACGAAGTCGGCGCGCATTTCCTCGACCCGGCGCAGCGGCGTCTGGTCGTGGAACGTCATCAGCATGCATTTTTCGGTGCCGCCGAACAGCGTCGGCACCGGCACCGGGGTGATGATCAATTCCATCCAGCGATCGACCGGCACGTGATCGAGATAGGTGGCGCGCCGCGGTTCGGTGGTGGCGATGGCCTCGCGCAGCGCGGTGATGATCTCGGGCGAGCGCAACGCGAACTGGGCGAGTTCGTTCTTGCGCAGCGCCGGCGCCAGCTGCGCGGCGGCGGCATTGAGGTGAATGACGCGGCCGGCGCGGTCGAGCAGCACCGCGGGATCCGGCATGCCGGCGACGATGGCGCTGACGGCGGCGGTCTCGACCGGGCTGGTGATGCCGCGGACATCTTCGCGGGAGGTCGACGACATTGTGCAGCCGCCACGGCACCAGAGCGGCGGCGGCGATGCAGGCAAAGACCGCGCCGGCGCGGACCAGCGACAATTCGCCGAACACGACCAGGACGGCCAGCGCGAGGCCGGCGGCGAGCAGGATGATGGCCGAATGCCGCAACCGGTCCGGCCACGGCGAAAAGAACGACGAAGATGAAGGAGCGTCTATTGCCATCGGGCCGGCTGTCTCCCCGTTCGGTTTCTCAAATCGTCAGGCGCCGCTTTTCGCCACGCTCCCTGACATAGGCGGCTTCGTGGCCGGGCCCGGCCTCGAGCCCCGGCGGCGCGGCCTCCCGGCGCAGGCGCTTCATCCGCGTCCCTATCATAACCTCGCGAAACGTCAGCAAGATTACAGATATGACGAAGGGGGCGAGATAATAGAGCACCCGGAACAGCAGCATGCCCGCCAGCAGGTGCTTCGCGGTCCATCTGCCACAGCCCGACCAGCATGGCGGCGTCGAACACCCCGAGCCCGCCGGGGGAGTGGCTGGCGAAGCCCAGCAGCGTCGCCGAGACGAAGATCACCGCGACCACGACGAAGCCGAGATTGGGCTCGTCGGGCACCAGCACGTACATCGCCAGCGCGCAGAAGCCGAGATCGACGATCCCGATCACGATCTGCAGCAGCGTCAGCGGACCGCCCGGCAGCATCACCGTCCAGGGCCCGCGGCCGACCCCTCGCGGCCGGATCCAGACCCAGACCACATAACCGACCAGCGCCAGAATGATCAGGATCGCGGTGAAGCGGTTCAGCCAGGGCGGCAGTTGATCGATCGCGGAGGCCGCTTCCGGATGATAGGCGATGCCGAGCCCGAGCACCGCGGCATTGCCGAGCCAGAACGTCAGCCCGGCCAGAAAGCAGATCTTGGCGACGTCGATCGCGTTCAAGCCCCAGGAGGAATAGATGCGATAGCGCACCGCGCCGCCGGTGAAGACGCTGGCGCCGACATTGTGCCCGATCGAATAGCTGGTGAAGGCGGCGAGCGCGTTGACGCGGTAGGGAATGTCGCCGCGGCCGATCGCGCGAACCGCGAACCAGTCATAGAAGGTCAGCGTGAAATAACCCATGGCGACGAACAACGACGCCAGCACGATCTGGCGGAGTTCGGTCTGCTTGATGGCCTCGATCACCTCGTCGACGTCGATGTGCCGAAGCATGTGGTAAAGCACGTAGCACGCGATCCCGATGACCGTGACGCTGACGACGACACCCAGCTTATGCAGGATTTGCCTCTGGCGCAGAAACGAGATCGCCCTGCGTATTGCTTCCAGCATCTAAACCTCGAACTGCGATCCCGCGACCACGGCACCGGAGCAAGCGTCGCCACCGGCGGCGCCGCGCTTGCTTCCCGGCACGATGTGGTAGCGTGTTTTGAGCCCAAGTGGAATTCGGTTGATGGGAATAATACGCGCTCCTTCAACATATTACGGGGTTTTACGGGGCGGTCCCGGCGTCTGGCCGTATAGTCTTGCTGCATTCGCCGTGCCGCCGCAAAGCCGAAGAGCGCCAAACCTGCCCGGCAGCCGGTGAAGTTTTCGTGAAATCAGGCCGAAGGCCCCGCCGCCAGCCGCTGGAAATACAACAGATCGAGTTCCGGGGCCTGACCGACGAGGCCGGTCAGCAGGGCGTGGACCTGCCCGCGATGGTGGGTCTGGTGATTGAACCAGTGCGCCAGCGCCGGCGCCAGTTGCTGCTCGAATTCCTCGGGCGTGGAAACGCGGCGGTATTTGATGGTGCCGCCGATGCGCCGGTCGTCCAGTCCCTCCACGAAACGCAGGATCCTGCTGTCCTCGGCCTCGCGCGCGGCGCGCAGTTCGCCGAACGTCTCATGCAGGATCGTATCCAGCCGGTCGGGCGCATCGCCCTCGCCGGTGAAGCGCCGCATCCAGATCCGGTCGGTCACCAGCAGATGGTTCAGCGTGCCGTGCACCGATTTGAAGAAGGCGCCGCGATCGGCCCGGTATTGTTCGACCGGAAGCCGGGCGGCCGCCTCGTAAACGCGGCCGTTGGCCCAGGCATTGTAGCGCGCGAACATTCGATAATGGTCTGCAGGAGTCATCGATCCCTCGCCTCTCCTGTCGCGCCCGAATTTCAGGCCGCCGGCGCATGGCGCGAGAGTATCCGGTCGCGCAGCCACGAGCCCGCCGCGCAGCCGACCAGATACACCGCAAACATGACGAGGCCGAGATCGAGCCAGTAGCCGGGGCGGCCGGGGACCACGCGCGCCAGCGCGGCCGCGACCAGCGCCGCCGCCAACACCGCGAGCCACCGCATCATCGGCTTCGACACGCCCTGGCCGCGATGGACCACCGCGATCCAGCCCATGGCGAAGCCGAGCAGGGCCGATAGCACAAGCCAGCCCCAATGAAACATCAGCACATATGCCATTCGCCTACCTCACCACGAAATCGATGCGGCGGTTCTGCGCCTTGCCTTCTTCGGTATCGTTCGGCGCGACCGGCTGCGAACTGCCGTAGCCGACCGGCGTAAACCGGCTCGCCGGCAGGCCCGCTTTGACGAGATAGTCCAGCACGGCCTGGGCGCGTTTCTCCGACAGCGTCTGGTTGACGGCATCCTCGCCGTCCGCATCGGTGTGACCGGCAATCTCGACATCCGCCGCCGGACAGCGCATCGCGATTTCGATCAGGCGGTCGAGCAGCCCGGCGGAATCCTGATCGATGATGGCGCGCCCGGATTCGAAGCGGATTCTTCCCTTGGCGAGCAACTCCGAGAACAACTGCTGACACACGGTCGGGTCGACCGGTGCTGCGGCGGGCTTGACCGAAATCTCGGCCTTGACCTGCCAGCCTTCGGGGAAATCCTTGGCGAGGCTGGCGCGGATCTGCGCCACCGCCGCGTCGAACAAAGCGTCGCCCGAGAGCTTGATCTCGCGGTCGGTCACGACCAGCGTGCCGGTCGACAGCCGCGACAGCGCGCCGAGCGCCGGCACCACCGCGTTGACGAAGCCGGAGGGCGCGCCGATCGAGGACTTGAGATTGTCGACCACCTTCTCGTTGAAGAATTTGCGTCCGGCCGCCGCCGTGATCGCGGCATGGACCTTGTCGTCGGGTACGGAGCCGGTCAGCGTCAGCGTCACCGCCACCGGATCCTTGTAAGCCTGGAATACGTAAGGCGGCGCCTTGATGTCGTTGGCGGCGACCGAGAATCCCTCCGGGAGGCTCTTCAGCGCGGTTGAGATCGCTTCGCGGCCGCCGAGGTCGCGCGCCATGCCGGAAAGGCTGACCTTGCCGTCGGAAATCGTGATCTTGCCTTCCTTCAGCTTCGGGATCTGATCGACCAGCAGCAAGGCGGCACTGTCGAAGCGCGGCGGCGCTCCCCGCGACATCTGCATCTGGTCGGCAACCTCCACGCCGCCAAGCGCGGCGCGGGCCGCTTCGAGCAATTTGCCCTTGACGGCCGGCAGCGGCGCACTGCCGCCCAGCGTCACCCTGGCGACGTCGCGCTCAGCCGACCACACAAACGGCTTGGTTTCGGGAACGAGGCGGGTTTCGTCATTGACCAGCCGCACACCCGGCACGGCTTCGACGGCGGCGACCGCGCCGCGGCGGCCGTCTTCCGAGAAGACGTCGGCGGCAAGGCTGACATCGCGACCGGAGACCTCGATCCGCGTCTTGTCGAGGACGGTATCCTTAAGGACCGACGTAGAGCGGGCGGCGAGATCGGCTTCGATGGGCGGGGTGGAGGTCCAGGCCGCGATGGCCCAAAAGACGACCAGTGGAATTGTGCCAGGCCACCATTTGCTGCTCCACCTGAAAAGTCTGTGCATTCGATGTCCCGTGCCTCTGGAACTGAGAGAAAACAAACCCTTGCGGGGCTGTCAAACCCGAAATGGCGCCGGCCAGTCCTGCCAAAGCGCCGCACCCCGGATAACTGTTTCTTCAGCGGTTTCCCGCTAGTTTCGCAGGCCAATTTCCCAAGGCGCCCCCGAACCGGCCAGCCATTTTCGAATGAAGCAATTTCGCAGCCATTTCATCCGCGCCGGACTGGGAGCGCTGTACTTCACCGGGGCGCATGTTCTGCTGCGGCCGATCCTGTCGGGCGTCGGCGCCATATTCATGCTGCATCATGTCCGCCCGCGCCGCGACGCCTTATTCCAGCCCAATCGTCATCTCGAGGTCACGCCCGAATTCCTGCGCGCGATGCTGTCGCATTTGCGCGCGCGCGACATCGACATCGTGACCATCGACGAGTTGCATCAGCGATTGGCCGAACGCCGGTTCTCGCGGCCATTTGCCTGCTTCACCCTCGACGACGGCTATCGCGACAACAGGGATTTCGCGTTGCCGGTGATGCGGGAATTCGACGCCCCCCTGACCGTCTATGCCACCAGCGATTTCGCCGAAGGCAGCGGCCGCCTGTGGTGGATCGCGCTGGAAATGGTGATCGCCAGGGCCGACATGATCGAAGCCAGCATCGGCGGCGCGGCGATCCGTCTCGATGCCTCCACGCCGGCCGCCAAGCAGGCCGCGTTCGACCGCCTGCACGACTGGCTGCGCACGCTGCCGGGCGAGCACGATGTCCGGCGCGAAATCGCCGCGCTGTGCGCGCGCCACGGCGTCGACGAGACCACGATCGGCAGCGATCTCTGCCTGTCCTGGGACGAACTGAAGGCGTTCGCCTGCGATCCGCTGGTCACGATCGGCGCGCACACGATCACCCATTGCAATCTCGCCAAGCAGAGCGAGGAAGGCGCGCATCGCGAGATGGCGATCGGCCGCGAGCGGATCGAACAGGCGCTGCAGCGTCCGGTGCTGCATCTGGCCTATCCCTATGGCGATCGGAACGCCGCCGGCCCGCGCGAATTCGCGATGGCGCGCGCCGCCGGATTCAAGACCGCCGTGACCACCCGGCCGGGCATGCTGTTCGCCGAAAACGCCGACCACCTGACCGCGCTGCCGCGGGTTTCGCTCAACGGCAACTACCAGCACGCGCGCGTCCTGCCGGTCCTGACCTCGGGCGCGGCGACCGCGATGTGGAACGGATTCCGGCGCGTCGACGCGGCGTAGTTCTGCTCCGTAGCCCGGATGGAGCGAAGCACAATCCGGGGATGATCCCGGAGATGCGTGCCGTTTCCCGGATTTCGCTTCGCTGCATCCGGGCTACGCGCTGTGTCCGCGGAGAGAGACCCCTCACCCGTCTTCGCTTCGCGAAGCCACCCTCTCCTACAAGGGGATGAGGGCGGAGATAGATTCGCTTCCTTGACTCGCTCCATGGCTGCGCCCAAAACGATCGGCAAATCCAATGGAGGAAACGATGTTCAAGGATCTGTTCTCGCTCAAGGGGCGCGTCGCGGTGGTGACGGGGGGATCGCGCGGTATCGGCAAGATGATCGCGGCCGGCTTTCTCAGCCAGGGCGCGGCGAAAGTCTATATCACCGCGCGCAAGGCCGGCCCCTGCGAGGCGACCGCCAAGGAGCTTTCGGCCGCCTATGACGGCGAATGCATCGCGCTGCCGATCGACATTTCGACGGTCGAGGGCTGCAACAAGCTCGCCGCCGAGATCATCAAGCTGGAGCCGAAGCTCGATATCCTGGTCAACAATGCCGGCGCGGCCTGGGGCGCCGATTTCGACGAATTTCCCGAGAGCGGCTGGGACAAGGTCATGGACCTCAACGTCAAGTCGGTGTTCTTCCTGACCAAGGCGCTGGCGAAACCGCTGCGCGCGGCGGCGAGCCCCGAACGCCCGGCCAAGGTCATCAACATCGCTTCCGTCGACGGCATCTTCGTCAACCCGGGCGAGACCTATTCCTACGCCGCCAGCAAGGCCGCGGTGATCCACCTGACCCGCCGCATGGCGACCAAGCTCGTCAAGGACAGCATCAACGTCACCGCGATCGCGCCGGGCGCGTTCAAGTCGGACATGAACCGCGCCGCGCGCGATCACTCCGACGAGGTGGCAAAACGCATTCCGGCGAGGCGCATCGGAACCGACGAGGACATGGCAGGCGTTGCGATCTATCTCGCCTCGCGCGCCGGCGACTATGTGGTCGGCAACACCATCGCGGTCGACGGCGGCGTGGTCTACGCGAATGCGGGGCTGGAGATCGCGGGGTAAGGGCGGCGATCGAGGAGAAGATCGCTTCGATCCACGGGATCGCACCAATTAGCGGCGTCATTCCGGGATGCGCCGACTTGGCGCAGGCCCGGAATCCATAACCACGATCGTGAGTATGGATTCCGGGCTCGTGCTGCTCCGCCCCGGAATGACGACTGAATTTGTCGCCGGATCACGTCTCGATCTTCACATACTCGAAATCGCCGGGCTTGTTGTCGATGCCGACCTTGGGCGGCGCGATCCAGTTGGCGAAACCGCCGACCTCGGTCACCGGCGTCATCAGCGAGGCGATGAAATCGCCGTCGGCGGTCGAAGGCAGCCAGTCGCTCCGGCGCTTGTTCCAGGTGGCGTCGTCGATCAGCACGCCGTCCGGCGTGGCGTGAATATCCCTGAACTCGCCGATCGCGCGATGGAAGGCGACGTTCGGCAGCGACAGCTTGAAGTCGTAGCCTGACGTGGAAATGATCTTGTTCCAGCGCAGCATGCCCTTGACGCAGTCCTGGCTGTAGTCGTCGCGCAGCCGCATGTTGAGCGCGGTCAGCGCCGGCTCGTCGACGCGCTTGATCTCGCCATTGACCAGCTTGAGCACCGGATAGGTGTCGTGCTCGAGGCGGTGATCGTCCTTGATCTGGGTCTCGTGGAAGCGGCCCTTGATCCCGGAGTTGAAGGCGTTGGCGGCATTGGTCGACACTTCCGAGCCGAACAGGTCGAGCGACAGCGTGTAGTGCAGGTTCAATTTCTTCTGGATGGTCGGAAGGTCGATCACGCCGAGCGCGCGGACTTTGGCGATGTCGGTGGGATCGCTGATCCCGGCGGCGCGCATCGCCTCGCAGGTGCGCTGCACGATGCGGCTGATGCCGGTCTCGCCGACGAACATGTGATGCGCTTCCTCGGTCAGCATGAAGCGGCAGGTGCGCGACAGCGGATCGAAGCCGGACTGCGCCAGCGAGTGCAACTGCATCTTGCCGTCGCGGTCGGTGAAATAGGTGAACATGAAGAACGACAGCCAGTCCGGCGTCGCCTCGTTGAAGGCGCCGAGCATGCGCGGCGAGTCGGCATCGCCCGAGCGGCGGCGCAACAACTCGTCGGCCTCCTCGCGGCCGTCGCGCCCGAAATATTTCTGCAGCAGGTAGACCATCGCCCAGAGATGGCGGCCTTCCTCGACATTGACCTGGAACAGATTGCGCAGATCGTAGAGCGAGGGCGCGGTCTTGCCGAGATGGCGCTGCTGTTCGACGGAAGCGGGTTCGGTATCGCCCTGCACCACGATCAGGCGGCGCAGCAGCGCGCGGTATTCGCCCGGCACTTCCTGCCAGGCCGGCTCGCCAAAATGCTGGCCGAAGGGAACGACGCGGTTTTCTTCCTGCGGCGCAAGCAGGATGCCCCAGCGATATTCCGGCATCCTGACATAGTCGAACTTGGCCCAGCCGCGCGGATCGACCGAATAGGCGGTGCGCAGATAGACCAGCGACTGCTGGAAGCCTTCGGGCCCCATGTCGCTCCACCAGTTCATGTAGCCGGGATGCCAGCCTTCGAGGGCCTTGAGCACCTGCCGGTCCTCGCTGAGATTCACGTTGTTGGGAATCTTGGTCGAGTAGTCGACGTTCATGATGTTGACGTTCATGGCGTGCTCCTTCGCGACGTCTGGGGCATCGTGTCCGTCATGCCCGGCCTTGTGCCGCGGCATCCACGCCTGTTCCTCGAGGAATGTGAGGATCCTCGGATCTGCCGCGGTCACGAGCGCCGCGCCATGACGCGGCACGAATTACTCAAACTCGCGTCATATCGAACTGCGCCTTCTGGCCGGTGCCGTAGCGGCGCAGCGCGCCGTTTTCGCCGACCGCGTTGGGGCGCTGGAAGATCCAGTTCTGCCACGCCGTCAGGCGCGAGAAGATTTTCGATTCCATGGTCTCAGGGCCGACGAAGCGCAGGTTCGCTTCCATGCCGGTCAGACCATCGGGCGAGAAGCTGGTGCGCTCCTCGAAGAACACCCGGATCTCGTCGTCCCAGTCGATGTCGTCGAGCGCGAAGGTAACGAGGCCGAGCGCCTCGGCTTCCTCGGCGTCGAGCGCCTTGCCGATTGCATCCCGCGCCCGCTCCAGATCGGACGGATCCGCCTGGAAGCGCGATTGCAGGCGCGTGAGGCCGTGGCTCATCGGATAGGGACCGAAATTCATCGCGGAGAGTTCGATCGCCGGCGCTGCGCGGTTGTCGCCCTGCCGCGAGCCGATCAGCATGTAGGAGCGGTCGGCCGCGAACACGAGTTCGGCCAGCGTGCCGGCGAAACAAGAGCCCGGCTCGACCAGCGTCACCAGCGTGCGCGAGGTGACGTCGATGCGCTTGAGCACCCGCTTCCAGTACTGCCTGATTTCGTTGACCAGCCAGTGCGCCTTGTTGGCTTCGAGGAAGGCGTCATAGGCCAGCACATTGGCGCGCTCGCCATGCGACTTGAACACCAGCATCGCGATCTCGAGCTCGTTGATGCGCAGATGCAGGATCGCGTCGTCCAGTTCGCGCGCCACCTGCAGCGGCCAGAACGACGATCCCTGCGCGATCATGCCGTCGATATCGGCGGGCGGCGCCGCCTCGGGCGCCTTGATCGAGATGGTGGCGATGCGCTGGGCGCGGTCGATATCGACGCTGACCAGATCGTAGCGAATGCTGGTCTCGTCGATGCTGCGCGCCAGCGGCGTCAGCGTGATGCCCTTGCCGTTGCCGTTGCGGCCGGGAAGACGCGGCGAATTCCCTGGCGCGCTCGGCGACCTTTGTCTCCAGTTTGCTGTTCGGCACGATCTCGTCGACGAGGCGCCATGCGACAGCCCGCTTGCCCTTGATGCCTTCCTCGATGGTGCAGAAATAATCGGCGTGGTCGCGGCGCACCTTGCGCTTGTCGACCACCCGCGTCAGCCCGCCGGTGCCCGGCAACACCGCGAGCAGCGGCAATTCCGGCAGCGCCACCGAGGCCGAGCCGTCGTCGGCGAGAATGATGTGATCGGTGGCGAGCGCGAGTTCATACCCGCCGCCGGCCGCGGTGCCGTTGACCACCGTGATGAAGCGCTGGCCGGAATTCTCGGAGGAATCCTCCAGCCCGTTGCGGGTCTCGTTGGTGAATTTGCAGAAATTGACCTTGTGGGCGTGGGTGGCGCCGGCCAGCATCCGGATGTTGGCGCCGGCGCAGAACACGCGGTTCTTGCCGGACCGCACGATCACGGCCTTCACCTCGGGATGTTCGAAGCGCAGCCGCTGCACCGCGTCGGCCAGTTCGATATCGACGCCGAGATCGTAGGAATTCAGCTTGAGCTGGTAGCCCTCGAACAGCCCGCCATTCTCGTCGACATCCATGGTCAGCGTCGCGACGTCGCCATCGACGGCAAGCTTCCAATGCCGGTAGCGCGACGGATCGGTCTGGAAATCGATGTATTTCGCGCCGCCGGAAAGGACGCGATCTTCACCGGGCTTTTCGCCAGCCATCGGGCACCCTCACCTGTTCTGGATTGTCTCGGTTAATATGCACAATAATGCATGTATTGGGCTGCGTCCAGCTCTTTTGGGCATACCAACCTGCATTTTGTTTCATATCTGCTCGGCGACGCGATGGCGGCTGGCGGGCGGCGGGCGCCGGCATCGCCGCGCCCAACACGTCACGCCGCCCGGCCGTGCGAGCCCTCGTGCAGGTGCAGAATATTGTTGGCGAATTCGGAGATCGCATGCAGCGTCGCCTCCGGTGCTTCCCGGTGCGGCGAATGGCCGGCGCCCGGGATGATCGTCACGTCGACCGGACAATAGCACTCTTCCTGCGCGATCTCGATCTGGCGCATCGTCCCGTATTGATCGTCGGCGCCCTGCACGATCGCAACCGGCACGCGGATGTAGGCGAGATATTCCGAAATATCCCAATCGCGGAATTTCCGGTCGAGCCAGGCGCCGTTCCAGCCGTAGAAGGCGTTGTCGACATCCTTGTGCCAGCGCGCGAGTTTCGCACGCAGCCCGCCGGTCTCGTAGGCCTCGCTGGTCTGCGCGATCGCCGCGATCGCCCATCTCCTCGACGACGAAATGCGGCGCGATCATCGCGACCGCGCGCACGCGATGATCGGCGACGCCGCCGGCATAGATCGCCGCGATCGAGGCGCCGTCGGAATGCCCGAGCAGGAGGCCGCGGCGAAAGCCGATCCGGTCGAGCAGTTTCGGCAGCACCTCGAGCGCTTCGACATGCATGTAGTCGAGCGGCCGCGGCAGTTTTGCCGGCGTCGAGGCGCCGTAGCCCGCGCGCGAATAGACGAACACGCCGGCGCCGGTCGCGGCCTGCAGCCGGTCCGGAAAATCGCCCCACAGCCCGGCCGAGCCGAGACCCTCGTGCAGCATGACGATGGTCGGCGCGTCCGCGGGCGCCGGGCCGATCATGCGGTATTCAAGCTCGGAGGCGCCGATGGCGAGGAAGCCGGTGGGGTCTAGGTTTTGCATGATGGTAGCTTCCCGAAAGCGATCACAGCGTCGCAGTCCTCTTGCTCGTCGTCCCTGCGAAAGCAGGGACCCATACGCCGTGTCGCCCATTGTGAAAGACGCTGTTCGCCGGCTTCCGCGCAACAACCACGCTCTGTGGTTATGGGTCCCTGCTTTCGCAGGGACGACGCGTGGAGAGGATCGTGTTTCCGCTACTTTGCCCCTTCCCGCAGCTTGAACCTTTGAATCTTTCCGGTCGCGGTTTTCGGCAGGGACTCGACGACGTCGATCCAGCGCGGATATTTCCA
The DNA here is from genome assembly GCA_963843225.1 of uncultured Alphaproteobacteria bacterium. GTDB lineage: Bacteria > Pseudomonadota > Alphaproteobacteria > Rhizobiales > Xanthobacteraceae > Bradyrhizobium. Next base: position 11,784 of record CAWJJT010000014.1, on the reverse strand, counting down.
CGCCCCGATCTTCTGCTTGACGTGTTCCTTGAGCGCCTCGTGCAGGCCGGAGGTTTCCGCGCCCGCGCGCAGCACCACGAAGGCTTTCGGCTTCAATAGCCCTTCCGGATCCGCCTCCGGCACCACGGCGGCTTCGAGCACCGAAGGATGGGTGATCAGCGCGCTCTCGACCTCGAACGGCGACACCCAGATGCCGGAGACCTTGAACATGTCGTCGCTGCGGCCGCAGAAGGTGTAGCGGCCTTCGGCGTCGCGCGTGTATTTGTCGCCGGTGCGGGTCCAGTAGCCTTCGAAGGTCGAGCGGGTCTTGCTGCGCTGGTTCCAGTAGCCTTCGCCGGCCGAGGGCGCATGCACCAGCATTTCGCCGACCTCGCCATCGGCCACATCCTGGCCGGCCTCGTTCACCAGCCGCACCTGATAGCCCGGCACCGGGCGGCCCGAGGTGCCGTATCTGATGTCGCCCGGCGAATTCGACAGGAAGATATGCAACAGCTCGGTCGAGCCGACGCCGTCGAGGATGTCGACGCCGAAGCGCGCCTTCCAGGCGTTGCCGACCGATTCCGGCAGCGCCTCGCCGGCGGAGGTGCAGATGCGCAGGCGCGAGCCGCCGCGTTCCTGCTTCAGGGCGTCATCGTTGAGCATCGCCGAGAACAGCGTCGGCACGCCGAAGAAGATGCTGGGATGATATTTGTTCATCAGCGCGAACATCGAGGCCGGCGTCGGGCGTTCGGAATTGAGCACGGTGGTGGCGCCGACCGACATCGGGAAGGTCAGCGCGTTGCCGAGACCGTAGGCGAAGAACAATTTGGCCGCCGACAGCCCGACATCGTCCTCGCGAATGCCGAGCACCTGCCTGGCGTAGGTGTCCGCGGTCGCGGCGAGATTGGAATGCAGATGCCGCACGCCCTTGGGCATGCCGGTCGAGCCCGAGGAATACAGCCAGAACGCCGGCTCGTCGGCATGGGTCGCGACGGTGGCGAAACTGATCGCTTTCGCCGGCGAGTTCGTCGGACAATTTCTTGTAACCATGCGCGTCCTTGCCGGAGACGACGACGTGGTCGAGATCGGGCATCCGCCCGACCATGTCCTTGACCACGGGCAGCAGCGCTTCGGAAATGAACAGCACGCGGGCGCGGCAATCCGCCAGCACATAGGCGTATTGATCCGAGGTCAAAAGCGTATTGAGCGGCACCGGCACCACGCCGGCGCGGATCGCGCCGAGAAACACGGCCGGAAAATCCACGGTATCGAGCATGATCATGGCGACGCGTTCTTCGCGACGGACGCCGAGGCGGCGCAGCATGTTGGCGACGCGGCAGCTCTGTTTCTGCAGCTCGCCATAGGTCAGTTCGGAGACGGTGTCGGTGAAGGCGAGTTTCGTCCCCGCGGCCTTCCTCGACATTGCGGTCGAGCAGCCAGGTCACCGCGTTGTAGGTGCTCATGCTCCGCCCTCGTCAGCCAAGCGTGTCACGACGCCTCCTCTTCCAGCTTTTTAGAATTATAATTCATAGAAAGCCATTGCGGGCGCTTGCTGTCAATCCTCCTCGGCATTATGTTTCCACCAGACCGCACTCTTGCCCCCGTTGCGCGATGTCTCCCGAACTGGTCGATCAAACCATTCTGGCGTGCTGCAAGCCGCAATTTCTGAAGGTTGCCAGCGTCATCGCTGACGTCGCGAAAGCTCTCAAAGTGCAACTGCCCATGGAGCGAATTTTCGTCGACGTTCCCAAGACATTCAAGAAGCCAATGGGACTGGATGTGGACGTCATCTCCGACCGGATCAAAGCACTCGTCAAGGCCGGGAGGCTGCAAGCGGCGGGCGATCTCGATGTATGGCGGCATAGCGAAATTCGTTTGACCGCGAAATGAAGCGAACAGGGGACATGACCGAACAGCCCGATCCCGAAAGCGCTTTTCTCGAACAGCTCGGCCAGCGCGTCCGCACCGCGCGCGCGCTGCGCGGCATGTCGCGCAAGGTGCTGGCAAAAGTCTCCGGCATTTCCGAACGCTATATCGCCCAGCTCGAAAGCGGCAAGGGCAACGTCTCGATCGTGCTGCTGCGCCGGGTGTCGGACGCGATGGGCGCGCATCTGGAAGATCTCATTCCCGCCGGCGAGCCGTCGCCGGACTGGCCGGTCATCCGCGACCTCCTGCGCAAAGGCGTCGCCGAGCCAGATCGCGCAGGCCAAGGATATTCTCGCGGGCCAGGGCGCCTCGGCGCAGCGGCGGATGTCGTTTGCCGGCATCGCCCTGATCGGCCTGCGCGGCGCCGGCAAATCCACCCTCGGCAGGATGCTGGCGAAGAAGATCGGCTGGGGTTTCGTCGAATTGAACAAGGAGATCGAGCGCGAGAACGGCCTGTCGGTCGCCGAGATCATCGCGCTCTACGGCCAGGAAGGTTTTCGCCGCATGGAGCAGGCCGCGCTGGCGGCATTGCTGGAGCGAGACGAGCCGGTGGTGCTGGCGACCGGCGGCGGCATCGTCTCCGAGCCCCTGACCTTCGAGCGGATCCTGTCGTCGTTCTACACCATCTGGGTCAAGGCCGAGCCGGAAGAACACATGGCGCGGGTGCGCGGCCAGGGCGATCTGCGCCCGATGGCCGACGACCGCTCGGCGATGGCGGAATTGCGCGCCATCCTGAGGAGCCGCGAGCCGCTCTACGCGCGCGCCGCCGCCGTGGTCGATACCGCCGGCCTTTCGGTCGACGCGGCGGCCGCGCGGCTGATCGAGGCGGTGGCGCCGGTGCTGCGGAACGAGCAGCGGATGTTCGCGCGCGGGTGATTGCTGCGACCTGCTCAGAGCAGCATCGACGTCACGGAATCCGCGCCTTCACGCAGCAGCGGCAGGAAGCGGTCGATCATTTCCTTCGGTCGAGATCCGATCGACATGCGCGCCCATGTTGATCGCGGCGATGATGCTGCCGTCGTAGCGGCGGATCGGCACCGAGATCGAGCGGAAGCCGGGTTCGGCTTCGCGATCGACCAGCGAATATCCCTTGTCGCGATCGCTGACGATGGCGGCGAGCAGAAGCTTCGGATCGGTCACGGTTTGCGGGGTCATCGGCTCGCGCCGCATCTTCGCGAGCCTTTCTGCGAGTTCGGCGTTGCCGAACTGGCCGAGCATGGCGCGGCCGACCGAGGTGCAAAAGGCCGGCAGGCGATAGCCGATATCGAGCCCGGCGGAAAACACCCGCGTCGGGCTGCCGCGCGCGATGAACACGACCTCCTCGCCATCGAGCACGGCCAGCGAACTGATTTCCTTTGCCGCCGCCGCGATCCGGTCGAGCACCGGCTGCAGCACCGTCACCACCTGGCTCGAGCGCAGGAACGAGGCGGCCAGCGTCAGCACGTGCGGCGTCAGCGCGAACAATTTGCCGTCGGTCGAGACAAAGCCGCCGCGCTCAAGCGTGAAGAGAATGCGGCGCGCGGTGGCGCGCGGCAGGCCGGCGGCGCGCGCGAGGTCGCTCAAGGTCATGGGGCCATTGGTGGCGCCGAACCTCTCGAGCAGGCGCAGGCCCCGGTCGAGGCTTTCGACGAAATCGGTGGCGCGCTCTTCGCGTTCGCCGCGTTTTGGCTTCGGCATCTTGCCTTCCGCTGCCGCAGTTGAAGGAATGTCGGTAGAAAATTGTGCTTGCCGTGCCGCCAAGGCATGTCATAATTCGCCCAATAGTTCAATAGGCGAACAAATTGGTCTGCCGACGAAAGGGCAAAGCGCCATGATGAGCCAGGAACAGAACGACCTGATCACCCGAACGGGCGCCAAGGATCCGTGCGGGAAACTGATGCGGATGTACTGGCAGCCGGCGGCGCTGGTCGACGAACTGGCCGGCCCGCGCCCGGTCAAGCCCGTCAAATTGCTCGGCGAGAATCTGGTGCTGTTTCGCGACGAAGACGGCCGCTACGGCCTGATCGAGCGGCATTGCGCGCATCGCGGCGCCGATCTCGCGTTCGGCCGGCTGGAAAACGGCGGGCTGCGCTGCGCCTTCCACGGCTGGCTGTTCGACGCTTCAGGCCAGTGCCTGGAGACACCTGCCGAGCCGAAGGGCTCACCGCTCTGCAAGGGCATCAAGCAGCGCGCCTATCCGGTGGTGGAGAAGAGCGGCATCCTCTGGGCATATCTGGGCGAAGGCGAGCCGCCGGCATTTCCGGAGATCGACTGTTTTGTCGCGCCCGACAGCCACACCTTCGCTTTCAAGGGCCACATCAACTGCAACTGGCTGCAGGCGCTGGAAGTGGGCATCGATCCGTCGCACGCCTCGTTCCTGCATCGCTTCTTCGAGGACGAGGATACGTCAGCCGCCTACGGCAAGCAGTTCCGCGGCGCCTCCGCCGGCACCGACATGCCGATGACCAGGATCCTGCGCGAATACGACCGGCCCATCATCAATGTCGAGCAGACCGAATATGGCCTGAGGCTGATCGCGCTGCGCGAGATCGACGACGAGCGCACCCATGTGCGCGTCACCAACCAGCTATTTCCGCACGGCTTCGTGATCCCGATGAGCACGGAGATGACGATCAGCCAGTGGCACGTGCCGGTCGACGACGAGAACTGCTACTGGTACGCGATCTTCACCTCCTATTCGGCGCCCGTGGACAAGAAGAAGATGCGCGACCAGCGCCTCGAACTCTACGAGCTGCCCGATTACAAATCGCGCAAGAACAAGTCGAACGATTACGGCTTCGACGCGCATGAGCAGTCGACCGCGACCTATACCGGCATGGGCTCGGACATCAACGTGCACGACCAGTGGGCGGTGGAATCGATGGGCGCGATCCAGGACCGCACCCGCGAACATCTCGGCAGCGCCGACAAGGCCATCGTGCAGTTCCGCCGCCTGCTGCGGCAGGAAATCGAAAAGGCCGCCGCCGGCACCAAACCCTTCATGTTCCTCGACGCCGCGCATGCGCGCAGCATCCAGGGTCCCGCCACCATGGACGGCATCGGCCCGACGCGCGGCTGGGAGACCTACTGGATGGAGGTCGACGTCAAGCGACGCCGCGGCGCGCCCTGGGCCGCGCCCGTGCCGGCGGAGATCGCCGACAAGGTGCGGCATCTGAAGGCGGTCAAGTGATGGCGTTTCCCCGTCATTGCGAGCGAAGCGAAGCAATCCATTTCTCCGCCCGGGGAAGGTATGGATTGCTTCGTGGGAGCGCTGCGACTTCTCGCAACTCGACCCGAGGCCATCACGCCGTCATCTCTCCGCAAGCGGCGGCATTGGGCAGCTTTGAGGGAGTGGCGCGTTGAGTTTTGTTGAGCGTCACGGCCTGTGGTCCGACGAGCAGAAGGAAGCGGCCACGCGCCTTCGCAGGATCGTCGAGGAGCAGAAGCTCGAAGTCATCCGGCTGTCGTTCCCCGATCAGCACGGCATCCTCAGGGGCAAGACACTGGTGGCCGGCGAGGCGCTGGCGTCGCTGGAGAGCGGCTGTTCCATCACGACCACGATGTTCGCCAAGGATACCTCGCACAAGACCGTGTTTCCGGTGTTCACTGCCGGCGGCGGTTTCGGGATGCGGGAGATGGAAGGCGCCGCCGACGTCCTGATGGTGCCGGATCCCCTGAGCTTTCGCGTGCTGCCGTGGTCGCCCGCGACGGGATGGCTGCTGTGCGACGTCCATTTCGCCGACGGCCGGCCGATGCCGTTCGCGACCCGGCATCTTTACCGATCGGTGCTCGATAAACTGGCAAAGCGGGGCTACGACTTCGTCGCCGGGCTGGAAGTCGAATTCCATATCTTCAAGCTCGAAGACGCAAAGATGTCCCCGGAACATGCGGGACAGCCGGGCACGCCGCCCGACGTCAGCCTGCTCTCGCACGGCTATCAATACCTGACCGAGCAACGCTACGACCAGATGGAGCCGGTGCTGGAAATCATCCGTCGCGACATCCTGGCGCTCGGCCTGCCGCTGCGCTCGATCGAGGTCGAGTTCGGCCCGAGCCAGTGCGAATTCACTTTCGCGCCGCGGACGGGGTTGGAGCCGGCCGACACCATGATCCTGTTTCGCAGCGCCGTGAAACAGATCGCCCATCGCCACGGCTACCACGCCACCTTCATGTGCCGCCCAAAATTGCCGAACGTGTTCGCCTCCGGCTGGCATCTGCACCAGTCCATCGTCTCGCACGCGAGCGGCGAGAACGCCTTCATGGCCAAGGACGGCCCGGACGTGCTGAGCCCGTTCGGCCGCCACTATCTGGCGGGGCTGCTGGAGCATGCGCGCGCCTCGGCGGTGTTCACGACGCCGACCATCAACGGCTACAAGCGCTACCGTTCCTATTCGCTGGCGCCGGACCGCGCGATCTGGGGCCGCGACAACCGCGGCGTGATGGTGCGCGTGCTCGGCGGCCCCGGTGACGCCGCCACACGGCTGGAAAACCGCATCGGCGAGCCCGCCGCCAATCCCTATCTCTACATGGCCTCGCAGATCCTCTCCGGCCTCGACGGCGTCGACCGCGCGCTCGACCCCGGCCCGTCCGCCGACACCCCCTACGAGACGCAGGCCGCTTTATTGCCGAAGACGCTGCGCGAAGCGGTGTTTGCGCTGAAGGACGATCCGTTCTTCCGCGATGCGCTCGGTGCGGGCTTTGTCGACTACTACGTCCACATCAAGAACGCCGAGATCGAGCGCTTCCAGGCCGAAGTGTCGGACTGGGAGCAGCGCGAATATTTCGAGATGTTTTGAGGGGGGCCAATCATTCGACTCGCCACGATTACTGGCCCTCTTGAATATAGTATCACTGAATGATACCAAAGGTCATGGCCAAAAAGTTGCCGCCGATGCACCCCGGGGAAGTCCTGCGGGAGGAGTTTTTGATTCCTTTGACGCTGACGCCCTATGCGCTGGCGAAAATCTGCGACGTGCCGCGCACGCGCATTGAACGTATCGCCCGGGAAGAAATCAGCATTACGGCGGATACTGCGCTTCGGCTCTCGAAAGCCCTTGGTACGACGGCTGGCTTCTGGCTCAATCTTCAAACCCAGTTCGATATCGCGACGGCGGAAAAGGCGATCGGCAAGGCGCTGGCGAAAATTATACCGGTTTCGAGAGCGGCGTAGGCGAGCGCGAATATTTCGAGATGTTTTGAGGGCGCGCCTCGGTCTCGCGGACATCAAGCAGAGGGCGGGTGATAGCCATGCTGGAAACGGACAAGATGTTCGCCGGCTCGATTCCGGAAAACTACGACCGCTACATGGTGCCGCTGATTTTCGAGCCCTATGCCGCGGACCTCGCACGGCGCGCAGCGTCTTTCGCGCCGGGCGCAGTCCTGGAGGTCGCGGCGGGCACCGGAGTCGTCACCCGCGCATTGGCGCCGCAACTGTCTCCCGGTGCAAGCTATGTGGTCACCGACCTCAACCAGCCGATGCTCGACTACGCCGCCTCGCGGCAAGCTCCCGGCAGCCGCATCACATGGCGGCAGGCGGATGCCCTGGCGCTGCCGTTCGAAGATGCGGCGTTCGATCTCGTCTGCTGCCAGTTCGGCGCGATGTTCTTTCCCGACCGCCCGTCCGCCTATCGCGAGGCAAAGCGGGTCCTGAAGCCCGGAGGGCATTTTTTGTTCAGCGTATGGGATCGCATCGAAGAGAACGTATTTGCGGATGACGTGACGAACGCGCTCGCAAGGATTTTTCCGGACGACCCGCCGCGCTTCCTGGCTCGCACGCCGCACGGCTACCACGACAAGACGCTGATCCGCGGCGACCTGGAGCGCGCAGGTTTCTCCCGCGTAACCATCGAGACGAGAGCCGAACAAAGCCGCGCATCCTCGCCGAACCTTCCGGCCGTCGCCTATTGTCAGGGAACTGTTCTTCGCACCGAAATCGAGGCCAGAGACCCGGGAAAACTGCAAGCTGCAACCGACTACGCCGCGGCCGCGATCGCACACAGACATGGCAGCGGCGAGGTTGCCGCCAAAATTCAAGCGCACGTGATCGTGGCCGCGGTCTAAGCGCTGGACTATTCCATTCCACCACTGCTCGTCATGCCCGGGCCCGATCCAGCCATGACAAAACAGGATTGCCTCAAACCCCGAGATACCGGTGCTGCAGATCGGGCTCCGCGATCAATTGCTCCGACGTGCCGCTCCACACGGCCTTGCCGCGCTCGATGATGTAGTGACGGTCGGCGATGCGGGTGAGGTGTTCGATGTTCTTGTCGATCACCAGCACCGACTGGCCGCGCGCCTTCAGCATCGACAGGCAATTCCAGATTTCCTCGCGGATCAGCGGCGCCAGCCCCTCGGTCGCCTCGTCGAGGATCAACAGCTTCGGATTGGTCATCAGCGCGCGCCCGATCGCCAGCATCTGCTGCTCGCCGCCGGAAAGCTGGTTGCCCATGTTGTTGCCGCGTTCGGCGAGCCGCGGAAACAGCGCGTGGATCTTTTCCAATGTCCAGGGGTCGGGACCGCCGAGGCGGTTGCCGGACGCCGCGACGAGATTTTCGCGCACCGTCAGGTTCGGAAAGATCTGGCGGCCCTCCGGCACGAGGCCAATACCCAATTGCGCGATCCGGAACGAGGCGAGTTTGCGCACCTCCTGCCCGGCGAAGCGGATCGTGCCCGCGCGCGCCGGCGTCAGTCCGAGGATGGAACGAATGGTCGTGGTCTTGCCCATGCCGTTGCGGCCCATCATGGCCACCATCTCGCCGGAGCGGACCTGCAGCGACAGGCCGAACAGCACCTGGCTGAGGCCGTAGCAGGTCTCGATGCCGTCGATCTCGAGCAGCGGCGCTCGCGTCAGCCATGACCGACCACCACATGCTGGTCGCCGAGATAGGCGCGCTTGACCTCGTCATTGGCGCGGATTTCCGAAGGCGTGCCGGAGGCGATGACGCGGCCATAGACGAGCACGCTGATGCGGTCGGCGAGCGCGAACACCGCATTCATGTCATGCTCGACCAGCACGATGGAAACCTCGCGCCGCAATTCCTGCAGCAACTTGACCATGCGCGCGGATTCGGTGACGCCAAGCCCGGCCATCGGCTCGTCGAGCAACAGCAGTTGCGGCCGGGTGGCGAGCGCGACCGCAAGTTCAAGCTCGCGCTGCTCGCCATGGCTCAGCCGGGAGACCAGCACGCCGGCGCGATGGCCAAGCCCGACCCGGTCGAGCGCGTCCTGCGCGGCTTTTCGCAGGTGCGCCAGCCTGCGGGCGTTGCGCCAGAAATGGAAGGAGTGGCCGTCACGCGCCTGCGCGGCGAGCGCGACGTTGTCGATCGCGGTGAAGTCCGGCAACAGCGACGTGATCTGGAACGAACGCGCCAGCCCGAGCGCGCTGCGGCGATAGACCGGCACGTGGGTGATGTCGCGGCCGGCGAGCCGGATGGTGCCGGAATGCGGCGTGAGCTGTCCGATCAACTGGCTGATCAGCGTGGTCTTGCCGGCGCCGTTCGGTCCGATGATGGCGTGCAATTCGCCGCTCGCGACATCGAGCGAGACGTGATCGGTGGCGATGATGCCGCCGAACCGCCGCACCAGTTTTTCCACGCGGAGCAAGGGTTCAGCCACGGGAGAACCTCCCCAGCAATCCGTCGATGCCGCCGCGTCCGAACAGCACGATCAGCAGCAGCAGCGGGCCCAGGATCATCGCCCAATATTCGGTGACTTGCGACAGGAACTCCTCCAGCAGCAGATAGACGATCGCGCCGATGACGGGGCCGAACAGCGAGCCCATGCCGCCGAGGATCACCATCACCATCAGGTCGCCGGAGCGGGTCCAGTACATCACGGCCGGGCTGACGAAGTCGGTGTTGTTGGCGAGCAGCGCGCCGGCCAGCCCGCAAATGGTGCCGGCAATGACGAAGCAGGCGAGCCGGTAGCGCGTGGCGGGAAAGCCGATGGCCTGCATCCGCGCCTCGTTGGAGCGCAGGCCCTGCACCACCATGCCGAAGCGCGAATTGACGATCCGCCAGATCAGATAGAGCCCGCCGAGCAGGCAGCAGAGGCAGAGATAATAGAACTGCACCTTGTTCGAAAGATTGACCAGCCCGCCGAAATCGCTGCGCTTGTAGATGGTCAGCCCGTCGTCGCCGCCGTAGCGGGCGAGCCCGGAGGCGACGTAATAGGCCATCTGCGCGAACGCCAGCGTGATCATGATGAAATAGACGCCCCGGGTGCGCAACGAGAGCGCGCCGATCACCAGCGCGAACAAGGCCGAAGCCAGCAGCGCCACCGGCCACTGGATAAAACCCGAGCCGATGCCTTCCGCGGCGAGAATGCCGACCGCGTAGCCGCCGATACCGAGATAGGCGGCGTGCCCGAAACTCATCATCCCGCCATAGCCCATGATCAGATTGAGGCTGGCGGCGGCGAGCGCGAAGATCACGATGCGGGTGAACAGCGTCAGCGCGAAGACGTTGCCGCTCAGCGAGGTGTAGAGCGGAAGCAGCAGCAGTCCGGCGACGACAAGCGCGGCGACGAAGTTGCGGACATTGAACAGGGCTTTCATCGACGGTTGGCCGGAAACAGCCCCTCCGGCCGCACCACCAGCACGATCGCCATCAGGAGGTAGATCAGCATCGAGGAGAGCGCCGGCGCCGCGGTCGACGCCGCGGCCGAGCTCAGCACCTTGCGCAACAGGTCGGGCAGGAAAGCGCGGCCGAGCGTATCGATCATGCCGACGAAGATCGCGGCCAGGAACGCGCCGCGGATCGAGCCGATGCCGCCGATGACAATGATGACGAAGGCGAGGATCAGGATGTTCTCGCCCATGCCGATCTGGACGGTGAGGATCGGCGCCTGCATCATCCCGGCGAGCCCGGCCAGCGCCGCGCCGAGGCCGAATACCAGCGTGTAGAGCAGCTTGATGTTGATGCCGAGCGCCCCGATCATTTCCCGGTTCGAGGCGCCGGCGCGGATCAGCATGCCGAGCCGGGTCCGCATCACCACGATGTAGAGCAGCAGCGCCACGACGAGGGCGACCACGATGATCGCCAGCCGATAGGCCGGATAATGGATGCCGGGCAGGATCGTTACCGGCACCGTCAGCCAGCCCGGCAGCGGCAGCGCCAGCCCAGCCGGTCCCCAGATCAGCCGCACCGCGTCGTTGAAGAACAGGATCAGCCCGAAGGTCGCCAGCACATGGTCGAGATGGTCGCGGCCATAGAGGTGCCGCAGCGCCACGAATTCGAGCGCGATGCCGAGCAGAAGCGTCGCGCCCAGCGCCAGCACGATGCCGAGAATGAAGTTGCCGGTCCACGCCACGAAGGTAGCCGCGAAATAGGCGCCCATCATGTAGAGCGAGCCATGCGCCAGATTGACGAAGTCCATGATGCCGAACACCAGCGTCAATCCCGCCGCCAGCAGAAACAGCAGCAGACCGAACTGCAATCCGTTCAGGAATTGTTCGACGACGAGCAGCATGGACGCTCTAGGTCATTTTCCGGTTGAGTCTTGTCAGCATACGGCATCCAGCGGGGCCTCATGGTTCGAGACGCGCGGCATTGCCGCGCTCCTCACCATGAGGATTTAGACGACCTCACCCTCACCGTGAGGAGTTCGAAGACCTCATCCTGACGAGCCGCGCTCTCGCGCGGCGTCTCGAAGGATGAAGCCACCATCAGTCCGATTACAACACGGTCTGATTGCAAAACACGTGCCGAAAGGAAAACAGCGGCAGCGCGCGAGCGCCGCCGCTGTTTTTGACGGGACCCGCGATCACTTCATCGGGCATTTGTCGTGGAAGCTGTCCTGGCTGTCCTTGACGATGGTGGCAACGGTCTTCAGCGAGAGCTGGCCATCGCCGTCCTTGACCACGTCCTGCAGATAGAAGTTCTGGATCGGGATGTGGTTGTT
>CAWJJT010000013.1:0-188269 GCA_963843225.1 uncultured Alphaproteobacteria bacterium | reverse complement strand
ACCTGTTGAAGCTGGTCGGGCTCGAAGGGTTCGAGAAGAAGCTGCCGTGGCAATTGTCCGGCGGCATGCAGCAGCGGGCCTCGATCTGCCGCGCGCTGGTGCATGACCCCAAGATCATGCTGATGGACGAGCCGTTCGGCGCGCTCGACGCCATGACGCGCGAGCGCATGAACGTCGAACTGATGCGCATCCAGCGCGAGACCGGCAAGACCGTGCTCCTGATCACCCATTCGATACCGGAAGCCGTGTTTCTCGCCGACCGCGTGCTGGTCATGACCGAGCGGCCGGGCTCGATCGCAGCGATCTACGACGTGCCGCTGCAGCGCCCGCGCTCGCTCGACGCCATGGCCGAACCTGTTTTCGCCGAACTGGTGCAGCGCATCCGCAAGCATTTCTTCACCCAGGCTGCGCTGGACTGAGCAAGGAAAGATCATGCCGCCACGAATGGCCGTGCGCGATATCTCGCTGTTCGAGCGGCCGGTTGCCTTTGCGAGGCCGTTCCGGTTCGGCGCCGTGACGATCACCTCGGCGGTGCAGGCGTTCGTCCGGGTCGAGATCGAAGTCGAGGGCAGGGGCACGGCGGTGGGCGCCAGCGCCGAACTGATGGCGTCGAAATGGTTCGACAAGCGGCCGCAACTTTCGCCCGAAGCGACGGTCGACGAATTGCGCCGCTCGCTGGTCATCGCGCGCGAGCTCTATCTGGGTCGGTCGGGTTTCGAGACCGCCTTCGGCCTGCATGCCTCGTGCCTCGCGGCGCAGGTCGAGGCTTGCGCCAGGGAAGACATCCCGCCGCTCGCCGCCGGCTTCGGACCGGCCGAAATCGACAAGGCGATCGTGGATGCGCTGCTGCGCTGCGTGGGGATGAATTTCTTCGACGGCATGGCGGCGAATGTCGCCGGAATCGATGCGCGCCTGTCGCCGGATCTCGCGAACGACGGACATCGCCCAATTCCTGGCGCGATGCACGCCGGCTGGAACGGGTCGCCATTCGTCATACCGTCGGCCTCGACGACCAGATCGAAGGCAAGGGCGGCGTCGCCGATATCAATGAAAATGCCGGCGCGCATTATTTCAAGCTCAAGCTCAACGGCGATCCGGAACATGACGCGGCCCGCCTGACCCGGATCGGCAAGGAACTGGCCACGCTGCCGCATGATTGCCGCGTCACGCTGGACGCCAACGAGCAATATGCCGATCTCGCCGGGCTCGCCGCGCTGGTCGAGCGGCTCGACCGCGACGCCGCGCTGCGGCCGATCGCGGAAAAGCTGCTCTATATCGAGCAGCCGATGCCGCGCGACATCTTCCGGCAATCGCCGCTCGGCGCGCTGGCGCGTCGCGACATCATCATCGACGAAGCCGACGATTCCTACGATGCATTTCCGGCGGCGCGCGCGCTCGGCTATCGCGGCATCTCCTCCAAATCCTGCAAGGGCATCTACAAGTCGATCGTCAACGCGACCCGCGCCGCCAAATGGAGCACGGGCGGCGCGAAATACTTCATATCGGGCGAAGACCTAACCTGCCAGGCCGGGCTTGCCGTGCAGCAGGACCTCGCGCTGGGCGCGTTGATCGGCGTCACCCACGCCGAGCGCAACGGGCATCACTATGTCGACGGATTTGGCGAGGCTCCCGCGACCGAAGCGCAGGCGTTCCGCGCCGCTGCATCCCGATCTCTATCGCGACGACGGAAACGGAATCCGGCTGTCGATCCATGGCGGCGATCTCCTGACGGGATCGCTGACGACGCCGGGCTTCGCCAGCGGCGTGCATCCGCAGTGGTCTTCGTTGTCGCAACTCGATCAACCAGAAAGCAAAAATCCTGCAGGAGCAAAAGATATGACGACGCAACGCCTCGGCGTGATCATGAACGGCGTCACCGGCCGCATGGGGCTCAACCAGCATCTGGTCCGCTCGATCGTCGCGATCCGCGACCAGGGCGGCGTGCTGCTGTCGAACGGCGACCGCGTGATGCCGGATCCGATCCTGGTCGGCCGCGACGCCGACAAGGTCGAGCGGCTGGCAAAGCGGTTCAACGTGGCGCGCTGGACCACCGACCTCGACAAGGCGCTGGCCGACAAGAACGACACCATCTTCTTCGATGCCGCCACCACGCAGGCGCGCCCGACGCTGCTGACAAAGGCGATCAACGCCGGCAAGCACGTCTATTGCGAGAAGCCGATCGCGACCAATCTCGAGGAAGCGGTTGCGGTCCTGCAAGCTCGCCGCCGCCAGGGGCGTCAAGCACGGCACCGTGCAGGACAAGCTGTTCCTGCCCGGGCTGAAGAAGCTAGCCTTCCTGCGCGATTCCGGCTTCTTCGGCCGCATTACCGCGGTTCGTGGCGAATTCGGCTACTGGGTGTTCGAGGGCGACTGGCAGGAGGCGCAGCGGCCGTCGTGGAATTACCGCAGCGAGGACGGCGGCGGCATCATCCTCGACATGGTCTGCCACTGGCGCTACGTGCTCGACAATCTGTTCGGCGACGTCGAAAGCGTGAGCTGCCTCGGCACCACGGACATTCCCGAGCGCTGGGACGAGAAGGGCGCGAAATACAAGGCGACGGCGGATGATTCCGCCTACGCGACCTTCCGCCTCAAGGGCGGCGTGATCGCGCATATCAACATGTCCTGGGTGACGCGGGTCTATCGCGACGACCTCGTTACCTTCCAGGTCGACGGCACCCACGGCTCGGCGGTGGCCGGGCTCTCCGAGTGCATGATCCAGGCGCGGCAGGCAACGCCGCGGCCGGTGTGGAATCCGGACGAGAAGCGGCTGCACGATTTCTACGCCGACTGGCAGAAGCTGCCGGAGAACACCAGCTACGACAACGGCTTCAAGGAGCAGTGGGAGATGTTCATCCGCCATGTCTGCGAGGACGCGCCGTACAAGTTCACGCTGCTGGAAGGCGCCAAGGGCGTGCAGCTTGCCGAATGCGCGCTGCAGAGCTGGCGAGAGCGGCGCTGGATCGACGTCGCGCCGATCAAGGTGTGAGGAGAAGGCGCCATGAACAAACCGGTTTTGCCCGTCTCGCCGTATCAGCTGAAATTGCCGAAGGCCGATCGGTCGATCGAGACCTATCGTCTCGCCGCGTCGCGGACGTTTCCCGCGAAGCTTGAGGGCACGCTGAACCGCGTCGCGTTTTCCGCGGCCCATGTGGTGGCCGATCCGCTGGCCGATGTCGATCCGTGGCTGTCCGCCGGCGTCGACTGGGACAGGACGATTGCGTTCCGCGAACATATCTGGGATCTCGGCCTTGGCGTCGCCGAGGCGATGGACACCGCGCAGCGCGGCATGGGGCTGGACTGGCCGACCTCGCTGGAACTGATCCAGCGCTCGGTGAAGGCGGCGAAGGCGCGCGGCAACGCGCTGGTGTTTTCCGGCGCCGGCACCGATCATCTGGCGCCGGAGGATGCGAAAAGCCTCGACGACGTGATCCGCGCCTATGAGGAGCAGATCGCGGCGGTCGAGAAGGCCGGCGGCCGCATCATCCTGATGGCGTCGCGCGCGCTGGCCAGGATCGGCCGCAACGCCGGACGATTACGTCAAGGTATATGACCGCGTGCTGTCGCAGGTGCGCGAGCCCGTGATCATCCACTGGCTCGGCGACATGTTCGATCCGGCGCTGGCGAATTACTGGGGCACGGCGAATCTCGACACCGCGATGGATGTCGCGGTCGGCGTCATCAACGCCAACGCGGCGAAGGTCGACGGCGTCAAGGTCTCGCTGCTCGACAAGCAGCGCGAGATCGACATGCGCCGCCGGCTCGACAAGAACGTGAAGATGTATACCGGCGACGATTTCAACTACGCCGAACTGATCGCCGGCGACGACAAGGGATTTTCCCACGCGCTGCTCGGCATCTTCGACGCCATCGCGCCGGCGGCGTCCTACGCGCTGTCGCGGCTCGCGGCCGGCGATGCGGCCGGCTTCCACGACGTGCTGGGGCCGACGGTGCCGCTGTCGCGGCATATCTTCAAGGCGCCGACGCGGTTCTACAAGACCGGCATCGTGTTCATGGCCTATCTCAACGGCCATCAGGATCATTTCACCATGGTCGGCGGGCAGGAGAGCACGCGCTCGACGCTGCATCTGGCCGAACTGTTCCGGCTGGCGGACCAGGCCGGGCTGCTCGCCAATCCCGAACTGGCGACGCGGCGGATGAAGGCGGTGCTGGCCTTGCGCGGCATCGAGGCGTGATGCGCGATTTTTCGGCCGATCATCGCTGGCTGTCGCTGAACACGGCGACGGTCCGCAAGCAGGGCGATCTCGTGCGAGATCATCGAGGCCTGCGCGCGGCACGGCATCCGCGCCATCGATCCCTGGCGCGACCAGGTCGCGGCCGTCGGCCTCGACCGCGCGGCGCGCGCCGTGCGCGATGCCGGGCTGGAACTGTCGGGCTATTGCCGCGGCGGCATGTTTGTCGCCGATGCCGCGCACCGGATCGAAGCCCGCGACGACAACCGCCGCGCCGTCGACGAAGCAAAGGCGCTCGGCGCGCCCTGCATCGTGCTGGTGGCCGGCGGCCTGCCGCAATATTCGCGGCCGGGCAGTGCGGCCTCAAAGGATATCGCGGGCGCCCGCGCGCAGGTCGAGGACGCCATCGCCGAGATGATGGACTATGCGCGCGCAGGCAAACATGCCGCTCGCGATCGAGCCGCTGCATCCGGCCTATGCCGCCGACCGCGCCTGCGTCAACACGACAGGACAGGCGCTCGACATCTGCGACCGGCTCGACCCGCAACGCACGGGCGCGCTCGGCGTCGCGCTCGACGTCTATCACATCTGGTGGGATCCGGAGGTGCTGCCGCAGATCGCGCGCGCGGGGAAGGACCGCTTGCTGGCGTTTCACGTCTGCGACTGGCTGGTGCCGACCAAGGACATCCTCAACGACCGCGGCATGATGGGCGACGGCGTGATCGACATCAAGACGTTGCGCCGCGCGGTCGAGGCGCAGGGCTTTGAAGGCTATTCCGAGATCGAGATTTTTTCCAACGGCTGGTGGGACAAGCCGATGGACGAGGTCTTGCAGACCTGCATCGCGCGGCACCGCTCGGTGGTGTGACGCTCCGTCGTCCCGGCCAAGCGGAGCGAGCCGGACCCATGACCGCCAAACTCAGGGGCTGGTGCAGCAGTCCTATCCAAGCAAGCCGGGTGATAATTTGTCGATCTCCCAGGCTCGCAGGAACTGCTCCTGCTGACCGAGCCAGGTCATCGTTTCCGTGCCCCACTCTGCAACCCGGCCGGCATACTCGCCCATCAGCCAGATGTGGCGGATCGGCACGAACAATGCGACCGCGTCGAAGTCCGCCTGTGCGATCGGACGAACGGAGCGATAGCCGTCGATGAAAGCAAGCCACATCGCGTGCCGCCGGCGATGGAACGAGACCTGCGCCCAGAGATGCACGGCGAGGTCGTAAGCGAGATAGCCGAATCCGCCATCGTCGAAGTCGAAGAACCGGGCTTGTCCGGCTTGTGGTCCGTCAGTGATGATGCGCGCGTTGACGCCGTGGCAATCGCCGTGACAGCGCGTCCAGCTCAGTTCCGGTCGCGCGCGGACCGATGCATCCAGCCGCGATGACAGTTCGGAAAAATAGCGCCGGGTTTCGTCCTTGATGTCCTGCAGGGCGAGGACGTTGGCCAACGGCCGGTGCAGCAGATGGTCCAAATCCAGCCGATACCGGCCGGCTTCCCGGTCGGGAAACCGCTCGGCCGCGTCGTGGAGACGCGCGAGCGTCACGCCCTGCGCTCGCGCATCCTCCGGCGCATCGAGATCGGGCGCGCGTCCTTCGGCGTGCCGAAACAGCACGACGGGTCGCCGACCTTCGGGCATCACAGCTTCGCAGAACAAAGAGCCGGTGCGATCGGGCACCGCAGCCGAAACCAGCACGCCAACTGAATCAAGATAGGCCAGAAACCTGGTCTCGGCGGCCACATCGGCGTCGCCGCGCTTGCGCCGGCCCGACATTCTCAGGACAAAGCGCGTCTGGTCCTGCGTCCGGATGGCGAAGCTGTCGTTGAAGCCGCGCTGCAGCAGAACGCATTCGACCGGCCCCTGCAAATCGTAATGTGCGGCAACAAACGCCGCCACGGCATCGGCGGTCGCCGTGGCGTAGGTCACTCCAAGCATTCCGGACCCGGCTGCCGTCATGGCGAGGACTTTATCACGACATCATGTGCAGGCGCGATCGATGCGGGCGTCATCCGATCGCGCATGGCACCTTGAGGAATCCGCGGAAGCGCGCGCGGCCGCCGCGCAACGGTTCGCCGCTCAGCGCGTAGCCGGGAAACCGCGCCAGGAATTGCGAGATCGCGATCGCGCCTTCGAGCCGCGCGAGCGCCATCCCCGCGCATTGGTGCGCGCCGGTGGCGAACGCCAAATGCCGGTTCGGCGTGCGCCCGATGTCGAAATTTTCCGGGTCGGTGAAATGGGCCGGATCGCGGTTGGCGGCGCCGATGCACAGCGTGACTGACGTGCCGGGCGCAAGCGTGACGCCGCCGAGTTCGACCTGCTCCGTCGTCATGCGGTTGCCGAGCTGGTTCGAGCTTTCGTATCGCAAGATCTCCTCGACCGCTGTCTTGATCAGATCCGGCTGCTCGATCAGCCGCGCCTTTTGCGCCGGGTAGCGCGACAACGCCACCAGCCCGTTGCCGATCAGATTGGTGGTGGTCTCGTGGCCGGCGTTGAGCAGGAAGATGCAGTTGTGCAGCAATTCCTTCTCGGTCAGCCGCTCGCCATTTTCCTCGCCCTGGATCAGCCGCGTCAGCACGTCGCGATCGGGATTGCCGGGGCTTTTCCGGCGCCGGGCCACCAGGATTTCCAGATAGGCGAGAAAATCCCGCACCGCCGCGTTGCCGCGCGCAAACGCCTCGGGGCTAATCACCGGCTCCAGCGCGCCGAGAATCGCCAGCGACCAGTCGCGCAGCGGCTCGCGCTCCTCGCGCGGCACATCGAGCAGATTGCCGATCACTTCAATCGGGATCGCGGCGGCAAAATCGTCGATCAGGTCGACATCTTGCCGTTGCGGCAAGGCCATCGAGCAGCCGGTCGACCAGCGCGATCAGATAGGGCTCCATCTCCGCGATGGCGCGCGGCGACAGCGCGCCCATGATCAGCCGCCGCACCCGCGTATGCGCCGGCGGATCGTTGAACACGAGGCTGGTGGTGTGGTGCTCGTAGAGCAGCGACGAGCCGTATTTCGGCGAAAACTCCTTTTTCTTGTCGGAGGAGAACTGCCGGGTGTTCTTGTAGGCGCTGACCAGGTCGTCGTAGCGCGTCAGGAACCAGGACCCGTTGGGCATCCGCTTGACCGGCTCATGCTCCCGCAGTGCACGATAAACCGGATAGGGATCGGCATAGAATTCCGCCGTCAGTTTCTCGATATCGAAGCGGGCCGCCAGCTCTCGCGCGTTCGCATTCATGCTGCCATACTCTATAGGGAAGACCGATATGCCGTTTTTGCTCTTTCCGAAACCGGCTCAGGCACTACAGTCCCGCACCGCGAATACAGTCTCGCCTAACCCACTGGAAAATGGAAATGCACGCCCGCACGGAAGCTCACCGAGACTGCGCCCTCCTGGCCCGAGGAGATCTTCAAGATTTTGCAGCGCTTCGAGGTCCGGCAGGTGCCTTACGTGCCGGATGCCGGGCATTCGCAACTGATCGAACGCGTGCTGGGCGCATCCTCGATGCGGGCGATCCCGCTGACGACCGAGGAGGAAGGCGTGGCGCTGCTGGCCGGCGCCTGGGCCGGCGGCCAGCGCGGCGTGCTCCTGATGCAGTCGAGCGGCGTCGGCAATTGCGTCAACATGCTGTCGCTGACCCAGATCTTCCGGCTTCCGTTCCTGACGCTGGTGACGATGCGCGGCGAATGGGGCGAGTTCAATCCCTGGCAGGTGCCGATGGGCTCGACCACGCAGGCCGTCTTCGAATTGTGCGGCATCAAGGTGCTGCGCGCCTCTCACCCGGACGAGGTGCGCGAGGTCGTCGAGGCCGCGGCCGGGCAGGCCTACAACGCCTGCACGCCAACCGCCGTCCTCCTGTCGCAGCGCCTGATCGGGGCAAAGGTCTTCACCAAATGAGCAAGGCCAATCTTCTCGATCGCCGCGCCGTCGTCTCCGGCCTGCTGGCGGACCGCAAGAATGCCATCGCCGTCGGCGGCCTGGGCGCCTCGACCTACGATATCGCCGCGGCCGGCGATCACGACCGCAATTTTTATCTCTGGGGCGCCATGGGCGGCGCCGTCATGATCGGCCTCGGCATCGCGCTGGCGCAGCCGAAGCTGCCGGTGGTCGTCATCACCGGCGACGGCGAGATGCTGATGGGGATGGGGAGCCTCGCCACCGTCGGCCTGCAAAAGCCGAAAAATCTCACCATCGTGGTGCTCGACAACGAGGTCTATGGCGAGACCGGCGGGCAGGCGAGCCACACCGCGGCGACCGTCGACCTCGTCGGCGTCGCCAAATCGTGCGGAATCGCCGATTCCCGCGCGATGGCGACCATGGCCGAGATCGAGGCTCTGGCGGCCGGCATGCAGGACACGTCCAGCGGGCCGCGTTTTGCCAGCGTCAAGATCGACAGCGCCAATCTGGAGCGCGTGCTCTCCAGCCGCGACGGCACCTTTATCGTGAACCGCATCCGCGGGTCGCTCGGATTCAGCCCGATCTGACGTTCCCGTGAGCGCGTGCGGCGCAGCAAATTTCTTGACATTTGCTAAGGTGAGTGCTTACTCACAACATGAGCACTCTGCGAATGACTGGCGACTTGCGGCGGCAGCTGATCCTCAGCGCCGCCAAGCGTTGCTTTGCCCGCCACGGCTTCGCCGGCACCACGACCAAAAGCGTCGCGGCGGCGGCCTCCATTTCGGAAGGCTTGCTGTTCAAGCACTTTCCGACGAAATCGGCGCTGTATGCGGAAATCCTTGCGGAAGAGTGCGAGGCCGATCCGGCGCTGCACCGCTTGCTGGGGCTGCAGCCTTCGACGGAAACGCTGGTCGTGCTGATCCGCGGCATGGTCCGCCATTTCCAGGGCATTACCGCGGCGCCCGATCAGGAGGAGGCCCAGCGGCTCCGGCTGATGGTCACCAGCCACCTCGACGACGGAGAATTCGCCCGGCTGATCTACGAGAAGATCGGGAGCCTGATCGGACCCGTCTTCACCGCCTCGCTGGAGCGCGCGGTGGAGGCAGGCGATGCGGCGCGGATCGGCGCGCGAGCCGATGAACCTGTTCTGGTTTGCGCATCACACCGTGCTGATGGCGACGCTGACGCGGCTGCCGTCGGTGCCGTGTCTGTCCTACGGCAATGCAGCCGATCTGGAGCGGCAGCTTTGCGAATTCATTCTGCGCGGCATTGGATTGAACGAAACCGCCATTGCCTCCCATCTGGATCGCGAATTGTCGGATGATTTCGAGCAGAAGATAGCTGCAGAAGGTGCATGACATGAATATCGTAACGGAACCCAAGATCGCGGGCAAGCCGATCGTGGAGCAGCCGCGCAAGCGCCCGGTCCGGATGGTGCGCTGGTTCATCATCGTCGGCTTGTTGCTGGCGCTGCTGGTCGGCGGCTTCGTCTGCTTCAATCATTTCCGCAGCCAGATGATCGCGCAGTTCTTCGCCAACAACAAGCCGCCGCCGTCGAGCGTGAGCGTTGCCGAGGCGAAATCCGAGGTGATTCCGAATCTGTTGACCGCGGTCGGCGATCTCGCCGCCGTGCATCAGGTCAACGTCACCTCCGACGTCTCGGGCCGCATCACCGACATCATGTTCACCGCCGGCTCCAGCGTGAAGGCCGGCAGCCCGCTGGTGCAATTGTTCGACGCCCCCGACCAGGGCGATCTGGCGAGCTTCAAGGCGCAGGCCACGATGGCGCAGTTGTCGCTCGATCGCGCCAAGCAGCTTGCGTCGCGCCAGTTCGGTCCGCAGGCGACGGTCGATTCCGCGCAGGCGGCCTTCGACCAGGCCAATGCCGGCATCGCCAAGACCCAGGCGATCATTTCGCAGAAGCTGGTGCGCGCGCCGTTCGACGGCGAACTCGGCGTCCGCCATGTCGAGGTCGGCCAGTTCCTCACCGCCGGCACCCAGATCGTGACGCTGACCGACCTGTCGCAGCTCTATGCCAACTTCACCGTGACGGAAAAGGACAGCGCGGCGCTCAAGGTCGGGCAGACCGTGCGCATCGCGGTCGACGCCTATCCGGGCCGGACCTTCGAGGGCAAGATCACCGCGATCGAGCCGCAGATCGCCACCGACACGCGCAACATCCGCGTGCAGGCGACGCTCGACAATCCCGAACACATCCTCAAGCCCGGCATGTTCGCGACCACGACGGTGGTGCTGCCCGACAAGCCGCCGGTCGTCACCGTTCCCGAGACCGCCGTCGACTACACGTTGTACGGCGACTTCGTGTTCCTGATCACCGAGAAGAAAGAGGACGACGGCAAGACCAGCCTGACCGCCGTTCGCACCTTCGTGCGCACCGGCAACCGGATCGGCGGTCGCGCCGAAATTCTCACGGGATTGAAGGCCGGCGATCGCGTGGTCGCGGTCGGCCAGCTCAAGCTGCAATCCGGCGCGGCGGTGGCCATCTCCACCGATCCGGCGCCGCCGATTCCGGCCAATCCGCCGCGTTACTGATTCATGATCCGGAAAGCCGGGGCCGGCTTTCCGGAGGGTTCATGCCCAAAACGGAAAGATGAGATCATGATCCCGTACAGCCGGATCCTGATCTAACGGAGCGCATCGCGATGGTCTGGACCGATATTTTCATCAAGCGACCGGTGCTGTCGGTGGTCGTCAGCCTGCTGATCCTGCTGATCGGCTTCCGGGCCGCGACCACGCTGCCGATCCGGCAGTATCCGAAATTGTCGAACACCGTGGTCAACGTCACCACGGTCTATCCCGGCGCGTCGGCCGACCTGATCCAGGGCTTCATCACCACGCCGATCGAGCAGGCGGTCGCGTCCGCCGAAGGCGTCGACTACATGACCTCGTCGTCGGTGCTCGGCACCTCGACCATCCAGGTCTACATCAAGCTGAATTTCGATCCGAACCAGGCGCTGACCGAGGTCCTCGCCAAGGTGAATTCGGTCAAATACCTGATTCCGAAGGAATCCAACGATCCGATCGTGACCAAGACCACCGGCCAGACCACGGCGGTGATGTATCTCGGCTTCTCCAGCGAAGTGCTGTCGGGCTCGGCGATCTCCGACTATCTGACGCGCGTGGTTCAGCCGGTGCTGTCGACCGTCGACGGCGTCGCGTCCGCCGATATTCTGGGCGGCCAGACCTTTGCGATGCGGCTGTGGCTCGATCCCGTTCGCATGGCCGGCCGCAACGTGTCGCCGGGCGACGTTTCGGCCGCGATCGCCGCCAACAACTTCCAGGCCGCCGCGGGCCAGTCCAAGGGCTTTTTCATCGTCTCCAACGTGTCGACCAATACCGATCTGAAGAACCTCGAGCAGTTCAAGCGCATGATCGTCAAATCCAAGGACGGCGGCTTTGTGCGGATGGAGGACATCGCCACCGTCGAACTCGCGGCGCAGAGCACCGACGCCAGCGTCGCCTTCAACGGCGAGCATGCGATCTTCATCGGCGTGCAGGCGACGCCGCAAGGCAACCCGCTGACGCTGGTCAAGGGCGTCCGCGCGCTGTTTCCGGAACTCGAACGCAACCTGCCGCCGTCGATGAAGATGAAGGTGGCCTACGATTCCACCAAATTCATTCAATCCTCGATCGACGAGGTCGAGAAGACGCTGGGCGAAGCCGTCATCATCGTGGTCGTGGTGATCTTCCTGTTCCTGGCCTCGTTCCGCTCGGTGATCATCCCGGTGGTGACCATTCCGCTGTCGCTGATCGGCGTCTGCAGCCTGATGCTGATCGCGGGATTCAGTTTCAACCTGCTGACGCTGCTCGCGATGGTGCTGGCGATCGGGCTCGTGGTCGACGACGCCATCGTGGTGGTGGAAAACATCCACCGGCATCTGGAGGAGGGCAAGCCGCCGGTGCAGGCGGCGATGCAGGGCGCGCGCGAGATCGTCGGTCCCGTGATCTCCATGACCATCACGCTGGCCGCGGTGTACGCGCCGATCGGTTTCCTCGGCGGCCTCACCGGCTCGCTGTTCCGCGAATTCGCCTTCACGCTGGCCGGCTCGGTGATCGTTTCCGGCGTGATCGCGCTGACGCTGTCGCCGATGATGTGCTCGGTGTTCCTCAAGAGCGCCGAGGAGGGGCGGTTCGCCAAAATCGTCAACCGGGTGTTCGGATCGATGACGCGCTGGTACGGCCGGCAGCTCGATCGCTCGCTCGACTATCGTCCGATCACGGGGCTGTTCGCGCTGACGATCCTCGGGCTGGTCGGATTCCTGTATCTGCATACCTCGAAGGAACTGGCGCCTGAAGAGGATCAGGGCATCGTGTTCGCCGTCACCAAGGCGCCGAAATACGCCAACATCGATTATCTGGATTTCTACGGCGAGAAGCTCGACAAGGTGTTTGGCAGTTTCCCCGAGACCGATCTGCGTTTCGTGCTGAACGGCATCAACGGCCCGCAGAACGGTATCGCCGGCATGCTGCTCAAGCCGTGGGACGAGCGCAAGCGCTCGTCGATCGCGCTCAAGCCGCTGGTGCAGGCGCAGCTCAGCAAGATCGAGGGCGTCAACGCCTTCGCCTTCAACCTGCCGCCGCTGCCCGGCGGTCCCGGCGGTCTGCCGGTGCAGATGGTGATCAACTCGACCACCGGCTTCCAGGCGGTCTATGAGCAGATGATCAAGCTGAAGGACGCCGCGCGCAAGAGCGGGCTGTTCATCGTCTCCGACAGCGATCTCGACTTCAACCAGCCGGTGGTGCGGGTCAAGATCGACCGCTCCAAGGCGAGCGATCTCGGCATCACCATGGCGAACATCGGCAGTTCGCTGGCGACGCTGCTCGGCGGCAACTACGTCAACCGGTTCAACCTCGAGGGACGTTCCTATCAGGTGATTCCGCAGGTGCCGCGCAGCGATCGACTGTCGCCCGAGGCGCTCGGCCAGTATTACGTGTCGACCAGCACCGGCCAGCAGGTGCCGCTCTCGACCGTGGTATCGATCGAGACCGGGACCGATCCGAACGCGCTGACCCATTACAACCAGCTCAACTCGGCCACCTTCCAGGCGGTGCCGATGCCCGGCGTGACGGTAGGCCAGGCGGTCGACTTCCTCGAAGGCGAGGCCAAGAAGCTCCCGGCCGGCTTCAGCCACGACTATCTCGCCGACTCCCGGCAATATGTGCAGGAAGGCAATCAGCTCGCTGATCACGCTTCGGCTTCGCGCTGATCATCATCTTCCTGGTGCTGGCGGCGCAGTTCGAGAGCCTGCGCGATCCGCTGGTGATCATGATCAGCGTTCCGATGGCGATCGTCGGCGCGCTGATCCCGCTGTTCTTCGGCGTGGCGACCATGAACATCTACACCCAGGTCGGATTGCTGACGCTGGTCGGCCTGATCAGCAAGCACGGCATCCTGATGGTCGAGTTCGCCAACGAGCTGCAGCTCAACGAAGGACTCGACCGGCGCTCCGCGATCGAGATGGCGGCCCGCATCCGGCTTCGCCCGATCCTGATGACGACCGCGGCGATGGTCACCGGCCTGCTGCCGCTGCTGACCGCCGCGGGCGCGGGCGCGGCGAGCCGGTTCTCGATCGGCCTCGTCGTCGTCTCCGGGCATGTCGATCGGCACCCTGTTCACGCTGTTCGTGCTGCCCGCGGTCTATGTGGCGATCGCCACCGACCACCGGGCGGCGGCAGAATCCGAGCGGGCCAGGGAGATCGCGGAATTCGACCTGGATTCGAAGGCCCTGAAGCCGACCTAAGCCCAACTCAGGAGGCGGCAACCGCTTTGGCGGCTGCCGCTTCCCTTTGCTTTCCGCTCCGATATCCAGCCCTTCGGCGGGTTACCGCGCCGTTCCTTCCGCACTGCGGCAAGAGACAAGCGCACGCCTTCTTGCTAACTTCGGCGGGATGAGCATTTCCCTCCATCCCGATACCCCAGGGCGAACGCTGGCGGACCCGCCTGCGGCGGGGGCGGCGCCGGTGGCGGGCTCGACCGGGACCAGGATCCGCAGCCGGCTGTTCACCAAATACGTCGCGCTGTTCGTCGCCGTGGTCGGCGTCGCGCTGCTATCCAACGGGATTTTCGAGGTTTTCTTCTACTATCGCGAGCACAAGGCGGCGCTGATCCGCATTCAGCACGAGCAGGCGGAAGCCGCGGCGGCGAAGATCGGCCAGTTCATCAAGGAAATCGAGAGCCAGCTCGGCTGGACCACCCAATTGCCGTGGTCGGCGCGGCTCGATCGAGCAGCGCCGGTTCGACGCCTTGCGGCTGTTGCGGCAGGTGCCGGCCATCACCGAACTGGCGCAGGTCGATTCCACCGGCAAGGAGCGGCTGCGGGTGTCGCGGCTCGCCATGGACGTGGTCGATTGCGGCCTCGACCTCTCCAAGGATCCGAAATTCACCGAGGCCGTCGCCCACAAGGTCTATTACGGGCCGGTCTATTTCCGCCGGGAGTCCGAGCCCTACATGACGCTGTCGCTGGCCGGCACCCGCAAGGATGCCGGCGTCAGCATCGCCGAGGTCAATCTCAAGCTGATCTGGGACGTGGTCTCGCAGATCAAGGTCGGCGAGCACGGCCATGCCTATGTGGTCGGCGCGCAGGGCCGCCTGATCGCGCATCCCGACATCAGCCTCGTGCTGCGCAACACCGACATGTCGAAGCTCGTCGCAGGTGCAGGCGGCGCAGGCCGGCAGCAGCGGCGCGATCTCGAATTGCTGCAGGGCGCCAAGAACATCCAGGGGCAGGAGGTGCTGACGGCGTCCGCGCCGATCGCGCCGCTGGGCTGGACCATGTTCGTCGAACTGCCGGTCGAGGAGGCCTATGCCTCGCTCTATCTGGCCTTGCAGCGCCTCGCGATCGTGCTCGCGGCGGCGTCGATCTTCGCGGTGCTGGCGGGAATCTTTCTGGCGCGGCGCATGGTCGGCCCGATCCAGGCGCTGCGCGCCGGCGCCGAGCGCATCGGCGGCGGCGATTTCGCCCAGCGCATCTCGATCAAGACCGGCGACGAACTGGAAGGCCTCGCCGACCAGTTCAACGACATGGGCGCGCGGCTGCAGGAATCCTATGCCGACCTGGAAAACAAGGTCGAGCAGCGCACCGCGGAACTGACCGAGTCGCTCGAGCAGCAGACCGCGACGTCGGAAGTGCTGGAGGTCATCAGTTCGTCGCCGGGCGAACTGGAGCCGGTGTTCCAGAAGATGCTCGAGAACGCCACGCGCGTCTGCGGCGCGAATTTCGGCACGATGAATTTGTGGGACGGGGAGAGTTTCCATACGGTAGCCGATCACAACGTCCCGCCCGCGTTCGCGGCCATGCGGCAGCGGACGCCGATCCGATCCGCACCCGGAGAGCGATGGCTCGCGATCATCATCGGACGCATCAGGCCGGTCCAGGTCGATGACCTTCAGGACACAGTCCGGCTTATCGGGACGGCATTCCCAACGTGGTCGCGATGGCCGATCTTGCCGGCGCCCGAACGCTTCGTGGTCGTTCCGATGCTGAAGGAAGACGAGCTGATCGGCAGCGATCACGATTTTCCGCCAGGAGGTTCAGCCTTTCACGCCAAAGCAGATCGCGCTGGTCGAGAATTTCGCCAACCAGGCCGTCATCGCCATCGAGAACACGCGCCTGCTCAAGCGAGTTGCGCGAACGCACCGACGATCTGACGGAATCCCTGCAGCAGCAGACCGCGACCGCCGACGTGCTCAAGGTCATCAGCCGCTCGGCCTTCGACCTGAAATCCGTGCTGACGACCCTGACCGAATTCGGCGAAGGCGCTGTGCGGCGCATCGCTCGGCATCGTTTGCCTGCGCGACGGCGAGGTGATGCGGCTGCAGGCCGAATTCGGCTGCACCCAGGCCTTCATCGATTTCATGCAGGCCAACCCGATCAAGGCGAACCGCGACACCATCACCGGCCGGGTCTTCATGGACGGCAAGCCTGTCCACGTTCCCGACGTGCAACTCGATCCCGAATATAATTTCGGCCAGGCGCCGACGATCGGCGACTACAGGGCGGTGCTCGCCGTGCCCCTGATGCGCGACGGCGCGGTCGAAGGCGTGCTGCTGCTGGGAAGGCCGGAGCCCGGACCGTTCAGCCAGCGCCAGATCGATCTGGTCCAGACCTTTGCCGACCAGGCGGTCATCGCCATCGAGAACGTGCGCCTGTTCGAACAGGTGCAGGAGCGCACCAGGGAACTTTCGCTCTCGCTCGACGACTTGCGCACCGCGCAGGACCGCCTGGTGCAGACCGAAAAGCTCGCCTCGCTCGGCCAGCTCACCGCCGGCATCGCCCACGAAATCAAGAACCCGCTCAATTTCGTCAACAATTTCTCGGCGCTGTCGGCGCGAACTGATCGACGAACTGAACGAGGTGCTCGCATCGGCCGCGCTCGACGACAAGACGCGCGAGGAGATCGACGAACTCACCCACATGCTGAAGGGCAATCTCGAAAAGGTGGTGCAGCACGGCAAGCGCGCCGATTCGATCGTCAAGAACATGCTGCTGCATTCGCGCGAAGGCTCGGGCGAGCACCGGCCGGCCGATATCAACGCGATCGTCGAGGAAAGCCTCAATCTCGCCTATCACGGCGCGCGCGCGGAGAAGTCCGGCTTCAACATCACGCTGAAGCGCGAGCTCGATCCGGCGGCCGGCATGATCGACCTTTACCCGCAGGAAATCACGCGGGTGTTCCTCAACCTGATCTCGAACGGCTTTTATGCCGCCACCAAGCGCAAGGAGGTCGGCGAAGCGGGCTTCGAGCCGACGCTGAGCGCGACGACGAAAAACCTCGGCAACAAGGTCGAAATCCGGATCCGCGACAACGGCACCGGCATCCCGCGGGAGGTGAAGGAGAAGATGTTCAATCCGTTCTTCACCACCAAGCCCGCCGGCGAGGGCACCGGGCTTGGCCTGTCGATGAGCCACGACATCGTGGTGAAACAGCATGGCGGCAAGATCGACGTCGATACCGAACCGGGCGCATTTACCGAATTCATTATTACGCTGCCGCGAACGGCGGCGGCGCAAGTCACAGGCCGGAGGCACAAATTGAGCGTTTACATCCTCGTCGTCGATGACGAGCCCGACGTCGAAGCCCTGTTCCGTCAGCAATTCCGGCGCGACCTGCGATCCGGACGCTTTACGATGGAGTTTGCGCCGTCGGCGCCGGCGGCGCTGGCGCGCGCCGCCGAGATCCGCGATCCGTCGCTGATCCTGATCCTGTCCGACATCAACATGCCCGGCATGAGCGGGCTCGAAATGCTGCCGAAGGTGCGCGCGGAGCGGCCCGACGTTCCCGTCATCATGATCACGGCCTATGGCGACGCCGAAACCCGCCGCAAGGCGATCGAGCGCGGCGCGGTCGGGCTTGTTGACCAAGCCGATCGATTTCGCGCTGCTGCGCCACGAGATCGATACCAGGCTCGGGCAGGCCGCATGACCGCCACCATCCTTGTCGTCGACGACGAGCCCGATCTCGAGGCGCTGGTCCTGCAGAAATTCCGCAGGCAGATCCGCGACGGCGCGGTGACGTTCGTGTTCGCCCATGACGGCATCGAGGCGCTGCAGTCGATCGAGCAGCATCCGCATGTCGACATGGTGGTGTCCGACATCAACATGCCGCGGATGGACGGCCTGTCGCTGCTGCACGAAGCTGCAGGAGGCCGAGGACAAGAAATCGACCATCATCGTCTCCGCCTATGGCGACATGAGCAATATCCGCACCGCGATGAATCGCGGCGCGTTCGATTTCCTGACCAAGCCGATCGATTTCGCCGATCTCGAAATGACCATCGACAAGACCATCCGTCACGTCGAGATGATGCGCGAGGCGCGCCGCCGCCAAGTCGAGGCCGAGCGCGCGCATGCGTCGCTGTCGCGCTATTTCTCGCCGCAGATCGCGCGCCGGCTCGCTGCCGACGGCGAGAGCGACGGCATGGAGGTGCACTGGCGCGAGGTCGCGACCATCTTCACCGACATCACCAGCTTCACCTCGCTGGTGGAAGACCGCGGCGCCGGAAGTGCTGGGCGCGCTGCTCAACGAATATGTCGGCGGCATGACCGACGATCGTGTTCGCGCATGAGGGCACGGTTGCGAAGATCATCGGCGACGCGATCCAGATCCTGTTCAACGCGCCCGGAGACCAGCCGGACTACGCAACGCGCGCGATCGCCTGCGCGCACGACCTCGACGTCTGGGCCGAGGGGTTTCGCGAGCGCTGGAAGGCGAAGGGCGTGAATTTCGGCGTCACCCGCATCGGCGTGCATGCCGGTCCGGCGCTGGTCGGCAATTTCGGCGGCAGCCGCTTTTTCGACTACACCGCCTATGGCGACACCATCAACACCGCGGCGCGGCTGGAGGCCGCCAACAAGTATCTGGGCACGCCGCATCTGCGTCAGCGCCGCGGTCGCCGGACGCCGCCGGGAATTTCAGGGGCGGCCGGTCGGCGATCTCATGCTGCGCGGGCGCAGCGAACCGCTGCGCGCCTACGAGCCGTTGCCGGAAGCGGCGTTCGAGGCGACCGGCGACGGAGCAATATGCCGAAGCGTTCGCCAAGCTCGAAGCCGGCGATGCCGCGGCGATGCCGGCCTTCGCCGCGCTGGTCGGGCTGCATGCCGACGACGCGCTGGCCGGTTTCCATCTCAAGCGCTTGCTCAACGGCGCCAAGGGTGTCCGCATGCAACTGGAATAGGGAATTTCGGAAGATGCCAGAGATGACGCGCGATTTTCCGGCCGGCAATTATCGGTTCATCCCGGCAGTGTTCCAGTATTCGAGCGGCGTTGCCGCCGATCCCGGCTTTGAAATCGAGCGCGTACGCTTCGACAGCATGCCGTCACTGGCCGAGGGATTTGCGCAGATCGCGGGATATATCGAGGCTGCCGGGCGGCCGCTGACCTCGTTCTGTGCCTGCGAGTTGCGCTCGCCGGCGGCATTCACCGAGGACGGCTTTCGGCGTTTCAACGAGCACTACGTCAAGACGCTGGCGGAATGGGGGATCTTCGACGGCGCCACCAATCCGGTGGCGCGCAGCAATGTCTGTCCGGAAATCGATCCGCCGGCCGAGCCGTCCTTCCATGCCTTCTCCTTCACCCGGCCGAGCCAACATGCGACGCCGAGTTTCGTGATCGCCGGCGGCGCCGAGGCGCGTGGCGGCGCCGGCACTTATCCCGAGCGTATCGTGCGCTACCGCGACTTAGCCCGGACGGGCTGAAGGAAAAAATCCGGTTTACCGTCGGAGCCATGGAAAGCCGTCTCGGCGCGTTCGGCTTCGGCTGGAAGGATACCACGGCCGTGCAGGCCTACACCGTGCACGACTTTCATCCCGTCATGTCGGACGAACTGGTCCGCCGCGGCGCTGCGCGTTCGGGCCTGACCTGGCATTTCGCGCGGCCGCCGGTGGTCGATCTCGAATACGAGATGGATTGCCGGAGGGTGACGCGGGAGGTCTTGAAGACCGGTTAGCGGCAGCCATCGAGGTCAGCCGCGTCAAACTGATGCCGCGCTATGGCTTGACGTAAATGCTCTCGTACAATCCGGCGTATTGTTCTTTCCAGCCTCTCTTGCCCACGAGAAACTGCCGCAACTCGTCGTGCGCCTTGACCCAAAGCACGGTATCGATCCGGTATTTCCCAAGCACCCTGTCCCAGGCGGCCTCATCGATCTCCGGCGTGGGCAGTTTGAAATAGTCATGGAGCAGATCGTCGGGATAAGCGGTGGCTGCCCGGCCGTCGACGAACACGGGTATGGCGCCTCGGGTGAAGAAGATCAGTATTCCGCCGACGTTCCAGTTGTTCAGAAGCCGCGCATGCGGGAAATGGGCTTGAAGATAGCGAGCGTCCTGCGCTGAAATCATCTCGGCAAAACTGAGGGTCGGCGCTACCTGCAAATAGGTCACCGGCAGTGCGCAGGCTCCAACGATGCCGGCAGCCAGCAACGACCTTCGGACTTCAAGAATATTGATCTGTTTGGGCAGCAGCCGATCGAGGTGAAGCGCCAAGGGAATCGCCGAGAATATGAAAAAGAAAGCCATGTATCTGAATTGGTGAAATCCCAACAACAGAAAGAACCACGCCAGCAACCTTGGCTCCAAGGGACGGGAAACCCTGTAACGCAGCTCGAGCCCGACAAATATCAGGATGTACAGGATGCCGGGAATGCTCCCCGGCATGGAGATGTTCTCCGAATATGGCAGCCACTCCGTGATGTAGGCCTGCACGAAGTGGCCCAGCGTGGACGAAACGCCATCATAGATGTGCCAGCCAAGAGGATTGACGAATATGGCGGCAAGGCAGCCGAGGCCCGTGAAACCATAGATCCTGAAGCCGGCCCAATCCCGCCGGAGCAAGGCCGCGCCGCCAAAGACGCCGATAACGAGGAAACCGAGCGGGAAGCCGCCATGCAGATTGACCCAGAAAACCATGATCAGGGGCAGCAGGAACCATCTCGTTCGCTTCAAACATTCCGCCGTAGAAAATGACGCAAAACAACATCGTGGACGTGTTTGGCGACGCCGCGAGATAGATATTCGGAGCTGTTGAAAACGAGGGATAGAGCAAGCACGCGCAAAAAACGGCGATGGCGACGGCGGGCGTCGAGGCTCCGCTGCTCAAGCAGATCGACTGCAAGATATCCGACGATGACCGCGCCGCATGCAACGGTGAATAATGTGAGGCCGCTAAATCCCGCGTGTTGAAATATGACGCTCGCGATCACGTCCCAAAGCCACGACAGATTATACCAACGCCTGCCTTCAGACGTGAATGACCACGGGTCGTGGTTGGGAATGCTGCCCTGGTCCCTGATCAGGTCGCCGGCGGCCAGATGCCATCCCAGATCATAATGGCCGAGCAGCAGCGATGCGTTTGAAAGATAGTACACGCACGCGAACGCAATCAGGAAAATATAGATTCCGGAGTGCTGAAACTGGGAACTGATCGTTTTTAACGTTCTGTCAACCCTGGAGCCGCCCCAAGCCTCCTGCGCGTCCATAGCTGAGCTCCCCCCCGCGACCGAACAAGGCTTGATGCAAGCGATCGCTGTTTTAGGGTGGTTGGTCTAACGTTGGGTAAAGGCCGGGTTGCAGAATTCGACCGCCTCGCGCCGGGGAATTTTTCTGCTTAACGAATATTTACCAGAACCGGCAAATGACCACGTACCCGCGTGCGAAAAGGTTCTACCGGCGGGATTTCCATCATTTCCGGCCCGCGATGGCGGCCTCGATCGTGGCGTCGATGACCTTGCGGTCGGTGATGCCGGCAGGGTTCTTGCGCGTGGGCAGCACGCGACGGAAATGCGCCCAGTGCTCGCGGCTGACCGCTTCGAGACGGCTCAACTCACGCAAGGGATCGGCGTGGTCGTCGACACGAAGGTCGAGGTCGGACCATTCTTCCTCGCCGTAGATCATTAGCGCCGCCGACTGTTTGCCGCGCTTATCGCCGCCGGCGGCCTCGCCCGCTTGCATTGCCGCAAGCAGACGCTGCGGGAAGGGCAGGTCTTGATGCGCGCCATAGGCGGTGGCGGTATCGTCCAGCACCCGTGCGCCGGTCAGCATATTGCCGGCAATGGAAAAGCCATTGCCCTCGATGTGACCGCACCACTCGACGCACTCGCGCCCGGTATGGGATGCGATGCGGCCGGAGACGTCCATGACGTGAAGCTGCCGGGTCTCGCGCCCGGCGTCGGCGGCGATCAGCGCCTCGACGATGTCGCGGGGGCTTCGCCCCTCGCGCAGCAGCCTCACACCGTCGATGCCGTAGTAGGGATTGACCAGAGCCTGCGTCGCGATCGCGCCGAAACCTGCGGCGACATAGGGCACGCGCGCGCCGACGGCGAAGAATCTCGTGGCGACGGCGATGCCCAATTGGCCGGTGGCGTCGTCTCGGGCGATGATCGACCAGGTCATCTCGGCCCTATCGTCCGGCCGCGTAGCCCTGCATGCCGCGCGGATTGGCGGCGGCGCGGCGGCGGCGCCCGACCTTCGAGGCGGCGGTGAGGCGGCCTTCCGACCAGTCGGGGCCTTTCTCGACGATATGCCCGCGGCCTTTCAGATTATCGACGGTCGTTTTCGGAACGCGGTTCTCGACCACCAGCACCCCGGGGCGCGCGGTGCGCGGCCAGAACGAGATCGGGAAGTGCTCGGAATGCCAGGCCGGCGCGTCGATCGCCTCCTGAAGATTCATGCCGGCATGAACGTGCCGCAGGAAGAATTGCGTGATCCATTGATCCTGCTGGTCTCCGCCCGGCGAGCCCCACGACAGATACGGCTCGCCGTCGCGCAGCGCCATGGTCGGCGATAGCGTGGTGCGTGGCCGCTTGCCCGGCGCCAGCGCGGCCGGGTGATTTTCCTCCAGCCAGAACATCTGCGCGCGGCTGCCGAGACAAAAGCCGAGTTTCGGGATCACCGGGGACGACTGCAGCCAGCCGCCGGACGGCGTCGCCGAAACCATGTTGCCGGCCTGGTCGATGATGTCGAAATGCACGGTGTCGCCGCGCACCTCGCCGAAGCGTCCGACCGTCGGTTCGCCGGCGCCCATGGCGCCGACCGCCTCGCGATGACCCTCCTGGCGGCGCAGCTTCACCACCGCGCCAAAGCCTTCGACCGAGCCGGGGACGAAATCGAGCGAGGCCTTTTCCGAGATCAGCTTGCGGCGCTCGTCATTGTAGGCGTCGGACAGCAGCGTCGCGATTGGAATTTCCGTGAAGTTCGGATCGCCATAGAACTTCTCGCGATCGGCATAAGCGAGCTTGGCGCATTCGACCTGCAGATGGATGAACTCGGGACCGGCGGGATCGAGCCCGTCGAGCTCGAATCCCTTCAACAGCGCGAGTTGCTGCAGCATCACCGGGCCCTGGCTCCAGACACCGGGCTTGCAGACGGTGTAGCGGCCGTAGTCGTAGGTCAGCGGCGCCTCGACCGACGGCTGCCAGCGCGCCATGTCGTCGGCGCGGAGCACGCCGCGATGCGGCGAGCCCGAGACATCCATCACGGCCTGCGTGCGGCAGAATTCGTCGATCGCTTCGGCGACAAAGCCAT
The DNA here is from genome assembly GCA_963843225.1 of uncultured Alphaproteobacteria bacterium. Lineage (GTDB taxonomy): Bacteria > Pseudomonadota > Alphaproteobacteria > Rhizobiales > Xanthobacteraceae > Bradyrhizobium. Next base: position 165,153 of record CAWJJT010000013.1, on the reverse strand, counting down.
GCGACCAGGCCTTGCGCGCGCGCTCGATCTGGGCGACGCGATCCGAACCCGCGCTCTCCGCTTCCTTGAGGATGCGGGCGTAGGTTTCCGACAATGTCTTGTTGGTGAACAGCGTGCCGGGTTTTGGCACCTCATTGTTGGGAAGGTAGACCGCTGCCGAAGTGGGCCAGTATTTCCGGAACAATTGCTCGACGGTCGCAATCGTCGCCGACGCGCGCTCCACCAGCGGGTAGCCGTCGCGGGCATAGGCGATCGCGGGCTCCAGCACGTCGCGCAGCCGCAAGGTGCCGTAGTCGCGAAGCAGCAGCATCCAGGATTCGAAGGTGCCGGGAACGCAGGCCGCCAACAGCCCGGTGCCGGGCACCATCTCCAGCCCTTCGCTGCGATAATGGGCGATGGTTGCTCCCTGCGGTGCGGGGCCCTGGCCGCAAATCACCTCAGTGCGGCCGCGCCTGACGTCGTGCACGATGATCGGCACATCGCCACCCGGGCCGTTCAGATGCGGCTCGACCACCTGCAAGGTGAAGGCGGTAGCGACGCCGGCATCGAAGGCGTTGCCGCCTTTCTCCAGGGTGGCCATCCCGATCGCGGTGGCGATCCAGTGGGTCGAGGTCACGACGCCGAAAGTGCCCTCGATTTCCGGCCGGGTCGTGAATGGATCGGGATTGATGTTGCTCATGGAAATCCATCGTTTGGCGTGCGGATCGGGGCGGGCGCACTTGACCACAGCCGGGCCAGCCTGCCAACCGGCACAACGTGTGGTCGCGCTCGCATCCCCGTGATCATGCCGGGACTTCGGCGCCGGCCGGATTGTTGACGGCGTGGCAGGCGACGCCGCCGATCAGTTCGGGAGCTTTTTGGCGGCAGAGGTCGAACGCCAGCGGGCAGCGCGGATTGAACGCACAGCCGGGCGGCGGATCGATCGGGTTGGGAATCTCGCCCTTGACCGGAATCCGCTGGCGGCCGGACATGGCGAGATCCGGCACCGCGCCGAGCAGCATCCTGGTGTAGGGCATCCGCGGATTGGCGAAGAGTTCGCGCCCTTCTGCGATCTCGACGATGCGGCCGAGATACATCACGCCGATGCGGCTCGCCATGTGGCGGACCACCGCGAGGTTGTGGCTGATGAAGAGATAGGTAAGGCCGAACTTGTCCTGCAGGTCGCGCATCAGATTGAGGATCTGGGCCTGCACGGAAACATCGAGCGCCGATGTCGGCTCGTCGCAGACGATGAACTCGGCTTCGGAGGCGAGCGCCCGCGCGATCGCGATGCGCTGCCGCTGTCCGCCGGAGAATTCGTGCGGATATTTCCAGCCGTCGTCGGCGTGCAGGCCGACCAGATTGAGCAGTTCGCCGACGCGGGCCTGGATATCGCGCTCGCCCTGGATCAGATCGAAAGCACGGATCGGCTCGGCGACGATGGCATCGACCCGAAGCGCGGGTTGAGGCTCGCATAGGGATCCTGGAAGATCATCTGGATGCGGCGGCGCAACAGCCGGCGCGCCTGCATTTGTCTTGACCGCGCTCATCGAGACGCCGTCGATGACCACTTCACCGATGTCGGCGGCAGCAGCCCGACCACCATGCGGGCAACCGTGGTCTTGCCTGAGCCGGATTCGCCGACAAGCGCGAAGGTCTTTCGCCCTTGGCGATGCCGAAGCTCACGCCATCGACCGCTTTCAGGAATTCCAGATGGCCGCCTTCCAGCACCCGGTTCAGCCACGGCTTCGAGACGTCGAAGACGCGACGCAGGTTCTTCACCTCGATGAAGGGCGACGATGTCATGCCGCGTTGTTCCGGGCGGCGGTATCGATACAGATGGCAGGCGACGGCTTGCTCGCCCTGCCGGATCGGCTCGGGCCGTTCGACTCGGCAGCGATCGAAGGCGAAAGCGCAGCGCGGATTGAAGGCGCAGCCCGCGGGAATCGCCGAAAGTCGCGGCATCGAGCCGGGTATCTGGACCAATCGCGCGGCATCGCCCGACAGTGTCGGGATCGCGCCCATCAGGCCCTTTGCGTAAGGGTGCAGCGGGTTCTGCACGACCTCGCGAACCGGGCCGATCTCGGCGATACGGCCTGAATACATCACCGCGACGCGGTCGCAGGTCTCGGCGATCACGCCCATGTCGTGGGTCACCAGCATGACAGCCGTACCGTGATCGCGCCCGAGACGCTTGATCAGCGAGATGATCTGGGCTTGCACGGAGACGTCGAGCGCCGTCGTCGGCTCGTCGGCGATGATCAATTCCGGCTCGGCGCAAATGGCAAGCGCGATCACGACGCGCTGGCGCATGCCGCCGGAGAATTCGTGCGGGTAGGCGTCGATGCGCTTTTCGGGCGCGGGAATGCCGACCTCGGCCAGCAGATCGATGGCGCGCTTGCGCGCCGCCTGCTCATTCAGGCTGGTGTGGGTCCGGATGGTCTCGATCAGTTGATCGCCGATCCGGTACAGCGGATTGAGGCTGGTGAGCGGGTCCTGGAAGATCATGCCGATCCGCTTTCCGCGGATCCGGCGTATTTCCTCCGGCGGCAGGTTGTCGATCCTCAGGCCCGAGAGATGTATCGAGCCGCCACTGATGCGGCCGGGCGGGTCGATCAGTCCGATCACCGCGAGCCCGGTGACGGATTTGCCCGCGCCGGATTTGCCGACCACGCCGAGCACCTCGCCCTTGGCGATGTCGAACGAGATCCCGTCGATCGCGCGCAGCGTGGAGCGGCGGGTGACGAATTCCACCTGAAGGTTGCGCACGGACAGAACGGGATCGGTCATGCGATCAGTTTCATGGGTTGGGCGCCGCTTCTCATCGGAGTTTCGGGTTGAGCGCGTCGCGCAGCCAGTCGCCGAGCAGATTGATGGAAAGGATCAGCGCCGCCGAGCGCGATTGCCGGGGAAGGCGACGATCCACCATTCGCCGGCAAACAGATAATTGTTGCCGATCCGGATCAGCGTGCCGAGCGAGGGCATGGTGTCGGGCATGCCGACGCCCAGAAACGACAGCGTCGCCTCGGTGATGATCGCGAGCGCGAGGTTGATGGTGGCGATCACCAGGATCGGTCCCATCGCGTTGGGCAGCACGTGACGCAGCATGATCACCGGGGCGGGGAGGCCGATCAACTGCGCCGCCGCCACGTAGTCCTTGTTCTTCTCGACCATCACCGAGCCGCGCACGGTGCGGGCGTACTGCACCCAGAAACTCAGGCCGATCGCGACCACCAGCACGAAGAGCGTGCTCATGGCGTCGAGCCGGTTGCCGAACACCGACTTGGCGACGCCGTTGACCAGGAGCGCGATCAGGATGGCGGGGAAGGAGAGCTGCACGTCGGCGATGCGCATGATCAGGCCGTCGATGGCGCCGCCGAAATAGCCGGCGATCAGGCCAAGCATGATGCCGAGCGTACCGGAGAACAGCACGCCGAGGACGCCGACCGTGAGCGAAATACGCAGGCCGTAGAGGATCGCCGAAAACACGTCGCGGCCCTGCTCGTCGGTGCCGAGCAGGAAGGGGCTTTGGCCATCGGCGGTCCACAGCGGCGCGATCCGCGAATTCATCAATTGAAGCTGCGCCGGGTCGAACGGATTCTGCACCACAAACAGCGGCGCGAAAATCGCGAGCAGGAAAAACAGCGCCGTCACGGCCGCCGCGACCATGGTGATTCGTGAACGGCGAAACGAATAGAACAAGTCGCTCTCGACGGCGCGCCGAACCAATCCGCGGGGCGAAAACCGCATGCGCGGCGCGTGTGGAACTCGGATTTGTGCGGGACGACGGCGTCTGACATGCGCGAATACCCGGTTCAGGCCGCTCGGCTGATGGTCGAGCGCAGCCGCGGATCGACGACGGTGTAGAGGATATCGACCACCAGGTTGATGGTGACGAAGATCAGCGACACCATCAGCAGGTACGCCGCCATGATCGGAATATCGACGTTTTGCACGGCTTGCACGAACAACAGTCCCATTCCCGGCCACTGGAACACGGTTTCGGTGATGATCGCGAATGCAATAACCGAGCCAAATTGCAGGCCCGCCACGGTGATCACGGGCACCAGCGTGTTCTTGAGCGCGTGGCCGAAATGAATCGCGCGCGTGGTCAGTCCGCGCGCGCGCGCGAAGCGGATGTAGTCGGTGCGCAGCACCTCCAGCATCTCGGCGCGCACCAGCCGCATGATCAGGGTCATCTGGAACAGGCCGAGCGTGATCGACGGCATGATCAGCGCCTTGAGGCCGGAGACCGTGAGCAGCCCGGTGGTCCACCAGCCGATCCGCACCACTTCGCCGCGGCCGAACGACGGCAGCCAGCCCAGCACCACCGCGAACAGATAGATCAGGAGAATGCCGATCAGGAACGTCGGCAGCGAGATTCCGATCAGCGAAATCGCCTGGAATATCTTCGCCAGAACCGTGTCGCGCCGCAGCGCCGAATAGACCCCCATCAGGATGCCGAACACCATCGCCAGGATGGTGGCGCAGACCGCAAGTTCCAGCGTCGCCGGCATCCGCTCCTTCAGCAGGTTCGCGACCGGCTGGCGGAACTGGTAGGAGACGCCGAACTTGAACTGCGCCGCATTCGCCAGATAGCGCGCGAACTGCACCGGCACGGGATCGTCGAGGCCGAGCGATTTGCGGATCTCGGCGCGCTCGGCGGCCGAAGTGTCGATGGCGACCATCTGGTTGACCGGATCGCCGGCGAAGCGGAACATCGAAAACGAGATGATCCCGACCGCGATCATGACGCCGATGGCCTGGATCGCCCGGCGAAGAGTGAAAGCGAGCATCTGATCCTTTCACTTCTTCCTGAAGGTGGCCCGCGTCAACCGAACCTGGGCCCACCAAATGAAAAGTCCCGGAAGCGCGAGCCACCGGGACTTTTGCCTTGAAACTGGCCTACTCCTGTTTGGTCGCCCAGTACAACAGGACCTCGTTGTCCGCGCGCTGGGTCAATTTCACCTTTTTCGACACGCCCCAGGCCAGCGCCTGCTGGTGCAGCGGGATATAGCCGTAGTCCTTGATGCCGATTTCGAAGGCCTGCTTGATCAATTGGTCGCGCTTGGCCGTATCGGTCTCGAGCAGCACCTTGTCGGTGAGCGCATCCAGTTCCTTGTTGCAGTAGCCGCCGAGATTGGCTTCGCCGCGCGGTCGGATCCTTGGCATCGTCGCGGCAGCCCATGATGTCGTGCAGCACGTTGTGGGAATCCGACGAGGCCGGGGTCCAGCCCAGCAGGTAGAACGAGGTCTTGATAGCCGCCGGGCTTCAGCACCTTGGCGAAATACTGCTGCTTCGGTTGCGCCAGCAGATTGATCTTGATGCCGATGCGCGCCAGCATGCCGACCACCGCCTGGCAGATCGCGGCGTCATTGACGTAGCGGTCGTTGGGACAATCCATCGTGACTTCGAAACCGTCCGGATAGCCCGCTTCCGACAGCAGCTTCTTGGCGCCGTCGGGATCGAATTTCGGCCGCGTGAAATCCTTCGAGAGCGCGAACAACTGCGGCGCGATCATCAGCGCCGATGGCGTCGACAGCCCGCGCATCACGCGGTTCTTGATCAGGTCGATGTCGACAGCCTTGTAGAAGGCCTCGCGGACGCGGATGTCCTTGAACGGGTTCTTGCCCTTGACGTTGGAGTACAGCAATTCGTCGCGGAACTGGTCCATGCCGAGGAAGATCGTGCGCAATTCCGGTCCGGTCATGACCGTTGCGTTGCCGCTCGCGTTCACCCGCGCGATGTCCTGGATCGGAACCGGCTCGATGACGTCGACTTCGCCCGACAGCAGGGCGGCCACGCGCGTCGCATCGGAGGCGATCGGCGTGAAGATGATTTCCTTCAGATTGTGCTCGGGCTTGCCCCACCAGTTCGGGTTGGCCTTGAACACGGTCTTGACGCCGGGCTGATGGCTCTCGATGTAGAAGGGGCCGGTGCCGTTTTCGTGCAGCGAGGCATAGCTCGGCGTGGTAGCCGAGGCCGGCGTCGGCGCCACCGAGTTGTTTTCCTCGCACCACTTCTTGTCCATGATGTACCAGCCGTCCCATTGCGCGGTCAGAATGGGATTGGGCGCGCCGAGCAGGACGTCGACCGTGTTGTCGTCGACCTTGACGAACTTCGCATCGGCCGGAACGTTGCTGATGAAGTTCGAGCCCTTGGCACGAACGCGGTCGGCGGAAAAGATCACGTCGTCGGCGGTGAAGGGGTCTCCGTTGTGGAACTTGACGTTCTTCCGGAGGTGGAAGCGCCAATGGGTCGGATCCAGCGTTTCCCAGCTTTCCGCCAGCGCCGGAACGATCTTCAGATCCTTGTCGCGGGCGACCAGGCCCTCATACACATGCGCATGATGGGCAATGGTCGTGGTTTCCTTGAGCGTATAGGGATCGAGTGACTTGAGGTCGCCCTGGTTGGCGTAGCGTAGCGTCTGGCTTGAAGCCGGCGACATCGCAAAAGCGACGGCGAGACCGAGGGTCGCTGCAAACAAGCTCTGACGTACCGACATATCTTCACGATCTCCACTGTGGCTTATTGTTCTTTTCCGCGCGATCGACGGCTTAGGCCGATCCATGTTGCCAGAGTGTTTGGCTGCCGCGCAAGCGCGATTTCCCCGAAAGGGAAGGCCGGTTTGCGCGGCGATGCCGCAATGGCTAACTTCACTTCGGGCAGCGAGAGCCAGCGCGTGACATTCGACTTTCGGAGTGCGGGATGGCGGAATTGAAGGCCGATGTTCTCGTGCTGGGTGCGGGGATGGTCGGCGTCAGCGCCGCTTTGCATCTGCAGCAACGGGGGCGGGACGTCATCCTGGTCGACCGCCACGAACTCGCCGGCGAAGAGACGAGCCATGGAAACGCCGGGTTGATCGAATGCGCTTCGGTGTTTCCCTACATGTTTCCGCGGGATTTCGGGCAAATCCTGAAATACGCGCTCAACCGTGCGCCGCAGGTGCGTTACCAACTCTCGAGCCTGCCGGCGTTCCTGCCGTGGCTGGTGCGTTATTATCTCGCATCCTCCGAAGACAGGACGCTGCACAGCGCGCTTGCCGAATTGCCTCTGATCCGGCGCAGCCTGATCGAGCATGAGGCGCTGGTCGCGGAAGCGGGGGTGCCGGAACTGTTGCGGCGGAGCGGCTGGATCAAGCTGTTTCGTTCCGATGCGACACTGGCCCACGCGGCGGCTGAGCTGGAGCGTGCCCGGCACTACGGCGTTACGGGCGAGGTGCTCGATGCCAAGGCGATCGCGGCGCGCGAGCCCAATCTGACCGGGGCGTTCGCCGGTGCGGTATATTTACCCGCGCCCGGTTTCGTTCCCGATCCCGGCGGGCTGGCAAAAGCCTATGCGGCGCTCTTCAAGCGCAGGGGCGGCCGTTTTCGCGTCGGCGACGCGCGAACGCTGCAACAGGAGACCGGCGGTTGGCGGCTCGTGGGACCCGACGGCGCAATGGTTGCGCGCGAAGCCGTGGTCGCACTGGGGCCGTGGTCCGATCAGGTATTTCGTCCGCTCGGCTATGCGATCCCGCTCGGCATCAAGCGCGGGTATCATTTGCATCTTGCGCCGCGCGGCAATGCCGTGCTCCATCACCCGGTTCTCGATACCGATATGGGCTATTTGCTCGCGCCGATGAACCGCGGCATTCGTCTGACCACCGGCGTGGAGTTTGCCCGCCGCGATGCAGCGCCGACGCCGATCCAGTTGCAGCGCTCGCTGCCGCGGGCGCGCGAACTGTTTCCGCTGGGCGAGGCGATCGACGCCAAACCCTGGATCGGCGCGCGGCCGTGCCTGCCGGACATGCTGCCGGTGATCGGCAGGGCGCCGCGCCACCCCTCGCTGTGGTTCGATTTCGGCCACCAGCACCACGGCCTGACGCTGGGCCCGGCGACCGGCCGCCTGCTGGCGGAAATGATGACCGGCGAGACGCCCTTTGCCGATCCCGGCCCCTTCGCCGCCGAGCGTTTTGGTTGACCATATCCGCCGAATGGCAGGCGGGAACAGCACCTTGGCCTTTAGGCCGCTTGCGTCGCATGGCCGGTCGTGACGATACTGTCGCAAGCCGTCAAACTGCGCTCAGGAGCGGACATGAAGATCAACGTTGAAATAGACTGCACGCCGCTCGAAGCCCGGCAGTTCTTCGGGTTGCCGGACGTGCAGCCGATGCAGACCGCTGTCATGGACAACCTCCAGAAGCAACTGATGGCTAACATCGAGAAGGTGTCGCCGGAAGCGCTGATGCAGAGCTGGTTCACCTTCGATCCGAAGATCGCCGAGCGGTTTCAGGACATGTTCGTGACCATGGCGGGCCTCGGCGGCGTGCGCACCAACGACAAGAAATAGCGATGCCGGTCGACGGGAGTGAACCGCCGCCTCCGGGCCGGCTGCGTCCGCCGGGTCTCGGCCTCCTGCTCGCCGAAGCGCGAGGTATTTTCGAATTCAACGCCAGCCTGCTGCTTTCGCCGCTGTTGATGCGCGCGCCGCGCGGCGATGGCCATTCGGTGCTGGCATTGCCGGGTTTCCTCGCCAGCGACCTGTCGATGGCGCCGATGCGGCGATACCTGTCGGAACTCGGATACGACGCCCACGCCTGGCGGATGGGCCGCAATACCGGCGGCCTTGCGCGCATGCGCGCGGCGCTTCGCGAGCGGCTCGCCGAGATTCACGCATCAAGCGGCCGCAAGGTCTCGATTGTCGGCTGGAGCCTCGGCGGCATCTATGCGCGCGATCTCGCCCTGCAGGCGCCGGAGATGGTGCGGTATGTCGTGACGCTCGGAAGCCCGTTCGCCAACGACGTGCGGGCGACCAATGCGACGCGGCTCTACGAAGCGCTGTCGGGCGAAGCCGTCGAGGACAATTCCGAGCTTCGCGAGGCCATCGCCGGCGATCTGCCGGTTCCGACCACGTCGATCTATTCGCGCACCGATGGCATCGTGAACTGGCGAACCTGCCTGTTGCGTCCTTCGGAAGCTGCCGAAAACATCGAGGTGCACCTTGCGAGCCACGTCGGGTTGGGGGTGAACCCGGCCGCGCTGTGGGCGGTGGCCGATCGCCTGGCGCAGGGGGAGGGCGAGTTCCGGCAATTTGATCGTTCGGGGCCGTTTGCCATTGCATATGCGCCCCCGGAACATGCACAATCCCTTGATTAAGCGTCCTGAAAACGGGACCGTCTGAACGCCAGAAGCGCCAGCAAGGCGCCGCGCGATCGATAGCGGGAGGAAACCATGAGTGACGCCAAGAAGCTTTCCTCGATGGACGCGTCGTTTCTCTATCTGGAAACGCCGGAAATGCCGATGCATGTCGGGAGCATGGCGATCTTCCGCCTGCCCGCGGACTACAAGGGCGACTTCTTCGAGGACTTCAAGGCGATGATCGCCTCGCGGCTGCACGTCGCGCCGATCCTCAAAGCCCGGCTGGAAAAGACGCCGCTCGATATCGATCATCCCTCCTGGGTCGAGGACGACCAGTTCGACATCGACCGCCACATCTTCCGCGGCAGCCTTCCGGCGCCGCACGACCGCGCCACGCTGGAACGCATCGTCGGCTGGATGCACGCCAAGCTGCTCAATCGCGCCCGCCCGCTGTGGGAGTTCTACGTCTTTGAAGGCATGAAGGACAACGAGATCGGGCTTTACTCCAAGATGCATCACGCCTGCATCGACGGCGGCGCGGGCGCGGCGCTGACCAACATGATCTACGACGTGACGCCGATCCCCAGGAAGATCGAGCCGCCGGTGGCGCGCGCCAAGGTCGGGCAGGAGCCGCGCGACATCGCCGCCAATCTTCTGGATTCCTACCAGCAACTCTGGACCCAGCCGCTCGATGCCGCGGCCGCCGCCAAGGGCATCGAGCTGCCGCGCTCCGGAAAGAGCGATCTCGGCTCGATCCTGTTCGACAACGCGATGTTCCAGATCGAGAGCGCGGTGAAGTTCGCGGGCAGTATCCCGACCATGCTCAAGAGCGTCTCCGAGGTGGTCGGAAAGATTTCCGATCCGAAATCGCGCGACAGCCTCGCCGGCATGGTGTCGCCGTCGACCATCCTGAACAAGTCGATTTCATCGGAGCGCAGCTTTGCCGGCGTATCGATCCCGCTCTCGCGCGCCAAGGCGGTGGCGAAACAGGCCGGCGGCAAGCTGAACGATGTGGTGCTGGCGGTCTCGAGCGGGGTGGTGCGGCGCTACCTTAGAGAGCGTGGCGCGCTGCCGGCGAAATCGATGACGGCCGCGGTGCCGATCTCGCTGCGCGAGGAGGGCAACACCGACTCCAACAACCAGGTGTTCGGCATGATCTGCTCGATCGCCACCAATATCGAGGATCCCAAGGCGCGGCTGGAGGCGATCATCGCGCAATCCACCAAATCCAAGGAGATGTCGCATCCGCTGCGCGCCCTGATGCCGCAGGTGTCCAACGTCTCGATGCTGGGGGCGCCGATCCTGGTCCAGATTCTGGCGCTGCTGTACAGCCGCTCCAGCCTGTCGGACGTGCTGCCGCCGGCGGCCAATATCACGGTGTCCAACGTGCCGGGGCCGCGACAGACGCTATATGCGGCCGGCGCGGAACTGCTGCACATCTTCCCGGTGTCGATCTCGACCCATGGGCTTGCGCTCAACATCACCGTGCAGAGCTATCGCGACCAGCTCGATTTCGGCTTCATTTCCGGCGCCAACATCATCCCGCATGTTCAGGTGCTCTGCGACATGCTGCCGGAGGAGTTTGCCATTCTCGAAGCGGCGTTCGCGCCGCCGGCCGATCTCAAGAGTGCCGCGAGCTGATTATCCAGGCAAGTGTGAGTAGACGATGATTGAAATGCCGCCGCTGCAGTTCGTCCAGACCAACGGGATCCGGATGGGCTATTACGAGGCCGGCCCGAAGACCGACAAGCCGCCGGTCATTCTGTGCCACGGCTGGCCCGAAATTGCGTTTTCCTGGCGCCACCAGATCAAGGCGCTCGGCGAGGCCGGCATTCGCGTGATCGCGCCGGACCAGCGCGGCTATGGCTCGACCGAGCGGCCCGAGCCGGTGGAAGATTACGACCTCGAACATTTGACCGGCGATCTGGTCGGCCTGCTCGATCATCTCAAGATCGACAAGGCGGTCTTCGTCGGCCATGACTGGGGCGGCTTCGTCGTCTGGCAGATGCCGCTGCGCCATATCGATCGCGTCGCCGGCGTGGTCGGTATCAATACGCCGCACGCGGACAGGGCGCCGGCCGACCCGATCGAACTGTTTCGCAAGCGGTTCGGCGAGCACATGTACATCGTGCAGTTTCAAAACCCCGCGCGGGAGGCCGACAAGATCTTCAACGGCAGGGTCGAGCAGACCTTTGACGCCTTCATGCGCAAGCCGGTGCCGCGCGCCGATGACGTGCCGGCCGAGCAGCCGGTCGCCGGCGTCGGCGCCTCGCCCCGGCTCAATCTGGCGTTTCCGCAGATGATCGCCGGTTACGATGCCAAGCATGATCCGCGCACGCCGATCCTCTCGGCGGAAGAAAAGCAGGTGTTCGTCGATACCTTCACCAAGACCGGCTTCACCGGCGGCATCAACTGGTACCGCAACATGTCGCGCAACTGGCAGCGCGCGGCCGGGCTCGACCACACGGTTCGGGTGCCGGCGCTGATGATCATGGCCGAAAATGATCACGTGCTGCCGCCCTCCGCGGCCGACGGCATGGAGAAGATCGTGCCCGATCTGGAGAAATATCTGGTTCGCGGCAGCGGCCATTGGACGCAGCAGGAAAAGCCCGACGAGGTCAGCGCCAAGCTGATCGAATGGCGTAGAAAGCGCTTCGGGTAGAATTATTGAGGGCGTCATCCTGAGGTGCTCGCCGACTTCGGCGAGCCTCGAAGGATGACGGGAAATGGTGCAAGCGGCCATCCTTCGAGACGCGCGCAAAGCGCGCTCCTCAGGATGACGGCGGAGCACGCGAAGGCAGGGGAAACTACCACGATGGCGTCGACCAACCGACTGAGCCCGATTCCGCATCCGCCGACCAAACCGGTGGTCGGCAACATGCTGTCGCTGGACTCGACGGCGCCGGTGCAGAACCTCGCCCGGCTGGCCAAGGAATTGGGGCCGATCTTCTGGCTCGACATGATGGGCGCGCCGCTGGTGATCGTCGCCGGCCACGACCTCGTCAAGGAACTCTCCGACGAGAAGCGCTTCGACAAGACGGTGCGCGGACCGTTGCGACGGGTGCGCGCGATCGGCGGCGACGGCCTGTTCACGGCCGACACCAGCCGAGCCGAACTGGAGCAAGGCCCACAACATCCTGCTGCAGCCCTTCGGCAACCGCGCCATGCAGTCCTATCACCCGAGCATGGTCGATATCGCCGAGCAACTGGTCAAGAAGTGGGAGCGGCTCAACGCCGACGAGGAGATCGACGTCGTTCACGACATGACGGCGCTGACGCTCGACACCATCGGGCTTTGCGGTTTCGACTACCGTTTCAATTCGTTCTACCGGCGCGACTATCATCCCTTCGTGGAGTCGCTGGTCCGCTCGCTCGAGACCATCATGATGATCCGCGGCCTGCCGCTGGAAAATCTGTGGATGCAGAAGCGCCGGCGCGATCTCGCCGCGGACGTCGCCTTCATGAACAAGATGGTCGACGAGATCGTCGCCGAGCGGCGCCAGAACACGGATGCGGCCGCCGACAAGAAGGACATGCTCGCGGCCATGATGACCGGCGTCGACCGCGCCACCGGCGAGCAGCTCGACGACGTCAACATCCGCTACCAGATCAACACGTTCCTGATCGCGGGACACGAAACCACCAGCGGCCTGTTGTCGTGCACGCTCTATGCGCTGCTCAAGCATCCCGATGTGCTCAAGAAGGCCTATGAGGAAGTCGATCGCGTGCTTGGGCCTGACGTCAATGCGAGGCCGACCTATCAGCAGGTCACGCAACTCACCTACATCACGCAAGTGCTCAAGGAAGCGCTGCGGCTATGGCCGCCCGCGCCAGCCTACGGCATTGCGCCGCTGAAGGACGAGACCATCGGCGGCAAATACAAGCTGAAGAAGAACTCCTTCATCACCGTGCTGGTGCTGGCGCTGCACCGCGATCCCAGCGTCTGGGGGCCCAATCCCGATGCCTTCGATCCAGAGAATTTCAGTCGGGAAGCCGAAGCCGCGCGCCCGGTCAATGCCTGGAAGCCGTTCGGCAACGGCCAGCGCGCCTGCATCGGCAGGGGCTTTGCGATGCATGAGGCGGCGCTCGCGATCGGCATGATCCTGCAGCGCTTCAGGCTGATCGATATCAACCGCTACCAGATGCAGCTGAAGGAGACGCTGACGATCAAGCCGGACGGCTTCAAGATCAAGGTGCGCCCGCGCAACGAGATCGAGCGCGGCGCCTATGCCGGCGCGGCTGTCGCGACGGGACCGCGCCGCTGCGGCGCCCCGCGCGCGCGCCCGCCCGGGACACAATACGCCGCTGCTGGTGCTTTACGGGTCGAACCTCGGCACGGCGGAGGAACTTGCCACCCGCGTCGCCGACCTCGCCGAGGTCAACGGCTTTGCGACCAAGCTCGGCGCGCTCGACGATTACGCCGGCAAGTTACCGGAGCAGGGCGGCGTACTGATCTTCTGCGCCTCCTACAACGGCGCGCCGCCCGACAACGCGACGCAATTCGTCAACTGGCTCCGCGGCGATCTGCCGAAGGATGCCTTTGCAAAGTTGCGTTACGCGGTTTTCGGCTGCGGCAACAGCGACTGGGCCGCGACCTATCAGTCGGTCCCGCGCATGATCGATGAGCAGTTGGCGGCGCATGGGGCGCGAGCGGTCTATATGCGCGGCGAGGGCGACGCGCGCAGCGACCTCGATGGAGAATTCGAGAGCTGGTTCGCCAAGCTGGCGCCGCTCGCGACCAGGGAATTCGGCATCGATTCCAGTTTCAGCCGCAGCGCCGAGGATGAACCGCTCTACCGGATCGAGCCGGTGGCGCCTTCGGCGGCCGGCGCCGTCGCAGCCCTCGGCGGCGCTTTGCCGGTGAAGATCCTGACCAACCGCGAATTGCAGAACAAGACGGGCGCCAATGCGTCTTCGAGGTCGACCCGGCACATCGAGGTGCAGCTTCCGCCGGATATCAGCTATCGGGTCGGCGATCACCTCAGCGTGGTGCCGCGCAACGATCCGGCGCTGGTGGATTCCGTGGCGCGCCGCTTCGGATTTCTCCCGGCCGACCAGATCCGGCTGCAGGTCGCGGAGGGCCGGCGCGCGCAATTGCCGGTCGGCGATGCGGTATCGGTCGGGCGGCTACTGACCGATTTCGTCGAACTGCAGCAGGTCGCGACCCGTAAGCAGATTCAAATCATGTCCGAGCACACGCGTTGTCCCGTGACCAAGCCGAAACTCATGACCTATCTCGGCGATGATGCTGCCTCGACCGAGCGTTATCGGTCGGAAATTCTGGCAAAGCGCAAATCGGTGTTCGATCTCCTGGAGGAACATCCGGCCTGCGAACTTCCGTTCCACGCCTATCTGGAAATGCTGTCGCTGCTGGCGCCGCGGTACTATTCGATCTCGTCGTCGCCATCGGCCGATCCGTCGCGCTGCAGCGTCACCGTCGCCGTGGTCGAGGGCCCCGCGAGTTCCGGCCGCGGTATCTACCGGGGCATCTGCTCGAATTATCTCGCCGGCCGCCGCGAGAGCGAGACGGTCTACGCCACGGTGCGCGAAACCAAGGCCGGCTTCCGGTTGCCTGACAACGCCGCCGTGCCCATCATCATGATCGGCCCCGGCACCGGGCTGGCGCCGTTCCGCGGCTTCCTGCAGCAGCGCGCCGCGCTAAAGGCCGGCGGCGCGAGCCTCGGCCCGGCCATGCTTTTCTTCGGCTGCCGCCATCCCGATCAGGACTTTCTCTATGCCGACGAACTGAAGGCGTTCGAGGCCTCCGGCATCAGCGAACTGCACACGGCGTTCTCACGCGCGGAGGGCCCCAAGACCTACGTGCAGCATCTGGTCGCAGCACAAAAGGACCGCGTCTGGAGCCTGATCGAGCAGGGCGCCATCATCTATGTCTGCGGCGACGGCGGCAAGATGGAGCCGGACGTCAAGGCAGCCCTGGTCGCGATCTATCGCGAACGCTCGGGCAGCGATGCCGCCGCCGGCCAGCGCTGGATCGACGATCTCGGCGCCGGCAATCGCTACGTGCTGGACGTCTGGGCGGGCGGGTAGGGCGCGAACCTCACCACGGGTCGTCCCCGCGAAGAGCGGGGACGCCATACGCCGCGGCTTCTCATTTAGCTCAGACGTCAGTTGCCTTAACAGTATCGCCGGCCGGTGGTTATCGGTTCGCTGCTTTCCGGGACGACGAGAGACCTATCACCTCTTCGGCAGCCGTTCAAAGGTCGGTATCCCCTCGGGGATCTGATGGAACGGTTGCTGGTCAACCGTGAAGATGGCCATTTGCGGGTTGCCGTAGAGTGCGGGGTCGTCGAGCGTGCCGATCTTGATGATCGCCGCGGGCAGACCCGGTCGCCGGGTGGTGAGATGCGTGCCGCATTCGGCGCAGAATTCGCGCGTCACCGGATTTTCGAGGTCGGTGCGGGAAAATTGCTTGGGCGCGCCCTTGGTGTAACGGAAGCTGTCGGCCGGCATCAGCATGAACATGTTGGGCGAGCCGCCCGAAATATACTGACATTCCCTGCAGTGGCACTGCGCCTTCATCATCGGGTCACCTTCGGCCTGATAGCGCACCTGGCCGCAATAACATCCGCCTTCCAGTTTCATGGCACTCTCCCCGGGGGTTGTGGTTTCGTTGAGCCTCTTTGGTGCGTCGTCTTGTCAGTGCATCGTCTTGGCCGATGCCGCATGGGCATGCTTGTCGATGGCGTCGATGACCTGCGGCCACATCGGGATCGGCAGCGCGTGGCCCATGCCCTCGATCATCAACAGCTTGGCGCCGGGGATCGAAGCCGCGGTGTCCTTGCCGCCAGCGGGGTGCACGAGGGGATCGACGGTGCCGTGAATGACAAGCGTTGGCGCCTTGACCTGACGCAGCCGCTCCTTGCGGCTGCCGGAGGCGAGGATGGCCCGGAGCTGCCGCCCGACGCCGGCCGGGTTGAGGCCGCGCTCGTAAGTGCGTTCGGCGCGGGAGCGGTCGAGCGCCTCGTCTTCGGGAAAACTGCCGACGCGCAGCACCTTCCAGGTGTGCGCGAAACGGGCGAAATATTCGTCGCGCGTGGCCGGCGGCGGCGCCATCAGTACGGCGGAGGCTTCGCGGGTCGGCGGCGGTATCTTCGGGTTGCCCGTCGTCGACATGATCGAAATCAGCGAGCGCACCCGGGCCGGATGCGAGATCGCGATTTCCTGGGCGATCATGCCGCCCATCGACAGGCCGACCACATGCGCCGACTTGATGCCGAGCACGTCCATCAGGCCGACGGTGTCCTCTGCCATATCGCGCAGCTTGTAGGGCGCCTTGACCGGAATTTTCAGGAATCGCAGCTTGAGAAACTCGGCAAGGGTGATGCGGCTTCCGCCGGAAAGATGGCTCGACTTGCCGATATCGCGGTTGTCGAAGCGGATCACGCGAAAGCCGCGACCTGCGAGCTGCCGGCAGAAATCGTCCTCCCAATGGATCATCTGGGCACCCAGCCCCATGATCAGCAGCATCGGCTCCGCATCGGCATCGCCGAAGATCTCGTAGCAGAGGTCGATCCCGTTGGCGCGGGCGATCTTCGGCGGCTGATGGGCAGTGGCGTTCACCTTGGCGATCCCTCGAATGGTGTTCTTGTCTGGAACTCTATGACACGGTTTTTCGCGCCGCAGAAGGCTTCCCGGGCGGGTCAGGAGGCGGCCGTGGTGTTGACCGGCCTGTCGCAACAGTATGGAATGATACGAACAAGCGGGACACTCGCGATCATGCCGGAGGACGCCAATGGCAGACAAGAGCAACGATCCGGTCGCGATCTGGCAAAACATGATCGGCGAGATGGAGAAGGGATTCAACGCCTTCGCCAGCAAGGCGCTGGAGTCGCCCGAGATCAGCAAGGTCGTCAATCAGGTCGGCGGGGTGTCGGCGGGCGCGCAGAAACAGCTCGGCGACTTGATGGAGAAATATCTCGTCAGCATGAATCTGCCGAGCCGGGCGCAGATGGTCGGCATGGCGGAGCGGCTGCAGGGCATCGAGGGGCAGCTTAACGAGATCAAGGCGATGTTGCATCAGCTCCAGAAGAACGCCGGCGGCAGCGGACGGCGGCTTTCCGGCCGCGCCTAAACCGCCACGGACCAAACGTCCGCCTTCGGCGAGTGGAGAGCCGAAATGAACGCGTCCGCGGGCCTCGATCTGGCATCGCTCCCGGAGCGGATCCAGTCCGAGGTCCAGCGCGCGATCCAGCGCAGCATCAAGGGCGTCGAATATATCGCGTCCTCGGGGCCGTCGCTCGGTTCGACGCCGAAGGACATCCTGAGTGTTCGCGGCACCATGAATCTCTATCATTATCGGCCCGTTGCGGACGAGATCTACCGGGTGCCGATCCTGATCGTGATGGCGACCACCAATCGCGGCTACATCCTCGACATGGTGCCCGGGCAGAGCTTCATCGAGTTTCTGCTCAAGCGCGGCTACGACGTCTACATGCTGGACTGGACCGCGCCGAAGCCGGAGGAGAAGTCGTTGCGGATGGAGGATTACGTCCTCGACTTCATTCCCGATTGCGTGCGCCATGTGCAGCGCGATTCCGGCGAGACCGACGTCACCGTGATCGGCTATTGCTTCGGCGGCGTGCTGTCGCTGCTCTACGGCTCGATCTTCGCCGACGGGCCGATGAAGAACCTGATCTGCTTCACCACGCCGGTCGATTTCCGCGAGATGAAGCTGTTCCAGAATTTTTCCGACAGGCGCTATTTCGACGTCGACCGGCTGGTCGACAGCGTCGGCAACGTGCCGCCCGAAATGATCCTGTCGTCGTTCGAGATGCTGCGGCCGGCCTCGCGCGCCGCGAGCCAGGTGCAATTGTGGGAAAACATCTGGAACGACGAATACGTCAAATCGTACCGCATGTTCGACCGCTGGGCGACCGACACGCTGCCGCTGGCCGGCGAGTACTTCCGCACCATCACCAAGGACCTGATGTGGGACAACAAGCTCTACAACGACACCATGTCGGTCGGCGGGCGCAAGGCCGATATTTCCAGCATCAAGGTGCCGTTCCTGCACGCGGTCGCCGAGCACGACCACATCGTGCCCTATGACGCCGCCAAACACCTGATCCAGAAGATCGGCTCGACCGACAAGGAAGAGGTGATCCTCAAGGGCGGCCACGTCAGCCTTGTCGCCGGCGCCAACGCCATCAAGCGGCTGTGGCCGAAACTCGATTCATGGTTATGCGAGAGATCGACATGAGCAGCGAAACCCGCTCCTATCCGCGACGCGTGGCGACCGATTCCGGCGAGATCGAATTCCGCCTGATGTCGCAGGCCGACGAAGCTGCCGTGCTCGAGTTTGCGCAAAAGATGCCGGTGCACGATCTGTTGTTCCTGCCGCGCGACATCAGCGAGCCGAAGGTGCTGGCGGCCTGGATCAAGGAAATCGAGCGCGGCGCGATCACAAGCCTGCTGGCGGTAAAATCGGGCAGGGTGGTCGGATGCGGCACGCTGGTGCGCGATCCGCTGTCCTGGTCGCCGCATGTCGGTGAAATCCGCAACGTGGTCGCTTCCGATGCGCGCGGCCAAGGGGTGGGGCGCGCGCTGTCGCAGGAGGTGTTTGCGCTGGCGCTGGGCGGCGGGCTCGAAAAGCTGATGGTGCAGATGACGGTCGACCAGACCGGCGCCATCGCGATCTTCGAAGGTCTCGGTTTCAAGGCCGAGGCCTTGCTGCGCGACCATGTGAAGGACAAGGCCGGCAACACGCACGACATCGTCGTGCTTGGGCACAATGTGGCGCAGGTGCGTGCCCAGATGGAAGCCTACGGGATGGCGGAAGCCGTCCAGCCCTGAACCGCCGCCGAGCCGGTTTATCGGGCAAATTGCGCAGCATTTGCGCTGATCACGAATTCGTGATATCGCGACGCACAATGAATATTGCACTGCACCATTAACTATGCCATATAGGGGTTGCCCCGGGCCAGTCCGGACGGGGTGAGCCCATAGCTCAAATCTGAGGATGGAGAGACCCCAATGACCACCGAAACCAATTCCGTGCTGAATTCCGTCAAGGAAGCTTTCGCGCCCGTCACCGACGCGCTCAAGAACCTCCAGAACATGGAAGTTCCCGAGGCTGCCCGTGAGTTCGTGAAGAAGCAGACCGAAACCGCCAAGGAGCGCGCGGCCGACCTGCACGCCGGCTCGGAGAAGGTGACTGCCGCGATCGAGACCGCCGTTTCCGGTTCGGTCACCGAAGCCGCCAAGATCAGCCGCAACATCCAGAACGCGCTTTATCAGGATGCCGAGGCTTTCTTCGCCGGCATCGACAAGCTGGCTTCCGCCAAGTCGATCAACGAAGCGGTGCAGATCCAGTCCGACTTGCTGCGCTCGCGCGGCGAAGTGCTGGTGTCGCGGGCCAAGGCCTCGACCGAATATCTGGGCAAGCTCGTCGCCGACGGCGCCAAGACCGCCCAGGACAATTTCAGCAAGGTCTACACCAAGACCGCCTGATTGCGGTCCCACGACAAACTGCGCTTTTGAAGGCCCGCTTAGCGGGCCTTCTTTTTTGCAATGTCGGTAGCGTCATCCTGAGGTGCGAGCCGTCTTCGGCGAGCCTCGAAGGATGCGGTGGACGGTGCTTGTGGCCATCCTTCGAGGCGCGCAAGAGCGCGCACCTCAGGATGACGGCTGCACGCGCAGCTCCTATGTATAGACTCTCCTTGTCCCGAAAGCCGCCATGACCGTCCCCGCTACTTTCTCCTTCGACGCGCCCGGCGACGCCGCCCGCGCCGCCGAGTTGCGGCGGGTCAAGGCGCTGGCGACACTGGTGCTGGTGGGGACGCTGGCGCTGTTCGTCACCGCAAAACTGTTGCTGCCGCTGCATCCGGTATTCGGCTTCGTCGCGGCGTTTGCCGAGGCCGCCACCATTGGCGGGCTCGCCGACTGGTATGCCGTGGTGGCGCTGTTCAAACGGCCGCTGGGCCTGCCGATTCCGCACACCGCCATCATCCAGGGCAACCAGCACCGCATCGCCGACAAGCTCGGCGAATTCATCGAGGTGCATTTTCTCGAAGCTGGGCCCGTCGAAGCCAGGCTGCGCCAGATCGACTTCGGCTCCTTCATCGCCGACTGGCTGCGCGACCGCAAGCGCAGCGCCGATCTCGCCCGCTTCACGCTGCGGCTCTTGCCCGAAGCGGTGAGCGCCACCGAGACCTCCGGCCTGATGAATTTTGTCACGCGCCGCATCACGACGCAGTTGCAGTCGATCGATCTGGCGCCGCTCGCCGCCGGCACGCTGCGCGGCTTCGTGGCCGATGGCAGGCATCAGGGTTTGCTCGACGACCTCCTGCGCGTGATGCATCAAACGCTCACGCAGCCCGATACGATGGCGGTGATCCGCGACAAGATCCGCGCCGAGATGCCGACGCTGCTGAAGCTTTATCGTGCCGACAAGTTCCTCGTGAACAGGATCGTCGCCTCCGCGACGCATTTCTTCGAGGAGGTGCGCAACGATCCCCAACATCCCTTCCGCGGCGAGTTCGACCGCATGCTGCTGTCGTTCGTCGACCGGCTCGGCACCGATCCGGCCTTCGCCGGCCGCATCGACGGATTGAAGCGCGACCTGCTGGCGCGTCCCGAACTCGCCGGGCTTGCGAAGAACATCTGGTCCAACGCGCGCTCCTTCATCGAACGCAGCGCCAGTGGCGAAACGCAGGTGCTGCAGCAGCATCTTTCCGCAATGTTCGTGAAGGCAGGCGAGGCGCTGGCGGGCGATGCCGAGTTGCGCGCCGAGATCAACCAGGGTCTGGTCGCCGTGCTGCGAAGCTTCATCGCCGACCAGAAGAGCGGCGTCTCAAGTTTCATCGCCGATCAGGTCAAGGCCTGGGACATGGGGCAGCTCATTTCGCTGATCGAAATCAACATCGGCCGGGACCTGCAATATATCCGCTTCAACGGCTCGCTGATCGGCGGGCTCGCAGGGCTGGCGCTCTACACCGCCGAATTCCTGCTGCGGCTATTGTGACTTTTGGATCACTAGACCGGCTTTTAAGCGTCGAGGCCTATTGTCCCATCGCGGGCCAGCCGCTTGAATAAGGGAATCAGGGCCATAGCTCCCTGTTGTTGCACTGCGGAACGATGGTGCGAGAATTGCGTTTGATCAGGCCGCGTTTCATTTGATCGATTGGGCCACCCTCGGCCCCGAGAGGAAGCAGAATGTCCGCTACCGCCGGTACGCTTGCCCCGCCGTCCAAAACCCTGATGTTTCTGGAGGGGCGGGCCTTCCACGAACTCGGCGCGTTTCTCGGCGCCTTGCCGCTGCTCAGCCTGGCGCCGAAGGGCGACGGACACACGGTGCTGGTGTTGCCCGGGCTGGTCGCGTCCGACACCTCGACGCGTCCGCTGCGCAGCTTCCTCAAAAACCGCGGCTATGCCGTGAGCGGCTGGCGGCAGGGCCGCAATCTGGGCCTGCGCGACGGCGTGCAGCACGCGATGGTCGATCTCGTCCACGAACTCAGCGATGCCAGCGGCCGCAAGATCAGCCTGGTCGGCTGGAGTCTCGGCGGCCTTTACGCGCGGCAACTGGCAAAAATGATGCCGGAGCGCGTGCGCTCGGTGATCACGCTCGGCAGTCCGTTCGCGGGCCATCCGAAGGCAACCAATGCCTGGCGCGTCTATGAAATGGCGAGCGGCCGTCGCGCCGACGAAGAGGACGCCCGTTTCGGCGGCGCACTCTCGGAAACGCCGCCGGTGCCGACCACCGCGATTTTCAGCCGCACCGACGGCATCTGCGCCTGGCAGGGCTGCATGGAAAAGCCGTCGCCGCAATCGGAGAACATCGAGGTCGAGAGCAGCCATTGCGGCATGGGCCATCATCCCGCCGTGGTCTATGCGGTGGCCGATCGCCTGGCACAGCCCGAAAGGGACTGGAAGCCGTTCGACCGCAGCGGCTGGCGCAGCCTCGTCTATCCCGATCCGACGCGGTAAACGCGGGCATCGTTAGCGCGTGGCTTCATCCTTCGAGACGCGCGCAAGGCGCGCTCCTCAGGATGAGGTTTCGGACGGCGCGAGAGGTCTTCAATCCTCATGGTGAGGAGGCGCTCTTGCGCCGTCTCGAACCATGAGGGCCCCCGGGCATTTTCGTAAATCGCTGAAACGCGCTATGCGTTGAACATGCCGCATCCGCTTGCCCGCATCATCGACCAGCTCAAGCGCGAACCGTCGCGCACCGGCTCCATCGTCATCACCGTGTTCGGAGACGCCATCGTGCCGCGCGGCGGGTCGGTCTGGCTCGGCACGCTGCTGGAGTTCTTTAAGACGCTCGACATCGACAGCGGCGTGGTGCGCACGGCGATGTCGCGGCTTGCGGCCGACGGCTGGCTCGAACGCGAGAAGGTCGGCCGCAACAGCTTTTATCGCCTGGTGAAGAAGGGCCGGCAAACCTTTGATGCCGCGACCAAACATATCTACGATCCGCAGCCTTCCGACTGGACCGGGCGGTTCGAACTGTTGCTGATCGGCAACGGCGAGGACCGCGACGCCGCGCGCGAGGCGCTGAAGAATGCCGGCTTCGGCAGTCCGCTGCCGGGCGTCTGGGTCGCGCCTTCGGGCGTTCCGATCCCCGAGGAAGCCGCAAGTGCGATCCGGCTCGAAGTCTCCGCCGAGGACGACAGCGGGCGGCGCCTGCTCAGCGAGAGCTGGCCGCTCGATCGCACCGCGGACGCCTATCTGAAATTCATGAAGACCTTCGAGCCCTTGCGCGGCTGGATCGGCCGGCGCGAACAGCTGTCGGACGCGGACGCGTTCACCGCGCGGATCCTGCTGATCCATCATTACCGGCGCGTGGTGCTGCGCGATCCGCTGCTGCCGACGGCGCTGCTGCCCAGGGACTGGCCGGGCCGGGCGGCCCGGACGCTCTGCGGCGAAATCTATCGCGGGCTGTTGCCGACTTCCGAAAAATGGCTGGATCGCAATGGGTTGAACGAAAACGGCCCGTTGCCCGCGGCCGGCGCCGGGCTGGCGCGCCGCTTCGGCGATTGATATGTTACAGAATTATATTGCAGATTGATATTTCTGTTATATATTGAATCCCAACAATCCCGGGAGGTCGGCGCATGTACACCCAGGCGCTCAACACGTCGGAAGCCGAAGACCGTAACGTCGAGGACGCCGGCCGCGCCGCGCAGTTCCAGGCGCGCATCGACGCCGAGGACCGCATCGAGCCGAACGACTGGATGCCCGCGGCCTATCGCAAGACGCTGACGCGGCAGATTTCACAGCACGCGCATTCCGAAATCGTCGGCATGCTGCCGGAAGGCAACTGGATCACCCGCGCGCCGTCGCTGCGCCGCAAGGCCGCGCTGCTCGCCAAAGTGCAGGACGAATGCGGCCACGGGCTTTATCTCTACGCCGCCGCCGAGACGCTCGGCACCTCGCGCGAGGAACTGGTCGACCAGATGCTGGCCGGCAAGGCCAAATATTCCTCGATCTTCAATTACCCGACGCTGACCTGGGCCGATATCGGCGTGATCGGCTGGCTGGTCGATGGCGCGGCGATCATGAACCAGATTCCGCTGTGTCGTTGTTCCTACGGTCCCTATGCGCGCGCGATGATCCGCGTCTGCAAGGAGGAATCCTTCCACCAGCGGCAGGGCTACGAGATCATGGTGACGCTGTCGCGCGGCTCCGACGAGCAGAAGGCGATGGCGCAGGATGCGCTGAACCGCTGGTGGTGGCCGGTGCTGATGATGTTCGGGCCGCCCGACCAGGCGAGCCAGCACAGCGACACCTCGACGAAATGGAAGATCAAGCGCTTCTCCAATGACGAGCTTCGGCAGAAATTCGTCGATGCGACGGTGCCGCAGGCGCAGTATCTCGGACTTTCGATTCCCGATCCCGGCATGAAGCAGGACGAAAAGACCGGACATTGGGAATACAGCGCGATCGACTGGGACGAATTCAAGCAGGTGCTGGCCGGCAACGGTCCCTGCAACCGCGACCGCATGGCGGCGCGGCGCAAGGCGCATGACGATGGCGCCTGGGTGCGCGAGGCGGCCGAGGCCTACGCCGAGAAGCGCCGGCAGCGATCCGTCGCGCAGGCGGCCGAATAGGCTTCAAGGGAGATCATGATGGCCACGCCGAACACGCCGCTGTGGGAAGTCTTCATTCGCAGCCGCAACGGTCTGGCGCACAAGCATGTCGGCTCGCTGCACGCCGCCGACGCAACGCTGGCGCTGCAGGCCGCGCGCGACATCTACACCCGCCGCGGCGAGGGCCTGTCGATCTGGGTGGTGCCGTCGAGCGCGATCACCGCGTCCGATCCCGCCGAGAAGGGCATGATGTTCGAGCCGGCGGAATCGAAGATCTACCGGCATCCGACGTTCTACGACGTGCCCGAGGAAGTCGGGCATATGTGAGTTTCGCTCCTCATCCTGAGGAGCTTGCGAAGCAAGCGTCTCGTAGGATGGGGGCAACACCGGACCAGCGGCCATCCTTCGAGACGCGCGCAAGGGCGTGCTCCTCAGGATGAGGCCGGAGGATCAACGAGCAAGTTGTCGAACATGGCCATCGCATCGATCTCCGTCTCCGAAACGCCGCTGGTGCTGTACACGCTGCGCCGCGCCGACGACGCGCTGATCCTCGGGCACCGGCTGTCGGAATGGTGCGGCCACGCGCCGATGCTCGAAGAGGACATGGCGCTCGCCAATATGGGCCTCGATCTGCTCGGCCAGGCCCGCGAACTCTACAGCTATGCCGCCAACGTCGAAGGCAACGGCAACGACGAGGACAAGTTCGCCTATCTGCGCGACGTCCGGCAGTACCGCAACCTGTTGCTGCTCGAACAGCCGAACGGCGATTTCGCACGCACCATGGTGCGGCAGTTCTTCTACTCGGCCTTCGCCGATCCCTACTGGCGCGCGATGATGAAATCGAGCGATGCGACGCTGGCGGCGATCGCGGCGAAATCCGAAAAGGAGAGCGCCTATCATTTGCGGCATTCGTCGGAATGGATCGTCCGGCTCGGCGACGGCACCGGGGAAAGCCACGCCCGCGCCCAAACCGCGATCGACGATCTCTGGGCCTTTACCGGCGAGATGTTCGAAGTCGACGCCAGCGAGCGCGCCTTGATCGATGCCGGCATTGCCGTCGATCCCGCAAGCCTGCGTCCGCAATGGCTCAAGACGGTTTCGCTCGTCGTCGGCGAAGCGACCTTGAAATTGCCCGGGAGCGACTGGATGCAACAGGGCGGCCGCAGCGGCCGGCACAGCGAACATCTCGGCCATCTGCTCAGCGAACTGCAGTCGATGCAGCGGACCTTTCCGGGTGCCACATGGTGACCGCCGTGTTCAACGACGCCGAATTGCGCCAGCGCGCCTGGGACGTGGCGGCGACCGTGGTCGATCCCGAAATTCCGGTGCTCAGCATTGCCGATCTCGGCGTGCTCCGCGACGTCGCGGTACACGACGGTCAGGTCGAGGTCGCGATCACGCCGACTTATTCCGGCTGTCCGGCGATGAACATGATCACGCTGGAGATCGAACTGGCGCTGGAACGCGAGGGCTTTCGCAATTCGAAGGTGCGCACCGTGCTGTCGCCGGCCTGGACCACCGACTGGATGAGCGAAGACGGCCGCCGCAAGCTCGCCGAATACGGCATCGCGCCGCCGCAGCCCGCAAGCTCCCGCCGCGCGTTGTTCGGTGTCGAGCAGGTGGCGTGCCCGCAATGCGGCTCCATCGACACCGAAGTGCTTTCCGAATTCGGCTCGACCTCCTGCAAGGCGCTGTGGCGCTGCAAGAGCTGCCGCGAGCCCTTTGATTACTTCAAATGTCACTGACCATGTCCGCATCCGCGCCCCGTTTCCATCGTCTCGCCGTGAACGACCTGCGCCGCGAATCCGCCGATGCGGTGTCGCTGACCTTCGCGATCCCGAAAGAGCTGGCCAGCGACTACCGTTTTGCGCCCGGGCAGTATCTGACCCTGCGCGCCACCATGGACGGCGAGGAAGTGCGCCGCTCCTATTCGATCTGCTCCGGCCCCGATGATGGCGAACTGCGCATCGCCGTGAAGAGGGTCGATGGCGGCGCCTTCTCGAGCTGGGCTGCGGACGAGCTGAAATCCGGCGACGAACTCGACGTCATGACGCCGACCGGCCGCTTCGGCGTTGTTCCCGCGCCCGATCAGGCGCGGGTCCATGTCGGCTTCGCGGCCGGCTCCGGCATCACCCCGATCCTTTCGATCGCGAAGGGCGTTCTGGCGCACGAGCCGCATAGCCGCTTCTTCCTGTTCTACGGCAACCGTTCGACCGGCGGCATGCTGTTCCGCGAGGCGCTGGAAGAACTCAAGGACCGCTTCATCCAGCGGCTGTCGGTCTTCCACGTGATCTCGGGCGAGGAACAGGACATCCCGATCCTGCACGGCCGGCTCGACGGCGACAAGGTGAGGGTGCTGCTGCGCTCGCTGGTGCCGGCGGCCAGCGTCGATCACGTCTTCATCTGCGGCCCCACCGGCATGAGCGAGGACATCGAGGCGACCTGCAGGGATATCGGCATCGCCGAGGATCGCATCCACGTCGAACGCTTTGTCTCCGGGCTCGGCGGCAAGCCGCGCCCGAAGGCTGCCGTGCCCGTCGACGCGCCGCCGAAGGCTTATGCCGCGCTGATCATCGACGGCAAACGGCGCGAGGTGCCGGTCGCCGAAGGCGAGGCCATCCTCGATGCCGCCTTGCGCGCCGGTGTCGACCTGCCGTTTGCCTGCAAGGGCGGCATGTGCTCGACCTGCCGCGCCAAGCTGGTCGAGGGCAAGGCCGAGATGGAAGTG
The DNA here is from genome assembly GCA_963843225.1 of uncultured Alphaproteobacteria bacterium. Lineage (GTDB taxonomy): Bacteria > Pseudomonadota > Alphaproteobacteria > Rhizobiales > Xanthobacteraceae > Bradyrhizobium. The sequence continues at coordinate 138,279 of CAWJJT010000013.1, read as the reverse complement.
AACTATTCGCTGGAGCCGTGGGAGCTCGAAAAGGGTTTTGTGCTCACCTGCCAGGCGCGGCCGACGACGGAACGGGTCGTGGTGGATTACGATCACGTCTAGCAAGTCGTCATTCCGGGGCGCGCGGAGCGCGAACCCGGAATCTGGAAATTGCCGGCGCGAGATTCCGGGTTCAGCCCTGACGGGCTGCCCCGGAATGACGAACTAGACCTTCGGAGGCGGCGCCGTCCCCAGAATAGCCTCGATCGAAAGCCCGAGCGCGAGCAGCTTTGCTGTCGCTGCCGACGGGGCCGTCGATCTCGAGCCCGACCGGGAGGCCGCCGGCGGTCATGCCGGCGAACAGCGACAGGCCCGGGAGGCCGGCGTTGCTGCCGGGATCGGTGTTGCGGATCATGGTGCCGAAGGTCGGCACCGGCGCGCCGCCATTGACCGACATCTCGCTCGATCCCTTTTCCATGTCGATCGCGGGCGCCGGTGCGATCGTGGTCGGAAACAGGATGGCGTCCAGTTTGTGGTCGCGGAAATACGCCTGATAGATCTTCTGCAGGGCCGGCCGCTGCACGTTCATGACATCCGGATAGGCGGCGCCGAACGCGTCGGTGGTGATGGCGCCGAACGCGCCCTGCACGTCGGGGCAGGCGATCTTTGCCGCGATATCGGCGAGCGTGATGCCGTCGATGCCGGATGCCTTGAGATAGGCGGGGATATCGGCAATCGGCTCGTGCAGCGCGACCGGGAATGACACCTTGTCGTTCTGCTCGAACAATCCGGGCACATCCACATCGACGAGAACCACGCCGGCATCGGCGAGTTTTGTTCGCGCGGCGATCGCGACCGCTTCGAGGTCGCGATCGAGCCCGCTCCAGAACGAGGCGGGGACGCCGAAGCGCTTGCCGCGCAGCGGCTCGGCCGAAACCATCGGGCTGCCGGTGATGACGGAATCCAGCAGCGCCACGTCGGACACGGTGCGCCCCATCGGCCCGACGGTGTCGCGGGTATGGCTGATCGGCACCACCAGATTGGCATCGTCATAACGCCGCTCCGCGCCGCCATTGCCGACCGAGGGCCGCAAGCCCGACGGTGCCGGTCAGCGCCGCCGGGACGCGGGTCGAGCCGCCGGTATCCGAGCCAAGGCCGCAGGTGACGATACCGGCCGCAACCGCCGCCGCCGTGCCGCCCGACGAGCCGCCGGGAATCCGGCTCTTGTCGTAGGGGTTTTTCACAGGACCGGCGAACGACGACAAATTGGTGCTGGTGATGCCGAACGCCAGTTCATGCATGTTGGCCTTGCCGATGACGATGGCGCCGGCATCCAGCAGCTTCTGCAGCGAGGGGGCGTTGCGGCCGGGACGGGCATGTCGCAGCGCCGGAGTGCCGCCGGAGGTCGGCAGGTCGGCGGTGTTGATGTTGTCCTTCACGGCGATCGGCAGCCCGGCGAGCGCGCCGGTCCTTCTTGCCCGCATCGACCTCCGCCGCCGCTGCCAAAGCGCCATCCCGGTTCAGAACGATGAAGGCGTTGAGGTCCTTGAGCTGCTCGGCGCGCTCCAGCGCGGCGCGGACGGCGCTGACGGCCGAAATCTTCTTGTCGCGGATCGACGCGACCAATTCGGCGGCGGTGGGGGAATTCGGTTCGGCCATTACTGAACTCTCATTTCCGAGGGAAGGAAAGCGACTGCCGCCGACGATAGCAGGATATCGCGGCGCGAGCGATGGTCTGGCCGGCGTGCTATTCCTTCGGCCGCTTGTCGAGAACACGCTTGGCCTTGCCCAGCGAGCGCTCCAGCGTGTCGGGCGCCACGGCCCGCACGCGCGCGCTGATCCCGACCGTGTTCTTGATGTGGTCCTGGATCAGTGCGGCGTGCTCGTCGAGCCCGCCGCGGCTCCAGCTCTCCGGCCGGGCTTCCGCCAGCACCGTCATTTCGTCCATCCGCCCCTCGCGCGTCAGTTCGATGACGAAATGACCGCCGCACCAGTCGGTGGCGAGCAGCACTTCCTCGATCTGGGTCGGGAACACGTTGACGCCGCGCAGGATGATCATGTCGTCGGAACGTCCCGTGACCTTCTCCATCCGCCGCATTCCCGGCCGCGCCGTGCCCGGCAACAGCCGCGTCAAATCGCGGGTCCGATAGCGGATCACCGGAAAGGCTTCCTTGGTCAGCGAGGTGAAGACGAGTTCGCCCTTCTCGCCGTCGGGCAGCACCGCGCCGGTCTCGGGATCGATCACCTCGGGATAGAAATGATCCTCCCAGATATGCAGGCCGTCCTTGGTCTCGATGCATTCCTGCGCGACGCCGGGGCCCATCACTTCCGACAGGCCGTAGATGTCGGTGGCGTCCATGTCGAAGGATTGCTCGATCTCGGCGCGCATCGCATTGGTCCACGGCTCGGCGCCGAAGATGCCGATCTTCAACGACGACTTGCGGGGGTCGAGACCCTGCCGCTTGAATTCATCCAGGATCGCCAGCATGTAGCTCGGCGTCACCGTGATGATGTCGGGCTTGAAATCGTTGATGAGCTGTACCTGCCGCTCGGTCATGCCGCCGGAAATCGGCACCACCGTGCAGCCGAGCTTTTCCGCGCCGTAATGCACGCCGAGGCCGCCGGTGAACAGGCCATAGCCATAGGCGTTGTGGATGATCATGCCGTTTCGGCCGCCGGCGGCGCGGATCGAGCGCGCCATCAGTTCCGACCATGTCTCGATATCGTTGCCTGGTATAGCCGACCACGATCGGCTTGCCGGTGGTGCCGGATGAGGCGTGGACGCGGACCAGCTGTTCGCGGGGCACCGCGAACATGTTGAAGGGGTAGTTGTCGCGCAGGTCGGTCTTCACCGTGAACGGAAAATTCTTCAGGTCCGACAGCTGCCGGAAATCCCTGGGGTGTACGCCGGCCTTGTCGAATGCTTTCTTGTAGTGCGCGACGTTGTCGTAGGCGCGCGCCAGCGTCGCGGCCAGGCGCTTGGTCTGCAGCGCGGTGATCTCATCGCGGGAGGCGCGCTCGGCGTCATCGAGCACAGGGCTGTAGCCGCTCTTCTTCGATTGCAGGTTGGTCGAAGCCATCGGACGTTTCCTCAAGATCAGTCTGTTGTTATTTTTTTCCGGTTTCCGCCGCCGGCACCCAGGCGCCGCCGATGGTGCGGGAATGGCCGCGCAACTCGGCGACGGCAGTTCCATCGACGGTGACCCGCACATCATAGATCCCGGAGCGTCCGGTCCGCGAAATTTCGCGCGCGGTCGCGATCAGCCGGTCGCCGAGCTTGCCCGGCCGGATGAAGGAAATATTGCCCTGGGCCGCGACCGCGCGCTCGTTGTGGGAGTTGCAGGCAAAGGCAAAGGCGGAATCCGCCAGCGTGAAGATGAAGCCGCCATGGGCGATGCCGTGGCCGTTGACCATGTTCGGCCGCACCGTCATCGCCAGAGTCGCTTCGCCGGCCCTGATCTCGAGGATTTCCATGCCGAGGCCCTTGCTGGCGTCGTCTTCCTTCCACATGGCGTCGGCGCAGGCGCGCGCGAGATCGTCGGACGAAAGCGTGGCCTTGACGTTCACCGCGGCGTCCCCGCCGTCAGTCGTGACCGCTTTTTAGTCAGGATCGGACGCAATCCGCTTCTCCCCTGGCCGTACCGGGCCTGTTGGAACAAGCCTCTTTAGCTGTTGGTTCAGTCGATTAGTCATGATGGGAAGGGGTCATGCTGTCAACGATCCCGGCTGACACCGCCCTTAATGGCGGGAATGAAATCATTCGTATTTGCATTGAGGACGAGGGTTTCATTCCCTCAAGGACCAGCCGTGCAATGGCTTCGTTCTTATTTCTTGACCGGCGTGGACGGTCCACCATGTAAGCCATTATAGCAGCACGGAAATTGTATTCTCTTTCGGCCCTCGCGAACGTCGCAGCCGTGCTCATTTCGAGGAAAAGCCAGTGCAGGACGGTGGCAATCTTGTCGTAGTGGGCGGGCTCCTGATCGGCCTTGCCTATGGCGCGATCGGCCTGCTGAGCGGGTTTTGCCTGCTCTGCGGGCTGCGCGGCTGGTGGGCCGATGGCGACAGCCGCCTGATCCGGACCTATGCGCTGGCGCTCGGCGTTGCGATCGCCGCTGACCCAGCTTCTGGCGGCCGGCAACGTGGTCGATCTCGGCAAATCGATCTACCTGCAGCCGTCGTTCTCGGCGCCGCTGATGTTCGCTGGGCGGCTTGCTGTTCGGTTACGGCATGGTGCTGTCGAACGGCTGCGGCTCGCGCGCGCTGGTGCTGCTCGGCCGCGGCAATCTGCGTTCGCTTGTCGTGGTGATCGTGCTCGGCATCGCCGCGCAGATGACGCTGAAGGGCCTGATCGCGCCGGCGCGGATCGCCGTGCTGCAGGCGACGCAGATCGCGCCCGAAATCGATTTCGCTGCCGGCGCTGTTGTCGACGCTCGGGCTCAGCGAGACCTTTGCGCGCATGATCGCGGCGTCCGTGATCGCGGGCGCGCTGATCATCTTTGCGTTCGCGCATGCGCCGTTCCAGCGCGCCTGGGGCCAGATCGCCGCGGGCGTTGCGCGTCGGCCTGCTGGTCACCGCCGGCTGGTTCGCGACCGGCTATCTCGGCGCCGACGACTTCAATCCGACGCCGGTCACGTCGCTGACCTTCATCGCGCCGATCGCCGACACCGTGCAATACGTCATGCTGTCGACCGGGCTGAGCCTGAATTTCGGCATCACCATGGTTGCGGGCGTGTTCGCCGGAAGCCTGGTGACGGCGCTGGTCACCGCGCCGCTTCCACTGGGAAGGTTTTAGCTCGCCGCGTCACATGCTGCGCTCGATCGGCGGCGCGGCGCTGATGGGCGCGGGCGGCGCGATGGCCTATGGCTGCTCGATCGGGCAGGGCCTGACGGGCCTGTCGACGCTGGCGCTGGCGTCGTTCGTCGCGGTCGGCGGAATCCTGCTCGGCACCGCCGCGGGACTGCGCGGCGTGCTTCGCGTGCAGCCGCTGGTGTCGGCGCAGGATAGCCGCGTGACTGTGCAGGACGGTCAGGCGCGCTGACGCGAGGTCGCCAGCCGCATCACGTCGAGATAGCCGGGCTTCACTTCCATCCGCTTGATCAGGCCCTTCTCGATCAGCAGCCGATGCGCTTCCGGCAGCCGGTAGCACGGCAGATACATGAACAGATGATGCTCGGCGTGGTAGTTCACCCAATAGGGCGCGATCAATAGCCGCTCGATCGGGTTGGCGAGCGTGGTGCGCGCATGGCTGAACGGATCCTCGCCGGTCGAGGTGCAGGCGTGTTCGGCGATGTTGCGGATGCGCGTCACCAGCGGCAGCCAGGTCGCCATCGCGAATACCCAGACCGCCCAGAACCAGATGCCCGCGCCGGCCAGCCAGAACAGGCCGAACAGCACGGCATTCACGCCAAGGAAGCGCGCCATCTTGTCGGCGCCGCTGGAGACGAAGCTGTCGTGTGACATCTCGTCGTCGCTGTCTCCGCGCTTGAACAGCGACAGGAACAACGGCAGCCGCTGTTTCACAAACGTCTGGCCGGTGAGATCGCGGATCGCCTTGCGGGTGAAGCTCTCCTTGGTGATCGGAAACGGCGCCGACAGCGACAGATCGGGATCCTCGGGCTGCTGCGTGAATTTGTGATGCTGCAGATGATAGGAGCGGTAGCTGGCGAGATCGGCGCCGACCGGCACCGCGCACAGCCATTGCCCGACCCATTCATTGATCGCCTTGTTGGCGTGCAGTCCGCCATGCGCGGCCTCGTGCATCAGGATCGCAAGACCGAGCTGGCGCGCGCCGACCACCATCACCGCGATCAGCCAGGTCAGCGGATTCGGCCACAGCGTGACCAGCGCGATCGCGGCGATGATCGTGCCCCAGGCATGGACCACCAGCCACATGCCGCGCAGCGAACTGCGCGAGGTCAGCCGGCTCCATTCGTCGGCGTGAAAGATGGTCTTGGGATCGATGCGTGCGACGGCCGGCATGGGCGGCTCCTTTGATGCGCGGATGATACGCCCGCTCGGTCCGGCTCGTCAATCGGCGGCGTGGGTCACGATGTGGATCTCCGAGGTGAGGGTGCGGTGCACCGGGCACTTGTCGGCGATTTCCATCAGCTTCTTGCGCTGCTCGGCGTCGAGCGTGCCTTCCATGGCAATCATCCGATCGATCTGGTCGAGCATGCCCTCCCTGGTTTCGCACTCGGCGCAATCCTGCGCGTAGATCTTGCTGTGCTTCAGCGTCACCGTCGTCCGCTCCAGCGGCAGCGATTTGCGGTCGGCATAGAGGCGCATGGTCATCGAGGTGCAGGCGCCGAGACCGGCCAGCACAAAATCATACGGTCCCGGGCCGGTGTCGTCGCCGCCGGCTGCCGACCGGCTCGTCGGCCAGCATGCGATGCGGCCCGATCGAAACCGTCTGCTGGAATTTGCTCGTTGCGGGTTTCGCGCACCACGACGTTGCGCGGTGCTTCGCCGGGATCGGCCGCTTGTCTCCGGCGCGGCGGGATCGAGATAGCGGCTCGCCCAGGCGGCGATGACATCGGCGACATAGGCGGCGTCGCGCCTGTCGCTCAGCAGATGATCGGCGCCGGCAGCGAGACAAAACTCTTGGGATGCTTGGCGGCGACGAAGATGCGCGTGGCGTTGTCGATGCCGACGGTGTCGTCGGTCGGCGAATGCATGACCAGCAGCGCCTTGTGCAGGCTGGCGACGTGCGCCATCAGGTCGTGCTCGGCGATGTCGTCGAGGAATTCGCGCGTGATGTGGAACGGCCGGCCGGCGAGCGAGACCTCGACCTTGCCGTGCTTGCGGATGTCCTCGATGCGATCCTTGAACAGCCCGGTGACATGGGCGGGATCGGAAGGGGCGGCGATGGTGACGACGGCCTTGGCTTCCGGAATTTGGCCGGCGGCGGCCAGAATCGCGGCGCCGCCGAGACTGTGGCCGATCAGGATCGCCGGGGCTTTCCGGGTCTTGCGCAAATGATCGGCGGCGCGCACGAGGTCGGCGACGTTGGAGGAGAAGGTGGAGTTGGCGAAATCGCCTTCGCTGGAGCCGAGCCCGGTGAAGTCGAACCGCAGCACCGCGATGCCCTTGGCCGCCAGCGCCACCGCGATGCGCTTGGCCGCCAGCACGTCCTTGCCGCAGGTGAAGCAATGCGCGAACAGCGCATAGGCGAGCGGCTCGCGGTCGGGCAGGTCGAGCGACGCCGCGAGTTGATGGCCGCCTTCGACCCGTGAATTGGAAACGTTCGGTCGGCATGTGAATTCTCCATGGGGACGCTCGTCACAGCTCTTTCGACGAGAGGAGTGTCGACAGAAATTGAGATCGGATCAGTCGCCGGAATAGCGCTCTTCCTTCCAGGGATCGCCGCGGTTGTGGTAGCCGCGAACTTCCCAATAGCCCGGCGCATCCCGTTCGAGGAATTCGATGCTCTGCAGCCATTTGGCGCTTTTCCAGAAATAGAGATGCGGCACCACCAGCCGCACCGGACCGCCATGCTCCCAGTGCAGCGGCGCGCCCGACCAGCTATGCGCGAGCAGGGCGTCCTCGGCGGCGAAGTCTTCCAGCGCAAGATTGGTGGTGTAGCCGTCATGGGAATGCAGCACGACGTAGCGGGCTTCGTCGCGCGGCCGACAGGCCTCCAGCAGATCGCGGGTCGCCAGACCTTCCCATTGGTTGTCGTAGCGCGACCATGTCGTGACGCAATGGATGTCAGAGACGAATTTGGTCTGCGGCTCCGCGGTGAACTGCGCAAAGTCCCAGAACAGCGGATGCTCGACCGCGCCGTAGACATCGAGCCGCCAGCGCTCGCGCGAAATCTGCGGCGTCAGCCCGAGGTCGAGCACGGGCCAGTCTCTTGTCAGGTGCTGGCCGGGCGGCAGGCGTTGCTCCTCGGGGCGCGACGATCTTGCCGGTGAGGAACTTCCCCTCGCGCGCCCAGCGCTCCTTGCTGCGCGTCAGCTTGCTCTCGGCCGGCGGGTTGTCTCGTTCAGCCATATCCGGTTGGACCAGTGTCATGCCATCGCGTTGACGCCGGCATCGCCAGCGTCACGGACGGTAGCATGAACGAACCGAAGGCGGGAGGCGAGCGCGTCAGCCGGCCTTTCCAAAAAGCACGGGAAGCTGGCGCGGTCCGCGCACGGTGCCTTCCGACCACGTGACCTGACCGGCCGGGTCGAGCCGGAAATCCGGAATCCGCTTCAGCCATTCCTCGATCGCGACCGTCATTTCCATGCGCGCGAGGTTGGAGCCGACGCAGCGGTGAATGCCGAGCCCAAACGCGGCATGGCGGTTCTCCTTGCGGTCGATCAGGACCTTGTCGGCGTCCGGGAACATGGCGGGATCGCGGTTGGCGGCGGGAAACGACAACAACACCATGTTGCCGGGCTTGACCGGGCAGCCGCTGACGGTCGTTTCCTTCATCACCTCGCGCGCCATCGTGACCGGCGAATAGGCGCGCAGCAATTCCTCGACCGCGGTCGGCATCAGGTCGGGCTCGGCGACCAGCCGCTCGCGATCGGCGGGCGTCCTCGCCAGATGCCACAGCGAAGCGCCGATCGCGCTCCAGGTGGTGTCGATGCCGGCGATCAGCAGCAGCCGCAGCGAGCCCAGCACATGGCCGTCGGACAGCGGTTGGCCGCTCTTGTCCTTGGCGTTCATCAGCGTCGAGATCAGATCGTCGGTCTTGTGCTGCTTGCGATGCTCGATATGGCCGGCGAAATAGGCGCTCATCTCCTGGACCGCGCGCATCAGGGTGTCATCGTCCTTGATGCCGAGTTCGAGGATTTCGTGGATCCACTTGATGAAGAGGTCGCTGTCCTTCTCGGGGATGCCGAGCATGTGGGCGATGGCGCGAACCGGAATGTGCTTGGTGTAGCGTGCGGCGGCGTCGCATTTGCCGTCGGCGATGAATTCGTCGATCAGTTCGTTGCAGATGGCGCGAACCCGCGGCTCCAGTTTCTTCATGGCGTCGGGCGTGAACGGCGGCAGCAACAGCTGCTTGGCCGGCTTGTGCTCCGGCGGGTCGGAGGTGATCGGCGGCGCCACACCGGTGGTCTCCGGCCGCACGTCGCGCACGATGACGCGACGCGAGGAGAAGTGTTCGGTGTCGTTGGCGATCGCCCTGACCGCCTCATAGGTGGTCGGCAGATAGCAGCCGAGGAAGCGATCGGTGTGGACCACGGGCGATGCGGACCGCAATTCGTCCCAGATCGGGAACGGATTGTTCGGTCCAGCGCGGATCGGTATGGTCGAAATCGTGGACCCAGTCGGTGACGGGGGGATGTTCGGGCATCATGCTGGCGGAATCGGACATCGGGACAAATCCTCGGGTTCGTTCGCTTGATCTATGATTGCGCTGGGAATCGGTCAGCGGACTTCAACTCGGCGGCACTGATCCGGGAGCACTCACTCCTCGGTGACTTCGATCGCTATTTCCGGACAATTGGACTTCGCGAGCCAGGCCTTGTCCTCGAGCCCGGCGGGCACGCTGCCGTCGCCGACTTCGTGGGCATTGCCGAATTCGTCGAGGTTGAACAGTTCGGGCGCCAGCGACTTGCACCGGGCGTGCCCCTGGCACTTGTCCTGATCGACGTGGATTTTCAGTTTTCCCGGCATGGCAATCGTTCCCCTCGCTTGCGCGCGCCCTGCGGCACGGCATGTGTTTCCCATCTCTTCACCGAGACGGGACAGGCATCTTGGCTGCGCCCTTAAGTTATAGCATATTACATTAGCGTCGCGCTTGCGCGTCAAGCGGAAAGTGATGGATTGTTACTTCAGATGACCCAGGTCGCCCGTAAATCGCTCAACGCCTACCATCACGGGGACCTCAGGGAGGCCCTGGTTCAGGCTGCGCTCAAGGACGCCGAGCAGGGCGGCCCGGAAGCCATCAGCATCAAGGCGTTGGCGAAGAAACTTGGCGTTTCACAGCCGGCGCCCTACCGGCACTTCGCCGACCGCGAGGCGCTGCTCGCGGCCGTGACCGCCGAGGCGTTCCGGCAGTTCAGTGCGACGTTGCGCGAATCGATTAGTAGCCCATCCAAACGCTCGAAGCTGTCGCGCCTCGCGCAGGCGACGCTGGCCTTCGGCCTCCGCCGCAACGGAATCTACCGCCTGATGTTCGCGTCGCGCACGATGGCCTGCGCGGAAAAAGGCAGCGAACTGCACAACGCGGCGATGGAAACTTTCGGTCTGGTGCTGGAAGCCCTGGAAGCGCCTGCGGTCGGATTGCTGCGCGAGCGGCACGCCCTGAAGATCTGGGCGGCGCTGCACGGGGTGGTGATGCTGGCCGAGCAGGGACTCTTGACCGGACAGGCCGCCAACATGACCAGGGAGGAACTGGTCGAGGATATCGTGGCGGAAACCAAGCTGGCGCTGTCGGTCGCGATCAAGGAGGCTACCGGCGCGTAGCCCGCGCGTCCGATGTGGGGAGGCGGCTTTCTCCCGAGCGGGCCGAGGGAGAAGGGGACTCCATCGCGCTTTATTTCGGCGGACGCGGATCGATCGGCGTCGTGGCGCGGACGCCCAGGATGTCTTCCAGCATTTTTGCTCCGGCAAGAAGCCGTGCCTCGCCGCGCGGTGCGGCCACCATCTGGAGTCCGACCGGAAGGCCCGACGCCGTAAAGCCGCAGGGGAGCGACAGCGCCGGACAGCACACCAGCGTGATGGCGTAGACGATACCCAGCCACTCGACGTAATTGTCGAATTTCTTGCCGGCGCATTCGGCGACATAGCGGTTCTCGATCGGGAACGGCGCCACGATGGTCGCTGGCGCCAGCAGCAGGTCATAGGTTTCGAAGAATTCGAGCGTCCGGTTGGTCATCGCGAGGCGCTGCGCCTCGGCGCGCGCAAGCTGCTCGACCGTCAGCTTGAGGCCTTCCTCGATATTCCAGATCACCTCGGGCTTGAGCATGTCGCGTTTGGAGCGCAACAGCGCCGCCTTGCTGACCGCGAAATCGAACGCGCGCAGCACGTGGAAGCATTCATGGGCTTCGCGCAGGTCGGGATGGGCTTCCTCGACGATGACGCCCAATTCCGCAAAGCGCAGCGCCGCCTTGCGGGTGATGGCGGCGACCTCGGGATCGACCGGCGTGATGCCGAGATCGGGCGAGAAGGCGATGCGTTTTGGGCGCTTGCCGGAGCGCGCCGCCGACAGGAACGAGGCCGGCAGCACCGGCAACGACAAGGGATCGGCCGGATGTTCGCCGCTCATGGCATCGAGCAGCAGCGCGAGATCCTCGACATTGCGCGCCATCGGGCCCTGCACACCGAGATTGCGGTCGATCTTGAATTCGGGCGTATGCGCGACGCGGCCGATGCTCGGGCGCATGCCGACGATGCCGCAGAAGCTTGCGGGGTTGCGCAAGGAGCCGCCCATGTCGGAGCCGTGCGCGAGCCACGCCATGCCGGTGGCGAGCGCGACCGCGGCGCCGCCCGAGGAGCCGGCGGCGGAGCGCGAAGTATCCCAGGGATTGCGCGTGGCGCCGAATACTTCGTTGAACGTGTTGGCGCCGGCGCCGAATTCCGGCGTGTTGGATTTGGCGTAGATCACCCCGCCATTGTCCTCGAGATGCTCGACCAGCAGGTCCGAACGCGCAGGCACATGATCCCGGTAGATCGGCGAGCCTTGCGTGGAGAGCACGCCCTCGACATCGGTCAGATCCTTGATCGGCACCGGTAGCCCGGCGAGCAGGCCGCGCTCGCCTTTGGGCTTCTTCATCAGGGTTTTGGCACGGCCGCGGGCGCGATCGAAGCAGCGCGTCGGCAACGCGTTCACCTGGCCGTCAACCTCGGCGATCCGGCGCTCCAGCACGTCGAGCAGATCGAGCGGGGTCACTTCGCCCGAATTGAGTTTGTCGACGATCGCACATGCCGTCGCCCGCACCAGTTCCTGATCAGATGCCACCTGCGCCTCCCGGTCGTTCCGCTTTCCGGCAGCGGATTGGCTAGTGCTGTAGAACATTTTCCGGCAAAGTGGAAACGCGCCGGAAGCGCGCCGCGACAGGAGATTTTGCATGCCGACGCCATTTGATACGCTGGACTGGCGCTCGATGAGCCAGCAGGAGCGCGACCTCGGCTTCAACAACGGCGTCGCGGTGCCCGGGAGCGCCGAGATGGCCGCCGATTGGGAGCGGCGTTCCGCCGCCATGCGCCAACGCCATCCCGATCACATCGATCTTCGCTACGGCCCGCGTGAGCGCAACCGGCTCGATTTTTTCAAGGCAGGCGAGAAGGCGCCGACGGCGCTGTTCATTCACGGCGGCTATTGGCAGACCCGCGCCAAGGAAGTGTTTTCGATTTTCGCCGAGGGGCCGATGGCGCATGGCATCAACGTCGCGCTGATCGGCTACACGCTGGCGCCGGACGCCACGCTCGACCAGATCGTCGCCGAGATCCATGCGGGCATCGATTTTCTCGGCGCCGAATTGCCCGCGCTCGGCGGCGATGGAAAAAACATCGTGGTGTCCGGATGGTCGGCCGGCGGGCATCTGACGTCGATGGCGCTGTCGCATCCGAAGGTTCGGGCGGGCATGGCGATATCGGGCATCTACGACCTCGAGCCGATCCGCCACAGCTATCTCAACGTCAAGCTCGGGCTCGACGAGGCCATGTCGCGGCGCAACTCGCCGATGATGCAGGAAGGCGGCGCGATGAAGCCATTGTCGCTGGTCGCCGGCAGCGCCGAACTGCCGCTGCTCCGCAAGCAGAGCGCGGATTTCGCAGGGCACCGCGCGAAGTTCGGATTGCCCGTCACTTACGAAGAAATACCGGGCGCCAATCATTTTTCCATTATGGAAGAACTGCGCTCGCCGGCAGGGCGCATCACCACGCTGATCCGGCAGTTGTTCGAACGAACGGCAGTCTAGCCCGTCATCCTGAGGTGCGAGCCTCTTCGGCGAGCCTCGAAGGATGACAGTCCATGGCCCATCCTTCGAGGCGCGCAAGAGCGCGCACCTCAGGATGACGCGGAACAAGTTGCAGATCCGATCGGCTCCCCCTCAGCCCGCGCTGATGCCGCCATCGACCGTAAAGATCACGCCCGACGTGTACCCCGAACGATCCGAGGCGAGAAACGCCATCAGGTCGCCGATTTCGCGGGCGTGCGCGGGGCGGCCGAGCGGAAGACCCTTCTGGAATTCCTTGTAGCGGTTCTCGTCGCCGAACTGGTTCCTGGCGCGGGTCTTCAGCAGCGTGACGTGGCGGTCGGTGCCGACCGGGCCCGGGTTGATGCCGACGACGCGGATATTGTCGGCGAGGCTTTTGCCCCCGAGCGCGCGGGTGAACGCCATGATCGCGGCGTTGCCGGCGCTGCCGCAGATGTAATTGGCGTCGAATTTCTCGCCGGCGGCGCCGATGTCGTTGACGATTACGCCGCCGCCGCGCGCCTTCATCTGCGCGTAGACCGCGCGGGTGAGGTTGATGTAGCCGAACACCTTGAGGTTCCAGGCGTGACGCCAGGTCTCTTCGTCGATCTTGTCAATCGAGCCGCCCGGAATGTCGCCGGCATTGTTGACGAGGATGTCGATGTCGGCGGCGTCCTTTGCCAGTTTCGCGAGGTCCGCAGGGTTGCGCAGGTCGGCGACATGTGCGGTGGCGTCGATCTGGTGCGCCGAGCGCAGCCGATCGGCCAGCGCCTTCAACTGATCGCCGCTGCGGGCGGCCAGCATGACGTGGGCGCCTTCCTCGGCGAACGCTTCGGCGGCGGCGGCGCCGATGCCCTTCGATGCGCCGGTTATCAGCACGCGCTTGCCGCGCAGATGGAGATCCATGGGAATACTCGCTTGGTTGGGAGACGTCCGACTGGTGGGACGGAACTGTTAGGCCGACGCCGCCGAGGCGGTCAACATTGCACTGCAGCGTTGCGCCCGGACGCGGTTTGGTTCATTGCAATCCGGCTTCGATCAACCGCGGTCCCGGCGCGGCAAGACGACAAAGGAATCTCAGGATGAGCAACCCAAAAAAGCCATATCGGATCGCGGTCATTCCCGGCGACGGCATCGGCAAGGAAGTGGTGCCCGAGGGCTTGCGGGTGCTGGAGCAGGCCGCCAAAAAACACGGCGTGGCCGTGCATTTCGATCATTTCAACTTCGCGTCCTGGGATTATTACGAGAAGCACGGCGAGATGATGCCGGAGGACTGGAAGGAAAAAATCGGCAAGCACGACGCCATCTATTTCGGCGCGGTCGGCTGGCCCGCGAAAATTCCCGATCACATTTCCTTGTGGGGATCGCTGATCAAGTTCCGCCGGGAGTTCGACCAGTACGTCAACCTTCGCCCGGTTCGGCTGATGCCGGGAGTGCCGTCGCCGCTCGCGGGTCGCAAGCCCGGCGATATCGATTTCTGGGTCGTGCGCGAAAACACCGAAGGTGAGTATTCGTCCGTCGGCGGCCGGATGTTCCCCGATACCGATCGTGAATTCGTCACCCAGCAGACGGTGATGACCCGGATCGGCGTCGACCGCATCCTGAAATTCGCCTTCGACCTGGCGCAGTCCCGGCCGAAGAAGCACCTGACCTCGGCGACCAAATCCAACGGCATCTCCATCACCATGCCGTATTGGGACGAGCGCGTGGAGGCGATGGCGAAGAAATATCCCGGCGTGAAATGGGACAAGTATCACATCGATATCCTGACCGCGAATTTCGTGCTGCATCCGGACTGGTTCGACGTGGTTGTCGGCTCCAATCTGTTCGGCGACATCCTCTCCGATCTCGGACCAGCCTGCACCGGCACCATCGGCATCGCGCCGTCGGGCAATATCAACCCGGAGGGAAATTTCCCCTCGGTGTTCGAGCCGGTGCACGGCTCGGCGCCGGATATCGCGGGGCAGGGGATCGCCAATCCCGATCGGCATGATCTGGTCCGGCGCGATGATGCTGGATCATCTCGGCGAGAAGAGCGCGGCGGCGGCAATCGTCGCCGCGATCGAACGCACGCTCGGCGAACGCACGCTGCGCACGCGCGATCTCGGCGGCAATGCCGACACGGTCGCGTGCGGCAAGGCGGTCGCGGAGATGGTGGAGTAGTCCCGCGTTCTTCCCTCTCCCCTTGCGGGAGAGGGTGGCTTCGCGAAGCGAAGACGGGTGAGGGGTTTGTCTCCGCGGACGCAAACCCCTCATCCGCCCTCGATGCTTCGCATCGAAGGCACCTTCTCCCACAAGGGGAGAAGGCAAGTAGGAGCGACGTTACTTCGCCGCCGCAATCCGCCGGCAATGCTCCCACGCGGCGCCAATAAGGTTCTCGCTTGCTTCCGGCGTGCGGAACGCGGAATGCGCCGATAGCGTCACGTTCGGCAGTTTCGTCAGCGGATGATCCATCGGCAGGGGCTCGGTGTTGAAGACGTCGAGCCCGGCGTGCCTGATATGGCCGGACTTCAAGGCCGCGATCATGGCTGCTTCATCGACCATCGCGGCGCGGGCGGTGTTGACGAGGATGACGCCCGGCTTCATCGCGGCGATATGTTTGGCGGAGAGAAAGCCGCGGGTGTCGTCGTTCAGCAGAAGATGCAGCGAGACGACATGGCTTTCGGAGAGCAGTTTTTCCAGCGCGACGAATTCGACGCCGGCAAAACTCTTCGGCGACCGGTTCCAGGCGAGCACGCGCATGCCGCTGCCGAGCGCGATACGCGCCACCTCGGTGGCGATGCCGCCGAAGCCGATCAGGCCGAGCGTCTTGCCGGTGAGCTGCATGCCGTCCTCGCGCAGCCAGTTGCCGGCGCGCATCTCGCGGTCCATCTGGGCGATGCCGCGCGCCGCCGCCCACATCAGGGCGATGGCGCATTCGGCGACCGCCGTATCGCCATAACCCCGGATCAGATGAACGGAAATGCCGAGTTCGGCGAGTTCTTCGGGATTCATGTAGCTGCGCGCGCCGGTGCCGAGAAACACCACATGCTTCAGCCCGGTGCATTGGCGCGCGATCGCGGTCGGCAGCGCGGTGTGATCGACGACCGCGATTTCCGCACCGTCGAGAATTTTGGGCCACTGGTCCGGCGTGATGTCGGGATCGCGATGAATCCGCACCTCGGGGATCGCCGGGCCTTTCCAGCCGCTCGAAGATGACGGCCAGGGCCTCGTTGGCGTCGACAAATACTCCGCGCATGAATCCTCCTGTCAGGAAGCGACGCCGGCGAGCGCCAGCACGGTGTGCATCAATGCATTGGCGCCGGCGGTGCAATCGGCCTGGCTGGCGTCCTCCAGTTCGTTGTGGCTGACGCCGTCCTTGCAGGGAACGAAGATCATCGCCGCCGGCACGACGTTGGCGAGGTTGCAGGCGTCGTGTCCGGCGCCTGAGGTGATGCGGCGGTAGCTATAGCCCAGCGATTTGGTGGCATTCTCCACCGCATCGACCAGTCTGTCGTTGAAGACCGTCGGCGGCTTGCGCCAGATCGCCTCAAACGCGATCTCGACCTTGCGCCGTGCCGCGATCTCGGCGAGGGCGGCGCGCAGATCCTGGTCGATCGCATCGAGCGTTTCCGATGCCGGACTGCGGACATCGACGGTGAAGGCGACCTCGCCGGGGATCACGTTGCGCGACGGCGCCGCGATCACGGTCTCGCCGACGGTGCCGACCGCGTTCGGTCCATGCGCTCTGGCGATCCTTTCCACCGCCAGCACCACTTCGGACAGCGCCGCCAGCGCGTCGCGGCGCAGCGGCATCGGCGTCGTGCCGGCATGGCTTTCGAATCCGGTGATCTTGCCGTCATACCAGATGATGCCCTGGCCGCGATCGACCACGCCGATGGTCTTGTTCTCGGCCTCCAGCAGCGGTCCCTGTTCGATATGCAATTCGACGAAGGCGCCGAGCTTGCGCAGCCCCACGGGCTCGTTGCCGCGATAGCCGATGCCATCGAGCGCCTCGCCGACGCTGACGCCGGCCGCATCCGTCCGCGTCAGGATGTCTTCGGTGCTGTAGTCGCCGGCGTAAGCCGCCGAGGCCATGGTCGCCGGCGCAAAGCGCGAGCCTTCCTCGTTGGTCCAGTTGACGATGCAGAGCGGCGTTTCCGTCTCGATCCCGGCATCGTTGAGCGTGCGGACCACTTCGAGCGCCGCCAGCGTCCCGAGCACGCCGTCGAATTTGCCGCCCGTCGGCTGGGTGTCGAGATGCGAGCCGAGCCCAACCGGGGGCTTTGTCATGTCGCGGCCCTTGCGCAGCGCGAACATCGAGCCGAGCGCGTCGATATGCACCTCGAGACCGGCGGCCTCGCAGGCGTTGCGGAACCAGTCGCGCACCTGCTTGTCCTCGGGGCCGAGCGTCAGCCGCCTCACGCCGCCTTTCGGCGTGGCGCCGAATTTTGCGGTTTCATGGATCGTATCCCACAGCCGGGCGGAGTTGATTTGCAGGTTGGACGCGATTTTGGTCATGAGGCTGTTTCCGAGGGGCAGTCGAGGGCACACGGGCAATCATTTTCAATGACGCGCCGGCGGCGGCGCGTCAATGACAACGCTGCCTTGCGCCAGCTTGGCGGCGAGTTCGGCGACGCGTTCGACCGCAACCGTGTCGGGCGAAGCCAGCCAGCTTGCCGAGAATGTCAGCGGCGGTATCTGCAGGTCGGTCGACAGCAACTGCAGCCTGCTATCGCCCAACTCGTTCTCGACGATCGCGGTCGGAATCACGGCAATGCCGAGCCCCTCGATCGCCATGTGGATAACGGTCGCAAGCGAAGCCGAGGCATGCAACCGCATCGGCGGCAGGCCGGGGCGGTTGAACAGCGAGCGGACGATTTCATAAGGCTGGGTCTTGCGCGGAAAGGTGATGATCGGAAATTTCGCGAGATCCTGCACCGTCAATCGGCGCTTGCCGAGACCGAGCGACGGGCTGGCGAGGAAGCCCACGGGATAATCGCATAGCACCCGGTTGCTCACGGTCGGCGCCGTCAGCGGTCCGAGCAGGAAGGCAAGTTCGATTTCCTGCGCCAGGAGCCGGTTGCGCAAATTCGAGGTGATATCGACCTCGATTTCGAGCGACAGATTGGGATAGGCGCGATTGACGCTCTTGATCAGTTGGGACAGCCAGGTGTGGACGATGGTCTCGGCCACGCCGAGCCGCAGCACGCCGTGCATCGCCGAGCGATCGCCGACTACCGCCAGCATTTCCGAACGCAGGCCGATCAGCTTCTCGGCGTAGACCATCATCTGCCGTCCGCTTGGCGTCGGCAGCACCATGCGCCGGTCGCGCTGCAGCAGCCTGACCCCGACCTCACGTTCGAGCTGCGCAATCCGCTGCGAAATCGCGGGCTGGGTGGTGTTGAGCTTCTGGGCGGCGCCGCGGAAGCTGCCGAGCGTCACCACCCACATGAAGGTCTCGATCGCCTTGAAATCAGTCATGCATGCAAAGTCCACAGATCGATAATTTGGAATTATCGATCTTGATTAAAAACAACGATTAGACATTATGCTAGCCGTATGCGCCATTCGCTGTCGAGCAAATAGAAGCGGGATCAAAGATGACCAGCTTGGCCAGAACGGAACGGACGCCCCAGCCCGACGCGGCTGACGTGTCACCCAGCGTGGCGGCCCGGCGTGCCTGCCGCGCCGGCATGGCCGAGACCACGGCCGGCATCGCCAACGGCTTTGTCCAGGGCAATCTGGCGATACTGCCGGAAAAGCTCGCGGCGTCGTTTCACCGGTTCTGCCAGCTCAATCCGAAGCCCTGTCCGATCATCGGCATGTCCGATGTCGGCGACCCCCGCATCCCCTCGCTCGGGATCGATCTCGACATCCGCACCGACCTGCCGCGCTACCGCATCTGGCGCGACGGCGAGGTGGTGGAGGAGCCGACCGACATCATGGCGCATTGGCGCGACGATCTCGTGGCCTTCGTGCTCGGCTGCTCGTTCTCGTTCGAGGAAGCGCTGATGGCGGACGACCTGCCGATCCGCCACATCGAGCGCCGCGTTCGCGTGCCCATGTACCGCACCAATATCGCATGCAGTCCCTCGGGGCCGTTCGCCGGTCCGATGGTGGTGTCGATGCGCCCCTTCAAGCCGGCGGATGCGATCCGCGCGGTGCAGATCACTTCGCGCTTTCCCGCCGTGCATGGCGCGCCGGTTCATCTCGGCCATCCCCATTCGATCGGGATCAAGGATATCGCCAGGCCCGACTACGGCGACGCCGTGCCGGTGGCGGCCGACGAGATTCCCGTATTCTGGGCGTGCGGCGTAACCCCGCAGGCGGTGATATCAGCGGCCAAGCTCCCGTTCGCGATTACGCACGCTCCCGGGTTGATGCTGGTGACCGACCTCCGTAACAAGCAGTTGGCTGTGCTTTAATGGGCAGTCCGTGCTGCTCTTTGAGGCTTTACGGTCATCCGCGATCGTTTCATCGATAGCCGTCGACAACAGAGGATTCCGTCATGACCGTCACCCGCCGAAATGTGCTGCTTGGAGCCACCGCCGCCGCCGCGCTGCTGCCGATCGCGTCCCGCGCGCAGAGTTCCGAGGTGGTGATCGGCATCATCTATCCCTTCTCGGGCGCCAGTGCGCAGATCGGCGTCGACGCGCAAAAGGCCTTCGAGACCGCGGCCGAGATCATCAACAACAAGTATGATTTCGATCTGCCGCTGGCGCGCGATGCGGGATTGCCGGGTCTCGGCGGCGCAAAGATCCGTCTCGTGTTCGCCGACCACCAGGCCGATCCCCAGAAGGGCCGCGCCGAGGCCGAGCGCCTGATCACGCAGGACAAGGTCTGCGCCATCATCGGCACCTATCAGAGCGCGGTCGCCGTCACCGTCAGCCAGATCTGCGAGCGCTACCAGATTCCGTTCATCTCGGCCGACAATTCCTCGCCGAGCCTGCATCGCCGCGGCCTGAAATTCTATTTCCGCGCCGCGCCGCATGACGAGATGTTCTCGGGAGCGATGTTCAACTTCTTCGATGCCATGAAGAAGAAAGGCACCAAGATCGACACGCTGTCGCTGTTCCACGAGGATACTATCTTCGGCACCGATTCCGGGAACGCCCAGCTCAAGCTCGCAAACGAGCGCGGCTACAAGGTGCTGGCCGACATCAAGTACCGCGCCAACTCCCCGTCGCTCTCGGCCGAAGTGCAGCAGCTCAAGGCGGCCAACGCCGACGTGCTGATGCCGTCGAGCTACACCACCGACGGCATCCTGCTGGTGAAGACCATGGCGGAACTCGGCTACAAGCCGAATGCTATCGTTGCGCAGGACGCGGGCTTTTCCGAAAAGGCGCTGTATGATGCGGTCGGCGACAAGCTCGAAGGCGTGATCTCGCGCGGCAGCTTCTCGCTCGATCTCGCCGCCAAGCGGCCAATGGTCGGCAAGATCAACGCCATGTTCAAGGAAAAGTCCGGCAAGGACTTCAACGACTACTCCTCGCGGCAGTTCATGGGCCTGATCGTGATGGCGGATGCCATCAACCGCGCCAAGTCGACCGACGGCGACAAGATCAGGGAAGCGCTGGTGGCCACCGACATGCCGGGCGAGCAAACGATCATGCCGTGGAAGCGCGTGAAATTCGACGAAATGGGCCAGAACAACGACGCCGATCCGGTGCTGCTGCAATATATCGGCGGCAAGTTCGTCACCATCTTCCCGCCGCAAGCCGCCGTCGCCGAAGCCGTCTGGCCGATGAAGTAATATGCTGCGCGCGCGTCACACGACGGCGCGCGCCCTCATCCTGAGGAGCGGGCGAAGCCCGCGTCTCGAAGGGCGAGGGGGCCGCATCATCTCCCGAGAAGTGTGCAGGTCCGCACTCCCGGGGATGAGGACGTTTGCTTGAGGCAACACCGGTGACCGCCGAAACCATCATCCAGAGTCTTGCCAGCGGTCTGTTGATGGGCCTGCTCTACGGCCTGATCGCCGTCGGGCTGGCGCTGATCTTCGGGCTGATGGACGTTGTGAACTTCGCGCATGGCGAGTTCCTGATGATCGCGATGTACGCGACGTTTTTCCTGTTCGCGTTCTTTGCGATCGATCCGCTGCTGGCGGCGCCGCTGGTGGCGGCGGCGCTGTTCGTGTTCGGCGCAGTGGTCTATCTCCTGGTCGTGCGGTTTGCCGTGCGGGCCAAGGCCAATGCCGGCATGGTTCAGATATTCTCGACCTTCGGGCTTGCCATCGTGATGCGCGGGCTCGCGCAGTTCTTCTTTACGCCGGATTATCGCAGCGTCACCCACTCCTGGCTCGGCGGCAAGACCGTCTCGATCGCCGGCGTCTTCCTGCCTGTGCCGCAACTGGCCGGCGCGCTGGTGTCGATCGTGGCCTTTGCGGCGCTTTATTTCTTCATCAATCGCACGGATTTCGGCCGCGCGCTGGAAGCCACCCGTGAGGACGCCGGCGCGGTGGCGCTGGTCGGCATCGACAAGAACAGGGTGTTTGCGCTCGGCTGGGGCCTGGGCGCGGCGCTGGTGGGCCTGGCCGGCGCGATCATGGCGATGTTCTTCTACATCTATCCCGATGTCGGTGCGTCGTTTGCGCTGATCGCCTATGTCACGGTGGCGCTCGGCGGCTTCGGCAGCGTGTACGGGGCCTTCGCTGGCGGCATCATCGTCGGCCTGGTCGAGGCCTCCACCGCGCTGATCCTGCCGCCGTCGCTGAAGTCGGTGGGCATCTACGCGGTCTATCTGCTGGTGGTCTTCATCCGGCCGCGCGGCCTGTTCGGGTCGATCTGATGGACACGGGTTTCGCCCAGCGCCGCCGCCGCGATCTCATCATCGCCGGTCTGTTTGCCATCCTCGCTGCCCTGATGCCGTTGTTGGTCAAGGACGTCTACGTCCAGAACATCATGGTGCTGACCCTGATGTACGCCGCGCTGTCGCAGAGCTGGAACATCCTCTCCGGCTATTGCGGACAGATATCGCTCGGCCACGCGCTGTATTTCGGGCTCGGCGCCTATACCACCACGTTGCTTTTCACCAAATTCGGCGTGCTGCCATGGTTCGGCATGCTCGGCGGCGGCCTGATATCGGCCCTGATCGCGATGGCGCTCGGCTATCCCTGCTTCCGCCTGCGCGGCCATTATTTCGTCATCGCCACCATCGTCATTGCCGAGATCGCGCTGCTGTTGTTCCAGAACTGGGATTGGGCCGGTGCCGCGCTCGGCATCGACGTTCCCGTCCACGGCGATAGCTGGCTGAAATTCCAGTTCACGCGCAGCAAGCTGCCCTATTTCTACTTTGCGCTGGCGCTGGCCTGCATCGCCTGGCTCGTGACCTGGTGGCTGGAAAATTCCAAATGGGGCTACTGGTGGCGCGCCGTAAAGGACAATCCGGACGCCGCCGAAAGCCTCGGCGTGGTCGTGTTCAATTCCAAGATGGGGGCCGCCGCCGTCTCAGCGTTCCTCACCGCGGTCGGCGGCGCGTTCTATGCGCAGTTCGTGTCCTATATCGATCCCGAAAGCGTCATGGGCTTCCAGTTCTCGCTGCTGATGGCGCTCCCGGCGGTGCTGGGGGGCATCGGCACGCTGTGGGGGCCGGTGCTGGGCGCGATCATTCTCATTCCGCTCACCGAGCTGACGCGCTCCTTCATCGGCGGTTCCGGCCGCGGCGTCGATCTGATCGTCTACGGCACGCTGATCGTGCTGATCTCGCTGGCGCGCCCGGAAGGACTGGTCGGACTGTTCTCGCGCCGGCGCAAGGGAGCGGTCCAATGACGCCCTTGCTCGAAACCCGCGGCGTCTGGCAGCGCTTTTCCGGCCTGATCGCCAACAGCGACATCTCGATTTCGGTCGGGCGCGGCGAGATCGTCGGACTGATCGGCCCCAACGGCGCCGGCAAGTCGACGCTGTTCAATCTGATCGCGGGCGTGCTGCCGCCGACGCAAGGCTCGATCTGGTTCGACGGCGAGGACGTCACGCGACTGCCGGCGGCGGAGCGCTGCCAGCGCGGCATCGCGCGCACCTTCCAGGTGGTGAAAAGCTTCGAGACCATGACCGTCATCGACAACGTCATCGTCGGTGCGCTGGTGCGCAATACCGTGATGCGCGAGGCGCGCCGCAAGGCGCATGACGTGCTGGAATTTTGCGGCCTTGCCGGGCGCGCCGACGTGCTTGCCAGCGAACTGATCCCCTCGGAAAAGCGAAGGCTCGAGGTGGCGCGCGCGCTCGCGACCGAACCAAAGCTGTTGCTGCTCGACGAGGTGCTGACCGGGCTGACGCCGATCGAGGCGCAAACCGGCGTCGAACTGGTGCGAAAGGTGCGCGCCACCGGCGTCACCGTGCTGATGGTCGAGCACGTCATGGAAATCGTGATGCCGCTGGTCGACCGCGCCATCGTGCTCGATCTCGGCAAGGTGCTGGTCGAGGGCAAGCCCGCCGACATCGTTCGCGATCCGAAAGTCATCTCGGCCTATCTTGGGGATCGTCATGCTGTCGGTGCATGAAGTCACCACCGCCTATCAGGGGCTGGTCGCGATCTCGGCGGTCTCGATCGAGGTCGCCAAAGGCGAGATCGTGCTGGTCGCCGGCGCCAACGGCGCCGGCAAGTCGACCTTGATCAAATCCATCGCCGGCGCCGAACGTCCGCGCTCCGGCACCGTCACCTTCGACGGCGCGCGCATCGACGGCAAGCCGCAGCATGTCATCACCGCCGGCGGCATCGCCTATGTGCCGGAGAACCGGCGGCTGTTTCCCCGGCTGTCGGTGCGCGACAATCTTGCGGCTCGGCAGCTATCTCTATCGCGGCAAAGCCGATCGCGACGGGCCGCTGGAGCTTGTGTTCCAGTTGTTTCCGCGGCTGTCGGAACGGCTGGAGCAGCGCGCGGAGACGCTAAGCGGCGGCGAGCAGCAGATGCTGGCGATCGGCCGCGCATTGATGACACGGCCGCGGCTCCTGATGCTGGACGAGCCCTCGCAGGGCATCATGCCGAAACTCGTCGACGAGATCTTCCAGGCCGTGAAACGCATCCGCGATACCGGTTTGACCGTGCTGATCGTCGAACAGCGTATGGCCGAATGCCTTGATATCGCCGACCGCGCCTACATCCTGCAGACCGGCCGCGTGCTGATGCAGGGCACGGCGGCCGAGATCAAGGGCAATCCGGATGTGCGGAAGGCGTATCTGGGGCTTTGAGCCCTGCGCTATCTCCACATACACCGACGTCATCCTGAGGTGCGCGCTCTTGCGCGCCTCGAAGGATGAGCCGAGAGCGTGTGTGGCCATCCTTCGAGGCTCGCCAAAGAGGCTCGCACCTCAGGATGACGTCGGTATGTGTGGCCCATGCTCCGGCAAGCGTCAGCCCGAACGTCTTCGACAAATCCGCGATCTGCGCCGGCGTCAGATAGCGCGGATTGAGCCCGCGCAGCAGCAGATAGAGTTTCGCGGTCTCTTCCAGTTCCTCGGTGGCGAACACGGCAGCCTCCAGCGTTTCGCCTGCGACCACCGGGCCGTGATTGGCGAGCAGCACAGATGCGTATTTGCCGGCGAGGCCCTTGATCGCATCGGCGACTGCCGGATCGCCCGGCCGATAATACGGCACCAAGGCGGTCTGCCCGCACTTCATCAGGTAATAGGCCGTCATCGGCGGTAGCGCCGCCCGCGGGTCGATCTCCGGCAGCATCGAGAGCGCGACCGAATGGGTCGAATGCAGATGCACCACCGCGCGGGCCGAGCTGCGCGTCTGGTACAGCGCCGTGTGCAGCGGCACTTCCTTGGTCGGAGCGTCGCCGGAGGCAAGCCTTCCGGCGGCATCGAGCCGCGACAGCCGCGCCGGGTCGAGGAAACCGAGCGAGGCATTGGTCGGGGTCACCAGCCAGCCGCCATCGTCCAGCCTCACGCTGATATTGCCCGACGAGCCCGGCGTCAGCCCGCGCTCGAACAGCGAGCGGCCGAGCCGGCAGATTTCCTCGCGCACCCTGGATTCGGTCATGGCAGCATCCTGACAGTGCCTCTCTGCCGCCTTGTCTCATGCTTTGGCAGGGCGGCCAAGCCGTGATACCCAGAAGCCAAAGCCGCCGCTAAATCCGGCTGTGAGGAAACCCGAGGTAAAGCCTTATGCCGGAATCAACATCCCAAAAGCCGCAGGTCGCCGTCATCGGGCTGGGCTCGATGGGCTTTGGCATGGCCACCTCGCTCAAGCGGGCGGGTTTCGAGGTGACCGGCTGCGATGTCTCGGCCGAGGCGGTGGCGCGGTTCGTGGCGGATGGCGGCGGCGGCGCCGGGACGCCGGCGGAGGCCGCCAAGGGCGCCGACATCGTGGTCAGCGTCGTCGTCAACGCGGCCCAGACCGAAGCCATTCTGTTCGGGACGAACGGCGTGGCGGAGACGTTGGAAAAAGACGCCGTGTTCGTCTCGTCGGCGACCATGGACCCGGACGTGGCGCGGCGGCTGGCGAAGCAGCTCGAGGCCACCGGCCGGCATTATCTCGACGCGCCGATCTCCGGCGGTGCGCAACGCGCCGCGCAGGGCGAACTGACCATTCTTGCCTCCGGCAGTCCCGAGGCCTTCGCCAGGGCGCGGCCGGCGCTCGATGCGATGGCGGCAAAGCTCTACGAACTCGGCGATGCCGCAGGCCAGGGCGCCGCGTTCAAGATGATCAACCAGTTGCTGGCCGGCGTGCATATCGCGGCGGCGTCCGAGGCGATCGCCTTCGCCGCCAAGCAGGGCCTCGATATCCGCAAGGTCTATGAGGTGATCACCGCGTCCGCCGGCAATTCCTGGATGTTCGAAAACCGCATGCCGCATGTGCTCGACGGCGACTACACCCCGCGCAGCGCGGTGGAGATCTTCGTCAAGGACCTCGGCATCATCCAGGACATGGCGCGCACGGCGAAATTTCCGGTGCCGGTCGCGGCGGCGGCGCTGCAGATGTTTTTGATGACGGCGGCCTCCGGCATGGGCCGCGACGACGACGCCTCGGTGGCGCGGATGTATGCCCGCGTCACCGGCACGCATTTGCCGGGCGAGCCAAAGTAACCGCAAGAACAAGAGGACAATCGATGCCCCGTTTCGCCGCCAATCTCTCGATGATGTTCACCGAGGTGCCGTTCCTCGACCGTTTCGACGCGGCGGCGAAAGCGGGCTTCACCGCGGTGGAGTTCCTGTTTCCCTATGATCATCCGGCTGAAGCCGTCGGCGAGCGGCTGCGTCGCAACGGCCTGACGCAGGCGCTGTTCAACCTGCCGCCGGGCAATTGGGACGCCGGCGAAAAGGGATTTGCGGCGCTGCCGGAGCGTTTTGACGATCTGCAAGCAGAGCCTGCGCACCGCGCTGCCTTATGCGCAGGCGACCGGCGTCAAGCGCGTGCATCTGATGGCGGGCATCGCCGACCGCAGCGACGCCAGGGCGGTGGAAGCGTTCTACAAATCGGTGGCATGGGCGGCGGAATTTTTTGCGCCGCACGGCCTCGACGTCGTGATCGAGCCGATCAACCCGCGCAACGTGCCCGGCTATTTCCTCAACGATTTCGGCTTTGCGCGCGACCTGATCGTCGAACTGAAAATTCCGAACCTGAAACTGCAGTTCGACATCTATCACTGCCAGATCATCCATGGCGACGTCACCATGCGGCTGCGCGAGATGATGCCGATCATCGGCCATATCCAGATCGCCAGCATTCCCTCGCGCAACGAGCCGGACGGCGAGGAATTGAACTATCCGTTCCTGTTCGACGAACTCGACCGGCTCGGCTATGGCGGCTTTGTCGGCTGCGAATATAACCCGCGCGGCAAGACCACCGACGGCCTCGGCTGGTTCAAGCCCTATGCGGGAGCAAGGCCGTGACGCTGGCCGCAAATTATCCTTGGCTGCATCGCCGACGACTACACCGGCGCATCCGATCTCGCCAACACGCTGACCCGCTGCGGCCTGCGCACGGTGCAGACCATCGGCGTGCCCGCGGACGATCTGGCGCTGCCCGAGGTCGATGCGGTGGTGGTGTCGCTGAAGAGCCGGTCGATCGAGGCCGGCCTTGCGGTGTCGCGCTCGCGCGCGGCGGAAAAATGGCTGCGCGGGCGCGGCGCCGGTCATGTGCTGTTCAAGATCTGCTCGACCTTCGATTCCACCGACGCCGGCAATATCGGCCCGGTGATGGACGCGCTGCGCGCCGATTCCGGCGACGCCATCGTGCTGGTGACGCCGGCATTTCCGGAGACCGGCCGCACCGTCTATCAGGGCAATCTGTTCGTCGGCTCGGTGCCGCTGAACGAAAGCCCGCTGAAGGATCATCCGCTCAACCCGATGCACGATTCCAATCTGGTGCGGGTGCTGGCGCGCCAGAGCAAGACCAAGATCGGGCTGGTCGATCTCGCCGACATCGCGCGCGGTGCCGGATGCGGTCCGCGCGCGGCTGGCCGGATCTCGCCGGCAAAGGCATCGGCGCTGCCATTGCCGATGCGGTGTTCGACCGCGATCTGGAAACCATCGGCGCGGTCGCGCTGGATCACCGCCTCTCGGTCGGCGCCTCCGGCATCGGGCTCGGTCTTGCCCGCGCGCTGGTCGGCGTCGGGCCGGGTCAAATCGAATGCGCCGGACGCGATGTCCGACGCGCCGGTCGGCGGCCCGGCGGCCTGCCTTGCCGGCAGTTGTTCGCAGGCGACGCTGCAGCAGATCGCCAACGCCGAGCAGGTGATGCCGGTGCTGCATCTCGATCCCGAACAGGTCGTCGCCGGCAAGGACGAAGCGCGGCGCGCGCTGGCCTGGGCCAGGGAACGGCTCGGGGAAGGCCCGGTCCTGATCGCCTCGCAGTTCGACGCCGGACCAGGTCGCAGCCCTGCAGTCACGTCATGGCCGCGATGCAGCCGGACATGCCATCGAGCAGGCGATGGCCGACATCGCCGAAGGCCTGGTCGCAGTCGGGCGTGCGGCGGCTGGTGGTCGCCGGCGGCGAAACCTCCGGCGCGGTGGTGGATCGGCTGCGGATTCCCGGCTTCCTGGTCGGCGCGGAAATCGCCGCCGGCGTGCCGGTGCTGCGCGCCGTCGGCGCCAGGGACGGCGACATGCTGCTGGCGCTGAAATCCGGCAATTTCGGCGGCCCGGAATTCTTCTCCGATGCGCTCAAGCTGATGCGCTGAGCGGCACGCATGCGCTTTCATCCGCCGACTGGATCGCGTTCGTCCGTAGTCTCTACGGAGCGCGCTAAATTAACGCAAGTGCAGCAAGCCTCGGGCTTGATGCGATGGCCGGCATTGACGACGCTGCCTGCCGTCCCCGATTCGATCGCGTTCGACGATCCCGACGCGCTCAAACCCGAGAGAGATTCCCAGCCATGCTCGCCAAGTATCTCCATCCGCGCCAAAATCACCGCCGTCGTCGCCTTCCTGCTGGTTGCGATGACGGGCATGGGCCTGCTCGCGGTCAGGAACATGCGGGCGATCAACGCCAGCACCGTGGACATCGCGACCAACTGGCTGCCGAGCGTCCGCGTGCTGGGCGATCTGCGCGCCGGCGTCATCACCTATCGCAACGTGATCCGCGAGCACATGCTGGCGCGAGACCGCCGAGGAAAAGGAGGCCGCGGAAAAGATCCTGGCCACGGTCGTCGAGAGCAACACCAAGATTCGCCAGACCTATGAGCCGATGATCACGCACGCCGGAAGAGCGCGCGCTTTACGACGAATGGGTCGCAGCATCTGGGACGAGTACAAGAAGGGCACCGAGGAGGTCATGGCGCTGTCCCGCAGGAACGTCGGCAAGATTCGCCCATGAAGCGCATGAACTGAACTACGAAGACGGTCAACAAGATCGGGCTCGAGGCCGACGACGTCCTGAAGAAGGATATCGACCTCAACAACACCGGCGCCGACAAGGCGGCCAGCGAGGCGGCCGACAACTACGCCTTCGGCGTTCGCGATGCTCGCCGCCATCCTCGGCGTGCCGCCATCGCTCGGCATTGGCGTCGGCATCTATCTGGTTCGCGATGTCTCGCGCGGCATTGCCTCGATCGTCACGCCGATGCAGGCGCTGGGCAGCGGCGACCTGACCGCGGAGGTGCCGCATCAGGGCGAGAAGACCGAGATCGGCGTCATGGCGGACTCGCTGCAGGTGTTCAAGGAGGCGCTGATCGCGAAGAAGGCCGCCGACGAGGCCGCGGCGCGCGACGCGGAAGCCAAGATCGAGCGCGGCCGCCGGGTCGACGGCATCACGCGCGACTTCGAATCGATGATCGGCGAGATCGTCGAGACCGTATCGTCGGCCTCGACGCAGCTCGAAGCCTCGGCCGGCACGCTGACGCGCCACCGCCGAGCGCTCGCGAGAACTGACCACGATGGTTGCGGCGGCCTCCGAGGAAGCCTCCACCAACGTGCAGTCGGTGGCCTCGGCCACCGAGGAAATGGCGTCCTCCGTCAACGAGATCAGCCGTCAGGTGCAGGAATCGGCGCGGATGGCCAACGAGGCCGTCGATCAGGCCCGCAAGACCAACGACCGCGTCAGCGAATTGTCGAAGGCGGCGGCCCGCATCGGCGACGTGGTCGAACTGATCAACACCATCGCCGGACAGACCAATCTGCTGGCGCTCAACGCCACCATCGAGGCGGCGCGCGCCGGCGAGGCCGGTCGCGGCTTCGCGGTCGTGGCCTCCGAAGTGAAGGCGCTGGCCGAGCAGACCGCGAAGGCGACCGGCGAGATCGGCCAGCAGATCACCGGCATCCAGGCCGCGACGCAGGAGTCGGTGGGCGCGATCAAGGAAATCAGCGGCACCATCGAAAAACTGTCGGAGATCTCCTCGA
Organism: uncultured Alphaproteobacteria bacterium; assembly: GCA_963843225.1. GTDB lineage: Bacteria > Pseudomonadota > Alphaproteobacteria > Rhizobiales > Xanthobacteraceae > Bradyrhizobium. The sequence continues at coordinate 108,681 of CAWJJT010000013.1, read as the reverse complement.
CCATCGCGGCGGCGGTGGAAGAGCAGGGCGCGGCGACCCAGGAGATTTCCCGCAACGTGCAGCAGGCCGCCCAGGGCACCCAGCAGGTCTCGTCCAACATCACCGACGTGCAGCGCGGCGCCAGCGAGACCGGATCGGCCTCGTCGCAGGTGCTGTCGGCGGCGCAGTCGCTGTCCGGCGACAGCAACCGCCTCAAGCTCGAAGTCGGCAAGTTCCTCAACTCGGTCCGGGCGGCCTGACGGGCGCCGGTCCGTGCCCCGGATCCGGCGGCTCCGCCCGATGGCGGGTAGCGCCGCGGACAGGCTGTCGAGGAAGTGAAGGCAGGCAAGCGCCGCTCGGACGTTGGCTATTTGGCCCCGGTTCGGGTAAATCAGCGTCAACGAATTGGCCTTTGGCGGACGGTCCGCGCCCTTCCGCCTGCGACTGAGGGATGCCCGTTTTATGATCGCACTGGTCCGCATCGCGCTGAGCCGGCCGTATACGTTCGTCGTGCTCGCGCTGCTTCTGCTGATCATCGGACCGCTCGCCGCGCTGCGCACGCCGACCGACATCTTTCCCGATATTCGCATCCCCGTGATCGGCGTGGTCTGGCAGTATACCGGCCTGCCGCCGGACCAGATGGCCGGGCGCATCACCACGCCGTTCCAGCGCGCGCTGACCACCACGGTCAACGACATCGAGCACATCGTCGCCAATTCCTATAACGGCTTCGGCATCGTCAAGATCTTCTTCCAGCCGAATGTCGATATCCGCACCGCCAACGCCCAGGTCACCGCGATCTCGCAGACGCTGATCAAGCAGATGCCGCCCGGCGCGACGCCGCCGCTGATCCTCAACTACAGCGCCTCCACCGTTCCGATCATCCAGGTCGCGCTGTCGGGCGAGGGCCTCACCGAACAGAATCTCGCCGACATCGGCATCAACCAGCTGCGCACGCCGCTGGTCACGGTGCCCGGTGCCGCGATCCCCTATCCGTTCGGCGGCAAGCAGCGCCAGGTGCAGATCGATCTCAATCCGTCGGCGCTGCAGGCGCGCGGGCTGTCCGGGCAGGACGTCGCCAACGCGCTGGCGGCGCAGAACCTGATCACGCCGGTCGGCACCCAGAAGATCGGCGGCTTCGAATACAACATCCAGCTCAACAACTCGCCGCTGAAGATGGAAGACCTCGGCGACCTGCCGATCAAGGCCGTCAACGGCGCGATGGTCTATGTCCGCGACGTCGCCAGCGTGCGCGACGGCAATCCGCCGCAGACCAACATCGTTCACGTCGACGGCAACCGTTCGGTGCTGATGATGGTGCTGAAGGCCGGCTCGATCTCGACGCTCGATATCATCGCCGGCATCAAGCAGAAGGTGATCGACGTCAAGGACCAGCTGCCCGATGCGCTGAAGATCGGCTTCATCGGCGACCAGTCGCTGTTCGTCCGCGGCGCCATCACCGGCGTCGCCTATGAAGGCATCATCGCCGCGCTTCTGACCAGCGTGATGATCCTGCTGTTCCTCGGCAGCTGGCGCTCGACCGTCATCATCGCGATCTCGATTCCGCTGTCGGTGCTCGGCGCGATCGTCATGCTGTCGGCGATCGGCGAAACCCTCAACATCATGACGCTCGGCGGCCTCGCGCTCGCGGTCGGCATCCTGGTCGACGACGCCACCGTGACCATCGAGAACATCAACTGGCATCTCGAGCAGGGCAAGGAGGTCGAAACCGTCGATCATGGACGGCGCCAACCAGATCGTGACGCCGGCCTTCGTCTCGCTGCTCTGCATCTGCATCGTGTTCGTGCCGATGTTCTTCCTGACCGGCGTGGCGCGCTTCCTGTTCGTGCCGATGGCCGAAGCCGTGATGTTCGCGATGATCTGGTCGTTCATCCTGTCGCGCACGCTGGTGCCGACCATGGCGAAATACCTGCTGCAGCCGCATGTGCATCATGCCGAAGGCGAGGGCCGCCGCCTTCGCGCAACCCGCTGGTGACGATTCCAGCGCGGCTTCGAGGCGCGGTTCGAGCGCATCCGCGGCGGCTACCGCGACCTGCTGACGCTGGCGATGGCGGCGGCGGCCGGTGTTCGTGATCGGGTTTCTGGGCTTCGTCGCGGTTTCGTTCCTGCTGGTGCCGTATCTCGGCCGGAATTTCTTTCCCTCGGTCGATGCCGGCTCGATCCTGATGCATGTCCGCACCCAGGTCGGCACCCGCGTCGAGGAAAGCGCCAATCAATTCGCCGACGTGCAGAAGGCGATCCGCAAGATCATTCCGCCGGCTGAAATCGACACGCTGGCCGACAACATCGGCATGCCGATCTCCGGCATCAACATGACCTACAACAACACCGGCGTGATCGGTCCGCAGGACGGCGATATCCAGATCAAGCTGAAGGAGGGTCACCGGCCGACCGACGAATATGTGCAGGCGCTGCGCGAGCAATTGCCGCGGGCGTTTCCCGGCATGACGTTTGCGTTCCTGCCGGCCGATATCGTCAGCCAGATCCTGAATTTCGGCGCGCCGGCGCCGATCGACCTGCAGATCCGCGGCGCCAATGTGGACGCGAATTTCGCCTACGCCAACAAGTTGTTGAGCCGGATTCGCCGGATTCCCGGCATCGCCGATGCGCGCATCCAGCAGTCGCCCAACAATCCCGACTTTCAATATCGATGTCGACCGCACCCGCGCGCAATATGTCGGGCTGACCGAGCGCGACGTCACCAACAGCCTCGTCGTCAACCTCGCCGGCAGCGCGCAGGTCGCGCCGACCTACTATCTCAATCCGGACAATGGCGTGTCCTATTCGATCGTGATGCAGACGCCGCAATACCAGATCGATTCGCTGAGCGCGCTGGAGACCCTGCCGATCACCGCGGGCAGTACCGCCAACCCGCCGATCCTCGGCGGCATCGCCAACATCACGCGCTCGACCTCGAGCGCGGTGGTCTCGCAATACGACATCCAGTCGATGGTGCAGATCTACGCGACGCCGCAGGGACGCGATCTCGGCGCAGTCGCCACCGACGTCAGGGCTGCGATCGCCGATACCGCAAAGGACGTGCCGAAGGGCTCGTCGGTGGTTCTGCTCGGCCAGGTGCAGACCATGAACAGCGCGTTTTCCGGGCTGCTGTTCGGGCTGCTGGCGGCGATCGTGCTGATCTACCTCCTGATCGTGGTGAACTTCCAGTCCTGGTCCGATCCGTTCGTGATCATCACCGCGCTGCCGGCGGCGCTGGCCGGGATCGTCTGGATGCTGTTCACCACCCAGACCACGCTGTCGGTTCCGGCGCTGACCGGCGCGATCATGTGCATGGGCGTCGCCACCGCCAACAGCGTGCTGGTGATCAGCTTTGCGCGCGAGCGCTACGAGGAACTGGGCGATCCCGTTGCGGCCGCGATCGAGGCCGGTTTCGTGCGCTTCCGGCCCGGTGCTGATGACCGCGCTGGCCATGATCATCGGCATGACGCCGATGGCGCTGGCGCTCGGCGAGGGCGGCGAACAGAACGCGCCGCTCGGCCGTGCGGTGGTCGGAGGGCTGATCTTCGCCACCGTGGCTACCCTGATGTTTGTTCCCGTGGTTTTTAGTATGGTACACAAGAAGCAAGGCGCCAAAGCTGCCGCCGCCGTCCCGGAGACTTCGCATGCCCACTGAACAGAACTCGCCGGTCTCTCGCCGGAAGTTGGGCATTTTCGGGGTCGTGGCGGGGATCGCCGCGGTGCTGGTGGTGGTCACCGGCATCCGGGCGCGCGAAGATTCCGGCGCCAAGCTGCGCGAATGGACCGACGACCAGGCCATTCCGACGGTCGCGGTGGTGCTGCCCGATGCCAGGGTTCTGAACGCCACCCTCGACCTGCCGGGCCGGCTGGAGGCCTATTACCGCGCGCCGATCCTTGCCCGCGTCAGCGGCTACCTGAAGAGCTGGAGCGCCGATATCGGCGCCAAGGTCAAGGCCGGCCAGGTGATCGCCGAAATCGAGGCGCCGGACCTCGACCAGCAACTGTTGCAGGCGCGCGCCGATCTCGCGAGCCAGGAGGCCAGCGCGAAGCTGTCCGAGGCAACGCTGACGCGGCGCAGATCGCTGATCGCCTCGAACTTCGTCTCGATGCAGGAAATCGACGAGCGCTCCGCCGACCTCTCCAACAAGAAAGCCGCGGTCAATTCCGGCCAGGCCAATGTCGAGCGGCTGGAGGCCCTGGCCGGCTACAAGAAGATCACCGTGCCGTTCGACGGCGTGGTCACCGCCCGCGACACCGACGTCGGCGCCCTGATCAATGCCGGCGGCGGCAGCGGTCCCGCGATGTTCGTGATTTCCGACATCAGCAAGCTGCGGGTCTATGTCAACGTGCCGCAGAGCTACGTGCCGGCGATCAGGATCGGCGCCAAGGCCAGTGATCTCGATGCCGGAATATCCGAACCGCACCTTCGACGCGACCGTCGAGGCTTCCTCGCAATCGGTCGATGTCTCTTCCGGCACGACGCGGATGCAGCTTGCGCTCGACAATCCCAGCGGGCGAATTGATGCCGGGCGGCTATGCCAACGTCCGCATGAGCCTGCAGCGCGACGCCGTGCCGCTGCATATTCCGGCGAGCGCACTGATCTTCAACGGCAGCGGCCTGCGGGTTGCCACCGTCGGCGCCGACGACAAGGTCAAGTTCAAGACCGTGACGATCGCCCGCGATCTCGGCAAGGACATCGAACTGGCCTCGGGCATCTCCGCGGACGACCGCATCATCGTGGCGCCGCCCGACGGCATCGCCGACGGCGATCAGGTTCGCGTCGCCGGCGCAAGCCCCAAGGGCAAGCCGGAGAAGGTCTCGGAAAAGCAGGACGTCAAGGGGTAGAGACTGCGGCCACATCTACCGACGTCATCCTGAGGTGCGCGCTCGTGCGCGCCTCGAAGGATGGGCCGCATCCGCCATCCTTCGAGGCTCGCCAAGGGGGCTCGCACCTCAGGATGACGACAGCGAGCTATCCCACCCGCCACTCCAGCACGCCGTCGTCCGCGGTGACGATATCGCCCTTTGATCCCACCGGGGTGCGATCCAGATTCAGAAGATGCGCCAGCGTCGCGCCGTCACCGGCCGGCACCCGCGCCAGCGCGCGGGCATTGGCCTCCGTCCGCAGCATCACCACGCCGTGCTCGACCGCGTTGTTGCGGCCGTAGATCACCGTAAAGCTTTCGACCGAGCCCTTGCCGCTGGCTTCGGTGACGAAGTCGGGCACCGTGACCGCGATGGCTGTCGGCCTCCGCCTGCACGCTGCTGTCCTGCGCCAGCGCGGCGGGCGGCGGCTGCCGCGACAGCACCAGGCCGTGATGTTTGGTCACAAACCCGCCCTGGCCGTAGAGCAGGCCGAGTTTGGCGCCGCCGCGCAGCTTTCGCACCATCGCGCAGGCCGCATGCGTCATGTAGGTGTTGAGCGGCGCGCCGAAGAACGTCAGCCCGCCGGTCACCGTCGGCTGCACGTCGGAACCGAGTCCCAGCGTCCGCCGCGCCATTTTCGGCACGCAGGGAAAGCAACTGTAGAGCTCGATGGCGTCGAACGCGCGGCCGTCGCCGCCGACGAGGTCCATCACCGCCTTCAGGACCGCGTTCTGCGGATGGCTCTGGAAGAACTGGTCGCGGATCAGGTAGTCGCGCGGTTCTTCCGCCGATGCCCCGCCCCAGACGTGGATGAGGCGATCTTCGGCGATGCCGGCCGCCCGCGCCTTCGCAAGGCTGGTCATCAGCAGCGCCGCCGCCCATGTTGACGGTCGGATTGGCGACCTGGAGCTTGGTGTAGGGCCATGCGATCAGGCGGTTGTCCGCCGTCGGCGTCGTGATTTCCTCGGGCGCAAAGCGCCGCTTCAGCCAGGCGTTGGGATTTTGCGCGGCCGCTTCCGAATAGCGCGACCATAATTCGCCGGATTCCGCCATCGCCTCGCGTGGGGTCTGGCCCCAATGCGCCGACGTCGCGGCCTCGTAGAACGGATAGACCGTCACCGGCCTGAACACGCCGAGTTTTACCGCCATCGGCTTCTGGAACGCGGCGCCGCGTTTCGGCTCCGGCACATCATGCGCGAACGGCGTCCATGGCGGCGTGACGCCGGCGCGTTCGGCCTTGGTCGCGGTCGATTGCGCCTCGGCGCCGCAGACCGCGGCGACGCTGCATTCGCCGCGCGCGATGCGCTGGGCTGCCTCATGCAGATAGCGGATCGGGCTCTCGCCGCCGACCGGCCCGTAATAGGCGTGCGCCGGCTTGATGCCGAGACGATCCGAGAGCGCAATCTCCGGATCGCGGTAGCGCCAGCTCAGGAAATTGACGATGTCGAGCGAGCCGATCTCGCCGAGCAGTTTGGCGCCGCTGTCGGCTTCCGCGCGCCGGAGCGCCTGCTCCAGCAAGTCCAGAGGTTCGAGGCCCTCGGCGATTTCCTTGGGACGATCGACGATTTCTCCGATGCCGACGATAACGGGGATGCGGTCGTCGGGGAGGGGAAACGTTGAATTCGGCATCTTCTGTTTTTTCACTTTCTCAAAGCAGATCGGCCTCATCCTGAGAGTGCGCTCTTGCGCGCGTCTCGAAGGATCCACGTGCCTCATGGTTCGAGACGGCGCTCGCGCGCCTCCTCACCATGAGGGTCATTGCTACTCCGCCAGCAGCGCGTTCATGTGCTCGACCGCCTCGACGAAATCTTCCTTGAACTCCTGCACCACGGCGCCGGCCGATTTCACGCTGTCGATCAGGCCGACCCCCTGTCCGACGAAGTAGCTGACGAGGTCGCGCGCCTGCGCGTTGCCGCCTGCCGCGGCGCGGTCGATCGAGTTGAAGGCGTCGCGGCTGATGATGCTCTGCAGCGGCATCGGCAGCGCGCCGGGACTGTCGGGCCCGCGGTCCCAGGCGTCGGTCCAGATCGAGCGCAGCTGGCGCGCGGGCTTGCCGGTGCGGCCCTTGGAGCGGACGGCGTCGCGCGAAGAGGCCGCGATCATCTTCTCGCGGAAGATCTCCGATGTTTCGGATTCCGACGGTGGCAAGCCACACCGAGCCGGTCCAGGCGCCGGCCGCGCCCATCGCCATGCACGCCGCCATCTGCCGTCCGGTCATGATGCCGCCGGCCGCCAGCACCGGCACGTCGCGGATCGGCTTGATGGCCTTGATCACCTCGGGCACCAGCACCATGGTGGAAACCTCGCCGCAATGGCCGCCGGCCTCGGTGCCCTGTACCACCAGGATATCGACTCCGGCCGCGACCTGGCGCAGCGCATGCTCCTTGGCGCCGACCAGCGCCGCCACCGGGACGCCGTGCTTCTTGCCCATGTCGATCATCGCCTTCGGCGGCACGCCGAGCGCGTTGGCGATCAGCCGGATCGGGTGGCGGAACGAGGCGTCGAGGACTTCCAGCGCGCATTGTCCGTCGAACGGCTGTGGCTGGTTCTTCGGCACTTCGGTCGTCGTCAGCTCGATGCCGTATTTCTTCAGCAGATTGCGGGTGAAATCGCGATGTTCATTCGAGATCCGCGCCTCCAGGCTCTTCCAGGTGACGTCCTTCTCGCCCGCGGTCGAGATGTTTTCGGGGATCAGCACGTCGAGCCCATACGGCTTGCCGTCGACGTGATCGTCGATCCATTTCAACTCCTGCTCGATGGTCTCCGGCGTATGCACCGTCGCCCCCAATACGCCGAAACCGCCGGCGCGGCTGACGGCGGCGACCACGTCGCGGCAATGGCTGAAGGCGAGCAGCGGAAATTCTATTCCCAGCATGTCGCAGATCGGCGATTTCATGGCGCTGTTCACTCCCGCCGGCTGCCTTTTCGGCGCCCTCTGTTGTTGGTTGGAACGGCAAAGTTTCTGCGGCGACGCTAGCCTATCCCGGGCACCGAAGCCAAGCCGGTCAGGCCGGCCAAATCTTGCGTGGAGACGCCAGGAAGCGCGCTGCACCCGGCGCCGTTGCTGGCGCATTCCGCGCGGCAAAATAAGCGGTGCGCGCCTGCGGATTTGTCTCTTGCGCTTTCGGGACGCCGGTAGAATGCTGGCTGATAACAAAATAATTTTGAGGGAGTGCGAATGTCCGCCTTGCAATCCGTTTCCGGCAACAGCCACGCTACGGGCAATGAGGCTTACGACGTCGTGGTGGTCGGCGCGGGTTTTGCCGGCTTGTACATGCTGCACCGGCTGCGCGGGCAGGGCTTCTCGGTCCGCGTCTACGAGCAGGGCGGAGACGTCGGCGGTACCTGGTACTGGAACCGTTATCCCGGCGCCCGCTGCGACGTCGAGAGCATGCAATATTCCTATTCCTTCTCGGAGGAATTGCAGCAGGAATGGAACTGGAGCGAGCGCTACGCGCCGCAGCCCGAGATCCTGAAATACGCCAACCACGTCGCCGACCGCTTTGCCTTGCGCTCCGACATCCAGCTCAACACCCGTGTCGACCGCGCCGCCTTCGACGAGGAGGCCGGCCCGCTGGTCGGTGACCACATCCGACGGCAGGACGGTGGTCGCACAATACGTCGTGCTCGCCACCGGGTGCCTGTCGAATGCGCGGATGCCCGACATCAAGGGACTGAACGAGTTCAGGGGCAAGGTCTATCACACCGGGCACTGGCCGCATGAGCCGGTCGATTTTACCGGCTTGCGCGTCGGCGTGATCGGCACGGGCTCGTCGGCGATCCAGTCGGTGCCGATCATCGCCGAGCAGGCTCGGCATTTGACGGTGTTCCAGCGCACGCCGAATTTTTCGATTCCGGCGCGCAATGCGCCGCTGACCGACAGAGGAACGCGAGGCGTTTCGCGCCAGATATCCCGAAATCCGCCGCTTCGCGCGCGAGGAGGCGCGCAACGGCATCTATATGGAGATGCCCGACCGCGGCGCGCTCGACGACGGCGACAACGAACGGCGCGCGAAATACGAAGCGCGCTGGGACCGCGGCGGCCTGACCTTCATGTCGGTCTACAACAACCTTGCCTTCGACAAGGCGGCCAACGATACCGCCGCCGATTTCGTCCGCGAAAAGATCGCGGAGATCGTCGGCGACCCCGAGACCGCGAAACTGCTGCAGCCCAACAATCATCCGATCGGATCGAAGCGCATCTGCATCGACACCGATTATTTTGCCACGTTCAATCGCCCGAACGTGACGCTGGTCGACATCAAGTCCAGTCCGATCGAGGAGATCACGGCGAATGCCGTGCGCACCGGGGGCGGGGATTACGAGGTCGATGCGCTGGTGCTGGCGACCGGCTTCGATGCCATGACCGGATCGGTGGCCAAGATCGACATTCGCGGCCGCGATGGACGCACGCTTAATCAGAAGTGGGCCGAAGGTCCGAAAACCTATCTCGGCCTGATGAGCGCGGGCTTTCCCAATCTGTTCATCATCACCGGCCCCGGCAGTCCGTCGGTGCTCTCCAACATGATCGTCTCGATCGAGCAGCACGTCGACTGGATCACCGACTGCATCGCCTGGATGCGCGACCGTGACCTCGATACCATGGAGGCGGACCGGGACGCCGAGGACAGATGGGTGGCGCACGTCAACGAGGTCGCCCAGACCACGCTCTATCCGCAGGCCAATTCCTGGTACATGGGTGCCAACATCCCCGGCAAGCCGCAGATCTTCATGCCCTATATCGGCGGCGTCGGCGCCTATCGCCAGATCTGCAACGACGTCGCGGCCAAGGGCTATGAGGGGTTTGCGATGGCGGGCGTCGAGATGACGAGGAAGGTCGCTTCATCCTGAACTCCGACCGAACGAAGCACGCCACCGGGATGCGGATCACCGCTGCGTTCAGCGGTTTACGGCCCAGATATAGCCAATGCTCTGCGAGATGCTGGCCTGAACCTGAAGTCCAACATCGGCTCCGCGCATGAATACGGCGGCCTTGGCGCCGTCTTGAAGGATTTCGGCGAGACTGTTTTTGGCTTCGTCAAATAGGAGCCAACCAAGCGGACCGGCGACGGCGCGTGTCAAATCAGGATGGTCGACGGCGAGCTGACCCGCGATGGCCAGGGCACCGGTATTTTTCACGATTTCCATCGGCATGTTTTCGGCGGGAACGCCGATCAACATGATCGTGCCCGTATAGCCGGGTCCGCCGCCGCCATACGCAAGCTCCTGAATCACGGCGAAGCCTTTGATGTCCTGGATGCTCAGATCGGCGCCGGAAAACGTGCTCGATACATAAATGGTTCCGCTGCTGGGGAAATCCCGTGTGGAGCCGCTCAGGCTGACAGGCAATCCCTTGCCCACGCTGGCGCCGGCAGACATGTACTGGAATTCGACGGTGGCGCCCTCCGGAGACTTGAAGACAAGAGTGCCCTTGCCGAGGGCGCCGCCAGCAGGCCCGAAAACCGGGAAACTGACGGAGCCGCCGGAGGAGGTTTCGAACTTCCAACCGCTCTCCTTCTTGGCCTTGAACATTGCAAACGTCCTTTCATTCGGGCTGTCTGGCGCCATCGAGCGACGCGATGCGCTCGGAGAAGCACCCGTCTAGCGAATTCCAGGCGCTACGTAGTCCGCCGTTCGATTGACATGGCGGCAGCGCGCATGCGCGGCGAATCGCCCGTTGCCGGGCTCATGGCTGGTCGAGCTACCTCGAAGGGCAACACCCGTCGGCCAGCGGCGTTGGCGCAAGCGTCAGATATGGGCTTGTCCCGCGCATCCACATCCTTGATTGTCGTCGAGACGTGAACGGTCGGGACGCAGGCGAGCGGAAGCGATGCCACCCCTCGGATGCCTTTGCCCGGCCACAACCAAAACAACTCCCAGGAGCCGAACCAGTGACTGATTTATCCCCCTACACGCCGCCGAAAGTCTGGACCTGGAACAAGGAGAGCGGTGGCCAGTTCGCCAACATCAACCGTCCGATCGCGGGACCGACGCACGACAAGGAACTGCCGGTCGGCCGCCATCCGCTGCAGCTCTATTCGCTGGCGACGCCGAACGGCATCAAGGTCACGGTGATGCTGGAAGAGCTGCTCGCGCGCCGGCCACAAGGGCGCGGAGTACGACGCCTGGCTGATCAAGATCGACGGCGACCAGTTCGGCAGCGGCTTCGTGGCGGTCAACCCGAACTCCAAGATCCCGGCGCTGATGGACCGCAGCGGGCCGACGCCGATCCGGGTGTTCGAGTCCGGCGCGATCCTGATGCATCTCGCCGAGAAGTTCGGCGCGTTCCTGCCGACCGGCGGCCAGGAGCGCGCCGAATGCCTGTCCTGGCTGTTCTGGCAGATGGGCAGCGCGCCCTATCTCGGCGGCGGCTTCGGCCATTTCTACGCCTACGCGCCGACCAAGATCGAATACGCCATCGACCGGTTCGCGATGGAGGTGAAGCGCCAGCTCGACGTGCTCGACCGGCGTCTCGCCGACAGCGAGTATCTCGCCGGCGACGACTATTCGATCGCCGACATCGCGGTCTGGCCGTGGTATGGCGGCCTGGCGAAGGGCCTGCTCTACGGCGCGGGCGAATTCCTGTCCGTGCAGGACTACAAGAACGTGCAGCGCTGGACCGACGCGATCGCCAAGCGCCCGGCGGTGCAGCGCGGGCGCATGGTCAACCGCACCTGGGGCGATCCGGCCAGCCAGTTGCACGAGCGCCATGACGCCAGCGATTTCGACACCAAGACGCAGGACAAGATCGAGGGCGCCAAACAGGCGTGACAGAGGCTGGGGGAGGGGGATGCGGCCATGGGCACCTACAAAAAGGGCGCCGTTCACATTCACTTTGAAGAAGCCGGTTCCGGCTTCCCTCTGCTGCTCATCGCCGGCGGCGGATTGAACTCGACGATCTCGGGCATCACCGGCAGCTATCCGCCCTTCAACGCGATCGAGGAATTCAGGGGCGAGTACCGCTGCATCGCGTCCGACCTGCGCAACGCCAATGCCGGTCAGTCCTCAGGCCCGCTTGAGATCGACCGTCCCTGGGATTCCCACACGGACGACCATCTCGGTCTGATGGATCATCTCGGCATCGACAAGTTCATGGTGCTGGGCTTCTGCATCGGCGGCCCCCTGATCTGGAATCTCCTGAAGCGCGCGCCGGGTCGCGTCGTCGCCGCCGTGCTGGCGATGCCGAGCGGATCGCGCCCGGAAATGCGCGACCTGTTCTACGACAACAACATGAAGGGCTGGGCGCCGGAGCTGGTCAAACGCCGGCCCGACATCACGATGGAGATGGCCGAACAATTCCTGACCAGGATGTACCGCACCAACCCCGACTTCGTGTTCACGGTGACGCGCGATTTCGTGCGTAGTTGCCAGACGCCGGTGCTGATCCTCCCCGACGACATCCCGGCGCATCCCTATGCCGTCGCCATGGAGACCGCGTTGCTGGCGCCGAAGGCCGAGGTGAGCCTGTTTCCGTGGAAGGAGCCGAAGGAGCGGGTGCCACTGGCGGTGCGCCAGATACGCTCCTTCCTCCGGGCGCATCGGCCCACTTCCGTTGGCCCAGCCGGCTAATCAGCCAGCGTCTCGCCGGAGCCGCCGAGGTCGGCCGGCAGATCCCGGTACTTCGGCAGGCCGTCACGCACGGAAACCATCTTGCTTGCGTAGTTCGCATGCAGCGTCGGCTCATGCGTGTAGCCCCGCAACAGATTGGCGTAGACGTCGATCAGCCGCATGCGCGGATGCTCGGTCATGAGGTGGCCGCCGCACTGCTTGCAGAACTTGCGGTAGGAATTTTCAGTCTTGTGAAAGGTGCCGATATCGGCTTCGCCCCTGGCGATCCGCACGCTGTCGGATTTCCACAGGCTGAAGGCATTGATCGGTGCGGCCGACCAGGCCTGGCAGTCCTGGCAATGACAATAGCCCGCGAATACCGGCTTGCCCGTCACCTCCAGTTCGACGGCGCCGCAAAAGCAGCCGGCCCTGTAGGTGGCGGCGTCTGTTTGCGGCACTTCGCCGGGTGCCAGCAGATCGTTGTACTCCGGGTGCTTCGTCATGAAGTTCCGGATGAAGTCGCATTCGACATGAAGTTCGCGCCCCTGAGACCGCACGCAGTCCAGCGTCGCGCGCCCGAGCCTGGAGCCAACCCCGCGTCCGCCCAGTTCCGGCGGCACCTCGGTGTGCACGAGCGTGATCGTTTCAGGCGATTTCCGGTAGGTGACGAAGGCGGTCGTTCCCTCGACATCGAGCTCGAACCGATTGCGATCCTCGCGGTCGTGGAAATGGTCGGTCATGCCGCTCCTTCCACCCACGCGCCGGCTATGCCGCGGGCACTCCTTGTGCCGGCGGGAACACCATGCGGTCGTCGGTCCGGCAGTAGCGGTCGGCGAACATGCGGCCGACCGGATGATAGCGCTCCATGTGCACGCGCATGGTGCTGTCATCCCACAATTCGTCGCGGATATGGAAATGGATGCCCTTGCCCATGATGAGCTGGCGGTCGCCGTTCACATCGATGGTCTTCCAGGTCTTGCATTCCATGGCCCACGGGGCGTCCGCCAATCGCGGCACCGCAACCTTGGTCGAGGGCGCAAGCTTCAGGCCGAGATAATTGGGCTCGCCGATATCGGGCGGGAAGTCGCCGCTGGAATCGTGCATCGCGCGCGCCAGCGGCTCGTCGGCGAGGTTGACCACGAACTGCCCGGTACGCTCGATGTTGGCCTGGGTGTCCTTGGGGCGTCCGTCGGGCCGCTGGTTGACGGCGAACATGCACAGCGGCGGATCTTCGCAGAACACGTTGAAGAAGCTGAACGGCGCGGCGTTGACGACGCCGGTGGGCCCAATCGTCGTCACCCACGCGATCGGCCGCGGCAGGACGAACCCCGTGAGTACCTTGTAGCACTCGCGGGGGCTGAGGTCGTCGGGGGCATATTCCATCGTGCGTTCCCTGTGGGGCCGGGATTTCTTCATTCGATCCGCTCTCTTCCCCGCAAGCGGGGAAGAGCGAGTGGAGGATCGGCTACGGCATGCTCAGTTCGTGGCGGCCGACGACCATCCAGTGCACCTCGTCGGGGCCGTCGGCGAAGCGCAGATGCCGCACGTCCTGGTACATTTCGGCGAGCGGGGTCCATTGCGAAATGCCGGTGGCGCCGTGCATCTGGATCGCCTGATCGATGACCTTGCAGGCGCGTTCCGGCACCATGGCCTTGACCATGCTGACCCAGACCCGCGCTTCCTTGTTGCCGAGCACGTCCATCGCCTTGGCGGCCTTCAGCACCATCAGCCGCATCGCCTCGATCTCGCAGCGCGCCTGCGCGATGATCTGCAAATTGCCGCCGAGATGGGCGATCTTCTTGCCGAAGGCTTCGCGCGTGAGACCGCGCTGCACCATCATGTCGAGCGCCTTTTCGGCCTTGCCGATCGTACGCATGCAGTGATGAATGCGGCCCGGGCCGAGGCGGACCTGGGAAATCTCGAAGCCGCGGCCTTCGCCGAGCAGCATATTGTCCTTGGGCACCCGGACATTGTTGAAGCGCAGATGCATGTGGCCACGCGGGGCGTGGTCGTGCCCGAACACGTGCATCGGTCCGATGATCTCGACGCCCGGGGTGTCCTTCGGCACCAGGATCTGCGACTGCTGCTTGCTCGGCGCCGCGTCCGGATTGGTTTTCACCATCACGATCATGATCTTGCAGCGGGGATCGCCGAGGCCGGAAATGTAGTATTTCTCGCCGTTGATCACCCATTCGTCACCGACCAGTTTGGCCGTGGTCGAAATATTCTTGGCGTCCGAGGAGGCGACATTCGGCTCGGTCATGGCGTAGGCGGAACGGATCTCGCCGTTCAGAAGCGGCTTCAGCCACTTCTCCTTCTGTTGCTTGGTGCCGACGCGCTCCAGCACTTCCATGTTGCCGGTATCGGGCGCGGAGCAGTTCATGGTCTCCGAGGCCATCGGGCTCTTGCCGAGTTCGGCGGCGATATAGGCGTAGTCGAGATTTCCCAGGCCTTCGCCGGTCTCGGCATTCGGCAGGAAGAAATTCCACAAGCCCACTTCCTTGGCCTTCGCCTTGGCTTTCTCGAGCACCTCGATCTGGCCGGGCGTGAAGCTCCAGCGATCGGTCTTGTTCTCGCCAAGCCGGTAAAATTCCGCCGCCATCGGGTCGACTGTTTCGCGAATGAATTGCCGCACATGGTCGTAGAGCGGGCGAACCTGTTCCGACATGCGAAGGTCGTTGAGCTCGTCCTCCGGGCTCAGGCTGTAGGATGTGGTGCGGGGCACATAGGCGTGTTTCATGTCATTCTCCCGTTCGCGCAGCCCGTTCATTGCCCGGTGCGGGCGAGGGCCTGTCTGCTCGTTGCCGGCAATCTAGACGGCGGGGCCGGTCCTGCACAAGCAGGCCAGCGGCCTGGGCGGTCGGGATCGTCCGGAATGGCGAGCAGAAACTTTCCGCGAAGGGTGCAGGATTTCGCGCCTGTCCGGCCACAACCGGAGAGACCCGATCCTCGGCTGGCGACCGACGGTGGTGACTGCGCCGAAGCATACCAGGAATGCGCAGGAAGCTCGCCGACAAGATAGCCGCGGAATTGCGCAAGAAGTTCACGCTGAAGGATTAGGGTGTGCGACACATTGTCCGCGGCGGCGGAAGCCTTCGGACCAGCTTTCCGGCGGCCGTTGTCTACGCCGCGGCGGCAGCGGCGAGTTCGCGGGGGCTCACGACATACTCCTTCACGACCGTGCCTGCCTGGTCGACTTCAGCGAGCGACACGTCATAGCTCCAGAGATCGGCCAGGTGCTGAAGCACGCGCTTGGTATCCGCCTCGTTCAGCTGCGCTCCCTTCACCACCGAATGGCGCAGCATCAGGCGGCGATCGCCGGCCAGATCGACGTCGACAACCTCGATGTTGGGGTCGATGAACCCGACATCGTACTGCCGCGCCAGTTCGCGGCGAACGCGGCGATAGCCGCGCTCGTCGTGAATGGCGTCGACCAGGATGCCGGCTTCTTCCGCCGGATCGTCATGCAGATGAAACATCCGCAGCTTGCGGATCAGTCGCGGACTGAGGAACTGGCTGATGAAGCTTTCGTCGCGATAATTCGCCCATATGTCGCGCAACACCGCCATCACATCGCCGGTGCCGGCAATATCCGGAAACCACTCGCGATCCTCAACGTCGGGATCGGTGACGATGCGTTCGATGTCCTGCATCATCGCAAAGCCGAGCGCGTAGGGGTTGAAGCCGGAAAAGCGCGGGTCGTCGAATTCCGGCTGAAACACCACGTTGGTGTGCGACTGCAGGAATTCGAGGAAATTGCCGTCGGAAATCTGCCCCTGTTCGTGCAGCGCGGTCATGATGCGGTAATGCACGTAGGTGGCGGTGCCCTCGTTCATGACCTTGGTCTGGCTCTGCGGATAAAAATACTGGGCGATGTGCCGCACGATCCGCAACACCTCGCGCTGCCAGGGCTGCAGGCGCGGCGCGGTCTTTTCCAGGAAGTACAACAGATTTTCCTGCGGCAGTCCGAGCAGCTTGTGCCGCCGCTCGGTGTTCAGCAGTTCCGCGCTCTTGGCCGGTCCGGTCGGAACGGTCCGCCACAGATCGTTGAACACGCTCTCCTCGTGCAGACGGCGATCTCCGGCGCGCTTTTCCTCCACACGAAGATCGAGCTTCTTCTTGCCGGGATAGCGGTCGATGCCGTGCGACATCAGGGCATGCGCCGCATCGAGGGTCTGCTCGACCGCCAGCCGGCCGTGACGCTCCTCGCATTGGGCGACATAGTTCTTGGCAAAATCGAGATAGTCGAGGATGCCGTCGGCATCCGTCCATTGCTTGAACAGATAGTTGTTCTTGAAGAAATGGTTGTGGCCGAACGCCGCGTGAGCGATCACCAGCGTCTGCATGGTCGCGGTATTTTCCTCCATCAGGTAGGAAATGCACGGCGAACTGTTGATCACGATCTCATAGGCGAGGCCCATCAGCCCCTTGCGGTAGGACGCCTCCTGATGGGCGAAATGCTTGCCGAACGACCAATGCTTGTAGAACAGCGGCATCCCGACCGAGGAATAGGCATCGAGCATCTGCTCGGCGGTGATGACCTCGATCTGGTTCGGGTAGGTGTCGAGCCCGAGTTCGGACCGTGCGATCGCCTCGCACGCATCGTGGATACGCTGCAGTGTCTGGAAGTCCCAGTCCGCTCCCTCGAACAGGCGTTCGGTCGTTGCGGTCATGACGCGGCCTTCTCCTGTTTTCGACGGCGCTGAAACAGGTCGTGAAATACCGGAAAGATCTCGCTGCGCTCGCTGACCTTGCGGATCGACAGCGGCGCGCCATCGGTGCGCAGACGCTGGTACAGTGACCAAAGCGAGGAATTGGGCATTTCAAACGTGCTGCCGCCGGTCTCGCCGACTTCGAGATAGGCGAAAAACTGGCTGACCGGCAGTATTTTCTCGGTCAGCAGCCGGCTCACGGCGTCGCTGTCCG
Source organism: uncultured Alphaproteobacteria bacterium (assembly GCA_963843225.1). Classification (GTDB taxonomy): domain Bacteria; phylum Pseudomonadota; class Alphaproteobacteria; order Rhizobiales; family Xanthobacteraceae; genus Bradyrhizobium. The sequence goes on along the minus strand of CAWJJT010000013.1, from coordinate 91,361 downwards.
AGGTCGAGTTGTCGCCGTCGGAAGCCTGGGCGGCGTAGATGTTCCAGTCCGCCGGGCGAAACCGCGACCTGACGATTTCGTGCATGGCTTCCAGCGCGCTCGATACCAGCGTGCCGCCCGATGCGGGCCCGTGAAAGAAAGTATCCTCGTCAACTTCCTCGGCACGGTCGGTGTGACGGATGAAGACGATTTCCACGTGCCGATAGCGCCGTGTCAGAAACACGTAGAGCAGCATGTAGAAACGCTTGGCCAGGTCCTTCATGTGTTCGGTCATCGAGCCCGACACGTCCATCAGGCAGAACATGACGGCCTGGGCGACCGGCTTCGGCACGGTTTCGAAGCGGCGATAGCGGATGTCGATCGGATCGATGAACGGAATCCGCCGGATCTTTGCCTTCAATGTCTCGATCTCGGCCAGGAGTTCGACGCGCCGCGCCTCGTCGCAATCGGCGAGATCGGCCTCGAGCTGGGCGATCGTTTCCGGTCGTGGCCGCCGCAGCGCGACCCGTCGCGCCAGCGCGAGGCGTACCGTTCGGCTCACCGAGAGATTTGCCGGCGAGCCGGAGGTGGTGTAGCCGGCGCGGCGAAGTCCCTCGCTCTCCGCCTCGGCAAGCTTGCGCTTGGCGAGATCGGGCAATTCGAGATCGTCGAGAAACAGGTCGACGAATTCATCGCGGCTGAGGACAAACCGGAACGCGTCTTCGCTGTCGCCTTCACCGGGGCCGGATGCCCTACGCCGGCTTTCGCCGGAACGCGGCAGCATGTCGCCTTCGATGAACTTCTTGTTGCCGGGCAGCACCATGTCGCGGGTGCCGCCTTCGCGGCGGAAGCGGGGCTCATGCATCCCGTCGAGCGGGATGGAAACCTCGCCGCCCTCCAGGACATCCTTGATGTCGCGGCCCTGCGAAGACTTCTTCACGGCGCCCTGAACCAGCGCCTTGGCGCGGCGCAGGAACCGTTGGCGATTCTCCAGGCTCTTGCTGCCCGGATTCAGGCGCCGGTCGATGATGTGCATGGCCACTGCTTCATCCGTCCTAGCCGGCTTGTTTCACGCGCATGTACCACTCCACGAGTCGGCGAACCTGACGTTCGGTATAGCCGCGTCCGACCATCCGCTCGACAAACTCGCCGTGCTTCTTTTCGGTGTCGCCATCCTTCTTCGTGCCGAACGAGATGACGGGAAGGAGATCCTCGACCTGGGAAAATATCCGCTTCTCGATCACCTCGCGAATCTTCTCGTAGCTCGTCCATGACGGATTCTTTCCGCCATACTGGGCGCGCGACCGCAGCGAGAACTTGACGACCTCGTTGCGGAAATCCTTCGGGTTGGCGATGCCGGCGGGCTTCTCGATCTTGGTCAGTTCCTGGTTCAGGAGCTCGCGATTGAGCAACTGGCCGGTATCGGGATCCTTGAAGTCCTGATCCTCGATCCATGCATCGGCGTAATCGACGTAGCGGTCGAACAGGTTCTGGCCGTAATCCGAATAGGATTCGAGATAGGCTTTCTGGATCTCGTGACCGATGAATTCCGCGTAGCGGGGCACCAGCTCGGCCTTGATGAATTCGAGGTAGCGCTTTTCGACTTCGTCGGAGAGCTGCTCGCGGCGGATCGCGTGCTCGAGCGTATACATCAGGTGGACCGGATCGGCGCCGAGCTCGTTGGTGTCGTGGTTGTAGGTCGCGGCGAGCACCTTGAAAGCGAACCGCGTCGAGATGCCGTCCATGCCCTCATCGACGCCGGCGGCGTCCTTGTATTCCTGAACGCTGCGCGCCTTGGGATCGGATTCCTTCAGGCTCTCGCCGTCATAGACCCGCATTTTCGCAAACACGGTCGAGTTCTCGTGCTTGCGCAGGCGCGACATCACCGAGAAGCGCGCCAGGGTCTCGAGCGTCGCCGGCGCGCAAGGCGCGGTGGCGAGTTCGGAACCCTGGATCAGCTTCTCGTAGATCTTCTGCTCCTCGGTCACCCGCAAGCAATAGGGGACCTTGATGACGCAAATGCGGTCGATGAAGGCTTCGTTGTTCTTGTTGGCCTTGAAGCTCTGCCACTCGGATTCGTTCGAATGCGCGAGAATGACGCCGGTGAACGGGATGGCTCCGATATTCTCGGTGCCGATATAATTACCCTCCTGCGTCGCCGTCAGCAGCGGGTGCAGCATCTTGATCGGCGCCTTGAACATTTCGACGAATTCGAGAATGCCCTGGTTGGCGCGGTTCAGGCCGCCGGAATAGCTGTAGGCGTCGGGATCGTTCTGGGCGAACGTCTCCAGCTTGCGGATGTCGACCTTGCCGACCAGCGACGATATGTCCTGGTTATTCTCGTCGCCGGGCTCGGTCTTGGCGATCGCGATCTGCCGCAGGCGCGAGGGCTGGATCTTGGCAACGCGGAACCGCGAGATGTCCCCGCCAAAGGCTTCGAGCCGCTTGTAGCACCACGGACTCATCAGCCCGGTGAGGCGGCGGCGCGGGATGCCGTATTTCTCCTCGATCATCGGACCGAGCGATTCCGGATCGAACAGGCTGAGCGGGCTCTCGAACACCGGACTGAGTTCGTCGCCGGCCTTCAGCACATAGATCGGATGAACCTCCATCAGCGACTTCAGCCGCTCGGCGAGTGACGACTTTCCGCCGCCCACCGGGCCGAGCAGATAGAGTATCTGCTTGCGCTCTTCCAGTCCTTGCGCGGCGTGCCGGAAGAACCCGACGATGCGCTCGATCGTTTCTTCCATGCCGTAGAATCCGGTGAAGGCCGGATACGCCCGCATGGTTCGATTCAAAAAAATACGGCCAAGGCGGGGGTCCTTGGCCGTGTCGATCATTTGAGGTTCGCCGATCGCCGCCAAGAGCCGCTCGGCGGCGTTGGCATATCGCATGGGATCGCCTCTGCACGACTCCAGATATTCCGCCATCGACATGTCGGTTTCGCTTCTAGCTTCGAAGGAGCGAGCGAAAGCGTTGAACAGGGAATCGTTGTACATGATCCTTCTCCTCGTGCAGTTAGTTGGAACTACTGGAACGCGAGCCAAAGGTTCCGTTTGACCGCTGCCCGCCCCCTTCACGAATCAGCACCTGAACATGGGTTCAGTTGAACACGCGACAGACTTCACCGCCAATCCGTGGCGCGTGCAGGGGCAGGGTTATAAGCAAGCAATTTGCCGAATAATTGTGCGAACGCGGCGTTAGCGCTTGAACTTGATGTGATTCAGAATTGATTTTGGAGTGTGTGTTACCGCGCGGCAACAGCCTCGCACGCTTCAAAACCGGGCTCCGGTAGAACTACGGATTTCTCGGTTTGCTGCGAGTCGCGCGCGGAAACTATGTCAGCGAAGCTGATGCATTTTGCGGGAGTTCCCTCAGGTGCGCGGGGGTTCAGCCGCAGAGCCATCGCGTCAACGCGGCGACGAAACGATCGGCGTCGGCCTCGTCGTTGAAGACGTGGGGCGAGATGCGCATGCGGCCAAGACGCGCCGCGACATGGATGCCTTCGTTCGCAAGGCCGGCGACAAGGTCCGCCGGCATCCCGTTCGCAAAACCAAGACTTCAGGATGTGCGGTGCACGCAGGCGAGGTTCCACGACGCTGACGCCGATCCCGCGAACTCCGTCTGCGATTCGCGTCGTGAGCATCTGCAAACGCTGCGTGACCGCCGTTGAGCCCCAGTCAGCCATCATCTCCATGCCGATCGAGGCCATCTCCATCGAAATGAAGTGATCGCGCTCGCCCATGTCGAAGCGACGCGCGTCTGGAACATATCCAATATCCGCGAAATAGATCGTGTTCTCGGCGCGCACATCCCTGCGGCCGGACGAGGTCTGCTCCAGCGGGATACCGCCCTGATGGCGCCTTGCAATGTACATGAACGCCCGACCGTAAGGCCCGAGCAGCCATTTATAGGTCGGGAACATCACGAAGTCGGGATCGAGCCGCGCCACATCCAGCGTCAGCACGCCGGCGCTGTGCGTTGCGTCGATCAGGAAGGCTGCCGCCCGCTGCCGAAGGGCCGCGCCCACTTTCTCGATGTCGATCAGCCCGCCGTCCGACCAGTGCACCGATGAGATCGAGGCGAGGCTGACCGGCGGCGCACCCGGCCGCTCGATGGCCGCGAGAACCGCCGAGGTCCAGTCGCCATCGTCCGGCCGGCGGATCGTCTCGACCGTAAAACCTTGCGCATCCGCCCGCATCTGCCATTCGAGCACCGGCGAGGAATGGTCGTTTTCCAGAACGAGGACACGGGTACCTCGACCGATCGTCAGAACTTTCGCCGCGGTTGCGACCCCGTAGCTGATCGAGGGGATGAGGGCGACGTCGGCTGGATCGGCATTGATCAACCGGGCGGCCGCCGCCCGTGCGCGCTCGTGCTGTTCGTTGGCGAAGCCGGCCTCCAACGTCCAGGGCCTGCCCTTGCGCCCGACCGCGGCGCGGGCGGCTTCCTGCGTCCGCAACGGCAGCGGGCTGTAGGAAGCCGAGTTCAGGTAGCACACATGCCGCGGCACATCGAACAGGTCGCGCTGCGTGGCAAGTATCATGGTCCTGCTCCCGATGGATTCGTCGCGGACCGGGCGCGCGCGCTTCGCGACCCGCTGGCTCCAGCGCAACGAGAATGGCTGTCAAAACGCCGTATAGCCGCCGTCGATCACGAAACAATCGGCGGTGTGATAGGACGACGCCTTGCTCATGAGATAGACCGCGATGCCGCCGAAATCCTCCGGCTCGCCGAACCGCCGCACCGGAATCCGCGGCATCACATTGGCGACGAATTTCTCGTTCGCCATGATGCCGGCGGTCATGTCGCTCTTGATCCAGCCGGGCAGGATGGCGTTGGCCGTGACGCCGTGGCGCGCCAGTTCGACGGCGAGCGCCCGGCACAGCGCGTTGATCGCGGCCTTGGTCGCGGCGTAATGCTCGTTGCGCGCCGTGCCGAACAGCGAGGCGAGGCTCGAGGTCGCCACCAGCCGGCCGAAGCGGTCACCGGCCTCGGCGCGCTCGGTCATGTGGCGCGCGGCGGCCTGGAAGGCGTGGAAGACGCCGTCGAGGTTGGTCGCAAACATCGTGCGCCATTGTTCCTCGGTGCGGTCGATGAAGGCGTGCCGTCCGCCGCCGCCGATGCCGGCGTTGGCAAAGCAGCCGTCGACCCGGCCGAAAATGTCCAGCGTCGCCTTCATCGCGGCTTTCACGGACGCGGGGTCGCTGACGTCGCAGATACGGGTGTCGATCTTGCCCGCGCAGGCCGGCCATGGTTGCGGCGGCATTCTTGTTCTTCTCGGCGTTGCGGCCCCAGATCGAGACGCCGCAGCCGGCGGCGGCAAGCGCCTGTGCGATGCCGAGGCCGATGCCGCCATTGCCCCCGGTGATCACGGCGACGCGGCCGGTGAGGTCGAAAATACCCATGAGCGTTTCCAGTATGGTTTGGCGCGTTGCGTGCCGGTGGCGGGCCGATGTTTCCGGCAACCATGGACAAGGCCGTCCAGAAAATCAAATATGGGTTTGAGATCAGACCCTTTGTACCGCGGGACGAAATAATGCGGGACCACAACCCAAGAGGAAACAGATGCAGTTCAAGCACGTCACGCTCGAGTTCGACGGTCCGGTGGCCATCCTGAAGCTCGACCACCAGGAGGTGATGAACGCGGTGTCGATGGACATGCTGGGCGGCCTCGCCGAGGCGCTCGACGTCGTCGATGACAAGCGGGACGAGGTTCGCTGCCTGGTTCTCACCGGCGCGGGACGGGCATTCTGCACCGGCGCCAATCTGCAGGGCCGCAACAACCAGAAGCCGGGCAGGAGCAATGCCGGGGCGGCGCTGGAAACCGGATTCCATCCGTTCCTGCGGCGGTTGCGCAATTTGCACTGCCCGATCGTCACCTCGGTGAACGGTCCGGCCGCCGGCGCCGGGATGAGTTTTGCGTTGATGGGCGACATGATCCTGTGCGCGCGCTCGTCCTATTTCCTGCAGGCCTTCCGCCGCATCGGCCTTGTGCCGGATTGCGGATCGACCTGGCTGCTGCCGCGGCTGATCGGCAAGGCCCGCTCGGTCGAATTGTCGCTGATGGGCGAGCGGCTTCCGGCCGAGAAGGCGCTGGAGTGGGGCCTGGTCAACCGGGTCCATGACGATGCCGCCTTGATGGAAGAAACCATGAAGCTCGCCCATGAGCTTGCGAACGGCCCGACGATTGCGCTGTCGCTGATCCGAAAACTGTACTGGGACAGCCCGGAGAATTCGTTCGAGGACCAGCTCGACCTCGAATTCCAGTCGCAGCGGATCGCGGGCAGGGCGGAGGATTTCAAGGAAGGCGTCACTGCGTTTCCTGGAAAAGCGCCCGGCGAAGTTCAAAGGCAAATGATCGAGACGCAACTCGGACGCAGCGTCGCCGCCTGGTATCCGGGCGCGACCGGCGTCACCGGCGCCGCAAAGCTCTCAGGCGGCGCCAGCCAGGAGACCTGGACGTTCGATATCGTGCACGCCGGGGGCAATATCGGCGCGATCCTGCGCCGCGCGCCGCCGGGCTATGGGGCCTCGCCAGGACGGGCGGCCGGGCTCGATGCCGAGGCCACATTGATGCAGCTCGCGCATGATGCCGGCCTGCCGTCGCCGCGCGTGCTGCATGTGCTGACGCCCGAGGACGATCTCGGCACCGGCTTCATCATGCAGCGCATCGAGGGCGAAACCATCGCGCGCAAGATCCTGCGCGATGAGCAGTTTGCCAAAGCGCGTCCGATGCTGGCGCGCCAGGTCGGTGCCATTGCCGCCGGCATTCACAGCCTTGAGGCGGCAAGGTTGCCGGAGCTGCGGCAAATGACATCGACCCGGGAGATCGCGGATCTTGAGGGCGAATACCGCGGTTTCGACTGGCCCCGGCCGGTGTTCGAGCTCGCGCTGCGCTGGCTGCGCGACCATGATCCCGGGCCTTCCGCGGAGGTGACGCTGGTGCATGGCGACTTCCGCCACGGCAATCTCATCATCGGTCCCGACGGCGTGCGCGCGGTGCTGGACTGGGAACTGGCGCATCTCGGCGACCCCATGGAAGATCTCGGCTGGGTCTGCGTCAATTCCTGGCGCTTCGGCGAAATCGACAAACCCGTCGGCGGCTTTGGCACGCGCGAGGAACTGTTCGCAGGCTACGAGGCGGCGGGCCGGCGGGCCGATCCCGAACGCGTCAAGTTCTGGGAAGTGATGGGCACGCTTGCGCTGGGGCGTGATGTGCTGCGGCATGATGCAGCGGTTTCGCCTCGGCCCCGACCATTCGATGGAACGCGCCATGATCGGGCGGCGCTCGTCGGAGACCGAGATCGATCTGTTGCGGTTACTGGCGCCACGGGAGAACTGAGATGCAGGACGAACCGACACCCGTCGAGCTGACAAAAGCGGTCGCGGATTTCCTGCGCCATGACGTCACGCCCATGATCTCCGGGCATAACGCGTTCAAGCTGCGGGTCGCGATCAACATGCTCGATTTGGTCACCCGGCAGTTGACGCTGGAAGAGGGCAGCGACGCCGCGGAATCCGCGCGGCTCGCGCAACTATTGGGCATGCAGGGCTCGCTGGTCGAACTCAATCGCGCACTCGCCGGCAAGATCGCCGGCGGCGAACTCGACTTGCAGACGCCGGGGCTGTCGGAGCACCTGTGGCAGACCACGATGGACAAGCTCGCGGTCGATCAGCCGAATTATGCATCCTACAAGCGGGAGTTGGGGACGCAAGGGCAGCTAGCGCTGCACCATCCGTCTTCGTCATTCCGGGATGGTGCGCTAGCACCAGACCCGGAATCTCGAGATTCCGGGCTCGTCGCTTCGCGCCGCCCCGGAATGACGAAACCTTACTTCCCGACCCATTTCGGCGGGCGCTTTTCCGAAAACGCCTTCGGCCCCTCGATGTAATCCTGCGAAGCAGTCATCGCCTTCACCGCCGGATATTCGCGCTGCTCCGATATCGCCTGCTCCAGCGAGACCGCCAGGCCCTTCTGGATGGTCTGCTTGGAGGCACGGATCGACATCGGTGAATTCTTGCAGATGGTCTCGGCCCAGCGCTCCGCCGCCGCCAGCGCTTCGCCTTGCGGCACCACCTCGTTCACAAAGCCGAGCTCATGGCCTTCCTTGGCCGAGACGTGGCGCGCGGTGAGGATCATGCCCATGGCGCGCTTCAGCCCGATCTGCCGCGGCAGCCGGTGCAGTCCTCCGGCGAGCGCCGCCAGCCCAACGCGCGGTTCGGGCAGGGCGAAGGTCGCATTCTCGGAGGCAATGATGAGGTCGCAGGCCAGCGCGATTTCAAAACCGCCGCCCATCGCGACGCCGTTGACCGCGGCGATGATCGGCTTGTCGCAGTCGAAGCGCGAGGTCAGTCCGGCAAAGCCGCCCTTGTCCCAGCCGCGCTTGCCGCCCGCGGCCTGCCATTTCAGGTCGTTGCCGGCGCAGAATGCCTTGTCACCGGCGCCGGTGACGATCGCAACCCATTGCTCGGGATCGGCGCAGAAATCGTCGAACACCTTGTTCAGTTCGAAATGCGCATCCGTATGCAGCGCGTTGTACACTTCGGGGCGGGACAGCGTCACGATCGTGACCGGGCCCTTGCGGGTTACCTTTGCGAATTTCAGGTCCATGTTTGCTCCCGTGGATTTTTTTCTGCGCCGAGGAATATTGCCGGCGATATTAGCGTGGCCGCGGCGCCGGGCGCCACCCAATTACGCAAGGGCGCCGCGCGTCGCGGGCCACATGGCATTGCTTGACTTGGACGCCGTCTTCTCACCTTAATCGATCAAGCCCGAGCGCCTCGTAGCGCCTTAACGCAAATCGACAATCGCGATATTTCCGGGAGAGACTGCCTTGGATTTCAACCTGCCGGCCGATCTGGCCGCCTATCTCGACGAACTCGACCGCTTCATCGCGCGCGAGATCAAGCCGATCGAGGAGGCCGACGACAACATCCGCTTCTTCGATCATCGCCGCGAATGGGCGCGCACCGATTTCGACAATGGCGGACTGCCGCGGCATGAATGGGAAGCGTTGCTGCGCCGCGTGAAAAATCTTGCCGATAGCGCCGGTCATCTGCGCTTCGCGATTCCGAAACGCTACGGCGGCAAGGACGGCTCCAATCTCTGGATGGCCGTGATCCGCGAGCATTTCGCCTCAAAGGGGCTCGGCCTGCACAACGATCTGCAGAACGAACATTCCATCGTCGGCAATCTGCCGCTGGTCACCATGCTCGACCGCTACGGTCGCGACGACCAGAAGGCGATGATCGAGGGTTCGATCACCGGCAAATACCGCATCACGTTTGGCTTGACCGAGCCCGACCACGGCTCGGACGCGACCCACATGGAAACCCGCGCCGTGCGAGGCCACGCGCGACGGCGTCAAGGGTTGGGTGATCAATGGCGAGAAGATGTGGACCACCGGCATGCACGTCGCCACCCATTGCGCGCTGTTCGCGCGCACGTCAGGCAATGACGGCGACGCCCGCGGTATCACTTGCTTCCTGGTGCCGGCGAAAGCCAAGGGCGTGAAGGTCGAGGAGTACATGTGGACGTTCAATATGCCCACCGATCACCCGCGCGTCAGTTTTACCGACGTGTTCGTGCCCGACGATGCGCTGTTCGGCGAGATCGGCCGCGGGCTGTCGCTGGCGCAATGCTTCGTGCACGAGAACCGCATCCGGCAGGCGGCGAGTTCGCTGGGTGCGGCGGTCTATTGCATCAATGAGAGCGTCAAATATGCGCGCGAGCGCAAGCCGTTCGGCAAGGCGCTGGCCGAGAACCAGGCGATCCAGTGGCCGCTGGTGGAACTGGCGACGCAGGCCGAGATGCTCAGGCTGCTGATCCGCAAGACCGCCTGGGAGATGGACCAACTGACCCAGGCGCAGGTCGAGCACACGCTGTCCGACAGGGTCTCGATGTGCAATTTCTGGGCAAACCGGCTGTGCTGCGAGGCCGCCGACCGCGCCATGCAGGTGCATGGCGGCATGGGCTATTCGCGCCACAAGCCGTTCGAGCACATCTACCGCCACCACCGCCGCTACCGCATCACCGAAGGCAGCGAGGAAATCCAGAAGCGCAAGGTGGCGGGATTTTTGTTCGGCTATATGGGCGCGGGGAAGCATTGAGCCAGTGAGAGGCAGGCTCTCTCAGCACGTCGTCCCCGCGAACGCGGGGACCCATAACCACAGGCCTTCATTGAAGCGACGCAAGCGAAGGCAACTGACACTTCCGTCACTCACCAACGACACGGCGTATGGATCCCGGCTCGCGCTTCGCTTGGCCGGGATGACGATGAGAGGGAATTGCCTCGCGGCGGCGCAACGCCTCAATTCACCTGCCGGTCCTTCCCCTCCCAATAGGGATCGCGCAGGTGCCGGCGCAGGATCTTGCCCGAGGGGTTGCGCGGCAAGGCCTCGATGAACTCCACCGATTTCGGCGTCTTGAAGCCCGCGATGCGTTCGCGGGTGAAGTTGATGATGTCGGTGGCGGTCGCGCTCTTGCCCTGCTTCATCACCACGATCGCCTTGACCGCTTCGCCCCATTTGTCGTCGGGCACGCCGATCACGGCGACCTCGGCGACGTCGGGATGGTCGCAGATCGCGCTTTCGACCTCGGCGGGGTAGATGTTCTCGCCGCCGGAGATGATCATGTCCTTGATGCGGTCGTGGATGTAGAGATAGCCGTCCCTGTCCATGTAGCCGGCATCGCCGGTGCGCAGCCAGCCGTCCGTGCCGAGCGTCCTGGCGGTGGCTTCCGGCAGGTTCCAGTAGCCGGCCATGTTGGAGCCGGAGCGGGTCGCGATCTCGCCGACTTCGCCCGGCGGCAGCGGCTTGCCGTTGACGTCGAGGATCGCGAGTTCAACGCCGGGCAGCGCCTTGCCGGCCGAGCGCATCCGCTCCAGCCCCTCGACATGGTCTTCCGGCGGCAGCGCCACGATGGTGCCGGTGGTCTCGGTCATGCCGTACATCTGCACGAAGCCGCAGCCGAACACCTCGATGCATTCCTTCAAGAGCGCCGCCGGAATCGGCGAGGCGCCATAGAGCATGTATTTCAGCCGCGAAAAATCCACCTGCCGCGCGCGGGGCTGCCGCACCACGAACTGCATGGCGGCCGGCACCATGAACAGTTTTGTGATGCCGGACTGCTCGAAGAAATCCAGCACCTTCGTCGGATCGAACTCCCGCGCGATCACGCCCCTGGCGCCGTGATAGAGGCCCATCACGCCCCAGCCGGAGCCGCCGATATGGAAGATCGGCATCGCCACCAGCGAGACGTCGTCCTCGGTCCATTTGTTCCAGTCGGGCTTCTCGTCTCTGCCGGTTTCCACCAAATTGAGGAAATTGGCATGCGACAGCATCGCGCCCTTGGGCTTGCCGGTGGTGCCGGACGTATAGAGCTGGATCGCGATGTCCTTGCGGTCGATGTCGACCTTCGGGTCGTCGCCGCTCTGGGCGTCGCGCCACGCCGTGTAGTTCAGGAAGCCCGGCGCGGCGCCTTCCGTCACGACGACGGCGCGCACGCTCGGCAGTTGCGGCCTGATCTTGTCGATCAACCCGGTGAATTCCGGTCCGACGAACAGCACCGGCGCCTTGCAATCCTCGACGATGAAAGCGATTTCGGGCCCGGCCAGCCGCCAGTTCACCGGCGCCATCACCACATTGGCCTTCATCGCGCCCATCAGCAGTTCGAAATAGACGTCGCTGTTCTTGCCGAGATAGGCGATGCGCTCGCGAGGGCGAACGCCCTGCGCCTTCAGCGCGTTGGCGACGCGGTTGGTCAGGATGTCGAATTGGGCAAAGCTGGTCTGGCGGCCCTCGAATTCATAGACAACGGCGTCGCCGCGGCTCTTCGCCCGCGCGCGCACCATGTCGGCAAGGTTCGCCGGTTCTTGAATGTCGGACATGTCGCTCCCGTAGGTGGTTTATTGTTTTCTTGATTGCGATATTGGCGTCGCCGCCGCGCAAAGACAATACGTGGCGCAACGCAACGCGGTTTCATCCTGCGTCGTCCCGGCGAACGCGGCCGCGGAGCGCTCGATCGCGACGCCGTGTCGTTGGCGAGCGAGGAAGTGTTGGTCGCCTTCGCTTGCGCCGCATCGACCAAGGCCTGTGGTTATGGGTCCCCGCGTTCGCGGGGACGACCACGTTATCCGCGTGCCGCGCGGTCCTTTTCGTTCTGGGCCTTGATCGAGTCGCGCGCCGCCGTCCAGTCGGAATCCTGCCAGTCGCGCAACTGGTAGAAATTGCCGCCCATCGCCAGCGCCTGGGCGCCGTCCATGGCGATGGTCTCGCCGTTGATCCAGTCGCAGCCGCCGGAAATCAGGAACACCGCGAGGTTCTGCAACTCCTCCATCTTGCCGACCCGTCCCATCGGGTTCATGGCCTTGGTGCGCGCGCCGGCCTCGTCGCCGGGCTTTATCCGCTTGCTCATGCCCTCGGTCGGGATCTCGCCGGGCGCGATGGTGTTGAGCCGGATGCCGTAATGGCCCCATTCCGTCGCCAGCGACATGGTCATGGCGTGGATCGCGGACTTGCTCATCGCCGAGGGCACCACATAGGGACTGCCGTTGCGGACCCAGGTCACGGTGATCGACACCACGTTGCCGCGCTGCTTCACGGCGATCCAGCGCTTGCCGACCGCATGCGTCACATAGAACGTGCCGTGCATGACGATATTGGCGACCGCGTCGAAACCGCGCGGTGTCAGATCTTCGGTGCGCGAGATGAAATTGCCGGCGGCGTTGTTGATGAGGTCGGTGAGCGGGCTATCGCGGAAGATCGTCTCGATCATCTCATCGACCGCGAGCGAATTGCGGATATCGACGCCGTGGCTGGTCACCCGGCCGCCATGGAGGTCCATCAGTTCGGTCGCGGTTTCGTCGCAGACGCTCTTGCGCCGGCCGCAGATATGGACCTCGGCGCCGAGTTCGAGGAAGCGCGCCGCCATCGACTTGCCGAGCCCGGTGCCGCCACCGGTGACGAGGATGCGACGCCCGACGAGAAGCTTTTCGTTGAACATGGGAGGTTTCCGCCTGGCAAGATTGCTTGTTAATTGGTCGATTGACTAAATCCGCACAAGGCCGTTCTGTAAAGCGGCAACATAAAGAAGTGCAGGGAGACCATCCATGGAAGATCGCGTCAGGGTCACGATGTCGGACGGCGTCGCCGATGTCCGCCTGGTGCGCGCGGACAAGATGAACGCGCTCGATGCCGCGATGTTCGAGGCGCTGGTCGCCACCTCCGAGCGGCTCGGCCGGGAAAAAGGCCTGCGGGCGGTAGTATTGTCCGGGGAGGGACGGGCGTTTTGCGCCGGCCTCGACATGGGCCGCTTCGCCGCAATGAAGGAAAAGGGCGGCAACGGCATCGCCGGCGGCGAAAAGCGCGACCTTTCCGCCCGCACCCATGGGCTGGCCAATTTCCCGCAACAGGCGGTGTGGGGGTGGCGGCAGCTTGCCGGTGCCTGTCATCGCCGCGATCCAGGGCGTGGCGTTCGGCGGCGGCTTCCAGCTCGCGCTCGGCGCCGACATGCGGTTTCTTGACGCCGGACGCCCGGATGTCGATCATGGAGATCAAATGGGGGCTGGTGCCGGACATGGCGGGGACGCCGATCCTGGCAAGTCTCGTGCGCGACGATATCCTGCGCGACCTGACCTATACGGGCCGGATTTTCTCGGCGCAGGAAGCGCTGAGTTATGGCCTCGCCACGCGCATCTGCGACGATCCGCGCGCCGCGGCCCTCGAGGTCGCCCGCGACATCGCCGGCAAGAGCCCGGACGCGATCCGCGCCGCCAAGCGCATGCTGAACAATCTTTCCGTCGATCCCGGTCCGGCGCTGCTGGCCGAGTCGGTCGAGCAGCAGAAACTGCTGGGGAGCCCCAACCAGACCGAAGCCGTGCGCGCCAACATGGAAAAGCGCGCGCCGCGCTTTGCGGATGTTTGACCGCAATTCTCGTCATGGCCGGGCTCGTCCCGGCCATCCACGTCTTCGCTTTACGACGACCGAAGTAAGACGTGGATCACCGGGACAAGCCCGGTGATGACGAAGACACTCAGTGTTCTCCCCAACGAAAAAGAAAATGACCGATACGACCCCTCTCTTTCCCGGCATCATCAGCGGCGAGCGACGGCGCGGCCATGCCGAAGTCGCCGATCGCGCGGCGCGGATGGCGGGCGGCTTCGAGGCGCTTGGCGTCACGCAGGGCGATAGCGTCTGCATCCTCATGCGCAACGACATCGCCTTCATCGAGGCGGCCTATGGCGCGATGCAGCTCGGCGCCTATGCGGTACCGGTCAACTGGCACTTCAAGCCGGAGGAGATCCATTACATCCTCGGGGATTCCGGCACCCGCGTCCTGATCGCCCATGCCGACATGCTGCATCAGCTGCGCGGTGCGATTCCGAAAGGCGTCACGGTGCTCAGCGTGCCGACGCCCCGGAGATCCTGGCGAACTACAAGATCGATCCCGACCATCTCGCGATCCCCGATTTCGCGGTCGACCTCGAATCCTGGCTCCAGGCGCAGCGGCCCTATGACGGCCCGGCGCGGCCGCAGCCGGCCAACATGATCTACACCTCGGGCACGACGGGGCATCCCAAGGGGGTGCGCCGCCATGCGCCGACGCCGGAGCAGAGCGCGTCGGCCGAGCGGATGCGCGCGATGATCTACGGCCTGAGGCCGGGCGCGCGAGCGCTGTTGCCCGGACCGCTGTATCACTCGGCGCCGAATTCGTTCGGCCTGCGCGCCGGCCGTCTCGGCGGCGCGCTGGTGCTGATGCCGCGGTTCGATCCGGAAGAATTCTTGCGGCTGGTCCAGGACGAGCAGATCGACACCATCTTCATGGTGCCGACCATGTTCATCCGGCTGATGAAGCTGCCGGCGGCCGTGCGCCGGAAATACGACGTGTCCTCGCTGCATCACGTGATCCATGCCGCCGCTCCCTGTCCGGCCGACGTCAAGCGGGCGATGATCGATTGGTGGGGCCCGGTGATCCACGAATTCTACGGCTCGACGGAATCGGGCGCGGTCACCTTCGCCAATTCCGGGGATGCGCTGAAAAAGCCCGGCACCGTCGGCAGGATCGCGCCCGGCGCCGAGCTTCGCTTCATCGGCGAGGACGGAAAGCTGTTGCCGCAAGGCGAGATCGGCGAGATCTATTCACGCATCGCGGGCAATCCGGATTTCACCTACCACAACAAGCCGGAGAAGCGCGCCGAGATCGACCGCGACGGTTTCATCACCTCGGGCGATGTCGGCTACATCGACGCGGACGGCTACGTCTTCATCTGCGACCGCAAGCGCGACATGGTGATTTCGGGCGGCGTCAACATCTACCCAGCGGAAATCGAGGCCGCGTTGCACGCGCTTGCCGGCGTGCACGACTGCGCGGTGTTCGGCATCCCCGACGAGGAATTCGGCGAGGCGCTGATGGCGGTGGTGGAACCGCAACAAGGGGTGACGCTGGATGTCGCCGACATTCGTGTGCGACTGAAGACCACGCTCGCCGACTACAAGGTGCCGAAGCACGTCGAAATCCTCAAGGACTTGCCGCGCGAGGATTCCGGCAAGATCTTCAAGCGCCGGCTGCGCGATCCCTATTGGGAGCGCGCGGGGCGCAGGATCTGAGGGCAGTGAGGCAAATGGCCGTTCCTCATGGTGAGGAGGCGCTCTTGCGCCGTCTCGAACCATGAGGCCACCGGCCCATCCTTCGAGACGCGGCCTGACGGCCGCTCCTCAGGATGAGGACACCACCCGTGTGATGGGCGCCATCATCTTTATCTTGCGCTGCGGCAAAAAAATTGCAGACTCGGGATTGCCGGGCAGCTTCTGGAGGAACGCGCCATGTCACCCCAGATCATGCCTTCAGATACCGATTTGCGGTCCAATCGCGCCGAAGATGCTCAGGCGCTTGAGGAGGATGCGCGGCTCAAGAGCGACATCCGGCTGCTCGGGCGTATCCTTGGCGACACCGTGCGCGACCAGGAGGGCGCCGGCGTGTTCGATCTGGTGGAGCGCATC
This sequence comes from uncultured Alphaproteobacteria bacterium, assembly GCA_963843225.1. GTDB lineage: Bacteria > Pseudomonadota > Alphaproteobacteria > Rhizobiales > Xanthobacteraceae > Bradyrhizobium. The sequence goes on along the minus strand of CAWJJT010000013.1, from coordinate 75,379 downwards.
CGGCAAACCTCGATCCGGTTCCACCGCGACGACGACGAGCCGGCGCGGCGCGAACTCGAGATCATCCTCGACAGCATGTCGACCAGCCAGACCGTGCGCATCGTGCGCGCCTTCAGCTATTTTTCTCACCTTGCCAACATCGCCGAGGACCAGAACAACATCCGGCAGATGCGGGCGCGGTCCAACGCCGGGGGAGCGCCGGCTCCGGGGACACTGCCGCAGGCGCTGTTGCATGCGCGCGCGGCCGGCATCAGCCCGGCCCATCTGCGCAAGTTCTTCGCCACCGCCCTGGTCGGCCCGGTGCTGACCGCGCACCCGACCGAAGTCCGGCGCAAGAGCACCATCGACCGCGAGATGGAGATCGCGTCACTTCTGGACCGTCGCGAGCGCGTGCAACTGACGCCGGAGGAACTGGCGGCGAGCGACGAACAGTTGCGCCGCGAGGTGCTGACGTTGTGGCAGACCAATCTGCTGCGCCGGACCAAGCTCACCGTGCTCGACGAGGTCGCCAACGGCCTGTCGTTCTATGATTACACCTTCCTGCACGAGGTGCCGCGGCTGCATTGCGCGCTGGAGGACCGGCTCAACGAGGCCGATGGCGCGCAGGGAGAACTCGCGTCGTTCCTGCGCATGGGTAGCTGGATCGGCGGCGACCGCGACGGCAACCCGTTCGTGACGGCGGACGTGATGCGCGGCACGCTGCGGCTGCAGTCCAGCCGCGTGCTGCGCTATTATCTCGAAGAACTGCACGTGCTCGGCTCCGAACTGTCGCTTGCCGCCCATCTCGCCGACGTCTCCAAGGATCTGCGGGCGCTCGCCGAGCGCTCGCCCGATACCTCGCCGCACCGGAGCGGCGAACCGTATCGGCTGGCGGTCTCCGGCATCTACGCAAGGCTCACCGCCACCGCCGCGCGGCTGGATGTCGAAACCACCCGGCCGCCGGTCGGCGAAGCCGCGCCTTACGCCGATGTCGCGGAATTCAAGGCCGATCTCGATACGCTCCACCGCTCGCTGCTGTCGAACAAATCGGGCGTGATCGCGCGCGGGCGGCTGCGGCAGTTGCGCCGCGCGGTAGATTGTTTCGGTTTCCATCTGGCAAGCCTCGACATCCGGCAGAATTCGGCCGTGCACGAGCGCACGGTCGCCGAGCTGATCGATGCGGCGATGCCCGGCATGTCCTATATGGCGATGAACGAAGAGGCGCGGATCGCGCTGCTGACCAGTGAACTGCGCAATGCGCGGCCGCTGACGTCGTCCTTTGTGAAATACAGCGAGGAGACGCTGGGCGAACTCGCGGTGTTCCATGCCGCCGCCGAGGCGCATGCCAAGTTCGGCGCCGGCACCATCCCTCAATGCATCATCTCCATGTGCAAGGGCGTCTCCGACATGCTGGAGGTCGCGTTGCTTCTGAAGGAGGTCGGGCTCGTCGACCCCTCCGGCCGCAGCGCCGTCAACATCGTGCCGCTGTTCGAGACCATCGAGGATCTGCAGGCCTCGAGCGCCATCATGGACCGGATGCTGTCGCTGCACGACTACCGCAAGCTGGTCGACAGCCGCGGCGCGGTGCAGGAAGTGATGCTCGGTTATTCCGACAGCAACAAGGACGGCGGCTTCGTCACCTCGGGCTGGGAGCTTTACAAGGCCGAGATCGGTCTGGTCGAGGTGTTCGAGCGCCACCATGTCCGATTGCGGCTGTTCCACGGCCGCGGCGGTTCGGTCGGTCGCGGCGGCGGGCCGAGCTACGACGCCATCATCGCGCAGCCCGGCGGGGCGGTGAACGGCCAGATCCGGATCACCGAGCAGGGCGAGATCATCTCCAGCAAATATTCCAATGCCGAAGTCGGACGCAGCAATCTGGAGATCCTCGCCGCCGCCACGCTGGAGGCGAGCCTGCTGCAGCCGCGGCACAGCGCGCCGCGGCGCGAATATCTGGATGCCATGGACCAGTTGTCGGCGCTGGCGTTCAAGGCCTATCGCGGGCTGGTCTATGAGACCGAGGGCTTTGCGGACTATTTCTGGAATTCCACCGTCATCACCGAGATTGCCACGCTGAACATCGGCAGCCGTCCGGCCTCGCGCAAGAAGACCCGCGAGATCGAGGACCTTCGCGCCATTCCCTGGGTGTTCTCGTGGGCGCAATGCCGGCTGATGCTGCCGGGCTGGTACGGTTTCGGCAGCGCGGTCCAGGCCTGGATCGAGCAGCATCCCGACCAGGGCATGGCCTTCCTGCGGGAAGTCTATCGCGAGTGGCCGTTCTTCCGGATGCTGTTGTCGAACATGGACATGGTGCTGGCGAAGAGCTCGATCGCGATCGCCTCGCGCTATGCCGAACTGGTGCCGGACGTGGCGTTGCGGGAAAAAATCTTCGGCCGCATCCGGCAGGAATGGCAGACCTCGATCGATACGCTGCTCGAGATCATGGGGCAGGAGCGCCTGCTGCAGGGCAATCCGCTGCTGGAGCGTTCGATCCGCAACCGCTTTCCCTATCTCGACCCGCTGAACCACGTGCAGGTCGAATTGTTGAAGGAGCACCGCGCGCAAAACCCCGACGAACAGGTGCTGCGCGGCATTCAGCTCACCATCAACGGCATTTCGGCGGGGTTGCGGAACAGCGGATAGCAGCCATTCCGGGTCCACGAGGAGTCGCGTGGCCCGGAATGACGATGGGATGCTCTACCCGGCGATTGCTGAGTATGTCACGGCTTCATGGCGCCCTGAACGCCCGTGTAGACCGCGTAGAGCGATGTCGAGCCGCAGATGTAGAGCCGGTTTCGCTGCTGGCCGCCGAAGCAGAGGTTGGCGACGGTCTCCGGGATGTGGATCTTGCCGAGCAGTTCGCCGTCCGCAGTGTAGCAGCGCACGCCGTCCTCGTTCGGATCGCCCCAACCCACGGAGCACCAGACACGTCCTTCGGTGTCGCAGCGCATTCCGTCGGTGATGCTCGGCTTCGGCATTTCCGCGAAGACCTTGCCGTTCGATACCTTCCCGGCGCCCACGTCCACGTCGAACGCGCGGATATGGGACGGATTGTCCGGCCCGTCGGTGAAGCCAGTGTCGATGACATAGAGCTTCTTCTCGTCGAGCGAGAAGGCAATGCCGTTGGGTTCCACGAAGTCGTCGATGACGACCTTGATGTCCCCGGATTTGGGATCGACCCGGTAAACGTTGTGCTTTTCCTGCTCGGGCTCGGCCTTGACGCCCTCGTAATAGCCGCCGATGCCGTAAACCGGATCGGTGAACCAGATCGAACCATCTGACGCGACCACGGCGTCATTCGGCGAGTTCAGCTTTTTGCCATTATACTTGTCGGCGATGATGGTGATCGAACCGTCGAGTTCGGTCCGGGTGACGCGCCGTCCGCTGTGCTCGCAGGTGATCAGGCGTCCTTCCCGGTCGATGGTGTTGCCGTTCGAGTTCATCGACGGCTGTCGAAAGACGCTGAGGTGCCCGTCGTCCTCCGAGAAGCGCATGATGCGGTTGTTGGGAATGTCGCTGAACAGCACATAGCGCCCGGCGGGGAAGTAGACCGGCCCCTCGGCCCAGCGAAATCCGGTCGCGACGCGCTCCACCGCCATGGTGCCGGCGAACGCCGGGAAACCATTGGGCCCGAATGAGAGCTTGGGCTTCGCGGACTCCAGATGGGAGTCCGGGTAGCGGCTTCCGGGCAGCGGCCCCAGCGGCATCGGACCCGTCGCCCGCGTTGGGGCGCCGGTCTGGCCGAGCGGCGGTGCGGTCGCAGCGGAGGCCGATTTGAGAGTCGCGGCCGCTGCGGCCAATGCCGCCGCACTCCTTGATCAGCGTGCGGCGATTGAAGGACTGGCAGTCAGGCAATTCCGTTTGAACAGTCATGGTTTCCTCCCAGGAATTTTTTGTTGGGAGGACAACCGTGAGCCGACATTTCGGCATATTGCGGGCGAGGTGGGAGTGAAGCAACCAGAGATAGCAGCGGACGAATCAGGTGAAATCATCCGTCGTCGCGGCGTTCGCCGGGACACGTCGGCGCGAGCTGCGCCTCAGATCGCGTCCCAGTTGAAAATATCCGCCGAGCGGTCGAGTTTGTAGAACGACGATTTCAGCGCGGGCATGCCGTGTTCGGCGATGGTCTGGGGGGTCCAGCCTTCGCCGCGATGGATCGAGCGCAGGGGACGCGACTGGCTCATCAGGAAGATCTCGTTCATGCGCACCGCAAAGATCTGGCCGGTGACGTCCTTGGCGGCGTCGCTGAGCAGGAACGCGCAGATCGGCGCGATCTTTTCCGGTCCCATCTGCTGGATCTTTGCGACGCGCGCCTTCTCGGCCTCGGTTTCGGTCGGAATGGTGCCGATCAGCCGGCTCCAGGCGAACGGGGAGACGCAGTTGGAGCGCACGTTGAAACGGTTCATGTCGAGCGCGATCGACTTCGACAGGCCGACGATGCCGAGTTTAGCGGCGGCGTAATTGGCCTGGCCGAAATTGCCGACCAGCCCCGAGGTCGAGGTGAAGTGCACGAACGATCCGCTTTCCTGCTCGCGGAACAGCCGTGCGGCGGCGTGCGAGACGTAGAACGAGCCCATCAGATGCACCTTGATGACGGATTCGAAGGCGTCGATGCTCATGCGGTGGAAGATCGCGTCGCGCAGGATGCCGGCGTTGTTGACGACCCCGTCGAGCTTGCCAAAGCTGTCGACCGCCATCTTGACGATCTTGCTGGCGGGAATGGCTTCGGCGACGGTTTCGAAATTCGCCACCGCCGTGCCACCGCGCTTCTTGATTTCCTCGACCACCTCTTCGGCCGGCGAGGCGCTCGATCCCGAGCCGTCGGCGGCGCCGCCGGGATCGTTGACCACGACCTTTGCACCCTCGGCGGCACAGAGCAGGGCGATCTCCTTGCCGATGCCGCGCCCGGCGCCGGTGACGATGATGGATTTGCCTTCGAGTGATTTGCCTTGGCTCATGGATGCCTCCCGCTGTTTTCATCACTCCGGGGCCGGTCCTGCGAACAATCCCGGAATGACGATTATTTATCGTTCGTGAAGATGATCGTTCCCGACGCGGCGAACATGCCGCCGACGCCGTGGCAGACCGAAATCTTTGCGCCCTGAACCTGCGCGGGCGCGATGCCGCGCATCTGCCGCACGCTTTCCTGCAGCGCGTACATTCCGTACATGCCCGAATGCATGTAGGAGAGGCCGCCGCCATTGGTGTTCAGCGGCAGCTTGCCGCCGGGCCGCGTGTTGCCGTCGGCGATGAACTTGCCGGTCTCCTCGTGCGGCATGAAGCCGAGATCGCCGAGGCCATAGAGCGGCAGATGCGCGAAGGCGTCGTAGATCATCAGGTGATCGACGTCCTTGTGGGCGATCCCCGCTTCCCTGAAAGCCAGCGGTCCCGCCACCTTGAACGCGCGCGAACTGTCGAAGGTCTGCATCTGGCTGACCATCGGCGTCTCGACGCTCTCGCCGGTGCCGAGGACGTAGACCGGCTTCCTCGGAAAGTCCCTGGCGCGGTCGGCCGAGGTCAGGATCAGCGCGCCGCCGCCGTCGGTAACGAGGCAGCATTGCAGGATGCGGAACGGATAGGCGATCATCTTCGAGTTCAGGACGTCCTCGACCGTGATCGGCGCCTTCATGGTGGCGCGCGGGTTTTTCGCCGCCCATTCGCGCTGCACCACCGCGACCATGGCGATCTGCTCATGGGTGATGCCATGGGTCTTCATGTAGCGCAGCACGGGGATCGGAAACATGCTCGGCGGCCCGAACACGCCGAACGGGGCTTCGAACTGGCCATTCAAGCTGTCCGGCGGGGTGGAGCGCGGCTGCTTGCCGATCATCGACTTGCCGCTCTCGGCGTGGGTGATCAGGACGGTCTTGCAGAGACCGGCCTCGATCGCGGCGGCGGCATGGCGGACGTGCAGCATGAACGAGCAGCCGCCGACCGAAGTGCCGTCGACCCAGGTCGGCGTGATGCCGAGGTAATGGGCGATCTGCTGCGGTGTCTCGACCGCCGTTGCAAAGCCATCGATGTCGGACAATTTCAGGCCGGCATCGGCGATCGCATTGAGCGCCGCGTCCGCGTGCAACTGGATCTGCGACATGTTCGGAATGACGCCGAGTTCGGTGGTTTCGGCAGCGCCAACGACGGCAACCTGGTTTCGTCGCATGATGCTCAACCCTTCGCCGGACGGAACAAGGGAAGGGTGATCTTGTCGTCGAGCTTTTCGAACGCGACTTCCAGCTTCATGTCGAGTTCGAGCGCCTCCGGCGTCTGCGGGCAATCGATGATGTTGCTCATCATCCGCGGGCCTTCGTCGAGCTCCACGACGGCGATCGCATAAGGCGGCGTAAAGCCGGGCGCGGCGGGCCGGTGGTTGATGACATAGCTGTAGAGCGTGCCCTTGCCGCTCGCCTTGAACACGCTGACCTTGCGGTGGCCGCATCCCGGGCAGAACGGGCGCGGCGGGAAATACACGTTGGCGCAGGCGTCGCAGCGCTGCAGGCGAAGTTCACCAGCTTGCGTCCCGTCCCAGAAATGCTGGGTTTCCGGGCGTCGGTTTTGGCTTCGCGCGCGCTGGTTCGGCCATGTCCTTAGTTCCTCCCTGGGGGCGTGCGGGTCTTGCCTCGGCCCGCTGGTTCCAGTCTTGATGCGACATTGGACGGCCCGGCGTCAACGGTCCAGCTTGGGCCGTGCATGCCGCGTATTCCGGCACACGCACTATTGTCGGGGCGGAGATGCTTGTATGGCTATGACCGCTCGCGGTACATTGCCGCGAGAACGAAGAAACTCGGGAGGATTTGATGTTGAAGATTACGGGCGCGGTGCTGGCCGCAGGATTGGCCTTCGGCACGCAGGCTCTTGCCGCCGATGCGCCGGCCGAGATCAAGGTCGGCACACTCTATGCCTCGTCCGGACGCTTCGCCTCGATTTCGATGCCGGTCTATAGCGCGCTGAAACTCTGGGCGGAGCAAAAAAACGCCGAGGGCGGAGCTTATGTGAAGGCGTTTGACAAGAAAATTCCAATCAAGCTTATCGCCTATGACGACCAGAGCAACACCGCCACGGCTTCCACGCTCTACAACCAGCTCGTCACGCAGGACAAGGTCGACCTCCTCGTCGCGGATTCCGGCTCGGTCTTGACGGCCCCTGCGGTCGCGATCGCGCGCGATCACAAGATGTTCCTGTTCGACCAGACGGGCACCGGAGCCAGCTTCTTTTCCAAGGACAATCCGTATATCGCGCTGATCGCGGATCCGGTCTCCACGATCTGGCCGAAGCCGGTCGCGGACTTCATCTCGCACGACGGGCCGGGGCTCGGCATCAAGAAGATTGCGATTCTCTATTCGACCAACGAGTTCACGGGCACGCAGGCCAATGCCTTCCGCAAGTTCGTCAAGGATTCCGGCGCGCCGATCGAGATCGTCTACGATCAGGGCATTCCGACCGAGACCACCAACTACACCGTCATCATCAACAACATCGCCAACACCCAGCCGGATGCGGTGATCCACTTCGGCTACGCGCCGAACGATATCGCGTTCCTGCGCAACGTCGCCGACGTCGGCGTCAACTTCAAGATGCTGTTCTCGATCTATGCCGGGCTCGAAACCGAACTGCTCGAGAAGAACGTCGGCGAGAAGGGGCTCGAATATGTCTACACCTACGTACCGCCCTCCGAACTCGAGTATCCCGTCAATTTCGGCATGAACATGAAGGATTACAAAGCCGCCTGGGACAAGAAATATTCCGACGGCAAGATCGAGTTCGGCTTCAACGCGGTAGCCGGATACACGACGGGGCTCGTGATCGAGAAGACGCTGTCGGTCGCAACCAGCCTCGACCAGATGGAGTTGCGCCAGGCGGTGTTCAGCCTGTCCGGAGAACTCAAGACGCTCGACGGCACCTTCGCGCTCGACGAGATGGGCGGCCAGATCGGCGAGTTGACCCCGCTTGGGCAGCTCAGGCTCGACGACCACGGCCACATCAAGTTCGTCTCGATCTACCCGCACGAGACCGCCACCGGCAAGCCGGTCTACCCGCGTCCATGATGCGGCCAGGTTCCGGAAACCGGCTGACGGGAGCGGCGAGCCGATGCTGATCTATGCGCTCGTCGCCGGCGTTCTGTTCGGCCTGTATTTCAGCCTCGTCGGCATCGGCCTCAATCTCGTGTTCGGCGTCATGCGCATCGTCAACCTTGCGCATGGCGATATCCTGATGCTCGGCGCCTTCGTCGCCTTCGGCGTCGTGACGCTCGCCGGCATCGACCCGCTGTTTGCGGTGCCGCTGGCGTTCGTGCTGTTCGTCGTGGCGGGTCTCTTGCTCTACTGGGTGCTGGTGCCGCGGCTGCAGGGCTCGGTCAATCCGGAGATGCTGTCGATCATCCTGTTCTTCGGCCTGTCGCAGGTGATCGAAGCCGTCATGACCATCTTCTTCGGCACCAGCGAGCGCTCGATTCAGAGCCGCATGCTCGGCACCGTGTTTTCGACCATCCGGATCAAACTGTTCGGTGGCAAGCCGGGCGCCAGCGGGCCGATCCAGATCTTCGGGCAGGGCTTTCCCGCCGCCTGGGTGATCGCATCCGTCACCAGCCTGATCGCGATCGCGCTGGTCTATGTCTATCTCTACCGCACGCGCCTGGGCACGCTCACCCGCGCCGTGATGTCGCGGCGCGACGAAGCGCTGGCGACCGGTATCGATGTCGATCGTGTCTCGGCCGCGGCGTTCGGTATCGGGTTGGGTCTTGCCGCGGTGGCCGGCGTGTTCGCGCCCTTCATGTTCGGATCGGTGACGCCGGCGTTCGGCGCCGATGCCACCGTTACCTCCTTCGCCATCGTTGTACTGGGCTCGCTCGGCAATCCCCTGGGGACCGCGCTCGGCGGCGTGGTGTACGGCGTCTGCTACATGCTGGTGCAGACCTATCTCAGTTCATGGGCAGACCTTTTGCCCTACGTGCTCCTGATCTTCATCCTGTTGCTGCGTCCGAGCGGGCTGCTGGGAAGGCGGGTGCGCGTTGCCTAGCGCCTTCAAACACGTACTCTTCATCGTGCTGCCGCTGATCGCCGCGTTCGCCGTGCTGCCCGGCGTCTACCAGAACCATCTGCTGCTGTTCAATTTCGTGATCTTCCTGATCCTCGCGCAGGGCGTGAATATCATCTACGGCTTTACCGGCTATCTGCCATTCGGCTATGTCGGCTTCTTCGGCGCCGGCGCCTATGGGTTTGCGATCCTGGTGATGCACTATCAGGCCGCGGCACCGGTCGCGGTGCTCGCCGGAGGCGCCATCGGCGTCGCGCTCGGGCTGCTGCTGACGCCGCTGTTGCGGCTGTCGGGCGCCTACTTCGCCATCGCCAATCTGGCGGCGTCGCTGGCGGTGCTTCACTTCGTCGCCAATCCCGCGCTGGAGAACATCACCCGCGGACCCTACGGCGTTTCGCTGACGGGCACCTTCAATCCGACGCATGCCTATAATGCCGCGCTGGTCGTGCTGGCCTTGACGCTCGGCGCCGTCGTGTATCTGAAAAATTCCCGCTTTGGCCTGGCGCTGCAGGCGGTGCGGGAGGATTCGGTATCGGCCTCGATGGCGGGCGTCGACGTGGTGCGGATGCGGGTGATCGCGTGGCTGGCGTCGGCCCTGGTGGCGGGTCTCGCCGGCGGCGTCTATGCCTGGTACGTGTCGGTGTTCTATCCGGACAATGTCTTCTCCGGCGATTTCAGCATCTTTGCCATTGTGTTCGCGCTGTTCGGCGGCGTCGCCACCATTACCGGACCGATCGTCGGCGTCGTCATCCTCTACGGCATCTACAATCTGATCGGATTCACCACGCCGCAATATTTCCAGTTGATCTACGGGCTCCTGATCATGGGGTTGGTGCTGTTCCTGCCCGCCGGCCTGGTCTCGCTCGCAACGCGCAGGGGCTGGTATGTCCCCTGATCGCGCGCCTATTCTCAACGTGACGAAGCTGGCAAAGCGCTTCGGCGGTTTTTATGCGCTCGATGGCCTGAGCTTCCATGTCGCCGCCGGCGAGATCCTCGGGATTGGTCGGGCCCAACGGTTCCGGCAAGACCACCGCGATCAATGTGATCTCCGGCCTCTATGCGCCCGACGGCGGCGAGGTGGTGCTGGACGGCGTCTCGATCGGCGGGGTCGCCTCGCACAAGCTTGTCCATCGCGGCATCAACCGTACCTTCCAGGTCCCGAAGCCGTTCATGTCGCTGACGGTGCGCGAAAATGTCGAGGTGGCGCTGGCCTATGGCCGCGCCGCGGTGGCGCCGCCCGCGATGGCCGACTTGCTCGACGAATACCGCCTGACCGAGGTCGCCGATCGTCCGGCGGCCGATCTCAACAACGCGCAACAGAAGATGCTCGATCTGGTGCGCGCGCTTGCCACGCGTCCGCGGCTGTTGCTGCTCGATGAACTCGCCGCCGGGCTCAATCCGGCCGAACTGGACTGGATCGCCGAGCGGATCAAGGCGCTGGCCCAAACGGGAATCGCCATCATCGTGGTCGAGCATCTCATGGGTTTCATCGAGCACATCACCGACCGCGTCATCGTCATGAACGCCGGCAAGGAGATTTTTGAAGGCACGCTGGCGGTCGCGGTCCAGGTGCCGCAGGTCATCGAGGTATTTCTGGGAGGCGAGCATGCCGCCTGAGGCCGCGCCGCTGTTGAAGGCTGCCGGCGTCGATGCCGGCTACGGCACCATGCAGGTGCTGTGGGGTGTCGATCTCGACGTGCGGCCGGGCGAAACCGTGCTGCTGCTCGGCGCCAACGGCGCCGGCAAGACGACCTTTCTCAAGACCCTGGTCGGCCTGATCGAGGCCCGGCACGGCAGCATCGATCTTGGCGGCCAGGACGTGACGCGGATGCGCTCCAGCGACCGGATGCGGCTCGGCATGACCTACATGTCGGAGCTTGCGGTGTTTCCGGATCTGTCGATCGAGGAAAACATCCGCGTCGGCGCGCAGGCGCTGGGGCATGCCGATCCCGGCGCGCGGGCCGAGGAACTCTACGGCGTATTTCCGGCGTTGCGGGAAAAGCGCCGCGCGCCGGCCTCCAGTCTCTCCGGCGGCCAGCGCAAGATGCTCGGCATCGCCAAGGCGCTTGCCGCCGAGCCGCGGCTTCTGGTGATGGACGAACCTTCGGCCGGGCTATCGCCTTTGTTCGTCAAGGAAGTCATCCGGATTCTCAGCGATTTGCGCGGGCGGGGGCTTGCGCTGCTGATTGCCGAGCAGAATATCGGTTTCCTCGAGGTCGCCACGCGGGTGTTCGTGCTGGAAGGCGGCCGGATCCGCTTTTCCGGCACGGTGGCGGAAATGACCGATAATGAAGCGTTGCGGCGTGCCTATTTCGGGCTGAAGTGATGCGAACCATCAGGATAGGATCAGGCGCGGGCTATTCGGGCGATCGCATCGAGCCCGCGCTCGAACTCGCCGAAAAGGGCGACATCCAGTACCTCGTATTCGAGTGTCTGGGCGAGCGCACCGTGGCGCTGGCGCAGCAGGCGCGGATGAAGAACCCCGAGGGCGGTTACGACCCGCTGCTGGAGGAACGGATGCGCGCGGTGTTGCCGGCCTGCGCGTCCAGAGGCATCAAGATCGTCACCAACATGGGCGCCGCAAACCCGCTTGCCGCGGCCCGCAAGACCGCGGAGATCGCAAGATCGCTCGGGCTTCCGTCCCTGAAGATCGCGGCCGTGATCGGCGACGACGTGCTCGATGCCTGCAAGGACGGCGATCTCCCGATCATGGAATTCGAGGGCACCATCAAGCAGCTCGGCAACCGGCTGTTGTCGGCCAATGCCTATCTCGGCGCCGAGCCGATGGCGGCAGGCGCTTGGCGCCGGCGCCGACATCGTGATCACCGGGCGCGCGTCCGATCCGGCGCTGTTTCTGGCGCCGATGATCCATGCCTTTGGCTGGGCGATGGATGACTGGAATCTGCTGGGCCAGGGCACGGTCGCCGGCCATCTCCTGGAATGCGCCGGCCAGATCACCGGCGGCTATTTTGCCGACCCGGGCTACAAGGACATCCCTGATCTGGCGCGGCTCGGCTTTCCCATCGGCGAGGTCGGCGAAGACGGCAGCCTCGTCATCACCAAGGTCGCCGGTTCCGGCGGCGCGGTGACGGCGCAGACCTGCAAGGAGCAGTTGCTCTACGAGGTGCACGATCCCACCCGATACATCCAGCCCGACGTGGTGGCGGATTTCTCGCAAGTGAAGGTCGAGGAGATCGCCAAAGACCGCGTGCGCATCAGCGGCGGACGGGGGACACCGCGCACGGGCACGCTGAAGGTCTCGGTCGGCTATGTCGACAGTTTCATCGGCGAGGGCCAGATTTCCTATGCCGGTCCGGGCGCGCTGGCGCGCGGCCGGCTGGCGCTGGACATCGTGCGGGAGCGGCTGAAACTCACCGGCGTCGCGGCCAGCGAATTGCGGTTCGAACTGATCGGCGTCGACTCGTTGCACGGCGCCGAGGTTTCCGCGCGAGCCAGCGAGCCGTATGAGGTGCGCGTGCGCGTCGCCGGCCGCACCGAAAACCTGCGCGAGGCGGTCAGGATCGGCAACGAGGTCGAAACGCTCTATACCAACGGCCCGGCGGCCGGCGGCGGCGCCTTCAAGTCGGCGCGGGATGTCGTCGCCGTGGCCTCGGTATTGCTGCCGCGCGAATTGGCAAAACCACGGGTCCAGTTCGTGGGGCATGAATGATGAAACTGCGCGAGATCGCCCATTCCCGCACCGGCGACAAGGGCAATACCTCCAACATCTCCGTGATCGCCTATGACGCGAAGCATTATCCGTTGCTGCTGGCGCAGGTCACCAGCGCGCGGGTGAAGGCGCATTTCGCCGGTGTTGTCGAGGGTGAGGTGGTCCGCTATGAACTGCCCAATATAGTCGCGCTGAATTTCGTGATGCAGCAGGCGCTCGGCGGCGGCGTCACGCGCTCGCTTGCGCTCGATGCCCACGGCAAATCCCTGAGTTCGGCGCTGCTCGATCTGGAGATCGACACGGCGGACGATTAAGAGTTGATCCAACAGCGACGAGGCGACCAAACAATGCTCAACGTTCCAACGCTCGCAGAGCTGGCCGACGATCTCGAAAATGGGCGCACCAGCGCCCGCAAGATCGTCGATGGCTGCCTGGAGCGGATCGCCGATGCTTCCGGCGAGGGCGAGCGCACCTTCATCCATGTCGATGCGGAAGCCGCGATCGAGGCGGCCGAAGCGATGGACCGGCTGCGCGAGATCAAGGCGGCGCCGTCGCGCTATGCCGGCATTCCCGTTTCGATCAAGGATCTCTTCGACATCAGGGGGCAGGTGACCCGCGCCGGCTCGCGGGCGCTGGAGGATTTCGGCCCCGGCCGAAGCCGATGCCATTGTCGTGGCGCGGCTGCGACGTGCCGGTTTCGTGGTGATCGGCCGCACCAACATGACCGAATTCGCCTATTCGGGGATCGGCATCAACCCGCATTACGGCACGCCGAAGAGCGTCTGGCGGCGCGACGTCGGCCATGTCCCCGGCGGATCGTCCTCGGGGGCCGCGGTCTCCGTCGCCGACCGCATGGCGCACGGCGCGCTCGGCACCGATACCGGCGGCTCCTGCCGGATTCCGGCGGCGTTTAACGGCATCGTCGGTTTCAAGCCGACGCAGCGGCGGGTGCCGCTTGCCGGCGGCGTGCCGCTGTCGTCCACGCTCGACAGTTTCGGGCCGCTGGCGCGCAGCGTCGGCTGCTGCGCGGTGCTCGATTCCGTTCTGGCCGGCGAACCGGTCGTTCCCCTGGAGCCGCGCCCCATCAGGGGAATGCGGCTCGCGGTGCCGACCACGGTCGCGCTCGACGAACTCGAGGATGACGTGGCGCGGGCATTCGAAAGGGCGCTGGAGACGCTGTCGCGCCAGGGCGCGCTGATCGAGCGGATCGCGGTGCCGGAATTTCTCGACGTCGGCGTGATGAACAGCAAGGGCGGCTTTACCGCCGCGGAAAGCTACGCGTGGCATCGTTTTCTGCTCGCGAGCCACGGCGACGTCTACGATCCCCGCGTCTTCGTTCGAATCCAGCGCGGCGAGACCATCAGCGCCGCCGACTATATCGACCTCCTGGAGATGCGAAGGTCGCTGATCGCGCGCGTGACGTTGCGCCTTGCGCCCTATGACGCGCTGGTCATGCCGACGACCGCCAACACGCCGCCTAAAATCGCCGATCTCGCCGACGACAAGGCCTTTACCAGGGCGAATATGCTGGCGCTGCGCAATTGCTCCCTGATCAACACGATCGACGGCTGCGCGATTTCGCTGCCCTGCCACCGCGAGGGCGAGGTGCCGGTCGGATTGATGCTCGCCGCGTCGGGCGGCGCGGACCGCCGCATCTTCGAACTCGCCGCCGGAATGGAGGCCGCCATCCGTGTTTGACCTTGCCTTCACCATCGACGCCCAGGACACCACGACGCCGCTGACGCTGGCGATCGATCAGGCCGTGATCGCCGGCTGGACCGGACGCGATCCGGTGGCGCGCGACAAGCATATCGCCGAACTCGAGGCGATCGGCATCGCGCGGCCGGCCACCACGCCGATCTATTACCGCGTCGCCGCGCGGCGCTGACCACGGTCGACAGCATCGAAGTCTGCGGCGGTGATTCCTCGCGGCGAGGTCGAATTCGTGCTGATCGGCTGGCAGGGCCGCATTTTCGTCGGCGCCGGCTCCGATCACACCGACCGCAAGGTGGAAGCCTACAGCGTCACCGTCTCGAAACAGATGTGCGACAAGGTGATGGCGCCGGTGCTGTGGGAGATCGAGGACGTCGCCGGCCACTGGGACCGGTTGATCCTGCGCTCCCATGCCTGGATCGACGGCGCGCGCGTGCTCTACCAGGAAGGCACGCTCGACGCCATGCTGCCCGTCAAGGAACTCATCCGGCTTGGCTTCGGCGGAAAGGGCCTGCCGGACGGCTGCGCCATGTTCGGCGGCACCTTCGCGGCCAAGGGCGGCATCCGGCCGGCGAGCCGGTTCGAGTTCGAGCTGGAAGACCCGGTGCTCAAGCGCAGCATCCGGCATGCCTATGATGTGGTTGCACTGCCGGTACTGGGCTAGTTCGGTCATTCCGGGGCGATGCGAAGCATCGAGCCCGGAATCTCGAGATTCCGGGTCTGGTGCTAGCGCACCATCCCGGAATGACGGAGGATTAATCGCTTCGCCGAGCGCGCAAAGATGGATGCGGAACCTGCCGGAAATCGGGTGGCGGTGAATCCCCTGATTTGCGAAACTCGCAGCCATGAAACCGACCGCACAGAACATCCTCCGCCCCGTACCCGCATCCGACGCCGCCGCGCGCGTCGAGGCCATCGACTGGACGCAGACGGCACGCGAACTCGACGCGCAGGGCTGCGCCGTGCTCAAGGGGTTGCTCTCGCCGGAGGAATGCCGCGCGCTGGCGGCGCTTTATCCGGACGATGCTCATTTCCGCAGCAAGGTGGTGATGGGCCGGCACGGCTTCGGGCGCGGCGAATACAAATATTTCGCCTATCCGCTTCCCGAATCTGATCGCCGCGCTGCGGCCGGCGCTCTATGCGCGGCTTCGCGATGTAGCCAATCGCTGGAACGAGGCGATGGGCATCGACATCCGCTATCCCGAAAGCCACGACGCGTTCCTCGAAGCGCTGCCATGCCGCCGGCCAGACCCGGCCGACGCCGCTGCTGCTGCAATACGAGGCCGGCGACTACAACTGCCTGCATCAGGACCTCTATGGCGAGCACGTGTTTCCGCTGCAGGTCGCGATCCTGTTGTCGGAGCCGGGCCGCGATTTCACCGGCGGGGAATTCGTGCTGACCGAGCAGCGGCCGCGCATGCAGTCGCGGCCCGAAGTCGTGCCGCTCGGCCAGGGCGATGCGGTGGCATTCGCGGTGCATGTCAGGCCGGTGCAGGGGACGCGCGGAACCTATCGGGTTAATCTGCGCCATGGCGTGAGCCGGATTCGCTCCGGCCATCGTCACACCGTTGGCGTGATCTTTCACGACGCGAAGTGAGTGCCGGGACGTTGACCGCCGATCTCTTTGACAGCGCCGCCGATATCCTGCCGCCGCGCGAGGCGATGGCGGAGGGCGCCGTGCTGCTGCGCGGCTTTGCAAGGCCGCTGGAAAGCGAACTGGTCGCCGCGCTGCGCGATATCGCCGGCCGGGCGCCGTTTCGCCACATGGTGACGCCGGGCGGCCATTCGATGTCGGTGGCGATGACCAATTGCGGCGCTCTCGGCTGGGTCACCGATCGCAGCGGCTATCGCTACGATGGCAACGATCCCGAAACGGGCAAGCCGTGGCCGATGATGCCGGCTGTGTTTTACCGGCTCGCCGGGCAGGCGGCGGCAGAGGCCGGATTTCTCCAATTCTCGCCGGATGCCTGTCTGATCAATCGCTATGAACCCGGCGCGCGCATGTCGTTGCACCAGGACAAGGATGAGGACGATTTCGGCGCGCCGATCGTTTCGGTCTCGCTGGGCTTGCCGGCGATCTTCCTGTTCGGCGGCCTGAAGCGCAGCGACAAGCCGCGCCGGTTCCGCCTTGAGCACGGCGACGTCGTGGTGTGGGGCGGGCCGGCGCGGCTTGCCTTTCACGGCATCGCTCCGCTTGCCGATGGCGAGCACGCCTTGATCGGCCGCCGGCGCATCAATTTGACGTTTCGCAAGGCGCGGGCTTAGAGGCGCTCACTTCAATAGCTGCTCGAGGCGATCGAGAAACGGCCGTTGACCGGCGAGAATCTTGTCCTGCGCCAGCGGAATGCTGAACCACTCGGCGCGGTCGATTTCGGGAATGCGGATGGTGCGGCCGCTGCGCGGCGGCCATTCGATCTCGACTTCGTTGCTGCGCACGGCGCCGGCGTCCAGCGTGCCTTCCAGCGCATAGGCCAGAACGATCTTGCCGCCGCGCTGACGCACCTGGCCGAGCGGCCGCAGCGGCCCCGTCGCGGCGATGCCGATTTCCTCCGCGAATTCCCGGCGCGCCGCAGCTTCGGGGTCTTCGCCGTCGTCCAGTTCGCCCTTTGGGATGGACCAGGCGCCGAGATCGCGGTTTCGCCAGAAAGGTCCGCCCGGATGGACCAGGAGCACGAGGAGGCCGCCGTCGCCCTGACGGTACATCAGGATGCCGGCGCTCGTGGTTGGCATGATGTGGTCCCTCAGGAGCGACGGTACCGATTGATCTGCCTCAATCCGGCGACAAAGCGGGCATTCCTATAGCAAATGGTTCAGCGTCCCGGAGGTCAATTCCCGTACGCGGCGTTCTTCTGGCCGGCGCTCGCCGCTGCGTACGCGGTTGAAACCGCCGCATCGATGGCGCGTGCATCTTCTGGGCCTTCCTCCCGATGCGGAGGACGACCGCGCCGCTCAGGAACCGGAAGGCGCTACGCCCAGCAAGGTCGCGCTCGAGCTGGAGATCGTCCGGCTGCGCGACTTCGCCGTGGCCGAAAGCGGCATTCCGGCGCTGCTGTGCGCGCCGCAGGCGCTCCACGGCGCCGTCGTGGCGGATCTCACTGACGGGTCACAGCCTTGTTGCCGCGCTCCGTGAAGCCGGAATCGAACGGCTGTTCATGGCCGACTGGCGCTCGGCGACCGCGGAGATGCGATTTCTCGGCATCGATGACTATCTCGCCGCGCTCAACGTCCTGGTCGATCATCTCGGCGGTCTGGTCGATCTCATCGGGCTCTGCCAGGGAGGCTGGCTGTCGCTGGTCTATGCCGGTAGATTTCCGGCCAAGGTACGCAAGCTCGCAATGGCTGGCGCGCCGATCGATATCGAGGCGGCGCAATCCGAATTATCCGCAAGGGCCGCGGCAACACCGCTGACCGTGTTCGAGGGCCTGGTCGAGGTCAGGAGATGGCCGCCTGATCGGCCGCAGGGTCGCGCCGCTCTGGGGAACCGAGACGATCGAGGCGGAGATTATTCGGGAAAACCTGCAGACGCCTGAGCCGATCGGCTCGGCGGAATTCGCGCGGCTCGAAGCCAGTTTCAGGAAGTGGAATGCGTGGACCATCGACGTTCCCGGGACGTACTATCTCGAGGTGGTCGAGAAACTCTACAAGCGCAACGAACTGGCCGCCGGAAACTTCGTGGCCCTGGGGCAAAGGATCGACCTCTCGCGCCTGCGGCTTCCGATGTATCTGTTGGCCGCGGATGCGGATGAAGTGGTGGCTGCCGAACAATTGCGGGCGGCGGAGCGGCTGGTCGGAACGCCGCCGGAGCATCTCCACTACGAGGTCGCGCCCGGCAATCATCTCGGCCTTTTCATGGGCAAACGGACGCTTGAAGAATACTGGCCCCGGATCGTGCACTGGCTGAACCAGCCCAGCGCCTGAGGGTCCCCGGCATTGACCTGCATCAACGCCCGGCTCGACGGGTTGCGCAAGCTCGCCTCCCGCTCCGTTCGACAAGGAGAGAGCAATGCAGACGCCGGTTGAACTGGAATTCCAGGACATGGCTGCCAGTCCCGCGGTGCGAGCAGCAGGTCGCCGATCATGTGAAGAAGCTCGAGCAACTCTACGGTCGCATCACGGCATGCAGGATCGTCGTCAAGGGGCCCGGCCAGCGCCACCAGACCGGCGGCCTGTACGAGATCAAAATCCGGCTGGCGCTGCCGGACGGCTATGAAGTCAATATCGGGCGGACACCGAAGGCGGACGAGCGGCATTCAGAGTTGACGTTCGCCGTCAACGATGCGTTCAAGCGCGCAGCCAGGCAACTTCAGGAGAGCGCCCACCGCATGCGAGGCGATGTCAAGGATCATCCTTGAGGCTGCGCATGCCGGCGGAGACGTGGGACCTCAAGGCTTCGCCGGATGGATGAAGGTCCACGGCGTGGTTTCGGAATCCCTGGGCACCTCGACGTCGATCAGGTAGGGGCCGCCATGCGCCAGCGCCTTTTCCAGTGCGGCGCGAAAACCCTGCGGCGAGGTCACGCGCGCCGCGCCGACGCCGAAGGATTCCGCAAGCTTTACGAAATCCGGATTGACCAGGTCGGACGCCACCACGCGGCCCTCGAAGCGCTCGCGCTGATCGCGCCGCACGTTGCCGTATGAATTGTTGTTGAACACCAGCGTCACCACGCCGATGTTGAATTGCACGGCTGTCGCCAGTTCCTGCACGCCGAACATGAAGCCGCCGTCGCCCGTGATCGCGACCACCGTCCGGTCGGGATTGGCGACCTTGGCGCCGAGCGCGGTGGGGAAGCCCGCGCCGAGCGTACCCTGATAGCCCGAGGTGATGAACGTGCGCGGCTCGTAGACCGGAAAGCCGTACCAGGAGGCAAAGCCGACCTGCGACAGCTCGTCGGTGACGATGGCGTTCGGCGGCAGCACCTCGCGCAGAATCTTGAGATACGCCATCTGCGGCTGGACCTTCTGGATCTCCTCAAGCGCCGCCGCTGACGCTTCGCGGATCGCGGCGCGGCGGCCGCTGGTCTTCTTGTAGCCGGCCTTGCGGACGGCGGCGAGCAGCTCGCGCGTGCCGGCGCGGGCATCGGCGACGACCGGCGCATCTGATATCACGCGGCGCATTTCCGACGGATCGATATCGATCCGGACCGATTTCAGACCGGCCGGCTGAAACGGCCAGCGAAACGAGGACGCCGGCAATTCCATCCGGCTGCCGATCCCGATCATCAGATCGGTCTTCGGCCATAGCCGGTAGGCCGCCGCCATCGTCAGCCCGAGTTCATGCGCGTTGGAGACGATGCCGCGGCCGCTGCGGAACGCCACGACCGGCGCGTCGATCAGTTCCGCCAGTTCGAGGATTTCATCGCGCGGCGTCGATCGCGCCGCCGCCGACGAAGATCATCGGTGTCTTGCTGGCCGCGATCAGGGCGGCGGCGGCCTTGATCCGGTCGGGATCGGGCAGGGGCGACGGAAACGGATCGAAGCGCCTGGCCGCGCCGGTCTCCGCGCGCTGCGTGAATACGTCCCACGGCATCTCCAGCGCGGCCGGCCCGCGCCGGCCCGACAGCATTTCCTGGAACGCCCGCGACACCAGCGCCGGTGCGGCGTCGGGATATTCGATGCGCTCGGCCCATTTGACGAAGGTGCGCAAGGTGGCGAGCTGGTCCGGCATCTCGTGCAGATGGCCGCGGCCCTTGCCGAGAAAGGCCGTCGGCACCTGGCCGGTCAGGCACAGCACCGGCTCGTTGCATCCGAAAGCGGTCAGCAGGCCCGCGCCCGCGTTCAGCACGCCCGGACCGGGCACGACGCTGAAGACGCCGGGCTTGCCGGTGGAGCGCGCATAGCCGAACGCCATGTAGGCGCAGGCCTGCTCGTGGCGCGCGCCGATCACCTTCAACTGCGCCTGCTGGAAGGCGTCGAACAGGCCGTAGATCTGGGCGCCGGGCAGGCCGAACACGGTGTCGACGCCGTGCGCGACCAGGCCTGAGACGATGGCTTCGCCGCCTGAACTCACTGTCATGATTATTTCTCTTTGCTCGCGAGCTGCTTCATATGGCCTCGTCGACCACGCCGTTGCGCAGCACGCCGATGTTCTCGGCCTCGACCTCGACGACGTCGCCCGGCTTCAGATAGCGCGGCGGATCGAACCGCGCCCCCGCGCCGGTCGGAGTTCCCGTCACAATGACGTCACCGGGGACGAGCGTCG
Organism: uncultured Alphaproteobacteria bacterium; assembly: GCA_963843225.1. Lineage (GTDB taxonomy): Bacteria > Pseudomonadota > Alphaproteobacteria > Rhizobiales > Xanthobacteraceae > Bradyrhizobium. The sequence continues at coordinate 54,792 of CAWJJT010000013.1, read as the reverse complement.
TAAAGGTCGAGATGTAGTTGATCAGGTAGCGGAAGCCGAAGATCAGCCGCGAGGTGCGGTCGTCCTGCCGCGTCTCGCCATTGACCCGCGTCGTCAGCCGGATGTCGGCGATGTCGGCCTCGCCGGTGTAAGGAACCAGCCACGGGCCGAGGCTGCCGGTGGAGTCGAAGTTCTTGCCTTGCGTGACGTTGAATTTCGCGTGCCGGACCCAGTCGCGGATGGTGCCCTCGTTGCACAATGTGATCGCGGCGATGTGATCCAGCGCGGCGCTCTCCGTGATGTGACGGCCGGCCTTGCCGATCACCAGAACCAGTTCGCCCTCGTAATCGAGCTGCGAAGAGGCGCGTGGGCGAACCAGCGGCGTCAGATGGCCGACGAAGGAGCGCGGCGTGCGCATGAACATGCTCGGATATTTCGGCGCGTCCTGGCCATCCTTGTATTCGGCGTTGCGGTCGGGGTAGTTGACGCCGATGCAGATGATCTTTTCCGGCGCGGGGACCGGCGGCCGCCAGGTGATGGCGTCCAGCGCGTAGTCCGGCCGATACTGCCCGGCTTCCTCGGCAAGCCGCATGAGCTTGCCGGCGGCGATCACCTCGCGCAGCGTCGGATACTCCTTGCCGAAGCGCATCGGAGAGATCGACGATTCCGTCTCCGGTCACGGCGCCGTATTTGGTCGAGCCATCGATCGAGAAAGTGGCGAGACGGGGAGAGGTCATGCGATGTCCAATGATGTTGCGCGCTTAGCCAGGCTTCATGCCTTTGTCGCCGATGACGGCCTTGGCGGCGGGAGTGGTCAGAAAGCTGACGAACGCTTTGGCGGCTTCGGCGTCCTTGCTGTCGGCTGCGACGGCGGCGGCGAAAACCAGTTCCTGTTGCAGCTCGGCCGGAAAGGCGCCTGCGAGTTCGACGCCCGGAGCGATCAGCACGTTGACGAGAAACACGCCAAGTTCAGCTTCGCCTTTGGCGACGCTCGGCGCGATCTGCGCCGGCGAGCCCAGCGGTTTGGTCTTGGCCTTCATCGCCTCGGCGATGCCGAGGCGATCGAACGTCTTCAGGACGTACGCCCCGGCCGCGCTCTCCGGCACGAAGGCGATCGAGGAGGCGTCGAGCAGGGTCTTCTTCAGCGCCTCCGGCGTGCCGAGGTCGGGTTTCGGTGCGCCCGAGCGGACGATGACGCCGTAGCCGACGCGGGCGATATCGATGGTTGGGTCGGCGACGAAGCGGGCCCTTGCGCTGGCGTCCTTGAACACATCGACCGGCGCCACGGCCAGATCGAACGGCGCGCCGGAGGTGGCCTGCTTGATCAGGTTCGGGGTGGAGTTCGAAGTGGATCACGAGCTTGTGGCCGCTCGTGCGCTCGAATTGCGCGGCGAGTTCGTTCATCCAGCCGGTCGTGGAGCCGCCGGCCAGCACTTTGAGTTCGGCGGCCTGGAGATCGGTCACGGCCGATATGACCAGCACGAGGCCCAGCATCGAGGCGACGACGAGTGAAGGTTTTGCCATGAGGCCCCCATTGATCTAGTCCGCGATCGTGACGTCGGCGACAAACAGCGGCTCGCGCACCGGCTGCCCGGCGAACGGCGATCCCTGCTCGAACCAGGAGCGCGGCGCCGGGGCGCCCCACAGCGTTTGCCGGCGCGGGTCTTTCAAGGACCAGCGCAACGGCTCGTGGTCGTGATCCCCGGTGAAGTAGTCGCTGGTGTAGAGTTCCAGCCGATGGCCGTCGGGATCGCGGACATAGAGGAAGAACGCGTTGGAAATGCCGTGGCGGCCGGGACCGCGTTCGAGGTTTTTCAGATAGCCGCTGGAGGCCATCACGTCGCAGAGGTGCAGGACGTTCATCGCGGTCGGCACCCAGTAGGCGAAATGATGCAGGCGGGGACCACGGCCGTTGGTGATCGCAAAATCGTGCACGTTGCCCTTGCGGTGCATCCAGGCGGCGGCGATGCGTCCCTGCGGCCCGTCTTCCTCGCCATATTCGGTGAGGCGGAAACCCAGCCGTGCGTAAAAGTCGACCGTGTCCTGAACCTCGGCCGCGAACACGTTGAAGTGGTCGAGCCGTTGCGGATGGCAGCCCTTGTAGAGGTCGTAGCGGCGCAACAGATGCGGCCGCTTTTCCATGGTGGCGTAGAGCTCGATCTGGAACCCGAAGGGATCGGTGAATTGCAGCGTGCGGCCCTGGAAAGGCTGCTCGGCAAAGGCGTAGGCGATACCGTTCTCGGAAAAGAACGCAGCGGCCTTGTCGAGATCGCGATCGTGCCGACCTTGAAGCCGAGCCGGTTGCAGGCCGCGACAGCCGCCTTGCGCAGCACCAGCGAGTGATGCTGATGCTCCTCGGCGCCGCGCAGGTACACCGCCTTGTCGTTGTGATCCTCGACATGGAGCCCGACGGTGGTTTCGTAGAAAGCGCGGCTCGCATCGAGGTCCACCACGTCGAGCACGACATGGCTGGAGCGGATGATGTTGAAGGGCGGATCGAAGACGTGTTGCGGAACGGGCATCGTGTTTTCCTGATCTGGTTCGTCATTCCGGGGTGGTCCGAAGGACCAGACCCGGAATCTCGAGATTCCGGGTTCGCGACTTTGTCGCGCCCCGGAATGACGGCTGGGGCTTACACTCCCAACCTCTGAATCTTGTGCGTGCCCCGCGCCAGCGAGACGTGCTTGGTTTCCATGTAGAAGTCGAACGAATAGTCGCCGCCGTCGCGGCCGATGCCGGAGGATTTCATGCCGCCGAACGGCGTCGGCAGATGGCGGACGTTTTCCGAATTCAGCCAGATCATGCCGGCTTCCAGCGCATCCGCTACCCGCAGCGCGCGGCCGGTGTCGTTGGTCCAGACGTAGCCGGTGAGGCCGTATTTCACGTCGTTGGCGATCTCGATGGCGTCGCTCTCGTCGCGGAACGGAATCACCGTCAGGAAGGGGCCGAACACTTCCTCCTGCGCGACCCGCATTTTCGCGTTCGCGCCGGTGACCAGTGTCGGCTGCACGTAATGCCCGCCGCCGGGGCCGTCATGCGGCCTGCCGCCGGCCGCGATCACCGCGCCGTCCTGCCGCGCGACGTCGAAATAGGAGCAGACCTTGGCCAGATGCCGCTCGTGGATCAGCGGTCCGATTTCGGTTTGGGGATCGAGGGGATGGCCGACCTTCAGCGCCTTGACCCGAGCGGCGAGTTTTTCGACGAATTTTTCGGCGATGTTTTGCTGGATCAACAGCCGGCTCGACGAGGTGCAGCGCTCGCCGTTGAGCGAATAGATCATGAATACGACCGCATCGAGCGCGCGATCGAGATCGGCGTCGTCGAACACGATCACGGGGTTCTTGCCGCCGAGCTCGAAATGCACGCGCTTCAAGGTCGGCGCGCCCTGCGCCATGATCGCCGATCCGGTCGCGCTTTCGCCGACAAAGCCGATCGCCTTGATCGCGGGATGTTCGGTCAGCGCCTTGCCGGCCTCCTCGCCGATGCCGTGCACCGTGTTGAGAACGCCGTCGGGCACGCCCGCCTGTTTGACGAGCTTCGCCAGCAGGTCGGCGGTGACCGGCGACCATTCCGCCGGCTTGTGCACGACCGTGCAGCCGGCGGCCAGCGCCGGGGCGATCTTCCATGTCGACAGCATGAACGGCGTGTTCCACGGCGTGATCACGCCGACCGGGCCGATCGGCACCCGCGTGGACACGTTCCAGTGCTCCTCGCTCGGCATGTTCAGACCGTCGCGCGCATCGGCGCATTTGTCGGCGAAGAAGCGGAAATTCTCCGCCGCCCGGATCGCGGCCTTGGCCATGAAGCGATGCGCCTGGCCGGTGTCGATGCATTCCAGCACCGCGATGTCGTCGGCGCGATCCTCGATCGCATCGGCCACCCGGTGCAGCAGCTTCTTGCGCATGGAAGCCGGCATGTCGCGCCAGGCCTTGAAGGCAAGGGCGGCCGCCGTCGCGGCGCGGTCGATATCCTCAGTCCCGCCGCGCGCCACGCTCGCCAGCACCGCGCCATCGATCGGCGACTTCGTCTCGAAGGTGTCGCCCGAGATCGACGGCACCACCTTGCCGTCGATCATGTGGCCGATGCCCTCGCGCTTTCAGGGCCTTGAGCAGCGGCGCGGCGCGGTCGAGATTGGCCTTGAACACGTCCGACTTCGGCGTGACCTTATCCATGTGCGACCTCCGCCTTCAGCGCCTCGTGAATGTTGTTGCGCTTCCAGCTCGTCTCCTTGTCGTTGATCTGCATGTCGAACGACAGCGCGAACCTGCTGGCCGGCGAAAACCGGATCGAGATGGCTGGAAAGCGCCTTGAAGATATGTTCGCCGGCCTTCTTGCGCGCGGCGAGATCGCGGCCTTCGCCGAGCCGCAGCAGCATGGCGAGAAAGCCGGACTGTGCCGACCCGTCGGCGATCGCGTAATGCTCGCAGCGGATAGCGCGGACGCGAATGCCGCCGATCGGGAAGATTCCGGTTTCCACCGCGGCCTTGCGCACGATTTCGACCACCTTGCCCATGTCGACGCGGCCATCGAGATTGGCGGAATATTCGATCGTGAAATGCGGCATCTCCGGCCTCCCAATGTTTTTTCGCGGCGGCGTCAGGCGAAGTAGCAACTGACCGAGCCGTAAGGTCCATAGTCGGCTTGAATCGTGTCGCCTTTGCGGGTCTCGATCGGGCGAATGAACGATCCCGCCAACACCACCTGGCCGGGCTCGAGCGCAAGTCCGAGCGGGGCGATCTTGTTGGCGAGCCAGGCGACCGAGGTCGCGGGATGATTGAGCACGCCGGCGGCAAGCCCGGTCTCTTCCAACTGGCCGTTACGGTAGCACAGCGCGCCGATCCAGCGCAGGTCGGCATCGAGCGGCCGCAACGGACGGCCGCCCAGCACGATGCCGGCATTCGCGGCGTTATCGGCGATGGTGTCGAAGATCTTCCGCGTCGCCTTTGTCGCGGGATCGACCCGCTCGATCCTCGTGTCCAGGATCTCCAGCGCAGGGACGACGAAGTCGGTCGCGTTGAGCACGTCGAACAGGGTGCAGCCGGGCCCGGCCAGCCGCGTCTTCATGATGAAGGCAAGCTCGGCCTCGACGCGGGTGCCGATGAAGCGGTCCGACGGCACGAGTCCGCCATCGGCGAAGAACATGTCGTCGAGCAGCACGCCGGAATCCGGCTCGTCGATCATTAGCGCGCTCTGCATCGCCTTCGAGGTCAGCCCGATCTTGTGGCCCTTGACCACGCGGCCCTCGGCGACCTTGATCTCGATCCACGCCTTCTGGATCGCATAGGCATCCTCGATGGTGATATCAGGATAATCCTGCGACAGTTGCCGGATCTGCTTGCGTGTTTTTTCCGCCTGATGAAGCCGCTCGGCGGCAAGACGGATATCGTCCTTGGTCAGAGGCATGCGGGGGTCGGCCGGAAAGCTGGAAGCAAAAAGCGGGGTGCGGAAATATGATTAACATGTTAAATGGTTCACGGCAAACCGAATTGGACGTTGCTGCGGTGCAGCGCACCGCTTGCCGGATTTCACTGGGCGGTTGGATCGATCGTGGCGCGAAAAAAATCCCCTGACAAAGCGGCCGTGCGGCGGGTGCCGATGCGCGACTTCTCCCGCTCGCTGCCGATGTCGCTGTTGCGCGCCCGCGAGGCCGTGATGCGGCAGTTCCGTCCCTCGCTGAGGGACCACGGCCTGACTGAACAGCAATGGCGGATTTTGCGCGCGCTCGCTTCCGTCGACACCATCGAGGTCACGGAACTTGCCCGCGTGGCTTTTCTGCTCGGCCCGAGCCTGTCCCGGATCCTGCGCGACCTGGAGGCGCGTCATCTGATCGAAAGGCGGGTGGCGAAATCCGACCAGCGCCGCGGCCTGGTCTCGATCTCCGCCCGAGGGGTGAGGCTGATCGAGACCGTCGCGCCATCATCGGAAGCCATCTACGCCGCCATCACCCGCCGCTACGGCGCGCGCAGACTGCGGGAACTGCAGAACATGCTGCATGAACTGGAGGGCACGCTGTTGGCGGCGGGCGAAGGGGATGCCGAGGCCGGCGAATTCGAGTGAGCAAATTTGCATGATCGTCTCAAAAAGACGCATAGCTCCGCGCCACCTGCATATTGTTTGAGCATTGGCGGGCCACCGCAGGTGCCGGAATAAGCCTTGCGCTGCGGCGTTAACCTAATGCCGTGGGCGCACCACGCGCCGGCTTTGCGCTCTCGGCAGAAATCATCGCGATATCAATTTACTCGCGGCCAGAGAGTCCGTAGATACGCGTTCGGTGTCGCGTCCTCTGGGACTGCAAACATCAAGAAAGGCCGACAAAGAAGCCCGGCCTCACGGAGGAACGAATGAAGCTGACTAGACGCGATTTCGCGGCCGGCTTGGCCGTTGGTATCACTGCACCCTACGTCATCGGCAGCGCCCGCGCGCAGGCCGCCACTCTCAAGATCGGAATGTGCGCACCCGTGACCGGCCCGGCCGCCGAGTCCGGCGGCTACGCCATCAAGGGCGCCAAGCTCGCGCTGGAAGCCGTCAACAAGGCGGGCGGCATTCTCGGCAAGCAGGCCGAATTGATCATCGAGGACGATCAGACCACCAATCCCGGCATCGTGCTGGCCTTCTCCAAGCTCGCCGCGCAGCCGGACATCGTGGGCTTCCTCGGCTCGATCCGCTCCACGCAGGTGCATGCGATGGCGCCCGACGTTCTCAAGCTCGGCAAGCCCGTGATGATCGGCGGCACCGATCCCAACCTGACCCACATGGGCAACCAGTGGCTGTTCAGGTTTCGGCCCAATGACAGCTATTCCGGCCGCGTGATCGCCGACTACGGCGTCAACACGCTCGGCAAGAAGAAGTGGGCCGTGCTGCATTCGACCGATGCGTTCGGCACCGCCGGCGGCAAGGCGCTGGCTTCGGCGCTCGAGAAGCTCGGCGCGCCGCCCGTTCTCGATCAGGGCTATGCCAACCAGAGCCAGGACTTCACCCCGGTCGTGCTTGCGATCAAGCAGTCCGGCGCCGACATCCTCGGCTCCTACTTCACCTTCGAGAACGATCTCGGCATCTTCGCCCGTCAGTTGCGCCAACTCGGCGTCAACATTCCCTGGGTCGGCTCGCCCTCGATCGTCAACATCACCGCGCTGAAGCTCGCCGGCCCCGCGCTCTACGGCACCTTCGGTGTCGCCGACTATGCCGAGGATTCCAGCGAGGGCTCGAAGGCGTTCGGCAAGGCCTATCGCGATGTCGTCAAGGTCGCGCCGGACAACCAGAGTTCGTGGACCTTTGATGCCATCAACGTGCTGGCGGCCGCGATCAACAAGGCCGGCTCGACCGATCCTGCGAAGATTCGCGAGGCGATCCTGGCCACCAAGAAATTCCCGGGCGCCGAGGGCGAATACAATTTCGACCAGAACGGCGACGGCCTGCACGGCTACAACATCGTCAAGAACGACAAGGGCACCATCGCTTTCGACAAGCACATCGAATTCAACGACTGATCGCGTCGCCGGCCTCTCCCGACAAGGAGGGGCCGGCTTCGCATCCGTCGAGGCAGCTCGATGTCGTGCCGGCGCTCTCGCGCCTGCTCCCGTCGCCTGTCGAATTCGAGCCAGTCCGATCTGCGAACCCGGCCGGTTCGTTTCTCCCACCGAGCATAGCCATGGATCTCGTACTGCAACTGCTCTTTACCGGGATCGGCATCGGCGCCGTCTATGCGCTGGTCGCGCTTGGTTTCGTGCTGATCTTCCGCGCCACCAACGTGGTGAACTTCGCGCAAGGCGAATTCTCCATGGTGGCCGCCTATCTGATGGTGGTGTTCGCCGTCGATCTCGGCTGGCCGTACTGGCTGTCGTTCCTGCTGGCGCTGGCCGGCATGGCGCTGCTGGGCGTAGTCTTCAATCTCGGGGTCTATTATCCGCTCCGGCATCGCACCTTCCTGCCGGTCATCATCGCCACCATCGGCGCCTCGATCCTGATGGCGAATTCGGTGCTGGCGATTTACGGCCCGCAGCCGCAGGTGCTGCAGGGATGGTTCGAGACGCCCGGCATCCAGCTCGGGCCCGTCTATCTCGACAGCCAGTATCTGCTCATTATCGCGGTCACCATCGTGATGGTGATCTTCAATTACTGGTTCTTCGAGCACACCATGCTCGGCAAGAAGCTGCAGGCGACCTCGCAGGACAAGGAAATGGCCTCGCTGCTCGGCATTTCCGTCTCCACCATGATCATGATCACCTTCATCTATTCGGCGGTGCTGGGCGGGCTCGCCGGCATCCTGGTGGCGCCGGTGCTGTTCGTCTCGATCCAGATGGGTTCGACGATCGCGCTGAAGGCGTTCGCCGCCACCATCATCGGCGGCTTCGGCGACGTTGCCGGTGCGATCATCGGCGGGCTGGCGCTCGGGGTCATCGAGACGTTTGGCGCGGCCTATATTTCCGTGCCGTACAAGGACGGCTTTGCCTTCCTGGTGCTGGTGCTGTTCCTGATCTTCCGGCCGCAAGGCATCTTCGGCGAACGCGTCGCGGAGAAAGCATGAGCGCTCCCAGCGACAACATGACGATGGCGGCGGCTCCGCGCAACGAACCGCTGCTGCTGCGCCATCTGCCCTATTTCATCGCCGCGGCGATCCTGGTGGCGCTGGCCGCCACGATGCGGTTCGACGGCTACATCCTCAACATCCTGATGCAGGCGACGACGTTCGCCATCGCCGTGTTCGGCCTGTCCGTCGTGCTCGGCCTTTGCGGCCAGATCAATCTGGCGCAGGCGGCGTTCTTCGGCTTCGGCGCCTATGCCGTCGGTCTTGGAACCACCGACCTGCATCTGAGCTACTGGCTTTGTCTCGTCGCCGGTTGCGTCATGGCATTGGCGGCGGGCGCCTTCCTCGGCATGTCGACGCTGCGGCTCGGCGGCCATTACCTCGCCATGGTGACGATCTCGTTCCAGCAGATCGTCACGCTGGTGATGATCAACGCCATCGGGCTGACGCATGGCCCGGACGGCGTCTCCAACATCGGCCGGCCCGATCTGTTTCAGACCGCGCAGGGCTATCTCGCGTTCTGCGTCGCGGTGCTGGCGATCGTCGGCTATGCGGTCTGGCATCTGCCGGACACGAGGCTCGGGCGCGCGATGCGCGCGGTGCGCGACAACGAGCTCGCCGCCGGCGTCAACGGCATCGACGTGTTCCGCACCAAGGTCTACGCATTCGCGCTGTGCGCCGCGCTCGGCGGCCTTGCCGGCGGGCTTTTCGCCGGCGGGTTCGCCTATGTCAGCCCGGATCAGTTCTCGTTCGCGGAATCGATCGTGTTCCTGACGATGTCGCTGCTCGGCGGCGTGGCCTCTCCAATCGGATCGGCGATCGGCACGGGGCTGTTGATCCTGATCCCGGAATGGCTGCGCTTCCTCAAAAGCGTTCCCGGGCTTTATCTCGCGATCTACGGCCTGTTCGTCATTCTGATCATTCGCTACATGCCCGACGGCATCTGGGGATTCATCGGCGCCGCGTTCGATCGCTGGCGCAGCCGGACCAAGGCGCCCGCGGCGACGGCCCCGCTGCTGCTCAAGCCCGCCAGCGTCGGCGGCGATATCGTGCTCGAGGTCCAGGGCCTGTCGAAATATTTCGGCGGCCTGAAAGCCGTCGATGGCGTCGATATCCAGGTCAGGCGCGGTGGCGTTCACGCGCTGATCGGGCCGAACGGCTCCGGCAAGACCACCACGCTCAACGTGCTGTCGGGCCTCTACAAGGCGACCTCGGGCAAGGTCCTGCTCGACGGCACCGACATCACCACGATGCCGCCGCACCAGCGCACGGCCGCGGGGCTGGGGCGTACGTTCCAGAACATCCGGCTGTTCCGCTCGATGACGGCGCTGGAGAATGTCGAGATCGGCGCCGAGCGGCCCGGCAACACACTGATCGGGCAGGGCGGCCCCGCCGCGCTGACCGAACGTGCGATGGAGGCGCTGACCTTCGTCGGTCTCGGCCCCCGCGCCAACGAACCGATCACCAGCTTCTCCTACGGCCATCAGCGGCTGATCGAGATCGCGCGCGCGCTTGCCGCCAATCCGACGCTGCTGCTGCTGGATGAGCCGGCGGCCGGCCTGAACTCGACCGAGAAACTCGAACTGCACGAATTGCTCAAGCGCATCGCGGCCCAGGGCCTGACCATCCTGATCATCGATCACGACATGACGCTGGTCTCCGAGGCAGCCCAGCACATCACCGTGCTCAATTTCGGACGCCGTATCGCGGACGGTGAATCGATGGCGGTGCTTCGCCATCCCGACGTCGTCTCCGCCTATCTCGGGAGCGAATGATGGCGCTGCTCCAGATCAACGATCTGATCGTGCTCTATGGCGAGATCGAAGCGCTGCGCGGCGTCTCGCTCAGCGTCGATGAGGGGCAGGTCGTCACCTTGCTCGGCGCCAACGGCGCCGGCAAATCCACCACCCTGCGCGCCATCTCCGGATTGGCAAAGCCGGCGGCCGGCGAAATCCTGTTCGACGGCAAATCGATCGCGGGCCTCGGGCCGGAAGCGATCGTCCGGCTCGGCATCTCCCATGTCCCCGAAGGGCGGCGGATTTTTCCGGGCCTGACGGTGAAGGAAAACATCATGCTCGGCGCGTCGAACCGGCGCGTCGCCAAGGCCGAATTGTCGCGCGAGGCGGACGCGATGTTCGACCTGTTTCCGGACATCCGGCAGTTCTCGAATTCGCTCGGCTGGACGCTGTCGGGCGGACAATTGCAGATGGTCGCGGTTGCCCGCGGCCTGATGGCGAAGCCGCGCCTGTTGCTGCTGGACGAACCGTCGCTGGGTCTCGCGCCCGTCATCGTGCAGGCGGTGTTCCGGATCATCGCCCAGATCCGGCAGAACACCACGGTGTTGCTGGTCGAGCAGAACGCGCGCATGGGGTTGTCTGTGGCCGATCAGGGCTATGTTCTCGAAACCGGGCGCATCGTGCTCGGTGGCAAGCCCGACGAACTCTGGGGCAACGAAGCCATCGCGGCTGCCTATCTCGGCGGTCACGCCAAGGCACGCGCCTGAACGGGCGGCGAAGCATGAATGGTTGCGATCATTGCGCCGGCGTGCCCTTGCCTTTGGGGTATTTGGGCGGCGATAGTGAACACCGCGCGAAGTCGGCGTGAGCGAGGATAATACTCCGCAATGACGGCGCGTTTGGAACAGGGAAGGAAACAAGAGTGGCAAATAACGTGAAAAAGGTCTGGGCGTCGGGCAAGGCCGTGGTGAACGCCTGGCTGGCGATCCCCTCCGGTTTTTCCGCCGAAGTGATCGCGCAATGCGGGTTCGACAGCGTCACCGTCGACATGCAGCACGGCGTGCAGGATTACCAGTCCATGGTGCAATGCTTCCAGGCGATGAGCGGCCATCCGGTGACGCCGATGGTCCGCGTGCCCTGGAACGAGCCCGGCATCATCGGCAAGGTGCTCGATGGCGGCGCCTATGGCGTGATCTGCCCGATGATCAACACCAGGCAGGAAGCCGAGAACCTCGTTCAATATTCCAAATATCCGCCGCGCGGCACGCGCTCGAACGGTCCGATCCGCGCCGGCATGTACGGCTCCGCCGGCACCTACCAACAGACCGCCAACGAAGAGATCGTGCTGCTGCCGATGATGGAGACCAAGACCGCAGTCGGCAACATGGAAGCGATCCTCGATGTCGAAGGCATCGACGGCGTCTATATCGGTCCCTCCGATCTCGGCTACTCCTACGGCCTGGTGCCGAAACTCGACCGCGACGAGCCGGAAATCCTGAAGATCTACGAGAAGATCGTGAAGGAGTGCGGCAAGCGAGGCCTCTATCCCGGCATTCACTGCTCGGGCGCCGACGGCGCGATCCGCGCCATCAACATGGGCTTCAAGCTCGTGACGCTGTCGAACGAGAGCGGATTGATGATGACCTACGCCAAGATGCAGGTGAACCAGACCCGCAAGGAATCCGCCGGCAAGGCGTAAAGGCGCTATACAATGCCCTCATGCTGAGGAGGCCCGAAGGGCCGTCTCGAAGCACGAGGGTATTGCGCATTCGCGGCCATCCTTCGAGACGCCGCGCAATGCGCGGCTCCTCAGGATGAGGTTCGCGTCTGTTGTGACGATTTTTTAGAGGAGACCTCCCATGACCCCAGCTCCCGTCATCCGCCTGCATCCCGACGACGGCGTCTTGATCGCGCGAGCGAGCCTTCCTCCGGGCATGGTCGTGGCCGACGGCGTCACCACGGTCGAACGGATTCCGGCCGGCCACAAGGTCGCGATCCGTGCCATCGCTGTCGGCGAGCCGATCCGCCGCTACGGCCAGATCATCGGCTTCGCCACCGCGCCGATCACGCCGGGCCAGCACGTCCATACGCAGAACTGCGGCATGGGCGACTTTGCCAAGGACTATGCCTTCGGTGTCGATGTCAAACCCGTGCCGAACTTCGACCTGCCGGCGACCTTCGAGGGCATCCGCCGTCCCGACGGACGGGTGGCGACCCGGAATTATATCGGCATCCTCACGTCGGTGAATTGCAGCGCCCATGTCGCGGGCCTCGTCGCCGACGTGTTCAAGAAGAATCCGTTCACGCACGACAATCCGCTGGCGGATTTCCCGAACGTCGACGGCGTGGTGGCGCTGACCCACAAGACCGGCTGCGGCATGACGCAGGACGAGCCGCTGGCGTTGCTGCGGCGGACGCTCGGCGGCTACGCGCGGCATGTGAATTTTTCCGCCGTGATCGTCCTGGGCCTGGGCTGCGAGGTCAACCAGATCGGCGGACTGATGACCGAGCAGAAGCTCGCCGGACGTTTGCGCGCGATGGACATCCAGGAAGTCGGCGGCACCCGCAAGACCGTCGAGGCCGGCGTCGCCTTCGTGAAGGAAGCGCTGACCGACGCGAACAAGGTGAAGCGCGAGGCCGTGCCGGCGAGCGAGTTGACGGTCGCCCTGCAATGCGGCGGCTCCGACGGCTATTCGGGGGTTTCCGCCAATCCGGCGCTGGGCGCGGCGAGCGACCTCCTGGTGCGTCACGGCGGCACCGTGATCCTGTCGGAGACGCCCGAGACCTACGGCGCCGAGCATCTGTTGACGCGGCGCGCGGTCAGCCGCGAGGTCGGCGAGAAGCTTGTCGCCCTGATGCGCTGGTGGGAGGAATATACCGCGCGCGAGGGTGCCGAGATGAACGCCAATCCGAGTCCCGGCAACAAGGCCGGCGGCCTTACCACCATCCTGGAAAAATCGCTCGGCGCGATGGCCAAGGCCGGCAGCACCAACCTCGTCGACGTCCTGAACTATGCGGAGCCCGTGACCAAAAAGGGTTTTGTCTTCATGGACACGCCCGGCTACGACCCGGTCGCCGCGACCGGGCAGGTGGCCGGCGGCGCCAACCTCGTCTGCTTCACGACCGGGCGCGGCAGCGTGTTCGGCTGCAAGCCCGCGCCGTCGATAAAGCTTGGCGACCAACACGCCGATGTACAAGCGCATGGAAGACGACATGGACGTCAATTGCGGCACCATCCTCGATGGCGGGGAAACCGTGCAGCAATGCGGCCAACGGATTTTCGATCTGATCCTGAAGACCGCCTCGGGACAGCCGACCAAGAGCGAGAGTTTCGACTTCGGCGGCGCCGAGTTCGCACCCTGGGTGCTTGGCGCGACGATGTAGGAGCGCTATCGTAGCCCTGCGAAAGCAGGGACCCATAATCCGACCGACCGTGGTTTGGTCCCAGGTGTTTGCCCGCCTGCCTTCATCGAGCGATCACGCGGTATGCGCTCCCTGCTTTCGCAGGGACGACCAGGAAACCCGCATCTCCCATAGGCATTTGCTGCCCGTTGTTAGTGCTTGATGTCGGGGGGAACCGGTGTTCTGCTTAAAAAAGCTGCTGGAGCACCCGGACTTTGTCGATCTTCGTCGCACTACATCACGTCACGCACTACAAATATGATCGACCGATCGACCTCGGCCCGCAAACCATCCGCCTGCGCCCGGCTCCGCACACGCGGACCCCGATCCTGAGCTATTCGCTCAAGGTCACGCCGACGAACCATTTCGTGAACTGGCAGCAGGACCCGCAAGGCAACTGGCTGGCGCGCTATGTCTTTCCGGAAAAGGCCACCGAACTGAAGATCGAGGTCGATTTCACGGCGCAGATGACCGTGATCAATCCGTTCGACTTCTTCGTCGAGCCCTACGCCGACAGTTTTCCGTTCGCTTACAGCGTTGATCTCAAGACCGAGCTCGCGCCCTATCTGGCGACCATCGTGCCCGGACCGCTATTGGCGAAATACCTGGCCGAGATTCCGCGCGAAGCCTCCAGCACGGTCAATTTCCTGGTCGATCTCAACGCGCGGCTGCAGAAAAAGATTCGCTATGTCATCCGCATGGAGCCGGGCGTTCAGGCGCCGGAAGAAACGCTGGCCTCAGGCGCCGGCTCGTGCCGCGATTCCGCGTGGCTGTTGATCCAGATCCTGCGGCATCTCGGTCTCGCCGCCCGTTTCGTCTCCGGCTACCTGATCCAGCTGCGTCCCGATATCGATCCGGTCGAGGGGCCGCGCGAAGTCGAGAACGATTTTACCGATTTGCACGCCTGGGCCGAGGTCTATCTTCCCGGCGCAGGCTGGATCGGCTTCGACGTCACCTCGGGCATGCTGACCGGCGAGGGGCATATTCCGGTTGCCGCCACGCCGCACTTCCGCACGGCGGCGCCGATCTCGGGCGCAGTCGGATTCGCGGAAGTCGAATTCGCTTTCGAAATGAACGTCAGGCGAATCCGCGAAGCACCTCGCATTACCAAACCTTTCTCCGACAAATCCTGGGCACGCCTCGACCGGCTGGGCGAGTTGGTCGATGTCGATCTCGGAGAGGGCGACGTGCGCCTGACCATGGGCGGCGAGCCGACTTTCGTCTCCGTCGACGATCTGGAATCGCCGGAGTGGAATATCGCAGCGGTCGGCCCGACCAAGCGCGGCTTGGCCGACGATCTCATTCGACGGTTGCGGACGCGGTTCGCGCCGGGCGGCCTCCTGCATTACGGCCAGGGCAAATGGTATCCGGGCGAAAGCCTGCCGCGCTGGGCATTCGGCCTTTACTGGCGCAAGGACGGCGTGCCGATCTGGAAGAATTCCGACCTGATCGCCACGGTCGAGGGACCGCACCGGGCGCGGATCGACGACGCCGGGCACTTCGCGGAGAGCGCGGCGCAAAAGCTCGGTGTCGATGCCGAATATGTGCTGCCGGCATTCGAGGATCCGAGCCACTGGCTGCAGAAGGAAGCGGGCCTGCCGCCCAATGTCGATCCCGGCGATTCCAGGCTGGCCGATCCCGAGGAGCGCGCGCGCATGGCGCGGGTGTTCGATTCCGGGCTCAACACGCCAAGGGGTTTTGTGCTGCCGATCCAGCGCTGGAATGCCGACGCAAGTAAATCTTCCTCGCGCTGGAAGAGCGAGCGGTGGAAGCTGCGCCGCGGCAATTTGTTCCTGACTCCTGGCGATTCCCCGCTGGGACTGCGGCTTCCGATCGCGTCATTGCCGCATATTCCCGCCGACGAATATCCCTACACCGTCGAGCAGGATCCGCTGGAGCCACGTGCGGAGCTGCCGGTCTACGACACGGCGCCGGCCGGGGCAGCCCCGCAGCAGGAGGTGCACGAGCAGCAGCTCAGGAGCGGCGGCGTGCGCACCGCGATGTCGATCGAAATCCGCGACGGCGTGCTGTGCGCGTTCATGCCCCCGGTGGAGAGGCTCGAGGATTATCTGGAACTGATCTCCGCGGTGGAAGCGACCGCCGAGGAAATGCAGATGCAGGTGCATGTCGAGGGCTATCCGCCGCCCTTCGATCCGCGTGTCGAGGTCATCAAGGTGACGCCCGATCCCGGGGTGATCGAGGTCAACATCCAGCCGGCGACAAGCTGGCGCGATGCAGTCAATATCACTTTCGGTCTGTATGAGGACGCCGCGCAGGTGCGGCTGGGCGCCAACCGCTTCCTGGTCGATGGTCGGCACACCGGCACCGGCGGCGGCAATCACGTCGTGGTCGGCGGCGGCACGCCACAGGACTCGCCGTTCCTGCGCCGCCCGGATCTACTCAAAAGTCTCGTGCTGTATTGGCAGCGGCATCCCTCGCTGTCCTATCTGTTCTCCGGCATGTTCATCGGCCCCACCAGCCAGGCGCCGCGCATCGATGAGGCCCGCCATGACGGGCTTTATGAGCTGGAGATCGCGCTGGCCCATGTGCCGCCGCCCGATATCAAGGCGCCGCTGTGGCTGGTCGACCGGCTGTTCCGGCACATCCTGGTCGATATCACAGGCAATACCCACCGCGCCGAGATCTGCATCGACAAGCTCTATTCTCCCGACAGTGCCACCGGCCGGCTTGGCCTCGTCGAATTTCGCGCGCTGGAAATGCCGCCCGATCCGCGCATGAGTCTGGCGCAGCAACTGTTGATCCGGGCCTTGATCGCCAAACTCTGGCGCGAGCCGCAGGCCGGCAAGTTCGTGCGCTGGGGCACCACGCTGCATGATCGTTTCATGCTGCCGCATTTCCTCTGGGAAGATTTCCTGGATGTGCTCGGCGAACTGAAGCAGTCCGGCTACGATTTCTCGCCGGACTGGTATGCCGCGCAACTCGAATTCCGCTTTCCGGCGTTCGGCCGGGTCCATCATGGCGGCGTTTCGCTGGAAGTGCGGCAGGCGCTTGAGCCGTGGCACGTGCTTGGCGAAGAGGGCTCTGCCGGTGGCACGGTTCGCTACGTCAACTCTTCGGTGGAGCGGTTGCAGGTCAAGGCGAGCGGATTCGTCGAAGGCCGCCATGTCATCACCTGCAACGGCAGGCGGATGCCGATGACCGAAACCGGCCGCTCCGGCGAGGCGGTCGCGGCCGTCCGCTTCAAGGCATGGCAGCCGGCGTCGGGATTGCATCCGACCATCCCGGTGCACGCCCCGTTGACGTTTGATTTGATCGATACCTGGAACAGCCGGTCGCTCGGCGGCTGCGTGTACCATGTCGCCCATCCGGGCGGTCGCAATTACGAGACAAAGCCGGTCAATTCCTATGAAGCCGAGGCACGCCGGCTGGCCCGGTTTCAGGACCATGGTCACACGCCCGGCAAGGTCGATCCGCCGCGCGAGGAACGCACAATTGAGTTCCCTTTGACCCTCGACTTGAGGACGCCGCTCCTGCATTGAAGGTGCCGGTGGGAGAGGTGCGATGGCGGGACAGGACGGCCAGGAGGGCGGCCGGGCAAGCAATCAGGGCAACAGGGCGCGTCCGGCCGACCGGCGCGTGGCGCAGTGGATGCGCGACTACGCCCGTCTACCGGGAATCCCCGATGAGTACATCGCCCAGGACGGCGCGCCGCGGCCGGTCTGGAACCGGTTCTTCGATGCCTTTGCAACGCTGAGCCCGGCCGAAATCGACCGCCGTTTCGGCGCCGCCGACCGTCATTTGCGGGAAGCCGGCGTGAGCTACCGCTCGCCGGGCGAAACCTCCGACCGGCTGTGGCCGCTGAGCCATTTGCCGCTGCTGATCGACGAGGCCGAATGGCAGCAATTAAGCGCCGGTATCGTGCAACGCGCCGAACTGCTCGAATTGGTGTTGGGCGACCTCTATGGCGACGGCCGTCTGGTGGCCGAGGGCGCGATCCCGGCGGCGGCCATTGCAGGCAGCGCCGAATATCTGCGGGCGGTTTGCGGCGTCAAACCGCCGGGCGGCCGGTATCTCAGCCTTTACGCCGCCGATGTCGGCCGCGGCCCCGATGGGCGCTGGTGGGTGCTCGGCGACCGCACTCAGGCGCCGTCGGGCGCGGGCTACGCGCTGGAAAACCGCCTGGTGCTGTCGCGCGCTTTCACCTCGCTCTACAAATCGATGAACGTCGAACGGGTCGCGCCGTTCTTCGAGGCGTTCCGTGATTCCCTGCGCGCAAGTGCCGATCGCGACGAGCCGCGCATCGGGCTTTTGACGCCCGGCCAGTTCAGCGAAACCTATTTCGAACACGCCACGCTGGCGCGTTATCTCGGCTTCCTTTTGGTCGAGGGCGATGATCTGGCGGTCAGCGGCGACCGCATCCATATCCGCACCGTCGCGGGATTGAAGCGGCTCGACGTACTGCTGCGCCGGGTGGATTCCAACTTCCTCGATCCGCTGGAACTGGATGCCTCCTCGCATCTCGGCGTGCCCGGCCTGATCGACGTGGTGCGCAAGAACGGCATCGTCGTCGCCAACATGCCGGGCTCGGGCGTGATGGAGGCGAGGGCGCTGCTCGGCTTCCTGCCCAGCCTGAGCCGGCGTCTGCTCGGCGAAGATCTGAAGATGCCCAATATCGCGACCTGGTGGTGCGGCCAGAAGGCCGCCCGTGACGAAGTGCTGTCACGGCTGGATGAGGTCGCGATCGAAGGCGCCTATGGGCGCGGCGTTCCCGGTTTTCCCGGCAGCGGGCCGGTGCTCGCCGGCGAGTTGTCGGCCGGCGACCGCGAGCGGCTCAAGACAGCGATCAACGACCGCGGCATCGACTATGTCGGACAGGAACTGGTGCGGCTGTCGACCATGCCGGTGTGGGACCAGGGGCGGATCATGCCGCGTCCGTTCGTGCTGCGGGTATTCGCTGCCGCAACCCCCAACGGCTGGACCATCATGCCCGGCGGCTTCTGCCGGATTGCCGAGCAGGCCGATGCCCGCGCGGTGTCGATGGGGGACGGCGCGCGGGCGGCGGATGTCTGGGTGGTCTCCGACAAGGCGGTGCCGGCGACCACGCTGTTGCCGGCGGGCGACAATGTGCGGATCAGGCGCATCGCCGGCTGGGTGCCGAGCCGGGCCGCCGATAATCTGTTCTGGCTCGGCCGTTATCTGGAGCGCGCCGAAGCCACGCTGCGGCTGGTGCGGGCGCTCGGAACCTCGCAACGTGATCCCGGCAAGGGATCGTCCCCCGCGCAGCACGGGCTGGAACGAATCCAGCGGCTTCTGGTGACGTGGGGCGCGACCGCACAGGGCGCGCGCACCCAGCCTGCCAAGATCGCCGCTGAAGCGCTTCAGGCGGAAGACAAATTCGGTTCGGCATTGTCGCTGGTACGTGCCGCGCAGCGCACCGCGACGTCGCTGCGCGAGCGGCTTTCGCCCGACGCCTGGCAGGTCATTACCGAAATGGTTGAACGGCTTGCGCAGGAGGTCGAAGACGACGACGGCGTGGTCAGCGCCGCCGAACTGACGCTGCAGGAGCTCGCGAGCTTCGCGGGCCTCGCGCAGGAAAACATGAACCGCGCCGCCGGCTGGCGCTTTCTCGAAATGGGCCGCCGCGCCGAGCGCGCCATCAACACCATGCGGTTCGCCCGCCAGTTCGCTTATGACGAGGCGGGCGGCGAGGATCTCGACATCCTGCTCACGCTGGTGGATTGCCAGATCACCTATCGTTCGCGCTATCTGGTCGGCCCGCTGCTGGCGCCGGTGCGCGATCTCGTGGTGTTGGACGCCTATAATCCCCGCTCGGTCGCGTTCCAGGTCCAGGCTTTGAACGAGCACATCGCGAGCCTGCCGACGCTGAAGGAGGGGGGCCTGATCGAACGGCCGCAGCGCCTGGCGGTAGCGTTGCAGGCGACGCTGACGACGGCGGAAGCGGCCCGCCTCGATACCAAGACGTTGTTTGCGCTGGAGCAGGATCTGCTTAACCTCGCCGACGCCATCGGATCGCATTATTTTCCGCATGGGCCCAATGCCAGCCGGCCCGAGAAGCTGACGGGGCTGGCGTGATCTACGACATCCGTCACGTCACGAGCTACGCATACGAAAGTCCGGTCAATTTCGCCCGCTGCTCGCTCCGGCTGGAGCCGCGGACCGGTGACGGGCAGCAACTGGTCTCGCACAGCATCGACATCCGCCCCAAGCCCGCCGACCGCACGGTCCGGCGGGACTTTTTCGGCACCCTGACCGAAAGCATCCTGATCGAAACGGCGCATCGCAGCCTGCGCATCGATTCGAGGTCGCGGGTTTCGGTGTCGCGTCAGGCGCCGGGCCGCACCGCGCTAAGCCCCGGCTGGGAAAGTGTGCGCGACGTGGCGTTCGAGGCCACGAGCCTCGGTCCGGAATCGCCGATCGGTTATGTCTTTGCAAGTCCGCTGGTGCCGGTGCAGCGGCCGGTCACCGCCTACGCTGCTGCGAGTTTTCCGCCCGATCGCGGCATCCTCGCCGGCGCGGTCGACCTGATGCACCGGATCCGCACCGAATTCAAATACGATCCGAAGGCCACGGTCATCTCGACGCCGCTCACGGAGGTGTTCGAGAAGCGCCACGGCGTGTGCCAGGATTTCGCGCATGTGATGATCGCAGGCCTGCGCGGCCTCGGGCTGCCGGCGGCCTATGTCTCCGGCTATCTGCGTACCATTCCGCCGCCGGGCAAGCCGCGCCTGCAGGGCGCGGACGCGACCCATGCCTGGGTGTCGTTGTGGTGCGGCGAGGCGCTCGGCTGGGTAGGTTTTGATCCGACCAACGATATCCTGGTCGAGAACGATCACATCATCCTCGCCGTGGGGCGCGATTTCTCCGATGTCTCGCCGGTCGACGGCATCATCGTCGGATCGCGCCGCCAGAAGCTCGCGGTGGCGGTGGACGTGCTGCTGGTCGAATGACGAAGGCCCGCCATCTTCAAGCGAACCACCATGACGTCATCATCCTCGGCGCTGGCGCCGCCGGCCTGATGTGCGCCGGCATCGCCGGCCAGCGCGGCCGTTCGGTGCTGCTGCTGGAGCAATCGCGCCATCCGGCCGAGAAGATCCGCATCTCCGGCGGCGGGCGCTGCAATTTTACCAATCTGCATGCGGGGCCCGCCAACTTTCTGTCCAGCAATCCGCAGTTCTGTCGTTCGGCGCTGAGCGGCTACACCCAGCGCGACTTCATCGCGCTGGTCGAGCAATACGGCATCGCCTGGCACGAGAAGACACGCGGGCAGTTGTTCTGCGACGGTTCGTCGATGCAGATCGTCGACATGCTGCTGGCCGAGTGCCGCAAGGTCGGCGCCGAGTTGCGGCCGGGGGTGCGTATTTCAGGCGTTTCGAGGGACGAAGCGGGCTTCGTCGTCGCGTCGGACCAGGGCGCGTTTCGCTCGCGCGCGCTGGTCGTTGCCACCGGCGGGCCCTCAATTCCCAAAATGGGATCGAGCGGGTTCGGCTACAAAATCGCCGAGCAGTTCGGCCTGAAGATCGTGCCGCCGCGCGCCGCATTGGTGCCGCTGACCTTCGACGCCGCGCTGCTGGCGCAATTCGGCGATCTCGCCGGTGTTTCGGTCGAGGCGATTGTGAGCTGCGGCAAGACAAGCTTCGATGAAGCGCTGCTGTTCACGCATCGCGGCTTGAGCGGTCCGGCGATCCTGCAGATATCGTCCTATTGGCGCGAGGGTCAGGACATCGTCGTCGATATGGCGCCGGGGATCGACCTTTTTGCCGAACTCCGGAAATTGCGCGGCGACCATCCGCGGCAGGAAATGGCGACCGCGCTCGCGGGCCTGGTCCCGAAGCGGCTGGCGCGCGCCATTACTGATACGATCGGCGGCCCGGAACGGATCGCGGATTTCTCCGACGCGTGGCTTACGAAGGTTACGGCCGCCGTGAAGCAATGGCGCGTCCGGCCGAACGGGACCGAAGGCTACCGGACCGCCGAAGTGACGCTCGGCGGCGTCGATACGTCCGAACTCTCCTCGAAGACCTTCGAGGCGAGAAGCGTTCCCGGCCTCTATTTCATCGGCGAAGTCGTCGACGTCACCGGCTGGCTCGGCGGCTTCAACTTTCAATGGGCGTGGTCGTCGGGATATGCGGCCGGCCGGCACCTCTAATGCCGCGGCGAAATCTGAAGTTCCAGCAGCGCCATTCGCTGCAATGCCGCCGGATCTCTTTCGCCTTCCTTGGCGGTGCGAAGAATGGATTCAGCCAGCGATTGGACGTGAGCCGAACTGACGGGGTCCGGCAGCGAGGCCACCGCCGCATCCAGCGCGTTTTTCATCAGGTCCACCGTTTCAGGCGGAAAAGCTGCGTTGGAAAAGTCTTTCATCCCGCCTCCCTCCCGGTCGGGGCGTCGTTGCCGCCTTCGCGGTCAAATCGTTCTGTCAGGCCCAGAATGTTTTGCGGCATCCGATCCGGAATACCGGTCAGCGCTACGCGCAGCCTTTCGCCGATCTCGTCGCAGATCGCGCCGGCATGGATTTGATCGATGTTTGAATTCTGGCTCGCCATGGATGGTCCGTCCGCTTGCAAGTCAACCTGCAAGACAAGTCGCGGCGATGGTTTTGGTTCACTCGGGACGGCCACCAGCAATCTGCCCGTTGCGGAGCGTTCGGCAGAATCGCAGGCTAACTGCCTGAAATTGCTCAGGAGCCGATTTTGGGAGGATCTCTGCTTCCTGCAGGGGAACCAAAAGCCGAACTGGCCCGCGGCATGCGTTCGGAACGCGACGACCGCTTGTGTCAGGTCGCCGGGCCGGTTTCGCCGCCTAGCAGGCGCTGCAAATCTTCAGGGTACGCTTGAGCCTGGCCTCGTCGTCCCGATCCGCCGTCTGGTCTTTTTCCCACTGATCCTTGGGGCGGACCTTGCCGGTCTGATCGCCCGCCGTGCCGTCGAGCGGGCCCAGGATGATTTCGCGCTTGGCCCGGGCCTGTTTCCTCGGCGGCGCAAGGTCGACCGGCTGGACGTCGTCCGATGGTGCCGAGCCGAGGCCGTCCCAAGCGGCCGGCGTGGAGGCAGAGGATGTCGGTGCACAGCCGTTTCCCAGCGCGCAGCAATTCGCCAGCATCAATGCGGCGGACAGGGCTAAAATGCTTCTCGCAATCATTGTGATGACTTACCAGCGTTGCAATCAAAGACATAATGAGCCGGAGCCCGTTCGTTTCAGGAAAAACGGGCTCCAAGCTCCTGATTTAGCGCGTGTTTTCTTCACGCGAACCTGTGTCCGCCCCGCATCAAAAACGGGACTGGATTTCATTCGAAAACGCGATAGTTAGTGCACACTCAAAAGCCGAGCAGCGCAAGGCTGACCCAGCTAACTGCAAATATTGAACCAACGATCGCGGCTGCCGACGCCAATGTTGCAATAGCTTTGACCGATCGCATGACCAGAACCCTTGATAATCAACGATCCCACCCTCGTCGACAATCCGCGCCCAATCATGGCGAGATTCCCATGCCCCGAATAATGCGGGAAGACTGTGGCCTCGTTGCTACATCAGGGGGTGTCTGCCCGCAAAAACCCTCATTTTTTTCGCGTAATGCGCGAATCGGTGGGGGAATTTTGCGTATGTACCGTTTGCTGGACGGTGGCATTGAAAAGTGGCTGGTCGCCTTCGTGGTGCTGGCCTCGCTTGCGCTTGCCAGTTGGTGGCTGGATTCCGAGGTCGTATCGCCACAGGCGGCCCGCGATTTCGAAGAGTGCGTCGAGCAGGCCCAGGCCAACGCCGCATCGGACGAGGAGCGCGGCCGCCTGAACGGGGAATGCAACGCGCGGTTTGCAGCCCGCCGAAGGGCTGGCGGCGGCTACACCTATTTCGACTTCATGCAGAACCGCAACTTCGACATCGCCGGACCCAACCCGACGGCGGACGAGCGCAAGCAGATCGATCGCGAGTACATGAATTTCCTCGACTCCCAGCGGCGAGAGAATCTCTCGGCTGAACTGGCGAAGCGGCAGATCGAGGCGCTGCAGGCCAACATGGAGATCGCGCGTGAGCCCGCCGGGCAACCGATGATATTGCTGCCGAGGAAACGGCCGATCGAGCGATCCAAGCCCGGGCCTTGCGAGGATGCTTCGCTGAGCTGCAGCTGGGCCAAGTTCTCGGCGGTGGTGAAGAACGCGTTCGCTTCTTCGCCCCGGAAAAAACCTTGATCCTGATCCGCCGTCGGAAAATTTGCCGTCAACGCGCCCCACGAAAGGCCAAGTCGTCGATCTAAATTACCTCCGTTCGACGCACCAAGGGGGGATACCAAAATGCGCCGCGAGCGCCTGCCGGCTGACCAGGATGCCGGGACGACGGCCTATACGTTTCATTTTCAGATCATCAACAACGGGGGAAGACAGGCTTGCAGCGTCAAGGTGCAGGCAGCCACCATTTCCGATGCGACCACGTTCCTGCGGCAGAACTGGCCGATGATCGAGTTCGATGGCGCGCGATCGTCCCGCCGGCAGCGACGACCGCACGATCCAGTTGGCAATGCCTTGATGGCGGTGCGGCCCAGCCGGATTGAAAACCGATCCCGCGTTCGCGGCCTGGTGGCGGCGAACGACCGAGCCGCTCCGTGATTCCGCTACTCCACTTCGTGAGTCCCGCGGATCAATAATCGTAATAAGTAATCCGGCGAAGGCATGCAGGGAACGTTCCCGCTGTTGGTCCACGGCTGGGAAGCAAACGCGCCGACCCGCGGCGCCGGGTAGCAGGGCCGCCCGTCAACATAGACTGTGCCGGGCGCGGCTGCTTCGGCGTTCCGGGCGATGTGCCGCGAGGTCGAATGGTTTTCACGAGCGATGGCGGGCGCCGCCAGCATGGCTGTGGCGATCAGCGCGGCCGACAGCAGTTTGAAGTGGGTCATATCAATTTCTCCATCTGATTTCAGAAGCCAGCAATCTGGCCTCTCGTCGCAGATGAGCGGCGCCGCGCGGCGTTTAAAGACAACAGCTTTTCAAATCGTTTCAACGCCACGCGAGGCTGCATCGTCAGGGAATCACGAGTTCTGACGGGCGCGGATCATGCCCAACTTCATCGGGCGAATTTGAAACCTGCGGGAGGTCGATCGCCGGCCGGGGATTATCGCGTGGCTGTCGGCGGCGGACGCCGTCCCAGCCATTGGCGACAGGGCTGTCAGGCCTCGGCCGGATAGTGGCGATCCGGCGACGACAGCCTTGAATCGCTGTTGCGGAACGCCGACCTGTATGCGACGCTCTGTAGCATTAGAGAACCCGGCAGAACCCGCAAGGAAACCGACATGGACGACAGCTTGCCCGAACTGGGCGATCTCGAACGCGAGGTCATGCAACTGGTTTGGGCCAATGGTCCGGTAACGGCCGAGGCGGTGCGGGAACGGCTTTCCCGTCCGCTGAAGGAATCGACGGTCCGGACCGTGCTGCGCAGGCTGGAGGACAAGGGGTACACCACCCACACCGTGGAGGGGCGAACCTACGTCTACCAGGCGGCCGAGCCCCGCGGACGGGTCGCGGCCAAAGCCGTCCAGCGCATCGTCGATTGGTTCTGCAACGGTTCGGTCGAAGAGGTTCTGGTCGGCATGGTGGACACCGCGATGCTCGACCAGCGGCAGTTGCGCCTGCTTGCCGACCAGGTTGCGAAGGCAAAGGCGAAGGGAGGAAAAAAATGATGCTGACGATTCTGGCGGAGTCGGCGCTGCGCTCCCTGATTCTCGGCGGCGTCGTGTGGATTGGCTTGAATCTTCTTCGGTTGCGAAATCCGCACGTGCAGATGACATCCTGGGTCATGGTGCTGATTGCATCGCTGTCGATGCCGCTGCTGATGCATTGGACGGTGGTCAGCGTCACCACCGACGCCTTGCCGACGCAAGCACATGGATATCTGTGGCCCATCACGAATCCGGAGCCGCTGCGCGCGTCGATGCCGTCGGAGCTGGGAGTGCCCGTCGCGGCTCGCACCGAGGGGTCCGCTGCGGTCAATTGGCTGGCCGTCGCGACGGCGGTCTACGCGTTGGTTGCCGGGCTGCTGCTGCTGAGATTGCTGGTCGGCCTTTATCTGACGTGGCGTCTGGTGCGCGCCGCAAGACCGATGAGTGAATCCTGGACCGCCGACTGGCGCGTGCGCGTGAGCAACATCATTGCAGGTCCCGTCACTTTCGGATCGACCATCCTGCTTCCTCCTCAATGCGCCGATTGGGACGCGCTGAAGCGCCGCGCCGTGCTGGCGCACGAAGGCGCCCATGTCGCCAACCGCGATTTCTACGTCCTGCTGCTGGCCTCGCTCAACCGGGCGGTGTTCTGGTTCAGTCCTTTTGCGTGGTGGCATCTGGTCCGGCTGTCCGAGCTTGCCGAAATCATCAGCGACGCGAGCGCGCTCGAAGTACTTGACGACAGGCTGTCCTACGCCGAGATCCTGCTCGATCTCGTGCAGCGTGTTCGGCAGGCGCCGATGGCGCTTGAAATGGCAAGGGCCTGCACGGTGCGCGCGCGCGTGGAGCGCATTCTCGCGACAACGACGGCCCCCGCGAAGCCGGGCTGGCGGAAGCGCATCTGGGCTGCAACAGCCATTCTGCCGCTGGTCGTCGTTTCCGCCGGCAGCATCACCTACCGCACGCCACCGGCATCGTCGCTGACCGTTGACGGCGCCGCGAGGACGGCGAGCACGCCCCGGGATGTTTCGTTTTATTCGCTGGGCCGCGCATCGATCTTCGCCGTCTTCCATGAGGGCGACGATCTCTTCGGCCAGTTGAGCGGGCAGCGGAAGGTTCGATTGGCCGCGGCGAACGATGGGACCTACTCCTACCCGGCGGCGGCCGGCCGCATCACGCTGGCCGTCGGTAGTGACCGGCAGCCGTCCGAACTGACGGTGAGCCAGAGCGGTCGCGACGTGCACGCCGCGCGAATCGCCGAAATCTCGGCGGAAGCCACCGCGCCGGATGCGCGGCTGCTCGATTCCTATGCGGGCTCGTACCTGTTGGCGCCGGGCCGCGTGCTCACCGTCACCCGTGAGGGTGAGCGGCTCTATGTCCGGGAAACCGGCCGTCTGAAATTCGAGGTGAGGGCGAGCGGCACGGACGCCTTCGCCAGCGACCATGACGACCTCATCGTCTTCCTGCGCAATGGCCAGCCGGGGGTGACGCAGGTTCTGCTTCACGAGCCGGTATCGGGCGCCCGGGTCGCGCCGCGCCTCGACATCGCCAGAGCCAACGCGATCGAGCAGGAGTTCACGCGCCGCATCTCGGAAGCCCCCGATCGCTTCAGGGACCAGACCCCGTTCCCGGGCAGCAAGGAGGCAATCCTGCGAGGGATAGAGGACCTGCGCCGCGGCACCCCCAACTACGAGCGAATGAGCGCACCGCTGGCGGCGAAGATCCGCCGCGATGTGTCCGAGCTGCAGGCGATGTTCAATGCGCTCGGCGGCGTGGAGTTGATCTTCTTCCGCGGCGTTGGTCCCGGCGGGTACGACTTCTATGGCGCGAAGTTCGTCAATGGCTTTGCCGAGTTTCGGCTGCTGCTGGGAGCGGATGGCAGGGCCGAGGACGTCATCTTCCGCGCAGACGGCGATGATGCGCCGGGTGCAATGGCCGCCTGTTCCGAGGAGCGGGATCTGAGATCCCGCGCCGGCACCGCGCCGGTGCACGTGTCGCTCTACAACGCCACCGGCGCCGGCATCCAGCTCTACAAGCTCAACTCCGAGGGAAAACGTTCGGTCCAGGGCACGATGGGCGAGAACATGTCGTCGACGATCCTGACTTCCGTCGACAATCCCCTGGTTGTCGCCGACGCATCGGGGAAATGTCTCGAAATCGTGCTGCCCGGACAGAACACGCGTTATCACACGATCGAGGTAGCGGATGGTCAGCCGGAGCATCCGCTGTCGCGGCGCACGACGCCGCGGGCTGAAAGCGAGGCGATGCTGCGCGAATACATCGAGGCGTTGGGCCGCGGCGAGCCGAACTACGATCGCATGACCTCCGAAGTGGCCGCGCAGACGCGCCAGCAGCTTCCCTTCAACCAGGCCATCCTGGGCCGGCTTGGCGCCTTGCGCGCCATGTCGTTTCGCGGGGTCAGCGCCATGGGCAGCGACATCTACATGGCCCATTTCGCCAACGGGACAGCCGAATGGCGGATTGCGCTGGTCAAGGACGGAACGATCGGACGAATTGCGCTGGGTCCGCAGTAGGACGATCCGACCTGATCCGGGGTCCGGGCCCGGATTTTCGGCCGAGACCCGATCGATCCGGCCTTGCCGGCCTGACCGACGCGGCCACGACGGTACTTGCATCGAAGCGTGTCTAATGCTACGGTTTGTAGCACTACGAAACGTAGCAATTTTTCAGGAGCCTGTGCCGCCGCCCGTGTCCGGGCCACGCGGGTTCGCCTGATCCATCGGGGCGTCGCCATGAGCGGTTCCGCAAAGGCTGAAGCAGTACTGGGTCTCCATCGGTTCGGGATGGGGCCGCGCCCAGGCTCTATTGCGGCCATCGAGTCCGACCCGCGTGGCGCGTTGATCGCCGAACTCGAGCGTCCGTCAGCCGGCGAGCTTGCGGCAGCGGCGTTGCCTTCGAGCTCCAAGGCCTTTCGCGCCGTTGCCGATGCGAACGCAAAACGGCAGGCGAGGACGATCATCGCCGCCCGCGAGCAGAAGGAAGCCAAAAAGCTGCAGATGGCGGAAGCGTCCCCGATGATGGAGGGGAGCGAACAAGGCGCCAGCGCCGTTGCCGCAAAGGCCGCCGCCCAAGCTGTGCCCGATCCGGGACGGCCGATCTATCTCGAAGAGGCGAGGGTCCGCACCGAGGCGGCGCTCGGCGCGGAGACTGGATTTGTCGAGCGGCTGGTCTGGTTTTGGTCCAATCATTTCTGCATCTCGGCCGACAAGATCCAGAGCATGTCCGGCGCCTATGAGCGCGAGGCCATTCGTCCCCACGTGCTCGGCCGGTTCGCCGATATGCTGCTGGCCGTCGAGGGCCATCCGGCCATGCTGTTCTACCTGGATAACCCGGGTTCGATGGGGCCGAATTCGGTCGCCGGCATCAACCGCACCCGTGGTCTCAACGAAAACCTCGCCCGCGAGATCATGGAATTGCATACGCTCGGCGTACGCAGCGGCTACACCCAGGACGACGTCATCAGCTTTGCCAATGTGCTCACCGGGTGGGGCTTGTTGCCGCCGGGCGACAATCCCGAACATGGCGGCGAGTTCAGCTTCAATCCCCGCCTGCACGAGCCCGGTGCGCAGAAGGTGCTGGGAAAGACGTATGGGGACGAAGGGGTGGAGCAGGGACGTGCCGTGCTCCGGGACCTCGCCGCTCATCCCGCCACTGCCTCGCACATCGCCACCAAGCTCGCGGGCCACTTCATTGCCGATGCGCCGCCCGCTCCGCTGGTCGAGAGGATGACAAAGGTGTTCCTCGATACGTCCGGCGATCTCAAGGAGGTCGCCAAGGCGATGATTTCGTCCGACGAATCCTGGACGCAGCCGCCGGCCAAACTCAAGCGGCCGGGCGAGTGGGTCGTCGGCATGGTGCGCGCCACCGGCGTCACGCAAGCGGATCCTGTGCGATTCACCAGCGGGCAGGCCCTTCTCGGCGAACCCTTGTGGCGTCCTTCTTCGCCCAAGGGCTATCCGGACGACGAAGCATCCTGGATCGACGGCATGGGGCGACGGCTCGACGTCGCCAGCTACTTCGCCGAGCGCGTGGCGGGCAAGGTCGACCCCCACGATGTGATCGAGACGGTGTTGGGATCTTCGGTCTCGGCCGAGGTCAAGCAGGCCGTGGGCCGCGCCGAAAGCCGACAGCAGGCGCTGGCATTGTTGTTCATGTCGGCCGAATTCCAGAGGAGGTGAAGATGACCCTTTGCCACCATTTGCCCAGCCGTCGCGAAGCGCTGCTCGGCGCCGGCGCGCTGTTTGCGTGGAGCCAGATGCCGAGGCTCGCGCGCGCCGAGGGCCGCGATCCGCGCCTGCTCGTCATCGTGCTGAGAGGTGCGCTCGATGGTCTGGGTGCGGTAGCGCCCGTCGGCGACCCCGACTGGATCGGCCTGCGCGGTGACCGGGCCCTCATTCTCGACGGCAAGACGCCGGCGTTGCCGCTCGACGGTTTCTTCGCGCTCAATCCCGCCATGCCGAACCTCTACCGGCTCTACAAGGCCCAACAGGCCAGTATCGTGCACGCGACCGCCACGCCCTATCGGGAGCGCTCGCATTTCGATGGCCAGGACGTTCTCGAAAGCGGAATCGCAAAGCCGGGCGCGGTCGCGACCGGCTGGCTCAATCGCGCGCTGGCCGAGTTGGCATCGGACGGCCGGGTGGATTTGCGCGGAAGCCGCGCGCTTGGCGTCGGCGCGGTCACTCCTCTGGTGGTGCGTGGCAAGGCCCCCGTGATGTCGTGGGTGCCGCAACAATTGCTGCCGGCCAGCGACGATACGCAGGCCCGCCTGCTGGATCTCTATCAGCACACCGATCCACGGCTTGCGGTGGCGCTCGAAGCGCGGATACGTCTTGCCGCGCTGGCTACCGGAGGCGTCGATGGTATGAAGGCCGACGGCGCTTCGCTTCCGCCGCCGGGCATCGCGCGCGTGCGCGCCTATTTCGCCGAGGCCGCCGGCGCGGCGGCTCGTCTTCTCGCCAAGCCGGACGGCCCGCGTGTCGGAGCGGTGGGCTTTGTCGGGTGGGATACGCATATCAATGAGGGCGCCGCCTCCGGCCAACTCGCCAATCTGCTCGGCGCTCTCGACGGCGCGCTGGCCGCCATCGAGACCAATATGGGCGATGCCTGGCGCGAGACCGCAGTCGCAGTCATCACCGAGTTCGGACGCACCGCGCACATCAACGGCACCGACGGCACCGACCATGGCACGGGCACCGTCGCGTTTCTCGCCGGCGGCGCTCTGCGGGGCGGACGCGTGGTCGCCGACTGGCCGGGACTGAAGACCGCCCAGCTCTATGAGGCGCGCGACCTCCAACCGACAACCGATCTGCGCGCCGTGCTCAAGGGCCTGCTGCGCGATCACCTGAGAGTTGACGAGCGCGTGCTCGCCAGCACCGTATTTCCCGACAGCGCCAACGTCGCGCCGACGGCGGGGCTGGTTGGCTGAGGCCGATATTTTTGAACCGAATGCGAAATCTGAACCGGCGTTGTCATGTCGATACTTACAGGCCGTGAACTGGAATTTCTCGACAGCTTGAGAACGAGCTGGCCGAGGCTTTACTGGAATGAACTCGCGCGCCTCCGCAAAGAGGACAACGAGCGGCGCGAGGCGCAACCTGCGCCGCGCGCCACCAAGCGGCTTCGTTCAAGGCCGGGCGGCAAGATCCTGGCGTTCGCGCCGCGGCATCCGCGCAACATCACACCGGAATGAAAATTCGTGACGCCACGGCTGAAGACGCCGACGCCGCCTGTCTGGTCATGCGACGGTCGATCGCGGAGTTGTGCCTCGCCGACCATGGGAACGACGCGGCGATCCTGAGGCGATGGCTGGGCAGCAAGACCCCGGAGGTTTTTCTTTCCTGGATCGCCCAGCCGGATAATTCGGTGCTCGTCGCCGTCGAAGAGGACGATATCCTTGCGGTCGGCGCCGTCACCGATGCCGGCGAGATCACGCTCAACTACGTCTCGCCGAAGGCGAGGTTTCGCGGGATCAGCCGAAGCTTGCTTGGCGCGCTCGAGGCCCGCGCCGCCGAACGAGGCAATGCGCGATGCAGGCTCACCTCGACCGAGACCGCGCGGCGCTTCTATCTCGCCAATGGCTATGTCGAGTGCGGCCCGCCCACCCTGAGTTTCGGAACCCGTTGCGGCTATCCGATGTCGAGGGTGCTGGCGGCGTGACCGCGCCGCGATTTCTGGAGCGACTGGTCGCAGGGCCGTCTCAGCCGGCCGTGCCGGTGCGCCGCGCCTGTTCCTGATCGAGCGCGTCGGCGCGCAGATTGTGGAAGAATTTGTCGACCTCGCGCGACAGCGTCTCCGCCGTCGAGGTCAGATCGCTGGACGCCGACAGCACCGATGACGCGGCCTTGTTGGTCTCGCCGATGGCATCGCGGAGCGAGCCGATATTGGCGACCAGCGTCTCGTTGCCCTGGGCGGCCGATTGCGCATTGGAGGAGATCTCGCGGGTCGCGGCGTCCTGTTGCCCGACGGCGCCGGCGATGTTCGAGGTGACGTCGTTGATGTCGCGCACGGCGCGGCCGATTTCGCGCACGGCATCGACCGCGTTGCGCGTCGATGCCTGGATCAGGCCGACATTCTGGCCGATCTCGGAGGTGGCCTTCGCGGTCTGCTCGGCCAGCGCCTTGACCTCGTGCGCCACCACCGCAAAGCCGCGGCCGGCATCGCCGGCGCGCGCGGCCTCGATCGTCGCGTTCAGCGCCAGCAGATTGGTCTGCTCGGCGATGGTCTGGATCAGATTGAGCACGCCGTCGATGCGCTGGGTCGCCGCGGCGAGGCTTTCGATTTCGGCGATCGATTTCTCGGTCCGCTGGCCGGCCTGTTCGACGACGCCGGCGGATTGACGAACCTGCCGGCCGATTTCCTCGACCGACGCCGACAGTTCCTCGGCGGCGCTGGCGACCGCATTCACGTTGCTGGAGGCCTGCTCGGTCGCGCCGGCGGCGGCGACCGCGCGTCCGTTGGCGTCCGACGTCACCCTGGTGATGGACTGCGCGGTATCGCGCATCGCCGACGCATTGTCGGTGACCGCGCGCAGCACGCCGCCGATCGCGCCGCGGAACTGCTTCGACCGAGGTTTCGATGTGCCGGGTGCGCTGCTTCGCGCGCCTTGGAGTCCTGCGAGACCTGCGAATTGAGATTGCGGTTGCGATCCATCGCTTCCTGGAAGATCCGGATCGCGCGGGCCAGCGCGCCGATCTCGTCGGCGCGATCGGTGTGGGGAACCTCGACGTTTTCGGCGCCCTCGGCGACCCGCTTGATGGTGGCGGTGATCGCCGAAAGCGGCCGCGCGATCGAGCGGGAGATGATCACGACGCCGAGGCCGACCACGACCAGCGCCAAGCCGCCGAGGCAGGTCAGCAGAAAGGCCAGTGTGCGGTTGGTCTGGCCTTGCCGGGCGATCTGCTTGCCGCGTTCGGCATAGACCTTGGAGAGCGCCTCGAGATCCTTGTTGAGGGCGGAGCGCACGGCGCGATTGGCGTCGTTGTCGCCCCATTCGCGGCCCGCGGCGGCGTTGATCTCGATCCCGCGGCGAACCAGTTCCTTGCGGAATTCGACGAACTGCTCGATGCGCTTCTTGAAGGTCGGCGAATTGCTCGGCGTCGTCGGCCTGGACGATGGATTCCCAGTTCTTGACCACGGCGAGGATCTGTGTCGTTGAACTTGAGCAGCCCGTCGCCGTACTTCTTCACGACGGCGGGTTCGGTCGACATGTAGACGCCGCGGGATTCCATCACGACCGCATAGACCAGCGAATTGACGCGCTCGACGTTGAGCGCGGCGCGGCTGGCGGTCTCGATCGCCTTCGTGAGCTCGCGCGTTGCGGCGGGTGTTGTAGTCGGACAGCACGGTGATGGCCGCGGTCAGAAGCGCGAACAGGGCGAAGATCGAATACAGCTTCGCCGCGAGCGAAAGCCGCGACATGAAAGCCAGGTGGAAGACGGGCTGGAGGAATTGGCAGTTCAGACATCACGGCCTCTTGCGAGAGCCGGTCAGCAGTGCCGGCCGTCTAAAAATGATGCAAAAGCTTAGGGTAGAAGTCATTAAATTTTCACATCGATCATTCCGTCATGCGCGATTTGTAGATGTTACCGCGTCTCCACGGATTGAGTCGCGCAATGGCACGCGTATGTAATATTAGTTATCAGATAATTATGCGGACATCGTGCTTGCAAATCTCACCGCCGATGGAACCGTTTGCAGTGATCCGTCGAGCGCGGGGACTGTCCGGCAATAGCCGATGGTCGGCGTCGACCGGCCGCGCGGCCAACGACAGCGGTCCTGCATGCAATCTTGCCTTCCGATGACCGGCGTCCGGCTGATAGTCTGGCGCAAGCCGCCGCCTGACGGCCCGGAGCCGCCATGGTCTATCGCCACACCATCGATGCCACCACCTATGTCTTCGATGATCTGCGCGATCTCCTGGCCAAGGCGACGCCGCCGCGCTCCGGCGACCGGCTGGCGGGGATCGCGGCCGAAAGCGCCGAAGCAGATGATCGCGGCGCGGATCGCGCTGGCCGACGTTCCGCTGAAGCAATTCCTGCACGAAGCCGTCATCCCCTACGAAGACGACGAGGTCACCCGCCTGATCGTCGATACGCCACGACGCGGCGGCCTTTGCCGCGCATTTCGTCGCTGACCGTGGGTGCGTTCCGCGACTGGCTGTTGTCGGATGCGGCGACGACGCGAAGTCGCTGCGGAACACTGTCGCGCGGGCATCACGCCGGAAATGGCCGCGGCGGTCTCAAAGCTGATGCGCAACCAGGACCTCATCCTGGTCGCGAAGAAATGCCAGGTGACCACGGCCTTTCGCAACACCATCGGCCTGCGCGGGCGGATGAGCGTGCGGCTGCAGCCCAATCATCCCTTCGACGATCGCCAAGGGCATCACCGCCTCGATCCTCGACGGCCTCCTGCTGGGATCGGGCGATGCCTGCATCGGCATCAATCCGGCCAGCGACGATCCGGCCGTGATCGGCGGCCTGCTGCGGCTGCTCGACGAGATCATCGCGCGGCTGCAGATTCCGACGCAGGGCTGCGTCCTGACCCATGTGACGACGACGCTCGGCCTGATCGAGCAGGGCTTGCCGGTCGATCTGGTGTTCCAGTCGATCGCGGGCACCGAAGCCGCCAACCGCAGTTTTGGCGTCGATCTGGCGCTGCTGCGGCAGGCCCATGAGGCCGGACTGTCGCTGCGGCGCGGCACCGTCGGCGACAATGTGATGTATTTCGAGACCGGGCAGGGCTCGGCGCTGTCGGCCAATGCCCATCACGGCGTCGACCAGCAGACCTGCGAGGCGCGCGCCTACGCGGTCGCGCGCGCCTTCGATCCGCTGCTGGTCAACAGCGTGGTCGGCTTCATCGGTCCGGAATATCTCTATGACGGCAAGGAAATCATCCGCGCCGGGCTCGAGGACCATTTCTGCGGCAAGCTGCTCGGCCTGCCGCTCGGCGTCGACGTCTGCTACACCAACCATGCCGAGGCCGACCAGGACGACATGGACAATCTGCTGACGCTGCTGGCGGCGGCCGGCGTGACCTTCATCATGGGGGTGCCGGGGGCGGACGACGTCATGCTGAACTATCAGTCGACCTCGTTCCACGATGCGCTCTATGTCCGCGACCTCTTCGGCCTGAAGCGGGCGCCGGAATTCGACGACTGGCTGGTTCGCAGCGGGCCTTGCCGACGCCGATTTTCGCCTTGCCGGGCAATGCCGGGCTGTTACCCGATTTTGCGTCGCGACTGATCGCCTGAGGGCGTGCGCTCTGACCGGCGTGGATTCCGAAGCAACCATTCGAGCGTCAGACGGTTGAGACGGCTGCCACAATGTTGAGGAATTTGTAGCCGAGCTCGGCAGCCGTGCTTAACTTGTTCAGGTCTTGCCGGATATCGCAGAGGAAGTTTGATGAGAGCTGAGGGCATCGAGACGGTACGGCGCATCCTGTGCGTCTTTCCGCGCTATACGTCTTCGTTCGGCACGTTCGAATACGCCTATCCCCTGACCGACGGCGTCCAGGCCTTCATGCCGCCGCAGGGGCTGCTGCTGATCGCGGCCTATCTGCCCGGAGAACTGGCCGGTCCGCTTCGTCGACGAGAACATCCGCCCCGCCACGCAGGAAGATTTCGAATGGGCGGAGGCGGTGTTCGTCAGCGGCATGCACATCCAGCGCCAGCAGATGAACGACATCTGCCGCCGCGCGCATGCGTTCGATCTTCGCGGTCGCGATCGGCGGCCCCTCGGTCAGCGCCTGCCCGGACTACTATCCCTCGTTCGACTATCTCCATGTCGGCGAACTCGGCGATGCGACCGACGAACTGATCGCGCGGCTGGCGCGCGATCCGTCGCGGCCGGCGCAACAGGTGGTGCTGAAGACCAACGATCGCGTCGCCATGACCGAGTTTCCGATTCCGGCCTATGAGCTGGCCGAGATCAAGAAATATTTCCTCGGCAGCATCCAGTATTCGAGCGGCTGTCCCTATCAGTGCGAATTCTGCGACATCCCGGGCCTCTACGGCCGCAATCCGCGCCTGAAGACGCCGCAGCAGATCATCGCCGAACTCGACAAGCTGCGCGAATGCGGAATGACCGACACGGTCTATTTCGTCGACGACAATTTCATCGGCAACCGCAAGGCGGCGCTGGATCTGCTGCCGCATCTGATCGAGTGGCAGAAGAAGACCGGCTATGTCATGCGGCTCGCCTGCGAGGCGACGCTCAACATCGCCAAGCGGCCCGAGATCCTCGAGAAGATGCGCGAGGCGTTCTTCGTCACCATCTTCTGCGGCATCGAGACGCCCGATCCCGACGCGCTGAAGGCGATGCAGAAGGACCACAACATGATGGTCCCGATCCTGGAAGGCGTGCGCACCATCAACTCCTACGGCATGGAGGTCGTCTCCGGCATCATCATGGGGCTGGACACCGACAAGCCCGGACACGGCCGATGCGCTGCTCGCCTTCGTCGAGCAATCCAACATTCCGCTGCTGACGATCAATCTGCTGCAGGCGCTGCCGAAGACGCCGCTGTGGGATCGCCTCGAACGCGAGAACCGGCTGGTCGACGACGACAGCCGCGATTCCAACGTCGATTTCCTGCTGCCCTACGACCAGGTCGTCGAGTCCTGGAAGAAATGCATGGAGGTCGCCTACCAGCCGGAGAAGCTCTACGCGCGCTACCAGTATCAGTGCGACTATCACCTATGCCAACCGGCTGAAGGTGCCGGTCAGCTCCGAGCATGAAGAGCTGGGCCAATATCAGGCGCGGGCTGATCATGCTCCGCAACATCTTCTGGAAGGTCGGCGTGCTCGGCGACTACAGCAGGTGTTCTGGAAGTTCGCGCTGGCGCGGCTGCGGCACGGCGACATCGAGGGCCTGATCGGCGCGGCGCTGATCGCGCATCATCTGATCATGTTCGCGCGCGCGGCCTCGGTCGGTCAGCAGAACGCCTCGAACTATTCGATGCGGCTGCGCGAGGCCTCGGTCCCTGCCGAGTAATCCGTGACGAAGCCGCCGGCGCCGCCGTCCCGCTCGCTGACGGATCTGCGGGAGCTGACGCCGGCGCGCGTCGGGCTCGGCCGCGCCGGCGCGAGCCTGCCGACCGAGGCGCTGCTCGACTTCACGCTCGACCATGCGCGCGCCCGCGACGCCGTCCATGCCGCCTTCGATGCGCCGGCGATCATCGCCGGCCTCGCGCGATCTCGGTCTTGAAGCCTGTCGAGGTCTTCGAGCCGCGCCGGCGAGCGGCCGGACTATCTCCGGCGTCCCGACCTCGGGCGCACGCTCGATCAGGCCTCGCGGCAGTTGCTGTCGGCAAGCAGCGGCGGCGCGTGCCGGCTCGCGATCGTCATCGGCGATGGCCTGTCGCCGACGGCGGTCAATGCCCATGCCGTTCGGCTCGTCCGCAGCCTCTTGCCGCGGCTTGCGGCCGACGGCATCGAAACCGGCCGCGCCGTGGTCGCGACGCGGCGCGCGGGTCGCGCTCGGCGATGAGATCGGCGCCATCCTCGGCGCGCGGATGATCGTGCATGCTGATCGGCGAGCGGCCGGGCCTGTCGGCCTCCGACAGTCTCGGGGCCTATCTGACCTTCGCGCCGCAGGTCGGCCGCACCGATGCCGAGCGCAATTGCGTCTCCAACATCCACGGCGCGGGGCTTGGCTACGATGAGGCCGCCTTCAGGATCGCCTGGCTGATTCGCGAGGGCCTGGCGCGCGGGGTGACCGGCGTTCGCCTGAAGGATGAAAGCGGCGAGCATTGACGCCCCGGCCGATCAGCGCGAATTGAAGCGCCGGCATGTCACAAATCCGCGACTGCGGGCCTGATATCGCCATCATCCGCGTCGATTTTGCGCAAGGGCCTGCGCTGCTTGCGAGACGCGGTAAAGACCTGCTAAACCGGGGCCGCCGAATTTATCGTATGTTTTCAAGGGCTAGCGCCGATCAGACACGGTTCGTCATGGCCCGCATTCGCGCCCGAACCTAAGCGGCCACGAATTTAAGCTATACAGATTGAGCCGATGTGAGGACTGGACAGGGCATGCTCGAAAAGAACACCGACAGTGAAGTTCATGTCGAGAAGGTCGAGCAGCGGCCGACCGGGCGCCAGCATCGCCTTCGGGCTGGAGCGGCTCGGGCTGATCGCCGTCCAGGCGCCGATCCTGTCCTGCATCATTCTGGTCGGCCTGTTCATCGGCGCGCTGTTCGGCATCGACCGCATCAAGATCGACGATTCGCTCAGCCAGTTGTTCCGCTCCAATTCCAAGGAATACCGGCAGTACGAGGCCGAAACCAAGCGCTTCCCGGCGGTCGAATTCGACGTGCTGGTGGTGGTCGAGGGCAAGACGCTGCTCACGCGCGACAACCTCGAAAAGCTGCGCGATCTCGTCACCGACCTGCAACTCGTCGACGGCACGCGCGGCCTGATCTCGCTGTTCTCGGCGCGCCAGGCGCCGGCGCCCGGCAAGCTGCCGGCGGCGCTGTTCCCGTCGGAACTGCCGCAAGGCGCCGACTACGACAAGTTCATCGAGACCGTCAAATCCAACGAGATCATCCGCGGCAAGCTGTTGTCCGAAGACGGCACGCTGGCGCTGATCGTGCTGTCGCTCGAACCGGAGGTGGTCGCCAGCAACAAGCTCGCCAAGACCATCGGCGAGATCCGCAAGTCGATGGCCGAGGACCTCAAGGGCAGCGGGCTCAACGCCGAACTGTCGGGCGTTCCCGTGATGCAGCTCGAAATCCGCAACGCGGTCAAGCGCGACGGGCTGACCTACAACGTCCTCGGCATCCTCGCCGGCTGCATCATCGCGATCATCTTCTTCCGCAAGATATCGTTCATGATCGTCGCCGCGTTCCCGCCGATCATCGCCATCGTGCTGGCGCTTGGGCGGGCTCGGCTGGGCCAATTTCAACCTCAACATGTTCCTGAACGTGATGACGCCGCTGATCATGGTGATCAGTTTCTCCAACTCGATGCAGCTGACGTTCGCCGCGCGCGACCGGCTGATCGCGGGCCAGGACAAATACACCGCGTTCAAGAACGCGGTGCTGGTGGTCGGACCGGCCTGCGTGCTGACCCATGGCACCGCCGGCATTTCGTTCATCGCGCTGCAATTCTCCAATTCCGACCTGATCCGCAAATTCGGCGAGGCCGGGCTTGCCGCCACCATCATCGCGCTGATCGCGGTGCTGTCGCTGGTGCCGGTGTTCGGCGTGCTGCTGGTCCGCAACGAAAAGATCTTCGCGGTGAAATTCCAGGGCGCCGACGCCGGCGTCCAGATGCTGCGCAACTTCTGCTACTGGATCGCGGTGCGCATGGTGAGCCGGCCCGGCCTGTTCAGCCTGATCGCCGTGCTCCTCGTCGGCGGCCTGTCGGTGATCTATGCCAATCTCGAGCCGCGTTACCGGCTGGCCGACCAGGTGCCGGACAAGCAGCAGGCGGTGGCGGCAAGCGGGCGTCTCGACGCCAAGCTGACCGGCGCCAACGCGATCGACGTGCTGATCGAATTCCCCAAGGGCGCCTCGCTGTATTCGCCGGAGACGCTGCAGACCATCGCCGACGTCCACTCCACGGTCGAGAAGCAGAAGGGCGTCGGCAACGTCTGGTCGCTGGAGACGCTGCGGCGCTGGCTGGCGGAAAAGGCCGGCAGCTCCGACGTCGCCACCCTGAAGGAATATGTCGACGTGATTCCCGAATATCTGGTGCGGCGTTTCATTTCCGCCGACCAGGAAGCGGTGGTGGTGTCGGGCCGGGTGCCCGACCTCGATTCAAGCCAGATTCTGCCCGTGGTCGAAAATCTCGATCACGCGCTGGACGCGGTGCGCAAGGCGCATCCCGGCTACGAGATCGCCGTCACCGGCCTGTCGGCGATCGCCGCGCGCAACAGCGCCAACATGATCGAGAAGCTCAATCGCGGGCTGACCATCGAGTTCGCGCTGGTCGCGATCTTCATCGGGCTGGCGTTCCGCTCGGTGGTGGTGATGTTCTCCTGCATCCTGCCGGGCATTTTCCCGGTGGTGCTGTCGGGCACGGTGCTGTGGCTGCTCGGGGAGGGGCTGCAATTCGCCAGCGTGGTGGCGCTGACGGTGTCGTTCGGCCTCGGCCTGAGCGCCACGATTCACTTCCTCAACCGGCTCCGGCTCGAATCGAGGCCGGGCGTCAGTCCGGAACTGGCGGTCGAGCGCGCCACCGTGCTGGTCGGTCCGGCGCTGATCCTGACCACGGTGGTGCTGGCCTGCGGGCTGGTGGTGACGGTGTTTTCCGACCTGCCGTCGCTGCGCCTGTTCGGCTGGCTCAGCGCGTTCTCGATGGTCGCGGCGCTGATCGCGGATCTCTTCATCCTGCGGCCGACGTCGATGTTCCTGATCAACCTGTCGCAGAAGATTCGCGGAACGCATGGTCACGCGAAGCCGGCGGAGGAAAGCCGCGCGCAGAACTAGCCGGCGCGGCGCGTAACCGGGATCTCCTTCGGACAAACGCCCAGCGTCTGTCCGGAGGCCGGGCTCAAATCAGGGCAAATCCGAAGAAGGTGCCGAGCGTCAGCTCTTCACCATCGTGATGCTGACGCCCCTGATCTCGCCCTTGGAGTTGATCTGCACGGTCTGCTTGTTGCCGGTGGTCTGCAAGGTCAGGTTGGCGGCAAAGCCGTTGGCTTCGACGAACACCTCGATGCGTCCGCCGCCCGCGGTGCCCTGCAGATTGCCGAACACGTTGCGGCTGGCCTCGCTCCAGCTGCCGGAGATCCGGTCGCCCTGGCTCGTGACATCGCTGGTCAGATCGAACTTGTAGCTGTCGCTGGCGCATTTCAGCGTCTGCTTCAGGGCAAGTCCGGATCCGTTGACCTCGTAGTCAGCCTTGCAGCGGATGCGCTCGGTCGTGCCGTCGGAAAGCGCCACGGTGCCGTTGCCCGACCATGCGCCGTTGAAGCCCGTGAACGGGCCCGACTGGGCATTGCCGGCCGTGACCGACAGCATGAGTACGGCGCCGACGCCCGCAGCCTTGATGGCCTGTCCAAACAAGCCGGAGCCAAACAGTTTCATTCGCATTTTTCCCTCAAATTGACGCTCTCACCAGGGAGAGGCGTCTCGCCGCATCGAAGATTTAGTGTCGCCGCAGTGTGTTAGGTTCAAATGACAAGGTCGAACGCCGCCCGCGGTTGCGCCAGCCGGTTCGTCGGTGCTGATCGGATAGGCATATTGATACACAATCCGAAGGACGCTGGCGAACCGCTTTTTTGCCTCAGCGAAAATTGGAACGGTCCTCGAGATCGCGGTCCTCCGAATAGTTCCCAAGCGTGACCTATCCGCAACAAATGCAGCAAATCCAGATCAAGGAGTAACTCCTTGAAATCGTCCGGTTATTGACGTCATCCAACGAATTGGTGGAGCATCGCGGTTCCTGCCGGACCGCCGTAAATTTGGCCGCATTTGACAGCGCTTCTGGTTGCCTTGCTGCCGCAATTCGCGGCGCTTGCAATCCAACCAGTCGGTCCCGGTCATGGCTTGCATCATGCGGGGTTGATTTTCTCTGCCGTCAGAATGAAGGAACACGATGCGTAAAATTTTCCTGGCACTCATCCTGTTGTCGCTATCGGTTTCCACCGGTGCCATCGCCGAGACGCCGCCGGCGCAGCGCAGCGGCACGCCGGCAGAGCAGGCGGCCTGTTCGCGCGACGTTCAGCGCTACTGCCGTCCGGTGATCGACCAAGGCGATTTCACCATTCTGGCGTGCCTGCAGCAGAACCGTCCAAAGATCAGCAAGGCCTGCGATTTGGTGCTCAAAGACCACGGGCAATAAAGCGCGCTTCCGGGCAGCCGTCGCCGAAGGCCTGTTACAGCGTTGACAGGCGTGTTTCCGGCTTGCTTTGGGCTCGCCGGAACACCGCGGACAGCATTGGTTTTGGTGGCGTATTCCCCTATATGGGGTTCGCGATCCCAAAGCATGCGCGGGCCCGTTCCGGCGCATGCGAAACCACTGTTTTAGCGAATGTAGCCAGTTGCCGATGACGAGCGCGAGCGAACTACGATCCGGCAAGACGCACCGCGACGAGAACTTTCCGGTCGCGTCATGGATCATCCATCCGCGTCACCGGGCGCTGATTCTCAGCGTTCTATAATTTCGTCAGAACCGCCGACGACATCGCCGATCACGCGACGCTTCCCGGAGAGGAAAAGCTCAGGCTTCTCGATCTGCTCGAGGCCGAGCTGTTGGGCCAGGGCGACAGCCAGCCCGAAGCGGTCAATCTGCGACGCGCGCTGGCGGAGCGGTCGATGCCGCCGCGGCACGCGCTCGATGTCCTCGTCGCCTTCCGGATGGATGTGACCAAGCTTCGCTACGAGAACTGGGACGAAGTCATCCATTATTGCCGCTATTCGGCGATGCCGGTCGGCCGCTTCATGCTCGACGTCCATGGCGAGAGCAAATCGACCTGGGCGGCCTCCGACGCGCTCTGCGCCGGCCTGCAGATCAACAATCATCTGCAGGATTGCGGCAAGGACTATCGCGACCTCAATCGCGTCTACCTGCCGCGCGATGCGCTGGCCGCGTCAGGCGCAGCCGTCGAGGCGCTCGGCGAGGGCCGGGCGTCGCCGCAGCTCCTGCAATGCCTGCATGCGCTCGCGGTGCGGACCGAGGCGCTGCTCGATGAGAGCAAATCGCTCAGCGCCGAGGTCAGGGATTTCCGGCTCGGGATCGAGATCTCCGTGATCCAGGCGTTTGCCGACAGGATCGTTCAACTCCTGAAGGTGCGCGATCCCCTGAGCGAGCGGGTGCATCTCAATCCGCTCGAACTGCTTGGCCACAGCCTCGCTGGAATGGCCGGCGAGATGACCCGGCGCGCGGTGGGTCGCCGGCCCGTATCGAAGCCGGCGGCCGGCGCATGACGCTGGAGGCGGCGGCAGCCAACCCGAGTGACGGGACAACCGCGTCCGGCAGTTCGTTCTACGCGGCGATGCGCATCCTGCCGCGCGAGCAGCGCGAGGCGATGTTCCAGATCTACAGCTTCTGCCGGCATGTCGACGACATCGCCGATTCCGACGGGCCGCGGCCCGAGCGGCTCAAGGCGCTGCAGCAATGGCGCGACGATATCGACGCCCTGTATCAGGGCCATCCGCCGCCGCGGTTGCGCGATTATGTCGCTTCCGTCCGCAAATTCGATCTGAAGCGCGAGGATTTTCTGGCTATCGTCGACGGCATGGAAATGGACGTGCCGCAGGATATCCGCGCCCCCGATCTGGCGACGCTCGACCTGTATTGCGACCGCGTGGCGAGCGCGGTCGGACGGCTGTCGGTGCGGGTGTTCGGGCTCCCGGAGGCCGACGGCATCCAGCTCGCGCATCATCTGGGCCGCGCGCTGCAATTGACCAACATCCTGCGCGACATCGATGAGGATGCCGGCCTCGGCCGCCTGTATCTGCCGCGCGAAAGCCTGCTGCTTGCCGGCATCACCGGCGACGATCCGGTCAGGGTGATCGCCGAACGGACGCTGCCCAAGGTATGCCTGCCGCTCGCCGAGCGG
This sequence comes from uncultured Alphaproteobacteria bacterium, assembly GCA_963843225.1. Lineage (GTDB taxonomy): Bacteria > Pseudomonadota > Alphaproteobacteria > Rhizobiales > Xanthobacteraceae > Bradyrhizobium. The sequence goes on along the minus strand of CAWJJT010000013.1, from coordinate 11,495 downwards.
GCCAGAATGCATTTCCAGAAGGCCGACGAGATCATGAACCGCAACAGGCGGCGCGCGGTGCGTGCTCCCAGGATCATGTCGAAATACTATCGCGCGATACTGGACCTTCTCGTCGCGCGCGGATTTGCAGCGCCCCGCGCGCCGGTTCGCGTCAACAAGATGGCTCGCATCGCCATTCTCCTCCGCCACGCGTTCATCTGATGCAAAACACCGTTCATATCGTCGGCGCCGGAATATCGGGCCTCTCGGCCGCCGTTCGGCTGACCAATGCCGGTTTCAAGGTGCACGTCCACGAGGCCACGCAACAGGCCGGCGGCCGCTGCCGCTCCTATTTCGATGCCGCGACCAACCTGACCATCGACAACGGCAACCATCTGCTGCTCTCCGGCAATCATCACGCGCTGGCCTATGCGCGCTCGATCGGCACCGAGGCGGGGCTGGTCGGCCCAAAGCGCGCGCAGTTTCCATTCGTGGATCTCGGCACCGGACAGCGCTGGCAGCTCGATCTCGGCGAGAGCCGGCTGCCGCTATGGGTGTTCGACGAGTCGCGCCGCGTGCCCGACACCAGTGTGCGCGACTATCTGGCATTGATGCCTCTGATATGGGCAGCGCAGAGCAAGCTCGTCGGCAAGGCGATCCCCTGCGAGGGAACGCTGTACGATCGGCTGGTGCAGCCGCTGCTGCTGGCGGCGCTCAACGTCGACCCGCCGGAGGGCTCCGCAGGGCTGGCCGGTGCGGTGGTGCGCGAGACCTTGCTGGCGGGCGGACAGGCCTGCCGGCCGCTGATCGCGCGCGAGGGCCTGAGCGCGGTGCTGGTCGAGCCCGCGGTCAAGCTGCTGCAGGACAAGGGCGGCAGCGTCCGGTTCGGACACGAGCTGCGCGAGTTCGGCATGGCCTCGGGACGCGTCGGCGAATTGAAGTTCGGCGGCGACACCGTCGCCATCGGCCCCGACGACGCCGTGATCATGGCTGTCCCGCCGCGCGCGGCGGCGTCGCTGTTGCCGGGGCTGAAGACGCCGACCAAATTCCGGGCGATCGTGAACGCGCATTTCCGCTTCGATCCGCCGAAGGGCATGCCGCCGCTGCTCGGCGTCGTCGGCGGGCTGGTGGAATGGCTGTTCGCGTTCCCGCAGCGCCTGTCGGTCACCATCAGCAATGGCGACCGTCTGGTGGACATGCCGCGTGAGGAGCTTGCGCAAGCGATCTGGCGGGACGTCTGCAAGGCGGGCGGCGTGCAGGGCGACCTGCCGCCCTGGCAGGTCGTGCGCGAACGCCGTGCGACGTTCGAGGCCACGCCGGAGCAGAATGCGCTGCGGCCGGGCGCTTCGACCGCATGGAAAAACCTGTTTCTCGCCGGCGACTGGACTGATACGGGGTTGCCGGCCACCATCGAGGGCTCGGTGCGGTCCGGAGACCGTGCCGCCGACCTCGTGCTGGCCATGCGGCGGTCCTGACCGCCCGTCCGTCCCGGCGAAGCGGAGACGGGTTTGCGTCAAGAAAACGCGTCAATTCAATGATCTAGAACTGCTTTTGGGTGTAACCTAGCAAGGCGAATACAGGAAATGTCGAGCCTGATGCATTCCGTCGATAAACTAGCTGGAATCGAACCCGTCCGAGCCTCTGGCCAAACCTCCGGTCAGGTTCTGGAGACGAGCATCGCGTCGGCGACGCGCGCGCTGCTCGACTACCGGCAGGCGGACGGACACTGGGTGTTCGAGCTGGAAGCCGATTGCACGATTCCAGCCGAATACGTCTTGCTTCGCCATTATCTCGGCGAGCCGGTCGACGCGCCGCTGGAAGCCAAGATCGCCAATTACCTGCGCCGGGTGCAGGGCGCCCATGGCGGCTGGCCGCTGGTGCATGAGGGCGAATTCGACATGAGCGCCAGCGTGAAAGCCTATTTCGCGCTGAAGATGATCGGCGAGCCCACCGATGCGCCGTGCATGGTGCGCGCGCGCGAGGCGATCCGTTCGCGCGGCGGCGCCATCCACAGCAACGTCTTCACCCGCTTCATGCTGGCGATGTTCGGGGTGATGAGCTGGCGCAGCGCGCCGGTGCTGCCGGTCGAGATCATGCTGCTGCCGTTGTGGTTCCCGTTCCACATCAACAAGATCTCGTACTGGGCCCGCACCACGATGGTGCCGCTGCTGGTGCTGGCCGCGCTGAAGCCGCGGGCGAAAAACGAAATCGGCGTCGGCATCGACGAATTGTTCCTGCAGCCGCCGCATTCGATCGGCATGACCGCGAAAGCGCCGCATCAGAGCTGGGCCTGGTTCCTGCTGTTCCGCGGGCTCGACAGCGTGTTGCGGGTGGTCGAGCCGTTGTTTCCGAAGAAGCTGCGCGCGCGCGCGATCGATGCGGCGGTGGCCTTCATCGAGGAGCGAATCAACGGCGAGGACGGTCTCGGGCGCGATCTATCCGCCGATGGCCAACGCGGTGATGATGTACGAGGTGCTCGGCAAGGGAGCGGATTATCCGCCGCGCGCCATGACGCGCCGGGCCCTCGACAGTCTGCTGGTGATCGGCGAGGACGAGGCCTATTGCCAGCCGTGCGTCTCGCCGGTGTGGGACACCTCGCTGACCTGTCATGCGCTGCTCGAAGCCGGCGGCGAGGCGGCGGCCCCGGCCAGGCAGGGGCTCGAATGGCTGAAGCCGAGGCAGGTGCTGGATGTCAAGGGCGACTGGGCGGTGAAGCGCCCGGACCTGCGCCCCGGCGGCTGGGCCTTCCAGTACAACAATGACTATTATCCCGACCTCGACGACACCGCGGTCGTGGTGATGGCGATGGATCGCGCCCAGCGCGCCGACGGAACCCATCAATACGATGCCGCGATCGACCGCGGCCGCGAGTGGATCGAGGGCATGCAGAGCCGCGACGGCGGCTGGGCCGCCTTCGACGTCAACAATCTCGAATATTACCTCAACAACATCCCGTTCTCCGACCACGGCGCGCTGCTCGACCCGCCGACCGAGGACGTCACCGCGCGCTGCCTCTCGATGCTGGCGCAGCTCGGTCAGACCGTCGCAGGCAGCAAGGCGGTGGCGGACGGGATCGCCTATCTGCGCCGCACCCAGCTCGCCGAGGGCTCGTGGTACGGCCGCTGGGGGCTGAACTACATCTACGGCACCTGGTCGGTCCTGTGCGCCCTCAATGCCGCCGGCGTCGACCACCAGGACCCGATGATTCGCAAGGCCGCGGACTGGCTGGTCTCGATCCAGAACAAGGACGGCGGCTGGGGCGAGGATGCCACCAGCTACAAGCTGGACTACCGGGGGTTCGAGGATGCCCCCACCACGGCCTCGCAAACGGCATGGGCCTTGCTTGGCCTGATGGCGGCGGGCGAGGTCGGACACCCGGCGGTCGCCCGGGGCGTCCAGTACCTGATAGCACACACAGAGCCAAAAAGGGCTTTGGGACGAGCAGCGTTACACGGCAACGGGCTTTCCCCGGGTGTTTTATCTACGCTATCATGGGTACCCGAAGTTCTTTCCGCTCTGGGCGTTGGCGCGGTATCGGAATCTCAGGAACACCAACAGCAGGGTGGTAGGGGTCGGGATGTGAATTTGGGGGCGGGGGAAGGCAGGTCCGCGGTTGGTCGAATTGATCCGCGGCCCGTATTAATTGTGACCGGTCTGGTGCAGGAGGCCCGCATTGCGGCCGGGCCCGGCATGACCGTGATCTGCAGCAGTAGCGATCCGCAGCAATTGCGGGCGCTGCTCACGGTATTCGACCCTACGACGATCCGCGGCGTGATCAGCTTCGGCGTGGCCGGCGGGCTCGATCCTTCGTTGAAATCGGGCGACGTGGTGGTGGCGACCGAGGTGCTGGCCGGCGATACCCGCTGGCTGGCCGGTCTGCCGCTGAACGAAGAGATGATCGCCAGTGTGGCGCTTGGGCCGCCGGCGCGTGGTCAGGGGAAGCCTGGCCGGCGCCGAAGAGGTGGTCGCCGCGCGCCACGTCAAGGCGGCGCTGCACTCGGAGACGGGGGCTGCCGCGGTCGACATGGAGAGCCACATCGCGGCCGCCTACGCCGCCGAAGCCGGACCTTCCCTTCGCGGCACTGCGCGTCATCGCCGACCCCGCCAGCCGCGCGCTGCCGTCGCTGGCGATGTCGGCGATCAAGCCGAACGGCGATATCGACCTGCGCAAGGTGCTGCGCGGGGTTGCGCGCAACCCGATGACGCTGCGCGAGCTGGTCTCGACCGGAATCGATTTCAACCGCGCGCTGCGCTCGTTACGCGGCTGTCGAGGCTTTCTGCTCGGCGGCGAGGGCCTCGTCACGGCGGATCTCTGACAGGCGCTTCTGCACCTCCGACGAGAAGATGTACTGCGCCGGACGCTGCTTGGTGAGATCGATCTCGGGCGCCATCGGACCCGTGGTCCGGACGCCGCGCAGCGCCACCCACATCGCCTTCAGCGGATTGTCGAGCGCGGCCTTCGCCGCGGTCGGCTCGTAGCCGCAATGCGCCATGCAGTCGGCGCACTTCTCGTACTTGCCGGTGCCGTAGGTTTCCCAGTCCGTCGTATCCATCAGTTCCTTGAAGGTCTTGGTGTAGCCTTCGCCGAGCAGGTAGCAGGGCTTCTGCCAGCCGAAGATGTTGCGCGCCGGCATGCCCCACGGCGTGCATTCGTAGTTCTGGTTGCCGGCCAGGAAGTCCAGGAACAGGCCGGAATGCATGAAGTTCCACTTCTTGCCCTTGCCGAGCGCGAACACGTCGCGGAACAGCTTCTTGGTCTTGGTGCGGTTGAGGAAGTGCTCCTGGTCGGGCGCGCGCTCATAGGCATAGCCCGGCGACATCGACACGCCGACGCCGAGTTCGGTGGTGAGGTCGAGGAACTTGGCGATCTCTTCCGCCGGATGGCCGTCGAAGATGGTGGCGTTGACGTTGACCGTGAAGCCGCGGGCCTTCGCTGCCTTGATCGCGGAAACCGCGCGGTCGAACACGCCCTTCTGCGACACCGCCTTGTCGTGATGGTCCTTGAGGCCGTCCAGATGCACCGAGAAGAACAGATAGGGCGACGGCTCGAACAGATCGAGCTTCTTTTCAAGCAGCAGCGCGTTGGTGCACAGCGAGACGAACTTCTTGCGCGCAACGAGGCCGCGCACGATCTCGCCGATCTCCTTGTGGATCAGCGGCTCGCCGCCGGGGATCGCCACCATCGGCGCGCCGCATTCGTCGGCGGCATCCCAGCATTCCTGCGCCGACATGCGGCGGTTGAGGATGGCATCGGGATAGTCGATCTTGCCGCAGCCGACGCAGGCGAGGTTGCAGCGGAACAACGGCTCGAGCATCAGCACCAGCGGATAGCGTTTCCGGCCCATCAGCTTCTGCTTCATGAGATAGCCGCCGATTCGCAGTTCCTTGAAGAAGGGTATTGCCATTACGGTTTTTCTTTCTGGACAAACGAGAGAATGGATCAGCCTGCCGCCAGTTCAGCCGGAAGCCGGAATTCGATATTTTCTTCACGCCCGGGCAGGACCGACACCTTCACCGGTCCGATCCGCCGCAACGCCTCGATCACGTCATCGACCAGCACTTCGGGGGCCGATGCGCCTGCGGTAATGCCCACGGCCCTGGCGTCCTTCAGCCAACCCGGGTTCAGCTCGCTGCCATCCGCAACGAGGTAACTCGCGACGCCGGCTTCAGTGCCGATTTCGCGTAAGCGGTTCGAATTGGAACTATTGGTAGCCCCCACTACCAGGATGACGTCGACCAGCTTGCTCAGGTCCCTTACCGCAGATTGGCGGTTCTGTGTCGCATAGCAGATATCCCGGATGTCGGGGCCTTGAATATCTGTAAAGCGCCGCTGGAGCGCCGCGATAATGTCCTTGGTGTCGTCCACGCTCAGGGTGGTCTGGGTAATATAGGCCACGGGGGTATCCCGGGGTAGGGTCAGCGCCGCCACGTCGTCGACGTTCTGGACCAGCAGCACCGGGCCTGGAACCTGGCCCATGGTTCCCTCGACCTCGGGATGCCCGGCATGGCCGATCAGGACCAGTGCCCGGCCCTTCGACATATAGCGCTTGCCCTGATTGTGGACCTTGGTCACCAGCGGGCAGGTGGCGTTGAGCACCGGCAGGCCGCGCGCGGCGGCTTCCTCCTCGACCGTCCGCGCCACGCCATGGGCGCTGAACACGGTGACGGCGAGCGGAGGCACTTCCGACAGGTCCTCGACGAAGATCGCGCCCTTGTTCTTCAGGCTTTCGACCACGTATTTATTGTGCACGATCTCATGTCGCACATAGACCGGCGGGCCGTATTTCTCGAGCGCACGCTCGACGATCTCGATCGCGCGCACGACGCCCGCGCAAAAGCCGCGCGGCTGCGCCAGATACACTTCCATGGGAGGCCCGTTACGCAAGTTTCACCAAGCTCATTTCTGCATGTCTCCACAGCTGGGATGTCTGCAATATCCGCACCATCCCCGCTTGCGCGCATCCGCCCTGTCCCCAGGCGCATGGAGGCACAGGCTTTGTGTCAAAAAACGGCCGCTGAGGAAAGGAGGGTCTCGAACACGAACGACCAAAAGACAGTGAGGTTAAGGCCGGTATTATACTACAGTATTTCTAAAACATGGGCAATAAAGCTTGAAAACCCTCACTTGTTCGTCACTTTACCGGCCGCCGAAGCGGTCTATACAGCGTTCGGGCCCGGTTTCGGCGTCCTGGGGTGCAGTTCCCGCGCCGCCAGGGAAAACCATTAAAAAGCAACATTAGATCGGCTTGTGAAACTCCGGTAAGCAGCGGGCGTTTCCCGGCGCGCCGTTAACAGCAGAAAGAAAGAATGTGCTGACAAGCATTGTCGTATCGATTGTCAAAGCCTGCACGCGGTTTGCCTCTCTCACGGTCATTGTCGCGCTCATTCTTGCGGTAGCGGCGGGCTATCTACACGGCCCAGCACTTCTCGATCAACACCGACATCAACACGCTGATTTCGTCCAATCTGGACTGGCGCAAGCGCGACAACCAGTTCGGCGAGGCCTTCGACCGCGACCGGACCATCCTCGCGGTCGTGGAGGCGCCGACGCCGGAACTGACCGGCGTCGCCAGCAAGGCGCTGGCGGACCGGCTTTCGGGCGACAAGAAGAATTTCGAGTCGGTCCAGCAGCTCGGTTCCGGCGAATTCTTCGAAAAGAACGGGCTGTTGTTCCTGCCCGTGGCCGAGGTCGGCCAACTGACCGGACAGTTCGAATTGGCAGCGCCCCTGATCGAGATCATGGCCGGCGATCCCTCGATCCGCGGATTGACCGGCGCGCTGGAGACCGGGCTCGCCGGCGTCAAGCGCGGACAGGTCAAGCTCGACGGCACCGCGCGGCCCTTCAACCTGATCGCCCAGACGGTCGAGAATGTGCTGAACAAGGGCGACGGCGACGTTCTCCTGGCGCGAGCTCACTCAGCGACAAGCCGCTGACCGATTCCGACCGCCGCGCCTTCATCGAATTCAAGCCGATCCTCGACTTCAACGCGCTGGAGCCCGGCAAGGCCGCCACCGACGCCATCCGCCAGGCGGCCAACGACCTGCATTTCGCCAGTGAATACGGCGCGCGGGTCAGGCTGACCGGGCCGGTTCCGATCGCCAACGAGGAATTCGCGACCGTCCAGGACGGCGCCATCGTCAACGGAATCGGCACCGTCGTCGTCGTGCTGTTCATTCTGTGGATGGCGCTGCATTCGCCGAAGATCATCTTCGCGGTGTTCGTCAACCTCTTCATCGGCCTTTCCATCACCACCGCCGTCGGCCTGATGATGGTGGGCTCGCTGAACCTGCTCTCGATCGCGTTCGCGGTTCTGTTCGTTGGCCTCGGCGTCGATTTCGGCATCCAGTACAGCGTCCGTTACCGCTCCGAGCGCTTCAAGGGCAACGATCTGAGGGCGGCGCTGGTGCAGGCGGCCGAGCGCTCGGCGGTGCCGCTGTCGCTGGCCGCGATGGCGACCGCGGCCGGCTTCCTCTCGTTCCTGCCGACCGACTACAAGGGCATCTCGGAACTCGGCGAGATCGCCGGCGTCGGCATGCTGGTGGCCTTCACCACCAGCATCACCGTGCTGCCGGCGATCCTGAAGCTGCTCAACCCGCCCGGCGAGATGGAACCGGTCGGCTACGCGTTCCTGGCGCCGCTCGACCATTTCCTCGAGGACCATCGCGTCGTCATCATCGTCGGCACGCTGTTGATCGCGGTCGCCGGCCTGCCGCTGCTTTACTTCCTGCGGTTCGACTTCAACCCGATCAACCTGCGCAGTCCCAAGGTCGAGTTGATCGCGACCTTTCTCGATCTGCGAAAGGACCCGAACACCGGCGCCAACGCCATCAACGTGATGACCAATTCGGACGAGCGACGCGAGGAAGATCGAGGCCCGGCTGGAGAAGGTGCCGGAAGTGCTGCGCGTGATGTCGCTGGACAGCTTCGTGCCGGAAGACCAGCCGGCGAAGCTGAAGCTGATCGCGCAGGGCGCCAAGGTGCTCGATCCCGCGCTCAACCCGGATTCCATCGACGATGCCGCCGTCGGACGCGGAGAACGTCGAATTCGCTGAAGGGATCGGTCGACGAGCCTGCGCAAGACCGCCGGCGACGCCAAGGGGCCGGGCGCGGTGGCGTCGCGGCGGCTGGCCGATGCGCTGTCGAAGCTCGCCGATTCGAACGAGGCGACGCGCAACAAGACCCAGGCGATCTTCGTCAACCCGTTGAAGGTGGTGCTCGACCAGCTCAAGAATTCGCTGCAGGCCCAGCCGGTCAGCCTGAAGACGCTGCCGCCGGATCTCGTGACGCGTGGAAGACCAAGGACGGCCTGCAGCGCGTCGAGGCGCTGCCGCGCGGCGATCCCAACGACAACGACACGCTGCGCAAATTTGCCGCCGCCGTGCTCGCCGCCGAGCCGAACGCGATCGGCGGACCGGTGTCGATTCTCAAATCCGGCGACACCGTCGTGAAGGCCTTCATTCACGCCGGCATCTACGGCGCTGGTCGTGATCGGCCTGCTGCTCTGGCTGGCGCTGCGGCGGATCACCGACGTGCTGCTGACGCTGGTGCCGCTGTTGGTGGCGGGCGCGGTGACGCTGGAAATCTGCGTGCTGATCGGAATGCCGCTCAACTTCGCCAACATCGTCGCGCTGCCGCTGCTGCTCGGCGTCGGCGTCGCCTTCAAGATCTATTATGTCACGGCCTGGCGCTCGGGCCGAACCAACCTGCTGCAGATCAGCCTGACGCGGGCGATCTTCTTCAGCGCGCTGACGACGGCGACCGCGTTCGGAAGCCTGTGGCTGTCAAGTCATCCGGGAACCGCCAGCATGGGCAAGCTGCTGGCGCTGTCGCTCGTCACCACGCTCGCCGCGGTGCTGCTGTTCCAGCCGGCGCTAATGGGTAAACCCCGCGATGTCGGGAAGTAGGCAGATATCGCCGACCGAATCGGCGGGCTGAGCCGAGCCTGTTTTTGCCCCTTCGGTGGCTGGCTGACCGCGCCGGTGGTCTTTGCCGGAGCAGCCGGCTTCGGGGCGGCGGCCGCCGCCGCCTTGGGCGGCGCGCCGCGGTCTTCGGTCGCGCCCTTGGCCATGCTGTTGGCGGGGCTCGAGGGAATCGGGGGCGCGACGCGGGTCCAGGTTTCGCCGCCGCAGAGGAAGCCGAGCACGCAGCCCTGGATTTCGAGATGATCGCTGCTCGACCGGCTTGATCGTCGAGCTGTAGAACTGGCCGTCCTTGGCGTTGTAGACTTGGCCTTCCCATTGATCGACGCCGGCCTTCTTCTTCATGTCGATCAGGATCGGCATGCCCGAGGGTCGGCCTGCTCTGTTTTGAGACATCGGGATTGTGGATGTCGCGGCCGCCCGGCGTCTGCTCCCAGGCCACCGCGCCCCACATGTTGCCGTTGCATTGTGCGACCCGGATGTTGGCGACGCCGTCGGCGACTCGCCAGTCGCCGGTCGGATCGAGCGCGAAGGCCGGTGCAAGGCCTGTCGCCAGAAATTATTCCGGAATATACTACTGTACGCATGATCTTTCGTGGGCAGTGCAACATGGTCTAACCTGTGCTTAAGTTGGTGATCCGAACGAGGGCAAAACGCCGCATTGAGCGTTTCTTCAGTTGACGAAACGGCCATCAACCGAAGTATGTAGCTGATGCTATATTCAAATCTAGACGTTTCCGAGATGTTTGTGGACCGCCAGGCGCAGCGCAGTTCCATGCATGCGCGCCACCTGAATGAGCAACTGGTGCGGGTGCTCAAAACCATCGGTTATGATGTCGGTTTCCAGAAGGGCCAGGGCCAGTACCTCTATCGATCGCGAAGGCGTGCGCTATCTCGATCTACTGAGCGGTTTTGGCGTTTTTGCGATTGGCCGGAACCATCCGGCGCTGCGCCAGGCCCTGAAGAGCGTGCTCGACAGCGACCTGCCCAATCTGGTGCAGCTCGATGTCTCGACGCTCGCCGGCGTGCTGGCCGAGCGGCTGCTCGAATACGTGCCGTATCTCGACAAGGTGTTTTTCGCCAATTCCGGCGCGGAGACGGTCGAGGCCGCGATCAAGTTCGCGCGCGGCGCCACCGGGCGGCCCGGCATCGTCTATTGCGCCCACGCCTTCCACGGCCTGTCCTATGGCGCGCTGTCGCTGACCGACGATCCGAATTTCCGCGCCGGCTTCGAGCCGCTGCTGCCGGGATGCACGCCGATCCCTTTCAACGATCTCGCCGCGCTGGAGCAGGCGCTGTCGTCGCGCCAGGTCGCCGCCTTCATCGTCGAGCCGATCCAGGGCAAGGGCGTCAACATGCCCACCGACGAATTCCTGCCGGGCGCCGCCGCGCTGTGCAAGCAGATACGGCACGCTGTTCGTCGCCGACGAAATCCAGACCGGGATGGGCCGCACCGGGCGCTTCCTCGCGGTCGAGCACTGGAATGTCGAACCCGACATGGTGCTGCTCGCCAAGGCGCTGTCGGGCGGTCACGTTCCGGTCGGCGCGCTGCTGACGCGCAAGGCGATCTTCGACAAGATCTTCAACCAGATGGACCGCGCGGTCGTGCACGGCTCGACCTTCGCGAAGAACGATCTGGCGATGGCCGCCGGCATCGCCACGCTCGAGGTGATCGAAGTCCGAAAAGCTGATCGAGGCCGCCGCCAAGCGCGGCGCCGAGCTTCGGCTGGCGCTGACGCGGATGGTGCCCGGCTACGAACTGATGAAGGAAGTTCGCGGCAAGGGGCTGATGATCGGCGTCGAGTTCGGCCCGCCGAAATCGCTGCGGCTGAAGGCGTCGTGGAACGTGCTGGAGACCGCCAACAAGGGCCTGTTCTGCCAGCTCATCACCGTGCCGCTGTTCAAGGATCACAAGATCCTGACGCAGGTCTCCGGCCACGGCAGCCACACCATCAAGCTGTTGCCGCCGCTGACCATCACCGAAGAGGACTGCAACTGGATCGAGACCGCGTTCGACACCGTGATCGCCTCCAGCCACAAGGTCCCCGGCGCGATCTGGTCGCTCGGCAAGACGCTGGTCGACAACGCCGTGCGCA
>CAWJJT010000012.1:0-227109 GCA_963843225.1 uncultured Alphaproteobacteria bacterium | reverse complement strand
TTGAAGCTTTGGAAAGGGCTCGCATGATGCCACCGGGTCAGGAGAAAGCAGAGGCTTTGAAGAAAGCTGGAATGTTGCGCAATGCAGCTGACATTCGCGGGCTGTTCTTCGCCAAGCGCGGGACGCCGCGAAAAAAGTGAAGCGCGGACCTGAGCCCGAAAACCGGCGCTAGGCGGTTCGTGACGCGGTACGGAGTGCGCGCTGTGATCTCAGCACATCGTAGAGACTTGCGCCGATTAGGGTGATACTGCATCCTGGCTGCGATGGTTGAGACTAATCGGGCGCGCTGATCAGCACTCAAATTACTTCCGGGAACGCCGATTATCGGAAGTTACAATCGTCAAGGGCAGTCCTGCGCGTCGCCCCGCCAATGATTTCCTTTTGCCCAGGCCGAGCTCGACTACCTACGGATTAAGTCAGCGGTGAAGCCTGGCAACTTTTCTCAGTGGAAGTCCCAGTGCGCTTGCTCTGCGACGTACCGCAAAAGTGGTCCGGTTTAGCGCTCGGGCAATGGTCTCAGCGCTGCTCGCACTAAAGATGAGCTCGCGGAGCTCTTTATCCCTTTCCGACGTCCAAGGGCGTCGAGGCGTCCCTGCCATGTTCCCTTCGCCTTCAGCCCATCTGCAATTGTCTCGGCCTGATTTTTCTCAAAATTAACTGCATCTGTGTGGCACGTGAACGGACGGCATTTTCAGTCCGGTTCATCTGGAAGCCAATCGCTCTTGCGCTAACTCCCGTGAGCGCCAACCTCCGCAGCTTATCGTCTTCGGCCGGTGTCCAGGGTCGAGAGAGAAGCGCTGTCTCTGTCATTTTCCCGCGAGCCTCCGATTGGCGTCGAGCACGGCGAAGCTGAAGGCGGCCCCATTTGGCGGCGCAGCTCACTTCATGTTGGAAAGCAGCAGGTGAACGCGCGAAAAGCGCCCGTCAGAATTTGGCAGCTCAGCCACTCCGCGGCTACCGGAGACGGACTGATGGGCTTCCACCCGATCGACGGGGCCGAAGTATTGCCCCACATAAAACACGCAAGCAACCGCGAGAACGATTCCCAGAACGACGGCTAGCGCCGTTGAAAGTACAAATCTTAGACTGATCATCCTGTAGGTCATCGCGGGTGCTCGCTTTGACCAGCCCCACCCAAAAGATGCCAGTTTCTGTTGAGTTCGGGGAATTAGTAATTGAACCGTGGTAATCGTTATTTTCTCCTCGCCATCTGCGCCGGCTCGACCAGGTGACGCATCGCTTTGGGCCGCGTTCTGGACAGATGCCTTCCTTTGGCGGATCAGATCCGGAATATGGAGAATGGATCAGACAAAAGGCTCCGACACAAATCGGAGTGCGGCACACGAGGCGCGGCGCTGAGCGGTTAGAAGCGCAACCCCGAGCTGCTCGCCGCCCACACGAAACGGCTGCGGCGGGAACAACAAAAGGGGGGCTGAGGCTCTCTTCAGCAGGAGGCCGCCGCATTGACCGCGGGTTTTTGCTTGCCCAGTGCCGTGATAGCCGCTCTACTACAACGATTGTATATTTTGTAGGGAGTGCGGACGTGGCGACAGGTACGGTCAAGTGGTTTAACGCGACGAAGGGTTACGGATTTATTCAACCCGACAACGGCGGCAAGGACGTGTTTGTGCACATCTCTGCCGTGGAACGAGCCGGCCTCGGCAGCCTCAATGAGGGCGCCAAGGTGAGCTTCGAAGAGCAGGAGAACCGCGGCAAAACGTCCGCGGAAAATCTGAGAGTTGGCTAAAAGGCACTCTTCACGACTGGCGATATTGAACGTCTGACCTTAGGTTCAGGGCCAGGTTGGGTGTTTGGCTGCGAGGCATTCGACCAGGATTTTCAGTGATGCTTTGCGCACTTCAGCGCCCATTGTTATCCTCGGCCGGCGATCGAGCACGACGCGGACGCCGAATAGGGCGCTGACAATGGAAACGGCCCCAGTGCGGGGAGCATCTGGAGCCGTTGCCGAATGCGCCTGCGGGGCAGAAGGCACGCCCACCCAACCGCTATCTTCGACGATCGTTCCAAGGGCCTGCCGAGCCTGCCGGCGAACATAGCAGCGCCTTCACGTCGGTGCACCGAGTTCACTCTCTGGCCAAGCCCCCGCCCTTGATCTGGAGGGATCAGATGCAATGACGTTGATCTCAACGTGACCGCATTTGGAGTATTCGAACAATCGAAGCGCCTTTAGGGAAAATCGCCACGAGCCGATGCCGTCCGGCGCGCCGGCGTAAAGGACGCTTCGCGCTGTTGCGGCCCGCGAAAATTTGACGTTAAGCGACCTCCCGAACTCCCTGTTACTTCAAAGGAATTCCCTGTTCCCCGAAATGTTTTCCCTGTTAATTCGTGTAGGGAATTTCGCGAAAAGTCGCTGCAGTGCAGCCATTTCTCTGCCAGGTTTGGCGTCTCAGAGCATCAAAATCGCAAATTTCCCTGTCAGCAGGGAATTGGCCCGGAGACGGGTTCGATCAGCACTGCGTCGCCAGGGCGAAGTCTACTTCGAACCGCAATCTTCCCAATTTACAATTGCCGACTAACCTATTGAACTGATTAGATCTAAAATCACCAGATTTACAGCTAAAGCACTGATTTCAGCCGTAAGCGTTAGAACTCTTAATCATCGGGTCCCAGGTTCGAGCCCTGGTGCGCCCACCAAGCTTTTCAAGAACTTAGCAACCTAGCGTGAACGGCAGATTGTCGGTCGTTGACACCGTCGTTTACGGTTTGGCCTCGCTTCGAGCTTCAGCCGCCTCGGCGAGCGGAATATCGCGACCAAGATAGAGCGCGTCGAGCAGGGTCTCGATATCCTTCATCCCGGGCGCAGTGGCGCCAGTGATTGCGCGACCCACGACCGCCGGGCCTCACAGGTCGTGAAGCCGATGCCGATAGCGGTCGGCGAAACTGGCGCGAGCCAGCGCCGCCTGGACGCTTTTGGCCCGATAGCCGAATCCCACCGTCAGAAGCTCGACGCCAAGTCGACCAAATGACGGTGCGCGGCCTCACGGGCGAGCCTTGTGGGCTCGGTGGCGCCGGCCGTCGGCCCAATCAGTGCGAAGCGAACGTCGCTAACGCCGATGAAGCGCAAGGCCTCCCGCAAGTAGGGGCTCGCCATGTCGATGCGGCCACGGTTCATGCCGGTGACGAAATCGCTGCCGCTCGCCAGGATCACGACCGTGGGCCGGTTCTTCAGAAGCGGCAGATAGCCCCGAGCGGGATCGAAGCGGAAGGTGAGTCCCGGCTGCACGATCAGATCAAACCATTGCTTCAGCTTGTAGGGAATGCCGAAATTCCACATCGGCGTGGAAATCAGGACGCGGTCCGCGAGTGCGAAGCGCATCGCCATCCGCTCGAGGACGGCAAACGCATCGCGCTCGGCGCCGCTGAATTCGCGGCCGCTCAGACGCGCGTATTTGGCTTCCAGCGTCTCGCCCTCGAACTCGGGCAGGGCTTCGCGCCAGATGTCCATCACGTCGATATCCCAATCCGGCCGCACCTGCGCAAACCGGGTTACGAATATATCCGCGCCGGCCGAAGATTTCGGAGGCCGGGCGCGGCGAACAGCGCAGGTGGAACAGCTTTGGCACAGCTCCCGGCCTTTCTCGACACCGCTCGCGACGCTCAACCTATCGCCTTGATGACTGCATCAGCATTGGTGACGATGGCGACGTTCTGCATCGCGAAATTGATCGAGGCATTGTGCCACTCGGCGTTCATGGTCGAACAGCAGTCCTCGGGCACGATCATGAAATAGCCCTTGTCGGCGCCGGTGCGCGCGGTGTGTTCGATCGACATGTTGGTCCAGGCACCGGTATCGATCAGCATGTCGCGGCCGGTTGCCTTCAGGATGGTCTCCAGCCGGCTGCCTTCCCACGCGCTCATGCGCATTTTCTCGACGACGAAGTCACCCGGACGCGGCTCTAGTCCCGCCACTGGCGCAACACCCCAGGAGCCGCGCACAAGCGCCTTGGAATCGGCGAGCCCCTCGAACAGCGGCGCGTTCAGCGTCAGACCGGGCGCTCCGGGATCGACGACAAACCAGACATGGATCACGACAACACCGCGGGCGCGTGCCGCATCTGCCAACCGGCGCACATTGTCGACGACGCGCTGGGCGCGGGCATGGGCCGGTGCGCCCGAGTCCGCGAAGGCGCCGCCCTCCATGATGACGTCGTTCTGCAGATCCTGGATAATCAGCGCGCAGCGCTTAGGGTCGAGCTCAAGGCTGTCAGCCCTGAGAATGGGGGCGGGCGCGGAAGACGGCGTCACGCCGGCGGTGCCTCGCGAGGAGGTCATGTAAGGCTCGCTGCGCGGCCCGACCTTGGTCGCAACGGTGTAAACCGAGTGCGTCGCGGTCATGAACAACGTTCGGAAGTCGGAGCCGCCCCAGGTGAGATTGGCGACGAGTTCGGGCACGCGAACCTTGCCCAGGAGATCGCCGTTCGCCGCGTAGACCCACACGCCGCCGGGCGCCGTCACCCAGATATTGCCGCGCTGATCGCATTTCATGCCGTCGGGCACGCCGGGCTCCAGCTCCGAGCGAATGCCGCTGGCGAACACGCGGGCGTTGGCGAGCGAGCCGTCGGGGGCAACGTCGAAGACCCGGATCAGCGCCTGCACGGTATCGTTGACATAGAGCCGCTTTTCGTCCGGAGAGAAGCAAAGCCCGTTCGGCTGCTCGAACAAATAGCGGTCGACCAACAACTGCGGTGCGCCGCCGCCGGGAGGGACGCGATAGACGCCCTGGAAGCCGAGCTGGCGCGGCCGCTCGACGCCGTAGACCGGCATGCGGCCGTACCAGGGATCGGAGAAATAGATCGCGCCGCTCGAATGAACGCAGACGTCATTCGGGCTGTTGAGCTCCTGTTTCTCGAAATGCGAGGCGATTACCTCGCGGCGGCCGTCGGGCCGCTCGCGGATCAGCGAGGACGTCGCGTGCTCGCAGACGATCAGGTTCAGTTCGGCATCATAGGTCATGCCGTTGCATTTGTTCGAGGGGCGCTTGACCTCGACGACGCCGCGTGCGGTGTCCCAGCGGCGGCGCACGTCAGCGGGCATGTCGGAAAACAGCAGAAATTGGCCGGCCGGATGCCAGATCGGCCCCTCGGTGAAGGTGAAGCCGCTGCCCAACTGGCCGACCGGCGCGTAGGGATCGATCAGCTCTTCGAATTCGGAACGCAGCGTGGCATGGGTCATGGGCCGATCCCTTCGCTCTGTATCAGGCCGGGAACCAGTTGCGTTTGGGCAGCGACTGGACGATGGGGCCCGGAACCTGGTCCTGCAGGCGCCCGACGACATTGCCGGCCTCGATCTTGCACGGCCGGTCGTGTACGGGCAGGAGAAAGCGCGAGCTATTGACGAGCTTCTTGATGGCCGCCTTTTCCGCACGCTTGGAGGTACCGTGGTTGCCGGTGGTGCGCGGTTCGGCGTCGTGGATCTCGTGGAAGGGATCGACCAGCTGGTCGTTGATGTCGTAGAGCACGTCGCCGCAGATCGTCGCGATACCTTCGGCGGTATGAACGTGCAGGTTCATCGAACCTTCGGTGTGGGCGTTGGCTGCCTCGCAATAGACGCCGGGCATCAGTTCGACGGGTCCGGTAATTTCGAGATCGAGGAAGCGCAGGGCGCTCTTGGTATGCAGCCGGTCGACCAGATGCTTGATGTCCGGCGCCGGGTATTGCGGGTGCATCAGGCCGGAGACGGAATATTCCAGTTCCTTGCGGTTGACGACCACCGTCGTGTTCATCGGAAACAGATCGTCCTTGCCGGCATGGTCGATGTGCAGGTGAGTGTGGCAAACGAAGCGGACGTCACCCATGCGCACGCCGTGACGTGCGAGCTGGTTCTCGATCATGTTCTCGTGAAACTGCAGGCCGCGCATGCCGAGCGTTTCCATGATCTGGTTGGAGCGGTAGCCGGTGTCGACGACGATCGGGTAGGGGCCTCCGACGATGAGAAAGCCCAGTGTCAGCACGCGGCGCGTGCGCCCGCAGTCGCGGCCGAGCACCAGAAAACTCGATTCGAGTTCGATGTCCCCGTAATCCAGAATCTTGATCTCCAGCGCCATGTTTGTCTCCCGTTTCCTTTGTCTGTTTCTCTCGCGCAGTATTAAGGCGCGAGGCGATAGATCCGCATCGCAGTTTCGCGCAGGATAGCGTCGCGATGGTGCGGGTTTGATTGCGTGGCATCGAGATAGGCCTGGACGAGATCGCGATAACCGGTCCATAGCTTCTCGATCGGAAAATTCGAACCGAACAGGCAGCGCTCGGGTCCAAAGACCCTCACGCTCTCGGTGACGATGGCCGCGATATGCGCGGGGTCGTTGCGGTGAATGAAGGTGCCCAGTCCCGAGAGCTTGCAGACGACGTTCGGGCACGCCGCCAGCCGTACCAGACCGGCGCGCCAGGCGGAGCGGCCGGCGGGCGAAAGGTCCTCCAGCATTCCGGCGTGCTGCAGCACGAACGTGACCTTCGGACAAGCCTCCGCAAGGCCGGCTGCGTCGGACATCTGCGACGTAAATACCTGCAGGTCGAAGCTCCAGCCATAGTCGGCCAGCCGTGTGATATTGCGGCGTATCGTCGGATCCGCGCACAGATCGGCGCGGGTTGCGAAACGATAGAGTTCCTTCTCATGCCAGTGCAGTTGCATCCGTACGCCTCGCACCAGTCTGTAGCGTTGGAGCCGGTCGAGCTGCGGCCGCACGTCGTCCGCGCTGAAATCGGCGTAGGCGACAATCGCGTGCGGCCAGCCGGTTTCCTCCGAGGTGCGCTGGACCCAGGCCGTCTCGTCCTCGAACCGTTCCTTCGCCCAGTTGGTCTGCACGTAAACAGATTTGACGACCCCGTTGCCGGCGAGGTCGTCGAGGTATTCGCGGATCGAATAGTCGCGACGGATCGGCTCATAGGGACCGAAGATGCGCGGCTGCATCGGTCCGACCAGCCAGGGCAGGTCGGCCTGCCGCCATATGTGATGATGTGCATCGACGATACCGGTCACGCCGCTCTCCGTTGACGAAGCGACAGGACATGCGCGACCACCGCGGCGCTCGATCCACCGTCGGCCATGTCGTCGACAAACCGGCGAATGGCGATCAGCGCCTCCGTCTGCGGCACGAAGCCCGGACCGGCGGCGAGCGGCGTCAGCCAGCTCATGCGCCAGGCCCGCCGCGAAAGCCGGGCGATCGCGTCGCGCAAGGCCGAGAGATCGCCGCGCTCCAGCCCGTCGGACAGGACGACGACCGCCGCGCCGCGGGCGTAGCCACCAAACCGCGGCACGGCGAGAAACGCCTGCAGTGCGTCGCCGATGCGCGTTCCGCCGTCCCAGTCGCTTACCAGGTGTGCCGCGGCCGCGAGCGCCTGCTCGCGCCGCTTCAGCCTCAATGCCCGCGTCACCCGCGTCAGGCGTGTGCCGAAGGTAAAAACCTCAATACTCCGCGTGGCCTGCACCAGCGTATGCGCGAGGCGGAGATTGTCCTCCGAGCGTGCCTTCATCGAGCCCGAGACGTCGATCAGCAGCAGCATCTTTCGCGGCCGCGTGCGCCGCTTCAGCCGCTCGAGCCGCATCACCTCGCCGTCATTGCGCACGGATTCACGCAAGGTCCGCCGCAGGTCCGCCCACGGCCCCCGCCGTGCGCGCATGCGGCGATGCCCGCGCCGGCGCGGCAGGCGGGTCGGCCCTTCGCGCGCGAGGCGGCGCAGTGCATCGCTTTGCACGCTCTGTCCGAACCGGCGTTCAACCAGTGCTTCGGCGCGGACCGCCATGGTGCCGGAACTCGTTGGCTTCATCGGCGAGCGGCGGCTCCTCATTGCCGTGCCCCTCGTCCTGCAGCCGCACCACATCGTCGTCCTCGCCCTCGGGGCCGCGAACCTCCTCACCGCCGAGGAAGTGGATCTGAAACAGCATGTCGTAGACCGCGCGCCGCTCCGGCGGCGGCGCCAGTGTCGCCAGCCCTGCCTGCCGGATGTCTTCCGGCCCGCGCGGACCGAGCAGCGTAATCGCTTCCAGGAACGCGGCGGTCTGCTCCGGCGCGACGGCAAAGCCATTGGCCCGCAACAGGGCCACGAACGAAACAAAGGCGCGGGCGGCGCGCGGAAGTGCCGGCTCTGCTGTCACGCCGCCGCCTCCGCGATCAGCGCGTCGAGCCGCGGCGAGATGAAGGCAAGGTCCTCCTCGTCCTTCAGCGCGACACCGATCGAACGCTTGAAGGCGTCGGGCCAGCGCGCGCCTTGCTTGTTGAGCAGCGTCGCCGCCTCGGCCCAATCGACGGCTTCGGCGATGCCGGGTGCCTTGCTCAGCGGTTCGCGGCGGAGCTTGCCGACGGCGGCGACCACGGCGCGCGCGGTCGCTTCGGCGACGCTGGAGGCGCGCATCATGACGATCCTCGCCTCGCGTTCGGCTGTCGGGTAATCGATCCAGTGATAGACGCAGCGCCGGCGCAGCGCCTCGTGCAGGTCGCGGGTACGATTGGACGTGAGCACCACGACCGGTCGTTCGGCCGCCCGGACGGTGCCGCGCTCCGGAATCGAAATCTGGAAGTCGGAGAGGAACTCGAGCAGAAAGGCCTCGAACTCCTGATCCGAACGATCGATCTCGTCAATCAGAAGCACCGTCGAATCCGGCGCGCGCAGCGTCGCCAGCATCGGACGCTCGATCAGGAAACTCTCGCCGTAGATGTCGATGGTCTGCTCGCCGGCCTGCCGGATCGCCAGCATCTGCCGGGGGTAGTTCCACTCGTAGAGCGCGGCCGACGCGTCGATACCCTCGTAGCATTGCAGGCGAATGAGCCGGCGGCCGAGCACCGCCGCGATCGCCTTGGCCGCCTCGGTCTTGCCGACGCCGGGGGCGCCTTCGAGCAGCAACGGTTTGCCCAGCGCGAGCGCCAGATAGGCCGCGGTTGCGATGCCATCGTCGGCCAGGTAATAGGCCGCGCGCAGCGCATTCTCCAGCGCTTCCGGACTGCCGATGCCACCGATGTTGCCGCGAACTGCCATCAGCGGCGCGCCTGCGGCCTTGCGCCGCCTTGCGCCTTGATTGCGCGCAGTACTTTTTCCGGCGTGATCGGCAGTTCGTCGACGCGTACGCCAACCGCGTTGAAAATCGCGTTGGCGACCGCCGGCATCACGGGATTGGCGCACATTTCGCCCGGGCCCTTGGCGCCGAACGGACCGTCCGCCGCCGGGCGTTCCAGGACCGCGATGTCGTGCGGGCAGATGTCGCCGGGACCCGGCATCAGATATTCGACGAAGTCGCGCGGCCCGTGGCCTGGGTCGGGATAATAGGGTTCCGTCGTCTCGAACAAGGTGTGACTAACTCCCATCCAGGCCCCGCCGACGAGTTGCTGTTCGACCAGACGCGGATTGAGCGCGCGCCCGAGCTCGTAGGCGCTGTCCATGCGTATCATCGCGACTTCGCCGGTTTCGTCGTCGACCTCGACCTCGGCGACCATGCAGGCGTGCGCGTAGCAGGTCGCCGGCGACATCTCCCCGGTCTCGGGATCGACCGCGGACAGCGGCACCAGGAAGATGCCGCGCCCGGAGATGGTCTTGCCTTGCCTGAATTGTGCGGCGATCGCTACGTCCTTGGTCGAGATCGAGCGATGCGGTGCGCCCTTGACGTGAATGTTGCCGCGGCCGTCGGTTTCGAGATCGGCGGCATTGACCTCGAGTTCCTCGGCGGCGGCCTCCATCATGACGCCACGCGCCTCCCGCGCGGCGGCCATGACGGCGTTGCCGACGCGATGGGTGCCGCGCGAGGCGAAACTGCCCATGCAATGCGGTCCGGTGTCGGAATCGGCCGTGTCGACATAAACGTCCTCGACCGGCACGCCGAGGGTCTCGGCGCAGATCTGCCGGGTCACCGATTTCATGCCTTGGCCGAGATCAATCGAGGACAGCGACACCGTGAATTTGCCGCTCGGGTTGGAGTGCACCAGCGCCTGGCTCGGATCGCCGCCGAGGTTCATGCCGATGGGATAATTGATCGACGCAATACCGCGCCCGCGATGCATGGTCATGGTCAGCGCCTCCTCGATCCGAACACGGAAGAAAAGCGCACCGCGCCGTGTGAGGGCTGCTGTGGCGCAGGTGGTGGCGACGCCGGGGCCGGCGGCGTCGGTTGCGGCTGCTGGACGTGCGCGGCCGGCTGCAATGACCGGTCATAGGAGGTGCGCTGCTGTGCGGCGGCGCGCTGCGGCGTCGCCGCGTCCATGGCGGTCGCGGGAATCGCCGCGCGTTCGCCGCCGCCGTCCTTGCGCGACGACATCCGCCTGAATTCCTCGCGCAACGGCCATTTTGCCTTCTCGGCGGCGACCTGCACGCATTCGATCAGCGCCGTGTTCTTGGCTTCGCGCCGATGCGCCTTCATATCGCCGTCGCGATAGGCGTTGAGGAGACGAAATTCCATCGGATCCATCCCGACGAGATGCGCGAGCTTGTCCATCTGGCATTCGATCGCGAAATCCATCGCGGTGACGCCGAAGCCGCGCATGGCGGTTGCGGGCGTGCGGTTGGTGAACACGCAATAGACATCGCCGTAGACGTTGGGGATCGTGTAGGGTCCGGGCAAATGCGCCACGCATTTCACGACGGCGTAGCTCGACAACCTCGTATAGGCGCCGCTGTCGAAATAGGCGCGGACCTTGCGCGCGACGATGCGGCCGTCGCGCGTGACGCCATCCTTCAGGTAGATGCGTTCCGCACCGCGTGGCGGCCCGTATTGCATCTCCTCCTCGCGGCCGAAAATGTAGCGTACCGGGCGGCCGGTCAGCATCGCGCCGAGGATCGCGAGCGGCTCGGTCAGGGTATCAACCTTGCCGCCAAAGCCGCCCCCTACGGTGCCTCCGATGAAATGAAAGGTGTTGGAAGGCACATCGAGGATCTTCGCGCAGGTGTCGAGCGAGAAAAACAGGGCCTGGGTCGAGGTGTAGACGACGTAGCGTCCGTTGGTGTCGGGTGCCGCGATCGAGCCGTTGGTCTCGGTCGGCGCGTGTTCGATCGGCGACATCTGATAGCGCTGTTCGAGCACGTGGTCGGCGCTCGCGAAGGCCCGCTCGACATCGCCGAAGCGCAGCTTCTGGTGATCGTAGATGTCGTGATAAGTGAAAGTGTTCTTCGGATAGGTTTCGTTGACGACAGGCGCGCCGGCCTTCAGCGCTTCTTCCACGTCGAAAACTGCGGGCAGCGGTTCGTAATCGACGTGGACCTTGGCAACGGCCTCGAATGCCTCACGGGGGCTGTCGGCGACGATGGCCAGTACCGGCTCTCCCTTGTAGCGCACCTTGTCGAACGCAAGTGTCGGCTCGTCGTCCTTTCCGAAATTGATCAGGCTGAGCAACGTATTGAGATTCCGCGGCACGTCGGCGCCGCGAATGATGCGGCGTACGCCGGGGGAACGCTCGGCCTCGGCGGTGTCGATGCGGCGGATGCGGGCGTGCGCGTGCGGGCTGCGCAGCACCTTCAGATGCAGCATGCCCTGCAACTGGTGGTCGTTGAAATAGGTGGATGTGCCGGTGACGTGGCCGAGCATATCCTGGCGCTGGGTTCCCTTGCCGATCTCCTTGAGATTGTCGTCACGCTCGTCGGCGAAGATGTCCTTGCGCAGTTCCAGCATGGCGGTCCCCTAGGCGCGCGCGCGGCCGCCCGAGGCGGCGGCGAGCACGGCGTTGATGATGGGTTCATATCCGGTGCAGCGGCAGATATTGCCCGAGATCGCATTGACGACCTCGTCGCGGGAGGGCTGCGGATTGCGGTCGAGCAGGGCCTTTGCGGCCATCAGCATGCCCGGCGTGCAATAGCCGCACTGCGCTGCGAAATGCTCCATGAAGGCACGCTGCAAGGGATGTAGATTTGGTCCATCCTTGAGGCCGTCGAGGGTTTCGACCGAACGGCCTTCCACGCTCTGGGCCAGCGTCAGGCACGAAAGGTGCGTATCGCCGTCGATCAGGACCGTACAGGCGCCGCATCCTCCCTGGCCGCAGCCGAATTTCGGGGTCATGTCGCCGATGAGGTCGCGCAGGGTGGTCAGCAGATTGACGCCGCCATCGACGAAGACGGCGACGTCGCGGCCGTTGTGGCGAAATTGCAGGGCGGTCTTGGCCATGAGTTTCCGCTTTCCCTATGGCTGGCCGTTGAGCAGGCGACGCAGATGGACGCCCACGACCTCGCGCCGGTACCAGGCACTGGCCAGCAAATCGTCAATCGGCGATGTCCCCTCCGTCACCGCGGCGACCGCGGCATCGATGTTTGCCGGGTCGAGCGCGCGTCCTTCGAGCGCGCGCTCGGCACCCTTGGCCCGAACGGCCGTCGCGGCCATCGCGCCGAGCGCAATGCGCACGCCGATGGCGCGGCCGCCACTGGACGTGACATTTGCGGCGAGCGTCACCACCGAACCGCCTTTCGGCTTGATACGGGCGATCTTGCGATAGCGAAACGCCTCCGCGCTGGACGGGCGCTGGAAGGAGACCGAGAGCACGAGGCCGCTCGTCATCCGGCCGCGCCCTTCGAGGAATTCCTCGATCGGCACGTCGCGCGCGCCATAGCCGCCTTGCACCGCAATCGTGGCGTCGAGCGCGAGCAGGGCGACGGTGAAATCGCCGAACGGCGAGGGCGCGAACAGATTGCCGCCGACCGTGCCCATGTTGCGCACGGCGGGGCCGCCAATCGAGCTGGCGACAGGGTGCAAAAATCCGAGTTCGCGCTCGGCGAGGACGCGGGCGAACGTGACGCCGGCACCGAGCGTGATGCGGGAACTCGCGAGGTCGAGCTGCGTCAGCGCCCGGTCCGTCGCCCGAACCACCGTCGCAACGGAGACATCGCCCTCGTTGAGCGCGCGCATGACCAGCGTGCCGCCGCCGAGATAGCGCGCGTCGCGTTCCGACGACAGCGCCGCGGCCGCTTCTCCGGAGGTCGCGAACGTCTTTACCGTGACGGGCATGATTTTGTCCCTGCTGTCATGCGGCCCCCCGCAGGTGCTGCCGGATCGCTTCAAACCCGGCCTGATAGATCTGCTCGCCGACCATTTCGGTGATTTGTGCCGCTTCAGCGGGCCGCGTGGTGAAGCGCGACTCCCAATGCCAGAAGGTCCGGTCGCCATCGGTGACGGGCAGCAGCCGGACGTGCGCGACGTAGTTGAACATCGGAATCGGCGTATCGAGCAGGCAATAGCTGAAACTCTGTTCGAGATCGGACAGCGCCAGCAATTGCTCGCGCAGCTCGGAGCCGTCCTGCAGCTTGAACCGCCGCACGCAGCCGATGCGATCGGCGGCCTGGGCGCGTTCGATGGCGCTGGTCGCGACCGCGGGATGCCACCGGTCATGGCCGTTGAAATCGCGCAGCACGTTCCAGACGGCGCCGGTCGGCGCGTCGAGGATCGTGCTTTTGACGATATGCGGCACGGCATCAGCCTCCGAACACGCGCTTGAGCGCATCGAAGCCGCCCTGGAACACACCGCCTCCGATCGTGCCGATCAGTTCGGTCTCGCGCTCGGGCGCACAGTCGAATTCCGCCGACCATTCCAGGAAGGTCTTGTCGCCGTCGGTGACCGGCGTCAGACGAAGGGTCGCGACATAGTTCTCGACGCCCATCGGCAATTCCAGGATCGAATAGGTGCAGAACATGTCGAAATCGGAAAGACCGAGCAGCTTTTCGCGAATGCGGTCGCCATTGCGCAAGGTGAAATCACGCACGCAGCCGATCTTGTCCGCGGGCTCGCCCCCCTCGATCCGGCTCTCGGCGATCGCCGGGTGCCAGTTGGGCAGGCCGTTGAAGTCGCGTACCCGGGCCCAGACCCGATCGTGGCGGACGTTGACGACGGTTGAAATATAGACCCGGGCCATGGCGACCTCAGCTCTTCTTGCCCGGCCGCGGAGGTGGTGCCCCTCGCCCTGCGGCGGAACAGCCGGTTTGGCCTCGGTCTCCTTCGGAGCGGTCTCCTTGCGGATGCCCTGCATGTCGCGCGCCTCGCGGATAAGGCCCGGCATCTTGGAGAGACTGCCGCCTTCGACGCCGATATCGGCGAGGATCGAGTCGATCAGCGGCGCCTGCACGCGGTAGCGTAGCGCCGAATCGATCACCTCGTCGGTGGCGCTGCGTCCGCTGCCATTCCCGTTGCCGCCATTGCCGCCGGCCAGGCCGTCGACATGCAGGATGCGGATGCCCTCGATCTTCTCCATCGGCTTGACGCTCTCGCGCACGATGCCCTCGATCCGATCGAGCAGCTTGCGGCGGAACAGCGAGTAGCGGGCCTGGTCGGTAAGGACGTTCTCGGCTTCGTTGAGCAGCTTCTGGCCCTCGGCCTCGACCGCGGCCCGTATCCGTTCGGCTTCGGCGGCGATGCGCTTCTCCTCGGCTTCCTTCTCGGCGATCAGCACCTCGATGGTCTTGCGCCGCTTGGCGATCTCGCTGTCGCGCACGGTGATGACGCGCTCGGCGGCTTCCGTCGCGCGGGCCTTGGCATTCTCGGCTTCGGCCTGCGCGGCCGAATGTTCGAGCGATTTTTGATAGAGCGAGATCGCCTTTTCCATCAATACCGTCTCGACTTCCTTCTCGCGATTGACTTCCAGTTTGCGCAAATCGCGCTCGCGCCCGATGCGGGCCTCGTCGAGGCCGCGGTCCGAAGCGATGCGCGCGCGCTGGACCTCCTCGTTGGAGGCGATCTCTGCTTCCTGCAGGGCCTGGACGCGCGCGATCTCGAGCTGCTCGATCACCCGCCGGCGCTCCAGCCGGGCTGCTTCCAGCGCCTGCTCCCGCGACACTTCCGTGGTCTCGACGTCGCGGCGGGCGACGATCTCGGCCTGCTTGACCCGCCGGTCCGCATCGATGCGATCCGAGCGCTTCGCCGCCAGCGCGATGACCCGTTCTTCGTCAGCGAGCTCCACCGCCCGCTTCTGGTCGATATTGAGCACCTCGCGGGTCCTTGCCGAGGCGATGCGCTCGGCTTCGAGCGCAAGTTCGACGCCGATGCGCTGGCGCTCGATGGTGTCGCGCCGCTTCAGCTCGGCCGCTTCGATCAACTCTGCGCGCTCGATATCCTTCTCCCTGGTCTCCTGCTCGCTCAGGATGCGGGCCAGCGCGATTTCCTTTTCCTGGGCGATACGCGCCGCCTCGATGGCTTCACGGGAAGCGATATCCGCTTCCTCGACAGCGCGGTTGCGCGCGATTTCGAGCGCGCGGATCCGTTCCTCCTGGGCGATACGGGTGGCTTCGGTCGCCTCGCGCGCGGCGATGCCGGCGACTTCCAGCGTCTGATTGCGATCGATCTCCAGCTTGCGGGTGCTCTGCTCGGCGGCGATGCGGCTCGAGGCGAGGGCGCGTTCGCGAGCGATGCGCGCGGCCTCCACCGCCTGCTGGGCGGCGATCTCGGCTTCCTGGATCGCGCGGACCTGCTCGATCTCGAGCGAACGGGTCTGCTCGTCGGAAGCGATCCGTTCCGCATTGATGACCCTGGTCTGGGCGATACGCGCCTTCTCGGTAGCTTCCTTGGCGGCGATCTCGGCCTCGTCAACCGTCCGCGAACGTTCGATCTCGCGCCGGCGGGTTTCCTCCTCGTTGGCGATGCGGGCATCGGTAACGACGCGGTCCTGCTGGATGCGCGCCTTCTCGATGAATTCCCGGGCCTGGATCTCGGCTTCCTCGACGGTGCGAGTGCGCTCGATCTCCTTCTGCCGTACCTCGCGTTCCGACGCGATGCGCGCGGTGTCAACCGAACGCGCGTTGGAAATGCGCGCTTTCTCGATCTCCTCGCGCGCCAGGATTTCCTTGGCTTCGACCGCCTGGGTTCGCTCGATTTCCTTCTGCCGGGTTTCGCGCTCGGAGGCGATGCGCGCCTCCGCGATGGCCTGCTCATTGGCGATGCGGGCCTTTTCGATGGTCTGGCGCGCCGAAATCTGCGCCTGTTCGGCTTCGGTCTCGCGCAACGCGCGTTCGCGCGCCACCTCGGTGCGCTGCAGGGCGCGGCGAACCTCGATGTCGCGCTCCTGCTCCAGCCGCGCGGTCTCGCTCTCGCGCTCGATATCGAGTGCCTGCCGTTCGGCTTCGAGATTGCGGGTGCGGATCTTGATCATCGAATCCTGTTCGATGTCGTTGCGCAATTTGCGCTTGGCCTCGATGTCTCCCATCAACTGGGTCAGGCCTTCCGCGTCGAAGCGGTTCGACGGGTTGAAGAATTCGAGGTCGGTCTGGTCGAGGTCGGTGATCGCCACCGATTCAAGTTCGAGGCCGTTTTGAGCCAGGGCCTCGGCGGCGGCGGCCTTGACGCGCGCGACGTAGTCGCCGCGCTTCTCGTGCATCTGCTCCATGGTCATTTCCGAAGCGACCGAGCGCATCGCCGAAACAAACTTGCCGGCCAGCAGCGCGTGCAGCTTCTCGGGTTCCAGCGTTCGTCGGCCAAGGGTCGCCGCGGCGATCGAGACCGCCTCGCGCGTCGGCTGCACACGGACATAGAAATCGGCCTCAATGTCGATGCGCATCCGGTCGCGGGTGATAACGGCGTCCTGCTTCGACCGGATGATCGGCATCGGCAGCACGTTCATATTGACCGGCGTGAACTCGTGAATGAAGGGCAGCACGAAGGCGCCCCCGTTGATCACCACCCGCTCGCCGAGGAAGCCGGTTCGCACGAATGACACTTCCT
Source organism: uncultured Alphaproteobacteria bacterium (assembly GCA_963843225.1). Classification (GTDB taxonomy): domain Bacteria; phylum Pseudomonadota; class Alphaproteobacteria; order Rhizobiales; family Xanthobacteraceae; genus Bradyrhizobium. The sequence goes on along the minus strand of CAWJJT010000012.1, from coordinate 210,485 downwards.
TGGAAGAGCGGTGGTAGAGCCAGTTCACGACGTAGACCGCCACGACGATCACGATCAACGCGACGATCAGCCACAAGATCAATGCGCCAATAAGAATCCCCGACATGGTGTCAACCTCCCGTAACCGGCGCTCAACGTCCGTCGATCGCCTTGAATTTTCGAACCTGTTCCGTCAACGCCCGCTCCACCGGAAGCCGCTCCATCGAGGAGGCTCCGTAGAAGCCATGGCATTTGCGAGCGTGTTTCATGATGAAAGCGGCGTCCGCCGGCTCGGCCACCGGCCCGCCATGCGCCAGCACCAGAATATCCGGATTGACCGCCAGCGCCGCCTCAGCCCAGGCATCGACGCGGGCCGGACAATCCTCGAGCGTCAGCGCGGTCTGTGCACCGATCGAGCCGCCGGTGGTGAGGCCGAGATGGCAAACAACGATGTCCGCGCCTGCCTCCGCCATCGCGGTCGCATCGGCGGCGTTGAACACGTAGGGCGTGGTCAGCAGATCCCTGGCACGCGCCTTGGCGATCATCTCGACCTCCAGCGCGTAGGACATGCCGGTCTCTTCGAGGTTTGCGCGAAAGACGCCGTCGATCAGGCCGACAGTCGGAAAATTCTGCACCCCCGCAAAGCCGAGCGTCTTCAATTGCTCCAGGAAGACATCCATGTCGCGGAAGGGATCGGTGCCGTTGACGCCGGCGAGCACCGGCGTCTTCCGAACCACGGGCAGGACTTCGCCGGCCATTTCGACGACGATCGCGTTGGCGTCGCCGTAAGGCATCAGTCCCGCCAGCGAACCCCGGCCCGCCATCCGGTAGCGGCCAGAATTATAGATGACAATCAGGTCGACCCCGCCGGCCTCCTCGCATTTGGCGGAGAGCCCGGTGCCGGCGCCCGCGCCGACGATCGGCTCGCCGCGCGCAACCATGGCGCGGAATTTCTTCAGGAGCTCGGCGCGTTCAAACCGGGGCATCGTTCACCTCGCTGCCCGCCGACGCGCGCCCGGCCGTCCGACCAGCGAGCGGAACGCGGCGACGACCGCCGCTGTGAATTCAGGATCGTTGATATTGCGCTTCAACCGGATGATCTGCCGATTGCTGGTCTGGCGCACGGTCTGATCAAGCGCGCGGAACAGCGCGGCGTCGGCTTCGGGATCCCAGAATGGCTGTCCCGGTGCATCGAGCGCGGAAACGCCGCCTTCAGGCAGGAAAAACCGCACCGGGCCGTCCATCGCATTGAGGCGCTCGCCGATCCAGCGTCCCATACGGTCGTTCTCTTCCGCGGTGGTGCGAATCAGCGTGACCTGCGGATTGTGCACGTGCAGCTTGCGACCCCGGTATCGCTCGGGGACGGTGTCGGACGAGCCGAAATTGATCATATCGAGCGCGCCGACCGAGCCGACATAGGGAAGGTGGGTGCGAATGATCGCGCCGAAACGGTCGTCGGTCGCCGGGAAGACGCCGCCCATCATGAGATCGCAGATTTCCGTAGTCGTGAGATCGATCACCCCGGCGAGCAGGCCGGAATCCACCAGCTTCTCCATCGATTGGCCGCCGGCGCCCGTCGCATGGAACACGAGGCACTCGTAATCTCCGCGCAGGGCCGCGGTAATCTGCTGCACGGCCGGCGTCGTGACGCCGAACATTGTCAGGCCGACCGACGGCAGGCCGGCGCTCGCCTCGCGGGCGTTTCCCGCTCCCGCTTCGAGCCGCGCCTTCACCATTCCGACCAAGGCGTTGGCGCCATTGGCCAATACCTGCCGCGAGATCGAGTTCAACCCCTGCACGTCGGTGACCGAATACATCATGGTGATGTCGGCGTGTCCGACATAGCGGGCAATGTCGCCGGAGGCGACGGAGGAGATGATAAACTTGGGCACCCCGATCGGGAGCGCGCGCATGCCTGGCGATACCAGCGATGCGGCGCCTGACCCACCGGCCGAGATCACGCCGACGATATCGGTCTGACGTCGCAGCCATTTGGTGAAGGCCTCTGCCATCGCCGTCACCGAGGCGCCGCGATCCGGACCGAACACGGCCGCGCCGCCACGCGAATGGTTGAGCGCGATTTCCTGGGCGGAGACATCGCAGGTCGAGAGCTTGCCGCTCGTCGAGACATCGACGAGCCGCACGCGCAATCCGCTGCCGCCGACGATGTCACGAATGAAGCGGAGTTCCTCGCCCTTGGTATCCAGCGTGCCTACGATGAGGACGGTCGGCGGTCCGGCGCCTCTGCCGGCCAATGCGTCGCGGCGCGGCCGCGCGGTCTCCGGAAGCTTCAACACGCCGCTCGAAAGTGTCCGTGCGCCCGCCTCGATGCGCGTGATCGGCACGGGCTGAGACCATCGGGTCGGGGGCGACGGATTCGAAATGTAGACCCTCGTCGGCGCCGACACCGACGGCCGCGGCACAGCGGGACGCGCCGTCGTGCGCTCGCTTGCCTCGGCATCGATCTCGGACGGGGCGTCGGCATGGCGTCCAACGCCGAGCAGACGCTGCTGCAGGTCGCGGTCTGAGGCGAGGCGCGAGGATTCGATCAGGCGATTGACGCGTCCGTTGACCATGATGGCGACGGTCTTGGAGATCGCCGTCGCTACCCCGATGTTCTGCTCGATGACGAGCACGGCCATGTCGCCTTCCTCGCCGAGGCTCACGAGCATCTCTTCGACCTGGGCGACGATGACAGGGGCCAGTCCTTCGGTGGGCTCGTCCATGATCAATAGACGCGGATTGGTTACCAGCGCGCGGGCGATGGCCAGCATCTGCTGCTCGCCGCCGGAAAGCTGGGCGCCGCCATTGTTCTTGCGTTCGGCCAGCCGCGGAAACGTGTCGTAGATCCGCTCGACATTCCAGGCGCCGCGCCGCATGCCCGCGATCATGCGCAAGTGTTCGTCGACGGTGAGCGAGCGCCACAGCCGCCGCCCTTGCGGCACATAGCCGACGCCGAGCCGGGCGATCTGCGCCGGTTGCAGCGACAGCAGATCCTCGCTGCCCAGGCGCACGGAGCCGCCGGTTGCGCGCACCAGCCCCATGATGGTCTTGCAGAGCGTCGTCTTCCCCATGCCATTGCGGCCGACGACGGACAGCACGCCCGAGTCGAGCTTCAGATCGACGCCCTGCAGCGCATGCGAGCTGCCGTAGTAGACGTCGAGGCCCCGGACTTCGAGGATCGGAGCGGCGAGACGGGTATCAGCCATATCTTGCTCCAAGGTCATGGCCGCCGCCCAGATAAAGCTCCTGAACCTCGGGGTCGGACTCGATTTCTTGCGGCGGCCCTTCCTTGAAAATGCGGCCGTTGTGCATCATCGTCACGCTCTCGACGACGCGAAGCGCGACGTCCATGTCGTGCTCGATGATGATGTAGCCGATGTGGGCGGGCAGGGCGGTCAGGATCTCCACCAGTTCGGCACGCTCGGTCGGCGACAGGCCGGCGGCGGGTTCGTCGAACAGGATGAAGCGCGGCGCGCCGGCCAGCGCGAGCGCGATCTCGAGTTGGCGCTGCTGACCGTGGGCCAGCTCGGCGACACGCCGGTCTTTTACCGCACCGAGGTGTACCGCCTGGACCAGATCGTCGGCAGACTGCTTCAGAACGTCGTCGGCGCGCGGCCGGAACGGCGAGAAACGTCCCCGCGAAACGCCGCAGCAGGCAAGGTAGACGTTGTCGTGAACGGTGAGCCCCGGGAACAGCGCCGAAATCTGGTAGGTGCGCCGGAGCCCGCGGCGGATCCGCTCGAAGGGCGGAAAATCGGTGACGTCCTCGCCGAAGAAACGGATGGTGCCGGAGGTCGGCGGAAAATCGCCGGTGATGCAGTTGAACAGCGTGGTTTTTCCGGCGCCGTTGGAGCCGAGCACGGCGCGCCGTTCACCAGGACGCACTGTCAGCGTGACATCCGTGAGTGCGGCGAGTGCGCCGAACAGCCGCGTCACGCCGCGCAGTTCGAGCGCGGCGCCTGCGCCGACCGTTGAAAGACGCTGCGCGACGCTATCCATGGCGATCTCCGCCAAGCATCCGCTGCCCCGTCGCGCCCCGGTTGCGCCACCGTTCCCAGAGCCCGACGACGCCGTCAGGCGAGAACAGCACGATGATCAGGAAGCCCAGACCGATCAGGAGGCGGAAGCGATTGCCGTCAAGCCCGATGGCCACGAGGAAGTCCAGCGTGAAGGTGCGCAGCAGAACAAAGATCAGGGCGCCGATGAATGGGCCGATCGGACGCGTGATGCCGCCGACGACGGCGATGATGAGAATGTCGATGGCCCGCTCGACGCCGACGGAACCAGGCGATATCTGCCGATAGTTCCAGACCTGCAGGACGCCGCCAAGCCCGGCCAGGAAGGAGGCGAATGCATAGGCGGCGATGCGATGCGCATTGACGTTGAATCCGAGCGCCGCCATGCGGCGCGGATTATCGCGCACGCCTTGCAAGGCCAGACCGAAGGGTGCGCGCGAGAGATAGCTGACCGCGCCGAAGCAAAGGGCAGCGACCGCAAGTATCACATAGTAGAAGGGCACATCCGCTCGCCAGTCGACGCCCCAGAAATGCGGCGTGACGACGCTGTTGATGCCGGTGTGGCCATTGAAGATGACCCAGTTCTGGTTGGTGAAGTAGTAGAACGCGGATGCGATCGCCAGCGTGATCATGATGGTGTAGATGCCCTCGGTGCGCACCGCGAGCGCCCCGCCGATGGTGCCGAACAGCGTCGCCAGCGCGAGCGCCATCGGCGTCGCCAGCCACCAGGGCCATCCGAGGCTGATATTGGCATTGCCGCTGACCCCGAGCACCGCCGTCATGTAGCCGGCAAGGCCCGCGATGGTCAGTTGCATCAGGCTGACCATGCCGCCATAGCCGGCCAGGAACATCAGGCTCAACGCCACGATGCCGAGAATGAGCGTCGTGCCGAAAATCTCGATGAGGAAAAAGCCGTTGGCGATCAGCGGCATGATGACGAGCAGGAGGGCCACGGCCCAAGCGGCGGGATGCCCGAATTCCGATCGCGCGAGGCCGCTCAAGGGCGAGGCGGCGGCGGCCGGTTCGGGCGGAAGTCGTGCATCCTGCGTGATCGACATGGCTAACGGCCCGCCAGCAGGCCCTGCGGCCGAACGGCCAGCACGAGCACCATGATCAGAAACGTCACCACGATAGCGTAGGTCGGAATGTAGACCGAGCCGAGCTGCTCGGCGAGGCCGACAATCAGCGCGCCGAGCGCCGCGCCGGGGATCGATCCCATGCCGCCGATGATGACCACGACAAGGGATGCGAGCAAGAAGCGGATGTCTTCGCCGGGCGAAATTGATTGGAACGTGGCGCCGACGACGCCGGCTATGCCGGCAAGACCGGCGCCGAGCGCGAACACCAGCACGAACACTAGCTGAATGCGCACGCCGGTCGCCGCCAGAATGTCACGATCGTCCACGCCGGCGCGCACGATCATGCCGATGCGGGTGCGGTTGAGCGCGAGCCACATGGCGACACCGATCACGACGGACGCCAGGAAGATGACGAGGCGTACCATCGGATATTGCAGATAGACCGCCTCGCCCGACGATTTGACGGCGGTGACGAACGGCAGTTCGATCGGCCCGACCAGCGCGTGCGGCGTCTGTATCTGGTAGAAGTCGCCGCCGAAGGCCCACAGCATCAGGTCGGCAAACACGATCGACAGCCCGATCGTCACCATGGTCTGCCGCAGGTCCTGTCCCTCGATGCGCCGAAAGACGAGGATTTGCATGGCGACGCCGACCAGCGCGACCACGATGAAGGCGGCGATGAAGCTCAGCAGCCAGGATCCGGTCGCCGCGCTCACCGCGTAGCCGATATAGCCGCCGAACAGATAAAGCGAGCCATGGGCCAGGTTGACGTTGCGCATCAGCCCGAAGATCAGGGTGAATCCGCTCGCAACCAGGAAATACAGGCCGCCGAGCGTGATGCCGTTGAATACGGCGCTGAGGAACACCTTCTTCCTGCCGAAAGCGTCCTCCAGTCCCGGCGGCCAGGTCGCAAAGAACAACCACAGCACCGCCGCTGCCGCGATCAGAATGACCAGAGACCACACCGGATGGCGTTCGACGAATCTGTTCATGCGTGTCGCCTGCGTTGCATCAGATGCTCAGGCCGGGCAGATGCCCACCCCGCGCCAGCCGCCGCGCGTCGGTAGGCCGGGATTGAACCATTGGACGCCATCTCGGCCCTTATCCTCCCTTGCCGCGGCGAGTCCTGGCGCGATGATGTTTGGTGCGACGATCGCCCGCCGCCTGCTACCGCCGTCATCCTACCGGTCTGCGCGGTCCTGACTTGATCGCCAGTATTCTTTCGCGCGCAGGTCAGGCCCTCAGCACCTTGGCGGCGCGCCGGTAGTCTGAGGGCGCCATGCCGACATTGCCGGCAAAGAAGTGCGTGAACGAGCTCTGCGACGAGAAGCCGAGGTCGAAACCGATGTCGGCGATCGAGGTTTCGGTGCTCACCAGCGAATCCAGCGCCTTCTCCATCAACAGCGTGTTGACATAGAGGTGCGGAGTGATGCCGGTCTGGCTGCGGAAGAGTTTGTAGAAATGCGGTCGTGACAGGCCCGACTCGCGCGCGATCGCATCGAGTTCGATTTCGGCGCTGACGCCTTCCGCCAGCAGTTTGATTGACTTGCGCACCCGAAAATCGGTGACGGCGCCGCCGGGGTGATCCTCCGGCGGGGCCTCCGCCTGGCGCCAGCTTTCCTCGTGGCAGGCGTCGATCAGGCTGCGCAACTCGCCGTCGAGGCCGTTGAGCGAGGGGGCGCCGCAAACCATGGCTGCAGCCGCCCTGATATTTCGGTCGAGTGTCGCGGTGCGCTTGAATTTCGTGCACCCGAACCGCAGGCCGCGGACGCCCGCGAACCACTCGGCATTGACGTAGAGGACGAGGAAGAGCGCACCGTGCGCCAGATCCTTCGGCAGGAAATTGTGCGGCTCCCAGGGATTGACCGCGACCACGGTTTCTTCGCAGAGCAGTTGCGGCTCCTCGAACACCTCGATGCGGCCGGGAGTGCCGCCGATGTGGAAGATCAAATGCCCTTCGCGATGTGCATGGACATTGAAGGGACGATTGAGCTGATAGACCGTCGCGCGGCCAAAATGGCCGTGAAAGACGGCAAGAGCCCGGCTCATGCATTTCTCCCGCGGACTGTGTCTTATTGTTTTTTATGAGTTTGATCATCCGCAGGGAGAATGCAAGAGAGCGTTCGGGCCGCGCCCGAACGTCGGGACCTGGAGAATGGGTGGCCGGCCCCGGGGGCGCCGGCCACCCGGTCTGATTCAGTACTTTTTGCACTCGGGAACCGTGCGGCTCGGCAGGCCGATCTTGGCGAATACCGCCGGGTCGTAGCCGAGCGTCTGGTTCACGTTCGGTATGACCTTCACGACCTTGCTGAACAACGCGCCCTTGCCGTCGTCGACGACTTCGGTGACGAAATTGGTGCCGATCGCCTGACGGTTGGAGTCGAGCTTGATCTTCCCGTTGGGCGCATCGATTTCGAGGGACGCCAATGCCGCCTTCAGCTTGGACTGATTGTCGCTGAGGTCGCCATTCGCTTTCCTCAGGCCGAGGATCAACGCCATGGTTGAGCCATAGTAGTTTGTCGCGAGCAAAGACGGGCTCGGAAAGCGCTTTTCAGGCGGAAAGGCGGCCTGATAGTCCTTCACGAAGGCCTGCCAGCCCGGATCTTCCCAGGTATCGGCCTGGCCGCTGGCGGCGATCGTGCCGATCAGCGCGTTCTTCGCGTTGCCCTTGGCGGAAAGGATGGTCTGGTCGACCATGATCGAGCCGCCGAGTAGATGCGCCTTGCCGCCCGCCTGCTGGTACTGGTTGAGGAAGTTAACGGCGTCTGCTCCGCCAAGCCCCAGATAAATCGCGTCGACGTCATCGGGCAGCGCTGCGATCACCGAGGCAAAATCCTTGGTTCCGAGCGGGACCCATTGCCGGTTGGTGATCTGACCGCCGGCACCGCAGAATTCGAGCACCAGTCCGAACACCTGCGTGTAGATAAAGGAGTAATCCTCGCCTACGGTAGCGATCTTGCGATAACCCTTGCCTTCATAGGCATATTTGCCCAGGCCGACCTGCCACTGGGCGCCGTCCATGTTGAAGCGGAAGAAGTTTGGCGCCGGGTCGACATAGGTGGTTTCCTGCGCGCCGGATCCAGCGTTGATGAACGTCAATTCCGGGTGCGTCTTGGCGAAATTCTTCACGGCGATACCTTCGTCGCCTGACAGCGGCGAAAGCAGGATCTGCACCTTGTCCTGCTCGATCAGCTTGCGTACGGCGCGTACCGCGGAATCCGGCGTGGCGTCAGTCGAGGCAATGACGAATTCGAGTTCCTTGTCGCCGACTTTCTTGCCGAATTTGTTCAACGCGGTCTGAAAGCCGCGAATGCCGTCTTCGCCGAGCACCGTGTAGGTGCCCTCCAAGGTCGCCGTGACACCGACCTTGATCTTTTCCTGCGCAAAAGCGGCGCCCGACATAAACAGGCTCGCCAGCGCAGCAAGACACAAACTGCCCTTCAACATAGAACTCCTCCCATTGGTCCCATTCGTGTTTTTGTTGACGTTCGCTGCGCGGAGACTTGCACCGGATTGAACGCGCTCTGAATAAGCCCCGCACTCTCCGCGGATGTCGAATAGTGCGCATAGGGCGGCCGTTAAGATGCCGGTATGCTTGAACGTCAGTCTCATTTTCCGTATTGCGGCGCAGCAAGACGTGCACGGGACAATCGAATTTTCTGACCATGGTGCGCCCAGTCGCTCGCGCGAGTGCCTGGGTGTCAGCCGGTAAGACAATTCTTCCCGAACACGGTTTTCGCTGTCAGGACCACGTCGATTTGAGGCGATATTCGAACGGGCTGGCTCGGCCTCGTATAGGTCAACTGGACTTACCCAATCCGGTCTCCGCCGGGCAAGGTTGATCGACTCTCCCCGTGACGCACATGATTATCGCGTCGTCGGCAACTGCTTCCACGGCTCCATGATCTCGAACTGCGGTCCGTCTTCTCATCGGGTCCCAGGTTCGAGCCCTGGTGCGCCCACCAAGCTTTTCAAGAACTTAGCAGCATGGCCCGCGCGAACCAGCCGCGTTTTACGGTCCTGTTCTCTGTTCGGGCTGAAGCACCGCCGTCGGCGCAAATCGAGCAGGTGAGGCGTGGGAAGACGCAGACGCGTCTTAGTGCGTTTGGGCGTCGCGCAATTGAGGTTTCTGGACTTTTCCGTTGGCGTTGCGCGGCAATGGGAGGGTTTGCAGCGTAACGGTCTCCGGGACCTTGTAGTCCGACAAGCGCTCGGCGCAGAACGCACGAACGTCATCCGCAGTCACGCTGCTTTGCTCGGCAATGACCACGAAGGCATGAACGCGTTCTCCGAGGACGGGATCGGCGCGGCCGATGATCGCACATTCGAGTACGCCTTCGACGCTGCTGATGACGTTCTCGACCTCGGCACTGAAAACCTTGAAGCCGCCGCGATTGATCATGTCCTTCTTGCGATCGAATATGCGTACAAAGCCGTCAGCATCCATCGATCCGATATCGCCTGAGCGCCAGAAGCCATCGACGAACTCGCTCGCATTGGCTTCAGGGCGGCGCCAATAGCCCGGCACCACCATTGGACCGGAGATCCAGAGTTCGCCCGGCATGCCGGCGGGCACCTCATGTCCGTCATCGTCGACCACCTTGATCCGGCCGCAGGGAACCGTCACTCCGACGCTGTCGATATGACCGCGCCATTGCGTTCGTGGCATCACGGTGGATGGCGACGTGGTCTCGGTGGCGCCGTAGGCATTCAGGAGTTGCAGGTGCGGCAGCCTCTCGGCCAGCGTCTCGATGGTCGCTACCGGCATCGGCGCGCCGCCGAAACACCCGATCCGCCAGGACGTCAGATCGCAGGAACTCGAGTTCCGGATGCATCGCGCAGAGCGTGTAGATGGTCGGAACGAGGATCGAATAGGTGATCTTCTCGCGGCTGGCCAGCGCCAGAAAATCCGATGTCTTGTATGCCTGGCGCATCAGCACCACGCAGCCCCCCGCAATCATCGTCGACAGTGCAACTCCGACCAGCCCCGTCACGTGCGACAGCGGCACCGCGACCAGTCCCCGATCGGTCTCGCTCAGGCCGTGACAGCGGGCGAAGGTGAGGGCGGAATGAATGATTCCGAGATGGGTCAATTGCGCGCCTTTCGGCCGCCCCGTGGTTCCCGAGGTATAGAGGATCACCGCGACATCTTCTTCGGATATGTCCGGCGAAGCCGGCGCTTGCGGCGCTGCGGCGAGAAGTTCGCCGAACGGCCGTGCGCCGTTCGCCGTGCCGCGGACCGAAAACATCTGCACGAGCGCGGGAAGAGCCTCACGCGACGGAAGCGCATTTCCGAGATCGGATTCGAAGATGAGTATCTTGGCGCCGCTGTCGTTCAGCAGGAATTCAAGTTCGGCCTGTCGTTGACGCGTCCCGATCGGAACGACGATGGCGCCGATACGGTTGCATGCGAGGACACAGGCAAGGAATTCCCAGCAATTGCCGAGGAACAGGGCCACGCGGTCGCCATGCGTGATGCCGAGGCCATGCAGTTGAGCTGCTATGGTTCGGCTCAGCCCATCGAGCTCGCGGTAGGTGATTGCGCGGTCCTCGACGATCGCGGGCCGCTCTGGAAAGCGCTGCACGAGATCGGAAAACATCGCGGCGAGGGTGGCTGGACGCTCCGAAAAGCACAGCATCCGCCGGCCGTCGTAGTGTTGCTCTTCACGAAGCGCTCCGCCCAGGGAGCTGTCACCCCAGAATTCATCCGACACGGTCGATCATCCGCATTTTATCTTCTTTGTGATGCGGCAAGCAGGCTCACGCCTTGAGCTTTTCCAGAAGAGTCTTGCCCCCGATGAGAATGTCCTGGCTTATGGCCTTGCGCGCCAGCTCGGGATCGCGCTTCCGGAAAGCCTCGATGACGCGGAGATGGCCATGCTTCTGGCCGTGAAACGGCCGAGCCTGAGCGTCGTACAGGTACGAAAGGATTGGTCCGAACTGCATCCACAGATTTTCGACCACGCGAAACAGCGTGGGGGATCTTGCGAGGCGGCAGACACCAAAGTGAAAATTTTCGTTTTCCGCGAGTGCTACCATAAAATTGCTGTCGGTCTCGGTCTGCACATAGCGGCCGTGAATGGCCAGCAAATTTTCGATGTCCGGCTCGGTAACCAGGGCCGCTGCACGCGCCGCGCCTTCGCCTTCGATCAGCATGCGCAGATCGCGAATTTCGATGCACCGTTTCAGCGTGAGCACCGGGACGATGACCGTTCCGCGTTCGTCGAGCATCAGCGCATGTTCGGAAACCAGGCGCAGCAGCGATTCCCTGACCGGGGTGACACTGATTCCGAGTTCGTCGGCGACCTGTCGCGCGACGAGCTTTTGTCCAGGTTTCAGCCGGCTTCGCATCAAGGAGTTGCGAATGGCGACGTAAGCCTGCTGGCTCACGCTTTCCTTGGTGATCTGTCGGCCGAACTGGCCAGAGCCGGGCTCACCCTCGGTCGACAGCGCGTCGGTGATCATCGTTGACATGCCGGGAACCTCGTGCATAAATCTGTTATAACAAATAAGATGCAACAAACAACTGCATTGTTTTGTAACGCCCGTCAGGATCGAGCGGCCAGGCAACGGGCTGTTCTCAGAGCCAGCCGACGGGGCTGCAAAATAGAACTAACGCCGTCGAAAAGTGCATTCGCCGGCGAGGGAGAGTGGACGTGTCGAGCGAGACGATAGCCGACAACCCGCGGCGTGGCGGCTACCAGCCCAGCCAGTCGACGATTGTGCTCGGCGTGACAGTCGCTCTCTTCCTAATCTTGAGCGTCGTGCTGCCGGGATTCATCACGCTCGGCAATCTGTTCACGCTGGCCCGCAACATTTCGATCCTCGGAATCCTCGGGCTCGGCATGGCAGTGGTGGTGATCGGGCGCGGGATCGACCTCTCGCAGATCGCCTCGCTTGCCTGCTCCAGTGCGATCGCGGTCACGATGATCAACAACGGCTGGCCGCCGTCGCTTGCGATCGGATTCGGCCTTCTGTTGTCGATCGGGATCGGAATTGCGAATGGTTATCTGGTATCCGTCATCGAAATTCCACCGCTGTTCACGACGCTCGCGTCGGGACTTCTGGTGCTTGGCATCACGCGCGCGCTGGTCGTTCCGCACTATCAGGTCTTTTTGCAACCCGGCCACGACTGGCTACTGATGCTGGGCGGCACGACTTTCGGCGGCCTTCCGGTTCCCGTGGTCGCATTCGCGATTTGTGCGCTGCTGCTGCATCTGTTCCTGTCGCGGACGGTGCTCGGCCAATTCATCTATGCTCACGGCGATAACGCGCAGGCGGCACGGCTTTCCGGAATGGCCACGCGGCCGCTGACGATGCTGGAATACGCGATTTGTTCCGCGATCGGCTACGTCGGTGGCGTGATCATGGTGGGGTCGACCTCGCTGATGCATCTCCAGATCGCGGAATCGACCATCATTTTCGACGTCATTCTCGTCGTCGTGCTCGGCGGCGTCAGCCTGGTGGGCGGACGAGGCAACGTCGTCAGCGTGATCGCGGGAACGCTGCTGATCGGTGTGCTGCTCAACGCGATGACAATCATGAACCTCGACATTCAGACCCAGGACATGATCAAGGGCGCGGTGCTGCTGCTGGCCATCACGCTCGACAGTTACATTCATCCTCGGGACGAGGAGACCGCCAAGCAGGGCGATTGAGCGCTATCGACGACATCACAACGCACGAAGGCAACAACGCCTTCGGCATCAGGGAGGAAATGACATGCCGAGTACCAAAAAGGCCGCACTTGAATTCGTTCGCGCCGGAGCGGCCGGACTTGCAATTGCCGCGTTTGCAGCCGGATCGATCGGGACGGCGCAGGCCGCCGATCCGCGCGCGGAGCTGTTCCAGAAATTCCAGACGGCGGTGAAGGGCAAGACCGTCGCCTGGGTTCCGGTATGGCTTGGCGTCCTTGAATCCGAATGGACGCGGGTCATGAAGGCGCATTTCGACGACTATGGAGTGAAGCTGATCGTCCGCGATCCCAACTTCAAGTCGGATGTCCAGCTCCAGGCGGTGAGCTCGCTGATCAACGAGAAGCCCGATGTTCTGGTGGTGCAGAATCCAACCACGACGCTGCTCGCGCGCGAGCTGAAGCGCGCGATGGACGCGGGCATCAAGGTCGTTCAGGTCAACATGGCGTCGAACCAGTTGACGGACGCCTATGTCGGCGCCGACGTGCCCAAGCTCGGTCGCATGCTTGGAGAGGAGGTCATCAAGACCTGCGGCGGCGGCAAAGGCTCCGGCAAGGTGTCGATCATCCAGGGCGAGGCAACCGCGGCCTATTCGCTCGACATGACCAAGGCCGCGACAGAAGTTCTCAATGCCGACAAGTCGATCAAGATCGTCTCGTCGCAGCCGTCGAACTGGGATGCCAACAAGGCTTCCGAAATCACCACCAACGTGTTGCAGCAGAACCCGGATCTGTGCGGCATCCTCAGCGTCTGGGGACCCCAGACGGCGGGCGCCGCGCAGGTGGTCAAGAATGCCGGCAAGCAGGACCAGGTCAAGATCTTCGTGGCGAGCGACGGTCAACCGGCCGACTGCGATATGCTGGAGCAGGGCCTGTTCACCAAGAACCTGTCCTATCGCGCCGATACGCAGGGCGAGGCGATCGTCAATGCCGTGCTGACGCTGTTGCAGGACAGCCGTCCTGCAGGAACGACGCAGCTTGCCTACTACACCACCAACTACTGGGTCTCGAGCAAGGCCGACCGCCAGTACTGCTTCGTCGTGCCGAAGGAATAGGCGGCCGTCTCACAAGAGCCGCCAGTGCGGACGCCCAGGAGCCAGCCCCGGGGCGTCCGCCGACTGAAAGTTGGACAGCTAATGAACGCGCTACGACGTCTCTGGTATCGTTACTCGCCGCAGCTTCTGGTCGGCGAGTTGCTCGAAAAGCGATGGATGGAGCCGATCGTTCCGTTCGCGCTGCTGATTCTGGTCTTCGTCGTTTTCATCCTGACCATTCCCGGATACACCTCGCTCGCCCAGTTGCAGCAATTGATGCGCAGCTTCCCCGAGCAGGCCTTCGTGGCGATGGCGATGGCGATCTCGATCCTGTCGGGCGGGATCGATCTGTCGGTCGGCGCCGTGTTCGCGATGGCCGATTTCCTGACGCTGTATCTCATGCAGGTGCTCGACTGGCCGCTGCCGCTGACGATCGTCGCGGTGCTCGCCTGGGGCGCGCTGATCGGCGCCGTCAATGGCGGGCTGATCGCCTACGCCAAAACGCGCCCCTTTCTCACGACCATGGTGGTGTTGATCATCCTGCGCGCGGCCTACAACAAGATCACCGGTTCCTTTGCGACCGAGCTTGCCGGCGCGTCCTCCGACAGCACGGCCTGGGATTTCCTGGGAACGGGATTTCTGTTCGGAATTCCCGTCAATATGTTCTGCCTCATCGTCATCGGGGTGATTGCGCACCTTTATCTCACCCGCATCCGATCCGGCGTTCACATCATGGCCGTGGGCTCGAGCCGCAAGGCCGCGCGCCACGCCGGTATCAACGTCAAGCATTCCCTCTTTCTTGCCTATGTGCTGTCGGGAATGCTGGCATCCCTGGCCGGCATTCTCTACGCGGCGCGCCAGAACAGCGCCGGTACCGATACCGGTGTTGGCTGGGAGGTGAATGCACTCGCCGCCGCCGTGCTCGGCGGCATCAGCTTGAGTGGCGGTCGCGGCACCATCAGCCGCGCGCTGATGGGCGCGGCGATCATCTTCCTGCTCATCAACGGGCTGGTGCAACTCGGCACCCACGGCAGCCTGACGACCGCCGCGATCGGCGCGATCCTGCTGGCGGCGGTCGGCTTCAACGTCAAGTTCGTCAAGAACAAGAGCAAGATCCTGCAGAAGATCTACGTCAGTCCCAGCCTCGTCGAGTTCCGCCCGCCGGCCTCGATCGAACGCGGCAGCGGCACGGTTTTCGCGGAAAACGACCGGCTCAAGAATGCGGAGGCGATCGCGCTCGATCGCATCGAGGGTCCCGAGGACATCATCCTCGACCGTCACGACAATCTCTATACCGTCAACCGCAACGGCTCGATCATCCGTTTTCTCGCGCCGGACTACCAGCGTCGCGAGGAATTTGCGCGGATCGGTGGCCGTCCGCTCGGCATGGCGCTCGATCGCGACGAGAACCTGCTTGTCTGCGTGGCGGGCATGGGTGTTTACGGTGTCAAGCCCGACCGCACGGTATTCAAGGTCACCGACGAGACCAACCGCACCTGGTATCGCTTCAAGGACGACTCGCGGCTGTGGCTGGCCGACGATCTCGACG
This sequence comes from uncultured Alphaproteobacteria bacterium, assembly GCA_963843225.1. Lineage (GTDB taxonomy): Bacteria > Pseudomonadota > Alphaproteobacteria > Rhizobiales > Xanthobacteraceae > Bradyrhizobium. Next base: position 195,132 of record CAWJJT010000012.1, on the reverse strand, counting down.
TCGCGCCCGACGGCAAGATCTATTTCAGCGATGCCACCACGCGTTACGATCTGTCCGACTGGGCGCTCGACGGGTTCGAGGGAAGGGGCAATGGACGCCTGGTCTGCCACGATCCCGCGACGGGAAAGACGCAGACCGTGCTTTCCAATCTGGCGTTTCCGAATGGCGTTTGCGTCTCCCACGACGGCCGCGCGGTGCTTTGGGTCAGCACGTGGCTGTGCCGCATTTATCGCTACTGGATCGAGGGCGAGAAGGCCGGAACGCTGGAACTGCTGACGGATAATTTGCCGGGCTATCCCGATAACATCAACCGCGCCTCCGACGGCACCTATTGGCTTGCCATGGTCGGATTGCGGTCGCCGGTCTATGACCTTGCGATGGCCGATCCGGCGTTCCGCACCCGGATGGTGAAGCAGATACCGCCCGACGAATGGCTGTGTCCCGGCATCAATTTCGGCTGCGTGATCAAATTCGACGACAATGGAAAGGTGCACGAGTCGCTGTGGGACCCCGGTGGCATCTCGCATCCGACCATTACGTCGATGCGCGAGCACAAGGGCTATTTGTATATCGGCGGCCTCGAAAACAATCGCATCGGCCGGCTTCGGTTGCCCGACGCCGATCCGACCTGGACCGGGTGGAACTCGTACTGGTCGCGCGGCGTGCAGGACGATGTGAAGCAACAACAGCAAATGGCTGCGAGGAAAGACCGTGTCGTTAGCGCGTGATATTGTCGACCGCATCTTCTTTCCGAACCGGGACGTTCACTCGATCCCGGTTCTCGATGGCGGATACTCGCCGAACGAACGGCTCGACCGGGCGCGGCAGCTTGGAGACGTCTTCGATTCACCCGACGCGCTGGTGCTGGGCGGTGACGGTGTGTTGTACGTTTCGGCCGGGCAGACGATCCATGCCTGCACGGGGCGGGATTTCGAGACTCGCCGCCCCTTTGTCCGGTTTGAAACGAAGGCCGGCGGCCTGGCATGGTCGGCGATGACGGGCCTCGTCGTCTGCGTTCCCGAACGCGGGATTTGTGCGGTCGATGGCAATGGAAAAATCTCGGGATGGCTCGAGAAGGTTGACGGCGAGGCGATCCGCTGTCCGACGGCGGTCGCCGTGGCCTCCGATGGAACGATCTTCGTGAGCGACGGGTCCCGGCACAACACGCCCGATCAATGGCTGCCCGATCTGATGCAGAAGCGTTCGCCCTCCGGACGGCTGATCGCCTGCGACGCTGCGCTGGGGAATGCCCGCGTGATCGCCGACGGTCTCGACTGGCCGGGCGGCGTAGCGGTGGCGCACGACGAGGAGAGTGTCCTTGTCACGGAGTCGTGGTCGCATCGCCTGCGTGAATTCGAACGATCGGGCGGCATCCGCGGACGTTGGTGAAAAATTTCACCGGTTATCCCGCGCGGATCGTGCGCGGCGCAGGCGGGTACTACTGGCTCGCCTTCTTCGCCCTGCGGACGCAACTCACCGAATTCATCCTGCGCGAGCACGCATTTCGGACCAAAATGATGGCCAACGTTCCTCCGCACCTATGGGTCGGGCCGACGCTTGGAGGAGCGTTCGATTATCGGGAGCCCACGCAGATCGGCCGCATCAAGAAACTCGGCATTCAAAAGCCGTGGGCGCCGCCGCGATCCTACGGCCTGGTGGCGCGCCTCGACGCCAAGGGACATGCCGTCGAAAGCTTTCACAGCCGGACCTCGGGACGCCTTCATGGCGTTACCGCCGTCGCCGATGATCGCGGCCGTGTCCTGGTGGTGTCGAAGGGACATGGCAAGATCGCGGAGTTGCCCATCGGTGACGACAGGCTAGCAGGAGATCGGGATGAGTAGCGCCGAGGTCGCGCCGGTTCTGCGGATCGTCGCCGGCAGCAAGGTCTATGGCGGCATCCATGCCATCGACAGCGTCGACTTCGACCTTCGACCCGGTGAAATACACGCGGTGCTCGGAGAGAACGGTGCCGGCAAGTCAACCCTGTGCAAGGCGATCTCCGGCGCCATCAAGCTGACGTCAGGCGACTACATTCTGGGCGGGACGCAGGTTTCGTTTTCGTCTCCCGGCGAGGCGCTGAAGAACGGCGTGGCCATGGTCTATCAGGAAACCAGTCTCGTTCCTTCGATGACCGTCGCGCAGAACCTCGAACTCGGCATGGAGAAATTCTTTACCGTCTATCGCAAGATCAATATCGCCGCCCAGCAATCGCAGCAGGCGCTCAATTTCAATGTGGATCCGCTCGCGCTGGTCGAAACGCTCGGCACCGCCAAGCGGCAGATGGTCGAGATCGCGCGCGCGGTACGTCACAACGCCCGGGTGATCATTTTCGACGAGCCGACCGCGAGTCTCACGCCGGAAGAGATGCAGCATTTGTTTCACCTGCTGAACAGCCTGCGCTCGCGCGGCGTCGGAATTATCTTCATTTCGCATGCGCTCGAAGAGGCGCTCAAGATCGCCGATCGCATCACCGTCCTGCGCGACGGCAAGCTTGTTCATACCGGTCCGGCGGCCGGGCTCGACCGGCCGGCTATCGTGCGGATGATGGTTGGCCGTGACATCGCCGCGACGCATTATGCGGCGGTTGAAGCGGAAGGCGGGGCGGCTGTCGAACCGCCCGCGGAGACAAGCAAGGAAAAAAGCCGCGTGCTGTCGGTCGAGAATGTCACGATGGGCAGCGTCGTGAAGAATATGTCGTTTTCGGTCTATGAAGGCGAGGTGGTCGGTATGGCCGGTCTTGTCGGTTCCGGCCGCACCGAGATCGCGCACATCATCTGCGGCGCGCGCAAGCGGAATTTCCTCCGCGGCGGGCTGATCTATCTCAACGATCGGCCGATCCGCTACCGGGTGCCGCGGCAAGCAGTACGGGACGGCATCGTCTATATCACCGAGGACCGCAAACTGGATGGTTTCTTCGAAACCATGACCGCGGACGATAATGTTTATCTCGGTTATCTGGCTTCGCCGAAGGGCGGCCGGCGATGGCTCTATTCGCTCAAGCAGAGGAAGAAAGTCGCCGATCGCTGGGTCAAGGCGCTCTCCATTTCCGCGCTCAAGCGCAGCCTGAAGATTGTCGAGTATTCCGGCGGCAACCAGCAGAAGGTCGTCGTGGCGAAATCACTGGTGCAGGAGCCGTCGGTTGTGATCTTCGACGAGCCGACGCGAGGTGTCGACGTCGGAGCGATCCCGCAAATTCATGCCTCGATCCGCGCGCTGGCGGCCGAAGGCAAGGCCGTTATCGTGATCTCATCGTACCTGCCGGAAGTCATGGCGATCTCCGATCGTATTCTGGTGGCGCGGGGCGGCCGGATCGTCGAGGAAATGACGGCGGCCCAGGCCACGGAAGAAAAAATCATGTATGCCGCGATTCACTGAGGGCGAAGAAGCCTGATCGCAGCGTATGGGTTTGGAAGGAAGAAACATGCTTTATCCGGAGTCGGAAAAGGTCGCCGAGCTCAAAGGGCGGGTCGAATCCTTTATGGACCGGCACGTCTATCCGAATGAGGAGCGGTTTTACAGGGAGGCCGAGGAACTCGGCCCCTGGAAGGTCTATCCGGTTGTCGAGGAACTGAAGCCCAAGGCGAAGTCCGAGGGACTTTGGAATCTGTTTCTTCCGGAGAGCGACCACGGCGCCGGCCTGACCAACTTCGAATATGCGCCGCTCTGCGAGATCATGGGGCGCTCGCACCTTGCTCCCGAACTCTTCAATTGCTCGGCGCCCGACACCGGCAACATGGAAGTACTCGCGCGCTACGGCACCAGGGAACATCAGGATCGCTGGCTGAAGCCGCTGCTGGCGGGTGAAATCCGTTCCTGTTTTGCAATGACGGAACCGGCGGTGGCGTCCAGCGACGCCACCAATATCGAGAGCTCGATCGTGCGCGACGGCGATCACTACGTCATCAATGGCCGCAAATGGTACACGACCAACGCCACCGATCCGCGCTGCAAGATCTGCATCTTCATGGGCAAGACCGATCCCGGCAACGCGGACAGGCATCGCCAGCAATCGATGGTGCTGGTGCCGATGGACACGCCGGGCGTTCAGGTGCTGCGACCGATTCCCGTCTTTGGATTCTATGGCGTGCCTGATCGCGCCTCGGAGGTGGTGTTCGAGAACGTCCGGGTGCCGGTAGCCAATATTCTGCTCGGGGAAGGGCGTGGATTCGAGATCGCACAGGGACGCCTTGGGCCGGGCCGTATCCATCATTGCATGCGGCTGATCGGACTTGCCGAGCGCACGCTGGAAAGGATGTGCCGTCGCGCGTCCAGCCGCGTCGCCTTCGGCAAGCGCGTGTCCGAACAGACGGTCACGCAGGAGCGGATCGCGGAAGCGCGGATCATGATCGAGCAGGCTCGCCTGCTGACGCTCAATGCTGCCCATGCCATGGATACGGTCGGCAACAAGGTGGCAAAGGCCGAGATCGCGATGATCAAGGTGGCCGTGCCCAACATGGCCTGTCAGGTCATCGACTGGGCGATACAGGCGCATGGCGGCGGGGGAACCAGCAACGACTTCGGATTGGCTGCGGCCTACGCGACAGCGCGCCTGCTGCGCCTCGCCGATGGACCGGACGAGGTTCATCGCAACCAGATTGCCCGGCTGGAGCTGCGGAAGTACTCGAACTAGGAGTCGCCGGAGGTTGAATTCCCTCTCATTTGGCTTCTGAAGGGAGCCTCGCGTTCGGTCCGCAATATTGCTCCCGCAGCCGGAGATCAGCATCCAAGTTGGCGCCATTGCTATCGCCACTGCTTTTCCTCGATCGTCCAGTTCTCGCCAGGCAAGCCGCCGGGTTTCAGAAAAGCATTGACGACATTGGCGAGCACACGCGCGGCGGAATTGTTGAAGCCGTTTGCCGGCAGCGCCTGCCCGTAAGCAATCGAGCCGGTTGAAAAGACTGCGCCGTCGTTGGGGGCCGTGAAATAGGTCATGTCTGCGCGGATGCGGTAGTCGAGCGAACCGGTCAGGCCCGCATAGGCGTAGAGCAGTTCTTCGGTCACCAGCACGTAATTGTCGGAATGTCCGCCGGAAGAGGCGATGATCTTGGTATGCGGCGGCGTGCCGAGACTGAGGTCGTAGCGATCGAGTTCGACTCCGGCCGCGGCATTGTAGGCAAGGCCCTTGTCGCCAAAGACCTCACCTTCGACGCCCTCGGTGATCCAGGATACGGTCCGGTGCCAAGCGTCAGGCATCTTGCGATAGGGAGCCGAGGTCTCGAAGCCCTCGGCGATGAAGCCGACGCCGGTGAGCTTTTGCGGCGCGCGACCGCGGTTGCGCCAAAGCCCGCTTTTTTCGCCGGTGGTCTGCAAATAATGTTCGCCGGGCTTGGCGGCCCAGGCGCGCATGCCGGAGTCGAGCTTGCGGACCTCCATGCAGGCCGGCATATCGTGGTCGAAGCCGACGACCCAATAGTAGCCGTTGCCGCCCATGTAGATGAGCCTTCCGCCGCCCGCCACATAATCCTCCTGCGCGTCGAGCATCTTTTCCGAGACGTATTCGGGATGGGTGCCGGTAATGACGCAGAGATAGGGGCGCAGCAGATCGGCGCCTTCCCTGTGCAGGTCTTCATCGGTGACGAAGTCGCAGTCGTAGCCCATGTGGTCGATCCAGGCGACGATCGAAAGATCGGCGGGAAATTGCCACGTGATGTTCATGCTCGACATGCGGTATTTCGGCCGCATGTTGATGATCGGGCGCAGGTAGGAGGAGAAGCAGACGCCGGCGTCGTCTTCGTAGTGATCGTAGGTCGACAGCCCGTATTCGCGATGTTCGTAGGTCTCGACGTCGAGATCGGTGACGACGGGCGGCTGTCCGGTCATCGGCTGGATGATTTGTGCGTCGAAGCTCAGGGATTCGTTGGCGTAGGCAAGGTAGCTTGCGGTCGGCACGAGAAAGCAGAGCTTGCCGGTCGGCTTCGCCGGCCGGACAACGAACACGATGTATTCCTCGGCGATGCCGGTGCCGGGCCCGATCCGCAGCCGCACGGCGTAGATGCCGCTTTTGAGACCGGCCTGCACGGTCATGCGGTTGGTGGCTTCCCAGCGGCAATCGGTCACCGCATCAGGGTGGAATTCAATGCCGCCGAATTGCGACGGATCAAGCCGGAAGCAATCGTCCTTGCCCTTCCAGTTCCAGCCGGTCATCGCGCGAACCGGGTGATTGAATCCCCTGGCGTGGAGTCCGTGGCGGCCAGTGTCGGTCACCTCGTGGCCGATGCCGCCTGCGGTATAATTCCTGGAAGTGTCCCAATAGGCGAGCACCGAATCTGTCGGGCGGCAATGCGCCTTCCCGACAGGCGTCAAATTCGGCGCGGTTCAGCACCCGGCCGCAGATGGCGGGGCGGTCGATCTTTCCGGAATAAAGGTCGTTCACAAAAGCACCGCGCAAGACGTGTTCGTCTCGCGCGCCGGCAATGATGAACGGAACGTTGGCCTTGTTTTCGGGCTTGAAGCGGAATTGCTGGACGACATGGCTTGAAAATTCGTACGGAACGACTTTGCCGACCAGCGAATTGTAACGGTTGAGCGTGCCCTCCTGATAAAGCTGGGCGCGTCCGGTCTCATGATCGTAGGAGACGCCGACGAGGTACCATACCTTCTTGAGCAGAGGGAGTTCGGCGGTGACGTAATCGACCTCCTTGCCGTTACCGACCCAGAATTCGAGATGTCCCGCCGGATTGATGCCGAGCGCGTAGCCGGTATTACGGAGCGTATCCCAGCGCCCGAGAATGACCTGGCGGCTGCCCCGCTGCGGCATCGTCGGCCAGATGAAGGCCAGAAGCGAGAAGCTGCCGGAGACCGCGAGCTTGCCTTCGGGATCGGTCACTTCGAGAAAGCTTCCCAACTGGGTGAACTGCTTCTTCACCGCCCAGCGTCCGTTGACCGGGCTGTCGACCTCGACTTCAACGTGGCCGGGTCCGGCTTCGGCGGTATCACCGTGAATCAGCCTGACGAGTTGTGCATCCGCTTCGCTCGCGCCGTCGCAATTCACATGGAAGGAGATTTCATCGCCGGGGCGAACGGAGATGCGGTTCGCGTAGCCGAAGATCTTTTGCTGGGCCATTGCTATTTCTCTGTCAGATCCTTGATGTGGCGAAGGAAGGCGCCATGGCGAGCCTGTTGCAGGGTCGCGTAGCGTTCCTCGCCGATGTAGCGCGGGGCTTGACCGCGCCGGCCCGAAAAGCTGATGAGGCGGAAAGCGCCATCAGCTTCCGCCTTCACCGCGTATTGGTTGCCGAGCGGGCGCCGCTGGCACCAGGCCAGGAGCCGGGCCAAGGGCTCGCTCGAATGGGCGCCGTCGCTGGTCCGGTGCTCCTCGATCAGTTCATCGTCCAGAATCGAGCGAAGGTAGGCGCGTGTCATCTGGTCAAAATGAGCGCGTACCTGATGATCCCTGTCGATCAGCCCGTCCGTCTTCCGTCGCCGACATCTGAATCTCCATCAGCTTTCCAGCAGGTCGTGAACGCGTCTCATGAAGACGGCGTGGTAGGCTTCATCCAGTGTGGCGAATTCGCGGTCGTCGACGAGTCGCGGTGACACGCCGCGAACGCCGGAGAAGGCGATGATCTTGTAAGGGCCCTGGGGGCTTGCGCGGTGGAGGGCGTATTTGTCCTCCTGCCTGGCGCGGCGGAAATAGAGCAGGACACGCTCGAGTCCCTCGGAATGTTGTCCGAGTGGCTGGCGCCGGTGTTCCTCGATCGCCTCGGGCGTGATCAGGCCCTTCAGATAGTCGCGCTGCACCTTGTCGAAGCGGCGAAAGTAGATCGCATCCTTGTCGTCGTTTTCGGTCGCCTCTTCAGGCAGCGTCTCGCCGCCTTTTTCGGTGCGGGCCGATCTCCATTCCCCGCGTTTCTTCGCCCGCCATGCGTTGAACTGCCGGCGGATGCCGAAATAGCCGTTGTTTAGAAACAGAACGACGCCGAGCATCGCCGCTCCGATGATGAGATAGCGCCATGGCCCGAGTTCGAGGAGAACGTCACGCAGAAAGATCACGACAAGCGTGCCCAGCACCGCGCCTTCCGCCCGGCCGATGCCGCCGATGGTGATCATGGCGAGCCCAAGCAGCACCGTCTGGAAATCGAATATCGAATAGGCGACCCCGCGATATTGCGCCGCATAGAAGCCGCCGATGAACCCGAGCGCCACGGAGGTGAGAAGGAAGATGGTAATTCGCGCCCGCTTGAAATCGACGCCGGAGGCGGCGGCGAAGGCTTCGTGCTTTTCGGGGGCCATCCGCAGCACACGGCCGAGCCGCTTGCCGTTGATGAAGCGGAAGAGAAAAAGTGCGGCGATAAGCAGGGACAGCGAGGCGTAGTAAGCGACCATCGACTGGACGAGTGGCGGCCAGCTCTGGTTGATGAAGGAATCGGCCCCATAGAGCCCGCCCGAAGCCGCGCCGAACTGTTTGGAGGTGGTGAAGAAGACGCGGAACAGCTCGTTCAGGCCGAGGGTGAGAAGGGCATAGTAAAAGCCGTCAAGCCGAAGCGCCGGTGCGGCGATGAGAACGCCAAAGCCAAGCCCGATGCCGGCCCCGATCGGGGGCAGCGCATACCACGGCACCCCCATGCGGATGGACAGCAGCGAGGTGATAAAGGCCGCGGTGCCGACAACGGCATAGGTTGCCAGCGAGAAAATCGACGCAGTCCCGATGATAAGTGTCCAGCAGACGTTGATCGCCGCAAAAATGCCGAAGGTGGCTCCGGCCGTGAGCAGGGCGTTCGTCTGCCCCTGGGGAAAGAGCAGCGGACCGATCAGAAGCAGAAAGATACAGAACACCCAGTAGATCGGCCGCCTGTCGAGGATATGCTTCTCCGGCCGCGCCGTCTTGCGATTGTAGAGGCCTTTGATGTTGAGCAGGTTGCGCCGTGTCGGCCACCAGCGCGTGCGGTTCCAGGTGCGGTTGCCGTGGTTCGGCCAGATGAGAAAATATTTCAGCCGTCCGACCGGGTAGGGCGCCACCTTGAACGCGGTGTTCTGGCGCCAGGTGTCGCGCGGATCGGGGACCCGGGTCGAGAGGGCCTCAGCATTGCCGGCAGCCGTTCCCCAGACGGAAAGCGGGTTTTTCCAGACATATGGCTTGGATGGCTCGTGATCATTCATGCTTATTGTTCGCGTGCCTTGTCGACCAGTCCGGAAATACCGCGCGGTCGCACCATCAGAACCAGAATGATGACGAGGAATTGGGTCATCAGGACAAACTGACCGCCCAGGAATTTGTTGGTGAGGGCCTCGACGAGACCGAGAAGGATCGCGGCAATCACGGCGCCCTGCACAGACCCTAGTCCGCCGCAGAGGGCGATGGATACGCCCTTGATGAGCGGCGTCAGCCCGGAAAAGGGCGCGATGTAGTACGTCTGGGACAGCAGGACGGAAGCAAGCCCGCCCATCGCGCCGGTCAACGCCATCACATAAAGCCCCGTGCGACGTATGCCGATGCCGACGATCGAGGCCGCGTGCGGGTTCATCATCATGGCCCTGATTTCAAGTCCCCGCCGGCTGGAGCGCATCCACAAGACAGCGCCGATCAGCATGGTGACCGAGCAGACGACGATGCCGATCTTTTCAGCCGTCAACGTGATGTCGAAGATCTTTATCTTCCAGCGACCGAATATGTCGGGGAGCGATTTCGAGGTCGGCCCGAAGACCATCAGAAACACCTGGCTGCCGATCAGGCTGATTGCCAGGGTTGCTATCATGCCCCGCGAGGTGAAGGCGGGCTTGTCATGGAGGGGAATGAAGACGATGAGGCAGATGATGATTCCGGCCACCGCACCGGCAACGATGCCCGTGCCGGCAATCAGGAACGGGCTCTTGGGCATCTCGGTCGAGACCAGCCATGCCGCATAGCCGGCGAAGGAGAAGATGAACCCATAGGCGAGATTGACGAGTCCGAGGCTCGACCAGGTGATCGACACGGCGATGGCGATGAGGCCATAGATCGCGGCGACGGTGATGGCGTTGATGATGACGAAGGCGATGTCCATCAATGGCTACCTGACAGGCGGAAGGACGACGAGGCCTCTCCCTTCAGCTTGCCTGCGTGCATCCCGATGATGCGATCGACCTTACCCTCGAGAAGGGCGACGTTCTGCTCGGCAATGAACATAGCGCTGTCCTTGAGGTCGATCGCAAGAAGGGCTTCCATCACGGCGATGCCCAGTTTCGGCGCGAGCCCAAGCGATGGCTCATCGGAGAGGTAGAGCTTCGCGTCGGTCATGAGCCCGCGACCGATCGACACCATTCGGCGCTCGCCGCCGGAGAGCCGCCCGACCGGCGTCTTCATGAGCTTGCGCAAGGGCTCGAAAATGCCGAGCACGCGCTCCTTGCGTTCCTTGCGGGTCCGCCAGGCCTCGGGTGTGAAGGCGCCGGAGTCGAGATGTTCTTCCACAGTAAGCCCCTGAAAGATCTCGTCTCCCTGCGGCATGATGGCGAGGCCCTGGCGCACGATCTGATGGGTATAGCGTCCTGGACCCTGGCTGCGGGTTCGCCCGATCTGCTTGCCGTTGAGCAGGATGGATCCGCGCTGCCAGCCGGTAAGTCCGGCAATGGCGTAAAACAGCGTCGTCTTGCCGTGACCGTTCAGCCCGACGATCCCGACCCGCTCCCCCGGCTGGATCACGAGATCGAGGTCGTGAATGACCCGCAGGGGTCCGTAACCCGCAGAAAGACCCTCAATTTTGAGAACTGCGGTCACCGCGCTGCTCACTGCGTCTCGAAATAGGCGGCTCGGACGGCGGGGCTGTCGATGATGTCAGCAAGTTCGCCGCGGGCGATGATTTCGCCGGCGTCCATCACGATCACCCGGTCTGCAATGGATTCGAGGAGTTCGATGCGGTGCTCGACGATCAGAACCGCAACATTCATCTCCTTGGATAACATCCTCAGGATCTGATCGATTTCGTCGATCTCGGCGTTGATGAGCCCGGCAGCCGGTTCATCCATCAGAAGAACCTTGGGCTGGCGCATCAGCAGGCAGGCCATCAACAGCTTGCGCCGCTCGAAGGTCTTCAGGCTGACGGTCGGCCGGTCGTAGGGCACCCGGAAATGCACCAGATTGGCGCTGTATTCGGCATCGAAGCGGGTCAGCCACGGGCGAAAGGCCTGGCGAGCCGCTTTCATGGTCTCGCCCACCGTCAGTTCTTCGGGCACGACCGGTGTCTGATAGGTGCGCCCGATCCCGAGGCGCGCGCGTTCGAAGAGGGACAGGTCGTTGATGTCCCGTCCCCCGAAATAGACCTTGCCGGTCTTGGGGCGATAACGCCCGGAGAGGATTTCGAGCAGGCTGGTCTTCCCGGCGCCGTTTGGTCCGATAATGCCGAGGACTTCTCCCTCCCGAAGCTCGAGGGAGATGTTGCTCAGCACTTCCCGCCCACCCAGATCCAGCGACAGGTCTTCGCAAGAGAAATACGGCGTCTCCGGCATGACCCCTGCGCCTTCTGCTCACCACCAGGGTGATGGACGAAGCTTGGATTCGGCAATTTCGTTGGGCCAAATGATCTTGTGATGGCCGTCCTGCACCTGCACGTAGAGCTGGCTCATTCCCTTCTCCAGCTCGGCCGCCTGATTGCCAAAGCCGTTGTCCGGGAAATGTAGCGCTTCCTGGAATTCGTTGTTCATGTTCATCATGCCGCAGACGCCGAGATAGGGATTTTCGCGAATCCACTTGCAATTGGCCTCGAAATCCTCAGGCTTTTTCGTCGCTTCCCATGACCGCTTGAGATACTGGACGATGTCATAGCCGTTGCCGGTATAGACAAGGCCCATGTTGCCGACGAATTTCGGGAAGCGCTTGAGATACTTGGCGCGGAAATCCTGTCCGGCCTTGTCGCCGTAGACCCCCAACACCGTGCTCCAGCAAAAGCCTTCGGTCGCCGATCCGCCAAGCTCGAGGAATTCGGGCTGCGAAGGCCCGTATTGCAGATAGACGATTGCGCCGGGAACGGGGTCCGCAGCAAATTGCTTGCAGAAGGCCGCGTATTCGGCCGCGACCCAGTGGTCGATCATGATGGCCCCGGCATCCACTTCCTTGAGCTTCTGAATGACCGGGCTCCAGTCGTTGACCGGGTATTGGATGTCGGTCACGGCCGCGAGTTCGAAATTGTATTTCGGGATCGACTCCTTGGCCGCCTTGAGGATGGTCTGGCAATAGCCGACCTGCTCGGCGACGATATGGATCTTGCGGTTCTTGGGCTTCCAGACGCCGGTTTGCTCCATTTTCGTCAGCCAAAGCGGATAGGTCCAGCCGTAGTTGACCTCCGAGGGGTCGGTTTGCAGCACGTGGCTGTACTTCTTCGGGTCCGCCTTGTAGGCGATCGTCGCATTCCGCTGCGTGTTGCCCTGCAAATAGGGACATTTGTACTTGGCGGATTCGTCCATCGCCGGAATTGGCGCGAACAGGAACGCGTTGGAAATCGCGAGCACCTTCTTGTCGATGCAGGCCGCGATGGCCTGGCGGCAGCTTTCGGGATTGAGCTTGTCGACATCAGGCACGAAAACCTCGATCTCGCGCCCGAGCACGCCGCCGGCGGCGTTGATTTCCTCAACGGCCAGATTGGTGCCATTCAGATGGTCGGTGTCGTCGGCCACGCCGTAGGGGGTGGAGAGAGACGACGGAACGCCGATCAATATCTTGTCCTTGCCGGCGGCGATTACTGCGGGCGCGGCCAGTCCGGCAACCGCGGCTGCGGCGGAGCCCGCCGCGATCTTCAGCGCCTTGCGTCGTGACACCGGACGGATGGTCGCGGCCGGCTTTCCTTCACCACTCATCGCTAACTCCTGTCATGCGAGATTTGAGACAACCGAGATTTCAGAAAACGCGACGCCGTCGCGCGTTCGAATGGATTCGCGCTTGGTTCCGGCGGAAAAAAGACTAGAGCAGAGCCGTTGCAGAAGTCAACCAGTGAGAATAACAGTTTCCTTAAAGGAAAACGGTCTACTCGATCTGGTTGCAGCGTCGGCAGATGATCGGGTGATTAGAAACCGCCATCGGCGATGATGCGCTGCACAGATGATGACGGCGGTCCGGGAGTCGGCTGCGTCAATGCGTGTCAGGGCCAGGGCGCCTTGGCCTCCGTCAGACTGGCGCAAACTCCTCGGCAGCATCCTTCAGGCAGTCCAGCAGGTAGACCGCGGAGGCGCTGTCCGCCAGCACATGATAGGTCAACCGGTATTCGGCATCCGCGCGCAGAACGATGGCGTTGAGCCCCGCGACCGCGGTTTGCGCGATCGCGAGGTCGTCGAACCGGTGTGGCCGGAAGTCGATCGCGCACAGCTTGGACAGCATTTCCGGCGCCGCGTTGCCCTGAATCGCGAACCATGCGTGGCTGTGTTGACGCGGCATGGGGTAGGTTCGCTCGCCATCCTCGATGCGCCAGTCGGCCTCGAGCTTCGCAAACCCTGAATTGTCGTCGTCGCGTGCGCCAAGCAGAAAGACCTCGCTCGCCGCCAGCACCAGACATAATGCGCCGTCGGGCTGCCGAAACGCGCGGTTCGGCTGGTTCTCCACGATCATGCCGCGCTTTTGCATCGCCGGAAGCGTGCCGCGGCCCTTGAAGCCGAGGCGAGACCGCGCGGACAGGTTGAGGATCGCAAGCTGGGAAGACGGCACGCTCACATCTCCTGTCGCTTGTTGTCGGGATCGTAGAACGGCGTCGGCACCACCTCGGCCTCCACCAGGCGCCCGCCATCGATCCGGATCTGGAACCGCGAGCCCGCCGCGGCACGTGAGAGCGGCAAATAGGCGAGGCCGATCACCTTGTCCGAGGCTCGGCGAGCGCACTGCCGAGGTGATCCGACCGACGATCTCTCCGCCCTCGATCACCAGATGATTTTCCTTCGGGCAGGGCGCATTCCGGTCAGGCAGCGTAAAGCCCGCGAGCACGCGGCCGATGCCTTTGGCGATCTGCATGTCCACCGAGCGCTTGCCGAGATAGGCCGGCTTCGTCTTCGACAGCGCCCAGGTCATTCCGGCTTCCGCTGGGTTCGTGAGGCCGTCGGTATCCTGACCGACAATGATGTGTCCCTTCTCAAGCCGAAGAACTCGCTGGGCCTCGACGCCGAACGGCTTGATGCCAAACGATTGGCCCGCCTCAAATAGGACGTCCCACAGCTTCCCGCCGAACCCGGACGGGCAGTGAATTTCAAAGCCGGCCTCGCCCACGAATCCGACGCGCAGCACGCGAACGGGAATGCCGGCGAGACGACCGGTGCGCACGGCCAGATACGGGAACGCCGTGGCAGAGAAGTCGATGTCGCTTTCCAGCTTATCGATCACGGCCCGGGCACTCGGGCCCGCGACGTTGATGCCGGCATACGCCGCGGTGACGTTGGCGATATCGACATCGAGCCGCCACTGCTGGTTCCAGAAACCCATCAACCGGTAGACCTGGTCGACGGCGCTGGTCGTCGCCGTCACGTAGAAGTGCTGATCATGCAGGCGGCATGCGACGCCGTCATCGATGATGACGCCGGTCTCGTCCGTCAAAAGCGCGTAGCGCGTGCGGCCGACGGGTAGCTTGAGGAAATTGAAGGTATAGACACGGTCGACGAAGGCTGCCGCATCGGGGCCGCGAATGTCGAGCCCGCCAAGCGTCGAGACGTCGATGAGGCCGACATTTTCGCGCACCGCTCTGACTTCGGCGATAATCGCCTCCGCGCTCTTTTCCTTTGGGCCGTAGTAAGCCGGCCGCATCCACAGCCCTGCCGGCATCATGCGGGCGCCCAGCGACACGTGGCGGTCGTGCATCGCCGTGAGTCGGGTCGGCTCATAACCACGGCCGGCAAGATGGCCGAATTTTTCCGGCACCAGCGGTGGCCGGAACGTCGTCGTGCCGACCTCCTGGATGTCGCGGCCGGTGGCTCGCGCCACCATGCGGATGGTGTTGAGATTGGCGTGGCGGCCCTGACTGGGTCCAAGCCCCGCGGTCGAGTAGCGCTTGACGAGCTGGATGTCGTCATAGCCGTCGTGCACGGAATTGACGATATCGCGCGTGCGTAGATCTTCGTCGAAATCGATGAAGTCCTTGCCGCCGGGAGAACTCGGTGATCGGCCATGGATGGGTGATATCCCGCGCCGTCGCGTCTTCCGCTGCCGCGGGCGGCGCCGCATCCCGGCCGAGTGCGGCCAGCGCCGCCGACCGTCCGACCGTCGCGCCATTCTCGCCGGCAAGCGCTTCCGACCACACCCCGGCGACCGACCCGGCCACGCTCACGCCCGCCGGCAGATCGGCGGCCCGATGCATCGCGATCGCCGGATCATAGACGACCTTCGCGCCGGTGTGGCACGCCAGATTGATCGCCGGCGTGTAGCCCGCGCTCATCAGCACGAGATCGCAATCGATCCATTCCGGGGGACCACGCTTGTCCCGATCCAGGATCGACGCAACCGCAACGGCAGTCACGTGGCGGCGACCCTTCGCGGCGACGAGGGTGGAGTTCGGCACGATACGAATTCCGCGTGCTCGGGCGGCCGCGCTGTCGCTACCCTCGGCCGTTTGGCGAAGGTCGACGATGGCGGCGATCTCGATGCCCGCGTCCAGCAGGTCGAGCGCGGCGTCGTAGCCGAAGCGGTTGGCCGTCGCGATCACGGCACGGCTGCCGGGGCTGACGCCATACAGCCGCATCAGCCGCTGCGCAGCATCCGCGAACATGATGCCGGGAAGGTCGTTCCTGGCAAACACGATCGGCTGATCGTAGCCGCCGGTCGCCAGCACCGTGTGCTTCGTGCGAATCTTGTAGAGGCGATTGTCCTTGAGTGCAGATGCCCAGCCGTCGACGAAGAGGCCGCTGACGGTGGTGTCCGACATGATCCGCAACCGAGGGATGCGCGACGCGCGCGACAGCAGGCTGAGCCGCTGTATTTCGGCTTCGGTGCGGCTGCCTTTCGTGCGTCCGAACAGCAGCGATCCGCCGGGTGTCGGCCACTCGTCGATCAGCAGGACTTCCGCGCCGGCCTCGGCCGCGGCGATTCCGGCGTTGAGGCCCGCAGGCCCGCCGCCGACGACCAGAACGTCGCAGAACAAATGCTGCTTGTCGAAGTGGCCGTGATGCGCTTTTGGGTCGAGCGATCCGAGGCCTGCCAGGGCACGGATCGGCCGTTCGAACAGCCGCCACGCGCCGTGCGGGCGGAAGAAAGTCTTGTAATAGAACCCGACGGGCAGGAACCGCGAAAACAAGCCGATCACGGCCAGCCAGTCGAAATCCAGCGGGCCCATTCGATTGATGGAGGTGACGGCCAGGCCGGGTGCGATCCGGCGCCGATCGCCGCGAACGTTCGGCTCGGCGCCGACCTGCACCATAGTATTCGAATCATGCCCGGCCATGGTCAGGACGCCGCGCGGTCGGTGGTATTTGAACGATCGCGAAAGCACGTGACGTCCCGATGCCATCAGCGCGCTGGCGACGACGTCGCCGGAAAATCCCTCATGCGGAGTGCCGTCGAAACTGAACGTCACGGGCTGCTTGCGATCGAGCAGCAGTCCCCAGCCGTCCGCCGGCAATCGCGTCCGGTCAACGGTCATGATTTGCGTTCCGCAAAATAATCCGCAGGGCTTTTGGTCCACAGAATTTCGTCGGTGAGCCGGTTGCGCCGGGCGATGAACCAGTTGTTGCTGGGCGCATGGATCCACCACTCGTCGACTTCGCCGGCGAGGTTGTCCTCGATGAAGAGATAGCTGGTCCATTCGCGATCCGAACAGGCCGGATCAGGCGCGCGCTTGACGTCGCCCATCCAGACGAATTCGTCGATGTTGCGTGGGCCGTTGAGCGGGCATTGCATGAGTTTCATGGGCGTGTCTTCAATGTCCGACCGAGGCCGCACCCTTTTCGCCGACCAGATCGAAATTGTGGAAACGATCGAGCGCGAACGGCTTGAGCAGGTCGGGCTGGCGGCCCGTCGCGACGCATTCGGCCATGCGGAAGCCGCACACCGGCGTGGCCTTGAAGCCCCAGGTGCCCCAGCCGGAATCGATATAGTAGTTTTCGACCGGCGTCAGTCCCATTACCGGCGAGAAGTCCGGCGTCATGTCGGCGATCCCCGCCCATTGTCGCAACACGCGCAATTCGGCCATGAAGGGAAACAGCTCGAGCATGTGGGCCATGAGACCTTCCTTGAACTCGAAGGTCGAGCGCGACGAATACAGGCCGTAAGGATCGGTCGTGCCGCCCATGACCATTTCGCCGCGCGCGCTCTGCGAGATGTAAACGTGCAGCGAGCCGGAGACGACGATCTGGTCGAGGATCGGCTTGACCGGCTCGGAGACGCAGGCCTGCAACGGAATCGTCTTGATCGGCAGGCGAAAGCCGGCAAGAGCGCGATACGCGGCTCGATGAGCCGGCGACCGCCTGCACGATCTTGCCGGCATAGATGGTGCCCCGATCGGTCTCGACCCCGATGGCCCGGTTGCCCTGCTTCAGGATCGCGGTCACCTCCGTACCGGGATGCACTTCCACGCCGCGGCGCCATCGCACCCTTGGCGTAACCCCATGCCACCGCGTCGTGCCGCGCCAGTGCGCCGGGCGGATGATAGAGCGCGCCGAGGATGGGGTAACGGACCTCCTCCGACATGTTCAGGGTGGGGCACAGGCGGCCGACCTCGTCGGCATCGATCACCTCGGAATCGACGCCCAGATGCTTGTTCACTTCGGCGCGCCAGCGCGCGGTGCGCATTGCGGCGTCGGTGTGCGCGAGGGTGAAGTGCCCGCGCTCCGAATACATGATGTTGATGTCGACCTCTTCGGAGAGGCCGCGAAACAGCTCGACGGATTCCTTGTAAAAGGCGACGCCTTCCGGCGTGAGATAGTTCGCGCGGATGATCGTTGTGTTACGCGCCGTGTTGCCGCCGCCCAGCCATGCCTTGTCGAGCACGGCAATATTGCTGATGCCGTGACGGCTTGCGAGATAGAATGCGGTCGCAAGCCCGTGTCCACCGGCGCCGATGATGATGACGTCGTAATTCTTCTTGAACTCCGGCTGCCAGCGGAGCTGCGGCGCATCCCGGTAACCGGGATTGAGGCCGTATTTCAACAGGGCAAGGGGCAAGGATCGACTCCGCGCGGGACTGCGCCGGGGACCTTCTGCGAGTGCCGGCGAGGGCGTACGAAAATTGCCTCAGCCTGCCATTTTTCTCAAGAGGAAAGATTATTTAGTGGTATTGAAATTGGGGACGGGCCTTGGTAAAGACCATACTTGGCAGGGCCGGACTGCGGGATAAGGACGGATCGTGATGTGCGGGATTGTCGGACTCTTCATCAAGGACAAGGCGCTGGAGCCGCAGCTCGGCCAGTTGCTATCGGACATGCTGTCGACATTGTGCGATCGCGGGCCAGACAGCGCGGGTTTTGCGATCTACGGCGGCGGTGAGGATGGCCTTGCGAAGATCACGGTGCAGTCGCCGGATCCTGCGATGTTCAACGGTCTGGATTCCGCGCTTGCCGCCGTTCTCGGCTCCAAAGTCAGCATGACGGCCAAGGACACCCACGCCGTGCTGCGGCTCGACGCGAAGCTGACGGACAGGGCGCGCGAGGTTCTGCGCGCGCAGTTTCCACAATTCCGCGTGATGGGAGTGGGCGAGCGCATCGAGATCTACAAGGAAGTCGGATATCCAACCGAGGTGTCGAAACGCTTCGGTCTGCCGGGCATGACCGGTTCGCACGGCATCGGCCACACCCGCATGGCGACCGAATCGGCGGTTACCACGATGGGGGCGCATCCTTTCTCGACCGGCGTCGACGAGTGTCTCGTGCACAACGGGTCGTTGTCGAACCACAACAATCTGCGCCGCGATCTCAAGCACGAGGGCAGGACCTTCGAG
The DNA here is from genome assembly GCA_963843225.1 of uncultured Alphaproteobacteria bacterium. Taxonomy (GTDB): domain Bacteria; phylum Pseudomonadota; class Alphaproteobacteria; order Rhizobiales; family Xanthobacteraceae; genus Bradyrhizobium. Next base: position 176,323 of record CAWJJT010000012.1, on the reverse strand, counting down.
ACCGAGAACGATACCGAAGTCGCCGCCGCCTACCTCACCGCGCAGATGGACAAGGGCCTGAGCCTCGGCGATGCTCTGGAGAAGGGCCTTGACGATCTCGACGGCTTCTACACGTTCGTCGTCGGCACCCGCGACGGTTTTGGTGTGCTGCGCGACCGGGTTGCCTGCAAGCCCGCGATCCTGGCTGAGACCGACCGTTACGTCGCCTTCGGTTCCGAATACCGCGCGCTGGCCGGGCTGCCCGGAATTGAGAATGCCAAGGTTTGGGAGCCCGAACCCGCGACCGTGTATTTCTGGGAACGCTGATCATGCCGACAGTTGATCTGGCGACCACGGAACTGCGCGAGCTCAATGCGGCGCTTCATCAACTGAGCGAAGGCACCAACGAAACGCACTGGGAAATCCTCAACCCCCGGGGGTCTCACGCGGTCGCGGTCGGCGTGAACGCGCCCGCCGACATCGCCGTGCAGGGCAACGTCGGCTATTACTGCGCCGGCATGAACCGGCAGGCCAGGATCACGGTGCGCGGTTCGGCCGGGCCGGGCGTGGCCGAAAACATGATGTCCGGCGAGGTCATCGTGAAGGGCGACGCCAGCCAGTATGCCGGCGCCACCGGCAAGGGAGGCCTGCTCGTGATCGAAGGCAACGCCTCGTCGCGATGCGGCATCTCGATGAAAGGCATCGATATCGTCGTCAAGGGCAATATCGGCCATATGTCGGCTTTCATGGCCCAGGCCGGTAATCTCGTGGTCTGCGGAAATGCCGGCGATGCGCTTGGAGACTCGATCTACGAGGCCCGGCTGTTCGTACGCGGTTCGGTGAAAAGCCTTGGTGCGGACTGCATCGAAAAGGAGATGCGGCCCGAGCATGTCGAATTGCTGACCCAGCTTCTGGCGCGAGCAAGCATCGGCGATGTGAAGGCCGGCGATTTCAAGCGCTATGGCTCGGCGCGCAAGCTCTACAATTTCAGCGTCGATCATGCGGACGCCTACGGCTGACCCGGCTCGAAATCTTGCACTCTAAATTCTAGGTCAACAGGCGCTCCACGAATGTCTTACGTCAACCCTCCGACCGTTCCTCGTAAATCGGCGACGTTCGACGATTATACGCTGTCCGAAATTCGCCGCGCGGCAACGACGGGAATTTACGACATCCGCGGTGGAGGCGCGAAGCGAAAGCTGCCGCATTTCGACGACCTGCTGTTTCTCGGCGCGTCGATGTCGCGCTATCCGCTCGAAGGGTACCGCGAGCGATGCGATACCGATGTCGTGCTCGGCGCCCGTTTCGCCAGGAAGCCGCTGCACTTGAAGATTCCGATCACCATTGCCGGCATGAGCTTCGGTTCGCTTTCGGCGAATGCCAAGGAGGCGCTCGGCCGCGCGGCGACCGCGGCGGGCACCTCGACAACGACGGGCGACGGCGGCATGTCGGCCGAGGAGCGCGGACAGTCGCAGATGCTGGTCTATCAGTACCTGCCATCGCGATACGGCATGAATCCGGAGGACCTGCACAAGGCCGACGCCATCGAGATCGTGATTGGGCAGGGGGCCAAGCCCGGTGGCGGCGGCATGCTGCTGGGGCAGAAGATCACCGATCGCGTCGCAGCCATGCGGACGCTGCCGAAGGGCATCGATCAGCGCTCCGCGTCGCGCCATCCCGACTGGACCGGGCCGGACGATCTCGAGATCAAGATCCTCGAGTTGCGCGAGATCACCGATTGGCAAAAGCCGATTTTCATCAAGGTCGGCGGCTCACGGCCCTATTATGACGTCGCACTGGCAGTGAAGTCCGGCGCCGATGTCGTGGTGCTCGACGGCATGCAGGGCGGCACCGCCGCGACGCAGGAAGTGTTCATCGAGAATGTCGGGTTGCCGACGCTGGCCTGCATTCGCCCTGCGGTTCAGGCGCTGCAGGATCTCGGCATGCATCGCAAGGTTCAACTCATCATCTCGGGCGGCATTCGCAATGGCGCCGACGTGGCAAAGGCGCTGGCGCTCGGCGCCGACGCGGTGTCGATCGGCACGGCCGCGCTGGTCGCGCTCGGCGACAACGATCCCGTCCACGAAGCCGAGTACGAGAAACTCGGCACCACTGCGGGCGCCTATGACGACTGGCACGAGGGCAGGGACCCGGCCGGAATCACCACGCAGGATGCTGCATTGATGGCGCGGCTGGACCCGGTTCTCGCCGGTCGCCGCCTTGCCAACTACCTGAAAGTCATGACGCTGGAAGCGCAGACCATCGCGCGCGCCTGCGGCAAGAGCCACCTGCACAATCTCGAGCCGGAGGATCTGTGCGCACTAACCGTTGAAGCCGCCGCGATGGCACGGGTGCCACTTGCGGGGACCGACTGGATTCCCGGGCGGAGCGGCTTCTGACGATTTCGTTAACACCGAACGAAAGAGATGGCGTCGTGTCAAAAGATCTGGCTCTCATCGCGAAAGAACGTGGTATCCGCTATTTCATGATTTCCTTCACCGACCTGTTCGGCTCGCAGCGCGCGAAGCTGGTGCCGGCGTCGGCGATATCGGAAATGCAGAAGGATGGAGCCGGCTTCGCCGGTTTCGCGACCTGGCTGGACATGACGCCGGCGCATCCCGACATGTTCGCGATGCCCGACGCCGCCGCGGTGGTGCAACTGCCCTGGCGCAAGGACGTGGCCTGGGTGCCCGCCGATCTCGTGATGGAGGAGAAGCTGGTGGCGCAGGCGCCGCGCACCATCCTGAAGACCATCGTCGCCCGGGCCGCGGATCAGGGCCTGCGGGTCAAGACCGGCGTCGAAGCCGAATTCTTTCTCATCGAGCCCGACGGCGCCGGCATTTCCGACTCGAAGGACAGCGCCAGCAAGCCCTGTTACGATCAGCAGGCGCTGATGCGGCGATACGACGTCATCGCCGAGATCTGCGACTACATGCAGGAGCTCGGCTGGCATCCCTACCAGAACGATCATGAAGACGCGAACGGCCAGTTCGAGATGAACTGGACGTTCGATGATGCGCTGATCACCGCGGATCGCCATTCGTTCTTCAAGTTCATGGTGCGCTCGATCGCGGAGAAACATGGCCTGCGGGCCACGTTCATGCCGAAGCCGTTTCCAAATCTCACCGGCTCGGGATGTCATGTTCACGTCTCGGTGTGGGACGAGGCCGGTTCGTCCAACAAGTTCCACAACGACGACGACGAAATGGGGTTGTCGCCGCAGGGATACAATTTCCTTGGCGGCATCATGAAGCATGCCGAGGGCATTGCCGCGATCACCAATCCCACCGTCAACAGTTACAAGCGCATCAACGCGCCGCGCACCGTATCGGGGGCGACATGGTCGCCCAACACCGTGACGTGGACCGGCAACAACCGTACCCACATGGTGCGCGTGCCCGGCAAGGGACGTTTCGAGTTGCGGCTGCCGGATGGCGCCGCCAATCCATATCTGCTGCAGGCCGTCATCATCGCGGTCGGACTCGAGGGGATCAACTCGAAGGCGGATCCGGGAAAGCGCCTCGACATCGACATGTATGCGCTGGGCCACACCGTGGAGAACGCGCCGAAACTGCCGCTCAACCTGCTGGATGCGTTGCGCGCCTTCGACCGGGACGTGCGATTGAAGTCGGCCCTCGGGACCGAGTTCTCGGAGGCGTATCTGCGGCTGAAGCACCAGGAGTGGAACAGCTATGCCGCGCATTTCACGCAGTGGGAAAGGGACGTAACGCTGGATATCTGAAGCCGCTGTCGAACGGGGCGCGGCGACTCATGACCTTCGCGCAACGCGACGCCGGAGAAATTCAGGTTCGTCGCGGATAGATGATGATGGACAGATACGTCATGGGCGCCTTGATCAATTCTTCGGGGCCATGGCGTCCGGCCGCATCGAAGAACAGGGAATCGCCGGGCTCCAGGACGTAACTGCGATCGGCATGGCGGTATCGCACCTTGCCGGTGAGCATGTAGATGAACTCGACGCCGGCGTGCCGGAAGTCGATATAGGGTTCGGCGTCGGCCTTGAGGTTGATGAGATACGGCTCGACGGTGACCTCGCCACCGAGCGAATGCCCAAGCAGATCGTACATATGCCCGGCCTTGGTGCCGCGGCGTTCGATCCTCACTCCCGTCCCCGCCTTTACAAAGGAACAGTCGCGTTGCTCGCCGGTCTCGCGAAACAATCCGGCGATCGGAACGTTCAATGCCTTCGCCAGAGCCGACAGCGTGGAAAGGGAAGGAGAAATCGAGCCGTTCTCGATCTTGGACAGCATGCCGGTCGAGATACCCGAAGCCACGCCCAATTCCGAGACGGTCAGGTCGAAGCTTTTCCGAAGCCGCCTTACCTCGGCGCCGATCTCGGATTCGAGGGTTGCTGTCGCTTCTTTCGGCGCGGAAGAGCCGGTCAATAGCCCGCTTTCTCTTTTTGTCGGCGCGGCGACAGCTTTCCGACGTCGAACGGCGGCTTTCTTCACCATCTGTCTTCTCCTAAAGTCGAGCGTTCGGATGCGGCGGCACCGTTCGAGTTCTGCGGAAGTGCTATCTTATTGTTTCCTGTAAGGAAATATGAATTTGGCTTCGTCCCCCAGAGCTTGCAAGGACCCATGGCGGGTTTGGGCGATCGGCCGTGTCGAAGCCGGCCCTGCGGATCGCCGGCTTTGATCTGGCGATCGAGCCGATCGAGAGGGAACGCGGTCACAAGCTTGCTGCAGACGTGAGCGATGGTTCATCCGTACCGAGCCGCGTCCCGCCGAAAAATCCGGGCGGAGATGGAAGCCAGGTTCGGCAGCCCATCGAGCTTTTCAAGCCGCCTTTTGCACCTTAGGATATTTTACGTAAGAACAATTCTCAAAAAGCTCCCGGGAGAGGCGCATGTCCAGTACTGCCAAGACGGCTCGGCGTTACGCGAACTACGTGAACGGAAAAGATTGCGATGGCCGCGACGGGGCGACTTTCGAGTCAATCAATCCGACAACGGGTGCCGTATTTGGTCAGTTCGTCGAATCGAACGCGAGCGATGTGGATGCGGCAGTGCGAGCGGCCCATGCCGCGTTCGAAGGCCCGTGGCGAACGCTCTCGCCGACGCGGCGCGGCCGGTTGATGATGCGCTGGGGTGATCTGATCACGGAAAACGCCGAGCAGATTGCGACCATTGAAACCGAACAGAACGGCAAGCTGTTTGCCGAAATGCGCACGCAAGCCCGCGTCGTTCAAGACTGGCTGTATTATTTCGGCGGACTGGCCGACAAGATCGAGGGCCGGGTGGTTCCGCTCGATCGAACCAGCGTCCTCAACTACACGATGCAGGAGCCGCTTGGCGTCGTCGCGGCCATCGTGCCGTGGAATTCGCCGACATTCCTCACGATCATGACCGTCGGTCCAGCGCTGGCGGCGGGCAACACCATCGTCATCAAACCGTCCGAGGTGACGTCGGCATCGGCGTTCGAACTGGTGCGGCTTGCTGAAAAAGCCGGCATTCCGCCCGGCGTGATCAATGTCGTCACCGGCGGACGCGCCGCCGGCGAAGCGCTGGTGTCACATCCCATGGTCGCCAAGATATCGTTCACGGGAAGCGATGCGGCCGGCCGCGAAATCGCGGCCCGCGCCGGTCAGCGGCTGATCGGGTGCACACTCGAACTCGGCGGCAAAAGCCCGAACATCGTGTTCGACGATGCCGATATCGAGCAGGTCGAAGCCGGCGTGCTGGCCGGCATATTCGCCGCTGCCGGCCAAACCTGCGTGGCGGGCTCGCGCGCGTTTTTCCAGAAGGGCATTTACGATCGGCTCGTCGGCCGGTTGGTGGATCGCGCGAAAAATATTCGGCTCGGCGATCCCCTGAAGAGCGAAACCCAGATGGGCCCGGTTGCGACAGCCGCGCAGCTCTCCAAGGACGAAAAGATGGTCGCGCGTGCGGTCGGCGACGGCGCCCGGATCCTGGCCGGCGGCGAGCGGCGGCGCGTCGATGGTCTGGAGGGCGGCTACTTCTACGCGCCGACCATTCTGGAAGGCGCCAGGAACGACGCGTTCATCATGCAGAACGAAGTGTTCGGGCCGGTGCTGTGCGTCACGCCGTTCGAAACCGAGGAGGATGTGCTGAAACTGGCAAACAGCACGCCTTTCGGCCTCGCGGCCGGCGTGTGGACCCGCGACATTCGCCGTGGTCATTTGATGGCGCGGAAACTGCAAGCCGGAACGGTCTGGATCAATACCTATCGCGCCATGGCCTTCAACTCGCCGTTCGGTGGCTTCAAGAACAGCGGCCTCGGCCGGTTGAATGGCGCGGAAGCGATCCAGAACTTCCTGCAGACCAAGAGCGTCTGGTGCGAATTGAGCAGCGACGTTCAAGATCCGTTTGTGCTCAAGGCCTGAGACGCCGCTCACAGCAAAAGAAGTTGTCTCATGAACAGGCGCTGATCGCGGCCTCGGCCACCGCCTGGTCCTGTTCGCCGCTGCCGCCGCTGACGCCGACGGCGCCCTCGATCTGGCCGTTGATCTTTAGCGGCATGCCGCCCGCGAAGATCATCACCCGTTCGTGGTTCGATACGTGGATGCCGAAGAACTGGTCCCCCGGCTGGCTGTTGCGGCCAAGCTCGAGCGTCGAGATATCAAAGGCCTTCGCGGTGAAGGCCTTGTTGATGGCGATGTCGATGCTGCCAAGCCATGCCCCATCCATCCGCGTGAAAGCCGTGAGGTTGGCGCCGGCATCGACGACCGCGATGTTCATCGGTTGACCGATTTCCTTCGCCTTCACGATCCCGGCTTCAATGATTCTTCGCGCCTTTTCCATTGTCATCATGATCGTTGAACTCCGGATCGAGGACAGTCAGATCGCATCGCAATTCCAGCGCGTGAGCCAACAAATATTCGAAGTTTCATATCAACGGATGCGGTTCGCGCGCCGAAGGTGGAGGAGAAGCTTCCGCTGATTGGGCGAACGTCAAAATTCCTCGCGATACCGGAACGTGCGGCCAAGAAAGTGGGGCCGTCCTTCGTGGGGGAGGACGGCCCCGACACGCTCGTCCGCCCCGGGGAAGGCGGCTCGAGCTGAAGCTCGTGGTCTCACCAGCTTGCATTTGGAGCATCGCAGATCGGACGGACGACGTATTTCGCGAACCCATGTCGCTTCTCATTTCGCACGATCGGCGCACGCCGGTTCGCGGGCACGACGCGAGCAACGCGTCATCATTTATCGATGGCCGGGTCGGTCCCCCCGGCCGACCAACATGGCGGCGCTCGCCGCCGCCAAGCAGATGACTGCGCCTGTCACTGCGGCGACGTCAAAAGCTGAAAGTAGCGCAGGCCCCGACGACGCGATCACAGGTCCGATAAGGGACGTGGCGACCAATCCGCCGGTACGCGCTACCGCGCTGTTCAGCCCGGATGCCGCACCCGTGTGGCCGCTATCGACCGACATCAACACGGCTGTCGTGAGCGGGGCCACCGCACCAGCCATTCCCAGGGCAATCACGACCATCGCAGGAAACACCCCGAGCCAATAGCCTGTGTCGGGCCCGATCCGCAGCGTCAGCAGAAAGCCGGCCGCGACGATAATCGGCCCCGTGATCAACAGCGATCGCGGACCCGCCTTGGCCGCTAGTGCGCCCGCGGCCGGCGATGCCACGGCGATCACCAGCGGCAGGGGGAGGAGGGCGGCGCCGGCCTGCGCCGCCGTATATCCGGCGGCTTGAATCAACACATAGGGCACCAGTACGAAGAGCCCGCCGAGAGCGCCGTACAGCAGGAATGTCAGGAGCGTGAGGCCGACGAAACTCGGCGACCCGAACAACGAAAGCGGCATCATGGCGCTGTCGCCGAGCCGATCGCTCCACAGACAAAAACAGGAGTAGCAAGATCAAGCCCGCTCCGAGAACGACGAAGGTGGAAGGCGACCAGGCCTCTGCCGGATCCTTCGGTCAAGTGCCCAGGTCGCAAGCCCCAAGGCCGCCGTGACCAGCGCTCCGCCCAACCAGTCAAGACGGCCGGATGTGTCGTCAACATCCTTGTCGACGTAGCGGAACGCCAGCACGATCGCGGCTATAGACAGCGGAACGTTGATCAGAAATGCAAGGCGCCAACTGCCGGCATCGATCAGCCATCCGCCAAGGACTGGTCCGATCGCGGCCGCAGCGGCCCCGGTCGCCGCCCATATTCCGATCGCGCGGCCTTTCGCCTCTCCGGAGAAACTCTGACCCAGGATCGCGAGACTATTTGGCATCAGCATGCCGGCGCTCGCGCCCTGCACGAAGCGAGCAAGCAGCAACAGGCCAAGGGTCGGCGCCGCCGCGCAAGCCAGAGAAGCGATGGCGAACAGCAAAACTCCCGCGATCAGGAGACGACGGCGGCCGTACCGGTCTCCGGCTGCCCCTCCCAGCAAAAGGACTGCGCTCAGGGGAAGCAAATAGGCGTTGACGACCCACTGCAGGCCGATGGCGTCGGCATCAAGGCTCTGGCCGATCGCCGGCAGCCCGACATTCACGACCGAGCTATCGATGAACGCCAGGCTTGATGCCAGGATCGTCGTTGCGATAACCAGGCGAGGGTGCGCCGGCGAATGCGACCCGTCGGCTGTTCGAACAGCCGCAGCGTCGAAGGGAACGTGAAGGCCGTTGCTCATCTCGGGCAATGTAGGGTGCGCGCCCGAGCGAGACCAGCGGGAGCAGGCGCAACCGCCCTTATCCCGGGCACCAACGGTCAGATATCTGGCGGTGTGAGACGCCAAATGCCGAGGCAAAGGCAGGGACAGTTTCGGTTTGCACGATGCAGCGATGCGTCAGCGTCCAATCAAGGAGTCGGCCGGCCGACGATGACGGACCGCGTGTAATATTCGGCATAGTCGACCATCGTCCTTGCGGCATCGGCTGCGGCGGCCTCATCGCCGGAGGCAATCGCCTTGAGCACCGCGGCGTGCAGCGTCGAGGCCCTCGCGACATCCTTGGTTTCGCGCTGGTACACGAAATAGAACCGCCGCGTCAGCGCGTTGATGGGTGCGAACGCGTTGGCGATAAAAGGATTGCGCGCACAGGCAATGATGAAGCGCTTCGATTCGAAGTGCACGCGGAGGAACTTCATCACGTCGACGGTCGCGCCGGCCTCCAGGAAGGAATCGGCGATCTTGGAAAGATATCGCCGTTCGTCGACGGTCGCACGGCGGGCCGCACGCGACGCGACCAATGGCTCGAACTCCCTGCGCAGTTCGAGCACGAGCATCTGCTCGTGCGGGTCGATATCCGAGATCCGGATGCCATGGCGGCGGATGATCGTGAGCAACCGCTCCCACGCCAGCCGCTGAACGGCTTCCCTGACCGGCGTTCGGCCGATCCCGATGCGGTCGCTCAGCATCGCCTCCGACCACAGGCTGCCCGGGGCCAATTCCAGCGTGACAATCAATTCCTCGAGCTTGCTATGCGCGATATCGGCAAGCCGGTCCGGACGCGGCTTTGATCCGCGCGCGGTGCTCGGCGGCGCCGCGTCAGGCAGCCACGGCGCGGGAACGGCCGTGCTCTTGGTGGTGCCCCGATTGTTGGCGCTGCGCATGAATCTGTCCGTCCTCAGAATTCCGCCAAATCGCGGGCAATGACCAGCCGCTGGATCTCGCTCGTCCCCTCGACGAGGGTCAGAACCTTGGCCTCACCCATCAGGCCGGAAACCTCATACTCGTCGAATACGCCGTATCCGCCGTGGATCTGGATCGCCAGAGTGGCGGCTTCGACCGCCAGTTCGGAGGCGAACAGCTTGACCATCGAGGTCTCGCTGCGAAACGGCCGTCCCCCGTCGATCAGCCTTGCAGCGTCCTAAATCATCAGCTCCGCAGCATAGCATTTGGTCAGGATGTCAGCGAGCGGGAAGGAAAGGCCCTGGTTCTGCAGGATGTCGCCTCCGAACAGCTTTCTGTTCGAGCCGTAGGCGACCGCGAGCCGCGTTGCCTTGCGCGCGAGTCCGAGCGCCGTCGCCGCGACGAGCACCCGGCCGATCGCCAGCGTCGTCAGTATCTGTTTGAGTCCGTCGCCGCGGTTGCCGACCATCGCGGTCTTCGGCACCCGGCACCCGTCGAAGAACAATTCGCATGACGGCGCGATGCGCCAGCCGATCTTGCGGCCGGGCTTTCCGATCGAGAATCCCGGTGTGCCGACCGGCACGGCGAATGTCGACAGGCCCTTTGGGCCCTTCTCGGGATCGGTGACCGCGACAACCGTCGTCACGCCGTGCAGGGGAGTGCCGGCATTGGTGGAAAACACCTTGGCTCCATCGAGCACGAAATCGTTTCCGTCCTCCCGGGCGCGGGTCTTGATCTGGGCGACATCCGAGCCGCCGTGCGGCTCGGTGACGCCGAACGAGGCCAGCGTCTCGCCGCGGCACAATGGTCCGAGCCATTGCCGCTTGATGTCATCGGAGCCAAAGCGCGCCAATACCGTCATCGGCGCGCTGTTGCAGAGAAAGATGGCTGCGAAGCCAGGTTCGGTCTCGGCCAGCCGCGCGCTCAACAACGCTGCGCCGCGCGCGCCGAGCCCGCCGCCATCGAAGGCCGGATCGTAGGCGACGCCCATGAATCCGGCTTGCGCGAATGCCTTGACGATCGGGGTCGGGAATTGGTGCTCGCGCACATAGCCGGCGATCGACGGCTTCATCTCGCGGTCGATAAACCGGTCGGCCGCCGCCATCAGCGCGATTTCGTCTTCAGTCAACTCGATCGGCATCCCTGGCTCCAGAGGTATTTCTATAATATATCAGTGGTCGCATAAATACCACGATAAAGAGATTGGCAAGCGGAGGTTGCTGAAAATGGCCTATTTATATGGACAAATATCCGCTGTTGACAGTCCAACAGAACCGTCAGTAATATATTACAAGAAGAAAAGGCGAAGAGTTCGATGGCGGAAATGAGGGATCAGCGAGGGCAGTTGTCGCTCGAGACGGACGTTCTCGTCGTCGGCGGCGGTGCGGCCGGGGTCGCGGCGGCTTTCACCGCCGCCCGGGCAGGAGCCCGTGTCTTGCTGTTGGAAAAATACGGTTTCTGCGGCGGCGCCGCGGTCGCGGGCCTGTCGGGAACGGTTTGCGGGCTCTATGCGGCGACCGAGGGCGCAGCAAAACCACCCGAGCAGGTCGTGTTCGGCTTTGCCGACCGCTTCATCGAGGTGATGAAGGCGAAGGGCGGAATCACCGAGCCGCAGCGCTATGGCAATACCTATACGCTGACACACGATCCCCTGGTCTGGCGCGAGGCCGGTGACCACTTTCTTGCCGACGCCGGCGTCAAGGTGCTGTTTCACACCACCGTCATCGACGTGCTGACCGAGGGCGAGCAGGTGCGCGGCGTGCAAGCCTGGACCAAGCAGGGCCGGGCGGAAATCCGCGCCAAGCTGACCATCGACGCCAGCGGTGACGCGGATGTCGCAGCCCTTGCCGGCTTCGAAACCTTCATGGGGCAGGACGGCAAAGTCCAGAACCCGACCATGCTGTTTCGCCTGATGGGCGTCGATGTCGGGCGCCTGCGCGCGCAATACGGCGGCGACACCATCATGGGCGACGAGGTGTCGCAGATGATCCGAAATCTGCACAACAGCAAGGAGTACGATCTGCCGCGTTCGAAGATATTCCTGTTCTCGACGCCGCGGCCGAACGAACTGCTCTGTAACTGCACCCGCATCATTGGCCGCGACGGCCGCGAACTCAATCCGATGCTGGTCGAGGATTTCACCGAGGCGGAGATCGAGGGCCGCAAGCAGGTCCGCGAATACGCGAGGTTCTTCAAGGATCGGCTGGTGGGCTGCGAAGAGTCCTTCGTCAACGACACCGGCGTGCAGGTCGGCGTGCGCCAGACCCGGCAGATCAGGGGCGTCGCCACGCTCAGCAACGAAGACGTCGTGGCGGGCGCCAAGAGCCGCAATTCGATCGCGCGCTCGGCGTGGCCGATCGAGTTGCATTCCGGCGAAAAGCCGCAGCTCAAATGGCTGCTCGACGACTATTACGACATTTCCTACCAGAGCTTCGTGCCGGTCTCGGGCGAAGGCTTCCTGGTGGCCGGACGCTGTCTTTCCGCCGAGCACGAGGCGATGGCTTCCGCGCGCGTCACCGCCCAATGCTTCTCCTATGGCCAGGCCATCGGCATGGCGGCGGCGATGTCGCTGCGCGAAGGCATCTCGCCGCGAAAACTTTCGGTCTCCGACCTGCGCGAGGCGCTGCGCAAGGACGGCGCCGTGATCTGAAATCACTCAATAGCGATGGCCCCAAAGCGGTGATGGGCCAGCCCGCAATAAATCCTTAAACCGCCAAGGGGATGGAGATGAACCGATTGATTAGAAGTGGCCTTGCCGCCGGATTGCTGGCGGTCGCGATTCCGGCTCTTGCATGGGCCCAAACCCCAACCGTCAAGCTCGGGCAGATCGAGGCGCAGACCGGGCCGAACGCCATCTACGGCTATATGTCGTCGCAGGGCGTGCCGATCGCTGTCGACGAGATCAACAAGGCGGGCGGCTTCAAGGTCGGCGACACGACCTACAAGCTCGAACTGATCGCGCTCGACACCCGGGGCGATCCGAAGGAAGCCACCATCCAGCTCAAGAAGCTGCTGGAGCAGGACAAGGTCAAGTTCGTGTTCGGGCCGTTCCTCTCCAACGTCTTCGTCACCGTCGTTTCCCTACGCCAAGCAGTTCAACGGCAAATTCCTGATGATGGGCGGCGGCACCCGCATCCATGAGTTCGTCGGCAAGCCGGGCAACGAGTTCGTCATCCGCACCTGGAACTGGGACGCCGGTCCGAAGGGTTTCGGCGAGAAGATGGTCGACTACCTGATCAAGACGGCGCATCCCAAGAAGGTCGCGATGCTGTTCCAGAACGATTCCGGCGGCAAGATTCTCGGCGACATCTACGAGCCGATCTTCAAGGCCCGCGGCATCGAGACCATGACCGAATATTTCGAGCCGGGCACCAAGGACTTCTCGCCGGTGCTGGCCAAGATCGGCCGAATTCCAGCCGGACTATCTGTTCCCCGGCTACTCCGACGCCGCGCTGTACGACATCGTGCGGCAGTCGATCGAGGGCAACTATTCCAAGAAGTTCTTCCTGGTGCGCGGTTCGACTCGGTCCCGGGCTGAAGAACAAGGACGGCCTCGAGGACTACATCGTCTATGTGCCGAAGGATTTCGAGGAGGCCGAGAAGAACGAGCCAAAGGTCAAGCATTTCGTCGATGCCTACAAGGCGTTCTACAAGCGCGACTTCCCCTACGATCAGGCGCCGCTGTGTTCGTCGTCCTGCTACGACCACGTCTACATGCTGGTCGCGGCGATGCAGAAGGCCGGCACCGTCGACGACGTCGAAAAGATCCGCACGACGCTGCTTTCGATGACGTATCAGGGCATGTGGAAGATCTCCTTCGACGAGCACGGCGAGCAGGTCTTCGACTTCGACATCGTGCACCTGAAGAAAGGCGGCGCCAAGGAAGTCGTGCACGTCGAGCCCTAGAGCATGACGCAAGTCGTTGTCGGGCAGATCCTCAACGGCATCATCCTCGGATCGCTCTACGGAATCATCGCGCTCGGCGTGACGATGACGTTCGGCATCACCGGCATCGTGAACTTCGCCCTCGGGCAGTTCATGATGATCGGCGCCTACGCGACCTGGTATTTTACCGACATGGCGATGCTGCCGTTTCCGGTCGCGGTGGTGCTGGCGGTGGCGCTTGCCGCGGTGGCCGGCTTGATCGCCGACCAGGCGCTGTTTCGGTTCACGCGCAACAACCTCGTCAACGGCCTGCTGGTCTCGATCGGCCTGATCTCGGTGATCGAAAGCGGGGCGCTGCTGGCTGTTCACGACGACGCCGAAGAACATGGACATCGTGATCTCCGGATCGTGGACCCTCGGCGCGATCACGCTTGCCGCGCATGAAGGTGGTGGCGTTCCTGCTGCTGGTGGCGGTGATCGGGTTGACCTGGCTCGGCGCTGTCGCGGGCCTGGCTCGGCCGGGCGACGCGCGCCTACGCGCAGAACCCGGAAGCCGCGATGCTGATGGGCGTTCCGACGAAGCTGCTGCAGACCGGCGTCGTGGTCTACTCCTGCGCGCTGGCCGGCTTTGGCGGCGCGCTCTACGCCAGCCTGTTTTCGCTGGAGCCGTCGCTCGGCGGCCTGTTCATCCTGAAGGGCGTCGAGGCCGCGATCCTTGCCGGCGTCGGCAATCTGCTCGGCGCGCTTGCCGGCGGCGTGATTCTCGGCGTGACCGAATCGGTCGGCTCGCTCTATCTGCCATCGGCGTTCCGCGACGCCTACGGGCTCGTCTTCCTGGTGGCGATCCTGCTGTTCCGGCCGGCCGGTCTGTTCGGGAGCCAGAAGTGAAAACGCTGCTGCTCTTGATTCCGCTCTATCTGCTGCCGCTGCTCGTCAAGAGCGACGTGGTGCTGACGATCCTGATCTTCACCTTCGTGCTCGGCATCCTCGCGGTCGGCTTCAACATCGTGTTCGGCGGCGCCGGACAACTGACGATGTTTCATGCCGCGGCCTTCGGCATCGGCAGTTACGTCACGTTCCTGTCGATGCTGCGCTTTGGCGTCCCGTTCTGGCTCGGCTTCCTTGTCGCGGTCGTCATCATCGTCCTGGTTTCGATCGTGATCGGCTGGATCTGTTTCAAGTTTCGGCTGCAAGGAATTCTACTTTGCGGTCGTGACGCTGGCCTTTGCCGAACTATGCCGGCTGGTGGCGCTGAACTGGACCAGCGTGACCAACGGAACGCTGGGCATGCTGGTGCTGGAAAAGCCGACCGTCTGGCTGCCCGGCAGCGGCGTGGTCAAGATCGAACAGACCGTGCAGTGGTATTTCCTGACGCTGGTTTGTCTGACCGCGGTTCTGATCCTGGCGGTGCTGCTCATGCGTTCCTGGATCGGCCGCAATTTCTCGGCGATCCGCCTCAATGAGGATCTCGCCCAGACGCTCGGAATCGATACGTTCCGCTACAAGCTGCTGGCATTCACGATCTCGAACGTGATCGCGGCCTTTGCCGGCGCGCTGTACGGCTTCTACACCGGCTATATCGAGCCGGCTTATCTCGCGGTGACCCAATCGCTCGACGCCATCGCGATGGTGCTGCTTGGCGGCGTCTCCACGATACTCGGGCCGGTGGTCGGCGCGCTGGTGCTGACCTCGCTGCCGCATTTGATCGAACTGCCCGCCGAGATGCGCGTCGCGGTCTACGGCATGATCCTGATACTCGTGATCCTGCTGATGCCGCGCGGAATCGTTGGCCTTGCCGCCGGACTTCTGAAGGGGCGGGCCAATGCTGCTTGAGGTCGAAAATCTCACCAAGCGTTTCGGCGGCCTGGTCGCGGTGTCGGATGTATCGTTCGCGATCGAGAAGGGCGAGATCATCGGCATCTTCGGACCGAACGGGTCCGGCAAGACGACGTTGCTCAGCCTGCTGGCGGGACTGTTGCCGCCGACAGCGGGACGCGTGCTCTGGAAGGGGCGGGATATCGCGGGCGAACGGCCCAACGTCATCGCCTCGCTCGGCGTCATCAAGACGTTCCAGAACCCGCAACTGTTCTCCGAGCTTTCGGTGTTCGAACACGTCATGATCGCAAGCTTCCTCGCCTTCACGCGAATGAAGGACCACAGCCGCCTGCGCAGTTTCCTTTCGCCGGGCAAGGGCGAGGCCGACGCTGCGGTCGCGGGCGGAAAAGGCGTTGACGCTCTGCCGGTCTGCAGGCCTCCTCGGCCAAGCCTGCGGCCGAATTGTCCTACGGCGAGGAAAAGATGCTCGGCGTCGCCATGGCGATGATGTGCGAGCCGGAATTGTTGCTGCTCGACGAGCCGGCATCCGGGCTCGGCAACGACGAAATCCAGAACCTGGAGAACGTGCTTCGCGACCTGCGCGCGCACGGCACGACGTTGTGCATCATCGATCACAAGGTGGCGTTTCTCGCCAAGTTTGCCGATCAGGCGATTGCGCTACAGCAGGGCCGCAAGATCGCCGAAGGCCGTCCGCACGACGTGCTGGCCGATCCCGGCGTGGTGAAGGCCTATCTGGGGCGAAGCCATCATGCTTGAACTCTCGGCCATAAATGCTCATTACGCCAAGAATCAGGTCTTGCGCGCCGTCGATCTCGCGATCGACGCGGGCGAGGTGGTCGCCCTGATCGGCGCCAACGCCGCCGGCAAGTCGACGACCATGCGCCTGATCGCGGGCTTGAAGCGCGCCACCTCCGGCTCGATCAGGCTTGACGGCATCGAGATCGAGGCGCTGTCGACGCCCAAGCGTGTCCGTCTCGGTATCGCGCTGGTGCCCGAGGGCCGCCAGGTCTTCGCGCAATCCACCGTGCTCGAGAACCTGACGATGGGCGCCTATCATCGTCCCGATCGCAACGATATCGGGCGCGATATCGATGCGATGTTCGCGATGTTTCCCCGGCTCGGCGAGCGCCGTAACCAGCGCGCCGGCTCGATGTCCGGCGGCGAACAGCAGATGGTGGCGATCGCCCGGGGGCTGATGGCGAAGCCGAAATGCCTGCTGCTCGACGAACCGACGCTTGGCCTCGCACCGGTCATTGTCGAGGAGATATCGCTCACGGTGATGAAGCTCGCGCGGGAGGGAATGACGATCCTGCTCGCCGAGCAGAACGCGGCCATGGCGCTCGATGTCGCAAGCCGCGCCTATGTGCTGGCCGCCGGCGCCATCGCGGCGGAGGGGACGCCCGAGCAGTTGAAGTCGTCTCCGGTCGTCGAGCAACTTTATTTTGGCGCCGTGCCAGCGGAGGCGGCGCATGCTTGACGTCATCGCGCAGGGGCCGGTCGGAATCGTTTCGCTGAACCGCCCGCAGCGGCGCAACGCAATGGACCGCGACCTGGTCGACCGCGCTGGTGGCGGCGTTTCGTCGCCTGGACGCGGATCCCGCCATTGCCGCCATCGTGCTGCGCGGCGAAGCGCCGGGCTTTTGCGCCGGCAGCGACCTGAAATTCATCGGCCGCCTTTCGCTGCAGGAGACCTGCCGGTTCGAAGCCGAGACCGGCGACATGGCCCGGCTGATCGGGTTCCTGCACAAGCCGGTGATTGCGTCGGTCGAGGGTTTTGCGCTGGGCGGCGGATTTATACTCGCCGCTTCCTGCGACCTCGTGGTTTCCGCCGAAGACGCGCGATGGCACCTGCCGGAAGTTCCGATCGGCTGGCTGACGCCGTGGGGCCTCGACGCCCTGATTTCGCGCGTAGGTCCGGTTGCCGCGCGAAAGCTCTGCTTCGCCACTGAAGCGTTCGACGGACGCGAAGCAAGACGCCTTGGCCTTGTCGATCATCTCGCGGCGGCTGGTCACGCCGACGAAACCGCGATCGCGCTGGCGCAGCGGCTGGCCGCGCTGCCGGCGGCGGCCGTGGCGGCGACAAAGCGATTTTTCATGCCCGGCATTCTCGGGGGTGCCGAGGTGCGCGACGTCGAGGCCAACCACGTCTTTGCCGGCAACTGCCGGCATCCCGTCGCCCGCGCGACGCTCGAACGATTCGGCAGCAGATGAAAGCGAAGGGGCGCCCATGTTAACTCGCAGGCAGCAAGGTGAGGTCTCGATCCTGACCATCGACCGGTCGAACCGGCGCAACGCGCTCGGCACCGAACTGATGCACGCGCTGGGCGATGCCTTCGCCGAGCTCGATCGCGACGACGGCGTCGCCTCGGTCGTGCTTTCCGCGACCGCTCCCGGCTTCAGCGCCGGCAGCGATCTGAAGGAACTGGCGATGATGAACATCGCGCAGATGTGCGCGCATGAAGCCGAGACGGCGCGGGTGGTGCGCGCCATCGGCTTCATGGAAAAGCCCGTCATCGCCGCGGTCAGCGGTTTTGCCCTCGGCGGCGGCGTCGGCCTCGCCGTCGGGTGCGACCTGATCGTTACCCATCCCGAATGCCGCTGGCATATGCCCGAAGTGCCGAACGGCTGGCTGCCGCCATGGGCGCTGGCATCGCTCAGCGTGCGGGTCGGACCGGTTACGGCACGGCGGCTGGTATGGGCAAGCGAGCCGATCAGCGGAACGGAAGCGCATGAATTGAAGCTCGCCGACTATCTGGTGCCGCACGCCGAGGTCGAGAGCGAAGCCATCGCGCTGGCCGGACGGCTTGCGGCGCTGCCGCGGGTCGCGGTTGCCAGCACCAAGCGCTTCTTCACGCCGCTGATCAACGGCACCGCGGAGGCCGGCGACATGCTGGCCAACCGGCTATTTGCGGAAAACTGCCAGGACGAAGCGTCAAAGGTGACGCTGCGCAAGTTCGGCATGAAAGTCTGAACGATTCGAAGGGATATGCGATGAACAAATTCTGTTCTGCCGAGACAGCGGTTGCAACCATCAAGAGCGGTCAGACCGTTGCCAGCGTCGGCGTGATCGGCTGGATCACGCCCGATCTGGTGCTCAAGAGTCTCGCCGCGCGCTTCCAGCGCGAAGGCAGCCCGCGCGATCTGACGTTCTATTTTCCGTGCGGCACCGGCGATGGCGTCGGGATCCGCGGCATGGATCACGTCGCGATCGAAGGCCTGATGAAGCGGATCGTGTCGGGCTCCTATATCAACCCGCTCAATCCCGCGACCGGCAAACGGCCGGAACTGATGCGGCTGATCCGGGAAAATGCGATCGAGGCCTATAGCTGGCCGATCGGCGCCAGCATGCACTGGTTGCGGGAGGTGGCGCGCCGCAGCCCGGGCTACATGACCGAGATCGGGCTTGGCTGCTACATAGACCCCGACCAGACCGGCGGACGCCTGACCGAACGATCGACCGAGAGCCTGGTCGAAAAGATCCAGTTTCGCGGCAAGCCGTATCTGTTCTATCCGACCTGGAAGATCGATGTCGCCATCATTCGCGCCGGCGAGGCCGACGATGCCGGAAACCTGTCGTTCGAGAGCGAAGCGCTGCTGTCGTCCTCGCTGGCGCTGGCGCTGGCGGTGAAGGCCACGCGGCGGGATGGTGATCGCGCAGGTCTCACGTCGCGTGGAGCGTGGCACGCGGCCCGCCCAGGCGGTCCGGATTCCCGGCGTTCTGGTCGATCATGTCGTCCTCGATCCGCAGCAGATGATGACGACCGAAGTGGCGCACGACGTTGCCTATCTTGGCGGACAGCCATTCGATCTGTCGAAGATTCCCGCAGTGCCCTTCGGTGCGGACAAGATCATCGCGCGCCGTGCGGCTCAGGAGATCAAGCCCGGCGTCATCAGCATCTTCGGATTCGGCGCGTCCTCGGACACGCCGCTGGTGATGGCGGAGCAGGGCGCTTTCGACAACGGCAGGATCGCGGACTACGCGTTCACCACCGAACACGGTCCGTTTGGCGGTCTGGTGATGAGCAATTGGCAGTTCTCCGCCAACCGGCATCCGGAAGCCCTGCTGGATGGGCTGGCGCAATTCGATTTCATCGACGGCGGCAACTGTGAGTTCGCGGCGCTGGCGTTCGCGCAATTCGATGCCGCCGGCAACGTCAATGTCAGCAAGTTCGGAAGCTTCAATCCGGGCGCCGGGGGATTTATCGACATCGCCCATAACGCCCGCCAATTGCTGTTCGCCGGAACTTTCACGACGGCGGGATTGCAGATCGACACCGATGACGGGGCGCTGAGCATCCGCAAGGAAGGCAAGGTCCGAAAGTTCGTCAAGGCCGCCGAGCAGATCACCTATCCCGTCCGCAATGGCGTGATCAATCGCGGCCAGCGCGCCAAGATCATCACCGAACGCGCGGTATTCGAGGTGACGGCCGAAGGCCTGGTGCTGACCGAGGTCGCGAAGGGCGTCGATGTCAGAAAAGATGTCCTCGACCAGATGGAGTTTGCCCCGGCGCGGATCGTCGATCAGCCCAAGGTGATGGACGGCGCGCTGTTCAAACAATAAGAGGCCAGCGACGTCCCGGCAGCATCCAGTCGTTGGCGACGCCTGAAGCCGGACGGCTCCATAACTGGAGCCCGATCGCGAGCCATGATAAATGGGAGAAGGCTCGAAGCCGCGGGCTTCGAAGCGCCCATTTGGATGGCTTGATGTTCCTGACCCGTCGAGACCTTGCCGAGTTGACAGCTTGGCGGCGGAAACTCCACCGGATGCCCGAGCTTTCCGGTCGGGAGGAGGCAACGGCCCGCGAAGTGCAGGCGTTTCTCGCTTCAGCAAACCCCGATCGCGTGGTGACCGGCCTTGGCGGACACGGCGTCGCGGCGATCTACCAGGGCGCTAAGCCGGGACCGACCGTCATGTTCAGAGCCGAACTGGACGGCCTGCCGATCCAGGAGATTTCCAAGGTCGATCATCGCTCCGCGTGTGGCAGGCAGGGCGCATGTCTGTGGTCACGATGGGCACATGGCGACGCTGGCCGGTCTCGCGCGCGGCATTGGACGGCAGCCGCCGCAACGTGGCAGAGCGGTGCTCCTGTTCCAGCCGGCCGAAGAGGATGGGTCGGGCGCCGCAGCCGTCATCAACGATTCCAGATTTGCCGACTTAGCCCCGGACTTCGCGTTCTCGTATCACAACCTGCCTGGTCTTGCCTTGGGCAAGGCCGCGCTGGCGTCGGGACCGGTCAACTGCGCCTCTCGCGGCATGCGCATCGTGCTCTCGGGCAGGACCGCGCACGCTTCCATGCCCGAATTCGGGCTTTCACCGATGAGCGCGCTGGCGAGCCTCATGCCGGCGTTGACGGCGCTTTCAAGTGACGGGCCGCTTTCGGACGAGTTTGCGATGGTTACCGTGACTCACGTCGAAATGGGTTCTCCTGCCTTTGGCGTAGCCCCGGGCGAGGCCGAGATCTGGGCGACATTGCGGACGCTGACCGATTTGCGGATGGAGGGTCTTTGCGCCAAGGCCGAAGCGCTGGCGCGAAGGACTGCCGACGCCAGCGGATTGGGTCTGGAAATCAGCTATGCCGACATATTCTCTCATTGCGAGAATGCCCCCGAAGCCGTGGCGCATCTCGGCCGCGCACTCGACGAAGAGGGTGTGGAGCACGATCGGGGAGATCTGCCGATGCGCGCCTCGGAGGATTTCGGGCGCTTCGGACAAAAGGCTCCGGCCGCCATGTTCTTTCTGGGCGCCGGCGAAAGCCATCCCAGCCTCCACAATCCGGACTATGACTTTCCGGACGAATTGATCGATATCGGCGCCCGCGTGTTCATGCGGACGCTTCGCGGCCTGCTCGGATAAAAGTTGCTGTCGTCGCGACGGATCAGGTGGTGAGGATGCCGCCGTCGACCGGTATCGTCGTTCCCGTAATGAACCCCGCGCGCTCGGACGCCAGAAAGGCGGCGATGTCCGCTATATCGGTCAGCCGGGCCAGTCGGCCGATCGGAATGCGTTCCAAAATCTTGCGCGTTACATCCTCGGTGAGCGCAGTTCGGGTCATCGGCGTGTCGACGACCGCGGGAGCAATGGCGTTGGCGGTGATGCCGAATGGACCCAACTCGCGCGCCAATCCCATGGTCAGCGCCACGACGCCGGCCTTGGTGGCGCCATATAATGTGTTGCCGACCGAGCCGCCGCCGCGCATGGCCGACACCGATGCGATGTTGATGATGCGGCCAGAACGTCGCTGGCGCATGGCCGGGATGACGGCTTTCACGCAGTAGATGACGCCGGCCAGATTGACCTGCGCGATCCGCTGCCACTCGGTGACGGGCAGATCGGCCACGAGGCCGGTCGAGAGCACGCCGGCGGCGTTGACGAGAATATCGATGCGGCCGAAATTGGAGATGGCTTCGGCGAATGCCTGCTCCACGCCGGCGGGATCGCCGACATCGACCGCCGCCGGTCGGGCGATGATGCCGTTGGCGGCGAGCGACGACGCAGTCCTTTGCGCCGCGTCCACATCGCGATCCAGAATGCAGAGGGTGCAGCCCTCGGCGGCGAGCGCCCGGGCGATCCCTTCGCCGATGCCGGAGCCGCCGCCGGTGACAACAGCGACGCGATCCTTGAGGTTGAGATCCATGTCGATCGCGTCGCTTTCGTTCCTAGGGTTGCATCCCGGGTCGTTGGCCTACGCGGGCTTGGCGGCCCTGTTGTCGACGGCCATGTCGCGGTTGTTCGACTCCTTCATGGCAAAGACCGACAGCGCGCTGATGACGCTGACCACCAGCACGTAAACGCAGATCAGCCATGGCTTGTTGTCGCCGAGCGGCAACAGAGCCGTCGCGATGATCGGCGTCAGGCCGCTCGCGAAAATGCCGGAGAACTGATAGACGAATGATGTTCCGGTGTAGCGCACGCGGGTGTCGAACAATTCCGAGAACAACGCCGCTTGCGGCCCGTAGACGGCCGGGTAAACAAGGGCGAACGGAATGGCGATCGCGATCCATATCAGCACCGGCGATCCCGTCTGCATCAGCCAGAAAGCCGGGAACGACAGCACGCCGATTCCAAGAGCCCCAAGGGCGTAGAGGCGCCGGCGGCCGTAGATGTCGGACAGATTGCCGTAGATCGGCAGCATGATGATCATGATCGCCGACGATATCATCACGCCGGCCAGCGCGGTTTGCCGCGGCAGATGCAGCGCGCCGGTAAGATAGCCGATGATGAAGACGCCGAACGTGTTGAAGGTCACGCCTTCGATGTAGCGAGCGCCCAATCCGAGAAGCGTGTTCTTGCCGTGGGTCTTGAACAGGTCCACGACCGGGACCGTGGAAATCTTGTCTTCCTTCTGGATTCGATTGAAGGCCGGCGTCTCCATGACCTTGAGCCGGATATACAGACCGACCGCCACCAGCAAGGCGCTGATCAGGAAGGCGATGCGCCAGCCCCAGGCCAGAAAGTCGGCATCCGACAAGAAGGACAGGACATAGACCGCGCCGGCGCTCAGCAGCAATCCGGCCGGGACGCCGATCTGCGGCCAGCTTCCGAAAAAGCCGCGCCGGCCCGTCGGCGCATGCTCGACCGCCATCAGCACCGCGCCGCCCCATTCTCCGCCGATGCCGATGCCCTGGAAGACACGAAGCAGAAGCAGCAGGATGGGCGCCCAGATTC
Source organism: uncultured Alphaproteobacteria bacterium (assembly GCA_963843225.1). Classification (GTDB taxonomy): domain Bacteria; phylum Pseudomonadota; class Alphaproteobacteria; order Rhizobiales; family Xanthobacteraceae; genus Bradyrhizobium. The sequence goes on along the minus strand of CAWJJT010000012.1, from coordinate 153,407 downwards.
CGATGGAGGAATAGGTTGGCAACAGGCCGATCAGGAAGGTGGCCATGCCCATGATGACCAGCGTCAGGATCAGCACGGTCTTGCGGCCGATGCGGTCGCCATAATGACCGAAGATGATTCCGCCGATCGGGCGGGAAATGAAGCCGACAAAGAAGGTCGTGTAGGCGAGCAGCGTGCCGGCGATCGGATCGAAGTTCGGAAAAAACAGCTTGTTCAGCACCAGTGGCGTCACCACGCCGTACAGAAAGAAGTCATACCATTCGATCGTGGTGCCGATCGCGCTGGCGAATGCCACGGTGCCGGGCGAAATTGCCGCGCCACCCGTCTCCAGGTCTGCTTTCATGTTGGTAGCCTCCCCCTGTTTTGCCCCCGGCTGCTAGGCGTCGGGCAGTTTTAATAGTTGTCGCGCTTCCGCCGGCGTGGCGGCGTGCCGTCCATATTGCCCGCAAATCTCGGCGACGCGGGCTACGAGTTCGGCATTGCTGCGCGCCAGACGGTCCTTGTCGAACTTGATGTTGTCCTCGAGCCCGGTGCGGACGTGGCCGCCGAGTTCGAGACACCAGCGGTTGACCTCGAGCTGCTGCCGGCCAATCCCGGCGGCCGACCACGTCGCGTCCGGCATCAACTGCTTCAGTTCGGAGATCAGGAATTCCAGCAGCTTGCGTCGCGGCGGCAGCGCGTTCGGGATGCCCATGACGAACTGCACCTGGCACGGCCGCTTGAGCAGGCCGCGGTCGGCGAGATTGCGCGCATTGTAGAGCATGGCGACGTCGAACACCTCGATCTCCGGCTTGACGTCGTATTCAAGCATCGATTTCGCGAGTTCCTCGACGAGTTGCGGCGGGTTCTCGTAGATCTGGGTCGCGAAATTGACCGAACCGGTCGCGAGCGAAGCCATCTCCGGCTTGAGATACAGCATCCGGCCGCGTTCGTTCTGCGAGCGGCCGCGACCGCCGGTCGAGAACTGCACGATCATGCCGGGGCAATGCTTGACCACGCCTTCCTGCACCTGCGCGAACAGGTCCGGGTCCGAACTCGGGCTCTCGTCGGGATTGCGCACGTGGATATGCGCGACCGTGGCGCCGGCTTCGAAAGCCTCGTGCGTGGATTCGATCTGCTCGGCCGGCGTAACCGGCACGGCCGGTGTGTCGGCCTTGCGCGGAATGGCGCCGGTGATGGCGACGGTGATGATGGCGGGAGTTGTCATGCCAGTGCTCGCGGCTGTTGAATGAAGTGGAACGAGCGAATGCCGGCCGCAGCGCGACTTCCTTGAGCAGCGTGGCGAGCGGCGTGGAAGCGAGCGGATAGTCGGTCGGGATCGGGCCCGCGGCCTTGAGCGCGTCGTATTCGCGAGGCGGATAGAACGCCGCCAGCAGCAGGTCGTCATCCGAAGCGAACGGGCCGCGCTCACGCCGGAGTTTCCGGATGCCGGGCTCCAGCAGGTCGCCCGGCCGCGCGGAGGTCGGCGTCGGCGCCGTTGGTGATGCGATCGAAAAGATCGGGATCAATCGGTCCGGCGATTTCGCCGTAGTAGCCAAGCACGTATTTCCGGACTTCGTCCGGGACGGTGGCATATCGTTCCTTGCCCATGACGTTCAGCACGGCCTGCGTCATGACAAACTGCGCGAACGGGCTGACGATGATGGGATAGCCGAGGTCGCAACGCACCCGCGCGGCCTCCTCGAGCACTTCGGGCAGGCGATGACCGATCCCAAGCGGCGTCAATTGCGACTTCAGATTGGAAATCATGCCGCCGGGCATCTGGTGCTCGTAGTGAAATGCGTCGTATTCGACGATATCGCCGAGCGGCTTGTCCTCGCGCTTGGCGATGTAGCGAAGGCGCTCGGCGACCTCCTCGACCGGCGTCAGATCGACCGGAACCTCAAAGCCGTTGCGGCGCAGGTTCCGCGTCAACCATTCGGTCGAGGGATGCGAGGCGCCGTTGGCGAGTGCCGAGGTCGCCGTGTGGACCACATCGATTCCCAGCTCGACGGCGTGGCAAGCGGTGTAGGGCGCCAGTCCGGTCAGGCAGTGGGAATGAAGATGAAGCGGCAGCGCGCCGCAGGCGGCCTTGATCGCCGGCACCAGTGTTTTCACGCGTTCGGGCGTCAGCAATCCGCTGGCGTCCTTGAGATAGACGGCGTCGACGCCAAGCGCGACCAGCTCGCGCGTCTTGCGGGCGTAATACTCGTCGGTATGGACGGGGCTGACGGTGTAGACCACGCCGCCGGCGGTATAGAGGCCGACCTTCCTGGCCGCCCGCACCGGGACCTGCATGTTGCGCATATCGTTGAGCGCGTCGTACGGCGTGTGATAGCGCATGCCGTTGGCAAAGATGCGCTCGGCCGTCAGTTCGACGATATCGTCGGGGAAGAACTCGAACGTGAACAGGCTCTGGCCGCGCGTCATGACGATGAGCGGCGTCTGCTTCACCCACTCGCTGAGGATGCGCATCCGCTCCCACGGATCCTCGCGAAGATAGCGCACGCAGACGTCGAACACCGCTCCGCCAACCAGGTCGATGGCCTCAAATCCGGCGCGGTCCAGCCGCGGGGCGATGTCGGCCATCATCGCGGTGGTCATGCGCGTCGCCCACAGGCATTGCGGCGCGTCGCGCAAGGTCACATCGACGAGCTGAACGGTCTTCTTGCCTGCCATCAGTTGGTCGCCATCCGAAAGTCTCTCTCAATCCAGCGGGTATGGATCTCCGCCCGCTCGAATTCCTTTTGCTGCAGCAGATGCGCGTGGAACGGAACGGTGGTGGCAACGCCTGAAACCTGAAAGCGCGCGAGTGCGGACCTGGCGGTTTCGAGGCATGATGCCCGATCGGATCCGCTGACGATCAGTTTTGCGAGCATGGAATCGTAGTAAGGTGGCACCGCGTAGTTCTCGTAAGCGTGGCTGTCGACGCGAACCCCGCGTCCGGTCGGCGGGCGCCAGCGCTTCAGCGTCCCGGGCGAGGGCTGGAAATCCCGCGAAGCGTCTTCGGCGTTGATGCGGAATTCGATAGCGGAGCGTCCGTTGGCAAAGCTCGAGCCGAACGACAGCCGTTCGCCCGCGGCGACGCGAAACTGTTCCGCCACAAGGTCGGTCCCGGTGACCATTTCGGTGACGGGATGCTCGACCTGGATGCGGGTATTCATCTCGATGAAAAAGAATTTTCCGCTTTCGGGGTCGTAGATGAATTCGACCGTGCCGGCGTTGACATATTTCAGCGTTCTGACCAGCGCCACCGCCGCCTCGGCCATCTGGCGGCGGGTGGCGTCGTCGAGCGCGGGCGAGGGCGCTTCCTCGATCAGTTTCTGGTGCCGGCGTTGCACGCTGCAATCACGCTCGCCGAGGTGAACGTAATTGCCGTGTCTGTCGCCGAACACCTGGATTTCGATGTGGCGAACCTGCGGGAAGAATCGCTCGAGATAAACCTCGCCATTGCCGAACGCCGCGAGCGCCTCGGCCGAGGCTTGCTCGAACTGGGCGGCGAAATCCTCGGCGCGTTCGACGACCCGCATGCCGCGGCCGCCGCCGCCCGCGCTTGCCTTCAGCAGCAGCGGAAAGCCGATGTCGGCGCTCGCCGCCTTGGCCGGATCCGCCGATGTGTAGCCGTGTTCGGAGCCGGGGACGACGGGAATGCCGGCCGCGGCCGCAGCCTGGCGCGCCGCGACCTTGTCGCCCATGCTCGCGATGGCGTCGCTGTCGGGTCCGATGAAAGTGAGGCCTGCTTCCTTGCTGCGCTCCGCGAAGGCGCCGTTCTCGGCGAGAAAGCCGTAGCCGGGATAGATGGCGTCGCATTTCAGCGCGACCGCGGTTTCGATCAGCGCGCCTGCGTTCAGATAGCTCGATTTCGGCGGAGGCGGGCCGATGCAGATGGCGTGATCGGCGCTCCAGCGATGCGGCGAATTGGCGTCGGCCGAACTGTAAACGGCGACGCTTTCCAGACCGAGCTGACGGCAGACACGGATCGCCCGCAGGGCGATTTCACCGCGATTGGCGACCAAAACCCGGCGCACGGGCTAATTCCGCTTCTCGACGGGATCGAACTTCGGCAAAGCGCGTCTCCCTACCAATATACCGTTTTTCTTCCTTAAGAAATAGACTGGCATCGTTTTGTTTCATATTGCAAGACTTTTTGTTCCGGTTTCTAATACATCCCATGCAACCTCCTCTCGATCCCAATCAAGTCCTCAAAAGCCGCTTCAAGCGGAACTCCGGTGATCTGTCTGCGGCACCCGTGTCGGAAGGGGCCGGCAAGGCGTTCCCGACCGTCAAGGCCGTAGCGATTCTCGAGGTGATGGCGACGGCCGGACGACCGCTCGGCATTTCGGAGTTTGGCGCACTGCTCGGACTTCCGAAGCCAACCGCCCACCGCATCGTGCGCATGCTGGAGGGCGAAGGCTTGCTGCAACGTGAGCCCGGCAGCAGCCGTTATGTGCCGGGGGCGCGACTGGAGCGACTCGGGCTTGATATCGTTGCGGCCTCGATGTCGCGGGCGCCGCGGCATGCGATACTTGAGGCGCTGTCCCAGAAAATCGGCGAGACCTGCAATTTCGGCGTCATGGCCGGCAGCCATGTGGTCTATCTCGACCGCGTTGAATCGGCCTGGCCGTTCGGACTCCGGTTCGAGCCGGGGTCGCACGTCCCGCTTCACTGCACGTCGATGGGCAAGCTGTTCCTCAGCCTGTTGCCCGCCCACAAGCGCGCATCGATGCTGCAGTCGATTCCGCTTTATCGCTACACCGAACGCACCATCACCGACATCGATCGTCTGCAGGAAGAACTGGAAAGAATCCGGTCGGCGGAAGTCTCGACCGACGACCAGGAATTCCTGGCCGGCGTGGTGTGCGTCGCGGTTCCGGTGCTTGGTCCGAAAAAGCAGCCGGTCGCGGCGCTGGCCGTTTCCGCGCCGCTCGCGCGCATGTCGATGCAACAGGGTGTGGCGCACATTCCGCTGCTGCGGGCCGCCGCCAATAGTCTGACGGCGACCATCGAGCAGGATACAAATTTCCAGGAGGAGCGTTCGTGAGCCTGAGATACGAGGAAGTCGCCGAGATCCTGAAGATCATCGACAGCAGTTCGTGCGATGAACTCATCGTCGAAACCGGCGACATCAAGCTGGTCGTGCGCCGCAACGCGTCCCCCGGCTACGCACCGGCGGCTGAGCGAACCGCCTCCATGCCGGCAAATGCGGCTCCGTCCCGTCCACGTACCGATACGGCGGCGAGGCCGGTGGCAACGGCTGCGCAACCGGCGGCGCCGGCGCGCACGATAGCCGCAGGTCAGATCGAGGTGACGGCGCCGATGGTCGGCACCTTCTATCGCGCGCCGAGCCCCGATGCGCCGCCTTTCGTCGAGATCGGCACCGTCGTTCAACCGGGCCAGCCGCTTTGCATCATCGAAGTCATGAAATTGTTCACGACCATCAATTCCGAGTTCGCCGGCCGTGTGGTGCAGATCGGCGCCGAGGTCGGAGATCTCGTGGAGTATGGACGTACGCTGTTTGTCATCGAGCCGGTCTAGGGAGGTGATGGGAGCCGACCTGCTTTTCGACGACTGAAGCCTGAAGACCATCGCCGAGTTTTGCGGAATTGTCCGCCAACAAAAAAATAAAATCGGTCTGGGAGGAAAAATGAAAAAATTATCGGGAGCGCGTTACGGAATATTGGCGGGATTTGCTTTCGCAGCATTGTTGTGCGGCGTAATCCCCGCGGCGGCGCAGAATTTCAACGACTGGGGCTGGCCGCAGCCCTACGAAAAGGTCTCCGAGAAATCGGTCGCCTGGCTGAAGCAAAAGGGCTGGTGGCCGCTCGCAGTCGGATGGCAGGGCCCGTTCTCCGGCCAGAACACCATCAATGTGGTGATGGACAAGGTCGGATTGCTGGAGAAGCGTGGTCTCGAATCCAAATTCCAGGCCTTCGCCGCCGGTCCGGATGTCAATGAGGCCATTGCCGCGGCCCGCATTCAGGTCGGCAATGGCGGCAATTTTCCGTTCACCTCTCTGCTCGATCGCGGCATTCCGGTGCGCGCGATCGCCGTGGTGGCGCCAAACCTGAAGCATTCGACCGTGGTGCCGCTGGACTCGCCGGTGAAAACGCTGGCCGACTTCAAGGGCAGCAATCCGCCTGCGACAATTGGCATCGTTACCGGCTCTTCGGCCGAATTCTACTTTACGCAGGCCGCCGAGGTGGTTGGCCTGCAGATCGGCAAGGACGTCATCTTGAAGAACATGCCGCCCGCCGAGCAATTGCTGATGGTGAAGGGGATCGGCGCGGTCGTGCCCTGGGAGCCGTCGGTGACCATCATCACCGACGATCGCAAGACCGGTCGCGAGGTCGACACCATCTTTCCGTACAATTTCTACGAGGGCATGTTCTACGTACGGCAGGAACTGATCGACAACGTGCCGGATGTGGTTCAGGCGATCAGCGACGCCTTCATGGAGGCGACGCTGTGGATCCGGCTCAATCCGGAGCAGGCCGCCGACTTCCTCGCGGCCGAGCCGATGCTGAAGGTTTTTGGAAAGCCGCTGCTGCTGCAGCAGGTGCGGTTCTACAACAATTGGTACAAGCCGACCTCCAGCTATCCCTTCGCGAAGATGTGGGGCCAGGAGAACGCCCGGATCGCGAAATGGCTGAAGGAACGCAACCGTCTCACCCGGGCGCTGGTCGCCAAGGACTACGAAGATTCCTTCGACGCGGGTTTCATGGACAAGACCTATCAAAAACTCGGTTGGGCCATACCGGCGCAGGCGCCGTTCTTTCCAAAGGGCTGGTCGGGAAAAATCGGCGAGCTTCCATATCCCGCCTATGCCAACGTCACGACGCTGAAGGAACCGCAGCCATGGCCGGAAAAGGGCGATCTAACCAAGGCCTGGTCCTTTAATGGCAAGACCTTCGAGCCCTGACGGCAATGCGCTCGTGGTGCCGCCTCCCGCCGTCGATCGCGGCGCGGAGGCGAATGCGCGCAGCGTTCCCGATGCTGTGCCGGTGAGTGGATCGGCAACGGCGCCGGCTGAAACTCCCTCCCGTGCGGCGCCGCGGCGCGGGAGCCGGTGGCGGCTGCGCTTGCTGGGAGCGCTGCTGGTTCTGCCGAATTTCATCACCCTGGTCGTTGTCCTGATCGCCTGGCAGTTGGCTTCGAGCGTCTGGCTGCCGCGGGTCGATCCGCAAATGGCGGTGCTGATGCCGGCGCCGAGCACGCTCGCGGTGACCGCGGCGGGCATGATCGCCTCCGGCGAGTTGTTTCATCACCTGATGGCCAGCCTCAAACGGGAGGCGGTGGCGTTCCTGTTTGCCGCAACCGCCATTCCACTCGGCATCATCATGGGCTGGTGGCGCGTGGTGTACGATCAGGTCAATCCGATCATGGAGATCCTGCGCCCGATCCCGCCGCTGGCGTGGATACCCCTGAGTATCCTGTGGTTCGGCATCGGCGACGAGCAGAACGAATTCATCATCTTTCTCGGCATCTTCTTCCCGATCCTGGTCAACACCATCGTTGGCGTGAAGAACATCGACCCGATCCTGGTCCGCGCCGCGCGCAGCCTGGGGGCGTCCGAGCGCAGATTGCTGGCGCGCATCGTCTTCATCGGCGCGTTGCCTCAGATCATCACCGGCATTCGGATCGGCCTTGGCGTCGGCTGGATGGCGCTGGTCGCAGCCGAACTCGTCGGCGCGAACTCGGGCCTGGGATTTGTGATCAACGACGCGCGCAGCATGCTTCGAACCGACATTATCATTGTCGGGATGCTGGCGATCGGCCTCATCGGATTGTTGATCGATGGCGCGATCCTGGCGCTCGGCCGCCGGCTGCTCCCCTGGTCGCTGGCCATGCGTAAATAGGATTCTTGCGATGGGCCGGCTGGCGGTAAACGGGATATCGAAAATCTACGGGGACAGTCATGCTCCCGACAGCGTCGTCGCGCTTCGCGACGTGACGTTCGAAGTGCCCGACAACCATTTCTGCAGCATCCTTGGTCACAGCGGCTGCGGCAAGACCACGCTGCTCAACATCGCCGCCGGTTTCGAACGCGCTACCACCGGCGCGGTCACGGTGGATGGCGCCGCGATCGACCTGCCGGGGTGGCGGAACACGATGATCTTCCAGGAGTACGCACTGTTCCCCTGGATGAGCGTGTTCCACAACATCGCCTTCGGTCTGGAGATGAAGGGAGTGTCGCGCAAGCAGCGCGAGGAGATCGCCGAGCATTACATCGGGCTGGTCGGCCTCGAGGGATTCGGCGCCAAGCTTCCTCATCAGCTCTCCGGCGGCATGCGCCAGCGCGTGGCGATCGCCCGGGCGCTTGCCGTGCAGCCCAGCCTGCTCCTGATGGACGAGCCGTTCGCCGCGCTCGATGCGCAAAACCGGGCCTTCATGCAGGACGAACTGGTGAGGATCTGGCAGCGCGAGCCGAAGACGGTGCTGCTCGTCACCCACAGCATCGATGAAGCCATCAAGCTTTCCGATTGCATCGCGGTGATGACGAGCCGCCCCGGGCGGATCAAGGAGTTCATCAGGGTCGAACTGCCGCGGCCGCGTGATGAAGATGACAGCGCCTATATCGCGCTCAAGCGCCGCCTGCGCGAGTTGATCCGCGACGACTGTGACGATCCGTAGTCACGCGTCAAAAAATCGGCTCATGCGATCTCGCCGGCCCGCGCCTTGGTCGACACCCAGCCGCCATCCACCTTCAGCTCGGCGCCGGTGATGTAGCTGGATTCATCGAGGGCGAGAAAAACGGCGGCGTTGGCGACATCCTCCGGCGTTCCCCATCGTCCGACCGGTGTCTCGTTGCCCCAGTCATGATCGGCGTCCGCCGCTTGCGAGGCATTCATCGGCGAATTGATCGATCCGGGAGCGATTGCGTTGACGGTGACGCCGGTGCCTCGAAGGTCGATTGCGAGAGCCCGCGTCATGCCCAGCAGGCCTGATTTCGCCGATACATACGCCACGCGATCGGGACGGCCGACAAAGCTCGCGATCGAGGCGGTATTGACGATCCGGCCGCTACCTTTCCGGATCATGAAGGGCGCGACCGCGCGGGCACAGAAAAACGGGCCCGTCAGATTCGTCGCGATCATCACGTTCCAGTCGGCGTCGGTGTGCTCGAGAAACGGCTTGGTGATGCGGACCCCGACGTTGTTGACGAGGATATCGATACGACCGAAGCGCTTGTCGACCTCGCGCGCCATCTGGTTGACCGAGGCGGAGTTGGTCACGTCGGTCCGGACAAAGATGGCCTCACCGAGGGCCGCTATCTCGGCAACCGCATCCTGGCCCTTGCGCTCGTCGATATCGGACACCGCGACCCGCGCGCCTTCGCGCGCGAAGGCAAGACTGATCGCCTTTCCAATCCCGCTGGCGCCGCCGGTGACCACCGCGACCTTATCGCGTAAACGCATGATGTACTCCGCTTGCTTTTTTAGAGATCAGGATATTCGGCCGCCGCCGTTTCGCGGCGTCGCGCCAGTAGCGCTTTCACCAGCGGATAGGACAGGGAGATGATGGACAGCACCATCAGGCTGCCGGCGATCGGCTGGGTGAAGAACACCGTCCAGTCCCGGTGATAGGTGATCATGGTGCGCATGTAGGAATCTTCGGCCAAGGGGCCAAGGATCGCACCCAGAACCATCGGCGAGACCGGAAATTTATAGCGTTCGAACAGCGCCGCCAGCGTGCCGAAGATGACGATCATCCACATGTCCGAGATCGTATTGCGGTCGGCAAACGCGCCGATCAGGCAGAACATGATGACGATGGCGGCAAGCACGCCCTGCGGAATGGTCAGCACCTTGACGACGACGTGGATCCAGGCAAAGCCCATCAGGCACATGCCGATCACGGCGACGAACATCGAAGCCATGATGGTGTAAACGACCAGCGTCGATTCAGGATTGCCAAACAGGAACGGGCCCGGCTGCACGCCGTGCAGCAGGAATGCGCGCGAGGATGACGGCGGTAGCGCCGCTGCCGGGAATGCCGAGCGTCAGCAGCGGCACGATATGTCCGGCGACTGACGCGGTCGATGCGATCTGCGGCGCCACGATGCCTTCCGGAATGCCGGTTCCGATCTTGTCGCCGCGGCGGCCGTACTGCTTCTCGATCGCATAGGAAACGAAGGATGTGATGGTCGCGCCGGCGCCCGGCACCGCGCCGAGAACCGTGCCCAGGACCGTGCTCCGGGTGAACGTCCCGCGTAATTGCCAGAGTTCGCGCCAGGACGGAAAACGCGTCTTGGTGCTGGCCCGGCCGACCGGCGCCTCGATGTGCAGGCTTTGCCCGAGCTTGATCAGGATCTCGCCGAATCCGTACATGCCGACGAGGACCATCACATAGGGAACGCCGTTCGACAGGATTGGAGAATTGAATGTGAAGCGCTCGGTCCCGTAGGTGCTGTCGGTTCCGATGGTCGCGACCAGAAGTCCCAGGAACAAGCTGATCAATGCATTGGGGATCGAGGTGCCCGCGAGCGCCACGACAGTGGTAAGGCCAAAGAACACCGCCGCGAAATATTCGGGCGCGCCGAATTTCAGCGCGAACTGGCTGAGCGGCGTCGCCAGCGTGGTCATCACCACGGTTGAGAACAGGCCGCCGGTCAACGCGGCGACCAATGCCCACCCCAGCGCGTTCGCGGCTTCGCCGCGCTGGGTCATCGCATAGCCGTCCCACAATAGCGGTACGTCCATGGGTTCTCCGGGTATCCGGTACAGGATCGCCGTGAAGCAACCGGCATAGGTTCCCGACATGTAGATGGCGGTCAGCAGGATGATCGAGGGCGCGAGCGCCATGCCATATGTAAATGGAAGCGCGAGTACCACGCCCATCACGAGGCCAAGTCCGGGCATGATCGATACGGCCATGCCGATCAGCAGGCCGATGAACATCATCAGCATATTGAGCGGCTGGAAAACCTCGGCAAATCCGGCCAGCAGCAATTGCAGCGTATGCATTCAGCCCTCTTAGTGGACGCCGATCAGGCGCATCAGGCTGGTCGATAGCCATTCAAAGGGGCCGATGCCAAGCGGCAACGCGACGTAAATCACCCGCAGGAAGATCACCATGAACAGCAAGGTCGTCACCGTGCTGACGGCAAGCGCCGCCCAGAAGCGGCGGAACCCGCCGATCCATATCAAGACAAAGACGAAAACGATGGTGTCGGCGAAGAACCCCACGATTTCGAAAAGGGTGAGGTAAACCAGCGACGCGGCGACGCAGGTAAACACGATCCGCATATCGGCGGGCTCGCGCTCGAACGGCGATTCGACGATTGGAGCCGCCGCTGCCGCCGCGGGGCGACCGCGACGAGCCGACAGCAGGCGGCGGAGTCCCTCGAACGCCGAGGTCGCCATGATCATGTAGAGAACGAGCTTGGGCCAGCTATCCGGGCCGACCTGGTCGACGGCCGCCGTGAAATCGAAATGCTCGGCCCGGTACAGCAGGAATGCCGCCACGCCGAATACCATGGCATAGGGGATCACGCGTTCGATCCCCGTGGCGGCGCCACGGACCTCACTCATTGCTTGGCTTTCGACGCAGCACTCAGCGTAGAGGCTTCCTCAAGCCATTTATTCATGTAAGCGACGGCCTTGTCGGCAGGCACGAAACTTTGGGGCTCGCCGAGTTGCTGCTTGAGGTAGGCGTTGAATTCCGGATCGGTGCCGACCTTGTTGATGGCTCCGGCCAGAAATCTTGACTTGATCGGGACTGGTGCCGGCCTTCGCGATGAGGACCCGGAACTGCGGCAGCTTCACGTCGTAGCCGAGCTTCTCCGAATACGGAATGTCCGGATAGGCTTCGAACGGCTTGTCGCTGAAAAACAGCACCGGACGGATCTGCTTGCCGTCGAGGAAGCTGCGGATGTCGCCAGCCTGCTCGTAGACGAGATCGCTCTGTCCGCCGATCACGGACGAATAGCGCAGACCGGGTTCGGCGAACGGCACCGATTCCAGCTTCAATCCCCTGTTGCGGAAATAGTTGACGGTGAAATCGTCGGGACTGCCGAAGCCGGTAACCGCGACGCGCAGCGGCGCCTTGCGGGCCGCTTCCTCGACGTCGGCCCACGTCTTCCACGGACTGTCCGCCTTGACGAAGAAGCCGGAAGGCTGCTGGATCATGATGCCGAGCGGCGCGAGCTGGTCCACCTTGAACCGCGCGTTCGCGGCAGTGAACAGCGCGAAGGTATCGCCGGTCATGACCTCGATGGTGTAGCCATCGGCGGGGCCGGTCACGAGCTTGGTGAGGCCGGTCTGTCCGGTTGCGCCGGGAACGTTGATGACCGGAAACGAAACTTTCAGTTCCTGCTCCATCAATTTTCCCGCAATGCGTGCGAGCTGGTCGGCGCCGCCGCCGGGACCCCAGGGAACAATGAAGGTGACCGGACGTGCCGGATAAGCGTCTTCCGCCGCGGCAAAGGACAGCGCCGCCGATCCCAGAAGCAGGCAGCCTGCCATCACAAGAACTCTTCGCATTCTCGAACCTCCCTCCGCGCCGTGCCCGCTTGGGGCCTGCATTTTTGTTGGTTGGACCGCTGACGGCCGCATGCCTTGTTCAATACCTGATCGAGCCTATCAAGTCTGTCATCTGGCTGACAACTTTGAAAGCGTAGGGCCTTACAAAGGTGCGTCAAATTGGCAGCAATCGCGTCAGGCGTCCGGCATCCTTGACCACGATGTTGCGTCCACATTTCTCGATCAGACCATCATGAACGAACCGGTTCAAGGCCGAGGTCACGGTCGGCCGCCGCGCGCCGACCAGGTTCGAGAGGTCTTCATGGGTGAGCGATATCGCCGGCGTTGTTTCGCCGATCGGGTCGCGCTGGCCGAGCGCCAGCAGCACTCGCGCAAGTCTCTGGTCGACGCTCGAGGCTTGCAGGTCTGCGAGACGCGAATGCAGGTCGGCTAGCCGGTCGATCAGCATGCGCATGACGCGGAGCCCAAGCGCGGAATCTTCCAGCACGACAGCCTGCATTTCCGCGCGCGTCAGTTCCACGGTTGTGACCGCCTCGAGCGCGGTCGCGGTGGCGTCGCGAACCGTCAGCGCGCCCAGCGCCGACAGGCCGATCAGGCTGCCGGGGAGATGGATGCGCAGGATGGTCTTCTGTCCGGAAGAGCCGATGAGGCACACCTTGACGCGGCCATCCACCAGCAGCAATACGCTCTCGCCGCAGTCGCCCTGGTGGAAAAGGCAATCGCCGCGCTCGAATTTGCGCTCCACGCCGCGGCTTGCCAACAGCCGCATGTTGTCGGCGGTCAGCGCCGAGCGCAAATCCTGGTTGGTCCCGATCGCATATTCCCGCATCCGCTGTTATCCTTCGGTGCGCAACAGGAGCTTGCCGCGCGACCGGCCCGCTTCCAGATAGACATGGGCTTCGGATGCGTCAGCCAGCGCGAATTCCCGATCGATCGAGACATGCAGGCGGCCGTTCGCCGCCAGATCAAACAGATCGCTCGATCGCGCGCGGATCTCGGTGGCGTCGCGCATGTAGTCGGCCAGATGCGGCCGGGTGAAGAACACCGATCCGGCTTCGGCCAGTTCGATCGGCTCGATCGACGGCACCACCCCGGAGCTTGCGCCAAACAGAATGCACATGCCGCGCTTCTTCAGGCTGCGGATGCTGCGGTGAATGGTGTCGTGCCCGACGGAATCATAGACCACATCGACGCCGAGCCCGCTGGTGTGACGCATGACCTCTTCGCGAAAATCGGTCTGCCGGTACAGGATGGTCTGGTCGGCGCCGCATTGTCTGGCTTGCGCCGCTTTATCCTCGTTGCCGACGGTGGTGAGCACTGTTGCGCCGCGCGCCTTCGCGAGCTGGATCAGCAATTGTCCGACACCGCCCGCGCCGGCATGGATCAGGCAGGTGCGCCCCGGGGCGAGGGGAAAAGCCGAATGGCTGAGATAGTGCGCGGTCGAGCCCTGCAGCATCAGCGCAGCGGCGGCAGACAAGGGCACGTTTTCCGGAACCGGGACCGCCTTCCATGCCGGCACATTGACGGATTGCGCGTAGCTGCCGCGGACAAGGCAGAATCCGACGCGGTCGCCGATCGCGTGTTCGGTCACGCCTTCGCCGAGTGCGGTCACCGTTCCAGAGCCTTCCATTCCGATCGTCATCGGCAGGGGGGTCTGATAGGTGTGCGATCGCGCGTAGGTGCCGTTGCGCATGTAGATGTCCATGAAGTTGACGCCGGCATAAGCGAGGCGCACCGTCACTTCACCCGCAGCCGGCTTCGGCTCGGCGGCGTCGACCAGCCGGCAAACCTCGGGCCCGCCAAATGCTTCAATGCTGATCGATTTCATGTCGTACCTTTCGCAGCAAGGCCGGCCGAGACCGCGCCATAATTCATCAAAAGCAGCAGAGGCACCGGCAGCAGCGCCAGCACGCCGAGCAGCAGGAAAGCGGCGCTGATCGTCCCGCTGAGCGAGGTGACCAGGCTGAACAGGCTCGGCCCCAGCAGGGCGCCGGTATAGATAAAGAACATGACGCCGGCGGTGGCTTCGCCGACATGGCCGCTCGGCGCGAAGTGGGCGGCCTCGGATAGCGCGAGACCGTTCCAGCTCGAGCCCGAGGCGCCGAACAGGAACGCAATGGCGTAGATGACGAAAGCCGGCCACGCCGGCGCCAGGAACGCGCAAGCCACGGTTGCCGCCGCCATCATCGCGCCCAGCGCCGCCAGCACGAAACGCGGCGGAGCATGATCGGCGAGCCATCCCCATCCGAGTCGGGAGCCGACGCTGACGGCCATCGCAATCGAGAGTGCGGTGCCCGCCTGCAGCGCCGACCATTGCATCCGCTCTACCAATACGGTGGCGAAGACCGCGCTGAAATTGAACTGCGTCGCGGCGAAGCAGACCGCCGTAATTCCCAGCGGTCGCAGGCTCTCGCTGCCCGCAACCAGACGAAGTGAAGCGACGGCGCCGGTCCGGCCGGTGGTTGGCGGCTCGTCTGCCTGGCCATCCAGGCTGTCACGCCAGCCGCCGACAAGGATTGCGCCGAGCAGGCACACCGCCGTCACCGCGAGCACCGCACCAAGCCAGCCGATTCGCGTCGCGAGAAACGGAACCGCGAAACCGGCGAGGGCGCCGCCCAAGGGGACCGCGGTCTGCTTCAGCGCGAACACCCGCGCCCGTGTGTCCGGCGAGGTGTAGCGCGCGAGCAGGGACGAGCTTGCGGGATTGGCCGGCCCGTAAGCGATGCCCAGCAGCAACGCGCTGACGACAAAGCCGGCAAGCGTCTCGGTGAGCAGCGCCGCAAGGCCCGCCGCCGCTACCAGCAACATGATCTGATGGATACGGATCGCGCCGTGGCGGCGCACCCATTGTGGCGTCGCCAGTGAAGCCAGCGCCGCGACCAGGAAGGTCAGCGATGCGTAGTACCCCACCAGATGCGGTTCGAGTCCGAGCCGGGGCGCGACACCGGCCGCGGTCAGGGGCACGACAAGCGATGCCATCACGACAATCGCTTGCACGCTCAGGGTTGCTGCAATCGCCTTCGGCAGTAAACGCACGCCGTCACCTTCCCGGGAGGAATCTAACGTTGGACCGCCGGACGCTAGACGATTTCTCGTCGCAGGCAATCGGTTTTCGAGATATTACGTCTCGTTTTTTAGTATGCTATGCTGGCCGGCGACAGGCCATCGCGGCGTGTCCCGGTTCCATCGGCCACCAAACGGGTTTCCCTTGAAACGAGCTATTCGAACGGAAAGAGGCAAGCGCGCCGCGCATTCTCCGATCAAGATCCCGGAGGAATCGTCCGCTGGTTCGTCGGCGCTGCAAAAGGGCTTTGCGGTGCTTGAGCACCTGATCGCGGCTGACCGGGCTTTGACCCTCGCCGAACTGGTCGTCGGAATGGACGTGCCGAAGGCGACCGTGCATCGGCTGCTTCTCAACCTGGAGGCTGCGCAGCTCCTGAAGCGCGACCTCACCGGCAAGCGCTATGTGCCCGGCGATCGCCTGACGCGCCTTTCGCTGCGCGCGGTGGTATTTTCCGCGCGATTGCCGCCGGTGCGCACCATTCTCGAGCGGCTGGTGGCCGAGATCGGTGAGTCGATCAATCTCGGTGTGCTCGATGGCTCGAGCGTCGCTTATGTGCAGCGCGTGGAATGCAATTGGCCGTTGCGGACATATCTCAGCGCCGGCTCGCGCGTGCCGTTGCATTGCACCGCGACGGGAAAGCTGTTCCTGGCGCTGATGCCGACGGCGCGAAAAGCAGCGTTGCTCGACGAGATCGAGTTCAGCGCCTACGCACCCAACACCATCACGGACAGAAAGCGTCTGGAGCAGGAACTCGCCCGGATTCGCGATGACCGATTGGCCGTCAACAACGAGGAATTCATGGTGGGCGCGATCGGGTTGAGCGTGCCCCTCATCGGCATTGACGGTGAGATGATTGCGGGTCTTGCGTTGCACGCCCCGGTCGCACGGCTGAGCGTCGACGATGCCCGCAAGCATGCCTCGACGCTTCGCCGCGCCGCGGAGAAGCTTGCGCACACCTTGCTATGACGTCGATCAACTGCGGGGATCGCGTGCGTGCCGTCCGCGTTTCCAAAAAAGAAGCCGAAAGCGTGCCAAGGGAGTAAACGATGTCACGATCTTACCTGGAGCGGGTTGAGCTTGAACTGCTGCGCGTGCCGCTCAAAACCCCTTACAAGCTGGTATTCGGCAACGTCGAGGCCTTCGACACCCTGCTTGTGACGGTGACCTTTGCCGACGGCCGCAGCGGAGTCGGCGAGGCGACGATCCTGACCGGATATACCGAGGAGACGCTTGAACAGTGCTGGCAGGCGGCGCGGACAATCGGATCGGAATTGCCCGGCACTTCCGCAGAGCAGGCGAGGGGCCGGCTCTCGGTTTGGCTTGGCGAGAATCCCTTCACGGTGACGGCTTTTGCGACGGCGATGGAGATGGCGGCAGGGCACGCCACGCTCCGCCCGACGGCGGCATCGGTGCCGCTGCTCGCCATTTTGAACGAAACCGAACCGGGCCCGCTTGAAAGCGAGTTGGAGCGGCTGCTGGAGGCCGGCTATTCGACCATCAAGGTGAAGGTGGGCTGGAACGTGCAGGACGATCTGCGTCGCGTCAGGCATATCCAGCAAGCCTTGCGCGGCCGCGCCACGATCCGGATCGACGCCAACCAGGGATATTCGAAGGAAGACGGCTGCACATTCGCGCGCAGTCTCGATCCGGCCGGAATCGAATTGTTCGAGCAGGCCTGCGCCGCCGGCGATTGGGACGCCGCGCTCGCCGTCAAACGCGCGGCGACCGTCCCGATCATGCTCGATGAATCGATCTACACCATGGCGGACGTGGAAAAGGCTGCGTCGCTCGGCGCAGCCGATGTCATCAAGCTGAAATTGATGAAGCTCGGCAGCATTGACCAGCTCGAGCGCGCGCTGGCTCGGATTGGGAAACTCGGCATGACGGCCGTGCTGGGAAACGGCGTCGCCTGCGAGATCGGTTGCTGGATGGAGGCATGCGTCGGCGCCAAGCTGCTGACGACGGCCGGCGAGATGAACGGCTTCCTGAAGCAGCGCAACGGATTGCTGACGACGCCGCTGCGCGTCGAACGCGGCCGCATCGCATTGGATCTGGCCGCGCCACCGCAACTCGACACGGCGGCCGTCGCCGCCGCGCGCGTCGCGCGCGAGGAGTTCCGAATGCCGGCTGGTGTCCGAAGCCCGGCGGAGTGAGTGCCGCGGCAAAAATCGCTTGCGTGCGACGCCGATTTGCGGGCACAATGAAAAACCGGTATGTTTCGTACCGGTTTTTGTAATTCAAATCCGGTCCTTTCGCCATGCTTCTTCTCGACGCCGACGTTCATGAGAGTTTCGCGGGCATTCGGGATCTTGTTCCCTATTTGAAGGAACCCTATCGGGAATGGATCGAGCGCGGCGCTTGGCGCGGCTTCAGTCAGCCGTTTGCGTACACCTCGCCGGGATGCGGCAATCGCGCCGATGTTCGCAATGCTGACGGCTCGGCCTCGGTCAGCGACTACGGGGTGATGCGTCAACAATTGCTCGATGCCTACAAGCCGACCTACGCGGTCCTGACCGGCTATTTCTATCCGACCATGCTGAAGCTGCAGTACGGTTTGAGCTCGGCGCTCGCGGCCGCCTATAATGATTACGTTGCCGAGCATTGGCTGTCGAAGGACAAGCGGTTCATCGGCAGCATTCAGATCAATGCGCGCGATCCGGAAGCGGCGGCCCAGGAAATCGATCGCATGGCCGCTCACCCGCAGGTCAAGCAGGTCATGCTGCCGGTGGTGGACGACATCGCCTACGGCCATCCGATGTATCGGCCGATTTTTGCGGCCGCCGAACGTCACGGCCTGGTCATCGCGCTGCATCACACCATTCTGGCCGAGGGGCCGTTCGGCATGGGGCTGCATTACATCGAGCGGCACACGCTGTTGCCGACATCGATGATGGCGGAAGTCATCAGTCTTATTCTGAACGGCGTTTTCGACGGCTATCCCTCGCTCCGCTTCATCATCCTCGAGGGAGGCTTCAGTTGGCTGCCGCATTTGATGTGGCGAATGGACCGCGAATATCGCCAGGGCCGTGTCGAAGTGCCTTGGGTGAAGAAACTGCCGAGCCAGCACATGCAGGAACGATTGCGCTTTTCCACCCAGCCGGCCGAGGATCTGACCGGCGATCAATGGATGAAGCTGATCGACCTGATGGGTAGCGAAGATTACCTGGTGTTCTCGACGGACTACCCCCATTTCGATTTCGACGATCCGAATGTGTCGATTCCCCGCTCGTTGCCGGACAGCCTGCGGGAGAAGATATTCTGGAAGAACGGCGCATCGCTCTATGGCGTCGAGGCGCCCGCGTCATGACCAGGCATCTCGTCTGTCGCGCCGATGACGTCGCAAGCAATGCAATGCTGCCGGTCACAATGGGACGCGGCAAAATCCTGCTGACGCGTCTGCCCTCAGGTGAAATCAAGGCTGTCGCTGCCCGCTGTCCGCACCAGGGCGCGAATCTCGAGCATGGCTGCCTGACCGGGCATGCCCATAGCGATCAGCCGAACGTGCTTCTGATGGACAGGCCGGGACAAATCCTGCGCTGCCCCTGGCACGGCTTCGAATTCGACCTTTGCAGCGGCGAATCCGTTGCCGATCAGGGCAAGTTGCGGCTCCGGCGCTTCGATGTCGAAATCGAAAACGGCGACGTCTTCATCGTGATGTAGCCTTCAGCGTTCAGGCTGCCCGTGTGTCAGGCTCCTGCATGGTGAGGCGAGGCGGCGCGCCTTTCGTCTCGATGGTCTCAGCGTCCATGCAAGGCATCTTCGATCGCCTTTGCCGCTCGCGACAAGGCCGGCACCAGCGCAAGCGCGCGCTGCAACGGAAGCCGGACGGTGGGACCGTGTACCGCGACGGTGGCGCAGATCTTTCCCCTGTTGTCCATCACCGGGACAGCGGCGGCCGTCATGCCTTCGATGAACTCTTCCTCGTCGGTTCCGATCTTCGTCCGGCGTATGTTGTTCAGTTCAGTTTCGAGCGCGGCAACGTCGACGATGGTTCGCGGCGTATGCCTGAGCAGCGGGCGTGACTCGAACAGCGCCTTTCGGAATGAATCGGGCGTCAAACTGAGAAACAGCTTGCCGCTCGCGGTGCAGTGAAGCGGAACGCGCGATCCGGTCTTGAGGCGGATCTGCAGCGGCCAGTCGGATTCGACCCGGTCCAGATAGATCAGTTCGGTTCCGTCCAGCATCGTGATGTTGCAGGTTTCGCCGATCTCCTCGACCAATCCGGCAAGAATGGCGCGGCGCGGCGCGAGCTGAATCGAATGGCGCATCGCGTCGAGCGCAAGCGAGGTCAGGCGGTGTCCGACTCCGAAGCGTTTGCCGTCCATGGTTCGCTGCGCAAATCCCAGTTTCTCCAGACGGGTGACGAAGCGATGCGTGGTCGCCTTCGGCAACCCGATCATTGCAATGAGATCGTTGAGCGTCGGTGGTTCTTCGGCCCGGGCGATGATTTCGAGCATCAAAAGCGCGCGCTCGGACACGTCCGTCGTCGTCGGTGTCTTCATTTTCGCAGCGAACCTCCACGGCGTTGGGCTCACCGGTCTGACCGCCGGTTGACAAGCAATTTAAACTGGCCCAACTTGTGAGACAAGATGTCTCATTCAATGAGACAAAGCAAGGGTGGAAATATCGTTGGCTTCTCCAGAATTCGACTACGTCATTGTCGGTGCGGGATCGGCGGGTTGCGTGTTGGCGAACCGCCTGAGCGCGGATGGCCGCAACAAGGTCCTGCTGCTCGAGGCCGGTCCCAAGGACAACTACCTCTGGATCCATATCCCGATCGGATATGGGAAGACGATGTTTCATAAGGCCTACAATTGGGGGTTCTACACCGACCCCGAGGCCAACATGCATGATCGCAAGATCTACTGGCCGCGGGGCAGGGGACTTGGCGGATCGAGTTCGATCAACGGGCTGATTTTCATTCGCGGCCAGAGCGAGGATTACGATCACTGGGCGCAGCTCGGAAACGCCGGTTGGGACTGGAAGAGCGTCCTGCCCTATTTCATCAAGTCGGAACACAACAGTCGTGGCGCCAGCGAAACCCACGGCGGCGACGGCCCGCTGTGGTCGACGGATATCGAGGAAAAAAGCGAATTGATGGAAGCCATCATTCGCGGCGCCCAGGAACTCGGCGTTCCCCGCACCAATGATTTCAACAGCGGCAATCAGGAAGGCGTCGGCTATTTTCAGCTGTTCACGCGCAACGGGTGGCGCAACAGTTCAGCGGTGGCCTATCTCAAGCCGGCGCGCGGACGCGCAAACCTGCGCGTGGAAACCGATGCCCAGGCATCCTCCATCATCCTCGACGGCCGCAGGGCGGTCGGTATCCGCTACAGACAGCACGGCGTTACGCGTGAGGTGAGGGCGGCGCGCGAAGTGATCCTGTCCGCAGGCGCACTGCAAAGCCCGCAACTGCTGCAGCTCTCAGGCATCGGACCGGCAGAGTTGCTCCGCCGCCATGGCATCGACGTCGTTCACGATCTGCCGGGCGTCGGCCAGAACCTTCAGGACCATCTGCAATTTCGTCTGATGTATCGCGTCTCGAAGCCGATCACGACCAATGACGATCTGCGCACCTTGGCGGGGCAGGCGCGCATCGGCCTGAAATGGCTGACGACCGGGCGAGGGCCGCTCGGCATCGGGATCAACCAGGGCGGCCTGTTCACGCGCATCTTGCCCGGTTCGCAAACGCCGGACATCCAGTTTCATTTTGCCACGCTGTCGGCGGAGCTCGCGGGCGCCAAGCCGCATCCATGGCCCGGCTGCACATTCTCGGTTTGCCAGTTGCGGCCGGAATCGCGCGGCAGCGTCGAGATCAGATCGGCGGATCCATGGCAGCCGCCGTCGATGCGCCCGAACTACCTTGCCAGCGGAAAGGATCGCATCTGCGCGATCGAATCGATCAAATACGCGCGCCGGCTGGCGTCGACCGACGCGCTGAAGCCGTACATCGAGAGCGAATACAAGCCCGGCGCGGCCGTGCAGTCCGACAGCGATATCCTGGAATTCGCGCGCGAATACGGTGCGACGATCTTTCATCCCACAGGTACCTGCAAGATGGGGTCGGACGGCATGGCCGTGACGGATGCCAGCCTTCGGGTTCACGGCATCGCCGGTCTTCGCGTCGTCGACTGCTCGATCATGCCGACCCTGGTGTCGGGCAATACCCACGCGCCGGCGGTGATGATCGCGGAAAAAGCTTCGGACATGATCCTCAAGATCCGCGGGAACTGGATCAATGGCGGCATGAACTGAACACGAAACGCAACAAGGCAAAATGAAATCTGGGAGGAGAAGTACAATGGATCAGCGTACTCTTTTAAGACGTGTGGTATTCGCATCGCTTATCGGGGCGACCGTCGAATGGTATGATTTCTTTCTTTACGGCGTGGTTGCGGGCATCGTCTTCAATCAACTGTATTTCCCGGCCGGCGACCCGGTTATTTCAACCCTGCTCGCCTACACGACATTCGCGGTCGGCTTCGTCACGCGTCCGCTCGGCGGCGTCATCTTCGGCCATTTCGGTGACCGGATCGGGCGCAAGAGCATGCTGGTTCTGACCCTGATGATCATGGGCGTCGCGACCTTTCTGATCGGTCTCGTTCCCACCTATGCCCAGATCGGCGTGTGGGCGCCCATTTCGCTTCTCGCCTTGCGTGTCTTGCAGGGAATCGGTCTCGGCGGCGAATGGGGCGGTGCCGTTCTGATGACCTATGAATATGCGCCGCCGGAAAAGCGCGGACTTCTACGCGAGCCTTCCGCAGATCGGGCTCTCGATCGGGCTGTGTCTGGCGTCCGGCGTCGTCGCGCTGCTGTCCTATGTCCTGACCAACGAGCAGTTCCTGGCCTGGGGCTGGCGCCTGGCATTTGTGCTGAGCTTCGTGCTGGTGCTGGTCGGCCTCTATATCCGGCTGAACATCATGGAGACGCCGGAATTCGCCAAGCTCAAGCAGGTCAAGGCGGAGGTCAAGGTGCCGTTCGCTTCGATGATTACCGAGTATCCGAAGGAAATCGTCGCGGGCATGGGCGCGCGCTATATCGACGGGGTCTTCTTCAATATTTTCGGCGTGTATTCGATCGCCTACCTCACGCAGCAGCTCAAGGTGCCGCGGACCGAGGCGCTGTTGGGCGTGACGGCGGCTGCGCTCATCATGTGTGCGTTCATTCCCTTCTTCGGCCGGCTGTCCGACCGGCTCGGGCGCACCAACGTCTATTTCTGGGGCTCGCTCGTCACCGGTTTCTCGGCGCTGCCGGCGTTCTGGATCTGGATGAATTTTCCGGGCAGCCCGGTCATGGTCTGGTTCGCCCTGATCGTTCCGTTCGGCGTATCTTCTACGCCTCGATCTACGGGCCGGAGGCGGCACTCTTCTGCGATCTCTTCCGGCCGCAGGTCCGCTACACCGGCATTTCCTTCGTCTATCAGTTCTCCGGCATCTTCGCGAGCGGCCTGACGCCGATCATCGCCACCGCGTTGCTGCAGTCCTATGGACCGAATGGCGGATGGGCGATCGCGTCCTATTGCGTGTTTGCAGGCATCGTCAGCGCGCTGTCGGCGCTGTGGATCAGCATGCTCGCAAGACGGCGATCGCTCGAAGGCCTAGTGCCGGCGCGCACCGCCGCCTGATCGTTCAGGACCGCAACCTAGCACCGAAACAGCCCGATCGCGAGATCGGGCTGTTTTTGGTTTGCGCCAAGTTCAGGCCAGGCAGAGCTGCGCCAAAGCGCAGGAAGCGATGCGGGCTCGCCGCGAGTCCGAGCGGCTCGTGAGGATGATCGGCACGCGCGCGCCGAGCACCACGCCGGCGCATTCGCCGCCCGCCATATAGATGAAGGATTTGTAGAGCACGTTTCCGACGTCGAGACTCGGGACCATCAGGATATCGGGATCTCCGGCCACCGGAGATGAAATTCCCTTGTTGATCGCCGAAGCCGCCGAGATCGCGTTGTCGAATGCCAGAGGGCCGTCGATCACCGCGCCCCGCATCTGGCCGCGATCGGCCATTTTCGAAAGCGCCGCGGCGTCCACGCTCGAGGCGAGGTCCGCGTTGACCGTCTCGATCGCGGACAGAAGGGCGATCTTGGGGGAAGCAAGCCCGATGGCGTGGGCGAAGCCGATGACGTTCGAAAGGATATCGATCTTGTCCTTCAGGGCGGGAGCCATGTTCACCACCGCGTCGGTCACCATCAGCGCCTTGTGGTAAGCCGGAAGGTCGAACCAGAAGACGTGGCTCATGCGCCGGGAAGCCCGCAGGTTGGCGTCGCGGGATACGACCGCGCCGAGCAATTCATCGGTGTGCTGCGATCCCTTCATCAGGGCGTTGACTTCACCTGCGCCGACAAGTGCCACTGCCATTCGCGACGCGAGGATCGGATCATCCTCCGCCTCGACGATCCGAAATCCATTGAGGCTTGTCTTGAGCGCGCTGGCGCAGGCTTCGATCCGCTGGCGCGGTCCCAACCAGCACCGGCTCGATGATGCCTTCCTCGTAGGCGGAGATGGCCGCCGCAAGCGCGTCGGTCGAACAGGGATAGGCGACCGCCACCGCAAGGCGCCCCTTGCCGCGGGCGGCGGCTTCGAGTGCGTCCAGCTTCGGAAAGACTGATTTGGTTGTCATGGGGATGTTGCTTACTCGGTGAGGGTGACCGCAAGCGCGTCAGCGGCGTGCTGCAGGACTGGGAGTTTGGTCAAAAGGCTGGCGTGCGACATTCGCGTAACCGGCGCCTGGATCGCGAGCGCGGCGACACAGACGCGCGACTTCGCCTTTTGCTGAAAGACGGGGACTGCGAGACAGACGAGCCCGGACAGGAACTCCTCGCGGTCGAGCGCATACTTCTTCTGGCGGATTTCGGTGAGTTCCTTGAGCAAGTCGCTCTTTTTCGTGATGGTGTTGTCGGTGAGCCGCTGCAGCGGCATCAGCCGAAGCAGAAGGTCGCGTTTGGCGGGCCGCATCAGCGCCAGAAACAGTTTGCCGCTGGCGGAGCAATAGGCCGGCACCTTCGATCCCTGCTGAAACGAGATCCGGAGCAGCCATTCGGCTTCGACGCGATCAAGGTAGGTGACCTGGGTTCCGTCCAGCACCGTGAGATTGCAGGCTTCGCCGACTTCCTGGACGACCTGTTGCAGGATCTCGCGCCGCAGGGTGCCGCCGGGCTGGTTGCCTAGGATCGAGAACGCCAATCGCGAGGCGCGGGGCGCGAGTTCGAATCTGCGGCCGTCGAGCGTCCTTTGCAGCAGGCCTGCGGCCTCGAGCGCGCCGAGCCAGCGATGCATCGTCGGCTTCGGCACGCCGACGCTCACCGCCAGTTCCGCAAGCGTCGCCGGATGCGGCATGGCGGCAACGGTTTCCAGCAGGCCGAGCGGCTTCAATGCGCCAAGCAATTCGTTCATGGCCCATAGATAGCAAAAATTCCGGAATATGAAACGAAAAAAACGGAATTTTGAGATATTTGTTGCGCGCCGGTGGATGTCATGGCATGGATCAGCCTAGAAACCAGCTCCAGACATTGAAAACATCAAGAGGACGCGCCATGAAAATGACCACCGAAGAGGCCTTTGTTAAGGTCCTGCAGATGCATGGGATCGAGCACGCATTCGGCATCATCGGCTCGGCCTTCATGCCGATTTCCGATCTGTTTCCGAAAGCCGGCATCACCTTTTGGGATGTCGCGCATGAATCCAACGGCGGCCTGATCTGCGACGGCTACACGCGCACCACCGGAAAGATGGCGATGGCCATCGCGCAGAACGGCCCCGGCATCACCGGCTTCGTCACGCCGATCAAGACGGCATACTGGAATCACACGCCGATGCTGCTGGTGACGCCGCAGGCGGCGAACCGGACGATCGGGCAGGGCGGCTTCCAGGAAGTGGAGCAGATGGCGCTGTTCCGCGACATGGTCTGCTACCAGGAAGAAGTGCGCGATCCCTCGCGCGTCGCCGAAGTGCTCAACCGGGTGATCCTGAAGGCGAAGCGGTTGTCGGCTCCGGCGCAGCTCAACATTCCCCGTGATTTCTGGACGCAGGTCATCGACATCAACCTGCCTGCGATCGTTGAGTTCGAACGTCCGGCGGGCGGTGATGTCGCCGTTACCGAGGCTGCAAAGCTGCTGTCGGAAGCCAAATTCCCCGTCATCCTGTCGGGCGCGGGCGTGGTGCTTGGAAACGCGATCGAAGCGTGCGCGGCCCTGGCCGAAAAGCTCGATGCGCCCGTCTGCAACAACTACCAGCACAATGACAGTTTTCCGGGAAGCCATCGGCTTGCGGTCGGTCCGCTCGGTTACAACGGATCGAAGGCGGCGATGGAACTCGTCGCCAAGGCCGACGTCGTGCTGGCGCTCGGCACCCGGCTCAATCCGTTTTCGACGCTTCCGGGCTACGGCATCGATTACTGGCCCAAGAACGCGAAGATCATCCAGGTCGACATCAACGCTGATCGTATCGGTTTGACCAAGCCGGTCGCCGTCGGCATCTGCGGCGACGCCAAGCTGGTCGCCGAAGCCATTCTCGCGCGTCTTGCGCCCACAGCCGGCAATGCCGGCCGCGAGGATCGCAAGGCACTGGTGCACACCACCAAGTCGAAATGGCTTCAGACCCTCTCCAGCATGGATCATGAAGAGGATGATCCGGGCACGACCTGGAACGAGGACGCCCGCAAGCGCGACAAGGACAGGATGTCGCCGCGTCAGGCCTGGCGCGCCATTCAGGCTGGCCTGCCGCGCGACGCCATCATCTCCAGCGACATCGGCAACAACTGCGCGATCGGCAATGCCTATCCGACCTTCGAAAAGGGCCGCAAATACCTGGCGCCGGGTCTGTTCGGGCCTTGCGGTTACGGATTTCCGTCGATCATCGGCGCCAAGATCGGCAATCCCAACACGCCTTGCGTTGGCTTCGCCGGCGACGGCGCGTTCGGAATCTCGATGAACGAGATGAGCTCGATCGGCCGCGAGGAATGGCCTGGAATCACCATGGTGGTGTTCCGCAATTACCAGTGGGGCGCCGAAAAGCGCAATTCGATCCTCTGGTACGACGACAATTTCGTCGGCACCGAACTCGATCCCCATTTGAGCTATGCGAAGGTTGCCGAGGGCTGCGGCCTCAAGGGCGTCACCGTCAAGACGCAGTCCGAATTGACCGAGGCGCTGCGGAAGTCCTGCGAAGACCAGAACAAGGGGATCACGACCTTCATCGAGATCATCCTCAATCAGGAGCTTGGCGAGCCGTTCCGCCGCGACGCCATGAAGAAGCCCGTCGTTGTCGCCGGCATCAAGCGGGAAGACATGCGTCCGCAGAAGAGCGCGTAAACTCCTGGAGCATCCATCAAGGCCGGCTGCGGTTACCGCGGCCGGCCTTTTTCTTGTTCGGAGGATCGAGGCTGATTTATCCGGCCGCGGTCTGGCCGGAATTGCCGAGTTCTCGGGCTATGTACTGAGCCAGTTCTTCGGCGGCGTTCGAGAATGCCCTGGCTCTTCCGGTGCATCACCAGTTCGATCGGAGGCAGCGGCGGAAACCCGTCCGCTTCCCCGAGGCAGCGGATATTGGGTCCGACCGCGCAACGCGGAAACACCGAGACCGCAAGGCCCGCGAACACCGCGGCCTGCAGCCCCGCGATGCTGTCGCACACGGAAAGGATCGACCATTGCTGGCCGGCCGCTCCCAGCGCCTCCAGCGCGTGTTGCCGGTAAACGCTGCCTTGCGGCAAAACCGCCAGCGGCAGCGGCTTGCGCAGTTCCGGGCTGCTGCCGACGCCGGCCACCCAAACCAACGGCTCACGACGTACCAGTTCGCCGCGCAGGAACTCCGGCTGATTGGTCATCAGCGCGATATCGATTTCGTTTCGCTCCAGCGCCGCATGCAAATGGACGCTCCGGGTGCAGCGCAACTGGATTTCGACATTCGGGTGCGAATGCGAAAAGCCCTCGAGAACCTCCGGCAAAATATAGGGCGCGTAGAGATCCGGGGTTCCCAGCGTGACGTGACCGGCAATATCAGGCTTGGAGAAGCGCCCGCGCGCCTCGTCGTTGATCCGCAGCATCGCGCGGGCGAATTCCAGCAGCACCTCGCCGTCATGGGTCAGGCTGAGCTTGCGGCGATTGTCGTCGAACAGCGTGCGGCCGATCAGGTCTTCCAGCCGGCTGATCTGGTGGGTAATCGCGGGCTGGGTTCGTCCGACCTTCCTGCCGGCGGAGGTCAGTCCTCCCGTATCGACGATCGCGACGAAGGTCCTGAGCAGGGCGATGTCGAGGTCCTGGTTCAATGATAAATCCCGCGAATGGTGGCGATGCAGACTATCGATTTCGCCATGGCTTGCGCACCTTGTACCATAAGAAAAACGAGTGCCATGCCAAACCTTCGATCAGCAGGTGGGCAGCGCATCATTCGAAAATAAGAAATACCGGGAGCGACGCATGAAGGTCATGAGGAACCAGACCAGCCGCCTTATCCTTTTTACGATCTGTCTTATGTACCTCATTTTTTACGTCGACCGCGTCAATATTTCCACCGCGGCGCCGATCATCCAGAAGGACCTCGGCCTTACCGCAACGCAACTCGGTATCGCGTTTTCCGCCTTCGCCTATCCCTATGCACTTTTTCAGATCGCCGGCGGTTGGCTGGGCGACCGCATGGGACCGCGCGTGACGCTGTTCATGTGCGCGGTGCTGGTGGCGGCATCGACGGCATGGACCGGCATGGTCGGCGGACTGGCGGCTTTGTTCGCGTCGCGGCTGGTGCTTGGCATCGGTGAAGGCCCGGCGTTTCCGACCGCCACGCGGGCGCTGTCGAACTGGATGCGGCCGGATCAGCGTGCCTTTGCCCAAGGCATCACCCACGCCTTCTCGCGTTTCGGAAACGCGGCGACGCCGCCGCTGATCGCCGCCATCATTGTCGCGTTCTCGTGGCGCGACTCGTTTTACATCCTGGGCGGCTTGAGCCTTCTCTGGGCCGTGTTGTGGCTGGTGTATTTCCGCGACGATCCGCGCCAGCATCCGGGCATCGCGCCGGAAGAGCTCGAAGGGCTGCCGCCGGCGGCGGTTGTGGCGACCCGGAAGGAAGTGCCTTGGGTTCCGCTTCTGAAGCGGATCATGCCGGTCACCCTGACGGACTTCTGCTATGGCTGGATTCTCTGGCTCTATTTGAACTGGCTGCCGTCGTTCTTCCTGCACGAGTACAAGCTCGATCTGAAGAAGTCGGCGCTGTTTGCGGCTGGCGTATTTTTCGCCGGCGTCGTCGGCGACACCGTCGGCGGTATCGTCAGCGACCGTATCCTGCGGCGGACCGGCGACGTCGGCAAAGCCCGGATTTCCGTCATTGTGGTTGGATTCCTGGGGTCGTTCTGCTTTATGTTGCCGATTGTTTTCGTTCATGATCTGCTTACGGTGGCGATCTGCCTGAGCATGGCGTTCTTCTTTGCCGAGCTTATCGTCGCGCCGATCTGGGCGATCCCGATGGACATCACGCCGGAATATTCAGGCAGTGCGAGCGGTTTCATGAATTTCGGTTTCGGCATGGCGGGTATCATCTCGCCGGTTGTGTTCGGCTTTGCCATCGATCTCACGGGGCGATGGGACGTGCCTTTTATCGGATCCCTTGGCGTGCTTCTGGTCGGTGCTGCGCTCGCCCTGCGATGCAAGCCCGGCGAGCGCTTCGTCGATGCACGCGAGAATTTCAAGCCGATTCTGCGAACGATATGAACCATCAACGCGCTTCGGACCGGCGGATGCCAGTGCCCGATGCGCTTCTGAGAAATGAAAAAGGAGAAAATCATGAGCGCCGTTGCTGAAATAGCCGATCGGACTTCGGATGCGCAGCAAATTGCCGCCGATCTGGTTCGGCGTGCGCGGATCGCGCAGGCGGATTTTGCGAATGCCGACCAGGCCCGTGTCGACGAGGCGGTGCGCGCCGTGGCGTGGTCGCTGTACAAGCCGGAGCACGCGCGCGAACTCGCCGAACTCGCGGTCAAGGATACCGGCCTCGGAAACGTGCCGGACAAGATCATCAAGAAGCAGCGCAAGACGTTCGGTACGCTGCGCGATCTTCTGCGCGCGAAATCCGTCGGTGAAATCGAGCGCGACGACAAGCGCGGCATCGTGAAGTTCGCCAAGCCGATGGGCGTGGTCGGCGCCATCACGCCGTCGACCAATCCGGGAGCGACGCCGGTCAACAAGGCCATGATGGCGATCAAGGGCCGCAATGCGGTGGTCATCGCGCCGTCTCCGCTCGGCTACCGCACCACGGCACTGACGGTCGAATATATGCGCGAGGCGCTGGCCCAGATCGGACTGCCCAGGGATCTGGTTCAAATACTGCCCGAGCCCGTGACCAAGGACACCACGCAGGCGATCATGGAAGCGGCCGATCTCGTCGTGGTGACGGGTTCGCAGGACAACGTCCGCCGCGCCTACAAGAGCGGCACGCCGGCGATCGGCGTCGGCGCCGGAAACGTTCCGGTCATCATCGATGAGACCGCCGACCTGATGTCCGCCGCGCAGAAGATTTGCGCCTCGAAGATTTTCGACAACGCCACTTCGTGCTCGTCGGAGAACGCCGTGGTGATCGTCGACGCGGTCTACGATCAGGCGATCGCGGCGCTGAAGAAAGCCGGCGGCTACCTCGTCGATGCTGCCCAGAAGGCGAGGGTGCAGGGTGAATTGTGGAAGAACGGCAAGCTCAACCGCCACCTGATCGCACGCGACATGCCGGTGCTGGTGGAAAGTTTCGGCCTGCCGGCAGACGCTGCGGCATCGAAATTCCTGCTGGTGGAAGAGACCGGAATCGGAAAGGCGTATCCGCTGTCGGGCGAGAAGCTCGCGCTGGTGCTCACGGTCTATCGGGCGTCCGACTTTGCAGCGGCGACCGAAACCGTCCGCAAGATTCTCGATTACCAGGGCCGCGGGCACTCCATGGGGCTTCACACCACCAACATGGCGCGGGCGCGTCAACTCGCCGAAGACCTGCCGGTGGTGCGGGTGCTGGTGAATTTCGCCCACACCTTCGGTAATGGCGGCGGCTTCGACAGCGGCCTGGAGTTCACCCTGACCATGGGATGCGGCTCCTGGCAGAAGAACAGCATCTCGGAAAACCTCAACTACAAGCACTTCCTCAATATCACCCATCTCGTCGTTCCGATCCCGGAGGACAAGCCGTCCGAAGAAGAGCTGTTCGGACCGCATTGGACGCGATACGGACGCTAGGACATCATCATGAATTCTCGAAGAATACGCAGCCAAGCACCATGTGCTGTTGCCCGCGGGCGTCCCGATTCCAAACGGGATGGTTTGCAGGACGCCGGAAGAGGCATCGGCCGCCGTGGCCACGATTGGCCCTTCCGTCGTCAAGGCCCAGGTGCCAGCCGGCAAGCGCGGAAAGTCCGGCGGCATCAAAATGGCTGATAGCGCCGAGGAGGGCGCCGCGGCTGCGCGCGCCATCCTCGGCATGACCATCGGCGGCAGCCGCGTCGAGCGGGTGCTGATCGAGGAACGCTGCCCGATCGAACGCGAACTATATGCCGCCGTGCTGGTCGATGTCGGCAGCCGCAGTCCGCTGGTGCTGTTCTCGACCGAAGGCGGAATGGATATCGAGGAGGTCGCCGAGCAGAAGCCCGACGCCATCCGCCGGCATGTCGTCGACGTCAATCGCGGTTTCGGCGCGGCGGAAGCAGCGGCGCTGCTCAAGGGAATGCAACTGGGCGCGGCGACTGAGGGCGTAGCCGACGTGCTCGTCAGGATCTATCGCGCATTTTGCGACAAGGACGCCGAACTCGTGGAGATCAATCCGCTCGCCATCCTGCGCGGCGGCAAGGTGGTCGCGCTGGATTGCAAGTTCGTGCTGGACGACGCCTCGACGGCGCGGCAGCCCGATCTGGCAAGCGTCGCGTCGCCGCCGAAGATGACGGTGCTGGAAGAACGCGGCGCGTCACACGGGCTCCGGTTTATCCAGCTCGACGGCAATGTCGGCGTTCTCGCCAATGGCGCCGGTCTGACGATGACGACGATGGACGTCATCGATCATTTCGGCGGCCGGCCCGCGAACTTTCTCGAAATCGGCGGCGAGGCATACACCAAGGCGGAGATAGCGCTGGATCTGGTGCTGTCCAATCCGGGCGTCAAAAGCCTTGTGGTGAATTTCTGCGGGGCTTTCGCCCGCACGGATGTGATGGCCGATGGCGTCGTTCGCGCGTGGGAGAAGCTCAAGCCGAAGGTCCCGGCCTTCTTCTCCATTCATGGCACCGGCGAAGAGGAAGCGGTCAAGCTGGTGCGCGAGCGGCTTGGCATCGAACCCTATGATCTCATGGAAGACGCCGTCAAAGCGGCGGTCGAGGCGGCACAATGATTTACAGGCGCGGTCAGAAGGTGCTCGTGCAGGGCATCACCGGCAAGCAAGGCTCGTTCTGGGCGGCCAAGATGATGGAGCGCGGAACCGACGTCGTCGCCGGCGTCAATCCCAAGCGGGCCGGCGAAACCCATATCGGGGTTCCGATTTTCAGTTCCGCCGTGGAAGCGACCAAACGGTCGCCGTGCGACATATCCGTGATCTTCATTCCGCCCAGCATGGCCAAGGATGCGATCATCGACGCGATCGATGCCGGTATCGGCACCATCGTGGTCCTGACCGAGCACATTCCGGGGCATGACGTTCTGGAAATCTTCGCGCGGGCGCGTGGCACGAAAAGCCGGATCGTCGGACCCAACACCGCGGGTATCGTCACTCCCGGCGAGGGGTTTGTGGGGATCATGCCGGGTCACAACCCGAATATCTTCATACCCGGCCGCGTCGGCGTGATTTCACGCAGCGGCAGTCTGGGAACGCTGATGTGCCTGAACCTGACCCGCGCGGGCCTCGGGCAATCCGCCTTCATCGGTATAGGCGGCGATCCCATCATCGGCACCACGTCGCGCGACGCCCTTGAAGCGCTGGACCGCGACGATCGGACCAACGCGGTTGTTCTGGTCGGCGAAATCGGCGGATCGATGGAAGAAGAAGCCGCCGAGTATGCCCGCGGGATGAAAAAGCCGGTGGTGTCCTTTATCGCCGGACGCTCCTCGCCGCCCGACAAGAAGATGGGGCATGCGGGTGCGATCGTCACCGGCGGCCGCGGCGGCTACGCATCGAAGCGCGCGGCGCTGGAGAAGGCCGGCGTTCGGGTAGCGAATACGCCGTTCGAGGTCGGCACTTTTCTCGCCAATGTCGACGGTTTGAAGCTGGCGTCGGCGCTTCGCGCCTGATCGGCGGCGGAGGGCGATGTCCCGCAGGAGTGGGGTATGTCGGCAATCAACAAATCCGAGAGCGCCGGCAACTCCATCGTTGCCCGGGTGAAATCGCTTGCGCCCGGCATCGGATTGAGCATCGCCATCACGCTGGTGTCGCTGGCGCTTCAGCGACTTGAAGAGAGTGTTTTCAGCCATCCTTATCTCGAAGCGCTGGTGATCGCGATCCTGATCGGCATCGCTGTCCGCAGCGCCTGGGAGCCCGGCAAGCACTGGCGACCGGGTATTGCGTTCAGCGCCAAGCAGCTTCTCGAATTGGCGGTGGTGCTGCTGGGCGCCACCATCTCGTTTTCGACGATCGCCGCTTCCGGCCTGAGTTTGATCTCCGCAATCGTCATCACGGTCGCTATCGTCCTTTGCGCCAGCTACGGCATCAGCCGAATGCTCGGGCTGCCGGTGCGGCTCTCGATTCTGGTGGCGTGCGGCAATTCGATCTGCGGCAATTCGGCGATCGCCGCGATCGCGCCCGTGATCGGCGCGGATGCCGACGATATCGTTTCCTCGATATCGTTCACGGCCATACTCGGGGTCGTCATCGTGCTCGGGCTGCCGCTGCTGGTTCCGATCCTCGCGCTCTCACAGACCCAGTATGGCATCCTGGCAGGCCTGACCGTCTATGCCGTGCCGCAGGTCCTCGCGGCGACCGTGCCGGTCGGCCTGATCAGCACCCAGATCGGCACCCTGGTCAAACTGGTGCGGGTTCTGACCCTGGGGCCGATCGTGGTCGGCTTTTCCCTGTTCGGACGCCGGCTTCGCAAGGAGGGCGCGGGCTCGGCGGCGTCGACCCGCTTCCAGCCATTTCAATTGGTGCCGTGGTTCATCATCGGTTTTCTGGTGCTGGCGGCGCTGCGCTCGTTCGAAATATTGCCCGCCGCGGCTGCTGCGCCGGTCTTGAAGGTGGCTTCCTTGCTGACCGTCGTCTCGATGGCCGCGCTCGGGCTCGGGGTTGATATCAGCGTGCTCCGGCGGGTTGGCGGCCAGGTGACGGCGGCCGTGACGCTTTCGCTGCTTCTATTGCTGGCGATCAGCCTCGGTATCGTCCACCAGTTCCGTTGAGGACGGCCTGCCGCCCGAACAGTTCCGGACCGCCGTGGGTGAGGAACAAACCTTGCCGTAACGGGCATGTCCCCTGCAGTTTGAAACGTTGTCGTTCCAGCCCTGCTGAGCTATCAGGGGCGGCTTCCGTGGCCGCCGCCTAAAGTGCTGGCACGATTTGAGAACTTCGATGCAGGACCATCCCTCTTCAGGTCGCGGCGCGCCGATTGCTGCACCGCAAAATAACGGGGTGGGACAGCCGGTCCGCCGCAAGGAAGACGACGCGCTGATGCGCGGCAAGGGCAGGTACACCGACGATTTCAATCTGCCCGGCCAGCTTTATGCGTGGATGGTTCGCAGCAACCAGGCTCACGGCATCATCCGCGGGATCGATGCCGCTGCCGCCAGGGCGATGCCGGGCGTTCGCGGTGTCTGGACCGGCGCGGATCTCGCCGCGAACAACTACGCGCCCTTCACGTGCGGCATGCCGCTGAAGAACCGCGACGGCTCGCCGCTGCTTCAAACCAATCGGCTGGCGCTGGTGACCGACAAGGTACGCTACGTCGGCGATCCCGTCGCATTCGTGGTAGCCGACAGCGTGGCGCAGGCGCGCGATGCGGCTGAGGCCGTAATGGTTGACATCGAAACATTGCCGGCGGTCACCGAACCCGACATCGCCGCCAAGCCGGGCGCGCCTCGCCTCTATGATCACATTCCCGACAATGTCGCCTTGGACTTCCACTATGGTGACACTGCCGCGGTGGACGCAGCCTTTGCGGCCGCCGCCCATGTCACAAAGCTCGATATTGAAAATACCCGGGTCGCCGTCGTCCCGATGGAGCCGCGTGCCGCGCTTGCATCGTGGGATGGGCAGAGCCAGCGCTACACCATTCAGGCTCCGACCCAGGGGGTGGCCGGCAACGGGATGGCGCTGGCGCAGCTTCTGAATGTGCCTCGCGACAAGGTCCGGCTGCTCACCGCCAATGTCGGCGGTTCGTTCGGCATGAAGAACATCCACTATCCCGAATATATCTGCATCCTGCATGCCGCGAAGGCGCTCAATCGTCCGGTGAAGTGGACCGACGAACGCTCCGGAAGCTTTCTTTCCGACAGTCAGGGCCGCGCGCAGAAGATTCACGCCGAACTGGCGCTGGACGGCGACGGCAGATTTCTCGCGCTCCGCGTCAGCGGCTACGGCAACCTCGGCGCCTACATTTCCAACGTGTCGCCGAACCCGCTGTCGGCGAACATCGCGAAGAATATCGCGAGCGTCTATCGCACGCCGCTGTTGAGCGTGGATATCAAATGCGTGCTCACGAACACGACGCTGATGGGAGCCTATCGCGGCGCCGGGCGTCCAGAAGCCAACTATTTCATGGAACGCCTGATTGATCGGGCCGCCGCCGAATTGGGCATTGACCGGCTGAAGCTGCGCAGGCGCAATTTTGTCAAATCCTCCCAGATGCCGTATCCGGCGGCATCTGGCGTCACCTACGACAGCGGTGATTTTGGTGGCGTGCTCGGCACGGCGCTGGAATTGTCGGATTACTCCAGTTTCGGCAAGCGGAAGAAGGAGAGCCGCAAGCGCGGCAAACTGCGCGGCATCGCCGTGGGGTCCTACCTTGAATCCACCGCGCCGCCTCGGGCCGAGCTCGGTGAAATCCTGTTCGAGCCCGACGGGACGGTGACGCTGGTGACGGGCACGCTTGGATTACGGGCAGGGCCATGCGACGGCGTTCGCCCAGGTTCTCTCGGCGCAGCTCGGGGTGCCCTTCGATAAAATCAGGCTCGAACAAGGTGACAGCGACATCGTGCACATCGGAGGCGGGACCGGAGGATCGCGTTCCATCACCGCGTCCGGCCTCGCCATCGTTGAAGCTTCCGCGCTCGTTGTCGCCAAGGGCAAGCTGGCGGCGGCGCATCTGCTCGAAGCCGCGGAGACCGACATCGAATTCGCCGACGGCCGCTTCACCATCGCCGGAACCGATCGCGGCATCGGCATCATGGAACTGTCGCGCCGCTTGCGCGAGGACAAGCCGCCGGAGGGGGTGCCGGCGTCGCTCAGCGTCGATCACAAGAGCAAGGAAGTGCCCTCGACCTATCCAAACGGCTGCCATGTCGCGGAAGTCGAGATCGATCCCGACACCGGCGTCGTGCACGTGGTCCGCTATACCGGCGTCAACGATTTCGGGACCATCGTCAATCCGATGCTGGTCGCGGGGCAGCTTCACGGCGGCGTGGCGCAGGGTATCGGCCAGGCGCTGATGGAAAAGATCAGCTATGACGCGAGCGGGCAGCCGATCACGGGCTCGTTGATGGACTATGCGCTGCCGCGCGCCGCGGATATTCCGCCGATCGAGGTCGGCGATCATCCGTCACCGGCAAAATCCAACCCGTTGGGCACCAAGGGCTGCGGCGAGGCCGGATGTGCCGGCAGCCTTACCACGATCGTCAACGCCGTGATCGACGCGCTCTCGGAATTCGGCGTGGCGCAAATCGATATGCCGCTCACGCCGGAGCGGGTATGGCGCGTCATCCAGCAGGCGTCGACGCAAGACGGCGTAGGGCGGATTGCCGGAAGCGCCGGCGCGTTACGTCGCCTCGTCGCGCAGTTGGTACCAGCGATAGAGCATCCGCTGGCCGATCCGGCGAAACGGCGCAAAGGGATGTCCCGGCAGCGGCGAGGTGAAGATCGGCAAATCCTGTCCGGCGAACCTCTGTCCGGCGATCATTTGCGCCATGCGCCGGCCGGCTTGCACCGAGTAGGAAACGCCGTTGCCGCCATATCCGAGCGCATAGAAGAGATTCTGCCGCGGATCGGGGCGGAAGATGCGGGGCATCATGTCGTGGCTGACATCGACCCATCCCCACCAGGAGTAGTCGATTTCGATGCCGCGCAGCGGCGGAAACTTGCGGTGGATTCCATCGATCAATAACTGCAGATGCCTGTCGTGGGTCGCGTCGGCGCCCGTTATGGCGCTGCGGCTGCCGATCTGCAGCCGGTTGTCGGGAAGCAGGCGATAGTAGAAGCGCAGGGTCCGCGTATCGGTGATGACCTGCCTGGTGCGAAAGCCGGTCGCCTCCAGTTCAGCCGGAGTCAGCGGGCGGGTAACGACTGAATTGGACAGGATCGGCATGCACCGGCTGCGCAGCAGCGGCGTCAAACCGAGCGAGGTGTACGCACCTGTCGCGATGGCGACCGCGCGCGCCCGCACGGTACCTCCCGGTGTGCGCAGCAAGAATGCGCCGTCACGCTGCTCGATCCGCAGCACCGGGCTTGCCGGATGCACGCTGGCCCCAAGCTCCCGCGCCATGATCTGACTGCCAAAGGCGAGTTTCGCCGGGTGAACCCCGGTGCCTAGCGGCTCGTGAACGGCGCCGACCGCTTCCGCCTCGTCGACGAAATCGCGGCGCAGCTCCTCGCGGGAGACGACCCGGGTCGAATAGCCGAAGACGTCGTTGAGGATTTTGGATTCGGCGGCGATCTTCTCGAGACTGCGCGGGCGGTGCGCAATATAGAGATGGCCGCCGCGCTGCGGCTCGCAGTCGACCGGAATGGAGCGGACCAGTTCTTCGAAAGTCTCGAAACCGTCGGTGATTTCGGCATGCATGCGCCGCGCGACGTCGACGCCCCAGCGCTCGATCCATTGCGAGCGGGACAGCCGGCCGGTGGCGTTTTGCGCCTGGCCGCCGTTGCGGGTGCTGCAGCCCCAGGCGACGCGGTTGGCTTCGAGTACCGTGGCCTTGATGCCGAATTCACGAGCCAGAAAGATCGCGCAGGAAAGGCCGGTAAAGCCGGAACCGACGATGGCGACATCGGCATCCCGGTCGGCGAGGATCGGTCCGTCGGATTGCGGAGGGGTTCCCGCGGTAGCGATCCAGTAGGTCGGCGCGTAGTCCCGATTTTGACCCGGGCCGTCCGACACCAGCGGATCGTACAGCGGATCATACGCCGCCGCCGGCGCGGTCGAATGCATGTTCATCGCAGGGCGCTCGCCTCGCTGGGCAATGCCGGCAGCAACGGCCGGTCCTTGCGGAAGGCGCGCTTGGAGCAGATCTTGTCGCCGCGGAACACGAAGAGATCGCAGCCTTCGGCTTCGATGCGCTGCCGGTCCTTGCCGGTAGCGCGAAAAATCCATTCGGAAAGGCCGCGATCGCCGAACACCTCGTGGCTGGTGCATTGCCAGCTCACGTCAGGCATCGTGGTCCAGACCGCTTCGAAGGCCGCGCGCACCTCGCCGCTGCCCGACAGCCTTCGCCCGCAAATCTCGGGTCCTGCGGCCGCATCGAAAATGACGTCGTCGGTCATGCAGGCCATGACGCCGGCGCCGTCGTGCCGATTGAAGGCAGCGAACAGGTTTTCCAGAAGGCTGCGCCTGCGGGCATCGAGTGTGGACATGTCGGGTTCCTGCTGGCGGGGAGAGCGTCAGGGCGGGCCGCTTCGGCGGCTCATTGCCAGACTGACATGGGCTGGCGCGCGCATTTAGAACCAGATCAGGTGAGCTCTGTGACCAGAACAGGCCGGCGTGATCGGCGTGGGGCATCAGCGAATTGATCTGATGCGTTCAGCTTCGCGCGAGGACCGATCCCAGTCGCTCGATTCCCGCCTCGATCCGGTCGGTTCGGATCGACGTGAAGCCAAGGCGAAAGCAATGCCGGGTGGCCAACTCATCCATCGAGAAGACGTCGCCGGGCTCGATCACGACGCCTTCGGTGCGGGCCGCCTCGGCAAGCCTGGTGGTATCCGTGCCGGGCGGGCAGGAGATCCAGTAATTGGTGCTGCCGGCGCCGCGGGACCAGTGACAGTCCGGCAGGAATTGCGGCAGCAACCGATCCAACAGGCGGGCGCGCTCCAGCAGCACGCGGGCGACCTTTGCCAGATGCGATCGATAGTGGCCGAGCCCGATAAACAGGGCGGCCACGCGCTGGTTGTTCAGCGGCGGATGACGCAGCATCAGGCGTCGCAGCGCCCGCAATTCGCGGATGACAGGCGCCGGCGCGACCACGTAACCGAGGCGCAGGCCCGGAGCCAGCGCCTTGGAAAGACTGCCGACGTAGAGCACGCTCTGGTCGCGATCGAGAACTCATCAGCGGAGGAACCTCGCCACCTTCCGGAAACAGTTCGCTTTCGTAATCGTCCTCGATCAGGACGATGTCGCGCGCCTTCGCGATCCTCAAAATCTCCATGCGGCGCTCGACCGACATCGTCACCGCCGTCGGACATTGATGACTGGCGGTGACATAAGCCAGGTTGCAGCGCTGGAACGCCTCGTCCGGCACCAGCCCCTGGCCGTCGATCCGCAGCGGCATCACGCTTGATGTCAACATTGAAAAGATATTGCGGGCGTCCGGGTAGCCGGGATCTTCCATCCCGACCTGCGTCCCCGGCTGCACGAACAGCTTCGCGATCAGAAAGAGCGCGTGCTGCGCCCCGATCGTCATCATGATTTCATCGGATCGGGCGCGGATACCACGGCGCGGAAGCACCTGCCGCTGCAATTGCTCGATCAGGGCGGGATCGTCGCCGTCGATCATGTCCCTGGCCCAGTTGTTGATCTCCGGAACGCTCATGGCTGCCCGCGCGCTTTCGCGCCAGTCATTGGTCGGGAACAGGCTGGGGTCGAACTGGCCGAAGATGAACGGGTAGGGGTAGCTTTGCCAGTCCAGCGGCTTGACGATGTTGCGAAAGCGCGATGGGCGCAACGCGAAGCGTCCGGCCCAGCGGCTGGCGTCGATTTCGGCGATCGCCGGACCGTCAACCGGCGCCCCGATCTGTTTCGGCAGGCCCGCGACGAAATAGCCGCTACGTTCCCGCGACACCAGAAAGTTCTGGTCCACCAGTTGTTCATAGGCGATGACGATGGTGTTGCGCGAGACCTTGAGCAGCGAGGCGAGGTCGCGGCTCGACGGCATCCGCACGCCCAGCGGCAGACGGCCGTCCTCGATCGCGGTCACGATCATTTGCCGGATCTGGAGCTGCAGAAATGAGCCGGCGCGATCCAGGCCCTGGAACAGCGAGCCCCAGAACAGGTAATCGTTTAGGGGCGCCGCCCCGGTTTCCCGCGGCGCGTCAGCCCGGCGCAATGGCGCGAATTTTCCCATCCTGGACCCGTCTTCGACGATGGCGGCCAGTTGACCCGTTGTCGCGGGAAAAGTGAAGCAAAAACCGCGCCATAGGGGCGGAGGGCGCGGGCGGCATGGGCTGGCTCCATTTGTGCATAGCATCTGGCGCTGGTCTGGACCGTCCCGGCGCATCAGGCTCAGGGCTCGAGTTGGGGAGTTTGCAATTGAGCCAGGACACCGTCGTCTTTTCGGCCCGCAAGATCGTGACCATGAACCCGTCGCGTCCGGTCGCGACCCATGTCGCGGTCCGCGATGGGCGTGTCGTTGCGGTCGGAAGCAAGGCCGAGCTTGCCGGGTTCGCGGGTACGCGCGACGACCGTTTCGGCGACAAGGTGTTGCTGCCGGGCTTTGTCGAAGGACACAGCCACATCATGGAAGGCATGATGTGGTCGCTGCCCTACGTCGGCGCCGGGGATCGCAAGTCGCCGGCGGGAAAGCTGGTTGCCGGCGTTCGCGATATCGATGCCATCGTCGCGCGGCTCAAGCAGGCCGAGGCCGCGCTGGAAAATCCCGAGGCGCCTCTGTTCGCCTGGGGTTTCGATCCGCTGCATATCGGCGGCAGGATGCTGACGCGGCAGGATCTCGACCGCGTCTCGACGACGCGGCCGGTCATGGTGGTCCACGCCAGCTTCCACATCAGCAACGTCAACACCATCGTGCTCGAGCGCGCCGAATTGCTCCGCGCGACCGATATTTCCGGCGTCATTGCCGGGAAGGATGGATTGGCGAGCGGCGAGTTGCAGGGCATCGCGGCCCGCTTCCGCGTGTTCCGCTCGCTTGGTGGCAATCCGCTGTCGAGCGGCATCACGCTCGCCGATGTAGCGCGTTATGCCGCGTCCGCCTGCATCCAGGGCGTGACCACGATCACCGATCTGCACAACGACCTCGTCGATCAGACGATCGAGCTTTATCAACAGGCCACCACGCAACCCGATTTCGGCATCAGGCTGGTGCCCGCACTGGCTTCGGTATCGCACTCGCCGGAACAGGCGATTGCAAAGATCGCGACCCTGCGCCAGAGCAATAACGACAAGCTGCATTACGGCATCGTCAAGCTCGTGGTCGACGGCTCGATCCAGGGCTTCACCGCAAGGCTGCGTTGGCCCGGTTACCACAATGGCGCGCCAAACGGGCTGTGGTACATCGCGCCGGAGGAATTGCCGCGCCTCGTCAATATCTATCACAAGGCCGGCATTCAGCTCCACATCCACACCAACGGCGACGAGGCGACCGAGTTGGCGCTCGATGCCATCGAAGCCGCCCAGACCGCGATGCCAAGGCCCGATCATCGCCATACGCTGCAGCATTGCCAGATGGCCGATGCGGCGCAGTTCCGCCGCATGAAGGCGCTCGGCGTCTGCGCCAATCTGTTCGCCAACCATCTGTACTACTGGGGTGACGCCCATTATGAACTGACGATGGGCCCCGAGCGCGCCGCGCGTCTCGAAGCCACCAGAACCGCACTGCAACTCGGCGTGCCCTTTGCGATCCACTCCGATGCGCCGGTGACGCCGCTCGGGCCACTGTTCACGGCCTGGTGCGCGGTGAACCGGGTGTCGTCGTCGGGTCGCACGCTCGGCCGGGATACCGAGGCGCTCAGCGTCGAACAGGCGCTCGCGGCCGTCACCATCGGGGCGGCTTATACGTTGAAGCTCGACGGCCAGGTCGGTAGCATCGAGTGCGGCAAATATGCAGACTTCGCGGTTCTGGACGACGATCCGCTTGAAGTTGCTCCGGACAAGCTGAAGGATATCCCCGTGTGGGGCACGGTGATCGGCGGACAGGTCAAGAAAGCCCCGAGCGCATGACGGCTTCGGCGCCCATTCCCGTGACCGTGATCGGCGGCTTCCTTGGCGCCGGCAAGACCACCTTTCTCAATCGATTGCTCGCGGGCGGAGCCAGCCGCTATGCGGTGCTGGTCAACGATTTCGGCGAGATCAATATCGATGCCGGCCTGATCGCCCGCCATGACGGCACCACCATGGCCCTCACCAATGGCTGCGTCTGCTGCAGCATCGGTTCCGGCTTCCTCGATACGCTTGGGCGGTTGCTGGACAGCGGCGAGCACTTCGATCGTATCGTGATCGAGGCGAGCGGCGTCGGCGATCCCTGGCGGATCGCCGAAATCGCGCTCATCGAGCCTGGATTGCGGCTCGACGGCGTTCTCGTCCTTGCCGACGCGAGCCGGATTGCCGCGCTGATCGACGATCCGCGCGTCGGCGATACCGTGCGCAATCAGTTCGCCAGGGCCGATCTGGTTTTGCTGAGCAAGAGCGATCTTGTCTCCGAGGCGGAACTGCGACAATGCCAAGCATGCCGTGCGCTCGGTCCGGCCGGATGCGCTGATCGAGATATTGTCGCGTGACACGATGCCGGAACTGTCCTGGCCGGTCGGCCGCAAGCCGTCGCGGTTTCGCGCCGACGCCGTGGAAGACCAGGTTCACGAGCAGAATTTCAGGCGCTGGGCCTATCGGCGCGCGGGCACGTTCGACCGCGGGCGCCTGGCCACCGCGATCAGGGAGCTGCCGCCGGAGTTGTTGCGGCTCAAGGGGGCGTGCCGCGTTGCCGGCGATGCCGCGCCGCTGATGCTGCAGATGGTTTCCGGGAACTGGTCGTTGTCGCCGGCCGATCATGATGACGCCGCTTTGCGGACGGAAACGATCGCGCTCGTCGGCGTGGGCACGGAAGGCCTGCCGCCTGACGCCGAACTCGAGGCAATTCTTGACCATGCGCTGGCGCGGTGAGCACCGGCAGCATGCATTATTCTCAAGGGCACCGCAGAAGTGCCTGG
Organism: uncultured Alphaproteobacteria bacterium; assembly: GCA_963843225.1. Classification (GTDB taxonomy): domain Bacteria; phylum Pseudomonadota; class Alphaproteobacteria; order Rhizobiales; family Xanthobacteraceae; genus Bradyrhizobium. The sequence continues at coordinate 110,668 of CAWJJT010000012.1, read as the reverse complement.
GCAGCAATCATCAACGATCAAAGAGGAACATAGCCATGTCGATCACAAAATGCCTTTTGGCGGGAGCCGTCGGTCTGCTTTCGATGCTCGCCTCACCCCATCGCGCGGAAGCGCAGGCGGTATCGCCGAACACGCTCGTCATCGCGACCACCCAGGTGCCGCGGCACTTCAACGGCGCGGTGCAGTCCGGTGTGGCCACGGCCATGCCGAGTACGCAGATTTTTGCCAGCCCGCTGCGCTACGATGAAAACTGGAAACCTCAGCCCTATCTGGCGCAGTCCTGGGAAGTGGCGCCTGACGGTCTGTCCGTCACCTTGCATCTGGTCAAGAATGCGCTTTTTCACGACGGCCATCCGGTGACATCGGAGGACGTCGCGTTCTCGATCATGGCGATCAAGGCCAACCATCCGTTCCAGACCATGCTGGCGGCGGTCGACAAGGTCGAAACGCCCGATCCCTTTACGGCGGTCATTCGGCTGTCGCACCCTAATCCGGCGCTGTTGCTGTCGATGTCGCCGGCGCTGATGCCGATCCTGCCGAAGCACATCTATGGCGACGGGCAGGACCTCAAGACCCATCCGGCCAACCTCAAGCCGATCGGCTCGGGGCCGTTCAAGCTGACCGAGTACAAGCAGGGCGAATACTACACGCTGGAGAAATTCGACAAATTCTTCATCGCCGGCCGGCCCAAGCTGGACCGGATCGTGGTGCGGCTGGTGTCCGACCCGAACGCCGCGCTCGTCTCGATGGAACGCGGCGACGTCAGCGCGCTGCCGTTTGTCACCGGCGTGCGCGACATCGAGCGGCTGGAAAAGGCGCCGAACGTCGTCGTGACCGACAAGGGTTTTGCGGGCATCGGTCCGCTCAACTGGCTCGCGTTCAACACCAAGAAGAAGCCGCTCGACGATGTGCGGGTTCGCCAGGCCATCGCCTACTGCGGCAAATCGTGACTTCGTCGTCAACAAGCTGATGGGCGGCAAGGCCATGCCCAGCACCGGACCGATCGCGCCGGGATCGCCGCTGACCGAAAACGCGGTCGAGACCTACAAGGTCGATCTACGTCAAGGCGGCCGCGCTGCTGGACGCCGCCGGCTATCCCAAGGGCGCGGACGGCTCGCGTCTCTCGCTGACCATCGACTATATTCCGGGTGCGGACGAGCAGCAGCGGAACGTGGCCGAATATCTGCGCTCGCAGTTGAAGCGCGTCGGCATCAACCTCGAGGTCAGGGCGGCCCCCGACTTCCCGACCTGGGCTCAGCGCGTATCCAATTACGATTTCGACCTGACCATGGATACCGTGTACAACTGGGGCGATCCGATCATCGGCGTCAACCGCACCTATCTGAGCTCGAACATCCGCAAGGGCGTCATCTGGTCCAACACCCAGCAATACAGCAATCCGAAGGTGGACGAGTTGCTGCAGGCCGCTGCATCGGAAACGTCGCCGGAAAAGCGCAAGGCGCTGTATTCCGAGTTCCAGAAGATCGTGGTGGCCGATGTGCCGATCTACTTCATCAACGCCACGCCGTACTATAACGCCTTCAGCAAGGGACTGGCGGATCTTCCGACCTCGATCTGGGGCGTGATGTCGCCGCTGGACGAGATATATTGGCAAACGCCGCCCAAGACCTGAGGCGGCGCGGGAACCCGGTCACCTCATGGCTTTCGCCGCGCATCTTGCCCGCCAGTTCACCAACGCCGTCGGCGCTGCTGCTGGCGGTGCTGGTGCTGAACTTCTGCCTGATCCATCTCGCGCCGGGCGATCCGGTACAGGTCATTGCGGGCGAGATGGGCGGCGCTTCGGCCGAATATCGTGGCCGAACTGCGGGCGAAATACGGGCTCGACCAGAGTCTGGCCGAGCAGCTCTTCACCTATCTGGGCAAGGTCGCTCACGGCGATTTCGGCTACTCGTATTATTTCGACCAGCCGGTGCTCGGGATTGATCGTCCAGCGCCTGCCGGCCACCCTCTACCTCGCGTTCAGCGCGCTGACGCTGGCGGTGATCCTGGGAACCCTGCTCGGCGTCGTTAGCGCCCGTCGCCCGAACGGGGCTTTCAGTCATGTCGTCACGGTGTTCTCGCTCGCGGGCTATGCGGCGCCGATCTTCTGGACCGGGCTCATGATGCTGCTGCTGTTCGGTTCGGTATGGCCGATTCTTCCCGTGGTCGGGATGAGCGACGTGGTGAACCCGAAGCAGGGCTTTGCACATGTTGTCGACGTCGGACGCCATCTGATATTGCCGTCGCTGACGCTCGCGCTGGTGTTCATCGCGCAATATTCCGGCTGGCGCGAGTCAACATGATCGACGCCTTGTCGGCGGATTACGTGCGGACCGCGCGCGCCAAGGGATTGCCGGAATGGGTGGTGATCGGCAAGCACGCGCTGCGCAACACGCTGATCCCGATCGTGACCGTGGTCGGGCTGCAGTTCGGCAACCTGTTCGCCGGCGCCGTGCTGGTCGAGACCGTCTTCAGTTGGCCCGGCATGGGCCGGCTGGTGTTCGAGTCCATCCTGCGGCGCGACTATCCGACCTTGATGGCGGTGCTGTTCTTCTCCGCGATGATGGTGATGGTTGCGAACATCCTCACCGACATCGTCTATCGCCTGATCGATCCGCGCATCCGGACGGGGGCAGCGATGACGATTCTGGAGGCGTCGCCGCCGCTGGCCGTCGAAACCGCCAACCCGTCACCGCGCCCGTCCGCCTCGCCCGGACGTGTGGCGTTGCGCCAGTTCCTGCGCAGCCCGTCCGGCGTCGGCGGCGCCGGTCTGCTGATCCTCCTGGTTCTCGGGACCTTGATCGGCCCGGTGCTGTATCCGGTCGACCCGCTCGATCTCGTCGGCGGACCGTTCACGCGCGCCTGGCGCCGATGCGTGGCTCGGCACCGACTATCTCGGCCGCGACGTGCTGGCCGGATTGATCTATGGCGGCCGCGCGACGCTTACGGTCGGCGCGGTCGCGGCACTGATCACGATCGCTGATCGGCGTGACGGTCGGCGCGCTCGCCGGCTTCTTCGGCGGCGCGATCGACACCATCCTGGTCAAGATCACCGAGTTCTTCCAGATCCTGCCGCCGTTGCTGTTCGCGATGGTGCTGGTCACGCTGTTCGGACAGAAGCTCATGACTATCACGTTCGCGATCGGCGTCGTGAGCTGGACCTCGGCCGCGCGGCTTACCCGGGCCGAGTTCATGCGGCTGCGTAACCTTGATTTTGTCAAGGCGGCGCGGGCGGCCGGCGCCGGCGACGGCCATCTGATCCTGCGGGTGTTGCTGCCGAACGCGCTGCCGCCGGTCATCGTGTCGGCGACGCTGGCGATCGGCGTCGCCATCCTGTTCGAAGGCGGCCTGAGCTTTCTCGGGCTCGGCGATCCCAACACCATGAGCTGGGGGCTGATGCTCGGGCAGAACCGCAACTATGTGCTCGACGCCTGGTGGGCGGTGACGTTTCCCGGCGCGGCGATCTTTCTCGCCGTGCTGGCGATCAGCCTCGTCGGTGACGGCGTCAACGACGCCGTCAACCCGCGCCTGCGCCGGAGGGGCTGATGAGCGCGCGTCCTCGAAGTCGACAATCTCAACGTCAGCCTGCGCAGCGGGGCAGGCGGGCTGATTCCCGTGATCGAGAACCTGTCGTTCTCCGTCGCAGCCGGGACAGACCATGGCGCTGGTCGGCGAATCCGGCTGCGGCAAAAGCATGACCGCGCTTGCGATCATGCGGCTGTTGCCCGACGATTTCGTCATCACCGGCGGCCGCATCCTGATGGAAGGCGAGGATGTTCTGTCATTGTCGCCGAAGCGGATGCGCGCGCTGCGCGGCAACGCCATGTCGATGATCTTCCAGGAGCCGATGACGGCGCTCAATCCGCTTGTTCCCGGTCGGCGACCAGATCGGCGAGGTGCTGCGCTGGCACGAGAATCTGGGCGCCGCGGCCGCGCGGGAGCAGGCGATCGCGCTGCTTGCGCGCGGTCCAGATTCCCGCCGCGGAACGGCGCGTCGATGCCTATCCGCATCAGCTCTCCGGCGGCATGCGCCAGCGCGTGATGATCGCGATGGCGCTTGCCTGGACGGCCGAAACTGCTGATCGCCGACGAGCCGACCACGGCGCTCGATGTGACCGTTCAGGCGCAGATTTTCGACCTGCTGGCCGAACTGCAGGAGAAGACCAAAACCGCCGTGGTGCTGATCACCCACGATCTCGGCGCGGTTGCCGAACTCGCCGACGACGTGCTGGTGCTCTACGCAGGGCGTTGCATCGAGGCGGGCGCGTCCGCCAGCGTAGTCGAACATCCCCGTCATCCCTATACCCGAGGGCTGCTCGCCTGCGTCCCGCATCTGATGCTTGGGCGCACGGCCACCGGAGGTCTGGTCGGAGCTGGAGGAGATCACCGGCATGGTGCCGCCGCTGGGCGCGCGGGGAGCCGATTGCGCGTTTCTCGACCGATGCAACCGGGCAACCGATTTCTGCAGGTCGCGTCCGCAGCCCGCGCTCGAGCCGATAGGACAGGGCCACGCCGTCTCCTGCTGGCGAAAGTCGGAGATTGCCGCATGACGGTGCCGCGAACGGCGCAATCGGCCGGGGCTTCCGATATCCTGCTCGACGTCAGGGATCTCGTCGTTCATTTCGACGCCGGCAGGAAGCGTCCGTTCCAGAGCCGGTCTTTCGTGCACGCGGTCGATGGCGTGAGCTTTCGTGTCCGGCGCGGCACCACTTTCGGCATCGTCGGCGAGAGCGGCTCGGGAAAGTCCACCACCGCGCAAGCGGTGATGAGGCTGGTCCCGGTCACCTCCGGACAGATCGTTTTCCGCGACAGCGACATCGCGGATATTTCGCGGCGAGCCGCTGCGCGAGGTGCGCAAGCATTTGCAGATCGTGTTCCAGGATCCGTTCTCCGCGCTCAATCCGCGGCGCCGCGCCGGCGACCAGATTCGCGAGCCGCTCGATCTCTTGCAGATCGGGACGAGGGCGGACCGCGACGAGCGGGTAAGCCGGTTGCTGGCGGATGTCGGGCTTCCGCCGCAGGCCGCGGACCTGTTTCCTCACCAGTTCTCCGGCGGCCAGCGCCAGCGGCTCTGTATCGCGCGCGCGCTTGCGCCTGAGCCCGATCTGATCGTCTGCGACGAGGCGGTGTCGGCGCTCGACGTCGCGATCCAGGCCCAGATTCTGAATCTGCTCAAGCGGCTGCAGCGCGAGCGCGACCTGACCTATATTTTCATCTCTCACGATCTCGGCGTCATCCAGCAATTCTGCGATGAGATTGCGGTGATGTATCTCGGCAAGATCGTCGAACAGGCGCCGGCGGCGAATATCTTCATCGCGCCGCGCCATCCCTATACCTGGTCCCTGATCGCGGCGGCGACGCCGCCCGGTCCGCTGCGGGATGAGTTGAAGCAGCGATATCTGGTAAAGGGTGATCCGCCGAGCCCGGTCGACCCGCCGCCCGGATGCCGCTTCGCCCAGCGCTGCCCGTCCGCCATCGCGCAGTGCCGTGCCGTGCTGCCGCCACTCGACGCGATTGCCGCCGGCCACTACGTGGCCTGTCATCGGACCAGCGATCTCTCACCGCCGACCTTCGCCGCTCCGAATACTCCGGGTTGAGTGTCAATTTGCTGCCGCGCGCCACGGAGCGCAGCTCCAGTGGTGCTCAAGCCGTCAGCACTCCCGGCAAAATCGGACAGTGAGTTCGATCTGGGAGCGGTCTGCAATACCCATCTTGCGCAACACCTGATCGTCGAACTTGGCGAGCGCGCGAACGGCGCGTCGGATCTCGCGCTCATTTCTCCAGTCGTTCCGCGGCGCCGCATGGTTACGGCGGGCGTTGTGGGAGGGATTCGCCACGCTTGACGAAGACGCCTTCGCCGTTGGCGTTCGGGCAGGGAGCGCGCCAGATCGACGCGAAAAATCCGAGCCGGCGGTCGGGAAGGTAGGATTGAGAGAATTCGCGTCCATCATGGAACTCCGGAACTGGTTGACGGAGCCAATGATGGCCGTTCTCCGCTGCAGTCCGATTACCTCGCATGGAAATCCGGTTACGTCGGAAATGTTCACCCTCCCATTGCCGCCACAAAACGGGCCGCCAAAAGACTGCGCAAACGCCGCGGATGGCGGTGCCGCAAGAACCCGAGCGCGGTGAAACGGGTTCGGATGTTTGAACCGAATTCGAGTTCGCGGCGACAGATAACGGGGAAAATCAGGTGCCGTCCCCTTTGACCCGAGCTTCCCCGGGCTAGGCACCATATCAAGCCGAGGAATCCCGATGGCCCCTCAATCGAAGCAGTATTTGAACAATATCTGGGTCCTGGAGACCTCGCCCGCCTATCGGCATGAAGTGGTCCGTTACCTTGACCTGATCCGCACCACGACCGCTGGCAAAACATTGTTCAGCTTTATCAATCAGCGTCCGCAATGGATGCTGATCATGCCCTTCCATCCGACCGCCAAGGATCCGGTGAACGCCTATGCTTACCCGCAGCCGGGAAGCGAAGCGGATTCCTATGCGAAATTCGCCCCCATGATGACGACGTTCAATTTGCCGGGCGGCATCTCCATTGAAATCCCGACCGGCTTCGGCACCGGCAAGGGAAGCATGGTCTATGTGGACTTTCATCCGGCGACATGGCGTCAGCGGATCATTAACACCGGCGGCATCGCGCCGGGAACCGGGCCGGGCGAAGTCCTGTTTCACGAGATGGTGCATGGCTATCGCATGCAATGTGGCCTCATGCGCGACGACAAGGTCGCCGGTCACCAGCAGATGGACAACATCGAGGAGTTTTACGCCATTCTGGCCGCGAATGTGTATCGCTCGGATCGGGGCTTCACCTCGCTTCGCACCGATCATTGGGGATTCGAGCGGCTGAAATCCGCCGACGCCTATCCCGAGGTGTTTTACGACACCTTCAAGAAGGAGGTCGACGACTGGTTCGACAAGCAGCGTCCCTTCTGTCTCGACATGGCGCGCGTGCCGGCAAAGTTCAATCCCTTCCGCAACGCCGCGATTTCGCGGGGATTTATGACGGGTCCGTTGACGCCGATGCGGCTTTAGTCGGCGCGGCATCCGGATATCGCCTGGACCAGGCATGCAGGTTGACTGCGCGCCGCTGGAGTCTGGACGTCCTCGCAAAGTCCGAACAGATACTTTGCAAGCTGTCACCGGCCGTCCCGCGAGCGGAAGTCAGTGCATCTGCATGAGCCTGGCCTCCAACCCGTTGGCCGCCTTGCGGAAGAGTACACGCATCTGGTTCAGCGCGCCTACTCCGGCCGGGGTCACGTAGACTTCCATCCATCCTTGCTGTGCGAGTTTGCCGAATTGCAGCGGCTTGGCTGTAAGCTCCTTGATGAACGCCCATGGGGGCGGGGTGCCGATGTCGCCAGCGAACCCCCCAAGGTCGGTCATGAATTTTCTTCCATCCCCTCCATTCCTCAATTCCGTCAGCATATTCCGGACTTTTTCATCCTGCTTGGCGACCTCCGCGAGGTCCTTTATGAACTTTTCCTGAGGAATCTTCCCATTCCCCAAATCCTTCAGCATTTTTGTGATCTTGTCCTTTCTGGCGATCTCTGCGACGCGCTCCTGGAATAGTTTGCGTTTCGCGGGGTCCTTCCCGAGGTCCTCCAGCATTTGTGCAATTTGCTTGTCAAGCTCAGGCGCACCGCGCATCTTTTGCAGGACGTCGATGATTTTCATGACCCCGGCCCTCTCATCGGGGTTGAGCCTTTTTTTCTCTCCCATGCCGAGCTGTTCCTGCGGCACCAATTTGTTGAGTTCCTCGGCGGATATCAGCGATCCATCGCCGGGGGCGCTGCCGCGAGCCGCTGCGAACTCCGCTTCGGTGAGATCGCGCATGCCCTCGCGCAAACTCTGCCGCACGGCCATCTCGAGGGCCACTTTCGCCTCCCGATCCACCGTTACCGCGAGTGATCGGATGATGATCTCTCCCAGCAATCGTCCTGCGCGAATCAGGGCGACGGAAATCGTGGCGATATCGATGATCATCAGGACCAGGAGCGTGATGTCGATGACCTTGAAGACCGTCCTCATGCTCCTGTCGTTGAAAAACTCATAGGGGATCTTCTCGACCCCCAATACCGCCTGCAGATGCCCGTCGGGACTTACAAGCGTGAAACATCGATAGCCGGTGTACTCATACAAGGCGTATCGCTCGTTCTCCAGCAGCGCCCTGGCGTACTCTTGGCCCACCAGGGCCTTTCCGCCTGCCTTCAGAAAGAAATTGAGATTCCTCAGATGTCTCTGTTCCTGCGTGCCGTCCTTGGACGGAGCCTTGCGGAGCTCCTTAATGTATTCCGGCTCCCAAGTGTCCTTGGGGCGCTGACCGGGAAAAGCAAAGGTCTCATCCGGGTGGTCAAATCTCCATAGAGTGTCCAGCCGCTCTTTGGCCAGCCGCGCCTTCTCGAGGTGAAGCGCGGTGCCCGTACCGTTGTCATCGGTAAATTTGCGCATGCAAATCTGGCCGATATCGATCCAGCCCAGATGCCCGACAACCCGGTAGCTCTCGTCGATGATCGGCGTATAGGTTGCCTCGACTTCCTTGTCTTTGCCGTCATACCAGGGGACAACGTCACCTCTCACCCCGCTTCCGAACAGGCTGCTGTACAGCGCCTCCCATTTGGTCTCACAGAACGGCCGGATGTTGACGAGAACGCTGTCGGGAGTCAGCGAGTTCTTGAAAGAAGCGGAACACCTGCGTGCACTTGTACTTTTCGGGATCGAGATAGGGGTCGGGACTGTTATAGGCCGGATCGTTCGCCCCGCCGCCGGCGCCCTGGAAAAAGCGGTTACCAACATCGATGGGATGAAACCTGCGGCCATCGTCGCCGATGTCTTCGTGCCCATCCTTGTCATGCACCACCGTCTGGTCATGCTCGCCCATGTGCTTCCTCCAGATCGATTCTCATGATCCGTTGTTCGGCAAGCCTGGTGCCGTCGGCAATGCAGGCTTGCAGATAGGCCGGGCGCTGGTCCCGCTTCACGCCTAACGCACTGATCAGGATCGCGGTGCGCGTCGCCCGCGCGGTCATGTGTTGCGGCATCGGGATCGAATGCTGCGGGCCGGATACGAGAAAGCCGCCGGTCCATCCGGCCGCGAGCGCGACCCAGGTCAGCGGATCGTCGCAATGTCCCCTGGTTCCGATATCCAGTGCCGCCTGCCTGCGCGTCGTCGTCCGGTTCCTCGACCCACGCCTCGGCGGCCAGGAGCCCGGCGGCACGGTCTCCTGCAATATGCCCCAGCGACACCCTTGCGCATCCGCAGGCCCACCACACCGCTTCGCGCCGCGGCAGCAGATAGGAGCAGAACGTCACGGCGTCTTCGATCTTGCCTGCGGCCACCAGGCTCTGCAGGAATTCGGTCGGAAATTGCTGGCTCGGCCCGGCACTGATCTTCTGCGACAGTTCCGGAAAGGTCTCGAATAAAGCCTGAGCCGTGGCAAAACGCGCGAGCATCGAAATGACCTCCGGCGCCGGCCCATCGGCGCATTCATAATAGAGTTGGGTCGACCGACAGGTACCTCGGGGTGAACCCGCCGGTACGCCTAAATCGGGATCCCGCTGACCGTGGCGGCGCCGGCATTCAACATCGGCGTATTCAGCACTGCGCCGGCGTTGACGGTGGCGCCCATGATGTTGACGGCGCCCTCGGCCATGAGGTTGATGACAGGGGACATCAGGCTTATCGAGCCCGGCGTAATGCTCACGGTGCTTGGCCCCACGGTAAGGGATATGGACATGTCCGCCGTGGTCGAGATCGCCATCGCAACGGTCGTGGTCTGGTTGCCGGCGGGAATCGAAATGGTCTGATCTCCGACCTGAATGGTCAGTTGATCGTCGCCGTTCTTGAGGGTCGTGCTCCGGGACGGACTGCCCTTCGGCGGCGTGAACGTCTCGCCGATGGTCCGGGTCTCCGAGTTCTTGACGGTGATCTCGTGGTCCCGTTCGGCGTGCATCCTTATTTTTTCCGAGCCGTTCTTGTCATCGAACACGAACTCGTTGTAGCCGCCATTGTGCCTCGAGGAGTCCGATTTCCAGCCCGTCATGGTCTTGTTGGCGGGCAGATCGTAGGGCGGCTTGTTGTCGCCGTTGTAGACGCAGCCGGTGACGAGCGGACGGTCGGGGTCGCCTTCGAGGAAGTCGACCACCACCTCCATTCCGATTCGCGGTATGAAAATCGCGCCCCATTGCTTGCTGGCCCATGACTGGGCGACGCGGACCGGGCAGGATTTTTGCGGTTCACGGTCCCAATGGAATTGCACCCAGATGCGCCCGTGCTCGTCGGTCGAGATCTCCTCGTTTTCTTCGCCCTTCTTGCCGACCACCTTTGCGGTCTGGATGCCGTAAATACGCGGCTTTGGCGTCTGCGGAAGGCTGCGATAGGGCCGGCTGCTGGGGAGGATGTCGTAGGAACCGGAGTAGGCTTCGCCGGTCCCGCCGCTGCCGCTGTGATATTGCTGGGACGAATACATGTGCCTCGCCCCGACGATCAGGTATTCCTGGTTTTCCGACGCGGTCGGGTGGCGTTCGACGGTGACAAGACCTCCCGGATGGATGGACGCGGCATCGCCATGGATACGCCGTCGATAGTCGAAGGCCTGCTCCGCCTCGAGCCGAAACTGCGCGTGGCGCTCGCCCTTGTCCTTCTCGTCATACTTGTGATGGTAATCGTACATCTCGAGCTTCGAATGCGCGTATTTCTCCTGGGATTCCTTGGGCGCCTTCAAATTTTTTCGCGGCTGCAAATAGTCGTAATCGTTGAAGTGAACCTTGCCGGTGCGCAATTTGCGATCTGATACCCATGAATGAACATGTTGCTCGGTGCGAACGTCGCCCGCGTGCCGCGCGATGAAGGGGAGTTTCGGCAGATCCGGGATCGATTTGTGGGACGTCCGCGCGTCCGCCATCACCAGCGTGTGCTTGCCATCGGAATGCTCGAAAAAGTAGTAGATACCGAAGTGCTCCATCATGCGGCTGCAGAACGCCAGGTCGGTTTCGCGGTACTGGACGCAGTAGGGTATCTTGTGAAAATCGCCGGTGGTGCGGAACTCGAAGTCGGTAAATCCGGCCTTTCTGAACACGTCCGAAATGATTTCCTTGACGTCCTTGTCGAGGAAAATACGACAATCGGTCTTCCGGCCGAGCAGCCACAACCACGGACGCAGCACGAGATGATACTGGGAGAGGTCCTTGGTCCTGCCGGTCAGTCGCGTCGCCGTCAGGATGCCGTTGTAATAGCGGACCTTGTTGTCGTGCGTGGTCTGCTTGATCGTGCACGCCCGGCCGATTGCGTCGTCGAAATTGATGTTTTCCTTTTCGCTGAGCGTTTCGACGTTGACTTCGAATAATTCACTCAAACCCTCCGCGGCGACGAAACTTGACAGGACAAGAACGTCCTTGCCGAGCGGAGTTTGCAATTGGGCGGAGCGCTTGTCCTGAGCGAGCTGCGACATCAGCGGTTTCCCTTCGCTTCTTTGTGCGGGTCCGCGACGCCGGCCAGCTCGTGGTCGTTGCTCCGGGTCAGGCAATGAAAGTCATGCGACATTTGCAGGATCGTATCGAAGCGCGGCATCATTTGCTGGATGCGCGAGCCGCATCCGCCAGTCAGACCGCTGAACAGTACTGATTGGGACGCCGCGTGCTCCGTCGCGGTTCATTTTCCGGCCCGCAAAATGCACTTTCGTCTCCGGGCCTCCAGCGACAAAAACGCGGCTTTTGGCGACAGATCGTCAACCGCTCTTGGCGCGAGGGAAAAGCAAGTCCGAAGCCCGGCATCGGCGCGTCATCATCGTCGCGGCCATCGCCAATTCACTCGAACGGTGAAAATTCTGTGCCTTGCCGGTTTATCCGCGCAGGTCCGCGCCTGCTCTCGTATGGAAAGCGGCGCAGCCGGCATCGTCAGCCCGGCCGGTATCGCAAGTGCAGGGCAAGATTGGCAACGGCGTCTATCAGAGCCTGCCCAATCGATCCAGGAAACCGCCGCGGGCGATCATGTAGTGGATGTCCTTGGGAAAGGGAAACGCATCGCGAACGTTCTTGATCGCGTTCTGGAGAAATTCGCCGTGCGGCTTCGGTTTATGCTTCAACGGCAAGCCGTCGGTCGTCGTCGGCGGAATCATGAAACTGTCGACGAAGGAGGGGTCGAGATCGTTTACCCTGACCATCTGGCCAAAGGCGGGGAATGCGTCGTAGTGGCCGATGCGCACGTCGAGGTTCTTGAGCGCCAGGCGAGCCGGCTCAGCTTTGTTGCCTTCCGTCGTTGCCAGTCCTCGCGCCATCAGGTCGAGCTTTACGGATTGCGGAAGGGTCGATGGACCATAGACGATTTCGAGTGCTTTGGCGTCCTTTCCCGACAACCATTGATACCAGAATGTGGCGTCGTCGGGCTTCGCGTTCGCGCCATAGAGACAGTCAAACCCCCAGCATGCACTGAGGTTCGACTGATATTTTCCGAGGCTCCCGACGAGATTGCGCATCCCGTTGCCGCCTCCCGAATGGCATGCAATGACGAGTTTGCCGATTTGAATTTGAGGAGGAGGGCGGGCGCCGGGAGACTGGAAGGCGGAAATAGCCGCGAGTATCTCGTCCAGATAGCGTTCGCCCCATCGCGCCGTAGCCAGATCGTCGACGCTGTAGTTTCCGGCAAAGCTCTTGCCGGAAGAGTATTCGTAGCCGAGGAACGGCGCGATCAGTACGACATCCCTATTGGAATCGCGAACCTGATCGCGCAAACGCGCAGGGTCGTTGCGGAACAGGAATTTGTGGTTCCTGACGTAGAATCCGTGCAGCCAGATCACGACGTTGAGCTTGCTGCTTGCGCCTTCGCGCTTGGGCGGAAGATAGACGGCCGTCGGCTTGATGCAGTGTGCGCTGTCCTTGCTGTACAGCGTCCTGCCGGGGAAGGTGCCGATGTCGTCCTCTTCCAGCTCACAGGGCATGCTGGCTGCTCCGCCTCGCCATGTCGCGCCGGCAGGCTGATGTCATGCACGGCTGCCTCGGAAATCTCTCGACTGGCGACCGATTGCCGCGCGTCATGTATTCAAGATAAGACCGTTCAATTCCAGGCATATGCGAAATCGTTGTTTTCGATCGTTACCCGCGCTTGCGTGATTTCCTCCTTGGCCAGCGACTTCTTGAGGAATTCGCGGGACAATGCCGGCAGCAGCGTGTTGGTGATGATGTTGTCGATCATGCGGCCGCCGGAGTCCGGATCGTTGCATTTCGAAACGATGTGACCGACCACTGCGTCATCGTAGAGCAGCGAGGCGCCATGGTTGTCGCGTATCCGCCGATCGATACGGCCGAGCTGCAGCCGGACGATACCGTCGAGCATGGAGCTCGAAAGCGGGAAATAGGGAATGGTCACGATGCGGCCGAGCAGCGCCGCCGGAAACACGTTGAGCAGTTCCGGCCGCAGTTTCGACGCAAGCTCTTCCGGATCGTCACGATATTTCGGGTCGCGCGACAGATCCATGATCAGGTCGGTGCCGACATTGGTGGTCAGGATGATCAGGGTGTTCTTGAAATCGATCCTGCGACCATTGCCATCTTCCATGATGCCCTTGTCGAACACCTGGAAGAAGACCTCGTGCACGTCGGGATGGGCCTTCTCGACCTCGTCGAGCAGGATCACGCTATAGGGTTTGCGCCGGACGGCCTCGGTCAGCCGCCCGCCTTCGCCGTAGCCGACATAGCCGGGAGGTGCGCCTTTCAGGGAGGAGACGGTATGCGCCTCCTGGAACTCCGACATGTTGATGGTGATCATGTTCTGCTCGCCGCCGTAGAGCGACTCGGCGAGCGCCAGCGCCGTCTCGGTCTTGCCGACGCCGGAGGGGCCGGCGAGCATGAATACGCCGATCGGCTTTGACGGGTTGTCGAGCTTGGCCCGGCTGGTCTCGATCCTCTTGGCGATCATCGCCAGGCCGTGGGACTGGCCTACGACCCGCCGATTGAGGATTTCCGGCAGCTTGAGAACGGTTTCAATCTCGTCGCGCACCATGCGGCCGACGGGAATGCCGGTCCAGTCCGACACCACCGAAGCAACCGATTGCTCGTCGACATGGGCATAGATCATGCGCTTTTCGGGCGTGATGCCGTCCAGGGCATCGAATTTGCCGCGCAATTCGGTGCGCTTTGCGGCCGAGTCGTCGTCCTGCTTCGGCTCCGCCAGTATCTTCCGGATGCTTCTGATGTCGTTGACGAGTGCCTGCTCGGTGGCCCATTCGGATTCCAGGCCGGTGAGCTTCTCCTTGAGCGCGGCAATATCGGCATCGATGCTTGCCATGCGATCGGCGTCGTCCGCTCCCAGATCGGCGTCGCTGACGAGCGCGGCTCTCTCTGCCTCGCGCGCGACAATGGCGATACGCGCGTCCTCGACCAGGGCCGGCGTCGCGCTCTGGCTTATCGCCACCCGGGCCGCGGCAGTGTCCAGCAGGCTGACCGCCTTGTCCGGCAATTGCCGCGCCGGGATATAGCGGTGCGACAAATTCACGGCGGCAACGATCGCGGCGTCGGAAATCCGCACGCCGTGATGCTTTTCCATCGGCCCGAGGAGCCCGCGCAGCATGATGCAACAGGTCTCGACGTCGGGCTCGTCGACCTGGATCGGCTGGAAGCGCCGGGTCAGCGCCGGATCCTTTTCGATATACTGGCGGTACTCGGCCCAGGTGGTTGCGGCGATGGTCCGCAACGTGCCACGGGCGAGGGGAGGCTTGAGGAGATTGGCGGCATCGCCGGTGCCGGCGGAGCCGCCGGCGCCGATCAGGGTGTGGGCCTCGTCGATGAAGAGAATGATCGGGGTCGGCGAGCTCTGCACCTCATCGATAACCGAACGCAGCCGCTGCTCGAATTCCCCCTTCATCGACGCGCCCGCCTGCATCAGGCCGATATCGAGCGCGCAGAGCCTGACGTTTTTCAGCGGCGGCGGAACCTCGCCGGATGCGATGCGTTGCGCAAAGCCTTCGACCACCGCGGTCTTGCCGACGCCCGCCTCGCCGGTGAGAATCGGATTGTTCTGCCGCCGGCGCATCAGGACGTCGATCAACTGGCGGATCTCTTCGTCGCGGCCGAGGATCGGATCCATCTCGCCGGACCTGGCCTTCGCGGTCAGATCCTGTGAAAACCGGTCGAGCGGTGTGGTGCCCTTTGCGCCGCCGGTCTGTTGTGCGGCACTCGTCGCCGGCCCCAAGCCCGAATTGTCCATCGGGCGGAGAGTTTCTTCCTCCGAGGCCGCCCAGATCTTGCGGTATTCGCTGGTCAAGACGTCGACCGACATCTTGTTGAACTCGGACGAGATGTTCTTGAGCGCGCGGTCAAGGTCGCGCGATTGCAGCGCGCCGACCAGAACGTGGCCGGTTCGTATCTGCGTTTCGCCAAAGAAGAGCGTGGCGTAGTGCCAGCCGCGGTCGAGCAGGTCCATCACCGTGTTGGAGACGTTCGGCATCTCGGTTTCGTTCTTGCGAAACCCTGCGATGGCGCCGTTGATGTCCATGAGGAGCTTGTTGCGATCAAGCTTGAAATGGTCGGCCGTCAGCGCGATGTCGGTTCGCTCGCCCTGCAGCAGATGGACGAGCCAGTGCGCGAGTTCGACGTTCCGATTGCCGGCGCCCTTTGCCTGGCGCAAAGCCTTGAACAGGGCTTCGTAGCCGATCCGGTTGAGCTTGCCTGCCACTGCCTCGAGGTTAATGTCGGCCATCGGCGCCTCCTTGAATGTCGTTTCGCCGCATCCGTCTCTTCCGCTCCATGCGTTCGGCAGGATGGAATCTGGCGTCGCGCCGGTATGCTTCTGTCGTCGCCCAGTCGGGCGCCATCCATGTGGTCCAGCCGAGTTGCCCGAAATGGCCGAGACGCATGGGCTCAACGGCTTTCGATGGAATGGCCAACTCGGTGTCCCAATCGAGCTGGGCGCCGTTGTAAAAATACACGAGATCCGCGAGCGGCTCGCACAGGTCTCCGCTGGGCAGAAACCGGATGTACTGGGCAAGGCTCTTGGTGTAGATGCGGACCCTGATCTTGTCCTGCACGCTGTAGACGCCTCGGCCGAGCATTGCGTCCTCGCCGAGGACGTTGTGGCGCTTGCCCAGGATTGTGTATTCCCGAGCATCGAGCATCAGCCGCGTTCCGACGAACTCATCGACTTCCGCTTTGACCTCAAACAGGCCGCAGAGCGCGCTGGAAAGGCGCGAGGCGGATTTCGCATGGCTTCCCATCAGTCCGGCAAAGCCGAGCTTGGCGGCGTCCGGAACGCTGTCGAGATTTCTGTAAGGCTCAGAACCTGTGCCGATGGCCGAGCCGATATAGGCGAAAAAGCGGTCGGCCGCCGGACGATCGTGCTGGGCGATCGGGCGCGAATTCGCCCATGCGCGGAAGAAAAGCTGGAGAAAGCGGTGATTGAAGATGTCGAGGAAGCGCGGGAAGGCATCGTCGTTGGCGAGGACGTAATGATAGGCCTCCTCGGTCGTCGCGAGCGGCAACGCGCCCTGAGGGCCGAGCATTCCCAGATATTTGACGAAGACCTTGAGCGGCTTGTTTTCGCCGTCGGCCTGTTCCACGCGGGCCAGGTTTGACGCCGGAAACTCCATGAACGGGTCCTGCCCAAGGAGGACGAGTTCGTCGCGCAGGGTTGCGCTCTCGCCGATGCGAGGCTGGTCCTCATGGACGCGTTCGAGATGCCTCAGCACGGTGAAGTAGTCGAAGCGCCACGGCTCCGCTTCCAGCTCGCGCAACAGCTTCTCTTCTATCTGCGGCGACTTGATCATAGCGGCCTGCGCATCCCCATGCGGGGAGGCCATCGCATGACTTCACCCCGATCGACGGAGCGGATCACGGTTTGGGTGAAATGATTGAAGCCTGAATATTCGGCAAAGAAGCGATCCAGCACGGCGCCGAGCAGGAACGCGCCGGTGCCCTCGAACGCCTTCTCGTCGATGGTGACGGTGATCTCGATCCCGCGCGCCACCCCGACGCCGCTGCGCTGGCGGATACGCCGCACGATCGGCCGGCTATCGACATGACGAATGCCGCGAATGCGGCGCTCGGTGGCGCTGTCGGCCATCTCCGCGAAAATCGACAGCGTTTCCCGAACCGCTTCGGCATTGCGGCCGGCGCCTCGCTCCACGAGACCAAGATGGTTCGTCGAGAGCAGGTTCACCAGCCTCCACGTGACCGTGCCGGTATGCGCGGTTTCGCCGCGGCTGCGCAACTGCCTGATGACGGGCTCGCGCGGCGGGGTTGGCCCCGCGACGCAGACGAGGTCCAGGGTGAAATCGTCAACCAGCCTGAAATCGGCGCCGCCAACTCCGGTCGGCAGGTGTTCGGTGAGGTGCCGATTGGAACACAAGGCGCGTACGCTCAACTCGGCGATCGCGTCCTGATCGTCAATTCCACCAATCTCGCTCAGCGAAAGGAACATGTCCGTGCCGGTGTAATCGGACGACATGCCGGTACGCTTCTCCTCCACCGTCCGCCGTCGCGGCAGGCGGCGGACCGAAAAACAAGTCTGGGACGCAGCTTGCGTCTCATGGAGCGAGGCCGAATAGATCGGCCGGACCGGCATCTTTTCCCGTCCACCGGGGTAATGGGCATAAACCTCGAGGACCCGATGAGGCTCGTAATCCAGATAGTGGCTCCGGTCGGGGACGACGTGGTACTCGTGCTGGCTTGCTTTCAGTTGAATGCGATCGGTCGTTTTCTCGAACAGGTTGATGGCGGGGGCCGCGTACATGGCGAACGAATCGGGCCGGACGGCGGCTGCGAGCCGGGCATTCAGTTCGTCAAAGGCAAATACGATCTCGACCGTCCTGGACTTGATGCGAGACAGGAATTCATTGATGCCGGTGAGGCGGCAACCGAGAAACTTGCGCGGAAAGGCGAAATATTCGCGCAGCAGGTCGAACCCCTCGAACACCCGGTGATCCCTGGCAAACAGCGTATCGTCCGCTTCGAATCCGATCTGCTGCAGACATTCCCGCGGGGCCTCGGAGATGACCGGATTGCCGAACTGATCGAGGTGGCGGAAATAGATGCCCCGGCAATGGGCAAACAGCTGCTCGTACAGCGCCACCGCGTCAGCCTCTCCGCCGACGAAATAAAGCGGGAGCTGCGAGGTCCGGCAGCCGGCGATCAGCAGCTCCGGCTTCTTCCGCGCGTCGGCCTCGGAAGGTTCGTCTTCAGCGCGCGCCGTCGAGCGGTGCGTCAGGGTCAGTCGCAAGCCGGCCAGTACGTCGCCGCCGACCGAAACGCCGAGCGCCTGCATCGGCGCAGGCGAGGAGTAATATTCCGCGGTCGTGAGTTCGAACGGCCATACCGTGATGTCGCCGCACAGGCGGTAACGGCATGCGATCTGCCGGTCGAGTTGGCGGAAGCTGGCGTCAAGGTAGGAGCCTCGCGCGATCGCGCGGCCTTCACGCAGGGCCGGGTCGCCGAACACCGGGGCCGCCTTCACGAGCATCATCGAAGGCGTCGGCGCGAGATAATGCGGAACGAGTTGTTCCAGCAGGTTCTCGGTAAACTCGGGGAATTCGTGCTTGAGCTTGAGCTGCACCCTTGCCGCGAGGAAAGCCGATCCCTCCAGCAGGCCGCCGATCAAGGGGTCGATGCGATCATCCAGCAGGCCGCCCAGGCGCTCCGCAATCCCCGGATATTCCTCGGCGAATTGTCGGGCATGCTCGTTGAGCAACTGAAGTTCCGTATTGTAGAGATCGAGAAATTCCCGATTCATTCGCACTCACAATCGATTGACGACAATTTTTCCGGCTTCGACAATATCGGCGACGAACTCCACGGGAACGTGCACCGGATGGCACACCAGCTCGCCGCGGATCACAAAGCGTATCTTGAGCTCGACGGGATCAAGCTCCTTGTCGCGTTCGATACGCAACGTATCGGGCGCAATCCGCGGTTCAAAATTGGCGATCGCGGTTCGGATCTCGGCTGGAATTTCCTCCAGCCCGTTCTCGTCGATGGTGCGGATCGCAATGTCCGGAAGCCCGAAATTCAAAATCGATTTGCGGACATGGGGCGCGTTGTCCATATCGACCGTTGCGTCCAGCGCCACGGTGTTCAAGAGAGCATCGAGGTCGCGCGAGACTTCGCGGCGGAGCATGCTCTCGGTAATGATTTGCCGGGCGCGCAACCGGCGGCTGGCAATGACGCGTTCGCCGGCCTCGTTGCGCTGATCGATGATCCGCTTGGCGTCCTTTGCCTCATGGGCAGTTCGGAAAACATGCATCAGGGGCGGGCTGAGACGCGATTGCCGGTTCGAATTGGCCATGTACAACCTCGTTCTGAGGGCGGCGAACCCTGGCGGCTAAGGCCCAAAACAGTGAAGCACCGCCCGACTTTCCAAGCTCCAACGAGTGGATGGGGTAACCATCCACTCGTCGCTTGGACGATCGAGCGAGTCCGTCAGGCGGCCACGTTCTTCTGCAGATCCCACCCGAAGTCGACGTTTCCGGTGGCGTCGCCCTCGTTGCCTTGCGGCAGGTACTTCGTCTTCACCTTCACGAAGTGAAGGGTGGCCGACTCCATCGGAAGCTGTCCGCCGCCGTGGGCCGAGATCTGGAAAGAGGTTACGACCACGTGATCCAGGTCCAGTTCGAAATAGGGGATCTTCTTGTCGCCGCTCTGCTTGAGCAGCGAAAGCTTGCCCTTGTTGATGTGCAGGCCGTTCACGGCCCGCTCCATCAGCCGCAGCGAGGCCCTGGAGGTATACATGCTGATCGAAATGTCGTGGATCTGACCCTTGCCGACGCTGCCGCCGGTGCCGACCGCGAAAGAGCTGTTGTTGCTGGCGCCCCATGAGAAGGACTGGAGCTCGATCTTGCCCTGGTGATCCGAATCCTGGGCTTCTCCCTCGATCCCTTCGAGTTCGAGGAACGCGAAAACATCTGCTGCCATTTGAGTCTCTCCTGAAGGCGTGAAGTAGGTTGAGTTAAGGGTCTTATCTCTATTTCAAGTGCCCTATGCCAGTTGGTTGCCTGCTCTTGAAACGGGGTTCAAATGCAATGGCTAATTTTTTGCGACGGGCAATCGTGAAACGAGCCGCAATCCGATATCCATGCCCTCAAGCTGGAAATGAGGCCGGAGCTCGAATGTCGCGGCGTAGTAGCCGGGGTTTTCCTCGTTCGCGGTGACCGAGATCTTGGCGCCGGCGAGCGGCCGGCGGCACTTGGTCGCTTCCGAGGAGTTCTTCGGATCGGCATCGACGTACTCGCTGATCCAGTTGTTGAGCCACCGCTGCAACTGCTCGTTCTCGTAGTACGACCCGACCTTGTCGCGCACCATTACCTTGAGGTAATGCGCGAACCGGCAGCATGCGAACATGTAGGGCAGACGGGACGAAAGATTGCTCGACGCCGTCGCCTCGGGGTTGTTCTGATAGGCCTTCGGCTTGAACAGCGACTGGGCACCGATGAAGGTCGCGCGGTCGGTGTTCTTTCGATGGATCAGCGGAATCAAGCCCGATTTCGCCAACTCGGCCTCGCGCCGGTCGCTGATGGCGATTTCCGTCGGACATTTCAGGTCAACGCCGCCATCATCCGTCGGGAACGTATGCGTCGGCAGTTCTTCCACCTCGCCGCCGGACTGCACGCCACGGATGCGCGCACACCAGCCATACTCCTTGAAAGCGCGGTTGATGTTGGCCGCCATCGGGTAGGCCGCATTCATCCAGGCGTACTTCTCGCCCTTGTGGCCGTCGGTATCTTCTTCAAAACCGAACTCCTCGACCGGCTCGGTCTTGACGCCGTAGGGCAGGCGAGACAGGACGCGCGGCATGCACAGGCCGATATAACGCGCGTCGTCGGAATCGCGCAGCGATCTCCAGGCGGCGTATTCCGGCGTATCGAACAGCTTGCTGAGATCGCGCGGATTCATCAGCTCGTTCCACGAATCCATGCCCATCAGGGTCGAGTCCGCGGCGGCGAAGAACGGGGCGTGCGCCGCGCCGGCGATCTTGCTGAGGTCGCGCAGCAACTGCACGTCGGTCGCCTGGTGGCTGAAGCTGTAGTCGCCGATCAGGCAGCCATAGGGCTGTCCACCGAGCTGGCCGAATTCTTCTTCGTAGACTTTCTTGAACAGCGGGCTCTGGTCCCAGGCGGCGTTCGGATAGAGCCGCAGGTGCCGGTAGAGCTCGTTCTTCGAGACATTCATCACGCGAATCTTGAGCATCGCGTCGGTCTCGGACTGGAAGGCCAGATATTTCAGGCCGCGCCAGGCGCCCTCGATCTGCTGGAATTCCGGCGCGTGCATGATTTCGTTCATCTGCGCCGAAAGCTTCTTGTCCAGCTGCGCGATCATCTCTCCGATCGTGTCGAGCACGTCGGATTTGATGAGGCTGGTATCGGCGAGAGCCTGCTCGACCAGCGTCTTGACGGCGTTGTCGAGTTCGGTGGCCGCGCGCTCGGTGCGCGGCTTGAAGCTCTGTTTCAAGACCGCAGCAAACTCGTCCGCATCTCGGGTCTGGGTTTGCGCGTCCTGCTTGGAGCGTGCTGTTTCGGTTGCCATGACAAGCTTTCTAATATGCTGAATTGGTTACAATGCTGACTATTGTTCGCCGTCGCTGCTTGGCTCGACGGTACGGTTCTTCAATGCCTGCATGAGTTGCGGATCGGCCAGCAGCTTGCGGAGCTGGTCCTCGGCGGCAGCCTTGCCGTCCACGTAGCGCTGCAGGTTCGCCAGTTGCATTCTCGCTTCGAGAAGCTTCGCCACCGCCGGAACCTGCTTGGCGACGGCCGTCGGTTCGAAATCCGCCATTTTATTGAAGCGGAGCTCGACGCCCATCTTCTCTCCGGAATTGTCGGCAAGCTTGTTTTCAACCCGGAAGTTGATGCCCGGCTGTATCGCAGCCATTCGCGCATCCAGATTGTCCATGTCGAACTCGAGGAATTTGCGATTGACGATTTCGGACTTCTCGACCCCGGGCGCATTGCCGGAGAGATCGGCCATGACGCCCATCACGAATGGGATCTCGACTTTTTCCTCGGCGTTTGCCGGATTTTCGTAAGTGATATGGACCCGCGGCGGGCGGTTCCGGCGAATGAATTTCTGACCACTTTCCCGTGCCATGTAATCAACCCTATCTATAAGTTTACGATTAGAGGGAACCTGCGTTACTGCGTCAATTGGAATGGACTAATTCTGAAAGCCTTGGGATGGCAAACCCGCCAACCGTTAACCATTAACCGGCCGGTCGCCGGGCTCATTTCTCTGTTCCGAAAGTCTTCAGCGCTGCCTTCGGAAGCACCTCCCTCAGCACGGCCATGAAATCCCGCTCGGCGAGCGCACGAGCGCGATCGCACAGCATCGGCACCGGGCTTGAAGGCTCGGAGTGCCGGAAGAATCGTTGCACCTGCTCGAGCAGCGCGATTGCCTGCGCGCGCGACTCGACGCGATACCGGGAAGTTGCTCCGCCCTGAGCCGCCGACGTCCCGCCATCGGGCGCTCCCTCCGGCAGCTTGGAAAGCTTGCTGACCGGCAATTCGAAGAATTGGTCGGCGCCGATCTGAAATGCCGCCTTGTCCATTTGCGTGGGAACCAGGATGCTCATCACTTCGAAGAACGATTTGCCGATCAGCTGATGCGCCTGTCGAACCAGCGGCAGGGTTGGGCTCGAGGGTTCCGAACGGCTGTAATATCCCGCAATCGCAGCCAATGCCTCCTGCGCGTCCGCGAGCGACCCGGGCGCGTCGCCGGCCGGCACAACATCCTCGCCTTCCACCGCCGCGGCTTTGCTTTCTTCGCGAAGCGCGGCGCGCGGATCAACGAACAGCTGTATCTTGTCGACCATCGCCGGCAGGTTTTCCAGCCCGAGCGAACTGCCCCGCATGCTGAAGGCATCGCGGATGCGGCCAAGCGATGTCTTGAGCAGGGCGACGTGCCCGCGCGTCGCCGCCAATGTATCGGGCGGTGCATCCGCGATCGCCTCGGTTAGCGCGGCCTGCGGGTGCTTCTGTTCGCCGACGCGCGGCTTTACCTCGCCGGATGCAATCATCCAGGCGCGGTAAGTCACCGCGCCGGTTCGGCGCCCCTCGCATAACGGTGCGTATTGCAGCGGGAACACGACAGTCGGGAGGTCGAGCGCGCCAAGTGCTGCGATACGCGCACCGAGATCGTCGCCGGCGGCGCTTGGATGGACCTGGTCCCAGAACCCATCGAGCCATTGCGCGATAGCGGCGACGGTCACCGCAAAGCCGCCGAGATCCCGATCCAGGATCAGTAGCCGCGCCCGCAGGACAAGCAATCGCAGGTCGCGCGAGCGATCCCAAAGCGGGGCGATCGCCGCGACCTGACGGGGCAAATCGACGGCCGTTCGATCAAACGGCTTTCCATCCTCGCTCGAGAAGAATGCACTTGGAAGCATCCCTTCGGTCTGAGCGAAAAAATTCAAATAGTCGGCGTCGCCCGCGAAGTCGAGATCGGGTCCGCACGGATCGGCTTCCGACAGCGGAATGCACAATTCGGCAACCGCAGGTGAAACCATTACAGGTTGCGCGTCGGTGTCGATTTCCGCTGGAATAGAGTGATCGACGGAGGCCGGTTCGGGGGGCGCAGCCTCGGGTTCCGGGGCCGTGATCGGGAGAGAAATGACCTCCGCCGCGGGCGATGGGATCGCCACCGTACCGTCGTCTTCAAGACCTTCCGAGAATGCCAGTTCCGCCACCGCGAGCCCCTCAGGATCGGGCTCATAATACCCGATCTTTCGTCCTTAAAGCGATAGATTTCTAGGCAGTTAGTGGCCCGTCCGAGATTTAGGTTCAATCCAGTTCGGGCTTAACCATTCCGCGGCGATGGAACATCCCCCGATCGGATGACCTGGCGTCCCGCACCCGCGACGAGCCCACACGGCAAGGCCCTTTGGCGGCGCGGCAGGCCGACAAGTGGCGAGAATTTGGCGCCGCCGCAGGGCCGTCGAGCTGTCAAATCGCAACCCGATCAACGGCGATTTCGTGATCAACGCAATCGACACGTTGATCCGAAGTCATGACGGATACGTTTGGCGCTTTGGAAGCCAAGATCAACCAGAGCCCCGAGTTCGGCGGTGCTGTCCTCAGAGAGGCGGAACGGCGCTATGGCCGTCCGGGCATGGATGACAACGCTCGCGAACTTGTCGGCGGGCAATACCTGGACGAGTTCGCGGATCGAACTGAGAAGGCGGGCTTCCGGTGGCGCCGGCAGGCGAGGGGTACCGGACGCGTGCGGTGCGTCAGGCATGAACTCGCGTGCGTTCCTCAAGGCTCGCGAAAACGGCAATACCACGTTGAAATTGAACCCCGACCTACGCTAGGCCGACTATATGGAGCGGACGAATTGACGTTCCGCCGTGGCAGTCGTCGAGGGATCGGATGGGACAGCTCAGTCAAGCCAATCATGCGGCCGCGCTCAAAACGCCCCTTGGCGAAGACATTTTGGCGCTCAAGAGTTTCTCGGGCAGCGAGGGATTGGGCGAACCGTTCGAATTTCAGATCGAAGCCCTGAGCGAAGAGGCAAACGTCGATTTCGACAAGGCGCTGGGCCAGGCCTGCACGGTCAAGCTCAAGACCTACGAGCAGAAGCAGCGCTTTTTCTGCGGCATCCTCACCAACGCGCAATGGGTCGGCACCGAGGTAGGCGGACAGCAGGAATATTCCCAGTATCGATTGGTGCTGCGGCCGTGGTTCTGGCTGCTGGCCCACCGTGCCAATTGCCGGATTTTTCTCGACAAGAGCGTCAAGGACATCATCCAGCAGGTGTTCACGGATGCCGGATTCTCCAGCGGCACGGATTTCAAGTTCCGCACGACAGGCAATTACGACAAGATCAAATACTGCGTTCAGTATCGCGAAACCGATTTCGCGTTCGTTTCCCGGCTGATGGAGCAGTACGGGATCTACTACTATTTCGAGCATAAGGACGGCCAGCATACGATGGTGCTTGCCGACTCGCGCGCTTCGCACAGCGCAGTCCCGGACCTTCCACAGGTCAAATATCATTTCCAGACCGACGCCTATCTCCGGGTCGAACAGCAGATCGATTCATGGGTTTCGGATCGGCGTTTCCGCACCGGCAAAGTCGAGTTCAACGATTACGACTACCTCAAGCCCCCCAAGCAATTGCGCGCGTCGAAGGAAGGGTCGGAGAGCTACACGCGGTCGAGATTCGAAGTCTATGACTATCCCGGCAAGTACGATGAGCAGGACAAGGGCAAGGAGTTCGCCCAATTCCGGCTCGAGGCGGAGCAGGCCATGGACCGTCGCCGCAACGCCGGCGGCGATGCGCCCTCCTTGTTCGCAGGAGGTCTCGTCACGGTCGAGAAGCATCCCGCCTCGGACGAGAACAAGGAATATCTCGTGGTTCGCGCCAGTCACAGCTACGGCGTTCAATCCTACGGCACGGGCCAGTCGGGCGTGGCCGGCTACAGCGGAAACTACCAGTTCCTGCCGAGCGATCGCCCGTTCCGCAGTTTGCCGTTGACGCCAAAGCCGCGCATTGGCGGCATCCAGACCGCGAAAGTCGTTGGCAAGAAGGGTGAAGAGAGCGAGGAGATTTCGACCGACGAAGACGGTCACATCTGGGTCCAGTTCTTCTGGGATCGCGATCCCAAGAAGTCCTGCCCGATCCGGGTCGCTCAATCCTGGGCCGGCAAGCAATGGGGCGAACAATTCATTCCGCGGATCGGGATGGAGGTGGTGGTCGAATTTCTCGAAGGGGATCCCGACCGGCCGCTGGTGACGGGATGCGTCTACAACGGCGACAACAAATACCCGTACACGCTTCCCGACGACAAGACCCAGTCCGGACTGAAGTCCGACTCGTCCAAGGGGCACAACGGCTACAACGAGTTCATGTTCGAGGACAAGAAGAACTCGGAAAAGATTCGCATGCATGCCGAGAAGGATCACGAGGTCACCATCAAGAATTCTCAGACCGTGACCATCGGCGAGGCTTTCATGCCTCCGAAAGGCAGTCCGTCGCGCAGCGTCACACTGAAGAACGGCGACGACCAGCTCACCATTCAAGTCGGCGATCGTTCAATTTCAATCCCGATGGGAAGTCAGAGCACGACAGCGATGGTCACGATCAGCCACACGGTTGGGTTGACGACGGTGACGCTTTTGCCGGCGATCTTTTCCGTCGACATCTCCCGTGATCAACGAAACCGCGGAAGCGACCATCAACCAGACGGCGGGTGCTACCATCACGCTGACGGCTCCACTGATTAATCTTAATGGAATGGTGCTGATCAACGGTATGGTTCCAATGGTGATCCCGGTCTAGGCTTGCCGTTTGCGCGATCCGGGGTAATCACCGAAGTAAGTCGGATTGCATTGAATTTTGGCGATTAGGTTCAGGCATGTCCCAGACTCGCTTCGTCACCACCCTCGCGCTGTTCGAAACTTTTCCGCCGTCCGTGACCGGGATTGCAGCCGACCCCACGGACGAGCCACCGACCACGTTTCTGAAAAGGCTGTCGGCGCAGCACAAGTTCGAGGACGCCATAACGTTTTGCGCGTACCTGCTCTCGCGCCGGGAGGCGATCTGGTGGGCGTGCGGATGCGTGAGGGGCATGCTCGGCGAGATCGACGCAAGCCGGGCCGGATCGATTAGTGCGGCTGAAGCATGGGTGTATGATCCCGATGACGAACATCGGCGCGCTGCGCTTGAAATTGGCAACCGGGGCGACAGCAACGACCCCTTGAGCTGGCTCGCTTTGGGCGCCGGATGGTCGGGCGGTGCACTCGTGCCGCATCCCCAAGTGCTGGTTCCGGCGCCAGCCTACATGACCCCCAGAGCGGCGCGCATTGCCATCCTGCTCAGCGCCAGAGGCTCCAGGCCAGAACAGTACACCGCTCGGATGCAAGCGTGTATAGTGGACGGCATTAGACTGGCCGAGACGGGATTGTGACGCACCGTCCGCACGAACAGAGCCCGCCGCGGCCTGAATGCAACTGCCAACGACAGAGTTAACCACCAGCCCTTGAAGCATCGACCGATTCGACAGATCGACCGCAATGACCCTGACGCTGCGAATAGAAAATTTGACGACCCTGCCTGACGGCGGCCCATTGAGTGTTTCGATCAAGGGTAAACGTGGTCTCGATATCGGTCGCGATCAGTATCTCGATTGGACCTTGCCTGACTCCAGCCGTTTCATCTCGGGCAAGCATTGCGAGGTTCGCTGGCACGATGGCGCCTACTGGCTTCACGACATCTCCACCAACGGCACGTTCCTGAACGGGGCCGACAGCCGTCTCAAGGCCCCGCATCGATTGCGCGACGGCGATCGATTTACCATCGGTCAATACATCATCGCCGCGGCGATGGATGATGAGATCGTCGAACCGAACGAGGCCGCGCCGGCGCATATGCCATCGCGCGACGAAAACCTGTGGGACGGGGGGCCGGATGCAGCCGATCCGATCGACCCGCGGCAGCTCAAGGGTCCGCATGATGCGGTTCCGGTCCGACCGGATTTTCTCGATTGGGCGGTCGACGTGCCGGCCCCGGCGGCACGTCCCGCACCGTCCGCGGCAGTCTCGGTGTCATCCGTTCGGAGGATGCCTGTTGCCACCGAACACGATAGTTGGGCCGAGGGTCCGCCGCCGCCACCCGCGCCGCAACCCGAGGTCATCCCGGTGCCGAGCCCGCGGCGTCCGGGAAGCGGTGAGGCGAAGCAGCCCTGGTCCGTTCCGGAATCCGATCCGCCGGTCACTTCGCAGCGCAGCGTGGAGACGCGATGAGATGGCGAGGTTTGTCCAGCTCGTGGCGCGTGGCGCCGGCCTGCCGGACGATGCCTTCGCCGGGCGCGACCCCGCCGAACTCGCCGAGCAATTTGGTCGACTGATGAAGCTTGCCACCGATAACATGAAGCAACTGCTGGAGGCCCGCCAGCAAGCCAAACGATTGGCGCGCAGTCCCAACCAGACGACGGTTCAGGCGATCAACAATAACCCGCTGAAATTTGCGCCAACGTCGGAAGACGCGCTGCGCATCATGTTCGGTTCCCAAAACCGGAGCTATCTCGATTCCGAGAGAGCGTTCGCGCAGGGCTTCGATGATTTGAAGAAACATCAAATCAAAACCTATACGGCGATGCAGCAGGCCGTCACGCTCCTGATGCGGGACGTGGATCCCGCCACGATCGAAGCCACTTCCCAATCCGATCGTGGCCTTGCGGGCATCGTGGGTTCGCGCAAGGCGCGGCTGTGGGACGTTTATGTTGCTCGCTGGCAGGCCCATGCGAAGCGGCACGACAACGGGATACTGGACACGTTCATGGACTACTTTGCGCGCTGCTATGATGGCGACTGAAAACGCTCTGGCGCCGCTGCAGCCGGCTGTGTACATTGGGTTTTTTGCGAAATACGCGATACTGATTGAGCGGGTTCGGACGTGGTTTATGGGTTGCAACGGGCAGAAATCCCGTTCGGCTTTGAACCAAAATCCGACCGAGCTGAACCAAGATTGGAGTCAGCCGGATAAATACGGGATGGTTGGCGCGCTCGGGGACCATCCGGCTATTCGAGAGATCCGATAAATGTCCTGGTACACCAAGGTTGCCTGGTCGGAAGGTCTTTTCCTTCGACCCCATCATCTGCAGCAGAACGATCGCTATCACGAGCACCTGCTCGAATCCCGGGTGCGGCCTACGACGCCATATCCGTGGGGCTTTTCCGAACTCGAAATCGATCGGGATCTGGCTCAACAGAGTAAATTCGCGCTGCGGCGGGCCGCGGGCATCATGCCTGACGGAACTCCCTTCAGCATCCCGGCCGACAGTCCATTGCCGCCCGCCATTGCCGTGCCCGAGGCCGCGGCCGGTCAGATCGTCTGGCTCTCGATGCCGATCGCGTCCGCCAACACGCGTGAGACGGACGATCGCGAGGCCGAAAGCGCGGCGCGCTTTGTCATCGGGGCCGAAACCTTCATCGACTCCTCCTCGGAGTTGCGCGTCGAAGAGGAAATCGATCTTGCCTTTCCGCGGCTCGGCTTCGAGCTGCGCAAGAGCGGCAAGCCCGGCTACATCGCGCTTGGGATCGCCAGAATTATCGAGGTGCGGGACAAGACGATCGTCTTCGACGAAAAATTCGTTCCTCCGGTCCTGCTGTGTCATGCCTATCCCGTGGTCGAGGGCTGGATCGACCGGGCGATCGGCTGGATCGACAACAAGCTCGAGGAACTCGCGCGCTATGCGGCGGATCCGACCGCCGGCGGCGGACTGCAGAGCGTCGAGTATCTGGTCCTGCAATTGCTGAATCGGCACATCGCGGTGCTCAGGCATCTGCGGAGCTCGAGCTATGTCCATCCCGAGCGCCTGTTCGAGGAATTTCTGCGGCTGGTCGGCGAGCTCGCCACTTTCGCAACGGCCGAGCGGCGGGCCCGAACCTATCCCCAGTACGATCAGGACGATCTGGAAAATGTCTTCGGCCCGGTGATGCGCGATCTGCAGGATTTCCTGAGCGCGCAGCTCGGCCGGCGCGCGATCCGGCTCGAAATTATCCAGTTGCGGCCCAATGCATTTTCGTCGCCGATCCGCGACCGGTCCCTGTTCCGCAATGCGACGCTGGTGCTTGAGGTCGCGGCGCGCCGTCCGCTGGTCGAAATCCAGAACGACTTTCCGCATCTGTTCAAGGTCGGGCCCAACACCAAGATGAACGAGATCGTGCACGCCAACCTGCCGGGCGTGCCGCTGGTGCATCTGCCGACGCCGCCGCCGCACATTCGCGCCATCACCGATCACGTGTACTTCTACATGGATCGCAAATCGCAGCTTTGGTCGGAGTTCAGCAAGGCGGCATCGATCGGGATGCACTTCTCGGGTGACTGGCCGGAACTTGAACTGCATCTATGGGCGATTCTGGAAGACCGCCAATGAACGACAAGGACAAGCCGGCAAATCCTTTCGGTCGGGTCGAGCGGACGATCATCCGTCCCAATCCCGGTGGAAGGCTGCCGCAGGCTCCTGATCCTCTTGCGCCCTCCGCCGACCCGGGGCGGCCGCCGCCGCGTGCTCCGTTTTCGCCGACGCCGCCCTCGACCAGCCCGTCCTCCGGCTATTCACCGCAATCGCCCGGCTATGCGCGCGCCGCCGACGACGCCCACCGCCCGAAGAATGGGTGTCGACGCCGGCCACGCCGCAGCAGCCGAAGTTCGCGGAGTCCGGCCGCGCCGATGCTGCGCGTCGACGAACTGGTGGCGCCGAACGCCAATCCGATCATGCGCGCCGCCGGGCCGCTGCTGCAGTTGCTCGGCCGCCTGCGCGTCGCCCTGATGCGCGCGTCGTTTGCGAGCCTGATGGAGCAGGTCGCCGATGCCGTGAAATTCTTCGAGACCGATATCCGGTCCGCGGGGATCTCCGAACATCAGGCCAACACCGCAAAATACATTCTGTGCGCGACGGCCGACGACATCGTGCAGCATATTCCGACCGAAGAGCGTCACGTCTGGACGCAATATTCGATGCTGAGCCGTTTCTTCGGCGAACGCGTCGGCGGTGTGCGGTTTTTCGAAATTCTCGATCACCTCAAGACCGATCCGCTGGTCAACTACCCCGTTCTCGAGCTGCAGCACGCGTGCCTGGCGCTGGGCTTCCAGGGCATGCATCGTGCCTCGGCCAAACGGCGTCGCCAGCCTGCAGATGATCCAGCGCAACCTTTACGAAATCCTGCGCCGGGTTCGCCCGAAATCCGACGCCGATCTGTCGCCGCACTGGCGCGGCCAGGAACTGGCCAATCGCCGGCAGCGCGCGCGCGTACCGGTGTGGATGGTCGCAGCGGTCGTCGCGGCGCTGCTGACGGGAGTCTATTTCACGCTGCGGATGCTGCTGTCGAGCGGCGCCGAAAATGCCGCCGAGGTATCGCTTGCGCTGCATCCGGCCGATCCCATCGAATTGAAGCGCCGCATCATTGCGCCGCCTCCGCCACCTCCGCCGCCGCCACCACCCGATCGCATCACCCAGTTGCAGCGGATTCGCAACGCGCTGGCGGCAGGAAAAGCTCGCCTGCGTCATGACCGCGGATCAGACCGGGAGCTTCATCGTCATCCGGGTCTGCGACCTCGTTCTGTTCGAGTCCGGGCGCGCCACCGTGCTCGACGCCTTCAAGCCGGTCGCGGCCCGCGTCGCCGCGACGCTGGACAAGGAACCCGAGCACATCAAGATCGTGGGTCATACCGACAATACGCCGATCAACACCGTGCGTTTTCCTTCCAATTTCGAACTCTCGGTCGAGCGCGCGAAGGCGGTCGCTGCCGTGCTCAAGCAGGGCCTCACCGATCCCGGCCGCGATCGACATCGAAGGCAAGGGATCGGACGCGCCGATCGCCAGCAACGCGACGCCGGAAGGGCGCGCCAAGAACCGGCGAGTCGAAATCTTCATCGAACGCAGCGAATAGCCGAGAGCGGATAAAGGCAGCATGCTTCCAAAGCAGATTATCCAAATCGTCTTGTACGGCATCGGGCTCGGCTCGCTGGCGGCCGTCATCTACTTCGCCGGCCCGTTCATCGCCTTCGGCGACTGGCATCCGCTTGAAAATGCCATCGTTCGCAACATTGTCATCCTGCTTCTCGTCGCGGGCGCCGCGGCGATTGCCGGCTTCGGTATCTTCCAGCGTCGCAAGGGCGCCAAGCAGATCGCCGAAGGCATCAGCGGCGCCGAACAGACGGTCAACGACGAGCCCGTGCTCAAGGAGCGCATGAAGGACGCGCTCGCCACGCTGAAGACCGCCAGCGGCAACAAGTCCGGCTATCTCTATGATCTGCCCTGGTACGTCATCATCGGTCCGCCGGGCGCGGGCAAGACGACGGCGCTGGTCAATTCCGGTCTGAAATTTCCGCTGGCGCGGGGCGCGACGCCGGCCGCGGTCGCAGGCGTCGGCGGCACGCGCTACTGCGATTGGTGGTTCACGGAAGAGGCCGTTCTGATCGATACGGCGGGGCGCTATACGACGCAGGATTCCGACGCCAAGAGCGACAAGGAAAGCTGGTTCTCCTTCCTCGATCTGCTGAAGAAGAGCCGGCCGCGACAGCCGATCAATGGTGTCCTGGTCGCCATCAGCGTCGAGGATATTCTGACGATGTCGCGGCAGGACCTGGCGGCGCACGCGGAAGCGATCCGCATGCGGCTGCTCGAACTGCACCAGCGGCTCAAGGTCAGTTTTCCGGTCTATGCGCTGTTCACCAAGACCGATCTGGTCGCGGGATTTCACCGAATATTTCAGCTATCTCAACGAGGCCGGCCGGCGCCAGGTCTGGGGCGCAACGTTCCAGACCGCCGACAAGAACAAGAATCTGGTTGGCGACATTCCCAACGAATTCGATCTCCTGCTGGAGCGCCTCAGCGAGGAAACCCTCGATCGGCTGCAGGACGAACCGGCCCCGCAGCATCGCGTCCAGTTGTTCGGCTTCGCGGCGCAAATGGCGCGGCTGAAGCCGCAGATCCACAATTTTCTCAATCAGATCTTCGAGCCCACCCGCTATCACGTCAACGCCAGCCTGCGCGGATTCTATTTCACCTCGGGAACCCAGCAGGGCACGCCGATCGATCAATTGATCGGATCGCTGGCGCGAACCTTCGGCGCGGAAGAAGTCTCCGCCGGGGCCTATCACGGCTCCGGCAAGAGCTTCTTTCTCACGAACCTGATCACGAAGGTCATCATCGGCGAGGCCGATTGGGTCTCGACGGATCGTGGCGCCGTGCGGCGCGCATTGATCATCAAGACCGCGGCGCTGTCGCTGATCGGCCTCTGCGCCGTCGGACTGAGCATTGCGTGGCTCACCAGCTACAAGAAGAATTCCGATCTGATCGAGCAGACCGTGCAGCTCGACGGCGAATATGCAGCCGCCGGCGCGCCGCTGATCAAGCAGACCCTGATCGCCGATCACGATCTCGATAAGGTTCTGCCGCTGCTGCATCGCCTGCGCAATGCGCCGGCCGGTTACGCCACTCGCGATGCGCAGGTGCCGCTGTCCGAGCGCTACGGGCTCAGCCAGCACCCGCGGCTGTTGTCGGCATCGGATGCTGCCTATCATACGGCGCTCGAACGCATGTTCCGTCCGCGTCTGCTCTACCGGCTGGAGGAGCAACTCAACGCCAGGATCGGCGAGCCGGCCTTCGTCTATGAGGCGCTGAAGGTCTATCTCATGCTCGGCGGACAGCATCCGCCGGACCAGGGGTTGATCAAATCCTGGATGCAGCGCGACTGGGCCGACAATCTCTATCCGGGCTCGACCAACGCGGAAGGCCGCCGGCTGCTCGAAGACCATCTGACCGCGATGTTCGATCTGGAAACCGAGCAGCCGCCGCTGGTCGAACTCGACGGCCGCCTGATCCGGGAGGCGCAGAATTCGCTGGCGCGTCTCAGCGTGGCGCAGCGGGCCTATGAATTTCTGAAATCGGAGGCGCGCGCCGCGACCGCGGGCGACTGGATCGTGACGCGCAAGGGCGGACCGGACGTGTCCGTCGTTTTCGAGAGCACGGCGGGGCAGTCGCTCGACAACGTCCGTGTTCCGGCCTTCTTCACCTATAACGGCTTCCAGCAGATGTTCATTGCGAAGCTGGGTGGACTGTCGGAGCGGATGAATCGCGACCGCTGGGTGCTCGGCGACGCCGGACAGCAGACGGCCAGTCGGTCAGCAATATGACGCCCTGGCCGGTGATCTCCTGAACATCTATTCCAACGATTTCGTCATCACCTGGCGCACGGCGCTCGGAAACCTTCGCTTGAAAAAGCTGCTGGCGGACAAGCCGAAATACGACGCGCTGCGCGCGCTGTCGGCGCCGACATCGCCGCTGCGCGCAGATTCTGGAATCGATCCGCGACGAAACCACGCTGACCAAGGAGCGGCCAAAGCCCGCCAATGCGCCCGCGCCGGCGGACGCGCTCGCGCAGCCGTCACCGGCGCTGTTCAATACGCAGGATGGCTCGCCCGGCGCCGGCGATCGAAGCGCAGTTCAAACCGTTTCATTCGGTGCTGGAGGGAGACAGCACCCGCCGGCCGATCGATTCCGTCATCGCCAACCTGAACGACATCGCGCAGAACCTGACGCTGATCGTCGAGAACCCGCAGATGACCGCGCAGGCGACCGCTTCGCTGCAGACGCAGGTCGCCGCGCTGCGCAACAACGCCTCGCGCATGCCGCCGCCATTCTCCGACATGCTGCGCGGCGCCGCGGCCGAGTTCGAAGGCAGCGTCGCGGCCTCGACGGCCGGACAATTGCTGCAAACGTTGCGTGATCAGGTCACGCCGGTTTGCCAGCAGACGGTCACCAATCGCTATCCGTTCGTGCGCGGCAGCAATCAGGAAGTGC
Organism: uncultured Alphaproteobacteria bacterium; assembly: GCA_963843225.1. Lineage (GTDB taxonomy): Bacteria > Pseudomonadota > Alphaproteobacteria > Rhizobiales > Xanthobacteraceae > Bradyrhizobium. Next base: position 76,379 of record CAWJJT010000012.1, on the reverse strand, counting down.
CGCTCGGAGATTTCGCCAAGCTGTTCAGTCCGAACGGCATCATCGACAAGTTCTTCACCCAGTTCCTTGCGCCGTATGCCGATACGTCGCGGCCGGACTGGACGTGGCGCAAGGACAGTCCGGTCGGCCGGTCGCTGTCGCCGGAGACGCTGAAGCAGTTTCAAAATGCCGCCTATATCCGCGACGCGTTCTTCCAGACCGGCGGCAGCGTGCCGCAGGTATCGCTGGCCATCAAGCCGCCGCGCGCAGCTGGTCCCGGCGTCGACATCAAGACCGAGATCGGCGGCACCGTTATCGCAAGCCCAGGCACCGGCGGCGCATCGGCCTTTGGCGCAGCGCCGCCGCCGCCTTCGAGCGCTGCGCCGTCGACGGTGCAGTGGCCGGGTCCGTCGACGCGCACCGCCATCTCCGTCAGCAGCGAGACCGGGCCGCCCTCGGTCCTCGAGCGGACCGGTCCCTGGTCGCTGTTTCGGATGCTCGAGGCCGGTTCGCTCACCGCAAAGGGCGAAACCGCGAGCGCCAGCTTTATCGTCGCCGGCCAGGAACTGAATTATCAGATCTCGACCGGGTCGGTCCGCAATCCGCTCAATCTGACGACGCTCAGGGAGTTCCGCTGCCCCAGTGGAATTTGAACACGATCATGCGCTGCGGTCTGTTTGGAAAGCTGGGTGCCAAGCGCGACTTCATCGCGCTGGCGACGCCGCGAGGTTTTCTCGAGGCCTGGGAGCCGTGGGTGCAAGCCTCGCCTGTCGGCGAGCCGTCACCAGCTGGGTGAGCGCATGGCAACAGGCGTTTCTGACCGCGCCGGTCTGGCGGTTCTGGCTTGGCGCCGAAATATGCGGCACCACGGTCGCTGGGCGCGATCATGCCGTCGCTGGACGGCATGGGACGCTATTATCCGCTCACGCTGCACGCGATCGCGGACGCCGATGCGCCGATCGCGCCGCCCGACATCGATACCCAGGATGAGTGGTTCGGCATGGCCGAGAGCTTTCTGCTCTCGACGCTCGCGCGCGATATCGCGTTCGACGAAATCTCGGCGGCGACTGGACGGGCTTGCGGTTCCACGAACCCGATCCCGCGCCGTCGGTCGATAACGGCGTCGTGTCGCTCGGCGACGGCATGGCCGGAATGGTGACGGCTGGAGCGGATTTCGGCGACGCGCTGTCGGCGCTTCGCGTTGCCGGCCCCGAGGTCTATGCCGCCGCAAGCTTCTGGTGGACCGCCGGCGGCGGCGATTTTCCTCCGCTGGCAATGAGTTGCCGTGGCTTGCCGGACCCGTATCGCTATTCCACGTTGCTGACCGGAGATCTTGGAGCAAATCGTCCATGCGAGATGAGATTTGCGCGAAGCTGGAATCATCCGGTGGGTTGATGCAGGCAGATGGATGTGTCGCCGTTAAGATTTGACGTCAGCAGCGTGACGCACGCCGGCAAGGTGCGCGAGCGCAACGAGGATTCGTGCCTGGTGCGCACCGATGCCGGCTTGTGGGCGGTGGCCGACGGCATGGGCGGCCACGAGGCCGGCGATCTGGCGAGCCGGATCCTGGTGGAATCGCTCGACGCCATCGAGCAGCCCGAAGCGGCGCTCGATCTGCTGGAACAATGCGAGACCCAGATCTTTCGCGCCAACCAGCGGATCATGGATTTGAGCCGCGCGCGCAACGGCGCAACCATCGGCACCACGGCCGCGGTTCTGCTTGTCCGCGACGAGCACTATGCCTGTGTCTGGGCCGGCGACAGCCGGATCTATCTGATCAAGGGCGGCACGATCAGGCAGCTGTCGCGAGACCACACGGAAGTCGAGGAACTGGTCGCGGCCGGGACGCTGTCCCGCGAAGACGCCGAGAACTGGCCCAGCAATGTGATCACGCGCGCGGTCGGCGCCGCCGAGGAGCTCGAACTCGAGATCGTCACCGGCGCCGCTGACCCCGGCGATGTCTTTGTGATCTGCAGCGATGGCCTGACCAAGCATCTGAGTGACGACGAGATTCTCCAGTACGCCGGCGGCCGCAACGCGCAGGCGGCCTGCGAGATGATGCTCGAAGCTGGCGCTGGAGCGCGGCGGTCTCGACAACGTCACGGTCGTCGTCGTCCGCTGTTGCGCGGTTCGCGTTCGTCGGAGCCGACAAAATCGTTCGTCACGGACGGTGTCCGGAGTGGCGGTCGTGAATCCCACAGAGCCGTTCCGGCCGTCCTATCGCGGCGTGCCAGCCGGTACGCGCCTCAACGGCATCTACGAAATCGATCGAGATGATCGGCGCCGGCGGCATGGGCGAAGTCTACAAATGCCACGAGATTCAGACCGGCGCCGCCGTGGCGATCAAGATGCTTCTGCCGGAGATGGCCGAAAACGAGGCCGCGCTGGCGCTGTTCCGCCGCGAGGCGGCGGCGCTTCATCATTTGCCGCACGAGGCCATCGTTCGCTACTTCCTTTTTACGGTCGAGCCGGCCCTGCAGCGGCCGTATCTCGCCATGGAATTCGTCGATGGCCGGTCGCTGTCGGACATGCTGGCCGACGGTCCGCTGACCTTCGAGGCGCTGCTGAAGTTGATGCGGCGCATCGCCTCGGGCCTTCAGGCGGCTCACGAGCGCGGCATCATTCATCGCGATGTGTCTCCCGACAACATCATCGTCCCGTTGAGCGATGTGACGCGGGCCAAGATCATCGATTTCGGCATCGCCCGTTCGACCCAGGTTGGCGACAAGACCATCATCGGCTGCGGGCTTCGCCGGCAAGGACAACTATGTCTCGCCGGAACAGGTCGGTCTTTACGGCGGCGAGGTCACCGCGAAATCCGATATCTACAGTCTCGGCCTGTTGCTGTTCTATGCCTTGACCGGACAGAAGCTCGACATGGGCGGCAGCCAGTTTCAACTGGTCGAGAAGCGTCGGCGGGTGCCCGATCTCGGCGGCGTCGACATGCGGATCCGTCCGCTGCTCGAACAGATGCTGCAGCCCGATCCCGCGAACCGGCCCGCAACAATGGCGGATATCGCGAACTGGCGGATTGCGTCGTCGTCATCGCCGCGCAGCTTCGATCCGTTGGCGCGTGTCGAGACTTCTGCGTTCCGGCCGGAGCCGTATGTGATGCCGAGGCCAAGACGCCGTTCTCTCTGGCTGATCTTCGCCGCGATTATTCTGGCGGCGCTGGCGGGGGAGGGCGTCTATGCGTTCTATACGCTGGTCTGGTCGGTCCCAGGCACCGTCAAGCCGCCCCCGCTGCCGGAATTCGGCCAGAAATCCGCGCCCGTCGTCGCCGGAGCCGAAAGCATCGTCACCGGTAGCCGCGCCGCGACCGGCAACACCGCCGCTGTCGACCGGCGATGCCGCAGCCCGTACCGATCGCATTCGTCGATATGTCGAGCAATATAATGGAGGTGACTGTTTCTTCATTCTTCCCGTCGCGATCAGTTCGAATGCTGCGGTGATCGAGGGCTTTGGCGCGTCGACGACGCCGTTTGACGCGTTCGACAAGGCGTTCAAGCGCGACCTGGGCTTTGAGGCCTCCGTCGGCGCCCGGCTGGTCACACAGGCTCAGTGTCCGGCAATCAAATTCCTCAGCCAGCTTGGCAGCAACCAGGCGCGAGCGCCGCGCATCAATCTCAATTCCGTCGAAGTCAAAAATGGCGAGACGCTGAGCGGCACCATCGAGAATTTCGCCAATCGTGTTGTCGAGTTGCTGCTGGTGTCCGATGGCGGAGAAGTGCAAGAACCTGTCCTATTTGCTGAAGCCGGGCACCGATTCCCTTTCGTTCTCGATAGGGATGCAGCGCAGCGGCGGAGGCGAGGGTCCGCAACTGGTGATGGCCGTGGCGACGCCGCAGGTTCTCGATTCCCTGCGACAGCCCAAACCCATGGCGGCCGACACTTTCTTCCTGCAGGCGATCAGCGAGGCACAGCGCAACAATGTGGCGATCGCCGCGGCAGCGCGTTATTTTCGGCTTAAAAACTGAAGCTATCTGATCGAGGCGAGATCAGATGCCTTGGTCAGAAGCGGCCGATGATCAGGATATTCAAATCGCGTTCGGGCTTGAAATCCGCGGCGGTGAATTCCAGCGCATTCGGCGCGGTCGGCTTCAACTGACCAGGGCAAAAGCTGATCAGGCGATCGGCGCCGGGATCGATGGTCAGCTTGAATGAGCGGATCGGTCCGGCCCAATTGGCGCCGGTCTTGAGCACGTAGTTGATCCGCCGTTCCCCAATCATCGACGCGTTGGCCACGCCATTGCCCGCAATCTTGTCGAGTTGCGCCAGGAACGCGTCGGAGATGCAATATTGCTTTCGATATCGCTCTACTTCGGGGGTGAGGGCTTTGCTGCGGCGGAGGCTCGATCGCAGGATACTGTCGTTACTGGTGCCGACGCTCGGCCTGTACTGGTGCTCGACGACGATCTTGCGGCCCGGGGGAAATGTCTGCTGGCGAACCGCGGAAGTTTTAACGACCCAGGCCATTTCATATTGCTGACGGCCCTTGTCGTCGGTTCTCACCGGCATCAGCAAGCCTTGATCAGCGAGTTTGGTGCGGGTTGCTGCCGGCAGATCGGCGACCCGGATCTCACGGGTGCCGATCGGCAGACGCGGAAGCTTGAATTGATCGAGCAGGGGACTGACATCCCTGTCGCCAACCATCGCGCGCTGGTCGATCTGGAACTGCGCCGGAACGCCGTCGATTCTCGTTTCGAAATCGACGAAATTGACCGGATCGGCCGATGGAAGCGCGATGTTTTCCGCCTCCGAGAGGTCGATGTCGGGCAGCGGAAAGGCGACAGTCAGCGTGACGGGTTTTTCGGAGGTGTTGGTGAATTGATAGCGCACGGTGATGCGGTCGAGCGATATCCTGAGATCCTCGCTTTCCATCGCAATGTCGTTGGTGCGGACAAACTGCAGTCCGCCGATCGAGAGTTCAGCAGCGGAATCATTTGCCCGGGCCGCGGAGACGGCCGCCAACATGGCGCCGCCAATCGCCGCGATGGAAAACAATTTCAGCCGATCCATGACAACTCCTCTGTATGTCGCCGGGCAGGATGCTACGTTAAACCATTGACAAAACTGACGTTTATCTAAATTCTGTGCAGGCGGCCCGGTGTAGTTTCGCCGATTTACGCGCAGAAGTGATCGAACTGAACCAGCCAACTGCACGTCCAACAGGCGATACACGTTGGTCGAAGGCTAACGGTCGGCAGTTCAGTTGATTTGTTGAATATTGAGGCGAACATGCTTCGTCAAAAATGGTTTCTCCGGACCGTCGTGATGGGATGGGCCGTCTCGTTTGCGGGGGCCGCTGTGGCCGCGGACACCGTGGTGCGGCAATTTTCCGCCGGTGCGAGCGCGACGACGGTCGGCATCGCCGCCGCCGGCGAAGACGTGGAACTGACCGGTCCACAGGCGCTGACGTCGGACGCGCAGGGCAATCTGTTCGTGCTCGATCAGATCAACGGCCGCATTCTCCGGTTCGATCCGAAGCAACCCACCAGCGATCCGGCATCATGAAAATGCCCGCGGATGTGCAGGGAAACGATCTGGTCGTCCGCAAAAGCGATATCCTGGTCTGGGATGGTTCGATCCGCACGCTCAAGGCCGCCAACGACCAATCCACCCGCGGCATCGACGACGGCGTGGTTCAGCTCGAGGAAGTCGTCACGCGAGACGTGGACGATCAATTCGCCCTCTCGGCCTTCGCGCAGACGGGCTCGCAGTCGCCGGGAAGCGCGGCCGATCTGCTCGATCAGAACACCCGCGCCGCGGTCATCAAAAAAGGCCGGCAGCCGGACCGGCAATATATCGCGTCCCGCGGCAAGGGATCGGTGATTGCCGACATCATTCCGAACAAGGGCGACAGCAGCGTTCGCATCGAGGTCCAGACCATGGACAACAACGAGACGATCGCTCAGCTCACGCCTGCGCGTGCCGAACAAGCTCGGCACCGTGGAATTTCTCGAAATCGACAACAGCGATCGCTTGTATGTCCTGGGCGAGAATGTTCCGGATTCGGGCCGACAAGCCTCGACCTTCGTGGCGCGCTACGCCTCGAACGGCAAGCTCGAAGGCGTCTATGAGCTGCCGCTGGAAAATACCCCGCTAACCCGGCGTTTCGTCACGATTTCCGGCGACGGCGACGTTTACTTTCTGCGCACCAGAGCCGACGGGGTCGATGTCGTGGGCGTCGGTTTCCGTCCCCTTGGCAAGGCCTCGGTGATCGACCTGCGTCCGCCGCGGACCGCCGCCAGGAAGCCGCTGGAAGGAAAGTCCGACGGCAAGTTCGACGCCATCGCGGCGGTGCGGCCTTCCAATCGTCAGCAGACCATCGAAACGGCGTTTGCTTTCGAAGGAGTGCAATGGAAGCTGACGCCGGCAAACTATGGTCGCCGATCCGGATACGGCCTGCACCGGCTTCAGCCGGATTCGGCGTCCCTGGTATCTGCAGGGCAAGGTCAATCAGGAAGTCCGCGGCGTGCCCTATTGCTGGGGTTGCCATGGTTCGCTGGCCAATTTCCGCCTTCGGGTCGAAGCCGGAACCATGGCCGGAAACGTCTGCACGCGCAACGCTCCCCGAGCCGATGTTGCCGGCGTGGATTGCTCGGCATTCGTCAGCGCGGCATGGGGACTGTCGGTTCACTACACCACCGCCGCCATTCCAGCGATCGCCAAGACGGTGGAGAATCCCTGGGATCTGAAACCGGGCGATGCCCTGAACAAGCCGGGGTCGCACGTCATGCTGTTCCTGCGCTTTACCCCGGATCGCAAGGCCGAAGTGATGGAAGTCGTCGACCGGCGGCTGCAACGGCCGCGTCTGTCGCAATGTCTATCCGCTGGCCTCGCTGCTGGAGCGCGGCTACGTTCCCGTACGTTTCCGCGCCCTGGCGGAGGACGAAACGACGGTCTCGGCGAGCGCCTATCAGGACACGGACTCGCCGACCGGGCGCTCGAAGAAGCCGGGCACCTCCAGGCGGTGAACCTCCTGCGGCGCGTTGACGACAAACGTTTATTCGCCGCGGCGTGCTCTACAAAGAGCTCCATCGCGGTGCGCCAGGACGATATCCAGTCCTCGCCCGGGACGGCGAAGCCCCCGGGGCGCGGGCCGGCCCTGTGAGGTCGATTTTGCCGAGGTAACGAGCATGCGCTGGGCGTTGAAGATCATATTCACCATCGGCCTTGATTTCGCGGCATCGAGCGTTCACTCCCGACAGCGCGCGGGCGGCGAGCACGCTGCAGCTCAGCAATCCCGACGGCGGCGAGGTGCGCGCCCTGGTGATCGGCATTGATGACTATCAGCATGTCCGAAAACTGAAAGGCGCGACGGCGGACGCCCACGACATCGATTCAAGCCTGAGGACGATGGGCGTTCGGGATGTGACGGCCCTGATCAACGAGCAGGCCGACCGGTCGAACGTGCTGCGCGAGATCAGCGCGCTGGTCGAGCGTACCAGGACCAACGATATCGTCTTTCTGTCGATTGCCGGACATGGAGCCCAGGAGCCCGAGCGCATCAAGGGATCGCAGCCCGACGGCATGGAGGACGTCTTCCTGCTGCCCGGCTTCGAGCCCACGCCGACGGGCTCGCAGCAACGCATCCTCGGCAGCGAATTCAACCACTTCATCAGGCAATTCGAGTTGCGCGGAGCCAAGGTCATTTTCGTCGCGGATACCTGCCACGGCGGCGGCATGGTGCGTGACATCGATCCGCGTGCGGCCGAAATGAGCTTCCGGCAAATTCCGAACTACACCCTGTTGGTCGACGAACTTGAAACCGGTTTCGGACCAGGGCGATCCGCGCTCGGAACTCGATCTCGACCGCACCGCCTTTCTTGCCGCGGTCGATCGCAGTACCAAGGCGCCGGAAGTTCGTGTCCCCGGCATCGACGGATTGCGTGGTGCGCTGAGCTACGCCGTTGCCCGGGCCGATCGAAGGCAATGCCGATGCCGATCACGACGGCAAGGTGACGCTCAAGGAGCTTTTCGCCAATATCCGGCAGGTCGTGTACCAGCTATCCGATCAGCGGCAGAACGTGGTCACCATGACCTCGCCGAGCCGGTCGCCCGACATCGACGTCGCCTTCGGCCTGACGCGCGGCGTCACGCTGATCCAGGGGCCGATCGAAGGCCGCAGCGTCGGCACCCGCATCGCCGACATCCGCGCCGCGGTCATCCTCTCCGCCGGCGTCGACCGTCGCTCGCACCGCCGGCGTCTGCGAGCCTTGCTGCCGGTAGCATCGCGCCGATCCCATCGCCGGGCCCGAACCCGCAGATCGCTCCGAACGGCTAAGTCGCGCCGATCCGGCTGGCGGCGCTTGACGGCAAGACCAACTACTTTCCCGGCCTGAAATCGGGCGACCGACGTTTCAGACCGTGCTGCCCACGGACAATCCGGACCTGATCTGGGACCCGGTGTCGCATGACGTCATCGCCTGGGGCGACGTCATCGCCTATGGGGTCGAGCCTGGCCGATCTTCCCACCGTCATCGACAGGACGGCGGCGATCCGCACGCTCAAGAGCATGGCGACCAGTCGCCGCAGGTCATGCGTGTCTCGCCGGACGATCGTCTGCAGCGCAATGGTCAGACGCGTCGATATCGATCTGTCCGATGTGGCGGGGCGTGCCGTGGTGCTGTTCAACGTGTCCGGCGATGGCACCGTTCAGATGCTTTATCCGATGGGCTCGGACGTGTCGCCGGTCAAGTCGGCCAATCTGCGGCTTCCGCTGCGCGTGCGCGAGCCGTTTGGCGCCGAGCAGGTCGTCGCCGTGACATCGCAGCAGCGCATGGTGGACCTGGAGAAAGTGCTTCAGCAGCTCAATCGCCGGCGGGCGTCTGGGCTGGTTATCAAGAACCTGGAGCGGTATATGCCGGCCGATGCGCGGATCGGTTCGGTCGCGTTCTTTAGCGTCCCCTGACGGCTTCCTCCAGCGAGAGCGTCGATGCTGCCGAGCAGATTGATCGTGGGCGTGGTGTCTCGGCGTTCTGTTGACGCCGATCGCCGGCACCATGGCAAGATCGTCCTCGATCGATCCGACAAGGCCGGTTGGCGCCGAACTTCCATCTTTCGAGATCTCTTCAGCCCCGTCATCGTCGCCGATCTCGCTTGTTTCGCGCGCGATCAGGGTCGCCCAAAACACGTCCGATCGAAATAATGTCGCGGCGAATATTCCGAACACGGCGAACGTGTCGCTGCTGATGAGCCCTGATCAATCCGTCAGCGTCGGCACAAAAATTTCGTTTCGGGTAACGACCAAAAAGCCGGGCTATCTGCTGCTGGTCGACATCGACGCCAGCGGGAAAATGTCCCAGATTTTTCCAGAGTCCCGAAATGATCGCTCAATCCCAGGAAGCGGCGACGAATTTCATCAAGCCGGGCGAGGAACTTGCTGATCCCGAATTCGGCAGCCAAAAAGCGCGGCTTCGAATACGTCATGACGCCGCCGCGCGGAGAGGCGGCGGTCGTCGCAATTCTCAGCGACCGGCGGGTCCAGATTCTCGACCTGCCCGACAACGCGCAGAAGCAGCGAACCGAGGCGGAGACCATCAGCTATCTCGCCGAATGGACCGGCAAGTTGCGGGTGCCGGATCCCGAACTCAGGCAAATTGCAGCCGAGCAATTGGTCGTTCGCTGTCAGGCAATACTCGATCAAGTAGAGTCCGTATTCGGACGCACTGATCGGCAAGCAACCCGGGGGGCTGAGGCAAGTTCGACGGAGTGGGGGGTACGAAACAGGCGCTGGTGAAGGTCCTGCCAGATGAACTTTAGCACCTCCCCGGACGACCAAAAGAATGCCCTTTCTCCGTAAAGGCAACGAGAGGTCGCGATGACGAAAAGCCTGGACCAGGATCAGATCAAGGTCAGCGGCAGCAGCGAAGCCTATGAGGTCGAGGTCTCGCGAATCGTCACGGGTATGATCCTGAGCAGCGCCACGGGAAAAGCCATCGCCACGAAAATCAAGGCACATGGAGAGGTGTTGATAACCGACGACTATCCCGGGATGGACAGCAGGGAAATCAACTCCGACTTCCAGCCAAGCCGCAGTTCCAAGAAGTTGGGCGTCATCGATTTCCATCCGCACAACAAAAAAATAAATACGACCCAGGTCGTATTTAACGGGACGCCGCTATCGGATGCCCAACTGAGATTCATTCACAAGCATTCTCCCGGTCAGAAACCGGACGAAATTCTCTGTCACGAGATGCTGCATGCAGCAAGATATTTGGGCGGTGATTTCAAGATGACCCCCATCCCCTCAATGCCCGACTATGACAACGAGGAGGATTACTTCGCGATCCTCGTCACGAACATCTACAGTTCGGAAAAAGGGAGAGGGATTGAGAGTTTTCGCAGAGAGTCATCACTTGCGATACAAACCCGAGATGGATCAGGTCGAGGCGAGCCCGCTCATGTTCGTTCTCAAAGATGATAATTTTCGCTTGATCGCGAAGTTCTGTGAGCAGCACCCCGTCATCGCGCCAATGATCGCGCGGGCTCCGGCCGCGTTTAACCCTATTCGAGACTATTATGCGCTCGGAAGTTAATCGCAGCGGTTCGCATGGCGCCGGGTAGGCCGCTTCGAGCGGGCGGGCGCCAAACTGGCTGCTTTTTCCCGTTTAAGCCGGGTTCCCCATCATGGTAACACGTTCGTGATAGAACGCCCCGGATGGGGAAACGGACTAATAAGCTGAAGTCGGCCCTATCAAAAACGTGATGCGACAAGACGTTCTTGCCACCGCCATCCACCCAAAGGCTTGTGGTATGTAGAGGGGTATTGCTGGACGTTCCGCCATGAAGTTTTCCTGGACATTTTTTCTGATCGCGGCGCTGCTATTGATTTGCCAACCGGCTTCCGCCGAAAAGCGCGTGGCGCTGGTTGTCGGCAACTCCAATTACAAGAATGCAGCCGCCCTTCCGAACCCGGCCAATGACGCCGCAGCCATTGCCGCCACCCTGAAAGGCGCGGGTTTCGACATCGTTGACATCAAAACTCGATCTTCAAGCCGCCGACATGCGGCGGGCGCTGCGGGACTTTGCCGATCAAGCCCGCGACGCCGACATCGCGGTCGTTTATTACGCCGGTCACGGCATCGAGATGGACGGCACGAATTACCTGATCCCGACGGATGCCAGGCTCGAGCGCGATACGGACATCTATGACGAGGCGTTTTCGCTCGACCGCGTTCTGCTGGCCATCGAGCCCGCGAGGCAGTTGCGGCTTGTGATCGTCGATGCGTGCCGCAATAATCCTTTCGCCGATACGATGAAGCGGACGGTCAGTTCGCGAAGCATCAGCCGCGGCCTCGCCAGGGTCGAGCCGACGACGACCAATACGCTGGTCGCCTTCGCCGCCAAGGCGGGCCTGACGGCCCTCGACGGCAACAGCAAGAACAGTCCCTATGCAACGGCCCTCGTGAAGTATATCGCGGCGCCGGGCCTGGATCTGCGCCGGGCATTCGGATTCATTCGCGACGATGTCTTGCAGGCCACCGGCAACCGCCAGGAACCGTATGTCTATGGCTCGCTCGGCGGCGCGGATGTTGCGCTGGTGCCCGCCAAGGCTGCCGCATCGACGCCGGCCCCCAATCCCCAATCGGAGATCCGCCGGGATTTCGAGCTGGCGCTGCAGCTCGGCAACAAGGACGCACTGAACGCCTTTCTTGCCCAGTATCCGGATGGATACTATGCGAGCCTGGCCAAGCTTCAGCTTGCCAAGATCGCGGCGGAGGAGACACGCGTCGCGGCAACCGAGCAGGCCCGAGTGACCGAACAGGAACGGGCGCGGCTCGCCGCCGAGGGCGCGCAAAAGGCCGACCAGGAGAAGGCTGCCGCAGCCGCGAAAGCCGCCGAGGAAAGCCGCATCGCGGCCGAAAAGACCAAGCAGGCCGTGCAGGAGCAAGTCGCCGAGGTCGAACGGCAGCAGGTTCCGGTCGGCGCGCCGGCAGCCGACAAGCCCGCGCAAAGCCAGATGGCTGCCGCCGACCCGAGCGCCGGCGTCTCCGCCGCCAGCCCGCCTGCGATCGAAAGGACGCAAGGCCCGAACGTTGCCTCGCTGGACGCCGGCCCGCCGCAGGCCGAGCTCGTCAAGTCGGTACAGGGCGAGTTGCGCCGTGTCGGCTGCCTGAGCGCCGCCGCCGATGGCGATTGGAACGCCGCGTCGCAACGCTCGATGACGCTGTTCAACAAGAACGCCGGAACCAAGTTCGATACCAAGCTGGCGAGCCTCGACGCGCTGGATGCGATCAAGCTCAAGTCTTCGCGGGTCTGCCCGCTGATCTGCGGACACGGCTTCAAGGCTGACGGCGACCAGTGCAGCAGGATCAGCTGCGGCGCAGGCTCATTCCTCAATGACGACAATGAATGCGAGAAGCGGCGTGGAAAGACGCCGACGGCAAAGCGCGAGCCGCCCGAGCCGCGTCCCGATCGCGGAGCCCAGATCCGGCCGCCGAAACAGGTCCGCCCGCAAGCATCCGGCCAGATCGTTTGCGACGACCATCTGTGCCGCCCGGTCGACCGCGGATGTCACCTGGAGTTCAGGACGAGCCAGCAGGGTGGAGGCCGTCTGGGCGGCGGCAGCAACGTCCAGGTCTGCAACTGAAGTCGATCGCCCGGGATGACCTGGCTTCGGTCATCGTCGCAGAGCTTACGCAGTGCAGCCGACGGGATGCGTTTTCGGAGCAGGATTGTCGCTCGGCGAGCAGGCCGAACCCGAAAGAAACCCCACGCGAGAGGTTTGGAGTTCGCGTGGGCAGCCCGCGAGCATGCTGACCAAGCCGGCTCATCGCGCCAGGGGCGTTCCATCTGGTCGTGCAAGACAAGGTCTGAAATCGACGGCGGGCCAGATGTGTTGCAGTTGCTCACTCGACAGCATTGCGATGCACGCTGGGTCGGCGATGCAGTCCGGGCCGAGCGAACGACGTTGATCGTTTGGTCAGTCGCCGCTTTCTCCTTGTCAAACCAATCCGATCAAGTCAGATTTGAGGCGCAACCGCGTGCTCGTTAGATGCGCCGGTTGACGTCAACAATAAAATCCGGGGCGGAAACATGAATAGATTTTCCATCGCGATGCGCCGCATTGGTCGGCGCTGTCGGCTTGCTCGCGGGACCCAGTATCGCGCAGCAGGAAACCAAGCAGGAAGCCAAGTCGGCGTCCGGCCAGGCCAAGGTTTCTCCGGTCACCCAGCAGCAACTCAACTCAGCGGACAAGAGCTCAACCAATTTTCTGCTGACCAACGGCAATTACGCCCAGACGCGTTTTTATCCCGCCAAGCAGATCGATCGCGACAACGTCAAGAACCTGCACGTCGCGTGGATCTTCCAGACCGACGTCAAGGAATCGCTGGAGACTTCGCCGATCGTCGTCGACGGCGTCATGTTCGTGACGACGTCGTTCAGCCACGTCTATGCGCTCGACGCCAAGACCGGCGAGCAGCTCTGGCACTACAATCACAAGATGGGACCGATCACGACCTATTGCTGCGGCCCCAACAATCGCGGCGTCCAGGTTCTCGGCGACCTCGTCTATCTCGCCACGCTCGATTCCAAACTGATCGCCCTGAACGCCAAGACCGGCGAGGTCGTCTGGAAGACCGACATCGCGGATCCGGAGCAGGGCTACAGCGAGACGATGGCGCCGACCGTCATCAAGGACAAGGTTCTGATCGGAACCAATGGCGGCGAATACGGCATCCGCGGCTTCGTGAAGGCCTATGATGCCAAGACCGGCAAGCTGCTCTGGACGTTCAATACCATTCCGGAGAATTCGGTCGGCGTCTGGGCGACCAAGGACGCCACCGGCCGCGACATGCACCGCAACATCCAGGCCGAAAAGGATCAACTCGCCAAGACCGGCGATCCCTACCAGAAGCTCGGCGGCGGCGTCTGGCAAAATCCGGCCGTCGATCTCGCCACCAACCGGATCTATTTCGTGGTCGGCAATCCGTCGCCCGACCTCGACGGTTCGATCCGCCCCGGCGACAACCTCTACACGGACTCGCTGGTTTCGCTCGATCTCGACACCGGCAAATATGTCTGCCACTTCCAGTACATCGCCCACGACGTGTGGGACCTCGATGCCGTAAGCCCGCCGGTGCTGGTCGACGTGAAGGGCAAGGACGGCAAGACCATCCCGGGCGTGATCCATGCCGGCAAGACCGGTCACATCTACGTTCACGACCGCAAGGATTGCAGCCTGATCCGCTTCTCCGAAGCCATGGTGCCGCAGGAGAACATGTGGGTTCTGCCGACCAAGGAAGGTGCGCGCATGCTTCCGGGTGCGAATGGCGGCGTCGAATGGTCGCCGATCGCCACCGATCCCGGGCAGGCGCTTGCCTATGCCATCAACCTGCATCAGCCCATGAACTACTTTGTCGAGAACTCGCCGTATCCGAACGGCAAGTTGTGGCTGGGCGGCGCCTTCAAGGTGATCCCGAGCGAGACGCAGTCCGGCAACATCACCGCCGTCAACTACGACACCGGCAAGATCAAATGGCAGGTCAAGACGCCGGAGCCGATGATCGGCGGCATTCTCGCCACCGCCGGCGGTCTTGTCTTCACCGGTGAAGGCAACGGCAAGTTCGCGGCCTACAACTCGTCCAACGGCAAGGAATTGTGGAACTTCCGCGCCGGTGCCGGCGTCAATGCGCCGCCGTCCAGCTACATGGTGGGCGGCAAGCAATACATCGTGGTCGGCGCGGGCGGTAACACCCAGGTCGACTTCCACCGCGGCAACAACATCATCGCGTTCTCGCTCAACTGAGCGATGCGGCGATCATCGAACAGGGAAGCGGGGCCGGTTGCGGTCCCGCTTCTTTTCGTAAGTCTCCGATTTTGTCTTCACTGGATCGGATTGATGAGCGGCAAGTTGAATTTTTGCATTGCCGCCGCTGTTGCTCGTGGCGGCTGTCTTTAGCCTCTGCACCGCGCCGTCATGCGCAGAAAGCATCGAGGAAAAGACCCAGGTTTGCGCCGGCTGCCATGGCGTCGACGGCAAGCCGATCGACAAGACCATTCCCACCATCTGGGGCCAACAGGCCGGCTACATCTATATCGAGCTGCGCGATTTCAAGCGTGGCGACCGCAAGAGCGACATCATGCAGCCGATCGTTTCATCGATGGAGCGGCAGGACATGCTCGACATCGCGGAATATTTCTCGAAGAAGCCATGGCCCGATCTGGGCCAGCCGCGCGCATCGAAGGATGTTCGGCACCGGGCCGTGAGCGCCAATCGTTCGGTCGGCTGCACCGGCTGTCATCTCGATCATTTTCAGGGTGACGGCACCGTGCCGCGGCTGGCCGGGCATGAGCCGGGAATATCTGGCCAAGCAGATGACCGATTTCCGCAGCCGCGCGCGCGGCAACAATCCCGGCATGTCCGATCTGATGCTCGCGACGTCTCCCGACGACCTCGCGGCGCTGGCGGAATATCTGGCGGGTCTGTGAACGTGGGCTCGAGGCTCTAGGGCGTCGTCAGCCGCTCGCGCAGACGAGGTCACCACGGTGCAGATCCGCGGCGCGCTTTCCGGCCTTGTCCTTGAGCGAGGGATCGGCGCCTCGCGCCAGCAGCAAGCTGGCGATCTCGGCGTGGCCGCCTTCGGCCGCGATCATCAGCGCGGTGCGGCCGCGATCATCCCGGTCGTCGATATGCGCGCCGGCGTCCAGCAGACATGAAACAACCGCGACCGCCTGGGCCTCCGGAACGCCTTCGTCCGGACCCGACGCCCACATCAGCAAGGTGAGATCATTGGGATAGCGGGCGTTGACGTCGATATTGCGCGCCAGCAGCCGCTTCACGATGTCGAATCGCGCGCCTGCCGCCGCATAGACGATCGGCGGCTTGCCGGTGTCGTCGGCCGCGCGCTCGTCGGCGCCGTGGGCGAGTAACGCCTCGAAGATGATCGTCGTTGCCGGCATAGGCGGCGGCAGCGATCGGAGATATCCCGCTGCGTCCGGTGAGCTTGACGTCGGCGCCGCGTTCGATCAGCCGTTGCGCGATCAGGATATGGCTGCCCTCGGCGGCAACATAGAGCGCGGTGGCGCCGGCGAGATTGCGGGCATTGATCGGCGCGCCGCGCGCCAGCAGGAGATCGACCATCTGGAGATGGCCGGACTTGGCGGCGTGACTGAGCGGCCGGGCGCCGAGCCGGTCGCGCGCGTCGACCGACGCCCCTGATCGAGCAGTTTGGTCGCCAGATCGACGCAGTTGGCGTCGACCGCCGCAAACAGCGTCAGCGACACTTCCATCGCGGTGATCTGCGGTTTGGCGATTTCGTATCGGCGAGCCAGCCCCTGGCAACGTTCGGATTCCGCGGCGCGGGCAGTCGACGCTACGCTCAGCAGGCGATCGCGATCGAGCACAGAAAAACGAGGTGGCGATGCACGGCGATCTCTCCCAAGGCGCGTTTGTTCGTTGCATTTTCACCGAGGGTGGCACGGCAGCGGCCGATGCCAAGAAGGGGCGGTATTGCAGAACATGGATCGCACTAGCGCAGCAGTCGGCTCGGCTCCAGCGGCGTCATCGCCGTTTCGACAGGCTTCATTTCCAGCCTCGGGAATGGCCAGAAAGGTGATGCGTGGCCGGCGCGAACGTCACCGTGCCTGCGGCCGCTGGCGCGCCGGCGATGATCGGCAGCTCGCCTGCGGCGGAAAGCGCCAGCGGGTGGCCGTTCAGCCGGACGCGCTGATCCAGCAGGTTGGCGGCATCGAGCGTGTAGCGGACGGACGCCGTCGGAAGCGTCAGCGCGTGCGGCGCATCGCGGTCGGTATTGATCACCAGCAGCGCCACGCCGCCCGGCATGCCCCTTTGACAATGGGCATAGACGTGAAGTCCGGATTGCATCGGTACACCGGCATCGAGCACGGTGGTTCCCATCAATTGCCGCCAGAACAGTGCGCCCCAGTAATTCGGCCTGGGCTGCAAGGTGCGTCTCGTCGAGCAGGCCGTAGTCGCTCGCCGCCAGCGTGTTGTGCATGACGACCTGAACGCCGGCTTTTGCCAGCCGTCCGAGCTGATCGAGATAGCGGAACGTATCCAGGAAGCTCACGGCCCACGGATTGCCGCCGCAGGCGGCGTCCGCGGTTTCCGTGAGCCAGATCGGCTTGCCCGGCTCGAATTGGTCTCGAAGCTTTTGATAGAACGCCAGCGTCCGATCGGTGCCCGAGAGCCAATCCTCGGAAAGAGCCGTGCTCCGGCGTGCTGCTTGCCGCTGCAGCGCTCCGACAGCGCGCCGTAGTAATGATAGGAAACGGCATCGAGAGCGGAACCGGAAGCGGCGAGCAGGTCGGACGCGATCGCGGGCTCACCGACCGTGCCGGGACCGAGGATCAGCGTTTCGGCAGACTTGCGTTTCAGGAACGAGCTGAAAATTGCAAAATCCCTTCGCGATAGGCGGCCGCGTCGTAGCCTGCCGGGGCGCCGCCCATCTCGGCGAGGTTCGGTTCGTTCATGAATTCAGCGGCCGCGATGTGGCCTCCGATCGAACTGGTATAGCCGAGAAGCCGGTTGGCCTGATCCGGCTTCCAGCCGCCGGCGGCGTCGCGGGTGCCCGGCCTTACCGCGAACGACGTCACGATCCGTGCGTCGACCGCTTGCGAAAAGTCGACGACGCCGCGCCATTGCTGGCGGGTCAAGACGCCGTTGAAGCCTGCGGGCGGCGACGCTGGCGGGTTGTCCTGATCGGCGAAATAGGTGCTGTTGGCCCAGGTGCCGCTGACACGCACATAGGCGGGCGCCAGCGCCGCCGCGAGCTTTCGCAAGCGCGTGTCGGTCAGATCGATCGGCGGCCGGTATTGGTACAAGTTCGGATCGCCTGCGCATGTCCGATCCGGATCGTGGCGGCTGCGTGGGAGCGCTCGGCCCCGACCGATAGGGCTTCCAAAATCGTCCGCCGGTAATCTCGACCATTTCGATGTTGTAGGACTGGAAACGCGGATCGACCGTGCCGATGCGGGGCAGGCTCGAGGGGGTAACCGTCGGCGTGTCGGCGAGGACGCCGCAACAGGCTGATGCGGCGAGCCCCGCGGACGCCAGCAAGACCCGAAGTCCGCCGCCGGCAAGATCGCCCACCTGCAATCCCTCCCATTGTCCGCGCCCACGGCATGGGAGGATGACATGACCGCGATCCCGGTCAATGTTCCGGCTCACACCCGCGACGTCGTTACGTCCCGATTTGATTTGCCATGGGCATGGGGATGTCGAATGATCCGAGAGAACTGCCGTGCTGGTGCGGCGTTTCAAGACAAGAACATGGTCTCGAACCCGCAGGGAGGTCGGCTTGGCTCGTTCGGCGTGCGTGATTTCTTGCTGCGTTGCGGTGATCGTTGGGGCTTGCGCGGCGCAGCCGGCGTTCGCGCTCGATCCGCGCTACCCTGACTGGCCTTGCCAGCAATTGAAGGTCCCGGAGATTTCGATCGCAAGCGTCTGGAGCGGTCCTCCGATCGAGGCCGTCGACAAGGGAAAAGCCGAGATCCGAAGGAAGCCGAACTCGTCGCGCGTCTGGCGGCGCGCCGCACCCCCATGGAGGAGGCGCGGACACTGATCTCGGACTTTGTGACCGGAACCGGGAGGAGAAACAGGAGAGGGCCAAGAGGCTGTTTGCCGCCTTGTACGCGACGCTCAATGCGCAGCGCGACGAGGTGATGAACGGTATCGAGCGCTTTTCGCGCAAGCAGAAGGCGATGGCGGAGGAAATCCGCGAGCAGACCCGGAAGATGCGGGAATTGCAGGATGCGCCCAATGCCGATCCCGCGCGGAGCGAGGAACTCGTCAATCAGCTTGCGTGGCAAACGCGGATTTTCGACGACCGGCGGAAATCGACCGCCTATGTCTGCGACGTGCCGGTGCTGATCGAGAAGCGGCTGTTTGATCTGGCAAGCGCGATTCAAGGCGACATGAGCGCCGACCCGCCGGCCAAGTGAGAACGTCTCCCTGTCGGGCAAAGACCGGCTATTCGCCGGGACGCGGTTCCGGCCTGGAATCCTCCACCGGAAGCAGGGCGTTGAGCCAGCCGTCGGTGCCTTCGGGATACCACACGACGTTCGAGTAGCCGAGTGCGAGCGCGCGCTTGGCCGCGTTCCACGACATCCAGCAGTCGGCCAGACAGTAGAGGACGAGCATTCGGGCGCGATCGCCGTGGGTGGCCTTGTCGAGGCCCCTTGAAAAATAATCGGCCATGCTGGCTGCGAGTTCGCCATAGCCGGTATCGGGCAGCCAGATGCTGCCGGGAATATTGGCGCGCGGCTTGTCGTGCCAAATCGTCCCGGCCGGCAGGTCGCGCGGTCGCGGCGGTCTCGGCAGCACATCGACAAAACTGGCCGAATGGCTGCGCCAGATCGCTTCCGCTTCATCGTTGCCGATCACCTTGGCGCCCCGCAGCGTCGCCGGCGTCGGCGAGCGATAGTCTTCGAGCCGATAGCCGTCCGGCTCGGGGACTTCGGCGCTTGCGGCGCCCGTGGCGGCGACAAGGATTGCGATGAAAGCGACGCGGGCGGCCGCTCTCATGGCCGCTTGGAAAGCGTCTCTGATGTGATCGGCACGTTGGCGTCATCCAGTATCGGGATGTTGTAGCTGATCAGCAGTTTGTTGATCTCGGCCTGATTTTCCATGATGAGCTTGTTGAGCGTGCGTTTCCACTCCTGATCCGCCGGACGCACACGCCATGCCGATGCGGAACGTCATCGGCGGCCCGAGCTTTTCCTTGGTCAGGGGGATGACGACGTAAGGGCGGATCAGCCTTGTTGGCGTAATAGCCCGCCATCGGACCCCACAATATGCCGCAATCGATTTCGCCGTGAGCGATGTCGTCCATCATGGCCTGGGCCGAAGAATCCGCGCGGGTGTCGACGAAAAGCGGATAGGACTTCGCGCGTGCCAGAAGTCCGTTCACCGCCATGTTGGTGCTCGGCGGCGTCCTCGCGACAATGCCGATTCGTTTGTCCTTCAGCTTTGGATCGTCGATCGCGGTGACATCCTCCAGGCCGCTTCCGCGCTTGGTGACCAGCGCGTAGGTCGTCCGATAATAGGGGACCGTCACCTGCGCCTGGTCGTCACCTTGCGGAAATCCCATGATGGTGTCGCAGCGGTATTCGCCAATCGTCTTGCGGACGAAGCCGGTTGCCTGCGGGAAATAGGTGTAACTGAGCTTCTTGCCGAGCTTGGCGGCGAACAATTCGGCAAGCTTGTTCTCGAAGCCTTCGCCCTTGTCGTTGGAGAACGGCAGGTTGCGCGGATCGCCGCAGGCGCGAAACACGTCGGGATCGACAAGCTCCAGCGCGCCTTTATCGCTGACCTGGGCGTACGCCTCGACGGGCCGCAAGGCGACAAGTCCGCAGGCGGCGATGCCGGCCAGCATCGACAGCATGATGGCCGTCCTCGAAGCGCGAGGATCCGGCGGTCGGCGTGTTCCGTCACGGCCCGACATCACTTGATCCCCGTGCAACTGGCCTCGGCCTGCTTGGCCGCCTCCGGCTTGTCTTCGTGCTTGGGCGGCCGGCCGCCGGGAATGGCGCCGTTGGCGCGGGCGCGCAAATACACATAGATATCATCGAGGAAGCACATCACGTTGACGTTTTCCGCGAACTTCGGCATCACCTTGTCATTGGCGGCGTCGACGTTCTTGCGGCCGTTGGTCACGACCTCGGCGAAATCGGTGTAGCTGAGCGTCTTGAGGAAGTCGGCCAGCGCCGGCGCGTAGCTCGATCCTTCGCCATTCGGCCCGTGACAGACGTGGCAATCCGAATGATAGCGGCGGAAGCCGGAGTAGGTGTACCAGTCGACAGTCCCGTCCTCACCTATCTTGTAGGTCGGGTTGCTGTTCTTGTCGGCGTATTTGCCATCTTCGGATGAAGCGACCGCCGGATCGCCCGATCCGTCAGCCCGTGCGATTGCAACGGCAGAGACGCTCGCCAGGATGACGAGCGCGAATTTCCAGTGATTGATAATCACGCAACTGTCCTCGTGCATTTCTGAATTTGGGGCGGGATAAAAAATCGGCGCGCCGCAAAACCGCAGCGCGCCGATCCATGATCAATTCACCTGACGCCGCACCTATTGGGTCGGCAAGGCAAATACCGTCAACGTCCCGCCGAGCGAGGTATAGGACGCCAGACCCGCGTAGCCGCCGACGGCGCCGAGGCCCGCCGTATCGACGGTCTTTTCCTTGCTCGGCAGCTTGCCCTGGTCGACGGCGCCATGCCAGGCGGCGGCGTTTTCAGGCTGAAGCAGACCGGCCGCCAGACCGATGCCGGCCCAACCGCCGACGCCGGAGAGCACTGCGACGTATTGCTTGCCGCCGTGTTCATAGGTCATGACGTTGCCGATGATGCCGGACGGGGTCTTGAACTTGTAGAGTTCCTTGCCCGTCTTGGCGTCGACCGCCTTCAGATAGCCTTCGAGCGTTCCGTAGAACACCACGTTGCCGGCCGTTGCCAACGCGCCGCCCCACGCGGAGAACTGCTCCTTGTTGGACCACACGATCTTTCCGGTCTTGCCGTCCCAGGCGATGAAGTTACCCATGTGGGTATCGCCCTTGGGCGGATACATCGCGACTGCCGCGCCGACATAAGCCTGACCCGCGGTGTAGGACACCTTGTAGGGCTCATAGTCCATGCAGACATGGTTGGTCGGGACGTAGAACAACTGCGTGTCCGGGCTATAGGCCGCCGGTTGCTCGTCCTTGGTACCAAGCGCCGCCGGGCAGATGCCCTTCGAGTTGGTATCTTCGCCCTGGTGTTGGGTCGAGTAGGCGTCGACCACCAAAGGACGACCATAGGTCTTGGACGACTTGTCCATGTCGACCTTGGTTGCCCAGTTCACCACCGGATCGAACTTTTCGGCGACCAGCAGTTCGCCGGTGGCCCGATCGAGCGTGTAGCCGAAGCCGTTGCGGTCGAAATGGGTGAGGACCTTTCTCGGGGCACCGCCGATTGTCTGATCGGTCAGGATCATTTCGTTGACGCCGTCGAAGTCCCACTCGTCGTGCGGGGTCATCTGGTAGATCCATTTGACCTTGCCGGTATCGAGGTCGCGAGCCCAGATCGACATCGACCACCTGTTGTCGCCGGGACGCTGCACCGGGTTCCAGGTCGAGGGATTGCCTGAGCCGTAATAGACAAGGTTCAGCTGCGGATCATAGGAATACCAGCCCCATGTGGCGCCGCCGCCGATCTTCCATTGATCGCCCTGCCAGGTGGATGTCGACGAATCCGGTCCGACCGGCTTGCCGAGCGACGTCGTATTGACGGGATCGATCAGCGTGTCGGAGTCCGGCCCCATCGAGAAGCCGCGCCAGGCGAGCTTGCCGTCCTTGATGTTGTAAGCGCTGACCCAGCCGCGAACGCCGAACTCGCCGCCGGAAACGCCCACGAGAACCTTGTCCTTGAACACAAACGGCGCGTCCGTGCCGGACTGGCCCTTGCCGGCTTCGCCATCCATCACCGACCAGACTTTTGCGCCGGTCTTGGCGTCGAGCGCGATCAGCGTGGTATCGGCCTGATGCAGGAAGATCTTGCCATCGGCGTAGGCGACGCCGCGGTTGACCGTGTCGCAGCACATGATCGGAATGACGTTGGGATCCTGCCGCGGCTCGTACTTCCAGAGGATCTTGCCGTCATTATTCAGATCGAGCGCATAGACGGTGTTCGGGAACGGCGTATGCACATACATCGTATCGCCGACGACCAGCGGGCCGCCTTCGTGACCGCGCAGCACGCCGGTGGAGAACGTCCAGGCGACCTGCAGCTTGCCGACGTTGGATGCGTTGATCTGGTTCAGCTTGGAATAGCGGGTGTTGGCATCGTCGCCTTGCTGCATCACCCACTGTTTCGGATCCTTGGCCAACTGGTCCAAGGCTTCGTCAGCGCGCACAGCAAAGCCTTGCATGGCCAAGAGGCCGAAGACCGAAGTCGTAACGACAAAGAATCTTTTCATTCGCTTCCTCCCTGGGGTTTTACCTAGAGGGTCGCTGACGCTCCCTGGAACTTTTTCTCCACGGGACGTCGTCCGCCCTCTATTGGATGATTTTTTCGACACCGTGTCACGGCATGTGAAAAGTATCACCCGCCATAAGTCGAAAGTGCGGCGAACAGTGCCACCTGAGTCTTCGTCGCAACGGGCTCCGTTCACCGTCGGTCATGAAGTCTGAAGCAAAAAAATCTTATGTAACTCCGCACGCATAAGCAAGTTTGATTTGCAATCTCTTGCAGTGCAACGTGGGCGATAGCATTGACATCGAGCGCGCGTACGAACGATGGGAACAGAACCTCCTTCGAGGCAAAAATGAAACGCGAGAACATGGCAATTTGTCGAAGCTTGCTGACTCTCCTGAGAATTTGGCATGCCCATTTTTCCGCATCGGCCACGTGGGCAATTTATTTCGTGGGCATCATCTTCGGTACGACTTTGGTTTTAATCCTGCCTTCAAGCGAGGCCAATGCGCAGGAGCAACAAGCGTCAGCATTGCTGTCCATCACGGAGGTCGCGCCCGGGTATCTACGTCCACATCGGCAACATCGACATGATGAGCGCGTCCAACCAGGGCGACGCCGCCAATGTCGGATTCATCGTCGGAGAGGATGCGGTGGCGGTCATCGATACCGGCGGCAGCGCGCGGGAAGGAGCCCGCCTGCTGGCCGCGATCCGGGCGGTGACGCCGAAGCCGGTTCGCTACGTCATCAACACCCATGTCCACCCCGATCATGTCTTCGGCAATGCGGCATTCGTGGCGGAGGGGGTCACCTTTGTCGGACACCGGAACCTGCCGCGCGCGCTGACGGCGCGGGGCGAGTTTTACCTGAAGGCGTTTCGTCCGGTGCTGGGGGATGCGCTCATCGACGAAGTGAAAATCGTGCCGCCCACACTGCTCGTCGATGATGAAATGCAGATCGATCTTGGTAGGCGAACGTTAACCCTCAAGGCCTGGTCCACCGGGCACACCGACAACGACCTGACGGTCTTCGACACCACGAGTTCCACCCTGTTCGCGGGCGATCTCCTGTTCGTCGAACATGTTCCGGTGCTCGACGGCAGCATTCGCGGCTTCCTCGCGGACCTGGAAGTGCTGCAGCGCACGCCGGCCATGCGCGTCGTTCCCGGCCATGGCCCCATCGTGAGCGATTGGCGGGCCGCCGTTAAGGACGAGCAACGCTATTTCGAAGGCCTGGTCACGGAGGTGAGGGGCCTCATCCGCAAGGGGATACCACTGACCGAGGCGGCGAGAGAGGCCGGCAGGAGCGAACAGGCGCGCTGGAAATTGTTCGACGAATACGGCTCGCGCAACGTCATCGCGGCGTTCGGCGAACTTGAATGGGAATGACGGTCTCCACCCGGCAGCGCGGCTTGCTGGGTGCGGCCGTTTCCTGTATTTTCCCTCCTGCCTCATAATGGAAATGGAATTCGACCATGTCGATGTTTTCCAAAGTGATCGTTCCGGCCTTGGTGGCGGCGATTTGTCTCACGGTCCCGGCGGCGGCTCGTGCCCAGGCTGCCGGCGGGGATCAGCCTTCCGAAGAGACCTGGAACAGCATCAAGGGCGACATCTTCAAGGATCGGCCGATTCTCGACGGCGCGGGCCTCGTGGTGCTCGATGCCCCCAAGCGGGCGGAGGATGCCGCCGTCGTGCCGATCGGCATGCGGGTCAACTTCACCGGCGACGACAAGCGCACGCTCAAATCCCTGACGCTTGTGATCGACGAAAATCCCGCCCCGGTCGCCGGCACGTTTACGGTCGGCCCGCGTTCCGGCGTGACCTCGATCTCGACGCGGGTCCGGGTCAATTCCTATTCCTATGTGCGGCTCGTCGCCGAGCTGAGCGATGGCCAGCTCTATGGCGTCAAGACGTTCGTGAAGGCGTCCGGCGGGTGCTCGGCGCCGGCGGCGTCCAATAGCGATGCCACCAAGGCGCTGATCGGGCAGATGAAGTTCCGCACGTTCCGGCCCGGCTCCGAAGCCTCGCCCGAAGCCCAGGTCATGCTGCGCCACCCGCAAAATTCGGGTCTGCAGATGGATCAGCTCACGCGGCTCTACATCCCGCCGTTCTTCATCGAGAGCCTCAAGATCTGGCAGGGAGATGAGCTTGTCGTCGCGATGGACGGTGGCATCGCGATATCCGAGGATCCGAACATCCGTTTCGACTACAAGCCCAATGGCGCCGGAAAGTTTCGGGTCGAAGCGGTCGACACCAGCAAGGAAATTTTCAGGGACGAGTGGTCGATCGAAAGATCGATGCTGTAGCGGCGCCGGCCTGAAGCAGCCAAATCAAAAGCAGCGAACTTCGGCTTCCGCCTGGGCCCGGTGGAAATCCTGCAATGTAAGCCTGGCTTGCTCGGTCGACCGAAATTCGGAGCCGACGGGTCCGGTGACCTGTGACATCGCGACGATTGTCTCGGTGGCCACGTAGCGGTCGTAGGGAATGATCGACGCGATCACGTCGATGGAGCAGGAACACTTCTGCAGCAATTCCTGGGTTTCGCCGTTGGCCTTCATGCAGGCGAAAACATACTCCGAGCGCGCCGATGTCGGGTAGTCATTGAGATCTGCGGCCTGTGCGCCCGGCGTCGTGACGAAAATTGTCGTCGCGAGGAGGGCGGCCGATCGGAACAGGCTGGAGAAGGAGGCCATCGTCAACGCCTTTCACACCACGCCGCCAGTAGCTGCGAACCTGTCCCGTGCCGGCCGGGCGATGTCCGGTGCGCTGCAGCAGAGCATGCACGGTCGGACGTAACGCGCGACAGCGCAAATAATTTGTCAGGCTCGCCAATCCGGGTCAAGCTTGGGACAGTCCAGCTTGCCGCGACCAACGCGGTAGGCTACATCGCCGACTGTGAACCTGAAGGCCTGCGCGTCGAAATGACCGGCATGACGTATTCCATCGGCGGTCGGCGGTACGGCGCACCAGGTTCCGAAATGTCCGCTCGCCGATCTCGATCGGAACGGGCCGCCCGGGAATGGTGATGAAGCCATTCGACATCGCACAGACCCCAGCGCTTGAGATCGATCACGTCGGCCATCGTTACGGCGCGCGGGTGGCCTTGAACGATGTCAGCCTGACCGTCAGGCAATCGTCCTTTACCGTGTTGCTGGGATTGAACGGCGCCGGCAAGTCGACGCTGTTTTCGCTCATCACGCGGCTCTATGCGATACGATCGGGCCAAATCCGCATCTTCGGCCATGATGTCGGGAGCGAACCGGGTGCGGCCTTGAGCAAGCTCGGCGTCGTCTTTCAGTCCCGTGCGCTCGATATCGACATCTCGGTGCGCCAGAACCTGATGTATCACGCAGCGCTCCACGGCATCGCCAACAGCCGAGCCAGGGAACTGATCGCGCAGGTCCTGGATCGTGTGGCGATGGCCGACCGCATCCAGGATCGGGTCGGCAATCTTTCGATCGGGCAGATGCGCCGCATCGAAATTGCGCGCGCGCTGCTGCACCAGCCCCGGCTGCTTCTGCTGGATGAGCCGACGGTCGGCCTCGACATCAAGGCGCGCGCCGACATTCTCGCTCACGTTCGGAAGCTGTCGACGGTTGAGGGGATCGGCGTGCTTTGGGCGACGCATCTGATCGATGAAGCAGCCAGCGGCGACGACGTTGTGGTCCTGCACAAGGGCAGCGTTCTCTCCCACGGCGCGCTCGGCGACGTCGTCGGGCAATCCGGAGGCGCCGATCTGCGCGACGCGTTCAACCGGCTGACCGGGAACCGCCGATCAGAACGAACCGGAAGCCGCCAGATGACTGTCGTCCCCGAAACCACCGACAGGCACCATTTCTCGCTGGCGCAGTATTTCATCTGCCTCAAGGGCATCGTCTGGCGTGAAGCGCTGCGTTTCATCCACCAGCGCGAACGCTTCGTCTCTGCGCTGGTGCGCCCGCTGGTCTGGCTGTTTATTTTTGCCGCCGGATTTCGCCAGGTGCTCGGTGTCTCGATCATCCCGCCCTACGAGACCTATGTCCTCTACGAGGTCTACATCACGCCGGGGCTGATCGCGATGATCCAGCTCTTCAACGGCATGCAATCCTCGCTCACCATGGTCTATGACCGCGAAACCGGCGGCATGCGGACGCTGCTGGTCAGCCCGTTCCCGCGCTGGTGGCTGCTCGCCTCGAAGCTGCTGGCGGGCACGCTGGTATCCGTGCTGCAGGCCTATGCCTTCCTGCTGATCGCCTGGTTCTGGGAAATCGAGGCGCCGCCGCTCGGCTATCTGGCGCTGTTGCCGGCGCTGCTGCTCAGCGGCTTCATGCTGGGCGCGCTGGGGATGCTGATCTCGTCGCTGATCAAGCAGCTCGAGAATTTTGCCGGTGTCATGAATTTCGTCATCTTCCCGATGTTCTTCGCATCGTCGGCGCTGTATCCGCTGTGGCGCGTCAAGGAATCCAGTCCGCTGCTGTATTATATCTGCCAGGCCAATCCCTTCACGCACGCGACCGAACTGATCCGCTTTGCGCTTTATGCGCAGGTCGCATGGGTTTCGCTCGCGGTCGTGGTCGGTTGTACGGTCGCCTTCCTGTTCGGAGCGATCCTGGCCTACGATCCCGCACGCGGCTTTCTGGCCCGCCGCAACAATCCGGGCGGCTGAAACCGACCGCTGGCCCAACCTGGCGCAACGCGCGGCCTAGCCCGGCTGGAGCGTTCGGGCCGGTTTCAGGCCGCCGGGAACCATGGCCTCCACGGTCACCCCCTGGCTGGTCGACGCCACGGTCATCGTGCCGCCGAGCGCCAGCACGCGCTCGCGCATGCCGAGCATGCCAAACCCCTGCTTGTGATCGGCCGGCAGGCCGGCGCCGTTGTCGCTCACGGTGACCATGATCGGCTCGGTCTCGGCGGCTCCGCCAGGCCCGGGCGCGGCCGGCTCGACACGGACATCGACGCGGGTCGCGCGCGCATGGCGAAAGACGTTGGTGAGGGCCTCCTGAACGATGCGATAGATCGTCAGGTCCGCCGTCTCGCCGCGCGCGCCGAGCTTCGGCGAAATCGAGGTTTCGATCACGACATCAGGGTAGGTTTGACGCCAAAGACGCGTCAGGGCCGCGAGGGCATCGGCCAGGCCAAGCTCCGCCAGACCCACGGGCCGCAGCCGTTCGAGGACGCGCCGGTTGGATTGCTGCAGTGCATTCACCTGTTCCGACATCGCGACGATGTGCTTGCGCAACGCATCGGCATCGGCCGCCGGCGTGTCGGCCAACCGCATCAGCGAGGCGGCATGCGCGCGCAAGGCAAACAGATACGGCCCGAATTCGTCGTGCAGGTCGCGTGCGATTTCCTTGCGTTCGGCGTCCTGCAGGGAAACCACGCGCTCGGCGAGCCGCCGCTTGTCTTCGACCGTCGTCTCAAGAACCGAGGCGAGGTGGTTCAGTTTCCCGCAGATCGCGGCCAGTTCGGGCGACCCGCCGGGCGTGACCCGGGTATCATAGCGGCCCGCCTCGATGGCGCTCATCCCGTCGGCGAGCGAGGTGATCGGCGCCAGCGCGCGGTTGACGACCGCCATCGTCATCAAAAGCAGCGCCGCCACGATGGCAGACCCGACTTCGATCTGGGTGACGATGCCATCCCAGATCTCGGCGATTTCGTCGGTCGGGTGCGACGTTATGACCAGCGAGCCCAGCGATCGTCCATTTGCGGCGATCGGCACGGAGACCGTCGTCTGCTCCGGGTGGATGAGCCTGACGAACCATTCGGGAACCTGTGGCGGCTCGACTCTATCGCCCGGTGACCCCGCTGCTGCCGAAGCAGCGCTTTTGGCCGGAGCGGGCTCGCGGGTGATGCTGACATGGCGCAGTTGCTTCAGGCCTTCGACAATCCGGTCGAGCCTTGCCTCGGGGTCGGGAGCATCAGCGAGATCCGACACCAGCGGCTCGACAAAGCCGCGCGCCAGCCTGACCACGCTCTGGTCTTCGGCGGCGACGCGCGGGGCGGCTTCCAGAAGCAGCCGGGCGATATTGACGACCAGCCCAAGCACCATGACGAGCGCCAGCAGCGTATTCAGCCGTGCCCGCAGGGAGAGCTTCTGCCACATTGCCATGCCAAACTCCGGCCCCGAAATTCCCGCGCAAGCTGCTTGACGTTGACAGCCCAAAACGTCGGCTATCTAATTGAACCGTACCGCACTTCTTCTGGAAGGGCATAGCGCGAAGCTGATGCGGGACGAGCACTGCAGACGAACATGCCCGTTCGTGCTGCGCTGCAAAATCGACTTTTGCGACTTGCTTGTTTTACGACTTGGCTGTTTTCCGACCTGGTTATGGGGACCTCCCGATCGATGTCGATGCGTATCCTGATCGTTGACGACCATCCCATTGTGGCTTCGGGCTGCCGCGCGCTGCTGGCCGATGATCCCGATATCGCCGTTCTGGAAGCTTCCGACGCCGACAGCGGCGAGGAGGCGTTCGCCTCCGAACGGCCCGACATCTGCGTTCTCGATATCAATCTGCCGGGTGTTTCCGGCTTCGAACTGGCCCGGAGGATTCTGGCGCGCGATGGAGCGGCCCGCATCGTCATGTTCAGCATGAACGACGACCCGATATTCGCCGCGCGCGCCATCGAAACCGGCGCAAAAGGTTACGTTTCCAAATCCGGCGACCCCGGCGACCTCATCGAAGCGATACGGAAGGTGAGCGAGGGCGGGGTATTCCTGCCCGCCGCGATCGCCCAGAGCATCGCGTTTTCCGGCCCGGGACTGGCCGAAAACCGTCTTTCGAAACTGACGCAGCGCGAGATCGAGATCCTGCGGCTTTTGGGCGCGGGCAAGAGTCTGTCGGAGATCGCCTGGATGGTGCATTCGTCCTACAAGACGATTGCCAACACGTCCTCGCTGATGCGCCAGAAGCTCGGCCTGCGATCGTCTTCCGAACTCGTGCGCTTTGCGATCGAGAGCCGGCTGGTGTGAGCCGATAGGCTAGCCTCCGCCCGCACCGGCCCGCGCCACCAGCGCTCGCATTTCATCGCGGATCGCTGCAACGACGTCTCCGCTGCGCGTTCCCCGCGGCGGCGGCAGCGACTTCTCGGCGATGATCCGGGTCGGCCGGTCCGACAGGAAAAACAAATGGTCCGCGAGCTGGATGGCTTCGGCGAGGTCATGGGTAACGAACAGCGTCGTCACCTTCGTTCGCGTCGTCAGCGCCACGAGTTCGTCGCGCAGTCGCGAGGCGACGGCTTCGTCGAGGGACACGAAGGGTTCGTCGAGCAGAAGAAAATCCGGGCGTACCGCAAAGGCCCGCGCAATCGCCGTGCGGCGTGCCAGTCCGAGCGACAATTCGCCGGGATAGCGTGTCAGATGCGCGCCGAGGCCGAGGATCTCGACAAGTTCCGTCAGATCGGCGGTGACTTCGCGGGCCGCCATCGCAAGCCGGATGTTTTGCTCGACGGTGCGCCACGGCAGAAGTCGGGGTTCCTGGAATACGATGCCGAGCCGCCCGGGTCCGGGGGTGCGGAGTTCGCCCCGGAAATCCGGTATCGAGTCCGGCCGCGATCCGCAGGATCGTCGTCTTGCCGCACCCGGAGGGGCCGATCAGCGCACCGAACGATCCCGCGGCGAGACGAAGGTTCAAGCCCCTGATGACCTCGACCGGCGTGCCGTCGGCCGACAGGAAGGTCTTCGCATCGATGCGAAGTTCAAGCGGGGCGGCGTCGCCAGCGGATTGCGCGTCGTTCAAGCGGTTGTACCAAAAAGCTTTCGATCACCAGCATAAGCACGATGAAGGAGATCGCATAGCTCAGTATCCTGGTCATGTCGAACAGCGAGAAGGCCGATCCCAGCACGAAGCCTACGCCGTTCGGGCGCCCGATCAACTCGACCACCAGCACGATCTTCCAGACGATCGAGAGACCGGAACGCGAGCTGGCCGCCAGATAGGGCGCGAGCTGCGGGATCACGACGTGGCGAATCCTCGAGAGCCAGTTGAACTGAAACGCCGTCGCCATTTCGTCGAGATCGGGATCGATCGCGCGCGCGCCCTCGCGCATGACGACGATCACGTTCGGCAGCTTGTTGACGGCCACGGCGAGGATGGCGGCGGTCTCATTGAGGCCGATCCAGATATAGGCGAAAATGATCGTCACCAGCGCCGGCATGTTGATCAGCACGACCAGCCAGGCGTCGGCATATCGATCGACGGCTCTCGATCGTCCCATCGCGTAGCCGGCGGCGGCGCCGAGCGCCATCGCGATGGAGAAGGAGCCGATGACACGTGCCAGCGTGCAACTCATCTGGAAAGGCAGTTCGCCGGAACGTGTGTCGGCAAGGATCATCGTGCCGACCGCCAGCGGGCCAGGCAGCAGCCGCGAATGGGCGAGGGCCGCTGCAAGGGCCCAGGCTGCGATCAGGGCGACGAGCGAAAGTAGTTTTGGCAACGTCTAGTCTCCGGGCGGCACGCTTGGCTGGTAGTAAAGGCCGGGATCAAGCTCCTGTTGCGGACCCACGAGGTCCGGTCCGCCGATCTTGGCGAGCGTGCGGAACAGGGCGCGGGCGTCCGCTTCCTCTGCGGCGATTGGTCGCCGTGGCATTCCCTCTCTGGTCCGGTCCCGGATATGTCCCGAAGGTCCATTCATCCTCGGCATTCATCAGGGGACGCAGGGCATCCCATTCCTCATCGGATCGCAGCATGATGGCATTGGCCTGCTGCGCGACCGCGATGAAGCGGTCGATCGTGCTCTTGTGACTGGCGGCGAACGCTTCCGAAAATGCGTAGCCGACCAGAGCGACCGGTTCGTTCAACCCGAGCATCGCCTGCGCCTTGCGGACGTCGAGGATGCGGCGATAGCCCTCGGCTTCCAGCTTGGCGCTGAAATTCCAGAAATTGAGGCTTGCCGCGGCTTCGCCCTGCCGCAGTTTCTGGAAAATCAGCGGCGGCGCGCCGTACTCGAGCGTCGTCTCGCGCTTGAGGTCGATGCCCTCGCGCAACGCGGCCGCCTGCACGATCAGCCAGCTCTTGTCGAGCGGGCCGCCCGCCACTGCGAGAACCTTGCCCTTGAGGTCGCCGATATTGCGGACCGGTGAATCGGCCTTCACCATGACGGAGCCGACCGCGCTGGAATAGGGATAGAACAGCAGTTTGGCGCCAAGCGCCCGGGCGCGGGCGACCCAAAGCCAGTCGACCACGGCGAGGTCGACCGAACCGCCGTTGAGGGCAAGCTTGCCCGCATCCGGTGAGGCGTATTCGCTGATCTTCAAATCGAGGCCGGCGGCAAGTGCGTGGCGGCGTATGACGTCGAGTTGCCAGGCGAATGTCCCGGTGGTCTGCACGCCGATGCGAATGGTCTCGTTGGCCAGCGCCGGCGCAGCGCCGAGAAGGACGCAGAGCGTCACGAAGAATTCTCAACATTCACGACTCTTCCAGGCGACCGGGCTTTGCTGCGAAGCACAAAAGATCGCGAGTTCGAGGAAAGCTTTTAAGCTTCCGTCATTCTTGCGAGAATCGTCCATGACTACAAGCTGGAACTCCCTGAGGCATCGGACCGCACCGACGCAAAGACGGATGGATTTTCAATGCGGTACGCAAAGAGCTACGCAAGCCGCATGAAGTGGAGATAGGATGCTCTCATGGCGGGGTTGAGGGTGCCGAAACGCTTTGTTGCGGAGACGAGACGGGCAGCGAAATCCTGCCTGCTGCTCGCGCTTGCGATGCTTCCGGCCGGCGCCCGCTGCGGAACGATCGAGACCGAGCATCTGTTCGGCTTCACCATCGGAAGCGATGTCGGCGACGTCGGCGAAAGAGAACTGGAAGGATCCGTCACCGGCCGATTTGCCAAGCAGACCGGAACCTATGCGGCGACGACCAGCACGATGTCGGCGGAATTCGTGCCGATGACAAATCTCCGGACCGAGTTTACCGGGGCGGTCGTCTCCTACAACATCGCCGGAGTGAGCGGATTGTTGGATCAGCGTTATGTCGCGTTTGGCGGCTTGTCCGCCGACATTCGCTACCGTTTGCTCGACCGCGCGACCGCACCGTTCGGTTTTGCGATCGGCGCCGAGCCGCATTGGGCTCGCGCCGACGAGATCACCGGCGAACCCGCAAACCAGTACGGCGTCGATTTCGTCGCCGCCGCCGATTGGGAGATCGTTCCCGATCGCGTCGTGGCGGCGTTCAATCTGCTCTATCAGCCTGAGACCATGCGTTCGAAGATCACCGGAACCTGGTCGCAGGAATCAACCGCCGGTGTTGCGTTTGCCCTGATGGCGCAGGTCCGTTCCGGAATCTTTGTCGGCGGCGAGGCGCGTTACCTGCGCAAGTATGATGGCGCCGGGCTCGATACGCTTGCCGGGCAGGGATTTTTCATCGGGCCGACGATCTATTTCAAGATTTCCGAGAAGGCCTGGCTCGCGGCCGCATGGAGCGCGCAAGCGGCGGGGCAGGCGACGACATCCGCCGGTGCGCTCGACCTGGTCAATTTCGAACGCCACCAGGCGCGGCTGCTGTTCGGCGTGAATTTCTGAGTCGGGGTCGCATCACGGCGGCCCGGCGCGAGCGCGGCGATTGCCGCCCTATTTGGCGCAGTCCTTCAGGGTCTTTTCCTCGATCGCGAACACCGCGCCGGTCTTGACCTCGATATTGGGGACGACGCAGGTCCGCCCGCTCTTGTCGACGAATTTGACGTCGTACATGCCGGGGACCGTGTCGGTGATCTTCAGCCGCTCGTCGTGATCGACGGTATGATCGCGGTCGTTGTCGGCCTGGTTGCGGCCCCAGTCGTTCTTGCCGGCCGGGGAAAGCTGCAACGAGGTGATGGTATTGGCCGTCAGGTTCCAGAACCTCGTGTCCTTTGCGTGCGCGGCAAGCGGAAGCAGCGTCAGGGCAAGAACCATCAACGCGATCGTCCTGGGCATTTCCTGCTTCTCCCGAATGGTTGCGACGGCTTGCGCCGGTCGGTCACGCCTTCAACCGCGCGGCATGCCAGCGCAAATGATCGGCCATGAAGGTCGACACGAAATAATAGCTGTGGTCGTAGCCGGGTTGGCGGCGAAGGAGAAGAGGGATGCTGGCCTTGGAACAGGCCTGCTCCAGCAGTTCGGGACGAAGCTGCTCGGTCAGGAACTGATCGGCGTCGCCGACATCGACCAGAAAGTCGGGAAACCGTGCGCCATCCTCGATCAGCGCCACCGTGTCGTGCTTGCGCCACGTCTCGCGCGCCGCGCCGAGATAGCCGGTCAACGCCTTGATTCCCCAAGGCACCTGCGACGGCGCAACGATCGGCGAGAAGGCGCTGGCGGCGCGATAGCGGTCGGGATGTCGTAGCGCGACGGTAAGCGCGCCATGTCCGCCCATCGAATGGCCGAGGATCGACTGCCGTTTTGGATCGACGGGAAAGTGCTCGGCGATCACGCCGGGCAGTTCTTCCGTGACATAGCTCCACATGCGGTAGTTGCGCGCGAACGGCGCTTGCGTGGCATCGACATAGAAGCCGGCGCCCAGCCCGAAATCATAGGCGCCGGCGGGATCGCCGGGCACGCCTTCGCCGCGCGGGCTGGTGTCGGGCGCGACGAAGATCAGGCCCAATTCGGCGCAGGCCTGGCGGAATTCACCCTTTTCGGTGACGTTGGCGTGGGTGCAGGTGAGACCCGACAAATACCAGACCACCGGCAGCCTGGCGCCCGCCTGATGCGGCGGGACGTAGACCGAAAAGGTCATGCCCGTGCCGGTCTCGCGGCTGGCGTGCTTGTACACGCCCTGGACGCCGTCAAACGACCGGTTTGTCGAAACGGTTTCGATCGCCATAGGCCCAAGGCTCCAGTGCCGGCAAGCCAGCGGGATCACAACGTTCAGGCAAGACTATAGCCCGGCGGGTGGCCTGCACCAGCCGAGCCAAGTCCAGGTGAAATCCAGCCTGATCAGGCCGCTTTGGCTTTCGATTTCGCCACATGGGTGGCGATCGCATCCATCAGCGCCGGCGACAGGCAGTCATAGGGTTCGAGCCCGATTTCCTTGAGGCGCGACCGTATTCCGTCCATTTCGGAAGGACTGACGCCGGACTCGATCACCGAGGACACGAACGCCGCAAACCCTGGCGCCGCCGAGCCCGATTCCTGGAACAGTTCGGGATGAATGAAGTCCAGTCCGTAGAACGGATGCGCCTTGTTCTCGATGCGGCCGAACATGTGGGTGCCGCAAACCTTGCAGGCATGCCGCTGGATGGCGGCCGAGGCATCGATGATTTGAAGCTTGTCGCCGTTCTCGAGAACGGTCACGTTGTCCCGCGGCACCACCGCGACCACCGAGAAGTTCGCCCCGGCGGGCTTCCAGCATTTGGTGCAGCCGCAGGCGTGATTGTGAGCGACATCGCCCTTGACGCCGACCTTGACCTGCTTGTCCTTGCATTTGCAGACCAGAGTTCCGCCAGCAAAGCTGCCTGAACCCTTCTTGACGCCGCCGTCAACCGACGGATGGATGTGAACAGTCATAGGCCAACCCTCCCTTGTGCTTGACGCTTTTGCTTCCGAACGCGCTTGGTTTAGAACACGACGACCGAACGGATCGACTTGCCTTCGTGCATCAAATCGAACCCCTTGTTGATGTCCTCGAGCTTGAGGACGTGGGTGATCATCGGATCGATCTGAATCTTGCCATTCATGTACCAGTCGACGATTTTCGGCACGTCGGTGCGGCCGCGTGCACCGCCGAATGCGGTGCCCTTCCAGACCCGCCCGGTCACGAGCTGGAACGGCCGCGTGGCAATCTCCTTGCCGGCTTCCGCCACCCCGATGATGACCGATACGCCCCAGCCGCGATGACAGGCTTCCAGCGCCTGGCGCATCACGTTGGTATTGCCGGTGCAATCGAAGGTGAAATCGGCGCCGCCGTCGGTCAGCCCGACCAGATGCGCGACGATATCGCCATCGACCTTGGAGGGGTTGACGAAATGCGTCATGCCGAACTGGCGGCCCCATTTGTCCTTGGAGTCATTGAGATCGACGCCGATGATCTTGTCGGCGCCCACCATCTTGGCGCCCTGAATGACGTTGAGCCCGATGCCGCCGAGCCCGAACACGACAACGTTAGAGCCCGGCGTGACCTTGGCGGTGTTCACCACCGCGCCGACGCCCGTGGTGACGCCGCAGCCGATGTAGCAGCTCTTGTCGAACGGCGCGTCTTCGCGGATCTTTGCGACCGCGATTTCCGGCAGCACGGTGAAATTCGAGAAGGTCGAACAGCCCATGTAGTGGAAGATCGGCTTGCCCTTGTGGCTGAAGCGCGACGTGCCGTCGGGCATCACGCCCTTGCCCTGGGTCGCGCGGATGGCGGTGCAAAGGTTGGTCTTTTGGCTCAGGCAGCTTTTGCACTGGCGGCATTCCGGCGTGTAGAGCGGGATCACATGGTCGCCGGGCTTGACCGAAAGGACGCCCGCGCCCACCTCGCGGACGATGCCGGCGCCTTCGTGGCCGAGGATCGAGGGGAAAATCCCCTCGCTGTCCAGTCCGTCGAGCGTATAGGCATCGGTGTGACAAATCCCCGTCGCCTTGATTTCGACAAGGACTTCGCCGGCCTTGGGTCCTTCCAGATCGAGCTCGACGATCTCAAGCGGCTTCTTTGCCTGAAACGCGACTGCGGCGCGTGTCTTCATTTACCGTTCCTCCACCCAACGATTTTTGTTTTAGTTTGAAAAAATTCAGGCTTTTCAAAATCCCAGGGTCCGCTGGGTAGACCCTCCGTTGGCAATGCAGTGCGCTCGTCAAAAGCGCCATGGGCCCAAGTAGGTCGTTGCTTATGCTCGAAACATTGCACGCTTACGTCGAATGTCAAGGCCGGCGGTTTCGGAACGCGCGTGACGTGATCATCGCCAATGCAGTTTTGCGATGCGGCAGGAGTGCTTGCCCACTGATGAAACGTCAAGACACGGAATTCCCATATGCTTCGCGATAGACGCGAGCATTTTGTTTCCCGTGGCAAACACGAGATTCATGTCGAAATTCTGAAACGTGGAGATCAATTGGGCGTATTATGACCAAGCCATCATTTGTGGGGAGGGCAGATTGATTGAAATCATCCTGACCGTCTGTGCCATCGCCAATCCCGCCAATTGCGAGGAAAAGTATCTGCAATTCGCCTGGGACGGTTCGATCCAGCAATGCATGATGGCCGCGCAGCCCTATATCGCCCAGTGGATCGGGCAGCACCCCGCATGGATGACCAAGGGCTGGAGCTGCGGTTATCCCGGCAGCAGGAAACGCGGCATCTGATCCGGCCTCGTGGGCGCGTGCCCAAATTCATCGTTGCTCTCGGTCGCACCGAACGCCTGTGGCGCGAGGTCTTTCGGCGACGGCCCGCCGGCGGATTGATTTTCAGTTCGGGCCGAACGCAATACCCCACGGCAACTCGCCGACCTGGATCGACTTGATGACCCGCTGGCGCGCCACGTCGATGACGGAGACGTCGTTCGAGACGCCGTTGGCGACCAGCAAGATATTTCTCGTCCGGCGTGAACGCGCCGTGCCAGACCCGCTGGCCGACCAGCAGGTATTTCACGACTGCGTGAGTGACGCCGTCGACGACGGCGACCCGGTTGGCGGGTCCGAGTTCGACGAAGCCGAGCTTGCCGTCCTTGGTGATATTGATGCCGACCGGCTGGATTGCCTCGGACCGCAGGCCCGGAATTTCGAACTTGACGGTCTGCTTGAGCTGGCGTGTCGCCGGATCGATGATCGCGAGATCGCCGCCGATCTCCGAACTCACCCATAACTCCGATCCGTCGGCCTTGTATGCCGAGAAGCGCGGACGGGAGCCGACCAGCAGATTGGCGACGATCTGGCGGGTCGTCGTGTCGATGAAATGAACCATGCTGGTCGTCTCGGACGTGCAGATCAGCGTTTTTCCATCCGGGCTGACCGTCATGCCCTCGGGCTCGATGCCGACCGACACCTCGCCGACGGAGGCGCGCTTCTCCAGATCGATCACGGTCACCATCGCGTCATTCTCGTTGGCGACGTAGAGGATCTTGCCTGCCGGATCGATCGTGAACTGTTCGGGGTCCGCACCCGACGGCAACTCGCCGGCGCTCTTGAAGGTCTTCGCGTCAAAGACCTGGATCTTGTCGTCGTCGCCGACGGCGACATAGACCAGCTTGCCGTCGCGGGAGACTTCGATACCGCGCGGACGCTGTCCGGTCTGGATGGTGGCGACCATCTCCATCTTGTCGGTATCGATCACGGAGATGGAATTTCCCTTCTCGTTGGAGACATAGGCAAGGAAGGCGGAAGCGGATCCGGCCGAGAGAGACAGTCCCAGCAAAGCGAGGCCGAGGACCGCGGTCCAGCGCATATCGAGCATGTCGTATTCTCCAACGCGTCAGTTCCGGCAGCGATACGTGGATTGGACCTCCGCCGGCAATCCGGACTCTAGTTGATGCCGCTCCGCCGAGATAGACAATCGTCCGGCGGGGGCAGGGGAACCGGCCGGGCTTGCCGTTTCGTTGCGCCACGCGCAATTGGAGTACCCTGATCGTTGCGGGCAAGCCCAATGGAAGACAACATGAAATGCAGGCAACGGCCGGGATCGCCAAAGCGGCTTGATATGACGGCGCGGGATGGAATGGTGCAATGCAATCGAACCGCCGGAATCTTCCGGACCCTGCATTGGACGCGTGACTTGTCTCGCCTTCTGTTTGCGGTCTGCGCGCTGATGCTTTCATGCCGGATGGGGCTGGCCGATCAGCCGCTCGAAATCAAGATCGGCTACCTGCATCTGGCGCCATCGCGGATCCGGATATCGCTGATCGACGTTCCGGCGGCCAACGACGGCATGGCCGGCGCGCAATTGGCGATCGAGGACGATAACGCCACCGGGCGCTTTCTCAACCAGCGCTTTACGTTGATCGAGAAACTGGTCGGCGAGGGCGACGACCCCGTCGCGGCCATGAACGCGCTGGCCGATCAGGGCGCGTCGTTCATCGTCACCAGCCTCGATGCGGACCGATTGCTGAAGGTCGCCGACGCGGGCCAGGCGCGCGGCGAGACCTTGATCAATGCATCCGCCCTCGACGAGCGCCTGCGCGAACAGGATTGCCGCGCCAACGTCATCCATGTCGCGCCGACGCGCTCCATGCTCGCCGACGCGCTCGCGCAATATCTGATCTGGAAGAAGTGGGGCAAATGGATGCTGATCGTGGGCTCCCACGAAAACGACGGGCTGTTCGCCGATGCCTTGCGCCATTCAGCGAAACGCTTCGGCGCCAAGATCGTCGAGGAGCGCGTCTTCAAGGACAATGGCGGCGCGCGGCGAACCGATAGCGGGGTTACCGAAATTCAGCGGCAGATGCCGGTGGTCACGCAAGGCGCGCCCGAGCACGACGTGCTGGTGGCGGCGGACGAAAGCGAGGTTTTTGCCGGCTATCTGCCGTACCGTACATGGGATGCCCGCCCGGTCGCGGGGTCTGCGGGACTCGTTCCCACCACCTGGGACGCGGCGTTCGATCAATGGGGCGCGGTGCAGTTGCAGAACCGCTTCACGAAGACATTTCAGCGATCGATGACGGCGCTCGACATGCAGGCCTGGACGGCGGTTCGGATGATCGGCGAGGCGGCGGTTCGGGCCGGCTCCGGCGATCCCGGCAAGATGCTCGCCTACATCAAGAGTCCGGATTTCTCGGTCGCCGCCTTCAAGGGCCAGAAGCTGACCTTGCGCGACTGGAACCTGCAATTGCGGCAGCCGATCCTGCTGTTCGACGGCAGGAACACGGTATCGGTGTCGCCGCAGGAAGGCTTCCTGCATCAGGTATCCGCGCTCGATACGCTCGGTCTCGATCGGCCCGAAACCAAGTGCAAGCTCAAATAGCGACAGCCGCGCTGTCGCTATTTGCTCCACGCAGGACACCTGCAGATTTGAACGCGCTAAAGCCTGACGTTCATGCCGTCGATCGGCGCTACTTTACGAGCACGTCCACGCCGGCCTGATACACGCCGTCCATGGTCTTCTTGGAATCGGCGTCGCTTGCGCCTTTGGCGTCATACTTGCCGCTCCAGGTGACGACCGATCCCGCGCCGTCCTTGGCGACGCTGATTGTCGACACGTAATTGGCGACCGGGAGCGGGCCGTCAACGATGGAATAACTATAGGAATGTCCGGCGTCATCGCGATTTTCGAGCTTCTCGACGACGGTTCCTCCACCCTTGAGCGACAAGGTGCGCATCTTGCCATCCGCGGACAAGACGCATTTTTCGATCGCGGGATGCCAGTTGCTGATGCCGCAAAAATCGCCGATCTTCGTCCAGACCGCATCGGCGGAGGCGGCTGACGTCCCCTTGATGCTGGATTCGATGGCGCTGGCAGGGATGGCGGTCAGGACAACCAGTGACAGGCCGATAGCGACGCTCGATATTTTCATGCGCGTTTCTCCCCCTGATTTCCGCGCTATTAATGCACGGTGAAGTTGAAGCGTAGCAGCCGATCCTGTCACGCGCAAACTCGCCTGCATCTTGTGGACTTGCCGCCACGCCACGAGAAATTCAGAGGAGGTGTCGATCGCCTGCGCCTCCCTCGTCATTCATGGTGATATCGACGGCTATCGCCATGTGTTCGAAGCAGAAATTACTCCGGTGCTGCGTTGCGACAGCAGGTGCGGCATTCGGTCCGTCGCTGCCACGCGCACGGATGCCCGTTGCACAATCCCGGGCGTGGCCCTATCGTCGCCCCGGTTCGGCAATCTGCCGTTCCGTTCGAGAGGAGATCTTAGAAATGGCCTGGAAGACTCCAAGAATCGTCGAAGTGCCGGTCGGCATGGAAATCAATATGTACGCCTGCGCGGCCCGCAAGTAAGCGACAGCTTCGTATTGCCACGGAGGTGGACTGCCTGATGTGACGAGGCCTCCCGCTCGGGAGGCTGCGTGCACCAGATGCAGCCACCTCCGAAATTTTTTGGTTCGTCGATTTCGGTTTTGAGACGATCGTTTCGTGTCGTCTCGCTCAGCCGTAGCCTGCGGCGGCAGTAGTCACTGCCATTGTCCATTCGGCGGGCAGCACGCGCCCGTCATCCCGAACGCGAAAAGATCAGCAGCCTCGACCGGAGCCCGCATGCCCCGCGGGTGCTGATTGACGCCTCGCGTCCTTGTTCTTCTCTTCAATTAACCGACTGATATCCAATGATTTATTGAGTCGCGGTTAGTTCTGTTACGTTCAGCCGGGCGGGGCCTGATCGGCGCCGTCGATCCGGCCTTCGACTGTCTGACTCGCCGCTATCTCATGAGCCGCAACAACGCCTGACCGGCTTTGCTGCTCAGTTCCTTGGCGTCCAGCGTGCCGTCGTGATCGGGATCGGCGGCACTGAAACGCTGCTCGACGACGGCGAGATACTCGTCCTTGGTGAGGGTGCCGTCGTGGTCGGGATCGGCGGCGGCCAGCTCTTTCGCCGTCAACCGGCGGGCCAGCTCTTTCTTGTCGAGCGTGCCGTCATGGTCGCGTTCGAGTTTGTCGAATGCGGCGCCTGCCGCCTTCTTGGCCTCGGCAAGATCGATCGTGCCGTCATTGTCGGTGTCGAACATCGCGATGGCGCTATGTCGGGCCTTTGCAAGCGCCGGCAATATGCCGGCAAGCAGGGTGCCGGCTGCAAGGGTGAAAGCAAAAGTGCGGCGCGATATCATGGCTATCTCCTGGTTCCGACCTCAACACCTAACCGTGTTTGCGAAGGCGCGTTCCCTTCAAACAGAAGTATCCCGTCGAAGGCCTTCGGCCCTCGGACGATCCGACCGGAACGCTCCAGCCCGACTCGACGCGCCGCTTGGAGGATTATACCTCCAATCGTGCGTCGAGATACCCTGCCTTGGAAGTTCCGTCCGCGTCCGGGAATTCAGGGTGATGACTTCAGGGACGAGCGAATTTTTGCCGTCAGGTCGACGCGCGCTTTGCGGGCCGCAAGCGCCTGATCCATTTCGACCTTGACGAACCTGACCGTGCGTATTGGGCTGAAGCTGGCCGATCAGATCCATGTCGGCCGAAATCACCGTGCCGACCATGAAGTAGCCACCGCCCGAAACCGCGTCACGATGCAGCACGATCGGCTCGGTGCCTCCGGGCACCTGGATCGAGCCATAGGGATAGCAGGCATCGGTGATGTTGGAGGGATCGGAGCCCGCGCCGAAAGGCGGCTCGCGCGGCACGAACTCGAGCGGCTTGCCGCCCTTGAAGCGGTAGCCGATCCGGTCGGCTTCCGGCGCGACCTTCCAGGTATCGGAAAAGAAGCCCTTGCCGGCGGCGTCGGTGATGCGATGCCAGTAAAGTCCGGGGATGACGCGCAACTCCGTCGGCATTCCCGTCGGCAGGCCGCGCAATTCTTCAGCGACCGTTCGGCCTTCCTTGACCGGTGTTGTGGCCGCACCGACCGGCAGTTCGTCGCCGGCCTCGAGCTTTCGTCCCTGGAAGCCGCCGAGCGCGCCGAGCGCGTAGGTCGAGCGCGAGCCGAGAACCACCGGCACATCGATTCCGCCCGCGACCGCGATGTAGGCGCGCGCGCCCTTCTTCAGGAAATCGAACGAGAGCTTTTGGCCGCGCTTCACCTTGAAGGAGGTCCACGTCTCGCGCGGAGCGCCATCGAGCTTGGGCGGCAATTCGGCGCCCGTCACCGCGACCATGGCGTCATCGGTAAACTCGAGCTCCGGCCCCATGAAGACGGCCTCGAGAACGGCCGCGCCTTCTTCATTGCCCACGAGCAGGTTGGCGGCCGCGAGCGCATGCCGGTCCATGCCGCCCGAGAGCGGGATGCCGATGTGATAATAGCCGGGACGCCCGAGGTCCTGGACGGTGGTGGCAAGACCCGGCTTCAAAACCTTAATGGCCATGGAGGACCCCCTCGAGCTTGCGATTGTAGCCGTCGATGTCGCGGTTGAATTCGGTGAGCGAGAACGAGACGTTGCGGATGGTCGGCGCGAAGCGGCCCGCATCGACGTCGGCGACCGCCGCGTCATAGGCCGCGCCGGTCGATCGGCTTCCACTTCACGATGTCGCCCGGCTTGAACAGGCACATGAAGTCCCGCAGATAGCTGATCTTCTGATTGGGATCGTAGATCGGCATCGGCGTGATGCCGAACATCTGGTAGCCGCCGGCGCCGCGCACCGAGTAGATGCAGCTGAAGCAGCCGCCATGCCCGACCGTGAGCTTGGGCGTGTCGGTGCGCGGGCGCAGATATTTCGGCGCCTGAAGCTGCCGTTTGCGCTCGACCATCTGATAGAGGAAGGGCAGGCCGGCGACGAAGCCGACCATGGAGACGAACCAGGGTGCGCTCGAATGCGCCTTGATGAACGCGTCGATCCCGTCGAGATGGTTGATGCGTGCGGCGTATTCGAGATCGGTGCTGTTGGGATCCTGATGGCGCTCGCGGAAGCGCATCAGCGTCTCGTTGGTCCAGGGATCGTTGTAGAGCACGGGGATCTCGATGATCCGCGTCGCGATCACCGGTTCGGACTTCTCCGGCCGCCGAATCCAGCCGCTTCAGCTCGGCGAGCATGTCATCGGGCTTGATCAGGTCCGGATCGAACTTCACCTGATAGGAGGCGTTGGCCGGGCAGATCTCGGTGACGCCCTTGATCTTGGCGTCGCGCACCGCATTGGTGATGAACAGGCTCTTGAAGAAAGCCTCGAGCGACATGGCTTCATCCACTTCGGCGAAGATGTGCTCGTCGCCGCCGAAGGAAAATCGGGTTTGCATGGGGCACTGGCCTCCTGTTGCTGACGTGGCGGATTATTTTGCGGTTGCGGGTGGGGCAGGAGCGGCCGGCGTCGCCGGCGCGGGCTCTGATGCGGCAAGAGCTGCGATATGTGATGCAAGCCACGGTTCGAGCCAGGCGGTATGAAACCGCCCGGCCTGCACGTCGGGGTCGCGAGCCAGCGCCTGGTGCAGCGGCTTGGTCGTCGCCAACCCCTCGACGTTCAGTTCACCGAGGGCGCGATCGAGAC
Source organism: uncultured Alphaproteobacteria bacterium (assembly GCA_963843225.1). GTDB lineage: Bacteria > Pseudomonadota > Alphaproteobacteria > Rhizobiales > Xanthobacteraceae > Bradyrhizobium. Next base: position 32,544 of record CAWJJT010000012.1, on the reverse strand, counting down.
GTCGCAATCGCGCTCGCTCTGATCCTCGTCGTGGACGATCAACTTGCCGAGCAGGCTGTCGTAGAATGGCGGCACCGTGTAGCCGGCATAGAGCATGCTGTCGAAACGCACCCCGTTGCCGCCGGGCACGCTGAGTGCGGTGACGGTGCCCGGGTTCGGGGCAAAGCCTTTCGCCGGGTCCTCGGCGTTGATGCGGACCTCGATCGAGTGGCCGTTGACGCGCACCTGATCCTGGCGGATGCGCAGGCGCTCGCCGCCGGCGATCCGGATCATCTCGCGCACCAGGTCGATGCCGGTCACCATCTCCGTTACCGGATGCTCGACCTGGATGCGCGTGTTCATCTCCAGGAAATAGAAGCCGTGGCTGCGATCGTCGTACAGATATTCGAGCGTCCCCGCGCCGCGGTAGTGCACCGCCTTGGCGAGCGCGACCGCGGACGAACAGAGCTTTTCGCGAATGGCCGGCGTCAGCGAAGGCGAGGGGGCTTCTTCCCAGACCTTCTGACGGCGGCGCTGCAGCGAGCATTCGCGCTCGAAGCAGTGGATGACGTCGTGTCCGTCGCCCAGCACCTGCACCTCGATGTGCCGTCGCACCTTCGATGAGTTTCTCGACATAGAGCCCGCCATCGCCGAAGGCCGCGAGCGCCTCGGCCTGCGCCTGCGGCATCAGGTGATGAAACTCCTCGGCCGAGCGCGCGACGCGGATGCCGCGGCCGCCGCCGCCCGCCGCCGCCTTGATCATCACGGGAAAGCCGATCGTCTCCGCCAGCGCGAATGCCGCCTCCGGTGAGTCCAGACGGCCGCGGCTGCCCGGAACCGTCGGAACACCCGCCGCCGCCGCCGCTTCCCGGGCGGCGACCTTGTCGCCCATCAGGCGGATGGACTGCGCCGTCGGTCCCACGAAGATGAGCCCCGCCGCCTCGACCGCGGCGGCGAACTCGGCATTTTCGGCAAGAAATCCATAGCCCGGATGGATGGCGTCGGCGCCGGTTGTCCTGGCCGCGGCAAGAATCGCGTCGCGGTTGAGATATGATTTCGACGCCTGCGCAGGACCGATGTCGATGCACTCGTCAGCGAGCCGCACGGCAAGCGAGTCCTTGTCGGCCTTGCTGTAGACCTGCACCGTCGCAAGGCCCAACTCGCGCGCCGCACGAATGATGCGCACGGCGATCTCGCCACGATTGGCAATGAGAAGCTTGTGGATCGTCATGGACGGTTTGCAAGCCTCAAACGTCGATCTCGGCGATCGGCTGACCGGCCATCACGGCATCCTCATTCTCGATCAGGAAGCGCACGATCTTGCCGGCTGCGCCTGCCTTCACCTCGTTGAACGACTTCATGACCTCGACGAGGCCGATCGTGTCGTCTTGCGTGATCGTGTCGCCGTCGGATTTGTAGTCCGGCTTGTCCGGTGCCGGCTTGCGGTAGAAAATGCCTGGGAGGGGAGAAAGGATTTGCTGGATGGCCATGAGTTCCTCGTACGTTTGATCGCTGTCGGCCTGGCGCGCTTCAGCGCGCGGCGAGATAGGGGCGGACTGCCTCGCGAACGGCCTCGGCGATGGCGACGGCATTCGGCGTGTCGGAGTGGACGCAGATGGAATCGGATCCGACGGGGATGTCGTTTCCGGCCACACGTGCGCGTCTTGCCTTCGGTCAAGGCTCGCAGGCACCGCGCCGCCGCATCGGTTGGATCCTTGGCGTCATGTTCGCGCGTGATGATGAGGCCACCCTCGGCATTGTAGTCGAGATCGGCGTAATATTCGGCGACGAAGGTATGACCGCGGCGCTGATAGACCTTCTCGTGCAGCGTCCCTTTCATGCCGAACAGCGGCACCTTGTAGACATCGGCCGCGTCCGCCACGGCCTCGGCGATGTCCTCCATCCGCGCGGCCATGCCATAGAGCGCGCCGTGCGGCTTGATGTGATTGAGCGACCACGCCTTCGGCGTCCAGGAACGCCTTGAGCGCACCGATCTGGTAGAGCAGGCAGTTCGTCAGCTCTTCGCGGCCGATCTTCATCTCCCTGCGCCCGAACCCCTGCAAATCGGGCAGCGAGGGATGGGCGCCCACCTTGACGCCATGCCGTTTGGCCAGGCGCACGGTCTCGCGCATGTGATTGAAGTCCGAGCCATGGAATCCGCAGGCGACGTTGGCCACGTCGATCTGGGGCATCAGGCCTTCGTCGTCACCCATCTTGTAGAGGCCGAAGGCCTCGCCCATGTCGCAATTGATCATGACCATCTCTCTGTTGTCCTTATCCCCGCTGCTGCATTCGAGCGCAATATTCGCAAATCAACCCTGAAGCCGGCGAACGAGACGCCTGCCGACTTCGACAGGCGTCTCGTTCATGGCGATCGACCCGAGGAGGACGCCGCGGGCACGCAACCCGCGACGGCCCGCCGCCAGCTTACTTGGACACCAGATAGTCGACCGGGATCTTCTCCGAAATCGTCCACTGATCGACCACCTTCGGCTTGCCCTGCTCGGTATCGACGATCAGGTAGCGGCCCTGGTTCTGATGGTGCAGGTCCTTGCTGAAGGTGCGCGGCCCGAACAGCGTGGCCTCGTTGTTCATTTTCTCGAGCTCCGCCACCACGGCCGCGGCGTCCGTCGTCTTGGCGCGCTCGACGGCCTTCGCCCAGACGTCGATCAGGACATATCCCGGATAGACGTACTGGCTGGAAGGATCGCCTCCGGTGACTTCCTTGTACTTCTTGTTGAACTCGGTGACCTTCGGATTGGGGTCGTCGCCATAGATCGAGCCCTGCACCGGCACGTAGAAGTTCGACAGGTCCGGAACGGCGTTCAGCCAATAGCTGCCATCGACGCCCGAGCCGTTGAGGATCATCGACTTGATACCGGCGGCCCGGATCTGCTTGATGGCCGAGACGGCGCCCGGCATCATCGTGCAGAGCATGATGGCGTCCGGCTCCTTCGGCAGGCTCTTGATGCGCGTGATCTGGGACGCGATCGAGGCATCATCGTTCTTGAATGTGTCGCTGCCGGCGAGCGCGGCATCCTTCAGATGCGGCATCATCCAGTCGAAGCCGTCGCAGATTCCCTTGTTATAGACGGTCCAGCTGTCGAGCAGCCGGTAGAAGCTGCGGGCATTCTTCTTCGTGTAGGCCCATTCGGCCATGGTCGCGCCCTGCACGGCCGCCAGCACCGAGGCGGAGAACGAGTAGGGACCGACGCCGGGGATGCCGGCCTTGATCGACTCCGCGCACAGGAAGAAGGAGACCTTGCCGGCCGACTGTGCCTGCAGAGCCGCCGGCGCGCCGAAATCGTAGTCGCAGGAGACGATCACCAGGTCCGCACCCTGATCGAGCACCGCAAGGCCCGCCTTGGCGCCCTCGGCCTGATCGGTCTTGGTGTCGGCAAACACCGGCTTGATCTTCTTGCCGAGCAGACCGCCCGCCTTGTTGATCTCGTCGATGCGGATCAGCGCGGCATCCTGGGCCGGCTTGTCATAGGCCTGCATGAAGCCGGATGCTGCCGTAGCAAATCCGACCACGATCTCGTCGGCTGCCAGGGTCGGCGTACACCACAGCGCGGTCGCCGCGGCCAAGGTACCTAGTATTTTCGTGAAACGCATTTAACCACTCCTCCGTTTTGCTGATCGAACTTCAGTTCAATTCCTTCAGGGCCGTCTGCGCAGGTCGCGGCAGCCGCCGCTCGAGCGGCCATCCTCTCCAGGAGAATTCCCGGTTGCGCGTGAGGCCGGTTGGCAAGTACATCAGGATGACGATCGTGATGATGCCGATCGCGATCTCCTGAACCCCGTTCGGGAGCGCGATGGTCAGACCGCCGAGGCTGACGCCCTTTTCCAGGTCGCGAAACATCTCGATCAGCGCGGAAATCACGACGACGCCGGAGACGGCTCCGCTGAGGCTGTACATCCCGCCAACCACCAGCATCGACAGGGTGATGAACGTCGTGCGCAGATAGAACGAGCCCGGATTGACGATGCTCAGGAAGTGCGCATAGAGCGCGCCGGCGAGACCGATGATGAAGGCGCTGACGACAAAGGCGATCAGCCGCTCGCGGACCATATCGATTCCGGAGGCGCTGGCAGCCACCGCCTCGTCGCGGGTGGCGCGAAGCGCCAGGCCGGAGCGGGAAATCGAGTAGAGATACGCGATCGCGATGGCGACCGCGGCGCCCAGCCATCCGATCCAGACGTTCATGGTGGGCGGCATGCCGACGATGGAGCCTTGTCCGCCCGTCACCGAGTCCCAGTTCGAATAGACGTTGTTGACGACGCCGAGCAGCCCGAAGGTCGCGATCGAGGCGGCGATCCCCGACAACCGCATGATGACGCGCCCGACGATGAGCGCAAACAGGGCCGCGAACACGCCCGAGATCGGCGTGGCGACCCACATCGGCAACTGCGTGTGCAGGAGCCACGCCGGGCAGCCCCTTGAGCGTGACCGATTTCATCATCGGCGGGATGGTCAGCCAGGCGGTCATATAGGCGCCGAGGCACATGAAGCTGATATGGCCGAACGACAACAGGCCCGAATTGCCGACGAAGACGTAGAGGCCGGTGACCACCATGATGTTGATGAACATCTCGACCACGGTGCGATTGAAGGCCCTGCTGCCGAATTGATAGGTCAAGGCCGCAATGGCGAGCAGCACCACGATCAGGATGACCGGTGTCGCAATCGTTCGCCAAATGACCGATGGCCGCTGCGACATGCGTCAGACCCTCTGCTTGGCAGATTTGGGTGCGAACAGCCCTTGCGGGCGCACCAGCAGGACCACGATCACGGCGCCATAGACAAAGGCATCGCGGAAGACGCGGGCGTCGTGCGGCAGCGTGGCCTGAAACACGACGCTGGCGCCGCCGATCAGGAAGCCGGCGGCAACGGCTCCCGGCACGCTGCCAAGACCTCCGATCACCGTGGCGATGAAGGCGATCAGCATGACATTGGCGCCCATCCCGATATCCGCCGTGCCGGAGTTGATCGCCAGGATCAGCCCGATCGCCGCCGCCAGCATGCCGCTGATGGCAAAGGCCAGCAGAATGACGGCGTTGGCGCGCACCCCGAGCATGCGGGCCATGGTGAAGTTCTCGGCGGCGGCGCGCATCTCCAGACCGTAGCGCGTGCGTTTGAGGAACAGCGTCAGCGCGACCAGGACGGCCAGCGTGATGGCGATCGTCACGACCTGCAGCATCGGGATGCGGGCACCCAGCAGTTCGACCGGCAGGCTGAGACTGGGCCATAGCGTGATCGACTTCGGGCGGCTCGAATACAGCATCAGCAGGAGATTGCGGATCGCAAAGCCCAGCGCGAAGGAGGCGATCATCATCGTCGCCGGATTGGTGTTGCGGAAACGGCGGAAAACGATCACCTCCGACAACATCGACAGCGCGGCCCCGACCAGCAGCAGCAGCGGCACCAGAAGGTAGAATGGCAGATTGCCGGCGAAGACGATGGCGGCCGCGTTGATCGACGGCCACAGCATTGCGAACACGCAGAAGGCGATGAAATCGCCATGCGCGAAGTTCACCAGCCGCATCACGCCGAAGATCAGCGCGATGCCCAGCGCGCCCAGGGCATAAAGGCTTCCCAGGCTCAGCGCGTCGAAGACGATTTGCAGCACTTCGGTCATGCTCAGTGGTCTCCGAAGCCGAAATACGCCTGCTTCAGGCGCTCGTCCTTGACCATGTCGCCCGCTTCGCCCTCGAGCACGATGCGTCCGCCGCGCATCAGGATCATCCGCCCGCCGGTCATCATGGCGCGCGTCGAACTTTGCTCGACGATCAGAAGCGTCAGCTTGCGCTGCGCGCGCAACCGCATCAGGATTTCGTAGACCTGATCGATGATCTTGGGTGCAAGTCCGAGCGACGGTTCGTCGATCGCCATCAGCCGGGGCGCGGTCATCAGGGCCCGGCCGATGACCAGCATCTGCTGCTGGCCGCCGGAAAGCATGCCGGCCGCCGTGTGGCGGCGCTCGGCCAGCATCGGGAATTCGCGGTAGACGGATTCAAGATCGTCGGCGACCTTGTGTCTGTCGGCCCGCATGCCGGCGCCGACCTTCAAATTCTCCTCGATGGTCAGCGCACCAAAGACGTTGCGCCCTTCGGGCACGAGCGAAAATCCCCGCCGGGCGATCGACTCGGGCGGGGCTCCCGTCACTTCCGCGCCGTCCAGCGTGATGGTTCCCGAGACCGGCGGCACGACGCCGGCAATCGCATTCAGCAAGGTCGACTTTCCGGCGCCATTGGGGCCCGTCACGAACAGGATCTCGCCCTCGGCGATCTTCAGGCTGATGCCGCGCAAGGCGGTCAAGCGCCCGTATCGTACCGTGACGTTGTCGACGGCCAGCAACGTCATGGAGCGGCCGCCTCGGCGATCGCAAGCGCCGGAATGATTTCGTCGCGTTGCGTGCCCATATAGGCGTGCCGGACCGCATCGCTGTTGCGGATCTGCTCCGGTGGACCGACTTCGATGATCTCGCCGGAGTCGAGCACGAAGATGCGTTCGCACAGTTCGAGCACGAGGCCGATATTGTGCTCGATCAGCAGCACGCCGACCCCGAGTTCTCCGGCAATCCGCTTGATGATGGCCGCCAGATCGTGGCTTTCATGCTCGGACATGCCGGCTGCGGGCTCGTCCAGCAGCAGATAGCGGGGATTGCACATGATGGCGCGGCCGATGGCGACGCGCCGCTCGTCGGTGTAGGGCAGGGCCCCGGCGATCGCGCCGGCGAGGTGCGATATGCCCAGCCAGTCCATCACGCGCTCGGCCTCCGCGATCGCGTCGCGCCGGGTGAGACCGAGGCCGACGCCGGTGACCTCCAGATTGTCCAAGACCGGCAACTCGCGAAAAAGGCGTCCTGACTGAAAAGTGCGGGCCACGCCCTTGCGTCGCAGCTTGTGAGCCGCAATGCCGTCGACCGTTTCGCCTTCCAGCTCGACGGTCCCCGTGCCGACGCGTTGAAATCCGGTCAAGACGTTGATGAGCGTGGTTTTTCCGGCGCCGTTGGGGCCGATCAGTCCGGTGATGCGTCCCCGCGGCACGGCCAGCGTGACGCCGGACAAGGCTTTCAAACCCTCGAACTGGACGCTGACATCGCGAGCGACCAAGTCCAGGTGACCGGAAGTCATTGAGACGCCTTTTCAAACGCGAACGAACGGAACCGCTTGATTTTCTGTGTTGCAGCAAGCAATTGTAAAACTCGAAAAATTGGTCGCTGATATCGGAATTTTTTATGGCTCTGACTTTCCGTCAGGTGCGCCACTTCATCGCCACCGCCGAAGCCGGACAGGTTTCGGCAGCCGCGGCCGGTCTCAACGTGACGCAATCGGCCGTCACCGCGTCGATCAAGGCGCTTGAGGCCGAACTCGGACGAAAGCTGTTCGACCGGCATTCGAACGGCGTCACGCTCACATTCGACGGACAGCAATTCCTGCAGCGCGCCCGCGCCATCGAGGCCAGCGTTTCGGATGCGACGCGGGGGCCGCATCGCTGGGGAACCCAGGTTGACGGCACCGTCGACGTCGCCGTCAGCTACACCGTTGCCGGCTACTTCCTGCCGCCGCTGCTGTCGCGCTTCTGGCGAGCCTTTCCGGGCATCACGGTGCGGCTCCACGAGTTCGAGCGTGACGCGCATCGAGCAAAGCCTCGTCAGCGGCAGCGTCGATGCCGCCGTCATGCTCGTCTCCAACCTGCACGACCGCGGCTCCATCCGCTCGCATCTCCTGCTGCGTTCGCCGCGCCGGCTGTGGGCCTGCGCCAATCATCCGCTGCTGCACAAGGACAGCGTTCGGCTGGCCGATCTTGCCAGCGAGCCATTTCTGATGCTCACCGTCGACGAGGCCGAACGCTCCGCCATGCGCTACTGGCAAAAGACGCCGCACGTCCCCAACGTCATCTTCCGCACTCTGTCCGTTGAGGCCGTTCGCAGCATGGTGGCGACCGGCATGGGCATCACCATTCTGTCCGACATGGTCTATCGGCCGTGGTCGCTCGAAGGACATCGCATCGATCTCAAGACGCTCGATGACGAAGTTCACACCATGGATGTGGGCCTTGCCTGGAAGAGCAAGGCCCGGCTTTCCCCGGCCGCCCGCGCGTTCTGCGAGTTCGTCGCGCTGGCTTATCCCGGGCCGGCTCCGGTTCATTTCGATTGAAGATCCGGCGCGGCGCGCGCGAGATCAGTGCGATGCCGCCTGTCTGATCCGCTCGACCGTGCTGCGCACGTCGGTCCATTGCGCCTTGTCCGGGGCGAATTGCTGCCGCAGGTAGGACACGAGTTCCGCCACCTGATCGTTGCTCATGCTGTCCTTGAAGCCCGGCATGTAGCCGAGATCGCTCGAGACCGGTGAGGCGATGCCGTGCAGGATGATCTGGATCAGATTGTCGGGAGCGGCACTGTGCAGATTGCTGTTCAGCGCCAGCGACGGCCGGCTGCCGAACAGAGGGCGCGCCGCCGACCGCGTGGCAAACCGCGCAGGCGCCTTCGTAGAGACGCGCGCCCGGCGCCGAGGCAAAGGCGACCCGGGCGCCGGTCGATGTTTCGAGCTTGGCGGCCAGCGCATCCTGCGCGGTTCGATCGATCGCATCGGGATTGAACGAGGCGAGATAGACCGCCATGGCGCGGATATCCTGGTCGGGCAGGGCGGCGAGTTCTTTCACCACGGGCGCCATCGGACCGGCAGCGACCCCGTGAAAACGGGATTCTCCGGTTCGCAAGTAAGCGAACAGTTCATCCTCGCTCCAGGGAATCGGCGCGCGCGACAGCGTCGTCAGCGGCGGCGCCTCCCAGCCCTCCGCGAAACCGCCGGCCAGATGAGCGTCGCTTTTTTCCGCTCCCAGGGCATTGCGCGGCGAATGACAGGCGGCGCAATGGCCGAGGCCCTCGACCAGATAGGCGCCGCGATTCCATAGCTCGGATTTCTTTGGATCGGCCTCGAAGAGCCCGGCATCGTGGAACAAGGCATTCCATCCCGCCATCAGCGGACGCCAGTTGAATGGAAACGCCAGCGCGGGATTGCGGTTTTCGGCGCGCACCGGCGTTTGCGCCATTAGATAAGCGTAGAGCGCCTGCAGGTCGGCGTCGGCAGCCTTGGCGAAATGTGTGTAGGGAAACGCCGGATAGAGATGCCGTCCGTCGCGGTGGATGCCCTCGCGCATCGCGCGCTCGAAGGCGGGATAGGACCACGCACCGATGCCCGTCTCGGTATCGGGCGTGATGTTGGTGCTCCAGATCGTGCCGAACGCCGTCTCGATCGCCCGGCCGCCGGCGTTGAGCACGCCGCTCGCTTCGGTGTGACAGACCGCGCAGTCGCCGAGCGCGGCGAGTTGCTGGCCACGGGCGATGGTGGCTTGCGAATAGGTCGAAGCATCCGGCCGGGCGATCGGTGCGATCGACCGCCACGGCAGCACGGCCGCGGCGATACCGATCGTGGCCGCGCATAATGCGCCGATGGTCGCGAGCGCGCCGCGACGTTTCGCGAACGGATTTTGCCAGCGATCGGTTGACGCCGTGCGTTCGGGCGCCGCGATCGGAATCGCGGTTGGTTGCGCCTCCTGCTCGCCGCGCAATCCCCGCAGAATTCGTTCCGGCGTGAACGGCAACTCGCGGAAACGGACGCCGGTCGCATCATAAATCGCGTTGGCGATCGCCGCCGCGCTCGGGACGGACGCGGATTCGCCGACGCCAAGCGGCGGCTGATCCGGCCGCGGCAGCATCAGCACGTCGATTTTGGGAATGTCGGGGAATTTGATGATGGGGTAGGCGCCCCATTCGCGGGAGGTCACCGTGTTGCGATCGAACGACACTTCTTCCATCAGGGCGCGGCTGGTCGACTGGATGACGTTGCCGTGAATCTGGTGGCGCACGCCGTCGGGATTGATCATCAGGCCGGAATCCTGGCCGGCGACGACGCGGGTCACGCTGACGTCGCCGGTCGCCTTGTTGACCGCGACGTCGGCGATCCAGGCCGACCACGCCGCGCCATAGCCCGGAAACTTGCTGTGCACATACAGCGCGTAGGCAAAACCGCGCCCGCGCACGATGTCGCCTTCGGCGATCGGCTCTCGCCGGTGCGGACGCGAGATCCAGCCGGCGCGCTCGGCCACGGCGTTGACGAGATCGACGGCGCGCGTGTCCTTCAGGTAGCGCAGGCGATATTCGATCGGATCGACGCCGGCCTCGGCTGCGATCTCGTCGATCCAGGATTCATGGGCGAAGGTGTTCGGCAATGCCGAGACGCCGCGCATCCACGAGGCGCGCACGATCGGCGGCATGTCGTGTGCGACCACGCGCAGGTTTTCGTAATCATAGGGCGGGATCGCGGTGCGGTCGCCCATCTCGAACACGGCCGGCGTCGGCGCAACCGCGCCGGTCAGCAGCAGCGCCAGCGTCGGCGCGCCGTTGGACGGATAGCGCGTCGAGAAATCGTAAGCCGGCGACGCTGCCATCGGCGTTCAACCCGCCGTTGACGTCCATCAGTTGCGCGGTGCCCTTCGGCTCCCAGGCGTGCTCCTGTTCGCGCGTCAATTGCACGCGCACGGGGCGGCCGACCGCGCGCGACAACAGAATGGCGTCGGCGGAAACGTCGTCGGCGCAGTTGCGGCCATAGCAGCCGGCGGCTTCCAGCCGGATCACGTCGATGTCGGCTTCCGGCTTTTTGACCAGGAGCGCGAGATCGGTTCGCAGCATGTGAGGGTTCTGCGTGCCGGACCAGACCCTGATGCGGTCTTCCTGATAATCCGCCACCGCGCAGGACGGCCCGATCGACGCATGCATCTGGTAGGGCCACACGTAAGTGCGCGGCATCGGCTTTGCGGCCGCCGCGATGCCGGCCTCGACGTCGCCCTTGTCGATGAGGGTGCGCGGCGCCGACGGATTGGCGCGCAGCGCCGTCTCGATGTCCTGCAGATCCGGAAGCGTCGGCGTCGGCTTCCAACTGATCTTCAGCCGCGCCGCCGCCTTGACCGCGTTTTCCTCGCGCTCGGCGACGACCCCGACGAAATCGCCGATCCTGACCACGGCGACCAGCCCGGGAATATCGCGCACCGAAGTCTCGTCGATCGCGATCAGGCTGGTGCCGACAAAAGGCCCGGCATCGACGCCGGCATAGGGCGGGCGCACGACGCGGCCGTGCAGCATGCCGGGCAGGCGTACGTCGTGCACATAGACCAGTTCGCCGGTCGCCTTCGCCGGCAGGTCCGTGCGCGGCACCGATTGGCCCGACGATCGAGTAGGCGCCGACCGGCTTGACCTCGACCTTGTCGGACAAGTTCGAGGCGGATGGTTTCGCCGGCGATCAATTCGCCATAGCTGACGCTGCGATTGTCGCGCCCGCGGACCAGGCCGTCCTCGATGGTGAGGTCGTCGATCGAGAGTTCGAGCCGTTCGGCGGCGCGCGCGATCAGGAAATGGCGGGCCTGTGCGGCGGCGTTGCGCAAGGGAACGGCCGTGATCTGGATGGTCTCGCTGGCGATGGTCGCGCCCTGATTGGGGACGCGCGAGGTGTCGCCCAGCACCACGACGACGCGCGCAAAGGACACGTCGAGTTCCTCGGCGACGATCTGTCCGAGCGCGGTGCGAATGCCCGTTCCGAGATCGACATGGCCGTTGAAGGCCGTGACCGAGCCGTCAGCCGTTATCTTGATGAAGGTCTCGAATGCGCCCTGCTTGCCGGCAGAGGCGGGACGAACGACGGACAATGATCCGGACACACGATCAGGTTTGTCTGGCAAGTCCGGCGAGGTCATCAATCCTGCGCCTCGACGACACGGCCGGCCGCCCGCATCGCGGCGCGCATGATTTCAATGTGCGCGCCGCACCGGCACAGATTGTAGCGCAGCGCTTCCAGCACCTCGGCCTCGGAAGGATCGGCGGATCGCATCAACAGCGCCTTGGTGCTCATGATCATGCCGTTGAGGCAGTAGCCGCATTGCGCGGCCTGCTCGCTGATGAAGGCGGACTGCACGGGATCGGGATGATCGCGCGAGCCGAGGCCTTCGAGCGTGACGATCTTGCGCTCCGCGCAGCCCGAGATCGGGATCACGCAGGAACGCGCGGCAGCGCCGTCGATCAGCACGGTGCAGGCGCCGCACTCGCCGAGCCCGCAGCCATACTTCGGTCCATTCAATTCGAGATCGTTGCGCAGAACGTACAGCAGCGCGGTATCCGGCGCGGCGTCGACGTCGTGGATCCGGCCATTGACCGTCAGGCGGATCGTGGACTGCGTCATGGTCGTGGTTCCGGCCCCGGCGGTTTGCGCTGCAAAAACATCACGTCGAATGCATTCGAGGATACCGTTTGCATACAAACGTGCAAGCATGGCGTGCCGGCGCTATTCCATCTGCCCGGTTTATGAACAAACCGGCGCGGCCATTGAGCTATTATTCGGCAGCGGGCGTCTCCGGCCGCGAGGGCGCTTGACAGCGTTTGGCCGCACGCGCAACATCGTTCGTATACGAACAAGATGCCCCGGCGGTTGCCATACGATGGCATCAACCGCCCGAACCGCTTTCACGTCGCGTCGTTACCTCTCTAGCCGTCCGACAGTTTGATGCTGGCCTTGCGAGCTTGTTGATGCTGACTGAACCGACTGCTGCCGACGACAAGATCCGCTGCGATGCCTGCCCTGTGATGTGCTACATCAAGCCGGGCGCGGCAGGTGCCTGCGACCGCTACGCCAACCATGAAGGCCAGCTCGTGCGCGTCGATCCGCACATTCTGCTGGAGCGAACGGTGTCGCATGGCGGCAGGCTGGTGCCATTCCAGAAAACCGGCGACTGGGACGGCAAGATCGTCCACGAGCCCGAACATCTTCGTCACCGCGATCGGCGCCGGCACCACCTATCCCGATTACAAGCCCGCGCCCTTCATCGTGTCTTCGGAAGTCGACGGCGTCGACATGGTCACCGTGGTGACCGAAGGCATCTTCAGTTATTGCGGCGTCAAGGTGAAGATCGACACCGATCGCTACCTCGGTCCGGAGACAGCCACGGTCCGCGCGCAGGGCGAGGCGATCGGCCACGTCACGACCAGCGAATATGGCTCGCAGATGCTGTCGCTGGGCGGCGTGCATCATCTCACCGGCGGCTCGAAGAAGGAAGGCCGCGTCACCTGCGATGCGCTGATGGATCTGAGCAACTGCAAGCCGGTCGAGTTGTCGATCGACGGCGGCGCCACCGTCGTCGTGCGCGCCGGACATGCGCCCGTCGTCAACGGTGTGCCCGAGGAGCGGATGCGGGTCGGCTGCGGCTCGGCGACCATCGGCATGTTCGCCAAGCAATGGCACGGCAAGGTCGATGAGGTCGTGGTCGTCGACGACCACATCACCGGCGTGCTGTCGGAACATCAGGCCGGCAAGCTGCTCGATATCGCCGATACCGGAATCAAGATGAAGGGACGGCGTTCGACGCCCGGCCGGTATTTCCAGGTCGCCGAGCCCGGCACCGGCTGGGGCGGCACCAGGATATCCGATCCGCTCTCGGTGCTGGGGCCGTTCGATGCGAAGAGAGCGCGTCCGGGCCTGACCATGCTGATGGTTTCGACGACCGGCGAACACGCGGCCTTTTACGAACTCGATGCCGCGCTCAAGCCGGTCGAAAAACAGATCCCGGCCGATCTCCAGCTATCGGTCGAGCGCATTCAGGAGAACTGCGAGCCCGCGCTGTGCACCGTGCTGTTCATGGCGGGCGCCGGCGGATCGCTGCGCGCCGGAGTTACCGACAATCCGGTTCGGCTGACGCGATCGGTGAAGGACGCGCTGACACGCGTCACCAGCGGCGGCGCGCCGGTCTATGTCTGGCCCGGCGGCGGCATCACCTTCATGGTCGACGTCACGCGCTTGCCGGCCGGCGCCTTCGGTTATGTTCCGACCCCGGCGCTGGTCGCGCCGATCGAGTTCACCCTGCGGCTGTCGGACTACGCCGCTCTGGGCGGTCACATGGATCATGTGCGCCCGCTGACTTCTTTGAAGGGCAACACCGGGACGCTGCAACTATCTCCGCAGCCATCCGCGCCGGGATCGCGCCCATGACGAGAGCGCCGCAAATCGCACTTTTGGCGGATGGCAGGCGGCTTCACCTGCAGGATGGTCCGATCGACCTGATCGTGGAGGCGAACGGGGCCGAAGCGGATAGACGCGTGGCCTATGCCGCCGCGGCGCGGCGCTTTACCGGCCTGCTCGACGAGCTTTGCGGCGAATTGCCGCTGTTGCGCCGGGCGGCCGATCCGGCGCGCTGCCGGCTGCAAGGTAACGTCGCGCGCCGCATGCACGACGCGGTGGCGCCTTTTGCCGCCGGTTGCTTCATCACGCCGATGGCGGCGGTCGCCGGCGCCGTCGCCGAGGAGATTCTCGGCGCCATGACCGCGAGCGCGCGGTTGACGCGCGCCTACGTCAACAATGGCGGCGACATCGCGCTGCATCTGGCGGAGGGCGAGCACTTCACCGTCGGCCTCGCCGAGCGGCCGGACGCGTCTGGCGTGATGCGGACCATGATCGTCCGTGCCGATGATCCGACGCGGGGCGTGGCCACCAGCGGCCGCCACGGCCGCAGCTTTTCGCTCGGCATTGCGGACGCCGTCACGGTGCTGGCGCCGACGGCCTCAAAGGCCGACGCGGCCGCCACCATCATCGCCAACGCGGTCGATCTGCCCGGACATCCCGCCATCCTCCGTCGCCCGGCGCATGATCTGCAGCCCGACAGCGATCTCGGCGCGCGCCTCGTCACCCGCGACGTAGGCGAATTGTCGCGCGGCGAGATCGAAGACGCGCTGGAAGCCGGCGCCGATTGCGCGCGCGAACTGCTCGCGGCGGGACTGATCGACGGCGCTGCATTGCGGCTGCACGGCGAGATCGTCGTCGTGGGGGCGAAGCGCGATCGAACGCTCCGGCGCGCGGCGCGCCGCTTCGCAACCATGCGGCGGAGACTGCCTTCCATGTGTGAGTTGACCACCATCCAGCAACGAGGCGTAACACCATGAGCGCGGTCATTCGCAAGATCGTCACGGTCGTCGAGGAGACCTATCTTGAAATGGGCCAGAAGGTCACGCCGCCGACCCGGCGCGCGGCGGCGATTGCCGTGATCGAGAATCCGTTCGCCGGACGATATGTCGAGGATCTCTCGCCCTTGATCGCCATCGGCGAGGAACTCGGCGAATTGCTGTCGAAGAAGGCGGTCGCGGCCCTCGGGATCGACGGCGCCAAGGCGCACAGCTACGGCAAGGCGGCCGCGGTCGGCGAAAATGGCGAACTCGAACACGCAGCCGCAATCCTGCATCCCAAGATGGGCGCGCCGGTGCGCAAGGTGCTTGGCAAGGGCGCGGCGCTGATTCCGTCTTCAAAGAAGCGGAGCGGGCCGGGGACGACGCTCGACATCCCGCTCGGTCACAAGGACGCGGCCTTCGTGCGCAGCCATTTCGACGGCATGGAAGTGCAGATCAACGATGCGCCGCGCGCCAACGAGATCATGGTCGCGGTCGCGGTCACCGACAGCGGCCGGCCGCTGCCGCGTGTCGGCGGCCTGACGGCATCGCCGAAATCAAGGGTGAAGACGGTCTGCGATAGCTGGTTTTTCAACATCGGAGGGTTAGGGATGCAACGAAGCAAGTATTTCCTGGGTGCGGGGCTCGCAATCCTGTTCAGCGGCATGGCGCATTCCGCCATGGCGCAGAGCGAAATCAAGATCGGCGAAATCAACAGCTATTCGCTGCTGCCCGCCTTTACCGATCCCTATCGCAAGGGCTGGCAACTCGCGGTCGAGGAAATCAACGCCGCCGGCGGCGTCAACGGCAAGAAGCTCGTGGTCGTCTCCAAGGATGACGGCGGCAAGCCGGCCGACGCGCAGACCGCCGCCAACGAACTGGTGTCGAGCGAGAACGTGGCGATGCTGGCGGGAACCTTCCTGTCGAATATCGGTCTTGCCGTCAGCGATTTCGCAAATCAGAAGAAGGTCTTTTTCCTGGCGGCCGAGCCGCTGACCGACGCGATCACCTGGGCCAAGGGCAACCGCTACACCTTCCGCCTGCGTCCCTCCAACTACATGCAGGCCGCGATGCTGGTGGAGGAAGCCGCCAAGCTGCCGGCGAAACGCTGGGCGACGATCGCGCCGAATTATGAATACGGGCAGTCGGCCGTTGCGGTGTTCAAGAAGCTGATGTCGGCCAAGCGGCCCGACATCGTGTGGGTCGACGAGCAGTGGCCGCCGCAGGGCAAGATCGACGCGGGCCCGGTCGTGCAGGCCGTCGCCGCCGCCAATCCCGAAGCCATCCTCAACGTCACCTTCGGCGCCGATCTCGTGAAGCTCGTGCGTGAAGGCAATACCCGCGGCCTGTTCAAGGACCGCGCGGTGGTCTCCTTCCTCACCGGCGAGCCGGAATATCTCGATCCCCTGAAGGACGAAACGCCGGAAGGCTGGATCGTCACCGGCTATCCCTGGTACTCGATCAAGACTGCGGAGCACGATGCGTTCCTCAAGGCCTATCAGGCCAAGTACAACGACTATCCGAGGCTCGGCTCGATCGTCGGCTACCAGACCATCAAATCGGCCGCGGCGATTCTGGCCAAGGCCAATTCCACCGATCCGGAAAAGCTGATCGCCGCGGCCGAAGGCCTGTCGGTGCCGTCGCCGTTCGGCGAGATCACCTTCCGCAAGATCGACCACCAGTCGACGCTCGGCGCCTTCGTCGGCAAGACCGCGCTGAAGGACGGCAAGGGCATCATGGTCGATACGTCCTATCGCAAGGGCTCCGACTATCTGCCGAGCGACGAGGAAGTCGCAAAGCTGCGGCCAAAGGAGTGAGGTGCCGAACAAGCTGCGGGCGCTCCCCGTCTCCGCAGCGTGAGGGCAGGGCGAGAGGCCTCTCATGGTTCGAGACGCGCGGCGTTGCCGCGCTCCTCACCATGAGGAGCTAAGACCTCATCCTGAGGAGGCGCGAAGCGCCGTCTCGAAGGATGAAGCGCCAGTGAACCAAGAAGTTACGCCGGCACGGACCGCAAATGGCCTTCTACGTCGTTCAGTTCCTGACCGGCCTTGCGAGCGCGGCGTCGCTGTTCCTCGTGGCGTCGGGCCTGTCGATCATCTTCGGCGTCACGCGCATCGTCAATTTCGCCCATGGCGCGTTCTACATGCTCGGCGCCTATGTCGCGTTCACGCTGACCGAGCGGTTTTCCGGCGCGATCGGGTTTTGGGGCGGCATCGTCGCCGCCGCGCTGATCGTCGCCATCGTCGGCGTGCTGGTCGAAATGGTGCTGCTGCGGCGGATCTATCACGCGCCGGAATTGTTCCAGCTGCTGGCGACGTTCGGCCTGACGCTGATGGTCGAGGATCTCGTGGTGCTGATCTGGGGACCCGAGCGATCTGCTGGGCCGTCGCGCGCCCGGATTCAAGGGCGCGGTTGATTTTTTCGGGCAGAATGTGCCGACCTACGATCTGTTCCTGATCGGGCTCAGTCCGGTGGTGCTCGCTGGCCTCTGGCTGACGTTCCAGCGAACGCGCTGGGGCGTGCTGGTGCGCGCCGCGACCCAGGACCGCGACATGGTGGCGGCGCTCGGCGTCAATCAGAAATGGCTGTTCACCAGCGTGTTCGCGCTCGGCGTTTTCCTCGCGGCGCTTGGCGGCGCGCTGCAGATTCCGCGCGACGCCGTGCATCACGCCATGGACCTGCGGATCATCGTCGACGTCTTCGTGGTGGTGGTGATCGGCGGTCTCGGCAGCATCATCGGCGCCTTTGTCGCGGCGGTGCTGGTGTCGGAGCTCAACGCGTTCGGCATTCTGATTTTCCCGAAGATTTCCATCATCCTGGTGTTCCTGGTGATGGCGGTGGTGCTGATCGTGCGGCCGTGGGGCCTGTTCGGAAGGCCGGAAGCGCCGGCGCGGCGCACGCCGGGGCTGACGGTGAACGTCTGGCGGCCGCTGACCGTCGAGCGAACGGCTTGCGGCCGCCGCCGTGCTGGCGTTCGCGGCGGCGCTGCCGCTGTTCGCGGGCAATTATGCGCTCACGGTCGGCTCGGAGATCGCGATCTTCGTGATCTTCGCCGCGAGCCTGCATTTCCTGATGTCGGTCGGCGGGCTCGCCTCGTTCGGCCATGCCGCCTATTTCGGGCTCGGCGCCTATGGCGTCGCGCTTCTCGCCAAGATGGCCGGACTGCCGATGATCGCCTGCCTGCTGCTCGGCCCGCTGCTCGGGCTCGCGGGCGCGGCGCTGTTCGGATTCTTCGCGGTTCAATTGTCCGGCGTCTATTTCGCGATGCTGACGCTGGCCTTCGCGCAGATCGTCTGGTCGATCGCGTTCCAGTGGGTCGAGGTGACCGGCGGCGACAACGGCATCCTCGGCGTCTGGCCCGAGAAATGGGCGGCCAGTCCTTCGCATTTCTACTGGCTTTCGATCGGCGTGGCGGCGCTGGCGGTGGTGACCTTGCGGATCATCGTTTTCTCGCCGTTCGGTTATGCGCTGCGGGCGACGCGCGACTCCGTCAGGCGCAGCGAGGCGATCGGGATCAACGGCAAGCAGATCCAGTGGACCGCCTTCGTGATTGCCGGCACCGTTGCGGGCATCGCGGGCGCGCTGTTCGCCTATCTCAAGGGCAGCGTGTTTCCCGACAATCTCGGCATCTCGCTCTCGGTCGACGCGCTCGTCATGGTGCTGCTCGGCGGCGTCGAGACGGTGTCGGGCGCGATCGTCGGCGCCATCGTCTACAAGGCGCTCAGCATCTGGCTGGTCAGCCAGACCGATCTGTCCAAGCTGGTGCTTGGCGGCGTCATCGTCCTGATGGTGGTCGCGTTGCCCAAAGGCATCGTCGGGGTGCTGGAAACCCTCCGGCATCGCCGTCCGGCCTCAGCCGCCCACGGCCATTCTCGCCTCCCAAATCGAGACCGCCGAATGAGCAGCGCACCCACATTGCTGTCGGTCGAAGGCCTGAGCAAATCCTATGGCGGCGTGCACGCCGTGCGCGGCGTTTCGTTCGAGCTGAAGGCCGGCGAAATCCTGGCGCTGATCGGCCCCAACGGCGCGGGCAAGAGCACCTGCTTCGACATGCTCAACGGTCAAACCACGCCCGGCGCCGGCAGGATCGACCTGCTCGGTCAAGACACCACCGGCAAGATGCCGCGCGCGATCTGGCGGCTCGGGGTCGGACGCACCTTCCAGATCACCGCGACATTCCCGACCATGACGGTGCGCGAAAATGTCCAGGTCGCGCTGGTGTCCTATCACGGGCGGCTGTTCAATCTCTGGGCCTCGACGCCGAAATTCGCGCGCGATGAGGCCGATTCCCTGCTGGCGCTGGTCGGGATGGAGGGCTACGCCCATCGGCCCTGCGGTGAAATCGCCTATGGCGATCTCAAGCGGCTGGAGCTTGCCGTCGCACTGGCCAACCGGCCGAAGCTCCTGTTGATGGATGAACCGACCGCCGGCATGGCGCCGCGCGAGCGCATCGAGCTGATGCGGCTGACCGCGCGCATCGCGCGCGAAAGATCGATCGGCGTTCTCTTCACCGAGCACGACATGGACGTGGTGTTCGAGCATGCCGACCGCATCCTGGTGCTCAACCGCGGCACCCTGATCGCGGAAGGCACGCCCGAGGAGGTGCGGCGCAATCCGGAGGTCCGCGCCATCTATCTCGGCGAGGGCCTGGTCTATGACAGCAGCCATCGCGACGGAGCATCGGCATGAAGCTCTCCGTCGAAGGGCTCAACAGCCATTACGGCCCCGCTCACATCCTGTTCGACGTCGCGCTCGAGGTCGGCGACGGCGAGGTGGTGGCGCTGCTCGGGCGCAACGGCGCCGGCAAGTCCACGACCTTTCGCTCCATCGTCGGCCTCGTGGAACAACGCAGCGGCCGCATCGTGTTCGAGGGCAGGGATGTCTCCGACCAGCCGACGCATGTGATCGCGAGCCTCGGACTGGGCTATGTGCCGGAGGAGCGGCGTATCTTCACGGACCTGACCGTCGATGAGAACCTCGAGGTTGGCCGCCAGCCGATACGGCCGAACGCGCCGCACTGGACCCGGGAGAAATTGTTCGCGCTGTTTCCGAACCTCGGCGAGATGCGCGGCCGGGCAGGCGGGCGCATGAGCGGCGGCGAGCAGCAGATGCTGACGATCGCGCGCACCCTGATGGGCAATCCGTCGCTGGTGCTGCTCGACGAGCCGTCGGAGGGATTGTCGCCCAAGATCGTGGAGCAGATGGTCGAGGCGATCCTCACCATGAAGAAGGAAGGCGTCAGCATGGTCGTCTCCGAACAGAACCTGCATTTCGCCAGGCTGATCTGCGACCGCGCCTATATCATCGAGCGCGGCCGGATCTGTTTCAGCGGCAGCATGAGCGAGCTTGACGCGCGTCCGGACATCCGCGACGCGCATCTGGCGCTGTGAAACCGGCGCCGGCAAAACGGGGGCGAGAACGCAGATGACCAGGAGCCTTACCGCCAGACGAAGCCCCAGGCCGGCGCGGCCGGCCTACATTCTCGAGGACCAGATCGGCTTCATCCTGCGCCAGGTGTGGCAGCGCCACGCCACGATCTTTACCAGGGAGATTGGAAACAACCTGACGCCGACGCAATGGGCCGCGTTGGCGAAGCTCACCGAGACCGGACCGTGCTCGCAGAACCAGCTCGGGCGCCTCACGGCGATGGATGTCGCCACCATCAAGGGCGTGATCGACCGCCTCACCGCGCGCGGCCTGACCGAGACCAGTCCAGACCCCGAGGATGGCCGCCGGCTGCTCGTCAGCCTCACGCGCGCCGGCCAGCAACTGGCGGAAAAAGCCGTGCCGAACGCGCTCGCGATCACCAAGGAGACCCTTGCGCCGCTCGACGCGAGGGAGCGCGAGACGCTGGTCGCGCTGCTCGGCAAGCTGCGGTGACCTGGACATGCTGCAGCCAAGTCGAAAACGACGCGAATGACGCAACTGAGACATTGGGTCTTGTTCCGACAGTCGCTCTCCCAATAAGCTCCAAAATGCTGAACAGGCAATCGGGGCAAACTGTTACCGCGACGAACTTCATTTCAAGGACGTGTGAACCAATTGTTCGAGGCAAGATATGTCTTCCAACTTCATTTCAAAGGGCGCTGAGGGCTACGACCAATACATGGGTAGATGGAGCAAGCGTCTGGCCCCATTGTTTTTGGAGTTCGCCGGCGCTGCAGACGGAGAACGCATCATAGATGTTGGCTGTGGGACCGGCAGCCTGACGTTTCTCATCCCGGATCGGGCAAATATCTCGACCATCGAGGCTATTGACTACGAAGAACAATTTGTCGAGGCGCTGAGGCAGCGGAACACTGACCTTCGGATAACCGCTAGGCGGGGCGATGCCTGCGCATTACCCTTTGGCGAAAATCAATTTGATCGTGCTTTGTCTATGCTGGTTCTGCATTTTGTGCCTGACGCACGTCAGGCGGTAGCTGAGATGTCTCGCGTGGTACGGCCCGGTGGTGTCGTTGCTGCGACGGTCTGGGACACATTTGGCGGGATGCCGAGCCAGCGCATTTTCTGGGATACGATTGCCGCAATCGAGCCAAGCGCGATCGATCGTCGTTGCGCTGCTTTAGTCAGGCCGATGACATTTCCCAGCGAGATGGCGGGCGCATTTGCTGGTGCTGGCCTTCAAGACGTTGCTGAAGCGACGCTGACAATTCGAATGGAATTCGCGGAATTCGACGATTATTGGCTGCCACTCATCAACGGCCAAGGCACGTTGGCTGCATTCTTATCGACACTGCCCAACGATATCCCGGAGCAAGTCAAGGCCGGAGTTCGTCAAGCCTATCTGTGCGGTCGACCAGATGGCCCACGCAGCTTTGCAAGTGTGGCTTGGGCGGTCAAAGGAACTGTGCCGACGCCCTAACCAAAACGCATGATGCTCCGGCGTTGCCCGACGCCGTTGAACCTATCGGCGGCTGCGACCGACCACATGGGAATGCCCAGGTTCTTATCCGTCATTGTCGGACTGATCGCCGCCGCGGTGCCCATCGCGGCGATTTCCATGGCAGGTGCCGCGCCGCCGTCGCCTGAAGACCGCTACATCGCGACGCGCGATGCGGCGATCGCAAAGCTCTCGCCCCTCTACGACGCCGGAGAACTCGACGATGCCGCGAAGAAGGCCGAGGAGGCCGCGTTCGCCGATCTGAAGGCGCAGATGACCGCGATCCTGGGCGATCCCGGCCGCGAGGGTTTTGGCGCCGCCAGGCTCAACATCGAAACCTTTTACAAGGGCGACGAGGGCTTCGGCACGCTCGATGGTCTGCGCTTCGATTCCGAACTCGGGGAAGGCGGCGAGAAAGCCGGCCAGAACGGCGCCGACGGCAAATATGTCGAGCCGAGGGCCCACATCATTGTGACCACGCAGACCCTGTTCGCGCGCTGGCTGCGTGCGCACAAGGATTGGTGGGACAAGGACGTCAAAAACGTGCCGCAACAAATTGGCGCGGCGCTCAAGAGCGAAAGCTTCTATACCCAGGCGATTTCCACAGACGCCGCGGTGATCAACTTCAATTCCTTGCCCGTTACCGGCCGGCCGCCACCACCTTTGCTTATGGCTTTCTTGCAGGACGAACCCAATCCGAAATACCTGACGCGGCCGACGAGGTGTTCGTCTCCGCGCTCGCCAATGGCAAGGTCTACATCGCCTATGGATCGATCGCGCCCAAGGTGCAGATCGCTTCCTGCCTGGCCATACGGGCCGGCTACAACAAGAAGGCGGAAGACGCCGACAACAAATTGCGGTCCAATGAGATCGACAGGAAAGCTTACGACAAGCTCGGCGACTTCCGCCAACAGGGCGAAGACGCCTACAAGCGCTGTTTTATCCGGAACGCGCCGCAGCAGCCGTCATTCGCCGAGGCGACCAAACAGGCACAGGCGCTGCTGGCAGTCGCCATGGAAGGCAGCCGCTAGATCGGCGATTTGGCAGGCGACGCCTGGGCCAGCGTCATTGCGAGAAGCGAAGCGACGAAGCAATCCATGACAAGGAATGCACGCAGATCGGAAATCGGGAGGCCAACCAATGGTCCGCATGGCAGTAATCGTAGTGGGAGTGCTTCTGTCGTTCTCCGCAATGCGCAGAGCCTGAGACTGAAAAATTATCTGAATCCTGAAAACAGCAGGATCCGCATCTTCAACGACGTGTATCTGGCCGGCGCGGTGGACGCACTGACGGCCTACAACATGGCTACCACCACCAAACTGTTTTGCAAGGACGGTCTGGTCAGCCACGAGGAGGCGGCTCAGTTGATTTCTGACTGGGCCAAGCAACAGACGAAAATCCAGGACGACATGCTCATCGTCATTCCGCTGCTTTCTCTTCTGAAGAAGATCTATCCTTGTGGCTAGCGCCATCCGCGACGTCCCGGCTGTGTCGGTGGGCGACGGCTTCGCCTGACCACCTGCGCGCTGACGATCTCCGCTCACCGGGGTAAAGCAGACGTGCCTGCGGTAAGGCCGCGACGTCCGCTTTTGGACCGAAGCAGACCCGGAAAGGCCTCCCTTCAGACCCCTCCATTGTGCTATTTTCGGCCGGTTGCGATTGCTTTGTCCTAGCCAGGGGGCGGATTTGAAAAGCAGCGACAAGGTGCGCAGGAAGGCCGGGAGAGCCGCGCCTCGTAAGGCGGCGGCACCGAAACGCGAAAAAACGGCAAAGGGTTCAATTCCCCGCATTTCGCTCACCAAGGGCGCGAGCGCCGCTTTCGCGGTGCTTGCAAGTGAGCGAGACGAGGCGCTGGAGCAGCAGAAGGCGGCATTTGCAGTGCTGCGCGCAATCTCCGATGCGCCAACCGACACCGTATCGGTTCTCGGGGCGATTGCGGAAAGCGTTGCGCGGCTGCTTGGCGTGACCGACGCGGAGATCCTCATGCGGGTTGGTGACGGTCTGCTCGAATGTGTGTCGAAGTATGGCACATCCCGCAATTGGCCGGTGGGTACGACACGAAGCTTAAGTCGGGATTGGGTCACGGGCCGGGCTGTCATTGACGGAACCGCTATCCACGTCGCCGATTTGCAGACGGCGGACGAATTCCCGCAAGGAGCAGCCTTCGCGCGTCAGTATGGGCATAGAACCACGCTTGCCGTTCCCTTGATGCGAGAAGGAGCGGCGATCGGAGCGATCCTGATCCGTCGTATGGAGGTAAAGCCGTTCACCGAAAGGCAGATCGAACTTGTTTCCGGCTTCGCCTCGCAGGCCGTGATCGCTATCGAGAATGCCCGGCTGTTCAACGAGGTGCAGGCAAAAACACGCGATCTGGAGGAATCGCTTCAACAGCAGACGGCGACCGCCGACGTGCTCAAGGTCATCAGCCGCTCGGCTTTCGACATTCAGGCCGTATTGCGCACACTTGTGGAGTCGGCATCCAGACTTTGTCAGGCCGACACCGTGCAGATATTTCTTCGTGACGGCGACCTCTATCGTTCCCTGGCCGATAGCGGCTTCTCGCCGGAATACCGGAGGTATGCTGAAGAGAATCCGATCACGCCTGGGCGGGGCACGCTTGTGGCGCGGACTACGCTGGAGCTTGCAATCGTCCACATTCCAGATGTTCTTCTCGATGCCGAGTACACCTGGCACGCGGGACGAAAGCTCGGCGGCTTTCGCGCGATGCTCGGTGTTCCCCTGCTCAGGGAACGGAGCTGCATCGGTGTCATGGCCATGACGCGCATGACACCCCGGCCGTTCACGGATCGGCAGATAGAGCTGGTCAAGGTTTTTGCCGACCAGGCGGTCATTGCCATCGAGAACGTGCGGCTGTTCGACGAGGTCAAGGCAAGAACCGAGGATCTGCGGGAATCGCTGCAGCAGCAAACGGCCACGGCCGACGTTCTAAAGGCGATTAGCCGCTCGACCTTCGATCTGAAAACCGTGCTGCAAACGCTCGTCGCCTCCGCGGCGCGCCTGTGCGATGCCGACAAGGCGACCATCACGCGCAGGAAGGGCAACAAATTCTACCGGGCCGAGAGCGTCGGGTTCTCCGACGAATTCATGGATTACGTCAGGGCCATTCCGGTCGAACCTGACCGAGGGTCGGCGACCGCACGCGCGCTGCTCGACGGGCGTCGTTGTTCACATTCCGGACGTCACGATCGACCCGGACTACACTTTTACCGAAGGCCAGAAGCTCGGCGATTTTCGCGCCATCCTCGGTGTGCCGATGATGCGTGAGGCCGCGCCCACCGGCGTGATCGTTCTAACGCGTTCCGAGCCGCGCCCATTCTCCGAAAAGCAGATCGAGCTGGCGACGACATTTGCCGACCAGGCGGCAATCGCCATCGAAAATGTCCGGCTGTTCGAAAGCGTCGAATCGCGGACGAGGGAGCTGGCGGCGTCGCTTGATGACCTGCGCACCGCGCAGGATCGCCTGGTCCAAACGGAAAAGCTGGCCTCTCTCGGGCCAGCTCACGGCCGGCATCGCGCACGAGATCAAGAATCCGCTCAACTTCGTCAACAACTTCTCCGCGCTCTCGGTCGAATTGACTGACGAGCTTGGCGAGCGTGTTGGATCAGGCGGAGCTTACCGAAAAAATCCGACTGGAAGTCAACGAGCTTTCGCAGATGTTGAAATCCAACCTTGAGAAGGTGGTGCAGCACGGCAAGCGTGCCGATTCCATCGTCAGGAACATGCTGCTTCACTCGCGTGAAGGTTCCGGTGAGCGTCGATCGGCTGACATCAACGCGCTGGTCGGGGAAAGTCTCAATCTCGCCTATCACGGCGCCCGCGCCGAGAAGGCCGGCTTTACCATCGCGCTGGAGCACGACCTCGACCCGGAAGCCGGGACGCTCGACCTGTACCCGCAGGAGATGGTCCGAGCGCTCCTGAATTTGATTTCGAATGGCTTCTATGCGGCAACCAGGCGCAAGGTCGACGCAGGCGACGGAACGTTTGAGCCCGCAATCAGCGCGGTCACCAGAAACCTTGGCAATGCGGTCGAAATCCGGATTCGCGATAACGGCACCGGCATCCCGCCGGAGGTGAAAGAGAAGATGTTCAATCCCTTTTTCACCACCAAACCAACCGGGGAGGGGACGGGGCTCGGCCTCTCGATGACCCACGACATCATCGTCAAGCAACATGGCGGAAGAATCGACGTCGAAACCAGTCTTGGCGAATTCACGGAGTTCATCATTACCCTGCCGCGCGACAACCGTACCGCCGGTCGAGCACCGGGATGAGGGAGGTTTCGATGCTGGATCAACCGCAGTCACACGACATCAGCGAATTTCTTGATCGTTAGTGGGAGTGAACAATGCCTGCTTACATGATTGCCTTGAACAGAAGCGTGCATGATCTACAGAAACTCGAAGCCTACTGGAAAGCAGCCGGCCCGACATTTGAAGGGCGGGGCGCCACGCCCCTTTCCAGCTACACGCCGGTCACGCCACTGGAGTTGATGGGGCCTCTCGAAGGTGTCGTCCTGATTGAATTTCCCGATGTGGCGGCAGCCAAGGCTTGGTACGAAAGTCCCGCGTATCAAAAGGCAAAGCAGCATAGGGACGGCGCGGCGGATACGGAGTTTTTCATAATTGATGGCGGTAGGGTTCCCGCTGAAGATCGTCTGCCGCACGTCAGGAACCGGCAGGCTTAGTCCATTTCCGCAAATGGCACGGAACCGACATGCCGAGTGGCCAGGCGACGTCTGCTCTTGAGGGAGGAACAGACCGGGACAGGGCACCTCACGGCGCGGTGGCATGGCCGCGCGCGCCAGAACGCTCGGATGGCCGGACAGGTCGGATTGTGGGCTTTTCGCACAGCCCGTCCCACTTTTGCACGACGCGCAGTCGCAGCTCGCGGCATTTGCCGACTGGAAGGTTTGATCTGCACCTGCTAAATTGAAGGTGCAGCCAATCCTCGTGAAAATGTTGGTCTCGCTGAACCCTCAACGGGTCGAATTTATCAGGGCAGGATACTCCAGGGCGGGATACTCCAGGGTATGAGTACAACTGTCATATCGCACGCTGATCTGCGTCAGCGGTCCGCCGTTGATCGAGCGCCGCTCTTGCGCTGGATGATCTTTACCGGCGTGACGATTTTTGGTGTGTCGCTGCTTTGGTACTTCGGCTTGATCAAGCTGATGATCGCTTCGGACCGCACCTATATCTCTTCCATTATTTCCGTACTTTATGTCGCTGCTTCGTTGCATTGCCTGTGGCGCACCATCGTCGTCTCGCGCGAAGCCGAGGCCGGCGCACGAATTGAGCGTGGCTTCGCAGAGGGCTCGATGGTCATGGCCGACGTCGCCGGCAGCAATGCCCTGCCTCCCGGCCTGATCGCTGATCACATTCGCAATCTTCAGCTAAAGGCGCAGACGCAGGGCGCAGGCCTGCTCGATCAGACCTTGCTGCTGCGCGGCTTGGCCGACAAGCTGCGCGGCTCGAACGGTCTGGGTGCCTTCGCCGGGGACACGCTGATGAAGCTCGGTCTCCTCGGCACCATCATCGGCTTCATCATCATGCTGGCGCCGATCGCCGGGCTCGACGCCGGCAATCGCGCCCTGATGAAATCCTCCATGGGCCTGATGAGCGACGGCATGGCGGTCGCCATGTATACGACCCTGGCTGGCCTTGTAGGTTCGATCCTGATCAAGATTCAATATTACGCGCTTGACGCCGCCACGGCGCAAGTGTTCTCGCAGGCCGTCACGCTCACCGAAACGCGCATCGTACCCGCCCTGGAACGGCGTCATGTGGGATGATTTCGGCCTTTATCCACGCGAAGACCCTTTCGATCCGTTCAGCGTAATGCTTTTCAAGGCGCTGCAGGTTATTTCGTTTCTATTCTTCATTGCGCTTCTTGCGATCACCCCCGACGCCAAGGACGGCAAGGTCGATCCGAGGGCGGAATTCATCATCACGATGGATTGGCCCGACAACCATCCCGACGATCTGGATCTTTTCGTGCAGGACCCCGCCGGCAATATCGCCTGGTATCGGCATCGTGAGGCCGGATTCATGGTCTTGGAGCGCGACGATCGCGGTGGCCCCAATGATTTCATTGTCGTCAACGGCAGGAAGATTCTTTCCCCGATCCGCGAGGAGATCGTCGTCATTCGCGGCATCGTCTCGGGCGAATACACCGTCAACGTCTCGCATTTCGCGGCGACGACGGGTCGGCCGGTTCCCGTCACGGTGAAGGTGCAAAAACTCAATCCGGTCGCCGAGGTGATCCACGAGAACACGCTCACCGTCGATCACACCGGAGACGAGAAATCTGCAGTGCGATTTGCGGTCGACGCCGAAGGCAAGGTGATCGACGTCAATTATCGCGAGAAATCACTGATGGTGAAATTTAACGGAACTCATCTCAACGGCGCCGATCTCGATCCGAAAACGGGCTATCGGAAGAAGCTATGAGCAACCTCAATTCGATCGTCCTGAGCCTTGCCGTTGGCTATGCACTGTTGGGGGTTTTGCTGCTTGTCGCCTGCCTGTTCACACCCCTGCCTTGGCCGGTGAAAGCGGGTGCGATCATTGTGACCAGCGCGTTCTACCTCGTGAGCTTTTTCGCCACGCATTCGCTGTTGGGCTGGTCGACGGACGATCCGCTGCCGCCAAACTTCAAGTTACTCGGCGCCCGCATCGTTGAACCGCATTCGGTCGAGGGGGATCCCGGCTCGATCTATCTCTGGGTCGAGGCTTGTGACGATGACAATTTCCCCAGCGGCGTTCCGCGAGCCTATCGGCTGCCCTATTCCGCCAAACTCGCGGACAAGACCGAAGCCGCCGTCAGGGCCAGCGCCGACGGCCATCCCCAGGGAGGACGCACCGCGAATATTGGCACAGGTCAGGGTGGGGTCGGCCCGGTCCAGGGAACGCCGGCAGCCATTCTCGCCACCGCTGGCGGTGACCCTGCCAGCGGTGGCGATGAACTTGACACCAGCGCTACCCACGGACAGGGCCTCGTGTTTACGCCCTTGCTCCCGCCACGTATGCCGGCGAAGACGGAGTAGCGGGAACATCGCGCGCATTGCCGATCGGAAGACCGTTGCGGCTGGTTCCGAACCGCATCGACAGGGCCGGCATGCGGTCAGGCTGAAGGGCGAGGTCGCACTCCGTACGTGGAACGGTGAAACCGTTTTGCCATCGACGACGAGGTTCTTAAGTCCGTGCCTGGTCGCCGGGAAGGAAGTCACCGGGCAGAGCAGCGCGTCATAGCCACTGTTTGGCACACTAGCCGATGTGGCTAGGTCTCCGAATGTCCGCTTTGCGCCAGAAGCGGACATACCCTCCAGGTCAGCTTTTGACCCACAGCAGACATCACCCCTTCGGCACCCCGGCAAGGCGCAAGCCCGCGCAGATGCGTTCTCGTCCAGCGAGATAAATCGGATTATCGCTCGATGCGCCGTCGAGAAAACGACGGATTGTGAATGTTGGATCGCGCGCAAGCCCTGCCTTCGCGGCGGTCCGCGCCTCGTCCAGCTCGCCTAGCAAGCCTAAGGCGGAAGCCAACGAAAAATATGTGAGAGGAAGAGTTCGGTTAGCCTCAACACTTCGCCGCAGCCAACTGGCAGCTTCGGCATCCGCACCGAGCTGTAGCTTGGCCACGCCCACAATCCATCCACCGGTCGGCCTGGATATCGCGAGGTGAGAGACGGAATGCCTCGAGTACATGGCCTTCGGTATCGGCAGCCCGACCCAAATAAAATTTGGCTAAACCGATAACGCCATGAGCATTGGCCAAGTTGCGATCAAGCGCTAATGCCTGCTCGCATTCAACAATCCCTTCGGCAGCACGGTTTGTGCAAATGTAGACGCCGCCCAAGACCCTGTGGGCCCCTGCATGGTCCGGGGCCAATGAAAGCGCTTTGATCGCATTTGTCTCGGCTGCCGTAAGGAGCGCAGCCTCGGTCGTCGGTTAGCAGGTCGGCTCCGATTGTTACATCGACGCTCGCCATGCCGAGCATGGCTTCGATACTTTGGTGGTCGATTGCCAAGGCACGTTCGAAAAAGTTGCGCGCTTGGGTCATGTGTTCGAGGGTTGGCCCCTTGTAGACGCAGGCTGCACCTTGAAAGATTAGGTCGAGCGCGTCGGATGCAGGGAACGCTCCGCGCGCCTCGCCTCAACAGCAATGAGCTGCACACTCAATGCATTGGCAAGCCTGGATACGATTTCGTCCTGCATATCGAAAAGGTCGGCAACAGACTTTCCCCAAACGCTCGGCCCAAAGATGTTTTCCGCTCTCGGCATCGATCAACTGCACGTTCACCCGAAGGCGCGCGCTGCTGCGCTGCACTGAGCCTTCCAGCACGTAGCGTACGTTCAATTCGCGGCCGACCTGCCGGACGTCAATTGCATTACCCCTGTAGGAGAAAGCGCTGTTCCGGGCTATTACGAACGAACCGCGCATGCGCGACAGGTCCGTGGTCAAACTCTCAGTCACGCCATCTACGAAATAGCCTTGCCCAGAATCTCCGCCGACATTGGCGAATGGGAGCACCACGATGGATAGACGTGGCGCCGTCTGCAGGCTTGGCGTCGTGTCTTTGCTAAGCGCCATCGAGCCAACCGGCTCGACTACCCGTTGCGCTTCTTGCACTGCACCAACGAAGCGAAAACCTTTGCGCGGCAGTGTCTTTATTAAGTCTACTGCTTCTCACCAGTATCGCCGATTGCGCTTCGAGCGGCATTTAAACGGGTCGTCAGCGCGGCATCCGAGACAATGCGTCCATTCCAAACGGCGTTGATAAGCTCGTCCTTGCTGACGACACGCTCCCTGCTTACGGATCAAGTAATCGAGCAGGTCAAACACCTGTGGCGCCACGGAGACGACGTCGGCCCCGCGATGCAGCTCGCGCAGGCTGGTGTCGAATGTGTACTCCTCGAAGAGATACCGCAAGCTGGCATTCCTTGGGTGGCCGCCGACCGTCCAGCGTTTGCTACATTCTTGATTATCGGGTGAGGTAAGGCGATGTCGCTAGTTGGCATTTTTCGGACATGCCGGAGCAGCCTGACGAATGTCTGCTGTTGCGAGGGTAGAACGGACATGCCGCGCGAGGCCTGCCACTTCCGTTTTTGACCCAACTCGGACATTGGGTCGCAGCGTCTGGGGTCGGTTGGCTGCCCTTTCCCACCCGCCGCCGCCTCGCAAAGTGTTAGGCTTGAGGCGTCGATGAGCTCTTCCCTCGGAGGGATACATGAGGCGGGCGCGATTTCATCACAGCACTTGGTACTGCGGCTACGTGGCCACTCGCGGCCCGGGCGCAGCAACCGGCTAAGATGAAGCGGATCGCTTACGTTCACTCGGCAGGCAAACGCTCAGCCGAATAAGCGTGAGCGGTGAACCGTTTTACCGCGCTTTTTTCGAGGAGCTAAATCGCCTTGGCTACGTCGAGGGCCAAAACCTCGGGGTGGAAAGGTACTCAGGAGAAGGACGAACCGAACGCTATGGCGAATTAGCCCGCGATGTCGTCAACACGCGTCCCGACTTGATTTTAGCCTTTGGGGCGGTCGGCTATCGTTGGACTTTAAAGGGCGACGACGACAATCCCGATTGTAACAATGATCATTGATCCGATTGCAATGGGTCTTGTGGCGAGCATCGCGCGGCCGGGCGGCAACATCACAGGCGTGACTATCGCCGGGGGATTGGAAATCATTGGCAAACGCATGGAGTTGTTGGTCGAGGCGGTGCCAAAACTGTCCACCGTCAGTTACCTTGCATCGCGACCATTCTGGGAAGACCAAGAGGTGCGGCAGTCCAAGAGGCAGCCAAACAGGCAGGCATTTCGTTGTCGCCTATTATGCTGAGTACTTTTGACGAGGCAGAGTACCAACGCGTCTTCAGATCGATGGAACAAGATCGAGCGAATGCGTTCATGGTATCAGATGAACCCGAGAACAGCATCCATCGTGAGACGATTGTCGAATTGGCCGCGAAAGGGCGGATTTCCCGCTATTTATCCGTTCCACGACTATGTTGGTGCTGGCGGGCTGATGGCTTATTCGGTCGACCTGCCGGACATTTCTCGCCGCCTCGCTAACCTCATCGATAAAATTCTTAAAGGCGCTAATCCGGGAGATATCCCGTTTTACCAACCGACCAAATTCGCTCTGGTCATCAATCTCAAGACTGCGAAAGCGCTCGGCCTCGAAATGCCAGCGATGCTGCTCGCCCGCGCCGATGAGGTGATCGAGTGATGTCGCTTATAGGCACAAAACAGACATGGCCGTCGCGTCGGTCAATGTCCGCTTTCGGGGGGGAATATCGGAAATAGAACATCGACCGGTTGAAGTCCGCTTTTGACCCAACTCGGACATCGGCCCGCGCCCGAATAGTCGCACCCGGCCTGTTCCATCGTGCTAGCTTAAAGCGGTAGAGATTGCTCCGACACCGGGGATGGGCATGAAACGTCGCGAGGTCATTACGCTGCTCGGCGGAGCGGCAGCGACGTGGCCGCTCCGTGCACGCGGTGAGCAAGCCGGAAAGATACCGCGAATTGGCTGGATTGTTCTCGGTGCGCCTCTCGGAGGCCTCGCCGACAATGTTCCATACTATGACAGTTTCCGCGCAGGCCTGAGCGACCTCGGCTACGTCGAAGGCAGCAACATTATCCTGATCGCGCGTTCGGCCTTGGGCGTGC
>CAWJJT010000011.1:0-81440 GCA_963843225.1 uncultured Alphaproteobacteria bacterium | reverse complement strand
GTCGGCGCCGAGATCGATGGTCTCGTAGTCAGCCGCTTTTGCGAGTTCCACCGCGGCATCGAGCGAGGCCCGCGGCCGCGCGATCAATTCGAAACGCGCGCGGGCAAAGGCGGCATCGCCATCCTTGCAGCTTTCGTTGTCGGGATCGTCGAGCGCGCGACGGACCGCGTCGTCGATCACGAGGTGATATTTGGCGATGATGGCGCGCGCATCCGAAAGCGTGGTCGGATCGGGTACCGTCGGCCCCGATGCGATCGCGGAAGGATCGTCATGGGGCACGTCGGAGATCGCGAGCGTCACGATGGCGCTGGCGCGTTGGCCTGCGCGCGCCAGCCGGCCGCCCTTGATCCGCGACAGGTGCTTGCGAACGGTGTTGATCTCGCCGATCGGCGCGCCCGAGCGCAGCAGGGCGCGGGTCAGTTGCTGCTTCTGAACGAAGGTGATGCCATCGACCGGGGCGATCCAGTTCGCCGACCCGCCGCCGGACAGCAGCACCAGCAGCAGGTCGTCGCCTCGGGCTTCGTGGGCGAGGTCCAAGGTTTCCGCCGCGGCCTTCAGCCCGGCCTCGTCAGGCGTGGGATGACCGGCCTCGATCACCTTGATCCGCCGCGTCGGGACGCCGTGGCCGTGCCGGGTGGTCGCGATGCCCAGAAGGCGCGACGGATCGAGCGAGCGCGTATCGAGATAGTGCCGCTCGGCCGCCGCCGCCATCGCGGCGGCGCCCTTGCCGGCGGCGAGGCAGATAACCCGGCCGCGCGGCGGCTCGGGCAGGTGCTGTGCCAGCACGACATCGGGATGCGCCGCCGCCACCGCGGCGTCGAAGATCGAACGCAAGAGAGGGCGGTGGTCGGTCATGACTTCGGATATCCCAGATGTTTCACGGGTCGCCTCGTCGCTCACCGAAGCGGGGCCAGCATTCATACCCGGGAAAGCGAACCGTGCAACCACAAGGCCCCTGCGGCTTAACCGCAGGGGGACAAGGCAGCGCAGAGTTTCAGCCGCCGACGTCGGCGCTGATCACCTCGCCGAACAGTTCCCACCTCTCACCCTTGAAACGCATCAGCTGCAGCTGCTTGATCGGGGCGAAGTCATTCGCGCCGGTGCCGATCTTGATGCCCGGCAGCAGCACCTCGGTGCGGAAGTCCTTCAGGCTCGCCGCCTGCTTCATCACGTTCTCGCGTGTCAGATCATCGCCGCATTGTTTCAGCACCTGCACGAGTGTCTGCGCCACGCCGTAACCGGTGACGCTGCTGCTGTCGAGCCTGTCGCCTTCGGGAAAATCCTTCGCCATGAACTCGTAGAACTGCTTCATGCCGGGATCGTTGTCCCACTGCCGATCCGAGGGGTCCTTGCGATAATCGGCCGAAATGATGCCCTGCGCGCTGTCATAGCCGGCCGGCTTGATCACGGCTCCGACGGAGGCCGAGACGTTGTTGAGGAAATGCAGCGGCTTCCAGCCGACCTCGGCGTTCTTCTTGATCGCCTGCGCGGCGAACTTCGGTGTCGTGATGTTGATGAAAACGTCGGCGTTGCTGGCTTTGAGCTTGACGATATGGTTGTCGATCGACGGCTCCGACGTCTCGTAGCTTTCCTCGGCGACGATCATCGTGGACGCCTTGGCGCCCAGCCCGTCCTTCAGGCCCTTCAGGTAATCCTTGCCGTAGTCGTCGTTCTGATACAGCACGGCGATCTTGGCGTCGGGCTTGTTCTTCAAGAGGTACTTGGCATAGATCTGGGTTTCGCTCTGGTAGTTCGGTTGCCAGCCCATGGTCCAGGGGAAGTCCTTGGGATCGTTCCACTTGGTCGCGCCGGTGGCGACGAACAGCTGCGGCACCTTCTTCGCGTTCATGTATTTGTGGATCGCCGAGTTCGACGGCGTTCCCAGCGAATTGAAGATGAACAGCACTTCGTCGCTCTCGACCAGCTTGCGCGCCTGCTCGACGGTCTTGGGCGGGCTGTAGGCGTCGTCATAGCTGATGAAGTTGATCTTGCGGCCGTTGATGCCGCCTTCGGCGTTGACCTTCTTGAAGTAGGCGGCTTCGGTCCTGCCGATGACGCCGTAAGCGGATGCGGGTCCGCTGTAGGGCATGATGTTGCCGATCTTGATTTCGGTGTCGGTCGCGCCGGTGTCGTACTTCTTGTCGGCGGCAAGCGCGGCGCCGATCGATGCGGCGAAGATGGCAAGTGCGGCTGAAACGATAGCTGCCTTGCTGATTGTAACGGGCATTCAGTCTCTCCCTGTTTGTGATTATGCAGATGATGCGGCGGTTCTCTTGGCTGAGAACTCTCTCGAACGCTTCACTCCAACAGTATCCGCCGAAAAAGCCGCTGCGGCAACGGCGCAGGGGCTGCTGCTTTAGTCGTCAGTTCAGCAGGTCCGGTAGCTCTTAACCACCGGTGCTCGGCGTTAACCATGGCACCGAGCGAACCCAATCCGGCATGGTCGAGGCGTGTTCGGGCGCGCACCCGGCGACTGAGGATAGGGGAGGATTTCGACATGACCCGGACCAAGGAAACGCCGGCCTAGTTGCCGACGTCACCGGTCATGATGTCGCCGAACCGCTCCCATCTCTGCCCCTTGAACCGCATCATCTGCAACTGATTGATCGGGGCGAAATCGGTCGGCGAGGTGTTGATCCGGATCCCCGGCAGCAATGTGTCGGGCGAGAAGTCCCTGAGGTTTGCGGCCTGCTTCATGACGTTGTCGCGGGTGAGGTCGTCGCCGCACTGCGTCAACACCTGGACCAGCGTCTGCGCCGCGCCGTAGCCATACACGGTCGCGGCGTCGAGTTTGTTGCCTTCGGGATCATAGTTGTGGAGGAAGTCGTTGAACCTCTTCATGCCGGGATCGTCGTCCCACTGCGGATCGGTGGGATCCTTGGCGTAGATCGTGGAGAGCACGCCTTGCGCGTTCTCGAAGCCCGCCGGCATCATACTGCGCCCACGGAAGCCGAGATGCTGGCCACGAACTGCATGGGTTTCCAGTCGATCTCGGCGAGCCGCTTCAGCGCCTGCGCGGCGAATTTGGGTGTCGTGATACTGATGAAAACGTTCGCGCCCGACGCCTTCAACCTGGCTATGTGATCGTCCATCGTGGGGTCGGAGGTATCATAGCTCTCCTCGGCCACGATCATCGACGCCTTGGCGCCGAGCCCGTCCTTCAATCCCTTGACGTAGTCCTTGCCGAAATCGTCGTTCTGATAGAGCACGGCGATCCTGGCGTCCGGCTTTTCCGTCAGCAGATATCGCGCATAGACCCGCGCCTCGCTCTGATAGCTGGGCTGCCAGCCCATGGTCCACGGAAAGCTCTTCGGATCGTTCCATCGGGTGGCGCCGCTGGCGACGAACAGTTGCGGGACCTTCTTGCCGTTGAGGTACTTCTGCAGTGCCGTGTTCGAGGGCGTGCCGAGCGGATTGAAGACCAGGAGGACCTCGTCGCTCTCGACCAGCTTGCGCGCCTGCTCGATGGCCTTGGGCGGGCTGTAGGCGTCGTCATAGCTGATGAAGGTGATCTTGCGGCCGTTGATGCCGCCTTCCGCGTTGATCTTCCTGAAATAGGCCGCTTCGGTCTTGCCGATCACGCCAAAGGCGGAGGCCGGACCGCTATAGGGCATGATGTTGCCGATCTTGATCTCGGTGTCCGACGCGCCGGGATCGTATTTCTTCTGCGCCAGCGCGCCGCCCGCCGTTGCTGAAGCACGGCCGCCGCGAACGCGGCGACGCCAATGTTCCGACAACGTCCATGGCCGCGCCCTCTACTTTCGCAGCCTGCTGAGCAGCTGCTGGCCGACGATGGCGACCTGCCGCGCGCCGTGCGGGACCAGGAAGATGACGAGGAAAAGCAGAATGCCGAAGACGGCACCGGAAAGCCCCTTTGAGATTCCTTCCGCGATGTTCGGCACGAAGATGATGAACGCCGACCCCACGATCGATCCAGGCAGCCAGCCCACGCCGCCGACCACCATGCCCAGGAACAGCGAGATCGCAAGCTGGATGGTGTAGCTGTCGGGCGCCACGAACTGCACCGCGATGGCCCCGAGGCCGCCGGCAACGCCGGTTATTCCGGCGCTGACGCCGAACGCCAGCGTCTTGTAGAGCGCGACGTCGATGCCCATCGCGGAGGCGGCGATCTCGTTGTCGCGGATCGCCATGAAGGCGCGGCCCGATCGCGAGCGCAACAGATTGACCGAGAAGATGTAGATCGCGACCACGACCACGAGCGTGAAGTAGTACAGCCAGGCGTCCTGCGACAGATGCAGGCCGAACGGCGCATCCGGCTTGGTCACCACCAGGCCCTGCACGCCGCCGGTCCACTTCTCGAAGAAGTTCAGCTTGAGCAGCTGCGGCATCGCGGTGGCGAGCGCGAAGGTCGCGAGCGCAAGATAGACGCCGGACAGACGCAGCGCGGGCTGGCCGAACAGGAAGCCGGCGCCGAAGCAGATGACGCCCGCGACCGGCAGGGTCAGCGCGTAGTTGACGTTGTATTGCTCCATCAGGATCGCCGACGTGTAGGCGCCGATGGCGTAGAATGCGCTCTGGCCGAGCGAGAACTGGCCGCTGCCGCCGGTCAGGATGTTGAGCGCGAGCACCGCAAGCCCATAGATCAGGAGCATCGTCATCTGGAAGACGATGAAATTCTTGGCGAAGACCGGGACAAGGAACAGCAGGGCCAGCACCACCAGGGAGGTGCCGGCTCCGATGGTCATGGCCCGCTTGGGAACGGCCTCGACCGCCGGTGCTTCGGTGGCGACGTCCTCGACAGCGCTCATGATCAAACTCGCTTCACGATGTGCCGGCCAAACAGGCCAGCGGGTTTGACGACCAATACGGTGATGATCAGGGCCAGCGCGATCGGCAGTTTCAGCTCATTGCCGACGCCCGGGATGTAGGTCCCCGCCAGGTTCTCGAAGATGCCGACCAGGAAGCCGCCGATCACGGCCCCGAACGGGCTGGTGAGTCCGCCGAGCACGGCAGCGGCAAATCCGTAGATCAGCACGCCCAACATCATGTTCGGCTCCAGAAACACCACCGGCGCGATCATCATGCCGGCGATCGAACCGATCGCGGCCGCCATGCCCCAGCCGAGCGCGATCATCCAGGAGGTATTGATGCCGACCAGCCGGGC
Source organism: uncultured Alphaproteobacteria bacterium (assembly GCA_963843225.1). Taxonomy (GTDB): domain Bacteria; phylum Pseudomonadota; class Alphaproteobacteria; order Rhizobiales; family Xanthobacteraceae; genus Bradyrhizobium. Next base: position 76,315 of record CAWJJT010000011.1, on the reverse strand, counting down.
CGATTCCGGCAGCGACGCGGCGGCGCGCATCGCCAGCCCAACCCGGGTGAATTGAAAGAAGAAATACAGCAAGAGCAGCAGCAGCAGGGTGACGCCGATCATGCCGGCCTGATGGGTCGAGATCAGCTGGCTGCCGAGAAACGGCGAGGATCCGAAGGGTGTCGGATATTGCTTGATCGTGAAGTCCCAGATCAGCCCGGCGAAACTGTTGATGATGGCATACAGCGCGATGAAGCCGGCGACGTTGGTCAGGATCGGCGCCTTCGCCAGGGGCTTGAACAGCAGCCGTTCGATCGCGATGCCGGCGGCAAAGGACAATCCCAGCGTCAGCACGAACGCCGCCCAGTACGGCACGCCCCATTGCATCAACTGCCAGGAGATGAAGGTCGAGAACATCGCCATTTCGCCTTGCGCGAAATTGAGATGGTCGATCGCCTGGTAGATCATGACGACGGCAAGCGCCATGCAGGCATAGATCGCGCCGGTGGCGATGCCGGCCAGGATCTGATTGGTGAAAAGCTCCATTGTCCGCGCTCCTCAATAGCCCAGATAGGATTTACGGACGTCTTCGTTGGTGGCGATCTCCTTCGCGGGGCCTGCCATCACGATACGTCCGGTCTCGATCACATAGGCCTTGTCGGCGAGTTCCAGCGCGAGCTGCGCGTTCTGCTCGACGACGAGGATCGTCACCTTGTCTTCGCGGTTGATCTTGCCGAGGATCCCGAACAGGTCGCGCACGATCAGGGGCGCGAGGCCGAATGACGGTTCGTCCAGCAGCATCAGCCGCGGCCGCAGCATCAACGCGCGGGCGACCGCGAGCATCTGCTGTTCGCCGCCCGAAAGCGTGCCGGCCTGCTGGGTGTGGCGCTGCTTCAGCACCGGGAAATGCTCATACATGCGCTCGATGTCCGAGACGATGCCGGCCTTGTCGGCGCGGGTGATGGCGCCGAGCTGAAGATTTTCCTCCACCGTCATGGTGGTGAAGGTGCCGCGGCCCTGCGGCACGTGGGCGATGCCGAGGCGCACGATGTTTTCGGTCGAGCGGGTGCCGAGCGAGGCGCCGTCGAACTCGATCGCCCCGGTCGAGCGCACCATGTTGCAGATCGCGCGCAAGGTGGTGGTCTTGCCGGCGCCGTTGGCGCCGAGCAGCGTGGTCAGGCTGCCTTCGTTGAGCTGGAAGTCGAGGCCGTGAAGCGCCTGGACCTGGCCGTAATAGGCGCGCAGATCCTTGACGTTGAGCAGCATCGTCATTGGTCCTTGCTCCCCAGATAGGCCTTGATGACGTCGGGGTCGGCCTGCACCTGGGCCGGGGTTCCTTCGGCGAGCTTGCGGCCGAAATTGAGCGCGACCACATGGTCGGCGATCGACATCACGAGCCCCATGTGATGTTCGACCAAGAGAACGGTGACCTTGCGATCGTCGCGAATGCGGCGGATCAGGTCGCCCAGCACGTGGACCTCTTCGTGGTTGAGGCCGCCCGCGGGTTCATCGAGCAGCAGGATCTTGGGGTCGGCGGCGAGCGCGCGGGCCAGCTCCACCCGCTTCTGGGTGCCGAACGGCAGCCCCGACACCACGGTGTGGGCGACATCCTCGAGATCGAGATAGGCCAGGATTTCGTGGACCTTCTTGTTCATCGCGGTTTCGCCGCGGCGGACCCAGGCGAGTTTCAGGGAGTCACTGACGATGTCGCTGGATGTGCGGGCATGGGTGCCGACCCTGACGTTGTCGAGCACCGAGAGGTTGGGAAACAGCGCGACGTTCTGAAAGGTGCGGCCGATGCCGATTTCCGCGATCCGGTGCGGCGGCCGCGTCAGGATGCTGCTGCCTTCCATCAGAATGTCGCCGGAGCTCGGCTGATACAGCCGGCTGAGACAGTTGAAGAGCGTGGTCTTGCCGGCGCCGTTTGGTCCGATCAGGCCGAGGATCTGGCCCTGGTGCATGTCGAAGGATACGCCATTCAGCGCGATGATGCCGCCGAACACGACGCTGACGTCACGAACCGCGAGCAGGGGATTCTGACCTCGCGCGAGCTGTGCCTGCGTCATATCGTTCCACCCCAAGGCACGATCGGGTTGTCGATCGGGGTGGAGTGGCATGGCGAACACCTTCGCCGGCGATTGACGCTACCTGATCCCCTCGGCCACACGCGCAACTTTCCCTCCTGACTTCAGCTTCTTGCCTGGTTCTTTTTTTGATTGCGGCGTCGCGCTCGCCAGAGTCTTGCCTGGGGCGCGCCGCCAAGAGCCGCTTCGATGTTCCTTACCATCGCCACAAGACGAGGTCCAATATCGTTGAGCAGCCGGTCCTCCGTGAAGCGGAATGCCGGCGCGCCGCAGTTGAATGCATAGGGACCGGTCCCGTCGTTCAACTTGAGCGCGACGCCGACCGCATGCACATCGTCCTGCCATTCGCCGGCCGAAATCGCGAAGCCGTGCTTGGCAACGATCTCGCCCGACCTTTCGATGCCCTCGCGCAGCTTGGGCCAGCGGCTGCCGTAATGCTCGCGAAGATCGCGCAACAAGGCGGCGCGCTCATCATCGGGCAGCGCCCAGAGATAGGCGCGGCCCATCGCCGAGGTTGCGATCGGGACACGCGAGCCGACGTCGAGTTGAACATTGAGCGTGAGACCGTTCCGGCTCTGCCCGAAATAGATCATGCTGTGACGATCGCGCGCGCCGACCGCGACCGCGCCGCCGGTCTCGCGCATCAACGCCTCGCGAAACGGTTCGGACAAATGACGAACGCCGAGATTGGCGAGCGCGGCATAGCCGAGCGCCATCGCGGACGGCGCGAGCTGATACTTCTCGAACCGGGGAACCGGTGTCAGATATCCGAGCTTCGTCAACGTGTAGGTCAGCCGCGAAACGGTCGGCTTCGGCAGATTGGTGCGGGCCGCGATCTCCTGATTGCCAAGCAGCCCGTCATTGGGACGGAACGCACGCAACACATCAAGTCCGCGTGACAGCGCAACGACGAAGCGGCGATCGGTCGCAACTTTCTTGCTCGTGCGTTTCATTCCCACCCGACGTTTCGTCATCGTTGACAACGCACGTGCTTCAAAATAACCCTCGTTGTCAAGATGTGGAATTAAATTCCGCAGTGCGAAATCGAACCAAAAACAAGCAAAAACAAGAAACCCAAGGAGTGTAGCGTGAACGAAGTGGTCAAGCTCGAGCGTCACGACGACATCGGTATCGTTACCGTCGACAGTCCTCCCGTCAATGCGCTGAGCGCCGCGGTTCGCGGCGGCATTCTGGAATGCGTCAAGGCTGCGATCGCCGATCCCGCCATCAAGGGCATCGTGCTGACCTGCGGCGGCCGGACCTTCATCGCCGGCGCGGATATCACCGAATTCGGCAAGCCGCCAAAGCCGCCGGGGCTGAGCGAAGTGCTGAGCGAGATGGAGAACTCGCCGAAGCCGATCGTTGCCGCGATTCACGGCACGGCGCTTGGCGGCGGCCTCGAAGTCGCGCTGGCATGCCACTATCGCGTTGCAACGAAGGACGCCAGGCTCGGCCTGCCTGAGGTCAAGCTCGGGCTGTTGCCGGGCGCCGGCGGCACGCAGCGGCTGCCGCGCGCGGTCGGTCCGGAGCTTGCGGTCAAGATGATCGTCGGCGGCGATCCGATTTCCGCGAGCGAGGCGCTGAGGAGCGGTCTGATCGAGGAGATCATCGAGGGTCCGGCCTCTGGCGGCGAGGCCTTTGTGCGCAAGCTGCTGGCGGAGAAGCGGCCGCTCAAGCGGCTGCGCGACGACGACAGCAAGATCGCCGCGGCGAAGGCCGACCGCTCGATCTTCACCAACGCGGTCGCCGCGATGACCAAGAAATCGCGCGGGCTCGAGGCGCCGTTTGCCGCCGCCGACGCGGTCGGCGCGGCGATCGACCTGCCGTTCGACGAGGGGTTGAAGAAGGAGCGCGAGGGCTTCCTCAAATTGCTCACCAGCGACCAGTCCAAGGCGCAGCGCTATGCGTTCTTCGCCGAGCGCGAGGCGGCCAAGATCGCCGGCGTGCCCGAAGGCACCAAACCGCGCGCCGTCGAGCGCGTCGCCATCATCGGCGCCGGCACCATGGGCGGCGGCATCGCGATGTCGCTTCGCCAATGCCGGTATCCCGGTGACGCTGATCGAGACCGGCGAGGAGCAGCTCAAGCGCGGCATGGGCGTGATGCAGAAGAACTGGGAAGCCACCGCGGCGCGCGGCGGCATCCCGGCGGATGCGCCCGCCAAGCGGATGGCGCTGATCAACGGCATGGTCGGCCTCGAGCACGTGAAGGACGCCGACCTCGTCATCGAGGCCGTGTTCGAGACCATGGCGGTGAAGAAGGAGGTGTTCGGCGCGCTCGACAAATACGCCAAGCCGGGCGCGGTGCTCGCCTCCAATACCTCCTATCTCAACATCGACGAGATCGCCAAGCAGACCAGCCGTCCGCAGGACGTGCTCGGCATGCACTTCTTCTCGCCGGCGAACGTGATGAAGCTGTGCGAGATCGTGCGCGCCGCGAAGACCGCGCCCGATGCGCTGGTGACCGCGGTCAATATCGCGCGCAAGATCGCCAAGGTGCCGGCGGTGGTCGGCGTCTGCGACGGCTTTGTCGGCAACCGGATGCTGGCGCAGCGGCGGCAAGCAGGCCGAAAAACTATTGTTCGAAGGCGCGCTGCCGCAGCAGGTCGATGCGGTGGTGACGAAATTCGGCATGCCGATGGGCCCGTTCGCGATGGGCGATCTCGCCGGCCTCGACATCGGCTGGCGCTCGCGCAAGGATCGCGGCATCAAGTCGGAAATCGCCGACGCGCTGTGCGAAGCCGGCCGCTTCGGCCAGAAGACCGGCAAGGGCTACTACAAATACGAGGCCGGCTCGCGCGCGCCGCTGCCGGATCCCGAAGTCGAGACCCTGATCGACGCGACCTTGCAGCGGCTCGGGCGCAAGCGCCGCGTGGTCTCGGACGAGGAAATCCTCGAACGCATGATGTATCCGATGATCAACGAGGGCGCGCGGATCCTGGAAGAGCACGTCGCGGCGCGGCCGAGCGACATCGACGTGATCTGGATCTATGGCTATGGCTGGCCGGTCTATCGCGGCGGCCCGATGTTCTATGCCGACCAGGTCGGCCTGAAGCACATCGCCGAGCGGCTGTCGTTCTACGCCAAGGAGACCAACGATCCCTCGCTCGAGCCGGCGCCGCTGCTGAAGCGCCTCGCCGACGAAGGCAAGACCTTCGCCTCGCTCGCGGCAGGCGTCGAAGGCGGCGTGATGCAGTTGGACTGATGTCGTCTCCCCGCGCTCGATTTCACCTCTCCCAGAGGGAGAGGTCGGATCGCCCTTGCGATCCGGGTGAGGGGTTACGGCCTATCGATAGACCGTACCCCCTCACCCCAGCCCTCTCCCCATGGGAGAGGGGGCCGCTCGAGTCCTGCGATGCAGATGACCCACTCCGGCGAGCAGTTCTATCCGCCAGGCGTCCACTGGGACGATCCGCTTCGCGCAGGGCTCGCTGCCCGACCTGCTGGCGCAGGCGGTGCGCGACTACGGCGATCGCGCCCGTGATCGAATTCCGCGACCGCCCCATCACCTATGCCGAGCTCGAAGCGATGGTCGAGGTCGCGGCCGCCGCCTACCTGCGCGCGGGCTACGGCAAGAACACCTCGGTCGCGCTGTTCCTCGGCAATACGCCGGATCATCCGGTCAATTTCTTCGGCGCGCTGAAGGCCGGCGCCCGCGTCGTGCATCTGTCGCCGCTCGACGGCGAGATCGCGCTGTCGCACAAGCTCACCGATTCCGGCGCGCGGGTGCTGGTGACCGAGCAACCTGTCGGCGCTGCTGCCGACCGCGCTGAAGTTCCTCGCCAAGGGCCTGCTCGATCGCCTGATCGTGTGCGAGGACGATCGCTGGGGCAAGGTCGGCACGCCGCAGGCCGCGCTGCCCGACAACCCTGCCATCATCACGCTACCGCCAGTTCATCGACGGCGCCGTGAAGCCCGCGCAATGGCCGGAGGTCTCCGCCGACGACGTCGCGCTGCTGCAATATACCGGCGGCACCACGGGCCTGCCGAAGGGCGCCATGCTGAGCCACGGCAATCTGACCGCGGCGGTCTCGATCTACGACGTCTGGGGCAAGCCGGCGCGCGCCGAGCGCAACGATCCGATCGAGCGCGTGATCTGCGTGCTGCCGCTGTTCCACATCTATGCGCTGACGGTGGTGCTGCTGTCGTCGATCCGGCGCGGCCATCTGATCTCGCTGCATCAGCGCTTCGACGTCGAGGCCGTGATGCGCGACATCGAGGTCAAGCGCGCGACCGTATTTCCCCGGCGTGCCGACGATGTGGATCGCGATCGCGGGCCTGCCCGATCTCGACAAGCGCGACCTGTCGTCGCTGGTGCTCTGCGGCTCCGGCGGCGCGCCGCTGCCGGTCGAGGTCGCGCAAGATCTTCGAGCGCAAGGTCGGGCATGAAGCTGAAGAGCGGCTGGGGCATGACCGAGACCTGCTCGCCCGGCACCGGCCATCCCGAGGAAGGGCCGGACAAGCCCGGCTCGATCGGCCTGATGCTGCCCGGCATCGAGATGGACGTGGTGTCGCTGCGACGATCCGACCAAGGTGCTGCCGACGGGCGAGGTCGGCGAAATCCGCATTCGCGGGCCCAACGTCACCAAGGGCTACTGGAACAGGCCGAAGGAGACCGCCGAGGCCTTCGTCGGCGACCGCTTCCTCACCGGCGACATCGGCTACATGGACGCCGACGGCTATTTCTACCTGGTCGACCGCAAGAAGGACATGATCATCTCCGGCGGCTTCAACGTCTATCCGCAGATGATCGAGCAGGCGATCTATACGCATCCCGTCGGTGCACGAGGTGATCGTGATCGGCATCCCCGACGACTATCGCGGCGAGGCGGCGAAGGCCTTCGTCAAGCTGCGCGCGGCGCCGAGCCGTTCACGCTGGACGAACTGCGCGACGTTCCTCACCGGCAAGCTCGGCAAGCACGAACTGCCGGCCGCGCTCGAATTCGTCGACGAACTGCCGCGCACGCCGGTCGGCAAGCTGTCGCGCCACGAATTGCGCGACAGCAGCCGGCGCCGAAGCCGCAGCTCGCATCGGAGACCGGCTACGAGCGACGCTGCCCGAAGCAGGCCATATCCGTGCGCACGGATCGCGCAGGTAGACGGCTCGCTCACGACCGTCCGGTGGAGGGCCGGCCTTCCGGGATGACGGCCGTGATTGGTCGATTATCCGCTCACAGGAGGATCCGATGGATCTCAGCTTCAGCAAGGAAGAACTGGCGTTTCGCGAGGAAGTGCGCGCCTTCTTCAGGGACAACGTGCCGCCGGAGACGCGGCGCAAACTGGTCGAGGGCCGCCATCTCTCCAAGGACGAGATGGTCACCTGGTGGCGCATCCTCAACAAGAAGGGCTGGGGCGTCTCGCACTGGCCGAAGGAATATGGCGGCACCGGGCTGGACGCTCGGTGCAGCACTACATCTTCAACGAGGAACTGCAGATGCATCCGGCGCCGGCGCCGCTCGCCTTCGGCGTCAGCATGGTCGGCCCGGTGATCTACACCTTCGGCAACGAGACGCAGAAGAAGCAATATCTGCCGCGCATCGCCAATGTCGACGACTGGTGGTGCCAGGGCTTCTCGGAGCCGGGCTCCGGCTCCGACCTCGCCTCGCTGAAGACCAAGGCCGAGCGCAAGGGCGACAAGTACATCGTCAACGGCCAGAAGACCTGGACCACGCTGGCGCAGTACGCCGACATGATCTTCTGCCTCTGCCGCACCGATCCCAGCGGCGAAGAAGCAGTCCGGCATCTCCTTCATCCTGATCGACATGAAGACGCAAGGGCATCACCGTGCGGCCGATCCAGACCATCGACGGCGGCCACGAGGTCAACGAGGTGTTCTTCGACGACGTCGAGGTGCCGGTCGAGAACCTGGTCGGCGAGGAGAACAAGGGCTGGGACTACGCCAAGTTCCTGCTCGGCAACGAGCGCACCGGCATCGCCCGCGTCGGCGTCTCCAAGGAGCGCATCCGCCGCATCAAGGAGCTGGCCTCGAAGGTCGAGTCCGGCGGCAAGCCGGTGATCGAGGACTCAGCGCTTCCGCGAAAAGCTCGCCGCCGTCGAGATCGAGCTGAAGGCGCTCGAACTGACGCAGCTGCGCGTCGTCGCCGACGAAGGCAAGCACGGCAAGGGCAAGCCCAATCCGGCGTCCTCGGTGCTCAAGATCAAGGGGTCGGAAATCCAGCAGACCACCACCGAACTCCTGATGGAAGTGATCGGCCCGTTCGCCGCGCCCTATGACGTGCATGGCGAGGACGGCTCCAACGAGACCGATGGACTGGACCGCGCAGATCGCGCCGAGCTATTTCAACAACCGCAAGGTCTCGATCTACGGCGGCTCCAACGAGATCCAGCGCAACATCATCACCAAGGCGGTGCTGGGGCTGTCTGTCGCACGTCGTCGCCGCACGCTGTCGTCATGGCCGGGCTTGACCCGGCCATCCACGTGCTCGACGCTGCGACAGAAAGCCGTGGATGCCCGGGTCGAGCCCGGGCATGACGAGAGAATTTTCGATTAGCCGGAGAAGAGTAAGAGAACATGGATTTTGATTTGTCCGAGGAGCAGCGGCTTCTCAAGGAAAGCGTCGACGGCCTGCTGACCGACTCCTACGACTTCGACAGCGCAAGAAATACATGGCGGAGAAGGGCGGCTGGAGCAAAGCCGTCTGGAGCAAGCTCGCCGAACAGGGCCTGCTCGGCCTGCCGTTCGTCGGAGGAAGACGGCGGCTTCGGCGCCGGCGCGGTCGAGACCATGATCGTGATGGAGGCGCTCGGCCGGGCGCTGGTGCTGGAGCCCTATCTCGCGACCGTGGTGATCGCGCGGCGGCTTCCTGCGTCACGGCGGCTCGGCCGCGCAGAAGGCGGCCTACATTCCCGGCATCATCGACGGCAGCAAGACCTTTGCGTTCGCGCAGCTCGAGAAGAACTCGCGCTACGATCTGCACGACGTCGTGACCACGGCCAAGAAGAAGGGCAGCGGCTGGGTCATCGACGGCGAGAAATTCGTCGTGCTCAACGGCGAGAACGCCGACACACTGATCGTCACCGCGCGCACCAAGGGCGGCCAGCGCGACGCGACGCGGCATCGGCGTGTTCCTGGTCCCCGCCAACGCCAAGGGCGTCGCCAGGAAAGGGCTATCCGACCCAGGACGGCCTGCACGCCGCCGACATCACCTTTACCGGCGTCGAGGTCGGCGCGGATGCCGTGATCGGCGATCCCGAGAACGCGCTGCCGCTGATCGAGCGCGTGGTCGACGAAGCGCGCACGGCGATCTGCGCGGAGGCGGTCGGCGTCGATGGACGAGTCGCTGAAGACCACGGTCGAATATCTCAAGACCCGAAAGCAGTTCGGCGTGCCGATCGGCAGCTTCCAGACCCTGCAGCACCGCGCCGCCGACATGTTCGTCGCGGTCGAGCAGGCCCGCAGCATGTCGATGTTCGCGACCATGGCGTCCGATGTTCGACGATGCCAAGGAGCGCGCCACCGCGGTCGCGGCCGCCAAGGTGCAGATCGGCAAGTCGCGGAAATTCGTCGGCCAGCAGTCGATCCAGCTTCACGGCGGCATCGGCATGACCATGGAGGCCAAGATCGGCCACTACTTCAAGCGGCTGACCATGATCGAGAACACCTTTGGCGACACCGACTACCATCTGCGCCGCGTCACCGACGCGGGCGGGCTGGTGTAGCCCAGCCGTCATTCCGGGGCACGACGCAACCCCGTCAGTCGGCGTGCGGGCATGACCCGGCCGATCCACGTCTTCGGACCAGCAATGAGACAGGACGTCGATGCACCGCAGCCCGGATACGCGCAATCCGGCCTTGACGCGAACGCGGATTTCGTCGGTCCACGGGCTTCATCGCCTCAACTGTCATTGCGAGCGAAGCGAAGCAATCCATGCGCGCACAAAGAAAGCTGGATTGCTTCGTCGCTTCGCTCCTCGCAATGACGGGCGTCGAGAATCAACAGAGGGAGCACACACCGTGAAAAACACCCCGTTCGATCTCACCGGCAAAGTCGCCGTCATCACCGGCTCGAGCCGCGGCATCGGCCGCGCCTCGGCCGAGCTGCTGGCAAAGCTCGGCGCCAAGGTGGTGATCTCCAGCCGCAAGGCTGACGCCTGCGAGGAGGTCGCCGGCGGCATCCGCAAATCCGGCGGCGACGCCCACGTCATCGCCTGCAACATCTCGCGCCGCGACGAGGTCGAGGCGCTGATCGCGGGCGCGACGAAACACTACGGCAAGATCGACATCCTGGTCTGCAACGCCGCGGTCAATCCCTATTACGGCCCGCTGCTCGACATCAAGGACGAGGCCTTCGACAAGATCATGGGCTCCAACGTCAAGAGCAACATCTGGCTCTGCGCGCTGGCGATCCCGCAGATGGCCGAGCGCGGCAACGGCTCGGTGGTCATCGTCTCCTCGATCGGCGGCCTGCGCGGCTCGACCGTGATCGGCGCCTACGGAATTTCCAAGGCGGCGGATTTTGCGCTGTGCCGCAGCCTCGCCGGCGAATGGGGCCCGAAGGGCGTGCGCGTCAATTGCGTGGCGCCGGGCCTGGTGAAGACCGATTTCGCCCGCGCGCTGTGGGAAGACGAAGAGCGGCTGAAACGCCGCTGCGCCACCACGCCGCTTGCGCCGCATCGGCGAGCCCGACGAAATCGCCGGCGCCGTGGCCTATCTCGGCTCCGATGCCTCGACCTTCATGACCGGCCAGACCATCGTGGTCGACGGCGGCGTCACCACAGCGTCGGTGTAGCCTTCTTCCTTCTCCCCTTGTGGGAGAAGGTGGTCCTCGCGAAGCGAGGACCGGATGAGGGGTCTCTATCCGCGGAGACAGACCCCTCACCCGTCTGCGATGCTTTGCATCGCAGCCACCCTCTCCCGCAAGGGGAGAGGGGAAGGGCGCGCACCGCCACAAGTCGTCCCCGCGAAAGCGGGGACCCATAACCACCGGTCTTCGTTGGCTCGAAGGCAACTAACCCCAGCGAAAACGTGAAGGGCCGCGGCGTATGGGTCCCTGCTTTCGCAGGGACGACACCGGTGTGGTCCGGGACAACGACGATATTGACCAACCAATCCCCAATCCGCTTGCCTCTCCCTCAACAAACCACACCACCCGGGAAGCAACGCCAATGTCCTTTGTGCTGGCCATCGATCAGGGCACCACATCCTCGCGCGCCATCGTGTTTCGCGGCGACATCTCGATCGCCGCCACGCGCGCAAGCCGAATTCCCGCAGCATTTTCCGGCCTCGGGCTGGGTCGAGCACGAGCCGGAGGACATCTGGACCTCGACGATAGCGACCTGCCGCGAGGCGCTGAAGAAGGCCGAACGTCAGCGCCAAGGACATCGCCGCGATCGGCATCACCAACCAGCGCGAGACCACCGTGGTGTGGGACCGCGCCACCGGCACCGCCGTGCATCGCGCCATCGTCTGGCAGGACCGCCGCACCGCCGACATCTGCGCCAAACTCAAGGGCGAAGGCCACGAGCCGGCGATTTCGGCCAAGACCGGCCTGATCATCGATCCCTATTTCTCCGGCACCAAAGTCGCCTGGATCCTCGACCACGTCCCCGGCGCGCGCGCGCGCGCCGAGCGCGGCGAACTGATGTTCGGCACCGTCGATTGCTATCTGTTGTGGCGGCTGACCGGCGGCAAGGTGCACGCGACCGACGCCACCAACGCCTCGCGCACGCTGTCTGTTCAACATCCACACCGGCGAGTGGGACGACGAGCTGTTGAAGATCCTGCGCGTGCCGCGCTCGATGCTGCCGGAGGTGAAGGACTCCTCGCACCGATTTCGGCGACAGCGTGCCTGAATTGTTCGGCGGCGCGATCGCGATCTCAGGCATCGCCGGCGACCAGCAGGCCGCCACCATCGGGCAGGCCTGTTTCTCGCCGGGCATGATCAAGTCGACCTACGGCACCGGCTGCTTTGCGCTGCTCAACACCGGTGCGACGCCGGTCGCCTCGAAGAACAAGCTGCTCACCACCATCGCCTATCAGCTCGGGGGCAAGCGCACCTACGCGCTGGAGGGCTCGATCTTCGTCGCGGGCTCCGCGGTGCAGTGGTTGCGCGACGGCATCAAGATCATCAAGCAGGCCTCCGAGACCGGCCCGCTCGCCGACCAGTCCAACTCCACCCAAGCGGTCTACCTCGTGCCGGCCTTCGTCGGCCTGGGCGCGCCCTACTGGAATCCGCGCGTGCGCGGCGCGCTGTTCGGGCTGACGCGCAACACCGGCCCGGCCGAGATCGCGCATGCCGTGCTCGAGAGCGTCTGCTACCAGACGTTTGACCTGCGGGCGGCGATGCGCGCCGACTGGCCGGGACGGCAAGGCCGCCAACGTGCTCCGCGTCGACGGCGGCATGACCGCCTCCGACTGGACCATGCAGCGCCTCGCCGACCTGCTCGACGCGCCGGTCGACCGCCCGATGATCCAGGAAACCACGGCGCTGGGCGCCGCCTACCTCGCTGGACTTTCCGCCGGCGTCTATCCCGAGCCGACAAAATTCGCCGACAACTGGCGGCTGGAGCACCGCTTCAAGCCCAACATGAGCCAGGCCACGCGCGAGCGCAAATTGAAGGGCTGGGCGCGCGCGGTGAAGGGCGCTATTGGCGAGCGATGAGGGCGAGGGGTAGGCCTCGCGATCACGACGCGCCCGGTCGCCACGGCGAGCCGCGCCGACCGCGCTCAATAATTATACCTGGCCCCGAAACTGAATCCCTGCGCGACCAGCGAGGTCGTGTTCATCATTGGCATCGGCCGGTTCGGTCCGCCGCCGGCGCCGCCGGGGATGAGGTTGGGATTCACGGTGGTATCGATCAGCCCGCCCGCGCGCTGCACGCCGCTCCAGTACAGCGCGTCATAGCCGGCGACGAGCTGCCAGCGCGGCGCGATCCGGTAGCTGGCCTTGAGCGAGACTTCCGGCACCGCGGCAAAGCGCGTCTGCGAAGAACTGCCGATATTGCCCGGCTGTGTCAGCACGCCGCCCGCGGCCACGGTGGTGGCGCCGAGCGTGGTCGTTGTCGCGCCGGTGACATTGCCCTTGTTGAAGTTGCCGCCCAGCGCCACCTTGCCGCGCCATTCCAGCGACCACGGACCATCGCGCCATTCGCCGGCAAGGCCAAGGTCGAGACCGTGGAATTGGCTGATGGCGCCAAAACCCTCGCTCACCGCGAAGCTGCCGCCGGCGAGGATGGCCGACTGCGACGCGATCGCGAGATCGTCGGACGAACGCAGATAGCGGTAGCCGACCAGCGCGCTGATGCGCTGGCTGCCCCACATGCCGATGTCCTGGCGATAGAGCGCGCCCGCGCCGAGCAGCCGGGATTTTTCGTTGATCGCGATGCTCCCGGAGACGAGTCCCGGGAAGGCGACGAATGCCGCGTTCTGCAGGCCGCTGTTTGCGTCGAGAAACGGCCGTGCGATGATGGCCGTGCCGGGCGAACCGGCGGCGAAACCGGTCGAGACGTCGCCAAGGCCGAAGAAATTCGCCTCCAGCCCCCGGCTGCGCGAGGGATCGAACCAGTAGCCGGCGCTGATGCGGCCGCCCGCGCGCCAGCCGTCATTGACGTCGGAATTGCCGAACAGCACCGTCGTGGTGGGCAGGCCAAGCACGCCGGCCTGGGCGAACGGCGTGCCGGCCGGGCTGGTGGTGACCAGCGCCGGCAGATGGTCGCCCTTGACGCTCCAGGCCAATACATCGGCTTCGACCCAGAACGGGTTGAAGTCGGCGGCCCTGACCGGCGCCTTCAGCGGCAGGTCGGCCGCGGCAGCCGGTGTCACGGCAAGCAACAGGGCGGCAAGCAGGCCGCCTCCGCCGTTCAACATGGATTGGTTCCCGCGCATGCAACCGTATGGAACATGGCGAGTCGCGGATGCGCAAGACGAGCGGGAGACCGCGTCCACCGGCAATTGCGAATTGCGCCGCGCTGTTACCGGAATGCATCGCCGCAGGTCGGCCCGTCCGCGTCAAACGGAATCAGCGAGGGCATTTGCCGCGGGAAACAGGGCTTGCTAGACTGCGGCATGACCGAAATCCTTCCCGACACCATCCGCCGCCTCTACACCGATCCCGGCGAATATATCGACAGCGACCATCCGGCCGTCGGGGATTTCGCCCGGCCCGCCGTTGCGGCGGACGCCGGCGACCGCGAAAAGGCCAGCCTGCTCTACAAGGCGGTGCGCGACGGCATCCGCTATAACCCCTACGTCGACACGCGCGTCCCCGAAGACCTTTCGCGCCTCCAGCGTGCTGGCGGCCGGCCACGGCTATTGCGTCGGCAAGGCCGCGCTTTATGCCGCCGCCTGCCGCGTCCACGGCATTCCCGCCCGCGTCGGCTTTCGCCGACGTGCGCAACCACCTCACCACCGAGAAGCTGCGCGCGAGCATGGGCACGGACATCTTCACCTGGCACGGCTTCACCGAAGTCTATCGTCGACGGCGCCTGGCGCAAGGCCACGCCGACCTTCAACGCCACGCTGTGCGCCAAGGTCGGCGTGCAAGCCGCTCGATTTCGACGGCCACACCGACGCGCTGCTGCATCCCTTCGACGGCGCGGGCCGCGCCTACATGCAATATGTCAACGACCGCGGCTCCTACCACGACGTCCCCGCCAAATTCCTGATGCGCGAAATGGCGCGCGACTACGCCAACATGCAGGGCGAAGACCTGTCCGGCCGCGACATGGAGCAGGAAGCGGCGGAGGGGTGAGGGGGTTGCCTCTGCCGCCATACGCCAATCGTCATCACCGGGCTTGACCCGGTGATCCCTGTCTTTCTTACTTTGCGGAGTGACCAAGACGTGGATGGCCGGGTCAAGCCCGGCCATGACGAGCGAGGGCAACCATGTTCCTGATCGGTCAATACAACTCCCCCTTCACCCGCCGCGTCGCGATCGCGATGCGGCTGTACGACATCGCTTTTGAGCACCGGCCGTGGTCGACGTTTGGCGATGGCGACAAGATCGCGCCGTATAATCCGCTGCGGCGGGTGCCGACGCTGGTGCTCGCCAGCGGCGAGGTGCTGATCGAGAGCACGGCGATCCTGGATTATCTCGACGAGTGGGTCGGACCGGACAAGGCGATGATCGCCGCGCGTGGACCGGAGCGGCGGCATGCGCTGAAAATCTGCGCGCTGGCGACGGGGCTTGCCGACAAGGCGGTGAGTCTTGTCTACGAGCGCGTGTTGCGCAAGGAGCCATTGAAAATCTGGGTCGATCGTTGCGAGACGCAGATCGGCGGCGTGCTGGAGGTTTTGGAGAAGGCGCGCGACGATGTCGAGACGCCCTGGTGGTTCGGTAAAAGCATCGGCCATGCCGACATCGCGGTCGCCTGCGTTTTGAGATTCGCCGGTGAGGCGCATCCGGCGCTGTTTCCGGCCGCGCGCTATCCGGCACTGGCGGCGCACTGCGCGGCCTGCGAGGCGCTGCCGGTGTTTGCCGAGATCGCGCAGCCGCTGGCGCCGCCGAGCGCGTGAGTTGATCGCGAGCCTGCGCAGACCGCTGCATCATTTGCTGCAGTATCTCCGCATATTCAAGTCGTCATGCCCGGACTTGATCCGGGCATCCATCCATCTTCGAAAGGAGTTCTCGCGAAGGAGATGGATTGCCGGGTCAAGCCCGGCAATGACGGCTTGGCGTTGGTCGGCGCTTCGCCGCCTAATCAGCGCTTCGTGTCCGCCGTGCCGGCGACCGGCGCGCTTTCCTGTTCCTGCGCCAGCAGCAATTCCTTCAGCATGCCTTCGCTGAGCTTGCCGGTGGTGGAGGGAATCTTGTGTTCGGCGGACTCGACCGGCGTGAACGGGTCGGGCGGAGCCTGCACGCCGGCCCGCGCCGTGCTGCCCGCGACGAACACCTCGCCCGTTTCCTCGGCCTCGTCGGCCTCGTCGCTCGCGGCGACGCCGCTCTTTTGCAGGCTGCTGGTTTTCGGCCGGCGCTCGGTCTTCTTCGGCTTCGGCGGCGCCGGCGTATAGACGATCGGCGGCAGGATGTGATGGCGCGACATGGTCTCGCTCCCAAGCCTTTGCCCGATCTAGCCGGTGATTCGCGCTATGCGGCCAGTTACAAATCCGTCATCCGCGCGCTGCCGCGTTTCCGGATGTTTCGCAGAGGCTGGCGCCGTCGAGCGGGGATCAAGCGCGCCGGCGAAAGATGATTGTGCGCGGGCGATGCGACGGAGGCGCGGCCCGCAAACCTGTCGCGTCAACGCCGTCCGAACAGTCCGGCCACCATGCCGCCGACCAGGCCGACCGGACCGCCAATGCGGTGATGGTGAGCGCCACCGCGATGGCGGGCCTGATGCCGCACGCCGTGTCGCGTTGTCTTGTCAGGGGCGGCCTGCTGTTCGGTGCCTTGAGTGGTGTCCGTGGCGGGTTCGACGGAAGCCGAGACGTCGCGTTTGGCTGTGCTCGGGCCGGCCGTGGCGGCGTCCGCGCCGGCGAGAATGACGAGCACGGATGTCGCGAGTATCAAGACACGCATGGCCTTCTTCCCTGATCCCGGGGCCGCTCCCCGATTTGGTTGGCCATCTCGGGTTCCGCTTTGTGCAACGGTTCTGCGGCTCACTTGTTCCCTCCGCGCGTGTCGATCGTTGCGCCGCATCGCACCAAACGGGGGTGGTCGTGGCGGCGATCGAACGTCAGCTTACCCCGCATGCGGGACGAGGTGAAGGAGGCCTGACTGATTTGCCCGTCGGGTTGTTTTGCGGAAGGGCTGTCCAGCCCCTTTTTCAAAAATATTTCCTCTTTTCGTTTCATGCAAATCAGCTTCCTAGTCGCCGCCGTCCCGCCCGATGAGAAGGGCGTTTCGCGATCGTCACGAACGTGCGGCGGGATGCGGTGGACGCGGACGGCGCCAAAGACGAGGGCGCCCGAGGCGGACGGCGAAGTCGTGTGGTCCTGACGCCCCGGTGCTGGCGTCAAGTTTGCGGAGCGATCCGCCAATGACGGTGGCAAGAAAGCCGGTCACCGGGGAGAGCACGAAGGAAGCCGTAAAACCATTGCGCGGGGAATGCCGGGTGATTCCGGTGTGACCTGACTAACGCGTGTGCGTCTCTCTCACTACCCCTGCACACGCGGCTATCGGGCGCATCGGGCGCCCGGCATTCCCCGCGCCTTCTTTTCGGAGAAGGCGGAACGAGCAGGCCAAACCTCGCGCGGAACATGCGGCGAGATCGCGGACGTGTGGCCCCGTCATTGCGAGGAGCGAAAGCGACGAAGCAATCCAGCTTTTTAACTCGCGGCGCCGAAGCTGGATTGCTTCGCTTCGCTCGCAATCACGAATCATCCCCGTCGTCCCGGGCAAGCGAAGCGCGACCCGGGACCCATAACCACCGATGTGCGGGCGATGCGAAGCTGGGGCCCTAGCCTTGTTGGCAACAAGTATCGGTGGTTATGGGTCCCGGCTTTCGCCGGGACGACGAGAGAGCCGCGACGAGGGAAGAGCGAGACGGCGAGAGGAGACGATCGCTACCCCCGCGCCGCCTTCTTGCGATACGCCAGATGCACCGCGCAGTTGCAGCCCGGCGGATGCGCCGCCAATTCGCTCGACGCGACATCGTTGGCGGGGGCGGCCACGGCCGGCGCCAGCGTCGGCATGGCTTCCTTGACGCGGCGGTCCTGCGCGGACTGATCCTGCGTCGGGATGTAGTTCAAGACCGGCGCCAGCCAGCGCTCGGCTTCCGCGACGCTCCAGCCCTTGCGCGCGGCGTAGTCCTCGACCTGGTCGCGCTCGATCTTGCCGACGCCGAAATAGAAACTTTCGGCGTGGCTGAAATAAAGCCCCGACACCGACGAGCCCGGCCACATCGCAAAGCTCTCGGTCAGCTTCACGCCCGCGGTGTTCTCGGCATCGAGCAGCGCAAACAGCGTCGCCTTCTCGGTGTGATCGGGCTGCGCGGGATAGCCGGGCGCGGGGCGGATGCCCGGCGTATTTTTCCAGGATCAGTTCATCGGGCGACAGACGCCTCGTCCGGCGCATAGCCCCAGAACTCGCGGCGGACGCGGGCATGCATGCGCTCGGCAAAGGCTTCCGCGAGGCGATCGGCCAGCGCCTTGCACAGGATCGAGGAGTAATCGTCATTGGCGTTCTTGAAGCGGTCGGCGACGATGTCCTCGCCGATGCCGGCGGTGACCACGAAGGCGCCGATATAATCGGGCACGCCGCCTGCGGCCGGCGCGATGAAATCCGACAGCGCGGCGTTGAAGCGGCCTTCGCGCTTTTCGAGCTGCTGGCGCAGCGTGTGGAAGGTCGCGATCTGCTTGCTGCGGGTATCGTCGGCATAGACCACGATGTCGTCGCCAACAGCGTTCGCCGGCCAGAAGCCGACGGTCGCCTGCGCCGTGAACCAGTTTTCCCTGACGATGCGGTCGAGCATCTTGCGCGCGTCGTCATAGAGCGAGCGCGCGACTTCGCCGACTTTCGGGTCGTCGAGAATGGCGGGAAAGCGCCCGGTCAATTCCCAGGTCTGGAAGAACGGCGTCCAGTCGATGTATTCGGCGAGTTCGGCAAGGTCGTAATCCCGGAACGATTTGATGCCGAGAAACGCCGGCTTCTTCGGCGGCGTCTTCGCAAAATCGATTGCGACCGCGTTGGCGCGGGCGTCGGCGAGCTTCAGGCGCTTCTTGTCGGCCTGCGCGCGGAAATGCGCCGCGGAAATTTTCGCGTAGTCGGCGCGCACCTCGGCGGCATAGGCCTCGCGCCGCTCCGGCGACAGCAGCGCCGACGCCACGCCAACCGCGCGGCTCGCGTCATTGACATGCACCACCGGCCCGCTGCGGTAGTTCGGGTCGATCTTGACCGCGGTATGGACGCGGCTGGTGGTGGCGCCGCCGATCAGCAGCGGCACGTTCAAGCCCTGGCGTTCCAGCTCGCCGGCGAGGAAACTCATCTCGTCGAGCGAGGGCGTGATCAGGCCGGACAGGCCGATGATGTCGGCGCCCTCGGCCTTCGCGGTTTCGATGATCTTCGACGCCGGCACCATCACGCCGAGGTCGATGACCTCGAAATTGTTACATTGCAGCACGATGCCGACGATGTTCTTGCCGATGTCGTGGACGTCGCCCTTGACGGTGGCGAGCACGATCTTGCCGGCGGAGTTGCGGCCGTCGCCGGCGATGCCGTCGGCCTGGTTGCGCGCCTTTTCCTCCTCCATGAACGGCATCAGATAGGCCACCGCCTGCTTCATCACGCGCGCGGACTTCACCACCTGCGGCAGGAACATCTTGCCGTCGCCGAAGAGGTCGCCGACGATGTTCATGCCGGCCATCAGCGGGCCTTCGATGACATTGAGCGGGCGCTCGACCGTGAGCCGTGCGGCCTCGGTGTCGCCCTCGATGAATTCGGTGATGCCGTGCACCAGCGCGTGGCTGAGCCGCTTTTCGACCGGCCATTCGCGCCAGGCCAGATCCTGTTCTTTGGTCTGCTTCTCCTTGCCGCGGAACTTTTCCGCCAACGCCAGCAGCCGCTCGGACGCGCCGGGGTCGCGGTTGAGGATGACGTCCTCGCAGGTCTGGCGCAGCTCGGGATCGATGTCGTCATAGACGATCATCTGCCCGGCATTGACGATGCCCATGTCCATGCCGGCCTTGATGGCGTGATACAGGAACACCGAATGCATGGCCTCGCGCACCGGCTCGTTGCCGCGGAACGAGAACGACAGGTTCGAGACGCCGCCGGAGATGTGCGCGTGCGGCAGGTTTTGGCGGATCCAGCGCGTCGCCTCGATGAAGTCGACGCCGTAATTGTTGTGCTCTTCGAGCCCGGTCGCGATCGCGAAGATGTTGGGGTCGAAGATGATGTCCTCGGGCGGAAAATCGAGCTGCCCGACCAGGATGTCGTAGGCGCGCTTGCAGATCTCGGTCTTGCGCGCGAACGTGTCGGCCTGTCCGACTTCGTCGAACGCCATCACCACCACGGCCGCGCCGTGACGCCGCGCGATCTTGGCCTCGTGGATGAATTTTGCCTCGCCCTCCTTCATCGAGATCGAGTTCACCACCGGCTTGCCCTGGATGCATTTCAGCCCGGCTTCGATCACGGCGAATTTCGAGGAATCCACCATCACGGGCACGCGGGCGATGTCGGGCTCGGCGGCGACGAGGTGAAGGAAGGTCACCATCGCCTTTTCCGAATCGAGCAGCCCCTCGTCCATGTTGACGTCGATGATCTGGGCGCCGTTCTCGACCTGGTCGCGCGCCACCTGAAGCGCGGCGCTGTAGTCGCCGGCCGTGACCAGCTTGCGGAAGCGCGCCGAGCCCGTGACGTTGGTGCGCTCGCCGACATTGACGAAGGGAATCGCCGGCGTCAGTTCGAACGGCTCGAGGCCCGAGAGCCGCAGCCGCGGCTCGATCACGGGGACGATGCGCGGCTTGTGCGGCGCGACGGCGGCAGCGATCGCGGCGATATGATCCGGCGTGGTGCCGCAGCAGCCGCCGACGATGTTGACGAGGCCGGCTTGGGCGAACTCGCCGATCAGGCGGGCCATGTATTCCGGGCTCTCGTCATACTGGCCGAATTCGTTGGGCAGGCCGGCGTTCGGATAGGCGCACACCAGCGTATCGGCGACGCGGCCGATATCGGCGATGTGGGCGCGCAGATCCTCGGCGCCGAGCGCGCAGTTGAAGCCGATGGTGACGGGCCGGGCGTGCCGCACCGAATTCCAGAACGCTTCCGGGAGTTGCCCGGACAACAGCCGGCCGGATTTGTCGGTGATGGTGCCGGAGATCATCACGGGCACGTCGATGCCGCGTTCTTCGGTGATTTCGGCGATCGCATACAGCGCCGCCTTGGCGTTGAGCGTGTCGAAGATGGTCTCGACCAGCAGCAGATCGGCGCCGCCGTCCAGCAGCCCCTTGATCTGCTCGCCATAGGCCGTGCGCAGATCGTCGAAGGTGACGGCGCGGAAGCCGGGATTGGAAACGTCGGGCGAGATCGAGGCGGTGCGGTTGGTCGGCCCGATGGCGCCGGCGACAAAGCGCGGCTTGCCGTCCTCGGCGGTCACGCGGGTGGCGGCGTTGCGCGCGAGTTTGGCGCCTTCGAGGTTCAGCTCATAGGCAAAGCCGGAAAGGTCGTAATCGGCCTGCGCGATCGAGGTCGAGGAAAAGGTGTTGGTGGCGACGATGTCGGCGCCGGCGCGCAGATACTCCGCGTGGATGTCCTCGATCGCCTTCGGCTGGGTCAGGATCAGCAGGTCGTTGTTGCCGCGGAGATCGCGATGGAAATCCTTGAACCGTTCGCCGCGGAACGCGGCCTCGTCATATTCGAGGCCCTGGATCATGGTGCCCATGGCGCCGTCGAGCACCAGGATGCGCTCGCGGGCAGCCGCGAGCAGGGCGGTTCGTTTGGGGGAAACGGGCACGGTCATCGATCAGGCGGCTTTCTGTGCGCCCTTGGGGCGAATACCGAGCAGATGGCAGATCGCGAACACGAGGTCCGCGCGGTTCATGGTGTAGAAATGAAAGGTATCGACGCCGTGCTTGGCGAGTTTCTGCACCTGGCCGGCGGCAACCGTGGCGGCCACCAGCTTGCGGGTCTCGGCATCGTCGTCGAGCCCGTCGAATTTTTGCCGCCAGCCAGTCCGGCACGCTGGTGCCGGCGCGGGTGACGAAATTGCGCGCCTGCTTGAAATTGTGCATCGGCATGATGCCGGGCACGATCGGGATCGTGATGCCGCGGGCGCGAACCCGGTCGAGGTAGCGAAGTAGAGGTCGTTGTCGAAGAACACCTGGGTGATGGCGCGGTTGGCGCCGGCGTCGACCTTGGCCTGCGAGCATGTCGATGTCGGCGTCGAAGTCGCGGCTTTCCGGATGCTTCTCCGGATAGGCGGAGACCGACACTTCGATATCGCCGATGCGCCGCTTGATGCCGGCGACGAGATCGGCCGAGGTCTGGTAGCCGTCGGGATGGGTGCGGCATAGGCGCGTGCCGATGCCGTCGGGCGGATCGCCGCGCAGCGCCACGATGTGGCGGACGCCGATCTCGTGATAGCGGCCGACGATGTCGTCGATCTCGCCGCGCGCGGCGCCGACGCAGGTCAGATGCGCGGCCGGCAGCAGGGCGGTCTCCTTCAGGATCCGGGCGATGGTGGAATGGGTGCGCTCCCGCGTCGACCCGCCGGCGCCGTAGGTCACCGAGACGAAACCCGGCGAAAGCGGCGCGAGCCGCTTGATGGTCTCCCACAGGCTCTCCTCCATCGCCTCGGTCTTGGGCGGGAAGAACTCGAACGAGATCGAAGGCTGCTTCAAAGCGGCCTGCCCATTCGGTGCGGGGGGCGTAACCTCGGGCATGGCGCCGTGAACTCCACTTCGAGTCTGCTGGGCGGTCCGGAAGACAGCTCTAGCGCAGGAGGCTAAAATAGGACAAACGGGCCCTTGCAAACAGCCCATCGAGGATGGGAAATTGCCCAATTTTTGTAAAATATGTGAAATGAATTAGGTAATATTCTCTTAAAGTTGGGCAAGGAACGGAGGCGGCAGATGTTTGTCAAAAACAGGCTATTTTTAGCCATTATAGTAGATGGAAAAGCATCGGACGGCCAACGTTGGTGGGCAGATATGTATGTTAGTATGGTTTCATTGCCTATTATTGTCCCACCGCTCCGGTTCAAGACCCCGATGGCCGGCGGCCCGCAGACGCGCGCCTGATCTGCATCAGGACGCCCTTTGTGGGGCCGCGCCGGCGCACTAGGTTAGCGCCATGATACCGCTTTCAATCCTCGACCTTTCCGTCGTCACCATCAGGCACCAAGCCGGCGGCGGCCTTGCGCAACAGCATCGACCTGGCGCGCCACGCCGACGCGCTGGGCTATGTCCGCTACTGGCTGGCCGAACACCACAATCTGGCGTCGGTCGCGAGCCCCGCGCCCGATTTGATGATCGGGCAGATCGCGGCGGTGACCAAGAATATCCGCGTCGGCTCCGGCGGGGTGATGCTGCCCAACCACGCGCCGCTTGGTGGTGGCCGAGCGCTTCAAGATGCTGGAAGCGCTGTTTCCCGGCCGGATCGATCTCGGGCTTGGCCGCGCGCCAGGCACCGACGGCGCCACCGCGCATGCGCTGCGCAGCCGGCTCGACCGCCGCGAGGGCGACGATTTTCTCGAGCGGCTGCACGAATTGATCCTGTGGGAGACCCGCGATTTTCCGCCGGGCCATCCCTACAACAACGTGGTGGCGATGCCCGACGATACGGCGCTGCCGCCGATCTGGCTGCTCGGCTCCAGCGACTACAGTTCGGAACTGGCGGCGCAAGTGGGCATGGGCTTCGCGTTCGCGCATCATTTCGCGAGCTACGACGCGATCGAGGCGATGATCAATTACAAGGCGCATTTCAAGCCGTCCGCGCTGGCGCGCCACGCCGCACGGCATTCTGGCGGTCGCCGTGGTCGCGGCCGAAACCGACGCGGAAGCCGAGAAGCTCGCGACCTCGATGGACCTCAACCGCCTGCGCCGGGATCGCGGCCAGTATTCGCCGCTGCCCAGCGTCGAGGAGGCGCTGGCCTATCCCTACACCGACGCCGAACGCGCCTCGATCGCGCGCAACCGCTCGCGCCTGTTCGTCGGCAGCCCCGCGACGGTCATGGCGAAACTGCAGCCGATGATCGACGGCTAGCCAGGCGGATGAACTGATGATCATCACTGCCGTCTACGACCACGAGGCGCGCAAGAAGTCGTATTCGCTGCTGGCCGATGCGTTCGGTCTGGGGCAAGAAGGTGGCGGCGTAAAATGTTTCGGCGAAGGCTCCGTCCCATATGCCGCGGGCTTGTACGCGGCATCCACGCGTGCGCATCACGGAATGCGCGGATGGTTCCGGGTCCAGCCCGTGCGCATGACCGGCCGGAGACGACGTGCGTTCGCGCTACTCCGCCTTCTCGCTGAACGTCGTGCGGAACGGGTGGCCCGGATAAACCCCGACGATGCGAAATTCGCGCGAGAAGAATTTCAATTCCTCCAGCGCGAAGGCGAGATTCCTGTCGTCGGGATGACCGTCGACATCGGCGTAGAATTGCGTGGCGAAGAAATTGCCGTCGATCATGTAGCTTTCCAGCTTGGTCATGTTGACGCCGTTGGTGGCGAAGCCGCCCATCGCCTTGTAGAGCGCGGCGGGCAGATTGCGCACCCGGAACACGAACGAGGTGACCAGCGGTCCCGAGCCCTGCGCGGCCCATTTCGCCTCGCGCGCCAGCACCACGAAGCGCGTGGTGTTGTGGTCCTCGTCCTCGACATCCTCGGCGAGGATGTCGAGCCCATAGATGTCGGCGGCCAGTCGCGAGGCGATCGCCGCGCAGCTCTTGTCGCCGCGTTCGGCGATCAGCCGCGCCGCGCCCGCGGTATCGCCCGCCACGATGGGACGGATCTGGCGTTCCCGGATGATGCGGCGGCACTGGCCGAGCGCGTGGACGTGGCTTTCCACGGTCTTGATATCGGTCAGCTTGGCGCCGCGCGGCGCCATCAACTGGTGATGGACCGGCAGGAAATATTCGCCGACGATGAACAGGCCGGATTGCGGCAACAGATGATGGATGTCGGCGACGCGGCCGGCGACCGAGTTCTCGATCGGGATCATGCCGAGGTCGGCTTCCCCGGACGAGATCGCCGCCAGCGCGTCCTCGAAGGTCGCGCAGGGAAGCGGTTCGGCGGCGGGATAGGCCTCGGCGATGGCGATATGGGAATTGGCGCCCGGCTCGCCCTGGAATGCGATTTTCAGCTTCTTTGTCATGCCGCGCCTTTTAGCAGCCGCTCAGGCTTTTGCCAGTATTTCGCGGGCGGTTTCGAGGTCGGCCGGGGTGTCGACGCCGAGCGGCACCGAATCCACGATGGCGGCGTCGATGCGCATGCCGGCTTCCAGCGCCCGGAGCTGCTCCAGCTTTTCCTGCCGCTCCAAGGTCGAAGGCGGCAGGGCGACAAAGCGTTCCAGCGCCTGTCGCCGATAGGCGTAGAGCCCGATGTGATGGTAGCGCGGGCCGTCGCCGTAGGGCGCGGTGGCGCGGGTGAAATACAGGGCGCGAAGCCTTTGGCCGCCCAGGGGGGAGCCGACGAGCTTCACGACGCTCGGATTGGTGTGCTCTTCATGTTTCCGGATTTCGGCCGCCAGCGTTCCGATGTCCACGGCTGGATCCTCGAGCAGTGCCAGCGCGGCACGGATATCCTCGGGTGGAATGGTCGGCAGGTCGCCCTGCACATTGATGATCGCCTCGATCTGGCCCGTTGGATCGAGCTTGCATAGCGCCTCGTAAATCCGGTCGGAGCCGGAAGGGTGGTCGGGGCGCGTCATGACCGCTTCGCCGCCATGGGCGGTGACCACGTCCGCTATGTCAGGCGTATCGGTGGCGACCGCCACGCGGCCGATTTGGGCAGCCTCCGCCCGCCGCAGCACATGCACGATCATCGGCAGGCCGGCGATATCCAATAGCGGCTTGCCGGGCAGCCGGGTGGCCGCCATGCGGGCGGGAATCAGCACCAAAGCGCGGGTTTTGGTCATCGGGGCGAGGTCCGGACCCGGTTGAAAACAAGCCGGAAATGATGGGGATGGGTCGAAGGCTCTTGCATTTATACGGGTTGCCAGAGCACGGGCAAACCGATATCTGGACGTGGCTCGGGGGTGCGGTGCGAAAGCCTGATTCCTGAAGCATCCGCGGCCGTTTCTCTCCGGCCTTAAGTCGACATTTCCGGCCTGGAGCCTGATCCGAAAATGGACTCCTTCGAACTCAACAAAATTCTCGGTGCCATCCTCGGCACCTGCCTGGTTCTGCTGGTGACGAGCTTCACCGCCGGAGCGCTGTTCGCGCCCCAGCCTCCGGCCAAGCCGGGCTTCGACATTGCCGCGAAGGCGGAAGGCGAAGCCAGCGCGCCGGCCGCACCTGCCGCACCGTCGGAGCCGATCGAGAAGCTGCTGCAGACCGCCTCGGTCGAGAAGGGCGCCGCCGCCGCCAAGAAATGCGGCGCCTGCCACACCTTCGAGAAGGGCGGCCCCAACCGCGTCGGTCCGAACCTCTACGGCATCGTCGGCGACCACAAGGGCGAGGGCCGCGGCGGCTTCAATTTCTCCGCTGCGATGAAGGCCAAGGGCGGCACCTGGACCTATGAAGACCTCAACCAGTTCATCGCCAATCCGAAGGGCTTCGTTCCCGGCACCGCGATGGGCTTTGCCGGTATCCAGAAGGACAGCGAGCGCGCCGACGTGATCGATTATCTGCACACGCTGTCGGATAATCCGGTTCCGCTGCCGACGGCGTCGAAATAGCGGCGGTCGCGGTTACCGAATAAATTCCTTGCGAACGGCCGGGCCTTCGCCCGGCCGTTTTGTTATCCGGCCTCGGCGCGCCATCGGGACGTTTCGCCGCAGCCCGGACCTTCACAAGCCGGTTTCATGAGGAAAAAGCAACATTATCGGTCGAAACCTTGCCTTATATTGCGCTTCTAAGGGGTAAGCTTTCGCAACCGACAGGAATTCTTTCATTGGCCATTTCCCGACGACACCTTCTGCAAAGTGCAGCTTTTGCCGCGGTCGCCCCGGCTCTGGGAACTGCCACCGTCCTTCCGGCCGCGGCGGAGACGACGCCGGGCGAACCGGCCTGGCGGCACGGCCTGTCGATGTTCGGCGACCTCAAATATCCCGCCGACTTCAAGCGCTTCGATTACGTCAATCCGGATGCGCCGAAGGCCGGCCTGGTGCGCCAGAACGCATCCGGCACCTTCGATAATTTCAACGTCGTGATCGGCGGATTGAAGGGCTCGCTCGCCGGCGGCGTCGACCTGATCTACGAACTCGCTTGATGGCCGAGCCGAACGACGAGGTGGCGAGCATGTATTGCCTGCTCGCCGAGCAGGTCGCGCATCCCGACGATCGCTCCTTCGTCAAGTTTCGGCTGAATCCGGCCGCGCGCTGGCACGACGGCAAGCCGGTCACCGCCGATGACGTCATCTTCTCGTTCGATGCGTTCAAGCAATACAGCCCGATGTAGCGCGCCTACTACCGGCACGTCACCAAGGCCGAGAAGATCGGCGAGCGCGAAGTCACCTTCACCTTCGACGGCCCGGGCAACCGCGAACTGCCGAGCATCGTCGGCGAACTCACCGTGTCTGCCGAAGCACTGGTGGGAGGGCACCGACGCGCAGGGACGCAAGCGCGACATCACCGCGACGACGCTGGAGATCCCGCTGGGGTCGGGGCCCTACCGGGTCAAGGAATTCTCCGCCGGCCGCTCGCTGACGCTGGAGCGCGTGCCGGATTACTGGGGCGAGAAGATTCCGGTGCAATGTCGGTCAGAACAATTTCGACCAGATCCGCTACGAATACTTTCGCGACGACACGATCGCGCTCGAGGCATTCAAGGCCGATCAGCTCGACTGGATCTACGAGCGCAGCGCCAATGCATGGGCGACGCGCTACGATTTCCCGGCGGCGCAAGGAAGGCCGCGTCATCAAGGAGAAATTCCCGACCCGCAATATCGGCCGGATGCAGGGCTATGTCTTCAACCTGCGCCGGCCGCTGTTTGCCGATGTCACGGCTGCGCCAGGCCTTCAACTACGCCTACGATTTCGAGGAGATGAACCGGCAGCTCTCGTTCGGCGAATACCGGCGCGACAACAGCTATTTCGACGGCACCGATCTTGCCTCCTCCGGATTGCCGGAGGGCCAGGAGCTGCAGTTGCTCGAACCGCTGCGCGACAAGATGCCGCCGGAGGTCTTCACCAAGCCTTACCAGAATCCGGTCGGCGGCAATCCCGAGAACCGTCCGCAACAATCTGCGCGAGGCGGCGCGGCTGCTGAAGGAGGCCGGTTTCGAAATTCGCGACCGCAAGCTGGTCAGCTCCGACGGCACGCCGGTCAGCGTCGAGTTTCTGAGCCAGGACCCGGGCGACGAGCGCGGCATCCTCTTCTACAAGCCCAATCTGGAACGGCTTGGCATCACCGTCAACGTCCGCACCGTCGACGACGTGCAATACCAGAACCGCCTGCGCAATTTCGATTTCGACATGGTCACCAGCGTGTGGCCGCAATCGCTGTCGCCCGGCAACGAGCAGCGCGATTTCTTCGGCTCGCCGGCCGCCTCCACGCCGGGTGCGCGCAATGTCGGCGGCATCAAGAACCCGGCGGTCGACGCGCTGATCGAACGCATCATCTTCGCCAAGAACCGCGACGAGCTGGTCGCGGCCTGCAAGGCGATGGATCGCGTGCTGCTCTGGAATTTCTACGTCGTGCCGCAATTCGTCGCGGACTTTCAGCGCGCCGCGCGCTGGGACCGCTTCAGCCATCCCGAGCCGCTGCCGAAATACGGCATCGCCGGCTTTCCGAACCTGTGGTGGTGGGACGCCGACAAGGCCGCCAAGATCGGCAAACGCACTTGAAGGATATTTCGCGCATGGCGCTGCTCTCCCGCCGGCATGTGCTCGGTCTTGGCGTTGGCGCGTTGAGCGCTGTCGCGGCTGCGGCCGGCGCTGGCCGCCGATGCCGGCACCGAATCGCACGGCATGTCGGTGTTCGGCGACCTGAAATATCCGGCCGACTTCGCGCATTTCGACTATGTCAACGTCGCCGCGCCGAAGGGCGGGATTTTTTCGTTCCTTCCCTGGGTCCGCGCAAACAACCAGAACTTCCAGACCTTCAACTCGCTCAACGCCTACATCCTCAAGGGCGACGGCGCGCAGGGCATGGACATGACGTTCGCGTCGCTGATGGTGCGCGCCGCCGACGAGCCGGACGCGATGTACGGCCTTGCCGCGAAATCAGTGCAGATTTCCGCCGACAAGCTGACCTACCGGTTCACCCTGCGGCCGGAGGCGCGGTTTCACGACGGCTCGAAACTGACCGCGCATGACGCCGCTTTCTCGCTGACCACGCTGAAGACGAAGGGCCATCCGCTGATCCTGCAGCAGATGCGCGACATGGTGAAAGCCGAAGCGTCCGATGACGCGACGCTGGTCGTCACCTTCGCCGAAAAACGCGCGCGCGACGTGCCGCTTTATATCGTCGGCCTGCCGATTTTTTCGCAGGCCTATTACGCGACGCGGCCGTTCGACGAATCGACGCTCGACACTCCCCTGGGATCCGGGCCGTACAAGGTCGGCAAGTTCGAGGCCAACCGCTACATCGAATTCGAACGGGTCAAGGATTGGTGGGGCGCCGATCTTCCGGTCTCGCGCGGCTTCTACAATTTCGACACCGTGCGCTACGAATTCTATCGCGACCGCGATGTCGCCTTCGAAGGCTTCACCGCCAGGAACTACCTGTTCCGCGAGGAGTTCACCGCCCGGGTATGGGCGACGCGCTATGATTTTCCGGCCGTCAAGGACGGCCGCGTCAAGCACGAGATCTTGCCCGACGATACGCCGTCGGGCGCGCAGGGCTGGTTCATCAACATGCGCCGCGACAAGTTCAAGGATCCGCGCGTGCGCGAGGCGCTGATCCAGGCGTTCGATTTCGAGTGGACCAACAAGACCATCATGTACGGCGCCTACAAGCGCACCCATTCGCCGTTCCAGAATTCGGACATGATGGCGGAAGGGCCGCCGTCGCCGGAAGAACTCAAGCTGCTGGAGCCGTTTCGCGGCCAGGTGCCGGACGAGGTGTTCGGCATGCCGTTCGTGCCGCCGGTGTCGGACGGCTCCGGACAGGACCGGACCTTGCTGCGCAAGGCGTCGCAACTGCTGCAGGACGCCGGTTGCCCGATCAAGGACGGCAAGCGGCTGCTGCCGAATGGCGAAGCCTTCAAGATCGAATTCCTGATCGACGAGCCGTCGATCCAGCCGCACCACGCGCCCTACATCAAGAATCTGGCGACGCTCGGGATCGAGGCGAGCATCCGCATGGTCGATGCCGTGCAATACCGCGCCCGGCTGGAGGATTTCGATTTCGACATGACGATGTCGCGCTTTTCGATGTCGGCGACGCCGGGCGACGGCATGCGGCCGTTCTTCTCGTCGCAGGCCGCCGCCACCAAGGGATCGTACAACCTGGCCGGCATCGCCAGTCCCGTCATCGACGCGCTGATCGAGAAGATCATCGGCGCCGACAATCGCGCCGACCTGACGACCGCGTGCCGTGCGTTCGACCGGGTGTTCCGCGCCGGGCGCTATTGGGTGCCGCAATGGTACCGCGCCACCCACCCGGTCGCCTATTGGGACGTGTTCGGTCATCCGGAGAAGCTGCCGCATTACGGCCAGGGCGTCGGCGCGCCGGAAAACTGGTGGTCCGATCCGGCCAAGGCGGCCAAGGCCGAGCAGGCGAAATAATTCATGAGCGCCTATATCGCCCGCCGCATTCTGCTGATGATCCCGACGCTGCTCGGGATCCTGTTCGTATCCTTTGTCGTGGTGCAGTTCGCGCCGGGCGGGCCGGTGGAGCGCGTGATCGCGCAGCTTTCCGGCGCCGACACCGGCGGCACTTCGCGCATTTCCGGCGGCGGCGGCGATTTCGGCGCGCGCGGCCAGGTCGGCACCTCGGCCGACGCGGTCAGCTCGAAATATCGCGGCGCGCAGGGGCTCGATCCCGATTTCATCAAGAGCCTGGAAAAGCAGTTCGGCTTCGACAAGCCGGCGCCGGAGCGCTTCGCGCTGATGGTGTGGAATTTCGCGCGCTTCGATTTCGGCAAGAGCTATTTTCGCGACGTCAGCGTGCTGCAGCTGATCAAGGAGAAGCTGCCGGTCTCGATGTCGCTCGGGATCTGGATGACGCTGCTGACCTATCTGATCTCGATCCCGCTCGGCATCCGCAAGGCGGTGCAGGACGGCTCGAAGTTCGACACCTGGACTTCGGCGGTGATCATCATCGGCTTTGCGATTCCGGGATTCCTGTTCGCGATCCTGCTGATCATCCTGTTCGCCGGCGGCTCGTTCCTGAACATCTTCCCGCTGCGCGGCCTGACCTCGGACGGCTGGTCGCAATTTCCCTGGTACTGGAAGATCATCGATTATTTCTGGCACATCACGCTGCCCCTGATATCGATGGCGCTGGGCGCGTTCGCCACCATGACGCTGCTGACCAAGAACTCGTTCCTCGACGAGATCCGCAAGCAATATGTGATGACCGCGCGCGCCAAGGGCTGCAGCGAGCGGCAGGTGCTCTACAATCACGTCTTCCGCAACGCCATGCTGATCGTGATCGCGGGCTTTCCCGGCGCGTTCATCCACGCCTTCTTCTCCGGCTCGCTGCTGATCGAGACCATCTTCTCGCTCGACGGGCTCGGCCTGCTCGGCTTCGAGAGCGTGCTGAACCGCGATTATCCGGTCGTGTTCGGAACGCTGTTCATCTTCTCGCTGGTCGGCCTCGTGGTCAATCTGATCTCCGATCTGGCCTATATGTGGATCGATCCGCGGATCGATTTCGAGGCGCGGGAGGTCTGATGACGATCATCGCGCCGCCCCCGGTCGAGACCACCACGCAGGCCCCGCTCGGCGAGGCCGTGCCGATGACGCGCCGCCGCTTCTCGCCGTCGCCGCTCAACCGCCGGCGCTGGCAGAATTTCAAGTCGAACCGCCGCGGTTACTGGTCGTTCTGGATCTTCATGGTCCTGTTCTTCGT
Organism: uncultured Alphaproteobacteria bacterium; assembly: GCA_963843225.1. Classification (GTDB taxonomy): domain Bacteria; phylum Pseudomonadota; class Alphaproteobacteria; order Rhizobiales; family Xanthobacteraceae; genus Bradyrhizobium. The sequence continues at coordinate 44,743 of CAWJJT010000011.1, read as the reverse complement.
CTCGCTGTTCGCCGAACTGATCGCCAACGACCGGCCGTTCCTGATCAAGTTCGACGGCCATCTGTACTGGCCGGCCTTCGTCACCTATTCGGAGACCGCCTTCGGCGGCGATTTCGAGACCGCCGCCGATTATCGCGATCCCTATCTGCAGAAGCTGATCAAGGACAAGGGCGGCACCATCGTCTGGCCGCTGATCCGCTATTCCTACGACACGCATAATCTCGATCTGCCGACGCCCGCGCCGTCGAAGCCGACCTGGATGCTGACGGAAGACCAATGCAGCAGCGTGGTGGAGAAGAAGCACCTGAAGAGCTGCCGCGACCTCGAATACAACTGGCTCGGCACCGACGATCAGGGCCGCGACGTGGTCGCGCGGCTGATCTACGGCTTCCGCATCTCGGTGCTGTTCGGCCTGACGCTGACCTTCTTTTCCTCGATCATCGGCATCGCCGCCGGCGGCCTGCAGGGCTATTTCGGCGGCTGGACCGATCTCATCTTCCAGCGCGTCATCGAGATCTGGAACGCCATCCCCTCGCTGTATCTGCTCCTGATCATCTCGGCGGTGCTGCCGCCGGGCTTCTTCATCCTGCTCGGCATCCTCCTGCTGTTTTCCTGGGTCTCGCTGGTCGGCCTCGTGCGCGCGGAGTTTCTGCGCGGGCGCAACTTCGAATACATCACCGCGGCCCGTGCGCTCGGCGTCTCCAATGCCACGATCATGTTCCGGCATCTGTTGCCGAACGCCATGGTCGCGACCATGACGTTCCTGCCGTTCATCGTGTCGTCCTCGGTGATGACGCTGACCGCGCTCGACTTCCTCGGTTTCGGCCTGCCGCCGGGCTCGCCCTCGCTCGGCGAATTGCTGTCGCAGGGCAAGGCCAACGTGCAGGCGCCGTGGCTCGGCTTTACCGGCTTCTTCGCGGTCGCGATCATGCTGTCGCTGCTGATTTTCATCGGCGAAGCCGTGCGCGACGCGTTCGATCCGCGCAAGACGTTCAGGTAGGGCTCGCATGGACGCCGTCAACCAGCCTCTGCTCGATGTCAGCGATCTCTCGGTGGCGTTCCACCAGCCGAGCGGCTCGTCGATCGCGGTCGATCACATCTCCTACGAGATCAAGCGCGGCGAATGCGTGGCGCTGGTCGGGGAATCCGGCTCCGGCAAATCCGTCAGCGCCCTGTCGATCCTGAAACTGTTGCCGTATCCGACCGCATCGCATCCTTCCGGCAGCATCCGCTTCAAGGGCAGGGAACTGCTGGGGATGTCGGAGGACGACATCCGCAGCATCCGCGGCAACGACATTTCGATCATCTTCCAGGAGCCGATGACCTCGCTCAATCCGCTGCACACGATCGAGAGGCAGATCGTCGAGATCCTGCAACTCCATCAGCCGGTCAGCGGCGCGAAGGCGCGGGAGCGCACGCTCGAACTCCTGACGCAGGTCGGCATTCCCGACCCGGAAACCCGGCTCGCCAGCTATCCGCATCAACTCTCCGGCGGCCAGCGCCAGCGCGTCATGATCGCGATGGCGCTCGCCAACGAGCCTGATCTCCTGATCGCGGACGAGCCGACCACCGCGCTCGACGTCACCGTGCAGGCGCAGATCCTGGCGCTGCTGGCGGAAATCCGCACCCGGCTCGGCATGAGCCTGCTGTTCATCACCCATGATCTCGGCATCGTGCGGCGCATCGCCGACGTGGTCTGCGTCATGAACGGCGGCAAGATCGTCGAGCAGGGACCGGTGGAGCAGGTCTTCACCGCGCCGAAGCATCCCTACACCAAGGCCTTGCTCGCGGCCGAACCGAAACCCGATCCGGCGCCGCCGCGCCCGGAATCGCCGGTGGTGATTTCCTCGCGCGATCTGAAAGTGTGGTTTCCGATCAAGCGCGGCCTGTTGCGCAAGACCGTCGGCCACATCAAGGCGGTCGACGGCGTCAGCCTTTCGGTGCGCAAGGGCGAGACGCTCGGCGTCGTCGGCGAATCCGGCTCCGGCAAGACCACGCTGGGGCTTGCGCTGTTGCGGCTGATTTCATCCGACGGGCCGATCGTGTTCCTCGGCAAGGATATCCAGGGCCTGCGTTTCAAGCCGATGCGGCCGTTCCGCCGCGACATGCAGATCGTGTTCCAGGACCCGTTCGGCGCGCTGAGCCCGCGCATGTCGGTCGGCGACATCGTCGCCGAGGGCCTCAGCGTGCACCAGCCGTCTCTGTCGAGCGAAGAGCGCGAAATGCGGGTGATCAAGGCGCTGAAGGATGTCGGCATGGATCCGGCGACGCGCTTTCGCTATCCGCATGAATTCTCCGGCGGCCAGCGCCAGCGCATCAGTATCGCGCGCGCGGTGGTGCTGGAGCCGAATTTCGTCGTGCTGGATGAGCCGACCAGCGCGCTCGACATGCTGTTCCAGGCCCAGATGGTCGATCTGTTGCGTGAGCTGCAGCGCAAGCGCGATCTGACCTACATGTTCATCTCGCACGATCTGCGCGTGGTCGCCTCGCTGGCGAGCCATCTGATCGTGATGCGGCACGGCAAGGTGGTGGAGGAGGGGCCGGCTGCGGAATTGTTCAAGAATCCGAAGACCGACTACACCCGCGCGCTGTTCGCCGCCGCGTTCCGGATCGAGGCCGCGCCGGACGGCGCGGTGGCGGAATAGAATATCTTCTAGTGCGGGGCTTCATCCTTCGAGACGGCGCTTCGCGCCTCCTCAGGATGAGGTCAAGGGCCATGGCCAGCGCGGGCGAAGGTCCAAGACCCTCATGGTGAGGAGCGCGTCTTCGCGCGTCTCGAACCATGCGGCCCGTAAAGGTGCGGCGATCGCGATTCACTTGCGACCGGAAATGCGTTCAGCCCAGCCGCTTGATCGCCGTAACTTCGCTCCCGGCGGCCTTGATGCGGGCGATGGCGTCGCGCGTGTTCTCGATCACGGTCGCCATGTGATGGGCGTTGGCGTGGACGATATGGTCGGCATCGCGCGCGATCGCGACATGACCCTTCCAGAACAAGAGGTCGCCGCGCTGCAACCGGCTCGATTCAGCCAGCCCCAGTAATCGGCCGAGGCCATCCTGCTGCATGTCGCTGTCGCGCGGGCAGCCGGTGCCGGCGGCGTTCAGCGACACCTGCACCAGTCCGGAGCAATCGATCCCGAGGCTGCTCTTGCCGCCCCACAGATAGGGCGTGCCGACGAAGCGTTCGGCGACCGCGACGAAATCGTCCTCATGATCGTCGATGGCGCCGACATGGCGGCGCGGCAGATACCAGCCCTCGCGCGTCACCGCGAACGCGCCGTCTTCGCGCGTCACGGTGACCAGGGCGCCCATCACCAGCGTCTCGGCCGGCGGCAGCTTGATCGAGGGACCGGGAAAGGCAAAGGTCCGGATCGCCGTGACCTTGTGCGTCGGCTTTGCGCCGGGCCTTGCCAGCGTGCGTTCGGGAAGCCAGCCGACATAGCCGTCGCTGTTCAACTGTCCCCAGGCGAAGCCTTCGTCATTGTGATCATAGATGGTGACGCGTTCGCCCCTGAGCGCCTGCGTCGCCAGCATGGCGTCGGTGGAGGGTGCCTCGCGCAGCGGCGCGATGACATCGGAGATTTCGAATTCCTCGCCTTCGACGAAACGCTGAGCCTTGACCTTGCCCTCGAGATATTTCGCGGCAAGGTCCGGCCGTGCCGGTGTCAGGCGTGGGTCATCCATAGCGTTCGCCCAGCAGCTTGAAGATCGCGCGCGCGGCCTGGCACTCGCCGCCTTCCGGGCGTCCCGGTTTCGCGGCCGGCGTCCAGCCATAGATATCGACATGCAGCCAGCTTTTCGCGGCTTCGACGAAGCGCTGCAGGAACAGCGCGCAGGTGATCGAGCCGGCAAAGGCGCCGCCCGGCGCGTTGTTGACGTTGGCGACCTTGGAGTCGAGCCAGCTATCGTAAGGGGGCCACAGCGGCAATCGCCACAACGGATCGTTCTCCTCTTTCGCGCAGCGCGCCACGTCCTGCGCCAGCGTCTCATCATTGGTGTAAAAGGGCGGTAAATCCGGTCCCAGCGCGACCCGCGCCGCGCCGGTCAGGGTGCCCATATCGACCAGGAGATCGGGCTTTTCCTCGTCCGCCAGCGCCAGCGCGTCGGCGAGCACCAGCCGGCCTTCGGCATCGGTGTTGCCGATCTCCACCGTGATGCCCTTGCGCGAGGGGAAGATGTCGAGCGGGCGGAACGCGTTGCCGGAGATGGCGTTCTCGACCGCGGGGATCAGCACCCGCAGCCGCACCTTCAGCTTCGCATCCATCACCATCTGCGCCAGCGCCAGCACATTGGCCGCGCCGCCCATGTCCTTCTTCATGATCAGCATGCCGGCGGAGGGTTTGATGTCGAGCCCGCCGGTATCGAAGCAGACGCCCTTGCCGACCAGCGTCACCTTGGGGTGGGAAGGATCGCCCCAGCTCAGATCGATCAGCCGCGGCGCGCGCGATGACGCCATGCCGACCGCGTGGATCAGCGGAAAATTCTGTCGCGTCAGATCCTCGCCGACGATGCAGTTGAAACGGGCGCCGAAGCGCTCGGCGAGATCTTGCGCCGCCAGCGCCAGCTCTTCCGGACCCATGTCGTTCGACGGCGTATTGATGAGATCGCGGGCCAGTGTGGCCGCCTCGGCCATGCGCGTGATGGCGGCAATGTCGACGCCATCCGGCGGCACCAGTCTTGCCGCCGATGCGTCCGCCTTGCGATAGCGGCCGAAACGATAGCTGCCGAGCGCAAAGGCCAGCGTCGCAAGGCGCGTGTCATGCGGCGCATTGGCGAAGCGATAGACGCCGGTCGGCAGCAGGCCCGGCAACTGCGCCCGGCCTGAACAGATCGCGATATCCGGCGGTCTCGTCCTCGAGGCCGAACAGGACGTGCGCGATCTTGCCGTCAGCGGCCGGCAGCGTCAGGCACGATCCGGCCTTGGCCGCAAATCCATTGGCCAGCGCGAACTGCCGGGCTTCGGCGGGAAGACCGGCCGAGATCGCCTCCCATGTCGCCTTGGTCGCGAAGCTGATGGGAATGGCTGATGCGGCGGGCGCGGTCTCGAACACGGAATGCATGCGGTTCTCGGGCTTCGATGGAACGGATCAGGACGACATAATGATTCAATTGCCCCGATGTCGGCGGACAATTTGCTTCTACAATGGCTTGCGGAGCCAAACCAGCCGGAAGCGCGGGCGCGGCTGTCGTTTCCGGATGTTTCGGGCATTGACGGCGAGGTGATTTGACCGCCAGCGAACCTCAAACCTAGTTTGCCGCTGAGAATCATTGGCTGTAAATCGACAGGCCATGGTTGGGAGAGCTGCTTCTCCGGGGAGAAAAACTTGATGGTCTGCAAGCAAAGCCGCTCTCGAATATTCCTGACGCGCAGCCTTGCTGTCGCGGCGTTGCTTGGCATGTATGGCCTCAGCCTGATCGGCGGCGTCGGCGTTGCTGTTGGGAGCATCCACCACGCCGGCGCTCGCGCGCGGCGGTCACGGCTTTGGCGGCGGCTTTCACGGTGGTGGTTTCCACCGCGGCGGCTTCGGATTCGGCTATTATCCTTATTACGGCTATGGCGGATACTGGCCCTATTACGGCGACGCGGGCGTCTGCTATGCGGTTCGGCAGCGCGTCAAGACGCGCTACGGCTGGGGCACCCGCCGCGTCTCCGTCTGCGAGTGATTTGCGCTACCACAAGCCTTGACCGTGCTGCCGAGGCGTCTTCTTCGCAACTCGCTTCTGCGCCGCAGGCATCGCCTTGATGGCGATACCTCTAGCGGCCGCAGTTCCACACGTTCCCGATCGGCGTCTGGGTCCAGCACGGGCCGAACCCGCCGCCGTTCCAGCGTCCGCGATAGAAGCGTGGGTAGCCATACCACCACACCCGGTGGGGATGCCGCGCCTCGTCGGCCTCGATCTTTTCGGGGGTACGGTAGCCGGGCAGGAAGCCGTAACCGTGCCAGTGCCGCGCCACACGCCGCTTGTCATGCGCCGGCGCCGCCGTTGACGAGACAGCGGTAGCCGACAGCAGCAGGATTGCGATCGCCAGTGCGCCGGCGGGATTTCGTGGCATCGAGCGCGTCCTTTGCGTTCAGTCCCCGCATCCACTACACGGCGTTTGGCGGCCGTGATAGCCTGTACTGATCGGACGCCGGTCTTCCAACATCACAATGTCATGTTCTCTCAGCGGGGGATGCGATGGACGCAGTGTGGAGTATTGTCGCTTCTGCCGGTCACGCGATCGAGCAGGTGTTCGTCTATGTCGAAAGCCATCACTGGATTTTCGGATTTCTGGCCCTTGGCTATATTTTCTACCTGCAGGACAGAAGCCTTCATGCCCGCTTCGACGCGCTCGACAAGCGCATCGACGAGATCAGGAAGCGGCTGGCGGTCGAATATTGACGGCTGAAAGCCTTCCTTCCGGACGGCCCCCGCGGGTCCCCACCGCGCCGGGCACCACCTCTCGAACCGGAAATGCCGCTGAACATGATGGCCGGGCCGCCACAACCCCGTCGCCGGTCGGCCCGCGCGCGGCCATTAACCCGACGTTAGGGTTAACGGTCTATTGCTGAGCCGTTCGGCTCGATCAATCCGCTCGATATCGTGAGTTAAAGTGCATGCGTCAGCAGTCCAGTCTTGCGCGGCTTCTAGCATCCGTGGCCATGACGGCGGTTTTGGCCGCCGGCCTCGGCGGCTGCCAGACCATGTCCGACATCACGGGATCGATCACCTCGAAGGCCGATCCCGCGCCGGGTCCCGAGGCCGATCCGCGGCGCGCGGATCGACGCCTACGGCGACCGCTATCGCGCCAACCCCAAGGATGCCGACGCCGCGCTGGCCTATGGCCAGGCGCTGCGCGCCACCGGGCAGCGCGCCCAGGCCGTCGCCGTGTTCGAACAGGCCAACATCGCCAATCCCGGCAACAGGCCATTGCTCGCCGGCTACGGCCGCGCGCTGGCCGATAACGGCGATTTCAAGCAGGCGTTCGACGTGCTCACGCGCGCCCACACGCCCGACAATCCCGACTGGCGCATCCTGTCGGTGCAGGGCACCGTGCTCGACCAGCTCGGCCGCCATGACGAGGCCCGCAACTATTACGCCAGCGCCCTGAAGATCATGCCCGGCGAACCGTCGGTGCTGTCGAATCTCGGCCTGTCCTATGTGCTTTCCAAGGACCTGCCGAAGGCCGAAGAAATTCTTCGCCAGGCCTATGCCAGCGGCAAGGCGGACGGGCGGGTGCGGCAGAACCTGGGCCTGGTGGTCGGCCTGCAGGGCCGCTTCGCCGAGGCCGAAACCATCGTCAAGGCCGACCTGCCGGCGGACCAGGCGGCGGCGAACGTCGCCTATCTGAAAGAGATGCTGAACCGCAAGGACAGCCCGCGCGTCGGGAGCAATGGCCCGCGCATCGGCGCTCCCGCGACTATCCCGGTGGCGTCCGCCAACCGGCCGAACTGATCGGCGCGAATCAAGCAACACAGTCTTGAGACAGGCGGCCGGGCGCATTTGGCGCCGGGGCGAGGGCTGACCGCGACTCTTTCCCGTGGCAGCACGTCGTCGAGGACGTGTCGCGCTTCGTTTTCAGCCCCGCGAGGATTTTCTAATCACCGGTGTCTGCGGGATCGCCCGGCCAAGCCGGGCGATGACAATTCCAGGGGGGATCGACGCCGTCAGCCGTCAGCGGCCGCCCGCGTTCACTGCATCGAGATGATCTTGATGTAGGTCGGCCCGAGGATGACGACGAACAGCACGGGCAGGAAGAACAGGATCATCGGCACGGTCAGCTTCGGCGGCAGCGCCGCCGCCTTCTTCTCGGCCTCGGTCATGCGCATGTCGCGATTTTCCTGCGCCATGACGCGCAGGCTCTGTCCGAGCGGCGTTCCGTAGCGCTCCGACTGCTGCAGCGACAGGCAGACCGATTTGACGCCCTCGAGCCCGGTGCGCTTCGCCAGGTTCTCGTAGGCCACCTTGCGGTCCTGCAGGTAGGACAGTTCCGCCGTGGTCAGCGTGAATTCCTCGGACAGCGCGATCGACTGGGTCACGATTTCGGACGAGACCTTGCGGAACGCGACTTCGATCGACATGCCGGCCTCGATGCAGATCAGCAGCAGGTCGAGCGCGTCGGGAAAGGCCCGCTTGATCGAGAGCTGGCGCTTGCTGATCATGTTCTTCAGGAACAGCATCGGCGCCTGCAGGCCGAGATAGGCCGCGCCAATGCACATGCCGACCTTGGTCGGGGTCGAATAGGTCATGTGCGAAATCACGAACACATAGAGGATCGCCGCCAGGAACATCACGATCGGCGTCACCATCCGGAAAAACAGGAAGGTGACATAGGGCGCGTGGCCGCGGTAGCCGGCCATGGTGAGCTTGTCGCGCGCGGCTTCCTGCGCCAGCCATTTTCCGAGGTTGAAGTCTTCCACCACCTTGGAGACCAGTTGCTTCGGCGTCTGGCGCAGCGACACCTTGTCGCTCTTGCTGAGGCGTTCGCGTTCGCGTTGCCGGATACGCTCGCGTTCGTTGGCGACCGCTTTCATCCGCTTCTGCAGGCCTTCGCCCGCGAATAGCGGCATGATCAGCGTGTAGGCCGTGGCGCTGACGGCGACCGCTGCGAGCAGCATCGCCATGAAGCGCCCGTCATGGAGCTTGTCGACCAGAAACTGAATCATGCTGCACCGTCAGAAGTCGAAGTTGATCATTCTTTTCATTACGAAGATGCCCATGGACATCCAGATCACGCAGCCGACCAGCATGAGCTGGCCGGTCGGATGGGTCCACAGCAGCGAGATGTATCCGGGCGTCGAGAGGTAAACCAGCAGCATGACGATCGGCGGCAGCGAGCCGATGATGCCCGCCGACGCCTTGGCTTCCATCGACATGGCCTGAATCTTCTCGGACATCTTCTTGCGGTCGCGCAGAACCTTCGACAGGTTGCCGAGCGCTTCCGAAAGGTTGCCGCCGGATTTCTGCTGGATCGAGATGACGATGCCGAAGAAGTTCGCCTCGGGTACCGGCATCCGCTCAAAAAGCCGCGCGCAGGCATCGCCGAGCGGCATGCCGATCGCCTGGGTCTCGATGATGGCCAAAAATTCGCCACGCAGCGGTTCCGGTGCATCGGCGGCGACCACCTTGATCGATTCAAACAGCGGCAGGCCGGCCTTGATGCCGCGAACGATCACGTCGACGGCATCCGGCAGCGCCTTGAGAAAACTCGCTTCCCGGCGCTTCTTCAGATAGCCCAGGACCCATCGCGGCAGACCGAAGCCGGCGGCAAACGCAAGGCCAGTGGCCGCGAGCAGCCCGCTTCCGGCCAGGAAGGCGCCCACGAAGCAAACCGCCGCGAAAATGCCGGAGATCACCATGAATTTCTGGGTCGACCAGTCGAGCCCCGCCTGCATGAGACGGGTGCTGAGGCTTATCTTGCTTTCCTTCTGCCGGCGCGCCTCGAGATCCTTCAGCGATAACTCGACCTGCTCGCGGCGCGAGCGCTGGCTCTTGTCGGCGGCGCGGGCGGCCGTCGGCTCCGACTTCGCCACCGACGCGCGGCGGCTCTCGGCTTTTCTCTCCCCCGACAGCAAGGGATAGATAAATACCCAGGCAACGCCGCCGATCGCCGTGGTGGCGAGAAAGGCGAGCGCGAGCACCTGCATTTTCATGACCCGCTCCTCTAGACGTCCGACTTGACTTCAGCGGCGTCGAGCGCCGCGGCCAGCCGCTTCTCCTCGCCGTAATAGCGCGCGCGATCCCAGAACCGCGGGCGGCCGATGCCGGTGGAGCGATGCCGGCCGATCAGGTTGCCGTTGGCGTCCTCGCCGACCAGGTCGTAAAGGAACAGGTCCTGGGTGATGATGGTGTCGCCTTCCATGCCCATCACCTCGGTGATGTGGGTGATGCGGCGGGAGCCGTCGCGCAGGCGCGCGGCCTGGATGATGACGTCGATCGAGGCGCAGATCATCTCGCGAATGGTCCGCGACGGCAGCGAAAACCCGCCCATCGTGATCATCGATTCGCAACGCGACAGGGCTTCGCGCGGATTGTTGGCGTGCAGCGTTCCCATCGATCCGTCGTGGCCGGTGTTCATGGCCTGCAGCAGGTCGAACGCCTCCGGTCCGCGGACTTCGCCGACGATGATGCGTTCGGGGCGCATACGCAGGCAGTTCCGGACCAGTTCGCGCATGGTGATCTGGCCCTCGCCCTCGATGTTGGGCGGACGGGTTTCCAGCCGCACCACATGCGGCTGCTGGAGCTGCAGTTCGGCGGCGTCTTCGCAGGTGATGACGCGTTCCTCGTCGTCGATGTAGTTGGTCATGCAGTTCAGGAGCGTCGTCTTGCCGGAGCCGGTGCCGCCGGAAATCAGCACGTTGGCGCGGCAGCGCCCGATGATCTGCAGGATCTCGGCGCCTTCCGGCGAGATCGCGCCGAACTTGACCAGCTGGTCGAGCGTCAGCTTGTCCTTTTTGAATTTTCGGATGGTGAGCGCGGGGCCGTCGAGCGCAAGCGGCGGAACGATGGCGTTGACACGGGAGCCGTCGGCGAGACGCGCGTCGCAGATCGGCGAGGATTCGTCGACGCGCCGGCCGACCTGGCTGACGATGCGCTGGCAGATGTTCAGCAGTTGCTGGTTGTCGCGGAAGCGGATTCCGGTGCGCTGGATACGGCCCCCGACTTCGATGAACACCGTGCCCGCGCCGTTGACCATGATGTCGGAGATGTCGTCGCGCGACAGCAGCGGCTCCAGCGGCCCGTATCCGAGCACGTCGTTGCAGATATCGTCGAGCAGTTCTTCCTGCTCGGCGATCGACATCACGATGTTCTTGATCGCGATGATCTCGTTGACGATATCGCGGATTTCCTCGCGCGCGAACTCGCCGTCGAGCTTGGCGAGCTGGGCGAGGTCGATCGCCTCGATCAGGGCGCCGAAGATGGTCGCCTTGACCTGGTAGTAATTGTCCGAGCGCCGGTTCTCGACGACGGGCGGCGGGGCAGCTTTCGCGGGCGCGAGCGGCGGGGAGGCAACGGCCGGCGGAGGCGGTGCGCTGCGCGTAACGGCCGGCGCCGCGCTGGAAGCTGGTTCCTGCGCGCCGGCGGCGGGCTTGACTGCCCGGGTTTCGATATCAGGTCCGCTACGCTTACCAAACACGACGTTACTCCAGGCGGGCGGCTTACTTTGCCCGCAACTTCTCGATCAGGGGCGACAGGAACGAACCCCGAGGCTTTTTGGTCTCGCCGCGGCCTGTCAGCCGTTGCGCGATCTGCAGGAACATTTCGGTGGTACGGTGATTGGCGGAGATTTCCGCGATCATCTGGCCGTTGTTGGCCGCCGAGCCGAACAGCTGCGGCTCGAACGGGATGCTGACGATCGGATCGTTCTCGATGGCCTTGGCGAATTCGCTGGCGTTGATTTCCGGCCGCTTCGGCACGCCGACCTGGTTGAGGCAATAGAGCGGCATGCGGTCGTTGGGCCGCGACGCCTTCAGGAGGTCGAAGATATTCTTGGTGTTGCGCAGGTTGGCGAGGTCCGGCGCCGCGACGATCAGGATGTCGTCGGCGCTCACCAGAGCGCGCTTGGCCCAGCCCGACCACTGGTGGGGAACGTCGAGCACGATGCACGGCATCGTGGTGCGAAGCGTGTCGAAGATCGCGTCGAACGCTTCGGTGCCGAAGTCATAGACCCGGTCGAGCGTCGCCGGCGCTGCCAGCAGGCTGAGATGGTCGGTGCATTTCGACAGCAGGCGGTCGATGAAGGCGGTATCGACACGATCGGGCGAGAACACCGCATCGGCGATGCCCTGCACGGGATCCTGATTATAGTCGAGGCCGGCGGTGCCGAATGCGAGGTCGAGATCGGCGACGACGGAATCCAGCGCGAGATCGCGGGCGATCGCCCAGGCCACGTTGTGGGCGATGGTGGAGGCGCCGACGCCGCCCTTGGCGCCGACGATGGCGATCACCCGGCCGACGGCCTTGGCTTCCGGGGCAGAAAACAGCCCGCAGATCGAGCGCACCACATCGAGCGTGTTGACCGGTGCAAGCACATAGTCGCTGACGCCGCGCCGCACCAGTTCGCGATACAGCATGACGTCGTTGACGCGGCCGATCACGATGACCCGGGTTCCGGCATCGCACACGGTCGCAAGGTGGTCGAGGCCGGCCAGGATGTCGGTCCGGCCTTCGGTTTCCAGGATGATCACGTTCGGCGTCGGCGCGGTGCGATAGGCCTCGATGGCGGCCGCCATGCCGCCCATCTGGATCTTGAGGTGAGCTTTGCCGAGGCGGCGGTCTTCGCCCGCCGACTGCACGGCGGCGGCGGTTTCCACCGTCTCGCAGAAGGCCTGCACGGAGACGCGCGGCGCGGGCGCAATATGATCGTCCGCCGCGGGCGGCGTGCCCTCAGGCTGCTCTTCGGAGTTCTGGCGCGCGTAGCTGATCATTTGCCTGTATCGCTGAGTTTGGCCTTTTCGGCGTCTGGATAAACGGTCGCGGTCGGAGCGCCCTTGCGGTATTTCTCGAATGCTTCGTCACGCCGCGGCCCGTAGGCCGGCGTTTCAGACCGCGGCTGCTCGAGGTCCGACGGATTGTCGATCATCGCCGCCATGTTGTGCTGAAAGGAGCAGCCGAAATTGTAGTACTGCTTGTTCTCGAAATAGCTCTTGTTCTTGATCGAGGAGCCGAGATCCTCCGGCCAGACGCCGCAGGGGCCGGCGACCGCCGAGATTTTCGGATAGCTCAACCGGATCGTCGCCAGTTGGCGCGGATCGTCGGGATGATAGCGGTGCACGACCACTCCGCGCGGCGGCACGCCGGCGGCTGCGAGCAGAGACTGCACTTCCCGCATCGAGTCCGCGGCCGCGCGGGCGTTGGGCGTGTCGACCGGCAGGTCGGCATGGATCGCGCCGGTCGCCTCATGGAGCCAGGTCTGCGCCAGCCCCATGACATCGGCGCGCTGGGCGGCGGAGAGGCCGCCGCGCGCATGACCGACAAAAAGGACGATCGACTGATCGGCTTCCCGAATGGCGATCGGATGGCGCTGGCGATAATCGTCGGGAACGCTCGCCGTCACCACGTCATCGGTGTGCGTGCAGGCTCCGAGCGCCACGGCGAGACCGACAAGCGTGCCGGCGACGCGTAATGCGCGCGCGACGCGATTGCGATCGAGGGGTGTCTGGGTTGTCATCGTATTATCCTCGTCTCGCCTCAGTCGGTGATAAAGCCATAGGTGCCGCGATAATTCCGCGCCGGCTCGACGCGGCCCGGAGCGCCGTAGATGCGATTGATGTTGCCGATCAGGTCGGCCTGCGGGTCCGAGGCGCTGGCAAAGCCGTCGTCCGGACGCGAGAGATCCTTCTGCGCCACCGCGCGCACGATGTAGGGCGTCACCAGCACCATCAGTTCGGTCTGGTGGTTGACGTAGTCCCGGCTGCGGAACAGCGCGCCGAGCACCGGCAACTGCGCCAGTCCGGGCAAGCCGTTGATCGCCTGCTTGGTCTGATCCTGGATCAGGCCCGCCATCGCCATCGCGCCGCCCGAGGGAATCTCCAGCGTGGTTTCCGCGCGGCGGGTCTTGATCGACGGGATCGAGGTTCCGCCGACGCCGCCATTGAGCGAGTTTTCGGTCGAGATTTCGGAGACTTCGGTCATCACCCGCAGCGAGATCCGGCCTTCCGTCAGCACCACCGGCGTGAAGTTGAGCGAGATGCCGAATTTCTTGAAGCTGACCGTCTGAACGCAGTTTCCGATCGCGCCCGAGGTCGTGGTCTGGCAGGTCACGCCGGTCGGGATCGGAAATTCGCCGCCGGAGATGAATGTCGCGGACTCGCCGGAGATCGCCGTCAGGTTCGGTTCCGCCAGCGTCCGAACCACGCCGGCGCTTTCCATCGCGCGCAGCGTCGCGTTGACCGACGGCGTCGAGCCGAACGATGTCTGGAAGCCGTTGCCGGGGACGAGCGGACCGTTATTGGCGGTGAACGGCGTGCTGTTGTTGAAATTCACGACCGCAGTGCCGTAGGTCATGTTGGCCGAGAGATCGATGCCCAGTTGCTTGATGATCGAGCGTTGGACTTCGGCGACGGTGACCTTGAGCATCACCTGGTCGCGGCCGCGGACCGTGATCGAGTTGACGACCTTGTCGGCGCCGCCGACCAGCCGGGCCGCCAGATCGGCCGCCTGCTGCGCCTCGATCGGGTTGGCGGCCGAACCGGTCAGGATTACGCCGTCGCCGAGGCCCTCGATCTGGATGTCGGCGTTGGGCAGCGTCTGCTTCAGCGCGGCGCGCGCGCCGTTGAGGTCGCGCTTGACCGCGATGTCGTAGGCGGCGATCTGCTGGCCGGCGGAATCGAAGAACACGATGTTGGTCTGGCCGACCGCGGCGCCGATGATGTAGGCGCGCTGCGAGGAGCGCACCACGGCGTTGGCGATCTTGGGGTCGGCGACCAGCACATCCTTGATGTCACGCGGCAGGTCGATCACGATCGATTTGCCGACGCCAAGCGCAAGGAAGCGCGCATTCATCTGGCCGTCGGCAGCCACAGGCGCCGCCACGCGATAGTCGCTCGCGACCACGGGCGTCAGCGCCGGATTCAGCGTCAGCGCCGCGACGGCCGAAAACGACAGGGCACGGACCAGAAAGGTCCGCATCGCCGGCTGAATTGCCCCGCATTTCATGTCGTGCGTCCTTTCCGTCACTTCTGCGTCGACGTCGGGCTCGAAATGCCGAAGCGAACCACGTTGATGGTTTCGCCCCGTTTCGAGGACTGATCGTCGGTTTTGTTCTCGACCATGTGGATATCGGCGATGCTGCGCAGCGCGAGCTGCAGCGTGCCGGTCTGGCGCGCGCGCGCGAGCGTTTCGGCCTGCTCGGGCTTCAGCTCGAGCGTGACGGTCTTGCCGACCACGCTGTTCTGGCCGTCCTTTTCCTTCGGTGCCTGGTCGATCGCGAGAACGCGGACGTTCGACAGGATGATTTCGGAGTTGACGGCCTCGGGCGCGCCCGGCACGGCCGCATTCCTCTCACGCTTGGAGAGAATGACGTCGACGCGGTCGTTGGGCAGGATGAAGCCGCCGGCGCCGGTTTCCGGCGAGATTTCGGTCGAGATGGCGCGCATGCCGGTGGGCAGGATCGCGGCCATGAAGCCGGAGCCGTTGCCCTTGACCAGCTTCGGCTCCCGGATCGGCTCGCCCGCGATGAAGGGCGAGCGCGCGATCGAGCCGGCGATCTGGGTGGTCGCCTCGGGCCGTTCGCTGCGGCGGATGAAGGTGGTGCTCGCGCTCGCCGTCGGCCAGGTCTGCCAGATCATGTCTTCCGGCGTGACCGTCTGGCCAAGGCCGATGTCGGACTTGGCAACCAGAACGTCGACGGTCGGCAACTGCGCGGCCGGTGCGGCCGGCGCCGGCCTGTCGTCGGAGCCGCTCGCTAGATAGGCGGCGATGCCGCCGGCACCGACGGCAATGGCCAGGACGACAATACGTGCCCTATTCATTACGCTTCACTTTCCACAAACGCGCGCGACGCTTCCGTCGCCGTGATGCGAGTTGACCAGTTATTCGTCAAAGCATGGTTAATGAGGCGTATCTAAATCAACTTAACGCCGGGTTTATGCGGCGGGGTCAGCCGATGGCGAAGCGCGCGAGGTCGACCGCCTTGATCCAGTCGGTCTCCGGGTAGACCATCAGCGCGCCGATCGCGAGCGCGATGCCGTAGGGAATGCCGCTGTCCTTGGCGTGCAGCTTGAGCAGCCAGGGCTGGCCGACGAACGCGTAGGGCAGCGGCCATTGCCGGAACTGCAGCAGCAGCAGCGTCAGGGCGCCGCCGAACAGCGAGGCATAGAGCAGGTAGTTCAGGAGATGGCCAAAGCCGAACCACAGCGCCGCGGTGGCCGCCACCTTGGCATCGCCGCCGCCGACCCAGCCCATCGCGAAGCAGCCGAAGCCCACCACGAGCACGGCGGCGCCCGCGCCGACATGCATCAGCATGTCGTAGGGTGACATGCCGCTCATCGGCGCAAGCACCAGGAAGCCGGCCGCCAGCGCCAGCGACACCCGGTTCGAAATCGTCATGGTGAAAAGGTCGCTCGCGGCGGCGAACGCCATCAGGGCGGGAAACAGCAGCAGGCGCGCGATGTCGAGAATCATGGGTTGATCGGACCCGTGGGGCTGATGCGAGGTCGAGGCGGCGCGAAAATCCTAGCGGCGAGAAATGAACAATCGGGAAACGGCCGCATGCATCTGGAGGAAGCTTCACCAGATGCTGGCGATCCGCATCGCGAGCATGACGACCGCCAGCGCCAGCGCGAGGCAGACGAGTTCGGTCGGGGTCGATTCCCGCCGGCCCGCCAGCGAGGTCTTGGTTGCCGCGGTCGCGGCGGCATCGGGTTTACGCATTTTTACGCCACCAGCTTGCAGCAGAAACAACAAAGGCCCCGGACTGCCCAGGGCCTTTGAAGCTCGTCGTCGCGCGCGCTTACTTCAGCGAGCTGTTGATCGAGGTGAACTTGTTGTTCAGGTTGGTGCCGAGGCCGTTGACGACGGCGATGATCGCCAGCGAGATGCCGGCGGCAATCAGGCCGTATTCGATGGCGGTGGCGCCGGACTGATCCTTCACGAAACGCGAAATGAGGTTCTTCATAGATAGCTCCATGTGATGCACGTGGCTGGTCGAACTTAACGTTGGTCTCCCCGGCGTTCTCAGCACCGTGACCATGCCGAAACCCTATGGTCGGGAACTTGCGGTGCAGTTAATTCGGCTGCGTAAACACGGGTGCATCCGCCAGATATTGAGCAGAGTAAATTTCGGATTAAGGACGTTTGCTGCAATGCTAGGCGTGTTCCGTTCGCCCTTGTTATGGCGCGCGGACTTGACCGCCGACCGGGCCGATTCATCGCTCCTTAAGCGCTGAGCGTTACCCGTAAAGCCCCGGATCGAATGAGGCCGCGATGTCCAATCTACCGCTCGAAGTCGTCGAGATGCTTGGCGGGACGATCGCCAAAGTGGTGCCGATCACGATCGGTCTGGCGCTGGTGTTTTCGGTGCTGACCCATTTCTGGGCCTGCAATCCCGGTACGCCGTGGTGGCGCAAGCGCGAACTGATCACCGACCTCTGCTACTGGTTCTTCGTGCCATTGTTCGCGCGGGTATTGCGGATCGGACTCCTGGTGCTCGGCGCCGGCGTGGTCTTCAATATCTACGACGCCGACGGATTGATCGCGTTCTACGACAATGGCCACGGGCCGTTGAGCGAGTTGCCGCTCTGGGTGCAGGCGCTGCTGTTCCTGATGCTGTCGGATTTCATGCTGTACTGGCTGCACCGGCTGTTTCATGGCGGCGGATTCTGGAAATATCACGCGATCCATCATTCCTCCGAAGAGCTCGACTGGATTTCGGCGGCGCGCTTCCACCCGGTGAACCTGTTCCTCGGCACCATCATGGTCGACGTCATCCTGCTGATGGCCGGCATCTCGCCGAACATCATGCTCTGGGTCGGACCGTTCACGACGTTCCACTCGGCCTTCGTCCACGCCAATCTGAACTGGACGCTCGGCCCGTTCAAATACGTGCTGGCGACGCCGGTGTTCCACCGCTGGCATCACACCGCGCTGGAGCAGGGCGGCAACACCAACTTCGCCGGCACCTTCCCGCTCTGGGATATCCTGTTCGGCACCTTCCGGATGCCGGAAAACCAGCTTCCCGAGAGCTATGGCAAGGACGAACCGGAGATTCCGTCCGAGATCGCCGGGCAACTGGCCTATCCGTTCCGGAAGCTCCAGGGGCTTTAAATCGCAGGCCGTTCAAGCTTTATGCACGATGTTTGCGGATCGTTCACACATTGACGGCTAGATTGGCCTTGTCGGGCGCCGGTTCCGCGTGTCGCTTTAGCCGGCTTGTCAACGCCCCGGGGTACAGTATGTCGCTCAGTTTGCTGTCTAGGCGCGCGCGCGCGTCGTTCGGATTTCGGTCGCTCGCGATCGGTTTGCTGCTGTGGCCTGCCGTCGTGATGGCGGAGCCCACCGCGGATTCGATCGCCGTCAATGTCGATCAGGCCAAGCTCGTCAAGCTTCCCACCCGGGTTGCCACCATCGTGGTCGGAAACCCGCTGATTGCCGACGTCACCCTGCAGACCGGCGGCATCCTCGTGGTCACCGGCAAGGGCTATGGCGCCACCAATTTCATCGCCATGGACCGCGGCGGCGAGGTCCTGGTCGACCGCATCATCCAGGTCGAAGGCCCGACCGACCAGCTGGTCACGGTCTATCGCGGTATCGACCGCGAGTCCTATAGCTGCATGCCGATCTGCCAGCGGCGGGTCACGCTCGGCGACGGCGAGAACTACTTCAAGTCGGCGATGGATCAGGCCGGCACGCTGTCGAACAGCGCCAGCGGCAGCGCCTCGTCGGCGGGCAAGACCAACTAACCACCGGCCCCCGGCTGGTTTACCGGCGGCGTCCGTACGCCGCCGAAATCCGCAAGGCACCGCGCCAGCCCTGGCGAATCCCTTGGCGCGGGCTCCGCCCACAACATGGTTAATGCTTCGTTAACGCCATGGGCCGCCCTGCTGCGAGCCGCCGAAACAATTCAACAATCAGTTTCGGCTAATTCTTGCAGCGCAGCTCGCCGCTGCTCGCCTCAAGGATTTCCCGATGTCGCGTGCCGCTTCAACAGCCCCCTTGCGAAACATATGGCGCCGCTTCGGCCGCAACCGGCGGGGTTCGGCCGCGGTCGAATTCGCCCTCGTCGCGCCGGTGTTCTTCGCGCTGCTGTTTGCGATCATCGAAACCGCCATCGTGTTCTTCGCCGGCCAGGTGCTCGAGACCATGACCGCGAACGCGTCACGCCTGATCATGACGGGCACGGAGCAGAACACCGTGGCGGCGGCGTTGCAGAAGGACGATTTCAAGCAAAAGGTCTGCAATCAGATCCCCGCGCTGTTCACCTGCGGCAGCATCTCCGTCGACGTGCAGACCGTCCCGACCTTCAGCAATGTGACCTTCAGCAGCCCGATCGATGCCAACGGCATCTTCACTCCGCCCAACAACTACCTGCCGGGAGGCGCCGGCAGCATCGTTGTCGTGAGGGTATTCTATCCCTGGCAACTGTTCGTCACCGGATTGGGCCTCAACATATCGAACATGGCCGGCAGCAAGCGGTTGCTCACGGCGACCGCCGTATTCCAGAACGAACCCTATTGAGGACCGGCAATGAAGGCGATCTCGGCGATCTGGCTACGCGCAAGGCATAGAGCGATCGATATGGCCGCGGATTGCCGCGGCATCGCGGCGACCGAATTCGCCGTGATCGTTCCGCTCATGCTGGTGATGTTCTTCGGAACGGTCGAGTTTTCATCCGGCGTGGCGGTCAACCGCAAGGTGACGCTGACCGCGAGAGCGCTTTCGGATTTGACGGCTCAAACGCCGCCGCCGTCGCTCAATTCGACATCCGCGACGATGACGGACACCTATCTGCAAAATGTTTTCACCGCCAGTATCGCGATCCTGGCCCCGTACGCGGCGTCGCCCGTGCAGGCGACGCTTTCGGAAATCTACATCGACTCCACCGGCACGACCGCGAAGATCGTATGGAGCAAGTCGGCGGTGGTCAGCAGCAACGCTGCCACGCAGGCCACGCTGATGCCGTCGACGCAGTTCACGCCGGGCCAGGACGTCACGAATTTGTTGCCGTCAAACCTTCTGGTGAGGCAGACCTATCTGATCTACAGCCAGGTCAGCTACCTCTACGTACCCGCAATCGGCTATGTGATGTCGCAGTCCGGCGTGAACCTGAAGGATGTCGCGTTCACGAGGCCACGTCAGGCCTATTGCGTGATTTACAACAATGCCCCGGCCGACCCCTGTCCATCGACCTGATGCCGGTTGACCAGTCTTCGCGAAAAGAAAAAAGGCCGCGCATTCAGCACGGCCTTTTCCATTTGTCCGGAATTTCAGATCGCGCTCTCACGAGCGTGACCGGATGAAATTCGCTTAGCCGGCGGCGCGGAGATTGTCGGCCGAAGACTTGCCAGAGCGGCGATCTGCCACGATTTCGTAGGAGATCTTCTGGCCTTCACGCAGCGTGCCAAGGCCGGCGCGCTCTACGGCGCTGATGTGCACGAACACGTCGTTACCACCGTCGTCCGGTTGAATGAAGCCGAAGCCCTTGGTCGCGTTAAACCACTTCACGGTTCCCATGCTCACGGGATAGTCCCTTCTCAAGATAGATATACTAGAAGCCCGCTCTCGACGGGCTGGTGAGATCGAATTTTTGGAAGGGTCGTCAGCGTCTAAACCGGCTGTACCGGTGGATAGCTAATGTCGTCCGGCCGAAAATCGATAAGGTCATATTATTCCAAAATAGCCTTTAAAACAATCCTGACGTGCGCGATTTTTTATTCGCGCCGGATTTGCAACCTCAAGGCTATCGCCCGCGCGCCGACACGATTTTGCCACGCGCCGTTTCCCATAGCGTTTTTTGAGCAAAGTGGCCGCGAGCAAAGCGCGGTCAAAACATTTGCGACCGGAAACGGGTGCGCCTTCGCGTGATGAAATACGTCAAAATAAAGAACAGGGCCCCGGTTGATTTAACTGCAACCGGGGCCCTGGCGGTTATCTGCGGCGGAATTGACCACGCGGCGGTGCGCCACGCGGCGCGCCCCCACCCGGACGTTCGTCCTTGTGACGGAAGATGAGCCGGCCTTTTTCCAGGTCATACGGCGACATCTCGATCGTCACCCGGTCGCCCGCCAGGGTCTTGATCCGGTTCTTCTTCATCTTGCCCGCGGTGTAGGCCACGATCTCATGTCCTGCGTCGAGCTGCACGCGGTAGCGTGCGTCGGGGAGGATTTCGGTCACCAGTCCTTCGAACTGGATCAGCTCTTCCTTAGCCATGGTTGTCTCCAGATCGATCGAGGATCAGCGCGGACGGTGGGTGCGGTTGGGTTTGGTATTCGGCCGGCTTTCGCGATGCAAAAAGGCGACCCCCTGCATCCCTTCGGCCTTGCCGCTGCCTTGCGCCTGGGAACGCGACGGCTCGTGCCGGCTGTTCTCGTGGCGGTTGGTCTGCGGAGCGCCATTATTACCACCAGGACGGCGGTTACGGCGAGGGCCTTTCGCGCCGGGCGCGGCTTCATTGCCCCGGGCAGCGTGCCCGCGCGGTCCCGATCGAGCGCCGCGGTGCTGCGCCGGTGCCGGCGCGGGCTCGCGATGGCCGGGCGTGCGGCGGTCTTCCCTCGGCAGTGCGATGCGGATCAGCTTTTCGATGTCGCGCAGATATCCCATCTCCTCGGCGCCCGCGATCAGCGAGATCGCGATGCCTTCGGCGCCGGCGCGCGCGGTGCGGCCGATGCGATGGACATAGGTCTCGGGCACGTTGGGAAGATCGAAATTCACCACATGGCTGATGCCGTCGACGTCGATGCCGCGGGCGGCGATGTCGGTGGCGACCAGCGTGCGGATCTCGCCGGTGCGGAACGCCGCCAGCACGCGCTCGCGGTGGTTCTGCGACTTGTTGCCATGGATGGCGTCGGCGGTGATGCCGGCCCGGGCGAGGCTCTTCACGACCTTGTCCGCGCCGTGCTTGGTGCGGGTAAAGACCAGCGCGCGATCGACTGTTTCCTCACGCAGGAGCTGGGCCAGGAAGGCGGGCTTGTTGGAGTGGTCGACCTGGATGATGCGCTGGGTGATGCGCTCGACGGTCGAGGCGACCGGGGTTACGGCGACGCGCGCCGGATCCCGCAGCATGGCCTCGGCGAGTTCGGCGATATCCTTCGGCATCGTCGCCGAGAAGAACAGCGTCTGCCGCTTGACCGGCAGCTTGGAAACGATCTTCCGGATGTCGTTGATGAAGCCCATGTCGAGCATGCGGTCGGCTTCGTCGAGCACCAGGAACTCGACCTGTCCGAGCTTCAGCCCGTTGCTCTGCACGAGATCGAGCAGGCGGCCGGGGGTGGCGACCATGACTTCGACGCCCTGCATGACCGAGCGGACCTGACGGCCCATCGGGACGCCGCCGATCGCCAGCGCCGAGGTCAGGCGCATGTGGCGGCCGTAGGCGTTGAAGCTGTC
The DNA here is from genome assembly GCA_963843225.1 of uncultured Alphaproteobacteria bacterium. Classification (GTDB taxonomy): domain Bacteria; phylum Pseudomonadota; class Alphaproteobacteria; order Rhizobiales; family Xanthobacteraceae; genus Bradyrhizobium. The sequence goes on along the minus strand of CAWJJT010000011.1, from coordinate 22,720 downwards.
GAGGATCTGCCCCGACAATTCACGCGTCGGGGAGAGCACGAGCACGCGGCAGGCCTTGGGCTGCGGCTTGATGCGATTCTCCAGAATGCGATGCAGGATGGGAAGTGCGAAGGCTGCGGTCTTGCCGGTGCCGGTCTGGGCGATGCCGACGACGTCGCGGCCGGTGATAGCGATCGGGATGGTTTGAGCCTGGATGGGCGTGGGCGTGACGTAATTCTCTTCTTTGAGCGCACGCGTAATGGGTTCGGCGAGGCCGAAGTCCTGAAAGGAGGTCAAAAGGAGGGTTCTTTCCATTATAAAAGGCAGGCGCCCGGCCGTATCGGCCAGGAGCGCGCGAGGGGTGTCTGAGACACCCGCGTGCTTGGGGCGTCGGTTTTGGTTAGCTGAAGGGGCAAGCCAGAAACCGTTGGACGGGCTCAGAACACGCGGCTCGCAATGACCCGGTGATTCCCTGGGTCGTGCGCATCATATGGAACACGAACGCGGCGCTTTCAAGGTCAATTGCCAAGCGAAGCGGGCACGGGGTTAAGAAAGGGCGCAAAAACGGCCGCCCTCCGCTGGCTTCTCCGGCCAACACGCTGCGTTGCACCCCATAAACTGCTGGAAATTTAGACAGATTGTCATATCTGCTTAAAAAATAAACAGTTTGCCGTCGAAGCATACATTTTCTTGGTCCAAGAATTAGGCAGGCTGCGCCGTAGCGCTGACGCTCGAAGGCGAATTCTCCAACAGCAGCATGGGCTTCCCGCCTTTGCACACCGTGGCATGGTTCTTGCGATTCCCTTAACGCAGGCGGCCGTGGGGCCGTTCGCAAGCGTTTAACGCCTGCGTCAGGGAGATGACACCTCATGCTTACTAAACTCACTCACGATATAGCGACGCCTCTGAGCCGGCGCGGCTTGCTGGCGGCGACCGCCGGGCTGGTCCTGGGCCTGGCCTCCTTCACTTCAGCCAAGGCGGCGGACGACACCATCAAGGTCGGTGTCCTTCATTCCCTTTCCGGCACGATGGCCATCAGCGAAACCACGCTGAAGGATACCGTGCTGTTCATGATCGATGAGCAGAACAAGAAGGGCGGCGTGCTCGGCAAGAAGCTCGAGGCGGTCGTCGTCGACCCCGCGTCGAACTGGCCGCTGTTTGCGGAAAAGGCCCGCGAGCTGATCACCAAGGACAAGGTCGCGGTCGTATTCGGCTGCTGGACCTCGGTGTCCCGCAAATCCGTGCTGCCGGTGTTCAAGGAACTGAACTCGATCCTGTTCTATCCGGTGCAGTATGAGGGCGAAGAGAGCGAGCGCAACGTGTTCTACACAGGTGCTGCGCCGAACCAGCAGGCGATCCCCGCCGTCGACTACCTGATGAAGGAAGAAAAGGTGAAGCGCTGGGTGCTGGCCGGCACCGACTACGTCTATCCGCGCACCACCAACAAGATCCTCGAAGCCTACTTGAAGTCGAAGGGCGTCAAGCAGGAAGACATCATGATCAACTACACGCCGTTCGGCCATTCCGACTGGCAGACCATCGTCGCCGACATCAAGAAGTTCGGCTCGGCGGGCAAGAAGACCGCCGTCGTGTCGACCATCAACGGCGACGCCAACGTTCCCTTCTACAAGGAACTGGGCAACCAGGGCATCAAGGCGACCGATATTCCGGTGGTGGCGTTCTCGGTCGGCGAAGAAGAACTCGCCGGCATCGACACCAAGCCGCTGCTCGGCCATCTCGCCGCCTGGAACTACTTCGAGTCGATCAAGACGCCGGCCAACGAGAAGTTCATCAAGGAATGGCAGGCCTACACCAAGAACCCGAAGCGCACGACCAACGACCCGATGGAAGCCACCTATATCGGCTTCAACATGTGGGTGAAGGCGGTCGAGAAGGCGAAGTCGATCGATGCCGACAAGGTCATCGACGCGCTGCCGGGCACCAAGACCGCCAACCTCACCGGCGGCACCTCCGAGCTGCTGCCGAACCACCACATCACCAAGCCGGTGTTCATCGGCGAGATCAAGGGCAACGGCCAGTTCGACGTGGTCTGGAAGACGCCCGGTCTGGTCGCCGGCGATGCGTGGTCGAAGGAATTGCCTGACTCCAAGGACCTGATCGGCGATTGGGTCGGCAAGAAGTGCGGCAACTACAACACCAAGACCAACAAGTGCGGCGGTCAGGGCTCCTGATTCAGTTCCTGAGTCCCAACAAACAAAGGGAGGGCGGCGATGTCCGCCGCCCTCCTGTTGCTCCTGCCGGGGTGATCCAGTGCCTAGCCAGTTCTCAAGATACTTCCGCGCGCTCCCTTTCGCCGTATTGCTGATCGTCGCGACGATACTGCCAGCCTTGGCGGGGCCGTTCGAGGACGCGGTCGCCAAATTCGCCAACGACGAATTTTCCGATACGGAAGAAGCCGTCGATACGCTGGCGACCTCGAGCAATCCGCTCGCCTACACCATCGTCAGCGCGCTGCAGGACGATCGGCTGATGGCCGATCCCGACACCAAGAAGATCTATGTCAAGCAGCCCGACGGCAAGATCATCGACGCCTTGACCGGCGCGCCCGTCACCAGCATTCCCGACAGCGCCGCTTCAGTGCGTCTCAACAACAAGCTGCGCCGGCATGTCGAGGCCGCGCTCGGCAGCCTGACGCTGCAATCGCCGGATCCCGCCAAGCGCGTTCAGGCGGCGCAATCGGTGTTCAAGACCCATGACGAGGCCATGCTGCCGGCGATCGACGCCGCGCTGGCGAAGGAAACCAACAAGGATGCCAAGCTCGCCTTCTCCGAGGCCCGCGCGGCGATCCTGCTGTTCAAGGAGGACGCCACCGACGCCGAGAAGCTCGAGGCCATCGGCACCATCCGTTCCCGCGGCGACCAGGAAGCGCTGGCGCTGCTGACCGGCCTGAGCGGCGAGCAGCCGCCTTTGGTGGCGCGCGCGGCGGCCGGCGCCACGACAGCGATCCAGAACCACCTCGCGGTCTGGTCGACATTGCAGAACGCCTGGTACGGCCTGTCGCTCGGCTCGGTGCTGCTGCTCGCGGCCATCGGCCTTGCCATCACCTTCGGGGTGATGGGCGTCATCAACATGGCCCATGGCGAGATGGTCATGATCGGGGCCTACACCACCTTCGTGGTGCAGCAGACCATCCGCAGCAATTTTCCCGGACTGTTCGACTATTCGCTGCTGATCGCCGTGCCGCTGGCCTTCCTCGTCGCCGGCGCGATCGGCATCCTGATCGAACGCACCATCATCCGCTTCCTCTACGGCCGGCCGCTCGAAACGCTGCTCGCCACCTGGGGCCTGTCGCTGGTGCTGCAGCAGGCCGTGCGCACCATGTTCGGTCCCACCAACCAGGAGGTCGGCAATCCCTCCTGGATGAGCGGCGCCTTCGATCTCGGCCAGATCACCATCACCTATAACCGGCTGTGGATCCTCTGCTTCACGCTCGCCGTGTTCGTGATCCTGCTGGCGATGCTGCGCTACACCGCGCTCGGCCTCGAGATGCGCGCGGTCACGCAGAACCGCCGGATGGCGGCCTCGATGGGGATCGCGACCTCGCGCGTCGACGCGCTGACCTTCGGCCTTGGCTCCGGCATCGCCGGGATCGCCGGCGTGGCGCTGTCGCAGATCGACAATGTCAGTCCCAATCTCGGCCAGAGCTACATCATCGACTCCTTCATGGTGGTGGTGTTCGGCGGCGTCGGTAATCTCTGGGGCACGCTGGTCGGCGCGTTCACGCTCGGCATCGCCAACAAATTCCTCGAGCCGGTGGCCGGCGCCGTGCTCGGCAAGATCGCCATTCTGGTGCTGATCATCCTGTTCATCCAGAAACGCCCGCGCGGGCTGTTCGCGCTCAAGGGCCGGGCGGTGGAAGCATGATGCCGCACGTGCTCACGCGCTCGCTCGATCGCAGCGCGGCCGTATTCCTGATCGTGGTCGCGGCCTGCGGCGTGCTGATCCCGCTGTCGAACCTGCTGCTGCCGGCCGGCTCCTTCCTGCAGGTGCCGACCTATCTGGTGGCGCTGTGGGGCAAATATGTCTGCTACGCCGTGCTGGCGCTGGCGATCGACCTGATCTGGGGCTATTGCGGCATCCTCTCGCTCGGCCACGGCGCCTTCTTCGCGCTCGGCGGCTACGCGATGGGCATGTACCTGATGCGCCAGATCGGCAGCCGTGGCGTCTACGGCAATCCGGTATTGCCCGACTTCATGGTGTTCCTGAACTATCCGAAGCTGCCCTGGTACTGGCACGGGTTCGATATGTTCTGGTTCGCGGCGCTGATGGTGCTGCTGGTGCCGGGACTCCTCGCATTCGGCTTCGGCTGGCTGGCGTTCCGCTCCCGTGTCACCGGCGTCTATCTCTCGATCATCACGCAGGCGATGACCTATGCGCTGCTGCTGGCGTTCTTCCGCAACGATTTCGGCTTCGGCGGCAACAATGGCCTGACCGATTTCAAGGATATCCTCGGCTTCAACGTGCAGGCCGACGGCACCCGCGCGGCGCTGTTCGCGCTCTCCTGCCTGGCGCTGATCGCAGCGTTCCTGATCTGCCGCGCGGTCGTGACCTCGAAACTCGGCAAGGTGCTGATCGCGGTGCGCGACGCCGAATCCCGCACGCGGTTCCTCGGCTACCGCGTCGAATCCTACAAGCTGTTCGTGTTCACGCTGTCGGCCTGCATGGCCGGCGTCGCCGGCGCGCTCTACGTGCCGCAGGTCGGCATCATCAACCCGAGCGAATTCGCGCCGGGCAATTCGATCGAGGCGGTGATCTGGGTCGCGGTCGGCGGCCGCGGCACGCTGATCGGCGCGGCGCTCGGCGCCGTCGTCGTCAACTACGCCAAGACCTTCTTCACCTCGGGCGCGCTCGCCCCGTACTGGCTGTTCATGCTGGGCGCGCTGTTCATCCTGGTGACGCTGTTGCTGCCGAAGGGGATCGTCGGCACCTTCAATGCCTGGTGGGAGCCGTGGAAGGCGCAGCGCCAGGCGGCGAGCGAGAACGCGGCCAGCGCCGCCCGCGAAGACGGCATCTCAGAACCGAACATGGCGGAGTGAACGATGAACGTCATGGATTCCCGGGCCACTTCCGCGCTGCTCTATCTCGACGGCGTGCACGTCTCGTTCGACGGCTTTCACGCCATCAACAACCTGTCGCTGACGCTGGCGCCCGGCGAGATGCGCGCCATCATCGGCCCGAACGGCGCCGGCAAGACCACGATGATGGACATCATCACCGGCAAGACCAAGCCGGACGAGGGCGAGGTGCTGTTCGACGGCGTCACCGACCTGACCCGGCTGGACGAGACCCGGATCGCCGAACTCGGGATCGGAAGGAAATTCCAGAAGCCCACGGTGTTCGAGAGCCAGACCATCGAGGACAATCTCCTGCTCGCGCTCAATGTCGACCACAGCGTCAAGGGCACGCTGTTCTGGCGCGGCAGCAAGCCCGAGAGCGAGCGCATCGAGAAGGTGCTGGAAACCATCCGCCTGACGGATGCGCGCAACCGCCTGGCCGGCAGCCTGTCGCACGGCCAGAAGCAATGGCTGGAGATCGGCATGCTGCTGGCGCAGGATCCGAAGCTCCTGCTGGTCGACGAACCCGTCGCCGGGATGACCGACGTCGAAACCCATCAGACCGCCGAGCTGTTGAAGGAAATCAACCGGGAAAAGACCGTGATGGTGGTCGAGCACGACATGACCTTCGTGCGCGAACTCGGCGTCAAGGTGACGTGCCTGCACGAAGGCTCGGTGCTGGCGGAAGGCACCATCGACCAGGTCTCGTCGAACGAGCGCGTGATCGAAGTGTATCTGGGAAGGTAGCGGCGCGATGCTGAAAGTCGACAACATCAACCTCTACTACGGCGCCGCCCAGGCGCTGCGCGGCGTTTCGATCTCGGCCGAGCCGGGCAAGGTGACATGCGTGCTGGGGCGCAACGGCGTCGGCAAGACCTCGCTGCTGCGCGCCATGGTCGGCCAGTATCCGATCGCGTCGGGCTCGATCAATTTCGACGGCGCCGACATCACGGCCTTGAAACCCTACGAGCGGGCCCGCAAGGGCATCGGCTTCGTGCCGCAGGGCCGCGAGATCTTTCCGCTTCTGACCGTGGAGGAAAACCTCAAGACCGGCTTCGGGCCCCTTGAAGCGCGAGGACCGCAACATCCCCGACGACGTGTTTTCGCTGTTTCCGGTGCTGCAGTCGATGCTGGGGCGCCGCGGCGGCGATCTCTCCGGCGGCCAGCAGCAGCAGCTCGCGATCGGCCGCGCGCTGGTGATGCGGCCGAAGCTGTTGCTGCTCGACGAGCCCACCGAGGGCATCCAGCCCTCGATCATCAAGGACATCGGCCGCGCCATCCAGTATCTGCGCAGCCTCGGCAACATCGCGATCGTGCTGGTCGAACAATATCTCGACTTTGCCTGCGAGCTCGGCGACAATTTCGCCGTGATGGACCGGGGCGCGGTGAAATATGCCTGCGATCGCAGCGCGATGGATCCCGCCGAAATAAGCCGTCAAATGGCGCTGTAGACCAGGCGTTTCGCGCGTCCGGTCTGGGGAGAAGTGGGGCGGATGGGGACCGACGGCAGCAGCGCGGCTTCGGCGATTTTCGCGGCCAACCGGGCGAGGGGCTCGGTGATTTTCGACGTGCATCAGGTCGAAGGGCTGACCCGCCGCCGCCATCTGCATGAATCCGGCTCGCTCCGCGTCCGCTTTCCCTCGCCCGAGGCTGAAGGCCTGTCGGCGGTATTCGTCAACACCGCGGGCGGGGTTGCCGGCGGCGACCGGTTCGGCATCGAGATCGCGGCCGGCGAGGGATCGCGGCTCGCGGTGACGACGGCGGCGGCGGAAAAGATCTACCGCGCCGAGGGGGAGGCCGCGCAGCTCGACATCTCGCTGAAGGCGGCCGCCGGCGCGCATCTCTCCTGGCTGCCGCAGGAAACCATCCTGTTCGACCGGGCGCGGGTGTCGCGCCGGATCGATATCGATCTGGCCGACAGCGCCTCGCTCCTGCTCTGCGAAATCGTGGTGTTCGGGCGCGCCGCGATGGGCGAGCGGATGCTGACGGGGGAATTCGTCGACCGCTGGCGGGTCTCCCGCGGCGGCCGGCTGGTGTTCGCCGAAACCATCCGGCTCGACGGCGACATCGGCCGGAAGCTCGGGCAGCCCGCGATCGCCGGGGGCGGCGTGGCCATCGGCACGGCCCTGATCGTGCCCGGCGACGAGGCGCTGGTGGAGCGGATCCGCGAACTCACGGCATCCTTCGGCGGCGAGGTCGGCATCTCCAGTTGGAACGGGTTTGCAATGGCGCGTTTCTGTGCCCAAGATGCGGCGAAGCTTCGCGCCGACATGATGGCGGTGCTCGGCCGCGCCTCGGCCGAGGCGCTGCCGCGGCTCTGGCTCAATTGATTTAAACCCTATCCGAGTGCCCGCATGAATCTCTCTCCCCGCGAAAAGGACAAGCTGTTGATCTCCATGGCGGCGATGGTGGCGCGACGCCGGCTGGAGCGCGGCGTCAAGCTCAACCATCCCGAGGCCATCGCGATCATCTCCGATTTCATCGTCGAGGGCGCCCGCGACGGCCGCACCGTGGCCGAACTGATGCAGGCCGGCGCGCAGGTCATCACCCGCGCGCAATGCATGGACGGCATCGCCGAGATGATCCACGACATCCAGGTCGAGGCGACGTTTCCCGACGGGACCAAGCTTGTGACGGTGCACGAGCCGATCCGATGAAAAGCGCGAAGCCTTCCAATTTCGTCATGCCCGGCCTTGTGCCGGGTATCCACGTCTTTTGAACTCAGAAGTTGAGACGTGAATGGCTCAAGCCGAGCCATGACGCAGCGGACCCATATGAGGTGTTGATATGATCCCCGGCGAACTCTTCATCCAGGACGGCGAGATCGAACTCAATGCCGGCCGCAAGACGGTGACGCTGACGGTGGCGAACACCGGCGACCGGCCGATCCAGGTCGGCTCGCACTATCATTTCTTCGAGACCAACCCGGCGCTGAAATTCGAGCGCAAGAAGGCGCGCGGCATGCGGCTCGACATCGCCGCCGGCACCGCGGTGCGCTTCGAGCCCGGCCAGACCCGCGACGTGCAACTGGTGGCGCTCGCCGGCAAGCGCACGGTCTACGGCTTCCGCGGCGACGTGATGGGCAAGCTGTGAACGGTGTTTGGATAACCACTTGCCGCACCCACCGGCGTCATCCTGAGGAGCCGCGCGCATGCGCGGCGTCTCGAAGGATGGGCCACGTGCATCCTATCTCGATCATCCTTCGAGGCTCGCCCAAGAGAGGCTCGCGCCTCAGGATGACGACCGCAGATCTGGGGAGACCTGCATGTCCGTCAAGATAAAACGTTCCGTCTATGCCGACATGTTCGGGCCGACCACCGGCGACCGGGTGCGGCTCGCCGACACCGATCTCATCATCGAGGTGGAGAAGGATTTCACCACCTATGGCGAGGAGGTGAAATTCGGCGGCGGCAAGGTGATCCGCGACGGCATGGGGCAGTCGCAGGCCACCAACAAGCAGGGCGCGGCCGACACCGTCATCACCAACGCGCTGATCGTCGACCACTGGGGCATCGTCAAGGCCGACGTCGCCATCAAGGAAGGGTACATCAGCGCCATCGGCAAGGCCGGCAATCCCGACATCCAGCCCGGCGTCACCATCGTCATCGGCCCCGGCACCGACATCATCGCGGGCGAAGGCAAGATCCTCACCGCCGGCGGTTTCGACAGCCACATCCATTTCATCTGCCCGCAGCAGATCGAACACGCGCTGATGAGCGGCGTCACCTCGATGCTCGGCGGCGGCACCGGGCCGTCGCACGGCACCTTTGCCACCACCTGCACGCCCGGTCCGTGGCACATGGCGCGGATGATCCAGTCGTTCGACGCCTTCCCGGTCAATCTCGGCATCTCCGGCAAGGGCAACGCCTCGCGCCCGGCGGCGCTGGTGGAGATGATCAAGGCCGGCGCCTGCGCGCTTGAAGCTGCACGAGGACTGGGGCACCACGCCGGCCGCGATCGACAACTGCCTGTCGGTGGCCGACGATTACGACGTCCAGGTGATGATCCACTCCGACACGCTGAACGAATTGGGTTTCGTCGAGGACACCGTGAAGGCGTTCAAGGGCCGCACCATCCACGCCTTCCACACCGAAGGCGCCGGCGGCGGCCACGCGCCCGACATCATCAAGATCGCGGGCCTGAAGAACGTGCTGCCGTCCTCGACCAATCCGACGCGCCCGTTCACCCGCAACACCATCGACGAGCATCTGGACATGCTGATGGTGTGCCACCATCTCGATCCCTCGATCGCCGAGGATCTCGCCTTCGCCGAAAGCCGCATCCGCAAGGAGACCATTGCGGCGGAAGATATCCTGCACGACCTCGGCGCGCTGTCGATGATGTCCTCGGATTCGCAGGCCATGGGCCGGCTCGGCGAAGTCATCATCCGCACCTGGCAGACCGCCGACAAGATGAAGAAGCAGCGCGGCTCGCTGCCGCAGGACAAGGGCAACAACGACAATTTCAGGGTCAAGCGCTACATCGCCAAAGTACACCATCAATCCCGCGATCGCCCACGGGGTGTCGAAGCTGATCGGCTCGGTGGAGAAGGGAAAGCTCGCCGACCTCGTGCTGTGGTCGCCGGCGTTCTTCGGCGTCAAGCCGGACTGCATCATCAAGGGCGGCTCGATCGTGGCGGCGCCGATGGGCGATCCCAACGCCTCGATTCCGACGCCGCAGCCCGTGCATTACCAGCCGATGTTTGCCGCCTTCGGCAAGTCGCTGACGGCCTCCTCGGTGGTGTTCTCCTCCAAGGCTGCTGTCGCCTCCGGGCTGGCCAAAAAGCTCGGCATCGACAAGAAGCTCTATGCGGTTGAAAATACCCGCGGCCGCATCTCCAAGAAGAGCATGATCCACAACGGCGCGACGCCGAATATCGAGGTCGATCCCGAGACCTATGAGGTCCGCGCCGACGGCGAACTGCTGACCTGCGCGCCCGCCGAGGTGCTGCCCATGGCGCAGCGCTATTTCATGTTCTAAGGTTCGGTCCCGGCCGTTCCAGCCGAACAATAAGCCCGGGAGGAACTCGTGATCTACGTCGTTGCCACATTGACCGTGAAGCCTGAAACGCGGGCCGAATTCATCGCCGCCGCCACCGCCTGCATCAATGCGACGCGCAAGGAGCCCGGCAATATCGCCTATGACCTGCATGAGAGCGTCACCGATCCGACCAAGATGGTGTTCGTCGAGCAGTGGAAGGACACCGAGGCGCTGGTGCCGCACCGGGCCGCCGAGCACATGAAGACGTTCGGCCGGGTCGCCGTGAAATGCTTCGCCGCGCCGCCGAAGATCGAGGTCATCACGCCCGAAAAGGTCGAGGTTCGCTAGAAAACACGAGAAGCCGCGAGAACGCAGACATGATCCGCGCCACCCGAGTCCAGGGCCAGCATCGCTGGAGCGAGCCGCCGGCCGATACCGTCGTGCTCGATTTCGACGACCGCCACCGGCGCCGGATGGCGATGACCGGCACGCGCGGGCTCGAATTCCTGCTCGACCTCGAACACGCGGTGGCGCTGCGCGGCGGCGACGCGCTGGTGCTCGACGACGGCCGGCTGGTCGAGGTGGTCGCGGCCCCCGAGCCGCTGGCCGAGATCCGCTGCAACGATCCGCAGCATCTGGTCCGGGTCGCCTGGCATCTCGGCAACCGTCATCTGCCGACGCAGATCATGGGCAAGGGCCTGCGGATCCGCAGGGATCACGTCATCGAGGCGATGGTGCAGGGGCTGGGCGCGCGCGTGATCGAGATCGAGGCGCCGTTCGATCCCGAAGGCGGCGCCTATGCCGAGGCTTCCCATGCGCATGCGGAAGCCCATGCGCATGCCGAAGCCGGCGCGCACGCCCATGCGTCGCACGATCATGATCACGTCATCATCACCACGGTGATCACCATCACCACGACGAGCATTGCGACCACGACCATCATCACGGCCATTCCCATGCTCATGACCACAAGTAAGCCGCCGGCAAAACCGCGGCGGAGCCGGGTGGTGCGGGCGGATACAGATGAGGCGGCGAGGCGCGGCCGTCCGTTCGCGAGATGGACGCGCGCGAGGCGGCGGCGCTGTACCGGCTGATGACCTGGCTGTCGCCGGCCTTTCCGGTCGGCGCGTTCTCCTATTCCAGCGGCATCGAATGGGCGGTGGAAGCCGGCGACATCGGCGACGCCGCCTCGTTGAAGGGACTGGCTGGCGGCGATGCTGGCCGATGGCAGCGGCTTTTGCGACGGCGTGTTCCTGGCCCACGCCCATCGCGCCGCGGCGCTGCACGACGATGCTGCCTTGAAGGATGTCGCCGAGCTTGCCTGCCGCCTTCGTGCCCTCGCGCGAGCGGCAGCTCGAGACCTCGGCGCAGGGCCGCGCCTTCATCGACATCGCGCGCGCGGCGTGGAATTGCGACGGCCTCGATGCCGTGATCGCCGCTTGCGACGGCGGGATCGTTTATCCCGTCGCGGTCGGCCTGGTCAGCTCGGTGCATGCGATCCCGCTGGTCCCGACCATGCACGCCTTTCTCCACGCGCTGGTGTCGAACTGGATCTCCGCCGGCGCGCGTCTGATTCCGCTCGGGCAAACCGACAGCCAGCGCGTGCTGGCGCAACTCGAGCCGGTCGTCGTCGCCACCGCCGGCCGCGCGCTCACGGCCTCGCTCGACGATCTCGGCAGCGCCACGTTCCGCGCCGACCTCGCCAGCCTGCGGCACGAGACGCAATATACGCGGCTGTTCCGGTCATGAAGCGGACTTCCGCGAGAGCAGGCGTTCTCTTCCCCTCTCCCCTTGTGGGAGAGGGTGGCGAAATCGAGCGGAGCGAGATTGAGCCGCGTGAGGGGTTTGTCTCCGCGGATAGAGACCCCTCATCCGGCACGGACTGCGTCCGTGCCACCTTCTCCCACAAGGGGAGAAGGGAAGAGCCATCGTTTCCAGTGGATGATGTCAGAAAGAGTATTTCGCATGTCTAGTTTGAACGGCCCGCTTCGCGTCGGCATCGGCGGTCCCGTCGGATCGGGAAAGACCGCGCTGATGGACCTGCTCTGCAAGTCGATGCGCCAGCGCTACGACATCGCCGCGATCACCAACGACATCTACACCAAATGGGATGCGGAATTTCTGGTGCGCTCGGGGTCGCTGACGCCGGACCGCATCGCCGGCGTCGAGACCGGCGGCTGCCCGCACACCGCGATCCGCGAGGACGCCTCGATGAACCTCGCCGCGGTCGCCGACATGCGCGCGAAATTTCCTTCGCTCGACCTGGTGCTGATCGAATCCGGCGGCGACAATCTCGCCGCCACCTTCTCGCCGGAACTCGCCGATCTCACGATCTATGTGATCGACGTCGCCGCCGGCGACAAGATCCCGTCCAAGGGCGGTCCGGGCATCACCCGTTCGGACCTTCTGGTCATCAACAAGATCGACCTCGCCCCGCATGTCGGCGCGTCGCTGGAGAAGATGGACACCGACGCGAAACGGATGCGCGGCGAGCGGCCGTTCGTGATGACCAATCTCAGGAAGAGCGAGGGGCTCGATCGCATCATCGGCTTCATCGAGGCCAAGGGCGGTCTGAAGCCGGCGCGGGCCAAGGCCGGCTGAGCTCCAATTCATTAACGATGTTGGTTGCTGACTTTATCGTTAACGATGTCCGGTCCGCGCGAAATCGGATTCGTCATTCCGGGCCTGCGCCTTTCGGCGCATCGCGGAATGACGCGGCTGCCAATGACTTCCCAGCGGCACAGCCGCGAGCGGAAAACCTTCGCGCCGCCACGGAACAAAAACGCCCCGGCGCGATTAGCATCTTTCGGCCCTTGCCGCAGCGTCTGCTGCAGGTCGTCTTTTTGTCTCGTCTTAATCCTCTCTGCCAACCGTAGTTGCGTCCTGATGATCGCTCCTCCAATATCCCGGTACGGTTGGCCTTCATTCTGTTTTGGTTTGTTGCTTCCTTCGGTTTGTCGCCACGGCGGACGAAAGTGGTTGCTTACGTTCTTCGCCGGCTCCTCATTGCCCGGGTAAACGAGTGGTTCGGCTGGGTTTCATCACCGGTTTTATTGCGCTCATCGGGGTTCTGTTCTCCGGGCTTGCGGCTTACCGCGTCCACGATCAGGAATTGACCGTCGACCGCATCGCGATCGCGCGCGCCATCGACGTCCACGCCAGCCTGGTGCAGGACCGGCTGACGGAACGCGAGCTGCTGGCGCGTGTCGCGGCGGGCCTGTTCCGCGCGCCCGGCGTGATCAAGGCAAACATGCTGCAGCCGCTGCGGTCCTCGATCTATGCCTTCAAGACCGATTTCGTGGTCGCCGGCTGGATCGCGCGGCTCCAGCCGAACGAGCTGGATGCGGCGCGTGCCGAACTCAAGGCCGCCGGATTTCCGAAACCCGAGATCCGCAGTTATGACGATCAGCCGCTGGATGCGCGCGAACTCGGCCAGCCGCTCGATGTGCTGATGGACGTGGAGCCGCGCAATGCCGAGGCGATGGCGCTCGCCGGGCGTTCGCTGGATCTGCATCCGATCCTCGGGCCGATGCTGGCGCGGGCGATGGCCGAGAGCAAGCCGATCGCGTCCGATCCGCTGCCGTTGCTGCGCCCGGACGGGGCGATCGGGCTGGTGCTGATCGCGCCGGTGGTGCCGGAAGGCGGCGCCGCGCCGGCGGGTTTTGTCACCTTCTCCTACGATCTGGCGTCGCTGATGCTGACGAACGACGATTTGTCGCTGTTCTCGGTGGTGCTGAAGGATCCCCGCGATCCCGACAGCGAACTGATCGCCAATCATCAGGGCGTCGTGACCTCGCGGCCGTCACTATCCGCGCCGTCGATGCAGCGCACCGTGACGTTCGGCGGCCGCGACTGGTCGCTCGGCTATTACGCCAAGACCAATGCGACGTTGCACGCCTCGCAGACCGCCGCCATCGTCGGCGCCATCGGGCTCGCGCTGACCACGATCGTCTGCGGGCTGTTCGGCTATGTCGCCTACAACAATTTGCGGCTCAGCCGCGAAATCCAGGTGCGGATCGGTTTCGAGCGCCGGCTCACCGCCGTGATCGACGAGCTCAATCACCGGGTCAAGAACATCCTCGCCGTGATCCAGTCGATCGTGACGCGCACGCTGCGCCACGGCGCCGACATCGACGCCGCCCGCGAGCTCCTGATCGGCCGCATCCACGCGATGTCGAACGTGGTCTCGCTGCTCAGCGAGAGCCAGTGGCAGGGCGTCAAGCTGAGGGGGCTGTTCGAGGCCCGCGCGATCCCGCATTCCGAGCGGATCGCGGTGTCGGGCCCGGATATCGCGGTCAGCGCGCGCGCTGCGCAAAGCCTGTCGCTGTTGTTCTTCGAGCTGGCGTCGCATTCCGACGAGGGGCTATCGCTGGTCGGCAAGCATCCGCACATCGTCGCGCATTGGGAAGTGACGGGGGAAGAGCCCGAAAGCACGTTTCATTTCCGCTGGGAGGAGTTCAACACCAGCGAGGCGACGCGCCGCGCCGACAGCGATTTCGGCCTGATCCTGCTCGACCGCGTCGCGCCCGAGGCGCTGGGCGGCGTCTCCAAGCGCTATTTCACCGATGTCAGCTACGTCTACGAACTGACCGCGCCGATGGAGACGGTGGTCGACATGACCGAACGCGACCGCACCGAGCAATTCGCAATGCCGCCGCGCGGACGGAAGTGATCACGTGACCGATGCAGTCCACACGTGCCTTGAGCCGGGACCTGACGCTCGATTGGTGTCAGGCCGGCTTGCGTCGACTTTTGCTGCGGACGCGCGCACGCTATCCGCCGCTGCCGCCGATCACGGCGCGGACGGTTTCGTCGGGACCGAAATCCTCGGCGCCGTCGACATAGAGCAGCGCCGAGAGTTTCGAGCGCGCGCGGTTGACGCGGCTCTTGATGGTGCCGACCGCGCAGCCGCAGATGGCGGCTGCGTCCTCATAGGAGAAGCCGGAGGCGCCAACCAGGATCAACGCTTCGCGCTGGTCCTGCGGAAGCTTGTCGAGAGCGGCGCGGAATTCCTCGAATTCCAGATGCGCGCCCTGCGCCGGCTGGGTCTTCAGCGTCTTGGCATAGCTGCCGTCGGCGTCCTCCACCTCGCGCCGCCGCTTGCGGTAGTCGGAGCGGAACAGGTTGCGCAGGATCGTGAACAGCCACGCCGGCAGGTTCGAGCCGGGCTGGAACGAGTTGATATTGGCCAGCGCGCGCAGCAGCGTTTCCTGCACCAGATCGTCGGCGCGATCTCCGTTACCGGACAGCGAGATGGCGAAAGCGCGCAACGAGGGCACCGAGGCCAGAATGTCGTCGCGAAGGGCATCCGTGAGAGGCATTAATCTCTCCCGTCGTTTTTGATTGCTTGGTCGCCCGCTTCTTCCACTTGGGGTGCCCCTTGGGGAACATCAAGCTTGCGGATCAGGTCGGCAAACCGGTCCGGCACCCCCTGGCGCACGACATCGTCGTACATCGCCCGAAGTTGATGACCGATTCTCGACTGAATCTCGGCGTTGAGCCCGCCTTGCTTGCCTGTCGCCGGACTCTTGCTGGCTTGAGACTTTACATCTTTCATGACCTGTTCCACGTTTCCCCGAGAGTTAAGTCCCTGAAGCTTCAAGAAATATCCCTGGTTTCGAGCCGTTCGCAGGGGGCTAATTCGAACTGTGCCGAAAAGTTCCGCCGGCCGATGGAACTTTTCTCCCGCTGGGGCGTAAACAGGCATATCGGTGGAACCGGGCCACCCTGCAAGTGAACTTGGCCCAATAGAAGGATGGAGTGGGGATGTCTCGATCACAGCTTGTTGCCGAACATTTACCGTTGTTGCGGCGGTATGCCCGTGCCCTGACGGGAAACCAGGCGTCGGGCGATGCTTATGTGGGCGCCATGCTGGAGGCTCTGCTGCAGGATCCCTCGCTGCTCGACGAGCAGCACGGTCCCCGCGCCGGACTGTTCCGGCTTTTCACCCAGATCTGGAACTCGGTTTCGCTCAACGATGACGCAGAAGTGACCACCCTGCCGCTGCCCTCGGAGCGCCGGCTGTCCAACATCACCCCGTTACCGCGTCAGGCTTTCCTGCTGCTGTCGCTGGAGGGTTTTTCCGAGGAGGAAGTCTCTTTCATCCTCGGCAAGGACGTCGCCGAGACCCGCAAGCTCGCCGATACCGCCGGCCGCGAGATGGCGGCGGAGATCGCCACCGACGTGCTGATCATCGAGGACGAGACCTTCATCGCGATGGATCTCGAAAGCCTGGTGAAGAATCTCGGTCACCACGTGATCGGCGTCGCCCGCACCCATTCCGACGCGGTGGCGCTGGCCAAGAACAAGAAGCCCGGCCTGATCCTCGCCGACATCCAGCTCGCCGACGGCTCGAGCGGCCTCGATGCCGTCAACGAGCTGTTGCGCACTTTCGAGGTGCCTGTCGTGTTCATCACGGCGTACCCCGAGCGCTTCCTGACCGGCGAGCGTCCCGAGCCGGCGTTCCTGATCTCGAAGCCATTCCAGCCCGCGATGGTTTCCGCGGTCGCAAGCCAGGCGTTGTTCTTCCAGCGCAATTCGCGCAACAAGGCGCCAAGGGTCGCATAAGGGGTGGCGTAAAGGGTGGCATAAGCCACCTAGGCTTCCAGTTTTTGTTCTGAATGAATCCGGCGCGCTTCAAGGCGCGCCGGATTTTTGTTACGACCAACGCGTGTATCGGTCATGCAGCGCCGGCAAACAGGTCGCGCGGCTGGCTGACGCGATCAGAACAGGGGCACCGAGTTTTGCAGGAAGAGGGCGGACGGTTTGGAACAAACAGCGGCGGCAGAGAGTCGATTCGGCGCCTCCGGGAGGGTTCGCGCCACCTCGAAGGCAAACCCGCCTTCGGGTTGGCGGCCCCGGCGTTCCTAACTCAAAACCGGCGCTGGGGCCGCTTTATCATCATGCCAGCATATACTTGGCGTGCGTTCTGGATTTCATGCCTTTGGCTCGTCCAGTGCTCGGCGATGCAGGCTCAGGATATCCAACTGGCGCAACCGCGGGCGAAAGGCGAACAATCAAGGCCCGGTGCCGCGACCATGTCGCCGGCAGATCAGATGACGCCGGCGGATGCCTTGAACCGACTGTATCAACCGGATGGTCGCGCCGGTCAGGCTGCGAACAAGTCTGTCGCCGCTCCAGCTCCCGTCGGGATCGAAACCAAGGTGGATGGCGACTTCAACGGCTGGGACGGCAAGACGATCGTGAAATTGATCAATGGCCAGATCTGGAGGCAGGCGGAGTACCGCTACGAATACCACTATGCCTATATGCCGAGCGTTTCGGTGTATGCCGATGGCGGCCGCTTCTGGATGAAGGTCGAAGGCACATCGCAAGCCGTCGCAGTCGAGCGCCTGCGTTAGCATTCATCGCAAACCAGTCCACAGATCTCACGCCGAGCAAGCGGGCGCATCCGGACGAAGACAGGCAATCGAATGAAACGCGCACCCGACTGGCGGCACATCCATCACTCGATGACGTTCTGGATCGGCGTTGTCTTGTGTCTGGCCGCCATCGCCATCTACCTGTGGTCCGATGACTTGTCCTGGCGGCCGACGCCGCCCGGCCGGTGAGAAGGACGGTGGCGCGACGTCAATCCGCGAGCTGGAAGAAGCAATAGCCCTTGAGCGCGATGTCGCGATCGATATCGAACGGGAAAGGCGGCTTCCCCTTGGGCATCAGAGCCCAGTCCTTGCGCTTGAGGTGCGGCGGCAAGCCGGCGCCGGGCCGCGTTGCCAGCCGCAGGCTGCGGTCGGCTATGCCTCGATAGACGTCATAATCAATTTTGGTGGTCATCGCATGACGATAGTCAGACCATGAACCGCTGCAATCTGATCTCGGATTTAACCTTACTCCGCGGCGTCCCATGGTTCGTCGCACCGCACAACCGCGTCGAAGTGGCGGATTCGGCCGGTCTTTTGATGGTTAAAAAGCATCGAGCTGTTTGGTCGCTATCGAACGTGACGCCGCCGGCCCGATCGTCCCAGCGGGGAAAGACCATGGGCCCCCGGTCTGTTGCCGGACCTGGCCGTTCGACTTTGGCCGAGGCCTGCTTCGTTCCCGCCCCGCCTGTAAGGTTAATAAATGACTCGCGCCCTGGATGTTCCGGGCGCACAATACCGCCATCACAGCCCGGATCGTGGCTTTCATCTGTGACGAGAACGCCGGTAGCGCTCCCGCCTTCCTCTGCTGGAAAGGAGCAAGCGCCATGCACATGCGGCGTCATTCCAGGCAAACAATACCGCTCAAGGATCGCCTTGCTGCTTTCGCCGCGGAAGCACGCGAGAAGGCGGAGTCGATGATTGGCGTTGAACGTGAGGACCTCCTCAAGAAGGCAAGCATCGCCGATACCGCGGTCCACATCGACGACTGGATCAATTCGTCGGGATTGCAGCCGCCGAAATAATCCGCGTGGCCATCGGCCAACTTGTCACTCCGCGCACGAGCTCTCGGGTAAGACTACCCGCAGCTCCCTTCAGGACCGCCAATAGAAACGGCCCCAGATCGCGGGGGGATCCGAGGCCGTTAGCTTGGTTGTGCCGTAATTGGGGTCGCGACACGCCAGACAATCCCAAGGTCGGCAGATCGTTCCGGGCACAGTCGCCCAATTCGGCCAGTGCCAACAATTCCAAAGAGCATGTCGAACGACACCGCTACGGACGGCGAGCATGCACGGCGCGAGTCCGCTTTGAGTCGATCAGCGGACATTCTTCACGAGAGCCGCAATGTCCGAAATGTGCCAATGGGCGACATTCGTTTCCTTTTCCCTGATGGACCTTAATTCTCCGCCGTGACATCCTAGGAGCTTGAGCGGCTTCGATTGAAGGGAGTTCGAATGAACCAGCTTCTCAGAATTGGCATCGCAAGCGTATTCCTAATGGTCGGGCACTTGGATTTCGCTATGGCACAAAGCAACAATTCTTCAATCGGACCATCCTTGGCCGCCACCGACGAAGCCGCCATACGCGCAATTCTGGACCGACAAACGGATGCGTGGAATAAGCACGACATGGACGCCTTCGTTGCCGACACCACGCCTGACGTGGATTGGATAAATGTCGTTGGAAGGCACTGGCAGGGCCGCGAAACGGTGAACAGCGAGCATGCCAAGCTCCACGCTGGCATGTTCGCGAAAAGTCGTATGCTGACGCCCGAAATCACTATGATGCGCGAGATCGCGCCCAACGTCATCGTCGAGACCCACGTCAACCGAATAGAGGGAGTTGGGGCGCTACCATCTGGTGCGCCTTATCCCGATAGCGGAAATCTCATCACGTTAGTTTTCGTGAAAACCAAAGCCGGTTGGCGTATTGCGCACGCGCACAATACGACGATTGCAAACGGCCCAGCGAAGAAGAGCTAGTTTAGTCCGCTATGGGTCAAAAACGGACTTCAACCAGTCGATGTTCTATGTCCGATATTCCCCCCGAAAGCGGACATTGACCGACGCGACGGCGGTGTCTGTTTTGTGCCATTAAGCGAATCACTCGATCACCTCATCGGCGCGGCCGAGCAGCATCGCTGGCATTTCGAGGCCGAGCGCTTTCGCAGTCTTGAGATTGATGACCAGAGCGAATTTGGTCGGTTGGTAAAACGGGATATCTCCCGGATTAGCGCCTTTAAGAATTTTATCGATGAGGTTGGCGAGGCGGCGAGAAATGTCCACTAGGTCGATCGAATAAGCCATCAGCCCGCCAACTTCGACATAATCGCGGAACGGATAAATAGCGGGAATCCGGCCTTTCGCGGCCAATTCGACAATCGTCTCACGATGGATGCTGTTCTCGGGTTCATCAGATACCATGAACGCATCCGCTCGATCTTGTTCCATTGATCTGAAGACGCGTTGGTACTCTGCCTCGTCAAAAGCGCTCAGCATAACAGGCGACAACGAAATGCCTGCCTGTTTGGCCGCCTCTCGCACTGCCGCGCCTCTTGGATCTTCCCAGAATGGTCGCGATGCAAGGTAACCGACGGTGGACAGTTTTGGCACCGCCTCGACCAGCAGCTCCATACGTTTGCCAATGATTTCCAATCCCCCAGCGATAGTCACGCCTGTGATGTTGCCGCCCGGCCGCGCGATGCTTGCCACAAGTCCCATTGCAATCGGATCGATGATCATTGTCACAATCGGGATTGTCGTCGTCGCCATTTTGAAGTCCAACGATAGACGACCGCCCACCGCTAAAATCAAGTCGGGATGCGTGTTGACGACATCGCGGGCCAATTCGGCATAGCGTTCGGTTCGCCCTTCTCCTGAGTACCGTTCCACCCCGAGGTTTTGGCCCTCGACGTAGCCAAGGCGACTTAGCTCCTCGAAAAAAGCGCGGTAAAACGGTTCACCGCTCACGCTTATTCGGCTGACGTTGCCTGCCGAGTTAACGTAAGCGATCCGCTTCATCTTCGCCGGTTGCTGCGCCCGGGCCGCGAGTGGCCACGTAGCCGCGGTACCAAGTGCCGTGATGAAATCGCGCCGTCTGCATGTATCCCTCCGAGGGAAAAGCCCATCGACGCCTCAAGCCTAACACTTTGCGACGCGGCGGCGGGTGGGAAAGGGCAGCCAACCGACCCCAGACGCTGCGACCCAATGTCCGAGTTGGGTCAAAAATGGAAGTCGGGCGACGCAATCGCGACTTCCGATTTCTCCCCGAAAGCAGTCATCAAGCGGACATGGCGGGATGTCCGAAAAGTGCCAATAACGGTCATTCCGGCATGCCCGCGATCCGAAAAGCTTGCGCAAATCTTTCGATGTCTGCCGGTCGACGAAATGGGGTTCTGTCCGCGATCCCGGAGATACGTTGAGTTGGATCAATTTGTAACGCGTGCAAGCACGCCTGTCGCGCTTCGTCGAGTCGTCCAGACACGGCGAGAGCTACGGTCAAGATACGATGGGCAGCAACAAAGTTTGGCTGCTGCCGCGTCGCCACTGTTGCCCACGATATGGCATCGTCATAGCGGCCACCGAAAAAATGAGCAAAAGCCATCCCGGTCTGGGCGCTATAAATACGCCGATCAAGCGGGCTCAAACGCAAGGCGATCTGGAATTGCTCGATCGCGGCATCGCCTTCCCCAAGGTAAATATGGGTCCACCCGCGCCAAGTTCGTGCCGAAGCAAGATTTGGATCCAGATTTATCGCCCGCGCGAGCAATGCTGCGCCTTCCTCTACCTCGCCGACAACATATGCGAGCACAAATCCAGCCTTTGCAAGCACGGATGGATCGTCTCTACCGAGTTCAATTGCCTTCCTCGCTAGCTCATGGGCTTCAACCATTTCCCGGGCAACATCGGTGCTCCAGCCGTAGACTTTTCTTTGGTGAAGGCAATCAGCGCCGAGCGCGTATCCGAGTGCGAATTCGGGGTCGAGGTCGTTAGCAATTTGCGTGAGCTTGAGCGCTTCGATAGATGTTTCACTGGTGTATTTGTAGAACTTGGCGAGGGCGCGAAGATAGTAGTCGTAAGCTTTAAGGCTTTCAGTAGGTTTGCGCTGAGCGCGTTCGATTTCGGCGCGCTCCAGTTGAGGATATATCGCTCCGATCACGCTGCCCGTCACGCGGTCTTGTAGATCGAAAATGTCTTCGAGTTGGCTGTCGAACCGGTCGGCCCAAAGGTGTGTTCCCGTCGCAGCGTCGATCAGCTGCCCGGTGATGCGAACCCGGTTACCGGATTTACGCACGCTGCCCTCGAGCACGTAACGCACACCAAGTTCGCGGCCGACCTGCTTGATATCGACGGCTTTGCCCTTGTAAGTGAAGCTGGAATTGCGCGCGATGACGAACAGAGATTTGGACCGCGACAGTCCAGTGATGATGTCCTCCACCATGCCGTCGGCAAAATATTCCTGCTCCGGGTCGCCACTCATGTTCTGGAACGGCAAGCACGGCGATGGAAGGCTTGTCGGGCAGCGGATAGCGGTACCGATGCGTTCGGGAACGCAGTGACTATCGGCCGCTCGCTCTGCCCACTAGAGCAAAAGCCCGAACCGGCTCATCGATGTTCTTGACCTGTTGCGCGCCAAGATCAGTGAACGCAAAGGGTAGAATTTTTCTGACCTGATCATACGCGACGCCTGACAGACAGACGCCACCGGCGCTGGCCAGAGTTTGCAGCCGGGCAGCAATGTTGACGCCATCGCCAAAGAGGTCGCCACCCTTGACCATGACATCGCCGACGTGAACGCCGATGCGGAAGTTGATGTGACGGTCAGGTGACAGGCCCGCATTGGCTTCGGAAAGCGCCGCCTGCGCCTCGACCGCGCACTGAACGGCATCGACGGCGCTGCCGAACTCTGCCAGGACGCTGTCCCCGGCGGTATTGGCAATCCGACCGCGATGGGAGGCAATCAGGCCGTCAAGGATCGTGTCGCCGTTGGGTCAAATCCCGGAGGGTACCGACCTCGTCGGCCCCCATCAGGCGGCTGTATCCCTCGACGTCAGCCGCAAAAATCGCGACCAGCCTGCGCTCGGTATCGCCCGTTTTGGTCAAGACATGCCCTCGGACCGCACCGACAGACTACCGCGCGCCCGGCAGGGGGAACATCTCGAAATTCAGGTTCTTCGTCTCGCTTTTGAGAAAATGAGCATGTCCGCTTCGGGTCATATGCAGACATCGGTCCGCGCCGACTCGGAAGTCCGCTTCACCCCCGGAAGCGGACATCGCCCGCCGGACAGCTCATTTCCGAAAAGTGCCA
>CAWJJT010000010.1:0-221371 GCA_963843225.1 uncultured Alphaproteobacteria bacterium | reverse complement strand
TCATGCCACTTCGGTAAAGGCCGGCAGCGCCCTTTCGACCATCTCATCGGATGCCGTCAGACTGATTCGGAAGTAGCCTGGGGAATTCATGATGCTACCCGGGAGTACGAAGACGTCGCGATCTGCGAGTGCGTTCCATTGCCGCTGCGGATCGCTATCGGTCCATTTGCTCCAAAGGTAAAAGGTACCTTCAGGCAAAAGAACTGAATATCCGGCCGTTAAGAGTGACGCCATAAACCGGTCGCGCCGTCGCGTGAGTGCCACTTGGTCGATCGAGAGCTTTTCAAGATCGGGCACCGCATATTGCATCACGGCATTCGGAAAACACCAGCCAAGGGCCATTTGGGCGGAGAACATGACGCTCCGCAGGGCGTGTCGATCCGCAGTTGGCATCAAGGGCGACAGAGCCAGGTAGCCGAGCCGCTGGCCCGGCGTGAGCAGCACCTTGCCATAACTGTAGGAAATAAGTGTCCAAGGATACAGTGCCGCCGGACTCGTGAAACCGCGCCCGTCAAAACGTAACTGTCGATAAGGCTCGTCCGATAGGAGGAAGATTCGATGGCCGATTTTGTCCGAGGCGCGATCGAGCAGATCGGCCAGGGCTTCGAGCGAAGCGCGGCTGTAGATCCGCCCCGTCGGATTGTGCGGTGTGTTAACGATCACAAGCCGCGTCCTGGGTCCAATTGCAGCTTCGACTGCAACGAGATCGAGATCAAACGTGGGCAACTGCAAATTGACCTTTCGCGGTACGGCGTTCGCGGCCAGCAGCATCGGCTCATAGCAGAACCACGCGGGCTCCGAGTAGATCACCTCGTCGCCAGCATCGACCACGAGCCGAAAGGCGACCATTATGGCTGCGAACGCGCCGCCTGTCAGCGCTATGTCTCCTGGCTCAAAGGGAAGATCCAGCTCGAGGCCCAGCCGCTCGGCGATAAAGGCCTGCGATTCCTGCTCGCTCGCCTTATAGGCGAACCAATTCTTGTCGTGCGGGATTGCCCGCTCTCTGATCGCGGTGACGACACCTTCAAGTGGCATCTCGTGCGGGTTGCCGAGGGTAAAGTCGCATATCGCAGGCATAAGCTTCCGCTCAGCGTAGCGTGAGTCGAAAACGAAGGTCCTCACGGCCTCGAACGCCGCGTCTGTCGTTTTCATGCGAGCCGAAATGACCGACATCGTTGCCCGATCGTCAGGATCGCTCACGGATTAAGCTGAGCACTTGGCGTTGAGCGTGAAATCTTGAGTTCCTCCTCATTCATGTCTGCCGATACATCCGCGAAAAGAGGGGTGCTCAAATAGCGCTCGCCGGTGTCGGGAAGCATGCAGAGAATGTTTGCTCCTTTCTCTGCCTCGATTGCAATTTTGAGTGCGCCGGCGAAGGTCGCGCCCGAAGTAATGCCAACAAAGATGCCCTCCTTTGTAGCAAGGTCCTTGCTACAGCGAATGGCGTCGGGGCCCGAGATCGGTAGGATGCGATCGATAACTTTCATGGCGACGGCATCGTCGGTAAGTTTGGGGATAAAATCCGGCGTCCAGCCTTGCATCGGATGCGGCTTGAATGTCGGATGTGGTGCCGCCGGTGTGCCGTCCGAGTTCCGTGATTGCGCGATGCCGCTTCCCAGCAGCTGCGCATCTCCCGGTTCGCAAACGATAATCTTCGTTTCGGGAAGCTCCTTAGCAAGGACCCGCGCGACGCCCTTTAGCGTTCCACCAGTTCCGTAACCAGTAACCCAATAATCCAGCCGCTGTCCGGCAAAATCCTCGATTATCTCACGCGCTGTGGTGCGCGAATGAATATCGGGATTGGCTTCGTTCTCGAACTGCCGCGTCATGAACCAACCATGCGTCTTGGCTAATTCGATTGTCTTCGTGATCATGCCCACGGCTCGCTCGGCCGCCGGAGTAACAATGACTTTCGCTCCGAGGAAGCGCATGAGCTTGCGTCGCTCGACGCTGAAAGGCTCCGCCATGGTGACCACAAGCGGGTAACCCTTGGCTGCGCAAACCATGGCAAGACCAATCCCGGTATTCCCGCTCGTCGCCTCTATCACTGTCTGGCCGGGCTTAAGGTCTCCCGACTTTTCGGCGGCCTCGATCACTCCGAGAGCCAATCGATCCTTCACCGAACCGAGTGGGTTGAAGGCTTCAATTTTTACGAACAGGTTCACGCCTGCCGGCGCCAAGCGGTTTATTCGCACTACCGGCGTATTCCCGATTGTTTCGAGGATACTTTGGTATTTCCGCCCCATATTGCCCTCCCGACATTGCGATGTTTGCGACAGGAACATTGCGAGCCCGGTCACCGGCCCGGACGTGAAGACGCTAGTCGGATTCAGCTGGTCCGGCAATCGGTGGTGCTGAGAGGGGTTACCGCGTGCTGCCTGCTTCTATCCATTTTCGGACGATTTTGTAGCGTCGCTCACACTCCTCCCTCACTAAGAAGGACCATCGCGTCCACAAGAGCGGCTTACGCGGGGTAGTCACTCTGCGGGCTGTCCTTAATCAAATCATTCGGCCGATGCCTGGCCTTTCACGCAAACTCGCGAGACAGTCCTAGGGACACGCGAGTACCGACAAATCAATGTCTCGAAAGCTGCTCAAGCAGATGCCGCGCTTGCAGGAGATCGGGAGTGTCGAGTCCCTCGGTGAAGGAGTTGAAAACCGGGCCGAGAAGGTTTCGGGCTTTTTCGTGATAGCCTTGATTGAACCAAAGCTGGGCGAGGTCGATCGCAGCACGAAGTTCGAATAACTTCGCCCCTTGCCGGCTTCCCACCTCGCAGGCTCGAAGGTAATCTGTCTCCGCTTCGGCAACGCGCGAAAGTCGGGCGTGGAGCCGGCCTCGCAAACGGTGCAACTCAGCCAGCATGAAGACGTCTCCCTTGTCGTGCGCAACTGCCAATGCATCCTTGAGCACAGCCGCGGCCTCATCCGTCGCATTGGCAAGCAGGAGCGCTTCCGCAAGATGAGCGCTCCATGTCGGCAGATGGAGCACAGCGCCCGTATTTTTCCAACTTTCGATGCCTGTCCGCATTTGTTCCACTCCCTCCATGGAATCCGTTATGCAGGCGCGGGCCCAGCCGGCCTTTACGTCGAGGCCAGCAATCCAGAATACCAGAAAGTGTTCTCGGGCAAATCTCAGTGCTTCCTCAGCCAACGCGAGGCAGGCTGCCAATCTGCGATGCTCGGTCAAAATATTGCAATGGATATCGCTGACGAAAGCAGTGACCAGCGGATAACCGCATTCGCGTGCCAATCGGAGTGCCCGCTCTCCGTTTTCAAGCCCTTCTTCGAGCCGACCTTGGACGCACAACGTCCAACCTGCATAGACCAGCGATATGATCGCCGGAGCTTCTCCGTAGACCCTCACGGCATTGTCGTTACCCAGGTTCCCGCAAGCTTCGATGGCTTTGCTGAAGGCTTCCAGCGACTGGCAAAACTCACCGCGATTGAATCTGGTGGCTCCGACTGCACGATAAGCAAGTCCCAACTGTTCCAGGTCGCCACCCTGTTTCGCGCGGTCAAGCAGGATGTTGGCGATTTCCAGGCTCTGCTCAAGATTGGCGCGATCGAAGACGCAATTCCACAATCCCCGGAGGACGAAGAAGAGGTGCTCCTGGTCGTCAACCCGCTCACACAGTGTCCGTGCTCGGGAATAGGTTCGTTCGACGGCAGTGGATGCGTAGCCTTGGGCGGCGATCAGAGGTACACCGAGTGCAATAAGCACATCGAGTTCTTGCCTATCACGCGCTTCACTTTCGGGGTTTGACAACACCAATTTGAGGGCGCGTTCGAAATAACTGACTGCTTCGATATTGGCGTAACGGTCGGCCGCACCCCGGCCGGCACGAAGCCAATGAAGGATTGCGATCTCGCTCAGTCCGGCTGCTTCCGCGTGTTGAGCTATTAGTTCCGACGGCCCAGCGGTCGAGTTCATCGCTAAGGCGTCGGCGATTGCGGCGTGGATTCGACGACGTTCGCTCAAGAGGAGACTATTGGCGGCCGCGTCACGCACCAGCGCGTGCTTGAAGGTATAGGCCGCGTCGGGAGGGGTACCACGACGAAAAATCAGTTCAGCTGATGCCAGGCGGTCCAGAGCGACTTCTAGATCCTTGGCTGACAAAGCCGCGATGGACGACAATGTCCGATGATTGAATTCGCGACCGATGCACGCAGCCAGCTGCGCCACCCGCTTAACGCCAGGCACGCGGTCCAGGCGAGCCATCAACGAATCGTGCAGCGTTGCTGGTATTGTCTCAGCCCCAATTCGATCCCCCGGTTCCCTCCCTTCCGCGAGCTCAACGACAGCTTTCGTCAATTCCTCGACAAACAGCGGTACGCCATCGGCCCGGCTGGCGATCTCATCAAGAACAGACTGCGGAAGTCGGCGCGTACCCGCAATGCTGGCCGTGATAGCCCCGACTGCGGCGTTCCCCAACCGATTGAGCAGGAGCCGAGTAATCATCGGATGAGCCGCAAGTGCCGGCTCTCCATCCGGACGGCTCGTGAACAGCATCATCACTTGCGCGCGGCCGATCCGGTTCAGTCCGAGCTGAAGCATTTCTAGCGTGGTGGGGTCGATCCAGTGTGCGTCCTCCACGATGACGAGCACCGGCTGTAGCGCAGCCAACCCGAGCAACTGGTCGACCAGAATCGATAGTGTGCGGACTCGCTGCAATTGCGAACTTAGCTCGAGATGCGAATAGCGGGCGAGCTTGGGGATTCCAATCAGGTCGGCAACAAGGGGCGCGGACTCGGCAGAACGACCGGCGACATCGAGGAGCTTTTCAAGTTTGTCCAGCTTGACTTCATCTGAATCCCCAGCCGAGATTTGCATCGCATGACGCAGCTGTTGCACGACCGGGAAAAGCGGACTGTCACGATAGTAGGGAGAACATTGGTATCTGATCTGAAAGTGCTGTTCTTCGATCGTTTCCACCAGCGCCTGGATCAGACGCGATTTCCCGATCCCGGCCTCTCCTAATAGCACGACGCCTTGTGCTTCGCCCGTCACTGCTTGAGACCATTGTTCGTAAAGAAGCCCAAGTTCCTGTTCGCGGCCGAACAACGATCCGGTCCTCCCGCCAGACCGGCCTTCAAACCGGCTGTGTCCAGCCCGCTCGCCGATAACCGCGAAAATACGGGTGGGCTTGCCCATCCCTTTGAGGTCATGATCGCCAAGATCCCGGAACGAAAAGGCGTCCTGGGCGAGCCGGTACGTTTGTTCGCTGACTGCGATTTCGCCTGAGCGTGCTATTTCTTGTAGCCGGGCGGCGAGGTTGGGGGTGTCACCGACAACGGCTTCCTCCTGCGCAGCACCTTCTCCAATCAGATCGCCCACTACGACAAGGCCGGTTGCAATGCCAATCCGAGCAGCGAGCTGCAGTTCGTGCACGTTTTGCAATCGCGCGACAGAGCTAACGATGGCAACGCCCACGCGAATGGCCCGCTCGGCCTCATCTTCATGCGCCTTGGGCCACCCAAAATAGGCTAGAATGCCGTCGCCCATGAATTTAGCGAGGTGTCCGTCGAAGCGAGCGATCTCGCCCGCCACCGTATTTTGGTACAAGCGTATTAACTCACCCATCTCCTCGGGATCTAGGCGCGTCGACATCGCCGTCGATCCGACCAGGTCGACGAACATGACTGTCAATTGTCTTCGTTCTGCCCGGTTGGAATGAGAGACCGCCTCGCTTTTGGCATCGGTCGGATTTACCGCTGAGGCAGTCTGGCGAAGCGCCCTCATCAGCCGGCGGCGTTGACCAAGCGAAAGCCCCAATTCCTTGAGGTCCGCTTCGGTCAACTCAGGAAGCACCTCCAGATCAATATCGTTTTCGGCGAATATATCATTTAGCGAGGCAAGCTCGTGCGCCTCGAGCCAAATCCGTAATTCCTCAGCTTTCGAGAATTCGGGCACTCGGCGTCCTGATTCAAGGCAGCGCGGCACCTGCCAGAGTATACTGAGACACCACAAACCACCAGCCGGTTGGAATGATGGGCCATTCGCAAATGCGAAGTGCCACGCTGTCCGCGCGCCACCGTTATTGCGGATAATCGGAAGTCAATTGGTGTCTTTCCTGTCTGAGAATACGACTATGTTCTTCGGCAGCCCCGGCGCCTCTCGCGATCAGCAGGTGGCCTGCGATCCCGCAAATGCCGGCGTAGGAGGCCGGCTTGATCTCCCAATTGGGGCCCGACGGAGTTTATGCCCACCAAATCCGGGCTGCGCGGTCGCAGCCCGGCAAACTCAAACCTTCTGAGTCGCTGAATGTCGGCTATTGGCGCAAAGCGGACATTCGGCGACCCAGCCACGTTGGTTAAGTGCCAACTCCGGACCGGTCTGTAATCGCCGCGAAGACGACCAAATAGAACTCGTCGCAGAGGTTCTCACGTAACCGCTACCAACGCTTGTCGGCGACGGGTCGTCAGCACGTTTGTCCTTTGGCAGTCGCTTGCGGGGAGACTGTCGACCCGACAGTCACGCCGATTTGGCTTTTCCAGATCGTATTGCGGGTGCGACTATCCTGTCGGCATGCGAACGGAGTGCCCACGCAAGCTTTGAGATGAAGTCGTACTCAAATAGTACGTCAGGGTTTCGACCAAAATAGTATCCAAATTTTTTCAAGCGGTCGAAACCTTCAGCGCGCATCTTCTCCTGCCATTGTGATGGTTGAGAAGAACTGAAGTAATATCCTACGCCAACTGCATAATTTTCGTAGACTTCGGCAAGATTGAGAATATAGGGCAGACTGAGGTAACCTGCGGGGTCACTTAGGCCTTCAACCCGAAAAGCGGTTACACGATACATCGCATTCAATGCAACTCCCTCTTCCGTCCATCCCATTACGCCAGCTGCAACACCTCTCGCAAACCCCTCTTTTATGAATTTGGTCTCGATCCTCCGGATCGCATCTTCGGCCGCAACTTTGTCGGCGTATGCAAGAAACAGCGTCGCTGCCACCCCAACAATCGTTTCGGCACTCAAAAGACACCTTAAGCCCGCCCTAAAACCAGCCTTGGCGGCCCGTAAATACATTCCGCCAGAGCCAAATTCTCCGGATTTCGGCACCACCACTTCCGGCCTTAATGGAGGCACTTCAACCTCCGGCGTTGGCGGAGGTGATTCATCCGGAATTTCCGTTGTGACGCGAGGTGCCGTGTTGCCGAGGGCCCGAACGCTAGCCACTTTGTTTTCAAGGTAAGCCTGCGCGCCACCCTGCGGAATTGTTTCCGTCTCAAAAGACCCGATGCGGCCTCGTCGGACGTGAAGTTCCAGAACCTCCGCGCGCACTTGAGCACCAGGCTCGATCTTCAGTATTCGCGCGTCCGGATTTCCGGAAGTCGATACTCGGGCCAGGTCGGCGCCATCGGGAATATCAACCCGAAATTTCGCCACGTAAGATTCACCCATCTGCCGATCCGCGCCATGGATCAGGCAGTTTTGCCACTCTCGCTCGGCGAAGAACAATTGACCCTGGGAGTTGGCGGTTAGCGTGCCGTTGCGGATGTTGAACAAAAGCTTGTCCGCTTCCGCTCCGTGATAAAGCTCGCGGAAAGACATTTAAACACCTCCGCTGCCACTGGTTCCAGCGATTGGGGCATCACGGCGATTCCAGATTGATTCTTTCGACTCAACACTCGGTCGAGAAAGAGGATGGTCTCGCTACCGGCTGTCTGGCCCGCTCTGCAACGACGTGGGGCTGAATGGCCGATGCGCCAATCGGCGGCCCATCTCTTCCGCCCTCGAGAGGCGATCACTCCAGCTTCGTACCACGAAATAGATTTTCCCGAGATCGGGCTAGGGCTTCAAACGACAAAAGCTCGGCTTGCTGCGACATCGCCCCAGGGCGAGTTTACCCAGATGCGAGATGTCGGCCGCGGGTCCAAAAAGTCGCTCATGCACGACAGCAACGAACCACGCCCCTTAGTCGATGGGGATCATCACGGATCGTCTCATCGTACGGGAATATGGCAGAAGCGATCCGGCAAATATCCCATTTCAATCGATCGTACTCTCTGCAGAGAAGTCATCCCAGCGCCCAGCGACTAGGTTCGCCACCGGATCAGGCAAGGTATTTCGCTGACGCGACGAACCGTCAGTGCAAGCCACGCGAACGATGCACGACTCCTTTCGAAAAGTTAATTCCGCCGCCAGCACCACGTAATGCGGGGACCTGCATCTGGAGCTTCATGAGGGCGAGCAATCGCGCGCTTATTTCATGGAGCTGTTATGACGGGATATCCTTCTGATTTTGCTACTTCACCATCCAATCGAGCAATGCTGTCCGCCCGAAAATTGGCGTTGATGGCGTCTGTCGTGACCGGACTCGGCGTTGCCGTTTGTGGCTTTGGGGCCGGCGCCGATTTCAATATTTTCGTCAGTCCGGCTCGGGCTCAAGTCAATAACGCGGTCTCTAACGTTCCACAACCCGTTGGCTTTGCCGACCTGGTGGAACGCGTGAAGCCTTCGGTGATCTCGGTCAAGGTCACGATGAAGAAGGCCACCGACACAAGCGACAAGAGCGATGACGAGGGCTCCCGCTCCCCAATGGAGCGCTTCTTCCATCAATTCGGCGGCCCTGACGGCATGCCCAAAGAGGGTCCCGGCCGTAACGGCCCGCACGGTGCAATGATGGGCCAAGGTTCTGGCTTCTTCATCTCGTCCGACGGCTACGCCGTGACCAATAACCACGTGGTCGAAGGCGCCGAGAAGGTTGAAGTAACGACCGACGCAGGCAAGACCTACACGGCAAAGGTGATCGGAACCGACCCGCGAACCGACGTGGCCCTCATCAAGATTGAGGGCGGCTCGGACTTCCCGTCCGTAAAGTTATCAGAGGGAAAGGCCCGGATCGGCGATTGGGTGCTTGCAGTTGGCAATCCGTTCGGGCTCGGCGGAACGGTTACAGCGGGTATCGTCTCGGCCAACGGCCGCGACATTGGCAATGGCCCCTATGACGACTTCATTCAGATCGACGCGCCCGTCAACAAGGGCAACTCGGGTGGTCCGGCCTTCAACATGCAAGGCGAAGTGGTCGGTGTGAATACCGCGATCTATTCCCCGTCCGGCGGCAGCGTCGGCATCGCGTTCGCGATCCCCGCAGCCACAGTGAAGAGCGTGGTTGCTCAGCTCAAGGATAAGGGAACAGTCAGCCGCGGCTGGATCGGCGTTCAGATTCAGCCGGTCACGCAGGACATCGCCGATAGCCTGGGTCTGAAACAGGCCGAAGGTGCATTGGTCGCCGAGCCTCAAAGCGATGGGCCGGCAGCCAAGGCCGGCATTGAATCGGGTGACATTGTCACCGCCGTGAATGGTCAGTCGATCAAGGATGCCCGGGAGCTCGCTCGCATCATCGGGGGCTTCGCACCGGGCAACGCGGTCAAGCTCGACGTGCTGCGCAAGGGAAACACCAAGGTCGTTAACCTGACGCTTGGCCAATTGCCAAATGCCAAGGAAGCAAAGGCCGACGCCGATGCCAAGGGCTCGACCCGCGGCGTCGAAGTTCCGCGACTCGGATTGACGCTCGCCCCCGCGGGCGAGTTAGCCGGCGCAGGAAAGAAAGGCGTCGTTGTCACGAAGGTAGATCCGAAAAGCGCGGCCGCGGATCGCGGGTTCAAGGAGGGCGACGTGATTCTGGAGGTTGCCGGAAAGAGCGTGGGAAATTCGGGCGACGTTAGCCAGGCGATCGAAGCCGCGCACACGGACAAAAAGAACAGCGTTTTGATGCGCATTCGCTCGGGCGACGCGTCCCACTACGTCGCAATACCGATCGCAAACGGCTAAACGAGCAAGATGACCGGCTGCGGTTATTGGCTGTTGCCGGTCATCGTTATGATGTCATCACTTCTGTTGCCGCAGTCCGTTGGGCGCCGGCAAAGCTCAGTTGGCTGATGCAGGCCATGGTTACGTCGTCGTGCTATTGTTGACCGAGATAACGCGCCAATCGTTGCGGGTCGCCATCTGATCCAGGTCGAGAATATTTGCGCCCGACGGGAACTTGCACGGCTCTCAAGTGATTGTTTGGGCGGCGACGGAATTCTGCGAGGAGCGGGACAGTCCCAACGAAGGCCATGCGGTGTAATGCCCGCGTGGCCTTCGATGCTTCTGGCTCCTTCCGATGGAGCAGTGCGACGGCGATGCCGGACGATCAAGAATACCTGCTGTACCCGCTGGATACCGGCGATGATCCTGTTTGCCTTTGGCTGCGGTACGCTCATGGGAGTGGCCGCTCATGAGGTGCGGGAAAACAAACCCGACTTCATCAGTTTCAGATGCAAGAGTTGCGGCAGATCCGAGAAGTTTGTCTATGATGATTGAGGCGGCGAGCCGTCGCGGGCGGATATCTGAGGCGGCCCCTTGCGCCGTTGAACCGTGTTGGGGTGCGTCGGCGGGGGGTGCGCGCACCGAAGTCTAATGAACCAGTTACGCTGGGTCGGGCGGGTTCGGAAAATGAATGGAGCTTTTCAGGCTTGTGCGGTCCGAGTCAGCAAATCGAGCGCGAACGGGAGGACTATTCGATGGCCAACGTTTTTGTTGAAGCACGGCCGAAAGGAAAGGCTGGAGGACAGCCGATCACCGATTTCGTCGTCGAACACCACGCGGATCACGCGCTGGCAACATTCAAAGCCAATTGGCCTCGGCTCATATCCTAGGTTGGGGCGTTTCTTTGAACCAATGAGGAAAGCCGGGCCCTCAAACGTCTATTGGAGTTGTCTTTTTCCCAAGGCGATTGCGTCGTCAGGGAAAGTTGCCCAACCGTTGGGCCTCAATCCTTAATCCCGCGAACTTTGGCGGGATCCTTGTCTTTATCAACGGAGCTGGCCAATCGCGCCGTTTCTTCGATGTGCTTGGCGGGCTTGTGCGACGAATCCTCAGGCCTGAGCCTCTTTTGTCGATCGATTTGTTTGCCATGATCTTCTCCTTGCCGCTTTCGTTAATGGGGACCTTACCAACTTCCTCTCCGACGTTGTTTAGAATCGCGACCTGCCTTCCTTCTGAGGCCGGCGCATCTACTGTAATCTGACGTGCGATAAGCAGAGCATGATCTCTGGCCTGTTTATCGTTACGGCACTCCAAACCTGCGGGGTCGACCAGCCGGTGACCGTTCTTAACATCGAAAAAGTAGCGCGACATTCCGCCTCCGAGTGCCCCATTGACCAATGCGATAGACGGGCGTCGGTTCCAATCTGTAGAGCCGCCTGAAGCAGCGCCCTATGGGCGTTCGATCGGGCCGCTTGGGCAAGGGATCATGTCCGCTGTTTGGTCGCTCGCGGGATTTCTGCTGCGAGCGGCTCAGTTCGTGAGCTTCGCTGTCAGTTGGTGAGTTGGACATGATCCGGAACTGTTGGAAAGCGCAAGAGTTACATCCTCATCCATCTCTGCTCTTAAGCACAGCTTGGGACCGAGGAGGTTTCGATCAGACAGCCATTTACAACGCGGACGGCTGAAGAATTAATTGGCCTCCTCGGAACGGTAGCAACAGCGATCCTTGCCGTCATAATTGTTATGATGCTTTATTTCGGTCGTGAGATCATTATACCGATCGCGTTGGCAATTCTTCTTAGTTTCGTGTTGGCTCCCGTCGTCGGATTGCTGCAACGCATTCGCGTGCCCCGCGGGTTAGCAGTGGTAGGCGTCGTCCTACTCGCCTTCGCGCTTATATTCGCATTGGGAAGTCTGCTCGCCTCCCAATTAACGCAATTGGCCGGGGACTTGCCACGGTATCAATCCACCATAAGCGAGAAAATCCAGTCATTTCGCGATACGACGGCCGGACGAGGGACACTTGAACGCGCCTCCGGTATGCTGAAGGACCTAAGCAAAGAACTCGATAAGCCGAAGGCGCCGGCATCCACGCCTGGCGGGGGCATAGTCGCCAGTCCCAAAGCTCAAGCGCCGCTCACACCCGTTCCGGTGGAAGTTCGCCAGCCTGATCCGGGCGCCCTGGAGAGCTTGCAAAGCTTGATCTCCCCGCTGCTTCATCCGCTCGCGACGACCGGTATCATCATCATCTTTGTTATCTTCATTCTGTTGCAACGTGAGGATCTCCGTAATCGACTCATTCGGTTGGCTGGCTCTCACGATCTACAGCGTACAACCGCCGCGCTTGACGACGCCGCTGCTCGTCTCAGCCGGCTGTTCCTGATACAGCTTCTTCTCAACGCCACCTTCGGCGTGGTCATTGGGGTCGGCCTCTGGTTAATCGGCATTCCAAGCGCGATCCTCTGGGGCATCTTGGCCGCCGTGCTGCGCTTCGTCCCTTACATCGGCGCGGCTATCGCTGCTGCGTTCCCGCTCGTGCTTGCGGTCGCCGTCGATCCTAGCTGGTCCATGCTGCTTATGGACGCTTGCGCTTTTCCTAGTAGTGGAGCCCGTAGTCGGTCATGTCATCGAGCCAATGGTTTATGGACACAGCACGGGGCTCTCACCCGTAGCCGTGGTTGCGTCGGCAACGTTTTGGACTGCGCTCTGGGGTCCCATCGGTCTTGTTCTCGCAACGCCCCTGACGGTGTGCCTAGTGGTGCTAGGGCGTCATGTGGAACGCCTGGAGTTCCTCGACATTATGTTCGGGGACCGGCCAGCTCTTTCTCCACCCGAAATGTTTTACCAGCGGATGCTTGCTGGCGACCCTACGGAGGCCGCCGAGAAAGCCGAAGAATTCTTGAAAGAACGGTCTCTCTCTTCCTACTACGATGAGGTTGCCTTGAAGGGCCTGCAGCTTGCTCAAGCTGATGCCGAACGCGGAGCGCTTGACCGTGAGCGCCTCACGAAGATTAGAGACGCCGTCTCCGAATTTGCCAATGATCTCTCGGATCATGACGACCGTCCGCCTCCGAAAGTCAGTTCGACGACGGATGCGGAAGCCACTTCTGCAGTGGAAAGCGTGGCCGAAGATGCTCCTTATGAAAATCTACCAATTCTTGGCAAAGAAGATCTTCCTCCTGACTGGCAGGGGGACCACCCGGTACTCTGCGTCGCTGGGCGTAGTCTCATCGATGAGGCCGCGGCGATCATGCTGGGTCAACTCTCAACCGCTCACGGCCTTGCGGCGCGTGTCGAGGGAGCCGAAGCGCTCTCTTCCAGCAATGTTTTCCGTCTTGAGACGACCGGCGTTGCTATCATCTGCCTGGTTTATATGGACGCGTCCGGCCCAGCGCACATGCGCTATTCCGTTCGACGTCTTCGTCGTAAAATACCCAAGGCGATAATTATTTTGGGCTGCTGGATAAAAGCAATGGACCCTGCGGCATTAGAACAACTCCGGGAAGGCGCGAAAGCCGATCTAGCTGCTACGAGTTTGGGCGAGGCGGTAAAACTGTGCATTGAGGCGACTGGTGTAGAAAGCCAAGGCAATGAAAAGAAGCGGGATAAGTCTCCTGTCACGACCGCTGCGTGAGAAGTCTCTGGTATCGACTGCGAATGTTCATTTGCGGTCCTACTAGTCAACACGATCTACAGTGGGTGGGAGCGATTTCCGGCATTAAGCACCTTCGCTGGAAACGTGCTGGAAGCAGTTACCGAAGAAACCCAGATCCAGGTCGAGAATATTTACGCCCGACGGGAACTTGCACGCCTCTCGAGCGATTGTTTTGGCGGAGACGGAATTCTGCGAGGAGCGGGATAGTCCCATCGAAGGCCATGCGGTGTAATGCCCGCGTGGCCTTCGATGCTTCTGCCTCCTTCCGATGGAGCAGTGCGAGAGTGATGCCGGATGATCAAGAATACCTGCTGTATCCGCTGGACACCGGCGATGATCCTGTTTGCCTCGGCTGTCGCACGCTCATGGAAATAGCCGCTCACGAGGTGCGAGAAAACAAACCCGGATTTATCAGCTTCAGATGCAAAAGTTGCGGCAGATCCGAAAAATTTGTCTACGATGATTGGCGCGGCGATCCGTCGTGTGCGGAAATCTGAGGCGGCCCCTTGCGGCGGTGAACCGTGTTGGGATGCGTCGTGAAATGGAACGTTTTCGGCTTGTGCGGTGCGAGATACGACCGGAGCACCCAACTTTCCGGACGCGCCGCGTTAAATCTAGCGGTCCGAGCCGGCAAATCGGGCGCGAACGGGAGGACTATTCGATGGCCAACGTTTTTATTGAAGCACGGCCGAAAGGAAAAGCTGAAGGACAGCCGATCACCGATTTCGTCGTCGAAGACCATGCGGATCACGCGCTGGCAACATTCAAAACGCAAAAAGAGGCGATCGAATGGGCCAAAAAGAATGGCCACTCTCCGCACGTCGCGCGTGTTCGCCACCTGAACGATAAGAAGAAGCCGGATCAATGGCGCCTCGTCTGACGAAACCATGGGGCGGTCGGAAAAGTAAGGCCCCACGGGTTTGGCTCCGGGGACTACGCCGCTGTCGGGCCAATGGCGGGTTCCCGCCTCAGCTGGCCATTTTGCTTGATGAAATTGGATCGGTGGAGCGCGTGCTTAGTGCATGAAAAAAGCCCCGCGAAGGAGCGGGGCTTTCTCTTTTACTTGCTGAGACCCGAACCTGAGCCTGTGGGGGTCATTGTTGACCCGCTCGGCGAGGCCTTGGGTCCGAGGGCATTCCCTGACGGACTCTGGGTGTTGTTCGGAGAAGTTACCGACGCGCCCGCCGTTCCGGTCGTGCTGCCGCTCGAAGTCGAGCCAGTCGCGCTACCGGTGGCCGCCGAGCCCGCTGCGGAAGTTCCGCCTGCACCCGATGCCGATGCGCCGCCAGCTTGTGCAAGTGCGAATGTGCTCGAGAGTGCGAGAGCCGTAGCCAATGCGATTGTTGCAAGTTTCATGGTCGTTTCCTTTTGGTTAAATGACCAAGGGTAAGTCGCCATGAATGCCATAGGTTCCGATCACCTTCACCGCGATCGAGGCCACGAAGCCGCGCTGGCGCCAAGACCATGATCGGTGGTTAATCCCGACCCCTCGCGAAGGGTGTCGGCGGGGTTGCTGCGGCGATCAGCGCATCGATATGGCCAATGCTCGATCGATCCGAAAACGGACTTCTTGCAAATGTCGGCGATGGCCGTAAGCCCGTCAGTAATGCTTGCGATCCCTTGCTAGTCGCCAGAAATGGAACGGCACCCAGATGATCAGCCGGAGTACAACGATCGCGACAGCGATTTGAAGCCAGATAATTCCGCCCAACTCTCGGAGCATAATCTCTAGTCGCGCGCCCCATGGTTCGGGCACCTGATCAGCAACGTGCTCAATCGAATGCGTCAGGAAGCGCAGCGATTCCCGGATCCATTCTGGATGATAGATAAAGGCAGCGAAGATCAGGGCCCACGTCGCGATCATCGTTAGAAATCGGAAAGTGTGTGCTTTGGCCAATTGGCCTAGGGTCGGACGGGAGCGGGGCTGTACGGGCATCATCGAGAGAAACCCTTCAACAGGGCTTTTGATCCAATCCGCGGCCTGCCGCCGACGGCGAATAAGCGGTCCCGGCGCCGGGATAGGGTGTAGACGCAGGGACCGCCGACGCGCGGCGGACTAGAGGAGGAGGATTGCCGGCGTCAACAAGACTATGGCTGGCGCCTTGGGATCGTTGCAGGCTTCCTCATCACGATTGCGGGGGCGAGGACGTAGGAAGCAATTTAGCCATAGCGTACTCGGCTCTCGCATTTAGCAAGCGTAGGGGCGGGAATAGGATCTCACATCGCGTGGCCGCGCGGTCACGATTTTGAACAGTGCGAATTTCCGAGCTACGTAATCGATTTCACGAAGCCAGCAATGAGGGACCGCAATTCATCTAGCGATGGAATGTCCATGAGCAGGGCGACATATCCGCCGATCTCCCTTTGACGAATTTCGAACTTGATGTGCAGAAACAAAACGAGGCCCGAACCCGCGCTCTCGAACATGTGGCTGCTGTCGCCTCGGACGACGATGGGTAGCGACATTTTGAGCCCGCTCTTTAACAGGTTGGCGATCGTCGCGACCCAGCTGTTGAGGATGACATTTCCGGTTTCCGCCAGCGCCTCGTCTTCCAAATCCACGATGTCTTCCAGCGGGAGTTGTCGGCCAACTACCGCTCGAACCAATTCCAGGCTGTTACGTTCCGGAAAGATGAGCAGGGCCCGGCCGGAAAACGCGCCAGCGAAATCCTGGCGCACAGCAACCAGCTTGGGGTTGTCAGGCTTCGCGACCAGCTGTGTTGCCGCAGCGCCGGTGAGGATATCGACGGAAGGAACGGCCAGAAGAACCTCATTCTGGATCATCTGGCGCAGGCTGTTTGCTGCCTTTGCCATCGCAATGTTCGAAAGTTCGGCCAGAGCGTCCCGCTCAAGATCGCTTAGGGGCACAAACGCATCGGATGCCATGAAAGTTGGTCCATCTCTAACATGGGCAGCCAGACCTTACCGTGTCCGTTCGCCGCCGCTGGCTTGGGACGCGGTAACGCCCTCGATGCCACTTCTCATTCTGATACAGGTGGGTCTGAAGTGGAACCGTTTTTCGCCTTGTATCAGCTTGTACAGACCGCGTAGTTTAAGGCTGATAGTGCCAGCTTCACCCCGAAGCTACTGGCAAAGCGCAGAAATACGGGTTCCAATGCGGAAAAAGCCTGGCACCACCCATCGGCCGCCGTCGAAACCGGGGCGATTAAGCGTGGTAGGGAAGACGCCGCTTTCCAAACCGCTAGCCGGAAATGTGACCCGCGCAGTAGCATCTAAGGCACTTGCGGCCAGCGGCCCAAAATCCTTGATGAAGACGTCTGAGCTAGGGGCAGGCAGGGTAATCCATCGCCGCTCGCAGTCGCAGCCAGCTTCGAATTTATTGCCGGCAGCAACGCGCCGCAGTAAGCGGGCGTCACCCGCTATTTCAGGTAGTCAGCAGCAAAAAATTGAAGAGCGGATTGCGGCGGCGACGGAAGAGCTCTCTGCGGGAATCACTGAGGCAGCATCCGCGGCTGAGGAACTGCGCCGATCGATGGAGCAGATCGCTAGCGGGGCGGAGGAAGCCGCCAGCGCTGCCCAAGAAACCCTCGCAGTTGCAACTAGCACGGCAGCAACGCTGGTGCAGGCGCGGGATCGGGCCGAGGGCGCGCGTCGACGAACCGACGCGCTCGAATCTCTATTGGTTGAGACGACAAGCCAGATCGGAACCTGGGCCAGCAACATTAAACATAACGCTGGGCGGCAGGCTGGGACCGTCGATATTATGGCGCAGCTGAGCGGGCAGGCGACCAGCATTGGCGATGTCACCAAGACGGTCAGCCACGTTTCCGATCAGACAAATTTGTTGGCGCTGAACGCGGCGATTGAGGCCGCACGCGCTGGCGATCACGGTCGAGGCTTCGCGGTGGTCGCCGACGAGGTTCGAGCGCTGGCCGAGACCTCCGAAAAAAGTGCCCGTGATGTGCAAACTCTCGCCGCGCAAATCGAAACTCAGGTTGCTTCAATGGCGTCTGCCATCAAAGCGGCAGCCGATACGGCAGCAGCTGAGGCGCAAAAGGGCCAGACTGTCATTCTTGCACTTGGCGAACTTCGCAAGGAAGTCGCCGCCTTGGCGGAGGGCAGTCAGTCCATAGCCGGCGCGACGCTGGAGGCTGAATTGGCCGCGCGTCAAACGCAGAAGGGCGCCGAGATCATTTCCTCCGCTGCGGAGGAACAGGCCGCGGCAGCCGCCGAAGCGCTCCGCAGCGTCGAGCAGCAGGCCAGCGTGCTTGACGAAAGTCAGGCCGCATCACGGTCTCTGTCCGTGCTTGCCGCTGACCTCAAATTGGTTACGACCAGCGATACCGGTGCCGATGAGCTCGCCTCTGCTGCTGAGCAGCTCTCTACCGCCGTCCAGGAAATGTCGGGGTCGGCCGCGCAGATCATGACTGCAGTAGATCAGATCAGTCGTGGCGCCCAACAGCAGGCTGCCGCGGCCCAGGAAGCCAGCGCCGCGATGAACCAAATCGAAAGAGCCGCTCAATCGTTCCGCGAAAGCACCGCCGCATCGCTTGGGCGCACCCAGCGGATGGACGCGATGCTTAGCGAATGCCGAGCGCAGATCACTGACCTGTCGCAGGGCGTGATGCACTCGATCGACAAGACGCGTCAAAGCCTGGATTTGATCACTGAGCTTGAAAACATCAGCATCAATATCGACAAGATCGTTGATGGAATCAGCATGGTGTCAATACAGACCAACATGTTGGCAGTGAACGGCTCAGTCGAGGCGGCACGCGCGGGTGAATTCGGCAAGGGTTTCGCCGTCGTATCGAAGGACATACGCGGCCTTGCCCGGGATTCCGGTCAAAACGCCGCGCGCATCAAGGAAACGGTTCGGGCGATCCAGAGTCAGATCGCCGCCGTGCGCCGCGAGCTTGAGCGCGTGATTGTCAGTGCAGAGGCGGAAAACCAGAAGACTGACGCGGTAGTGGCAAGCTTTGACGTCGTGCAAAAGGACGTTGTCCAGATTGCTGTCGGCAATAGTCAAATCGGCTCTAGTGCAGAATCCATTCTTGCTTCGATGAAAGATGCCACGCAAAGCGCCCGCCAGGTGGCGGCGGTCGCTGAGGAGGCAGCGAGCGCGTCAGGCCAGGCAGCCGCCGCCGCCAAGCAGCAGGCGAGTGGTACAGAGGATTTAGCTGCAGCGATCGAAGAGATCGCTTCACTGGCCGAAACCATTCAGCGTCGCAATGCCTAACAAACGACAGCAGACTCGCAAAAAGGGCGATCTTCCCTCGACCGCTGACGCGCCTGTCGCGACGGAGACTGATTTGGCTTCCGAAGAGCTGTTGGTTTTCCACCTTGCTGGAGAACTCTTCGGGCTGACGCTTTCCGCCGTTGCCGAAATCATCCGTGTGCCGAAACTGGTCCATATGCCCCTTGTGCCGCCGAGCCTGCTTGGGCTGGCCAATCTGCGCGGTCTCGTCCTGCCGGTCGTCAGCCTGCGGGCGCTGCTGCGTCTGCCGGAGATTGAAGCGAATGAGTTGACGCGAGTGATTGTCATGCGCGGCGATGTCCCGGTCGGCTTTGTCGTCGAGAGGGTGGACCGCCTATTGACGCTCGCTGCGGATCGGGTTGAGAAGGACGATTCCGGAGCCGGGACAATCGATCCGGCGTTGCTGGACGGTGTCGTCAAGGGCGGCGAGGGCGAGAGCCCGATAAAGGTGTTGAGTCCGTCGCGTCTATTGAGCGGGCAGTTCGTGAATCTCGGTTTGGCCGCAACGTCCACTGCAAGTTCGGCGCGGCTCGCTGTGAGCCCGTCTGCCGGACTACTAATCCAGCCTCTGGTCTCGCTACTGAGCTTCTCTCTCGGTCAGCAGGAATACGCGTTGCCGCTCGATCGTGTGCGGGAGATCATTCCGTTGCCGGATCATTTCGCCGAGCTGCCCCGTCCGGAGACTGCGGTGCTGGGTGTCGTGACGTTGCGGGACCGTCTGCTGCCGCTGGTGTCACTGCGCGCGTTGCTCGGGCTGCCGGTTGGCGATCGAGCCACACAGCGCGGCAAGGTCGTCGTCCTGTCGATTGGCGAAGGCGCAATCGGTTTGGCCGTTGACGCGACCCGGGAGATACTCCGCCTTGATCCCGATACCATCGATCCGGCGCCCGCCTTGCTGACCCGAGGCGAAGGTGACGCGGAGATCGTCTCCATCTGCCGGCTCGACGATGGTCGGCGTTTGGTCGCGTTACTGTCGCCGGACCGGCTGTTCCGGTCGGACCTCATTAGGCGTATCATTGACGACCGGGCGGCTGGC
This sequence comes from uncultured Alphaproteobacteria bacterium, assembly GCA_963843225.1. Lineage (GTDB taxonomy): Bacteria > Pseudomonadota > Alphaproteobacteria > Rhizobiales > Xanthobacteraceae > Bradyrhizobium. Next base: position 201,705 of record CAWJJT010000010.1, on the reverse strand, counting down.
GAATCCGGCTTGCAAGCTGAAGTGAATGCAATGGCAGAAGAACAATTCGTCATTTTTCGACTCGGCCAGCAGGATTACGGTATTCCGATTGCGGCGGTCGGCGAAATCGCGCGACCGCCCGAACATCTTACCCGCTTGCCGAAGGCACCCCAATTCATCGACGGGGTGATGAATTTGCGCGGGAGCGTCGTGCCCATCGTCGACCTGCGGCGTCGATTTGATTTGGGCGATACGGAACAGTCGGGATCCCGGCGCATTCTCGTGCTGACAATCGGCGGAGCAATCGCGGGCTTCCTCGTCGACAGCATTTCTGAAATTCTGAAAGTAGCAACGGATGCCATTTGCCCCGCGCCCGAACTTTCGCCGGAACAAATGCGGTTGATATCTCGGGTGATCAACCTGGAAGCCAATGGACGGTTGATCCTGCTCGTCGACCCCGCCCAGTTGCTTGACCAGGTTGAAGCCGACTTGCTCGCCAAATTCAGCCATTCCAAGTCCAACGTACCCGCGACCGCTTCGTGATCAAGCTTTTGATCGCGGATGACTCCGCCCTAATGCGAAAGTTGCTGGAAGGCATCTTTCTCGATGAAGGTGACTTCGACATACGTCTGGCCCGCAATGGTAACGAGGCGCTCGAACTGGTTCGTGCGTTTGATCCCCATGTCGTGACGCTCGACGTTCAGATGCCCGGCATGGATGGACTGACCTGCCTGAGCCGGATCATGGTCGAAGCACCACGGCCCGTGGTGATGATATCTTCCCTGACCGAGGAGGGCGCCGAAGCCACGCTGGAGGCGATCGAACTCGGTGCAGTCGATTTTGTCGCCAAGCCGGCTGGAACCGTTTCCCTGGAGATTGACCGTCTACGGCCTGTCTTGGTGGAAAAGGTGCGTGCCGCGGCCAGGGCCCGGATCCGGCGCACCCTGCGCTTGACTGAGCGCGTTCGTCATCAAATCCGGGGCGCAGGGATTTCTTCGCAATCCCACCCGGGCCGTACACGCCAGAAGGTGAATGCCAGGGTCGGCACCGGCGTGACCAAGACCCCGGTTGGCGCGCTGCCAGGGCTCGTGCTGATCGGAACCTCGACCGGCGGGCCCGCCGCGCTTGATGTCGTGTTGCCGCAACTGCCGCCCGACTTTCCCTGGCCCGTACTAATAGCCCAGCATTTGCCGGCGAGCTTTACCGGCGCTTTTGCGAAACGACTTGATAGGGAATGCCATCTCGATGTCGTCGAAGTCAACCAACCGATGCCGTTGAAGCCGGGCACCATCTATATCGGCAAGGGCGATGCCGACGTGATGGTGGCGCCACGGGCAGCCGGTGTCATCGCTATGCCGGTGCCGGCGCAGGCCAGTTATTTATGGCATCCAAGCGTGGAACGCATGGTCGCTAGCGCGCTTGACCACTTCGATGCCTCCCAATTGATCGGCGTGATGATGACTGGAATGGGCAATGACGGCGCCGAGGCGATGAAGCGGCTCCGGCTCACTGGAGGCCGTACCATCGCCGAGGCTGAGTCCAGCGCGATCGTTTGGGGCATGCCGGGAGAGCTGGTAAAGAACGGCGGCGCGGAAAAGGTGCGGCCGCTCGAGGACATCGCCGCAACGATCATCGACATGGTGAGCGCCTATGCCCCTGGTTAGAGGCAGCAAAAGCCGGGCTGGCGGCGAAGATTCGCCTCCGCACCGGGCCGGACTCGACAGTCCCGATGCCGAAAGCCGTTGGACGGCTGCCCGCGCGCTCAGCGGCGATGTTAAATCGGCGCCGGCGCTCAGCGCGGCCTTTGGACGCGAATCGGTGCCGCGCGTGCGCGAGGCCATCATCACGGCGCTGATACGCATCGGCACTGCGGCAAGCGTCGAGGCGATATTGCCTTATCTTCGGTCGCAGGACGCGGCGCTACGTGCTGCCGCGATCGAGGGCCTGCTAGCGTTGCCCGAGGCCATTGCGCCGTTTATGGCGCCATTGTTGAGCGACAGCGACTTCGACGTCCGACTGCTCGCGGCTGAACTCGCGCGCAACATGAATGCCGCCGAAGCCACGCGGCTTCTGTGCGGCCTGATCGAGCGCGAAACGCACCCCAACGTGTGCGCCGCGGCGGTCGACGTGCTGACGGAAGTTGGGACACCGGAGGCTCTTCCCGCGCTGGAGAAGTGCGCTGCACGCTTCGCCGCCACGCCGTTTCTGCCGTTTGCAATCTCGGTCGCGATTGCCCGAATTTCGGGCGTGGAAGGCTAGAAAGAAATGGAGGATTCGAATGGCGGAGCCTCGCATGCCATCCATATCTCTCCGGAAGACGTCCAGCGCTTCTGCGAATTTCTCTACCGCCGCACCGGCATATCGTTCACGGAGGGAAAGCGATATTTTATCGACCGCCGCCTCGAAGATCGCATCGCCGCAACAGGGTCGTCATCGTTCCAGGCCTATTTTTCCCTGCTGAGGGCCGACGCTGATCACGAGATCGAGCATCTGATCAATTCATTTACCGTGAACGAGACCTACTTTTATCGCGAGGACCACCAGCTTCGCTGCATGACTTCGAGCCTCCTGGACGTCATTGCAGGTCAAAAGAAGCCGGGGGGCACCGTGCGGATCTGGTCCATTCCGTGCTCGACAGGAGAAGAGCCTTATTCCATCGCACTTTGGTTGATGGAAAATTGGCCGCAGGTCGATAGCTACAACATCGAGATCGTTGGATCGGATATCGATACCCGTGCTCTCAAGGCGGCGGCCGAAGGCATCTACGGCGACCGTGCGCTGATGCGGCTATCGCCTGACCTGATCGGCCGCTACTTCAGGCCGGTTGCCGGCGGCAGCCATCAGATCGACGAGGGGCTGAGGAATTCGATTGAGTTCACCCGCGCCAATCTGATTGATTCAAAGGATATGGCGTTATACAGCAATTTCGATCTCATCTTTTGCCGCAACGTCCTGATATATTTCGACGATGCCGCCCGGCGTCTGGCTGCGGAAAATCTTTATGATTGCCTGCGGCCGGGCGGCTACATTTGTCTGGGCCATTCGGAAAGCATGAGCCGGATCTCCCCGCTGTTTCGCGTGGCCCGGTTTACCGACGCGATCGTGTATCAAAGGCCGGAGGCTGACCATGGATGATATCGGTACACCGGCCGATGCGCGGGTGCTGATTGTCGACGATTCTTCGCTGGTGCGGCTCTACTACAGATCGGCCCTTGAGAAGGCCGGCTTCGGGGTCGAGCAGGCGATCAATGGCATCGAGGCGATGGAGAAGGTCTTGTCGGAACGGTTCGATCTGGTGATCGTCGACGTCAATATGCCTCGAATGGACGGCTTCACCTTTTTGCGGTCACTACGGTCCGACGCCTCCAATGTGGCGACTTTGCCTGCGCTGATGATTTCCACTGAATCCGAAGTGCAGGATGTGGCCGAAGCCAGAGCGGCTGGCGCGAATTTCTATCTCGTAAAGCCAGTGGCGGAAGCCGAATTGGTTCGGCATGTTTGCGTTCTCACCGGGGTAGCTCTGTGAACGCTCTGCAGGAACAGTTCGTCACGGAGGCCCGCGAGCTAGTCCGGCAGGCCACCGATGATCTTATTGCGCTTGAGCGTGACGGCCCATCGCCCGAGCGCATCGACAGCGTGTTTCGTGCCTTCCACACGCTCAAGGGGTCCGCGGGCGTGGTCGAACTGCCCGCTATGAGTGTGATGCTCCACGCCGCCGAAGATCTGCTTGCGGGCGTCCGGCGCGGGACGCTCGGAGCCGACGCAGAAATTATCGATGCCGCGCTGGCATGCCTCGACCAGGTGTCGCGTTGGGTCGACGACTTCGAAGCTGCCGGATTGTTGCCCTCTCAGGCCGGTGGAGACGGCCGAGCTATGGCCGAACGGCTGCGTTCGCTTCTGTCGGTGGCGGAAATTCGGCGGTTAGGGCCGGTTGCTCAAGAATCCGGACCAGCCCGCGGTGAGGACGCGTTCCCCGAATGGGTTAGCCGGTTGATTGCGGCAGATCGCGGTGCCATGACGTCGCGATTGCCGGAGCTACCATGGGAGGCGACGGCCGTTTCCTACGAGCCGATTGCCGGTTGTTTCTACAACGGCGACGATCCATTGCAACTGATACGGCAGATTCCCGACCTTTTGGCATTTGATGTCGAGCCGCGAGCGGCCTTCGTAAGTCTCGTGGATTTCGATCCCTATGCCTGCAATTTGCGCCTGCGGGCCATTTCGACCGGTGACCGTGATGAAATCACCCGTATCTTTCGGCTGGTGCCGGATCAGGTACATATCGTCAAGATTCCACCGGACGCGCTTTTTGTTGCTGGGACTGCCGCGAGATCCGACAACCAAACCCTGATTCGAAAAGTCATCGAGGCGCAATGCGAACTGCTGCGTGTGGCGAACCGTGGAGACGAGTTCGCCGGCTGCACGGGCGCTGCCTTACGCGTGGCGACGAGCGCATTGCGTCAAGGCCGGCATCTGCAATTGACTGATCGGGTTGGGCACGCCGGTGCGCTCTCGCTCGCGCAACGTGATGTGGCCCCCCTGCTGGCCGCGCTTGAACAGGCACTTGCCTATCTTGCCGTCGAACGATCCCCTCGTATCGACGATGGAATCGATCGGTCCACGACAGCGAGCGGTCCCGAAAGGCAGGCAGAACGTGTGCTTCGCGTCAGCGAGACGAAAGTCGAGGCACTGGTCAATTTGGTGGGCGAGCTTGTGGTCGCGAAAAACGCCTTGGCGCACTCGGCTAAGCGTGTTGAGCAGGAGTTTGGTGGCAAGGACGTTGCCAGATCGATTCAGCGGGACGGGGAAACTATCGACCGGCTGGTGGCCGAACTGCACGGCTCGATCTTGCAATTGCGGATGGTACCGCTTGCGCAGCTATTCCGGTCTTTCCCGCGGCTAATCCGCGATATTGCCCGCCAGCTCGACAAGGACGTTAAGCTCGTCACGCGTGGCGAGATCACGGAGGCCGACAAGACCGTTGTGGATCGTCTTTTCGAACCCATGGTGCATCTAGTGCGTAACGCCCTAGATCACGGAGTTGAAAATCGTGGCCAACGGCGAGTGGCAGGAAAACCCGAGGCGGCGACGATCTCGATCGCGGCGTTTCGGGTGGCAGATCGCCTCGTGGTCGAAGTTACCGATGACGGCCGGGGGATCGATCCTGAGCTCGTAAGGCGCAAGGCTTCCGAAAAGCGAATATTGCCGGCCGATGAACTGGCCGCGTTACCGGATGAACGCGTCGTCGATCTGGTTTTTTCAGCGGGATTTTCGACGACCTCCGCCGTATCAGATATTTCCGGTCGCGGTATGGGGATGGACGTGGTCCGCGCCTCGATTGAGCAGATCGGGGGCCGCGTTTCGCTGGAGAGCAAGATCGGCGTGGGCACCACGGTGCGTCTGGATCTGCCGATGACCATCGCGATGTCTCGCATCATGGTGGTGGAGGCGGGGGGCCAGTTGTTCGGTATTGCCATGGACGCGGTTTCCGAGACGGTGCGGATTACCCCCGATCGCGTTAGCCGGATCAAGAATAACGTTGGATTTGTTCTCAGAGATCGGGTGGTGCCGATCATTTCCCTGGCGGAGCGCATGAAGTTGCCGGAACGGACCCAGGACGTTGCGTCTGCGAAGCTTTTGGTTGTCCTTGAAACCGCCGGAAGAATCGCGGCGATCGAAATCGATGCGATCCGCGACCGGCTCGATGTGGTCCTTAAACCGATGCAGGGACTGCTCGCCGGCGCCCGCGGCTATGTCGGCACGACATTGTTGGGAAATGGAGAGGTCCTGTTGGTATTGGATATGAAGGAGATATTGCCGTGACGGTCCGCCGTAGCGACACCGGTACCGTGATCCTCGATGGCGTATGCGCCGTTGAAGACGCCGAGCCGCTCCTGCAGATGTTGCAGACCGATCCGGCGGCGGTCGTCGACTGGACACGGTGTAACCATCTGCACACGGCGGTATTTCAGGTGATACTGGCGTCGGGTATCGCCCCGGTCGGCCCATGCGGGGATGCCTGGGTTGCGAAGTGGTGGGCGCCAAAATTGCCCCAAAATGGGATCAACGGATAGGCGACCGCACCGCTGATCGCATGGAACAACTCGGCTAGCCAGCCATTTACCCCGACTCGGCAAGAGGTTAGAGCTACTGCTTAAGCCATTCAACTGACGGTCAGCCGGCCGCTTAGCCATGAGAAGAGCAGATATGCAGTACAAAGTCCTGATCGTTGACGACAGCAAGCTTGCCCGCATGGTGATGGCGAGCGCCTTCCGCCGGATACGGCCGGACTGGATTCTGGTCGAAACCGCCAGTGCTGACGAAGCGCTGGCCGCCGTTTCCGGGGGCGCCGTCGACATCGCCCTCATCGATTTCAATATGCCGGCAGTCGATGGGTTAGAGCTGGTTGCGAGGATCCGCAAGAGCCATCCGGGGATGCCGGTCGCGGTTGTCTCGGCCAATGTCCAGAATGAGATCATTGGGCGCGCTCGGGAACTGAATGCCGGATTTATTCCCAAACCATTGACGGACGAAGCCCTTGCCGCATTTTTGTCGGGAGCCGCGCTTCGCCTGAAGAAAGTGACGCCATGACGTTCGATCCCGGCGAGCTCACCGAGATTGAGCAGGATGCGCTCGCCGAGATCGCCAACATGGGGGTTAGCCGTGCCGCCAACAGCCTCCGCCAAATGGTCGGCGAGCAGGTCTTACTGTCCGTTCCTTCCGTCAAGATCGTAACCCGCGAGGCGGCGTCGAAACAGGTGGAGCGCAACAACGCCAAGAAGCTCGTCGCCGTGCAGCAGTCGTTTGAAGGACCATTTGCCGGCAAGGCGCTATTGATTTTTCCCGAAGCGCAAAGCCTCGAACTGGTTCGTTCGATTGTCGGTGACGAGCATTCCCTGGAGGATATCATTGATCTGGAACAAGAAGCCCTCGCTGAAACCGGAAATATTATCCTGAATGGTTGTTTGGCCACGATAGCTAACGTCCTGCATCGGACCATGCGGATGTCGTTGCCTACAATCGTTCGAGGCGACGGAGCGACCTTGTTCGAGGTCGACGGGGACTTGTCAGGAGGGCAATTCGTTTTGTTTCTTTACATCGATTTTAATATCAAGAAGCACGACGTTCATGGGTTCATTGCCCTGCTGATGGATTTGCCCTCTATTGCCGCACTGAAAACCATCGTGAATGACTTCATCAACGTCATCGAAAAGCAACCGTCCGGTCATGTTGGGTAACGTTTCAGATCTTGTGTTTGGTCCAGTGTTTAACACTGTCGACATCGGTCTGGTTGTGATCGATAGGGAGGGATGTGTCGTCGGCTGGAATGACTGGATGGCCCGCATTACAAGGCGCCCAGCCCAGGAAGTCGTCAGTAAATCCTTCTACGACATTTTTCCCGACGTGCGCGGCACCCGTTTGCCTGCGGTCATCGCAGATGCATTCCAGGTGGGCAGCTCGAGCATTCTGACCCACACCTTGAATGCGTTGCTTCCATTGCAAGGTGAGGGTGGTGACCCGTTGCTGCACAATATCGTTGTGCGCCCGGTGTTTTCCGCGCACGCGAATTACTGTTTGCTTCAGATCACCGACGTCACGGTGGCCGTGACGCGTGAGCGGGTGTTGAGGGAGCGCCAGAACGCCCGCTATCATGCGATCGTCGATTCGTCCCCGGACGCTATCATAACGATTGATGACGGCCGCAATATCCATTGGGTCAATGGCGCCGTGGATCACATTCTCGGTTATGGCCATTCCGAGTTGCTCGGACAGAAATTGGACGTTCTTCTGGAGCCAGACAATCCGTTGCTGCCTGCGCTGCAGGAAAGTTCAGCCACTCAGAAAGCCGCTACCGCGATATCGGTTACCGGTCGATACAAGAACGGAAAGACCGGCCACTTTGATGTCTCGCTCGGACATTGGCGTGCCGATCAGCGCGATTTTGTTACAACAATCTGGCACGACGTCACCGAACGGGTGGCCGCTGATGCAGCGCTTCGGGATGCGCGGGACGCGTTGCAGAAGAACAACGAAGAGCTGGAAAGCCGGGTCGAGGAGCGCACGCGCGAGCGGGAGATAGCGCTGCGGCAGCTGCACGAATCTCAGAAAATGGAAAGCATCGGCCAGTTGACCGGAGGGGTGGCGCACGACTTTAACAACTTGCTGGCCGTGATATTGGGTAGCCTAAGTCTACTTAAGAAAACCATTCCTGATGATCCACGGATATCTCGATTGCTGGACCGGGCCATCCAGGGCGCGGAGCGCGGCGCGACACTGACCACGCGGCTGCTGGCGTTTGCCCGGCGGCAGGAATTGAAAATCGAGATTGTTGCCCTGCAAAGACTGATCCCCGATATGTTGGATTTTTTGCGACATTCCGTCGGCGCGAATGTCGCCATTCATGTCGACATTCCGCAGGAGGTCTGCGCGATCGAGGTTGACGCGAACCAGCTTGAGTTGGCTCTGATCAATCTCGCCGTCAATGCCAGAGATGCCATGCCGCAGGGCGGGTCGCTGACGATTGCGTGTCACAACGAGGAAAATGGCAAAAAGGTCGGCCTTCCGCGCGATCCGTTCGTATGCATCACCTTGACCGATACCGGTGAGGGTATGAGCGAAGCCACACTGGGGCGTGCGCAGGAGCCATTCTTCACCACAAAAGGTGTCGGCAAAGGCACCGGTCTCGGCCTTTCAATGGTGCAGGGCTTTGCGGCGCAATCTGGTGGCGCAATGCGAATCAGGAGCCAGCCTGGCGAGGGAACCGCCGTCACGATGTGGCTCCCGCGCGCGAAGCAGGGCGCCAAACCAGCCAGCGCGGAAATCCAGGTCGCTCCTGCGAAGAAAGCGCGAAGCTTCCGCGTCCTGCTGGTCGATGACGATATATTGGTGAGCATGGGAGCGGCCGATATGTTGCTCGATCTCGGTCATAGCGTTACCGAGGCCCAATCCGGCGCGCACGCCCTAAAACTGCTGGAGACCGATTCGCCGTTCGACATTGTGGTGACCGACTACGCTATGCCTGGGATGAACGGGTTCGAGCTTGCGCAACGAATTAAAGCGAGACATCCAAAATTGCCGATCCTCCTAGCGACTGGATATTCCGAATTGCCGGCCGACCGATCGATTGAATTCGGATATTTATCTAAGCCTTATACGTCGAAGGATTTGGCGTCGGCGTTGGAAAAGGCGGTCAGTTAGCGTCGGGAAAAATTGGATTAGTTCCACTTTTAGACGTAAGACGCCGGGGACACCACGATGCCCCGGCGTTGAGAATGATCGTCAGAGAGCCCGCTCGGCATCGACATTTACGACAGATTTTGCCAGCGTCGTCAGGGCCGCATCGGTGGCCCTTTCTTCCTTCAGCGTGGCTTCCAGAAGGGCTACGGCGTCGGGCATGCCGAGCTCTCCGGCCCAGGCGCGCAGCGTGCCGTAGCGCGACATCTCGTAATGCTCAACCGCCTGCGCCGCAGCAAGAAGGCCGGCGTCGAGCGCCGGCATTCCTTTGTAATCCTTCATGATCTCGGCGCCCTCGTCGGTGATACCAAGAATGGCGTCACAAGTCTTGGCGCGGGCGGGTTTGCCGAGGATGTTGAATACCTGCTGCAGCCGCTTGATCTGGCCGCGGGTTTCCCTCTCGTGCTTGACGAAAGCCGCCTTGAGATCCTTCGACTGCGCAGCCTTTGCCATTTTCGGCAGTGTCTTGAGAATTCTTGTTCTCGGCGAAGTAAACATCCTTGAGCGTGTCGTGGAAGAGGTCGCTCAGTAGTTTCGGTTTTTTAGCCACGGTGTAGCCTCCGGAGTTCAAAGAAACAGATGTCAAAGATTACGCTGATCCATCGTCAATGCGTGTCCAGTCGATCCCTGGCGAATGGGGGATCGTCTGGGTCGCAGATTTAACGCAGCAGCAGGATCAGGATGATGAGGGGAATCGGAATGCCGACCAACCAGAGAAGAATAGGCATGTGATTTCCTTTCAGACTTGAGGGGTTTTAGGAACTAGCGAGCCGACCTGCGACGCCAGGTGCCGTCGCGCAGGCCTCCGCCTTCGGTCGCGGCGAGGCTGGCGCAGAACGCCCCGATCAGCAGCGATGCCGTGAGCCAGAACGCAAGCTGTGCGGTTGCCTTGCGGGCCGCGTCCATATCAGCCTTGACCTGCGTCACGACGTCGTTGACGCGCTTGTCCGCATCGGCCTGGCTGAGCCCGGTTCGCGCCGCGACCACCTTGGAAACGTATGCCCGGTCGGCCGGCTTCAGGTCGCCGCCATTTCGGAAGCTGGAGGTAAACAACCGAACCATTTCGCTCCGCTGCTCCGATGCATTGGCTGGAGTTTGTCCGGGATTTTGTGCGGTCGGAGCGTCAGATCGCATCAGCGTATCGACGTAGCCGTCCATCGGGCCCGCCTGGCTTGCGGATGAGATCGCGCCTTGCGTGACGCCGGCGGCAGTCCCACCCAAAAGGCTCGACGCCGGCGATGCCAGCAAGATCGCGCCCAACACCGAGGCAAATGCCCAGGCTATGAAGCCGTGCGCGGTATCGCGGAAATACACCTCGTCGCCGTGAACGCCGATCCAGCGCGAGCGCAAGCGGCCCGCGATATAACCGCCGATCGAGGACGACAGCATCGCAATGACGACCAGATAGAGTCCGGTACCGATCTTGAAGGTAGTGGCCGATACGCCAGAGCCCGCCCACGGCGAAACAACCGATAATCCGAGCCCAATGCCAAATGCCAGAAGAACGAGTGTCAGCGCGCAACTGACGATCGCACCGGCGGTGACGGCGGCCCAGGAAACGCCAGCGACGGATGGTTCGCCAGTATCCGACCCAGGTTGAATGACGACGGTATCGATCATGATGTGCTCCCAGCTATCGCGGACAGTGCGCCCGCGTGCCGATTTAATGAGCACGGGGAACAAAGGTTCCGAGCGAAGGTGGATGAGGGCGTGCATCGAGCGCCTTCGTTCGGCGCGGTCAACCGCTGGTCGGTGTCTTCGGCGCGGCTTGACGAGGCCGCGCAGAGCGAGCTGCATGCCCGTTGCATGTGCTGGCTACATGATCAACAGTCCGCGACCAGTGTCTGAGGGTGGCCAGTGAGGAAGCGGCTGCCGCGGCGGTGCAGGCGTTAGCGGCAACCGTGCACGGAGTGCCGCGGCTTACTGTCTCCGATTGTAATCGCGTCCCATCAGCGGAGGTCTGCCGTTAGTCCGAGCACATCCGAGAGCCCTCGGCCGTTTGGAACAAGACCTTCTCGTTCTGGTTATGATCTGAAGGCGCGCAGGCGTGCGGCGCCTGTGCGGCGCTGTTGACCTCGCTTGCCAATCTTCCTCGGCTCAGGCTTGGCCGCGTGGATTGACCTCCGACCTTTCGCTCAAAATGCTCGTAGTCCTCGCGGCAGGACTCATGTTCTGGATCGCGTACGGATTACTTCGGAGCGACGGGGTCACCATTGCCGCCAACAGCATAGTGCGCGGTGTTGTCGGCGAGCGTTCTTGCCTTCAAAGTACGTGACCTCAGATCGCAGCGTCAATGACCGACTAAAAACGCGCGGCGGATCGGCAATGTCGGGTCGATTGAGATTGTTGCAGCGAGAACGCGCGTAGGGAACTCCCGGCTCTGCTGAAAGTTGATCGACCGACCCCATTTCGGGTACAGCATTTTTGTCAACGGAGGATGGCGTGGGACTGCTCTCAAAGGATATCCAGCGTCAACCGCAAAGCGCGAGGTGAGGAAACACATGATGAAGCGTTCAATCGTGATATTTGGTTGCCTGCTACTGGCAAGCCCGGCGCTGGCGCAGTCGGCTGGCGAAAAGACCGGTGTCAATTCGGTGCTCGGCATCAGCCCGACCACGGCCGATTTCGTCAAGGAAGTCGCGATCTCGGACATGTTCGAAATTGAATCGAGCAAGCTGGCGCAGGACAAGGGCAACGCGCCGGAAAAGCAGTTCGCCTCGCAAATGGTCACGGACCACACCAAGACCTCGACCGAACTCAAGGGCCTCGTCTCCAGCGGCAAAGTCAAGGCCGATCTACCGGCCGCGCTCGACAGCTCGCACCAGACCAAGCTCGACAAGCTGAAGGGCGAGAGAGGCAAGGACTTCAGCTCCGATTTCGATTCGATCCAGGTCAGCGCGCACAAGGACGCGGTGTCTCTGTTCGAGCGCTATGCCAAGGGCGGTGATAACGCTGACCTCAAGAACTGGGCCGGCAAGACGATTCCCGCGCTGAAGCACCATCTTGAGATGGCGCAAGCGCTGAAGAAGTGACGTTCGCGTCCGTGACCGAGGAGCGCGCCAACTCCGCGGTGCGCTCTCTTTTTAGATTTCCCCTTAAGAAAGCGCGACATGGCCAAATCATCTAAATCGTCCGGGGGCAAGATCGTATCCGCGACTATCCATGATCAGAAGCTGGATCGCGGGGAAGGCGGCGAACTGCATCAAGTCGCGCGAGGCGATGTTCCGGTTCTTACAACCGCGCAGGGCGGTCCGGTCGCCGACGACCAGAATACGCTCAAGGTCGGGCCGCGCGGGCCGGCCCTGATCGAAGATTTTCATTTCCGCGAGAAGATCTTCCATTTCGACCACGAGCGGATTCCGGAGCGGGTAGTTCACGCCCGCGGCTACGGCGCGCATGGCTTTTTCGAAAATTATAAGCCGCTCTCAAAATACACGCGGGCCGATCTGTTCCAGCGCGCCGGGGAGCGAACGCCGGCGTTTGTGCGATTTTCAACCGTGGCCGGCAGCAAAGGCTCGTCCGATCTCGCACGGGACGTGCGCGGCTTCGCGGTCAAGCTCTATACCAAGGAAGGCAACTGGGACATCGTCGGCAACAACATCCCGGTATTCTTTATCCAGGATGCCATCAAATTTCCCGATATCATCCACGCGGTCAAGGAGGAGCCGGACTGCGCGTTTCCGCAGGCGCAGTCCGCTCATGACAATTTCTGGGATTTCATCAGCCTGACGCCCGAAAGCATGCACATGATCATGTGGGTGATGTCGGATCGCGCCATTCCTCGCTCCTTCCGTTTCATGGAGGGTTTTGGGGTTCATACCTTCCGGCTCGTCAACGCCAAAAACGAATCGACCTTCGTTAAGTTTCACTGGAAGCCGAAGCTCGGACTGCAGTCGGTGATGTGGAACGAGGCTGTAAAGATCAACGGCGCTGATCCGGATTTCCATCGCCGCGACCTCTGGAATGCCGTCCAGAGCGGGAATTTCCCGGAATGGGAGCTACGGCTTCAACTCTTCGACCAGGCGTTCGCCGACCAGTTCGAGTTCGACATCCTCGATCCGACAAAACTGATTCCGGAAGAATTACTTCCGCCGATCCCGGTAGGCCGACTGGTGCTGGACCGGATGCCCGACAATTTCTTTGCCGAGACCGAGCAGGTGGCCTTCATGACCCAGAACGTGCCGCCCGGCGTCGATTTCTCGAACGATCCGCTGCTGCAGGGCCGCAACTTCTCTTACCTGGACACCCAGTTGAAGCGGCTTGGCAGTCCGAACTTCACGCATATCCCGATCAATGCACCAAAATGTCCGTTCCATCATTTCCAACAGGACGGCCACATGGCGATGCGCAACCCGACTGGCCGCGCCAACTATCAGCCAAATTCGTTCGGCGAGGGCCCGCGAGAATCGCCTGACCGCGGCTTCGTAGCGTTCCCCGATGTGGAGCAGGGTCCCAAGCGCCGTCTGCGGGCGGAGAGTTTTGCCGACCATTACAGCCAGGCGCGGCAGTTTTTCATCAGCCAGACTAGAGGCGAACAGCATCACATCGCGGCGGCCCTGACCTTCGAACTGAGCAAGGTGAAAACGTCCGTGATCCGCGAGCGTATGGTGTCACATCTATTGAATATCGATGAGGGGCTCGCCGCCAAGGTCGGCGCTGCGCTGGGTCTAAAGGCGATGCCGAAGCCGGCGGCTGCCGCCATGCCGACACGGCAAGACCTCGATGCCTCGCCGGCGCTCAGCATCATCGAAAAAGGACCGCAGCGGTTCGAGGGCCGCAAGCTCGGCATCCTGGTGACTGATGGCGCGGACGCCGCGATCCTCAGGGCGCTCAAGGCTGCCCTGGAAAAGGAAGGCGCGACGTTCGAAATCGTTGCGCCGAAGGTCGGCGGCGTGAAGGCGGGCGACGGCAGCTGGATCGAAGCCGACGAAATGATCGATGGCGCGCCCTCGGTTCTCTACGACGCGATTGCGTTATTGCCGGCGCGGGCCGGGATCGACGATCTTCTGGCGGAATCGACCGCGCGCGACTTCGTCGCCGACGCTTTCGCCCACTGTAAATTTATCGGCTATGTTGGAGCGGCCCAGCCGCTGTTCGAAAAAGCAGGAATTGGCGGCGAACTCGACGAGGGCTGCGTTGCGCTCGCTTCAGCCAAGGATGTCGCTGTCTTCGTCGCCACGCTTAGCAAATTGCGCCTGTGGAGCCGCGAGCCGAACGTCAAGGCGATGTAGTCGACGTGCCGAGGCCCCACGTGCCGCGGTCCCTATGAGATCCGTTTGGGCCAGCCTTGCAGAAATCTCAAGGATGGCGCGATATTTGGGTTGAGGACAGTTCGGAAATTCTGAGCGAGGTCCTTATAAGGTTGCAACGCTGGAACTCAGAAGTTTGCCGAACGTTGATTGCAGCGTTGCAATTCCGGCAGCGCCTCGCGGAGTTTAAATATGGCGGTCTTGAAACGCTCAAAGTCCCGCGAGGACAATAACGCTCACACACATGATAGTGGCGGCCCTGGAAAACTGTTTGGCGAGATAGCCAATCAGACATCAAGGGCGGCCGGTCGAGCACTTACCTTCATAACCGCTGCTGGCGTCATCCTCATCTGGGCCGTAACAGGTCCGATTTTTAAGTATTCCGACACCTGGCAGTTGGTCATCAATACCGGCACAAGTGTCGTTACGTTCCTGATGGTCTTTATCATCCAGAATTCCCAGAACCGAGATAGCGCGGCCATTCAGGTCAAGCTTGACGAACTCATTCGTGTCAGCACGGCCCACAACTCCTTCGTCGGTATCGAACATCTTACAGACGACGAAATACAGGCAATTCGCACGAAGTGCGAACGCCAGGCGAAGGCCGAAAAGGCTGCCGACGTTTCCGTTGAGCGGACAGGGAAGAAGGCTAAAAGAGCGGCCGACCGCGTAACCGGCTGAGGAGCGGCCAGCAATGCGTGCCGCACGGGGATTGCGCCGCACAGTCACCAAAAATATTGAAGCCATTTTAAAGCTCGAAGAAGACGACGAGCGTCAGCTGTCGCCGCTCCATCGCGTTTCTCACAAGGTGGGTGGTTCGCAGGGACCATCTACTTTGTCATTTGCGAGGCCGCTTTCGTGCTCCTTTGGGTTTTGGGAATGGGAGCGCGATGCGACCATTCGATCCGTACCCCTTCCCATTCCTGTCCGCAGTCTTAGCGCTTGAGGCCGTGCTCCTTACGTCCTTTGTTCTGATCCGCCAAAACTCGATGGACCTCCAATCGGAGAGGCGCAATCACCTGGATCTGCAGATTAACCTTCTGGCCGAGAAGGAGGCGACCAGCATCCTCAAGGCGCTGGAAGAAATCTCCAAGCGGTTTGAGATCGATCTGTCGCGTGGTGCCGAACGCGAATTGACCGAAGACACCCCGGTCGAGAGCATCGCAAGAGACTTGCGGTCCAAGGAAGGCTAGTTGGATACGATCGATAGGCTGGCAACAAATCCATCCAGACCGGCGGCTATCCGCCGGCCGTCTCGTCGCCTCCTTAATGATTCGCTCGGCACCGAAACTCCTAGGGCGAAATTTGAGGGGGCACCCTTGAAAAGCGCGCGGATACATCCATATACCATCCATATAGATGGTATATGGATGGTAAGCATGGCCTCTAATGTCCACGAGCTAAGACCAAAGCCTCCTGAAACCGAAAAAATCACGATCAATCTCGGTTACGTCGACTTGGGTCACGTCGATTTAATGGTGCAGGACGGGTTCTATTCCAACCGCACGGATTTCATCCGAACGGCGATCCGTAACCAACTCGAACGCCACGCGGACGTGGTCAAACAGTCCACGGCCCGAAAAAGCCTGGAGCTTGGTTTGAGAAACTACAGCCGGGAGGATCTCGAAGCCGCGCGGCGGGCCGGTGAGATGCTGCACATCAATGTTCTGGGCCTTGCCAGCATCGCCCAAGACGTCACGGCCGATCTCGCCCGCGCCACCATTGCCTCAGTTTCCGTGCTGGGGGCCTTGCACGCCACTCCAGCGGTCAAGGCCGCTCTCGCCGACAGGATGAGGTAATGACGATGCTGAATCAGGACACAGTTCGCGAAGCCACACGGCTGACACAAGCGGGCCAACTTGCCGAAGCCACCGCGCTCCTCCAACGGATGCTCCGTGGGGAACGCGCGCTGGAGGCGACTACGCGCGCGCCGGGCCGCATCTCCCTCACGGGCCGCGAGCCGCCTACCATCGACGCGAAGGCCAATGACGCCGAGAAGGCCGATAGGGCACACCTGCTGCCGCCACAAGTCCCATCCTCTGCGCCACGCAGGCTCCAGCCGTTATTCGACCGCGCAAAGGATGGCTCCTGGCTTGGAATGCGAGGCCCGAAGCGTACCCCGCCGTCCGCGTCGGACATCGTGCCGGAGGGCGCGCAGTTCATTGAGAGCGCTTACAGCAACCCGGCGGGAAGCCGAGCCTACAAGCTCTTCGTACCCAGCGGCTATCGGGGGCAGCCGCTTCCCTTGGTCGTGATGCTTCATGGCTGCACACAATCCCCCGACGATTTCGCCGCCGGCACGCGGATGAACTTTATCGCAGAAGAACAAACGTGCTTCGTGGTCTATCCAGCTCAGCGGAGCGACGCCAACCAATCGAAATGCTGGAACTGGTTTCGCACGGCCGACCAGCAGCGCGGCACAGGCGAGCCCTCGCTTATCGCGGGCATCACCCGCCAGGTCATGCGCGACTATTTGGTTGATCCCAAACGCGTCTATGTCGGCGGACTGTCGGCCGGAGCGGCCGCTGCAGCTATCATGGGCACAACCTACAACGATCTCTATGCAGCGGTTGGCATCCATTCCGGGCTCGCCTGCGGCGCCGCCACTGATATGCCCTCCGCATTTGCCGCGATGCGGCAAGGTGGCGGACCCGGTCGCAGTGTCATTTCAGGCGGCGGACCGCCGGTGCCGGCTATCATTTTCCACGGCGACCGGGACACCACAGTGCATCCAAACAATGGCGACCAAGTTGTTGAACAGGTCATCGGTACGACGAGCACGCAAAAAAAGGTGCATCGCGGGCAGATCCCTGGAGGCCACGCCTATACCCGCACGACCCATACCGACGCCGGCGGACGCGAAATCCTGGAGCACTGGAATATCCACGGCGCTGGCCACGCATGGTCGGGAGGTTGCCCTGCAGGCTCGTACACTGATCCGCAAGGACCGGATGCAACGAGGGAGATGCTGCGTTTCTTCCTCGGGCATTCCCTTCACACCTGCTAGGGCTGTGGGTTTCTAACCGAATGGACGGACGTTCCCCGATTCCCTACCGCGGGATCGGGCGCCTCTTCGGCAAGGGGATGTGCCCAGTGATCGGCGGCGCATTGATATCGGCCGACGCCTGCGTATCCGGTGCTTTCTTTAGGATCGCCGCGGCGGCTTGCTGGAAGTCTGCCGCTGCTTGCTCTTCAGCACTTGGACGCTGATTTAATTGCGTCGGCGTGCTCGGATCTGGAACGAGTGTCTGTTGCGGCTGAGGCAAGGGCTTGTCGGCTTCGATTTGCGGCAGCGGGGCGAAAAAATATGTGACGCATCCTGCTAAAACAGCGGCGACTAGAACGGCCGGAACGGCAACCCGCAGATTGATCATTTCGTGGCCTTCGGCCCAAGCCAGGTTCAGGGTAGCGCGGGTTGCTGGCGGGCGAAACCCTAAATAAGACGTCGATAAGCTGCACGCGCGAGCATTTCGCGACCTCGAGGGCCGGGGCGACCCAATTGTGGACAAAAGAAACGGCCCCAGGCGCTGGTGAGCAGCCTGAGGCCGTCGTGGGATGTGCCGAGACGGGGGAGGTTCGGCACGCCGATCTAACCTCCGGCGATATGAACCGTTCCAGCGGCCGAGCGAATCCCTCCGACGCGACGGAGTCTATCAGCCGGACGTCAAGACCCCAAACGGCGAGACGGGCACCAGCGGCCTTCCTAGACTCCGCAATGGCCTTTTTATTACCGCGGCTGACGCGTGCCGACAGCGCCGGTGTACGGATTCACGTTGCCGTAGGCGCTGTAATTGTCGCGCTGAGTGTTGTTTGGATTGGTCTGCTGGTGTGGTGGAACGTAAGTGCCACCGCTGTTGACGTAGCCTTGGACGGGATGGCTATTCGGGTTCGAGCCAGTCCCTTGATTTGTCCCCTGAGCCTGTGCGCCGGTAGCGATCAGCACCGCCGCGCCTGCGAATATTAGCCTTTTCATTCCCAGCCCTCCCGTTGGTTTTTGCGGGTGGACGCAATCACATCGCGTAGCCTGCGTCTATGCTTCGTGCACTTCCGAGAAGAAGAGTTATCGGAAGTGACAACGATATCCACGGATGAACGAGAGCAGCGTTTCAATTAAGTGCTTTATCTCGATCGTTGCGCGAATATGTATATTCGCCTCGCTTCGAACGCTCCGCGCTCTTTTACGCGGCCTTGCGCGCCCTGTTGTTGCAGCGCGGTCCATTCAAGTGCAGACCTTCAGAGTGCGAGATAAGCGTCGACCGCATGTGCAACAAAGATGGCGATGCAAAACACACCTAGGACAATCGCGACCACTTCAATCATTTTGACGCACCTTTACTATTGATACGTGTAACAGTTGATCCTGGTTTCATGCCGGCTTCTTCGGGGCCGGAGAATGGTTTCGTTCGGGCAATCGATTAAATATCGGTAATAGCTAAGAGGCGGGCGCGATCAGACAATAACGAGAGCGACCAAGCCAGAGCAAAGGAGGATAAGTCCGCCAACTGTCGCAGCGAGAAAGCTGTAGGAAGTTAAGTCTTCACGCATGGTACACCACCTATCGGTCGTCCCCGTTCGACAGAAGGACTTCCCGCATTGCACAGTCAAAGGGATTTCCGTCCGTGCATCCAAGTTCGGTTCGCTTGATGTTTTGATGCAACATCCGCCCAGCCCTGATCCTGGCTCTTCTTGAAGACAGCAATATTGAACCGCCTACCAACTCGCCAACGGACCAATGCGTCGGGGTCACGCAAACCAGCTAGTAGGCGCCGGTATCAAGGGCACAAGAGCTAGCGGCTTGAGTTTTGTTCTCTTTTCGTTCACTGTGGCGTTATCTTGAGTGGACGACATGGACGCTGCGAGAGAGCGAGAAATCATCCGGCTTTGGAACCGTCTGCGGCTTCTCGAACGGGAAGGGCGCCCGGTTACCGCTGTTCTCCGGCGGATTGAAAAGGCCTTGGCCGAACGAGAGCAACATGCAGCTTGATTACATTCGGTGCGAAATTGAGCGCATGCGCACCCAAGTTCATCGGCAGCGCGGCGAAATCCGCCAGCTTCAGCGCGCGGGGATTTCCACGGCCTCTGCCGAGGAACTCATGGAAAGAATGCTCAACAAGATCGACGATCTGTGCGCCGAGCGGGATAGGCTCAAGAGTGAGCTGAGGTCGCCTGCAAAGGGAGGGTCCTGGGAGGGCGTTCGTGGTGACGGAATCCCTCAAATGGTACGACGAGAGGGAGAACCGCTCGGAATGGCTCAGCGCGTTGGCTGAGGTGCGGCGCAGGGCAGCACGCGAAGGTTGGTGCTACGAACACGTCCGGGCGATCATTGTCTCAATCGACCAATACGCCGAAGCCGCCACGGGCAATCGGCAGTTCTTTTTGAACAAGCCGTATGGCATCGGCGGAGACCGGAAGCAGAATATTCCATGAAAGTGGAGATGCCCCTATTTAAGATCGGATTACTGCTCGCGGAGCTGATCTGGGGTACGATGTCGCCTGCGCTCGCTGACGATCTGACCGGGCAAGCCAGCATCATCGATGGCGACACGCTTGAGATCCATGGCACCCGTATACGACTCTGGGGAGTAGATGCGCCGGAAAGCAGCCAGCTTTGCCGCGGTGAAGACAGCGTGCAATACCAATGCGGGGCGCAAGCCGCGAATGATCTTGACGCCTTCGTTGCCCGACGCCCCGTAAGCTGTTTGCCGATCTCGCTGGATCGGTATGGCCGCACAGTAGCGACATGCTTCGTCGGTGGCGTGGATCTCGCCGATTGGCTCGTGCGCAACGGCCTCGCCCTGGACTGGCCGGAATATTCAAAACGCAAATACGAAGCGACGCAGCGTGAAGCTGAAGAGGCCGGGCGCGGAATGTGGAAAGGGAGTTACGTCGAGCCGTGGCTATATCGGATATGCATCCGGGCGGGCGGAACACCGGGCAGTTGTTCAGACGATGCGAACGCTCACCCTTAGGTCTCCACCATGTGTAATCTTTATTCGATCACCACCAACCAAGCCGCGATCACCGCGCTATTCCGTGCTGTGAACCATAACGTCGGCAACCTCCAACCGATGCCGGGCGTGTTCCCTGATTATCCGGCTCCCGTCGTGCGCAACGCTGGCACTGAGCGCGAGTTAACGTTGATGCGCTGGGGGATGCCGCCCCACTCCGCACGGGTGGTGCTCCAGTCACCAATATACGCAATACCGCATCGCCCCATTGGCGGGGCTGGCTTGAAGCCTGAGAGCCGCTGTCTAGTCCCGTTTAATAGCTTTGCTGAGTATGCGCCGGAGCCGAACCCCGAGACTAAGAAGAAAGATGTTGTTTGGTTCGCGCTCAATGACGACAGACCGCTGACCGCTTTCGCTGGCATCTGGACCGAGTTCATGGGCGATCGGGCACTAAATCCAAGCCAATTCCCGGCCCGCATCTGGTCTATGGTTTCCTGACAACGGCACCAAACGCGGTGGTCGAGCCGATCCATCCCAAGGCGATGCCAGTGATCCTGACGACGGACGAGGAACGGGATATCTGGATGCGAGCCCCTTGGGATGAGGCCAAGACGCTGCAAAGACCGCTGTTGGACGAGAGCCTGGAGATAGTTGCGCGCGGCATTGATAAGGAGGATGTGGCAAGTGCAGCGTGAACCGGCACCGTGTCGCCTCAACCTTGAGGCTTCATCCAAGCCGCCGCCAAACATGCTTGCACAAACGCCCTAAGGCCCGGGCGCTCCGCTACCCGCGTTTGGTCTTCGGTCAGAAATCCCTACGAACGCACCATAGTTGGCGGCATTGGGAGTAGACTGTCTCCTGCGGGGCCTCGCTGGTTGGCGGGCTGCTGGGCGGCGTCTTTGTCATCATATTCGCCTTGCGGCCCTTTGTTGGGAGCAAAACGATGGCAAACGCTCTTGTGGTCCAAAGAACTCAGCCTACCTCAATCGCAATTGGCCCTGCGCGCGGCGCAGTACGTGCGCATGTCGACCGACTACCAGCGATACTCCATCGAGAACCAAGCCGCCGTGATCGCGACCTACGCGAGGCGCACGACCTCACGATCGTCGAAGACCTATCGCGACGAAGGTGAGAGCGGGCTTCGGCTGAAGAACAGGGCTGGCCTGATCCGAGCTGCTTGACGACGTGCAATCGGGCCGTGCCGATTTCGGTCACATCCTGGTCTACGACGTCAGCCGGTGGGGTCGCTTTCAGGACGTCGACGAGAGCGCTCACTACGAATTCATCTGCAAGCAGGCCGGCATCAAAGTCGAGTATTGCGCCGAGCAATTCGACAACGACGGCAGTCTGATGTCGAGCATCGTCAAGAACCTCAAACGCGTGATGGCTGCGGAGTTCAGCCGCGAGCTTTCCGCCAAGGTTCATGCGGGACAACTTCGCCTCGCTGCTTTGGGTTTCCGGCAGGGCGGGCCCTTGGGATATGGCCTTCGCCGGGAATTGATCGACGAAAATCGACTTTCAAAGGGATATCTCAAGCGCGGCCAACAGAAGAACCTGAAGACTGATCATGTCGTCTTGCGTCTCGGCCATCCCAAACGAGATCGAGGTGATCCAGCGAATATTCCGGGAGTACGTCGAGGACCGAAAGTCCGAAGAAGAGATCGTGCGGCGGCTCAATCGTGAAGGCGTTCCCAATCATCTTGGACGACCGTGGACGAGACGAATGGTCGACTACATCCTTCGCAATGAAAACTACATCGGCAACACCGTTTACAATCGCGAGTCGTTTCCGCTGCGCGAACGAAAAATCAAAAATCCCCCGAACCTGTGGATCAGAACCAAGGGTTCGATCGCACCCGCGGTCGACCGCGGTGTTTTTCTCCGCGCCCAAAGACGCTTGACGCTTCGATGGCTACATCTCACTGACGACGAATTGCTGTTGCGATTGAAGTCGCTTGCTCGAAAAGGAAGGACGGCTCAGCGAGACGATAATCAACGACACATTGGGTGTTCCCAGCATCAAGGTCTATTGTGAACGATTCGGCAGCCTCCGGAACGCTTACCGACGCATTGGCTATGAACTCAAATGGGATTTTGACTGGATTGACCGAAGAAGCGAATTCAACGAGCTTCTCAGCGACACTGCCGCCGATCTTGCTGCCCGCCTGAAAAAAGCCGGCTCGGTTGCCTGTTTCGAGCCAGGGATAGACGTACTAGACGGTCAACAATCGGTTCGCGATCTCTCTTCGCCTTGCGCGCTCTTGGCAGGGCTCAGGTAGAAAGCCAATCTGGACGATCAATCGTCGCGTATGTCTTGCCTGAGGGCCATATCATCGCGATCAGGCTTGGCGAGGGAAACAATGAGCGTACTTGACTACTTCCTGCTGCCCACCAGGAAATGATCTGGGTCGAAGATTCGCTTCATGGAAGCGGGGCTACACCGATTTGACGGCCGTCGCTTCCGAACTTCCGCTCACCTCACAAAGGCAGTGCTTCATCAAATCGTTGAGCTGTGTACAGCCAAGCCGAATCACCGTGCCGTGCTTCAACCAAGCCAAGGCAGCCGACCAGGCCAATCGAGATCAAGCCAGTCCAAAAGAAAGACCGGCCGCGCGCGGCGCTGATCGAGCGCAGATACAGAGATAGGCTCCAATCAGCTTCCCGTAATTCTTTTTGAAATCGCCGTTGAGCTTCGATATCTCAACAAGCTCCGAAGATCGATTAGACATAAAGGGGCTCCCGACAATGGTCAGGCACCTCATAAATCACTGATTTGCCCGACGGGGCAAGTCCGCGTTAGTAGACGCGAGTAATATCGGAGGAGGTAAGGGGTACCGTCCTTTTTCGACTTACCCCAATTCGGGTTCTCTCCGAGAAGGGGATGCCGAAAATGCGTTCCGTAACGGCCACTGCCTTTGCTCGACACTTTGACGTTTTCATTGTTGCTCGTTTTTCGTGGTGATAGGAGAGCGCGATGGCGGAAGGCGATTGGCTGAGAGCGGTGATATTGATGGGACCGCTTGGCGCGTCGATCTCGGCTGGCTTGGCTAGGCGTTTTCGGAGAGGGCCCGCGGCGTCTCTATCAAGGGATGACACTTTTCTGTCTGCTGCTTTTGGCCGTCGCGTTCACATACACCGTTCACGAAGAGAGGGGCCGCCATTGTCAGAGCCAGGACTGGATATGCCGTAAGCCACCGTGACACGCGCGCTGTACTTTTTTCAGGTCGTCGTACCCTGGCCGATCTGCTTTGCCCGACTGCATCGCGACTTGTTTCTGGAAGTGGATGGCATGGCAAGACCCCGAGAATTCGGCTTCGAATGTTTACGCGGAACTAACGCATCCCGGCGGCGATAAGGGCCATCGCTTAGGTGCGCTACGAAACAAGCTGCTGGGTGACCTAGTATCTCTCGAATTGAGCACTCAGTAGCGTTACAAACTCCACCGCGACACATGCCACCTTGCAACGATAAATAAAGGGAATTATCTGCGCAGCCTAATCCATTATGGGGTTCTTGAAGTCAGGAGAGGTAGCAATGGCTGTGTTAACTTCAAAAGCAGACATTGACCGCTTGAACGAACGGATTGGGCAGTTTGTAAGCGAGGAGTTTTCCCCTTTCCGAAAGCATTCGAGCGGGCGGAGTCTCCGGTCTGGCAAAACCATAACTCGTTAGACGACCGTGTGAAGCTGACGTTACTCCGAGCGCCGAATGATGTATCCCACCAAGACCCATCCTTTCAGGCGGAAATAAAGGAATTTCACAACGCTCTTAAAGCGGCCGGCGTCAGATTCCGAAGCTAAGTGGCTTACACCTGTACGTGGGTGGTGTGGTTACGTCGGGGTTATTGTCGCCGCTGACGGCTTGATCAGAGCTGCTCAGCCGTCAATTGTTGCGTACATGAAGCGCCGCTCTGGACGGGGAGTCCAAGTCGATTTTGGGAGCATGAAACTAAAGATCACGGAACCGACCGCAGAAGAAGCGGATCGCGTACTCACCATGGTAGAAGAGCAATTCAAGGCTAAGAAAACAAAAAAAATAGCCATGCGCCACAACCGCAACGGATGCGATCAAGACCTACAAACGCAACGGGTCGAAATCTATGGTCCGATCCTCGCGTTGTTCGCATAGGCGACGCCACAGACGACAAGTACCTCAAGTACCTTATGATGAAGAACTTAGGTAGGAGCATCGGGCGTCACTTTTCGACCAACCAGACTGGTCAGACAAGCCGCCATTGATCGGGCTTCTTCTTATCGTTCAGATGGCGAACGCGCGCGACGTGCGGAGAGTGGCCATTCTTTTTGGCCCATTCGATCGCCTCTTTTTGCGTTCTGAATGTTGCAAGCGCGTGATCCGCGTGGTCTTCGACAACGAAATCCGTGATTGGCTGTCCTTCGGCTTTACCCTTTGGCCGTGCTTCAACGAAAACGTTAGCCATCGGATGTTCTCCTATCTGCGTCCGATTTGATGGTTCGGTCCGCGGAACTGACGCCTTGCCACGGAGAAAGTTGGGTATTCGGTTGACATTTCGCGGCGGGGGAAGCCGCTAAAAGTTCCAGTTTTTCATTTAAGGTGGAACCTGCCGAGGCCAGTGTGGCGCGGACTGGCGACCCAATCCAAGCTCTGTGCTGAAACACGTTTTGCGAATCGAAGGACTACTACGCCCTCAAGGCCTGCTCGATGTCCGCGATCAGATCGGACGGATGCTCGATGCCAATCGACAGCCGGATTGTGGATTCGAGAATTCCAATCTTTTGGCGGACGTCGGCGGAAACGCCGGAATGAGTCATGCTCGCCGGCAGACTGGCGAGCGAACTCGGTGCCGCCAAGGCTCACCGCCAATTTGATGATCTGAAGCGCGTTGAGGAATTTGAAGGCAGCCGCTTGGCCGCCGACGATGTCGAACGAGAATGTGGAGCCCGCACTGGTGCATTGCCTCTTGAAGAGCTGGCCGGCAGGAGAATTCTCGTCGAGGTGACCAAGGTAGTGGACCTTGGCAACTTCGGGGTGGTCGCGCAGGTAATCCGCCACGAGCCGCGCGTTCGCATCGGCTTTTTCCATGCGGATGCTGAGCGTTTCGAGCGATCGGCTGAGCATCCAGCAAGAATGCGGATCCAATTGGGTGCCGATGGCTCCGCGCAGCGCCTTGATATCTTTCATGAGGGCTTTTGATCCAAGCGCGGCGCCCGCAATGAGATCGGAGTGACCGCCGATGTATTTGGTCAGAGAGTACAACGAAAGATCCGCACCGTGTTCGATCGGCCGCTGAAACACGGGGCCGAGAAGCGTGTTGTCGCACGCGACGAGCGGCGCATGCCCCTGGGCCTCGCCGATCGTGTGGGCGCACCGGCGGACCATCGCGATGTCTACTAGGCCGTTGGTGGGATTTGCCGGCGTTTCGACGAAAATCATCGCCACCCGGCCTTTGAGCATGGCTTCTTGCGCCGCCAAGCTGACGGCGGCTTCATCGACGCCGTCGGCAAAGCCAACCGCGCCGATTGACAGACCCGCAAGCGTCTTGGCGAAGAGGGTTTCGGTCCCGCCATAGAGCGGCTGGGAGTGCAGAATTACGTCGCCTGGGCGGACGAAGGCGAGAATCGTGGTTGCGATGGCCGACATGCCGGACGAGAAAAGTGCGCATTTCTCGGCGCGCTCGTAGATGGATAGCCTGTCCTCGACGATCTCGCTGTTCGGGTGATTGAAGCGCGAATAAACCAGGCCCGCAGCCATCCCTTCCGGAGGCTCGCGCCGACCCGACACGAAATCGAAATAGTCCTGCCCATCCTCGGCGGTCTTAAAGACGAAGGTCGAAGTCAGGAAGACGGGCGGCTTGACGGCTCCCTCCGACAATTGCGGATCGTACCCGTAGTTCATCATCAGCGTTTCCGGATGCAGCATGTGTTTGCCGATATGGGTTTTCGACGGGAATGGCTTCACCATGGTCTGCCTCGCTGTCCGGATTCGGTGTCTCGTCGTTCGGGAGAGAAGAGTATCGACATTGCCCGAGCAGCGCAGTCTTTTTGCTTTCCTTGGAACAGATGTGAGAACCAAGTCCGCGGCGATGCAGCCTGGCACTCAGTCAGCATCCGGTGCCAGCATGCGGTGCGCCGGTGGTGTCGATGGGCCAGCGCATCGCGGAAGCCGTTTCTAATAGCGCCAGTCCTTCTTTTCGAAGCTCGGTTTAAAGCCGGCCGTCGGGGCTTGGCAAATCGCGAAATCAATCGTCAGAATTAAGACGGCGGGGGACAATCCCGATCGGCGTGAATGTGTATACGGCTTCGCCGCGTTGATTATAGGCCGTCCATTTTACCTTCACGATCCCTTGCGGCTTGTTTCGCGATGGAGCTAGCTCGATCACATCGCCCTCGACATGGAGCACATCACCAGGGCGCACCGGCATCATCCAGCGTAAGTCGTCAACGCCAAGACCCGCGAGCGGATGTGGTCCAAACGGCCGGGTGTCAACGCAAAGGCGCATCGAAATGGCCGCGGTATGCCATCCAGATGCTGCAAGCCCTTTGAATATGGTTTTCTCGGCGGCAGCTTCATCCAAATGAAACGGCTGCGGATCGAACTCCGGCGCAAACCGTAAAATGTCCTCCTTGGTGACGGAAATCTCACCGCTCTTGAAGCGCATTCCTAATGCTAGGTCGTCGAACCACTCGATCATTTTCCCTTCGCCTTCTGCCGGCCTGCTGGCGGCAAGTTAGCTTGTAGAGCAGCGACTTGGGCACGCAATCTCCCGATCCCCTGAAGTATGTTGTCGGGATCCGGTGCCGATGGAACGTTGCGAGCGGTCGCTTGTAGCTCGTACCCCATTTCTTCTAGCTCATGCAGTCTTACAGTTCTCATGAACTCACTTTGATCCCGTTGGAGCATCTTCGGGTGAAAGTTGAGGGACTTTGTCGGAAGTTACAATCGACAAGAGCAGTACTTGGGACCCGGGGTCTAGCCCACTCGGTCGTCTCGCAGCGACGCCGGACCGCTATCAAGGACACCGTTTTGTCACTTAGGGGCCTCGCGTGCCTAACAAGACTTCGAGTTCCTGAATCGCGAGGGCAAGCTCGGCAAGTTCGCGTTTCAAATCCACAAATCCGTACTGCGAACCCTGCTCAGCGGCTTCGAGTATTTCGCCACGAATTACAATTAGGTGTTTTCGTAAGTTGTCTAATGGGACGCGCCCAGCGGGCTTAACTCCCAAAAAATCCTCGACCGGTATTTGGCCGTTCGCGCGATCAGGATCGTTCTCGGTGGGCCGCCTGCTACGCATGAATCAGCACCGTCAAATGATTCGGCATGCAGCTTGCTCCACGTAGGAGCAAACTCAACCCAAGCCTCGATTTAACCGGTTAACTTCTCGGCCAAATGGTGGCGCATAGCAGATGGCACCTCACTCTAGTACCTCATATTCGAAGGCGGCATCTTCCGGATCATTCTCCTGTAGCCGGGTTTCCGCGGCGGGCTCGTCCTGCGTATCCTCAAGCGAGAACAGGAATTGGAGACCGGCCACGGCTAGGCTCGGCTCGTCATCAATTCCCTCTCTTAATTTGTTGACTAAAAACTCAGCAAGCGCCGGTCGGGCCAAGCATTCCAAGACGCCGCCGTCCTGTCTGGTTGGAAGTAATATTCCCACGCCGAATTGAAGGCGCGGATGAGCAGTTCGATATGGTCGGGGGACAACATGCCAATATCGTCACCAAGGAATTGGTTCAAATTTCCTGCGATCGATATAAATGTGACCCAACTGAAGAGGCGGTTGGCAGTGCGTCCTTGTGCCTATGGAGTGGCGGGACCACTCTTCGCCGGGTTTTTGCGACGTCCCTGTGTTCAGCTCTCGGGCAGGGACATGGTGCGGCACCGAATTGGCATGCAACCTTGTCTGCAGCCAAAGTCCGTTGGTCGGGTCCAGTGCGCCTCGGACAAATCTTGAAGGGGCCGCCGTATTTCCCGGAATTTGGTGGCGCGGCGGCGTGCTAAGTTGTCGTGCCGGTCCAGGGCGTCCAGCCAGGCGGCAAGAAGGGGTTGGCGCTGGCGAAGCGCTCGCTTTGCTTTTTCGGCAGGCTGAGTCCCCATGCCGGCAGAATAGATAATGATGGTTGAGAAATGGTTGCGATCTAAGCTTCGCGCGCGGCCGATCGCGTGCAGGCGGGTCGGAACAAACCGGACAGAAAAGAATCGATTCATGACTTCCGGTGGTCGGCGAATGCCCCCGGAAGAAATCCCCAAGAGGGTTGGCCGCCACAGTGTAAGAGACGATGCTGGGGCCGTGTCTTTGGAAAGATTGAGGCGGTAGGGAGTCGGCCTAAGCTTCCAGTTGTCGTCCCCGCACAAGTGCGCTGAGAGCCGTTGCCCTTAAGACCACGCATCATTTGATCGCATCATCAGAGCGGCGTTCTCCTGATGGAACGCCTATTGCCAGCGGCAGGTCTACCGCCGTCGCCGGAAATGCGAGATGCTTGACTGTCATCTGGAACCCCGGCGCAACCAGCCCGCGCCGGGGCTGTTTTCGTTTGCACTTCTTCACGTTCCGTGCAGACATATTCCCGCTGGGGGAATTTCATGGCCCAGTTTCGATACGCAGCGCTGCCAGCGAACATATTCCGCTCGGTGGCGTTGTGTTTCAGGCATGCCGTTTTGGCCTTTTGGACACTGCAGGACGCTGGTTCGAATCTCAGCCGCCCCGACCAGTTAAATCAATTACTTAGCCGTCAATTTCACCGCTCAAGCTTCCCGGAAATCCGAATTGGGGACCATGGGAAAGACCCAAAAATATTCTTGAGGGCAGCGCACATGGCAGACGATGGCCAGCAACCAAGAGAAGCGTGGGCCCGCAAGGCCGCTCACCACATCGTCGATGGCCTGCTGGCCGCGAGCGAACGCTATCCGGCGCCGGATCAGATGGCGCTGCTTCGCGAGGTTGCTCGGCGAGCTCTCTGGCACATGCCCAACTCAAGCGACGAAATTGGAGCCTTGGCCCGCCACTTCTACCTTGACAATCTTCGCCAGCCGCAACCGCGTGACGACGATCCGCCGGGGGGATAATAGCCCTGCATGACTCTAGGAAGGCCGCTGGTGAATCCCGGGAGTGCTCTGGCTAAGGGGCGACGAAATGAAGGACAAAGGCCACCGTAATGCACGTCGCTACGGCAATGATCGAACCCCACCGCCTATTCGGGACCACGCCAAGGGTGAGCACCACTAGGCCAGCCATTGAGGCGACTTTCACAAGGTTGAGCAGCATCACGCAAATATGCGCCTAGACGCTGCCATTTTCCAGCCCATCCTGTTTGCAAGGCCAGAGAGAGTCGCTGATGCGTGTCAGTCTGGCCGGGTGTCGGAGTGCCGGTCCATCGGCGCCAGCGCACGAGCGAATCTGAGCGCGCCGCGGGCGACGCTTCTTAAAAAAGACCCGCCATTCGCGACGGGCCCAAGGCTAGGGAGAAGCTGCAAGGTAAGTCGATTCGCGGCAGGGCTGTGTGTCGTAATCCACACACGGAGGCGAAGAAATAGGCCGCCGGGGTGTGAAGCGGGCGGTCCGTCGCAGTGCTGGGTCAGTCAGTATCAGCGCCAGCGCAAGGGCTGATTCTTATTCGCCGTTTGGAACGGTTCATATC
Organism: uncultured Alphaproteobacteria bacterium; assembly: GCA_963843225.1. GTDB lineage: Bacteria > Pseudomonadota > Alphaproteobacteria > Rhizobiales > Xanthobacteraceae > Bradyrhizobium. Next base: position 171,681 of record CAWJJT010000010.1, on the reverse strand, counting down.
GCTGGTCGTTGGATCGGGGTGTCGCGACCCCAATTTCGGCACATCCAAGCCGACGGCCTCAGCTCCCTACCCCCGAGCTGGGGCCGTTTCTCTATCCAGCCCAATCCGAGGCATCAGTGAAACGAGATTATTCATCGAGTGAGGCCGCTGATCCGGAAGCTATGGCTATTGAAGCTTTGGAAAGGGCTCGCATGATGCCACCGGGTCAGGAGAAAGCAGAGGCTTTGAAGAAAGCTGGAATGTTGCGCAATGCAGCTGACATTCGCGGGCTGTTCTTCGCCAAGCGCGGGAGGCCGCCAAAAAAGTGAAGCGCGGACCTGAGCCCGAAAACCGGCGCTAGGCGGTTCGTGACGCGGTACGGCGTGCGCGCTGTGATCTCAGCGCATCGTAGAGACTCGCGCCGATTAGGGCGACTGCATCCTGGCTGCGATGGTTGAGACTAATCGGGCGCGCTGATCAGCACTCAAATTACTTCCGGAACCCCGATTATCGGAAGTTACAATCGCCAAGGGCAGTGCTGCGCGTCGCCCCGCCGAGTCATTTCCTTTTGCCCAGGCCGAGCTCGACCTACCTACGGATTAAGTCAGCGGTGAAGCCTGGCAACTTTTCTCAGTGGAAGTCCCAGTGCGCTTGCTCTGCGACGTACCGCAAAAGTGGTCCGGTTTAGCGCTCGGGCAATGGTCTCAGCGCTGCTCGCACTAAAGATGAGCTCGCGGAGCTCTTTATCCCTTTCCGGCGTCCAAGGCCGTCGAGGCGTCCCTGCCATGTTCCCTTCGCCTTCAGCCCATCTGCAATTGTCTCGGCCTGATTTTTCTCAAAATTAACTGGATCTGTGTGGCACGTGAACGGACGGCATTTTCAGTCCGGTTCATCTGGAAGCCAATCGCTCTTGCGCTAACTCCCGTGAGCGCCAACCTCCGCAGCTTATCGTCTTCAGCCGGTGTCCAGGGTCGAGAGAGAAGCGCTGTCTCTGTCATTTTCCCGCGAGTCTCCGATTGGCGTCGAGCACGGCGAAGCTGAAGGCGGCCCCATTTGGCGGCGCAGCTCACTTCATGTTGGAAAGCAGCAGGTGAACGCGCGAGAAGCGCCCGTCAGAATTTGGCAGCTCAGCCACTCCGCGGCTACCGGAGACGGATTGATCGGCTTCCACCCGATCGACGGGGCCGAAGTAGTGCTCCACATAATACATGCCGGCAACCGCCAGAACGACGGCTAGCGCCGTCGAAAGTACAAATCTTAGACTGATCATCCTGTAGGTCATCGCGGGTGCTCGCTTTGACCAACCCCACCCAAAAGATGCCAGTTTCTGCTGAGTTGGGGAATTAGTAATTAAAGCGTGGCAATCGCTATTTTCTCTTCGCCATCCGCGCCAGCTCAACTAGGTAACGCATCGCCTTGGGCCGCGTTCTGAATAGATGTCTTCCTTTGGCCGATCGGCTTCGGAAGATCGAGAATGGATCGGACAAAAGGCCCCCGCACATATCGGAGAGCAGCACATGAAGCGCCGGCGCTGGGCGGCCAGAAAGCGCAACCGCCAGCGGCTCGTCGCCCACACCAAACAGCTACGGCGGTAACAACAAAGGGGAGCTGAGGACCTCTCCAGCAGAAGGCCGCCGGATTGACCGCGGGTTTTTGCTTGCCCAGTGCCGTGATAGTCGATCTACTACAACGATTGTATATTTTGTAGGGAGTGCGGACGTGGCGACTGGTACGGTCAAATGGTTTAACGCGACGAAGGGCTACGGATTTATTCAACCCGACAACGGCGGCAAGGACGTGTTTGTGCACATCTCGGCCGTGGAACGAGCCGGCCTCGGCAGCCTCAATGAGGGCGCCAAGGTGAGCTTCGAAGAGCAGGAGAACCGCGGCAAAACGTCCGCGGAAAATCTGAGAGTTGGCTAAAAGGCACTCCTCACGACTGGCGACATTGAGCGTCTGACCTTAGGTTCAGGGCCAGGTTAGGTGCTTGGCTGCGAGGCATTCGACCAGGATGTTCAGTGATGCTTTGCGCGCTTCAGCGCCCATTGTTATCCTCGGCCGGCAACCGAGCACGACGCGGACGCCGAATAGGGAGCTGACAATGGAAACGGCCCCAGTGCGGGGAGCATCTGGAGCCGTTGCCGAATGTGCCTGCGGGGCAGAAGGCACGCCTACCCAACCGTTATCTTCGACGATCGTTCCGAGGGCCTGCCGAGCCTGCCGGCGAGCATAGCAGCGCCTTCACGTCGGCGCACCGAGTTCACCCTCTAGCCAAGCCCTCGCCCTTGATCTGGAGGGATCAGATGCAATGACGTTGATCTCAACGTGACCGCATTTGAAGTATTCGAACAATCGAAGCGCCTTTAGGGAAAATCGCCACGAGCCGATGCCGTCCGGCGCGTTAGCGTCCTAAGGACCTTCGCGCTGTTGCGGCCCCGCGAAAACTTGACGTTAGGCGGCCTCCCGAACTCCCTGTTACCTCAAGGGAATTCCCTGTTCCCCGAAATGTTTTCCCTGTTAATTCGTGTAGGGAATTTCGCGAAAAGTCGCTGCAGCGCAGCCATTTCTCTGCCAGGTTTGGCGTCTCAGAGCATCAAAATCGCAAATTTCCCTGTAAAATTCCCTGTTAGCAGGGAATTAGCTCGGAGACGGGTTCGATCAGCACTGCGTCGCCAGCCAACCATTCACTCGACCCTGGGTATTCGGATGCTGCCCGGCGAGCCGGCAACGCAAGCGCGGAAACGCTATCGGTTGACGAAAAGATCCCTGATGCGGCCCATGCTCATGTCCAGCCCGACGGAATATTGCAGCGAAGGCTGCAAGGCCGTGCCTGCCGGAAATCCCAGGATGCCGGGAATGTCGAGGCTCGCATAGGTGTTGACGGTGATCGCCGCGGGCGGCATTTGCGTCGGCACCGCTACGTTCGAAGGCGTGAACGGCGTGGAGACCACGGCTTGATAGCAAGCATCCGCCGGCGTATCGCGGGCTTGCTTGAGCTGAACGGTCGAGAAGGCATTCGGTATATTCGCCAGCAGCGCTGTCAGCAACTCGTTGAGATAGGGGTCGGCGATCTCGCCTGCGATCCCGATCCACGGCCACAAGCCTGCGGGAGCAGGTGCCGGGCCGTTACCCGCCGCGATCTGAACAACTGGCTGCCAGTCCAGTTTGGTGTCCGGCGAGAATTCCTCCAGCACCAGGGCCGACGCCGTGATCGGGTAGGGAGCGTACAGCACCGGCGTCGGATCGAATCGAGCCATGACCTTGGGAAATCCGAGGACAGCTCGCCCGCTTGTCATCGACCAGGAATTGTCGACGAACATGAAGGGAAAGAACAGTTCGGGTATGGGATCGGGAAACAGAATGCCTCCGAGCGAAATGAATTTCCAGACAAAGAAGCGAAAATACAATTCCTGCTGGCTGGCGTAGCCCCACTCGGAGAAAGGCTCCTGGGCGAACATCATCCTGGGATAGGTCACAAGCTCCATGTCGACGAAACCGAACAAAGCCCGGTATTCGAAGCCGCGGTCTTCCAGCGTTCCGATATTGAGGCACTTGTCGCAAAGGTCCTGAAGGTTCGCCACCGTCGCCGGCAGCCGAAAGCTCTTCATCGTGATGCCGGGGAAATCGTAGGGCGGGGGGATCGCCGGGTCGTCGTTCCGCTGAACGTATTTGATCATGACAATTGTCCTCCTCGACGCGATATGAAACGGCGCTGGAAGTACGTGGACGTCTGTCTCCTAACCAACACCATCGGCTGCATCTTGAGAAACGGCCGGCGCAATTCCTGGCGGCGCGTTCCCTTGAAGCCGAGCACGAAATCGGCCCCATAGACTTTTGCCGGAGTTTGAAAGCCGGCGAGGAAGTCACCGCGCATGACCCGCTGCGCGATGGCGATGGCTGCTTCGGCCGTGAAGCTGTAGCCGTCCGGGGTCTCGAGCCGGACGGATCTGCGTCGCCTCCAGCCGTCTTCCGCCTCGGCCACGATGACGCACCTGTCCGTCCGCCGCCGGCGACTGCGGACGGACCTTCAGGCCATGCGCCGGCGGCGACGTCGAGCAAACGCTGAACCGGCGCGAACCGCATGACATCGGCGATGCCGGCGCCGATCTGGTAGAGGAATGCGCGAGGCGATGTCGGCCTCGAAATAGGCTTCGATGTTGCGGATGCCGGTCGAGTAATACGCGGTGAAGACGTCGGCCCAGTTCACCGCGACGCTCTCCCGCTCGCCGTCGCCATAGTCGAAGGAACGCTGAAGCCGGCCGACCGGGACGGAAATCAGTCGCCCGTTGCGGCGAATGCTGACGCGGGAATTGGCCAATCCGAGCGCGGAGCGGAACGTGCCCCGCGACAGCAGGTTGGGCCGCAATACGCCGATCCGCAGGTATTTCGCATCGGGGAGCAGCGCGGCCACGTGCATCGCCAGGCAATCGGAGGCGACGATGCCCAATCCCGACACCGGGCATGATCATGATATCGCGCTTGCGGGCCGCCTCGTCGTAGCCGAAGGCGTCGCGAAACACCGGCAGTTCGCCGGTGATGTCGAGATAATGGGTGCGCGTGCGCAGGCACGATTCGATCAGGGGACGAGCGGTTTCCGAAAACGGGCTGGCAGCGTTGATCGAGCACGTCAGACATCGGCAAGCGCCTCGTCGAGAATTTCCGGGTCATCGAGGCTGAACACGCGGCCGGCGACGCCGAGCTCGCGCGGCCAGTGCCTGCACGCGATGCGCCGTGCGCCCGGCGACGATAGGGGAACGCCGCAAATGTCGGGCGTGCTCGGCAATCAGCCGGCCGGTATAGCCCGTCGCTCCGTAGATCAACACGCGACGGCGCACCGATCCCTCCTCAATAGACGAAACGAACGAAGCTGCCGGATCGCGGCCTTCAGCGATTAAAGATCCAGGTCGCCAGACCATGGATGAATGCCTTGTCCCTGGACGGCGGAAGGTCGCCATAAATCGAATCGAACTGGTGCAAGGCGGCGCCGGCCAGTGCATGGGCATAGCGGCGCACATAATCGACCGAGTCGTGCGCCGCCATCAGCGACAGCACCCAGGCGACGTCCTCGCGCTCTGCGTTTCTCGCGCGGACGCAGGAACAACCTGGCGAGCCTGGTGCGTTCGGCGGCCGAAGCATTGCGATAGGCATGAATGAGCAGCAGGCTGCGCTTGCCTTCGAGCAAATCGCCGTTCAGTTCCTTCCCGTAACGGTGGTCGGGCGCGATGTTGAGCAGATCGTCCTGGATCTGAAAGGCGGCCCCGAGAAAGAAGCCGAAGCGGATGAACGGTTCGACGTTGATGGCGCCGCGGCTGCCGATCAGTGCGCCGACGCGCGAGGGATGGATGGTCGCGAGCCAGCAGGTTTTTTTCAGGACCAGGTTGAGATAGTCGGCGTCGGTAAGATCCAAGCACGTTTTCCCGGATCCAGCCGAGTTCGATCGCCTGTCCCTCCAGCGAATGCCAGGCGACGGTTTCCATCTCGCGCACGATACGCAGGCCGAGCAGGCTCGCCGAACGGACCCATATTGTCGAACAGCGGCCGCAGGCTCAGCAGGAACAGCGCGTCGCCGGCGTTGATCGCAAGCGGCACGCCGTGCAGCACGTGGAGCGTGGGCCGGCCACGCCGCATCGCGCTGCCGTCCTGGATGTCGTCGTGAACGAGCATCGCATTGTGCAACAATTCGATCGCGACCGCCGAGCGGATGGCGTCCGACGCGCTGGCGCCGAAGGCCCGCGCGGTCGCGATGCAGATGCTCGGCCGCATCATCTTGCCGACGCGCTGCGGATAATCGGCCAGCAATTCGTACAGATATCGCGTCGGATAGCCGCTCGGCAGATAGCTGGCCAGTGCTTCGCGCGTCGTCGCACCGTATTCCTCGAGGGTGTCGGCGACGAGCGAAGACATGGCGGAGCGGTCCTCCGCCGCGGGGACGCCGGGATTTCCGAGCCTCAGCTCGCGACCGTGACACTTACGGTTCCTCCGGCCTCGTTGGTGCTGCTATCGACGATGACGCCGGTATAGGTGCCGGCCGGCTGATCGTTGGAACACTGACGGTCAGGACCAGACGGGTGCGGTCCGCGCTGAGCTCGAATTTCACGGCCGTCAGGGCTGGCTCTCTGGATCGCCGCTATGCAGCTCGCGGCAAGACCGGCACGAAGTGCGGCGAGGGAGGACGCAAATCGAGTTTGACGCTTCTCACCCGCACGCCCTTGACGACGATCTGCGGCGGTATGCCCGTGATCGCCGGATCGGCGGGTGTAATGCTGCTGACGGTCGTGGCGCTGCCGGAGGTCCCGGTTTCCGTGACCGTGCGCGGCCTCGGCGGCGGTGCGCGTTGGACCGCCACCGCCACCCCGGCCTGGCCCGATGGCTTGCCAATCGAGCGCGTGATGATCGAGAGCAGATCGAGCCAGGTCGCGCCGACGTCCTTGGTCGCGGCGACAAGGCTGTCGACCAGCAAGTTGACGTCGGTGTTGAGCTGCGTGGAATTGGCGATGCCGTCGCGCAGCGCGCTCGGCGGCCTGCTGTCCCGCGCGGATCTGGTCCTCGATGACAGTGGAGCTCAGCTTGGACCATGTCGCTGATCGCCTGCTGGACGGTCTCCGAAACCCGGCGATTGCGCCCGCGGTCGTCGTCGCCGTGCCGCGAGATCTGGCGTTGCGTTTGATATGCTCGCTTCCGCTCCGGTTGGCAGTTTCGCGTTCCGGATCTTCGCGTCGCGCAACGTTCGCTCTTTCTGCCTTTAGTGCTTTTCGCCATGACGTGTCCCCTCCGGGCGTTGCATGGTTCAACTAATCAAGGATGATCATAGCCGATAATATCTTCGAGCGCGGGCCATCTGGAAATCGCATGGGCCGCCAGTCTGCCCGACATCATGGCGGCTTCGACACATCCTACGTTAAGGCTGCAATCTGTCCAGTCGCCGGCAATCGTCAGGTTGTCGTAGGTATTGTCGAGCGGCGAAATTCGGATATTCGAGGACTGCCAGGCAAGGAAAGAACGTAGCGGTCGGAAGGATTGACGTTCGCCGTCCAGTACTGCGTATCGAAGCGCGAGCGTGTCGCTGTTCCGCTTTCTCGTCCTTTTGGCCGCGCTCCGGATCCACCAGCAATTCCCAGCGAAATTCGCCGGAGCGGCCGCTTGGCGCTGCGGCCACAGATGCTGAATATCGCGGTTGAGAAATTCGATGGCGTTGAGCGCGCACCTCTTCACGGCGGCGGCCTCGGATAGTCCGATGTCGCCAGCGTCCGGCTCGCTGCGGCGGATCGGCGAGGACGTTGCAGAAATAGGCGGCCGTCCGCGGCGGATGGTCGCGCCAATTCTCGGCGGGAATGACGTGGCCCATGTCGGCCCAGGTATCGAACGGCTTGACGAAGCTGGTCAGCGTCACCGGCGGCATGCTCCCAGCCCAGTTCCTGCAAATCGGCGCCGAGCCAGACCTGAAACGCCTGGGTGGCGACGGTCTTGACGCGGTCGACCATCGTCGCGCCAGCGCGGGTTGGTGGCGACGATCTCGCTGCAGACGTCAGGCAGCGCGCCGACGCCGACGCCCAGCACGACGAAATCGAAATCGCGCGTCACCCGCAGTTCGAGGCTCGATGCCTTGCGGTTATCCCAGTGCGATTCGAAATCCCGCTGCTCCCGCTGCATCGCTGCCCGCCCTTCAATTGCCGGTAGTCGGGCTCGGCGGGCCAGCATTGCATTCCGCGGACATTGACCAGGGGTCGATACTCGCGTCCGCCCAAAGTCTCCGCCTGAACGTCGAATTCGAGCGCCTCGACATATTGCTTCTCGCCGGGCGCGAGTCTGCTGGCATCGGCGAGCCTGACGTTGCGAAGCCGGTGGAAGAACTTGAAGGTTACACCGCGTCGGCGCAACGCCTCGTAGAACGGGGCGAACACGACATCTCCCATGCCGGCGCGCATCTTCCAGAACGGCGCGCCGCGATAGCAGAAGAAGAACCGCAGCGTTCCGCGCAGGGCGGCGCCCGCCGCCATCGCGGGACGGTTCGCGTCGCCTCCTTCGTAGGCGAGCGCCATATCGTAGAGAACGCGCGTGAACGACGAATTCATCGCGCGCTCGGACGCGCCGTTCAGCCGCAGCCACTCCCGCTGGTCGAGATGATTGATGGCGTCGAGGCCGCGCGGATCGGTAAGCAGTTTGAAGCGGACCGCCCCGACCAGGTTGGCCAGGATCAGATCGACGATCTCCCACTGATATCGGATGTGATCGTCGCGTCGCGACGATCTGCTCGAACTGTTTGCGGACGGCGGCGGCAATCGCTTCCATCAACTTCAGCATGGTATTTTCCGGAACTGTCGGCGATCGACTTGAGCGCCGCTTCCACCAGCGCGAGCGCTTCGACGGCTACCGCGGCCGAGGCCAGCGCGCCGAAGCGCAACAGGCTTGCCACCCTCGCGATGATGGCAGCCGAATCGTCTTGCGGCTCGATCCGGCTCCGGTATCCGCACCTGGACCTGTCGCGCTCGGACGTCCGGAAAGTTTCCAGGCCGAGCAGGAGTGTTCGCAGAAGCGCGACCGCGCGAGCGAAGTAATGCTGGAAGCGAGAACGGATTTGTGCGACTCCAGGGGATCGCCGGGAAGTCCCGGGGCAGGAGGAAAATGTGCGGCCCAGTTGACCCAGCCGCCTTTCGCCGAATTGCCCGCCACGGCGATGTGCGAATCCGGCAGGAAGAAGTCATCCCAGTTCGCGACCGCGTCCTTTCGCATTTCCTTTCAGTTCTTCGTAACACTGGCGCAGCAACAGAAACGCATTGTCGTAGCAGCCCAGCCAGACGTGGAGACCGTGCTCTTCGATGCGACCGGCAGCGCCACGGCCGGACGATCCCTTTCCTCCGAGGCGCCAGCCGACCTGATAAATCGTAACGTGGTAGGCGCCCTTGTGTCTGCGGCTGAGTCAATTCGAAGGCGGCCGCAATGGATGCGCAACCGCCGCCGATGACAGCGACCTCTATGGGCTTTCGGATTCCCAACTGCCGCTTCCCCATTTCGTCGGGGCGGCACGGTTGTACGCCGCGCCGTCATCAGGGTCCTGCAATATCGATGCTACATGCTTTTGGGAGACCCTAGTAAGGGGCTAGCGAACCTGCCGGCGACGAACGTCCAGAGGTGTGGTGCGGAAGCGTGTTCGAAGCGTATACTATTGATCGCAGGTGATAAATTGAGCGAAATCCGCTGCTTCAGGAGCAGGTGAGATGCCCGAACCCGCCGAAGATCGCGTCGCCGCAAGAGGGCGTATCGGCGCTCAGTCTGCACAGCGAGCATCGCCAGATAACGGTCTTGATGACGGACCTTGTCGGCTTCACCGCGTTCGTCGAGCGATCGGGTGAGGAGGCGGCCTTCGCCCTGGTCAGCCACGTCTCCGGCCTGACCACCGCGGCGATCCATCACCATCGCGGCAGCGTGAAGAACTTCACCGGCGATGGCGTCCTGGCCCTGTTCGGCACGCCGACCGCGCTTGAAGACGGGCCGCTGCGAGCTTGCCGTGCGGCGCTCGAGATTCAAGACACGGCTCGCCGATGCCGGCGACAAGATCGAGGCCGAACTCGGCTTTCGTCCGCAGCTGCGGATCAGCCTCACCACCGGACCCGTGGTGCTCGGGGCCGTGGACAGCGGCGAGAGCACCAGCGTCACGGCGCATGGCGACATCGTCAATCTTGCCGCGCGCCTTCAGGTCGAAGCCGCGCCCGGCACCGTCGTCATGAGCGAGGCGATGCTCCGGCAGGTCGAAGGCATGGTCGAGACCGAACCCGCCGGGGTGTTTCGCTTCAAGGGAAAGAGCGAGCCTGCAGCCGGTCTATCGTCTCGTCGCGGTTCGCGATCACGCGACGCGATTCGACGCCGCGGTGGCGCGGGGGCTGACTTCCTATATCGGCCGGACCAGCGGAGCTGGCTGTCCTGGAAGAGCAACTGCAGCACCTCAATTCCGTTCGCGTCGTCGATGTCGTCGGAGATCCCGGGCATCGGAAAATCGCGATTGCTGTATGAGTTCGCGCTGCGGCACAGCGCGGACCGGGTCGTGATGCTGCGCGGAAACTGTTCGGCCGACGGGCAAGGAAACGCCATTCCTGCCGTTCATCGAAGTGCGTGCGAAACTGGTTCTCGTTGAATTCCGGCGAGCCGGAGAACGCGATCTTCAGAAAGCTCGACGAGGGACTGAAGCGGCTGAGCTGCTGGTCGCCACAGAATCTCGGCCTGCTGCTCAATCTCCTGGGTCTGAAAGCCCCGGACGGCGCGCTGGCGGAACTCGACGGCACGCTGATCGGCGCACGCACGCGGGATCTCCTGTTGCGGTTGATCGAGGAGCAGAGCCGGCTGTCGACGGTGATTCTGCTGCTCGAGGATCTGCACTGGATCGACAGCGCTTCGGAAGAACTGCTGCTGCGGATCGTCGACCGCGAACCCGCGCTGCCTGCGATCATCCTGCACACGCGACGGCCGGAATATGTCCCGGTTTGGGCGGGGCGGCCCGGTGTCGTCGAACTGCGGCTCACCCCACTGTCGTCATCGGACACGGTGCGCATCGCGCAGTTCGGTTCGGCGTCGACAACCTGCCGGAACCGCTGGCGCGACTGATCGTCGACAAGGCCGAAGGCAACGCGCTTTTCGTCGAAGAGATCGCAAGCTATCTGATCGAACGCGGCACGGTTCGTCGCACGCTGTCGGGATTGAGCTACGAGGCGAGCATGGTCGCGGCGGCCTTGCCGGCCAGCGTGCAACTGCTGCTGACCGCGCGCGTCGATCGGCTGTCTCGCGGACGATCGGAAGCTGCTGCAGATGGCCGCGGTCATCGGACGGCGCTTCGATCCGGACCTGCTTGCGGCCGTCGAGACCGGTTCTGGCGACGTCGAAGATCCGGCTGGAAGCCTTGGAGAGGTCTCGAACTTCGTGCAACGCGACTCCCAGTCGGGCGATTTCGAGTTCAAGCACGTGCTGGTGCGCGACGCGCTCTACGACAGCCTGTTGAGCTCACCGCGCTCAGAACTTCATCTCAAGGTCGCCAACGCGATCGAGCTTCGCGGCGCGGCGCGTCTCAGCGAGGTCGCCGAAACGCTCGCGTACCACTTCTCATCTTCGGTGCAGCATGACAAGGCATTTCGCTATTGTTCGCTTGCGGGACAGAAAGTGCCTCGATATCTATTCCCTGGAGGAGGCGGAGCGATACTTTCGCAAAGCCCTCAGCCTGCTGGAGTTGGCGGCAGGGTGCGCCGGCAACGATCAGGCGATGGCGACGGTCGGTGGCGAGTCTGCTGGAGGTGCTTCATCTAAAGGGCGATCTTCATCGGGCTTCGCGAGATCGCCGGAGAGCTATATTCCGCGGCTTCAGGCTTTGGGCGACACGCCGCAACTGGTCTTCGCGCTCTATTTTCACTGCATGCTGTTAGAATCATTTTTGCGAATTCCGCTCGGCGGAAGCGCGCGCAAAATTGGCGGTCGATATTGCCGGGCGCATGAACGACATCCGCGCGCTAGCCTATGCGCGATCAGCGTTGCTGTTTTGCTCGACCATTCTCGGCCGGCACACGCAGCCAGGCGGCCGAAGCAGAGGGCAGGCGAGTGCTCGAGATCTGCAGTCAATCCGGCGACAACTACATTCTCAATTGGGCGTACTGGTCGATCGCCTGGGACTATGTCTGTCGCGGGCTGACAAAAAGGGCGCGGGCCTGGGTTCTGCAATTGATCGAGGCGGGCCGTCAGCGCCAGGACAACAGGGCGCTCGGCATGGCGTTCTGGACCTTGGCGTGGATCGACATGCAGGACCAGCGATTTGGCGAGGCCATCGCTAACGCGCAAAGATGCGAACGGACGGCGGCCACTCCCTTTGACCGCAATGCCGGGAGAATGGCCAGTGCGACGGGCCTGCTGCTGGACGGACGGGTCGAGGAGGGCCTGGCGCAATTGTTGTCGTTGAAAAAATGGGCTCTCGCACATCATTGGGCCTACGCGGCCAGCGGGGTTGATTTTGCGGTGGGCCCGGCCTTGGCGATGACGGGCAAAATCGGCGAGGGCATTCGGCTGCTGAAGGCTGCGATCTCGGCGTCCGACGCGACCGGAAGCCTGGCTGTGGCTTCCTGGAACCGGTTGGCGCTCGCCGAACTCTATATCGGCATGCTCTCCTTTCAGGGGCGGCCGTCGATCAAACTCATTTTATCGAACTTGCCGGCGATTCTGGCGGTGCGGATCTCCGGCATCCGGCTTGCAAGGCAGTTGCTTGAGCAGATCGCGCAGAACGGCCAGATCCACGAGGGAAGCACGACGCAAGCCCGCATCGAACTCGATCTTGCCAGACTTTGCCTCATCAAGGATCAGCCGGATCTCGCCCATCAGCATCTGAAAACGGCGCGGGCCGCCGCGCTGTCGCAGGATTCGACGCCTATCCTGAATGACATCAATGCAGTCAGCGCTTCGCTGCCGCATGCGGTGGCCGGTTGAGGCTAACAAGCCGCCCATGACCCGACCGCGGCTAGCGGTCGCCGAGGAAATGCAGCAGTGCCGCGTTGAACAGCACCGGATCCTGCAGGAAGGCGAAGTGGCTGCTGTTGGGCAGGATCAGGAGGCCGGCGCCGGGAATCGTGGCGGCGATATATTCGGTGTGCGCGCGCTTGATCGCCTCGTCGTGGTCGCCGTCCACCACCAGCACGGGCGACTTGATCGAGCGCAGTTGATCCTCGGTCCAGTTCGGCTCGCTCTCCCACATCTTGCTGATCTGGGCGACGAAGGCGTCATATTCCTTGGGAGTCGCTGAAAGCCTGGCATATTCGTCGCCGGCGCGGGCGATGAAGCGGGCGAAGGTCGTGTTCTTCTCGACGCCTTCCTGAACGCCCGACGTCAAGGTGTTGGCTGCAAAGGCGAATACCTTGCCGACGCGATCGGGATGGCGGATCGCGAGGTCGAGACCGAGGATGGCGCCGTCGCTCCAGCCGACCACATCCGCTTTGGCCAAATGCAGGGCGTCGAGAAGTGCCACGACGTCATCGGCCATCAGATCGTAGCCGTAGGAACGGGCGTCGCGGGTACTGCGGCCATGGCCGCGGCTGTCCATGACGATCACGGTGTGATGCGGGGCGAGCGCCTTGACCTGGTTGCCCCAATAGTCGGAGTTCGAGAGCCCGCCGTGCAGCAGCACGACCGGCGGGCCATGGCCGATCGTCGCATAATAAAGGCTGATGCCGTTGACCTTGGCGTGGCCGCTGTGCTCGCCGGCGACGGGAGCGGGGGTCGGCGGCAGCGTCTGCCACAGCGGCTCGGCGGCGGCAGCCTGCAAGGGGAGAAGCAGCAATAAGGCCTGGAGCGTACGGCGCAGCTGGATATCTCACGTTCGGTGCAAGGGCGCGGCTAGGCGTCGGCCCTGATCCGGCTGTGCCGCGCGCCATAGCCGAAATATATCACCAGTCCGATCGCGAGCCAGACCGCCAGTCTTAGCCAGGTGTCGACCGGCAGGCTGAACATCAGGAAGATGGAGGTCGCCGCACCCGCGGGTCCCACCAGCCAGATCGCCGGCGCCTTGAACGGGCGGTTCAGGCCCGGTTCGGTAATGCGCAATGCCACGACGCCCATCGATACGACGGCAAACGCGAACAGCGTTCCGATGCTGACGAGTTCGCCGACCAGCCCGATCGGCAGCAGGCCTGCGAGCACGGCAACGACCGCGCCGGTCGAGATCGTGGCGATGTGGGGCGTGCGCAGCGTGGGGTGGATCTCGGCGGCCGCCGGTGGCAGCAGGCCGTCATGCGCCATCGCCCGGAAAATACGCGGCTGCGCCAGCAGCATCACCAGGATGACCGAGGTCAGGCCGAAGATGATCCCGAGTTTGATGAACGGCGAGAGCCACCCCACGCCCGCGGCATCGATGCCGACCGCGATCGGGTCGGGCACGTTCAACCTGTCGAAGGGCACGATGCCGGTCAGCACCAGGCTGACCACGACATACAGCACGGTGCAGATGACCAGCGAGCCGAGGATCCCGACCGGCATGTCCCGCATCGGGCTTTTCGCCTCCTGCGCGGCCGTGGAAACAGCGTCGAATCCGATATAGGCGAAGAACACGACGGCTGCGCCGCGCGCCAGCCCGGACCAGCCGTACACCCCGACGCCCGCATTGGGCGGAATGAACGCGCCCTGCGGATTGCTGGCCGTGACCCAGTTCGCGGTATCGAAGGCGGGCAGCGTGCAGATGACAAACAGCGCGATCACCACAAGCTTGACCGCAACGATGAAATTGTTGAACCGCGCCGTCTCGCGGATGCCCGCGACCAGGAGCGCCGTGATGACGATGATGATCGCGACCGCCGGCACGTTGAGGATCGCGCCGGTGGAGGACCAGGCGTGCCGGGTCGCATCATAGGTAAAGGGCGAGGAGACAAAACGCATCGGCAGATCGATGCCGAAGTCCCTGGCGAAAGAAACGACATAACCGGACCAGCCGATCGCAACCGTGGTGGCGCCCACTGCATATTCGAGAATGAGATCCCAGCCGATGATCCATGCGATCAGTTCGCCGAGCGTGGCATAGGCGTAGGTATAGGCGCTGCCGCTGATCGGGACCGTCGACGCCATTTCGGCGTAACACAGGCCGGCGAAGGCGCAGGCGACGGCGCCGAGCAGGAACGACAGCGCGACCGCGGGGCCGGCGTTCGCCGCCGCCGCGTGCCCGGTCAGCACGAAAATTCCCGCGCCGATGATGCCGCCGACGCCAAGCGCGACGAGATTGAGGGCGGACAGCGTACGCTTCAGCCCGCGCACCTCGCCATCGCCTTGCGCGGCTTCGCTCAACAGCTCGGCCGTGGATTTGCGAGTCCAGATAGTTGCCATCGCGCGCTGTGTCCGGTGCCGGAGATGCCCGAGATTACAGCGCAGGCTGTTGCTGTCCACGCGGCCTCGGTGCTCAGGGATCGATCAGCACGCCCGGATTGAGCATGCCCTGCGGATCGAGTGTCCCGTTTCGCCGCGCGAAGCGCTGCCGCGAAAAGCTCCGGCCGCTGGCGGTCGTACCACGGGCGATGATCGCGGCCGACCGCATGGTGATGGGTGATGGTGCCGCCGGCCTCGATCAGCGCGTCGCTCGCGGCGTTCTTGATCGCCTGCCACTGCGTCAGGAGCTCGCCGTGACGACCCAGCGCGTGGAAGGAGAAGTAGGGCGCCGGGCCGTCCGGATAGACATGGGTGAAGCGGCAGGTGACCTCGCCCTGGACGCCGGTCGCCTCCTGGATCGCGCGCTCCGTCGCCGCCTTCACCTTGTCGTGGAACGCTTTCGAAGCGGTCCCAGGTGATCGCGGTCTCGAAAGTGTCGTTGATGAGACCGGCCGGCGTCAGGAACTCGCGCGCATAGGGCATGCGGATGAAGGCATTGCGCCAGATGCCGGCCGCGCCTTCGAGATGCGCGTCGCCGGCCTTCGCGGCCTCGGGCGTGCCGCCATGATCGGTGCAGCATTCCAGCGCGCGCGCCATCCAGGCATCGAGTCGGATGATCACCGGATTCAAAGCCGAGCACCATGATGGCGACGCTGCCGTCGGCGGCACCGGTGTTGAAGGCCTCCTGCGGGTCGAGGATGCGGCAGTTCGATGGATAAAGCCCCGCCTGTGCGATGGCGCGCACGGCACGCGCGGCGGCGAAGAAACTCTCGAACCGAATGGACGCGCCGGCGCGGAATTTCGCGCGCGGCTGCAACCGCATCCAGGCCTCGCGTGATCACGCCGAGCGTTGCCCTCCGAGCCGATCAACAGCCGGTCGGGGCTCGGCCCGGCGCCGGAGCCCGGCAGGCGGCGCGTTTCCAGGATGCCGCGAGGCGTCACCACGCGCAGGTTTTCGACGAAATCGTCGATATGGGTATAGAGGCTGGCGAAATGACCGCCCGACCGGGTCGCGATCCAGCCGCCCAGTGTCGAATACTCGAAGCTCTGCGGAAAATGCCGCAAGGTGAGGCCGTGCGGCTTGAGCTGGTTTTCCAGCGACGGACCGTAGGCGCCGCCTTCGATCAGCGCGGCGCGCGAGGCCTGATCGACCTCGACCACCTTGTCGAGATGGCGCAGGTCGAGCGTGACGGCGGCCTTGTAGCGAACGCCGTCGGCGCGCGGCTCGACGCCGCCGCAGACGCTCGAGCCGCCGCCGAACGGCGTCAGCGAGGCGTTGACGCCGCCGGCCCAGTCCATGACGGCGGAAATCTCGGCCTCGCTGCGGGGATAGGCGACGACATCGGGCGCGCAATCATAGTCGCCGAGCATGGCGCGCACATAGTCCGGGTAGGATTTGCCGTAGGCATGCGCGGCGCGGTCGTAGCGGTCGGTGACGCAGAAGGCGGCGAGCGAGGGCGGCGGCATCACGCGCGGCGCGCGCAGGGCGATATCCTCAAGCCGGGGCACCGCAATGGTCTCGAACTTGTCGCGGGAGAATTTCGCGCGGTAACGGCCGAGCACGAAGGCCTGCTCCGCCTCTGTCATGCCTTCGCCCTCGCGGCCCCAGCCATAATGCTTCAGCCTTGCGCCGGTCATGGTCGCCTCCGCCCGGAATTTTATGGTTGGGGGCAGTCTCTCGCGGGGCGGTGCGCCCGGCAAGCCCTGGAAACAAAAACCCTCTGCCGGCGGTCGTTCGCGGGAAAGAAACCATTCGCCCCCGGCCGAACATTGAAAGTTCCAACCATTGTTTTGGGGGCCCGCCTTGCGACATAAATAGCCTCACGGATAAGCCCGGAATAAAGCGATGCTGACCGATAAATTCGATGCTTACGGCGAGGCGATCCCGGAAACGGGACGCGGCAAGCGCGAAGCGGGTAGTGCATCCGCGACCCTGAGCCGCGTCGGTCAATACGTGTTCTGGCTGCTGGTCGTCGTGATCGTTTCCGCGCGCATCCTGACCTACCCGACGCCGAACTTTGATGTCGGCAGCGTGCCGGCGCCGGTGCATACCGTCACGCGCTGACGGACCGGGCCGATTTCTCGTCGGGAAAAGCCGAGCGGTCGAACAGCATCTTTTCGAAAGCCCGCGCGGCGGGCATGGCGACGCGGCTGGGCAATTTCAACTGCCACAGGGTGCGTTCGATCTTCATCCCGCTGAGTTCCAGCACTTTCAGCCGGCCGAGTTGCACCTGGTCTTCCACGGCTACGATCGAGACGATCGATACGCCGAGCCCGGCGGCGACGACCTGCTTGATCGCCGCGGTGCTGCCGATTTCGAGCGTGCGTGGCGGTTCGATGCCGTGGGCGGCCAGCGCCTGTGTCACCACCTCCCGCGAGCCTGAGCCCGGCTCGCGCACGATCAGGACCTCGTTCTCGATCCGCTTGGGATCGATCGGGCCGGCCTCGCGCGCGAAGGCGTGGTCGGGCGCCGCGATCAGTTTCATGACGTCGGTGCGCCAGGGCTCCGCGATCAGGCTCCTGTCGTCGACCGGGCCTTCCACCAACCCGATATCGAGGTCCTGGGCGACCATCTGTTCGGCGATGTCGCGGGTGTTGGCGCTGATCAGGTGCAATTCGACGCCGGGATAGGCCCGATGAAACGCGCCCAGATACCGCGGGATCATGTAGGTCGCGATCGTGGTGGAGGCGCCGATCCGCAACGAGCCGTTGTGAAGCCCCCGCAGCGCGGACAACTCTTCCTCGGCCGCGCGCTCGACCGCGAACAGCGCCTCGGCGCGCCGCGACAGCGCGAGCCCCTCCGGGGTCGGCACCACGCCCTTGGGGGAACGGTTGAGCAGCCGGCAGCCGACCTGAAGCTCGAAGTCCCGGACGCCCTTGGAGATGGCGGGCTGGCTGATATTCGAGAATCTCGGCGGCCTTGGAGAAGCTGCCGCTGCGAACCACGGTCGAAAACATGCGCAGCAGATGGAGATTGAGGGACATAACCTCTTTCTATCGGGCTATACTGAAACGATATTTTCCATTTCGGATGGTCTAGCGCATAATTCCTTCTCTTTGAAGGATCCAGCGTGCCAGATCGGGCCGAATCCCCTGACAGCGTCAGTCCCTCCAGCGGCGTGATCGCGAAAGCGGTTCCGCTGATCTGGGGATTGGCGCTGTGCGCGCTCGTCACGCTTGCCGCGATGGCGGTGCAGGCGGTCGAAGAGGGGCTGATCGGACATCCCTATGTCGAAGCCATCGTCATCGCGATCCTGCTCGGAATCGCCATTCGTGCGGTGTGGGAGCCGGATCGCCGCTGGCTGATGGGGATCGCGTTTTCCGCGAAACAACTGCTGGAAATAGCCGTGGCGCTGCTCGGCGCCTCCCTGACATTCGGTGCGATCGCAGCGTCGGGCATGATGCTGCTCGGCGCGATCGTGGTGATCGTCATTCTCGCGCTCGGGGCCAGTTTCGGCATCAGCCGGGCGCTCGGCCTGCCGGTCCGGCTGTCGATCCTGATCGCCTGCGGCAACTCGATCTGCGGCAATTCGGCGATCGCCGCGGTCGCGCCCGTCATCGGCGCCAGTTCCGACGACATCATCTCCTCGATATCCTTCACCGCGATCCTTGGCGTCATCGTGGTGCTGGGACTGCCGCTTCTGATCCCGCTCATGCACCTGTCGGAAACGCAATACGGGGTTCTGGCCGGCATGACCGTCTATGCGGTGCCGCAAGTGCTGGCGGCAACGGTGCCGGCGGGCCTCGTCAGCACGCAGATCGGCACGCTCGTGAAACTGGTGCAGGGTGATGATGCTCGGCCCGGTCGTCGCCTGCATCGCGGTGTCCGCGAAAGGCCTCCGTGCCGATCGCTCGGCAGCGGGCGCCTCGAAGGCCAGGGGCTTTCTTCACCACCGTGCCGTGGTTCATTGTCGCCTTCTTTGTCCTCGCCGCGCTGCGCTCGCTTTCGCTGCTGCCCGTGGCCGCGGTTTTCCCGCTGCAGAAGGCCGCGAGCATCCTGACCATCATGTCGATGGCGGCGCTGGGTCTTGGCGTCGATCTGCGCGTGATCGGGCGCGTCGGCGGCAAGGTCACCGCGGCGGTGACGCTGTCGCTGCTGTTTCTTCTCGCGCTCAGCCTCGGCTTCGTCTGCTACGGCGCGCTCGGCTAGATCAGGCATCGTTGCTCATCGGCTTGGGCAGCCGATAGCCTTGAACCCAGGGTATTCCAGTTCGGAAGACCGGCCAACCGCTGCCGGACTGGCTGCTGCGCGCTACTTGCGAGGGCAGGGCGGGACCACCATCTCTCCGGTCCAAAGGAACCTGCCATGCTGGATTTTACCCGAGCCACATTCGACGAGAACCCGCCATCGCCAACCGCCAGAGCCGCGGCGGTCGACGATCAGGCGCTGCTTGATGCTTACTCCAATGCCGTGATCGGCGTCACCGAACGCGTCGGACCCGCCGTGGTCCGCGTTGAAACCTCCGCTGCCGGACAGGACGGGCGCGGCGGAATCGGCTCGGGGATCGTGATCTCTCCGGACGGGCTCGTGCTCACCAACAGCCACGTGGTCGGATCGTCGAAGCAGATCCGCCTGCGCGACGTCGAAGGCATCGTCACCGACGCGCGCGTGCTCGGCGTCGATCCCGACACCGATCTGGCGCTGCTGCGTGCCGACGGCGTGCGCGATCTGCGCTACGCCTCGTTGGGCGATTCCAAAACCTTGCGGCGCGGCCAGTTGGTGGTGGCGATCGGCAATCCGCTCGGCTTTGAATCGACGGTGACGGCGGGCGTGGTGTCGGCGCTCGGCCGTTCGATCCGCTCGGTGAGCGGCCGGACCATCGAAGACGTCATCCAGACCGATGCCGCGCTCAATCCCGGCAATTCCGGCGGGCCGCTGGTGTCTTCGGCTGCGGAGGTGATCGGCATCAACACCGCGATCATCAGCGGCGCGCAGGGCATCTGCTTTGCGGTCGCCAGCAACACGGCGCAGTTCGTGCTGTCCGAAATCATCCGCCACGGCTATGTCCGGCGCGCCTATATCGGCGTGTCCGGCCAGACCGTGCCCGTGCCACGGCGTCACGCGGTGGTCGCCGGCGTCGACAACAAGATGGGCGCGCTGTTGGCGCAGATCGAGCCGGACGGGCCGGCTGCGCGGGCGGGCCTCTTGCCCGGCGACGTCGTGATCAAGCTGGATGGCGTCGAGGTCAACGGCGTCGACGATCTGATCCGCATCCTGGATCGTGACCGGATCGGCCGCACGCTTGCGATGGATGTGCTGCGGATGGGGCGGCTGCGCGCCATCGACATCGATCCGATCGAACGCAAGCCCGCGGTCCGGCAGGCGGCGGCCCACTAGCCCCCGCCGGCCTGTATTTCCCGTCCTTGCCTGTGAACGGCGCGGCCTGCCTTGCAGCCGCGCCGTCTTGACATTTTGAGGGGGGATTTCGGGTTCCGCCGCCGGCGGGCAATTTTTGGCGCCCCGAATTGTATCGCCGGCAAGAAGGTTGTCGGTCTGCCACGGCCGGGAGTTCGCAAGAAGTGCCTGTGGCGCAGCACCTTCCGACCCGGAGCCGGGTCTCCGACAGCCGCTAAATCCCCCGATGCGCAAGCTCGGCGGCGCTGCCAGCGCCAGTTGCGAGAACTCCCACCTACTTTAGTTGCGCTGACGCGGAGCGGATTGACGTGCAGTTTCTCTTGCCGAGTACGCATGCCCAGCTAAAATACTGGTAAAGCTGAATAACGGCTCAAGAATAAAGAATGGAGAGAAACGATATGAACAAGACATCCAAGTCGCCTATTTTTTGGTCATTGCAGGGACTTCTCGGCGCAACCGCGCTCGGCCTGTTAACGATCGCCTCCGGCCAGGCGCTGGCCGCGGACCCCATCAAGATCGGCGTCATCGCCGAAGCGCAGGCCATCGCCGGCGCCTCGATCCCGCAGGCGGCCCAGATGGCCGCCGACGAAATCAACGCCAAGGGCGGCGTCGACGGCCGCAAGATCGAAATCATCACCTACGACAACCACTCCTCCTCGGCGGATTCCGTTCGCGCCTTCCAGCGCGCGGTCAACGAGGACAAGGTCAACATCGTCATCGCCAGCTACATCAGCGAAGTCGTGCTGGCGCTGGAACCCTGGGCGTCGCGCCTGAAGACGCCCTTCATCACCCCCGGCGCCGCCTCCAACGAGATCAGCAAGAGCGTCCACAACGACTACGAGAAGAACAAATACACCTTCCACGGCTACCTGACCTCGGCGGCGCTGGCGCTGTCGGTCTGCGACGCCGCCAAGGACCTGCTGGTCGACCAGAAGCACATGAAGACCGCCGTCATCATGAGCGAGGACGCCGCCTGGACCAAGCCGCTCGACGTCGGCTACGAGGAATGCCTGCCCAAGATCGGGCTGAAGGTGCTCGACCACATCCGCTTCTCGCCCGACACCACCGACTTCACCCCGATCTTCAACAAGATCGAAGGCGCCAAGCCCGACGTGATCATCACCGGCATTTCGCATGTCGGCGTGCAGCCGACGGTGCAGTGGAAGAACCAGCAGGTGCCGATCCCGATGCTCGGCATCTCCTCGCAGGCCACCAACTCGACCTTCGGCAAGGACACCAACGACGCGGCCGAAGGCGTGCTCTATCAGGGCGTCTCCGGTCCGGACGTCCCGGTGACCGACAAGAGCCTGCCGTTCACGCAAGGCTTCAAGACCAAGTTCGGCAACTTCCCGTCCTATGCCGGCTACACCGCCTATGACGAAGTCTACTACATCGCCGACGCCGTGAAGCGTGGCGGCTCGACCGATGCGGACAAGCTGGTCGAAGCGCTTGGAAAAGACCGACTGGGAAGGCACCATCGGCCGCATCCAGTTCTACGGCAAGGACGATCCGTTCACCCATTCGATCAAATACGGCAAGGGCCTGATCACCGGCCTGATGCTGCAGTGGCAGGATGGCAAGCAGGTCGCCGTCTGGCCGCCGGAAGTCGCCAAGGGCAAGTTGAAGTTCCCGAGCTTCATCAAGGTCACGGCGAACTGAACATCGAACGATCATGCTCCCGGGTTCGCCCGGGAGCATTTTCGCATCTGGCAATTTCCTCAGAAGGAGTGAGGCAGCGGTGCTGCCGCGGCCATTATAGATGCTTGCCTTTCAGATCCTGATCGACGGCTTTGCCATCAGCGCGCTGTATGCCCTCGGCGCGACCGGCTTCACCCTGATCTTCGGCGTCTCCGGCGTGCTCAACCTCTCGCACGGCGCCATCATGGTGCTGGCGGCGGTGGCGGCATGGGCCGCCGCCAGCGTGCTGCATCTGAACACCTATGCCGGCGCGCTGGTCGGCGTCGCCGTCGCGCTGGTCGCGGCGTTCGTCACCTATTTCGCGGTGGTGCAGCCGATCCAGAAATCGCGGCGAATTCCCAACGAGGAGAAGGAAATCTTCGTCCTCACCGGCACCTTGCTGTGGGGGATCATGATCCAGGAGCTGATCGCCTATTTCTTCACCAACAACGCCAAGACCGTGCTGCCGATCGTCGAGGGCGTGGTCGACATTTTCGGCGTGCGCACGCCCGAAGAACGAAATCTTCACCGCCGTGGTCTGCTGCCTCGTGATCGGCCTGCTCTGGCTGCTGGTGAACCGCACCCGCACCGGCAAGGCGGTGCTGGCGGCGTCGATGAATCCGCGCGGCGTCACGCTGCTCGGGCTTGAGCTCACCAGCATCTATGTCGTGGTCTGGGCGATCTACGGCATCCTCGCCGGCATCGCCGGCGTGCTGCTCGGCATGTTCCTCGGCGTCAGCTCCTACAGCGTCGGGCCGCTGACCGCGAGCGCGTTCTCGATCGTGGTGCTGGGCGGCCTCGGCAGCGTGTCCGGCTCGCTGATCGCCGCCTTCGTGGTCGGCTATCTCGAGACCCTCACCGCCTATCTGGTCTCGCCGGCCTACCGCACCATTCCGGCGCTGCTGCTGCTGGTCATCGTGATGTATATCCGGCCGCAAGGCCTGCTCGGGAGGCGATGAGCATGGCCGAGTTTCTTCAAATCGCGGCTGTTCTTCGATCTCGCTCGGCGTCGTCATCGTCGCCTCGACGCTGCCGCTCTACGTCTCCGGCTATATTCTCGGCCTGCTCACGGTCGCCTATTATTTCGGCGTGTTCGCGATGTCGTGGGACCTGCTGTTCGGCTTCGCCGGCGAGGTGAATTTCGGCCCGACCTTCCTGATCGGCGTCGGCGCCTATACCGCCGGCATCCTCAACAACCAGTATGGCTGGTCGGTGTATCTGTGCATCGTGCTGGGCGCGCTGGCGTCGGTGATCGCCGGCTTCGTGCTGGCGCTGCCGGCGCTTGCGGGTGCGCGGTCCCTATTTCGGGCTGACCACGCTGGTCGCCGTGCTGATGCTGCAGAATTTCATCGTGGTGTTCGCCGATCTCACCGGCGGCGAAATCGGCCTCACCATTCCCGACGTGATCACCATCGACGCCGGCGTCAATTACTGGATCGCGCTCGGCTTCATGACCATCAGCGCCATCATCCTGTACGGGCTGTCGCAGTCGCCGGTCGGCCTGGTGCTGCAGGCCAGCGGACAGGATCCGGTGCAGGCCGGCGCGCTCGGCTTCAACATCGTCAAGCACAAGCTCGCCGCCTTCGTCGTCAGCGCGTTCTTCTCCGGCCT
Organism: uncultured Alphaproteobacteria bacterium; assembly: GCA_963843225.1. GTDB lineage: Bacteria > Pseudomonadota > Alphaproteobacteria > Rhizobiales > Xanthobacteraceae > Bradyrhizobium. The sequence goes on along the minus strand of CAWJJT010000010.1, from coordinate 148,187 downwards.
GTCCGGCGCGCTGCTGGTGTTCTATTTCGGCACCGCCTCGGTCGGCACCGTCGTCGACGTCGCCGTCGGCGTCAACGTCATCGTTGCCGCGGTGCTCGGCGGCCGCCGCACCGTGCTCGGGCGCGGCGCTCGGCGCGATCTTCCTGATCGTCGCCGGCGAATTCCTGCGGCCGACCGGCGAACTCGCGACCTTCATCGTCTCGGCCGTGGCGCTGCTCGTGGTCCTGTTCTTCCCCGGCGGTTTCCTCGGAGCGGCCCTGTCGCGTGAGGCGCGCTCGTGATGGACGCGACCAGCAACAATCCTCCCGTCCTCGAAGTCCGCGGCCTGACCAAGCGCTTCGGCGGCCTCACCGCGGTGAAGAACCTCAGCCTCGATCTGCGCGCCGGCGAAATCTTCGGCCTGATCGGCCCGAACGGCTCCGGCAAATCGACCGCGATGAAGGCGATCATGGGCATCGAACGCCCGACCGCCGGCGATGTCATATTCCAGGGCGAGAACGTCGCCGGCCTGCCCGCGCACAAGATCGCGCGCAAGGGTTTCGGCATGGTGTTCCAGCACTCCCGGCCGCTGAACCGGCAGACCGTGCTGGAGAACATCATGGTGGCGCTGCTGCCGGACAGCCTGTTCATGCTGTTTGCCGACAAGGCGCTGACCGAGCGCGCGAAATGGATCGCCGACCGCGTCGGCCTCGGCGCGGTGATGGACCGCCGGCCGCCGACGCTGCCGTTCGCCGATCTGCGCCGGCTCGAACTGGCCAAGGCCATCGCGCGCGATCCCAAGGTGGTGCTGGTCGACGAACCCTTCGCCGGACTGACGCTGGCCGAAGTCGGCACCTTCTCCGAACTGATCCGCAGCTTTCGCGACGAAGGCCGCGCGGTGCTGCTGGTCGACCACAACGTCAAGAGCGTCGCGGCACTGGTCGACCGCGTGCTGGCGATGTATCTCGGCGAGGAGATCGTCACCGGCCGCGCCGACGAGGTGATGCGCAACGAGACCGTGCGCCGGGTCTATCTCGGCGGCGCGATCGAGACATCGGCGCGCCCGGAGACCAGCTTCAAGGACAAGGTGCCGCTGCTGCAGGTCGAGAATGTCAGCGTGCATTACGGCAAGGCGCAGGCGCTGGAAAACGTCTCGATCCATGTCCACCAGGGCGAGTTCGTCTCCGTGGTCGGCCTGAACGGCGCCGGCAAGACCACGCTGTTCAACACCATTTCGGGATTTCTGCCCTACACCGGCGAAATCGTGCGCGACGGCGAGAAGCTGCGCGGCACCAGCCCGGCGCGGATCGCCCGCAGCGGCATCGTGCAATGCCCGGAATCGCGCGAACTGTTCGGCGAGATGAGCGTGCGCGAAAATCTCGATCTCGGCGGCCAGCATCTGTCGGACGAGGAGAAGACCAGGCAAATGGCCTGGCTGTTCGAGCTGTTTCCGATCCTGAAGGAGCGTCAGAACCAGATGGCGCAGACGCTGTCCGGCGGCGAGCAGCAGATGCTGGCGATCGGCCGCGCGCTGATGATGCAGCCGAAAATCCTGATCCTCGACGAACCGACGCTGGGCCTTGCGCCGGTCATTCTCGAGCAATTGTCGAAGGCGCTGGAAAAATTGCGCCAGACCACGCCGATCACGGTGCTGCTGGGCGAGCAGAACGTCACCTTCGCGCTGCCGCATGCCGACCGGGTCTATGTGCTGGAGCATGCGCGGATCGTCTGGGAAGGCGATCCCGGCCGTTTTGCCGAGGAAGCCGGCACCGGCTATCTCTGAGGCCGTATTCAAGAGGCCAAAATTGTAGCTTACGGTCTGACGCTGGCCAGGCGGGAAGAAACCCTGGCGCGTACGTGATGCGGAAATCAGGGGAGGGGACCATGCCCGGCAGGAAATTGGCCTATCCGTCGCGCCGCGAGGTCTTGCGCGGCGCAGGGCTGGTGATCGGCGCGATCGCTGCTCCGAATCTGCTTCTCGAACAGGCCAGGGCGGCGGGTTATCCCGAACGTCCGGTCAAGATCATCGTGCCGTTCGCGCCGGCCGGTCCGACCGACATCATGGCCCGTGTCCTTGCGCCTCATCTTGGTGAAGCCATCGGCGGCACCGTCATTGTCGAGAACAAGGCGGGAGCCGGAGGCAATATCGGAATCGGCACCGCCGCGCATGCCGATCCCGACGGCTACACGCTGCTGGTCACCTCGAGCGCCTATGTCGTCAATCCCGGCCTTTACGCCAGGATACCCTATGACCCCTACAAGGACTTTGCGCCGATCGCCGAACTCGGAACGTCGCCGAACGTTTTCCTGGTCAATCCAAAGCTCGGCGTCAGCACCATGGCCGAACTGATCGCGCGCGCAAAGGCCGATCCCAACGAACTCAATTATGCGAGCCCCGGGATCGGCACGACACCGCAACTGTCGGCCGAGCTTCTCAAGATCGTCGCCGGCATCCAGATCACGCATGTGCCGTATTCGGGGGCGGGCCCGGCCATCCAGGCGGTGCTGGGCGGCATCACCCAGGTCTGTTGCGCGGCCTTGCCGCCGGCGCATCCGCAGATCGAAACCGGCGCGCTGAAGGCACTCGCCGTCACGGGCGCGCAGCGCTGGTTCGATCTGCCCGATGTTCCGACGATGGTCGAGCTCGGCTTCAAGGATTTCATCGCCGACACGTTCCAGGGCTTTCTGGCGCCGGTGAAGACGCCGCCGGCCATTGTCGAATTGCTGTCGGCGAAGTCGATCGAAATTCTGAAGACGCCGAAGATTGCCGAGCAGTTGCGCAACGATGGCTTCGAGGTCATCGCCAATGGGCCCGACGGCATGCGCAAGCGCATCGAGGACGAGGTGCCGAAATGGCGCGACGTCGTCGCCAAGGCCGGCATCAAGCCGGTCTGACCGGAACTGAGAAGTCCTGGAAGAAGAGCACGCTCGAGGAAAAGCACATGGCCAGACGACTGATCGACATTTCCGTTCCGTTGCAGAACGACGTGCCGGCCGATCCGCCGGGTCTGCATCCGGCGATCCAGTACAGCGACCATCAGCAGAGCCTGCCGCGCATGCTGCAGTTCTTTGACGGGTTGAAGGCCGAAGACCTTGCCCGACGGTCAGGGCTGGGCGATGGAAATGGTCCAGCTCTCGACCCATAACGGCACCCATCTCGATGCGCCCTACCATTATCACCCGACCATGAACCGCGGGGAGCGGTCGTGGACCATCGATGAGGTGCCTCTGGAATGGTGTTTGCAGCCCGGGGTGAAGCTGGACTTTCGTCAATTTGCCGACGGCTACGTGGTGACGGCAAAGGATGTCGAGAACGAACTCAAGCGCATCGGCCACACGCTGTCGCCGCTGGAAATCGTCGTGGTCAACACTTCGGCCGGGGCCAAGTATGGCCGCCAGGATTACGTCACCTCCGGTTGCGGCATGGGCTATGAGGCGACGATGTACCTGCTCGAGCGCGGCGTGCGGCTGACCGGCATCGACGGCTGGAGCTGGGACGCGCCGTTCGTCTACACGGCGAAGAAATACGCCGAGACCAAGGATGCCAGCCTGATCTGGGAAGGCCACAAGGCCGGCCGTCACATCGGCTATTGCCACATCGAGAAGCTGCACAATCTCGAGCAGTTGCCGTCGACCGGCTTCACCGTGTCGTGCTTCCCGGTCAAGATCGAACGCGCATCCGCGGGCTGGACCCGCGCGGTAGCGATCATCGACGCCTGAGGCGTCGAGCCTGCCGTCAGGCGACTGCGGCCTGTTCGGTTTTCTCCAGCGCGGCGGCGATGGCGTCGTCGACGCGCTCGAGCCAGATGAATTCGAGCTTGTCGCGCGCGCCTTGCGGAATGTCGTCGAAATCGCGCCGGTTGCGCGCCGGCAGCATCACCCGGGTGAGGCCGGCCGCGGCGGCCGCGACCACCTTTTCCTTGATGCCGCCGACCGGCAGCACCAGGCCGCGCAGCGAGATCTCGCCGGTCATCGCGGTGTCGCTCCGCACCGTGCGGTTGGTGAGCAGGGAGGTCAGCGCGGTGAACATCGCAACGCCGGCGCTCGGTCCGTCCTTCGGCGTGGCGCCGGCGGGGACGTGGACGTGGATGTCGCTCTTTTCGAACACCGAGGGATCGATGCCGAGCTGGGCGGCGCGGCTCTTCACCAGCGTCAGCGCGGCCTGCACGCTCTCGCGCATGACGTCGCCGAGCTGGCCGGTCAGGATCAAGGCGCCCTTGCCGGGAACGCGCGTGGCCTCGATGAAGAGGATGTCGCCGCCGACCGGCGTCCAGGCGAGCCCGGTCGCCACGCCGGGAACGCTGGTGCGCATCGCGATCTCGCCCTCGAAACGCGGCTGGCCGAGCACGTCCGTCGAGGTCGCTTGCGGCGTCACGGTGACCTTGCTGAAGAACCCTCGGCGATCTGCACCGCGGCATGGCGCAGCGCCTTGCCGATTTCCCGCTCCAGCGAGCGCACGCCGGCCTCGCGGGTATAGCCCTTGATGATCAGCCGCAGCGCATCGATGTCGATCTCGGCCTGCTCCGGCTTCAGCCCGTTGGCCTCGAGCTGGCGGCGCACCAGATAGCGCCGCGCGATCTCGAGCTTTTCCTCCTCGGTGTAGCCCGGCAGGCTGATGATCTCCATGCGGTCCAGCAGCGGGCCGGGAATCGTGTCCAGCATGTTGGCGGTGGCGATGAAGACCACGCGCGACAGATCGAAGGGCACGCCGAGATAATTGTCGCGGAACGTCCCGTTCTGCTCGGGATCGAGGACCTCCAGCATCGCGGCCGACGGATCGCCCTGGATGCCGCGTCCCATCTTGTCGATCTCGTCGAGCATCATGACGCAGTTGCGCGCGCCGGCCTTCTTGATGCCCTGGATGATATTGCCGGGCAGGGCGCCGATATAGGTCCGCCGGTGGCCGCGGATCTCGGCCTCGTCGTGAACGCCGCCGAGACTGACGCGGACGAACGGCCGATCCATCGCGCGCGCGATCGACTGCCCCAGCGAGGTCTTGCCGACGCCGGGCGGTCCGACGAAGCACAGGATCGGCGCCTTGCCGTGCGGCGCCAGCTTGCGCACCGCCAGATATTCGATGATGCGGCTCTTGATCTTCTCGAGGCCGAAATGATCCTCGTCGAGGATGCGTCGCGCATCGGGAATGTCGATGGTCTTCTCCGGCGGCAGCGCCCACGGCAGCTCGATCAGCCAGTCGAGATAGCTGCGGACCATGCCGGCCTCGCCGGCCGCTTCCGGCATCCGCTCGTAGCGACGCACTTCCTTTTGCGCCTGGCTTTCGGCTTCCGGCGGCATCCCGGCCTTGGCGATCGCCTCGTTCAGTTCGGCGACCTCCTGCGCCTTGCCGTCGCCTTCGCCCAACTGACGCTGAATGGTCGCCATCTGCTCGCGCAGGATCGCCTCGCGCTGGCGTTCGTCGAAGGTCGCCCTGGTCTTCTGGCCGATCTCGGCCGTCAGCCGCAGCACCTCGAGCCGCTCGGCGAGGTGACGCGAAACCTTTTCCATGCGTTGCGCGAGATCGATGGTCTCCAGGATGTCCTGCTTGTCCTGCCGGCTTGATGTCCATGTAGGAAGTCGCGAGATCGGCCAGCGCGGCGGGAGAGGTAGTCGACTGGAACGCGGCGACCAGTTCCGGCGGCGCCTGCGGCAGCAGTTGAATCGCTTCGATCGCCTGCCTCTGCAAATTGAGAAACTGCGCCTCGATCTCCGGCGAGGTCGTCGTCGGCTCCGGAATATGCTGCATCCGCGCCACCGGGAATGGCGTGCCCGGCAGGAAATCGAGAATGCGGGCGCGCTGAACGCCCTGGCAGATGATGTGGTGGGTTTCGTCGGGCGCGGTAATGTAGCGGACGATGTTGGCGATCGTGCAAATCCGATAAAGATCGTCCGGGACCGGGATCGTCCGCGTCCGGCGTTTCGCTGCAACAGGATTCCGATCGGCCGCTGCTCGCGGAGCGCCTGTTGCGCTGCGGCGATCGACTTCGGCCGACCGATGGTGATGGGCGCGACGACACCCGGAAACAGCACCGTGTTGCGGACGGGAATGATGATCAGCGCGTCATCGGGGATCGGAACCGGCTCTGTGCCGGCTGCGGCGGCCGAAGTGGAGTCTCCGTTGGCTGGCGACATGACGATCCTCACTCAAACAGATTTGGCCAGACGCAATACGATGCATCCATTCACGGCGAAACGGCTGACGGCGTAGCGGCCGATCGGGCAGCGCGATGCGGCGCTCGAACCGGCCCTGCGGGAGTTCGAGCCGGTGAATCCGGGCGTTTCGCAGCTCGGCCGGCAGCACCCGTTGGCCGCTGACGATGAGCGTGCCGTCTTCGATCACGGCTTCGACATGCTCGGGATCGACGCCGGGCAGCGCCACGAGGATCAGAATTTCCCGGTCGGTCTCCAGCACGTCGATCGGGGGTTCCCAACTGGGCTCCCGCGATCCCGCGCGCGACTGCAGGCTGAAGAACTGCTGGCGCAGCCGTTCGGCGCGGGCCAGCGAGTCGATCGCCTCGGACAGCATCCAGTTGACGGGATCTTTTGTCGACATCGGCTCTCTCGTGTTTCACTCAAATCTGCGACGCGACCGCTTCGCGGCATCCTGACAGCGCTGACGCGAAGGCATCCGGCGGGCCGCCGGAATAGTTCTACGCTTGCGCCATCCCGTCAATCAGGCGCCGGCGGGATGAGGGTGGGGCTCTGCTAGGATGTGGGGGTGGATTCCGATCGCTTTCGCGCGATGATGCCGGCGGCAATCTGCATGGTCGCGCCGACCGCCCAGCAGAAACTGATCAGAAGCGCCGTCCCCGCGCGCGCCGTCTCGTCCAGAATGATACTGGAGACGGAAACCACCGCGGCCACCGACGCGAGAAAGGTGCCTGCCGCGCTGAGCAGTTCCACGCTGTCCCACATGGAACCCAATCCGTGCCGCAGCGGCAGGTGCATCTTGTGATCCGGAGGGGCGCGAGGCAGGTCGATCCCGAGATAGAAGCCGGCAGCGCCGTAGACCATCATCCCCAGCACCGTGCCGGCCGAACCGATCAAGTCGATATTGGCCCTTCCCACATGGATCGCAACGAACAGCCCGCACGAGGCCCCGGTCAAGGCGAGCCCGATCCGTTCCAGAATGTGCGCCCACCGGCTGATGGCGGAGCGGGTATCCCATGGATCGATGTGGTTGTTCATTTGCTTCAGCTACCAAGGCGGAACTGGGGAAGGTATTGACAAAGATCAAGCCCAGCGCCCCTTCGCCTGCCTTCCGAAAGCGCGGGGCTTATTCCCGGCAGGATCAGCACAGGCGTGACCGGCGGCGTTTGCCGAGGGCGGCACGAGGCTCTAGAATTTCGCCGGCCCGGATATTCCTTGCTTCCCATTGATTCCGGCAAGTTCGCCTCGTCGCGGTCACAGGTGTTCCCGAAATAAGTCAACTCATCGTCCACGCCGGCGATTTTACCTTCGAGGCCCGCTTCGAGGAACAACTGGCGCCCAGGACCTGCGCGGCCTTTCGCAAGGCGATGCCGTTCGAAAGCCAGGCCATCCACGTGCGCTGGAGCGGCGAAGCGGTCTGGATGCCGCTCGGCGATCTCGATTTCGGCGTTTCCTGGGAAAACCACACCAGCTATCCGGCGCCGGGCCAGATCATCCTCTATCCCGGCTGCATCAGCGAAACCGAAATCTTGCTGGCCTATGGCGGCGTGCGGTTTGCGAGCAAGGTCGGACAGCTTGCCGGCAACCATTTCATCACGCTGACTTCCAATCTCGACCGGCTGGCTGAACTCGGTAAGACCGTGCTGTGGAAGGGCGCGCAAAAAGTCCGCTTCGAGGCTGTCTGAACCGCGAGGCGGCGCGGGTAGCCTCCGCCTCTCGCAGGTCCGGGGCGGCCTACAAATCTCGATGTCTGCGCAAACCCAATGCATCAGGAATGTGCGCCTAGTGAATAAGCAATTGCCCGTCGTAAAAGCTGCGCCCAGCTCATGCGCAGGCTTCGTTCGAAAATCCAACATGCTGAAAAGACGAACGATTTCTGATCGCGCCTTGGCGCGCCGCCATTGTACACAATGGCACGCGCTTTGCTTCGTTCACCTCCGGGAGTTCTCTCGCGCGGGGTACGAACGTCATGGCGATCCCAAGACAACCGGCCACCGGTACCGTCGTCGCGGAGCCTGAGCCGATCGATCTCGACTGGTCGGCGACGGCGCTTCTCATCATCGACATGCAGCGCGACTTCATGGAGCCGGGCGGCTTCGGCGAAACGCTTGGCAATGACGTCTCGCAGCTTGAAGCGCGCGGTGAAGCCGATCGCATCCGTGCTGGATGCGGCGCGCGATCTCGGCGTGCTGGTCGTGCATACCCGCGAGGGCCATCTGCCCGATCTGTCCGACGCGCCGCCGGCCAAGATCGAGCGCGGCGCGCCGTCCTTGCGCATCGGCGATCCCGGCCCGATGGGACGTATCCTGATCCGCGGCGAAGCCGGCCACGACATCATTCCCGAACTCTATCCGCTCGACGGCGAGATCGTCATCGACAAGCCCGGCAAGGGCGCGTTCTACGCCACCGAACTCGGCGACACCTTGCAGAAATACGGCATCGAAAATCTCCTGGTGTGCGGCGTCACCACCGAGGTCTGCGTCAACACCACCGTGCGCGAGGCCAATGATCGCGGCTATCGCTGCGTGGTGCTGGCCGACGGCTGCGCTTCCTACTTTCCCGAATTTCACGACATGGGCCTGAAGATGATCAAGGCCCAGGGCGGCATCTTCGGCTGGGTCTCGGACTCGGCCGCAGTGCTCAAGGCAATGACAGCGGGGACTACCAACAGTTTGGCAGCGGGAGCATCGCGATGAGCACGAGCAGGACCGGAACCGTCGGAACGACAGACTTCAAGCCGGCATTGTGGACACCGGGCGACTGGAACGCCTTCTTCGGATTCGGCACCAACATTCTGGTCAACATGCTGGTGCTCACGGGCCTGTTGCGCTTCGTGCTGAAGATGCCTGACTACGCTGGTGTTCGGCCGCATCCTGCCGGCGCTCGGCCTCATGATGTGCCTTTCCACCTTCTATTATGCGTGGCTCGCCTACCGGCTGGCGCAGAAGACCGGCCGCACCGACGTCTGCGCGCTGCCGTCGGGCGTCAGCGTGCCGCACATGTTCATCGTCACCTTCGTGATCATGCTGCCGGTCACCCTCAAGACCGGCGATCCCATGAAAGGCTGGTCGGCGGGTCTCGTCTGGGTGTTCTTCCAGAGTTTCATCCTGATGATCGGCGGCTTCATCGCGCCGGTGATCCGCAGGATTACGCCGCGCGCGGCCTTGCTCGGCACGCTCGCCGGCGTCTCCGTGACGTTCATCTCGATGCGGCCGGCGCTGGAAATGTTCATGACGCCGCAGATCGGCCTGGTCTGCTTCGCCATCATCCTGGTGAGCTGGTTCGGCGGCGTGAAATATTTCAAGGGCATTCCGGCAGGCCTCGTCGCCATCGCGGCCGGCATGATCATCGCATGGGGCTCGAACCTGTTCGGCCTCGGGCTCGGCGGGCTGAGCCTCAAGGGCCTCGGCGACGCCTTTGCGAGTTTTGGGTTCTCGGTGCCGATCCCGGCGGTCGGCCACGTCTTCTCCGGCTTCGAGTTCCTCGGCGTCATCCTGGTGACGGCGATCCCGTTCGGCATCTACGACCTCGTCGAGGCCATGGACAACGTCGAGAGCGCCGAAGCCGCCGGTGACGAATACCCGACCACGCGGGTGCTGACCGCCGACGGCGTCGTCAGCCTGATCGGCTGTCTGATGGGCAACCCCTTCATCAACGCGGTCTATATCGGCCATCCCGGCTGGAAGGCGATGGGCGGGCGGATCGGCTATTCGGCCGCGACCGGCATCATGGTGGTGGTGCTGAGCTGGTTCGGCATCATCTCGGTGCTGCTGGCGCTGGTGCCGGTGGTCGCGATCTCGCCGATCCTTCTCTATATCGGCATGCTGATCGGCGCGCAGGCGTTCCAGACCACGCCGGTCAAGCACGCGCCGGCGATCGTGCTTGCCCTGACGCCGCATCTCGCCGCCTGGGCCAAGCTGCAGATCGACACCATGCTGGGCTCGACCCTGAGCGCGGCGCAGACGGTGGGCGGCCTTGCCGCCGACAAGGTCGGCGACGTCAAGGCCGCGGCGCTCGCCGCGCTGCCGCAACAGGGCGTGCTGTATCACGGGCTTGAGGTTTTGGGCGGCGGCTCGATCCTCGCCGGCCTCGTCCTGGGCGCGATCGGCGTGTTCGTGATCGAGCGTGATTTCATCAAGGCTTGCGCCTTCGCGCTCGCGGGCGCGGTGCTGACTTATTTCGGCTTCATGCATGGCGAAGCCGTTGGTATCGGCGGTGGCTTTGGGGTGACGCCCGCGGTCGCGCTGGCCTATGCGGTCGTGGCGGTGGGATTGTTCGCGCTCAGCAAAGTGGAGACGAGCGCGCATTACGTTGCGCATCCGGATATGCCGATGGCGGCGCCGGCGGAATAGATTGCGGGAAACGCGAGCCCGGCGCCGCCGATGCCGGGCTCGACACGATCGCGACGTTACGCCGCGAGATCCAGCAGCCGTGGCGAACCGCGCAGCAGAACGCTGCGGCCTTTCTGCGTCAGCACGGCGCCGCCCTCGCTGATGCCGGCAAGCCCGAGCGCGACGAGATTCTCGACGACGAATCGATTTGGCGCGCGGGTCTTCGGGGCAAGCGCGCGCAAGCGCCTTCAGCGTCTCCCATTGATCCGGCGTGAGATCGTAATCGAATTCCGCGTTCATGCTGCCTCGAATGCGCTGGTGACTTTCGCGCGTGTCTTACAAAGTGAGCATGAACGGCATGCGACCATAATGCGTCCGGAATTCGTTTCACGCGCATTTTAGAATTGCTGCCTTTAGAATTGATCGAACTGCCGCGCTTGAATTTGCGGTGCGATTTGAAATCGCCGGTAACGCGGCTGTCACAACAACGTGTCAATGGAGGCTATCAGCCGTCCCGAATCAGGCGGTGACGAAAATTGATGTCGCTCCCGATTGGATAGACACTGGAAGCCATCGTGCCGCAAAAAAAATCCGGCGGCGGCTCCCGGCTGAGAGGCATGGGAGTCGTCGTCGGCATTGCCGTTGCGGCGATCGCGATATTCACACTGACGCATGCGCTGCGGCACATCGACTACGACGAAGTCTTGGCCATCGTCGAACGAACCCACCCCGGCATCCTCGCGCTGGCGCTGATGCTGGTGGTGCTTTCCTACGGCAGCCTGACGATCTACGATCTGCTCGCGCTTCGCACCATCGGCCGGCCGGACATTCCGTACCGGATCGCGGCGCTCGCAAGCTTCACCAGCTATCCGATCGCCCATGGCATCGGCGCGGTGGCGCTGGTCTCGCCGGTGATCCGCTATCGGATCTACGCCTGCAACGGTCTCGGCGCGCTCGATGTGGCGAATATCTGTTTCCTGACCGGGCTGACATTCTGGCTGGGCAATCTGACCGCGCTCGGGCTCAGCCTGTTCTACGAGCCCGGGGGCCATCGGCCTGGTCGATTACCTGCCGCCGCAGATCAATCGCGCGCTGGCGGCGGCGCTGCTGTGTGGCGTCGCTGGCTTTCTGGCGTGGAGCTGGCGCGCGCCGAGGCGGCTGGGGACAAAGCGGTGGCCGGTCCGGCTTGCCGTCCGGGCCGATGGTGCTGCTCCAGATCGGAATCGGGATCTTCGATCTCGGCGCCGCGGCGCTCGCGATGTATGTGCTGATCCCGGCCGGAATGAATATCGACTTCTTCCGTCTCACCGCCGTCTTCATCGCCGCGACGCTGCTCGGCTTCGCCAGCCACACGCCGGCGGGACTGGGCGTGTTCGACGCCGCGATCCTGCTCGGACTCGGCGGCGACGACAAGGAACCGCTGATCGCCGCGCTGCTGATGTTCCGCTTCCTTTATCACTTGCTGCCCTTCGTGCTCGCACTCGGCCTGTTCGGCGCCGTGGAGGCGTGGCGGGGTTTGCGCGGCAAGCGCTGAGCGCACTTCGCGCTCACACCGGCGAGTTGAGCTTGAGCCCGACCATCCCCGCGACGATCAGCGTCAGGCAGAGGAGGCGGACCGGGTCGGCCGGCTCGCTGTAGACCAGAATACCGACGAGGATGCTGCCGACGGCGCCGATCCCGGTCCACACCACATAGGCCGTGCCGAACGGCAGCGATCTCAGCGCCACCGCCATCAAGCCGAAGCTCAGCGCGATCGCGACCGCGGTCGCTGCGGTCGGCCAGAACCGGGTGAGGCCATCGGAATATTTCAGGCCGAAAGCCCAGGCGATCTCGAACAGTCCGGCCGCGACCAGTGCCAGCCAGGCGCTCACGGCTTCGACGGGTCCCGCGGCAATGTCATCACGGCATATTGCGCATAACCGCGGAATGGACGTTCGAACGTCAGTTCGGCATCGCTGCTTTCCGCCATCGCCGACAGCACGGTCTTCAGATCTTCGCGCGGCGTGACGTCGAACAGCGCGAGCCAACGCAAGCAGCAAGGCGCGAGCGATGCCGGGCAACCGCTCCTGATTGCCAAAATCGACGACATGCAGACGGCCGCCGGGCGCAAGGCGGTTCACTGCGGCCTGTAGCACGCGGCGCCAGTCCGGGATCATCGAGAGGCTGTAGGAGATCATGACGTGATCGAAAGAGGGGAGGTTGAATAAAAGCTGGGGATCGAACGCGGTTCCATCGCCATGCGCGAGACGAATGCGGCCGGTCATGCCGCGCCGCGAGACGGAGGCGATCGCGGACGTCAGCATTTCCGTCGAGACGTCGATGCCGAAAAATCGTGCGTCGGGGTAAAGGCCGGCGGCCAGCACCAGGTTCCGGCCGGTTCCGCAGCCGATCTCCAGCACGTTCGCGCCGGGAGCGGGTTGCAGTCCCGCAATCAGCCGGTCCCTGCCGAGCAGATAATAGCGCCGCGTGCCGTCGTAGATGTGGCGTTGCCGGCGGTACATCCGGTTCATGCGGCTTGTCGCCTCGTCCGGCCACGCGACGTCGGCGTCGAGTTCGGGGGAATAGAGAGACATTGCTGCACCTCCTGGTCACCTGTCGCTCTATTCCCTTCGGATGTTCGCGCGACAGAGGTGTGACAGGCCAGCGCGCGCATCACCGATGATCCCGTAATTCTACCGAGCATTGGCGCGGTCATGAGGCCCTTCGGCTGTCGCAAAACTGCAGTGAGCCCGCGATACCCTGATGAGATTGTTGATTCGAGGGATGGATGAACACGCAATTGATCGCGGAGGCGGTTCGCAACTCCAGGGACGAGGCCGAAGCAACGCTTTGGGACAGGCTGTTCGAATTCTGGTTCCGTCGTCTGGTCTACACCCAGATCTGGGAGGACCCCGAAGCCGATCTTGCCGCGCTGCAATTGCCGCTCGGCTCGACCATCGTCACCATCTCCTCCGGCGGCTGCAACGCGCTGTCCTATCTCACCGCGCAACCGGCCCAGGTCTATGCGGTCGATCTCAACGAGGCGCATCTGTCGCTGCTCAAACTGAAGCTCGCCGGGCTTCGGGCGTTTTCCGGTTATGCCGAGTTCTGGCAGTTCTTCGGCGAAGCCGCCTCCGCCGCCAATTCGCAGCTCTACCGCGAGCGGCTGTGGCTGATGCTGGACGCCGACGCGCGCGCCTATTGGGACAAGCGCAACATCATCGGCCGTCCCCGCCACGCCTATTTCACCGACGGGTTCTACCGCCACGGCATGCTCGGCCGTTTCATCGGCCTCGCGCACCTGCTGGCGAAATTGGCCCGGATCGATCTCACGGCGCTCTTGATCGGCAAGCCGAATGACCCCGAACGCCTGCAGGCGCTCGACCGCCTGGACCGGCTGTTTCATTCGCCGCTGGCGCGTCTGCTCGACCGGCACGCCGGCGCTGCTGTTCAGTCTCGGCATTCCGCCGCAGCAGCGGGCGCTGCTCGGCGCCGACGCCCCGCTCAACGAAGTGCTGCATCAGCGGTTGCTGCGCCTGATCAACGGTCACCCCAACGACACCAATTATTTCGCCTGGCAGGCGCTGCATCGCAGCTATGCCGGCCCCGGCGATCGTTGCCTGCCGCCTTATCTGCAGCGTCGCCAGTACGATCGCATGCGCGACGGCGCCGGCCTGATCATTCCCGTGCACGCCAATCTGCGCCAGTTCCTGGAAAACCTTCCGGCGCGCGAGGTCGATGCCGTGATCCTGCTGGATTCGCAGGACTGGATGGCGACCGACGAGATCGCCGCGCTCTGGAACGCGATCGATCGCACCGGCAGCGAAGACGTGCGCGTGATCTTCCGCACCGCCGGCACCGGCGTCGCCGCTGGAGGGCGCGGAGCTTGCGGACCTGCGCCGGATCTGGCGCCGCGACGAGGCGCGGAGCGCCATCGGCTTCGCGCAGGACCGCTCGGGAATCTACGGCGGCTTCCACTGCTACGTCAGGCGTTGACACAACTCCGCGATCTCGCGGCCTGATACGCCCGAGGTTTGCATGAACTTCCCGCCCTCTTTGATCAGAGGGCGCAGGGAATGCCGGGCGCCCGATGCGCCCGATAGACGCGTGTGCAATGGTAGGGTGAGAGCGCACACGCGTTAGTCAGGTCACACCGGCATCACCCGGCATTCCCCGCGCAATGGTTTACGGCTTATTTCGCGCTCTCCCCGGTGACCGGCTTTCTTGCCACCGTCATTGGCGGATTGCTCCGCCGACTTGATGCCAGCACCGGGGCATCAGGACCACACGACTTCGCCGTCCGCCTCGGCGCTGTTCGTCAAAAGCGCCTCCGCGTCCACCGCATCCTGCCCCGCGTCCGTGACGATCTCGAGCCGCCCCTCCAGTGGGACAGGACGGCGGGGGTTATAAGGGTGATTTGCGCTTTCGGAAAATCAGAATATTTTTTCAAAATGGGCTGGACATGACAGGCAAATCACTGATCTGCCCGCCGGGTTAAATCGGCGGTCCATCGGGCAACAGACCGTGAGTGGGAGGAGCGCTTCGCGAAACGGCGCCTTTCTCGACCGGCAATGGCAACCCGCCCGAGGGCCTGATCGGAAAAAAGTAGGTTTGGCCTCGTCGAGAGGCTAGTATTTGGCGTGGCCCGCTCACCTTTTCTCAGGAGGTTCGAACATGGCACGGCACTTTTTCTTCGCGATTACCCTCATGGGCATCGCAACGCTCCTCGGCTCACCGGCAGCAGCGGTGCCGGACGCGGCGCGATGTGAGGATCAAGCCGCAAATTGCCTGGGCAGATGTGCCAATCCCAATAGTGGGACGGGTCATAACAGATGCCTGAGCTACTGCGACCGACAGGTGAACCGATGCTTGATACGCGCGTTTAGCGCGGACCAGCGCTGGTAGGCGGTGACGGGACCGAACCGTCGACATCACTCACCCGGCGGAACATGACTCAAGCCGCCGAAGGCTCTCGGTTTTGCCACGTTTGAGACGTGCCGACCGGGTCAGTAGATGTCCGTTTATCAGGGTAGAGCGGAAGTGACCGGCCGGCGATCAAAACGCGCCAAAGACCGGTAGCGGACTGGCGCTGCTTGAGCGGGCTGGCGCCGCGACGCGTGATGAAACTTGCAAACGCCTCCGGCGAGTTGCCGACGGTCTGCAGTGCCTTGGTCTTCAACGCCGTGATGATTTTCGCACTGAGCCTGCTGATCGCGGGCGGCGTATTGGCGGGCGCGAGCGGTAAGATGCTCCCGCAGGATAGCGCGGGATGGTCATCGGCACACTCAAGCCGGCTTGAGCGTCGTGGCCAAAACGTCGATGCCTGTATGGCAAAGTGTCACGGACATAGGACAATCTCACACAGGACGGGTGCAAATCGCGATCGGCTGTGCAGGGATATCCGACCGCGCCGCAGATTGAAATTGATTACAAGGCAGTGCCGAACGCATTTCGTCCGCTACGCCACCGCGAACAGATTAGAGGCCACTTTCATCGATTGGGATAGTGCGAAACCCTGAACAAGGAGAGTGCGAGTCTTGAAGCCACATCTTGCCCCGGTAACTGCACCCATTCGGACCGATTTGCGAAAGCGGCCAGCGATCAGCCCCGCGAGGTTGATCCAAATTCAGGACGACATCCAGCAGCGTATCGCATCCGACCTGCACGATTCGACCTGTCAGTATCTGATTGCTGCCAGTCTCAGCATCATGAGGGTCCGCTCTGCCTTGAGCAACCCGGTCATGGCAGAGGTCCTTTGCGATGACGTCGACACATCCATCGATCACGCGCTCAAGGAAATAAGGGCCTTTGCGTATCTGTTGCACCCGCGGAATCTGACGGGCGATGGATTGAAAGCGTCGATCGAGCAATATGCCGGGGGATTCGCCGCACGCACCGCGTTGAAGGTCAGAACCAGAATCTCGCCCAAGGTTGACGGATTACCTCACAGGAAGCAGTACGCGCTGCTAAGGGTTGTTCAGGAGGCCCTCACGAACGTCTTCCGTCATGCACGAGCAACGGAGGTCGAGATATCGAGCATGATGGCGAGCGACCATTTTGAGCTGCGGATCAGCGATAATGGGCGCGGAATACCCGCCGGCGAGGCGTCAGGCGCCGCCTCCGTATCGCTCGGCGTTGGAATTCCCGCGATGAGAGCGAGACTTCAGCAGATGGGGGGTAAGCTCGAAATCCGATCCGCGCCAGGACAGCGACTTCCAGGTACGACGTTGTGCGCGATTGTGCCGTATCCTTGCAAACGAGGAAGGCACAACCAGTCAGACGCCGCGGCATGCGCGATAACCCGCGCAAGAACCAGGATAAAGTTCAGGTCACCGAAGATACCGGGCGGAGTCATTCGTGCTCCCGGCCTGGCCGCGGAGTAGCGTGCTCGTGTCATGTGCGTGAGTTTATAAACCATGAAGCAGATCCTTATCGCTGACGATCATACGGCAGTCCGATCGGGACTGCGGGCGGTTCTGGAGCAACATGCCGGCTGGCAGGTTGTCGCTGAAGCCAACGACGGACGGAATGCGCTGGCTGCAGCGATCGAGACCAAACCCGATCTCGCCATCGTCGATTTTTCCCTCCCCGACATGACCGGATTGGAGGTTACGCGGCGGATCAGGGAATCTTCAGTACAGACTGAAGTTCTCATCTTTACGGCGTTCGACTCCAGTTTGCTCGCGCGGCAGGCGTTCGACGCCGGGGCCCGGGCGTTTCTGGTCAAGTCGGATGCGAACAAGTTGTTGTCGGCCGCCGTCGCCTCGCTGTTGGCGCACAAGCCGTTCTTCAATGGCCGAGTTCTCAGCACCGCGAACAGCGGCCCGGCAAAGGAAGGCCTTCAAACACTCTCCCCGCGAGAACAACTCGTGGTCAAGCTGGTGGCGGAGGGTCACAGCAACAAGGCCATAAGCGCCATCCTCAAGATCAGCATCAAAACGACGGAAACTCATCGCGCGTCCGCGATGCGTAAGCTGAATGTGAATTCGATTGCGGGTCTGGTTCGATATGCGGTGCGGGCTCAACTGATCGAGCCTTGATAGTCTGGTCGCTAAAAGCCGAGGGGCTCGACGTGACCTAAGAGCGAGGAAGTCACCGGCGAGCTTGTCGCAAGAGGTTGCGGCGGGCGGACGCCCTTGAGCCACGTGATCGCGCACGTTCGACCGGATTGCGCCGTCCGCAGGGCGCCATGTCGCAGCCGAGTAGCTGGTTCGCGCTGCTGCTCGAAGCAATGCCGCGTCCGTGGCCGGCGAGCGGCTCTCACAAGTTGTTGGTGTCATTGGTCTTATCGGTGATCGGGCCGCTGGGTCCGTCTGACTGCGCGGAAAGAGCTGGAACTGGCGCGGCATCGGCGGCGATTGAAGTGTGCAGAGCAGCACGGTAGACTATTTGGACAATTTTGCTGACGTAGTGCTGATAGCCATCGGGTCGACGGCGCCATTGCATGCACAAGTCCCTGGATATTGATTTCAGAGCTATTGAGAGCCAGCTTCGCGGGCGGGACTTTGTCCGTAGCAGCGAGATGCTTGGCCCGACCGACAGCATATTCAAGACCAGGGAGCATGGGTATCGCCGCGTCGACGACGGCGCATTTCTTCACGTGATGGATTTCGAGGCGGGTCCAACCTACAGCCTCAAGATAGCGCGGCCGGACTACGTCTGTATTCAGATTTCGGTCAGCGGAACATACAACCGCTGGATCAGCGATCATGTCGATCCGGTGAAACCGGCAACGATCGACATCACGAATACACCCTTATCCGTCTCGGATACGCAGGCAGGAACGAGGCTCTCCGGCGTTTTGATTGCGTGTGACCGCGAGTATCTCGTCGATCATTTCAAGCTCAATGTCGATCGCCTGCCGGCGGTCTATAGGCCAATATTTGGTTCTGCCGCCGGCAGTCTGTCGGCCATGAAGCTGCCGGCAAAATCAGACGTCATGGTAGCCGCGGACCAGATATTGTCTTGCAAGTACCATGAGCCATTGCGACATCTTTATTTGAACGCAAAGGCGGTCGAAATCATTTGCGGAGTCGTAGCGCAGATCAATGGTCTGGCGCCGCAAATGCGCCGCTCGCCTGCGATGCGAAGCAAGAGAGTGGCGATTGAGGCCGCGGCGACCATCTATCGACGGGAAATATTCAATGCTCCGACGATCGAGCAGCTTGCGGCGCGTGTCGGCCTGAACCGAAATGACCTCACGGAAGGATTCCGCGAGGCGTTCGGCGCGACGCCCCACGCCTATGGTCATTTGCTTCGCATGGAAGAAGCGCGTCTGATGCTTCAGGATGGACAACATTCGATCAGCGAAGTCGCACGACGGATTGGCTATGAAGGCTATTCCAGCTTCACGCGGGCCTATCGCTCCCATTTCGGGCGGTCTCCATCGTTCGAGAGCGGACGGTCCAACGATGTCCGTTATTCGGGGTAGAGCGGAAACGGCGGTCTTGACCCACGGGCGCACTGCGTTGATGCCACTTAGCTGATGCCACTTGAATGACATCGCCAACTTATCGAATGCGCGCTTTGCGCTGCGGGAGAAAAGCCGACACCGGGCTTTCCCGGCTTTAGGTCAGCTTTTCACCCATTTCGGAACTCTGCCCTAGTCCAGCGGCGGCCCAATATGCTTTGATGTGCCGGGCGGGCCCGAGACGCGGGGGTGCCTGATGTACATCTTCATTCGAAAGTTCACCAAGGTTCGTTCGGTTGCGGATGCTGCCCGCCGCGCCAAAAGCGGTGTCGGTGAGATCCTCAGGGCGTCGCACGGATTTCAGATCTTATTATGTACTGGATGGGGGCGAGGGCGTCGGTGTCGCCGTGATGATATTTGAGGACCGCGAAAGCGCCATTGCGGCGAACGATAAAGTATTGGAGTTCGTTCAGGCCAGCCTGCATGACCTCGATCTTGGAGACCCCGAAATCATCGCCGGGGAAGTCTTGGTGAATATAGAAGCTGCTGCGTAGTTGCTCGCAAGGGCTCCGTGGTGCAAACACCTTTCCGGTGGTGGTGGATTGCGCCCTCCGGCTGATCCGCCCCCCGCGACTGGAAACCCGCCTCCAACTTTCGATTCCAGGACTCCGTACCGCTGCCGGCAGTGCGATACCTCACTTCGAGGCAATGTCGTCGATCTCGCCGTGCGTGATACCGATGTCCGTCAGCTCTCTTTCCGTCAGCCGGCGCAATTGGGTTCGCAGCTTCTCGCGTTTGCGCCACTGTTGAAATGCATCCAAATATATGTCGAGAGGGCTGTAGACTTCCCGCTCTCGGGTTGCCTGTCTCGGCCCGCTGGCCTCGTGAATCATGCTCATTGCGATGTGTCCATACTCGGCTATTTCACGAGCCGAGGGTGCCGCCAGATGCGCTCGTGCGCTTAACAGCCGGCTTACTTTTTCCTCACCGGCGGCTTATTCTTTGCGCCAAAACCGGGAAAAGAAGCCGGTAGAGGCAAGTCAGGGACTGGCAACGTGCGCTATCTCTTCGAGGAGTACGCATTCGACACCGACCGGCGGGAACTCCATCGCGGAGCGAACGTCGTGGCCATCGCGCCCCAGGTATTCGACCTGCTCGACTATTTGATCCGCAACAGGGAGCGCGTCGTCAGCAAAGACGACCTCATCAAGGCCATTTGGGACGGGCGTATCGTCTCCGATGCGGCGCTGACGACCCGCGTGAACGTCGCCCGCAGCGCGATCGGCGATTCCGGCGAGGAACAGCGCCTGATCAAGACACTGCCAAGGAAGGGCTTTCGTTTCGTCGGCGCGGTGCGGGAAGCGCAGCGGTCCCCAAGCGTGGCGGTCACCGGTATCCCGGCTGAACAGCCGAAGCCCGCTTTGCCGCTCCCCGATAAGCCCTCGATCGCCGTTCTCCCCTTTACCAACCTGAGCTCCGACCCGGAGCAGGAGTATTTCGCCGACGGCATGGTCGAGGACATCATTACCGGGCTGTCGCGGTCCAAGTCGCTTTTTGTCATCGCGCGACACTCCAGCTTTACTTACAAAGGCAACGCCGTCGACATCAAGCAGGTCGGGCGTGAACTTGGCGTTCGCTATGTGCTCGAAGGCAGTGTGCGCAAAGCCGGCAATCGGGTCCGCATTACCGGGCAGTTGATCGACGCCACGACAGGAGCCCATCTTTGGGCGGACCGGTTCGACAGCCAACTCGAAGATATTTTCGAGCTGCAGGATCAAGTCACGAGCCGTGTGATTGGCGCGATCTTTCCTCAACTGGAGCGCGCCGAAATCGAGCGCGCGAACCGCAAGCCGACCGAAAACCTGGAGGCCTACGACTATTATCTCCGCGCGCTATCGAGTTTTTATCAGTTCACCCGCGAACAGAATATCGAAGTACTTGGGCTGAGCGAGGCTGCCAACGCGATCGATCCCGAATTCGCCGCGGCATATGCGATCAGCGCCTATTCCTATTTGCAAAGGAAGTTCTTCGGCTGGAGAAGCGATATTGCTCAGGAGTGTATTGAAGCCAGGCGACTCGTAAAACGCGCGATTGAGCTCGATAACGAGGATCCGATCGTGCTCGCAAGGGCCGGACAGGTGATCTCTGAATTGTTCGGTGAGGTCGAGGAGGGCGCAGCCCTCGTCTCACGGGCGATAAATCTGGACCCAAATCTCGCTATCGCGCGCTATTCGCGCGGCGGGGAGCGGCTTTTGCTCGGCGACGTGGATGCAGCGCTTGAGCAATTCCACCTCGCGGTTCGCTTAAGTCCGCTGGATCCGTTGCTGTTTTTTGCCCAGACCGGGATAGCAATTGCCCATTTCATGACGGGTCGGTACGACGAGGGTTCGTCCTGGGCAAGGTCTGCCGTCCTGCAGCGGCCAAATTATCTGAACGCACAATTTATTCTGGCGGCATGCCTTGCGATGTCCGGACGGGTCGAGGAAGCACGAGTGATCTCTGCGCGCCTGGTTCAACTGAGGCCGGCCCTGCGTGTTTCCGGAATCAAGACAAAATTTCGGAGAGCGGAAGATATCGAAAGATTGTTGCAAGGTTACCGGATGGCGGGCATACCGGAATGAGCAGGCCGCGCCGCCAGCGCATCGAGGGGGCTTGGCCGCCGCCCTCGTTTGACCGCCGGTCAAAGGGAATCACATGCGTATCGTCGTTCTGCCGGGTGACGGCATCGGGCCGGAGATTACTGCCGCGACATCAAACGTGCTGCGCGCCGCGGCGGCGCGTTTCGGCCTCGGAATTGAACTGGAAGAACACCCGATCGGTCACGCGAGCCTGAAACAGTTCGGCGCCACCGTGCGGCCGGGCCTGCTGGAAACCGTGCGCGCCGCCGACGGGCTGATCCTCGGACCCACCGCCACGGCCGACTTCAAGGACGAGCGGAGCGGCGAGGTCAATCCGTCGAAATATTTCCGGAAAAGTCTCGACCTCTTCGCGAACGTAAGGCCGGCGCGAACCTATCCGGGCCTGCGCAACGCCTGTCGGCGCGTTCGACCTGGTCGTGGTGCGCGAAAATACCGAGGGGTTTTACGCCGACCGCAACATGGAGCAGGGCAACAGCGAACTGCTGGTGACGCCGGATGTCGTGATCTCGCTCCGCCGTATCACGCGGCACTGCTGCGAGCGGATCGCGCACGCCGCCTGCCGGCTTGCGATGAACAGGCGCAAGCATCTCACCATCGTTCACAAGGCCAATGTGCTGAAGATCGGCGACGGCATGTTCCTCGACATCTGCCGGGAGGTCGCGCGCGGCTATCCCGGGCTCGCGGTCGACGACATCCTGGTCGACGCCATGATGGCGCATGTCGTGCGCCAGCCCGACCGGTTCGACGTCATCGTCGCCACCAACATGTTCGGCGATATCCTGTCGGACCTGACGGCGGAGCTTTCCGGCAGCCTCGGTCTCGGCGGCTCGCTCAATGTCGGCGCGGATTTTGCGATGGCGCAGGCCGCGCACGGATCGGCGCCCGACATCGCCGGGCGTGACGTCGCCAATCCGATCTCGCTGATCCTGTCGGCGGCGTTGCTGCTGGCCTGGCATGGCGAGCGCACCGGCGAGGCGCGATACGGCAGCGCGGCGCGCGCGATGGAAGACGCGGTTGCCGCCGCGATGCAAAGCGGCCGTGCGACGCGGGATGTCGGCGGCACGCTCGGAACCGCGGCGACGGGGCAGGCGATCGCGGAAATTCTGCGGTCCGAGCGGGCGGCCGAAACGGCGATTGCGCGCTGAGCCGCCGGATCAGAGCGCGCTAGAACTGATACCGCCGCAGACCGCCGTCGACCGGGATCACGGTGCCCGTGATATAGCGCGCCAGCGGCGAGGCGAGGAACACCACGAGCGCGGCGAGGTCCTCGGGTTCGCCCCAATAGCGAACGGGAATTTCCTCTTCGGCAAAATGCTTGCGATAATCTTCCGGATAGTTGCGCCGGATCTGCTCGCTCATGATGCGGCCGGGCGGAATGCTGTTGACGGTGATGCCGTGCTGTCCGATCTCGCGCGACAACCCCTTCGCCCAGGCATGCACCGCGGCCTTGGCGGCGAACGCCGCATTCAGCCCTTCCGGCTCGGACTTGCCGGTGATGTTGATGATGCGTCCCCATTTGCGCGCGATCATTTGCGGCAGCAGCGCATGGGTGACCTGCCGGTAGCGGGTGAAATTCAGCGAGATGGCTTCGTCCCAGGCGCTGTCGGGCGCATCGACCGGCAGCGGCCGGCTGCCGCCGGCATTGTTGACGAGGATGTCGACGTGGCCGAGTTCGGCGATCGCGGCCGCCGCCAGCCTGCTCGCGGCATCTTCCTGCATGATGTCCTGGATCACCGGGATCATCACGCCGCCCGCCGCCTTGACTTCCTGCGCCAGCGTATCGAGCAGCTCGCCACGCCTGGCGACGCCGACGACGCGGACCCCTTCCAGCGCCAGCCCCCTGGCGATCGCGCGGCCAATCCCGATGCTGGCTCCGCTCACGACGGCGGTCCTGGACTTGAGATCGAGGTCCATGTCTGCTCTTTCTGTTAACAATGGGCATGCATGTCAGGATGGATTTGGCCGGACCGCGCCGCAAGTGTAATACCGCTGCCGGCCATTCAAGGGAAGAAGAAAAAGCGATGGTTTGGAATCCGCAGCAATATCTGAAATTCTCCGGCCACCGGTTGCGGCCCGCGGTCGACCTCTTGATGCGGATCCCGGATTTCGAGGTCAGGACCGTTGCCGATCTCGGCGCCGGCGCCGGCAACGTCACCAAGCTGATCAGGGAGCGATGGCCTGCCGCCACTGTCGTCGGCGTCGAAGGCTCGGCTGAAATGGTCGCCGCCGGCAGGAAGGCCGCGCCCGAGGTCGAGTGGCTGCAGCAGGATCTCGGCGCGTGGCGGCCTGCGGGCAGATATGACGTGATCTATTCCAACGCGGCGCTGCACTGGCTGCCCGATCATGAAAAGCTGTTTCCGTCGCTGATGGAAAAAGTCGAGCCCGGCGGCATCCTGGCGGTGCAGATGCCGCGCAATTTCGAGGCGCCTTCGCATCTGCTGATCGCGGAAACCGCGCTGAACGGCCCATGGCGCAGCCGGGTCGAGCATCTCGTCACGCCGCCGCCGGTCAAGGGACCCGGATTTTATCACGGTCTGCTGGCGCCGCAGTCGGCGAACATCGACATCTGGGAGACCGAGTATCTGCAGGTTCTCGAAGGCGAGAATCCGGTCAAGGAATGGACCAAGGGCACCTGGCTGACGCGGTATCTGGACGTCCTCGAAGGGCCGGACAAGGCAGCCTTCGAGGCGGCCTATGGCGAGCGCGTGGCGAAAGCCTATCCGCGCAATGCCGCAGGGCCAGACCCTATTCCCGTTCCGGCGTCTCTTCATCATGGCGCAACGCAAAGCCTGATGGCCGCCGCGCTGCACAAAGGGTGCGACATCTCAGCCGGGCCGGCAGGCTGGAGCGGGATCGAAAATCTGCCTATACCATCGTCACTTGGCCTGATTTTCGGCTTCGCCAATTCGGCTTAGGTCTAGTTGTTCGAGGTGTCGTTTACTGCCACTACTGAAAACCGGAAAAACCAAAAAAACCGGTTCCGGCGCCAATTGGGAGGAAAGTCCATGCGGAAGCTTGATTCTGGCCGCGGCTGCGGCCGCCATTTTCATGGCCCCGGCGGCCGCCCTGGCCGCATGACCCCGATCATCATCAAGTTCAGCCATGTCGTCGCCAACGACACGCCGAAGGGCAAGGGCGCGCTGAAGTTCAAGGAACTCGCCGAGAAATACACCGACGGCAAGGTCAAGGTCGAAGTCTATCCGAACTCCTCGCTGTACAAGGACAAGGAAGAGATCGAGGCGCTGCAGCTCGGCTCGGTGCAGATGCTGGCGCCGTCGACCGCGAAATTCGCCCCGCTCGGCATCAAGGAGTTCGAGGCGCTCGATCTGCCGTGGCTGTTCAAGGACGAGGAGACCTACAGCAAGGCCATGAAGGGCCCGGTCGGCAAGTGGCTGTTCCAGAAGCTGGAGGCCAAGGGCATCACGCGGTCTCGCCTACTGGGACAACGGCTTCCACATGGCCTCGGCCAACCGTCCGCTGCTGACGCCGGCCGATTTCCAGGGGCTGAAGATCCGCATCTCCGGCTCCAAGATCGCCGACCGCTATTTCCGCGACATCGGCTCGATCCCGCAGATCATGGCGTTCTCGGAAGTCTATCAGGCGCTGCAGACCGGCGTGGTCGACGGCTGCGAGAACACGCCGTCGAACTACCTGACGCAGAAGTTCTACGAAGTGCAGAAGGACATCACGGTCTCCTACCACGCCCATCTGCAATACGCCGTCATCGTCAACTCGAAGTTCTGGAACGGCCTGCCGCCGGATATCCGCAAGCAGCTCGACAAGGCGATGGACGAAGCGACCGACTACACCAACTCGATCGCGGTCAAGGAAAACGAGGACGCGCTGGCCGAGATCAAGAAGTCGGGCAAGACCACGCTGCACTACCTGACCGACGACCAGAAGAAGGCCTGGCAGGATGCGATGCGCCCGACCTATGCCTGGGCCAAGGGCCGCGTCGGGCAGGAGGTGCTCGATCTCGTGGCCAAGGAACTCGACGTCAAGATGAACTGACGGGCGGCCTTTTGCACAACAAAAAGAACGGTCGGGAGTGATTGCACTCCCGGCCGTTTCGGTCCGGGACGGGGGGACTTCGCGTGCTTAAGGTGCTCAATCGAGCGCTCGACCATCTGGAAGAGTGGCTGATCGCGACGCTGATCGCGGCGGCGACCGCGCTGATCTTCTTCGCCGTGCTGCACCGCTACGGCACCGGCCTCTCGATCGATCTGTCGAAATGGCTGGCCGCGCGCGGCGTGCCCGTTGCTGCCGACGATCCTCAAGGACGTCTATCTGTGGCTGGCCGCGCTCGACGTCTCGTGGGCGCAGGAACTCTGCATCTACATGTTCATCTGGATGGCCAAGTTCGGCGCCGCCTACGGCGTGCGCACCGGCATCCATGTCGGCGTCGACCTTCTCGTCAACATGGTGCCGCGTGCGCTCGCGCAAGCCGGTCATCATGTTCAGCCTGCTGTGCGGCGCATTCTTCACCGGCATGATCGCGACCTTCGGCGGCTCGTTCGTCGCCGAGATGTTCAAGACCGGCCAGCAATCCAACGATCTCGAAGCGCCGATGTGGATCGTCTATCTCGCGATTCCGCTCGGCTCCGGCCTGATGTGCTTCCGCTTCCTGCAGGTGGCGTGGTTCTATTACTGGACCGGCGAACTGCCGCACCACAATGAAGCGCAGGTCGAGGGCATCGAAATCACGGCCCCGGCGCTGCACCCGTCCACGGATGGCCGGCACGATCCGGGCCGCAAGACGAGCCCGCTGGCGCTGATCCTGATCATGGCGCCGATCCTGATCCTGATGGTCTGCCTTGGCCAGAAGGCCGGCATCATCGTGATGCCGCAGGCGCTGCGCGCCGCCACCATCTTCGCGCTTCTGATCGCGCTGATGCTGACCGGCATACCGGTTTCGATCGCGCTCGGCCTCACCGTGCTGACGTTCCTGTTCACGCTGACCGCGGTTCCGATCGAAGCGGTGTCGATGAAGCTGTTCACCGGCATCGAAAGCTTCGAGATCATGGCGATCCCGTTCTTCATCCTGGCCGGCAATTTCCTGACCCATGGCGGCGTCGCGCGGCGGATGATCGACTTCGCGACCTCGCTGATCGGCCACTGGCACGGCGGACTGGGGCTTGCCGGGATCGTGGCCTGCTCGATGTTCGCGCTGGTGTGCGGCTCGAGCGTCGCCACCGTCGCCGCCGTCGGCGCGATCGTGCTGCCGGAGATGGTGAGGCACGGCTATCCGATGCGGTTCGGCGCCGGCATCATCACGGTCGCGGGCTCGCTCGGCATCCTGATGCTGCCGTCGATCCCGAAGATCATCTACGCGGTCTCCACGAGTACATCGATCGGCGCGCTGTTCGTGGCCGGACTGCTGCCCGGCATGCTGCTGACCGCCATGCTCTGCGCGGTGACCTGGTATCTGGCGAGGAAGCGCGACTATCCGCGCATGGCGAAGGCGAGCTGGGCGGAGACCTGGCATGCGTTCCGGGAAAGCATCTGGGGCCTGATGCTGGTCGTCATCATCATCGGCGGCATCTATAGCGGCCTGTTCACCGCGACCGAAGCCGCCGCGATGGCCGCCGTCTATTCGTTCTTCATCTCGGTCTTCGTCTACAAGGCGCTCGAGTTCAAGGACGTGCCGCGGGTGCTGCTGCGCGCCGCCAACACCAGCGCGATGCTGCTCTACATCGTGACCAATGCCGTGCTGTTCTCGTTCGTTCTCAGCAACGAGAACATTCCGTCGGCGCTCGCCGACTGGATCACCGCGCAGGATCTCGGCTGGGTCGGCTTCCTGCTGCTCGTCAACGTCCTGCTGCTGCTGGCCGGCAATTTCATGGAGCCGACCTCGATCATCCTGATCATGGCGCCGATCCTGGCGCCGGCCGCCAAGCGGCTCGGCATCGATCTCGTGCATTTCGGCATCGTGATCGACGTCAACATGGAGGTCGGCCTCTGCCACCCGCCGGTCGGTCTCAACCTCTATGTCGCATCGATGATCGCCGGGATGCGCATCACCGATCTCGCCATGGCGGTGATGCCGTGGCTGCTCACCATGCTGGTGTTCCTCGTGATCGTGACCTACTGGCCGGCGCTGACGCTGTTTCTCCCGCATTTGCTCGGGATGCATTAGGCCGCATTCGTCTGGTGCGATCGGGACCGCGCCAGGCCGGCTGGTTCGAGACGCGCGGCGTCGCCGCGCTCCTCGCCATGAGGGTTTTAGCTGCTTCATCCTCAATCGACGCTGATGCCGCCGGCCTTGATCGGCGCCGCCCATTTGACGATCTCGCTCTGCACGAACTTTGCGAGATATTCCGGCGTGGTGCGGTCGTCGGAGACGAAGACGAGCCCGGCGCTTTCGAGTTTCTCCCGCACCGACGGCGTCTTCATGGCTTCGACGGTGGCGTGGTTGAGCTTTTGCACGATCGCCTCCGGCGTCCCCTTCGGCAGGAAGAACGCGTTCCAGGTATAGGCTTCGACCTCAAAACCCTGCTCGATGGCGGTGGGCACGTTCGGCAGCACCTTCGAGCGCTCCTTGGTCAGGATGGCGATCGGCTTGACGGTGCCGGCGTCGATCTGCGGCTTCGCGGTGGTGATGATGTCGCAGAGGTAATCGACCCGGCCGCCCATCAGGTCCTGCATCGCGGGGTTGGCGCCGCGATAGGGCACGTGGATGATGTCGAGCCCGGTGACCATGTTCATCAGCGCGCAGCCGAGATGGATCGCCGATCCCGTGCCGGCGGAAGCGAACTGCATCTTGTCCCTGTTGGCCTTGCCGTAGGCGACGAATTCCTTCATGTCCTTGACGGGCAGGTCCTTGCGCGCCACCAGCACCAGCGGCGCTTCCACCATCAGCGCGACGGGGGCGAAATCCGTCACCGAATTGTAGGCCGGCTTCTTGTACAGCGACTGGTTCTGCGCCTGGGTGCCGACGGTGCCCAGCAGGAAGGTGTAGCCGTCGGGCGCGGCCTTCGCGACCCGGTCGGCGCCGTTCATGCCGCCGGCGCCGCCGACATTCTCGATGATGATCTGCTGCCCGAGGATTTCGCCCATGCGCTGCGCGAACAGCCGCGCCAGCACGTCGTTCGGCCCGCCGGCGGCGAACGGATTGACCATGGTGATCGGTCCGGGTCGGCCAGTCCTCCGCCTTTGCGGCGCCGGTCAAGGCCAGTGCGGCGACGGCAACCAGCGCGCTCACGATTTTCCTCATGGTTTCCCCGTGCTTTTTGTTGGTCTTCAGACGAAAGAGATCGCTTCGGCCATTTCCAGGATGCGGCGGATTTCGATCAGCGCGCGTTCGAGGTCCGCTTCGGTCGCGGGCGCGCCGAGGCAGAGCCGGACGCCGAGGCTTTCATTCTCCATCCGCCGCAACGCGCCGGGAGGGGCCAGCGTGATGCCGGCTTGCGCGGCCTGCGCGATCAGCGCGGCGAGCGTGCGGCCGGCGGGCAGCGGCAGCCAGAGGTGAAAGCCGGGCGTGCCGTTCGAAGGCGGCAGCCACTCCTTCAGGATCCGGCGCGCGATGGCGTCGCGAATAGCGGCCTTGTCGCGCTTGAGCTTGGCCTGGCGGGCGAGGCCGCCATTCTGGATCAGCCGCGCCACCACCTCGGCCATGACAGGCGCGGCCATCCATCCCGTCGCGCGCAACGCGTTGATCGAGCGATCGCGAAACGCCTCCGGTGCGATCATGGCGGCGATGCGCAGCCCCGGCGCCAGGCATTTTGCAAAGCTGACGATATAGAAGCTGCGTTCCGGAATGAGATTTGAAATCGGCGAAAGCGGCGGTGACAGCAGATAGCCGTAGGCGTCGTCTTCCAGCAGAAAACCGTCGTGCTTGCGGACGATCTCGGCGATCGCCTGCCTGCGCTTGGCCGGCATCACCGATCCCATCGGCGTCTGCAGCGTCGGCATGCAATAGAGCACGCGTGCCCTGGTCTCGGCGAAGGCGCGGTCGAGATGCTCGGGAACGAGACCCGTGCGCGTCGGTCGCAACGCCGTGCAGCCGGTAGCCGGACAGCGCCGAGAGCGCGAGCATGCCCGAATAAGTGTAGCTTTCCGTCAGCACGGTATCCGACGGGTGAAGCCACCATGGGAAGCGCGATCGACAGCGCGTGCTGGCCGCCATGGGTGATGAAGAGATGGTCGGGGTCGGCGGTCACGCCGAGCGAGGTGAGCCAGGTGACCATTGCCTCGCGATGCCGGCGCAGGCCCTGGTGCGGCAGATAGCCGAGCAGGTTCGACATTTCGCCGTCGGCGACGATCTCCGCGAGCGCGGATCCAATGACCTCATCCTCGCCGGTATAGGGCGGCACGTTCAGCGCCAGATTGATCGTTGCCTCCGAGGGGCCGAGGCCGCGCGCTTCGCTCCGGCGCCTCTGCACGAAGGTGCCGCGCCCGACTTCGCCCGAGATCAGGCCGCGCTGCTCGGCCTCGGCATAGGCTTTCGAGATCGTGCCGACGCTGAGATCGAGCCGCTGCGCCATATCGCGCTGGGGCAACAACCGCATGCCGGGCTTGACGCGGCCGGCCGCGATGTCGGCTTCCAACGCGGAAACGAAGGCGAGATAGCGCGGCCCTGGAAACTTGATGAGAGCGGGTATCCAGTCGGTCATTTCCTGCTATCCGCGAGATGCCTTCGCCGATTCAGCGTCGGCGATTTCGTTGAGTAGTACAATTTCTTGATTGTTGCAATATTTGGCACGAGGTTTCAGCTCGCGTACCGCCGGATTTCGTTTATTGCAAAGTAGCAAGTTCCACAAGTGGCTATTCTAAAGGGAATTTTGTGAGATGCGCGATCGTTTCATTTGATCAATTGAACCAACTCAATCCGCATAATCCGCTGGATTGCTTTAGTTTGTGTTTGACAATTTCCGCCGCCGGCTTCTATCGTCGCCGTCAAGGCAGCGGGTCTCGACAAGCTGTCCAAGGAAATTGGGAGCGCGCTTTGATCTACGAAATCCGCGTCTATGAAGCCGCCGAAGGCCGCGCCGATGCGATGCGCCGCCGCTTTCGCGACAATGTTGCGACCAGGTTTTTCCCCCGTCACGGCATCGAACTTGTCGGCGCGTTCACCGCACCGGCCGAAGACGGCCGTCTCACCTACATGACGCGCTTTGCGGATGAAGATTCGCGCAAGAAAGCCTGGGCGTCGTTCGCCGCCGATCCGGAGTGGGTGGCGGTGAAGGCCGCGACCGAGACCGATGGGCCGTTGTTGAAGAACCAGACCGTTTCGGTGCTGTCGCCGGCGATCGCCGGCCTGCCGCTCGGCTAGCGGCTTCAGATGAAACCCGCGCCCTTCGACTATGTCAGGCCGGCGTCGCTCGCGGAGGCCTGCGCGCTGTTGGCCGACGACGACGATGCGCGGCTGATCGCGGGCGGACAAACGCTGGTGCCGATGCTGGCGATGCGGCTGGCGCGTCCGGCAAGGCTGATCGACATCCTGCGATTGCCGGAGCTTGCCGGAATTCGCGAGGAAGCAGGCGCCGTGATCGTCGGCGCCACCACGCGCCAGGCGCAGGCCGAGCGCGATCCCGTCATCCGCGCGTCGGTGCCGATGCTGGCGCGGGTGCTGCCATGGGTCGGTCATCCGCCGACCCGCAACCGCGGCACCGTCGGCGGCTCGATCGCCAATGCCGATCCGTCGGCCGAAATTCCGCTGGTCGCGGTGACGCTGGGCGCCGACATCATGCTTGCGACGCCGGACGGCGCGACCTCGATGCCGGCGGATGATTTCTTCATCGGGCCGATGGTGACGTCGATCGAGCAGGGCGAGTGCGTCAGCGCGATCCGCTTTCCGGTCTGGCCGCACCCGCGCATCGGCGTCGGCTTCTTCGAGATCAGCGCGCGGCGCTCGGATTTTGCCTTTGTCGCCGCCGCGGCGCAGGTCGCGCTCGACGAGGAGGGCCGCTGCCTCGACGTTGCGCTCGGCCTCGGCGGCGTCGGCGACCGGCCGTTGCGGCTCGATGTGTCGTCGCTCGTCGGGCACCACGCTCGACGCAGCGTCGGTGACCGACGCCGATCAATGCCGCCTGCGCCGATCTCGAGGCGATGAGCGACCTGCACGCCAGCGCCGCCTATCGCCGCCGCGTCGCGGGCGTGCTTTGCATCCGCGCGCTCGAACAGGCGCGCGACAACGCCGCCGCGAAGCCTGCGAAGGGCGCGCGATGAAGGTCGATCTGCGCATCAACGGCGTCAACCGTTCCGCCGACGTCGAGCCGCGCAAGACGCTGCTCGACGCGCTGCGCGAGAATTTCCTGCTCAACGGCACCCATGCCGGCTGCGAGCACGGCGTCTGCGGCGCCTGCACCGTGCTGGTCGATGGCGAGCCGGTGCGCTCCTGCCTGATGTTCGCGGTGCAGGCCGACGGCTACGAGATCACCACCATCGAGGGCCTGGCGCCGGCGCCGGGCGAACTCAGCGTGATCCAGGACGCGTTCTGCGAAACCCACGGCCTGCAATGCGGCTACTGCACGCCGGGCATGATCCTGGCGGCGCACGCGCTGCTGCAGCGTAACGTGACGCCGACGCGCGAGGAGATCGTCGAGGCGATCTCCGGCAATATCTGCCGCTGCACCGGCTATGGCCAGATCGTCGAGGCGGTGCAGTTCGCCGCCGAGCGGCTGCGCCTCGCCAATACGCCGCGCCCGGCCGCGCCGGCCGGCACATCCGCCGTGGAGGCGAAATGAACGCCGATCCCGCAGCCTTCCGCTTCGTCTCGACCAATCGCCGGGTTCGCGAGGATCGCCGTTTCGTCGCGGGCCACGGCCATTACGTCGCCGACGTCGCGCTCGAGGGCATGCTGCATGTGGCGGTGCTGGCCTCGCAGCATCCGGCCGCGCGCATCGTCTCGATCGATGCCTCGGCGGCGCTGGCGATGCCGGGCGTGCATTATGTGCTGACCGGCGACGAACTCGCGGCCGCGACCGATCCGCTGATGAACGGGCTCGATACGCCCATGGTCAAGCGCCATCCGCTCGCGGTCGGGCAGACGCGCTATGCCGGCGAATGGGTGGTGGCCGTGGTCGCCGACAGCCGCGCGCTGGCCGAGGACGCCGCCGAAAAAGTCGTCGTCGACTATGAGCCGCTGCCCTTCGTGATCAACGCGGAAGAGGCGCTGCAGCCGGACAGCCCGCCGGTGCATCCCGCGCACGGCTCCAACGTGCTGCTCGACCGCACCTTCGTGTGGGGCGAGGTCGAAAAGCATTTCGCCGAGAGCCCGCGGCATCTGTCGTTCCGCGTCACCTGGGGCCGCAGTTCCACCGTTCCGATCGAGACCTTCGGCGTCGTGGCGTCCTGGGATCCCTGGCGCGACATGCTCGACGTCTGGGCCTCGATCCAGATGCCGAAATATCCCGACCAGATCGCGCGCGCGCTGCGAATTCCCGCCAACGGCGTGCGCGTGCATCAGGACGTCGATGTCGGCGGCAGCTACGGCGTCAAGCGCGGCATCAAGCAGACCGTGCTGGTGGCGCATCTGGCGCGGCGGCTCGGCCGGCCGGTGCGGCTGATCGAGGACCGGCTCGACAATATGGGCGGCGGCGACGCCCACGGCCCCGAGCGCATCTTCGACGTCGATGTCGCCTTCGACGATGACGGCATCGTCAAGTCGATGAAGATCCGCGCGCTGGACAATGCCGGCGCCTATGCCGGCCGCGCGCCGTTCCAACTGGGCAAGCCGATCGGCGCCATCGTCGGTCCGTACCAAATCGAGAGCGTGCAGTACCGCGCGCAGTCGGTGACGTCCAACAAGGCGGTGCAGGAAGCCGTGCGCGGCTTCGGCCAGTCGCCGACCAATTATGCGATCGAGACCGCGATCGACAAGGTCGCCGCCGCCCTCGGTCTCGATCGCATCGAGGTGCGCCGCCGCAATTTCATCCGCAAGGAACAGTTTCCCTATCTGATCCCGAGCGGCAGCACCTATGACAGCGGCGACTATCACACCGTGGTCGACAAGGTGCTCGCGCATATCGATTTCGCCGCGATGGAAAAGCGAGCGCGACCGCCTGCGCGCCTCGGGGCTGCTGGCCGGCATCGGCATCGCGGCGTGCCTCGAGCCGAGCGGCGCCAACTCCTCCTTCGAGCCGCTGCTCAACGAGAAGAACACCACCACCACCTGGATGGATTCCTGCCGCATCGTCGTCGACGGGCTCGGCTTTGTCACCGTCACCATCCACAACACCTCGTCGGGGCAGGGGCACGAAACCCTGGTGTCGACGGTGGTCGGCGAAGTGCTGCAGATCGATCCCGATCTGATCCGCGTGGTGCGGCCGGATTCGCTGGCCTGCCTGCCGTCGAACTCGCCGGTCGGCAGCCGGATGGCGATCATGCTCGGCGGCGCGGCGTTTCATGCCGCGCAAAAGCTGAAGACGAAGCTGACGCGGATCGGCGCGCATCAATTCGGCCTTGGCGAAGACAAGGTGGTCTACGCCTCCGGCGGCGTC
Organism: uncultured Alphaproteobacteria bacterium; assembly: GCA_963843225.1. Taxonomy (GTDB): domain Bacteria; phylum Pseudomonadota; class Alphaproteobacteria; order Rhizobiales; family Xanthobacteraceae; genus Bradyrhizobium. Next base: position 114,262 of record CAWJJT010000010.1, on the reverse strand, counting down.
AGCGATCCGGGCGGCGGCAAGCCGCTCGGCTGGGCCGAACTCGTCAACATCGCCCATCGCAACTATCATCTGCTGCCGGAGGGCATGGAGCCCGGCCTCGAGACCACGCATGTGATGCAGGTGCCGACCGGCGGCACGCTGCCGAAGGACGGCCGCGTGCAGATGTATCCGTGCCACTCCTTCGAATTTCATGTGGTGCTGATGGCGATCGACCCGGCGCTCGGCAAGCCGGAAATCCGGCGCTACGTGATCGGCCACGATTGCGGCACCGTGATCAACCCGCACATCGTCAAGGGCATGACGCTGGGCGGCATCGCGCACGGCCTTGGCGCCGCGCTGCTGGAAGAGTTCGTCTACAATGACGAGGGCCAGCTGATCACCCAGAGTTTCATGGATTACCTGCTGCCGTCCTCCCATGAGGTGCCGGAAGTCGAGATCGTGCATCACTGCACGCCGTCGCCCTTCACCGTGTTCGGCCAGAAGGGTTCCGGCGAAAGCGGCTATCTCGGCGCGCCCGCGGCGATCTCGGCCGCGGTCAACGACTGCGTCGCGCCGCTCGGCATTTCCTTCAACAAGCTTCCGATCCGCATTTCCGCCATTGGCGACGCCATCGCCGACGCGCAACAGGGCAAACCAGCAAGAGCAAGCCACATGATCATCGACTGCCACGCCCATCTGGTGCCGCCGAGCCTGCTGGAGGCGATCCGCGCGCAGGCTTCGAGCTTCCCGTCGATCCGCCTGATCGAGGACGGCGGCAGCCTCGGCTTCTCCTTTGCCGGCGGCAAGCCGACGCGGCCGGTGTCGAAGCCGCTGAGCGATCTGCCCGGCCGCCTGAAATGGATGGACGAGCAGAAGATCGAGCGTCAGGTGGTCGGCGGCTGGCTCGACATGTTCGGCTATGAAGTGCCGGCGGAGGAGGGCGCGGCCTGGTCGCGGCTGATCAATACGCATCTGGCGCAGACCGCGATGCGCGAGCCGCGCTTCGTGCCGCTCGCCACCGTTCCCCTGCAGGACGGCGCGCGCGCCGCCGAAGTGCTGCGCGAGGCGCATGCGGCCGGCTTCAAGGGCGCGATGATCGGCACCCAGCCCAAGGGCAAGGGCGGCGTGCTCGACGATCCCGCGCTGAAGCCGTTCTGGGAAGCCGCCAACGAACTCGGTTCGGTGGTGTTCATCCATCCGGTGTTCGAAAGCGGCGACGACCGCGTGCATGATTACGGCATGGCCAATGCGGTCGGGCGCATCACCGATACGCTGATCGCGATGTCGCGGCTGATCTATGCCGGCCATGTCACCCGCTATGCCAACGCCAAGATCGTCGCCGGCATCGGCGGCGCGGCGCTGCCTTACGTGATCGGCCGGCTGCGCCGCAACTATTCGCTCGACAAGGACAAGCTCGGCGATCCCGACGCGGCGCTGGCGGCGATGTATTACGACACCATCGTGCAGGATCCGCGCGCGCTGCGCTATCTCGCCGACATCGTCGGCGCCGAGCGGATCATGATGGGCTCGGACATGCCGTTCCCGATCGGCGATCTCGCGCCGACGAAAATCGTCGCCGAGACCAGATTCTCCGACAGCGAGCGCGCCGCCATCAATGGCGGCCTGGCGCGCAAGCTGTTCGGCCTGTGAGGAATTGCAGATCATAACGAGAAAAATTGCGGGGAGGTGTTCATGAACAGAGTATTGGCTGGTCTTGCATGCGTCGGGGCTGCTCGCTGCTGTCGGCACCGGCGCGGGCGCAAGCTCCCGAGCCGCTCTCCATCGTCGTGTTCGGCCCGCCCTCGCTCGGCGCGTTCCTGCCGCCGGTCATCAAGGCGCAGAAGCTCGACGAGAAGAACGGCCTTGCGATCAAATTCGAGGAGCGCACGCCCGACGCCTATACCGCGCAGTTCAACTCCGGCGAATTCCAGCTCGGCGGCAGCGCGTCGCTGCTGACGGTCGGGCTTGCCGATATCCGCGGCGTCAAGGTGACCTATCTGTTCAACCTGTTCGATTTCTGGGGCGCGGTCGTCACCTCGCGGCCCGAGGTCAAGACCCTGAAGGATCTCGAAGGCAAGGATCTCGCCGCGGCCAAGGGCACCACCAACTACGTGATGTTCGACTGGTTCGCGCGCCAGCTCGGCGCCGATACCGCGAAGATTCTCCGTGATCAACACCGCGACCCCCGGCCTGATCGGCTACGCGCTGGCCGATCGCGCCGCCGCCGTGCAGCTCTGGGAGCCGGCCTATACGACGCTGCTGTCGAAGAAGCCGCGACATGCGGACCATCGATCTGGCGATTGCCGACAGCTGGAAGAAATTCACCGGCAGCCGCAACATTCCCTATCTCGGCGTCGCCGCGCACATCTGATTGGGTCGAGAAGAACCAGAAGCTGGTCGCCGAAACTCTACGCGACCTACAAGGAAGCGGCCGACTGGGTGACGGCGCATCCCGACGAGGCCTCGAAGCTGATCGCGCCGAAGGGAACGCCCGACGACCAGAAGGCGATCGCCGACCTCATTCGCGCCAATGACCGGCTCGGCATGAACGTGCAGTGGGCCTCCGACGTCGCCAAGGAAATCAACTCGGTCTATGCCGCCGGCAAGTCGATCGCCTTCCTGCCGTCCGACCCGGCCGCCGCGACCATCTATCAGGCGCCGGGCAAATGAGCGACGCCGCGCCGCAGGCCGGTCGCCGCCGCAGCCGAACTGGCTGCTCGCGGCGGCCAGGCGGCTGGGGACGTCGGTGCTGCCGTTCGTCGTGGTGATCCTGATCTGGCAATTCGCCTCGCTGTTCTTTCCGCGCTTCCTGTTTCCCTCGCTGATCGACGTGTTCTGGCGCTGCCTCGACATCTTCTCCACCGGGGCGATGTTCGCCGACGTGCTGGCGACGATCCTGCGCATCCTGGCGGGGCTTGCCGGCGCCTTCATCGTCGGCGGGGCGCTGGCGCTGTTGATGGTGCGCTCGCGCGCGGTCGACAATTTCCTGTCGCCGATCCTGACGCTGTTCCAGGGCATTCCGGCGCTGTCCTGGGTGGTGTTCGCCATCATCTGGTTTCACGGCGTCGAGTTCCGCATCTTCTTCATCATGGTGATGACGACGCTGCCGGCCTTCACGTTCCAGGTGCTGGGCGCGCTGCGCGGCGATGTCGAAAGACCTGATGGAGATGGTGTTCAGTTTCCGCCCGACCCGCGCTGAAACTGTTCCGGGTGATGATCGCGCCGGCGATCCTGCCGGACATTCTGACCGCCTGGAAAGTCAATCTCGGCAACGCCTCGCGCGTCGTCGTCGTCGCCGAACTGGTCGGCGCGACCGGCGGCGTCGGCTATGAATTGCTGCAGCAGCAGCAGTTGTTCGACATGGCCGGCGCGCTGGCCTGGACGCTGCAACTGGTGTTCTTCGTGCTGATCGTGCAGGGCGTTGCTGACGCTGATCGAAAACACCGTGTTCCGCTATCGCGCCGTGTCGGAGCGCGCGATATGAGGGACATGGTCACGCCGGCCGATGCCGGCCATCCATCTCGACCATGTCTCGAAAGTGTTCGGCAAGCCCGGCACCGAAGCCGCCTACCGCGCGGTGGACGGCCTCGATCTCGACGTCCGTCCCGGCCAGATGCTGGCGCTGCTCGGCAAGACCGGCTGCGGCAAGTCGACCATCTTCAACATGATCGCGGGGCTGACCGAGCCGACCAGCGGCACGGTGCGCGTCAGCGGTCGCGATCCCTTCGGCGATTTCGACTCGTTCCGCGGCAAGATGGCGATCGTGTTCCAGAACGACCGGCTGCTGCCCTGGCGCACCGCGATCCAGAACGTCGAACTCGGGCTGGAGATGCTGGAGACGCCTGCCGCGGAGCGGCGGGCGACCGCGCAGACTGTGGCTGACCAAGCTCGGCCTCGGCGGGCACGAAAACGACTTATCCGCACGCGCTGTCCGGCGGCATGCGCCAGCGCGTCTCGATCGCGCGCGCCTTTGCCACCAACGCCAACATCCTGCTCTGCGACGAGCCGTTCTCGGCGCTCGATGAATCGACCGCCGGCCGGCTGCGCGCCGAATTCGTCCGCCTGGTGAAGGAAAACGGCAAGACCGCCGTGTTCATCACCCATTCGATCAGCGAGGCGCTCGAAATCGGCGACCGCATCGTGGTGCTGAAGCGTCCCGCGACGATCGCCTACGACGTCAGCTTCGATGCCGGCACGGGACGAGCAGGAGCGCGAACTGATCCGCGGCCGGATCGGCGAGGTGCTCGCGGTGTGATAGATACGGCTGCCACACTCAGGTATGGACATGCCGAGGTGCCACTGGAGAAAATCATGGCGAGAATAAAATTCAGTTTCGCGCGCGGCGGCCAGTTCACGGCAAAGGTGATGCTCGACAAGGCCCCCAAGACCTGGGAGGCGATCCGCAGCCAGTTGCCGCTCACGATCAAGGCGTATAACGCGCGATGGACCGGCCGCGAAACCCACACCAAGCTCGACCTGCCGGACAAGCCGCCGCGCGAAAACCAGATTCTCAACGCCGGGTTCGGCGACGTCATCTACGCGCGCGAGTGGTCGGACCGCGACGTCACCGGCTTCGAGGCCATCGGATGGTTCTACGGCACCGAGACGGTGCGCGACTGGCGCGGCGAATCCCGCGTCAATCTGTTCGCGCGCGTCGACCAGAGCGAATGGCCCTTCCTCGAGGAGGTCGGCATGCGAACCTGGCAACAGGGCGGCGAGGACTGCACGATCAGCGTGATGGAAGAGTGATCCCGGTAGCGACGAACTAGGTGTCGTCCTCCGCGAAAGCCGTAACCAGCGGCATTCTGGGAATTACAGCCACAGGATCTTCTTGCGGTATTCCAGGTCGGTCAACAACGGCGCCGCGGGGCCCTGGTGGAACACCGCGCCGCGCTCCAGCGCGAAGACGCGGTCGGCCAGCGCCAGCACCAGATCGAGATTGTGCTCGACGATCACGATCGAGGTGTGCCGGCGCAGCCGGTCGAACACCCCGAACAGTTCGAGGATCACCGTCGGCGCCAGCCCCTCGAACGGCTCGTCCAGAAGCAACAGTCGTACGTTGCCCGACATCGCGCGCGCGACCGCCACCATCTGCTGCTCGCCGCCGGAGAGATAATCCGCCGCGACGTTCATGCGCTCCTTCAGCCGCGGGAAGATATTCGAGGATCTGCTCCTCGCTCCATACCACGCCATGGCTGCCGTCGGTCTTGCGCGCCAGGCGGCCGAGCGAAAGGTTTTCCCGCACCGTCATGCCCGCGAACAGGCCGCGTCCCTGCGGCACGTAGCCGATCCCGGCGCGCGCGATATCGGGCGCCGGGAGGCCGGCGATATTGCGGCCCTCATATTCGATGCTGCCGGACGCCAGCGGCACCAGGCCGGCCAGCGTCTTCAGCAGCGTCGACTTGCCGGCGCCGTTGCGGCCCAGCAGTGCGACGATCTCGCCTTCGCGCACGTCGAGCGTGGCGTCGTGCAGGATGTGGCTCTTGCCGTAGAAGGTGTTGACGCCATCGAAGCGCAGGATCTGCGGCGGCGTCCCGCTGCACCTCGTCGCCGCGGCGGTGCTCGACCTCGGGAATGCCGGTGCCGGTATAGATCTCCTGCACCCGGCGGTCGGCGCGCACCGCCTCCGGCGAGCCGGTCATCAGCACCTCGCCCTGGTTCATCACGGTGACCTGCTGCGAGAAGCCGAGCACGCGGTCGATGTCGTGCTCGACGATCAGGACCGGAATGTTGGCGGCGACGTTCTTGATCAGGTTCGAGACCCGCTCGCGCTCGGCGGCGGCAAGGCCCGCCAGCGGCTCGTCGAGCAGCAGCACTTGCGGCTTGGAGCCGAGCGCGATGCCGAGATCCACCAGCCGCTGCCCGCCATAGGACAGTTCGCCGCCCTCGATCGCCTCGATGCCCTCGAGGCCGAGGAACTTGATCAGTTCGGCGGTCTCGCGCGTGGATTTCCGGATAGCTGTCGATGTCGCGCCAGAGGTTGAAGCGCATGGGGCTGCGCGCCTGCAGCGACAGCCGCAGATTTTCGTAGATCGACAGGCCGCGGAACAGATTGGTGATCTGGAACGAACGCGCGAGGCCGCGATGGCAGATCAGGTCGGACGGCACGCCCTGGATCTCGCGGCCGTTGAGCCGGATGGTGCCGGCGTCGGTCGGGTACAGGCCCGAGATCAGGTTGAACAGCGTGGTCTTGCCGGCGCCGTTCGGGCCGATCAGCGCGTGGATCTCGCCGGCGCCGATCGTGAGGCTGGCGTCGCTGACGGCGCGGATGCCGCCGAAATGCTTCGAGATGCCTTCGACCTCCAGCACCGTTCCCTTGAGGCTTTCGGGCAGGAGAAAGCCGGGCAGCGGCAGGCCTTCATAGATCCTGCGCTTGCTCATGGCGGCAGCTTCTTCCGGCGCCGGCCGCAAGCGCCGCATCAGCGTCCGCCAGATGCCGATCAGGCCGTCCGGCGAATACATCACGAAGGCGACGAAGATCAGCCCGAACCACAGCAGCCAGTTCGCCGTCCAGATCGAAAACAACTCGCGGAACAGGATGAAGAACAGCGCGCCGAGCGCCGGCCCCAGCATGCTGCGCATGCCGCCGATCACCACCATCGCCAGCAGTTCGCCGGAAAACGGCACCGATACCGCTTCCGCCGAAACCAGGTAGGTCTGGAACGCCGAGCAGCGCGCCGGCGAGCCCGGTCACCACGGCCGAGATCACGAACACGGCGAGCTTGTAGCGCTCGACCGGATAGCCCTGGAAGGTGGCGCGCAGCTGGTTTTCGCGGATCGCCACCAGCACGTGGCCGAACGGCGAGCGCACCAGCCGCAGCAGCACATAGAGCACGGCCAGGCCGATCAGCGCGACGACGACGTAGATAGGTGAGCGCGTTGTCGAGGCTGAACGGGCCGATGCGGCCGCGCTTGCAGGCCGCCGAGGCCGTCCTCGCCGCCGGTCACCTCGCTCCAGCGGAACGCGACGGTGTAGGTCAGCGCCGCGAGCGCCAGCGTCAGCAGCGAGAAATACACGCCGCGCCGCCGCAGGATGATGACGCCGACGACTGCCGACGAGCACGGCGACGACGACCATCGACAGCAGCAGCGGCAGCCAGATCTCGCCGCCGAACCAGTGCAGCTGGATCAGGCCGGCGGCATAGGCGCCGATGCCGAACCAGGTGCCGTGGCCGAACGACACCAGCCCGGTGTAGCCGACGCACAGATTGAGCCCCATGGCCGCGATCGCGAGGATCACCACCGTGGTTCCGGTGTTGAGCGAGAGGCCGAGCAGCGGCAGCGCGAACGGCAGCACGACCAGCGCGAGGCCCGCGAGCAGCAGCGGCTGGTATCTTGCGGACGAGCGAGGCGGCGGTCATTCGAATTTCTCGATGCGCTCGCCGAGCAGGCCGCGCGGGCGCACCAGCAGCACCAGGAACATCAGCACATAGATCGAGGCTTCGCCGGCGGCCGGCGCGAAATGAATGGTGATGCCGCGCACCACGCCGACCAGCAGCGCCGCGATCACCACGCCCCAGAAACTGCCGAGGCCGCCGATCACCACCACGACAAAGGCGACCGTGATGATCTCGGCGCCCATCGCCGGATGCACGATCGTGATCGGCGCAAAGAACGCGCCGCCCATCGCCGCCATGCCGACGCCGAGCATGACGATCGCGGTCATGTAGGGCTGCAGCCGGATGCCGAGCGCGGCGACCATGTCCGGCCGCTGGATGCCGGCGCGCACCACGCGGCCGAACGAGGTCTTGTGCAGCAGCAGCCAGACCCCGAGCAGCACGACGGCGACCACCGCCAGCAGCATCAGGCGGTAGCGCGAGAACAGGAAGTCGCCGACGATGACCGAGCCGCGAAACACCGGCGGGATCGACGCCGACAGCGGCGCGGCGCCCCAGATGATGCGGATCGCCTGCTCGGCGACCATGGCAAGGCCGAAGGTCACCAGCAGGCTCAGGATCGGATCGGCGGTGTAGAAGCGGCGCAGGATGTAGCGCTCGAACAGGATGCCGAGCATCGCGACCGCGATCGGCGACAGCACGACCGCCGGGCCGAAGCCGAGATATTTGGTGATCTCGACCGAGACATAGGCGCCGAGCGCGTAGAACGCGCCATGCGCCAGGTTGACGACGCCGCCGACGCTGAAGATCAGCGACAGGCCGAGCGCGATCAGCAGATAGTAGCCTCCGAGCACGAGGCCATTCACCACCTGTTCCAGCAAGAACCCGAACTGCATTCTCGATCCCGGAAGGCCCACGATGTCGGCGGCGCGGCGACCGGGCCGTTGAAACGCGGTCAGCCGGCGCGCGCCCGAGGCAGAGGCGGCGCCGGGCGACCGGCGCAGCGGTTACAGCGTGCAGGGATTCTGCTCCTTGGTCGGCGTGATGACTTCGAGCGGCTCGTTCGCCTCGGGAACCGCGGCGCCGAGCGCGATGAGGTCCCACTTGTCCTTGGCCTCGCCCTTCGGCTTGACCGTGAACGGATAGGCTTCCTGCATCAGCTGATGATCCCACGAGCGGAAATAGCGCCTTGCGCGCCTTCAGGATGTCGAACTGCGGTTTCCTTCTCGAAATAGGCGATCAGCTTGTCGGTGTCGGTCGACTTGGTCTCGTTCATGGCCTGCGCCATCATCTTGAAGCGAGATGTATTCGATCCAGGCGTGGTTCTCCGGCGGCTTGCCGTACTTCTTGATGAAGTTCGCCACGAAGGCTCTTCGAGGCCGGCACGTCGAGGGTGTGATACCAGACCGTCGGCCAGGTGCCGCTCAGATTGCCGTCGCCGGCCGCCCAGGCGTCGGCGGTGTTGAGGTTGAAGCCGACGATCGGATAGGGCAGGCCGAACTCGGCATATTGCTTGATCAGGGTCGTGACCTGATTGCCGGCGAGGTTCGAGCAGACCACGTCGGGCTTGGCCTGCCGGATCTTCAGCAGATACGGGCTGAAGTCGGTGACGTCGGTCGCGATCAGTTCGTCGCCGATCAGATTGCCCTGGTTGGCGGCGAAGAAGCGCTTGGCCGCGCCGAGCAGGTCGTGGCCGAAAATGTAGTCGGCGGTCAGCGTGAAGAACTTCTTGTCCTTCACCATGTTGTCGCGCAACAGCGCCTTGCCGACCGCGTTGACCATCACCGTGTTCGGGATATCGACGTGGAAGGTGTACCTGTTGCAGTTCTTGCCGCGCAGCGCGTCGGAGCGCGCGCCGATCTGCATGAACAGCCGCTTGTTGCGCGCCGCCACCTGCATGATGGTCAGCGCCGAGGCCGAATTGATCTCGCCCATCAGCACCGTCGCGCCGTCCTGCTCCAGCATGCGCTGCGCCTTGGTCGCGGCGGTGGCGGGATTGACCGAATCTTCCGACATCACGTCGATCTGGCGTCCCATGACGCCGCCGGACGCGTTGATTTCCTCCTCGGCCATTCGCATGCCGAGCTGGGCATAGGCGCCGAGCGCGCCGAGAAAGCCGGTCAGCGGCGTCAGATGGCCGATCTTGATCTTGTCGGCCTGGCCGTAGACGATCGACGGAAATCCGAGCGCCGAGGCGCCGGCGAAGGCGGCGCTGGCTTTCAACAGGGTTCGTCGGTTGTAGCGGGTCATCGTTGGTCTCCTCCCAAGGGGCGCGTCCGCGATGTCCCCCTTCAATTCCGGCTTATGCGAGAATGTGAGAGACGTTTTTTTATTATTGGATGATATTTCCGGACGCGGTCGCCGCTGTCAACGCCAAAAGCGCCGCGGCGCCTCGTCCTCAGGAAGATTTCGCCGCGCCGCTTGGCGCCGAATTCCGCGCGACAGCCGATTGGCCGCGGCCTGCACGATCTTGGCGCTGGCTCTGCAGCGCCTGGTTGGACAGCCGCCAGATCGGGCCGGAAATGCCGAGCGCGCCGATGACCTGGCCGGTGAAATCCGTCACCGGCACGGCGACGCAGCGCACTTCCGGATTGAATTCGCCGTCGTCGAAGGCGATGCCGGTGCGCTTGATCTCGGCGATCTCGCGCAGCAGCACGGCAACGTCGGTGATCGACTTCTCGGTCGACGGCTTCATGTCGACGCGTTCGAGAAAGCGCTTCAACTGATCGGGGCGCAGCGAGGCGAGGATGATCTTGCCGAGCGCGGTGCAATGCGCCGGCCGCACCACGCCGACGCGGTCGGTCAGTTGAAACGCGCCGGGGCCGCTGGTGCGCGCGATCACGACGACGGCGTCGCCCATGCGCACCGCGAAATGGCCGCTTTCGCCGGTTTCGCGCGACAGTTCCTCGAGCATCGGCGTCGCGACATTGACCATCTCGATTTCGTCGAGCGCGCTGGCGGCCAGCGCAAACAGCGGCCGGCCGACGCGGTAGCGCTTGGAATCCTTTTCCTGGCGCAGATAGCCCAGCGACACCATGGTCTTGGCGAGATGGAACGTGGTGGAATTGTGCAGGCCGACCAGCTTGCTCAGTTCGGCAAGCCCGATGCCGTCGCGGTGACGCGCGACCTCCTCGAGGATCGCAAAGGCGCGGCCGAGCGACTGCACGCCGACCCGCTGCCGGTCGTCGGCGTCGTCGTCGATATCGCCCTGCGGCGGCTGCACCAGCTTGGCGATGGCGGCCTTGCGCGGAGCTGGCCGGCTTCTCGCGGGTCTTTGGCTTGGTACGCGGTCTCACAGGATTGAGTCTCCACGCGACGGTGCCGAACTGTATCAGGCGGTGGCTCGCGCGATCGAACAGCGCGCCGACCGCGGGACATCGCTCTGACAGCAGTCTACCACAATATAAATTGACGTACAGTATTATGAGAAATAGGGTGCCGCGCGCCTGGGCAGTGTCGGCAGCGAAGTGCGCTGCGCCGATCTCCTGGAATAAGTCGAACGGTCGGGAGAGATCCGATGTCGCCGCGCAATGCGCTCAACGGGGCCCAGGTCATCGTCGACTATCTGATCCAGGAAAAAGTGCCGCAGGTGTTCGGCCTGTGCGGCCACGGCAATATCCAGTTCATCGACGCGCTGTATGAGCGCTCCGACGAACTCAAGACCATCTCGGTGCATCACGAGAGCGTCGCCGGCTTCATGGCGGACGTCTATTACCGCGTCTCGGGGCGGCCGACCGCGACCTTCACCTCCTGCGGGCCGGGCTCGGCGAACCTGCCGATCTCGCTCGGCAACGCGTTTCTCGACTCGGTGCCGTTCCTGGCGGTGACCGGCAACGTGCCGACCAGCCAGTTCAATCGCGGCGCGTTCCAGGAATTGTATCGGCACTATCAGGCCGACTTTCCCTCCACCGTGCGCTCCTACTGCAAGAAGGTGTTCCAGCCGACGCGCGGCGAGATGGTGCCGCTCGCGGTCCGGCAGGCCTGGAAGACCATGACCACGGGCCGTCCGGGTCCGGTGGTGCTCGATGTTCCCTTCGACGTGTTCATGGAATTGGCCGCCGAGGAGGCGCCGAACGCGAAAGCCTGGAACGGCAATATTTCGAGCCGCTGCGGCGCCGATCCCGAAGGCGTCGTCAAGGCGGTCGACATGCTGCTCGGCGCCGAGCGGCCGGTGATGATCGTCGGCCAGGGCGTGCGCTATGGCGGCGCCGCCGAGGAACTGCTGAAGCTCGCCGAGCGCCTGCAGATTCCGGTGGCGGCCTCGGCCAGCGGCCTCGGCGCGATCGACTGCAACCATCCGCTGGCGCTCGGTCTCGTCGCGCGCGCCGGTCACTACCAGGCCAATCACGCGACGCGCCAGGCCGACGTGCTGCTGGCGCTGGGCATGCGCTTCGACGATCGCACCTCGAGTTCGTGGATCCCGGGCTATTCCTTCACCATTCCGCCGACGCGGCTCATTCACGTCGACATCGATCCCGAGGAAATCGGCCGCAACTATCCGGTCGCGCTCGGCCTGATGGCCGATGTGCGCACCTTCCTGCGGCAGATTCACGCCGAACTCGACCGCCGCGCCGACCTGACCAAGCGCGCCGATGCGCGCAAGAAATGGCTGGCGCAGATCGACACCTATCGCAAGGAATGGGACAAGTTCGTCGCGCCCGGTTTTTCCGACGACACCACGCCGATCAATCCGCAGCGCGCCGCGCTCGAGATCGACAAGGCGCTGCCGGAGAATGCGATCCTGGTCAGCGACATCGGCGTGCACCACAATTGGCTGTTGAGCTTCTGCAAGCCGAAGCGGCCGGATTCGCTGATCGGCTCGATGGGCTTTGGCCCGATGGGTTTTGGCGTCGCCGGCGTGATGGGCGCGAAATTCGCAGCCCCCGACCGGCCCTGCGTGTCGGTGTGCGGCGACGGCGCGTTCTTCATGCATGCCAACGTGCTGGGAACGGCGGTCGAATATAATCTGCCCGTGGTCTGGGTGGTCTGGAACAACTACGCCTATGCCTCGATCCGCGGCCTGCAGCGCGGCTATCTCGGCGGCCGCGAACTCGCCACCGACTTCCACGATCCCGTCACCGGCGCAGCGCTACAATCCGGATTTCGCCGCGATGGCGCGCTCCTGCGGCGTCGAAGGCGTGCGCGTCGATCGCGCCGGCGATCTCGGCGAAGCCATCCGCAAGGGCATCGCCGCCAACAAGCCCTATCTGATCGACGTCGACATCGCCGCCGACATCAATCCCATCGGGCGCCGGCGTCTGGGAACTGCCGGGGCTCGGGCGAAGCAAGCCGGGCATCGGCACGCAGTTCGAGCCGACCTGATCGTCGCAGTCAATCGAAGCGGAAGTCTCATCCGCAAAAAGTCAAAATGAGGAGAACGTCATGATGCTCGCAGGCAAGAAAGTCGTGGTCGTCGGAGGCTCGTCCGGCATCGGTCTTTCGACCGCCGAACTCGCCAAGCGGGAAGGCGCCGATGTCATCATCGCCTCGCGCAACGCCGAGCGCCTCGAACGCGGCCGCGGCCAAGCTCGGCGCGATGGCGATCCCGGCCGACGTCACCAGCGACGAGAGCGTTGACAGATCTGTTCCGCGCCTGCGGCCCGGTCGATCATGTCGTGGTCACCGCCGCGCAGCTCGAGACCGGCCCGTTCAAGACGGTCGCCATGGAAGACGTGCGCGCCACCATGGAAGGCAAGTTCTGGGGCGCCTGGCGCGTGGCGCGCGTCGGCCGACATCCGCCCCGGCGGATCGCTCACGCTGGTCTCCGGCTATCTGAGCATTCGGCCGCGGCCGAATTCCGCGATCGTCGGCGTCGCCAACGGCGCGCTGGAGTCGCTGGCGCGCAGCCTGGCGCTCGAACTGGCGCCGGTGCGCGTCAACGCGGTGTCGCCGGGGATCATCGACACCCCGATCCGCGCCGCGATGCCGGAAGCGGCGCGCCGCGACATGCTGGCGAAGACGGCGGCCGGCCTGCCGGTCGGCCGCGTCGGCGTCGGCGAAGACATCGCGCGGCAGATCCTCGCCTTCATGACCATCGGCTTTGCGACGGGATCGATCGTCTATCTCGACGGCGGCGCGCTGGTCACCTGAAGGCCTCTGGGATCCGCGAACTCAGAATGCCGCGAAATCCCGCAAAGCTGGTCGTTGTCGGACACGGGGCCGCCGGTCTCGCGGCGGCGCTCTCGGCGGCCGAGCAGGCGCGCAGCCGCGGCGCTGCGCGTCGACATCACCGTTGCTGGAGAAAGCGCGCGAGGACGAAGCCGGCGGCAACACCCGCTGGACGCCCGTCCTACATGCGGCTCGACGCGCCCGACCGGATCGACCCGGGTTTCGACGACGATATGCTGCGAGGCGTCCGGCGGACTCGGCCGATCGCGGACTATTTCCTGACGCTGGCGGACAATGCGACCGCGACCATCGGATGGCTGCAGACGCCACGGCGTCGAATTCATCACGCCGCTTTATTATCTCAGCGCCGGCCCGGCGCGCATCCAGCCGGTCGGCGGCGGCGCGCGCCATCGTCGAAAAGCTGCTCGCGGCGGCGAAGAGCGCGGGGGTGAAGGTTCGCTATCAATGCGCGGCGAACCGGCTGGTGATGGCGGAGGGTCGTCGCATCGGCGGCGTTGAGGTTCGATCCGGTGATGGCGTCGCGACCACGCTCGATGCCGATGCCGTCATTCTCGCCTCCGGCGGATTTCAGGGCAACCCCGCGATGATGCGCGCGCATTTCGGGCCCGGCGCCGAGACGCATCAAGCTGATCTCGCCGGGAACGCGTTTCGATACCGGCGACGGCATCCGCATGGCGACCGAGCAGGGCGCCGCTGTTTCCGGCGACTGGAACGGCATGCACATCGAACCGGTCGATCCGCGCAGCCGCAATTCCGCGCCGGTCGTGCTGGTCTATCCCTACGGCATCGTGGTCGACCAGGACGGGCACCGCTTCTTCGACGAAGGCGGCGGCCTCGTGCACGAGACCTGGGAAGCCTTTGCGCGCGACATCCATTTTGCCCGACCGAAGCAGCATCGCCTATGCGATCCTCGATTGCCGGCTGTTCGACATCGAGGGTTTTGAGCGCGCGATCCGGTCGGAGGTGCCGCCGCATCCGGGCCGATACGATCGAAGCGCTGGCGGCGCAGATCGGCATTCCCGCGCGGCAATCTGCGAGAGCACGATCGATGCCTTCAACGCGGCGGCGACCGGCGACGCCGCGCGGTTCGATGCGACGCGCTGCGATGGCCTGGCGGCGGACGACGCGCTGCACCCGCCGAAATCGAACTGGGCGCGCGCCATCACGAAGCCGCCGTTATCTCGCCTATCCGCTGGTCGGCGCCATCGCCTACACCTTTGGCGGTCTCGCCACCAACGCGAGAGCGGAAGTCCTGGGCGAGCGGGGGCCGATAGCCGGGTCTCTACGCCGCCGGCGAAACCACCGGGCATTTCTACGGCACCGCGCCGAACGCGGTCGCGGTGCTGCGGGCGCTGGTTTTCGGAAAGATCGCGGGACGAAGCAGGCTGTTGACTTCCTGCGGCGGCGATAGCATCGCTCACGCGCGGACAAGAAAGAGGAGACACGACAATGGCCAGAACGAACAACGGCGCCTTCATCCGCAATATCGCCGAAGTGCCCTGGCGCGAATTTCCCAATCATTTCGGCGGCGCGTTGTCGAAGCCGCTGGTGATGCCGGAGACCGCGGGCTCGCGCCATATCGATTACCGGATTTCGATGTACCAGCCGATGGCGCATGTCGCCCGCCACAAGCATCAGGTTCAGGAGCAGATCTATCACGTGCTCGAAGGCGAGGGGCTGATGGAGATCGCCGGCAAGAACCATGTCGTGCGCAAGCACGATTTCATCTTCCTGCCGCCCGGGCGTCGAGCACGCGATCTCGAATTCGGGTCTGGTCGATCTGGTGTTCCTGGTGATCACCTCGCCGGTCACCGACGACGCCAGGATCGTCTGATGGTGCGGGACACGCGCTTCGCGCTCCCTCACTGACGCGAAGCCCCGGCCGGCGCCTCGCACGGGAACAAGGACAAGGGAAGGGATCAGCATGGCCAACCCGGCCGCCGGCTTCGGCGTCAATACCTATTCCTATATTTTCGGCGGCAGTGCCGCCGATACGGTCGCGCGGCTCGCCGACCAGGGCTATGGCGGCGTCGAGCTGATGTTCTTTCCCGGCCATCTCTGGCCGGCCGAACTCGACGCCGCACAGCTCCGGAGCCTGCGCGATCTCTGCGAACAACGATTGCGGCTGGTGGCCGTCAACATGCCCAATGTCGACATCAACGTCGCCGCCGCCGCGGAGGAAATGCGCGCCTACACGCTCGACCTCCTGACCCAATTCGTCCGCTGCGCCGGCGAATTGGGCGCGGGCGGGATCATCATCGGTCCCGGCAAGCCCAATCCGCTGTTTCCGATGCCGCGCGAACACATGGTCTCGCATTTCTATCGCGCGCTCGATGTGCTGGCGCCGCTGGCGCGGCAGGCCGGCACCAGACTGCTGATCGAGAACATGCCGTTCGCTTTCCTGCCGGACGCGGAGTCGCTGATGGACGTGGTCGACGGATATGGCGACCCCGGCATTCGCGTGATCTACGACGTGGCGAATGCCCACTTCATCGGAGAACAACCGATCGCGGGACTGCGCCGCGTCCGCGAGCGGCTCTCGCTGGTGCATTTCTCCGATACGACACGGCAGATTTACAGGCATGACCCCCTGGGCCACGGCGACGTGCCGCTCGCCGGCGTGGCGTCGGCGATGAAAGAGGCCGGATGTGCGGAACTGCCGATGCTGGAAATCATTTCGGGCCATCCCGACGTTGACATCGCCGATAGTTGCGCCCGAATGCGGGAAGCCGGATTTGGCCGAGAAGCCTGAGCCCGCAGTCTCGTGTTGCGCGGGGACCGCGTCAAAAAAGCCGGCGACGCGAGGCCGCCGCCGCGCTAGACAGGTCCGGAGGTCGTGGGGAAGCGGGAGAGATCAGTTGAGGGGTTTGAAGATTGCAGGGCTGGTGCTCGCCCTTGTCGCGCCGGCCGCTTCCGTTCATGCCGGGCAGGGTGTCAATCTCATTTTGAACTGGACGCCGGCCGCGGACCACTCGCCGTTTTATTATGCGAAGGCGCAGGGCTGGTACGAGAAGGCCGGGATCGATCTGAGCATCGAGGTCGGCAAAGGCTCGGGCGTCTCGGCGCTCAAGGTCGGTTCGGGGGCGGCGCCGTTCGGTATCGCCGATCTCGCCACCATGCTGGTCGCTCGCGGCAAGGGCGCCGACGACGTGGCGCTGATGAGCATCTACGCCAACACCGGTCAGACGTTTTATTGGCTCAAAAGCTATGGCGTGAACGGTCCGAAGGATTTTGCCGGCCGCAAGATCGGCAATCCCCCGGGCGATGCGTCGCGGGTGATGTGGCCGGCCTTCGCCAAGGCCGCGGGGCTTGCGCCGGACGCGGTCACCTTCGTCAATGTCGGGCCGACCGCGAAGTCGGCGGCGCTGAAAAGCCGCACCGTGGAAATCATCAGCGACTTCTACAATTCGCACGATCTCAAGCTGAGGGAGTTCGGCGACGATCTGGGTTCGCTGAACTGGAAGGATATCGGGCTCAATGCCTATGGCAACTCGCTGATCGTCAACGGCGCGTTCCTCGAGAAAAATCCAAAGCTCGCCGAGGATTTCGTGCGCATTACGCAGAGGGCCTATGCCGCCTGCGTCGCCGATTTCGAGCCCTGCCTGAAGGCGCTGATGGACCAGGTCTCCGGCCTCGACCGGGAAGAGCAGCAATTGCAATGGGGCCGCATCAAATATCTGATGGCCGATGAATTCACCACCACGAAGGGACTGGGCTGGATCGACGAGGGACGGATGCAGCGGGATTACGAACTGGTGCAGACCTATCTCGGCATGGAGAAGCCGTTTCCAGTGGCGAGCGCCTTCACCAGTCGTCTGCTCGATCCCGCCGTCAAGATGGACGCGAGCAAGGTCGGGAAGTGAACCGTCGTAACGACGGTGGAATAGCTTATGCGCTCGTGCCCAGTCCGAGGCTTGCATAGATCCTGCGCGCATAGGCGCCGAACGCGTCCGTGGTCTTGATCGGCAGCGCGCGGGGAAACGGCAGCAGGATCGGGAAATATTCCGCCATCCGCGCCGGCCCCGCGGTGAGGACGGCGCAATGCGAGGCGAGGAACACCGCCTCCTGGATGCTGTGGGTGACGAAGATGATGGTCTTGCCGCTCTCGCGCCAGATCCGCAGCATCTCCAGGTTCATCTGTTCCCGGGTCAGCGCGTCGAGCGCACCGAACGGCTCGTCCATCAGGATCAGTTTCGGATCATGGATGAAGGCGCGGGCGATCGCCGTGCGCTGCTGCATCCCGCCGGACAATTGCTGCGGATATTTTTCCTCGTAGCCGGAAAGGCCGACCAGGTTGAGCAGGTCGCGCGCGCGCGACCGCGCCGCCTTCATCGGCAGGCCGACGATCTCCGCCGGCAGCAGCACGTTGTCGAGGATGGTCCGCCATTTCAGCAGCAGCGCCTGCTGGAACACCATGCCGATATCGCGCCCGGGATCGAACGGCGTGCGCGAATTGCCGATCTGGATGGTGCCGCCGTCGGCGTCGTGAAGTCCCGCCAGGATCTTCAGCACCGTGGTCTTGCCGCAGCCGGATGGCCCGACCAGCGAGACCAGCTCGCCCTCTTTCACGTCCATGGTGACGTCGGAGACCGCGAGAAATTCATGGCCGCCGGAACGATAGACCTTGCGCACATTGCGCAGGCGGATGAAGGGCTCCTCGTTCATGCCAGCCATTTCTGCAAATTGTCGGCGACAAAGCCGTCGTCGGAAAGGTCCGCATGCTCGTTGCAGACGCGGTCGATCTGCTCGATCTGGCCCGGGCTGAGCCCCTCGGCGGGATCGAGACACCAGATTCCCCGCATCAGGCCCTGCCGCCGCAGGATCTCATGGCATCCGGCGATGCAGCCGTGGAAATTGTTGGCGACGTCGAAGAAGGCGCTGTTGCAGTCGGTGACGCGGGCATCGAGCGCCAGCAGGTCGGCCGGCAGCGTCGCCTTGCCGCGCGCGGCCCTGCACATCTCGAACTGCTTGATCGCGCTCGCGGTCCATACCGACCAGTGGCCGAGCAGGCCGCCCTTGAAATAGGCGCGGGTGGTGACGCCCTTGTCGCGCAAATCGAACGGCAGCGCGAGGTCGAGCAGGATGTGGTCGTCATTGCCGGTATAGAGCGCGATGCGGTCGAGCGCGCCTGCGGCCCCCACGCCGCGCAGCACGTCGAGCGTGCGGTAGCGGTTGAACGGCGCGACCTTGATGGCGATGACGTTGTCGATCATGGCGAAGCGGCGCCAGAACTCCGCGCTGAGGGTGACGCCGCCGACCGCCGGCTGCAGATAAAAGCCGACCAGCGGAATCTCGCGCGCGACCGCCTCGCAATGGGCGATGATCTCGCCTTCGCTGGCGGATTTCATCGCGGCGAGGCTGAGCAGCCCGGCGTGATAGCCGATGCCGCGCGCGACTTCCGCCTCGGCGACGGCTTGTTTGGTCGTCCCGGCAAGCCCCGCGACCAGCGCCAGCGGACGTTTGCTCCAGCCCGCGGCCGCCTCGGCGGCGAGTTCCAGCACCGGCCGGTACAGGCCGACATCGCGGATCGCGAACTGCGTGGTGTGGACCCCGACCGCGAGGCCGCCGGCGCCGGCATCGATGTAATAGCGGGTCAGCGCGCGCTGATGCGTGGCGTCGAGCGTGCGGTCGGCATTGAGCGCCAGCGGATGAGCGGGGATCACCGTGCCGTCGGCGATCAGGCGCCGCACCTCGGATTCGATTTTGCTGTGGTGCATGGGTTTGTCCCTATCCAAATTCGGGGCCGGCGACGGCGAAGGGCGGCCGCGCGGGCAGAGCGGCGGCGTCGCCGAAGCGCATGCGCTGGAACGGTCGTTCGATCTTCCAGCCCGAACCGGTCAGGCCATCGAGGAATGCCTGCTGCTCGAAGACGGCGTCGATCAGCAACGGTCCGTTTTCCGAGCGCACGATTTCATTGACCAGCGCGAGCGCCTGCTCGGGGCCGTCGGCCAGCAACGGGCCGATATGCCGCGCCTTGCGGCCGTCGCGGACCAGCGCGAAGCGCCTCGCCGTTCGACACCAGCCGTGAACGGGAGCGCCCGCCGAGTTCGGCGAGCAGAGCGCGTGCGATCAAAGCCCATCGCGCGACGGTCCTGCGCCGCGAGTTCGTCGAGATCGATGGACGACAGCGACGGCGGCGCTTCGGCTTTGGTCGACATCGCCTGCTCCAGCCGCAACCGCCGCAACTGCAGCGTCGGCTTGAAACCCAGGGGACCATAGACCGTGGCGCCCGCCGGCGTCGCGTCGAGCCATGTCGTCAGCCCTCTTTTGGCCGCTGCCGCGAGGCAGGCATCGACCAGTTTCGTCGCAAGGCCGCGCCGGCGCCAGCTTTCGGTCACCAGCACCATGCTGATCCAGGCGTTCCCGGACGAATAGGGCAACAGCGCCGCGCTGGCGACGAGATGCGCGTTGGTGTCGCGCACGCCGAACACGGTTCCCTCCGTGAGGAAGAAACGCCAGTCGGCCTCGTTCTGGTTCCAATGCGCTTCCGTCGAGAGCAGGAGGCATCCGGCCGCGTCATCCGGACCGAGTCCGACGATCGCCGTCGCGTCAGTACCGGCCATCGCGCACCTCGTATTTGGTGGGCTTGCCCAAACTCGGCATCGCGCGCGCGACCCAGTCCGCGGTCCATCGCGATCAGTTGCTCGGTGTCGACGATCGGCAGGCCAAACATCTTCACCGCCTGCGAGGTGTCGGTGAGCCAGGCCGTTGGTTCCTCCCGGCCCACGATGATGGGTTCGCGCCCGAGCCGCGCGCCGAGTTTTGCCGCGAGATCGCGCACCGCGAGAATTCGATGGCCGCTGACATTGATCGGCGAGGTCGGCGTGTCGCAATGCGCGAGGCAGCGCAGTGCCTGCGAGGACGCATCGCCCTGCCAGATGAAATTGACATGGCCGAGGCTGACGTCGATCGGCTTGCGCGTCGAGGATCTTGGTCGCGATGTCGTGCAGCACGCCGTAGCGCATGTCGATCGCGTAATTCAGCCGGAACAGCCGGCCGGGCGTCGAAAATCGGCGCGAGAAATATTCGAACATGCGCTCGCGGCCGACGCAGGATTGCGCATATTCGCCGGGCGGATTGGGCTGGAGATTTTCATCGGCGCCCTTGCCGTCGACCGGCACGAACGGATAGACGCAGCCGGTCGAGAACGCCACGATGCGGGATTTCCGGAACGCCTGCGCGACCAGCGCGGGCACATGCGCGTTCATCGCCCAGGTCAGCGACAAATCGCCCTCGGCGCCGAATTTTCGCCCGGCCATGAACACGATGTTCCTGACCTGTGGCAGCGCCTTGATGGCGGCCTCATCGAGCAGGTCGCAGGCGATCGTCTCGACGCCGCGCGCCTGCAGCCATTCCTTCGAGCCGGGTTCGCTGAAGCGCGCCACGCCGATGACGCGGCGGCCGGGCAGGGCGGCCTTTGCGAGTCCCGCCAGCGTCGGCCCCATCTTGCCGGCGACGCCGAGGATCATGATGTCGCCGTCGATCTTGTCGAGATCGTCGATCAGCGCCTGGCTCGGCCGGCACAGCAGATCGTCGAGGGCGGCGATATCGGGAATCGTCTCGGGCAAGGTGTCGCGGGTCAGCAGCATGGTTTTTTCCCTGTTATTGCAGCCGTACGTCCCTGACCACGAACAGCCGTTCGAGGCCAAGCACCAGGCCGTAGAGCGCGACCCCGAGCAATGTCAGCAGCACCACCGCCATCACCATCGCGGGCGTGTCGAGCGAGGACTGCACCTGGATCATGAGGTAGCCGAGCCCGCGTTCGCTGGCGATGAATTCGCCGACGATGGCGCCGGCGACCGCCAGAATGGCGCCGACTTTCATGCCGGAAAACACGTAAGGCAGCGCGCCCGGCAACTGGATCTTGCGGAACAGCGTCCAGCGCGAGCCGCGCAGCGATTTGACGAGGTCGAGCAGGTCCGGCTCGACCTCGCTCAGGCCCCGCGCGGTGGTCAACAGGATCGGGAAGAAGCAGATCGAGAACGCGATCAGGATGTTCGGGAAGATGCCGTAGCTGAACCAGACGATGAACAGCGGCCCGAGCGCCACCTTCGGGATCATGTTGAGGGTGACGAACAGCGGCAGCAGCACCAGGCTCACCAGCGGCGACCAGCAGAACACCACCGCCAGCGCCACGCCGACCAGGGCGCCCAGCGCAAAGCCGCCGAGGATCTCGGCGGCCGTCACGGCCAGATTGGAAAGCCAGGCGTATTTCGCCGAACCCAGCGTCGCAATCGTCGCCAGCGGCGAGGGCAGGATGAATTTCGGCACCTGGAAGGCATCGACCAGCACCTGCCACAGCACGATCACGGCCAGATGCACGATCAGGATGATCGCGAACGTCCGGGCCGGGCGCATGCCGTCTGTGAACAAGGTGATCTCCTGTGGCCTCGGTCAGAGCGGGCGAGGGTGGTTCAATCTATCGCGATCTCCGGCGTCTTTCAACCAGTTGGTTGATTAGAGGTGAGTGCGTCATTCCGGGGCGATGCGAAGCAGCGAACCCGGAATCTCGAGATTCCGGGTCTGGTGCTGACGCACCATCCCGGAATGACGGTGGATGGCTTCCGCTCGCATTGACGGTGCGCCTTCTCACGGCCGCAGCGCCTGCATCACCAGATCGACCACGTGCTTGCGGCGGGCGCGGCGGGCATTGGGGCTGGAAAGGTCCTTGCCGAAGATCGCCGACAGCGTCGGCGTATTGGAGAAGAAGAAATAGCTCAGGCCCGCGATCGAGATATAGAGATGCACGGGGTCGACGCCCCGGCGGAAAGTTCCCGCGCGCACGCCCTGTTTCAGGATCTTCGAGACCAGGCTGACCAGCGGCGAATGCATGTCCTCGATCCGCGGCGAGGCGCGGACGTGCCGGGCGCCGTTGCGGTTCTCGTCATTGAGCAGCACGATGAAATCCGGATGCAGCGCGAGGTGGTCGAAGGAACTCTCGATCAGCTTGCGGATGGCCTTTTCGGGCGGCAAACCCTCGAGATTGAGCTTGCGCTCCTGGGCGCGGATTTCCTCGTAGACCCATTCGAGCACCGCCAGATACAGCGCGTCCTTGTCGCCGAAATAGTGATAGACCAACTGCTTGTTGACGCCGGCCCGCGCGGCGATCTCATCGACCCGCGCGCCGGCAAGGCCGCTGCGGGCGAACTCGCGCCGCGCCGCCGTCAGGAGCTTCTGCCGCGTGGCGGCGGGGTTGCGGCGCTGCGGCCTTGCGCCATTTGAGCGTTGTTCGGGTGATCGTTGTTTGGGCATTTCCAACCAGACAGTTGACAATTCGGTCCGTCCCTTGTTGCATTGGTAAACCGGTGGAGGCGCGGCGACAAGGCCGCGGAGCCCGGACGAAAGCGGCGGGCCGCGACAGCGAGGAGAGGTGCCATGAAGCGTTTCGCGATTGCAGGACTGGCGCTCGCGCTGCTGGCGCCGGCCGTGCCCGCCAGCGCCGGCGAAGCCGTCAACCTGATCCTGAACTGGACGCCGACCGCCGATCACTCGCCGTTCTACTACGCCAAGGCGCAGGGCTGGTACGAGAAGGCCGGCATCGATCTCACCATCGAGACCGGCAAGGGTTCCGGCGTCTCGGCGCTGAAGGTCGGCTCCGGCGGCTCGCCATTTGGAATTGCCGATCTCGCGACCATGCTGGTGGCGCGCAGCAAGGGCGCCGACGACGTGGCGCTGATGAGCATCTACGCCAATACCGGTCAGACCTTCTACTGGCTGAAGAGCAACGGCGTGAACGGGGTCAAGGATTTTCCGAACCACAAGATCGGCAACCCGCCGGGCGACGCCTCGCGCGTGATGTGGCCGGCCTTCGCCAAGGCGGCGGGGATCGCGCCCGACTCCGTGAATTTCGTCAATGTCGGGCCGACGGCGAAGATCGCGGCGCTGAAGAGCCATACCGTCGACATCATCAGCGATTTCTACAACCAGCACGATCTGAAGGTGATCGAGTTCGGGGCCGATCTCGGTTACGTCAACTGGAAAGACATCGGGCTAAACCCTTACGGCAACTCGCTGATCGTCAACGGCGCGTATCTTGCGAAGAATCCGAAGCTGGTCGAGGATTTCGTCAAGATCAGCCAGAAGGCGTTCGCGGTCTGTGTCGCCGACCTCACGCCGTGCCTGAAGGCCTTGCTCGACCAGGTCTCCGGCCTCGACAAGGAAGATCAGCAGCAGCAGTGGGAACGAATAAAATTCCTGATGACCGACGAGTTCACCACCACCAAGGCGCTGGGCTGGATCGACGGCGAGCGGATGAAGAAGGACTACGAGCTGGTGCAGACCTATCTCGGCATGGAGAAGCCGTTCAACGTCGAAGACGCCTTCACGACGAAGATGCTCGACACCTCGGTGAAGATGGACGCGAGCAAGGTGAAGAAGTAGTTGTTCTTCCCGTCAAGCCCCAGGCATGACGAGAATAAATCACTCCACCTTCATCCCCGAGGCCTTGACTACCGCCGTCAGCTTGTCGTGGTCTGTTTTCATCAGCGCGGCGAGATCGTCCAGCGGCATCGGCTTGCCCGGAATGTCGGCGACCGATAGCTGGCGCTGCACGTCGGGATTTTGCAGCGCGGCGTTGATGCCTTCGTGGATTTTCTCGACGATCGCGTCCGGCGTCGCCGACGGCACGTAGATCCCGTACCACGACACATATAGCGCGCCGGGATAGCCGGCTTCCGCGATCGTCGGCACGTCCGGAATGTCGGTGATGCGTTTCTCGGTGAAGACGGCAAGCGGCTTCACCTTGCCGGTCTTGATATGCGGCAGCGCCAGCGCCAGCGAGACCACCTCGAAATGCATCCGGTCGGTCATCAGGTCGATCAGCGCGGGGGGCTGGCCCTTGTAGCCGATATTGGCGAGCTTGATGTCGGCGGCCTGAAACAGCTTCTGTGCCGTCAGGTCGATCGACGAGCCGCTGCCGGGATTGCCGAAATTGAACTCGCCGGGTTTGGCGCGCGCCAGCGTGACGAATTCGGCGAGCGTCTTCGCCGGCATGCCGGGATTGACCAGCGCCACGCTCTGGTTCCAGATCGCAAGGCCGACGCATTTGAAATCCTTCATCGCGTCCCAGCCGGCATCGCCGTAGAGCGTGGGATTGACCAGCACCGCGGGCCCCGTGACCAGCCAGGTGTAGCCGTCGGGCGCGCTGCGCGCGGCGAGAGCGGTGCCGATATTGCCGTTGGCGCCGGGCCGGTCTTCCATCACGACCGGCACCTTCCAGTCGCGGCCGACCTGCTCGCTCACGGCACGGGCGACGATGTCGACGATGCCGCCGGCGGGGTAGGGCACGACGACGTGGATGGCCCGGTTCGGGAAAGCGCTCTCGGCTCGCGCGCCGCCGCCGAGCAGCATGGCGGCAATGCCGGCGGCGAGGCAAAGCTTTCCAAGGCCAGGCTTTCCAAGGCCAACCCCTCCAAGGCCAAGCCTTCGCAGTGCATTCATTTTCCCCTCCCATGTCTGCAACATCGTTCGTGCGACATTGCCTTTGTATTTATCCGCTGCGCCTGCCCTAGACGTTCATCACCAGCGACCGGATGCTGCGAGCGAGCCCCAGGATGCGCGGCCCGCATTCGCGCTCGATCTGATCGGCGGAAAATCGAAACGAGGGAATGCCGCAATTGACCGAAAGGCAGTCGCCGGCGGGGGTGCGATAGAGCGGCGCGGCGACGCCGAAAATTTCCCGCCGCCATTCGCCGATCGACACCGCAAAGCCGCGCTCCCGGCAGAGCTCGATATCGGGCAGCGTGCGTTCCTGCACATAGGTGAGTTCGTCCGGGCGCTCCGCCTTCACGGTCGCGAGATAGCGCTGCAGTTCGTCGGGCGTGCACAGCGACAGCAGCGCGCGGCCGACCGCGGTGGTCGCCAGCGTTCCGGTGAAACCGACGTCGGGAACGTGCGGCACTGCGTCGGTGGTGCGCAGCGTTTCGACATAGATGAAGTCGAGGCCGAACGGCATCGCGATCGAGACGGTGCCGCCGGCGTAGGCGGCGAAATCGCGCATCAGGGGTCGCGCCAGTTGCCGCACTTTCAGCGCCGACAGCACGGGGTAGGCGGCAGCGAGCACGCCGAGGCCGAGCGCAAAACGTCCCTTGGCGTCGCGCTTGAGATAGCCGAGCTGCGACAGCGTGTGGGTCAGTCGCGACACCGTCGGGCGCGACAGCCCGGTATGGCCCGCGAGTTCGGCATTCGATAGCGGGCCGTCGGCATTGCGGAACGCGGCCAGCACGTCGAGCCCGTGCGCCAGCGTCGTCGCAAACGACGGATCGCCCTGGTCGGACCTCGCGCGCGAAGGCCCTGAAATCGCTGGGGAAGGTGCAGTGGCCATGCGCAGATACTGGTCGAAATGCCATATTCTGTCAACATATCGAAACATAATTGCAATTCGTGTCGATATTCGATTAGATAAACGTCAAAAAGGGGAAGGCACCATGGATTTCGAGCCCTCGGCGCGCTCAGAACAATGGCGGCGAAAGCTGCAAACCTTCTTCGATTCCGAGGTGCTGCCGCGCCATCGAGCCTGGCTTGAACACACAGCCAGGCGCGAAGCTGTGCCCTTCATGGGCGAGTTGCAGCAGAAGGCCCGCGCGCAAGGATTGTGGAATCTCGGCCTGCCTGAACTCGCCGACGACGAGCCGGGCACGCGGCTGTCAAATCTCGAATACGCGCCGGCAGCCGAGATCATGGGGCGGCTGTTCTGGGCCTCCGAGGTCTTCAACTGCCAGGCGCCCGACGTTCCCAACATGATCACGCTGCAGAATTGCGCCACGCCCGAACAGAAGCAGCGTTGGCTGCGCCCGCTGCTCGAAGCCAAAACCCGCTCGGCGTTCGGCATGACCGAGCCCGATGTCGCCTCTTCGGATGCGACCAATATCGCCGCCACGTTTCGCAGCGATGGCGACCATTACATCATCAACGGCCGTAAATGGTTCATCACCGGCGCCGCCCATCCGCGCTGCTCGTTCCTGATCGTGATGGGCGTGACCGACGCGAACGCTGATCGCACCAGCCGCCATTCCTGCGTCATTGTGCCGATGGAGACGCCCGGCGTTCGCCTGGTCCGCTCGCTTCGCTGGATGGGGTGCGAGGATCATACGGCGCCCATCGGCGAGCTCACCTTCGATAATGTCCGCATCCCCAGGGAAAACCTGCTCGGCCGTGAAGGCGAAGGTTTCAAGGTGGCGCAGATCAGGCTCGGCCCGGCGCGGATCCATCACTGCATGCGTTCGATCGGGCTGTGCGAACTGCTGATCGAACTGATGATGGTGCGCGCGGCGGAACGCTCCGCCTTCGGCCGCACGGTCATTCAATACGACACGGTGCAGCGCTGGATCGCGGAGGCTCGCGTCGAACTGGAGCAGGCGCGGCTTCTGGCCTATCGTTGCGCGTGGCGGCTGGACCAGTCCGGCCATCACGGCGCAAGTTCTTCCATGAAGAATTGGCGCGACGTCTCGCTGATAAAGGTCGCGGTGCCCGCGATGCTGCAAAAGATCGCCGACCGCGCCATGCAGGTGTTCGGCGCGATGGGCGGCTCCGACGACGCGCCGATCCATCAGGCGCTGGCCTGGGGCCGGCTGCTGCGGATCGGTGACGGTCCGGACGAGGTGCACCTGCGGCAGATCTTTCGCATGGAGGCGATGCCGGCGTGGAGTATTGCGGACTCGCCCTATCTCGCGGCGCATCCGGCGTGACACGCGGCGTTTCGGCCGCATGGTTCGAGACGCGCGGCGTTGCCGCGCTCCTCACCATGAGGGTCTTGGACTGCAAGGGTCTTGGACCGTAAGGGAATTTGGACCTCATCCTGAGGAGCATCGCAAAGCGATGCGTCTCGAAGGATGAAGCACCTGAATTGGACGAATATTCAAGTTTGAACTGCGCGAGTCGCGAGGGAGGACCACACCATGACCGCAACAGCCGCCAGCGAAGCTTCCAAGGAAATGCCGAAGGACGCCACCGCCTCCGTCGTCGGCGCAGCAGGCCGCGATGCTCGAGCGCGCTGCCATTTTCCGACACCGCCGACTTCGACGACGCCGCGCGCGGCTTCATGGGCACGCTCGACCATGCGCGGATCGCGAACCCGCAAGGCCGCGTGGTCTGGAGTCTCGAGCCCTACGGCTTCCTGTCGGAGGAAAAGGCGCCCTCAACCGTCAACCCGAGCCTGTGGCGGCAGTCGCGGCTGAACATGCAGCACGGGTTGTTCGAGGTGATGCCCGGCGTCTACCAGATCCGCGGGCTCGACATCGCCAACATGACGCTGATCGAGGGCGATACGGGCGTGATCGTGGTGGACACGCTGACCTCGATCGAAGGCGCGCGCGCCGCGATGGAGCTCTATTTCAAGCACCGCGGCTTGCGTCCGGTCGCCGCCGTGATCTTCACCCACACCCATACCGACCATTGGGGCGGCGCGCGCGGCGTGCTGGAGGAGGACGCGCTGGCGACCGGTCGGGTGCCGATCATCGCGCCCAATCTGTTCATGGAGCATGCGGTCTCGGAAAACATCATCGCCGGTCCCGCGATGCTGCGCCGCGCGCAATACCAGTTCGGGCCGTTCCTCGCCAAGGGTCCGCGCGGGCAGGTCGATTGCGGGCTCGGCAAGTCGATGGCGGCGGGCTCGGTGGCACTGCTGCGTCCGACCGATCTCATCATGGAGACCGGCGACAAGCGCGTCATCGACGGGCTCGAATTCGAATTCCAGATGGCGCCGAACTCGGAAGCGCCGGCGGAGATGCATTTTTTCATTCCGCGCTACAAGCTTTTGAACCTCGCCGAAAACTGCACGCACAACTTCCACAATCTGCTGCCGTTCCGCGGCGCCGATGTGCGCGATGCGCTGGCGTGGTCGAAATATCTCGGCGAGGCGCTTTCGATGTGGGGCGGCAAGGCGGCGGCGATGTGCGGCCAGCACCACTGGCCGGTGTGGGGCAAGGAGCGCATCGACACCATGATCCGCCAGCAGCGCGATCTCTACAAATTCGCGCACGACCAGACCATTCGCCTGATGAACCATGGCCTCACCGCCACCGAGATCGCGGAGACGATCAAGCTGCCGGCGAGCCTGGAAGGCGCCTGGCATACGCGCGGCTATTACGGCCACATCCGGCACAATGTGAAGGCGATCTACCAGAAATATCTCGGCTGGTACGACGCCAACCCCGTGCATCTCGATCCCTTGCCGCCGGTGGAATCCGGCAAGAAGTATGTCGAATACATGGGCGGCGCGGCGGCGATCCTCGATCGCGCGCGCAAGGATTTCGCCAAAGGCGAATTCCGCTTTGTCGCGCAGGCGGTGAGCCATCTGGTGTTCGCCGATCCCGACAATGCGGCCGCCCGCGCGTTGCTCGCCGACACCTTCGAGCAACTCGGCTATGCCGCCGAAAGCGCGACCTGGCGCAACGCCTATCTGTTCGGCGCGCAGGAATTGCGGCTGGGCATGCCGAAGGCGCCGCCGCGCCCCCCGATGCCGCGCGAGACGCTCGCCGCGCTGCGCACCAGCCAGTTGTGGGACGTGCTCGGGGTCCGCCTCAACGGCCCCAAGGCCGAGGGCAAGCACATCGTGCTGAACTGGAGCTTTACCGATACAAGCGAGGACTTTGTCCTGACGCTGGAGAACTGCGCGCTGACCTATCGCGAAGGCGCGCAGGCCGACGCTGCCGACGCCAGCTTCACGCTGCCGCGCGCGGTGCTGGATGAAGTGATCGCCAAGCAGACGTCGTTTCCGGAAGCGGTCGCGGCCGGCAAGATCACCTTCACAGGTGACGTCATGAAACTCGCCGAACTGATGGGCCTGATGGACGAATTCCCGCGCATGTTCGAGATCGTCGAGCCGAAGCGGACGGCGGTGAACTGAACGCGGCGTCGGGACTTCAGCCGGCGGGAGAAAGCGCCGGTGAAGCCGGCGCCGGCACGGGATGATATTTGCGCTCGCCTGACAGGACCAGCCGATGGACCCTTGTCCTGGGCTCTTGCCAGGAATCCAGGAGGCTCGCGCATACCGCGCATTCGACCCGGCCCGGCTTTCCCTTCACCGATGTCGATTCCGCGACTTCATACGACGACCCGCATGTCGGGCAAACAAGATCTGATATCTTCATTGGGGCATCCTGCCGATGTGCACGATGCCTTTCATTGAGCCAGATCAATGTGACACAAGCCGGCCATCGGCTCTCAAGATTTTACAATTTCGGCTGATCTCGCCGGCATCACCGATCAGCAATCCGCCAGCGCCTTCCGTGCGATGCGCCGGACTTAGAGAATAGTTAGCGAATTCTTAAGGATGATTTGTTTCCGCCCCGCGGCAGGAGATCGAACATCCTTTTTTTACACCGTTGGGACGATATACCGCCAGCAAGAGGTCCCTCCACCGGGGACATGCCCCGATGGCTTCGAAACAGGCATCACGGTTGAACGATGCGCGCACACGATGGCCCTGTGGTCGAAACCGCGGATGTCCTGCTCGCGGCGCTGGAGCGCGCGAACGACGCCACGGTCATTGTCGACGGCGATCTTTGCGTCAGCTATTTCAACGCCGCGGCTGAACTGATCTGGGGACTGGACCGCGCCGACGTTCTCGGTTGCCACGTCAGCCGCCTCGGGCTCGGAGATCTGCAACCGGCCTCCGGTCAACTCAACGGCGACGCCGCCATCCCGGGCTCCGAAATCGCGATCCAGCGCAAGGACGGCAGCCGGATCCGTGCCGCGCTGTCGCTTTCGCGCATCGAGATCGGCGGTCAGGGCCGCACCATCGCCTTCGTGCGGGACATCACCGCCGAGGTCGAACGGCGGCAGCGGATCGATCTGCTCACGCTGGTCGCCGACAGGACCAACCGCGCCGTGGTCCTCACCGACCGTAACTTAAGGATCGTCTATTCCAACGCCGCGTTCGAAGCGATGTTCGGATACTCGCTGGAGGAAGCGCAGGGGCGGCCGGCGCTGGAGTTGCTGACCGGGCCGCATACCGACCGGGCCACAGTCTCGGCATTGCGACGCTGCATCGGCGAGGACGAAGGCGGCGAGCAGGAAATCCTCGCTTACGACAAGAGCGGCGAGGAAGTCTGGATCTCGACGAGCCTGCGGCCGTTCCGCAACAAGCGCGGGCGGATCAAGTACATGTTTGCGCTGCTGACCGACATCACCGAGTCCAGGCAGTTGAGATCGCTGCAGCAGTTGATCATGACCGCGCTGGCCGACGAGATCCCGATCACGGATATCGCCGACCGGCTGTGCCGGCGCGTCGAGGAAATCGCGCCCGATGTCGTCTGCTCGCTGCTGCACGTCGATTCCGGCGGACTGGTTCATCCGCTCGGCGGTCCCAGCCTTCCCGAAGACTATTGCCGGGCGCTGGACGGTGTCGCGATCGGTCCGGATATAGGCTCCTGCGGATCGGCGGCATTTTACGGCAAGCCGGCGCTCGCGACGGATATCGACACCGATCCGCGCTGGCAGCCGTTCAAGGCCCGCCCGCTCGAGGTCGGCTTGCGCGCCTGCTGGTCGACGCCGATCAAGGCCAAGGACGGCCGCGTGATCGGAACCTTCGCCTTCTATTTCAGGGAATGCCGCGCGCCGAGCCGTTGGCATCAGCGCATCGTCGACGCCTGCGTGCATCTCGGGGCGCTCGCGATCGAGCGCAAGGAAGCCCGCGCCCAGATCGCACGGCTCGCCTATTACGACATGCTGACCGGCCTGCCGAACCGCACCCATTTGCGGGATCTGATTTCCGCGGCGATGACCGCCTGTTCCGCCGGAAGCCATGTGGCGCTGGCGTTTCTCGATGTCGATAATTTCAAGGACGTCAACGACACGTTCGGCCATTCGGCCGGCGACGAATTGCTGGTGCAGTTTGCCCAGCGCCTGCGCGCGCAGATTCAGCCGGGCGATATGCTGGGGCGTCTCGGCGGCGACGAATTCGTGATCGTGCTGCCGAACCGGGACGCCGCCGACGCCGCGCAGGTCGCCTCGCGCATCACCGAGGCGCTGGTGGCGCCGTTGCGGATCGGCACAAGACAAGTGCCGATGTCCGCCTCCATGGGCATCAGCCTCTATCCCGACAACGCCATCGACATCGACACCCTGATCCAGCAGGCCGACGCGGCCATGTACAAGGCGAAGCGGGCGGGCCGCTCCACCTATCGCTTCTTCAGCGCCGACATGAACGGGCTTGCCGAGCAGCGCCTCGCCTACAGCGCGGCGCTGCGTAGCGCGATCGCAGGCGATGCCCTGAAGCTGCATTATCAGCCGCAGATCCGCACCGTCGATGGCGCCATCCATGGCGTCGAGGCGCTGGCGCGCTGGCACGACCCGGTGCTCGGCGAGGTCTCGCCGGCCAAATTCATCCCGCTGGCCGAAGAGTGCGGCCTGATCGAGCAGATCGGCCTGTGGTCGATCCGCGAGGCCTGCCGGCAAATGGCGGAGTGGCGTAACGCAGGGCTGGATATTCCCTGCGTGTCGGTCAACCTGTCTCCGATCAATTTCCAGAACGGCAATCTGGCGACGGCGGTCGCCGCGATCCTGGCGGACCATGGCCTGCCACCGGACGTGCTGATGCTCGAGATCACCGAAGGCGTCATCATGAACGAGCGTTCGGTCGCGATCGAGACCATGAACGCCATTCGCGAACTGGGCGTGGGGCTGTCGCTGGATGATTTCGGAACCGGCTATTCGAGCCTCAGCCGGCTGGCGCATCTGCCGATCCGCGAATTGAAGATCGACCGCAGCTTCATGCGGGACGTCGAGACCGATCCCGGCGCGCGGGCGATCGTGACCTCGGTGGTTCGCGTCGGCCAGAGCCTGCAGCTCACCGTCGTCGCCGAAGGCGTCGAAACCGACGGCCAGCGCATGTGGCTTTCGGAACTCGGCTGCGACGTCGTCCAGGGATTTCTCTATGCGCCGGCTTTGTCGCCGCCGGCATTCGGCCGCTGGCTGCTCGACCACAGCGCCGAGCGTGCCAGCATGATGCTCAGGCGTATCGGCCGGTCCCTGCCGCAGCCGCCGGCTGCGCCTTTACCGCGCGACGCCTCCGCCGGACGACCGGCCTAGCCTCGAGGGCGGGCGCCGCGCGCCCGAGGGACATTGGCCCATCATCGGGGCTGGCGCGATCCACATTCCCACCGTAAAAAAGCCGGACGCTTGGCGGCTTCGACCGCCCGGCGAACATTGGGGAGGAAAGTACGGTATGTTTTCGCACGTCATGATCGGCACCAACGACCTTGAAAAGGCAAAATCGTTCTATGATGCGTTGCTCGGCACGCTCGGCGTTCCGCCGGCGCGAGTTGACCGCCATCGCATTTTCTACATGACCAAGACCGGAGTCTTCTCGGTCTCGAAGCCGATCGACGGCAACGTCGCGACACCGGCCAATGGCGGCACGGTCGGCTTCGCCGCCGCTTCGACCGAACAGGCCGACGCCTGGCACGCCACCGGCGTCGCCCATGGCGGCAAGCCCTGCGAAGACCCGCCCGGCGTGCGCGAAGGCCCGCAAGGCAAGCTCTATCTCGCGTATCTGCGCGATCCCGACGGCAACAAGATTTGCGTGCTGCACCGGATGTAACTGACGTCCGGCTCGGCAGGGCGGATAGGCGATGGCATAATCCGCGTCACACACCAGTGGTCGTCCCCGCGAAAGCGGGGACCCATAACCACTGGCGTTAGCGGTGGCGCGAAAGCCGTCGAACAGCGTCCTTCATGACAGACGACACGGCGTATGGGTCCCCGCTTTCGCGGGGACGACGGTAAGATGTGCCGTGGACTCGTCTCGCCGATCCCTGCGTTCTGAACTACTCCGCGCTGCTCACCAGCTTGATGCGGGGCTCGGCGGCTTCCATCAGGCTGCGATAGGCGGCGAGATAATCGAGCGCCATGCGGCGGGCGGTGAAGCGGACCTCGAACTGCTTGCGGACCGCCGGCCGGCTCAGACCCGGCAAGCGACCGACCGCGGCGACCGCGCTGGTTTCATCTTCCACGACAAATCCGGTCAGCCCGTCGTCGATGATCTCGGCGACCGAACCGCGGTTGTAGGCGATGACAGGCGTGCCGCAGGCCATCGCCTCGATCATCACGAGGCCGAAGGGCTCCGGCCAGTCGATCGGCAGCAGGAGCCCGATCGCGCCGCTCAAGAATTCCGGCTTCTCGGCATCGCCGATCTCGCCGATGAAATCGACCAGCGGATTGTTCTCGATCAGCGGGCGAATGAGTTCGTCGTAGTAATCCTGGTCGGCGCGGTCGACCTTCGCCGCGATCTTCAGGGGAATGCCGCAGCGCGCGGCGATCTTGATGGCGCGGTCGACGCCCTTTTCCGGCGCGATGCGGCCGAGCACGGCGAGATATTCATGCTTGCCCGGTTGCGGCGTCAGCAGCTTTTCGGGAAGACCGTGATGGATGGTGCGAACCCAATTGGCCTGCGGCACTGGTCGCCGCTGTGAGTTCGAGATCGAAATCACCGGCGACTTGAAGGTGGTGAACACCGGCTGATGCTCGGGAAGATCGAGCCGGCCGTGCAGCGTGGTCAGAAACGGGGTCGGCTGCCGGGAGAACAGCGAGAACGGATAATAATCGAGATGGAAATGCAGGAAATCGAATTCCTCGTCGTCACATTTCTGCCGCACGCGCTCCAGCATCACCATGTGCAGCGCGTTGGGATCGCGCACCGCGCCGTCCAGCCGCAGCGCCTTCGGCCAGGTCGCATCGAGTTTCGCCGAGGTCTGGGAATCTCCGCTGGCAAATAAGGTGACATCGTGTCCTAACGCCACCAGCTCTTCGGTCAGCCAGTGCACGACCCGTTCGGTGCCACCGTATAGTTTGGGGGGAACGGCCTCCGTCAATGGGGCGACCTGCGCGATGCGCATACTACCTTCTCCTATGTGTCATGATTGAACCACAGCCCCGCTATGCGATGGCACCGGCATGCCGCGAGAGGAACGTTTCCGCATATGCGAAGTTCCCACAAAGGTACGCACTTCTTCCACACCATGGTCTCGCTGATGCCATCACGTCCGCTCAGGGTTTCGTCGGCGTCAATGCTGCAGAATTGTTGCGCAGTGATGGCGGTAACACGGAACTGAAACGCGGCTCCGGCTTTCGAGTCTGGCGCGTGTCAGACCGGTTTCTTGTTCTCTTCGCAGGGGTTTGCAGTACATGGACAGTCTTTCGGGTTACGCCAATCGTCCGTTTCCTTTCGTGCTGCGCTACCTGCGCCAACGCCTTTCCTCGCACATCGTGATCGTGCTGTCGGTTATTGCGGCAGTTGCATGTTCGGTGGGCACGCAATACGGCGTGAAGTCCGTGGTCGACGGCTTGACGGCCGGAGCGTCCCACGCGGGAAGCGTATGGCTGGCATTCATTCTACTCATGTCGCTGATCGCGGCCGACAACTTCCTGTGGCGGATCGCGAGCTGGACCGCGAGCTTCACATTTGTGGGAGTAACCGGCGACCTGCGCCGCGACATCTTCCGCCACTTGACCGGTCACGCGCCGAGCTATTTTTCGGACCGGCTGCCGGGCATGCTGACCAGCCGCATCACGGCGACCTCGAACGCGGTCTATACCGTTGAAAACATGTTCGTCTGGAACGTGTTGCCGCCCTGCATGGCGACCATCGCCGCGATCGCCCTGATTGGAACCGTGAGCCTGCCGATGGCGGCCGGGCTGATCGTGATCGCGGGTATCATGGTGGTTGTGATGTTTCGCCTCGCCGCGGCGGGCAGGCCGCTGCACGACGATTTTGCCAACAAGGCGGCCGCCGTCGACGGCGAAATGGTCGATGTCATCAACAACATGCCGCTGGTGCGGGCGTTCTGCGGGTTGCGCTACGAGCACGACCGCTTCGACGCCACGGTCAGCCGGGAACTCACGGCGCGCGGGCGCAGCCTGCGCTATCTCGAAAAGCTGCGGCTGCTGCACGCCGGTATTACGGTGGCGTTGACGATCGCCTTGCTGGCCTGGGCCATCGTGCTGTGGCAGCGGGGCGGGGCGACCACCGGCGACGTTGTGCTGGTCTGCACGCTCGGACTTTCCATCCTCAGCGCGACGCGCGATCTCGCGGTGGCGCTGGTCGACGTCACCCAGCATGTCGCCCGCCTGACCGAGGCCATTGCCACGCTGCTGCTGCCGCACGAGTTGCGCGACCACCCCGAAGCCGAGCCGCTGGTGCGAAGCGGCGCCGCCATCGCCTTCAACAACATTTCATTCCGCTATCCCGGCGGGTTGAAGGTGTTCGAGCGGTTCAGCCTGCGGCTGCATCCGGGGCAGCGGGTCGGGCTGGTCGGTCACTCCGGCGGCGGCAAATCGAGCCTGTTCGTGCTGTTGCAGCGGTTCTACGACGCTCAGAGCGGCAACATCACCATCGATGGTCAGGATATCGCCAAGGTCACGCAGCAAAGTTTGCGCGAGGCGATCTCGGTGGTGCCGCAGGACATCTCGCTATTCCAGCGCTCGATCCTGGAGAATATCCGCTATGGCCGTCCGAACGCGACCGACGACGAGGTGCTGCGCGCGGCGATTGCGGCGCGCTGCGACTTCGTCGAGACGCTGCCCGAGGGGCTTGCCACCATGGTCGGCGACCGCGGCGTCAAGCTGTCGGGCGGCCAGCGCCAGCGCATCGCGATTGCGCGCGCCTTCCTCAAGGATTCGCCGATCCTGCTGCTCGACGAAGCAACCGCGGCTCTCGACAGCGAATCCGAGGAAGCGATCCGCGAAGCGCTCAGCCGGCTGATGCGCGGGCGCACCGTGATCGCCATCGCCCATCGGCTGGCGACGTTACGCAATTTTGACCGTGTGGTGGTGTTGAAGGCGGGTAAGATCATCGAAGACGGGCCGCCGGATCGGCTGATGCAGGGGCAGGGGCCCTACCGCGAACTGGTGACGCAGGAAATGAGCCGGCTCGCGGCACATGCAGCCTGAGCGGCGGCCGAAGATTCCAGTCAAGTTGCGTAAATCCAGGAATACGCGGGTGGGGGAACCGATCGAGGTCATATGGCAGCCGAATCCGTAACCCAGATCATGACGGCCCGGGTCGTGGAAGAGATCCAGGAATCGCCGTTCTACATCCCGATGACCGGGCCCGCGGCCCGGCCGCGGCGCTCGCTCAAGCATGACGACACCTTCATCGTGCTCGACAGCCATGGCGACATCGGCGCTTCCGCCGGCGGTCCGGACGGACTGTTCAACGCCGACACCCGCTATCTCGCCCGGCTTGAACTGGTGCTGGACGAGGTGCAGCCGCTGCTGCTCGGTTCGAATCTGCGCGACGACAATTCCTCGCTCTCGGTCGATCTCACCAATCCCGACGTCTATCACCAGGGGCGGATCGTGCTGCGCAAGGACATGCTGCACATCGTCCGCACCATCTTCCTGTGGCGGGGCACCGCCTATCAGCGGATCGGCGTGCAGAACCATGGCGAACTGCCGGCGAGTTTCGACCTGACGCTATTGTTCGACAACGACTTCGCCGATCTGTTCGAGGTTCGCGGCGAAAAGCGTCGGCGCCGGGGCATCGGCTCCGGCAAGCTGCTCGGCCCCGCCGACGTGCTGCTGGAATATAAAGGTCTCGACGATGCGGCGCGCGCGACCGCGCTGCATTTCGACCCGCGGCCGACGCGGCTGTCGGTGAATGCGGCGACCTATCATTTCGATCTGGCGCCGCAGCAGGTCGCCTCGCTGTTCGTCGCCGTTTCCTGCAACAAGCCGGCCGGTTTCAAGCCGGCGCGGTTTTTCCGCGGGCTGCTGGCGCATCGCCGCGAAATGCGCCGCCAGACGGCGGGCGCAACCAGCATCGAAACATCCAACAATATCTTCAACGAGGTGCTGTGCCAGTCGATGGCTGACCTCAACATGCTGATGACCGACACGCCGCAGGGACGATATCCCTATGCCGGCATTCCCTGGTATTCGACGACCTTCGGCCGCGACGGCATCATCACCGCGCTGCAGATGCTGTGGATCGACCCGCGGGTGGCGCACGGCGTGCTGCGGCGGCTCGCCTTCTATCAGGCGAAGTCGGTCGATCCGCTCGCCGACGCCGAACCCGGAAAGATCCTGCATGAGATGCGCGGCGGCGAGATGGCGGCGCTGCGCGAGGTGCCGTTCGCGTGTTATTACGGCAGCGTCGATGCGACGCCGCTGTTCGTGCTGCTGGCCGGCCTCTATGTCGAGCGCACCGGTGACGAGGCGACGCTCAGGGAATTGTGGCCGGCGATCGAAGCGGCGCTGCGGTGGATCGACGGGCCGGGCGATCCCGACCGCGACGGCTTCGTCGAATACCAGCGCGCGTCGGAACAGGGCCTCGCCAACCAGGGCTGGAAGGATTCCTACGACGCGATCTTCCATGCCGACGGCCGGCTGGCCGAGGGCTATATCGCGCTGGCCGAAGTGCAGGGCTATGTCTACGCCGCCAAGCGGCTCGCGGCGCGCTGTGCCTTGCGGCTGGGATTGGCGGAAAAGGCAGGGCAACTGGCGACCGAAGCGCAAACGCTTGCAGCCCGGTTCGAGGAAGCCTTCTGGTGCGACGAACTCGGCACCTATGCGCTCGCGCTCGACGGCGAAAAGCAGCCGTGCCGGGTGCGCACCTCGAACGCCGGACAATTGCTGTTCACCGGCATCGTGCGCGAGGATCGCGCCCGTCTCGTCGCCGCCGATCTGATGCGGTCGCATTTCTTCACCGGCTGGGGTATCCGCACCGTCGCGCATGGCGAAGCGCGCTACAATCCGATGTCGTACCATGACGGCTCGATCTGGCCGCATGACAACGCGCTGATCGCGCTGGGGCTGGCGCGCTACGGTCTCAAACATTCGGTGGCGCATCTGTTCAAGGCGCTGTTCGACGCCGCCACCTATATGGATCTGCGCCGGCTGCCCGAATTGTTCTGCGGCTTTCGGCGCGAGAAGCGGCGCGGCCCGACGCTTTATCCGGTGGCCTGCGCGCCGCAGGCGTGGGCGAGCGCGACGCCGTTTACGCTGCTGGAAGCCGCGCTCGGGCTCGAATTCGACGCCGGCCGCGGCGAAATCCGGCTGCGCAATCCTCGCCTGCCGGCGTTCCTCAACGAGGTGGTGCTGCGCGATCTGCGGCTGGGATCCTCGAGCGTCGATCTGCGCGTCAGCCGCCACGGCGACGAGGTGTCGCTGGAAGTCCTGCGCACGCGCGGCCAGATCCAGGTGTCGATCATATTGGCGCATTGAAGGCAGCGCTTGAGCGGAGGAGGCCGTATGCGCGCAAGACACTTGTTATTGGTTCCGGTGGCTCTTGCCCTTGTCGCGTTGGCGGCCGCCACCTCCCTGGCGCAAAATCAGGTCGCGCCGCCGGCAGCGGAAAGCAATCCGCCGGCGTCGCCGCCGCAAGCCGCAACCCCGGCCGCGCCGAAAACGCCCGCGCCGCCGCCTTCCGTCACCATCATCGGCGCCCGGGAGGCGCATGGCGTGCTCGGCCGCGACGTCCGCAGCCCGCAGGATGAAGACATGGGGCGTATCGTCGACGTGATCGTCGATCGCTCCGGCGTGGTGCGCGCCGCCGTGATCGACTTCGGCGGCTTTCTCGGCGTCGGCAGCCGAAAGATCGTCGTCGACTGGAGCGCGCTGCATTTCGGACATGTCGCGGACAAGGGCGACAGCATCACGCTCGAATTGACCAAGGAGCAGGTGAACGCCGCGCCCGAATACAAGGAGGATCAGCCGATCGTGGTGCTTGGCGCGGCGGGCAGCCTGAACCCGCTGCAATTCGATCCCTGAGCCGAAGCCGAACTATTATGCCGTTCGCAGGTTCCTCCCATTCGATTGACCGGATTGATGGTGACCGGCGTGGGCGAGCGATCGGCGGCGATGGGGTTTCACCCCGAGCATTGGAACCGGTGATGGACAAGGCGATGGCGGAGTGCTCGCGCCAGAGCGCGCGCGGCCTCGACTGGTTCATTTTCTTCCTGGCGGATGTGCAGACCGGATTCGGTCCGTTCATCGCGGTTTACCTGACGACCGAGAAATGGACGCAAGCCCAGATCGGTCTGGTGCTGTCGATCGGCGGCGTCGTCGGGCTGATCGGGCAGATGCCGGGCGGCGCCATCGTCGATGCAGCCCGTTCGGAACGGCTGGTGGCGGGCTTTGCGGTTGCGACCATCGGCATGAGCGCGCTGGCCTATGCGCTCTGGCCGATCTTTCCCGGTGGTGGTGGCCGCAGCGACCCTGCACGCGGCCGCGAGCTGCGTGCTCGGACCTGCGATCGCCGCGATCAGCCTCGGCCTGGTCGGACCGTTCGAGATGGGCGAGCGGCTCGGGCGCAACGCCCGCTTTGCTTCGCTCGGCAACGGAACGGCCGCGGCCGTGATGGGCACGGCCGGCTATCTGCTGTCGAGCCGTTCGGTGTTCCTCGTCACCTTCATCCTGGCCTTTCCGACCTTGCTGGCGCTGTCGCGCATCCGCGAGCACGAGATCGACGTGGCCCAGGCGCACGGCGCGGTGCTGCGGGAGGTGCCCGATGCCCGCGCGACCAGCGTCTTCAGCCTGGTGCGCCAGCGCCCATTGCTGATCTTCGCCGGCAGCCGTGCTGCTGCTGCAACTCGCCAACGCGGCGATGCTGCCGCTGATGGCGGGGGTGGTGACGACCCGCTCGAGCCAGTGGGCGCCGGTGCTGATCGCGGCCTGCATCATCGTTCCGCAGGCGATCGTCGCGCTGGTGTCGCCGTCGGTCGGCCGCATGGCGCAGGAATGGGGGCGGCGGCCGCTGTTGCTGATGGGGTTTGCCGCGCTGGCGATTCGCGGCCTGCTGTTTGCGATGGTGCACGATCCCTATCTGCTGGTCGCGGTGCAGATGTTCGACGGCGTCACCGCGGCGGTCTTCAGCGTCATGGTGCCGTTGATCGTGGCCGACGTCGCGTTCGGAAGCGGTCACTTCAATCTGGCGCAGGGCATCGTCGGCACCGCGACCGGCATCGGCGCATCGCTCAGCACCGTGCTGGCCGGCTACGTCAGCGACAAATTCGGCAGCAGTGTTGCCTTCACGGGACTTGGCGGGCGTGCGCCGCCGTTGGCCTTGTCATGATCTGGCTGGTGATGCCGGAAACGCGGCGGGTGCCGAATTGACCGGGTTCGGAGATTTCCGCTCGCTCAGGCGTCCAGTTGCGCAGGCGCTGGCGGTTGCGCAGCACGATCTGCCGCGCGCCGGAAAAGCCGAGAACGCCCTGCGCTTGGAGCTGCGACAGCGCTCGCGAGACGGTCTCCAGCGTCAGGCCGAGATAGTCGCCGATATCCCTGCGGCACATCGGCAGCGCCATCATGCCGGCGACCGCAAGCCGGCGATCCATTTCCAGAAGGAAGGTCGCGACCCGCTCCATCGCCGTCTTGCGGCCGAGCAGCAGCATGTGGTCTTCCGCATGCCGCAGGTCGCCGGCGGTCATCGCCCAGAGCTTGCGCGCGACCTGGACGTCGACGCCGGCCGCCTGTTCGAGGCTGCGGCGCTTCACCAGCCGCACGGTGGTATCGATGATGGCTTCGGCGGCGAGCCGGTGGATCGTCCCGGATTCGAGACCGAAGACGTCGCCGGGCAGATG
This sequence comes from uncultured Alphaproteobacteria bacterium, assembly GCA_963843225.1. Lineage (GTDB taxonomy): Bacteria > Pseudomonadota > Alphaproteobacteria > Rhizobiales > Xanthobacteraceae > Bradyrhizobium. Next base: position 73,299 of record CAWJJT010000010.1, on the reverse strand, counting down.
GAATGCGCCGATCTGGCGGCGTCCGTCGGACAGCAGCTTGTAGCTGCGGACCGCGCCCGAAATCACCTGGTAGACATATTCCGCGGACTCATCCTCGCCGTAGATTTCCTCGTCCTTCTTGTAGGAGAATTCGGTGGCGACCAGGCCGGCATGGCCGGTGACGGCGCCAAACTGGTCCGGCTGCGGGGGAAGGCGAGCGGGGCTGACCTTGTTGTCGACAACCGGAGGTGCTGAGCGATTGGGTGAGCATGAGCCATCTCCTTTGCGGCGGATGGCCAATTGGTATGCGGGATTATCCGGGGTCGGAAATTTCGCGCGATATCTTAAGGAGATGTACCTACGTAGTTTGCCGGAGGTCACTGCCGGCCTCAGCAGCCGGCAGGGCCGCTTTTCCTGAATGGCGCCCCGGATGCGGGTGACGAGGCTCTCATCCAGCAGCGGTTTCATCAGCACGTGCCAGACGCCCGCGGCCTTGGCCCTCGCCGAGATGTTTTCGTCGGGGTAACCGGTAATGAGGATGACCGGGGCGGCAATGTCGCGCTTTCGCAGACGGCCGGCCAGATCGATGCCATTCATGTCGGGCATCTTGTAGTCGATCACGAAACAGTCGACGCCGGTCGGGCGCACGGCGTTCAGCAGCGAGGCTCCGTTCCTGAAGGTGCGGACGTTGAAGCCGTCCGTTTCGAGAAGGAACCGCAGCGAACCGAGCACGCCGGCGTCGTCGTCGACCACGTAGACCGTTGGTTTGGCGAGTGACGACATCGCGAAGCGCCGGCGCCTCTTTCGAGCTGGTCTGGATCATAATCGTGCCAGACTAGCACGCCGAAAGACGGTCGCGGTTTGATTTAGCTCAATCGTTCGAGCAGGCCGGCACGCATCGCCAGCCGCACCAGTTCCGAGAGGCTGTTGGCCTGCATCTTGGTCATCACATTGGCCCGGTAAACCTCGATGGTGCGGGGGCTGATGTCGTAGTCGCGGGCGATCAGCTTGTTGGAAAGCCCGGCGATCAGGCCGTCCATGACCTGGCGCTCGCGCGGGCTGAGCGATGCGATCCGCGCCGCGATGTCGTGGGTGAGCGCCTCGCTCCTCGCGGCCGGCTCCGCCTGCCGGATCGCCGTCTCGATCATGGCGATCAGGCGATCGTCCTCGAACGGCTTCTCGAGAAAATCGACCGCCCCCTGTTTCATCGCCTCGACGGCGAGCGGCACGTCGCCGTGTCCGGTCATGATCACGATCGGAAACGTGCTGTTGCCCGCCTTCATGCGCTTCAGCAGCTCGATCCCGTCGAGGCCGGGCATGCGCACGTCGGAGACGACGCAGCCGAATTCGAGGCCCGGAAGAGCATCGAGAAACGTCAGGCGCGCTTTCGAACAGCGTCACCTTGAAGTCGGCGGAATCGAGCAGGAAGTTCAGCGAATCCCGCATCGCCTCGTCGTCGTCGATGACGTAGACCTTTCCCCTATCCGGCATGTCTCAACTCTCGTTCGCTGCTGCGGGCAAGGTGAAGCGAAAGGTCGCGCCTCCCGCAGCATTGCTTTCGGCCCACATCCGGCCGCCATGGGCTTCGATGATCGAGCGGCTGATGGAAAGTCCGACCCCCATGCCGGTCTCCTTGGTCGTAAAGAAGGTCTGAAACAGGTTGGGCTTGACGTCGTCGTGGAATCCGGACCCGGTATCGGACACTTCGATCTCGATCATGTCGTCGCGCGACCTTGGCGTTGGCTGCGATCAGCTCCCGTCGCGGCGACTGCGCCATCGCCTCCAGCGCATTGCGAAACAGATTGACCAGCACCTGCTGGATCTGGACCCGATCCACCAGCACCAGATCGAACTCCGGATTCAGATTGAAGCGAAGCTGGACGTTCTGCTCGCGGGCGCCTGCCAGACCGAGCGCGCCGGCCTCCTCGATCAGTTTCGAGAGGCTTTCGACGCGCTTCTCGGATTCGCCGCGCGAAACGAAATCGCGAAGCCGGCGAATGATCTGGCCGGCGCGAAGCGCCTGCTCGGCGGCGCGGTCCATGGCGTTTTCGATTTTCGCCGTATTGGGATCGGTGCTGCCGGCCAGCAGCCTGCGCGAGCCCTTCATGTAGTTGCTGATGGCGGCGAGCGGCTGGTTGAGTTCGTGCGCGAGCGCCGACGCCATCTCGCCCATCGCGCTCAGGCGCGAGATGTGAACCAGTTCGGATTGCAATTCCTGCAGCCGCGCCTGGGTCTGCTGGTGCTCGGTCAGGTCGCGCACGAAGCCGGTGAAGTAGGGCTCGCCGCCGGATTGCATTTCGCCGATCGAGAGATGCATCGGAAACGTCGTTCCGTCCCGGCGCTTGCCGGTCACGATCCGTCCGATGCCGATGATGTGCCGTTCGCCCGTGGACCGGTAGCGCGCCAGGTAGCCGTCGTGGCGCGCCTGGTCCGGCATCGGCATCAGCTCGCTGACGTTCTTGCCGATCGCCTCCTGCTCGGCATAGCCGAACAGTCGCTCGGCCGCGGTGCTGAAGAACTGCATGATGCCGTAACCGTCGATCACGATCATGGCATCCGGCACCGTGTCGAGGATCGAGCGGAGGTGGCTCTCACGCGTTCTCAGCGCCTCCTCGAGCTGCTTCTCCTCGTCGATGTCGAGAACGATGCCGCTGAGATGGCGCGGAACCCCGGCATCGTCCTTGATCAGGCCGCCGCGGGCGCGAATCCATTGGCCGGGTCCCGATGCCTGCCGCCGACCCTGAAGGAAACGTCGAAATTGCCGCCGATCTCGGCGACCCGCTTGATCGCCTGTTCGGTGCGCTCGCGGTCCTCCGGCTCGAGCAGGGAAAGAAACAGCTCGTAGGTGACGGGCTGGTCGCGGGCGACGCCGAACAGGCTTCGGGTGGTATCGGACCATTCGAGCTTCCGCGTGGAAAGGTCGAGATCCCAGGTTCCGACGCCGAAGCCCTCCGATCTGGAGCTGAAAATGTTCTCTTGACGATCGGGTTATGCCGGTCACGCGTGAACTTTCACTTCCTTTTTGCCGCCCTCGGCCGGCTCGAGCCAGCGAGCCGCGGCGGGCGCAATCCTATACCAGATTGAGGCCTGAAAAGCCTCGGCACCTCAAACTTTGGTGGCGGATCTACAATTTGGGCTCAGTCGACATCGAGTCGAAATCCCCTGCGATCTCCGCCAGCTATGCCTGCCGGCTTTCGCCACTGTGCCGCGTCTCGCGGCACTTGCGAATTCCACGGAAGGCCCGAACGCAGTTTGATCTATCTCATCCCGCCGCTCCGATTTCGCGCCTAAAAACCTGCATCCGTGGCAACGGAGAGAGTCGGATGACATACGCGACCGTCATGGTCAGCCTGGCGCTCGATCAGTCGAACGAGGCGCGTCTCGAAGCGGCCGGCCAGATCGCCGAACGATTTGACGCCGGCATCGTCGGGATCGCGGCGTCGCAGTTCAGCCCGCCGCTTTATTTCACCTCGGGCGAGCTGGCCCAGGACTCTGATCGACGAGGGACAGGCCTCGATCAAAAAGCGCATCGGGGAACTGGAGGCGCAATTTCGCGAGGCGACCAAGAACCGGGCCGCGCAGGTCGAATGGCGCTGCGCCATCGACTTTCCGGCACGCTATATCCTGCGGGAAGCGCGTTGCGCCGACATCATCGTCAGCGGTGGAGACCGGCGGCGCGCTTTCGGACCCGTTGGCGCTGGCCAGCCCGAAAGATCTCGTGATGCAGGCGGGCCGGCCGCTGCTCGTCGTTCCCGATTCCGTCGACTGGCTCGATTTGCGAAGCGTGCTGGTGGCGTGGAAGGACACGCCGGAGGCGAGGCGGGCGATCGCCGATTCGCTGCCCATGCTGCGCAAGGCCAAGGACGTCACCGTCGCCGAGATCGTGGAGGACGGCGACGGCCGGCCGGCGGCCGCCTCGCGGGTCCGCGACGTCGTCGCGTGGCTGTCGCGTCATGGCGTCTCGGCCTCCGAACGCGTGCGCGGAGAGGGATGGGGACCAGGACGCGACCGCGCAGCTCGATGGAATTGCCGCCGACGTCGGCGCCGGTCTCGTTGTCGCGGGCGCCTATGGTCATTCGCGATTCCGCGAATTGATCCTCGGCGGCATGACCCAGCATCTCATCACCCAATCCGCCCGCTGCGTGCTGCTGTCGCACTAGAGGCGACCTCGACCACTGAAGAGATCGGATCGCGCCTTGTACAAATTTCTCGAGCAAACCGTCGCCGGTTACATGACGCGCGCAGTCAAGACGGTGACGCGCGATCGAACGGTGCGCGATCTCAGCGAAATGTTCGAGCGCGACGATTTCAACTCCTATCCGGTCGAAGAGGACGGACAGGTGGTCGGCATCGTCACCAAGTTCGACCTGCTGAAATGTTTTGTCTTTACGCCGAGTCAGATGATTCCGCGCTACGAGCGAACTGATGAGCCGGACCGTCGGCGATGTCATGACCTCGGAATTCATCTACGTTCGGACCGACACCAAGCTGACCCGGGTGCTCCAGCTGATGGTCGATCACCGCATCCGGAGCGTTCCCGTGATCGACGACGAACGTCGGCTGGCCGGCATTATCGCGCGCGAGGGATGTTCTCAGGGCGCTGGCCGATTGCGCGCAGTTGACGATCTTCCGGAAAATCCGTCGCACACGGCCAAGTTCAGCGCGTCCGAGTTTCGCCCAGCCGATGATAGCGGACGTCAAGATCAATTCTCGTGCTTCCCGCGAACCGAAATCGGCTGGTTCACTCAACGGGGTTGATTTCGATCAAATCGACCTCGCGCGACTGTGATTGTTTGAGTCGTGTCCCCAAGAGAGAATCCGCATGAGCCAGGCCTCCACGTTCCAAATCCATGACCATCGGCGAAAGTGGCTTGTCGCTGATATTTGCGGTGACCGCCTTTCTCTGCGTGGTCGCCGCGGCCAAGGCCGTCGATGCGGCCTTTCGCCTTTCATGCTTCTCTCGAGCGCCGTCGCCAGCCTCGCGGCGGTATTTGTCATCCTCAACCGGTATTTCGATCGCCCCGCGCGCTGCCGGCGCAGGAAATCAATGGCCGACCCAACTACAATATGGGCCCGATCAAGTTCGCCTCGGTCATGGCGATGTTCTGGGGAATCGCCGGCTTTACCGTCGGGCTCCTGATCGCGTCGCAACTGGCGTGGCCGGCGCTCAATTTCGATCTGCCCTGGACCAGTTTCGGCCGGCTGCGGCCGCTGCATACCTCGGCCGTGATCTTCGCCTTCGGCGGCAACGTCCTGATCGCAACCTCGTTCTATGTCGTTCAAAAGACCTGCCGGGTACGTCTCGCCGGCGATCTCGCGCCGTGGTTCGTCGTGGTCGGCTACAATTTCTTCATTCTGATCGCTGGCACCGGCTATCTGCTCGGGGTCACGCAGTCGAAGGAATATGCCGAGCCCGAATGGTATTCCGATCTGTGGCTGACCATCGTCTGGGTGACCTATCTGCTGGTGTTCCTGGTGACGCTGATCAAGCGCAAGGAACCGCACATCTTCGTCGCGAACTGGTTCTATCTCGCCTTCATCCTCACGATCGCGGTGCTTCACCTCGGCAACAATCCGGCGCTGCCGGTGTCGGTGTTCGGCTCGAAATCGTACATCGCCTGGGGCGGCGTGCAGGATGCGATGTTCCAGTGGTGGTACGGGCATAACGCCGTCGGCTTCTTCCTGACCGCCGGCTTCCTCGCCATCATGTACTATTTCATTCCCAAGCGCGCCGAGCGGCCGATCTATTCATACCGCCTGTCGATCATCCATTTCTGGGCGCTGATCTTCCTTTACATCTGGGCCGGACCGCATCATCTGCACTACACCGCGCTTCCGGACTGGGCCCAAACGCTCGGGCATGACCTTCTCGATCATGCTGTGGATGCCGTCATGGGGCGGCATGATCAACGGCCTGATGACGCTGTCGGGCGCCTGGGACAAGCTTCGCACCGATCCCGTGCTGCGCATGCTGGTCGTCTCCGTCGCCTTCTACGGCATGTCGACGTTCGAAGGCCCGATGATGTCGATCAAGGTCGTCAATTCGCTGAGCCACTATACCGACTGGACCATCGGCCACGTGCATTCCGGCGCGCTGGGCTGGGTCGGCTTCGTCTCGTTCGGCGCGCTGTACTGCATGGTTCCCTGGCTGTGGGATCGCAAGGGACTTTACAGTCTCAAGCTCGTCAACTGGCACTTCTGGATCGCGACCATCGGCATCGTTCTCTACATCTCCGCGATGTGGGTCTCGGGAATCCTGCAGGGCCTGATGTGGCGCGCCTATACTTCGCTCGGCTTCCTCGAATATTCCTTCATCGAGACCGTGGAAGCGATGCATCCATTCTACATCATCCGCGCCGCCGGCGGAGGGCTGTTCCTGATCGGCTCGCTGATCATGGCCTACAATCTCTGGATGACGGTGCGCGTCGGCGAGGCGGAAGTTCAGTCGCCCGTCGCTCTTCAGCCGGCGGAATGAGGAGCGATCAAATGTCTTTCTGGACACGGCATCAAATTTTCGAAAAGAACTCGATCATCCTGATCGTGGGAATCCTGCTGGTCATCGCGATCGGCGGCCTGGTCGAGATCACCCCGCTGTTCTACCTCAAGAGCACGATCGAGGTGGTCGACGGCGTCAGGCCGTACACGCCGCTCGAGCTGACCGGCCGCAACATCTATGTCCGCGAAGGCTGCTATCTCTGCCACTCGCAGATGATCCGGCCGCTGCGCGACGAGGTCGAGCGCTACGGTCATTTCTCGCTCGCCGCCGAGAGCATGTACGACCATCCGTTCCAGTGGGGATCGAAGCGGACCGGGCCCGATCTGGCGCGGGTCGGCGCCAAATATTCCGACGACTGGCATGTCACGCACCTGACCAATCCGCGCGCCATCGTCCCGCAATCGGTGATGCCGGGCTATTCGTTCCTGGCCGAGACCGAGATCGACCCCGATGGGATCGCGGACCACCTGCGAACCAACCGTGCCGTCGGCGTGCCCTATACCGACGATCAGATCGCCAACGCGGTTGCCGATCTGAAGGCGCAGGACGATCCGGACAACCCGGGTGTGGACGCGTTCCTGAAGCGCTATCCGAAGGCCGTGGCGCGCAATTTCGACGGCAAGCCCGGGCTCACCGAAATGGACGCGCTGATCGCCTATTTGCAGATGCTCGGCACGCTGGTCGATTTCAAGCTCTACAACGAAAAAGCCAATCTTCGCTGAGGCAGAACCATGAGTGCAGTCCTGACGCTCCAGAACTTCACGTCGAATTTCGTCGCCACTTTCTGGACGCCGATTTTCGTCGGAATTTTCATCGCCATCGTGACTTACGCGCTTTGGCCTCGCAACCAGAAAGCCTTCGACGAGGCGGCGAGAATGCCGTTGCGGGAGGAATGACAGCATCATGACCGAACATAGCGATTTCGACCATGTCTCCGGCAGGACCACGACCGGTCATGAATGGGACGGCATCAAGGAATTGAACACGCCGCTGCCGCGCTGGTGGGTGATCGCCTTCTATTTGTGCATCGTCTGGTCGTTCGGATACTGGATCGTCTATCCGGCATGGCCGCTGGTTTCCGGGTATACCACCGGCGTGCTGCATTACTCCTCGCGCGCAAACGTCGCTGTCGAACTCGCCAACCTCGAGAAAATCCGCGGCGACAAGATGGTCGACGCTTGGCGCGGCATCGCTCGCCGATATCGAGAAGGACCCGGCGTTGCTGGCGCTGGCGCGCGCCCGCGGCAAGACGGTGTTCGGCGACAATTGCGCGCCATGCCACGGCACCGGCGCCGCCGGCGCCAAGGGCTTTCCCAACCTGAACGACGACGATTGGCTGTGGGGCGGCACGCTCGACCAGATCATGCAGACGATCCAGTTCGGGGTGCGCTCGGGCCATGCGAATACCCACGAAGGCCAGATGCTCGCCTTCGGCAAGGAAGGCACGCTCAAACGGGAGGAAATCGTCACGGTCGCCAACTACGTCCGGTCACTGTCGGGCCTCTCCACGGGCGCGGGATATGACGCCGCGGCTGGCGCGAAGATTTTCGCCGACAATTGCACGGTCTGTCACGGCGAGCAGGGCAAGGGAAACCAGGAACTCGGCGCGCCCAATCTCACCGACAAGATCTGGCTCTATGGATCCGACGAGGCGACGATCATCGAGACCATCACCAACGGTCGCGCCGGCGTGATGCCGGCATGGGTCGGGCGTCTCGATCCCTCCACGATCAAGGCGCATGGCGGTCTATGTTCACTCGCTCGGTGGAGGCAAGTGATCCCAAGAGCCTTGGCTCCGACGCGATCGGAGCCGGGCTCTTGATCCTTGACGCTGTCTCCGCACGCGAACCGGCATTCGCTCCGGTCGACGACGACGGCCAAAGCGATTCCGGATATCTGTCGACGAATTGAGCTGGATCAACGGCGCGCCGGATGCTGAGCCTAGGCTGCATCGCCCATGCGAGATGAATCCCGCCGATGAACAAACCCGTACTCCCGATCGATGTGGAATATGACGACGACGGGCCGCTTTATGTGGCCCAGAAGAAAGTCTATCCGCAGAGCGTCTCCGGCACCTTCCGCCGCATCAAATGGGGCCTGATGGCGTTCTGCCTCGGCGTCTATTATCTGCTGCCGTTCGTGCGCTGGAATCGCGGCCTCGGCGCGCCGGACCAGGCGGTGCTGATCGACCTCCCCAACAGCCGCTTCTATTTCTTCTTCATCGAGCTGTGGCCGCAGGAGGTCTATTATTTTACCGGACTGTTGATCGTCGCCGCCATCACGCTGTTCCTGATGAACTCGGTGGGCGGACGCATCTGGTGCGGCTATCTCTGCCCGCAAACCGTGTGGACGGATCTGTTCTACGCCGTCGAGCGCCTGATCGAGGGCGACCGCCGCGAGCGCATGAGAAAGGATGCCGCGCGCGGGACGAGGAAGCTGGAGCGCTTCGCCGAGATCGCGCTGAAGCATTCGATCTGGCTGATGATCGCCTGGTGGACCGGCGGCGCCTGGGTGCTCTACTTCAACGACGCGCCGACGCTGGTGAAGCAACTGGCGACGTTCCAGGCGCCGATGCTGGCCTATATCTGGATCGCGAATCCTGACCGCGACGACCTATGTGCTCGCCGGCTTCATGCGCGAGCAGGTCTGCGTCTATATGTGCCCGTGGCCGCGCATCCAGGCGGCGCTCACCGACGAATGGGCGCTCAACGTCACCTACAAATACGACCGCGGCGAAAAGCGCACCTCGCTGAAGAAGGCGAATGAGCTGCGGGCGTCTGGGCGAAACCGCCGGCGACTGCATCGATTGCTATCAATGCGTCGCGGTCTGTCCGACCGGCATCGATATCCGCAACGGCTCGCAGCTCGACTGCATCCAGTGCGGCCTGTGCATCGATGCCTGCGACACCGTGATGAAGAAGATCGGCCGGGAAGCCCGGCTGATCGGCTACGACAACGACATCAACATTCAGCGCCGTCAGGCCGGCAAGCCGCCGATCTACCGCATCGTGCAGGCCGCGCACCATCGTCTACGTCCTCATGATCGCATCGGTCGGTGCCATCATGCTGTACGCGATGCTGACGCGCTCGCTGCTCGACGTCAACGTATTGCACGACCGCAATCCGGTCGCGGTGCGCCTGAGCGACGGCTCGATGCGCAACGCCTATACCGATTCGGCTTCTGAACAAGCGCGGCTTCGACCGCGTCATCGCGATCGACGTCGACGGCCCCGCCAATGCCACCGTTCATGTCGTCGGCACCGACTTCGATCACCCCCGACCGGCCGATGATCGTTCTGGCGAGGGATCACACCACCGAACTCCGGGTTCTCGTCACCGCGCCGTCCGGGAAGAATTCCGGGAAATCGATCCCGGTGAAATTCCACGTCACCGATATCGGGCTCGGCGAGGTCGCGTCCGCGACCGATAATTTCGTCTCTCCCTGAACATTCGCAGGAAGGAGCCTCGCATGAGCCAATCGCCCGTTTCGCCGAAGCCGTTACCGGTCGCATGGTGCTTTTCGTGCTGGTGGCGTTTTTCGGCGTCGTGTTCGGGGTCAACGGCCTCATGATGACGCTCGCGATCCAGACATTGCCGGGGACCGAGGTCGACAGCGCCTATAGCGCAAGCCTCGCCTACGAGAAGGAGATCGCGGCGGCCCGCGATCAGAACGCGCGGGACTGGAAGGTCGATGCCCATATCCAGCGCGGCGCCGACGGCGGCGCCACGCGTGCAGGTCGAGGCGCGCGACAACGAGGGCAAGCCGATGTCCGGCCTGAAGTTTCAGGGCCGCTTCGAACGGCCGACCGACCGGCGGGCCGATCAGCCGGTCGGCCTCGCCGAAGTGGGCGTCGGCATCTATCGCGGCAGCGCGCCGCTGATCGCCCCCGGACAATGGGATCTGGTGCTCGAAGGCGACGCGGCGGGACAGCGGATGTTCCTGTCGAAGAATCGCGTGCTGCTGAACTAGGAAAGGCCGCACCATGCAGGCGACGCGCGACTTCTCACACTACGTCAGGGATGCAGGCCCCGGCCTGCGGCACATCGATCTTGCCGTCGAAGGCGTCAGTTGCGCCGGATGCATGTCGAAGATCGAGCGCGGGCTGTCGGCGATCCCCGACGTCACGCTGGCGCGCGTCAACCTGACCGACCGCCGCGTCGCGCTGGAATGGAAGCAGGGCACGCTCGATCCTGCCCGCTTCATCGATCGGCTCGCCGAGCTCGGCTACAAGGCCTATCCGTTCGAAACCGCAGGTGCGGAAGCAGCCGAAGCCGAACAGTCGCGCTTCCTGCTGCGCTGCCTCGGGGTCGCGGCGTTCGCCACCATGAATGTGATGATGCTTTCGATCCCGGTGTGGTCCGGCAATGTCGGCGACATGATTCCGGAACAGCGCGATTTCTTTCACTGGCTGTCGGCGCTGATCGCGCTGCCGGCGGCGGCCTATGCCGGCCAGCCGTTCTTCCGTTCGGCGTTTCGCGCGTTGCGCACCGGCAACGTCAACATGGACGTTCCGATCAGCATCGGCGTCATGCTCGCGCTCGGCATGTCGGTCGTCGAAACCATCAATCACGCCGAGCATACCTATTTCGACGCGGCGATCATGCTGCTGACGTTCCTGCTGGTCGGCCGCTATCTCGACCAGAGCATGCGGCGGCGGACCCGGGCGGTCGCCGGAAATCTCGCCGCGCTCAAGGCGGAGACCGCGACCAAATTCGTCGGCGCCGATGAAATCTCGCGAAGTGCCGGTCGCGGCGATCTTCCCCGGCGACATCGTGCTGCTGCGGCCGGGCGAGCGGTGCGCGGTCGACGGCACCGTGATCGAAGGCCGCTCCGAGATCGACCAAAGCCTGATCACCGGCGAAACCCTGTATGTCGCGGCGGAGCAGGGCACCGCGGTCTATGCCGGCTCGCTCAACATCTCCGGGACACTGCGCGTGCGGGTTTCCGCGGCCTCGGAAGCCACGCTGCTGGCGGAGATCACCCGGCTGCTCGACAATGCGTTGCAGGCGCGCTCCCGCTATGTGCGGCTCGCCGACCGCGCGTCGCGGCTCTATGCGCCGGTGGTGCATGCCACCGCGCTCCTGACCATGCTCGGCTGGGTGCTGGCGGGCGCGAGTTGGCACGATGCCATCGTCACCGGCGTCGCCGTACTCATCATCACCTGTCCCTGCGCGCTGGGCCTCGCGATCCCGACGGTGCAGACCGTCGCCTCCGGCGCGATGTTCAGGGCCGGCGTGCTGCTCAATTCCGGCGATGCCATCGAGCGGCTGGCCGAAGTCGACCGCATCATCTTCGACAAGACCGGAACCCTGACGCTGCCCGATCTCGAAGTGGTCAATGCCGCCGGCATTCCCGACGACGTGTTTCGCCTCGCCGGCCAGCTTGCGCTGGCGAGCCATCATCCGGTCGCGGCCGCGGTGGCGCAGGCGGCCGGCGCGAAATCGCCGCTTGGCCGGCGCCGTCGAGGTCCCCGGGCAGGGCGTGCGCGGCATGCTCGGTCGAAACCGAACTGAGGCTGGGAAGGCCGTCGTTCTGCGACGCGGAGCAACTGGCGAACGACACGCGCCGAGCTCGATCCGGAGGCCTCCATCGTGGCCTTCAGCCTCGGCGACGCCAAATACGTGTTTGCCGTGCGTCAGGCGCTGCGCCCGGATGCGGAAGCGGTGATTGCGGCGCTGCGCAAGCGCGATATCCGGCTTGAGATCCTCTCCGGCGATCGGGAGCCGGCGGTGCGGGCGGCGGCGCGCGCGCTCGGTATCGGCGAGTGGCGGGCCGGCGTGACGCCGGCCGACAAGATCGCCCGTATCGAGGATCTGAAACGCCGCGGCCACAAGGTGATGATGGTCGGCGACGGCCTGAACGATGCGCCGTCGCTTGCCGCGGCGCATGTCTCGATGTCGCCGATCAGCGCCGCGCATCTGAGCCAGGCGACCGCCGATCTGGTCTTCCTCGGCAGGCCGCTGGCGCCGGTGGTCGCGGCCGATCGATTACGCGCGCAAGGCGCTGCTCCTGATGCGGCAGAACCTCTGGCTTGCGGTCGGCTACAATGTGCTGGCGGTTCCGATTGCCATCAGTGGCGTGGTGACGCCCCTGATTGCGGCGGCGGCGATGTCGGGCTCCTCGGTGCTGGTGATGCTCAACGCGCTTCGCGCCCGCCGCGTCGCGAAGGGGAGTGCGTGATGGAAGTGATGGTCATTCTGGTGCCATTGGCGCTCGGCCTCGGTCTTGTCGGCCTGCTCGGCTTTCTCTGGTCGCTCAGGAGCGGGCAGTATGACGATCTCGAGGGCGCGGCCTGGCGCGCCATCGCGGACGACGAGCCGCTGCAGCGGAAACCGGCCGAGTGAGCTATCGCCGGCCCGACGTTCAAGAAGACAGCGCCTTGCGATAGAGCGCGTTGTAGCAGGCCGCCGAAATGTCCCAACTGAACGAGCGCGACATGGCGCTGCGCCGCATCGAGTTGAGGCGATCCTTTGCGAGGAAGGTCGCGAACGCGCGCCTGACGCCGCCGAGGAACGATTCGGTCGAGGGACGCTCGAACAGGAATCCGGTTTCGCCGTCGGTGATGGTTTCAGCCAGCCCTCCGGTCTGGTGGCCGATCGGCAGCGATCCGAACTTCTGCGCATACATCTGGCTCAGCCCGCACGGCTCGAAGCGCGACGGCATCAGGGTAAAATCGCTGCCGGCAAAAATCCGCCGGGCCTGTCCGTCATTGAAACCGATGGCAACCCCGATCGCGTCGGGCCGGCGGCGGTGCGCGTCGACCAGCGCCTGCTCGATGTCGGGCTCGCCGCTGCCGGTGACGATGATCTGTCCGCCGGACTCGATGATCTCGTCGGCGGCGGCCAGCACGAGGTCGACGCCCTTCTGATGAACCAGACGCGCCACGAGGCCGAAGATCGGACCGCGCGACAGCGCGAGGCCGAACTGCTGGCGGACGTAATCGGAGTTCGCCCGCTTGCCTTCCCAGTCGCCGGAAGCAAATGGCTGCGCCAGTTGGGCGCAGGCCCGCGGATCCCAGCTCTCGTCGATGCCGTTCAATATTCCCGTCAATTGCGCCGCATCGGAACGGCGGCGCAGCAGCCCCTCGAGCCCGCAGCCGAGTTCCGGGGTGGTGATCTCCCGCGCATAGGTCTCGCTGACCGTGGTCAGATGCGACGCATAGACGAGGCCGCCCTTGAGGAAGGACAGCTTGTCGTAGAATTCGAGGCCTTCGATATGGAAGGAGGCTTCCGGCGCGCCGATCCGCCGCAGCGATTCCCTGGGAAACAGGCCCTGATAGGCGAGGTTGTGGATGGTCAGGATGGTGGGGATCTTGACGTCGTTCCAGGCGAGGTAAGCCGGCACGAGCGCGGCCTGCCAATCATTGGCGTGAACGAGGTCCGCTGCCCAGTTCTTGTCCAGAGTGCCTGCCGCCAGTTCAGCGGCGACGGACGCAAATCGGCCGAAGCGGATATCATTGTCGGGCCAGTCGCGGCCGGAGGGGTCGCCATAGGGGTTGCCCGGGCGGTCGTAAAGCTGCGGGCAGAGCAGAACGTAGACCGGCAGGCCGTCTCTGGTCGCCGCCAATCCGAGCGTGCAGGCCGGCATTTCCGCCATCGCCGGACATCGGCCAACGATCTGAATATGCGTGAATTGTTCGACGACGTCGCGATAGCCCGGAAGCAGGATCCTGACATCGGCCCAGAGCCGCAGCGCCCGGGGCAGGGCCGCCGAAACGGCCGCAAGGCCGCCCACCCGGACAAAGTCGTCCATCTCGGTCGTGACGAACAGAACTCTCAAAAAGCGCCCTCGTGACGCCGGCCCTGGCGTCAATTGATGCAAGAACGATTTCAGTTTCTCTTCCGGGTTGAAGTGCCGGGGCCGGGAAGGGCGGCCGCCGTAGCTCTGCCGGCGGTGAGGGAATTGCTTCCCCTGCCGGGCCGCGCAAATTAGGGTCACGCCGCGGCTCGGGGCGCGCGCCCCGGGGCCGGAAGGAGTTCTCTGCCCATGACGATAGCGGCAAACGATGAGGCTAATTTGACAAAGAGCTTCGCGGGTCTTCGCGTGCTGGATTTTTCGACCACGATCGCCGGTCCGCATTGCACCCGGATGCTGGCGGACATGGGCGCGGAGGTCATCAAGATCGAATCGGTCGAGGGCGAGACGATGCGGACCCGGCCGCCGGTCCGCAACGGCTGCTCCAGCGCCTTCGGCCAGCTCAATGTCGGCAAGAAGAGCCTCGTGCTCGATCTGAAATCGAATGAGGCGATCGAGATCGTTCGCCGGCTGGTCGCAAGCGCCGACGTGCTGGTCGAGAATTTCCGCCCCGGCGTGATGCGCCGGTTGAAGCTCGACTACGGCTCGCTGCGCGAACTCAATCCGAAACTGATCTATTGTTCGATCTCCGGCTACGGCCAGACCGGCCCGTCGGCGGAACTGCCGGCCTATGCGCCGGTCATCCACGCGGCCTCCGGCTATGAGATGGCGCATCTCGCCTATCAGCCCGGGCGGACCCGCCCGGACTATTGCGGCATCTATCACGCCGACGTGCTCACCGGCGTCTATGCGTTCGGCGCGATCTCGGCGGCGCTGTACCAGCGGCACGCCACTCGAACAAGGCCAGCACATCGACGTCTCGATGCTGGAATCGATGCTCAGCCTGACCTTGAACGAAGTGCAGTGGTCGCAATTCGAGGTGAAGCAAACCCAGCGGCCGCTGTTCGGCCCGGTCGAGACGGTGAACGGATATGTCATGCTGGCTGTCGCCAGCGAGAAGACGTTCCAGAGCCTGACCAAGGTCATCGGTCATCCCGAATGGGTTTCGGATCCGCGCTTTGCTCAGATACTCCGACCGCCGCGAGCATTGGGGCGACCTGATGGACGGCGTCGAGGCGTGGTCGCGCACCCTGACGACGGAAAAATGCCTCACCGAACTGAGCAGCCACGGCGTGCCGTGTTCGGCCTATCGCACCGTTGCCGAAGCCTTGAACGATCCGCAGATCGCCCATCGCGGCGCGCTGACCGAGGTCAGGGATGGCGGAGGCTCGTTCAAGGTGTTGAACCTGCCGTTCCGCATGTCGGGCGCGACCGTGTCCGCGGCGAAGCGGATGTCGACCCTGGGCGAGCACACCGTCGCGTTGTTGCAGGAGGCCGGCCTTTCGCAGGATGAAATCGCCGCGTTCTCCGGCAAACCGCTGGCGGCGGCGCGGCGCTGACGGCAGGCGCGCGTCGACGGCAAGACAACGGCTGCGGCTTTTCATCCCGAGTTCACTTGCCGGCCTTGCCGCGGCCAATGTTTCCAGCCTAGCTTGCGAGCGATCCGGAATGCCGGACGCAGTGCTCTGGGAGAAAACGACATGACGGCCGCGACCCGCTCGCACAAATTGACACGAATATTCCTTGGCGCGGCATTTGGCGTCGCGATGTTTGCGGGCGCCGCCCACGCGCAGAAGCAGGGCGGCAGCATCACGGTCGGCATGGAGCTTGATATCGCGGGCTTTGATCCGCTGAAGGTCGGCGTGTTCGATACGGCGTCGTTCACGGCGGCGGCGGCGATCTTCGACACGCTCACCACGCTCGACGACAACGGAGAGGTGAAGCCCAAGCTGGCGCTGTCCTGGACCCACTCCGACGATTTCAAGACCTGGACCTTCAAGCTGCGCCCGGGGGTCAAGTTCCACGACGGCACGCCATTCAATGCGGAAGCCTACAAGGCGAATTTCGACCGCCAGAAGGATCCGGCCAACAAATGCCGATGCGCCTTCTACATCACATCCACCCATGACGTGCAGGCGCCCGACGAACTGACGGTGGTCTACAATCTGACCGATCCGTCGGTGAACCTGCCCGCGATCTTGACGATCCAGAGCACCAACAATGTCGTGCAGTCGCCGACGGCCTGGAAGACCAAGGGCGACGACTACAACCGCAATCCCGTCGGCACCGGTCCCTACATTCTGAAGTCCTGGACCGCGGGCGATCGTCTCGTGCTCGAAAGGAATCCGGATTACTGGGACAAGGGTCGTCCCTATCTCGACCGCATCGTGCTGAAGCCGCTGCCGGATGCCCAGTCGCGCTTCGCCAGCCTGCAATCCGGCGAGGCTGATATCATCTGGGACGACGAGGCCGACGCCGACAATATTCAGCGGGCCCAGAAGGACCCGAAGTTGAAGGTGCAGACCTATGCAGGTTCCGGCGCCTCGGTCTATGCCTTCAACACCAAGGTCGCGCCGTTCGACGATGTGCGGGTGCGTCAGGCTCTGGTGATGGCGCTCGATCGCAAGAAAATGTCTCAGGCGCTCACCAACGGCCTGAGCCGGCCGGCGACCAACCCCTATGGCGAGGGCTCCTGGGTCAAGTGCAAGGACGATGGCGCGCTGCCCAACGACGTCGAAAAGGCCAAGGCGCTGATCAAGGATTACGGCAAGCCGGTGGATTTCAAGATGATCATCAGCGCGACGCCGCGCGGGCGCACCGTCGGTCAGATCATGCAGCAGTTCTGGAAGCAGGTCGGCGCCAACATGGAGATCGAACAGGTCGACCAGGCCACCATCGTGCCGCGCGCCTTCATGCGGCAATTCCAGTTGACGCCATGGCGGATCGTCGATCTCGCCGATCCCGATCCGCAGATGTACGCCAACTTCCACACCGGCAGCGCGGTCGCGCTCGCCAACTATTCCAATCCCGAACTCGATCATCTGCTCGAGCATGCGCGTATCACCGCCGACACCGCCGCGCGCATCGAGGACTATTGCGCGGTGAGCCGGTTGATCAACAAGGAAGCGATCTGGTTCTGGACCTTCCAGAATACCTATTACGCGATCTCCAGCGCCAAGCTGAAAGGCTTCCCGAAAATGTACAACGGGGTGATGGACGTCTCCGGCGTCTGGCTGGAATAGCAGGACATGCTGGGCTTTGTTGCTCGAAGGCTGCTGTACCTGCTGCCGGTCCTGCTCGCCGTTTCGCTGCTGACGTTCCTGATCGCCTCGCTTTTGCCGGGCGATCTCGCCTACGTCATCCTCGGCGATCAGGCGACGCCGGACAAGGTCGCGGCGTTGCGCCACGACATGGGGCTCGATCAGCCGGTCTGGTGGCGTTACCTCAGTTGGCTCGGCCACATCCTGGAAGGTGATTTCGGCCGCTCGTTCCGCACCGGCCAGACCGTGCTGCAGGCGGTCGCCGAGCGGCTGCCGGTTTCGCTCGAACTGATGTTCTTCGCCGAACTCGCGGGCCTCGTCATCGGCGTTCCCGTCGCCATCGCCTGCGCGGTGCGCAGCGGCGGCGCCTTCGATCGCATCATGACCGGCAGCGCCTTCGGCATGCTGTCGGTGCCGACCTTCCTGTCCGCGATCCTGCTGATCTATCTGTTCGCGGTCGAACTGCATTGGCTGCCGGCGACCGGTTACGTGCCGTTCGCCGAGGACCCGGTCGCCAATCTGCGCTTCATGGTGCTGCCGGCGCTGACCCTGGCGCTGGCCGAATGGCCGGGCATCATGCGCGTGCTGCGCTCCGACATGATCGCGACGTTGCAGGAAGATTACATTGCGCTCGCCAAGGCCAAGGGATTGAAGGCGTCGCGGATTCTGTTTGTGCATGCCCTGAAACCTTCCTCGCTGACGCTGATCACCATCACCGGCATCAATATCGGCCGCCTGATCGGCGGAGCGCTGATCGTCGAGACCATCTTCGCGCTGCCGGGTATCGGCCGGCTGCTGGTCGGCGCGATCTACACCCGCGACCTCATCATCCTGCAGGGCGTGGTGCTGTTCGTCGCCGGCGGCTTCGTCGTCATGAATTTCGTCGTCGACATGCTCTACGCGGTGCTCGATCCCAGGATTCGCCATGGCCACGCTTGAACTCGGCATCGACGAGCAGGTCGCCATTGCGCCCGCCGGGCGGACGCGCCGGCTGGGGCCGCTGTTCTGGGCGGCAGCCGGCTGGATGATCTTCATCCTTGCCGCCGCCGCGCTCGCTCCGCTGTTGCCGCTGCCGAGTCCGACCGACATGGACATGCTGGAGCGGCGGGCGCCGATGTCGCTGCAGCACTGGCTTGGCACCGACGGCCTCGGGCGCGATGAACTGGCCCGGCTGATCTATGGCGCGCAGGTCTCGCTGACGGTCGGCCTGTGTGCTCCGGTCATCGGGATCACGATCGGTGGCGCGTTCGGGATGCTGGCCGGCTATTTCCGCGGCCGTTTCGAGTCGCTGGTCGTTGGCAGCATGGACGTGCTGCTGGCGTTTCCGCCGCTGATCCTGGCGCTGGCGGTCACCGCCTATCTCGGCCAATCGCTGGTCAATCTCACATGGATTCTCGGCGTGCTCGGCATCCCCGCCTTCATGCGGGTGGCGCGCGCCGCAACGCTCACTTTGGCGCGGCGTGAATTCGTGATCGCGGCGCAGGCGCTGGGCGCTACTCATGCGCGGATTCTCCTGCGCGAATTGCTGCCCAACGTGTTGCTGCCGCTGCTCGCCTTCTTCCTGCTCGGCGTCGCCGTCACCATCGTCGCCGAGGGCGCGCTGTCGTTCCTGGGCCTCGGGGTGCCGCCGCCGGTATCGAGCTGGGGCAGCATGATCGGGGAGGGACGCGAGAGCCTGGATATCGCGCCGCGGCTCGCCTTCATCCCCGCGATCGCGATGTTCCTGACCGTGCTTTCCTTCAACCTGATCGGCGACACCCTGCGCGCGCTCACCGATCCGAGGCAGGGCGCGTTGTGACCGGACAAACTTTGCTCTCCGTCGCAGACGTTGCGGTCGACCTGCCGACCCCGCGCGGCAATCTGCGCGCGGTGGATCATGTCGACCTTACGGTCGGCGCCGGCCGGACGCTCGGCGTCGTCGGCGAATCCGGATGCGGCAAGACCATGCTGTCGCGCGCGATCCTGCAACTGCTGCCGAAAAAAGCGAAATTGTCGGGGCAGGTGATATTCGCAGGACAGGATCTTGCGCGCCTCGATCCCGAAAGCTTGCGAAAACTTCGCGGCCGCTCGCTCGCGGTCGTGTTCCAGGACCCGATGACATCGCTCAATCCGGTGCTGACCATCGGCACCCAACTGATCGAAACGCTGCAGGAGCATCTCGAGCTTGACGGCGCGACGGCGAAACGGCGCAGCGCCGAATTGCTGGCGGCGGTCGGCATTCCCGCGCCCGAGCAGCGGCTGGCGCAATACCCGCATCAATTGTCCGGCGGCATGCGGCAGCGGGTTGCGATCGCGATTGCGCTGTCGTGCGAGCCGGAACTCCTGATCGCCGACGAGCCGACCACGGCGCTCGACGTCACCATTCAGGCGCAGATCCTCGATCTGCTGGCGCGCGAGCAGCGCCGCCGCCACATGGCGATGATCATCATCACCCATGATCTCGGCGTGGTCGCCGGCCGCACCGACGAGGTCGCCGTGATGTATGCCGGCCGCATCGTGGAACGGGCGCCGACGCGGTTGCTGTTCAAGAACACGCATATGCCCTACACCCAGGCGCTGCTGGCCGCGATCCCGAAGCTCGATGCCGCCCCGCACACGCCGCTGCCGGCGATCTCGGGGCGTCCGCCCGACCCGACCCGGCCGCTGCAGGGCTGCTCGTTCGCGCCGCGCTGCCGCTATGCGACCGCGCTGTGTCATCGCGAGAAGCCCGTGCTCACATCAGCGGAATCACCGGAGCACCAGTTTGCCTGCTTCCACCCAATATTGGCGCCGGCCGGGGTGGGCGCATGACGCAAGCCATCCAACCATCGCCTTCGCCCGGTTCGCTGCTCGAGGTGCAAAACCTCGTGGTCGAATATGCGGTCGGTGGCCGGACCATCCACGCGGTTTCCGATGTCAGCCTGGAAGTGGCGCGCGGCGAGACGCTGGGGCTGGTCGGCGAGTCCGGCTGCGGCAAATCCACGCTCGGCCGTGCGGTGCTGCAGTTGCGCCGGGCGGAATCCGGGCGGGTGCTGTTCGACGGCCAGGACCTCACGGCGATGCAGCGGCGATGCCCTGCGCAAGATGCGCCAGCGCGTGCAACTGATCTTCCAGGACCCGATCGCCTCGCTCAATCCGCGGCGGCGGATCGGCGATATCGTCGCCGAGCCGCTGGTGATCGCAGGCGTCAAGGATGCCGACAAGCGGCAAGAACTCGTCCATGAGATGCTCAGCGCGGTCGGTCTCGACCCCTCGCTGGTGATGGGACGCCTGCCGCACGAGTTTTCCGGCGGCCAATGCCAGCGCATCTGCATCGCGCGCGCGCTGGTGCTCAACCCCGAATTCGTCATCTGCGACGAGCCGGTGTCGGCGCTCGACGTTTCGATCCGGGCGCAAATCCTCAATTTGCTGGAGGACATGAAGGCGCGCTTCGGGCTGACGCTGCTGTTCATCGCCCACGACCTCGCGGTGGTGAAGGCGGTGAGCGACCGGGTCGCCGTGATGTATCTCGGCCGGCTCTGCGAAGTCGGGCCGTCCGAGCAGGTGTTCGCCCGTCCGGCCCACCCCTATACCGCGCTGCTGATCGAGGCGATCCCGGTGCCCGATCCCGATGTCCGCGCCGCCGAAAGCGTGCCGGTCGGCGAGCCGCCGTCGCCGATGTCGCCGCCGTCGGGCTGCCGTTTCCGCACCCGCTGCCCCCGTGCCGACCAGCGCTGCAGCGACGAGGTGCCGGAACTTCGCGAACTGGCGCCCCGGCAGTTCGCCGCCTGCCATCATCCATTGATCGGGGCCGGCTAAACGTCTAGCAAACGTATGGGAATGCGTGGCAATCTCCGCGCAAGAGCAAGAATAATCGACGGGAGAGAAGCGATGAAAAGTTTCCAGGTCACCGAGTTCAACGCCCCCCTGAAAGAGGTGGATCAGCCGACCCCGCAACCGACAGGCACCCAGGTGCTGATCAAGGTGACGGCTGCCGGCGTCTGCCACAGCGACCTGCATATCTGGGAAGGCGGCTACGATCTCGGCCACGGCCGCAAGCCGCTGTCGCTGAAAGACCGCGGCGTGTCGCTGCCGCGAACCATGGGCCATGAATCGGTCGGCGAGATCGTGGCGTTCGGGCCGGACGTCAAGGCGTCCGACAAGGGCGACCTCAAAGTCGGCGACGTTGCGCTGGTCTATCCCTGGCTCGGCTGCGGCAAATGCGAGGTGTGCCTCGCCGGCGAAGAGAACATGTGCCTGAAGCCGGCTTCGATCGGCGTCTACTGCGACGGCGGCTATGCCGATCACATGACGGTGCCGAATGCGAAATATCTGCTGAACCTCAGGGGTCTCGATCCCGTGACGGCGGCGCCCTATGCCTGCTCGGGCGTAACCACCTACAGCGCGCTGAAGAAGGTCGAGGCGGATTTCAAGACGCCGATCGTCATCATCGGGGCCGGCGGCCTTGGCCTGATGGCGCTGTCGCTGCTGAAGGCGATGGGCGGCAAGGGCGCCATCGTGGTCGATATCGATGCCCGCAAGCGCGAAGCCGCGGAAAAGGCCGGCGCGCTCGCCACCGTCGATGGCTCCGCGCCGGATGCGCTGGAGCAACTCGCGCAAAAGGCCGGCGGACCGATCCGCGCGGTGATCGATCTCGTCGGCAACGCCAAGACCACGCAGCTTGGCTTCGACTGCCTCTCCAAGGGCGGCAAGCTCGTCATCGTCGGCCTGTTCGGCGGCGGCGCGACCTGGGCGCTGCCGTTGATTCCGATCAAGGCCATCACCATCCAGGGCAGCTATGTCGGCAATCTCAGGGAAACCCAGGAACTGCTCGATCTCGTGCGGAGCAAGAAGATCGCGCCCATTCCCGTGACGCCGATGCCGCTGGCAAAGGCCAACGAGGCGCTGGTCGATCTGCAGAAGGGCAGGCTGGTCGGGCGCGCGGTGCTGACGCCGTAGGCCTCCGTCATTCCGGGATGGTGCGTTAGCACCAGACCCGGAATCTCGAGATTCCCCGATGTGCAATTGCACATCGTAATTCGATGCTTTGCATCGTCCCGGAATGACGGTTTCCGCCGCTTCGTTCGCAATGACAATCGAAATCATCGACTATCTCTCTGGCTGCCACGAGGAGTTCCAATGTCCGCCAATAACGCCCTTCATATCGCCGTGCTCGGCGGCGACGGCATCGGTCCGGAAGTGATGGCGCCCGCGCTTGAAGTTCTGCGCAAGGTCGAAGCAAGCTCGGGCCTGAAGTTTCGCTTCACCGAGGCGCCAGCCGGCGCCAACGAATATCTTGCGACCGGCAAGTCGATGCCGGACTCGACGGTGCGGCTGTGCGCCGAGGCGGACGCGATCCTGCTCGGCGCCTGCGGACTGCCCTCGGTGCGCTACCCCGACAACACCGAGATCATGCCGCAGGTCGAACTGCGCTTTCACTTCGACCTCTATGCCGGCGTGCGGCCGGCGCGGCTCATTCCCGGCGTCCCCAGCCCGATCGTCGGCGCCGACCAGCGCGGCATCGACCTGGTCGTGATCCGGGAATCCACCGAGGGGCTGTTCGCCTCGATGGGCAAGGGCGTCGTCACCGACAAGGAGGCGCGCGAGACGCTGGTCATCACGCGAAAGACCTCGGAGCGGCTGTTCGAGTTTTCGTTCAAGCTGGCGGAGCGGCGCAAGGCGCGCGGCCGGCCGGGCCAGCTCACCTGCGTCGACAAGGCCAATGTGTTCAAGGCCTTTGCCTTCTTTCGCGAGATGTTCGACGAAGCCGCCAAACGCCATCCCGACGTCAAGGCCGACCGGCTTTACGTCGACGCCTGCTCGGCGCTGCTGGTCAAGCGGCCCTGGGATTTCGACGTCATGGTGATGGAGAACATGTTCGGCGACATCCTCTCCGACATGACCGCCGGGCTGATCGGCGGCATGGGCATGGCGCCCTCGGCCGACATCGGCGACACCCATGCGGTGTTCCAGCCCTGCCACGGCACCGCGCCCGACATCATGGGGCAGGGCAAGGCCAATCCCACCGGCATGATCCTCTCCGCCGCGATGATGCTGGACTGGCTCGCCGACAAGCACGGGCTCGAGCAGGCCGCCGAGGCCGCTGAAAGCATCGAGCGCGCGGTCGACAAGGCCTATGCCGATGGCATCAAGCCGATGGAATTCGGCGGCAGGAACGGCACGGCCGATATTGCGAAAGCGGTGCTGGCGGCGTTGTAGGGGGACTCCGTCGTCGTCCCTGCGAAAGCAGGGACCCATACGCCGTATCGCATGTGGTGAAAATGCTGCTCGCCGGCTTTCGCGCCACAACCACGCCCTGTGGTTATGGGTCCCTGCTTTCGCAGGGACGACGGGTAGGGTAGCGTGCGTCGGCGCGCAGTGAATGGTTGCGGATTCGAATTTCAAACAGCCCGCGGTCCCAGGACACACCTTCGCGATCTCGCCGCGCCTTTCGCGCGAGTTTTGCTTTTGAACCTTCCGCCCTCCGGTCAGAGGGCGCAGGGAATGCCGGGCGCCCGATGCGCCCGCAAGCCG
The DNA here is from genome assembly GCA_963843225.1 of uncultured Alphaproteobacteria bacterium. Lineage (GTDB taxonomy): Bacteria > Pseudomonadota > Alphaproteobacteria > Rhizobiales > Xanthobacteraceae > Bradyrhizobium. The sequence continues at coordinate 49,436 of CAWJJT010000010.1, read as the reverse complement.
CGTGTGCAATGGTAGTGGTAGAGCGCACACGCGTTAGTCAGGTCACACCGGAATCACCCGGCATTCCCCGCGCAATGGTTTTACGGCTTCCTTCGTGCTCTCCCCGGCGACCGGCTTTCTTGCCGCCGTCATCAGCGAAAGTTGCCTTCCGCAGAACTTGACGCCAGCACCGGGGCGTCAGGACCACACGACTTCTCCGTACGCGTAAGGCGCCCTCGTCTAAAGCGCCATTCGCGTCCACCGCATCCTGTCCCGCGTCCGTGACGATCTCGAGCCGCCCCTCCGAGTGGGACAGGACGGCGAGGGTTATAAGGGTGATTTGCGATTTCTGAAAATCAGAATATTTTTTCAAAAGGGGCTGGACACGACAGGCAAATCACTGATCTGCCCATCGGGCACATTTCGCAGGGCTGATTGGCCGCAGGGCGTAATGCGCCGATCGGATGAGATGGTGGATTACGCTATCGCTAATCCACCCTACAAACCTACGAGTCCAGGAACGGGCCGATCTTCGCCCGCGCGAAGGCGGGGCGCGCCTGGATATTGCTCCACCATTCGCTTACGCGGGGATGTTTCCGTTCCGTGATCTCGTCCGGCGCGATCTCCTCGTCGATCCGTTTTACAAACGGCACCGCCGCGATATCGGCAATCGAATAGGCGCGGCCGACCAGCCAGCCGGATGGTTTCAGCGCGTCTTCCATCCGGTCGAGCAGCGATTGCGTGAGCCTGGCGCGGGCGGCTTCGCGTTCTTCCTCGGTGTAGGGCTTTCGCGCCACCCGCAGCCAGGCCTCCTGGCGCTCCTTGCTCGGGATGTTCTTCAGCTTCTCGGCGAGTTCTTCGTCCGACCATTGCTGGGCCGTCTTCTGCAAATGATGGCGCCAGTTGAAGATGATGAGGTTGCCGATCAGCCCGTCGATGTGCCGGATCCAGTTGCGCATCTCGGCGCGTTCGTAAGGTGTCTCGGGACGCAGCGGCGGATCGGGAAAACTCTCGTCGAGATATTCGCAGATCGTGCCGCTCTCGTGCAGCGGGCGTCCGTCATGGATCAAGGTCGGGATCACGCCGTTCGGATTGATCTTCAGATACTCCGGCGAATGATGCTCCATCCGCGCCATGTCGACGTCATGGCTCTCGTAGGCGAGGCCCTTTTCCTCGAGGCAGAGCCGCACACGGCGCGAGGCGCTCGATCGCCAGCCGTGGTGAAGGATCATCATGATTTACTCCCGAACTGAAAATTCGACGCCGGCTCAGACGCCAGACGTGTGGTGCCACTTTTTGGCTGGCTCGGGAATACGCTGGCGCACGCGTCTCCGTGCGTTGTGGCGGCTTGCCCAATGCCAACCCCTGTCGAGACGTCTGCCTCCGGCGCATCACGGCATTTCGCTGCGCAGAATTTGCCCCCCTTCCGGGACATGGCGAATATCAACTCTGGCTTCGGTGGAGGTGGTCGAACCGGATGGCGGTGGCCGGACGATTGCCACAATTCCCGCTGATTTCAGTCGTGCAATCGGCGTTCGCCTCGCGAGGAACGCGGCAATGCAACATGCCCCTTTCAAATCAAAGAGCGTCCGGCCAATTTTCCTTTCATGTTGGCTCGCCATGGCGCTTTGGCTTGTGCTGACACCCTCGACGGCGTCGGCGCAGAAATTCGAAATAAAATCGGTTGCTGAAAAGAAAGTGAGTCAATTGCCGGACGGACCACTGTTCTGGAGAATAGATAACTTTCCATCGCTTGCCGACGCGCAGGCGGCGGCGGGTCCAACGGGACTTCCTGCGGAGGTGGCGGGTAAGGACTGGCTCTTTACGCTCGGCCCAAAAGGCGGATCATCGCCGGGTGGCAGCATGGTCGCCGAAATCGGACCCGTTCCCGCGGTCAACGCGCCGGAGTATCTGCTGCGTATCAACAACGCTGCCGGACCGCCGGGCGTCAAGACACCCGTACACACCCATCCCGGCACCGAAACCTTCTACGTATTGACCGGACAACTCAGCCAAAAAAGCGCCCATGGCGTAGTTCACCTCGACGCGGGGCACTCCATGCCGGGCCATGCACCGGGCATGCCGATGGAAGTTTCAAGCAGCGGCACTGCCGATCTGGATGCCCTGGTCATGTTTGTCGTGGATGCGAGCAGACCCTTCTCGTCGCCAGCAACCATGCCCTAGTCATGGGTAGCGGCGGCGCATCGGCCGTCGGTGCACGCATCATCATTGAGGAACTCACTGCGCCAGATGCGCCGTCAGCGGATGATTGGCGGCCTGGCTGAAGAACGCGGCTTCCTCGGCGGTGGCCTCCAGCAGTTGTTCATCCTGGTCGTAGATGTCGTTGCGGAATTGGACGGTCTGGTCGTTGGTCATCCAGGCCGTGAGGTAGATCCAGGCCACCGGCACCTTTTTCGGCAGGCGGACGTCCTGGCGCTGGCCGGTCGCGATCGCCGCATCGATCGCGGCGCGATTCCATTGCGGCATCTCCTCCTGCAACAGCCACGCGGCGAGGTCGCGCACGTTGTCCACGCGCGAGCAGCCATGGGAGTCGAAGCGGTAGTCGTCGCTGAACAGGTTGCGCTGGTTGGTGTCGTGCATGTAGACCGAATAGGGGTTCGGCATGTCGATCTTCACCGCGCCGAGCGCATTCCAGGCGCCGTTCTCCTGGCGCACGGTGAAGTTCGGCGTGTGGGCGCCGGACCAGTCCACCGCATGCGGATCGATCGGGGCGTCGTGGGCGTCCAGCACTTCCATGTGCATGCGGGAGAGATAGGTCGGGTCCTTGCGCATATGCGTGGAGATTTCGGTCTTCGCGATCGAGGAGGGCACGGTCCAGGTCGGGTTGAGGTTGACGCTGGTGATCTCGGCAGTCAGCGTCGGCGAGGGCTTTTCGGTCTTGCCGACGATCACCCGATAGCGCCGCACCACGTGGTCGTTCTCGACCGCCTCGGCAAACGTCGCGGGCAGATTGACGACGACGTAGCGCTGGCCGAACCCGAAGTTCATGTTTTCGAGGCGCTCCAGCGAAGCCTCGAGCTGCCTGATCCGCTTCTGCACCGGCACGTTGAGGGCTGCGAGCGTGCGCGGCGTCACCGTGCCGGTCGCCGCCAGGCCGTGGCGCACCTGGAAGCGCTTGATCGCCTCGGCGACCGCGTCGTCATACGGGCCGGTCGCCTTGTCGGCGGCGAGATCGCCGCTGATCAAGAGGCGCTTTCGCAGCAGATCGTCGTTGGGCCCGGCGACGCCGAGGGTGAATTTGGCGTCGGCGGGGATGGCCGGCCATCCGCCGCGGACCGCCAGATCCGAATAACTCAGCGCCGCTTCCTTGATTCGCCGCGCGGTGCCTTCGTCATAGGTCGGCTCGTGCGAGAGCGCCAAGGCCTGCGCCGAGCGCGACTCGGGGGTGGAGACGGCGACCGCCGGCTTTGCCGCCGGCGCGGCATGCGCGGGATTGCCGCCGGCGGGCGCGGGTGCTGTCTGTTTGGCCGGCGCAGCGCCGGCATTGGCCGCACCCGTCGAAGGCGCGCTTTGTCCAAACGCTGACGTCGTCGCGAGCGTCAAGGCGACGGCGATCATTGTCATTCTTTGCATGGTTGAAGCCCCAAGGAGGCGCCGCTGAGGGCGCGAAGTGAAATCAACAGGCCCGGCCATTGCGGCCGGGCGAACGGGATCGGACTCTGATTCGCAACCACGTCGTTGCGGCAATAGCGCATGGGCGTTGCGTTCTCATTAAGCAGGTATCGGCCTGCTATTGCATCGCCGCGAAAGGAGTATTGAACTTTGGTGGCCTTTGATATGTCGCAACTACGGCTAAGGTGGTTCGTGAAAGTGCTCGCCAAACCGGAAGATCCTGGCGTGGAATTTACCTCGGAAAATCCGGTTTGGAAGCCGTCTTCGAAGCTGTTTTGGGAGGATTCATGCTGTTGACGCGCCGCAAGGCGATCGCCGGACTGGGCGGCGGGCTGGTGTTGCTGAAGGGGGGCGCTGCGTCGGCGCAAACGGCCTATCCGAGCCGGACCATCAAGATGATCGTGCCCTATCCGGCCGGCGGCACCACCGATTTTCTCGGCCGCCTGGTCGCCGAGCAACTCCAGACCGGTCTTGGCGCGACCGTCATCGTCGAGAACAAGCCGGGGGCGGCGACCTCGACCGGCGCGGAGATGGTGGCGAGGGCCGAACCCGACGGCCATACGCTCTTGATGGCGACCTCGACCACGCTTGCCATCAACAAGACGCTGTACAAGAACCTGCCCTACGATCCGGTGAAGGACTTCACGCCGATCGGGCTGGTGGCCGCCGTGCCGTTCGCGCTGATCATCAATCCGCAAATTCCCGCCAACACGCTGTCCGAATTCATCGCCTACGCCAAGACGACGCCGGGGCTGGCCTATGGTTCGGCCGGCAATGGCAGTCCGCAGCATCTCGGCGCCGAGATGCTGAAGACCGCGGCGGGCATCGATATCCGTCACGTGCCCTATCGCGGCAGCGTGCCGGCGATGCTCGACGTGATCGCGGGACATATTCCGCTGATGGTGGTGGATCTTCAGCCGGCGTTGCCGCAGATGCGTGACGGCAAGGTGAGGGTGCTCGGCGTGACCACGACCAAGCGGGTCGCGGCCGCTCCCGACATTCCGACGCTGGCCGAAGGAGGACTTGCGGGCTTCGACCTCGTCGCCTGGCAGGGCGTCGTGGCGCCCGCCGGCCTGCCGCGGCCGATCGTCGACCAACTGGCGGCGCAGATCGGAAAGCTCGTTGCCGATCCGGCGACGCGCGACAGGCTGACCACGATTGCGCTGGAGCCGCTGCCGGGATCGACGCCGGACAGTTTCGCGGCCTATATCAAGACCGAGATCGATCGCTGGGCGGTGGTGGTCAAGAAGGCCGGCGTCGAGCTGGATCTGTGATTTCATGCATCAAGTGAAGTTCTGGCTGGTGAAGTCCTGGCCGCAAGGCGCTGCCGATGCCCGCCATGACTGAGCACGACGTGCTGATCGTCGGCGCGGGACCGGTCGGATTGACGCTGGCGCTCGATCTGGCGTGGCGGGGCATCGAAGTCACCGTCGTGGAGACCCGCGCCCGCGCCGCGCCGCCGGAGCCGAAATGCAACCACGTCGCCGCGCGCACCATGGAAATCTTCCGGCGGCTCGGGCTGGCGGAAGAGGTGCGCAATTCCGGGCTGCCGGCGGATTATCCGCACGACATCAGCTATCGCACCTCGTTCACGGGGACGGAGCTGACCCGCATCGAGATTCCCTGCCGCCGCGACCGTTTCACCCGGAAGGACGGACCCGGACTGCGACTGGCCGACGCCGGAGCCGCCGCATCGCATCAACCAGATCTATCTCGAACCGATCCTGTTCGAACGTGCGGCGGCGCAAGCCCGCATCCGCATCATCAACCGCACGTCGGTCGAGGACGTCAGGATCGGGGATGCTTCCGCCGATGTGGCCTTGCGCGATCTCGACACCGGCGACGTCCGTCGCGTGAGCTGCCGCTATCTGATCGGCTGCGACGGCGCGCGCTCCATCGTGCGCAAGGCCATCGGCGCCGAACTGAGCGGCGACGCCGTGGTGCAGCGCGTGCAATCGACCTTTATTCGTGCGCCCGGCCTGATCGGCCGCCAGCAACACGAACGCGCCTGGGGCACCGGCGTCATCAATCCCCGCCGCGCCGGCATGGTCTATGCGATCGACGGCCGCGAATGCTGGCTGGTGCATAATTACATGAAGCCCGGCGAGGGCGATTTCGACTCCGTGGACCGCGACGCCTGCATCCGGACCATTCTCGGCGTGGATGCCGGCTTCCACTACGACATCCTCTCCAGGGAGGACTGGTACGGACGCCGCCTGATCGCCGGCAGATTTCGCGACCGCTGCGCCTTCATCGCCGGCGATGCGGCGCATATCTGGGTGCCCTATGCCGGCTACGGCATGAACGCCGGGATCGCGGATGCCATGAACCTGTCGTGGCTTCTGGCCGCCCATCTCAACGGCTGGGCGCCGGCCTCGATTCTCGACGCCTATGAGGCCGAGCGCTGGCCGATCACGAGCCAGGTGTCGCGTTTCGCGATGTCGCATGCCGAGGCCGAAATTCGCCGCCGTGGCGCGATACCCGATCGACATCGAGGATGCGGGGCCGGAAGGCGAGGCGGCGCGGCGCGAGATCGGCCAGCTCACCTACGAGATCAACGTCCAGCAATATGCCTGCGCGGGTCTCAATTTCGGCAGCTATTACGACCGTTCGCCGATCATCGCCTATGATGGCGCCGAACATCCGGCCTACACCATGAGCAGCTACGCGCCGTCGACCGTGCCGGGTTGCCGCACGCCGCATCTGTGGTGCGGGGACGGACGTTCGCTCTATGATGAGATGGGGCCGGAATTCACCCTGCTCAGGTTTGATCCGGCGATAGACACCGCTGCGCTCGAAGATGCCGCTCGCGAGCGGGGAGTGCCGCTGAAGGTGCTTGATATGCAGCGCCAGAAAGCCGCCACTTACTATGGCGGCGGGCTGGTGTTGTCGCGGCCGGACCAGCATGTGGCCTGGCGCGGCGACAGGTTACCGGCGGATTCGCTTGCGCTGATCGATCATGTCCGCGGCGCTGCAAGCCAGGGTGGCGAGGCCAAGAGCGGCCACGCGATCCCGACGGCTTAGTCCTCGTTCGCGGCGATCGATTCCATCAAGGACACCAGCTGACGCTGGACCGTCTGATCCTTGATCTTGCTGTAGGCTCGCAGCAACCGCAGGCTGAACGCGCTGTCGAGAAACAGCAGGCTTTCGACCTCGCGCGCCTTGCCGTCGCCGTCGTAGAAGAACGTGACGGGCACGTCGAGCGCGGTGGCGATTTGCTGAAGACGAGCGGCGCCGACGCGGTTGACGCCCTTCTCGTATTTCTGCACCTGCTGGAAGCTGACGCCAAGCTTGTCGCCGAGCTCAGCCTGCGAAATCTTCTGTTCGACGCGCCGCAGCCGGATTCGTTTGCCCAATTCAATGTCGGGTTTTCCGGCACTGCGTTGCTTCATCTTCTTTGCCGCTGATTTGTTCATTCTGGTTCTACCGTCCTTCGGTCGAAAATTCCCCGAATCCGATGGGTCAGGGATTCACACTCTTATATACCGGTTTAAATTCCCGTGGATGGATGAATTCGTCTTTAAACCACGGGAATTTTGCTGGATTAAAGGCCTCAATCAACCAGTCGATCATGTGCCGCACCCGCGGAATCCGGCCGCTCCCGGGGTGATACGAAAGCCAAATATCGAATGGCAGATGCAGTTCAACCTCTAGAGGTACTATCTTCCCGTCCAACGCACAGGCATAGGTCGGAAACACCCCGATTCCGGCGCCATTGGCCACCGCCCAGTAATTGGCGCTGCTCACATTGGTTCTCATCATCACCAGGTCCCGCTGGGCATAGCCGGGAAACAGGCTCTCGAAGGCCTCCTTGGCGCCGGTCTGATCGGCGACCTGCATCACCAGCCGGTGCTTGACCAGTTCGGCCGGCGTTTTCGGCGTGCCGTGGGTTTCGAGATATTTCTCGCTGGCGAAGAACATCAGATGCATGCGGCCGAGCCGGACCAGCTTGACGTCGAGCGCGGCCGGCCGCGACAGGTGGATGGCGATGTCGGCCTCGTGCCGCGACACGTCGGCCGAGCGCATCGCGCAGTGCAGGTCGACGAGGATGTTGGGGTAGGTCTCCTGGAATTCGACCAGGCGAGGGGCCAGCCAGAAGGTCCCCAGACCCTCGGTGACGGCGACGCGGACTTCGCCCGAGAGCGTGCTGGTGACGGAATTGCCGGCGCGCAGCAGGTCGAATGCCGCGGCCTCCATGCGTTCCACGGCGGAGACCACCAGCGAACCTTCATCGGTCAGCCGGGTGCCGTGGAAGTCGCGGGTGAACAGGGTGGCGCCGATCTGCCGCTCGAAATCGTCGATCCGGCGGCGAACCACGTTGATGGACAGGTCCAGCCGCTCCGCCGCCGACCGGAAGCTCCCACAGCGGACGACTTCCAGGAAAATCCTGGCCGCGTCCCAATCCGTGAGACTGCCGAGAGCGAGCTTTTGGTGTTCCTCCTGAGGAACGCCCCTTTCCAGCGCCTGACGCATACACAGCCCTTTCGTCGCGCTAAGCTTGGCAGAAGTTTGGGCGAACCACAACCATGCCGGGTTGGGGGCGAGGCGATTCGACGCGTCTACCGGGGGGCCGGAAACGGTATCCCGGGAACGCAAAAGGGGCGGCGGCCCTAAGGCTTTGCCGCTGCCGAACGGGGGATTCGCGTGTCTTCAGTCGTAAGCCTCAGGACATCTGCGAATACGTCGAGCGTTCCGATCGTCGTGTTCGCGGATGGGCAGCAGGGATATCCGGCGAAGCCGCGACCGCGGTCGGCCTCACCAATCGCGATTTCACCGATCGATCGCGCGCTGGACAAATGCCGAAGGCTTCTGGGTCATTCGCGCCAGATGGGTCTTCCGGTTGCCTTCACCCGCATGATCAGCGAGCAGGCCTTTTTCAATTGCGCTACCGCCTTCGTCCGCTGGATCGAAGGTTTCGGGTCCTATCTCGACCAATTGATATTCGAACGAAGCAGCCCGTCGTGCTATTCTGGCGACGCGTTCACCGCAGTGGTGAACCGGAGTCGTGGCGGTATCGTGCTGGCAGGATTTGCAGGCGAGTTGGCCTGCCGGTCGACACCGGTCGATGCATTCCACCGCAACCATAAGGCTACATATCTTTGCGACGCATCAGTCAGTCACGCACTCGACGAAACGCCGACGGGCGATGTGCACCGCGCCATTTCGAAAATATCCGGTATTTGTGCAGACGTATTTAAAACAGACGATTGGATTAAACAGACTTTACCTCGGAATCTCGGTTATGGAAAAAACACCGGTGGCTAATTCAGAAGAACGATTGCATGTGATTCTCGCGACACTCGAGCAGTGCCGGGCGGGTCTCATCGACAGCTCCAGCCGGGAAACGGCCCAGTTGGTGTCGGTCGCGATTCTCGAACTGCGCATGAAGCTCAATCGGATCACGGACCAGGAACTGAGGGCGCTGTGCGATGCGATGGTGCCGGACGATGCGACCGGGGAACGGTCGCAGGATCTGAAATCGCCGCATCTGCCGCATGGGCCTCGTCGCCGTCCGCTGCTGAAACTGGTTAAATAGCAGCGCGGCTTTTCCGGTTCCGGACGCCCGATTCGCTTCCGTCGCAACGGCGACCCCCGCTTGGGATGTCGCAATGCCGTAGTGTTGATCGAAAAACCGCCATTGTCGCCGGCCGGGACGCCCGGCACCGCCCAGCCTCTGTTGCGCATTTCTGGCCATCCGGTACATCAAGCCGGATCGCACCCGCGCGCCCGGCCATGGCCTGGCGAAGGGTTGCAAGCCGCGAATTGTCGAGATGGCCACCCCTGCATGATAAGCGATGTCTCGATCCCCGCGGCGCTGATCGCCGGCCTGGTCAGCTTCCTGTCGCCCTGCGTGCTGCCGCTGGTGCCGCCCTATCTGATCTACCTCACGGGCGCGACCATCGAGCACCTCGAAAACGAAGAGACGGCGTCGTCGTCGCAGCGCGCGGTGATGATGTCGGCGCTGATGTTCGTGCTCGGATTTTCCACCGTGTTCGTGGCGCTCGGCGCCAGCGCCTCGCTGATCGGCGCACTGATCCGCGCCTGGTCGGCGCAACTCTCGATCGTCGCCGGCATCGTCATCATCGCCATGGGCCTGCATTTCCTCGGGCTGACGCGGATCTCGTTCCTGATGCGGGAAGGGCGGTTGCCGATCCCCAAGCCGGTCGGCCTGTGGGGCGCCTATGTGATGGGCCTCGCGTTCGCGTTCGGCTGGACGCCCTGCATCGGGCCGATCCTCGCCGCCATCCTGTCGGTGGCCGCGGCGGAGGCGACGGTGACAAAGGGAGCGGGGCTGCTCGCGGTCTATTCCGCGGGCCTCGGCATTCCCTTTCTGATCGCAGCCTTGATGGTCGAGCGGTTCTCGTCGCTGTTCTCGCGCATGAAGCGGCATCTCGCCAGCGTCGAGCGGGCGATGGGCGTCCTGATGGTGCTTACCGGCATCGGCTTTCTGACCGGCGCGGTCTCTTCCGCCAGCATCTGGCTGCTGGAGACGTTTCCGAGCCTGCAGAATTTCGGATAAGAGCCAGCTCCAGCAGGCAATCTAGCCCTCGTCTTCCAGCGAGCAGGTCACGGTATAGACCACGCCGCGGGGCAGGAAATCGACCGTGGCCTCGCCGCCGAGCTGGTCGCGGGCGCTGCGTTCGATCAGCCGCGATCCGAAGCCGCGCTGCACCGGCGCGGTGACGGGAGGGCCGCCGGCCTCGGTCCAGACCAGCCGCAATTTCGGTTTGTCGTTTTCGGTGACGGCTTCCCAGTCGAGCCGGACGGTGCCGGTGTCGTTCGACAGCGCGCCATATTTGGCCGCATTGGTTGCGATCTCGTGGATGATCATCGACAGCACCACCGCCAGCCGCGGTGACAGCGGAACCGTCGGTCCCGACATTCGCACCCGTTCGGGGCTGTTGAGCAGATAGGGCTGCAGCACGCGGCCGACCACGTCCTGCAGCTCGGAGCCCTGCCATTTCTCCTTGCTCAGGAGATTGTGCGCTTCCGCCAGCGCGCCGAGCCGGCCCTCGAATTTCTCGCGTTCGGTCTTGCTCGCGCTGCGGAAGGTCTGCGTGGCGATCGACTGCAGGATGGCCAGCGTATTCTTGACGCGATGGTTGAGCTCCTCGATCAGGAGATCGTGCAGCATCTCGCCGCGGGCGATCGTGGTGGCCATCCGCACCGCGAAGGCAAGCCCGATCAGCAGCAGCACGCCGCCGATCACGCTGGTGATGGCGAGGTTGCGCCAGAGCGGACCGACCAGCGAGCTTTCGGCGATGCCGGCGGCCACCGTCCAGCCGGTGACGGAGGATCGCGCGAAGCTCGTGATCAGCGGCACGCCTTCGAGCGAAATCGTCGGCACCGTCGCCTCCGACCGGCCCTGCATCTCGGCATAGAGCGTGGCCGATGCGCGCTTGCCGACCGTTTCTTGCGGATTTGGCATGCGCGCGAAGTTGACGCCGTCGCCGTCGAAGATCGAGATCGTCCAGTCCTGGCTCGGGCGCTGCTTTTCGATCAGCGACTGGAACATCTCGATCGGCGGGCTGAAGGAGATATCGTAGACCACCTCGCCGTCGCGAAGCACCGGCACCTCGACCGTCACGATCAGCCGTTGCTTCACCGCGCCGATGAAGAGATTCGAATATTGCGGAGCCCTGGTCGCGAACACCTTGTCGACGATGTCGCGGTTGTTGCGCGGCGGCAGGCTCGAGGTGTCCGTCGTGACCGAGGAGAACACCTGGCGGCCCTCGCGGTCGGCCACCAGCACGACGCCATCCCTGCCGTATTGATCGAGAAAGCCGGATGCGATGCGGCGAAAATTCTCGAAGTCGCCGTTGCGCAGCGTGTTGGTGAGCGCCAGCACGCCAAGTCCGCCGGTCATGCGCTGCATCTCGGCGTCGAGCACCAGGCGGATGCTGCGCACGGTCTCCAGCACGCGCTGGGAAGCGTCCTTGCGGTCCTGTTCGTAGTCGTTGAACACCAGCACCGCCGCGAAGACGATCAGCGGCAGCGTGGTTCCCGCGACCAGAAGGGCAAGGCGCACTGGCAGGGAGGGTTTCGGCACGCAGTTCCCGCATCGATGCACTCGGCGGGTGGCGCCGAACGCTCGCGAGCATAGGTGAAGCGCCCGAAATGCGCCAAGGGTTTTGGGCGCAGCAACCGGTTCCCGCCCTGCGCCTCACGAGGCGCAAGGCGCGGGTTCCCTGCCGAATCAAAGATTGCTGTCGGTGATCGCGGCGTAAACCATGGTGCGCAGCTCGCGCCGCAGCGGATAGGCGCTCGACGGCAGCACCTGGGTCATGAAGATCGCGATCAGCTCTTCCGCCGGATCGATCCAGAACGAGGTGGTGGCCGCGCCGCCCCAGGAATATTCGCCGGCGCTGCCGGGGATCAGGGTCTGCGCGGGGTCCATGGTGACGGAGAAGCCGAGGCCGAAGCCGATGCCGTTGTAGGTCGCTTCCGAGAACAGCGACCGCGACATCGCCGGCAGGTCGCGTCCGCCGGGCAGATGATTGGATGTCATCAACGCGAGCGTCTTCGGGCCGATCAGCCTGACGCCGTCGAGTTCGCCGCCGTTAAGCAGCGCGCGGCAGAAGGTGAGATAATCGGCCGTGGTCGAGCACAGCCCGCCGCCGCCGGAGATGAACGAAGGCGGCTTGAGGAACGAGCTCGTGGTCGGGTCGTCCTGCAAGGTCAGGTCGCCCTTGCGCTCGGTGGCGTGGAACGTCATGCCGCCCTTGGGATCGGCCGAATAGCAGGCCGCGAAACGATGGACCTTGTCGGCGGGCACAAAGAAGTCGGTGTCGTTCATGCCCAGCGGATCGAAGATCCGCTCTTTCAGAAACTGGTCGAACGGCTTGCCGCTGATCTTGCCGATCAGATAGCCGATCACGTCGGTGGAGACCGAATAGTTCCAGGCCTCGCCCGGCGAGAACTCCAGCGGAATCTTGGCCAGGGCGTCGATCATCGATTGCAGCGTTCCCGACGTTACGACCTCGCCGATCTTCAGTTCGCGATAGGCGGCATCGACGTTGGAGCGCTGCTGGAAGCCGTAGGTCAGGCCCGAGGTGTGCCGCAGCAGGTCGACGATCAGCATCGGCCGCGACGGCGGCCTGGTCAGGAATGCCGGCGCGGTGCCGGCCTGGAACACGCCGAGGTTCTTCCATTCCGGGATATATTTGTGGACGGGCTCGTCGAGCGCGACGCGGCCTTCCTCGAACAGCATCATGAAGGCGACCGACGGTGATCGGCTTGGTCATCGAATAGATGCGGAAGATCGTGTCGTCCTTGACCGGCGCCTTGCGCTCGAGGTCGGCAAAACCCTGCACCGCGCTGTGCACGACCTTGCCGCGGCGATAGACCAGAAGCTGCGTTCCCGGAAAACGGCCGGCGTCGATGTAGCGGTGCTTGAGATGGGCATCGAGGCGGTCGAAGCCGGCCTTGGACATGCCGGCGGATTCGGGCGAGGCGGGGGTGGGGGCTAGCATCAGGCTATTCTCCGGTCGTTCGGGGCGGGCCTTGATAGCCGAAAAGTGCGCCCGGTTCCAATCACCCCGCGTTTACGCTTGCCCGGCCGCCGGTGTAGGGTTGCCGCCGCAATGAGGTAAAACCTGCAGGAATCCCGGCATGCCCCAATTCAACGACACCGAACTGACCGCCGCCGTCATCAAGAGCTTTGAGGAAACGCCGGACCCGCGGGTCAAGTTCCTGATGGAAGAACTGGTGAAGTCGGTGCACGATTTCGTCCGCAAGACCGACCTCACCTTCGACGAATGGGCCTACGCGATCGATTTCCTGACCCGCGTCGGCCAGAAGTGCAGCGCCAGCCGGCAGGAATTCATCCTGCTGTCGGACGTGCTCGGGGTTTCGATGCTGGTCGATGCCGTCAACCACCCGGAGCGCGAGGGCGCGACCGAGACCACCGTGCTCGGCCCATTCTATGTCGGCGAGCACAAGCCGGTGCCGCACGGCACGGATATCTCCGCCAATCTCGGCGGTGAGCGGATGTTCGTGCAGGCCAGCGTCACCGACCTCAAGGGCAAGCCGCTGGCGGGCGTGGCCGGTCGACGTCTGGCACGCCGACGATGACGGCTATTACGATTCGCAAAGGCCGGATTACGAGACGCAGGGGCCGTCGTCGCGGGCGCGGTTCATCACCGACGCCGAAGGCCGGTTTTTCTTTCGCACCATCCTGCCCTGCAGCTATCCGATCCCGACCGATGGCCCGGTCGGCCAGATGATCCTGCAGACGCGGCGTCACCCGAACCGGCCCGCGCATATTCACTTCCTGGTCGATGCGCCCGGCTACGAGCCGCTGGTCACCCACGTCTTCATCGAGGGCGACAAATATCTGGATTCCGACGTGGTGTTCGGGGTGAAGAACGACCTGGTCTCCAGGGTCGAGAAGCGCAGCGACAAGGCGATGCCCGACGGCAAGCCTGCCGCAGCGCCGTGGCATCTGATGACCTACGAATTCCGCATGAAGCCGGGGCAGGGCGCGGCGCCGAAGCCGATGATGGCCGCGGAGTAGGCCGGACCGGTCGCGCGGCCATCTAAGGGTGGCCGAAAAGCCGGCTCGCGAGCAAATGCGATCCGCTGCCGCGTGCGGATGCGGCCATGCTCAATTTTTGTGCGCCGCACAAGGATTGAGCGAATTGCAAATTTTGGATGCGTTTGAAGCGAGGCGCCGTTGCGTCCCGTTCGCCTAATCCATTGCAATACAAATGCTTTTCTCAAAGCGGCGGCTTGGCACGAAGTTTGAAAGACCTAAGCCGACGCCACCGTTGCCGTCCTTCGAAAGCCAATCATCCGAATTTGTGAAACCGCCGGACTGGGGCCTCCCCGGAGCGCGCCGTCGTGACTCGCGCACGATCTGCGATGACAGTTGAAAGGATAGATCTCAATGAGCAGACAAGACCCGACCTGGATTTCGGATTGGAATCCCGAGGATGAGACGTTCTGGAATTCCAAGGGCAAGGTGATCGCCCGGCGCAATCTCATCTGGTCGATCGTCGCGGAGCATATCGGATTTTCGGTCTGGCTGATCTGGAGCATCGTCGCGACCAAGCTGCCGGCGGCCGGCTTCCACTACACCACCGACCAGTTGTTTCAGCTCGTGGCGGTGCCCGGGCTGATCGGCTCGCTGATGCGGTTTCCCTACACCTTCGCGGTCACGATGTTCGGCGGCCGCAACTGGACGATCTTCAGCGCGACGGTGCTGTTCATCCCGACGCTGGCGCTCGCCTATTTCGTCAGCCATCCTGAAACGCCGTTCTGGCTGATGCTGCTGGTGGCATCCACCGCGGGTCTCGGCGGCGGCAACTTCGCCTCCAGCATGGCCAACATCTCCTTCTTCTATCCCGACCGCATGAAGGGCTGGGCGCTCGGGCTGAACGCAGCCGGCGGCAATATCGGCGTCTCCAGCGTGCAATTGCTGACGCCGATCCTGATGGGTATCGGCCTTTTCAATCTCTACCAGGCGACACCGGTCGCCGGCGTCTACCTTCAGAACGCCGGGCTGATGTGGATGCTGCCGCTCGCGATCGCGGTGATCGGCGCCGTCTTCTTCATGAACAACCTGACCTCGGCCAAGTCCTCGTTCAAGGACCAGCTCGCGATCGTCGGCCGCAAGCACACCTGGATCATGGCCTTCATCTATATCGGGACGTTCGGCTCCTTCATCGGTTACTCCGCCGCGTTTCCGCTGCTGATCAAGACGCAATTCCCGGCGGTCACCATCGCGATCGCCTTCCTCGGACCGCTGGTGGGCTCGCTGTCGCGTCCGCTCGGCGGCTTGCTCGCCGACAAGGTCGGCGGCGCGATCGTGACGTTCTGGAACTTCATCGCGATGGGCGCCGCGACGATCGGGGTGCTGTACTTCGTGGGCATCAAGGACTTCCCCGGCTTCCTTGCGATGTTCCTGATCCTGTTCGTCACGACAGGCATCGGCAACGGCTCGACCTACCGGATGATCCCCTCGATCTTCCGCGAGGAAAATCTCCACAAGGCAAGGGGCAAGGGCGAAGCCGGCCGCGCGCTCGCGCTGAAGATCGCCGGCATCGAGAGCGGCGCCGCGCTTGGCTTCATCGGCGCGATCGGCGCCTGCGGCGGCTACCTGATCCCGAGCGGCTTCGGCAAGTCGATCGCCGTCACCGGCGGCCCGCAGCTCGCGCTGGAAATCTACCTGGCGTTCTACGCGGTCTGCCTCGCGCTGACCTGGTGGTACTACCTGCGCAAGAGCCCTGCGACCTCGGGTGCGACGAGCCTCGCCGACGCGCGCGTGTGACTTCCGACATCGCCCCACCTCGTCCCGTTTGCGGGACGAGGTGGCAGCCCGGCGGCAGAACAGGAGCGGACAATGACACCGGATCAAGTCAAACTCGTGCAGCAGAGCTTTGCGAAAGTCGCGCCGATTTCGGAAACCGCGGCGGTCCTGTTCTATGACCGGCTGTTCGAGATCGCGCCGACGGTGAGGGCGATGTTTCCCGCCGACATGACCGAGCAGCGCAAGAAGCTGATGGCGACATTGGCGGCGGTGGTGAACGGGCTCGCCAATCTCGATTCGATCCTTCCGGCTGCGAGCGCTCTGGCAAAGCGCCACGTCGCCTATGGCGCCCGGGCCGAGCACTATCCCGTCGTCGGTTCGGCGCTGCTCTGGACCCTGGAAAAGGGACTCGGCGAGGGCTGGACGCCCGAACTCGCCGATGCCTGGAAGAGCGCCTATGGCACGCTCTCCGGCTACATGATTTCCGAGGCCTATGGTCGCCCCCAGGCGGCCGAGTGAGGAGGGGGAAGCGCGGTGAGTGAACCGCTGGTCATCGTCGGCAATGGAATGGCGGCCGCGCGCCTGGTCGATGAATTGACAAAGGTTGCGCTCGGACGGTACGCGGTCGCCGTGATCGGCGAGGAGCCGCGGCTCGCCTATAATCGCGTGCTGCTGTCCTCGGTGCTGGCGGGCGAGACGGCGTCGCATGACATCGAGCTGCGGCCGGCCCGATGGTGGCGCGATCGCGGCGTCACCGTGAAATATGGCTGCGTCGCCACCGAGATCGACGTCGGCCGCCGCGAGCTCAAGATCGCCAACGAGGAGAGCATCGCCTTCTCCAAGCTCGTGCTTGCCACCGGCTCGACGCCGTTGCGGCTCAACGTGGCCGGCGCCGATCTGGCCGGCGTGCATACCTTCCGCGACAGCCGCGACGTCGATCTGCTGCTGACGCTGGCCGCGCAGAAGAAACGCGTCGTCGTGGTCGGCGGCGGATTGCTCGGACTGGAAGCGGCCTATGGCCTCGCCAAGGCCGGCACGCCGGTGACGCTCATTCACCTGATGGACCGCCTGATGGAGCGCCAGCTCGATGCGCCGGCGGCGGAATTGCTGAAATCCCTGGTCGAGCGCAAGGGCATCGAGATTCTGCTCAACGCGAGCACCGCCCGGATCCATGGCGAGACGCGCGTCGAGGGCGTCGAACTGGCGGACGGACGGCGGATCGATGCCGACGCGGTGATTTTCGCGGCCGGCATCCGGCCCAGCGTCGCGCTGGCAAAGGAGGCCGGCATCGCCGTCAACCGCGGCATCGTCGTCGACGATTGTCTCCAGACCGGCGCTTCCGGCATTTTCGCGCTCGGCGAATGCGCCGAGCATCGCGGCGTCTGCTACGGGCTGGTGGAGCCGGCTTACGAGCAGGCGCGCGTGCTGGCGCGGCATCTTTCGGGCGGAGCGGCCGGTTACGCCGGCAGCGTGGTTGCGACCAACCTGAAAGTATCAGGCGTCGGCGTGTTTTCCGCCGGCGACTTCATGGGCGCGGAAGGCTCGGAGACGATCGTGCTGAGCGATGCGCGGGGCGGCGCCTACAAGAAGCTGGTGATTTCGGACGGCCGTCTCACCGGCGCGGTGCTGGTCGGCGATACCGCCGACGCGCTCTGGTATCTCGACCTGATCCGGAGCGGCGGTCCGGTCGCAGCGATCCGCAAGGACATGATATTCGGCCGCGCGCTGGCGATTCCGCCGAAGGCGGCATAGGCAGATGACGCGATTGTTGCAATGACCTCCATCGATCCCACGCTGCGCGCCACGCGCACCACCTGTCCCTATTGCGGCGTCGGCTGCGGCGTGCTGGCCACGCCCGACGGCTCCGGTGGTGCTGCGATCTCGGGCGACAGCGAACATCCCGCCAATTTCGGCCGGCTGTGCTCGAAGGGTTCGGCGCTCGGCGAAACGCTCGGCCTTGCCGACCGGCTGCTTTATCCGATGATCCGCTGCAGCAAGGGCAGCATGGAGCGGGTGGCCTGGAGCGACGCGCTCGACCATGTCGCGCATCGCTTCGCCCATATCATCAAGCGCGACGGGCCCGGCGCGGTGGCGTTCTATCTTTCGGGACAGCTTCTGACCGAGGATTACTACGTCGCCAACAAGCTGATGAAGGGCTTCATCGGCAGCGCCAATGTCGACACCAATTCGCGGCTCTGCATGTCGTCGTCGGTCGCCGGTCATCGCCGCGCGTTCGGCGCCGACACCGTGCCCGGCTGCTACGAGGATCTCGATCAGGCCGACCTCCTGGTGCTGGTCGGCTCCAACGCGGCGTGGTGCCATCCGGTGCTGTTCCAGCGCATGCTCGCCAACAAGCAGTCGCGCGGTGCGCGCATCGTGGTGATCGATCCGCGCCGGACCGACACCGCGGAAGATGCCGACCTGTTCCTGGGATTGAAGCCGGGAACCGACACCGCCTTGTTCTCGGGGCTGTTGGCGCATCTTGCCGACACCGGCGCGCTCGATCGCGGCTATATCGAAAGCCACACCGAGGGTTTCGACGAGGCGCTGGCACGGGCACGCAGCATCGCCGGCAGCGTCGGCGCTACGGCGCTCGCGACCGGCCTCACCGAGCAGGACGTCGCGGAGTTCTTCCGGCTGTTCGCAGCCACGCCGCGCGCGGTCACGCTTTATTCGCAAGGCGTCAACCAGTCGGCGCAGGGCACCGACAAGGTCAACGCCATCATCAATTGCCACCTCGCCACGGGGCGGATCGGAAAGTCCGGCGCGTCGCCGTTCTCGCTCACCGGCCAGCCCAATGCGATGGGCGGGCGCGAGGTCGGCGGGCTTGCCAACCAGCTCGCCGCCCACATGGCGCTTCACGCCGCCGGACATCGACCGCGTGCGCCGGTTCTGGAAGGCGCCGCGGATCGCGACCCATGAGGGGCTGAAGGCGGTCGAGATGTTCCAGGCGATCGGGCGCGGCGAGATCAAGGCGCTGTGGGTGATGGGCACCAATCCCGCGGTGTCGCTGCCGGACGCCGACGCCGTGCGCGCCGCGCTCGGCAAGCTCGAGCTGTTCGTGGTCTCGGAGAACGTGCGCTCCAACGACACCGTCGAGTCGGGCGCGCATGTGCTGCTGCCGGCGCAGGCCTGGGGCGAGAAATCCGGAACCGTGACCAATTCGGAACGGCGCATCTCGCGCCAGCGCGCGTTCCTCGCAGCGCCGGGGGAGGCGAAGCCCGATTGGTGGATCGTCAGCGAGGTGGCGAAGCGGCTCGGCTACGGCGCGGCGTTCGACTTCAATTCGGCGGCGGACGTGTTCCGCGAGCACGCCGGCCTGTCGGCGTTCGAGAATAATGGCAGCCGTGATTTCGACATCGGCGCGCTGGAGCGCGTGTCGGACGAGGCCTTCGATGCGATGACGCCGCTGCAGTGGCCGATGCAATGGGGCGAGATCGAGCCCCGGCAGCGATTCTTCGCCAGCGGTGGCTTCTTCACCAACGACGGCAAGGCCCGCTTCGTCGCGCCGGAAATTCCGGCGCTGCGTAGCCTGACCAGCGCCGGCCGGCCGTTGCGGCTCAACACCGGCCGCATCCGCGACCAGTGGCACACCATGACCCGCAGCGGCATGAGCCCGCGGCTCGGCCAGCATCTGCCGGAGCCGTATGTCGAGGTGCATCCCGACGATGCGATCAAATACGGCCTTGCGGATGGCGGCTTCGCGCGCGTCACCACCGATTACGGGCAATGCACGCTCAGGGTTGCCGTCAATGCGCGGCAGCAGCGCGGCATGCTGTTCGCGCCGATTCACTGGAGCGAGGCGAATGCGTCCGCGGGCCGCATCGGCGCGCTGGTGGCGCCGTTCACCGATCCTTATTCCGGCCAGCCCGAGAACAAGGCGACGCCGGCGTCGATTGCCGATTATGAATATGTCTTCCGCGGTTTTGCCCTGTCGCGAGCAAAGCTGGATTTGCCCGATCATCTCTGGTGGACGCGCGTGGCCGTCACCGGCGGCTACGGCTATCTGTTCGCCGACAATGCCGATCTCGGCAGATGGCAATCATGGATGCGATCGGTGGCGGGCGGCGACCTCGCCGAATACAAGGATTTCGGCGGCGGCGTCTTTCGCGCGGCCTCGTTTCGCGATGGCCGGATCGAGACGTGCCTGTTCGTCGGTCCGGCGCGGGACGCCGGCGACTGGAACGTGGTGAAGGCTCTGTTCGCCGCCGAAATCGCTCGGCGACGACCAGCGCCGGATGCTGCTGTCGGGCAAATCCGCCGACGGGCTCGCCAGCGCCGGGCCGATCGTCTGCGCCTGCTTCGGCGTCGGCCGCAGCACCATCTGCGACGCCATCGCCGCCGGCGCCGGCACCGCTGTCGAAATCGGCGCGCAACTGAAGGCGGGCACCAATTGCGGCTCCTGCATTCCGGAATTGAAGCGGCTGATCGCGCAGGCGGGCGGGGTCCAGCAGGAACAGTTCGCTGTGGCCGCAAGCTGACAATCGTCGCGACGTGCGGTCGGCTGCGGATCACATCCGCCGTGTCACTCGATAACCTTGTCCGCCATCAGCAGCACCTGTTCCGGAATGGTGAGGCCCAGCGCTTTCGCTGTGCGGAGATTGATGGCGAACAGAAACGTGGTTGGTTGCTCGACCGGCATCTCGGCCGGACTGCCTCCCTTGAGGATGCGATCGACATACTGCGCCGCCTTGGTAAATAAGGCCTCGATGTCTGGTCCATAGCTCATCAGCCCGCCGTACTCGATATAGCTGATGACTTGATAGACCGCGGGCAATTCGAATTTAAGCGCGATCGGCGGCAGCGCAGGCCGAGGGGGATCGGCAAGAACGTACACGACCTCGCAATTCGCCGACTTCATATCCGCAAAAGTCTTTTCGAGGTCCTCGGGGTTGGGTGCGGTGAAGCTCTCGGCCGAAATTCCGATCGTGCGGGCTGCCTGTTTGGCGACCTCGACCAAACCCGGATGGGTCGGATTGCTGGAGGCCAGAACGCCGATCTTCTTTACGCCGGGGAAAACGAGGCGAATGATATCCAGCGTCTTTGTCGTGAGATCACCGAACATGTTGGCCACGCCGGTGATGTTGCCGCCCGGCCGGGCAAAGCTCTTGACGAAACCCGAGCCGATCGGATCCGTTGCCGGCGACATCACGATCGGGATCGTTGAGGTCGCCTGTTGCGCTGCTGCAATCGCGGGTGTTGCTTCCGCAACAATCACGTCGGGTTTGAGCGCGATGACCTCCTTCAGAAGATCGGGCAGCACGGCGTAACTCCCCTTCGCTTCGCGGAAATCGATGACGAGGTTCTTGCCCTCTTCATATCCCAGGGTTCGAAGTGTGCTTCGCAGCCATCCAAGGATCACGTCCCCCGAGCCGGAAGTAACCAAGGCCATGCGCCATGGCCGCGAGGCATCGGCCTCCGCCCGGCCAACAACAAGAAGGGAAAAGCCGCCCGCAAGCCATATGCGGCGGGTCACGGGGCGGTCCATGAGATCTCCCAGGTTCGACGCGCCAATGGTGAACGATAGCACGACTCTCGATGGGCGTTCGCCAAAATTGCACCGCATCCGAAGGGGGAAACGACGAAGCCGCCCGATCCGCGGATTGCTTCGTCGTGCTCGTCCCTCGAACGACGAAAACCGGGGCAATCGACGGCGGCTATCGCGTCATCTATGGTGCATTTGTTCTGCCACCACGGATGAAATCAAGAAAATGATGTATCTGGAAACGCCGCCGCGGCTGATCGAGACAAGGGTGTTTTCGGCGATGCCCGAGGCGTTGCGCCGCAAGGGCGTGGCGACCCAATGGGCCGACGCCAACCGGCCGGGCCAGCCGACCGACAGTTTCATCGAAGGTCCGTCCTTCGATGCCGCCGGCAATCTCTACATCGTCGACATTCCCTTTGGACGCATCTTCAGGATCGCGCCCGACGGCACGTGGTCGCTGGTGATCGAATATGACGGCTGGCCCAACGGCCTGAAGATCCGCGCCGACGGGCGGATCTTTGTCGCCGATTACCGGCACGGCATCATGGAGCTCGACCTCAAGACGGCGCGAATGCTGCCGGTGCTGACCGCGCGCAATTCCGAGTCCTTCAAGGGGTGCAACGATCTGCATCTGGCTGCGAATGGCGACATCTATTTCACCGACCAGGGACAGACCGGGCTGCACGATCCGACCGGCCGCGTCTATCGGCTGTCGCCCGATGGCCGGCTCGCCTGTCTGATCGATACCGGCATCAGTCCCAACGGCCTGGTGCTCGATCCCGCCGAGAACAGTGCTGTTCGTCGCGATGACCCGCGACAACGCGGTCTGGCGCTGCCGTTGATGAACGACGGCGACGTCTCAAAGGTTGGCCGCTTCTGTTCGTTGTTTGGCACGAGTGGTCCCGACGGCATGACGATGGACAGCGCCGGGCGCCTGTTCGTGGCGCACGCCTCGCTCGGACACGTCTTCGTGTTCGCGCCGAACGGCGAATTGATCGCGCGGATCAAATCCTGCGCGGGACCGAGCTGCACCAATGTCGCGATCGGTGGCAAGAACCGCGACCGCCTCTATATAACGGAGTCCGTGACCGGCACGGTGCTGGTCGCCGACATCAGCGCGCTCTAGCCGTCATTGCAAGCGAAGCCATCCAGCGTGAGCGCAGCACCATTGCTTCGCTTCGCGCAATGACGAGGAAATAGCAGAGGTCATCCTTGAGACAGAGAAAATTCGGACCAAGCGGCGCGCAGGCCTCCGTGATCGGGCAGGGCACCTGGTACATCGATCGCGGCGATCGCAAGGGCGCGGTCGCGGCGTTGCGGCGCGGCATCGATCTCGGCATGACCCACATCGACACCGCCGAGATGTATGGCGATGCGGAACTCGTGATCGCGGACGCCATCGCCGGCCGGCGCGACGACCTCTTCCTGGTCTCGAAAGTATTGCCGAGCAATGCCTCGCGGCGCGGCACCATCACGGCGTGCGAGCGCTCGCTCGCGCGGCTGAAGACCGACCGGCTCGATTGCTATCTCCTGCATTGGCGCGGTTCCTATCCGCTCGAGGAAACCGTCGCCGCGTTCGAGCAATTGGTCAGCGCCGGAAAAATCCGCTCCTGGGGCGTCAGCAATTTCGATGCCGACGATCTCGACGAACTGCTCGCCGTTGCCGGCGAAGGCAAGATCGCCTGCAACCAGGTGCTCTATCATCTTGGGGAACGCGCGATCGAGCACGCGGTGATTCCGTGGTGCCGGAAGCACGGCACCGCCGTGGTGGCCTATTCGCCGTTCGGTCACAATGATTTTCCGACGCCGCAAAGCAAGCCGGGCGCGCTGCTGCAGACGATCGCCAAGGCGCACGGCGCCTCGCCGCGCCAGGTCGCGCTGGCTTTTCTGACCCGCGATCCCCTGCTGCTGGCGATTCCGAAGGCATCGAGCGCGGAACATGCCGCCGACAATGCCGCGGCCGGCGAACTCGTGCTCGGCAGCGACGAGCTGGCCGCGCTCGACAAGGCGTTTCCGCTCGGCGCGAAGCCACGCAGCCTGCCGATGCTGTAGTTCCCCATCATGGTGAGGGGGAACAGGAGTGCCATCTCGAACCATGTGAGCCCGTCGCTGATCCATCGAGACGTGCGCGGAGCGCGCACTCTCAGAGACTGATCGAGGGCTCTTCGCAACCGCTTGAACTTGATTTATTTTTCGTCATGGCCGGGCTTGTCCCGGCCATCTATGTCTTTCTTGCCGTTCTGAAGCCAAGACGTGGATACCCGGCACAAGGCCGGGCATGACGAGCCAACCGAAAGTATCGGATTTCATCCGCTGCTGTAGAGTCAGCCTTTCAGGATGAGGCGAACCGCGACGAGCCGCCGCGGACGATGGTGCATATCGGCTGCCTGTTTTCGGACCTTGTCCGCCAACGCTAATTATCGTTCTTTGAAGCCTCGCCCGATTCGACCAATTTTCCGCGCCCGAGTTTTGCCGTGACCCCGCCACCCGCCGCAGCCGCCAGGCTGGACAGTGCCGCGTTACCCCTGCCTGAGAAGAAGCCGGCAAAACGGACCGCGCCTGCGCGTGCCGACCGGCCTTTCCGCGGCATCGCGCTGATCCTGGCATCGACGGTATTTCTCGGCACTTCCGATGTGACCGCGAAATATCTGTCGGCGACGCTGCCCTCGATCGAGATCGCCTGGATCAGGTTTTTGGTGTTCGCGCTGATCATGTCGCCGGCGATGCTGCCGGGCTCGCCGCTGTTCGCCCTGCACTCGACGCGGCCGGGCTTCCAGTTGATGCGCGGCCTTGCGCTGCTGGGCTCCTCGCTGTTCTTCATTTCCGGCCTGCGCTATCTGCCGATCGCGGAGGCCTCCGCCACCGGTTTCGTCTCGCCGCTGTTCGTCACGGCGCTGTCGATCGTCTTTCTCGGCGAACGCGTCGGCGCGCGCCGCTGGATGGCGACCGCGGTCGGCCTCGTCGGCGTGCTGATCATCCTGCGGCCGGGCTCGGGCGCGTTTCATCCCGCGGCGTTCTTTCCGATCGTCTCGGCGCTGGCCTGGGCCTGCACGTTGATCATGACGCGGATGATGAGCGGCAGGGAACATGCGCTGACCACCATGACCTATTCGTCGATCGCGGGCGTCGCCGTGCTATGCGCGCTGGTGCCGTTCGTCTGGGTCGCGCCGAGCTGGAACGACATCCTGTTCGGGATATTCATCGGCGTTGCCTCCACCGCGGGACAGTGGATCGTCGTGCTCGCCTTTCGCTACGCCGATGCCTCGGTGCTGGCGCCGTTTTCCTACACCCAACTGCTCTGGGTCAGCATCCTCGGCTTTGTCATTTTCGGCGAGGTGCCGGATATCTGGACCGTGACCGGCGCGGTCTTCATCGTCGGCAGCGGTCTCTATACCGCGCACCGCGAGCGCGTCAGGCGCTCGCAGCTTCTGGCGATGGACGGCGAATTGTCTCCGAACGCCTGATCGCACTGGCTGACGGCTTCGCGTTGCTGTTAGATGCGGCAATGAGATGAAGCGGGAGGACGTGAAGTGCGCGCAGCCATTTTCAGGAACGGCGAGATCGTCGTCGACACGCATGCCCGAGCCGAAGCCGGGCGCGGGGCAGGTGCTGGTCAGGACGCTCGCCTGCGGCATCTGCGGCTCCGACCTGCACGCGCGCAAACACGCCGATCGCATGGTCGAAATGGCAAAACGAATCCCCGGCCGCAAGCCGATGGACCTCGCCCGCGATGTCGTGTTCGGCCACGAATTCTGCTGCGAGGTGCTCGACTACGGTCCGGGCACCGAGCGCAAGCTGAAGCCCGGCACCCGCGTCTGTTCATTGCCGGCGCTGCTGACGCCGGAGGGACCGAAAGGCATCGGCTATTCCAACGACTATGTCGGCGGTTACGCCGAGCAGATGCTGCTCAGCGAGCCGTTGCTGCTGGAAGTGCCGAACGGCCTCGCGGCGGAGCATGCGGCATTGACCGAGCCGCTGGCGGTCGGCGTGCATGCGGTGGCCAAGGCCCAGATCGGCGGCGACGAGGTGCCGCTGGTGATCGGCTGCGGTCCGGTCGGACTCGCGGTGATCGCGGCGCTGAAGCTGCGGGGGCTGCACCCGATCATCGCCGCCGATTATTCGCCGGCGCGCCGCGCGCTCGCGCAAAAGCTCGGCGCCGACGTCGTCGTCGATCCCGCGCGCACGCAACCCTATGCGAGCTGGGCCGAGCACGCCGCGATGTCGGAGGAAGCCAAGGCCGCGCGGCCTGCCATGCAGGCCTGGCTGCCGGCGCTGCGGCCCGCGCTGATTTTCGAATGCGTCGGCATTCCCGGCGTGATCCAGCAGGTGTTCGAGGGCGCGCCGCGCGACGCCCGCATCGTGGTCGTCGGGGTCTGCATGGAAACCGACCGCTCCGAGCCGATGCTCGGCATCATGAAGGAACTCAATGTCCAGTATGTGCTGGGCTATACGCCGGAAGAGTTCGCGTATTCGCTGCGCCTGATCGCCGAAGGCGAGGTCGACGCCGCCTCGCTGGTGACCGCGAGCGTCGGCATCGACGGCGTGGCGAAGGCGTTCGCTGATTTGGCCAATCCGGAAGCCCACACCAAGATCATCGTCGAGCCGTGGCGCTGACTTTGTTTCCTCTCCCCTTGTCGGGAGAGGGTGGCTTCGCGAAGCGAAGACGGCGTGAGGGGTTCGTACTCCGCGGAGACAGACCCCTCATCCGGCACGGACTTCGTCCGCGCCACCTTCTCGCCACAAGTGGAGAAGGGACAGCAGAGTCGCTGGCGAATCGCACGGCGCGCCTCACACCGGCAGCGCGATCGAATATTTCACCTGGCTCAGCGCAAAGCTCGAACTCGATCGAGGCGATGCCGTCGAGACGGGTGAGCTTGTTCTTCAGGAAGGCCTCATAGGACGACAGATCCGCGGCGACGACGCGCAGCAGATAGTCGCGGTTGCCGGTCATCAGATAGCATTCCAGCACCTCGTCCCATTTCGAGATCGCCTTGGCGAAGCGGTTGAGGTCTTCCTCCTTCTGCCGCGCCAGTTTGATCGAGATGAACACGCTGACGTGAAGCCCCAGCGATTTCTGGTCGACGGTCGCGATATAGCGGCTGATGACGCCGCGCTCCTCCATCAGCTTGACGCGGCGGTGGCAGGGCGAGACCGACAGGCCGACCTTGTCGGCGAGTTCGGCCATGGTGGTGCGGCTGTCGCTCTGCAGGATGGCGAGGATCTTGCGGTCGATGGCGTCGAGGGCGTGCATTGGGATAAACTCGGTTTCACGGGGATCTGATTGGTAATTTATCCCAAAAAATCAGGGTATGTCGCGATAATTTGAGATTTTTGGCTGACGCCGAGGCGTTAAAATTCGCAGATGTCCCTGTCCCACGGGAGCGCCGTCATGCCGATCGAACCCGCACGCCTTGAAATGCTGTCCGCGCTGGCGCGCAAGGTGCTGTGGCTGTCGTCCTGGACCATCCACCACGCCAATCACATTCGCCCCAACACCGACGGCCTCAAGGTCGGCGGCCATCAGGCCTCCTCGGCCTCGCTCGCGACCATCATGTCGGCGCTGTATTTCTCGGTGCTGCGGCCGGAGGACCGCGTCGCGGTGAAGCCGCATGCGAGCCCGGTGTTTCACGCCATCCAGTATCTGTTCGGCCACCAGACCCGCGACAAGCTCGAGAACTTCCGCGGCTACAAGGGCGCGCAGTCCTATCCGTCGCGCACCAAGGACACCGACGACGTCGATTTCTCGACCGGCTCGGTCGGGCTCGGCGTGGCGCAGACCTTGTTCGCCTCGCTGGTGCAGGACTACGTCAAGGCGCATGGCTGGATGAAGGACCGGCCCGAGGGGCGGATGATCGCGCTGGTCGGCGACGCCGAGATGGACGAGGGCAACATCTTCGAGGCGCTGCTGGAGGGCTGGAAGCACGGCCTGCGCAACACCTGGTGGGTGGTCGACTACAACCGCCAGAGCCTCGACGCCGTGGTGCGCGAGGGGCTGTGGGAGAAGTTCGAATCCATGTTCCGCAATTTCGGCTGGGACGTGGTGATCGTGAAATACGGCCGGCTGATGCAGGCGGCATTCGCCGAGCCCGGCGGCGAGGCGCTGCGGAAGCTGGATCGACGCCTGCCCGAACGAGATGTATGCGGCGCTGTGCTTCCAGGGCGGCGCCGCGTTCCGCAAGCATCTGCAGGACGAGATCGGCGACCAGGGCGCGGTGTCGCAACTGATCGAGCGGCGCAGCGACGACGAATTGCTGGCGCTGATGTCCAATCTCGGCGGCCACGACATGGCCAGCATGATCGAGGCGTTCGAGGCCATCGATCACGATCGCCCGGTCTGCTTCATCGCCTACACCATCAAGGGCGTCGGCCTGCCGTTCCAGGGCCACAAGGACAATCATGCCGGCCTGATGACGGTTGCGCAGATGGAAAAATGGCGCGGCGCGCAGAACATCCGGCCCGGCCACGAATGGGAGAAGTTCGAGGGGCTGTCGCAGCAGCCGGCGGCGCTGGAGGCATTTCTCGGCGAAGTGCCGTTCAACCGCGACGACCGCCGCGCTGAACGCGCCCGTGATCGATGTGCCCGAGCGGCTTGCGTTCACGCCGTCGCCGGCCGATGTCGACCCAGCAGGGCTTTGGCCTCGTGCTCAACGAACTCGCGCGCGGCGACACCGAACTCGCCGCGCGCATCGTCACGGCCTCGCCCGATGTGACGGTGTCGACCAATCTCGGCGCCTGGGTCAACCGGCGCGGGCTGTTCGCGCGCGCCGAGAAGGCCGACCTGTTCCGCAGCGAAAAGATCCCTTCCACCTTCAACTGGGATTTCTCGCCGAAGGGCCAGCACATCGAACTCGGCATCGCCGAGATGAACCTGTTCATCCTGATGTCGGCGCTCGGGCTGTCGCACGCAGATCAACGGCGAGCGGCTGCTGCCGATCGCGACCCTCTACGATCCCTTCATCGAGCGCGGCCTCGATGCGCTGAACTATGCCTGCTACCAGGATGCGCGCTTCATGGTGGCGGCGACGCCGTCGGGCATCACGCTGGCGCCCGAGGGCGGCGCGCATCAGTCGATCGCGACGCCCCTGATCGGCATGGCGCAGGATGGGCTGGCCTCGTTCGAGCCGGCCTTCGTCGACGAACTCGCCGTCATCATGGGCTGGGGCTTTGCGCACATGCAGCGCGAAGGCGGCGAGGGCGGTTCGGTCTATTTGCGGCTTTCGACCCGCACCATCGAGCAGCCGCAGCGGCTGATGACGCCGGATCTGCAAAAGGGCATCACCGACGGCGCCTATTGGCTGCGCAAGCCGGGGCCGAATTGCGAAGTCGTGATCGCCTATACCGGCGCGGTCGCGCCCGAGGCGATCGAGGCCGTCGGCCTGATCGGCGAAAGCCGGCGCGATGTCGGGCTGCTCGGCGATCACCTCCGCCGACCGGCTGCATGCGCGGCTGGACCGCCGCGCGGCAACTGCGCCGCGACCGCCGCGGCGTCGCAATATCTCAGCCATATCGAGCAATTGCTGGCGCCGCTGCCGCGCGACTGCGGCATCGTCACCGTGATCGACGGCCATCCGGCGACGCTCGGCTGGCTCGGCAGCGTGCGCGGACACCGGGTCGAGGCGCTCGGCGTCGAGCATTTCGGCCAGACCGGCACCATCGACGACCTCTACCGCCACCACGGCATCGACGCCAACGCCATCATCGATGCGGCCGAAAGCCTCACCGCCGGCGCGCCGGTCCGGCACCGCAAGATGGCGGTGTAGCTTATCGCCGCCTTTTTAGTCGTCGCCCCGGCGAAAGCCGGGGCCCATACGCCGCGGCGGTTGTTGCTTTGAAACGGTGGGTGCCGGCTTCGTTCTAGAACCGGCATCGGTGGTTATGGGTCCCGGCTTTCGCCGGGACGACGAGCTGACCGGCCTTGCATCCGTCACACCGCAACTTTATATCCAGCGTCCGCCGCAACGCGGCATCCCGCATATGGCGGGTTCAATTCCTCCGGCTTTCGTGCAAGGATGCTTGCCGAACGCTCCGTTCCCCCTTCATTTGCCCCGAAATGAAGAGGTTTACGATGGTCAACCGCATGCAATTCTACATCGATGGCGCCTGGGTCGATCCCGTCGTCAAGAAGTCCACGCCCGTCGTCAATCCGGCGACCGAAGAGGCGATGTACGAGGTTGCGCTCGGCTCCAAGGCCGACGTCGACAAGGCCGTGGCCGCCGCCAAGCGCGCCTTCGAGACCTATTCGCAGACCAGCCGCGAGGAGCGCGTCGCGCTGCTTTCGAAGATCATCGAGGTCTACAAGACCCGCATGAAGGATATCGGCGCCGCCGTCTCCGACGAGATGGGCGCGCCGCTGCCGATGGCGGAGAAGCTGCAGGCCGGCGCCGGCCTCGGCCACCTCGCTTCCACGCTCGAAGTGCTCAAGAACTATCATTTCGAGGAGCCGGTCGGCACCGCGGTGGTGCTGCGCGAGCCCGTCGGCGTCATCGGCATGATCACGCCCTGGAACTGGCCGCTGAACCAGATCGCCTGCAAGGTCGCGCCCGCGCTCGCCGCCGGCTGCACCATGATCCTGAAGCCGTCGGAATTCACGCCGTCGTCGGCGTTGATCTTCGCGGAAATCCTGCATGAAGCCGGCGTGCCGAAGGGCGTGTTCAACCTGGTCAACGGCCTCGGCCCTGAAGTCGGCGCCGCCATGAGCGAGCATCCGGACATCGACATGATCTCGTTCACCGGCTCGACCCGCGCCGGCGTCGATGTCGCCAAGCGCGCGGCACCGACCGTCAAGCGCGTCAGCCAGGAACTGGGCGGCAAGTCGCCGAACGTCATCCTCGAAGGCGCCGACCTCGCCAAGGCCGTCACCGGCGGCGTGATGCACATGTTCAACAATTCCGGACAGTCGTGCAACGCACCGTCGCGGATGATCGTGCCGCTGTCGAAGATGAAGGAAGTCGCCGCCATCGCCAAGGGCGTCGCCGACAAGACCAAGGCGGGCGATCCCCGCGCCGAAGGCACCACCATCGGTCCGGTCGTGTCCCGCATCCAGTGGGACAAGATCCAGAAGCTGATCCAGAAGGGCATCGAGGAAGGCGCCACGCTGGTCGCCGGCGGTCCCGGTCTCCCCGAGGGCGTCAACAAGGGCTTCTATGTCCGCCCGACCATCTTCGCCGATGTCACCAACGACATGACCATCGCGCGCGAGGAAATCTTCGGGCCGGTGCTGACCATCCTCGGCGCCAAGGACGAGGAAGACGCGGTCAAGCATCGCCAACGACACGCCCGTACGGTCTCGCCGGTTACGTCTCCGCCGACACCGTGGAAAGCGCCCGCAAGGTCGGCCGCCAGATCCGCGCCGGCAACGTCAACCTGCAGGGCGTGCCGAACGACCGCACCGCGCCGTTCGGCGGCTACAAGCAGTCCGGCAACGGCCGCGAATGGGGCAAATACGGCCTGGAAGAATATCTCGAGGTCAAGGCGATTGCCGGCTTCAACGCCGCGTAAGCACCAGGCTGCATAGAGACGAACATAACGCCGGAGCGATTGCCGCTCCGGCGTTATTTATTTGCGGTCACTTGAACCAATGCCGGCCGCCGGCGACTCAAATGTTGGGGTTGATTTTGAGCGAGTGGCCGATCCCGCGCTGATCCGGCTTTGGAGGGGCGAGGAGGTCACGACATGACGCTAAAACCCTTTGACCCAAATACCGCGCCCATGGCCGTTATGACGGGTGACGAACGCCGCGCCATTCAGAAGGAAATGAATGACCTCGCGTTGAGGCTGCACGACGCCACGGGAATTGTCCTCTACGAATACAAAATCCACGACCTGGTGCCGTACTGGAATCCGTTCGGCTTTGACTTCAAGGCTGCCGGATGGCGGGAGCTTCTCAAGGCGGCCAACGAATCCAAGGCACTGGGCTTCGATCCGATCAACATGCCCGGGACTGACGTATGGCTGCAAGGCAACGTCATGAGCGAGGGCTTCACGCAAATCGGACAATCCCCGCATGTCCACCTCGACATCTCGACCAATCGGCCGGGCCTATGCAGGCTCTATTTGCTGAATGATGGCACGACCCGGCGCCTGGACACGTTGCGGCGTGCCAAAGTCGTCAGCGCCCGGCAGACCGAAGTCTTCAAGAAGATTTACGCGCGGATGGAGGGGCTCGGCGTCGATCTCGACGAGCACATCGATTCGCATCTGGAAGCAGGCCGCCTGATACTCGATGGCATCAACTTCGTCGCCAAGGATCACAACCGGCTGCTGGATGCACTGACGAACCTCAAATACCCCGGGGGCGATACTGTCTTTTTCCGCGGCGCCAGATCGGCACGGGGGCATTTCGTCGGCAACGTCTCCTACCTGGCGACCGAGGGCATCGGCTTCCGTCAAATCTGGCAAACCTTTCCGGGCGAACGCCCGATCGGCCCGAACGCCGCCAAACAGCCCGGCGATGGACCCGAAGGCGTCGGCGCGCTTCGGCGATTCCCAGAACCTGCCCGACCTCACATCGGTGCATTGCGCCGTGTCGAAGCGGATATGCAACGTACATATCGACCAGATGGGATTTGTCGTGACCGACGCCAACGGCACCGTCATCGTCGATCCCGACGCGCTGCGTCACATCTTCGTCGAGTTGCTCTGGAAGACCGATCTGCAGGGCAAGCTGCCATTCTGGGCCCTGGATGATATCAACTTCATCATCCCGAGTTCGCCGAACGAGTTTTCTCGCCTCGGAATCAGCATCGACGTGGCGAAGTTCGGACGCGTCAATATCGCGCTGAACGGAAGTTGCGCAACCGACGGCAAGATGGAGGCGTCTGGCAGCCTGACGCTCGGATTCAAGTTCTAGAACGTGATCCGCAGCCGGCCCGGGGTTTTCCGAACAACTATCCCCCGGGCGTGCCCTGCGTGTTCACGTACAGCGCGTAGATCGACTGGCTCGCCGCCATGAACAGCCGGTTGCGCTTCAGGCCGCCGAAGCAGACGTTGGCGCAGCGCTCGGGCAGCGCGATGCGGCCGATCATGACGCCGTCGGGCGCGAACACCACGACGCCGTCGAGTTCGGGATCGCCCATGCCCCAGCCGCACCACAGATTGCCGTCGATGTCGCAGCGCATGCCGTCGGGCGTCGCGGGGCCGGCGTCGACATGCACGCGCTTGTTGGAGATTTTGTCGCCGCTTGCCGCGACGTCGTAGGCGAGGATCTTGCGGGTCGGCACGCCCCGGGATTCGATGATGTAGAGGATCTTCTCGTCCGGCGAAAAGCACAGCCCGTTCGGACCCAGAATGCCTTCGGCGACGATGGTCGCCTTTCCGGTCGCCCCGTCGATCCGGTAGACGTTCATGTCGATCTCGGATTCGGCCACATAGCCTTCGTAATTGCCGAGCAGCCCGAAGATCGGATCGGTGAACCAGATCGAGCCGTCGGATTTGACCACGACGTCGTTCGGCGAGTTCAGCCGCTTGCCGTTGAACGAATCCATCAGCACCGTGATCGAGCCGTCATATTCGGTGCGCACGACGCGGCGGCCGCCATGCTCGCAGGTGACCAGCCGTCCCTGGCGGTCGCGGGTGTTGCCGTTGGCGAAGTTCGACGGCTTGCGGAAGACGCTGACCGCGCCGGTTTCTTCTTCCCATTTGAGGATGCGCTGGTTGGGAATGTCGCTGCACAGGAGATAGCGGCCGTCGCCGAACCACACCGGGCCTTCGGCCCAGCGCAAGCCCGTGGTCAGCCGTTCCACCGCCGACAATTTCAGCCAGTATTTTTCGAAGCGGGGATCGAGCGCGTGGATCGCGGGATCGGGATAACAGGTCGACGGCTGCCAGCCGGCGCGCGGGGTCTTTGCTTGCGACATTTTCTGTTCTCGTTGTTGCCGTGCTTCCTCACCGGGGAATTTGCTAGCATTGGCATGCTTCGGCGGCAACGGCAGTTTGGCCGTCATTGCGAGGAGCGCGGTGACGAAGCAATCCGGCTTGCCATCCTGACGCTGGATTGCTTCGCTTCGCTCGCAATGACGGAGAGGCCCATGCCTTGCGGCGCAAACACCGCCGCGCCATACTCGCTTCAAGCCACGTAAACGAGGGAAGAAATGCCACGGATATTGATGACCGGCGCATCGGGGGGAATCGGCACGTCCCTGCGCAAGCTGCTGCCGCCGATCTATCCGGATCTGCTGTTGAGCGACGTGAAGGCGCCGGCCGATCTCGGCGCTCACGAAAAATTCAAGGCGGCCGAGCTTTCCGACCCCGCGCAGGTCGAGGCGATCTGCGAGGGCGTCGACGGCATCCTGCATTTCGGCGGCTATTCGGTCGAAGGTCCCTGGGACAATATCCTGCAGTCCAACATCATCGGCTGCTACAATCTGTTCGAGGCGGCGCGCAGCAAGGGCGTCAAGCGCGTGGTGTTCGCGTCGTCGAACCACGCGGTCGGCTTCTATCCCAGGCATCACCGGATCGGAACCGACGTGACGGCGCGGCCCGGACAGCCGCTACGGCGTCAGCAAGGTGTTCGGCGAAGCGGTCGGCGCGCTCTATGCCGACAAGCACGGGCTCCAGGTGACATGCCTGCGGATCGGCAATTTCGGCGACAAGCCGCTGGACCATCGCCGGCTCTCGATCTGGCTCAAGCCGGAAGATCTGGTGCAGCTGTGCCGGATCGGGCTCGATCATCCCGACATCCATTTCGAGATTTTCTACGGCGCCTCCTATAATGAGCGCTCGTGGTGGGACAACCACCGTGCCTACGACCTCGGCTATCGCCCCACCGGCCGCGCCGAGGATTTTCGCGAGCATGCCTTTGCCGAGCAGGCGAAACTGCCGCCCGATCCGGTCAGCGATTTCTACCAGGGCGGCGCCTTCTGCGGCATGGAGTTCGACGGCGACAGGAGCAGGATCATCGACTGGAAATGACCTTCAGGTCATTCCCGGGCGTGCGATGCGCGAACCCGGAATCTCGCGCCATGACCTCCCAATTCCGGGTTCGGCCCTGTGGGCTGCCCCGGAATGACTATATGCTCGGACGACGACGACCATACCGCTACGCTTAAGGGACAACTGAAATGGCCGACGGACTGCGCAAGGGACTGACGAGCTATGGCGACGCCGGATTTTCGCTGTTCCTGCGCAAGGCCTTCATCAAGGCGATGGGCTATTCCGACGACGCGCTGAACCGCCCGATCGTCGGCATCACCAACACCTACAGCGACTACAATCCCTGCCACGGCAACGTGCCGCAGATCATCGAGGCGGTGAAGCGCGGCGTGATGCTGACGGGCGCGATGCCGATGGTGTTTCCGACCATCTCGATCGCCGAAAGCTTCGCGTATCCGACCTCGATGTACCTGCGCAACCTGATGGCGATGGATACCGAGGAGATGATCCGGGCGCAGCCGATGGACGCGGTCGTCGTGATCGGCGGCTGCGACAAGACCCTGCCGGCGCAGATCATGGCCGCGGTCTCGGCCGATCTGCCGACCGTGGTCATCCCGGTCGGGCCGATGGTGGTCGGCCATCACAAGGGCGAGGTGCTGGGCGCCTGCACCGATTGCCGCCGCCTGTGGGCGAAATATCGCGCCGGCGAGATCGACGACGTCGAGATCGAGGCGGTCAACGGCCGGCTCGCGCCGTCGGTCGGCACCTGCATGGTGATGGGCACCGCGTCCACCATGGCCTGCATCACCGAGGCGCTGGGCCTGTCGCTGCCGATGAGCGCGACGATTCCGGCGCCGCATGCCGAGCGCTTTCGTTCGGCCGAAGCCAGCGGCAGGGTCGCCGCCGCGATGGCGGTCGCGAAGGGACCGAAGCCGAGCGAGTTCCTGACGCAGGCCTCGTTCCGAAATGCGCAAATCGTGCTGCAGGCGATCGGCGGCTCGACCAACGGCCTCATTCATCTGACCGCGATCGCCAACCGCACCTCGCATCGCATCGATCTCGAAGCCTTCGACAAGCTCGGCCGCGAGGTGCCGGTGCTGATCGACCTGAAACCGTCGGGCGAGCATTACATGGAGCATTTCCATCATGCCGGCGGCGTGCCGAAGCTGATGAAGCAGCTCGGCGACCTCATCGACCTCGACGCCAAGACCATCACCGGCGCCACGTTGCGCGACATCGTCGCCGCCGCCGAAGAAGTGCCGGGGCAGGACGCGATCCGCCCGCGCAACCAGCCGATCAAGCCGGAAGGCGCGATGGCGGTGCTGCACGGCAATCTTGCGCCGCGCGGCGCGGTGATCAAACATTCGGCGGCGAGCCCCAAGCTGCTGCAGCACACCGGCCGCGCCGTGGTGTTCGAATCCGTCGAAGACATGACGCTGCGGGTCGACGATCCCTCGCTCGACGTCAA
The DNA here is from genome assembly GCA_963843225.1 of uncultured Alphaproteobacteria bacterium. GTDB lineage: Bacteria > Pseudomonadota > Alphaproteobacteria > Rhizobiales > Xanthobacteraceae > Bradyrhizobium. Next base: position 13,751 of record CAWJJT010000010.1, on the reverse strand, counting down.
CGCCGACGACGTGCTCGTGCTGCGCAACGCCGGCCCGAAGGGCGCGCCGGGCATGCCGGAGGCGGGCTATCTGCCGATCCCGAAGAAGCTCGCGCGCGGCGGCGTCAAGGACATGGTGCGGATTTCCGACGCGCGGATGAGCGGCACCGCCTTCGGCACCATCGTGCTGCACATCACGCCGGAATCCGCGGTCGGCGGCCCGCTGGCGCTGGTGAGGAACGGCGACATGATCCGGCTCGACGTTGCGAGGCGCAGCATCGATCTGCTTGGTCGACGCCAACGAGCTGGAAAAACGCCGCGCCGCGCTGGCGCTGCCCACGGCGCCGGAATGGGCCAGACGCGGCTACGCGCATCTGTTCAACGAGACCATCCTGCAGGCCGACGAAGGCTGCGATTTCGACTTCATGCGGGCCAAGGGAAAGTAGTCAGCCTTCGTAGCCCGGATGCGAGCGAAGCGCAATCCGGGGCCGCCGAGGACGCGCTGCGGCATATAGTCCCGGATTACGCTTCGCTTCATCCGGGCTACGGCGCACCCTGGCATTCGCGTCCATCTCGCAGCTGCGTTCCTGCCTTTGTTTTGTTGACTTTCGAACAACCCCAATGGGATGATCGAAGAAAATACAAGACACCAGAGGGGGAGACGATGCGCAAGCTCAATGGGATTCTCGCTGCGATCGCGGCCGCGTCCGCGATCATGACGGCCGCCGGCGCGTCCGCGCAGGAAGTAAAGCACTATCGCTTCGCCTACGACCAGCCGAAGACCACCGGCTACGGCATCCTCGGCGACATCTTCGCCGACAAGCTCAAGGAGCTGAGCAAGGGCACCATGCTGATCGACCAGTATCCCGGCGCGCAGCTCGGCCAGGAGCCGCAGGTGCTGCAGCTCGTGAAATCGGGCGACATCGAGTTCTGCATTTCCTCGTCCGCCAACGCCGCGACGCTGTCGCCGCAGGCCGGCGTGATGTCGCTGCACTTCCTGTTCCGCTCCGAAGAGCACCTCATCAAGGCGATCGCCGATCCCGACGTGTCGAAGGCCGTCAAGGCGATGATCGACGGACACCGTGCAGGGCGCCCACGTCATCGCGCTGGCGACGCTCGGCCTGCGCAGCATGTACTCCAAGCGCGAGATCAAGAACATCGACGACATGAAGGGCCTCAAGGTGCGCGTGCAGGCGACCCCGACCGAGGACACCATGTTCCCGGCCTACGGCGCGCAGACCGTGCACATGCCGTTCGGCAGCGTCTACACCTCGCTGCAGACCGGCGTGGTCGACGTCGCCGAAAACGGCGTCAACGTCTATCTCGTCAACAAGCACTACGAAGTGGCGCCGGTGCTGTCGATGACCGAGCACGAGGCCAACAACAGCTTGGTCTGGGTCAGCGACAAGCTCTGGAACAGCCTGACGCCGGAGCAGCAGAGCTGGGTGCAGGCCGCGGCCGACGAGGTCAACAAGAATCAGCCGGCCAAGGCGATCGAGCTCGAGCACCAGTCGCAGGACAAGCTGAAGTCCATCGGCGTCAAGGTCGTCACCGACGTCGACAAGTCGGGCTTCATCGACGTCGCCGACCCCTATCTCGACAAGCTCGCCAAGGAGCTCGGCCCGCACGCCGAGAAGATCAAGGACCTGATCCGCGCCATCAAGTAGGCCGCGAGGTCTTCCGCCCGTCGTCGCGGCGAATGCCGGGACCCCTACGCCGGAGAGTTCGCCGATGGCTATCGCCGACAAACTGGTGCTGCAGCGGCAGCGTCACCTGAAGTGGCGGGCGTTCGACAGGCTCGAACTGATCCTGATGATGCTGTGCGGCCTGTTGCTGTTCGGCTTCTCGACTCTCGGTGATGTTCGACATCGTCACCCGCACCATCGGCCATCCCTGGCTGTGGCTGCAGGAAGTCACCTCGACGTTCTTCATCTACGCCATCTTCATCGGCGCGGCGGTCGCGACCCGCCGCAACGATCATCTCTATCTGACCGCGGTCTCCGAGGCGCTGCACGGCACGCCGCGGCTGATCGTCGAGATCGTCATCCGCCTCGTCGTGCTCGGCGTCGCGTTTTGCCTCGTCTGGTTCGGCTACATCAACTTCCTGCGCGGCTTTGGCAGCTTTCGGCATGCCGTCGATGACGCCGATCGCCTCGCTCTATGCGGCGATCCCGTCTCGCGGCGCTCCTGATCGCGCTGTTCACCATCGAGCAGCTCGTCAACGGCATCCGCAACGGCTTCGATCATCCGGAGCCGCCGGAGGAGGACCTGCCAATGGCGCCCGCTCGATGCGGGCGGGCAGACGAGGGTCGGCCTGTGAGCGCACCGGTCATCCTCGCGCTGATGACGTTCTGCTTCCTGTTCTTCGGCTATCTCGGCGTGCCGGTCGCCGTTCTCGCTGATGGCGGGCGTGTTCATCGGCGCGCTGTTCACCGACGTCTCGCTTGCGGCGATCATCCAGAAGATCTTCGACGGCATGGATTCCGAAGCGCTGCTGGCGATTCCGTTCTTCCTGCTGGTCGGCGAGCTGATGAGCTCGGCCAACGTCGTGGTGCGGATCGCCAATCTGTCGCTGGCGCTGGTCGGCCATATCCGCGGCGGGCTGTCGCAGGTCGTCACCGTCTTCAGCATGTTCTTCTCGGAGATGTCGGGCTCGACCACCGCCGACGTCGCCGTGATCAGCCGCGCGCTCGGCGGCCCGATGAAGCGGGAGGGCTACAGCCCGGCCTTCATCGCCGCGATCATCGCCGCCGCCTCGACCATCGCCGCGCTGGTGCCGCCGAGCATCACCGCCGTGGTCTATGGCGCGGTCGGCAACGTCTCGATCGCCGGCCTGTTCATGGCCGGCGTCGTGCCCGGCTTCATGATCGGCTTCGGGCTGATGATCTACTGCTATTTCTTCGGTCCCGCCGGCATGCGCAAGCCGCGCGCGCCGTTTCGCCAGATCGCGTTCGCCGCCGGCGACGCCTCGCTGCCGCTGATGATCCCGGTCATCCTGCTCGGCGGCATCCTGACCGGCTGGTTCACGCCGACGGAAGCCGGCGTCGTCGCGGTGGTCTGGATCATCGTGGTCGTCATTCCCGCGCTCAATCGCGGGCATCTGCGCAAGATCCCGTACGATTTCTGCCTCGCCGGGCTGATCTTCTCGCTGCCGCTGATCACCATCGGCGCCGCCAACGCGTTCGGCTGGATGCTGGCCTATCTGCGCGGCGCCATCGTGATCGCCGACTGGATCACCTCGATCGCCGGCAACGATCCGCATCTCATCATGCTGCTGATGGTGCTGCTGTTCACCATCATCGGCGATTTCATCGAGCCGGTGCCGACCATCATCATCTTCATGCCGCTGGTGAACGCGCTGACCCAGGCCGGCGACATCAACGCCGTGCACATGGGCGTGGTGCTGATCGCCACGCTGGCGTTCGGCCTGATCACGCCGCCCTACGGGCTGGTGCTGCTGATGGCGTCGAAATTCGTCGGCGTCAGTTTTGCGCAGGCGCTGCGCGCGGCGCTGCCGATCTACGTCGTGTTCCTCGTCACCATCGCCTTCACGATCTATTTCCCGAAGGTCGTGCTGTGGCTGCCGAAGCACGTCATCCCGGAATCGGTCGGCTGCTTCAAGTCGCCGGCGGGGACGGGGTATATCTGTCCGAATTGAAGCACCTAGCCGTCGTCCCCGCGCAGCGGGGCACAGACCCTGGCGTGATAATCGAGCGCCGTGGCGTACCGATCGTCCGCTTCGCGGTGATGACGCGCTCGCGACGACGTTACTTTCGCCTTGCTCGTGAATTTCTTCACCGCGACGCGAAACTCGTCGGTGTGCATGGCGTCGATGATCTTCTCTTCCTCGGCGTCGAGCTGCTGCTGGGTCGGGGTGACGGCGGCCTGGTAGACCAGCGACTTGGTGCCGGCGATGGCGGCCGGCGGATTCTGCGCCAGCCGTTCGGCGAATTGCCTGGTCGCGGCCTTCAGTTCGACCGCCGGAACGACCTTGGCGACCAGACCCCAATCACAGGCCTGCTGCGCGGAGAAGCTGTCCTCGGCCAAGAATATCTGCAGTGCGCGCCGAACGCCGACGGTGCCGACCATGCCGACGGTGCTGCCGCCGTCCGGCGACACGCCGATCTTGGCGTAGGCCGGCGTGAAGCGGGCGTTGTCGGCGGCGATGCAGAGATCGGCGACAAAGGCGAGCCCCATGCCGGCGCCGGCCGCCGAGCCGTGCACGCTCGACAGCACGATCTTGGGCATCCGCCGCACGGTCTCGATGAACGCGTGATAGTGCTTGAGCAGCTCGCCGACCACCGGCGCGATGGTGTCGGCCTCGGCGGCGGCGCCGATGGTCTGCAGGTCGCCGCCGGCGCTGAAGGCGCGGCCTTCGCCCTCGATCACCAGCACCCGGATGTCGTGGGATGCCTCGACCGCGGCGCCGAGCTGCTCCAGCTTCTTGGCGATCGAAAGATCGATCGAGTTGAAGGCGGTCGGGCCGATTGAGCGTAATGGTGGCGATCGGGCCATCGATCCGCAGCAGCGCCGGATCGTCGGGATGGGAGGTCGCGGGAGCGGACGTCGGCATGGCAGAGCCTTCGCGGGGCGAGGGGGTGGCCGGCATTTAAATAGCAGAAGGCAACAGGTGACAATCCCCGGCAAGTCTGCAAAATGAGGGCCTACCTTCCTCCTGGGCAGAGACGCTCTTGCGCCTCCCTGGACCATGAGGCCAAATAATGCCCCCATCGTTCGGGACGCGGCCACGAGCGCCGTTCGTTGAGGACGAGGCGAGCAAGCCAAAATCGGCAGAGCGAGGAGATGACATGGGTAATGCCTGTGCGCTTGCAACTGGATTGTTCCGATGACGCAGGGATCGGTGGTTATCGCCGGCGCCGGCCACGCGGGTTTCCAGCTCGCGGCGTCGCTGCGCCAGCATGGCTTTGGCGAGCGCATCTGCCTGATCAACGACGAGGCGCATCTGCCGTATCAGCGGCCGCCTTTGTCGAAGGCCTATCTGAAGGGCGAAGGCCGCCCCGACAGCCTGATGTTCCGGCCGGACAAGTTCTATCGTGACCAGAACATCGAGCTGATCGGCGATCGCGCCGTCTTCATCGACCGCGCCGCCCGGCGGCTGGTGCTCGAATCCGGCGCCGTTCTCGATTACGGCCACCTGGTGCTGGCGACCGGCGCGCGCAACCGTCTGCTCGATATCCCCAACGCCAACCTGCCCGATGTGCGCTATCTGCGGATCCTCGACGAGAGCGAGGCGTTGCGGCTGCGGATCGCCTCGGCCCGGCATGTCGTGGTGATCGGCGCCGGGTTCATTGGGCTGGAATTCGCCGCGACCGCGCGCATCAAGGGCCTCGAGGTCGATGTGCTCGAACTCGGCACGCGCGTCATGGCGCGCGCGGTGACGGCGGAAATCTCCGATTATTTTCAGGCGCGCCACACCGCGGCGGGCATTCGCATTCATCTGGGCGTGCAGGCCACCAGCATCGAAACCGACGGCGGCAACGTCACCGGCGTCAGCCTCAGCGACGGCCGCCATATTCCGGCGGACCTCGTCGTGGTCGGCGTCGGCGTGCTGCCCAATGTCGAACTGGCCGCGGAGGCCGGCCTGCCGGTCGCGGCCGGAATCATCGTCGACCAGAACCTGCTGACATCCGATCCCAACATCTCGGCGATCGGCGACTGCGCGCTGTTCGCAAGCCCGCGCTTCGGCGGCTCGCTGCGGCTGGAGTCGGTGCAGAACGCCACCGATCACGCGCGCTGCGTCGCGGCGCGGCTGACCGGCGACGCAAAACCCTATGACGGCCAGCCGTGGTTCTGGAGCGATCAGGGCGACGACAAGCTGCAGATCGCGGGGCTGACCACCGGCTACGATCGCGTCGTGGTGCGCGGCGACCGCGCGGCGCGATCGTTCTCCGCGTTCTGCTACAGGGCCGGCCAGCTCGTCGGCATCGAATCCGTCAATCGCGCCGCCGATCACGTGTTCGGACGCAAGGTTCTCGGCATGAACCGGTCGGTCACGCCGGAACAGGCGGCGGATCTCGCCTTCGATCTGAAGGCAGTCGTGAAGTAATCACAACTGACATCGATGATTAGGGGTCCCGGCGTTCGCCGGGACGACTCGTGGAGAGTATCGCATCGACTTCGACCGCCGTCGGCATCGATAGCGCGGCCCCCATCCGTTGCACGCAGATCGACGCCGCGACATTGGCGTAGGCCAACGCGGCGTCAATGGAATGGCCCGCCGCGAGTTGGCGCCGCCACCGCGCCGACAAAGCAATCGCCGGCGCCGGTGGTATCGACAGTCGGGACGGCGCGGCCCGCGATGCGTTGCGGCTTGCCGTGGACCAGCGCAAGCGCGCCGCGTCTTGCCCAGTGTCACGCAGACGATCTTGTCCCGGCCGGCCGACAGCGATCCGGCCGCTTCGAGGAAGCGTGCGTCATCGTCGGTGTCGGAAAGTTCGGTCTCCGCCAGCAAGCCGAGTTCGGTTTCATTGAGGATCAGGATATCGATGAGGTCGAGCAGGTCGGAGTGAAAGCTCGTCGCCGGGCGCCGGATTGAGGATCGTGGTGGCGCCCGACGCGCGGGCGCGCGCGAAGAAAGCATGAATCGCCGGCAACGCGATTTCGAACTGGCTGACCGCGATGTCGCCCTTTGCGAGCGGTGGCGCTTCGACATCCGCCGCGTCGACCAGGGCATTGGCCCCCGGGAACGGCGACGATGGTGTTGTCGCCATTGGCGAGCGTGATCAGGGCCGTTCCGCTATGGGTTCCAGCGGTTTGCCTGACGAAGCTCAGGTCAATTCCCTGCGCGGTGAGAAACGCCTTCAGCTCATCGCCGAACGCGTCCTTGCCAAGCCGGCCGATCAGCGCGACCTGCGCGCCGAGTTCTTGCCGCCGCCAACGCCTGGTTGGCGCCCTTGCCGCCGGGAAAATAATACACCGCCTGGCCTGCCACGGTTTCGCCGACGCGGGGAAGCCCTTCTGCGGTTGCCACCACATCCATGTTGATGCTGCCGGCAACGACGACACGGCCCATGCCCAACCCCGAATTCTAATCCCAAAATTCTCTGCTACGTCCGATCTGAAATTCCCGCCTGACGGCCTCGATGTCGGCGAGCGTCGGCAATCCCGCCTCGTTGCCGAGCCGCTGGATCTTGTAGGTCGACGCCGCGCGCGCGAAGTCGAAATGGTCGTGCCAGCTTTTGCCGGGACTGGAGAGATAGGAATAGACGTAGGCGCCGTGGAACACGTCGCCGGCGCCGTTGGTGTCGAGCACGCGGTCGGCGCGAGATCGGCAGCGCGGGAAGCGTGTGGGTCTTGCCGGCCTCGTCGTACCAGAGCAGGCCGCGTTCGCCCATGGTGACGCCGCCGACCCGGCATCCGCGGCTCCTGAGATAGTCCAGCATCTTTTCCGGCGTCAGGTCCATCTGCTCGCACAGCCGTTCGGCGACGATGGCGACATCGATGAATTCAAGCAGCTCGTGGGTGTTGGTGCGCAGGCCGCCGCCGTCGAGCGAGGTCAGGATGCCGGCCTCGCGGCAAAGCTTGGCGTAATGGATCGCGGCGTCGGGCTGGTGGCCGTCGACATGGAGCGCGCGGCAACCGCCGAGGTTCAACAGCGGGAAGGGATGGATGTGCTCGTCGTCGCGGCACCGCACGATTGCCCGCTTGCCGTCCTTCGGCATGATGAAGGACAGCGACGAGGAATTGACCTTGCGCGGATGGATGGAGATTCCGTACTTCGCGCTCATGTCCTGAAACATGCGGCCGAGCCAGTCATTGGCGACGGTGGCGATCAAATCCGGCACGATGCCGAGCTTGGCGCAGCAGAATGCCGCCGTGACGGCATTGCCGCCGAACGACACCGCGTAGGCGGAGGCGACATGCTTCTCGTCGCCGGTCGGCATATGGTCGGTAATGAAGGTAACGTCGATATAGGTCTGTCCGATGAAGAGGGCCTGCATTCGTGTTCCGTCATGGCTGAGGGGTGGTCCCGGCCGGCGCCGCACTTTAGCACCGCCATGCCGGGTCATTCGCTGAAATTATTCGCAAAGCCTGCCCGTTAACGGCTTGAGATAGCCATGTGGCGGGACTACGACCGTGCCCGGGTATCGCGCGTGCCGCGCCGAACCAACGGCCTGCGGCTGACCCGGGTTCCTCGCAGGCACAGGAGGGAAGATGACCGTCTATTCCGGTCCGGTATTCGACATGGCGGTCAATCAGTTCGCCGTGATCGCCGATCATCTTTCGATCCCCTTGGACGAGCGCGACCGGCTGCTGCTGCCGAAACGGGCGCTGACCATCTCCTGTCCGATCCACCGCGACGACGGCTCGATCTCGGTGTTCGAGGGCTATCGCGTGCAGCATCATCTGACCCTCGGACCGACCAAGGGCGGCACGCGCTTTTCCCCCAGCGTCGATATCGGCGAAGTGGCGGCGCTGGCGATCTGGATGAGCTGGAAATGCGCGCTGGTGGGCCTGCCCTATGGCGGCGCCAAGGGCGGCGTCCGCGTCGATCTCACGACGCTCTCCAAGCGCGAACTGGAGTCGCTGTCGCGGCGCTACATGCAGGAGATGATTCCGTTCGTCGGTCCCCATACCGACGTGATGGCGCCGGACATGGGCACCAACGAGCAGGTGATGGCCTGGTTCATGGACACCTATTCGATGCATCAGGGCCGCACCGTGACCGAGATCGTCACCGGCAAGCCGGTCGCCTCCGGCGGCACCCTGGGGCGGCGGGAGGCCACCGGCCGCGGCGTCGCGCATCTCGCCAGGCGCGTGATGAAGGAGCTCGCGATCGACCTCAACGGCGCGACCGCCGTCGTGCAGGGGTTCGGCAATGTCGGCTCCTATGCGGCGCTCGGTTTGCATCAGTTCGGCCTCAAGGTGATCGCGGTCTCCGATCACACCGGCGCGCTCCACGACAAGGCCGGCCTCGATATTCCCGCGCTGGCGCGCCACGCCGGCGCGCACGGCAGCATCGCCGGATTTTCCAGCGAGCTTGCCTTCGATCCCGCGCAAATCCTGACGCTGCCCTGCGACGTGCTGGTGCCGGCGGCGATGGAGCGGGTGATCGACGCGGAGGTCGCGCGAAAACTGAAATGCCGGGTGCTGGCGGAAGGCGCCAACGGGCCGACGACGCCGGACGCCGATCTCGTGCTGGAGAAACGCCAGGACGAGATTTTCCTGATTCCCGACATCCTCTGCAATTCCGGCGGCGTCGTCGTCAGCTATTTCGAGTGGGTGCAGGATCTGCAGCAGCTGTTCTGGGAAGAGGAGGAAGTGACGCGGCGCGAATATCACATCCTCGATCGCGCCTTCGACCAGATGCTGACGCGGGCGAGGGTGGACAAGGTCCCGCATCGCACCGCCGCGATGGCGATCGGCGTGGAAAAGGTTCGCGCCGCCAAGAATACGCGGGGGCTGTTTCCGTGATAGTCGGCCTCGATCACCTCGTCGTACTGGTTTCCGATATCGAGGGCGGCGCGAAGGCCTATGAGACGCTGCTCGGCCGCGCCCCGTCCTGGCGAAGCGAGAGTGACGGCTCCGAGAACGTGCTGTTCACCCTCGACAATATGTCGATCGAGCTGATGGCGCCTTCCGGCCATTCACCGACGGCGGAGCGCATCCGCCAGGTGATGACAGATCGGGGGCGAGGGGCTCGCCAGCATCTGTTTCCGCGTCGGCGACATCGGGAAAACCCATCGCCGGCTCGACCGCGTCGCGCTGACGCCGGAACCGGTGGCCGAAGTCGAGGGCCGCGATCTGGAGACCGGCAAAACCCTGCACTGGAAGCGCACCCGCGTGGCGACGGAATTGACGCGCGGGGTGCGGATGTTTTTCCTCGAACTGGCCGAGGAGCGGCCGCGCTCGGCGGTGACATCGGCGGCGCCGATATTGGGCCTCGATCACGTCGTGGTTTCGACCGAGGATCCGGAGCGGGCGGCGGCGCTCTACGGCGCGCGGCTCGGCCTCGACATGGCGCTCGACCGCTCGCACAAGGATTGGGGACAGCTCATGTTCTTCCGCTGCGGCGATCTCGTCGTCGAGATCGTTCACCGGCCGGTCGCCGGCGCCGACAAGGCCCGCGACAAATTATGGGGCCTGAGCTGGCGCGTCGCCGACGTCGCGGCGACGCGCGCGCGGCTTGTCGCCGCCGGCATCGACGTCTCGGAGGTGCGCGCCGGCCGCAAGCCGGGGACGCGGGTGGCGAGCGTGCGCAACGGCACCTGCGGCATCCACACCTTGCTGCTGGAACCGGCGGCGAAGGGCGTGATTTGCGCTTCTCTCGTCATTGCGGAAGAGGCGGAAGTGACAAGGCCTGCGTCATTCCGGGATGGTCCGCAGGACCAGACCCGGAATCTCGAGATTCCGGGTTCGATGCTTCGCATCGCCTCGGAATGACGGCTCGTGGTTATCATTCTCAAACCGCCCCGCCCGTGCTACATCCGCCTTCGCACTTCACCGGGCGCCCGATCTTGGCCAAGACCAAAAAAATCCTGAAATGGCAGCGCGACCCCGAGGGGATGCGGCTGCGCATCCTGGAGGCGGCGAAGCAGGAATTCGCCGCCCACGGGCTGGCCGGCGCGCGGGTCGACCGGATCGCGGCCAAGGCCGGCGCCAACAAGCGCATGCTGTATTACCACGTCGGCAACAAGGAGGATCTCTACCTCGCGGTGCTCGAAGGCGCCTACGAGAAGATCCGCGCCGAGGAGCGCGGGCTCGACCTCGAACATCTCGATCCCCCGGACGCGATCGAGCGGCTGATCGATTTCACCTGGAACTATTTCATCCGCAATCCGGAATTCCTGGCGCTGCTCAATACCGAGAACCTGGCGCGGGCCAAGCACCTCAAGCGTTCGACCAAGGTCAAGTCGATGCATTCGCCGTTCGTCGAAATGATCCGGACGGTGGTGAGGCGCGGCGTCGAAAGCGGCGATTTTGTCGTCGCGGTCGATCCGGTGCAGCTCTATGTCTCGATCGCCGCGCTGTGCTTCTTCTACCTCTCCAACAGCGCGACGCTGAGCGTGATCTTCGGCCGCGACCTGCTGGCGAAGGAGGCCAGGGACGAGCGGCTGGCGCATATGGTCGCGCTGGTGCTGGCGGCGCTGACCGGAAAATCGATCGCGTCGTTCGGCAAGGACAAGCCGGCGAGGGCGCGCGCGCCGGCCAGGCAGCCGGCGTGACCTGATGTCCTTTCGCCGTCGTCCCTGCCGGGCGAAGCGCTTGGACCCGTAACCACCGTCGTTTCGATTAGACGCGTTGGAACACCAGCCAGTTTTACCGGCAGCCATTTGTGGTTGGCGGCGCTGTTTTCGCGGCGACGACAGCCTTGAGCCGTGCCCTGCGACAAATTTTCATTCCGGAAAATCCGCTAGACAGTATTTATCCAACGGGTTAATTTATTGATCGGAAAGCCGGTGAAGCAGGGAGAGACGCGTGGCTGAAACGAGGGCGCCGACGGCAGTGTCGAAGGCGCTGAACGCAGCGTGGGTGCGCCCGTTTCTGTTCCTGATTTTCATCGTGGTCGCCTGGGACGTGGCGATCCGGCTGTTCCGGATTCCGGCCTATCAGATTCCGGCGCCGGCCGATGTGGTGGCGGTGCTGTGGCAGGACTGGCCGGAATTGCTGCGGCAGGCATGGCCCACGACTTACGCGACGATCTGCGGGTTCCTGCTGTCGGCCGCGTTCGGCATTCCCGTGGCGATGCTGATCGCGGGATCGAAGACGGTAGAGAGCTATGTCTATCCGCTGCTGGTGTTCTCGCAGTCGGTGCCGAAGATCGCGATCGCGCCGTTGTTCGTGGTCTGGTTCGGCTTCGGCATCATCCCGAAAGTGATTTCGGCGTTCCTGCTCGGATTCTTCCCGGTGGTGGTGTCGGCGGTGCAGGGATTCAAATCGGTCGATCCCGACATGGTGGATCTGGCGCGCGCGATGCAGGGCAGCCGCTTCCATGTGTTCTGCGCCGTCAACCTGCCGCACGCGATGCCCGCGATCTTCTCGGGCCTGAAAGTCTCGGTGACGCTGGCGGTCGTCGGCGCCGTGGTCGGCGAATTCGTCGGCTCCAATTCCGGCATCGGCTATGTGCTGCAGCGCTCGATCGGCACGTTCGACCTGCCGACCATGTTCGCGGCGCTGGTGATCCTGGCCCTGATCGGCGTGATCCTGTTCTGGATCGTGGACCGGATCGAGCGGTTTGCGATCCCCTGGCATGTCAGCCAGCGCGAGGAAGTCTTTTTTGCCGCGTAAGGCCGCGGACCATCAAGCGGCCCGCGAAGGGCGGCGCAGACAAAACACCAACGGGAGGATGATGATGATCAGATTTTTGACGGCGCTTGCATCGGCGCTGATCTGGGTGGCGCTTGCGGCTGCCCCGGCGATGGCCGCGGACAAGGTTGTGCTGATGCTCAACTGGTATGTCTATGGCGAGCACGCGCCGTTCTACTACGGCAAGGCCAAGGGCATCTTTGCCGCCGAAAATATCGACCTCGAAATCCAGGAAGGGCGCGGCTCGGCCGCGACCACGCAGGCCGTCGCCGCCAAGACCGCCGACTTCGGCTATGTCGACGTGCCCACCATGATGCGCGCCGCGGTAAAGGGCGCGCCCATCATCGCCACCGGCGTGCTGCTGCAGACGAGCCCGATGTCGGCGATGGGGTTCGTCGACAAGAACATCCGCAAGCCCGAGGACATCAAGGGCAAGACCGTGGCGATCACGCCCGCGGATTCCATGACGCAGATCTGGCCGCTGTTCCTCAAGAAGACCGGCCTGAAGGAAAGCGATTTTCGCACGGTCGCCGGTGACGGCCAGACCAAGCTGAATGCCGTGATCAACGGCCAGGCCGATCTGCTGCTCGGCTACGTCATGGACCAGTCGATGAAGATCAAGGACGCCACCGGCAAGGACGTCTATCCGATCAAGTTCGCCGACTACGGCATCAACATGGTCTCGTCAGGCATCGTCGCCAACACCGACTACGTCAAGGCCAACGCCGATCTGGTGCGGCGCTTCATGTCGGCCACCACCAAGGCGGTCGAAGCCGCCGAAAAGGACCCGAAGGCCGCGGCGCAGGCGATCCTCGACGCCAATCCGAAGGGCGGCAAGATCGAAACGCTGACGCAGGGCTTTGAACTGACGATCCCGCTCTACCGCACGCCGGAAACCAAGGCCAAGCGGCCGTTCCAGGTCACCGACGAGAACATGACCGACACGGTCAACCTGATGGTCGAGTATGGCGGCCTCGATGCCAAGGCCAAGGAAAACCCGAAGGCGTTCTACACCAACGACTATCTGCCGAAGGGCAATTCCTGAACGGACCATGCTTGAACGGGATCGGCTGAATGAATCCAGCGACCAAAACCGGCGACATCGATCAACCCGGCGCGCATCTGCGCCTGGTGTCGGATCGCGCGGCCTCCGGCAAGCCGGGAATAACGCTCTCCGGCGTCTCCAAGACCTACCGGTCGCGCGACGGCGACGTGCCGTCGCTGCGGCCGCTGGATTTCCACATCAACGAAGGCGAGTTCTTTGTCGTGGTCGGCCCGTCCGGCTGCGGCAAGTCGACGCTCTTGAAGATGATCTCCGGACTTCTGGCGCCTTCGACCGGCGAAATCCTGGTCGAGGGCGAGAAGGTGACGGAACCCCACGGCAATGTCGGCATCGTGTTCCAGCACTCGCTGCTGCTGCCATGGCGCAACATCCTCAACAACGTCATGCTGCCGATCGACATGAAGCGATTGCCGCGCGACAAATTTCTGCCGCGCGCGATGGA
>CAWJJT010000009.1:0-206861 GCA_963843225.1 uncultured Alphaproteobacteria bacterium | reverse complement strand
CAGTTGGGTGGGCTCGAACCACCGACCTCCTGTTCCACAGACAGGCGCTCTAACCAACTGAGCTACAACTGCATCCTTCGCCGGCCCCAAAAAGGGCGGCCGAACGGGGCGGAAACTAGGTGCAACGCCCCTCTTTGGCAAGGCCGACGGGGCCTCCGATCGCGCCATCCGCGGGCTTCGGAAGCCACCTTGGGAAAATGGTAAAAAACAAGAGGCCCGGGCGATGCGCCCGGGCCTCCCGGCAGAAAAATGATCGATCAGGCGGCCGGCTTGAACAGTTTCGAGGCGTTGGCCTTGATCGGCTCCGCGGTCTCGGTCGCGACCCTCTGGGCCAATTCGGCGAGTTCCTTGGCCTGGGCGGTGATGGTCTCGAACTGCTTCTTGGCGTGGGAGGTCCACAGTTCGACCGCTTCCGAGGGCGTCTTGCTGCCGAGCAGCTCCTGCGCGAAATCCAGCGTCGCGGTGCTGTTGGCCTTCATCATTTCCATCAGCTTGGCGGAATATTCACTGGCGCCCTTGCTGGCGCAGGAGAACACCGCCTCGATGGTGCCGTTGTTGCTCTCGGCGACGTCCTTGAACTTGGCGTAGCTGTCGCGCGCCTGCGAAACGCCCTTTTCGGCGAACGCGCGCATCTGCTCGGGGACCTCGAAGGGGATGACGGAGGAGGAGAAAGGATCGGAACTTGCCATGGCATGAATCCTTCAAGACAGGGGTGAAATGATGTGACCCCTTGCGCGCCCGGCCGCCCAAACCACCGGGAACGTCGACTTGGATCACGCTGCGGGAGTGCCCAGCTCCGGACACGGAAGACCCATATTTCGACATAATGTCAATTTTGTGCAACGCGGTACGACGCGGCGCAATTTAAGGTCGCAATACCGCATGGCCGATCCGGAGGGGATGCAACGCCTCCTCTCCGGCTTATCAAGCGATCCAGCCGCCGGCGTGGAAGCGATTCTGCGGCTCAGGCCTTCGGCTTGGCGGCGTCCATGGCCGCGCGGCTGACGATCTGGCCCATTTCGCTGGCCTGCTCGGCCAGCGAACGCATCTGCGCCTGCACATATTCGCTGTGCAGCTTCATGATTTCGGCGAGATCCTTGGCGTGCACCAGCGATTGCGCATAGTCGAGCGAAGCCTGCACGTTCTTCTCGGCGTAGGAGATCGCTTTCGCGCCGACGTCCTTGGCGCCGGCGCGCACCGTCTCGCCGCGCTCCTCGATCGAGCCCGCGGTGGCCTGCGCGGTGGCCAGGAATTTCTCGAAGGCCTTGCGGGCCTGGTCGAAACTCGCCTCCGCCATCGATCGCATGTCCTTTGGAATTTCGAAACGGCCGTTCCCTTCCACGCTCATGGTCGCGCTCCTGTTTGTGCCATCGCAGGAGCCAGCCACGGCCCCCGCTTTCCGCCCGCCCAAATCGACCTATCGACAAGTGGCTTTGCCGGTGTGACACGGCGGCCGGTTCGCTATCGTGAACCCCTGATCGCCGTTTGCAACAACCCCAACGCCGCAGGCACCAATCGGGTTCAGCCGGATTAAGGTTATCTGGGCAGGAGTGCGAACCGGGGCCGCCAGCCCGTGGACCTGCCGTTGTCCGCAGGCGATACTGAGGACTTACATAGGGCTGTCATGGTTTGGCCGCCGATACCTGAAGCCACCACCGGGCAAGCGCCTCGCCAGTCGGATCATGTCGTTGCGATGAATAATGCGGAATTCCAGTTGCGAGGCGTCAGCGATCCGCGACTGGCGGTCCATGCGGCAAGCGCCCTCCCCGCCTGGCTCTGGTCGGTCGACGGCACCCGGATTCTCTGGGCCAATCCGGTCGGCGTGAAACTGTTCGACGCGGCCAATGGCACAGCGCTTACGGAAAAACGGTTCGGTCCGGCGGACGCGCACCGGCGCCAGGTGGCGCAGCTTTCGGGCAGATTGCCGCCGGGCGGCGCAGATCCGGCTGGAGCGGCTGCGCGGCTTCGGCGCGGCGCCCGGCATGCTCGTCACCTGCGGCTGCGCCCGGCTTGAATTTGCCGACGGCACCCACGGCATCCTGATCGCCGCCGCCGAATCCCGCGGCCGCACGATGCCGCTGGCCGAGCGGCTGCAGCGGCTGGTCGAGGGCATCGAGCAGCCGATCGCCGCCTTCACGCGCGACGGCATGCTGGTCGGCGCCAGCGACGCCGTGCGAGCATTGCTCGGCTTTGGCAGTCTCGCCGAGGCGGGCCTCGACGAAGCGCGCGACGACGCGCTGAGGGAGGGCCGCGCCGAGACGGCTGTCGGCTTCGGCCACATGGTGCTGCAGCGCGTCGGCAGCGGTTCGGATGTCGGCCTGGTCGGGCTGATCGCGCCGGCCCTGCGCGCAAGGCAGCGGCTTCCGGGCCAGCGTCAGAGCGGAGTCGCACCAGCGGCGGAGCAGCCGATGCCCGATTACGAACAGCCCGCGATTTCAGGTGAGGCCCCGGCCGAATTCGCGCTGATCGACGAGTTCGCGGACGAGCCGCCGCACGAGGCGTCGAGCGCCCCGCGTCGAACCCGCGTCCGAGCCGGTGGCGCCAGCGGCGGAGCAGCCGATACCCGACTACGAGCAGCCAGCGATTTCAGGCGAGGCTCCCGCCGAATTCGCATTGATCGGCGAAGTTTCCGAACCGACCGCCGTTGAGTTCGCTGTTGAGCCTGGTCCCGCCGAGATTCCGGAGACCGTATCGCCAGAGAGCCACGCGTCAGACCCCGAGCCTTCTCCTTATGTCGAAGCCGTCGCCGACGAACCGTCGCCGGCATCGGCCAAAGCGCGCGTCATGGCTCGACGAGCCCGCGCCCACGGAACGCCGCCATCCGCTGCGCTTCCTGTGGCAGATGGACGCCGACGGCCGGTTCTCGCTCGACTCCGACGAATTCATCCGCCTGATCGGCGCGCGCACCGCCGCGGGCTTCGGCCGGCCGTGGAGTGAAATTGCGCAGACCTTCGGGCTCGATCCCGAAGGCCGCGTGCAAAAGGCAATCGCCACCTGCAATACCTGGAGCGGCATCACGCTGAATTGGCCCGCCGACGGCGGCGGCCGGTTGCCGGTCGAATTGTCGGGACTGCCGGTCTACGACAAGATGCGGAATTTCGCCGGTTATCGCGGCTTCGGCGTGTGCCGCGATCTCGACGCGCTGATGCGCTTTGCGGCGCTGCGCCGCTTCGAATCGTTTAGCGCCCCGCCGGCGCCACAAGCGCTTTCGGCTGACATCGTTCGGGCCGATCCTGATTCCGCCGCGAATTCGCCGCGGGTTCCCGATACCGGAACTGCTGCCGCTGATTCGCCTGCGCCTGACGCTGTCGAGACTTCACCACCACCCGATCTGGAAATGCCCGTGGAAACCCCAAAGAACGTCCTGCCGTTTCGACCCCCGGGCGAATCGAAATCGGGCGATCCGAAATCTCCGATCCTGACGCCGGTGGAAAACAGCGCCTTCAACGAACTCGCCCGGCAATTGTCGGCGCGGCTCGAAAACGAAACCGGCGTCGCGCCCGCCACGCCGGCGCCATCCGAGCAGCCCGTGGCCACGATCGAGCCTCTGGCCGTGCCGGAAACGCCCGACGCCAGCGAACGGGCCGGCTGGCTGATCGAGCCCGAACCGGCGCCGCGCGGCGAGGCCCTGCGCGACCGGGCGCTGCTCGACCTCGTGCCGATCGGCGTCCTGATCTACCGGCTCGACCGGCTGCTCTATGCCAACGCCGCGTTCCTCAAGCGGATAGGCTATGCGAACCTTCATGCGCTGGAGGATTCCGGCGGTCTCGATGCGCTCTATGTCGAGCCGGGCGTCTCGAACGCCAGCAGCACCTCCGACACCGGCACGCCGGTGAGGATTTCCGCGCCCGATGCCTCGAGCGAACACACGCCGTCGCCGGCGATCGATGCGCGGCTCTACACCATCAGTTGGAACGGCGAACAGGCGCTGGCCCTGATCTTCTCGGACACCGCGACGGAAAGCGCCGATATCGCCGCCGCGATCTCGCAAGCCCCCGCTGCGCCGCAGCCGTCGCCCGTCGGCCACGCCGATGCCGAGGAACTCGGCGCCATCCTCGATACCACGGCCGACGGCATCGTGATGTTCGACGCCGAAGGCAACCTCAATTCGTGCAACCGCAGCGCCGAAGCGCTGTTCGGTTACGACGGCGATCAACTGGTGCAGCGCAATCTTTCCGACCTGTTCGCGCCGGAAAGCCAGCGCGTGGTGATGGACTATCTCGAAAGCATCAAGGGCGCGGGCGTCGCCAGCCTGCTCGAACACGGCCGCGACGTGCTCGGCCACGCGAGCCGCGGCGGCATCATCCCGCTGTCGATGACCATGGGACGGACCCGCCACGACGGTCCGAATTTCTTCGCGGTGTTTCGCGATCAGTCGCAAACCAAAAAGAGCGAAAGCGAACTGCAGCAGGCGCGGCGGCTGGCCGATCGCGCCGCCAACGCCAAGGCAGACCTGCTGGCGCGGATCAGCCACGAGGTCCGCGCGCCGCTCAACGCCATCATCGGCTTTGCCGAAGTGATGATCGGCGAACGCTTCGGCGCGCTCGGCAACGAGCGCTACGTCGAATACATGAAGGACATCCGCGCCTCCGGCGAGCGCGTGATCTCCATCATCAACGACCTCACCGACCTGTCGCGGATCGAGACCGGCAAGCTCGATCTCACCTTCGCCAACCAGAACCTCAACGATCTGGTCGAGCAGTGCGTGGCGGTGATGCAGCCGCAGGCCAACCGCGAGCGCATCATCATCCGCACTTCGCTGGCGCATGCGCTGCCGCCGGTCCTCGCCGACGCCCATGCGCTGCGCCAGATCACGCTCAATCTGATCGGCAATTCGATCCATCTCGCCAATGCCGGCGGCCAGGTCATCGTCTCCACCGCGCTGTCGGATTTCGGCGACGTGGTCCTGCGGGTCCGCGATACCGGCCAGGGGCTCAACGACAGCGAGGTCGCCGCCGCGATGGAGCCGTTCCGCGCGCACGGCCCGTCGGATCAGGCCTCCGACGGCTCCGGCATCAGCCTGTCGCTGACCAAGGCGCTGGTCGAGGCCAATCGCGCGCAATTCCACATCAAGACCGGCGCGCATTCGGGCACGCTGGTCGAAGTGGTGTTCTCGCAGGAGATGGCGAAGGCCTGACGGGCTTCCGCGCAAGCCGAAGCGCCGGTGCGGGAATCTGTCGCGCCTGACCGGCGCGGCACGGCACAATCCTTGCTCGGAATTGGTCGATTGAATGCAGGCGCTGACCTGCAGCCCAATTCTTGAGCAATCGGATTGACCTCACATGCGCTGCCTGATCGTTGCGGATCTGCATTATTCGCTGCCGCAGTTCGACTGGCTGCTTAGCGCCGCGCCGCAATTCGACCTCGTGATCTTCGCCGGCGACGCGCTCGACGTCGGATCGGCGGTCGATTTCCGCGCGCAGATCGTGGTGGTGAAGAAATATCTCGCGCTGCTGTCGACGATCACGCCGGTGATTCTCTGCTCGGGAAATCACGACCTCGACGAGCGCAGCCCCGAGGGCGAAAAGATCTCGCGATGGATCGGCGAAGTGCGCGAACTCGGCATCGCCTGCGACGGCGACAGCCTCGCCATCGGCGACACGCTGTTTTCGGTCTGCCCGTGGTGGGACGGACCCAAGGTCAAGCAGCGGATCGACGACCAGCTTCGCGCGGCGGCCGCGCGACGGCCGAAGCGATGGATCTGGGCGCATCACGCGCCGCCGGCGAATTCTCCGACGAGCTGGGGCGGCAAGCGCTTCTTCGGCGACGTCGAACTCGTGCAGTGGATCGAGATGCATCGGCCCTCGATGGTGATCTCGGGTCACGTGCACCAGTCGCCCTTCATCGCCGACGGCTCCTGGTTCGATCGGCTCGGCGACACCTGGGTGTTCAATGCCGGCCTGCAGCCCGGCCGGCCGCCGGTCCATATCGTGCTCGATCTCGACGAGGGCAAGGCGTTCTGGCTGCCGGCCGGCGACGCCCAATGCATCGACCTCAACGCGCCGCTGCGGCGGCCGGCCTCTCCGGTCACGCAGCCGCCGGAGTGGCTTACATTCTTGGATCGGATTGCCGATCCGAACCTGGCGAGACCTTTATCGGCGGCAGGTTGATCATGCTTTGCAGGATCTCGCCGACCATCGCGAGGTGATCGCCGTGACCGGCATATTGATGCATGATGTCGGCGAGATAGGTGGTCGCGACATTGAGCCGCTGCGCCAGCAGCCGGGCGATCAGGAGCGCGACCTCCGGCTGGTCGCGCAGGAATGACGCGGCGTCACCGAACTCGTAGATCGTCGAATCCGCTGCCGTGCGCACCGTCGCGGTATGCGGCTTGTCGAGCAGGACCGACATTTCGCCGACCACGGCGCCGGGTTCGGCGATGCTGGCGACGACGGTATCGCCCTTGATGACCTCGAGCCGTCCCTCGATCAGGACATAGAGATGACCCGTCGTGCCGCCCTCGTGGATGATGGTCGTTCCCGCCGGAAAATTTCGCCGAACTCCTCCGGAGCAATAGTCGAGAACCGTGCGCATTCGAACTCCCAAACCGGCCAGGCAAGACTAGGCATCGGGATGGCCGTCGTCGAACGGATAATTTCAGCCGGCCTGCCCAAATTGTCGGCATCGCCGCCGTCGCCAGCGCTCAAGCAACGGCCTTCCGCCTCATGCGCGGGTCGTGGCCGGCGAGCAGCGGCGCGTACGCGACCGCGAATCCGATGAAGGCCGCCGCCCATGCGAAGGCCGCGACATGCAGCAGAAGATCGCCATGCGCGGGTTCGAGCACGGCGCAGATGCGCGCCAGCGCAGCCACGATGATCGCGGCATAAATCGCCTGCGTGACCCGGGATGCACTGAGTGGCTGTCCGGTGTGGCCGAGCGTTGCGCGACTCATCACCGCCAGCGTCATGATGCCGGCCGCGCCCACCATCCAGGCATGAACGCCGGCGCTTGCCGGAACGAACTCAAACGCCGCCGCCGCATTCAAGAAGAAGCCGAGCGGCACAAAGAAATAACCGACGTGGAGGATCAACAGCAGCCGCTCCCGTAACGTCCGGTCGCCCGCCCAGCGTCCGAGCCGCATCAGGTGCAACAATCCCGCGAGCACGAGCCCCGCGCCGGTGAGACGGCTGTCGGGACTGACCACCCATGCCGCCAGCGCCACCGCACCGAAGGCGACGACGAGCGTGTCAAAGCGGCCGAACGGCACCGGCAACCGGCCGGTGTTTTCGCGCACCAGCCAGTTGCGGGTGAAACTGGGAATGATACGGCCGCCGATCAGCGAGATCAGCAGCACGACCACCGCGATACCGGCGCGAATGGCGATGTCCGCGTTTCCCTGGACATGCGCCTCGAGATGGAACGCGATGTTGCCCGCGAGCAGCAACAGGACCAGCATCACCACGGCGAGATTTCGCCAGTTGCGGCCGGCGACGATCTCACGGGCCGCGGCCAGCGCGACCAGCAAGAGGAAACTCGTATCGATCAGCATCGCCGGCAGCCAGCCGGTCGCGGCGGAAAACGTCACGCCAAGCCTTCCCGCGATCCAGACCGCCACCAGCGCCATCAACGGCGCGCCCCTGATCGGCAGCCGCCCGGTCCAGTTCGGAATCGCCGTGAACAGGAACCCGGTGATCACCGCCGGCAGATAGCCGTAGAGCATCTCGTGCACATGCCAGTCGCGCGGGGCGAAGGCCGACGTCAGGGTGATCTCGCCGTAGAAGGCCGGCAGCCAGACCAGGATCGCAACGCCCGCATAGATCGCCCCCAGAAGGAAGAACGGCCGGAACCCGTTCGCGAACAGCACCGGACCATCATAGGCTTGCCGAGTCGGAACCGTCGTCATCGCTATTCCTCAAGCGCTGGTTTGCTGCTTGTTTAGCGCCGGGAACCGGCCGCCGCCTTGCGCTGGCTCAAACAGGCGCATCGAAAATGCAGCCGCGTGCGAAAAACCAGTGAACAACGATGAAAGATTTACGCTCGCGCAAGGTGCGGCGACTAGTTTTACGTCATCATGAATCGTTGAGCGACAAATCGGAATCGGAGGAGACAATGAGCCTGTTTATCCTGGATCTCGTCCTGGACGCCGTTCTCTGGGTTTCCGGAATTCGCGGCCACATCCCGCAGCTTGACGGGTTCCCGGTCGGCCAAAGCGGATCGTCGTTCGCAGCCCGGACCGGTGCGCTGGTGGGACTCTTGGCCGCCGGCGTCGGGTTCCTGTCGCTCGCCATGTGGGCGGCGGTGTGGATCGCGCTCCGGCTGCTCTAGGCGACTTGTCGCCCGCGGACGCAACCGCGGTCGTGCCTTGAAGTACACTCCGTAATCTTGCGGAGGCTTACGGTTTACTTCGCCGCTGACTGCTGCGGCAGGAAATCGCCGATCGTCTCCAGGAACGTGTCGGGCGCCTGCAATTGCGGGACATGGGCGCAACCGGCGATGATCTTCAGCCGCGCGTCCGGCAGCAGAGCGGCGAGTTCGCGCGACATCGGCGGCGGTGTCGCCTCGTCATGCTCGCCGACCACCACCAGTACCGGCACCCGGACCTTGCCAAGTTCGGGGCGCGAGATCGAGGCCGGCCAGCGCCAGGCAGGCGGCTTGAATCACCTCGGGATCGCTGCGCAGAAATGCGTCGCGGCGATCGCGCATCAGATCGGGATGCTGTTCCTGAAATTCCGGCGCGAATAGCCGCCGCATCGCGACATCGGTGATCGCGGCCAGTCCCTTGGAACTCGATGCCGCCGCCATGTTGCGGAAGGCCTGCCGCCCCTCTTCCGAAAACGCCGCGCCGCAATCGGCGAGGATCAGCCGGCTCGCGATGCCGGGGTGGCGAATGGCCATCTGCAGCGCGACGAAGCCGCCATAGCCGTTGCCGAGCACGATGCTCTCGCCGCCGCCAGCCTCCTTCACCACCTCCGCCATGCGGTCGGCGACATCGGCGAGACCGCCGCCAACGGCTTTCGAGGCGCCGAAGCCCGGCAATTCCGGAACGATCACCCGGAACGACTGCGACAGCCTCGGCACGACGGCGTCGAAACTGGCGCGATCCGACAGCAGCGAATGAAACAGAAAAAGCGGCGGCGCGGCCTTTTGGCCCGATACCGCCGCGTTGACCGTGCCGGCAGCGAAAAGTCGATCCATGCCTTGTCTCTCTGATGTGCTTGCAAAGCGTCCGGCGCCGCAGGGGCTTGAATGAGCCTTCTCTGATAAATCAAAATTCAGACTTTTCAAGCCTTTGTCACTTGACGTGATATTTCACGACTGCAACATTAAGCCCATGATCCAGGGAATATCCGATGCTTTTGCGCGATAATGTCTATGAAAGCCTGCGGACTGATATTCTGACCTGCCGCCTGGCGCCCGGCGATGATATGCGAGAGCAGGAGCTCGCCGAGCGCTATGCGGTGAGCCGCCAACCGGTGCGCGAGGCCTTGCTGCGGCTGGAGCGCGAGCATCTCGTCACCGTGCAGCCGCGCCAGGGCTATCGCGTCAACCCGATCTCGCTTTCCGACGCGCGCGACCTGCTGCGGTTCCGCTTTGCGCTGGAGCCGGCGTGCGTCGCCGAAGCGATCGAGCATGCGGGCGACGACGTGTTGAAGGCGCTCGACGCGTTCAGGCGCTTCGCCGGCGATCATGAGGACTTCATCGCCTATAACCGCGCCTTTCACTCGGCGCTGGCGCACGCCTCCGGCAACCGCCGCATGGCGGCGGCGCTGTGCGACCTGATCGGCCAGGCCGACCGGCTGGTGCGGGTCAGCGTCGCCAATGTGAAGGGGCATGATCCGGCGCGGCTCGTCGCCGAGCACGTCGCCCTGATCGAGGCGATGCAGCGGCGCGATGGACGTGCCGCCTCCCGCATCATCAAGGCTCATATCGGCCAGACCGAAAAGCGCGTGTTGCCTGCGCTGAAGCGCAACGCCGTGATCGTCGAAGCGTGATCCGCTTCCGATCATGATCGAAAGGAGAGAACGATGAATATTTCCGCCAAGCCAGCCACCGCCGAGGTCGAGATCCACGGCAATTTCATCGACGGCCGCGAGATCGAGGCCGCAACCAGCGAAATGCTCGACGTCCGCAATCCCGCCACCGGCGACGTGATCGCGCGGATTCCGAATTCGACCGCCGCCGACGTCGATCGCGCCATGAAGAGCGCGCGCGCAGCCTTCGAAGGAAAAGCCTGGGGCAGCATGGATATCCGTTCGCGGGCGCGGCTCGTCAACCGGCTGGCCGACGCGTTCGAGGCCAACCTCGACCAGCTGTACCGGCTGGAGACGCTCAACAACGGCCGGCCGCTCAACGAGACCCGCGCGCAGCTGTCGCGGCTGCCGGATTTCTTCCGCTATTTTGCCGGGCTTGCGCTGGCCCGCCGCGATTCCGTGATCCCGGTCGAAGGCTCCTATTTGAACTACACGCTGCGCACGCCGATCGGCATCGTCGCCAACTGCACGCCGTTCAATCATCCGCTGATGATCCTGTGCAAATCGCTCGCCGCGGTGCTGGCCAGCGGCTGCGTCACGGTGGTCAAACCGTCGGAATATACCCCGCTGACGACACTGCGGCTGGCGCAGATCTTCACGGAAGCCGGACTGCCGCCCGGCGTGTTCAACATCGTGCACGGGCTCGGCGCGAGCGCGGGCCGGATGCTCGCCGAACACGGCGACATCAACAAGCTGGTGCTGACCGGCGGCACCGAGGCCGGCCGCATCGCCGGCGCTGCGGCGTCAAAGGTGTTCGCGCACCAGACCATGGAGCTCGGCGGCAAGACGCCGGTGATGGTGTTCGACGATTTCGACGTCGATCAGGCCGTCAACTACGCGGCGTTCGGCGCCTTCATCGGGGCGGGACAAACCTGCGTCTGCGCCTCGCGCCACCTCGTGCAGGCCTCGATCTATGACGAGTTCGTCGAGAAATTGAAGGCGAAGACGCAAACCATCCGCATCGGCGATCCCTTCGATCCCTCAACCCAGCTCGGGCCGGTGATCTCGGCGCGGCAGCGCGACCGCGTGCTTTCCTATTGCCAGTTCGGCCGCGACGACGGCGCGCGGCTGGTCACGGGCGGCGCCGCCGCCAGAATTCCCGGCCACGAGAACGGCTATTTCGTGCAGCCGACGGTGTTCGCGGACGTGAAGTCCGACATGCGCATCTTCCAGGAGGAAGTGTTCGGCCCCTTCACCTCGGTGACGCCGTTCAGGGACGAGGCGGACGCGCTGCGGCTCGCCAATGATTCACCGTTCGGGCTCGCGGCCGCGATCCGCACCCGCGACGTCGCCCGCGCCCATCGCGTCGCATCGCAGCGTCAAGGCCGGCATCGTCTGGGTCAACGACCATCACCGGCTCGACCCGGCCTCGCCCTGGGGCGGCGTCGACGATTCCGGCGTGGGGCGCGAATTCGGCACCGAAAGCTTCGACGACCATTTCAACGTCAAGAGCGTAATGGTCGCAACTCATGATCAGCCGTTCGACTGGTACCGCGACACGGCGACCCAGCGACGCCTGAACTAACGAAGACAGCGCGGCTGCCCCGCATCAAACAAACCGGCAGCCGCGGATAAACTGACAAAAAGGGGGGTAATTTCATGGCTACCGCAGTAAACGCCGGCGCGCGTCTCGACCGGCTTCCGATCTCATCGTTCCACTACCGGGTGTTCTGGCTGGTCGGCGCCGGCATGTTCTTCGACGGCTACGATCTTTATGTCGCCGGTGGCGTGCTGGCGGCCACGGTGCAGACCAAGTTCTCGACCATCCCGCAAAACCTGCAATTCATTTCGCTGACCTTCGTCGGCATGACGCTGGGGGCGCTGATCACCGGATTTGTCGGCGACAGAATGGGCCGCCGCTTCACCTATCAAATCAACCTGCTGATCTTCGGCCTGGCGTCGCTGGCCGCCGCCTTCGCGCAGGACATCAACCAGTTGATCGCCTGCCGCTTCGTGCAGGGGCTCGGCCTCGGCGCCGAAATCGTCGTCGGCTATTCGACCCTGACGGAATTCGTGCCGCCGAAGACGCGCGGGCGCTGGCTGTCGATGATGGTGTTCATCGTGGTGGCCGGCTTTCCGATCACCGCGCTGCTCGGCTATCTCATCATCCCGGCCTTCGGATGGCGGCCGATGTTCGTCATCGCCGGCATCGGCTCGCTGATCGTGTGGTATCTGCGCAAGAACCTTCCGGAATCGCCGCGCTGGCTGGAATCGCAGGGCCGCAACGAGGAAGCCGAAGCGCTGATGCAGACGATCGAAAAGGAAGCCGCCGGCGGCAAGCCGCTGCCGCCGGTGGTGGTGCCGGCGCCGGTCGCCCAGGTCAGCGCATCCGACATGCTGAGGCCGCCGCTTCTGCAGCGTATGATCGTCGGCTCCTGGGTGCTGATCACGATCAACACGCTGATCTTCGGCTTCGTGCTGTTCCTGCCGCAATTCTTCCTGCGCCAGGGGCTGACCATCACCAATTCGCTGGCCTATACGCTGGTGCTGTCGATCGCCTCGCTGTTCGGCTGCGCGCTCGGGGCCTATGTGTCCGACGCCTACGGGCGGCGCTGGAGCATCATCGCCGCGTCGGTCGTGACCATCGTTGCCGGCTACATCTATGCCCGCTTCGACGCGGCCTCCGATCCGGCGATCGTGCTCTCGGTCGGCTTCGTGCTGATCGTTGCGATCTATGTGCAGACCGCGATCCTGTTCGGTGTCTATACGCCGGAACTGTTCCCGACCGAGATCCGGCTGCGCGCCAATGGCATCTGCAACACGCTCGGCACGCGGCGCCACCGTGGTCTCGCCCTTCATCGTGGGATCGCTGATGGCATCCTACAAGCTGCCGGGCGTGCTCTGGCTGATGATCGGGCTTGTGATCGTCCAGATCGTGGTGGTGTGGGCCTGGGGCGTCGAGCCGCGCAATCGCGGGCTGGAGGATGTGGCCATCGCCAAGGCGTGAGTGCAACCGTCATGCCCGGGCTTGTCCCGGGCATGACGCAATAGCCAGTCAGATCGCGCGGGCGAAACGGCGGAAGCCGGGCGCGCCGGTCACCGCCTCGAATTGCGGGTCGCGTTTTTCCTCGGCGAATGAAAAGCCGGCCTTGGCGTAGCATCGCTCCGCGGGCTCGTTGCCGATCAGGAACGTGATCGACGCTGTCGCAAAACCTTTCGCCTTGCCCGCCGCGAGCGCGTGGCCGATCAGCGCCTGCACCAGCCCGCGTCCGCGATGGGCGGGCTGCGACGCCACGTGTTCGACCAGCCAGTCGTCGTCCCCACCCTGCACCCAGCAACCGGCCGCATAGGCGCCGCGCTGCCATATCGCCGCCGGTTCGGAGTCCTTCAGCCCCGCCCTCCTGGCCGCTTCCGCGATCGCCGATCGAGCGGCGGCCCCGGTTCCGGCCGCGGGCATGGCGCACAGCGCGGCCGCCGGCGCGCCATCGATCTCGGCAACGATGAAGTGCGAAACATGCCACCAGGATGGCGCATCCGCGGTGGCGAGCCGCTCGATGAAGGCGAGGCACTGCGGTTCGGGCCAGCCGAGCGCGATGTCGAACCAGCCGCGCGGCCGGGGGCCGCGCTGCGAGGCCAGGATAATGCGGGCTATGAAGCCGGCGTCTTCGGGGCGAGCGGGCCGGATCGTCGGCAGCGACCGCCCCATGCACGCCTCACACGTTCTTCAGCGCCACCCGGAATTCGGCTTCGGTCTTCGACTTCACCTCGTCGAGCGTGACGCCGTCGGCGAGTTCGATCAATGCCATGCCGTCCTTGCCCTGCTTGTCGATGGTGAAGACCGCAAGATCGGTCACCACCATGTCGACCACCCGCTCGCCGGTCAGCGGCAGGTTGCACTGCTTCAGCAGCTTCGCGCCGTCCTTGGCGGAATGCTCCATCACCACGACGACACGCTTGACGCCGGCGACGAGGTCCATCGCGCCGCCCATGCCCTTGACCATCTTGCCGGGGATCATCCAGTTGGCGAGGTCGCCGTTCTGGGCCACCTGCATCGCGCCAAGGATCGACAGGTCGATATGGCCGCCGCGCACCATGCCGAAGGAATCGGCCGAGGAAAAATAGCTGGTCGAGGGCAGTTCGGTGACGGTCTGCTTGCCCGCGTTGATCAGGTCGGGGTCTTCCTCGCCCTCATAGGGAAACGGCCCCATCCCGAGCATGCCGTTCTCGCTCTGCAGCACGACGTCGACGCCGTCGGGGATGTAGTTGGAAACCAGCGTCGGGATGCCGATGCCGAGGTTGACGTAATAACCGTCGCGCAATTCCTTGGCGGCGCGCGCCGCCATCTGGTCGCGGGTCCAGGCCATCAGACTTTCTCCCCGGCGGCGGCGGCCGCCTCGCGTTTGCGCGTGGTGCGCTGCTCGATGCGCTTGTTGCCGGTTCCGATCTCGACGATGCGCTTGATGAAAATGCCGGGCGTGTGGATATGGTCGGGATCGATCTGACCGGCCGGCACGAGATGCTCGACCTCGGCCACCGTGATCTTCGCGGCCGTTGCCATCATCGGATTGAAGTTGCGCGCGGTCTTGCGATAGACGAGGTTGCCAGCGGTATCGCCCTTCCAGGCGTGGACGATGGCGAGGTCGCCGAACAGCCCGCGCTCCATCAGATATTTCTCGCCGTCGAATTCCTTCACTTCCTTGCCCTCGGCGATCAGGGTGCCGACGCCGGTCTTGGTGTAGAACGCCGGAATGCCGGCGCCGCCGGCGCGGATGCGCTCGGCCAGCGTGCCCTGCGGGGCGAATTCCAGTTCGAGTTCCCCGGCGAGGAACTGCTGGGCGAACAGCTTGTTCTCGCCGACATAGGACGAGATCATCTTCTTGATCTGCCGCGTCTCCAGCAGCCGGCTCAGTCCGATGCCGTCGACGCCCGCATTGTTGGAGACCACCGTGAGGTTCTTGACGCCGGAATCGCGGATCGCGTCCGACAGGGCCTCGGCGATGCCGCAAAGACCGAACCCGCCGGACATGATCATCATGCCGTCCTTCAAGAGCCCTGCGAGTGCCGATTTGGCGTCGGGATAGACCTTGTTCATGAAATGCGACCTGAATGGAGGGCGAGGCGCTGTCGGCCTCGGACGAATGAGGGATTATTAGGCGAAATCTTCGCAACGCGTCAATGACAGGCCAGTCGGGGTTTCGGCGCGGTTCGGAGCGCAAAAAGCCACCGTCGAAACGGTCCTTGAGAACGATGTTCAACACCGTTCCCAAAGCGGCGCTCGGAAGACGGCCTTGAAAGCGTCAAGAAAACCCATCAGGTTGCCGAAATTGGCACGGGCCGGCACCCCGCCGCCGCCCCTTTTTCCACCGCGACCCGGCCTCGACCGGTTACGGTGCAGCCAGATTTGGTCTAAGCAGACATCGCTTGGCCAGACTCGGTTCAGCCAGACTCAAGCTCCGCCAGATTCAGTTCAGTCAGACTTGGATTTAAGCAGACCTCGATATGTCATTGACGATGGCCCAAGGAATGAAGCGCCTGGGGACGCCGATCGCGGCGTTGCTCGGCGTGGCGCTGATCGGCATGGTCGCGACGTCCTGGTTCCTCAACCGGGATGCGCTCCGCGAGGCCGTCGAGGCGCAGATCCGGGCCGTGACCGGCCTCGACCTGGTCGTGCACGGTTCCATCGACGTCTCGGTATTCCCGGCAAGCTACGTCTCGTTTCATGACGTCGGCCTGAAAGGCGCCGCCGCCGCCGACCCCGCGCTCTCGGTCGACGTGCTGACCGCCAATCTGCGCCTGCTGCCGCTGCTCCTGCAGCGCTTCGAGATCGCCGACGTCATGATGCTGCGTCCGCATATCCGCGTGGTGCGCACGCCCGACGGCGAGAGCAACTGGACCCCGTTCATCAACACCATCGCCCGCACCATGAAGCCCGGCGCCGACAACCCGGTGTCGTTCTCGGAAATCCGGATCCAGGACGGCGTGCTCGGTTATGAGGACGCCGCCAATCACCTGTCCGAAAAACTCGACGACATCGACCTTTCGCTGGCCTGGCCGTCGATCTCGCGCTCGTTCGCCGCGACCGGGCAATTCGACTGGCGCGGCGAACGCGTCGACGGCGCGATCTCGGCCAGCGACTTCCTCGCCGCCCTGTCGGGCGACCGGTCAGGCCTGAAGGCGCGGCTGTCCAGCGGGCCGCTGAAGGTCGCGTTCGACGGCAGCGTCGCCGACCGCACCAGCATGATGATGGAAGGCACGCTGACCATCGACAGCCCGTCGCTGCGCAGCGCCATGGGCTGGATCGGCGGGGCGCCTCCCGGCACCGGCGGATTCGGCCGCTTCGCGCTGAAGGCGCGCGCCAATCTGGTGGGACCCTCGATCGCGCTCACCAATGTCAACGTCGAACTCGACGGCAATGTCGCCGAAGGCGTCATGACCTACGCCAACAACGGCCGCCAGACGCTGCAGGCGACGCTGGCTGCCGGCAACCTCGACTTCACGCCCTACATCTCTACCTTCCGCCTGCTCGCCAGCGGCGCGCGCGACTGGAACCGGCAGGCGTTCGACCTCAACGCGCTGTCCTCGACCGACCTCGACATGCGCCTGTCGGCGGCGCGGGTGACGATCGGCCCGACGCGGCTCGGCCGCACCGCGTTCGGCGCGAACCTGCGCGGCGGCGCGCTGGCGCTCTCGGTCGGCGAGGCGCAAGTCTATGGCGGCATCGCCAGGGGTTCGTTCGGGGTCGCGCGTTCGGACGCGATCGCCGACGTCAAGGCGCAGTTCCAGTTCACCGACGTCGATCTGCAGGCCTGCGCCAGCGAATTGTTCGGGGTGACGAAACTGTCGGGCCGCGGCAATCTCAACGTCTCGCTGGTGGCCTCGGGCTCGAGCCCGTTCGGGCTCGCCTCATCGCTCGACGGCACCGCGTCGCTGACCGGTCATGACGGCGCGATCTCGGGCTTCAATGTCGAGCAACTCCTGAAGCGGCTGGAGCGCCGGCCCTTGTCCGGCGGCGGCAATTTCCGCTCCGGCTCCACGCCCTACGACAAGCTCACGATCGCGGTGAAATTCGCCGACGGCATCGCCACCGCCGACGATATCCGCGTCGAAGGCCCGGCCGCGCATCTTACCCTGACCGGCACCGCCTCGGTGCCGACCCGTGAATACGACATGAAGGGCGTCGCCAGCCTGAACGCGCCGCCGGGCGGCGCGCCGGGCTTCGAATTGCCGTTCGTGGTACAGGGCCCGTGGGACGACCCCCTGATCTTTCCCGATCCGGAAAGCCTGATCCGCCGTTCGCCGGCCTCTGCGCCCTTGCTCGATGCGGTCAAGGACCGCAAGACCCGCGATGCCGTAAAGTCGGTGCTGGACCGGCTGACGGGCGGTGGCGCGAAACCGCCGGCTCCGGATGCAGCGCGCCGGCGACGCGCCGGTGGCAATCGGCGACGGCAAGACGAACTGAGAATTCTTTTTTTGCGAATGCCGCGTAGTCACGGGGGCGGTCTGCTTGAAATTGTGTCGCCTGATGTCCGTCCGGGCGCTCCGCCGCCTTTTTGACGCGGTTGGAACCTATGGCAGCTTGGGATGATGGGTCGGGACGCCGGCATTCGGTCGAGATACCGGGGCGCGGCTGGAAGGGCGGTAGCGGTATGCGGTCAGCGTCGGAACGGGCATTGCCGCGAAAACTCTGGTTCCGTCCCCTCGCCCTTGGCGCGATCGCACTGCTGATCGGCAGCGCGGCGCACGCACAGAATCTCGACCAGGGAAAGTCGCCCGCCAAGCTGTTCGCGGACAGTTGCGCGACCTGTCATCACAGCACGCGCGGCCTTACCAAGGGCCGCTTTCGGCTGACGCTTTTTCTGTTCCTGCAGGACCACTATTCGAGCAATTCGAGTTCGGCCTGGGCGCTCGCCTCTTACCTGGAATCGGTCGACAGCCCGCGGCGCGGCAAGTCAGGAGACAAGACGGCGAAGCCGTCGCCTGCCGCCAGCCACTCATCGCGCTCCGCGTTCCGCCCGCCGGGATCGGTGCCGGAGCATTAGCTCCGCGGCGCGCCGTGGCGAAGAACCGGACTTCCGCTCAAAGCACCTTGGCTCTGACGAACAGCGCGCGCAGCGCGTTGGTCGCGGGCACGCTCAGCATCGCGTCATCGGCGGCGCCCTCGAGCCGGCTGATGGCGTCGGCGTGAAGCGAGCGGAATTCCATCCATTCGACCGAATTGAGATTGGTCAGAAACCGATAGGCCTGGCCAACGGTCGCAATCGATACCGCCCTGCCGTTCAGCTTGATCTTGAAGGTCGTTCGCAGCGGCGTTTCGCAGATGGACGCGTCGCTCATGACGGCGTGTTGGAGTGCTGCGCCGCCAGTGTTGCATTGCTCAGGCTCGGGACGACGACAAGACGATTGAATTGTCCATCGTTGAAAGCCTTGAGGAAGCGTTCATAGTCCCTGATCGAGACGCAGCCGTTCGAGTCACCGTCGGGGCCGAGCATGTAGCTGTGCGTAAGCAGCCCGGAACGCCCGTTCGCACTGGTGCCGTCGGCGGGGGTCATGCGCAACGCCTGCACACCGTGGAACAAATGTTCGCGCGGCTTCAGTTCGTACACGGCTGGCGGCGTCGCGCCGGCCATCCGCACGCCGACGTGCTCGGGGTCGTCCCTCAGGCTGCCCATTCCCGAGTGCGCCTCCAGGCTCGAGCCGTTCGGCAGGTACACCGCATGCGCCGAGATGTCGTAGACGGCGGTGAGATTGTCGTAGCCGAGCGCCGCCAGATCGGGTCCCTGACGAAACAGCCCGCCATCCGTCGTGAGCGAGGCGAGCTTGATGCGCCCCGGCAGCAGGTCGGACAGTTTTTGCATCAGCGTGCGATCATCCGACCGCAGCGCGCTG
The DNA here is from genome assembly GCA_963843225.1 of uncultured Alphaproteobacteria bacterium. Classification (GTDB taxonomy): domain Bacteria; phylum Pseudomonadota; class Alphaproteobacteria; order Rhizobiales; family Xanthobacteraceae; genus Bradyrhizobium. The sequence goes on along the minus strand of CAWJJT010000009.1, from coordinate 188,064 downwards.
TCGTCCTGGGCGGTGACTGATCCGGGCCGCGAATCCAGATCTGCGATAATGGGACGCGACCGCGGCAGGGGAATGCCGGTCGCGGCCGACGGCCTGCTGTCATCGAGCATGCTGTCGCCGGCCCTGCTTGCGTCGAGCTCTGCTTTGGTCGCGCTGGCCGTCATCGGCCTTGGGAGCGCCAAGGTTGGCCTGCTCGACTAACGCGGCACGCCAGTTCGGGGACATCAACTGCCGGGCGAGCGTGTCCCTGGCGACTCGGAATTTGAATTCGGCGACCGCCAATCCCGGGAGCGAAGAAAAGCGTTCGTTGAAGGAGACGGGATCCGGGCCGCGCGGCAACGCGGCCGATGCGAGCGCGGTGGTCTGATCGGAATCGGAAATCCACGCCGCTGCGCCGAGCGCCAGAGCGACCGAGGCTAAAACCAGCGCAGCCGTCTCGGACCGCCCCACACGGCGGCGCGACAACAGCCCGTCAGCTATCGCGGCATCGAAAGCCATCAAGTCCCCAAAGCCACTACCCCCGATCGACCTCGTGAGGCGCCTGCCCCCCGCGAGGATTCGTCGACCGGCCAACACCAATTGAGAGCCAAGAGTGCGGCATAATCGAGACAAAGTCACCCCAAACAACCGCATAAAGCGCGATTCAAGGCGGCCGGCCTGGCGGGGGTCGGCCGGCCTTGGCCTGCCCGGAGACCGACCCCCGCGCCGCGGGCTGCGGTCGCGGACGTGGCCGCCAGCCACCTTCGCCCCGGTCGGACACGCATTTTTGTCGCGACGGCCCCTGATTCCGTGACAGAATTACTACAGGCCAATGTCGGTTCGGTTACACGCGGAGCGGATCATGAGTTTGGAATGGCGGGCGCGGTCGAGTTCGCTGGCCTGGTCAAATCCCGTGGCCTGGTGGTGGGCGTTCCTGACCCTGGTCAGCGGCGCCAATATCGGGGTCTGGTTCCTGTTGTACCGCCAGCTCCACGAACAGCCGGCTGGCAGCCCCGGCAACACGTCCGGTATCGGGCTCATGCTCCTGCTCTGCGCGGCCTATGTTTTTGGCTGCGCCTTCAGGTCGTTCCTGCCGCGCGCGGATGTGCAGCGGATCTGCCTGTTCGACCATTGGCTGTCGAGCGTCGTGGTCGGCCGGTCGGTGGCAACGGTAGCCGAGATCTGCTTCGCCGCGCAGTGGGCCATCCTCCTGCACCGGCTGGGCACGACGACGGGAGCGGAAACCACCTTGAACGCCGCGTGGGTGATCGTGCCATTGATCCTCATCGCGGAATGCTTCTCATGGTATGCGGTGCTGACCACCCACTATCTCGGCAACGCCATCGAGAATTCGATATGGGCGGTCGCGTTCTTCATCGTCGGAGCTGGCCTGTGCCGGCTGCTGCCCGAGTTCGACGGCGAGGCCCGCGTGGTGCTGGTGGTCGCGATCATCGGGATTGCGGGCTATCTGGCGTTTCTGATGACCGTCGACGTCCCGATGTATCTGAGCCGATGGCGGGCCGGCCTTGCCGACGGCAGCAAGCTTCTGGGGCCGCTCGAGGGTCTGCGCGACGTCAGCACGCGCTGGATCGTGACGCACGACCTTGCCGAGTGGAAGGACGAGATTGTCTGGATGTCGCTCTATTTCAGTGCGGCGGTCTGGGCCAGCCTTGCGCTGTGCGTCTGCTATTCGCTCGAGAATCAAGTCCCGCGCGACCAATCAACGATCGCCCGGATCGAAAGCAGCCAGACGCTTCCCGCCGCCAGCACCCTGTTGCGCTAGGCCGGGTTCCCGAAACGGCCGTTATCCACGGGGCCGCAACCTCTCCACCGTGCTGCCTTGCTTTGGTCAAACCCGGATGAAGTCTGGGGCCAGCAAGCGACGTTCGCCCCACAAATCTGCCGGCCGCGGCCACGCCGTGGCATTGCACCGAGTACGGAGCGCCCCATGCAGCCCATGCCGAACCCGAAGCCAACCGACGATCCGCACGATGTCCTCGTGGTCGCGCCCGGTGTGGCCGTGATGGTGCCCACGGATGAAGAGCTTGCGCAGCTCGCCTACAGCCTGCGCCATCCCCCGTACCCGCAAGCCCCGGCCCTTCCGCAAGACGCCACCGAGGCCGACTTTCCACAGGCAACCGTTCCACGGGTCGATACGACATTTCGCCCCGCGGCCGTCGGCGACGTGAGGGGCGTCGACCGCCCACCGACGGTGCTCGGAAAGACCGCCCGCGCCCTAGCGGCCACACTGGTGGTCGCGGCAATTGGGGGCGTCTTCTCCATTGGCTGGCAGTCGTTTGGCGACGCCGCCGAGACGATGATCACACGTTGGGCGCCGCAGCGCGTCCTCGCATGGCTACCGCTGGAAAAATCAGCGCCGGCCGCGCAACCAGTTGCACCCGCCGCTGAGGCAAGCGCGGCGAACGCCGATCCTGCGCCAGCCGCCGCCGCGGCCGAGAACACCGCGCAAAGCACAGCACCGGCGGCGCCCGCTGCAACGGCCGATGCGCCGCAATCGCCGGATTCGACGGCGAGCCAGCTCGCGAGCGCACGGCAGGAGATCGAGCAGCTCAAGGCCACCATCGAAGAGCTCAAGGCCAGCCAGCAGCAAGTGGCCCGCGACACGGCCAGGGATACCAGGGTTTCGGACATCAAGGGTTCTCTGGAAGTCAGGGCGCCCGAAGCCAGGGTTTCGGAGGTCAGGCCCACCGAGCAAAATCTGCGGCCGAAGACGCCGGCGCGTCCGCCGCGAACGGCCGCCGCGCGCGCGCATAAACCGATGCCACCGCCTCCGCTGCAGCAGGCCACGACAGCTCCGATGTTGCCGCAAGCCGCCCCGCCCTACGTGCCGCGGCCAATAGAGCCGCCACCGCAAACCACGGGCGTGACATTGACCGATCCGGAACTGGCGCAGGTGCCTCGGCCGCCGATGCCCGTGCGCTAGCCCGAGGGTCGTTCAACTCCTCACTGGCGGGACGGTCGATCTGCTGCGGCTCGCGTTCCGCGGGCCGCTTGCGGCACGCCGGAGTGAGGCGATCGCCGCGACCGGTCAGAAATCCAGCGCCAACCCGCTGGCCGCTTTCAGCACGCTGGCCACCCACCTTAGATCTCCGGCAAGCGTGGCGATCTGATAGCTCACGAAGAACGCGGCCATGTAGAAAAAGGATGGTTTGGTTCGTTCCCACTTTACGCCGAGCTGTCCCCAGCGAAACGAAAAACGGCGCCTGCACCGCCCAGATAACGATCGAAGCCAGGGCAGCCCCTCCCAGCAGATCCGATGGATAGTGCGCCCCATAATAGATGCGCGATAGTTCAACGATCGCCGTCAGCAAGATCGCGGCGACGGCGAATCTCGAGCGTGCGATATAAATCACGACTACCAGGCCTGAAAACACCGCGACGTGGTCGCTGGGAAATGAATTCCACGTATTGAGCGGCGCATGGAGAAACCCCGATGGCGACTGGAAGTGAAATGCAGGGTCGTAGTACGGCCGCGGGTGAGTGAGCAAAACGTGCTGCAGCAAACGGCTGACGCCGCCGATGGCGATCGATGCAAGTGTCCCAACGAAGATACGCGAGCGGTGTTCAGCGTCAGTATTGTCGAACCAGGAGAACCAGATCAGGGATACAAGAAATACGCCGGAAAAAGTCGGCGCGAAGAAAGCGGAAAATACCAGATTGTCAAAAAGGCTGGAGCGCCCCGCAACGCTGCCGATCATCGCGGCCACAGGTCTATCGAACAAATCCGGATATGAGGCCAAGACAAAAGCCGCGATGAACGCGGCAAACGAAATCAACAGGTTGCGCAAGATGCGCGTGCGGCTGTAACCGACTTCCGGCGCAACGCGCCCTGAAGTGGCCGCCGATGTTGATTCTCCCGTCTGCCTCATACCTCGACCCCGCGCCGCATCGACGGCAGGCACCATACAACAATTTGGCCGTCACTCGTCACGGTTCGCGTTGCCGCCATTTTGCGCTTCCATCGGTCTCACGGCCTTACAACGGCGCCGCGCTCTCGCCTCGCGCGCTCGACAATTTCGAGGCCAGCGATGCGATCACGATGACCACCGCGATCAAGGCGATCACCAGCGTGCAGATGGCGTTGATCTCGGGTTTGACGCCGAGCCGCACCTCCGAATAGATCCGGATCGGCAGCGTCGCCGAGCCGGGGCCGGTGGTGAAGCTCGCAATCACGAGATCGTCGAGCGACAGCGTGAACGCCAGCATCCAGCCCGCGGCGATCGCGGGCAGGATCAAGGGCAGCGTCACCGCGACAAAGGCGCGGAGCGGGTCGCAGCCGAGATCCATCGCCGCCTCTTCAAGGCTGCGATCGAGCACGCCGAGCCGCGACTGCACCACGACGGCAACGAAGCACATCGTCAGCGAAGTATGCGCGATGGTCACGGTCCAGAAGCCGCGTTCGGCGTCGACGGCCACGAACAATAACAACAGCGACAGCCCGGTGATGACTTCGGGCATCACCAGCGGCGCGTAGAGCATGCCGGAGAACAGCGTGCGGCCGGAAAACCGCGCGCCGCGCGACAGCGCCACCGCGGCCAACGTGCCGAGCAGCGTCGCGATGGTGGCGGATGTCGCCGCCACGCGGAAACTCATCCAGGCCGCCTCCAGCATGGCGCGGTCGTGGAAGAATTCCGAGTACCAGCGCAGCGACCAGCCGCCCCACACCGTGACCAGCCGCGAGGCGTTGAACGAATAGATCACGAGGATCACGATCGGCAGATACAGAAAGGCAAGCCCCAGCGCGAGCGAGATCGCGTTGAAGCGGGACAGCCGGTTCAACCCGCGCGCGGTCATCGCGAATCCTCGAGCTGCCGGCGCTGCAGCCGGTCGTACAAGATCAGCGGCACGACCAGCACGACCAGCAACATGACGGCGGCCGCCGACGCCACCGGCCAGTCCTTGTTGGTGAAGAATTCCAGCCACAGCGTCTGGCCGATCATCAGCGAATTGGAGCCGGCAAGCAGATCGGGAATCACGAATTCGCCGACGATCGGGATGAAGCAAAGCAGGACGCCGGCAGCGACGCCCGGCAACGACAAGGGAAACGTCACCAGCCAGAACGCCCGCCGCGGCGAAGAGCCCAGATCGGCTGCCGCTTCCAGCAGTGCGGGATCCATTTTCGCCAATGTCGCATAGAGCGGCAGGATCATGAACGGCAGATAGGAGTAGACGATGCCGAGATACATCGCGCTGTCGGTCGAGAGCCACACCACCGGCGCCGACACCAGATGCAGCGCCAGCAGGATCTTGTTGAGCAGGCCGTCATGCTGGAGGATGTTGATCCAGGCATAGATGCGGATCAGGAACGAGGTCCAGAAGGGAACGATGACCAGCATCATCGCGAGCGGTTGCCAGCGCGGCGGCAGCCGCGCCATGCCGTAGGCGATGGGATAGCCGATCACGAGCAGGATCGAGGTCGAGACCGCGGCGACGACGAGGCTGCGCAGGTAAGACAGCACATAGAGGTCGTCGGAGACCAGCAGCCTGAAATTATCCAGCGACAGCTCTGCCGCGGACCGCAGCACGCCAACACCCTGGGCGAAATCAAACACCGGTGTATAGGGCGGCTGTGCGATCGCGGTCTGCGACAGGCTGATCTTCAGCACGAAGCCGAACGGCACCAGGAAGAACAGCACCATCCACAGATAGGGCGCGATCGCGGCCAGCCGCGCCGGGCGGGTGAAGATGCGCCGCGCGCTCATCGTTCCAGCACCACGCAGTCGTCGGGCGTGAACCACGCCACCACGCGATGGCACGCCTGATAGGCGTCGATGTCGATCCGGGCGGTGTTGGCCATCGACGAGCGCAGCACCGCGCCGGAATCGAGCTTCACCTTGTAGCTGGTGACGCCGCCGAGATAGCTGACGTCGGCCACGACCCCCTCCAGCCGGTTGATCGCATGCGCATGGTCGCCGTCCGACGACAGGGCGCGCCGCGACAGTTTCACCTTCTCGGGACGGATCGCGACGCAGACCGCCGATTTTGTCAGCGGTTCGCGCGGCGGCGTCACCGCGATGGTGCCGGCGTCCTTTGTCGCGATCAGCAGCCGGCCGGCTTCCTGCTTTTCCACCTGGCCCTCGAAAATGTTGATGTCGCCGACGAACTCGGCGATCCAGCGCGACGCCGGCTCTTCATAGAGCTGCCTCGGCTTGGCGACCTGTTCGAGCTGCCCCGCATCCATCACCCCGATGCGGTCGGCCATCGTCATCGCCTCTTCCTGATCATGGGTGACGATCACGAAGGTCATGCCGAGCCGGCGCTGCAGTTCGACCAGTTCGAGCTGGGTGCTCTCGCGCAGCTTCTTGTCGAGCGCGGCCAGCGGCTCGTCGAGCAGCAACAGCCGCGGCCGGCGCGCCAGCGAGCGCGCCAGCGCCACGCGCTGCTTCTGGCCGCCGGAGAGTTGGTCGGGCTTGCGCTTCTCCAGTCCCTCGAGCCTGACCAGCGCGAGCATCTCGGCCACGCGGGCCTTGATCTCCGCGCGCGCCATACCGGCGCGTTTCAGGCCGAAGGCGATATTGTCGCGCACGGAAAGATGCGGAAACAGCGCGTAGTTCTGGAACATCATGTTGACGGGACGCTGATGCGGCAGCACCTGCGCGATATCCCTGCCGTCGAGCAGGATGCGGCCCTCGTCCGGCGTCTCGAAGCCGGCAAGCATCCGCAACAGCGTGGTCTTGCCGCAGCCGCTTGGACCGAGCAGCGCAAAGAACTCCCCGGGCCAGATGTCGAGGGACAAGCGGTCAACGGCGCGAAAATTGCCGAATTTCTTCACCACCGCGTCGATACGCAGCAGCGGCATGTCGGTCGCCGCCTTTGCTTGCGGTTCGCCTTGCGGATGTTCCTCGGCCATCGTCCTCGCCAGCCCAATCGTGGCAGCACGCTAGCGGCGGATCGGCTCCGGCTCAACCGCGCCACCGCGCGTAGCCCCAGGATTGTCGGCGCCGCCTGATGTCGTCGGCCGCGCCATATACGCCGCCAACGCCTCGCGATCGGCGGGCGTCATGGTCAGGCCGAGCTTGGAGCGGCGCCAGAGAATGTCGTCGGCAAACCGCGCCCATTCCTTCGCCATGAGATAGCGGACTTCCGCTCCCGTCAGTTCGGGTCCGAACACCGGACCGAGATCGGCGCGATCCCTGGCGTCGCCGAGCACGGCGGCCAGACGGGATCCGTAGGCGCCGACCAGACGCAACAACTCGGCCTCGCCAAGGAAGGGCCAGCGCTCGCGCGCGCGATCGACCTCCGCGTCGAAGCGGGCCCAGGCGAAATCGCCGCCCGGCAGCGGCGCCTTCGCGGTCCAGCGCGGCGACATCGGATAGAACGGCGTCAGCTTCGAGACCGCACGCTCGGCGCGCAGCCGCGCGGTCGTGACGTCGCCGCCGAACACCGTCAGTAGCGGGGCCTTGCGACGCCGCGCATCGAACGTCATGGCGCCGTCGCACGCGGCGCGGCGGCCGGCGGGGTCCATGGCCATGTTGGCTCCGGAAACCGTCCTGATCACGTCTGACGGTTCGACCCGCTCGCGAAAATACCGGTTGGCGGCGGCGCAGAGATAGGCGACGTCGGCGGCGGCCATCGACACCGCGGCGGGATCGCCCTTGAACGCCTGGCCGACGGTGCCGATCAGCGTGAAATCGCGCTCATAGGGGCTGGCGAAAATCAGCCGGCGGTCGCTGTTCTGGAAAACATAGACGTTGTCGGTCTCGAACAGCCGCCGGACCACGATCTGGCTGAGCTGCATCGCGGCAACGCGCGGCGGCGGCAGCCGCAAGACGGTTTCAGCGACCGACGAAGTCCAGGCGCCCGCGGCGTTGGCCAGCGCGCGGGCCGTGATCACCTGACGGCGGCCGCGATCGATCACCGCCAGCCGCCAGATCTCCGTCCGGTCGGCGCGAACACAGCGCGCGCCGGTGCGGATGTCGGCGCCACGTTCGGCGGCGTCGACGGCATTGGCGATGACCAGCCGCGAATCGTCCACCACACAGTCGGAATATTCGAAAGCGGTGCCGAACGGCCGCTTCAGCGCATTGCCGAGCGGATGATGGGTAACGTCGACGGTTGCGGCGCCCGGCAGACCGGCCGACGAAGCCAGCCGGTCATAGAGCCACAGCCCGGTTCGCAACAGCCACGGCGGACGCTCGTCGGAATGGGAGGGGATCACGAACCGCATCGGCCGCACCAGATGCGGCGCGATCCTGAGCCAGATGTCGCGCTCGGCCAACGCCGTGCGCACGCGGCCAAATCCCCGGCGCTCCAGCACCGCCAGATCGCCGTGAACAAGCCGTGGCGAGGCCGCCGATGCGGCGGAACCGAGGTCGCCCTGCTCCAGCAGGATCACGCGCAGACCACGCCCTGCGGCGTCGCGCGCAATGCTGACGCCGTTCAGGCCGCCGCCGATGATCGCAAGATCGTAATCCGCCATGCGCGACGCCTGACGTCCGGAGGATGATTCGTGAAAGTGGAAACCGCTTTGCCTCAAGACAGAGGCAAGTCGTTCACCGACGGATCATGCTCGAACAGGAATAAGGTGAGAGAATAATTCAATCCGGCGGATTTGCCTAGCCGGTCTTGCGCGCGGTCGCGACGGCGTCGCCGCCATTGCGGCCCACCAGCACGGCGTACTGGCCGATCGGCAGCGGCTTGCCGATGAAATAGCCCTGCACGGCGTCGCAACCCTCGTCGGCGAGGAAGCCGAGTTGCTCCTGGGTTTCAACGCCCTCGGCGACGATCGACATTTCGAGACCGTGGCCGAGGCCGATGACGGCCCGGATGATGGCGGCCGATTGCGGATTGCGGCCGAGATTGATGACGAAATCGCGGTCGATCTTGATCTTGTCGAACGGGAACGCCTGCAGGTAGGAGAGCGACGAGTAGCCGCTGCCGAAATCGTCCATGGAAATGCGCACGCCGAGCGCCTTCAGCCGGCGCAGCAGCGCCAGGCCGCGGTCGAAATCCTCGATCAGCACGCCCTCGGTGATTTCCAGTTCAAGCCGGCCCGGCGACAGGCCGGTTTCGAGCAGGATCGAATGCACGAGACTGACGACGTCGCCGTGCATGAACTGCGCCGGCGACAGGTTGACCGCGATCTGCAGCGGCAGCGGCCAGGACGCAGCCTCGCGGCAGGCTTCGCGCAGAATCCATTCGCCCATCTCGACGATCAGGCCGCTTTCTTCCGCGAGCGGGATGAAATCGCTCGGCGGCACGAAGCCGCGCACCGGATGCAGCCAGCGCGCCAGCGCCTCGAAGCCGATGATCTCGCTGGCCGCGACGGTGTGGCGCGACATCGCCTGCGGCTGGTAATGCAGCGACAGCTCGCCGTTCTTGATCGCGAGCGAGAGATCCTGGTGCAGCACGCGGCGATCGCGGACCTGCTGGTCCATCTCGGGCTCGTAGATGCTGATCGAGCCGCGCGATTTGGCCTTGGCGCGGAACAGCGCCGCGCCGGCATTGGCGAGCAGCGAGGCGGCGTCGGCGCCGTTATGCGGGAATATCGAAATGCCCGTGGTGACGCCGGTGCGGACCGATTTGCCGTCGATCTGGAATTCCCTGGTCAGGGCTTCGGCGATCTGCTCGGCCAGCAGCATGCCGGCGACGGGCTGCTTGCCGTCGATGATCAACCCGAACTCGTCGCCCGAGAGCCGGGCCACGACGCCGCCGCGGGCCGAGCGCCAGGAGACGGTGCGCCACTTCGATCAGGAGCTTGTCGCCGACGGCGTGGCCGAACACGTCGTTGACTTCCTTCAGCCCGTCGAGGTCGAGCGAGAGCACCGCGAATTCCTCGCTGGTGCCTTCGCAGGCCTCGATCATCTGCGCCAGCGCCTGCAGGAACGCGGCGCGGTTCGGCAGATCGGTCAGGCCGTCATGATAGGCCATATGCGCCATGCGCGATTCGGTCTGGCGGCGGTCGGTGACGTCCTCGTGGGTCTTGATCAGATATTGCGGCTCGCCGGCCTCGTCGAGCACCGTCATGCGGCGGGTCAGGAACAGCCGCAACCCGTCCTTGGTGCTGATCGGATGTTCCTCGACCAGCAGGCCGCGTTTCTTGATCGCCGCCTCGTCGCGGGCGACGATCAGCTTGGCTTCCCGGGGATTGAAGATGTCGGCGGCGGTGAGGCCGGTGGCGTCCTCGCGGCGCCGGTTGAGGATGATCTCCGCGCTGCGATTGGCGAGCAGATAGCGGCCGTCGCTGACGCGCTCCACGATCAGCGAGACCGGAATGTTGTCGACGATGAGTTCGAGGAATTTCTTGGTGTTCTCGAGCTCCTGCGACAACGACCGGCGCTCGGTGACGTCGTCGAACAGCGCGATCAGGAATTCCGGTTCGTTCTTGTCGTTGCGCGCGATGACGCGGACACTGGACAGGACGCGCTTCTGCGAGCCGCGCTCGACCACCAGTTCGGTGCGGAACTGGCCCTCGGGCGAGCCGATTGCCGCCCGGTCGGCGGCCTCGATGCTGGCCGTGGTTTCCGGACGAAAGATCTCGTCGGCGCGCTTGCCGACGATGTTGTCGCGGGAGAAGCGCGAGAAGCGCTCGAACGCGCGGTTGGCGAAAATATAGCGGCCGTCCTCGATGCTCTTGGCGGCCACGCAGACCGGCACGTTGTCGAGCACCAATTCCAGGAATTGCTTGGTCGACGCCAGTTGCCGCGAAAGCGCGCGCTGCTCGCTGCAATCCTCGTGGGTCGCCACCGAACCGCCGTTCGGCAACCCGAAATACCTGACGAGAACCGACCGTCCGTTGGGAAGTTCGGTAATGAGGCCTTCCGGCCGGTGGGCATATTTGTAGAAATCCTCGACGCTGATGTCGAGCACGCCCCGCGCACGCCGCAACGCCAGCAATTCCGGCCCGGTCATGCTCCTCGGAATATCCGAACGCGAGAGTCCGTAGATCTCGAGATAGCGGTTGTTGCAGTACACGATGCGCTTCTGCGGATCCGTCATGACCACGCCGTGGCTGAGATTGTTCAGCGCGGAGCGGACGAACGCGTTTCGGCGCAATTGCGAACGCCTGACCCTGCGCAACGCGGAGTGGATCCACAGCGCGATGGCGGCGAGGAACGCGCAGACGACGATGCCGCCGATCACCATTTCCCAGAGCATGTTGGGGTCGGCCGAGCCGAGATCGCCCGTCCACGCAAAACCATCGGGCGAGGCCCAGCCGGCCCGCGCCGGCGCAGCCGTCGCGATCAGACACACCAGAGCCTGCGCAGGAATCAAGTTCTTGCCGCCCGCCTGCCAGTTCTTGCCAGCCATCAGTCACCCGCGCATTTCGGGCGGAGTGTCTGACCGCACGCCTTTGGATCGGGTAAACGCGTACCCTTACAACCCAAAAATGTAACTCAAATTACGGCAATTGCCCTGACATGATTAATGCTTTCCTAACGCGATCCGGACGCTGAAAGAGTCCCGCAATGAACCCGGCGGGTTCTCCGGAAAGATGGTCGCGAATCACGCGATATTGCGCGGCCGCGATTGACCCGGAACGAGCGGCCACCTAACGAAGCGCACGTTGAAATTCCAGTGGGCCTGAAGGCGCGAATGGACAAGGTTGAGTGCGTCGTTATCGGTGCGGGCGTGATCGGTCTCGCGGTGGCGCGGCGGCTGGCGCAGGCGGGCCGGGAGGTGATCCTGCTGGAGGCGGCCGAGGCGATCGGCACGGTGACCTCCTCCCGCAACAGCGAGGTGATCCACGCCGGCATCTATTACAAGGCGGGCAGCCTGATGGCCCGGATGTGCGTGGGCGGCAAGCGCGCGCTCTACCAATATTGCGGGGATCACGGCATCCCACACCGCAATTGCGGCAAGCTGATCGTCGCGACCACACCCAGCGAAACCGAGAAGCTGCAATCGATCAGGGCGCATGCCGAGGCCAATGGCGTCGACGATCTCAGGACCCTTTCCGGCGCGGAGGCCCGCGCATTGGAGCCGGCGCTGAATTGCGATGCGGCGCTGTTGTCGCCTTCCACCGGCATCATCGACAGCCATGCCTACATGCTGGCGTTGCGCGGCGACGCCGAGGACGCCGGCGCGGTCTGCGCTTTTCATACGCCGCTGCTGCACGCCAGGGCGGCGGGAGGCCGCATCGAACTCGACGCCGGCGGCGATACGCCGATGTCGCTTGAATGCCGGCTGCTCGTCAACGCCGCGGGGCTTGGCGCAACCGCGACTGCGCGCAGCATCGACGGCATGCCGCTCGAACAGATACCGCCGGCCTATCTTGCCAAGGGAAATTATTTCAGTTGCAGCGCGCGGGCGCCGTTCTCGCATCTGATCTATCCGGTGCCCGAGCCCGGCGGGCTCGGCGTGCATCTCACCCTCGACATGGCGGGACAGGCCCGCTTCGGGCCCGACGTCGAATGGGTGGAGAAGGTGGACTACGCCGTCGACCCGGCGCGGGCGGAGCGCTTCTATCCGGCGATCCGGCGCTACTGGCCGACGCTGCCCGACGGCGCGCTGATGCCGAGCTATTCGGGCATTCGGCCGAAGATCGTCCCGCCAGCAGTCGCCACACAGGATTTCCTGATCCAGGGGCCGCAAGAGCACGGCGTGGACGGATTGATCAATCTGTTCGGCATCGAGTCACCGGGACTGACATCGTCGCTGGCGATCGCGGACTATGTCGGCGAACTGGCAGGCCTGTGAGCCTCACACCGGTTGCGTTGCCCGCAGATGCGGCCGAAGCGCGCACCTACCGAGCGAACGCCATCGGCGTTCGTCCCTGCGATGTCAGTGGTGATTGCGGGAGCTTGGAGAGTGGCGAAAGCTAGTGCAGCGTTTCGCTCGCGGTATTTTTCAACCGTTCGATCTGGTCCTTGACCATCAGTTTTCGGCGCTTCAGTTCGACAATTTGCAGGTCATCTGTTGAGAGGTGCACGAGAGCTTCATGCAATTCGTTTTCAAGAACTTTGTGTTTGCGTTCCAGTTCAACGAGATGCGCCTGAATTGCCATACCAAACCTCCTCGGCTGATTGAGACCTCGAATTCGATCCGGACAAGGGAGTGTACACGAGTACGGAAATCTGTCGATGGGGAACGAAAATGGCGGCCTCATTTTTCCGCTCACATCTGTAACGAATCGTGAGTACGGAACCCGCGCCAGCTTGCGCCCCGACCCGGCAAGGACGATATTCCCCAAAGCCGTTTCCAGAACCTCTCGCAATCTCATCGCGTTTTTCAGCTATCGTACATCATGACCGACGAAGATGAGCGCGAACTCGCCAACGAGCTCGCACGGCTGCAACAGGAGCACCGCGATCTCGACGCGGCGATCGACGCGCTGCATCAATCTCCCGCGCCGGACCTTTTGCGGTTGCAGCGGTTGAAGAAACGCAAGTTGCAATTACGCGACCGCATCGCCTTCATCGAAGACCAGATCACGCCGGATATCATCGCGTAGCTGTCGAAACAGGCGAACGCGGACATCACAGCTAGTTGAAGCTCAAGCGCCGGCGATCAGCTCGCGCAGCACGCCCGTCACCTGGACCGAACTGTAGGGTTTGGACAAAAAGCGCCCGCCCTCGGGCAGATCTGTTTCGCGCACGCCGACATGGCCGGAGGTCGCCACGATCTTGATCGGCGGCCAGCGGCCGCGCACCGCGCGCGCGAGCCGCAATCCGTCCATCGAACCCGGCATCTGGATATCGGTGAAGACCACGGTGATGTCCCGGCGAGCTTCGAGAATTTCAATGGCCTGATCGGCGTTCGCGGCTTCGAGGACCTCGAACCCGGCGTCTCCGATCATGTCGACCGCATCCATGCGGAGCAGAAACTCATCCTCAACGACCAGCACCACGGGTCTTTTGGACTCAACAAGACCCATACGTCCACTCCCCTGCGAATAGGCATTAAGCCCCGGATGTTGTTTTCGTTCCCTGTCTCGAGACATTTGGATTGCCTCGCCCGGCCGACCGCGCAGAGCCGCGCCTGCTCCATGACCACCTGTGCATCCGCCGATCGGTTTGTATGGAGGCCTCTTGACTCCAAGAGAACAAAAGAAGAACATCGCAATCCGCCCCTCGAACCCTCCCCGGAGTCGCCATGTCCAAAGCCTCTTCACTGTCCGACAGCAACCGTTACGAGCAGGCCTGCGACCAGGCGATCGCGATGTGCGACGGCAATCTTCGCAGCACGATCAAGGCGCTGATCATGGCGAACGAATATCTGGAGAACGAACTGCTGGAATTGCAGGTGACGATCGCCTGCGGCTGCGTGCCCACCGGATTGTCGAACAGCGACGCCGCCTGATCGACCGAACCGGCGCCAAGGAAGCTTCAAGGGAGCTTTAGGGAGCGATAATTATGGCCGACGTCACCTATTACGTTGCAATGCCGTTCGTCCAGGACGAGGCCGGTTCGCCGGTCGCGGGCGCGGCGGAGGAATGCCAGAGTTCATCGGCGGCACTGCGGCGCGCGGAAATCCTGGCGCGGAGCGCGGGCAGTATCGGCGCCGTCGCCTTCAGACGCAGCGGCGATCCCATGATCGGCGAATTCGGCGACGCCGAGTTGCTCCGGAAATTCGGCAACGTGCCGGACGATCTGAGCGGCTTGTAAATATCAGGATTCGTGCCGGCGCTGCGCCTTGCGCACATACATCGCGCTGTCGGCCTCCTCGAGCGCGCGGCCAGCTTCCGCATGCGGGCCGAGAACGGCGACGCCCGCCGAGGCGCCCGCCGTCACATGGCGGCCGCCAAACGTGAAGGTGAGCTGGTCGACGGCCTCTTCCAGCGTGGCCGCTTTTGCTCTGGCATCGGTCTCGGTCAGGTTCCACAGCAAAACCGCGAACTCGTCGCCACCGAGCCGGCCGACGACGTCGGAGGAGCGCACCTGGCGTACCAGCGTGGCCGCGACCGCCTTCAAGACCTGATCGCCGGCTGCGTGGCCGAAGGCGTCGTTGATCGGCTTTAAGCCATCGACGTCGAGCACGATCAGCGCACCGCTCGCCTCATAGCGCTTGATGTAGGCGATCGCGCGCTGGAACTCGCGCTCGAAGCCACGCCGGTTCGGAATATCCAGCAGGAAGTCGGTATCGGCTGACGCCTCGAGTTCAGCGATCCGCGCTGAGCGCGCGCGCCAGTTCGGTCCGCAGCTTGCGAAGCGCCGGCCTGGCGTCCCCGGTCCGCGCCCGCACAACCGGCTTTGGCGCAGCCTTGCGACGGGGGCCGGATTTAGGCTTGCCGACCCCGGTTTTGCGGCGTTTCGCCGCCCCGGGTTGCCTGGATTTGGGGGCGGCCGGACCTGTTTTCTTCTTCATGGACATCTCAAATCGGCAACCCTTTTGCGCGAGACTGGCACCGGAGGCCGGAATCATGCGCTAACAAGGCTTGCCGGAATTCACCAAGACAGGATAGTCCATTCCGGACCCCTTGCCACACCTTGCCGAGCCCTGAGCCGATCCTATAATCCGGCCTATGTTTATGGATTCCTGAAAGAATTAACCCATGCCCGCCCCCGTCGCCATCATCATGGGAAGCCAGTCGGACTGGGATACCATGCGCCACACCGCCGAAACCCTTGGTGCGCTCGGGATCGCCTGCGAGAAACACATCGTCTCGGCGCACCGCACCCCGGACCGGATGTTCGCCTTTGCCAGGGGCGCCAAGGCCGCCGGCTTCAAGATCATCATCGCCGGCGCCGGAGGCGCGGCGCATTTGCCCGGCATGACGGCGTCGCTGACGGACCTGCCGGTATTCGGCGTTCCGATCGAATCAAAGGCGCTGTCCGGCCTCGATTCGCTCTATTCCATCGTGCAGATGCCAGCCGGCGTCCCCGTTGGAACACTGGCGATCGGCAAGGCGGGCGCCATCAACGCCGCGCTGCTCGCGGCCGGCGTGCTGGCGCTGAACGATCCGGCGCTCGCGGGCAGGCTAGCCGCCTGGCGCAAGGCGCAGACCGATGCGGTTGGCGAGCGCCCGGAGGATCCGGCGTGACTTCTCCACGGCAGGTGAAGCTGAAGCCCGGCGACACCATCGGAATTCTCGGCGGCGGACAATTGGGCCGGATGCTGGCCATGGCGGCCGCGCGGCTCGGCCTGCGCTGCCAGGTGTTTTCGCCCGATCCGGATTCGCCGGCATTCGACGTCGTGCTGAACGCCACCTGCGCGGAATACGCCGATGTCGAGGCGCTGGAATTGTTCGCGGGCGACGTCGACGTCATCACCTATGAATTCGAGAACGTGCCGTCCGCCGCCGCGATGATCCTCGGCGCGCGCCGCCCGGTACTGCCCGGAACGGAAGATCCTGGAAACCACCCAGGACCGGCTTGCGGAGAAGGACTTCGTCAAGCGGCTGGGCATCGGCACCGCCGACTACGCCGACGTGTCGTCGGCCGCGGGCCTGCGCGCCGCGATCGCGCGCATCGGACTGCCGGCCGTGCTGAAGACCCGCCGCTTCGGTTATGACGGCAAGGGCCAGGCGATCATCCGCGCGGGCGATGACCCCGACAGGATCTGGGAAGAGCTCGGCACGCGCTCCGCCATTCTCGAGGCCTTCGTTCCGTTCCAGTGCGAGATCTCCGTGATCGCCGCGCGCTCCGCGGACGGCGACGTCGAATGCTTCGACGTCACCGAAAACGAGCATCGCGACCACATCCTGAAAACTTCCCGCGCGCCGGCCAATATTTCGGACGCGCTGGCGGACGAGGCGCGCGCCATCGCCGAGAAGATCGCAAGCGCGCTGAATTACGTCGGCGTGCTCGCGGTCGAGATGTTCGTGGTGCAGGCCGAGAGCGGCCCGAAGGTTCTGGTCAACGAGATCGCGCCGCGCGTCCACAATTCCGGACACTGGACGCTCGACGGCGCATCGATCTCGCAGTTCGAGCAGCACATCCGCGCCATTGCCGGCTGGCCGCTGGGCAAGCCGGTGCGCCACGGCCCGGTCACCATGACCAATCTGATCGGAGACGATATCAACGACTACGAGCGATGGCTGACCATCCCCGGGGCCACCGTCCACCTCTACGGCAAGGGCGCACCGCGCCCCGGCCGCAAGATGGGTCATGTGACGCAGGTATCGCCGCGCGAAAAATAGCGCGCTTGCGCTTCAAGCCCGGGATCGACCCTCGACGACGCCATCCGGCTCATCGCTGAGCCAGCGATAGATCACGCCGCCGAGCACCCCGCCGATCAATGGCGCCACCCAGAACAGCCAGAGCTGCGCCAGCGCCCAGCCACCGACAAACAAAGCCGGCCCGGTGCTGCGCGCCGGATTGACCGACGTGTTGGTCACGGGAATGCTGACCAGGTGGATCATCACCAGCGCCAGTCCGATGGCCAGCGGCGCGAAACCTGCGGGCGCCTTGCCGTGGGTGGCGCCCATGATGATGAACAGAAACATCATGGTCATCACGACTTCCGTAATGAAGCACACAACCAGGCTGTACTGGCCCGGCGAATGCGGTCCGTAGCCATTCGAGGCAAAGCCCTTGCTGACGTCAAAGCCGGGAGCCCCGCTGGCAATCACGTACAGCAGCGCGGCAGCGGCGACCGCGCCGATCACCTGCGCGATCACATAGGGCGCGATCTGCCCGGCGGGAAAACGGCCGCCGGCGGCGAGGCCTACCGTCACCGCCGGGTTAAGATGGCATCCGGACACGTGGCCGATGGCGTAGGCCATGGTCACGACGCTCAGCCCGAACGTCAGGGCAACCCCGAGCAGGCCGATACCGACCTGCGGAAACCCTGCTGCGATCACCGCGCTGCCACACCCCGCAAAAGTCAGCCAAAACGTCCCGATCGCCTCGGCGACGTATTTCCTCGCATTCATGGTCCTCTCCTTCGGTTTTTGAGCTAAAATCAAGGCAAGGCACGCAAAAGGACACACAAGGCCGTGAACCAATCTTCAGGCGAGTTATCTTAGGCGATTCGGGCCATTTTCGGCCCAAATGCCCGATGCGCCGGTGGACATCGGCGGCGTTGTCTGATACATCCGCGCGCTCAAGGTTAAGGGCCAGGACTTTTTCCGGCCCTTTGCTTTACCAGAATTCCAATCCGACCCACTGAAAGAGGATGCCGCGTGCAGGTTCTCGTTCGCGATAACAATGTTGATCAAGCCCTCAAGGCGCTGAAGAAGAAGATGCAGCGTGAGGGTATTTTCCGCGAGATGAAGCTCCGCGGTCACTACGAAAAGCCCTCCGAGAAGAAGGCCCGCGAAAAGGCCGAAGCCGTGCGCCGCGCGCGCAAGCTGGCCCGCAAGAAGCTGCAGCGCGAAGGCCTGTTGCCGATGAAGCCGAAGCCGGTGTTTGGCGCCGGTCCCGGCGCGGAGCGCGGTGGCGCCGGCGGTCGTGGCGGTCCCGGTGCGGGTCCGCGCGGTCCGCGCTGATCGGGAATTTTCACAGATTTGAGTTCGATGACGCGGGCCTTGAAGCCCGCGTTGTTGTTTTTGGAGCCGCGGTCCTGATTTGAATCAGAACCGGGGCTCCTCTTTTTGCCGTGCGCGCTTTCGTCACGCGAACGAGGATTCGCTTCGCTCGAAAACGCTGGATGCCGATGTTTTTGACCGATGCATTTTGGGGCGCGGCGCGCTAACAATACAACTGTAAGCCGCGCGCGAAGTTCTCCCGTATCTCATGGCCATCCCGGTCCCGTCTTCTCGTTGCGGAGCTTTGCGCGCTGGCTGGCGCGCATCCGTGCCAATTCTGTTGGCCGCCATCGCGCTCGGCGGCTGCTCCTTCGATCTCGGATCGTTCACGTCAGGCTCGGACAAGGACGTACCTGCAAAACCTGCGCCCGCGGGAGTAGCCGTCGCCCAGGCGCAGGTCCATGCCACGCAGGCCCAGGTGCTCGCAAAGTCGGGAAAGACCGCGGAGGCGCTCAGCGAGTTCAATCAGGCCATCGAGCTCGATCCGAACAATGCGCAGGCCCTGTACGGCCGTGGGCTGCTCTATCAAGGCGAAAAGCAGGACGAGCAGGCGATCGAGGATTTCACCGCGGCCAGTGGCCTGAAGCCGCAACAGGCGGAGCCGCTGCTGGGCCGCGCGGTCAGCTATCTCGCGCTCGACAAGTCTAGGGAAGCCGCCGTCGATCTCGACGAGGCGGTGCAGGCCGACCCGCAGAACGCGCAGATCTGGAGCACACGGGGCCAAGCCTATGAACGGCTGGGCAACAAGGCGAAAGCCGCCGAATCATACGTCCGCGCGATCAATCTGCGCCCCAGGGATGAAGCAGCGCGCAACGGCCTCGCGCGCGTTGGCGGCAAGACCTAGCGCCCGATCGGTTCTGATTGAATCAGAACCGAGGCGCTTCTCTCTGAACTATTTCGGCAAGACCGCGTGAAACACCGACTTCGCCGCCAGCAGCATGTCCTCGGCGACATTGGTGTGTTCGCGCCGCTGCGGTTCTCCGGCCTCGGCGCGCAGATCGAGCGGTCCCGCGGACGGCAGCGAGAAGGATGGAGCCGCCTCCGGAATGTCGGCGGGCGGGACCGGGCGGCGCGACGCGTCGCTGTCTGAGCCGCTGGCCGCCGTCGATCCCGTCGGCGTGTTGACGCTGTCGGCCGCCGGGTTGGAAACCATGATCGGCGGCGGCAGCGGCCGAACCGCGGGAGCCGAAACGACCGGCGCGACCGCGGGCGGCGCCGATACGATGCGAGGCGTTTCGGCGGCGCGGGCGGCTTCCTGCGGGCGCGACAGGCCCTCGCCGCGCAGCCGTTCGATGGCTGCACGCGCCATTTCGTTGGCGTCATGATGCTCTTCCGGCGCGGTCGCGGCCTCGGCGGCAGCGGGCGCCGTGACGACGGGCGCGGCAGCGACGGACGGCGCGGCGGGCGCCGCCACGGGCTTGGTGATCGCCTTTTCGCGTTCGCGCATAGCCGGCGCGCGGCGGCGGTTGTCAGCCGGGACGCTCGTGGCCTCTGCCGGCTTGTCGGCGGGTTTTTCCATGGTCTTTTCGACCACCGCCGGCTTTTCCGCGGCGGTCTGCTCGAGCATGGCCTTTTCAGAGATGCCCTTGGCGGTGACCCCCGGCTGCGGGAGGCCGCCTACGACGCTGGCGGACGGTTTCGCATCGGGCCTCGTATCCGTCTTGGCCTCGGTTTTCGGGTCAACCGAGGAGGCCACGGCGGCGGCTGGGGTATCGGGCCTGGAGACGATGTAGTGATTGACGATATAGGCCCCGATGATCGTCGCAGCGACCGAGGGCAATATGTCCATTGCGAATTTAGTGATGTATTTCAGCATGCCGGCCACTCCCCGCACCAATTTGATGCGGAAACTTTGAGGCGCATTAAGGGATCAACTAAGACGGATCGGTGGCAAGAGGTTAAAACGCGTGGGTTATGGTTTCAATTCGACT
This sequence comes from uncultured Alphaproteobacteria bacterium, assembly GCA_963843225.1. GTDB lineage: Bacteria > Pseudomonadota > Alphaproteobacteria > Rhizobiales > Xanthobacteraceae > Bradyrhizobium. The sequence goes on along the minus strand of CAWJJT010000009.1, from coordinate 167,784 downwards.
TCCAGAAACACGATCTCGGCGGCGGTTTCGTTGAGCACGTCGTGTTCCACCCCGGCCTTGCGGAAGTAGGATTTGCCGACCGCCAGCTGCGCCTTGGAACGTTCCCCGTTGGGCGCCACGATGGTCATTTCGCCCGCGGTAACGGGGACGATCACGTAGTCCATCCCGTGAATGTGATGGCCGGTGGCGCTGCCGGGGGCCAGCCGCCATTCGGTGACGCGGACCTCCTCGGTATCGACCTGAACGTCGGATTTGGCGCTGAGCATTGTCCACTCCCTTTCTCTCTCGGGCCGGGCCGGGTCTCCTGAACCCGTTCAGGGCACGAACACCATGAATACGAATACGGCAAATACCACCACATGGACCAGCCCGAACAGGATGTTGGTGCGGCCGGTGCCGAAGGTCAGCATGCTGAGGGCGAAAGTCAGGATCAGCAGTACCGTGCTCTGCTGGTTGAGCCCAAGCACCAGTTGCTTGTCCAGCGCATACGCCGCCACCGCGACCGCCGGGATCGTCAGCCCGATGGTCGCGAGCGACGAGCCAAGCGCAAGATTGATGCTTTTTTGCAGGTCGTTCTTGCGCGCGGCGGCGATGGCGGCGACGCCTTCGGGCAACAGGATCAGCAGCGCCACCAGGACGCCGGCAAAGGCTGGCGGCGCGCCTATTCTTGCGGTTGCGAAATCCACGACCAGCGAGAATTTCTTCGCGAGCAGCACGACCGACAGGAGCGACACCAGCAGCAGCGCAATACTCAGGCCCAGCATGCGATTCGACAGCGCGATCGCGCCTTCGCCGGGGTCGTGGTCCTTGCCGACGAAATAGCCGCGATGACGGATGGTCTGGGTATAGAGGAACACGCCGTAGAGCAGCAGCGTGACGACACTGACAAAGCCAAGCTGGGCGGCGGAATAGATCGGCCCTGGCGTTGTCAGGGTGTAATCGGGCAAGACCAGCGTAATCGTCGCCAGCACGAATAGAACGCTGAGATAGAGGCTCGAGCCTGAGACCTGGACATCCTGCTCGCGGTAGCGCATCCCGCCGGTCAGGATGCAGATTCCGACCAGGCCGTTGCAGACGATCATCACCACCGCGAACACGGTGTCGCGCGCAAGCGTCGGCACCGGGTTTTCGCCGAGCATGATGGTCGCGATCAGCGCCACCTCGATCACGGTAACCGCGAGCGTCAGGAGCAGCGTGCCATAGGGCTCGCCGATCCGCTCCGCGATCACGTCGGCATGATGGACGGCGGCGAACACGGTGCCAAACAGGGTCACCAGCAGCACCGCGGCGAACACCGCGCCGGCGACGGAGGGCGTGAAGGTGACGCCGAGCGCGGTGATGGCTGCAAAAAGCAACACCGCCAGCGCGGGAAACATCCACGCCGATCGCGGCATAGGGCCGTGCGCACTCATGTGACCTCATCCTCAACGTCGGGGCGTGGACTATGCGCCAAACCGCGGCAGCCGTCAGCCTCCTGTGGCATTGACGAACCGCCGCGCCGTTTCAATCGCGCCAAAGCTGGCGAGATCATTATGACCTCCGTCGGGAAACCGCACGAATTGTTTCGGCTCATGCGCGAGCGCGAACAATCGCTCGCCAAACCTGATCGGAATGGTGGCGTCGCGCGCGCCATGCATGACCAGCAGCGGAGCCGTGACGCGCGCGATGCGCCGATCGGAGCGAAACGGATCCCGTATCAGCCAGCGGACCGGCGCAAACCAGAACCGCGAGCCGGCAACATCCGCGATCGAGGTGTAGGGCGCTTCCAGGATGATCTTTCCGACCGGTCGATCGGCCGCCATCGCCACGGCGACGCCGCTGCCCAGCGAAAATCCCCAAAGTACGATCCGCTCGGCGCCGTAGCGCGCCGCCGCGAAGGCATAGGCCGCAGCCGCATCGCACAGCACCCCCTGCTCGCTGGGCCGTCCGCTGGAGCCGGCATAACCCCGATAGGACAGCGCGACGACCCCGGTGCCGTCGGCGCTGATGCTGCGAAAATGGCCGGCGAGCGCCGCCAGGAAATCACCATTGCCGGGAAAATAAATCACGACGGCGTGGCCCGGTCTCGCCGGCACGTGCCAGACGATGACCTTCTCGCCATCCGTCGTTGTCAGAACATGTTCTTCCGCTTCCGCAAGGCCGGCGGCTTCGGGAGCGGTGCGTACTGTCTCCGGAATCGGAAAGACCAACGAGCGCTGCGCGAAAAACAGCAACGCAAGACCGCCGAGATATCCGCCGGCTCCGATGACGACGAGCCAATTCAGGACGGTCATGATTTTTCGGGAAAGAGCTTACATCGCCTTGACGATGTTCTCGGTCATCTTCTTGGCGTCGCCGAGCAGCATCATGGTGTTGTCGCGGTAGAACAGCGGATTGTCGATGCCGGCATAGCCCGACGCCAGCGAGCGCTTGATGAACATCACCGTGCCGGCCTTCCAGACCTGCAGCACCGGCATGCCGTAAATCGGCGAGGTCTTGTCTTCTTCCGCCGCCGGGTTGGTGACGTCGTTGGCGCCGATCACGAAGGCGACATCGGCCTGCGCGAATTCCGAATTGATGTCCTCGAGCTCGAACACCTCGTCATAGGGCACGTTGGCTTCGGCCAGCAGCACGTTCATGTGGCCGGGCATGCGGCCGGCAACGGGGTGAATGGCGTATTTCACCTCGACGCCTTCCTTCTTGAGCGTGTCCGCCATCTCGCGCAGCGCGTGCTGCGCCTGCGCCACCGCCATGCCGTAGCCGGGCACGATGATGACTTTCTGCGCGTTCTTCATGATGAAGGCGGCGTCGTCGGCGGAGCCGAGCTTGACCGGGCGCACTTCGCCGCTGGCGCCGCCGGCCGCGGCCGTCTCGCCGCCGAAGCCGCCGAGGATGACCGAGATGAAGGAGCGGTTCATCGCATGGCACATGATGTAGGACAGGATCGCGCCGCTCGAGCCGACCAGCGCGCCGGTGATGATCAGCGCCGAATTGCCGAGCGTGAAGCCGATGCCGGCGGCGGCCCAGCCGGAATAGGAGTTCAGCATCGAGATCACGACCGGCATGTCGGCGCCGCCGATCGGGATGATCATGAGTACGCCGAGCGCGAGCGCGATGATCACGATCAGCCAGAAATCGATCGCGCTGACGGAGATCACCATGTGGACGATGAAGAACACCAGCGCGAGCGCGAGCACGATGTTGATGAGATGGCGCGCCGGCAGGATGATCGGCGCGCCGCTCATCCGGGCCGAAAGCTTCAGGAACGCAATGACCGAGCCGGTGAAGGTCAGCGCGCCGATGGCGACGCCGAGCGACATCTCGACCAGGCTCTGGGAATGGATGTGTCCGGGCGTGCCGATGTCGAACGCCTCGGGCGCGTAGAACGCGCCGGCCGCGACCAGCACCGCGGCCATGCCGACCAGCGAGTGGAAGGCCGCCACCAGTTCCGGCATCGAGGTCATCGGCACCCGGCGGGCGATGACGGCGCCGATGCCGCCGCCGATGGCGACACCGAGCACGACCAGGAACCAGGCGATACCGTCTGCCGGCGGGTGGTTGGCGAGCGTGGTGCCGATGGCGATCGCCATGCCGGCCATGCCGAGGAAATTGCCGCGGCGGCTGGATGCCGGGCTCGACAGCCCGCGCAGCGACAGGATGAACAGGACACCCGCCACCAGATAAAGGATTGCAGACAGATTGGCGTTCATCTCAAGGCCCCCATTGTCTTCGTCACCACGAGGTGCACGCCGCTCACTTGGCTTTCTTCTTGTACATCGCGAGCATGCGCTGGGTGACCAGGAAGCCGCCGAAGATGTTCACGCAGGCGAAGATCAGCGCGACGAAGCCGAAGCCGCGCGCCCAGCCGCTGCCGCTCGAGACCAGTCCAACGCCGACCGCGAGCAGCGCGCCCACCACGATCACCGAGGAGATCGCGTTGGTCACCGACATCAGCGGCGTATGCAGCGCCGGCGTCACCGACCACACCACGAAATAACCGACGAACACGGCGAGCACGAAAATCGACAGCCGGAACACGAAGGGATCGACGGCCTGCGCGATATGTTCCATGGCGGCTCTCCTTAAGACTTCGGCTGGAAGTTCGGATGAATGACGGCGCCGTCCCTGGTCAGCGCGGTGGCCTTGACCAGTTCGTCGTCCCAGTTCACCGCGAGCGCCTTGTTCGGCTTGTCGATCAGGGTTTCGATGAACGAAAACAGGTTGCGCGCGTAGAGCCCCGACGCCGAGGCCGCGACGCGGCCGGCGACATTGGTGTAGCCGACGATCTTGACGCCATCGAGGTCGACGACTTCGCCGGGCTTCGCACCCTCGACATTGCCGCCGCGCTCGACGGCGAGGTCGACCAGCACCGAGCCCGGCTTCATCGACTTGACCATCTCGCCGCTGACGAGCTTGGGCGCCGGCCGGCCGGGGATCAGCGCCGTCGTGATCACGATGTCCTGCTTCTTGAGATGTTCGGCGGTGAGCGCGGCCTGCTTGGCCTGGTACTCTTTCGACATTTCCTTGGCGTAGCCGCCGGCGGTCTGCGCGTTCTTGAATTCCTCGTCCTCGACCGCGAGGAACTTGGCGCCGAGGCTCTCGACCTGCTCCTTGGTCGCAGGCCGCACGTCGGTCGCGGTGACGACGGCGCCCAGCCGCCGCGCGGTCGCGATCGCCTGCAGGCCGGCGACGCCGACGCCCATCACGAACACTTTCGCCGCCGGAATGGTGCCGGCCGCGGTCATCATCATCGGAAAGGCGCGGCCGAAGGCTTCAGCCGCCTCGATCACCGCGCGGTAGCCGGCGAGATTGGCCTGGCTCGACAACACGTCCATCACCTGCGCGCGGGTGATGCGCGGCATCAGTTCCATCGCGAACGCCGCGATGCCGGAATCGGCCATCGTCTTCAGCGCGGCGTCGTTGCCATAGGGATCCATGATGGCAATGACCAGCGCGCCGCGCTTGTACTTGCCGAGTTCGGAGGCCTCGGGCCGTTTCACCTTGATGACGATGTCGGCATCCTTGACCGCATCGGCGCTGACGGTGGCGCCGACCGCAGTGAATTCCGAATCCGGCAGACCCGACTTGATGCCGGCACCCGGCTCGACGGCGATATCGACGCCAAGCGCCTTGAATTTCTTCACGGTATCGGGCGATGCGGCGACCCGCGGCTCGGAGGGATCGATTTCCTTGGCGACGGCAATCTTCATAAGGCCTCCGGCGGCGCGCAACGCTCGCGAGCAAACTAGCGCTAAATCTGCAGAGATAGATACCGGTTTTGCGACCGGAGGACTTTCTTCGCGCCGCCGGGCGGCGGCGCGATCGCCGCAGACGGTCAGGTCAGGAAGATCGCCATCATGGCAACGATGAAGATGACGGCAGCGGTGCCGTATTTCACCAGCATGATGAAGCCTTCATAGGTCTGCTCATGCGCCGGATAATCGTTGCCGTCAGCGGTCGTGTAGGCAACTTCGTTATGCTCTGCCATCGGTGTCCCCGGTGATTGTTTGTCTCGCCGTGGAAATACCGCAATCCAACCGGGAGAGCAACGGCGATGGGCCTTTGTTCACCGGCCCGGCGTTTGGCGGGCGACGAGAGGGCTTTGGCCGGCCGATTGTCCGGGATTCAACGGGGCAGGCTTTGCTTGCTGACCTCGCCGGCGGCGAGGTCGCAGGATCATGGCGGTAGCGGGCGCAGGATCGGGCTGAAACATCTGCATAAAACAGCGATCTGCCCGTTCAACGGATGTTTGACATCCCTTCCCGGCCGCTCAGCCCATCTCCTCCAGCTCGTCAATCATCCCGGCGATCACTGACAGCCCGCGGTCCCAGAACGTGGGATCCTTGGCGTCCAGCCCGAACGGCCGGAGCAACTCCGAATAGTGCTTGGTGCCGCCGGCCGCCAGCATCGCCAGATAGCGCTCGGCAAACCCGTCCGCGGCATTTTCGTAGACCGCATAGAGCGAGTTCACCAGGCAATCGCCGAACGCATAGGCATAGACGTAGAACGGCGAATGGATGAAGTGCGGGATGTACATCCAGAAATTCTCGTAGCCCGGACGGATGTCGATCGCCGGGCCCAGGCTCTCGCCTTGCACGCTGAGCCAGATTTCGCCGAGCCGCTCGGCGGTCAGTTCGCCGTTCTTCCGCTCGGTGTGCACCTTGCGCTCGAACGTGTAGAACGCGATCTGCCGCACCACGGTGTTGATCATGTCCTCGACCTTGCCGGCGAGCAGCGCCTGACGCTGTTTGGCGCTCTTCGTCTCCGCCAGCAGCCGCCTGAAGGTCAGCATCTCGCCGAACACGCTCGCGGTCTCGGCGAGCGTCAGCGGCGTCGGCGCCATCAGCGCTCCATTTTTGGCCGCCAGCACCTGATGCACGCCATGGCCGAGCTCATGGGCGAGCGTCATCACGTCGCGCGGCTTGCCCTGATAGTTCATCAGCACATAGGGATGCGCCGACGGCGTGGTCGGATGCGAGAACGCGCCCGGCGCCTTGCCGGGCCGCACCGGCGCATCGATCCAGCGATCGCTGAAGAAACGCTCGGCGATGCTGGCCATCTCCGGCGAGAAGCCGCGATAGGCCGTCAGCACCATGTTCTTCGCCTCGGGCCAGGCGATGCTGCCGGTCGCGGCGAACGGCAGCGGCGCGTTGCGGTCCCAATGCGCGAGCTTCTTCTTTTTGAACCAGCCGGCCTTGAGCCGGTAATAGCGATGCGACAGCCGCGGATAGGCCGCGCGAACCGAACCCACCAGCGCATCGACGACCTCGCGCTCGACGCGGTTGTTCAGATGGCGCGAATCCGCGACGTCCTGAAAGCCGCGCCAGCGGTCGGAAATCTCCTTGTCCTTGGCGAGCGTATTGGTGACGAGCGCAAAGGTCCGCTCGTTGGCCTTGAAGGTCTTCGCCAGCGCCTGCCCGGCCGCCTTGCGCTTTGCGCCGTCGCGGTCCTGCAACAGGCTGAGCGTCGGCTCGATCGCGAGTTCCTTGGCCCCGACCTTGAAGCGCAGGCCCGAGATGGTCTGGTCGAACAGCCGGTTCCAGGCGGCATAGCCGCTCTGGGATTTCTCGTGAAACAACTGCTCGACGCGATCCTCGAGCTGATAGGGCTTTTCCTTGCGCAGATCCTCGATCCACGGCCGATAATGCGCGAGCTCCGGCGTCTGCATCGCGCGTTCGATCACGGCATCGTCGATCCGGTTGAGTTCGAGCGCGAAGAACAACAGGTGCACCGAGGCCTTGGTCAGCCGCTCGGAGACGTCGCCGTAGAATTTGGAGATCGCGGGATCGACGCTGTCGCCGGCGTGAACCAGGCCGGCATAGGAGCCGAGACGGCCGGCGAGATCGTCGATCGCCTCATAGCGCCGCACCGCTTCGGCGAGCCAGGCGCCGCCGCCCTCCGCCGCCGTCCGTTCGGCGAGCTTGCCCTTGTAGTCGGTCTCAAACGCGACGCAATCGGCATCCATCTTGTCGAGGTCGCGGGCGACTTCCGGCGCGTCGATGCCGGAATAGAGATCGGCCAGATTCCATTCCGGCAGCTTGGCGGCCTTGTTGCCGGCCCGGTTTTGGCTGCGGATTTCGGCTTTCGCTGGTTTTCTTGGGCGCCGCCTTGCGTTGGGCGGCCGGTTTGCGGAGAGCGGATGTGGAGCGCGAGGTCATCTGGTTCGAAACCTGTGTTCAACCGTTAAGGTTGCGTGAGTGAAGCAAGGCGGGACGGCAACATTTAAGAGTGCGTTAATCGGCATCGGCGAGAGTGCCCCGATTCGAGACAGATAGTTGTAGCGTGCGGGGAAAGCCATGGCTGCCAGCATTTTGATCGCCGACGACGACGCGGTCGCACGCCGCCTGGTCGAAAACATGGTGCAGAAATGCGGCTATGAAACCATCGTCGTCGAAGTCGGCGACGCCGCGATCGCCACGCTGACGGCCGCGGACGCGCCCGTCATCGACGCCATGGTGCTGGATCTCGTGATGCCCGGCCTCGACGGCATGGGCGTGCTGGCGAAAATCCGCGAAGCCGGCCTCACCATTCCCGTGATCGTGCAGACCGCCCATGGCGGCATCGACAATGTGGTGTCGGCGATGCGCGCCGGCGCCCAGGATTTCGTGGTCAAGCCGGTCGGCATCGAGCGGCTGCAGGTCAGCTTGCGCAACGCGCTCAACGCCACGCGCTGAAGGGCGAGTTGCAGCGCATCCGTCACAGCCGCGAAGGCCGGCTGACCTTTTCCGACATCATCACCCGCAGCGAGACCATGGCCGGCGTGCATGCGCACCGCGCAGAAGGCGGCCGGCTCCACCATTCCGGTGCTGATCGAAGGCGAATCCGGCGTCGGCAAGGAATTGTTCGCGCGCGCCATCCACGGCACAGGCGAGCGCAAAGCCAAGCCGTTCGTCGCGGTCAATTGCGGCGCGATCCCCGACAACCTCGTGGAATCGATCCTGTTCGGCCACGAGAAGGGCGCCTTCACCGGCGCCACCGAACGTCACATCGGCAAATTCGTCGAGGCTTCCGGCGGCACGCTGTTCCTCGACGAGGTCTCGGAATTGCCGCTGGCGGCGCAGGTGAAGCTGCTGCGCGCGCTGCAGGAAGGCGCGGTCGAAGCGGTCGGCGGCCGCAAGCCGGTCAAGGTCGACGTCCGCATCATCTCCGCGACCAACCGCAAATTGCTCGACCGCGTCAAGAGCGGACAGTTTCGCGAAGACCTGTTCTATCGCCTGCACGTGCTGCCGCTGACGATCCCGCCGTTGCGGATGCGCCGCGAAGACATCCCGCATCTGCTGCGGCATTTTCTGGCGCGGTTCTGCGCCGAGGAAAACCGCCACATCACCGGCATCAGCGGCGAGGCGATGGCGCACCTGTCGCAGCTCGAATGGCCCGGCAATATCCGCCAGCTCGAGAACGCGGTCTATCGCGCCGTGGTCATGAGCGAGAGCGACCAGCTCGGGCTTGCCGATTTTCCGCTGGCCGCCGCGCAATCGCCGACCATTGCCGGATGCCGCATGGCGAGCCGCTGGTCGTGGCGCCGGCCGCTTTCCATTCGACCGTGCCGGCCATGGTTTCCGGTAACGAAATACCTATCGCGCCACTGCCCTCAGCGGGGACGCTGGCGATGCTGACCGATGCCGGCGAGATGCGGCCGCTCGAGGAACTGGAGAGCGAGATCATCCGCTTCGCGATCTCGCATTATCGCGGACAGATGTCCGAGGTCGCGCGCCGATTGAAGATCGGCCGCTCGACGCTCTATCGCAAGCTCGACGAGGCCGCAGCCGACGATTCGACGGCTGGCGGCGCGCAGGACGCACGCTAGCAACCGGAGGGGATTATGGCGTTACGGTGTCCGCGACAAAATCGCCGCAGACGTGCCATTTCAATGATTTGCCAGAACATTTGAACCGTTGCGCTGCGGTGACAGACAAAGGCAAAAGCGCGTGGCAAAAGCGCGCAATCCGTTGCAAAGCGGGGCCTTTGAAGTCAGTTTGTCGTGAGTTGCCCTGCGTGGCGCTGGCTGCATGAATGAGGCACGTGTATCGTCTGCGTCTGAATCGTTGCGTGCAGGCGTGCCGAGAGAGATTTGGAACGCGTCCAGAAGAACCAAACGTCGACTTCAAACGTTGGCTGAATGGCGTTTCAAGATGAGGCCGGCGCTTTAGCGAAGCTGTACGGACCAAGCCAAGAACTGTTCCATGGCGGGGCAGTTTCGCCCAAGGGGTGTGAAGATGCGAGACTGTTTGAATAAGCGCGTCGGGATTTGACCGCGTGCTGATGGCCGTGGCCGCGACCTTCCTCACGGTGTCCGCGACCTCGGCGCTGGCCCAGTCCGATCCGGCCCGCAACAGCGCCGCCGAACTCGCGATCGATGCGGCGGTCCCGCGCCCGGAACCCGCCAACGTCCCGCCCCCGACCATCAACGATTTCAAGATGGACAGCGCCGCTCCGGCCGCCGACGCCGTGCCAGAGCGGATGCGCCCAAGAGTGCAGACAAGGCCGCGGACAAAGCCGCCCGAGGCAAAGCCGGCCGACGTCGTCACGGCTCCTGCCGCCGACACCAACAAGGCCGACACGGCCAAGAAGGACACCGCGGTCACCACCCCTGCCGCACCGCCTCCGGCCGCCGCTGCCGCGGCACCCGCCGCCGAGCCGGTCAAGGCCGCCAGCAACGTCCCGGCCGCGGATCAGCCGGTCGCCGACAAACTGCAAGGAGATGCTCGGCGGCAAGTCGGCGCGCTATTTCGACCGCAAGGCCGAGCGGGCCGCGGTCGAGAAATTCTACACCGCGCGTGACTTCGCGCCGCTGTGGACGCAAGGCGGCGCGCTGACCGCAACCGGCAAGGGCGTCATTGCGCGGCTGAAGGATGCCGCCTCCGACGGCCTCAACGCCGCCGACTATCCGGTGCCGGATTTCACCGCCGCCACCACGCCCGATGCGCTGGCGGAAGCCGATCTGAAACTGACCGCCAGCATGCTGGACTATGCGCGCCAGGCGCAGAGCGGCCGGATGCACTGGTCGCAGGTCTCGGGCGGACATCCAGTATCCGGAACACCCGATCGATCCCAGCGAAGTGCTGGCCAATGTCACCACCGCCAAGGATGCCTCCGCGGCGCTCGACAGCTACAACCCGCCGCAGAAGCTCTACCAGGAATTGAAGGCGAAGCTCGCCGAATTGCGCGGCCAGGGCGATGCGCCGGTGGTCCAGATCGCGGACGGACCGGCGCTGAAATTCACCCCGGCGCGCGGCAAGAAGCAGCCCGCGGTCGACGATGGAAGATCCGCGCGTGCCGCAACTGCGCGCCAAGCTCGGCATCACCGAGAACGCCGACGACACCCATTACGACGCCAAGGTCGCCGAGGCCGTGCGCAAGTTCCAGGAAGGCGCCGAACTCAAGGCCACCGGCGTGCTCGACGACCGCACCGTCAAGGCGATCAACAGCCCGAAGCGCGACAAGCAGATCGACATCGTGCTCGTCAACATGGAGCGCTGGCGCTGGCTGCCGCGCGACCTCGGTGCGCCCGCGATCGGCGATGCCTATGTCATCCTCAACATCCCCGACTATACGCTCAAGGTGATGCAGCACGGCGCCCAGGTCTGGACCACCAAGGTGGTCACCGGACAGCCCGGCATTCATGCCACGCCGCTTCTGACCGAGACGATGAAGTTCATCACGGTCAACCCGACCTGGAACGTGCCGCCGTCGATCATCTACAACGAATATCTGCCGGCGCTGCAGCAGGATCCGACCGTGCTGCAGCGCATGGGCCTGAAGCTCGAGCGCGCCCGCGACGGCTCGATCCACATTTCGCAGCCGCCGGGCGAAGCCAACGCGCTCGGCCGCATCCGCTTCAACTTCCCGAACAAGTTCCTGGTTTACCAGCACGACACCCCGGACAAGAACCTGTTCGCCGAGGAAGAGCGCGCCTTCAGCCACGGCTGCATGCGGGTGCAGAATCCGGATCAGTACGCCGCGACGCTGCTCAACATCACCGAGCCGAACGAGCACTACACGCCGGAGAAGATCCGCAGCATGTACGGCTCACAGCGAGATCGACCTGAAATTCCCGACGCCGATCCCGGTCAACATCACCTACCAGACCGCGTTCGTGGACGACGCCGGCAAGCTGCAGTTCCGCAAGGACGTCTATGGCCGCGACGCCACCATGATCGCGCTGCTCAAGAACGCCCGCGGCAAGGACCTGGAAAACGTCGTCGCGCATTCGCAGCCGAGCTATTCGCGGCCCGTAGGCAGCCTGCCGGCCGGCGTCAGCTTCGCCAGCGACAACACCGGCTATTCTTCCGGACCGTCCTCGTTCTTCGAACGGCTGTTCGGCGGGCCGCCGACGCCGCCCCGCCGGCCCCGATCGGCCGCCAGCAGCGGCGGCTTTTCACCCGCTGATCGTTCACCAGTCCGGTTCACCAGCTCAGGCGGACTGAGCGAAATTCCTCAGTAAAATCAACGGCCTCGTCCCAGGGATGGGGCCGTTTTCGTTAACCATTCTCCACCGCGATTTAACCAGGGCACTTTTTCGCCACACTCGACGGGTTAGGTTAAGGTCGACTTGGGGGGTGGGATTTAAAATTCGGTTAACCCACCCGGTACTTAAGACTGCGTTAACCCTCTTTCGCCACACGGGGTAGCGGAAGAGTTCATTGATCGGTCGTCCTCTGGGTGGGCTCATTCGTGCTGTCTGGTTTCGCACGCCAATTCAAATCGCTGTCGTTGCCGAAGGCCGGGTATCATCTCGGCCTCAGCTTCCCTGTTGCTCCTGATGGGAGCCGGATCGGTCCATGACGCGACCGCGCTGAACGAAACCCGCACGCTTTCGTTCCACCACACCCATTCCGACGAAGACCTCACCGTCACCTTCAAGCGCGACGGCCGCTACGACGAAGAGGCGCTGAAAGCAGCTCAATCACTATCTCCGCGACTGGCGCAGCCAGGACCAGACCGTGATGGATCGCCATCTGTTCGACATCCTCTGGGAAGTCTATCGCGACGTCGACGGCAAGAAGCCGATCCAGATCGTTTCCGCCTACCGCTCGCCCGCCACCAACGCCATGCTCCGCCGCCGTTCCTCCGGTGTGGCGCGCTTCAGCCAGCACATGCTCGGCCACGCCATGGATTTCTACATTCCGGACGTGCCGCTCGAGCAGATCCGCTTCGCCGGGCTGCGCCTGCAGCGCGGCGGCGTCGGCTTCTATCCGACGTCGGGATCGCCCTTCGTGCATCTCGATACCGGCAGCATCCGGCACTGGCCGCGCATGACCCACGACCAGCTGGCCCGCGTCTTCCCCGACGGCCGCACCGTGCACGTCCCCACCGACGGCGTCCCGCTGAAGGGCTATGAACTCGCCCGCGCCGACATCGAAAAACGCGACAATGGCGACGAGGCCCTGACCAGGACCAAGCCGAGCCTGTTCGCGGCCCTGTTCAAGAGCAAGTCCAACAGCGACGACGAGGACGAAGGCGTCACCGCTGCCATTGAAGAAAATCCCGCTCCGGCGAAGCTGACGACCGTCGGCCGCCAAGTCCACCGAGGCCGTGCCGGTGCCGCGCGCGAAGCCCGCCATCGCCGCGGCCTTCCAACTGGCCTCGGCTGACGCGCAGGTGGTGCAGACCGCCAGGCAGCCCGCTCAAACCGCCGAAGCAAAACCGCAGACGCCGGCCGACATCATCAATGCGCGCGGCTTCTGGGGCGACATCCGCGGCGACGCCGAAACAGGCCACCCCGGCGCAGCTCGCCGCCATCGGCGCCCGCCATGCGCTGACTGCCGTCGATCCGCAATCGACCGCAAGCGTTTCCGCCCTGCGAGGCGCTGGCCTACGCGCCGGCGGCCTCCTCACCGGTCGACCGCGCCAACGTCGTCGCCGCCAGCGCGCCGATCCCGCGCAGCGTCCGCCCGTCCTCCGCCTCGCGCAACGCCGCGCCCGCCACCGGCATCGACACTGTTGTCGCCAAGGGTGCGCAGGGTCAGGGCAGTGTGATTGCGACATCGGCGCGGCTTGCCGCGGCCCCAGGCAACAGCATCTGGATGCGGGTGATGATGCTGGCGCCGAGCGCGAGCAGCTCGATGAACGCCACCGTGCTGGGCGATGCCGACATGACCATGATGCGCGTCTATTTCGTCAAGCCGCAGGTCGCGATCGCCATGGCCTTTTCGGACGATCCGCAGATGGGAATGGTCACCGACCATTTCTCGGGATCGGCCACCGCAAAGCTCACGACGCAGTCCTTCGTGATGCAGACCGCCTCGCTGCGCTGAGCGCGCTTGCTGTCATTGCCGGGCTTGACCCGGCAATCCATCCGCCTCAGAAATGCACCTATGTTTGATGGATACGCGGGTCAAGCCCGCGTATGACATCCGTCAGCCTCACAGCATCCCCAGCGCCTGCATGTAGGTTTCGAGGATGGTTTCCGCCTCGGCGCGCTCGTTGGCGTCCTGCTTGCGCAGGCGGACGATGGTGCGCAGCGCCTTGACGTCGAAGCCGTTGCCCTTGGCCTCGGCGTAGACGTCGCGGATATCGTCGGAGATCGTCTTCTTCTCTTCTTCCAGCCGCTCGATGCGCTCGATGATGGCCTTGAGCTGGTCTTTGGCGAAACTCGTCGAGGGCTCGTCCTTGACGGCGGCAGCGGAGGTGGCCATCGGGTACTCCTGAATGGAACTGAAGGGTTGAGGCGGAAAGTGGAAGCGCCGCACGCTCCATCACGCACCGCATCCCGGAATGACCCTCAAGAGTGGCGCGCTTTCCGTCAAGGCGACATCGCGCTCATCCACAGCGCGCCCACAGGAGAAAGCCGGGACTGCAATGTCGATTGCGAATCAATGCCCGCTCTGGGCCTTTTTCATCGCAGCCAGTTGGTCGGGGCTGGCGACGCCCTGAAAGGTCTGCTTCCAGGTTTCGTAGGGCATGCCGTAGACCGCCTCGCGGCTCTCGTCCTTGGACATCTCGGCGCCCTTGGCGTCGGCCTCTTCCTTGAGCCAGTTGGACAGACAGTTGCGGCAGAAGCCCGCCAGATTCATCAGATCGATGTTCTGCACATCGGTCCGGGAGCGCAGATGTTCGACCAGACGCCGGAACACGGCCGCTTCAAGTTCCGTTCTGGTGTTATCGTCGATCGCCATGACTGCACTTTCGCTGTTTGCGAAACCTTAATGCTATTAGGTGGGAGTTGTCACAGATTTTGCCATATCGCAGGGCAGATTGCGCTCGACCAAACGGGATTTCGGCGGCACCTGCCCGAAAATGCCGCCTCGAATGCCCCTCGAACGCCCCTTGGCCGTTGACAGTCCCGGCCGGCTCACGCGAAATCGTCAATGATTTGATATAGCTTCACTGAATGATCTCGACCTGTTCCCATCGTCCCACGCCCTTCGTTGCACGCTTGACCGCCGGTTGGCTCCCGGCGCTGGCGCTGGTTTTGCTGTGCCTGTGGAACAACCCCGCGGCCGCCGACTTCCGCCTCTGCAACAACACGTCGAGCCGGGTCGGTATTGCGCTCGGCTACAAGGACGCCGAGGGCTGGACCACCGAGGGCTGGTGGAACGTGTCCTCGCGGGCCTGCGAAACCCTGCTGAAGGGCACGCTGGTCGCACGATATTATTATATCTACGCGCTCGATTACGACCGTGGCGGCGAATGGTCGGGACAGGCCTTCATGTGTTCGCGTGACAAGGAATTCACCATCAAGGGCACCGACAATTGCCTGGCGCGCGGTTTCGATCGCACCGGCTTCTTCGAGGTCGATACCGGCGAGCAGCGTGCCTGGACGGTGCAACTGACGGAATCCAACGAAACCCAGCCCGCGCAGCGGGTACCGGGCATTCCGGGAACGGTCGGCCCCGGCGGCCCCGGAAACCTGCCGGGCATGACCGGCCCGCCGCCCGGAGCGGCTCCAGGCGCGTCCGGTCTGCCGCCAGCCGCAGCACCCGGATCCAAGCCATGAGACGTCTTCGCCGCATCAAGATCCTCGCCACGCTCGGCCCCGCCTCCTCCGACAGCGCGATGATCCGCCGCCTGTTCGAGGCCGGCGCCGACGTATTCCGCATCAACATGAGCCACACTCCGCACGACAAGATGCGGGAGCTGGTCAAGACCATCCGCAATGTCGAGTTCGAGCTACGGCCGGCCGATCGGGATTCTGGTCGACCTGCAGGGCCCCAAACTTCGGCTGGGCTCGTTCGCCGAAGGCGCGGTGCAGCTCCATAATGGCGAGAGCTTCGTGCTGGATTCCGACAAGACGCCCGGCGACAACACCCGCGTCCAGCTTCCGCATCCGGAGATTCTGGCCGCGCTGCGGCCCGGCCATGCGCTCCTGCTCGACGACGGCAAGGTGCGGCTGATCGCCGAGGAAACCTCGCCCGAGCGCGCCGTCACCCGTGTCGTGATCGGCGGCAAGATGTCGGACCGCAAGGGCGTCAGCCTGCCCGACACCGACCTGCCGGTGTCGGCGATGACGACAAAGGACCGCGCCGACCTCGAGGCCGCGCTGGTGACCGGTGTCGACTGGATCGCGCTCTCCTTCGTGCAGCGCGCCGAGGACGTCATCGAGGCCAAGAAGATGATCCGCGGCCGCGCCGCCGTGATGGCCAAGATCGAAAAGCCGCAGGCGATCGACCGGCTGCCGGAAATCATCGAAGCCTCCGACGCCCTGATGGTGGCGCGCGGCGATCTCGGCGTCGAACTGCCGCTGGAGCGCGTGCCGAGCCTGCAGAAGCAGATGACGCGGCTGGCGCGGCGCGCCGGCAAGCCGGTCGTGGTGGCCACCCAGATGCTGGAATCGATGATCCAGAGCCCGGTGCCGACGCGCGCCGAAGTTTCCGACGTCGCGACCGCGGTCTATGAAGGCGCCGACGCCATCATGCTGTCGGCGGAATCCGCGGCCGGCAAATTCCCGGTCGAAGCGGTCTCCACCATGAACCGCATCGGCGAGGAAGTGGAGCGCGACCCGACCTATCGCGGCGTGCTCAATGCGCAGCGCGCCGAACCCGAGCCGACCGTCGGCGACGCCATCGCCGACGCGGCGCGGCAGATCGCCGAGACGCTCGATCTGTCGGCGATCATCTGCTGGACCAGTTCGGGATCGACCGCGCTCCGGGTCGCCCGCGAGCGGCCGAAGCCGCCGGTGGTGGCGATCACCTCGACCCTCTCCACGGGGCGCAAGCTATCCGTGGTCTGGGGCGTGCACTGCGTGGTCGCCGAAGACGCCCACGACCAGGACGACATGGTCAGCCGCGCCGCCAGCATCGCGTTCCGTGACGGCTTTGCCCGCGCCGGCCAGCGCGTCATCATCGTCGCCGGCGTGCCGCTCGGCATCCCCGGCACCACCAACATGGTGCGCATCGCTTCCGTCGGATCCGACCGCGACGCGGATATGTGAGATCGCCTCGTCATTCCGGGACGCCTCGAACAGGCGAACCCGGCACGCCGCCGGCTAGAGCAGCGTCGCGTCCAGCGTGATCTTGGTATTCAGCAGCTTCGACACCGGGCAGCCGGCCTTCGCCATGCCCGTGAGCTCTGCGAATTTCGCCTTGTCGGCGCCGGGGATCTTTGCGTTCAGCGTCAGGTGCACGGAGGTGATGGCAAACCCGTCGCCCTGCTTCTCCAGCGTGACGTCGGCCTTGGTCTCCATCTGCTCGGCGGTGAGTTTTGCCTCACCCAGGATCAACGAGAGCGCCATGGTGAAACAGGCGGCGTGCGCGGCGCCAATCAGCTCTTCCGGGTTGGAGCCGGGCTTGCCTTCGAAGCGGCTGGCGAAGCCATAAGGGTAGTCCTTCAGCGCGCCGCTCTTGGTCGAGATGGCGCCCTTGCCGTCCTTGATGCCGCCCTGCCACTTGGCCGATCCGAACGTCGTCGTCATGCGAAGCACTCCTGGGGATGAATTGAACAGCTAACGCCTTCAGCCCATCAAATCAGCGGGAGATGTCAATTCACGAGGGCGCTATGGAACGGCGTTTATCTTTTTGGAGAGAGCTTGAATTGTTACGCGCCGACCAGCGCCTTCGCCGGCAGCACCGCCTGCACCACGAGGCCGCGGGCGCGGGCATCCATCACGCCGACGGCGCGCAGCGCGAGCAGCGTCACGGTCTGCACCGCGTCGCGCAGTTTGGCCTGGTCATCCAGATTGTCCGGCGCCAGCGGCCCGACCAGCGATTCATGCAGCGCGCCGAGCAGCGCGGTCGCGGCGAGCGCCGTATCCTGCGCGGGCAGATGTCCGGCGCGGACCGCGGCATCGATGCGGGTTCCGATCTCGCCGGCGATCTCGCGGCGGCTTGCCAGCCGTGACACCGTGACGTCGACGTCCACCGGCTCGGCCAGAATGCCCCAGGCGAGCTTGCGCTGCGACAGCACATGCACCGCGACCGTGGTGACGGCGGCCGCCAGCGCCGAGGACGGCCCGGGCGCGGCATCGGCGGCGCGACGGATCGCGGCCAGTTCATCGCGCGAGACCTCCGCGATCAGTTCGGAGATCAGGTCCGCCTTGGACGGGAAATAGCGATAGACGGTGCCGGCGGCGACATTGGCGCGGATGGCGACCGGCGCGATCTGCACCGCGGACATGCCGCCCTCGGCAGCGGCATCCCGCGCCGCCGCCAGGATGGCGCTGCGCCGCGCCGCGAGGCGTTTTACGACTTGATGGGTCCGCCGGTAGACCATGACGCGTTCTCGTCCCTCAACGCGCTTCAGGGACGATCTGATCCCGACCGGGAAGCACGCGTGCTCATTGTTTCCAGCGATTTTTGGAAAAATCGCTTTGAAGAACTGAACAACTATTCAGGACGGATGACAAGGCGAAAATCGCCTGATCGGGACTGCGTCTCAGGCGTGAGCGCCCGCCGCTTCCATCGCCGGAGCCGGCTCGCGTCGCCACCACGAACCGGCGCGGCGCATGACCAGGGTGGCCACGATCAGCGTAATGCCGAGCCCAACGGGGGTTCCGGTAAATGTGAACACAAAGAATAGCGCAAGCGCGCAACCCAGCGCCGGCAGCTCGTAGCGACGAAAGCCCTCTTTCAGTCCGATACGGACCAGGAATGCCACCGGCACCGCCAGCACCATCATGTCGTACATGAAGAGATAGGGCGTGGTCAGCAGGGTGCCCACCGCGAGGGCTGAGGCCTTCAACGTGTAGCTGATCCGGCTGCGCCACATCAGCGCCACCACGACCGCGACCGTCGCGGTCAGCACCCACTGGAAGGCCCATGCCAGCGGCTCGGTGCCGCCGAAATAACGCACCAGCGAGAACAGGCTCTGCAGCTTCCACCAGGTGGCCTTGCCCTCGGTGAGGAAGGCCTGCGAGAACACCGGCATCCAGTGGAAGAAGGCCTGCCAGCTCTCGGTGCCGAAAGCCAGCCAGGATGCGAAAGCGATGGCGACCGCGGTGACGGCGGCGCTGAAGAAAACGGTCCATTGCGAGGCCGCGATCAGCACGATCGGAAACAGCAGGCCGTATTGCGGCTTGTAGCTCAGAAGCCCGAGGCAGATGCCGGCGAGCACCGGCCGCACCGGAATCAGATAGAGCGTGCCGCCGATCAGCGCCGCGGTGAGAAAGCCGTTCTGCCCGACCAGCGTGTTGTTGAACACCATCGGAAAGGCGGCTCCCAAGCAGCCAGCCGAAGTTGCGGCCGACGATCGCGCGCATCATGACGATATAGGGCACGAAGCTCGCCGAGACCCAGCCGATGAAGGCGGCGGCGTAGGGAAACTGCGCCAGCAAGCGACGCGACGAACAGGAACGGCGGCGGATAGTGCCAGGCGAAATAGCCCGGGAATTCCTGGCGCAGCAGCGCGAGTTCGATCTGCCTCTGGACGTCCCAATCGTAAGCCTGCGCCGGATGGCCCTCGAGCACGAGGCGTCCGGCGGCCCAGACGTTGACGAAATCGGTCGGGATCCCGAGACCGGCCTGATCCCAGATCCAGCTATGCGAGAAATAGGCCGCCGGGAAATAGCAGATGTTGATGACGGCCAGCAGGAAACAGACATTCACCAGCGCGGCCGGGATCGCGCCGTGCGCGCTCGGGGTCGTCGGGGCGGGTATGGACGCGGCCATGCAAGCTCCATTGCGCACCTCCCGCGGACGTGCGTCCGTCATCAATAGGCCGAACAGAATTGAAGAAATCTTAAGGTTTCGGGCCGCGGCGGGATTTTCCCGCCGACCCTCGTTGTCGTCCCGGCAGCAGCCGGGACGATGTGTCGAAGCCGACCCAACGGCGGCCTCACTCCCAGTTCAGCGCGCCGCCGTTCTGGTATTCGATCACCCGGGTTTCGAAAAAATTCTTTTCCTTCTTCAGGTCCATCGCTTCCGACATCCACGGGAACGGATTTTCGGTTTCGTCGAACACCCCGGGCAATCCGAGCTGGGCGCAGCGGCGGTTGGCGATGAAATGCATGTAGCTTTCGCACAACGCCGCGTTCAGCCCGAGGAAGCCGCGCGGCATGGTGTCCCGGCCGTAAGCCGCTTCGAGCTCGGCGGCGGTGCGGATCATGGCGCGAATCTCCTCCCGGAATTCCTGCGTCCACAATTGCGGATTCTCGATCTTGATCTGGTTGATCACGTCGATGCCGAAATTGAGGTGAATGGATTCGTCGCGCAGGATGTACTGGTACTGCTCGGCGATCCCGACCATCTTGTTGCGGCGGCCGAGCGAGAGGATCTGCGCAAAACCTGTGTAGAACCACATGCCTTCGAAGATGACGTAGAAAGCGACGAGGTCGCGCAGGAAGGCTTGATCGGCCTGCGGCGTCCCGGTTCGGAAATCAGGATCGTCGAGATGCCGCGTGTGCTGGAGCGCCCATGCCGCCTTGTCGGTGATCGAAGGCACCTCGCGGTACATGTTGAACAGCTCGCCCTCGTCGAGACCGAGACTTTCGACGATGTACTGGAAGGTGTGGGTATGCACCGCCTCCTCGAACGACTGCCGCAGCAGATACTGCCGGCATTCCGGATTGGTCAGATGGCGGTAGATCGCCAGCACGATATTGTTGGCGACGAGGCTTTCGGACGCCGCGAAGAAGCCGAGATTGCGCTTGATCGCGCGGCGCTCGTCTTCGGTCAGGCCGTCGCGCGATTTCCATAGCGCGATGTCGGCCTGCATCGACACCTCCGTCGGCATCCAGTGATTGTTGCAGCCGGCGAGATATTTCTCCCAGGCCCATTTGTATTTCAGCGGCAGCAGCTGGTTGACGTCGGCGCGGCAATTGATCATCCGCTTGTCGTCGACGGAGACCCGGCCGCCGCGGCGGTCGATGGCGCCGAGACCGGTCTGATCGGCCCCGGCGGGCGGGTCTGCGGCAGGCGGGTTTACGGCAAGCGGATTTACACCAAGCGGCTTCGCTGCAAACGGGGGCGGCAAATGGGAGACCGCGGCGGATGGTTCGGACCAGTCGAGCATTCCAATATTTCCTCTTGATCGTGCCGCTTACTGGCAGGCTTCGCATTCGGGATTGTCGATCGAGCACGCCATCGCGCCGGATAGATCCGGGGCGGTGGCGGCCGGCTGGACCGCGATTGCCGGGGCCGCGGAGGCCGTCGTCACGGACGACACGCTGTTGAGCTTGCCGTCGGTGCCCTTCAACGTCGATTTCTCGACATGGGTCGCGCTGCGCGAACGCAGGTAGTAGGTCGTCTTCAAGCCGCGCGTCCATGCCAGGCGATACAGCGCATCGAGCTTCTTGCCGGAAGGATTGGCGATATAGAGGTTGAGCGATTGCGACTGGTCGATCCATTTCTGCCGCCGCGCCGCGGCCTCGATCAGCCAACTGCTGTCGATCTCGAATGCGGTTGCGTAGAGCGCCTTGAGGTCGTCAGGGACGCGGTCGATGGCGCCGACGCTGCCGTCGAAATATTTGAGGTCGTTGACCATCACCTCGTCCCACAGCCCGCGCGCCTTGAGGTCGCGGACCAGGAATTCGTTCACGACGGTGAAATCGCCCGACATGTTGGATTTGACATAGAGATTCTGGTAGGCGGGCTCGATCGACTGCGCCACGCCGCAGATGTTGGAAATGGTCGCGGTCGGCGCGATCGCCATCACGTTCGAATTGCGCATGCCGGTCGATTTGACGCGCTCGCGCAAGGTGGTCCAGTCAAGCGTGACGGCACGGTCCATCGCGACACCGCCGCGCGCCTCCGCCAGCAGCTCGATCGAATCGATCGGCAGGATGCCCCGGCTCCAGAGCGAACCGTCGAACGACGGGTAGCGACCGCGCTCGGCCGCGAGATCGACGGAGGCCGAGATCGCGTAATAGGAGATCGCCTCCATGCTGGCGTCGGCGAAACCCACGGCCGCATCGGAGGCGACCGCGATACGCATCGCATGCAGCGCGTCCTGGAACCCCATCAGCCCGAGCCCGACCGGGCGGTGCCGCAGGTTCGATCGCCGCGCCTCGGGAATGGTGTAGAAGTTGATGTCGATGACGTTATCGAGCATCCGCATCGCGATCGTCACGCTCCGCTTCAGACGGGCATCGTTCAGACGGCCGTCCTCGACATGATTGAGCAGGTTGATGGAGCCGAGATTGCAGACCGCGGTCTCGTCGTCGCTGGTGTTGAGCGTGATCTCGGTACACAGGTTCGAGGAGTGAATGACGCCGGCATGGCGTTGCGGCGAGCGCAGATTGCAAGGGTCCTTGAAGGTGATCCAGGGATGGCCGGTCTCGAACAGCATGGTCAGCATCTTGCGCCACAGGTCGGCGGCGCGGAGCTTCTTGAACACGCGGATCTCGCCGCGATCGGCCTTCTCCTCATAGACGGCGTAGCGCTCGGCGAACGGCTTGCCGTAGAGATCATGCAGGTCGGGAGTCTCGTCGGGCGAGAACAGCGTCCAGTCGCCGCCCGCCTCGACGCGCTGCATGAACAGGTCGGGCACCCAGTTCGCGGTATTCATGTCGTGGGTGCGGCGGCGATCGTCGCCGGTGTTCTTGCGCAGATCGAGAAATTCCTCGATGTCGATGTGCCAGGTTTCGAGATAAGCGCAGACCGCGCCCTTGCGCTTTCCGCCCTGGTTGACGGCGATCGCGGTGTCGTTGGCAACCTTCATGAACGGCACCACGCCCTGGCTCTCGCCATTGGTGCCCTTGATGTGCGCGCCGAGCCCGCGCACGCGGGTCCAGTCGTTGCCGAGACCGCCGGAATATTTCGCCAGCAGCGCGTTGTCCTTGACCGATTTGAAGATGCCGTCGAGATCATCGGCGATGGTGGTGAGGAAACACGAGGACAATTGCGGCCGCAGCGTGCCCGCGTTGAACAGCGTCGGCGTCGAGGCCATGAAATCGAACGACGACAACAGATCGTAGAATTCGATCGCGCGCGCCTCGCGGTCGATTTCGCGCACCGCAAGGCCCATGGCCACCCGCATGAAGAACGCCTGCGGCAGTTCGATCCGGCTGCCGCGCACGTGCAGGAAATAGCGGTCGTACAGCGTTTGCAGCCCGAGAAACTGGAACGCCAGATCGCGCGCCGGCTTCAGCGCCGCGGCAAGCCGTCCGAGATCGAAACGGGCCAGATCCGGATCGAGCAGTTCGGCCTTGATGCCGGTCCGGATGTAGGCCGGAAAATATTCGCCGTAGCGCGTCGTCATCTCGGCCTGCGATGCGTTCGACGGCGCGCCGTGGACGAACGACAGCACTTCGGTGCGGAGCTTGTCGAGCAGCAGGCGGGCGCTGACATAGGCGTAGTTCGGTTCCTGCTCCACCAGCGAGCGCGCCGCCATCACCGCGGCCAGCGCCAATTCGTCCTGGGTGATGCCGTCGTAGGCGTTGCGAAGCGTCTCGGCGATCACGGGCGCGGCATCGACGCCGTCGAGGCCGGCGCACGCCTCATTGACGATCAGCGCCAGCCGCGCGCCGTCCAGCGGCACTTTATCGCCATTGGCGAGCGTCACCCGAAGCAGTGGTCCGGACGACGGTTTCGTCGCCTTCGCGGCGTCCTGCTCCGCGCGTTGCCGGCTGCGCTCTTCGCGGTACAGCACATAGGCGCGCGCCACCTTGTGGTGCTCGCTGCGCATCAGCGCCAGTTCCACCTGGTCCTGAACATCCTCGATGTGGAAGGTGCGGCCCTCGCTCATCCGGCGCGCCAATGCGCCGACCACCTCCTCCGTCAGCTGTTCCACGATCTCGTGCACACGGCGCGATGCAGCGGCGGTGTGTCCCTCGACCGCAAGAAACGCCTTGGTCATCGCGACCGAAATCTTGCCGGCATCGAAGGTTGAAACCGTGCCGTTGCGGCGGATCACCTGCATCGGCAGCCGGCCGTCCGGCGCGGCGAGCGATTCCGGACGCAGGACAATGAAGGGCGCGGCTTTGGCGGCTTCGCGATCGAGAGAGAGTGACATCGGCAGACCCCGTGGTGTTGTTGGGGCTGGATGTCGTTTGGGGACGCTGCATCGACACCGGCGGCAAACGCCGGCATGGATCTGCAAGCGACCTCCGGACACCCCGCCCGTGGACGTTTTTGGTGTCGCGGCAGGTCTCCTGGCTCGCAGATCGTCGTCGCTTCCTTTTGCCTTCCCAATGCGAAGCCGCATCAGTGGCGTCAAAATCGGAAGCAACTCACTGCTTACAGTTGCGGGGGCAGCGCCGGAATATCGCGCCACCGACGCAACTCACCGTCTTCCCTCTTAGCCACCAAATCTTGCGATTTGACGGACCGTGACATCTATATGTGGTATTATTCGGGCGAGAGTGTCAATGGGGCCCGATAGGCCAATTCGCAAAAAATTCATCTGGAGGGTGGTCGGGACGCTGAAAGACCTGATTCTTGCTCCGCTTGAAAGACGTTATCCCCGCTATCCCTCGCGCTGCCGCGCCGGGTCATGACGTGGCGTAGGGCGCAAAGCGGGATCGCGTCTCATCGATTCGCAGCGGCCGGCCGATCGGGGGAAAGGCGCGTTGCGCGCAATCCGGACGCTCGCAGACCTTGCAGCCCATTCCGATCGGCGTCGCGTTCGAGGTCTTGAGGTTGATGCCTTCCGAATAGACCACGCGCTCCGGCATGGCGCACGTCGCAGCCGAGGGCTACGGCAAACGTCTTGGCGGGCGCGCCGTATCTTCCGCGGGTGTGCGATGCCGTGCGCGCGATCCAGAGATAGGTTCGCTCGTCGGGCATGCGCGCGAGCTGGGTCAGGATCCGTCCCGGGCTCGCAAACGCCTCATAGACATTCCAGAGAGGACAGGTGCCGCCGACCCGCGAGAAGTGAAAATCGGTTGCCGACTGCCGCTTCGAGATATTTCCGGCCCGGTCGACCCGGATGAAGAAAAACGGCACGCCGCGCGCGCCCTGACGCTGCAACGTGCTCAGGCGGTGACAGATCGTCTCGAAGCCGACGCCGAACTCGTATTCCAGAAGTTCGATGTCGTAACCGCGCGCTTCGGCCGCCGCCAGGAAACGCCCGTACGGCATGATCAATGCGCCGGCGAAATAGTTGGCGAGCCCGATACGCGCAAGCCCGCGCGCCTCGGGGCTGGTAAAGCCGGCGCCATCGACCAGCGCGGTCAACTCCCGATCGAACGCCAGCATGGCGATCTGCGTTCCGATCTGAAAGGCGCGCTGGCCCGGCCGCAAGCCCGGGGCCAGATACAGCGTGTTGGCGATCGAATCGAATTTCCGCTCATTGCCCGACGGCAGATCGTCGATCGTTTCGATGACGAGCTTCACGCCGTGACGTTCGGCGAGATGCGCCGCAAGCGCGGTATCCATCTGCCCGATCGGAAAGTCGAGCCCGCGCGCGATCCCTTCGGCTGCTTCATCGAGTTCGGCAATGTAGTTGTGCCGGAGATAGAAGAAGTCACGCACTTCCTCGTACGGCGTCGACGGCAGCGCCGGCACATCCGATTGCCGGTCCTCGCCCAACCTCGCCGCCAGCAGCCCGGCCTGCTCGATCGACTGGCGGTATTTGCGATGGATCGTGACCAGCGCGCGGCCCACCGCCGGCATGTTCATCGCCAGTTCGCGCAGTTCGACCGCGGCGATGGTTTCGCCAAACGCCGCGTCCGACAGCGCTTCGCGCAAATCCGAAATCAGCCGCGCCTCGTCGTCATCGGAGAAGGTCTGCAGATCGAGGCCGAACGCGGTGTTGAGCGCCAGCAGCACCTGCACGGTCAGTGGCCGCTGGTTGTTCTCAAGCTGGTTGAGATAGCTCAGCGAAATTCCGAGCCGTTGCGCCAGAGCCGCCTGGGTCAGGCGCTGCTCCTCGCGCAGCCGCTTCAGCCGCACCCCCATGAACGCCTTTTTCATCTCGCCCTCGACTTTGCAAACTTTGCAAATGCGCGAAAAATCTTCGCAAGACTACGCTTTTTCAGCCATTTTCAAACGCTTCAGGTTGCGGATATTTGCGAACTTCCGATGGAAATTCAAGCCTTCTGGAGCCTGCCTTGCGCCCTCACGCCCTCCACTCCGGAGAATTCCGCCTCGTCGATGTGGTGTTTCCCGACCGCGCCAATCATTACGGCACGCTGTTCGGCGGCCATGCGCTGCATCTGATGGGCAAGGCGGCGTTCATCGCCGCCACGCGCCACGCGCGCCAGCACGTGGTGATGGCATCCACCGAGAACATCACGTTCGACGAACCGGTTCGCGTCGGCGACCTGATCGAATGCGTCGCCAGCATTGCACGCGTCGGCCGCTCGTCGATGACGGTGGACGTCGAACTCATCCACGAGGACGCGCTGAGCGGATCACGCCGACCGGCCGTGCGCGGCACGTTTGAAATGGTCGCCGTGGACGCGAACGGACGCCCGACACCGATTTCCGTTCCCCGGGATCACAACGAAGTTCAAGAGGAAGCCGTTACGTGAAGCATCACAAGGTCCGCACCTATCCGTCCGCCGAACGGCTCGATCGCGCCGATCAGCTTGCCTGGAAGATCGCCTCTGTCGCCTCCGATCCGGTGCGCCTCGAGGACGAGGTGGTCGAGATGATCGGCAACCGCATCATCGACAACGCCGCTGTCGCCGCCGCCTCGATGGCGCGGCATCCGGTCATTTCCGCGCGGGCACAGGCCGCAGCGCATCCGCAGGCGCAGGGCGCGACGATCTTCGGGCTGCCGAGCAGCCAGCGTTATTCGCCGGAATGGGCCGCATGGGCCAACGGCGTCGCCGTCCGCGAACTCGATTTCCACGACACGTTCCTCGCCGCGGATTATTCCCATCCCGGCGACAACATCCCGCCGGTACTGGCGGTGGCCCAGCACTGCGGATCGTCGGGCGAGGACCTCGCTGCGCGGGCTGGCGGCGGCCTACGAAATCCAGGTCGATCTGGTGAAGGGCATCTGCCTGCACGAGCACAAGATCGATCACATCGCCCATCTTGGCCCGTCGGCAGCGGCCGGCATTGGCGCACTGCTCGAGCCTGCCGACCGAGACGATCTATCAGGCGGTGCAGCAGGCGCTGCATGTCACCACCACCACGCGGCAGTCGCGCAAGGGCGAGATTTCGAGCTGGAAGGCCTATGCGCCGGCGTTTGCGGGCAAGATGGCCATCGAAGCGGTCGACCGCGTGATGCGCGGCGAAGGCGCACCGTCGCCGACCTATGAGGGCGAAGACGGCTTCATCGCCTGGCTGCTCGGCGGTCCGAAAGCGGAATACACCGTGCCGTTGCCGCAGAAGGGCGAACTCAAGCGCGCCATCCTCGACACCTATACCAAGGAACATTCCGCGGAGTATCAGAGCCAGGCGCTGATCGATCTCGCGCGCCGGCTGGGGCCGAAGATCGGCAACCTCGCGGCGATCGAAAGCATCGTCATCCACACCAGCCATCACACGCATTATGTGATCGGCACGGGCGCCAACGATCCGCAGAAGATGGACCCGAAAGCGAGCCGCGAGACGCTCGATCATTCCATCATGTACATCTTCGCCGTCGCGCTCGAAGACGGCGGCTGGCACCACGAAAAATCCTATGCGCCCGAACGCGCGGCACGCCCCGGGACGATCGAGCTTTGGCAGAAGATTTCGACGGTCGAGGACCCCGAATGGACGCGGCGCTATCACAGCCATGATCCCCAACAGAAAGCCTTCGGCGGCCGCGTCGTGGTCACGCTCAAGGACGGTTCGACCATCAGTGACGAAATCGCGGTAGCCGACGCCCATCCGCTGGGGGCCCGTCCCTTCAAGCGGCCGGATTACGTCCGGAAATTCCGGACACTGGCGGAAGGCGTGATTGCTCCAGCCGAACAGGACCGGTTCATCGCAACGGTCGAGCGGCTGGCACGGCTGAAGCCTGGCGAACTGGATGGGCTGACCTTCACGGTCGACACCAGCATTCTCGGCAAGGCGTCAAAGCCCGGGATTTTCGACTGGTCCCATCACACGCCGTCAAAGCGCGCAGCCGCACGATAGGAAAGGAATTCGCGATGGACGCCAAGCCCGCCCCCAAAAAGTCGGTGGCCCTGTCCGGGGTCATTGCCGGCAACACGGCCTTGTGCACCGTTGGACGCACCGGCAACGATTTGCATTACCGGGGCTATGACATCCTGGATATCGCCGAGACCTGCGAGTTCGAGGAAATCGCGCATCTTCTTGTCCATGGCGAGTTGCCCACGCCGACCGGGCTCGCGGCCTACAAGGCCAAATTGAAATCACTGCGCGGATTGCCGAGCGCAGTGCGGACGGCGCTGGAGGCTCTCCCCGCCGCCGCCCATCCGATGGACGTCATGCGCAGCGGTGTATCCACGCTGGGGTGCGTGCTGCCCGAGTCCCACGACCATAACCATCCGGGAGCGCGCGACATCGCCGATCGCCTGATGGCATCGCTCGGCTCGATGCTTCTCTATTGGCATCATTTTTCGCAAAACGGCCGCCGCATCGACGTGGAGAGCGACGATGACACCATTGGCGGACATTTCCTGCGCCTGTTGCATGGCCAAACTCCATCGGACTCGCACGTCCGGGCGATGCACACGTCGTTGAACCTCTATGCCGAGCACGAATTCAATGCATCCACCTTCACGGCACGTTCGATCGCCGGAACCGGCGCCGACATCTATTCGGCGGTCACCGGCGCCATCGGTGCCCTGCGCGGGCCGAAGCACGGCGGCGCCAACGAAGTCGCGTTCGAAGTTCAGAAACGCTACGCGAGCCCCGACGAAGCGGAGGCCGACATTCGCCGCCGCGTCCTCGCAAAGGAGGTCGTCATCGGCTTTGGCCATCCCGTCTATACGATCGCCGACCCGCGCAACAAGGTGATCAAGGAGGTCGCACGTCGACTGTCGCGCGAGGCAGATGCCATGAAGATGTTCGAGATCGCCGACCGGATCGAAGCCACCATGAATGAAGACCAAGCGGATGTTTGCCAACCTCGACTGGTTCAGCGCGGTATCCTATCACATGATGGGAGTGCCGACCGCGATGTTCACCCCGCTGTTCGTCATTGCGCGCACGTCCGGCTGGGCGGCACACATCATCGAACAACGCATCGACAACAAGATCATCCGGCCTGCGGCGAATTATACCGGGCCGGAGAATCTCGAATTCGTGCCGCTCGACAAGCGCGGCGTTTCGCCCGCGACGGTGCGTGCGGCCTGATGGAGCATCAATGCCTTACCTCGTAGCGTCCGAACTTCCCGCGGAAAGCGCAGGCCGCCGCTTTGGCGCGTTGCTGCAAAGCCAAGGCATTCTCCGTCTGCCGGGCGTCCACAATGGCATGGCCGCGCTGCAGGCCAAGGCTGCGGGCTTCGAGGGTCTTTATCTTTCCGGCGCCGCGATGACCGCCTCGATGGGCCTGCCTGATCTCGGCATCATCACGGTTGACGAAGTCGCCTTCTTCATCAGGCAGATCGTCCGCTCGTCGGGGTTGCCGCTGCTGGTCGATGCCGACACTGGATACGGCGAAGCCCTGAACGTGATGCACGCCGTACGCGTTTTCGAGGAAGCGGGTGCGGGGGCGCTTCATCTGGAGGATCAGTTCCTGCCCAAGAAATGCGGCCATCTCAACGACAAGAAGCTGGCGGACGCCCACGATATGGCCGCCAAGGTCGCCGCGGCGGCAAAGGCGCGGCGCGATCTCGTCATCATCGCGCGGACGGATGCGGCCGCCACCGAAGGGCTGGATGGCGCCGTCGCCCGGGCCAGGCTCTACATGGAGGCCGGGGCCGACGCCATTTTCCCGGAAGCGCTCAATACCGCCGAAATGTTCCGCGCCTTCGCGGAGCGGATGCCGGGGGTGCCGTTACTCGCGAACATGACGGAGTTCGGAAAGACGCCATTCTTCACCGCGTCCGAGTTCGAGCAGATGGGTTACGCGATGGTGATCTGGCCGGTATCCTCGCTGCGTGTCGCCAACAAGGCGCAACAACAACTCTATGCCGCGATCGCGCGCGACGGCGGCACGCACAATATGATCGAACTGATGCAGACCCGGGCCGAACTCTACGACACGATCGGACTGCACGATTTTGAGGCGCTCGATCATTCGATCGTCCAGACCATTCTCCCTCAGGGGATGCCGCAGAGAGAAAAATGATCTGTTGCGCCGCGAGCGGCGTGTTGTCTCCGGCTTCGCAGGGCAGTTCGTCGCTAGTTCCCGGTCTGTAGCTCGCCGAAGCGCTCCCAGGTCTTGCCGTTGAAGCGCATGAACTGCATCTGGTCGACCGGAACATGATCGGTCGGCGAGGTGTTGACCTTGATGCCGGGCAGCAGCATCGGCAGTTCCAAATTCTTGATGGCGTAAGTCTGCCTGAGAATATTCTCGGTCGATAGATCGTCGCCGCAAGCCTTCAGCACGTACTCCATCGCCATCGCGCCGTTGTAGGCGTTGACATAATTGGTGTCGTGCAGATCGGCGTCGGGGGCGTATTTGACCATGAATTCCCGCCAGGCCTTGACGCCGGCATCGTCGTTCCAGGCGGGATCGTCGGGGTCCTTGACATAGGCGGTGGAGAGAATGCCGGTCCCGGCCTCGAGGCCTGCCGGCTGCATGACGGTCGAAATCCACACCGCGACGTTGGACAGGAAGGTCAACGGCTTCCAGCCGATCTCGTACACCTTGCGGATCGACTGCGCGGCGAATTTCGGCGTCGCCGCGATCACCAGTACATCGGCGCCGGAGGCCTTCAGCTTGACGATCTGGGAATCGATTGTCGGATCCTGGACTTCGTAGGTCGCCGCCGTGACCACGGAATCGTATTTTTCGCCGAGCACATCCTTCAGCCCCAGGAGATAATCGCGACCGAAATCGTCGTTCTGCGAGATCACCGCGAACTTCGCATCCGGATTTTTGGCGAGCGCATAGCGCGCGTAAAGCCGCGCCTCGTAGCGGAACGGCCCCTGCACGCCGAGCGTCGCCTGCGGGTATTGCGCGATGTCGGCGAATTTCGAGGCGCCGGAACCGACGAACAATTGCGGGATGTTCTTGCCCTGCAGGTATTTGGCGATCGCGGTGTTATGAGCTGTGCCGATCGAGGAGAAGATCAGCGCGACTTCGTCGCTCTCCACCAGCCGCCGGGTCTGCTCCACCGTCTTCGGCGGCGCGTAGCTGTCGTCGAGCGAAATGAGATTGATCTTGCGGCCGTTGATGCCGCCGCGCTCGTTGAGCATCTTGAAATAGGCGACCTCGCCCTTGCCGAGCGCACCGAACGCCGAGACCGGACCGCTGTACGGCATGGTCTGGCCAATCTTGATTTCGGTCGCCGTAACCCCGCGCATCTCGGCCGCGATCGAGACCGCGGGCCACGCCAGCAGCGCAAGCGCGCCCGCAACGCCGAGTTTCGTGACGAGACGCATCGACACCCCTCCCCTTCCTTGTCGGCGCGCTCGAACGGCGGCCGCATCGGGCGCGGTTTGGCCCGCGCTCCCCGCAAAACATGCCATGAGGGACGGAAGGACGCCAAGCATATTGATTGTGAAACGGACGCTGAAAACGCCCATCGCATAAAAAAACGCGGCGTTGCCGCCGCGTTTTTCAATTCGAAAACGACAGGCGCGTCACGCCTGCGGCTGCGGCTCCAGTCCGGGATCCGGATCGGGGCGCGGACGCGGCTTGCCGGCCGGCGGCACCGCCGAGGCGCGCGGCGTGGTCGGCTCCAGCACCAACTCGCGGTTCGGCTTCTTGCCCTTGAGCAGGTCCTGGATCTCGTCGCCGCTCAGCGTTTCGTATTCGAGCAAGCCCTTGGCCAGTGCTTCGAGATCGGCGCGCTTCTCGGTCAGGATCTTGGTCGCCTGATTGTAGCCTTCTTCCACGAAACGCCGGATCTCGGTGTCGATCTTTTGAACCGTGGCTTCGGAAGCATTCTGGGTGCGCGACACCGACATGCCCAGGAAAACCTCGTCCTGGTTTTCGCCATAGGACACGGTGCCGAGCGCCTCGGAGAGACCCCAGCGCGTCACCATCATTCGCGCCAGTCGCGTTGCCTGCTCGATGTCGGACGAAGCCCCGGAGGTGACCTTCTCGCGGCCGAACACCAGTTCTTCGGCGACGCGGCCGCCCATCATGATGGCAAGGCGCGAGGTCATCTGCTCGAGCGACATCGACAGCTTGTCGCGCTCGGGCAGTTGCATCACCATGCCCAGCGCACGACCGCGCGGAATGATGGTGGCCTTGTGGATCGGATCGGTCGCGATCACGTTGAGGCCGACGATGGCATGGCCGCCCTCGTGATAGGCGGTCAGCATCTTCTCTTCTTCGGTCATCACCAGCGACTTGCGCTCGGCGCCCATCATGACCTTGTCCTTGGCTTCCTCGAACTCGGACTGGGTCACCATGCGCTTGTTGCGGCGCGCGGCGGTGAGCGCCGCCTCGTTGACGAGGTTCATCAGGTCGGCGCCGGAGAAGCCGGGCGTGCCGCGGGCGATGGTTTTCAGGTTGATATCCGGCGCCAGCGGCACCTTGCGGACGTGAACCTTGAGGATCTGTTCGCGGCCGACGACATCCGGATTCGGCACCACCACCTGGCGGTCGAAGCGGCCCGGGCGCAGCAGCGCGGGATCGAGCACGTCGGGCCGGTTGGTGGCGGCGATCAGGATCACGCCCTCATTGGCCTCGAACCCGTCCATCTCGACCAGCAACTGGTTCAGGGTCTGCTCGCGCTCGTCATTGCCGCCGCCGAGGCCGGCGCCGCGATGGCGGCCGACCGCATCGATTTCGTCGATGAAGATGATGCAGGGCGCATTCTTCTTGGCCTGCTCGAACATGTCCCTGACGCGCGAGGCGCCGACGCCGACGAACATCTCGACGAAGTCCGAGCCCGAAATGGTGAAGAAGGGAACGTTGGCTTCGCCGGCCACGGCGCGCGCAATCAGCGTCTTGCCGGTGCCGGGAGGGCCGACCAGCAGCACGCCGCGCGGAATCCGTCCGCCGAGCCGTTGATATTTGCCGGGATCACGCAGGAATTCGACGATCTCCTGCAGGTCCTGCTTGGCCTCGTCGACGCCGGCGACGTCCTCGAACGTCACGCGGCCATGGGCCTCCGTGAGCATCTTGGCGCGCGACTTGCCGAAACCCATCGCCTTGCCGGCGCCGCCCTGCATCTGCCGCGACAGGAAGATCCAGACGCCGATCAGCGCGATGAACGGCAGCCATGAAACGAGCAGCGATACGAACCACGGCACGTTGTCGCCGGGCGGCTTTGCGGTGATCTGAACCTTGCCGTTATAGAGGCGCGACACCAGCGTCGGGTCGTTCGGCGAATAGGTCTGGAAGCTCGAGCCGTTGGTGAAGGTGCCGTGGATATCCGGCCCCTGGATCACGACGTCGCGAACGTGGCCCTGATCGACCTCGGTGAGAAGCTGCGAGAATGAGATGTCCTGCGAGGACGTGCGTTGACCAGGGTTCTGGAAGAGCGTGAAGAGCGCCAACAACAGCAAAACGATAATGACCCAGAGGGCGAAGTTGCGCAGATTGGCGTTCATCGATCTTCCTTCGTGACCGCGCGGATCGCGGCCTTATGTCCTTGGGTCGTGGTCCTTGGGCAGATGCGAGGGAATCCCTCGGTGGACTGCAATACAATCTAGGTGCCACCCCGGTCCATGCCAAGGGAACCACATGGGACTATTTAGCCCATCCTAGCGCAATTCCAGTTCAAATAATGGCGTCGAATCCGGGGGTATTCCGGGGGTGGTTAAGAGTGAGCGAGCGAATCCGCCCAAGCTGCGCCCAAAGCACTCCATTTGGGGCCGGTAATTCGGTCCCGTGTCACCTGGTCCGGCGGCGAGGCGGCGCCGGCTCGATACATATCCGACCACCGGCCAGGCTGACCAGCGCGCCAGCGAGGGTCTGTTTCAGGCCCGGCCGGCCCGATTTCGGCCGGCTCCTCGCGCTGCTTTCGGCAGCGGTCCGGTCCAGCGCCGCCAGCAGGGCCTCGACCTTGCCGAGTTCGGCCGGCCCCTCATGGCCGAACCGGTTGATCGCGCGCAGCAAAAGCCGCAGGCGGATTTCCTCAGGCATGGCCGCAAACGCCGCCACATCGAAGCTGCGGACATTGCGGGCCCCGGCATCGATTTCGCCCTCGCGATCTCTCAGCGCGAGATAGCGCTCGGCGCCCTCGGCCAGCACTTCCACCGCGGCATTGGCCCGGGCCAGCCGGGAGGCCAGCCGCGCGAGACTGCGTGCGTCGCCCCCTTCGGCCGCGAGCGCCGGCATCACGGCGCGAATACGCGGACGCGTGAAACTCACGTCACGGTTGGTCGGATCGTCGGCGAAGTCGATTCCGGCCTTTTTGAGCGTCGCGATCAATTGCGATTTCGAAACATCGAGCAACGGGCGCGCCAGACGCAAACCATCGCGCTCGGACTCGCGTGCCATCGCCGCGAGACCTGCGATGCCGCTGCCGCGCAGCAGGCGCATCAACAGCGTCTCGGCCTGGTCGTCGCGGGTATGTGCGGTGAGAATGTGGGTCGCGTGGCTCTGCCGCGCTGCTTGCGCCAGCAGACGATATCGCGCCGATCGCGCCGCGGCCGGCAATCCGGTTCGCGGTTTGGCGCCGGTCCAGCGCAGCGTACGATGCGGCAGGTCGAGGCGTTGCGCCAGACGCTTGACCTCGCGCGCTTCGCGCGCTGCCTCGGGGCGCAGGCCGTGATCGACGGTGACCGCGATCAACTGCGGCCCTTTCGTCAAGGCACGGCGCCAGCGCGCCACGAGCCACATCAGCGCAATGGAATCGGGGCCGCCCGACACCGCAAGGACGAGCGCGGGCGCCGCCTTCAAATCGGCGAACAGGCGTTTTGCCTCGCTCGCCGAAATCGGGGAATGATCGTCACTGGGCATAACGGAGCCGGCTTATGTCGAGGCCCGATTATGCGCAAGACGCGCGCCGACCACAACGTCATGGGCCGGATGCCTCGGTCACCGCCGCGTCAGCACTTGATCCGCTTTTGCTCGCGATCGACGGCGGTTTTGACGCCGCCCGAGGCGCGCGGATATTTCCGCAATACCTCGCCGAGCGCGGCGCAGGCGGCCTCCTTCTCCTTCAAGGCCGCCAGCGATTGTCCGAGCCGCAGCAGCGCGTCCGGGGCCTTCGCCGATTTGTCGAATTTGGTGGTCACCCCGAGGAAGGCTTCGGCGGCGTCACGGTATTTCTGGCGCTGGAAAAAGCTCTCGCCCAGCCAGTATTGCGAAGTCGGCGATCAGGGGATCGCTGGGATATTTCACCGCGAAGTTGCGCATGGTTTCTTCGGCCAGCGCATAGTCCTTGCGCTGCATGTAGCCGATGCCGAGGTCGAACTCGTCCTTCGGGGTCGCCGAGGGCGGCAGCGTGGTCAGCGTCGGGCCCGCACCGGGCGCGCGCTGCGCAGGCGGCGGCGCTGCGCCGGCCGGACCGGCTGCGCCGCCGGTATTGGCGAGATCGAGCGGCTCGCCGGGGCCGCGTCCACCGGGAGCGCCGACCGCGCCTTCGGCCGGCATCGGTAGCTGGCCTCCGCCGAGCGCGCGGGGCGCGCCGGGGGCATTGGGATTCTGGTTGGGATCGAACGCGTCGCCGCGTCGCCGGCCAGCCTGCGGCGCGCCCGCGGGTTCCTGCACCATCGGCGCGGGCGCGGCGACCTGCTGCTGCGGATAGCCCGGCTGCTGATAGGTGGGCTGCTGATAGTTCGGCTGCTGATAGTTCGGAGCGATCTGCACCGGCGGCGCCACGGCGACGCTGGGCTGGGGGCCGCCCTGCTGCACGACGCCCGGCTGGGCCATCGCCGGCGGTCCGCCGGGAGCGGCTTGCGCACCGCCCTGCAGCGCCTGCAGGCGCTCCTGAAGCTGCCGGTTGCGGTATTGCAGTTCCTCGTTCTGGCCGGTGAGTTGCCGCAACTGATTCTCAAGTTGCTCGATGCGCATTTCCGGATCGACGGCGCCGGATTGCGCAAGGGCCTGTGACGCCAGCGTCAGCGTCGCGGCCATCGCCACGGCGCGCGTAATTCTATGAAACCTGGATGACATCTTGGCCTGACGACGTGACATCGAAAGCGGAACACCTTGAGAGAGGGAGTACGCCAAAAATGTGACTAGAACAATTGCGCTGCACCGGGCGGCCGACATGAAACAAAACCGGCGCCCGAGGGCGCCGGCGACAGACTTTGCGGAAAACCATCGCCTCAGGAACTGGCGTTCAACACCGTGACGGCGCGGCGGTTCTGCGACCAGCAGGAGATGTCGTTACAGACCGCGACCGGGCGCTCCTTGCCGTAGGAGATCGTCCGCATCCGCGACGGGTCGATGCCGCGCGAGGCGAGGAATGTCCGTACCGACTGCGCACGCCGCGCGCCCAGCGCGATGTTGTATTCACGGGTGCCGCGCTCGTCGGCATGGCCTTCGATGGTGAAGGCGTAACGGCTGTAGGTCTGCAACCATTGCGCCTGCTTCTCCAGCGTCGCGGTCGCCTGCGGCGACAAATCGGTCTGGTCGCTCTCGAAGAAGACGCGATCGCCAACATTGACGACGAAATCCTGCTGGCTGCCCGGGGTCGCCGCATTGGCCATCGCGTCGGCGCCGAGATTCTTGTTGGCGCAGGCACCCATCGACAGCGCGACCGCGAGCACCGCAGCCAGCTTCAATCCCTGGAGGAAACGCATCTGATATTTCATTCGGGAGCCTCCACGCTCACGTTCTAGACTGTCATTCGGTCTACAGGGCGATGGTTAAGCGAACGTTCCGTCAACCTTGATGCGATGTTGCCGGACCCGATCAAATGCCGATGAACGGCGAAAAGCGCCCCCGATGGTTAATGGGTTGTAAATGTGGCGTGAGGGTGAAGG
The DNA here is from genome assembly GCA_963843225.1 of uncultured Alphaproteobacteria bacterium. Taxonomy (GTDB): domain Bacteria; phylum Pseudomonadota; class Alphaproteobacteria; order Rhizobiales; family Xanthobacteraceae; genus Bradyrhizobium. Next base: position 131,143 of record CAWJJT010000009.1, on the reverse strand, counting down.
CAAGCCGATGGGACGCGCGGACCACCGATTTTTAGCGTCGGTCCCACGGCGATCTGTGTGCAAAACAGGCAGGCTTCGAAAGCGGGCAAGCCCGGTTCCTCGGGGAACCCGGGCGAGTTTGATCAGGACTGCTGGGGAACGATCGAGGCGTGGTCGAACGGCGACATCACCATCGCCGGCGGCGAACGGCGCTCGTTGGGCCGCTGGTACAGCATCCGCCGCTCGAACGCGCTCGAACGCAGGAACGGATAGCGGGCCAGCACCCTCTCCCGCACAGTCGGCAAATGCGCGGCCATCAAGCCAACCGGCTTCACGAGACCCGGGTACAATCGCGGCTCGCACCAGGTCTCCTGCAGGAACACCTTGCGATAGAACGCCTGATGTTCGGGACGAACGATGGCCAACCCGAAATCGGCGTTAAAATGCACGCCGGCCATCGAACCCAGCCTGACCGTCACATAGGGAAGTTCGGGGAACTTCCCCGCTTTTTCGGGATCGGCGACAAAACGCGTTGAATCGATGAAAATCCGGCCCGCATCGAGCTGCGGGTGGAGAACGTCGCCAAACAGTTCGACGGACGGCGACAGCCGCCATTCCGACGTCAACACGCTGATGCGAATGGAACTGTGAAGTTCGCCATTGAGATAGACGCCGAAGGTCCAGGCGTTGGGCGCGTCTTCGAATTGATCGGCGATACGCTGCTCTGCGGACGGCCGGATGGCCCCCTCGCGAAGATATGCCCGATACCGAAGGTTGTAGATCTCCTCCTTTTCCGCCGGCGTCTCAGCGAGGCGGTAGTCGACTTGATCTAGCAGGTCCGGATTTTGAACACGAGCCACCATCGTAGGTTGGGCCGCGGACCTCATGAGTACTCCTTACAACTTCCCAGCAACTTACACGCGTAGGTCGAAAGATTAACAGCTTCTTAACGAAAAGCAAACGCATCGCATTGTTAGGGTTAACCTCTTTGGGAACGTTGGAACAGTGTTCAAGCGGCCTGGCGGGCGAAAAAAAGCGCCCGGGCGGCCGGCCGAATGCCTATGCGATCGATCGGGTGGGAAGCACGACCAGTTGCTCGTCCGGCGAGCGGCGGCCATGCGAGGCGTTCAAGAGCTGGCGTACCCGCACCGCGGGTACCGGCCTGCTGAAGAGATAGCCCTGCGCCTCGGTCACCGTGCCGTCGGCGCTGATCAGTTCGAGCTGTTCGTTAGTCTCGATGCCCTCGACCACGACCGACATGCCGAGATCGGCCGAGAGCCGCGCCACGCCGCGCAACAGCGTCAGCGGGCGATCGGTGTCGATGCCCTCGAGGAAGGAGCGGTCGATCTTCACCTTCTGCAGTGGGAAGTTATGCAGATAGCTCAGGCTGGAATAGCCGGTTCCGAAATCGTCCAGCGAAATCCGCACGCCGAGGCTGCGCAACTGGGACAAGACGTCATGGGTGAGCTGGGTATTGCGCAACAGCGAGGATTCGGTGATTTCGATTTCCAGCCGTTCCGCGGCCAGGCCGGAGACCTCGAGCGCGTAGCGAACTTCGCTCAGCACGTCGCGCTGATGGAACTGCTGCGGCGAGAAATTGACCGCGACGCTGACGCCTTCCGGCCATTTCATGCATTCCATGCAGGCCCTGCGCAGGATCCAGCGGCCGAGATCGACGATCAGGCCCATGTCTTCGGCGACCGGAATGATGTCGACCGGGGAAACCGTGCCGCGCACCGGATGATTCCACCGCAGCAGCGCCTCGCAGGTGCCGATCCGCCCGGACTTGAGATTGACCAGCGGCTGATAGAACAGCTCGAATTCCTCGTTGGCCAGCGCCTTGCGCAGGTCCAGTTCCAGGATACGGCGCGCCTCGACGGTCTGCGCCATCTCGTCGCGGAAGAAACAATAGGTGCCGCGGCCGTCGGCCTTGGCGCGATAGAGCGCCATGTCCGCGTTCTTCAAGAGCGTGTCGGCGCTGACATTCGGCGATGTCATCGCGATGCCGACGCTGGCGCCGATTTCGACCAGATGATTGTCGATCTGATAGCGCTCGCTCAAATGGTCGACGATGCGTCGCGCGAGGTGGGCGGCGTCCTCGTTCGCCCGGATGTTCTGCTGGAACACCACGAATTCGTCGCCGCCAAACCGCGCCACGAAATCTTCCGGGCGCAGCATGTTGCGCAGGCGCTCGGCGACGGCGCACAGCAACTGGTCGCCGCAGGGATGGCCCAGGGTGTCGTTGACCTGCTTGAATTGGTCGAGGTCAATGAACAGCAGCGCCGACAATTGCTCGCCGTCGCGCGGCACCGCCAGCAGGCGCTCGATCTCGTCGCGGAAATTGACCCGGTTGGGAAGCGCGGTCAGTTCGTCGTAACGCGCCAGATGCGAGATCCTCGCCTCGGCGTTGCGGCGTTCGGTGATGTCTTCCAGCAGCACGACGGCGCCGCCGCCGTTCATCGGCTGGAATGTCCATGACAACGACCGCCCGCGGGCCGGATTCGGATCGGCGGTGATCATGTCGCGGGCCTGACTATCGGCTATCTCCGCCAGAATCATCCTGCCGCTCGACCCCGAGATCGAGCCGGCGCTGACACAGGCCGCGATGATTTCGGAGGCGCTTGCACCGCCGTCCACGAGATCATCGGAGAGGTCCATCATCTCGCTGAAGCGATAATTCATCACGGCAAGCCGGCCGTCGGGACGGAACATGCACAGCCCGTGCGGCATGTTGTTCAGCGCCGTGTCGAACTGACCGGCCAGAGCCGCCTCCCGCTCCCTCGCGACCCAGGCGTTCAGGTAGATGCGCTGGAGGCTGGAGGTGAGGCGCTGGATCGCGATGAAGAAGACGAGGCTCAGGAGGGCCAGCGCGATGTGATAGGCGCCGCCCACATACATCAAGGCGGCGAGCAGGGGTCCGCAGGCGAGCAGCACCTGGATGTGAAAAATTCGCGGCCGGCCGAATGCGCGGCCGACGCCTCCGGACGTACACGCGACAACCGTCGTAGCGCAGAGCATATGGGCGGCGGCATCGTCGGTCCGCAGCAACACGGCGACCGACCAAATGCCGATCGCGATTCCGTAGGCGATTGCACCGCGCTGGTAGCGTTTTTCCCACAGCGCCGCTTCGTCCACGGTCAGCGGAGAATTCCGCTCCTTGTAGCGGTACATCTGCAGCGCGCGCGCCAGTCCCACGATCACGAAAAGCGGCACACACAGCCAGCCGACAAAATCACCGGTGACCCAGGCAATCACGGAACAGGCAATCGCCGGGCCGAGCGAGCCGAAGATCATCGGCGCGGGATTGATGAACAGCGAATCCACCATGGCCGCGTAAACCGACGGCGGCATCTGCTGATCGAGGTCTCCGGGCGGATTTGCAAGTTGCATCGGAAGGGCGCACGTCCTGTTCGGTAGGTACTCTTACCGAGCGCAGGTGAAGCCTTTCTGAGGGAACATCGTTAGCGGACGGTTGTTTTTTTCGCCGCAAGACGGAAATATGCCCGATAAATCAGCAGGCTGGGCAAGGTTTGCCCACCCCGCCTTAGCAGCAATTCGCAATCCGTCGCGCTGCCGGTTGTCGACGGTGTTCGGAACGGCCCGCCCACTACCTTCGGCTGTGGGTTGGAATTTCACTCCGCGCCCCGGGTGGGAGCCCGCGCGCACTTTCAGCAGGCTGATTGGATGGTGCTTTCGAATCCGACATCTGCCCTCGCTGCATGCTGCCGACCCTGCCGAAAAACTTAACCACACCTTAAGATTCAACCTTAATTTTGGGTTAATCGTCTTGGTAATTCAGACAATTACAGGTAGTTTTTGTCGTGAGAATTGAGTTCAGGAGAGTACCGGATGACAGAGACGGCTGTGGCCCGCTCGGCGCAATTGGGCGATTCCTGTCTGCGGAACATTCCGCGCCTTCTGTCCAAGGACGAAATCCGCGATCTCTCGCAGATCGACAGCGTAAAATTCACCCTGGCGGCACTTCTTGAGTTCGGGCTGATCGCCGCCGCGGTCTGGATCAGCGCGACCTGGTGGAATCCGCTGATCTATGCGCTCGCCGTGATCGTCATCGGCTCGCGGATCAACGGGGCCGGGGCGCTGATGCATGACGCCGCGCATTATCGCGGCTATGCCAACCGCCGGCTCAACGACTTCATCGGGGAAATCCTCGCACTGCCGACGTCGACGTCGATGGCGGGCTATCGAAACAGTCACTTCGCGCATCATCGCGAGTTGAACAGCGAAAACGATCCCGACTGGCAGCGAAACCTCGGACTGAAGGAATACGAATTTCCGGCGACGCGCGGCAGCGTCCTGATGCGCACCATGCAGTATCTGCTCGGCCTGAAGACCCTCAGCGCCGTAACCGGATTCCACAAGAACAAGGAAACGCGCGACATCGCCGCCTCGGTGGCCCGCGCGCGCTTGTTCTTCTTTGCCGCGCTTCTGGTTTCATCGATCGTGCTGGGCTTCTGGAAACTGCTTCTGCTTTACTGGATCGTCCCGCTCATGACGGTCTTCCTGGCTATTCGGTATATCCGCAGCGTTGCCGAGCACTACGCGGTGGAGCACGAGAACGTGCTGAACGAAAGCCGTACCGTCATGGCTCCGTTCTGGGAGCTGTGGCTGATCGCTCCATGGGGATTGAACTATCATCTCGAGCATCACCTGTTTCCCGGCGTGCCCTGCTTCCGGCTCGGCGAACTCCATCGGCTGTTGATGACGCGGGATCCCTACCCGCGGCTCGCGCATGTCACACACGGCTATTTCAGCGGCCTGCTGCGCGACTGTGCGTCGGCGCGACACGCCGATATCGAGATCGCGGCCTAGACTGATTTACGACAGCAGCGGCGACCACGCCGGATCGGACGCGAAGCCGGGGGTCGGCACCCTCAGTTCGTTGCGTCCGGTGATGTCGACCGTGAACAGCGAAGGTCCGCTGTTGCCGCCGGGATCGCGGAAGAACATCAGCACCCGGCCGTTGGGCGCGAACGTCGGCCCTTCATTGTGGAATCCCGAGGTGAGAATCCGCTCGCCCGAGCCATCGGGCTTCATGATGCCGATCGAAAACGCTCCGCCGCCCTGCTTGGTGAAGGCGATGTAGTCGCCGCGCGGCGACCAGACCGGGGTCGAGTAGCTGCCGTTGGTGTCGTCCTTGCTGAAGGAGATGCGTTGCGCGGGACCACCGGTCGCCGCCATCACGTAGATCTGCGGCTTGCCGCCGCGGTCGGACTCGAAACAGATGCGGCTGCCGTCGGGCGAATAGGACGGCGAGGTATCGATCGCCGGCGTATCGGTGAGGCGCGTGGTCGACTTCGAGCGCAGATCCATCACGAACAGATTCGAATTGCCGCCCTGCTGCAGGCTCATGATCACGCGCTGGCCGTCCGGCGAAAAGCGCGGCGCGAACGACATGCCCGGGAAATTGCCGACGATCTCGGTCTGCCCGGTTTCGATGTTGCGCAGATAGACCTTCGGGTCGCCCTGCCCGAACTCCATATAGGTGATTTCCTGGGTCGAGGGCGAGAAGCGCGGCGTCAGCACGAGGTCGCTGCCGCGGGTCAGATAGCGCACGTTGGCGCCGTCCTGGTCCATCAGCGCCAGCCGCTTGATGCGCCGTTCCGAGGGGCCGCTTTCGTCGACGAACACCACGCGGCTGTCGAAATAGCCCTTCTCTCCGGTCAGCTTCTCATAGATGCGGTCGGAAATGATGTGCGCGATCCGCCGCCAGTACTCCGGCGAAGTGAAATATTGCTGGCCATCGAGCGGCTGGCCGGTGGTGACGTCCCACAGGCGGAATTCGGCCTTGAGACGCCCGTCGCCCTGGCGGGTCATGCGGCCCACGACCAGGGCCTGGGCGTTGATGGTTTTCCAGTTCTGGAATTGCGGCGCCGCGTCGATGTTGATCGTCTTCTCGATGAAGGCCGCCTGATCGATCGGCGCGAACAGTCCGCTGCGCTTGAGGTTGTTGGTGATGACCTGGGCGACGCCGTTGCCGACCTCGCCGTCCGACGGCGTGCCCGCCGCGAAATCGGGGATCGCGATCGGCAGCGGCGCGACGTTGCCTTCGGTGATCTGCAATTTGGTCTGGGCGCGCGCGAGCGAAGGCAAGAGCAAACCCGCGGCCAGCACCGGCGCCGCCGATCAGGACGTGACGGCGGGAGAGCGGCAACGGAGGCAGCGAAAACGACGTCACGGACATTGCGGGCTCATTTTCCAAAAATCACATCATCAACTGTGGAACATCTGCTTCGGGTCGAAATCGATGTCCATGTATTTCCACTGATCGTAGGTCTCGTCGCGCAGCATCGTGTAGGGCTGGCCTTGCAGCACCGCGCGAATGGCGGCATCCGCCGCGGCCTGGTAGCGCGGCGAGCTTCCGGTCGAGACCACTTGCGGAGGCGCAGCGAGGCGGCGATCCGGGGTCAGGCGGATCCGCACCGTGACGTAGAGCTCTTCGGGATGTTCGACGCCGGGCTGGACATTCCACAGGCTCGCGAGCCGCGCGCGCATGGCGTCAAGCTCGGACTGCGACAAGGTGGCCGCGGTGCCGCGCGTGGTGCCGAGCGAGGCCGAGGAGTTCAGCGCCGCGCCGGTGATCGCCTGGCGGGTCGGATCGCGCTTGTCGAGCAGAGCCGCGATCTTGGACTGATCGAACGTGCGTTCCTGCTTCGGCTTCGGCGGTTGCGGCGGCGCCGCCTTGGCTTGCGGCTTCGGCGGCGGCTTCTTGGCGTCTTCCGATTTCAGCGCCTCCGCGATCGGATCGACCTTGGGCGGATCGGGCTTCTTCTCGACCTGCTTCGGTTCTTCCTTCGGCTTGGCCTCGGCCACCGGCTTCGGCGGGTCGGGCTTCTTCTCCACCGGCTTTTCCACCGGCTGCGGCGGCGGCTCCGGGGCAGACGCCGTCACGATTTCCTTCTTCTCGGTGATCTTGCCGACGGCGTCCTCGACCGGGGTCGCGTCGGCGACCTTTTCGACCATCGGCTTCGGCTTGTCCTTTTCGCCGGTCTTGATGCCGGCGGTGATCTTGGAGAGTTGATCGGCCGAAATGATATCGACGGGCATCGATTCCGGCGGCGGCGCTTCGAGCGAGCGCGCGGAAAAGGAAACCAGCCCCCATCCGAGCACGAGGACGTGGAGTGCGACCGACGCAATGATTGTCTTGTCGACCTTCACCTTCGAAGCTACCCCTGATCCACTTCCGTCACCAGCGCGACGCGCCTGAAGCCGGCTTGCGACAGCCGTCCCATCACCTTCATCACGGTACCGTAGTCGACTTTCTTGTCACCCCGGACGAAAATACGCTCGTCCAGCCCGCCGCGTGCATCCGTGATCGCCTTCAGCTTCGGCACCAGTTCCTCGATCCCGATCTCGGTGTCGTTGAGGAAGACCTGTCCCTTCAGATTGACCGACAGCGTCAGCGGGTTCTTGTCCTGGTCGAGGCTCTTGGCCTGGGTCTGCGGCAGATCGAGCGGCACGCCGACCGTCAGAAGCGGCGCCGACACCATGAAGATGATGAGCAACACCAGCATCACGTCCACCATCGGCGTGACGTTGATCTCGGCCATCACGGGCTTGCGCCGGCTGCGGCGGCCGCCGCCGGACGAACCTGCCATGTTCATCGCCATGATCGGGTGCTCATGTTGGGCTTCGCATTATACCGCCAGTTACGCCCGCTCGTCGATCTGACGGGACAGGATCGCTGAAAATTCGTCGGCAAACCCTTCCAGCCGCTGGGCCTGCCGATTCACCTCGGAAGTGAACTTATTGTAGAAAATAGTCGCCGGAATTGCGGCGATTAGGCCGATCGCCGTGGCGAACAGCGCCTCCGCGATACCGGGGGCGACCACCGCCAGCGAGGTATTTTTGGAGGCGGCGATCGACTGGAAGCTCGACATGATGCCCCAGACCGTGCCGAACAGGCCGACGAAGGGGCCGGCCGAGCCGACCGTCGCCAGCACCAAAAGCCGGCGTTCCAGCCGCTCGACCTCCCGGGCGATCGAGACGTTCATGACCTTTTCGATCCGCATCTGGAGCCCGGCGAAGGACCGCGCGTGGCTCTCGAACGAGCGCTTCCATTCGCGCATCGCGGCGACGAAGCAGGCCGCCATCGATTGCGTCGGCTTGGCGGAGAGCGCGCGGTAAAGTTCCTCGATCGACTCGCCCGACCAGAACGCCTGTTCGAAGCGGTCCATGGCGCGCTTGGTGCGCGAATACAGGATCATCTTGTCGATCGCGATGGCCCAAACCCAGACCGAACAGGCGAGCAGCCCGAGCATGACCCCTTTCACAATCCAGTGAGCCTGCAGGAACAGGGCGATCAGCGATACGTCGGCGGATGCGATCGGCAAGGCTGATTGAGCCACGTCGGCCGGATTCATAAGCAGTATCCTCTCAACGCAAGTGTCCCAAATCCTCCGGGAGCAAATGGCTGCCGGTTCGACAGCCGCGCGGCGGGCGCGGCGTAAACGCCAGCGCGTGAGCCCTGATCTCTGTCACATGGGAGGCCCGTCCAAAGCCGGGGCCTGCTTCCCGTGCCAACATGTCAAAACGAGGGCTACCGGCGCGTCATAACGCCTCCAACCAGACGCCAATCATGGTTAATACCCGGTTACCAAAGGGGATTTTGCCACCCCGAAATGCGGCCGCCGGGATCCGGAGGAACCGGTTCGAAACCTACCCCTTCCGGGGCACAAACAAAACCGCCCGTCTGCTTTCGCAAACGGGCGGTCTTCTTGCCATCAGGCGTTATGGGGGGCACTCGGCCTTCCGGCTTTAGCCTATGAGGCTCAGGCTTGGGGCTGGCCGTCCTGGGGCGGGGTCGGACGCGGCCGGTGCTGGGCCATGAACTGGTCGAACTCTTCCTTGTCCTTGGCGTGGCGCAGGCGATCGAGGAAATCCCTGAATTCGGTCTGCTCTTCCTCCAGACGCCGTAGCGTTTCCATGCGGTATTCGTCGAAGGCGCGGTTGCCGCTCGAGGGCGAGCCGAACGGGAAGCCGCGGCGCTCCATCCGGTTCTTCATCCGCTCCATCTTGTACTGCATCCGCTCCATCTTGTTCGACCAGCGGTCCTGATGACTCCAGCAACCCATTTTTCTGCTCCCGAGTGTGAAAAAGAGAAGGGCGAGGCCGATCGGCCACCAGATGATGAAGCCGAGCACGGTCACGGCGATCCAGCCGGGGTGCCAGGGGGATTCCAGCATGCGTGGGGGACGGTCGTAGGGTTCTTCAGCGGGACCGCGCCAACGATTGACATCTGCGGTGTAGGCCATTTCCCTCTCCATGACGGCGTCACGCCGTTGTGAATGTAAATAACATTTACATACGTAAACCATCCCCGGTTTTTGTCAAGCCGGGCGGAAGCGGCGCTCGCGAATTTATTTTGGGGTGCCCCAGGGGCCCGATGGAGGGACCGGGGGTGGTCCAGGCGGTTTTTGATCGGTCGGCCCATTCGGCGCGGAAGGCCGTCGCTCGGTCGGGAAGCCGAGACCGCGCAGATAGATCAGCACTTCCGCTTCCAGGAGATCCTCCGCCGACATCGGCAGCTTGCGGCGCGCCGCATCGCCGCGTGCGAACAGTGAGGCGACGCCGTGCGACATCGACCAGATGTGCAGTGCCATCATCAGCGCCGGCGGGCGTGGCGTGCCGGGCGGCGCAAGTGCTGCGAGCCGCTCGGCTGCCGCCCTGATAATGCCGAAGGCGCGCTCGCTGGCGGCCTGCAGCGCAGGATTAAGGTCGACGGGAAGTCCCGATTCGAACATCGCCGAATAGAACGCCGGTTCGTTGCGGGCGAAAGCGAGATAGGCCTTGCCGACCCGCTCGAACGCCGTGACGGTGTCGGGACGCCCGTCATCCCAGGCTTGCGTCAACGCCGCTTCGAACTGTTCGAATCCGCGCTGCGCGATGCTCGACAGCAATTCGTCGCGGTCGCGGAAATGCCGGTATGGCGCCGCCGGACTGACGCCCGCCATCCGCGCGGCATCGGCGAAGGTAAAGCCGGCCGCACCCTTCTCCGCGATCAACCCAAGCGCCGCCTGCAGCAGCGCTTCTTTCAGGTTCCCGTGATGATAGCCGCGCTCGGCGCGGCGTTCTTCCTTGCGCCAGCTCATGTGAAAGGCTTTTACATGAGCCGGCCGCAAAGGTCACTAGCGCCTCGGGGGCTTAACGTTTGTTAACCTCCCGCGACCCTCGTCAGCCCCCGGTTCCGGCCTGCAACTCGGCAAATCCCGCCGCGGCCTGCTTCACCTCGGGGGAGAAATCCTCGAATTCCTGGACCTGGCGGATTTCGATGATCTCGTTATTGGAAGCCGGGCAGCGCTTCGCCCAGGCGATCGCCTCCTCCTTCGACTTTACCTCGATCATCCAGTAGCCGCCGAGCACTTCCTTGGATTCGGCGAAGGGGCCGTCGGTCACCATCGGCTTGCCGCCGGCGAAGGAGACCCGCGCGCCCATCGACGGCGGATGCAACCCGTCGAGCGTGATCAACACCCCGGCCTCCTTCAGCGCTTCGTTGTATTTCATCATCGCGGCCACCGCGTCGACGGGCGGCATGGTGCCCGGCGCCGCGGTCTCGTAGCCCTTGGGGATCATCAGCATCATGAATCGCATGGTCACGCTCCGTTTCGATTTCGCAGGCCGGTTGCCGACCGGCGCTCATCAACAAGACGAACAGGGTTTTGCGCCACCGACACGAGATCTGGAATTATTTCGGAAGTAATTGCGGGCCGGATCGCAGCTATCTCGGGAACATGGCGAAATACGGCTCCGCTTCCTTCAGCACGCGGGCGTAGGATGGCCGCGCCTTCAACCGATCGAGATAGGCGGCGACGTTGGCATGCTCGTCGCCGAACGGCATCACCTCATTGGCATAGAACAATGCAGGCGCGGCGGCGCAATCGGCGAGACTGAATTCCTCGCCCATCGCCCAGCGCCGCGTCGCCATCTCCTGTTCGACCATGCCGTAGCTGACGCGCAGCCGCGCCCGCGCCTCCTCCACGCCGTGCGGATCCTTCTTGCCCTCGGGGCGCAGCCGGTCGCCGACGATCTTCTGCATCGGCTCATGCACGTAGTGGTCGTAGAACCGGTCGCGCAGCCGCGTCTGCCAGCAAGGTCGGTGTCGACCGGGATGAACCGCGTCGCGCCCGGATAATGGCGATCGAGATATTCGATGATGACAGTCGATTCGGGGACGGTCTGTTCGCGCGCGGCGTCGCGCAGCACCGGGAATTTGCCGATCGGCCACATCGCCAACAGCGCCGCCCGTTCGCGCTCGCTGGAGAGATCGACCATGTTGGGCGTGAACGGCGTATCGTTCTCATACAGCGCGATCAGGACCTTGTGGCAGTATGAGGCCAGCGGGTGGAAATGCAGCTTCAGCGACATGCGGACTCCAATTCAAGCTTCGGCTTGTTTGACGAAAACGCCATCCTGATAGCTGGCGCCGAAATAGACGTCGATACGTTTGATCTTGTCGCCCGCGAAAGCGAAGAACTCGGTGTTGCGAAAGCTCTTGCCGCCTTTGGCGACGCATTCGTAAGTCACAAACGCCTCGTCGCCATCGAACAAGGATTTGCTCCAATTCATGCCGTTCGATCCAGTCGCTGTTGCGCCAGCAGCGCTCGAAATAGGTCGCCTTGTCGATCCCGTTGTCATAGGGACTGGTAAAGCGGAAATCGTCGGCGAAAAAATCCTCGACGGCCTTGCGGTCATTCGACGAGATAGGCGGCAAAGAGCGCGCGGACGATTTCCGCCTTGCTTTGGGCTGTCACGTCAGGCTCCTCATGCCGGCGATTGTCGCGAGGGAGCGGTATAGCGAACACGGGGACGACGAACGAAACCGAGGCAGACCGACATTCCGGTTAAAATTTATTTCGCCTCGAGTTTTTCACTGGGCTTCCCATCTTCGCACCGGTTCCACCGCGCCTTCCGGTGTCATCTCGAAAATTGGCGACGCCAGCACCGCGTGCAGATGCAACGTGGCGGCGCCGGAATTGCGGAAACCATGCTTGCGTCCCGCCGGCACGATCAGGGACTGGCCCGCGGTCACCGTGAGGCGCTGCTCGCCGATCCACATCTCGGCCTCGCCTTCGCGCACCGTCAGCACCTCTTCGACGGGATGGGAGTGCGTCGGCGCGCCGGTTCCCGGGGCGACCCATTGCTCGAAGATGCACAATTGCGTCGCGCCATTGCGCGCCGAGACCAGCATGCGCGTCTCGACCCCCGGCCGCCAGGATTCGGGCGAGGCATCCCTGATGTCGCTGATCTTCATGATATCCGACCCTTTGCACAGCCGATGCGGCCCGGATAGGAAAGCAGACCCGTCGCTTTCGTGCTAGGGACGGCACAGACCAACGACCCTGCCAACGATGGATCGATCCATGACCCCTGCCCCCCAAAAAGTCGCGCTGGTGACCGGCGCCGCGCGCGGCATCGGGCTCGCCGTCGCCAAAAAGTTTCTCGCCGAGGGCTGGCGGGTGGCGCTGCTCGACATCGAGGGCGAACTGCTGTGGCAGAGCGTGGAGGCGCTGAACGCCGCGGGCCAAACGCTGGGGCTGCATTGCGACGTGTCCGATGCGAGCGCGGTGGGAAGCGCGTTTGCCGAAATCGAGCGGCGCTTCGGCCGGCTCGATGCGCTGGTCAACAATGCCGGGATCGCGGTGTTCGCGCCGCTGCTCGAGACTTCCAACGAGGACTGGCGCCGGGTGCTGGAGGTCAACCTCACGGGGCCGTTCCTCTGCACCAAGGCGGCGGTGCCGCTGATGCGTGAGCAAGGCGGCGGCGCGATCGTGAACATCACCTCGATCTCGGCGGTGCGCGCCTCCACGCTGCGTTCGGCCTATGGCACCAGCAAGGCGGGCCTTGCGCATCTGACCAAGCAACTCGCGGTCGAACTGGCCTCGCTCGGCATCCGCGTCAACGGCGTCGCGCCCGGCCCGGTCGAGACCGCAATGGCGAAAGCCGTCCACACGCCGGAGATCCGCGCCGACTATCACGACGCCATTCCGCTCAACCGCTACGGACTGGAGGAAGAACTGGCGGAAGCCGTGTTCTTCCTGTGCAGCGACCGCGCCAGCTACATCACCGGACAGGTGCTCGCGGTTGACGGCGGCTTCGATGCCGCCGGCATTGGCCTGCCGACGCTGCGCGGCCAGCGCCGCAACGGCTAGCGCCTCTCCCTCCTCGCCGGCGATCTCCACAGTTTTCATCCGGGTCGTTCGCCGGCGCAGCGTGACCTTCGCGCTGCAAACGCTTAAGTTGCGCGCCGCGCGGCGGTGGTCCGGCGTCGCATCCAGCACTGAAACCGAACACCGGATCGGGGAGTATCGCGCCATGTCGGGATTACTCATCAATCTGATCATCCAGATCATCAGCGGGGCCGTCGGCGGAAATGTTGCCGCCGGTGCCGCCAAGAATATCGATCTGGGTACAGTCGGAAACACGATCGCAGGTGCAATCGGGGGAGGCGCCGGGGGACAGATCCTCGGCATGCTGATTCCCCTGCTTGCCAACAGCGCCTCGACGCCGGATATCGGCAGCATCATCGGTCAGGTGGCCGGTGGCGGCGTTGCCGGTGCCGTTCTTACGGCGATCGTCGGCGCCCTCAAGAACAGGACGGCGTGACCGTCCCAGATTCGATGGACTACTCCACCGGAGCGCGCTCACGATCGTGAACGCGCTGCAGGACGCGCGCCGCCAGCCGCGCCGGTTGACCTTGCGCACGACGCGCCGTTGATTATCTCGGTTGTTCACCGCAACCGGGAGCGCGCTCATGGCAAAGGCGGCCTTGAAGGCAGTCCTTCTCGCAAGCTTGCTCTGCGCGGCCGTTCCGGGTGTCGCGCGCGCCGAGATCCGCATCCTTGCCAGCCCCGGCGGCGAAGTCGGATCGTTCCTCGATCTGTTCGAACGGGTGCGCGAGTCGGGCGAGCGCGTGGTGATCGACGGGCCCTGCCTGTCGGCCTGCACGCTGGTGCTCGACGTGGTGCCGGGCGACCGCATCTGCGTCACCCGCCGCGCGGTCCTCGGCTTCCACGCCGCGCGCTCGGTCGACCGGCGGGGGCGGATGTATTCCGAGCCGGAGGCATCAAAGGTAGTCCTGCAGGCCTATCCCGAAGCGGTGCGCGGCTGGATCATGCGCCGCGGCGGATTGAGTTCGCGCATGCTGCTGCTGCGCGGGCGCGAACTCGCCGCGATCTATCCGAGGTGCCGGTAGAACGCGATCACTGTTCCGGCGGACAGTTGACCATCCAGGGAATGCCGAACTGGTCGACGCACATGCCAAACCCCCTGGAGAAGAAGGTCTTGCTGAAGGGCATGTTGACGCTGCCGCCTTCCGACAGCGCCTTGAACTTGCGCTCGGCCTCGGCGGGTTCGCCGACCGTGAGCGAGACCGAAAAGCCCTGCGGCTTGTGAAAGTGTTCGGGAGGCGCGTCGGACGCCATCAGCACCGTGCCGTCGATCGTCATCCTGGCGTGCATGATCTTCTTTTTCCGTTCCGGCGGCGCCGGCATCGACTCCGGTGCCTCCTCGTTTCTCAACATCAGCTCGATCTTCGCGCCGAGCGCCTTTTCGTAGAACTTGAACGCCGCTTCGCAATTGCCGTCGTAGAACAGATAGGGATTGACCTGCATCGCCTTCTCCTTGGTGGTCGCTGTCGATGTCGGATTATTTCTCGGTGAGCCGTTTCAGATTGGCGAGACCGATCTCAAAATCCTTGCCGACCATGCGGTCGATGTTCATGAACACATGCATGATCTTCGCCATGAACGGCGCCGGGCCGTGCATCAGCCACGTCAGGTTGGTAGCATCGCCCTGCGGCAGCATTGTGAATTCGGCGGTGTTGTGGCCTTCGAACGGCGTAAAGAAATCGAGCTTGATGACGATCTTCGCCGGCGCCGACGTGTCGAGGATTTCCATGCGGCCGGATCCGACATTCTTGTTGCCGTCCCACGCATAGACCGCACCCTTGCCGCTCGCCGCGCCGCCAAAGGTGCGCTTCATCGCGGGGTCCTTGTGCTCGTAGGGCGACCAGCTTCCCCACTGACGGAAATCGTTGATCAGCGGAAATATCTTTTCCGCCGGCGCCCTTACGGTCGTGGCGCGCTGCACGCTGAAGGTGTTCGGCCTGGTCGCGGCGAGGATCAGTATGGCCACGATCGCGAGCCCGAGCACGGCGGCGATGACGGCAATGGTTTCAAACATGGAATACTCCGTTGTCACATTTCAATCGTTCAGCCCAATAACTCGGCCCGAGGACGAACGGCGCTGGCGCGATCCGACACGGCCTCCGAAAATATCTCGATCAGCGCCGCCAGGGCATCAAGGCCCGCAATTTCCGGTCGCGCAACCACAGCCCGCCCCACACCATCAGCCCGAGATAAAATCCGAACAGCGTGTGGGTGAACAGCGGGCTGTCGATCCGCAGATGCGAGGCCATCGCGCCGCCGAGATATCCGGTCAACAGGATCGCGCCCAGGATCGACGTCGGCGGGATCGCGTAGAGAACGGTGCAGGCAACCGTGATGACGCCCAGGGTCCGCGCCAGCGCTTCGCTCGAACCATAGCCGATGCGGTCCATCGTTTCCGTGACAACCGGCCACGGCACCAGCTTGATGGCCCCGTCGAACAGCAAAAACACGATGACAAGACCGCTGAGGCCGCGGCCGAGCCACCGCGCCGGGCCCGATGCCGGCGGCAGCTCCGGGATTGCCGGCGTGGCCTCGCCGACCAGATTACCGTCCTGTACATTCATCGCGCCTCTCCATCGTTCGCATGACATGATCACAAGACGAACGAGGGGCGCGTCATTCGACAACCGCGATGATGATTTCTTCCGCATTTCACGCTGGGGGTGTGCGGTGCTCGTCGGCGCGGAAAAAAATCATGTCGTCGCGCGTCCCAAATTCGGTCGCAAATTCGCCCCCAACTCAATCCACCTTGCGCGACAGAACGAGGGGTACGTTCGGCGACGTTAATTAGGGGATTAGTAATCATGGGACCCGCATATCCGCCGGATCGCAAACAAGAATTTCGCGACGAACTGGAATATTTAAACGAATCACCGCTCCACGACGAAGACTATGCAGACGATGACCATTCGGACGGCGTGACGTCGCTGCTCGAGGAAAACGCGCGATTGCGAGCGCTGGTGGTCCGGCTGACCGGTCTCGTGCTCAAAAGCGTCGCCGAACGCGGCTGACGCCGCGTCGCTGACAGCCGCTCCCGCAAATGTCGTGAAACCGCGCAGCGATCCTGCGCGGCTCGACAGGCGTTGCGCCGCTATTTCGCCGCCTTCGTGTTGCGCGGCGCGCTGTCGCGCATCAGCCGGTCGAGATGCATGCGGATGTGAGCGGCCTCGGCCGAGGTGTTGGCGAGCGCGATGGCGCGGTCGAACGCGATCCGGGCCTCGTCGTTGCGGCCGAGCTGCATCAGGAAGGCGCCCCGCACGCCGAAATAATGGAAATAGTTCGACAGCCGCGACGAAAGCGGCTCGATCATGTCGAGCGCGGCCTGCGGCCCCCGCACCTTGGACACCGCGACCGCGCGATTGAGCGTCACCACCGGCGACGGCTGCATGATCTCGAGCGCGCCGTAGAGCAGATCGATCTGGGTCCAGTCGGTCTCTTCGGGTCTGGCGGCGCGGGCATGCAGCGCGGCGATCGCCGCCTGGACCTGATATGGCCCGCTGCGGCGGTGCCGCATCGCCTTGTCGATCAGCGCCAGGCCTTCGGCGATCAACTGCTGATTCCACAGGCTGCGGTCCTGATCGTCGAGCAGCACCAGGGCACCGTCGGCGTCGAAGCGCGCCGCCGCGCGGGCGTGCTGCAACAACAGCAGCGCGGTCAGCCCCATGATCTCGGGCTCGCCCTGGAACAACCGCAGCAACAGCCGCGCCAGCCGAATGGCTTCCTCGCACAGGGGCCCACGGATCTCGGCGGTGTCGCCGCCGGCTGAATAGCCCTCGTTGAAGATCAGGTAGATCATCGCGGCAACCGCCGAGAGCCGCTCGGCGCGCTCCACCGCGCCCGGGGTCTCGAACGGCACGTCGGCCCCCGCGACGCGGGCTTTGGCGCGGGTGATGCGCTGCTCCATCGCCGCCTCGCTGACGAGGAAGGCGCGCGCGATCTGCTTCACCGTCAGGCCGGAGACGATGCGCAGCGCGAGCGCGATCTGCTGGGTTGCCGGCAGTTCGGGATGGCAGCAGATGAACAACAGCCGCAGGATGTCGTCGCGGTAGTGCGAGCCGTCGAGCCGTTCGGCGAGCTGCTCCTCGGCGTCGTCGAGGTCGGAGATCGCCTCGTCCTCGGGCAGCGGCTCCTGCTTGCGGTTGCGCCGCACCTCGTCGATCGCGACGTTGCGCCCGACCATGATCAGCCACGCCGCGGGGTCGCGCGGCGGACCGTTCTGCGGCCAGCTCTTCAGCGCCCGCAGGCACGCGTTCTGGAACGCTTCCTCGGCGGTGTCGAGATTGCGGAAATAGCGCAGCAGCGCGCCGACCGCCTGGGGACGCGCCGAGGTCAGCGCGGCGTCGATCCAGGCGGTGTCGGTCATCTCGTCACCTCTCCGGGCTGATACAGCCCGACGGGCCGGATCTCGTAGGCGCCACCGGGATTGGCCGCGCCGAGATCGCGCGCGACGTCGACCGCCTCGTCGAGATTGTTGCAGTCGACAAGGTAGAACCCGAGCAACTGCTCCTTGGTCTCGGCATAGGGACCGTCGAGCACGACCGGCGGATCGTCCTTGCGCAGCGTGGTCGCCGATGTCGTCGGCAACAGCCGCGCCACGGGCCCGAGCCGGCCCTGCTTGGCCAGTCTGTCCTGCACGACGGCAAGCTTCTTGATCACCGCGGTATCCTGCTCCTTGGTCCAGGAGCCGACGAGGTCCTCGTCGTGATAGCAAAGGATGGCGTAGAGCATGCGAAGGGGTTCCCTTTTGATCGAGGACGAATGAGCGGCCGGGTTTCCGACAGGATAGCGGAAGTATTTTGCACGGCAAACGCTAGCCGGTAGTGTTCCCTCCCGATTCCAAATCGCCGAGGTCAAGAAATCCGATGAATAAAGGCGCGCTCGCTCTGCTGATTCACGGCGGCACCGAAAACTGGTCGCCGCAGCGGTGGAAGCAGCGCTTCGACGAGGTGTGCGGGGATCGGCGCGTCATCCAGTGGCCGGCCACTGGATTCGATCCCGCCGATATTCAATACGCCGCGGTCTGGAAGCCCGGCCCGGGCGAACTGGCGGGGTTCCCGAAGCTTCGGGTGATCTTCAATCTGGGCGCCGGCGTCGATGCGCTGATGGCGGACCCGGCCTGCCGAAAGTGCCGCTGGTTCGCGTCGCGGTCGGCGACCTCACCGGCCGAATGACCGAATACGTCGTCCTGCATGTGCTGATGCATCACCGGCAGGAGCTTTATTTGCGCGCCAGCCAGCGCGAGAGGCGCTGGGCGCCGAAATTCCAATGGCCCGCAAACGCGGTTTCGGTCGGGATCATGGGCTTGGGCACGCTGGGCGCGAACGCCGCGCTGGCGCTGCGGCATCTCGGCTTTCGCGTCTCCGGATGGAGCCGCAGCCCGAAGGCGATCGGCGGCATCACGTGCTTTCACGGCGGCGGGCAGCTCGATGCGTTTCTCGGGCAGACCGATATCCTGGTCTGCCTGCTGCCGCTCACGGCCGACACCCGACACATCCTCAACCGCGGATTATTCGCAAAGCTCAACCGCAACAGCCCGATGGGCGCGCCGGTCCTGATCAATGCCGGGCGCGGCGGATTGCAGAACGAGCCGGACATTCTCGGCTGTCTCGATGACGGCACGCTGGGCGCGGCGTCACTGGACGTTTTCGCGCAGGAGCCGCTGCCGGCCGAAAGCCCGTTCTGGAGCCATCCGAAGGTCGTGCTGACGCCGCACAACGCCGCCGATACCGATCCGGACGAGATCTCGAAATACGTCGCCAGCCAGATCGCGCGCTTTGAAGCGGGTGGCGTGCTCGAAAACGTCGTCGATCCCGCGCGAGGGTATTAACGGTCCTTCGCCGTCATTCCCTGCTAAGCCGGCCCGACCATCACATCAATGGCGCCCTTGACGATGGCTTCCAGCTCCTTGCGCGGCACCTGGGCGCGGGCGCGAATGGCGATGGTGTGGATGGTGGCCGACGCCAGTTGCGCCAGCACCACGGGATCGGCTGACGCAGGCAGCTCGCCCTTCTCCTTTGCGAGCCGGAAGCAGGCGGCGAACGCCTTGTCGAGTTCGGACAAGCCTTCCAGCACCATGGCGCGGATTTCCGGATCGGCCACCGCTTCCGAGCCCGCGGTCATCACCGTGAAGCAGCCGCGCGGACCGGCCTCGCCGGAGAGATAGATATCGAGCGCCACCGCGTAGATGCGCGCCAGCCGTTTGCGGATCGGCATCTCCTCCCGGAAAATTTCCTGCATCGCCGCGCGCGCATCGGTGCGGTAGCGCGCATAGCTCTTGATGTAGAGCTCGCGCTTGTCGCCGAAGGCGCCATAGAGGCTTGGCCGGTTCATGCCGGTGGCGGCGCTGAGATCGTCGAGCGACGTCGCGGCAAATCCATCCTTGCGAAAAAGATCGAGCGCCTTGCCGAGCGCGATCTCGGGCTCGTAGGCGCGCGGCCGGCCGCGGCCTCTGGGAGAGGGCGCATCAGGTTTTCCCGCCGGCTTCTTACTTTTTTGTACCATCTCGCAATTTATTCCTTGACGCGAGTTATATTATGCGGAACAGTATAAAAATCAACCAGGGAGGCAACGATGGACCTTTATTTCTCTCCGCTCGCCTGTTCGATGGCGACCCGCATCGCGCTCTACGAGGCCGGCGCCGAGGCCAATTATCTCGAAGTCGATTCCAGGACCAAGGTGGTGCAGAACGACGGCTCGAATTTTCGCGAGGTGAACCCGCTCGGGCTGGTGCCGACGCTGCGCACCGACGACGGGCTGGTGCTGACCGAGAACGCCGCGATCCTGCAATATGTCGCCGATCATTTTCCGCAGGCCGGCATCGCCACGGGACCGGGCATCGAACGCAGCCGCCTGCATCAATGGCTCTGCTTCATCGGCACCGAACTGCACAAGGGATTGTTCGTGCCGGTGCTCGACAGAAACGCGCCGCCGGAAATGAAGACCTATGTGCTCGGCAGGGGCCTCTCCCGGCTCGACTATCTCGAAACCTATCTGCAAGGCCGCGAATTCCTGCTCGACCATTTCAGCGTCGCCGACGCCTATCTCGTCACCGTCATCAACTGGACCATGGCAACGCCGCCGATCGAACTCGCCAAATGGCCGGCCGTGAAGGCCTACTACGAACGCCATCGCGCGCGGCCGAGCATCGCGAGGGCATTGGCCGAGGAATTCAAACTGTACCAGGCCGAACTCGCGCGCCGTAAGGCGGCGGCGTAAGCATCACCTCTCAACGGCATCGTCACTGCTTGCGCGGCGGCGATGCCGGGGTCGATCGACAATTTCAAAGCGGGCTTGTGCCCAATCCCGGAACATCCGCCGGCCGCGGTCCCGGCGCCGGCCAGCGAAAGCGGCGGTCCTTTTCGGCGATGTCGATGTCGTTGATGCTGGCTTCGCGGCGGCGCATCAGGCCGTTCTCGTCGAACTCCCACTGCTCGTTGCCGTAGGAGCGATGCCATTGCCCGGCGGCATCATGCCACTCGTACTGAAATCGCACCGCGATGAAATTGCCGGTCGAATGCCCAGAGATCCTTGATCAGGCGATAGTCGAGTTCCTTCTCCCATTTGCGGGTGAGGAATTTGACGATCGCCGCGCGGCCTTCGAGAAACTCCGAACGGTTACGCCAGCGGCTGTCCTCGGTATAGGCCAGCGAAACTTTCTCCGGATCCCTGGAATTCCAGGCGTCTTCGGCCATGCGCGCCTTCTGCGCGGCGGTTTCTCTGGTGAACGGTGGCAGCGGGGGACGCGACATGATGGCCTCGGTGGGTTGGGAAACATTGCAACTTTATTGCCTCGACCGGATAAGTCGATCAGCCGATCGTCGGAGGCTTGAATCCGATCGGGCGATTTGAAAACCCGATCGACGCTATAGATCGGCCTTCAACAGCGTGCGCAGCGCTTTCGGGATCGGTTGCGCCCGGCCCTCGCTGATGAAGGCGACGCGCACCTCGGCCTTGACCAGGAGATCGTGGCCGCGCCGGACTTCCTGCGCCAGCGTGATCGAAGCGCCCTTCACCGCGACCGGCCAGGTCACCACGTCGAGCACATCGTCCATGCGCGCGGGCTTCAGATAATCGATCTGCATCGACCGCACCACGAACGCAAAACCCGGCGTTTCCGCCTGCGCTTCCGCAAACAGCGCATGCTGCTCGGCGCCCATCAGCCGCAGATGATTGGTGCGGCCGCGTTCCATGAAGCGCAGATAATTGGCGTGATAGACGATGCCGGAAAAATCCGTGTCCTCATAGAAGACGCGGATCTGCATGTGATGGCGGCCATCGCGGATCTCGCCGTCGAGATGAGCCGTCATCGGCGGACCGGCATCGATCACGGCTCGTCCTCGTCGCTTTGCCCGAACAGACCGAACTGCGCCGGATCGCGCGCGGGCTCGGCGAGGCCGAGATGGCGGAAGGCATGCGAGGTCAGCAGCCGTCCGCGCGGGGTGCGCTGCAGATAGCCGCACTGGATCAGAAACGGCTCGATGATGTCCTCGATGGCGTCGCGCGGCTCCGACAGCGCCGCCGCCATGGTTTCCACGCCGACCGGGCCGCCGCCGTAGTTCATCGCGATGGTCGTGAGATAGCGGCGGTCCATGGCATCGAGGCCGGCGGCATCGACCTCCAGCGCGCTCAGCGCATGGTCGGCGATCCCGCGGTCGATCGAGCTGGCATCCGCGGCGGAAGCAAAATCGCGCACCCGCCGCAACAGCCGTCCGGCGATGCGCGGCGTGCCGCGGGCGCGGCGCGCGATCTCGTTGGCGCCGTCCGGCGTCATGCCGATCTTGAGCACGCGGGCGCCGCGGGTGACGATCTTTTCCAGCTCTTCCTCGGTGTAGAAATTCAGCCGCACCGGAATGCCGAAGCGGTCGCGCAGCGGATTGGTCAGCAGGCCCGCGCGCGTGGTCGCGCCGACCAGCGTGAACTTTGCCAGCTCGATCTTCACCGAGCGCGCCGCCGGCCCCTCGCCGATGATGAGGTCGAGCTGGAAATCCTCCATCGCGGGATAGAGCACTTCCTCGACCGCCGGGCTGAGGCGATGGATTTCGTCGATGAACAGCACGTCGCGCTCTTCGAGATTGGTGAGCAGCGCGGCGAGATCGCCGGCCTTGGCGATCACCGGGCCGGACGTGGCGCGGAAGCCGACGCCGAGTTCGCGCGCCACGATCTGCGCCAGCGTGGTCTTGCCGAGGCCGGGGGGGCCGACGAACAGCACGTGATCGAGCGCCTCGCCGCGCTTGCGCGCGGCCTCGATGAAGATCGAGAGATTCGTGCGCGCCTGCGCCTGGCCGACGAATTCGCTCAGCAACTGCGGACGCAGCGCGGTGTCGCCGACATCGTCGCCGCGGCGCTCGGGCGTGACGATGCGGGAGGGCGTGGTCACTTCGCCAGTTCCTTCAGGCCCAACCTGATCAGTTGCGCGGTCTCGGCGTTCTCACCGGCTGCGCGACGCCGAGGCGATCGCGGCGGCCGCCTGCGGCTGGCCGTAGCCGAGATTGACCAGCGCCGAGATCGCATCCGTCACCGGGCGCGGCGCGCGGTGGTCGTCGATCGCACCGGAGAGATGCACCACCGCCGGATCGACATTGGCGAAGGCCGGCGCCTTGTCCTTCAATTCGGTGACGATGCGCTCGGCGACCTTCGGGCCGACGCCCGGCGTGCGCGCACCGCGGCCTTGTCGCGCAGCGCGATCGCATTGGCGAGATCGGCCGGCGGCAGGGTGCTGAGCACCGCGAGCGCCACCTTGGCGCCGACGCCCTGCACGGTCTGCAGCAGGCGAAACCATTCGCGCTCGATGTCGCTGCGGAAGCCGAACAGTTTGATCTGGTCTTCGCGCACGTAAGTTTCGATCGACAGCACCGCGGCCTCGCCGGGCGACGGCAGCGCCTGCAGCGTGCGCGTCGAACAATGCACCTGATAGCCGACGCCGCCGACGTCGAGGATGACGAAATCCTCGCCGTAGGAATCGATCAGGCCCTTGAGCTTGCCGATCATACCTCGACCACCCTCAGCCGCAGGGCGGCGCTGTCGCGATGATGCGCGTGCGTGATGGCGATCGCCAGCGCGTCGGCGGCATCGGGAGATTTCGGCTCGGCCTTCGGCAGCAGGATCTTGAGCATCACCATGATCTGGTTCTTGTCGGCATGGCCGGCGCCGACCACGGTCTTCTTCACCTGGTTCGGCGCATATTCCGCGACCGAGATGCCGAACATCGCCGGCGCCAGCATGGCGACCCCGCGGGCCTGGCCGAGTTTCAGCGTGGCGACGCCGTCCTTGTTGACGAAGGTCTGTTCGACCGCGGCTTCCGCGGGCTTGAAATCGCCGAGCACGGCGGCAAGCCCCTCATGAATCGCGAGCAGCCGGCTCGCCAGCGGCAGGCTGTCCGACGGTTCCACCGAACCGCAGCCGATGAACGTGAGCCGGTTGCCGTCGATCTCGATCACGCCCCAGCCGGTGCGGCGCAGGCCCGGATCGATGCCGAGGATACGGACGGGATGGCGAATCGGCGGAGGTGTCATGGGGTAGTGATAACGCCGGACCAGTCCGAGCGAAACAGAAACAGAACGTCATACCCCGCCAAAGCCGCCCGAATTTGTCATGCGCGGGCTTGACCCGCGCATCCATCATCTTCGGAAGAGTCTCTGCGAAGTAAGCTGGATTGCCGGGTCAGGCCCGGCAATGACGGGGGTGTGGGACCCTACCCGCCCATCTTCGCCATCAGCGCGTCCGACACCTCGAAATTGGCGTAGACATTCTGGACGTCGTCATGCTCGTTCAACAGATCGATCAGCTTCAACAGCTTCTCGCCGGTCTCGTCGTCGACCGGCACCGTGTTGTGCGGCTTCCAGGTCAGCGCCGCCTTGCGTGGTTCGCCGAATTTGGCTTCCAGCGCCTTCGCCACCTCGCGAAACGTCTCCTGCGAGGCGTAGATCTCGTGGCCGCTTTCGCTCGACGTCACGTCGTCGGCGCCGGCCTCGATCGCGGCATCCAGCATGGCGTCGTCGGACGCCGACCTTGGCGTCGTATTCGATGATGCCGGTGCGGTCGAACATGAAGGCGACCGAATTGGTTTCGCCGAGATTGCCGCCGGACTTGGTGAAGAAGGAGCGGATGTCGGAGGCGGCGCGATTGCGGTTGTCGGTCAGCGCCTCGACGATGACCGCGACGCCGCCGGGGCCGTAGCCCTCGTAACGGATCTCGTCGTAGTTCTCGCCGTCGCCGCCGCTTGCCTTCTTGATCGCGCGCTCGATCGAGTCCTTGGACATGTTCTCCTGGCGGGCGGAGATGATCGCCGCGCGCAGACGCGCATTCATGGCGGGGTCGGGCTGGCCCATCTTGGCCGCGACCGTGATTTCGCGCGCCAGCTTGCCGAACAGCTTCGACTTCTGGGCGTCCTGCCGCCCCTTGCGATGCATGATGTTCTTGAATTGGGAATGTCCGGCCATGCGGTTTCTTTCGGGGATTCGTCCGGGATGTCTGGGATGGAAGGCGCGGCGTTATAGGCCGGGAATCGGCCAAAATCAAAGATTTACGGGCATTTTCGGTATTTTGGTAGGGTCCGTTGCCTCGATATGAGGCAATTCTTAACCATGATTTCACGCCCAAATGCCAAGATGACCGCCCCATTGCAAGCTCGCAAGAGAGGTCCATGGCGTTCGGTTTGTCTCGAAAGCGTCCGCAGGAAGCGGCTGCGGCGGTCGCCACGCCACAACCTCTACAGCCCCCGGCTGTGGAGGACGCGGCAAGCGCCTCGGAACGCGATTCGGCCAGGGAAATCCTCGAACTGCTCGAACTCGAACTGGGCGCCATGATCCGCCAGCTCGAACGCGCTGCCCATTCGGTCGCCGGCGGCGCCGAGGCGACGGCCGCGACGCTCTCCATCATTCGCCAGCGCACCGATGCCCTCACCGGGCGCACCAGCGCCGCGCAGTCGACCGCGACCAGCTTTTCGCAGGCCGCCGACAAATTCACCCATTCGGCCGAAGGCATCGGCTCCCAGGTCCGCGACGCGAGCCAGCTTGCCGATCAGGCCAGCGCCGCCGCGCGCGAGGCCAGCGCCAATGTGGACCGGCTGCGCGAATCCTCGGCCGCCATCGGCAACGTCGTCAACCTGATCGCGCAGATCGCCCGGCAGACCACGCTGCTGGCGCTCAACTCCACCATCGAGGCGGCGCGCGCCGGCGCCGCCGGGACGCGGCTTTGCCGTCGTCGCCACCGAGGTCAAGGCGCTCGCGGTGCAGACCCAGCACGCCACCGAAGAGATCACCAAGAAGATCGACGCGCTGCAGAATGATGCCGCGGGCTCGGTCGACGCGGTGCACCGGATCGCGCTGGCGATCGAGGCGATCCGCCCGGTGTTCGAAAACGTCAACGGCGCGGTGGCCGAGCAGAACGCAACCACCCACGCGATGGGTGAAAACGTCGCTTCCACCTCGCACTTCATCGCATCGGTCGGCGACAGCGCCGCCGAGATCGACAGCGCGGCGAGGGAGGCCGAGGCCCACGGCGAGCAGGTCGCCTCCGCCGGCAAGGCCGTCACCAGTTTCGCGCAGAAACTCAAAACCCGCTGCGCGGTGCTGCTGGGCCAGGACGGACGCGAGGACCGCCGCAAGCGCGAACGGCTGCCCTGCAACCTCAAAATCGAAATCCCGACGGCCCACGGCCCGGTCATCGCCGCGGTCTACGAACTTTCCATGGAAGGCATCCTGATCTCCGGAGCGGACGCCGGGCGGCTGCCGCTGAACCAAAGCCTGGACGCCGACACTCGACGGCATCGGCGACTGCCGGATCCGCATCACCGAGCACGCGAAGGCCGGCGCGCAGGCGCGGTTCGAGGCGCCGGATGCCGTCTTGAGCGAGAAGATCGAAGACAGATTGTGGACGATCCGCGATGAGAATACCGAATTCGTCACCCGCGCCATGGAAGCCGGCACGGCGCTGACCAAGATATTCGAGGACGCGGTCAACAGCCGCGCCATCTCGATCGACGACATGTTCGACGAGAACTACGTCGAGATCCCCGGCACCGATCCGGTGCAGCATCGCACCAGGATTCTCGACTGGGCCGATCGCGCGCTTGCCGCCGTTCCAGGAAACGTTCCTCGTCAAGGATCCGCGCATGGTGTTCTGCGTCGATGATCGACCGCAACGGCTACCTGCCGGTGCACAACAAGATCTACTCGCATCCGCAACGCCCCGGCGATGTGGCCTGGAACACCGCCAACAGCCGCAACCGCCGCATCTTCAACGATCCCGCCGGCCTCGCCGCCGGCCGCAATCAGCGCTCCTACCTGATCCAGAGCTACGCCCGCGACATGGGCAACGGCAAAACCGTCATGATGCGCGAGATCGACGTGCCGATCCGCGTCAACGGCCGGCACTGGGGCGGCTTCCGCACCGCGTACAAGCTTTGAGCTATAAAAGGTCAACAGATTTGGACCGCTTTCGAGTTCACGCAGCAAAGGGAATGCAGTGATGTCGGTCGTGCAGCCCATCAAACCGGAACGCGCTGCGGCCGTCCCCTCGGACAGCGAGCGCCTGGTCGATCAATTGGCGAACCGGATCGGCGGCCTCGGCGTCGAGCTGGCCGACGTGGCCGGAAACCTGCAGGAGGTCGCGGGCCGCGTCTCCAACCAGTCCGATCGGTTCGGACATCTGCAAAGAACCGCCGAGACCATGGTTTCCGCCAATCACGACATCGCCAGCGCTTCGCAGGCGGTGCAGTCGGCCACGACCTCCGCGGTCGATGAGATCACCCAATCGCGCACCGCGGTCGAAACCGCGGTCCAGCACATCGCCGAACTGATCGAGGCGGTCGGACGCATCGAGCAACGCCTCGGCGCGGTCGGCACCGCGCTCGCGCAGGTCGCCAAGGTGTCCGGCTCGATCGAGGCGATCGCCAAGCAGACCAACCTGCTGGCGCTGAACGCGACCATCGAGGCCGCCCGCGCCGGCGCCGCCGGCAGTGGTTTCGCGGTGGTCGCCAGCGAGGTGAAGAGCCTTGCCGAAGCGACGCGCCAGGCCACGCATCTGATCGGCGATACCGTTCGCGATCTCGACGGCCAGGTCGGCAGCCTGATCGGCGAGAGCGGCGACGCCTCGTTGCGGGCCAAGAACGCCGGCGAAGGCGCCCAGCAGATCCAGGGCATCATCGTCCGCGTGCAGGACGGCTTTACCGCGGTCGGCCGCGAGATCGACGGGGTGGCGAAGGCGGCCACCTCCAACCTCGCGCATTGCGACATGGTGATCGACGAACTCGACGACCTCGCCAAGGGCGTCGATCTGTCCTCGACCGACCTGAAGCAGCGCCGACGACAGGGTCGCCAAGCTGCTCGACCTTTCCGAGGGGCTGATCGAACTGATCGCCGACAGCGGCGTGGAGACGTCGGATGCGCCGCTGATCCGCGTCGTGGTCGATACCGCCAAACAGATTTCGGCGGCGTTCGAGAGCGCGATCGTGCGCGGCGACATCCGCCTCGACCAGTTGATGGACGAGAACTACCGCGAGATCCCGGGCACCGACCCCAAGCAATATCTCACCGACTATGTCGAGTTCACCGACCGCATCCTGCCCGCCGATCCAGGATCCGATCCAGAAGATCGATCCGCGCATCGTGTTCTGCGTCGCCTGGGCCAAAGGCGGATATCTTCCGACCCACAATCCGAACTATCGGCTGCCGCAGGGCAAGGACCCGGTCTGGAACAACGCCAATTGCCGCAACCGGCGGCTGTTCAACGATCGCGCGGTGAAGAAGGTCGCGGCCAACACCAAGCCGTTTCTGCTGCAGACCTACCGGCGCGACATGGGCGGCGGCAATTTCGTGCTGATGAAGGACCTCTCCTCGCCGATCCACGTCCACGGCCGCCATTGGGGCGCGTTCCGCATGGGCTTTCGGCCGTCCTGAGCCGGCGGACGCCGCGCGCCGGCAGAAGCGCCTCGCCGAAAGCGCGGTCGCTGGTGTAACAGAGGCGAACTCGCGAGGAGATCGGGGCCCCATGAAGAACCTGTTCGAAGCCGGAAAGCTGCTGCTGCTCGACATGGCGTCGACGTTCTTCTTTCTGGTGCTTTTTCTGCTCGACGCACAACATCACCCTGTCGGTGGTGCTCGGCATGGCGCTGGGCGTCGCCCAGATCGGCTGGCAATTCGCGCGCAAGCAGCCGATCGACACCATGCAGTGGATGAGCCTTTTCCTGGTGCTGGGCTCCGGCACCGCCACGCTGCTCACCAACGATCCGCGCTTCGTGATGATCAAACCGAGCGTGATCTACCTCATCGTCGGCATCGTGATGCTGAAGCCGGGCTGGATGAACCGCTATCTGCCGCCGGTCGCCATCGAGATAGTGCCGGATATCGCCGTCATCTTCGGCTACGTCTGGGCGGGCCTGATGTTCTTCTCCGCGGCCTTGAACCTGATCGTGGCCCTCAACTTCAGCGTGGTGACATGGTCGGCGTTCATGTCGATCTACGCGATCGTCAGCAAGGCCGTCCTGTTCCTGATCGGCTATGCCACCATGCGCACCATCGGCGTGCGCCGCCGCCGCGCCCAGATGGTTGCTGCGCCGTCCTGACCGGCTTCCGCGCATCGTGCGATGTGGAAAGACGCCCAAACTCGCCGAATGCCACGCTGATAACCGTCCACAATAGCGACGACTGATCGTGCGAGCGTGCGCGATCGGCGCTGTGGGGCGACTGCCGGACGGGAGGCTTCGATGGCGACCACGCTGACGATCAACGGCGAACACGAAATCGTTCGACGCTCCGGACGACATGCCGCTGCTCTGGGTGCTGCGCGACGTGCTCGGCATGACCGGAACGAAATTCGGTTGCGGCATCGCGCAATGCGGCGCCTGCACGGTGCACCTCGACGGCAAGCCGGTGCGTTCCTGCCTGCTGCCGGTGAGCACCGCGCGGGGTCGCGCCGTCACCACCATCGAAGGCATCGGCGCTTCGCCGGCCGGCGCCAAGATCCAGAAGGCCTGGCTCGATCTCGAGGTGATCCAGTGCGGATATTGCCAGTCGGGACAGATCATGTCGGCGGCAGCCCTGCTCGCGAATACGCCCAATCCCGATGATGCCGACATCGACGCCGCGATGGCCGGAAATATCTGCCGCTGCGGCACTTACGTGCGCATTCGCGCGGCCATCAAGCAGGCCGCGTCCGGACGCCAGTCGTAGGAGCTTGTCATGGCAATTGCAGAAAAGATCGCCAGCGGCGTTTCGCGTCGCGCATTGTTGACCGGCGGTTTGGCCGGCGGATTTCTGCTGGCGTTCCATATGCCGGTTCGCGCGGTCAACGAACCGGTGCAGCCGCCGGATTCGACCGACGGAAAGTTCGCACCAAACGCCTTCATCCGCATCGACGAGTCCGGCGGCATCACCCTGGTGATGCCGCAAGTCGAGATGGGCCAGGGCGTCTACACCGCGTTGCCGATGATGCTGGCGGAAGAGCTCGACGCCGATCTCGCGCGGGTGACGCTCGAGCATGCGCCGCCGAGCGACAAGCTTTACGGCAATCCGCTTTTCGGCATTCAGGCCACCGGCAACTCCAATTCGATTCGGGCGTGGTGGAAGCCGTTGCGTACCGCCGGCGCCAGCGCGCGCGCCATGCTGGTGCAGGCCGCGGCAGCGCAATGGCAGGTCGAGCCCGCGAGCTGCACGACGGCGAATGGCGAGGTCACGCACAAAGCGAGTGGGCGCCAGCTTTCCTATGGTGCGCTGGCGCTTTCGGCCATCAGCCAGACGCCGCCAAAGGACGTCCCGCTCAAGGACCCGAAGGATTTCATCCTGATCGGCAAGCCGCTGAAGCGGCTCGACACCCCTGACAAGGTCAACGGCAAGGCCGTCTACGGCATCGACGCCATGCTGCCCAACATGAAATTTGCCACCCTCAAGCAGTGTCCGGTGTTGGGCGGCAAGGTCGCCAAGGTCGACGACAGCGCCGCCAGGAAAGTGCCGGGCGTGCAGAAGATCGTCGTGCTCGACGATCTGGTCGCGGTGGTCGGCGATCACATGTGGGCGGCCAAGAAGGGCCTCGATGCGCTTGTGATCGAATGGAACGAAGGCCCCAACGCGCGCGTCAGTTCGAACGACATCTGGCGGGAACTGCGCGCCGCCAGCGAAAAGGACGGCGCGATTGCGCGATCCGAGGGCGACATCGCCAAGGGCCTTGCCACCGGCGAGCGGATGGACGCGGCCTACGAAGCTGCCGTTTCTGGCGCACGCGACCATGGAGCCGATCAACGCCACGGTTCATTGCACAGCCCGACTCCTGCGAAATCTGGATCGGCACGCAGGTCATGACCCGGGTGCAGTCGGAGGCGGCGAAGGCGGCCGGGCTGCCGGTCGAGAAGGTGATCGTCAACAACCATCTGCTCGGCGGCGGTTTCGGACGCAAGCTCGAAGCCGACATGGTGGTCGCGGCCGTTCGCATCGCCAAGCAGGTCGACGGTCCGGTGAAGGTGGTATGGACCCGCGAGGAAGACATCCAGCACGACATCGTCCGCCCGGTCTATCGCGACACCATTGCCGCGACCCTGTCCGACGGCAAGATCGTCGGCTGGAAATACAAGGTCAGCGGCTCGTCGATCATGGCGCGCTGGTTTCCGCCGGGCTTCCAGAAGGGCGTCGACATCGACGCCGTCGATAGCGCGATCGACATCCCCTACGACATTCCCAATATCCAGGTCGAATATGTCCAGGCCGAACCGCCGGCGGTGACGACCGGATTCTGGCGCGGGGTCGGTCCCAACAACAACGTGTTTGCGATCGAATGCTTCATGGACGAACTGGCGCGCAAGGCCGGCAAGGATCCGATCGAGTTCCGCCGCGCGATGCTCGGCAAGCAGCCGCGGTTTCTGGCGGCGCTCGATCTGGTGGCGGAAAAATCCGACTGGGGCAAGCCGCTGCCGCCGCGCACCGGGCGTGGCGTCTGCGTGCAGCCGTCGTTTGCCAGCTTCATCGCAACCGTGGTGGAAGCGGAGGTCGACGAACACGGTGAAGTCCATCTGCGGCGCGTCACCTCGGCGGTCGATACCGGCATCGCGGTCAATCCCGATACCGTCATGGCCCAGATTCAGGGCGGATTGGTCTTCAGCCTGACCGCAGCGCTCTATGGCGAGATCACCATCGACAAGGGCCGGGTTCAGCAGTCCAACTTCCATGATTACCGCATGCTGCGCATGGATCAGGTACCGAACATCGAGGTTCACGTCATCAAGAGCGGCGAGGCGCCCGGCGGCATCGGCGAAGCCGGCTCGACGGCCGGACCGCCGGCGCTGCGCAACGCGATCTATCGCCGCGACCGGCGTCGCGCTGCGGCGGCTTCCGATCGACCGGTCCCTGATAGCGGGGAAAAAGTCATGAGCCCGGCCGCGCGCCGCATTTTCCTCAGCGCCATCGCGATCGCGGTGGTGGCGCTCGTGGTCGGGGTCTGGTTCATCCGCGGCCCGGGCCCGATGGCGTTCGCCGACGGTCCGAAGGTCGCGCTGGCGGATTACAAGGCCGGCGATCCGACCGGCGTCCCGGCGGCGCTCGCCAAGGCGAGCCCGATCGAGCGCGGCGCCTATCTGGCGAAGGCGGCGGACTGCATGGTCTGCCACACCTCGCAGGGCGGCAAGGAGTATGCCGGCGGCCTCGGCTTCAGCCTGCCGTTCGGCATGCTGTACTCGACCAACATCACGCCCGACAGGGAAACCGGCATCGGCAATTACAGCGACCAGGATTTCCTCAACGCGATGCATCGCGGCGTGCGCCGTGACGGCGCGCGGCTCTATCCGGCCATGCCCTACACCTCCTACACCTACATCACCGATGCGGACGCGCTGGCGATCAAGGCCTATCTGTTCAGCCTGCCGCCGGTGCACGCGGTGGCGCCCACCAATACGCTGGCGTTTCCGTTCAACCAGCGCTGGGCGATGGGCTTCTGGTCGGCGCTGTTCAATCCGGACACGCGCTTTCAGCCGGATACCTCGAAGACGCCGGAGTGGAACCGCGGCGCTTATCTTGCGGAGGCGCTGGCGCATTGCGGCGAATGCCACACGCCGCGCAGCCTGGCGCTCGGGCTGGACAATCGAAAGAAATTTGCCGGCGCGCTGACGGCAGGCTGGCGCGCCTTCAACATCACCTCGGACAAGACCACCGGCATCGGCGGCTGGAAAGATGAGGATCTGATCGCCTACCTCTCGACCGGACACGCCACCGGTCACGGCTCCGCGTCGGGGCCGATGGGCGAGGCCGTGGATCGCAGCTTCAGCCAGTTCGCGCCCGAGGACATCCGCGCCATGGTGGCCTATCTGCGCAGCGTGCCTGCTATTGCGTCGGCCGATCTGCCGGCGACGCTGGCGCCGCCGGCGCCGGCATCGCCCAAGGCGGGACACGGCGTGCTGGATCCGCGCGGCAAGCTGGTGTTCGAAGGCGCCTGCGTCAGTTGCCACGGCTGGACCGGCGAAAGTTCGATCTCGCCCTTCGCTACGCTGACCGGCGCGTGGGCGGTCAACGATCCCGCCGGCACCAACGTCGCCCAGATCGTGATCTCGGGCACCAGCCGCCATACCGACGGCGCGCTCTCGATGCCCGCCTTCGGCAACGCCTATTCCGATGTCGAGATCGCCGCCGTCGCCAACTACGTCACCGCGCGTTTCGGAACCAGGGGATCGCGGCTCACGCCTCAGGATGTGGCGGAGCTGCGCAAGCAGACGGCGCAGTAGCGGGCTGACGTGCAGGCGCGACAAGACAAGCGTCCGCGTTCTCGCGGCGCGATGCGCCCGGGCTATGCATGAACATTGTCCCTCCAAAACAAGAGGGCGCAGGGAAAGCCGGGTGCGCGCTGCACCCGCGGTCTCGTGTGCAATAGGCACAAGGAAGTCCGCACACGAGCATACAGGTTCAGCGGAAGCAGTCCGGCCTTCCCTGCGCAATGGTTTTAACGGTTTCCTTCGTGCTCTCCCCGGTGACCGGCTTTCTTGCCACCGTCGCCTGCGGGAATCGCTTCCCGCGAACTTGACGCCAGCACCGGGGCGTCAGGACCACACGACTTCGCCGTCCGCGCCCGCATCATTCGTCCGCACGCTCTCGCGCGCCTGATGCAACCGCGTCCACCGCATCCGATCCCAACGTTCGTGACGATGGCCAACGCCCCTCTTTCGGGACCGGACGGGCGGGGACATGAAGGTGATTTGCATCGGATGTGAACGAAAATATTTTTTCGAAAGGGGCTGGACAGGGATTCGACTGATTTGCCCGTCGGGTTCGGGCAGATCCGGGGCGAGGCGTGAAATCCGGTCGGCGGAACGATCGAGGGCTAACCCTGCGCGGCGAAATTGGCCGAGAGCGCGTCCGCGAACTTCTGGGCGATTTTCGTAAAGCCCCCGGGCTGAGGATGGAGCTCATTGGCCCACTCGGCATCCGCCAGAACGCCCTGGGTATCCACCAAGTGAAATTTGTTGCCGGCATCACCGGCGAGACGCACCAGCATCGCGCGAAAGGCCGCCAGCGCGTCATGAACGATCTGCCGGCCGTTGGTGACCGGCCAGTTGCAGAAGTCGAGCGACGGCTTCAGCCACGGTCCGGCGCAGGCGGGATGCGCGCCGTTGGGAATCGGAAAATCATAGCAATGGCCGAAGATCGGGACGTCCGGAGCGATACGGTCGCGCAAGGTGAACAATTCCAGATAGCAGGCCTCGATCGAGCCAAGCGCCTTGCTGAAGCGGTCCTGATTGAGCCCCGGCGAATGTCCGTCGTTGAAGTCCAGGAAAATACAAAACTGGTCACCGGCAATATCGTTTCCGCCGGCCGAGAACAGGATGGCATCGGGCTTGCCGTCGATCCAGTTCGAGGGATCGCGCAGAACGCTGATCATGCGCTCCTGCTTGGGCAAGGACATCTCGTCGACGGCCGCCTCGCCATGATGGGCGAGATTGAGGATCGTGGGCGGCATGGCGCCGATGCGGCGCAGTTGCGCAATCACATCGGTGTCCACAAGTGGCAATCCGTTTCCGGTCAAGGGATAATCGAACCAGGAATCGCCTTGCGCCAGCATCACCAGGGGCCGATTCTTGATCGCGGCCCCGAGCGTTCGGGCGCTTTGTCGCGCCGAGGCCAACCTTGCGATGTTGGCCTGGTGAACCCGAATGCGCTCGTTGATATCCTGATCGATTTTATTCCGGGCTTCTTCCTGTACGAAATTGTCCTGGTCCATCGCCGATCTCCCGATTGCCGGAAAACGTCTAAAGCCTTCATTTCGAAATAATATTTAAGGTTGTAGAGCGTCTCACTTTCGCCAGCCTCGCGCAAGGAGATGTTGTGCGAGGCACGCCTTCCGGAAATCATTTCGTGCCTTCTCGGAATCGTGATCCGATTGTCGCGCGTTTTTTTCGCAGGCAGCGCCTACATCGGGGTTTGTAAGAGTCCGGGGGCGCGCGGCCCGGGGACAGCACTCGCCAGCGCACATTCTTTTCACGAAAAATGGTGATGGAGGATCATTATGACCGGACTCAAGATAATCGCCGCGGCGGCGCTGCTATCTGCGATCTCGGCCACGGCTGCCTTTGCCGACGACCCGGACGCGTTTCAGGCGCAATATCCGGACCGGGATATCTTGAACGGCGGCGCGCTCACTCCCGCGGCCAGACAGGGCCTGATACAGCCCTTCGGCGCTGCCGGTGGCCGTCCGGCAAGCGGTCCCTACGCGGGACCGGAAGGCGTTGCGCCGGCGTTGCCGCCGCGGCACCATGGTCACCGCCACCAATCCCGGTGACGCGGGGCACGCGCTGGGCCGCACCGCCCGAAGCAATTTCAGGGTACACCGACAAAGCTCGGCGCGGCCGTGCCCAGCAAGCGCTCGGCCTCGCCTGCGATGCTGCGTAACAAGTCGGCCGCGGGGCGCACATCGTGGATCAGCCCTGCGGCTTCGCCAACCCAGACGCCGGTATTGGCGGGGTCGCCACTCTGCATGGCGGACACATATCGGGTCATCTCCCGCTCAAGCAATCGGGGTTCATCCAGCTCGATTTCGCGCCCATGCCAATCGCTGACGAAATCCGTGTTCATGACGCGCGCCGTGAACGGTTTGGGCCAGTCGATCTTGCGAACGATGTCGACGACGGTCGTCCGAATGGTTGCATCACCACCGGCACGAACGGCGGCGTCCTGCATGGCGCCATGAACAAGCGCCTCCGAACTCGCCCAGAATCGCGAACCGATCAGCACGCCTTCGGCTCCGAGCATCAGCGCTGCCGCCAGCCCTCGCCCGTCCGCGACACCACCGGCGGCGACCAGCACGGTCGCAGGCGCAGATTTTGCCAGATAGTCGGCGATCTCCGGCACCAGGGTGAAGGTCGCACGCACCATGCCGTGCCCGCCGGCTTCCGCTCCCTGGGCCACGATGATGTCGGCGCCGGCGTCGACGGCCGCGCGGGCATGCTCGGCACTTTGTACCTGACAGATCAACTTCGTGCCTGCGGCCTTGATCTGTTTACCGAAGGGAAGCGGCGAACCGAATGACAGCATCACGGCGGCGGGCGCCCGCGCCAGAACGAGATCAAGCAGTTCGGGGCGCTTTGCGAGCGACCAGGTGATGAAGCCGCAGCCGACCTTCGCGTTCCCCGCTTCGGCGAACTCGCGCTTGAGCCAATCGGCATCGCCATATCCGCCGCCGATCAGGCCGAGGCCGCCGGCCGACGTCACCGCGGCGGCCAGCTTGCCACCGGCGGCAAATGCCATGGGGGCCGAGATGATCGGATGCTCGATGTCGAGAAGTTCCGTCAGTCGGGTATGCAAGGCCATTCAAGTCAGCTCCGTAGCCGCGGCGGGCAGACCAACATCCGCTCCAACGTCACGCTAGCACACGAAATCTCCAGCGCCACATGCCTTCCGCAATAGGCAGGCAACCGCTTCCGCGCTAGTTCGCAAGGCCGAACACCAGTGCAATGGCGCCGACCAGAATGAGGCTGACGGCCCACGATCGTTTCCAGATTGAACCAGCTCCGCGATATGAATTTGAGACCGAGATAGCGATACACCAGCCACGCCGAACATCCGCCGGCCGCGATCATGGCGGCGGCATGGACGAAGGAGACCAGCACGGCCATGCCGAGATTGGCGTGCATGAGGGCGCCGGCGGCCTCATGACCTCTATCGGAATTGGCCTGCCGGCAGAGCCCGAGGTAGATCGGCACCAGCATCAATCCCGCGCCATGCGCGATGGCGACCGCGAAGGACCAAAGCGCCAGTTGCGTCGGACGTATCCGCACCAGCGCCCGCGGATGGCGCCGGTCGACCAGCCGAAAGATACCGAACCCGATGACAAGGAGACCAGCGGCAATCTGGATCTGACGCTGCCATCCGACGACAGCGACCAGCAGCGCGAACGGAAGCATCACCAGCAACATCGCGAGCAGATGGCCTGCCGCCAGCGGCCCAAGCGCGGCCACCAGGGCCCGCGGACTCTTTTCCATCAAGCCGGCCGAAACGGCGAGCGGCCACCCCATCCCCGGGTTCAGTCCGTGATAGAGGCCGCTCGCGATGACAGCCAGCCAGAGCCAGGCAGGTGTCCAATCCGCCACGCTCAAATTCAGACCGACGGATAGCAGAACGAATCCGTCGAACAGTCGCCGCCGTCGAGCCGGATCTGGTGCGCGCGGTATCCATCGGGGAAGTTCACCCAGTAGTCCCTCGCCAGTTCGAGACCACCGCCCGGGCTGGCATTGGCCATCACCTCGGCGCCCGGGATTCCCTGCGGGTAAAACTGATCATCCCATGTCGAGTAGAGCGAGTTGGTCCAGTACACGCGCTTGCCGTCACGGCTGATCTCCACCATCTGCGGTCCGCCCGCATAGGGCTTGCCGTTCGGGTGAGGCGCGCGGTTGACAATGCCGCCGATGCGGACCGATCCGGCAAGCTTCGGCTTCCGGGGCTCGGTGACGTCGTACTGGCGCATCTCGCCGGTGCCCCAGCAGGCCACATATAGAAACCTGTCATCCATCGACAGGTCGATGTCGGTCACCAGCGGCGGCACCGCTCCAAAGCCCTGCAGCAGCGGCGGCAACTGATCCTTGGGCGCGGGCTCGGGCGGGATCGTCGCCGTCTTCTCGATGTGAAACTTGCCGCCCTCGCGCCACCAGGTCCAGATCGAGCCTTCGAGGTTGGTGGTGTCAACCACGACGCCGAGGAAGCCGTACTCGCGAACGGGATCGTGAGCCGGCCGCACTTCCAGCGCCATCTGGTGGTTGGCGCCGAGATCGATGGTCTGAACATTTCGCCGGGCACGGAGATCCCAGAAGTGAATCCGGTGGCCATATTTGTTCGAGAGCAGGTCCTCCGGCACGATCCCGTTCTCGAATTGCGGCGGCAACGCCCACTCGCTCGACACCATGTAGTCGCGCGGCAGATTCCACCAGAAGTCATAGTGAAGGGTCTGGGGACCCCGATCGATCTCCCACCGCCCCATGACCTCGAAGGTCTCGCAGTCCATGATGAAGACGCCGGGCGGTCCGTCAGTGCCGTCCTTGCCGCCGCCACCGAGCGTGCTGACGTAGATGCCTTCCGGCCCGCAATGCACGGTATGCGGCCGCGAGTAGCCGGTCTTCGCGAAGATCTCCTGCGGTTCGATGATCTTGTGAATCGTGGCCTTGGTCGGGTCAGGCCTGGTATCCACGACATAAATCCGGGATGAGCGGATTCCGGGAATGATGAGGTAACGCCGCTCGACGAAAGCGTGGCCGGCGAGCGGCCACAGCGCGGACGAGCAGGCGTTCCAGCCGAAGTGATGAAACTCGTCACCCTTGTTGGGCATCGTCACCGTGTGGACGATCTGGCTGAACGTCGGTGAGCCGGGCCTTACATCGATCACCGCGAGCGCGTCGGGTTTCGAGAAGTCGGGGCTAAGCAGCAAGGTGTAGGCAAAATTCTCGACCGGAGCTTCCATGGCGAGCTTCGGCGATGCATGAAACGTCGGGTCTGGCCTTATGCTCATCGTACTGCCTCTCTGTTTACGTGGAAATTCGATCTCCCTTTGCCCCCGCAGTCAGCCGACTGTCCGGTTCACAATACCATCAATACGGCTCGGTGAAACCGCAGCTGTCCGCTGGAGGCCGGGGCATAGAATTGCACGCTCCCTGGCTCGCGTTCGGGTGCTACAAGAAGCCGCCGGCGCGGCCGGGCGCGTCAGGAGGGGATTCCCATGTACCAGATGTTATGCGCCCTGATGGCGACGATGGTCTGGGGTACAGCGGCCGGGCACTGCCAGGGCTCTCAAGCCGGCATGACCGCGCTCACGTTTCAATCTTCTGGCTATAGCGACATGCGTCAGCTTCTGGCGCGAGAGGCGACGGGCGGGGCGGTGACGGTCAAGGCCGATCTCGGCTTTCCCGAACAGGCCATGGATCGCTATCCCGCCGTGATCGTCGTTCACACCATCGCCGGCTATCGTGACGTCAACGAAGGTTATGTCGCGGCCGAGTTGCGCAAGGCAGGTTTTGCCACGCTGACCTATGACAGTTTTGCATCGCGCGGCACCACGGGCGCAGCGCTGCAGAAATCATCCGCCTATCTGCCGGTTGGCGTAGCGGACGCCTATGCCGCGCTGCGGCTGCTTGCGGCCGAGCCCCGGATCGACGCCGACCGCATTGCCATCATCGGCTTTTCGTACGGCGCCGAGATAGCGCATCTGACGGCATTCGAGGCGCTGCGATCGGCGCTCAATCCCGGACCGGGCCGGTTTGCCGCACACGTCGCGTTCTATCCGGCCGGAAATTTCGGCGTGTTCGCCGAACCCGGCGCCTATACCGGCGCGCCGGTGCTGATGCTGCTGGGCGGGAAAGACGACAATCTGCCGGTGACACGGATCGAAAATTATCTGGCCTATGCGCGCGCTGCCGGGACGCCGGCCCCGATCCAAACCGTGATCTATCCGGGCGCCTACCATGCATGGACGGTTCCCGACGCCGCCGCGCGTTTCTACCCGGACTTCCTCAGCACGAAAAAATGTCCGCTCATCCTGCTGGGGCAGAAGCGAGTGGCGTTTTTCATCGACGGCGAGGCAAAACCCTTCGACCCGGCCGCCCTCAATGCGTGCATCGCCGCGGCGCCGGGCTATTGGATGGGATTTGATGCGGCGGTGCGCACCCAATCGATCACCGACACGGTGCAGTTTCTTCAGCGAAGCCTGAAACCGTAGGACCAGCGGCCAGCGCGCGGCGAACGGATTGCGGCGGCGGGGCTTGCATCGTCAAGGCCTTGGCTCGCGTTGATGCCGCGTTGGAAGAGCGCCCTATTCGATCAGTTCATCGGCAAGCGACAACAGATTGGACGGAATCTCCAGACCCAGCGCCTTCGCGGTCTGCAGGTTGATGACGAGCTGGAATTTGGTCGGCTGCTCGACCGGAAGGCTGGCAGGGGACGCGCCCTTGAGAATCCTGTCGACATAGTCCGCAGCCCTGCGGCTCATCTGACCCTGGTCCGTTCCGTACGAAATCAATCCGCCGGCCTGGGCATATTCCCTCGGTCCGTACATCGCAGGCAGGTGGCTTTTGGCCGCGAGTTCGACGGTTTGCGGGATGGCGCTCAACAGCACGGGATCTTCGAGCAACAGCATGCTGGCCGCCTTGGCACCGATCGCCTGGTCGATTGCCGGCGAAATCTGATCGGCCGTTCTTGCTTCGAGGATCACGAGCGGCAGCCCCAACGTGGTGGCGGCTGTCTTGGCCTGCCGCAGCGCCAGCGCGGTGTAGGGCGTGTCGGGATTTCCGAGCACCGCCACGGGCTTTTTCCCGGGGATGAGGTCGTCAAGCAATTGCAATTTCTTGGCGGCGATGTCGCTCGCCTGCCCGCTCATGCCGGTGGCGTTTCCGCCGGGCTGGCCCAGGCTCGCAACGAGGCCCGCGCCCACGGGGTCACCGACCGACGTGAAAACGATCGGTATGCTGCGGGTCGCAGCGATCGCAGCCTTGGGCGCCAACGTTCCAAATCCCGTAATCAGCACGTCCGGACCGGTGCCGACGATATCCGTGGCAAGTTGCGGCAGCCGTTCGACGTGCCCTTCCGCCGACCGGTAATCCCAGATCATATTCTTGCCTTCGCGGTAGCCGAGTTCCTCCAATCGCTGCAACAGCGGCTTGGCGAAAGTGGCGTCCTCACCGGAAAGCAGGGCGAGGTAAGCGATCCGGCATGGCTTCCCCGCCTGCTGCGCGAAAACCACCGGCGGCCGCAAGAGCGGCACAGCGGCTGCGCCGCCGACAAGTCCGATAAATTGCCGCCGTCTCATGACCGCTCCCGCCGAGGATCGGTCATCCTAGCTTGCAAACCGGCTTTTCAGAAGGGGTCGACGAAGGCAGCGCGCAACGACGCCGCCGTCAGCCCGTCATTTCGTATTCCTGACCGCTTCCGCCAACATGGCGTAAAGCTGGCGCTGGGTGAATTCCGTGCGCTGCCGCGTCACCATCGGCTTCCGCGACACGATCTTTGCGACCGGGCGCGAGCAGGCGGCCAGCGACGTCAGCGTTCGCTTCGGCACCGGCACGATCCTTGGCTTTGCCGTTGGCGGCTTGTGACCACGCTTCAGCTCAAGACGAGTAAGCTTGGCGCAGACCGCGTTGCGGCTATAGCCGAGACGGCGCGCGATCTGAGCGGCGCTCTGTCCTGCGGTCCAGAGTTTCTTGAGCAGCGTTACGTCTTCCGCATCCCAACTCATGGTAAACAGTATACACCGACTGCGAACGACACGCTAGTCGTCGCACGCGATCGCTCGGCGAATGGGTTAACGCCGAGATACATCGTCTCCGTTACCGCTTGCCGAGACGACATCCGCGTCGTCGCGCATTGCCTTCTACTCGATCACCTCATCGGCGCGAGCGATCCGCGTCGGCTTCACGGCAAGCCCGAGTGCATCACGCGATCTTTGGATGAAATGAAGCGCGAGCGGATTGGTCTGCAGCACAGATCGATCGAAACGTTCGACCGGGCGAGGACGCCCGGCTACTTCGTCCAGAACGTCGGCTGCGTGGGTTCCAGCCTTCCGCCGATCCGCACCGGCGCGACCTTGCGCGCGAGGCCGGTCGCATCGTCGGTCTCGACCGCGACGCCGGAGAGCGTCGCAACGCCCAGCGCCGGCTCGAACCTTCCCGATGGAATGCCCGTGGTGAACCGCCGCAGCGGCTCTTCCTTCAGCATGCCGATGATCGAATCGTAATCGCCGGTCATGCCGGCGTCGGTCATGTAGGCGGTGCCGCCGGGCAGGATCTGGTGATCGGCGGTCGGCACATGGGTGTGGGTGCCGACGACGAGGGAGGCGCGGCCGTCGCAGAAGAACCCGATGCCCTGCTTCTCGCTCGAAGCCTCGCAATGGAAATCGACCACGATGGCGTCGGCCGCGGCACGCAACGGGCAGGCTTCGAGTTCGCGGTTGATGACGGCGAAGGGATCGTCGAACGGCGTCATGAAGACGCGCCCGATGCCGTTGACGACCAGCGCGCGCTTGCCGTTCTTGGTGTCGACCAGCGCCGCGCCGCGGCCCGGCGCGCCCTTCGGAAAATTCGCCGGGCGAACCAGTTTTGGCGCGCGCTCGATGAACACCAGCGCCTCGCGCTGGTCCCAGGCATGGTTGCCGAGCGTGACGGCGTCGGCGCCGGCATCGATCAGTTCCTGGTAGATCGCCTCGGTGATGCCGAAGCCGCCGGCCGAGTTCTCGCCGTTGACGACGACGAGATCGAGCGCCCAGTCGCGGATCATGCCGGGAAGGTAGTCGGAGATAGCCGTGCGTCCGGCCTTGCCGACGACGTCGCCTACGAAAAGAATGCGCAACTCATGTACTCCGGAAATCGAACACTTTCTTTTCCGTTAGCACATAATCGAGCGGCACGTCGTGCTGTAGTGCCGGTACGCTTGCGACTTCCTGCGCCGCGAAGGCCAGCCCGATCGCCGCAAACCCCCTCGATTTGTGCAAGGCTGCCAGCGTGCGGTCGTAATGGCCGGCGCCGTAGCCGATGCGGTGGCCGGCCTGGTCGAAGGCCGCCAGCGGCACCAGCACGATGTCGGGCACGATCTCGGCCGCGGCCGGCGACGGTTCGAGGATCCCGAGCGATCCCGGCATCAACCTGTCGCCGGCATGCCAGACCCGGAAACGGAGCGACTGGCCGCGCTGGGTGATGACCGGCAGCGCCAGCCGGGCGCCGCGCGCGGCGAGCGCCTGCATCAGCGGGGCCGGGTCGAGTTCGTTGCGGATCGGAGAGTAGCCTGCGACGACCGCGCCGGTCGCCATTGCAACCGGCAAGCCGCGTTTTGCAATCGCCTGCGCCGCCGCCGCGCGCTGCTTCTCGCTCAACGCGTCGCGCGCGGCGAGCGCAGCGGCGCGGAGTTCAGCCTTCGATGGAGGGTCCAACATCTATCACCGTCGTGACCGGCATAGCCGTCTAAAGGACGGCGTCGCTTCCGCTCGCCTTTGTCCCGGCCATCCACGACTTCAAATCATTCCCAGACCAAAGACTTCGATGCTCGGGAGGCCGGCGGAAGCGACGCCGTCCTTCAGACGGCCACGCCCGGGCATGACGAAAAAAGTGCGAAGCCGCGATGGCCGTTGGAGCGCTCGATCCCGGAGTTCCCTACGAAAGTAGGTGGGCACCATGTGACCAAGTCCACGGACCTGGCCAGGGACAGTTCCCTGAAGGATCGATAAGGCCCCGGGGATATATGGCTCCTGACGCGCGACACAGCTTCGCCCGGCCAATGTAACCACGGTTGCCCGAAACCGCCAGCGTTAACAGGTGGTGCATTGTTCCGATGCGGCGGCTGCCCCCTTCGAGACCGCCGCTTTGAGGCCTCCTCAGGACGATGTCCCATACCCCTGACTGCTCACGTGAGGTATCAGACCTTCATGGTGAACAGCGCCTCGTCGCGCGTCTCGGACCGCGAGGCCGGGATGATCGCCATTCGGCCCGGGCACCTGCTCCAGCCGTGCGTCAACCCGATCGCGACGCCGCCGCCGATGGTGCGGTTGAGCACCTGCGTGGTGCGTTCGATGCGCTCGGCGGCGGCATTGAGCGCATTGGCCACCGCGACCTGGGTGGCGCGGGTGCGGTCGGTCGCCGCCGCGCGCACGCCGCGCAGCGACTTCGAGTTCCTCCTCGAGCTTGCGCACGCGCGCACCGGTGTCGAGCAACTCGTCGCACACCGTCAGCGCCGCCATCACGGTCAGCCGGGCGTCGCCGATCTCGCCGAACTTGCCGCGCAGGCTCTGGATGCGCGATTCGAGGCTCTCGGCGAGCTTCAACAGCCGCACCTCCTCGCCTTCCTCGCAGGCCATCCGGTATTGCCGGCCATTGATGGTGACGTTGATGTGGCTCATGAGTTCCTCTCCGGCATGAAGTACCGAACGGATGGTGCCGATTGCGGCATCCAGCCGGTCGGCGATCTCCCGATTGACGCGTTCCAGCCGGCGCGATTTCACCAGCGATCCGTCGAGTTCATCGGCGAGCCGCGAGCGGTCCGCGCCCAGCGCCTGGATCCGGCTCGCCAGTTCGTTCTCGTCGCGGTCGGCCTCGCGCCGCCGTTCGACCGCGCTTTCAAGCGCTTCGAGCGCCGCCATCAGCCGCCGTGTGGCAACGTCGATATCGGCCAATGAAGGCTCGATGTTGCCCGAACCGTTCGCGGGGCGATCACTCATGCGTCAACACGCACCTTTGATTGAAGCTCGGGACCCGGAAAATTACCGGTTCGGCAAGCGTTTAGAGGACGA
Source organism: uncultured Alphaproteobacteria bacterium (assembly GCA_963843225.1). Lineage (GTDB taxonomy): Bacteria > Pseudomonadota > Alphaproteobacteria > Rhizobiales > Xanthobacteraceae > Bradyrhizobium. Next base: position 87,263 of record CAWJJT010000009.1, on the reverse strand, counting down.
AATTTACGTGACAAGCAAGGAGAGCGCAACGCCGCTCGCAAGCTATGCACCGCTAAGCAACTTTTCCGGCCCGAGCCGCGTTTCATTGCCTTGGACTCCCGGAACCGAGGTGCTATCCAGCCCTTCACTCCCGTTGCCCACAACGCTCGTGCCGAGGCCGCTCACCAGCGGGCGAATCGCCACCAAGCGGCTCATTTCAGGCGGATTTCCATCATGACGCGCGTCGATCAATCCCGTATGGCCAATGCGATCCGCGCACTGGCGATGGATGCTGTCGAAAAGGCCAAATCCGGCCATCCCGGCCTGCCGATGGGCGCGGCCGACGTCGCCACCGTGCTGTTCACGCAATTCCTGAAGTTCGACGCCGCCGATCCGCGCTGGCCCGACCGCGACCGCTTCATCCTCTCGGCCGGCCACGGCTCGATGCTGCTGTATGCGCTGCTGTACCTCACCGGCAACGCAGGACATGACGATCGAGCAGATCGAGAATTTCCGGCAGCTCGGTTCCAAGACCCCGGGACATCCGGAGAATTTCATCACCTCCGGCGTCGAGACCACCACCGGCCCGCTCGGCCAGGGCGTCGCCTTCTCGGTCGGCTCGGCGCTGGCCGAGCGGCTGCTGGCGGCGGAATTCGGCGAGGATATCGTCGACCACTACACCTATGTGCTGTGCTCCGACGGCGATCTGATGGAAGGCGTCAGCCATGAGGCGCTGGCGCTCGCCGGCCACCTCAAGCTCAACAAGCTGATCTTCCTCTACGACGACAACGGCATCACCATCGACGGCCCGATCAACGCTGACCGACAATGTCGACCAGGTGGCGCGCTTCAAGGCGCATGGCTGGAACGCGGTGCGGATCGACGGCCAGGACCAGAAGGCGATCGCCGCGGCGATCACGGCGGCGCAGTCCTCCGATCGTCCCTCGCTGATCGCCTGCAAGACCACGATCGGCTTCGGCGCGCCGCACAAGGCCGGCACCTCGAAGGCCCATGGCGAGCCGCTCGGCGCCGAAGAACTCGCCGGCGCCAAGAAGGCGCTGGGCTGGAACTACGGTCCGTTCGAGATTCCCGACGACGTGCTGGCGGCCTGGCGCAATGTCGGCAAGCAGGGCGCCAGCGCCCACGCCGACTGGCTCAGCCGCTTCGAGGCCAAGCCGGAAGCCGTGCGCAGCGAATTCATGCGCCGGGTGATCGAGCGCAAGCGCCCGACAGCGCTCGACGAGGCGATCCGCAAGCTCAAGGAAAAACTCGTCGCCGAGCCGCCGACGGTCGCCACCCGCAAGGCCAGCGAAATGGTGCTCGAGGTGCTGGTGCCGATCGATGCCGGAACTGCTGCTCGGCTCGGCCGACCTGACGCCGTCCAACAACACCCGCACCAAGGGCCTCAAGGACAGTCAGCCGGGCGACTACAGCGGCCGCTACATCCATTACGGCATCCGCGAGATGGGCATGGCGGCGGCCATGAACGGGCTGTCGACCCATGGCGGCTTCGCGCCGGCCGGCGGCACCTTCCTGTGCTTCACCGACTATGCGCGCGGCCGCGATGCGGATCGCGGCGCTGTCGCATACGCCGGTGGTCTACATCATGACCCATGATTCGATCGGGCTCGGCGAAGACGGCCCGACCCATCAGCCGGTCGAGCATCTGGCAGCGCTGCGCGCGATGCCGAACATGCGGGTGTTCCGCCCGGCCGACGCGGTCGAGACCGCCGAATGCTGGCAACTGGCGCTGGAAAACACCACCGGTCCGACGGTGCTGGCGCTGTCGCGGCAGAACCTCACGCCGGCGCGCACCAAAGCCAGCGCGAGCAATCTGTGCAGCCAGGGCGGCTATGAACTGATCGCGGCGCAGGGCGAGGCCAAGGTTTCGCTGTACGCGTCGGGCTCGGAGGTCGAAATCGCCGTCGCCGCCCAGAAGGAATTGGCCGGCCGCGGCATCGCGACGCGGGTGGTGTCGGTGCCCTCGCTCGAACTGTTGCTGGCGCAGCCGGCGGACCGCCGCAAGGCGATCATCGGCCAGGCCCCGGTCAAGATCGCGATCGAGGCCGCGGTCCGCTTCGGCTGGGACGCCGTGATCGGCCCGGACGGCGACTTCATCGGCATGCACTCGTTCGGCGCCAGCGCGCCGGCGAAGGCGCTGTACAAGCATTTCGGGATCACGGCCGAGGCCGTGGTCGAGGCTGCGTCAAAGCGCCTGGGCGGCAAGTAACCCTATCGGCACGATCGGCAATATGATGCATTGCAACGATCATTCATTCAGGGCATGAAATAGCCCGGGAACGGCACAGAAACAGGCAAACCGCCTGCAAAACGGCGGATTTTTGAACCTTTAAGGAGAAGTTGAATGGCAGTCCGGGTCGCAATCAACGGATTTGGCCGCATCGGCCGCAATGTACTCCGCGCCATCGCCGAGTCCGGCCGCAAGGACATCGAAGTGGTCGGCATCAACGACCTCGGACCGGTCGAAACCAATGCTCACCTGCTGCGCTTCGATTCCGTCCATGGCCGCTTTCCCGGCACCGTGACCGTCGATGGCGACTCGATCAGCCTCGGCAACGGCAAGATCAAGGTGTCCGCCGAACGCGATCCGTCCAAGCTGCCGTGGAAGGAGCTCGGCGTCGACATCGCGCTCGAATGCACCGGCATCTTCACCGCCAAGGACAAGGCCTCCGCCCATCTGACCGCCGGCGCCAAGCGCGTGCTGGTGTCGGCGCCCGCCGACAACGCCGATGCGACCATCGTCTACGGCGTCAACCACGACAAGCTCACGAAAGATCATCTCGTCGTCTCGAACGGATCCTGCACGACCAACTGCCTCGCGCCGGTCGCGAAAGTTCTGAACGACACGGTCGGCATCGAGACCGGCTTCATGACCACGATCCACGCCTATACCGGCGACCAGCCGACGCTCGACACCCTGCACAAGGATCTCTATCGCGGCCGCGCGGCGGCGATGTCGATGATCCCGACTTCCACCGGCGCCGCCAAGGCGATCGGGCTGGTGCTTCCGGAACTGATGGGCAAGCTCGACGGCGTCTCGATCCGCGTGCCGACGCCGAACGTCTCGGTGATCGATCTCAAGATCGTCGCCAACCGCAAGACCACCAAGGAAGAAATCAACGAGGCGATGAAGCGCGCCGCCGAGCAGCAGCTCAAGGGCGTCCTGGGCTACACGAATGCTCCCAACGTCTCGATCGACTTCAACCACGATCCGCATTCCGCCACCTTCCACATGGACCAGACCAAGGTGCAGAACGGCACGCTGGTGCGGGTGATGGCCTGGTACGACAATGAATGGGGCTTTTCGAACCGCATGGCGGACACCGCCGTGGCGATGGGGAAGCTGCTCTAGGAATAATCCGACCGTCATGCCCGGCGCTTGCGCCGGGCATCCACGTCTTCCCCTTTGCACTAAAGCACGTGGATGGCCGGCGCAAGCCCGGCCATGACGCGGAAAGACGTCGCATGACAAAAACATTCCGCACCCTCGATGACGTCGACGTGAAGGGCAAGCGCGTGCTGCTGCGCGTCGATCTCAACGTGCCGATGGAAAATGGCCGCGTCACCGACGCGACAAGGCTGGAGCGCATCGCGCCCACCATCACCGAGATTTCGGCCAAGGGCGGCAAGGTCATCCTGCTCGCGCATTTCGGCCGGCCCAAGGGGCGCGACCCCAAGGAGTCGCTGAAACCGGTCGCCGCGGAACTGTCGCTGGTGATCGGCAAGCCGGTCGGCTTCGCCGACGACTGCATCGGCGCATCGGCGCAAACGGCGGTCGCCGCGATGAAGGACGGCGACATCCTGTGTCTCGAAAACACCCGCTTCCACAAAGAGGAAGAAAAGAACGATCCCGCCTTCGTCGCCGAGCTGGCCAAGCTCGGCGACATCTGGGTCAACGACGCCTTCTCGGCGGCGCATCGCGCGCATGCCTCGACCGAAGGCCTCGGCCACAGCCTGCCGGCCTATGCCGGCCGCACCATGCAGGCCGAACTCGACGCGCTCGGCAAGGCGCTGGAGCACCCGGCCAAGCCGGTGATCGCGATCATCGGCGGCGCCAAGGTTTCGACCAAGATCGATCTTCTGGAAAATCTGGTGCGCAAGGTCGATGCGCTGGTGATCGGCGGCGGCATGGCCAACACGTTCCTGCACGCGCAGGGCATCGGCATCGGCAAGTCGCTGGCGGAGAAGGATCTGGCGGCGACCGCGTTGCGGATCGTCGAGAAGGCGGAAGCCGCCAATTGCGCCATCATCCTGCCGGTCGACGCCGTGGTCGCCTTTCAATTCGCGGCCAACGCGCCGTCGCACGCCTACGGCCTCGATGCGATCCCGCCCGAGGGCATGATCCTCGACGTCGGCCCGCGCTCGATCGCGCGGATCCATGCCGCGATCGACGACGCCGCGACGCTGGTCTGGAACGGCCCGCTCGGCGCCTTCGAGATGACGCCGTTCGACCGCGGCACCGTGGCGGCGGCGAAGCACGCGGCGGCGCGGACCAAGGCGCACAAGCTGATTTCGGTCGCCGGCGGCGGCGACACGGTGGCGGCGCTGAACCAGGCCGGGGTGGCCCAGGATTTCAGCTACGTCTCGACCGCGGGCGGCGCGTTTCTTGAATGGATGGAGGGGAAACCCTTGCCCGGCGTCGAAGTTTTAAAGATAGGCTGAATTTTTATTTCATATCGGGCTAGCGGCCCCAACGCGGAGAACGGAACTCATGGCTCGCATTACGTTGCGTCAATTGCTCGACCACGCGGCGGAACACGAATACGGCGTGCCGGCCTTCAATATCAACAACATGGAGCAGGCGCTGGCGATCATGGAGGCCGCCTCCGCGCTCGACGCGCCCGTGATCATCCAGGCCTCGCGCGGCGCGCGCTCCTACGCCAACGACGTCATGCTCAAGCACATGATGGACGCGGTGACCGAAATCTATCCGCAGATCCCGGTCTGCGTGCATCTCGATCACGGCAACGAACCCGCCACCTGCATGACCGCGATCCAGGCCGGCTTCACCTCCGTGATGATGGACGGCTCGCTGAAGGCCGACGGCAAGACGCCCGGCGACTGGGACTACAATGTCGGCGTCACCAAGACCGTCACCGACATGGCCCATCTCGGCGGCATTTCGGTGGAAGGCGAACTCGGCGTGCTCGGCTCGCTGGAGACCGGCATGGGCGACAAGGAAGACGGCCACGGCGCCGAAGGCAAGCTCTCCCACGACCAGTTGCTCACCAATCCCGACGAGGCCGTGAAGTTCGTCAAGGAGACAAAGGTCGACGCGCTGGCGATCGCGATGGGCACCTCGCACGGCGCCTACAAATTCACCCGCAAGCCGGACGGCGACATCCTCGCCATGAACGTGATCGAGGAAATCCACCGCAAGCTGCCCAACATGCATCTGGTGATGCACGGCTCGTCCTCGGTGCCGCAGGACCTGCAGGACATCATCAACGCCAATGGCGGCAAGATGAAGCCGACCTGGGGCGTGCCGGTTTCCGAGATCCAGCGCGGCATCAAGAACGGCGTGCGCAAGATCAACATCGACACCGACAACCGCATGGCGATGACCGGGCAGATCCGCAAGGTGCTGAAGGACAATCCGGAAGAATTCGACCCGCGCAAATATCTCAAGCCGGCGATGGAAGCGATGGCCAAGCTGTGCAAGCAGCGGCTGCAGGAGTTCAATACCGCCGGCCAGGCCAGCAAGATCAAGAAGGTCCTGACCACGGCCGAGATGGCCAAGCGTTACGTCAAGGGCGAGCTTGATCCGAAAGTCGCATAAGCGACCTCCGACCTGAACGGGCCGCCGGTCTCGCTGTTCCCTTCCCGGCGAGTTTCCGGGCCGGCTTTTTGACGGCTTTGTTGGCCGTTTTATTGGCTGTTTTCTTCGCTGTTTTGCTGGCGTTTTCTTGGGTCTTGCCCGAGAACGGTCTAGTTTGACTTGCAAAGCGTCCCTGCTCTCGAGGAGGCATCGATGAATCTCGCCGATCTCAACAAGGTCGCCCTCGCCATGGTCACCCCCGGCAAGGGCATCCTGGCCGCCGACGAATCCACCGGCACCATCAAGAAGCGCTTCGACGCCATCGGCGTGGCGTCGACCGAGGAGACGCGCCGCGACTATCGCGAGATGCTGTTCCGCTCCACCGAGGCGATGAGCAAGTACATTTCCGGCGTCATCCTCTACGACGAGACCATCTGGCAGAACGCGAAGGACGGCACGCCGCTGGTCAGGCTGATCGAGCAATCCGGCGCGATCCCCGGCATCAAGGTCGACGAGGGAACGCAAGCCCTGCCGCAATGCCCCGGCGAACTCGTCACCGTCGGGCTCGACAAGCTCGCCGAGCGGCTGAAGAAATATTACGAGCGCGGCGCGCGGTTCGCGAAATGGCGCGCGGTGATCGATATCTGGCAGCGGCATTCCGACCATGACCGCGATCCACGTCAACGCCCACGCGCTGGCGCGCTACGCCGCGCTTTGCCAGGCCGCGCAGATCGTTCCGATCGTCGAGCCGGAAGTGCTGATGGACGGCGACCACGATATCGACCGCTGCTTCGACGTCACGAGCCGCGTGCTCAACAAGACCTTCCAGGAATTGCGGGTGCAGCGCGTCGCGCTGGAAGGCATGGTCCTGAAACCCAACATGGCGATCTCCGGCAAGAAGAGCCCGAAGCAGGCTTCCGTCGAGGAAGTCGCGGAGAAGACCATCCGGCTCTTGAAGGCCTGCGTCCCGGCGGCGGTGCCCGGCATCGCCTTCCTCTCCGGCGGACAATCCGACGAGGAGGCGACCGCGCATCTCGACGCCATGCACCGCATCGGCGGCCTGCCCTGGCCCCTCACCTTTTCCTACGGCCGCGCGCTGCAGGCGGCGCCGCAAAAGGCGTGGTCGGGCAAGCCCGAGAATATCGCCGCCGGCCAGCGCGCCTTCATCCACCGCGCGCGGATGAATTCGCTCGCGACCAGGGGCGAATGGAAGGCCGAGCTGGAAAAGAAGGCGGCATAGATTGGCCACTCAACCTGCTCCGCAGCGCCCCGTGCCGCGTCTTTATCTTGCGACATCGGAGGTGGACGATCCCGCACCGCTGATCGCGGGCCTGCCCGGCCTGCTCGCGTCAGCCGATGTCGCCGCGGTGCTGGTGCGGCTCAAGCCGACCGACCAGCGCACCATGATCTCGCGGATCAAGGCGCTGGCGCCCGTGATCCAGAATGCCGGCGCGGCGCTGCTGCTCGACGGTCATGTCGAACTGGTCGCGCGCGGCGGCGCCGACGGCGCGCATCTGAGCGGCATCGCGGCGCTCGAGGACGCGCTGCCGTCGCTGAAGCCCGACCGCATCGCCGGCGTCGGGGGCCTGCGCGACGCGGCACGATTCGATGAGCGCGGGCGAACTCGGCGCCGACTACGTCCTGTTCGGCGAGCCCGACGCGAAGGGCCAGCGGCCGTCGGCCGAGGCAATCGCCGAGCGGCTCGAATGGTGGGCCGAATTGTTCGAGCCGCCCTGCGTCGGCTTTGCCGCCTCGCGCGAGGAAGCCTACGCGTTCGCCGCCAACGGCGCGGATTTCGTCCTGGTCGGCGATTTCATCTGGGCCGATCCGCGCGGCGCGGTGGCGGCATTGAAGGACGTCGAGCAGGCGATCCGGCAGGCACATCGGAGCTGCCGGAAAAGCCCGGGCCGAGCAGGGTTAGCGCGAAAAAATGCAGCGCCTCGCTCCCATATCGATCCTGCTGTGCTGCCTGATCTGGGCGGCAAGCGCCGCGGCGCAGGTCCCGCTGACGCCTCCCGCCGCCGAGCCCGCCAAGCCGGCCGCGGCGCCGAAACCCAAACCGCCCGCCAAAAAGCCGCCGGCTCCGGCGGCGACGCCGAAGGTCGAGGCCGACGCCGGCCGCCACGCCGCACCCGACGATCCCAATGCCGATCTGGTTTACGGCGCCTATCAGCGCGGCATGTACAAGACCTCGTTCGATCTCGCGAACCAGCGCGCGGCGACCGGCGATCCCAAGGCGATGACCATGCTCGGCGAACTCTACGCCAATGCGCTCGGCACCAAACGCGACTATGTCAAGGCCGCCGGCTGGTACAAGCGCGCCGCCGACGCCGGCGACCGCGAAGCCATGTTCGCGCTGGCCATGATGCGGCTGGAGGGCCGCGGCGGCGCGGCCAACCGCGACGAGGCCGTCAAGCTGCTGGCGTCATCCGCGAAACTCGGCAACGCGAAGGCGGCCTATAATCTGGCGCTGCTCTATCTCGACGGACAGTCGCTGCCGCAGGACGTCAAGCGCGCCGCCGAACTGCTCCGGCAAGCCGCCGATGCCGGCAACCCGGAAGCGCAATACGCGCTCGCGACCTTCTACAAGGAAGGCACCGGCGTGCCGAAGGACACCGAGAAGGCGGTCCGGCTGCTGCAGGCGGCCTCGATCGCCGACAATGTCGACGCCGAGGTCGAATACGCCATCGCGCTCTTCAACGGCACCGGCACGCCGAAGAACGAGGCCGCCGCGGTGGCGCTGTTGCGCAAGGCCGCCCGGCAGAACAGCCCGATCGCGCAGAACCGTCTCGCCCGCGTGCTGGTCACCGGCCAGGGCGCGCCGATGGACAAGGTCGAGGGCCTCAAATGGCACCTGATCGCCAAAACCGCCGGGAAAGGCGATCCCGATGCTCGACGAGGAACTGGCCCACCTGAGCGCGGACGACCGCGCCAAGGCGGAGGCCGGCGCGCGCAAATGGTTCGGCAATCCGGTCTTGACGCCACGGTAACCGCAGGGCACCCACTGGGGCCAATCCCGCCATTCCCATCCCAGACCTGACGCTCAGGTCGCCTTGAGCCGAGATCATGCTGCATTCAGCCCTTATCAACGTCATGGTCAAAGCCGCGCGCCGCGCCGGCCGCAGCCTCAAACGCGACCTCGGCGAGATCGAGAACCTTCAGGTGTCGCTGAAGGGACCGGCCAATTTCGTCAGCCTCGCCGACAAGCGCGCCGAGCAGATGCTGCTGGAGGACCTCACCAAGGCCCGGCCGGGCTACGGCTTCATCGGCGAGGAAGGCGGCGCGCGCGAAGGCCAGGACAAGACCCACACCTGGATCGTCGATCCGCTCGACGGCACCACCAACTTCCTGCACGGCATTCCGCAATTTGCGATTTCGATCGGCCTGCAGCGCGAGGGCACCATCATCGCGGGCGTGATCTACAATCCCGCCAATGACGAGCTCTATATCGCCGAGCGCGGCAAGGGCGCCTTCCTCAACGACCAGCGGCTGCGGGTCGCCGGCCGCCGCCAGCTCAGTGACTGCGTGATCGCCTGCGGCCTGCCGCATATCGGCCGCGGCGATCTCGAGCTGGCGCGCGTCGAGATGAGCGAGATCCAGGCCAAGGTGGCGGGCCTGCGCCGCTTCGGCGCCGCCTCGCTCGACATGGCCTTTGTCGCCGCCGGCCGCCTCGATGGCTATTGGGAACGCAACCTGCATGCCTGGGACATGGCGGCGGGCCAGATCATGGTGCGCGAAGCCGGCGGCACCGTGTCCGGCTTCGACGGCAATGACGATGCGCTCAAGACGCGGCAACGTGATCTGCGGCAATGAAGCGATCCATGCCGAACTGGTGAAGATCCTCAAGCCGCTGGGAAAGTGAACAGGGATCAGTCCCTGGCGACCAGCGACGGACCCCATTTGTAGTTCACGGTCAGCCGGGCCATGTCCTCGGCAAATCGCTGGCTCTCGGTGACGGTTGTCGTCGACAGGAGATTTCCGGTGGTGTCGACCGCGGTGACGGAGGAGCGGCCGAGGTCGATGTGAAGATATTCGACCCCGATATTCCAGTTGCCAAACGCTTTCGCGACGCCGACACCCGCCGCCCAACCGACCCTGGTTTCCGACGCGGTGCCGGCAAGCGCAATGCCGCTGCAACCGGTGCCGCCGGGCGTACAGGCGAAGCCCATGGCGCTCTTGGTTCCGCCATAAGCGAGACCGCCGGTGCCATAGAACAACCAGTCATCGGCCGCGAAGCCGACCTTGCCGCGCACGGTGCCGAACCAGTCGATTTTCGCCGACAGGCTTTCGTCGAGATTTGCTCCGGTGGCCACCGCCGGCGTGGTTACAAGGCTGCTGGCCCTGAAGTCGGAGGCTTGAATATCGGCCACCACGCCGAGCAGCCAGGCGCCGAATTGCTTGTCGTAGCCAATCTGGCCGCCGCCAAATGCACCGCTCGGATTAAGGTTCGGGAACAGATTTCCAGTGCTGGTCGTTCCCGGAAACTCTCCGGCGGTCAGGAACACGCCGATGTTTGCCCGGTTGAGCGGGTTGAAGAAACTCAAACTGGGGTCGGTGTTACCACCCCAACCGTAACCGACATTGCCGCCGACGTAGAAGCCGGTCCAATCGTAGACTGCGGCAATCGGAGGCGGCGCCTTGGTATAGCTGCGCTCGAGCAAGTCTGCGGCAGATGCTGCACTGAGGCCAAGCGTCGCGCTGATGGCAACGATCAATTTTGAAATCCGCACGATGAGTCTCCGGTCAGTTGCAGGTTCGACTGCGGCTGTATCGGACGTGGCGGCGCATCTGTCTTGGTCGGACCGGAACGGGCGATCGGCCATTTCGGTCCTTTGGGCAGTTCGGACAAGCCTGTGACCCGATCGACACAGATCGAAGGGCGCAACTTGTCCGCATCGGAACAGAGGATTGGATTATTCGGCACCAGGGCGCCGATGGACGGCTTCCAAAGTGCAATGGCGCAACCAGAAGGAAGAATTTAAGTGGTCTGGGGTTACCGCCGGGTATGAACATCGCTCCCGAGGGCTAAAGGGCCATGCAGGATATTCGACCGCTTCAACGTGTCCGGATTTCGACCCGGGATATTCCCGAAGACAAACGTCTGGCCACCTGGCGCGAGGTGTACGGCCGGGGGATCTTCAACGTCGACATCGAACCCATCGGCGATACGCCGTTCCATGCCGACGTCACGTTTCGTCTTCTGCCGAATGTCGGCATCGCGACCGGCTCGCGATCCCCCGCGCGCTATAGCGTCACGCCGGAGCTGGCCGGACGCGGTCGGGACATCGTCGCGATCAGCATATTGCGAAGCGGCGTTGCCAACGCCACGCAATTCGGCAAGCAGTTGCTCGGCGGAATCGGCAGTGCCAGCGTGCTGGCGTCCGATGCTCCCTCGGCCAGCACGTTGCATTCCGACGGAAGTTTCATCACCCTTGCCTTGTCGCGGCCAACCCTTGCCGCATGTGTTCCGAACTACGCGTCGGCCTTTGGCCGGCCGATTCCGAGCGGTAACGCGGCATTGCGTCTGCTGACCGCATATCTGGATATTGTGCAGACCGGCGATGAATCGGAGTACCGCGAGATTGGCCACGCGGTGTCGACCCATATTTTCGATCTTGCCGCGCTCGCGCTCGGTGCACGCGGCGACGATGCCGAACTCGCCAGACAGCGCGGCGCGAAGGCCGCGCGGTATGCGGCACTCAAATCCGACATCCTCGGCCGGCTCGGCCACAACGATCTCTCCGCCGAGGGCATCGCCGCGCGTCACGGCATTTCATCGCGCTATCTGCGAAAACTGTTCGAGGAAGCGGGGTCGTCGTTTTCCTCGTTCCTGCTCACCGAACGCCTGCTCAGGGTCCAGCGCATGCTGATTGACCCGCGTTACGCCCATCTGAACATCGCACAGATCGCTCACGAAAACGGCTTCGGCGATATCTCCTATTTCAATCGGGCGTTCCGCCGCCATGTCGGCGCCACACCGTCCGATCTCCGCGAGATCGCAAGACGGGAATGGGCCGGCCCGACGCCTCGAAAATCCAGATAGTCGAGGCGTGGATTGGGCTGCCCTGCGTTGACCCGGCAATTGCGGGTCATCGGATCGGAGCCGGCGACGCCTGCGGCTGCGTTGCTTCCGGCTTCTCCACCGCCTCGCGGTCGCCTGCGAAAAACCGCTGCACGGCGACGAAGAACACCGGCACCATCAGAAGCGCCAGGATCACCACCGCGATCATGCCGCCCATCACGCTGGTGCCGAGCGCCTGCTGGCTCGCGCCGCCGGCGCCGCTCGCCACCACCATCGGCAGCACGCCGCAGACAAAGGCGAGCCCCGTCATCAGGATCGGACGCATGCGCAAGGAGCAGGCTTCCACCGTCGCCTCGATCAACGGCTTACCCTGCGCACGCAACTCTCTGGCGAATTCGATGATGAGAATGGCGTCCTTGGCGGCGAGCCCGATGATGGTGATCAGGCCGACGGTGAAATAGACGTCGTTCGGCAGCCCCCGGAGGGTCGCCGCCAGCACCGCGCCGCAGATGCCGAGCGGCACCGTCAGCAACACCGCCAGCGGGATGGTCCAGCTCTCATAGAGCGCGGCGAGGCAGAGGAACACCACCAGCGCCGACAGAGCGAGCAGCAACGGCGCCTGCGAGCCCGAGAGCTTTTCCTGCAGCGACTGCCCGCTCCATTCATAGCCGAAGCCGCGCGGCAAGCCGTTCGCCAGCCGCTCCATCTCGGCGATGGCGTCGCCGCTGGTATAGCCCGGCTTGGCCTCGCCGGAGATGCGCACGGCGGGATAATAGTTGAAACCCGCGATCTGCGTCGGCCCCTTCGACCATTCGACCGAGGCAAAGGAAGAGAACGGCACCAGCACGCCGCGGCTGTTCTTGACGTTGTAGTTCATGATGTCGTCGGCGCTCATGCGACCGCCCTTGTCGGCCTGAACGATCACCCGCTGCATGCGGCCGCGATTGGGAAAGTCGTTGACGTAATTCGACCCGAGATTGGTCGAGATGGTGTTGTTGATGTCCTCGAAGGTGACGCCGAAGGCGCCCGCCTTTTCGCGGTCGATCACGAGGCTCACCTGCGGCGCCGGCGGCAGCCCTTCGATGTACACCTTTTGCAGGACCGGGCTCGCATTGGCGTCGGCGACCAGCCGGTCGGCGGCGCTCGCCAGCGCCGGATAGCCCTTTTGGCCGCGATCCTGCAGGCGGAAGCTGAAGCCCGAGGAGTTGCCGAGATTGTCGATCGGCGGCGGCTGCAGCGCCGAAATCTTGGCGTCGCGGATCGAGGCGAGATCGCTGTTGATGTCGGCCACGATCGCCGCGGCCGAATCCTTTTTCGACCGTTCCGACCAGTCCTTCAGCGTGATGAAGGCCTGCGCGGTGTTGATGCCCTGACCGGAAAAGCTGAAGCCGGTAAGGAACGTCACGTTGTCGATTCCGGCGCGCCGGGCGAGATATTTCTCGACCGCTTCCACGGCCGCCTCGGTGCGCGCGTAGGAGGAATCGGAGGGCGTCTGGACGTCGGTGGTGATGAAACCCTGGTCGTCGACCGGCAGGAAGCCGCCGGGCAGGCGGACGAACGCCCAGCCGAGCCCGATCAGCAGCGCGGCATAGATCAGCATCAGCCGCCCGGTGCGGTTGAGCGACAGCCCGACGGTGCGCGCATAGCGGCTGCGCAGGGCATCGAGGCCGCGGTTGAAGACGCCGAACACGCCCTTGCGGGCATGACCATGGCCTGCCGTCACCGGCTTCAACAGCGTCGCGCACAGAGCGGGCGTCAGCGACAGCGCGAGCAGGGACGAGAAGCCGATCGCGGCCACCATGGTCACCGAGAATTGCCGGTAGATGATGCCGACCGAGCCCGGAAAGAACGCCATCGGCACGAACACCGCCATCAGGACCAGCGTGATGCCGACGATGGCGCCGGTGATCTGGGACATCGCCTTGCGCGTGGCCTGTTTCGGCGGCAGTCCCTCCTCCGCCATGATGCGCTCGACGTTTTCCACGACGACGATGGCGTCGTCGACGAGAATGCCGACCGCCAGCACCATGGCGAACATCGTCAGCATGTTGACCGAGAAGCCGGCGATCAGCAGCGTCGCACAGGTGCCGAGCAGCGCCACCGGCACCACGATGGTCGGAATCAGGGTGTAGCGGATGTTCTGCAGGAACAGGAACATCACGATGAAGACCAGCACCACCGCCTCGACCAGCGTCGACAGCACCTTCTCGATCGAGGCCTTCACGACCGGCGTGATGTTGTAGGGGATGTCGTAGGCGACATTGGCGGGAAAGAACCGGGAGAGTTCCTTCATCTTGGCTTCGACGGCGCCGGCGGTCGCGAGCGCATTGCCGGTCGGCGACAGCAGCACCGAGAGGCCCGCGGTCGGCTTGCCGTTGAGGCGGGTGGTGAATTGATAGCCCATGCCGCCGACCTCGACCCGCGCGACGTCGCGCAGCCGCACGGTCGAACCATCCGCATTGGCGCGCAGGATGATCGCGCCGAATTCGTCTGGCGAACTCAACTGTCCCTTGACCAGCACGAGCGCCGATATCCGCTGCGTCGGCGTGCTCGGCTCGGCGCCGATGCTGCCCGAGGCGACCTGCGCGTTCTGGGCGTTGATGGCTTTGGTGACGTCATCGGCGGTCAAGCCATAGCCGACCAGCTTGGCGGGATCGATCCAGATCCGCAGCGAGCGCTCGGTGGAATAGAGCGTGGCGCGGCCGACGCCGGGGATGCGCCGGATTTCGCCGAGCACGTTGCGGATCATGAAATCGCCGAGCCCGACCTCGTCGAGGCTGCCGTCGGTGGACCGCAGCGTGATGATCTGCAGCACCGCGCTGGACGCCTCCTCCACCAGGATGCCCTGCTGGATCACGGCGCGGGGCAGCCGCGCCTCGACGCGCTTGATGCGGTTCTGGACTTCGACCGAGGCCATGCCGGTGTCGGTGCCCGGGACGAAATTGGCCGTGATGTCGACCTGCCCGAGCGAGTCGCTGGTGGATTCGAAATTCAGGATGCCGTTGGCGCCGTTCAGCTCCTCCTCGATCAGCCGCGTCACGCTGTTGTAGAGGTTTTCCGGCGACGCGCCGGGATAGCTGGTGGAAATCGAGATCGAGGGCGGCGCGATGATCGGATATTGCGCCACCGCAAGCAGCGGTATCGCGATCGCGCCGACCAGACAGATGAAGAGCGCGACGACCCAGGCGAAGATCGGCCGGTCGATAAAGAAGCTGGACATCCGACTTACCTGCCGGCCTGCGTGATCTGCTGGTCGGGCAACGAACCGACCGAGGCGTCGGCGTCGACCCAGGCCTGCGACCTGACCTTGTCGCCGGGCACGAATTTCTGGAAACCCTCGACGATCACGCGATCGCCGTCCTTCAGTCCCTCGCTCACCAGCCAGAGACCGTCCTGCATGGCGCCGGTGCGGACGCTGCGCGATGCGACATGGCCGTCGTCCTTGACCACGAACACGCCGCTGCCGCCACCGGCGTCGCGCTGGATCGCCTGCTGCGGGATCGCGATCGCATCGGAATCGACGCCCTGCTCGATCAGGACGCGGACATACATGCCCGGCAGCAATTCGCGCTTCGGATTGGAAAACTGCGCGCGCAGCGTCACCTGCCCGGTGTAGGCGTCGACCTTGGATTCCGAAAACAGCAGCTTGCCGGGCGTCGGATAGGCCGTTCCGTCGTCCAGCACGAGCCGGACCTTGGCCGCGTCAGGCGAGATCCGGTCGAGATCGCCATTGTCGAAGGCGCGCCGCAACCTGTTCATTTCAGCCACCGACTGGGTGAAGTCGGCGTAGATCGGATCGAGCTGCTGGATGGTCGCAAGATTCGTCGCTTCGTTCTGCACCACCAATGCACCTTCGGTGACCAGTGCCGCACCGACGATGCCGCTGATCGGCGCACGGACGGTCGCGTAATCGAGATTCAACCGCGCCCTTGCGACGTCGGCCTGGCGGGAGCCGACCTCGGCTTGTGCCTGACGCATCGAGCCGACGGCCTTTTCGTTCTCGGCTTCCGACACCGCCTTCTGGCCGTACAGCGTCGCGATCCGGTTCGCATGCTGCGCGGCCAGATCGAACGCCGCGGTCGCCTTGGCCAGCGCCGCCTCGTTGGATTGCAGTTCGACCTCGAACGGCTTCGGGTCGATGCGATAGAGCACCTCGCCGGCCTTGACCTCGGTGCCCTGCTCGAACAGCCGCTCGACCACGATGCCGGAAACCCGGCTTCTCACATCGGCGGCGCGGGTGGACGCGATGCGGCCCGGCAATTCGCGCACCATTGCGCGCGGCTGCGACTTCACCGTGATGATTCCGACTTCCGGCTCGACCTTGGTTGTCGCCAGGGCCGGCGTGGCCTCGTCGCAGCCCGCGAGAACAGGCGCGAGACCAGCCATCACCAATGCAGCGAGAGCCGCGCGCGCATAAATTCCATTCATCAAGTCAGACCCCAGTCATGGATGCAGTCAGCCGTCAGCGCTCACCGCGGCGAACTTGCGCCGCAGTCTGCTGAACGAATCCGAACGTTTTCGATGGGGACAGGCTAAATCAGCTCCGTTGCAACGCAACACGTTTCGAGGCGGCGCAATGTCACATGATGACAACCCCTTGAACAATTTTGCATTTTGGCCGATTCACCCGATCGTGATGCGGCGCTATTTGCCCGACATCGCAGGCATACGCTCGCAAAAGCGGTTTTGTCAGCCGCCGCCGGCGATTCCGCCGAGCGCCAGCCGCATCTCCGCAGGCGTGGCGGGTTCGGCGCCGTGATCGCGCACGATCCGCACCGCCTCTTCGACGAGAGCGAGATTGCTGGTCGAGGTGCCGAGCGGCGCGTCCTCTAGCCCGACGCGAATATGACCACCGCGCGCGATGGTTTCGGCGAACAGCGGACGGAGATCGGCGTTCACGGCGGCGATCATCCACGGCGCCGCGCCCACAGCCTCCTCCAGCAGCGAAACATAGGCCGCCAGCGCGTACGGCTTTGCCGGAAAGCCGACGGCAAGCCCCTCGCAGAACATCAGGCGATAGATCGGCGCCTTGACGCCGGCCGCCCGCGCCAATGCTGCGCCGGCGCGCGCGAAGCCAGGCTCGTAAATCGCGAAGGCCGGGTGAAGACCATGGCGCGCCGCATGCTCGAGCGCATAGCGGATATGGGTTTCGGGATTCATGTAGGTGCCCGCCGGCGCTGCGGTCGGCGTCGTCTTCGTTCGGCTGAAATTGGCGCTGCCGGGGTCGACAATGGCGAACTCCAGCAGGCCGCGCGCGGCCAGCGCCTCGATATGGGCGAAGCGGGCTGTAACATCGGCGAGCGGGCTGGTAT
The DNA here is from genome assembly GCA_963843225.1 of uncultured Alphaproteobacteria bacterium. Lineage (GTDB taxonomy): Bacteria > Pseudomonadota > Alphaproteobacteria > Rhizobiales > Xanthobacteraceae > Bradyrhizobium. The sequence continues at coordinate 70,171 of CAWJJT010000009.1, read as the reverse complement.
CGCTCCCCGTCGTCATGAACGCCGGGTAGGACGGGTAGACCGGCACGTCCACCTTCGCCCGATGCCCTCGATGATGCGCGCATAGACCTGCCAGTCGTAAGTCTGCGGGCCGCCGCCGTCATAGGCATGGGTGTGGATGATGGTGGCGCCGGCGCGCGCGCACGCGATGCCCTCCGCGACAATCGCCTCGATGGTATCGGGAATGCCCGGCTGCATCGCGCGGCTCCAGGTGCCGTTGAGCGCCGCCTCGATCCAGACTTTGCGCATGTGTCCTCCCCCGCATTGTCGTTGCAACGATGATGTTGTCAGCTTAGCTCGCGCGGACCAGCCGGCGTGTCGATCGTCGCACGGAGTCTGGTTGCCGCTTCCGTCGAAATGACGACGCGGTCATCGGAGAACACCGGCGCAAGCGCCTGATGCAGGCGGGCGCCTTGCGGATGCCCGATGGAAAGCCGGCTGAGGCGGCAGCCGAGATCCGTCATGCGCGACGACGGATGCGGACCGGGCGGCCATTCGATCAGCGTGGGAAAGGCGCCATCGAACGGCAACGAGCCATCCGGCGGCACCGAGATCAGCCACGACAACTCACCGCGCGTCACGCGCACGGCTTCACCCTGTGCGCCATCGATCGCGCCCAGCGCGTGCCTGATATCGGGAACGCGGGCCACCCAATTGACGAGCCGCGGCGAGTCCTGAAGACTTTTGCGCATGGCCGGATCGTCAAGCCCGAACCAGCGCACCCGCTGCGGCGTGACCGCCGGATCGGGCGCGATCAACTCAAGAAAAGCCCCCTCACCCAGCCGCATGAGATGGTTGTGTGTGCCCATCAGCGGATGGGCTCCGCCGGCCGGAATCACCACGCCCAATGCGCGTTCGATATGGGCGACACCCTGTTCGAGCGTCAGCGCGGCAACGGTGAGGTGGTCGAAAGTCAGCATGGACAAATCTCTGATCCGGATAAGTTCGATCTTCAAGAGGTTCCTATCCGGTTTGCGGCGCAATTCCAGAACCGGGCCGTGCCATCGCGCGATCAATGATCTCGACAAATGCCCGCTGATCCCGCGTGTTCAGCGCGTTCGCGCGGCGATGTGATCGGCGATCCGGGCGGCGTCTTCACCGACACCGGACAACAACGACGAGTTGAGATTGGATAGCCATCGCAAGCCCAGAAAATACATTCCCGGCACCTCGGTTATGCCTTGGCGGTGAACAGGCTCTCCGCAGCATGGTGAGCACCGGAAGATCGATCCAACCGAAGTCATGGTCATAGCCCGTGGCCCAGATCACCGTGCCGATATCCGCCGCGTGCAAATCAAGCTGCGCGAGCGGTTCGACAACGCAAGGCGGGTCCGGCAGGACGGCGCGGGCCGCAGTGTCTTCCGGCATCTCCAGGCCGTGGCGTTCGACATGAGCGTCGGCCATGTCGAGAAACGTCGCGTAGTAATTGTCTCCATACGCGAGCCGTTTTCCGAGGTCCGGCGCGAGGTCCACGACCCCGTCATGCACGGCCTGCATCCGGCCCAACAACGTGACGCCCTCCGCGGCAAAGCGTCGGAAATCGATGGTATTGCCTCCGAACGCGCCTGTTATCAGCGGGTTTGCTCGATCCGGTCCGCGCTGCTCCGCCGGGGTTCGATCGAGACCCATGACGCTGAGCCACCAGATCAGATCGCGTCCGCGGTATCGGCGCGGCAGCCGGGTGTGCCGTCCGACGCAGAGATAGACACGGCGGCCGGCACGGAACAGTTCCTCGGCGATTTGCGCGCCAGAAGCGCCCGAACCGACCACCAGCACACTGCCTGAGGGAAGCTGCACGGGGTTTCTGTATTGGCTGGCGTGCAGTTGAAAGAGGCCGGCCTCATCGCCCAACAGCGCCGGAACGACCGGGCGCTGATAAGGCCCGGTGGCGACGATGACATTGTCGGCTTCGATCGGGCCGTCCGACGTCTCCGCCGCGAAGCCGGTCCCGCCAGCGCGGCCTCGCAACGCGATGACCGAGACGCCGCAGCGAACCGGGGCTGCGATGAAGGCGGCATAGGCCGTTATGAAATCCACGATCTCGCCGCTGGTCGCAAAGCCGTCGGGATCGGCGTGGGTAAACGGGAAATCCGGCAGTTGAATAGACCAGTTGGGAAACTGAAACCGCAGGCCGTCCCAGCGTTCGGTCCGCCAACGTTCGGCGATCCTGTCACGCTCGAGCACGAGATGCGGGCAGCCGCGCCGGGTCAGCATGTGGCTCATCGCCAGCCCGGCCTGGCCGCCGCCCACGATGAGTGTCTCTACGCGCTCAACCGACATGGAATGCCTTCGGAGAGAAGAAGGTGATCTTTGCGCTCCGATGCCCTTGTTACAAGGGCCTCCCGGTCAGCCGCCTGCAAGGACGGGCGCGCAAATGCCCGGCGAACGCTCGAAACCGCGCGATTGGAGTGGTCGTCACGGCGACCACGGTGTATCCTGCCCGCATGCCAGCCTTCATCTGCACCGCTTGCGGAACGCAGTATCCGCCCTCCGAGGCTCCGCCCGGTGCGTGTCCGATCTGCATCGACGAGCGGCAGTACGTGCCGGCGTCGGGCCAATCCTGGACCACGCTGGAAGGGCTACGGAGCGCGCACAGCAACGTTTTCCGGCGCCTTGCGCCAGGGCTGATGACCATCGAGACCACGCCTGCGTTCGGCATCAGGCAACGCGCGATCCTTGCGCGCACGCCGGCCGGCAACGTGCTGTGGGACTGCATCGCCCTGATCGACGACGCCACGATCGATTTGCTGAAGGCTCTCGGTGGCGTCGCGGCGATCGCGATCTCCCACCCGCACTACTACACGACCATGGTGGAGTGGAGCCGCGCGCTCGGGGATGCGCCGATCCATCTCCACGCGGCTGATCGTCAGTGGGTGATGCGGGCGGACCCCGCGGTGCAGTTCTGGGAGGGAGTCACCAAATCAATCGCACCGGGCCTGACGCTGGTTCGCCTTGGAGGACATTTCGACGGCGGCACCGTGCTGCACTGGGCGGACTGGGGCGAAGGCCGCGGCGTCGTGCTCTCCGGCGACATACTTCAGGTGGTCCCGAGCGGGCATGTCAGCTTCATGTGGTCCTACCCGAACCTGATCCCGCTTTCCGCCGCCAAGGTGCAGCGGATCGCCGAGATCCTGGAGCCTTTCGCATTCGACGCGATCTACGGCGCGTTTTCGGGCCGCGGGCAGATCGACGCCAACGGCAAGCAGGTGCTCGCCGCGTCGGTCGCGCGCTACATCGCGCGGATCAGCGAGACAGGCTGAAACTCCATCCGCGGGGCAGTTGCCGTCCCATAAATTCCAGCTTTGCCGGCCTCGAAACCTCGATCATACTGCCTTGCGTCAGGGGAGGATGAGCGCTTGGAGATCGAGAAAGCGGTGGTCGAGTTCGCGACCGAGGCAGCGCTTCGATATCGGGAGATGGCCGGGACCAGACACGATAACGAAGTGCCCGAGAGCTTTCTGCGCGGCCAGATCGCCTCGCGTCTTCACGATCGGTTGGCTTGCAGGGTCCATGTCGATCGACTCTATGCCGCCATGGCGGTCGACCTCGGGGTGGATATCACGGCCGAGTTGATCACCGCGTTCGGCGGACAGCGCGCCGACATCGCGATCTACCGGGACGATCGCCCGGCGGCAGTCATCGAGCTCAAGGTTTTCGACGAGGTGGCGCCGTTGCCGTCGGTCGGCGCCAAGCTCGACAAGGCAAAGCTGCTGGCGCGCTTCGCCCCGCTCCAGGTGCTTCTCGGCGTCATGGTCTGCCCGATCGTGCTCTCGATCGAGGCCCGGATCGAACGCCTGCACGATGCCGTCGGCGGCAATTTGTACGTCGGTGAACGCCAATCCTCCGGCGACGGCCGGTGGCAATGGTGTTTTGCCTGCGCTTCACTAGGCTAGAACAGGATCGGTTCTGATTGAATCTGAACCGATCCATTTCGTTCGACAAGCGAGACATTTGGAAGCTTCATTGCAAATCTGATGGAGGCTGCTTTGGAATTCGCGCACAAGTTCCTGACCACCAATGGAATCAAGATGCACGTCGCGGTGGCAGGCGAAGGCCCGCTAGTGCTGCTGTGTCATGGCTTGCCCGAATCCTGGTATTCGTGGCGACATCAGCTCAAGGCATTGGCAGAAGCGGGCTACTGCGCCGTTGCGCCGGATATGCGCGGCTATGGCCAAACCGACAAGCCGGATGCGATCGACCAATACACGCTTTTTCATCTGGCCGGCGACATGATCGGTCTTGTCGATGCGCTTGGCTACAAGGATGCAGCCATCGTGGGTCACGATTGGGGCGCACCGGTCGCGTGGCATTCGGCGCTGTTTCGGCCCGACAAGTTCAGAGCGGTCGCCGGGCTCAGCGTTCCATTTCGTCCACGCGGCGAGGTCCCGCCCACCAGCGTCATGCCGCAGACCGACGAGGCCATTTTCTACCAACTGTACTTTCAGCAACCCGGCGTCGCGGAAGCTGAATTCGAACGAGATCCGAAGCGACTGGTCAGCACCGTCCTTCTCGGCATGAGCGCGGACCCGGTCGGAGCCATGATGGCTTCGCGAACGGGGGGTTGGCTGCAATCGAAAAGCCCGCCGGCAGGAAATCTTCCGTCCTGGATTACGGAAGCCGACATCGAATTCTATGCGAGCGAACTCGGCCGAACCGGTTTTCGTGGCGGCCTGAATTGGTACCGAAACGTCGATCGCAACTGGTCGTTGCTCGCGCCATGGGCAGGAGCCAAGGTGAACGTTCCCGCATTATACATGGCCGGCGACCGCGATCCCGTGGTTCGCTTTCCCGGAATGGACAAGCTGATACCGAACTTGCGCCAATTCGTGCCTCAACTCCGAAACACCATCATGCTCCCGGGTTGTGGGCATTGGACCCAGCAAGAGCGGCCCGATGAAGTCAATGCATCGTTGATCGAGTTCCTTAGGGGAGTTTGACCGCTGATGCTCATTCCGCAAGCCGCAGTCTCTCGAAGGAGGCTGCGCACGTCGGCCGCTAGACCGTCTTCATCCGGTAATGGCTGACGCCCCATTCGCTGCCGCCGGCGTGGCCGAACAGGCCAGCGGTTGCGAGGAAGAACCAGCGCCAGCGCCGCATCCAGATGCCGGTGTCGGCGCCATAGACGTCGCGAAGCACGGCCTCGATCTCGTCGCGGCGGGAATCGAAATTGCCGAGCCAGTCGAGCGCGGTGCGCTGGTAATGCGCCCCGCTCCAGCGCCATTCCTTTTCGACCTCGAACAAGTCGCCGTATTGCCGGATCAGATGATGGCTCGGCATCACGCCGCCGGTGAAGAAATGCTGCGCGATCCAGTCGTCGCGATCGGCGCGATCGAACAGATAGGCCCCAGTGCGGTGGGTGAAGACATGCATGAAGAAGCGGCCGTCCGGCGCCAGCCATGACCGCACGCGCTTCAGCAATTCGCGCCAGTTCATGATGTGCTCGAACATCTCCACCGACACGATGCGGTCGAACCGCGCTTGCGGATCGAACCCGTTCATGTCGGCGGTGACCACCAGCAGGTTGTTCAGGCCGCGCGCGGCGGCCTCGGCCTCGATATATTGCCGCTGGCTGTGCGAATTCGACACCGCGGTCACCCGCGCGCGCGGAAACTGCCGCGCCATCCAGAGCGACAGCGAACCCCAGCCGCAGCCGAGTTCGAGGATCGACTGGCCATCGGCGAGATCGGCGTGATCGACGCTCTGGCGCAGCGCTTCCTCCTCGGCTTCCTGCAGCGTGGATTGCTGCTCCTTGTAAAAACACGAGGAGTATTTGCGATTGGGGCCGAGCACTTTGGCAAAGAACGCCGCCGGCACCTCGTAATGCTGCGCGTTGGCCGCCTCGGTATGCTCGGCAATGGCGCGGGCCGCCATCTCGTCGGCAAAACAGGCGTCGCTTTCGGCATTGCCGTTCGCAAGTCGCATCGCGGTGCGCGAGCACAGCCGCGCCACGGCGGCGCGAATGACGAGATCGGGCAGCGGCACCCGTTCGGCGGTTCCGATCATTCTGGAGACCACGCTCATGTGACCACTCCCTTGTGCGGCGGCAGCGGAAAGAACGCCGACGTGCGCGCCTGGTAGTCGCGGTAGCGCTCGCCGCGCGAACGCAGCATCTGCGCTTCCAGCGGCGGGATGCCGGTGACGTGCACCAGGATCCAGTACATGAAGGCCGGCGCCAGCAGCGCCACCCAGCCCCATGCGTAATGCGGCGAGATCGCGATCACCGGATAGGCCAGCCAGCCCAGCCATTCGAAGAAATAATTGGGATGGCGCGACCAGCGCCACAATCCGACATCGCAGACCCGGCCCTTGTTGGCGGGATCGTTACGGAACTTCTTCAGTTGCGCGTCGGCCAGCGCTTCGCCGGCGATGCCTGCCAACAGGATCAGCGCGCCCAGATAATCCTGCAACCGTAACGCGTCGGCGCGGAAACCGCGCCGCCAGAAAAATCGCAAACACCAGCGGGATCGACCCAAGACCCTGATTTTGCAGAAAGATGAACATCTTGCGCGGCGCATCGCGGCCCCAGTCGCGGGCAAACGCGGCGTAGCGCGGATCATCCGATATCCCGGCTGTGCGCCGGGCGATGTGCACGCCGAGCCGCAGCGACCAGACCGCCACCAGACCCGCGACCAGCCATTGCCGCGGGTTCGGCGCCGCGCCTGCGATCGGCCACAGCGCGCTGCCGACGCCCGTGAGCCCGACGGCAAACGTCCAGATGGTATCGACCCAGCCGGAATTGCCGCTGCGCTGCTGCACCATCCAGGCGATCGCCATCAGGATCGACAGCGACACCGCGATCCCGGCCAAAGCCGCGAGATACCCAACCGTCATGCAAAGAATCCGCTAACCGCCTCAGACGCCGAAGATTTGTGAAATACGCACAAGCACCAAGCCCGGTTTCACACCGAAGTTCCCTTTTCCGCCTCAATCGGACGGCAACTGGCTTTAATCCCGGGCGCGCTGTGCCATATTGGTGTCCCGAAACGGCTCCTCGCAACGGATAGATCGGCAATGGCAACAGGTCCCAGTTCCCGCTCCGCGATGGAGATCGAAATCGCCAAACTGTCCTCGCCGCGGATTTTCCTGGTGCGGATGCTGGTCTTCCTGGTGCTGTGCGCGCTGGTCGCCGTCGTGCTCTACAAGCAGATCGTGGTGGCGTTCTTCGCCAATCCCGGCCTCAACGCGCTGATCGGCGCGGTGCTGTTCATCGGCACCATCCTGTCGTTCCGGCAGGTGATCCGGCTCTATCCGGAAGTCGCATGGGTCAACAATTTCCGCATCGCCGATCCCGGCCTCGCGGTCGAACGGCAGCATCCGACGCTGCTGGCGCCGATGGCGGCGATCCTCGGCGGCGAGCGCACCGGGCGCATGACGATCTCGCAGCAGACCATGCGGCATCTGCTGGATTCCATCGCGACCCGGCTCGACGAGGCGCGCGACATCTCGCGCTACATGACCGGCCTGCTGGTGTTCCTCGGGCTGCTCGGCACCTTCTGGGGCCTGATCGAAACCGTGGGCTCGGTCGGCAAGGTGATCGACGGCCTGAAGGTCGGCGGCGACGCCGGCGCGCTGTTCGACACGCTGAAGGAAGGCCTCGCCGCGCCGCTCGGCGGCATGGGCATCTCGTTTTCATCCTCGCTGTTCGGTCTCGCCGGCTCGCTGATCCTCGGCTTTCTCGATCTGCAGTCGAGCCAGGCGCAGAACCGCTTCTATACCGACCTCGAGGACTGGCTCGCCTCCACGGTGCGCGAATATTCCGGCGAGGGAAGCACCACCAGCGGCAGCGCTCCGCCCGGCGAATTGCAGGCCGTGGTCGAGCGGCTGCGGCATACTCTGGAAGAAAGCGGCGCCAGCCGCAGCACCACCGCGGCGATGGCCAATCTCGCCGAGGCGATCCAGGGCCTGGTCGCGCACATGCGCACCGAGCAGCAGATGATCCGCGAATGGGCCGACGGCCAGGGCGAACAGAACCGCGAGATCAAGAAGCTGCTCGAGCGGCTCGCGCGCCAGCCCGAGAAGAGCTAGGTGCGACACGTCGCAACAGCGGAAGTGCGCTCCCTCTCCTGACGAGAGAGATGAAAAACGAGACGGAGATTCCTTAGATGGCCCTTGCCCGTGCACGCCGCAGCGAATCCGGTTTCAACTACTGGCCGGGTTTCGTCGATGCGCTGTCGACGCTGGTGCTCTCGATCGTGTTCCTGCTCTCGGTATTCCTGGTGGTGCAGTTCTTCCTGTCGCAGCAGATCACCGGCAAGGACAAGGCGCTGGAGCAGCTCAACGCCAGGATCGCGCAGCTCAACGACCTGCTGTCGCTGGAAAAGCTCGGCAAGGTCAGCCTCGACGACGTGGTCTCGCAACTCCGCGCCGGGCTCGCGGCGGCGGAGAGCGAGCGCGACCGCGTCAAGGGGCTCTATGAGGGACTGGCCGGCGCCGGGAACGACGCGGCCGGCCGCGCCAACGAACTCAACAAGGCGCTGGATTCCGAGAAAAACGTGTCGGCGCGGGCGCTGGCGCAGATCGAGGTGCTGAATCAGCAGATCAGCGCGCTGCGCCGCCAGCTTGCCGCGCTCGAAGAGGCGCTCGACGCCTCGGAGAAGCGCGACAAGGAATTGCAGAACAAGATCGCCGATCTCGGCTCGCGCCTCAACGTCGCGCTGGCGCAGCGGGTGCAGGAATTGTCGCGCTACCGCTCGGAATTCTTCGGACGCCTGCGCGCCATTCTCGGCAACCGGCCGGACATCCGGATCGTCGGCGACCGTTTCGTGTTCCAGTCCGAAGTGTTTTTCGACACCGGACAGGCGGTGCTGCTGCCCGAGGGCAAGTCCGAACTCGACAACGTCGCCACCGCGCTGATCGATCTCGACAAGCAGATCCCGAGCGAAATCGCCTGGGTGCTGCGGGTCGACGGCCATACCGACGTGCGGCCGATCAACAGCCCGGTGTTCAAGTCGAACTGGGAATTGTCGTCGGCGCGCGCGATCTCGGTGGTGCAGTATCTGGTCTCGCTCGGCGTGCCGCCGCAGCGGCTGGTCGCTGCCGGCTTCGCCGAATTCCAGCCGCTCGATACGGCGGCGACCGAAGACGCCTACAAGCGCAACCGCCGCATCGAGCTGAAACTGACGGAACGGTAGAGCGGTGTTGGCACCCGATTCGCCACATCGTCATGGCCGGGCTCGTCCCGGCCATCCACGTCTTGAAGACGCGATCGGAAAGAAAGACGTGGATGCCCGGGACAAGCCCGGGCATGACGGCGTTGATATCATGAGCAGTGATTTTCATCTTCGTCCCTATCGCAGCGAGGACGAGGACGCGCTGATCGCGCTGTGGCTGCGAACCTGGCAGCACGCCTATCCCGCGATCGATTTTGCCGCGCGCGTAACATGGTGGCGCGAGCGCTGGCGCGGCGAACTGGTGCCGAAGGCTTCGATCATCGTCGCGGAGCAGGCAGGCGAGCAATGCGGCTTCGTCACCATCGACGCCTCGGGCTATCTCGACCAGTTGGTGGTCGCGCCCGATCGCTGGGGCTCGGAGCTCGCCACCGCGCTCGTCGACGAAGCCAAGCGCCGGTCGCCCGACCGCATCACGCTGCTGGTCAACCACGACAATGCCCGCGCCATCCGCTTCTACGAGCGCAACGGATTTGTTGCATGCCGGCGAGGACGTGAATCCGACCTCGGGACGGCCGGTCAGGAAGATGGAGTGGAAGGCGTAGCGTTCGAGCCTCTGTCATTGCGCGGAGCGTGGACGCGAGCGAATCCATCGCGGCCTTGAAGAGGTCTGCTCAGCGAAGCCGTCATCGGATGGCCCTCACGCGCTCTGGATCCAACCTGCTCCGCAAGGCATGACGAAGGGAGATCACACCCCCTCGAACTGCAACCTCGCCAGCCGTGCATAAAGCCCGTTGAGGGCGACCAGCGAGGTGTGGGTGCCCTGCTCGACGATGCGGCCGTGGTCCATCACCATGATGCGGTCGCAGGACAGCACCGTGGCGAGCCGATGCGCGATCACCAGCGTGGTGCGGTTGACGCATCAATTCTTCCAGCGCGGTCTGCACCAGGGTCTCGCTCTCCGCGTCGAGCGACGAGGTGGCCTCGTCGAGCAGCAACAGCGGCGCGTCGCGCAGGATCGCACGCGCGATCGCGATGCGCTGGCGCTGGCCGCCGGACAGCGTCACGCCGCGCTCGCCGAGCTGCGCCTCGAAGCCGCCGGGCAGCCGGCGGATGAATTCGGTGGCATGGGCGAGATCGGCGGCGCGCTCGACCTCGGCGTCGGTGGCGTCGGGCCGGCCGAAGCGGATGTTTTCCCGCGCGCTGGTGGCGAACACCACCGATTCCTGCGGCACCAGCGCGATGCGGGCGCGCAGTTCGCGCGGATCGACGGCCCTGATCGGCACGCCGTCGAACGAAATCGTGCCGGACGCCGGATCGTAGAACCGCAGCAGCAGATGAAACAGCGTGCTCTTGCCGGCGCCGGAGGGGCCGACGATCGCGACCTTCTCGCCGGCGCGCACCGAGAGCGACACGCCGTCGATCGCCATCGTATCCGGCCGCGTCGGATAGGCGAAGCTGACATTGTCGAAACCGACGTCGCCGCGCGCCGGCACCGGCAGGGCAAGCGGCGAGGCCGGAGCCGCAACCTGGCGATTTGACGTTGAGGATCTCGAACAGGCGTTCGGCCGCGCCGGAGGCGGCCGAGACCTCGCCCCAGACTTCGCTGAGCTGGCCGAGGCCCGCGGCCGCGAACGCCGCGTACAGCACGAACTGGCCGAGCCGGCCCGGCGTGATCGCGCCGGTCAGCACGTCATGCGATCCGATCCACAGGATCGCCACCACGCTGGTGAAGACGATGAAGATGATGATCGCGGTCAGCACCGCGCGCGCGCGGGTCGAGGTGCGCGCCGCCTCATAGGCCTGCTCGACTTCGCCGCCGAAGCGGGCATCCGCCATCCGCTCGCTGGTATAGGCCTGCACGGTGCGGATCGCGCCGACCAGTTCGGACGCATAGGCGGTCGCCTCCGCCAGCGTATCCTGGGCGTTGCGCGACAGCCGCCGCACCCAGCGCCCGAACGCCACCAGCGGAATCACGATCAGCGGGATCGCCAGCAGCACGAAGCCGGAAAGCCTGGGGCTCGTGATCACCATCATGACGGTGGCGCCGATGAACATCATCATGTTGCGCAGCGCGATCGAGACCGAGGCGCCGACCGCGGATTTGAGCTGGGTGGTGTCGGCGGTCAGCCGCGAGATCAATTCGCCGGAGCGCGAGGAATCGAAGAAGGCCGGCGACAGCGACATCAGATGCGCGAACACGTCGCGCCTGAGATCGGCGACGATGCGCTCGCCGATGGTCATCACCAGATAATATCGCGAGGCGCTGGCGCCGGCGAGCACCGCGACCACCGCGATCATGACGCTGAAATAGCTGTTGATCAGCGCGATGCCTGCGGGCGAGAAGCCGAAATCGATCATCCGCCGCACCGCGACCGGCACCACCAGCGTGGTAATGGCGGCGACCGTCAGCGCGATCAGGGCGAGGAACGCGCGGCCGCGATAGCGCGCGACATAGGGCGCCAGCGCCAGCAGCGGGCGCAACCGCGCAGGGCGTTGGGCCGCTGGCTCGGCCAATCGGGCTTCGATGGTGGAGGCTTCCGCCTGCTGCCCGTCGCGCCGGGGCGGCGTTTCGCCAGGGGCGTTTTCGAGGCCTTGTTCGAGCCCGTTTTCGAGCCGTTCGACTGCGCTCATGAGATTTGAACCGTTCTAGCTGCTGACCTCCCAATAGGCCCCGCCGCCGCGCGAGGCAAATCCGTATGATCCCTCAGGTAGCTGGCTTGTTTTGGGGGGCCTAAAGCGTTATAGAGCGGCCCAAATCCGTCCCCGCACAATCGATCGAGAGGCGCCGGCGCGCCAGAGGATAAGCCATGAAAGCCGAAATTCACCCGGATTATCATATGATTACGGTCGTAATGACCGACGGCACCGAGTACCAGACGCGCTCGACCTGGGGCAAGGCAGGCGAAAAGCTGAACCTCGATATCGACTCCAAATCGCACCCGGCCTGGATCGGCGGCGCCCAGCAGTTGCTCGATCGCGGCGGCCGCGTGTCGCGGTTCCAGAAGAAATTTTCGGGCTTTCTCAAAAAAGATTGATGGCCTTCAGCCCTCGCCTCTGAGGCTGGCCAAGAAAAACGCCCCGGTTTTGCCGGGGCGTTTTTTCGTTCACCGATAGCTCTGGAATTACTGCTCGAAGGCCGCCTTCAGCCGGTTGAGATGCGGCACCAGCGGATTGCCGATCGCGGCGCGCTCGGCGGGCGGCGTGTGGATGGTGGTGTCGAGGCGGCGGACCTTGGCCTGCAGCGTCATCGAGCGCGCGATCAGATCCTGCAATTGCTGCGGCAGCTTTTCGATCATGTCGTCCGGGCCGGGATCGGCGGCGGAGAGCTTGACCTTGGTCTTTTCGCGGTTGGCCTGGGTCAGCGTCATCTCGCCTTCCTTCACCGCGCGGTGCAGCAACAGCCAGGAGGCGAGCTGCATCAGCCGTGTCGTCAGCCGCATGCTTTCGGTGGCGTAGGTGAGGCTGACGGAACGGTCGAGCGCCTTGGCCTCGGTGCGGCCGGCGCCGTCGAGATAGGCCGCGGTCTCCTCGACCAGATCCATGCCTTCCCGGAACAGAGTGCCGAACGCCGCGGAATTGGTGAGCCGCTCACTGAACTGTACGAGCGCTGTTTCGCCTTGCGAACGGTCCGACATGGTTAACGCCTCACGCCACTGGTTACGCTGGCCCGCTTCAACTCGCCCCGGGCATTATGATGAACAAATCATTGCGCGCCCGCGCACGAGAGTCCAGCCGCAAGGCGGAATATGGTTTCCAGCGTGGTGAGGAAGACGTCGGAAACAAGACCAGCGAAGAGAAAGCCGCCGTGTCCGGCGGCATTGCAAAAAAAGAGCCGCCGTTTCCGGCGGCTTTGAAGTTGATAACAGGGAGGCGTCAAACAGAGTGGACAGGAGCCACTCGGTGTCCAAACGAGGACAATCCCAGTCATAGACGAGAAAGCTTAATCGATCGTAAACGAGCGGTTTTTTTCAGCTTTTGTTTGCCATGTCGGCCATTGGCCGAGTGCGGGCGCCCTCGCCGCAGCGCAGCTGCGCCGTTGGCCGACGGCTGTCTCTCTAGCAAGTTGCGCCGCAATCGAGATCTTCCGCGAGCAGCGCGGAATCTCTACGTCGTCCCTGCGAACGCAGGGACCCATAACCACCGATGCTTGTGATTGAGGGAAAGCCGGCGACCAGTTTTGTCAAACCGATGGGACACGGCGTATGGGTCCCTGCGTTCGCAGGGACGACAAGGAGAAGAGTCTGCGTCGCGCGTAGCGCTTACGATTTGAAAAAATTGTTCGCCGCATCCTTCGACGCGCGCTTTTTGGTCATCGCGACCTGCAGCCGCTCGATCTCCGCATGCATCAGCGCGATGCGTTCGGTCAGTTCCTCGACCGACAGCAGCGACAGGTCCTGCCCGATCTCGTGGCTGACTTTCTTCCTCGGCCGGTCGTCGTCCTCGCTCGCCATGCCTTCTCCTCCGTGCTCGAGGGGTCGAGAAGCGGTTGCCAGCCGCGACATGGCTGGCTAATCAGATGCCGCTCCGGTTTCCCGCCTTTCGCAAGGACAAATCATGGAAAAGCTGCCCGCGCAAATGACCGTTATCGGCATCAGCAAGCCCGGCGGCCCCGAGGTGCTGTTGCCCGAAACCCGCCCGGTGCCCGCCCCCGGTCCCGGCGAAATCCTGATCAAGGTCGCGGCCGCCGGCGTCAACCGGCCGGACGTCGCCCAGCGTTCCGGCGCCTATCCGCCGCCGCCCGGCGCCAGCGATTTGCCGGGCCTCGAAGTGGCCGGCGAAGTCGCCGCGGTCGGAACCGGCAGCCTCCGGCACAAGATCGGCGACAAGGTGATGTCGCTGGTGGCCGGTGGCGGCTACGCGCAATACTGCATCGCGCAGGACGCCCAGGCGATGACGGTGCCGGCCGGTCTGTCGATGCAGGAGGCCGGCGCGATCCCGGAAACCCTGATGACGGTCTGGCACAATGTGTTCGAGCGCGGCCGGCTTCAGCCGGGCGAGACGCTGCTGATCCATGGCGGTTCGTCCGGCATCGGCACCATGGCGATCCAACTGGCGAAAGCCTTCGGCTCCAAAGTGTTCGTCACCGTCGGATCGAAGGACAAGGCCGACGCCTGCCTGAAACTCGGCGCCGACCGCGCCATCAACTACAAGACCGAGGATTTCGTCACCGAGGTAAGGACCGCGACCGACGGCGCGGGCGTCAATGTCATTCTCGACATGGTCGGCGGCGAATATATCGAGCGCAATTTCGATGCGGCCGCCGTCGACGGCCGCATCGTCCAGATCGCGTTCCTCGGCGGTCCCAAGGCCACCGTCAATTTCGCCAAGCTGATGGTCAAGCGATTGACCCACACCGGGTCGACGCTGCGACCCCGTAGCAATGCGGATAAGGCGGCGATGGTCGCGGCCATCGAAGCCAAGGTCATACCGTTACTGCGGCAGGGACGGATAAAACCCCTGATGGACAGCACATTCCCGCTGGAAAAGGCCGCCGACGCGCACCGGCGCATGGAGACCTCCGAACATATTGGCAAAATTGTGTTGGCGGTTTGATACTCGCCGGTTGAACGCAACCGGAAACCCTTTGATTCCCTTTGCTTTCATGTCATTTATCCGTTCGCGCCGGGCGTTCGCTTCGCCGGGGCGTTCGTGGATCGCGGAGAACTGACATTGCGACTGATCAGGTGCCTTGCGCCTCTGGTGCTGGGTCTCATGATTCTTGCCGCCGCGCAGCCGGCCCGCGCGCTCGACGCCGTCAGCGTCCGCAGCGACGCGCCTGCGATCGACCTCACCGCAGTACTCGATCACCAGCATAGCGATTCCGACCGCATCCAGGTTTCCACCGCGCCGGGCACCGACGGCATCGTTCGCCGCATCGAGGTGCGCGCCCGCGAGGGCGGGCAGAACTGGGTGGTGTTCGCGCTCGCCAACAACACCGACGACCAGCTCGATCGCCTGATCGTGGCGCCGCATTACCGCATCGTGTCGTCCGGCCTGTTGTGGCCCGACCTCGGCCTGTCGCGCATCGCCACCATCACGCCGTCGACCGGCGACCGTCCCGAACGGCAGGAGAGTCCGACCGCGGACATCTTCCGCATCACGCTCGATCCCGGCGCCGTCATCACCTTCGTCGCGGAATTGCGCACCGACAAATTGCCGCAGCTCTATTTGTGGGAACCGGAAGCCTACAAGGACAAGGTCAACTCGTTCACGCTGTACCAGGGCATCGTGATCGGGATTTCCGGTCTGCTGGCGCTGGTGCTGACCATCCTGTTCGTGGTCAAGGGCAGCATCATGTTTCCCGCCGCCGCCGCGCTGGCGTGGGCGGTGCTGGTCTATATCGGCGTCGACTTCGGCTTCTGGGGCAAGGTGCTCGACATGTCGAACAACGCCGAGCGGGTGTGGCGCGCGGCGGGCGAAGCGATCCTGGCCGCGACGCTACTGGTGTTCCTGTTCGCCTATCTCAACCTCAGCCGCTGGCACGTGCGCTATTCCCACATCACCGTCGGCTGGCTCGCCTTCCTCGGCTCGCTGGTGGCGCTGGCGCTGTTCGATCCCGCGGTCGCCTCCGGCATCGCGCGGATGTCGCTGGTGCTGATCGCGTTCGCCGGCTTTGCCCTGATCGTCTATCTGTCGACCCACGGCTTCGACCGCGCGGTGCTCTTGATTCCGACCTGGTTCCTGCTGGTGGTCTGGGTGATCGCGGCCGGCATGACGGTGGCCGGCAGCGTCACCAACGACATCGTCGGCCCTGCGCTGCTCGGCGGCCTGGTGCTGATCGTGATGCTGATCGGATTTACCGTCATGCAGCACGCCTTCGCCGGCGGCGGCGCCTCGACCGGCGTCGTCTCCGACGTCGAGCGCCGCGCGCTGGCGCTGACCGGTTCGGGCGACCTGATCTGGGACTGGGACGTCTCCGCCGACAAGGTGTTCACCAGCCCGGAGACCGAAAGCCTGCTCGGGCTGAAACGCGGCACGCTGGAAGGCCCGGCGGCGAAATGGCTCGAGGTGCTGCATCCGCTCGACCAGGACCGTTTCCGCGCCGCGCTCGACAGCGTGCTGGACCAGCGCCGCGGCCGGCTGGTGCAGGATTTCCGGCTGCGCACGCCCGACGGCCATTTCATGTGGTTCGCGCTGAAGGCGCGGCCGGTGGTCGGCTCCGACGGCGAAGTCTCGCGCGTGGTCGGCACGCTCACCGACGTCACCGAGAGCAAGAACGCCGAAGAGCGCATGCTGCACGATTCCGTGCACGACAATCTCACCGGCCTGCCGAACCGCAGGCTGTTCATCGACCGCCTCGGCGCGGTCGCCAATTTCGCCAAGACCATGCCGAACCTGCGGCCGACGCTGATGGTGATCGATCTCGACCGTTTCAAGCAGGTCAACGATTCCGTCGGCATCGCGGTCGGCGATTCGATCCTGCTGACGCTGGCGCGGCGGCTGACCCGGATCCTGAAACCGCAGGACACGCTGGCGCGGCTCGCCGGCGACCAGTTCGGCCTGATCCTGATGTCGGAGCAGGACCCGGCGCGCATCACCGCCTTTGCCGAAACCATCCGCAAGACCATCCGCGCGCCGATCGCCTTCAACGACCGCGAGATCTTCCTGACCGCCTCGATCGGGCTCGCGCTCTCCGACCCGCAGACGCAATTGTCCGACGAGATCATCAAGGACGCCGAGCTTGCGATGTATCATTCCAAGCGGATCGGCGGCGACCGCATCGATGTCTACAAGCCCGCGATGCGCGCCCGGAAGACCGACCGGCTGACGCTGGAAAGCGAACTGCGCCGCGCCATCGAGCGCGAGGAAATCACCATCCTGTACCAGCCGATCGTGCGGCTGGAAGATCGTTCGATCGCCGGCTTCGAGGCGCTGGCGCGCTGGGATCATCCGAAGCTCGGGCGGATGTCGCCGGTGGAATTCATCGCCATCGCCGAGGAGATCGGCCTGATCGTCGATCTCGGCATGTTCGTGCTGGACCAGACCGCGAGGCAGTTGTCGATCTGGCAGCGCGCGATGCGCTCGCGCGAGCCGATCTTCGCCAGCGTCAACGTCTCCTCGCGGCAATTGCTGCGCCACGACCTGATCCACGACATCCGCACCGTGCTGTCGCGCTCCTCGGTGGCGCGCGGCACGCTGAAGCTCGAACTGACCGAATCGCTCGTGATGGAGAACCCGGAACACGCCGCGCAAATGCTGACGCGGATCCGCGAACTCGGCACCGGGCTGTCGCTCGACGATTTCGGCACCGGCCACTCCTCGCTGGCCTATCTGCAGCGCTTCCCGTTCGACACCATCAAGATCGACCAGTCCTTCGTGCGCACCACCAGCCGCGGCACCCGGCCGGTGATCCTGAAATCGATCATCGCGCTGGCGCACGACCTCGGCATGGACGTGGTCGCCGAAGGCGCCGAGACCGATTCCGACGCGGTCGAGCTCTACCAGCTCGGCTGCGAATACGCCCAGGGCTTTGCCTTCGGCGAGCCGATGGACGCCGACGCCGCGATGCGGCTGTTGACGGAAGAGCGGCTGGAAGCGGCGAGCTGACCTCTCGCGTCGTCGCCGCGAACAATTGGCGCAGCCGCCGCCTACTTCATCCTCTTGAACCGCACGCTCTTGCCGTCCGCCTGCCGGGTCGCGATGTAGCCGCCGGCGAGGCACGCCTCGCGCTGGGGCATCTTTTCCTGCGGGCTGCGCAGCGTCTCCCACCACGACGCCCGCTGCGCCGCGCGCGGCAGCGCCGCGTCGATGATCTCCTCGATCTGCTCGAAGCTCAGCACGAATTCGGGGAGCTTCTGCCGCTTCAGATAATCGCGCAGCGCGTCGTAGTCGTTCACGTGGTCCCTCGGCCGGAATGGCGCCTTATGCGGCTGTTAGGTGTTCGCACCATTTGCAGGATATCGGCAACCAACAGTTAACTGATTAATGCATCGTTGTCGTCATTTAAGCCTGCGGCAATGATTGAAGCGCATCTACTGCCACTGGAGCGTATGATGCGATTTGGACGGCGCGAGAGCATGGCCAGGCGGCCGTGGCGGCTATCGGCGAAATTACTGATCGCCTCGTCGGTGGCGACGGTGATCGGCTTTTCCGCGATCTGCGCCAACGTGCTTTTCGACATGCGCCACGGCGAGGAAGCGCTGGCGCGGCAGACGCTCGAAAACCTCGCATCCACCATCGACGCCGACATCAGCCGCAACGTCGAGCTTTTCGACCTGTCGCTGCACGCGGTGGCGAGCAGCATGGTGATGCCCGAGATCAAGGACGTCAGCAAGGCGGTCCGGCATCTGATCCTGTTCGATCATGCGGCAACCGCCAAGCATTTCGGCGCGATCCAGGTATTCGACGCCAGCGGATGGCTGACGCATCGACGCCTCGACGCTGGATCCGGCTCCGGAATATCGCGGCGACGAAGAATACTTCCAGATCCATCGCGACCAGCCCGACGTCGGCCTGTTCATCAGCCGCCCGATGCTGCATCACGGCGCCTATGCGATCGTGCTGAGCCGGCGCATCACCGGCCCCGACGGCCGCTTTCTCGGCGTGGTCGCGGGCTCGATCCGCTTTTCCTATTTTCACGAGCTGTTCGGCCGCCTGCAGTCTCGGGCCCGACGACACCATCAGCGTCCTGCGCCAGGACGGCACCCTGATCATGCGAACGCCGTTCGACCTCGACGTGATCGGAAAGAATCTCGGCAATCTGCCTGGCGTGAGGAACGTGATGTCCACGCCCAGCGGCTCGTATTCCGGCGTTGGCGCGGTGGATCCGGACCCGCGGCTGTTCATCTGGCGCGACAGCACCCGGCCGCTGGTCGTGCTGGTCGGCAAGACATGGAGCAGCATTCTCAGCCTGTGGCGCACCGAAGCGACCCGGATCGTCGCCATCATGCTGGCGCTGGTTTCGTTCGTGCTCGCGGTGACGCTGTTCCTCGCCCGCGAGATCAGCCGCCGCGCCCGCGCCGAGGACAAGCTGGAGGAACTTGCGACCACCGACGCGCTCACCGGCCTGAGAAACCGGCGCAAGTTCGACATCGAGATCGACTCCGAGTGGCGGCGCGCGACCCGTCACAAGATGCCGGTGTCGCTGTTGATGATCGATGCCGACCATTTCAAATCCTACAACGACACCTTCGGACATCAGGCCGGCGACGAGATGCTGGTCGGAATCGCCATCTGCATTTCGGATTCGGTGCGGCGGGCCGGCGATTGCGCCGTGCGCTACGGCGGCGAGGAGTTCGCCGTGCTGTTGCCGGGGCTTGCGGCCGCTGACGCCGTCGACGTGGCGGAAACGATCCGGCTCAAGGTCCAGCAATGGTCCGAGGGCCCGACGGTCGCCACCGTCAGCATCGGCGTCGCGAGCCTGACGCCGGCGCCAACGTCGACTGGTCGATCCTGCGTGAAAGCCGCCGACACGGCGCTCTACGCCGCCAAGTCCGGCGGACGCAACCAGTCGGTGCTGGCCCGCGCTCCCGATATTTCGCTGGCGGCCTGAGAGCCCTTCGCAACCGCGTCATTGCGAGCGCAAGCGAAGCGATGCCGCTCCGTCATTCCGGGATGGTGCGCTAGCACCAGACCCGGAATCTCGAGATTCCGGGCTCGCGCTTCGCGCGCCCCGGAATGACTTCGTCACTTCGCCAGATACTTCTTCATCTCCTCGCGCAGGCCGTCGCGCAGATCCGCGCGCGCCATGCCGAAGGCGATGTTGGCGCGCAGGAAGCCGGCCTTCGAACCGCAATCGTGCCGCTCGCCTTCGAACTCGACGCCGTAGAAGGCTTGGCTTTTCGCAAGGCCGATCATGGCGTCGGTGAGCTGGATCTCGCCGCCGGCGCCGCGCTCCTGAGTTTCCAGGATCTTGAAAATCTCCGGCTGCAGGATGTAGCGCCCGGTGATCGAGAGATTAGAGGGCGCCGTGCCCTTGGCCGGCTTCTCCACCATGCCGTTGACCTCGAACATGTTGCCATGCGGGTGGCGCTTGCCGACGCCGCAGATACCGTATTGATGCGTCAGGTGCGCCGGCACTTCCTCGACCGCGATCAGGTTGGATTTCCCGGCGAGCTTGGACGCCGCCTCGATCATCTGCTTCAGGCAGCCCGGCGTATTGAGCACCAGTTCGTCCGGCAGCACCACCGCGAACGGCTCATCGCCGACGATGTCGCGCGCGCACCAAACCGCGTGACCGAGGCCGAGCGGCGCCTGCTGACGGGTGAAGCTCATCGCTCCCGCTTCGGGCTGGTCGCGCGCCAGGATATCCATCTCGGCCTTCTTGCCGCGGGCCTGCAAGGTCGCGTCGAGCTCGTACATGCGGTCGAAATGATCCTCGATCACGCCCTTGTTGCGGCCGGTGACGAAGATGAAATGTTCGATGCCGGCCTCCTTGGCCTCGTCGACCACGTACTGGATCAGCGGCTTGTCGACGATGGTCAGCATTTCCTTCGGCATCGCCTTGGTGGCGGGCAGGACGCGGGTGCCGAGGCCGGCGACCGGAAATACGGCTTTGCGGATTTTCATGGGGTTTTCAAAATGTGCCTGTGAGGGAGCCGGATATATGCATGTGATGGCATGTTGGTAGCCGGTTTGCGGCCCGGAACAAAGGCGGATGTGTGAAGCGCGATGGCTCGCCGGCGCTTAGGGTAAATCGGCGTCCGCGGGTTCCCGGCCAGATTTCCGCCCAAATAAAATCCCGCCTCTGTTAATCTATTGGAAACCGCCACGAGGCCTGCTGGAAGCGGGACGTTTTCGGTTAGCGGGTAAAACATGACACGACGGACGGGACGTTTGGCGAAACTGCGAACCGGCGCGTTGATCATGGCGGCCGCCCTTGTGCTATGCGGCCAAGCGCATGCCCAGTCGTCCGGCGGCGGGCCTCTGGGCTTCCTCGACAACCTCTTCACCGGCTCGCTTTCCAGAGGCCAGAATGCGCCGTCAGGCCAGGCGCAAACCGCACCCGGCGGCGGCCCGCTGCCCTGGAGCGGCGAGGACGGCGCCTCCGGCCATCCGCTGATGACCGCATCGGCGATCCGGGAAGCGGCGGCGAATTTCGACAATTGCGTCGCCTCGATGTGGCCCGACGCCGCGCGCCGCAATATCTCGCGCGAAAGCTTCGAGCGTTTTACCGCAGGCCTCACGCCCGACCTGCGGCTGATGGATCTGATGGATTCGCAGCCGGAATTCACCAAATCGATCTGGGACTATCTCGACATTCTCGTCAACGACAACCGCCTCGCCAAGGGCCGCGAGATCCTGGCCAAATACAAGCCGCAGTTCGACGCGACGGAAAAAGCCTATGGCGTCGATCGCTATGCGATCGCGGCGATCTGGGGCATCGAGTTCGAACTACTCGACCCAGATGGGCGATCGCAGCGTCGTGCAATCCACCGCGACGCTGGCGTGCGTCGGCCGCCGCCAGAAATATTTCAAGGACGAATTCCTCTCGGCGCTGGAGATCCTGCATCACGGCGATCTGCGTCCCGAGCAGATGCGCGGCTCATGGGCCGGCGCGTTCGGTCCCACGCAGTTCATGCCGACCGCGTTCAAGCGCTACGCGGTGGACGCCGACGGTGACGGCCGCCGCGACGTCGTCGACGACGCCGCCGACCTGATCGCGTCGACCGCCAACAACCTGAAAAAGGACGGCTGGCAGGCCGGCCAGAGCTGGGGCTACGAGGTCGTGGTGCCGCAGGGCTTCAATTACATGCTGGCGGACAAGGCCAAGGCGATGACGTTCGCGCAGTGGGAGCATCTCGGCCTCAAGCGCGCGACCAACCAGCCGTTCCCGCAATCGACCGAGAAGGCCTATCTGCTGGCGCCCGCAGGCAGCGAGGGTCCCGGTTTCCTGATGCTGCAGAATTTCCGGGTCATCATGAAATACAACCCGGCGGAGGCCTATGCGCTGGCGATCGGCCATTTCGCCGACCGCTTGCGCGGCGGCGCGCCGTTCGTGCAGCCCTGGCCGCGGCAGGAGCGCGAATTGTCGCGGGCCGAGCGGCTGGAACTGCAGCAATTGCTGGTGCAGCGCGGCTTCTATCAGGGCACCCCGGACGGTCAGCTCGGCGGCCAGACCCGCGAGGCGCTGCGCGGCTTCCAGGCCTCGATCGGGGCGCCGGCGGACGGATTTGCCTCCTCCGACGTGCTGGAACGGCTCCGAGGGCGCTGAACCATCGAATTTCCCGCCAAAAGTAACCTTTCGGTCGACATTTTCGCCCCACCCTTGACGGCGGCGGCCGATGGCCGGTTTATGGTGGAAAATCTGCCCGGTTAAGGCCTGATTCCGTTAGTATATCCACTGCTTCGCGATCCAATTGCGACCGAGCCGCATGCACAAGCCAAAGTCCTTTTTCCGGGTGTTCACCGAGAGCGGTCCCCTGATCGCGCTGGCGGTTGCGGTGGCGCTGCTGGTCGGGCTCGCCGGACCGGCATCGGCGCAGTTCTTCAATTTCGGCGGCTGGACACGGCCGCCCCAGCCGATTCAGCAGCCGCGCCCCAACGGCGGCGGCGGATGGTTCGGCGGCGATCTGTTCGCGCCGTTCCAGCAACAGCAGCAGGCGCCGAAGCGCTTCGAGAATTTTTCCAAGGCGCCTGCGCCGGAGAAGCGCGACACCGTGCCGGAGCGCAACGTGCTGGTGCTGGGCGACGCCATGGCGGACTGGCTCGCTTATGGCCTCGAGGATGCCTATGCCGAACAGCCGGACATGGGCGTGATCCGCAGGCACAAGACCGTATCCGGCCTGATCAAGTACCAGCCGAAGGGCGACCCGGCCGATTGGGTCGCCGCGGCCAAGGGCATCCTCGCCACCGAGAAGCCGGACGCCATCGTCGTCATGCTCGGGCTCGACGATCGCCAGCCGATCCGCGAGCCGGTAGCCGACAAGGACAAGCCATCCGACAAGAAGGGCGACAAGAAAGACGCCCGCGCCAAGCCGGATGCGAAAACCGACGCCAAGCCTGATGCCAAATCCGCGGCGCATGCCAAGCAGGGCGACGCGAAGCCCGGCGCCGATGCTGCGGCAAAGCCCGACGACAAGGTCGTCGACACCGAATTGCCGCCGGACGATGCCGCCGACAGTGATACGCCGCCGATCATCGCACCGGAGAAGAGCACGCGCTCGCCGAACGGCATCTACCAGTTCCGCGAGGAACGCTGGGTCGAGCTCTACACCAAGAAGATCGAGGAGATGATCGCGGTCCTGAAAGCCAAGGGCGTGCCGGTGCTCTGGGTCGGCCTGCCCGCGGTGCGCGGCCCGAAGACAACAGCCGACATGCTGTTCCTCGATGCGCTGTATCGCGACGCCGCCGGCAAGGCAGGCATCACCTATGTCGATGTCTGGGACGGATTCGTCGACGAGGCCGGCCGCTTCATGGCGAGGGGCCCCGACTTCGAAGGTCAGCCGCGCAAATTGCGCTCCGACGACGGCGTGTATTTCACCAAACCCGGTGCGCGCAAGCTCGCCCATTATGTCGAGCGCGAGATCAACCGGCTGTTGGCTTCGCGTTCGGCGCCGATCGAACTGCCGACCGAACCGGCGACACCGGACGCCAACGCCCAGCCCGGCCAGCCGGCGCCGCGCCCGCTCGCCGGACCGATCCTGCCGCTGGTGGCGTCTTCCGTCGGCACCGATCAATTGCTCGGCGGCCCCGGCTCGCGCCCGGCCGCGGTCGATGCGCTGGCGGCACGGACGTTGGTGAAAGGCGAGCCGCTGGCCCCGCCCGCCGGCCGCGCCGACGATTTCGCCTGGCCGCGCCGCGAGGTCGGACGCGAACAGTCCAAGGGCGAAGCGCCGGTGGCCGCGGTTGCGCCGGATGCAGCGGTGGCGACGCCGGGTTCGCCCGTTGCGCCCGCCAAGCCGCTCGCGCCGAAGAAGCCGCCGCTTCCGGTTCAATCCAGCGCGCCGCCATCGGTCGCACCGGCCATGCGGGACTTTTTCAGCTTCGGCAACGCGCCGAAGAAACCGATCGCGCCGGCGCCGCGCGCGCCGAGTGCCCCGCGTCCACCCGGGAGTGTCGGACGGTCCGCCTCGATGCCTGGCTGGTTCTCGCGGTAAACCACGACATCATTCCGGGGCGCGCGTCAGCGCGAACCCGGAATCCAGCAGCAACATATCTCGCTCAACAATTTCGGGATCGCGCGCGCCCGAATGATTGGATGCGGCGATGCGCTCAGCCGTAATAGCGCCAGCGCGGCGGCGGCCGGCGCGGCTGACGCGTCATCAGCAAAGCGAGCGCAAAGCCGATGCCGCCCGCGATCAAGAGCGAGCCGAGCGGATTGTCCTGCACCTTCTTCGCCACGGCCTGCGAGCCGTCGCGGAAGGTATCGCCTGAATTGTCATAGGCGTCCCGGGCGTAGTTGACGGCGGCATCGGTAGCGTCGCGCGCGGCATCCTTGGCCTGGCCGTACAGATTCTGCACCGTGCCCGCGGCCTCTCGGGCGCGGCCCGAGGCCTGGGTTTTCGCATCGCCGGCGATGTCGCCGACGGCGCCCTCGACCTTGCCGGCAAAATCCTTGGTCGAGCCGGCAATCCTGTCCTTGTCCATCGCGGTCACTCCCTGAAGATGATTCTCCAGGGGCTAACCGATGAGACCGGTTCCGGTTCCTCCGCTTTGTTGGCGCAGTGGTACCAGGTTCGCTCGCGAAGGCTCTACAGAATCAGGCCGCCATCGACCACCAGCGTCTGGCCGACGATGTAGGAGGCCAACGGCGACGCCAGAAACAGCGCGGCGCCCGCCATGTCGGCCGGCGTACCCAGCCGCTTCAGCGGAATGCGCTCGATCGCGCCTTCCAGCCGCTTTGGATTGGCCGTCGTCACTTTTGTCATCTTGGTATCGACGAGGCCCGGCGCGATGCCGTTGACGCGGATGCCGTCCTCCGCCCAGGCTTCGCCCAGCGTCCGGGTCAGGCCCATCGCGCCGGTCTTGGAGGCATTGTAGGCCGGATTGCCCTTGGTCGAATGGTAAGCGGCGGTCGAGCTGACGATGATCAGCGAGCCTCTGCTCGCGCCCAGCATGTCATGGAACTTACCGGCGCACGCCATCAGGCTCATGAGATTGACTTCAAGCACCTTGCGAAAGCCGTCCATTTCGAATTCGCCGCGGCGGTAGATCACCGCGCCCTGCGCCAGCACCAGCACATCGAGACGGTCGAACGAAGGCTTGAAAGCCTCGATCGCCCTGGCGTCGCTGACATCGAGCTGCGCGTAACCGAGGCCATCGAGATGCGATCCCTCGCTCGCCGAGTAATCGGCGGCCTGAGGCCTGGTGCCGCAGACCTGCACGCGCGCGCCCTTGCCGCGAAAGGCCTGCGCAATACCGTTGCCGATGCCGCTGGAGCCGCCGACCACGAGAACCTGCTTGCCGCTGAAATCCAGTTCGTTCATCGTCGACCTCGTAATCAATCGCTGCCAAAAGCATAGCAGCAGATCATCCTGGGAAGAAACGCAAGGGAAAGAAAATGTCCGATTTCAAAGCAGCTCAGCCGCTCGGTCAGGGGATTGACGGTTCTCGTCACCGGCGCCGCCAGCGGCATGGGCCGCGCCACCGCGCAGGTTTTCGCCGCCGAAGGCGCCAAGGTCGCCGTCACCGACTACGCGGCTGAAGGCGCGGAAGCCGTCGCCGCTGACATCGCGGCCAAGGGCGGCGTCGCAAAAGCCTGGAAGCTCGACGTCGCCAGCCGCGATGAAATAACCGGCGTCGTCAACGAGGTCGCCGGTCATTTCGGCGGGCTCGATATCGTCATCAACAATGCCGGCATTTCGGTGCGGGTGGCGATCGACGATGATGGCTATGACGAAGCCTGGGCCAAGGGCCTTGCGGTGATGCTGACCGCGCATCCGCGCGTGATCCGCGCCGCGCTGCCATATCTGCGCCGGTCGAAAAGTCCTCGCATCGTCAACATCGCCTCCACCGAGGCGCTCGGCGCCACCGCATTGCACAGCCCCTATTCGGCGGCGAAGGCGGGCGTGGTCGGCCTGACGCGCTCGCTTGCGGTCGAACTCGGCCGCGAGGGCATCACCGTCAACTGCATCTGTCCGGGGCCGATCAGAACGGCGATCACGGAGCGGATTTCGGAGGAGCACAAGACGATCTATGCCAAGCGCCGCACCGCACTCGGCCGCTACGGCGACCCCGAGGAAGTCGCGCACATGACGCTGAGCCTGTGCCTGCCGGCGGCCTCGTTCCTGACCGGCGCCGTCATTCCGGTCGACGGCGGCCTGATGGCGAGGAATGCCTGAGCGCCGCGCCTATCGTCATTGCCGGGCTTGACCCGGCAATCCATCCTCTTCGCAAGAGGTTTTTTGAAGCTTGATGAATGCCCGGATCAGCTCCGGGCATGACAGATGTGCGCGCCTCCTGCCCTTGCGAAGCGTTGACTTCACCCGGTCGCGGGGTAGTTTTTCCTTCAAGCGGAGCGGGATACCCGCCCTCGACCAGGAGAAACGCCATGACCGTCACGATCCGGCAGCTTCATCCGCATTTTTTCGGCGAGGTTTCGGGCGTCGACCTGCGTCAGCCGCTGACGCCGCAGGAGGCCAGGGACATCGAAGCCGGCATGGACAAATACGCCGTGCTGCTGTTCCGCAACCAGGACATCACGCGACGAACAGCAGATGGCGTTCGCGCTGAATTTCGGCGAGCGCGAAAACCCGCGTGGCGGCAATGTGGTCAAGCCGGAGGATTCGCGACTCCAGACCGGCCTCAACGACGTCTCCAATCTCGGCCAGGACGGCAAACCGTTGCCCCGAGATCACCGCGCCCATCTGTTCAATCTCGGCAACTGCCTGTGGCATTCCGACTCTTCGTTCCGCCCGATTCCGGCGAAATTCTCGCTGTTGTCGGCGCGCGTGGTGAACCCGAAGGGCGGCAACACCGAATTCGCCGACATGCGCGCGGCCTACGATGCGCTCGACGGCGAAACCAAAGCCGAGATCGAGGACATGATCTGCGAGCATTCGCTGATGTATTCGCGCGGCTCGCTCGGCTTCCTCGATTACACCGAGGACGAAAAGCAGATGTTCAAGCCGGTGCGGCAGCGGCTGGTGCGCACCCATCCGGCGCACGGCCGCAAGTCGCTGTATCTGTCGTCGCATGCCGGCGCGATTCTCGGCATGAGCGTGCCGGAAGCGCGGCTGTTGCTGCGCGATCTCACCGAACACGCGACGCAGCCGCAATTCGTCCACGTCCATAAATGGACGCTGCACGACCTCGTGATGTGGGACAACCGCCAGACCATGCACCGGGTCCGCCGCTACGACCAATCGCAGCCGCGCGACATGCGCCGCGCCACGGTGGCGGGAACGGAGCCGACGGTCGCGCAGCAGGCGGCGGAGTAGAGGCCGCAGCCCAACTTGTCGTACGCGGGATGCCGGCTGACCCAAACGCCGTGTCCTCTCGATCGAAGCCCGGCGCAGACGTCTGGCGTCAGCGACAAATCCGGTGATCCATCGGTCCCAGCTTCTCGAAGGGACGGATTGCCGGTGTTTCCCGCGCCGACATGACGATCACGCCTAGGCGTGCCCCGCCTCGTTCGACAGCATGCCCGGATCGATCCCGATCTTGCGCAGCGCGCGGAGATATTTTTCGTCGATGTCGTCGCCGAAGATCAAATCCGGATCGGCGTCGCAATGCAGCCAGCCATTGTCCTGGATTTCGGCCTCGAGTTGTCCGGGCCGCCATCCGGCGTAACCCAGCGCCAGGATCGCATGCTTGGGGCCGGCGCCGTTCGCGATCGCCTTGAGGATATCGACGGTTGCGGTCAGGCAAATTCCGTCGTCGATCCGCAACGTCGCATCCTGGATGAAGAAGTCGCTCGAATGCAGCACGAAGCCGCGGCCGGTCTCGACCGGGCCGCCCTTGAGCACCTTCATGCTCTCGGCGTTTTCCGGCAGCTTGATCTGATCGGCCTTCTTGATGATGTCGAGTTGCACCAGCAGTTCGGGAAAGTCGATGCTGCCGGCCGGGCGATTGACGATGATGCCCATTGCGCCTTCGGACGAGTGCGCGCAGAGGTAGATTACCGAACGCTCGAAGCGGGGGTCTCCCATCACCGGCATGGCGATCAGGAGCTGGCCGTCGAGATAGCCGCCTTCGGGCGAATTGTCGCCGGCGCCGGCGGTTTCGCGGCGAACTATCCTCGGTTTTTTGCCTGCAGGGTCCATCCGCAAAGGACTCTCTTGTTGTCGCCTATCCTGATATTGGGTGGCAGTTCTGTCAATCAAGCTTCTCCCGACGCTTGAAATTACATCACAAGCAATTCAATGGTTTGTGCCACCACTAGCCGGTAAATACGCCTCATGACCGTCATAGTTCCCGTCCGCGCCGCGCTCGGCTTCGCCGCAACCGTCCTTGCGTCATCCCTGTCGATCGAGGCGCGCGCCCAGGACGCCTCGCCCTGGCAACGCGACGGGCATTCCGCCGTCCGGCTGCTGGCGGGCTCGCGCAGTGGTGCGGTACTGCTTGGCGGCATCGCCTTTCAGTTGCAGCCGGGCTGGAAAACCTATTGGCGCACGCCGGGCGATTCCGGCGTGCCGCCGCGCTTCGATTTCTCGAAGTCGGACAATATCGAAGCCGTGACCGTGCTGTGGCCGGCGCCGCTGAAATTCGACGACGGCGCGGGCGGCCAATCCATGGGCTATCACGACCAGATCGTGTTGCCGTTGCGAATTGTGCCGAAAAATGCCGACAAGCCGGTGACGCTGCGTGCCGACGTCAACTACGCGGTGTGCGAAAAAATCTGCATTCCCGTCCAGGCCAATGCGGAGCTGCCTTTCACCAGCGTGGCGAGCACCGAGGACAGCGCGCTGTTTGCGGCGCTGGATACCGTGCCGAAGCCGGCCAATGTCGGCGATCCCAACCCGCTGACCATCCGCGACGTCAAGCGCGACGGCAAATCCAGCGTCCTGGTCGATGTGGTCAGTCCCGATTCCGGAAATGTCAGCCTGTTCGTCGAAGGACCGACGCCCGATTGGGGACTGCCGGTTCCAAAACTGCTCGAACATGCCCCGCCCGGCGTCAAGCGCTTTACCTTCGAACTCGAAGGCGTACCGCCCGGCACCAGCCCCGACGGCGCCGCGCTGAAGCTGACGCTGGTCGGCGGCGAGCGTTCCTACGAATTCAATATCAACCTGCAATAGGTTTTCCGTCATTCCGCGGCGCGACGGCGTCGCGAGCCCGGAATCCATAACCGCGATCGAGGATTGCGGATTCCGGCCTGCGTCAAAAGGCGCATCCCGGAATGAGGACTTCAGGGAGTCTCCATCCAACCTAATCTTAACGAATAGTTGATAGGCGAAATGGTCGCCGCAGTCCCGCGGCAGCCTTTTCAAGGTCTTTCCATTTGGCCGCGATGGACGCACAGCCCGCAACAGTTCCGCCCGCCGGCGTGCTTGCGCGGCTGCGCTCGATGCTGGCCGGCTCCAGCGAAGCTTCCCTGACCAAGCGCCTGGCCGGCACGATCCTCATCATCCGCGTCATCTCGGCTGCGCTCGCCTATGTTTCGCAGATCCTGCTGGCGCGCTGGATGGGCGGCTCCGATTACGGCGTCTACGTCTATGTCTGGACCTGGGTGCTGCTGCTCGGCAGCATGATGGATTTCGGCATCTCGGCCTCGGCGCAAAAGATCATCCCGGAGTATCGCACCAGCGGCGAACAGGCGCTGCTGCGCGGCTTCCTGTCGGGCAGCCGCTGGATGACGTTTGTCGTCGCTTCGCTGGTCTCGCTGCTGCTGGCGGGCGTGGTGAAGGGGCTGTCGCCCTGGATCGACGCAAGCGAGATCGTTCCGCTCTATATCGGCTGCCTGACGCTGCCCGCCTTCGTGGTCGCCAACACCCAGGACGGGATTGCGCGCTCGCATGACTGGATGCGGCTCGGGCTGATGCCGCAGTTCATCGTGCGCCAGTCGCTGATTATCGGCTTCACCGCCGGTGCCGTCACTCTCGGCTTCCAGCTCGGCGCTACCGCCGCGATGCTCGCCAGTGCCGCCGCGGTGTGGATCGCCATGATCGGGCAGATGCTGGTGCTGAACAAACGGCTCGACGGCCACATCGAGGCGGGCCCCAAGGCCTATGACTTCCGCGGCTGGCTGGCGATCTCGCTGCCGATCCTGCTGGTCGAGAGCTTTTATCTGCTGTTGTCCTACACCGACGTGCTGGTGCTGCAGCAATTCCGCTCGTCCGAAGAAGTCGGCGTCTATTTCGCCGTCGTGAAGACGCTGGCGCTGGTTTCCTTCATCCACTACGCGATGTCGGCGACCACGGCGCACCGGTTTGCCGAGTATCACGCGCTCGGCGACAAGCCGCGGCTGTCTGCCTACGTCGCGCATGCGATCAAGTGGACGTTCTGGCCGTCGCTCGCCGCAACCGTGCTGCTGCTGGCATTCGGCAAGCCGCTGTTGTGGCTGTTCGGACCGAAATTCGTGGTCGGCTACGACATCATGTTCATCGCGGCCATCGGGCTCGTGGTGCGCTCGGCGATCGGCCCGGTCGAACGGCTGCTCAACATGCTCGGACATCAGCATATCTGCGCGCTCGCCTATGCGCTTTCCTTCGTCATGAACCTGATTCTGTGCGTGGCGCTGGTGCCGCGCTTCGGCGGCTACGGCGCGGCCGCGGCGACCTCGATCTCGCTTACCTTCGAGACCGTGCTGCTGTTCTGGATCGTCCGTCAGCGACTAGGCCTGCACGTGCTGGCATTCGGCAAGAGCGGCTGATCCTCGCTCGTCAGGCCCGGGCCTGTCCCGGGCATCCCTGATCTCTAAAGATGCAGAACGCGCAAAGCAGAGATGGCCGGGACAAGCCCGGCCATGACGGTTGCGTGCGATGCGTCTGGGAGCAGCCCTACTCCGCGGTCCAGCCGCCGTCGATCGAGAGGTTGGCGCCGGTGATCTGGGCGGCGTCATCGCCGCACAGGAACAGCGCCAGGGCTGCGACCTGCTCGGAGGTGACGAACTCCTTGGTCGGCTGCGCTTCCAGGAGCACGTCGTGGATGACCTGCTCCTTCGTCATGTTGCGCGCCTTCATGGTGTCGGGAATCTGCTTCTCGACCAGCGGCGTCCAGACATAGCCCGGGGAGATGCAGTTGCAGGTGATCTTGAAGGTGGCAAGCTCCAGCGCCGTGGTCTTGGTGAGGCCGGCGATGCCGTGCTTGGCCGAGACATAGGCCGACTTGAACGGCGAGGCCACCAGCGAATGCGCCGACGCGGTATTGATGATGCGGCCCCAGCCGCGCTTCTTCATGCCGGGTATGGCGGCGCGGATGCCGTAAAACGCCGACGACAGGTTGATCGCGATGATCATCTCCCATTTCTCCGGCGGGAACTCCTCGATCGGCGAGACGAACTGGATGCCGGCATTGTTGACGAGAACGTCGACCGAACCGAACGTCTTTTCACCGAGCGCGACCATTTCGGCGATCTCGGCGGGCTTGGTCATGTCGGCGGGCGAATGCACCGCCTTGACCTTGAAATCCTTCTCGATGCCGGAGCGCTCCTTCTCGATGTCGGCGGGCACGCCCATGCCGTTGAGAACGATATTGGCGCCGGCGCCGGCGAAGGCGCGCGCATACGCCAGCCCGATGCCGCTGGTCGATCCCGTCACCACCGCGGTCTTGCCTGTCAGAGTACCCATTTCATTTGCTCCTGTTTTTGTCGGGGATTTCGGTACCTTCCCCCGCGAGATCGTAGGTGACCATGGTCTCGCCGGACTGCGGCCGCTCGAGCCAATCCTTGTGGCGCATCGACAAATGCACGTCGCGGACGCCCGCGTTCCAGTGCTCGACCACGCCGACATGCGAAAAATCGTAATCCTTGGAGGAGGATTCGTAGTTCTTGCTGCGATAGATCAGGTGCACCACCGTGACGGTGTTTTCCCTGGAGGCCTTGCGCAGCCATTCGACCGAGGGATCGTTCTTGAGGTAGTCGGGCAATTTCCCGATCAGATCGCGCACCGCCATCCGGGCATTGTGGATCTGCTTGTTCTTGTCGGTATTCATCCGCGTTCGGCTGGAAAAGCGGATGTCCTTTTCGCGCTCGGCGGCTTCCAGCAACGAGACCGGCAGCGGCCCGCGCGCGCTGAACAGGTCGATCTGGAAGATCAGCAGATCGCTGCTCGTTTCCTCATCCAGCACGAAGTCGAGCGGCGTGTTGGAGGCGATGCCGCCGTCCCAGAAATGCTCGCCCTCGATTTCGATCGAGGGAAATCCGGGCGGCAGCGCGCCGGATGCCATGATGTGCTCCGGGCCGATCTTCTTGCCCAGTTTCTTGAATTCGAAATTGTCGAAATATCTGAAGTTGCCCGTCGTGACGCTGACCGCGCCGACGCTTAGCCGCGTCTCGAGCGCGTTGATGCGGTCGAAATCCACCAGCCGTTCCAGCGTCCTTTTCAGCGGCGAGGTATCGTAATAGCTCTGCGATTGCGGACTGCCTTGCGGCCATAACGGCGCCGGCGGAATGCGCGGGGTGAAGAAGCCGGGAACGCCGAAGGTGGCGATCAGGGCGGCGCTGGTTTCGTTGAAGACGCTGCGCCCGCGATCGCCCTGGACGACCGGATTCCAGGGCACCGGCGCCGAGACCATGTCCCAGAATTCCTTCAGGCGATCGACGCGCTTCTCGGTTGCGTTGCCGGCAATGATCGCCGCGTTGATGGCGCCGATCGAGATGCCGGCCACCCATTTCGGCTCGAAGCCGGCGCGGCACAGCGCCTGGTAGGCGCCGGCCTGATAGGAGCCGAGCGCGCCGCCACCCTGCAGCACCAGCACCCGCTCGGCTTCGGCTGGCGTCCGTGCTGGGGCCGGGCTGGAATGATCGGTCATATCGGTCAATCGGATGTGAGAAATGCCGAAAGCAACGTGGCGTCCCTTGGCGGTGGCGTCAATCCGCGAGGCGCAAAGTGGCGATCACGCCGGGTTTATCGCGGGTCGGACGACGCCAAAATCAGCGTCCAGAATACCTTGTATTTGGTATTCGGAGCATAGCTCGCCGCAATGCCCAATTTTGTGACACCATTTTTCAGCATATTGGCCCGGTGCGGGGGCGAGTCGCGCCAGCCGGAAAATGCTTCGGCCAGCGTATGATAGCCCGCCGACACGTTCTCCACGGCCTGGGTCGCGGGGTATCCGGCGGCATTGAGCCGTTGCGCCAGCGGCGCCTTGACGTCGTGGTCGAGCTTGTTGCGGCCGGCCATCGCCTGCGATTGCGTCTCCGCGAGCTTCATCAGATCCGGGTCGACCGCCACCGTGCCGAGCCCGTTGTTCTGCCGGTACTGCGAAATCATGACGGCCGCGGCCTGGGAATCCAGCCTGGCGCCGGCATTGGCCATGTCGGCATACATGGTCGGCTGCTCGATCGGCGCCTCGCCCGCGCAGCCGCCAAGCGCCAACAGCGCGATTATGGCGAGGATCGCCCGCATGATTCAAAGTTCCCCCAGATGGTCCCGCGGGTTGTTGCATACCAACCGTGGCTGAATGGTGAACGTTTTCAGTCCTGCGCCGCGAAAATCCGGTAGTTCCGGGGTTGCAGCCCGACGATATCGCCGGTCTTGAGTTCCCGATCCCGTGGCGCGTCGATTTCGATCACGGCCTCGCCTGCGGACAAGGCGACTTCGGCGCGCTGAATCGGGCCGAAGGTCCGGACATGCCGCACCCTGCCCTCGAATGCGCCGCTGCCGGCCGGCCCGACCTGCATGTCGTGCCGGCGGACGAACAGCCTCGATGCGCCGGAAGCCGCGCCATCCGCCCGGATACCCAGCACCCTGCCGCCGAGCCGCACGCAGCCCTCGCTGA
The DNA here is from genome assembly GCA_963843225.1 of uncultured Alphaproteobacteria bacterium. Lineage (GTDB taxonomy): Bacteria > Pseudomonadota > Alphaproteobacteria > Rhizobiales > Xanthobacteraceae > Bradyrhizobium. The sequence continues at coordinate 36,281 of CAWJJT010000009.1, read as the reverse complement.
CATCCACCGGCAGCACGATCGATTCACCGATGAAGCCGTGCACGAATGCGGTGGCCGGATTGTCATAGACATCGCCGGGCGTGCCGATCTGCACGATGCGGCCCTTGTCCATCACCACCACGCGGTTGGCGACTTCGAGCGCCTCCTCCTGATCGTGGGTGACGAAGATCGAGGTCACGTGAATCTCGTGATGCAGAGAGCGCAGCCACTGCCGCAGCTCCTTACGCACCTTGGCGTCGAGCGCGCCGAACGGCTCGTCGAGCAACAGGATGCGCGGCTCGATCGCCAGCGCGCGGGCCAGCGCGATGCGTTGGCGCTGGCCGCCGGACAACTGGCTCGGATAGTGACCGGAAAGCCAGTCGAGTTGCACCAGGTCGAGCAATTCCTTGACCCGCGCGCGGATGCCCGCTTCGTCCTTGCGCACCGCGCGCGGCTGAACCCGCAGGCCGAAGGCGACGTTTTCGAACACCGTCATGTGGCGGAACAGCGCGTAGTGCTGGAACACGAATCCGACATGCCGCTCGCGGGCGCCATGGGCGAGCGCATTTTCGCCGTCGAACGTAACCTCGCCGGCGTCCGGCCAGTCGAGGCCCGCGATGATCCGCAACAGCGTGGTCTTGCCCGAGCCGGACGGGCCGAGCAGCGCCACCAATTCGCCCGATGCGACCTTCAGGTCGACCGAATCCAGCGCGGCAAAGCTGCCGAATTTTTTTACCAGGCCTTTGACTTCAATGGACACGCGGTAACTGCCCTTCGTCCAGATGCCGTTCGAGAATCGTTTTCGCCACCAGCGTGATCAGCGCCAGCATCGCCAGCAGCGATGCGATCGCGAACGACGCCACGAACTGGTATTCATTGTAGAGGATTTCGACCAGCAGCGGCATGGTGTTGGTTTCGCCGCGGATATGGCCCGATACCACCGACACCGCGCCGAACTCGCCCATGGCGCGCGCGTTGCACAGCAGCACGCCGTAGAGCACGCCCCATTTGATGTTCGGCAAGGTGACGCGGAAGAAGGTCTGCAAGCCGGACGCGCCGAGCGAGATCGCGGCCTCCTCTTCCTGCGTGCCCTGTTCCTGCATCAGCGGAATCAGCGCGCGCGCGACGAACGGAAAGGTGACGAAGATGGTCGCGAGCGCGATGCCGGGCACCGCGAACAGCACATGGATATTGTGGCTCTGCAGCCACGGCCCCCAATAGCCCTGCGCGCCGAACAACAGCACGAACACGAGGCCCGAGATCACCGGGCTGACCGAGAACGGCAGATCGATCAGCGAGATCAGGAAGGTCTTGCCGCGAAAATCGAATTTCGCGATCGCCCAGGCCGCGACCATGCCGAACACCAGATTGAGGCCGACGGAAATCGCCGCCACCAGCAGCGTCAGCCGGATCGCCGACTGCGCTTCCGGGTCCGACAGCGCGGAAAAATAGGCGCCGATCCCCTTTGAAAGGGCCTGCGCGAACACGACGACCAGCGGCAGCACGACAAAGACGGTGAGGAAGATCATCGCCATCGCGATGATGACGACGCGAACGAGTTTTGGCTCGGTCCGCAGATCGTTCCGGGTGGCGCTCATCGAGAATTGGGGCTGCTCCATCGGCTTCGCCCCTAATGCGCGGGCAGGCGCAGTTGCGCCCAGCGCTGCAGGCGGTTGACCGCGAAGATGATCAGGAAGGAGGCCACCAGCATGACGACGGCGATCGCGGTCGCATCGGCATAGCGGAATTCCGAAAGCCGGATCACGATCAGAAGCGGGGCGATCTCCGACACGTTCGGCAAATTGCCGGCGATGAAGATGACCGAGCCGTACTCGCCGACCGCGCGCGCGAAAGCCAGCGCAAACCCGGTCAGCAGCGCCGGGACCAGGCTAGGCAGGATCACCTTGGAAACCGTATGCCAGCGATTGGCGCCGAGGCTGGCCGCGGCCTCCTCGATCTCAACCTCGAGGTCGAGCAGCACCGGTTGCACGGTCCGCACCACGAAGGGAATCCCGATGAAAATCATGGCGATGAAAATGCCGATCGGCGTGAACGCCACCTTGATGCCGAGTTCGGCGAGCGGCGCGCCGAGCCAGCCCTTTTGCGCAAACAGCGCGGTCAATGCGATGCCGGCCACCGCCGTCGGCAACGCAAAGGGAACGTCGACGATGGCGTCGAACAGCCGGCGGCCCGGAAAACGGTAACGCACCAGCGCCCAGACGATGATGGTGCCCATCACCAGATTGACGAAAGCCGCGGCAAAGGCGAGGCCAAAGGAAATCTTCAGCGCATGGAGGGTGCGACGGCTGCTGACAATGTCCCAGAACTGATCGGGGCTCAGTTCAAGGGTCTTGAGGAACAGGCCCGCGAGCGGAATCAGGATGATGACGGAGAGCCATGTCAGCGTCAGTCCCATGGTGAGACCGAACCCCGGCAGGGTACTGCGTCGTCCGGTCCCTCCGCTCACAATGCCCCCTGTTGCCGCGTCGCAACTCAGTTCTTGTAGATCTGGTCGAAAACGCCGCCTTCGCCGAAGTGTTCCTTCTGCGCCTTGGTCCAGCCGCCGAAGACATCGTCGATCGTGAACAATTCGACCTTTGCGAACGAGTTTTCGTATTGCTTCGCAATCTCCGGATCGCGCGGACGATAGGAATTGCGTGCGGCAATTTCCTGACCTTCCCTGGTGTACCAGTATTTCAGATATGCTTCAGCGGCCGCGCGGGTGCCTTTTTTATCGGCGACCGCATCGACGATCGCCACCGGCGGCTCCGCCAGAATCGACAGCGGCGGCGACACGATCTCGAACTTGTCCTTGCCGAATTCGCGCTGCGCCAGGAACGCCTCGTTCTCCCAGGCCAGCAGCACGTCGCCGACCCCGCGCTCGACAAAGGTGACGGTCGAGCCGCGGGCGCCGGTGTCCAGCACCGGCACGTTCTTGTAGAGATCGGCGACGAATTGTTTGGCCTTGTCGGCCGAGCCGGATTTCTTCAGCGCATAGCCCCATGCCGCGAGATAATTCCAGCGCGCGCCGCCCGAAGTCTTCGGGTTCGGCGTGATGACGCTGACGCCCGGCTTGATCAGATCGTCCCAATCCTTGATGCCCTTGGGATTGCCCTTGCGCACCAGGAACACGATGGTGGAGGTGTAGGGCGAGGCATTGAGCGGCAGCCGCTTCTGCCAGTCGGCGGCGACAAGACCCTTGGCGGCGATGGCATCGATATCGTAGGCCAGCGCCAGCGTAACCACGTCGGCCTGCAGGCCATCGATCACGGCGCGCGCCTGCGAGCCGGAGCCGCCATGCGACTGCTTGATCTCGACGCTCTTGCCGGTTTCTTTTTGATAGGCCGACGCGAACGCCTTGTTGAATTCAACATAGAGCTCGCGGGTCGGATCGTAGGATACGTTGAGCAGCGTGACATCGGCGGCAAACGCCGAACTTGCCCACAACAGCCCGGCCACGACAGGCAACACACGACGGAACATCCCAATCTCCACTTGGCCTGACGACGTCATTGTCATCGAAGGCACGGATATCAGTCGGGTCAATGCGGCATTAAGTCAACGAAACCGCATTTCATTGTTCGCGCCGTTACAACGTCGCCATGCTAAGAAGTCTTCACCGTGTGAATGCCGCATTCTGTCTTGGCTCGGCCGCGCCAGCGGCCGGCGCGCGCGTCTTCGTCCGCCGAACTCCGGCTGGTGCAGGGCATGCAGCCGACCGACAGATAGCCGGATTTCAGAAGCGGATGCGGCGGCAGGTTTGCGAGGCTTGTAGATGCCCTCGATCTCCTCGCGCGAAACATTGGCGAAAGGATTGAACTTCAGCCTGATACCGTCTTGCTCGACAACCGGGATGTCGGCGCGCAGGCCGCCTTGAAACCGCTTGCGACCGTTGATCCAGGCGCTGAACGGTTTCAGCGCGCGCGCCAGCGGCTCGACCTTGCGGATGCGGCAGCAGGCGTCGGGATCGGAGAACCACAATTCGCGGTCGGGATCCTCGCGGTTCAGCGTCTCTTCCAGCGGCTTGACGGAGCGGACATCGCGCAGGCCGAGCGCCGCGATCAGGGTGTCGCGATAGGCAAGCGTCTCCTCGAACAGCCATCCGGTATCGAGAAAGACCACGGGAATGCCGGGATCGACGTCGGCCATCACCTTCAGCAGCGCCGCGGACTCGGTGCCGAACGACGAAACCAATGCGAGACGTTCGCGTCCGACGGTCCGCAACGCGGCCGCGATCACTTCCGCCGGCGAGGCGTCGCGCAGCGCGCGATCAAGCTCGTCGGCGGGCGGCAACACTCCCGCCGCTTCCGGCGACGCCTGATGGGCGACCGCATTCATGGGCTGGCGCTTTCCGAATGACGCAGCATCATCCGCCGGTGCAGCGCCGTCATGCGGCCATCGCCGGTCGGCTGATAAAACACCGAATAGCGCTTGACCGTGTTGGCGAATGCCTCCGCATCGGCGGGCTTCTTCACCTCGAACGCGTCGAACCCGGCGCGTATCATGAACAGGAACTGGTCGCGCAGCACCTGGCCGGTGGCGCGCAACTCGCCGCGATACTTGTAGCGCTCGCGCAGCAGCCGCGCCTGACTGTAGGCACGGCCGTCGCGGAAGGTCGGAAACACCAGCGCCACCACCGCAAGCCGGTCCAGATACGGCACGAGGTCGTCGAGGTCGCGGCTGTTCGGCCAGATCACGCCGGTTTTTCCGGCGCGCCGCGACAACGTCTCCGCATTGTCGAGGAACCGCGCCGACGAAAGCAGGACCGCGCCGTCGCCGGGAATTTCGGCGTCATCGGCGACGTGGACGAACTCGTCGCCGCCAATTTTTCCGTCCTTAACGAGTGGCATAAACCCGCTCCCTGAAAGGTTCGACGCCGAGCCGCTTCACCGTGTCGACGAACAATTCGTCGGGACGGGCGCGCAGCGCGAGATAGGCCTCGACGATGTCTTCGACCACGTCGGCGACGTCGCCATAGGGCACCGCGGGTCCGATCAAGGCGCCGAGTTCGGCGTTCTCGTCGGCGCGGCCGCCGATCGTGATCTGATAGAATTCCTCGCCGTTCTTCTCGACGCCGAGGATGCCGATATGGCCGACGTGATGGTGGCCGCAGGCGTTGATGCAGCCGGAGATATTGATGTGCAGCCGCCCGATCAAATCGGCGGTGTCGTGATTGGCGAAGCGGCGGGTCAGTTCCTGCGCGATCGGGATCGAGCGCGCGTTGGCGAGCGAGCAGTAATCGAGCCCGGGGCAGGCGATGATGTCGGAGACCAGATTGACGTTCGGCGTGGCCAGCCCGATCTTGTCGAGCGCCTTCCACAGCGCCGGCAGATCGCGCTTGGCGACATGGGGCAGCGCCAGGTTCTGCTCGTGGCCGACGCGGATTTCGCCGAACGAATATTTGTCGGCGAGATCGGCGAGCGCGTCCATCTGGTCGGCGGTGGCGTCGCCGGGAGGGCCGCCCACCGGCTTCAGCGACAGCGTCACGATCGCATAGCCCTGCACCTTGTGCGTGAACGTCGAATTCTTGCGCCAGCGCTCGAACAGGGGATCATGCGCGGCCTGCTTCAGTTCCTCCGGCATGTGCGGCAGCTTTTCGTACGCCGGATAGGTGAAGCGCGAACGGATGTCCTCGATCGTGGCGTGGTCCAGCGTGAGCACGGTTTCGCTGTCGCGCATCTGCTGCCACTCGTCCTCGACTTCCTTTGCGAATTTCTCGATGCCGAGTTCATGCACCAGGATCTTGATCCGCGCCTTGTAGATGTTGTCGCGGCGGCCATACTGATTGTAGACGCGCAGGATGGCCTCGACGTAGCTCAGGAGGTCGCGGCCGTGCACGAACGGCTTGATGGTCTTGCCGATGAAGGGGGTGCGGCCGAGCCCGCCGCCGACCAGCACCTCGAAGCCGGTTTCGCCCTCGGCGTTCCGGTGCAGCCGCAGGCCGATATCGTGGATCTTGATCGCGGCGCGATCATGCGGCGAAGCCGTAATCGCGAACTTGAATTTGCGCGGCAGGAAGGAAAATTCCGGATGCAGCGTGGTGTACTGCCGTAGCAGTTCGGACCAGATCCGGGGATCCTCGATCTCGCCCGGCGCGACACCCGCCCATTGATCCGAGGTGACGTTGCGGGTGTTGTTGCCTGACGTCTGCATGGCATGGATGCCGACCTCGGCGAGGTCGGAAAGCGCGTCCGGCAATTCGGCAAGCTTGATCCAGTTGAACTGGATGTTCTGCCGGGTGGTGAAGTGGCCATAGCCGCGGTCATAGCGCCGCGCGACATGCGCCAGCCGCCGCAACTGCGCCGACGACAGCGTGCCGTAGGGAATCGCGATCCTGAACATGTAGGCGTGCAGTTGCAGATAGACGCCGTTCTGCAACCGCAGCATCTTGAATTCGTCCTCGGTGAGTTCGCCGGACAGCCGGCGCTTCACCTGGTCGCGAAATTCCTCCACGCGTTCATTGATCAGCGTGCGATCGAGTTCGTCATATGCGTACATGGCAAGTTGGCCTTATGCCGGAACCGGCAGATCGATGGTGACGCCCTGCAGGCGAATATGTTCGCGCAGATTGCCGGGCTTGATCCTGCCGCTTTCCTTGATTTCGACCGGCGCGATATAGGCGCCGACCGCGCCGACATCGTCGGCCACGGATTCGGCGAGCAGCGCGCGGGCCTCGTCGGACGTGCGAACGATCGCGGCATCCGTGAGCTTGGCCGACCAGTCGTGCCGGGCGGTACGCCAGATCACGATGCCGTCCCAGGTGCGGTTGGCGGTGACCACCGACGGGCCGGCGATTTTGATTTTCTTCTGTTCAAGGGGAGAGGTCATTCTGCAGCATCCAATAGTTCGGAGATGGTTTGATGGAGATCGGAGTGGCGCCAGGGCGCGGAATGCGCGACCACGTCGCCGATGATGAGTATGCGCCGGACCGCCGTCGATCCGTTCGATCAGGTCGGGCAATTGCTCGAGCGTGCCGACCGCGGCTTGCGCGTCGGGCCGCGTCACCCGCGCGAACACGCCGACCGGCGTTTGCGGCGAGCGTCCCGCGGCCAATAGCCCGGCGCGGACCGACGGCGCGGCGGTCATGCCCATGTAGACGACGACCGTCATCTTCTCGTCAGTCAGCGTCGACCAGTCGACGGTTTCGGCGTCTTTCGCCTTGTGCGCGGTGAGGAATGTGATGCGCAGCGCCTCGTGGCGGAAGGTAAGCGGCACTTCGAACTGCGCCGCCGCGCCCAGGCCTGCGGTAATGCCGGGAATGATCGAATAGGCGACGCCGGCGGCCCGCAGGGCTTCGACTTCCTCGCCGCCGCGGCCGAACACGAAGGCATCGCCGCCCTTCAGCCGCACCGCGCGCTGGCCGGATTTCGCCGCCTCGATCATCAGCCGGTTGATCGCGTCCTGGCCGATGCCGGGCTTGCCGACCCGGCGGCCGACGGCAACGCGCGCGGCGTCGCGGCGGGCGCGATCGAGCACTTCGGGCGAGACCAGTTCGTCGTAGAAAACCACATCGGCATCCTGCAGCGCGCGCAGCGCCTTGACGGTGAGCAGATCGGGATCGCCGGGGCCGGCGCCGACCAGCGTCACCCTGCCCTCGGCCTTGCCATCGTGTCGCGCACCGGCGAACGCGCCGGGATCGGCAATATCCTTCAACGCCGCTTCGGCTTCATCGGCGCGTCCGTCGAGAACCAGCGCGCCGATCGGGCCGTCGACCACGCGCTCCCAGAAGCGGCGGCGCAGCGGAAATTCAGCGATGCGATTGTGGATCAGTTTGCGCCAGCGGCCGATGAAACCGGCGAGATCGCCGATGCGGGCCGGCAGCGCCGCTTCGATGCGCTCGCGCACGCGCCGCGCCACCACCGGCGACGTTCCGCCGGTGCCGACCGCAACCACGACATCGCCGCGATCGACGATGGCCGGAAAGATGAAGGTCGAATGCGCGAGGTCGTCCATGACATTCACGGGCAGGCCAACCGCCCTCGCCCGTGCCGACATCAAGGGCGCAAGGTCGCCTGCGCCCGCGCAGAGGATCGCGATGACGCCCGTGAGATCGGCGGCCAGCGGATCGCCGGTCGCGAGTTCGATCCGCGCCGCATCGCCAGCGTCGAGACCGCTCAGGTCATGATGGCCGTCGGTCGAATACCAGCGAACGCGCGCACCCGCGGCAGCCAGCAGGCGCAATTTCGCCTGCGCCAGATCGCCCGCGCCGACGAGCAGTACGGGACCGGCTTGCAGATCGAGAAATACCGGCAGGAATTTCATGCGACACTCGCTTCCCCGACTTCCGGGGTTGACTAGAATTATTTTCTATATATGTCTCATTCAACCCCCGCAAAGAGAAAATATTTCTTCCCTGTTGCACTGCAACTATAGAATTTTCACCTCCAGCGGCCAAGGTCCAGAGATGCATCTTCTCAACAACGACTCCGTCCAAAACCCGCTGCCTTGGTCGGGTAGTGTCGAGGGCTCGCCGGTCCGGCAAATTTCGTCCGATGGCCGTCCGCTTGAGCCCACCATGGATCACCTCGACGCGCTGGAAGCGCAGAGCATCTATATTTTCCGGGAGGCCTTCGCGCGGCTGAAGAAGCTGGCGCTGCTGTGGTCGCTCGGCAAGGACTCCAACGTGATGATCTGGCTGGCGCGCAAGGCCTTCTTCGGCCGCGTTCCATTCCCGGCGCTTCACGTCGACACCGGCAAGAAATTTCCGGAGATGTACGCGTTTCGCGATCGCTACGGCAAGGAATGGGAGCTCGATCTCAAGATCGAGCCGTGCCCGCCGCTGGAGACCGTCGATCCCACCCTGCCGCCGGCCGCACGATCGGCCGCGCGCAAGACCGAGGGATTGAAGCTCGCGCTCGCCAAATATGGCTTCGACGGATTGATCGCCGGCATCCGCCGCGATGAAGAGGCGACCCGCGCCAAGGAGCGGGTGTTCTCGCCGCGCGGCGCCGAAGGCGGATGGGACGTGCGCGATCAGCCGCCGGAATTCTGGGACCAGTTCAACGCCTCGCCGCCGCCGGGCGCGCATCTGCGCATTCACCCGATCCTGCATTGGACCGAGGCCGACATCTGGGCCTACACCAAGCGCGAAAACATTCCGATCATCCCGCTTTATCTCGCCAAGGACGGCAAGCGCTATCGCTCGCTGGGCGACCAGGACATCACCAATCCCGTGGCCTCGAACGCCGCGAGCATCGAGGAAATCCTGATCGAACTCGACAGCACCAAGGTGCCGGAGCGCGCCGGCCGCGCGCTCGACCACGAAACCGAAGACGCCTTCGAGCGGCTGCGCGTCGCCGGCTATCTCTGAACCGACATTGAGCGCTCCGATGAACATGATCACCCCCGTCAGCGTCTCGGCGACACCCAACGGCACCACCCGCCCGCAGGTTCGCATCGTCATCGTCGGCCATGTCGATCACGGCAAGTCGACGCTGGTCGGGCGCCTGTTGCACGAGACCGGCAGCCTGCCCGAGGGCAAGCTCGAAATGCTCAAGGCCGTCAGCGCCCGGCGCGGCATGCCGTTCGAATGGTCGTTCCTGCTCGATGCGCTGCAGACCGAGCGCGACCAGGGCATCACCATCGACACCACGCAGATCCGCTTCCGCACCGGATCGCGCGACATCGTGCTGATCGACGCGCCCGGCCACGCCGAATTCCTGCGCAACATGATCACCGGCGCCTCGCAGGCGGACGGCGCGGTGCTGATCATCGACGCGCTCGAAGGCGTGCGCGACCAGACCCGGCGCCACGGCTATCTGCTGCATCTGCTCGGCATCAAGCAGGTCGCGGTCGTCGTCAACAAGATGGACCGGGTCGATTTCAGCGCGGCGCGCTTCAGCGAAATCAGCGACGAGATTTCCGCGCATCTGATCGGTCTCGGCGTCACGCCCGCGGCGGTGATCCCGATTTCCGCGCGCGACGGCGACGGCGTGGCCGAGCGCACGCCGCGGATCGGCTGGTACAACGGCCCGACCGTGGTCGAGGCGCTCGATGCGCTGGAGCCGGCGCGGCCGCTGGAGCAACTCGCGCTGCGGCTGCCGGTGCAGGCGATCTACAAATTCGACGACCGCCGCATCGTCGCCGGCCGCATCGAATCCGGCCGGCTTGCCGCCGGCGACGAGATCGTCATCATGCCCGCCGGCAAGATCGCGAAAATCAGGAGCGTCGAGGGCTGGCCGGTGACGCCGGTCAAGGGTGCGCAGACCGCGGGACGATCGGTCGGCATCACGCTCGACCGCGAATTGTTCATCGAGCGCGGCGACGTCATCGCCCATGTCGGCACCAGCCCGCGCGACACCCGACGGCTTCGCGCGCGCATTTTCTGGCTGCACGACAAGCCGCTGGCGACCGGCGCCTCGATCCTGGTGCGGCTCGGCACGCGCGAGAGCCGCGCCACCGTGGTCGCGATCGAGAAGGCCGTCGATCCCGGCGAGCTGTCGAGCGTCGAGACCAGATCGATCGCGCGCAATCATGTCGGCGAGATCGACATTTCGCTGGCGCAGCCGATCGCCGCCGATCCCTATACCGACAATCCGCGCACCGGACGGCTGGTGATCGAGGTCAATGGCCGCATTGCCGGCGGCGGGCTGGTGCTGTCGGTCGATGCCGGACAGCGCGCCATTCCCGTCGACATCGTGCCGGTGGAATTCGGCGCTGCGTCCCGACGAGCGCTCGGCGCGCTATCGCCATGGCGGCGCGGTGGTCTGGCTGACCGGACTGCCGGGCTCCGGAAAATCGACCCTGGCGCGCGCGCTGGAACGCCGGCTGTTCGGCAATGGCGGCTCGCCGGTGCTGCTGGACGGCGATACGCTGCGCGCCGGCCTCAACGGCGATCTCGGTTTCTCCGCGGCAGATCGCAGCGAGAACATCCGCCGGCTCGCCGAAGTCGCCACCCATCTGGCCCGCAACGGGCACATCGCCATCGTCGCCGCGGTCTCGCCGTCGCGCGAGGATCGCGCCGCGGCGCGCCGCATCGCCGACACGCTCTTCCGCGAAATCTATGTCGCGACCCCGGCCGAGGTCTGCGAGAGCCGCGATCCCAAGGGCCACTACGCCAAGGCGCGCGCCGGCGCGCTGCAGGCTTCACCGGCATCGGCAACGACTACCAGCCGCCGGAATCGCTGCGAATTGACGATCGACACCTCGGCGCGCTCGGTCGCTGAAGGCGACCGACGAGATCGAGCGGATGCTGGCGAAATCGGGCATTCTGTTCGACGAACTGGTCGATCTCGCCGCCAATATCTGAGCGTCCGCGCGGCCACCCTTCGAATGGGCAAAACAGCCCCGCCAAGGGCCTTCTCATCGGCCCGGCTTTGGGGCTAAAAGGGCCCCGAACAAGGCCCTTTGCCGGGCTCCTTTTGTCGTTTATCCCCCTGAAAGCCGCTGTAACCGCCGGTTTCTCGCGAGAAAAATCCCATCATGAATCGTATCGATGCCCACGGATTGAAGATCGCCCCTGTTCTGTTCGATTTCATCGCCAAGGAAGCCACCCCCAAGACCGGGATTTCGCCCGGACGCATTCTGGGCCGGGCTTGCCGCCATCATCCGCGATCTGGCTCCGAAAAACCGCGAACTGCTCGCGGTCCGCGACACCCTGCAGGCGAAAATCGACGGCTGGCATCGCGCCCACAAGGGCAAGCCGTTCGACATGAACGCCTACACCGCGTTCCTCAAGGAGATCGGCTATCTGCTGCCGGAGCCGGCGACCCACAAGGTCGAGACCGCCAATGTCGACGAAGAGATCGGCAAGATCTGCGGACCGCAGCTGGTGGTGCCGCTGACCAATGCGCGCTACGCGCTGAACGCCGCCAACGCGCGCTGGGGCAGCCTGTACGATGCGTTCTACGGCACCGATGCGATCCCGCACGATGCCGAGCGAAACCGGCAAGGGCTACAACAAGGCGCGCGGCGACAAGGTGATCGCCAAGGCCAAGGCCTTTCTCGATTCCGCCGTGCCGCTGGCGACCGGAAGCCACACCGACGTGACCTCCTACAGCGTCATCGCCGGCCAGCTCGCGGTCAAGCTGAAGAGCGGCAACGCCACCGCGCTGAAATCGACCGCGCAGTTCGCGGGCTACCAGGGCGATGCCGCCGCGCCGAGCGCGATCCTGCTGGTCAACAACGGCATGCATATCGAGGTCAAGATCGACCGCAGCCACATGATCGGCAAGGACGATCCGGCCGGCGTCGCCGACATGATCCTGGAATTGGCGGTCTCGCACCATCCTCGACATGGAAGACAGCGTCGCGGCGGTCGATGCCGAAGACAAGGTGCTGGTCTACCGCAACACGCTCGGCCTGATGAACGGCACGCTGTCCGCCGATTTCGAGAAGGGCGGCAAGACGCTCAAGCGCGCGCTCAATCCCGACCGCGTCTACAAGACGCCGGACGGCAAGGAACTCAAGCTGCACGGCCGCAGCCTGCTGTTGATGCGCAATGTCGGCCATCACATGTTCACCGACGCGGTGCTCGATTCCGACCGGCGAGGAAATTCCGGAAGGCATTCTCGACGCCGCGGTCGCCGGCCTGCTCGCGATCCACGATCTCAAGGGCGGTTCGAAGACGCGCAACAGCCGCACCGGCTCGGTCTACATCGTCAAGCCGAAGATGCACGGCCCCGACGAGGTCGCGCTGACCTGCGAGCTGTTCGGCCGGGTCGAGAAGATGCTGTCGCTGCCGGAGAACACCATGAAGGTCGGCATCATGGACGAGGAGCGCCGCACCACGGTCAACCTCAAGGCCTGCATCCAGAACGCCTCGAAGCGCATCTGCTTCATCAACACCGGCTTCCTCGACCGCACCGGCGACGAGATCCACACCTCGATGGAAGCGGGTCCGATGATCCGCAAGAACGACATGAAGGCGCAGCCCTGGATCAAGGCCTATGAAGACTGGAACGTCGATATCGGCCTGATCGACGGCCTGCCCGGCCATGCCCAGATCGGCAAGGGCATGTGGGCCGCGCCCGACAAGATGGCGGACATGCTGGCGCAGAAGATCGCCCATCCGCAGGCCGGCGCCACCACCGCCTGGGTGCCGTCGCCGACCGCGGCCACGCTGCACGCGCTGCATTATCACCAGGTCAACGTGCAGGCGCGCCAGCAGGAACTGGCCAAGGGCGGCCCGCGCGCCAAGCTGTCCGACATCCTCACCATCCCGGTGTCGCAATCGAACTGGGCGCCCGACGACGTGAAGCAGGAGATCGACAACAACTGCCAGGGCATCCTCGGCTATGTCGTGCGCTGGATCGACCAGGGCGTCGGCTGCTCCAAGGTGCCCGACATCCACGACGTCGGCCTGATGGAAGACCGCGCCACCTTGCGCATCTCGAGCCAGCATCTGGCGAACTGGCTGCATCAGGGCGTCATCACCAAGGAGCAGGTGATGGAGTCGCTGAAGCGGATGGCGGTCGTGGTGGACGGACAGAACAAGGGCGATCCGCTGTACCGGCCGATGGCGCCCGGTTTCGACGGCGTCGCCTTCAAGGCCGCCTGCGACCTCGATCTTCAAGGGACGCGAGCAGCCGAACGGCTACACCGAATTCATCCTCACCGCGCGGCGCCGCGAAGCCAAGGCGGCGGGCTGAGCGTCGGACTGAAACCGGGCGGCGGTTACATGCCGCAGGCCCGTTCCGGGAACGATCGAAACCCGCACCCGTTAAGTCGTCATCTCAACGCAAGAGGAGATGACGATGGATTGGAACCGGGTCGAAGGTAACTGGAAGCAGTTCAAGGGCGCCGCCAAGGAGAAGTGGGGCAAGCTCACCGACGACGATCTCAACGTGATCGAGGGCCGCCGCGAGCAGCTCGAAGGCAAGCTGCAGCAGCGCTACGGCTTCGCCAAGGACCAGATCCACAAGGACGTGGACGACTGGTTCAAGACGCTGAAATAGCTCCCGCGACCGCGCCAACCAAAAGCCCCGGCATCTCGCCGGGGCTTTTTGTGGCTGTTTCCAGCGCGTCATGCGACGCAAGCGAAGCTGGATCTTCGCTCCCAATGCGGAAATGCGCTCAGACATTCGCTAGAACACCGCGATGTATTTCAGCAGCGAAATCACGCCGAGGATGATCACGACGACCCGCGCGATCTGCTTGGCGCGGCCGTCGAGCGGCAACAGGTTGATCAGATACAGAATGAGAATGACGACGAGAAAGGTGATCGAGTACGCTGACAAGCATCCGGAAATCCCCCTGAGACGCGTGAGAAGCGAATTAACGGCCTCGTTAACGCCGCGAGCGACGCTCCGGTTCCCGCCGCAGGAACCGTAGCCAAGGCGTGCTCGGACGCTTTCAGTGGTTGATCCAGTACTAATACGGCAGCGGAACTGTCTAAATTTTTACCTTTTTTGGCCCAAATAGGCCGAAATTCTGGGGGTCGCTCATGCTGAATCGTCTCACCGTATCCGCGCTGCTCAAGACCGTCATCCTGGCCACCGCGTTCTGCGTGGTGATCGGCTTCTCGCTCAACGCCTGGGAGTCCTGGAGCCGGCTGCAGCTGACGAACCGGATCGCGGTGATCGCCGACGCCTCGGCGAACCTGTTCAAGGCGATGCACAATCTGCGCACCGATCGCTCCACCACCAACCGGCTGCTCAATTCCGACGCCGCCGATCGACAGCGACATCGACAAATATCTGCGCAACCTTCGCGACACCGAAATGCCGGCGATGAGCAACGCGCTCGCGCTGCTGCCGTCGATCGAATTCGCGCAGCAGACGACGCTGGTGCCCGAGCTCGATCGGCTGTTCAAGACGCTGACGGCCGAGCAGAAGGAATTCTGGGAGCGAAGTCGCCAAGCCGAAGGCCTCGCGCCGCGCGGCGCTGGCCAAGGAATATATGGAAACGACCGCAGGCGTTGCTCGACGACGCTCGACAAACTGTCCGCCGCGCTCGCCGCCGCCGTCAACCACCAGGATCGCCACGATCGACCAGTTGCTGGCGATCAAGCAGATCGCCTGGCTGCTGCGCAACACCGCCGGCGAGGCGTCGCTCCTGATCTCGAACGGGCTCGCCGCCGGCAAGATCACGCCGGAAGTGCGGCTGAACTATACGAAATTCCTCGGCGGCACCGAAGCGGCATGGAATGCGCTGCGAATTGACCGCGTCGGGCATGCAGTTGCCGCCGGCGCTTGTCAGCGCCATGGCCGCGACCAAGACCGCCTATTTCGAACCGGAATATCTCGCCTTGCGCGATCGCCTGCTGACGGCGCTGATCGACGGCGAGAAGCCGGAATTGACCGCGAACCAGTGGAGCCCGATCACGGTCGGACGCCTCGCCAGCCGCGGTCGGCGTCGCCGAAGCCGCCCTCGACGCGGCCAAGGACTACACCGCGGTCCAGCATGCGGCGGCGCTGCGCTCGCTGATCGCTGCAGCTCGTGCTGCTGGCTGCGGCGCTTCGCCCTGACGTTCGGCGCCATGATCGCCGTCACCCGCCGCGTCATCAAGCCGCTGCACAACATGCGCGACGCCATGCTGAAGGTGGCCGCCGGCGACCTGACCGTCGACACCGGCTATGCCGCAACGCCAGGACGAGATCGGCGCGCTGGCCGGCGCGCTGGAAACCTTCAAGCAGCAGGCCGCAGGACAAGCTCCGGATCGAAGCGCAGGAGCGCGAACGCAACGCCGGCGCCACCGCGCGCCAGCAGGCGATCGAGACCTATGTCGGCGAATTCGAAAGCATGGTGCGCCAGACGCTGCAGCAACTGGGCGACGCCTCCAGCCAGATGCGGACGACCTCGTCCGGCCTGTCGGCGGTTTCCCGCCAGACCAACGAGCGCGTTCAGGTCGCCGAGAAGGCGTCCGGCGAAGCCTCGATGAGCGTCGAGAGCGTCGCTTCCGCGTCGGAGGAACTGAGCGCCTCGATCAACGACATCAGCCAGCAGGCCGCGCATGCCGCCGGCATCGCCAGCCGCGCGGTCGACCAGGCGCGCGAGACCGACGGCACCGTGCAGGGGCTGGCGAAATCGGCCGGCCGGATCGGCGAAGTGGTCGGCCTGATCAACACCATCGCCGCGCAGACCAACCTGCTGGCGCTGAACGCGACCATCGAGGCGGCGCGCGCCGGCGAAGCCGGCCGCGGCTTTGCCGTGGTGGCCTCCGAGGTCAAATCGCTGGCCAGCCAGACCGCGAAGGCGACCGACGAGATTTCCGAGCAGATCGCCGACATCCAGAAGGTCGCCGGCGAGGCCATCGACGCCATCAAGGGCATCGGCAGCATCATCGGCGAGGTCAATGAGGTCGCGACCGCGATCGCCGCCGCGGTCCAGCAACAGGGCGCCGCCACCCAGGAAATCACCCGCAGCACCCAGTTCGCCGCGCAGGGCACCAAGAACGTCTCCGACAACATCACCGGCGTCAAAGCCGACGCCGATGCGGCGGCGGCCGCCGCCGAGAACGTCAAGCAGGCCTCCGAGACGCTGGAAACCCAGAGCCAGCAACTGGGCAGCCAGGTGACCCAGTTCCTCGGCAAGATCCGCGCGGCCTGATCATCCAATCGGCTTGTCGTTCTCGGCGTGGCCATCCTTCGAGACGCATCGCTTCGCGATGCTCCTCAGGATGAGGTCTGGACCTCATGGTGAGGCGCGCGGCAACGCCCTGCGTCTCGAGACCACGAGGCCGCTCGGAGTCCGCTATTCCTTCGCCACCACCGGCACGCGCTGATAGCGCGCCTGGATCGCTCTCGAAGCCGGCGAGAAATTCAGCGCGGCGCCGCGCTTGTCGGCGCTGCGGCCGGCGACCATCAGCCCGTCGGCGCCGGCGACGATGTCGCCCTTGCGCAGCGTCGGGTCGTTCTCGATCTTGACCGGCGCGAGACCGAACTGGTCCTTGCCGTTGCAGGTGCATCCCGCCACGATCTCGTTGCGATAGCGAAACGCGTTCGGCAGTTCGGAATAGGGCTTGCCGTTCTCGGTCGCGGCGTTGTCGATATTGCTGCCATAGACCACTTCGGTATTGCTCGCCGGGCAGAAGCTGTTGCACGAAGCCGCCCGGCTTTGATTGTCGGATCCCTGAAGCGGGAAATAGCGGCCGTCGCAGGTGCGCACGCAATAGGCCTGGCCGCCGCCATAGGTGACGCGCGCGCCCTGCGGAGGAACGTTCTGCGGACCGCCGGGCTCGCCTTCATTGCCAAACGGCACGCGGATCATCGCCGGACCGCGGGACTGGCCGCCGCCAAACGCGCCGAACAGCGCCGAGAAGAAATCTCTTCGGCTTGCGCGGCGGGCGCCAGCGCCAGTGCGCACAAGCGCCACCGCCGCGCCCAACGCCAGCCTGCCGGATCGATTGCCTCATCATGGCTGATCTCCGCAACGCGCTCTTCGTCAGTACAGCGACGACGTCGAAAGGTTCATCGCCTGACGGCCGCGAGCCCGTCGTCACGACGGGACGCAACGGCGCCGCTGCCGGACGGACGGTGACGTGCCGGCGGCCTGCAGCCGCAGGACCGATCGCCCGCGCCGCCAGATGCGGCCCGTTCTTCGGCAGCACCACGACCCGGGTGCCGACATCGACGCGGCTGAACAGGTCGGCTGACGTCCTCATTGGTCAGGCGGATGCAGCCCGAGGAGACGAACTTGCCGATGGTGGTGGGATCGTTGGTGCCGTGGATGCGATAATCGCTGGAGCCGAGATACATCGCGCGCGCGCCGAGCGGATTGCCGGGGCCGCCGGCCATGAAGCGCGGCAGATAAGGCTGGCGCGCGATCATCTGCGCCGGCGGATGCCAATCCGGCCATTCCGCCTTGCGGCTGATGGTCTGCACGCCGGACCAGGTAAAGCCCTCGCGGCCGACGCCGACGCCGTAGCGAATGGCGCGGCCCTGGCCGAGCACGTAATAGAGCGCGGTGTTGCCGGTATCGATGATGACGGTGCCGGGCGCCTCGCGGGTGTCGAGCGCCACAACGGTGCGCCGCAGCCGCTCCGGCAGCACGCTGCCATCGCCTTCGTCGGCCAGCGCGGGCTCAGCCGGTGCGACCATGTTGTCCGACGGGAATGCGCTTTGCGGCGCGGCGGCGTAGCCGAGCACCTGCGCGCTCGCGGCGCTGTCGAAAACGAACGGCGCCAGCAACAGGGCGCCGGCGAAGACCAGCGCGTTCGTCGCGCGCGGCAATGGCCTGCGAATGCCTTGCGACTGTCTGTGTCATGAGCTGCCCCAGTGCGATGCGCATCTGCTCGATGCTTCCTGCAGCAACCAACGCGACCGGGGCGGCGCGGTTCCGTTGCGAATCGACGAGAGGCGGTGACTGTCAAGCTGCCGCATCGCTCACGATTCCGCGATGGAACCTTTCCGAGTCCTGCGAGTTGGATGTGCCTGAACGCGCTTCGCCGCCCGGCGCCATCGCCGCGCGAACCCGTCCTCGTCAGATCAGCCGCCAGCAGGGGGAGAGCTAGTTGCGTGTCCTTCCCAACGAGCGTGCGCCTTCCAGCGAAGCCGTCGGTACGCCGCTGCCCGACAGCCGAACCGAACTGCCGCCGGTCATCCGGCGCGCCGAAGTGGTCGCCTTCGCGCTGGTATCGCTGCTCGTCATCTGCGTCGTCGCCGTCCTTTATGTCGCCAAGGCGTTCTTTCTGCCCGTCGTGGCGGCCTTCGTGGTCGGCACCATGCTGTCGCCGGCCGCCGGCTTCCTCGAGCGGCATCGCATTCCCCGCGCGGTCTCGGCGGTCCTGATCGTGGTGGCGGTCGGCCGCGGTCGCGACCTTCATCATCGGCCTGATCTCCTCGCCCTTGATGGAATGGAGCCACCGCCTGCCGGAACTCGGCTCGCATCCTGAGGGAGCAAGCTGCATGTGTTCGACCGGCCGCTGGCGCTGTGGCAGGAGCTGCAGAGCATGGTCGGCGGCTCCGACCCGCTTGCGTTCGTTCCAGATGCCGAAATTCGACTGGGTGCAGCCCGCGCTCGAATTCCTGTCGCCGACCTTCACCGAATTCCTGCTGTTCTTCGCCACCCTGATCCTGTTCATCGCGAGCTGGCGCGACCTGCGCCGCGCGCTGATCATGACCTTTGGCGAGCATGCCGAGCGGCTGCGCACGCTGCGGATCCTCAACGAGATCGAGGAGCATCTCGGCGGCTATCTCCTGACGGTGACCATGATCAATCTCGGCGTCGGCATCGCGACCGGCATCGTCTGCGCGGTCGACCGGCATGCCCAATCCGGCCGGGCTCGGCGCGCTGGCCGCGACCTTGAACTTCTTTCCGATCATCGGCCCGGTCGCGATGTTCGTGATCCTGACCGTGGTCGGCATCATCGCGTTTCCGACCATCAGCGCCGGACTGGTCGCGCCGCTGGCCTTTGTCGGAATTACCTTCCTCGAAGGGCATTTCGTCACGCCGACCATCATCGGGCGCCGGCTCGAGCTCAACGCGCTCGCGGTGCTGCTGGCGCTGGCGTTCTGGACCTGGCTGTGGGGACCGATGGGCGGCTTCCTGTCGTCGCCGCTGTCTGATCGTCGCGCTCATCCTGAAAGAGCATCTGATGCCGGCCGATACGCCGCAATTGCCGCAGGACTGATCGGCTTCTTCACGGGAACTTAGCTCGCGAGCGAAACGTTTGTGCCGCAGATGATTCCAGTATCCCGGGAGCTTTTGATGTCGAGCACAGACGGCGAGATCGGAATGAGAAACCTGACGGACAAGGCCACCCAGCAACAGCTTGATGAACGCCTCGAAAAGGATGTAGCAGCCGTGAAAAACGATATCGCAGCCCTGACCGACCAGATCACCGACGCGCTCAACAGCTTCGCCGGCACCGCCAGGAAGCAGGCGCGGCGCGGCTACAAGCAGGCGCGCGAGAATGTCGACGCCACGGTCGACGACATGTCCGAGCGCGGCAGCGCCATGATGGATGCGGCGCAGGACGCCGCCGGTTCGATCGAGGAGACGCTGGAAGACGTCATCACGCAGCGCCCGCTCGCGACCGTGGGCATCGCGCTCGGCCTCGGCTTCCTGATCGGCGTGACGTGGCGCCGCTAGGGTTTGGCGGCTTCATCGTTCGAACGACGCTTCGCGCGCTCCTCCGGATGAGGTCCAGACCCTCATGGTGAGGAGCGCGGCAACGCTGCGCGTCTCAGTCATGAGGCCGTTTTGTTGCCGGCATTTTCTTCGAGCGAGGCCTTTAGATGTTTGCCCACATGATCGATGATTTCAAGGAATCCACCGGCAGCGCGTTGCGGCTGACCTCGCTGGCGGCAGCCGCAGCGCTGGCGCTGTTCGTCACGACGTCGTTCATCTGCGCTGCGGTCTTCGTCTTCGTGCTGGACAAGTATGGCCTGGTGGAGGCCTGCCTTGCCGGCGCCGGCCGTCTTCTTCGTGGTCACGCTGATCGCCGCCTTCTGCTACATGGTGCGCAAGAAGCAGATCGAGAAGCAGGCCAAAGTCCGCGCGGCGAAGCCGCAAAATCGGCCGTGCATAGCATGCTCGCCGATCCGATGGTGATGGCCGCCGGCCTCCAGGTGATCCGCGCCATCGGCGTCAAGCGGCTGATCCCGATCCTCGCCGTCGGCGGCGTCGCGCTGGGATTTTTGGCCAGCCGCAACACCGCCACGGGCGACGAGGCGCCGGCGGAGTGAGCTGATCGTCACACCGGGCAAGATCGTCATCACCGGGCTTGACCCGGTGATCCATCCCCTTTGAAAAAAGCTTGTTACGGAGCGAGATGGATTGCCGGGTCAAGCCCGGCAATGACAGCCGAGGAAGCGGCGCGGTCGCGCCCACTGAACGGCTTCGGATTCGAATTTCAAACAGCGGCAGATTCAGTTTCGCGATCCCGCGGCGCATTTCGCCCGGGTTTTGGCCTGCTCGTTCCGCCCTCTCCAATCAGAGGGCGCGGGGAATGCCGGGCGCCCGATGCGCCCGATAGCCGCGTGTGCAATGGTAGTAATAGAGCGCACACGCGTTAGTCAGGTCACACCGGAATCACCCGGCATTCCCCACGCAATGGTTTTACGGCTTCCTTCGCGCTCTCCCCGGCGACCGGCTTTCTTGCCACCGTCATTGGCGGATTGCTCCGCAAACTTGACGCCAGCATCGGGGCGTCAGGACCACACGACTTCTCCGTACGCTCCAGCGCTGTTCGTCAAAAGCGCCAACGCGTCCACCGCATCCCGCCGCCAACGTTCGTGACGATCGCGAAACGCCCCTCGCTGTGGGGCGGGACGGCGGCGAACAGGAAGGTGATTTGCGCAAACACGGAAGCAAAATATTTTTGCGCGAAGGACTGGACAGACTTTTGGTGATTTGCCCGTCGGGTCAATTGGTCGCACCTGGAAGCGCGCATTCGTGCTTGCCGGCGAGTCGCATCGATGCGCGGCGAAGTGGGATCTTCGTTGCCGAGCTTCTCGCAACGACGGGGCACCAGCCCTGATCTCGTGTTGACCCGCGCATTGGTTCTCGGCCTGCAAATATGCCTCGGGCACGTTGACACGATGCCGGTTTGTGCCGGTATCGTGCCAGACGTCACGACGACGAGCGTCGCTTCATTGCTTGCCGTCCGTCGGTCACCTCGAAAGCGCAGCGCCTCCCCGCGCCTCGACGCTAATAGGGGTACTGCTGCGGGCAGATCCGATTTCCGTAGGTGTCGTAAGTGCAACCGCTGTTGTAATTGTTGTTGTAGTAGCCGTAGGCACCGGCTGCCGCCGCGCCGACGGCGGCGGCGCCGTAAGCCCCGGCCCGCCACCCGTAGCCCGGATAACCCGCTACCGGACGGCCCGGATAACCGGGCCGACCGGCGATGGGGCGTCCTGCGATAGGGTGGGCCGGTCGGACGCCGCCCGCCACGCCGTAGCCGCGCCCGGCGTGAACGGCACCGCCGCTGACACGAGCCCCGTGCATGCCGCCGCCGTGGAAGCCGCCGGCGCGCATGCCGCCTCCGTGAAATCCTCCGCCTCGGCCTCCTCCACCGCCACCACCGCGACGGGCAAACGCGTCGTCGGGAACGAGGCTGGCGCTAACCAAAACGATCGTTGCTACAGCAGCGAGTATGTAGCGAAGCATGACGCTCCTCCTTTGGTTGGGGTCTTGTAGTTGAGGGGATGCCACGCATGAGCGACGGCACCCGGTGAGAGCCTTCACCTCTCGCCAAGTGCGCGCTTGACCCAGATCAAACAGCCGCGAATGAAGCCCGAACGGACCGTCGCCGTGTCACTGATCTTTCACGTATCCGTTCGGGACGGTTCCTTCGCAAACCAGCGAATGCCATCGACCATTCGAACGAACGCGGTTCGATGGCCGCTGCCAAAGGTCAACTGGGCTGCCGGATGGTGCCTTGCACGCCAGTAGCGGTGTGATGATGTTTACGTCGCAAACCGCTGCGTTGGACTTCGTCACAAGCGGCGGCTTGATCCATGTCAAGCTGAGAGCTTTCCCCCGTGGACCAATCTTAGGACCACAACGCCACTTCGCTCCTTGCGGCGCTCAAAAGGAGAGCACGATGCGGTTCCTGGCAACAGTTGCATTGACGCTGATGCCCATTTCGGCGTTCGCCGCTGACTGCCGAGTGATGGGCACGCCATCCGAGTTTGGCGTCGACATGACGCTATACTTCGCTGTGAGGTCGGGAGAAACTTGCAATTTCCCGATCCGAATACCGGGGATGATGAATTCTTCGGGGATTTCGCAAAAGCCAGCACACGGAACGCTAAGGCAAATCAATTCCACAAGGTTCACCTACAGCGCGGCACGAGGGTACAAGGGCAGCGACACCTTTGCCATTTACGGCATCGGCAAAGGCCCGTGGGGCTCGGGCAAGTCGGTCATGACAGTCAATGCGTCCATAGAATAGCGTCGCCCTGGCTTGGCTCTCCGGCCACCGAAACTCTCAACTAGCTGTTCGCAAAACTCGCGCGCCCGATGACGGACTCCGCGATGAGCCCGTAATCGATAACCACGGATCTGGGTTATGATTTCCGGGCCTGCGCCTTACGGCGCATCCCGGAATGACGAATGGAGGGATCGTTTCGCTATCTTCGCGGCGACGACGTCGTGCGCTCAGGTCACGCAGCGTCCGGGCTCGAGTTGCTTGGCGACTTCGGTCAGCACGCTGACGACGGGCTCGCAGGCGACCGCCCGCTTGCTGGCGCCCGGCTTGATCCAGGCCGGCGCGAAGGAACTCGGACGCGAGGCCTGGGCGATGGGCACGCGGACCAGCACCGAGGTGGCGTCCAGCCCGTTGAACCGAAGTGAGATGGTCCGCATGGTCGTGTCCGACCGTACGGCGCTACCGGCGCGGTCGGCCTTGGCGGCGCGATTGATCTCGGTCGAGGACACCGCGGGTACGCTTTGTGCACGATTGAATACGTCCGCTTTGAATACGTCGGCGGTGATGTCGCGGCCGGCAGCCAGCGGGATAGCGCCCAACGTCAGCGCAATGGCGGCCACACCGAAGAGGATACGCGATTTCTGAGACATGGCGGTTCGTCCCTCGCCCCATGGCGATCAATAGTGAGAACGTCGAGGACACCGGGCGGTTCAGAATCCAGCAATCACTTAACCGTGTGTAAATTATTTTGTGCGCGCGGGAACGACCTCGGGGGGTTTGGAGTCATCCCGGCAGCCGGTTATCCCCCCTGCCCCATTGACCGGCGATGTAGGGCGCGGCTGTGGTGATGCCAGCCGCGCCCTGCTTTTATTGCGATTGATAATATTAGTGGTTTTCCGCCGGGCGCTTTTTTCGTCCCTCCTCTCATCTTCCATCCTGCTTCATTGAACGCTCTGGCGAGACCGCCGCCGCCCTTCCCGCCGGGCGGTGACCGGGTCGATCGAGGCTGCTATGGTCCAGAATTGGACACAATACGATCGTGGCAGGTCAAATGCGTCGGCGCCAGTTCATCGGCTTGATTGGAAGCGCCGCGGCGTGGCCGCTTGCAGCACACGGACAGCAGAAAGCTCGCTACCCCACGATCGGCCTTGTCGGGTCTGCCGCCTCGACAAGCGACGAGGAAGCACGGCGGGCGTTCGAGTCTGCCTGCTCCGAGTTCGGTTGGGTCGAGGGGCGCAATATCCACATCGTCTATCGCTGGGCAACGCCTGCCAACATGCGCACCGTCGTGCCCGAACTTGTGGCCTCGGCGCCGGATATCATCGTTGCTTACGGAACATCGATCCTGAATGCCGTGCGGGAGGCGACGAATTCGATCCCGGTGATTTTTGTCGGGATTTCCGACCCGGAAGGCGTCGGCATCGTCGCGAACCTTGCCCGACCGGGAGGAAACATGACAGGGCTCGCAAACTTCGAGCCTTCCATGGGCGGGAAATGGCTGCAGACGCTCATGGAGATCGCACCGAACTTGACGCAGGTCGGCGTTCTCAGGTTCGCGGGGACGCAAGTGAGGATTCTAAAGAACATTAGGGATAGCGCTGCTTCGGGCGGGACCAAGATCGTCGATTGCCCTGTGCACGATGAGCGCGAAATCCGGTCGGCGATCGGGGCCTTCGATGGTGAACCGTCTACCGGCTTGATTGTGTTGCCCGATCCGATCTTCGGGGTTTCCCTTTCATTGCTGTTTGAATTGGCTGCAAAACAACATCACCCCACGATTTATCCGTTTCGGAGTTTTGCCCAGGCGGGCGGGTTGCTCAGCTATGGGATCAATATTGTGGATCAGGTGCGGCGATCGGCCTTCTATGTCGATCGGATTTTGAAAGGAGCACGACCCGGAGATCTGCCGGTGCAAGCGCCAACCAAATTCGAGTTGGTCATCAATTTAAAGACGGCCAAGGCGCTTGGTCTGGACGTTCCCCAGACGCTGCTCGCCCGTGCTGACGAGGTGATCGAATGAGGTCAGCCCTTCCGCTGCTCGCATGTTTGGGACGTCCTCCTTACATTTTCCTCACCGGCGGCTTAGTCTTGGCGCCCCAGGCGGTGCCAAGGCGCTTCCCGACGATCGGAGGCCCAACCAAAGGTTCTCGCAGCTTGCGCTATCTCTTCGAGGAATACGCATTCGACACTGACCGCCGCGAGTTGCATCGCGGGGCCGCGCGTCGTTTCCATCGCGCCGCAGGTATTCGACCTGCTCGATTACCTGATCCGCAACAGGGAGCGCGTCGTCAGCAAGGACGACCTCATCAATGCCATCTGGAACGGGCGTAGCGTGTCCGATGCGGCCCTGACGACCCGCCTGAATGTCGCCCGGAGTGTGATCGGCGATTCCGGCGAGGAGCAGCGCCTGATCAAAACACTGCCGCGTAAAGGCTTCCGTTTCGTCGGAACAGTGGTGGAAGCACAGGGGCCGGGATGCACGGCAGTCCCAGACAACCCCGTAGAACCGCCGAAATCAGCCCTCACGCTCCCCGACAAGCCCTCCATCGTCGTGTTGCCGTTCCAAAACATGAGCGGTGATCCCGAATCAGGATTACTTCGCTGATGGCATGGTGGACGAAATCACCACCGCGTTGTCGCGGTTCAAATCCCTGTTCGTGATCGCGCGCAATTCCAGTTTTGCCTACAAGGGCAAAACGATCGATATCAAGCAGATCGGACGTGAACTTGGCGTCCGTTACGTGCTTGAAGGCAGCGTGCGCAAGGCAGCCGGAAAGAGTTCGCATCATCGGCCAACTGATCGACGCTGCGACCGGGCTGCACCTTTGGGCGGATCGATTTGAAGGTGACTTGGGCGATATCTTCACTCTACAGGACCGGATGACCGAGAGCGTTGTCTCTGCCATTGAACCAAAAGTGTTTCAAACCGAAATCGATCTGGCTGCGCATCGGACGAACAACGCAAATGCCTACGACCTTTGTCTTCGAGCAACACCGCACCTTCATTCATTTACCCGGGACGGATCGGCGGAGGCCCTTCGGCTTGTCTCTCGAGCGTTGGAGAGCGATCCTCGGTATGCCTTCGCTGCTACCCTTGCGGGGAGCTGCCACTTGCAAAATGTAACTCAAGGATGGGCGACTGATCCAAAGTCGGAATTTGCAGAAGGACTACGGCTTCTCCAGTTGGCACTTAGTATTGACGGAAACGACCACTTGGCACTGAGCATGCTTGGCTACGCAGCGGGCTGGTCTGGCGATTTCGATACTGCAATAGAGATGGTGGACCGTGCAGTCACCTCTAATCCTAATGCAGCTTTCGCGTGGGGCCTGCGCGGCTGGACGTACCGAGTAGCCGGGAAGCCCGACGAGGCGATCCGGAGCTTTGAGCGCGCCGTTCGGCTAAGCCCGTTTGACCCATTGCTATTCGTGAGGCTCACAGGAATGGGCGTCGCATTGATCGGTCTCGGTCGTTTCGACGAGGCGGTTGCCGCGGCCAAGAAGGCTCTCAGTCAGAAGCGGACTTTTGCGGCGGCCTATCGCTGTCTCACGACGGCCCTGGCTCATCTGGGACGCGAAGCAGAAGCGAGGGAGGCGGCGGCCTGTCTGCTCGAACTCGAACCCGATTTTCGCATTTCTGAATGGATAGCCCGCAGCGGCCGACCGCACGACGATCAGATATTTATTGACGGTCTCCGCAAAGCCGGGCTTCCGGAATGACGCGCCCTCCCAGCTGGCCCGCCTGAGCCGGTTAACCTTACAGGCAGGGACAGCAGCAACTCGATGTTCTCTTAACCATCAAAGAGCGGCCAAATTTCCGCGCTCCCACGCCCTTTTCAGGCGCGATGCACCATGAAGCGCCGCGGAGTAAGGTTAAATCCGAGATCAGATTGCAGCGGTTCATGGTCTGACTATCGTCATGCGATGACCACCAAAATTGATTATGACGTCTATCGAGGCATAGCCGACCGCAGCCTGCGGCTGGCAACGCGGCCCGGCGCCGGCTTGCCGCCGCACCTCAAGCGCAAGGACTGGGCTCTGATGCCCAAGGGGAAGCCGCCTTTCCCGTTCGATATCGATCGCGACATCGCGCTCAAGGGCTATTGCTTCTTCCAGCTCGCGGATTGACGTCGCGCCACCGTCCTTCTCACCGGCCGGGCGGCGTCGGCCGCCAGGACAAGTCATCGGACCACAGGTAGATGGCGATGGCGGCCAGACACAAGACAACGCCGATCCAGAACGTCATCGAGTGATGGATGTGCCGCCAGTCGGGTGCGCGTTTCATTCGATTGCCTGTCTTCGTCCGGATGCGCCCGCTTGCTCGGCGTGAGATCTGTGGACTGGTTTGCGGTGAATGCTAACGCAGGCGCTCGACTGCGACGGCTTGCGATGTGCCTTCGACCTTCATCCAGAAGCGGCCGCCATTGGCATACACAGAAACGCTCGGCATATAGGCATAGTGGTATTCGTAGCGGTACTCCGCCTGCTTCCAGATCTGACCATTGATCAATTTTACGATCGTCTTGCCGTCCCAGCCGTTGAAGTCGCCATCCACCTTGGTTTCGATCCCGACGGGAGCCGGAGCGGCGACAGACTTGGTCGCGGCCTGACCGGCGCGACCATCCGGTTGATACAGTCGGTTCAAGGCATCCCCCGGCGTCATCTGATCTGCCGGCGACATCGCCGCGGCACCTTTCGCCCGCGGTTGCGCCAGTTGGATATCCTGAGCCTGCATCGCCGAGCACTGGACGAGCCAAAGGCATGAAATCCAGAACGCACGCCAAGTATATGCTGGCATGATGATAAAGCGGCCCCAACGCCGGTTTTGAGTTAGGAACGCCGGGGCCGCCAACCCGAAGGCGGGTTTGCCTTCGAGGTGGCGCGAACCCTCCCGGAGGCGCCGAATCGACTCCCTGCCGCCGCTGTTTGTTCCAAACCGTCCGCCCTCTTCCTGCAAAACTCGGTGCCCCTGTTCTGATCGCGTCAGCCAGCCGCGCGACCTGTTTGCCGGCGCTGCATGACCGATACACGCGTTGGTCGTAACAAAAATCCGGCGCGCCTTGAAGCGCGCCGGATTCATTCAGAACAAAAACTGGAAGCCTAGGTGGCTTATGCCACCCTTTACGCCACCCCTTATGCGACCCTTGGCGCCTTGTTGCGCGAATTGCGCTGGAAGAACAACGCCTGGCTTGCGACCGCGGAAACCATCGCGGGCTGGAATGGCTTCGAGATCAGGAACGCCGGCTCGGGACGCTCGCCGGTCAGGAAGCGCTCGGGGTACGCCGTGATGAACACGACAGGCACCTCGAAAGTGCGCAACAGTTCGTTGACGGCATCGAGGCCGCTCGAGCCGTCGGCGAGCTGGATGTCGGCGAGGATCAGGCCGGGCTTCTTGTTCTTGGCCAGCGCCACCGCGTCGGAATGGGTGCGGGCAACGCCGATCACGTGGTGACCGAGATTCTTCACCAGGCTTTCGAGATCCATCGCGATGAAGGTCTCGTCCTCGATGATCAGCACGTCGGTGGCGATCTCCGCCGCCATCTCGCGACCGGCGGTATCGGCGAGCTTGCGGGTCTCGGCGACGTCCTTGCCGAGGATGAAAGAGACTTCCTCCTCGGAAAAACCCTCCAGCGACAGCAGCAGGAAAGCCTGACGCGGTAACGGGGTGATGTTGGACAGCCGGCGCTCCGAGGGCAGCGGCAGGGTGGTCACTTCTGCGTCATCGTTGAGCGAAACCGAGTTCCAGATCTGAGTGAAAAGCCGGACAGTCCGGCGCGGCGACCGTGCTGCTCGTCGAGCAGCGATGGATCCTGCAGCAGAGCCTCCAGCATGGCGCCCACATAAGCATCGCCCGACGCCTGGTTTCCCGTCAGGGCACGGGCATACCGCCGCAACAACGGTAAATGTTCGGCAACAAGCTGTGATCGAGACATCCCCACTCCATCCTTCTATTGGGCCAAGTTCATCGGTGAACCCGGTCGCGCTCGTTGAGCGCGGCTTCCCCGCGCTCGTTGCATTTGGCTTCGACCACCGCATGGGCAAGTTCGATCTGACACATTTCCAGGATGGCGGAGTGGGCCGCGGCTGCGAGGGTCGGTCGCGCAGCAAGGCCAAAGGCAAGACCGAAGCCGTCCTTCATGCAGGAGACCGCGGCAACGCACGGTACGGCAATGTCCGTGGTTATGTCGAGCAACCAGCTCCGCCGCGCCGGAACGTTTTGTCGTAGCAGCGGCAGCAGGGTCTCGGCCACGACGTGAGCCTCATCGTCGGGCGCGATTGACCGTCCACGGACGCCACCGCGCCACCAGAGGCTGGTCGCATCCCGCTCGATCAACTCAAGCATCCCGTGCAATGCCGCGGCATTCCAGGACTTGCCGGCGGCAGATCCGGTGCCTAGCAGAAACGGCGGCTCTGTCTCGCGTTGGTCCATCGGCCGGCGCAGGCACAGATCCGCCGGCAGCAACACCTCGCGATGATCGTTAAGTCGCATGGCACGATGCCACGAAAATTCGAGATCCGGTCGCAGGCGATGCGCCGACAACGCGGTGAGCAATTCCCGCACGCCCGAGCCAAGCCTTGCAGCCGGATCGTCCACGGGAGACCGTTCCAGCACGTCATTCCCGATCTGCAACCGAGAAAGATACTCGATGCCCTCGCCGATACATCCCTGAAATGCTTCCCGCGGCGAAAGACCTACGCCGGAAACGCTGACCGCGGGACTGCCGGCGTGCAAGGGATTCGCCGTTGCCGGATCGATTTCGGCGCCAAAGCAGACCAGGCCGGGAGCGTCGGGCGCGGCCAGTTCAAAAACCCGCACGAATTGGGACGCTGCCATCAGCAGGCGGGCACTGTGGCGCGCCTCGGAACCGGATTTGCCAACATCGGCCGGAAATTCGGCGTAGCCAAGCGCCTCCAGGAGCAGTCGGGCATCGGGATCGCTGATGTCGTCCGGGTTATCGCAGAGCAACAATGAAGCGGCGCGCGCAAACGGGTTTGGCATCGAATTACCGTCCTGTTCACGATGGCCTCACGCCCCGCCGGCACAATCCGGCGAACCAGAGCATCGGCGATTTTGCCTCGGAGGAATTTATGCTCACCAAAGCCTTTGTCGTCGCCATGGCGGCCGATATTGCCCGGTCGGACTACGCAAAGCCAACCCTCATCCGGAGTTGCAGCCGCGAATGGTTGATTGCCTGCCGCTGGGGTCCCGACGGCGAATACCTGTCGATCGCGACGGCTGGCGCGATACTTGGGCCCAGCGGAGCGGGGGCGCCCGGCGCCATTGCCCCGATTTATAGCCTGTTCGGCGTGCTGGTTTCGGAATCAGAGAAGGATGCGATCAGCACTTTTTTACTGGTACGCCAGTTACCAATTCCGATCGAGCCCGCCGGTACTTTCTTTCCCGCCGACGGATACGCATCACTGCAACAGCGAGAGACGATCACCCTCGTTTCCAAAGCCCGCTATTCGCACAGCTGCGGCTGGCTGGACGGCAGGGAAATCCGCAAGGACATTCCCGACCCGGCGCCGTCCTCGGTCGAGGCCATGGCATGGCATATCGAGGCCAGGCGCTGCAGCTGGATCGGCGAATTCATTGCCGAATTGGTGCAACGCGAAAGGCGCGCTATTCGCGCCAGCGGCTGACCCTCAATCTCAGCTCTCAAATGCGGCGTGGTTTCGGAGGCACCATGTGAGCCGGGTCGTAATCCTCGTTATCCGGGCTTTTTGTCGATCGAAAATTTTTGGCAGGAAAATCCTTCGGAGTAAAATTCCACGGCGTGAGGTTCTTGGGGGCAAAGCTCTTGGGGGCCCGGGGGTAAAGTTCTTGGGAGTAAAGTTCTTGGGAGCAAGAATGCACCTTCCTGCCGGATCGATCGTCACCGTCATCGACTGTAAGGGCATAGCTGCAAGGAAATCTTGCAGTGCCAACCTATCCTCGTCAGAGAGCCCAAACAGCCCGCGCATCAGTTCGAAAAAACCCGGCTCCTCCCCGACATAGAGCAGTTCGAGAAGCTCCGCGCTGGTGTACCGTTCCAAGGCCGAGAAAAGCCGTTCCGTTTCGTCAATGGATCCGCTCTCACGGGAACGTTCAAAATTATAAATAACCGCAGTCATTTGTGCCTCAATGCGTTTGCCTGGACCCTTGGCAAAAATGCTTGCCAACTTGCCGCAAAATCGAGATTGCCGGTTTATCGTGAAATCCAGCGTGATCGCCGCAACACCAAACCATGTGCAGGAAACGCCGACGGCATTACCCTGATCGAGAGGCCGCTACCGCCAATTCCAGATTGCATCGGCCAATCTCGACCGGCCCTGTCCACTGCGGACAGGTCCGCGCGCCCGATCCGTCCTCGGCGATCGAAGCGTATTGCCGGCGGGCCGCGGCTCAAATTCGCGTCTGGCTGCGCAAGCCCAGATCCTTGCTGAATAAGGTCGACCCGCCCCAGATCCAGCCGCATGGCTTTCGAAACCGTCTGGTTACCGGGTTCGGTTGAGCGTTCAGCCGGGATTTGTCGCAATAGCTCCAGGCTCCGAGAACAGCCCTTGTGTTCCTGGGAGGTACCGCCGGATATCATTAAGCAATCGTATGCCATTCCGTCATAAATTCAGGCATATGCGTAGAATTTGGCAAACGATTCGCACGTATCATCCTGCGTAATTCCCCCGAGGGTGAAACAGGACCTAGTTCAATATGTTGGACCATCGATTTCCGAGCCGCTTGAGAGCGCTGGTCTCTCGGTTCCATCACGATTCCAGGGGAAATATCGCGGTCATCTTCACGATCGCCCTGCTGCCGATTTTGGAGCCACCTATCTGGGGAAGAATCGATGACGAACCATCATCCCGCATCAGACTGACCTGCGCAGTCGGATTGGTCGGCGACACCAATGTCACGATGAAGCCCATGTCCATCGCGATCTCCAAACCCAGGACGTCGACGTAGAACTGTCGGCTGGCGTCGAGGTGCTTCGACTTGATGTCCGGGACGATCCGTTTCACGCTCTATCTGGCTACTCCATTGGTCAAAGCGCTGCGAGGGTTTGGACGTGACGTGACATTCTACGCGACGTTCCCCGCTGAGACGGTGATCCCGAGTTGCTGCATCAGCCAATCACATTTTCCAGCTTACGAACCGCGATAGCGCACCGGGCTTGATCGTTTTTCCCGGCGCAAGGATTCAGATATGCATACGCCTTTCTAACGAATCCGGTTCGGCACAGCAAGTTGGACGGCCCCTTGGCAACTGATTATCGAGGTCACGCCACCAGAATCCCGTCCCACCCTCCGCGGGCAGGAGTAGGATGCTGTTGACCTTCGAGCCGAGTCGGACATGACGCAGAGCCACCCTCGCCTCCCATGACCTTCCAACAGCCCGCCGCCTCGCTCCGCGATCGCTATGAGGCGGAGACGCCTTCGGAAACGCCTGCCGCGGCACAGCAGGCGCAGTGGACGCCGCCGCAAGACCGCCCGGACCCGATCCAGACGTTGGCGGCGTACGAACGAGGGCCGTGTCGCCCGCCTGCTGCCGGAGAAATACCGGCGGATGCGCGCATCGCCGTTCTCGTTTTTTCGCGGCGCCGCGGTCCTGATGGCCTCGGACCTCGCGCCGCTGCCGCGCTCCGGCATCACCGTTCAGCTCTGTGGCGACGCGCACGTCCGCAATCTCGGCGCGTACGCGGCTCCGACGCCGGCTCGTGTTCGACATCAACGACTTCGACGAGACGATGCCCGGCCCCTGGGAATGGGACGTGAAACGGCTCGCCACCAGTCTGGTGCTGGCGAGCCGGGAAGCCGGCCAGGCCCAGTCTCGTCAGGACGAAGCGCGGTGCGCACGTTTGTGCGGTCGTATCGGGCGCATCTTCGCGAGTTCGCCCGGATGCCGGTCGCCCGCGCTTGCCCGCCACCTCATCACACGCGGTCCGGAGTGAACCGCTGCTCGATCAGATCATCGAGAACGCCAGGCGCGTCACGCCCGGCGAGGAATCTTCAGCAAGACTGGTGGTCCCGAGAAAGGGCGTGTTTCGTTTTCACGACCAGCGGCCGGACCTCGACACACGTACCCGCCAAGGTCGCCGGCAGAGGTCGTGCGATCGCTCGAGTCGTATCGGGGACGCTCAACGCCAGCCGCCGCCGGACGTTCGACGTGTACCACCCGGCGGATGTCGCGTTCAAGATTGTCGGCACGGGCAGCGTCGGCACGCGCGACTACGTGGTGCTGCTGTTCGGCAACGACACGCGCGATCCGCTCTTCATGCAAGTGAAGCAGGAACTGCCGTCATGCTATGCGCCCGTATCTGAAAGGCGGGGCCCGGCCGAACGCACCAGGGCCGGCGCGTGGCGGAGGGGCAGCAGATGATGCAGACGGCATCCGACCCGTTTCTCGGCTACACCCGGTTTGGCGGGCACGACTATCTCGTCCGCCAACTTGCCGATCACAAGGCGGGACTCGAGCCGACGGAATTGACGGCCGGACGCTCCTCGCCTACGCCGGGCTGTGCGGCGAAGTGTTGGCCAAAGGCCATGCCCGCACCAGCGATGCCGCCATGCTCGCGGGTTACGTCGGATCATCCGCTCGACTGACCACGGATCGCCGAGTTCGCGGCAGCTTACGCCAGAGCAAACGAAGCGGACTACAAGCGGTTCGTTCAGTGGCTCCGCCGATGAGCGCACAAGTCTTTCGGATCGCGTTGCCGTGTCGAACACCGCGTGATGCTCGGAACTTTTGGTGCCACAATGTTGGGTTCCTGCGGTGGCGATCACGCCATCATTCGCTCGGCTCCCTCCAGGCAGAGGAGCTTCGGTCCACTCATGAACCGTTTTGCGCATGTTGCCGTTGACATGGCCGTCCGTGCTGTAATGATATGCTCCACCTGGTCATCGCGTATCTGCTCGCACTGCCGATCGGATGGGCGCCGGGAAGCGAGAGCATCGCTCAGCCGGCTGCGCACGTTCCCCATCGTCGCCGTCGCCGCATGCGGCTTCACGATGCTCGGCACCGTCAATGCCGGGCGCGTCACCCGACGACAGTTATTCACGAATATCTGCAAGGATTGATTACCGGGATCGGCTTCCATCGGCGGCGGAGCGATCCTGCACGACAAGGGCTGGTCACTGGCACGGCGACGGCGGCGAGCATCTGGAGCATCGGGATCGTGGGCGCCACGGTGGCCTTCGGACGATACGATATTGCCCGCGGTGCTCACCGTGATCAATCTGCTGACGCTCAAGGCACTGACCCCGTTGAAGCGTCGGCTTGACGAGCCGCCATTGAATGGACACGCCGCCTCCGTCGCCACACCCGATTTAGGGAACGCCGACACCTCCGCGCATCCGCATTGACGGGCACTGGTGTTTGAGGCACCGTTCACTCGAGAGAGTCAGGCGCAATGCCCACGGCCTTGCGCGTGCGGGTGCGGCGCCGTACCGGCACCGACGCCGCCTGAACCAACTGGTCCGATGGGCAGCGCGACGATCAGCGGCTCTCTGGCAGCGGTGGCGGCTGCGGCCCTGACTATCAGACCAGCGGGTGTGTTTGCTCTCACAGTCACCATCACCGGCACCGGCATCTCTGCCACCGTCGCTCCGGGCGGCACGTTCGTCCTCAACAGTGTGCCCGCGGGCAACATCGAACTGCGGTTCATCGGCGCCGGCGTCGATGACCGGACACCATCGCCAACGTGGCTGACGACGAGCAGATCCACCTTGTCGTGAGCGTGAGCGGATCCAGAGCGATGGTCAACGTGACCGACCGCGAGAAGCCCGCCCCCGGAACGGAGCTCGAGGATTTGATCGCCTCGATTAATCTCGGCGCACGGACGCTGTTTGTGAACGGCACAACGGTCAGCGTGCCGGCAAATGCCGTCATCCGGCACGGCGACACGCCGTTCGCGCTTGCCGATCTGAAGGTCGGGCAGCGCGTGCACGTCAAGGGCACCATCAGCGGCTCGACCGTGGTCGCGTCCGAAGTGATGTTGCAGGATGAGAATCCGAATCCACCAGGGCACGACGAAGGCGAGACCAACGCGGAGGACACGGTGAGCGCGCTGAGCGGCGCGTGTCCTTCCTTGACGTTCACAGTGCACTCGACGCGCGTGACGACGAGCGCGTCCACACAATTCATCAAGAGCCCCTGCGGCCAGGTGACGAACGGCGTGAAGGTGGAGGTCGAGGGAACCCGACAGACCGACGGCTCGATCAAGGCGACCACCGTGCAAGTCGACAAAGGCGATTGACGGAAGCTCGGCCCGCGATCGCCTGCTGAGTCCTCCTCGCGGTCGTCTATGGCTTTCGGGGTGCTCCTTCGCTGTCCGCGCGCTCCGCGGTTCGAGCCCGTGTCTTGATCGGGTATTTCGCCGCGACCTTTTCGTCGATGTCGATGCCCAGCCCGGGAAGGTCGTTCGAGTAACGGACGCCCTTTCTGATCTCCGGGGCACCAGGGAACAACTCCTTCACTTCGTCAGAGAAGCCGCCGCCTTCTCCAATGCCGAAATTGATCAACGACAGATCGAGGTGGAGGTTCACGGCGTGTCCGACTGGGGACACGTTCGCGGGGCCGTGCCATGCCGTACGCACACCAAAGAATTCGCAACAGTGGGCGACCTTGCGCGCCAGGTTGAGACCGCCCGCGGCGGAGATGTGCATGCGCATGAAGTCGATCCATCGATTCGAGACCAAGGGCAGCCACTCGTTCTGATTCACGAATAGCTCGCCCATGGCGATCGACGTGCTGCACTGCTCGCGGACATGCTGGTGCCATGCGGATCTTCCGGAGCGAACAAGTCTTCCATGAAGAACGGGCGATCCTGTTCAACGGCTTTGGCCAGTGTCAACGCTCCAGCCGGGTGCGGACGACTCGTGTACGTCGTGACAAAGCTCGACGTCCAACCCCACTGTCTTCCGAAGATGGTCGAGTGCCGACACCAGACCGTTGATGTACACCGCGTCGGTGCTGCGAGTGCCGAGCCACCTCCGCCCTGCGAAACCGGCAAACCACCAGGCCCGGCCGGCGTCGCGCCGCGACCGCCCGCGCCACGCCCACCGCCTCCGCGACCACCGGCACCCCGTCCTTCGCCGGGGCCGCCCTCGCCTCCACCACCTGCGCCCACGGCATTGATCGAACGTGCTGGAAGCCTTCCTGCTGTAAGCGCCGGACGTTGTCCTCGAGGTCTTGCAAACTGCGTCCACCGGCGTTGGCGAACATACGCACGCCCTCTCGAACCTTCCCGCCCATCAGGTCGTACACCGGCATTCCCGCACGTTTTCCCATGATGTCCCACAGCGCCCCGTCGATGGCGCTCATGGCGTTGTTGGCGTCGACGCTCGCACGCCAATACGGAGCGATCCAGGCCGTCTGCCAAATCTGTTCAATCTCGTCCACGTTGCGGCCGACCGCAAGCGGCTTCAGGAACTTATCGATCGTTTCGGCAACGATGATGGGTCGCTCGGCATGCGTTCCGCAGCCGATGCCGTAGAGACCCGGCTCACTGGTCAGCACTTTGACGTTCGTGAGATGGTTCCCTCCCATCTCGGTCAGAATGACTTTGACGTCCGT
>CAWJJT010000008.1:0-247418 GCA_963843225.1 uncultured Alphaproteobacteria bacterium | reverse complement strand
CGATGTATTGCTGTCACCTGATCGGAGACATCGTCAACCGGCGGGCAAATCGCTCCGCTGTTTTGTGAGGTGCCCGTCCAGCCGACCGGGCGCGCGAGGACGGTCAGATCGCAGCGCGACGTTTAGCAAACCACCCATAGATAAACAGTACGATGATTGCTCCGACGATGGCGCCGATGAATCCGGCACCCTCTCCGGGACCATACCAACCGAGGGCTTGCCCCAGGAAGGTAGCGACGAATGCGCCGACGATCCCGAGAACCGTCGTTAGAATAAAGCCGCTCGGCTCGTTGTCTCCCGGCATGAGAAACTTCGCGATCACCCCTGCCAGAAAGCCAATGATGATGGTCCAAAGAATGCTCATCGTGAACCTCCCTTTCAAACATCTCTGAGCGGCCTTCAGCCCGCCAGCGCGAGCAGCTCAGGCTCGATCCGTTCTATCCCTATCCAATTCGGACAATGCTCGTGCTGTATCCATGATCATGTCAACCCGCTGCGACAGCTTTCTTTTCAAGTCAGGGATATTGACCTTGTCGGTGACACGATAGGCGTTGCCGACACGTTCGACATAGCCGTGTTTGACCATTTCCTGGAGTTGTCGCAGCACCGTGACCCGCGGCAAGTTCAGGGCTTGGGCGATCGTGCTCGCGCGGACCGGGGAGCACATGACGGTGCGGAGAAACACATAGATGCCGATGGTTCGAAACGTCGCGCTGTCGCTATGGGCCGCGAACTCCGCGCCATAGTCGTCGCCTATGCTCCGTATCAGACCAAGATAAAGCCTGCACATGAGCATCCGCTCACGCGCCAGCTCAATCCGGCGCGGCGGATGGACCTCGTCAACCAGAACAAAATCCCCGAGAGGATCGCTGTGCCAAGCTCTTTCCGTCGCTGGTGCGGGATCGCCAGTTGAGTATGAACGCATGGTGCTACTCCAGCCGCAAACGCCTCGCCCCCTGGATTAAATATCTCTGTCATCACTGGACCCCCAAGAACTTAACTCGCCTCCGACGGCTAAATTGCGATGAACCATTGCAGGCGCGTTTCTCGCTCAATAAGCGGGGGCACTCGAGACAAGCAGCCTGGGCGCTAACCCGCACATCATCCTGGATCACACATCCCTGATCTCGGCAAACGAGGCTTTTGATCCAATGCACCCTGTAGTCGGGGGAGTGTCCTGCCTCGAGCAAGGCCATCGATGTCAGAGCGTGCGGATTTTCTATCGTCTGCGGTTCGCCGGGCGACCACCGGCAGGGCGATTGCCGCCCGGGCCAAGCGGTCTTTCCAGGGAAGTCAGCCCTGACAGCAGGCGGGCAGCGTTTTGCTGTGATGCACAATGCGGCACTACAGGCGACGGCGTGGTAAGGTATCGGTCCTCGACCTGATAACCGGTGCGCCGAGGCTGCGATCAACCCGACGGGCAAATCAGCGGCGCGTTTTTGGATGGGCGTGTCCAGCCCCTTTTGCAAAAATATTTTCGTTCACATCGGATGCAAATCACCTTCCTATCCGCAGCCGTCCGGTCCCGCAAAGAGGGGCGTTGGCCATCGTCACGAACGTTGGGACCGGATGCGGTGGACGCAGTCGGCGCTATTGACGAACAGCGCCGCACGCGGACGGAGAAGTCGTGTGGTCCTGACGCCTCATGGTTGGCGTCAAGTTCGTGGAAACAGACTTCTCGCGGGCGACGGTGACAAGAAATCCTGATCGCCGGGGAGAGCACGAAGGACACCGTTAAAACCATTGCGTGCGGGGATGCCGGGTGATTTCCGGTGCGACCGCTGTGAATACTCGTGTGCATTCTTCACCACCACTTCGCACACGAGGCTGCGGGTGCACTGGGCACCCGGCATTCCCGCGCGCCCTCGATTTTGGGGCGGAAAGACCTTTCAAAACTCGGGCATGTCGCGCCGCGGGATCGCGCAGTCGTGTCCGGCGAGGACCGGGCGCGCGAGGCTGGTTCCTTGCCGCGCGATGGGCGCCTGTTGTAATCATGGCTGCCGGGCGGACCGGCCCCCGCCGTCCTTTTATGTCCCCCGCGATTTTGCCGATTGTCGTCTCACCAAGGAGTAAATCCATGACGCATGCCATCCGCTTCCACAAAACCGGCGGCCCCGAAGTTCTGGTCTGGGAGGAGGTCAAGCTCGGCAAGCCCGGTCCCGGCGAAGCGCGCATCCGCCACACCGCGGTGGGGCTGAACTTCGTCGACATCTACAACCGCTCCGGGCTTTATCCGGCGCAATTGCCGAGCGGCCTTGGCGGCGAGGCCGCGGGCGTGGTCGAGGAAGTCGGCGCCGGCGTCACCGACCTGAAGCCCGGCGACCGCGTCGCCTATGGCGCCGCGCCGATCGGCGCCTATGCCGAAGCCCGGCTGATCCCGGCCGATCGCCTGCTGAAATTGCCCGACGGCATCGACGACAAGACCGCCGCGGCGATGATGCTGAAGGGCCTGACCACGCAATATCTGATCCGCCAGACCTATCGCGTCAAATCCGGCGACACCATCCTGCTGCATGCCGCCGCCGGCGGCGTCGGCCTGATCCTCAGCCAGTGGGCGAAGCATCTCGGCGCCACCGTGATCGGCACCGTCGGCAGCGACGAGAAGGCAAAGCTCGCCAAGGCCCATGGCTGCGCCCACACCATCGTCTATACGCGCGAGGATTTCGTGAAGCGCGTCGACGAGATCACCGGCGGCAAGAAGGTGCCGGTGGTTTATGATTTCGTCGGCAAGGACACCTTCCTGAAATCGCTCGACTGCCTGGCGCCGCTCGGTGTCGTCGCACTGTTCGGGCAGTCGTCCGGCAGCGTCGAGCCGCTCAACCTCGGCCTGTTGGCGCAGAAGGGCTCGCTCTACGTCACCCGTCCGACGCTCAACACCTATGCCGCCAAGCGCGAGAACCTCGTCGCCATGGCGAACGAGCTGTTCGACGTGGTGAAGTCCGGCGCGGTCAAGATCGAAGTGCACCAGACCTATCCGCTCAAGGACGCGGCAAAGGCGCACGCCGATCTCGCCGCGCGCAAGACCACGGGATCGACGGTGCTGACGGTCTGAGTCCGGAGCGATGTCGCGGAGAGGCGGAAAGACGCGGGCAGGTTGCCCGCCTCGCTCTCACGTCTGCCCGTTGAAACTCAGCAGGCGCCGGATCATCCGCAGGTTCGCGTAATCCACCATCTTGCCATCGACCGTGACGGCGGCCTGGCCGTTGCGTTCCGCTTCTTCCATCGCCGCGATCACGCGCCGGGCATAGGCCAGTTCCTCATCGGAGGGGATGAAGGCGTTGCGCGTGGCCTCGATCTGGGTGGGATGGATGACCTGCTTGCCGTCGAACCCCATCGCCGCCGCCTTCCTCGCGCGCGGCTGCGGTGGCGACCGGATCGCGGAACGCGCCGCAGGGGCCGTCGATGGCGCGCAGGCCGAAGGCGCGCGCCGCGACCAGCAGGCGCATCATCGGATAGGCAAACAGATCGAGCGGCGTTTCCTGGTGTCCGTCGGCAGCGCTGCCGACATGCCTGTAGCCCGAGGGCGAGGCGCCGATCTCGGCGCTGCGCGCGCCGATCGAGGCCGCGAAATCGCCGACGCCGAGATGCAGCGCGTCACCAGCGGGTCGGCTGCCGCCAGCGTCTCGACATTGATCAGCCCGCGCGCGGTCTCGATCAGCAGCTCCATCTCGGCGGGCTCGTCGCGCGTGCCGGTCGCCGGCCGTGATCCAGTCGCGATCGTGGCAATGTCGGCGACGGCTTCCGCCTTCGGAATGATGAAGGCATCGAGCCGCTCGATGCCGCCGAGCCGCTCTGATCTCGTCGTGGATCGAGGCGCTGTCGATCGCGTTCAGCCTGACGGCGACCGTCTTGTGTGCCCCAGTCGTGCGTGGCCAGTGCGGTGGCGGCGGCTTCCAGCGCGGCGGCTTTCTCGGCCGGCGGCACCGCGTCCTCGAGATCGAGAAATACCGCATCGGCGGCGGACGCCGCGGCATTTTCCACCAGGCGGGCGCGATGCGCCGGGGCGGCGAGATAGGTTCGGGTCAGTCGCACGGAGGTCATGATCCGGCTTTTTCCAATAGGCCGAGTTCGGCCAGGATCGCCTCGGTATGCTCGCCCACCGCGGGAATATCGCCCA
Source organism: uncultured Alphaproteobacteria bacterium (assembly GCA_963843225.1). Classification (GTDB taxonomy): domain Bacteria; phylum Pseudomonadota; class Alphaproteobacteria; order Rhizobiales; family Xanthobacteraceae; genus Bradyrhizobium. Next base: position 243,301 of record CAWJJT010000008.1, on the reverse strand, counting down.
TCACGGGATTGGCGCCGGGAATGGTGATCGCGGGCAGGAAGCTCATCAGCGGCCCGTTTGGCGATCCCACCTGTTCGCACGCGGTGGCGGGCATGAAGCTGCGGATGGCGGCAGGAAGGATTCGACGGTGTTCATGTTGGCGTTCGCGATCGCCGCGGCGTCGAGCCGCTGCAGCACCTGATCGGCTGAGAATTTGGCGAAATGCTGTTCGATCAGCGCCTCCAGCGCATCGCGGTTCTGCATGCGCTGCGGGTTGGTGGCAGAAGCGGGGATCGTGCGCCAATGCGGCATCGTCCAGCACCTGCGCGCAGAGCGCGATCCATTCCCGTTCGTTCTGGATGCCGAAGAACACGATGCGCACCGTCGCCGCAGCGGAACGGGCCATAGGGCGCGATGGTGGCGTGCCGCGTGCCGGTGCGCACCAGCGGCTTGCCGGCGCCGTCGGTGTAATAGGCGGGATAGCTCATCCACTCCGTCATGGAATCGAACAGCGAGACCTCGAACGCCATGCCCTTGCCGGTGCGCTCGCGGTTGAACAGCGCCATCAGCACGCCGTTGACGATGTACATGCCGGTCGAGGTGTCGACGACGGCGATGCCGCATTTGGCCGGCTGCTCCTCGGTGCCGTTGACGGAGAGGAAACCGGCTTCGCACTGGACCAGCAGGTCGTAGGCCTTTTTCTCGCTGTAGGGGCCGCCGCTGCCGTAGCCGGAAATGTCGCAGGCGATCAGGCGCGGGAAGCGCGCCACCAGCGTCGCGGCATCGAGGCCGAGCCGCTTGGCGGCGCCGGGCGCGAGATTTTGCAGGAACACGTCCGCCTGCGGCAGCAGCGCGTCGAGCACGCGCTTGCCCTCGCTGCTCTTGACGTCGAGCGCAAGGCTTTCCTTGGAGCGGTTGGTCCAGGCGAACTGGCTCGACATGCCGTTCATCACGTAATCATAGTCGCGGCAGAAATCGCCCTTGCCGGGTCGCTCGATCTTGATCACCCGCGCGCCCCAGTCGGCGAGATGCCGGCTCGCCAGAGGCGCGGCGATCGCCTGCTCCAGCGAGACCACGGTGATGCCGGAAAGCGGCAGATTCGGCGGCGGGTTCATGGATCGTCTCCGGATGCTTCTCGTCGGTCCGGTATAGCCGGTTCTGGCACTGAGGCGGAATACCGATTAAATGCGCTTGGGCTGTGCGGTTAAGGCGAGGGGAAGTCGATGGCGCGTGTTCTCGTCCTGTTGCCGGCGCGGGATTTCGATCCGAGCGAAGCCGCGGTGTGCTGGCGGGTGCTGGCCGACGCCGGACACGCCGTTCATTTTGCCACTCCGGACGGCGAGCCCGCCGCGGCCGACGACATGATGCTGACGGGGCAGGGCCTCGATCCCTGGGGCACCATTCCCTTGTTGCGCAAGCTGCCGCTCGTCGGACTTCTGATGCGGGCGAATCGTGACGCGCGCAAGGCATACGCCCGGATGATAGCCGACCCGGATTATCGCGCGCCGTTGCGCTGGGAGACGGCCGATGCGGCGGCCTACGACGGGCTGTTGTTGCCCGGCGGCCATCGCGCGCGCGGCATGCGCGACTACCTCGAAAGCAAAATCCTGCAGAACATCGTCATCGGCTTCTTCGAGGCGGAAAAGCCGGTGGCCGCGATCTGTCATGGCGTATTGCTGGCGGCGCGCAGCATCTCGAAGCGGACCGGCCGCTCGGTTCTCGCGGGATACCAGACCACCGCCTTGACCTGGGCGTTCGAAAACAGCGCGTGGTCGGTCGCGCGTGTCACGCGGTTCTGGGATCCGGATTATTACCGGACCTATCTGGAGCAGGCCGGCCAGCCCGAAGGGCTATATGTCGGTGCAGCAGGAAGTCACGCGCGCGCTGGCGCGCCCCGACGATTTCCGCGACGTGCCCAGGGACGATCCGAGATATCGCCGCAAGACCTCGGGCCTGGCGCGCGATACCCTTGACGATGAGACGCCGGCGTTCGTGGTGCGGGATCGCAACTACGTCTCGGCGCGATGGCCGGGCGATGTCCACACGTTCGCGAAGACGTTCGCGGCCATGCTGACACGGGCTGTCGATGCCTCGACGCGCCCCTAGTCAGTGGGTCACGCGCCAGATCGTGCCGTTGCCGTCTTCCGAGATCAGAAGCGCGCCATCGTGCGCCACGGTGACGCCGACGGGCCGCCCCCACACCTCGGAATCGCCGATCACGAATCCGGTGACGAAGTCTTCATACTCGCCGGTCGGCACGCCGTCCTTGAGGCGGATGCGAATGATCTTGTAGCCGGTGCGCAGGGCCCTGTTCCACGAGCCATGCTCCGCTGCAAACCCGTCGCCATTGTATTCAGGAGGAAATGCGTTTCCCTCGTAGAAGGTGAGCCCGAGCGAAGCCGAATGCGGCTGCAGCAGCACGTCGGGAACAGTCACCCTGTCCTTCAGATCGAGACGCTGGCCGGAATGGTGCGGATCCTCATTGTTGCCGATATAGTACCAGGGCCAGCCATAGAAGGCGCCCTCGCGCACCCGCGTGACGTAATCCGGCACCAGATTGTCGCCGAGGCCGTCGCGCTCATTGGTCGAGCAGTAGGCGTCTCCGGTCCTGGGATGAACGGCGAGGCCAACGCAGTTGCGGATGCCGGTGGCGAAGACGGTGGGATTTTTTCCGTCGGGATCGAATGCCAGCACGTCGGCGCGGTCGGTCTCGCGGCCCCAGCTTGCTCCGAGCCGATGCTGGTCGATCCATGCGGGCAATCCTCCCGGCGGGTCGCGCATGCCTTCGGCGGCGTTGCTTTCCGAGCCGACGGATACGAGCATCCGCTTGTCGCCCGGCGTAAAGACGATGTCTCGCGTCGTATGACCGTAGCCGTGCGGCAGCTCCGCGACCACGGTTTCGGGCTTCTGCGTGGCCGTGAGATCGCCGCGCTTGTAGGGAAAACGGACGACGCGATCGGTATCGGCAACATAGACCCATTGCGGATCGTTGCCGCTCGGGAAAAAAGCGATGCCGAACGGCTGGTGAAGCCCGTTGGCGTAAACCCCGCTGGCCGAAGGTTTTGCGCTTCCGTCGGCCGCGCGCAGCACCCGGATTCTTCCCGGACCGGTCTCGGCAATGAAGATGTCACCATTGGGCGCGACCCGCATCTGGCGCGGTCCGCTCAGTCCGTCGGCGAACAGTTCAATTTTGAACCCTGCAGGGACTTGCGGCGTCACCGAAGGCGGCCGGGGTACGATGTGAGGGGCATTGGCGGTGGAGGGCGTGGCGCCCGGCTTCGGCAAATCTTCGGGCCGGATCAGCCTGACCACGCCGGGCTTGTTGGTGCGCCAGTCGCCGAACGCAGCGGCGCCCTTCAGCGGTTCCGACTGGGCCAATGCCGGACCCGCGATCGCGATGGTCAACGGCAAGGGCGCACGCGGCGATGCCGCTGCAATTCGGTGAGTGGCTGCATGATCCATTCCCGCGGCGTGCACGCGTTCGAGCGCGTCGCGGCTGATCATAAGCACAATCCCGTCGTCAGGATACAAGGCGCTGCCAGCGACCGCCGCTCACCAGCGCGCCATCGACATGAAATGACGGATGAGTCCGTTGATGCTCGCGTGATAGTGATGGTGGCGAACACGCGTTGGTGCCGCGCTCGGATTGACGGGACGCCCCGGAGCGGTCCGGGCCGATCGCCTCGAATTGCGCCTTCTGCTCGTCGCTCAGTTTGCCATAGAAGTCGTCGAGCGCCGTGCGTACGCCCTTGACCCCCTGCAACATGACGTCGAGCCGCTTGTGGACGGCGTCGAGCCGCGCCGGCGGCGTGATGGCCTCACTCGTCTCGCAGGACGCCTTGAGCGTGTCCGCTGCCTTTGCGGTCGCGTCCTGCAGCGCCGTGAGGCTGGCGCGTTGCGCCTCGGTCGGATGCAGCTTCGCGTCGATTTCGGCTGTTGGCCAGCCCGTTACGCCCGGTTGCGCGGCACCGCAGGTCCCGGCGACGGAGGAGCCGTTGCTTTTCGCGGCGCCGGCGCGACGTTGATCCTCGCCGAGCGCGTTGAGCCGCGTCTTCTGGTCGTCGGTGAGAAGGCCGTAGAATTTCTGCAGCGGCGGCTGAACCGTGTCGACCGCCGATATCAAAGCCTCGATCCGCGTCTGCATGGCGGCGAGGCGGGCCGGAGCGGTCAGCGCGATCTTTGTCGGGCACGCGGTCCTGATGTCCTGCGCTGCTTTCACCGATGCATTGGCGAGGTCGTCGAGCGCGGCGCGCTGGGTATCGTCGGGTAGTATCGCCTTCTGGATCTGGTCGATCGGCAGGCCCGCGATGTCGCGGCTGTCCTCGCCGCACAACTCCGCCAATTGCTCGGGCGTCGCCGTTTTTTCACTGGAGGCTTTTTCGCTTGAGCCTTGGCCTTCACTGGACTTTTGGCCGGCGCTGACCTGACCACCGTTGCTGCCTTCCGGCCAGTAACCGGCGAGGTCGTCATAGGCATAGGGCGAGAAGATGCCGGCGTAGATGTCGCCGTAGCCGTAATCCCAGAACGGGTCGTTGTAGCCATAGCCCCACATCGCATAGTCGTAGAAGTCGTAATAGGCGAACGGCCAGAACACCGGACCGACCCAGCCATAGCCGCCATGGCGGTGCCGCCACCATCCGTCCCGGCCGCGGCCGTCATGCCATCCGGCCGTGGCGGCCGCCGCGACGATACTGGGCGCGGGTGTTCGGGTTGAGGAGGGCGGTCCTGTTGTGTAAGGCGCCGGTGACTGCGTGGGAGTTCAAGGCGTTACGAACCGCGGCTGACCTGACGCTTGCGTTTCGCGTCGCGTTTCGGGCCGCTGCATCGCGATTTCCGCTGAAGCGGGCGTTTCGGTCAGAATGATTTCCGCCGAAGCGGGCGCTTCGATCGGAATTCACCGCCGGGCCGTGACCGGCGAACCGGTTGCCAGACCGGTTGCCATGTACCGCAAACGAGCGCTGACCATGGGAGCCGGGCCGTGCGGCGAAGTGAGATGCCGCCGCTCTGCCGCTGAACCGAGGTCCGCCGCCGACATGTGCGCCGCCGAAATGAGGGCCACCACCGCTGAAGCGGGGCCCGCCGCCAATATGACCACCGCCGAAGTGAGGTCCGCCCCCGCCGAAATGAGGCGCTCCGCCCACGTGCATGCCGCCGCCGCCGAAGTGTCCGCCGCCACCCATGGCGTGGGGAGCGCCACCGCCGCCCATATGCGGCGCCGACCTCCGCCGACCACCGCCATGACCTCCGCCGCCACCACCACCACCACCGCCGCCTCTGCCTGGACCAGCGTAAGCGGCGCCTGCCAGAGCAGCCGTGAGAACAACCGCGGCTAAGGTCTTGAATCCCGTGACTTTGGCTTTCGAAATTTTGGATTTTGACATGGCACCCTCACACGCCTCACCGTCCGGGAGCGCTTTTTGCGTGCGACTTGATCGGACTTCGAGATAAGCCTTCTGCAATCCCGAAAGTTCCATTGCGTCGTTGCAAATGCTGTGTGGTTTGGGTTCCCGAACCCTCTGACTGCACTCTTCTCGTGATCGTTCAGAATCGTAATGACTCTGTCTTGAAAACGGTTTTAAGTAATTGGAGGGACGGCGTTAGAGGTGCGATATGAAAGATCTCGTTCGCTACCGCGCAATGGAATCCTTGTGCCGCCAAAATGCGGTGTTTCACCCGCTCGAAAGCTGGCGGCTGCTTGCCGAAGCCGAGATGTGGCATCACCGCGCAGAAGACGAAATCGCCGCCCGCTCGAGACAATGCGATGTGGCGTCGCCTGCCGGAACGCTCGCTCGCACCGAGCCCCAGGCTAACGTTGCAAGCACGAGCCTGCCGCTCGCCAGTTGAGTAACTCTGAGCATCGAGCCTGATCCTGACCTCGTCGAGAAGTCCGAGGGACTCTTCCTGCTGCAACGACGCCAATGGCGACCCGCGCCGGGACAGTATGCCGATAGGTCAGGGGGCGAGGCCGCTCAACAGAACGAGCCGGTCGGGGATGTAGGAAACGCACTCGCCTCCGCCGGTCATGTCATCTCTACTTTGCGCAGATCCCGCGCGTGATCGAAGCGGCTGGCCTGGAGGTCGGCCTCCGTATTTGGGATTTCCGGCAACGCAGCTTCCGCCAGAATCTCGGCGGTGATGTCGTCGACGGCGGAATCGGCGATCTCATGGATGAAGCTGATGTTCCGGTATTCGCCGGACGCCACGCGCGAGACGACCTCGCGCCTGGTGATCTCGGGATCGACGATCGCCTCGCGTCCACGCCGGCCATAGTCGATCATCACGACGAAATATTGCATGCGCCGGCCCTGTTGCCCCGAAATCGAGGCTTCGGGGATGCGGCGCATTGTTTCTGAAAATCAGAAGTAAGTCAAGCTATGAATGCTGAAAAACAGAAGTCGAGCGCGGTGACAGTGCTAAGGGCGCCGCGCCGGGGCGAATCGGCCTCGGGGCACCATGTCCGGCCCGTTACTTCTCGGATGTCCGCCCGCCATGCGCCTTGGCCGCCTTGCGGGCCCGCGCCGCGGCCTTGGCCCGCAAACGCTCGATCTGGCCCCTCGGCAGGGTCACGCAGATCTCCCCGATCCATTCCAGCTTGACCCCGTTGATCGGTTTGGCGTTGAAACTCGTGAGGTTGACCAGCGTCGGAGACTTGCCGCGTTCGATGGTCTTCAGGTAGCGCTCGCCGGTCTTCAGCCTGACCGCGGCTTCCTCGCCGAAGAAGCTCGAAACCGGATGACGCTGCTCCCGGTAAACCACGATAATGTCGCCATTTTCGTATTTCGGCAGCATGGAATCGCCAGCCACTTCGAAGGCGATGGTTTCCTCCGAAATCGGGAAGGGCAGTTCGACCTCGCCCAGGCCTTCCGGCGGCACCTGCTCATGTTCCGGCTCGATGGTCGCGCCGGCGCCGACCCGGCCCATGATCGGCACGCGAATTGAGTTCCAGATAGTCGATAATCGGCTGGATCTCGGTAGCCTTGATCTGGCGGATATCGGAAAGGATCTCCGACACCGCGCCAGGGCGCACGCCCATCGCCGCCGCCAGACCACCCTTGGTCTTGCCCGGTCTCTGCAGCCCCCGCTCGATCATCCTGACGTCCAGCATGGGCCTATCTTTTCCGAATTTCAGAAATAATTGCAATTCCGATTATCAGAAATCGGACTTGACATTGATTTCGGAATACCAGAAATTAAGAACATAACGGAAACGTCGAGGTGGCGGCAAAATGCAATCCAACTGGGAGGCGGCGCATTCGCAGGCGCTGCGCGAATATCACGCCAAGGGCATGACCTTTTCGGAAATCGCCGATGCGCTCAACGCGAGGTTCGGAACCGCCTATTCCCGCAACGCCACGATCGGCCGTGCCCGGCGCCTGGGGCTTGGCGGTGCCGGCCAGTCCGCCGACAGCGCCTGGCATTGGTCCGAGCTGCCAAAAGCCGCGCCGTCGCCGTCGCCGTTGAGCGAGCCGCGCGAACGCCACGTTCCGGAATTGTTGCGGCCGATACCGGCCTTCGAGCGGGCGGAGCTGCCAAAACTGCGTTGTGTCGAGATCGTGCCGCGGCACCTCGCGCTGGTCGATCTCGAGCCCGGCGATTGCCGCTACCCCTATGGCGGCGACGAGGAAGGCGAAGCCATCACCTTCTGCGGCCACCCGCAGCGGGAGGGCGCGAGCTACTGCGCGCCGCATTTTCATCTGACACGCAATCCCGACATCCGGTTGGAGCGATCGGCCGGCATGGTCGCCATTCGATTGGTGGAGGTGGCATGAATACGCCCATTGCGATCCTCCTCGTGAGGATGAAGCCGCTGTCGCGCCGCCATCGCATCGCTCATTTGCGTGCGCTGCTTCGGGCGCAGCCGGCCACTTCGATCCTGCGCGAGCAACTGGCGGCATTGCTGTGCGCGGAAATGGCGGCGCGATCTCCTTGTGAGGGCCGCGGCACATGAACCGTCCCTGGATGCCGCTTTATGTCGGCGATTATCTCGGCGATACCGGCCACCTGACCACGGCGCAGCACGGAGCCTATCTGCTCCTGATGATGCATTACTGGCGCAAGGGCGACTTGCCCGACGACGACCGCCAGCTTTCCAAAATCACGAAACTGCCGCTCCGGACCTGGTGCGAGTATCGCCCGACCTTGCAGGATTTCTTCTACGAGGGCTGGAAGCACAAGCGGATCGACGCCGAACTCTCGAGGATGCTGCAGGTTTCGCAGAAGCGCGCGATCGCCGGGCAAAAGGGCGGGATCGGATCGGCGCTTGCGCGCATGAAGCTGGAAAATGCGTCGCGCTCCGGCCGCGCCCCGCCGCGAGCAATTGCCGCGCCGCCGTCGGCTCCGGCTCAGGCAAACGCCGACCACTCACACCCAAACAAGAGTCTTCTTCAGGCGCCCGCGACGCCGGCCGATCCCGCCCGACAACAACCGGCGAAGCCCGCCGTCGCCATCAGCCCGGATCTCGCCGCCTATGTCGCGAGGCGGGCAACGTAACGGGCGAAGAACGCAACGAACACCTTTAGCAGCGCATTTCAACCACTTGCAGGAAAGTCATCAATCATGGCACGAGCCAAACGCAACAGGCAGTACAAGGCGCAGAAGGTTCATGACCGGCGGTCGAACGACCTGCCGCGCAACGCCGAGGTGGCGGCGGTTGAAGTCGACGATCCCCTTGGCCTCGAGCCCGGCGACAAGATCGTCACGCTGCGTTCGCTGCGCAACGATCCCCTGGGCAAGCTGCATTCGCGCGGCCAGATCGACGAGGCGCAATTCCAGGGCGGACGTGCGTTTCAGGACGATTGGGAGAAAGCCGAGCGCGGGCCGCAGGCGGTCGATCCGACCCGCGAATATGTCGACGGCGGCCGGGCGCGGGAGCCGATCACCGAACGTCAGCGCAAGGCCGTGCTGCGGCTGAACCGCACCGAGCGCGAACTCGGCGCCGATGGCTCGGCGCTGGTCCATGAGGTGTTGATCCAGGGCCTGACGATGGAGCAGATCGGGCTGCGGCGCGGCTTGCGCGGCCAGCGCTGGATGGACTATTTCGCGCGGCGTTTTCGCGAATGCCTCGACCGGCTGGCGCTGATCTACGGGTTTGCGACGGAAAAGCGGTAGTTGGCGGCGTGCGTGGAACTGGCCGGCAAACAAGCGCGGCTTTCGGTCGATACTATCCTTGCTGGGCGTAACGCGGGTCTCGCAACGGATCGCGCGGCTGATGGCAAAACCCCGCGTCGATCCGCTTCCGGCAACCAATGCTTTACGTTTTGGCTGTCCCCGCGCGATCCGCCGGCGAAAATCGTCCGCGAAAACACGGTGCATCGGCTCGAGTTCCCGGATTTAGCGGCATGGTAAACAACTGGTTTCTATGCCGACCGCCGTGGCGTTTTGGGGCTGATCGGGGCGCATTTCGGGCAATTCGCGCGGTTATGTGCAGAATGGCGCGGTTCGATGGCTGCCGCACCGACCACCGTCGAACCGCCCGGTTCCGCGATGGAACCAATTGTGGGTAAATTGATACGCGCGGGTTTAACTGCTCTTAAAACCCGGCTGGTATTTCTACCTCCATTGAACCCGTCCTAACGGAACCCCATAGGAGGCAGGATTGAAGCGTACTCTCTTGAAATTCTTGTCGGACCAGTCCGGCGCTACCGCGATTGAATACGGCCTGATCGCCGCCGGCATCGCCCTGGCGATCATTGCTGTCGTGAACGGTCTGGGTACCAACCTGAACGACAAGTTCACGTCGATCAACAGCTCGCTGAAGTAAGCTCTGCCTGTCTCCTGCTCAAGGAGCCTCGCTACCTCCATGAGGTCGAACCCCGCCGGGTCATCCGGCGGGGTTTTTCGTTGGCGAAAAGCGTATCGCCCGCGCGAGCCGGCGGACCTTTGCCGAGTCTTGCGGGGCGCTCAGTGCTTCCGCTGCGGTTCGGACGTCAGCGCGTCGGGATGGGAGGCGTCATGCACCAGCCACAACTCGAGCGCGGCCAGAAACGTCACCGCCACGCCGACGGCGATGCTGAAATGCATCGCCCTCGTATGGGCAAAGCCCAGCAGCCAGGGTGAAACGATGAGCCAGAGTCCCAACAGCAGGTTGACCCATTCTTCCCAGTAGGCGAACGCCACCATCGCCGCCAGCGACAGGATAGCGATCGCCGCGCCGCTCACGCGCAGATCCAGTGCCGCGGTGCTGTTTGCGTGCGCAAACAGCCATGGCGATATCAGCAGGAACATCGCCAGCAGCAGATTGTACACATCGAGCCCCGATTCACGCCGCCATTTTTTCATGTGCAGTCCTCCGGGTGGTTTGCCTAACTCCGCGGTTCATGCGCGTCTGCGCTGTCAATGTCCCTGCCGGTGTAGTCGGTCATCATCGCGGTCGCGATCAGGGTGATGACGGCGTATGCCGCGATATAGCCCCCGGCGGAATTCAGGCCGGTCGACCGGCCTTTTCGGAGAAACGCGCACAACCGCAAGCGGTTCCCGCCATTGTGGCGAGAGCCGGTTAGACTTTGGGCGGATGAACCCTGGGGTGGCGGCCGGTCAGGCGGCGGAGCGGCTGGCGCGGCGCGCGGGCTGCTCGGTGGCGCCGGCGGAACGCAGCGGCGCGGGCCGCACGATGAGCCGTTCAAGCTCATTGCGGTTCTGGTGGTCGATGAATTTGACCGCGAAGCCGTGGGGCAGGAGCCGGACAACGCGGCCGACGCAGGCCCCGACCGCAAGCGGCATTCCGAGTTGCGGCTGCACGTCGGCCGAGATGGCCGCGCCGGACGCCGACATGTCGATGATGAAGCAACTGCGGGTAGAGCCGTCCGCGAAGGTCAGGGTCGAATGCGAGTTTGGCGGGATGATGCGCGCGTGTGTCCTGGCGTCGCGGACCGCGGGATCCTTCTGCTTCTTCTCCAGCCAGGAGAGCTTGGTCGCGAGCTTCTCGCGCATAGACGTGGTCATCGCGAGTTCGAGCAGAAAGCTGCCGGCGGCGGTGTCGCTGATATGACCTTCGAGTTTGCCGAAATCGCCGAAATAGGAGGTGATGCGGTCGCCGACCTTGCCGATCACGGGCACGGCAACCATCATCCGGAACGGCGAAACGCGGCTGGTGCGGCACGCGAAGGTGCGCGGCTTTCCCTGCGAATCGAACCAGTTCGACAGCGTATAATACCCGCCGACGGCGACATTGACTGCCTGTTGACCAAGAAACTCCTTAACAGACACGGCACGATCCCTCTGATGGCCCCGTAGATAGATTGCATATGACTAAGCTTTTCGACGACTAAACGCGAAAGCTGCCGTCCTTTAGGGTTATCAAGGGTATTCCGATTTGCCTTCAATTCGAGAGGAGTTGGAAACCGAACCGGATGAACTGATCGCCTGTCTGCCGCGACCAATGTCTAGGGCAAGAACCGAGGTTGCCGATGATCAAAGTCGTTCAGTGGGCCGCTCTGGCGCTGTGCTCCGGGCTTGTCGCCTTTGGCGCATTCGGTTTCTTTCGCGGCCTGTCGCTGCCACCGAGCAGCCCCGAACATCGCTCCCGCGGCAAGGGCGATAACTGGCGCACCTAGCGTGAGCCGGGCGTGACGCGTCAGACATAGCGGGCCGTCGCGCGATCCGGCGCGGCGCGGGTGGCCGATCAGAACCCGCCGGCGCTGAAGCGGAACGGCTGCACCACGTCGTAGGCGGCCTTGGTCAGCGGCACCGCATAATCGACCGTCAGATTCCCGAACGGCGAGGCCCAGGTCAGGCCGGCGCCCACCGAGGAGCGCACGACGTTGCTGTTGGCGAGCTGCATCGATTGCGTGGAACCGGGAAATGCGGTCGGTCCGTTGTAGCGAAACACGCTGCCGGCATCGACGAAGGCCGTCGCCTTGAGGCCGTACTCCTGCGGCACGCCGGGGATCGTGCTCTGCAATTCCGCCGTCGTCGCCCAGTACATGCTGCCGCCGACATTATCCATGGTGGTGCCGGGCGTGAGGTCGCGCGGCCCAAAGCCGTTCGGCGCAAAGCCCCGCACCATGGTCGGGCCGCCGAAGAAGCTGTTGAGCAGCGGCACCTGCTGGCCGCCCCAGCCGGTGATGTAGCCGCCTTGCCCGCGCACCAGCGCGGTCACGTCGTCGTTGATCGGATGGTAGTAGCGCACGTCTTCGCTGGTGCGCAGGAACTTCACGTCGCCGCCGAGGCCGGCGAGATCCTGCCGGAGCTGCGAGTTGAATCCGCTGGTCGGGTTCTTGGTGATTGTCGAGCGTGTTGTAGGTGACGGTGCTGCCGACCGCGGAAACCCATTGCGGGCCGGCCAGCGCGGCCTGCTAGATCGGCAGCGACGGCGCCGCCGCGAGTCGAGGTCGGATCGAAGGTGACGTTCTGGTTATAGAGCGAATAGCGGTACTGCACCCCGATCTGCTCGGTGATCGGCGTGCCCAGCTGCAAGGTCGTGCCGTAGATGTCGCTGCCGTAGGACTGGTAGGGGCTCGACTGGTTTTGCCGGCCGTAGAGTTCGATGCCTGCCGCGACGCGGGTGCCGAGGAAATAGGGCTCGGATGCCGACAGGTCGATGCCGCGCGCATACTGGCCGTAGGTGAACGTGCTGTTGGCCGATACGCCGGTTCCCAGGAAATTGCGATCGCCCAGCTTGACCTCGACGAGCAGGCCGTCGATCGTCGAGTAACCGCCGGCGATGTTGAACTCGCCGGTCGACTGCTCCTCCACCTCGACATCGACCACGACGCGGTCGGCCGCGGAGCCCGGCTTGTGCGTGATCTTGACGGTCTTGAAATAGTTCAGGTTCTTCAGCCGCCGCTCGGCGCGGTCGATCAGCGTCTTGTTGTAGGCGTCGCCCTCGGCGAGGTCGAATTCGCGCCGGATCACATAGCTCGTTGGTGCGGGTGTTGCCGTGGATATCGATGCGCTCGACATAGGTCCGCGGTCCCTGATCGATCGCTGAAGGCGACATCGATGCGTCGCGCCGCCGCGTCGCGGGTGATGCGCGGGGTCGCCTGCGCAAAGGGAAAGCCGAGTTTCGAGAGTTCGACCGCCGAGCACGTCGGTGGTCTTGTCGAGTGCGCGGCCGTCGAACATCGCGCCCGGCCGCGCCACCAGCAGCGCGGCGGAGTTTTTCGCTATCGACCCCCGGCACGTTGCTGGCGAGGCTGATGTCGCCGAAATGATAGAGCTGCCCTTCGTCGATCGCGAACGTCAGCGTAAAGCCGTGCAGCGCCGGATCGTATTCGGCTTTCGCCGAGGTCACGCTGGCGTCGGCATAGCCCTTGCTGCGATAATACAGCCGCAACTGCTCGCGATCGCCGGCGATGCGGTCGGGATCGTACTCGTCGCCGCCGGTCAGGAAGCTCAGCATGTTGGTGGCGGAGGTCTTGATCACGGCGGCGAGCTGTCGCTTGCCGAACACCGTGTTGCCGACGAAATTGATCTGCCGCACCGTGGTCTTTTGCCCCTCCGTCACCTCGTAGACGAGGTCGACGCGGTCGTTGCCGCGATCGATGATCTTGGGCACCACGCCGACATCGTCGCGCCCGGCATGCCGGTAGGCTTCCATGATGCGGCCGACGTCGGCTTGCACCATCGCGCGCTGCAGCGTGCCGCGCGGCTTGGACTCGATGACCGCATCGAGCTCCTTGTCCTTGATCTTCTTGTTGCCTTCGAACGCGACGCGGTCGAGCACCGGCGCCTCGTGCGAGATGCACGACCAGCCGATCGCCGGCGCGCTCGATCGTGACGTTGTCGAACAGGCCGGTCGCCACCAGCGCCTTCAGCGCCGCATCGCGCGCGGCTTCATCGAACCGGCCGTCGGCGGCGGCGTGAAAGTAGGAGCGGACCGTCTCGGCGTCGATCCGGCGATTGCCCTGGACCTCGATGGTCTCGGCCGCGAACGCCTGCGCCGAAACGAGCCCGAGCGCGGCGGCCAGCAACGTGCCCGCCGCGATCGCACCTGCGGCGTCGCCCACCCGGCATCCTCTCTTCCGTCATCGTCCCTGCTGTCTCCCACTCGGCGGGGTGCGATGGAAATGCCGGCGCCGGGCGAAAGAATGTCTGGGATAAGGTGAGTTGCGGGCCTAAGCGTTAACGGGTTGCCATAATTTCGACGCAGCTACGGACGGCGCATTCCCGAAAATGTCGTTAAGCCGCTTTAAATGCTGCCTAGCCATAGAAGCCAAACGTTCGCCGCCCGACGGCCTCGCGGACGCGAACGCGCTTTCCGGGAGCATCACATGCGCTACGCAGCTTTCATCACCGCCACGCTTCTGCTGGTCGCGCCGGCAGGGGCGGCGGTCACGCCGGAGATCGATCCGCGCGCATCGCTCAACGTGGTCCAGCAATGGATCTATAATTACCGGGCCAAGCCCGATTACGCCCATGTGCCGGCGGCCGTGCGCGTGCTGTTTCACGCGCAGACGTTCAAGGAGCCGGAGAATTCCGGCATCTATCTCGGCTTCATCGCCGGTGCGATCGGATCGAACCCGGCCAAGGCCGAGCAACTCGTCAACAGCCTCTTTCCGGTCGCGCCCGAAGACGAATGGGTGATCGTCCGCGCCATCGCCTATTCCGGATTGCCGGACTGGCGCAATCTGTTGCGCAAGGTCGCGCCGAAGATGCCGGGACGCAAGGTGATGATCGACGCCTATCTCGCCGGCACGCTGCCGACGCTCGCCAACATTCCGCTGGAGGAAACCAAACCCGGCATGCTCGACAAGCTGCGCGGGGTATTCACGACAAACCCGTTCGCCAAGGACGACAAGAACAAGAAGGTGAAGATGGTCCAGACCTTCGCCGGCAATCAGGATCTGCTGGATACGCTGTGGGGATATTACTTCGCCACCGGCTCGCATCTGCCGATCCTGCGGATCGTGGCGATGCTGCCCTGGAGCAAGAGCCGCGACACCGTCGACAAGCTGACGGTCGGCAGCATGGCGCGCTACACGCTCGCAAGCTACGCGGTCCGCGATGCGGGATTGCGCGAGTTTCTGCGGAGCGAACTCGCGACCCAGCCGGAAGCCGTCAAGGTGCCGCTGACCGAGGTGATCGACGCCGCCGACACCGTGCAACTCGGCGCGGTGCGCAAGGATGCGCTCGCCGCGGTCGAAGAACTCAAGACCAAGGGTTCGGATTCGCGGCGCAACCTCGACTTCTGGGGCCAGGTCGGCGTCGGCGCGGTCGCGCTCGGCTGCGTCTCGGCGGCCGCCCTCGGCCAGGTCGCCGTCGGCATCCCCTGCGTGATCGGCGGCTCGGCGTCGCAGGGCTTGCTGTCGTTCTGGGAAAAGCAGCAGTAGAGTTGAGATCTGCTGCTCACCTGTCGGGGCGCGCGGTCTCGCGCCCCGATGCCTTGCAGTGACCGGGGTCAGGCGGGAGAAGCGAGCGGCTTGCCCTTCTCCACGACATAGGTGCTTGCGATCCTCGTCTTCTTGTCGCCGTTCTTGCCGCCCGCATGAGGTGTGTTGGGCGGCACCACGAATCCGTCGCCGGGCTTCAGACTGCGGATCGGCTGACCTTCGATCGGCAGGTCCAGGCCGCCTTCGATGACGTAGGCGGATTCAATGCCCGGATGGGTATGCCGCGCGACCATGATACCCGGTTCGATTTCCGCTTCGACGATGATGGTCACATATCCCGGGGTGGGGCCGTCGGTCTGCGACAGTACCTTTCGCGTGACGCCGGGCGTCGTTGCGGGCGGCGTAGTTTGCGCCGACGCATCGGTCGCCATGAATCCTGTTACTGCGCAGAGTGCGCAGGACGCAATACCTGCAAAGTCTCGCCGTGTAAGCATGACGAACCTCCCTGTGGTTTCCGGATCACTGGCGTCCGGACTTACCGAACCGGTCCCTGGATGAGCGCCGGGCGCGCAGAATTGCCCGACCGGGGTGAGCTTGCAAGCGGGAAACACGCTCTGCGTGCAGCGCAAACTGGCGCTGTTCCGGCCTGCCGGTCAGTCCTTGCTCGCAGGCGTGTCGCCGCGCGGGGGCTGTGGGCCCGCGAACGGGATCATCAGAAGGCCGGCCAGAGCGGCGAAGGCGAGCAACGCCCAGGCTTCGTTGGTGCTGAGCGCAAATGCCGCTCTTTCGACCAGGGGACGGACATAGGCTTCGACGGTCGCGTCCGACACGTCGGGAGGCCGGTGCAGGAACAGGTCCACGTCCAGCCCGATCGCCTGCGCCGCCGTGACGTCGCCCGCGATCAGCCGATCGCGCAGCATCTCGGCATGCCCGCCGGTGCGGCCATAAAGAATGGTATCGATCAAGGCGATGCCGATCGCGCCGCCGAGATTGCGCATCAGATTGAACAGGCCGCTGGCATCGGGCACCGCCGCTTCCGTCAGCGCGCCGAGCGCCAGCCGCGTCGGCGGCAGCAGGCAGAACATGATCGCCACGCCGCGCAAGACCTGCGGCCAGAACATCTCGTCGAAATCGGCGAGCCGGCTCTGAAAGGCGCTGCTGCCGAGGCCGAGCGCGAACAGGGCGAAGCCCAGCGCCGACAGCCAGCGCGGATCGAACCGGCTTTCGAGGCTGCCGGCGATGGGCGCGGTCACCAGTTGCGCGACGCCGGTGACGAGCATGATGGTGCCGATCTCGAAGGCGTCGTGCCGCCGGACATAGGCGAGGAAGACCGGCATCAGATAGACCGATCCGAACAATCCGACCCCGAGGCAAAAGCTCAGGCCGCAGCCGATCGCAAAGGAGCGCGTTCGCAAGGTCGATAGATCGACCACGGGATGCGCCGCCTTCAGCGTTCTGACAGCGAAGATGATGGTCGCCGCGGCGCTAAGAGAAAACAGCAGCGCACACGTCGAAGAAAGCCAGCCGTCATGCGGGGCCTGCTTCAAGCCGAGTTCCAGGCAGGCGAGGGCGATCGCCATCAAGGCAAGCGAAACGCCGTCGAGGGTGACGAGATCGGCGAGGCGAGGTTGGGTGCGCGGCAGCAGAAATGGGGTCGCGATTGCGGCGAGGATTCCGGGCGCGACATTGATCAGGAACAGCCAATGCCAGGACCAGGTTTCCGTGATCCAGCCGCCAACCACGGGGCCGACGGTCGGCGCCAGCACCGCCATGATGCCGGCCATCGTCGTCGCCGCCGGATGCAGGCGGATCGGAAACAACAGGAAGACTGCGGAAAACACCGCGGGGATCAGCGCGCCGCCGGCAAAGCCCTGAAGCACGCGAAAGCCGATCAGGACGGCGAAGCTGCCGCTGAACGCACAGCCGATCGAGGCGGCGGTAAACAGCCCGATCGCCGCCACGAACAGCCAGCGCAGCGTCAGCACGCGCGTCAGCCAGCCCGTGAGCGGAATGGCGATGATCTCGGCGATCAGATACGCGGTCTGGATCCAGCTCATCGCCTCCCGCGATATCGAGAGCGCGTTCTGGATCGCCGGCAGCGAGGTCGCGACCACCTGAATGTCGAGGATCGCCATGAACATGCCGAGGCACATCAGGCCGAACCCCAGCCAGGTGGCGGCCTTGGCCTGCGGCGGCTCGCTCGCCCGCTCGCTCATGGAGCGCCGCGCGCCATCGTAGCAGCGGACACAGCCAGCGCCCGGTTCTCGGCGCGGATGCGAATGGCGAGGACCGCGGCATTCAGTGCCGTGAAAATCAGCGCCAGCAAGGGAAGGCCGAGAACGAGCGGCAGCAGCGCGATCTCGGCGGCGACCACGGCGTAGTTGGGGTGCGACAGCAACCGGTAGGGCCCGCGCTTGACCAGCGGCTCGCCCGGCAGAACGATGATCCGCGTCGTCCAGCGCGCGCCGAGCGTCCACATCACCCAGACACGAAAGCCCTGCAGGATGACGTAGACGAGCAGGGCCACGACGTCCACGGGCCGATCGTGCCCGAAAATCCAGAGCGATATCAGCCAGCCCGCATGTACCGCGACGATGAGAGGATAATGACGTGGCGCCACCTCGACGGCGCCGCGGGCCTTTAGCCTTTCGGTGTTGCGTCTGGAGATGACGAGCTCCGCGGCGCGCTGCAGCGTGATCAAGGCGAGAATGAATTCGGCCGAGGTCACGCGGCGTGCCGCAACGCGACACAGCTTGCGGTGAAGCCGGGGCCGAGCGCCGTCAACAGCGAACGCGCCGGCAGCCCTTTTGCCATGACCTGTTCGAGCACGAACAGGATGGTCGGCGACGACATGTTGCCGTAGTCGGCGATCACCTGGCGTTCGCAGTCGAGCGTGCCCTGATCGAGCGCCAGCGCGGTCTCCAGCGCGTTGACGACCTTGGCGCCGCCGGGATGACAGACGAAGCGGCCGATGTCGGCCATCGTCAACTGCATGTCAGCCAGAATCCGCACTATGGCCGGGTTGAGGTGGGTGCGGACGAAATCGGGAATGGTTTGGCGAAAGATCACGCCGAACCCTTCGGGATCGACACTCCAGCCCATGATGCCGAGCGTGTCCGGCCAGAGATGTTCGCCGGCATTTTCGATCTCCGTCGCGCCGCCGTCGCCAGCGCGCAATATCACAGCGGCGGCACCATCGCCGAACAGGCTGACGGCGACAATGTTGGCCTTGGTGAGTTCGTCGTGGCGAAGCGCGAGCGTGCAGAGTTCGATCGTCACCAGCAGCACGTTGCTGCCCGGTCGCGCCTGTGCCAGGCGCGAGGCGATCGACAGACCCGAAGCTCCGCCCGCGCAGCCGAGGCCGAACACCGGCACGCGCGCGACGTCGGAGCGAAATCCCATCCGGTTGAAGACCCGTGCCTCCAGGCTCGGCGTCGCGATCCCGGTGGAAGAGACCGTGACGACGGTGTCGATGTCGCGGCCGGTGAGGCGGGCTTTTGCCAGCGCCTTTTCGGCAACGTCGATGAACAGCGCCTCGGCGCCTTCGAGAAAAGCTTCCGTGCGTTCCGGCCAGCCGCGCGGCTCGAGATACCAGTCGAAAGGTTTTACGGCGTGGCGCTTGATGATGCCGGTGTTGGCGAAAATGCTGGAGAAGCGTTCGAATTCGGGAAAGCGGGAGCCGAAGCCATCCCACGCCGCGGTCAGAACGTCCTTCTGCAATAAAATGTTCGGGGGTGCCGATGTCGCCAGGGAAACCATGGCAGCTTTGGGCAAAGAACGCCCGGACAAGAAAGCCTTGGACATCGCGAGGACTCTCCTGCCGCCTGCGTCACAATAGGAAACATTGGGGTGGATGGCTTATTTCGGGCCTGATGCAGAATTGTTGGGTCGAAAAGGTCACTAAAATGTGAGACCGGCCCGCTTCCGCGGGACCATGAAGTCCCGGTTTGCGTGATGAGAAGCGGCGGCCGCCGCCGTCATTGTCGCACGTGTGATCGCCGTTTGGTAGATCGCCAAACAAAAAGGGCTCCGGTTTGCACCGGGGCCCTTTGTCTGACGGAGCCTGGAGTCCGCCGATACGCTTGCGGCTTACTTGCTCATGCTGCCCATCTTGTCTTTGTCGGCCTTGTGGCTCTTGTGGGCAGAAGAACTCATCCCCGTAGTGGTGCCGGATTTCGCCTTGCTGGTTTTCATCTTGCCGGACTTCATTTTGTGAGTGCTGGCGCCCGGCGCCATGTTGTTTTCGGTGGACGCGCCGGGAGCCGGCTGCGTCTGTGCCGAGGCGATCGTTGTCGCGCCCAGCAGCGAGGCGATGACGAGGGCCGAGAGTGCAAGCTTGGAACGCATGAGACTGTCTCCTGCTTTTGAAGATTGATGCGGGATTCAAACCGGCATTCGGAGCGTTGGGTTCCGGCTTCGGCATTCACTTTTTGGAACAGGACGCCGCGCGAGGCCATGGAACCCGGCGGCCGCGCACCGCGTTACCGGCCTTGGAAAGCAGCCGGAGGAAGTTCGAGCCGCTCCTCAGCAAGACAGGATCTGATCGCGATGCCCCGAGAGAACGATCTGGAAGGTGTGCAGGATCAAGGCGGCAAACATGGTGGCCAGAAAGGCATGCCAAAGCCGGAACCAAAGCCGCCGCGCGGTCCTGATCAGGGCATCATGCGCGACGAAATGGGGCAGGAGCAGCCGAGGGACAAGGCGCGCGCGCAGCAAGTCCATCGCACGGATAAAGCGGGTCGCTGAATTCCGGCGAAAGCCGTGCGCCGCCGACCGTTCGTAAAGTGCGCCTCAGTCGTTCCGGCCGACG
This sequence comes from uncultured Alphaproteobacteria bacterium, assembly GCA_963843225.1. Taxonomy (GTDB): domain Bacteria; phylum Pseudomonadota; class Alphaproteobacteria; order Rhizobiales; family Xanthobacteraceae; genus Bradyrhizobium. The sequence goes on along the minus strand of CAWJJT010000008.1, from coordinate 223,243 downwards.
TGATCGATCGGGCGGGACGGATTTCTTCATGTCGAAATAGTGGCGCGGCAAAGCCGGTCGCTCCGGCCGCGCGTGGCGACAACCACGGGCCGAACGGCGAGGCGCCGTTTCGTTCATATTCGGCCGCCGGGCACGGCTGAAGCCGTCGCGCCCGATATATTTTGGCGTGATTTGGCCAGCCGAGTTGCTTTTCGGCCTCTCAGTTAGGCTTGCCGATAGAGTTGTTCCTTGGCATACTTTCAACCTCGTCGGGTTCGGCCCGGTCAATTTCCAGGCGTGCCATTCGAAGTATCAAAGTAGCCGTCGTCAGGCCGAGACGTTCAGCCTCAATCGCTGCGGTATCGACCTTTTGGGCTAAGCCTTCACGTTTGCCTAGAAATGCCATTTCCGTTCCCTATCAAAGGTGCGAGATGAAAAATCCCACGTTTGTTACAGAGCTGCACAAGAAGCTCGGAGCTCCATCGAGCGAAACTGTCGAAAGCCTGCGGCTGCTGAAGGCCTTCCTCAAACTTGCACCGAGGCAACGATCCGAAGTCATCGAACTGGTCGAACGCCTCGCGACCGACGCGCAATTTTCCTCCGATCGCCCATTGTCCTGACCGCATTCTCCCGAGCGCATTTTTCTCAGCGCGTTTTTCCGAGCGCGGTGTCCTGACAGCAGCGTCGTGACCACGGCGCTCTCCCGTTTCAACCGATAGTCACGACAGCCGGCGGCCGGGTCGCGATCGCATAGATGGCGCCGCCTTCCATTGCCTCGGATTGGTGAAGCGTGCCGGCCGGCAGCCTGATGGTGTCGCCGGGATGAACGATCCGCATTCCATCCTCGCACCAGAACTTCAGCGCGCCTTTGATGATCACCAGGATCTCGTCCACGGGGTGGGTGTGGAAATGATGCACCTTGCCCGCGGCGTCGCGCTGCAATTCCACGCTGCCCTGGTCCGGAAGCAACTCCAGGATATCGGGGTCGATCGCGAATTCGGTCTTCGTGCCAGCGATGATCTCGGTCATGCCGCTTGCTCCCTGTCTCCGATCTGAGGGCTCTTGGCCTGCGCGAGCTTGGCGAACGGGCATCCGCCTTCCGCCCGATTGTCATCGTGCAGGAAATATTGCTGATACTCGCGCCCGTGCTCGGCGCCGTAGCGGCCGAGCAGGGGCGAGGGGGCGGTGGAGTTGTAGGGGATCAGCCGCTTGCGGACTTCGGCGAAGGCAGCCGCCGCGGCCTTCTCGGTGCCGAGGATCTTTTCGAATACCCATCGCGGCTGGAACGTCAGCATGAAGGAAGCAGGAGCGGCGGCTTTGCCGCATCACATGCGCAGGCGTGGAGCACACGACGAACATCGGCTCGCCGGCGAACGAGAACTCCCACATCGGATGATCGATCTGTTCCGGGATGGTCTCGGGCCACGGGCTCTTGTCGAGCCGCGCCAGCTTGTCGAGCATGAGCCAGAATTTCCTGTGATAGGCATCCAGTGTCTGCACCGGCCGCGGCCGGGTGAACACGATTAGGGATGTGTTCGGTCCGTGCGAGCGCGATTCGGTGACGAATTGCGCGAGCTGGTCGCCGAGAACCCCGACGTCGAACGGATCGAGAAACAGATAGCGCAACTGATCGAGCCGATAGCCCGTCACGCCGAAGATACAGGGGAAGGGTCTCGCCTCGCTGCTCATCTGCGCTTCAAACTCCGCGAATAAAACGGTTTGCCACGAACTCACTGCGTAATTCGAGCCAACTTCGCTTTTTCTCAAATACAAACGCGACATTCCGCCCCCCTCACTCACACAATAACGCTACTCACGATCTATCAATTTGCTCCGCATCAACCACGGACCGGCAATACCCGGCAGCGACATCACCAGCAGAATTCCAATAAGGGTCTCAAAGCCGGCATCGCCGATCGAGGCGGCGCCATGTCCGCCGCCTGCAAGCCGGCTGGCGCCGACCATGGCGAGCCCGATCACGGGCTGGGCGGCGCCCGCGAAGATTCCGGCGGCGGTGGTGTTGACCGAGGCGCCGACGCCGATCAACTCGGCGGTGTAGAGCCGCTTGGTGCATTTGAGCACCAGCGGCACCGTGCCGCCGGCGACGAGCCCGAGCGCTGCGAACACGACCGTGACATAGAGGAAGCCAAACGCATGGGCGACCGGCGGCAGCAGCATCGCGATCAGAAGCATCCGCAGCAGGCAGATGCGGATCAGCGCGCTGTCGAGCGCCGTCGCCGCGCGATCCGCCGCATGGCCAAGCAGGATCGAACCGATGGCGTTGCAGACCATGAAGGCGAGCAGGGGAGTGCCCGCCGCCGACGGCGAGATACCGAAGAAGTGCGCCACCATCGGAATTCCCCACACGCCCGACAGCGTCGTCACCACGGCGAAGTGGGAGGCGAAGGTCATCGCGCATCCCCAGTTCGCCAGTTGCGAGAGCGACTGGCGGCTGGCGGCCAGCACGCCGCTGCAGGGTCTTGCTGCTGTGCGCTGCCGGATCGGCCTTGAGGACGAGCGAGGCAAAGGCGAGGTTGGCGACGCCGACGCAGGCGATGAAGACAAAGCAGGCGCGCCAGCCGAAGCCGCTCACCGCCGCGGCAAGCGGCGTCGTCGCCATCACGCCACCGACATAGCCCGATACCTGGGAGATGCCCGACATGATGCCGAAGCGCTCGTCCTTGAAGCTCAGCGCGACGAGTTTCAGGAGCGCGGTGAACACCAGCGCATCGCCGCAGGCGACGATCAGCCTGGCGGCAAAGACGTCGAGCAGGTTCGGCGCCAGCGCGAACGCGGCGCTGCCGAGCGACGAGGCCGCCATGCTGAACAGCACCACGCGCTTGACGCCGTAGCGGTCGACCAGCAGGCCCGCCGGGATCTGCATCAGGGTGTAGCCCCAGAAATAGCTCGAGGCGAGCATCGCGACACCGGCGGCGTCGGTGGAGAAGTCCGCCATGAAATTCTGGGCGATCGACTGCGGCGACACCCGCTGCAGGAACGCGATCGCATAGGCGATGGCGACCGCAGCCCAGGCCAGGTAAGCGCGATCGGCCGAGCGGATGGCGGGCGCAAATCCGGCGTGCTGTTCGGTTATCGCCATCACAGCCTCGCAAGGCCGACGGAGAACAGCGCGTCCGCCGAGTCCGGGATCAGGCGGGACATCGCCGCATCGACCAGCGATGCGGTGCCGTGATAGGCCTGCCGGTGATGCCTGATGTGGCCGTAGGCGCCGCGCATCACCATGCCGGGCACCTCGAGCGGTTTGCCGGGATAGAGCAGCGAGCACATCTCGATGCAGGCCGTCTGCAGGGCAGGGTCCTCGGCGTCGCCGAGCAGCGACGGCGTGACCTTTTCGCAGATCCTGGCGTTGGCCGCCCAGACGATGGGATTGCGCGTCCGCCATCCATAGAGGATGCCGCCCGCCGGCGTATCGGCCGCGGTCGAGGATTTCAGGACTTCCGTGGTGAAAAATCCGTACAGGCCGCGGCCCTGATGGGCCGGGAGCACTTCGGTGCCGCTTCGATAGATGGCCGGGCCGGCCGCAAGCGTGAGCCGGCGGTAGACCGAAAAGGCGACCAGTCCCGAGCAGTCGTAAACCAGGATGAGGCTGAACTTGCGGTCGAATGGCGAGGAGTCCGCAGTCCAATGCGGCTCCGTCGCCATCCAATTGACCGCGATGATGCCGTTCATGGCATCCATCAGCGGTCGCCTCTCCCCGGGGCTGACAAGGGAGGCGTCCGGAAAGCTGTAGATGGCGTATTCGGGCCACGGCGACTTGATCGTGCCGTATTGGCGGTTCGCCTCCAGTGACATGGTCATCACCCCGCTTTCCGGGATCATCTATACAGGCGCGCCTTTATTGGCTTAAAGGACAATATGCCCTCGAAATCTGCCAAACCCCGGCGGCCGGGTTTACGTGAACAGGCCTCCGCCAGGAGGGTCGCGATCGTCGCCTTTCCCGGCGTGACGCTGCTCGACATCTCCGGTCCGGCGCAGGTCTTTGCGGAATTGCAGGAGATCGAACTGGCGAGCGCGAACTACTCGCTGTCGTACGTCTCGGCCGCGGGCGGCCTCGTGCCGACCGACGTCGGGATGATGATCGACACCGCGCCGATCAGAAGCCTCCGGCCGAACCAGATCGATACGCTCGTCATTCCGGGCGGCCCGGGCATCTGGAAGTTGCGGCAGGACGCCGTCCTGATGAAGTGGATCGTCGAGACGCTGCCGAAGGCGCGCCGGGTCGCCTCGGTGTGCCTGGGCGCGTTCGTGCTGGCCTGGACCGGCGCGCTCGACGGCAAGCGCGCCGCGACGCATTGGCGGTATTGCCCGAGACTGGCGGACGGCTTTCCAGCCGTGCGCGTCGAGCCGAATGCGATCTTCGTCAAGGATGGGCGGGTATGGTCGTCGGCCGGCGTCAGCGCCGGCATCGACCTTGCGCTGGCCATGATCGAGGAGGATTTCGGCCATACCACCGCGCTCGATATCGCGCGTCGGCTGGTGGTGTTTCTCAAGCGCCCCGGCGGCCAAAGCCAGTTCTCGACCGTGCTGGCGGCGCAGGCCTCCGACGTCGAGGGACGCTTTTCCGCACTGCACGCCTGGATCATCGAGAACATCACCGGCGACCTCAAGGTCGAAACGCTGGCCGCGAAGGCCGGCATGACTCCGCGGACCTTTGCGCGCGCCTATGCCAGCCGCACCGGAATGACGCCGGCCAGCGGCGTGGAGGCGCTGCGGGTGGAGACGGCGAGGCTGTTGCTCGAAAGCCGCGAAACCCGCGGCGTGGTCGAGGTCGCGGAGCGGGCCGGCTTCGGCGACGATGAACGGATGCGGCGGGCGTTCATGCGCCACCTCGGGATATCGCCTTCGGAATACCGAAGCCGCTTTGCGGGCTGATCCGCAACCCGCCGCTTGCGGTCGCGCTATATCCTGGCGCGCCGCGACAGCAGTTCGACGAACCGGCTGCGGATATCCGGGATCGGCGCCAGCCCGATGACGTCGCCGGTCTGGGCCAGGATTCTGTTCTGCGCGTGGGACGGCAGCTCATCCCAGCAAAGCAGGACTGCCGAACCGAGATAGGTGAGGACCGCTTGGTCGGAAAGCTTCATCTGCGTTTCGTCGGACATCAGTCTCCCATTGCATCGAGCGGTCTCAAATTTCAGGACGGCGGTCGCCGGATCGATTTCCTCAGGATTTCGGAGGGCAGTTCGCCGAAGGCGAGCCGGAAGTCGCGGGCAAAATGGCCGGGATTCTGGAAGCCGCATTTGAGTGCGATTTGCGTCACCGACGCCTCTCCACCTGATCGTTCGAGCATCTCGCGCGCGTGGTTGAGCCGGATCCGCTTGGCGAAGTCCGCCGGAGAGTAGCCGCGGTCCTTCTTGAACTGCCGGAACATGCTTCTTGCGCTCACCTTCGCAACCGAGGTCATCGTCGGGATATCGATCGGCTTGTCCCAGTTGGCTTCGATGAATTCCTCGACCGCCCGGACCGCGGAGAAGGCGGACGGAAGCGGCTGCCGCAACAAGAGGTGCGAATAATTGTGCCGGTGGCACATCAGGAAGTTCATGATCATCATGCGCTCGACTTCGGCGGAGACGAGATCGGAGAAGTAGGCGCCGCGCTCGTTGAATTCGGCCGCGAACAGGAAGACCCGACGCCTGAGGCTGGACATCGCGGGAGCATAGGCCGTATTTTCAAATTCCAGTTTGCCGGTGATCTCCTGCCCGAGCAGGGCGCCGAGATTGCGTACCAGCGCTTCGGATTCAATTCTCAGCACGAACTGGCGATAGCCGGATTTGAGCTCCAGACTCAACGGCGCTCGCGCCGGCAGAATCGTGCTCCAAGATCCCGGCGTGATTTCTCCGGGCATGCCGCCCGCCTCGTATCGCCCCCTGCCGCTGATATTGAAAAGCTGCCGCACGAAGGAAGCTTCGCCGAAGCCGAGCGAGACATCCCCGGCGTAATCGCAATAGGATAGTCCAAGGCCGCCGATCTGCAGATGGTTCACGCGCGCCGCGAACGTGTCCTCACCCGAAGGGACCTCGAGCCTGGTCGCGCCAAAATCCCTCGACAAACGCTCGCGGACCAGTTCCGGATCACGCGAGTGGAGAACCGGATAGTTGCTCAGTGGCGTCGATCGGGACGGCATGCGTGAGGGAATCAATCCTTGTTACGTATGCGCAGTGATTGTATGACGATTGCCCTCTATCATCTGCATTTGCAACCGATCGCGAATTGCAGCGAAGCGCCGTGACGCCCTGCGGTATTTTTTTGATCGCTTTGCGACAGAGATGATCGGATTACGCCAGCTGTTTCCCAAGCGGTCGCGGCGAAACGGCCGCCGAATCCGGATGGAGCCTTCGTTGCAGCCTTATCGCGTGCAGGCTGCGCGCCTCTTGCGCTACATCGTCGCATCTTTACTCGAGTTTTCATCTCGATTTTCGTTACACCTTCAAAGACGCTCAAGCCCGATCGGCACTCGCAAATTGTGGCAGTATTCACGTGGGCTGTCGTTGATGGGTCTAATCAATCTATAACTTGGTTCAATTATTTTATCGTCGACCGCTCGCAATCGAGCAGCATAGCAGGTCGGCGGAGCAACGATGCTGAACGTCCTGGAGTTTCGGAAGAGAGAGCCACGATTCTCTCGAGCGACGGCGCAGCCGTCTGCGGCAAACACCAACATTGATATCGCCGCGCTGGCCTCCCGGATCATGGACCTGCAATCCGAGGCCAGGGGAGAGATCGCAAATGCGGTCCTCATGCTTGCTCTCGCGGCGCAGCACGCGCGCGAAATCGCATCAAGGCTGGCCGATCCCACCACAAGAAGGAATTTCGACGAACATATCGCGATGATCGAGCGAATGCTTCAGCTCGCCCGCGAGATGGCGCTCAAGGTCTGAGCACGCAAAGCGCGGCGGACATCTCCAACGTCAGGCATGGAATTTCACTTTAACGGGAATACGAAAATGCGCACCAATCTTCCGGTCACCAATGTCGAATATCCGATCACGGAGGAAACCCTGATCGTCTCGAAGACCGACCTCAAGGGCAGGCTGACCTACTTTAATGAGCAGTTTGTTGCCGCGTCGGGCTTCACCGAACAGGAATTGATGGGGCAGCCGCACAACATCATCCGCCATCCCGACATGCCGCCGGAAGCCTTCGCCAATCTCTGGGACACGCTCAAGGCCGGTAAGCCGTGGGCCGGCGCGGTGAAGAACCGCCGCAAGAACGGTGACTTCTACTGGGTGCTGGCGAGCGCAACCCCGCTTTGGGAAGCCGGTCAGGTCACCGGATACATGTCGATCCGCACCAAGCTGCCGTCCGATCAGCGCGAAGAGGCGGAGCACGTCTACGCGCTGTTCCGTGCGAACAAGGCGCAGGCCTACCGGGTCGAGGCGGGAATGATCCGCAGGCGGTCGATGACGGATATTCTTGCGCTTTTCACCGGCTCCTTCAAAGCGCGCCTGGTCACGCTGATAGCGGTACAGGCCGCTTTCATGCTCATCATGGGTCTTCAGGCCGAGCTCGGCTTCAGCGGCCTCACCACGATTGGCCTGCTTCTGGTTGGCCTGCTGGTCGGGGGATGGCTGGGTCTGCAGACCATCCGCGCGATCGGCCGTCCGCTGATGCAGCTCAACCAGATCATGGCGACGATCGCGCAGGGACTTTTCAACAGCCGTGTCGCCGTGGAGCGGGATGACGAGGCGGGCATCGCGCTGCGCAACCTTCAGGCGCTGCAGGCCAAGCTCGGCTTTGACCGTGAATCCCAGAAGGACATGGAGAAGCGCGTCGCGATCCAGCGCAAGGCGGACATGCACAAGCTAGCCGGTGATTTCGAGACCGCGGTCGGCGACATCATCGAGACCGTCGCTTCCTCCGCGACCGAACTCGAGGCCGCCGCGGGAACGCTGACGGCGAGCGCCGATTCCGCCCAGCGGCTCTCGGTTACGGTTGCTTCGGCTTCTGAGGAAGCCTCGACCAACGTGCAGTCGGTTGCCTCCGCGACGGAAGAGATGGCGTCCTCCGTCAACGAGATCAGCCGCCAGGTGCAGGAATCGGCAAGGATGGCCGTCGAGGCCGTCGCGCAGGCCCGCGAGACCAACGGTCGCGTCAGCGAATTGTCGCAGGCCGCCGCTCGCATCGGCGATGTGGTCGAGTTGATCAACACCATCGCCGGGCAGACCAATCTGCTGGCGCTCAATGCCACCATCGAGGCGGCACGTGCCGGCGAGGCCGGTCGTGGCTTCGCCGTCGTGGCCTCGGAAGTGAAGGCGCTGGCCCAGCAGACCGCAAAGGCCACCGGCGAGATCGGCCAGCAGATCACCGGCATTCAGGCCGCGACGCAGCAATCGGTGGGAGCGATCCAGGAGATCAGCGCCACCATCGAGAAATTGTCGGAGATTTCTTCGACGATTGCCGCGGCGGTGGAAGAGCAGGGCGCGGCGACGCAGGAAATTTCCCGCAACGTCCAGCAGGCGGCGATCGGCACGCAGGAGGTTTCCTCCAACATCACCACCGTCCAGCAGGGTGCCAGCGAAACCGGATCGGCCTCTTCGCAGGTGCTGTCGTCGGCACAATCCCTGTCGAGTGAAAGCAACCGTCTCAAGCTCGAAGTGGACAGGTTCCTCGCGACCGTGCGTGCCGCCTAGAAGGAATCCGGGAGTGCGCTCTCCCGGATAGCCCCGCCTTGCCGTTCGGTTGACCGAACCGGTGGGGGTGGATCGCCGTTCCCGCCGCCATTCCTAGTGGGATTGCGCAATTCCGCGAACGCCGCCGATAATGGCCGGATGGGAGGCCGCAGCCGACAACGGATTTTTGGCGATCGCGTCCAGGGCGCGAGGATCAACGCGCGGAATGCCAGGGAGCAGGCCGAACGAGCCGTCCGCGAGGCGGATGCCGCCGAATGCCTGCTGTGGTCGGAGCAGATGGAAGGCTTCGGCGGTCCGGCCCAGCCGTCGCCCACCATCGCGCAATGCCTCAATGCCGGATATTGCTGGCTGGAGGTGATGTGTCACCGCTGCGAGACCCGCGCCAGCCTGCCGCTCGATGCCATCCGCCGGCCGCGCGATACGCCGGTCTGGAAGCTGGAGGCGGCGCTCAAATGCCGCTCCTGCGCCACGCCGCGATACGCGCCGCGGGTGCACCTGATCCGGCTCACCAGGGAGCGGAAGATCGCGCCCTATCCATGGGTTCATCCCGACGACGACGATCGATGAGGCTTGCCTGAAACCGCCCGGCAAGCCCATCGCCAATTTGGCGATTACGGCACAGACGCCGCTCCCGAATTGTGGTAACCCTCGATCGAAACCTGGAGGATGGCAAGATGACTGAGCCGAAACTGGAAGTGCCGGCCGAATTGCGCGATCTGGCGGAAAAGACCATCGACCAGGCGGAAAAGGCGTTCGGAATGTTTTTCGACGCGGCGAACAAGTCGATCACCTCGATGCCGACTCCGGGAACGGAGATGTCCAAGCAGGCGCTGTCGCTCACGGAACAGAACATCAAGGCCGCGTTCGAACACGCGCGAAAGCTGGTTCACGCGACCGACCTTCAGGAAGCCATGCGCATTCAGTCGGAGTTCTTGAAGAGCCAGTTCACCAATGCCGGTGAACATATGCGCCAGATCACCGGCGGCCTGATGTCCGCGGCCAAGGACGCGACCAAAGGCAAATTCTAAATCCAGGCATGTGTCGGCTGTGAGTTGCACGGACATCGGGCATCCGCAGCCTACAAATTGGTCTTGCATCGATTTTTTGCGGCGGATTTAATTATTGCGCAGGTCCTTGACGGGCCACCGGGTGACACCACTCGCCGTCCGTTGACTTTTCTGCTGATCCCTGTCGGCCACCACCGGCAGGGATTTGCATTTGGCGGCTTGTCCGGGAATGCCTGATGGGCGTGCTCCGCAAAACGCCTTGACGGGCGTATCGCTCGCGCGACGAGCTTCGCCATCTCTGTTCGCCAGCGTCGCCGCTGCGGCATGCATCGATGTGCCTCAAGAGCGGATGGAACGAAGGCTCCGGCATTCCGTTGATTTTTCACAGTCAGGACATGCCGCCATGCAACGCGCCAAACATCCGCCCATCCGCAACAAGATCAACACGGGCGATCCTGCCCAGCTTCGCGCCTGGACCCGGCGGCTTCGCATACCGGCCGATGATCTGAAAGCCATCGTCGAAAAGGTGGGTAACTCCGTCGCGGCCGTGAGCAAGGAAGTGGACTCTGCAGCGTCTGTCCCGGCAGCCCTGTCCAGTGCCTCCGATCGAAAGCGCGATCCCGAGCGACCCGGCTGCTGTCGGACTGGCGACGCTTGCCTGAAGCTACGTTCATCGAGTCCGCGCAAGTTCCTGACGGGAACTCGAGCTTGCACTGGAACGGCTGTCAGCCTCTGACGTTCTCCGTCCCGCATCCCGGACACCACGAGGACTGGAGGACATCATGAACACCAAACTGCTTGCCGGCGCTGCCATTGCAGCCGCGCTTTCACTTCCGCTTGCAGCGCATGCGCAGAACGGCGTGGCTGCCGGCGCGACCACCGGTGCGGTTACCGGCGCGATCGTCGGCGGTCCGGTCGGGGCCGCTGTGGGCGCCGGCGTCGGCGCGGTAGCCGGCGGCATCGCCGACGACACCCGGCCGCGTTTCCGCAGCTACGTCGAAGAGCGTCACGTTCCGTCATACCGCTATCAACACGAAGTTCGCGTCGGCGAGGATCTGCCGTCGGCCGGCGTCACCTATTACGAAGTGCCGCACGAATACGGCGTGACCAGATATCGCTACACCGTCGTCAACGATCGCACCGTGCTCGTCGACCCTTCGACGCATCGTATCGTTCAGGTCATCGACTAACCAAGCATGCGGCCTCGCTTCGGCGAGGCCGCATGTGCTCATCGGGGCAGGCGGCAACTTTTGGGTGGAGGCGCGCAATGCCTGCCTTGTTGGTTTACCTTGTCGCAGTCACCCTTCTTCTCGGAGGGGGCTACGGGGCGCTGAACTGGCTCGCGACGCCGGAGCCCGTGAAGGTGATGGCGAAGGCGACACCGAAGGCGCCGCCACCGCATTATGCGGACAATTCCAAACCGGATTCCACGCCAGCTGATCCGCCGCGGGTGAACCCGCCCGAGCCGGGCAAGCCTGAGGCTCGACACGAGCCGGCGATTGGCGAGAACCATCAGGCCAACGCCGCTGCAAAGGACAAGGCAGTCTCGAGCGATCAACCGCCGACGCCGCAGCCGCCGGCAGCCGCCAATCGGCAGGAAGCAAAGGCCGAGGCTGCGGAGCCGGCCCGGGATCACTCGCCGCAGGTCGAGGTGTCTCAAGCCGTAACGAGCGAGGGGACCAAGCCGCAGGCTGGAGCGTCGCCGGTCGAAGCCAGCAGGACAACCCGGCTCCCGCCAGGCGTGAAGAAGAAAAGCAATCGCCACAGGCCGCGCCGCAGGGAAGCGCCCAAACCATTGCCTCCATCGCCCCGGTCGCGAAGCCGGCGAAACGGCCACATGTCAGGCAAGCAGGCCGCGTTTTCGAAAAGCGGCCGCTCGAGGTGATGACCTTGCGCACCATCGAACTGCCCGATGGTCGCCGCGTGAACCGGCTGATTCCATATCGGGGCAGTGATCGCTATCGCGACGATGGCTCAGCCATGGCCCTGGGTGTAGACGAATAGTTCGGCGCGGCCGCAAACCGGTGCGCTCTCCGGCGGGGCGAACGTCCCTGACATCCATCGCGGAACAGGTTTAGTCGCGAAACCCGCACGAAGGTTCAACGGCCCGTAGAAAAGATTTTCACTCGCCCGCGGCGACCGGAACCGCGCGCCGTCATTGCTTCGCGCAAGGCCGGATGATTGGCGCTTCCGTCCAAGCGCATCCCCCACATCGCCTGTACGCGTATTTGCTGGCCGCGGCAGGATTCGATGCGTCGGCCCGTGCATTCGCTTCAAACATCATTTCAGAGAGAATCGCCATGACCATATTGTCGATGAGGTCCGGTTCGAACTCGATTCCGTTCTCGAAATCCGTTTTTGAAACTTGTCTGGCGGCTTCCAAGACGCGCCGGCCGCACGTTGCTGCTGGCGTTGCACGAATCCCGGACGCGCGCCGCCGCGAGGGTCATTCGGGAATATGCTCACCTCGACGCCGCCAACGAGCGTGTAGCCGGGCGACGGCCGGCGTCGCGGCGGTGACAGCGGAGGCCGCTTGATGTTCATCATTCCCTGGTCTGAAGGCATGACCGCAACCGAGACAAGCCGGCTTTATATCCGCACCGCCGACGAGCAAGACGTCGACCGGCTGACGGAGCATTTCACGGCATTGTCCTATTCGGCGCGGTACAATCGCTTCATGGGAACGGTCAGCAATTTATCCCGGATCGCCTTCGACTGCCTGATGAACCGGAAGCCGGATCGTTTTACGTTGATCGCGGAAGTGCGGCACGAGGCGCAGGAGGCCGTCATCGGCGAGGCCAGCTACGCCGTCGAGAGCCGTACCGGGCTCGGCGAGTTTGCGATCTCGATCAGTGACGCCTGGCAGAACAGGGGGCTTGGCTCGGCGCTGCTGTCGGCGTTGCAGTCCCGTGCCGTCAGTCTGGGGTATTTCGGCCTGTACGGGGAAACCTTCAAGACGAACGATCAGATGAAGGCGCTGGCCCGCAAGGCCGGCTTTGCCGTCGCGCGGTCGGACGATTGGCGCGCGGTCAGGTTCGACAAGCGCTTGCTAGAACAACATGACGCGACGGGAGCAATGCGCGCCGCGCCGTCATTGTGGTGGCCACGGGGCTGACCGACCCGCGGGAAGTCCGGACGCGATACATGGCGGCCTCGCGCGACGAACTCGGGCCGGCTTGCCGGCCCGAGCTGTTTGCTTGTTATTCGGCAACCACCTCGCCGGATCCGCCGAGCTCTTTCGGAAAATCCTTCAGCTTGGGCAGGCCGTCGCGCATCGGCAGCACGGTTTCGGAATAGTTGACGTGAACCCCCGGCGCGAAGGCGAGGTCGGGAAGGGTCGCGGCGAACACATCGACCAGACCGAACGGCGGGTGATTGGTCATGAGATGGCCGCCGCATTTGGCGCAATATTGCCGCTGGCTCGTTTTTGTTTTCTGGAACATCGCGACGTTTTCGGCGCCGGCCGTGATGCGCACCGCTTCGGGTTTCCAGAGACTGAAGGCATTGACGGGACCGCCGGACCAGGAGCGGCAGGAACTGCAATGGCAATAGCCCATTCCCTCCGGGGAGCCGGTGACTTCGAGTTGAACCGCGCCGCAAAAGCATTGTCCTGAGAGGCTCATGAGTACTTCCTTGTTTGATGGCAATGGCCGGCCGGGCGGCGCCGCGCGCAGGGTCGCGGCCGGGTTTCCGGCTGCGGACAGCAATCATCGGGTCAGCCGCGCGTCTTGGACTGGCGCGACCAATCGCAGGCATTTGGCGACGGCTCGTGCGGCCGCCCGTTTGGCCGTTCCGGCATAGCGGATGACGGAATAGTGACCCGCGAAGGTGCCGCTTTCGGCCCGCAGCCCCGGGCCATCCTCTGATTGGGGGACGCAGAACGGCAACCTCGGGGCTACTGATAACCATTCGCAACGCGCAAGGACCCGAGCGGCCGGCGCCCTTTACAATGATCAGAGTAATTTCCCATGACAGGAACTTGCGCCCACATCGTTGAATTCTCGACTGATTTCCTCCCGGAGGAAGACCGGATCGCCTATTGGCGTGAACATTATGGACACGTCATGCTTCGCGTCGACCTCGAGCCGGCCAAGGACGTTGCATTTCACGCCTGCATGACCTCGCTGTCGCTTCCCGGATTGCAGTTGATCGAGGGCACCTCGTCGCCGGCAAGAATCTCGCGCACCGGAGCCTATCTCGCTGACGGTAACGACGACGCCTTGCTCGCCATCAACCGGTCGGGGATCGCGTCGGTTCGTTCGGGCGGTCGCGAACAAATTCTCCATGACGGCGAAGCCATCCTGCTGATGGGCAATGAGCCCACATCGTTCTGCCGGACGACTCCGGGGCATTCCTACACCGTGCGGCTGCCGCGACCGATGCTGCGGTCGACCGTCGCAGACGCCGACGATGCCGCAATGCGCTTGATCCCTCGCAATCGCGGCGCGCTCGGACTGCTGTCGCGCTACGCCGGCTGGCTGCTCCGGGTTGGCACGACGCTGGAGCCCGATATTGCAAATCTTTCGGTGCGGCATGTGCAGGATTTGCTGGCGCTGACGCTCGGCCCGGCGAACGATTTCAAGGAAGTCGCGCGGACGCGCGGCTTGCGGGCGGCTCGCCTGAAGCAGGCGAAGACCCACATCATCGAACACAGCCAGCGGCGCGAAATTTCGGTCGGAAGTGTTGCTGCGCATCTGTGCGTGACGCCGCGCTACCTGCAGCGCCTGTTCGAGGAGGACGGCACCACCTTCTCGGAGTTCCTGGTCCTCCAGCGCCTCGCGCAGGCTCACCGGCGGCTTTGCGAGCCCGATTCCGTGCATGCCGCGATCAGCACGATCGCTTACGACGTCGGTTTTGGCGACCTGTCCTATTTCAATCGTCGCTTTCGCCGTCTGTACGGCCTGACGCCGCGCGAGGTGAGGGGCGAGGGGAACTGATCCCTCGTCCGTCACGAGCAAGCGGCGGCGTCTTTCTTGTCCAACGAGATGTCGTTTCGAGACAAGACGCACGACCTGCACGGAATTAGTCCTGCACCAAACCGGGGGACTCTCCTGTTCTTGATTCCTGGATACTGCCTATGAAGAAGATCCACCTGATGACGGCAATGACGATGGTTGCTGCCGTCGCCGTTCGATCCCGAATGCGAGCCGTTGGAGCGCCCAGCCCTGCAGCTCCGAATTTGCGCGAGCAACTCCCTGCCGGAGCCGCCAGACTATCCCGTTCGCTCTGGCGGACGGTCAATGATTGGGTAGCCGCCGCGATCGCCCATCGCGAACATCGCGTTACCCTGTTCGCGCTGCGCAATCTGTCCGATCCCGAACTCAAGGATTTCGGCGTTTATCGCGGCAGGCCCGAGGGAGCCTTTCGTTGCTGTCGGAACATCAATTTGCAACCGGGCGATGAGAGCGAAGCGCCATGACCTCCAAGACGATAGTTTTGCGAATCCTTGACGCGACGACGGTGGTGTTCCTGGCCGTGCTGGCACTGCTCGCGACCGGCTTTCCGGTCGGCTGGCTGGCGCGGCTGTTTCACATGTCGCTCGGCGAATTCCGCGGCTTCTCGTTTTTCGTCGCTTTTGCCGCGATGTTGCTGATGCACGCGATTGCGACGTCCGATTCTGCGCCGTGACCGACTGTGCGCCGGCCGGATTCAATTCGTTCTGGGTTATGCCCAGGGAATAAGCCGCCGCCGATTGCAGTCCCGGATGCTTTTGCGTACGAAGTCTCGCCAACAACAACAATCGTTGCTGCCCAAACTGACAACAAGGCGCGAATGCCGAACCGAACTAAGAGTGAGCCGGCCGATCGCCGGATACTGCGACACTGTCGCGTTGCCCGAGAAATCGTAAATCCCGAAGCCTCTCAACATCCGCCGTTCGGGGCCGCTCGCTCCGGGTCCGTTGATCCTGTCTTGCGCGCCGCGCGAGCGACCGGGACGTTGAACGCGGTCGTCGGAAATTCATGAGCCTGTCCGCCCTGAGCGACGAGAGCCTGTTGCGCTTCTACGAGAGTGTGCGCAAGCAGGTCGAGGCCGACCGCGATTCGATGCGGCGTGGCTACACGCATTTCTTTGTCAATAATGATGACGTCAAGAAATATGCCGCAGGTCTGCGTCAGGAACTGGAAAGGCGGCGCCTGAGCTGTCCGCCGCTCCCCTGGCTTTAGGTTTGCCCGTCTTGCCGCGACGGGGCTGAACCCCGCGGCTCATTTCGACCGACCCGAAATAGAAAAAGCCGCGAAGCCTCAACGGCATCGCGGCTCTTGTTCGCCCTTGCAGGGAATTACTTGCTGCCCTTACGCGCAGAGCAGTGGCCTCTAACAATCGATACCGTTTCGCTTGCCGACAGTACAATAATCGCGAACGGTCCTGCGGATGAGCTTGGTCAAGCCATCGGTGAAATCGTCATCGTCCAGCAATTTGCCGGCGTTCGTGGCGCCCCGTGCCGCTGCCGGCGCCGATATTTGCCCGGCCAGGAATGCCAAATTCAGCAGCGTCGCACCTATGCCGATCGCCAGAACCAGACCAGCCCATTTCTGAGACATCGGCCCCTCCTGGAAACAGCCGCCAAACAGCCCTCGAACCACGATCAAGACGCCAGATAGGCGATCGTTCCGCTTAATGCCGGCGGGCGCAGCGTTTCAGGGAAGCGGTGCGCCGGCGTTGCTGACGATCAGATTATTGGTGTCGGCCGGCGCCAGTTCGCTGGCGCTGCCATGGCCCAGAAACTCGTCGAGCGTGGCCTGGATTCGCTCTTTCGCGGAATCGGGGCCGCGGTCGCTCATCCAGGTGTGCTGGAACTGGGTCGGGATGATATCGACACCCTCCGACTTGGCTTGCTGCGGGGTCGGCAGCACGCCGGGATCGGTCTGGAACTCCGGATCCTTGGAGCGGAACGAAAGGATCTTCATCTTGTCGCTGAGCACGAAGGGCACGCGCAGGTTATCCAGCGTGACAACTTTCGACACCAACTCCGGATGCTGCTTGGCGAAATACATGGCGGTGTCGCCGCCGTTGGAGTGTCCCACCAGCGTCAAATGGCCGTAGTCGGCGCTCGGCTGCAACTTCTTCAATTGCTCAAGCACGAACAGGATATTGGCTTCGCCTTTTTCATACACGCCGGTGCGGCCGACATAGGGCATGCCGATCTTGGTCATCAAGGGCGGGTCGGTCGGTAAATCCTGCTGGATGCTGGCGACCAGATATCCGCGTGCGGCAAAGACGTTCGCCAGGAACGAATATTCGGTGTTCTTGACGGTATTGCCGTTGCTGATGATGGCGATCGGCAGCTTCCAGTAGCCGTCATCCGCTTTCATCTCGTAATCCCGGCGCACGGCAAGGTCGACCGAGACGGGCCGTTGCCGCGCCTGATCGAACAAGTTCAGCGTTTCGTGCCGGATGCCCCACTTGCTGACGCCATAATAGACGCCGGCCGCGAGGGCACAGACGCACGCCAGAACAGCGATTCCCCGTTTCATCGTTTCCTTCCCGATCACTTTACATCAATACATAGTGTGCAAACGCGCCGGCGCCGGGGCAGGGGCTAGCACACCCAAATTAAATTTAGGAAACCTTTTTGCCTTGCAACAAAGGGGTTTAGGCCGAAAAGCCCGCGCGGCGGGCCAGGACAGGCGGCCTGAGGCGGCGCATCCGGCTACCGTTTACCTTGCGGCTTGGCGCGGGCGACGGCGCGGGCAAAGTAATCCCTCGCCACCGCGTCCAGCGCGGCCGAAATCAATTCATTGGACTCGGCCACGCGAGCGCCATGCCCGGCCTCGATCCGCTCAGCTTCCCGAATGTAATCGACGGCGAGTTCGCGAAGACGGTGCAGTTCCGCATCGTCGGGAAGCGGATAGACGGTCGCCAGCAGGTCCCTGGCGCGAGCCCGTGCGCGGTCGCTTTTTAAGCCGGCCATGGGCACCTCCCGAAGCCGTTTGCATTTCCTTAAACACCGACGGCAAATTGTTGCCTGTCCGCGCCAGGCATCTTCCCAAACTAAGCGTTTCGGGTATGTCGGGGTTCCGGACTGAGCGTCCTATTTTTGAAATGGCGGGTGGCCCAACTTCACCCTTGGCGTTTTCAGTGCGGGCTGGTCGCAAACCCGCTCGGTCGATCGGGCGGCGTTGCTTGTGTTCAATATAACCCGTGCGAGCTGATTTCAGTCCCGCTGCGACGCCGGTTCAACTACTGCTGCCGCCGGCGAGGCTAACCTCCTCAACGCGGCGTCGATTTTCGATTGAACCCGTCGGGCAGCCAACTCGGCGAGCCTGGTTTCGGTCCTGCCGCTTCTGACGGCGTCACCGATCTGGAACCGCCATCGCCAGATGTCCGGCTCATCGGTCGCCGAGATCGTATACTGGATGCCTTTGTGGACCACGTCCGTCACCCCTTGCAAATGGGCAAACACCCTTTGCGGTCGGCAATCAATCCGGGTGATTACGGGCGAAGGAGCGGAGGAGCTGTGCCGTAGCGAGAGAAAATTCCGCCGGTGCGGCTCCGGACTAGATGTGCCCGTCTCCCGGCGAAGAAGGTTGCGTCTTCTGATCGGCCTTCTCTGCGTCGCGCTTGTTGGCTTCGTGATGGCCGATGATACATCCGGCAACGACGCCGACCTTGCCGTGCCCCGCCATATGTCCGGCGATGCCGCCGACGATGGCGCCTTTGATGCATCCCTTCGCTTCGGCGGCGACAGGAGCCAACGCCAGGCCGAAGATGAGGGTACCAAGGATCAGCGACTTCATGGCGTGTCTCCGAAAAATCGTCGCTGCAATAATCCGGGGCGCGGCCGTTGGTTCCGCAGCACTGTTTTGATCCGATGTTGCCTGCCCGAAAACGCGAACCTCGGCTGTGGACATCATCAACTTTTCTTCCCTGGTCAGTGACATGTCACCCGAGTGTCACGGGCGGCGCCTTAGGTTGCCGCGCACCAAAGGCCTTGCATCACCGGGCGCATGCATCATCCAGCAGACGACGACCGCCATAGCGCCGGTGAAACCGGTGGTTATCGCCGTGACCGTGTGCGCGGTAACGCCTCACGGTCGCGACTGGCCTTTGTCACTTTGGGATGCATGCTGGTTGGCTGTGGCGCCGCCCGGGCGCAGGTGAGCGTGGATGGGCGGCCGGACGCGGTCCATATCGAGACGCGCGAGGCCACCTTGCGGGAAGTGTTCGATGCGTTGCGGACCAAATTCGATCTGCGCTACCGCACCGATGACGCGCTCGAGGCGCGCAAGACCGGAATTTTCGACGGTCCGTTGCCGCGCGTGACCGCACGCATGCTCGAGGGTTACGATTTTGCGATGAAGGTGACGGCGGAGGGCATCGACGTGCTGGTGCTACGCCGCAATCAAGTCGATGTCAGAACTGTCGCCTCGGCGACACCGGCGTCTCTGCCGCCAAAGGGATCGCCTGCGCCGGCCATGAGCGCTGCGCAAGCCAATCGGTATGAACGCGAGCATTTCCGCTAGAGCTTCTATCGACGTCGCGCGACGGCGATGCCGAACAGGAACGCGACGAACAGGCTCGCCAGCGGCGCTTCCCGGGTAATGGCGCTGATAGTCGAAAGCGGCTTGCCGGGCTGGCGGGCGGTGGCAATCGCTTCGCTCAGCCGGTCGACCGCAGCCTGCAGCGCCTGCGGAGATTTCCGTGAGCGTGCGCGACACGTCGGTTGCGGTATCGATGGCGCGTTCAGCCATGCCCGGCTGGAGCGTCGGCTTGCGGTGTATCGAAGTTCACGATTTCCATGCCCTTGAGGTTTCTGATCGCGCTGCGATGAGGCCGCCACCTTTGGCTATCCGCGCGTGCGCTCGTTTGGAACAGCGGGCCCGTGAGGACCTTTGGCTATCCGCGACAGGCGCCGTGTTGAACGGCGGGTGACGGCCTCGGGGTAGCCAATGCGATGCCGCGAGGTTTGTTCCCGCCTGCTGTGGACGGATCCGCAAAATAGCCGCGAAAGCAGGGGACAGCACCGGGCAGGGCTGAAGGTTGGCCCTGTCTTTTCCCGATCATTCGCCGCAGATATCCTGACGCTTCGAGAGGATTCGCCGTGACCGATTTTTCAAGGCCAGATCCAGTGAAGCAAAGTCGCGCTGCTCGGCGCGCCCATCGATATCGGGGCGTCGCAGCGGGGCACCCTGATGGGACCGGCGGCGCTGCGAACGGCGGGCCTCGTGACCCTGCTCGAGGCGCTCGGATTTGAGGTGGAAGATCACGGCGATCTCTCGATCGGCGGAGACCGCCGAACTCGCCGACGCGCCGCCCGACAACGCCAGGCATTACCGCGAAATCCAGCGCTGGATCCGGGCGCTGAGCCGACGCGCCTACGAGCTGGCGCGATCCGGCGCGATCCCGATCTTTCTCGGCGGCGATCACTCGCTGTCGATGGGCTCGGTGAACGGCGTGGCGCGGCACTGGCGCGAAGCCGGCCGCGAGCTGTTCGTGCTGTGGCTCGACGCGCATGCCGACTACAACACGCCCGCGACCACGCTGACCGGCAACATGCACGGCATGTCGGCGGCGTTCCTGTGCGGCGAGCCCGGGCTCGACGGCCTTCTCGGCGACGAGCCGCGCGCATCGATCGATCCCGACCGGCTGGAACTGTTCGGCATCCGCTCGATCGACAAGCTGGAAAAGGACCTGCTGCGCGAGCGCCGCGTCAGCATCGCCGACATGCGCCAGATCGACGAGTTCGGCGTCGGCGTCCTGATCCGCCGCGTCATCGACAAGGTGAAGGCCCGCAACGGCGTGCTGCATGTCAGTTTCGATGTCGATTTTCTCGATCCCGAGCCTGGCGCCCGGCGTCGGCACCACGGTGCCGGGCGGCGCGACCTATCGCGAGGCGCATCTGGTGATGGAGATGCTGCACGATTCCGGGCTGGTGCGATCGGTCGATATCGTCGAACTCAATCCGTTCCTCGACGAGCGCGGCCGCACCGCGCGCACCGCGGTCGAATTGATCGGCAGCCTGTTCGGCCAGCAGATCACCGACCGGCCGACGCCGACCAACGCGATCGAGCCGGGCGAGTGAGTCGAATCAGGCTGACCTCGGCGATCGCGCCGCCGGCCGGATGCCGTGATCACGCGAAGTAGCGGTCGAGGGCGTCGGGCGCGCCGGAGGCGTCGGCCAGCGCGACATAGGTGTCGGGCCGCAGCAGATAGAGCGCGTCGCGGGCGAGGCCGGCCGCCTCATGTTCGGGTCGCCAGCGCGAACACGTGCAGCGGCACGTCGTGGTCCGCGCACCATGCCGTCAGCTCGGCGCTGGCCGAGCCATAGACATGGACCTGCCAGTCCATCGCTGGCGAGCGACGCGAAATTGTCCGTGCCGTCGATCGGCACCCAGGGCAGGCGATCGCCGCCATGCACATGCCCGGCCGTGCCACGGCTGAGCGGGCCGCCGCGATAATTCAGCGTGATCTGCGAGACGGTGCGGAACAGATACTCGCGGACCGCCTCGAATGCGGCGACCGCTCGGGATCAGCAGCGGCGCGATGCGCGTGCGCAGGATATCGGCGATCCGGCCCTCGGCGGTGGCGAAGCTGAAGACGCGATCGGTGGTCGCGACCAGCCGCCGGGCGAAGCCGATCCGCTCGGCTTCGTAGCTGTCGAGCAGCTTGTCGGGCGCGCGGCCGGCCAGGACCGCGGCCAGTTTCCAGGCGAGATTGATGGCGTCGCCGATCCCGGTGTTCATGCCCTGGCCGCCGGCCGGGCTGTGGATGTGCGCGGCGTCGCCGAGCAGGAAGGCGCGGCCTTTGCGGAAATGCTCGCGTCACCCGGTGATGCACGTGATAGGTCGAAAACCAGTTCACCTTCTCGACCTCGACCTTGAGGTGGTTGATCGCCCGGTCGCTGACGTCCTCGAACGTCAGCGTGTCGGCGTCGGTCGGCGCGCTCGTCGCGCACGGTTCCGATCAGGCGCGCCCGTCCCTTGTCCGGCCAGCGGGAAGACGGCGAGGAAATCGGCCTCGTCGAGATCGACATGCAGTTCGCCGTTGAGCGCGGGGCCGGCTGCCTCGACATCGGCGACGTAGAAGACCTGCCGGTAGGTGCCGCCGGGAAATCCGGTGCCGATGCGTCTCGCGCACGATCGAGCGGGCGCCGTCGCAGCCGGCGATGTAGGTCGCCGTCGCAGATCTCCTCCGGCCGTCGGGCCCGCGCAGGCGCGCGATGACGCGATCGTCCTCCTCGGTGAAGCCGAGCAGTTCGGTGCGGCGCTCGACCGCGACGCCGAGCGCTTCCAGCCGCTCGATCAGCAGCCGCTCGTGCTGGTCCTGCGGAAAGATCTGCAGGAACGGGATAGGGCGTCAGGTCCGAGCCGACGCTCTCGAACGGGAGGCGCGCCGCCGGCTTCGCCCTTGACCCAAAGATTGACCGCGGGAACCTTGTGGCCCTCGGCGACCACCGCATCGGTGAGATCGAGCTGCCGGTAAAGTTCGAGCGTGCGCGCCTGAACCGCGAGCGCGCGCGAGGTGGTGCCCGGCTCGGCGGTCTTGTCGATGATGCGCACCTTGACGCCGAGCTTGGTCAGCCAAAGCGCCAGCACCAGGCCGGTCGGACCGGCGCCGACGATCAGAACATCGGTGTGCGTCATCTGGTTCTCCGCTTGCGTGCGCCGCCAGCCGGCTCATCAACGTGCCCCGGGCCGGTCGGTTCGTCACCGTCCATGATCCCCGCTCATCCCGGCTATGCCGATTTCGATGCGGGAAAGAGCAGCGCCGCTCGAAAAGCGTCCTAGCGTTCAGCGGCGAAAATGCGCCACTCGCCGGGGATTCCCTTGAGGGATTGACTGCCGCGGTCTCCGAAGCGCAACCCCGAACCGGCCACCAGATCCCTCACCGTGCTCGACACCAGCACTTCGCCGGCACCGGCAAGCGCCGCAACGCGCGCGCCGATGTGAACCGCGATGCCGCCGACGTCGTCGCCGATGATTTCGCACTCGCCGGTGTGGAGCCCGGCGCGGACCTCGATGCCGAGCGGCCTGATTTCCTCGGCAATCGCGCAGGCGCAGCGAACGCCGCGCGCCGGACCGTCGAACGTGGCGAGAAAGCCGTCGCCGGTTGTCTTGATCTCATGGCCGCGAAAGCGCGCGAGATTGCGCCGGATCGTGGCGTGATGGTTGTCGAGCAGATCGCGCCAGCGCTGGTCGCCGAGTGCGGCGGCCTTCTCCGTCGAACCGACGATGTCGGTGAAGAGAACCGTGGCGAGGACACGATCGACCGCGACCGGGGTTCGCGACCCGGTCAGAAATTCCTCGATCGCATCGGAAATTTCGTCGGCGTTCTCGCCGACGTAAAAGATGTGATCGATCCCCGGCAAGTTCGACGAGGCGAGCGCCCGGAATATGCGCCGCCACGTCGCGTCCGCCCTCGACGCTGACGACCTTGTCGCCGGTCCGGTGAATCACCAGCGTCGGCACCCGCACGGCCGGAAGAATGTCGCCGATGTCGATCTGGCTGTTCATGCGCATGAGAGCGGTCACGGCGGCCGGGCTGGCGCCGAGCCGCTCGTTACGTCCCCACCAGCGCTGGAAGGCGGCGTCGTTGGCGCGCGAGGGCGCGAATCTCTGCACGCTGTCGCCGGTGCCCCACGCCTGCGTCGACATAGCCGAAGAACGTCGCGAGCGCCTCCTCGGTCGGGAACCAGTATGAAAAGCGCGAAAAGCTGCCGTAGAGCACCAGCGAGCGGCAGCGGTCGGGATAGGTCGCGGCAAACAGGACGGACAACGGCGCGCCTTCGGAAATTCCGAGCAGTGCCGCTTGCTCCATGCCGGCGGCATCCATCACCGCCCGCAGATCGTCCATGCGCTGGTCGAGGCCCGGAAGCTCGGCGACCCGGTCGGACATGCCAGTGCCGCGCTTGTCGAAGATGACCACGCGGGCGTAGCGGCCGAGACGGGTAAGGAACCGGGCGAAGTCGGGTTGGTCCCAATAATTCTCGACGTTCGAGACGAAGCCCGGAACCATCACCAGATTGACCGGACCGTCGCCGAACACTTGGTAGGCGATGTGGACATCGCCGCTTTTGGCATATTGGGTAAGCGGCTGCATGGCTGTTTCTCGCTCGCTCGCCGTGCGTCGCAAGTGCGAGGCGAGCCTCATCGATATCCGAAATCGGCTTGAAAGGCTAATCTCCCGCTCGTCGGGCAGGCCGGCAAAACGACCAGGCAGCAGACTATCATCCCGAGATGTTCCCGCGCTGCGGAATGGCGGTGCAGGCACTTGACGGGATCGGCGCGGGATTGCAGAGCGTTGTCGTACCGGGTGTTGTGGTGCGCATCCTCGACGGCACCGGCCGTGTCAATGTCGGTCAGGGGCAGTCATGACCGCGCAAGGTCTCGGCGCTTCGCTCAGTCCCGCGCTCGGCGGGTGGATTGCCCAGGAGATTGGCTACAGCGCGATGTTTCTCATTCTCGGCAGCTTTGCGCTCGGCTCGGTGGCGCTGTGGCTCGGCTTTGCATCGGTTCTCAGACCTGCTTGCGCGCGACACGACCACCCCGGCGCTCGACCGGCGGCGACCGCATTGGCGGAGGCGCGGTGACGCTCGATGCCGAACGCCGCTACCTGGGGTATTGCAGCGCTCGCGACGCTGGGCGTGATCGCGCGTCCCTGGAATTTGCCGGAATTCATCTGGGCGATCGCGGGCGCGGCGCTGCTGGTGCTGTTCAATCTGCTGCCCTGGCCCGACGCGCTTGCGGCGGCCGGCAAGGGCACGGACGTCTATTTCTTTCTCGTCGGCATGATGCTGCTGGCCGAAGTCGCGCGTCAGGAAGGGTTGTTCGACTGGCTCGCCGCCTGGGCGGTGCGGCATTCGAGGGGCTCGGCGAAGCGGCTGTTCCTGATCGTCTATGGGGTGGGAACCATCGTCACCGTTCTCCTGTCGAACGATGCCACCGCCGTGGTGCTGACGCCGGCGGTCTATGCGGCGACCCGCGCCGCCAGGGTGGAGCCGCTGCCGTATCTCTTCATATGCGCGTTCATTGCGAATGCGGCGAGCTTCGTGCTGCCGATATCCAATCCGGCCAACCTCGTCGTGTTCGGCCAACAGATGCCGCCCTTGGCCGACTGGCTGCGGATCTTCGCGCTGCCTTCGGTGGTCGCGATCATCGCAACCTATCTGGCGCTCCGGCTGACGCAGCGCGCTGCGCTCGATGCGAAGGTCGCCGAAATCCCGGACATTTCTCCGCTCACGCTGGGGGGCCGGCTAGCCGCCTTCGGAATCGTGCTGACGGCGATCGTGCTGCTGGCGGCTTCGGCCATGGGCCGGGATCTCGGACTGCCGACCTTCGTTGCCGGTGCAACGGTGACGGCGGCCATTCTTCTGATCGGACGGCGGTCGCCGCTGCCGATCATCAGGGATATTTCGTGGTCCGTGCTGCCGCTGGTGGCCGGTCTGTTCATTCTGGTCGAGGGGCTGAACCGGACCGGCGTGCTGCCCGCGCTTGCGGTCGATCCTGAAAGAGGCGACCGCGGCCTCGCCGCAGGCGACGTCCTGGGTCGCCGGCATCGTGGTCGCCGTCGCCACGAACCTCGCCAACAATCTTCCCGTCGGCCTGATCGCGGCGACCACCACTCAGATCGCGCAGGTTCCCGCGCACGTCACCGGCGCGATCCTGATCGGCGTCGAT
This sequence comes from uncultured Alphaproteobacteria bacterium, assembly GCA_963843225.1. Classification (GTDB taxonomy): domain Bacteria; phylum Pseudomonadota; class Alphaproteobacteria; order Rhizobiales; family Xanthobacteraceae; genus Bradyrhizobium. Next base: position 197,989 of record CAWJJT010000008.1, on the reverse strand, counting down.
CTCGGACCCAATCTGTCGGTGACGGGTTCGCTTGCCACCATTCTGTGGCTGATCGCGCTGCGCCGCGAAGGCGAGGGCGTCAGCGCGTGGCGGTTTCTCAAGCTCGGTCTCGTCGTCATGCCGCCCGCGCTGCTGCTGTCATTGGCAGCCCTGTCCGCGGTATCGCGATGAAGGCAAATGGAGTGCGCTGGCGCGCTTCCATTGCCAAGAGAAGGGAATAAGCCTCGATCGGCCGAAATTCAGATATTTGATAGCCAAGGCCGCATGTTTTTGAAATCTTTGCGGGCCTCATTGCGTTATCCTGTGCCGCTGTTTCGAACCGGAGGATCCCGAGATGACCGAACCCACTGACGTCGACAACGAACTTGCCGTCACATCGCGTCGTGGTTTCCTGCGGGAGAGCGGGGCCTTGATGGGCGGGGCCGTCCTCGGCGGTCTTGCCGGCAGCGAAGCTTTGGCGGCCACGGCAACCGATGACGCGGGCAACCTCCCGCCCAATATTCCCGAATGGATGAAGGCGCCGGGCGCGCCCATGGGAGACCAGCCCTATGGCATGCCGTCCCCCTTCGAGAAGGGCGTGACCAAGAACATTTCAAAGAACCTGAAGCAATACATCTCCGCCTCCGGGCGCACGCCGCTGCAGGATCTCGACGGCATCATCACGCCGAACGGACTGTTCTACGAGCGCCATCATGGCGGCGTTCCCACCATCGATCCGGCGCAGCACCGGTTGATGCTTCATGGTCTCGTCGACAGGCCGCTGGTCTTCACCATGGATGACATCCGGCGCTTTCCATCGCAGTCGCGCATCCATTTCCTCGAATGCTCCGGCAATCCCGTTTACACCAAGCCCTACGGCAAGACGGCTTCCGATCTCGTCGGTTTGTTGAGCTGCGCCGAATGGACCGGGGTCAGCCTGAAGCTGGTCTTGCAGGAAGCGGGATTGCAGAAGGATGCGAAATGGGTGATCGCCGAGGGCGCCGACGCCGCGGCGCTGACCCGCAGCATTCCGATCGAAAAATGCCTCGACGATGCGATGCTGGTGTACAGCCAGAACGGCGAGCGGCTGCGCCCGCAGCAGGGCTATCCGCTGCGGCTGCTGCTGCCCGGCTTCGAGGGCAACATGAACGTGAAATGGCTGCGCCGCCTGCGCGTCGCCGCCGAGCCGACCTATTCGCGCGAGGAGACGTCCAAATACACCGACCTGATGCCGGACGGCAGCGCGCGCGAATTCACCTTCTACATGGAAGCCAAATCGATCATCACGCGGCCCTCGGGCGGCCAGAAGCTGGGCGCGCCCGGCTTTCACGAAATCACGGGCATTGCCTGGAGCGGTCACGGCAAGATCAAGCGCGTCGAAGTCTCGGTCGACGACGGCAAGAGCTGGCAGGAAGCGCAGTTGCAGGAGCCGGTGCTGACGCGGGCGCTGACACGGTTTCGGCTGCCCTGGCACTGGGACGGCCAGCCGGCCGTGATCCAAAGCCGCGCCGTCGATGAAACCGGTTACGTGCAGCCGACGCTGGCCGAGCTTCTCGGCGTGCGCGGCGACAATCACTTCTATCATAACAACGCGATCTGGCCCTGGCGGATCGCGGCCGGCGGGGAGGTGACCAATGCGAACGCGTGAGTTTTACACCGTTGCGCTGGCCGTCATTGCGCTGGCAGGCGCAACCGCGGCGCAGGCCCAGAGTCCCCTTGGCATCGGGCGTGCGGCGACACCTGCGGAGATCGCCGGCTGGAATATCGACATCGATCGCTACGGCAACAACCTTCCGTCGGGAAGCGGCAGCGTCAGTCATGGCCACGAGGTGTTCGATCAGCAGTGCTCGGCCTGTCACGGCGCAAAAGGCGAGGGCGGCCTCGGGGACCAATTGGTCGGCGGGCAGGGGACGCTGGCATCGCCGAAACCCATCCGCACGGTCGGCAGCTATTGGCCCTATGCCCCGACCCTGTTCGACTATATCCGCCGCGCCATGCCGCAGAACGCGCCGCAGTCGCTGAGCAACGACGACGTCTATGCGGTCTCCGCCTATATCCTCAATCTCAACGGCCTGCTTCCGGCCGATGCGACGCTTGACGCCAGCACGCTGAGTGCGATCAAAATGCCGAACCGCGACAAGTTCGTCGGCGATCCGCGTCCTGACGTCAAGAACCCGGATTGCATGACGAATTGCGGAGGCAGCAAGTAGGGGAGATCTTGGGCGAGCCATCCAAATCCGCCGCCGCCTGCAAATCCATCGTCGCCTGGCTGCGGTCGCGAAAGGTCGAGCTTGGCCTGGGCGTACGCGTCACCGTGGCGGCGATGGGGGCGCTCGCGATCGCGCTGGCGTTCGGTCTCAAGCTGCCGCTATGGGCGGTGCTGACCTCCATCATCGTCACCCAGATGAGCGTCGGGCGCTCGCTCAAGGCGACCCGCGACTACCTGATCGGCACCATTGGCGGCGCGCTCTACGGCGCCGCGGTCGCGATCCTGATCCCGCATAGCGGTGAAGGCGCGCTGCTCGCGGTGCTGGTGCTGGCGGTGGCGCCGCTGGCGTTCATCGCCGCCATCAATCCGAGCCTGAATGTCGCAACGGTTACCGCCATCATCGTGCTGCTGCTTCCGGTCATGAATCATGGCGACGTGCTGGATTCGGCGATCGATCGCGTGCTGGAAGTCACCGTCGGCGCGCTGACCGGCCTGCTGGTGTCCTTCCTGGTGTTGCCGTCGCGCGCGCATAGCCAGGTCCGCGCCAATGCGGCAAAGGTGCTCGAATTGATGGCGTCGGCGCTCAACGAACTGTTGTCCGGTCTGACCCGCGGCCGGGACAACGATGCGCTGCATCGTCTGCAGGACGGCATCGGCGCCGCGCTCGCCGGTCTGACCGCGATCGGCGCCGAGGCTGAGCGCGAGCGCGCCGCGCGCCTCACCAGCGGATCCGATACGGGACCGCTGCTGCGAACCGTGCTGCGGCTGCGCCATGATCTCGTGATGATCGGACGCGCCACCGTGGTGCCGTTGCCCGCCGGTCTGCAGCGGCGGCTGGTTTCGCCCCTGAAGCAGGTCAACGACGCTTTCGTCGATTATCTCAAGGCCGCCGCGACGAACCTGCAGACCAGCAAGCTTCCGCCGCCGATGCTGCCGGTCGAGGCCGCGTTGCAGCAGTATGCCGCCGAGGTCGCGGCGGTGCGGAGCGAAGGCCTGACGCGGGGCGTGCCGAGCGATGTGGCCGAGCGCTTCTTCGCGCTCGGATTTTCGCTGGAGCAGATGCGGCAGAACCTGAAGGACCTGGAACGCTGCGTGACAGCCTGGGCGGATTCTCCGCCGGTTCCGCCGAAACAGACGGCGGAAGATCCGGACTCAACGGGTTAGGCGAAGCACCGCGCAGGATTCGCCGATATGGCGGTACGCAAAGAGGCAACGAAAAAGGCCCGCCTGACGGCGGACCTTTCGAGGCGGCAAAGTTTGCCGGAACCGACTTACGGTATTGCGACGCCGTAGTAATCATTCACGGCGCGAGCGCGCGCAGGATCGTTCCAGTTCCAGGTATTGTCGTTGCCGTATTTCGGCGCGCCCTTGAGCTGTGTCTCGGTAATGCCGGTGCGATAGCCGCCGAGATTGGTATCGTATTTCAGCGATTGCCACGGCAGCGGATAATGATCGTCGCCGATGCCGAGAAAGCCGCCGAAGCTCAGGACGGCGTACGAAACCCGGCCGCTCTTCTTGTCGATCATGACGCGTTCGATCGATCCGATCTTGCTGTCGTTGGCGCCATAGACAGCGGTGCCTTCCACCTTGTCGCTGCCGATCAGGGAACCTGTCTCTCTTGTTTCCGTAGCCATTGATGCGTCTCCTTGGTTGAAGAACGGGCAACAGGCGGAATAAGGAAATGTTCCTGCGAACGAAGCTTGCGATTCGTCGCACTGCGATTGCACGGGCTTGTCGGTTCCGCGAAAACATGAAGCGTCGGCACTCGCAGGGAACACGTCGCCGGCAGGAACCTTCGTCGCCGCTAGCGATTGGATTCCCGGAGAAAATCAGGGAGGTCCGATGCAGGAAAATCGCATCCAGCAAAATCGTGCGGAGAATGAACGTCGTTCGTGGACGGGGCGGCGCGGCCCGCTGGTGGTCGCGATCGCGGTCGCCGTGTTCGGCATGCTCGCGATGCTGATGGTGGATCACGGTCCGTGGAGCCGGCCGCTGGTCCAAACCGCTGAAGTCGCGAGCTACAAGACGACCGGCGAGGCGGCGCGTGCGGCCGGCGCGTCGGTGACGCCGACCGCGCCGAAGGCCGCGATCGAACCCGATGCTCCCGGGCCCAAGGCCCAGCCGAACAATCCGGTCATGCCCTGAGCGAGATCGTGTCAGCGGATGCTGACAAACCTTCCCCATACCGCGGCAAGACCGGCGCCGGTCAGAACATAGACCGGATTATCGCAGAAACTGCTGCCATATCGGCATACGTCGCTGCTGAAGCTGCCGATCTCGTGTTGACCGGCGGCGTAGAACACTACGGACGCGACAAAAAGCACCACAGCTGCAAAATACATCGGACCCTCCTCATCGGGTCAAGGCGCAGGCGGCAATGGTTGCGACGCGATTGCCGCTGCCGAATGTGTACGATTTGATTGTTCCCGCAAAACTCTTTGACTTCGGTTGAGAAAATCCGTGCAATTTTCAGACAATTGTCTCGAATGCTATTCGCTCGTGGCTTCCGCGCGAGCCGGATGCGAGCCCGCGCGCTGCGGCAGCACCAGAAGGCAACCCAGGATGAAGATTGCGAGAATGGCCGAGGCCAGCGGGCGGCTCAACGCAAGGCCGCCATCATGGACCGGCTTGTCGAGGAAATCGCCGACGGTCGCCCCCAACGGTCGCGTCAGAATGAAGGCTGCCCAGAACAGCGTCACGCGGGAGATATTGGTCCACCAATAGGCGGCCGCGACGATTGTCAGTGCGGCGCCGAACACCAGCGCGCCGCCTTCATAGCCAAGCCCGGTGGAGTCGGCCATCCAGTCGCCGAGCGCGGTGCCGAGGGTTTGCGAGAAGGTGATGGCCGCCCAGTAGAACATTTCCACCTTCGGTTTGCTGACGGTGTCCACCGAGATCGAACCGCATGACCTGTACCAGAGGCCGAGCGTGGCCAGCAGCAACAGCAGCAGCAGCGCGGAGCCGCCGGTGTAGCCGATGCCCAGCGACCGGTCGGCGAAATCCGCCATGGTGGTGCCGAAGGTCGTGGATGCGATGATGGTCGCCCAATAGAGAAACGGATGAAATTTCTCTGCGATGATCTGCAGGCTGACCAGCAACACCAATGCCGCGAGGAACAGGGCAGTCCCTGCCAGATAGCCCCAGTTGAGGGTCATGGTGACGGTATCGCCACCGGTCTCGCCCAATGTCGTCGCCGCGATCTTGATGATCCAGAAGACGAGCGTGACCTCGGGAACCTTGTTGAGGGATTCGGGCATTTCTCCGGGGCCTTTCGCGTGCCGCGAGAGACCATTCCCTCTCGCCGTCTTCCTCTTGCCGTTCGGCAATGGTCGATTTGCGGCGAACACAGCCACTACCCGGCAGTAACGAAATGTTGCGATCGCCCTACGCTAAGCGAATGGCGCGACCCATGCGCCGCGCCTGATAAGTCCACTGCTATTTGGCCTTCTGGCCGTAGTTCAGCAGCCCTCCGACGCTCTTCGGCGGATGCGCGCGCAGGCCTTCCTCGTTCGGCTCGGTGCCCCAGCCGGGCCGGTCCGGCATGATGAGATGGCCATCGACATATTCCGGCAGATGCGTGAACAGCTCGTGATCCCAGGCCAGCCGGTCGATATCGGTCTCCATGATCCGCAGATTCGGCACCGCCGCACAGAAATGCGCGTTCATCATGGTGCAGAGGTGGCCGTAGAAATTATGCGGCGCGACGTTGACCTCGTGCGCCTCGGCGCTTGCCGCGATCTTCATCGATTGCCAGACGCCGTTCCAGGGCGTGTCGATGATCGCGACATCCATCGCCTGCTCGCGGAAATAGGGCAGGAACTCGCGCAGGCCCAACAGCGTTTCGCCGGACGATATCGGGTGCGGGCTTTGGCGCCGGATATAACCCAGCGCTTCCGGATTGAAGCTGTCGATCTCGATCCAGAACATGTCGAGATCGGCGATGGTGCGCAGGATCTTCAGGTAGCCTTCGGTCTTGGCGTTGAAATTGAGGTCGAGCAGGATATCGACGTCCGGGCCCGCGCCGTCGCGGATGGCCTCGAGATGCATGCGCAGATCGCGCAAGACCTTCCGCTCGACATTGATCTCGGGCTGGAACGGCGCGCCGAAGCCGGGCCGCCATCCCATCGGCTTGCCCTCGTCGTAGGCGAAAATGTTGGTCTTCAGCGCGGTGAATTTCTTTTCCCGCACTTCGCGGCCGATCGCCTTGACGCCGTCGAGATCGGTGATCGCGGGCTTGTACCAGCTCGGATGGTTGATGCGCCAAGTGGCGCAATGCGACCAGTAGACCCGGATGCGATCGCGGATTTTGCCGCCGAGCAATTCGTAAGCGGGCACCCCGAGCAGCTTCGCCTTGGTGTCGAGCAGCGCGTTTTCGATCGCCCCCAGCGCCTGGGCGACAATGCCGCCGGCAGCCGGGCGCGTCGCGGAAAAAAGCTCTGCGTAAATCCGCTCGTGCTGAAAGGCGTTCTGTCCGACTACCCGCGCCGAGAGGCGCTGGATCGCGGCCCCGACACCGGGCGAACCAAAGCCTTCGTCGAACTCGCTCCAGCCGACGATGCCGTCTTCCGTGGTGATCTTGACGAAGTGGTAGTTTCTCCAGCCGGCGTCGCAGGCGAGCAGATCGACGCTTCGTATCTTCGCGCTCTTCGTCATGGCCTTCCTTTTCTTATTTGCCAACGGTTCTGAAGGATTGGCGGATTGGCGCGAGCAGGTTCGTCGATGGGGAGATCAGCGACGCCGCGCAATTCTGTGCGGAACCCGAACGGCACGATGCCGATCGGCGAGCCCTCCTGTTCTGTCAATTGAGGCTAGGGCAAATCGGTTAGGGCGGCAACGACGGGCGCTTTCGAATCATGGGCATCAGGGTTGACGGCGTCCGCGTCGCTGAACTGATCGATGAGGTGGCGCGAATTCCTTGGTCGAGTTCAGGTTCAAAGACGGTGCCCGTCGAAAGAGGTGCCGACTATTCGACCGACCACTCCAGCGTCATCCATCGGATGGTCGCAGCGGCGAGTACCTCGGCTTCATGCCGCCGAGGATCGATCCGAGCAAACTGGCCGAGGTCTAGCGCCGACATCTCGCGAATTGACGGCTGCTCGATAGCGCCTCCCGAAGGGGCCGCCGCCCGTAGTCGTACGGGCGGCCAAATTAACCCTCTCTTTAGATTTGGCGGTAAAATAAGACCTGAAGCGGCGACCGGGAAGGGTTGTTGCCGGTTGCGAGCGTGGCCATCGTTGTTCCGCGGGATTGGCGCAAAAAGGCGCCAAGCTCTGTCATTTTTGGCCACATTCGAAAACAACCATTGCGGGATGAACACGCTGGCCGTCATTTCGATTCTGGCGCTGCTCACGATTTCCGGGGCGGCTTATACAGACCAGATTCTGACCAGCGATCAGCAGACTGCGCAAAGGGCGGATTGAAACCACCCATTTGCAGCCGGCCATACGGGGGACGTTGGGCGATGCTTTCAGTGGATCAGTTCCTGAGATTGATAAGCGTGCCAGCCGTCGTTGCGGCATTCCTGATTGCGTCGCAGATTTCCGGAGGGGTGATGCCGTCCCGTGTTCCGATCGCGCTCGCCAGCGAATAGCCATCGCGCATCGAAAAGCTGACTTTGCGAACGACTTGGGCGAATACGCCGATGATGGCTGACTGGCTGCCGACGATTGTTCGCCCGCGAACTGGCTAGACTCGACGCCCCAACTCACCAAACGCACAGCCGCCTGAACGCATGCACGCAGCCTCCGGTTGAATGGTGCTCTGCGGCACGATCGCCAACCGCCGGGAAGAAAAGCATGCGCGACCGTCTGTCGCAGCATCTTCCGAAGGGGCCTCCTTGAGGGGAAGCATAGTCCGCATCGCCAGGACTTACGGGGTTCATGGCGGCGGGAAAGCCCGCGCCATCAGCCTTTCTGGGCGTCTCGCTGTTTTCGCAATGACTTTCGGCGCGTGATACGGGCCCACGCCGCGCGAACGGCCTCGGCCCGGGTGGGCGGCTTCTTCTGTTCCGCCGCCGGCTCCGGCTGTTGCCGCGTTTTGCCTTTCGTATCTTTCTTTTCCGCCTCGGCGCAGGGCATCAGCGGCAGCATTTGCGTGGCCGCCGTCGGGCCGGGCGCCGAAGGCTGCATTCCCATCGGCCCGATGCGATCGAGAAGTGGCGGCTTTTTGGGCATAACCCTCAACGCGCAAGCACCACTTTCGTTCAAGAACGGCTGCGGGAAGAGCCTTCCCGGCGGTATCGACACGCCACGCCTCGCCGGGTAGGGTCCGCCCAAAGACGATAAGGGGAGAACTCCTTTGCGGGGGAAAGTTACGCTGAAACGCGACTATTATGCCGGGGGGCTGATGATGCTGCTCGGCGTCGGAGCCGCGGTGACCGGCACCGGATACAAGTTCGGCAGCCTTGCCAGAATGGGTCCCGGCTTCATGCCGGTCGTGCTGGGTGTCGTGCTCGCGTTCCTTGGCCTTCTGATCGCCGGCACCGCGCTGGGGTCATCCGAGCCCGACGACAGCAGGTTTTTGCCGGACAATCCGCAATGGTTCGGCTGGCTCTGCATCATCGGCGGTCCCATCCTGTTCATCATCCTGGGGCAGTATGGCGGCATGATCCCGGCGGTGTTCGCCTGTGTCTTCGTCTGCGCGCTCGGGGACAACACGGCCACCTATAAATCCTCGGCGATCCTGGCGGCCGGCATCACCGTGTTCGGCGTCGTGCTGTTCCATTATCTCCTGAGCATTCCGTTCCCCCTGCTGCGGGGGTTCAATCTGTGATCTCAACGGCGCTTACTGATCTCTGGTACGGCTTTGGCGTCGCGCTCGAGCCGCACAATCTGATGTATTGCTTTCTCGGCGTGCTGGTCGGCAACCTTGTCGGCGTGCTGCCGGGAATGGGTCCGGTCGCAACCATCTCGATCCTGCTGCCGCTGACCTTCGGGATGCAGCCGGTGCCGGCGATCCTGATGCTGTCGGGCGTCTATTACGGCGCCCAATATGGCGGGGCGATCTGCTCGATTCTGCTGAATTTGCCATGCCATCCGCCGCATGCCGTCACCTGTCTCGACGGATTTCCGCTGACCAAGCAGGGCAAGGGCGGCACCGCGCTCGGCATCACCATCATTGCCGCCTTCGTCGGCGCGTCCTTCGGCATCACCGAGATGATTTTCCTGGCGCCGTTCCTGGTCAAGGTGGCGCTCGAATTCGGCCCCGCCGAAGTCTGTTCGCTGATGCTGGTGGGACTGCTCGCGGGCTCGACGCTCGCCAAGGGATCGCCGCTCAAGGGCATCGCCATGACGGTGCTCGGGCTGCTGGTCGGCATTGTCGGATCCGACATCGAGACCGGACAGCCGCGCTTCACCTTCGGCATCACCGAACTGTTCGACGGCGTCGAGATCATCGCGCTGGCGCTGGGCATGTTCGGCATCGCCGAGTTCATGAACAGCATCAACAACACCGAAGCCGTCGATTTGAGATACGCCAAGGTCGGCATCTCCGACATGTTTCCGTCGAAGGCGGATCTCAAGAAGTCCTTCTGGCCGATGATCCGCGGCACGCTTCTGGGCAGCCTCTGTGCGCTGATCCCGGGCACCGGACCGACCATCGCCTCGTTCGTGTCCTATGCGACCGAGAAGAAGATATCGAAAACGCCGGAGCGCTTCGGCCACGGCGCGATCGAGGGCGTGGCGTGTCCGGAGGCCTCGACGCATTCCTCGGTGCAGGGCGACTTCATCCCGACCATGAGCCTCGGCATTCCCGGCGACACCGTGATGGCGCTGTTGCTGGGCGCGCTGATCATTCACGGCATCGTTCCCGGTCCCCAGCTGATTACCCAGCATGCGGACATCTTCTGGGGCCTGATCGCGAGCTTCTGGATCGGCAATATCCTGCTGGTCGTCCTCAACGTGCCGATGATCGGCCTGTGGGTGAAGCTCCTGAGCATTCCCTATCGCTACCTCTATCCGAGCGCGATGTTCTTTGTCTGCATCGGGGTCTATGCCGCCAACAACGACATGTTCCAGGTCGGCGAAACCCTGTTCATCGGCGTCATCGGCTACATCCTGCTGCGGCTCGACTTCCACCCGGCGCCGATCCTGCTCGGCTTCGTGCTGGGACCGCGCTTCGAGGAGAACTTCCGGCGCAGCCTGTTGATCTCGCGCGGCGATCTGATGACGTTCATCGATCGTCCGATCAGCGCGTTTTTCCTCTTCATTTGCGTGGTGCTGATCGCGGCGCAGATCTATGTCTGGCTGCGCAAGCCGAAGATCGTCGCCGAGGAACAGGCGATCGAGGCACAGGTGCCGAGGTCGTCATATTCGGAATTGGCGTAGAGGCGTTCGTCGACCGCCTCGACAGGATGAGATGATGTACTGGCTGGGCCGCATGATTACCCTTTCCGTGATCGCCGCGTCCGCTGGGCTGGCCGCTTTCCTGCTGGCCCATGTGGCGCATCAGGACATCGGGCTCACCCCGCCCGAGATCCGTCATTCGGCATTGATCGCCACCGGCATTATTGCGATGCTGCTCGTGGTTTAGTTGGCTCGTTCAGCCGTCCCCTTTTAGAGCGTGCTTCAGCTTTGCTCTCTACCGCGAGAGACAGATCGCCCGCGATGACGATTGACCACTCCACGGCCTCCGCGGCGGCTACCGCCGATCTGTCGCCCTCGGAGCGGCATGGCATTTTTCTCTATCTCGGCATCCTGATTATCCTGCTGGCGTTCGGCGGCCCGGCCGGAGGCCTGATCGATATTCCCATCAGCTTCTTTCTCAAGAACAGGCTGCATTTGACGGCGCACGAGGTCGCCACTTTCCGGCTCATGGCCGCGATCCCGCTCTATCTGTCGTTCGTGTTCGGATTTATCCGCGATATCTGGAATCCGCTCGGGATGAGAGATCGCGGATTCATGCTGCTGTTCGGCGGCATCACCGCGTTGCTCTATGTCTTGTCGGCGTTCACGCCGATGACCTTTGCAACGCTGCTCCTCGCGGTCGTGGTGCTGACGGCCTCGTTCCTGTTTGTCTCCAGCGCCCAGAACGGGCTGACGTCGATGATCGGCCAGCAGCACGCGATGACCGGCCAGGTCAGCGCGATGTGGAACGTCTTCCTGTCGATCCCCACCGTCGGCGCGCTGCTGCTAGGCGGCAGGCTCAGCGGACTGCTGGAGGAGAAGGATCCCGATCAGGCGCTCCGCATCCTGTTTCTGGTCGGCGCCGCGATCATGGCGGTGATCGCGCTTTATGCACTCTGGAAGCCTTCGGACGTCTTCGACAATATCCGCGTCGAGAACGGCACGGGCCGTCGTCCGGTCGAGGATATGAAGCGGCTGGTGCGGCACTGGCCGATCTATCCGGCGATGCTGATCTGGCTGTTGTGGAATTTCGCGCCGGGCTCCACCACGCCGCTGCAGTATCATCTTCAGAATACCCTGCACGCCACCGATGCCCAATGGGGCGAGTGGAACGCGATCTTTGCCGCCTCCTTCATTCCGACCTTCATCGTCTATGCATTGCTTTGTCGAAAATTTCCTTTGAAGACGCTGCTGTGGTGGGGGACGGTGCTCGCCGTTCCGCAGATGGTTCCGCTGCTCTTCATCAACACGGTGACGCAGGCCCTGATCGCGGCGATTCCCATCGGCCTGATGGGCGGTCTTGCCACCGGCGCCTATCTGGACCTGATCATTCGCTCCTGCCCGCGCGGGCTGCAGGGAACCACGCTGATGATGTCCTGGAGCCTGTATTACGTCGTTTCGCGATTTGGCGATGTTCTCGGCACTCACCTTTACGATCGCTACGGCGGCTTTACCGTCTGCGTCATCGCGATCACGATCGTCTATGCGCTGATCCTGCCCGCATTGCTGCTGGTGCCGAAACACCTGATCGCCACGGCCGACGGGCAAGCGCCGGACCTGGCATTCGGCGCTCCCGGACCCGACAGCCCTGCGGTCAAATAGCCGTGCGACCGGCTTGCCGGTCGTTTGATTGTCACCGGACCCGATTATTTGTGCGATAAGTAGCGGCTCAATCCACCGTACCGGACAAGCGACAAATTGAACGAGACGTCGACATCGATTGCCGTCGAAACCGCACGGCAATCCCCGAAGGGCAAGCTGCCCGTTCTGGCGCTGTCGGCGCTCGGCATCGTGTTCGGCGATATCGGGACCAGCCCGCTCTACACCTTCAAGACGATACTGGGCGTGGCCGGCACGTCTCACAGCGCGAACGCCGTGCTCGGGCGCGCTGTCGCTGGTGCTCTGGACGCTCTTCATCATCACCACGGTAAAATACGTCACGTTCGCCATGAGCGTCGACAATGACGGCGAGGGCGGCATCCTCGCCCTGATGGCGCTGTTGGGCGTGAAGACAGCAGCAGCGGCCGACCATCGTCGCGGTCGGCCTGTTCGGCGCCGCGCTGATCTATGGCGACGGCGCGATCACGCCGGCGATCTCGGTGCTGTCGGCGCTGGAAGGCCTCGAATATCGCGACCCCGGTGCTGCAGCCCTATGTCGTGCCGGCCGCGGTTGCGATCCTGGTCGCGCTGTTCGCGATCCAGTCACGGGGAACGGCGGCGATCGGCCATCTGTTCGGGCCGGTCATGCTGATCTGGTTCGTCGCGATCGCGGCGATGGGGATATCGGGCATCGTGCAGCATCCGTCGGTGTTCGCCGCGCTCAATCCGGTTTACGGCCTGTCCTATCTGTTCTCGAACGGCGCGACCGGCTTTCTGGTATTGGGCGCGGTGTTTCTCTGCGTCACCGGCGCCGAGGCGCTCTATGCCGATATGGGCCATTTCGGCAGGGGGCCGATCAAGCTGGCCTGGTTTTCGGTCGTCTTTCCGAGCCTGATCCTGAACTATGCCGGGCAGGCCGCGCTGGTGCTCGAAGGCGCGCCGACCGACGGCAATATCTTCTATCGGCTCTGTCCCCAAATTCTGTTGCTGCCGCTGATCGTGCTGGCGACGATCGCGACCATCATCGCCAGCCAGTCGATCATCACCGGCGCGTTCTCGATGACACGGCAGGCGATCCAGCTCGGCTGGCTGCCGCGGCTCGCGATCAAGCAGACCTCGTCGGAAGGCTACGGGCAGATCTATGTCGGCGTCGTCAACTGGCTGCTGATGATCGTGACCGTCGGGCTGACGATCGGGTTTGGCAAGTCCGACAATCTGGCTTCCGCCTACGGCATCGCCGTCTCGCTGACCATGCTGATGACGTCGGCGTTGCTGTTCATTGCGATGCGCGAGATCTGGGGCTGGAGCTCTGTGGGCGGCGGGCTCGGTCGCGGCGTGCTTTCTTGTCATCGACAGCGCCTTCTTCCTCGCCAATCTCACCAAGATCGCCGAGGGCGGCTACGTCCCGCTGATCCTGGCGATCTGCGTCTATGGCGTGATGTGGATCTGGCACCGCGGCGCTGCCGCCGTCTCGGCGCGGATGCACGAGGCGCTGATCCCGGTTGCCGGACTTCATGGCCGAGATCGCCGCAAAAAACGATTCCGCGCGTGCCCGGCACGGCGGTATTCCTCACCCGGACCGAGCGGGATACGCCGCCGGTGATGGTCTGGCACGTCAAGCATAACCGCGCCCTGCACGAGCATCTGTTCGTGCTGCGCGTGGAAATCCTGTCGGTGCCGTGGGTCGCGCCCGCGCAACCGGATGTCGATCGAGGAAGTCGCGCCGAATTTCTGGCGCGCGGAGGCGCGGTTCGGCTTCATGGAGCGGCCGCACATCCCGGAACTGCTCGCCTCCAGCAAGGCGCTGGGCTGCACCATCGATCTGAACGACGTCACCTACTATGTCGGCCATGAGACGGTGGTCGGCCGCGAGGACGGCAAGGGACTGCCGGCATGGCAGGAGCAGTTCTTCGCCGTCATGGAGCGCAACGCCATCCATGTCAGCGACTTCTTCAGCCTGCCCAGCGATCAGGTCGTCGAGATCGGCCGGCAGATTGCGATCTAGCTTCAAAGGCATCGCGCAGGACCAAGCGCCAATCCGGCCGCGCCTATCCGATGAGGAAGGACGCGAACAAGGCGATCACCGCCACGGCCATAACCGCCGTGCCGATCCATCCCAGTATCGCCAACCGGCGGCCGGCCTTGAACCGCGCCATCAGCCCGGCATTCGCAACGATCACCATCATCATTGCCATGATCGGAACGGCGACAATGCCGTTGAGCACCGCGCTCCAGACCAGCATATGGATGGCGTCTATTCCAGTGAAGGTGATACCGAATCCGATCACGGTCGCGGCTGCGATGATTGTGTAGAATCCGACGGCGTCCGGAGCCTTGGCTTCGAGGGTCGCGTGCCAACCGAATACTTCGGACACGCCATAGGCGGCCGAGCCGGCCAGCACCGGGATCGCCAGCATGCCCGTGCCGATGATGCCGAGCGCGAACAGCAGAAAGGTGAAATCACCCGCCAGCGGCCGCAGCGCTTCGGCGGCCTGCGTCGCTGAATTGATGTTGGTGACGCCGTTGGCATTCAGGACGGCGGCCGTGGTCAGGATGATGAAAAATGCGACCACGTTCGAGAGGAGCATGCCGACGGTGGTATCGACCTTGATGCGGTCGAGCTCGGTCAGGCCGCCCCGGCTCAGCTCGCGCAGTGGACGGCGATTCTTGCCCTGGTTCATTTCCTCGACTTCCTGTGAAGCCTGCCAGAAGAACAGATAGGGGCTTATCGTGGTCCCCAGCACCGCCACCACCATCAGGAAGTAATCCGCGTTGACGGTCGGCCGTGGCCAGACTGCCGCGAGCAGTGCCGTGCTCCACGGAATCTTCACGGTGAACGCGGTCGCGACATAGGCAAACAGCGTCAATGTCAGGAACTTGAGCACCGGCGAATAGCGGCGATAGGGTATGAAGACCTGCAGCAGGATCGAGATGAACGCGAAAATCAGCGCATGTTCGTGGTTGAGGCCGCCAATGACCAGTGAAACGGATTCTCCCATCGCGGCGATGTCGGCCGCGATATTGAACGTGTTTGCCGCGACCAGCAGGAACACGAGCGCCAGCACCAGCCAGCGCGGCGCCAACTCCATCACATTGGCGGCGAGGCCCTTGCCAGTCACCCGTCCGATGCGCGCGCTCACGAGCTGGATCGCGATCATGAACGGCAGGGTGAGAAACACCGTCCAGAGCAGGCCGTAGCCGAACTGCGCGCCGGCCTGGGAATAGGTCGCGATGCCCGACGGGTCGTCATCGGCCGCGCCGGTCACCAGTCCCGGGCCGAGTAACCGAAGCACCATGCCAAACGGCTTCTTGGGGTCTGGGCGAGCAACTTCGGTCATTCAGATCTTTGCGATTCGAGATTGATCGTATCGGTAAGCCCTTCCGTGAACATTCGCGACAGGAAAATGTTCCGGCGGGGAACCCCCGGGGAAGACAGACGTTTTGCACTTTGGCCCGGTTCGCCGCCGCCGCCGTTCTGCAGGCGCATTAAATGGCTCTCAAGGCCAGGCCGCATGCAATTTCCCGCTCACCGCCTTGCCGGGGAGGTGCTAGGTTCCAGACCTTGCGGAAAGCGTGTGGTCAGGGAATACGAATGCATCGACGGAAATTCATCGCGCTCACGGGTGGGGCGGCTATCGGCAAGGCGGTATGGCCGTTGGCGACGCGGGCCGAGACCTCGAAAGTGTATCGCATCGGCACCCTCACGCCCGGTCTTGCGGTCGTCGCCAAAGCCGGCCCCGGCGCCATTCTGTTCGGTGAGCTGGCAAAGCGTGGCTATGTGCCGGGGCAGAACCTCGTCGTCGAGAGCCGCGCGGCGCTCGGCAGGGTCGATCTGATGCCGCAGATGATGCAGGAGTTGAAGGCCGCCAAGGTGGACGTGGTGGTCACCGTCGGCTACCCGGCCGCAGCCGAGGCCAAGGCATCGGGTCTCCCAACCGTGCTGGCGGTCGGCTCGGGCGATCCGGTCAAGACCGGACTGGTCGAAAGCTTCGCGCGGCCGGGCGGCAACGTGACCGGCATCGCCGATGACGCCTCGATGCTATCCACCAAGCGGCTCTCGCTGCTCACGGCCTTGTCGCCAAAACTTCGCCGGATCGCGATGCTGTGGAATACCGACGATCTCGGCATGTCGCTGCGCTATCAGGCATCGGCGAAGGCGGCGCAGGACACCGGCATCACCGTGCAGCCGCTTGGCGTCCGCGAGCCCGACGATTTCAACGGGGCGTTCGCGGCGATGACCCGCGATCCGCCCGATGCCATCCTGATGGTCTCGGACTCGTTGACGGTGCTCAACCGCAAGCGCGTGATCGATTTCGCGGCCGAGCGCCGGCTGCCGGCGATCTATGAGGCGGACGTCATCGTTCGTGACGGCGGCCTGATGTCCTATGGTGCGGAAGCACAGGAAACCTTCGAGCGTGCCGCCGCGATGGTCGACCAGATCCTCAAGGGCGCCAAGCCTGCCGACCTGCCGGTCGAGCAGCCGACCCGCTACCAGTTCGTGATCAACCTCAAGACCGCAAAATCCATCGGGCTCGAGATTCCGCCGACGCTGACGGCGCTCGCCGACGAAGTGATCGAGTAGGGGCTTGCCCGCCGATCGTTGAGGCTCGATCTCGAACCGGACGGACAACAACGACAACCGGTTGTTTGGCGTCACGGCGGAGAACGCGCGGGTGCGTGAACTGTCCTGTCAGCCGACGATCCGGCCGCTTTACGCGGGGCAAACCAGAACGCGGAAAAAGGATTTGACACGTCGGGCAAATCACCGGCTTATCTCCATCGTCGCACGAGTTGCAAAGGCCTGCGCCGGGAACCGGCCCGCGGGCAATTGGCCGCCTTGAATCCGAACGCTGGCCGCCGTGCTGCCACCTTCCTGTCGCCGCATTTTTGCAGTGCCTTGCCTTGGGAATGCACCCAGGGAAAGCGTCATGAAACGATTGCTTGTTGCGGCGGTGGTCGCTGGATCACTTATTTCATACGGCGCGCACGCTCAGGAGCGGGCCGGAAGCGCTGCCTTGGGCGCGGTGTCCGGCGCTGTGGTGCTCGGACCGGTCGGCGCGGTGGCGGGCGCGTTCATCGGATATACGGCCGGTCCTTCGATCGCGCACTCCTGGGGAGTAGGGCGGTCCGCCTCGCGCCCGCACGCGCGGCGAACGGTGCAAGCGAGCACCGTCCCCGAGCAGCAAGCGGCCGTCAGGGCGACGCCGCTGCCGGCCGCAAAACCTGCCGAGGCAGTTGTCGCCGGAAAATCCGTGCCGCCGGTGCAGGGGTTCGACTAGAGGTGTTGGCGGCAATATCGGAGGCCGCTTCCAAAAGGATTTGACACGTCGGGCAAATCACCGGCATATCCCCATCATCGCAAGAGTTGCAAAAGCCCGCGCCGGGAAACCGGCCGCGGGTTTTTTCTTTTGGATTTCCTGAATCGGACGGCGGCCGCATTTCACGGGCGCACCATCTCCAAAAAAGCAGCGCATCGTCGCAAGACGCGCCTCAAAGCGCGCTGCCGTCCGAACCTCTTTTGCAATTGACCGGTGCGCGCGAACGCGCCGGCTCGCGGCGCGGATGAGTCCGCGTCCGCACGCGGCCTCCTTTAAGGAGATAGGGTTCGTGCCTGAAATGACCGCCTGAAAACGGTCATGCCGCATATTTGATTCCGATCGAGCGAGGCATGCATGACCGCGTATCTGATATCGCTCGCCCTGGCCGGCCTGGTCGCGATCGCGGTGTGGGAGGGAATTTCGTGAGCGCAGAGATCATTCAGTTCATCCGCGGACCGAGGCGCCATCGCGAGCCGTCCGACTTTCCCACTATTGCCTTCCGCTCGACGGCGCGGCCGGACGATCTCGCGATGGATCATGCCGACACCGCGCCGAGCGAATATGTCCGTCCCGAGCCGACGGAATCCAGCGATGGCTAGGTCGGTGACGGAAATCCGATCACTGGCGCGCAGCCACACCGGGACCGCGCTCAGGGTACTGGTTGCAGTGATGCGCAACACCAAGGCGACGCCGCCGGCGCGGATCGCTGCCGCCAATGCGATCCTCGACCGCGGCTGGGGCAAGGCCGCGCAAGCGATCGAGAATGGCGATGGCGGCACCCTTGAGTTAATCCATCGAATTGAGCGTGTCATTGTCCGCCCTGAAGATCCCGACAGCTAGGGTGTTCGAGCCACTGCTCAAGCCCGGTCGATACAAGGCTGCCCACGGGGGCGAGGCTCGGGAAAATCGCATTTCTTCGGCGAGTTGCTGGTCGAGACGTGCGAAGCCGAGCGCGGCACGCTCGCGGTCTGCATCCGCGAGGCGCAGCGGACGCTGGCGCAATCTTCCAAGCGGCTGATCGAAAGCAAAATCGCCGCGCTTGGCCTCGGCTGTCGCTTCAAGGTCTACAGCGACAAGATCGAGACGCCCGGCGACGGCGTCATCATCTTCCGCGGGATGCAGGGCTACACGTTCAAGGCCGTCATTACCGTGATCGTCACGGGCTTCGTTGGAGCCGTGTGGCTCGGTATCAAGGTCATGCTCGGCAAATGATGCGCGGCTGTCTGGTGGCCGCAGCCTTGCTGTGGTCGGTGCCCGCGCAGGCCGTTCCCTGCTGGGTGGTCCGCAAGGCCGTCGCCCAGTATGGCGTCGCTGCAGTGGAATCATGGGCGAGGGCGAAGGGCATTTCCGAAAAGGAGATCGAGCAAGCCCGGCGATGCCTCAAGTGACAGATTCGCAGCGTCCTTAGCGCTGCAGCTTGTCCAAGGTGATCGGTAGATCCCGCACACGCCGCCCGGTCGCGTGATAGATAGCGTTAGCAATGGCCGCCGCGACCCCAACGATGCCGATCTCGCCGAGGCCCTTGATGCCCATCGGATTAATGATGTCGTCCGGTTCGTCGACGAAGATTACCTTGATATCGTGCACGTCAGCGTTTACCGGCACATGATACTCGGCAATGTCAGCATTCATGATGCGGCCGAACCGGTGATCGAACAGGGTCTCCTCGTGCAGGGCCATTCCGATCCCCCACACCACGCCGCCCATGATCTGGCTGCGGGCGGTTTTGGTATTGAGGATCCGACCCGCGGCGACGGCGCTGACGATGCGGGAAACGCGGATCACACCAATCTGTTCGTCCACCTTTACCTCGGCGAATATCGCTGAATGAGTGTTGCGGGCGCGCGAACTATCCTCCGGGAAGGTATTGGTCTTTTCCTTTTCGATCCTGTCGACCGCTCCGTGCCGCATTGCATTGGGGATCGATACCGCCCGGCTGGGGTCCTGCTTGCTGACGATCTTGCCGTCGACGAGCATGGTGTCTTCGAATGGCGTTTCAGCCAGAGGCGAGTCCTTCATATTTTGGGCCAAATCCAGCAACGCTTTACGGATATCGCCAGCCGTCGCTACGACCGCGTGCGACGCCGAGGCCGCCATCCACGATCCACCCTCCACCGGCGCCTGCGGCAGGGAAGAGTCGCCAAGTTTGATATTGATGTTCTCAATCGGCAGGCCCAGCGCGTCTGCGGCAACCTGCGCCAGGATCGTGTAGGTGCCGGTGCCGATATCGGAGGCCGCGCTGGATACTTCCGCATGTCCATTCGCACTCAGCACGATGCGTGCCGCGGCCGGCATCTGCAGCGCCTCCCAAACGCCGGTTGCCATTCCCCAGCCGACCAGATCGCCGCCATCGCGCATCGACCGGGGTTCAGGCTGGCGCTTGTCCCAGCCAAAAGCCGCGGCTGCCTGATGATAGCATTCGCGTAGTTGCTTGCTGGTATAGGGAATATCCTCGTTCTGGTCCCGATCCGAATAGCACCGAAGCCGCAGTTCAACAGGATCGAGCTTCAGCGCCACGGCGAGTTCGTCCATGGCGCATTCGAGCGCGTAGACGCCGGTCGCGGCGCCGGGAGCGCGCATGTCGTGCCGTTCTTGCCGCGCTGTGATCGATTGAGCCATCTACCGCGCCGTTCAGCAGCAATTACGCCGATCGGTCGCAGTTCCAAGCGGGCTTAGGGAACTGCTGCTTCTGAACCCACTGTTCGCGGTGAAACACTCGAGGGCCCGGGCGATATTTTCGCCTTGCACGATATTGTGCGAAATGACGTAGTCGAGTCGTCTTAAGGACCCACAGATAGTGGGCGCTGGGCCGCCGCCGAGGGAACACGAGTGAGACAAGGGACGAGAGCTTGAACCGATGTACCGGATACGCGAGGTTGACGGCCAAGACGACGAGATGACCGATGCGCTCACCGAACTTCACCAATTGACGTTCTTCGGTGGTGCGCCCATTCCGGAATTCGATCACGGGCACTGGTGGCTGGCCTTTCACGATTCCATTCCTGTCGCCTTTGCGGGAATCGTGCCGTCGACCCATGCGATCAACGCGGGATATTTCTGTCGCGTCGGCGTGCTGAGAAGACATTGCGGCAACGCTCTGCAGTTGCGGCTGATGCGCGCTTCGGAATCGCGAGCGCGACGCAATGGGTGGAACTGGATCGTGTCGGATACCACGGATAATCTGGCGTCAGCCAACAACTTCATTCGGAGTGGTTATCGGCTGTACCGGCCACAAAATCCGTGGGCCTGGCCAAATACGCTATATTGGCGCAAATCCGTCGAATGACATGCCGCGGAACGCGATTTGCGCATGCCCCCAATCTAATGCCTACATTGCCCTTCCGGAAATAAGCCCTAAACTCCGCTCGCGCCTCGGCTGTGGCGCCAACGAGAACCGGAAGGGAAGCGAACGATCATGACTGCCAGACCGCAATTGCCGGACCGCGCGCCACGAAAAATGAGCGCGCCGACCGCGCTCGACGGTCTGCTGGTGGTGGATTTCACGCGAGTCGTAGCCGGGCCTGCCTGCACGCAAACACTGGCCGATTTTGGCGCCGAGGTCATCAAGATCGAGAACCCGGACGGAGGCGACGATACCCGGCACTACGAGCATGCCGATCTTGCCGGCGAGAGCGCCGCCTTCGTCAGCCTGAATCGGAACAAGCGCGGCATTGCGCTGGATCTGACCAAGCCCGAGGGGTGCGACGTCGCGCGTGAACTGATCGCGCGGGCGGATGTCGTGGTGGAGAACTTCTCCTCGGGCGTGATGAAGAAATACGGCATCGACTATGCCTCGGTCGCGCCGAGCAATCCCCGCCTGGTCTATTGCTCGATCTCGGCTTACGGCCGACAGGGGCCGTTCGCATCCCGTCCCGGCTTCGATCCGATCACCCAGGCCGAAAGCGGGTTCATGTCGCTGAACGGCTTTCCGGATGGGCCGCCGGTCCGCACCGGACCGCCCGCGGTGGATCTGTTGACGGGCATGTCGGCCTGCAATGCGATCCTGCTGGCGCTGGCCGCCCGCGATCGGCTCGGCCAGGGCCAGCATGTTGAAGTAGCGCTGTTCGACGTTGCGGTAGCGATGACGCAATTCTACGGCATGGCCTATCTGATGACCGGCGTGAATCCGAGCCGTCAAGGCAATTCGCCGAACGGGTCTCCCTCCGTCGGCGTCTACGAGGCTTCCGACGCGCCATTCTATATCGCCTGCGCCAATGACCGGCTGTACCGTCGCCTCGTCGTCGAAGTGCTTGGCCGTCCCGATCTCGCCAGCGGCGAATTCGGCGATCGGCGTTCACGGACGGCCAACAAGGCGAGATTGCGCGCGATCCTCACCGGGATTTTCGTGCAGGATCGCCGCGAGAGTTGGGTGACGAAGATGAAGGCGGCCAACATCCCCGTCGGCTATCTTCGGACCGTCGAGGAGGCTTTCAACTCGCCGGAATTGCGCGAGCGCCACCGCGTCAGTCAGATTCCACACCCGGCCGCGGGCTCAATCCCGAATATCGAATCGCCGATCAATCTCGGCCTGACGCCGGTCGTCGATCCCGTCGCCGCGCCTCTGCTCGGCGAGCATACCAAGGCAGTCCTGCGCAAGACGCTCGGCTATGACGATGCGCGGATCGCGGCGCTCTCGGAAGCAGGCGTCTTTGGAGGGGTACGAACGACAGCGGACGTGTGAGCCTTTGCCCTCGCGGGCCGGTGGGCGTTACACTTTATGATTCCAAATAATTATCAGATCGCATACCAGCCCGGTGGCCAAATGGCCGCCGGGCTTTTTTTCGTTTCTGGATACCACTCAGCCGATCCGCTTGGCGTGCAACAGCGGGTCGGGCCCGTAGGTGTTCGGTCCCGCGGTGCCGCGCAGGCAGCCGGTCTCGACAAATCCCCAGATCGTCAACGCGAAAGCGGCCAGCGCCAGCACATAATGCAGCACCATGCCTGCGGCCCCGCCAAACCATGCGGCCTGTCCGAATTGACCGAGCACAGCTGGCACCAGATAAAACACCAGAAGCCACCACGCGCTCTTGCCGCGATCGTGCCGTCGCCTGGTAGCTTGGGGCGGGACATGTCGTGCTCGTGATTTGGAATGCTGGATCGGATATTGCCGGGCAAATGACAATCAGCTTATCTGGCCGGCAACACGGTATGGCGTAGAGTGATCTGTATTCAAAGGGGGATCCTGATGAGCATACAAATCTACGGGTTTTGGCGCTCGATCGCGTCGTTTCGGGTCCGGGTCGCCTTGCGCCTGAAGGGGCTGGCATTCGAGGAAATTCCGGTCGACATTCTCGTCGGAGAGCAATTCAAGCCGGGTTACGAGGCCGTCAACGCCGAGCGCGTGGTACCGACCTTCGTCCACGACGAACATTCCATCTTCCAGTCGCTGGCGATCATGGAATATCTCGATGATATTCAGCCCAATCCGCGGTTGCTGCCGCAGGATCCCAGGGAACGGGCCTATGCTCGCTCGCTGGCGCTAATGACCATTGCCGATGCGCATCCGCTGGTGACGCCGCGTGTACGCAATCATCTCGCTGCGACATTTGGCGCCGATGCCAAAGCAATCGAAGACTGGGGCACGCATTGGACAGCCGAAGGGCTTGCGACCTATGAGCGACTGCTAGCCCGCCGCGCGCCAGCGCCTTTTACTATGGGCGCCGAACCAGGCCTTGCCGATATCTGCATCGCCGGCCATGTCGTAACCGCGCAATATCTCAAACTGGAGCTGAGCGCGTTTCCGGCGGTGGCACTTCTGGCCAAGCGCTGCTTTGCGATGCCGGCGTTCGCAACATCCCATCCGTACGAACAACCGGGATACAAGGCTTCAGGCCCGCGCCACTAAAGCGGCGACGCCCTAGACGTCCAGCCCGAGCACCCGCGCGGCATTGCCGCCGGCGATCTGGGCCAGCATCGCCTCATCCATGCCCTGCACCCCCGCAACATGTCCGACGGGGTTATATTCGCCCATGTCGAAGGGGTAGTCGGTGCCCATCACGATACGGTCGGGGCCGAACACGTCGATCAGATAGGCGAGCTGGTGATATGAGAAAACCACCGTGTCGAGATAGACCTGCCGCAGATAGGTCGTCGGCGGCAAGGGGAGGTCGGCGTGACAATCCCTGCGCGCGCCCCACGCGTGATCGATGCGCCCGGAATACCCCGGCAAATAGCCGCCGCCATGCACGGCCATCAACTTCAGGTCCGGAAAGCGCGCCAGCGTTCCCGAGAAGATCAGATTGTGAAGCGCCAGCGTCGTATCGAGGGGATTGCCGAGCACGTTGTTGAGGTAGAAGTGGGTCAGGCGTTCGCCATGGGTGAATCCGTTCGGATGCATCATGATGAACGCCCCGAGCTGTTCGGCCCTGGCAAAGAACGGGCGAAACTTCGGATCGGACAATTCCTGGCCATCGACGTTGGTCAGGATTTCGACGCCCTTCAGTTTCAGGTCCTTCATGATGTAGTCGAGCTCGCGGACCGCGACCTCCGGCTCCTGCAAGGTGACCACGCCGAGCCCAACGAAGCGATCCGGCTTGCGCGAACAATATTCCGCCACGCCATCGTTGGCGAGCCGATGGGCGGCTTCGGCGATTTTCGCATCGATCGTGTAGTAACACTGCCCCGGCGCCGGCGCCACGACCTGGATATCGATGCCCATCTTGTCGAGATCGAACAGGCGGCGGTCGATCGTGGTCATGACCTCACCGACATCCTTCTCCTGCTGGGCATTGACCTCCTTGGTCGCGGCATCGGCGAAATGAGCCAGCGGGATCCGGCTGATATCGACATGCGGTTGTGCGAGCTTGGCGGCCTGCGGCACCACGATGTGGGCATGGATGTCGATCGTGGCGGAGGAGGGTCGCCGGGCGAGACCGTCGGCGTCGTTGATGCGTGCGGCGGTGCGGCCATAGCGGTTCTTGCGATCGATCATTTGCGAGGACTCTGCGGTTGAGTGGGTTTCGTGCGGGGCGTGAGGTTTGGCGGAACTATGATTTGGCCTTGCGCTGGGTCCAGCGGGTCGAGACCGCGGTCGCGTCGGCGTCGCCGAGCCCGGCGGCTTCGGCTTCTTCATAACAGGCGAGCGCACTGGCGGTGACCGGCATCTCGGCATGAAGGGATGCGCCGAACTGGACCGCGTAGTCGAGATCCTTTTTCGCCGCGTTGAGGCCGAACGCCGTCTCGCCGAGCGGCGCGCCGGCCAGCACCTTGGCGATGACCGGGCCGCGGCCTTTCATGGCGGTGGGTGCGCCCGACGTATCGGTCAGGATGTCGATCAGCCGATCGGCCGGAAGGTTGAGCGGCTTGCAGATCGTCAAGGCCTCGCCGAGCGCCTGCCAATACACCAACAGCGGCAGATTGACTGCGAGTTTCATCATCGAACCGGTGCCGATGTCGCCGACATGTTCAACGCGGCGGCACATCTGTTCCATGATCGGCATTGCCCGGGCGACATCGGCCTTTGATCCGCCGACGAGGCCGAGCAGCTTGCCTTCCTTTGCCGGTGCGGTGCTTCCGCCGACCGGACATTCGACAAATGCGGCGCCTTGTTGCTGGGCCTTGGAGCCGTTCGCCTTCATCACCTCGGGCCGGATCGTGCTCATATCGATCACAAGCTTGCCGGCGAGCTTGCCCTTCAGGATGCCATTCGGTGCGCCGTAAACGGCCTCCGTTGCCGCATCGTTCAGCAGCATCACGATGGTGACCTCGTTGCCCTCGACGAGTTCCGCGGGCGATGCGAACAGTTTTGCGCCGGCATCGACAGCCGGCTTTGTCTTTGCCGCGTTGCGATTCCACACCCCGACTTCGTGCCCGACCGACATCAATCGCTGCGCGATCGCCGATCCCATTCTTCCAGTTCCGCACACGCCGATCTTCATTTTATGACCTCATCTTTGGATGGGTGGTTGATTTAATGAGCATGAAACACGCCGAGATTTTGCGCGATCAATTCTTCGTTGTTCAGGAGCTCGGCCGCCGGTCCGGCGAACGCGCAGCGCCCGGTGTTGAGGATCACCGCCTGGTCCGCGACGTCGAGCGCCAGTTGGAGGTTCTGTTCGACCAGCACGATGGATTGCCCTTCCTCCTTCAGACGCCGGATGGTGCGGCCGACCTCCGCGACGATCAATGGCGCCAGGCCCTCCGACGGCTCGTCGAGCAGAAGCACGCGCGGATTGCCCATCAACGCCCGCCCGATGGCCAGCATCTGTAGTTCGCCGCCCGAAAGGGTGCCGGCAATTTGGGCGTGACGCTCGCGCAGCCGGGGGAACATAGTGTAGATCCGCTCGAGATTCCACGGCCTGTCCGTGGTACCCTCGCGCTGCTGAGCCACCACGAGGTTTTCGCGAACGGTCAGCGAGGGAAAGATGCGACGCCCTTGCGGCACCAGGCCTATGCCGAGGTGTGAGATGCGTTCGGGGCCGAGCCCCGCGATCGGTTCTCCAAACAGCCTGATCTCTCCGTCGCGAGGCCTTAGGAAGCCGATGATGGTGGAGATGCACGTGGTCTTTCCCGCGCCGTTGCGTCCCAGCAGCGCCAGCACCCCGCCCGGGGCAAGCGAAAAGCTCACGCCGTGCAGGATGTGGCTGTCGCCGTAAAATGCATTCACATTGGTCAGGCTAAGTGCGTCAGGCGCCAAGATACACCTCGCGCGTTCGCTCGTCCGCGATCACGGCGTCGCGTTCGCCGTCGACGATGACACGGCCGTAATTCAGGAGCGTCACGGTCTCCGCGAGGTCCAGCGCCGTATCCATGTCGTGCTCGATCATGATCACCGTGGTCTCTCGTGGGATCGAGGCGATCAGCGACTTCACCTGGGATCGCTCGGTGTTGGAAAGGCCGGCCAGCGGCTCGTCGAGCAGCAACACCCTCGGTTTTTGCGCCAGCGCCATCGCAAGCTCGACCCGGCGCTTTTCGCCATAGGCAATATCGGAAACCGGATGTTCGGCCAGATGCAGGAGCCCCACGGCATCGAGGGTGCGGCGAGCGTCGGCCGCGATGTCGCCGTAATGCGATAATGGCCGCCACATCTGCCAGCGCGAGGCCCGCAAGCCGAGCAAGCCAAGCTTCACATTGTGTTCGAGTGTATCGCCTGAAAACAGCGTGATGATCTGGTAGGTGCGCGACAGCCCGAAATGCGCGCGGCGGTAGGGCGTGAAAAATGTGACGTCGGTGCCGAACAGCCTGACCGCGCCGGCGCTCGGCCGCAGGTCGCCGCTGATCTGGTTGAACAGCGTTGTCTTGCCGGCGCCGTTCGGGCCGATGATCAGCCGGCGTTCGCCCGGCTTGATCGCAAGCGATACGTCGTGCGTCACGGTCAGGCCGCCGAACGCCTTTTTCAGGTTGACGACTTCAAGCGCATAATCGGATTTCAGCGGGGTCATCGGGATCCCCTGCGGAATGCGGCCGCGAGCCTCTCCACGCCGGGGACGATGCCGGTCGGCATGACCAGGACGATGAACAGGAACACGAGACCTAGCAGCATGTTCCAGCGTTCGACATAGGCCGACGCATAGTTCTTCAACAGCAGCACCAGCGCGGCGCCGACGACGGGGCCGCCCAGCGTTCCCGATCCGCCGGCGATGACGCCGAGCAGGGCCTCGGCGGAACTGGTGGTCGAGAGCGACGTCGGGTGGATGTATTTGTTGTAATAGACGTAGAGCAGTCCGGACACGCCGCCCCAGAAGCCGGCATAGATGAAGGTGATCCAGCGGATCATCCAGGGATTGAAGCCGAGCGCCGCCATCCGGCGCGGCTGGTCGCGCACGCCTTTCAACGACGACCCAAATGACGACGACACGAAAATCGCCATCATCGAGAAGGCGAATGCGGCCACGATCAGCGCGAACCAGTAGAACGAGGTGGCGCTGTCGAGCGAAATGCCGAACGGCATCGGCCGGGTCAGACCGGCGATGCCATTGTCGCCGTTGGTCACGCCGGACATGCGATAGGCGAGCCCCCACAGCACCTGCGACAGCGCCAGCGTGATCATCAGAAAGCCGAGGCCGGTGGCGCGCAGCGCGATGACGCCGAAGAAAGCCGCCATCGCGGTGGTGCCTCCGATCGAGATCAGGGCGGCCGCGCCATGTCCGAACCCGTACCGGCTCGTCAGCAGCGCGGAAATATAGGCGGCGACGCCGAGATAGGAGGCGTGTCCAAGCGATGTCATGCCGCCAAAGCCCACCAGCAGATTCAGGCTGAGCGCGAAGATCGCCGCGATCAGGATCTGGCTGGCGAGATTGATGTAGAAATCGCCCGCAAGCAAAGGCGGCAGCAGAAGCGATCCGGCAAGCAGGGCGACGCCAATCCACTTCATGCGCCGACGCGCCCAAACAGGCCCTGCGGCCGGAACGCGATGACGAAGATCATCGGCAGGAACAGGATGATGTAGGCCAGTTCCGGAAACAGCGCGGTGCCGAACGTATAGATGAAGCCGATGATGAAGCTGCCGACGAACGCGCCGAGCAGGCTGCCGATGCCGCCCAGGATGACGACGATCAGCGCCAGCGGCAGCATGTCGGCGTCAAGCCCGGGATAGGCCGACAGGATCGGTCCGCCCAGCACGCCGCCGGCGCCGGCGATCCCGGCGCCGAGACAAAACACGATCGTGAACAGATGCGAGACCGGGATTCCGACCGCGCGCGCCATCTGCCGGTCGTCGACGCCGGCGCGGATCATCGCGCCGAGCCGCGTCCGCTCCAGCAGGAAATACAGCACGATCGCCGCCGCAACCGCGCATCCCACCAGCACCAGCCGATAGGTCGGAAACACGAAGCCGAACACCCGGGTCGGCGATTGCAGGTTGTGCGGCGTCGGCACCGGAATGGAATCGCCGCCCCACAGCATCAGGCAGGCATCGGAAATGATGAAGGACATGCCGAGCGTCACCAGCACCTGCCCGAGCGGATTGGCCTTCAGCCGGGTCAGCACCAGCCGTTCGAACAGGCCGCCGATCGCGGCGACCGCGACGCCCGCGCCGAGCGCGGTCACCCAGATGTTCAAGCCCGTCGAACGAGCGCAGCGCCGTCGCGCCGAAATAAGTGCCGAGCATGAAGAAGGCGCCATGCGTCAGGTTCGCAAGCCGCATCAGGCCGAAGATCAGCGAGAAGCCCGACGAGAGCAGGAACAGCAGACCACCGAGCGACAGGCTGTTGAGACCCTGGATGATCCAAAACTGCATCGTCTGCCGATCTCGTTCGGAAAGTTGCGAGCCTCGTTGCCCCGCAACGGCAGGATTATTGCTCCAGGTTCTTTGCCGGCGGATAGTCGCGCGAATAGACCGGGTTCTTGAGGAATGCAGTCTTGTCATAGGTCCAGAACTGGCTGACGTCCGGATAGTCCTTGATGACGGAATTGACCAGCCGGCCGTCCTTTCTGGTCACCTTGCGGATATAGACGTCGCCGATCGCATTGCCGAATTCGTCGAACTTGACGACGCCGCGCACCGTGTCGGCATTGCTGCCGCGGATCGCCGTCATCAGCGCCTTCTTGTCCTCGACATTTGCCTTGATGGTCTTGAGCGCGGCTTCCAGCACTTCGCCCGAGACGTAGGTGCTGCCGGCGTAATAGCCGGGATCGTATTTGAATTGCTTGCGGAACGCCGGCGCGAACACCTTGTTGAGCGGATTGTCGAGTTCGGCCGAATACCAGCTCGTGGTCAGGATCCCCAGCGCCTCATCGCCCATGTTGCGCAGCACGGATTCATCGAGCGCGGTCATGCCGCCGATCACGGCCATCTTGTCCTTCAGGCCGTATTCGATGAACTGGCGCAGGAAGCGGAAGCCGTTCGAGCCGGCGGTGCCGAGGAAGATCGCATCCGCGGTCTTCACCTGCGCGACGTAGCTGCCGTAGTCGGGCGTCGCCAGCGGCGTGAAGATCTTCTGGATGATCTTGCCGCCATTGTCCTCGAACACGCGCTGGAAGCCGGCGCACATCTCGTGGCCGTAGGCGAAATCGTCGGCGATGGTGACGATCTTCTTGTACTTCAATTCCTTGGCGGAATATTCGGCGAGCGGATAGGCGCATTGCGCCGAGGTCGAGGTCAGGCGGACAAACCACGGGCTGGGGTGCCGCTGCGTCATGTCCTCGGCCGCGGCGACGCCGAGCGTCGGGATTTCCTTTTCGGTGAGATAGTCGGCGATCGCCAGCGCCTCGAAGGCGGCGAGCGGGCCGATGATGCAATGGACGTTGTTCTTTTCGATCAGTTCCTGCGCCTTGGTGCGCGCGGTCGCGGGAACGCCGGCCGTATCGGCGACGATCAACTCGACCTTGCGGCCCGCCAGCGTGTTCTCGCGCTCCTTCAGGAACATCGTCAGCGCAAGGTCCATGTCGATGCCGCCGGAAGCCAGCGGTCCGGTCTTGGCCGCCAGCAAGCCGATGCGGATCGGTCCGCTGCTCTGGGCGAAGACAAGATGTGGGGCCGCCATGCTGGCGATACCTGCGCCGGCAACGCTGCCGACAAACTGTCGTCGCGATATCGTCACTGGATCCTCCCCGGAACGCTACAAACTGGGAAACGTCTGTTTTTATTGTTGGAGTGATTTATCCGACGGAAGCCGTAAATGATCAAGTGATAACCACGTCATCGACTTGGCCGCGCCGGATATTTTAGCAGCTCGGGGATTTGGTGGGCCGCGGGTGTATCTTTGATGCAGTGCGGTATCAGGGATCGCTTATGTCGGATCGCGTTTGACGGATTTCGGAGTCGTGACGATGGTCTTCTTCAGCACTTCGAACACGGACGCCGTATCCTGGTCGCCCAGTCCCATCGCCATCGCCTGCGTATAGACCGGCTGCGTCAGCGTAAACAGCGGGGTTGCGCAGCCGACATCGTCGGCGAACTCGGCGATGATGGCCATGTCCTTTTTCCAGATCGATACCTTCATGGTCGCGGGCTCATAAACGCCTTCGACCATCATCGGCGCGCGCATCTGAAACATGCGCGAGCCGCCGGCGCCCGGGCCGACCATGTCGACCACCATCTTCGGATCAAGCCCGGCGCGCTCCGCCAGCACCATGGCCTCGGCCGACGCGACATTGTGGATCGCCACCAGATGATTGGCGACGAATTTCATCCGGCTGCCATTGCCGTATCGTCCGAGATCGGCGCTTTGCTTGGCGAAATCGGCGAACAGGTCCTTGCACTGCGCGATCGCATGGCTGTCGCCGCTGGCATAGACGATGAGATCGCGAACCTTTGCCTGCGCGCCGGTTCCGCTCAGCGGACAGTCCAGCGCGATATGGCCGGCCTTCTTCAAGACGGCTTCGAAGCGAAGCTTGTCGGCGATGCTGAGCGTCGAGAGCTCGATCACGATGCGTGGCGGCTGGCCGGAACCGGCGATCTTCCCGGCGACATCTTCGACCGCGGCGGGGGTGGGCAGGCTGGTCATGACGATGGGTGCGTCGCGCGCGACCTGCGCGACGTCGCCGGCGATTTCGACATTCGCCTTGGCAAGCTCGGCGCACCGCGCGGCATCGGTATCGAAGCCGATCACGCGCCATCCGCGCTCGACGAGATTGCGCGCGATCGCGCCTCCCATGATGCCAAGTCCGACAATGCCAACGGTCTTGTCCATGCGTTCGCTCCCGATGATTTGCCGTCGATCTTGATTGCCGACGACGTTGGCCGCGCCTGAATTAGTGATCAGGCGATAAACAATCATCAAGTAGCGTCGGCCGGTCAAGCGCAATGCGTTCGTCCGGGAGCGCTCGACATGGCGATCCTGCGGGCGTGACCGGAACGCGCTCTTCGGATGGACGACGGCATGGCGGGACGCCGACGATCGCAGCGCGGAGAACGTTCGGAGAGCAGAGTCGCGGCTTGAACAATGGGTGATCAGGCGATAAACAACGAGGACGGTCTCGACCGCGTTAACGAGGAGCGAGCGAGGAAACGTCAATGGCAGGTGCCGGCCAGAAGCCAAACGCAAGGGCTTCCTCGGACGCGGACGGCGCCTATGCCGCCATGGTTGCCCGCGCCAGGGCTCTCGTTCCCCGTCTGCGCGACCGTGCGTCCCGGACCGAAGAGTTGCGGCGCCTGCCGCCGGAGACCGAGCGCGATTTGCATGAATCGGGCCTGTTCAGGATCGTGCAGCCGAAGCGGGTGGGCGGCTCCGAACTCGATTACGTCGCGCTGGTCGATTGCGCCGATGCGATCGGACAGGCTGACGCTTCCGTGGCCTGGAATTTCGCCAATCTCGCCAGCCACCATTGGATGCTGGGCATGTTCGACAAGCGCGCCCAGGATCTGGTCTGGAACAAGGACCCCAACGCCCTGATCGCATCCTCCTTCATCTTTCCGGCCGGCCGCGCCAGGAAAGTGGAGGGCGGCTATGTGCTGCGCGGCAACTGGCCGTTCTCGTCGGGGGTGGATTCCTGCGAATGGAATATGCTTGCGAGCGTCGTTTCCTCCGACGATGAGGCGGACGGGATCGAATATCGGATCTTTCTGGTCAACAAGAGCGACTACCGGATTCTCGACACCTGGAACGCGACAGGATTGCGCGGAACGGGATCGAACGACGTCGAGGTCAAAGACGCCTTTGTTGCCGAACCGATGTCGCTCGCGGTGAGCGATCTCGACGGCGGCCCGACCCCCGGCAGCGCCGTCAATCCGAACGCGCTCTACGCGCTGCCCGTGTTCTCGCTCTTTCCCTATGTGCTGTCGGGCGTGGCGCTTGGGAACGCGCAGGCCTGTCTCGACGACTATGTCGACGTCGCGCGGCATCGGGCCTCGACCTACAATCGCGCCAAGATCGGCGATCTCCAGAGCACGCAGATCAAGATCGCCGAAGCATCGGCCAAGATCGATGCGGCGCGTCTGATCATGCGTTCGACCTGCATCGAGGCGATGGCCGAGGCCAGGCGCGGCTATGTTCCGGATATCGCGGCGAAAGACCAAATCGCGCCGCGACGGCGCCTTTTCCGTCAATCTGTGCACCGAGGCGGTGTCGTTGTTGTTTGCAGCCAGCGGCGCACGGGGATTGTTTACGACAGGCGTGCTGCAGCGGCAGTTTCGTGATGGTCACGCGATCAATTCGCACATCGCGTTCAATTTCGATGCGGCCGGCACCAATTACGGCCGCGTTGCGCTTGGCCTGCCGTCCGAAAACCTGACGCTTTGAGACTCGTGGAATGACCGACGCCCCAAAGCATCCGATCAATCCGGATCCGGCTAACGAACTGGCCAGCGACCAGTCACCGATCGATCCCCGGGATTTCCGCAATGCGCTCGGCACCTATGCCACCGGTGTCACCATCATCACGGCCATCGCGGCCAATGGAAAGCCCTACGGGCTGACCTGTAATTCGTTCGCCTCGGTGTCGCTGAATCCGCCGCTGGTGCTCTGGAGCCTTGGGATGTTTTCGCAAGGCCTGAACATCTTTCAGAACGCCAGCCATTTCGCGGTCAACGTGCTCGGCGCATCGCAGCAGGCGCTTGCCAACAAATTCGCGAAATCCTCGGAGGACAAGTTCGTCGGGGTCGACTGGACGCCCGGCCTTGGCGGCGCGCCGTTGCTTGCCGACAGCGTGGCCAATTTCCAGTGCCGCTCCGCCAGGCCGGTATTATGGCGGCGACCATGTCATCTTCCTCGGCGCCGTCGAGGCCTACGCGTACAACCGGCAGGAGCCGCTGCTGTTTGCGCGCGGCGGCTACGGGCAGTTTCTCCCCGATGACGGCAGTTCGGCGTCGAAGCCATGAGCAAGACACCGCCGCCCAAGCGCGCCCGTGCGAAGCAGAAGCGGCTATCTCCCGACGATCGCCGCAAGGAGTTCGTCGCCAAGGCGACCGAGTTTTTCTCCGACGAGGGATTTGGCGGCGGCACGCGCGATCTGGCGCGCCGGCTCGGCGTCACCCAGCCGCTGCTGTACCGCTATTTTCCCAGCAAGGACGACCTGATCAAGGAGGTCTATCGCACGGTCTATCTGGAGCCGCTCGACACCGGCTGGGAGAAGCTTCTCACCGACCGCTCCCGGCCGATCCGCGACAGGCTGCAGGAGTTCTACAACGCCTATACCGATGTGATCTTCACGCGCAAATGGCTGCGCATCTATCTCTATTCCGGCCTGAAGGGGCTGGACATCAATCGGTGGTATGTCGGCGTGGTGCAGGACAAGATCCTGACGCGGATCATCCGGGAATGCCGCCATGAAGCGGGGCTTCCGGCGCAGGGCAAGCCGAGCCGCGTCCGAGCTGGAGATGGCCTGGGTGTTTCACAGCGGCATCTTCTATTATGGCGTCCGCAAATACATCTACGAATCGCCCGTGCTGGAAGACAAGGAGCAGATGATCAGCGACGCGCTTGACGTCTTTCTGGCGGGCTTCGGACGGATCTTCGCGGCGGCTGCCGCGCCGAAGCCGGCGCAGTGAAGGTGGTCGGCTGATCCGCCGCTGGACGATCTCACGGTTCCCGCGAGACCGGCCCGGATCTACAATTTCGACATTTCGGCGCGGTACCAGTCGCCGATCTCGCTCGCGGTCATCAGCGCCACGCCGTCGTGGCCGATGACATAGTCGAGCAACGCTTCCAGATATTTGATGCGATGGGGAACGCCGGTGATGTAGGGGTGAATCGAAATCGCCATCACCCGCGCATTGGTTGCGCCCTCGAGATAAAGCCGGTCGAACTGATCGGTGCAGCGCTTCAAAAACTGTTCGGAAGGCAGATGCTGCAGGGCATGGATGACGATGTCGTTGGTTTCGACCGAGTAGGGGATCGTCGTGATGGTGCCGTGCGGGGTCGCGATATCCTGCGGGAGATCGTCGATCACCCAGTCCGCGACATATTCGATGCCGTTGAGGCGCAGGAGATCGAGGGTCTCGCCGGTCTCCGTCAGGCCCGGGCTTTCCCACGACCGCGGCGGCTTGCCGCTGAACTTCGCGATGGTGTCGACGGCCCGCTTGATCGCATCGGCCTGGTTGTCGAGCTTGTGCATCGGGCCCTGGAGAAAGCCGTGGCCCATGAATTCAAAGCCTGCCTCAAGGGCTGCTGACGCGACGCGGGGATAGGAGTTGCAGACGTTCGCGTTCAAGGCGAGCGTCACGGGCATGTTGCGGTCGGTCAGCGCCTTGAACTGCCGCCAGAAGCCGGCGCGCATGCCGTATTCGTGCCAGGACCAGTTGGGCACGTCCGGCAAGAGCGGCTGTCCCATCGGCGGGCTCAGCACGGTCCGGGGCATGGCGTTCTCGATCCGCCATTCCTCGACATTCAGGATAACCCACACCGCGAGCTTCTTGCCGCCGGGCAGCGTCAATTTCGGCCGGTCGATTTGCGCCTGATAGGGGATGCGATCGGTGAGCGCCACGATAAGCCCCTTTAACTCGCCGCGGTGGATCGCGCCGATTTCGGCGGCTTCGCGCTGCCGGCATTGACGCGCGGCATGACCTTTTCAGCCATCAGGATCATCGACTGGCGTCCGAGCTCGCGATCCTTCCAGTCCTTGCCGGCATAAAGCAGCGTGCCGAACTGGCCGACCTCGTCCTGAAACGCCAGCAACTGATCCGCGACGCTGTCAGGCGTGCCATAAATGATCAGCTTGTCGCAGATCATTTCCAGCGTCACTTCATCGTCGGGCTGATCGCGGCGGGTCTTGAACAGTTCGATCCGGCCGTTCGCCTTCAGTTTGGTGAACAGCGAGCTGTAGTAATAGACGTAAGGTCCATCCGGATCGGTGGCATAGGCTTTTGCGGTTGCGGCGTCCTTGGCCACGAACACGCTCTTGGCGATGCGCCAGTTGCCGGGATCGGCGGCGCGGCCGGCGCGCTCGCAACCCTCCACATATTTCGGCCAGTGGCTTTTCACCCAGGCCGGCATCAGGAAGTTGGCCGAGATCGGATCCCAGCCGCGCGCGGCGGCTTCGGTGACGCCTTTCGAAAACGGCGCGACGGCGGTCACCACGATCGGCGGATGCGGCCGCTGCAACGGCTGCGCCGATGAAGCCCTGGCCGATTTCCCTGATCAGGGTCTTTTCCGTGGAGATGTTCCAGTATTTTCCCTGGATATTGTACGGCGGCTCGCTGGCCCAGATTTCCAGCACCTGGTTGATCGATTCCAGAAACATCGCGTTGCGGTCGGCGTCGAGATTGCCGAACAATTCGGCATCCGACAGCAGTCCGCCGGGGCTGATTCCGAAAATCAGGCGTCCGTCGAGCATGTGGTCGAGCATCGCGATGGTGGCGGCGACGGCGGCGGGATGGGTGTTCGGCATATTGATGGTGCCGGTGCCGAGCCTGATCTGTTTGGTGGCGGCGGCGATCCAGGCCAGGAATGCAATGCAGGAGGTGATATTCTCGGCCTGGTCGGTGATGTGTTCGCCGACATAGGCTTCGGTGAACCCGAGTTCGTCCGCCAGCAGGAAAGCTTCGCGGTCTTCCCTTAGCGAGAGCTTCCAGTCCTTGCCGAGTGGGTGGATCGGCATCGTAAAGAAACCCAAATTCATCGCCTGCTTCTCCCCCGGATCGATTTGACGCGTTCCGACCCCGCTTCCTTCGCACTATTATGACATGTCCAAAAGTCGAATGCTGCGAAATAATCGCTCGATAAACAAACTTGACCTTTGATGGTCAGCGCCGTCTAATCCCCGAAAAAATATGCCGAAAAATCGGCCGGGAGGTCACGTCTATGAAAGCCTCGGCTTTCAGCTACGCACGCGCAATCAGTGTTGCCAACGCATTGGAACTGCTTGGGGCCCACGGGGACAAGGCGAAGGTGTTGTCGGGCGGCCAGAGCCTGATGCCCGCGATGAATCTGCGCCTGATCTCTCCGGAATTTATTGTCGATATCGGCGATCTCGCGGAGTTGCGGGGCATCGCGGTCCGGGGCGATATCCTCAGCATCGGCGCGCTGACGCGGCATGTCGATTTGCAGCGATCGCCAGATATCGCCGCACAGGCGCCGCTGCTGACGGAAGCGATTGCCCATGTGGCGCATCCGGCGATCCGCAACAGGGGCACGCTTGGCGGCAGCCTTGCGCATGCGGACCCTGCCTCCGAACTGCCGGCCTGCATGGTCGCCCTGAATGCGACCATTGTCGTGCGCGGACCGGACGGCGAGCGGCGCATCGCGGCGGCAGATTTCTTCAAGGGAATTTATGAGACCGCGCTTGCGCCGGATGAACTGCTCATGTCCGTCGAATTGCCGGTCCGGCGAAAGAACTCCAGGCATTTCTTTCACGAATTCGCCCGGCGGCACGGCGACTACGCCATCGCGGGCCTGGCGGCGCAGGCGATCATCGACGGTGGTCGCTTCACCGACCTGCGCCTGGCCTTCTTTGCCGTCGCCGATCGTCCGGTATTGGCCAAGGCCGCGAGCGGCCTGATCGGCGTCCCCATCACCGCTGCCATTTTATCGGATGCTGCTGCGGCGCTTGGCCGCGAACTCGATCCCCACGAGGATCAGCAGGCCTCCGCCTCGATGCGCCGGCATCTGGCCGGGGTGCTGATGCGGCGTTGCGTCGCCGGGTTGCTCGATCGCCCCGATCTCGACGCGGGAGCGCGTGCGTGACGGTTGCCGTTCCCATCTTGCTCGAGGTCAACGGCGAGCGCATCGATGCGCATGTGCTGCCGCGGCTCAATCTTGCGGATTTCCTGCGCGAGCATCTTCAACTCACCGGTACCCATGTCGGTTGCGAGCACGGCGTTTGCGGTGCCTGCACGGTGCGCGTCAACGGCGACATCGTTCGTTCCTGCCTGATGCTGGCGGTGCAGGCGCACGGCGCGTCCGTTCAGACCATCGAAGGATTGTCCGACAGCGGCGAGGTTGCCGATCTGCAGGCGGCGTTCCGCGATCGCAACGCGTTGCAGTGCGGCTACTGCACGCCGGGCATGCTGATGGCGGCGCAGGACCTGTTGCAACAGCAGGCCGAGCCGGACCGGGAGCAGATCCGCGAGCATCTTTCCGGCAATTACTGCCGCTGCACCGGCTATCAGTCCATTGTCGACGCGGTCGAGACCACGGCGCGACTGCGCGCGGGGGCCGGTCCATGACCGTGACCTCGGCGAATCCTGAAATTCTCTCCGAACTTGATCGGCCGAACTCCTACATCGGCAAGACGGTCCCGCGCCCGAACCTCGAGCGGCTGATGCAGGGGCGGGGGCTCTATGTCAGCGATATGGAACTGCCGCGCATGGCGCATGTGGTGTTCCTGCGCTCGCCGCATGCCCATGCGAAGATCATCGCCATCGATGCCGCCGAGGCGCGGCGGTTGCCCGGAATCATCGCCGTCGTGACCGGCAAGGAGCTTGCGGCCGTCATCACCCCTTGGGTAGGCGTGCTCTCGCATCTGAAAGGTCTCAAATCGGCGCCGCAGCATGCGATCGCGATCGACCGGGTCTGCTGGCAGGGCGAGGCGGTCGCCGCGATCGTTGCAACCAGTCGTGCCGTCGCCGAGGATGCGGCGGAACTCGTGCGGGTCGAATACGAAGAACTGGAAGCGGTGACGGACATGCGCGCCGCGCTTGATCCGGCAACACCGGTGATTCATCCCTCGCTCGGCGACAATCTCGCCTTCGAGCGCAACCTCGACGCCGGCGCCGTCGACGCAGCGTTCGCCGCTGCCGACGAAGTGGTGGAAGCGGATTTCGTCTTTGGCCGGCACACCGGCGTGACGCTGGAGCCGCGTTCGGTGGTCGCCGACTGGAATGCCGGCGAACAAAGGCTGACGATCTACCAGGGCACGCAGGCGCCGCACATGGTGCAGAACATCGCGGCGCTGCATCTGCGGCTGGAGGAACAGCAGGTCCGCGTGGTCTGCAAGGACGTCGGCGGCTCCTTCGGCATCAAGGTCCATATCTACGCCGACGAAATGGCGACCTATGCGCTGTCGAAAATGCTGCGCCGGCCGGTCAAATTCGTCGCCGACCGCGTCGAAAGTTTCAATACCGACATCCACGCCCGCGACCATCGCTGCAAGGGCCGGGTCGGCGTCAATCGGGACGGGAGCATCACGGCGTTCGAGATCGACGATCTCACCGGCATCGGTCCCTATTCGATGTATCCGCGCACCAGCGCCATCGAAGCCAACCAGGTCGTCAACCTCGTCGGTGGCCCGTATGTGACGAAAAACTATCGCGCCCGCGCCCGCGTCGTGTTCCAGAACAAGAACGTCATGTGCCAGTACCGCGCGGTCGGCCATCCCATTGCCTGCTCGGTGACGGAAGGGCTGGTCGATCTGGCGGCCGCGAAGATCGGCATGGATCCGGTGGAAATCCGCCGCCGCAATCTCATCGCCGATGACGCCTATCCCTGCGGCTCGCCCTCGGGCCTGCGATTTGAGCTGTTGTCGCATCACGCCTCGATGAACAAGCTGATGGCGATGATGGACTACGATGCACGTCGCGCCGAGCAGGCCGCGCTGCGCGAGAAGAACGTTCACCGCGGCATCGGGATCGCGAGTTTTATCGAGGTTACCAATCCCAGCGCCGCTTTTTACGGCGTCGGCGGCGCCAAGATATCGTCACAGGATGGCGTCGCGGTGCGGCTGGACGCCCAGGGCTCGGTGATCTGCCAGACCAGCATCACCGAGCAGGGGCAGGGCTCCGAATCGCTCACCGCGCAGATCGTGGGCAGCGTCCTCGGAGTTCCGATGGAGCGCGTGCGCGTCATTCTCGGCGATACCGACAACACGCCCTATGGCGGTGGCACCTGGGCATCGCGGGGCGCCGGGATCGGCGGCGAGGCGGCGCTTCAGGCGGCCAAGATCCTGCGCAAGAATCTTCTCGATGTCGCGGCTGCGATCCTGCAGTCGTCGCCCGCTGAGCTTGATCTTGCTGGCGGAGCGGTGGTTAATGCGAGCGACGGCACGTCACGGATCGAGCTGCGCGAACTCGCGCGGATCGTCTATTTCCGTCCTGATACGCTGCCGCCCGGCATTCAGCCGGAATTGATGGCAACGCGCCATTTCGTGCCGCGCGAATATCCCTTTGCCTTCACCAATGGTGTTCAGGCCTCCTGGCTGGAGGTCGACACCGACACCGGCTTCGTAAAATTGCTACGGCATTGGGTGGTCGAGGATTGCGGCACCATCATCAATCCGCAACTGGTCGACGAGCAAATCCGGGGCGGGGTGGTGCAGGGCCTCGGCGCGGCGCTGTTCGAAAAATGCATCTACGACGAGCGCGGGCAACTCACCAACGCCAATATGGCCGATTATCTGGTTCCGATGTCCGGCGAAATGCCCGACATCGATATCGGCCACGTGGTGTCGCCGACGACCGAAACCGAGCTGGGGGCCAAGGGCGCCGGCGAGGCCGGGACGGCCGGCGCCGCCGCGGCGGTGGCCAACGCGGTGAATGACGCGCTCAGGCCGTTCGGCGCCGTGATTACCGAAATTCCACTGACGCCGCAGGTCATCCTGACCGCGCTGGGAAGAATTTGAGCAGGGACGAACTGGTAAAATCGAGTGTAATGCTCAAGGAGAGGAAGTACGACCAATAGACGATTTGGCTTCGAAGCCGGCATAACGCTTTTCCATTGTGATGTCGGCCTTGTTCATCCAATATACTAGCAAAAAGCGAGACATAGGGGAGGATCAATGAAACGCAGGACACTTCTCGGCGCGGCCATCGCGGTTACCGTGCTTGGGCACACCTCGGGCGTATTCGCCCAGCAGCCACCGATCAAGATCGGGATGAGCATGGCGCAAACCGGCGGCCTCGCGGCCGGCGGCAAGGCGGCGCTGCTCGGCATCGAGATCTGGCGTGACGACATCAACGCCAGGGGCGGCCTGCTGGGCCGCAAGATCGAACTCGTCGTCTATGACGACAAATCGAGCGCCTCCGAAACCCCGGCGATTTATTCAAAACTGCTGGATGTCGACAAGGTCGATATCCTGTTCGCGCCTTACGCGACGGTGCCGACGGCGCCCATCATGCCGCTCGTCAAGCAGCGCGGCCTGCTGCTGATGGGGAACTTTTCGTTCCAGGTGAACAGCAAGGTTGGCCACGACATGTGGTTCAACAATGCGCCGTGGGGACCGGCCGATAGCTGGGCGACGTCGTTCCTCGATCTCGGCCAGAAGGCCGGCGGCAAGACGGTTGCGCTTCTGGCGGCGGACCAGGAATTCGCCCAGAACCTGGCACTGACCGCGCGGGAGGTTGCAAAGAAGCGCAACATGCCGGTCGTTTTCGATCAGGCCTATCCGCCCAACACCGTGGAGTTCTCCAGCATCCTGCGTGCACTCAAGGCCGCGAAGCCCGACATCGTCTATATCGCGTCCTATCCGCCGGACTCGGCCGGAATCCTGCGCGCGGTGAACGAACTCGGGATCGGCGACAGCGTCAAGATTTTCGGCGGCGGCATGGTCGGTCTGCAGTTTGGCCCGGTGATGGAGAGCTTCGGGATCGCTGCTCAACGGCGTCGTCAACT
Source organism: uncultured Alphaproteobacteria bacterium (assembly GCA_963843225.1). Lineage (GTDB taxonomy): Bacteria > Pseudomonadota > Alphaproteobacteria > Rhizobiales > Xanthobacteraceae > Bradyrhizobium. Next base: position 157,182 of record CAWJJT010000008.1, on the reverse strand, counting down.
ACAACACCTGGCTCCCGGAACCCGGCATGTACTCCGAGGGCACCAAGACGTTCTTCGAGACCTACGCGAAGCGAGCCGCGGAAGCCAAGGTCGATGTCCTCGGCTTCTATCTTGCCCCGTTCGGCTTCGCCATGGGCCAACTGCTCGAGCAGTCCGTCAAGGCGACGGGGTCGCTCGACCAGAAGGCCATCGCCAAATATCTCCACGAGCACGAGTTCAAGACCATTGTCGGCCCGATCGCATTTGCCGCGGACGGCGAGCGCAAGGAATCCGCGACACTCATGGCGCAATTCCGCGGTGTCGTGGACAAGAACATCGAGCAGTTCCGCAGTCCCGGCAAACAGGTGATCCTGTCGCCCGAACAACTGAAGTCGGGCGATCTCATCACTCCGTTCGAGGCCGCTCGGAAGTAAACCTCACGGCTCCTTCTCCCCCGGATTCCGGCCCACGCTGGCCCGGATCCGGGGGAATGCATCAGGGGCATGGGGATGGATGACCTGGCGCCAACCGGGCAACGGTGCTTCGAAAAGGGTCAGGGGGACCTCACGTGTTTTCATTGGAACTGCTGCGTGATGCCGTGGTGCTCGGGGTGCTGCTGGGCTGCTTCTATGCGGCCGTGAGCCTCGGGTTATCGGTGTCGTTCGGCCTGCTCGACGTTCCGCACGTGGCGCATCCGGCCTTTCTGGTGCTGGCGTCCTACGGCGTTTTTGTCCTCAACGACCGCTTCGATATCGATCCGCTGGTGGCGGGGGTGCTGATCGCGCCGCTGCTGTTCGTATTCGGTCTTTGCACCTATCGCCTTTATTACGAGACCTTCGAAAGGCGCGGCACTGATGCCGGCGTGCGCGGGTTGGCGTTCTTCTTCGGCATCGCGTTCATCATCGAGGTGCTGCTCATCATGCAGTTCGGCGTCGACCAGCGTTCGGTCACCGCCTCCTATATCGGCAAGGCCGTGCAGATCGGCGAAATGCGGATCCCGATCCGGATGCTGGTTGCCTTCGGGGTCGCCGCCTCGATGACGATTCTGCTGACCCTGTATCTGTCGAAAACCTTCATGGGACGTGCGATCCGCGCGGTCGCGCAGGACCAGGAGGCTTTGCGCCTGATGGGCGCCAACCCAGTCCGGGTCAAGCAATGGGCATTCGGCGTCGCGACCGCCGTGCTCGGAATTGCCGGCGCCCTGCTGATCATCGTTGCGCCCGTCGATCCGATACTCGATCGCGCCTATATCGGCCGGACGTTCTGCGTCGTGGTCATGGCGGGGCTCGGCAGCATTAGCGGCACGCTGCTTGCTGCGATCATCCTCGGCGTCGCCGAAACGATCGTTCTGACCTTCTTCGGCGCCTCCTGGGCCCCGGCGATTTCGTTCGCGATGCTGCTCGGCGTGCTCGCCATCCGGCCGCAGGGCCTGTTCGGCAGGTGATCATGAACCGCAACAGCATCGGCTTCTGGATCGGGGTCGTCATCTTCCTCGCCGCCGCGGCGCTGATGACGCAGGTCGTCCGCAACGAATATCCGTTCTTTGCCTGCTATGTCATTCTGCAGTTCATCGTGCTCGCGGTCGCGTGGAGCATACTCGGCGGCTACGCCGGCTATGTGAACTTCGGGACCAGCGCGTTTTTCGGCGTTGGGGTCTATACCGCCGTGTTCCTGTTCAAGGTGACGGGCGCGCCGCTGGCCGTGCAGATAGCCGCCGCGGCCATCGTCGGCGCACTGCTCGGCTTTGCCGTGGGCCTCGTGACCTTGCGCATGCAGGGCATCTACTTCTCGATCGCCACCATCGCGATGACGATCATCATCGAGACGACGGTGACGAATTGGCGATATGTCGGGGGCGCCGCGGGCATCCAGCTACAGCGGCCGCCGGTGATGCCGCTCTTCGACACCTACGTGCAGATGCTGTTCTTCGTTCAGGCGATCCTCGTCGTCGTTGCGATAACGACTGCGCGCTACATGCAGATCTCGTGGATGGGACGCGGCCTGCAGGCGCTCAAGGACGACGAACTCGCGGCGGAATGCACGGGCGTGCCGACCTTGCGGCTGAAGGTGATGGCCTGCGTCATTTCAGGCGCATTGATGTGTGCGGCCGGCGCGCCGGCGGCCATGTATCTCCAATACGCGGATCCATCCTCCGCCTTCAATCTGAACTATTCCGTTTCGGTGCTGGCGATGTCGCTGATCGGCGGCACCGCGCACTGGATCGGTCCGGTTATCGGCGCGATCGTGCTCGGCACGACGCAGCAATTGCTGACCGTTACCATCTCGTCGGAAGTGAACGTCCTTGTGCTCGGGTTCATGCTGGTGCTGTTCGTGGTCGCGGCGCCGGAGGGCCTGATTGGCCTGTTCAGCCGGCTGGTCCGCAAGCGCACGGAGGGCGAAGCATGATGCCCGCGCCCGGATCGGAACCGCCCTTGCTGCGGATCGCCGCACTCACGAAACGCTTCGGCGGCTTCACCGCACTGGACAATGTCAGCGTCGATATTCGCCCGGGAGAGCGCGTCGGCCTGATCGGTCCGAACGGCTCGGGCAAGACGACGCTGATCAACTGCATTTCCGGCGCATTTCGTACCGAGGCCGGCACCGTGGTGTTTCGGGGCGAGGACGTCACACGCCTGCCGCCGCATATTCGCACGCGCCGGGGCATTGCACGCAGCTTCCAGATCCCGCGGCCGTTCAAAAGCATGACGGTCGCCGAAAACCTCATGGTGGCGATCGACTTCGCGACCGGCGCACACGCGTTCGTCCCGGTAGCGGAACGGCGGGATGCCGTGATGTCGATCCTGACCCGGACCGGTCTTGCGTCCAAGGCCGATGTGTCGACCACAAAGCTCAGCCAGGTGGAGCTGCGCAAGATGGAGCTCGCCCGCGCGATGGCGACGCGTCCGAAACTCCTGATTTCGGACGAAGCCATGGCCGGCCTTTCCGGCTCCGAGATCGATGAGGTGCTCGATCTCCTCTTGAGTCTCGCGGGCCATGACATCACCGTCATCATGATCGAACATATCATGCATGCCGTGATGCGTTTTTCGGAGCGCGTGATGTGCCTGGACGCGGGCCGGATCATCGCGATCGGCGCGCCGGCCGAGGTCATGGCCAATGAGCGGGTGCAGGAGGCCTATCTTGGCACTTAGCCTCGCGATCAACGATCTCGACGCGGGTTACGGCGCCGTGAAAGCGCTGCGCGGCGTCACGCTTCATGTCGCCGCCGGCGAGACCGTCGCATTGCTCGGCACCAACGGCAACGGCAAGAGCACCCTGATGAAGTGCATCGCGGGCCTGGTTCGCCCGCGGCTCGGCGGTATTACGCTGACGATCGACGGGAAGTCGCACGATCTGGCGAAACTGGCGCCGGAGAACATCGTCGATCTCGGCGTGGCGCTGGTTCCCGAGGGGCGGCGGCTGTTTCCCAAGCTGACCGTGATCGAAAACCTGATGCTCGGCGCCTTCCGCAAAGCCGCGCGCCGTGACATCAGCCGCAACCTCGCGCTCGCCTTCGAGACGTTTCCAACCCTTCTGGAGCGCCAGCACCAGCTCGCCGGCACCATGTCGGGCGGCCAACAGCAGATGCTCGCCATCGCGCGTGCGCTGATGTCCTCGCCACGGCTGTTGTTGATCGATGAGCCATCGGTAGGGCTGTCGCCGCTGCTGGTTTCGCAGACCATCACCAAGATCGGCGAGCTCAGCCAGCGTTTTGGCCTGACGGTGTTGATGGCGGAGCAGAATTTCAATCAGGCGATCCGCATCGCCGACCGCGGTTACATCATTGTGCATGGCGAGATCGTTGTCGCGGCCGGTTCGGTGGATGAGTTAAAGGGCAACGACATCGTCAAGAGGCTCTATCTCGGCGGCATCGCATGATTGCCGCTTCTGCGTAAGTGCGCTGCTGCGATGCACACGCACAATGCGGCCGTGAGCGCGCTGGTGACCAACAACGAGGCTCGGTGTACCGTTCAATAGTCCGGCGTTTCGCATTGCAACGTAACGGGCGGATGGGCAAACGACGAGAAGTTTAAAAGAGTCTCCTGCGGCCTTGATCTCAATCAACGCTTTCTGCTTCAATCGGATCAGAAACGACAACTAAAACCTGCCCCGGGAGGAATGTGATGAGTGTGATGCCAGTCCGGGCAAGGCCCAGCTCACCGATTCCCGAATCACCGCGCGGCCTGGCGCTGTTGCGCGATCCGCTGCTCAACAAGGGCACCGCCTTCACGGAAGCCGAGCGCGACGCGCTGGGCCTGCGCGGCTTTCTGCCGGCGCATGTGCTTTCGATGCAGGAACAGGTCGAGCGTGTGCTGGTCAATTTGCGCGGCCTGCCGAATGATCTCGAGAAATACATCGCGCTCAACTCGCTGCACGACCGCAACGAGGCGCTGTTCTTCCGCGTCGTGTGCGACAACATCGATGAAATCCAGCCGCTGATCTACACGCCGACGGTCGGCCTCGCCTGCCAGCGGTTCGGCCTCATCTTCCAGCGGCCGCGCGGCATGTTCATCAGCGCCAACGATCGCGGACGGATCGCGGAACTGCTCGGCAACTGGCCCTATCCGGCGAAGCTGATCGTGGTCACCGACGGCGAGCGCATCCTCGGCCTCGGCGACCTCGGCGCGCACGGCATGGGCATTCCGGTCGGCAAGCTCTCGCTTTATTCCGCCTGCGCCGGCGTCCATCCGGAGCACTGCCTGCCTGTCATGCTGGACGTCGGCACCAACAATGAGGATTTCCTGGACGATCCCTATTATATCGGCCTGCGCCAGCAAGCGCCTGACCGGCGCGGCCTATGACGAGTTCGTCGACGAGTTCATCGCCGCCGCGCGCGAGACCTTCCCCGGCGTGCTGATCCAGTTCGAGGATTTCGCCAATCACTCGGCGTTCCGGCTGCTGCACAAATATCGCGACAGGATAAGCGTCTTCAACGACGATATTCAGGGGACCGCGGCGGTGGCGCTTGCGGGCCTGTTCTCGGCGCTTGCGGGTGACCGGCGGCAAGCTTGCCGACCAGAAGGTGCTTTTCCTTGGCGCCGGCGAAGCCGCAACCGGCATCGCCGACCTCGTGGTCTCCGCCATGATGGCGGAGGGCGCATCCGAAGCCGAGGCGCTGCGGCGCACCTGGCTCGTGGACTCGCGCGGTCTGGTCGTAGAGGAGCAGGGCGGGCCTCACCGAGCACAAGCTCCGCTACGCGCACGATCATGCGCCGATCGGCGACTTCCTCACCGCGATCCGGACGCTCAAGCCCACCGCGATCATCGGCGTTGCAGCCGTCGGCGGCGCCTTCACGCCGGAGGTGCTGCGAGGCCATGGCCGGATCAACGAGCGGCCGATCGTGTTTGCGCTCTCCAATCCGACCTCGAAGGCGGAATGCTCCGCCGAGGAGGCCTACCGTCATACCGGCGGACGCGCGCTGTTCGCCTGCGGCAGCCCGTACGATCCGGTGAAGCTCGACGGCAAGACCTTCGTGCCGCGCCAGGGCAACAATTCCTACATCTTCCCCGGCGTCGGTCTTGGCGCGATCGCGTGCGGAGCGAGACTGGTGACCGACGAGATGTTCATGGCGGCCGCGCACACGCTGGCCTATCTCGTCAACAAGGACGACATCGAGCAGGGCAGCCTCTATCCGGCGCTGCCGCGGATCCGTGAAGTCTCGGCGCACATCGCCGCGGCGGTTGCCGAGGTTGCCTACAAGCGCGGTCTTGCGACGGCGCCGAAGCCGAACGATCTGATGGCGTTCGTTCAGTCGCAGATGTACGACCCGCATTATTGACGAAAGCTGGCCCGGCGCTGCCTCACTCTGCAGCGACGCTCCGCCGCGCGCTCTCCTGCCTGGTGGTGACGACCACCTTGATGGCGTCCTCGACCCTGTCGCGCGCGTATCGAAGCGCGGTCGGCAGATCGGCGAGCGGGAAGGTGTGGGTGTGGATCTTCGTGGCGTCGAAGCGCTTTTCGGCCATCAGCGTCATCGCCCGCCGCGTGGCGCTGCGGCCTTCGCCGCGAATGCCGTAGACATAGATGTTGTTCTTCACGAGATGCGCGATGTCGGTGGTGACGGGATCGTGCGGGAACGCGGCGAGGCAGATCTTGCCGCCGCGATTGGCCATGTGAATGGCCTGGTCGACGGTCGCCTCGGTGCCGGCGCACTCCACCACATAATCCGCCCCGATGCCGCCGGTGAGCGCCTTGACGACCTCGACCGCGTTTTCGTCGGCGATGTTGATGACGCGGTCGGCGCCCAGCTCCTTTCCGATCGAAAGACGCTTGTTGCGCGTTCCCGTCAGGATCACGGGGCTTGCGCCCAGCGCCTTGGCAACCGCGACCGCGAGCAGCCCGATCGGACCCGGACCGATCACGACCACGCTTTCGCCGGCCACCAGCCCGCCGAGTTCGGTGAGGCCGTACATCGATGTGCCGGCGGTGACCACCAGCGTCGCTTCCGCGTCGCTCATGGTGTCGGGCACCCGCGCCAGCGTGTTGATGTGATTGACCGCGTATTCCGCGAAACCGCCGTCGGTGGTAAAGCCGTTGGCGCGGTGTCCCTTGTCCGGCTTTCCGTAGTTGAGGCATGAGGTGTACATGCCTTGACGGCATCGCTTGCACTGCCCGCAGCCGGCGTGGATTTCCACGCTGACGCGCTCGCCGATCCTGAACTCGTCGACATCGGGCCCGAGCGCCGCCACCGTTCCCATATATTCATGGCCCGGCGTGAAATTCTTGTTGAAGGGCAGGCCGCCGCCGATGCTGGCCGGCGAGCCGCCATGGATGATCTCGAGGTCGGTGGCGCAGATCGCCACCGCGTCGATGCGGACCAGAACCTCCGCGCGGCGAGGGACGGGCGTCGGCTTTTCGCGCAGCAAAAGCTCGTCCGGGTTACCCAGAACCCAGGCTTTCATCTGCCCCGGAACGGGAAATTCGGGTGATGTCGTGACGCCGGCCGGTTGGTACATTGGCGTGTTATCCCTGTGTATCGAAATCCTATCGGAAATCGCCGCGCGGCGAAATTCGTTTGCCGGTCTTCATCCGGTTTGCTTGGCCGACAGCTTGTAGATTTCGAGCGCGTCCGCGTCCGCGCCGCGCGCCGCCTTCGCGAGCCTGAACAATTGCGCGGCGAGGCCGGCCATCGGCACCGGGGTCGAGGTATTGCGGGCGACGTCGATCACGGTGTCCAGATCCTTCAGCATCGTGGCGATATGGCCGAGCGGCGGGGAATGGATGCCCTGCACCATGCGCGGCACGAACAATTGCAGCGGAATGGAATCGGCAAAACCGCCTGCGAGCGCTTCCGGCAGCCGCTTGGCGTCGATCCCCGCGTTCACCGCAAGCCGCGTCGCTTCCGCCAGCACCGTCATCGCGCAGCCGACGATGACCTGGTTGCAAAGCTTGGCGGTCTGGCCCGCGCCGACCGGCCCCATATGGGTGAGCCGCCGCGCCATCGTCAGGACATAGGGCCGCACCCGCTCGATGTCGGCGGCGTCGCCGCCGGCCATCACCGCGAGCGTGCCTTCCTCGGCGCCCATGGTGCCGCCGGAAACCGGCGCATCGATCCATGCCATGCCGTTCGCCAGTTTCAGCCGCGACGCGATGGCGCGCGCCGCATCGGGGTGAATGGAGGAGAAGTCGACGATCAGCTTTCCTTCGCCGCTTTCCGAGGCCACGCCGTCGGGACCGAACACCACTTCTTCGACGGCGGCAGCGTCCGTGAGGCACATGAAGATGATGCTGGCGGCAGCGGCCGCCTCGCGCGGACGGCCGGCGGGTTTGGCGCCGGCCTCGACCAGGGCGGCTGCCTTGCCGGGCGAGCGATTCCAGACCGTAACATCGTGGCCGGCGTTCAGGAGGCGCCGCGTCATCGGAAACCCCATCATCCCGAGCCCGAGATAGGCGAGCTTCTCCGCCGTCTTTCCCTCCGCCCCGCCTATCCCCGCCATGGCTTCTCTCCCTCGATTTACCGCCGCAAAACCGCATTCCGGCACCTTGGCCTTATCGCACATTTTAGCCCGACCCGGTCCATGAGTAGCACGCTCCGGTGGCTTGCCTGATTGTTTGAACCATGAAAGGCTTGGGGCATGCTAGTTGCGCTGACGCCGCGCGGCATCGGAAAAGTGGAGTAGGGGTGATGCGGATTTCTTCGAAATGGGTGCTGGCGGCCGGGGCTCTGGCCGCCGTTCTGGCGAGCGCGAGTTCATCTTACGCCCAAAAGACGATCCGCGTCGGCTGGACCATTCCGGCCGAGGAATCGAAATACTGGATGATGCGCAGGCCTGCCGAATTTCCCGATCTCGGCAAGACCTACAATGTCGAATGGACCCAGTTCCAGGGCACCGCGCCGATGACCCAGGCGCTGGCCGCCGGCGCGCTCGACTGCGCGACGCAGGCGCCGCTGTCGCTGGCCAACGGCGTGATCGGCGGAAACCTCAAGGCCTACATCGTGGCGCAGCACGTCTACGAAAAGCCCGGCGGCTTCTCGGTCTATTGGGCCGTGATGGACGATTCCCCGATCAAGACCATCGCCGATCTCAAGGGCAAGACCATCGGCATATCGGTGATCGGCGGCGGCACCCAGGGCCCGTTCAACATGCTTTTGAAGCAGAACGGGATCGACCCCGCCAAGGACATCAAGCTGGTCGAGGTCGGCTTCGCCGTCTCCGAAGATGCGCTGCGTCAGGGCCGCGTCGACGCCGTCAACATGAACCAGCCGTTCGCGGCGCGCGCCGAGGCCAAGGGCGGCACCCGCAAGCTGTTTTCGCTCAATCAGGCCATGCCGAACATCGTTCACATCCTGGAAGCCTGCCGCGCCGACTTCGTCGACAAGAATCCGGAACTGGTGAAGGCCTATGTCCGCGACATCACCTCGGGCATGAAGAAGGCGCTGGCCAATCGCGAGGAGACGCTGAAGGTCGTCTCCGAACAGTTGAAAGCGCCGGTCGCGGTGCTCGATACCTATCTGCTCAAGGACAATGATTTCGGCCGAGACCCGGGCGCTGCGCCGAACTTCGAGGCGATCCAGAAGATGCTCGACATCTACGCCGCGACGGGCATGCTGCCGAAGATGGATGTCGCGCAGTTCAAGCATCCGACCATCGTCGCGCCGATGCAGTAAGCCGCGGATGATCGGGGAGTCGTCCCGGCGAACGCCGGGACCTATGCGCTCTGGATCGAGACCCGCAACAAGCAACGCTTGGGTCATGAGTCCCGGCGTTCGCGGGAATGACGAGTAGAGAGACCTTGTCCATGAAGAAATGGCGATCCCGCGTGACGACCGATGGGCTCGATCGTGCGCCGCATCGCGCCTTCATGCGCGCGATGGGGCTCGACGACGAGGCGCTCGCCAAGCCGATGATCGGTGTCGTCAGCATGAAGGGCGAGCAGACGCCCTGCAACATGACCCACGACTTCCAGGTCGACGCCGCCAAGGCCGGGATTGCGGAGGCCGGCGGTACGCCGCGGGAATTCGCCACCATCTCGGTCTCCGACGGCATCAGCATGAACCACGAGGGCATGAAGTTCTCGCTGCTGTCGCGCGAACTGATCGCGGATTCCATCGAAGCGGTGGTGCAGGGCCTCGCCTACGACGCGCTGATCGGGTTCGGCGGCTGCGACAAGACGCTGCCGGGCGTGATGATGGGAATGATCCGCTGCAACGTGCCGTCGATCTTCATCTATGGCGGCAGCGCGCTGCCCGGCCGGTTCGAGGGCAAGACCCTGACCGTGCTGGATTCCTACGAAGCGGTCGGCGGCTTCATGACCGGCGAGATCGACGCGGCGACGCTCGAAGGCATCGAACGCTCTTGCCTGCCGACCATCGGCGCCTGCGCCGGACAATTTACCGCCAACACCATGGGCATGGTCTCGGAGGCCATGGGGCTGTCGATGCCGAACGTGTCGATGATCCCCGGCGTCTATGCCGAGCGCGCGCAAGTCGCGCGCCGCGCCGGACGGCTGGTGATGCAGATGCTGGAGCGAGGCGGGCCGCTGCCGCGCGAAATCGTCACGCGAAAGGCGCTGGAAAACGGTGCGGCCATCGTCGCCGCGACCGGCGGATCGACCAACGCCGCGCTGCATCTGCCGGCGCTCGCCAACGAGGCCGGCATTTCCTTCACGCTCGACGATGTCGGCGAGGTCTTTGCGCGCACGCCTCTGATCGGCAATCTGCGCCCGGGCGGCAAATACACCGCCAAGGACGTCTACGATATCGGCGGCACCGCGGTCGTGATCCGCGCGCTGGTCGAGAGCGGCCACATCGACGGCAGTTGTCTGACGATCACGGGCCGGACGATCGCGGAAGAATACGGCGAAGCGAATGCGCCCGACGGCGAGATCGTCTTCTCGTACCGGCAAGCCGATCATGCCGGACGGCGGCGTCGCGGTTCTCAAGGGCAATCTTTGTCCTGATGGCGCCGTCATCAAGGTGGCCGGTCTGAAGAACCTGGTGTTCGAAGGCACCGCGCGCGTGTTCGAGGACGAAGAGCATTGCGTCGATGCCGTGCGCAACCGCAAATACTCGGCCGGCGATGTTCTCGTCATCCGCAACGAGGGTCCGGTCGGCGGTCCCGGCATGCGCGAAATGCTCGGCGTCACCGCGCTGATCTACGGGCAGGGCATGGGCGAGAAGGTCGCGCTCATCACCGACGGACGCTTTTCCGGCGCGACGCGCGGCATGTGCATCGGCTATGTCTCGCCGGAATCGTTCATCGGCGGCCCGCTGGCGCTGGTGCGCGACGGCGACCGCATCAGGATCGATGCGGCCGCGCGGCGCATGGATCTGTTGATCGGCGACGATGAATTCGCGAAGCGCCGGCAGGCCTGGAAGCCGCGGCCGCCGCGGCATCGGGCGGGCGCGCTCGCCAAATATGCCCGTCTGGTCGGCCAGGCGCCCGGAGGCGCCGTCACCCATGACGGCGCGGCCGAATGGCCGTGGTTCGATCAGCCGTGACGGCGAGCCAAATGGACCTCACCAGACCTTGCAAGTTTCCGCTATGCTCGGTCTAACCAGACAGATGCGGGAAACCATCCGTGCCTGACGGACCCATGTCGGGAAGAAAGCGGAAATGAAGCTCGTGTCATCGCGGCCACAGATGCGAAAGTCGAGCCGGCGCGCCAGCCCGCGGCTGCCATGATCGAGATCGATCGTGTCTCGCAGGTATTTCGCACTTCCGGCCGCCAGGACCATCTGGCGTTGTCGGATATTTCGCTGACAATCGAGGATGGCGCCTTCGTCTCGATTCTCGGGCCCTCCGGCTGCGGCAAATCGACGCTGCTTTATATCGTCGGCGGCTTTGTCAGCCCGACCGGAGGCGTGGCCAGGATGAAGGGCAGGGCGATCACGGGGCCGGGGCCCGATCGCGGGCCGGTGTTTCAGGAGTTCGCGCTGTTTCCCTGGAAGAGCGTGCTCGGCAACGTGATGTACGGCCCGCGCCAGCAGGGCGTGAAGCCGGCCGAGGCCGAAGCGCAGAGCCGCGCGCTGATCGAGATGGTCGGCCTGAAGGGTTTTGAGAATTTCTATCCCAAGGAATTGTCCGGCGGCATGAAGCAGCGCGTCGCGCTGGCGCGCACGCTGGCCTATCATCCGGCGGTGCTGCTGATGGACGAGCCGTTCGGCGCGCTGGATGCGCATACCCGCACGCGGCTGCAGAACGACCTGCTCAATATCTGGGAGCGCGACCGCAAGACCGTGCTGTTCGTCACCCATTCGGTCGAGGAGGCGGTGTTTCTGTCCGACAAGGTCGTGGTGATGACGCGTTCGCCCGGCCGCATCAAGGAGATCATCGACATCGACCTGCCGCGGCCGCGCCGCCGGTCGGAACTGCTGCTCGATCCCCGCTATCAGAAATATGTCGTCGATATCGAGCGCATGTTCGACGACACCGGCGAAGACGAGTTGCGGCCATGATGTCAGGGCGCATGCTTCTCTTGCGTTCGGCGCCGCGGCTCGCCTGCCTCGGCCTGCTCGCCGTCTGGCAGGTCGGCGCGCTGATCCTGAACACCGACAGCTTTCCGACCGCATGGGAAGCGATCCGCGCGATCCCCTCCATCCTCGGCGACAAGGAATCGCTGATCAACATTCTGGCCTCGCTGCGGCGCATGGCGATCGGCTTTGCCGTCGGCGTGGGCTTCTCGATTCCGCTCGGATTGATGATGGGCCGCTCGCGTGGCGTGGCGTCCTTCTTCAATCCGCTGTTGATGGTGATCTATCCGGTGCCGAAGGCGGCCCTGATGCCGATCATCATGCTCTGGCTCGGCGTCGGCGACATCGCCAAGACGCTGGTGATCTTTCTCGGCGTCAGCCTGCCGGTGATCTATCACAGCTTTCAGGGCGCCAAGGCGGTCGAGGAGAAGATGCTGTGGTCGGGCGCCGCCATGGGCCTGTCGGCCGTGCAGCGCATGATCCGCATCGTGCTGCCGGCGGCGCTGCCGGAAATTCTCACGGGTTGCCGCACCGGCCTCGTGCTGGCGCTGATCACCATGGTCACCTCCGAGATGATCGCGCGCCAATCCGGCGCCGGAAACATCCTGTTCAACGCGCTCGACATGGGACAATACGATACCGTCTACGCCATGATCATCATCATCGGCGCGATGGGCATCGGCCTCGACGCCGCGTTCGAGAAGATGCGCGGCAGGCTGGTGAAATGGTCCGAGCCGGGCTTCGACATGCCCTTGAGCTTCGCATGAACCTGCGCGCCGTCACCACCGATGTTCTGCTCGGGATCGTGCCGATCGCGCTCCTGGTCGCGCTGTGGCAGGCGATCGTCTCGTTCGGCTATGCGCCGCCGGCGCTGTTGCCGCCGCCCGGCGTGGTGTTCATGCGCCTGGCGCAGCAACTCGCTCACCAGCACCTTCCAGCAGGAGATCGCCGCCACGCTGTTTCGTCTGTTCGCGGGATTTTCGATCGCGGTGATTCTGGGCGTCAGCATCGGTCTTGCCGCGGCGGCGACCCCGGCGGTCAACGCCGTGGTGCGCCCGATCGTGCGGGTGTTGGCGCCGCTGCCCAAGGTCGCGCTGTATCCGGCGCTGCTGTTGCTGCTCGGCTTCGGCCATGAATCGAAGATCATGCTGGTGGCCGCGGACGCGCTGTTTCCGATCCTGCTGTCGACCTATTACGGCGCCTCGATGGTCGAGCAGAAGCTGATCTGGTCGGCGATGGCGGCGGGCACGCCGCGCCGCGCAGATCCTGTTCAAGGTGGTGCTGCCGGCCGCGGTGCCGTCGATCCTCACGGGCTGCCGCATCGGGCTTGTCATCTCCTGCATCGTGGTGTTTCTCGCCGAGATGATCACCTCGACCGACGGCCTCGGCCATGTGCTGGTGACGGCGGCGCGGACCTTTCAGGCCGTCGACATGTTCGTGCCGCTGATCACGATCTCGCTGCTGGGCCTGATCCTCAACGGCCTGCTGCAGGGATTGCGGTCCTATCTGCTGCGCGGGTTTCCGGAAGTCTGATGGAATAGTCGAAAGGGAGATGACAAATGCTTGCAGATCGCATCGAGGCGAAATGGATCGACGCGTTCTGCGAAATCTTCGAGCGCTGCGCGGTCAAGCCGGGCGATACCGCCGCGATCCTTTCGGAGACGCAGTCGCGCGCGCTCAACGTTCACCTCGCCGAACTGGCGCTGCTGCGGATGGGCGCCAAGCCGTTTCACATCGTCGTGCCGACGCCGCGCAACCGCGAGGCCGTTCCGGTTCGCTCGACCGGCGCCAGCATCGCGATCCAGCGGCTCGGGCCGGTCGTCACCGCGCTGCAGCAGGCGGGCTTTGTGGTCGACTGCACCATCGAAGGGCTGATGCACGCGGCGGAGACGCCGGAAATCCTCAAAGCGGGCGCGCGCATTCTCAACATTTCCAACGAACATCCGGAAGCGCTCGAGCGCATGGTGCCGGATCTGGCGCTGGAAAAGCGCGTGCGCGCGGCGGCCAAAATGCTGCGCGGAACCAAGCGCATGCGCGTGACCTCGAAGGCCGGCACCGATCTCGACGTCGACATGGTCGGCGCCTCCACGGTCGGCGTCTGGGGCTGGACCGACCGGCCGGGCACGCTGGCGCATTGGCCCGGCGGCATCGTCGTCAGTTTCCCCAAGAGCGGCACCGTCAACGGCACGCTGGTGATGGCGGCCGGCGACATCAATCTCACCTTCAAGCGCTATCTGACCTCGCCGATCAGGATGACGCTGAAGGACGATTACGTCACCGATCTCGAAGGCGAGGGCGCCGACGCCGTGATGATGCGCGCCTATCTCGCGGCCTGGGGCGACCGCGAGGCCTATGCGGTGTCGCATGTCGGTTCGGGCATGAATCCCGGCGCGCGCTACGAGGCGCTGACGATGTACGACCAGCGCGACACCAACGGCACCGAGCTGCGCGCGGTCTCCGGCAATTTCCTGTTCTCGACCGGCGCCAACGAATTCGCCGGCCGCCACACCGCCGGGCATTTCGATCTGCCGATGATGGGAACCACGATCGAACTCGACGGCGTCGCCGTGGTCCGCGAGGGCGTGCTGCAGGACGTGTTCGGCTGAGCATGATTGGTTCTGACGGATCAGAACCGATCGTGCTCCAGATTTCTGTTTTGACGCGTTTTCTTGACGCGAACCGGTATCCACTTCGCTCGAAAACGCTCTAATCCCGATCCAGCACCGGCGGCCGTGCCAGGCCGAAATGCCGGAGCAGTTCGACCATCGCCGCGAGGCGCTGCTCGCGATAGGCATCGACATCGAGGCCGGAATAATCGAGGAAGCCGGCGCCGGTGCGCATGCCGATGCGGCCCTCCTGCATGTTGCGCGAGATCACCTCGGGCGCGCGGTAGCGGTCGCTGCCGAGCGCGCCCTCGAGATAGCGGCTGGCGTAATAGAGAATGTCGCCGCCGCCCCAGTCGATGAACTCCAGAAGGCCCAGCACCGCGTAGCGGAAGCCGAAGCCGTAGCGGATCGCCTTGTCGATATCCTCGGCGCTGGCGACGCCTTCCTCCACCATCCGCGCCGCCTCGTTCATGGCGAGCGCCTGGATCCGCGGCACGATGAAGCCGGGCGTGGCCGCGCACACCACCGGCACCTTGCCGATGCCTTCGAGCAGCGCTCTTGACGTGCGCGATGACGGCCGGATCGGTCGCGGCGCCCGGCGAAATCTCGACCAGCGGGATCAGATAGGCCGGGTTGAGCCAGTGCACATTGAGGAAGCGCTCGGGATGCTCGACCGAGCCCGAGAGATCGTCGACCAGGATCGTCGACGTGGTCGAAGCGATGATCGCATCGGGCGCGACGCATTTCGAGGCTGCCGCCAGCACCTCGCGCTTGAGCTCGACCACCTCGGGCACGCCCTCGAACACGATACCGGCGCCGGCGAGCGCCGCGGCCATGTTCTTGCGCCGGCGCGACGGAGACGCGGGCGATCACCGCATCGGCGTCCTTGCCGGTCAACAATCCGAACCGCGCAAGGCTTGCCAGCGTCTTCCTGACTTCGCCGAGTGCCTCGGCTTCGAGTGTCGCGAACTGCTCCGCGGAGCGCGCCTTGACGTCGATCATGGTGACGGCGTGGCCGGCATAGGCAAACGCAACCGCGATGCCGCGACCCATGCGGCCGGCGCCGAGACAGGCGATCATGGGACGGGTCGCGGTCATCGGCCAAATCCTTCGCGCAACAATTTCTGCAATTCCTGGCGGCCAAGGCCACCAAGACCGAGGCTCGCCAGCGTGCGGCCGCCCTGTCAAGAAGTCCTCGCCGCAGATCGCGCCGCCGATGGCGAGAAAAGCCCTCGCCAGCGGCGTTGCAACGCCGGCCAGGTCCGCCACCGAGACCAGCAACGACAGGCCGAGACGCAGATCCTCGCGCATGTAGCGATGCTCGGTGAGAACGATCCGCTCGCGCCAGTCGCCGGAATCGGTCAGGCGGTCATGCGAGCCGCGGCCATACATCCATTGCTCGCCTTCGCTGGCGTAATGATGCGCCAGCGGAAAATGCGGACTGCCATAGCCGAGGGCCTCGCGCACCGCGATGCGCTCGGCATCGAGCGCGTCGGTGACGCGGCGGATCGCGGCCTGCGTACCTTCCTTGTGAATGTCCCAGCGTTCGAAATGTTCGATCGGGCCGGCATTCATCACGATCAACGGCGGATGAATGATCGGCCCGGCATTCATCAGCGCGCCCGACAGCGCGTCGCCGCAGGGCTCGATCACGCCGGGAAACGCGCGTCCGATCACGTCGAGCGCGTGACTTGGCATTCTTCAGCGGAAACACGCCGACCGGCAGCCGCTTGGCGCGGATGGTGATGGCGACCTCGAACGGGCCGTGCTTGCGCGTCAGCCAGGGCAGCGTGCCGGTCTCGGCGAAGCTCGCCGTGGCGCGATTGCCGGCGTCATGCGCGGCTTTCGCAAAGATCATCGAGCCGAATGTCGCCGGCGGCAGGAACACCACCTGGCCATCGCCGAGATGCGGCGCCAGCAGCCTGGAAATATCGGGCTGCGCGAAGGCCGGGGCAGGGCACAGGATCAGTTCGACGCCGCGCACGGCTTCGGCGATGTCGGTGGTGACCAGCGCCAGTTGCACGTCGTGTCGGCCATTGGAATCCTTGACGACGATGCGCGAGCCCGCCGCGCGATGCTCCGCCACCGCGCCGGCATCGCGCCGCCACAGCCGCACGTCATGGCCCTGCAATCGCAAAATCGCCCGCGGCCGCGAACGAGCCGTTGCCGCCGCCGAGTACCGCGATCTTCAAATGGCGTCTCCTTGCGAGGTATCAGGCGTATCAAGCTGTCTCAGCATGAAATGCTGGACCTTGCCCAGCGCGGTGCGCGGCAGGTCGTCGACGAAAACGATATCGCGCGGCACCTTGAAGCGGGCGAGCTGCGTCAGCACATGCGCCCGCAATTCCTCCGCTTCGACGGAACATCCCGTCCGCCTGATGACGTAGGCCACAGGCACCTCGTCCCATCGGGGATCGGGCCGGCCGATCACGCCGCATTCCCTGACGTCGGGATGCTCGAGCAGCACGCGTTCGACTTCCGCCGGATAGATGTTTTCGCCGCCGGAAATGATCAGGTTCTTCTTGCGGTCGTGGACCCAGAAATAGCCGTCGGCGTCGCGCAGCCCGATGTCGCCGGTGCGATACCAGCCGTCATGCAGCGCCTCGCGGGTCGCCTCTTCATTGCCCCAATATTCGTAGAACACGTTGGGGCCGCGCACCGCGATTTCTCCCGGCATGCCCGGCGGCAGTTCCTTTCCGGCATCGTCGATGACGGCCGCCTCGCAGTACAGGCCGGGCAGGCCGGTCGAGCCAACCCGCGAGAGATCGCCGCCGAGCCGGGTGTAAATCGCGACCGGGCAGGTTTCGGTGGAGCCATAGACCTGCAGCACCGGCACCCCGCGCGCCACGAAACGATCGATCAGATGCGGCGGCACGATGGTCGATCCGGTCGAGACTGCTTTCAGCGAGGACAGGTCGGTCGTGGCCCATGCGGGATGTTCGCTCACGGCCTGGATGATCGCGGGCACCAGCACCGTCAGGGTCGGACGATCGCGCGCGATGGTCGCAAGCGCGGTATCCGGAGTGAAGCGCGAATGGATCGTGACGGTGGCGCCGTGGTGCAGGGCAGGCGTGGTCTGGATATTGAGGCCGCCGACATGGAAGAACGGCAGCACGGTCAGCACATGATCGTCCGACGTGAGGTCGTGCATATGCTGGCTCATCACCCCGTTCCAGAGCAGAGCTTCCTGCCGCAGCACCGCGCCCTTGGGCCTTCCGGTCGTGCCCGATGTGTAGACGATCAACAGCGGACAGGTGAGGTCGGTATGCGGATTGCGGCCGTCGCCGCGCGCGTGCGCCAACAACGGATCGAAAGCGATCCCGCGTGGAGGCGAAAAATCGAGTCCGACGATGGCGGCTTCCGGCAGGCCTTTCTCCATCACGGGCAGAACGTCCGCGAACGCCTGTTCGAGCACCAGCACTCTTACTGAGGCGTCCGACAGGATGAACACCTGCTCCGCGACCGCGAGCCGCCAGTTCAGCGGCACCAGCATGGCGCCGAGCCGCGCGCAGGCATAGAGCAGCACCAGATAGTCCGGGCGGTTCAGGCTGAGGATCGCGACGCGATCGCCGCGGCGCACGCCGAATTCGGATTTCAGCGCGCGCGCGGCCTGCGCGATACGTGCCGCAAGCGCCGCATAGCTCAGCGTCTCGCCCTCGAAGATGGTCGCAGGCTTGTCCGGCGTGAACGCCGCGTTCCGTTCGATGAGATCGGAGAGGTCCATCTTCGACCTAGTCGTCCGTCTCGCCGGTTTCGTACAGCGCCTCGCGGCCGATGCGATCGAGACAGAGTTCGGCGGTCCACGGCAGCATCAGCGAGCCGCAACGGCTGTCGCGATAGATCCGCTCCAGCGGCAGCGATTTCAGCATCGACTGGCCGCCGCAGGTGCGGATCGCCAGTGTGGCGAGTTCGTTGGCGCCTTCCATGGCGGAATATTGCGCGGCGTAGGCGCGCAGCACCTGCTCCTTGCTGGGATTGGCGCAAGCCTCGGTGACCGCCTGGAACCAGATGGCCTTGATCTGCTCCAGCTTGATCTGCATCTGCGCCACCGCGATCTGCTTGGTCGGATACATCCGCCGCTTGACCGGCGGCGTGCCCGGCACCTCGCCGCGCAGATAGCGAACGGTGAAATCGTAAGCGGCCTGCGCGAGGCCGACATAGGTTGGCGACAGCGTCAGGAACATGTGCGGCCAGCGCATCGCGGCCTGGAAATAAACCCCGCGCGGCATCAGCGCCGCATCCTCCGGCACGAACACATCCTTGAACAACAGCGTGCGCGATACCGTGCCGCGCATGCCCAGCGGATCCCAGTCGCCGACCACGGAGACGCCCTCGGTCTTGGCCGGGATCGCGAGGTAAAGCGTGTTGCGCCGGGAGGCCTTTTCGCCCTCCGCGACTTCGGTGCAGAGCACGCCGTAATAATCGGCATGTCCCGCCAGCGAGGCAAAAATCTTCTTGCCGTTGACGAGCCAGCCGCCGTCGACCGGCTTTGCCTCGGTGCCGAAGGCAACGCCGCCGGCCGCGGCCGCGCCGCCTTCCGAGAACGGCTGCGAATAGATCGCGCCATGCTCGACGATGCGCTTGTAGTGCACCGCGCGCCGGCGCTCGTGTTCGGCGCGGGTCGCGGCGTCCATGTCGAGATCGTCCGCGAGCGGACCGGACCACAGCGTCGAGCAGACGTGCATGTTCCAGGTCAGCGCGGTGGCGCCGCAATAGCGGCCGATCTCGGCGGCGGCCAGCGCGTAGGTCTGATAGCCGGCGCCGAAGCCGCCATGTTGCTTCGGAATGGCGATGCCGAGCAGGCCCGCGCGATGCAGGTCCCGGTAATTCTCGGTCGGGAATTTGGCCTCGCGGTCGTATGTCGCAGCACGGGCGGCGAACACGCTCTGGCCGAGCTCGCGCGCGCGGGCGATAATTCCGGCCTGTTCGTCGTTGAGCCGAAACGCGGCGGGATCGAAAATCGGTGCATCCAGATTGATCTTGTCGACAGCGGCTACGCTCTTGCTCGCTTGTACCGTCATCATGCCGTCACTTGGGTTACAGCCGCATGGGCTTTCAGAAAGGAATCCAGCGCGGCATTGAAGGCGGCTGGACGTTCGAGATTGACGAGATGGCCGGCGCCTTCGAGTTCAACGTAACTCGCCGACGGAATGTACGTCGCCATCTTCGCCATCATCGGCGCCGGCGCATTCTTGTCGCGGGAGCCCGACAACACCAGCGTCGGCACGGAGATGTCCTTGAGCGCGTTGCGCTGGTCGAATCCCAGCAGCGCCAGCATGCTGGCGCGATAGCTCGCCTCGGGCACGGCCGCCATGCAGTCGCGCGCAAGCTCCATCCCCCTGATATCGGGATTGTCGCCGACCAATTCCTTCACCAGCGTCGGCGCCAGCGAAGCCATGGTTTCGCCGCGGTCGAGCGGGCCGAGCCGCGCGCCGATGAATTCCTGCTGCCAGTCGCCGTCGGCCTTGCCGAACGCCGGGCTGGTCTGGGCGAGAACGACGGCGGCGGCGACGTCGGGGTGCTTCGTCAGCCATTGCTGAACGATCATGCCGCCGATCGAGTGCCCGACCAGGATCGGTCTGGTCGCGCCGACGTCCTTCAGGAAATCCTGCAGGGCGTCGGCAAGCGTCGCAATGCTGACGCCGGGAAGCGGCGACGAGCCGCCATAGCCGGGCATGTCCCAGGCCATCGCGCGATAGCGATCGCTGAAAGCCTCGATCTGGCCGCGCCACGCCCGCGCCGCCCCGCCGATCCCGTGCAGGAACACCAGCGGCGGCGAGGTGAGTCGCCCGGCGGCTTCATAGCCGAACCGGCCGTCGCTGGTTTTCATGGGGGCAGATGGGGGCACGCCGGACAAGCCTCCTTGCGGATTTGTCCGATCCTACCCGGCCTGCCCGGCGTGAAAAAGCAAAAGTTTTAGAGTTAAAGTATTGAGGTCGCTGTCCGCGTCGGTCCTCATGCGGCGGCGGCCCGCGAGGGCGGCTCGACCTTGTAGTCCGGGGCCGAAGCCAGGAAACGGGCATAGGCGTCGGCATCGGGCGGGGTGAATTTCTCCGCCAGCGCGCCGCGCCGGCTTATTTTCGCGCCCATATCGGCCAGCAATTCGTCGAAATGCTTGAAGTGGAAGGGCGCGACGCAGAGCCCGCCATATACGCCCGCGGCCGGCCGTTCGACCCGCTTGAAGTGCAGCATCATGTCCATGTTCTCTTGCATCTCGGCTGCGGTCGGCTGCTTCGCCAACTGACCGTCGCAATAGCGCACCAGCCAGTTGGCGGCCAGCTCCGCGCACAGCACGGTGCAGAAACTGGAATTGAAGCCGACGAAACCCATGTCGGGCAGATCGGGATTGGCGATCCGCGGTACAGCCGGTACTGCCCATCCGGCTGCACCAGTTTGTTGCGATATTGCTCGGGAAGGAAGGGAACGCCGACCTTGAAGCCGATCGCGAGAATCGCGACATCGGCCGCAACCTTCTGCCCGCCGGTCATGACGATGGTCTTGCCGTCGTAATGATCGAAGGTGCCGCGAATGGCCTTGATCCGGCCGTCGGCCACCATCGGAAAGAAATCCGGCGTGGCGATCGGGACCGAGCAGTTGACACCGTCCTCGATGCGCTGCTCGGGGACCATGTCGCATTTCTTCAGCTTGAGCTGCATCTTGAGCATGCTTTCGAGCCCGCGCCAGTTCGCCCAGATGAACGGTTTGGCGATCGCGTGGGAGATGCGCGACATCGTGCTCAGGCCCCAGCCGCGGAACATCTCTTCCTGGGCGCGGATATAGAGAATGCGCTTGAAGTTGATCAGGCCGCCGATGAAGTAGGGGATGCGCCAGATCGGTTCGCGATAAACCAGTGTCACTTCGCTGGCGCCGGCATCGACGGAATTGACCGCGATGTCGGTGGCGGATTTCGAGCCGCCGAGCACGACGACCTTTTTGCCCCGGAGCGAGGAGGAATCGGTGTGCTCGGCCGAATGCAGGATGCGGCCGCCCGCCGCCTTGAAGGCAGCGTCGCCCGGGATGCTGAGCGTCTGGCGTTCGTTGAACTGGCCGATGCAGACCGCGACGAAATCAAATTCCTCGCTGGTCACGGTGCCATCCGGATTGCTGATTTCGAGGACCCAGCCGGGCTGGCCCGAACCGCGGCGCGTCATTGCCTTCACGGTCGTGTTGAGCCGCAGCCGCTGCAGCAGGCCGTGCTCCCTGGCATAGTCGTTCAGATAGGCATGGACCTGCGGGCCCTTGGGCCATTCCGGATAGGAGTCCGGCATCGGCTTGTCGGTGTAGCGGTAGAGGTCCTTCGGGCTTTGGGTCTGCACGTCGGGATAGGAGCGCGCCGGCTCCCAGACGCCGCCGAGATCGCCGGTGCGTTCGAGGATCGTCACCTGGTGTCCGCGCGCGCCGAATGTCTTGGCCGCGACGAGGCCCGGAGACGCCGGCGCCGATAACACACACATTCTTCTGCTTGACCATGGACCCGCCCTCCTGGTTTGACCTCGGCAATCGCAGACGCCCGTGGCGTGCCGCAGGCAATGGAATTTCGTCGCGCGCGCGGGCTGGCCGCATGCGCCGTCGACAGGCAGACGTTGGTCGCCCTTATCGACGCGCCGCGAAGGCCGCGACGTCAGGCGTTGGCGTCTTCGGGCAGGAAATCCACTTCGTGCTCGGCCGAAAGACGAACGACTTCAGCAACGTCCGTCAGATTGTTCAGGTGCTTGAACAGCGCTTCCAGCTTGCGCGCCGGCGACACCCAGAACAGCGCTTTGACCGGCTTGTCCGATTTGTTGAAATAGCCGTGCGGAATTCCGCGCGGCATGCGGACGAGGTCGCCGGCCTTGGCCTGGATCCAGACCCCGTCGAGTTTCAGGTCGAGCGTGCCGTCCTGGACCAGGATGAATTCGTCCTGGGTCGGATGGATATGGACCGGGACGAACTGCCCGGGCTCGGTGTTGGCCTCGAAGGAGAAGGTCGCCTCACAGACAGCCTTCGGAAAATAAATCTGACCGAGAATGTTCCAGGACGTGCCTGCAAATCCCTCGCCGTTCCGGGTGATGCCTTTTTCGAGTGCTGCCACGGCGGTGATCCTCTTTTGCGTTGCGCGGAGAATATCCGCAGCCTGCTACGGACCGCGACCGCCGTCTAGCCGCCGGACGAATCCATTGTCCGCCTGGCGAAAGTCCGAAGACACCTGCCGGGGCGCCGCCGCCCGCCGTTCGAGGCATGGCGGCCACGGCTTCTGCCCATCCAATAAGCGGCAATCGACGGCAATTAGGTCGCCGGGACGGCTTTCCAAATGCCGCAGTCCGGATACTATAAGGTTCAAATAATTCGGGCGATCGGGCCATGGGCGCAGCCGTTTCAGGTATCGACCGTGCCTCCGCCGGCGCAAGGCTGGCGGCCTTTTCGCGGGTTCGCACCGCCGATGTCGATGAAGCCGCGGAGTTGATCGGGCGGATATTCTGTCCGCATGCGCTCGACCCCCTCAGGCACTCCTGGCCGGATTTTCATGCGCTGCACAACTGCGCCGCGTTCGACGGATTTTCGGTCAATTACGTCGCCTATGGCGGCTCGGTATCGATCGATCCCGGCTGCCTCGATCGTTTCTTTCTGCTGCAGGTGCCGATCCGCGGCCGGGCGCAGGTCAGGACCGGAGGCCGCGACATCGAGTCCGGCCCCGGCGCGGTGGCGTCGCTGTTGTCGCCGACGCTGCCGACCCGGATGATCTGGCGCGATGATTGCGCGCAACTGATCCTGCTGGTGGACCGGCACCGGGTCGAAAGCCGGGCGGCGGCGCTGGCGGAGCGGCCGGCCGGTCCGGTCGAGTTCGACCCCCGGATCGATCTCGACACGCCGTTTGGCCGGGCCCTGCAGTTCCAGATCGAATATCTGGTCGATCTCGCCGAGCACGGCGGGTCGCATCAGTCGCCGGCCGCGCGGCGACCTTGCGCGAGTCGATGCTCGGGCTGCTGCTCACCGGTCAGCCCCATAATCTCAGCGAGGCGATCAACCGATCGGCGCAGCATTGCGACGCGTTGCCCGCGGTGTACCGGCGCGCGCGGGCCGCGTCTGGAGGCGCATGCGGCCGAACCGCTCGATCTGGAAAAACTGGCGCGGCTGTCCGGCATCGGTATCCGCTCGCTGCAACTCGGCTTCAAGCGTCATTTCGGCGAGTCGATATCCGGCGTGCTGCAGGACATCCGCCTCGAACAGCTCAATACGCGGCTGTCGAAGGCGCGTCCGGGCGAACGGGTGATCGATATCGCCTTCGATCTCGGCTTCACCCATCCCGGCCGCATGGCCCACGTCTACCGCGCCAAATTCGGCGAAAGCCCCTCGGCGACGCTGCGCAAGAGCCGGTAGATCCGCGGCAAGCCGGGTTTCCGCCTTTCTTGCAAAAGCTTTAAGTTTAAAATATATGCTCGCGCTGTCATTGGCTTCGTGCAGGGGGAGATGAGCGCATGTCCGGACTACCGCGTTCCTCCCATGCGCTCGTCACCGGCGGCGGACGCGGCATCGGCCGGGCCGTCGCGGGCACGCTGGCGCGCGCGGGCGCAACCGTCACGGTGCTCGGCCGCAATCGCGCCACGCTGGATCAGGCGGTGGCCGCGGGCGATGCGCATTTCGCCTGCGTTGCCGATGTCGCCGATCAGGCCGCCGTCAACGCCGCGATCTCGGCAGCCAGTGGCCGCCAGCCGATCGATATCCTGATCGCCAACGCCGGCATCGCCGAATCCGCGCCGTTCGCGAAATCCGATGCGGCGCTGTTCCGGCGCATGATGGACGTCGACTTCATGGGCGTCGTGCATGCCATCCAGGCCGTATTGCCCGCCATGAAGGATCGTCCCCACGGCCGCATTGTCGCCGTTGCATCGACCGCGGGCCTCAAGGGCTATGCCTATGCCAGCGCCTATAGCGCGGCCAAGCACGCGGTGGTCGGCCTGGTGCGCTCGCTGGCGCTGGAACTGGCGGCCACGCGCGTGACCGTCAACGCGGTATGCCCCGGTTTCACCGATACCGATCTGCTCGCCGGCAGCATCGACAACATCATGAAGAAGACCGGCCGCAACCACGAGCAGGCGGTGGCCGATCTTTCCCGGCACAATCCGCAAGGCCGCCTGGTTACGCCCGCTGAAGTCGCCGACACCGTGCTGTGGCTGTGCGGCGAGGGCGCCGGCGCGATCACCGGGACAGGCCATCGCGGTGGCCGGCGGTGAAGTCTGAAAAAGCACGCGCGCAATAACAACGAACGACAATCCCAAGGGAGTTTCCATGAGCACGCCCGCCAACCCCGTCACGCTGCCGCTTTCGCAATATTCGCCCAGGCATTTCCTGCTGGCGGTAGCCGACGGCGTGGCGACGGTGACGTTGAACCGCCCCGAGCGCAAGAACCCGCTGACGTTCGAGAGCTACCGCGAACTGACGGATTTCTTCCGCGCCTGCGCGATGGATGACGAGGTCAAGACCGTCGTGGTGACGGGCGCCGGCGGCAATTTTTCCTCCGGCGGCGACGTCTTCGAGATCATCGGCCCGCTGGTGAAGATGGACACCAAAGGCCTCACGGCTTTCACGCGCATGACCGGCGATCTCGTCAAGGCGATGCGGGCCTGTCCGCAGCCGATCGTCGCCGCCGTCGAGGGCATCTGCGCCGGCGCGGGCGCGATCATGGCGATGGCGTCCGACATTCGCGTGGCGGCGACCGGCGCCAAGGTCGCCTTCCTCTTCAACAAGGTCGGGCTTGCCGGCTGCGACATGGGGGCGTGCGCGATCCTGCCGCGCATCATCGGACAGTCCCGCGCTTCGGAACTGCTCTATACCGGCCGCTTCATGAGCGCGGAGGAGGGCGAGCGCTGGGGCTTCTTCAGCCGCATCGTCGCAGCCGAGCAGGTGCTGGCGCAGGCGCAGTCGCTCGCAAGGGAGATCACCGCGGGGCCGACTTTCGCCAACACCATGACCAAGCGGATGCTGGCGATGGAATGGGCGATGTCGGTGGAGGAGGCGATCGAGGCCGAGGCGGTGGCGCAGGCGCTGTGCATGACCACGGCGGATTTCGCCCGGGCGTTCGAGGCGTTTTCCAACAAGGCGAAGCCGGTATTTCAGGGCAATTGAACGCGCTTATGGTGAGCCGCGCGCCTCTTGGAGCGCGCGAAACCCGGGGACTTCGCTGGGCCGTCCTTCGAGACGTCCGCGCATTGCGCGCGCTCCTCAGGTCCGGGCTACCGAATGATCTCGGGCCTTGCCGGGAAATTGCTTTAGGTTTAAAATAATCGAAATGGTCCCGCTGCGCCGGAGGCTCTCATGAAGATCGCGATCATCGGCGGAGGGCCGGCCGGTCTCTATTCCGCGATCCTGCTGAGGAAGCAGCGGCCGGAGGCCGAGATCACGGTCTATGAGCGCAACCGCGCCGACGACACCTTCGGCTTCGGCGTGGTGTTTTCCGACGCCACGCTGGACAATTTCGAGAAATACGACGCCCCGAGCTATCGCCGCATCACCGAGCAGTTCGCCTATTGGGACGATATCGCCGTCCACTTCCGCGGCACCGTGCATCGCGTCGGCGGCAACGGTTTCTGCGGCTGCTCCCGCCGCACGCTGCTTTTGATCCTGCAGGAGCGGGCGCGCGAGCTCGGCGTCGCCCTGCTGTTCGAGGCCGATGTCGAGGACGAGGCCCGCTTTGCCGATGCCGATCTGGTGGTGCTCGCCGACGGCAGCAACAGCCGCTTCCGCGACAAATATATCGAGCATTTCCAGCCCGAGGTCGATCTTCGCTCCAACAAGTTCGCCTGGATGGGCTCGACCCGGCCGCTCGATGCCTTCACCTTCATTTTCCAGGAAACCGAGTGGGGCCCGTTCATCGCCCACGCCTATCAATATGAAGTCGGACATTCGACCTGGATCTTCGAGACCGATCCCGAGACCTTCAAGCGCGCCGGGCTCGAGGGCCTCGACGAGCGGCAATCCGCCGACCGGATGGCCGGGATCTTCGGCTGGTTCCTCGATGGCTATCCGCTGCTGACCAACCGTTCGATGTGGCGCAATTTCCCGATGATCCGCAGCAAGCGCTGGGTCAAGGACAACATGGTGCTGCTGGGCGACGCCAAGGCGACCGCGCATTTCTCGATCGGCTCCGGCACCAAGCTCGCGATGGAAGACGCGATCGCGCTGGCGGACGCCATGCGTCGCGCCCCGACGGTGGACGCGGCGTTGCAGGAATATGAAACCGGCCGCCGCGAGGAGGTCGAGAAGACCCAGCACGCCGCCGACGTGTCGCTGGTCTGGTTCGAGCATGTCGACCGCTTCTGGGATTTCGATCCCGTGCAGTTCGCCTTCGGCGTCATGACCCGCGCCAAGGCGATCACCTACGACAATCTGACGCTGCGCGCGCCGGCTTTTGTCAGCGAGGTCGACAAGGCCTTCGCAAGGCAGGTTCGCGCCAAGGGGTTCGATGTCGATGCCGAGAAGCCGCTGGCGCCGATGTTCCAGCCGCTGCGGCTGCGCGAGATGACGCTCGCCAATCGCGCCGTGGTGTCGCCGATGTGCATGTATTCGGCGAAGGAGGGCGTGCCCGGCGATTTTCATCTCGTGCATTACGGCTCGCGCGCCATCGGCGGGGCCGGGCTGATTTTCACCGAAATGACCTGCGTCGGAAGCGACGCCCGCATCACGCCGGGCTGCGCTGGCTTGTGGAACGACGAGCAGCAGGCCGCGTGGCGGCGCATCGTCGATTTCGTCCACGCCAATTCGGCGGCGAAGATCGCGCTGCAGCTCGGCCATGCCGGCCGCAAGGGCGCCACCAAACTGATGTGGGACGGCATGGATCGTCCGCTGGAGCAGGGCGGCTGGGACGTCATCTCGGCCTCGCCAATTCCCTATTTTCCCGACAGCCAGGTGCCGCGCGAGATGGACCGCGCCGCGATGGACGCGGTGAAGGCGGCCTTCGTCCAGGCCGCCGAACGCGGCGAAGCCTGCGGCTTCGACATGCTGGAACTGCATTGCGCCCACGGCTATCTGCTCGCGAGCTTCATCTCGCCGCTCACCAACCAGCGCACCGACGCCTATGGCGGCTCGCTGGCCAACCGCCTGCGCTTTCCGCTGGAGGTGTTCGAGGCGTTGCGGGCGGCGTGGCCCGCGCACAAGCCGATGTCGGTGCGCATCTCCGCCACCGACTGGGCCGAGGGCGGCATTACCGGCGACGACGCGGTGGCGATCGCGCGCGCCTTTGCCGAGGCCGGCGTCGATCTGGTCGATGTCTCCACCGGGCAGACCGTGCGCGATTCCCAGCCGATCTACGGGCGCATGTTCCAGACCCCGTTCTCCGACCAGGTCCGCAACGAGGCGCGCGTCGCCACCATGTGCGTCGGCAACATCACGACCGCCGATCAGGTCAATACCATCCTCGCCGCCGGCCGCGCCGACCTCGTGGCGCTCGGCCGGCCCCATCTGGTCGACCCCACCTTCACCCTGAAGGCGGCGGCCTGGTATGGCGCCGATGGCGTGTTCTGCCCGCCGCAATATTTGCCCGGCAAGGAGCAGATTTTCCGCAACAGCGTGCGCGACCGGCAGGATTTCGAGGACCTGAAAATTAAGGCTAAGCCGAAGACCCGGGCGGAGCTCAAGGCGGAGGCGACAAAGCCGCTTGCCGCGGAGTAAAAAACCGTGCGAGCTTAAGGCCTTGGCGTGGCGTCTTGGTATTCGGGTGGAGTAGCGGCGATGAAGGCGATTATCGTCGGGGGTGGTATCGGTGGCCTCACCACCGCGCTGATGCTGCGGGCCCGCGGCATCGGCTGCGAGCTGTTCGAGCAGTCGGACACCATCCGCGAGCTCGGCGTCGGCATCAACACGCTGCCGCATGCGATCCGCGAACTCGCAGGCCTCGGCCTGTTGCAGAAGCTCGACGACATCGCTGTTCGCACCGACGTGCTCTATTATCTCAACCGCCACGGCCAGGAAGTGTGGCGCGACGCGCGCGGCATCGATGCCGGCCATGACGTGCCGCAATTCTCGATCCATCGCGGCCGGCTGCAGAGCGTGATCCACCGCGCCGTCGAGCAGCGGCTGGGCAAGGACGTCATCCACACCGGCTGCAGGCTGGGGTCCTTTACCCAGGACGAAGGCGGCGTCACCGCCTATTTCTTCGATCGCACCGGCAGCCACACCAAAACCGTGCGCGGCGATATCCTGATCGGCGCCGACGGCATTCATTCGCGGGTGCGCGAGACGCTGTTTCCGGAGGAGGGGCCGCCGTGCTGGAACGGGCTGATGCTGTGGCGCGGCGCGCGCGACTGGCCGCTCTTCCTGACCGGCCGCTCGATGATCGTCGCCGGCGGCCTGCATGCCAAGGTCGTGGTCTATCCGATCGCGCGAAGGATCGAGCCCGGCGAACCGCCTGACCAATTGGGCTGTGCTGGTGAAGGTCGGCGACGGCCATGCGCCGCCGCCGCGCAAGGAGGACTGGTCGCGGCCGGGCAAGCGCGAGGAACTGATGCCGCATGTGGCGCGGTTCAAGATACCGCATGTCGACGTGCCCGCGCTGATCTCGGCGACGCCGGAATTCTACGAATATCCCGACCTGCGACCGCGATCCCCTGCCATATTGGTCCTGCGGCCGGGTGACGCTGCTCGGCGACGCCGCGCATCCGATGTATCCGGTGGGATCGAATGGCGCCTCGCAGGCCATCCTCGATGCGCGCTGCCTCGCCGACGCGCTGGCGCGCTCCGAGCATCCGCGCCAGGCGCTGATGGCCTATCAGCAGAAGCGGTTGCCGATGACCGCCGACATCGTGCACTCCAACCGCCGCGGCGGCCCGGAGGGCGTGATCGACGCGGTCGAGCAACTGGCGCCCGATGGTTTTGACAATGTCGAGAACGTGCTGAGCTACTGCCCAGCGCGAAGCCATCGTGCGGGGCTACGCCAGCAAGGCCGGCTTTGCAGCGGTGCCGGGATTGACGGCGGTGCGGGCGTAACGCGGGCAGGGTGGGCCGCATCGTCATTGCGAGCGCGCCGGTTCAAGCTCGTGGTCTGCAAACGGCTCCATCGTCGTCCCTGCGAAAGCAGGGACCCATACGCCGTGTCGCTTGTTGTGAAAAAATGCTGCTCGCCGGCTTTCGCGCCGCATCTGCGCCCTGTGGTTATGGGTCCCTGCTTTCGCAGGGACGACGGATAGGGTGGTGTGCATCGGCGCACGGTGAACGGTTACGGATTCAATTTTCAAACAGCGCGTGTCTGCAGACACACCTTCGCGATCTCGCCGCGCGTTTCGCGCGAGTTTTGGCCGTTGCGTTCCGCCCTCTCCAATCAGAGGGCGCAGGGAATGCCGGGCGCCCGATGCGCCCGCAAGCCGCGTGTGCAGAGATAGTGTGAGATGCGCACACGCGTTGGTCAGGTCACACCGGAAATCGCCCGGCACTCCCCGCGCAATGGTTTACGGCTTATGTCGTGCTCTCCCCGGCGATCGGGCTTTCTTGTCACCGTCACCCGCGAAAATTGCTTCCCGCCAGCTTGACGCCAGCGTCGAGGCGTCAGGACCACACGATTTTCGCCGTCTCGCCACTCCAGCGCTACCTTCGTCAAGGAAGCCCCTTCCTGCGTCCACCGCATCCTGTCCCGCGTTCGTGACGATCGCGAGCCGCCCCTCCGATGGGACAGGACGGGTGCGGATATAAAGTGATTTGCGATTTCGGAAAATCAGAATATTTTTGCAAAAGGGGCTAGACAGGTTTTTACTGATTTGCCCGTCGGGTTGGCGGAGGCGCTGCAAGGTCGGTCTGGAGCTGACCGCCCTGGCCTCCGCCTGCCATCATTGCAAGCGAACGACGAACGCCAGCTTGGCTTGCTTCCGGCAGCATGGATTGCTTCGCTTCGCTCGCAATGACGATCCTCAACATTTGTGCATTTCCTCACGCGCCCGGGGGCGGGGGGAGGAAGTGGACGTTGAATTCGTGGCGCATAATTCGAGGCTCCGGTTTGAGCGCTTCAATCACGCCCACAGCCGGATCATCAACCCGCAACGGCCCCTAGCGTGGCCGCTAACGTTATGAATTGACGTCCGCTTTCGGCGTCACCGCAGACACGGCTGGCTGCCGCTCGGTCCCCCTGGTAGCGAATAACCCTAAGCCGACGTTTCGGACGTTTGCGACCTGGCCCGGCGCGTCAAAACCACGCGCAGACCCATCGTCACAAAGTGGAAGACCCGAGGAGGGTGAAGCCCGGCTCTTTCGGTTATCGCCTTGCAGCGTGCCAGCACCAACAAAAAGCGCTTTTGACCCTTGATCTAGATCAAAACAGCGCCTGCGGCATTCGGTCCCGATTGGCATCCACCGTGGTTTTCAATGTCTCCTCCAGAACGAGAGGTTTCAAATGTCCCACGCCCGTGATGAGGATAACCGGTCCAGGTCAGGAAGCCATTTACTCGATCGTCGCAACTTGCTGCTTGGCGGCACGGCGGTTGCCGCCGCTTCGGCGCTTCGGTGCCGCTACATCAATTCAACCCGCACAAGCGCAACAAGCGGCGGGTCAGAAGCCGAACATCCTGTTCATCATGGGTGATGACGTCGGATGGTTCAACATCGGCGCCTATCACCAGGGCATGATGTCCAGCAAGACGCCGAACCTGGATAGGATTGCCGCGGAGGGCATGCGCTTCACCGATTATTACGCGGAGGCAAGCTGCACGGCCGGGCGCGCCAACTTCATCACCGGACAAATACCGCTGCGCACTGGCCTGACCACGGTCGGGCAAGCTGGCGCAGACGTAGGTATGCCCGACCAGTCGGTTACGGTCGCCACCGTCTTGAAATCACAGGGCTACGTGACTGGGCAGTTCGGCAAGAACCACCTGGGCGATCTAAATAAATACCTGCCGACGCTGCACGGCTTCGACGAGTTCTTCGGCTACCTGTACCACCTCGATGCGATGTCCGATCCGTATTGGTTCGATTACCCGCAGGACTGGATCGTAAAATACGGGCCACGCAACATCGTGCATTCCTACGCGACCGATACTGACGATGCCACCGTGATGCCTCGCTGGGGCAAGGTCGGCAAGCAGCGCATTACGGATGAGGGGCCGCTCCCGCCCTTCCCCGAAATGGGAGCGGATCACCAGGGCTGGCAAAAAGGCCAGCCAGCGAAATACAACATGGAGACCTTCGACGCCGTGCTGGTCGAGAACAGCAAGCGTTTCATGGATGACGCCAAACGCGCCGGAAAGCCTTTCTTTATCTGGCACAACACGACGCGCATGCACATTTTCACGTACCTGTCCCAGAAGTATCAAGCGAAGATGACCCCGCAGAGCGGTGCCGGTCTGGAAGAGGCGGGCATGTCGCAGCTTGACGACGACATTGGCGACCTGCTCAAGCACCTCGATGATATGGGCGTTGCCGAAAACACCATCGTCATTTTCAGCACTGACAATGGCGCGGAGGTGTTCACTTGGCCTGATGGCGGCATGACGCCGTTCCGCGCCACCAAGGGTACGGCGTACGAGGGCGGCTTCCGCGTGCCCTGCCTCATTCGATGGCCGGGCAAGATCAAGCCGGGCACAGTCGAGAACGGCATCTTCTCCGGACTTGACTGGCTGCCAACGCTCGCGGCTGCAGCAGGGAAATCCGAATATAACCGAGCAGCTTCTTCGTGGCGTTCAACTCGGCGACCGGAGCTACAAAAACCACCTGGACGGCTACAACCAGATGGATGTGTTGACCGCTGCCGGCCCGTCGAAGCGGCATGAGATCTTCTACTTCTCCGAGGCAAATCTCGGCGCTATTCGTATCGATGACTTCAAGTTTCAGTTCATGCAGCAGCCATATGGCTGGCCCGGCGAAAAGGTGACAACTGATATCCCGACGATCGTCAATCTTCGTTGGGATCCGTTCGAGCGGACGCCGTCGATCCACGGAGAGACGCTGAACAATTCGGCTGGCGGCTACATGAACGACTTCATCGGGCGCGAATTTTGGCGTTTCGTGCAGGTACAAGAGAGGGTCGCCGACCTGGCACGAACCGCCATTGAGTTTCCGCCCATGCAAGCCCCCGCTTCTTTCAACCTCTCTGCGGTCAAGGAGAAAATCGACGCGGCAATGAGGTCGCACGAAGGGAAGTAGGCATAGGTCGAAGCACTGGTGATGATTCGGGATTCGATCCGGAGGTCGGGGCTATTCCCACCTCCGGTCGTACACCCGCTGCGTGACCTGAACCGCGAATTTTGGCGAGGGCTACGACCCGGCGTGAAACAGGCGGCCCCTTTAGGGCCGCCTGAGTTAGCCTCAGAGTAAATAATCTATTGGCAAAGTTGCCGGAGACCGTCAGCACCCTTGAAATAGGTGCCGGGCTTGCAGACGATACCGTTGCGGGCGGCGTAGCTATTCCAGTCGCCGCGCCAGCCGTAATCGCCGCCGCCATACTGGGCGTAGGAATTGCTCCAGCCGCCGAAGGGCGCGGTCGCGACGGCCGCTGCGCCTGCTGCAGCACCCATCGCCGGCTGGCGATAGGCCGTTCGCCGATCCGAATGCCGATAACGATAGCCGCTGGTGTTGGGACCACCGGTTCCAATATTCGGGTTGTTGCCGAATTCATCTTCGTAGGCGTCTGGATTGGTGAGGGCCGTCTGCGCCAGTACAGGGCTCGACAGCGTGGATGCCGCAATTACGACCACGCCAAGAACTTTTAGATTTGTCATGGCTTGCTCCTTTGCGCTTCGACCGTGGCTCAAAATGCCACGCCCTGCAGCGGTACTCCGCTTTCTTGTGCGCAGAGCATCAAATCGACGTGACTCGTTGGGCGAGATGGTCGCAGCTCCTGAATCGGAATACCGACTTCGGCGGAGAGTTCACGACCTTGTGCGGCGTTGATCGGACGCGTCGGGTTGGCGGGCAGGCCCTTCTTCATCCGCCGATCGGCGGATTGCGCCTCTGGCTATGTCCCTCTAAGAGTTATTCGTCTCCTGTCATTGCGAGGAGCGAAGCGACGACGCAATCCAGCTTTCTTGCTTCCGGTGCCATGGATTGCTTCGCGTCGCTCGCAATGACGATCTCAACATTTGCGTTTTTTGCTCACGCTCCCGGCGGCGGCGGCAGGAAGTGGATGTTGAATTCGGCGGCCATCGCCACGACGTCCTCGGGCTTCTGCTCCTTCATGTTGTGAAGGCCCCAGAACAGGTCGTAGAGCTTTTGCGTCGGCGACACCCAGAACAGCACTTTCGCGGTTTGGTCCGACTTGTTGAAGATGCCGTGGGGGACGCCCATCCCGAGCCGGATCAGGTCGCCCGGCGTGGCCTGCGCATCGGCGCCGCCGAGCATGAAGTCGAGTTTGCCTTCCAGCATGTAGAGGTACTCGTCCTGGTCGGGGTGGATATGCGGCGGCACGAAGGTGCCGGGCGGCAGCGTCGCGTGCCAGGAGAAGCTGTGGTCGGTGCGGTTCTTCGGCACATAGGTCTGGCCGAGGATATTCCAGGAAATGCCCTGCATGCCCTCGTTGGCCCGGGTGATGCCCGTGATCTCGCTCGTCATCGCTGTAGTTCCTTCCCATGTTGTTGCGACGCGCTTTCTTGCGCGAGCCGGTATCGACTTCGCGGGAAGACGCGTCGGGTTATCCTAGTTGCCCGGCGTGCATTCCTTGGCGTAGCGGTCGCCGTAATTCTCGAACACCTTCTCGACGATCTCGGTCTGGAATTTGCCGTCCGCGCGCTTTGCCACCTTGGTCAAATAGAAGTCCTGGATCGGATAGCCGTTGCTGTTGAACTTGAAGCCGCCGCGCAGCGAGGTGAAGTCGGCCTTCTTCAGCGCGGCCGCCACCGCGTCCTTGTTGGCGAGATCGCCCTTCACCGCCTTGACCGCGCTGTCGATCAGGAGCGCCGCATCGTAGCCCTGCATGGCATAGGTGCCGGGCACGCTGTTGTAGGCGGCCTCATAGCCGGCAACGAACTTCTTGCTCTGCGGATTGTCGAGATTGGGCGCCCAGTTCGCGCCGCCGAACATGCCGACCGCGGCATCCTGCTGCGCCGGCAGCGTCGATTCATCGACGGTGAACGCCGAGAGCACCGGAATCTTGTCGGCAAGGCCGGCCTGGCTGTACTGCTTGACGAGGCTGACGCCCATGCCGCCGGGCATGAAGGTGAAGACAGCGTCGGGCTTGATGGCGGCGATCTTGGAAAGCTCGACCTGGAAATCCAGCGTCCCCAGCGGCACGTAGGTCTCCTCGACGATTTCGCCCTTGTAGTCGAGCTTGAATCCGGCCGCGGAATCCTTGCCGGCCTGGTAGTTCGGAACCATGATGTAGACGCGCTTGTAGCCGCGATCCTGCGCGACCTTGCCGAGGATCTCGTGCACCTGGTCGTTCTGGTAGGAGGTCACGTAGAAATAGGGGCTGCAGTTCTTGCCGGCGTAGCTCGACGGGCCGGCATTCGGGCTGATCAGGAACGTCTTGGTATCCGTGACCGGCTTGTGGATCGCCTGCAGGATATTGGAGAAGATCGGCCCGACAACGAAATCGACCTTGTCGCGTTCGAGCAGGCCCTTCACCTTCGTCACCGCGGCATCGGGCTTCAGTTCGTCGTCGACCGCCACGACCTCGACCTCGCGGCCCGCCATCTTGCCGCCGAGGTCCTTGACCCCGAGCAGGAAGCCGTCGCGGGCCTGCTGGCCGAGCACCGCCGCCGGGCCGGACAGCGTCACGATCACGCCGATCTTGAGCTTCTCCTGCGCGAAGGCCTGAGTGGCCGCGACACCGAACAGAACCGCCAGTCCCGCCAACTTCAACTGCTGCTTCATGACCACTCCCCGCTACGCCACTGAGATCCGAACTGAAGGCCGAAGCTTATTCTGATGACGGCCGTTGCCGCAAGCAGCGCTGGGCCCGGAGCAATTCCGCCGGCGAGGCCGCATGCAAGCGGCGCGCCAATTGTTTGAAACCTAAAGAAATTGCCGGCAGGCCGCGCCGCGGCCTGCTGGCGGTTTTTTGACTTGCGGCACGCGCCGAATTATTTGAAGGTCAAAACAACAGGGCCGGCAGGTGTGATTGCATCATGATCCTTGATTCCGAGACCAAGGCCGTCGAACTCCCGGAAGATCACGGCAACGAACTGAGATTGTGGCTTCGCCTGCTGACCTGCACGACCCTGATCGAAGGCGAGGTGCGCGGCCGGCTGCGGGAGCGGTTCGACGTCACGCTGCCGCGCTTCGACCTGATGGCCCAGCTCGACAAGGCGCCGGAAGGCATGACGCTGTCGGATGTCTCGAAGCGGATGATGGTCAGCAACGGCAACGTCACTGGCCTCGTCGAGCGGCTCGTCGAATCCGGCCATCTCGACCGGCGGACATCCGACACCGACCGGCGCGTGCAGGTGATCCGGCTGACGAAGGCCGGCCGCGCCGAGTTTCGCAAGATGGCCGCGGAGCACGAGACCTGGATCGCCGACATCTTTTCCGACCTGACGCCGAAGGACGTCCGCGAATTGATGCGGCTGCTGGCCAAGACCAAGGCCTCGGCGCAGAAGTCCGCGCAAAAGCGGGCTTAGTCGCGCCTTGGGCACCGGGGTCGACTACGAAGTTGAATACAACAACCGGGCGCGGGTCCCGGAAAACCCCGCGATCATGTCGGGCTGGGCAAAGGACGCCGCCGCCTACCGCGAGCGGCACGCCCCGCGCGTCATGGCCTATGGTCCGGGGGCGCGCAACAGCATCGATCTGTTTCCCGGCAGCGACGATGGGCCGATCGTCGTCTTCATTCATGGCGGCTACTGGCAGGCGCTGGACGGCTCGTTTTTCAGCCATCTCGCCTGCGGCCTGAATGCGCATGGAATCACCGTCGCCATTCCCAGCTATGACCTCTGTCCCGCCGTCACCGTCGAGGAGATCATCCGGCAGATGCGGATGGCGATGCGCGAACTGGCGCGGCTCGGGCGCCCCCTCGTCGTATCAGGCCATTCCGCCGGCGGGCATCTTGCGGCCTGCATGCTGGCGACCGACTGGCGGGCCCACGATGCTTCATTGCCCGGCGATCCCGTGATCGCGGCCTATGCCATTTCCGGCCTGTTCGAACTGGAGCCGCTGGTCGGAACATCCATCAACAAGGCCATGGGACTCGACGACGCCACCGCGCGGGCCGCGAGCCCGCTGTTCTGGAAAGCGCCGGCGCGCGGAAGCCTGGATGCGGTCGTCGGCGAAAACGAAAGCGCGGAATATTTCAGGCAGAGCCGGACCATCGTCGAGCGGTGGGGCGCCGCCGGCACCGCGACCCGTTTCGGCGTCGTCCCCGGCGCCAATCATTTCACCGCCATCGCCCCGCTGGCCGATCCGCAATCGCCCATGGTGGCGCGCCTGATCGAACTGGCGAAGCGCGGGGCCTAAGGGCTGCGGATCGACGGCGGCCCGCTAGAGCCCGGAGAGGCCCAGCACCGGCAGGATCCTTTGCAGGATCGCCCCGATGCAGATCAGCACGACGAGCAGCTTGAGAAGCTGCGCCAGCCGGCGGTCACGGGCGAATTTATCGATCGCCCAGAAACAGATGGCGCCGAAGACGACGATAATCAAAATTCCGATCAGCGCGGAAAGCATCCCAGTCCCCTTCAGCATCGATTGCGACCGGCGTCACCATATCGCGTGCCGCCGCCGCGCGAAAGCCGCCCGGCGAGGGCATGTGGCGATCAAAAATGCGTGGCGGGCGCAGATTTGGGCGGCAACGTCGTGATGCAAAAAAGTGCGGGACTGCCCGGATCTGGGCACTTGCGCCAAATTACTTTAAGTATAAAATGTTTGCCGTGGCGCGCTGCCGGACGGCCCGTTGGACTTAAAGCCTTTCATCCCCAAAAGGAGGGCAGTGAACATGTCGGCTAGTGACGCTTCCTCTTGGCCGTCCCCTTGGCCCATCCGGTCACGTCGATGATTTCGCGCGGCGAAATCTTCCGCCCGCAGATCAATGGCCGGAATTGATCCTCGACCGGCCGGAATTCAACTATCCCGAATATCTCAACGCCGCGGTCGAACTGACCGACCGCATCGTCGAAAAGGGGCTTGGCGATCGCATCGCGCTGATCGGCAACGGGCGCCAGCGCACCTACAAGGAACTGGCGGACTGGTCGAACCGCCTGGCGCATGCGCTGGTGGAGAATTACGGCGTCAAGCCCGGCAACCGCGTGCTGATCCGCTCCGGCAACAATCCGGCGCTGGTCGCGGCGTGGCTGGCGGCAACCAAGGCCGGCGCCGTCGTCGTCAACACCATGCCGATGCTGCGCGCCGGCGAACTGACCAAGATCGTCGACAAGGCCGAGATCGCGCTGGCGCTGACCGACAGCCGCATCGCCGACGAACTGGTGGCATGCGCCAAGACCAGCCGCTTCCTCAAGCAGGTCGTGAACTTCGACGGCACCTCGAACCACGATGCCGAACTCGATCGCGTGGCGCTGAACAAGCCGGTGCGGTTCGATGCGGTCAGGACCGGCCGGGACGATGTCGCGCTGCTGGGCTTTACCTCGGGCACGACGGGCGAACCCAAGGCGACCATGCATTTCCATCGCGATCTCCTGATCGTCGCCGATGGTTACGCGAACGAAGTCCTCAACGTCACGCCGGACGACGTCTTCGTCGGCTCGCCGCCGCTGGCCTTTACCTTCGGGCTGGGCGGGCTTGCGATCTTTCCGCTGCGGTTCGGCGCCACCGCGACGCTGCTGGAAAACGCAGCGCCGCCCGAGATGGTCAAGATCATCGAGACCTACAAGGCCACGATCTGCTTTACCTCGCCGACCGCCTATCGGGCGATGATGGCCGCGATGGACAAGGGCGCCGATCTGTCGTCGCTGCGGCTCGCGGTTTCGGCCGGCGAGACCCTGCCGGCGCCGGTTTTCGAAAGCTGGACCCGCAAGACCGGCAAGACCATTCTCGACGGCATCGGCAGCACGGAATTGCTGCACATCTTCATCACCAACCGCATCGGCGACGCCGTCGCCGGGACGACCGGGCAACCGGTTTCCGGATACGAGGCGAAGATCGTCGACGACGACATGAACGAATTGCCGCCGGGCACCGCCGGCAAGCTCGCGGTTCGCGGGCCGACCGGCTGCCGCTATCTGGCGGATTCGCAGGCAGTCGAACTATGTGCGCGAGGGCTGGAATCTCACGGGCGACACCTTCGTTCGCGACGAGAACGGCCGCTTTTCCTTCGTGGCGCGCTCGGACGACATGATCGTCTCCTCCGGCTACAACATCGCGGGCCCCGAGATCGAGGCGGC
Source organism: uncultured Alphaproteobacteria bacterium (assembly GCA_963843225.1). GTDB lineage: Bacteria > Pseudomonadota > Alphaproteobacteria > Rhizobiales > Xanthobacteraceae > Bradyrhizobium. Next base: position 118,464 of record CAWJJT010000008.1, on the reverse strand, counting down.
GCTGCTGAGCCATCCCGCGGTCGCCGAATGCGGCGTCGTCGGCGCGCCCGACGAGGCGCGCGGCATGATCGTCAAGGCCTATGTGGTGGTCATGTCGGGCGTCACCGCCGATGAGGCGCTGGCGACGGCCTTGCAGGAGCATGTCAAGCGCGAGATCGCGCCTTACAAATATCCGCGCGCGATCGAGTTCGTCGCGCAACTGCCGAAGACCGAGACCGGCAAGCTGAAGCGGTTTGCCCTGCGGCAGATCGCGCAGACCGGCTCGGCCTCGTCGGGCATGGCCGCGGAATGAATGCATCTGGAATGATGGAGAATTTTTCGTGAGCACGCCAAAAGGGCCCACGCTTGCGGTGCTGCCGGCGACAAAGGGCGAAGCTTCGCAGGGCGGCGCGCAGATCCTGCAGCCGAGCGGCTGGCCGATGCCGAAGGGCTATGCCAACGGCATGGCGGCCGACGGCCGGCTGGTGGTGACCGGCGGGGTGATCGGCTGGGACCAGCACGGTCATCTGCCGGCGGATTTCGTCGCGCAGGTCCGCCAGACCCTGAGCAACATCGCGGCCATTCTTGCCGAGGGCGGCGCGCGCCCCGAACATCTGGTGCGCCTCACCTGGTATGTCGTCGACATCGAGGAGTATCTGGCGAACCTGAAGGCGCTCGGGCAGGTCTATCGCGATATCTTCGGCGCGCATTATCCGGCGATGGCGCTGGTGCAGGTCGTGCGCCTGGTCGAACCGGCGGCGCGGGTCGAGATCGAGGCGACGGCGGTGGTGCCGCGCTGAAGCGGGTTTGGCCGGCTAATTCCGGTACGACGGATCGGCGCGGTCGAGCTTGCGCAGCAGCGCCGGCCAGGCCAGATCGCCGTTGCGGTTGGGCAGCTCGGGGCGCGGCTTCACCTTGTCGAAGGTCGCTTCCAGGACGTCCTGCGGCGGATAGACCAGCTTGGTGTTGCAGGACAGCGCCATCACCTGCACCTCGCAGGCGCGCTCCATGCGATAGAGCAGGTTGAAGGCGGCGGGGATCGTGCGCCCGACCACCAGCAGTCCGTGGTTGCGCAACACCATCGCCTCGTGATCGCCGAGGTCCCTGACCAGCCGCTCGCGCTCGCCGACATCGTCGGCGATGCCTTCGAAGTCGTGATAGGCGATGTGGAGAAACCGCATCGAGGTCTGCGCCAGCGGCAACAGCCCGCATTCCATCGCCGAGACCGCCATGCCGGCCGGGGTGTGCGTATGCGCGACGCAATCGACATCGTGCCTTGCCATGTGGATGGCGCTGTGAATGACGAAGCCGGCGGCGTTGACGCCGTAGTCCGAGGCGTTGAACAGCACATTGCCGTCGAGGTCGATCTTGATCAGGCAGGAGGCGTCGATCTCCTCGTAGAGCATGCCGTAGGGGTTGATCAGGAAATGGTCGTGCGAGCCGGGCACGCGGCAGGAGATGTGGTTGGCGATCATCTCGGTCATGCCGTACATCGCGGTGAGGCGGTAGCAGGCGGCGAGATCGACGCGGGTCTGCCACTCCTCCGCGCTCACCTGTTCGCGGACCGATTTTACCATTTTGATGGCGGGAGAACTGACGGGAGGGACCATGGAGCGTCTCCGATGCAACGGCTGATTCCGCGCAGGATTGAGCTGATTGACAGCAGGATAGCGGCAACTTTGATTGCGCCGCAAGGCAGGGTCGCAACCGTCCGTGCAACCCAGCCATCGCGATGCGCCGTGGTTGGCGAACCGATCCGGCGACCGGAGGCAGGCCGCACTCTCCACAGCTTTGCTGCACAGCAAAATGACCGTCGCAAATCCTTCATACGCGGCCTGTACTTGGTCCCCCGATAGTGTTGATGTCCTTCTCTTTAGGGCACGCCTTCCTTTGCCATCGGAGCCAGTTTCATGAAGACCGTCCGTTTTGTCCTCGCCTTGCTTGCGCTGGCGATGCTCGCGCCGTTGCAGTCTGCCAGGGCGGCCGACGTCATCTGCTACAACTGCCCGCCGGAATGGGCGGACTGGGCTTCCATGCTCAAGGCCATCAAGGCCGACCTCAACTACGACATTCCCCATGACAACAAGAATTCGGGCCAGGCGCTGGCGCAAATCCTGGCCGAGAAGAGCAATCCGGTCGGCGACATCGGCTATTTCGGCGTCACGTTCGGCATGAAGGCGAAGACCCAGGACGCGCTGGAGCCCTACAAGCCCGCCAATTGGGACCAGGTGCCGCCGGGTTTGAAGGATCCGGACGGCTACTGGACCACGATCCATTCGGGCACGCTCGGCCTGTTCGTGAACAAGGACGCGCTCGGCGGCAAGCCGGTGCCGGCCTGCTGGAAGGATCTGTTGAAGCCCGACTACAAGGGCATGGTCGGCTATCTCGATCCGAGTTCGGCCGCGGTCGGCTATGTCGGCGCGGTCGCGATCAATCTGGCGCTCGGCGGCAGCGCGGACAATTTCGATCCCGCGATCACCTTCTTCAAGGAATTGCGCAAGAACGATCCGATCGTTCCCAAGCAGACCTCCTACGCCCGCGTGGTCTCCGGCGAGATGCCGATCCTGCTGGACTATGACTTCAACGCCTACCGCGCCAAATATTCGGAAAAGGGCAATTTTGAATTCGTGATCCCCTGCGAAGGCTCGGTGGTGTTTCCCTACGTCGTCGGCCTCGTCAAGAACGCGCCCGACAAGGACAAGGCGAAGAAGGTGCTGGACTATCTGTTGTCCGACAAGGGACAGGCGATCTGGACCAACGCCTACCTGCGCCCGGCGCGCCCGATCGAACTGCCGGAAGCCGTCAAGGCCAAGTTCCTGCCCGACAGCGACTATGCCCGCGCCAAGGCCGTCGATTGGGGCCAGATGGAAAGCAAGCAAAAAGCCTTCGTCGACCGCTATCTCGCCGAGGTTCGCTGAGGCAATATGGCGCCCCAACGGGGGCGTCGTTCGGTTTGGTGTAGTAGACGGCGCCCCCAGGGCCACATGGTTCGAGACGCGCGGCGTTGCCGCGCTCCTCACCATGAGGGTCTTAGACCGCAAGGAATTTGGCCTCATCCTGAGGAGGCGCGAAGCGCCGTCTCGAAGGATGAAGCCACCGATCCGGAATTGCGCTGGGGCACTATCCTTTCATGTCGCACAAATCCTTTGTCTGGCTGTGCCTGTTGCCGCTCGCCGTGGTGACGGTGGCGTTCTTCGTGCTGCCGATGGCCCGGCTGGTGGTGACGGGCGCCGAGGGTCCGCAGGGGCTCGCCGGATATCTGGCGATCCTGACCGAGCCGCGCTACCGCGCCACCCTGATCAACACCGTTCTCCTGGCCGCCGCGACCACGGTCGCCACGCTGGTCATTGCCACGATCGCGGGAATGTTCCTGCAGCGCCATCGCTTTCCCGGCCGCGCCGTGCTGATCGCGATGCTGACCTTTCCGCTGGCGTTTCCCGGCGTGGTCGTCGGCTTCCTGATCATCCTGCTCGCCGGCCGCCAGGGCCTGATCGGCGACATCACCAGCCGCCTGTTCGGCGAGAAGCTGGTCTTTGCCTATTCGATCTACGGGCTGTTCCTCGGCTATCTCTATTTCTCGATCCCGCGCGTCATCCTCACCATCATGGCGGCGGTGCAGAAGCTCGACGTCGGTCTGGAAGAAGCCGCGCGCTCGCTCGGCGCCAGCCCCTGGGCCGTGCAGCGCGACGTGGTGCTGCCGGCGCTGGGGCCGGCCTTCGTCGCCTCCGGCGCCATCGCCTTTGCCACCGCGATGGGCGCGTTCGGCACGGCGTTCACGCTCGCCACCAATATCGATGTGCTGCCGATGCTGATCTATACCGAGTTCACGCTGGCCGCGAATTTCGCCACGTCGGCGGCGCTGTCGGTCGGGCTCGGGATCATCGCCTGGGCGATCCTGGCGCTGGCCCGCTCGTTCAGCGGCGGCGCCGTCGCGGCGGCCGGATGAGACGATGCGCGATCGCCTGATCTTCACCGGCCAACTTGCTGTTCACGCTGCTGGTCGCGGCGTTCCTGGTCGTGCCCGCGATCCTGTCGATTTCAGCCGGCGTCACCGTGAATTACTTTCGCGGAATATCGTCGGGCTTGACGCTGCAATGGGTGTTCCAGGTCTGGGACCTCTATGCCGGCACCATCCTGCTGTCGTTCGTGATCGCCTTTGCGACGCTGGCCGTGACGCTGGTGGTCGGCGTGCCCGCCGCCTATGCGCTGCATGTGCGGGGAGGGCGGCTGTCGCGGATCGTGGAGGAAATCATCACACTGCCGCTGGCAATCCCGGGGCTTGCGATCGCGCTGGCGCTGCTGCTCACCTATCAGGGCTTTGGCGAGTTTCGCCGCTCCTGGCTGTTCATCCTCACCGGCCATGTCGATTTTCACCATGCCGTTCATGGTGCGGTCGGTGATGGCGGTGTTCGCGACCGTCGACATCAAGACGCTGGACGAGGGCGCGGCCTCGCTCGGCGCCTCGCCGTGGCGGCGCTTTCGCGACGTGATCGTTCCCAATGCGCTGCCGGGAATCCTGGCCGGCAGCCTGATGGTGGTGACGCTGTCGCTCGGCGAGTTCAACCTGACCTGGATGCTGCACACGCCGCTGACCAAGACGCTGCCGATCGGGCTTGCCGACAGCTACGCCTCGATGCGGCTGGAAGTGGCGTCCGCCTATACGCTGATCTTCTTTGTCATGATCATTCCGCTGCTGGTCGCGATGCAGATGTTTGCCGACAGGGAGCAGGCGAGATGAACGTGCCGGCGGGCATGGCGCCGCGGTGCGCGTCGAGGCTTGCGGCAAGACCTTTGCCGACGGCACCCGCGCGCTCGAGCCCGCCACGCTCGACATCGCGCGCGGCGAAACGCTGGTGCTGCTCGGCCCCTCCGGCTGCGGCAAGACCACGATGCTGCGCATCATCGCCGGCCTCGAACTGCCGGATGCCGGCGGCCGGGTGCTGTTCGACGGCAAGGACATGACGTCGGTGCCGATCGAGAAGCGCAATGTCGGCATGGTGTTCCAGTCCTACGCGCTGTTCCCCAACATGAGCGTCGCCGACAATATCGGCTACGGCCTGAAGATCCGGGGCGTGGCCGGCAAGGAGCGCGCCGCGCGCGTCGCCGAACTGGTGCGCGCTGACCAACATCACCGGGCTCGAGAACCGCCGCATCGACCAGCTTTCCGGCGGCCAGCGCCAGCGCGTGGCGCTGGCGCGCGCGGTCGCGATCCGGCCGGGCATCCTGCTGCTCGACGAGCCCCTGACCGCGCTCGACGCCGCGTTGCGCGACCGGCTGCGCGGCGAACTCAATCGGCTGCTGCGCGCGCTCGGCATCACCACGATCTATGTCACGCACGACCAGTCCGAGGCGATGGAGCTCGGCGACCGCATCGTCGTCATGCAAAAGGGCGCGATCGCCCAGATCGGCACGCCGCGCGAGATCTATTTCCCGCCGGAAAGCCGTTTCGTGGCGGAATTCATCGGCGCGGCAAACATCATCGAAGCGCCGCTCGAGAACGGCCATCTCGTGCTGCCGGGCGGACGGCAGCCGATCGGCGGCGATGCAAGCCTTGCCGCCGCCGTCGCGATGATCCGCCCGGAAACGATCCGTCGTCGATCGAAGCGGGAGCTGCGCCGCTGTCGGGGATCATCGACAGCGTCAGCTTCATCGGCGACCGGCAGCGCATGGTCGTCAGCGGCGCATCGATCAAGCCGCTCACGGTCGATGCGCCGAACACCATCAAAGTCCAGATCGGCGAACGGGTCGGGCTGTCGATCGCGCCGGATGCCATCCGTCTGCTCCCGCCGGAGAAGTGAAGAAAGCCGATGCCGGAAAAACCAGTTCACATCGCCCAGATTTCCGACCTGCATATCAAGCCGCAGGGCGCGCTGGCCTACGGCCGGGTCGATACCGCGGCGGCGCTGGAGCGCTGCGTCGCGGCGTTGAACGCATTCAGGCCAAGGCCGGATTTCGTGGTGATTTCCGGCGATCTGGCCGATACGCCGATGGCCGAGGAATATCAGTATCTCAAGCGCCTGCTGGCGCCGCTCGAATTGCCGTTCGCCGGCATTCCCGGCAATCATGATTCCCGCGAATTGATGCGCGCCGCGTTTCCGTCGGCGGCCTATGCCCATCCATCCGGGCCGCTCAACCAGCGCATCGAAATCGCCGGGCTCGATCTGCTGCTGCTGGATTCCAGCGTGCCCGGCAAGCCGCATGGCGAACTCGATGCGCTCACGCTGCAATGGCTCGAGGCGACGCTGGCATCCGCGCCGGACCGGCCGGCGCTGCTGTTCCTGCACCATCCGCCGTTCAAGACCGGCATCTGGCACATGGACCGCCAGAATCTGCTCAATGCCGGCGAGTTCGCCGCCGTCGTCGGCCGCCATCCGCGCGTGCAGCTGCATCGCCACCGGCCACGTCCACCGCGCGACGCTGACGACATTCGCGGGCGTCGCGACCACGATCTGCCCGGCGCCCAATCATGCCGTCGACCTCGATCTGGCGCAGTTGCGCGAGCCGTCCTTCAAGGTCGAGCCGCCGGCGTTTCATCTCCATAGCTGGTTTCCCGGCGAGGGCTTTGGCAGCGTCGTGACCCATCAGGTTCCGATCGGCGATTTCGACGGGCCGCATCCGTTCTTCGGGCCGGACGGGAAGCTGCTTTGAGGGGGTGGATTTCGTAATCCAGATGCCGGCAACAAATCCCCACGAGGAAACACCATGGTTGACGCGCTGATCATCGACGCATGCAGGACGCCGCGCGGCATCGGCAAGGCCGGCAAGGGCGCGCTGTCGGGCATTCATCCGCAGCGGCTCGGCGCCACGGTGCTGCGGGCGCTGGCCGATCGCAACGGGATCAACACCGCCGATGTCGACGACATCATCTGGGGCACCAGCTCGCAGCGCGGCCCGCAGAGCGGCGATCTCGGCCGGATGTCGGCGCTCGACGCCGGCTACGACGTCCGCGCCAGCGGCGTCACGCTGGATCGCTTCTGCGGCTCCGGCATCACCAGCGTCAACATGGCGGCGGCCTCGATCATGTCGGGCTTGGAGGATCTCGTGATCGCCGGCGGCACCGAGATGATGTCGATGGAGGGGCGCCGCGGCGAGGGCCCGTTCATGATGGACGCCGGCAATCTTCACCTGCGCGCGCTGCACCCGCAGTCGCATCAGGGCGTCTGCGCCGACGCCGTCGCGACGCTCGAAGGCATCACGCGGCAGGATGTCGACGGGCTCGGTTCGAGAGCCAGCAGCGGGCGGCCGACGCCATCAAGGACGGCCATTTCGACAAGAGCCTTGTTCCCGTCCATCGCGAGGACGGCAGCCTCGCGCTCGACCGGGAGGAATATCCGCGGCCGCAGACCACGCTCGAAGGGCTGGCCGGCCTGAAGCCGGCCTTTCACGGCGGTGGCCGACTATCCGCTCGACGACAAGGGCACGACCTATCGCAACCTGATCCTGCAGAAATATCCCGACCTCGAGATCGACTTCATGCACCACGCCGGCAATTCGTCCGGCGTCGTCGATGGCTCGGCGGCGCTGCTGCTGGCGTCGCCGGACTACGCCAAGGCGCACGGCCTGAAGCCGCGCGCCCGCGTGGTGGCGATGGCGAATATGGGCGATTCCCCGACCCTGATGCTGAACGCGCCGGTGCCGGCGGCGCGCAAGGTGCTGGCCAAGGCCGGCCTCACGCTCGACGACATCGATCTGTTCGAGATCAACGAGGCCTTTGCGGTGGTGGCCGAGAAATTCATCCGCGATCTCGAGCTCGACCGCGACAAGGTCAATGTCAACGGCGGCTCGATCGCGCTCGGTCATCCGATCGGCGCGACCGGCGCGATCCTGATCGGCACCATGCTCGACGAACTGGAGCGGCGCGATCTCAAGCGCGGCCTGGTGACCATGTGCGCCGCCGGCGGCATGGCGCCGGCGATCATCATCGAGCGCGTCTAGCCGGACGCGCCCGACGATCAGCTCGCCTTCGCGATTTCGTCATCCTCCGGCGAGTTCAGATACATTCCGGACATGGTGTCGACCCAGCACAGGTGGTCATGCACCTTGACCACGCCGGTGACGTTCTCGGCGGCGACGACCGAGGCCTTGCGCGCGCGCTCTTCGGTGATGACGCCGCTCAGATGGACGATGCCGTCGCGCACGATCACGCTGAGGCCGAACGGGCACCAGTCGTTCTTCTCGATCGCATCGATGACGCGGTTGCGGATGTGATCGTCGTCGGCGGTCGGATCGGGAATTTCCCGGGCGAGGCTTGCGACCGCCTGCAACAGGTTGGAGCGCGACACGATGCCGACGATCTTGTCGGCGCGCATCACCGGCAGCCGCTTGACGTTGTTTTTCTCCATCAGATCCACGATCTGCTCCAGCGGCGTATCTTCGGTGACCGTCAGCGGCTCTGTCGTCATGATCTCTGAAATCCTGCTGCCGTGCTCGTGAACGAAGTCGGCCGCGGCCTTGCCCGGACCGAGGATGAACTTCAGGAACCGGCCGCGCTTGCGCTGGGTGCCGATTTCGCCGCGGCGAATGAAGTCGCCTTCCGAGACGATGCCGACGAGCTTGCCGGCTGTGTCGACAACCGGAAGTCCGCTGATGTGTTTTTGCAGCATGGTGTTGGCCGCATCGACGATTTTGGTGTCGGGGGTGACCGATATCACCGACCGGGTCATGATCTGGTGGGCGCGCATGGGGCCTCCGCAAGTTCGGGATTAAAATCGATGATTGGCAGGTTAAGCCAGCCGGCGCGCTCCGATTTGACGCAGGTCAAAGGCGGGATGGGGAGTCCTTCCCTTGATGCAGCTCAATGCGCCCGCGGGGCAGCGGCCTACCAGTGAAAAGGACGCAAAATGGGGAGGTTATCATGATGGAACTTTCCGAACCCCGCGCCGAGATTCCTGGGCAATCGGCTGAAGATGCCCGCCACGCAAATAACCAAGGCGAACAAGCAGGCTCTGGATTTCATGACAGGCGCGCAGAAGGCGCTGCTCGAGGAGATGGTGTTTGCCGGCAACGAGATGTTCGAGCGGGCGCGGACCGAAACCCACCTGTTCTCCGAATTCGTGTCGAAAATGGCTGGAGCGCATTCGGTCAGGGATCTCCAGACGATGCTTGGGGAATGCGGCCAGCATCAGATCGACTTCATCCGCCGCGACAATGAACGGCTTCTCAAGCATGGCGAACGGATGCTGGAGACCGCCTCGAAGCTGTTCCGTCCGCAGGACTGATCTGTCGTTAGTCCGTCACGTGTTTGAAGATCGATCGTCGGACCAGAAGTGGAAGAGATGGATTCCAAGCAATCGATATCAGACCGCTTACTCCGTCAGCGCAGCCAGTTTCCGGTAGGCGGTGGCGGCGGTCTGCAGCAGGCGCTCTTCGCGCTTTGGGCCAAGAAAGCGCCAGGGCGGATGGGCGCCGTCACTTTGCAGGCTGGCCGCAAGCGCCCGGCCTCTCTCGTCATCGTTCAACTGTCCGAGAGACCGCTGCGCCTTGCGCAAATGTTTCAGACCGGCCTGCAGCTTCGCAAATCTCTTGTCCGGAAACAGATCCTCGAACGCCCCGATCGAGTAGCTGAGCTTCTTGTTCAGCAGGCGAAGCCGATGACGTTTCTCGGCGTCCATCTTCAGGAGCTCGCGGCTCTTCTTCAGGAGCTTGTCGAGCCGCCGCGTCAGCTCTTCCGCGCCGTATTCGGCGATCGGGGAGGCGCGTTCTTTGGCGGCCTGCTTTCCGCTTCTGGTCGACCAGGATCCGTTCTCGATCCAGCCGGATGAGTCCTTGAGCAGCCGCCGGTACCTCGCTGAGCGAAGCGCCCGCGCCAGAAGGCGGTGGCTGTTCGCACGCTTGTCGTTCCAGGCACGGTAATAAGGCTCGTCTTGCGGCTGCTTCCTGTCGATGGCCTGCAACCGCTCGGTCGCAACGTCAAGATCACGCGCGGTGCCGAGATGGGCATTCAGCCATTTCAGATCATCCCTGATTTTTGTCCGCTGCGAATCCGTGACCATTGGCGAGAAAAGCCAAATGGCGGTACGCAAGCGGGTCAGCGCGATGCGCATTTGATGCAACGCCGTGGGATCGCCGTTGCATGTTGCTTCCTGATTGGCCACGAGATCGTCAAGATAGCGGCGCGCGATCACCCGAAACGCGGTGTCGCATTGCATCATCGCATTCAGCCGCGGCGTGAGGCGGCGCGGCGTCGCCGCCGGCTTGGCGCGGCCGACGGTTTTACCCGCTGATTTCCGGGATTCCGCGATGGATATTTGCACCGGCGTGTCCAAGCCGTTTCCCCATGCCCGATCCGGCGCTTGCATTGTTTCAGGCTCTGCTGTGCCGTTGCCGACGCATCGATGACCGCCCGGTCGATGGCGCCGATATTATAGGTCTCCTGAAGTCCGGCAATCTCGGGCATGGCATCGGAGGCGTCTTGTCGCGGCGGCCAACGCGGCGCAGCCCTGTCGCAAGATCGGTATCCCGAAAAAGCCCGATAAAACGGACATTTAGCCTGCGGGCAGCGGCGCGCCGACCCGGCGGATGCCGGCCCGCTCGCCCACGCGACGGGTGGCGATGTTGCAGTGGGCGAGGTCGACGCGGCCGGCGATTTCGTGACCGGCACGATGGAGCTCCATCAAAATGCACTGAATTGGAAGGAGCCGCAGCCTTGACGGAGATCAACGCGGTCCGGACGCCGGCAGCTATCGTGATGGCCGGATTGGCGTGCCCATGCAGATCGGGGAAGTCGTGTTGCCGCCCGTTGCCGTGCAATTGCGACAAAGACGGTCATCCGGCGGCCACCGTGCGGGGCTATGATGTCCGATCAGGCGAGCCCGTTGCACATTAGCCGCGTTAGATTTCATGCATCCGGGCCGGCGCCAGCCGGACAACAGAGCTGATGTCCACCTATCGATTGAAAAATCTGCTGTCGCCGCGCTCCGTCGCGCTGGTCGGCGCAAGTCCGCGCCAGACCTCGGTCGGACGCGCCATTCTCGGCAACATTCACAAGGCGAAATTCAAGGGCGAATTCGGGCTGGTGAATCCGCATTATCCCGAGATCGATGGCGTTGCCGCGGTCGGCAGCCTCGGCAAATTGCCGTTCGTGCCCGAACTCGTGGTGATCACCGCACCGGCGCTGCGATTCCGGGCCTGATCGAGGAGGCCGGCGCGCGGGGCGCGGCGGGCGCTCTGATCATCACCGCCGGGCTTGGCCACGGTCCGGGCTCGCTGGCACGAGGCCAGCTGAGCGCAGCCGCGCGCAAATACGGCATGCGGCTGATCGGGCCGAATTGTCTCGGCATCATGATGCCCGGCGCAAACCTCAACGCCAGTTTCTCCGCGCACATGCCGTGCGCGGGAAATCTGGCGCTGATCTCGCAATCGGGCGCGATTGCGACCGGCATGGTGGATTGGGCCGCGCAGCGCGGCGTCGGCTTCTCCGGCATCGTTTCGATCGGCGACCAGCTCGACGTCGATATCGCCGATCTGCTCGATTATTTCGCGCTGGACAGCAAGACGCGCGCGATCCTGCTCTATGTCGAAGCCATCAAGGATGCCCGCAAGTTCATGTCGGCGGCGCGCGCCGCCGCCAGGGTCAAGCCGGTCGTCGTCGTCAAATCCGGCCGCATGGCGCAGGGAGCCAAGGCGGCCGCGACCCATACCGGCGCGCTGGCCGGCTCGGACGCGGTCTACGATGCCGCGTTCCGCCGCGCCGGAATCCTGCGGGTGTCGGACCTGCGCGAATTGTTCGACTGCGCCGAGACGCTGGGGCGTGTCGGCTCGCCTCCCGGAAAGCGTCTGGCGATGCTGACCAATGGCGGCGGCATCGGCGTTCTCGCGATCGACCGGCTGGTCGAACTCGGCGGAATCCCCGCCGCGATCGAGCCCGCGACGCGCGCCAGGCTCGACGCGGTCCTGCCGCGCAACCTGGTCGGGATCAAATCCCGTCGATATCATCGGCGATGCCGACGGCGCGCGCTACGCGGCGGCGCTCGAGGTGCTGCTGGACGATCCCGGCAATGACGCCATCCTGGTGATGAATGTGCAGACGGCGATCGCCAGCGCCGACGACATCGCCGCGACCGTGACCGGACTGGTCGGCAATTATCGCCGGCAGCATCGCGCGGGCCAAGCCGGTGCTCGCGGTCTGGGTCGGCGCGGACCAGAAGACCATCGATCTCCTGAGCGGCGCGGGAATTCCGAACTATCCCACCGAAGACGATGCGGTGCGCGGCTTCATGTATCTGGTGAAGCATCGCGAAGTGGCGACGGAGCTGGCGCAGGTTCCGCCGGCGATGCCCGGCGAGTTCGTCGCCCGACATCGATGCCGCGCGGGAGATCATTGCCGCGGCGCTGGCCGACGGCCGCAGTGGCTCGATCCGGTCGAGATCAAGCGGCTGCTCGAGGCCTATGAGATCCCGATGGTGCCGACCTTTGCGGCGGCCGACGCCGAGCAGGCCGTTGCCCACGCCGCGGCGATATTCGCGCAAGGCGACACCGTGGTGCTCAAGATCATGTCGCGCGACATCGTTCACAAATCCGACGTCGGCGGTGTCGTCCTCAATCTCACCAGTCCCGATGCCGTCCGCGCCGCGACGGCCGATATCCTGGCGCGGGCCAAGGAGCTGCGCCCGGAAGCCCGGATCGCAGGCGTCATCGTGCAGGCCATGGTGGTGCGGCCGAAGGCGCGCGAGCTGATCCTCGGCCTCGCCGACGATCCGACCTTCGGCACCGTCATCGTGTTCGGCCGCGGCGGCACGGCGGTCGAGATCATCAACGACAAGGCGCTGGCGCTTCCGCCGCTCGATCTGCCACTGGCCCGCGACCTGATCGGGCGCACCCGTGTCTCGCGGCTGCTGCGCGGCTACCGTGACGTGCCCGCGGCCAAGCCGGACGCCGTCGCGATGGTGCTGGTCAAGCTCGCGCAGATGGCCGCCGACCTTCCCGAGATCCGCGAACTCGACATCAATCCGTTGCTGGCGGACGAGAGCGGCGTGCTCGCGGTCGATGCGCGCGTCGCGGTCGGGCAGGTGGAGCGGAAATTCCAGGGCTCAGGTCCGGCCAATTTCGCGGTGCGGCCCTATCCGTCGCAATGGCAGCGGCACATCGAGGTCAAGGACGGCTGGCGGGTCTTTGTGCGCCCGATCCGTCCCGACGACGAGCCGCTGATCCATGAATTCCTGCGGCACGTCACCCCGCACGACCTGCGGCTGCGTTTCTTCGCGCCGATGAAGGAATTCACCCACGAGTTCATCGCCCGCCTGACCCAGCTCGACTACGCCCGCGCGATGGCGTTCGTCGCGTTCGACGAAGCCACCAACGAGATGGTCGGCGTGGTGCGCATCCATTCCGACTCGATCTACGAGAGCGGCGAATACGCGATCCTGCTGCAGGTCCGATCTCAAGGGCAGGGGACTCGGCTGGGCCTTGATGCAGTTGATCATCGAATATGCGAGGTCCGAAGGGCTGAAGGCCATCTCAGGAGAGGTGCTGCAGGGAAAACACGGTGATGCTGGAGATGTGCCGGCATCTCGGCTTCGAGGTGAAGACGGATCCCGTCGAGCAGGACGTCTGCGACGTGCAGGCTGACGCTCTAGGCACCGTGCGTTCGCGATCATTGCTGTTCGGTTGCCGCTGCCGGCGATGCGGCGGCGGCCTTCGCTGCCGGCTTCTTCAGGCTCTTGATGATGATCGTGATCAGCGGCACGATCAGCAGCGGCAGGATTCCGTTCAGCGGATTGATGGATCGCCCCCGACACCTGCGACTGCAATGCCCGCGCCTCGAGCTGCAGCGCCTCGATCGCCGAGCCGTGGATTTCGGTGGCGAGTTCGAGTTCGCGGCCCGCGTGGCGGCCTGCCGGCGACCAGAACAGGATCGCGGCGATGCCGAAATTGACGGCGCCGAGGATGGCCGCGGCCGATATGGCGCTCCAGATCTGGACCAGCGCGAAATACGCCGACAGCTCCAGCATCAAGAGGCCGAACGCGGCGATCAGCGCCGCGAACGCCCGCAGGCCGAGGCCGATCAGCATGTGCCGCATCCGGATCTCGGCGATGATCCTGTCGGTGCGCCAGAGCGCGCGCAGATGTTTGACGACGTTTTCGCGTGTTCACGCTAGTGTCTCCTCAGCATGAAGCCGACCACGACGCCGAGCGCAAAGGCGGAGGCCAGCGAGGCGATCGGCCGCTCGGATACGATGTTTTCGAGATGCTCCTCCTGTTCGCTCAGGGTCTCGCCGAGATCGGCGAGCGCGGACTTGATCTGGTCGGCGAGAGCCTCGGCGCGGTCCTTGCCGGTGTCGAAGATTTCCTCGCCAGCGGTGTTCAACAGGCGCAACATTTCGGCCTTGAGCGATTCCAGTTCATCTCTCAGCTCGCCTGTGTCGAACATCGTCATTGCCTCTGCTGCACAATCCGGCCGGAATTCCGTGCAAATCCACAATAGGCAAGCCACGGACAGGGCTATTGATTTGCGTCAACCGGGGGCGAGGCGGTTTCGGTTTGAGGCAGGTCAAGCGGGGCGTGGCGGCAGGGCCTAGTAAAGGCGTTGCCGGCAGAAGACTTCGGGAAACCGCATTCCCTCCAGATCGAGGAATCCAGATATTGGCGTCTCCACCGCTGTTAACGGCCACGCCGGAAGGCGATGTGCTTGAACTGCGTCCAGGCGGGGCCTGGATCGCGGCCAACGTGACCACCCTCGAAGCGCTGTCCAATGCCGTCACGGATCAGCTCGACCGGTCGAAATCCGTGAAGCTGGATATGGCCGGGGTGCGCGAGCTCGATACGCTCGGGGCCTGGCTGCTCGAAAAGATCTCGCGGCGCGCAGCTTCGGCCGGGCATCGGACCGAAGTCGTTGGCGTTGCCGATAATTATGCGGGGCTGATCGAGGAGGTGCGTCAGGTCAACCGCCGCAATCCGGCGCCGGTGCCCGCGCTGAATCCGGTCGTGGCCGAGGTGAACGACGTCGGCCGCGCCGCGGTCGGGGCGAGGGAAGACGTCGGCGCATTCCTGCAGATGCTCGGGTCGCTTTTCCTGGCGCTCGTCGGCGTGCTGCGCCGGCCGAAATCGCTGCGGCTGACATCGCTGGTCTATCAATTGTACAAGGTCGGCTTTCAGGCGATTCCGATCATGGTGCTGATCACCTTCCTGATCGGCGCCATCATCGCGCAGCAGGGCTTCTTCCATTTCCGCAAGTTCGGCGCCGAATCCTACGTCGTCGACATGGTCGGCATCCTGGTGCTGCGCGAACTGGGCGTACTGATCGTCGCCATCATGGTCGCCGGCCGTTCGGGCAGCGCCTACACCGCCGAACTCGGCTCGATGAAGATGCGCGAGGAGATCGACGCGCTGTCGACCATGGGCCTCGATCCCGTCGAAGTCCTGATCCTGCCCCGCGATCGTCGCGCTGATCCTCGCGCTGCCGATCCTGAGCTTCATCGGATCGATGGCCGCGCTCTATGGCGGCGGCCTGGTGGCGCAGTTCTATGGCGACATGGGTCCGGCGATCTACATCGCGCGCCTGCATGACGCCGTGTCCGTGACCAGCTTCAAGGTCGGCATCATCAAGGCGCCGTTCATGGCGCTGGCGATCGGCATCGTCGCCTGCAGCGAGGGCTTGCGCGTCAAGGGCAGCGCCGAGTCGCTCGGCAAGCAGACGACGACCTCGGTGGTGAAATCGATCTTCCTGGTGATCGTGCTCGACGGGCTGTTTGCGGTCTTCTTCGCATCGATCGGAATGTGACGATGCAGCAACCGGCTTCGCCATTCGCGATACGCGTGCACGACCTCGTGGTCGGCTTCGGCCGCCAGATCGTGATCGACCATTTGTCGCTCGATGTTCGCCGGGGCGAGATCCTCGGGCTGGTCGGCGCCTCCGGCGGCGGCAAGACGGTGCTGATGCGGACCATCATCGGGCTCATTCCACGGCGCAGCGGCGAAATCGAGGTGATGGGCACGGCGATCGGCGGCGCGCATGGCCGCACCACGCAGAACGCCGCGAGCCGATGGGGCATCCTGTTCCAGCAGGGCGCGCTGTTTTCGTCGCTCACCGTGCGCCAGAACATCCAGTTTCCGCTTCGCGAGAATCTGGTGCTGTCGCAGGCGCTGATGGACGAGATCGCCACCGCCAAGCTCGAAATGGTCGGGCTGTCGCCGGAGGACGGCGACAAGTTTCCCGCCGAATTGTCCGGCGGCATGACCAAGCGCGTGGCGCTGGCCCGGGCGCTCGCGCTCGATCCGGCGATCGTGTTTCTCGACGAGCCGACCTCGGGCCTCGATCCGATCGCCGCCGGCGAGTTCGATGCGCTGATCAAGACCCTGCAGAAAACGCTGGGGCTGACGGTGTTCATGGTCACCCACGACCTCGCCAGCCTGAACACCGTCTGCGACCGCGTCGCCGCGCTCGCCGACGGCAAGATCGTCGCGATCGGACCGATGCGCGAACTGCTTCAATCCGAGCATCCCTGGGTGCGGGCCTATTTCCACGGCACGCGCTCCCAGATGCTGCAACCCAAAGCGAGCTGAAGAGATGGAAACCCGCGCTCCCTTCGTCGTCGTCGGCGCCTTCGTGCTGGCCACCATCGTCGCCGTGTTCGGCTTCGTCTACTGGCTTCAACAACACCGGCGGCCTCGGCCCGCGTGCGACCTATCACGTCCAGTTCGACGGCTCGGTGCCCGGGCTATTGATCGGCGCCGGCGTGCTGTTCAACGGGATCCGCGTCGGCGAAGTGACGGATCTCGCGCTCGCGGCCGACAACCCCCGCCGCGTCAATGCGACGATCTCGGTGGCCTCGACCACGCCGGTGCGGGCCGACACCAAGGTCGGCCTGGATTTCCAGGGCCTGACCGGCGTTCCCGTGATTGCGCTGGAAGGCGGCACGCAGCTTGCGAATTCTGGTCCCGTGCCGACCTTGATTGCCGAATCCGGCGCGGGGCAGAGCATGACCCAGGCCGCCCGCGATGCGCTGCGCAAGGTCGATACGGTGCTCAGCGAAAATTCGGAACCGCTGAAGGACACCATCGCCAATCTGAAGATCTTCTCGGACGGGCTGGCGCGCAACACCGGCAAGATCGACAGCATCATCGCCGGCGTCGAAAAGATGACCGGCGGCGGCACGCCGGCGCAGAAGTTCACCTACGATCTGCGCGCGCCGCAAGATTTCGGGCCAGTCGAGCAAGACCCTCAAGGGAGCGTTGGCGATGCCGGAACCGTCAGCGGTCGCGATGCTGTCGACACAGCGCTTTCTGTTCTCGCCCGCCAAGGACTATCCCGGCTTTGCCGATGTGATCTGGGCCGACTGCGATCCCGAAATTGCTGCAGGCGAGGCTGATCGAGAGCTTTGAGAATTACGACATTGCCCATGCGCCGCTGCGGGTCGCAGACCTCGGGCAGGCCGACTTCCAGCTTCTGATCGATGTGCGGCGCTATCAGATCGCGGCGGATTCGGGACCTGCGGCCGAGATCGGATTGTCGGCGCGGATCGTCGACAAGAACGGCAAGGTCGTCGCCTCGCGCCTGTTCGAGGACAGCGAGAAATTCGACAAGCTCGAGCCGCCGGCGGCGGTCGCCGCCTTCAACGCGGCCTTCGCCCGGATCGCGAAGGAGATGATCGGGTGGACCGTGCAGGCGCTGTAGCGCCGCGCGGCGCTATTCGAGGGTCTTCAGGAACGCCAGCAGGTCGTGAATCTGGTCGGGGCTGAGTTCGACCCGTGGCATCGCGGGATGACCGGTGGTGATGCCCTCGGCGAGCGACTCGGCGAGGGATTCGATCGGGTAGCGGTTGTGCAGCGTGCGGAACGGCGGCGCCGCCTTGAGCGGGCTGTTCGAAACGAGGTCGATGGCGTGGCACCTGGCGCAATGCCTTGACGCATAGGCCTTTCCCCGTTGCACGTCGGACGGGGCGGCGAGCGCCGGTGTCAGCAGCATCAGGGTAACGAGGGCTTGGCGCAGGGCAAATCGCAGCATTGCCGACCGGTCCTTTGTTCAATCGGGGCTTTGAACGCAAGATAGCGCTGCAAAGTGGGCTGTTTTTGATCTGCATCAACCGCGATTCCGGCGATCGGGTAAGATGCCATGTGTCGGCAGGCCCGGCGCACGAGGCGTCGTTGCCCCGTCCATTCTGGAGTCGCGCATGAAGATTTCCCTGGTTGCGGTCGAGCCAAACGAACGGCAGCCCTGCATGGACTGTTCGGTGCGTCAATTCAGCGTCTGCGCGGCGCTCGACCGGGCGGAACTGCGCGAGCTGGAGCATCTCAGCCGCCATGTGCATTTCTCGGCCTGCGAAACGGTGTTCGCCCAGGAGGAAATGACGACATCGTTCTACAATCTGCTCGAAGGCGTCATGCGGCTCTACAAGCTGCTGCCCGACGGCCGCCGGCAGATCGTGGGATTTGCGCTGCCCGGCGA
The DNA here is from genome assembly GCA_963843225.1 of uncultured Alphaproteobacteria bacterium. GTDB lineage: Bacteria > Pseudomonadota > Alphaproteobacteria > Rhizobiales > Xanthobacteraceae > Bradyrhizobium. Next base: position 100,103 of record CAWJJT010000008.1, on the reverse strand, counting down.
CTTTCTGGGAATGACGGTTTCGCAGCGTCACAGCTTCTCCGCCGACGCGATCGGACCCGTGACCGTTTGCCGGTTCTCGCGGGCGGCTTTCGCCAGGTTCATCCAGGACAAGCCGCATCTGCTGCGCCGGATCAACGAATTCGCGGTCCGCGAGCTGAGCCAGGCGCAGGACCACATGGTCCTGCTCGGGCGCCGTTCGGCGGAAGAAAAAGTCGCGACCTTCCTGATCGGCTGGCGCGAGCGGCTGGGCCGCTTCGACGGCCTGGCCAGACGGTGCCGTTGCCGATGAGCCGTCAGGACATCGCCGATTTTCTCGGCCTCACCATCGAGACGGTCAGCCGCACCTTCACCAAGCTGGAGCGCGACGGCGTGATCGAGATCCTGCCGGGAAGCATCTCCCTGCTGGATCCGGCGCGGGCTGAAGCGCTGGCCGCGGCCTGAGCAAAGACGGTCCCGATCTCCGTTTTTTTGATCGAGATCAAGGACCGTCATCGCGTCTCTGGATAGATAGCTCAGGAATCGAGCGCAGGAGAGATTTTATGCCGTTTGATGCGATGCTGGTCAGCGCAGCCGTGACCGCGATGTTCCTGTTGCTTGCAGGCGTGCTGTTGTGGGGCGATCTCCAGACGAGGCCCGATCGGCTGAAGGCCGATACGAATCCTCAGAAGCGCCGCAGCTTCTAGGCCCCGCCCGCGGATATCGTCGGCCGGGATCAGCCAAGCGCGAGCGGCCACGCCACTTGGGCGCGCGTCGCACGCCTCGCGCGATCAGGCTTCCTTGATGGCGAACAGATGCGCGGCGTTGCCGCCCAGGATCGCCGCCTTCTGCTTGTCCGACAGGGTAGCGGTGGCGAGGACGTGGTCGACCGGATGCTCCTCCCAGGGGATCGGATGATCGGTCCCGAGGATGATCTGGCTCGCGCCGACTTGCGCCACCAGATGCCGCAAACCTTCGGCCGTGAACACCATGGCGTCAAAATAGAGCTGGTTCAGGTATTCCGAGGGCTTCTTTTTCAGCGTGATGTCCGGATTGCAGTTTGCCGGCGACACGAAGCAGGCATGGTCGCCGCGCGCCGCATAGGACGGGAGAAAGCCGCCGCCATGCGCGGCAAGGATTTTCAGACCGGGGAAACGGTCGAGCGTGCCTTCGAAAATCAGGTGCTGCAGCGCAATTGTCGTATCGAGCGGATTGCCGATCGTGTTCGACAGCCAGCCATTGCCCTTGAAGCGCTTGGCAAGTTCCGGCGTGCTCTGGGGATGCACGAACAGAACAGCGCCGAGTTCTTCGGCCTTGGCCCATACCGGATGGAATTTGGGGTCGGAGAAATCCTCGCCCTTCACGCTGGCGCCGATGGCGGCGCCGCGCAGGCCCTGCTTTTTGATCGCGGTCTCCAGTTGTTGTACCGCGAGATCGGGAAATTGCAGGGTCAATGAGGCAAACGCCCCGAAACGGTCCGGCCGGGACGCGCACAACTCGGCCAGCTTGTCGTTCTGGACCTTGACGATGGCGGCCGCGGTCTCGCGGTCCTTGCCGTACCAGAACGGATTGATCGACAGGATCTCCATGTCGATCGCCATCGCATCCATTTCCTTGAGGCGCTGATCGATGACGATGAAGTGCTCGGGCACGCCCTTTACCGGGGGCAGTATCTTGTCCGCCGCGTCTCCCATCAGATTGAGGGCTTCGTGGAAATAGCAGTGCGCGTGGGCATCGACGGTGAGGACTCGCTTGCCGCCAATCTTGACCGGCAGGCGCGGCGGTTTCGGCTGGGCGCGGGCCGCGCTCCCCATGCCGCAACTGCAAAAGGCGATCCCGGTCGCCGCCGCGCCCTTCAAAAAACCTCTACGGCTGGTCATCGGTCCCCTCCCTGAGGGAGCCGGAAACCGGCTTTCCCTCTCGACCGGCCGGTTGATCGCCGGCCCGGTCCTGATTTTCTTTGCCCGGCACATTGCCAAGCCGGGAGCGGGAGGGCAATCATTCTTGAAGGGAATCCTGGCCGTGGGCGCTTGCGCGGAAACGCAAGCCATTTCGCAAGGGGAATTTCTGGATGCGTCTGATTCACTCGCTCACAACGGCGCTTGCGCTGGTGGTTGGTTCCAGCGCGGTCGCGCAGACCGCCTATCCCGAGCGGCCGATCAAGATGATCGTGCCTCTGGCGGCCGCGAGCGCAGTGGACGTTGCCGCGCGGATCGTGACGCAGAAGATGGCCGAAAACATGGGCCAGCAGATCGTGATCATAAACCAGGCCGGCGCGTCGGGGCTGATCGGCGCCGAGCAGCTCGCAAGAGCGGCGCCCGACGGCTACACGATCGGCGGCTTCAACGACAGCGTCATGACCATGGTGCCCAACCTGCACTCGAAGATGCCTTGGGACATCCTCAGGGATTTCGAGCCGGTATCGCTGGTGGCGACAGTAGAGTGGGGGCTGGTCGCCGCCAACAACACCACCTACAAGAGCGCGGCCGATCTGATCGCCGCCGCCAAGGCCGCGCCCGGGAAGATCAATTACAGCTCCGGCGGTCCGGGTAGTCCGCAACATCTGGCGATGGCCATATTTGCTTCCAACGCCGGCATTTCGCTGACCCATGTGCCCTACAAGGGCGCGACGCAGGCGGCGACCGACGTCGCCTCGGGCCAGATCCCCGTCGGCTTCCAGGGGCTCGGAACCGTCGCCGCGCTGGTGCGTGGCGGCCAGCTCAGGCTGATCGGGGTGACCACGGAGAAGCGGTTGTCACAATTCCCCGACGTGCCGACAGTCGCGGAGTCCGGTCTGCCCGGATTCTTCTTCAATTCCTGGTTCGCAATGCTGGCGCCGGCCGGGACGCCGAAGGAGATCGTCGCGCAAGCTGAACGCCGAGGTCCTCAAGGCGCTTGGCGACCCCGACGTGCGCCACAAGCTTGAGGATCTTGGCTTTTCGGTGCGCGGCACGTCGCCGGGGGAACTTGGCGTCCTGACGCGTGAACAGCTCGCCAAATATGCCCACGTCATTAAAGAGATGGGCATCACCAACGATTAGAGCCCGCATGACCCGGAGGTTTCGCGGCGGCATCCGTCGGGGGCGATGGCCGTGGGCAGCTATCGCCGTCGCGTGTGCCGTCGTCTAAAATTGTCGCTAATCTGTGCGCTCGCGAATCCCCTATATGACTTTTGCCATGATCGTACCATCGCCGGCCGTTACGGACGCTGCAAACGCTTGTTCTGTCGCGATCTTTCGCTAATCTGATTCTGCTGGATGAAGGAGCCGAGGTTGTTTTGTCAGGTCTGTCGCTCGACCCTGAAGGCAGGCGACCTGTACTGTCCGTCCTGCGGGGTGGCGGTTCCGGAGCACGCCGCAAAGCCGCAGGCTGCGGAAGTCCGTGGCCGCATTGCGGGCGAACGCAAATATCTCACGGTCCTCTGCGCCGACTTGCAGCGTTCAACCGATCTGATCTCTGAACTGGACCCGGAAGCCGCGATTTCGCGGCTCGAGCCGGCCCTGGTCGCCATGCGCGTCGCGGTTCGCCGCAACCGCGGCATCGTCAGCAAGGAAGGCGGCGATGGCCTGATCGCGCTTTTTGGTGCGCCGCACGCGGATGACAATCATGCGGTCATGGCCTGTCATGCGGCGGTCGAACTGGTCAACCGCGTCGAACTCCTGAACGATCCGGCGCTGCGGGTTCGCGTCGGCGTTCATTCCGGCTATGTCGTAGCCCACGTCATCGAGGCCGATCTCTCCTCGATCTATGAAGCGGGCGGTCCGGCGGTCCATCTGGTCAAGCGGCTGGAGAATGCGGCGCAGGCCGGTCAGATCCTGGTGTCGGAATCCTGCCAGAGCCTGGCCGCCGGGCTCGTGACCTTCAATACGCTCACGCCAAAACGGCTGGACGGATTTTCCTCGCCGGTTCCCCATTACGAGCTTGTCGAAATCAGCGGCCTGACCCGCTGGCGGGCCCGTTCGACCAAGGGGCTTTCGTCGTTCGTCGGGCGCAGCGAAGAGATTTCGCTGCTCGAGCGGGCCGCAGGGGACGTCGCCGCGGCCGGGCAGGTGATTGCGCTCGTGGGCACGGCCGGTATCGGAAAATCACGGCTCGTCCACGAATTTGTCGGCGCACTGCGCCAGAAAAACTGGCAGGTCCTCGAAGCGGAAAGCAATCCGCTGGAGCAGACCGTTCCCTACGCCCTGGTGAAGAAGCTGCTGCGCAGCGCACTGGGGGCGGGCGATATTGCGCCGGAAGGAATGCCTGCATTGCCCGGAGGGCCGCCGCCGGCGCATTCCGATCTGTGGCCAGCGGCCCTTTCCGCCGTGCTCGACCAGCCGGTCAGCGATCCCCGCTGGAACGATCTCGAACCGCTGCTGCGACGTCGTGTGATTACCGAGGCCGCATGCAACACGATCGACAGGGTGGTCTCGACGCGCCCGACCGTCTTGCTGCTGGAGGACCTTCACTGGAGCGACGGCCAAAGCGAGAATGTCATCGAGGCCTTGATGTCGCTCGCGGCAAGCCGCCCGTTGCTGATCCTGCTGACATGGCGGACCGAAGACACGCCGGAGTGGCTGGCGCGGCTCGACGTTCGCAGAATCTGGCTGCGGTCCCTCGATATCGCGTCGGCAAATGCGCTGCTCGGCGATCTCATGGGCAACGCGCCCAATCTCGACGCCCTCAAGGGGCACATTCTTCGCCACACCGGTCAGGTTCCGCTCTTCATTGAAGAGGTCGCCCGCCAGCTCCTCAATCGCGGCGTGATCGATGGCGACGCCAGCCGGTTTGCCGCCAAGGGGCCGTGGGAAGCGCTGGGAATTCCTCCCACCATTCAGGGGGTGATCGCATCGCGAATTGATCGGCTTCCGAAAGAGGACAAGTCGCTTCTCCAGCTCGCCTCCGTCGTCGGACCGCGAATTTCGCCGGCCCTGCTGGCGGCCGTGACCGGCATGCCGGCGGCTCAATTGCAAAGCCGCCTCTGGTCGCTCGAAATTCTGGATTTCCTCGTCGAGTCACAATGGCCGGCTGCGACAGAATACGAATTTGCCCACGATCTGATCCGCGAGGTCGCCTATGATTCGATCCTGCGGCCGCAACGCGAGGAGTTGCACCGGCGGATCCTGGCGGCGATGGAGGCGATTTCCCAGGGGCGCGAACAGGACGTCGCGGAAGCGCTTTGCCACCATGCGGTCCAGGCGCGGGACTGGGCGAAGGCTGCCCAGTATGGCCAGCTCGCGGCGCGCAAGGCGCTCGCCAGGTCGGCGTTCCGGGATGCTACCGGGTATTTTGAGTCCGCAATCAATGCCGTCGACGGTCTGCCCGACACGGTCGAGCGCGAACAGCAGGCGATCGACCTGCGCATCGAGGCCCGTCTTGCATTTGCGCCGCTTGGAAGCATGGAGCAATGGTTCGGGCTTTGTAGCGAGGCAGAAGCACGCTCCGAGAAAATCGGCGACGAAGGGCGCCGGCTTGCCTCAATCGTCGCCAAAGCGGTGGCGCTGAATTTCTATGGAACCCCCTTTGAAGGCATCACTGCGGCCGAACAGGCTGTTGCTCTGGCCAATGCCTCATCCGACAAGGCTTGGCTCAGCTACGCAGAGTACGCGCTCGGTCAGGCTCATTTTATCGCTGGCCATTATCGCGACGCAACGATGTATCTCGGTCAAGCCAGCGCGCGCCTTGCCACCTCGCCGGAATGGACGCCGCCGGGGACGACGGGGTCTAGCCTGCTCGTGCTCTGTCAAATGATGCGTGCGATCGTTCACGGCTGGTTGGGCGAATTCGATGAGTCCGAACAATGCCTGCGGCAGGCGAGCGATCTCGCCGAAAAGAACGACCGACCTTACGATATGATCGCGGCGGACTATGGTCGTGGCTTGGTGCAGATGATGCAAGCCAATTTTGTGGAAGCCGAAATCGCTCTCAATCGGGCATCCCAGCTTTCGCAAGAGAACGAAGTCCGTCTATTTCAGCCCCTCGTGATGCTCGCGCTCGGTAATCTTTATACGCAGCAGGGCCACGCTGCGCGCGCGCGCGACATCCTGCTTCAGGCCAAAGACGAGGCCGAAGCAGCCGGCCATGCAACCAGCATGGTTGCTGTGTCGGCGTATCTTGGCTTGGCATACTGTCAGCTCGGCGAGATCCAGCGCGGGTTGGCGATGGTGCGGGCCTGCCAGGCCAGCGCCAAGCAGAAGGGCTATGGGGGTATCGAGGCGATCGCGGTTCTTGCCGAGGCCAACGTCCTGGCATCACAGGGACCGGCGGCGGCGGACGCGATCGCGTGCATGACCCGGGCAATCGAAATCGCGGTCGAACTGGAGGCGCGGCCGATGCAGGGCGCGGCCAGGGGATTGCTCTCCCGGCTGCTGGCTGCTTCCGGCCGGACCGCCGAGGCTCGGGAAGAGCTAGACCAGGCGATCACGCTTTTTGACCGGTCCAAAATGACTGTTCACCTGGAACGTGCTAAGGCAGCGTTCTCCAAGTTCTCGAATCCGTGATTTATTGCAGTCAGCGGTATATTAAGCGACATATCAAGGAGTGAAAAATGGCATTCACCTACGGCGGAAAATTCGAAAAGCACATCAACGATTTATACAGCCCGAAAAATATTCACAAGACCGCGAAGAAATTCGCCGATTATGAGAAAAAGAACGGGCCCTACAAATTTGGCCAGAGCTATACGAAGGTTCTGGTGCCCAAGACCGAACACTGGCAGGACGAATCGGGATCGACCAGGGGACACAGCGGGTGGGAGAAGCACTCCGGCAATATCCCGCCGAAAATCCGCAACAAGCTCACCAAGGTCATCCGGGCCAATATGCGGTCCAAGAAGCCGAAACCGATGGTGTTGAAGGTCGGCGAGAATGTCGATGCGTCCCACGGACTTCATGTCAGGACGTTCAAGCACAAGGGCCGCGAACATATCGGCCTGCACATGCTCTGCCCGAATGCGTCGCTGAAGAAATGATCTGACGATCCGGCGAAACGACACAGCCAGCAAAACCACGCCGGTTTTGCTGGCTGATCGCATCGCGGGCGCTGATCCAGGCGCGCCATGACGAGATCCTGGGACGCTTCGTCCAGTTCATGGCGGACCATGAGGCCGAACTTGACGCTGTGCTGGGCAAGGCGGGAAACGGACAAATTTGACGAAAGCCCGGGCGGCCGCATCGCCGGAGCGTTCGGTGCGGGCGAGGCAATTTGCCTGTTTGGCCGCCAAATCGCTGTATAAGGCGCTTTCCGGTTGAAAATACCGTCAGCCTTGACTACGGAAGGAGGGAGGGGCGCCTCGCAGGTCCCTTCGGGGAGTTCATTCCGCCGTGTCTCAGGACAACAAAGGTGACGCTCGGCCGTTTTCGAGCAGCAAGCTTTCGGTCCTGCGCAAGCATCCGTATTTCTGCGATCTTGAGCCGGAGGCGTTCGACCAGCTCTGCCGTTACGCCAAGCACTCCACGCTGAAGCGGGGAGCCACCATCGTCTCCAAGGGAGACCCCGGCAACAGCCTGATCGCGGTCATCAGCGGCACGGTGAAGATCAGCGTCTCCTCGGCCGATGGCCGCAGCGCGATTCTGAATCTGATCGGCCCCGGCGAGATCTTCGGGGAGATGTCGGTGTTCGACGGGCAGCCGCGCTCTGCCGACGCCACCGCCAACAGCAATTGCGAGATTTTCGTCATCGACCGCCGCGAATTCCTGCCGTTCGTGCGAAGCCAGCCGGCGCTGGCAATGAAATTCATCGAGCTGTTGTGCGCGCGGGTGCGCTGGACCAGCGATCAGGTCGAACAGGTCATCCTCCAGAACCTGCCGGGCCGGCTCGCCAGCGCGCTCATTCGCCTGACCGAGAAGCACAAGCAGGAGCCCAAGGGCCGAAGCATCGCCGTCACCCAGCAGGAAATCAGCGAGATGGTCGGCATGACCCGCGAGAGCATCAACAAGCAGTTGCGGGCCTGGGCAGCGCACGACTGGGTGCGGCTCGAGCACGGCGCCATCGTCGTGCTGAATGTCGAGATGCTTCGCGAACTCGCCGAAGCCGGTGGCGACGAGGGCGATTAGCCGATCATCCCAAAACCGTGATCGCGATCTCTGTGAAGCAGTTCATACGGGTCTTGCGCCGCGTGGGCTAAGCCGTGCCGGGGACGTCCATACACTGGAGGCGTCGATGCACGGCAAGTTCGACAAATCAGGCGAAACGAGCGACGACAATATCTACCGGCGCTGGGGCGCTGGAATTTTTGTTCTCCCGGTACTCCTGGTGGCCTTCCTCGTCGGGCTGGCGATAGCCAAGCCTGACATGTCGGCCTGGATATCGGAAGCGGAGCAGGCCGGACTGGTCAATTCGGGTCAGGGTCTCGAAGGTGCGCCCGCACCAGAGGCGCAGCCGGCTCGGGACGTTCGCAGCGTCAAGGCTTATTGATTTTGCCGCTGGCTCGATCCCGGCCGCGAGGTTAGTGCTGTGCTTGCTCGTCCGCCTTCGCCGGCGGCGGCGCAGGCCGCCACCGCCGGCGAGACGTCGGCCGGTCAGGCCTTCCGGTTCTTCTCGACGATCTCGCGGAATTTCTTGACGTTGTCGTCGCCGGCATAGTCGGCGATCCGCTTGTAGGCCGGGCTCCATCTTGGCGCGGAACGGCGCAAGGTCGGGCCGCGTGATCTGCATGCCGGCCTTCTCCAGCTTGTCGATCTGGTCGGCTTCGGAATCGGCCATCAGCTTGCGCATCAGCTCGCCGGAGCTCTTGCTCTCCTCGCGGAAGATCGCCTGCTGCTCCGGCGTCAGCTTCTTCCAGCTATTGACGCCGACGGTGTGGATCATGTTGTTGTAGACATGCCGGGTCAGCGCCAGGTGTTTCTGGACCTCGTAGATCTTGTTGAAATAGATCACCGCGATCGGGTTCTCCTCGCCGTCGACCACCTTCTGCGACAGCGCGAGATAGAGCTCGGGGAAGGCGATGGCCTGCACCACCGCGCCGAGCGCTTCCATCGAGACCTGGATTTGCAGTTCGGGCGGGGTGCGGATCTTCAGGCCCTTCATGTCGTCGGGCGCGTTGATCGGGCGCACGCTGTTGGTGACGTTGCGGAAGCCGTACTCCCAGTTTCGCAGGAGAACGAAACCCTGCTTCTCCGCCAGCGGCGCCAGCCAGTCCATCGCCGGGCCGTCGAGAATCGGGAAGGCGTCCTGCGGCCCGTTGAAGATGAACGGAAGCTCGATGGTGGCGAACGCCTTGTCGTATTTGTCGAGCTGGCCCTGCGTCGGCAGGCCCATGTCGATGGTGCCGAGCTTGATCTGCTGGGCCTGCTCGGGCGGGCCGCCGAGCTGGTTGTTCGGGAAGATCGCGATCTTGATCGCGCCGTCGGTGCGCTTCTCGATCTGGCTGGCGAATTGTTTTGCGGCGATATTCGCCGGATGGTTCTCCTCGGCGAAATGCGCAAAGCGCATCGTGACCGTTGCGGCGCGCGCGATATGGGGAGCCGCCAACGTGAAGCCGGCGGCGCCGGCGCTGGTCTTCAGGAAATTTCTGCGATCCATGGTTTCCTCCTGTTGTTCTGGTTTGCCTTGTCTTGGTCCGCGATATTGCGGACGGTCATCCGCGGAAGCCGAAATAATGCGGCAGGAACAGCGTGAACCACGGCACGAAAGCCACGATCAGAAGCCCGGCCAGCAGCACGATCAGATAGGGCAGCATCGCGCGCGAGGCGGTCTCGATGTTGCAGCGCATGACCGCGCAGCAGACGTAGAACCCGACGCCCGCGAACGGCATGAAGCCGCCGATCCCCATCGCGATGATCAGCACCAGCGCATAGTGCAGTTCGCTCAGGCCGAGCTTGCCGGCGATCGGGATCAAGAGCGGCGCCAGCACGTTGAGCGAGGGCAGTCCCTCCAGCAGCACGCCGACCAGGATGAGAAGCACGATCGAGCAGATCATGAAGATCGCCTGGCTGTCGCCGACCGATTGCAGCAACGTCACCAGCCGCTGCGGCAGATAGGCGACCGTCAGGGTCCAGGAGAAGCTCGAGGCGGCGGCAAAGATGAACAGCAACACGCCGGTCAGCGCCGCGGTATCCAGCGCGATGCGGACGAAGCCGCGCAGGTTCATCTCGCGATACACCAGGCTCGACAGCAGGACGCCATAGACCACGGCGAGCGCCGCGATCTCGGTCGGCGTGGCGACGCCCAACAGGATGCCGGCGAGCAGCGTTCCCGGCATCAGCAGCGGCAGAATGGCGCCGAGGCCGGCGCGGGCGATCACGCGGCCGCCGGCGCGGGGGATGCGCGGCGCGCCGCTGGCGCGGGCGCGGAAGTAGATCAGCGCCATCAGGCAAAGCGCCATCACGGCGGCGGGCGTCAGCCCGCCGATGAACATCGCCCCGACCGAGACGTTGGTGATGGAGCCGACGATCAGCATGGCGATCGAGGGCGGCACGGTTTCGCCCATCACGGCGGAGGCTGCAAGCACCGCCGCGCCTTCGGCCGCGCCGTGACGCTCGGCGAGTTCGTCGCGCATCACCGTGCCGACCGCCGCCACGTCGGCGGGCTTGGAGCCGGATAGTCCTGAGACCACATACATGCTGGCGACGGTGACCTGAAGCAGGCCGCCCTGCATGTGCCCGACGAGGGCATGAATGAAGCGCACCAGCCGGATGCTGATTCCGCCGCGCTCCATCACGAGGCCCGCGAGGATGAAGAACGGCACGGCAAGCAGGATGAAATTGCCGGTGCCGTTGACCATGGTCTGCGGCAGCACCACCAGCGACGCGGTTCCGGTGCCCCAGAGATAGGTCGCGGTCGACAGCAGCAGCACGAAGCCGACGGGAACGCCGGCGAGGATCGACAGGAAGAACAGGCTGAGTGCCGCGATGATGGCGGCGTCGTCGCCAAGCAGGGGCAGCCAGATGTCGCGCGTGAAGGCCGCGACGGTGACGACCACGGCGAAGACGAGGCCGACGCCGAGCGCCATCGCGCCATGGTCGCGCCGGAGATTGACCGCGGCGTAGAGCATCAGCAGCGCCATGCCGATCGGCAGCGGCGCGGCGATCAGCGCCGCCGGCAGTTGAAGCATCGGCGTCAGTTCATCCCAGCTCGACGTCAGGAATTCGATGGAGACGAAGCCGGTGATCCCGGCAACGAACAGCACGACGACATCGGCAAGCGCAAGGCAGCCGCGTTCGCCGCCGCTTGGAAGCCGGCTGAGGATGATCCGGACAAAGGCGTGATCGCGCCGCCGGTAGGCGACCGCGCCGCCGATGAACGCCAGGATAGAGAGAGCGAGGCGAGCGATCTCGTCGGTCCACAGGAAGGAATGGTGGAAAAACAGCCGCGCCATCACGTTGGCGAGCACCAGCAGCAGTTCGCCGAGCAGCGCCGCCACGATCAGGCTTTCGGCGGCGCGATCGATCAGGCGGAGCCATGTCAGTTCGGGCTTGGCAGGCAAGGCGCCGCCGCGGGAAAGCGCGATCTGCTCTTCCACCGGGACCGTCACGATCTCCACCGCGCTGGTGCTCATTACTTCGCAGCCTGCGTAGGGGTCGAAATGCCGAGAACGCCGTTCATGCAGTTACCTCCCGACGGCGCGGCATCTTGTTGATCGGGCCGCGTCCGTTGTTTCCAGGCCTTATTCGTCGAAGAACTCCGGATTGATGCTTTGCGTGGCGGAGATGTCGGCGAGAAGTCTTTCCAGATGCAATTCCATCGCGGCTCTTGCGGCGTTCGGATCATGCGCCTCGATGGCGTGCAGGATCGCCTCGTGTTCGCCGATTGCGCGACCGATCCGCCCCAGTTGCGGCAGGGTCAGCCGGCGATAGCGATCGACATGGACCTTGACCTGCTGGATCAGCGTCCAGATGCCGGGATAGCCGGCGACATCGGCGATGCCGGCGTGAAAGGCCTCATCCGCCTGATGGAAGGCATCGCTATCCCCGGCGGCATTGGCCTCGCGCTGGCGCTCCAGGATCGAATGCAGGTTGAGGATCTGGCTGGTGGTCGCGCGCTGCGCGGCGATTTGCCCCGTGGTGGCCTCGAGCGCCTTGCGGATGACGATGGCCTCCGGCAGCGCGGCCAGCGGAATGCGCGAGACGAAGATGCCGGACTGCGGAAATATCTCCAGCAGGCCTTCATCGGAGAATTTCAGGATGGCCTCGCGCACCGGCGTTCGGCTGACGCCATAGGAGAGGGCGATCTCGGCCTCCGAAACCGCCTCGCCGGGACGCCGCTGCAGCGACACCAGCTCGGCGCGAAGCTCCGAATAGATCCGGGCTGCCGCCGTCGCCGCGCGCGGCCGCCCGCCACGGCGGGGGCCGGCGGCCGAACGCGCCGGGCTTTCGACTTTGGCGTCGGTTTTCTTCGTCGCGCGTGCGGGCATGGTTGCTCTCGATCCTGATTAATATATTAGTATATGAATCTGGTTTGGCAAACGGGAATTGGGCTTCCGGTTTGGCGGCGCTTCGGTGCGTGCTTTTCGCTGGCGACGGAGCTTCGGCTGTGACCGACTATCGCAAGCTTTTCGATCTCTCCGGCAAGACCGCAGTCGTGCTCGGCGCCGCCTCCGGCATCGGCAAGTCCTCGGCGGAGGCGTTGGCGGCGCTCGGCGCCCGTGTCATGTGCGCCGACCGCAGCGGCGAGCGGGCCGAAGCGACCGCCGCCGGCATTCGTGCGCAAGGCGGCTCGGCGGAGGCGGCCGGTTGCGACGCGGCGAACGCGGCCGACGTCGCTGCGCTCGCGGCAAAGACCATGGCGAAATTCCCGCGCCTCGACATCGCGGTGACGACGCCGGGGCTGAACATCCGCAAGACCATCCTCGACTACAGCGAGGAGGATCTCGACCGCGTCATCAACCTCAACATCAAGGGCACGGTGTGGTTCTTCCAGGCTTTCGGACGCATCATGGTCGAGCAGAACGGCGGCAGCCTGATCGCCTGTTCCTCGGTGCGCGCCGTCACCATCGAGCCGGGGCTCGCGGTCTACGGCTCGACCAAGGCGGCGATCGGCCTCCTGGTGAAGGGCTTTGCCTCCGAAGTCGGCCGCTTCGGCGTGCGCGTCAACGCGATCGCGCCGAGCATCGCCGAGACCGCGCTGACCGCGCCGTTCAAGGAGCGGCCCGACATCTACAATCTCTATGCCGCGCATACCGTGTTCAACCGCTGGAGCAGCGCCGACGAGGTCGCGACCGCGGTCGCCTATCTCGCCTCCGACGCGGCGAGCTATGTCAGCGGCAGCACGCTGTTCGTCGACGGCGGCTGGACCGGGATCGACGGGCCGCCGACCGGCCTGACGCAATTGGCCAAATAGCGGCGCGCATCTAGCCGTGAGAAAGCCCGCGCGCTCGCGCAGCTCCCTGCTGATCGGCGGCAGTCAGCAAGTCGATCAGGGCCTGGGCCTGCTTTCGGCATGGGCGGCCTGCGTGGTCACCGCCGCCGTATACATGGTCGCGAGTTCGCATCCCGGCGGCAGCGATCCCGACAGCACCACGCCCGGTGTGCTGATGATCTCGGTCGATTGCGTGCAGCCGATCGGCCTGCGCGGCGTCGGACGCCGCCAGATGGCGCATCGCGGTCGCGCCGTTCGGATAGATCTTGCAGCCGCGCCGGCGACTTCGTCGGCGATGCCGAGTTGCTGCAGCACCTTTGCGACGTGAATCCCGGCCGTCGAGGCCTTGGTGTCGGGAACGAAGATCGCGTCGGCCGCGAGCAACGCGGCGCGCAAGCTCGCGCGCATCCTTGACGCGTGACCTGCGGATCGCCGGCGCGGACCGCAAGCGCGGTCTCGACCAGGCCGACATCGGCGATCGAGGCGGGGACGACCAGATTCTCCTCGCGCCAGCTTCGCGATCATCGCCGCCGTCAGGATGACGATGTCGGTCGGCGTGCCCTTGCGCAGTTTGTCGGCCATGGCGCCGACCGCGCCGAACTCGCCGTCGATGTCGAACCCGGTCATCGCCTTGAAGTTCGGCGCGAGGCTCGCGACCAGGCCCTGGGCCGCGCCGCCGCTGAGAATGTTCAGGCTGGTCATGAACTCAATTCCATCGCCGCGATCAGGCTGTCGCGGGTGATCGGCAGGTTGCGAACGCGCACGCCAGCGCATCGAACACGGCGTTGGCGATCGCCGCGGTGACCGGGCCGTGCGCGGCTTCGCCGGCGCCGACCGGCTCGATGTCGGGCCGCTGGATCACCTCGACCTCCACCTCCGGCACCTCGCTGAAGCGAAGGATCGGATACTCGGTCCAGCTGTTGCTGGTGATGCGCTGTCGGTCGAAGCGAACCCGCTCCTTCAACACCCAGCTGGTGGCCTGGATCGCGCCGCCCTCGATCTGGTTGATCACGCCGTCCGGATTGATGGCTTCGCCGACATCGACCGCGATGGTCAGCCGCTTGACGCGGATATCCTCGGCGCCCTCGATCTCGGCGACGACGGCGCAATAGGCGCCGGTGTTCTTGTAGCGCGCAAAGCCGATGCCGTAACCGAGGCCGGCTCTGCTTGTCCGGCTTCCAGTTGGCGCGTCTGGCGGCGGCGCGGATCACATCCTTGGCGCGCTCGTCTCGCAAATGACGCAGCGGAACGCGACCGGATCCTCGCCGCGCTCGGCGGCGAGTTCGTCGAGAAAGGATTCGATCGCGAACACGTTGCCCTGCGCGCCCAGCGTCCGCAGCGCGGAGGTGCGGACCGGCATGGTCAGCAGGCGATGGCATTCGATCTGCCACGACGGAAAATCGTAGAGCGGGATCGAGTTGCGATCGGCGCCGCCGCCATTGGCCTGCGGCGGATTGGTCGAGATCATGCGCGGGAACGGATTGGCCGAGTTCGGTCGCCGCGAGCAGCGCCGGCTGCGCCGCGCGCCCCGGCCGCGCGGCATGGCCGTTGCTCCAGATGCTAGTGGCGCCAGTCGACGATCTCGCCTTGCGCATCGAGATCGGCCTCGATCTCGATCGCCATCGCCGCGCCGAACGGCGCGTGCGACATCTCGTCCGCGCGCGACCATTGCACGCGGACCGGCCGGCCGCCGGCGGCCTTCGCCAGCAGCACGGCATCGAGCGCGACATCGTCGGCGGCGTTGTGGCCGTAGCAGCCGGCGCCCTCCATATGCTCGACCGTGATGTTCTCGAGCGGCAGTTTGAGCACCAGCGCGAGATCGGCGCGCAGGAGATAGACGCCCTGGCTGTGGGTCCAGACGTGGACGCGGTCGCCGCGCCATTGCGCCATGGCGCAGGACGGCGCGATCGAGGCATGCGCGATATAGGGGCGGGTATATTGCCGCCGGATCGTGCGCGCTCGTTCCGCGCGCTGCGGACGCCGTTCGCTTGTCGATGACGGTCGTCTCCGACCGGCTGGCCTTTCAGCCATTCCGCCAGCCCGTTTTCATCGGGCAGCGTTTCGCCTGACGACCAGGTGGCGCCCTTGCGCAACGCCTTCAGCGCGGCCTCGGCGCCGGCCTCGGTCTCGCTGACCACGCCGGCGAAATTTCCGTCGCGCACGATGGCGACGAGGCCGGCAACGGCGCGCGCGCGTCTTCGTTCAGATCGCGGTGAGCTTCGCCGCCGACAGTTCCGAGCGCAGCACGCGGCCATGCAGCATGCCCGGCAGCGCGCAGATCGTGGATGAAGCGCGGACGCGCGAACACCTTGTCGGGAATATCCAGCCGCTGAACCGAATTTCCGGCCAGCGCGCGCTGCGCCGATGCTTCGGCACGGCGCCCGGCGTCGCGTCGCGATCCAGCGAGACTTCGTCGGCGAGTTCCCAATAGCTGGTCCTGACATTGCCGGGCCCGGAGATGGTGCCGTCGTTGATGTCGAGCGCGTCGATGCCGACGCCGAGCCGATCGGACGCGGCGGCGAGAAAGATCTGCCGGATTTCGGCGCAGGCGTGCCGGATGGCGCGGCCGGACTGCTGCACCGAAAGACTGCCCGAGGTGACGCCCTCGTTGGGACTGCCCGCGGTCGAGGCGCGCACCATCTGCACGCGGCCGATCTCGACATCGAGTTCGTCGGCGGCGATCTGCGCCAGCGCCGTGACGATGCCTTGGCCGATCTCGACCTTTCCCGGCGAGACCATCACCTGTCCTTCGGCGGAGAACCGGATCCAGGACGACAGCATCGGATTGGCCGCGAGGCTGACCGGCAATTTCGGTGCGGAGGAGGGCGCGGGATCCGTCATGGCGCGGCCATCTCGGCCGCCGCGCGCAGCACCGCCCGCACCATGCGGTTGTGCGAGCCGCAGCGGCAGAGATTGCGGTCGAGCGCCGCCTTCACCTCGCGCGCTCGTGGGGTTCGGGTTTTGCTTCAACAGCGCCGCCGCGCTCATCAGGATGCCGGAAACGCAATAGCCGCATTGCAACGCCTGCTCGGCGATGAAGGCGCGCTGCAGCGGATGCGGCTGCTCCGCGCTTCCCAGTCCCTCGATCGTGGTGACGTCCTTGTCCGCCACCGACCACAGCGGCGTGTCGCAGGAGGCCACCGCGTGATCGCCGACGATGACGTTGCAGGCGCCGCATTCATTGGCGCCGCAGCCGAAATGCGGACCGGTCATGCCGAGCTGGCCGCGCAGGACGTCGAGCAGCGATGGATCGGGATCGGCGTCGACCTCGGTCTCGACGCCATTGAGGCGAAAGCGAATGCTTGGCATCGAGCAAAACGCCCTTGATCTGGATCTGATCTTACTGCGGCTTGTCGGGGAATTTCTTGACGACATCGGCCCATTTCACAATATCGCCGCGCAGATATTTGTCGAACTCGCTCCGGCGTCATCGACATCGGAACCGCGCCCTGGTCGGTCCAGAGCTTGACGATGTCCGGCCGCTTGACCACCGCGTTGACGGCGGCATTCAGCTTGTCGATGATCGGCTTCGGCGTTCCCGGCGGGCGCCATCAATCCGAGCCAGATGGTCGCCTCGTATCCGGGCACGCCGGCTTCGCTTGCGGTCGGCACGTCGGGCAGCACGGCGGAGCGCGTCTTGCCGGTGGTGGCGAGCGCCCGCACCTGGCCCGCGCTGACGTTGGGCGCCATCGTCGTCACCGCGTCGATCATCATCTGCACCTGTCCGCCGATCACGCCGCTGCGCGCCTCGCCGCTGTTGCGGTAGGGAACGTGCACGACATCGATGCCGGCCATGGCTTTGAACAGTTCGCCGGCCATGTGATAGGGCGTGCCGGTGCCGGACGACGCGTAATTCAGCTTGCCCGGCTGCGATTTGGCCAGCGCGATGAACTCGGCCAGCGTCTTGGCCGGGACCGGCGGATGCACGACGATGACGAGGTCGGAGTAATTGACCGGCGCGATCGGCGCGAGATCGCGCATCAACTCGTATTTGCGCTGCGCCGGCGACATCAGCGATTCGTTCGCGGTCTGCGTGTTCGACATCATCAGCAGCGTGTAGCCGTCGGGCGCCGACTTGACGACTTCGAGCGTGCCGATCACGCCGCCGGCGCCGGTGCGGTTCTCGACCACGAACGGCTGGCCGAACTTTTCCTGCAGCGCGTTGCCGATCAGGCGCGCCGTCACGTCGGCCGGTCCGCCGGCGCCGAAGGGAACGATGATCCGGATCGGCCTGGTCGGATAATCCTGCGCCGAAACAAGGCGGCAGCAAGATATGGCAGTCGCAAGAAGGGCTGCCGCCAGCGCGAGCGCAAACCTTGGGGCCCTCATTTCAATCTCCCGGAAAATCTGGTCTTGTTCTGGCTGGTTGTTGGCCAAATCCGGCGGAAAAGTCTAGCGGCAAACGCAACGCGCTGTCGACGAAAGACTCGCTTTGCCCGACAGGAATAAAAGATAACTTTTGGTGTACCAAGTCTCGCCCGAACAAAGGGACAATAAGCAATGAAAAATCCGGAGATATCGCGCCGCGCCGTGCTCAAGGGGTCGGGCGCGTTGCTGGCGGGCGCGGCCTTCTCGACCCGCGTCATGGCGTCGGCGCCGCCGCCGGAGCCGGTCACGCCGGCGCTGATCGAGGCGGCGAAGAAGGAAGGCCAGGTCAGCTACTACACCTCGACCGACCTGCCGGTCGCCGAGAAACTGGCGAAGGCGTTCGAGGCGAAATATCCCGGCATCGCCGTGCGCGTCGAGCGCACCGGCGCCGAGCGGGTGTTCCAGCGCATCGGCCAGGAATATTCCAGCAACATCCACGCGGTCGACGTGGTGAATTCGTCCGATGCCGCGCATTTCATCGTCTGGAAACGCGACGGCATTCTGGCGCCCTACGTGCCGGAGGACGTCGCCAACTCTATCCCGCCGAGCACAGGGACGTCGACGGCCAGTTCGCGAGCTGGCGCGTCTGGCTCAGCATCATCGCCTACAACACCACGCTGGTGAAGCCGGAGGAGGCGCCGAAGAGTTTTGCCGATCTGCTCGATCCCAAATGGAAGGGCAAGATCGTCAAGGCGCATCCCGGCTATAGCGGCACCATCATGACCGCGACCTATCAGATGCAGCGCGATCTCGGCTGGACCTGGTTCGAACAACTTGCCGAAGCAGAACATCATGCAGGTGCAATCGTCGGCCGATCCGCCGAAGAAGCTCGATCTCGGCGAACGCGCCGTGATGGCCGACGGCAACGAGTACAATATCTTCCAGCTCAAGGAGAAGGGACGCCCGGTCGAGCCGGTCTATGCGACCGAAGGATCGCCGCTGATCATCGGCCCCAACGGCATCTTCAAGGCCTCGCCCAATCCGAACGCGGCAAAACTGTTCCAGTCGTTCTGCTTCAGCCGCGAGGCCCAGCAGCTCATCATCGACGTCGGCGGCTTGCGCTCGGTGCATCCGCAGACCCAGGAGAAGGCGGGACGCAAGCCGTTCAAGGACATCAAGACCATGAAGGACGACGCGGCCGCGGTGGAAAGAGCAGGGCGACACGATCAAGGCGCACTATACCAAGACTGTTCCACGTCTGATCGCGCCGATGACTTCCCAGCTGCCGAAGACCTCCGTCGCCGAAACGCTGGCCGACAAAATCGTCGCGCTGAAGCCGGGTGTCCTTCCGGCGCCGACCACGCGCAAATGCGAGGACCTGCTGATCGACGTCGTCGGCCTCTGCGTCACCGCGCGCAACGAGGATTACGTCGAAAGCGCGCTCGCGGGCTGCGACGATGACGGCCCCTGCACGGTGATCGGGCACACGCGCACGCTGACCGCGGCGGGCGCGGCCTTCGTCAACGGCACCGCCGCGCATGGCGAGGATTTCGACGACACGTTCGAGGGCGGCCCGGTGCATGCCGGCGCGGTGATCGTGCCGGCGGTGCTGGCGGCCTGCGAGCGGCACAATCCCGATGGCCGCATGGCGCTGACCGGCATTGCGGTCGGCACCGAAGTGCTCTGCCGGCTGAGCCTCGTGGTGCCGAAGGCCGTCCACAAGGCCGGCTTTCATCCGACCGCGATCTTCGGCGCGATGGGCGCGGCGGCCGGCGTCGGCGCCGCGCTCGGCCTCAACGCCAGGCAGATCGTCGATGCGCTCGGCATCGCCGGCAGCATGGCCGGCGGCATCATCGAATATCTCGCCGAGGGCGCCTGGACCAAGCGGCTGCATGCGGGCTGGGCGGCGCAATCGGGCATTCGCGCGGCGCTGCTGGCGCGGCAGGGTTTTGTCGGCCCGCGCACGGTGTTCGAGGGCGTGCACGGGCTGTTCCATGGTTTTGCCCACACCACGCACGGCGACTACGGCGCGCTGATCGGCGATTTCGGCACGCGCTGGGTGACGGACACGCTGGCGTTCAAGCCCTATCCCTGCGGGACGATGGCGCAGCCCTACATCGATTGCGCCCGACGGCTGGCCGCGCGCGGCATCAAGGCCGAGGACATCGGCGAGATCGTCTGCGAGGTCGCGGAGGGAACGGTGCACCGGCTGTGGGAGCCGCTCGCCGACAAGCAGCGCCCGCGCAACGGCTATGCGGCCAAATTCGCCACGCCGTATCTGCTGGCGACCGGATTTGTCCATGGCGGGGTCGGGCTCGGCGCATTCACGCGAAAGCGCGATCGGCGACGCGCGCGTGCTGGCGCTCGCGGCCAAGGTGAAATTCGTGATCGATCCGCAAAATCCCTATCCCAACAATTATACCGGCCATATCCGGGCGACCTGAAGGACGGCAGCGTGATCGAGGAGCGGCAGCCTCATTTGCGCGGCGGCGCGCAGGAGCCGCTGACGCGGCAGGACGTGACCGACAAATTCGCGCTCAACGCCCAGCATGGCGGCTGGACCAAGGCGCAGGGCGATGCGACGCTGAAGCTGCTGGCGACACTCTATGATGGCCGCATCGATCTTTCGGCGCTGCGAGGATAGGAATCATGGCGGGCACCAACGAACTCACCGGCAAGGTCGCCATCGTCACCGGCGCCGGGCGCAATATCGGCCGCGCCATCGCGCTGGCGCTGGCGGAGGCCGGCGCATCGATCGTGGTCAATGCGCGCAGCAACCGCGCCGAGGCCGACGCCGTCGCGCGCGAGATCGAGGCGGCGGGCGGCAAGGCGCTGGTCCATATCGGCGATGTCGCCGACGCCGCGGCCGTGCAGGCGATGGCGGATGCGGCGGTCAAAGCAGTTCGGCCGCATCGATATCCTCGTCAACAATGCGGCGCTGCGGCGGGAGAAGCCCTTTGCCGAGATGAGCTACGCCGAGTGGCGCGAAATCATGGATGTCACCCTCGACGGCGCGTTTCATTGCGTGAAGGCCTGCCTTCCGGCGCTGCGCAAAGCGGCGCGGGAACCATCGTCAATATCGGCGGCCTGAGCGCGCATACCGGCGCAAGGGACCGCGCCCATGTGGTGACGGCGAAGGCGGGGATCGTCGGCTTCACCCGCGCGCTGGCCCATGACCTCGCCGCCGACGGCATCACCGTCAATTGCGTCGTTCCCGGCCTGATCGGCACGCCGCGCCCGAAGGACAAGCCGGAACCCGCGCATCATCTGACCCATCAGACCATCACCGGCGAGCGCGGCCGGCCGGAAGACGTCGCCGCCGCGGTGCGGTTCCTGTGCGGTCCCGGCGCGCGCTACATCACCGGGCAGGCGATCCACAGCAATGGCGGGGCCTATCTCGGCGCCTGACGCATGGGCCGCCGCCGATTTCGCGCGCATGCCGGATAAATGCGCTCGGCTGCCCGCGGTTTTGATGGTAGCCATTGGGTCATGAACCAGCAGGCCAAGATCGACATCCGGCATTCCACCTGTCCGCACGATTGCCCGTCGGCCTGCGCGCTCGATATCGAGGTGATCGACGGTTCCACCATCGGCCGGGTGCGCGGCTCCAAGCTGCAGACCTACACCGCCGGCGTGGTCTGCGCCAAGGTCGCGCGCTACGCCGAGCGCATCCATCATCCCGGACCGGCTGATGTATCCGCAGCGCCGCACCGGGCCGAAGGGCTCCGGGCAGTTCGCGCGGATTTCCTGGGACGAGGCGCTCGACGAGATCGCCGATCGCTTCAATGCGGCCGAGCGCGAGTTCGGCGCCCAATCGGTCTGGCCCTATTACTATGCCGGCACCATGGGCCTGGTGATGCGCGACGGCATCAACCGTCTCGCGCATGTGAAGAAATATTCGCGCTTCTACTCCACGATCTGCGCCAACATCGCCCGCGTCGGATTTGCCATCGGCACCGGCAAGATCGCCGGCGTCGATCCGCGCGAGATGGGCGTCTCCGACCTGGTCGTGATCTGGGGCACCAATCCGGTGAACACCCAGGTCAACGTGATGACGCATGCGATGCGCGCCCGCAAGGAGCGCGGCGCCAAGATCGCGGCGGTCGATATCTACAACAACGACACCATGAAGCAGGCCGACATCAAGATCCTGCTGCGGCCCGGCACCGACGGCGCCTTCGCCTGCGGCGTCATGCATGTGCTGTTCCGCGAAGGTTATGCCGATCGCGCCTATATGGAGCGCTACACCGATTGTCCCGCGCGAACTCGAGGCGCATCTGGCGACCCGCACGCCGGAATGGGCGTCCGCGATCTGCGGCGTGCCGGTCGAGGAGATCGAGGCCTTTGCCCGCCTGGTCGGCGCAGACCAAACGTTCGTTCTTCCGGCTCGGCTATGGTTTTACCCGCAGCCGCAACGGCGCCGCGCAGATGCACGCGGCGCTGTGCATTCCGGCGGTGACCGGCGCCTGGCAGTACGAGGGCGGCGGCGCGTTCTTCAACAATTACGCGATCTGGAAGTTCAACGAATCGATCATCGAGGGCCATGACGCGATCGATCGCACCACGCGGGTGCTCGACCAGTCCCAGATCGGGCGCATCCTGACCGGCGACGCCGAGGCGCTGCAGCGGCGGGCCGCCGGTCAAGGCGATGCTGATCCAGAACACCAATCCGATGACGGTGGCGCCGGAGCAGGCGCTGGTGCGCCAGGGATTTGCCCGCGAAGACCTGTTCATGGTGGTGCACGAGCAGTTCATGACCGAGACGGCGCAGATGGCCGACATCGTGCTGCCGGCGACCATGTTCATGGAGCATGACGATCTCTATTACGGCGGCGGCCATCAGCATATTTCGGTCGGCGCCAAGCTGATCGAGCCGCCCGGCGAATGCCGCTCCAACCACGAGGTGCTGCAGGGCCTCGGCCGCCGCCTCAAGGCCGTGCATCCCGGCTTCGAGATGACGCCGCGCGAACTGATCGACGCCACGCTGAAGAAGAGCGGCCATGGCGACATCGAGACGCTGGAGGCCGATCTGTGGCGCGACCTGCAGCCGGATTTCCGCACCTCGCATTATCTCGACGGCTTTGCCCATGCGGACGGCAAGTTCCATTTCAAGGCGGACTGGGCGCACCCGCCGATCGGCAGCGCCGGCCTGATGGGGGCGTGGGAGCAGATGCCGTCGCTGCCGGATCACTGGACCATCATCGAGGAGGCGGACGAGGCGCATCCGTTCCGGCTCGCGACCAGCCCGTCGCGCAGCTTCCTCAACACCACCTTCAACGAGACGCCGTCGTCGCAGGCGCGCGAGGGCGCGCCGAGCGTGATGATCCATCCCGACGATGCCGCCTCGCTCGGGATCGCCGACGGCGACGCCGTCACGCTCGGCAATGACAGGGGCGAGACCACGCTGACCGCAAAACTGTTCGACGGCCTGCGCCGCGGCGTGCTGATCGCCGAATCGGTCCACCCGAACAAGGCCCATATCGGCGGCCGCGGCATCAACATGCTGACCGGCGCCACGGCGGTCGCGCCGATCGGCGGCGCGGCATTCCACGACAACAAGGTCTGGGTGAAGAAGGCCGCATCCGCTCCGCTAAATCGCCCTTGCAGTCGTCCGCCATCCTGCCGTTAATGTCCGCCGATACCGACAGAACGGGCAGGGCAATGACCGACACCAACAGCGTATTATGCGAGAAGCGCGGGCCGGCATTCTGGATCACCATCAACCGGCCGGACAAGCGCAACGCCCTCAATGGCGAGGTGATCGCCGGCATCGCCAGGGGTTATCGCGACGCCCATGACGACAAGGATGTGCGCGTCATCGTGCTGACCGGGGCGGGCGACAAGGCGTTTTGCGCCGGCGCCGATCTGCAGAACTCGCGGTGCGGCCTTTGCGATGGATTTCGCCAGACCCAATGTCGACTACGCCGATCTGTTGCGGCTGTCGCAGAATGCGACGAAGCCGGCGATCGCGCGGGTCGGCGGCGTCTGCATGGCCGGCGGCATGGGCCTGTTGTGCATGACCGACATGGCGGTATCGGCCGATCACGTGATGTTCGGTCTGCCCGAGGTGAAGGTCGGCGTGTTTCCGATGCAGGTGATGGCGCTGCTGCAGGCCATCGCGCCGCGCCGCCTGATCAACGAGTGGGCGCTGACCGGCGAGCCTTTCGATGCGAAAACGGCGCAGGCGGCGGGACTGTTGAACTACGTGGTGCCGTCGGCCGAACTCGACGCCAAGGTCGACTGGCTGATCGGCCGCATCGTCGACAAGTCGCCGACCGCGATCCGGCGCGGCAAATACGCCATGCGCGCGATCGCTTCGATGTCGTTCGATGAAAGCATCGCCTACACCGAAAGCCAGATCGCGCTGTTGGCGATGACGGAGGACGCCAAGGAGGGCCTCAAGGCCTTCGGCGAGAAGCGCAAGCCTTCGTGGCCGGGGAAGTAAGCCCGCTTGCACCGGCCAATTGGCGCAAAGCCCTGATTTAATCTTCAAACAGCCCCAGATACGCCTTCGCAATCCCGCGAAGTTCCAATTGGCAGGTTCGGCCTAATGGCGTTATGACTTTGGTGAGGGCAAGCCGGGGTGGCCCGTTCGGGTGAGGCTCGTTTGGTGACGTCGAAGTGCAAGAAGAAAAGGCCGGGGGTCGCGCGTCTCGCCCTTGCGGCCTGGGTCGTCGCGCTGATCGCGGCCGGCGGTCATGCTGGCGCCACCGAGCGCCGCGGCGAACGCACGGTCGAATCCGTCGAGTCGCGCACGGCCGGCGAGCCGGTGCTGGCCATCGTTTCGCTCCAGAAGCAGCGGATCACCGTCTATGACGCCAATGGCTGGATCCTCCGCTCGCCGGTGTCGAGCGGCCAGAAGGGACGCGAGACACCCGCCGGAATCTTCAGCGTCATCCAGAAGGAAGCGGACCACTACTCAAACATTTACGACGATGCCTTCATGCCCCACATGCAGCGCATCACCTGGTCGGGCATCGCGCTGCACGGCGGCCAGTTGCCGGGCTATCCGGCGTCCCATGGCTGCGTCCGGATGCCGTTCGACTTTGCGGAACGCCTGTTCGACCTGACCCGGATGGGCTTGCGGGTGATCGTGGCGCCGACCGATGTGGCGCCCGTCGAGATTGCCCATCCGGCGTTGCTGCTGTCGAAACCGGGCGATGGCGCCCTGGCCGCCGCCCGAATCGCCGAGGCGAATGAGGCGACGACGAAGGCGGACGAGGCGAAGCGCGCCGCTGGCGCCGCTTATCGCGAATCCGTGCAGGCCATGACGCCGGTCCGCGTGGCGGAATATCAGATTCGAAGAATAGAGGCGCAATTGGCGGCCGCGGAGGCTGCGCCCGGTTCGGCGGTCCCGGCTGTGGCAACGGAGCAGACCGGAGGCGATAAGGCGCAAGCCACCGCAAGGCTCGCCGAATTGCAGGCGCAATTGGCTGCCGCAAAGGCGGAACTGCAGCCGAAACTCGACGCGGTCACGACCGCGCGCGCCGCCGTCGTCGTCGCAGAGGCGAGGCGGCTGGCCGCCGTCGAGGCGGCGGGTCAGGTGGCCCGCGAGCTCGAGCCGGTGTCGGTGCTGATCAGCCGCAAGACCCAGCGGCTTTATGTCCGGCAAGGCTTTCAGCCGGTGCTGGAAAGCCCGGTAACGATCCAGGATCCCGACAAGCCGATCGGCACGCATATCTTCACCGCCATGGAACGGACCGGCGGCGAGACCAACCTGCGATGGAGCGTCGTCTCGTTGCAGAGCGGACGGCCGCAAGGCGGGGCAGTCGCGACGCAAGGCCGCGCGCGCGCCGACCGCGGTCGCGATGTCGAGCCGGCGCCGACGGAAGCGGCAAGTCCGAAGAGCGCGCTCGACCGCATTGTCATTCCGCAGGACGTATTGGACCGGCTCGCCGGGATAGCGCCGCGGTCTTCCCTGATCATCACCGACGAAGCATTGAGCTCCGAGACCGGCAAAGGCACCGATTTCGTGGTGCTCCTGAGCGGCGAACCGCAAGGCGGCATCAAGACCCGGCGGCGTGAACCGGCCGCCGAATTCAGCTACATGCGCTCACGCGACCGGCTGTTTGACTGGCGATAGCCATCCGCGGCTCGGTGTGGCCCGATTGGCCTGCACGGCCCAATGCACCACTGACTTCGCACCGCACAAAAGAAACCGGCTCCGCCCGCGACAAACCGCCGGGGCGGCTCACAGACCTGTGATCCGGTTTCGCGGCGAGGATTCCAGGAAACCGGA
Organism: uncultured Alphaproteobacteria bacterium; assembly: GCA_963843225.1. GTDB lineage: Bacteria > Pseudomonadota > Alphaproteobacteria > Rhizobiales > Xanthobacteraceae > Bradyrhizobium. Next base: position 74,302 of record CAWJJT010000008.1, on the reverse strand, counting down.
TTCAGCGCTGAAGAAACCATTTTCGCGGTGCCACGAAAACCGCCGGACATAATGAGTGTCCAGCATCGCCGCACTGATCAACGCTGGAGTTGTGTCATGTCCGCGTTATTCAACCTTATCTACCGCGCATATTGCCTGGCTCGCATCGCAGAGATGCGCAAGCACATTGTGATCGGTTGATGCGTAATCGGGTGCAGTGATGGATTGCACCGCCGGCGCGCGCAGAGATGCCGCGCGCAAGACCTGAAGCCAATCGCCAGGGAGATACGCCCATGCTCGCCGAAAAGTTCATGCTGCTGATCGAGGCTCTGAGAGGCCGTACCTATCCGGACGGTGGTCCGATCGTCGTCAGCAACTCGCCGCACGTTCCGGTCAAGCTGCCGAGCAACGGAAAGTAACGGCCAGATACGATTTCGCCGCGCCATGGATGGGCGCGGCGAAAAGTTTTACCCGGCGGACCGTCCGGCCCGAGTGGTCGCAACCAGCCCATCAGCCCGGGTTCGCCTTCAACCCCGCCGCCTCGATCCCCGCGATCGCGCAGATCTCGTCATTGTCGGACGTGTCGCCGCTGACGCCGACGGCGCCGAGCAGGACGCCGCCGTTCTGGATCAGCACCCCGCCGGGCACCGGCACCAGGCGGCCCTGCGCCAGCGTGTTCACCGCATCGACGAAATAGGCCTGCTCCTGCGCGCGCTGGAACAGCGCCCGCGATCCCATGCCCATGGCGAGCGCGCCATAGGCCTTGCCGTGGGCGATCTCGCTGCGCAGCAGGCTGGTGCCGTCCTGCGCCGCGGAGAGTTTCACGCAGCCGCGGGCGTCGAGCACGGTGATGACGAGGGGCTTGAGTTTCTTCTCGACGGCTTTGGCGAGCGCGGCATCGAGGATCTTGCGGGCAACGTCGAGGGTCAGTTCGGACATGGGTGGGTTCCTTTTGCGTCAGATGGTGGATTAAGGGTTGGGTTGCGCGCTGTCGAGGCTCATCGCCAGCACGCGGGCGACATGAAGGGCCGCGCGGTCGGTGCCGTCGGCAATCTGATGGCGGCACGAGGTGCCGTCGGCGACGATCAGCGCGCCGGCCTCGGCGTTGCGCACCGCCGGCAGCAGCGACAATTCGGCCATCTCGATCGAGGCCTGATAGGTGTCGGCGCCGTAGCCGAAGGCGCCGGCCATGCCGCAGCAACTGGACTCGATGGTCTCGACGTCAAGGCCGGGGACCAGCCGAAGCGTCTGCTGGACCGGCTTGAACGCGCCGAACGATTTCTGATGGCAGTGGCCGTGCACCAGCGCCTTGCCGGCGAGGGGGCCGAGCGGCAGCTGCAGGCGTCCGGCCTCGGCCTCGCGCACCAGAAACTCCTCGAACAGCAGCGCCTGCGCGCTGATGCTTTTTGCGGTGCTGTCCGAGCGCAGCGAAAGCAATTCGTCGCGCAGCGTCAACAGGCAACTCGGCTCGAGGCCGACGATCGGCACGCCGCGCGCGGCGAACGGCGCGTAGGTCGAAACCAGCCGGTCGAGTTCGGCGCGGGCGTGGTCGACGAGGCCGGCGGAAAGAAAAGTCCGCCCGCAGCACAACGGCCGGCCGCCATCCGCAGGCCTCGGAATATGGACGCGGTAGCCGCCGGCGACCAGCACGCGCAGCGCGGCGTCGAGATTTTCCCGCTCATAGGCGCGATTGAAGGTGTCGGCGAACAGCACGACTTCGCGGCCGTCGGCCGGGCCGACCGTTTCGGCGCCGGGTGCGAACACATCGCGCCGCCATTTCGGCAGTGCGCGCCGGGCGCTGATGCCGGCGAATTTCTCGAACAGCTGTTCGCAGCAGGGGACTGTTGTTGCGCCAGTTGGCGAGCGGGGCGAGCGCGCGCGGCCAGACCCGCATAGCGCGGCAGATAGCCGACCAGCCGGTCCCGCAGCGACAAGCCCGTGTTTTGCCGCCCGCGCGGCCAGCACCTCGATCTTCATCTTGGCCATGTCGACGCCGGTCGGACATTCGAGCCGGCAGGCCTTGCAGGAGACGCAGAGTTTCAGCGTTTCCATCATGTCGTCGGAGGTGAGCGCGTCGGGTCCCAACTGGCCGGAGATCGCCAGCCGCAAGGTGTTGGCGCGGCCGCGCGTCACGTCCTTCTCGTTGCGGGTGGCGCGGTAGGACGGGCACATCACGCCGCCTTCGAGCTTGCGGCAGGCGCCGTTGTTGTTGCACATCTCGACCGCGCCCTGAAAGCCGCCGCCGGCGCCGGGATAGGCCGACCAGTCCAGCACGGTCTTGAAATCGCGGACGCGGTAGTCCGGCGGATAGCGAAACAGCGCGCGGTCGTCCATTTTGGGCGCGTCGACGATCTTGCCGGGATTGAGCAGATTTTCGGGATCGAAGCGGTGCTTGACCTCCCTGAAATCCGCGATGATGCGCGCTCCGAACATGGTCTCGTGGAATTCCGAGCGCACCAGGCCATCGCCATGCTCGCCGGAATGCGAGCCCTTGTATTCCCGGACCATCGCAAAGGTCTCTTCGGCGATGGCGCGCATCGCCTTGACGTCCTTTTCCAGTTTCAGGTTCAGGACGGGCCGCACATGCAGGCAGCCTTCGGAAGCGTGCGCATACATGGTGCCGCGGGTGCCGTGCCGGGCGAAGATCTCGTTGAGACGGGCGGTGTAGTCGGCGAGATGCGGCAGCGGCACCGCGCAGTCCTCGACAAAGGAGACCGGCTTGCCCTCCTGCTTCATCGACATCATGACGTTGAGGCCGGCGGCGCGGAATTCGGCGATCGCGGTCTGAAGCGCGGGCTCCGCGATCTCGACCACGCCGCCCCATTTTCGCTTCGGATTGTTCCAGCCGAAACCGAGATCGGCCATCAGCTCGCCGAGCGCCTTCAACCGCCTGAGATTGTCGGCCTGGTCCTCTTCGGCAAATTCGACGATCAGCACCGCGTCGGGATCGCCGCGCACGGCGTTGGCGATGACCGGCTTGAACATCTCGATCTCGCGCCCCAGCGCCAGCATGGTGCGATCGACCAGTTCCACCGCGATCGGGCGCAGTTTGACGAGATGCTGGGCGGCATCCATCGCCTCGTAAAAACTGCCGAAATGACAGACGCCGAGCACCTTGTTGCGGATCACCGGCCACAGCTTCAACTCGACCTGCGTGGTGAAGGCGAGGGTGCCCTCCGAGCCCACCAATAGATGCGCCAGATTGTTCGGCGTATTGCGCGGCACCAGCGCATCGAGATTATAGCCGCCGACGCGGCGCTGCACTTGCGGGAATTTGCCGGCGATCTCGTCGGCCTCGCGCGCGCCGAGATCGAGCATGTCGCGAAACAGCGCAAGCCCGCCGTCGCTCGCGTCGACTTGCGCCAGATCGCGCGCGACCTCGCCGAAATGCAACAGCGTGCCGTCGGCAAGGGCTGCGTCCATCGAGCGCGTGTTGTCGCGCATGGTGCCGTAGCGCAGCGAGCGTCCGCCGCAGGAATTGTTGCCGGCCATGCCGCCGATCGTGGCGCGCGACGCCGTCGAAACATCGACCGGAAACCACAGGCCATGCTTCTTGAGCTGGCGGTTGAGGTCGTCGAGCACGATGCCCGGCTCGACCACGCAATTGCGGTTCTCGACGTCGAGCGAGACGATGCGGTTCAGGTGCTTGGAGAAATCGACGACGATGCCGTCATTGACGGTCTGGCCGCATTGCGAGGTGCCGCCGCCGCGCGGGGTGACGATCCGCCCGGCGTCGCGGGCGATCGCCAGCGCCCGCAGCGCCTCGTCGATGGTCTTCGGCACCACCACGCCCGCGGGCACGATCTGGTAGAACGAGGCGTCGGTCGCATAGCGGCCGCGGTTGAAGGAATCGAAGAGCACGTCGCCCGAAATCTCGCGCGTCAGCCGGTCTTCCAGTGTCGTTGCGCCCTTGGCCATCCTATCCCCGCTGCCGCCGCGGCCGGATTATGCTTGCCCGGGCGCAGGGCGGGTAGGAAATGCAGCTCGCCTGCCAAATTTTGGATTTTGAATGCAAAATATCGCCTGACTTGGCCGATCAGGCCGGTTCGGACGCGGCCGGGGCGTCCTCTTTCAGGTGCTCGACGGCGGCGGTCCGCTTGTTGCGCAGGTGCCTGAACAGGATGTCGCTGAGTTCGCTGCCGGCGCGGCGGCGCAGCGCATCCAGGATGGTCTCGTGCTCGCGCATCGCCTCGCCCCAGCGCTCCCGCTTGCGGGCGAAATTGGCGGCGTAGCGGACCCGGCGGATCCGCCCGGCGAAGCTCGCGTAGGTGCCCTGCAGCGCCGCGTTGCGCGAGGCCTCGACGATCTTCTGGTGGATCATCTGGTTGACGCGAAAATAGCCGTGCATGTCGCGGTGCAGGTAGAAGCCGTACATCTCGTAATGCAGCCGCTCGATCTCGGCGATCTCGGCATCGGTGATGTTTTCGCAGGCAAGTCGTCCGGCGAGGCCTTCGAGGCCGCCCATGACGTCGAACAGTTCGGCGAGATCGCGCTCGCTCAACTGCCGCACGCGGGCGCCGCGGTTCGGCAGCAGCTCGACCAGTCCTTCGGCCGCCAGCACCTTCAGGGCTTCGCGCAACGGCGTGCGCGAGATGCCCAGCATCTCGCAAAGCTGCCGTTCCGGAATGCGGCCGCCGTCGGCGATGTTGCCCTCGACGATGTGATCGCGCAGCCGCGTCAGGATCTCGTCGTGCAGCGACTGGTCTTCGCGGTCGGCGCAAGCGCGGTGGTCGAGGCGGCATCGCTGGGAATCAGGGGTTTCATGGGGCGCAACATAGGCTGTCGGCGGCAACGCCGTCGATCAAAAAATGTACACAATAATTGAGTTGAAGCGACGAAAAATTGAATGCAATATGGGCGAGTATTCCGGACGGTAAGGAGAAAACCCGCCATGGCAGCGCATCAGGGACGCCATTTCCTGCAGATTCCCGGTCCGAGCCCCGTGCCGGATCGCGTGCTCCGCGCCATGGACATGCCGGTCATCGACCATCGCAGCGCGGAATTCGCCGAACTCGGCAAGGCGGTGCTCGAGGGCTGCCAGACGATCTTCAAGACCTCCGGTCCGGTCATCATCTTTCCTTCCTCCGGCACCGGCGCCTGGGAGGCGGCGATCGTCAACACGCTGTCGCCGGGCGACAAGGTGCTGATGGTCGAGACCGGTCATTTCGCCACGCTGTGGCAGCAGATGGCGGCGCGCTGGGGCATCGAGGTCGATTTCATTCCGGGCGACTGGCGCCACGGCGTCGATCCCGCCGCGATCGAGGCAAGGCTGGCGCAGGACACCGGGCGCGCCATCAAGGCGGTCATGGTGGTGCATAACGAGACCTCGACCGGGGTCACCAGCCGGGTCGCCGATGTCCGCGCCGCGATCGACCGTACCGGCCATCCGGCGCTGCTGCTGGTGGACACCATCTCCTCGCTCGGCTCGGTCGATTACCGGCACGACGAATGGAAAGTCGACGTCACCGTGGCCGGCTCGCAAAAGGGTTTCATGCTGCCGCCGGGGCTCGGCTTCAACGCCGTCTCCGAAAAGGCGCGTGCCGCGGCCAAGACCAACCGGATGCCGCGGTCGTACTGGGACTGGGAAGAGATGATCAAGCCCAACGCGGCCGGCTTCTTCCCCTACACGCCGGCCACCAACCTGCTCTACGGCCTGCGCGAGGCGATCGCGATGCTGCTCGAGGAGGGGCTCGACCAGGTGTTCGCGCGGCACAAGCGTCTGGCGGCCGCGACGCGCGCCGCCGTCACGCATTGGGGGCTGGAGGTGCTGTGCCTCGATCCCAGCGAATATTCGCCGGTCCTGACGGCGGTGCTGATGCCGCCGGGCCACGACGCCGACAAGTTCCGCAAGATCGTGCTCGACAATTACAACATGTCGCTCGGCTCGGGCCTGAGCAAAGTCGCCGGCAAGGTGTTTCGCATCGGCCATCTCGGCGAGTGCAACGAGCTGACCCTGCTGGGAGCCCTGTCCGGCGTCGAGATGGGCCTTGCCGCCGCCGGCGTGCCGCACCGGGCCGGCGGTGTCGATGCCGCGATGGCCTCGCTGGAAGATCGCACCGAGTTCGAATTCGCCCGGGCATCTGAAGGTGGTCAAGACCTGACGGTCCCTCGGAAGGCCGCTTACCGCGGGGTCGCAAAACCGGCAAAAGCCGAACTTTCCGGGGATTGACGGCGCGTGCCGGGCAGGGGACAAGCCCGCCGAATAGTGATATTCGAGCCGTCACGAATCCAGAAATACCGCCCGGGAAGGACGCCAGATGACCCTGCACACAGGAAGGCATTTTCTTCAGATTCCAGGACCGACCAACGTGCCCGACCGGGTGCTGCGGGCCATGGACATGCCGACCATGGATCATCGCGGTCCGGAATTCGCCGAACTCGGTCATGCCGTGCTGGCGGGATGCCAGCGTATCTTCCGCACCAAGCAGCCGGTCATCATCTATCCGTCGTCGGGCACCGGCGCCTGGGAAGCCGCGATCGTCAACACGCTGTCGCCGGGCGACAAGGTGCTGATGGCCGAGACCGGCCAGTTCGCGGTGCTGTGGCGCGGCATCGCCGAGAAGTTCAAGCTCGACGTCGAATTCATGCCGACCGACTGGCGCCGCGGCGCCGACGTGGAGGCAGATCGAGGCGCGGCTCGCCGCCGACCGCCAGCACACGATCAAGGCCGTGTGCGTGGTGCACAACGAGACCTCGACCAGCTGCGTCACCCATCCGCTCGAAGTCCGCAAGGCGCTCAACCGCACCAACCATCCGGCGCTGCTGATGGTCGACACCATCTCCGGCCTTGCCTCGCTCGAATATGAGCACGACGCCTGGGGCATCGATATCTCCGTCGGCGGCTCGCAAAAGGGCATGATGCTGCCGCCGGGCCTCAGCTTCAACGCGGTCTCGGAAAAGGCGCTTGCGGCCTCGAAGGCGAACAACGTCGATGCGGTCCTATTGGGACTGGCACGACATGATCGCGATCAACAAGATCGGCACCTTCCCCTATACGCCGGCGACCAATCTCCTGTTCGCGCTCAAGGAAGCGATCGCGATGCTGGAGGAAGAGGGGCTCGAGAACGTCTTCGCGCGGCACAAGCGCCACGGCGCGGCGACGCGCGCGGCGGTCAAGGCGTGGGGCCTCGAGCCGGTCTGCCTCGACCCGCACGCCTATTCGCCGGCGCTGACCGCGGTCATGGTGCCGGACGGACATGACGCCGACGCGTTCCGCAAGGTGGTGCTGGACAATTTCGACATGTCGCTGGGCACCGGCCTCGGCAAGCTCAAGGGCAAGGCGTTCCGGATCGGCCATATCGGACATTTCAACGATCTGATGCTGATGGGAACGCTGTCGGGCGTCGAGATGGGCCTCGATCTCGCCAAGGTGCCGCATCGCGGCGGCGGCGTGATCGCCGCCATGGACGTCCTGAAGGGACGCGACGTGGTGTCGATGCCGAAATCGAAGGCCGCGGTTGCGTAAACGCCGGTATGAAATCGCTCTGGAGTGGGCAATCATCGCCCGCTCCGAAAACCTTTCCGCCTGCAAGAACAGAAAGAGCGCGCGATGAACGCCCCGGTACCGGCGACCGAAGACCTGCTCTATGTCGTCGAGGACGGCATCGCGCGGCTGACCTTCAACCGTCCGCAGGCGCGCAACGCGCTGACCTTTGCGATGTACGAGCGGATGGCCGAGATCTGCGCGAGCGTCAACGACGACCGCTCGATCAAGGTGATGATCCTGACCGGCACCGGCGACAAGGCGTTCGCCTCCGGCACCGACATCTCGCAGTTCCGCGCCTTCAAGACCGCGCAGGATGCGCTCGACTATGAGGAGCGGATCGACCGCGTGCTGGGCGCGCTGGAGAAGGTCCGGGTGCCGACCATTGCGGCCATCGCCGGCGCCTGCACCGGCGGCGGCGCCGGCATCGCCGCCTGCTGCGACATCCGGATCGGCACCGCGGCGACGCGGATCGGCTTTCCGATCGCGCGCACGCTCGGCAATTGCCTGTCGATGTCCAACATCTCCCGGATGGTCGCGCTGGTCGGGCCGGCGCGGACCAAGGATCTGATCTTCACCGCGCGGCTGGTCGAGGCGCCGGAGGCGCTCGCGCTCGGCCTGCTCAACGAAATCGTGCCCGACGTCGCGACGCTGCAGCGCCGCGCCGATGAAACCGCGAAGCTCGTGGCCGGCCATGCGCCGATCACGATGGAGACCGCCAAGGAAGCGGTGCTCCGCATCCGCCGCACGCTGTCGCGCGAGGAGGGCCGGGATCTGATCCTGCGCGCCTATATGAGCGAGGATTTCCGCGAGGGAATGGACGCCTTCCTCAACAAGCGCAGCGCCGAACTGGAAGGGCAAGTAGCGGCCTTAAGCCGCCTGCGATCTCATGCGAAAGTGGTAGGCGCGCGCGTTCGAGGTCCGCTTGAACTCGCGCGGGCCTGTCCCGCACAATGGATCGACAGGCTCGCCCACGCCGGCTGGCTCGACAATGAAGAAAGACATGGGGAAGAAACACGTGCGACAAATCATGAAAGCCGCGGCCGCGCTGACGGCCATGCTGGCGAGCGCGCCGGCCATCGCCGGCTGGGAGCCGACCAAGCCCGTCGAAATCGTGGTCGCGGCCGGAGCCGGCGGCGCCTCCGACCAGATGGCGCGGATGATGCAGGCCGCGATCCAGAAGAACAACCTGATGAAGCAGCCGATGGTGGTGTCGCTCAAGGGCGGCGCGTCCGGGCGCCGAAGCGCTGATGTACATGAAATCCAGCGACGGCGACCCCAACAAGGTGCTGATCGCCTATTCGCTGATCTACATGCTGCCGCTGTCGGCCAAGATTCCGTTCAACTGGCGCGAGCTGACGCCGGTGTCGGTGGTCGCGCTGGACCAGTTCGTGCTGTGGGACAATGCCGCCGGGCCGAAGAGCGTGAAGGAATTCATCGCAGCCGCCAAGGCCGCCAGTTCGCCGTTCAAGATGGGCGGCACCGGCTCGAAGCGCGAGGACAACGTGCTGACCGTGTTCATGGAGCAGAAGACCGGCGCGAAGTTCTCCTATCTGCCCTACAAGTCCGGCGGCGAGGCCGCGACCCAACTGGTCGGCAACCACACCGAATCCAACGTCAACAATCCCTCCGAAAATCTCGAGGTCTGGCGCGCCGGCCAGGTCCGCGCGCTCTGCGTGTTCGACAAGGAGCGGATCTCCTACACCACCAAGGTGACCGAGACGCAGTCGTGGCACGACATCCCGACCTGCAAGGAAGAGGGTCTCGACGTCCAGTATCTGATGCTGCGCGCGATGTTCCTGCCCGGCAAGGTCACGCCGGAGCAGCAGGCGTTCTATGTCGATCTGTTCCAGAAGGTGACGCAGACCGCCGAATACAAGGACTACATGGAAAAGCAGGCGCTGAAGCCGATCTTCCTCACCGGCAAGGACATGCTGCAATTCCTCGAAGAGGACGACGCGCTCAACAAGTCGCTGATGACCAAGGCGGGGTTTGTCGCGAAGTAGATCATGCGCTAACGTCATGCGCCGGCTGTCGGGCCTCGTCCCGATGCGAGACCCGATAGACCGTCGATGGATCGCTGCCCAACACCCACAACGAAACATCACGATGTCCAATACCGAACTTGAAATCGTCGTCGACGATCCGACCGCGCCGGAAGACGATTCGCCGGCGGTAGCCGATGTCCGCGTCGTCGACATCGTGGTTTCGCTGCTGCTGATCGCGCTCGCCGCGACGCTCGGTTACGACAACTGGCGCACCGGCATCGCCTGGGATTCGACCGGCCCGCAGGCCGGCTATTTCCCGTTTTATCTGTCGGTGATCCTCGCCGGCGCCAGCCTCTACGGCCTGATCGCCGCCTTGCTGTCGCGCAAGGAGGCGGCGGAAACCTTCGTCACCCGCGCGCAGCTCCGCCGCGTCATGGCGGTGTTCGTGCCGACGCTGCTGTTCTGCGCTGGCGACGCAATTTCTCGGGCTCTATGTCGCGAGCTTCCTGCTGATCGCCGGCTTCATGCGCCTGGTCGGACGCATCGCGCTGGTGGAAATCGCTGCTCACCGCCTTCGTGTTCACCGCCGTCATGTTCGTGACCTTCGATATCGCGTTCGACGTCATCATGCCGAAGGGACCGCTCGAAGCGGCCTTCGGTTACTAGCGCGTCATCGCGGGCGATGGCGCGCAAACCGGGATAACCTTTCATGGAAGCTTTCGGCCTACTCGCTGCACGGATTCGTCGTCCTGCTGACATGGAAGACGCTGGCGCTGATGATGGTCGGCCTCGTGCTCGGCATTTTCGTCGGCGTGCTGCCGGGGCTTGGCGGCCCGAACGGCGTGGCGATCCTGTTGCCGCTGACCTTCACCATGGATCCGACCTCCGCCATCGTGATGCTGTCGAGCATCTACTGGGGCGCGCTGTTCGGCGGCGCCATCACCTCGATCCTGTTCAACATCCCGGGCGAAGCGTGGTCGGTCGCAACCACCTTCGACGGCTATCCGATGGCGCAGCAGGGCAGGGCGGCCGAGGCGCTGACCGCGGCATTCACCTCCTCGTTCATCGGTTCGCTGGTCGCGGTGCTGCTGATCACCTTCCTGGCGCCGCTGATCTCGTCGTTCGCGCTGAAATTCGGTCCGCCGGAATTCTTCTCGGTCTATCTGCTGACCTTCTGCTCTTTCGTCGGGCTCGGCCGCGAGGAGAAGCACAAGACCCTGATCTCGATGTCGCTCGGGCTGCTGCTGGCCGGCGTCGGCATGGATACGGTGTCCGGCCAGTTGCGCATGACCTTCGGCTCCAGCGACCTCTTGCGCGGCATCAACTTCCTGGTCGCGGTGATCGGGCTGTTCGGCATCAGCGAGATCCTGCTGACCATGGAAGAGCGCCTGGCGCTGCGCGGCCACGCCGCCTCCATCAGCCTGCGCGTGGTGCTTTCGGTCTGGAAGGACCTGCCGAAATACTGGGTGACGCTGCTGCGCTCCTCGTTCATCGGCTGCTGGCTCGGTATCACGCCGGGCGGCGCGATCGCGGCCTCGTTCATGGGCTACAACCTCGCCAAACGCTTCTCCAAGGACTCCGAGAGTTTCGGCAAGGGCCGCATCGAGGGCGTGTTCGCGCCGGAAACCGCGGCCCACGCCTCCGGCACCGCCGCGCTGCTGCCGATGCTGGCGCTGGGCATTCCCGGCTCCGGCACCGCGGCGATCCTGCTCGGCGGTCTGATGGTGTGGGGACTCAATCCCGGTCCGCTGCTGTTCGTCGAGCACAAGGATTTCGTCTGGGGCCTGATCGCCTCGATGTATCTCGGCAACGTCGTCGGCCTCGTGCTGGTGCTGACGACGGTGCCGATCTTCGCCTCGATCCTGCGGGTGCCGTTCGCCGCGGTGGCGCCGATGATCGTGGTGTCCTGCGCGATCGGCGCCTACGCGATCCAGAACGCGATGTTCGACATCTGGCTGATGCTGGGTTTCGGCGTGGTCGGCTATGTCTTCAAGAAGATCAAGATTCCGCTGGCGCCATTCACGCTGGCGCTGGTGCTCGGCAGCCGCGCCGAGGATGCGTTCCGGCTGTCGATGATCGGCGCCGGCGGCGACATGAAGGTGTTCTGGTCGAACGGTCTGGTCGGCTCGATCACCACGCTGGCGATCCTGCTGCTGTTCTGGCCGGTGATCGACCGGGCGTTCGGCAGCGTGGCGCGGTTGTGGCGGCCGGCGAAAGCTGTGGGCTAGAGACCGCGGATCGGTTCGACGATCGTGGCTTCGAGCTGGAACGGTGGAATCAACACGCGTTCAATCTGGCCTGTCGTTGCGGTACAAAGAGACCGAATGGGGTCGGTTTTGCAGCAAAGCGCGGGTTTGCTGTGCTCCTTTTAACCATGGGTCGACATTGTCGTTTTTATGAATCTGCTGTGGATTCAGAGGCTTAAAACGTCACCCTTTCTTACCCAGAAGCGCCGTGGGTTGATTATTGTTCCATGTGGCTTGTGTGCGACAGTTTCCGGGCGCTCACGGGCGTATGTTCCTCCCAAGTTATTTCCTTTGGAGGCCATCTCATGAATTGGATTTTCACAGGTATCGCGGCGATTGCGTCGCTCCTGACCACGGGCGCATTCGCAGCCGATCTCGCGCCGCGCCCCTATACCAAAGCGCCGGCGCCGGTGGTGGCCGTCTACAATTGGACTGGGTTCTATATCGGCGGCAATGTCGGCTACAGTTGGGGCAGCGCAGGCAGCAGCGAGACAATCTCCAGGTCTCTCACCGGAGTGCCTCTCTTCACGAACTTCGCGCGCAACGACGTCAATGGCGTGATCGGCGGCGGCCAGTTCGGCTATAACTGGCAAATCACCAACTGGCTGGTTGGTCTTGAAGCGGACTTTCAGGGCAGTGGCGAACGCGGATCCTCGAATATCGTCTGCGTCGGCTGCGCCGACGACGGCACCAATATCACTTCGAATTTGACCACGAAGCTCAACTGGTTCGGCACCGTCAGGGGCCGCGCGGGTGTTCTGGCAACACCGACGCTGCTGTTGTACGCAACGGGTGGTCTCGCTTACGGCGAAGTCAACGTCGGCGGCAGCATCACCGGAAATACCGTAGCCGGCGTTCCGACCACGGTCGCCATCCCCGGCAATTCATCGACCCGGGCAGGCTGGACAGCAGGCGCGGGCGTCGAAGGTGCGATCGGCGGAAACTGGACGGCGAGGCTGGAGTATCTCTACATGGACCTCGGCACCGTGAGCGGCGGTCCGTTCACAGCCACCGGCATCTTGGTTCCTGTCCGGACAACAGGCGCGGTGGCCTACTCCTCGCATTTCACCGACAATATCCTGCGCGTCGGCGTGAACTACAAGTTCGTCGCCGGAACGTATTGAAGCACCGAGTTTCCAACTCACTTCAGGAAACCAGAAGCCCGGCGTTTCGCCGGGCTTTTGCTTTGTCGGCGCCTCGTCAAGCGGCGTGAAACCCGGTCACACCACTTTCGCCTGCTTCAGTTCGGTAATTTCCTTGGCGTCGAAGCCGAACTCGGCGAGCAACTCGTCGGTCTGCTCGCCGAACTCCGGCGGCCGCGCGGCCATCCGGCTTGGGGTTCGCGACAGCGTCACCGGCTGGCCGACCAGGCGGATCGGGCGATCCTCGGCATTCGGCACATCCTGCGCGATGCCGAGATGCCTGACCTGCGCGTCCTCGAACATCTGGTCGATCGAATAGATCGGTCCGCAGGGCACGCCGGCGGCGTTGAGCTCGTTGACCCAGGCCTCGGTCGATTTCTTCTCCGTGCGCTTGTTGATCTCGGCGTTCAGCGCATCGCGGTTCTTGGAACGCGCCGGCGCGGTGGCGTAGTCGGGATTGGTGACGAGCTCCGGCGCGCCGATCGCCTGCGCGCAGCGTTCCCAGATCCGTCCGCCCGTGGTGGCGATGTTGATATAGCCGTCGGAGGTCCTGAACACGCCGGTCGGGATGCTGGTCGGATGGTTGTTGCCCGCCTGCTTCGCGACCTGCTTTTCCATCAGCCAGCGCGCCGCCTGGAAGTCGAGCATGAAGATCTGGGCCTGCAGCAGCGAGGTCTGCACCCATTGGCCCTCGCCCGAGACGTCGCGCTCCAGCAGCGCGGTGAGGATGCCGTTGGCGCAGAACAACCCGGCGGTGAGGTCGGCGACGGGGATGCCGACCCGCATCGGCCCTTCGCCCGGCGCGCCGGTGATCGACATCAGCCCGCCCATGCCCTGGGCGATCTGATCGAAGCCGGGCCGCTTGTGATAGGGGCCGTCCTGGCCGAAGCCGGAAATGCTGCCATAGACGAGGCGCGGATTGATCTTGCGCAGGCTCTCGTAATCGATGCCGAGCCGGGCCTTCACGTCGGGGCGGAAGTTCTCGACCACGACGTCGGCCTTCTCCACCAGCCGCCGGAACACGTCGAGCCCCCTTGGGTCCTTCAGGTTGAGCGCCATCGCGCGCTTGTTGCGGTGCAGGTTCTGAAAATCGGAGCCGTGCGCGGGGACCGCCCGGCTGCTCGCCGCCGGCGTCTTCCGTCAGGGCGTCGATCTTGACGACATTGGCGCCCCAGTCCGCGAGCTGCCGCACGCAGGTCGGCCCGGAACGAACCCGGGTGAGATCAAGCACGGTGAAACGGGACAAGGCTTGCGAGGCGCGCGGGAAGGCCATTCGAAATACTCCGGCAAAACGATGCGGTTGGTTCCAGCCCGGACAGGTATCCCGGTTTGGGGATCATGACCACTCCGGTTCAGCCTTGCTAGACGGGTTTCTCGCGCAGTGAGAGAGATCATGACGAACAGATGAAGTGGCGTTGGCGCGCGTCCAGCCGCGCCGGCGACTATGGATATTCCCGGCCCGCAGTATTAGTGTGCGCGTGACCGAGGGAACGGATAAGGGACCATCGTGAGCAACGAGCGTATTACAAATGTCGATCCGTTACCGGCCTTGCGCGGACGCTGGTCGGCGGTAGCCAGCTTACCGGCAAATCTCTGCGTCGCGGCCGCCGTGGCGGCGCTTTTGTTTTCGACGGTCGGCTTTGCCGAAGCTCAAACGTTCCGCCAGGCCGCTTCCGCCTTCAATCGCCACGACTACGTGTCGGCGTCGCGAATCCTGATCCCGCTGGCCGAGCGGGGCGATGCTGCCGCACAGTCCTATCTCGGTTTCATGTTCGAGACCGGACGCGGCGTTCCGCAGAATTATACGGAAGCCGCGATGTGGTATCGCCGGGCCGCCGAACAAGGTGACAGCCTCGCGCAATATTCGCTGGGCCTGCTCTACGACAAGGGCTTCGGCGTACCGAGGGATATCATCGAAGCCGGCAAATGGCTCAATCTTGCCACTGCCGCATCACCAGCCGTCGCGCGGGACGCGCGCGCCCGGATTCGCGACGCCGTGACCACCAAGATGACGCGCGGCGAGATTGCGCAGTCACGCCTGAGGGCGCTGGAATGGGCGCCCAGCCGCGAGCGCTGATCGGACGCGTCAAAAGAGGCGCGTCAAAACAGGACTTGGCTCAATAGCGCCTCGGCCAGCCAGCCGATCCAGATCGCCGGGGCAAGGAAAGCCCCAAATGGCAGGAACGCGGTCGCCGTCAGCGGCCGCTTGCGCAGCCAGGCATTCACGGCGTAGGCCACGAGCGCCGACAGGGCGGCCAGTTCGATCACCGCGAAAATCGTGACGAAGCCGAGCCACGCGCCGGCGACCGCCGCAAGCTTCACATCGCCAAGCCCAAGCCCGTCGCGGCCGCGCCAGCGCCGGTAACCGGCCATCAGCAGGAGCAGAGGCAGGGCAACCGCGACGGCCCTCAGCGCCGCCCAGATCACGGCCTGCCAGCCTGCATCCGGCCCGACAAGGCCCGCGCGCAGCAGCGCCAGCGCCAGCGCTGCGCCGGTCAGTTCGTTGGGAATGATGTAGCGCCCGGAGTCGATGGCGGCGATCGCCAGCATCAGGGCGGCCAGTAGTGCGCCGCACCATCCATCGGGGCCGGGGGAGGCGAGAAGACTGCCGGCTACCGCCGCCAGCAGCACCAGGCCCAGAAGGGCGTGCCGGACCGGTCGAGCGATCACGGCAGCATGGTCCGGCCGTGCGGCTTCCGGCGGGCCGCAAGAAGACGCTTCGAACCGGCCGATTGAGCGTCCGTTCGCAGGACCGCTACCCAAGCTGGCGGAACGGGCGTGCTCAGCGCGTGCCCTTCGGGGGATCGACCACCACGACCGGCAAGCTGGTGCCGACCAGCCGGCTGTTCATCTTGCCGCGCATTTCCTCCGCGATGACGTGCGCATCGACGGCATCCCTGATCACCGTCGGCCGGATGAACAGGATCAGTTCGGTTCGCGCCCGCATGGTCGTTTGATGCGAGAAGGCGTCGCCGACGCCGGGTATCGAATCCAGCACTGGGATCCCTTGCCGCTGCTTGTTCTCGGTCTCGCTGATGAGCCCTGCGAGCAGCACGGTTTGGCCGCTGGCGACCGCGATCGAGCTCTTGACGCGGCGCTGTGAAATCGTCGGCGTCAGCGAGCCTGAGCTTCCGGCGGCGACGCTGGAGATTTCCTGTTCGATGTCCAGCACGACGTTGCCGTTGGCGTTGGCGCGCGGCAGCACGCGAAGAATGATGCCGGTGTTCTTGTAATCGATGGTGTTGACCACGGTATTGTTCGCGGTCAGCACGGTCGCGGTGCCGGTCGAGAACGGCACCTGGTCGCCGACCTGCAGGGTCGCCGCCTGGTTGTCGAGCACCACCAGCGACGGGTTGGACAGAACCTTGACGTCGGTGATGTTGTGCAGTGCGTCAAGAATGACGCGTGGCGAATTTTCCGCCCCGACCAGCAGGTTGAACCCGGGAACCACGCGGCCAAGCAGCGCGCCGGCGGCGGCGTTGACGGCGTTGCTGGCGGGCTCGACCACCGTGGTCGTGGTGCCGCCGGTGCCGGTGGTCGTGGTGGTGGCAGTGGAAGCGCTGTTGGTGACGCCGGGGATCGTGTTGGAGATCGAACCCTTTTGGCTCGCGAGGAAGAATTGCACGCCGTAGTTCAGTTGATCGTTGAGCGTCACCTCGGCAATGGTCGCCTCGATCGCGATCTGGCGCTGCGGCCGGTCGATCTGGTGGATGGTCTGCTCGACCACGCGCTGCGATTCCTGATTGGCGTAGACCAGCACCGCGTTGTTGGTGACGTCGGCCGTGATCCGCACATTCTGCAGCAGCGCGTTGCCATTGCCGCCCGACTTGGAATTGGAGCCGAGCAGGCTGCCCGACGAATTGTCCGATCCACCCGAATTGCCGGAGGCGGGCGCGGCGCGGACATTCAGCGACGAGGAACTGCCGGGTGGCGTAGCGCCGGAGGCCGCCGTCGGCATCGCGCTCAATTGCGCGACCGGGTTGGTGCCAAATGACGAGGATGATGACGGCGATGATGATGACGACGATGACGAGAGCGAGACGCCGGCCCCGGGGGAAATCTGGCTCGATGCGCTGTCGAGGTTGCCTTCGCCCGCGGCGTTGCGGCCGTTCAGCATCTCGTTGAGCAGCGCGGTCACCGATTTGGCGTTGCCGTAACGCAACGGATAGGCCTTCAGATTGACGCCGTCGGTGTCGGACCTGTCGAGCCGCGCGATCCAGGTCTGCGCGCGCTTGAGATATTCCGGCTTCTGGCTGACCACCAGGATGGAGTTCAGCCGGCTCATCGGCTGGAACTTGACGACGTTCTGGCTGAGGCCGCCTTCGCCGGAATCCATGATCTTCTCCATTTCGGAGATCACGGGCTCGGGCGCCGAGTTGCGCACGGGGAAGATGCCGACCGATTGTCCCTTCATCCAGTCGGCGTCAAAGCTCAGGATGGTGTCGATGGCGGCGGCGCGGTCGGTGCCGCTGCCGGTGACGATCAGCGTGTTGCGTCCGTTGTCCGGCCGCAGCGTGGTCGCCTTGACGCCGAACGCATCCAACAGCTTGAAAACGGTCTGCGCCGAGACGTAGCGCAGCGGCACGACGCTGATGCCCTGGCCGGCTTCGGCCGTCGCCGTGCGGTCGATGCCGCCGGGGCCGGCTTCGTTGGCCGGCAGCAGCCGGTAGCCGGTTCGATCGCGCACCAGCGCCACGCCAGACATCCGCAAGGCATTTTCGAGTACGTAGAGCGCATCCGTCTTCGCCACCGGACGAACCGACGCCAGCGTCACCGTGCCCTGTACGCGGGGATCGATGCTGTAGCCGACGCCAAGCACGTCACCCAGGATGACCTTTGCCACGGTCGCGACAGGCGCGTTTTCGAAATTCAGGTCATAGCCGCTGCCCGAGCCGGTATCTTCGCGTTCGATCGCCGACGACCCCGGCGGCGTGCTGCCGTCGCTGAGATAGACCGCCGGGCGCGAGGATGTCGGCCGCGCGACGCCACTGCTGCCGACATCGGCAGTCTGGCGCGGCAGCAAATCGATTGAACGGATCTGGTCGACGATGTCCGGCGCGCGAGGATCTTTGGGATTGGCTTCGACGGACTGATCGCCGGTGAGGACGCATCCTGTAAGCAGGAAGCATGACAAAAATATAACGGACGTTCCAGCCAACCCAGAACGCATGCGCGAAAGCGGATCGACCACTTTGAACAAGATACGCCTACCAACGCTGCGAACTGGAAAACACGCCCGATCCCCCATGGCGCGGGCGCTCAAAAGTTTGCGCGGCGATTATGTTTTTGCTACTAGATAAGTCAAGAGCAATTGCGTTGCGGTGCACGTTGTGCGTTGCAATCCCGTCACAAGGTTAGCGTTGTGAGTTCGATGCGAGACCTTTCTGCTGAGACCTTCCGGCAGCATCTGCTCGAGAAATATTCGTTGCCGCCGAGGGCGCGCGCCCGCGTCGAAAATCCCTCGAACTCCACGCTCGCCCGGCCGCTTCGGGAATTGTGGGAGGCGACCGACCTGTCGGCCGCCGAGTTCGCCGACGAGGTCTCGGATTACTGGGGCGCCGTCAGGCTGAGCCTGCCGCAACTGCTCGCTTCCTCTCCCTGCCTCGACGGATTTTCGCGGCGCTTCCTGCGCGAGTCCACGATCTTCCCGGTGCGTGCGCCGAACGGAGGGTATCGGCTCGCGGTCGCCGACCCCTCGGACACCGCGGCCATCCGCGCCGCTGAAATCGTGTTCGGGGCGCCGGTCGAAGTCGCGGTGGCCTCGTTCGAGGACATCACCACATTGCTCGACCAGCGCACCGAGGCGGATGGCGCCGATGCGGACGAGAGCGCGAAAGGATCGAGCCAGCAATCCGACGACGATATCGAGAGCCTGCGCGATCTCGCCAGCGGCGCGCCGGTGGTGCGCGCCTTCAACGATCTGCTCGAGCGCGCGATCGAGCTTCGCGCCAGCGACATTCACATCGAGCCGTTTCGCACCGGCCTCGTGGTGCGGATGCGCGTCGACGGCCTGCTGCGCGCGATGCCGTCTCCCTCCGGCATTCCGCCGCAGGCGCTGATCTCGCGGGTGAAGATCCTCGCCGGTCTCAACATTGCCGAGCGGCGGTTGCCGCAGGATGGCGCGGCGCGGGTTCGCGTCAGCCGTTCCGAACTCGACGTGCGCGTCGCGACCATGCCGACGCAGGCCGGCGAGAGCGCGGTGATCCGCCTGTTGCCGCGCGACCGCGGTCTGCTCGAAATGGGAAAGCTCGGGCTTGCCACCCGCGACGAACGGATCATGACCCGCCTGCTCGCGCTGCCGCACGGCATGATCGTGGTGACGGGGCCGACCGGTAGCGGCAAGACCACGACGCTGGCCACCATGCTTTCGATCCTGAACGAGCCGACGCGCAAGATCCTCACCGTCGAGGACCCCGTCGAATACGAAATTCCCGGCATCAACCAGTCGCAGGTCAAGCCGTCGATCGGTCTCACCTTCGCATCCGCCATGCGGGCCTTCGTTCGCCAGGATCCTGATGTGATCATGGTCGGCGAAATCCGCGACGCCGAGACCGCGCATATCGCGATCCATGCGGCGCTGACCGGCCATCTCGTGCTGACGACGCTGCATACCGAGACCGCGGCCGCCGCCGTGCCGCGGCTGATCGATCTCGGCATCGAAAGCTTTCTATTGAAGTCGACGCTCCGCGCGGTGGTCGCGCAGCGGCTGGTGCGGGTGCTATGCGACCGCTGCAAGATTCCGCATCGGCTGACCGATGCCGACATCGACAAGGATCCGCGCTTCGCCGTGATCGGCTTTGCGGCGGGCGAGACGATTCACGAAGCGGGCGGTTGCGAGCGTTGCGGCGGCACCGGTTATCGCGGGCGCAACGGCGTGTTCGAGATTCTCGAAATGTCCGAGGAGGTTCGCAAGCTGATCGGACCGCAGACGGATTCCCATGTTGTCGATTCCGCGGCGATGGCCGGCGGCATGACGACGATGCTGGCGGATGCGGTGGCGAAGTGCCGGGCGGGGTTGACTACCGTGCCCGAGGTTTTCCGCGTCACGACCGTTCGGTGATCCCATGCCGAATTATCGTTACCGCGCTCTCAACGGCAATGGCGAACTGGTTTCCGGCGCGATCGCCGCATCCGCGCCGGGCGATGTCGCGCAGCGGATCGAGCGCCTTGGCCTGGTGCTGGTCGACAACGTCACGCTGGAGGAAGGCGGCGGCTCGGCCCGCAGCTTTCTCAGCATCTTCAACCAGCCCAAGGCCGAGGACGTCACCATCTTCACCCGCGACCTCGCGCTGTTGCTGCGCGCCGGCGCGCGGATCAATGACGGCCTCGAACTGCTCGCGGCCGATCCTGATTTCGGTCGGCTGCGGCCGGTGGTCGCCGATATACGCTCGCATGTCATCGCCGGCGAAAGCTTCGCGGAGGCTCTGGCGCGGCACGAGGGCTTGTTTCCGCCGATGTATGTGGCGCTGATCCGGGTCGGCGAGGCGTCGGGCTCGCTCGACCAGGTGCTCGAGGTGCTCGCCGACGAGCGCAGCCGCACCGAGGCGCTCAAGCGCCGGCTCGGCGATGCCATCCGCTATCCGCTGTTCGTGCTCAGTGCCGCCGGCTGCGTGCTCTTGTTCTTCCTCACTTTCGTGCTGCCGCAATTCGCCAGCGTGCTGACCGATTTCGGCGCCAAGGTCGACCCGATCATTCTCACCTTCCTTAATCTTTCGACCTTCCTGCGGAACAATTCCGACGTGGTGCTGGCGGCGCTCGCGGCTGCTATCGCCGGAGGCTGGCTGCTGCTGCGCCAGCAGGGCGTGCGCCGCACCATTGTCAATGCTGTGACGCAATTGCCGGCGATCCGGGAGGTGATGAAATTCTACCGGACCTCGCTGTTTTGCCGGAACCTCGGGCTTCTGCTCGGAAGCGGCGTCAATCTCACGACGACGCTGCGGATTCTGGTCGACATGATGTCGTCGACCGGTCCGTCCGAAGTCTGGACCGATGCCGCCGACCGGGTTCGCCATGGCGCGAAACTGTCGGATGCGCTATCCGATACCAAGGCGCTGCCGGCGATGGCGGTGCGGATGCTGCGGCTCGGTGACGAAACCGGACAATTGCCGATGCTGGCAGGCCGGGTGGCCGAATTCTACGAGACGAAGCTGCAGCGCACGCTCGATCGCGTGGTCGGCATCGCGGGGCCCGCGGCGATCATCACGATCAGCATCGTCGTCGGAGGTTTGATCGTGTCTGTCATGACGGCGTTGCTTTCCGTCAGTCAGATTGTTGGCTAGCACGGAAGACGTGAAGTTCTTGGGAGGCGACTGGGGTGCGCAGGCAGGTTCTGGCTTCGGCAACACGACGGCGGCGACGCGGGCAGGCCGGCTTCACGCTGGTCGAGATCCTCGTGGTGATCACCATCATCGGGCTGATCATGGCGCTGGTGGGTCCGCGCGTGCTCGGCTATCTCGGCGAGTCCAAGGCGAAGGCCGCGAAAATCCAGATCGAGAGTTTTTCCAGCGCGCTCGATCTCTATTACCTTGATCTCGGCCGCTATCCCAACACCAACGAGGGCCTTGCCGCATTGACGCGCAGCAACAACACGCCCGGCTGGAACGGGCCGTATTTGCGCGGCGGCGTGGTGCCGAACGACCCCTGGGGTCACGGTTACGTCTACCATTCGCCGGGCGAGCGCGCGCCTTATGAGATCATCTCGCTCGGGTCCGACGGTCAGGAAGGCGGCAATGGAACGGCAACCGACATTGCCAGCGGCACGCGCTGAGCGAAGCGGCGAGCGGGGTTTCGCGCTGATCGAGATCCTGTGCGTGCTCGCCATTATCGGCCTGCTTGCAGCCATCATATTGCCGGCGATACCGCGGGCCACCTCGCGCGCCAAACTCGAGAGCTACGCAGTGGAAACGGCGGCGTTGCTCAAGGCGGATCGCACCGCGGCGCTGCGCCGGCAGATCGCTGTAAAGACGACGGTCGATGCCGAGGCGCGCTGGATCCGCTCCGGCGTAACCGGCCGCACCATTCGTCTGCCAAAGGATGTCACGCTGGAGGCGATGCTGGCGTCGCGATGCGCGGATCGCACCGCGGGCAGGTCGATCAATTTCTTTCCCTCGGGCATGTCGTGCGGCGGCGTGATTGCGCTGGCGCGTCCGGGGATGGGATATGAGGTGCGCGTCAATTGGCTTACCGGAGGCGTCGATATTGTCCCGAAGAAGCTGCTCTGACGCCGCAGGGTTCACCCTGATCGAGGTGCTGGTGGCGCTGGCGATCGTTGCCGCCGTGCTGTCCTCGATCGGCGCCGTGATCGCCACCAGCGTGAAAGGTACCCGCACGATCAACCAGCGGCTGGCCCTCACCGGAGCCGCCGAGACGCTGCTCGCCGAATTGCCCGCGCGCAATCTCCTGAAGTCCGGCCGGCAGTCCGGGCAACTCGCCGGCCACCGCTGGCGGATCGACGTCTCCCCGATGGATACATCGCCCACCAGCGACGCCCCGCAAAATCAGCGTTTCGTGCCGCTCGCCGTGACCATGCGGCTGCAGGCGCCGGATGGTCCGGCCATCCAGTTCACCACCGTGCGGCTGGTGCCGAAGGCCGCCGAATGAGCGCGAACCCGCAACGCGCGCGGGCCGGTGAGGCCGGCTTCACGCTGATCGAAGTGCTGGTGGCGACGCTGTTGATGACGGCGATCCTGGCCGCGCTGGCGACGGTGACGGCGCAGTGGCTGCCGAACTGGAACCGGGGGATGGCGCGGGTGCAGCGCACCGAGCGGCTGGCGCTCGGCCTCGACCGCGTCGTCGCCGACCTGTCGGTGGCCGAGATGATACCGATCAATAGCGATGCCAAGGTGCCGCTGTTCGAGGGGACCGAACTCGCCGTCACCTTCGTGCGGACCGCGGTCGGTCCCAGCACGCGTCCCGGCCTCGAAGTCGTCAGGCTGGTCGAGAAGGCCGATAGCCAGGGCCTTGCGCTGGTGCGCGAGCGCGCGCCGTTCGTGCCGATGGCCCGGGACGCGCAGATCCGTTTTGCCGATCAGGTGGTGCTGATCCGTGCACCGTTTCGCGTGAAGTTTTCCTATGCGGGACCGGACCAGGTCTGGCAGCCGGAATGGCGCGGCAAGATGCAGTTGCCGGAGAAAATCCGGGTCGCGGTGCGGGACGCCGCCACCGGGCAGGTGCTCGGCGTGTCCAGTGCGGCCATCGTCCACGCCGACGCCTGGGCCGAATGCGCACGGGCGAAAAATACCGACGTCTGCCTGGCTGCGCGGCTGAACCCGGAAGCCCCAAAGAGGGAGGAGCAGCTCTAACGGGCTGTGTCTGATGTCATGGAATCTGGTCTGGTATCCAGCGGCAGGCAGGGAAATGCGCGGGGCTTTATCGTCGTCGCCGTATTGTGGATCCTCGCGGCGCTGTCGGCGCTGGTGCTGATTTATCTGACCTACGTCACCAACACCGCCGTCGTGGTGGCCGGCAGCACCGACCGGGTCCAGGCCGAGGCGCTGGAGACCGCCGGCGTCGAACTTACCGCCTATCAATTGACGTCGGCCAGCGAAGCCACGCGTCCGACCAGCGGAACTTTCAATGCCAAAGTCGGCGCGGGCAGGGTGACCGTGACATTCCGCTCCGAAGCCGCGCGCATCGATCTCAATGCCGCGCCAAAACCCCTGCTTGCGGGCTTCATGACCGGATTGGGCGCGGCTCCGTCCGATGCGGCCGGCTATGCCGATCGCATCCTGGCCTGGCGCGCAACAACGGAACTGGGCGACGATGATCCCGAAAATTCCTTCTACCGCACCTCCGGCGTCCCGTATCTGCCCCGGCACGCGCCGTTTGCGGCGGCGGAGGAGCTATGGCTGGTCAAGGGAATACCGCCTGAAATCATCGAGCGGATGCTGCCGTTCGTGACGGTGTTCAGTAACCTCACGACGGTCAATATCGTCGACGCCGCGCCGCAGGTGGTGGCGGCATTGCCGGGCATGACGCCGGGACGCCTGCAGGAAGTGCTGTCGCAGCGGGCCGATCCGACGCAGGACCCGAAATCGCTGCTGACGATCGCCGGCGGCGAGGGGGCCACGGTGAGCGGCTCCAAGGCCTACCGGGTCACGATCGGCGTGGACACGGCCAACGGCCGGCGGCGCGCGGCGGAAGCCGTGATCCTGCTTCTCGAAACCGGCGCCGAGCCGTATCGTGTATTGTCGTGGCGCAATTCTTCGGACGGTGGCGCCGCACCGCAAGGGGCCTTTCCGGGATGAAGCAGTTTGAAAGCATCGGCGCGATCCTGAGCGCATGGACCGGCAGCGTCGCCGCCGCGATGACGGACGGTTTCGACCGCATGGTGTCGCCGCGCGTGGTCAGGCTGATCGAAGACGACCGTGGCGGCTTCGCCGTCGAGGCCGCGGTCAAGGCGGAGAATTTTCCGGCGCGGATCGCATTTGCCGATGGCGCGTTCTCAGCAGCCAATCTCGCGCCGGTCCTGAAGGGAAGCCGGGTCGAGATCGTGCTCCAGCCCGCGCGTTTCCTGTTTCGTCCGCTCGAACTTCCGGCGCGGGCGGCGGACTTCCTCGAGGGCATCGTGCGCGCCCAGATCGACCGCCTGACGCCGTGGAACGCCAGCGAGGCCGTGTTCGGCTGCAGCGCCCCGACCGAAAGCGGGAGCGAGACCATCACCACGGTGATCGCGGCCACCACGCGCAAGGTTGCGATGGGTTATGTGCAGGCGGTTTCCGGCTTCCATCCCGCCGCGGTCGCGGTCTGCACCGACGTCGCCGCCGGCAACGCCGGCCGCGTCAAGGTATTCGAGCAAAAGGCGCGCGGACATCTGGATGCCGCGCGGTTGAGCCGGGCGCTCTCGGTCGCGCTGGGCGTCGCCGCGGTCGCCGCGTTGTTGTCGGCGGCGGCGGCGGCCTATGTCGCGAACGATCTGGGCGCGCAGGAAAGCGAGATCGCGTTGCAGATATCGCAGCGGCGCGCGGCCATTCGCTCCGGCAATGACGGCGACCGCTCGCCGATCGGCGCGCTGGAGCGGCGCAAATATGAGATGCCCGCCAGCGTGCTCGTGCTCGACGCGCTGACCCAGGTCCTGCCTGACAACACCTACGTCACCGAACTGCACCTGACCGGCAACAAGCTGCAGATCGCCGGCATCACCCGCGACGCGCCGTCGCTGATCCCGCTGATCGAGCAATCCCAGCATTTCACCCGCGCCACCTTCTACGCCCCGACGACGCGCGCGCCTTCCGATCCCGGCGAGCGTTTCCATATCGAGGCGCTGATCGAACCGAAGAACACGGCAAACCCATGAACTCCGCAAACGCCATCGCCCGCATCTTGACGCGCTCGCCGTTGATCGCGGTCGCGCTGTATGTCGCCGTGCTCGGCGGCCTGCTGGCGACGGCCGGTTTTTCGATCGCCGATATCGTCGGTCACCGGCAGGCGCTGGCGCAGACCTCCGACCTGCTGGACCAGTTGCGGGGCCGCAAGCCGCGCGGCGGCAATGCGGCCGCGCTCGCGGCCCAGCATCCGGGCACGCCGTTCCTGGAGGGACCGACCGTTACCGTCGCCGGCGCCACGCTGCTGCAGCGGGTTGCATCCGCGGTCGGCAATGTCGGCGGAACCATCCAGTCATCGCAAGTCGACGTGCTCGGCACCCAGGCCCGCGATGGCCTGGTCGGGCTGGTGGTGAGTTGCGAGATGGAACAGCCTGCCTTGCAGAAACTGCTTTACGATCTGGAGGCCGGCATGCCGTTTTTGTTCGTCGATCAGCTCGACGTGCAGGTGCCGCAGACGACCGCCTTGAACGAAAGCGGGTCCGGGCGGGTGAAGGTCGTGCTCGGCGTGTCCGGGCAGTGGCAGGGCAACAAATAAAGATTTGTCGGCGGGTCGGCCGTTTGACATCTTGAAGACGTGTTCCTCCGGCAATATTGCCGAGTTCCGGCGCTCGGGCGGTGTTGGACTGCGTGTGTCGTGTTGATGGCGAGGCTGGTTGCGGATAGGCTACCCGCCGAGTTCGCCATCGGACCCGGCTTGGTGGCGATTGGTATCGAGGACTGACATGGTCAGGTGGCTCAAAATTCTCGGTTTGGCCCTGCTCTCCGGCGCGGCGCTGACGGCAAGCCGAGTGCCGCTGGCGGAGGCGGCGACCTCGGCCACGCTGGACATACTTCCTGACGATGCTGCCGCCGTGGTCGCCGATACCGTGGACGTCGGCCGTGTAAAGCCGATCTCGAAGCCCGGCCGGGACGCGAGCAAGCCGCTACCGAGCGGAAACCCGCTATGGGCCATCCCACTCTCGGTCCTGACCGCCACCCAGGAACGTCCGATCTTCTCGGCATCCCGAAGGCCTGCGCAGCGCGCCGTGGCTGCCCCGCCCGTCGATCAGGTCAGTGCGCCGCCTCCGGCACCCGCCGCGCCGGAGCGCCCGCCGCTGGCGCTGGTCGGAGCCGTGGTCGGGGAAGGCGACGCGATCGCCATTTTCCTCGATCAGGCCAATCAGAAGACCGTCCGCCTGCGTCAGGGCGAAAGCCACGCCGGCTGGGAGCTGAGTTCGGTGCAGTCACGCGAGGTGACGCTCAGGAAGGCCGACCGCAGCGAGGTTCTTGCGCTGAAGCGCCAGGACGGTTCTGCGGGTGCCGCCGACGCCGCCACCGCTCTGGTGGTACCGGCAGCCGCCGGCACCAACACGGCCTTTGCGCCTTTCCTGCCCCGCTTGCTGCCGAAGAACGCGGAGTCGGGCGGTCTCTGAACGCCTTTTATTCGGTGCGTCTCGAAATCCGGAACAACCGTGCGGTTGCGACGGGATCATTGGTCCGCCCCGCCCAGTGACGTCATTGCCGAAGCGATGAATGGAGCCGTGATCGAGTTTGCCTCAGCGGCTAGTCAAAAACCGGATTGAACATTCTCGGACTCCATCCGAGATCCTTCACCGCGGGCGCGAATCGAAAGTCATGTCCTTCATCATTCGCGTGCCCATCGCGTGATTGCTGTTGGGGAAAAGAGGTCTCGCAAACAGGAAGGCGGCCTTCCATACCAAGGGTGATATCGAAACAGTACGTCGCGGCAGCCGCAACCCATCAAAGAGTCGGCCGATCATCTCGCGGTATGTAACGGTTTCGCCACCCGGCAAGGAATAGGTCTTGCCCACCGCGGCCCGGCTCGATGCCGCGGCAATGGCGCCAATCGCCAGGTCCTCCGCATGAACCGGCTGTCGCAAGCCCGGCCCTCCGCCGACGAGGGGCATGAAGCCGAAATCTTCGGATTAGTTTCGACAGTGGCGTGATCGTCTGATCGCGACCTTCCGCGTAAATGAGCGTGGGACGCAATATCGTCCAGCCAATGCCGTTTTGATTGCACAGTGCAGCGATCGCCTGCTCAGCACCGGCGAGGTTCCTCAACATCTCCCGCTCGGATGCGATTTCGCTGTCGATTTTCGTTATGACGCTCGTCGAACTGAAGACGACGACGCGCTTCAGTGCGGGATTGAAAAGAAACGGAAGCGCCGCGGGCAACAGGATCGCGTCCGCGGTGCAATACAGGGTCGCGAACGGCGGAAAGCCGAAGGCCTGCGGCTTTTCAAGGTCTCCCTGAAACCAGTCCACGCCAGGTTTGGTTTGCGGCGTCCTGGAAAGGCCGAGCGGCCGCTGTCCGCCGCGAATGAGGTGATCGACGATATACCCGCCGGTAAGGCCGCTGGCGCCTATCACCAGGCTTCTCGTCTGCTCGGTATTTGACTTGGCTTCCACTTAATCCCACTCGCTGAAAAAAGGCTTCGGATGGTTTGGCGCCGGAGGAATACCCGCGCTGGCCTTCATCGGTCGTCGCGGGGGTGGAACGACCATTGGCATACAGCATCAACCGTCAGCGCGGCTACGGTGACGTTGCCCCGAGCCCTCCGATGGCGCGTCACAAATTTACCGGGGATCTAGGTCGGCCGATGCAAGTTGCGATTCCTGGGGCAGGTCGACTTTCAGGGGCAGCGTCTTGTCGCTGTAGTCGCCGACGGCAAGCTGCCAGGTCGTTTCGCCGTCCCTTGCGAACCGGTCTGAACAAAGCCAAGCCTGCTGAAATGATCGCGAACCAGGCCGTTCCTGGCGGTCGGAATGTAGCGGCCGATGATCTCGGTGATCCCGCGCAAGCGGGCCTGCTCGACCAGGTATTGAAGGATGGCTTCCTCGACGCGCCGGCCGAGAACGCGGCAGGACATGATCCAGCTGTCGACTTCCCAGCATTGGCCGGCTTGACGGCAAATGACGGCCGAGATCATTCCGTTGTCGCCGAAAATATCCTCGAGGCGCGCCTGGATCGCGAAACACATCGGATCTCGACTGCAGCGCCGCGATTTCGGCTTCGCTGTAGCGGCGGGTCGTCAGATTGAACTGATTCGACTTCGAGATCAGCTGCGCAATCCGCTTGCGGCCGGCGCTGTCGAACGGCGCGATCGACAGCGTCATGCCGAGCGAGAGCAGATAGTCGTCATGATCGCCGATCCGCTCCAGCTGGGCGGCGCGCAGCGCGTTGGCCTTGTAGAAGCCCGCCCGCAGCTGGTCCTCTCTCGAAAAGCCGGCCTGCTCGAAATATCCCGCGGCCTGAAACACCGGCAGCCAGTCGCTCGGATCTTCCGGGCAATTCGGGAACGGCAACCGACGGCAGCGCATCGCGGACGCGCTTGCGCTCGGCGGGATTGTCGTCGAGGAACACGAAGGAATCGAGACCGAGGTCGATCGCCTCGGCGATATCGCCTTGATGTTGGCCGCCTTGTCCTCCCAATTGACCCGGAAGGCGACGATGTCGTCCTCCTTCAGGATCATTTCGGGATGATTGCGGAACGCGTCGAGCGCGATGGCCTCGTCGTTCTTCGAGGAGACGCACAGGATGATGCCGCGCTCCTTCAGCGACAGCGCCATCCGCTGCAGCGCCGAATGGGCTTCGCCCGAGCGCGCTGCCGTTGCCCAGCGCGAGACCTTCGATGCCGTCGTCGCCGACGATGCCGCCCCACATCGTGTTGTCGAGATCCAGCACCAGCACCCGGCGCGAACGTCCCATCTGCGCCGCGAGGATCCGCATGACGTTGTCGGCGTAGAGCGGGATCATGGCGGTCGCGAACGGATATTTCGCGGCGTACCAATAGCGTCCGGCCGACCATGCGGACTGTCCGACCAGGCTGGCCAGCGCGTTGACGTCCAGCACCAGCCGGGAGTCCTGCCGCGCCTGCCGCGCCAGCCGCCGGTTGAATTCGCCGGTCAGATAGCGCGGGCTGCCCGGCAGGCCGAGGTCCATGTTGAACTGAACGGCGTCGGGATCGTCGGCAAGCGTCTGCAGGATCACCGGGCGCCCGGTCGCCGCGCCGGCCACCTCGGCCATTCGCGCAATCCGGGCGATCGCCGCTTCGACGATCTGCGCCGCGGCGGCTTCGTCGCCGAGCGGTGAGGCGAGCTTCAGCATGCGATTGTCGGAGGCCACCAGCACGAAGTCCGGCAGGATTTTCCTTCAGCTCGCGCGCCGTTCCTGTCGAGCCACGGCTCCGGCTCCTCATATTCGGCGATCGTGACGTCGAGCAGAAATTTGAACCGGATCGCCGTGCCGATCAGCGCGTCGGCGAGATGCGAGGCGGTGCTGGCCGACAGGATCAGGAGGCGGAGCGGCACGAGCCCGTGCTTGCGTGGCTTCGGCCGCGAAGCTCGCCGGCGCCGATTTCAGAATGCCGCGGACCTTCCGGCCGAGCAGGCGAAGATCGGCCTCGCCCCAGGCCGCCTGGGCCAGCGATTGCAGAACAGCAGCGCCTGCAACGGCTCGGCCGGCAGCGATGCGAGCTGGTCGCGCATCTTTCCGGAAGGGCGCGGAAGCCAGGGCAGCGCCTGCAAGGGCAGTTTCGCGGCGGGTTCGTCGACACCGTGGATCACTCACCGCGAGCGTTCCTCGGATCAGCTCGAACGAACTGCCGCACCGAGGTGATCTGCTCGATCTCCGTGAGACTGAATTGAATGTCGAACTCGCTCTCGATGCCGCTGACCAGCCGGATATGCGCCAGGCTGTCCCAGGCCTTGAGATTCTTCTGGCTGGTGTCCGGCCCGATCACCAGATCTTCATCGTCGAGTTCGGCGCGGAACACGTCCTGAACCCTGGCGAGCATGGCGTCGGATGAAGTCAGTTGTTCGGACGCGTGCACCATCAGGTCGATCGATCCTTTCGAAGAGACAAAAAGCTCCGGTCTTGGAACCGGCTCGATATACATCGTAATGCCCCTGCGACCAAGGGTGACCGCGTGCTCGATGAACGGTTTGGCATCCGCGGCGAGTATCCTCAAATTCGATATTCTTGCATCGACGCAGATATCCGGGCCGAAATGACGGCGCAGCCGTTGCGGCCTGATATCGCCGATCCGCCGCATGAATTCGTGCTCGCCGGTCTCGCCATTGGCCCTGTTTCCAGCGATATCTGATGGTGCCGTCGAACACCCGCCGAAAGAACGGAACCTCGTCGTAAAGCAGACATTCCGCGGCGTGCAGAGGGGTCATGAAATTGAAGCCGGCGCCGATTCCGAGCATCCGCGCGTCCAGTTCCGCGAGCCGGCAGAACGGGCTGTCCTTGCCCCAGGGCATCAGGGTGAGATGGTGATCCCTGCACCAGAAAATCCGCGTTGGGGCCGACCGCGCATACCGACGAAGCGAGGTGGATGCTTCGGCGCATGTCGGGAGTGCGGCGAAAGACCTCGCACAGCAGGCCGGTGTAGACCGGAGCCCTGTCGACGAGAAAAACCTTGTCCGGATTTTGATCGATCGGAAATGCCGGCATCGCGAGCGTTCCGTCGGGGCCGAGCAGGTCGCGCAGCAGATCGATCATTTCGCTGGGGCGCAAGGGAACGTTGTAGAACTCGTTCCATGACGACTGCACCCAGAGCGTTCTTCCAGGCGTCACCCCCAGATCGATCAGTTGCTGCCGCAGATCGGCGATCGCAACGGGACGCCGATAGATTTTTTTCGAAAGCCACAGTTTGTGCTTGCGCACGAAGCCGCGCACGTCGCTCTGTCCCAGGAGCTTCTGGGCAAGGCGCTTGACGGTGCTGCGGACGGCGCGAGACATGATGGAGGCACAATATGTTCGGGGCGAGTTGCTCGCGGCCGGCGGCTCGTCAGCCGCGCGGCGCCGGATCGGGCCGCGCCATCTGCTGCACCTCATATACAATGGGCAGCATCACGTCCAACGCGTTGTCGGCGCTGGCAACGCCGACGGTTGCGGTCTGATCGGTCAGAATGCGGGGCAGGCGGCGGCAGATGACGTGAATGTTGGACATGAATTCGTTGAGGTAGTTCGCCAGCGATCTCGCCGGCGATCTTCGCCATCGCATATTCGGTCGTCGTGCTGACGCCCTCGTCGATCGCGATCGTCGACGGATAGAACACGGCGAGCTTTCGCAGATCCGTCATGAGCCAGCGCGGTGCAGAGGTCGAAGAAGCCGTCGGCATAGAAAGCTCAGGAACGTGCGCAGCTTTTCCGGTTCGTACAGCGCCGATTTGCGCTGGAATATCTTTGGCGTCGCGAAATAGTAGCAGCAATCGACCGCTGCCGAGTTGCCTGCAGCTGTTCGCCTGCCGGCAGCCAGCGCATCGTAACGCAGGATTTCGCATCGGCCTCCGGCGCCGAGAATGTCGGCCGACGACCCGCTCGGCCTCGTGCTGGCTTTCCCTGTAGGTGATGACCGGATGTCCGCCGCCGGCGGCGACGATCTTCGCCGTCACCTCGCCGAGGCCGCGCGAGCCGCCGACGATCAGCGATCTCTGTCCGGCGAAAGGGCTTCCGGTGACGCGCGGCGATATTTCGGTCATGCCGGGTTGCGACGGCGGAGCCGGACGCGCAAACGCATCCAGCCGGCCGGCGATGCCGGAGCCCGAAACGTCGATCTGCAGCGATCGAAATCGCGCGTCGACCTTCTGCACCGCGTAGGCGAGGGCGCTTCTCCGATCGCTCTTCGCGATCGCAATTGACGTCGAGACCGGCAAACAGCGAGTGCAGTCCCGGGCAGGCCATGCCGACAATCTGCGAAGTCGCGAGCAGCGCCTTGACCGCCGGAAACGCCGATCGAGTCCGTCAGCGCGGGAAACAGCGATCGGACGTCGCCATCGCCGATCGCAACGGCGCCGGTCTGGTCGGCAAGCTCCTCGAAGCGGAGATCGGCAGGCTGCGACATCTGCGCGACGTCGACGGCGCCGACGATGAGCGTGCGCGCTGGCGGATTTTCCGGGCTCCGACGAAAGCCTGATCGAGCGCGACCACCGTGTCTGCGGCGACGACCTCGAATTCGATCTGGCTGTCCGTTCTGCTCGCGAATTCGGACCGATGCAGGTTCGTCGAGATAGAGCGGCTGCAGGAATCTGGCGCGGATGTTGGCGACCTTGAGGGGAAAGCGACGCAGCACGGCATTCGCCGCCCAGGCGAGATGTGTGGATGCCGTGCACGACGGGCGCGCCGACCTGGGTACGCCGGGCGAAAGCCTCGTCCAGATGCATCGGATTGCAGTCGGACGAGAGCCGGGCGAATGCGGTCTGATCGTCCAGGCTGAAGCTGCGGCTGGCGAGCGGTTCGTCGGTCATCGCTGGCTCCTGCCATCTCGTCATGCTTCCGCCGATGGCGGTGCCGTCTCCGGCACACGCTCTGTCGTCTGCTCCAGATCCTCGAACGCGCTGCCTGACGCACCCGACGACGGCCGAGCCGATCCGGTCCGGGTCGAAATGGCCGGACAGACCAAACAGTGGCTGAAATCCCTCGACCTCGTAGCCGCCTTCCGGAACCTGCGCCGCGGTGGGAAGATAGCCGAACAGCGCTCCCAGATATCCCGCATAAAGCCGGATTCGGCCCGCCGGGGGCGGGACGGCCTGATCGAGAATGCCCTGCCATTCCACGCTTGCTTCCGCCGACAGCGCCACGATTTCCAGCTCCTCGCCGATTCTGACGATCTGGGCCGCCAGCGGCTTGTCGGGAGTGGCGCCCGTGAAGAAATCGCCAAGCGGAATGCTGGCCGATCCGGTGCGCAGGCTCGCTGGTGAGAATCGCCTGGGCGGGCCTTGCGCGATGTCGCACACGCGGCGGCCAGGCTTGTGGCTCCAGCGCATCCAATCCTCGGCCGAGAGCGTTGCAAACATCGGACCCGATACGATGGTGCGAATAATCCTGCGAAGCCGCTCGCGCAAGCCGGCCTCGTTGCGAAGCTGGGATGTTTGGCCGGACATCGCCGCAAAATCCCTGCGCAAAGACGCAGGGAATTTCGCCAAAGCGCTCCCGCAGCGCGCGGCGCACCGCTCCGGGATAGTCGGCGCTGATGACGTTGTCGGGAACGACCGCCGTCGGATGACAGGTGTAGTGCCAGATCACGCCGAGCGGCTGGCCGTCTTCGGCTCTGCGGAGCAGCACGACCGTCGCGCGCTCGTCCTTGGGACCTGACGGGTTGGGTGCGAAGGGTGATGCTCGTCAGTCTGAGCCCGTAGCGTTCGTCCAAAGGTCGGGAACGGCCAATAGCGGCGTCGGTTGATGGAATGGTTCAGTTGCCCCTGAAAAATCTCGAGGCCGACCTCCGAAGGCTGTTGGCGCTGCAATCTGGCGCACAAGATTTTCTGCGGCCTCAGCCAGATCGTCCACGAATTCGACGTCCGGCATTCCCAGACGCGCGCAGGCCCGATCGGTCGCCGGCGCGCTGTGGGTGTGCGATGCCAGCAGCACGACCTCGTCGGGCGGAAACCCCATGCCGTTGCAGTCTCGCGAGGATCATCTCCTGAAGCTCGGATCCCACGATCATGAGATCGAAGCTGAAGATCAGGCAGCGCTGTCCGGCGCATTCCAGCAGAACGACCGAAATCTCGATCGGGTCGAGAATGGTCGAGACCGGGTCCTTGCGCGAAGCATAGCCGGCCAGCCGGACCGCGCCGATCTCGTGGCGTCACGTCGCATGAGGCGGCACGCGCAAGCAATTTTCCCGAAGGCTGCCCTTGATCGTTAGAATGTGCCATCGTCGTATTGACCGGCTCTTTCGTCATCGTCTGAGTGGAAGTGAAAGCGGCAGTTCAATCCTGTTGCCGCAAGTTCCGCGCGGTGGCGGTATACGCCAGTCCGGTGTCGGGGCTCTTACCGTTTCTTGTCCAATTCGTCGGCCTCTACATCTCGATGGAAATGCATCGAACCAGGATCCGATCGCCTGTTCGGGATCGTCGCAGATTGGCTCGAAAATGCTGCTGTTGGAGCGTTCATTGGCGGCTTGATGATTGGTACTGTATGGGCTAGTGACGGGAGAAAGTGCTTGTCGTCAAGGCCTTTGCAGCGACGCGGTCACCCAATCCAGGCTGATGACAATGGGAAGCTTTTCGCAATGGGAGACTTTTGTTGAAGCGGTTGTTGGTCTCTGTTCTGAAGGGCATAAACTGGTTGATGCGCAAATTGGTGGGGTGGACTCACTTTGCGCAATTCGCCGTCCAATGGGGCGTTAAACCAAGGCCTGAATGGTTCGATCATTATCTCGATCAGTATTGGCAATGGGCGTCGACAAACAACAGCCTGTGGGTCGAACGTGGCGTCTTTTCCCGCCTCGTGTTGAAGGAGAACTCGAGGATGCTCGAGATTTGTTGTGGCGACGGCTTCAATACCCGGCATTTCTATTCCACTCGCGCCCGTTCAATCATCGCTCTCGATTTCGATGAAGACGCCATCCCGCACGCCAAGCGGTATAATTCTGCGCCGAATGTCACGTACATCAAGCAGGATATTCGCGCCGGACTTCCCGATGGGCCGTTCGACAACATCGTCTGGGACGCTGCGATCGAACATTTCACCGAGAAGGAAATCGATGCGATCATGGGCTCGATCGTCGAACGCCTGGGGACCAGCGGGATACTTGAGTGGATACACGCTTACCGAAGACAAGAGCGGCAAGAAGAGCAATGCGCTTCACGAGTATGAATTCAAGGACAAGGAAGATTTGCGGCGCTTCTTTACGCCGCACTTCAAGTTTGTGCACGTTTGGGAAACGATTTACCCGACACGGCATAACCTCTATTTCGTGGCGTCCCAATCGCCGGTCGAGATGTATTCGTAGGCACATCCGTCTTGACCGGTACTTCCGATCGATGAGTGCGTCGGGGGAGGGGCCTTGATGACCAATTCGGGCCCGAGCCGAGCGCGCAGGCTTTTTCAGGGCTGGTCGGCGAACCTCTTCCAGATGTTACTGGGAATTGTGCAACAGGTCGCACTGGTTCCAGTTTTTCTGTATTTCTGGACCGGCGATACCCTGTCCGCGTGGCTGACGATCTTTGCCGCGGGCAATCTCATTCTGGCCGCCGATGCCGGCCTGCATGCGTGGTCGCTGAACCGCTTTCTTTCGTTCAAGTCGCGCAGCGATTGCGATCGCCGGACCGGCCGCTATTACGGCGCCGTATTCCAGCTTTTCGTCTGGTTCACCGCGCTGTTCGCCATCCTGCTGATTGTCGGCATTCGGACTGATCGCGCCTTCGAAAGTGCTGGGATTTTCGGCCGAGCCGGGTTTCGATCCGGCGTTCGCCATCATGACGCTGGGCGTGGTGCTCACGCTGCCGGTTAACCTCGCGAGTTCGCTCTACCGTGCGCGCGGACTCTATGGACGGATCGTGGGCGTGCAGGCGTGGGGGACGGCGATCGGGACAACTCGGCCAGATCGTCGGCGTTGTCGACGACCGGCAGCCTGCTGGTGGTCGTACTGGCCTATGTGGCCGGACAGATTGGCGACGATGATATTCATCCTGTTCGTCGGACGTGCGGCGGCAGTTTCCTTTCATCAGGAGATTTCGTCAGCGAATCTCCTGGCGCTGGACGGTTGGACAATTCGTCGGCGCCTTTCCCTTCGCCATCATGAATTTCGCCGAAGTGGGGCTCAGCTATTTTTCCGTTCTGCTGATCGGCGTCTTTGTTTCGGATCGCATCGCCATCGCCCAGTGGGGACTGACGCGCACGATCGTCAGCCTGCTGCGAGGGCTTTGCGTTCAGATGACGCTGCCGCTGGCGGCCGAACTCGGCCACGATCACGCGGTCGGCGCGAGGGACAGCTCTGCAGGGGCTCTATGCCCGGGGATCGGTGTGCTGGCGCTTGTTTGCGAGCGCGACGACCTCCGGCGCGCTGGTGTTCTGGCCGGATTTCTTCGCGATCTGGACCCATGGCGCCATTCCCTACGATGCGGCGCTGGCCATCACGCTGCTGATCGGAATGTGCGTCGGAGCGCCGGCCATCCTGGCGCTCAGCTACGCCAACTACAGCAATCGCGGCCCTCTGCTGCTCCGGACCAAGTCGCTGCAGCTCGTGCTGTTCCTGGTTCTGTCGGTGGTGCTGATTCCCCGGCTGGGTCCGCTGGGAGCGGCGATCGCGCTGGTAGCGAGCGACCTCATTGCGCAATTCGGCGTGCTGTTCGTCATCATCGTCAGCGAAACGCTGAAGCATCCGCTGCGGCACGTTTT
The DNA here is from genome assembly GCA_963843225.1 of uncultured Alphaproteobacteria bacterium. Taxonomy (GTDB): domain Bacteria; phylum Pseudomonadota; class Alphaproteobacteria; order Rhizobiales; family Xanthobacteraceae; genus Bradyrhizobium. The sequence goes on along the minus strand of CAWJJT010000008.1, from coordinate 38,010 downwards.
GTTGCTGATCGCGATGATGGCGGCGTCGTGTCGCTGTCGGGGTGGGGGTCGGGAGCGGCGATCCGATACCTGCTGCCGGGATCCGGAATCCCGCATTTCCTGATCGAATGCACGCTCTGGCTGGTTGCTGTCGCGCTGCTTGCCAGTCCGCTGGCGAGCAAAGGCCTTCGCGACAGGCTGATTGCGGCGATCCCGCGCTAGCGTCTGATCGTCAGGGCCGCATGCTCGCCTGGCGAATGAGATATTGCCCGTAAGCCGTGCCCTTCATCGGCTCGGCGAGCCGCAGAAGCTGTTCGGCGTCGATGAAGCCCTGGGTGAAGGCGACTTCCTCCGGGCAGGCGATTTTCAGGCCCTGCCGCTTCTCGACGATGTGGATGAATTGCGAGGCCTCGAGCAGCGATTCGTGCGTGCCGGCATCGAGCCAGGCATAGCCGCGGCCGAACCGCTCGACATGAAGTTCGCCGTGCTCGAGGTACCATTGGTTCAGATCGGTGATCTCGAGTTCGCCGCGCGCCGACGGCTTCATCTCGCGCACGATATCGACCACGCGCTCGTCGTAAAAATACAGTCCGGTGACGGCGTAGTTCGATTTCGGCGCTTTCGGCTTTTCGACGATCCGCAGCGGGCGGTGAGCGGCATCGAACTCGATGACGCCGTAGCGTTCGGGATCGTCGACCCAGCAGGCGAACACGGTCGCGCCGCGGGCCTGCTGCGCCGAGTCCCGCAACAAGGCGCGCAAATTGTCGCCGTAGAAAATGTTGTCGCCGAGGATCAGCGCCGACGGACTGCCGGCGAGAAAATCCCGGCCGATCAGGAACGCCTCGGCAATGCCGCCGGGGCTGGTCCTGGATCGCGAAGGAAAGCTCGATCCCCCATTGCCGTGCCGTCGCCGAGCAGGCGCTGGAATTGCGTCGATCTCTTCCGGGGTCGTGATGATCAGAAGTTCGCGGATGCCGGCCAGCATCAGGGTGGTCAGCGAATAATAGATCAGCGGCTTGTCGTAGATCGGCAGCAACTGCTTCGATGTCGCCAGGGTCAGTGGATAGAGCCGGGTTCCGCGGCCTCCCGCCAGAATGATTCCCTTGCGATTCATGCGCGCTGCTCTTGGTTGTGGCATGTCGAGGCGGTCTCGTTAACACGCGCCATTCCACATCTCAAAACGCTTTCATCCTGAACGGCGTCCGGCCTTCCGATGCAGACGGCGGTTGCGCCGCGCATCGCTCCGCCGGAATGATTCAGTCCCGAGGCTATCATTTTATTGAATAAAATCAATATCTTAATTCAATGCAATGGATCGCATTGCGAGTTCGCGGCCGCTGCTATAGGAATGCACCGTTGCGACGCTTTGGCAACGACACCTCCGCGTTCGCCCGATGCATTCCGCGATCTGACTGACAAGGCATCATGGCAAAGCGCGTCTATTGCACCTACTTCGATCACAACTACCTGTCGCGCGGACTTGCCCTTTATCATTCGCTGCAGCAGCACGCGCCCGGCGCGCGGCTGTGGGTGCTTTGCCTGAGCGACGCCTGTTACCGGGCCCTGGTCGCGCTCGATCTGCCGAATCTGGTGCCGCGGCGGCTGGCGGATTTCGAAGCTGCCGATCCCGAAGTCGCCGCGACCCGGCCGATCGCAGCCTGATCGAATATTACTTTACCTGTTCGCCGGCCTGGAAGCTCTACGTGCTCAACAACGAGCCGGATGCCGAGTGGGTGACCTATCTCGACAGCGATCTGTTCTTCTTCGCCTCGCCCGAGCCGATCTATGAGGAAATGAAGGATGCGGCGTTCGGCATCATCCCGCATCATTTCACCAGGCGCACTGGCCTACCGGCGGCGCTTCGGAATCTACAACGTCGGCTGGGTCAGTGTCCGTCGCTGCGAGGAGGGGATTGCCGCGCTGCGCTGGTGGCGCGAGCGCTGCATCGAATGGTGCCACGATTTTGTCGATCGGAGGGCGATCGCTTCGCCGACCAGCGCTATCTCGACCGGTTGCCCGGATTGTTTCCCCATGTCCATGTCATCCAGCATCTCGGCGCCAATCTGGCGCCGTGGAACTTCGCCGATCTTCGCGTCGAGTGGCGCGACGGTTCCGTGTTGGTCGAGGGGCGATATCCGCTGCTGTTCTTTCATTTTCATGGGGTGAAGCGGGAGGGGCGCTATTATTTCAACAGCCACCGCGTGTTTCACGCGCCGTTTCCCGAACTGATGCGGCAGCAGATCTATCAGCCCTATATCGTCGCGCTCGACGCCGCCGAACTGGAGGCAAGGCCTTATCTCCAGCGACGATCAGATCAAGATCATCCGAAAGCTGGCGATCGGCAGCCCTCTGGATCATCTGTTCAACGCGGTCCGCGCGGACGCGGGCCCTTGCCTTTCGCGGTCTCGATATCGTCACCGGCCGCGCCATCGCCGCGCCGAGCGGCTCGGCCCGGTAAATTCTGTCCCAGTCTGCGAGATCCGGAATGCGGTTACTGATCCTTGGCTATTCCTCGATCGCGGAGCGGCGCGTGATTCCGGCCGCGGCGAAGGTCGCCGCGATCGACGAGATTTCGATCGCCAGCAAGAGCCGTCCGCAGCCGGCTGGCTGGCCGAAGGCCGGACGGTTCTTCGCCGACTATGAAGCGGCGCTGCGCGAAAGCGATGCGGACATCGTCTATCTTTCGCTGCCGAATGCGATGCATGAACACTGGGTCATGACGGCGCTTGCCGCCGGCAAGCATGTCATCGTCGACAAGCCGGCGATGATGACGCTTCAGGCAGCCGAACGCGCGGTGCAGGAGGCGCGGCGCATCAACCGCCTCCTCGCGGAGGCGACGGTGTTCGGCTATCATCCCGCAGTTCGAGGCGCTGGCGGAGTTTCTCGCCGAGAACGGTCCGCTGACACTGCGTCGATGCGCAGTTCATCATTCCGCCGCTGCCGATCGCCAATTTCCGCAATCACGGCGAACTTGGCGGCGGCTGCCTGCTGGACATGGGCCCCTATGCCGCCGGCACGATGCGGATTCTCGGCGGCGGTCCGCCGTCGCAGATCACGGCGCTGGCCGGCGGCCGGCATCCGGAAACCGGCGTCGACATGGGCTTCTCGGTGCAGGCGCGGCTGGCCAATGGCGGCATCTTTTCCGGCCATTTCAGCTTCGAGGGCGAATATCAAAATCGCCTGCTCATTGTGGCGCGTTCGGGGTCTGTGATAATAGAACGCGTCTTCAGTCCGCCCGCCGATCATCGAATGGAATGGCGCCGGCGCGTCCGCAATGTCGAGAGCGTCGTGACGTTCGAGGTTGCCGATACCTTCGCCCGTTTCCTGGAAGCGGTCGCGCGCGCGATTGCGAGCGGCGACCACGAGAGGTTCCATCGCGATCTGCTTGACGACGCCGAATGCCGGGCGCGGATCGCCGAAGCGCTCGCAACATCAGGAGCCGGCGCATCGACGCCCGTGAGAGAATAATGCCGATCAATGTGTGGGACTATCTTCGGGAATATGACGAACTGCGCGACGAGATCCTCGCCGACGGTCGATCGCGTGTTCCGTTCGGGCCGGCTGATTCTCGGACAGGAAGGCGTCAAGTTCGAACGCGAGATGGCGGCCTATCTCGGCGTTGCCGACGGTGTCGGCGTCAACAGCGGAACCGACGCCATCTACATCGCGCTGGCCGCGCTGGGCGTCAAGGCCGGCGACGAAGTCATCACGGTGCCCAATACCGCGGTGCCGACGGTCTCGGCGATCCGCACGCTCGGCGCGAGGCCGGTCTTCGTCGACGTGCGCGACGACGATTTCCTGATGGATGTGGACCAGGTCGAGGCGGCGATTACGCCGCGCACCACGGCGATCATTCCCGTCCATCTCTACGGCCAGTGCGTCGATCTCGATCCGCTGATGGCGGTCGCGCAGCGGCACGGGCTGAAGGTGATGGAGGATTGCGCGCAGTCGCAAGGCGCGCTCTACAAGAATCACCAATCCGGCAGCGTCGGCCACGCCTCGTCCTTCTCGTTCTATCCGACCAAGGTGCTGGGCGCCTATGGCGACGGCGGCATGGTGATGAGCAACGACGAGGCGGTCATCAAGCTGGCGCGCAGCCTTCGCTTCTACGGCATGGAAACCCAGTATTATTCCGAACGGCACGGCTACAATTCGCGCCTCGACGAGGTGCAGGCGGCGATATTGTCGCTGAAGCTGCCGCGCGATCGACGGCTGGATCGAGCGCCGCCGTGCGATCGCCGCGCGCTACGATCAGGGGCTCGCCGGCAGCGGCCTCGTGCTGCCGCGCGAGAACGCGCATAGCCGCCACACCTATTATGTCTACGTGGTCGAACATCCGACCGATCGCGACGGCGTGCTGGAGCGGCTGGCCAAGCGCGACATCAACTGCAACGTTTCCTACCGCTGGCCGATCCACATCATGCGCGGCAGCGCCGATCTCGGTTATCGCGAAGGTCAGTTCCCGGTGGCGGAGCGCAAGGCGCAGCGGATATTCTCGCTGCCGATGTATCCGCATCTGAAGGACGAGGAAGTCGACACCGTGATCGATGTGCTGAGGGAAGTGATCTGATGGCCGAGCGCGCGCATCTCGACTGGTTTCGCGAGCGGCTCGCCGCGATCGCGGGCGATCGAGCCGAAGGATCCCGCGCCGATCCTGGCGTGGCGCGAGCAGCAGCGCAGCTCGATCCAGTTCAAGGCGGAGCTGATCGGGCTCGATGAGGTTCGCGGCTGGTCGCGGGACGAGCAAGGGCAATGTGCGGCACAAGAGCGGGCAGTTCTTCGGTGTCGAGGGCGTCAGGATCGAAAGCGGCGACCTGCGCGAGGTCGCCTCATGGGACCAGCCGATCTACACCCAGCCGGAGGGCGGAATTCTCGGCGCTGTTGACGCGCGAGACGCGCGGCAAACAGGCGTCCAGTTTCTGCTGCAAGCCAAGGCCGAGCCGGGCAATATCGGCGTGATCCAGTTCTCTCCCACGATCCAAAGCACGTGGTCCAATATCCGGCGCGCGCACGCCGGCAAGCGCCCGCCGATGGTGGAAGTCCTCACCGCCGAAGCCGGCGTGCGCATCGTCTACCGGGCGGAACACAATGAAGAGGGCGGCCGGTTCTGGCGCAAGTCCAACGAGAACATCATCGTGTTTCTCGACGACGAAGGCGTGATCGAGACCGACATGACGATGTTCTGCTGGGCCAGCCTCAGCCAGATCAAGGAACTGGCCTTGATGGACAATGTGGTCAGTCCGTTCGTCAAGACGATCCTGCTGCCGCTCTAGCGGATAGATCCGCGTCGGCCCGCGGATCAGGCTTGCCGCGCTTCGAGAACAGATAGGTCTCCGTCGTCGAATGATGGCCGGTCACCTCGGACACGTCGTAGGGAATGCAGGCCCATTCGCGTTCGAGCCGCAGTCCGGCTTCGTCGCACAGCGACATCAGTTCCTGCTTGCCGAAGACGATCTCGACGACGGGCGCGCCATAGGCGTATTTCGTCAGGAACGTCGTTCGATAATCGTCGAACACCGGCACGGTGTGGAAGATGCAGTAACGCGCCGCGACGCGGGCGGCCTCGCGGATCGCCGCCTGATAATCGACGATATGCATCAGCGACACGCCGTTGAAGACGATATCGAAGGCGTCGTCCGCGTAAGGCAGTCTGGTTGCGTCGGCGACTTCGAAGGCCGTCGACGGATAATGGGCGCGGGCGCGGGCGATCATGGCGTCGGAGTAATCGATGCCGGTGTATTGCACGCCGCCGGGAAGCAGCGTGGCCAGCACTTCCGAATAGTAGCCGCTGCCGCAGCCGACCTCGAGCAGCCGGGGATGGACGATGCCGGTTGCCGCGACGGCTTCCGCGGCGACCGTGAAATCGAGCCGCGGCTCGCCGCGCTTCATGGCGGCGATCAAGCCCTGATAGGCGCGCTCCTGCCGCATCACCGTACGCGCGGCAAGCCAGCCGGCCGATGAGGCGGTCACGCTGCGCGCTTCGTCGATGCCGCCGAGCACGCGATAGTCGGTCGACGTCAGAATATGGCGGCGCAGGATCGGCGTTGCCTTGACGACGCGCTTGCCGATCTGCCTGACGATGCGGGGCAGCTTCATCGCGGCGCCCGCGCTCCCTCGACGAAACCGAGAATTTCGGCGGCGCGATGGCGATAGGTGTGCTGCGCCATGGTCCTCGCCTGGCCGGCGCGCGCGATCTCGGCGCGGCCGTCGTCGTCGCAAGATAGTGCTCGATCTGCTTCAGGCATTCGTCGATCGAGCGCCAGACCGCGACCTCGCGATCCGGCGCGAACAGCGTGTGCAGATTGTCCTTGAAGTCGGTCAGCAGAAAGGTGCCGACGCCGGTCGCCTCGAACAGCCGCATGTTTCCGGCTTCCCGGCCGGCCAGATCGATATGCGAGTTGAGCGTGATGCGCGAGCGCCGCAGCACCTGATACATGTCGGCACCCCAGACTTCGCCCTGGAAGCAGCGGTGCAGCGGCGAGGAGGCGGGCAGCGCCTGCGGACGGTTTCCCCACAGTTTGAGATCGTAGCGTTCGGCGACCGCTTCCAGCAGCGCGATCCGCTGCCGATGGTCGAGCGAAACCGAGCCGACAAAGGAGACGTCGACATCCGTTGCGGGCGCCGCGGGCAGGGCGTCGAGAATGGCCGGCTCGAACGCCAGATGATTCACTTCCGCGCGCACGCCGAGGCGCCCGAAACAGCTTCACCGTCGCGGGCAGTTGCGAGATCATCAGATCGTAGACGGTCCAGTCCTCGCCGCGCGAGGGCTCAATCCCGACCTGTCCGATCAGGATCGGGTTGCCGATGGCCTTGATGCGCCGCATGAGGCTGGTGTCGACGTGAAAGACGTCCTGGTTGAGCACCAGGTCGGGCCTGAAATCCTCGATCTGGGCCAGCAGGATCTGCTCGGCCTGCGGCGTCGAGCCGGGGGCTCAATCCGACCTTGCGGACCAGCGGCCGCAGCATCGGCTTGAACGGTGTCACGGCGCGCTGCAGCCAGCCGGGAAGCGCGCGGCGTTCGGCGAGACCTGCGGCTTCCGGCGGCTCGACGGCCATGCCGTGCTCGCGCGCCCATGCCGACTGCAGCCAGGGATTGTTGACGTGGATTTCCGCCGCCGGGTGGCCCAACGCGGCAAAATTCCTCGAATAGAAATCCGCGACGCCGAACAGGCTGGCGTTGCGCGCGGCCATCTGCGTCGCGTAGGGGGCGTTCTCGAGCCCCGGCTGGCGGCGATAGAGCCAAGCCAGGAAGCGCGGATAATCCGCGTTGAGCACGAGGATGCGCATGACGGTTTAGACCGCGATCCGGAAGCCGTAATTCTTGTCGATCCACGCCTGGTAGGCGCCGCTGGTCACGTCGCGCCACCAGTCTTCCTGGTCGAGATACCAGCGAACGGTCTGGCGCAGTCCGGTCTCGAAACCGACGCTGCATCGATTGCCGAGTTCGGTCGCGAGTTTCGTAGCGTCGATCGCATAGCGGTGATCGTGGCCCGGCCGGTCGGTCACATAGCGAGATGAGCGAGCGGCAGCTCGCCCCTGAGGCCGCCGGACAGGACGGAAAGCGCGCGGCGAGGCCTTTATCGGCGGCGAACGCCTCGTCGATCGTGTCGCAGATCAGGCCGACCACGTCGCGGTTGTTGCGTTCGTTGCCGCCGCCGACATTGTAGGTTTCGCCGATGCGGCCGCGCTCGATCACGCTCATCAGCGCCTCGCAATGATCGGAAACATGCAGCCAGTCGCGGACGTTGGAGCCGTCGCCATAGATCGGCAGCGGCTTGCCCTCCAGCGCGTGAATGATCATCAGCGGAATCAATTTCTCGGGGTGCTGGTAGGGACCGTAATTGTTCGAGCAATTGGTGATCAGGGCCGGCATCCCGTAGGTCGCGACGAATGACGCGCACCAGATGGTCGCTCGCCGCCTTGCTCGCGGCGTAGGGCGAATTGGGACGATACGGCGAGGATTCCGAAAAGGCGGGATCGTCCGGCCCGAGCGAGCCGTAGACCTCGTCGGTCGAGACGTGAAGAAAGCGCGCGCGATCGATCGCGCCCGACGCGCGCCAGGCGTCCAGCGCCGCCTTGAGCAGGGTGAAGGTGCCGAGCACGTTGGTTTGCAGGAAGGCCTCGGGATCGACGATGGATCGATCGACATGGGATTCGGCGGCGAGGTGGGCGACGCGCGTGAATTTATGCTCGTCGAACAGCCGTCGCATCAGCGCCGCATCCCCGATGTCGCCCTTGACGAACTGGATGCTGCGATCGGCGATCAGCGGCTCCAGGCTTCGGACGTTGGCCGCGTAGGTCATCGCATCGACGACGATCAGCCGGTCGTCCGGACGCGCGGCGCGCCATGCATGCACCAGATTCTGGCCGATGAAACCGGCGCCTCCGGTGATCAGAACGCTCTGCATCGGGAACCTCTGGCATGCCTGACACCCGAAGGTGCTCTTTGTTGGAGGGAACGTCGCCATCGCGCGGGAATGAAAGGGGTCAACGCAGCAAAAAGCGCGATTCCACGTCGAGCAATCGTGACTTCGGACGATCGCTTCGTCGATCCTGACTGATAGTCTGCCGGATTTGGGTCGTCAAGAGTGGTGCGGCCGATGCGATCCGGCCGATCGGTCAGCCTCGGGCGCTGCCGTCGATTTCGGATTCGGGTTGATCGGTTCGAATATCTCGCGCGGCGTGACATACCACAGCAGGAAGAGCAGTGACGGCGCCGTTCGTCAACAGATGTCGTCGTGAGTGGCACATTCAGAAAGGTCTGCGGAAGAATGCCGCCCGACAACAGAATGAATCTCGGTGGCAGGCCGGACGAGAAACGATTGGCGAGGGCTATCACGAGGCCGCATGCGAGCCCGGAAAGCGGCGCCAGGATTGGTCCAACCGAAGCGATGCCTTCCGTCGCAAAAAGCGAGGCGTTGAAATTGCCCGATCTGATAGGCCCTGCTCCATCACGATCGACAACGTATCGCTGTAGGGACAGTCGACGAACGGCTTCAAAAAGGAAATCTGGCAAAAGTAGCGTGAGATCGTGCGTCGAAAAGAAGTCGTTATAGAAGTCGAGCGCGACTGGACGGAATGGCGATCATCCTGAAATTGATGGTGCCGAAATAATTCCTGATCAGCTCGTACGGGAGCGCGCCGGACTTGAACAGCAACGCCAAAACAACTCCAGCCGATACCGGCAGAAACAATGACAACACGACGGAAGTTCTGGCTTCGAACAAGCGGGACAGCAGCGTCAGAAACAGCAGCCAAACGGAGCAAAGAGCATAAGTTTGGTGAGCGTAATCGGATAGAACAGCAGCAAGAGCAGCCAGCACCACCGCCGCTCGCCACCGATTGCCACGCGCGACGAAGCAGGCAAATGCGAACGGCAGCAACGCGTTCGACGTTGCGCCCATTGCGTATGCTCAGCCACGTCGGGAAAATCGAGTTCATCGCGAAAACTGTAGATATCGGCGATGCCGACCAGCCTGAAATTGTAGAAAGCGCCGACCGCGACGATAAGCGCCGCCAAGATCAGGATGAAGGACAACAAGATCATCGAGCGCCCGCGTCGACAGGGTATACCGTTTGCCTGATCGGCGACGTGATGAACAGCGCGGGCACGAGGAATGCCAAGGCGGAGCCAAAAGCTGAAATGCGTCGCTAATGCGTGATCGTAGTAGAATTGCGAAAAGGTGACGAGCCAGAGATAACCGAGAATCATGGTGTAGAAATAAAACCCGAGAAAATAGCCGAAGCTGAATCGACTGAATGTGAAAAGAATAGAGACCAGAGCGAACGGCGCAATGTTCAGCGCGGCCGCGTAGAGGCGGCTCTGGTCGAACCTGACGATTTTGTAACCGGAATAAAACTCCGCGACGTAGATAAGTGACAGGCAGCAAACGACAATGTGGACGTACAGCAGAAGGGCTGGCCCGAGGCGGCTATGCGACTGCAAGGATTCAAGATTTTGGTCGGAGAATCTTGTCATGCTGACACGCCAAAAACACCGCTTTTAATGAACCTACGTGGCAAATCGCTCCCGATTCTCACGTATTTCGCTCTGTTGTATTGTAGAGTAAGGCGACTGCTCCGAAGGCGGCCAGAATTGAAGCCACGAGTGCGACGGTGAGCAGGGCCGGCCAGCGCGATGCCGATGATGCAGGCATCAAAGATGGTGGTAACGATATGCGCGTTTCACTAAGCATCTTTAGCCGAAATTGCGCATCGGCGAGCTCGCTGGTTTTCGTTTCGTATTGTCGGTGTGTCTCCGCAAGTTCCCGCGTTAGGTGGGAATGTTCAAGTATCAGGTTGCCCATCAACGTCGTCAGGCGTGAAATCTGCCCCTGTAATTCGCGAGTTTGAGTTTGATCTCCGGAGGGTTCAGCGGATTGTTGCTCGGAGCCTACGTGCCGATTTAAAGTCGCCAAATTCTCGCGCTGATTTTCGATTTGTCCGCGCACATCGTCGGTCAGAGCGGCGATGCGATCGATTTCAATGGTGTCAGCCCCAATTTGTTGTTCAAGGTTGCTGGAGACTTGCGTGGCCAAAACGATTCGCGCGGAAATATCTTGTCGTAAGGCCTGCGTGCGTGTTGCATGCCGTTTAATGATCTGCTGGGCGACAGTTTCCTGGAATTCTCTGGCCGCATCTTCGGCGCTGGGATCAACGATGCTGTTTAACACCACGGAAGGCCCAGCGCTTTCGACATTCAAATCCTTCAGTGCGCTCAAAACTGAGGGCGAGGTGCCGTCTTTTGCCTTCGACAATAGAGCGGCTGGAGCATAGACGCTGGATATTTGTTTTACTACGTGGTCGGCAAGTTCAAGCGGCTCCGGCTTCTCGCTGGTGATAGCGGAACCGATTTCAATGGATGACCGAACCATAATTCGCGGCTTGGGCAACATAAGGACGCCGACAGTAAGGGCGAGTAACGTCAGGCACATTACCCCGACAAACAGACGTCGATTCAGCCATATGATTTGCAGCACGGCAGCGCTCATAGGTTGCGCGGAGTTCCGTGAGTTTCGAACGGTGAGTTCGAATTATTTGGCGTAACGCCCAGCGCGAATTTCTAAAGGTAAAGGAAAGGACAGATCAAGTCCATCACAGCAGTATGTCGCTGTTTATGGAATTTGCTCCATTTCTGCACGGGCGACGCGGTATCTCTCTTGATACCTTGAGCGAATACACATCGAGTTTTGTGAGCACAATTGAAACCGGCCGTGATTTGAACGTCACGGAGTGCGAATGCCCGGTTGATGGATGTTCAAGTCTTCCTGTGGTCACCCGCTTTCGTTCGACGAAGTCATGCCTTAAAGACACTTGATTCATAAGCGCTTTTGCGAATATAGACACAGCCAGTCTTTCTGGGCTCGGCGCTTGTTGTGCGGCATCCTCCCGCAGGTCTATTGCCGTGCCAAATGAGGAATGCCCATGATCAGGTTCGGCCTGCTCGGCTGCGGACGCATCGCAAGGCGACATTCGGACTTGCTTGGCGGCAACCAGATCGATGGGGCGAGCCTCGTCGGCGTCTGCGATCCGATCCGCGCGCGGGCAGATGCCATCGGGTCGAAGTTCGGCGTGCCTGCCTATTACGATATCGATGACTTTCTCGGGCGAAAGGAGATCGACGCCGTTGCGGTCCTGACGCCCAGCGGAATGCACCCGCAACATGTCATCGCCTGCGCAAAAGCCGGAAAGCACATCGTCGTCGAAAAGCCGATGGCGCTCCGGCTTCAGGATGCCGACGAAATGATCCGCGCCTGCGACGAGGCCGGCGTCAAGCTGTTCGTCGTCAAGCAGAATCGCTTCAACGTTCCGGTCGTCAAGGCACGTGCGGCCCTCGAAGCAGGTCGCTTTGGTCGTCTCATTCTGGGTACGGTCCGCGTGCGCTGGTGCCGGGACCAGGCCTACTACGACCAGGACAAGTGGCGCGGCACCTGGGCCTACGACGGCGGCGTGCTTTCGAATCAGGCCAGTCATCATGTCGATATGCTGGAGTGGTTCTTCGGCGATGTCGCGAGCGTTCATGCGCGCGCGATCACCGCGCTTGCCAAAATCGAGACCGAAGATACCGCGGTCGCAACGCTGAAATTCCGGAATGGTGCGCTCGGCATCATCGAAGCGACGACGGCCGCGCGCCCAAAGGATATCGAAGGGTCGCTCTCGGTCCTGGGTGAAAAGGGCATGGTGGAAATCGCGGGTTTCGCGGTCAATCAGATAAGGCACTGGCACTTTGCCGACGAACTTCCGAGCGACAAGGATGTGCTGGAGAAATTTTCCGTCAACCCTCCGAACGTTTATGGCTTCGGCCATCAGGCCTACTACCAACACGTGATCGACTGTCTGGTCCATCAGCGCTCGGCGCTGGTCGATGGCCTCGAAGGACGCAAGAGCCTGGAGTTGATCTCCGCGCTCTATGAGTCGATCGAAACCGGTCAGGAGGTTCCGCTGCATTTCGCGCCTCGGCTGTGCAAGCTCGGTGTGACGTCGTGAGCGGTCCCGACGTACGCAAGGCGGGCGTGCGCGACGTCGAATTCGGCGCGCGGGTCACGATCGTTGAGCCCTGCAATCTCTATGGCTGCAAAATCGGCGACGATTGTTTCGTCGGGCCATTCACCGAAATCCAGAAGGGCGCGGTTGTCGGGGCGCGCACCCGGGTGCAGTCTCACAGCTTCATCTGCGAACTGGTGACCATCGGCGAGGACTGCTTTGTCGGCCACGGCGTGATGTTCATCAATGATACGTTCTCGACCGGCGGCCCGTCAGGCGGACGCAAGGAATTGTGGCGCGAGACCGCGATCGGAAATCGGGTTTCGATAGGCTCCAATGCCACCATCATGCCGGTGCGTATCGTGGACGACGTCGTCATCGGCGCGGGTTCGGTCGTGACCAGGGACATTGCCGTGGCCGGCACCTATGCCGGCAACCCGGCGCGGCGGCTTGCGCCGCGCAAATAGCAGGACGATCGATGTCGGTACCCTTCGCGGATCTGCAGCTCCAGTATCAGACGATCAAGGCCGAGATCGACGGCGCCATCGCTGCCGTCATCCGCGACAATGCGTTTATTCGCGGACCCTATGTCGACGCATTCGAGCGGGAGTTCGCCGCCGCCGTGGATGTCAAGCATTGCGTTTCCTGCGCCAACGGGACCGACGCGCTCTATCTCGCCATGGCGGCGCTGAAGGTGCAGGCCCGGCGACGAGGTCATCACCACAGCGCATTCGTGGATCATCCACCTCCGCGATGATCACGCATGCCGGCGCGACCGTTGTCTTCGCCGACACCGACAAGGCGACTTTCACGATCGATCCGGCGGCGATCGAGGCCGCGATCACGCCGCGGACGGTCGGCATCATTCCCGTGCATCTGTACGGCCAGCCGGCGGATATGGATGCGATCATGGCGATCGCGCGCAAGCACGAGCTCTGGGTCATCGAGGACTGCGCGCAGGCGCATCTGGCGCGCTACAGAGGGCGGCAAGTCGGCACCTTCGGCGCTGCCGCGACCTATTCATTCTATCCCGGCAAGAATCTCGGCGCCATGGGCGACGCCGGCGCTGTCGTCACCAACGATGACGCGCTTGCGGAGCAGATGGCGATGCTGGCGCGGCACGGCGGCCTGGTAAAGCATCAACATTCCGATCGAGGGCATCAACAGCCGGCTCGACGGCATGCAGGCGGCGATTCTGTCCGCCAAATTGCCGCATCTCGCCGACTGGACCAAAGCGCGACAGGATGCTGCAAAGGTCTACGACGCCGGCCTCAACCAGATCGAGGACATCATCCCGCCGCAGGTGGGTCTCGATCGCACCCACGTTTATCATCTCTACACGATCCAGCATCCCCGGCGCGATCAGCTCGCGGCGCACCTGAATGCGCACGGCGTACAGACGGCAATCAATTATCCGGTCGCGCTGCCGTTTCTCGGGGCTTACCGCCGCTTCAATCATCGTGAGGGACAATTTCCGAACGCCCACCGCCATCAGGGCCGGATTCTCTCGTTACCGATGTTTGCCGAAATCACACCGCAGCAGCAACAAACCGTTGTCGAACTGATCCGCGCCTTCAACTGAACGATTTCGAACGCAGTCGATTTCGAACGAGCCGCCGTTCGATCAGCCTTTGCATCAGGTCTCGATAGGCATTCAAGGCGATCTGGGGGGTAAAGCGGGAAGCAACGATCGCCGCCCGACGTCCCATGTCACTCGTCCTGTCTTTGGCGGATGCCGCGAGGCGGATGATCTGGGCAATCGCTTCCGGACTTTCGGGCGGCACGACCCAGCCGATATCCTCCTCCCGCACCAGAATGCGCCGCCTCGGCGTCCGGCTCCGAGCAGATGATGATGGGCCGGCCGACCGCGAGCAGATTATAGATGCGGCTCGGCACCGACACGCCGGTGTTGTTCTTGCGGTAGGGAACGATCCAGACGTCGCCCGCGGAAAGAAAACTCTCCAGTTCTGCCTCAGGCACGCGCTCGATCAGCGTGACGTTGGGAAGCGGCGATGCCGCCTGCATTTCCTTGAGTTTGGTCCAGCCGACGCCTTCGCCGGAAAGCAGGAACTTGATGTCCGCGATCGTCCTGCAGGATCCGCGCGGCTTCGAAAACGGACTCGGGATCGTGCGTGAAGCCGGCATTGCCCGACATGGCGACGACAAATTTGCCTCCGCATCGGCGTGCGATACGGATTGTCGGGGTCGACGCTCTCGGTAGCGGACCGGCAGGGTCGCCCAATTCGGAATCAGCTTGATCTTGGCGGCTTCATCTTGGGATAGTCGAGCAGTTTCGCGCTCATGTCGCGGCCGATGATCACGATGGCGTCGAGCCAGCGAAACATCACTTTGTTGGCCGATCGAAGCGACCTGGTCAGAGATCGAGAATGCGCTCGAGAAAGCCGGCCATGACCAGCGTGTCCGGATAGAGATCATAGATGATCAGGGCGGACGCAGCCCTTCGAAGTCGGGCCGCCAGCGCCACCGTATAGGGCAAGGTGAACGGCGTGGTGACGCACAGCAGCACGTCCTCGCTGCGGGCATGTTTCATGACCGCGATGAACACCTGGATCGCAAACAGCACTGCGGCGAGCGATCGCGAAACCAGCGCAGATTTCTCCGGCCACCAGCTCTTGATCTCGATCACCTCGGGCTCGCCTGGCGTCAGGCGGAAGTTTGGAGGCGGAATCCGGCGAGCTCGATATCACCATCACCCGGTTGTTTTGCGCCAGCGCCTTGGCGATGTCCGTCATGTAGCCGGAAGTCGTGCTGGGGAAGGGCGCGTAGTGCTGGGTGACCAGCACGACCTTTCCGGCGCGCGGCGTGGTCGTCGGCTGGCGGCGAGCGCCGATCGATGCCCGAGAGCGCAAACGGTAATCCGTCGTAAAGCTCGACAATCGAGTTGCCGATGATCTTTGCCGAAAGTTTGTTGACGACGAGTTGTCGCGCGGCTTTGCCGTATCGTTCGCGCAGTTCGGGCGAGTTCGCGAGCGTCATGATCGCTTGCGCCAAGTGCCGTCCGGATTTTCGATCGGCACCAGAAGTCCGGTCTGATCGTCGATGACGATCTCGCGGCAGCCGGGCGCATCGGTCGCGATCATCGGCCTGCCGCAGGCGGCTGCTTCCAGCAGGCTCACCGGGCAGGCCTTCCCGGTGCGATGGCAGCACCGCAAAGTGGCACGCTTCGCCACAAGCGAGACGATATTTTCGATATGCCCGAGCCAGGTGATTCCGGGCCGGCGATTCCACTCCTCGACTTCTTCCAGCGAAACGGAGGCGGGATTGGCCGGATCCGGATTTCCCGCGATGATGAGATTGGCGTCATGGCCCTGATTGCGCAAAATGCCGTGGGCGGCCACCAGGGCGCGTATGCCCTTGTCGGTCAGCAGGCGTCCTGCAAAGCCGAACGTGATCGGGCCCTTCCGGTTCCGGCAACGGTTGCAGGGCATCCGTGTCGACGCCCGATCCCGGGATCAGAACCATCCGCTCCTGCTTGATGCCGAGATCGATCAGCGCCGCGCGATCGTCCGGGTTCTGAACCAGAACGAGGCTGCGCTGCTGGTTCAACAGCCAGGGCAGGATCCATCCCATGCTCTGCTTCAGCAGCCGCGTCCGCCACGTCGCCGACGTGAAGATGTAGCCGAGCCCGGTGATGGCGTTGACCTGCGAGAATTTCTTGCCGAGCGCCGCAATCGAGCCATAGACGCAGCACTGCAAGCCCGAGTGATGCACGATTTGCGGCTTGATTTTTCGCTCGACGCGCCGGAGCGCCAGGATGGTCGGGATCGCCGCGAAAGGAGACAATCCGCCGCGTCGAAAGGGATCCGATGCAGAATGAAGCCTTCGGCCTCGATAGCCTTCGCGCCCTTGCTTACACGGGTTGCGACATGCACCTCGAAGCCGGCCTCGCGCGCTGCGCGCGCCATCGGCAGGCGGTTGAGCAAGAACGCGAAGTCCTCGTTCGCGACGTAGAGTAGTCGTCGAGATGAGGCGGTGGCTGTAGGTTTCATTCAACTTACGGGTTCAAGTTCAGGAAGCGGTACGGTCGTGGTCCGGCGCCGGCGGGCGATCAGCGTCAATGAAGGTCATTGCCAGAAACACTATTTCAACGCAAATCCATATGCATCTTAGTCTTTCAGGGCAATGTTCTTGATCGGCGATACCGTCCGCCGCTGATCGGAATACCGAATTGCGGTCAGCAAGAGGCCCGCCAAAGCCGGTGCGAGCACAAGCCCACCCGAAAAGAATGCGGTGTTCAGCGCGGTCACCAAGAGCGTAAACACGCCCGTAAAGGACGCGCCGAGTATTGCAACGGCGACGATGGTCTTGCCGTGTGAAAGGAAGGCAATATCGATCGAGCGGCAGACAGCACCCGCCAGCATGCCAAACAGAAAAACGCCGAAGTATGAAAAGTCAGCCCAGGCATCGGCGATGAAAAGAGCCGGGCTAGTAACGTCGTGATTTCCGTACCAGGTGTAGGCCACAATGCTGAAACTCGGGACGAACGGCACGCCCTTCAACATCGCGATGGGACGGATATTGGAGCCCCACAAATGCGGATGCATGAAGGGGTATGTAGAGAAATTTTCGAGCAAGGACTGATTTTCGGCTTCGAAGACGCGATAGTAAACAGTTTCCATTCCTTCAGAAGCCGGCAAGACGAGGCGGAAGATAACATAGAGTACAAGCGCAACGACGCCCGCCACCCCGAGCCCGAAGCGCCAGGTAATCCTGTTGCTGAAGACGGCTACGGCGGCAACAATCAGCTGAATAAGAAAGAAGGCCGGAGGCGCCTTGCTAAGGCTCTCTGACTTTCCGATCATAACCGCCAGGAATAACAGGAAGGCTGACGACAACAGCCACCACGATCTATTCAACCAGCCGGCCAGTATTCCCCAGATTACGAGCATGGGTGCGATCGCACCCAGGATCACATTGTAGATGTAGTTTGGGCTGCCGCCGTGATGCAATCGGTAGTCGATTCTGCTGCCGTCATTCGTTGGCAAGGACAGAAAGTCCTTGATCGTTCCAACATGATTTTCCCTGATCGAAACAAGGCACATGAACAAAAGAAGAAGGGAGATCGTCCGCAAGCAAGATCCTGTCGCCTCCGATGTCGTCCCGGAGAACTTGACCGTTCCAATTGGTTAGCCCGGCACGCAATGCTGCTATTCGCCTGGGTATCAACCGGTCGACTACCTCGATGCCCGCAATGATGCTGACGTACATCAGTGCCAGTGAAAAATTTCATCGCGATGACGACGCGCATCGAAATCTTTCACCTTTCCCGCGATCAGAGGGAATATGGGATTTATTTGCAGAACGCCGCCCGAGATCGATCTGATCAACAGCGCATGGGCGCCGGAACTAAGCATGAAACCCAGATATGCCGGTCCGTAGATCAGCAGCAGGGAGCCAATCAACATGGTCGCTGTTGTCAGGAAAAGCCGCAGTCGGAAAAAAAGATAAAGTGCCGCTGCGAACATGGCCGCGCCCACAGTAACGTAGCTTGCCGAAAGCATGGATCTTTCCTCTGGAAAGCAACTGACGTCCGGGTGAGGGAGTTCCCCGCCGCTTTGAATAAGAACCATTGGGTTGACTTCGATTTCAAGTCAACTAGCGGTACTTTCAGGTCATAGGTTTGCGGTCGCGGTGAAGAATATACGGTCAATTGGCTTTAGTCGGACTCGGCCACGGGCAGGGCGCCGCCAATGACACTCACGCAAAATGAAAGTCACCCTGATGCGCCAGCAATTGCGCGGTTGTGACGTGCTGAATGGTCATCGTATCATGCGTGGCATCTGCGATCACAACATTGCCGTGTCCGTCGTCGTGTGTGGCGGCAAGAACCGCGTCCACCGCCGCAAACACCGTCTTGCTGAACTGCATGGTGTCCGTTGCGGGGTCGAAATTTGTAGAGTGTGGTCTAACCGGAATTCTGCGCGAAAATGAACGAGGCGTGGCCCGTGGTAACGGGGGCATTGCTGGATGTTGGCGGATCGTACCCGATGGCGCCGCCGTTGCCGTCATCGGCGAATTTGAAGTTGGCCGGCGAGTACGTTCCGGCGAATTTCATATCCACCCCGCTGGTTCCATCGCCGACAGCGAGGACGCCGCTCGAACTGTTGTAGCTGGAGTGAACTGTGCTGTAGTTCATGCTGCGTAGATCGATGTGATCCGAGCCCACCAAAGTGCCGTCGCCGGTAAAGCCGACGATCTGGCCGCTGAACGCCGACGCATCGTCGAGTATGAGTGTCCCCGTTGGACTGCTGAAGGTAACCGTTCCGGAGTTGGCGGCGGCGAGTTCGAGCGTCGCGCCGGCGCTGATCACTGCTCCGCCGCTGCCTGTGATGGAGTCGTCGATGATAAACGTGGCGCCATCGCCTGCATGCAGCGTACCGCCGTTGGCAATGCTGGCTCCGGTATCGACGACCAGTGTCCCGCCGTTGGCGGCCTCAATTGTCCCGCTCGCATTGTCAAGCGCAAGATGACCGCTGCCGTCACCGATCGCACCGGCCCCCGAGATGGTATTGCCGTTGTTATGCAAGGTCTCGCCGCCGGCTGAGCCCATAATCGTGCCGCCCGTCAGCGTCACCGTGCCGAAGCCTTCGAGCGTGAGCGTCGAAACATCAACCGAGAGCGTGCCGGTCAGCAGGATGTTGCCGGCGTTGTTGATGATGACCGTCATTGATATGCAACGTGTCGCCACTTGCCACGATTAATGTGTGAGCGTCGGTCAGTAGGAGTTCGGTACCTGCCGACATAGTAACGGATTGAAGTACGCTTGTGGGACTGTGAAGTCCGATCGTGCCGTCGCCATTGAGATCCTGGTGGAACACACTCTCGATCGACTGCAGCGCGGCGCTGGCTCCCTGATGCCGGGGCAACAATGCTCGAGAGATAATTGCCGTTGCTGTCGGTGCTCCACACTGTGTATTGGCTCGCGCCGGCGACCTTCAACGCCACGTCATAACCACCCGTGACCTGGATCGCGCCAATCGCGGTCCAGCCGCCATATGCGCCGACGCGTGAAGGGCACGCCGGCATAGGTCAGTTCGGGACCGGTTCCGCTGGTGGTATTGTAAAGAAAATAATCGATGCCGATCTGGACCAGGCTGGTCGCGCCGTTGGTCTGGATCACGGTCGGGGACACTGAGGGAGAGCCGATCGTGCCGTCGCCATTGAGATCCTGGTGGAACACACTCTCGATCCGATTGCAGCGCGGGTGCTGCTCCCCGCTACCCGGGGCAATGATACTCGAGAGATAATTGCCGTTGCTGTCGATGCTCCACACCGTGTACTGGCCGGCGCCGGCGACCCTTCAACCGCCACGTCGTAGCCACCCGTGACCTGGATCGCGCCAATCGCGGTCCAGCCGCCCATAATGCACCGGCGGTGAAAGGCACGCCGGCATAGGTCAGTTCGGGACCGGTTCCACTGGTGGTATTGTAAAGAAAATAATCGACGCCGATCTGGACCAGACTGGTTGTGCCGTCGGGACGGATCACCGTCGGGGACACTGAGGGAGACCCAATCGTTCCGTCGCCGTTGAGATCCTGGTGAAAGATACACTCTCGATCCGATTGCAGCGCGGGTGCTGCTCCCCGCTACAGGGGCAATGATGCTCGAGAGATAATTGCCGTTGCTGTCGATGCTCCACACCGTGTACTGGCCGGCGCCGGCGTTCTTCCAGCGCCACGTCATAGCCCCCCGTGACCTGGATCGCGCCAATCGCGGTCCGAGCCGCCATACGCGCCGACCGTGAAGGGCGACGCCGGCATAGGTCAGTTCCGGACCGGTCCCGCTGGTGGTGTTGTAGAGAAAATAATCATTGCCAATCAACGACCAGGCTGGTCGTTCCGTTGGTCTGAATCACGGTCGGGGACACTGAGGGAGACCCGATCGTTCCGTCGCCGTTGAGATCCTGGTGGAACGTTGCTTCGATCGATTGCAGGGCGGCGCTGTTGCCCGCCGACCGGAACGAGGCTCGACAGATAATTACCGGTGCTGTCGGTGGCCCAGACCGTGTAGTGCCGTCGTCGGTGTTCTTCCAGGCCACGTCATAGCCGCCCGTGACCTGGACCGCGCCGATCGACGTCCAGCTGCCGAACTCGCCGACCGAAGGGCGACGCCGTCGTAGTTCAGTTCGGGACCGGTCCCGCTGCCGGGTATTGAGAAAATAGTTATTGCCGATCTCGACCAGGCTGGTCGTGCCGTCGGTCTGGATCACGGTCGGCGGACCGAGGAGCCCCGATCGTGCCGTCGCCGTTGAGATCCTGGTGGAAGGTCGTCTCCATCGATTTCAGGGCGGCGCTGTTGCCCGCCACCGGCGCGAACGAAGCCTCGAAACGATAGTTGCCGTTGCTGTCGGTGGTCGAGACCGTGTACTGACCGGTCGGCGGGATCCTTCCAGGCCACGTCATAGCCGCCGGCGACCTGGATCGCGCCGATCGGCGTCCAGCTGCCGAACTCGCCGGCGTAGAGGCGCGCGCCGTTGTATTATCAGTTCGGGACCGGCCCCGCTGCCGTACTGTAGAGAAAATAATTGTTACCGACCTGCACCAGGCTGGTCGAGCCGATGGTCTGGATCACGGTCACTGGACCCGTCACGGTGAAGCTTTGCCAGAGCCTCCACAGCGTTCCGTCATTGACGCGGACCTGCAACCGAGTCCGTCCCGACGGCGTTCTGATAGCTCAGCTGCGAAAGCTGCGCCGCCGTTACGTCGATTTCCTGATTGTTGGCTTGCACGACTCCGTTGAGAACGAAGTGACCGCTGCCCGTATCCTGGAATGCGTATGTCGTGATCGCGTCGCCATCGGGATCGGAGGCTGTGAACAGCGAAGAGGCGGCAACCGTGATCAAGCCGGAATTCAACGTCACATTCGCAACCGTCGCCACAGGCGCACGTTCGATCGCGATTTGCGACGTTGCGCTGAAGCTGTTGGTTCCGTCATTGACGGTCCAGGTGGTCGTGCGCAGCGGATGACTTCCGGTCGAGGAGTCCGTCCGCCATCCTGGTAGGTGACCTGGCTCAGGAGCGTCTGTAGGTCGCGATCGTGGCGCTTCCGGTCAGGTCAGGGTGCCTGGTGATGGCATTCCAGCTCACCGTGACAAGGCCGCCGCCGACCGTGCCGCTTTGCTGGCCGTTGATGTAGAGCATGTCGCCCGTGACCGCGCTGCCGCCGGCATTGGCGATCTTGATGGTCGCGCTCGACAACGTTGTGCTTGCCGGATCCGTAATGGTTGGCGATCCGCTCAGAAGCGCGACGGCCGGGCCTCCCTGGACGGCCTGGGATGTTGTCGCGGCGACGACGAAGCCGTTTTGTGACGCCGTATGAAAGCCCAGCGCATCGAGCTGGTCTTAGTCGACCGCCGTGAGGCTCTGAAGCGTGCTGCCGCTGTAAAATTCGTTGAACGGATCGTTGGCGCCCTGCACGCCGCTGTTGAGGAAATCGCTGGGATCGGAAGTCTGGCCGTAGTCGGCCAGTTTCGTAGCGCCGCCGTCCACGGAGAAATAGGCGGCCGGAGCGGTGGCGCCGCCCGAAACAGCCGGGTGCCGGGGCTGGTAAAGCGAAACAGATCGAAAATATCGGGCTGCGGTCCATACGGAACGCGGCCCATCGCGTGGGTCAGTTCATGCAGCGCAACGCCGACCAGCAAGTTCGGATTGATGTCGGTCGCAAAGGTTGCGCTGCCGTCGTCGGTGGTGGTGTCGTTGGCGCCGAGCAATCCCCAAAGCTTCAACTGGGCATTCCAGACGGCGACACTGGATTGCCCCTGGATCGACGACCCGCCCGGCAACGCATTGAAGGTCGTGTCGCCCGGCGTCGCATTGTTGATCAGGTCGGCCCTGACCGACGTATAGCTCTCGTAAAGGCCGTTATCGGGACCGGCAGCGGCGCCGCCGCCGGTTCCGCTATAGTCGATCTTGATGTTGACGGTGATCTTGTCGGAGATCGCCGCTGTCAGTATCGACGCGGCCTGCTGGATGCCCGCCCGGAAGCTTGCCGGCGCGGCCATGGCCGCGGCGTCGAACAGGAGATTGATGGTGATGCCCCCGGACGTCAGAGCAGTGACGGTGGTGGGGCCGCTTTGTGCGCGCGAGGACTCGACAGCCTCGCTCGTAAGGGCTGGAGTTGCCAAAATCTTCACGGGTGCAGGATCACTGGCGAGAGGATTCCTGCTGCTGGTGCTAAGCCGAGGAAGGAAAGAAGTTCGTATAGAACTCATCCCAACCGTGTTGGGAAAGTCATCAGAGGCGTCTTGCGGGTCAGTGATGAACCTAGACTTCATCGCTTAGTCCTTGGTCCTCAACAAATTTTAGGCGGCTAAGTTGCGCCCAACACTTTAGGTGCGCTAGTTTAAGTCCGATGCCCGTTTTCGCGCGCGCAGCTGGAAGTAAGTGATTTACGACAGACCAAATCGCATGGACCACCCTGCCATCCAGTTGATTCTTTCCTAAGTGTTAATTTGGCGTTTAATACAATCGTTGTTTTGACCGCCACGTTCCCGCGAGAGGCCAGGTTTCGAGCCTCAGCCCTGCAACTTTGTGATCCCCTTCAAATGGACGAACCTCGGCAGGGAGTCGCCGTTGCCCTTTTGCTGCGCTGCGACACTTGGCATCTGACATAATGCCTCGGGCCTGTTTGGTAGCGCAGCCCACCATCACGCGGGGTAGGGGCTGAGTTCACCTCGAGTTTCGGTTTCCGAACGTGCTCCGAAACCTACGAAATAAATTAATCAATAATTACAGATAGTTGATGTGTTCATTTGATGAACGATAGACTTGACGTTCACACGGTGAACGCGCTAAATCACGCCGTATGGACGAGTCCGAGCCAAGACGCGTGATGGATCGCTTGCTGAACTCCAGAGCATGAGGACGAACGGATCGTCCTCGATCTGCTCAATTCCGTCGAGATGACGGCGCCAGATCGCAGCGCCGCATCGCCGAAGAACTCGGCATCGCGCTCGGTCTCGTCAATGCCTACCTCAAGCGGTGTGTCAAGAAGGGTCTCGTCAAGGTCAGCGACGCGCCTGCGCGCCGTTACGCCTATTACCTGACGCCGCAAGGCTTCGCCGAAAAGTCGCGCCTGACCGTGGAATACCTGTCGTCTTCTTTTTCGTTTTTCCGACAGGCCAAAGCTGATTGCACGCGGGTCTTTCAATTGGCGAGGGAGCAGAATTTCCAAAATCTCGTGCTTGCCGGAAAGTCGGACCTGGCCGAGATTGCCATCCTGTCGGCTGTCGAGTGCGGCGTCTCGATCGTCGCCATTGTCGATCAAAATGCCGACGAGATGCTTTTTGTCGGAAAGCAAGTTGTTTCTGGCTACGACCGTCTGACAGTTCCATTTGACGCCGTGATCATCACCGATGTAGTCAACGCGCGCCGGGCGTTCGATGAAGCCGTGCGGCTTTACGGACCCGGTCGTGTGCTCGCTCCCAGCTTGCTAGGTTTGAATGTCTCTGAGCGTCGGGATGCCGAGCAATGAGCATGATCAGCATTGATGCATGGTATGTCGTCCAGACGCAGGTGAATGCCGAGGCGAAAGCCGCGCGCAATCTGGTGCGCCAGGGCTTTGAGATATACCTGCCTCGCTATCTAAAGCGCCGGAGCCACGCGCGTAAGATCGAGAAGGTCGCCGCGCCTTTGTTTCCGCGCTATCTGTTCGTGCGGATCGACATGGCGACGCAGCGCTGGCGATCCATTCAATCGACTTTCGGCGTCTCGCATCTCGTCTGCAACGGTCCGGATCCTGCGCCGGTCGCGCAACAAGTGCTTAGCTCGCTGAAAGCGCGCGAAGACGAAAGCGGTTACGTCAAGCTGGACCAGCGGCCGAAATTTGCGCTCGGAGAGAAGGTGCGCGTGCTGGCGGGTGCCTTTGCCGAAAATCTCGGATTGTTCGACGGGCATGGCTGATCGCGATCGTGTCGCGATCCTGCTTGACCTGCTGGGACGAAAGGTTCGCGTCTCGATCGAGGCCGATATGGTCGCGGCTGCCTGAGGCGGCCTGACGTGTGCGGATAGTCCGCACGCAAATTTGAATACGCTCGGTCTGGTGACACTCGAGTCACCCGGACTGCGGTAGCTTGGAAAAACCACATCTGCAATGTTCATGGTGATGTCCAGATGACTGTCATTTGCGCTGATCGGAGCCGCCGGATATGTCGCGCCGCGTCACATGAAGGCGATCCAGGCGGTCGGCGGCGATCTGAAGGTTGCCTACGATCCGAACGACTCCGTCGGCATCATCGACAGCCATTTTCCGGATGCGCATTTCTTCACCGAGTTCGAGCGGTTCGATCGCCACGTCGACAAGCTGCGCCGCCGCGGCGAGAAGATCGACTACGTTTCGATCTGCTCGCCGAACCATCTGCACGACGCGCATTGCCGCTTCGCGCTTGCGCTCGGGCGCCGATGCGATCTGCGAAAAGCCGCTGGTGCTCAATCCCTGGAACATCGACGGTCTTGCGGAGATCGAGCGCGACACCGGCCGTCGCATCTCGACCATCCTGCAGCTGCGGCTGCATCCGGCGATCATCGCGCTGCGCGAGAAGTTTGCGAAGAGCAACGAACGTCACAAGGTCGATCTGACCTACATCGCCTCGCGCGGCCGCTGGTATCACGCATCGTGGAAGGGCGAGGACGCCAAGTCCGGCGGCGTTGCCACCAATATCGGCGTGCATTTCTTCGACATGCTGAGCTTCGTGTTCGGCCGCGTCCGAGCGGAACGAGGCGCATCTGCGCGAGCCCGAGCGCGCTGCCGGCTTTCTCGAGTGCGAGCGCGCCGACGTCAGCTGGTTCCTGTCGGTCGATCGCAACGATCTGCCGCGAGAGTGTCAGGGCAAGAAAACGACCTTCCGTTCGATCACGGTCGACGGCGAAGAGGTCGAATTCTCCGAAGGCTTCACCGACCTGCACACCCGCAGCTACGAGGAAATCGTCGCCGGCCGCGGCTTTGGCCTCGACGAGGTGCGCCCCTCGATCGACATCGTCTCGGCGTTTCGCAACGCGCCCGTATCGAGCGGCAACGAGCGCGCGTGCATCCGTTTGCGAGCAAGGATGCGTCGTGAGTGAGCGAGATGCGCGAGGATCCGCGCTTTCCCGGCGCGCTGATTCACGTATCGAGCTATGTCGACGAGGGTGCAGTCATCGGCGAGGGCACGAAGATCTGGCATTTCTGCCATGTCCTCGCCAGGCACCGTCATCGGCGAGAACTGCTCGATCGGCCAGAACGTCATGATCGGGCCGCGCGTGAAGGTCGGCAACGGCTGCAAGATTCAGAACAACGTCTCGCTCTATGACGGCGTCGAGCTCGCCGACGACGTGTTCTGCGGCCCGAGCTGCGTGTTCACCAATGTCAACAATCCGCGCGCCAATGTCTCGCGCAAGGATGAATTCCGCACCACGCCGGTCGGGCGCGGCGCCAGCATCGGCGCCAATGCCACCATCGTCTGCGGACACACGCTCGGAGAATATTGCTTCATCGGCGCGGGCGCCGTGGTGACGAAGGACGTGCCGGCGTTTGCGCTGATGGTCGGAAATCCGGCGCGCCGGATCGGCTGGATGAGCCGGCAAGGCGAGCGACTGGCGGCAGATCTTGTCTGTCCAGCGCAGCGGCGAGCGTTATCGGAGATTTCGCCATCGCAACTCGCGCTGATCGAGTAGGAGGGAAGCAAGTTGGACATTCGAGGAAAGCGGTTTGTTGTGATCGGCGGCGCCGGTCTGATCGGGTCGCATACGGTCGATCAGCTGGTGCAGCAGGACGTCGGCGAGATCGTCATCTACGACAATTTCGTTCGCGGCACGCATGAGAATCTTGCCGGCGCGCTGCGCGATCCGCGCGTCAAGATCTTCGAGGCGGGCGGCGACATCACGCAAACCGATATTCTCGACGCGGCCCTGAAGGGCGCCGACGGCGTGTTTCAGTTCGCCGCGCTTTGGCTGCTGCAATGCCACGAATTTCCGCGAACGGCGTTCGACGTGAACGTTCGCGGCATGTTCAACGTGCTCGACGGCTGCGTCCGCAACGGCGTCAAGCGGCTGGTGTGGTCGTCGTCGGCGTCGGTCTACGGCGACGCGGTCGAAGAGCCGATGACGGAAGATCATCCCGTTCAACAACAAGAATTTCTACGGCGCGACCAAGATCTGCGGCGAGGCGATGGCGCGGGCCTATCACTTCCGCTACGGCCTCGACTATGTCGGTCTGCGCTACATGAATGTGTATGGACCGCGGCAGGACTATCGCGGCGCCTACATCGCCGTCATCATGAAGATGCTCGACGCCATCGACCGCGGCGAAGGGCCGACGATCCTCGGCGACGGCTCCGAGGCATTCGATTTCGTCGCGGTCGAGGATTGCGCGCGCGCCAACCTGTGCGCGATGAAGGCGCAACGCGACCGATCGCTTCTACAATGTCGGCACCGGCAAGCGCACGTCGCTGAAGGAAGTTGCCGAGATGCTGCTCAATCTGACCGGCTCGAACCAGCCGATCAACTATGCGCCGCGCAGCCAGGCGACGCTGGTGCGCAACCGCATCGGCTCGCCCAAGCGGGCCAACGGAGGAGATCGGCTTCGACGGCCGGCGATCGATCTCGACGACGGCCTGCAGCGGCTGATCGACTGGCGCCGGACGCACAAGGCCGAGGTCGAGCGCCGCGCCGTGCGGCAGCGCTCGCGAGGATCAGTACGATGACCAGACCGCGCGCCGCAAGATCCAGATTGCCCTGCCCTCCATGGGCGAGGAGGAATGGCAGGCGGTTCGCGAGCCGCTCGATGTCGGGCTGGCTGACGCAGGGCCCGAAGGTCGCGGCCTTCGAGAAGGCGTTCGCGGCAGCGTCACGCGGTGCAGCACGCGCTGGCGACGACGAGCTGCACGACCGCGCTGCACCTGGCGCTCGCGGCGCTCGGCGATCGGTCCCGGCGACGAGGTCATCGTGCCGTCGTTCACCTGGGTCGCGACCGCCAATGTCGTGCTCTACTGCGGCGCCACGCCGGTGCTGTGCGACGTCGATCCGCGCACCTACAACATCGATCCGGCGTCGGCGCGCCGCGAAGGTCACGGCGCGGACCAAGGCGGTCATCCCGGTGCACCTGTTCGGGCTTGTGCGCCGACATGGACGCGCTGCGCGCGGCGCTGCCGCCGCGCGTGAAGATCGTCGAGGACGCCGCCTGCGCGGCCGGCGCAGCCTACAAGGGCCGTGCCGGCCGGCGGGCTCGGCGACGCGGCCTGCTTTCTCGTTCCATCCGCGCAAGTCGATCACGCACCGGCGAGGGCGGCATGCTGACGACGAACGACGCCGCGCTTGCGGCGCGCGCCGACGTGCTGCGCAACCACGGCGCCTCGATCTCCGAGGAGCAGCGCCATCACGGGCCGCAGCCCTATCTGCTGCCGGACTTCGACGAGCTCGGCTTCAACTACCGCATGACCGACGTGCAGGCGCGCGATCGGCCTCGTGCAGCTCGGCAAGCTCGATCGCTTCATCGACGAGCGCGATCGCTGGGCGCGCTTACTATCGCGAGCAGCTTGCCGACACTCGCCTGGCTGCGCCACGCCGCAGTCGCCGAACGACGGCCGCCACGCCTGGCAGGCCTATGTCACCACGGTCGATCCAGCGACGGCGCCGCTCCCGCGCAACGAAATCATGGCGCGGCTGCACGCGCGCGGCGTCGCGACCCGGCCCGGCACCCACGCGGTGCACATGCTCGGCTACTACCGCGAGCGATTCGGCCTCGCGGCGGACGATTTTCCCGGCGCGCGCGACTGCGAGCGCAACACGATGGCGATCCCGCTGCACAACCGCATGAGCGAGGACGATTACGCCTACGTCGTCGCGAGCATCCGCGAGATCGCCCGTGCGGCCTGACGTGCCGCCGCAGTCGCCGCCCTGGTCTGCGGACGTCCTTCGGCGTGTCGCCGGCGCCTGAAGGGCGAGTTCGTCCTCGTCGCAGGGCCGCGCGCTGACGACGGTCGACGGTATCCCGCGCGCCGCCGAATTCGTGTCGGCCGCGCAAGGCCAGACGCGCGAGACCTTCGGCTTCAAGTGGGCACAAGCGCGACACTTCGAGGCGCGGGCGTCGACGAGCTACATGCGCGACTGGCTCGCCGAGAAGTACGGCGATGCTGCGCAGCCGCGCCCTGGTTTGCGGAGCACGGCGCGCTCGCCGCTGGTCGCTCGACGCCGGTTGCGGCGCCGGCGATGTCGGCGCTTGCGCTGTTCGAGCCCGTGCTCGACCGCATCCGCTATGTCGGCGTCGACGTGTCGACGGCGGTCGATGTGGCCGCGCGCCGTTTCGCCGAGCGGGGGATCTGTGCGGCCTTCCTGCAGGCCGATCTGACGCAACTGCCGCTGCCGCCCGAGAGCTGTCGACCTGATCTTCTCCGAGGGCGTGCTGCACCACACCGATCGACACGCGCGCCGCGCTCACGGCGGTTTTGCGGCACCTGAAGCCGGGCGGGCGTTTCCTGTTCTACGTCTATCGCACGAAGGGCCCGATCCGCGAGTTCACGGACGACTACGTGCGCGACAAGCTTCAGGGGATGACGCCCGAACAAGGGTGGGCGGCGATGATGCCGCTCACCAAGCTCGGCAAGGCGCTGGGCGAGCTCGAACGTCACGGTCGACGTGCCGGAGGCCGTCGACGTGCTCGGAGATCCCGGCCGGCAAAATCGATCTGCAGCGCCTGTTCTACTGGCACGTCTTCAAGATGTTCTACCGCCCCGAGCTGACGCTTGACGAGATGAACCACATCAATTTCGACTGGTACGCGCCGAAGAACGCGCATCGTCAGTCCGCGGAGGAGGTGCGCGCCTGGTGCGCCGGGCTCGGTCTTGCGATCGAGCGCGAGCAGGTCGAGGAGGCCGGCATCACCGTGATCGCCCGCAAGCCCGCGGGCCGGCAAGGCGGCCTGACGCACATGTGCGGCATCGCCGGGACCTTCGATCTCGACGGCGCGCCGGCCTCGCGGCGGTCGTGAAGCGCATGACCGACGCTATCGCGCATCGCGGCCCGGACGGCGAGGGCGTCTGGGTCGACGGCGCCGTCGGTCTCGGCCATCGCCGGCTCGCGATCATCGACCTGACGCGAGGCCGGCCGCCAGCCGATGGCGACGCCCGACGGGCGCTACGTCGTGACCTACAACGGCGAAATCTACAATTTCCGCGAGCTGCGCACGCGAGCTTGAGGCGCTCGGGCATCGCTTCCGGTCGCGCTCCGACACGCGAGGTCGCTGCTTGCCGCCTGCGCGCGAATGGGGCCTGGCCGCGCTGCCGACGCTTCAACGGCATGTTCGCCTTCGCGATCTGGGACAGGCGTCGAGCGCCGTCTCGTGCTGGCGCGCGATCGCTTCGGCGTCAAGCCGCTCTACTACGACGCGGGTCGGAACGCGCCTTCTGTTCGGCTCGGAGGTCAAGGCGATCCTGGCGCGCGCCCGGCTGTCGGCGCGACGCTCGACCGGGAAGCACTGGTCGAGTACCTCACCTTCCAGAACTTCTTCACCGATCGCACGCTGTTCGCCGGCGTGCAGCTGCTGCCCGCCGGGCACCAGCCTCGTCGTCGCGCCCGGGCGCGAGCCGGTAGCTCGACACGCTACTGGGATTTCGACTTTCGCGAGCCCGAGCGAGTCGCCCGGCGGAGCTACGCCGAGGAGCTCGACCGCCTGTTCCGCCAGGCCGTGCAGCCGGCAGCTGGTCAGCGACGTGCCGGTCGGCGCCTATCTCTCCGGCGGCATCGATTCCGGCTCGATCACCGCGGTCGCGGCGCCGCAGCTGCCGGACATGCGCACCTTCACGGTCGGCTTCGATCTCAACTCGGCGTCGGGTCTCGAGCTCGGCTTCGACGAGCGCGAGCAAGGCCGAGTACATGTCCTACCTCTTCGGCACCGAGCACTACGAGATGGTGCTCAAGGCCGGCGACATGGAGCGCGCCATGCCGCGCTGGTCTGGCACCTCGAGGAGCCGCGCGTCGGCCAGTGCTATCCGAACTTCTACGCCGCCCAGCTTGCCTCGAAGTTCGGCAAGGTGGTGCTGGCGGGCACCGGCGGCGACGAGCTGTTCGGCGGCTATCCCTGGCGCTACTACCGGGCGGTGGTGAACGACGATTTCGAGCACTACGTCGACAAGTATTACGGCTTCTGGCAGCGGCTGATCCCGAACCAGGACCTGCAGCGAGTGTTCGCGCCGATCTGGAGCGACGTCAAGCACGTCTGGACCCGCGACATCTTCCGCGACGTGTTCCGTCGCCACGCCGACAAGATGACGCGCCCCGAGGACTACATCAACCACTCGCTCTATTTCGAGGCGAAGACCTTCCTGCACGGGCTGCTGGTCGTCGAGGACAAGCTCGCGATGGCGCACGGGCTCGAGACGCGCGTGCCGTTCCTCGACAACGACCTCGTCGATTTCGCCATGCGCGTGCCGGTGAGCCTGAAGCTCGGCAATCTGCGGAGAGGTCGCCGACTCAACGAGAACGACGCCGGGACGAAGCCGAGCGCCTTCTTCGAGAAGACCAGCGACGGCAAGCTCCTGCTGCGCCAGGTGATGGACCGCTATGTGCCGGATACGGTGGCGAACGCGGTGAAGCAGGGCTTCTCGGCGCCCGACGCGAGCTGGTTCCGCGGCGACAGCATCGACTACGTGAAGCGCGTGCTGTTCGACCGCAAGGCGGCGATCTACGACGTGCTCGACCGCACGGCCGTGCTGGGCCTCGTGCAGGAACATCTCGACGGCAAGCAGAACCGCCGTCTGCTGATCTGGTCGCTGCTCTATCTCGAGACGTTCATGAAGACCTTCATGACGGGCGGCAGCGTTGGCGAGCGCGCCCATGGATGATTGTCGCGACCGCGACCCCGGAACGTCGTTCCGGGACGCACGCTTGGTCCGGCTCGCTCGTGACGCGGTCGCGCGAATGCGCATCGACCTCAGGGGTATGACGGTGCTGACGGAAGCGGCGACGGGCCCCTTCGCGTCGACGGCATTGATCGCCGCGCTCGGAGGCGCCGGCGAAGTCGTCGCCGTCACGCGCAATTCGCCATGGGGAACCGCGAGCGAGGCGGTCGGCGCGGTTCGCCGCCTCGTCGAGCATTCCGGTATCGAGGCTCGCATTCGCTTTCACGAGGGCCACGCGCGCGACGTGGCGGCGGGGTGCGATGTCGTCACCAACCTCGGTTTCGTTCGCCCGATCGATCGTGCCATGGTCGAGGCTCTCGGCGCGAACGCCGCGGTGGCGCTGATGTGGGAGCCATGGGAATTTCGCGCCGGCGAGATCGATCTCGCGGCGCTGCGGGAGCGCGGAGTGCCGATCATCGCGACAGCCGAGACGCATGCCGATGTGCGCACGTTCGACTATCTCGGCCCGACGGTTGCGCGATTGCTGCTGGACGGCGGCATCGAAGTGATGCGGTCGCATCTTCTCGTCCTCGGGTCGGACCCTTTCGGTCATGCCGTCGCGTCGTGGCTCGCTGCGGCGGGCGCCGTTGTCGCCAGGGTGGATGCAGAAAGCTGGGCGTCTTCGATCGTCGATGCGCCAGTGCCCTTCGATGCCCTCATTGTGGTCGAACACCGTGACCATGGCTCGATCGTCGATGCGCGGCACGGCGCGGCGCTCGATGTCATGCGTCGGTCAGGCTCACCGATCGTCCGGGTCTGCGGAGCGGTCGACCATGGGGCGCTTCGGGCGCACCATGTCGCGCTGCTTCCGGATGTCGATATCGAAGCCGGTTTCATGGCAGTGACGACGGCGCATATCGGCCCCCGGCCGGTGGTCGATTTGCACGCCGCGGGCCTCAAGGCCGCGTCGCTCGTCGTAAAGGCCCGACAAGCCGGCGCATCGTGTGACGAAGCCATCGCGGTGGCGGTCGCGAGTGGATACGGGCTCGCTCTGGAGACGGCGACGTGAAGATTGCCGTTCTCGGACGTACCCGATGGCTTCTCGATACCGGCCGTGCCCTGATGGCTGCCGGCCATGACATCGTCGCTGTCGCAACGGCCAAGTCCGAGCCGTTCTATGGATGCGGGCCCGAGGATTTCGCCAGCCTGGCGTCGGACGCCGGCGCGGTGGGTTTCGGTGTGGTGTCTCTTTCCGACGTCGCGGTCCGTGAACGGCTGCGCGCTTGCGGCGCGAAACTGGCCGTGTCGATCAACTGGCCCACCATCGTCGGCGCCGACGTGATCGGTCTGTTCCCCCGCGGCGTCGTCAACGCGCATTGCGGAGACCTGCCGCGATATCGCGGCAACGCCTGTCCGAACTGGGCGATCCTGAACGACGAGCCCCGTATTGGATTGTGTGCGCATATGATGGAGCCCAATGAGGTCGACGCGGGTGCCGTCATTCTTCGCGACTATTTTCCGGTGAGCACGGACACCTATATCGGCGACGTCTATGCGTGGCTCAATCAGAGAGTTCCCGCCTTGCTGGTCGAGGCGATCGAGGGCCTGGACGCCGGCCGACTGGTACCTCAGGCGCAACCAACCGACCCTTCGCTTGGACCGCGAGGCGCAGTCCGTGCTGGATGTGCTCTACGCCGCGCGTCGGCTGCCGCGACGAGCGCACCGGCGGAACCTGCCGCGAGCGCCGACGACGACGTCATCGACCTGCGCGAACCCGACGAAGCCGACTCGAGCGATGTGGTGTACCTCCCGCCACCCGCGCCCGACCACGACGACGACACGCATCCGAACCGGCCGAAGTGGTCGGGCTACACGCTCGACAAGCCCCGGTCGCACCTCTCGAGCGTCGACCGCCTCGCCGACGAGGGCTGAGCACGCGCTCCGGGGCTGGCCCGCCGGGTAAGCATCGGCGGGTGACGACCGCGTTCGTGCTCTCGGGCGGCGCGAGCCACGGAGCGGTGCAGGTCGGGATGCTCCAGGCCCTCGCGGAACGAGACGTTCGGCCCGATCTCGTGTTCGGTGCGTCGGCGGGCGCGCTCAACGCGGCGTGGGTCGCGGGCGATCCGAGTCTCGAGCATCTCGACGACCTCGCCGACGTCTGGAGCGTCGCTGCGCACCCGCGACGTCTTCCCGCTCCGCCCGCTCACCGGGCTGCTCGGATTCCTCGGCCGCCGCGAACTCGCTCGTGACGCCGGACGCGGCTCCGCGCACTCATCGTCGGCGCAACCTGCGCTTCGAACGGCTCGAGGACGCGCCGATCCCGCTGTGCGTCGTCGCGACCGAAGTGACCTCCGGCCGCGAGGTCGCGCTCACCGCGGGCGACGCGCGTCGACGCGATCCTCGCGAGCGCGGCGATTCCCGGCGTGCTCGCCGCCGGTGCAGATCGGACGGACACCTGTTGATGGACGGCGGCGTCGTCGAACAACACGCCGATCTCGAACGCGATCGACGCGGGCGCGACGCGCATCTACGTGTTCCCGACGGGCTACGCGTGCGATCTGCGAGCGGCCGCCGAAGAGCGCGCTGGCGATGTCGTTGCAGGCGATCTCGCTGCTCGTGCAGCAGCGGCTGATCACCGACGTGCACGAGCTGCAGGGCCACGTCGATCTCCGCGTGCATCCCGCCGCGTGTGCCCGCTCGACGTCTCGCCGGCCGACTTCTCGCACGGCCGCGAGCTGATCGACCTCGCCCGCGTACGGCGCCGAGCCGCTGGCTCGACGTCGATCGGACGCGAACCGCATTGGCCGGCGAGCTCAGAGCCGGCACTCGGCATTCGATCAGGCGCGGTCGCAGCCGAATCGACGAAGCGGCTCCCGACCGGGGGGAGTCGGGAGCCGCTTCTTGCGCCTGGATGGGGGAGGCGTGTTGTCGGAGTTGCGCTTACATGTTCGGACACTTCGTCGAGTTCCCGGCCGCTCCCGTACTGCCGGAAGCGCCCGGGTGCCGGTACTGCCCGGAGACGTGCTGCCCGAAGACGACTGAACTCGTCGTCGGTGTGCGTCGTCGAGGTACTCGGTCGCCGCGTGGGCGGCGATTCCGCCGCCCAAGACGAGGGCACTCGTGACGGCCGATGGCCGCCGCGGCCTTGTGGATTGCTCGCATGTTGCTCACCTCCCTCCGAGGCTCGATCTCGTTTGTGTCTGACAAGAGTCAGTCAAACGGTCGGGCCTGGGCGCGCCGTGGGAGATGTGCAAGAAGCGATCAAGAACGCGTCACGGCCCGCTGATGTCGTGCGCGATCGGTCGCGTACGTGGGGGAGTGCGCGGTGAAGCCGCCGTCGACGCGCAGGATCTCGCCGGTCACGAACGCGGCGTCGTCGGACGCGAGGAACGCGACCGCTGCGCGCGATCTCCTCGGGATAGCCGAGCCGGCCGATCGAGATGGCTCGTGCTGTAGCGGCGCAGGCGGTCGCCCATCGGGCCGCCGAGCGTCTCCTGCATCGTCCTGGTCGACGACGACACCGGGCGCGACCGCGTTGCAGCGGATGCCGCGTTCGCCGTACGCGGTCGCGACGTAACGCGTGAGCGCGACGACGCCGGCCTTCGACGTGCCGTACGCCGCGAGCGAATGGCTGCCGTAGAACGCGGCCGCCGACGCGGTGTTCACGATCGAACCGCCGCCGCGTTCGAGCATCGCCGGGAATCGCGAAGCGGCAGCCGAGCATCGGGCCGGTGAGGTTCACCGCGAGCACGCGGTCCCACGTCGCGAGATCCATCGTCGCGACGTCTTGGTCGAGCCGGTTCTGGTCGAGCGCGGCCGCGTTGTTGTGCAGCACGTCGAGGCCGCCGAACGCGCGCGACCGTGTCGGCGACCATCGCCTCGATCGCGTCGGCGTCGGCGACGTCGACCACCTGCGCGCGCGCCGTGCCGCCCGCGGCTTCGATCTCGGCGACGACGCGCCTGCGCGGCGTCGGGCGCGATGTCGGCGACGGTCACCGCCGCGCCTTCGGCGGCGAGCAGCAGCGCGGTGGCGCGGCCGATGCCCGAGCCGCCGCCGGTGACGATTGCGACCTTGTTCGTGAATCTCGGCACGCGCGCTCCACGCTAGCGCACGTCCGGAGCAGCAGCGTTCCGCCGGCGTAGCTTGCGCGCGACGACGCACGAGGAGCGGCACATGACGACCCAAGCGGAGAAGGCCCGGCACTTCCTCGCGCTGCATCACGGCGACGCGCCGTTGCTGATGCCGAATCCGTGGGACGCGGGTTCGGCGCGCATCCTCGCGTCGCTCGGTTTCGCAGGCGCTCGCGACGACGAGCTCCGGGCTTCGCGGCGACGCTCGGCCGGCTCGACGGCGACGTGACGCGTGACGAAGCGATCGCGCACGCGCGCCGCGGTCGTCGGCCGCGACCGACGTACCGGTGAGCGCCGACCTCGAGAACGGGTTCGCCGACGATCCCGACCGGCGTCGCGGCCACGATCGCGCTCGCGATCGACGCCGGGCTCGCGGGCTGCTCGGTCGAGGACTACTCGGGCACGCGAGCTGTACCCGACCGACCTCGCGGCGGCAGCGCGTCGCGGCCGCGGCCGAAGCCGCGCACGCGCGGCGACGTGCACCTCGTGCTCACCGCGCGCGCCGAGAACCACATCCGCGGCAACCCCGATCTCGCCGACACGATCGCGCGGCTGCAGGCGTTCCAGGAGGCCGGCGCCGACGTGCTCTTCGCGCCCGGCCTCTCCGACCTCGACGACATCCGCCGCGTCGTCGTCGGCGGTCGACCTGCCCGGTCAACGTGCTCGCGCTGCCGAACGCGCCGAGCGTCGCCGAGCTCGGCGAGCGTCGGCGTGAAGCGCATCTCGGTCGGCGGCGCGTTCGCGTACGTCGGCGCTCGGCGCGGTCGCCGACGCGGCGCGCGAGCTGCTCGAGCAGGGGACGTACGGCTACTGGGCGACCGCCGGCCCGGGCGCGGCGTCGCGCGCGCCGCGTTCACGCGCTGACGGTCGTCGCCGCGAGGAACGCGATCACGTCGGGGAGCGCGGCGCGGATCCTGCGCGAAGAACGCGTGGCCGCCGTCGTACACGCGCAGCTCGCGCGTCCGGAATGCGTGCCGCGATCGCCTCACCGTTGCTGGGCGGCGCGATGCCGTCGAACCGTCCGCTCGCGACGAGCGTCGGGCAGGTCACCGCGCCGAGCCGATCGCGTCACGTCGTGGCGGCTGCGCGCGCCGAGTTGCTCGGCCTCGCCGCGCAGCTGCTCGGCCGTCTTCTCGCGCGCCGCGCCGCGCCGCCATCATCTCGGCGAGCCCGCGGTCGCTCGGATGCGTCGCGAGCCACTCGGGCGTGAAGCGCGTGTCGAGCAGCTGCGTGCCCTTCGCGTGCCTGCTCGGCCGGCGGAAGCGTCGGCGAGCTCGTGCAGCGGATACGACGCGCCGCCCGCGCCGCCGGGCGAAGTGCACAGCAACGCGAGACGCTCGACGCGCTCGGGCGCGCGTGACCGCGAGCTCCTGCGCGACCATCCCGCCGAAGCTCACGCCGACGACGCGCGTGCGCTCCCAACCGACGTGGTCGAGCAGCGCGAGCGCGTCGGCCGCGTAGTCGGCCATCTCGTACGGGCCCGGGCGGGATCGCGCTGCTGCCCGAGCCCACGCTGGTCGTGCACGAGCACGTCGAAGTCGTTCGTGAACAGCTTGATCAGCAGCTCGCTCGTCGCGATCGACGAGCCCGAGCCGTTGAAGAACAGCAGCCGCGGGCCCTCGCCCCGCCGCTCGTAGTACAGCTCGATCCCGTTGGCGGTGCACGGTCGGCACGGCGCGCAGGCTACGCGTCGGCCCGAGGCGCCGCTCAGGCGACGCGGCCGAGGAAGCAGAGGAAGCGCGTCTGCTCGTCGGCGCCCGGCGGCGGCTCGAGCTTCGGGCCGAAGCCGCCCGCGCCGCGGATCGCGTCGTCGGCGGGACGGATGCACGTCGAACGCGACGTGACCGCGGCCGCGTCGAGCGCCTCGGGCTGACCGGTCGCGCGCGCGAGATCCCAGGTGTGCACGACGCGTGTCGATGCACAGCAGCCGGCCGATCAGATCCTCGAGCGGCATCGGCGCGAAGCGGCCCGCCACCGGCGCGGCCGCCGCGCGCGGGATCGGCGAGCACGGCCCGCACGTCGGCGGTCGCGGCTCGCCATGCACCGCGCAGATCGGCGATCGGTGGCCGGCGGCGGCGAGGTCGCGCGCGTCGATGCCCGCCGCGACGTGCGCGGTGCACCGAGACGACGTGCCCGACGAGGTCGCGGACGGTCCACTCCGCGCACGGCGTCGGCCCGGCCCACTGACCGTCGGCGACGCGCTCCTCATCTGCGAGCAGCACAAGGCGAAGATTCACGCGTTCCTCACGGACGTCGTCATGCCGCGCATGAGCGGCAGGAACCTCGCCGAACGGCTCGGCACGCTGCGGCCCGAGATGAAGGTGCTCTCCACATGTCGGGGTATACGGACGACGCGATCGTTCGTCATGGTGGATTCCTCGACTCCGACGTCGCGTTCCTCCAGAAGCCGATGACGCCCGAGACGCTGACCCGGAAGATTGCGGGAAGTGCTCGACTCGAAGAGGACGGAATCGATAGCCACCAGCGGCACTTTTCGCCTCTCCATGACCCCGCCCCCCGGACGCGCCAATCGGTCCTAGCAAGACGACCGAATGAGAGCCGCATTGCCACGCAACAGGCAATACATC
>CAWJJT010000007.1:0-164694 GCA_963843225.1 uncultured Alphaproteobacteria bacterium | reverse complement strand
CACGGCGACGGTCAACCCCAATAGCACAGCCTCTCTGCGCGCAATGACCACCGCGGCTAGGGTGAACCGGATTCGAGCGGTGACGGTCATTTTCACGTCCGCTAACTAATAATTCTAAGACGCGCGTAGCGCGTGAATTGAGTTAAAAGCGGGATATATGGAACTGGACCTCGAGACATCTTCCTGATTTCCTTGACGTCAGATTGCGGCGGTGTCGCATAGCACTCCGAGGGAAATTATATGCCGGGGGGGCGTGGCTTGTTCGAGGTCGCGCGCGAAAGAATTCGCACTCGTCATTTGGCGTTCCGAACCGGCTGTCGCTATACTAGGGTCGTCCCCGGGATGCTTTTCCATCGAATTTCAGCGAGTTACCGTGTCCAACCCAGAATCCTCAGATACACACTTCTTCAATTCCTTTAGCCTGGTGCTGGGTATCCTCATCGTTGTCGCGATCGTCTTGTTCGGTGTCGCGCGCTCGATCGGCGCGGACAGTCAGGGGAAGGATGTGCTGCTGGATCCACTGAACCTCAAGGAGGTCCGGCAGAATACTGAGCCTTTCGCCCACGAGGCCATCGCGGGCAAGGATAACTCGGCGTTGGCCGTGGTGACCGCGTCGGCGGGTGCGGGGCCCGGTGCGGATGTGCCCACGACGGGTGAACAGGCCTTCACGAAGGTCTGCTCCGCCTGCCATTCGACGGGCGTCAACGGCGCGCCGAAGATCGGCGATCATGCGGCGTGGGGTCCGCGCATCGCTCAGGGCAAGGAAGTGCTGTACAAGGACGCGATCGGCGGCAAGGGCAATATGGCGCCCAAGGGTGGCACGAACTGGCCGGACGCGACCATCCGCATGACCGTGGACTACATGGTCTCCCTCAATAGTAAATAGTTCTGACCATCAAAGGACGGGTCGTCCTCGACCCCGTTGAAAGGTGGCGCGCAGCGCCTTAATAGTAGTGCATCGCACGGCGAATAGCCGCGCCGCTCAGCTGCCGAGTCTTGTCCAGCGCGCGCAGCTGCACTGCTTCGGCGACGTCGTTGCTGCGAATCTCGGTCTCGCCTGCCAGGTCGGCGCAGGTACGCGCCAGCTTCAGTACGTGATTGCATGCCCTGGCGGACAGCCCCAATCGCGCTATGGCCGTGCTGAGCAGGACTCGCGACGGGCGCTCCAAGCCGCAGAACTGACCCACCTCGGAGGTCGTGAGCCGCGCATTGAGTTTGCGCTGACGCTGCATTTGCACCTGGCGGGCAGCGGCGACGCGCAGCGCGACCGCGGCTGAGTTCTCTGCGTCCGCGGATGCATCGCCGAGCAAATGCTCCACCGGCAGTGCGGTCAATTCGACATGAATATCGATGCGGTCGATCAGCGGCCCTGATATCCGGTGCCGATAGCGGGTGACTTGTTCCGCCGTGCAATGGCAGCGACCGCGCGGGTCGCCGGCATAGCCGCAGGGACACGGATTCATCGCCGCCACCAATTGAAATCGCGCGGGGAACTCGCAATTTCGCTTCAGCCCGCGTGATCTTTACCACCCCGCTCTCGAGGGGTTCGCGCAGGGCTTCCAGCGCGTTCCGTGCGAATTCCGGAAATTCGTCGAGAAACAGACGCCCAGATGCGCCAGCGAGAGCTCGCCAGGTTTCAGGGTGCTGCCGCCGATGAGCGCCGCGATCGAGGCCGTATGCTGCGGACTGCGAAACGGCCGGCGACCGCCCAGGCGGGGTCTGCGTCCCGCGGCGGACTCCAGGCAGGCGACCTCCAAGGACTCGAGGGGGGTCAGGACGGGCAGCAGCCCGGGCAATCGCTGGGCGAGCAGGGTCTTCCCCGCACCGGGTGGCCCGACCATCAACAGCCCATGCTCGCCGGCCGCCGCGATCTCCAGGGCGCGCTTGGCCGCGAATTGGCCACGAACTTCGGCAAGATCGGGCTCCGATGTGTAGCCGGGAGCCGGTGCGTCCGTGAGATCCGTGGGAGCCGCGTCGGCGGGCCAGGCTGCTTTGCCACGGAGCACGTCGAACACCTGCCGCAAATGGCTGACGAGCTTGAGGTCGCCGTGGGGGACCAGGCTCGCTTCGAGCGCATTGGCGGAGGGCAAAATCAATTCCCGTCCGAGGCGCGTTCCTTCGATGAGTGCCGGCAGGAGTTTGGGGAGCTGGCGCAGTTCGCCCCCCAGCGACAGTTCGCCGTAGAACTCGCGCCGCTCGAGGGCCCGCGACGGGATCTTTTTGCTGGCCGCCAGAATGCCGACAGCGATGGGCAGATCGAAGCGGCCGCCCTCCTTCGGCAAATCCGCGGGCGATAGATTCACTGTGATGCGTCCCACGGGGAATTCGAATCCGGTGGTCATCAGCGCAGAGCGAACTCTTTCCTTGCTTTCTCGAACCACCGCCTCGGGCAATCCGACCAGGGCAAATGCGGGCAACCCGGTGCCCAGGTGAACTTCCACGCGGACCTGCGGGGCTGGAGCCCCACGGGCGCCCGGCTGAAGACCGTACTCAAGTGTTCGTGGGTCCCGGCCGCTTTGTGGGTCCTGCGGCCTTCCCGGCACTCACCTCCTTGTGATCGGTCACCGCCGCGGGCCTTCTGCGCGCCTTTGCGAAACTTACTGCGGCGCGAGCTTGGCTTCGATCTCCTTCAGGCGTGCCTCGATGGCGGCCAACTTGGCCTGGGTTCGCTCCAAAATAGCGGCTTGCACATCGAATTCCTGCCGGTTGACCAAATCCAATTTGCTCAGCTGGGCTTGCAGCACGGCTTTGAAATTGCCCTCCAGGTCGCGCCCGAAGGCCCGCACCGACTCGGGCACTGAATCCGCCAGTCGTCGGGCCAGTCATCCAATCCGCTCGAATTGATAAAACTCATAGGGTCTCCAGAAAACCGCCCGTTGCACTTCCCTAACGCAGCATCCGGCTTCGGTCGCGCCATGTCGGTGCGTCGCGCCGCCCGCCGGTTGCGCAACCCTTTGATTCAGGGTCTCGTGGACCTGGCATAGAAGCTGCATCGATCAAGAACGATAGTACGCGGAAGCGGTGACGGAGGCTTGAGTCTAAACGAGTGAAAGTGCGGATAAATGCATGAAGCTGATCACCGCCATCATCAAGCCTTTCAAGCTGGACGAGGTTCGGCAGGCGGTGGTGGATATCGGCATACAGGGCGTCACCGTTACCGAAGTGCATGGTTACGGGCGACAACATGGGCATGCGGAGTTCTATCGTGGCGCGTGAATACCGCGATCGACTTTCTGCCCAAGGCCAAGATTGAACTGGCGGTGGACGATTCGATTGCGGAACAGGTGATGGAGGCGGTTTGCAACGTGGCCTAGGACCGGGAAAACCGGCGACGGGAAGGTGTGGATACTGGAGTCTGGAGCAGGCGCTGCGCATCCGCACGGGTGAAACCGGTCCCGGACGCCATTTAGGAGTGCTTATGGGCAGCGAACACCGACTAGGTGGATCGTTCGTGAGGAATTGAAGGGCCTCGCCTCGCGCCGGAGCGAGGCCAACTTCTGACTTTAGGAGCATCTCGCGCCGGCAACCAGCCAACTCCCCCGTCGGTGCGATATCCCAGCGGCACGGATCCCCAAAAGACCCGTGCCGTTTTTTAATATTCGCGCGCCCGGCGCAAGACGCTCGGGAGTTTATACAATAGAACACTACGACACTCCATGCTGTGCTGCAGCATTATCCTATCAGATTCCGCTGATAGACTGTGTTTGTTCGACACGAGGAGTGCGCCCGCATG
The DNA here is from genome assembly GCA_963843225.1 of uncultured Alphaproteobacteria bacterium. Taxonomy (GTDB): domain Bacteria; phylum Pseudomonadota; class Alphaproteobacteria; order Rhizobiales; family Xanthobacteraceae; genus Bradyrhizobium. The sequence goes on along the minus strand of CAWJJT010000007.1, from coordinate 160,961 downwards.
AAAATGGTCATCGCCATCATCAAACCGTTCAAACTTGACGATGTCCGCGCGGCCCTGGCGGATGTGGGAGTACAAGGCATTACCGTGACAGAGGTCAAAGGTTTCGGCCGGCAAAAGGGCCACACTGAGCTGTATCGAGGAGCAGAATACGTCGTCGACTTCCTGCCCGAAGGTGAAACTCGAGCTCGCGGTAGATGACGAACAGGTCGATAGAGTGGTGGAAGCCATCATTGAGACTGCGCGCACGGGCAAAATAGGCGACGGCAAGATATTCGTGACGGAACTGGGCCAGGCGTTGCGAATTCGCACCGGTGAAGCCGGTTCGCGCGCGTTGTAGAATTGCGGTAGCTCTAGAGAGGATGGGACCATGAAACGCCTTCTGTTATTCGCAGCCCTGATCGCCTGGTCGGGCGTGGCCGGGGCCGTGGTCTACAAGTGGGTGGACGCACAGGGCAAATTACAATACGGTGACCGGCCGCCGAACGGCGTACACGCGGAAGTGGTGGAATTGCTGGGCACGCACGTGGCGCGCGGCGCCGACAGCGAGACCATCCGAGTCTACGCCGCCGAAGACCACCAATCAGGACGATACGGCCGTCAAGAAGGCAGTGAGCGAAGACGTGGATCAAGCCCGGGCCAAACAATGCGCAGACGCCCAGGACCGCTACAAGAAATTGATAGAAGGCCGGCATTTGTACACGACCGGACCGGACGGCGAGCGTCAATACCTGACTTCGGAACAAATCGATGCCCAGCGATTGACCGCCAAGCAGGACGTTGACACCGTCTGCGATAGTTCCACTTAAGTCCTGCCGACACCCGCCCGGCCTCGCGCAGCCGCGACTGCGCTCTCGGGGCGCCGCAACACTCCAAGACGAAAATGATTTCGCCGGCTTTGCCGCCACGTTCGCGAAGCCTTAGGCTATGCGTACCGAAATCAACTGGAAATCGCGTATGCAAACAGGATTCGTCGGATTGGGCGCCATGGGCGCGCACATGGCGCGCAGCCTGCACCGTGCGGGGGCTGCTGACGGGTGTGTGGAATCGAACCGCCGACAAGGCCGCGGCGCTCGCCCAGGAATTGCGATGTATCCCGTTTGCCAGCTTGAGCGAGCTCGCCGGGAATTGCGAGGCCGTGGTGATCTGCGTGTCCGCCGACGACGACCTGCGCGCGGTGGTCGCGGCCCTGGAGCCGGGATTGAATCCCAACATGATCGTCATGGATTGCTCGACGGTCGCCGCCGGAACGGCGCGCGAGCTGCACGCGGCGCTCGATGCGCTCGGCGTTGGTTTTCTCGACTGTCCGGTGAGCGGCGGTGTGGAGGATCGGCGAGCGCGGTGGTCAGCTCGGTGAACAGCCGCTCGGCGGCGGCCAGCGTCGCCTCGGCTTCGGAAACGCGCTCATCGACGCCGCTGCGCTTTTCGACGCGGGTCCTGATCTCTTCCTTCAATTCGGCGTCTTCGGCATCGAGCCGCTGCAGCGCCACCGCGGCATCGGAGGCCTGCTGCTGTTCGCGGCCGACATCGGCGGCAAACTGCGTCAGCCGGCGGTCGAGTTCGGCGACGCGCTCCTTGGCGCGCTCTTCCTCGCGGTCCAGCGTTTCGCGGGCATTGGTGAGCCGCTGCAGTCCGGCCGCGGCGCGGGCCTCGGCTTCGCGCAACGCCGGCAGTTCGGACGCGCGGATCGCCTGGATGCGGGCGGCCTCAGCCTGCTCGCGGGTGCGTTCGGCCATCTCGCGGACGCTGAGGTCATGAGTGGTGCTGGATTCGGCCACGCCCGCATTGGCGTCGAGCCAGCGCAAATGAAACAGCAGCGCTTCGGCCTTGCGCACCTTGGCCGCGACTTCGCGGTAGCGGATCGCCTGGCGGGCCTGCTTCTTCAGGCCTTCCATCTGCCCGGCCAATTGCCCGATCACGTCCTCGACCCGGGTCAGATTGGTCTCGGCGGCCTTGAGGCGCAGCTCGGCCTCGTGGCGGCGGGCATGAAGCCCGGCGACGCCGGCGGCGTCTTCCAGCACGCGGCGGCGCTGCTCGGGTTTGGCCTGGATGATCTCGCCGATCTTGCCCTGGTGGACCAGCGCCGGCGACCGCGCGCCGGTGGCGGCGTCCGCGAACAGGATCTGCACGTCGCGGGCGCGCACGTCGCGGCCGTTGATGCGATAGACCGAGCCGGCCTCGCGCTCGATGCGGCGCGAGATTTCCAGAAGTTCGCGGTCATTGACCGCGGCCGGCGCGGTGCGATCGGCGTTGTCGATCGTCATCACGACTTCGGCGTGGTTGCGCGCCGGACGGTTGCCGGAGCCGGCGAAGATCACCGCGTCCATGTCGGCGGCGCGCAGCGATTTGTGCGAGGTCTCGCCCATCGCCCAGCGCAGCGCCTCGACCAGATTCGACTTGCCGCAGCCGTTCGGACCGACCACGCCGGTGAGGCCGGGTTCGATCACGAAATCAGTGGGTTCGACGAACGACTTGAAACCGTGGAGGCGAAGGCGCGTGAGTTTCATGAACACGATTCTCTGTTGGCAGGGCGCGAATCTCCCAGCCGGGACAATACCATAGAAGGCGATATCGGTGTGGCGGCGAGTCGCCGACGGCGGCTCACGGGGGCGACAATGGCGAGGCCGGGGCTGTTGGGCAACCGGACCGGCGGGCTTTTCCCAAGGGTTTTATGAGGGTTCTGTGACGGGATTTATCAAGCCTTTTGCGGGGCTTATCCAGCGCGGCTGGCGTTTCGTATATGCCGGCGCCGGGATCAGCTCTTCAGCAGCGACTTGATCTTCCTGTCGAATTCCTCGAACGGCGTCTCGCCCACGATGGCCTCGCCATTGAGGAAGAAGGTCGGAGTTCCCTCGACTTTGAGCACATCCATGGCGAACTTGCGGTCGGCCGTCAGCTTGTCGAGCATGGCCTGATCCTTGAGGCAGGCTTCCACCGCCTGCTGGCTCAGCCCGGCCTGCTTGCCAACCCGGCTCAGGGTTTCAGTGGTCTTTTCCACCAACTGTTCCTGCTGCCGGAAGAAGGTGTCGACAATGGCGAAATATTTCGCAGCATCGTCTCTGGCGATGGTGTGCGCCAGCATCGAGCAGGCGACGTCCTTGATGTTGAGCGGGAAGTCACGGAAGACATAGCGCACCTTGCCGGTGTCGATGTATTCCGACTTGATCTTCGGAAACACTGTTGCGTTGAACCGCGCGCAATGCGGGCAGGTTGCGGCGGCGTATTCGACGATCGTCACTTTGGCGTCGGCGGGACCGAGCGACATGTCCGGCAGCGACACCGGTTTGGCCACATCGGATGCGCTCTGCGCCATCGCGCTCGGGATCAGCAGACGCGGCGAGAATACGGCAACCCCGGTCAGCGACAGAGCGGCGGTGACGGCGCGGCGCGTGATCATGACGGGTTCGCTCCTTGCCAACAGCGCTTTCGCCGAAATCTCGCGAAAAATGCCGGCGCCGATGAAATCGCTCAGCTTTTCAAGAGTGACTTGATCCTCTTGTCGAACTCCTCGAACGAGGTCTCGCCCTTGATCTTCTCGCCATTGATGAAGAAGGTCGGCGTCGAATCCACCTTCAATACGTCGGAGGCGTATTTCTGGTCGGCGGCGATCTTGTCGAGCAGCGACTGGTCCTTGAGGCAGTCGTCGACCTGCTGCTGGCTGAGCCCGGCCTGCTTGCCGATCCGGGTGAGCGATGCGGCAGTGTCCTTCATCACCCAGTCGTTCTGCTGCCGGAACAGCATGTCGGTGACCGTGAAATACTTCGCGGCATCTCCGTTGGCGATACAGCGCGTCAGCATCGAGCCGGCGGCGGCTTTGATGTCGAGCGGGAATTCGCGGAAGATGTAACGGATCTTGCCGGTGTCGATATATTCCGCCTTGATCTTCGGAAACACGGTCTCGTTGAAGGCCGCGCAATGCGGGCAGGTCATCGAGGCGAATTCGGTGATGGTCACGGGAGCGTTGGCGGGCCCGAGCGCCATGTCCGGCAGCGACACCGGTTTTGCCACGTCGGACGCGCTCTGGGCCATCGCGGCCGAGATCAGTCGGAGCGGCGAGAGCCCGGCAAGCAGGCTGAGCCCTGTCAGCGACAGGGCGGCGGTGAAGGCGCGGCGGGTGATGATCAAAGCTAAACTCCCGAATTGGCGCGTTCACGCCCGAAAGAACCCAAACGAACACGTGTGTTCGCTAGCTTGAAACGACAAATGTGGCAATGGCGGGCCTCAATTCCCGCCAGTTTTGGCAGGCTCAATTTCGCTTGATAAGGGCGCCGAGCCGCGCCAGCGCCGCCCGCAGGTCCTCGTCCTCGACCGATGTCAGGGTTTCCGCGACTTTCGCCACCGCCTTCGGGTCCGGCGCCGGGGAGGGCGCGGGCCGCTTCCGGCGCGACAGCGGCGCCTGGCGCAGCGCCAGCCGTCCGACCGCGCTCCAGCCGAAGAAGCGGTTGACCCGTTCCAGGATGACGTCGGAGGCATGCTGGATTTCCAGCGCCATCGGGCCCTCGACCCGCAGCACCAGCGTTGCCGGCTCCTGCGGCTGCCCCTCCACCGGCCGCGGCCACTGGATCTTCAGCGGCTCGGAATGGGCCGATATTTCGGGGCCGGCGATCTCGCTCCAGCGCGTCACCAGTTCGCGCGCGGCAAAACCCTGCTTGGCATAGGCGTCGGTGAACACGTCGCTGAGCAGGACGGAAAGCGGTTTTGCGCTGACGTAGCCGGGCTTTGCCATGGGTTTTTCGTAACACACATGGGGTTGTGGCAGGAACTGCAAGATCGTCATGGCCGGGCCCAGCCGTCTGAAGGACAGCGTCGCTGCCACTCGCCCATCCGGCGATCCACGGCTTGAACGGGGTCGCGAAGAAAGACGGGGATGCCCACGGCAAGCGCGGGTCTGACGAGTGGAGCGACGGCCATCCCCATACTAAAGAGGGGTCATGAATTCTCGTGCCATCGTGAAAGCAAAGCCGCGCGCGGCTGCCCCGGCGGCGGCAACCCGCCCCGAATTGCTGCTCGCCTGGTACGACCGGCATCGCCGGACGCTGCCGTGGCGACCGCTATCCGGCGAGCGCGCCGACCCGTACCGGGTCTGGCTGTCGGAAATCATGCTGCAGCAGACCGGCGTCAAGACGGTGGGGCCGTATTTCCTGAAGTTCGTCGCGCGCTGGCCCGACGTCGCCGCGCTCGGCCGCGCCTCGCTCGACGAGGTGCTGCGGATGTGGGCCGGGCTCGGCTATTATTCCCGCGCACGCAACCTGCACGCCTGCGCGGTTAAAGTGCTGCGCGAGCAGGGCGGGGTGTTTCCGGACAGTGAGGAGGGCCTGCGCGCGCTGCCGGGCATCGGGCCCTATACCGCGGCGGCGATCGCCGCGATCGCGTTCGGCCGCCGCACCATGCCGGTCGACGGCAATATCGAGCGCGTGGTGTCGCGGCTGTTCGCGGTCGAAGAGCCGCTGCCGCAGGCGAAACCGCGGATCAAGGAGTTGGCGGCGACCCTGCTCGGCAGCTCGCGCGGCGACGAGAGTCTCGCGCCGGCGACGAGAAGGCTCGCGCCGGGGATAGCGCGCAGGCGCTGATGGATCTGGGCTCCTCGATCTGCACGCCGAAGAAACCTGCCTGCGCATTGTGCCCGCTCAACGACGACTGCGCGGCGCGTGCGCGCGGCGATCAGGAGCTGTTTCCGCACAAGGCGCCGAAGAAGACCGGCGCGCAACGCCGCGGCGCGGCGTTCGTGATTGTCAGCGGCGACCGGCTGCTGGTCCGCACGCGCCCCGACAAGGGCCTGCTCGGCGGCATGACCGAGGTGCCGACCTCCCGCTGGCTTGCGGCGCAGGACGACAAGGCGGCGCTGGGCGAGGCGCCCGCGCTGAAAGGCCTCGCCCGCTGGCACCGCAAGGCGGGCGTGGTCAGCCATGTGTTCACGCATTTTCCGCTGGAGCTTGTGGTCTACACCGCGAGCGTTCCGGCCCGCGCCCGCGCGCCCGCGGGCATGCGCTTCGTGCCGATCGCGACCCTGCAGGACGAGGCGCTGCCGAACCTGATGCGCAAGGTGATCGCGCACGGGCTCGGCCTTTAGCTTTCATGGCGGCCGGCCGCCCGCCGGTTGCTGACACCATGCTGGCAGCAGGCCTGCGCTAGGACGGAGCCGAATGGAGGCTCCCATGATCGCAACCGCCCTCGATCGTCTCGAAGCTCCGCCATCCTCAAAACTGCTGGGCTGGCACCTGCTCGATGCGCGGCCCGCTGACGGCTGGGTCCGGATCGGCTTCGACGGCAGGAAGGAGTTCTGCAATCCAGCCGGCTTCATCCAGGGCGGCATTCTCGGCGCGATGCTCGACGACACCATGGGCCCGGCGGTGTTCGTCATGACCGACGGACGGCTCTACACCGCGACCATTTCCATGACGGTCAATTTTCTGGCGCCCGCCAGACCTGGGCCGATCACCGGCGAGGCGACCGTGACGCAGCTCGGCAGGACCGTGGCGTTCGTCGAAGGCAGGCTGATCGGCGAGGGCGGAGCCGTGCTCGCCACCGCGACCACCAGCACGCGGCTGGTCGAGACGGCAAAGGCGATCCGTTAAGCGCGGCCGCGCGACTACCCCGCGCTGGAAAGTCTGCCCGGCGCCGGCATGGTGACGATCGGCGGCCTGGCGTTGAGGCCTTCGACCTGGAAGCCGGCGACGCGCTTGTAGTTGGCGGCGATGTCTTCCAGTTCCTGTTGCGACAGCACGTCGGTGACGATCTTGTAGCCGTCCGGCGCGCGCTCCTCGACCATCTGCATCACCTGCTCCGGCCCGTTGCGGCGGTTGAGCATCACGAGGTCCGTGGTCGCCGGCCGCCGTTCCGCCTCGTAGGCCACGAGTGCGGCATGGGTCGCGCCATGCGCGAGGATCTCGCGGGTGAGAACTCGCGCGTCGAGGATCGCCTGCGAGGCGCCGTTGGAGCCGATCGGATACATCGGATGCGCGGCGTCGCCCATCAGCGTGGTCAGGCCGAAGGTCCATTGCGGGATCGGATCGCGGTCGACCAGCGGATATTCGTAGGCTTGCGGGCAGTTGCGGATCAGGCCGGGCACGTCGAGCCAGTCGAATTTCCAGTTCTCGAACCAGGGCAGGAATTCCTCCAGCCGTGCGGTGCGGTTGTAATCTTCCCGCCGCCACTGATAGGTCGGCGGCATGTGCCGCTCGGCCACCCAGTTGATCTGATATTTTCCTGACGCATCGGCCGTCTTCGAGATCGGATAGCAGACGAATTTCAGGATTTCGTGGCCGGCCATGATCATGGTGCGGCCGGACAGGAACGCCTCGCTCGCGGTGATGCCGCGCCAGAGGATGCGGCCGTTCCAGATCGGCGGGCCTTCCTGCGGGTAAAGTTTTTCGCGGATGCGCGAATGGATGCCGTCGGCGGCGATCAGCAGCGCGCCGTCATGCTGGCCGGCCGGCCTGCCGGTGGCCTTGTCGATGAAATGCGCGCGCACGCCGTCGGCGGTCTCGCTCCAGTCGCTCAAATGGTGGCTGGTGAGAATGTTCTCTGGTCCCAGCCGTTCGATCGCGGCATCCAGCAGGATCTGCTGAAGTATGCCGCGATGAACGGAGAATTGCGGCCATTTGTAACCGGCCTCGATGCCGCGCGGCTCGCTCCAGATCGGCTTGCCGTGCTTGGAGAAATAGGCGAGCTCCCGGGTCCGGACGCCGGCCGCATCGAGCTGTTCGAGCAGCCCGAGTTCGATCAGCTCGCGCACCGCGTGCGGCAGCACGTTGATGCCGACGCCGAGCGGCTTCAGTTCGGATACGCTTTCGAACACTTTGGCGGGAATGCCGATCTGATGCAGGCTGAGCGCCAGCGTCAGCCCGCCGATGCCGCCGCCGGCGATGAGTACGGTCATGATACGCCCTCCCTGATGGGTATCGTCTTGGCACGGCAGCGCGGCAGTGGGCAACAGCGAAGGCTCAGGCCCGGGATGGACGGCCTGAGGGCGCGCCGCTACTGTCCGGCTTTCGCGAAGAAGGACCGACATGCTGAAACTCTATTATGCCCCCGGAACCTGCGCGCTGGCTTCCCATATCGCGCTGCAGGAAAGCGGCGCCGCCTACACCGCCGAGCGGCTCGATTTCAAAACCAACCAGCAGAACAGCCCGGAATATCTCGAGATCAATCCGAAGGGGCGGGTGCCCTCGCTGGTGACGGACCGCGGCAACCTGACCGAGACGCCGGCGATGCTCGCCTACATCGCGCAGAGCTTTCCGCAAGCGAAGCTCGCGCCGCTCGATGATGCCTTCGCTTTCGCGCAGGTGCAGGCCTTCAACAGCTATCTGTGCTCCACCGTGCATGTGAACCACGCCCACAAGGGGCGCGGCTATCGCTGGGCGAGCGACGAGACTTCGTTCGCGGACATGAAGCGCAAGGTGCCGGAAACCATGGCGGCCAGTTTCGCGCTGATCGAACGCAAGATGCTGAAGGGCCCGTGGGTGATGGGCGAAGCCTATACGATCTGCGATCCCTATCTGTTTACGCTGTCGGGCTGGCTGGCGGGCGACAGCGTCGATATCGCGACCCTGCCCAAGGTCGCCGATCACCGCAAGCGCATGGCCGAGCGGCCGGCGGTGCAAAAGGTGCTTGCGGAGCAGAGCTGAGCAAATCCTGCTCGTGGCCGTGTCCTAGGCCCTGGCGGGCTGTTCTCCCGCGAATGCCGCCCTCGCGGCGGTCGTGATCGCAGTGATGCGATCGATCACGGCGCGTACGGCTGGCGCACGCCCAACGTCGCGGTGGAACAGCAGCCACAGCTCCCGGGTCAGCGGCGCAAGGCCCGTCGGGACACTGACCAGATCGGGCACGCCGCGCGCCATGATGCAAGGCAGGACCGCAAGCCCCAGTCCATTGCGGGCCGCCGTCAGCAGGTTGGCGAGGTCGTTGGATCGGAGTGCGAGACGGCGATCGCCGGCCAGCATTTTCAGCCAACGCTGTTGCGCCAGATGGTCGAGGCTGTCGTCGTAGCCGAGAAAGTCCCGGGCATCCTCGCTGCGGCCGGCAAGGTAATCGCGGGATCCGTAAAGTCCGTACGCCACGACCGCCAGCCGCCGCGCCACGATCCCTTTCTCATGAGGCCTGATCATCCGCAGCGCCAGATCAGCCTCGCCCTGATCGAGGTTCACATGGCGGGCCTCGCCGATCAGTTCGATACGCAACTGAGGTTGCTCTCCCCCTTGAGGCAGAAGACGTGGCGCGAGAAACCCGGAGAGGAATATCGGCGGCCCGCTGACCCGAACGATCCGTTGCGGCGAACGGTCCAGGCTGCGCGCGAAGCGCGCGATATCGGCGATCTCGGTCTCTATTGCCCTGGCGCGATCGCGAACGTGCTCTCCTTCGGCAGTCAGACGATAAGAACGCGACAGGCGCTCGACCAGACGAACGCCGAGATCATGTTCGAGCATTTCGATCCGCCGCGCCACGGTGGAATGGTCGACGCGCAGTCGTTCGGACGCCCGTGAAAGGCTGCCGGTTTCGGCCAGCGCGAGGAAGAATTTCAGATTGTCCCAGTCCATGCTCGGTTGCGAATAAACGCCCATCCATTGCGCGGGAATCTGCGTTCCGCCGGCGGGGACACTGTGCGCAGATGATGTCCGGGCGGCTTGCCAACCTGAGCTCATGGCGGGAGAGGGGCGTCCTTGCGCGCGCCCGGTCAAATCAAAACGGAGTTACCATGAACAAAGTCGTCATCGCCCCGCTGTCTGCCGCTTTAACCTTCGCGGCGCTGGGCTTCGCCGCGTCGCCTGCTTCGGCTCAAATGACCGAGGAGGCCGCGCGCGCCGGCCTTGCGCCGTTCTACCGGGCCCTGAATGCGGCGAATGCCAGCGAAGCCCCCGAACTCATCAAGCAGTCGACCACGCCCGAATGGGTGACTTGCCGGGGCAACGATCTCTGCAATACCCGCGACGAGGTGATGGCCGCGATCGGGCAGCGGCTGAGGAACATCCCCGACCTGAAATGGGAGATCAAGGAGGTCTTGGTCGCCGGCAACCGCGTCATCGTGCGCGGCGAGGCGACCGGCACTCCGGCAGGCGAACTCATGGGAGCGCCGACCAACGGCAAGTCATTCAAGCTGATGTCGCTCGATGTTCACACCCTCGAAGGCGGCAAGATCGCGAGGACCTATCATGTCGAGGATTGGCAAGGCGCGTTCCGTCAAGTGGCACAGAAGTAGGCCGTTCGAGGTGCGGCCGTTTTGCATCCGAATGGCCCTCTGCGCGCTGCTGGTGTCATGGCCGGTTGTGATGGCGGCTGGAGTCCGCGCTGAACAGATATCCGTGGAGGCGTCGGCGAAGACCGCCGGGCTCGACCTCGAAACAGGCACCGCCGATGTCAACGGCGTGAAGATCTACTACCGCGACATTGGACCGCGCGCGGAAGCGGTGATCCTGTTGCATGGCTTTCCCGAGACCGGCGATGCGTTCGCGCCAGCAGTTGCCGCGCTCGGCAAGCGCTATCGTCTGATCGTGCCGGATTTGCGCGGCGCGGGCCAGTCACAACGCGCGGCGTCGGGCTACGAAAAGAAGACACTTGCGACCGATGTCAAGGAACTGATGGACCAGCTCGGGATCAAGCGCGCCCATGTCATCGGCCACGACATCGGCGCGCGCGTCGCCTACGCCTTCGCGGTCCAGTATCCCGAGCGATTGCTGAGCCTGACGGTGGCCGAGGCATTCATCGAGGGGCTCGCGGGTACCGCCGAATTCAAGCGGTTCGCGCCGACCAATCCGCGGACACAGCACTTCGCGCGCTTTGCACGCGTCGACGAAGCCCTGGCTGAATACCAGGGAAGGGAGGAGGAACTGGTTCTCTCGTTCATGAACTCGCGCTCGAAAAGCCGCACGTTCTCCGGCGACGATGTCACGCGCTATACCGGGTCACTCCGGCGCGACGGCGGCCTGAGAGCGGCCTTCATGAATTACGAAGCGTTCGACCGGGACGCGACCTTCGCCGCGAGTGCCGATAGCTCGAGCCTGTCGAAAATGCCGTCGCTTGCCATCGTGTGTCAGGGCCCGGCGGGCAACACACTGCAACGCCAGCTCGCTGCCGCGGGGCTGCAGAACGTGAAGGGGGTAGTGCTGGATGGATGCGCCCACTGGATTTTTGAGGAGAACTCGGACGAAACGCTTCCCGTGATCATCGCCTTTCTGGATGCCGCAAGAGTTCACAGGACGCCGTTGCAATAGATGAACGAACGATGCCGATCCGACCGGTGGCCGGCATGACGATCAACGATGACAGGGGGGTTGATCGCCGGAAACGTGGTCAGCTACAGGGAAGCGAACCGCTGAACGACAACAACATGCCACCCAGGCCATCCGGCTGAGCGCAGCTTTTCAAGTCGGCGGCAGCCTTCGGGGAATTGCTGTTCTTCGACAATCTGATCTTGGGTCGGGGTTTGGGCAGCATCACGGCGGTTCGTTTTGCGTTCGGACCCTTCAGGCCCCGCGTGTTGCTGCTGGCTTCGATCCTCGGGGTATCTTGAACAACCTCCACCGACTCGGTCGGCAAGACGGCTTCTGCGGGAGGAGGCAGATAGGCGACGTCGAACCTGTCAGACGCGGTCAGGGTGTCCGGCACGAGGGGTGTGCTGATCGTCGTTGCATCGAGTGCAATTTCTTCGGCGGGAGCCATCGATGCAGTGACTTTGGTGGCGAACAACCCGCCCAGCAGCGCAAGGCAGAAGGCTGCGATCCAGACCGTTCTCAATCTACGCCCCCAACGCTGCGATCGCTTGCTATCGCGATCGCTAAAGAACGCAATTAATCAACCTTAATTTTCTCTTACGCACAATCGGAAACGGCTTTTCGTCGCGTCTCGCATCGGATCGTAGTTAACGCACACGCGTTTAGTTGTTGATCGAATGCGAACACGGAAATGCCGGCGTCGTCGCATCTGCTTCAACATTCACGAGGACGACGACAGTGACTGATGCCGCGTGCGCTACGCGTTCTTGCGCTTCGGCCGGTCCAGCTCGCGCCCGGTCTGCAGCATCAGATTGCGCAGCCAGATCGAACCGGGGTCGAACTGCGCCCGCGTCGGATAGAACATGAACTGCTCGTCGATGCCGGGATCGAGCGGCGGCGTCACCGTGCGCAGCGACAATGGCTTTGCCAGTGCGGCAATCAGCCGGCCGGGCACGAAGGCGACGAGGTCGGTGCGCGCCACGATATGCAGCGCCTCGATATAGCCGGGCACGACCAGCGCGATGCGCCGCTCGATTCCCTTTGACCGCAGCCAGCCGTCGATCAGGTCCTCGTTCTGGCCGCGGATGATGACGGCGACGTGGCGCGCTTTCAGGAAGATTTCGCGACGGGCGAGTTTGCCGCCCACCGGATGGCCCCGCCGCACCGCGAGCGCATCCCGGTCGGTATAGAGCAACTGGCGGTGAAACGCCTTGAAGGCGTCGCCGATCGAGATCACGAGGTCGATGGTGCGCGCGAACTCCGCGCTGAAGATCGCGGGCCCCCGCCACGGCACGATGTCGAGCCGGACGTTCGGCGCAAGACGCGCGATCTTCTCCATCAGCGGCGGCACCAGCAGTTCTACCGCGAGATCCGGCATCATCAGGCGAAACTGCCGCTCGCTGCTCAAGGCGTCGAAATCGTCGGGAATGAACAGGCCGCGCACCTGGTCGAGCGCCTGCGCCAGCGGTCCGCGCAGCGCCTGCGCCCGCGGCGTCAATTCCATCCGCGCGCCGGTGCGAACCAGCAGCGGATCGCCGAGCACCTCGCGCAAGCGTTGCAGCGCGTGGCTGGCGGCCGGCTGCGACAGGCCGATCCGCAGCGCGGCCCGGCTCACATTGGCTTCCCGCAGCAGCGCATCGAGCGCCACCAGCAAATTGAGATCGAGGCCGGCCAAATTCATCGGATGATTATATATCGACTATCGACCGAAAGAATAATGTCTTGGGGCGATATTCAGCGATCACCAGGGAAGGGCGCTGCGACAGACGATGATCTGGTGCTCCCGCAGGAGAACGGCAAGATCAGGAATGTCTGCGATTATGGCGGGACTTGTCGCCGCCTCGACCCACTCGCCGACCGCACGCAGTCCGGGCTGCGTGCAATATTGGTCAGCGTGGTGGCGTCACCACGGGGCGAGGCAGTCCGCGTTTTACCCGCGGACGCCGACGCGTGCATCCGTGCGGGAACGATCGATCGCGACCGGTTGCCAGATCATGTCGTCGATGGACGGCGCGATCGATGGCGCCGGCTGGTGATCCAGCTCGGAAAGCCGGTCGATGAGCGATTGCAGGTAAGGCGAAGCCGCCATTAGTTGACGGCCATGGATGGCGCGCATGCGTTCGGCGATTTCCTCGCAGATCGCGCTGCAATGCAGGCTGTCGATTTGCAGTTGTTTTTGAGCGCTCATTGTTTTGTTCTCCCCAAGAGGTCCCCTCAGACTTCTTGCGAGGACAATAAGCGACGAATTTTAAGCGACCGAACGCGATTCCAGTCGGATTCGAACGCTGGGAGTTACGCGGAATTAACCACGTGCGGTTCGTTGCGGCCGGAAGGATGCCGGCGATCGCCGGGCGCGCCAACGGCAATGTTGCTGATTTCGCTACTTCTGTTCGAGATGCCACGCCCCGTCCCAGTCGTCACCGGGCGGAGCCAGCGCCAGCTTCTCGATACGTTTGATTAACGATCATCGAGGGTCCATCGTCGGGACTTGCCTGCAGCGCCGCTTCGAAGGCGACGCGTGCCTCCTCCCAGTGCTGGGCCCGATAGGCGGCGAGCCCATCGGAGAAGCGGTCGCGCAATTCGAGTTGCGCTGCCGTCAACTCGCCCTTTCGGCCCATGATCTCGAACACCGACTGCGTCTGGGTTTGACCGAGCGTCACGACCCGGTCGATTTCGCGCGCCTCGATCGCGGCAGACGCCCGGCGACGGTAGCCTCAGACACCAGGATGCGGCCGCCATACTCCTTGTTGGCGCCCTCCAGGCGTGAGGCGAGGTTCACGGTGTCGCCCATCACGGTGTAGCTCATCATCAGTTCAGAACCGATGCTGCCGACCAGCACCTCGCCGGTGGCAATACCGATGCGGATGTCGAACGTGTTGGGGAGGCTGCGGACGCCCAGCAATTCGGGAAGCTCGGCCCGCAACCGCGGCACGAGCTCCAGCATGTCCAGCGCGGCCAGGCTGGCGAGCCTGCGCCTGCTCCGCGTCGTCGGCGAACGGAGGTCCCCAATAGGCCATGATGGCGTCGCCGATATACTTGTCGATGACCCCCTGATGTTGGCGGATCGGCGCCGACATCGTCGAAAAATAGCGGTTCATCACCTTGACGAGCCCTTGCGGGGTCATTCCTTCGCTGGTGCTGGTAAATCCCCTGACGTCGCAGAACAATACCGTCATGACGCGGCGCTGACCTTCCGCCGCAAGTGCCGGCCCCTCGATCAGCCCTTCGACGACGCGCGGATCGACATATTTGCCGAAGGTCTCGCGCAAGCGCTCCTTGAGGCGCAACTGCTCGACCATCTGGTTGAACGCGACCGTCAGGTGGCCGATCTCGTCGCGTGAGGTGGCGACCAGCGTTCCGCTCGAGATCGCCCGCCTCGACCGCCTTGGCGCCCTCCAGCAACCGCCGGACCGGACGCGTTACGCCGGCGCTGACCAGGCCTGCGAACACAAGACCGAGTATGGCGGCAAGCACCGTCAGGACCACCGAGATCAGCATCACCTGGTGCTGCTTCTGCACCGTCATGTTGGCGTCCTTGCGCAGCAGAACCAGCATGTCCGCCCGCACGCCGTCCAGCTTCCGGTTGAGTTCGTCGCGAAGCTCGTCGATGCGCTCCATTTCCTCGGCGAGTGCCTTGGCGTCGCCGGTGTCGAGCACCGCCAGCAGGCGCTCGTTCTCCGCGTTGAGGCGGCGGCGGGAATCGTCATTGATGGCGTCGATACGGGTTTCGAACTGGCTGAGCGTCGATACGTCGCCGAACGCGGGACCTTTCTCGATCAGTCCATGAATCAATGCGCGCGCTGCCAGGATTTCCAGCTCGATCTGTCCGCCGAGGGCGTCGTACCGGTTACGGAGAGCCGTGTACTGGCCGTTGTCGGCCGGCGACCGCAGCTTTTCGATGATGATCCGGCGTATCGCGAGCGCTCGCTCCAGCGAGCGGATATTCGCGCGCGCCAGGTCGCCATAGGCGGGCATGTAGCTGTAGGTCAGCTCTTCGATGCGCGTGCCGACCTGCATCACCAGCACCACGGTCAAAACCGCGGTAATCGCCATCAGCGCGATCAGCGCCACGGCGATTCCCATGATCTTTCGCCTGATCGACAATCTGATCATGATCGACCATCCCCCGGACAGCGCGCGATGCGCGGTCATGTCGAATGGAGTGGCGACAAAATCGGCGCGAGCCTTGTCCTAAGTCAAAGGACCGATGCTATTTGGGGGCGGGGGGCAGGACAGTCGGGAGAGGGCGATCGACCTCCCCGAGTTCAGGAGTAGGCAAGCGGATCAAGGACATAGCCGCGGAAGCCGCCAACCGGTCTCAGCGGCGGATTGGCGCGGTGCCGCACGCGATTTGGTCGCACCCCGTCCAATCCGTATCGCGGCCCGGCTGACACTGGTTTCCCGCGGCAGCATACCGAGCGCCATCCGCGAATCGGGGTCGCGCGGCGGTCAAATTCATGCAGCGAATAGATATCATATCAGCTATCGATTGGAAGAATGATTGGTTGCGCGCGATGATCCCGGCATTCGACAAACGGAGAAGCCGTCATGAGCGCAGAAGCCAACAAGAAACTCGTCCAGCAGATCTACATCGATTCCGCCAGCCGCAGCGGCACGACATTCGCCGACAATCTCGCCGACGACGCAAGCTGGATCGTCACCGGCCAGTATTCGTGGTCGCATGAATTCAAGGGGCGCGACGCCATCCTGGAAGGGTTGATGGGTCATTTCCGCTCGTTCTTCGCGGTGCGGCCTCGCACCGTGGCGTTCAACATGATCGCGGAAGGTGACTATGTCGTGGTCGAGTCGAGAGGCGACAACGTCACCAAGGCCGGCCTGCGCTACGACAATCAATATTGCATGGTCTGGCGCATCGAGAACGGCAGGATCGTGCTGATCAAGGAGTATTGCGACTCCACGCTGGTCGAGCGCGTGCTGGGTCCGTTTCCGGAAGCGCGCAAGCTGGCGGGCTGATGCCTTGAGCAGCGTTTGCGCCGGCCAACGGCAGCCCCGCGGGCGGACGCGAAAATTCCGGGGTTCGACGCTGACCATGGTCCGCGTTATGCTCGCGCCCGTCAGGGTCTGGCGGGAGCGCCGCCATGCCCGGCGTCAACTCGCCGTCATGAGCGAGCGCGAGCTGCAGGATATTGGAATCTGCCGCGCCGAGATCGCCCATGAGATCGGCAAGCCGTTCTGGCTGACGTGAAAGGGAGATCGATATGAGCACGGAATTTCTCACCCCGAAGACGCTGCCGCCGCCGGTCGGCTATTCGCATGTCGCCAAGGTCAACAAGGGCACGCTGATCTATCTGGCGGGCCAGGTCTCGAGCGATGCTACCGGCGCCCTGGTCGGCGAGGGGAATTTCGAGGCCCAGGCCGAGCGCGTGTTCGCCAACGTCAGGATTGCCGTTGAGGCCGCCGGCGCGACCATGGCCGACATCGTCAAGCTCAACACCTATATCGTCGCGGAGGTCGACCCGGCGGCGATACCGAAGATGCGCGCGATCCGCGACCGCTATGTCAATGTCGAGAAGCCGCCGGCAAGCACGCTGGTTATCGTCAGCCGTCTGGCGCGTCCCGGCTGGCTGATCGAGGTCGAGGCGGTGGCCGCGATCGAGGGGTAAAACGAAAACGGCGCCCGCGAAGGGCGCCGTCTTGTTGTATCGCTGCGGTCACGCCGCCTTGGTCTTGAGATGGCGGAACATGATGTTCTTGGCCTCGTCGTCCATCTCGGTCTTGAAGGTGAACTTGTCCTTCAGCGCGATCGCCCGCGCCGCCGCCGGCCGGCCTGAGACCTCGTCGAGCAGGCGCTTGACGTTGGGATATTTGGCAAGGGCGTCGTCGCCGAGCACGAACGGCACCAGCCGCGCCCAGCCCCAGAACGCCATGTCGACGATGGTGTAGGTGTCGCCGACCATGTAGCGGCTGCCCGCGAGATGATCGTTGAGAATTCCGTAATGGCGATGGGCCTCGAACTGGTAGCGGTTGTGCGCATATTCCAGGTCCTTCGGCGCGAAGTGCTTGAAGTGCACGGCCTGGCCCGAATACGGCCCGATGCCGGAGGCGACGAACATCAGCCACGACAACAACTGCGCGCGGTTCTTCGGCGAGCTGGGCGGCAGGAACTTGCCGGTCTTTTCGGCGAGGTAGAGCAGGATCGCGTTGGAGTCGAACACGAACACGCCGTCATCGTCGATCGCCGGCACCTTGCCGTTCGGATTCACCTTGAGGAATTCCGGCTTGAACTGGTCGCCCTTGCGGGTGTCGACGGCGACCGGCTCGAAGGGCAGGCCGGACTCTTCCAGAAACAGCGCGACCTTGTTCGGGTTGGGCGCTCCGTTGAAGTAGAATTTAAGCATTCAGGTCTCCCCTTACTTCCTTGTTTGCCGAGAGAAATCGGCACGCGGCTTCGATGCCCCGGACAATAGGTCCATGCTCAAATTTTGCAATTGGCGCAACAGGCGAGTTCGGGAGGGAGCGGCCGGCTAAAATGCAGGCCTGCGCCGTGACGACGCGGCATCAATTTGGCGGCTTGAGTAGCGGTCGGGAAGGGCGGCGCGCTTCGCTCCGCGATATCTGCGGCTTCCTTGAAAACCTCAGCCCGCCGCCATTTCGGAGCGGATCTCGGCGCGCAGCTCGTCGATCAGCTTGAGGCCCTTGTTGGTCTCGACATGCCAGAAGGTCCAGCCGTTGCAGGCGCCGGCGCCTTGCGCCACCGCGCCGATGCGGTGGATCGAGCCGACCTTGTCGCCGAGCATGATGGCGCCGTCGGCGCGGACCAGGGCGCCGTGGCGTTTCTTGGCATCGACCAGCTTGGTGCCGGGCGGAATCATGCCGCGCTCGATCAGTTCGGAGAACGCAACGCGGGGCGCGTCGCGCGCGGTCATGAACGGCGCCAGCGTGGCTTCCGGCAGCGGCTCGACGGCGGCGATGCGCGCTTCCGCGGCCTTCGCATAGGTCGTGTCGCGCTCGAAGCCGATGTAGCGGCGGCCGAGCCGCTTTGCGACCGCGCCGGTCGTGCCGGTGCCGTTGAAGGGATCGATCACGAGGTCGCCGGGTTTCGACGACGACAGCAGCACGCGCGCCAGCAAGCCCTCGGGCTTCTGCGTCGGATGCACCTTCTTGCCGTCCTCGCCCTTCAGCCGTTCCTCGCCGGTGCACAGCGGGATCAGCCAGTCGGAGCGCGCCTGCACGTCCTCGTTGGCGGCCTTCAGCGCCTCGTAGTTGAAGGTATAGCCCTTGGCCTTTTCGTCGCGCGCGGCCCAGATCATGGTTTCGTGGGCGTTGGTGAAGCGGCGGCCGCGGAAATTCGGCATCGGATTGGTCTTGCGCCAGACGATATCGTTGAGAACCCAGAAGCCGAGGTCCTGCATGATGGCGCCGACGCGGAAAATGTTGTGATAGGAGCCGATCACCCACAGCGTCGCCGACGGTTTCATGATGCGGCGGCAGGCCAAGCAGCCAGGCCCGGGTGAAATCGTCATAGGCGGCAAAGGACGAGAACTTGTCCCAGTCGTTGTTGACGGCATCGACGTGGGATTCGTCGGGGCGCTTGAGGTCGCCCTTGAGCTGCAGATTGTATGGCGGGTCCGCGAACACCAGATCGACCGAGGCGGCCGGCAGTTTCGACATCTCGGCGACGCAATCGCCTACGACGATACGGGTGTTTTCCGGGGACTCGAATTTAGTGCGGGGCGCCCTTGCAGACGCCCCGCGACGCGACACAACCATGACTTAATTACTCTGACTCAGGCGACGCTGTCGGCGACGCGGGACTAAACAACCGACTGGCCACACAGTGACGCGGCAAAGTAAAAAACGACTTAACCCGGCATTTCTTTCTCGCTAGGCAATTTTTGCCGGGCGGGTTATTGATTAGGCCGATGGAAATTTTATGTGATTGCCGCGTTGGATATCGGCGAATGCGTTGCCGGCACGGTTTTTCAAGTTGCCGGCGGATCGAGATGAGGAAAATGCGCCATGCGTTACGATGATTTCCGTCGCAGCGACGATGTCGAAGACCGTCGCGACGACAGCGGCGGAGGAGGCGGTGGCGGCGGCTTCGGTCTGCCGATGGGCGGCGGCGGGCTCGGCATCGGCACCGTCATCGTGCTCGGCCTGATCTCCTATGCCTTCGGCATCGATCCGCGCATCCTGATCGGCGGCGCGGAAATCCTCAGCGGCGGCGGCCAGTCGCCGACCTATCAGACCGATCGCAGCTCCGGCCCCGCCAAGACCGGCGCGCCGACCGACGAGATGGGCAGCATGATCGCCGGCATCCTCGGCGAGATCGACGATCGCTGGAGCGAGATCTTCCAGGCCTGCGGGGCAATCCTACACGGGTCCGAAAATCGTGCTGTTCCGCAACGCCACCAATGGCGGCCGCTGCGGCATGGCGCAGTCGGCGATGG
The DNA here is from genome assembly GCA_963843225.1 of uncultured Alphaproteobacteria bacterium. GTDB lineage: Bacteria > Pseudomonadota > Alphaproteobacteria > Rhizobiales > Xanthobacteraceae > Bradyrhizobium. The sequence goes on along the minus strand of CAWJJT010000007.1, from coordinate 141,346 downwards.
GGCCGTTCTACTGCCCGCCGGACAAGACGATCTTTCTCGACACCGGATTCTTCCGCGAGGTCGAGACGCGCTTCCACGGCTGCTCGGGCAACGCCTGCAAATTCACCGCGGCCTACATCATCGCCCATGAGGCCGGCCATCACATCCAGAACCTGCTCGGCATCCTGCCGCGCGTGACGCGGCTGCAGCAGCAGGCCGGCAGCAAGGCCGAAGCCAACGCGCTGCAGGTCAAGGTCGAACTGCAGGCGGATTGCCTGTCCGGCGTCTGGGTCAATCGCGAGGTCGAAGAAGCGGCCGGGCTTCATCGAGGCCGGCGACATCGACGCGGCGCTGACGACGGCAACCGCGATCGGCGACGACACGCTGCAGCGGCAGGCGACCGGGCGGGTGGTGCCGGACTCCTTCACCCACGGCTCGGCCGCGCAGCGCAAGCAATGGTTCATGACCGGCTATCAGCAGGGCACGGTGCAGGCCTGCAACACGTTCGGCGGGGGGACGTAGTAACGGTATTGCGTCATCCTGAGGTGCGAGCCGCTCTTGGGCGCGCCTCGAAGGATGACAAGCGAGGTGTCCTGCGGCTCATCCTTCGAGGCGCGCTGCGCGCGCACCTCAGGATGACGTCCGAGCACGGGGTGACGAGGATTCAAAGTGATGTCTGCCATCGACGAACCGAAAAAATTCATCCCGCTCAACATCGCGGTGCTGACGATCTCGGACACGCGCTCGCTTGCGGATGACAAGTCCGGCACGACGCTGGCCGACCGGCTCACCGCGGCCGGTCATCATCTGGCGGCGCGCGAGATCGTCACCGACGACGTCGAGGCGATCCGTGGCGTGGTCAGGAAATGGATCGCCGATGCCGGCGTCGATGTCGTCATCACCACCGGCGGCACCGGCTTTACCGGCCGCGACGTGACGCCGGAGGCGGTCGAGCCGCTGTTCGAGAAGCGGATGGACGGCTTCTCGATCGCCTTCCACATGCTGAGCCATGCCAAGATCGGCACCTCGACGATTCAGAGCCGCGCCACCGCGGGCATCGCCGGCGCCACCTTCATCTTCTGCCTGCCGGGATCGCCGGGCGCCTGCCGCGACGCCTGGGACGGCATTCTCGCCGCCCAGCTCGACTACCGCACGCGGCCCTGCAATTTCGTCGAGATCATGCCGCGGCTGGACGAACATCTGCGGCGGCCGAAGGCCCAGGGCGCGACGGCCTAGTCGACGACCTTCTTCAGCAAAGCCCACACGCGGCGCCACAGATCGCGCCAGGCTTCATCGCGAAGCTGATGCGCACGCTTTTTGTAATAGGCCATGAGTTCCGGCGTGATGCGCCGCGGCTGGTCGCGGCGCACCAGCATTACAGCTCCAACTCCCAGGTCTCGCCGATCAGACTCTGGCCGAAACTGCGGTGCGGCTCGGTGGCCACCAGCACGAAGCCGGCGTCCTGATAGATTTTGCGCGCGGCAACGAGAATGCTCTGGGTCCACAGCGTGATCCTGCGATAGCCGCATTGGCGCGCAAACGAAATGCACTCGCCGACCAGTCGCCCTCCCAATCCCTGTCCGCGCCCGGCCGGGTCCACCAGCAGCAATCGCAGCTTGGCGACGTCGTCGCTGTGCCGGACCAGAAAGACCGAGCCGACCTGCGTGCCGTCGATGTCGGCGATCCAGCAGCGTTCGCGGGAGGCGTCGAAGGAGGCGAGGAATTTGGCTGATATCTCGGCGACCAGCGCCTCGAACGACGCATCGAAGCCGTATTCGCGCGCGTACAGTTCGCCGTGGCTCTGCACCACCCACCCCATGTCGCCGGGGCGGGGATTGCGCAGAAGCGCCGTCGGCGGAGTTTGCGGCGCGCCGAGCAGGTGCTCGATCGCGGTCATCGCCTCGATCAGGCGCCGGACCCCGTTTGGCGGCATCGCGGCGAGCATCGCGGCGACGTCGTCCTGCGAACTGCGCTCGAGCTTGGCGAAAGCCTGGCGGCCCTTGGCCGTCAGGCCGAGCTGGTATTGCCGGCGGTCCGTGGCCAGCGGCTTGCGGGTGATCAGCCCGTCATCGTCGAATTTCTGGATGATGCGGCTGAGATAGCCGGGATCGAGGCCGAGCTCGATGCCGATTTCTTTCGCCGCCAGATTGCCCCGATGCGCCAGCTCGTACAGCACCCGCGCCTCGCTCAGCGAGAACGGGCTCTTCAGGAGCTGCTGGTCGAGCACGCCGAGCTTGCGGGTGTAGAAGCGGTTGAAGGCGCGCACCGCCGAGACGTGCGCGTCGGAATCCGGTTGGGGCATGGTCCACCTCGATAATTGCCATTGTCAAACAATTATTTGACTTTGGCAAGTATCTTGGTGGCTCAGACCGCCATGATGATCCGGCTGCGCAGCAGCGTGCGCGAGGAACGGCCGAGCTGCCGCAGCAGCCGGGCCTCGGAACGGCGGGCGTCCGGCGCGTGGCCGCCGAGCCGGTCGTAATGGTCGCGCGCGATCAGAAGCCCCTGGTCCGCCGATGGCCCGGTGATCATGCGGGCGATGAACTTGAAACCGTCGCGCAGGCTCGGGTCGGCATAGGGCGAGCGGGCATAGCGGAAGATGCCGGCGCGCGGGCGGTCGCTATCCGAGACGCGCTGGATGAATTGCGAGGTCTCCTCGATCCAGCCGGAATCCAGCACGGCGCCGGCATGCAGGAACATCAGCCACGGCGAGCGGGCCTGGCGTGCGCCGGCCGCCAGCGCCGCGGCGCGGGAACCCTTGACCGGCAGGAAGCGGCAGCCGGCGACATCGGCGACCCGCTCGATCACGCCGGTGCCGGCGCGGTCGACCAGGAGAACCTCCTTGATCACGCCGGCCGCCGCACCCGGCACCAGCGCGGCGAGGGTGGCGACGGCGGGCTGTTCGACGCCTTCAGTGGGAATAATGACGCTCAGCATGGACGACGCTTTGGATCTGGCGGACCGTGAAAACGCCTGCACGGTTATCACCTTGTCACAATCAAAGCAGCATGGCCGGCTGCAGCTTTTTGCGGCAATTGCGGTTGATCGCGTTTCCTCCCGCGGTTTCACGCCGGCTTCGTCGGCAAATGCCCGGCGCCGTCGAGGCGTGCGATCGGCTATCCACAATCGGCTCAATGTTCTTGATTTGTTCTCATTGGCGTGCTATGTTCTCTCCATGAGCCGAGCATCCTCTCATGCCCTCAAGCACCCGCCGGTCACGGCGCCCTCCGAACCGGCGGGTGCACCCACCCCTTTTCCGGAACTTGCAGTCGCGATCGAGCGCGAGCGGCGGCGTGGCCGCGGCGCGCAATCCAACGCCAGCGGCCGCTTTGAGGCCGAGGCGCGGGTCGCGTTCGATGACGGCTGGCAGAGTCTCGACGAATTGCCGCCGTTCAAGACCACGGTCGCGCTCGACACCGCGCGAAAGGTCATCACCCGCAACGATTCTCCCGACATCGGCTTCGACCGCTCGATCAATCCCTACCGGGGCTGCGAGCACGGCTGCGTCTACTGCTTCGCGCGGCCGACCCATGCCTATCTCGGGCTGTCGCCGGGGCTGGATTTCGAATCGAAGCTGTTTGCGAAACCCGACGCGCCGCAATTGCTGGAAAAGGAACTGGCGGCGCAGGATTACGAACCGCGCATGATCGCGATCGGCACCAACACCGATCCCTATCAGCCGATCGAGCGCGAGCGGAAGATCATGCGCGGCATTCTCGAGGTGCTGGAGCGCACCTCGCATCCGGTCGGCATCGTGACCAAGTCGGCGCTGGTGACCCGCGACATCGACATCCTGGCGCGGATGGCCAAGCGCAACCTCGCCAAGGTGGCGATTTCGGTGACGACGCTCGATGCAAAACTGGCGCGGACCATGGAGCCGCGGGCGTCGACGCCGCCGAAGCGGCTCGAGGCGCTGCGGCAATTGTCGGAGGCCGGCATTCCGACCACGGTGATGGTCGCGCCCGTCATCCCCGCGCTGAACGATAGCGAGATCGAGCGCATTCTCGATGCGGCGGCGCATGCCGGCGTCAAGGAAGCGAGCTATGTGCTGCTGCGGCTGCCGCTGGAAGTGCGCGATCTGTTCCGCGAATGGCTGATGGCGAACTATCCGGACCGCTACCGCCATATCTTCACCCTGATCCGCGACATGCGCGGCGGCCGCGACTACGACTCGCAATGGGGAACGCGGATGAAAGGCACCGGGCCGATGGCCTGGATGATCGGCCGCCGGTTCGAGATCGCCTGCGAAAAGCTCGGGCTCAACAAGCGGCGGTCGAAATTGACCACCGACCATTTTGCAAGACCCAAACGCAGCGGCCAGCAACTGAGCTTGTTCTAGGGCGACGGAGACGATCCGGTATGAGTAAGACCATGAGCCAAACCAGAGCTGCACCCGTGGCGCGGCTTACCATGATCACGCTTGGCGTCAGCAACATGCGCGCCAGCATCGCGTTCTACGAGGGGCTCGGCTTCACCAGGAAATTCCAGGCTACCGGTGAGAGCGTCGCGTTTTTCGAAACCGGCGGCACCGCGATCGGGCTTTTTCCGTGGGACCAGTTGGCGCAGGATGTCACGTTGCCGGATCGTCCGCGGCCGCAGGCATTCCGCGGGGTGACATTGGCCTGGAATTGCCGCTCGGCGGAGGAGGTCGACGCGGTGCTGGATTTCGCGATTTCCAAAGGCGCGTCGCTGCTGAAGCCGGCGCACGAGACGGAGTATGGCGGCTATTCCGGCTATTTCGGCGATCCCGACAATCATCCCTGGGAGGTCGTGGTCGCACCGGGGATCGAGGTGGGCGACGACCGGCGAGTTCATTTGCCGGACTGACCGGCACCCCAAAATCGGATAGAGGCGTCGCACCAAATCGACAGCCAGTCCGTCGCCGGACTATTCCCATTCCAAAGCAATTCCACCGCCCTCTGAAGGCGCGGTGCACCCGCATTGCGGGACAGCGTCCCCAAACGACGCGAAGGGCCTGGGTCACACTTAAAGGCGCTGTGGACGCGACTGAAGCCGTGAACAAGAATGCCGACTTGATCCTTTCAGGTCCGCCTGCTTGTGTCTGTCGTGGAACATGTGTGGCAACTTCAGGAAAATACAAAGATGGAATTCGATGACGTCGTTCTCGGCCGGCGAAGCATTCGTGGTTATAAGCCCGATCCTGTCCCGCCGAAATTGATCAAGGAAATCCTGACGCTCGCGATGCGCGCGCCGACATCGATGAATACCCAGCCCTGGAATTTCTATGTCATCACCGGCGCGCCGCTGGATCGCATCCGGCAGGGCAACACCGAGCGCAATCTGGCAGGCGTGCCGCACTCGCGCGAGTTTCGAATCGGCCAGCCGTTCGACGGGGTGCATCGCGAACGGCAGATCGGCGTTGCCAAGCAGTTGTTCAGCGCCATGGGAATCGCCCGCGATGACAAGCAGCGGCGGCAAGACTGGGTGATGCGCGGCTTTCGCCAGTTCGATGCGCCGGTGTGCGTGATCGTCACATATGACCGCGCCCTGGCATCCAGCGACGACACCGCTTTCGACTGTGGCGCGTTGCTACCGCGCTGGTCAACGCGGCCTGGTCGCGGGGGCTTGGTGCTGTGATCAACAGCCAGGGCATCATGCAATCCCCTGTGGTGCGCGAGCATGCCGGGATCGCGGACGATCAGGTGATCATGAAGAGTATTGCCCTGGGCTGGCCGGATCACAGCTTTCCCGCCAATGCCGTTATCTCCGAGCGCAAGTCGGTCGATGAAGCGACGACCTTCGTGGGATTCGAGGATGCCGGACTGACCGGCGACACTGGATAGCGGGAATTGCGTCGAGTTCCCGGTTGCGCTGCGGGCACAGCTTGCGCACGATCCCGGCCATGATTTGGGAAAAATCCAAAGCAAACAACGATAAAGCCAAAGACGGTAAAGTCAGGTCTGCAAAGGGCGTGATTGCCGTGGCGCCGCCGAGCTTTCGCCGCGAGCGCGCGCTGATCAAGCGCGGCGTCTGGCCGGTGGCCGGCTGCGACGAGGCCGGCCGCGGTCCGCTGGCGGGGCCCGTGGTCGCCGCGGCCGTGGTGCTGGACCCCAAGCGAATCCCCAAGGGGATCGACGATTCCAAACGGCTGACGGCGGAGCGGCGCGAGGAATTGTTCGAGGAGATCTGCGCGACCGCCTCGTTCGCCGTGGCCTTTGGCTCGCCGGCCCGGATCGACCGCGACAATATCCTGCGGGCGTCGCTATGGGCGCTCAAGCGCGCGGTGCACGCGCTGCCGGAAGTGCCCAGGCATGTTTTCGTCGACGGCCGTGACCGGCTGGATGTCACCTGCGACTGCGAGGCCGTGATCGGCGGCGACGGGCTGGTGATGTCGATCGCGGCTGCCTCGATCATCGCCAAGGTGACGCGCGACCGCCTGATGTGCGCGCTGGCGCAGGACTGCCCGGGCTATGGCTTCGAGTCCCACAAGGGCTACAGCGTGCCCGAGCATCTCGAGGCGCTCGACCGGCTGGGCCCATCGGCGCATCACCGCCGGTTTTTTGCCCCCGTCGTGGCGGCGCGCGAGAAGCACCAGCCCTGGACGATCAAGCGCGAAGCCGATCTGTTTGCGCAGGCGCCAGCCGACGTTGGTGGCGACGTCGCGATTTCAGCCGGGATTTGATCGGCGCTATCCGATCGAATCAGTAATCTTGATCGCGACGCTTCTTTCCTTGCGCGAACAGCCGTCCACTTCGCCTGGAAACGCGATGGTTGCCTCCGGCACTGACGCGCTCTATCACTCATTCGGGGTCGGATGGCGCAACTGGCAGCGCCGGGGCTGGGCATTTCGGACGGTTCATGCGGTTCACCTCCCTGATTATCGAACTGATCCGCGCCCGGCCGCGGCTCGTGGTCTGGCTGGTGGTGCTGATTCAGGCCGCGCTGTGGCTGCTGGTGCCGTTGCTGCTGTATCGCAGCCCTCCCGGCGACCTCGCCACCATCATCGCCTATGGCAGGGAATATCAGGTCGGCACTTATCTCGGCCCGCCGCTGGCGTTCTGGCTCGCCGATATCGCCTTTCGCGCCGCCGGCGATCACGTGATGGGCGTTTACGTGCTGTCGCAGCTTTGCGGAATCGCGATGTTCTGGGCGCTTTATCTCCTCGCGCGCGCCATTGTCGGCGGCCAGCAAGCCGTGCTCGCGGTGCTGCTTGCCATGACCGTCACCGCGTTCAGTTCGCCCGGCCTCGAGTTCGGCCCGGAGGTACTGGCGCGGCCGTTATGGGCGTTGTTGCTGCTGCATTCCTGGCAACTGATCGGCCAGAGCCGGCACAATGCCTGGTTCGCATGGTCGATCGAAGCCGGGCTCTTGCTGCTGACCACTTCCGCCGCGCCGTTCCTGTTGCTCCTGATCGCGGGATTTGCGCTCACGACCGAGCGCGGGCCGGCGCACGCTGATGTCGTTCGATCCGTTGTTCGCGCTGCTCGTGATCGTGGTCCTGGCGCTGCCTTATCTGATCTGGCTGATCCGGGCCGACGCCCTTTCGTTGCCGCATTGGCCGGGAACAGCGGAACTGCGGGCGCGGGCGACGCACGGAGCTGCCTTGTTCGGCGGTCTGCTCGCGGCGATATCCGGCATCGTGCTGCTGGTCGCGCTCAACTCCGGCTGGTTCTCCCGTAGCCCGGAAGAGGCGCCGATCATCTATCGTCCGCCGGTCGATCCGCTGGCGCGCGATTTCGTCTATTGCCTGGCCATCGGCCCCGCGCTGTTCGGGTGCCTGCTTTCCGGGCTGTTCAATTTCGATCGCGTCGTGGGCGGCTCGGGCGTCGCGTTGCTGATGACGGGACTGGCCGCGATCGTGGCGACCGGCGATCTCGTCCAGCTCCGCCGCCAGCGCCTGCTGCGCTCGGTCTGGGCGGCCGCCATCGTCGCGCCTGCGCTTGCGGTGCTCGCGACCACGATTTTCGTGCCCTGGACCAGCGGCGGCGAGGTGGCGACGTCGCTGCCGGCGCGCGCGATCGCGAATTTCTTCGGCGACAGTTTCGAGCGGCGAACCAACCAGCCGCTGAAGGCGGTGACCGGCGACGCCCAGCTCGCGGCCCTGATCTCACTCGATGCGGCGCGTCCGCATCTGCTTCTCGACGCGGCGCCGCAACGGACCCCGTGGCTGACGCTGGCGAAATTCAACCAGACCGGCGGCGTCGTGATCTGGCGCGCCGCCGACACGATCGGCACGCCGCCGCCCGACATCGCGCAGCGGTTTCCCGGCCTCGTGCCCGAAGTGCCGCGGGCGTTCGAGTGGTTCGTCACCGGGCGGCAGCCGCTGCTGCGGATCGGCTGGGCGATCGTGCGGCCGAAAACGCCCTAAGCGGGCTCACGTTCAGGATGAGGATGGGATTCCGGCGCAAGCGCTTTCGCGATCGCGCGCAGATCCTGCCACGCCAGGCGCTTGTAGGACGGCGAGCGCAACAGATAGGCCGGATGGAACGTGGCGAGCGCCCGGATCACGCGGCTGCCGGTGTCGTATTCGAGCCAGCGCCCGCGGGTCTTCATGATGCCCTCGCGGGTCGACAGCAGGGTTTGGGTCGAGGGATTGCCGAGCGTCACCAGCACGTCCGGGTTCACCAGCTCGATCTGGCGCTGGATGAACGGCAGGCAGATCTGGGTTTCCTGCGGCGTCGGCGTGCGGTTGCCGGGCGGCCGCCAGGGAATGACATTGGCGATGTAGGCGCGGCTGCGATCCAGTCCGATTGCCGCGATCATCCGGTCCAGCAATTTGCCGGAGCGACCGACGAACGGCAGGCCCTCGAGGTCTTCCTCGCGCCCGGGGGCCTCGCCGACGAACATGATCCGCGCCTGCGGGTTGCCGTCGGAAAACACCAGCCGCGTGGCGGTGGATTTCAGCGCGCAGCCGTCGAAATTCTCCAACAGCGCGCGCAACGCCTCGAGCGTCGGCGCGGTGCGCGCCGCTTCTCGCGCCGACAGCACCGCGGCTTCCGGCGCCGGCGCGATTTCGGCGCGCGGGGCGGGGAGCGGGGCAGCGGCCCTGACGGGTCTTGCGGGCGCCGTTTCGCTGGCGGCCGGGGCGAGGTCGGGATCGGCCAGCCGATTGACCGGCATGTCCGTCAGCGCGCAGTCGACCCCGGCCTCCAGATAAAAGGCCAGCAGTTGCGCAACGGTCGGCGCGGGCTCAGGCGTCATGGCGGGATGTCGGGAGCATCCCGCCATTCTAGAGCGGATCGGGCCGCAACGAAACGTCCCGCCGCGCATTTCCATGTTGTTCTCAGGCGAAAAAAGTGGAAACAAACAAGCTTCAGGACAGAATCTTTTCCACCCGGGCCGGGACCAGATCATGAGCACCGAAGAACTGCCGCCGCGCGAATCCATGGAATTCGACGTTGTCATCGTCGGCGCCGGGCCGTCCGGCCTTTCCGCCGCGATCCGGCTGAAGCAGCTCAATGCCGATCTCACCATTGTCGTGGTCGAGAAGGGTTCCGAGGTCGGCGCGCACATCTTGTCCGGCGCGGTGATCGATCCGGTCGCGCTCGACAAACTGATCCCGGACTGGCGCGAGGACGCCGACTGTCCGCTGAAGACGCAGGTGAAGACCGACAAATTCTACTGGATGATGGCGGGCAGCGCGATCCCGCTGCCCGGCTTCGCCATGCCCCCTCTGATGAACAATCATCACTGCTATATCGGCTCGCTCGGCAATGTCTGTCGCTGGCTGGCGCGCAAGGCCGAGGCGCTCGGGGTCGAGATTTACCCCGGCTTCGCGGCGGCCGAAGTATTGTACGACGACAAGGGCGCGGTGCGCGGCATCGCCACCGGCGACATGGGCATCGCCAAGGACGGCACCCACAAGGACTCGTTCACCCGCGGCATGGAACTGCTCGGCAAATATACCCTGTTCGCGGAAGGCGCCCGCGGCAGCCTGACCAAGCAGTTGATCGCGAAATTCTCCCTCGACGCCAAATCAGAACCGCCGAAATTCGGCATCGGGCTGAAGGAAGTCTGGCAGGTCGATCCTTCGAAGCATCAGAAGGGGCTGATCCAGCATTCGTTCGGCTGGCCGCTGAACAATTCGACCGGCGGCGGCTCGTTCCTTTATCACTATGACGACAATCTGGTGGCGATCGGCTTCGTGGTGCATCTCAACTACGACGATCCTTATCTTTCGCCGTTCGACGAATTCCAGCGCTTCAAGACCCATCCGGCGATCCGCACCGTTTTCGAAGGCGGCAAGCGGCTGGCTTATGGCGCGCGCGCCATCACCGAGGGCGGCTACCAGTCGGTGCCGCGGCTGACCTTCGCCGGCGGCGCGCTGATCGGCTGCGCGGCCGGGTTTGTCAACGTGCCGCGCATCAAGGGCGTGCACAACGCGATCGGCAGCGGCATGCTCGCCGCCGAGTGCGTGGCTACCGCGCTCGCCGCCGGCCGCGCCAACGATGAGGTAATCGAGTACGAGAACGGCTGGCGCGGTTCGCAGATCGGCAAGGATTTGTATCCGATCCGCAACGTCAAGCCGCTGTGGTCGAAATTCGGCACCCTGATCGGCGTGCCGCTCGGCGCGATCGACATGTGGACCCACACGCTGTTCGGCATTTCGCTGTTCGGAACGCTGTCCCATGCCAAGCCCGACCGCAAGGCGCTCGATCCGGCGAAAGCGCATGCGCCGATGGCGCCGCAGAAGCCGGACGGCAAGCTCACCTTCGACCGGCTGTCATCGGTATTCCTTTCCAACACCAACCATGAAGAGGACCAGCCGGTTCATCTCAAGGTCGCCGACATGAACCTGCAAAAGACCTCGGAGCATGATGTCTATGCCGGGCCGTCCAACCGCTACTGCCCCGCCGGCGTCTATGAGTGGGTGGAGGAGACCTCCGGACCGCGCTTCCAGATCAACGCCCAGAACTGCGTCCACTGCAAAACCTGCGACGTGAAGGACCCGAACGGTAATATTACCTGGGTTCCGCCGGAGGGCGGCGGCGGGCCCAATTACGAGGCGATGTGACCACGATTGCGTGAGTGCGCGGCGTTTCGAGCGGAGCGGGCGCCGGTTCGTACATTAAGAAAAGGCAAGCTTCGTTCGATTTGATCGGAACGGAGCCGCGGGCAGGGAAGCGGCCACGATACGGCCACACTGCGAGCGCTTTCAGGCGACCGGTGGCGGGCCGGGTGTTGCTGCCGATCAATTCGCCACCCCCTATCCTTGCGGTCGAACGCCAAACGCGGCATTGTCGGCCGGCTTGATGCCACCGGTTGGGTTCGCATTCGAGAATGATCGCAAGATCTTGCCGTAAATTGTAAATCCCTGGAGCTAAGGCGAAACCGTGATGATCTCCATTCGTTTCAATCGCTGGGCAATTGCCGCTGTCGCCTTCACCGCGCTCGCCGTGCCCGGATCGCTGTCGGCCCAGACGCCCGATCATCCCACCGACAATTCGGCGCAATTTCCGAGCCCGCACGACCTGAAATCGCTGACCATGTCCGGCAGCTACCTGGCGGCCCGGCATGCCAGCGTGGAGCGCGACTCGGCCGCCGCTGCGGCGTTCTACCGCTCGGCGCTTCGCATCGATCCGAAGAACAACGAACTTCTGGACCGCGCCTTCATTTCGTCGCTGGCCGACGGCGACATCGACGAGGCCGTCAAGCTCGCCGACCGCATCCTGACCATCGACAAGTCCAATCGCGTCGCCCGCCTCGTGGTCGGCGTGCGCGACCTGAAGCAGAAGAAATACGCCGCCGCCCAGACGAACATCAATCAGTCGATCCGCGGACCGATCACGGACCTGGTGGCGACGCTTTTGTCGGGCTGGGCCAGTTACGGCGCCGGCGACAGCAAGACGGCGATCGCCAACATCGACAAGCTGACCGGTCCGGAATGGTATCCGCTGTTCAAGGACCTGCATTCCGGCATGATCCTCGAACTCGCGGGCAAGGAAAAGGACGCCGGCGTAAGGCTGGAGCGGGCCTACAAGCTCGACGACGGCATGCTGCGCGTGGCCGACGATTACGCGCGCTGGCTGACGCGCAACAAGGACGCGGCCGCTGCGACCGCGGTCTATCAGGCCTTCGAAAAGAAGCTGCCGCGGCATCCTTTGGTGCAGGAAGGCCTGCGCGAATCCAGGGCCGGCAAGAAGCTGCCGCCGCTGGTCGATTCGGCGCAGACCGGCGCCGCCGAGGCGCTGTACGGCATCGGCGCGACGCTCACCCGCCGCGGCGGCGAGGATCTCGCGCTGGTCTATCTGCAGCTTGCGCTGTACCTCGCGCCGAACCATCCGCTGGCGCTGCTGTCGCTCGCCGATCTCTACGAGTCCGTGAAGAAGCCGGCGATGGCGATCAAGGTCTATGAGCGCATGCCGGCGAGTTCGGTGCTCAAGCGCAACGCGCAGATCCAGCTCGCGACCGATCTGGACGCCGCCGACCGCAGCGACGAGGCGATCAAGATCCTCAAGGGCGTCACGGCGGATGACCGCAAGGACATCGAAGCCACCATGGCGCTCGGCAACATCGAGCGCGGCCGCAAGAAGTTCGCCGACTGCGCCGACACCTACTCGCAGGGCATCGCGGCGATGCCCGATCCGAACGACAAGAACAACTGGGTCTATTATTACTACCGCGGCATCTGCCTCGAGCGTTCCAAGCAGTGGAGCAAGGCCGAAGCGGATATGCGCAAGGCGCTCGAGCTGCAGCCCGAACAGCCGCACGTGCTGAACTATCTCGGCTATTCCTGGATCGATCAGGGCATCAATCTCGACGAAGGCATGAAGATGATCAAGCGCGCCGTCGAGCAGCGCCCCGACGACGGCTACATCGTCGACTCGCTCGGCTGGGCCTATTTCCGCATCGGCAATTACGAGGACGCGGTGAAGAATCTCGAGCGCGCGATCGACCTCAAGCCCGAGGATCCGACCATCAACGACCATCTCGGCGATGCCTATTGGCGCATCGGCCGCACGCTGGAAGCGAAATTCCAGTGGGCCCATGCCCGCGATCTGAAGCCCGAGCCGGAAGAACTGCCCAAGATCGAGGCGAAGATCCAGAACGGGCTTCCCGACGTCGCTTCTCCGGCCTCGGCCGCGACCGAGGACAAGAAAAAAGAAGACGACAAGGGCGGCTGATCGCAGGACCTGGGGACGTATCGCCGATGGGGGCGCTGGTCGAGGATGCGCGTGCCAAGGTCAACCTGACCCTGCGGGTGGTTGGACGGCGCGTCGACGGCTATCACGAGCTTGAAAGCCTGGTGGCGTTCGCCGATTGCGCCGACCGTCTCAGTCTTTCGGTCGGGCCGGAGCTGAACCTCGTGACGACAGGTCCGCTGGCGCAGGCCTGCGGCGAGACATCCGACAACCTCGTGTTCAAGGCCGCCAAGCTGCTCGGCGAGCGGTGCCCGAGCTCAAGCGCGGCGAGTTCGTGCTCGACAAGGTGCTCCCCGTAGCGGCCGGAATCGGCGGCGGCTCGGCGGATGCGGCCGCAGCACTACGGCTATTGGCGCGCGCCAACAATTTTGCCGTCGGACGATCCCCGCCTGATCGAGGTCGCAAAGCAGACCGGCGCCGACGTGCCGGTGTGCCTCGCCTCGCGCGGCTGCGTCATGACCGGCGTCGGCGAAACGCTGCTGCCGCTGACGCTGCCGATCATGCCCTGCGTGATGGTCAATCCGCGCGTTCCCGTGGCGACCAAGGACGTGTTCCAGGCGCTTGGTCTGCGCAGCGGCGAATTGCTGGTCGGCGCCACCGACGTGTTGCAGGCGGTCGATTGGCCGAAAGCCGGCGGTTCGCTCGAAGACTGGGTCGAGGCGCTCGCCGCCGGGACCAACGACCTCGAAGCGCCGGCGATGCGCATTCAGCCCGTGATCGGCGAGGTGATCGCGGCCCTCAACGCCACCAACGGGGCCTGGCTCGCGCGGATGTCGGGATCGGGCGCGACCTGCTTTGCGCTCTACGAGAACACGGCCGAGGCCGGGCGCGCGGCGGAAAAACTCAGGCTCGATCACCCCGGATGGTGGGTGCATGCGGGCACGCTGAGCTAGCGTCTCGCCGCGCCGGCAAAATCGTTCAGGATCAATACGACCGCGCCAGGCAGAACGCCACCACCTGTTCGAGCGCGGTCTTCATCGCGGACGCCGGAAACAGCGCCAGCGCATCGACCGCCATCGCGCCGTAATGCTGGGCGCGGTTGATGGTGTCTTCCAGCGCGCGGTGCTTTGTCATCAGCCCGATGGCGTGATCGAGGTCGCCGTCGCCGATCTCGCCGCGCTCCAGCGCCTTGACCCAGAAAGCGCGTTCGCTGTCGTTGCCGCGGCGGAACGCCAGCACCACCGGCAGCGTGATCTTGCCCTCGCGGAAATCGTCGCCGATGTTCTTGCCGAGTTTTGCGGCCTTGCCGCCATAGTCCAGCACGTCGTCGACGAGCTGGAACGCGATGCCGAGATTCATGCCGACCGAGCGGCACGCGGTCTGTTCGGGCTTCGGACGGTTGGCGATGACGGGACCGACCTCGCAGGCGGCCGCGAACAACTCCGCCGTCTTGCCGCGGATCACCGCGAGATATTCATCCTCGGTGGTCGCGGTGTTCTTGGCCGCGGCGAGTTGCATCACTTCGCCCTCGGCGATCGTCGCCGCGGCGGACGACAGAATGTCGAGCGCGCGCAGCGAGCCGACCTCCACCATCATGCGGAAGGCCTGGCCGAGCAGGAAGTCGCCGACGAGAACGCTGGCCTCATTGCCCCACAGCATGCGCGCCGACAGCTTGCCGCGCCGCAATTCGCTTTCGTCGACCACGTCATCGTGCAGCAGCGTGGCGGTATGCATGAACTCGACCGACGCGGCGAGCTTGATATGGCCGTCGCCGGTGTAGCCGGAGAGGCCGGCCATCGCCAGCGTCAGCATCGGGCGCAGCCGCTTTCCGCCCGAGGAGATCAGGTGGTTGGCGACCTCGGGGATCATCGTGACTTCCGAGCCGGTCCGCGACAGGATCGTGGCGTTGACGCGCTCCATGTCGGGAGCGACAAGCGCGACCAGTTCGTCGATCGAAGCGCCTGCCGGGCTCTCGAAGGGTACAATAACCGCCACGCTGGTCTCCACTTTTGCCCAATTCGCACTATCCTCAGATACAATAGAAAGTGCGGGGGAACGCGGCAAGGGCACGATGTGGTGAAACGCCTCGTGCGGTCTTCCGGCAGGGCCGACAAAGGAGTGCCACAATTGCGGGAATTGGTTCGGACCAACGACATCGTGCTGGTTTCGGCGGTCGGAGCGCTGCTCGACGGCGCCAATATCCATCATCTGGTGCTCGACCAGAACATGAGCATCATCGAAGGCTCGCTCGGGGTGCTGCCGCGCCGGATTCTGGTCCATGAGGACGACAATCTGCAGGCGCGGCAGATTCTCCGCGATGCCGGTCTTGCGCACGAATTGCGGGCCGATGACTGATTCCGCCGAGTACACCGAGGATGCGTTTCTCGGCGGCCGATTGCTCCTGCGCCAACCGAAATCGGGCCACCGCGCCGGCCACGACGCCATGCTGCTGGCGGCATCGACGGCTGCGCGTGCGGGCGATCGTGTGGTCGAATTCGGCGCCGGCGTCGGCGCCGCAGGTTTGGCGCTCGCACGAAGGATCGCCGGGATCGAGCCTGGTGCTGGTCGAGATCGATGCCGTGCTCGCGGGGCTCGCTCGCGACAATGCCGCCGCCAACGCGATCTCAGCCGATATCGTCGTGCTCGACGTGACCTCCGAGGCGAGTGCCTTTGCGGCGGCGGGTCTTTCCCCCGACAGCGCCGATGTCGTGCTGATGAACCCGCCGTTCAACGATTCCGCGCGGCACCGCGCTTCGCCGGACAAGTCTCGCGCGTCGGCGCATGTGGCGAGCGCGGCGACGCTCGAGAGCTGGATTCATGCGAGCCGGCGGCTTCTGAAATCCGGCGGCATCCTCACCTTGATCTGGCGCGCCGATGGACTGGCCGATGTGCTGGCGGCGCTCGATCGCGGCTTCGGCAGCCTGAAGATATTGCCGGTGCATGGCGACCCGACCATGCCGGCCAATCGCGTGCTGATCAGAGCCACCAAGGGCGGCAAGGCGCCGGCAGAGGTCCATCCGGGGTTGATGCTCAATGAAGCATCAACCGTGCCCAATAAATGGGTTCAGGAGGTTCTGGCCGGGAAGGGGGTACTGCCGCTGGCACACCCCTGAAGGCAGCCCGGCTGCTTCGGTTGGGATTGGAACCGGCTATTGCGGAAGCGACTTGGATCGCTGTTTTGGCGCCGAAGTGAAGTGAATGGCCGTCAAAAGGGTACCGATCAGCATCACCAGCAGATAGATTTTCATGACTTTCTCCGCTGCGCCATTGCAGCTCACAATGGCTGCGATGCAAGAGGCGTTCCAATCGGGTTAATCGACACAAATGCAATGTCAGTAATCTGGTAACAAATCGTTAAATTTGAGGTAAGCGTATGACAGAACCAAGTGGCGACCGCGGGGGATGGCCGGGCATCTGCTCGACAGGCTTGATGGGATTCGTTCCGGCGCGTCTGCGGCCGGGGACGGCGGTCGTGCCCGTGGTCCGGCTGTCCGGGCTGATCGGTGCGGTGACGCCGCTGCGGCCCGGCATGTCGCTCGCCGGCGTTGCCCGGCTGCTGGAGCGTGCGTTCGCGACCAGGCATGCCAAGGCCGTGGCGCTGGTGATCAATTCACCGGGCGGTTCGCCGGTGCAGTCGCGCCAGATCTATCTGCGCATACGCGCAGCTCGCGGCGGAGAAAAAGCTGCCGGTATTGGTATTCGTGGAAGATGTCGCGGCATCCGGCGGCTACATGATCGCCTGCGCGGGCGATGAAATCTTCTGCGATCCGTCCTCGATCCTCGGCTCGATCGGCGTGGTCGGCGGCTCCTTCGGGTTTCAGGAATTGATCCGGAAGATCGGCGTCGAGCGGCGGCTCTATACGGCGGGCGCGCACAAGGCGATGCTCGATCCGTTCCTGCCCGAAAACCCCGACGACGTCGCGCGCGTGAAGGCGCTTCAGCGCGAGATCCATGCGATCTTCATCGCGCTGGTGAAGGAAAGCCGCGGCGACAAGCTGAAGGGCGCCGACGACGTGCTGTTCACCGGCGAGTACTGGGCCGGAGAAACCTCGGTGTCGCTCGGGCTGGCGGACGGGATCGGCGACCTGCGCTCGACGCTTCGCGCCCGCTATGGCGACAAGGTGCTGACGCCGGTGATCGCGCCTTCGGGCGGCCTGCTGTCCAGCCTGCTTGGCCGCAAATCCGCCGGCGCCGGGACGCAGGTCGCGCTGGACGGCATCGCGGGCCTGCCGGATGAGCTGATTTCCGCGCTGGAAACCAGGGCGATTTGGGCCAAATTCGGATTCTAACAACGAATTTACCGCGCCATTTGGTCTCGGGTCGGGCGATTGCAGGCGAGGCCGGCTTGAGCGAGAATGCGGATGTGGGGCGAGACGTATGAACGACGAGGATCGGAAGATGCCGCCGCTGATTGCAATCGCGGGCGCCCTGGGTGGGCTGGCCGTGGTCCGCTGGGCCTACCGCGCCGCCCTGCGGGTGAACCGGGAACTGGAAGAAGCCCGCCTCGCGCGGGTCGCCGAAGCAGCCCGCACCGGCGACATTCCCGACGCTGCGGCGTGATCCCGCGACCGGCGCTTATCGCCCGGGCTGATCGGCTCTACGGAATTTGGCTTGAAATACTTGCGCCGGCCTCGGGGTGGGGCATCACCCCTGAGTGCCGGCGAGCAAGCCTGGAGGTAGTTGGTCTTATCGGACGCCCCGGTTTTCGTGCCTCACAAAATGATCGAGGAAGATCACGAACCGGAGAGCCGATCCTCACCAGGGCCAAAGCGGCTCGGCCCCCGTGAAGTCCGGCCTTGATAGGCCCTCAATTGCTAACGCGGCGCTCCAGATCGACACCACGTTGCGGGGCTGGTTAGCGGTGCGTCATCCCCAATCGGTGCAATTGTTGCGAACAGGCGGTATTTTCGCGCCGAAATCCGGCCTCCCATTGCCTTGATTCCCGGTCCCCCCGCCGATACGGTCCCGCGCGCTTGCCGCCCCCTTCAGCAAAGACCGAATTGACGATGGATTCCCTGCCTCCGCACATGCGCCCGGAACGCTCGTTCCAGGGCTTCATCCTGGCCCTGCAGCGGTTCTGGGCGGATCAGGGCTGCGTGATCCTGCAGCCCTACGACATGGAGATGGGCGCGGGCACGTTTCATCCGGCGACGACGTTGCGCGCGCTCGGGCCGAAACCGTGGAAGGCCGCCTATGTGCAGCCGTCGCGGCGGCCGAAGGATGGCCGCTACGGCGAAAATCCCAACCGGCTGCAGCACTATTACCAGTTCCAGGTGATCATCAAGCCGTCGCCGCCGGACCTTCAGGACCTGTACCTGAAGTCGCTCGCCGCCATCGGCATCGATTCGCATCTGCACGACATCCGCTTCGTCGAGGACGACTGGGAAAGCCCGACGCTGGGCGCCTGGGGCCTGGGGTGGGAATGCTGGTGCGACGGCATGGAAGTGTCGCAGTTCACCTACTTCCAGCAGGTCGCGGGCGTCGAATGCGCCCCTGTCGCGGGCGAGCTCACCTACGGGCTGGAGCGGCTTGCAATGTATGTGCAGGGCGTCGACCGCGTTTACGATCTGAACTTCAACGGCCGCGACGGCGCGGACAAGGTCACCTATGGCGATGTGTTCCTGCAGGCCGAGCAGGAATATTCGCGGCACAATTTCGAATATGCCGACACCGACATGCTGTTCGAGCAGTTCAAGATGGCCGAGCAGGCCTGCCGGAAATATCTCGAAGCCGGATGGAAAAGCGGCAGCAATCGCAAAGAGCATTTGATGGCGCTGCCGGCCTATGACCAGTGCATCAAGGCGAGCCACGTCTTCAACCTGCTCGACGCCCGCGGCGTGATCTCGGTGACGGAGCGGCAGAGCTACATCATGCGCGTGCGCGAGCTGGCAAAAGCCTGCGGCGAAGCCTGGGTGCACACCGAAGCGGGCGGGGCGAACTGATGCCCGATCTTCTCCTCGAATTGTTCTCCGAAGAAATTCCCGCGCGGATGCAGGCGAAGGCGGCCGACGATCTGCGCCGCATGGTCACCGACAAACTCATTGCCGAGGGCCTCGTCTACGAAGGCGCGAAGGCGTTCGTGACGCCGCGGCGGCTGACGCTGACCGTGCACGGCGTGCCGGCGCGGCAGTCCGACCTGAAGGAAGAGCGCCGCGGACCGCGCGTCGGCGGACCGGACGCGGCGATCGCGGGCTTTCTCAAGGCCACCGGGCTTGCCTCGATCGACGAAGCAAAAATCCAGCGCGATCCCAAGAAGGGCGACTTCTACATCGCGCTGATCGAGAAGCCCGGCCGCGCCACGATCGAGGTGCTGGCCGAGATGCTGCCCGGTGATCATCCGCACGTTCCCGTGGCCGAAATCGATGCGCTGGGGTCGAGCGCTCCGGCAGAGGATCCAAGCGCGCTGCAATGGGTGCGGCCGCTGCATGCGATCACGGCGACCTTCGGCCTCGAAACCGAGGAGCCCGATGTCGTGAAGTTTGCCGTCGACGGCATCGAGGCCGGCCAGACCACGTTCGGCCACCGCTTCATGGCGCCGGCGCCGATACCGGTGCGCCGCTTCGAGGACTACGAGGCAAAGCTTCTGGCCGCGAAGGTCGTGCTCGATTCCGAGCGGCGCAAGGACACCATCGTCACCGACGCCAGGCAGTCTGGCGTTCGCGCAAGGCTTCGAACTGGTCGAAGATCAGGGGCTGTTCGACGAGGTCGCGGGGCTGGTCGAATGGCCGGTCGTGCTGATGGGATCGTTCGACAAGGATTTCCTGTCGATTCCGGGCGAAGTGATCCGCGCCACCATCCGCAACAACCAGAAATGCTTTGTCGTCAGCGATCCCAAAACCGAGAAGCTGACCAACAAAGTTCATCCTCACCGCCAATATCGAGGCCAGCGATGGCGGCAAGGCCATCGTCGCGGGCAACGAGCGCGTGATCCGCGCGCGGCTGAGCGATGCGAAGTTTTTCTACGAGACCGATCTGAAGACGAAACTCGAAGACCGGCTGCCGAAGTTCGACGACATCGTGTTTCACGAAAAGCTGGGCACGCAAGGCGAGCGCATCAAGCGGATCGAACGGCTGGCCGCCGAAATCGCGCCGCTGGTCGGCGCCGACGTCGAAAAGGCAAGGCGCGCCGCGCATCTTGGCAAGGCGGATCTGCTGACCGAAGTCGTCGGCGAATTCCCGGAACTGCAGGGCTTGATGGGGAAATACTACGCGCTGGCGCAGGGCGAGGATGCCTCGGTCGCCGCCGCGAGCGAGGAGCATTACAAGCCGCAGGGCCCAGACGATCGTGTGCCGATCGATCCGGTCAGTGTTGCCGTAGCGCTGGCCGACAAGATCGATACGCTGGTCGGTTTCTGGGCGATCGACGAGAAGCCGACGGGGAGCAAGGACCCGTATGCGCTGCGGAGAGCGGCGCTGGGGATGATTAGACTCATTCTGCAAATAAATCAGGCTGCACTTAACGGATCTTTGCTTGCGGAGCCAACGTTGTCGCAATTGGCGACCGCTTGTTGTCGCAAGATGATGCCTACGGATTGATCAAGGCCGCACGTACGTTGGCGATACGTTCGATCGAAGCGATTCGCGATCGAGTGAGGGCTATAAGCGTTGCTGCTCTCAAACTTCTTCGCGGACCGCCTGAAGGTCCAGCTCCGCGAACAGGGCGCGCGGCACGACCTCGTCGATGCCGTGTTCGCGCTGGGAGGCCAGGACGATCTGTTGATGGTGGTCCGCCGCGTCGAGGCGCTCGGCAAATTCCTCGATACCGATGACGGCAAGAACCTGCTTGCCGGTACCAAGCGCGGCGAGCAACATTCTCACCATCGAAGAGAAGAAGGACAAGCGCAGCTTTGACGGCGCGCCGGATCCGGCGCTCTATAGCCTTCCGGAAGAAAAGGCGCTGGCGGACGCGATCGATCTGGCGAAGGTCGAAGCCAGCGTTGCCGTGATGAACGAGGACTTTGCCGCCGCCATGAGCTTCATGGCGATGCTGCGTCCGGCGGTCGACGCGTTCTTCGACAAGGTCAAGGTCAACGACGACGATCCGAAGGTGCGCGAGAATCGCCTGAAGCTTCTGAATGAAATCCGCGCCGCGACCCGCGCGGTAGCGGATTTTTCCAAGATTCAGGATTAGCGCGGGCCATCGCCGCTTCCTCCGTCATGCCCGGGCTTGACCCGGGCATCCACGTCTTTCTTCGTGGCTGTGACCTGAGACGTAGATGGCCGGGTCAAGCCCGGCCATGACGAGCTGTGGTACACGCCGCTGGCCTCAGATTTAACCCGACGGGCAAATCACTTCGTCCGCCGATTTGGCCGTGTCCAGCCCCTTTTGAAAAAATATTCTGATTTTCCGAAATCGCAAATCAGTCCTTATATCAGTCGCCGTCCCGCTCCTTGGGAGGGGCGTTGCGCAACGTCACGAAACGCGGAGCGGGATGCGGTGGACGCGGGCTGCGCGCTTGACGGGCGATGCGGCCGGCGGACGGCGAAGTCGTGTGGTCCTGACGCCCCGACGCTGGCGTCAAGTTCGCGGGAAGCAACTTCTCGCTGATGACGGTGGCAAGAAAGCCCGGTCGCCGGGGAGAGCACGAAGGAAGCCGTAAAACCATTGCGTGGGGAATGCCGGGTGATTCCGGTGTGACCTGACTAACGCGTGTGCTTTTTTCCTTACTACTTCGCACACGCGGCTATCGGGCGCATCGGGCGCCCGGCATTCCCTGCGCCCTCTGATCGGAGAGGGCGGAAATTCGATAGCAAACCTCGGGCGACATTGCGCCGCGAGATCGCGAAGCTGTGTTTGCAGATACCTCATCTCTGTGAAATTCGCATGCATGGGTTCGAACAGCAAAAAGAGCCCCGCCCGGCGGGGGAGACCGGGCGGGGCCTTGTCCAGAAAGCGCCGCTGCGGGCTTTCGGACCGACCATCCAGATGTGGGGCTGTGATCTACTCGACCACCTGGACGATACGACGCGAGCGCGGTTCGACCAGCACGGTCCGGCCGTTGACCACGGTGTAGCGATAGGGCGTGACGCCATAGGACTGCGGCACGTCGTAATAGGTGACGCCGGCTTCCGGCAGCACGCCGCCGACCACAACGCGATCGGGGATGGTGTAGTTCGGCACACGCTCGCGCACGACGTATTCGCGGAACGCCGGCCGCTGATCGACGGCGATGCCGTCGGCGTCGTCCACGATCACCGGGCCGCGCGCGACGCCTGTCGTGACGACGCCTTGCGCCTGCGCCGCGATCGGCGCCGCCAGGCCGCCGGCGGCAGCCGTGGCGCCGGCAATCGCCGCGATGGCAAGTAATCTGTACCGCATGCTGGAACTCCTTCGCGATGGGCTGCACGCAGGCTGTGGCCCGCGCGCATTCCCCTGCCAATTCATCCCGCGCGGCATCGTTCCCGAAAAAGCGCGGCCTCATACGCGGCGATTTCTGGCAATTTGTGTGAGCACCGGAACCGGACAAAGCCGGGCGCGTCTCCTATCGTGGAACCGCCCTCGACGGATAAAATGCCGGCCTCGATTCGATTTCCCGCAAGCTTCAATCCCAAAGCCTCATTCCCAAAGCCTCATTCCGGAGAGTTCAATGACCATCACGGCTACCCATATCCCGGCCATCGTGGCGCTCGTCGCTGGCATCCTCATTCTGATCATGCCGCGGTTTCTCAATTTCGTGGTCGCGATCTATCTGATCTTCGTCGGCCTGGTCGGCCTCGGATTGCTGCGATGGCTGCATATGTAGCGGTTAAAACCGGGCGCGCGGCTTGCGCGGAACCCCTCAAAGTGGTGTAAGGCGCGCAACTTCCCTCCCTCTCGCGGATTATTTCAAGTCATGGCCAAAGCCGTCACGAAGACCAAGAAAACCGCAGTGAAATCAAAGCCCTCCGCTGCGGCCCGGGCCAAGCCCGCGCCGGCGGCCTCGGCCCGCAAGGCGCTCAAGAAGAGCCCGGCGAAGCCCGCGCCGAAACCGGCCGCCAAGCCCGCGAGCAAGGTTGCCGCAGCCAAGCCCGCAGCCAGTGCGGCGAAGGCCGGGAAGTGGGTGTTCACGTTCGGCGACGGCAGGGCCGAAGGCAAAGCGGAGATGCGCGATCTCCTGGGCGGCAAGGGCGCCAACCTCGCCGAGATGGCCAATCTCGGTCTGCCCGTGCCTCCCGGCTTCACCATCCCGACCTCGGTCTGCACTTATTTCTACGCGCATGGAAAGACTTATCCGAAGGAATTGAAGACGCAGGTTGAGAAGGCGCTCGACCACGTCGGCAAGCTGACCGGCAAGGCGTTCGGCGATTCCAGGAATCCGCTGCTGGTGTCGGTGCGCTCCGGCGGCCGGGCTTCGATGCCGGGCATGATGGACACCGTGCTCAATCTCGGCCTCAACGACACGACGGTGGAAGCGCTGGCGCAGATGTCCGGCGACCGCCGCTTTGCCTATGACAGCTACCGCCGCTTCATCACCATGTATTCGGACGTGGTGCTCGGCTTCGAGCATTCGCACTTCGAGGACATCCTCGACACCTTCAAGGACAGCCAGGGCTACACGCTCGACACCGACCTGACCGGCGACGACTGGGTCGATCTGGTCGGCCGCTACAAGGACGCGGTGGCGCGCGAAACCGGCAAGGATTTCCCGCAGGATCCGCACGACCAGTTGTGGGGCGCGATCGGCGCGGTGTTCTCATCCTGGATGAACGCGCGCGCGGTAACCTATCGGCGGCTGCACGATATTCCGGAATCCTGGGGCACCGCGGTCAACGTGCAGGCGATGGTGTTCGGCAACATGGGCGACACATCGGCGACCGGCGTTGCCTTCACGCGCAATCCCTCGACCGGCGAGAGCAAACTGTACGGCGAATTCCTGATCAATGCGCAGGGCGAGGACGTGGTGGCGGGCATCCGCACGCCGCAGGACATCACCGAATATGCGCGCAAGGAATCCGGTTCCGACAAGGCCTCGATGGAAACCGCGATGCCCGAGGCGTTCAAGGAACTGACGCGGATCTATACGCTGCTCGAAAAGCATTATCGCGACATGCAGGACATGGAGTTCACGATCGAGCAGGGCAAGCTGTGGATGCTGCAGACCCGCGGCGGCAAGCGCACCGCCAAGGCGGCGCTGCGCATCGCCGTCGAACTCGCCAATGAAGGGCTGATCTCCAAAAAGGACGCGGTGGCGCGGATCGATCCGGCCTCGCTCGATCAGTTGCTGCACCCGACCATCGATCCCTCCGCCAGACGCGACGTGATCGCGATCGGGTTGCCGGCGTCGCCAGGTGCGGCTTCCGGCGAGATCGTGTTCTCGTCCGACGAGGCCGCCAAGCTCCAGGCCGACGGACGCAAGGTGATCCTGGTGCGGATCGAGACCAGTCCGGAAGACATCCACGGCATGCACGCGGCCGAAGGCATCCTGACCACGCGCGGCGGCATGACCTCGCACGCCGCGGTGGTCGCGCGCGGCATGGGCAAGCCCTGCGTCTCCGGCTGCGGCACCATCCGCGTCGATTATGGCCGCGGCACCATGAGCATCGGCTCGCGCACCTTCAAGACCGGTGACGTCATCACCATCGACGGATCGGTGGGCCAGGTGCTGGCCGGGCGGATGCCGATGATCGAGCCGGAATTGTCGGGCGAGTTCGGCACCCTGATGGGCTGGGCCGACTCGGTCCGCAAGCTCGGCGTTCGCGTCAATGGCGACACGCCGGACGATGCGCGCACCGCCATCAAGTTCGGCGCCGAGGGCATCGGGCTTTGCCGCACCGAGCACATGTTCTTCGAGGAAACCAGGATCCGCACCGTGCGCGAGATGATCCTGGCCGAGGACGAACAGGCCCGCCGCGCCGCGCTGTCGAAACTGCTGCCGATGCAGCGCGCCGATTTCGTCGAGCTGTTCGAGATCATGAAGGGCCTGCCGGTGACGATCCGGCTGCTCGATCCGCCGCTGCACGAGTTCCTGCCGCACACCCAGGCCGAGATCGAGGAAGTCGCGCGCGCGATGAACACCGATCCGCGCCGGCTCGCCGATCGCGCCCGCGATCTCGCCGAGTTCAATCCGATGCTCGGCTTCCGCGGCTGCCGCCTCGCGGTGGCCTATCCGGAAATCGCCGAGATGCAGGCGCGCGCGATCTTCGAAGCCGCGGTCGAAGCCGGCAAGCGCACCGGCAAGGCGGTCGGCCTCGAGGTGATGGTGCCGCTGATCGCGACCAAGGCCGAGTTCGATCTGGTCAAGGCGCGGATCGACGCGACCGCGGCTTCGGTGATGAAGGAGACCGGCACGAAACTGACCTATCAGGTCGGCACCATGATCGAATTGCCGCGCGCGTGCCTGATGGCCGGCGAAATCGCGGAGACCGCCGAGTTCTTCTCGTTCGGCACCAACGACCTCACCCAGACCACCTACGGCATCAGCCGCGACGACGCCGCAAGCTTCCTCGGCACCTATATCGCCAAGGGCATCCTCGAGATCGATCCGTTCATCTCGGTCGATCGCGACGGCGTCGGCGAACTCGTCAAGATCGGCGTGGTGCGCGGGCGCAAGACGCGTCCGAACATCAAGGTCGGAATCTGCGGCGAGCATGGCGGCGATCCCGCTTCGGTGGCGTTCTGCCACCAGATCGGACTCGACTACGTCTCCTGTTCGCCCTACCGCGTGCCGATCGCGCGGCTCGCGGCAGCTCAGGCCGCGCTCGGCAAGACGATCTCCAGCCAGGCGTGAGTTCACTTGTCATTCCGGGGCGATGCGAAGCATCGAACCCGGAATCTCGAGATTCCGGGTTCGCGCTAACGCGCGCCCCGGAATGACGGCTGGATAATGCAGCCGCCACGCCCGCCAACAACGCGCGAACCCGTGCGACGCGGCGGCGAAATACGCGACCGCAAAGATTCCTTCATCATTTCTGTTGACCGGATATTTACCACTTCCATCGAGCCGCCATTTACCAGTTTCTTCGATGCGATCGCGCAAATCGGCGCGATGTCTTGCCTGTATCCCGCGCGCAACGGCGATTAACTCCCCGGCAACCTAAATTCGATACCAACAAAAAGGATCGAATTGCACGGATGTACTGAAGTTCGATCTTTGTAAGCGTTGCGTGAGCGTATCTATGTCAGTTGTGCGTAACCGGCCGAAGGGCGCGCGGTTCGCGTCCTTCGGAATCGGCCTCTGCGTCTTCGCATTGATGCCGAACGAGATGGGATATCAGGACATTGCGTCACTGCTGGCCCGCCAGCCGGGCGTCGCCGAGCGCTGGCAGAAGCGGGTGTTCTCCGCCGCCAGCAGCATCCAGGTCGCCACCTACAGCTTCGGCCGTCCGATCGGAACCTCGCTTCCTCATCCGGCCAACTATGTTCTGGCGAGCCTCAACGACCAGGGCATCGACATCACCGGCACCGTGACGCGCAACCCCATCGCTGCGCCGCCACCGCGCTATCAGGCCTCGGATTTCCCGAAGGTCGATCGCACGCTGAAGGGCGATCGCCTCGTCGTCGCTTCGCCCGTGCCGGCCAATGCCGCGCCCTCGCTCGAGGATCCCTCGACGTCGAACGCGTCGGTCAGGGGCGCAAAGACCGCCGCCGCGCCCGCTGCCGGGAAAGCGCCGCTCGATCCTGAACTGCAGGCAGCGCTGAGTGCTCCGCCGTTGAAGCAATACGATGTTTCGATGTCGCTCGAGGCGCAGCCGCTCGATGATCTGAAGACCGCGCCCGGCGTCTCGCCGCTGGCGCTGGACCCTGCGCCTTCGCGTGACGGATTTTCGGTCAAGACCGCAAGCCTGTTCTTCGGCAGCTCCTCGCTGGGCGCGTCGGCGGAAAGCATCGAGCGCTGGCAGCCCGGCGAAGAGCCGTCGATCGTGATGCCGGGAACGCTGCCCGATCCCGACCTGAAGGCGACCGCATCGCTGCCGGCGGTCACGAACGAAAGCGGCGAGAGCGTTGCGGCCAAGGGCGAGGTCAATGCCGACAACCAGCGCGACAAGACGCCGGCCGAACGTCTCGGCCTGCTCGACGAGAAGTCGCGCGCCAAATCCGAGAAGTGCCTCGCCGAAGCCGTCTATTTCGAGGCCCGCGGCGAAGCGGTGCGCGGCCAGATCGCGGTGGCGCAGGTGGTGATGAACCGCACCTTCTCGGGCTTCTATCCGAACACCGTGTGCGGCGTGGTCTATCAGAACAAGCATCGCCACTTCGCCTGCCAGTTTACCTTCGCCTGCGACAACGTCGCCGACGTCGTGCGCGAACCCGACATGTGGGACCGCGCCAAGAAGATCGCCAAGGCGATGCTCGACGGTCAGCTCTGGCTGCCGGAAGTGGCGAAATCGACGCACTACCATGCCTATTGGGTGCACCCGTCCTGGGTCAGCGAAATGAAGAAAACCTACAAGTTCGGCGTGCACACCTTCTATCGCCCGCGTGCCTGGGGCGACGGCAGCGACGCGCCGAGCTGGGGAACGGCCAAGCAGACCGCCGCGATCTCGGCCGAGCTTACGGAAGAGGCGAAGAGCTCGGCGGAGATTTCCGAAACGGCCGTGCGGCGCTAACGCGTCCGATACGGCCATTCCGCAAGCGATCGGACGATCGGAGCTCCGTGCTGACCTCGTGCTTTATGCATCAATATCCAGCGCCACGTCGAAATTCGGTGCGGAATGCGTCAGCGCGCCAGCCGAGGCATAGTCGACGCCGGTTGCGGCGATACCGGCGATCGAATCCCGGGTGACGCCGCCGGAGGCCTCCAGCACGACGCGCCCCTTGGCCAGTTTCACGGCCTCCGTCAGGTCGGCGATGTCCATATTGTCCAGCAGCACCACGTCGGCGAGGCCGGTAGCGAGCACCTCGCGCAGTTGAGCGAGCGTATCGACTTCGATCTCGACCTTGACGAGAAGCCCGACATGGGCCCGCGCGCGCTCCAGCACCGGCCGGATGCCGCCGGCCACCGCGATGTGGTTGTCCTTGATCAGGACGGCGTCGTCGAGACCGAAGCGATGATTGAAGCCGCCGCCGCAGCGTACTGCGTATTTCTCCAGCGCGCGCAAGCCGGGCGTGGTCTTGCGCGTGCAGCAGATCCGCATCTTGGTGCCGGCGGTGTGGCGGACATAATCGGAGGTGAGGGTGGCGATGCCCGACAGCCGGCCGATGAAATTCAGCGCGGTGCGCTCGCCGGTCAGCACGGCGCGCGCCGGGCCGGAGATCGTCAGCACCTGCACGCCGGCGGCAACGCTCGCGCCGTCGCGATAATGCGCGGCGATGTTGATATCAAGCGACAGCTCCTGAAACGTCGCAATCCCCAGCGGTAGCCCCGCGAGCACGCCGGCCTGTCGCGCCACCAGGACGGCGCGGGCAGGAGCCGTCTCCGGAATGGTGGCCATTGAAGTGATGTCGCCGGCGCGGCCGAGATCTTCTTCGAGCGCGCGTCGGACCGCCTCGTCGATGGCGAGCGGCGATAGAAACGCGTCCTGATACAGCAGTGAAGCAGGTGTCGTCACGATGTCAGTCTCCATTTCAGGCGCTGATCGGTTGCATGGCGCGCACCGCGCCGGGTTCGTCGAGCGAGGCGGCGATTTCCCGCGACGCGGTAAGCGTCGTGCTGGTGCGATGGCCGAGTTCCGGCCGCTCGGCCGGGTGATCGGTGCGGTATTGGGCGCCGCGGCTTTCGCGCCGCGCCCATGCCGATGCCGCGACCAGCAATGCGGCGGTTGCCATGTTGCGCAGCGAGACATTGCCGGCCTCCCGCTCCAGGGCAGCGAACGTGCGCACGGCCTCGGCGAGATGCTCGCCATCGCGGATCACGCCGACATGCGAGGTCATCATCGCGCGCAACCTTGCTTCCTGTTGCGCAGGCATCGCGGCGTTTTGCATGTTCGCCGCCGTCGGTCGACCGGGCGCGGGAAGCGCGCTGCCCTCAATGTCTTCGGCGATGCGCGCGGCATAGACCACGGCTTCGAGCAGGGAGTTCGACGCTAGCCGGTTGGCGCCATGCGCGCCGGTCGACGACACTTCGCCGCCGGCCCACAATCCGCGCAACGAGGTGCGGCC
The DNA here is from genome assembly GCA_963843225.1 of uncultured Alphaproteobacteria bacterium. Lineage (GTDB taxonomy): Bacteria > Pseudomonadota > Alphaproteobacteria > Rhizobiales > Xanthobacteraceae > Bradyrhizobium. The sequence goes on along the minus strand of CAWJJT010000007.1, from coordinate 112,309 downwards.
CCGCGTATCCACGGCGATGCCGCCCATATGATAATGCGCGGCGGGCGCGACCGGAATCGGTTGTTTCTCCGGGTCGATGCCGGCGCCGACGCAACTTGCATGAACAGTCGGGAATTTTTCGGCAAAGCGCGCGCCGATGGCAGCCCGAGCGTCGAGGAAGGCGCCGCGGCCCGCGGCGATTTCCGCGAACACGCCGCGCGCGACGATGTCGCGCGGCGCGAGTTCTGCAAGCGGGTGCCGGGCCAGCATGAAGCGCTCGCCGCTGTCGTTGATCAAAATGGCGCCTTCGCCGCGCAAGGCCTCGGTGGCGAGCGGCGCCGGGTCGCGACCCACCATGATCGCGGTCGGATGGAACTGGACGAATTCCGGATCGGCGACGACGGCTCCGGCACGCGCAGCAATTGCAAGGCCGAGCCCGCTGGCTTCCGCCGGATTGGTGGTCACGGCATAGAGATGGCCGATGCCGCCGGTCGCTAGCACCACGGCGCGCGAGGTGATCGTCACGGGTCTTGCGCCGGCGTTGCCGACTTTGCGCAATTGAAGCCCGGTGACCGCGCCGTCCTCGGTCAACAGCGCCTCGGCGGTGTAACCCTCGATTATCCGAATTGAGGGCGTGTTGCGCACCGCTTCGGTCAATGCCGAGATGATCGCCTTACCCGCCATGTCGCCACGGACATGGACGATGCGCCGCGCCGAATGTGCGGCTTCGCGGCCGACCGCGAGCCGGCCTTCGAGGTCGCGGTCGAAGGGAACGCCGTATTGCAGGAGGTCCTGGATCCGGGCGGGTGCTTCGCGCGCGATCCCGAGCGCGATCGCCTCGTCGACGAGGCCCGCGCCGGCCGCGACCGTGTCGGCCGCATGCGCCTCTGGGCTGTCGCCCTCGGCGACCGCGGCGGCGATGCCGCCTTGCGCCCACGCTGTCGAAGCGCCCTGGCCCAGGGGTGCTACGGAAATCACGGTGACCGGACGCGGCGCGAGCTTCAGCGCGCAGAACAGCCCGGCAAGGCCGCCGCCGACGATGACGATGTTGTGGTTATTGCGGGTGAGATCGTGAAGTTTGTCATTCATATCGAATCCTCACTTTCGTCTTCCTCGCTTTTGCGAGGACGGCGTGTCAGTTCTTCAGATTGATCATTCGCTGCACCGACCGCCGCGCCTTCTCGGCGATCAGGGGATCGACGGTGACTTCCTCACGCAGCGTCAGCAGGCTGTCCAGGATCTTGGCCAGCGTGATGCGCTTCATGTGCGGGCACAGGTTGCATGGCTGCACCATCTCGACGTCGGGCAATTCGGCCCGCACATTGTCGGCCATCGAGCATTCGGTGATCATCACCACGCGCTTGGGATGCTTGTTGCGGACCCAGTCGATCATGTGCGCGGTCGAGCCGGTGAAATCGGCCTCGGCCAATACATCGGGCGGGCATTCCGGATGCGCGATGATCTGCACGGAGGGATCGGCCTCGCGATAGCTTCGCAGTTCGTCGCCCGTGAAACGCTCGTGCACTTCGCAGGCGCCCTTCCAGGCGATGATCTTCACTGGGGTTTTCGAGGCGACGTATCGTGCCAGATACTGGTCCGGCAGGAAGATCACCGTCGGCGCATTCAGGCTTTCGACCACTTGAACGGCGTTCGACGAGGTGCAGCAGATATCGACCTCTGCCTTCACGTCGGCCGACGTGTTCACATAGGCGACGACCGGCACGCTCGGAAAGCGTTCGCGCAGCAGCCGCACATCGGCGCCCGTGATGCTCGAGGCGAGCGAGCAGCCGGCGCGCGAATCCGGAATCAGGACCGTCTTGTGCGGATTGAGGATCTTCGACGTTTCCGCCATGAAGTGCACGCCGCACTGCACGATGATGTCGGACTTCACCCGCGCCGCTTCGATCGCGAGTTGCAGCGAATCGCCGCGGATGTCGGCGACGCAATGGAAGATCTCCGGCGTCTGGTAATTGTGCGCGAGGATGACCGCGCCGCGGGTTTCCTTCAGTTCGTTGATCGCCTTGATGGTGGGCGCCATCAGCGGCCACTCCACCGGCGAGATCACGCTCCTGACCCGCTCATAGAGATGCGCGGTCGCGCGTTCGACTTCCGCCGTCCACTCCAGCGACGGCATCGGCAGCGTGCCGGCACGCTTGGCCGGGCCAGCGTGGCCTGGCGCCGCGAGAGGGGATTGCACGGGGGCGGGCTGATTGAAATCCTCGGGACCGTAGATTCCAGCGATCGGCATGGCAGGTCTCCCTTGCTCACTGAATATACTCTCATTGAGCATATGTAGGCGTTGAGAAAGCCGGCCTCCTTGGCCGGCATTTTCCGTTGGTTGGGTCTCTATCCGAGCCACCGCGCAGCTTCGCGGGGGGCTCGAGGTCTCACGGGGATTTTACTTATCCTCATAACGAGCAAATCAAACGTAACATGCACTCTTGCGTTTTGCCAGACGCCGAGCCGCGCAAATTTTTCAGGGCTGTCCGCGCCGGTTTGCAACGCTGTAATGCACGGCAGCCTTTGACCGACAATCCGGTTGGGATTTTCATGCCGATGCATTAACTTCACCCGCGTGCCGATTTGCCGGACGCGTTTCGCAGGTCGCGCGCTGAAATCTTTTCCGTGATCCGCCCAACAGTTTGAGGAATCCGCATGGCCGCCACCGAGGGCGATCTCCGTCTGTCTCCCGCGGTCTCAAGCTGGCGCACGCCGCTGGTGATCATCATTTGCGGCTGCGCCATCGGACTGTTGAGCTTCGGGCCTCGCTCCAGCCTCGGCTTTTTCGTGCAGCCGATGAGCCGGGATCTTTCATGGGGACGTGACGTCTTCGGCCTCGCGCTTGCCGTTCAGAATCTGCTGTGGGGCCTGGGCCAGCCGGTGGCCGGTGCGATCGCCGACCGGTTCGGCGTCATGCGCGTGATGTGCGTCGGCGCCGTGCTTTATGCCGGCGGTCTCCTGATGATGCGCTATGCCGCGACGCCGCTGTCGCTCAATATCGGCGCCGGCGTCCTGATCGGCTTCGGCCTGTCGGGCTGCTCGTTCAATCTCGTGCTGTCGGCATTCAGCAAGCTCCTGCCGCCCGAGCGGCGGGGCCTTGCGCTGGGCGCCGGAACCGCTGCCGGATCGTTCGGGCAATTCCTGTTTGCGCCGTTCGGCGTGGCGATGATCGGCAGTTTCGGCTGGCAGCCGGCGCTGATGGTATTCGCCGCCCTGATGCTGCTGATCGTGCCGCTGTCGTTCGCGCTCGCCACCCCGCCGGCGACATCGGCCCACGTGCCGGTCGCGGACCAGCAGTCGTTCAAGACCGCGCTCGCCGAGGCGTTCGGCCACCGCTCCTATGTGCTGCTGGTGCTCGGCTTCTTCACCTGCGGCTTCCAGCTCGCCTTCATCACCGTGCATCTGCCGGCCTATCTGGTCGATCGCGGCATCCCGGCGCAAACCGGCGGCTGGGTGATCGCCGCGATCGGGCTGTTCAACATCATCGGCTCGCTCAGCGTCGGCTGGCTGCAGAACCGGCTGCCGAAGCGCTACATCCTGTCGGCGATCTATTTCACGCGGGCGCTGTCGATCATGGCCTTCATCTCGTTTCCGATCACCAGCTTTTCCGCGATCATGTTCGGCGCCATCACCGGCCTGACCTGGCTGTCCACGGTGCCGCCGACTTCGGCGCTGGTGGCCATCATGTTCGGCACCCGCTGGTTCGCGACGCTGTATGGCTTTGCCTTCGTCAGCCATCAGGTCGGCGGTTTCCTCGGCGTGCTGCTCGGCGGAGTGGTGTTCGAGAAGTTCGGATCGTACACGCCGATCTGGTGGCTGTCGGTGCTGTTCGGCGTGCTGTCGGCGCTGATCAACCTGCCGATCGTCGAGGGGCCGGTAACGCGCCCGGTTGCGCAACCGGCCTAGACCGTTCAAAGTCCGGCAAACTCCGAAAAACCACAGGCGTCAGGAGAGTTGCGTTGGGAACGTTCAAGGCCATCAGGATCGACAAGGCCGAAAAAGGCACGGTCGCCTCGCTCACCCGGTTCGACGAAGCCGAATTGATGGAAGGCGATGTTACCGTGCGCGTCGAATGGTCGACGCTCAACTACAAGGACGGTCTTGCCGTCACCGGCAAGGCGCCGGTGGTGCGGCGCTTTCCGATGATCGCCGGCATCGATTTCGCGGGCACGGTCGAGCAGTCGTCGCATCCGCAATGGAAGGCCGGCGACAAGGTGATCTGCAACGGCTGGGGCATGGGCGAGACCCATCTCGGCGCCTATGCCGAAAAGGCGCGGGTCAAGGGCGACTGGCTGGTGCGCCTGCCCGAGGGCATGTCGGCGCGCGACGCGATGGCGATCGGCACCGCCGGCTACACCGCGATGCTTTCGGTGCTCGCGCTGGAAAAGCAGGGTCTCACGCCGAAGCAGGGTCCGATCGTCGTCACCGGCGCTGCCGGCGGCGTCGGCTCGGTCGCGATCGCGGTGCTGTCGAAGCTCGGCTATCACGTCATCGCCTCCACCGGCCGCAGCTCCGAAACGCCCTATCTCAGGGATCTCGGTGCCGCCGAGGTCATCGACCGCAATGAGCTGTCGGGACCGGCCAAGCCGCTGGCCAAAGAGCGCTGGGCGGGGGGCATCGACAGCGTCGGGTCGACCACGCTCGCCAACCTGCTCTCGATGACGAAATATGGCGGGGCCATCGCCGCCTGCGGCCTTGCCGCGGGCATGGACCTGCCGTCGTCGGTGGCCCCGTTTATTTTGCGGGGAGTGTGCCTTCTCGGCATCGATTCGGTGATGTGCCCGATCGAGCAGCGAAAAGTCGCCTGGAACCGCCTGGCCAGCGACCTGGATCGGTCAAAACTCGCTGAAATAACTCATGAAATTGACTTGGGCGGAGTTATCGAGGCCGGCGCCAAAATCCTGGCAGGGCAGGTGCGGGGTCGAATCGTGGTAAAAATTGTCTAACGGCGTTCAGACTTTACCAACCAAGCTGCTCCAATGTTCATTGAGTTGCCAAAAGTAAGGTTAACAGTCCAAGGGCCTGACCTTACGAAGAAACTGGCAACCCAATGTTGCCACGGTTGGTATGGTAAGCAGCGGGTAAAGAAAATCAGGCGTTGCCCGCGCTCTAGTACAGTCGGAGTTACAGCATGCTTGCGCGTTTCGTGTTGGGGGCCGTCACGGCCAGTGCGCTGATTGTGCCGGCCTTGGCCGGAGCGATGAATGCCGACGAGGCCCGCAAGTTCGTTGCGGGCAAGGTGTTCGCTTTTACCTGCTTCGACGGCACCCGCGGCGCAGGCCGGATCCTCGATGACATGGGCGCCGCCGGTGCGGTGCAATTTTCGGGCTCCGGTCCCATTCGGCATATGCGATTGCCCGGCAACACGCTGCAGGTTCGGGGGCAGGCCATCTGCGCCTCGCTCAGGGGTGTCCCGTTCGAGCCGTGCTTCGATCTCGACAAGAAAGACGAGCGCAGCTTCCGCGGATCGGTTTCCGGCATGGGCTTCGCCTATTGCGATTTCAACAACCAGGGCGCGGCGCAGATGCTGCTGGCGCGCTCGGTGGCTCATCCGCGTTCGCAGCGCGCGGCGGAGCGGACAGGTTCGGTCGGCGCATCGCGCGCCGAAGTCACGGCGCGCGTCGAGACTCCGCGTGTCGAGGCCGGGCGGATCGAGCCGATCAAATCCGAGGCGAAACCTGAATCCTCGAAACCGGAGAGTGCTCCGGAACTGCGCCGCTCCACCGACTGAGCGGGCGCGGCCCAAGCCTCATCACGTTTGGTTCCAGCGCCAGGCGAGCGCCGCGGCGTGACGCCGTAATCATACGGCCCGACACTTTCATGTGTTGGTAGCGATTTCCGCTCCAGTTTGACGAAAATCGACAGGCTGTGGGGGCGGCCCAGGCAAATGGGTTCGATGATGTCGCTGTATTTTTTCCGGATCAGGCATGGTCGCTATTCCGGCGCTTCCGACCGTGGATCGGAATTCGAAAGCCGCGAGGTGGCCTGGTCCGAGATGACGAGGCTCTGCGCCGATCTGCTTGGCGGAATTTCGCGCAGCCTGAAGCCAAACGCCGAATGGCATATGGAACTGCTGGACGAGTCCAGGCAGCCGGTATTCAGAATCCGCCTCGTGGCGGAGTTGGTCGGCTGATCGATGGCGCACCAATTTCCGTACTGTGACTTGGTGCCGCACCCCGCACTGTGACATCGTGCCCGTGTCGAGGCGCGCTCCCGAAACCCGCTAAATCCAGACCTTTCTTGCCCCGGCCAAGGCGTGCCATCACCTGGCGTCTGGCGCGAAACGTACAAGTGGTGCGGTATCAGGACAGTCGCCCGTAATCCTACGGCTCATCAAATTAAGAACAAATTGCCGAAAATGCCCCTAGCTCTCTCGGGCCGCTGTCGCTCGTTAGGGCGCTAGTGACGGCAAGATTTCAGAGCGCGGGGCTCTGTGGGGCAATCACATGATGAAGCTCATCGAAAATTTGAGAATCGGCACCAAATTGGCGATCACCTCGGCATTGAGCATCCTGCTCGTCGCAGCGATGATCTACGTGCAAATGACCGGTGGCGCGGAAGTCCGCAAGGCCAACGACAATGCGGGCCACCAGCAGACAATCGCCCAAAGCGCCGCCGAGGCCAAGGCTTCGGTGCGCGGCATGCAGATCGGCATTCGCGATATTCTGCTGGCATCGACCGCGGCAGATCTCGAGAAAGGAAACCAATATTTCAGCGAACGCGTCGCCTCTGCCGTCAAATTCCAGGGCGAGATGGCGGCGCTGTCGAAGTCGCCCGAAAACCGGCAGCGGATCAATAGACTCGGCGAATTGATCGAGGGCCTTCGCAAGGGCAAGGAACAGATCGAGGCCATTCGCAAGCAGGCTGTCGCGATCGAAGCAAAACGCGCCTCGGGTGAGCCAAGCGCCGAGACCACCGCGCAGCTTTCCAAGCTTGCCGATGAGATCGCACGCATCCGCAAGGAAGTCACGATACCTATCAACGGAGAAATCGAGACGGTCGCCAGCAAGATCACCGATTTCGGCAAGGAGCGCAGCGAAGAAGCACGAGCTGCATCCGCCAATGAGTGCAGCGTCCGTGGAGCGGACGTCGCTGATCGGGGGTATCGCCGTGGCGCTGCTGCTGATCGGAACGTGCATATTCTCCATCTTCACGATTGCCCGCCCGATGCGTGCGCTGAGCGTATCGATGGAAGAACTCGCCGGCGGCAATTTCGCGGTGGTGCTGCCCGGCCTCGGCCGCAAGGACGAAGTGGGCGACGTCGCCGGCGCCGTCGAGAAATTCAAGGTCGTTTCGGAGCAGAAGGCCCGCGAAGAGGCGGAAGCCAAGATCAAGCAGGATCAGATCGCCGCCCAGCAGCGCAAGGCGGACATGATCAAGCTCGCCGATGACTTCGAAGGCGCGGTCGGCGAGATCATCGAAACCGTGTCGTCGGCCTCGACCGAACTCGAAGCGTCCGCCGGGACGCTGACCAAGACCGCCGAACGGTCGCAGGAACTCGCCACCACGGTCGCGGCCGCTTCCGAGGAAGCCTCCACCAATGTGCAGTCGGTGGCCTCCGCCACCGAGGAACTGACCTCGTCGGTCAACGAGATCAGCCGCCAGGTGCAGGAATCGGCGCGGATGGCCGGCGACGCCGTCGATCAGGCGCGCAAGACCAACGACCGCGTCGGCGAACTGTCGAAGGCGGCCTCCCGGATCGGCGACGTGGTCGAACTGATCAACACCATCGCCGGGCAGACCAATCTGCTCGCGCTCAACGCCACGATCGAGGCGGCGCGCGCCGGTGAGGCCGGTCGCGGTTTCGCCGTGGTCGCCTCCGAAGTGAAGGCGCTGGCCGAGCAGACCGCGAAGGCGACCGGCGAGATCGGTCAGCAGATCTCGGGCATCCAGGCGGCGACGCAGGAGTTGGTGGGCGCGATCAAGGAGATCAGCGGCACCATCGAGAGGCTGTCGGAGATCTCGTCGACCATCGCAGCCGCGGTGGAAGAGCAGGGCGCGGCGACGCAGGAAATTTCCCGCAACGTGCAGCAGGCGGCGCAAGGCACCCAGCAGGTGTCCTCCAACATCACCGACGTGCAGCGCGGCGCCACCGAAACCGGTTCGGCTTCGTCGCAGGTTCTCTCCGCGGCGCAGTCGCTGTCCGGCGACAGCAACCGCCTCAAGCTCGAAGTCGGCAAGTTCCTCAATACGGTAAGGGCAGCCTGACCGAATGGCGGCTCGACATCAGGGCCGCGAGGGAAAATAGATCGCTTCGCCGGATCTTTCCGGCGGGCGATCCCGGAGACCACGACCAGAGATCACTGCCGTATCGGCCCGGATTGGCCGGTACGGCTTGAATCGTTTCGCCAAAGCCAAACCGAAAGCGCGCCCGCGCGTCCGCGGATCTGCGTTTCCCTGGGGCCGGTGAGGACGCCAAATTCCAGCAATGCGCAATCCGGTCCGGCCTGGCGAAGCAGATCATCGCTCAGCGCCAGTGCGCACCCTCCTTGGCCGCAACTTCCATCAGGCGGTTGGCCACGTTGACGCTGTCACCCGTCGCGGTGATGTGCTGATAGCTGCCGCCGCCTAGCCGGGATGCGATGATGGGGCCGAAATGGGCGCCGACCTTGAAGCCGGTCTGCGACGCAATCGATGGCGGGAGCGTGGCGATCCAGCGTTCGATGGAGTTGCAAAGCTCGACGCAGCAAAGCGCGGCATTGCGTGCATCGTCCTCGGCGCTCTCCGGCAGGCCGAACAGGATCATGGCGCCGTCGCCCAGAAAGCTGGTGACGATCCCGCCGCGCGCCACCACCTCGCGGTCGACCAGGGTGTGGAAATCCTTCAGCAACCTCCAGCACCGCGTCCATTCCGAGCGTTTCGCTGAGCGCGGTGAAGCCGGACAGGTCGACGAAGACGATCGCGGCATCCTGGTGGACCGGCGCGACGAGAAATTCCGGATTCGCGGTCAGCCATGTGCGAAGCGCCGGCGCCTGGAACTGCTGCAGCAGGTCGCTCTTCATGGCGAAGTACTGCGCCTGCCGGCGGTTCAGCCAGAGCTGCACCGCGCCGAACAGGATCGCCGGCGGAGCGGCAGCCGCGACCGGCAACGCCGCGCTGAGCCAGATGCCATGCGAAAACGCCACGAAATTGGCGATCGCCCAGATCACGAGCACGGCCGCGATCGCGAGCAAGCCCGACGGCGCTGCGCCGCCACGCCAGCAAACCCACCAGCAGCAGCGTCAGGACGAGCGCCAGGACGGCGTCGATGCCGCGTGTCGTGCGGTCACGAACGATCCCGTCGCCGGTCATCAACTGGGAAATGGCTGTGGCGATAATCTCCACGCCCGGCATCAGCGGATCGAACGGCGTCGGGAACACGTCGCCGCCGCCGGTCACCGTCCCCCCGATCACGACGATCCGGTTTCGAATGGCCTCCGGTGCAACGTCGCCGCTGAATACGGAAGCCGCGCTGATGGTCCGGATCGTACCGTGGCGGCCGTAGAACGTCAGCGGCAGGACATGGTCGATATCCATGGCGATCCGCCGCCCCGCCAGTGTGAGGCTGTTCGCATCGAAGGTCGGCTCGGCGCCGGCGGCCAGCGCCGCGGCGCGCAGCGGAAACGACAAGTCGACCTTGTTGCCGGTTCGAAACAGCATCGGGAGCGCCCGTGGGAGTTCCGGATTTGTCGGTGATCAGATTGACCACGCCGACGGCGGCATGATCGGAGAATGTCTCGAGCGGCAGCAGGAATTTATCCGCGCGGGGCAGGCGTGCGAGAAATCCGCTGTCGCCTGTCTCCATCATCTGGGTCGCTTCGGGAAAGACCGCTGCCGAGGCGATGACGGTCGGGCGCTTGTCGAACGCCTGTGCCAAAGCCGCATCGCCCTGATCGCTGCCGCGATCGAGCAACAGCAAATCGAGCGCGATCACGCTGGGTTCAAGGCGGGCGATCGCGTCGACCAGGGCGGCGAGATTGCCGCGCGATAGCGGGTAGCCGCCCTTCTTCGCCGCGGTGTCATCGTCGATGGCCACGATGATGACCGAGTCCGGCGCGGCCCTTTCCCCGCGCGCGAGCAGGCGCAGGTCGGTCAGCGCACCCTCGGCACGATCAAGCAGTTGAATGTCGCCGCGCCAGTGGCCCATTCCCAGCGCCAGCGCCCAAAGCGCCGACAGGACGAGCGCAACCAGGGTCTGGAAGGTCCTGCCGGTCACTGACGATCATCGTTCAAGATCATGCCCGAGACTATTGTTGTCCAAGCCGGGCAAGCAACGCGTCGACGCGCGGCTGCGGCCAACGCTTGACGATCAAGCGGATCGGCCCCGGGCTCGACGTCCACGCCCTGGCCCGGCCCGAGAACGACCTGACCGCGACCGGCGGTCCTGCGCACGGCGACCTGGCCCCTCAGCACCAGAACCGACGTCCTCGTATCCTTGTTGTCCACCGCCCATTTCGTGCCGCGCACAGCGGCGATGGCCTGCGGCGTGACGACTTCGAAGTGACTTTTGCCTCGCTGCGTTGGCGCATCGATCAGCACGGCGCCGGCTTGCAGGTCGACGGAATCCGCGTCGCCATTCCTGCTATGGCTCCTTAGCGTGAATGTCGCGCGACTTTCGGCAACGATGGTCACGCCGCTGCGGCAATGCAACACCTGCGTCGTATCCAGCTGGCGCTCCGAGGAGCACCCCATCGTGGCCGGCTGCGCGGACGCAGCAGCCAATGCCAAGAGATCCGCAGACGATGGCCAAGCACGTCATCCGGGCGAGCGCTCTCATAACCGTGTCTCCTGTCTGCGTCCGCCACAATGCTTCAGCAAAAGTGGCGTGGTAGCAACATCGTTTTTGAATTTCAAACTGTGTTCAGAACATGTCTGCGACCATCCGGCGCGGGAACGTGAAGCCGGGCGGAGAGGGCGGAAACGTGCCTAGCCGCCCGGCTGGGCAACCGGCGCCGGCTGGTGGCGGCGCGACCTTGCGGAACAGGATGCGCTGGTAGAGCCAGCCGATCGCCACCAGCACCAATCCCAGGCACATGAACGACAGCGCGCGGTAGACACCGGTCAGCGTCGACATGTCGATCAGGAACGCTTTGACGATCGTCAGCGCGATCACCACGGCGGAAGCAAGCCTTGCCCGCTGCGAATTGACGGATATGCCGATGCCGAGCAGCACCACGCCGAACGCGAGCCAGGCGATCGAATAGCTGTATTGCTCGGCGCCGCTGGTCGCCCCGGATGTCAGCAGCGGTCCGTGATAGAGCCTGCGGATTTCGAGCGACACGTAGGTCAGCGCCAGCACCAGCGCGCCCGCCGCGATCGAGTTGGCGTAGGCGGCCGGCCGCCGTCCCGCCACCGCATAGGACAACAGCAGCATCAGCACCGCCGGCAGGGCATAGCCCAGCAGGATCCGGTTGACGAAGACGCCGCCGACGTCGATCGGCCACAGCAGGGGATTGTTCAGGAACAACAGCCCGAACACGCTGGCGAGCCCGGCGAAGGCGGTCAGCAGCACCGCGCTCACATTGTGGACGATGCTGCCGCTGCGGATGCGCAGCCGCTCCAGGCCGATCGCCATCGCGAGCGCGACGCAGACCTGCAAGCCGGTCTCGACCAGCGAGGGATTGAAGCGGTAGACGTCGCCGCCGTTGGCGGCATGACGGATTTCCATGAACGCCAGCAGCACGGTGAACAGCATCGCGGCGCCTTCCACGGCGCGCAGCGGCGCGTCGTCGCCGCGGCGGCGCAGGAAGATGCTCGCCATCCAGAACGACAGCGCCGGGATGCCGTAACCCAACAGCAGCCAGTTGAAGATCGGAGTGGTGCCGACCGCATCGCCGACGATGCGCGGCTCGTAGCCGATACGCAGCACCACGATCCCGGCGAGAATGGCGGCAAGCGAGCGCAGGAACGGGATCGGCCGCTGCATCGAAATCCAGGCGGTGCCGAGCGACATCAGCGAAAGCGCGATGGTGAGCCAGCCCTTTTCGAGCGCGAAAGTCAGCGCCAGCGCCAGCGCGGCGAGCGTGCCGGTGGCGAACAGCGCGGTCGAAATCGCCAGTCCGGGCCGGTTGTCGCGTCTCGTCAGGATTTCGGTAGCGGCGCCAAAGGCCGCCGCGAGGAGCACGGCCAGGATCGCAAACGGGATCGAGCGATCGAGATGGGCGATGCGGGCATAGAGCGCGACCAGCAGCGCGAGCGGCGTGAACACCGCGGACGCCGACCACACCACCGGGATGATGGCGCTGACCGAGCGGCCCTGGGCCAGGAATCCGGCGGCGCCGAAGCCGGCTGCGAAGATCGCCGCGGTGACCAGATGGAGCGTGACGGAGCCGTCGGTGGCGACCGGGCCGATGCCGGGCAGCGGGCCGCCCGGCAGCACCAGCATGTCCGGATTGCCGCGCACCGCCCATTCGGCGAACACGACGAAGACGAGGGCCGCGGCGGCGGCGACCGCGCCGGTGGCGGAAGGCGCGCGCCATGCGACGATCAACGTGCCGGCCACCAGCACCGCGAACACGATCATGGCGGCGTCGGCGTGGAAGCTCGCCAGCACGATCAGCGTCGCGCCCAGCAGATAGGCCGCGAGCGATCCGGAAGAGATCGGCTCGATCTGGCCGTCGCTCGGCCGGCGGACCGAACAGGAAGCCGCACACCACCAGCAGGGAAGCGAGCACGAAGCCGGCGATGACGTGGAAGTTGTGCGGTCCGACCATCGACGGCCCGCAGTCGCAGGCAGGGGAAGGTCCACAGCAGCGCGAAGGCGATGGTGGTGACCGCGAGCCAGCGCCACAGCCGGATCCGCGCCAGCCCGAAGGCGGCGGCGGTGACGATCGCGAGATAGAGATAGAGCGCCCAGAAGTCGGGCGTCTCCGACGACACCAGAATAGGCGTGACGAAGGCGGCGGCGACGCCGAGCCCGGCCAGCGCCGGGCCGTGCAGCAGCGCCGCGGCGAGCGTGCCGAGCGCCACCAGCCCGAGCAGGACGAACGCGGTGGCGGGCGCGAGAAAATCGTACAGCGCGTAGGCGGCATAGACGGTCGCGAAGGCGACCGCCGTGCCGGCAGCGGTGAGGATCGCCGGGATATTGGCGATCGGCAGCGCCGCGATGGCCGAGATGCTCTCCTTGCGGCGCGTCCATTCGCCGGCCGCCAGCAAGGCGAGGGCGAACGCGCCGCCGAGCAGCGTGCGCACGCCGGGTCCGAGCAGCCCTGCCTCGATCGAATAGCGCACCATGAAGAAGCCGCCGAGCGCCAGCGTCAGCCCGCCGATCCAGACCACCCAGCGGGTGCCGATGCGTTCCTCGAAGCCGGGCGCGGCTTGCGGCAGCGGCGGCGGCATAGCGGCCACGCCGCCCGCGGCTTGCTGCACGGCGGGTCGATCTTTCGCGGCCGGCGGGATTGGCTTGGCGGCGGCGACGGTCGAGGGTTGTTCGGCCGCAATGCCGGCGATGAGGTCGCCGGCGTTGGTTCGAACTTCTGCGTCGGGAGCGGCGGCGGCGTAACCGGCCTTGCCTGCCACGCCGCTTCGACCGCGTCGAGCCGCGCGCGCAGCGTCGCGGCCTGATTGAGCGCCTTGCGCGCGAAGATGAAGGCGACGATTGCAATCAGCAGCGCAAAGAAATCGAACGGCGTATCGAACATCAAGCCTCCAGGCGATCGGCCCGGCATCGAGGGCTTAACCGCAAAAAAATCGTCAGCGCCGGGCGCGAACGCGCAGGCCCGGCGCCGGGCGCTCCTGCAGCACCTCGCGGCGGAAGCGAAACAGCGCGGCAGGCCGCCCGCCGGTCTGTGTCGACATCACGCCGGTTGGTTCGACCAGCGCGCCGGTTTCCACCAGCCGGCGGAAATTCTGCTTGTGCAGATGCCGCCCCGAGATCGCCTCCACGGTGCGCTGCAAGTCAGTGAGTGTGAACTCGTCCGGCAAAAGTTCAAACACCACCGGGCGGTATTTCAGCTTGGCGCGCAGCCGCGCGATCGCGGTGGCGAGAATGCGCCGGTGGTCGAAGCGCATGGATACGCCGAGGCCGGGGATCGACTTGCGCGCCAATGCCGCAGGGCGGCCGTCGCGCCGCGCCTCCTCGACCAGCCCGGCTTCGTAGAGCAGTTCGTAGCGGTCGAGCACGCGCTCCTCGTCCCAATGCGCGCCCTCGGTGCCGAAATACAGCCGGACACGATCCTTGCGGCCAAGCGCGCGCGCGGTGTCCGGCTGCTCGGTCTGGCCGGCCCAGCGCATCAGTTCGGGAAGGATGTCGCGCTCGATGATGGCAGGCCGCGCCTCCCGCCAGTCCTCCCACGGGAAGAAGCGATACCAGGGCTCGAAGGTCGCGCCCGGCGCGCGCACGGCATTGTCGGCGGCGCGCGTCAGCGCGAGGTAGCCGATCGAGGCGACATGCGCATCGGTGTCGCCGGGCTGGGTGTGACGGCCGCGATCGCCGAACGTGTAGAGCTGCTCGACATAGCCGAGCCGCAAGCCCGCCTGTTCTTCCACCCAGGCGCGCAGACCGATCTCGAAGGTGCGGTGCCGCACCGCGTCGAACGGCCCGAACGGCAGTCCGGCGAGCTTGCCGGCGTCGCCGGAGGAGGCGGTGAGGATCAGCGGCTCGTTGCCCTCGATCGCGACGATCGCGGCGGTCAGGCCGATCTCGATCGGCGTCAGAAGCTTTTCGCTCATCTGGGGACGCCGGTGGGCATCAGTCGAGATCGACGCGGAACGGGCGGCCCTCGACCATCATGCTGCCCGGGCCCATCTCGTCGAGCGCGCGCAGCATCCGTCCCTCGCGCCCCAGCGCCTTGTCCGCGAGGCTGACGATCAGCCGGTTCGGCGACGCGATCGGGGAGGCGGCGCGAATTTGCCGGGCGATCGCGATTTCGTCGCGATGCGGATTGAGCAGGCAGGCGGCGGCAAAGGCGCTCGCGGTCGAGCGGCTGATGCCGGCATAGCAGTGCACCACCAGCGGCGCGCCGCGGTCCCAGCCGCGCACGAAATTCAGCACCTGCTCGATATGGAAATCCGAAGGCGCGACGAAGCCGTCGATCGCCTCGGTGATGTCGTCCATCTGCACCTTCAGATGATTGGCCGGCAGCACCGATTCCGGCCGCTGCACCTGGTCGACATTGGCCATCACCGTGAGCACGTGGCTGGCACCGGTGGCCTTGACGGTGTCGGGAAGGGCGGCGAGCGAGCAGACGTGAATCATGGCGTTCCTTTTGCCACGATTATAGGCCTGCGCGCGGGGGCGTGAAAGGTCGTTCGGCGACCCCAGATTTACGGGTGAAGCGACTTGAACCGCGCCAGAAACCGCTTCTCGGCCTTGGCCGCCGTCCAGGGCGTCAGATAATCCTGCCGCATCGAGACCGGCAGGCCGGGATCGCGGCCGAACAGGCGCTTGGCCTCGGCCTGCGCGAAGCCTGCAAGCTCGGTCGCCTCGAGATAGGCCGCGCCGCGGTCGGCGGCCTTGATCTGTTGCGTGATCTCGTCCGCCAGCACCGGCGGCAATCCGAAGCGGATATGGATCGCCGCAAGCAGCCGCTTTTCCACCGCCTTGTAGTCGCCGCCGAGCACCGCCTTGAACGGCGAGATCATGTCGCCGATGACGTATTCCGGCGCATCATGCAGCAGCGCCGCCAGCCGCACCCGGGCATCGACGCGCGGCGCCTGCTCGCGCATCACGGCTTCGACCAGCAGCGTGTGCTGCGCGACCGAGAAGATATGCGCGCCGCTGGTCTGCCCGTTCCAGCGCGCGACCCGCGCCAGGCCATGGGCGATATCGGCGATCTCGACATCGAGCGGCGAGGGGTCGAGCAGGTCGAGCCGCCGTCCCGACAACATGCGCTGCCAGACGCGGCTTGAGGTCGGCGGTGCTTTCGCCGTCATTTGACCTTGAGGCGGGGCTTGCGATGTTGGCCGCCGCAGGTGTCGTGGCAGAAGCAGGTCACGAGATGGTCGTTGACCATGCCGGTGGCCTGCATGAAGGCGTAGACGATGGTCGGGCCGACGAACTTGAAGCCGCGCGACGCCAGCTCCTTGGAAATCGCGATCGAGAGCGGCGTCGATGCCGGCACGCTGGCGGTGGTCTTGAATTTGTTGACCTTCGGCCGGCCGTCGACGAAATCCCAGAGGAATTTCGAGAAGCCGGGGCCGTCTTCCATGATCTTCAGATAGGATTTTGCGCTGTTGACCGTGCCTTCGATCTTGGCGCGGTTGCGGACGATGCCGGCGTCGTTCATCAGCGCGTGGACTTTTTTGGCGTTGTAGCGCGCGATCTTCTCGGGCTGGAAATCGTCGAAGGCTTTGCGGAAATTGTCGCGCTTGCGCAGGATCGTGATCCAGGACAGCCCGGCCTGGAAACCGTCGAGAATGAGTTTCTCGTACAGCGCGCGGTCGTCATATTCCGGCACGCCCCATTCGGTGTCGTGATAGGCCATGTAGAACGGGTCTTCGCCGGGCCAAGGGCACCGCGTCAGGCCGTCGGCATGCAGGCGCGCGGACCGGCTCATGCGACGGTCTGCTTCGGCGAGGTCAGGAGATCGTCGGGGTCGGCGAGCCGGATGGCAAGGCCGCCCGCCGTCAGCGGCAATCCGGCGGCAAGCGCGTCGGCGACGCGATCGATCCTGATCAGCGCGAGACCGGTCTTGCCCGCCGTCGAGCCGATGGTGCCGACCGCCTTGTCGCCGGCAAGAACCGTCGTGCCCGGCTCCGGCGAAAAGTCTTCCAGGACGATTCGGACCGTCCGGGTGCGCGCGGTGCCGCGATGCTGCATCCGCGACACCACTTCCTGGCCGACGTAACAGCCCTTGTCGAAATCGACGCCGTGCAGGCGGTCCATATTGGTCTCGTGCGGAAACGCGTCGCCATAGATGAAGTCGAGACCGCCGCGCGGCGCGCCGCAGGCGATGCGATGCGCTTCATAGGCCGCCGCATCGGTGAGCTCCGCGCCGATCAGGTCGGCGACCTTTTGCGCAAGCTCTCCGGGAACGAGAATCCGCCAGCCGAGCGCGGCGTTGCGGGGATCGGCGAAGGAAAGGTCGGGCTGCATGGCGGGCTCGCCATCCCAGGCCGCGAGCACGCCGAGACTGTCGGAGAGATTTTCGATCGAGACCTTGGCGCGCAGTTTGTAGATGCCGAGCTTGTCGGCGAGCGCTTGCGCCAGCGCGCGCGGGCAGTCGATCAGGAAGCCGCCGCCATGGCCGGCCGGCGCCTCGGTGATCAGGAAATCCGTAACGATCTTGCCCTGCGGCGTCAGCAGCGCCCCGAAACGGCCGAGCCCGGGCCGGACCAGCTTGATATCCGTGGTGAAGAGGCCGTTGAGGAAATCGCGCGCCCCTTCGCCGCTGACCTTGACCACGCCCCGGTCGGGGAGAAAGGCTGCTTTCATGCAAAATTCTCTTGCGACATGTTGCCTCGGAACGTAAGCCGCCAAGGCATAAACGACAAGGCCCGGGCGGCGTAAGGTGACCTCGTCCCCAGGAGCGGACGCGGCCCGCAGGATGGCAAACCGGGCGCTGAATAAGGCCATGCTTCGAGACGGCCCTCGCGGGGCTCCTCAGCATGCGGGTCGAGCCGAACACGAGGAACGATGAGCCAAACCTACGATTTGATTCTGAAGTCCGGCACCGTGGTCAATCAGGACGGCGAGGGCGTGCGCGACATCGCCATCGCCCACGGGCGGATCGCCGCGATCGGTTCGCTCGGGCAGGCCTCGGCGGCCGAGGTGATCGACTGCAAGGGCCTGCACATCCTGCCCGGCGTGATGGACACGCAGGTGCATTTCCGCGAGCCGGGCCTGACCCACAAGGAAGACCTGGAAACCGGTTCGCGCAGCGCCGTGATGGGCGGCGTCACCGCGGTGTTCGAAATGCCGAACACCGATCCGCTGACGATCACCGAACCGGCTTTTACCGCCAAGGTGAAGGCGGGCCGTCACCGCATGCATTGCGATTTCGCGTTCTTCATCGGCGGCACCCGCGACAACGTGGCCGATCTGCCGGAACTGGAGCGCGCGCCCGGTTGCGCCGGCGTCAAGGTGTTCATCGGCTCGTCCACCGGCGCGCTGCTGGTCGAGGACGACGAAAGCCTGCGCCGGATCTTTGAAGTGATCAAGCGCCGCGCCGCGTTTCACGCCGAGGACGAATACCGGCTCAACGAGCGCAAGAATCTGCGCATCGAGGGCGATCCGCGCTCGCATCCGGTGTGGCGCGACGAGACCGCGGCGCTGATGGCGACGCAGCGCCTGGTCAAGCTCGCCCGCGAAACCGGCAAGCGCATCCACGTCCTGCATATCTCGACCAAACAGGAGATCGAGTTTCTGCGCGACCACAAGGATGTGGCCACCTGCGAGGCGACGCCGCACCACCTGACGCTGGTCGGCGCCGGAATGCTACGAGCGGCTCGGCACCCGCGCGCAGATGAATCCGCCGGTGCGCTCCGCCGATCATCGCGCCGGCATCTGGCACGGCATCGAGCAGGGCATCATCGACGTGCTCGGCTCCGATCACGCGCCGCATACGCTGGAGGAAAAGGCAAAGACCTATCCGGCCTCGCCCTCGGGCATGACCGGGGTGCAGACGCTGGTGCCGCTGATGCTGGATCACGTCAACGCCGGGCGCCTGTCGCTGGCGCGTTTCGTCGACCTCACCAGCGCCGGCCCGGCGCGGCTGTTCAACATCGCCTGCAAGGGCCGCATCGCCGCCGGCTACGACGCCGATCTGACGGTGGTCGACCTCAAGCGCAGCGAAACCATCACCGACGAATGGGTGGCCTCGCGCGCCGGCTGGACGCCGTATCACGGCGTGCGCGTCACCGGCTGGCCGGTCGGCACCTTCGTGCGCGGCAGGCGGGTGATGTGGCAGGGCGAACTGGTGACGCCGTCGGGCGGCGAGCCGGTGCGGTTTCTGGAGACGCTGAAGGCGTGAAAAGCTACTGCTTCGCCAGCCGGGTCGAGAATTCGCCGTTGCGCACGCGCAGCGGGAGGCCTTCGACGAATTTCGCCACCGCGTCCTCGCCATAGGTGGCGACCAGTTCGGCGAATGCGGCGAACAGGCTGGCCTGCGCCAGGCAGTCGCCGTCGACGCCATCGTGCCGTGCTTCCGCCCAGGCCTCGTTAAGGTAACTCAGCGCCGCTTGCTTCTGTTCGTGGTCGGGCAGGGGCGCGCGGGCGGTAAAGGAGGCTGGATGGCTCATGAAACCCGACAGTCTGTGCGCGAACCAGGGCGGAACGCTGGAATGCCCAACTGTTTAGCATGTGTAAACAAACCGCCTAGATCAGTTCTTTAGGAAAGGTTAACGGCCGCGAATAATGCGACAGGTTCGGGAATCGAGGCTTCGGGTGAGCAGCATCCGCGTCTCGAAACCACTTTAGTTGGCGTAGCGAGCGGTCAGATCGCGCGAGATTTTCGAGCCTTCCTCGATGTAGCGGCGAATCGCTACGGTGGCTGCCGGCGTGCAGCTCCGGTAGGTCTGCTGGAAGCCGTTATAGCCGCGGTTGAAGCCGGCGATCATGCGCGCGCGGCGGTCGCCCGAGGGGGTTTCGGCGTCGATCAGCGCCTGCATCTGGTTGCGCCATTTGGCGCCTTCATTGCTGCCGCAAATGCCCCGGAGGTAGTGCAGGGTGCCGAGGATCTCGGCGAGCCGCTGCAGGTCGTCATCGAACGGCGCAGCCGCATCCTGGGCCCGCGCGGGGCCGCAAAGACATGCCGACATCAGGATGAGGACGGCCAGGAAATGCTTGGAGAAATGCTTGGACATGGGCTTGCACGATATGCCTTCTCAATGGGCTGGAAGCAAGGCAGGCGCGGCCGATGAGGCGAGCACCGCTCAGGCCCGGAGCAGGGCCCCCGCCGCCTCGATGACCTCCTGCAGGCCGCCGGTGACCTTGAGATCGCCAATGGCGTCGGGCTTCAGCCACCTGAAATCGTCGAGTTCGTCGTTCAGCACCGGCTCGCCGGCGATCCAGCGCGCCGCGAACGACATGATCAGATAGTGCCCGCCGCCTGCGGTTCCCGGCACCACCTCGCGCCAGCCGGCAAGCCCCGCGATCTCGATCCTGAGCGAGGTTTCCTCGTCGACCTCGCGATGCAGCGCGGCATGCAGCGTTTCGCCGAATTCGACCCGGCCGCCCGGGAGCGAATAAAATCCCTTCGCCGGCGAGCGCGCGCGCCGCACCAGCAGAATCCTGTCGTCGCGGAAGATCGCCGCGCTGACGGCGAGTTGTGGATGGGAGGGCTGGATCGGCGGCGGCATCAGGGCACGATTCGGAAAGTGGAAACCGGTTTTCCCAGAAGATGATGCCCGAGTCTAATGCGTCATGATGTAGTCGACGTCGGCCTCGGAGCCGCCGTTGATGATGCCGCCCGCCAGCGCCACCATCGGCTTGACCCAGTTGGTCGCCTGCTCGGCCAGCGTGGCCCGGGTCTTGTCCTGCGTCGCCTTGCGCATCGCCTCGCCGACAGCGGTGAGGATCGAGGTCATGGCGCTGGTGATATTGTCGAACTCGGCGCGGATCGTCGCATCCGCCGATTCATAGGATTCGATCGCGAGATCGCGCGCCTTGAAATGGGAGGCGTGGAAATGCTCGCTGTAGGACAGCGGTTTCCAGCCCAGAAAATCCTCGGCGCATTCCGGCATGTCCGGAATCATCTCGAGCAGCATGATCGCTTCGTTGAAATGATTGAGGTAGTCGGTGGCAAGGCCGGTGCGGGGATTGATGTTGGCGGCGCGCAGCATCGCGGCCCGCGCCTTGTCGATGCGGAGCGACGGGCGAGGCGGCGGGGGGGCGGATGGCGCGGATTTGGTGACCGTGGATGTCATCCCTGCCAGTCTTGACGTTTGGGGTTAAAAGGTACTGAACAGATACCTATTTGGGCCGCAGAATGTGTGGACGCTTCGTTATCACCTCGCCCCCCGCGGCCTTGCGGCAGATTTTCGGCTATGTCGAACAGCCCAATTTCCCGCCGAGGCATAATATCGCGCCGACACAGCCGGTTCCGGTGGTGATTGTCGAAAACGGTGCAAGGCATTTCCGGCTGATGCGCTGGGGCCTGTTGCCGGCCTGGGTCAAGGATGTCCGTAATTTTACGCTGTTGATCAACGCGCGCTCCGAAACGATCACGGAAAAACCCGCCTTCAAGAATGCGATCAGGCGCCGGCGCTGCCTGATTCCGGCGGACGGCTATTACGAATGGCAGGCCGCGGGGAACCGCAAGCGGCCCCACTTCATCCAGCGCCGCGACGGCGCTCCGATGGGGTTCGCGGCGCTGGCGGAAACCTGGATGGGCCCGAACGGCGAGGAACTCGATACGGTGGCGATCGTCACGACGGCGGCGAGCGCCGATCTTGCCGTGCTGCATCACCGCGTGCCCGTGACGATTGACGCTGGACGATTTCGAGCGCTGGCTCGATTGCAGCGACGACAATGCAGAAGTCCGTGATGGCGCTGATGGCGCCGCCGCGCGAGGGCCAATTCGCCTGGCACGAGGTCTCCACCCGGGTCAACCCGTCGCCAATGACGATGCGCAACTGGTGCTGCCGATCACGGCGGAGCAGCGCGAGGCCGAAGAGCCGAAGCCCGCGAAGAAGACCAGGCCCGCGCAAGCCCGCGCCGACGGCATCCGATGACGGGCAGGGCTCGCTGTTCTGAATTTTCTCGTCCGGCATGCCGAGCCTTGCGCCGGGTAGAACGATCTGACGCCCCTTCGCTTGAAATCTCCGCGCCGCAAGAAATGCTCAACGTTGAAAGGTGGTTGGGCAAAAGTGCTCCCGTCCTGCGCGATCAACCGCCGAGCATGGTCTTCAGCTTCGCAACCGCGCTGTCCGGCGTCGTCAGCACCGGCAGGCCGGAGGCTTCCGCGACCAGCGCCGCCGCCGGCGCCATGCTGTATTGCGCGAGCGCGATCAGGTCGCAGTCGCGCAAATCGCGCGAGGCCGCCGCGACCAGGCGGTCGTGTTCGGCGCGGTCGCCGCGATCGAGCGCCGCCAGGGCGCCTTCCGCGAGTTTGGGCACGATCTCGAGCCCGCGGGGAAATTCCCGGGGCACCGACGCCAGCGTCGGCGGAAACGTCGAGAGCAGCCCGATCCGGTGGCCCCTTGCCGCGGCCTGTTCGATCATCGCCTCGTTGGGCTTGAGCACCGGCATCGGCGCATGCTCGCGCGCCACCGCCTCGATGCAGGGGCCGAAGGCCGAGCAGGTGAAGAGGATCGCATCGGCGCCGGTCGATGCGGAATAGCGTCCAAGCGCCAGGAAACGATCGGTCATCGCGGGGGTGAGTTGACCGTCACGCGCGAGGTCGGTCGACAGGCTGTCGTCGACCAGATTCATCAGGGTCGCGTCCGGCCAGAGCCGGGCGAACGCGGCCTCGATCGGGGCAATCGAGTGTTTCAGGGCGTGAATGAGGGTGATGCGCATGCTCTGGGATTGCCTCAAACGAAAATATTCAGCGCCGCGCATCGCATGAGCGCGACGAACTCAAACGACCGGCGTGTAATGTCGTTTCAACCACGAACATAGACCATCAAGGCCACGCATCAATACTCTCTCGTTGATGTTCGATTGACTGCAGGTTCGATTCACGGTGTCGGGTCGCGGCCGTCGAGCCACTTGGCGAAGGTCACGGTTTCCTGGTTGTAGTAGCCGATCGACTGGTAGAACGCGTGGACCTTTGGGTTGTCCTTGCGAACCATGAGTTGGAGTTTGGCGATGCCGCGCGCGCGCAGCCAGTCTTCCGCGGCGCTCATGATGGCGCGGCCGTAGCCCTTGAAGCGATGATCGGGATCGACGGTCACGTAGTAGACCCAGCCGCGATGGCCGTCATGGCCGACCAGCACGGAAGCGACGAGGACGCCGTCGCTCCGCCCCAACAGCACCGTCGAGTTCGTCTCCTTGCGCGCCAGCGCGATGTCGGCGGCGGGATCGTTCCAGGGGCGCGTCGACCCGCAGCGCTGCCACAGCGCGATCACCTCGGCGATGTCGCCGTCTTCGATTGCCGTGATGCTCAGGGCGTGGGCGTCCGCGGGAGCACTCACAACACTTTTCCCGGATTCATGATGCCGAGCGGATCGAGCATCGCCTTGATGCCGCGCATCAGCTCGATCGCGACCTTGTCCTTGACCTCGGGCAGTTCGTCGCGCTTGAGCACGCCGATGCCGTGCTCGGCGGAGATCGATCCGCCCATCTTCAGCACGATGGCGAACACCACCGCATTGACGTCGTGCCAGCGGCTCATGAAATCGGCGGTATCGCCGCCGATCGGCTGGCTGACATTGTAATGGATGTTGCCGTCGCCGAGATGGCCGAACGGCACCGGCCGCGCGCCCGGGATCAGCTTTACCACGGCGGCGTTGGCCTCGTCGATGAAATCGGGCACCGCGACGACGGGAACCGAAATGTCGTGCTTGATCGAGCCGCCTTCCGGCTTCTGCGCCGCCGACATCTCGTCGCGCAGCTTCCAGAACGCCGCGCGCTGGCTCAAATTCGCCGCGATCACGGCGTCATCGACGATCTGCTTTTCCAGTCCCTGCGCCAGGATCGCTTCCAGCGTGGCGCGGGCGTCGTCGCGCGGCGACGACAGCTCCATCAGCACGTACCAGGGATGCTTGCTCGCAAGCGGATCGCGGATGTCGATGCCGTGCCGCACGCTGAAATCCACGGCGATGTCGGACAGCAACTCAAAACTGGTCAGCGTGCCCGCCGCCTCGTTCTGCGAAATCGACAGAAGCTTCAGCGCCGCCGCCGGCGATTTGAGGCCGACATAGGCGGTTTCCACCGCGCGCGGCTTCGGAAACAGTTTCAGGGTCGCCGCGGTGATGATGCCGAGCGTGCCTTCGGCGCCGATGAAGAGGTTGCGCAGGTCGTAGCCGGTATTGTCCTTTTTCAGCTTCGACAGCGAATTGAGAATGCGGCCGTCGGCCAGCACCACTTCCAGCCCGAGCGCCATCTCGCGCGCCACGCCATAGGCGAGCGCGGTGGTGCCGCCGGCATTGGTGGAGAGATTGCCGCCGATGGTGCAGCTTCCTTCGGCGCCGAGCGACAGCGGAAACAGCCGGTCGACCTCGGCGGCGCGCGCTTGCGCGATCTGCAGCACCACGCCGGCCTCGCAGGTCATGGTGTTCGATGCCGTGTCGATGTCGCGGATCCTGTCCATCCGCCGCATCGAGATGACCACTTCGCCATTATGCGGCGTCTGGCCGCCGACCAGACCGGTGTTGCCGCCCTGCGGCACCAGCGCCAGGCGGTGTTCGCTGGCAAGCTTGCAGATCGCCGAAACCTCCGCGGTCGAGCCCGGCCGCAACACCAGCGGCGAGCGGCCGTGAAACAGGTCGCGCTCCTCGGTGAGGTAGGGCGCGATCACGGCCGGATCCGTCACCGCATATCTGTCGCCGACGATGGCGCGGAACCGCGCGACCAGGTCGGGCGACAGCGGCGGGGCGGATGGCTTGACGATATTCATCTTGTTCTCTTCGCGTTCGTCATCCTGAGGCGCTCGCCGCGCTTGCGGCGAGCCTCGATGGATCTGGTCGTGATGCCGTCATCCTTCGAGGCTCGCAAGCGCTCGCACCTCAGGATGACGGCGACTATATCAATCCCGCTCCACCGCGGCGCGGCGCAGCCGGTCGTTGATGGCCTCGCCGAGCCCGTGATGCGGCACCGGCATGACGGCGATGGCGCGCGCGCCTCTCGCATCGAGCGCGCGAAGATAGCCGAAAAGATTGGCGGCGGCCTCGTCGAGATCGCCGCGCAGCGACAAATTCATCACCGCCGTCGCGGCGTCAACTCCCGCGACTGCATCGGGCCCAAACGCCAGCAGCGCCTCTCCGGCCTCGATCCTGTCAGCATCGAGCCGTACCCGCGTGCGCGGCGCGTAATGCGAGGCCAGCATGCCCGGCGCCAGCGGCTGGCCGTCGTCGCTGCCCACCGGCGGCTGCGCCAAGGGCCGGCCGAGCACGCGCTCGATCTCGTCGCGCGGCAGCCCGCCGGGCCGCAGCAGCATGGGCTGATCGAAGCAGCCGACGATGGTGGATTCGACGCCGACTTCCACGGGGCCGCCGTCGACGATCAGGTCGATGCGCCCCGCAAGGTCGCTTTGCACATGCGCCGCATTGGTCGGCGAGACATGGCCCGACAGATTGGCCGAAGGCGCCACCACCGCCCCGCCGAACGCGCGCAGGATGTCGCGCGCGACCGGGTGGGCGGGAACCCGGATCGCGACCGTATCGAGCCCGGCGGTGGCGAGATCGGCCACCGGGCAGTCTGTCGTCTTCGGCAGCACCAGCGTCAGCGGTCCCGGCCAGAACGCTTCTGCGAGTGCGGTCGCCTGGGCGTCGAAACGGGCAATGCGCCGGGCCGCCTCGATATCGCCGACATGGGCGATCAGCGGATTGAACGCGGGCCGGCCCTTGGCCTGGTAGAGATGCGCGATCGCGGCCGCATTGGTGGCGTCGGCGCCGAGGCCGTAGACGGTCTCGGTCGGGAAGGCGACCAGCCCGCCCGCAGCCAGAACGCGCGCAGCAGCGGCCACGGCGGCCTCGCCGGCGGGCAAAATCTGTGTTTTCAGGCCCACATTCACGGGGGTTACGTCCTTAAATACGGCTGCTTGCGGTGTGCGAAACCCAAGGCTATAAGCCGCGCACTTGTCGGAGTGTGGCTCAGCCCGGTAGAGCACTGCGTTCGGGACGCAGGGGTCGCAGGTTCGAATCCTGCCACTCCGACCAAGTCATATTCCAAGACATTTTCAGGCGTTTTGCCTGCTTTCCCCGATACTTGCAAGGCGAGCCTCCTCTTTCGGTTCGGAAATCCCATCCCCGCGAAGCCCTCCATGGCATCGCAAAGAAGAAACCCGGATTACTCCCTCCCGAGGCCTTCTCTGGTCCAGACATGCGTTGACGACCCCGCGGCGCAAAGCGTCCGGGCCGTTGCATGTCTTTCCGCCCAGAGGGCGTGGGGAATGCCGGGTGCCCACGCACCCGCAGCCGCGTGCGCAAAGTAGAAAGCACACGCGTTAGTCACCACGGATACGCCGGAACACCCGGCATTCCCGCACGCAATGGTTTTAACGGGTTCCTTCGTGCTCTCCCCGGTGATCAGGATTTGTTTGTCACCGTCGCCCCGTGGATTGGCCGATCCGCGGACTTGACGCCAACCATGAGGCGTCAGGACCACACGACTTCACCGTCCGCATCAGGCGCGCCCGTCTTGCGCTCCCTCCGCGTCCATCGCATCCAGCCCCGCGTTCGTGACGATCGCGATACGCCCCTCGAGTGGGGTGGACGGGGAGGGTTGCTAAACTGATTTGCCTCTTCGGAAAATCAGAATATTTTTTCGAAGGGGCTGGACAGAGGGCAAATCACCCCACGATGCACAATGCGTACGACAACGCCTTCAGATAGAAATGCTGACCATGGCCGAGCAGGAATATCGAAAAAGTCACATAGCAAAAGAGCAGCTAAAAACCGCAATCCTGATTTTCTTGAACGGCGGTGATCCGTCGTCTGTGATAACGCTGGCGGCAGCGGCAAGCGCAATACTGGAGCAACTACTTCGGAATGAAGGCACACGAGATCCTTTTATAGACTTCGCGCGTAAGCTGCTTAGTTTCTTCGGTTCGCCGACACCTGCGCGATCCAAATTCAAGAATCACGTGAATAACGCGCTCGGTATAAATGATCACAAGCACATGTCTCCAGATACGCCTGACGCTCTATTGATTGATCTCCGGCAAAGCGCGGAAGATGCGATTACTAAAGCTGTGGCTGACTATGTACCTCTCTACGGGCAGGATGAGGATTTTCATTAAAGCCTACCTTCAATGGGCTTGGGTGAACAGAGACGGTCCGAGGGTGATGGAGGAATACAATAAGCTGGACCCGAAGGTGAAAAGGAAATGACAGCTCAAGTTCATCGCCGCTTCGACTTGGCGGCAAAGCAGCTAGAAATGGCGATCATGCTGTTTATCGGCGGTCATGATAGATTTTCCGTGATTACTTTATCTGCTGCGGCCGATGCGATCCTGTCACAGCTAGTCAACAACAAGGGGGAGAAAACCTTCGTCGAAAAGATTGTCGAGGGGGCTGATGACGAACTGCGTGCCCGCAGTGAAATGGGAAAGCATGCTCATCGATGTTCTCTGCATAAATGCGCTGAAGCACTTGGACAAAGGCGATGACGACTTTGTCCGTGCTGGACTTGGAAGAATGCGCATTGGCATCGATATTGGTTGCGACTGCAAATTTCATAACTCTTCGCGGAAGAGGGACTCTCTTCGTTGAGGCGTTCTTGCTTTGGGTAAAGCAAAACCTCGATCCCGCTATTTATAACGTAGATTGTGATCCAAACTGGACTTCCACTACAGTCGAGGCCGATCGAAGGATAGGCTGGGAAGGGCGAAGCCGAGTCGAATATTCACGCGAGCGGCCTTCCTTAGCGATGAGGTCTTCAGGAATTGGCATGATCGGCCTCCTGGGGAGCTTCGAGCGGATAGCCGGTCCACAATCGCAGGACCCTCTCAAGCACGGCTCCGAGCGCGAAGCCGGCGACAACGTCGCTTGCCCAGTGGGCCAGAACCACGACACGGGTCAGCGAGAGCCCGACCGCGAAGATCCGGGTCGCCCGACGGGGGCCGGCGGGCAGGGTGCCCGCAGCGGAGAAAAGCGCCCCCATGTGCAGCGCGTGGCCGGAGGGGAAAGCATCTTCACGCTTGCCCGAGAAGGAGATGCCGTGAACGTGGCCCAGCACCGTCTTGCGATCCGGACGAGTCTGGTCGAACAGGAGCTTCATCCCGTGTGGCAGCAACGCCGCCGCGACAGTGACCAGCAAGGCGTGGTTGCCCGCGCGCCGCAGACGCTCGTCTCGGCCGCGCGAGGCAAGCCAGCCGGCCCCCGCCAGAACGAGAAGGACCTTCTCGTCTGCGCCCCAGGTCAGGGCGCGCGCGATCTTTTCCGTGGCCGGGCTGGTGTCCCGGGCGATGGTACGTGCGACCGCGACGTCCGCCTTGGTTGGCCGGACGGTGATCGGGAAGTTTGGCCCGAGGCGAGGGCGGCTTGATCGAATTCCAGGTGCTGTACGCATGGGGTCACGGAGTGGAGACGCGGAACCTTCCAACGCACCGCCGGCCCCAGGGTTCATTGTTTTGTCATTTTGGGAGCCACCGCCCGAAGGGAAATCCTTTGACCCGCCGGGACCGCGTCATCTCGCTCCCTCAAGACGGCTGCCGGCTCCGATGAATTCGAAATGATCGCCCATCGCAATGGCCGGCTACCGCTTAACGGAACTCTGCCTCCTCGGTAGCGGTTACCTCGCAAGGAGGAGTTTATGGGCTTGGACACCGCAGATGACCGGCGTCGCGATTTCACCGGGTGGAACATTGCCGGCGCGGTCGGTCTGCTGGCTGCCGCCTTCCTCGTGGCGCGCCTGGCGCCCGCGGAGAACGGGGATGTCCCGGAGCGGAAGACAAAGCGAGATGCCTCGGCCGTCGTGCTGACAGCGGGAGGGGACCGGGGCCAGCTTGCGGAGTCGCCGTCCGATACACCCGCAAAGGGATGGAAAGACATCCTGTTGCGCGCGTATTCCAACATCGGGGATCATCGAATTTTCGCCCTTGCCGCCGGCATGACTTACTACAGCTTGC
Source organism: uncultured Alphaproteobacteria bacterium (assembly GCA_963843225.1). Lineage (GTDB taxonomy): Bacteria > Pseudomonadota > Alphaproteobacteria > Rhizobiales > Xanthobacteraceae > Bradyrhizobium. The sequence goes on along the minus strand of CAWJJT010000007.1, from coordinate 83,738 downwards.
TGGCGATCTTTCCCGCCCTGGCGGCTCTCGTCGCGATCTACGGCCTGTTTTCGGACACGGCCACCATCGCAAAGCACCTCAGTGAGGTGTCCGGCTTCATGCCGGACGGCGCCATCGACGTGGCGCGCGAGCAGCTCACACGCGTCGCGTCGAAGGGAAATCAGACCCTCGGCCTGACCTTCATCATCGGCCTTGCGGTATCGCTTTGGAGCGCGAACGCCGCGATGAAGTCGCTGTTCGACACATTGAATATCGTCTACGGCGAGAAGGAGAAGCGCGGCTTTGTAAAACTCAATGCCATGTCCCTGGCATTTACGCTGGTGGCGATTGTGTTCGTTTCGGCCGCGCTCGGCGCCGTCGTCGTCCTGCCGGTGGTCCTCGGTCACCTCTGGCTCTCAAACTTCGCGGACTTGTTCGTTCGCATCCTGCGATGGCCGGCCATGTTCCTGGTTGTCGCGCTGGCCCTCGCATGCATCTACCGTTTCGGACCGAGCCGGAACGCTGTGCGCTGGAGATGGATTACGTGGGGCAGTGTAGCGGCCACGATACTCTGGCTTGGCGCCTCCGCACTCTTCTCCTGGTACGCCGCGAATTTCGGGAATTTCAACGAGACGTACGGTTCGCTTGGCGGAGCGATCGGATTCATGACATGGCTCTGGATTTCGGCCATCGTGATCCTGCTCGGGGCAGAGTTCGACGCCGAGATGGAGCACTGGGCTGCCCGAGACACCACGACGGGGTTATCCGAAGCCAATCCGCGCGCGAGGCCGCGCGGCGTTCCGTTCCAGTAGTCGATCGTCGCCCGCGTAACCCCTTATCCCTGGCGCGATCCCTGGGCGAGGTCGCGGCTGCGCAGCCGGCCGCGCCGGATAGACCAGCGCTCCCTGGTGCCCGCCATCACCTCCTGCAGCGCACGCCGCGCGTTCAATTGCCGTTCCGGCAGGCAGGCGATGATCGCATTGCGGCCCTCGATGCCCTGCTCATCGACGATCCATACCTGCAGATTGTCGCCGGCCAGCCGCGCGGCGATCCGGTCGAGCGTCGGATCGATATCGTTGGGCACCGTCACATTCATGACGATGCGGCCGCCCGGCGCGAGCCGGGCGCGGATCGCCTCGCAGGTCTCGGTGTCGAACTCCTCATCGAAGCGGAAGCCCGGGCCGCCGATGTCGATGGCGATGCCGTCGTAGAACCCCGGGTCTTGAAAGATGAAGCGGCGGAAATCGGAGACGATGCAGGCGAGATCGTCGGGCAACGCGAAGAATTTCTGCGCGATCACGAAGCTGATCGGATTGCTGTCGACGATCGTCGGGCTCTTGCCGAGGCGGGTCAGCCCGGTGGCGAGATTGCCGCCGCCGCATCCCAGAACCAGGATGTTGGCCGAGTGCGAGAGCAACTCGTCCATCAGCTTGACATAGGTGAAGATGCTTTCGCCGTCCGGTGTCGACTGGCTCTGCCGCACGCCCTGTTCGAAATAGATGCGGGTGCCGGACAGCGGACATTCGACGATTTCGATCTCGCCGTTCCGTCCCTGGTATCGTCCCAACAGCCGCACCGCAGCCACCTTGCATCGAATAGTAAATAGTAAGTATCGGACATCTCTTAACAGGCAGCATGACGGACGCCAATGTGCGCGACCGTCCCCACCCGGCAGGGTGGCGGATGTTGTGACGCTCCACGAGGAATTCCGCGTAAGTCATTGTGGGCGTGCTGGAATGGCCGCACGTGCACAAAAGTCATAGTTGACCGGATATCTGATCCCGCCGTCGGCGGATCGACCGCTCGCGACACCTCCGATAGCGGCCGTTTGGGCCTGCGGCCGGCGGCAATATCGGCGGGGATGTTCCTTTTTTCGGAACAAAGTCGCAAAAATTGCAATCTGCCGGCACGACGGATGGGTAACCCTGCCGCCAGAACTCGGCTGGAATTTTCCGGGGCAGCTTCCTAAATGAAGTGCTTGCTGCCGGATGTTTTACGAGGCCTCGGATGGTCCTGAAGAATACCTTTATCGCTCTCATCGGCGTCCTGTTCATGGCATGGAGCGGTGTGTCGGCGGCCGACGAATATCGCCCCGACCAGTTTCTCGGCCTCGACCTTTCCAAAGCGGTGCTGTCGCCGAAGCCGCTCGGGCCTCCCACCGAGTTCTGGCCGTTCCCGATCGAGGGAAGGGACGATCACGCGAGCGAAGACGCGCAGCCCCGCGCGGAGCCAATGTCGGAGCCCAGGCTTGCCGTTCACGAGCCCAACCTCGTCATTCCCGAGACACGCGTGATCGAGAAGGCCGGCATGAGCCGGAAGACCGGCGTGACCCATCTGCGCGCTGAAAAGCCGCGCGGCGCGGCACGTACAAAGCTCGCCCGTCACCACGGCAATCCGCTTGATGCGCAGGCGGCCGATGCGCGGGTTCAGGTCTGGCCCTGCAAGTCCGGCGGCATCTGCAACTGGAAGCGATAGGGTTTGGCCGGGCGGCTCGCGGTCGTCATTGGCGCCCGCTCAGCGCGCCACGATCAGATAGCCGCCGAACACTATCAGCATCGACAGCACCACCAGGACGCCGGCCACGCCGGTGACGATGGCAAGGAGTTCGTTGGCTTCCAGCCATCGCCGCAACGCCTTGACCATCGTCAGCCATCCCCGATCTTGATTTGGACACCGCACTGCGGGCACACTACCAAGTCTGCGGTCACCCTGTCCCACCTAATCCCCCATCGCACCCCGTTCACGCGGCATCGCCGGTTGGTCATCCCGGCGGATATCTTCAGGAGTCATCATGGAACATCTGCAAACCCAGGGCATCAGCCTGCCGCGGCTCGGGCTCGGCACCTTTCGCCTGCAGGGCGACGCCTGCCGCGCGGCGGTCGAAAGCGCGCTCGGCCTCGGCTATCGCCATATCGACACCGCGGAGATGTACGGCAACGAAGAGGCGATCGGCGCCGCTTTGGCTGCCGCCGGCGTTCCGCGGCGGGATTTGCACATCACGACAAAGGTCTGGCACGAGAATCTCGCCCCGGATGCGATCCGCCGTGCGTTCGACACCAGCCTGAAAAAACTGCGGCTCGACCACGTCGATCTGTATCTCGTGCACTGGCCGTCGAAGAACATGAATCTGCCGGCGATATTCGAGACCCTGATGAAGCTGAAGGGGGAGGGGCGCACCCGCGCCATCGGCGTCGCCAATTTCAACGTCGCGCTGTTGAAGACCGTGGTCGAGGAGATCGGGGCGCCGGTCGCCTGCAACCAGGTCGAATATCATGTGATGCTCGACCAGACGCGGCTGCGCAAATATCTGACGGCGAAATCGATTCCGCTGGTGGCCTATTGCCCGCTGGCGCAGGGCAAGGTGGCGTCCGATCCGACGCTGACCGCGATCGGCCGCAAGCATGGCGCGAGCGCAGCGCAGGTGGCGCTGAAATGGCTGCTCGATCAGGATGGCGTCGCCGCGATCCCCAAGGCGTCGCGCGCCGAGAGCCAGAAGGCCAATCTCGATGCGTTGAATGTGGGACTCGACGACGAAGACATGAAGGCGATCGCCGGCCTGCCGAAAGACAAGCGCTGCGTGAATCCCGCGTTCGGCCCGGCCTGGGATTAGACGCGACCCGTCATCCCGAGAGCCTGACTCAAAATGCAGCCGATGAAAGTCAGCTCGTCATGCCCGGCCTTGTGCCGGGCATCCACGTCTTGGCTTCAGGCGGCAAGAAAGACTGTCATGGCCGGGACAAGCCCGGCCATGACGAAAAAGCGAGACGTGGTTGAGCGGTCAGGAATATCCTGAGAACGCGGCTGCTTTTCGGTCAGGCACGCAACAAGAAAATGGCCCCTTGCGGGGCCATTCCTGTGTCGGCCTTCAGTACATGTGATGGCGATGCTTGACGACTACCACCCGGTCGGCGTGGTGACGGTGCCAGCCTTCATGCCAGCCGCGATGTCCGCGGTATTCGGCGCGAGCGCCGTAGTGATGATCGCCGCCGTGCCTGATCACGACGGTCTCGGCGCTTGCAATCGACGGCGCGGCGATGGCGATCGCGCCAAGGGCTGCAACAACGTAACCAAACTTCTTCATTCGTTCCTCTCCTCATTTTGAACGAGGATTAAACATCGCATCCGAAGGAACGTTCCCGGGCAAAACCAGGAGATTTCTGAATGGCTGTTCAGCCGGGTTCCGCAGCGCGGCCGCGGAGCGCGTCCGCTATCTGCATTTATGCTGCGGCCGCGTAGGGCTGCCATTGGCGGTGAAATTGCCGTCCTTGATGCTGTATTCGTTTTTCTGGTTGTGGTTATAGATCGCGCGCATGGTGCCGTCGGGCTGCATCATCAGGCCGAGCTCGCGGGTTTGCTTGAGGCTCGGGAAGGACACCCGCAGGTTCAGCATGCCGTCTGCGGAAATCTCGGCGGTGACGACTTCGCTTTCATCGGTCGTGCCGCCGAAGTCGCGCCGGTACACTACCCGGCTGTCCCCTGCGATCTCGTAGGCGAGCACCGTGCCGTTGTCGCGGTCGGGTTTGAGCGAGCAGTCCAGCGACCACCGGCCGATCAATCCCCACTTCTGCACGGTCTGGGCCACCGTGTCGGCGGAGGCGGCAAGCGGGAGCGCGTGCGCCAGCACAAGACCAAGAAGTGCCGCCAGCGCCAGTCGGTTGAAATGCCCGTTCAAGTTTCCGGCTCCGCCCTCGGCATCACTGCGCGCAAAGTCTAGCATTCCACATCCCCTGTGCAACGCGGCCTGCGCCATCCGGCGTGCTCGCGAGGGCAGCTCGATCAATCCTCGCTTGCGGCAATTGTGGGGGATTTAAGCCTGCTTTGCGCATCGCTGATGATGTCGGCGGCGACCGCTCCCATCACCAGCGCGCCGCCGACCAGCGCGCGCGGAGCGGGGGCCTCCTGGAACGCCAGCCATATCCAGAACGGCATCAGCGGCGTCTCCAGCGTCGCGATCAGCGTCGCCTGTCCGGACGGTAACAGGCGCGAGCCGAGCACGAACAGGGTCAACCCCAGCGCGACCTGAAAGAACCCGAACATCGCGAGGATGACGAGGTCGGTTGGCGTCACGCTGGCGATGCCCTGGGCAAAGGGAATGCTGACGATGCTGCCGAGGAAGTTCGATAATGCCGCCGCCGCCACCATCGGCGTGTTGCGGTGCCGCCGGACGACGACCGTCATGGCCGCGATGGCGACGGTCATGAAGCAGGCGAGCGCGAGGCCGAGGATGTCCGAACCGGCGCGCGCATCGCCGACGATGATGGCGACGCCGCAGAGCGCCACGAGGCTCGCCAGCATGGTTTGCCATCGGGCGGCTTCGCGAAGCCACATCCAGGCGAACGCAGCGGCGACGAAGGGTCCCGTTGCGATGATGATCGCCACGTTCGACACGCTGGTCAGTTGCAGGGCCGGGATGAAGGCCACCATGCCGAGGGTCGAGAGCGACGCCACCAGCCAGCCGTTCCGGTCCATCCCGGTCAGATCGCGCCAACCGGCCCGGCCCCGCATCAGCACCAGCAGCGCCGTGATCAGGCCGCCGCCGAACAGCCCCCGCCAGAACAGGATGGTCCAGGAATCGAAGGGCAACAACCGCGTGAAGAACGGCGCCGTGCTCCACGCCACGGCAGCGGCGACAACCAGGGCAATGCCAAGGCGATGCTGGGAACGATCCCCCGCCATCAGAGACATCCTTTATGAGGCTGATGCGCGGGAATCGCGGCCCGGGATCAGCGGGGCGCGCGCGCCTCCACATTGGCGATGCGCGCCGGCACCCCGAATTCGCGGCGGCACACCTCGGCGAGCTGGGCGACGCCTTCGCGGATCTGCTGGTGCGAGGGACTGGCGAAGCACAGCCGCAACCGGCTGCCGGCATAGCCCTTGTCGGTCGACCATTCCGGTCCGGGATTGATGGCGACGCCGGCGGCAAGCGCCGCCTGATAGAGCTTCAGGGTGTCGACATTGTCCGGCAGCTTGACCCACAGGAAGATGCCGCCCTTGGGGTCCTCGAATTCGGCCGAGGTGCCGAACTGCTCGTCGAGCGCCTCCATCAGCGTGTCGAGCTTGGCGCGCAGGCCGCGCGTCAGCTTGGGGACATGGGCGGCAAAATGCGGCGCGCAATATTCCGCCAGCACCATCTGCTCCAGCGCGCCGGAGCCGGCGTCGGTCTTCAGCGCCAGCATCCGCGACAGCATCGCCCAGGGGGCAACGATGAAGCCGACCCGCAGCGCCGGCGCGATCGACTTCGAAAACGAGCCGATATGGATGACGCCGCCGTTCCGGCTCATGGCGTGGAGCGCCGGCGGACGCTTGCCGTCCCAGATCAGGTCGGCATAGCAATCGTCCTCGAAAACAGGCACGCCATATTGCTGCGAGAGCGCGAGGAGCTCGGCGCGGCGCGCCTCGGGCATGATGGTCCCGGTCGGGTTCTGCACGGTCGGGATGGTGTAGATGTATTTCGCCTTGATGCCGCGCCGCTTGAGGTCGGCGAGCGCCTCGGCCAGCGCGTCCATCCGCATGCCGTCCTCGTCAAGCGGAATGCCGACCGCGTGGACGCCAAGCCGGGTCAGCCGGTTCAGCGCGCCCTGATAGGTGTCGCGCTCGATGATCACGGTATCGCCGCGGGCGAGCAGCGTCGCGTTGACGAGGTCGAGCGCCTGCAGCGAGCCGGAGACGATCAGGATGTCATCGGCGACGCAGTCGATGCCGGCGTCGCGCTTCAGCTTCCCGGTGAGGAATTCGCGCAAGGGGCGATAACCCTGCGGGCCGCTGGCAAGCCCGTAGGTGGCGAGCATCCTGCCCTCGCGCAGCAGCACGGCGTTGACGGCATCGATCAGGCCCTCGACCGGCACGCCGTCGGGATCGTTGTTGCCGCCGACAAAGCTGTATTTGGCAAGTCCCGTCCACCTCGCGGCCGGTGCGGGCAACCCCGCGGGCAGCAGTGGCGCGAAGTCGAAGGTCGCTGAAGTCATGGACGTCATCCCCGTTTTTGATTTTCTTGTCGAGAGCCGGAAGCTATGGGCCTGGCCCTGCGGCTTTATTTCTTGCCGACCATCTTCAAGGGCCGCCCCTGGGTCGTGAACGCGTAATGCCCGGCGCCGAGGCTGCCGACCATCAGGGCCTCGATCGCGGGCTCGGCGATCTCGCCGGCCGCGGCCCAGTCCACCACGAAATTGGCCCCGGTGCCGCCGCGGATGTCGGTGGTCGGAACGAACACCTCGATGGTCGAGAACGGCTTCAACGCCACCGGGTTCTTGAGATAGCTCTCCACCAGCTTGCCGGCGGTGTCGAAATAGGCGATCCGCCGCAACACCAGCGGGCGCGTTTCCGATGCATTGTGCACGCTCAGGGTCACCGAGAAATCCGCGCGCGCCTTGCCCTGGCTCATCGACACGCTCGAATAGACCGGAACGTAGAACGTGCCGGATACGTCGAGGCTTTCGGAGGGCATCGCGGTCAGGGAACCGGCAAAGGCCTGCTCGATGCTTGGTGGTGTCTCGGCCAGCGCTGCGGGCGTGCGGGCGATCGACAGCAATGCCAGCAGGACGAGGAGGCGGCATCCTGTGCGGATGTGACACATTGCTTGTTTGATCTTCGCGCCGAGGCCTTTAGGCTCCTGCGAGGAGAAGTCTTCAGTTATGCACGAACTTATCGGCGATATCACTTTATGCATCCTGTTCGCGTGGGTGCTCGGGCTTCTGGCCCATTTCTTCCGGCAGCCGCTGATCCTGGCCTACCTTATCGCCGGGTTCTTCATTGGTCCATTCGGCATGGGGTGGGTCAGGTCGCAGGAATCGATCCGCGTCATCTCCGAACTCGGCCTGATCTTCATGCTGTTCATGATCGGCCTGGAAATCGACCTGAAGAAGATCGTGCGCGCCGGCCGGGTGATCCTGTTCGCCGCCGGCGGACAACTGGCGGGCGGCTGCCTTTTGGGCATCGCGTTCTTCATGGGCATCGGGCTGTCGATGGGCGGCGGCAGCTTCGATGCGCTGTATCTCTGCGTCGCCTGCGCGCTGTCGAGCACCGTCATCATCGTCAAGGTGCTGTACGAGAAGCGGGAGCTCGATACGCTGCCCGGCCGGATCACGCTCGGGGTGCTGGTGCTGCAGGATATCTTCGCGATCCTGTTCCTGGCGGTGCAGCCGAGCCTCGCCCATCTCCAGTTCGAGGTGATCCTGCTCTCGGTCGGCCGGGTCGGCGTGCTGGTGGCGACCGCACTGGCGCTCAGCCGCTATGTCCTGCCGCGGCTGTTCCACCCGGTCGCGCGCCGCCCGGAACTGATCCTGCTCGGCGCGCTGGCGTGGTGCTTCCTGATCGGCGAGTTCGCCGAGATCCTGCATTTGTCGCGCGAGATGGGATCGCTGGTGGCCGGCGTATCGCTGTCGACCTTTCCCTATGCCCTCGACGTCACCGCCAAGGTCACCACGCTGCGCGATTTCTTCATCACGCTGTTTTTTGTCGCGCTGGGCATGACCATACCGATCCCCGACATGCCGGTGATCGGGCTTGCGCTCGTGATCGCGGCGTTCACGGTGGTCAGCCGGCTCGTGACGACGTTCGTGCCGCTTTACCTGATGAAGCAGGGGCTGCGTGCGAGCCTGCTGCCGGCGCTGAATCTGGCCCAGATCAGCGAGTTCTCGCTGGTCGTGATCCAGACCGGCATCGCCGCCGGCCATATCCAGACCCGAACCGCGAGTGCGGCCTCCTTTGCGTTCGTGGTTCTGGCGGTGCTCAGCACCTTCGTGATCATGCGCAGCGACCAGATCACGCGGCTGTCGATCGGCCTCCTGAAGCGGATCGGCCTGCGCGATCTCGACCATGACCACGCCCACGACACCGGCGGCGAGGGCGGTCATGGCGAAGCGCGGCGGATCGTGATCCTCGGCTTTTTCCGTGCCGCCAGCGCCTTGCTGAGCGAGATCGAGCGCCGCAACGAATCCCTGCTCGACCAGGTCACCGTGGTCGATTTCAATCCCAATGTGTTCCGCACGCTGGCGGATCGCGGCGTCCACGTGATCTACGGCGACGTCAGCAACGTGGACACGCTGCTGCATGCCGGTGTCGGCAAGGCCGAAATCATCATTCTGAGCGTGCCCGACTCGCTGCTCAAGGGCGCCAACAACGAAAGGCTGGTCCGGCACGTGCGCACGCTCAATCCGACGGCAAAGATCATCTCGACCGCCGATCTCCTGACCGACGTGCCCGATCACTACGCGGCGGGCGCCGACTATGTGACGGTGACCCGGCTCAGCGATGCGCGCGAACTGTTCACGGTGGTCGAGGCCGCCGATGCCAGGCTTCTGGACGACAAGCGCGCCGAGATGGACGCGCAACTCGCCGACCGCCGTGAAGTGCTGCCGTGACCGCCGCCGGCCCGATGCCACGCCAATGGAGAAAAGCCGGCCTGCATCCGGCCATTGTGCCGCGGGAGCCGTTCAGGCCTGCGTAATGGCGCTGGCGCGGGACCGTGAGTCCGGCTAATGGTCCCGGCAGAAAAACCGAGATTTTGAAGAAAATGGCCGATCCGATCCAGGAAGTTCTGCAAGCCTTTGCCCAGGGCGAACTCGTCGTCGTCACCGATGACGAGGATCGCGAGGGCGAGGGCGATCTGATTGTCGCGGCGTCGCTGTGCACCGCGGAGAAGATGGCGTTCATCATCCGCCACACCTCGGGCATCGTCTGCGCGCCGATCACGGGGGAGGATGCGCGAAGGCTGCGGCTCGACCCGATGGTGGCCCACAACGAGTCCAACCACACCACCGCCTTTACGGTGTCGATCGACTACAAGCCCGATGGCGGCACCGGGATTTCGGCCGACGAGCGCGCATCCTGCTGCCGGGCGCTGGCCAACCCGAACGCCGGCGCCAACGATTTCGCGCGCCCCGGCCACGTATTTCCGCTGATCGCGCGCGACGGCGGCGTGCTGCTGCGCTCCGGCCATACCGAAGCCGCGGTCGACCTCTGCAAGCTCTCGGGCCTGCCGCCGGTCGGTGTCATCTCCGAATTGATGAACGACGACGGCACCGTCATGAAGGGCGAGCAGGTGGCCCGCTTCGCGGCCGCCCACAAGCTCAAGCATGTCACCATCGCCGACATGATCGCCTACCGCCAGGCGCGCGAGAAACTGATCGAGCGGGTCTCGACCTTCACCACCGACAGCCCGATCGGGCCGTTGCAGGGCTATGCCTACCGCTCGCCGTTCGATTCCATCGCGCACGTGGCCTTCGTCTATAACGGGATCGGCGACGGCCGGAACGTGCTCACGCGTTTCCACAAGCCCAATATCGTCAAGGAGCTGTTCAGCGGCCCGAAGCGCATGCAGGCGGTGCTCGAGCGCTTCCGGAAAGAGGGCCGCGGCGTGCTGATCTATTTGCGCGACGGCGCCGCGGGCGTTCCGGTGACGCCGCTTCCCGAGGAGAAGTCCGCGGAAGCCGACCGCAACCGGCAATGGCGCGAAGTCGGCGTCGGCGCGCAGATCCTGCGCGATCTCGGCGTCAGCTCGATCCGGAACCTGACGACATCGGTGCACGACTACAAGGGATTGTCCGGCTTCGGCATCGAGATCGTCTCCAGCGAACAGCTTGAAGGTTGAGCGTTCTCGTCATTCGCCGCGCATCGCGGATGCAAGGGCGGAAACTTCCATATCGTTGAGTTCGATCGGGGTTCGATGCGTTGCCCGTGCGGGCGTGAAACAGAGCATGAACCAATCCATTTGCGCTTTCGCGCGTCGCGCTTTAAAATAAAGGCAGATCGGCGAAAGGATTTTTCCATGAGCGTGCGCCCTCAGACCAAGGACAAGCCGTCGGCGGTGAACTTCCAGTGGGATGATCCGTTCATGCTGGACGAGCAGCTCACCGAAGACGAGCGCATGATCCGCGACACCGCGCGCGCCTATGCGCAGGACAAGCTGCTGCCGCGCATCACCAAGGCCTATCTGGAAGAGAAGGTCGATCGCGACATCTTCCACGAGATGGGCGAACTCGGCCTGATCGGAATTACGTTGCCGGAGGAATATGGCTGCGCCAATGCCAGCTATGTCGCCTATGGGCTGGTGGCGCGCGAGATCGAGCGCGTCGATTCCGGCTATCGTTCGATGAATTCGGTGCAGTCCTCGCTGGTGATGCACCCGATCTATGCCTATGGCGACGAGAACCAGCGCAAGAAATACCTGCCCAAGCTCGCCACCGGCGAATGGGTCGGCTGCTTCGGCCTGACCGAGCCGGACGCCGGCTCCGATCCCGGCGGCATGAAGACCCGCGCCGAGAAGACCTCCGACGGCTACCGGCTGACCGGTACCAAGATGTGGATTTCCAACGCACCGATCGCCGACGTGTTCGTGGTCTGGGCCAAATCGGCCGAGCACAACAACCAGATCCGCGGCTTCGTTCTCGAAAAGGGCATGAAGGGCCTTTCGGCGCCCAAGATAGAGGGCAAGCTTTCCCTGCGCGCGTCGGTCACCGGCGAGATCGTGATGGAAGGGGTGGAGGTGCCGGAGAGCGCGCTGCTGCCCAACGTGTCCGGGCTGAAAGGACCGTTCGGCTGCCTCAACCGCGCCCGCTACGGCATCTCATGGGGCGCGATGGGCGCTGCCGAGGACTGCATGCACCGGGCGCGGCAATACACGCTCGACCGCAAGCAGTTCAACCGGCCGCTGGCGGCGACCCAACTGGTGCAGAAGAAGCTCGCGGACATGCAGACCGATATCGCGCTGGGCCTGCAGGCCTCGCTTCGCGTCGGCCGGCTGATGGACGAGGGCAAGATGGCCCCGGAGATGATCTCCATCGTCAAGCGCAACAATTGCGGCAAGGCGCTCGACATCGCGCGCACCTCGCGCGACATGCACGGCGGCAACGGCATCCAGATCGAATATCACGTGATGCGCCACACCGCTAACCTCGAAACCGTCAACACCTATGAAGGCACCCACGACGTCCACGCCTTGATCCTGGGCCGCGCCATCACCGGCATTCAGGCGTTTTCGTAGATCTCGAGTACGTCATCCTGAGGTGCGCGCCTCCCTTGGCGCGCCTCGAAGGATGACGAGAGGGTGGTGCCCGCCATCCTTCGAGGCTCGCAAGAGCTCGCACCTCAGGATGACGGGCACTTGAAATCGAGCATCTCCCATGGCCGAAAACGACGACATCCCGTTCAACCGCGACTTCCCGCTCAAGCCGGGCGTGGTCGAGGAAGTTCGCCCCGGCGTACGGCGGGTCCTCTGCAACAACCCGAGCCCGTTCACCTTCACCGGCACGGTGAGCTACATCGTGGGCAAGGGGAAGGTCGCGATCGTCGATCCCGGTCCGGACAGCGAGGAGCACGCCGCGGCGCTGCTGGACGCCGTGCGGGGCGAGACCGTGACGCATATCCTGGTCACGCACACCCACCGCGACCACTCGCCGAACACCGCGCGGATCAAGGCGGCCACCGGCGCCACCGTCTATGCCGAGGGGCCGCACCGCGCCTCGCGGCCGCGCTTCGAGAGCGAGAAGCACAGCCCCGAATCCGGCGCCGACCGCGACTTCAGGCCCGACATCGCGGTGCGCGACGGCGAGGTCATCGAGGGCGCGGGCTGGGCGCTGCAGGCGGTGGCCACGCCGGGCCACACCGCCAATCATCTGGCCTTCGCCTGGCCGGATCGAAAGATTTCCTTCGTCGGCGATCACGTGATGGGCTGGTCGACCTCGATCGTGGCGCCGCCGGACGGATCGATGGTCGACTACATGGCCTCGCTCGACCGGCTCGCCGCCCGCGACGAGGATCTGTATTTCTCCGGCCACGGCCCGGAAATCCCGCAAGGCCCGCGCTATGTGCGTTTCCTGATCCGCCACCGCCAGGCCCGCGAGGCCTCGATCCTGCATCGCCTCGCCAAGGGGGAGGCCGACATCCCGACCATCGTGCGCGCGAGCTATATCGGCATCGACCCGCAGGCTCACGACGGCCGCCGGCTATTCCGTGCTGGCGCATCTGGAGGATCTGGTCGCGCGCGGCATCGTCGCGACCGAGGGCGATCCGGTGATCGGCGGCACGTACCGGCTGGCGTGATGCCTCAGATTGTCATTCCGGGGTGCGCGCAAGCGCGAACCAGGAATTCGAGATTCCGGGTTCATCGCTCCGCGATGCCCCGGAATGACGAAGACGTCACTTCTTCACCACCTTGGGCGGAAGTTTCGGCAACGGCGCGACCGGCTTCTTCACCGGCTTGACGTTGGCGGCGGTGTCGGCGGCCGTGTTGAGGTCGTCGATCAGCTTGCGTGACGCGCGCGGCGTTGCTGCCGAGATCGCTCTCGAAATAGCGCGAGGCCGAGCGGATATCGACGCGCGATCCATCGCCGTCGGGCGTCACGCGGATCGAGACGTCCTCGCGGAAGCCCATGATCGGCGTGCGCGCCACCGCCTCGATGCGGCCGAGGCCGCGCGGCGGCTGCGGAGCGCGCTCGTCGATCACGAGCCATTTTCGCTTGGTCACCAGACGCATCGCGACCTCGAACGCCCGCGGCGCGGGGACGTCGAGCTCGACGGTCTCGATGTCGGGATAGGCCTGTCGCTGCTGCTCGGCCGAATAGAGCCCGGCATAGACCGCCGGGTTGGTGCCGTCGCCGGTGCGCAGCCGCGCCAAGGCCTCGAAGCGCGGCGGATCGATCGGATCGGTGGTGATGTCGTAGATCGGCGGCAGCTTGCGATACTGCAGGGCGAGATAGGCAGGGTAGGCCAGCACGACCGCGTCGATCAGGAGCGCCAGCAGGATGCGGCCCATGCCGCGCGAGCCGTTCTGCCAGATCGCGGCGAAGGCGGCGAAGCTGAGCAGGATGGACAGCCCGGCGAGGCCCAGCGCGCCGAAGAAGGTGGCCAGCGCCGGTTTCATTTCGAGAAAGCCGAAGCGCACGATGAGGATCGAAACCACGACCGCGACCACCGAAAATACCGCGAGATTGCGCGCCCACGAGGCGAGGCTGGACACGGGCTCCGACTGATAGGGAGCGGAAAACCTGCGGGCCATCCCAGAATGTTCCAATATCGACGTCAGTCGCGGATCCGGCTCGGACCGGCTACCGGGCGCAGGGTGACCTAGCGCATTTTCCGGCGCACAGGGAAGCGGTTTATGCCGAAAATGCGCAAGGCGCGCCCCGGCGGAACGGGGCGCGCCCTGGCGTCAAGAGGCTGAGCTTAGTGTGTGGCCAGCGGGCAGGCCGATTCGGAAAGCTTTCCGAACGCCTCTTCGCCGGACATGGTCTGAATCAGCTTGTAATAATCCCAGGGATACTTGGATTCCTCGGGCTTCTTCACCTGCATGATGTACATCTCGTGTTCCATCAGGCCGTCGGCGCGGATCTTGCCGTTGGAGGTGAACATGTCGTCGATCTTGGCCTTGTGCAGCTCCGCCATCACCTTGTCGGAATCGGTGGTGCCGGCGGCCTTGACGGCGTTGAGATAGGTCAGGGTAGCCGAGTAATAGGCCGCCTGGTTCATGGTCGGCTCGCGCTTGGTCTTCTCGAAGAAGCGCTTTCCGAAGGCGCGGGTCTTGTCGTTGAGATCCCAGTACCAGCCGGTGGTGAGATAGAGGCCCTGGGCGGTCTTGCAGTCCGAGGCTGTGGATGTCGCTGATGAAGGCGAGCAGCGCGGCGGGCTTCATCGTCTTGCCGATGCCGAACTCGTCGGCCGCCTTGATCGAGTTGGTGAAGTCGTTGCCGGCGTTGGCGAGCCCCAGCACCTGGGCGCCGGAGTTCTGCGCCTGCAGCAGATAGCTCGAGAAGTCGGAGGTCGACAGCGGCACGCGCACCGCGCCGATCACCTTGCCGCCATTGGCTTCCACGACTTTCGCCGCGGCTTCCTGCAACTGGGTGCCGAACGCATAGTCGGCGGTGAGGAAGAACCAGGTCTTGCCGCCTTGTTTCACCATCGTCGTCGCGGTGCCGTTGCCGAGCGCCGTCGTATCGTAGGCATAGTGCACCGTGTAGGGAGTGCAGTCCTTGCCGGTCAGCGAGGCGCCGGCGGCGCCGATCGCGAAGAACGGCGTCTTCTTTTCCTTGGCGATCGTCGACATCGCGATGGAAACGCCGGTGTTCGATCCGCCGAGCACCATGGTCACTCCGTCGCGGTCGGCCCATTCGCGGAACTTCTGGGCGCCGAGGTCGGGCTTGTTCTGGTGGTCCGACGTCAACAGCTCGATCTTGTTGCCGAGCACGCTGCCGCCGAAATCGGCGATCGCCATCTTGGCGGCCTCGATACCGGCGGGGCCGATCACGTCGGCATAGAGACCCGACATGTCGTCGATGTCGCCGATCACCACCTTGTTGCCGGCAGCGTGGGCCGCCGTTGCGCTCAGCGAGGCGAATAGCAGCCAGGGGATGGTGCGAACTACGATTGATTTCTTCAGTTGGGGCATTTCCTTGCCTTTTTGGTTGGTTTGTCGATGCGGCAAATTAGAAACCTGCGGTGCCCGGTCCATTCGCCTTTGGTCGACGATGCGATGCGGCGAGCTGATGCCTTGTCCTTGGGCAGATGATCTGGTTAATTTTGTTGCGTTCAGCGGAACCGAGGCCGACGGGAGGCGTCGATCATCGCCGTATGCGCGCGGAGCGCCCCCATACCGCCGCGGTCAAAAAAATGGCCTCTCCCCGAGAGCCGGGGAGAGGCCGGAACGACGCGCTCGCGCCGGCTTTACGCCGCCGCGTTCGGGAACGAGTAGGTCTTGAACTGATCGCGCAGCGCGGTCTTCAGGATCTTGCCCGTTGCGGTGTGCGGGATGGCGTCGATGAACACGATGTCATCGGGCATCCACCACTTTGCGATTTTGCCATCCATGTATTTCAGGATGTCCTCGCGCGTGGCGCTCTCGCCCTGCTTGAGCTGCACGATCAGCAGCGGGCGCTCGTCCCATTTCGGATGATAGACGCCGATGACAGCGGCCTCCGCCACCGCCGGGTGCCCGACCGCGAGATTTTCCAGGTCGATCGAGGAAATCCATTCGCCGCCGGACTTGATCACGTCCTTGGAGCGATCCGTGATCCGCATGTAGCCGTTCTTGTCGATGGTCGCGACATCGCCGGTATCGAACCAGCCTTCCTCGTCGAGGATGTTGGCGTCGACGCGGAAATAGGCCTTCGATACCGCGGGGCCGCGCACCTTGAGCCGGCCGAAGGTCTTGCCGTCCCACGGCAGGTCCTTGCCGGTGTCGTCGGTGATCTTCATCTGGACGCCGAACGGCGGATAGCCCTGGGTCTGCAGAATGTCGAGCCGGGCGTCGCCTTCGAGCCCGGTAAACGGGGGCTTTTCAGCGGCGAGCGTGCCGATCGGGCTCATCTCCGTCATGCCCCAGGCGTGGCGCGGGTGCACGCCCATGTCGATGAACGTCTTGATCATCGAGCGCGGCATCGCCGAGCCGCCGCACACCACCGACCGCAGATGCGGCAGTTTCAGATTGTTGGCCGCCATGTGGTTGAGCAGCATCAGCCACACCGTCGGCACGCCGGCGGTGTGCGTCACCTTCTCGGTTTCGAGCAACTCATAGACCGAGGCGCCGTCGAGCTTGGCGCCGGGAAACACCAGCTTGGTGCCCATCGAAGGCGCGGAAAACGCGATGCCCCAGCTATTGGCATGGAACAGGGGAACCACCGGCAGCATTGTATCGCCGGCATTGGCGCCCAGCGAGTCGCCGGTATTGGCCATCAGCGCGTGCAGCACGTTGGAGCGATGCGAATACAGGACGCCCTTGGGATCGCCGGTGGTGCCGGAAGTGTAGCACATGGCGGCGGCGGTATTCTCGTCGAAGGTCTTCCACTTGAAATTTCCGTCGGCCTGCGCGATCCAGTCCTCATAGGCGACCGCGTTCTTCAGCGTGGTCTGCGGCATGTGCGCCTTGTCGGTCAGCACGACATAGCGCTCGACGCTGGGCAATTTGTCGGCGATCTTCTCCAGGATCGGAACGAAGGTGATGTCCGTCATCACCACGCGGTCTTGCGCGTGGTTGATGATCCAGGCGATCTGGTCGGGGAACAGCCGGGGATTGACGGTATGGCAGATGGCGCCGATGCCCATGATGCCGTACCACACTTCAAGATGGCGCCAGGTGTTCCAGGCGATGGTGGCGACGCGGTCGCCGAGCTTGATGCCCTCGCGATCGAGGCATTGCGAGACTTTCAGCGCGCGCTGGTGGATTTCGGCATAATTGGTGCGATGGATGGGACCTTCGACCGATCGCGTCACGACCTCGCGGGTGCCGTGGATCGAAGCGGCGTGCTCGATAATCCGGTGGCACAGCAAAGGCCAGTCTTGCATCAAACCAAGCATACGGTCGTCCCTCCGGAAGTGTGTTGTCGCTTGTGGCTGTCGTTCGTCTCGGATCTTGGGTCTTGCCTCAGGTCTTGTTCTGGGCCTTCTCTTGGGTCTTGGAATTGTCATGAACTTTAGCGCGCCGAAAGCACGCCGCAAATGGCCTTGTGGCGGTTTGGCCTGCGGCCAAACGGCAAAAATGGTTACCGGCGTAGCCCTGTTGCTGGTGCTGGCGGCGCTATCCGCGCCCGGCGCAAGCGGCGCGAAGGCCTGCCGGCTGGTCGCCGGGGCCATGGGGCGATCTGTTCGGGCAGCCGGTTTCGAAGCCGCGCCGGGCCGCGCTGCGCACGAGCGTACCGTTGCCAAAGCCGCGTCCGCCGGAGGCGCCGGTGAAGGTGCCCGAGGCCGAGCAGCCCGAACTGGCAAAACCGGCGCCGGTTGAGAGCGACACGCCAAAGCAGGCGGCGCCGGCCGCGCCCGTGCCACCGCCGCTATCGGCCTGCCGGCAGGCGCTGTCGGAGGAGATCGCGATTGCGCCGAGCATTCCCGACATAACCGGGCCCGGCGGTTGCGGCGGCGAGGATCTGGTGCGTCTGGAGGCGGTGGTGCTGCCGGACAAGCATCGGGTGGCGCTGAAGCCCGCGGCGATCCTGCGCTGCACGATGGCGTCCGCGATCGCGGACTGGATCCGCACCGACATGGCGCCGCTGACCGCAGGCCTCGGCAGCGAAATCAGTGATCTCGATAATTTCGACTCGTTCGAATGCCGTGGCCGCAACCGCGTTCCCGGTGCCCAATTGTCGGAACACGGCCGCGCCAACGCGCTCGACGTCCGCGGCGTGAAACTCGCCAACGGCCAGTCGATCTCGCTCACCGACCGCAACGTGCCGCGAGAAGTTCGCGAGAACGTGCTGCATTCGGTATGCGCGCGGTTCATGACGGTGCTGGGGCCAGGCTCCGACGGCTATCACGAGGACCACATCCATCTCGACCTGATGGAGCGGCACAATAATTACAAGATATGCCAGTGGAACGTGTGGGACGCGCTGCCGCGGATCGCGCCGCTATTGCCGGCCGCGCGCCCCGACGACGCGCCACCGCGCGCGGTCGCCGCCAAAACCGACGCGGACAAAACGGGCATCGACAAGACTGACACCGACAAGACCGACGCGGACGAGACCGAAGCCGACAAGGCCGGCGCCGCGCGCCCCGATGCGGCCGAGCCTGACGCCGCCGAGACCGCAAGCCCCCGCGAGAAGACCGGCGTCAAGACGGCAACAAAAAAGCGCCGGCAAACCGGCGCTTTTGAAACGTTGGAACCCGGCGAAACGCCTACTGCACCACCGCGCCGACGCCACCCTGCAGCGCCAGCTGCGAATTGAACGGCGAGTCGCCATGGTGCGGCTCCAGCACCACCACGATGGTGCCGAGCTTCACCCGGTTATAGAGGTCGATGACGTCCTCGTTGGTCATCCGGATGCAGCCGGAGGAGATCGACGCGCCGATATATTCCGGCTGGTTGGTGCCGTGAATCCGGAACAGCGTGTCCTTGCCGCCCGAGTACAGATACATCGCGCGCGAACCCATCGGATTATCCGGTCCCGGCGCCACGAAGGTCGGCACGCCGAGCCGTTCGATTTCGCCCGAGGTCGGGTGCCAGGCCGGCCACTCGGTCATGCTGCCGATCTTGGCGATGCCGGACCACGCCATGGCCTCTTCGCCGACGGTGATGCCGTAGCGGATCGCCTTGCCGTCGTTCAGCACGTAATAGAGATAGTGGTTGTCGGAATCGACCACGATCGAACCGGGCAACTCCTTGCGGTGATATTCCACGATCGCGCGGCGGAAGGGCTCGGCCACCGGAACGTTGGTGTAGCGAATCTTGGCCAGCAATTCCTTGTCTTTCGGCTTGAAATTGGTGGTGTTGGTCGCCTCATAGGTGGTGGCCTGCATGCAGCCCGACAGCGTCAGACCGGCAGCTAAAATCCCCAGGATGACCTTGAGCGACGACATGGTGCACTTCCAATCGAAAGTCTTGACGAAAACCTACGCCGAGGTGCCGAAACTGGGCCCTGAACGCTACGATTCCATTAAACGCATTATCGCCAAAACTCGTCCTAATTCCAGACCATAGATGGCCATTCCGCGTTGCGGGAGCGTTCCTGTGGCTTTTTTGCCGCAACTTTTCGGGCCTTCGGCTGATTTTTGGGCAGGCGGCCCGCCACCGCCGAATCCGGACCATCCTGCTGCCACCCGGACGCCACAAATATGGACCGGCTGTTAATCCGCGGGTCACGAAGCGCTTGCCAGAATCGAGCTAAGTCCTGTTGGGTGGTTCCCGCTTGGTCCTGGAGTTTCCCTCATGTTGGCGGCGTTCGTCCCCTCGGAATCCTCATTGAAGAAAGCCGCCGTCGCGGACCTCGCCGCGCTGCCGGAGAATGCGGTCTGGATCGACCTCGTGAAGCCGACCGCGGCGGAGGACAAGGCGGTGGAGCGGCTGGCCGGGATCGCCGTGCCGACCCGGGAGGACATGCAGGAGATCGAGATCTCCTCACGCCTCTATATCGAGAACGGCGCGCGCTACATGACCGCCACCCTGATGTGCGCGGCGGACACCGAGAACCCGCGCACGACAGCGGTGACGTTCATTCTTGCCAACCACCGGCTGGTGACCGTGCGCTATGACGAGCCGAAGCCTTTCGTGCTGGTGGAGAACAAGCTTGCGCGCTCGTGCGCGCCCGGGGTCACCGGCGAAACCGTGCTGATGGATCTGCTGGATGCGGTAATCGACCGGAACGCCGACATCCTGGAGCGTGCCGGCAGCGACATGGACGCCATCAGCCACGATATCTTCGAGCCCGGCGGCGCGGCGCGCACCGGCCATTCCAAGCGTTATTCCGACATCCTGATCGCGATCGGCCGCAAGGGCGATCTGACCTCGAAAGTGCGCGAGAGCCTGGTCTCGATCGGGCGGGTCGTGACTTTCGTCGCGGCCGCGGTCGACGGCGTCAAATGGTCCAAGGACATGCGCGAGCAGTTGAAGACCATGCAGCGCGACGTGACCTCGCTGACCGACCATGCCTCCTATCTCTCCAACAAGATCACCTTCGTTCTGGACGCGATGCTCGGCGTGGTTAATCTCGAGCAGAACAACATCATCAAGCTGTTCTCGGTGATGGCGGTGGTGTTGATGCCGCCGACGCTGATCGCGTCGATCTACGGCATGAATTTCAAGGTGATGCCGGAACTGGAATGGCAGCATGGTTACCCCTTCGCGCTGGTGGCGATGCTGCTTGCCGCGGTGCTGCCCTACGTTTTCTTCACGTGGAAGAAGTGGCTGTAAACCATTTGCGTTAGCGGGTTTTTGCCGTCGCAATGAAGCTGGAAGGTTAGCTCAATCGCTCTCGTAAAATTTGAGCATTGCGCTGAACGTTTGAGCGAAATTTTTCTGCGATAAAGCTGTCACGAGCCGCGAGGACAGCAATGGTTGAGAAACTCATAACGTCGCCCGAGAACGTCATCGATTTCGCCCGCTACCAGGCGGGCCGCGGCGTTGCCGGCAAGGCGGTTGCGATCTCCGCGCGGGTGTGCCGGCATTGCGGCGCGGCGCTGTCCGAAGGCGAGAGCGACGACGACTGCTCCAGCGCCTTCAATGTCAACGCCGAAAGCCTGCGCTGGCGCGCCGCGCAGATTTTGCGCGGACTGGTTTGAGACCAGTCGTTGCGGCGCCCCGCGTCGCGATGACGGCTGGCGGCTGGCCGAATTGGCCCGCCCGTTACACGTGCTGGCCGCCGTTGATATGGATCTCGGCGCCGTTCACGTAGGAACTCGTCTCGGTGCACAGCACATAGATGATCTTGGCCACCTCGTCGGGCGTGCCGAGCCGGTGCAGCGGGATCTGCTGCTCGACGATCTTCTCGGTGCCCGGCGACAGGATCGAGGTGTCGATTTCGCCCGGCGCGATCGAGTTGACGCGGATGCCGAGGCGGCCGAAATCCGACGCCATCTCGCGGGTCAGCGAGGCCAGCGCCGCCTTGGAGGTGGCATAGGCTGCGCCCGCGAACGGGTGCACGCGCGAGCCCGCGATCGAGGTGACGTTGACCACCGAGCCCTTCGCCGCCGTCAGTTCGTCGATCAGCCCGCGCGCCATCATGATCGGCGCGAAGAAGTTCACCCGGAAAACATGGCTCCAGGTCTCGACGTCGGTGTCGATCGAGCCGAGCCGGGCGCCGCCTTCGGCCTTGGGCGAGATCGCGGCATTGTTGACCAGCGCATGCAGCGCGCCGCCTTCCAGCCGCGAGCGGATTTCGTCGATCGCGCGCGTGGTGTCGGCGTGGTCGGCGAGGTCGACCTGGACGTGATCCTCAGGTCCCGCGTCCCACGGGCAATCCTCCGGGAAGGGATGCCGCGAACAGGTGAGCACCCGCCAGCCGGCCGAGGAGAACCGGATCACGGTGGCATGGCCGATGCCGCGGCTGGCGCCGGTCAGAAGCAGCGTGCGCCGCGGTCCGTTGTGGGATGAGGTCGGCATAAACGTTCTCTCGTTCTCCGTCATGCCCGGCCTCGTGCCGGGCATCCAGGTCTTGTCTCAGTCTCCCCCGGGAAGACGCGGCATGGCCGGGACGAGCCCGGCCATGATGCTTTCCTCAGGGATAGAGCCGCGTCTTCGACCAGGGCTGGCCCGGCGAGTCGCGGTGGAATTCGATGCGGTCGTGGAGGCGGAACGGGCGGTCGTGCCAGAATTCGAACCGGGCGGGCTCGATGCGCCAGCCGCTCCAGCCCGGCGGCCGCGGCACCTCGCCGACGATGTGCTTGGCGGCGACCAGCGCGATGGCCTGCTCGAAGGCAAAGCGGCTTTCCAGCGGCTGCGACTGCTTGCTGGCCCAGGCGCCGATCTGGGCCTGTTTCGGCCGGGTGGCGAAATAGGCGTCGGCTTCGGCCTCGGTGACCGGCGACACGTTGCCGCGGATGCGGACCTGCCGGCGCAGCGATTTCCAGTGAAACAGTAAAGCCGCCTTAGGGTTTGCGGCGAGTTCGCGGCCTTTTTGACTGGCGATGTGGCTGTAGAAGACAAAACCCTCGGAATCATAGCCTTTCATCAGCACCATCCGCACGTCCGGCAGGCCGTTTTCGTCCACGGTAGCCAGCGACATGGCGTTGGGGTCGCTGGGTTCGCCCTTCACGGCTTCCGCAAACCACTCGCCGAACAGCGCGAACGGTTCGTCCGCCGCGGTGAAATCACCGGATGTTAACGTCGGGGGGTGTTTGATGGAGGTCGTGTCGCTCATTTTGGAGTTCCGAGTTGCGTCCGCCCGCGGTCCAGTACGCGCCGCCGCCCCTGTATAGGCTCGCCCTATATAGGGCATGGGGACGCGCAGGCCTATCGGCGATCGGCCCCGCCAGCGCCGTATTGACACTGATTCTAATCGCGCTCGGGACCGGCGGCTGCAGCATGTCCCGGCCCGGCGACGCCTTCGCCAAGATGGACGACAACGACTCGACGGGCTCGATCTTCCCGCCCGCCGGTGGCGGACCGGTGCCGACCGAGACCGACCTTGCCTTCGCCCGCAATGCCGCCTCCGACGTGCTGACCAAGGGCGACAAGGATTCCAGCCAGCCCTGGGAAAATCCCCAAACCGGCGCCCGCGGTTCGGTGACGCCTCTGGCCCATGCCTATGATGCGGAAGGACGCACTTGCCGGGATTTTCTGGCGAGTTACGTCAATGGCCGCACCGAAAGCTGGCTGCAGGGCGCCGCCTGCAAAGCGGCCGGTGGCCGCTGGGAAATCCATACGTTGAAGCCGTGGAGACAGGGCTGAAGCGAGCTTGCGCCCCGTTGCAAAAATGCCACGAGGACCCCAAATGAAACGATGGTGGGCCAGGTGCCCTCAGTTTAAGATCAGATTTCCCTTGATGGAGACGTGACGGATGCGTGACCCCTATGAGGTCTTGGGGGTGCCGCGGGGCGCCAGCGCTGCGGCGATCAAGAGCGCCTATCGCAAGCTTGCCAAGAAACATCACCCGGACGCCAACAAGAACGATCCGAAATCGGCGGCGCGCTTTTCCGAGCTGAACTCGGCCAACGAGATTCTTGGCGACGAGGCAAAGCGCAAGCAGTTCGATCGCGGCGAGATCGACGCCGAGGGCAAGCCCCGCTTCCAGGGCTTTCCCGGCGGCGACCCGCGCACGCGTGGCGGGCCGGGCGGCTTCGAGACCCACAATTTCCGCTCCGGCGGCGCCGGTCCCGGAGGTTTTGGGGGCGGCGGCGGTGGCGGCTTCGAGGACATCCTCAACAGCATGTTCGGCGGCGCGGCGGGCCGTGGCGGTCCGCGTCCCGGCGGCGGCACCACCTTCGAATTCGACACCGGCGGGATCGCGCTCGATCTCGACCTTTCCGTCGCCATGACGGTGTCGCTGGAGGAATTGGTCCAGGGCGTCGAAAAGCGCGTCCGGTTGCCCACCGGCAAGGAGCTCAACGTCAAGATTCCCGCCGGCGTCGTTGCCGGCCAGGTGATTCGGCTGAAAGGGCAGGGCGAGACCTCGCCCGGCCATCCGCCCGGCGATCTCCTGATCACGGTGAATATTGCACCGCACCGATTCTTCAAGATCGAGGGCAGCGACCTGCGCGTCGACCTGCCGATCACGCTCTACGAAGCGGTGCTCGGCGGCAAGGTCCGGGTGCCGACGCTCGGCAGTCCGGTCGAATTGTCGATCCCCAAGAACACCTCGAGCGGCCGGACTTTTCGCTTGAAAGGCAAGGGGTTACCGAAGCCGCCGGGAACCGCCGGCGACCTCTTCGTCACCACCCGTATCATGCTGCCTGACGGGAACGACGCCGAGCTTGAAGCGTTGATGCAGAAGTGGCGCGACGGCCACACCTATAATCCACGCAGTGAGCTATCCTGACCGTTTCCAACCACCCAAAAGGTGGCGGAAAGGAAGGGAGCGGCCTCGAGCGGGGGACCAGCGCGGTACAAAACCCCGTCGAGGCCGCTTGCGCCGATCGGCGGATCGAACGCGTTACAATTTCGCGTGATCACCCGGTGCAAATTTGAGACCGGTCGATGTTCCAATTCCAGATTTTCAATGTCCGAATTGGGACAAAGGCCTTGACCAAACTCACCCGCCGGTCTTTTCGGTCTGGTCATAGACCAGCCGAGCCACTTGGGTCAGGCGGTCGCGGTCGCTGCTCCCGCTGACCACGTATCCGACGCCCTTTTCGGTCCAGAACAGGGCACCGTCATTGTCCTGCTTGGCGTATCTCATCTGCGTATTCTCGGCGGACGCGCGCGACGTATAGACCGTGAAACGTTCGCCGGAGGCGCTCTCATACATCAGGAACGATGCCGGCCCGGTCGGACCCGGCAACAGCCGTCCGCCGACCAGCTTCAATCCGGTCGCATCAAGCACGGGCGCGCGAACATCCCAGCCGCAGCGCTTGGTCAGCCACGCCTGCAGATGCGCCCGTTCGCTGCCGGGCACCTCGACCGGGTGACGCACCTCGACCACGTAGAGCCGGTGCGCGTCGAGGGCGTCGACGGTAAAATTCTGGAATACCGACGGCACCGCGGAGGCGCCCCGCACCAGCCAGCCGGTGCCGCCGCCGGCGACGAATGCCACCAGCGTCGCGGCGATGGCGCCATACATCCATTTGCGCGGCGTTCGCGCCAACTGGTCGATCGAAAGCCGCGGCGGCACCGGTTCGTCGGCGACGGAATCGTAACGCGCGTGCAGCAAGTCGGCCATTTCGCGCCATGAGCGCACCCGCTCGGCATCGTCGGGATGCATCGACAACCACGCCTCGACATCGCCGCGGCGTTCGGCCGGCAACTCATTGTCGACGTAAGCGTGCAGTTCGTCTTCGGTGACGGGAATTTTTGGATTGGTCATGGTCGCAGTCTCTGTCCAATTTCAATCGAAACGAATTCGTTCATCGCAGGCGCATCATCGACATGCATAACGTCTGCCATCATTTCACCCGCCGCAGCGCCGGGCGCTCACCCTCGAGCACCGCCTTGACATGGGCGCGGGCCCGGGCGAGGCGCGACATGACGGTGCCGATCGGCACGCCCTGGATGTCGGCGACTTCGCGATAGCTCAAGCCTTCCAGCATCACCAATAGCAGCACCGAGCGTTGCTCCTCCACCAATGTCGCCAGCGCGCGGGCGATATCGCGTCCCTCCGCCTCGGTTCCGCTGGCGTCCGGATTGGTGTCGAGCAGCGGTACGAATTGCGGCTTTCGCGCCAGCGACCGCCGCCGGTTCTTGTTGAGGTTGGTCAGGATGGTGTAGAGCCAGCTCCTGACGTCGCCACCGAGAAACAGCCGTTCCGAACGCAGCGCCCGCACCAGCGTGTCCTGCACCAGGTCGTCGGCGATATCCGCGTCCCGCGTCAATGCGCGCGCATAGCGCCGCAAGGCCGGAATCATGGCTTCGACGCTCTCGCGAAATGCGGTCATTCGCACCCGGTCCTGGGTTGGTCTAGTCAGCGTGCAGGTTCGGTAACGCGAACGCCTTACCGAACATAACACCAGAATCACGTCACTATTCCGGCAGTTAAGACCACAGCGCAAACCGCGCAAATCGGGGCCGGATTTGGGCTGTACCGGCTGGGATGACTGGTGTACCTCCAGAACTCATCAAGCTTAACGGGACACTTCGATGGCGCAAAGTTCGGGGCTCATGCAGGGCAAGCGCGGGGTCATCCTCGGCGTCGCCAACAACCGCTCGATCGCCTGGGGCATCGCCAAGGCCTGCCACGCGGCGGGCGCCGAAATCGCCCTGACCTGGCAGGGCGACGCGCTGAAGAAGCGGGTCGAGCCGCTGGCGAACGAACTCGGCGGTATCCTGCTCGGCCATTGCGACGTCACCGATCCCCCGACCATCGATGCGGCGTTCGATGTGCTGCGTGAGAAATGGGGCAAGATCGATTTCGTCGTGCACGCGATTGCGTTCTCCGACAAGGACCAGCTCGACGGCCGCTATCTCGAAACCACCGCGGACAATTTTTCAAAGACGATGCTGATCTCCTGCTATTCGCTCACCGCGATCGCGCAGCGCGCCGAAAAGCTTCTGGTCGATGGCGGCTCGATCCTGACGCTGACCTATTACGGCTCCGAGAAATGGATGCCGCATTACAACGTGATGGGGGTCGCCAAGGCGGCGCTCGAGGCGAGCGTGCGCTATCTCGCCGCCGATCTCGGCGAGAAGAACATCCGCGTCAACGCGATCTCGGCGGGGCCGATCAAGACGCTGGCGTTCGCCGGCATCGCCGACTCCCGCTATCTCCTGAAGTGGAACGAGATCAACTCGCCGATGCGCCGCAACGTGACCATCGAGGAAGTCGGCGACAGCGCGCTGTATCTGCTCTGCGACCTGTCGCGCGGCGTCACCGGCGAGGTGCATCATGTCGATGCCGGCTATCACGTCGTCGGCATGAAGCGGCCGGACGCGCCGGACATCACCTTGCTGAAGGAATAGCCTTTAAGGTCCGATGCCGTGCCGACGATCTACTACATTCGCCACGGCGAGACCGAATGGAATGCGCTGGGCCGGCTGCAGGGCACGCAGGATGTTCCGCTCAACGATCTCGGCCGCCGCCAGGCCGCGAGCGCAGGCGTCATCCTCGCCGGCCTGTTCGCGCGCGACGGCCGCAGCGAGACCTCGCTGGACTTCGTCGCCAGTCCTCTGATCCGCGCCCGCGCGACGATGGAACTGGTGCGCGGCAGCCTGAAGCTGCCGTCCGGCCAATATTCGATCGATGACCGGCTGCGCGAGATCGCCTACGGCCGTTGGGAAGGCTCGACCCTGGCGCAGATGCAGGAAAAGGACCCGGAGCTGTTCGCGAAGCGCCAGACCGAGAAGTGGACCGTGGCGCCGCCGGGCGGCGAAAGTTATGTCGCGGTGCAGGCGCGGGTGACCGACTGGTATCATGGGCTCGCCGGGGACACCGTCGCGGTGGCCCACGGCGGCACCGCGCGGGCGCTGATGGTGGCGCTCGGCCTGGAAACTCCTGACAGCGCCGCCGACCTGACCATCGAGCAGGGCGCGGTCTATGTGTTCGGCGAGGCCGGATTGTCGAAGTATAGTTAAGAAAGAGGGCGTACGCTTTACCATCACGCAGGCGCGGCCATGACGGGGCAGAGGCTATTTGACCCCTCCAACCGCGCGCGTTACGACATTGCGCATCCCGCGCTCCCGAGCCTTCAAGCATGTCCTTCAACACCTTCGGCCACATGTTCCGGGTCACGACCTTCGGCGAAAGCCACGGGGTTGCGATCGGCTGCGTGGTCGACGGCTGTCCGCCGTTGCTGCCGCTCACGGCCGAGGACATCCAGCATGATCTCGACCGCCGCCGTCCCGGGCAGTCGCGCTTCACCACCCAGCGCCAGGAGGCGGATGCGGTCAAAATCCTGTCCGGGGTGATGGCGCATCCGGAAACCGGTGTGCAGGTCACGACCGGCACGCCGATCGCGCTTCTGATCGAGAACACCGATCAGCGCTCCAAGGATTATTCCGAGATCAAGGACAAGTTTCGCCCCGGCCACGCCGACTTCACCTATGAAGCCAAATACGGCCTGCGCGATTATCGCGGCGGCGGACGCTCCTCGGCGCGCGAGACCGCGACAAGGGTGGCGGCCGGCGCTATCGCGCGCAAGATCCTGCCCGGCGTCACCGTGCGCGGCGCGCTGGTGCAGATGGGCCCGCACAGGATCGATCGCGCGAAATGGGATTTCGACGAGATCGCGCGCAATCCGTTCTTCTGTCCCGACAAGGACAAGGCCGACCTTCTTCGAGGACTATCTCGACGGCATCCGCAAAAAGGGATCGTCGATCGGCGCGGTGATCGAAATCATAGCCGAAGGCGTGCCCGCCGGCCTCGGCGCGCCGATCTACGCCAAGCTCGATGCGGATATTGCCGCGGCGCTGATGAGCATCAACGCGGTCAAGGGCGTCGAGATCGGCGCGGGCTTTGGTGCGGCCGAACTGTCCGGCGAGGAAAACGCCGACGAGATGCGGATGGGCAACGAGGGCGCGAGATTCCTGTCCAACCACGCCGGCGGCATTTTGGGCGGCATCTCCACCGGCCAGCCGGTGGTCGCGCGCTTCGCCGTGAAGCCGACCTCGTCGATCCTGTCGCCGCGCCGCACGGTGGATCGCTCCGGCGCCGACACCGACATCCAGACCAAGGGCCGCCACGATCCTTGCGTCGGCATCCGCGCGGTGCCGGTCGGCGAAGCCATGATGGCGTGCGTGCTGGCCGATCATTTCCTGCGGCATCGCGGGCAGGTGGCGTGAGGCGCGCTTCGCGAGAGCGCACGCTCTCGCGCATGGTGCTCACACCGATGACACGCTCCGCGCGCCGCGTTTCATCGCCTTGACCTTTCCGTAAACAGCGCCGCAAATGCTGGCGTCATGAACCCGACCGAATTGCAGAACCTCTTCGACTGGTTGATCGACGGCGCGCGGTCGGCGAT
This sequence comes from uncultured Alphaproteobacteria bacterium, assembly GCA_963843225.1. Classification (GTDB taxonomy): domain Bacteria; phylum Pseudomonadota; class Alphaproteobacteria; order Rhizobiales; family Xanthobacteraceae; genus Bradyrhizobium. The sequence goes on along the minus strand of CAWJJT010000007.1, from coordinate 55,019 downwards.
CGGCCCGCCCCGGATGGTCGCGGACATGTGCGAGCGGCTGGTGGCGGGCGGGCTGCCGCTGTGGCGGGTCGGCCTTTTCGTCCGCACCCTGCACCCTGATGTTCTCGGCCGCAATTTCATCTGGCGGCCCGGCGCGGAGGTGGTCACCGGCACAGCGGATTTTGATTTCCTGGATTCGCCGGAGTTCATCAACAGCCCGCTGGCCATCGTGTTCGGCGAGGGGCGGGAGGTTCGGCATCGGATCGACGATCCCGAGGCCAGACGGTTTCCGCTTTTCGACGACATGCGGACGGAGGGCGTCACCGATTATATCGCGCTGCCGCTGATTTACACCGACGGTTCGGTTCACGCATCGAGCTGGAGCACGAACCAGCCCGGCGGATTCAGCGACGAGCAACTGAACGCGCTGCGATCGCTGGTGCGACCGCTGGCCAGGCTGGTCGAGATCGTCAGCCTGCAACGCACCGCCGCGGTTTTGCTCGACACCTATGTCGGCAATCGCGCCGGCGAACGCATCATGGGCGGCCAGATCCGCCGCGGCCACACCGACACCATGCATGCCGCGATCTGGCTGTCGGATCTACGCGGCTTCACGGCGCTCTCGGACCGGCTGCCGGCCGAGACGGTGGTGGACATCCTCAATCATTATTTCGATTGCCAGGTGTCGGCGATCCGCGACCATGGCGGCGAAGTCCTGAAGTTCATGGGCGACGGGCTGCTCGCGGTGTTTCCGATCACGGAAGCCGACGGCGACAGCCGCCGCGTGTGCGGCAAGGTGCTCGAGGCGGCCCGCGAATCCCGCGCCAGCGTCGCGGCCCTGAATTATCCGATCGGGGAGAGCGTCGAGCGATTTCGCTTCGGGCTCGCGCTGCATGTCGGAAAAATTCTCTACGGCAATATCGGCGGCGGCAACCGGCTCGATTTCACCTGCATCGGTCCCGCCGTCAATCTTGCAGCGCGACTGGAAAAGATCGCCAGCCGGCTCAGCCGCACCATCGTGGCTTCGGAAGGGTTTGCCGGCGTCTGCGCCGGTAGTTGGGACGACCTCGGCGAGTTCCCGATCGCGGGATTTACCAGGCCCGAGCGCGTCTACGGGCTGGCGGACGAAGCCTAAGGCGGCCGCGATTGGCTATTTCGGGCACGCCCGATAGCCGAATTTCTGGATCATGTCGGCGCCGGATATCGAGTGGAATTCCAGTGTGTCCACGTAATGGTTCGCGGTGACGTAGCTGCGCAGGCGCCCATTATAGGCGGCCAGCAAATGGCTGGTCGCGGACGCCGTGACGTTCTTGTTGTTGTCGTGGCCGGCATGGAATAGCAGCGTGGCGCCGCGATCGATGCACACATTCCTGATGGCGAGGAAGAGCGTGCAGGACGATTGGCAATGCCCTTCGATCCGGAACAACTCGCCCGACCGATTGTACTGGCTGACCACCGGGTCGAAGCGCGCGAACTGGCCGCCCATTTCGTAGCCGGCGTTGTTGCCGGCCATCGCCGAGGTCGAGATCAGCAGCAGCAAGGCGGCGATGATGGGTCTCATGGCGCGTCATTTCCTTTTGTCCCGCGAGGGAGTTTTCTGGGCCGATCCTCGCGGATTCGCAACCCGGGCATCTTGGACGGAAACGACAAAGGCGGGAACGAACGGACGCGGGTGAGCGAATGGTAAGGGCGGACAGAGCCAAGCACGTTTATGGGCCGGCCGACGCGCGCTATTCCTCCGGCTCGGTGGTGAACAACAGCGGATAGCCCTTGGCGCGGCCGGCGTCGGTGGCGCGTGTCGCCTTGGTCTCGGCGACATCCTTGGTGAAGACGGCGACCACGCAGACGCCACGCTGGTGCGCCGTGATCATGACCTTGTGGGCCTGATCCTCGGTCATGCGGAATTCGGCCTTCAGAACCGTGACGACGAATTCGCGGGGCGTGTAATCGTCATTGACGAGGATGACCTTGTGCAGTTTCGGCCGCTCGGTCTTGGTCCTGACCTTTGTTTTCGGCTTGGCGACGGCGTCGATCATTCCACTGGCACCTCCTGAAGCGTCTTCATGCGAGCCCGTCTTGATGGTTAGCGCAACAAAAACGCGTCAAACAAGTGACGGCGCCGCCAACACGATCACTTTGCGATCACCCCGCGATCACTTGGCGATCATCCGGCGCGGCATTCCCCAAGGCGCGGCGTCATGGTCTGGTCGCCGCGGCTGGACGCCGTCTCGATCAGTTTACAGGCTCCTGGCCTGTCCTGGAACTGGCCATTCTGCGAGAGCTTGAGATCGATCAGCGCGGCCAGCGCGCCGGGCTCGTCGAGTTCCGCGGCCATGGCGGCGGCGTAGAGCAAATCCCCGGGACGCTCGATCCGCACGTCAGGATTGGCCGCGAGCAACCGCAACACCTGCAGTCGCAGGTCGAGGTCCCATCCGCTGGCGTAGTCGATCAGGCGCACGCCCTCCTGCACGTCGCGCGGCATCAGGCGGCCCTCGACACAGAGCTGTCCAAGGACAGCTTTCGCGGCGGCCGTGTCCGAATGCGCTTTCAGGAGCGACAGCGCGCGCCGCGGGTCGGCCGGGCCGCCTTCGCCCGAGATCAGCATTTCCGCAAGTGGCCCCGGCGCGCCTCCGGGGTTGCGACTCAGCGATTCCTCAAGCAACGCCCGTGCGCGCACCGGGTCGTCCTTGCGGATCGCGATCGCGAGTTCGGTGCTGGCGTCAAAGGGGCCGGCCTTGCTCAGCGTCTCCAGCAGCTCGATTCCGCGCGCACGCTCGTCCGGGGAAGCGGATTTGACCAGCAGGCGGCCGAGCAGCACCTGCAGGTCTCCCCGGGTCTCGTCTTTGGCGGGGTTGGCGACCGCGCGTTCCGCCCAGTAAATCGCCGCCTCCCGATCGCGCCTGACAATGCCGCCGCGATCGAGCAGCACCGCCAGCATCTGCATGGAAAAGGGATGGCCGAGTTCGGCGGCCCTTCGCAAGGCGCGATCGGCCTCGGCGCGCGTCACCAGTTGGGGTTTGTCGAGGTCGCCCTGGTCCCAGGATTTGTGCGATTCATAGATCTCGTAATAGGCCTCGGCGTCGTCTTGCGCCGCGGCCTCCCGCAGCATCTTCAGCGCGTCCGATCTCTGCGCGAGCGGCAGCGTGCGCGCTACCGCGACCTTGTAGTGCACATTGTCGGGATGTGCCGCGAAAGCCAGGTTGCAACTGGCGTTGCGCAGTTCATAGCGCCGGTTCAAGGCGTCTTGCGAAAGATAATCCGACGGATTTTCCAAAAGCCGCAGGCAGGTTTCGCCGACCGTTTCCAGTGACAGCGGCTCGCCCGGCGGCTCGGCCGCCCGTTCAATCACCGCGGGCGGCGACGGCAGGAAGACGCCGATCGCCGCTCCGATCGCCACGAACAGGGCGATCGAGGTAACGATCATGCGCGTCCGCGCGGGCCGGCCGTCATGTGCAGGAATCTTCAGCGACGTCGCCATGCCGGCATCATTTCGCGGCCATGGCCGCAAGATCAATGCTCACGCCCGCGACGCCGGAGCGAATGGCTGGTCTGGTCATGGATGATCCTGCGTGTCGAACTCGCTTCCTTATGTGTGACCAACCCCTGGGCAGGTTCATTTCGGCGGAACGGAGTTGGGCTGAAATTATGGCGGCGGGCTAACTCGAATGTGAAGCGCGGCGCGTGTTCGTGCTTTGCGAAGCCTGATTTGCATGTCACCATTAAGTCGGACGTGGAGGGCAGCAATGCGCTGGTATGTCTCGATCGGAGCGATGCTTGTCGCGGGCGCGATGGCCGGCGGCGATGTCGCGGGCGTTGCCGCACCGGGCCCCAAGGCAGAACTCGCGGCGCGATCGGCGCAGAAGCAGTCGCCAACCGTCGATGTCGAATTGATCCTCGCCGTCGATGTCTCCTATTCGATGGACATGGACGAACTGGCGATCCAGCGGGAGGGTTACGCGCAGGCCATCGTTTCCAAGGAATTCCTGCAGGCATTGAAGAGCCTGCCGAACGGCAAGATCTCGGTGACCTATTTCGAGTGGGCGGCCTCGAGCGACCAGAAGATCATCATTCCCTGGCGGCTGATCGACGGCCCGGAGACCGCTGACGCCGTCGCCGAGGAAATCATGAAGACGCCGATCCGAAGGGCGTCGCGCACCTCGATCTCGGGCGCGATCAATTTCGCGCTGCCGCTGTTCGACGAGGATCCGTATCGCGGCGTGCGGCGCGTCATCGATATTTCCGGCGACGGACCCAACAACAATGGCGGCCCCGTTACCATCGCGCGCGACGCGGCGCTGGAGAAGGGCATCATCATCAACGGCCTGCCGATCATGGTGAAGGAGCCGTCCTATTCGACGATGGATATCGACAATCTCGATTTCTATTACGAGGATTGCGTCATCGGCGGACCGGGCTCCTTCGTGGTCTCGATCAAGGACCGCGACAAGTTCAAGGAAGCGATCCGTGCCAAGCTTCTGCTCGAAGTCGCCGGACGAACGCCCGAACGCCGGGTGGTGCCCGTCGCCGAAAAGGAGCCGCGGGTCTCCTGCATGATCGGCGAGAAGATCTGGCAGGAGCGGTGGGGACGCTGAGAACCCGCTTCGTGGCGACTTGGTTCGACGGCCGCTTCGCGTTATCCTGAACGAAAGGTCGACTTGATCGCCGTCTTTTGAGGCGCAGGGAGGCCAGATGCTGACGAAAATGACCGTGGGTTTGACCCTGGCGATCGCATGGTTCGGCACGTCACCCGGCGCTGGCCGAGACCATCGATGTTTCCGACAATCACGGCGGCAGTGTCGCCGAATACAGCCAGCGGTGGCAGGGATACGCCGCGCGCGGCGTCAGCGTGCGAATTGTCGGGCCTTGCCAGTCGGCCTGCACCGTCTTGCTGGGATACATCCCCCGCAGCCGCATCTGCGTGACGCCCGAGGCCCAGTTCGGATTCCACATGGCGCACCGTCCCGATATGACCGCCGTGCTCTGGCGCTCCTACTCCTCCGACATCAAGGGATGGATCAATGCCCATGGCGGGCTGACGCCGGATTTCAAATGGATGGGCGCGCCGGATATTTATCGATTTTTCCACAAGTGCTGACACCGCGCATGTGAGCGGCTATCTCGCAAACTTCGCCACCAGTTCGACATGCGGGGTGTGGCGGAACTGGTCGACCGGGGTCACGGCTTCCAGCCGGTAGCCGCCATCGACCAGAATGCGGGCATCGCGCGCAAAGGTCGCGACGTTGCAGGACACCGCGACCACAAGCGGAATTTTGCTGGCGGCGAGTTGGATGGCTTGCGCCTGCGCGCCCTGGCGCGGCGGATCGAACACGACCGCGTCATAGTCGCGCGTTTCCTGCGGCATCAGCGGACGGCGGAACAGGTCGCGCGCCTCGGCCTTGACGGGCTTCAATCCCGGCGTGGCCTTGGCCGCCTTCTGCAGCGCCTCGATCGCGCGCGTCTCGCTGTCGAAGGCCGCGATCCTCGAATGCGCCGCCAGCCGCAGCGCGAACGGTCCGACGCCGCAGAACAGATCGGCGATGTGTTTGGCGCGTTTGCAGTGTTGGCCGACCAGCGCCGCCAGCGCTTCCTCGCCGGCAACGGTGGCCTGCAGGAACGAGCCCGGCGGCAGCGTGACGCGCGCCGTGCCGATCATGATCGTCGGAGGCGTGCGCATCAGCACCAGCTCGCCATGGCGCGTCAGCCGCGCCAGCCGGTGCTGCTTCGGCCACCCGCGACAGCGCCGTGATCATTTGGGTCGGCAGCGGTCCGGAGCCGCGCACGTCGACATCGAGGCCGCCTTCGGTGGTGGTGATCTGGATGTCCAGCGGCTTGCCGGCCGGCCGCAGCGGCTCGGCGATCGCCCACGCCGCCTCGAGCGCGCCGTTCAGCCCGGGATCGAGGATCGGACACTGATCGACCGGAACGATCTCGTGCGAATTGGCGGCGGCAAAGCCGACCTTGAGCACGTCATGCGTGCCCATCCTGGCGTGCAGCGTGATCCGCCGCCGGCCGCTTCCGTGGGCGTCGAGCAGCGGATCGACCTCGCAGTCGAGTTTGGCCTGCGCCAGCGTCTCGACCACGAGATCGCGCTTCCAGGCGCGGTAGCGCTCCGTTTCCCAGTGCTGGATCGCGCAGCCGCCGCAAACCCCGAAATGCTGGCAAAACGGCGTGATCCGCTCGGGGCTCGGCTGCTCGACCGCGAGCAGGCGCCGGCGGTCGGGATGACGGCCCGGCACGGCGGCGACCTCGACCGTCTCGCCGCCCAGCGTGTACGGCACATAGATATTCTGTCCGCCGGCCAGCGCGACGCCGTCGCCGAAATGGCCGACATGATCGATGAGAAGGCGTTCAACCACGGCGCGCGCCGAGGAAGAATTCGACGTTGCCGTCGCCGCCGGTGATCGGCGAGGGAAACACCTTGATGTCGGTGCATCCGAGCGACGCCGCGAAAGCCGCGATATCGTCGCAGACTTCCTGATGCACCATCGCGTTGCGGATGATGCCGCGCTTGGAATGCTTTCGCGCCGCCTCGAATTGCGGCTTTATCAACGCGAGCAGATGCATCGGCGCCGCCGCCAGCGCCAGCGCCACCGGCAGCACGGCCTTCAGCGAGATGAAGCTGACGTCGATGACGACGATGTCCGGCCGCGCCGGCAGGCGCTTGCCCTCGAAATCGCGGATGTCGGTCGCCTCCATCGAAACGATCCTGGAATGGCCGCGCAGCGACGGATGCAACTGCTCGCGCCCGACATCGATCGAAAACACCAGATTGGCGCCGTTGGCAAGCAGCACCTCGGTGAAGCCGCCGGTCGACGCGCCGACGTCGAGACAGACATGGCCCTCGATCTCGATGGGGTACTGCTCCAGCGCGCCCGAAAGCTTGACGCCGCCGCGGGAGACAAAGGGATGCGCGGGCTGCGCCTGCAGCACCGCATCGGTCGCGATGGTGTCGGACGGTTTTGTCACCGGCTTGTCGTCGGCGAACACGAGCCCGGCCTCGATGGCGGCGCGCGCCCGCGCCCGGCTCTCGAACAGGCCGCGCTCGACCAAAAGGACATCGGCGCGCTTGCGGGGAGGGGACATGGCCGTCTTGCCCTTGGCCGAAATCAACGCGATGCCCGTGGTTTCGTGACAGCCAGCCGCTCGGCGGCCATGCGGACGCAGGTCTCGAACGCGGTCAGATCATGCCAGATGTCCTGGGGCTGGCGCTGCGGCGTTACCAGCGCGCAGCCATGCAGTTCGAGCGCATGGATCATCATCAGATTGTCGCCCAGGCCGAAGTCCTCCACCGTCAATCCCGCGGCGTCGATCAGGCGTCCGTCGCGGCCGACCACCTCGGTGAAGCCGCGCACGCGGTCGGCGTAGGATGAGGGCGCGTTGGAATAGCCCAGACAGAGCTTGCCGCGTCCCGCCATGTAGCCGAGTTCATAGACGGTGCCCGGGTCCGCGCCGGGACCGCGAAACGGCGTGAGATTGGCGATGATGGCGTCGGCTGCGATCATCATGGTCTCGTTGCCGCGGAATATCCGCAGCGAGGCGTCCGGCGCCGCGGCGTCGATGGCGTTGTCCAGCGGATAGAGTCCGCTCAGCCCGTGACGCATGCATAGATCGATCTTGCGCCGCCCGATTTCGAAGGCGTCGGGCAGAAACACGTCGGGACCGGCCAGATAGACGCTTGTCATTCCCGGATATCACTCGATCCGCGGACGCGCCCGATCGGGCGCGCCGGGAATGACGCCGCCTGGGCCTCAGGCCAGCTTGACGGTTTCGACCTTGAAATCCTTGCCGAGGGCTTCGAACACCTTGGCGACGATGCCCTTGGCGTCGAGGCCGGCGTGGGCGTACATCGCGTTCGGCGAATCGTGATCGAGGAACACGTCGGGCAGCACCATCGCGCGCATCCGCAGGCCGCCGTCGAGCATGCCGTGCTCGGCCAGCGTCTGCATCACGTGGGAGCCGAAGCCGCCGATCGAGCCTTCCTCGATGGTGAGCAGGACTTCGTGGTCGCGCGCCAGTTTCAGCACCAATTCGACGTCGAGCGGCTTCATGAAGCGCGCATCCGCGATCGTGGTGGACAGGCCGTGCGCGGCCAGTTCATCGGCCGCCTTCTCGCATTCGGCCAGACGGGTGCCGAACGACAGCAGCGCGATCTTGGTGCCTTCGCGGATGATGCGGCCCTTGCCGACTTCCAGGGGAACGCCGGCTTCGGGCATCTCGACGCCGCGGCCTTCGCCTCTGGGATAGCGCACCGCGCTCGGACGGTCGTTGATCGCGACCTGCGTGGCGACCATGTGCACCAGTTCGGCCTCGTCGGAGGCCGCCATGATGACGAAATTCGGCAGGCAGCCGAGATAGGCGTTGTCGAACGAGCCGGCATGGGTCGCGCCGTCGGCGCCGACGAGGCCGGCGCGGTCGATCGCGAAACGCACCGGCAGGCTCTGGATCGCCACGTCGTGCACGACCTGGTCGTAGCCGCGCTGCAGGAAGGTCGAGTAGATCGCGCAGAACGGCTTGTAGCCCTCGGTCGCAAGGCCGGCGGCGAAAGTCACCGCGTGCTGCTCGGCGATGCCGACGTCGAAAGTGCGCTTGGGGAAGGCCTTGTTGAAGATGTCGATGCCGGTGCCGGACGGCATCGCCGCCGTGATGCCGACGATCTTGTCGTCCTTTTCGGCTTCCTTGACGAGGCTCTGGCCGAACACGTTCTGATAGGCCGGCGCGTTCGGCTTGGCCTTGGCCTGGGCGCCGGTGGCGACGTCGAACTTGACCACGGCATGGTATTTGTCGGCGGCGGCTTCCGCCGGCCCGTAACCCTTGCCCTTTTGCGTGACGACGTGGACCAGGATCGGCCCGGTCTCCATGTCGCGGACGTTCTTCAGCACCGGCAGCAGATGGTCGAGGTTGTGACCGTCGATCGGGCCGACATAATAGAAGCCGAGTTCCTCGAACAGCGTGCCGCCGTCCATCATGAAGCCGCGGGAATATTCCTCGACGCGGCTGGCGCGGTTGGCGATGATTTTCGGCAGATGGTTGCCGAGCTGCTTGGCGGCCTCGCGCAGCGTGCGATAGGTCTTGCCGGAATAGAGCCGCGACAGATAGGCGCTCATCGCGCCGACCGGCGGGGCGATCGACATGTCGTTGTCGTTGAGGATGACGATCAGCCGCGAATTCATCGCGCCGGCATTGTTCATGGCCTCGTAGGCCATGCCGGCCGACATCGCGCCGTCGCCGATCACGGCGATGACGTTGTTCTTGCCGCCGGAGAGGTCGCGCGCCACCGCCATGCCGAGGCCGGCGGAAATCGAGGTCGAGGAGTGGGCGGCGCCGAACGGATCGTAGTCGCTCTCGGTGCGCTTGGTGAAGCCGGACAGCCCGCCGCCGGTGCGCAGCGTGCGGATGCGGTCCCTGCGGCCGGTCAGGATCTTGTGCGGATAGGCCTGGTGGCCGACGTCCCAGATCAGGCGGTCGCGCGGGGTGTCGAAGACGTAATGGATGGCCGTGGTCAGCTCGACCACGCCGAGGCCGGCGCCGAAATGCCCGCCGGTAACGGAAACCGCGTCGATGGTTTCCTGGCGCAGTTCGTCGGCAACCTGCCGGACCTGTTCTATCTTGAGCTTGCGCAGATCGTCCGGGGTTCGGATCGTGTCGAGAAGCGGCGTTTTACTGAATACGGTCACGGCGATATTCCAATTTTGCATGTCGGGACGAGTAGCCCGACTTGAGATGGGGTTGCGCGGTGTTGGGCGCAGCGAAAACCAGACGCGGACGCCACCTGAATAGGCCGAAGCCTGATCTGTAAGCCTAGATGCGCTCCGGGTCGATCGAAGTGACACACATCACGTCAGGCGATTTCACCCTTACCAGCCATTTTTTGTAAGCTTTTGAAGCAGTTACGGACACCGAGATGCGGCGGCCCCATGTTTTCAGCAGCCCATAGAGTTGGAACGTTTACACCAAACCTAAGGTTAAAGCCAACCCATTGGGCACGATGACGTACTATGCAACCGGCCATGGAACCGGCCCGCTCAAGGGCCAAACCCTAACCGCGTCGACGGGCAGATGGTTCCATCTCGCCTGGAACTGCGGCGCCGGCGCGGTCGGCTGCGGCGGATTCCAGCCTTTTCCAGGCCCATTCGCGTGCCGAGGCGTCGCCGGTGGCGATCGCCAGCGCCGCATCGGGCAGCGCCATGCGATCGATCAGCGGGACGGGGCCACAGACGATCATGAAAAAATCGTAGGAATGGGGCCGCTCATTGGCCATCACGAACTGGAAATGCACCCGGAAGAACTTCCAGCGGAACACGTTGTAGTGTTCGGGCTTGATGATCTCGCGAAACCGCACCGGTACGATGGTCGGGTTGCGTCTGGCGGCGCCGACGTCGATGCCATGGCCGGCGATGGGGTCGAACGGATAGAAATTCATCACGTCCTTGCGCGACTGGCAGTCGATCCAGTCGATCGAACGCTCGACCGCCAGCAGGCGAAGGTGATCGCGGAAATCCTGCGAAGCGGCGTGGAATCCGACGATCGGAAAATTGCCGCCGATCGTCAGCAGGACGATGCGCGGCCCGTGCCGCCCGAGCGCGGGATCGAGTTTCAGCGCGCGCGCCAGGATCTCGGCGCCCAGGAACGATCCCGAGCTGTGGCCGACGACGACGATCTCCTCGGCGTCGCTCTCGCGGGCGAGTTTCGTCAGGTACTGGGCGAAACGGTCGATCCGCTCGTCCCATTCCGGCCGCTGGCGATGGGAGAATTGCCAGGTCCAGATCGTGTCGGACAGCAGATAGAGCAGGTAGGTGGCGTTTTCGGTGTATTTCAGCACCGTGCCCAAGAGCGCGACGAACACGATCACGGCCGCCGGAATGGCGAGCAGACCGGGAACGCCGAGCGCGCCCAGTCCCTTTGCGATCGCATAGGCCACGCCGAAGCTGCAAAGGGCTTCGGCCAGCAGCATCAGATGCGGATAGGTGATGAAAGTCGCGAACCGCCAGTTCGCCTTCCAGAACCGCGCGATGGTGCCGCGGAACACCAGCCGCCAGTAGATCCAGATCGCCCGGAGAACCGTGCCCGAGATCGGCGCGGCAAGGTCGCGCTGGATCAGGTCCTCGAACCTGAGGAAATCGTAGCCGGTGCGGGTCTGCCAGTCGCTCGCCTTGGTCTCGATGCTCCAGGACGCGCTTTCGCCGTCGTCGGCGGTCTTCGGGCGGCTGACGGTCGTGGTGAGCTGATACAGCCGGCCGAACTTGCGCAGTTCGGTTCGGAACATGCGGTAATATTGCGCTAGACCGCGCGGATCGTATCCCTGCACATAGACGATATGGCGGTGCTGAACGCGCACTTGGTGATGATCCCCGGGCTAGTCGGCGGACTATATCAGGCCGCGTAACCGGCCAAGAGCTATTTCGGCCCCGGCCGGGTCGCTTGAGACCGAATTCGCCTAATATTCGTTACTGTTGCAGGGGAGCGACGAGAATCCGGCTTAAGGGCCGCGGCTGCCGTCACTGCACGTCCAGCGGCTCGGTGCCGGTAACCCGGCCGGATGCGTCGGTGGTGATCTTGTCGACACGGGCTTCCGCCTGCCGCAGCAGTTCCTCGCAGCGCCGTTTCAGGGACTCGCCGCGCTCGTAGATCGCCACCGATTCCTCCAGCGGCACCTTGCCATCCTCGAGCCGCTTGACGATCGATTCAAGCTCCTCGAGCGCCCGCTCGAAAGAGAGCTTCTTGACGTCCACTGGGGTGTTTTCGGCCATATATCGTTTTCCCGGATGCGCCGTGTCGCCGGCGCGGACTTCAATGAACCTGTTCGGGCCTATTGTGGCGCGATTTCACGCGCCCATCAACGCGGTGACATGGGCTGCGACCGATTCCTGCAGGCCCTGCAGGTCATAGCCGCCCTCCAGCACCGACACCAGCCGGCCGCCGGCGGTGCTGTCCGCGACATCCATCAGTTGGCGCGTGACCCAGCCGAAATCCTCCGCCTTGAGATTGAGCGAGGCCAGCGGATCCCGGTAGTGCGCGTCGAAGCCGGCGGAGATGATGATCAGTTCCGGGCTGAATTTCCGCAATTGCGGCAGGATGACGTGCTCGAACGCGGCGCGGAACTTGGGCCCGCCGTCTTCGGAAGCCAGCGGCGCGTTGACGATGTTGTCGTGCTCGCCGCGCTCGCCGGTGGCGCCGGTGCCGGGAAACAGCGGCATCTGGTGAGTCGAGCAATACATCACGGTCGGGTCGGCCCAGAAAATGTCCTGGGTGCCGTTGCCGTGATGGACGTCGAAATCGACGATGGCCGCGCGCGCGATGCCGTATTTGCGCTGGGCGTGACGGGCGGCAATGGCGGCGTTGTCGAAGAAGCAAAAGCCCATCGCCCTGTTGATCTCGGCATGATGGCCGGGCGGCCGCACCGCCACGAAGGCGTTTTGATGCGCGCCCGACACGACCGCATCGGTGGCCGCGACCGCGCCGCCGACGCCGCGCATCACCGCCTCCCAGGTGCCGGGCGACATCGAGGTGTCGCCGTCGATATAGATCATGCCGCTGGTCGGCGCGATGTGGCGCAGTTCGCCGACGTAATGCTCGTTGTGGCAGAGCGTGACCTGATCGAGGTTGCCTTCCGGCGTTTCGCCGCGCACCAGCGGCTTGAACTTGTCCTGCGCCAGCACCTGATTGACCGCGCGCAACCGGTCGGCGCGCTCGGGGTGCCCCGGGGGCGTTGCATGCTCGAGGAAGGCCGGGTGGGTCAGAAGAAGCGTCATGCATGATCCTGGCGCGTGAGCCCGCGCTTTCGAGGAGCCGCTAACTTAAGGGGTAGCCGGCCGCCGGGAAAGAGCCGAACGGCACGACAGCCCCGGCATTTCAGTTCAGCCGCGCGATGCGGTCGCTTGCCCCGGGCGCGAGCGGACTATGGGCCTGGAAATAGGCATAGAGGGCATCGACGTCATAGACGCCGACGCGCGGCGCAGTGCCTTCCTTCAACACGGTGAAACCGTCGCCCCCGACCGCGAGATAATTGTTCACGGTGACGCGGTAGCTCGCCGCCGGATCGATGCGCTGCCCGTTCAGCGCCATGCGGTCGGCGATCACGCGCTCGCCAAAGGCCCTGGTGGCATCCCAGGCATAGGAAAAGCCACGAGAGACTTGCAGAATCCGCGGCCGCTTCGGGTCGAGCCATTGCTGCTCCAGCATGCCCTTGATCTGCATTCCCGTCAGCGTCAGCGTGACCAGCTGGTTGCGGAACGGCTGGCTGGCGAACAAGTCGGCATAGGCCACCGCGCCGTCCTCTTTCCGCGGAATGTCGGTGCGGATGCCGCCCGGATTGGTGAAGGCGATCACGGCGTCGCCATCGGCGACCGTCGCGGCCAGTTGGGCATCCGCAATGATATCGCCCAGCGGGCTCTCGCCGGCATCGTTGGGCACCCGCGACAGCGTTTGCGTGATCGAGCCCGCCTGGCGGTTGGCGATCGGGGCAGCAACCTTGTCGTAGGCGGCGAGCAGCGCGGTCTGCTCCGGATCCTTCGCCAACGTATTGGTGCGGACGATGACGTTGTCCGCCCTCGCGCTGATGACATCGCGCGTGGCGGGATCGAGCTTGAGGTCGATCGCGGTGACGAGGGTGCCGAACTTGTCGCCCGACGTGACCAGCCGTCCGTCGATCTCGCAGACATAGGCGCGGTGGGTATGGCCGCTGATGACGACATCGACGGCCTTGTCGAGCTTCCTGACAATATCGACGATCGGGCCGGAAAGGCCCGGACATTCGTTGTAATCGCCGGTCGGAAAACCGCCTTCGTGGATCAGGACGACGATGGCCTCGACGCCGCGCGCCTTCAGTTCCGGCACGAGCGCGTTCACGGTGTCGGCCTCGTCGCGGAATTCGAGGCCGGCGACGCCCTCGGGCGAGACGATGCCGGGCGTGCCTTTCAGGGTCAGGCCGATGAAGCCAACGGGAATGCCGCCGAACTGCTTGATCTCGTAAGGCGGCAGGATGGTCTTGCCCGTCTTGCTGTCGAAGGTGGAGGCGGCAAGGTAGTGAAACCTGGCGCCGGGAAACGGATGCGGCCCCCGGCATTTGTCGATCGGGTGGCAGCCGCCGTTCTGCATCCGCAGCAACTCGTCCTTGCCCTCGTCGAACTCGTGATTGCCGACCGCTGACAGCTCCAGCCCCATCATCGACATCGACTCGATGGTCGGCTCGTCGTGAAACATCGCCGACAGAAGCGGGCTCGCGCCGATCAGGTCTCCGGCGGCGACGAAAATGGTGTTGGGGTGTCCTTCGCGCAATTGCCGGACCAGTGTCGCCATCGCCTCGGAGCCGCCGGCCGGCACCATGATCTTCCTGGCCTTGTCGTCGGGGTCGGCGATCATGATCCCGCCCGGCGGCGGCCGCAGATTGCCGTGGAAATCGTTGATGGCGAGGATGCGCAGATCGACCGGCGCGGCTTGCGCGAGCGCGGAAGGGGCGGGAGCGAGCGAAGTCAGCAGCGCGGCTGCCAAAAGGGGCGAAAGCGAACGTCTCATAGGCTATTTCCTCGTCATTGCGAGGAGCGAAGCGACGAAGCAATCCATTCTTTCTTTGCTCGGCAAGATGGATTGCTTCGCTACGCTCGCAATGACGGCTGAAGGATCCGGGGTCTGATTTGCGGCTTTTCGGTCGTACCTTGACGAAGATACGCGCGGTTTTCAAGAAAGCCCGCGTTCACGCCTTCTTGCGCGCGAAGAACGCCTGGAACGCCGCCACCGCTTCCTTCGAGCGCATGCGCTCGCCGAACAGATGGCTCTCCTGATCGATCCGGCGGGTCAGGTCCTCCGGCGGCGTTCGCAGCAGCTTGCGCGAGATCGCGACCGCTTCGGCCGGCAGCGCGCAGATTTCCCGCGCCACCTTGCGCGCCTCGGCCTCGGTGTGACCCGGCGACACCACCACGTTGACGAAACCGGCGACGCGGGCATCCTCGGCGCTGACAACGCGGCCCATCACCAGGGTCGCAAAGGCGCGCTGATATCCCATGGTGCGCGGCATCAACAGGCTGGAGGCGCCTTCGGGCACCAGCCCGAGATGGATGAACGGCGTGGAGAAGGTCGCCGTCTTGCTGGCGAGCACGTAGTCGCAATGGAACAGCATGGTGGTGCCGATGCCGATCGCGACGCCGTCGACCGCGGCGATGATCGGCTTGACGTTGTGGGCGAGCGAATAGAGGAATTTCGTCGCGTTCGATGCCCGCGGCGTGTCGGCATTGGAGGTGCCGTCGTTCAGGAAATCCTCGAGGTCGTTGCCGGCGGTGAAGACGCCGGAGCCGCCGGTGATGATCAGGCAGCGGATCTTCGGATTGTTCTGCGCGGTGTCGATGGCCTCGCTCATCGCGCGGTACATGTCCTGCGTGATCGCATTCTTCTTTTCCGGCCGCCGCAGCGTGATCACGCGCGTCGCCTCTTCGTCGGTGACTATCAAATGGCCGGGCATAAGGCGGTCCCTGGGGCATGACGGGCGGCACGTGCTGCCGCTGGCGAGTCTTCGAGAGATAGCCTACATCATCCGCTACCCGCTCCAAACCGGCCAGAGGCGGTTTTCAACGGCGGCCGAATGACGCGTATGGGAGCCAGGCGATGCAGTTAACGGGGATTCACCATCTGACCGCGATTTCGGCAAAACCGCGGGAAAATCTGGCGTTTTACACCGGTCTGCTCGGCATGCGGCTGGTCAAGAAGACGGTGAACCAGGACGACGTCAGCGCCTATCACCTGTTCTATGCCGACGGAAAGGCCAATCCCGGCACCGATCTCACCTTCTTCGACTTTCCCGGCCGCGCCCGAGCAGCGCGGAACCAACTCGATCTCGCGCACCGGCCTGCGCGTCGCCGGCGAAAAGACCCTCGGGTTCTGGCGCGATCGCCTGAGAGCGGCGGGCGGCGTGACCGGCGAGGTGATCGAGGTCGACGGCCGGCTGACCCTGCCGTTCGAGGACGGCGAGGGGCAGCGCCTCGTGCTGGTCGACGATGGCGGTGCGGGAACGGCCGCGCCATGGGCGAAGAGCGCGGTGCCGGAACAACACCAGATCCGCGGTCTGGGTCCGATCGTGCTCACCGTGCAGGAATTGTCGCGGACCGCGCTGGTGCTGACCGAGGTCATGAACATGCGCGCCGTGCGCGAGTATGCCGCGCACGGCGCGCATATTCACGTGTTCGCGATGGGCGAGGGCGGCCCCGCGGCCGAGCTGCATGTGCTCGAACAAAAAGACGCGCCGGCGCGGCAGGGCGCGGGCGGCGTGCATCACGTTGCGTTCCGCACCCCCGACGAGACGCAATATCACGCCTGGACGCAGCGGCTGACGGAGATGCGGATTCGCAATTCCGGCGAGATCGATCGCTTCTATTTCCGCAGCCTCTATTTCCGCGAACCCAACGGCATCCTGTTCGAGATCGCCACCGACGGCCCGGGCTTTGCCACCGACGAGCCGATGGAGGCTTTGGGCGAGAAACTCGCGCTGCCGCCATTCCTCGAACCGCGCCGCGCCCAGATCGAGGCCGGGCTGAAGCCGATCGGGTAGCGGTCTTGCAATCAGAATTGGCGAAACACCCCCCGACCTCATCCTGAGGAGCGCGCCCTTGCGCGCGTCTCGAAGGATGGCCGCGAGTCGCGTGTCGCCATCCTTCGAGACGCTTGCTTCGCAAGCTCCTCAGGATGAGGGCGGTGTCCTTGTCGAGCTTGCGAAGCCGGATGTTTGACGCTCGGCAAGAGGACTCAACATCCCCTGCAGATGCTGGTCACCCCGTAATCGATCCGCCCGTCTTGCTTGCTCACGTGCGCGCTTGGCCCCGCGATGCGATCGCTTTGATGCATGTCGCGAGCGTTTCGTCCTGGCCGCCCGCTCAACGCGGATCGGCCGATCGATATAGGCCGGCGAGGAATATCGGTAACCGGCCGACGGCGCCGCCGCCGGCGGCATCACCGGCGTGATCGTCGGCTGCGGCAGCGCGGGCACCCTGGCTGCGTTGCCGATGCCGCTGGGATCGCGGATCGAACCGTTGAGGCCGTTGACGTTGCCCGGCCCTGGCGCAATGCCGCTGACGCCGGCGTCCTGCGCCGGCGAACTCGCCGGACATGCGAGGAGGCAGAGGATCGCAAGGCTTGCGAATATCGCCTTGCCAGTCATCCATCGGCCAGAGAAAACGGACGGGGTGTCGATCATGGCAGGCAATCCTGTTTCGAGTCCTCAGGCAAAGAGAGGGAACTGAAAACGTGACGCCAAAGTTCCCTTGTCGCTTGTCATTTCGTGGCGCGCGGGACTGATTTCAACCCGACGGGCAAATCAGCCGACTCACTGTCCAGCCCCTTCTGAAAAAATATTTCCGTTCACATCGAATGCAAATCACCTTCCATATCCGCAGCCGTCCGGTCCCGCAAGAGGGGCGTTGGCCATCGTCACGAACGTTGGGACCGGATGCGGTGGACGCGGACGGCGCTTTTGACGAACAGCGCCAATGCGGACGGAGAAGTCGTGTGGTCCTGACGCCTCACGGCTGGCGTCAAGTCCTTGAGAAGCAAACGCTTCTCGCGGGTGACGGTGACAAGAAATCCTGATCGCCGGGGAGAGCACGAAGGAAGCCGTTAAAACCATTGCGTGCGGGGATGCCGGGTGATTTCCGGTGCGACCGCTGTGAATACTCGTGTGCATTTTGCTACTACCCCAGCGCACACGAGGCTGCGGATGCACTGGGCATCCGGCATTCCCGCGCGCCCTCTCTTTTGAGGGCGGAAGGTTCTTGCAAAACTCGGGCGCAATCCGCGCCGCGGGAATAATGTTTGTCGTCCCGGTCAAGCGAAGCGCCCGACATCTTCAGTCGTCGT
This sequence comes from uncultured Alphaproteobacteria bacterium, assembly GCA_963843225.1. GTDB lineage: Bacteria > Pseudomonadota > Alphaproteobacteria > Rhizobiales > Xanthobacteraceae > Bradyrhizobium. Next base: position 37,205 of record CAWJJT010000007.1, on the reverse strand, counting down.
CCCTGCGAACGCAGGGACCCATAACCACGGGACGTATTTATTGCCCGAAAGCCGTCGAACAGCGTCCTTCCCGACAGGCGTCTCGGCGCATGGGTCCCTGCGTTCGCAGGGACGACAAGCGTGGCTACCCCAGCAACACCGCGTCCGCGCCATTGACCGCTTCGGCGCTGTCCATCACGGTGCGCTCCAGCGAAGTCGCCTGCACCGAAATATTCTCGGCGAAAAACCGCGCCAGCGTGACGTAACGCGCGGCGTCGCCGGCACCTTCGCCGAGATCGCGCGCGGCGAGCGCTTCGTTCGCCAGCATGCAGCCGCCGAGCGCCGAGCCGAACAGCCGCAAGTAGGGCGTCGCGCCCGCCAGCGCGTCGTTCGGCGCCGAAGCCATGCGCTCGAGCAGCCAGCGGCTGGTGCGGTCGAGCGCGCCGAGCGCATCGCGCAGTTTTGCTCCGGTGGTGCCGAAGGCGGGATTGTTGGAGGTCTCCACCTTCTTGACGATGTCGGAGAGTTCGTCGAGCAGCGCCCATACCGAGGCGCCGCCATTGGCGGCGAGCTTGCGCGTCACGAGGTCGATCGACTGGATGCCGTTGGTGCCTTCATAGATCGGGGTGATGCGGGCATCGCGCAGATGCTGCGCGGCGCCGGTTTCCTCGACGAAACCCATGCCGCCATGGATCTGCACGCCGAGCGAGGCGACCTCGTTGCCGATGTCGGTGGAAAACGCCTTTGCAATCGGCGTCAGCAGCGCGCCGCGGGCGGCGGCAAGCCCGCGGGTGCTGGGATCTTTGGCGCGCACCGAGACATCGAGCGCCACAGCGGTGGCGTAGCAGATGGTGCGGGCGGCGGCCGTCAGCGCCCGCATCTGCATCAGCATGCGTTTGACGTCGGGATGCACGATGATCGGGTCGGACTCGCTGCCGGGCCTGCCGGCGGCGCGGCCCTGGCGGCGCTCCTGCGCGTAGGCCAGCGCCTGCTGATAGGCGCGGTCGGCGATGCCGACGCCCTCGAGGCCGACGCCGAGCCGGGCCTGGTTCATCATCGTGAACATGCAGCGCATGCCCTGGTTTTCCTCGCCGATCAGATAGCCGATCGCCCCGCCTTGATCGCCCATGGTCATGGTGCAGGTCGGCGCGGCATGCATGCCGAGCTTGTGCTCGATGCCGCTGGCGTAGATGTCGTTGCGCGCGCCCAGCGAGCCGTCGGCATTGACCATGAATTTCGGGATCAGGAACAGCGAAATGCCCTTGGTGCCCGCGGGCGCATCGGGCAGCCGTGCCAGCACGAAATGCACGATGTTGTCGCTCATGTCGTGGTCGCCATAGGTGATGAAGATCTTCGTTCCCTTGATGCGGTAGCTGCCGTCGGGCGCGCGCTCGGCGCGGGTGCGCAGCGCGCCGACGTCGGAGCCGGCCTGCGGCTCGGTGAGCTGCATGGTGCCGGGCCATTCGCCGGAGATCAGTTTCTCCAGATAGACCTTCTTCAGCGCGTCGCTGCCATGCGCCTCGAGCGCCTCGATCGCGCTCAGCGTCAACAGCGGGCAGAGGCCGAAGGCGATGTTCGACGAACTCCAGATTTCGGTGCAGGCGGCGTTGATCGCAAGCGGCAGGCCCTGGCCGCCGAACGCCTCGGAGCCGGATACCGCGTTCCAGCCCGCCGCGGTCCAGCGCTTGTAGGCGTCGGGCCAGCCGGGCGCGGTGGTGACCTTGCCGGCGTCGAGCGTGATGCCGTGCTCGTCGCCGACACGGTTGAGCGGCGCCAATACGTCGGAGGCGAATTTGCCGGCTTCCTCCAGCACGGCCGCGGTAATGTCGGCGTCGAAATCGCCGTAATGACCGGCCTTCACGGCGGCCTCGAGGCCGGCGCCATGGTTGAGGGCCAGCAGCATGTCGTTGATCGGCGCCCGGTAGGTCATCGTGATGTCTCGCATCTGGCGGTGAGTGGAAGGTCTTCCCACGAAACCGTTGATCCCTCAACTCTCCGGGGTCCGGAATTGGGCCGCGGGACCGGCGGGCAGGGCAGTTCCGGACGAAAACGCCCGCATTTTGCCTGAAGTGCCGTCTGAACATAAAATGGCAGGCCGCGGGGCGCACTCAATTCCCGGCTCCAGCCTGTTGAAATGGTTCAACTCCCTCTATAGACCGGCGGAGCCGAAAGGGAATCCGCAGGGGCGCAGCCAGGCCCCGCTTTTCCGGACAGCTTTTGGGGCGTCGCCAAGTGGTAAGGCAGTGGATTTTGATTCCACCATACGGAGGTTCGAATCCTCCCGCCCCAGCCAAGATTAGCCTTTGATCTCAGGCACTTCTTTTGGTTCCTGCCTTTTCATTCTGAACGCCGTCACCTGACGCATTCTGAACGGATGTTGCCGATTGGTTCGCCAGCCAATGAGCGTGTCTTTTCCGTGTTGCCGAAAGCATTCGCGGGGCGCTTCTCTTGGCGTATCCAGCATAACTTTCCTTCGTGCGGTGAGCCGAAAGAGCACGGCCTTGACCCTCGGTTAGTTCGGCCTCCTCAAGCTCGGTCATGCCGCCGTGCCGACAGGCATCCAACGTGAATTCAGGAGGTAAACCGATCTCTTTGCGCATGCGTTGAACAATCTTTTGCATCCCAGAAAACGAGTACGGCTTGGCCTTACCTTCTTCGATCTCGCGAAGAATTATCGGGAGGCCGCGTCGCGTTAGATGCGCAAGGATTGCTTCGGCATCCTCGTAAAATCTCACAACCGATCCATCATCCAGCTTCTCTTCAAGAGGATGGTTTACGATCACACCAGTCTTATGATGTTCGATTTGGATCGTCGGCTCTGGCCCCGTTCGGTACCCCGACCATTTTATATGCCCTGCGATGACGTTCTCGGGACGCTGGAGCCATTCGTAACATATAACCGCAGCGGCAGCACACTCAGGTTCACCACGCTCGATACAACCCTTCGCGAATTTGTACACCTGCGCTCTGGTAACGGCATGTTTCGTAAGTTTCACGCGGTTCTTTATCGTGACACCTACCCAAGGATTGGGAACGCTTTTGTCGAATTCGTGCGGATGCAGTCGGTGGACAACGCGCCACGCCTTCCTACACAGCATTACGATTTTTTCTGCCGTGCGAGGCCGTTGGCGGTTGGTCCCTGCTAGTAAGCGGTCGTAAATTTTATCGGCCCCGCGCGGGCTAATCGACTTAATGGGTCTGGTTCCAATGCGGTCGCCGGTCTTGGTAACGATGTTGCAGATTTCGCGCATCGCCCATTCGTAGTTGCCTCGTGAACGTGGCGCTACTTTCTCGGTAAAGGCTTTGCTTTGTTTGTATTCGCTGAAAAGCCAGTCTACCGATCCGATACGTGGTGTAGATATCCCAGTAACTGATGATCCCCGGCGAGAGGCCTCCCATTCGTCAAACATTCCATTGATCGTCGCGGCACGTTTGCACGCCAATCCATAGTCCGTTCCAAGCGGTTCATTCGAAATGGGGCAGTTCATAGTTCGGTAGCGGGACGGAAGATCGTAATAGTAGGCAACGTGTCCGGACGCCAACGGCTTGTAAATCACATGCCGAGGTAGCTTCACCATCATAAATCCTCTGCGATGTCGGTGGGCCGCACCAACTCGGACGGAAGAATTGCCTTGTCCAGGTCGTCGCGAAGCCATAGCTGCCGCCGCCCATCTTTTACTCGGGGTAGGGGGTAATACTGAAAAACGGTAGGTTGACTACTGGATGGTAGTGCTGCCCGGCACCGTCGATAGCTTCACTCGGCAGACCAGCGAGCCATTTCACGAGTTTGCTGCAAGCGACGTTTAAGGTACGGGGAAGGCGGGCCAGCCCTTTGATTGACTTCCGGGCATCGCGCCAAGTCTGGACCATGATTTCGGGCGAGAGCAGAAGAAGCCGGACTTGCTCGATCACGATCTTCTCGATCTCGGCGGCTGGAATGCGGCAACGGGACGGTCGCCTGAACCGTGCTTTAATTTGAGTCTTAAGGAAATAGCGCGTTTCGTCGGCTTAAGCGCCCGTGAGGTACGAGAGAAGATACACTGGCTTCGCGGGTTTGGATTGGTTTCCAGTTTTCGTGCATCAGACGGGTACGTTTTTTTCCTTCCAATCAACCCGAAATTACATGATTTGCGGGGACGCGTTGTCTAGAGACGAATACAAGGCGAGAGCTTGAATACGCGATTGACCAACGGCATGGGCCACGACCCACTAAGCTCGGTAAGTCGGGCGTGGCCCATAATCTGGCCTGCGACCTGTTCGGCTTGGAGTTAAGGACGACCAGCTTCGTCAGCACGGCCCCGTCCAACCGCGATCGGCGCTGGCGTCCAAGCAAAATCCTTTGCGCTCATATTGGCTCTGGTCGGCCACTGGCTAGATTAAAACCCAGAGCGTGGGCTTATTTGGTCCAAGCAATGGCATGCAGTTTACGCCGCGACACTCACATAGTTCATTTACCAAACACCGCAAATTGCCAGAAACCATGTCGCCTAACCGGGGGTCAAGAAATTCTACGCATGCTCTTCCAATGGCGCGGGGAGACGTCTGCTCTCGCGACTGATTGTGACCTTCGTGCGCGGTCGTGCCGCAAACGCTTTTGCAGGATGGGAGTTCTCGCGGTTTAGTTGGGGGATCAAATGAAAGCGACTGAGTACTACGCTGTTCGTCACTTGCTTGCCGCTATTTGCAGCCTTGTCTGCGTGGCATTGTTGGCGATCGGCGCGAATGCAGCGTTGGATCTACGCGCCCCGGAAGCCGCAAAGATGGCATTTACCCAGGAAACAGACGGCGCTATCCAGCTGGCGCTCATTATCGGCAACGGCAATTACCCGGACGCCGCCGAGCCATTAAGTCAACCCATCAACGACGCAAGCGGTCTGGCATATGCAATGCGCCGCCACGGGTTTGATGTCGATATGGTTGAGGACGCCACCAAGGCAGATATGACTCGCGCGGTCGAGCGCTTAAAATCCAGGATCAAGCCCGGATCTGTCGTGATGTTGTTTTTCGGCGGTTATGGGGTGCAGTCTCGCCACGAAACCTACATGATGCCGACCGATGCGGTAATCTGGAAGGAACGTGATGTGCGCCAAGAGGGGATGTCCGTCGAAACCGTTCTCCGCGCAATTGAGGAGCGAGGCGCTCGCGCCACGCTGGCCGTCATCGACGCCTCTCGCCGCAATCCCTATGAACGCCGTTTTCGCTCATTTTCCCACGGGCTTGCGCCAGTCAGCGCTCCCAACAACGCGCTCATCATCTCGTCCAATACACCTGGCAAGGTCGCCGATGACACGAAGGGCGAGCACAGCATGCTCGTTACTGAGTTGCTTAATAAACTCGACGCGGATGCTAGCGCTGAAGGCGTATTCAACAAAACGCGGTTCGCCGTCTTTCGCGCTTCTGATGGCGCGCAAATGCCGTCGGTATCCTCGTCGCTTTTAGAGGACGTGCGCTTGAATCTCGGCGATGATCCCGACCTGACGACGGCGTCCCTCGGGAAGCATTTTTAGGCGAGCGCATCCGTTAGCCGTTCCCTAACTGTGATTCTCTAACGCGGGTTTGCCGAATTCCCCCATTTTATGCGCAGGGGGCTCATGACGACAAGGTTGCAGGAATTCGGCGCGACGGCCTGCGCGCGACCTATCCGCTCGGTTCGACCTGCTGGGCAGGGCGCCACTCACCTAGCTGATTGCGGGTGGGCTCGTGCTGATGATGGCAAATTGCCATCGGTACCGGACTTGCGGTCGAGCGTTTCAGGCAGGATGCCATCGAGAACGGGCGTGAAGGCCTATAAAGCGCGGTGCTGCTGCTCGCGCAGCACTTTGATCGGCAGTTCGAAGACTTTTCCGTCCTTCAGAAGAGCAGCGTCTCAGTTTCGCAACACTCGCTATGTTTCTGGGCCAGAACTGCATTTTTGACTCCACACTCGTAGAAACCTGGCTCAGTCTTCGAAAGGACCGGGGCCGGCGGATCGAACTTTTTTGAGCCCGGTCGGCCGCAGCGCGAAAATGCCTGCGGCCCTTTTCATTCCCGGCATTCCTCTGCGCTGCTGCAACATGAAAACAGAAACTATGTTGCTCTGGTTTGCGCTCGACCAAACGCCATACGGTGGTATGCCCTTTGGTCATGGAGCACGTGATCGCATATCTCAGAGTTTCAACGCGGCAGCAGCAGCGATCCGGTCTCGGGATTGATGCGCAGCGGGCCGCAATCGAGCGATTTGCCGCGACTGAGGCTTTGGCTGTTTCAGCTGAATTCGTCGAATTCGAAAGCGGCAAAGGGGCTGACGCGCTGGAAAGACGCCCGCAACTGGCGGCTGCCTTGGCGGCGGCGAAGGCCAGGAAATGCAGTGTCGTAGTAGCCAAGCTGGATCGGTTGTCCCGCGACGTCGCCTTCGTGGCCGGCCTGATGGCCCAGCGTGTGCCATTCATGGTCGCCGAGCTGGGCCGGGATGCCGACCCCTTCATGCTGCATCTTTACGCCGCCTTGGCCGAGAAGGAGCGACGGCTGATCGCCGAGCGCACCAAGGCCGCACTGGCGGCAAAGAAGGCGGCGGGAGCTCGCCTCGGTAACCCCCGCAACCTGGCCCACGCCGGCAGCATTGGAAGGGCAGCGTTGATCGATGTCGCGGATGAGTTCGCATCTGGTTTAGCTCCCGTTATCCAGGCAATCCGCGCTACCGGCGCACTCACGCTAGCTTCGATGGCTACGGAGCTGAACCGGCGGGGAATCAGATCTGCCCGCGGCGGTAAATGGCACAGGTCGTCCGTCCGCAATCTGCTGGGGCGCACAAACCAACGGGCGTGAATTCCCTTCTATAGACGGGAATTACGTATGCGTCGGCCTTCGACTGGTAGAACTGTTGCCACTTGCCCTCGACCTCCAGTTTCTTCATCTCTTCCTCGTTCATCTGCTTGACGGTAGGACTCTGATCAGTCGACCCGGTCGCTTGTGTCCTCGTCGCCGGAGGAGCGGCCAACGCCACACGGTGGTCAGGACGCCATTTTATGATTTTGACCGCATATTTTGATGAAATCGGAACTCACGCCGGCGCCAAAGTTTCGACTATGGACGGGTTCGTTGGCTATAATCGCCCATGGCGCAAATAGTTATTTAAGCGCTACGGCGTCGGGGTGTTTCACGCTAGATTTTTTCGCGGCGGGTCCCAAAGTGGGCTTTGCCCTATAGCCGTCCGGTACGCTAAAATTGAGTTATCTTGTCGAGCCAAAAAGGAGGGCTCCCATGGAGACATCAGACAAGGATGCGTTTGACCCTAAGGACTTTCTTGCCAAAGTGGGCGTCGGAAAGCGGGTATTGCAATTCCAAAAAAATCAGCACGTGTTCGAGCAAGGCGATGTCGCCGACACGGTGTTTTACATTCAGGAAGGCAGGATCAAGCTTACAGTTCTTTCCGAGCAGGGCAAGGAAGCCGTCGTTGCAATTCTGGAGCCCGGCCACTTCTTTGGCGAGGGCTGCATGAACGGCCACAAATTGCGCATCTCGACGACAACGGCGATGGAAGATTGCCTGATCACGGCTATCACGAAAGCCGCGATGGTCGCCGCCCTTCATGACGAGCCGAAATTTTCGGAGTTGTTCTTGGCGTATGTTCTGACCCGGAACAGCCGGATTGAGGAGGACCTGATCGACCAGCTATTCAATTCGAGCGAGCGCCGGCTTGCGCGGCTGCTGTTGCTGCTCGCGAATTTCGGCAAGGAAGGCAGCCCGCAGCCGATCAGTCCGAACATCAGTCAGGAAACATTGGCAGAGATGATCGGCACCACCCGATCCCGTGTCAGCCATTTCATGAACAAGTTTCGCAAGCTCGGTCTCATCAGCTACAACGGACACATCGAGGTGCACAATTCGCTGTTGAGTGCGGTTCTGCACGAAAAGCCGCAACTAAAAGAGGATAATTAGAGATAATCTGGAACGAGATCGTGATCCCCGTGTATTATTTCGTTAAATCTCCCAAAGTGAGCTTTTTTGATCACGACTCTGAAAATCAGAGGAGCACGGTGGCTTCATCACCGCCCCGTACCGGCACCTATCGGTGACTGAGAAGTCTTGCGCTCCCGCCTGATCAAAGGCGAAGCTGTCATGAGCGTTCAACGGCCGCGTTGCCCTAAATGTCAGGCAACCCTGATGCTGGCCCGCATCACCCCCGGAGCCGCTGGCTTTGACATCAGGACATTCGAATGTCCCACTTGCGATCTGGTCCACCAGCTCGTAGTCGAGCTGATCGATCCGATGAAATCGCTTGAAACCGCCGGGTGGTTCCAAGGCTTGCAAGCGCCAATGTGAAGATGGTGGCGAGGGCGCACACCTACTCCGACTTGCGTAGCCGCTCCTCCAAATCTAGCAGCAGCTTTTGCAGGCGCTCATTGGTGACCGTGTCGCCGGCAAAGGCGGCCATCCGCCTGGCTTGATCTAGACGCCGTTCTAGTTCTTTGCGGTCGCTGTCATCCATGGCGACACTCCCCTTTTTTGTAAGGCAACGGAGCGGCGAAATGGTTCAAGCCTTCTTTTGGATCTGTGATGCCGCGCCGATGCTTCAGAAGTTTTGGTTGGTGGTCAAGATTGCTCACTTCCAAAACAATTAGTGAACTAGGAGCTACGCCCAAGGAACCTAGATCGGCTGACTCTATTTGCTCCCTGTCCAATACGGACACAGGAGGTAAACACCATGAAGAAACTTCTTTTTGCGACGGTCGCTATTCTTGCGTTCACTGCACCGTCATTTGCGCAGGACAAAACGGTCGGTCAGGCACCACCATCAGGTGCTTCCTCGTTCTACCTGGCTCAGGATACCGCGACGATGAAGTGTGAAGTTGTCAATGTCCAGCCTGCCGCCGGTGGCAGCATGAAGGCTATCGGTATGGCACATCCGACACACGCATCAGCGGAGACAGCTTTGAAGGCTGACAAAACGTGCAAGTAAAATGAAGTGACGGCGCGTGGGGCGGGTCTATTACTACTGACCCGCCCCGCCTATTATGTTGCCAAGGCCCGGCCCGCCGATCTGGCGCGTGGCCATCGGCCCGCCGCTCGCGGTGATCGGGATGGGCGGGCCGCGTCTACGGCGCTCACGAGGCTTCACTCATCCGGCAATATCGTCGTCCACGCCATGCGCCCTCGAGGCGAAGTGCTCGTCAAAGAGCTGTGCTGCACCGTAGCAAATGATGAGATCGCAATCCCGGCTGCGCTCGACGCCCTCAAGGGGAGAGTTCTCGGCGGTTGCCAATAAGTTCGGCAGTCACTCTTTGGGCGTGTCGACACAACAGCATAAAGCCCGAGCAAAATTGCTCACACCATGATGCAGGTTAGGCGGCTTACAGGTCTGCCGGGAACAATAACCTGAAGGCGCCGTTGAGTCCTTCAGCAACGGAGAATTCCGATGGAATTGATCCTGATTATTGTTGTCGTGGTCTTGTTGTTCGGTGGAGGGGGATATTGGGGTCGGCGTCGCGGCCATTGGTGAAACTCACGATGATCGACTTTCCCAATCTTAGCCGTTCCTATGACGTCACCCGGCACGCCGTGCGGTTCTGGGGATATGACAGCGCGATCGAGGCATCGTTCTTCATCGATGAAGATGCGTTAGCACAAATGCAGCCGGGAGTTCGGTCCGATGAATCAGGCTTCCTGAGTGCCTTCGACGCCAACCGGGATAAAATATGCGCCGCGGCTGCCAGGCTCTACGTACGCGGTAGCCGGGGGTCTTACGATCTGGGCGCTTCCAACTTTTGAAACAGTCGGCCTCGATCCGTCGTGGCAGTACGCCCGCAAGGTCGATTTCGGGACAACCGAGCTTGAACCTTCCGCCCGATGCGATACGCCGTCCGCCTGAAGGCCGATTTGGAACTTGAGGCCGCGCTTAAATGTCCGTGCCTGCAAGAAGGGACGGTACGCGCCGCCAGTTCACACGATAAAGTTAGATCAAGACTGTGAATTCACACGCTATCCTTGGGCGCATCCCGATGAAGAACGCTAAGGGTACCAACTGAGGCGTTGAGTGCGTCCCTTCACTGGAAAAGAGAAAGCTAATAGCAGCCGGAGCGGTGACTGCGATAGTCATTACGGGATGGCTCGCTGTGCTGTACCTCGGTTTCCTATCGGCACGATGAGCGCTGCGATTGCCGCCAGTTGCACGGGAAGAGGACCGGAATGTTTGATAACCCGGTAATAGGCTGCGAGGGCATTGGGCGCGGAGACAATCATGATTAAAAACGGCCTCTATTCGTTGGCCGCCGTTGCCGTCGATGGAGTGGACGTTGAAGTTGGTGGCGTCTTGATGCTGCACGGCGGCAAATTGTATGGCGGCGATGGCTACGTCTATTACACCGGGACCTATGACTGTGCCGATGGCAAGTGGAAAGGTGAAATGATTAGTAAAGAACATACTCCGACTGGGCGACCGATGGTGGAACGGGTTCAACACATACGATTCAGCGGTATATACAACGACGCAGGTGCTGAAGCCGATGCTACAGCCCTAATTGGCAAGCGAAGTGTTCGCTACGACGCCATTTTGCGCTTTCTGGTAGCGGATTAGAAGCGACCGTCTTCACGCTGTGAAGGGATCTGATGCAACGATGTTATTCTCGACTTGGTCGCATTTGGGACATTCGAACAGCCGGTGTTCAAACCCGATCGGCCCCGATGAAATACGTTCGAGCATCATTCGCGCCTGACAGCGGGGACAGCGAGGACGCGTAATTGAGGTCGGGAATTGCTCGGATGAAGCCATGCCGCTTCCCTGTGTTGAGCGGGAGCGTTACCGAACTCTCTGTCACCGATGGGTGCCGATCGCGGGGCGGTGATCAAACTAACATGCGCTCCCGAGTTCGGAGCCGGTGGTCAATTTTGCTCAGTCACATGAATTTCATGCATTTGCGCTCCCGGCCGCGACTTCCACAGCAGACATCGTCAGATAGTCTCTGCTCGCCTGTCTCAAGTCGAGAACCGAAATTTGAGTATGCTCGCCGCGAAAAGGTCCCACCAGCCCAGCAAGCCTTTAGTTCGCGTTCACCGGCAAACGGACATCTCGGTTCCAGTGGTTTTGACTTCTTGACCTTACCCCCGTAGAGGACGTTTTAGCCGCTCTAACGACTGGAGCCCGCACATCGCAACATGTCTGCGCTTGTCATCCTCCTGATTGTGCGATGAGTGAGGAACGCTTCGGATAGATGGCAGTTGGGAATCCAAATATGGAGCGAAGAGAAATGCTACAAATCCTGGGAATAAGTGTCGCGCTGCTGCTCTTTGGGAGTGGAGTGTGGGCCAACTTCGGCGGCGGCTCGCTCTCCCAAGACAGAGGCGCGTGGGTCTCGCACTCGCGATAGGACTGAAGTCGCGATGCCGATCGTTTGATGGAAATTTCGACAAATACTCATCGCACAGATATTTCAGACACCTTGGCGACATTGAACGTTCAGTTGAACTGAGAGCCCCACCAACCAAGGCTTAAGTTTTTGGCGCTACCCAACTGTCGTCAGCGCGGGTCCTTTTTGTGAACTCAACGACTTTCGCGCAAAAGGAACCCGACCCGCCGAAGCGGGCCGTTTCTCTTTACGTGTCGGTGTCACTCGTTTGGTCGTACGGCTCCTTGGGATTTTCGTCACCCTTTGCAGGAGCCTGACTCTGCTGGCCCGGTTTCCGCCCGCCGCCGTGCAGATGACCCGGCCCCTGACCCGGCGGATTTGGCTGACCGGGCTGATTCTGGTTCGTCATGGCATTTCCTTTCGTGGGAGCGCGCCGACAACGGCTCGGAGGTCGGGTTCGTTCCTGACAAAGCAAAATGCGGCTCACAATGGCTTCTGCCTAACGTATTCAAGTTGCGCTTGCTGGTCCAACTTCCTTCGATTGTCGGGGACTGCGCCGCGTCGCTCGAATCAAATTCGCCAGGAAACGCCTAGAGTTCCGATATCATCATACGAACACACAAGCATCGCCCGACGGACAAGCGGGAACCCGCGTTTCGGCGCAACCATTGGCTGCGAGCACTGTTGATTCACCGCTAAACAAACAAAGGAGCGTTAGAATGTCGAATGCAGACCAGACCACAAATCGGAATTTCGAGCAGCATCAGAATGGCAAAGAACAGATTGACCCAGTGGGTGCCTTCACCAGCGGCTTTCAAGCGATCGCCACTGCTTACGGCGACTACACCAAGAAATCGGTTGAAGACACCAAGTCTTTTGTCGAGAAGCTCTCAGGTGTGAGATCGTTCGACAAGGTGGTGGAAGTTCAAACCGAATTCGCCAAGTCGGCTTTCGAGACATTTGTGATAAAGTCGCAGAAGATCGGCGCACTGTATGGAGATCTTGCCAAGCAAGCCTACAAACCATTCAGCGGCTTTCTTACAAAGATGACTCCGACAGCCTAAGGAGACGCTGCCCCGCAATGTTAGAGCAAATGGCGCTGATCATTTGCGGGAAGGCATCCCGCGTGTTGATCCGGGATAGCCACCGAGCGAGCGGTATAACGCCCCGGAGGTGACCAGGACGTCTATCAGACCGCCGTTGGCCGCACGGTCCATCTGCTCAAGCATCATAGCAGCCCTCCTGCTGCAACGCAGTAGCACGATTGTTCACGGGAAAGCCGTTAATCGATGCAACCGCGCATCTTAGATAATCTCGATTGTGACCCACTTACTAGACGGGACAACTTCAAGGTACCTGTTGCCCCGAACCCACTAAGACGCCCTTAGGTCGGGGGCTTCAATGCGCCCGAGAGAAGCTTTCCATTTCGGGTAATTGGAGCGGGCCCGGGACGTCGCAATCGACGCAGCGGAACTTACGCCCACCGGATTTGACAAGGATAAACCTCATCGCCTTGCCGCACTTTGTGCATGTGGGAGGTGGCGTATTCTTGGGCATGGAACGCTCGCGCTAAGAAAGGCGGGAGCACTACAGAACTCTCTGTCACCGATAACTACCGGAACGGGGCGGTGATGCGTGCGATCCTGCTCACCAAATGCCGAGAATAGCCAGTCAATTCGCTGCCTTATTTCGATTTGTGTTCCACCCGGGTAATGAAGCGCTCACCACTCCAAAGCTCAATTGCGCTATTGTCGGAGAGGCGGCGGGCTCTGTCGATTGCTTCGACGTCGTCAACGCAAAGCAGCACCTCGTATCCATCGAAGTTACCATTCGGTCGAACGGCATATGCCCGGTAGGCTGTCATCTACCAATCCCTCAGGCTGGCGCGACGGCCGTTTCGCTGTCGGCACAGTGAGCGCAAAAATAGGTTCGCAAATCAAAGCCGGGTTCGAAGGCTTCAGTCCGGGTTAGGACCAATGGCCTCCCGCATCTGGAGCATGGGGGGCGAAGCTTACCAAATTGGTATGTAAGGCTGGGAGCGGTCATGGCGATGGTCTCATCAGCGCTCTAATTGTCCAAATAGCGAGTTAATTCGCTCGCGACGAACTTGATATCCGCTACGGGTCAAAAGGCGAAATAGTCGCTAAGAGCAGACGTTTTCCGGTTTGGCCCCAACAGCGGACATCACTCATAGGGGCGGCACGTCCGTTCGGTGCCAACAACGGAAGTTGCTGCCTACCCGTAGTGACCTAGTTTGATTTTCGGAGTGGCCTAATTTGTTAAGCGTGATCGCTTCGCATAGGTTTGGCCGCGCGGGCGGCAAGGGGCTAGGTCAGCATCCCTCACTTGATCTTCCTTGAGCCGCGCCCAACTTTAACAAGGTTAGGTTTGATCGATAGGTTCTCGCACCGGCTAGCACCAACAAGAGACATAAGAGACCCATAGCGGCCACTGTCTAAGGCTAGAGCAAAGTCGAGCGCATCAACCCCAACTGTAAACGAAAGGGCCGCCGGCCTCTGGCGGTCTTTTTGTTTGGGTGAGCCGGGGCGATCAAGGTCCTCGTGATATGCTTAAGCCAAAACAAGGAGGGCTGGCATCATGCCCACCGGATTATTTAAAACACCAGATCAGTCGGCTCAGGTTGAATACGACGGCGTTTCCATCCCGATACCTAGGTCGACATACGAGAAGAACGGCTACAAGCCCGATTTCGACAAACTGCCCCTCGAAAACGATTATAAGGCGGCCCAGGAGAAGTTGCGTTATGCCCCGAGGCCCTAAAGGCAGTTCACCCCCTCGGGCTGACTGCTATCTGCAGGATCACCCCTGAAAAAGAATTATCGAAGGTGCTGCGCTTTGGCGATGTGTTGACCAATTTCGTTCGCCTGATTCGCTTCGCCGGCATCAGTCAACAAATGCTGAAGCTGGGTAGCACCAGTCAAATCCAAGCCGACCAGCCGATTTCCCGCTGATCGAAACCACAGTCGCGGCACACCCAATTCATCTTTGCGGGCTTCGATTTCGCATTCCGTGGGTGGTATTCCGAACATGCTGAAGAACTCTGATTTCATCTCAGCCTCCGGTGCCCTATCAAATAATGTCGGAACGAAAATGCGACTTTAAAGGCAAAGAAACCGAAAGCGGCCCCGACCATTGATAGGGAAATTACCGAGGCCGCCCGGCCCGCCGCTACAGAGTTCCGATTTCTAACCGTCCTTCGACTTGGCAACCTCCCTCGCCAGTCGTTTAGCCTTCAGCCGTTCTAGGTTTTTGCGCAGCGCTTTTTGCTCCTGCTCGTATTCGTTCAAGGGCCTATCCGATGGACGGAACTTGCTTGCTTCATTTTCGCGTTTGCTCATGATGTGACCCTTTTGATGTATGGATCCCAACGACTGAATACCGCGCATCGTACTGGCTCAGACTAACATACTTGAAGGGGCCGATGTCAGTTCTGGCGGCGAACTAATGTCTCAGTTGGGTCAAAAGCCGACATGGCCGCCCCGAAATCCAACTTCCGTTCGTCCCCCGAAAGCGGACATCGCCCACACCTAAGCGCGGTGAAAGGTCTCAAAAGAAAGCAGGCGGTCCCTGTTGCTACGTCATCCATCTAGCGAACCGGACACGACGGCTCCGAATTGCTTCTTAAAATCTGTTTGCCGACGGTGATAAAAACCCCGCCCTCGGACGGGGAATCTAAGGGCGGGGCCGAGCAATCAGAAGTCATTCAGCGCCACGGGCAAAGGCGCCTTGTAAGAAATCTATCACCGCCCTGGTGGTGGGCAATCCACGGATGCGTGACCGGATCGGTACCCTGAGGCCATTTCACTTCTGAAAGAGCCGCGCGTTCGCATTGCACCAATTGTGCGAGATCAGACAGCCGAATTGATCCATCGCAACGAGCTTTGATCGTTTCCGGCGAATATGACGATTCAAAAATAATTGGGAGGATCGTCATGTCAAATGCTCAGCAAGCTTTTGTAATGACCGCCGTGCTTTTTGGCCTATCGTTCGCCGGCATCTTTCTATTTTGGTTTGCCGAGAAGTTTAGGTCTAAGCAAGGGCCGACAATTCGGCGTTAGTTCTTGCTTAGCCGAGTGACGCGCACAGACTGACTGAAGAGTTTTTTGGCTGCGGCGATTCCCGGCCGAACAAATTCCCATGCCGGATTCGTCAGGATCACGTGCCCCAAATAATCTGACCGCGATATCTGCCGAGCCACACAACGATGACTGGCCGTTGCGCGGAGTTGATTTAGGCGTCGATTAAACTCCCTCGATGGCGTAGCTTGCGACAGTACGGTCAGTCATCTTACTAGCCATTTAATAGTTAGGACAGCAGCACTGGCTTGAAGAGCATCGCCGCCAGTCACACATCACAAAGCATCGGGGATCGTTGGCCCGACACCCTGGCAACGCACCAGCCGCCTAATGAGGCTGTGCGTCCAAACAAGAAGGGGCACCGCGTTCGAGCACCGCTCGACGTAGCGCACCTCGACGTGAACGCAACGGCACACGCCGTCGAGGAAAACCTTGGCGGCTTTTGCGTGTGTGAGTACGAAATCCCGGCTCAAAATTGATCGTCACGCACCTGCCGCTAGCCGTGGTATGCTTTAGCGCAAAGCGGGGAGAATAGCTTATGCCCGTTGGGCTGTTTCGCGGCGAAGAAGGGTGGGTGCAGGTCGATTACGGGACCGGCACCACCATTCCGGTCCCGCGCTCAAAGTACGAGGCAAATGGATATAAGCCGGATTTCGATAAACTACCGTCAGAAGCCGAGTATCGGGCCACCGAGAAAAAGAAGGAAGATGATGCCAAGGGGGGCTGATCGGCACTGAGATATGTCGTGGTGAGGCCGCCGCTCTCGGCAACCAGCAACAGCGCCTCCATCGCGGCCTGCCATTCAGCGGCATCGTGTTCGGCGTTGGGGAGCTTGGTGATGTAGGTGGCGGCGTCACGGAGTGTGATGAGTTTTTTGCCGTGAGGCAATCCGACGCCGACCAACTCGAGGCTGCCGCCGACCAGGCCATCGCGGCGTCCGGCGGTGACGCTCGTGAGGCCGTCAAAGCGCTGATCGTCGCCAACCACTATCTCGAAGCCGATCTGGAAAAGCTAAAGGCGGCGGCCTCGATGGGCTACGCACGGGGAAGGATCGCTGAAGAGGCCAAGACGCTGCCGCGTGATCGGAAGGATTGGTACGACTGAAGCATGCCGTGCGCTATTGTCCCACGGGCAGGAGCAGCAGATGATGAAGCAACCGACCGAAGATGACTTCACAGTGGTGGAGGTTTTAGAGAGCGGCCTAACGGTTTTGTTCGAGCCGACGCAGAGCTTTTATACTTTCTATCGTCTTGCCGATCCTGACGACATAAAACGGTTTGGTCCTGTGTCACCGGAGCCGGACAATGTTCGCCACGCCGGACCTTTTTGCGACACCGGTGAGTATCAATCCGATGAAGTTCAAGGGATGGCACATTCGTTGGCTTCAGATGCAGCAAATGCCGAATGACAGCAGAAGGGGTAAAATCCCCTAGGGTCCACACCCGAGGAGCAACAAGCATGACCCCACACATCCCCGAGGAATTTTCCACCAAGCTGACCGACTGGAGTCCCTTGGTGATCATGGGCAACACGATGCCGCCCCGAGTTCATCCTGATGAAGACGAAGAGGACGAGGACGACGAGGACGAAGAAGAAGAGGACCGCGCCGACGAATCGCCGGTCGTGCGCGAGCCGGACGAAGACTAGAGCAGGATGCTTTTAGGATTGGGCATATGCGTTTTGTCTGAAGTCCCGCTGCTCCCAAAATGCAATAGACGGGATTGGGTAGGAGTTCGTGTCCTGGGACCAACAATTCTTCGATCCTATCGAATTGCCGCGTCGATCGCGGTGATCTGCGCCCGGCACAGGCGGCGGTCGCCGAGGCCGACGTCCGCTTTGGGGTCCATTCCGGACTCAAGTCGGACATCGCGTGAGGTCCGAAAAGTGCCAGCAGGCGACATTGCGTCTATTCAACTACCTCGTCAGCTCGGGCGAGTAACGTCGGCGGAATGACTAAATTGAGTGCTTTTGCGGTCCTAACGTTGATTGATAGTTCGACCCGCGTGGGCTGTTCGACGGGCAAATCACTGGGTTGCGACCCCTCAAGAATCCTTTTGACGTAATAGCCTGACCTGACGAAGAGACGTCGTCTCGATGCGCCATAGGCGAGTAGACCACCAGACCCGACGAATTCTGGTAATGTTGCGAAGCTCGGAATGCGGTGCATCCGTGCCAGCGCAGCGATGCGGTCGCTCAAATCAAAAATTCCAGAATCAGACATAATTTGCAGTGTGTCCGGTCGTTGCGCGGCAAGCTCAGTAAACACGTCATCTAACGCATCGGGCGTTTTCAGTTCGGCTGGCAGAAGTTTCATACTGAAGATTTCAGCTTGTGCTTGAAGGTCTTTGAGAAAATACGAATGAGTCGGATTTCCTGGGTTAAAGAGCGCTGCAATCGTTCTTGCCGTGGGGACAATAATCCGCTGAAATTCGAGAAGCTTAGTTGTTAAGCCTTCTTCGAGGTTCGCGAGGCCTGTTGTGTTCCCGGCGGGTTTTGAAAGGCTCGCTACGAGACCGGCCCCGACCGGATCGTTAATCGACAACATGACGACGGCAATGGGCGGATTAAGCCTCTGTGCGGCGCGAACGGAAGCAATCGTATGGGCGAGAATGATAGTGACGCCCGCTTGAGCCAGCTCCTCTGCGAGCGCCGGAAACCTTTCATATTTTCCTTCCGCGTATCGGGACTGGAGCGAATAATCCCGCCCCTCGACTAAGCCGAACTCGAAAAACCCTTGCTTGATCGCTTTGACCAGATTCTGCGTGTAAAGCGATGTAGCCGCACCGCTGGCCAATAATCCAATTCGGGCCGGCGATTTTTGAGCACGCACTCCGAGCGGCAACAGCGCTAAGATTCCGGTTATCCGAAGAAAATCGCGTCGTCTCATGGCCTGCGTGCCCCGGCGCTGCCCATCCGAGCGTAAGCACTTTTTCGACAGCTTCCAAGGTCGAACAGTCCATTTTGTGGTCAATCTCGTCACTTTGACCGCGCGCCGCGCACTTCCGGCCTCCCCTGATTAGCGGATAGCCTCTCGAGCAATTCGGATGTATCAACCGGCTGCTTCACACGGGACATCCGACCGCGCGGCCTGCTGCGTCCGGTGCGAAAGAAGACATAAAATTCTTGTGCACCACGCCTACCCTCTCAGGGCCTGCTCGATGTCCGCGATCAGATCGGACGGATGCTCGATGCCAATCGACAGCCGGATTGTGGATTCGAGAATTCCAATCTTTTGGCGGACGTCGGCGGAAACGCCGGAATAAGTCATGCTCGCCGGCAGACTGGCGAGCGACTCGGTGCCGCCAAGGCTCACCGCCAATTTGATGATCTGAAGCGCGTTGAGGAATTTGAAGGCAGCCGCTTGGCCGCCGACGATGTCGAACGAGAATGTGGAGCCCGCACCGGTGCATTGCCTCTTGAAGAGCTGGCCGGCAGGAGAGTTCTCGTCGAGGTGACCAAGGTAGTGGACCTTGGCAACTTCGGGGTGGTCGCGCAGGTAGTCCGCCACGAGCCGCGCGTTCGCATCGGCTTTCTCCATGCGGATGCTGAGCGTTTCGAGCGATCGGCTGAGCATCCAGCAAGAATGCGGATCCAATTGGGTGCCGATGGCCCCACGCAGCGCCTTGATATCTTTCATGAGGGCTTTTGATCCAAGCGCGGCGCCCGCAATGAGATCGGAGTGACCGCCGATGTATTTGGTCAGAGAGTACAACGAAAGATCCGCACCGTGTTCGATCGGCCGCTGAAACACGGGGCCGAGAAGCGTGTTGTCGCACGCGACGAGCGGCGCATGCCCCTGCGCCTCGCCGATCGTGTGGGCGCACCGGCGGACCATCGCGATGTCTACTAGGCCGTTGGTGGGATTTGCCGGCGTTTCGATGAAAATCATCGCCACCCGGCCTTTGAGCATGGCTTCTTGGGCTGCCAAGCTGACGGCGGCTTCATCGACGCCGTCGGCAAAGCCAACCGCGCCGATTGACAGACCCGCAAGCGTCTTGGCGAAGAGGGTTTCAGTCCCGCCGTAGAGCGGCTGGGAGTGCAGAATCACGTCGCCTGGGCGGACGAAGGCGAGAATCGTGGTTGCGATGGCCGACATGCCGGACGAGAACAGCGCGCATTTCTCGGCGCGCTCGTAGACGGATAGCCTGTCCTCGACGATCTCGCTGTTCGGGTGATTGAAGCGCGAATAAACCAGGCCCGCGGCCATCCCCTCCGGAGGCTCGCGCCGACCCGACACGAAATCGAAATAGTCCTGCCCATCCTCGGCGGTCTTAAAGACGAAGGTCGAAGTTAGGAAGACAGGCGGCTTGACGGCTCCCTCTGATAATTGCGGATCGTACCCGTAGTTCATCATCAGCGTTTCCGGATGCAGCATGTGGTTGCCGATATGGGTTTTCGACGGGAATGGCTTCACCATGATCTGCCTCGCTGTCCGGATGTTGAGGAGATAAGAATACGGACAATTGCCGGGATCAAAGCAGTGTTTTTTTTGCTTTCTCTGGAACAGACGTTAGAACCAGGGGCACGGCGATGGAACTTGGCGAGCTAAGCTAAGCACCAATGCCTTGGGTCCAAATGGGATCCGGCCGGATGCCGGGACCGAGCTATTGATCAAGCTCAAAGTCGCGGCCTTAGCCTGCGCATAATCGTACAATTCCAGGGTCGGGCTGCGTAGAGTTGCCCGCTACGGTTCCAATTCGCGCTCGGCCAATGCGTCAAGCCGGGCAGTTTCGATCTCGTCAGCGGTCATTCTTCGGTGAACAGTATTCCGCTTCTCAGAACGTCCCTCCTTGACGGCCGCGATGGCCTCATCAGCGGTGACTTGGCCATCGACAAAGTGGATTTCGCTTTGCTCGCAGCCGCAATCCTGAAACACGCCGCTTTCTGCATATTCGTTCGCAGCCGCCGGGCTCAGAAATGCCCGCAGATCGGCGTCCTGCATCAGCGGCTTTACTACGAACATCATGGTTTCCAGTTATCCACCAATCGTCCCCGAAAAATGGTGACGCCGGAGCGGGCCGTCAATGCGGACTATGTCGAGCGGGCCATGGGTTATTCTTTGGCCGTCCGGGCTTCCGCGTCACGCCACGAATCGAAAATCGGCTTCCGTGCGTTTTGACAAAAACACTGGCCAGTTGGCCTCGAAATCGGCACGGGCTTGCTCGAGGCGATCGCGCAACAGTCCGGCAAAAGAAAACCGGGCGACCGGTCAGATTCGAAATGAGCGAGCAGACCCGCCAGGCGGTCGATGATTATCTGAGGACCGCCAACAAAAGGCCCGGGAAGTTCTTGTTCACCGGCTGTCGTGGTCCAAACCGCAGCATGACAACCTGCCAGTATGCCCGTCTCGTGTCGGAGTGGATCGGAAGCATCGGGCTGGACCCGAGGTTGTTTGGGACCCACTCGCTGCGGCGCACCAAAGCGACGCTGATCTATCGGCGGACTGGCAATCTAAGGGCCGTCCAGCTTCTGCTCGGGCATACCAAGATCGAGAGTATGGTCCGGTATCTCGGCATCGAGGTCGATGACGCTCTCGCAATAGCGGAACAAGTTGATGTCTGAAATACCCGGGCAGAGCGGACATGCTCTGCCCAACCTCTACCGCCTATTTGTGCCAAAACAGGCTTGAGCATTTGGCCCCGCTACAACCTCGGTCTGGTCCGCCGGAACGGTTGCAAACCCAGATTTAGTTGCCCCGTGAGCTGCTTTATCGACAAATCTTCACCGGCGACCCACAACTTGAAATCAACGTCCACCATGTCCTCGTCGAGTGCGGCGGCGTCGCCCCCAATGCCTATCAAGAGCCGTCGCTTGCCTGGCTCGGCAACGATGGTGTGCAGCGTTTGGGCACTACCATAATTGTGGAAGGCCGGCGAAGCGGAGAAGTTCAGCGCCTGAAACGTCTGTTCGGCACTAAGCTCTCGCGCAGCCCAGTCTTCCAACGGCGGCAGCCGGTCTAATCGAGTGCGCAACGCGGCGGTTCAAACGCCGCAGCTGCGGTGACTGAAAATGATTGGTGCAGGCGAGCCAGTCACCAAGGCGTGCCGCGACCGCGCCGGCTCCGGCCTCGACCACGGCAGCCGTGCCGCCGGCATCGAGCAGCGAGTAGTTGTACTGCATGGCGTGAGGAAAACGGCGCAGCAGGTCGATGGCTTCTGCAGTGGTCGCGCAGCTGTCGAGTACCAGCCTGACCAGCAACGAGCTGTTGAGGCCGGGCGAACGCGGTCGCACCTTCACCAGATGCAGGCCGATCGTGAGCCCGCGCTCGTTCATGCCATCCAGCCGATTGGTCAACAGGTGGGTGCTGCCGATGCTGGCGTAGCTGCCGGGTGCCTGCACGAGCGCAAAGCGCGCCTCGTAGCCTCGCGGCCGGAAGTCATAGTTGCGGCCATAGACACCGCCGCTCATGACAGCCGAGCAGCCACCGGTCGGCATTCGCAAGCCGCCATTGCCGAAACAAGCAACCGCTTGCTCCATCGGGATACTGAGCCCCTCGGCGATCCCGCCGATCTCCTCCCATAGCGCGGGGGCGTAAGTCCTGAACGCGCGCTCCTCGGTGTGAATGTTGAACCACCACGGCAACCGCACCTTCTTGCGTAGAAAGGCTTTGCCCATGCGCGTCGCCGCAAACGCATCGGCCTGCGCACGGCCGATCTCGTAAGGGGTGCCGCGACATTGCACAAAACTGATGCGGAGCGTCTTGGCAGCGGACGCCATCGTGATGCCTAGGTGGATCGAAATTCGAAAGGGTGACTTACTTCCTCTATAGCTTAGAGCCGGGCTGTCGCAAGTCAGCCTGCGCGCGTAATACGCCTACTTCCATAACCGCCGACCGAATGTCTGTTCCGGGTCAAAAGGCGAAATACTTGCCACGAGCAAATGTCGTCTGCTCTGGCCCCGACAACGGACATGGAGCGATCACTTTTGTGCCATGAGCGGCCTCTTTGGGCCGTGGCTCAGCTCAGATCGCAAGATACGGCAATCTAGGCAAATACAATTAGAACGGGGGCGACTCCGGCTGCTTCGGCTTCGGGCCGAAAGCCCGCGCCGTATCGCGCTGAGGCCGGCTCACTTTGGATAGAGCGAGTTGCCGTTCATATTCTTGGTCACTGATTACCTTGTATTGCGGGCTTGTCAGCGAGGCAAGAAATGCTACCACGTCATCGATCTCCGGCTCCGTCAGCGCCAATGGCTGCAGGTCCTTGTCGAGCCAGGGGTTCGTGATTCCATCACCCTTATTGTAATGATCCAGTACGTCCCACAGTGTTTGCATCGAGCCGTCGTGGAAGTAGGGCCCGGTCAGGAGAACATTTCGCAAGCCCGGCGTCTTGAACGACGCGATATCACCCTGCTCTCTCGTAACTAGGAAGCGCCCGAGGACCGACATCTCGCTGGTGATCGCGGCGGTGTCGATAGCCGCGAGATGTCCCTGCTCCAGCTCGCGCTCAGCCTGCCGCGCCAAGGGCGTTACGTGATGCCGCAAGATGCCGACGCCGATGTTGTGAAAATCGTTATCCATGAAGAGCGTTGTATCCGGATGATTGTCCGTCAGAGCGTGGCAGAGCTGGCAACGAGCCTTACCGTTGAACATTTTCCAACCGCGCTTGGCCGAGTCGCTGATGGCGTCGGCGTCTCCGGCGACGAAATGGTCGAAGGGAGAATCGAAGGAAGTCAACGTCCGTTCGTAGGCTGCAATAGCGCTCAGCATATCCTGCTCGTTCACCTCCCTGCCGAAGGCCTGCATGAATTGTGTCTGATAGTCCTTGTCACCGGAAATCCTGGACACGGCATCGCCGATACTGGCCGAGCCCATCTCGGACGGGTTTGTGATCGGCAGCGCAGCCTGCTGCTCGAGCGTATCGACCCGGCCATCCCAGAATTGCGTCTTGTTATAGAGCGCATTCAACACGGTTGGGGCGTTGCGTTGGCCGACACGGCCATGGATGCCGACTGACACGGGCCTGCCATCGGTGAAGGCACGCGCCGGATCATGGCAGGTGGCGCAGGCGACCGTACCGTCGCCAGAGAGCCGAGACTCGAAGAACAGCTTCTGACCCAACGCGACTCTGGCAGGTCTGAGCGTGGACGGCGAAATAACGTAGTTGGTCAAAACCGCGGGGATGCCGACCTGAGTTGATAAACGGGGCTCGGCTAACGGGCCCGGCTTGGGCAGAGGCGGTGGCTGTCCCGGCGCCAGTGCGGGCGGCGGACCGACGCCGGCGTCATCCTCAACGGCCCCCGCAGCAACTACCGCGAAAATGTACGAGAAGAGCAATAGTGCCGAGAGGGATGTGGCGCGCATCCAATGTGTCTTTACTCTGGAGGTTAACATCTTCGCTGGCACCTCATTAGCAGTAGGTACCTCATAGCTGCGGCAGGCGCTCGGTGGTCACGCTGCCGCAGGGCCGAGCAAGTCATGTGTCCCAAACCAACCACGGGCTCGGGCTACCGGCAGGACTATAACACCTTGTGGAGGGGGAGATTAGTCATTGGCTACACGACCCGGCCCGGCCGGCCCGATGTCGCACATCTGCTGTTGGCACTTTTCAGACATGAGCGGTCCAGCGGACGATGTCCGCTTCCGGGGGTGAAGCGGACTTCCTGATCTCGCGGGGCTGATGTCTGGAAATGACCCGACGCGGACCTGCTCCACCATGCTCAAGGTGCGGGAGGCCATTGACCCTAACCCGGATTGAAGCCACCGAACCTGGGTTTGATCTCTCAGTCGCAGGAAACGTTTTCGTTGGCCGTCTATCACCTTGAGGAATGTCAACGGGCTACCCACGCAGTACTTCCGCGATTGTCGATCTGATCCGTAGGATTTGCGAGGCGAAGTCCCCTTGGGCGGCCTTTTTTCTTGCCGTGCGCCCGGCGATCGATTTAGGGTTGTCGCCGTGTTTCAAAAAGGAGAGTGCGGACGTGGCAACGGGTACAGTGAAGTGGTTTAACGCGACTAAGGGGTACGGATTTATTCAACCCGACAACGGCGGCAAGGACGTGTTTGTGCACATCTCGGCCGTAGAGCGAGCCGGCCTGAGCAGCCTCAACGAGGGCGCCAAGTTGAGTTACGAAGAGACGGAAAACCGCGGCAAAACGTCGGCTGAAAATCTGAGAGTTGGCTAAAAGGCGGCTTTGAAAGTAGCCCGCCTGTTCCATGCCGGCGGGATTTTCAGGCCTCAATCGAACGCGATACCAATCCGACGCGCCTTTCGCCAGATTACGTGACAATGGTGATTGCTGTGCTCTGTGTCGATAACCAAGTCGAATGAGTTGGGAATGCCGATTTGGCTTTCCACCTCGAGATTTGCGCCATGGCCCGACATTTTGCGAACTAGGCATTCGATTCCAGAGCCATCAAACGAGATCGTTCCAGCCTTTAAGATGTGGCCCTGGGTACCTCGCTTTTCGACTGGACCGGGCATGCTTCTCTCCCGTGAAATGTTTGTTCTTGAGGGCCCAGCATTTGCCCAATTGAGCCAGCCTGGCAACTACAATTCCGCTATCGAATGGTTGTGCCCTGCAACATATAAAGCTGGGTAAGTCAGCGCCTCAGCTGCGCCGGTTGATCGCCTTTAACGCCCGATGCGCGCCAACATCATCGGTACTCCCAGTGTCGTGATCAGAATTAGAGTGGCGGCCGTGGTAGGCACACCACTCGAAGAATCAAGGGATAACTGAAGTCCCGGTAGGGCGCCCACACGAGCCGATTGCAGGCCTGCGACTTTTACGGAATACGGAAGCAAAAGGCCCGGCATCACTGCCGGGCCTTTCTTATCGTTGTGCTCTGAGCAGTTGGACTTAGAAATCCATGCCGCCCATTCCGCCGCCGCCTTGGGGCATACCACCGCCGGCGTTCTTCTTCGGCAGTTCGGCAACCATGGCCTCCGTAGTGATCAGAAGTGCTGCCACCGAGGCCGCGTTCTGGATCGCCACGCGAACCACCTTGGTCGGATCGATGATGCCCTTGGTGATCAGGTTGACGTATTCGCCGGTCTGCGAGTCGAAGCCGTAGGCATACTGATCCTTTTCGAGGATCTTGCCGACGATGACGGAGCCGTCCTCGCCTGCGTTGATCGCGATCTGGCGCGCCGGCCAGGACAGCGCCTTGCGCACGATCTCGACGCCGGTCTTCTGGTCGTCGTTTTTGGTGCGCAGCCCCTTGAGGTGCTGGGAGGCGCGCAGCAGAGCGACGCCGCCACCCGGCACGATGCCCTCTTCAACCGCCGCACGGGTCGCATGCATCGCATCATCCACGCGATCCTTGCGCTCCTTGACTTCGGTTTCAGTCGCGCCGCCGACGCGGATCACCGCGACACCGCCCGCGAGCTTGGCCAGACGCTCCTGCAGCTTCTCGCGGTCGTAGTCCGAGGTGGTTTCCTCGATCTGCGCCTTGATCTGCGCCACGCGAGCCTCGATGTCGGACTTCTTGCCGGCGCCGCTGACGATCGTGGTGTTCTCCTTGTCGATCATCACCTTTTTGGCACGACCGAGCATGGCTAGCGTGACGTTCTCCATCTTGATGCCGAGATCTTCCGAGATCGCCTGACCGCCGGTCAGCACTGCGATGTCCTGCAGCATGGCCTTGCGGCGGTCGCCGAAGCCCGGAGCCTTGACGGCCGCGACCTTCAGGCCGCCGCGCAGGCGGTTGACCACGAGGGTGGCAAGCGCCTCGCCTTCGACGTCTTCCGCGATAATGACCAGCGGCTTGCCGCTCTGCACCACGGCTTCCAGCAGCGGAAGCAGCTCATTCAACTGAGAAAGCTTCTTTTCGTTGATGAGGACGTAGGCATCTTCCATTTCAACGCGCATCTTGTCGGCGTTGGTGACGAAGTAGGGCGAGATGTAGCCGCGGTCGAACTGCATGCCTTCGACGACCTCGAGTTCGGTTTCCAGCGACTTGGCTTCCTCGACCGTGATGACGCCCTCGTTGCCGACCTTCTTCATGGCGTCGGAGAGGAACTTGCCGATCTCGGCGTCGCCGTTGGCGGAGATGGTGCCGACCTGGGCGATTTCCTCGTTCGAGGTGACCTTCTTGGAGTTCTTGACGAGGTCGGCGACCACGGCTTCCACCGCCATGTCGATACCGCGCTTCAGATCCATCGGGTTCATGCCGGCGGCAACCGACTTGGCGCCTTCCCTGATGATGGCAGCGGCCAGGACGGTCGCGGTGGTGGTGCCGTCGCCGGCGGCATCGGCCGACTTGGAGGCGACTTCGCGCACCATCTGGGCGCCCATGTTCTCGAACTTGTCCTCAAGTTCGATTTCCTTGGCGACGGTGACGCCGTCCTTGGTGATACGGGGGGCGCCGAACGACTTGTCGAGCACGACGTTGCGGCCCTTGGGGCCGAGCGTCACCTTGACCGCGTTGTTGAGAATGTCGACGCCGCGCAGCATCTTGTCCCGCGCATCAACGCCGAATTTAACTTCTTTACTAGCCATGATGTTGTTCCTTGCAATGGGGGGTAGGCGCTTAAGCGGCCTTCTTCTTGGCGGCGGGCACGTCGGTGAGAACGCCCATGATGTCGCTCTCCTTCATGATCAGGAGCTCTTCGCCATCGAGCTTGACCTCGGTGCCCGACCATTTGCCGAACAGCACGCGGTCGCCGACCTTGAGGTCCATCGGGATCAGTTTGCCGGCTTCGTCGCGGCCGCCGGGTCCAACGGCGGTGATTTCGCCCTTGCGAGGGCTTTTCCTTGGCGCTGTCCGGAATGATGATGCCGCCAGCTGTCTTCTCTTCGGCGTCGATGCGCTTGACCACGACGCGGTCGTGAAGCGGACGGAATTTCATGCGATCCTCCTTGGCTTTTGTGATTTTTTCTGGATTGGCAGTCGCCATGAGCGAGTGCTAGCCCGCTTCACATAAGCCCGCGACACAGAGGCGCAAGGGCTTCGGCTACGATGTTTGAGTGCAATGTGGGCTTCGATAGAGGAGGACCGCTTCCGGGAATTGCTAGCAGGCGAAGCAGCATGCTGCTAGCGCGTTGTTTGCTATGACCTATTGAACGTTTTCGTTTTTGACGAATTGAGAATCATGCAACTGTTAGCTGGGCTGGAGGTTGGCATGGTCGAGAAAGATGCAGTTTCCGAGGATTTCAGGAAGCAGGTCTTAGGCTACGGACTGACGACAGCGGAAATCGTTTATCGCCGTCCGGATCGTCACTGGTTGCTGCAAACTTATGTCTGGCAGGACTACGATATGTTTCCGAATTTCCCAGCGCTAAGGGATTTCCTCGCGTTCTGGGAAAAATCACTCGAAGGACCCCTGTTCGCAGTTACCGTTGCGCACTCGAAACTCATCAAGCCAGCCGAACTGCACGCCGTCGACGGCGTGTTCCGGTTGCACTGATCCAACTGTTCCGCCGACCGACCGTACGGTGCACCTAGTCAATCGCGGCTTCTTAGGCCTTCGAGCACGGCGGGCGCGCAAGAAGCTCAAGATCCGATTCGCGCGCCTGAGCACATCCTGAGGCCTCGGCGACGTGACTGCGCGGCGCGCAAGACGAGTTCAAGCTCGGCCATCGTCCAAAACCTGCGGCACTGTAGAAGTATAAAGAGCGTCAAAGCCGGCGATCAAAAATGCCACCGACGCGATCGCACAAGTTCCCTAACGGGCTCCCAGTCGATGTTGCCAATGAGCAATATTGCTCAGGTTTCAAAATGAAACTGGGCCTAGAATAGAAACAACCCTTAATTCGCGGCGGCTGTTTGCAATCGCGGTCCCATCAATCACATTTAACCGTGGGTCGCATTCCGCCCGAACACTCTTTCTTCGAAGAGAGATCTAATGGCCAACGACGCTGTCAAAGCAGCCGTCACTCGCGATCCCATCCTTGTCGACCTTGCGTTGCAGGGCGGTGGCTCGCATGGGGCATTTACTTGGGGCGTGCTCGATCGTCTGCTCGAGGAACCGTGGCTTGGAATCGATGGTATTTCCGGCACATCGGCGGGCGCGATGAATGCCGCGGTGCTCGTCGATGGCTACGCTAAAGGCGGGGCCGCGGGTGCCCGGGCAGCTCTGGAGAATTTCTGGCGCCGCGTCTCCGAGGCGGCTCGCTTCAGTCCTTTGCGGCGCGGCCCCCTCGATGTGATTCTCGGTCGTTGGACGCTGGATTCTTCGCCTGTCTATGTCGCCATGGATCTCATGTCTCGCCTGGTTTCACCCTATGACTTGAACCCGAGGGGCGAAAATCCATTGCGTGCTATTTTGGCCGAAACAATCAATTTCGAGCGGTTGGCGCAAGCACCGACGAAACTCTTCATCACTGCGACCAACGTCCGGACCGGCCGCGGTCACGTGTTCAAGAACGACGCTGTTACGCCGGACGTTCTGCTCGCCTCCGCCTGTTTGCCCACCATGTTTCAGGCAGTGGAGATTGACGGCGAGCCCTACTGGGACGGAGGTTATTCTGGCAATCCCACGATCACGCCTCTCATTCGAGAGTGCACGTCACAGGATACTATTCTCGTTCAGATCAATCCGGTTGAACGCGGGAGTTCGCCGCGCTCCGCCTCAGAAATTCTTAACCGACTGAATGAAGTGTCCTTTAACGCGGTTCTGCTGAAGGAGCTGCGCATGATCGCCCTGCTTCGGCAGGTCGCCGATCCCGGCGACAGCGAGGGCGCGCAATGGGCCGGCATGCGCATCCACCGCATTGCGAGCGAGATACTGACCGAGCTCGGCGCTTCCTCCAAGCTCAACGCGGAATGGGAATTCTTCGTATTGCTGCGCGATGAGGGGCGTAAGTCGGCGCATGTCTTTTTGGAGCGCCATGCATCGGATCTTGGACGTCGCTCCACTTTGGATCTTGATGTCTTGTTAGAACAGATCTGACGAATGGCCGCCGGCGTGCTAGTGCGATTGATCGGGAGAAGCTTTTGCGATCGGCTGTAAGATTACTTGGTGTTGCGGCTGCCCCTTGGTTTTCGACAATCGCAAACTCAAACGCGAAAGGCGTAGATCCGTCGCCATGGGTTATAGATGCCACCAGCACCGACGGGCAGGTGGTGCAGTTCATCGGCTGAACCTAGCCGAGCGTATGCTACGAACTGGATCACGCTGGGCGACCCCACGGCGGCGCTGAGGTGCGAGGCTCGGCTACTTGTCGATCCATTGACCTTTAGTCGCGTCCCACCGATGCCCTTGGCGTTGTGTCGGCGCATGTTCGCCAAGGCGGCTTTATTGGAGCGTTGCTCCTGCCACTCTTCAATAAACGGATAGATAATCACCGCAATATAGAGGCCGATTAGAAATCCCCACATGTGGCCTTCCGGTTGGAAGAACCTAAAAAGGGACCCGACGCACAATCTGCCGGGAGGCGCGTCGGGCCAGCCGTGCATCTTTGGAGGTTTCTGAGATCGCCGCGATGCTTAGCCTGCGAAAAAGACATGCAATCGCCGTGCCCAATTCTGAATAGCCCGTTGTGTCAGGCTCAGGTCGACGGCCTTCAAAGCCTACTTATGAGCTTTTCTGCCGCCACCTTGGCTGCAGACTCGGACGCATAGTCTTCTGGCGTCACGATGCTAAGTACCTTCGCGCCATCGATGACACTTCCAGTGCGCGACTTCCGGGTAAAGGCTGCGCGCCAGTTTCCGGCTTTTCGCTCGTAGGTAACTATCGAAAACTGGGAGATATCAGCCATTGAGTTTCCTTTGGAGCACAGGCTCGCGCTTGCTCATCGGCCATGTCAACGCCTGAATGGTAGCGGCCAAATCTATCGATCGCGCGCCAGCTTGCGTTTTTCCTCACCGCGCCGGGCTGCGAGCGCTGATCGGTAGGCAATCCGGATTCCCGCGAGCCGGACCCGCACCGGCGACCTTCTTAAACTCCGCCCAGGGCCGCTAGGCGGGAACTTGTTCGACCTTCTCCTTAAGGCTGGCAAGTCGCTTTTCGAGCATGGCGACGGTGGCCCTAACATTCTCTCGGCGAATTGCCAAAATGCTCGCAGCAATAGGATAGGCCGCGTCGGAGTGGTTGAACACCAGCGCGCGCTCCTCTTCGGCGGCAATGTCGTCATCGAGAAGCTGAGCGCGTCGACCGAGGTCGACAATCAAGGCCTCGATCCCCGTTTCCCTCACCGCGGTGTTATTCGCATTCCCATAATGGTACCGACGTTTCATTGCGGGTACTCCGAATGCTCTGATTTGGAACAGGCCAGTGGCCCTGGTCTTAGCATCGCAAGAACCGCGCCAGACCCCGGCTTAAACCCCAGCGGCAATCGAGCAGCGCTGCCAAGCCATGCGCTGGGCCGGATCGAGCGTCTTTCCCGAGCCTACTCCGCCTGGACCCCTTGGATTACGCGGCACTACTTGGAGAAGGTTCGAACCCAGTTCCTCTCCCTCCGCCAGCTTGCCAAGGCCTCATATTCTCCGGGTGAGTTCGCGGGCAATTTAGCCCAGTAACAGCAGTGATTTCTCATTTGAACTCCGGACCCCTAATCGGCAGAGCCGGCTCATTCTTCTCCGAATGGCCAATTCCTCTCCGGAGCTCTGGACTCTACGGATTCGGTACGGTTCTCGAAATCCGAATGTTTCGAGAGACTTATGAATTAGAGTGAAATGGGGTTCTGCAACTCCTCTCGGACAGGCAACAACATCCGATTTCCAATTCGCCATTTCGAGGCTGGAAATCCTCCGCCCCCAGCCAATACCTCAACTATAGTCCGACCGCGAGCGCGCTGGGAAGGTAACTAGGGTGGACAGGGACAAAGTTGACAATGGGTAAAGGCACTCACCGTTCAGGGGAATCTCAACGGATTTCGATTATAACCGTGTCTGGTTGGGAAGAGTTCGAGAGTGTATTGAAAACGTTAGAAGACCCGACCAGAAAAGTTTGGGACGAGGTTTGGTTTCGGGGTCAGGGAAACGCGGAATGGCCATTGCATACTACGCTTGAGCGCCGGTCGCCCAATATCCGTTCCGTGGGCAAGTACCTGAACTTGATCGGCGAAATTAAGCCGGCCATCGAAACCTTTACCGGCGCATCATTCAGCATGCCAAAGCCAAGCGAAATCGCTGAGATGTGCCATGAGTACGACCGCTTTGAATTTCAATTGAGAAGTTGCGCGGTCTATCTCTCGCACTTGCGCCATTGCGGTTTCCCTTCGCCGATGTTGGATTGGTCGCACTCGCCATATGTGGCGGCTTATTTTGCGTTCGCTGGCGCCAAGCACGATGGCAATGTCGCGATTTACGCGTATCGGGAACGGCCAATAAATATGAAGATCGGAGACAGCGATTTGCCTCAGATCATAACGTTCGGTCCCAACGTTAGGACGCACAGACGGCATTTCAGACAGCAATCACGATACACGGCTTGTGCAAAGCACATGAACGGCGAATGGTCATTCGAGCCGCACGACAGCGTATTCGGACTAAACAACAACTTGGACCAGGATCGCCTCTGGAAGGTAATCATTCCCGCGAAAGAACGCATGAAGGTGTTAAACCACTTGGATAAGTTCAATCTCAATGACTTCACGCTGTTCGATAGCGAAGAGTCGTTGCTGGAAATGTTGGCCATGCGCGTGATTGATATGCGGGAGGGGCGCTCATAACACGTGTTGTGGACGGAGCCCCGAGAGATGCGCTTCATAGTCCGTTTTTTTGGCGTGCTGTTCGCTCGTCGGTGAGCAGCCGGCCGGGATGGACGAAATTTGAAGGGTTGGGCCGTTGAAGTTAAACGGTTAGGGCCGGTCGATGAGCGATCCCTTTGATGATTTCTATGATGAGATAAACAACTTCAAGTCTAAGGTTTCCAAGTTCATTCATCCCCGAGAATTCGGCGAGCGGTGGGATGGAACGTGGTCCTACTTCTCGTTCTCATATCAAAGGGCGTTCGAACAACTGGCACGCAAGGCCTACGACGATGGCACAAGAGGGTTGCAACTCATCGAACCCTTGTTTTTCCTTGCGCGCCATTCAATTGAGTTAGCTCTGAAAGCAACCATTGCGGAGTTTGCACAAATCGACGACGCGGCGCCCCAACTGGTCGGCCATAAGCTACTAGACCTTTGGGACCAACTTTATGCCGTGATGGAACGATGTGGCTCTCCGCCGAATAATAATTGGGGCATTCAATGCCGAGGTCTCGTGGCGCATATTCATGATATTGACCCGGAAGGGGATCGTTACCGTTACCCATCAAACAGAAGGGGCATAGAATTTGTTGGGACAGACGTTGATATCGCCGGGCCAATCAAGGCGCATGGTCACGTTACGACCTACCTCGACGCCTGCCGGTCGATGCGCGCTGCCGGATAAGCGCATCTTCAAGGAGGATTCCCTAACGACGCTAACGAGGACAGAAGCTCGAAGTCTGACCCGGGTCTCGCACGCCGTGCCAGAAGAATCCTTTGCGCTGCCGGATTTGAGCCGCATTGTGACCAAGGTCACGGCCAAAGGTTATGACCGGGGCGCAACACCGGGGTTCCATGTCCGGTCATTTGCGATTTTGCTTCACCGCTTTTGTCCTTCTCGCCTGTCTTTCGACGTCGCCTGCGTCTTCGAATCCTCTTGCAGACCTATTGAGCGTCGCTCCCCAGACAGCCGCTGCGCCCGCTTCCGCAGAAACCGCTGCGCCCGCTTCCGCAGAAAGGGAGTGCTTGGCACCACCAGGCAAGTCGACGCCGGGTGGTCAGCACTGGGTCTATCGTTCGGACGGTCACCGCAAATGCTGGTTTCAGGCTGCCCGGGAGATCGCGACGGTGAAGAAGCGCGTTGATCACCAGGCCGCCAAGCATCGTGACGCACTTCCCGCCGAGGATGACGACCGCGCGCGCGAGCGGGAGGCGGTCGTGGATGCACGAGCGGAGCTTCCGAGTTCCGCACCGCCGGAATCGGTTCCGCCGACGCCGCCCGTGTCCAAGCTAGAGTTGGTTGATGCCGCTTCTGTCGTCCCTACGGGGGTCGGCGCCATCGCGCCACCGGCACTCGTCGCTAACCGCGGGACGGATCAGGTGACGCCTGACCATCTTACGCGGCTGACACAGGTCGACGTGGAGACACATCTGGAAGCCGCGCCGGCCGCCAGCGATCCGGTGGCCGCCTACGTTCCTCCGGACCCTCCCTTTCCTATCGCCGAGGCTGGCGATGACCTGGACGGTTGGTTGGGCGCTTCTTGGCTCTATCGTCGCACCTCACGGATTGTCGAAACACCACCGTGCCCTGATTGCCACCTCCACTAAGCCAAACCTAAACACCCGCGGTAGAGGACCGTGCTGATATCCCGCACCGATCTCAGACGGTCCGACACCCATAGCCTTACAGCGGTCCGGCGAAAGCGCCGCGATGAAGTTAGCGGTCCGGGCCACGCCATGAAGGGTCAATACCAGAAAAGCTCGCCCGAGCAAATGTCGTCCGCTGTTCATCCAATATCGAACTCAGCGGACATTCGGTGACGTCCGAAAAGTGCCAATTGCGAACTCGTGCGTTGCAGCAAACGATACTCCAATCGATCATCCTCAGGCGAACTGGCTTACTCGGGCAAACGATCTACCACATTGGAGCAGGCCAGACCGGCCATTATCGCGGCCATACCAATCGCGTGATAAATGTGCAGGCTCTCGCCTAGCAACGCGATCGACATGATCGCGCCATACAGGGGAACGAGATGGATGAACATCCCTGCTCGAGCCGGCCCTACGCGCAGGATGCCGAACATGTACAGGAGATTGGCGAGCAGAGATGCCGCAATTCCTACGTAGAGCATCGCAGCAAGGGCAAAACAATTCCAAGTAGCCCGTGCGCCACCGATGTATTCCCCTAGAAGAAGCGGAAACAACACCACAACAGCAATCGTCAGTTGCGCACCCAAGAGACCGAGACGATCCAGATCCGCCGGAAAGGATCGTAGCCAGACGGAGAACAGCGCAAAGGACACCATCCCGCCAAGCACCATCAGATCGCCATGTGAGAGCTGCAGCGCGAGCAGCCGCGCAAAGTCGCCGTGCAGGATGATTATCAGCACGCCGGCGCAGGAAAGAGAAAGACCGGCTATTTGCGTCACGCTCAATCGCTGCCGGTGGAGCACCGCGCCCAGCACCACAATCAGCACCGGGATGATGGAATTCATCAGCTGTGCGTTGGACGCTGTCGTGGAGCGCAGGCCCGAATACACGAGCAAATTAAAGGCCACCAATCCTGCGAGAGATAGCCGCACCAGTTGCCAGCGTCGCTCCCAATACCGCTTGATGTCGCGACGCATAGCGACCCAACCAAATGGCAGCAGGAATACCAGTGCGACGAAATGCCTGGCGAAAGCCAGCATCATCGGAGGGACGTCATCGCGGGCCGCTCTGCCCACAACGAAATTGCCAGCCCAGAACAGCGGCGGAAGGATCAGTACGAACCAGCCAAGGAGCTGTGTCCTGTCATATTTGGTGCGGCGTCCGGCAGAGCTCATTCAGGTATTCGCAAAGCAATAACTCGCGGTTTTTTCCCTGAGGCTACCAATAGCTACCTCTCGCCGCCGCTGATTGCGTTTTGCGCCAAAAGATGCAAAAATTAGCGACCAGTTGCGCATTGAGCAGGAAATTTGGCGGAAAAATGCCTGATCTCGATTCCACTGATCGCCGAATCCTCCGTGAGCTGCAGCGCGATGGCGCGATCCGCAACGACGTGCTCGCGCAGAGGGTAGGCTTGAGTCCGTCCCCGACGCTCCGTCGCGTAAGAGCGCTTGAAGAGGCGGGATATGTGCGATGCTGCGTCGCCCTGCTAAATCCAGAGCGGCTCGGCTTGGGCATTCGAGCGCTGATCGAACTCCGCCTGAGCGTACAGGATCGAGCTGCTCTCGATCGGTTCGAGAAGGATGTCGCTGCCATCCCCGAGGTGATCGAGTGCATGACGGTGCTCGGCGATTGGGACTACGTCCTGACCGTGGTGGCCAGGAATATCGAGGACTACCAGCGCATCTTGCTCGACCGTCTCGCTAAGCTTCCAGGCGTCGCGAACTACAAGTCGACGCTCATCGTGCGGGAAGTAAAGCGGTCCACTGAGCTGCCCGTCTGATGCTCCGTCTTCCCGTTTGTCTCAAGCAATAGCGCGACACCAGCGGCCGTTATGAATTCCCGTCGCCTATCGGCTCAAACGAATGCCTGACGGGGGCCGAAACCGCCCCGTGTTGCAGCGGGATGCTGGCGGATGTCTGAGTTGGGTCATTTCCAGACATCGGCCCGCAAGATCAGGAAGTCCGCTTCTCCCCCGGAAGCGGACATCGTCTGCCGGACCGAATGTCCGAAAAGTGCCAGCAGGCGACATTGCGTCTATTCAACTACCTCGTCAGCTCGGGCGAGTAACGTCGGCGGAATGACTAAATTGAGTGCTTTTGCGGTCCTAACGTTGATTGATAGTTCGACCCCGCGTGGGCTGTTCGACGGGCAAATCACCGGGTTGCGACCTTCAGAAAATCCTTTTGACGTAATAGCCTGACCGGACGAAGAGACGTCGTCTCGATGCGCCATAGGCGAGTAGACCACCGGACCCGACGAATTCTGGTAATGTTGCGAAGCTCGGAATGCGGTGCATCTGTGCCAGCGCAGCGATGCGGTCGCTCAAATCAAAAATTCCAAATCAGACATAATTTGCAGCGTGTCCGGTCGTTGCGCGGCAAGCTCAGTGAACACGTCATCTAACGCATCGGGCGTTTTCAGTTCCGCTGGCAGAAGCTTCATACTGAAGGCTTCAGCTTGCGTTCGAAGGTCTTTGAGAAAATACGAATAAGTCGGATTTCCTGAGTTAAAGAGAGCGGCCATCGTTGTTGCCGTGGGGACAACGATCCGCTGAAATTCGAGAAGCTTAGTTGTTAAGCCTTCTTCGAGGTTTGCGAGGCCTGTTGTGTTCCCAGCGGGATTTGAAAGGCTCGCGACGAGACCGGCCCCGACCGGGTCGTTAATCGATAACATGACGATGGCAATAGGCGGATTAAGCCTCTGCGCGGCGCGAACGGAAGCAATCGTATGGGCGAGCATGATAGTGACGCCCGCTTGAGCCAGCTCCTGTGCTAGCGCCGGAAACCTTTCATATTTTCCTTCCGCGTATCGAGACTGAAGCGAATAATCGCGCCCCTCGACTAAGCCGAACTCGAATAACCCCTGTTTGATCGCTTTGATCAGATTTGTGTGTAAAGCGATGTAGCTGCACCACTGGCCAATAATCCAATTCGTGCCGGCGATTTTTGAGCATGCAATCCGAGCGGCAACAGCGCTAAATTTCCGGATATCCCAGAGAAATCACGTCGCCTCATGACCTGTCATGCCCCGGCGCAGCCGATCCGAGCGTAAGCAATTTTTCGACAGCTTCCAAGGTCGAACAATTTGTTTTGGGTCACAAGAAGACCTGACGGCCTTGAAATGCAACTTCCGCTATACCCTGAAAGCAGACATCGTCTGCCCGACCGGCCATGTCCGAAAAGTGCCACAAACGGACATTCATTAGATCTCGCGGCAAACAAATCCCATCGGCCCGGAAGGCCCTTGAGTTCATGCGAGCCGCGCTCGGCGAATTTCAGGCCGGCGCCGGCCACGAGATCAGTCACAACTCTTGAAACGAGAACTTCGCTGGGTTGACTCAGCCATGACGCGGGCCGCGGCGTGCACCGCTATGCCTCCAATATCCCGGCCTCTGATTTCGATCTCGCCGGTATGCAGACCCGCACGCAACGGCAGGCCGATCTGCTTTGAAGCGGTTCCGAACGCAAGGGCGCAGCGAACCGCGCGGCCCGGCCCATCGAACGTCGCTAAAATTCCATCACCGGTCGACTCACAGGGTCCCGCGATGTTTCTCGATCGTTTGAATGGCTAATTGATCATGATT
>CAWJJT010000006.1:0-277759 GCA_963843225.1 uncultured Alphaproteobacteria bacterium | reverse complement strand
GCTCCTCGCGTGCGCGTCGTCATTTCGCTCCTCGCGTGCGCGTCGTCATTTCGCTCCTCGCGTGCGCGGCGTCATTTCGCTCCTCGCGTACGCGCCGACGCCGGCTCAGGCCGTCGCCTCGACGGCGCCGTACGTGGGGCTGGACGTGAGCACCTCGGCACCGTCGTCGCCGATCAGCACGGCGTCCCTGGAGAACACCGCTC
The DNA here is from genome assembly GCA_963843225.1 of uncultured Alphaproteobacteria bacterium. GTDB lineage: Bacteria > Pseudomonadota > Alphaproteobacteria > Rhizobiales > Xanthobacteraceae > Bradyrhizobium. The sequence goes on along the minus strand of CAWJJT010000006.1, from coordinate 277,556 downwards.
CGACACCGGACTGCCAGACATAGCCGGTGACCGCCAGCACCATGCCCGGTTCGAGGCGCTCCTCGGCGCAGGTGGCCGGCAGGTCCGCCGAGACCACCGGCGGATCGAAGCCGAGACCGAGACCGTGCGCGACGGGCGTCGCGGGCAGTGGTTCCCCTGCCGCCTCGTACGCCGGACAGCAGGTCGGTGGCGCGGCCGCCGGGCCTGCATGCGGCAACGAGGCGCTCCCACAACTCATTCGAGCGCCGGAACAACGCATCGGCTCCCGGCGACATCACCGACCGGCCAGGTCCGGCCGACCTCGCCGACATAGCCGTCGGCCAACGCGCCCGCGGACAGGGCGACCAGGTCACCGTCGGCCACGCGACCGTCGGTCGAATCGCGACGCCACGAGTGGTCCTTGGGTGTGATCCACGCGCCGTCCTGCGTCGCGGGTGTGGTGACCCCGCCCGCCGCCATCGCCTCCATCATCGCGCCGGTCAGCGACTGCTCGCTGACACCCGGCGCCAACTCCGCGCGGGCCGCCTCGAGCGCGTGTTCCGCGACGCCGAGCGCACCCCGCAGCACGGCGATCTCGTCTGCCGTCTTGATCCGCCGGGCGGCGCGCAGCGCGGGCTCCGCATCGACCAGTTCGGCATTGGGAAACGCCATGGGCAGCAGCTGCGCGAATGTCGGTGTCAGCGAGTCGGTTCCGACCCGCCGGACGGTCGCCGCACCGGGCAGCTTCTTGAGCACGTCGATCAGCGTCATCGGGTTCCACGCCAGCCCGTAGAGATGGTCGTGGCCGATCTCGTCGGGGATGCCCTCATCCCACGTGCTGTTCAGGTGGATCTCGCCGGTCGAGCGAATCACCTCACAGATCGGGCCGAACGGCCTGGTGCCCGCGACCCACAGCTGCGGCGCCCCGGTCACGTACCGGACGTTGGCCTGGCGGCCGAGGACCAGGATGTCGATGTCGTCGGCGGCCATCTGGGCCAGCACCCGTTCGCGGCGGCCGCTGCGCAAAGCCTTTGGGTCAGGCAGGATCTCGAGTGCCATCAGGCCCTCCCGTACGGGGCGTAGGGGTAGTCCGTGATCCGCGTGGTGCCGTCCTCGGTGATGACCACGATCTCCTCGCTTCGGTAGCCTCCGGTGCCGTCCTCCCATATCACCGGTTCGAGCACCAGCAGCATTCCGGCCGGGAAGACGAAGTTGTCGTCGAACTCCTCGCCGAGATCGGTTCCGATCATCGGCATCTCGGCGGCGATTCGTGCCGATGCCGTGGCCGAGGTAGAAGTGCGGCAGCCACGGCTTCTTGCCCCCGTTGGCGGCGATCGCGGCGCGGGCCAGATCGCCCGAGGTCGCACCGGCCTTGGTGACCGCGAGCACGGCGTCGATGATCTCGCGCCACTTCTCGAACTGCGCGTGCTGCCGGTCGGACACCTCGTCGCCGACGAGCCAGGTGCGGCCGAAGTCCGAGCAGTAACCGTTGTAGGTGATGCTGACGTCGGTCCACAACACGTCACCGCGCGCCAGCTCACGTTCCGTCGTCAGCAGCGGCAGCGCCAGGTCGCCGGTGGTGGTCCAGACGGCACCACTGGTTTTCGTGGTGGGCATCACCTGCCAGATCGCCTCGAGCATGTTGGCGGTGGCGCCCAATTCGAAGGCACGCCGGACGAACGCCGCCGACAGGTCGACCTGACGCACCCCCGGCGCGAGCGCCTTCTGCACGTCCACCATGGCTTCCTCGGTGATGCGGCAGGCGTTGCGGACGCACGAGATCTGGTCGGGCGTCTTGACCAGCTTCGCCGGGCCGACGACCTGCGCGGCATCCGACGGCGGACCCGACGGGAACAGACCGTGCCTGCGCGCGGCGCATCGCACCCGTCAGCTCGTCGACGGCCACGGTCGCGCCCGGCAGGCACCAGGTCGGCCAGCACCTTGCGCGAAATGCTCTACACCCTCGTCGAATTCGAGGTAGAGCGGCCCGTGCACGTGGTCGGCAGGCACCTCGTACTCGGACACCGAACCCTCGCGCAACGGCATGAACAGGTGCGGGTGCTCGTCGTCGGCCAGCACGATCGCGACCGGGCGCTCGACGTGCGAAAGCCCGGCGTCCAGCAGCCGCCAACTGGCGCCGGTGGCGTACACCACGTTGCCGTTGCCGAGCAGGACGAGCGCGTCGACACCCTTGTCCTTCATCGAATTGCGCAGCCTGGCACCGCACTCGCGGTACATCCGCGCCATGTCCGGCAGGTCTGGAATCTCGATGGCGGAACTGTCCGCCGCCGCAAACGTGGTCATTCGACGCCCAGGAAGTTCTTGATGTTGGTGCTGACGATCTTTGTCGCGGCCTCGGGCCCGACGGCGTCGACGACGGTCTTCAGCGACTTCTCCGAGTATCCGAACGTCGATTCGTTGTGCGGGTAGTCCGACGACCACATCACGTTCTCCACGCCGATCTTGTCGACCAGCTCGAGGCCGAGCGGATCGACCATGAACGAGGCGCTCATGTGGTTGTTCCAGTAGTGGCGGACGTCGTGGGTCGAGTTCATGGTTGAACATGTGGCGGTAGGACGCCAGCATGTGCTCGGCATCCTGCAGGGCCGTTGGCACCCAGGCGATTCCACCCTCGAACCAGCCGATCTTCAACTTCGGGTGCCGGTCCAGGATGCCGGAGAAGACGTACTTGGCGAACTGCTCGCGGAACGAGTCGACGTTGACCATCATGCCGACGACGACGCTGTTGTTCTCGCACGGCGTCTTGGGCGGCGTCTCGCCGATGTGGTGGCTGACCGGCACGCCGGACTCCTCGATCTCGTCCCAGACCGCATCCATGGCGGCGCCGCCGTAGTCGTAGATGTTGCCGTCGTCGTCCTTGCCGGGGTTGAGCGGCAGCAGGAACGTCTTCAAGCCCAAGCGACTTCAGCTCTTCGAGCGTGCTCCGGGTGCCCTTCGGATCCCACCAGTTGATCAGCCCGACACCGTAGAAATGGCCCTTCGAGCGCTCCTGCAGATCGGCGATGTGCTCGTTGTAGATGCGGAACACGCGCTCGCGCAACGACTTGTCCGGGTAGTGGAACAGCGCCAGCACGGCGTTGGGGAACGCGAGTTCCTTGTCGATGCCGTCCTCGGCGAGTTCGGGTATGCGGGCATCGATGTTGTTCGACGCCGCGCCCGCCAGATCGTCGTACTGCATCAGCACCCGGCCGAAATCACCGCCGGTCCAGGCTTTGCCCTTCATGCCGACCATGTACGCGCCGTCCTCGTACCAGATCCGCGGCGCCGCACCCTTGAGTTCCTCGGGGAACCGTTCGTAGAAGATGTCATCGGCCACCGAGATGTGGTTGTCGGCCGAGAAGATCTCGGTGCCCGCGGGCAGCCCGACGATCGCATCCTTGGCATGGCCCTATTCGGTTCTTGGGCGCGCCGAAGCCTTCGGGCGGATAGAGGGTTGAGGTTGGGGTAGACATCGTTGGTACTCCAATCGGGCTGTGGCTGCAAGATTTACCAGGTAACGGGAAGTTCGTAGACGCCGTAGGCGAGCCGATCGTGCTTGAACGGCACCTCGTCGAACGGGATCGCCAGCTTCAGCGTCGGGATGCGCCTGAGCAATGTGTGGAACACGATCTGCAGCTCGGCGCGGGCGAGCTGCTGTCCGACGCACTGGTGCCGGCCGTAGCCGAAGCCGAGCTGCTGCCCGGCGTCGCGGGTCAGGTCCAGCTTGTCGGGCTCGGGATAGGCGGCGCCATCCCAGTTCGCGGGCGCCAGGTCGATGATGATGCCCTCACCGGCGCGGATGGTCTCGCCGCCGATCTCGATGTCCTCGATGGCGACGCGGCGCTGGCCGTTCTGGATGATCGACAGGTAGCGCATCAATTCTTCGGCGGCGTTGGCGATGAACTTCGGATCGTCGGAATCGCGAAGCAGCGCAGCCTGTTCGGGATTCTCGAGCAGCGCCAGCATGCCGATGCCGATCATGTTGGCGGTGGTCTCGTGGCCGGCGATCAACAGCCCGGTGCCCAGCTGCGCGGCCTCCTTGACGCTGATCTCGCCTGCGTTGACGCGCTCGGCCAGATCGGACACCGCATCCTCGGACGGGTTCTCCATCTTGGACTCGACGAGGTTGATCAGGTACTTGTGGAGGCTCATGGCCCCCTTCTGACCGTCCTCGGCCGAGGCGTAGCGGGCCAGCCCGACGTTCGCGTGGTGCTGGAAGAACTCGTGGTCCTCGTACGGGACGCCGAGCATGTCGCTGATCACCCGTGGTGGGCACCGGCAGCGCGAGCTTCGTGACGATGTCGGCGGGCTGCGGACCGGCCAGGATCGCGTCGATGCACTCGTCGGTGACCTCCTGGATCGCCGGACGCAGACCCTTCGACCCGCTTGAACGTGAACGGCTTCGACAGCATCCGGCGGAACCGGGTGTGCTCCTCGGCGTCGGAGGTGAACACCGAGCGTGGCCGCTTGTTCACCGTGGAGAGCATGTGCTCGTTCCAGTGCGGGAAGCCGTCCTTGCGGTCGTCGACGCTGACCCGCGAGTCGGCGAACAGCGCGCGTGCCACCTCGTGTCCGGTGATCAGCCACGGCGTGCGTGCCGTTCCAGATCCGCACCCGGGAAAGCGGTTTGGCCTCGCCCATCTCGAGCATCTGCGGCGGCGGCGCGAACGGGCAGCGGGCGTCGCGCTCCATCGGATACTCGGGGACGTCGGCGGTGACGTCGGATGCGGCGGTCAGTGTGTCGGACATGGCCTGTGGTTCATTCCTCGATGTCGATGGCCAGGGCCGGGCAGGCCGCGGCGGCATTGCGGACGTTGTCTGCTTGCTCGTCGGCTGGGCTGTCGTTGAGCAGGACGACGACGCCGTCGTCGTCGCGCTGGTCGAACACGTCGCCGGCGTTCAGCACGCATTGACCCGATGACACGCACTTGTCCTGGTCGACAGTCACTTTCATGTCAGGGATGCTCCGTGACGGGTGCACGCCACAACCCGACGATCGCGTCGATCAGGCCGGAAGCGACGGCCGTCCAGCTTGTTCGCGGGCACACCGTCGCCCTCGGCGAAGGCGCGCTCGAAGTCGGCGCAGGTGTGCATCATCAGGTTGCGCACCATGATGTTGCGTTCGGTCACGACGGCCATCGGCAGCTCGGGCAGGCAGCGGGTGATGCCGTCGACGACCGCGACCAGCGACGGCGACGCGAGCGCGTCTCGGACCACGATCTTCTGGTAGGCGGGGTCGGCCAGCGCCTGGGCGGCGAACCGCGCGTACCAGGTCGGGTTGCCGAGCTGGGCCAGGTGCTCGGTCAGCGAGCACACCATGCAGGTGATCCAGTCCCGCAGCTCGGTCGAGTCGCCGATGTCGGCCACCATCCGCTCGAGCAGCCGCTCGATCGGACGCGCGGTGCTTCTGTTCGATCGCGCGCACCAGGTCGGTCTTGGTGCCGAAGTGGTAGCCCACCGCGGCGTTGTTGCCCTGGCCCGCGGCCTCGCTGACCTGCCGGTTCGACACCGCGAAGACGCCGTGCTCGGCGTACAGCCGCTCGGCCGCCTTCAGGATCGCCTCTTGTGTGCTGCTCGCCCGATCGGCGCGCACAGCCCTGGCCGTCGTCACCGCATCAGTCAACCCGTCTGAGCGAATTAAGTCAAGCGACTGATTTAAAGCCAGTCATGGCTTTCGGCTTGCGGACGATCACCTTGCCCGCCACCGTGCCGCCGTCGACGGGCAGCACGGTCCCGGTCACGTACCGCGACCGGTCGGTGGCGAAGTACAGCGCCGCCTCGGCGACGTCGTCGACAGTGCCCTCGCGCTTCAGCGGGCGGTCGTTCGCGCATCGTCTCGCGGATCTTCGCCTCGAACTCGTTCCAGCTTCTCGAGGTCCTCCCCCGTCGCCGACTTGCGCACGATCGCCGGTCCGGATATTGCCCGGCGCGATGGCGTTGACCCGAATCTCGTAGTGCGCCAACTCGATTGCGGCCGACTTGGTGAACTGGATGACGGCCGCCTTCGACGCGCGGTAGGTCATCACGCCGCCGCCGGCCAGGATGCCGCCGATCGAGGTGATGTTGATGATCGAGCCGCCGCCGTGCGTCCCGCATGTGCCGCGCGGCGTCTCGCGTGCCGGCCATCACGGCCCGCAGGTTGACCGCCATGACCTTGTCGAAGTCCGCGAGGTCGTCGTCGAACAAACTGCGGTGCATCGTGCCCGACACCCCGGCGTTGTTGACCATGACGTGCAGGCCGCCGAACCGCTCGACCGCCGTCGTCACCAGGCCGCTGACCTGGTCGAGTTCGGACACGTCGGCCTCGACGAAAGTGCGCGTCGGCGCCGATGTCCGTCGGCCAGCGCCGCACCGGCGTCTCGGTCGACGTCGGCGATCAGCACCTTGGCGCCTTCGGCGGCGAAGCGCCGCGACAGACCCTCGCCCAGGCCCGACGCACCGCCGGTGACGATCGCGACCTTGCCCTCGAGTTCGTTGCTCACCTGGACGACTTCCGCCGGTCCCTTCGTCTCGAGTCACGACTCGCTCGAGAAAATCCAACAGCAGCTCGTTGACGGCGTCGGGCTGTTCGATCTGCGGGCAGTGGCCGGCCCGCTCGATGACGGCCGATCGGCCGTCCGGGATCTGCTTCGGCGATCTCGGCCGCCCAGCCATCGGGCAGCAGTTTGTCGCACTGCGCCCTCGACCACCAGCGTCGGCACGGCGATGCGCTCGTAGGCACGCTTGCTCGACGGCAGTGGCGGCGGCTCCAGTCCCGGCCTGCGGAACCTGGCGGCTGCCAACGCCTCCCACGCGCCGGGCGCGATGCTCGACTCGTAGCGCCGCTGCACGTAAGCGTCGTCGTTCGGGATACGCCGGGTCGTGAGAAGAGCGCCTCGACGATCCGCCGCATGCCGGGCAGCGTGGCGTCGTAGTCGTACAGCGCGGCCGAGTGCTCGTTGCGCTGGATCTCGCCGCCGCCGCAGATCATCACCAGGCTGCGCGGCGGCAGCAGCGGGGATTCCGATGTGGCGTCGACGAACAGGTTGACCGCACCCATCGAGTTGCCGACGAAGTGCGCGGACGTCGACCCGACCGCATCGCAGAACCGCGCGATGTGCCGGATCCGCATGCCGCGGCCGTCGTTGAAGTCGATCACCTTGGCCGACTGCCCGAAGCCCAGCATGTCGAGTGCCAGCACGCGGTAGTGCGCGGCCAGCGCGGCGATGTTGCGCTCCCAGCCCAGCTCCGCGCTGACGCCGAACTCACCGCCGTGCAGCAGGACGACCGGATCGCCTTGTCCCGCTTCGAGATAGCTGGTGGCGAGGCCGTCGACCAGCAGTCGTCTTCGCGCTGGCTCGATCACGCCGTTTCCCAGGCGGCGCGGGCGAAGGCGAGCACCTGGGTGGCCAGCATGTCGAGTTGGTTCTGCACCGCCGCGTCGGCGAGTTGGCCTGCGGCATCCCAGATCTCGTCGGCCGAGTTGATCGCCACGCCGAGCGGGGTCGGCCACGCGCGAAGCGCATGCCCGATGCTGCGCAACTGGCCGAGTGTGCCGACCGCGGCCTGCCACCCGTATGCACAGCTGATGCAGCCCCACGGAGTGTTGTCGAGATAGACGCGCGGGTCCTCGCGGAGATCCTCGATGTAGTCGAGGGCGTTCTTCACCAGACCCGGACACCGCGCCGTGGTAGCCGGGCGAGCCGACGACGACGGCGTCGGCGTCACGCAATGCGTTGACCAACTCGAGCGCCTTCGGCGTGCGCTCCAACTCGTGCGGTGCGTACATCGGCAGGTCGAGGTCCTCGGCGCTGAACAACTTCGTCCGCCCGCCTTGCCGTTCGACGGATGCCAGGCAGTAGCGCAGCGCCCGTTCGGTCGACGAGTTGGCCCGCAGCGTTCCGCCGAGTCCGACGACGAGCGGCGCGCCGCCCGTTGTTGTGGTTGTGGTCATCGTTCACACCTACTTGATTGCAATGGGATTCACCGGTGAGCCGACCGCGCCGGTCACGCGCAGCGGCGGTGCGATGAGCTGGAATTCGTACACCCCGTCGGCGGCGCAGTCCTGCGGCCAGCGCCGTGAGGTCCCAGTACTCGCCGAGCATCAGCCCCATGTCGCGCAGGCACAGCATGTGCATCGGCAGGAACGCGCCGTCGACACCCGAGACCGGGATTCTCGACCATCAGGTTGTCGGCGGCGACCGCGGCGACCTCGTGGTCGTGCAGCCACGATGCGCACGTCCAGTCCAAGTCCGGCGCCGGGTTCGGTGCCGTCGCCGGTCTCGAGAAACCTTGCCCACCAACCGGTCCGGACCAGCACGATGTCGCCGCGCTCCGACGGTGACGCCCTGCGTGCGTGCCGCCTCGTCGAGTTCGGCCGGGGTGATCGGGTCGCCGAGTTCGCAGAAGGTCTCCGCCCCGCGCAGGCGGACGATGTCGAGCAGCACGCCGCGGGATGTGATGCCCTTGCCGTCCACCTTGTCGATACCGCAGTGAAACGCGCCGAGGCTGGTCACCGAGTTCGCCGGGAACCCGTTGTACAGCTTGTCCTCGTAGTAGACGTGCGACAGCGCGTCCCACTGGGTGGCGGCCTGCAGCGGCATGATGATCATGTCGTCGTTGAACCGCATCGGTCCGGTCGTCCGAGTACCCGCTGAGCTGTGTGGCAGCGGGGTTCTGCAGCCACTTGGGCCCGTACTCGAGCAGCGTGCTCGCATCGCCGCCGTCGATCGTCATCACGTGCAGCGGGTTCTGCCGGAAGTGGAACGCGCCCTGCGGTCCCGACGAGCCGAAGTCGACGCCCAGCGGAAACACCTTGCCGTGCTTGACCAGGCCGGCCGCCTGCGCAACCTTGTCGGCGGTGATGAGGTTCAGGGTGCCGAGTTCGTCGGCGTCCCCCCATCGTCCCCAGTTGCGGACGTCGTCGGCGACGCGCCGAAAATCACTCAGGCTGGCCATGTTCGTCCTTTCGCTCGTCCGAGATGTCGCCGAAGATCTGCTCCGCCATGGCGCCGCCGTCAACCCAGATCACCTCGCCGGTGATATAGGACGCCGCCCCGCTGTTGAGGAACACCAGCACGCTCGCCTGCTCGTCCGGGCCTGCGACGCGGCCGAGCGGTGTCTGGAACGAGTTCAGGAACTCCTGCCCGTACGCGGTGCGCAGTTGATCGAGGATGGGCGTGTCGGTGACCCCCGGTGCGGTGCAGTTGATCCGGATACCCTTGGCGCCGAGCGCGGCGACGTTGGCCATCCCGTAGAGAATGATGGCCTCCTTCGACAACCGGTAGCCACCGCCGTCGGCCACCGGCTCCGGATTGCGCTCACACCACTCGATACCCTCGGCCATCGTCGCGGTGTCCAGCAGCCCCGCAGTGACGGCGGCGTTGGTCCCGATACTGCCGACGCCGCGAGCGACGATACGGTGGCTATCGACGAACCGGGCGGCATCGACGGGATCAGCGCCTCCGTGAAATGCCGAGTGCCGAGGAAGTTGATCGTCACGACGCGCAACGCGATCTCCGATGCCCGACGACACACCCGCTATGTTGAAGAGCGCATCGACCGGGCCGCCGATCGCCGCGACTGCCCGGTCGATCGATGCCGGATCGGACAGGTCGATCTCGTGGAACTCCTTGAGCTGCAGCGCAGGCCGCTTCAGGTCCAGCCCAACGACCTCGGCGCCGAGCTCGGTGAGCTGCCGAGCCACTTCGGCTCCGATACCCGAGCTGCAGCCCGTGACCACCGCGCGGCGGCCGTCGTAGCGCCAGAGGTCGTCGATCTGTCCCATGTTCTATTTCTTGTCGGCCGTTGTCATTCAGTGCTCCTCACGTCCGCGGAAGGATTCCTGCTGTCCCAGCCTTCCCCTGACTTGAGCTTCGCCGCAGCCGCTTCGATGCCTGCGTTCATTTCGTCCATCGCCAGGGACACCTCGTTGGCGGTGTAGTTCTCGCGGCCCGTTGGCAGCCCGCCGAACGAGTACGTCTCGTCGAAGGTGGGCGTATTCGGCGCAGGCCTGCGAGCCTCGGCCTTCTCGAGGATCGGCGCCATCCGCTTTGCCTTCTCCGCGGCCGACTTCTCGTGGCGTTCGATGAACTCGGGCAGGACCTCCTTGCCCATCAGCTCGATGGACTCCATCGTCTCTTCGTGGCGACGGGGAGTCAGCAGCAGGATCAGCTCGTCGACACCGCTTTCTTCGTAGCCGCGCAGGAACTCGCGCACGGTGGCGGGGCTGCCGATGGGCCCACGGCCGGGCCCGTAGACGATGCTGGGATCCTTCTCGATCTCCTCGAGATGCCGCTTCCACACTCCGGTCCGGCCCGGCGTGTGCATACCGGTCATGTAGTAGTGCATGATGCCGAACGCGAAGAACCCGCCGCCCTTGCCGAGCCGCTCGATGGCCTGCTCGTCGGTGGGCGCCACCATCATCGACAGGTCGCCGCCGATCGCGAGGATGTTCGGGTTCATCTGCGGCGTGACGGGCACCGCGGACTCCTCGAATTCCTTGTAATAGCCGTTGACCCGCTCCGTCAGCGGGCCGGGGCCGGTGTAGGCGAAACTCAGTGCGCCGAGACCCTTCTGCGCGGCCATCGAGACCGATGCAGGCCTGGTGCACGCGACCCACACCGGCGGGTGCGGCTTCTGCAGCGGCTTGGGAACCACATTGCGCGGCGGCATCTCGACGTGCTCACCCTTGAAGCCGGTGAACGGTTCTTCGATCATGCAGCGGATCGAGACCTCGAGTGCCTCTTCCCACATCTTGCGCTTGTCGGCGGGATCGATGCCGAACCCGCCCAGCTCGCCCACCGACGACGACTCGCCGGTCCCGAATTCCACGCGTCCGTTGGAGATGAGGTCGAGCGTCGACACGCGCTCGGCAACCCGGGCCGGGTGGTTGACCGCCGGTGGCAGGTGCATGATCCCGAAGCCGAGCCGAATGTCCTTGGTGCGCTGACTCGCCGCGGACAGAAAGATCTCCGGCGCGGTGGAGTGGCAGTACTCCTCCAGGAAGTGGTGCTCGGTCAGCCAGACCGTCGAGAAGCCGGCCTTGTCCGCCGCCTCCACCTCGTCGAGGCCGTCCTGGAACAGCTTGTGCTCGTCGTCGTCACTCCATGGTCGTGGCAGCGGGAATTCGTAGAACAGCGAGATCTTCATGTAATTACCTCCGATTGGGATCGAGGACCGGACTGTTGGTGCGAAACGTGTTTGGCGGCGACGTAGCCGAATGTCATGGCGGGCCCGATCGTCGCGCCTGCGCCTGCGTAGCTGCGACCCATCACCGCCGCAGAGGAGTTGCCCACCGCGTAAAGGCCTTTGACGACACTGTCATCCGTGCGCAGGACACGGGCGAATTCATCGGTTCGCAGGCCACCGGAGGTGCCGAGGTCGCCGAGGATGATCTGGAACGCGTAGTACGGCGGCTTGCCCAGCGGGTGCAGGTTGGGATTCGGCAGCGTCGGGTCTCCGTAGTAGTTGTCGTACGCGGAATCCCCGCGGTCGAAGTCGTCGTCGTGCCCCTTGTGCGCCAATTCGTTGAAGCGGTCCGCCGTCTGCGCGGAGCTGCGCCTGCGGCACGCCGATCTTGGCGGCGAGCTCCTCGAAACTGCTCGCCTCCGCGACGACGCCGGAGTCCAGCCACGCCTTCGGCACCTTCCGCCCGGTGGGCACGGGGGCGAACGGCACCTTCGGTATCGGCAGATGGCCCCCGACCACGTACCGGTGGAATGAGCGGATATCGGTGATGAGCCAGCACGGGATGTGGGTGACGCCGGCGTTCTGGCCCTCGATCATCGCGTGCGCGAAGTCCATGTAGGGCGCCGCTTCGTTGATGAACCGCTTGCCGTCGCCGTTCACCACGAACTGCGAGGGCATCATCCGTTCGTTGAGCATGAACTGCAGACGCCCGTCGGGCCAGCACATGGCGGGGAACCACCAGGCCTCGTCGAGCAGGTCGGTCGAGCCGCCGACCTTCTCCCCCGCGCGGATGCCGTCACCCATGGCCGCGGGATTGCCGAAGCTCCAGTCTTTCTCGAGCACCGGGAGGTGCTGTCGGCGCAAGGCCATGTCGTGGTCGAACCCGCCCGCCGCAATGATGACGCCGCCGCGTGCGCCGATGCGCAGCTGCTCGGCCGTCGCGTTCCACCACGGCGCCGACCACTGCGCCGTCGACATCGGTGATCAGTTCCGTCATCGGGGCGTTCAGCCACAGCGGGACATCGTGTTCCTTCATCGCCAACCGCATACGTGCGGCCAGCGACTGTCCGATCGCCGCCATCCGGTCACCGAACACCCGCGCCCGGAACATCCGCCAGATCAGCTTCAGCAGCACGGCCTTACCGCGCCAGTTCTGCCGGACCTGGTAGAACAGCCGAAGGTCTTTGGGCGCGAACCAGATTCCCTTCGGTGCCAGCGCGAGCGGCTGCAACAGGTTCTGCTCTTCCGCACCGAGCTTGCGCAGGTCGATGGCGGGCACGTTGATGGTGCTGCCGAGCTGGGAGCCGCCGGGCAGCTCGGGATAGTAGTCGGCGTAGCCGGGCTTCCAGACGAACTCGAACCACCGGCTGCGCTGCTCGAGGAACTCCATCATCGCCGGCGCCGACTCCACGTACTGACGCAGCCGGGCGTCGCTGACGAGGCCGTCGGTGATGGTGCGCAGGTACTGGAGGACGCCCGTCGGGGTCGGGAACGTAACCCGCCTTCTTCTGCGACGGCGCGCCCGGCACCCAGATGCCTCCGCCCGAAAGCGCGGTCGATCCGCCGAAGTGTGCCGACTTCTCGACGACGAGCGTGTCGAGTCCGGACGCGTCGGCGGTGAGTGCGGCGGTCATGCCGCCGCCACCGGAGCCGACGACGAGCACGTCGACGGTCTGGTCGAATGTCTCCGACACATTGGAGGTCATGGGTTCGGCACCGCCGTCCGCACTGCGAATCCCGCAATCAGCTCCGGAGCCGCCCGGTAGAAGCGGTGATCGGTCTCGTACGGGCCCTGTGCCGCCAGTGCGGCGAAGGCGGCCACCCAGGTGCGGACCTCATGCGCGGAGTTGCCCGCCTCGTGCGCCATCCATGACACCGACCAGCCGTCGACATCGGAGAGATGGCCACTGTCAACGATTTCCAGGAATCGGTGATCCCATTCCGGGTTGAGAGGCCGCAGCTTGCTCTCACCGTGCGCGAAGTTCTGCGCCGCGTCCATCACCGCGACCTGACGCGCTTGGCGCTGATCCGCCGACATCGGCTCGCCGAGCACGATCCGGCCCAGCGCGGCGGCCGGGGCGGTGGCCAACGTCGGAACCGGTGGATCATGAGAGAGACCACCTGAACCGACGACGAGGACCCTCTTGTCCAACGTAGCCAGGTAGGTTTCCGACCGCGGTGCCCAGTGCCCTCGAACGACGCAGTGGCCCAAGCGGTGTGGCGACCGAGTTGATGAAGATCGGGATGACGGGGCGGGAAGCGGCGTCGCCGAACAACGTCTGCAGTGGCTGCACCGTGCCGTGGTCCACGTCCATGCTCGCCGAGATCGCGACGTCGACATCGGCTGCCAGCACCGCTTCCGCCAAGTCGTTGGCAATGTCCTCGGGAACATCGAGCGGACCGGCCTGAGTCCCGTAGTCGCCGACGCCGACCGCCTTGGTGCTGATGCAGAACGGCGGCATCATTCGGTAGAAGACCCCGTTGTAGTGGTCCGGGGAGAAGATGACGACGAGCTCGGGGTCGTACGCGCTGACGAACTCGCGGGCCGCGGCCAGCGCCGAGTTGATGTCGTCAAGGAGATCCGGCGACGGTCCCGGAAGATTCAGCAGCGGACTGTGGGACATACAGCACAGGGCTAGTGGCATCGTTACCTCCTCCCTGAGTCAGGTGGAGAACCTTGAACAGCGACGCGCTGAGTTCGGGTGCGCGCTGAGCAATGCAGGCACCGGCGATGCACCGATCGGGGCGCAGGAACAGCACGGAATCCTGGTGGGTGTCGAACCAGGCCTTGAGGGCACCGGTGCGGTCTCCGACGATGACGACGTCGGGGTCGTCATGTCCGGTCCAGCGCAGCTGCGTCATCGGCCGCAGCGCTACGAACTTGGCCCCCAATGCCTTCCACCGGTCGAAGGCTTCGTCGCCGAGCAGCGCGCGGGGGTTGTTGCTCCAGCAGAGCACGGCGAAGCCGACCCCGAGCACGTCGTCGAGAAGCACGTTCTGCTGGTCGCGGGTGTCGACACGGGGCTGAATGAACAGGGTCCCCGTCGGAGAGGACTCGACGCGCGGCTCCGCGTGGAAGACAGCGCCCTGTTCGTAGCGCGGCATCGGCTTGAACCGCATCTCGAGTATGTAGCGTTTGAGCGCGGGCACCACCGATGCGGCGTGAATCACCCTGTCCCGCAGCGCAGCCACCCGTCGATTCGTCGGCGAGATGACTCGGCCCACCATCGTGGACAGATCGATCATCGCTCTGGCATGTTTGCGCCGTTCGACGTCGTAGGAGTCGAGCAGCGCGTCCTCGGCCTGGCCGGTGACCACGGCGGCGAGCTTCCAGCCGAGGTTGGCCGCGTCCCGGATGCCGCTGTTGTAACCCTGCCCCTGCCACACCGGCATCAGGTGGGCGGCGTCGCCCGCGATCATCAACCGGCCCTTCCGGAAAGCGCCGGCGATGCGCGAGTGGTGGGTGTAGAGCCGGTGCCGGATGATGTCGACACGCTCCGGGTCGGGCACCATCTGGGCGAGCATGCGTCTGACGAACGCCGGATCGTCGGCCTCCTCATCGGACTCGTCGCCGTGAATCATGAACTCGAATCGGCGAATACCGTGTGCGATCGAGATCGACACGTAGGGGCGCGATGGATCCGCGCCGACCTCGCTGTTGGGGTGCCCGAGTGGATCATTCGCGCAATCGATGACAAGCCAGCGCGTCGAGGATGTGGTGCCGTCGAACGACACTCCCATCAGTCGCCGGGTGGCGCTGCGGCCGCCGTCGCAGCCGACGACATAGCGGGCGCCGACCGGCGTCTGACCGTCGGCGAATTCGACGGTGACACCGTCCGCGGTCTCGGTGCAGGACTGCATTTGATGGCCCCACCGCACTTCGACGTTGTCGAATCGGTCGAGGCCGACGAGCAACTCGGCATCGACCATCGGCTGGACGAAGCCGTTGCGCTTCGGCCATCCGAAACGGGCGTCGGGCGGGGCCATCTCGGCGAGCAGCCGCCGCTTGGAGTCGAAGAACCGCAGGATCTGGTTGGGCACCGTATGCGGCAGGACCGCCTCCACCAGGCCGATCCCCTGAAATGTGCGCAGCGCCTCGTCGTCAAGGCCGACCCCGCGGGGGTAGTCGATGAGGCTGTCCCGCTCGTCGACGACCAGCGTCCGGACGCCTTGCAGGCCAAGGATATTCGCCAGGGTCAGCCCGACCGGGCCAGCCCCGACAATGAGGACGTCCGCCTCCTGCGTCATGGTCAGCGCCCCAGCAGGAAGTCGAGGTGTAGGCGGTTGAACGTCTTCGGGTCCTCATATTGCGGCCAATGGCCACAGCCCGACATCACCTCGAACCGAGCGCCGGGGATCATCGACGCGATCCGCCTGCCCTCCGTCACGTCGGCGGTGGGGTCGTCGCTGGTCCACACGACGAGCGTCGGCGCGGTGATAGCGCCGTACTCCGCCGGGCCGAGAAGGTTGCGTGCCCGGATCTCGGGATCCTGCAGCGCCATGATGTCCCTCATGGCGGCGACAAAGCCCGGCTGCCGGTAGATCCGTTGCCGACTGGCGACGATGTCGTCGTAGTCCTTGGTCTTGTCGGCCATCAACCATTTGATTCGGGCCTGGACGGTTTCCCACGTCGGCGCCTCGACCGCGGCCATCGACAACGTGATGATTCGTTTCATCACTTCGGGATCGGCTTGCGAGCCGCCCGCCGTGTTGAGCACCAACCGGTCGATCCGGTCCGGGTGGTCGACGGCGGCCTGCGACGCCACCCAGCCCCCGAGCGACTCCCCGCTCAGGTGAGCCCGCTCGGCGCCGATGACATCGAAGAACGCCATCAGGTGTCCCAGGTAGTGGCTGATCTCCAGCGGGTGTCCCGGCTTGTCGGTGTAGCCGTGGCCGAGCATGTCGATGGCCCAGGTCGAGAAGTGCTCGGCGTGCGCCTCGAGGTTGCGCACGTAGGCCTCGGCATGGCCGCCCGACCCGTGCAGCAGTACCAGCGCAGGCTTACTCGTATCGCCCGCGTGCAGGTACCGGGTGCGAATTCCGGCGACATCGAGGTAGCCCTGTGAGAACGCGACGCCCTGGAGATCGCTCCAAACGCTTTCGTGCTCCGACACCCGTCACCTCTCTTGACGACGAGAAGTCAATTCTCGTAGCTTGTAAGCACTTTGCTCATTTATCGCACATATACGTGCACTATAGTCAGAGCATCACTCTCGGGAATCCGTCTGTCAAGGAGGGGGCCATGCCGAAGGCGAGCTCCGCTGCTGCGGGAACCAACGGTGCGCCCGGTTCGCAGACCCTGGCCAGGGGGCTGGCGGCACTCCAACTGGTTGCCTCTTCCGCGGGTGGCATGACCGCACAGCAGGTCGCCGACGAGATCGGGGTGCACCGAACCATCGCCTATCGCCTGCTGTCGACGCTTGCGCAGCATCGGTTCGTGGCCAAGGGCGAAGACGGCCGATACCGGCCGGCGTCGACGCTGGCCGTACTGGGCGCGTCCTTCGACAACAACGTTCGTCAGCTCAGCCTGCCCACCCTGCGCGCGCTGGCAGACGAGCTCGGCACCACGGTGTCACTGCTCATCGCCGAGGGCGACCAGCAGGTCGCGATCGCGGTGATCGTGCCGACCAACGTGTTCTATCAGCTCTCGTTTCACGAGGGCAGCCGCTACCCGCTGGAACGCGGGGCGGCCGGAATCGCGCTGCTGGCCAGCATGCCGCCCCGTCCCGGGGAGCGAGATCTGGTGCCTACGACCCGAAAAAAGGGCTGGGTGATCACTCACGGCGAGGTCGAGCCGAATACCTACGGCCTGGCCGTTCCGGTAAGCCGACGGCCTCCGTCGCCGCCGACATGCATCAATCTCATCTCCCACCGTGAGGACGTGGTTCTGCACGGCAGAGACGCAGTCATCAAGGCGGCCAACGAATTATCCGCGATCCTCGGTTGAGGGTCCAGCAGCCGAAAGGGTGAGCAACGGTGACCGATTGGGACCGTGAAGTCGACGTCGTGGTGCTGGGCAGCGGTGGCGCCGGGCTGACGGCCGCCTTGGCCGCGGCGGCCAACGGCGCGTCGGTTGAGGTGTACGAAAAAGCCGCGACAGTGGGCGGAACGACCGCGGTGTCCGGCGGCATCGTCTGGATACCGGCGCACCGGCGCTCGTCAGAAGGCGAGCTGACCGAGGCCGACGCGCTGCGCTACCTCGAGGCGCAGTCGTTGGGCGTGATGGACCGTGAACTGGTCGAGACGTTCGTGCACACCGGCCCGAAGATGCTCGACTTCGTCGAGGAGCACAGCGAGCTGCAGTTCGAAATCGCCGAGGGGTTCCCGGATTACAAGCCCGAACTGCCCGGTGGACGGCCGACGGGCGGACGCTCGCTGAACGCGAAGCCGTTCGACCTGGATCGGCTCGGCGAATGGCGGGACCGGATCACGTCGTTTCCCGCCGACTTCAGCAACGTCGGTATCGACGCCGAAACCCGGGCCCGCATCCACGCCTCGGTCGACAGTGCGGCCGGTGACTACTGCGTGGCGGGCACCGCGCTGATCGCCGGCCTGTTGAAGGGCCTGCTGGACCTCGGCGTGACTCTCCACACCGACGCCAGGGCGATCGAACTGATCGCCGAATCGGGTGCCATCGTTGGCGTACGAATCCATCAGGACGGCAACGATATTCGCGTCCGCGCCCGCGCAGGCGTGGTGCTGGGCACCGGCGGGTTCGAATGGGACGAAGAGCTGGTCGAGGCGTTCCTGCGCGGCCCGATGCACGGTCCCGTTTCGCCTCCGAACAACACCGGCGACGGCCTGCGCATGGCAATGGCACACGGCGCCGACCTGGCCAACATGGGCGAAGCCTGGTGGGTGCCGATCATCCAGATACCCGGCGACACATTCGGCGGCAAGCCACGCAGCCGAAGCGTGCGGCTCGAACGCACCCGCCCGAGAAGCATCATCGTCAACCGGGCCGGCAAGCGATTCCTCAACGAGGCAGGCGAATACAACTCGATGGCGGGTCCGTTCCACCATCTCGACCCCCGCCACGGTTACCTCAACGACCCGGCGTGGATCGTGTTCGACTCGCAGCACCTCAAGCGCTACGGATTCCTCGGCGTCGACCCCGACGGCCCGGTCCCGCACTGGTTCTGCGAGTCGAAGGACCTCGCCGAGTTGGGCGAGAAGACGGGCATCGACGTAGACGGTCTGGCCCGCACGCTGGACGCGTGGAACGAAAACGTCGCCCATGAACACGATCCTGACTTCGGCCGTGGTTCAAGCGCTTACGACGGGTACTGGGGCGACAACAACGCCGCGACGACCGGCGGGCAAGACGCTCGGCCCGGTCGATACGGCCCCGTACTACGCGGTGCCGGTGCACGGTGGGCGCGATGGGCACCAAGGGTGGGCCGCGAACGGACCGCGACGGCCGCGTGTTGCACGTCAGCGGCGACCCGATTCCAGGGCTGTTCGCCGCGGGCAACGCGATGGCCGGTGCGACCGGCAAGGCCTACGGTGGCGCAGGCGGAACGATCGGCCCCGCAATGGTATTCGGTTTCCGCGCCGGGTACGCCGCGGCGACCGGCAAGTCCGTTCCCTAGCGGGTCACCCCGCGCGCACGGGGACGTTGGCCCAGCCGCACACGTTCGTCATGTGTACGCGCCGCAGGCCGGACCGGTCGACGTCGTAGTTCGGAATCAGGTCGATCAGCGTTTCCAGCGCTATCCGGCCCTCCATCCGCGCGAGCGCGGCGCCGAGGCAACTATGGACGCCGTAGCCGAAGTTCAGGTTGTATCCGACCTTCCGCTCGCGATCGATGTCGAAGCGGTCGGCGTCGGGAAAGAACCGTTCGTCGCGGGTGGCCGAGCCGTTGATCAGCAGGACGGGATCATTCTGCGGAATCGTGGTGCCGTGCAACGTGACATCGCGTGTGGTGGTCCGGATCTGGTACTGCGACGGCCCTTCGTACCGCAGCAACTCCTCGAACGCAGCGGGTATCTTGCCGGGGTCATCCTTGAGCTTCTGCCATTGGTCGGGGTTGTCGGCGAACACGACGACCGCGTTGCCGACGAGTTTGGTCACCGTCTCGGCGCCCGCACCGCCGAGCATGGTGGCGAATCCGGTGATCTCGATGTCGTCGAGCCGCCTGGCCTCGCCGTCCTCGACGACTTCCGTCTCGATGAGCCGGCTGATCATGTCGTCTTGGGGATTGGCGCGACGCTCCTGGATCAGCCCGTAGTAATACGTGGCCGTCTGCATCATTGCGTCCATGCTCTCGGCCGAGGGTGAGATCGACCCCGGCTGGCGTTCCAGCCCCTTGTCGAGCCACAGCCGAACCTGCTGCCGGTCGGCGGCGGGAACGCCGAGCATCGACGTGATGATCTCGACCGGGAAGAGCGCCGCGAAGTCGGCGACCGCGTCGAACGACGTCGGATCGAGTTGCTGCACATAGCGATCGATGGTGTCTCGGACCACCTGCTCGAGGGACGCGATCGCCCGCGGCGTGAAGACACGGTTGACGAGCTTGCGCATCCGCTCATGCTCGGGCGGATCCAAACTGATGATGATCTTGGCCAACGGGCTCTCCGTGTCCGGCGCCTTGACGATATCGAGCGTGACGCCCTTGGCCGACGAGAAGGTCCCGTGGTCCTTGATCGCCGCGGCGACGTCGTCATAGCGCGTCAGCGCCCAGAAG
Organism: uncultured Alphaproteobacteria bacterium; assembly: GCA_963843225.1. GTDB lineage: Bacteria > Pseudomonadota > Alphaproteobacteria > Rhizobiales > Xanthobacteraceae > Bradyrhizobium. The sequence goes on along the minus strand of CAWJJT010000006.1, from coordinate 257,722 downwards.
TCGTACTTCTCGCTGTAATAGACAGGCGCCTCGTCACGCATTCGGCGATACGTATCGAAGGGTGCGCAGAAGAAATCCTCTGAGTACGGATCGAATTCGACAGGGCCACCCGAGACAGTTGAACTCGTTACGCTCACAGCTGCGCTCCGTTCCGTCGTGGCAACTTTGTACCAGATCAGGGCTCTACGGGAATGGCGAACAGCTGTTCTGCCGCGGTGTAGGGATCTGACTGTCCGTCGGCGACCAACTCCGCCAACCGGTCCAGATCGGAATGACTTCGCAGTCGCGTCTGTGCCAGCGACACAATCTGCGCACGGGCACGCGCCCTCCGACGTTCCGGACTGTCGGCACGGTGGTGCGCCTCGATGGCCTCCACCAACTCGGGGATGCCATCGCCGTGTGCGGCGACGAGTTTCAGGATCGGCGCTTTGGTCTCGGCGCGGAGATCCCGCACCGTCTGATCGGCGCCATCCCGGTCGGCCTTGTTCACCACGACGATGTCCGCGACTTCCAGCAAGCCCGCCTTTGCCGCCTGCACCGCGTCGCCCGCACCGGGATTGAGCACGACAATCGTCGGGTCGGCGATGGCGGCGATCTCGATCTCGGACTGACCGACGCCGACCGTTTCCGCCACGATCAGGTCATACGACAAGGCGGCCAGCAGGCGCGTCGCCGCCGGCACGGCTGCGGCAAGCCCACCCAGGTGACCGCGGGTCGCCACCGACCGAATCAGCACGTCGGGGTCGTTGATGTGCGCGGCCATCCGGATCCGGTCACCGAGCAGCGCGCCGCCGCTGTAGGGCGACGACGGGTCGACGGCGAGCACGGCCACCCGCATGTCCCGTTCGCGATACACACTGACCAGGGCGCCGACCGTCGTCGACTTTCCCGCACCCGGCGGTCCCGTCACGCCGATGATGCGGCGCGGTGTGGTCGCGCCGAGTGCCTCGAGCACCTCGTCGCGGCGCGGACTCTCGACCAGGCTCAACAGGCGGCCAGCCGCTCGGGCGGACCCGTCGCGCGCCGCGGTGATGAGCTCGTCGATGGTCATCGGTGAGGCCGAGCCTACGGTGCCCGCTGGACGGACACGATGACTGCTTCCGGCATCGGGGTGACTCCGTTTCCACTGTTGCGAGAATGCTATTCTCTCCGATTGAGAGTGTCAGTTGCAAGAAGGGGAATCACATGCAAATCGCCGGTAGCTCCGCAATCGTCGTCGGTGGCGCGGGCGGACTGGGTGAGGCGACCGTCCGCAGGCTGCACGACGCAGGAGCCAAGGTGGTCGTCGCCGACCTCGCAGACGACAAGGGCAAAGCGCTGGAGAGCGAGCTCGGTGTGCGCTATGTGCCCACCGATGCCACCTCGGAGGAGTCCGTCAACGCGGCGATCGCCGAGGCCGTGGCCCTGGCGCCGTTGCGGATTTCGGTCGACACCCACGGCGGTCCCGCCAGCGGCGGGCGGCTGATCGGCAAGGACGGCTCCCCGCTGGACGCTCGAGGGCTTCAAGAAGACGATCGAGTTCTACCTGACCGCGGTGTTCAACGTGATGCGCCTGTCGGCAGCCGCGATCGCCAAATCCGAACCTCTCGAAGAGGGCGCCCGCGGCGCGATCGTCAACACCGCGTCGATCGCCGGGTATGAGGGTCAGATCGGGCAGCTCCCCTATTCGGCGGCCAAGGGCGGGGTCCTCGGCATGACGCTCGTCGCCGCGCGCGACCTGTCGCCGCTCGGCATCCGCGTCAACACCATTGCGCCCGGCACTATCAACACCCCCGCGTACGGCAAGGCCGCCGACCAGCTCGAGCAGTACTGGGGCCCGCAGGTGCCGTTCCCCAAGCGCATGGGCCGCTCGATCGAGTACGCCCAGCTGGCGCAGAGCATCATCGAGAACGACTACCTCAACGGCGAGATCATCAGGCTCGACGGAGCGCTGCGCTTCCCGCCGAAGTAACGTTGCAGTGACGATGCAGCCGAGGCTCAAAGGGAAAACGGCCTTTGTGGCCGGCGCCAGTCGCGGCATCGGCGCGACTGTTGCCGCGGCCCTCGCCAGGGAGGGCGCGGCCGTCGCGGTCGCGGCACGCTCCGAACGCGAGGGCAAGCTGCCCGGCACGATTCATTCTGTCGCCGAGGACATCTCGTCGTCGGGAGGGCGCGCACTGGCCGTGCCATGCGATGTCACCAAAGAGGATTCGGTGGAGGCGGCGGTGTCTGCGACCGTCGCCGAGTTCGGCGGGATCGACATTCTGGTCGCCAACGCGGGGGTGTTGTGGCTCGGCCCGGTCGAGTCGACGCCACTCAAACGCTGGCAGCTGTGCCTGGACGTCAACCTGACCGGCGTCTTCCTGGTCACCAAGGCGGTCATCCCGCATGTGCGGGCGCGCGGCGGCGGCTCGCTGATCGCCATCACCACCACCGGCGTCACAATGACCGACCACGGTTCCAACGCCTACTGGGTGTCCAAGGCCGCGGTCGAACGCCTCTACCTCGGGCTAGCCGCCGACCTGAAACCCGACAACATCGCCGTCAACTGCCTGAGCCCGTCGCGGGTGGTGCTCACCGAGGGCTGGCAGGCCGGCGGCGCAGGCATGGAGATTCCGCCGGAGATGGTCGAGCCGCCCGAGGCGATGGCCGACGCGGCAGTTCTGCTGGCCCAACAGGATGCGGGCGGAATCACCGGAACCATCCAGCGCTCGGAAGAACTCATCGCGAAATAGCATTATTCGCACGTATTTCCACGGTAGTCGTCGGGGGCGTCGGTCATGTCCGGGCTACAGCAGATACAGCAGCTGCGGCGGCGGCGGCTTTAGCCCACCGGCGGCTGACGCGCGCTGAGCGGTCCATGCACAACCGAAGGTTTGCTACCGGCAATACGCTCGTCGTGGGTGTGGGAGCAAGGGGGATTCGGGACGATGGCTACCGGTTCTGCGGGTCGTGTTGTACAGCTGATCTTCGCGGCACAGCGGCCCCCCGGGCGTTTCTATGTGACTACGTGGGGTCTCTTCGAGAAGTTGTTAGCCGCTGTCATAGTCTTCTGCCTGCTATGCGGGATAGTGGCGGCGGTGATCGGCCACTTAAAGAACCTCAGCATCGCCCAGTCGTTCGCGCTTGGAGCGTTCCTCGGCCCCTACGGTGTAGTCAGCGTGGTGCATGAGAAACGGGGCTTACCAAAGGCGCCCTCCGGGATGCGCGCAGTAAAGTGCCCGCGTTGCAACGCCGTCCAGAACATTGGCGAGACACAGGCGTATTACGAGTGCTCGAAGTGCAAGGCAGTGAATGCAGTGCAAGACAGTCAATAGTGCGATACCGCTACCTCCGCGGGGTGCCGATTGGCACCAGACCGGGGGCATCGTGCCAGACCCTTCACGCGGTCGGCGACGACCGCGCGATCGAGCAGACGTGGGCGATGGGCAGGCAGGTGTATCTGCGGCGATGAGTCCTGCGGCGTCCGGCGGTCATACTGTCGAACCCGTTAGGTGAGGAGGACTCCTGATGCGCAACGTCACCTATTCGATGGGCGTCTCACTTGACGGCTACATCATGGGGCCGGACGGCGGCTTCGATTGGGCCCCGCCAGACGACGAGGTTTTTCGCTTCTGCATCGACGAGGTACGAGGAGTCGACGTTCACCTGATGGGACGACGGCTCTACGAGACGATGTTGTACTGGGAGACCGCCGAACAGGATCAGTCCCTCGACGACGCAGAGCTCGAGTGGACCGCCATCTGGAAGCCGCTCCCGAAGGTCGTCTTCTCCACCACGCTGTCGGCGGTGCAGGGCCATGCCCGCCTGGCTTCGGGCGGCCTGGCAGAGGAGATCGAGCGGTTGCGAGCCAAACCGGGGGACGGTGACATCGCGATCGGCGGCGCGGCCCTCGCCGCCGAGGCAGCCGCGTTGGATCTGATCGACGAATACCGTGCCAGGGTCTACCCGGTGCTGGTCGGCGGTGGCACTCCGTTCTTTCCCCAGCGCGAGTGCCGGGTGAATCTCGAACTCGTCGAGACCCGCACCTTCAGGTCAAGAGTCGTCTACCTGGGCTATCGCGTGGCGCGGTAGCCCTCGGCGACGGGTCAGATGGCCTCGAACGGTTCGCCGTCGAGGCGATCGACGACCGTCCGTCCGGTCCGTGGGCACGTCGCCCACCAAAGTCACCCGGTACAACCGGCGGTCGTGCTCGGTGGTCAGGTCTGACGGTGCGAGGTGCACGGTGGATCGGTTGTCCCAGAACGCGATGCTGCCCGGCTCCCACTTGAACCGGACGGTGTACTCGGGACGGGCCAGCTCGTCGTAGAACAGTCCGAGCAGGCGACGGCTCTCGTGTGCCGATACGCCCTCGATGTGCGTGGTGAATCCGGGGTTGACGTACAGCGCCTTCTCCCCCGTCTCCGGATGCACGCGAACCACGGGATGCTCGGTGACCAACGGCCGCCGTCGCACCCTTCGCTCGTAGTCCTCGGTCGCGGTCGCACCGTCCGGCGGCGAGAAGCGGTGCACGGCACGAAGTCCGTCGGCCAGTCGCTGCAACGGTGCCGACAATCCGGCGTACGCGGCGACGGTGTTCGACCACTGGGTGTCGCCGCCGTAGGGCGGAATCACCTCGGCCCGAAGGATCGATGCCGCAGGGGGATTGACCGCCGCGGTCACGTCGGCGTGCCAGTTCGGCTTGTCGAAGCCCCGACTACCGCCGTACCGCGCCTTGAACCGGTCGCGGAAGATCGGATAGATCGTCGGATAGTTCGGGTCGGAGATCGCATCGAACAGCGGATGCGCCGGTGTTGGCGCACCGAACGCCGACGCGAACCGCAGGTGGTCGTCGTGGTCGATGAACTGGTCGCGGAAGAACACCACCTTCCACGTCAACAGCGCAGCACGGATCTCGTCGACCTGCCGTTGATCGAGCGGCCTGCGTCAAGTCGACGCCGCGGATCTCGGCCCCGGTCCATCCTGATTGCGGCCGAACGTCGACCCCTTGAACTACCTGTGTCATAGCGGTTTCCCCTCTCGTCAGGAATTAGTCGGCTTGGGTGTCACACCGTCCAGCCCGTTCTGCGCCTTGACGATGTCGTTGTATCGCCCGTCGACGTACGGCTTGAGGTCGACGTGCGTCTTGGTCGTCCCGGTGTCGTACAGTCCGTCGGCGACGCTCTGGAACAGTGCCGTCGAATCCGCGTCGATCGGATAGTAGGAGGCGACGCCGTCCTCTTCGTAGAGCTTCTTGCCCTGGTCGTACGTGATGCCCTGCTGCTTGACGTAGTACTCGTTGATCCACTCGTCGGCGTGACTGTCCTTCCAGTTGTTGGCGGCGATGGCCCGCCCGAGGTAGTCGCCGATGGCAGCCGCCTTTGCCGGATCGTCGAGCACGTCCTTGCGCACGATCAGACTCTGGATGCCGGTGTTGATGCCGGTGCCGTCACCGAGGATCGGCGGCTCGCCGAGTCTGGTAGTACTGGTTGCCAAGCACGATCGCCGCGTCGACCGCGCCTGCGGCGAACGTCGGAACCACCTCGGCGCCAGCGAGTTCCACCGGCTGGACGTCGTGCTTGAGGTCCAGGCCGTGCCGCTTCAGCAGCGCCGCGGTGATCATGTGGCGCCCGGAACCGGGCGGGTACGCGACACGCCTGCCGCGAAGATCCTCGATCTTGGTGACACCGCTGTTCGGTTTGGCCACCAGGAAGTAACCGCCGCTAGTTCCCGGATTCGCCTGCAGCCCAATGGTTACGAGGTCGGTGACGCCGCTGTCGACGGCAATCGGAACCGGCGCCTCACCGATGGAGCCGACGTCGGCGGCCCCCGAGCGCAGCGCCTCGATCACCGCAGCACCACCGCTGAAGTCCGCGAACTCCACCGCGTACGGGGCGTCCTTGCCTGCGTTGGCGAGGTTCCACGGCAGCGACTGCGTCGCGTTCTGCTCCGCGACGACGAGTTTGGTACCGGGCGGCACCTCGGCCTTGTTGGCGATCTTGACCGAGTCGATGGCCGTGTCGGCCTCTTCGTCGGACAGGCCGCAGGCTGTCATGAGCAGCGAAATCGCCAGTACGGCAGATAGTTTCCACTGCAAATGGGCGAAGCGTTTCATGTGTGATCCTCGATCGGGTGCTAAGGGCACGGCTCTACAGTTGAAGTTCTCCGGTGACGCCAAGCTCGCCGAGCAGCCGGCGCCGCAGCGTTGCGAACTCATGGGAGTCCCGCGCCCGCGGCTTGGGCACGTCGACGTCGACGTCGAGCGAGATCGATCCGTCAGTCAGCACGATCACCCGATCGGCCAACAGAATCGCCTCGTCGACGTCATGGGTGACCAACAGCACGGCGGGTGTGTGGCGACGACACAGGTCCTGCAGCAGGCCGTGCATCTTGATGCGCGTCAGCGCATCGAGGGCGCCGAACGGTTCGTCGAGCAGCAGCAGTTCGGGCTCGACGCACCAGCGCCCGCGCCAACGCGACGCGCTGAGCCTCTCCCCCGGACAACGTGCGCGGCCATACCTTGGCCTTGTCGGCGAGGTTCACTTCGCTCAGTGCCGCCCGCGCCTGCTCCCGCACCGCGGCGGTCGCGGGAAGGCCGATGGTGACGTTGGTCAACACGCGTTGCCACGGCAGCAGCCGCGGATCTTGAAAGACGATGGCCCGCCGCTCCGGCACCCAGGACGTAACCCTCGAAGTCGCCGTCCAGCGCGCCGAGTGCGCGCAGGAAGGTGCTCTTGCCAGAGCCGCTGCGCCCGAGCAGCGCCACGAACTCACCGGAGCGGATCTCCAGGTTCAGCCCGTTGAGGACGACGTTGTCGCCGAACGTCTTTCGCACGTCACGGGCGATGACCACCGTGTCGGTCACCAACTCAGTCGCCGTCATACACCCGCCTCCACGTCAGCAGGCGCCCTTCGAGGAAGCGGACGACGATGATCGACGCCAGCCCCAGGATCGCGTACACCCCGATCAGCACGAAGACGACGTCGATTTGGAAGTACTCGCGGGCATCGGTCATCATCCGGCCGAGTCCCTTCTTCGCGTTGATGGTCTCGGCGAAGATCAGCGACAGCCACGACGCGGTGAGCGCCAATCGCAGTCCCACCAGGAAGCCGGGCAGCGAGCCGGGGACGATCACCCGGTAGATGAGTTCGGCCCGCCCGGCGCCGAACGACCTGGCTGCCTCGACCAGGCGCGGCGTCCACGCTCCGGATGGCGCTGAACGTGTTGATGTAGATGGCCACCGCCACCGCCAGTGTGATCAGCAGGATCTTGGGGACCTCGCTGATCCCGAACCACACGATCAGCAGCGGCACCAGCGCGAAGTTCGGAACCGCCCGCAGCACTTCCATGTTCGCGTCGACGAAGTTCTCCCCCACCCGCGACAGCCCGGCGATCAACGCCAGCCCAAGCCCCAGCGCGATTCCGAACAGCACCCCGTACCCGACCCGCAGCAGGCTGGTGAACAGATGCTCCTGCAACGACCCCTCGGCGATCAGGCGAACCGCGGTGCGCACCACCCTGGTCGGCGGCGGCACGGTGCGTTCGTCGAAAACCTTGGTGGTGGAAAGGAGCTGCCACAGAACGACGAGCAGCATCGGGCCGAACAGCCGCTGCAGCCACCGTGGGACGAACTGCCTGCGGTGCCGCCTGTCGATCACCGCACGCGGGTCGACGAGCGCAGCGGGCTGCTGAACCTGCGGTCTCGAAGTCTCTGCCCGCGAACGGGAGAGCACCATCGCCATGTCAGGCGCGCCCGAAGAAGTCGCCCGCCAGCGACTCGGATTCGCGACCGTCGGGTCCGACCGGGACGTCGCCCACCAGCGTGATGCGGTGCAGTATCCGATCTCCGTCGACGTGTTCGAAGTCGCGTGGCGCGAGGTGAAGCGCCGCGCGGTTGTCCCAGAACGCGACACTTCCCGGCTGCCCACTTGAAGCGCACCGCGTACTCGGGTCGGGCGATCTGCTCGAACAGCAGGTCCAGCACGTGCCTGCTCTCCCGGGGCGCGAGGTCGACGATCTCGCGGGTGAAGGACGGGTTGACGTAGACCACCCGTTCCTTGGTCTCCGGATGCACCCGGACCACGGGATGAATCGACGCCAGCGGGTTGGTGCGCACCAGGTCGCCGATCTTCTCCGAGCTCCGGTCGGCGGAAACGGTTGCCCCGAACCGGTGTTCGGCGCGCAGTTCGTCGATGAAGGCGCGGACGGGTTCCGAGAGGCCCGCGATACACCGCTGCGACGTTGACGAACTGCGTGTCGCCGCCGTAGGGCGGCACGGCCTCGGCACGCAGGATCGAGTGCGACGGCGGGTTGATCAGCGGGGTGACGTCGGCGTGCCACCCCGGTCCGTTGGGGCTCTGCCTCTTGCGGTACTTGCGTGCCGTAGCGGTGGTCGTATGCCGCGGGTGAGACGGTGTGGATCTGTGGAAATCCCGGCGGCGCCGAGTCACCCTCGTACGGATGACCCGGGGTGACGTCGCCGAACTGCGCACCGAAGGCGATCTGCGCGGCATGGTCGAGCGCCTGGTCGCGGAAGAACACCACCTTCCACTGGTGCAGCGCGGTGCGGATCGCCGTCGATCTCGTCGGCGGACAGTGGGCGCGGAAAGGTCCACTCCGGTGATCAACGCCCCGGTCCATCCGGACAATGGCGTCACTTGCAGTGCAGTGCCTGTTGCAGCGGTCATCGATCCTGCCCCTCGAAAGTGATTGCAATATCGGTGTTTCGAAGGTAACGACGGATCCGCGAGGTTACGGGTTTGAATCGACGTGAAAAGAACGACGCGATGCGCCGCAGGGCACGCGGCGTGCAAACCGAATCCCTGTCGTTGAGCAGCGCGCTCGCGCGGGAATCTAGTCCTTGGCGATCAGCCCGTCGACGATCTTGTTGAAGTCGGCGGTCCCGAACGACACGTACTCGGCAGGTTGGCGTAGTCCAACGACGCCATCACGGACTTCTCCAGTTGGATGTTCATCAGCCGCTTGGTGGCTCTCGACCGCCTGCTGCGGCAGCTCCATGATCTTCTTCGCGCACGCGATCGCCTCGGCCAGCGGATCTGCGACGACGTGGTTGGCCAGACCCAACTCGACCGCGCGTTGCGGCCTTGATCCGCACTCCGGTCAACGCGAACTCCTTGGCCTGCAGCAGGCTGATCTGCGAACCCCACACCAGCGGGCCGCCGTCAGCGGCGACCAGTCCGATCGCACGTGCGGGTCGGCGAAGAACGCGGTCTCGGCGATGTAGACGATGTCGGACAGCGCGGCCAGGCTGCAGCCGAGCCCGACGGCCGGGCCGTTGACCGCGGCGACGACCGGGATGCGGCAGCGCAGCATGCCGATGACGAGGTCGCGGCCGTGCTTGATCGTCTTCTGCCGCAGCGGCTTCGTCGTTGCGAAGCTCGTCGAGGTAGTTGAAGTCGCCGCCGGCCGAGAACGCCCGGCCCGCGCCGGTGATGACCGCCGCCCGTGCGCCGGTGTCCTCGTTGAGCGCCTCCCAGATCTTGGCCAGCCCCACGTGCAGGTTGTCGTTGACGGCGTTGAGGTCGTCGGGACGGTTCAGCGTGATGATGCGCAGGGCGCCGTCGGCCTTGACGTCGATTTCGTCTGGCATGTCGTACATTTCAATTCCCTTCGCTCATCGCACTGCCAATCCGAGGATCCGCTGCGCGATGATGTTCTTCTGAATCTGGCTGGTGCCACCCATGACGCTCTGGGCGCGGCTGTACATGTAGGCCCCGAACATTTCCTCGTCGCCCGACCCGACCGTCGCCAGCGCGGCGTGACCGACCGACTGTTCGACCCAGGTCATCAGCAGCTTGTCGAGCGACCCCTGCGGTCCATGGGTCAGGCCGTCGAGTTGCTCCGACAATCGCCTGCGCACGTGCAACCGCAGCATCTCGGTCTGCACCCACGCCCACGACAGCTCCTCGGGTACCGGACCGTCCACGCGGCCGGCCAACTGGCGCACCGTCTTTCCGTACCGCGCGGAGAAGCCCAACGTCGACGGCTCGCGCTCGTGGCTGACGACGGTCATCGCCAGTTTCCACCCGTCACCGGGCGCGCCGACCATGTTGCCGACCGGCACCCTGGCGCCGTCGAACTCGACCTGGCCGAACTCCTTGGTGACGCCGCTGATCATCTTCAACGGTCGCTGCTCGATCCCCGGCTGGTGCATGTCGACGATGAACGCCGAGATGCCCTTGTGCTTCGGCACGTCCTTGTCCGTGCGGGCCAGCACCAGGCACCAGTCGGCCACGTCGGAGTAGCTCGTCCAGATCTTGTGGCCGGCAATGACGTACTCGTCACCGTCGCGGACCGCCGTCGTCGTCAATGAGGCCAGGTCCGAACCCGCACCGGGCTCACTGAATCCCTGACACCACCGCTCGGTCCCGTTGATCATTCCGGGCAGGAACCGCTGCCGCAGTTCCTCATCCCCGTGATGGCTCAGTCCGACGACGAGGTAACCCAGGCTGGGCCGCGCAGGCGCTCCTGCCTTCGCGATCTCCTCGTCGACGATGACGTCGTACACCGGCGGAAGATCCTGGCCCCCATACGCCTTGGGCCACGACGTGCCGAAGAAACCGGCCTCGTACAACGCGACGTGCCATTCGCCGGCTTTGGCCCAGTACTCGTCGCCCGAGGTGGGGAACTTGCCCTTCTGCTCGGTCAGCCAGCCGCGCAACCGATCCCGGAATGCGGCCTCCTCCGGCGAATCACGAAAGTCCAATGGTCAACTCCTCCAGCTTCACCGGCCACCTTTCAGTGGCGGCGAGTACCCGGCGCAGGTACACGTGCGCGAGGCATTCCCATGTGTTGCCGATACCGCCGTGCACCTGAATGGACGTCTCACAGACCGTCAACGCCGAACGCGCGCAATAGATCTTGGCCACCCGGCCCGCTTCCACCGCCTCGACGACGGGCAGTTCGTCGACCGCCCACGCGGCGTGCCGCAATACGCTGACGCACCCCTCGATCAGCGCCAGGCTCTCGGCCAGCAGATGGCCAACCGCCTGATACGACCCGATCGTCGCGCCGTACTGTTCGCGCATCTTTGCGTACTCGGTGGCCAGGTTCAGGGTGCCGCGGGCGGCGCCGACGATGTCGGCCGTCGTCGCGGTGAGCGCAAGCGCGTGCCAGCGACCGGCGTCCTCCTCCGACAACTCCCCGAGCTCGGCCGGTGACTCGGCAACTCCCGCAAGGCTTCCCGTGAAATCGACCGAAGAGGTCTCAGGAGCCGGCGACAGCGGCCGTCCGATCCGGCGCGCCAGATCGTCGGCGAGCACGGGGCCGATGAACGGGACGTCGACCAGTCCCCTGGCGAACTCCTCGGCGACGATGGCCACCTCCACGCCGGAGGCGCCGTCGCTGCGCAGGGTCCGAAACCCGGTCCCGTCGATCGCCTTCTCGAGCCGGGCGACGCGGTTGGCGTCGTCCAGGTCGGCGACCGACCCCGGCCCGAGGTCATCGGCCAACTCGGCGGCGGCCTCACGCAACTGCCGCTGTTCAGCCGTCAGACGGACGTCCATGCAGCTCCTTCAGCACTCGGCGCAGTACCTTTCCAGAAGGCAACCGCGGAATCTCGGGAACGATCACCACTCGGCTCAGCCGTTTGTAGGACGCCAGCCGGTCGGCGACGAGGGCGACGAGTTCGTCGGGATCGACCGGGCCGTGCGGCTGCGACCGCGGCCACGACCGCTTCGCCATCGTTCGGGTCGTCGACGCCGAAGACCGCGCAGTCGTCGACCCGCTGGATGCCCGTGCAGCACCGCCTCGATCTCGGCAGGCGCGACCTGGAACCCTCGGACCTTGATCATCTCCTTGGCCCGGTCCGTGATCCGAAGCCAGCCGTCGGTGTCGAGGTAGCCGACGTCACCCGTCCGGTACCACCCGTCGGAGAACGCCTGTGCGGTTGCGTCGTCGGGTAGATACCCGGCCATCACGGAATCCGATCGGGCCTGAATCTCGCCGACCTCGCCGGGCGCCACCGTCGCGCCGTCCGCCAGCGAGACGATCCGAACTTCGACCCCGGGCACCGGGCGTCCGACGGTGTCCAACCGTGCGCCTTCGAGCGAGTTGCACGCGATCACCGGCAATTCGCTTGTGCCGTAGGCGGTCACCCAATTCACGCCGGCCCTCTCGGTGACGACCTCAGCGACACTTGCAGTGACGGGTGTTGCACACCACATGACGTACCGCAGCGACGACAGATCGTAGGAATCCAGCTTCGGATGCGCGGCCAGCGCAAGCGCGATCGGCGCCACGGCCATCTCGATGGTGATGCGGTCGGCCTCGATGTGATGCAGCATCTGGTCGATGTCGAAGCGGCGATGCAGCCGGATCCACGCTCCCGTCTCAAGCGCCATGACGATGTTCAGCAGTCCGAGGATGTGCGACGGCGGTGTGACGATCTGCATGCGGTCATCCGACGAGAATCCAAGGGCATCACGCCAGTGCCGCACGGCCACCGTGAACCCGCGATGGGTGTGACGAACTGCCTTGGGCATCCCGGTCGTGCCGGAACTGAACACGAAGAGCGCGTCCGCGTCCGGATCCGGTCGCGTCGAACTCCCGCAGTCCCGGAGTGACGGGGTCGTCCAGCTGCAGCATCGGCATCAGGGCAGCCAGCACCGGGTGATCTCCGACGGCATGCGTGGGCTTGGTCAACGCAAGCGCTTGTTCGACCTCGGTTTCCCGCCACGCCGGGCTGAGCAGGACCGCCGCGGCACCAAGGCGCCATATGGCGCGCAGCGCGACGACGAACTCTGGTCGGTTCGACGACATCAGCGCCACCCGGTCGCCGGCGCGCACACCCCGCTGCTCGAGGGTGGTCGCCATCCCGTTTGACAGGCCTTCGAGCTGGGCAATGCTGTATTCGCGTTCGTCGAAGGCGAGGGCGGCCGGCCCGCTCATGTCAGCTCACCCGCCCTTTCAGCCGTTGCACGACGTACCGAGAACACACTATCCTATAGCGAGAATAGTATTCTCGTAGAAACAGAATCTCAATGGCACAAGGAGACGTCAGATGACCGTCGAGGGGACCGTGACGATCCTGCTCGACCGGAAAACGGCTTCGGTGTCGCGCGTCGAGAACGAGACGCTGCTGGAAAGCGCGCGGCGCGCGGGCCTGTCGCCGCCGTTCAGTTGCGAGGCGGGTAACTGCGGCACCTGCATGGCCCGAATCACCGAGGGCTCGGCGACGATGCGCGTCAACGACGCGCTGGATGACGACGAGGTGGCCGAGGGATACATCCTCACCTGTCAGGGTGTGCCGGACACGTCGTCGGTGACGGTCGAATACGACTGAATCGCGCCGTGCTCGTCCAGGCCGCAGGTGCGGCGGCGGTCGGTAGTCCGGCTGATAGCCGGAGACGTGGATCGGGCTACCGACCAAGCGGATAGTCCCCTGCCGTCACGACCACCTCCGGCGTCGCCTCGAGCGCCTCGGGCAGTGTGCGCACCGCCGCGGCAGGAATCCCGAGCGGACGCAGTCGGCGCTCCCAACCGTTCGCGGTGTCGGTCGCCAGCGCCGCGGTGACGACGGCGAGCACCTCGTCGCGCCGGGCCGCCCGCTCGGCCATGGTCGGAAACCGGCGATGCCCGCCTCGGCGGCGAACGACTTCCAGAACGCGTCGTGGGTGATGAACAGCGCCAGATAACCGTCGGCCGTCGAGAACAGCTGCGCCGGAACGTAATACGAGTGCGCACCGAACGGATGGCGCTGCGGTGCGACGCCGTCGTTGAGGTAGGCCGACGCGCGGTAGTTCAGCTGCGACAGCACCACGTCGCGCAGCGACACATCGACCTGTCCGCCGCGGCCCGAGACGATCTGGGCCAGCAGACCCAGCGCCGCGGCCATCCCGGTGGAGTTGTCGGCCGCCGAGTAACCGGGCAGCGTCGGCGGTCCGTCCGGATCGCCGGTCATCGCCGCCACCCCGGTCGCCGCCTGGATCACGTAGTCGAAGGCCGGATCGTCGCCCCCGTCCATCCCGAAACCGGTCAGCGCCACGCAGACGATCCGCTCGTTGTGCCGCCGCAAGTCTTCGTAGGTGAGCCCCAGCCTGCGGATCGCCGACGGCTTCATATTGACCAGCAGCGCATGCGATTTCGCGACCAGCTCGCCCAGCTGTTGCTCGGCCGGCCTCCGACCTCAGGTCCAGGCAGACGCTCTGCTTGTTGCGGTTCAGGCTGGCGAAGTAGCTGTCGCTGACCTGGCGGGAGATCTCACCGCCGGGCGGCTCGATCTTGATGACCTCGGCACCGAGGTCGGCGAGCAGCATCGTGGCGTACGGGCCGGCCAGCATGACGCCGACCTCGAGAATGCGGATGCCCGCCAGCGGTCCGGTCTCGCAGCGTCATCGCACAGCTCCGTTGCGCCAGCTCCGCAATCACCTCGCGGGTGCGGTACTTGGATGCGATCAGCTCATCGCGGTTGTCGCCGATCGGCAGCAGCCGCACCGACAGGTCGGTGACGCCGGCATCGGCGAACTGCCGGAACCGCGCCAGAATCGCTTCCTCGTCACCCGCCGCGCAGAGGTCGCCGACGTCGCGGGCGTCGCCGCGGTCGAGCAGCCGTTGGTAGTTCGGCGACGTCTCCGCCTCGGCGAGAATGCGGTTGGCCCGCTCCTTGGCCGCGTCGATCTCCGAGTTGGCGCACAGACACACCGGGATACCCGCGACGATCCGCGGGGCGGGTCGACCGGCATCGGCGGCGGCCTTGCTGATCTTCGGCGCGATGTGATCACCGATCGCCTTCTCGTCGGCCATCCACAACACGGTGCCGTCGGCGTGCTCGCCCGCGATCTGCAGCATCACCGGCCCGAGCGCGGCCACCAGCACCGGCATCGGCGTCTCGGCGCCCAACACCGTCGGGTTGTGCACGGTGAACGAGTCGTTGTCCACGTCAACCGGGCCCGGACCGGCGATCGCGGCGTTGAGCACCTCGAGGTAGTCGCGGGTATAAGCCGCCGGCTTCTCGTAGGGGATGCCGAGCATGTCCCGCACTATCCAGTGGTGCGACGGACCGACGCCGAGCGCCAACCGCCCGGCGGCCATCGCATGCACCGAGAGCGCCTGGCGGGCAAGGGCGATCGGATGCTGCGCCTGCAGCGGCACCACGGCGGTGCCCAGCTCGATGCGTGAGGTGTGTGCGGCCATCAGCGCCACCATGGTCAGCGCGTCGAAGTCGTCGGGCACCTGCGGCATCCACGCGGTGTCCAGACCCGCGGCTTCGGCCCACTCGATGTCGGACACCAATTTCTTCACCTTGCGTGCCATATCGCCGCGCTCGGCCCCGATCATCACACCGAGTCTCATTTGGCGGACTCTCCTGCCTTCTCCGTCAGTGCCCGAACGTCGCGCACCAAGGTTTCCAACGGTGTGCCGGTCGGGAACACTGCGGACGCCCCGGCGTCGAGTAGTTTCTGGACGTCGGCCTCGGGGATCGTGCCGCCGACGACGACGGCGATGTCGCCCGCATCGGCGGCGCGCAACGCATCGACCGTGCGGGTGGTCAGCGCGACGTGCGCGCCCGACAGGATCGAAAGCCCAACCAGCGCTACGTCTTCCTGCAGCGCGATCGACACGATGTCCTCGATGCGTTGCCGGATCCCGGTGTAGATGACCTCGAATCCGGCGTCGCGCAGCGTGCGCGCGACGATCTTGGCGCCGCGGTCGTGGCCGTCGAGACCCGGCTTGGCGACGAGCACCCGGGTGGCCACTAGAACACCACCGGCTGCTCGAACTCGCCCCAGACCGCCTTCAACGTCGACACCATCTCGCCCACCGTGCAGTAGGCGTTGGCGCAGTCGATCAGCTTGTGCATGAGGTTGTCGTCGCCGTCGGCGGCGCGTGCGAGCGCTGCAAGGGCTTCCTTCACCGCGACGTCGTCGCGATCGGCCTTGACCTTCGACGAGCCGCTTCAGTTGCACGTCTCGGCCCTCGGCGTCGAGCTCGTACATCGACACGTCCGGGCGCGGGCTCGTCGGACACGAACCTGTTCACGCCGATGACGGGCCGGATACCGGACTCGACCTCCTGGTGGATCTTGAATGCCTCGTCGGCGATCAGGCCCTGCAGATATCCGTCCTCGATCGCGCGCACCATGCCGCCGTGGGTCTCGAGATCGTCCATGATCTCGATGATCTTCTCCTCGGTCGCGTCGGTGAGCGCCTCGACGAAGTAGGAGCCGCCGAGTGGGTCGGCGACCGCCGCCACTCCGGTTTCGTACGCGAGGATCTGCTGGGTGCGCAGCGCCAGCGTCGCCGATTCCTCGCTGGGCAGCGCGAAGGGCTCGTCCCATGCGGCGGTGAACATCGACTGGACGCCGCCGAGCACCGATGCCATGGCCTCATAGGCGACGCGCACGACGTTGTTCCTCGCCTGCGGTCCGTACAGCGATGCGCCGCCGGACACGCAGCCGAAGCGGAACATCGACGCCTTGTCGTTGGTGGAGCCGTACCGCTCGCGCACGATGGTGGCCCAGCGCCGCCGGCCCGCCCGGTACTTCGCGATCTCCTCGAAGAAGTCGCCGTGCGTGTAGAAGAAGAACGAGATCTGCGGCGCGAACTTGTCGATGGTCATCCGGCCGCGCTCGACGACGGTGTCGCAATAGGTGACGCCGTCGGCCAGCGTGAAGGCCATCTCCTGGACGGCGTTGGCGCCCGGCGTCGCGGAAGTGCGCCCCGGCCACCGAGATCGCGTTGAACCGGGGCACCTCGGCGGCGCAGAACTCGATGGTGTCGGCGATCAGCCGCAGCGACGGTTCCGGCGGCCAGATCCAGGTGCCGCGGGAGGCGTACTCCTTGAGGATGTCGTTCTGGATGGTGCCGGTGAGCTTCTCGCGCGGCACGCCCTTCTTCTCGGCGGCGGCGACGTAGAACGCCAGCAGGATCGCGGCGGTGCCGTTGATCGTGAAGCTGGTGCTGATCTTGTCGAGCGGGATGCCGTCGAACAGGATCTCGGCGTCGGCGAGCGTGTCGACGCGCGACGCCGACCCGGCCGACCTCCTCGCTGACCTCCGGGTCGTCGGAGTCGAAGCCGCACTGCGTCGGCAGGTCGAGCGCCACCGAGAGGCCCGTTCCGCCCTGATCCAGCAGGTAGCGGTAGCGGCGATTGGACTCCTCGGCGGTGCCGAAGCCCGAATACTGTCGGAAGGTCCACAGCTTGCCGCGGTACCCGCTCGCGAAATTGCCGCGGGTGAACGGGTATGTCCCGGGTGCAGGCGGGTCACCGGCCCGATCGGCCGGTCCATAGACGGGCTCGAGCGGGATGCCGGAGGGGGTCTGAACTGGGTCGCTCATCAATGGATAACGTACTTGCAAAAAATGAGAATGCCAATACCGCAGGCCGGAAACGTGCACTGGGGGAAGCCAGCAGAGATGCCCAGGCCTAGGGCGAAGACCCGGTACACAGTGAATATGGCACTTGCCCAAAATGAGAATGCCAATACCGATTTGTTAGGGTGAGGGACCTTCCGAGGAGGCAGATGTCCAGCCAATCGAGCCAGTCGTTCACCGACCGCACCCTTGTCGTATCCGGCGCCAGCCGCGGCATCGGGCTGGCGATCGCACTCGGCGCGGCCAGGCGGGGCGCGAACATCGTGCTGCTGGCCAAGACGGCCGAACCGCATCCGAAGCTCGCAGGCACCGTGCACACCGCAGTCGCCGAGATCGAGGCCGCGGGCGGTAAAGGTGTCGCCGTGGTCGGCGACGTGCGCAACGAAGAAGACGTGCAGCGCACCGTCGACACCGCGGTGGAGCACTTCGGCGGCGTCGACTTCTGCGTCAACAACGCCAGCGCCATCGCCACCGAACCGACCGAGCAGCTTGCGCTCAAGAAGTTCAACCTGATGATGGACATCAACGTCAGGGGCACGTTCCTGCTGACCAAGGCATGTGTGCCGTATCTGCGCAAGTCGCCAGACGCGCATGTGCTGACCCTGGCGCCGCCGATGAACATGAACCCGCACTGGCTGGGCGCCCATCCGTCCTACACGCTGTCGAAGTACGGCATGACGCTGTTGTCGCTGGGCTGGGCAGCCGAATACGCCGACGCAGGCATCGGGTTCAGCTGTTTGTGGCCGGAGACCTACATCGCGACGGCCGCGGTGACCAACCTCGCCGACGGCGACAAGATGGCCGCTCGGTCGCGCAGCCCGGAGATCATGGGCGACGCGGCAGCGGAGATCTTCTCCCGCCCGCCCGCCGAGGTGAACGGCCAGTGCTACATCGATTCGGCACTGCTGGCCGATGCCGGCATCACCGACCTGTCCCGCTACGGGGGCGGCGCCGACCCTATCCTTGATATCTTCGTCGACAAACCATGAGCATTTCTTTGCTGCTCGAGATGGCTGTCTCGAGCGATCCGGACCGGACGGCAGTGGTCTCCGGCGATACGCGGTTGACCACCGACGAACTCAGCGCGCTTGCCGACGGCGGGGCCGGCGTCATCGCCGCCTCGGGCGCGGGCCACGTGGCATATGTCGGCGCCGGCGGTGCCATGTTGCCGCTGCTGCTCTTTTCGTCGGCGAGGGCCTCCGTGGCGGTCACGCCGCTGAACTACCGGCTCAGTGCCGACGGGCTGCGCGAACTGATCGACCGGCTGCCCACTCCCCTGGTCATCGCCGATGCCGAGTACGCCGACATCGTCGCGGGCTCGGGTAAGCAGGTGATCAGCTCCGACGAGTTCATCGCGTCGGCCCGCACCGCCGAGCCCGCGGCCGAATTTGCCGACCCCGACGACATCGCGGTCGTGCTGTTCACCTCCGGCACGACCTCGCGACCCAAGGCCGTCGAGCTGACGCACAACAACTTGACCAGCTACGTCACCGGCACCGTCGAGTTCGCATCGGCGTCGCCGGAAGACGCGGCATTGATCTGCGTGCCGCCGTATCACATCGCGGGCGTCAGCGCGGCGTTGTCCAATCTGTATGCGGGCCGAAAGATGGTGTACCTCACCAAGTTCGACCCGACAGAATGGGTTCGCCTGGTGGCCGACGAG
The DNA here is from genome assembly GCA_963843225.1 of uncultured Alphaproteobacteria bacterium. Lineage (GTDB taxonomy): Bacteria > Pseudomonadota > Alphaproteobacteria > Rhizobiales > Xanthobacteraceae > Bradyrhizobium. Next base: position 238,767 of record CAWJJT010000006.1, on the reverse strand, counting down.
GGCATCACCACCGCAACCGTCGTACCGACGATGCTGGATCGCATCGTCTCTGCTCTCGAACGCACCCCACGGATCTTCCGACGCTGCGGAACCTGGCGTACGGCGGATCGAAGGTCGCTCTGCCCCTTGTCCGCAAGGCGCTCGAACTGCTGCCCAGCGTGGGTTTCGTCAACGCATACGGCCTCACCGAGACGAGTTCGTCGATCGCGGTGCTCACCCCCGACGACCACCGAGACGCGCTTGCCGCGTCGGACGAGGCGGCCGCCCGTCGCCTCGGCTCGGTCGGTCAACCGGTACCCGGCGTCGAGGTCCAGATTCGGGCCGACGACGGCACGGTCCTCGGAGCGGGAGAGACCGGCGAATTGTTCGTCCGCGGCGACCAGGTGTCCGGACGATACGCCGAAATCGGGTCGGTGCTCGACGCCGAGGGCTGGTTCCCCACCAAAGACGTTGCGATGCTTGATGACAGCGGATACCTGTTCATCGGCGGTCGATCCGACGACACGATCATTCGCGGCGGGGAGAACATCGCGCCTGCCGAGATCGAAGACGTCCTCGTGGAGCATCCCGACGTGCACGCCTGTGTGGTCGTCGGACCAGAGGACCCCGAGTGGGGCCAGATCATCGTCGCGGTGGTGGTGCCCGGCGAGGGTGTCACGCCCGATCCTGAGGAGCTGCGCGAGTACGTTCGCAAGAGCCTGCGCGGATCCAGGACGCCCGACCGGGTGGTCTTCCGTGACGAACTGCCAGCCACCGCAACCGGCAAGATCCTGCGCAGAGAGCTCGTTGAAGAACTAAGGAGCACAACATGATCAAGAACGGCACGCGTCTGCAGAGCCAGGTGTGCGACACCCAGGTGATCGTCGTCAGGAGCGCCGACAGCCTCGACGACCTTCGCGCCGGTGGTGTGCCCATGATGCCGATCGGCGACGAGAAGTCCTCCGACGTCACTCTCGACCCGCGCTGTCCGACGGGAACCTGATGGGCAAGCGCTACGTCGACGAGACCGGCGCCGAGGTGCTGGTGACCAAGGCCGGGGCGGGCACGCTGTCGGTCGGGACGACGCCGCTGACCGTCAAGGAAGCCAAGCCACTTCCGGCCAGCGACTGAGCCGCGAGTCCCCCGCCGACTAGTTAGGTGTTGAAAGTTACTTAACCGACGCAATCGGGAATCCCCGCCCCATGGGCGGGCACGGCCCGGCGACCACGGACGTTTCGGCGTCCGACCTGGCTGATGCCCGCGCCCGCATTCGCATCGGCGAGCACACCGGACCGACGAGCGGGCTCGCGCCGGGATTCGCCCAGGCCAACCTGGTAATTCTGCCCGCAGGTGACGCGCTCGATTTCCTGCGCTTCTGCGTCAGGAACCCGAAGCCGTGCCCGCTCCTCGAGGTCACCGACACCGGCTCACCGAATCCGACCGCGCTTTCCCGCGACGCCGACCTGCGCACCGATCTCCCGCGCTACCGCGTCTTTCGGAGCGGCTCGCTCGTCGACGAGCCGACCGACGTGACCCGGTACTGGCGCGACGATCTGGTGAGTCTGCTGCTCGGCTGCTCGTTCACGTTCGAATGGGCGCTCGCCGCCGCCGGTCTGCCGCTGGCGCATCAACAGCAGGGCGTCAACGTTCCGATGTACGTGACCGATCGCCGCTGCGTCAGCGCGGGCCCGTTCGAGTGGTCCGCTGGTCGTGTCGATGAGACCGTTCGTGCCGGACGACATCGCTCGCTGCCGATCGAGATCTCGTCCCGCTTTCCCGCGATGCACGGCGGGCCGGTCCACGTCGGGGATCCCACCGCCCTCGGCATCACCGATCTGGATGCGCCCGACTTCGGCGACCCCGTGGCGATCGCCAACGGCGAGGTGCCGGTGTTCTGGGCATGCGGGGTGACGCCGCAGGCGGTCGTCATCGAGGCCGAAGCCGTCGCTGGCCATCTTTCATGCGCCGGGCCACATGTTCGTCACCGATCGACCACACTCCGAATTCGACTCCGAGGAGAAGCACCATGACTGTCCATGACGAGCACGTCGCGACATCGGCAGCCGACAGTCGGTCGTGTCCGAAAAGCGGTGCGAGGCGCGGCGATCGGCAACACGGTCGAGTGGTTCGACTTCGCGATCTACAGCGTGTCTGGCCACCTACATCGCAGACAAGTTCTTCCCGTCCGGCAACGACACCGTCGCGCTGCTCAACACGTTCGCGATCTTCGCCGCGGCCTTCTTCATGCGACCGATCGGCGGCTTCTTCTTCGGACCGCTCGCGGATCGGATCGGCCGGCAACGCGTGCTGGCGATCGTGATCCTGCTGATGTCGGCCTCGACGTTCGCGATCGGCCTGGTGCCGAGCTACGACACCATCGGCGTGGCCGCCCCACTGATACTTCTGCTTCTCCGCTGCCTGCAAGGCTTTTCGGCGGGCGGCGAGTACGGCAGCGGCGCGTGCTACCTAGCCGAGTATGCGCCGGACAAGCACCGCGGGTTCGTCGTCTCGTTCCTGGTCTGGTCGGTGGTCGGCGGCTTCCTGCTCGGCTCGATCACCGTCACCGTGCTGCAGGCGATTCTCTCCGAGGACGCGATGGAGCGCGTACGGGTGGCGCATTCCGTTCCTGCTGGCGGGCGTGCTCGGCGGCGTCGGGCTCTACATCCGGCTACGGCTGCGCGACACCCCCGAGTTCGAGGAGCTACGGGACGAAGGCGAGGTGTCGGAATCGCCGCTTGAAGGAAGCAATCACGACGTCGTGGCGACCCATCCTCCAGATCTTCGGGCTGGTGGTCATTCACAACGTCGGCTTCTACACGGTGTTCACGTTCCTGCCGAGCTACTTCACCAAGACGCTGGGCTTCACCAAGATGGACGCGTTCGTCTCGATCACCGTCGCCAGCGTCGTTGCGCTGGTGCTCATCCCGCCGCTCGGCGCCCTGTCCGACCGGATAGGTCGCAAGCCGCTGCTGATCGCGGGCTCGGTCGGATTCATCGTGTTCGCCTATCCCCTGTTCCTGCTGCTGAATTCGGGTTCGTTGGCCGCAGCGATCGCGGGGCACGCCGGCCTGGCCGCGGTCGAGGCGGTATTCGTATCGGCGTCGCTGGCCGCAGCGGCGGAGTTGTTCGCCACCGGGTGCGCTCAGGCGCCTACTCCATCGGCTACAACATGTCGGTCGCGATCTTCGGCGGCACGGCACCGTATGTCGCGACCTGGCTGACCGACCGCACCGGCAATCCGCTTGCGCCTGCGTACTACGTGATCATCGCGGCGGTCATCTCGCTCGCAACGGTGATGACGATGCGCGAAACGTCGGGGCGTCCGTTACGCAAACTTGTCACGGCATAGTCCCACATCAAGCCGCGCATCGTCGCGGACTGGGGAATGTCCTCCACCGCGATCAATCCCTTGCGGGCGCGGCACACCCAGTCGATCGCGTTGACGACCCGGGCCGCGGTGGAGATGCACCCGGCGTCGGTGGCGTCCAGCACCGGATGGGAGACGTGCGTGTTGATCTCGACCCGCGGTTCACCTTCTACGACGACGCGGTGCACGCCGGTGTGACCGTCGGGCGGGAACTCCCAGTCGGGCGCCGCGGCGGAGGTGAGCCTCGTGACGTGTTCGAGGGTGATCACCGGTTCCCCGTCACGAACACCCTCGGTGGCGAACCGGACCGCGGCCATCTGGCCAGGCTCGACCGTCATCATCGTGCACTCGATCCGCTCGTCGCGTGAACCAGCGGCTCGATACGCTGGCGAACCTCGTCGAGTTCGATGCCGAGATTGTCGGCCAGACTGCGGACCTGCCCGCCCCACATCGACATGATGACGCCCGGCAGGAACAGCATCGGCGGGTCGTCATCGGCCGTCGATCCCGAAACCCATTGACGCACCGGTGAACTCGGCAGTCGTCGTAGTTGCCGTAGTCGAAGATCTCCTGCACGGTGATCGACCTGACGCGGGTGATCAGGCTGACCGCGGAGTGCACCTCGGTGTCGCCGGAGTAGCCGGGGTCGATGCCGTTGACGTAGAGCGACGCGTTGCCGGCCTCGCAGGCCTGCTCCAGCGGCACCCGCAGCCAGTCGTCGGCCTGGCGGGGGGTCGACCAGCCAGACCATCGACGTGGCCGACGACATTGATGCCCGCCGCGAGGAACTTCGACATCTGCTCGATGGCTTCCATCGGCCGTGTCTCGCCCTGCGAGGTGTAGACGACGCAATCCGGCTTCGAGCGCGACCAGCGCGTCGACGTCGTCGGTCGCGATGATGCCGGTCGGTTCGTCCAGCCCGCACAGCTCGGACGCGTCCCGGCCGATCTTGTCCGGACTGGCGGCGTGCACCCCGACCAGTTCCAGATCTGGCCGTCCGATGATCGCCTGCAGCGAATGGCGTCCGACGTTGCCGGTGGAGAACTGGATTACTCTTGCGCATGTCCGTCTCCCTCAGTAGTCGGGTATCGGCAGCGGCGAGTTGTTCGAGTCGATGCCGCCGTCCACGTGGAAGATCGCGTTGGTGGCGTAGCAGTCGCGCGTGGACAGATAGACCGCAAGCCGTCCGAGATCCTCGACGTCGCCGAGCCGGTGCAGTGGCGTGGCCTCCTGCATCTTCTCCAGCGACCCGGGCATCAGGTCGAGGCTTCCCTGCAGTCCGTCGGTGGCGAAGGAACCGAATGCGATCGCGTTGACCCGGATCTTCGGTGCGAGTTCCTGCGCCATCGCCCGGGTGAGCGCCTCCAGCCCGCCCTTGGCGACGCAGTAGGCCGTCAGCGCGCGGATGCCGAACCGTGCCGAGCCCGAGGAGATGTTGACGATGGAACCGTGCCCGGCCTCGAGCATGTGCGGCGCCGACAGCTGGCTCATGATGAACGCCGACGTCACGCACCAGTCGAATGTGTGCCGGAAGTCCTCGTCGGTGATGTCGAGAAACCGTGCGTAGGTCGAGCCGCCGACGTTGTTGACGAGAATGTCGATGCGACCGAAGCGCTCCATGGCCGTGTTCACGACGCGCTCGCCGTCGGGACGGCTCATCGCGTCGGCGACGAGCGCCAGCCCCTTACCGCCCGCGGCTCTCGATGTCGGCGATCGTGCCCTCGATGTCCGACTCGGTGCGCGCGGTGCCGACGACCGTTGCGCCCGCCTCGGCCAGCACTCTGGCGATGCCCTGCCCGACGCCCTTCCCGGCGCCGGTGACGATCGCGACCTGTCCGTCCAGCTTGAACTGCTCCAGTGCCATACAGGCTCCTCCCGATCAACGGTGACGTGATTCGCCCTGTCATCTAACGATGATTATTGACTGAAGTCAACGATATGTTCACGTGGCGTGATGGCGGCTTCTGCAATCGGACAACAGTGTTCGCCTCGGCGAGGGGTCCAGGCGAGAGGTCAGTGTGTTGACTACAGTCAGCCCAAATTGGGCGGCCACGGGTATCGTGTGGAGAATGAACCGTGTCCACCACGTGAGCTGGTGTCTGGAACCTGAGAACATGGATGCCGCCAAGGAGATGTGGGAGCAGCGGCTCGGTGTCGAGCTCATCGACTTCGTCCTCGAGGCAGACGGCCTGCGCGTGGTGCTCGGCTGGGATGCCGGAGTCGAGCTCATCTCACCGCATGGCCGGCCCGGGCCGGCAGGCACGATGGTGCGGGCGCACCTCGACAAGCAGGGCGAGGGCGTGTACGCAGCGGTCCTGTTAACCGACGACTTCGAATCCGTCGAAACCGGGATGAAGGCCGTCGGCTCCAGGCTCGCGCACCCGGAGGAGGCTGTCATAGAAGGTGTCCCGCTGCCGAACGGCGTTGTCACGGATGACAACGACTCAGCCGACGATGCGCCAGGTTTCGTGCTGACCGGCGGCCTGTTCGACGAGGTTCACGGGATGCGCCTGGCATTCCAGCAGTTCCGGCCAATCGGGCGATGACGTAGCGGGAGGAACTGGACATGGCAGTGGTGGACAAGCCGTCGGCGCGCGAGGCCAAACGGTTGCAGACCAAGGAACGCCTGATGGGCTCGGCCATCGCCGAGTTCAAGCGGTCCGGAATGGCCGATGCCGATGTCGGAGCAATCGTGGCGGCCGCAGGCGTGGCACACGGCACCTTCTTCTTCCACTTCCCCACCAAGGAGCATGTGCTGCTCGAACTCGAGCATCGCGAAGAGGAGCGCATCTCAAAACAGCTCGGCCGTTTCGTGGACTCGGGGCACGACCTCGCGTCCGTACTCAAAGAGGCGGTGCGATTGGTGGTCGGATTAGAGCGTCGGCTGGGTGATCTGCTCTTCAAAGACTTTCTGGCACTTCATTTTTCGCAAACCCGTCCTCCTGCCGAGGAGGGCAAGGATCACCCGGTGATCGTGTTGGTCGCTCAAGAGATCGAGCGCGCGCAGGAACAGGGTCGAGTGGATCCCGAGGTCAACCCCATGAACAGCGCGGTGTTCTTCCTCCTCGGTCTCTATGCGCTGTTGACCACCACCAACACCTGGCCGATGCGCGACACCATGCTCGACGACTACGTGACAAGGGCATATCGCAGCATGGAGGCTCCACGTCCCAAGTGATTGACTAAAGTCAGTTTGTCGGTTACACACAGAGGACAACGACGAAGGCTGGCCGCAGGAGACCATGAATCTGCCCACGATCAACTTGCGCCGCGGTCGCAACAAGGGGGAGACCGCAGTCGCCGCGAACGGTGTTCGCGGGGGCTGTGGGCTTCGACGACCACATGGAGCAATCGCGCCTCGCACAGAAGCAGGCCGACAAGTGGCTGATCTCCGGCAGCTTGCTAATTGGCACCGCGGCGCTCGGCGTCTTCGGACTTCCCCTCTTCCTTCGCGGGGTCTGGTTGCTGCGGCGCGCGCAGCGCGACGGGCTGTCGGTGCGGCCGATGATCGTCACCCTGATCGGCTACCTGGTCATCATCGACGCGGCGATAAACACGGTGGGCTGGGCGCTCGACCTCGTTGCCGGCCACACCATCCTGGCGCGAATTCTGTTGAACGGGTGGGGCGCCATGTTCGACGCGGGATATTTCTGGCACTTCAACGAGCTGTGGCTCGGCGGCGCGGCGGGACCGGGTGAGAAGGCCCTGGAAGTCGGCTTGATCCTGACGGTGTTCACGATGCGAATCGCCGCGGCGATCGGGTTCCTGCAGATGAAACGGTGGGGTCACCAGTGGATGATCGTCACCTGCTGGATGGGCATCGTCATCTGGGTCGTCTACGTGTTCAACATGACGATGTTCGCCGACGTCCGCTACGCCGGCGTCGTGTTCCCTGTCATCGGCTGGTGGCTGTACGACATCTTCTACATCACGCCGTTCCTCGCGATCCCCTACCTACACTCCGTCAACCGCGAGATCTTCTCCGACTGACTTGCAGCTAATCGGCGCAGGCTGCGGCAATGATCCCGAGCCTTTCGAACGTGTCTCGGACGCCGTCCTTCCAGTGCACCGCACACTTACCAATCAGCTGCTCGCGGCGGGTGTTGTCGGATGCGAAAGAGTCGAAGCTGATGGGACCTTCGACGAAGCTCGGCGTGACGCCGGTGAGTTCCGCCACGTAATCAGCCATCTGGCGGTCCGACACCTGATCATTCCCAGCCCAGTTCACAACCGTCGTCGGGACCGAGGCGACCTCGAGGAGCAGATGCGCCTGTGTGCCGATGTCGACTCCTCCGATCGGTGAACTCATGTTGCTGTAGCCGATCGGGGCGAGCCACGGTCGCCCTTCCTTGAACGTGTTGTACTGCATGACGGGCAACCCGCCGTGGCCGGTCCAGCTGTAGCCGACGTTCATGCGGGCGATCGTGGTTGGCAGGTCGAGCATCCGAGCGGCCGCACGGACCGCGCCCTCGGACGTGATCTTGATGACCGGATACACCTCCGCGTAGCTGGCAAGCCCGCCGAGAGGGTCTGTCTCGGCATACGCGTGGTTCGGATGGTCCTCATGCCGCTTGTAAACGCAGGAGCTCGACACATGAAGGAACGCCTCGGCTTTTCTGCAGTGCTGCATCAGGAGGGCCGATGCCTCGGCGTTGTTGGTGATCGACTCGTCGTAATCGGGGCTTACGTGCAACGCCGAGTGCACCACATGGGTGAAGTCGTCGGGCAGCATGGAGGCGTCACCTGAATCCATGTCCCACAAGCAGGTCTTGACGCCGATCGCCTCGAGTTCCGCCTTGCGTTTCGGATCGCTGAACCGTGCCGCGCACCACACCTCGTTGTCCTTGGCGAAGTTCTCGGCGATGGGACCGGCGATCTGTCCGGTCGCGCCGGTCACCAGAATCTTTCGGTCTTGGAGCATGGGCCGTGTTTCCTTCCACTGCTGAATCAGAATTGTGAGATGCCCGAGTCGACAGGCATTGCGACGGCGGTGACGAAGCGTGACTCGTCACTGGCCAACCAGCACACGGCGGCCGCGACGTCCTCCGGATACACCACCCATTGGGGCAGGAACGGGGTGGACATGGTGTTCAGCGCCGGATTCGTTTCGATCGCCGCGGCCATCGCGTTGATCAACTTCTCACCGCTCATGTCGCTCACCACCGGTCCTGGATGAACACTGTTCACCCGGATGTTCTCTGGCCCCAGTTCCCCAGCGAAGGCACGTGCCATGCCCGTCACCGCATGCTTGCTGGCCGTGTAGTGCACCATGTACGGCTGCATCTTCAGCCCGGCAACCGACCCGATCAAGACGATGGATCCGCCGCGGCCGCCTGAAATGATGTGCGGCGCCCCGGCCATCACTGTGTTCCACGTGCCCACGACGTTGGTATCGATGACATCACGAAAAGTGTTCTCGGTGATGGTGTTCCATGCTTCGGGATACAGATTCCGGCGTTCGCGACGATCACGTCCAGTCGGCCCAGTTCATCGACGGCAGCGTCGACCGCTTCCCGAAGTTGGTCGAGATGCCGAATGTCGGCGGGCGAGGCAACCACGCCGCGGCCGAGGGCGCGGATTTGACGTTCCGTTTCGTGAAGGTCTTCTGGGGTGGCCGAGTCGTAAGGCACGTGATCGGAAAGCGGTCCAGCGAGATCAACGGCGATGATGTCCGCGCCTTCGTCGGCCAACCGGATCGCATGCACGCGCCCCTGCCCTCGCGCCGCGCCGGTGACCAGAGCCACCCTTCCCTCTAGAAGACCGGCCAAATCGGTGTCCTCCTTTCGTCGACAGTGGAGAGTTGCCTTCATAGCGTCCGGTCATAGCATTGTCAATGACTATGCTCATTGACTAATGTCAGGATGGCGATGCCGGCAACTTCGTAGAGCCGAGGCGTACCACTGCGATTCACTCGATGTGAGCAGCGCCGATGCGCTGCCGAGAACTACTAATCATTGACTTAGGTCAGTCGATGAGTTACAAAGAGCGAACCATGACTCCTCAGGTCAAGCCTTCCGTGCGCGAAGCGCGCCGGCTACAGACGAGGGAGCGCATCCTCGGCGCGGCGATCGCCGAGTTCAAGCGCTCAGGCATGGCCGGCGCCGATGTGGGCGCGATCGTGACTGCCGCCGGCGTCGCGCACGGCACCTTTTACTTTCACTTCCCCACCAAGGAGCACGTGCTGCTCGAGTTGGAACGCCGCGAGGAAGCACGCGTCGCGACCGAATTCGCCCGGTTCCTGGAATCCGCACATGGCCTGACCGCCGGGTTGTCGGAGGTCGTCCACCTGGTAACGGGACTCGAGCAACGACTCGGACGGCAGCTCTTCAAAGAACTACTTGCGCTGCACTTCTCCCCGTCGCGTCCCGAGTCCGACGACTGGACCGATCATCCCGTGATCGTGTTGCTGGTCCGCGAGATCGAGCGGGCACGGGGCGACGGCGAAGTCCACCCGGAAGTCGACGCGTTCTACAGCGCGACGTTCTTTCTTCTCGGTATTTATGGATTGCTGACCACCACGGACAGCCCCGCGACCCGTGACACGATGCTGGCCAAGTTGGTCGCTTCTGCCGTACGCGGTCTAGAGGTCCGATGACTCCGCCGCGCAAGCAACAACCCATCAACAGGGAGGTCTGAAATGGACTGGATCTGGGAGATCCTCCGCTACGTTGCAGCGTGGGGCGGTACGGGTCTGATCATCTGGTTCTGGTACTGGATGTTCTCCAATATCGGCACATTCTGAGTATTTGATGACCGAGCTGTCGGACGCACACGCAATGGCGATCGAACGCAGTTGCGCCGTGACGGCTGTCGCATTGAGCGGCAAGCGCCGCGAGGGTGTGCGCCTGGTGACCGGCGAGCATCGAGAATTCGGCTTGAATACAGCGCTCGACTTCGTGCACGTTCCCTATCCGTCCCTTGAGCGCGACTGGACACGCAGAGCACTGACATGCGGTGTTGCACTTCAATGTTCGCCATCGAAAGAACGGCTCGTCGAGTATCGACTGAACGAGCTGTCGGCGCGCGAACTCCGTGCTCTCACCCTCGTCGACAGCGGAGTTTCCCTCGGATGGATTGCTTCGGACTGGCCCGGGCTGCTGAATGAAGTGCAGCGGCTGATACCCGAACTCGAGATGTTGCCCGGCGACATGGACGCCAAAGAGATGCTCGGCCGTGCCGTCGCATTGGCCCGCGGAGGACAGGCGCTAAGCGTTGATCCCCTTCTCGGCAGACTGCCGTTGGCCTACACGATGCCGCAGGGACTATCGGACAAGCTCCGGCGCAGCTTCGGCAGGATGCCTTGGACCACAACGCAGAAGCGTGTCCCACGGCCGTACTCCGTGCCCGTGGGCGGCGACGGTGGGGTTCGTAACCCCAACCTTCCGCCGCCGAGCTCGACCTCAGGACAACGATCTCGATGTCACCCCTGAGCACCGGCCGGGTATCCCGTATCCCGAGTGGAACGAGTGGACTAAGAACTTCATGCCGAACCACGTCGCGGTTCTCGAGCGCTGCGCACAGCAGCCACACACGTCAGCCGGGTGCGGCGTCGGCCGATCTACGAAAATGGTTCGAGGAGCACACCCATCGGGCGATGAAGAACCGCCTCGAAGACGGTTCCGACCTGGACGTCGAGCAGTACGTCAGCCACTACATCGACTTGACGACCGGCGAGGCGATCGAGCCACGCATCTTCCGCGAACTGCTGCCGAGTAGCCGCGACGTCACCACGGCGCTGCTACTCGACGGAAGTTCGTCGTTGGGCGTACACGGCGGAAGGATATTCAAGCTCGAATTGGCTTGTGCCGACGCGCTATCCCAGGCGATGACGCTCGCCCGCGAACGGCACGGCATCTTCGTGTTCACCGGTAATACCCGACACCGGGTCGAGGTCAACTGCCTCAAGGACTTCGAAGATCGTCGGTTCGTACCGCCGAGCCGGCTCGGATTGGCGACCGGCGGGTACACCAGGCTCGGTGCGCCGCTGCGCCACTTGACGAGCCGACTCCTGGCGCAACCGTCCGAGCGCCGCCTGCTCATCGTGATCGGTGACGGTCTGATCTCCGATGAAGGCTACGAGGGACGCTATGCCTGGGCGGACGCGGCACACGCGGTCGAGGAGGCCAACGATGCCGGCGTCTCGATGTACTACGTCGGTGTCGGACCGACCCGGGTCGACCCACTGCCCGAGGTCTTCGGATCTCGTCGCTCCCAACGCATCCGGCGAGTCGAGGATCTTCCGCGGGTGCTGGCCCACGTCCATCGTGAGCTCGTCGCCGCATGACCGACAACCAGCTGAGGAAGAGATGACTCGACTTTCCTGGGCGCCAACCGCGGACGTCATTCCGGGGCAAGCCCCTCGTATGTATTGCCGGGCGTCGCCCCGTGGTCAGCGGGGGCGTGCTCCTCGGCCGCCGATGCGTTTCTTGACGATCGACGGGGTCGTGCCGACGCAGGAGAAAACAAAGCGGGACGACGACCAGAGGTCTGCGCGCCGGGGGGCGCGACGATAGGTCTGCATGTCGGTGGTCGCCGTTACGGTTGTGGCGTGCAGGCACGTACGCGTTGCGGCATCGGACCGACACCGGCCGTTGCGCCGGCGCAGTCTGTCGAGCGCAAGCCTCGTGCACGTTTGCGTTCGAAGGCCGCGCCGACCCATGTGCGGTCGTGGCCGCTCCGCCCAAGTCCGCGCAGCGCAGGGATATTCGGACGCGGTTTTTCACCGGCACGCGGGTGTACAACGCGGTGCTCCGTGAGTTCATCGCGCGCAGTCGCGCGGTGAAATCCGATCCTGCGTGGCAGATCGCCGCGGCGGTTGTCGCACCGAACCCCGCGCGAGCGCAGGCGTCCGCAGCGCGGCGTTTCGCGCGGTGGACGCAGACACACGGCTTCACCGTGGATGCGGCGCAGTCGTTCGCGTCATCGCTACGCAGGTCGTGGGTGCGCGAACACCTGCCCGCGCAGGAAACCCAGAACCTTGGCGCACGGGCGTTCGACGCGGTCAAGCAGTGGCACTTGGCGCGCAGAGGAAAGCCGCGGTTCAAGCCCGCCACGCGCGGGTTGCATTCGCTGGCGGCCAAGGACGGATACGGTGCGCTTCGCCCGAAGACCGACGCAGACGGCCGGTTGGTCGGGTTGCAGTGGGGTGCGGGTTTCGTGATCCCGATCGCCGCAGCCCGCCCGATCGGGCCGCCGCGGCAAGGAGCAGCAGGCCGAGCTTGCGGAGATCGAATCGCTGATCGCGGCGGGCAAGGTGTTGTCCACCCGGATCGTGCGGTCCGTCATCAGCGGGCGCGACACCTACCGGATGCAGCTCGTCGTGCGACGGGCACCCGACCCGGCGTCATCCGGTCGGCGACGGGCGGGTGTCATTTGACCTGGGCCCAGTCAAATCGCAGTGGCTGTTGAGCGTAGTGATGGGACGTGGGCCGGTTGGGTGGAGCCGCTGGCGGATCGGATCCGCTTGGATACGGCCCGGCTGCGTCGCGCCCAGCGGCGTTTGGACCGCCAGCACCGCGCCGGCTCGCCTGATTGCTTTTATCCGGACGGCACCCACAAGAGCGGTCGATGCGAGTGGCAGCGCTCCCGCAGCGGCCAAGCGAACCCACCCGGATCGCCGAGTTGCACCGGCAGCTGGCCGCCCACCGGAAGACGTTGCATGGCGGGTTGGCCAACCGGCTATTCGCCCATGGCGCCGACGTTGCCTGCGAGAAGCTCGATTATGTCGCATGGCAGAAGAACTTCCCCCGCAGCGTGCGGGACCGGGCACCAGGGATGCTCGTCGAGACGATTCGCCGCAAGGCTGCAAGCGCCGGCGGGGATCACCTCTACGAGTACAACCCCACCCCCACTGCCCTGTCTCAAACCTGCCTGTGTGGGAACCGCAGGAAAAAGCCGCTCTCCCAACGGGTCCATCGCTGTGGGTGCGGTATCACCGAACATCGCGACGTGTTCTCGGCCTATCTCGGACTCCACGTCCGAGTAGACGTGGATGGTTCCAACCGGCTGGATCTGGAGGCAGCAAACCATGGCTGGCTCCACCGTCAGGACATCGATGGGTGCCGAGGTCCAGCCCCAACAGCATCATCGAACCGGCGAGGCCGCAGACATCCGTCGTCACCAACGCGGAGGTCTGTGGCGCGCATCAAGGCCCGCAGGGCCGCGAAGCGACAGAGCCGGTCGGCACTAACTCCGACCACCAACCGGCCTACGGCGTTGCACACATGAGCAACGAGACAGCCGCGCGGACAGGTGGGATCCAGGCCAAACACGGCCGAGAGGACGTCAACACCGATAACTATTACTCGAACGGCAACGAAGTCCAGTTGTTCGAGCGGGCGTATCACCAGCGCCTACCCGTGATGCTCACCGGCCCGACGGGGTGCGGTAAGACTCGGTTGGTCGAGCACATGGGCCTGCTGCTGCGCAGGCCCGTGGTCACCATCAGTTGCCACGACGATCTCACCAGTTCAGACCTCGTCGGCCGTTTCATGGTGACCGGCGGTGACGTGGTGTGGACCGATGGGCCTCTCACGCGAGCGGTCAAGGCCGGCGCCATCTGCTATCTGGACGAGGTCGTGGAAGCGCGCCACGACTCGCTGGCCATCCTGCATTCGCTGACGGATCACCGCCGCGCTCTGTATCTGGACAGGGCCGGTGAGGTGGTCGAGGCGCCGGAGACGTTCATGCTTGTGTGCTCGTACAACCCCGCGTATCGCAGCTCTCTGAAGGAGCTGAAACCGTCTTTCCGTCAACGGTTCGTCACGCTTCCGATGAGGTACCTGTCCCCCGACCGCGAGGCCGAGGTGATCGTCGCCGAAGCCGACGTCGACTTGTCCACAGCGAAACGACTTGTCCGGTGCGCCGCCGCAATCCGAACCGCAGACGAGGCATTCCACTTCGAACCGCCGTCCACTCGGGTGCTGGTCACCGCCGCACAGTTGATCGCCGCGGGTGCAACGGAATTGGAGGCCGCTGAAGCCTGCATCCTCGCACCGCTATCCACCGACGGCGCGATCACCGACGGCTTACGGGAAGTGGCGGTGGCCAGCCTGGCCCCCGCCGACAGCTCGAGCACGCCCCACTAGGAAGGAGTCACTCGACGTGGTGGACCAAAAGGAAAAGAAGCGAAAGAGGGCACTCATCGTTCTGCAGGTCGTCATCTACGGCTATCTGCTGACAATGTTCCTTATTCAGCTGTACATGTCCTTCGCCAGGGGCTGGTGGGAACTGTGAATCTCCCACTTATCAACTGTCTTTCGGGGAGTAAGTCGGCTACCACTCCTGACGGCTCGGTCAGCCTCGAGGATCACCACGACGAGTCGCGGCTGGCTCGAGCGACGGGCCGACAAATGGATGATCGCCGGCGCCGCATTGATGGGCATGTGGGCGCCAGGTCTCATCGGCTTTCCCATCTTCATGCGTGGAGTTTGGCTACAACGCCAGGCCCTGCGCGCCGGCCTGTCCGTTCGGCCCATGATCGTGACCCTGATCGGCTATCTAGTCTTGATCGACGGCATGCTCAACAGTCTCGGCTGGGCCCTGGACCTGGTCGCCAACCACACGTTGATCAACCGGGTGCTGATGGTCGGTTGGGGCAACATGTTCGACGCAGGCTACTTCTGGCACTACAACGAATTGTGGGTCGGCGGTGCCGCCGGGCCGGGCGAGAAAGCCTATGTGGCGGGGTTGATCCTCACGGTGTTCTCCATGCGGGTCGCAGCGGCGATCGGGTTCCTCCAGATGAAACGGTGGGGTCACCAGTGGATGATCATCACCTGCTGGATGGGTGTCGTGATCTGGTCCGCCTATGTGTTCAACATGACGATGTTCGCCGACGTCCGCTACGCCGGCGTCGTGTTCCCCGTCATCGGCTGGTGGCTCTACGACATCTTCTACATCACCCCGTTCCTCGCGATCCCGTATCTGCACACGGTAAACCGCGAAATCTTCTCCGACTGACCTTCGTATCCCCGTGCGATCAGTTCCAGCAGCCGCATTTCCGTTGCGCCAAGTCCCGTTGCGCCGGAGGGCAGCTCTTCGATCAGATCAAGCAAGGCCGGCCTCAACAAGGGCAACGCGCTCAAGTCTTTGCCCAGCAACCCGAAGCAGGCTTCGGGCGTCGCGGCCCGATACGCCTGCCAGGCCATGCTGGCCGTCTCAAGCTCATCCCTCGTGACGTCGACGGCCGGCACCACCCACCGGTCAAGTTCTTCGGACGAAGCCTTGATCAGGTCGTAGTCAACCAGGCGCAATCTCAGCCGGGCCACGATATCCGGATGAGACCGGAAATGGTCGAGCAGCCAGACCAATTGCAGTTGGTCATTCGGGCGCGGATCGAACCACAGCTCGACTGTTTCGTATGGCCGGCAAAACTCGACCAACCCGAGGTCCTTGCGCCCCTCGTGGGATTGACGCCACCGACCAGCATAATCCGACCAGTGGCTCCCTGGGCCGTGTTTCTCCGAACGCGCGGCGACGTAGTGTGCAAGCTCGTCCGGAGACGGCAACGATCCGAACACGAAGCGAAAGGAAAAAGGGATCACAAGATCGGAGTGTTCGGAGTGCATGAAAGTGACGCCGTGCTCGCCGGTCACGATCAGACGCTTCATGGGCCCCTCCAATTCTATGCACAGAATAAAAACGAGCACCGAACGGGTCGGCAACCCAATATTCTCGATCCAACTTACTGACCGCGAGCTGCGTTTCGCTCAAGGTGCAATCAAAGCCCGGCTCTCCGGGTCCCAGCGCCACAGCCGGTCGTTGGTCAATTCGGTGCCGCCCCACCAGCGATGGATCGGGTTGTGCCGGCTGAAATCGTCAGTGCCCGCCAGAACAGCCTCGCCGAGCGCGGTGAGTTTCAGTTTGCTGTGCATGTATCGCTCGCGCCGGTGACGGTCGCGTGCATCGCCTCGTCGAACGGCCCCTCGTCGAGACCGGCGACGGCGGGTGAGGGACAACGTGCGAGCCCGTCCAGCAAGCATAAGACTTCTCCGAAGTCGAACACGTGCCGCTCGTTGCGTTTCAAGTGGCCGGGAACGATGTCGAGCGGACCCGCCTCGCCCTCCGCGATGAGTTCGAGCATCCGTATTTCGGTGGCGCCAAGCCCGGTCGCGCGCTGCGGGAGTTCTTCGAGCAATTCCACAACGCACGCGCCGAAGCCGCGGCAAGAGGCTCAAATCCTTGTCTAACAGGTCGAACCAGGCCTGCGGCGTCGGTGCGCGGTAAGCTTGCCAGGCAAGGTCTGCGATTTCAAAATGATCGTTTCCGACATCGACTACGGTCGGCTTCCACTTGGCGAGCTGTTTCGGCGATTTTTCGCCTATGCCGATCTCCGACTGGATCAAGGTAAGCTTTGAAGCAATTTGCTCGTGACAGCGCAGATAGCCAAGCAGCCAAATCAATGTCAGTTGCGCATTGGGCTCCGGATCGATCCACAACTCGATGCTCTCGCATCGCTCGCAGAAGTCGATCAATCCTATTTCGCTGCGATCGATTTTTCCGAAGTACTTCCGATAGACGTTCCACAACCAATCATCGGCGGCTTCACGCCGCGCCAACAACATTTCGAGTTCCGCCTCAGGCCGCAGCGGCCCCCAGACGAGGCGAGGTTCGAGCGGAATCACGATCTCGGCGCGACGGGCCCACTTGAGGCTGCCCGCACCAGAGCTGTCAGTGGTGAGGATCAAACGTGTCATGCTCGGCACCGGCAATACACAAAACAAAAACAGGCACTGGGGACGCCGGCAACTCAACGTCCTCAGTGCCTGCCGATGTCGGGCCTTGAAGCGGCAGACTGATCACGATCCGGTGCATCGGATCACGATCTCATCCGTCTATTGGCCCACGATCCCTCGGAAGAGGATTCCCGTCTCTTCCGCAACCACGCGGGCCCAAAGCCCGAAAAGAGACTTGAGAAAATTCACTCCTCCGCCGGCTCGTCGCCGTCGGTGTCGCGCTCGGGGGTGCCGGCCAGGATCTGTTCCGCGATCAGGCCGGAGTTCTGGCGGATCGCCGCTTCGATCTTGGCGGTCATGTCGGGGTTGGCCTTGAGGAAGGCCTTCGAGTTCTCGCGGCCCTGGCCGAGCCTTTGGCTGTCATAGGAGAACCAGGCGCCGGATTTCTCGACGATGCCGGCCTTGACGCCGAGGTCGAGGATCTCGCCCATCTTGGAGACGCCCTCGCCATACATGATGTCGAACTCGACCTGCTTGAACGGCGGCGCCAGCTTGTTCTTCACCACCTTGACGCGGGTCTGGTTGCCGACCACCTCGTCGCGCTCCTTGATCGCGCCGATGCGGCGGATGTCGAGGCGGACGGAGGCGTAGAATTTCAGCGCGTTGCCGCCGGTGGTGGTTTCCGGCGAACCGTACATCACTCCGATCTTCATCCGGATCTGGTTGATGAAGATCACCATCGTGTTGGATTTGTTGATCGAGGCGGTCAGCTTGCGCAGCGCCTGGCTCATCAGCCGCGCCTGCAGGCCCGGCAGCGCGTCGCCCATCTCGCCCTCGAGTTCGGCCTTCGGCACCAAAGCCGCTACCGAATCGACCACCAGCACGTCGACCGCGCCGGAGCGCACCAGCGTGTCGCAGATTTCCAGCGCCTGCTCGCCGGTGTCGGGCTGTGAGATCAGGAGTTCGTCGATATTGACGCCCAGCTTCCTGGCGTAGACCGGGTCGAGCGCGTGCTCGGCATCGATGAAGGCGCAGATGCCGCCCTTCTTCTGGGCCTCGGCAACGGTGTGCAGCGCCAGCGTGGTTTTGCCCGACGATTCCGGCCCGTAAATCTCGACCACCCGCCCCTTCGGCAGCCCGCCGACGCCGAGCGCGATGTCGAGCCCGAGCGAGCCTGAGGAAATGGTCTCGATGTCCATCGAGCGGTCGTTCTTGCCCAGCTTCATCACCGAGCCCTTGCCGAACTGGCGCTCGATCTGGGAAAGCGCGGCGGACAGGGCCTTGGTCTTGTCCATGGAGGATCCTTCGACGATACGCAGGGCAGTGGCGGACATTGGTCGTGCTCCTTATGGCGGGGATTCGCTAGCGGGACAAACGGGCGGCGGTGACTGGGAACAACGTACCCTATTTGTTCTAGGTTCGCAATATGTTCTTTTGATAAAGCGGGTGCTGTCCGTATTTGAGTGCCCGTGGCCTAAGTTGAACTGGCGACTGCCCTAATTCCCCAAGAGCGGAATTTTAACCTAGGTTAACGAGTGCCTAAAATGTTCTCCGTAAAACTACGGAGAATTGCAAGCATTGGCGCGGCAAACACCCGACCGCGGTTTCATTATCCCGAGGAAAGAAATCCGAGAGCCACCATCATGATCCACCCCACGATGACCAAAGAGGCCACCGCTCCAGCGGTTATTTTGGCTTTCTCTCTCGTGGTGTAGGGACGCATTCAACGCCTCAGTTGGCGGCCGAGAAAGATCAGGCCGCGGCTTGGGAGGATGGAGCCGCCCAACAATGGATCCAATTGCCGGGAGGCTGATGCACCGTGCCGATGAAAAAATGCCTGTCGATTTTCCAGAATCATCTCAGTTTCAAAATGCTGGCGAAACCTGGCTTCCCCGCGTCACCCTACTCCCGATGCAAAGAGCTTCAGCCGCCGAATTAGGGCAACGGATTTAGATTGCCCTCTTTTCCCGCAGGAGTATGCTTCGCAGAGCGCGGTACTCGGTATGGGAGTACTTATGAGTAATGATTGGCTTTTTCGCATCACCGTCATTGTGCTTGGCTCTCTACCGGTAGCACTCACCGTCATCGCCGTATTCAGGCAGTAAGGCCGCTTCGCGCGGCCTCTTCCAATTCACCATTTTCGACCGGCTCGTTTCGCCCGTCAGGAATTCGCGAGGCGTGCATCGCGAATGTTGGAAACCAGCGCACACGATGTGCGGCGGACCAGCATGCGGGAACTCACGACAGGTCCCGTCCGAGCCACGACCTGGAGAGCGCCCCTCCCTTCTAACCCATGTTATCCGATTTCGGTTGCGGAGCCCGGAACTTCCCGGAGCGGGATATTCGGCCCGCTGAAATGCGCCCAAAATGCCCCCCGTACTACTACAGGTGTTTGGAACTGGCGGTCCCGTAGTGGCATTGTCTGCGGATGTGGACCCGGTTGAAGATCTGCGACGCCTGCCAAAGCGCTCGTGCCAGCGTCGAGACCGATTCGGGATTTTTCCTTTGCGGGGAATGCGAGACGGTCGTCGTCGTCGCATTCGAGGAGTTTGAACTCCCGGCCCCCTCGCCGATCGCCGACCAGCAAGGGCCGCCGCCCGGCTGAGGCCGGACGCTGCGCGCCGCATCGATCGCGAGCGGAAGAAAGCCGAACCTCACCTGGCGCAGCAATCCTCGAATACGCCGCGCCGAAATCAGCAATCCATCGCGCCCGTTGCGACCGCTTTCATTTCAATGTTACTGGCTGCCGAACCGCAGAGTTGAGCAATGACTGTCCACGCGCCAAAGCTCTTGACGCCCGAAGAGTTCGCCTCGCTGATCGAGGTCGCGGTCAGTGCGCCGAATCCAAACATCCCGGCGTCCCATCTGGGCAGACTGATAAGCCTGGGTTACGTGATCGAGACCGCCAGATGGTCCTGCCGTCACCGGCGACGGTCTGATGCGTATCACCGAGAGCGAGTGAGCGCTGACATTGGAAATCATATCCAACAGCGGCTCGCCCTTTGCGCCCGACTTTGACCGGGATCAAAATAGCGGGCCGGGAAGCCGTCATTGTTTACCGTTCATGAGTAACGTCATCTTCAAATGTCCCAATACCGCTCTGAACGTGCAGCATTGGCTGGACGACGCCGAGCCGGACCATCCGTCTTCGGCCTACGAAACCGTGGTCTGTCAGGCCTGCAACCGGCTTCATTTCATCAATCGATCGAGCGGCAAGCTGCTTGGCCAGCCGGAAGATTAGTCCTGATGTGTCTGGCCCGGCGCCTGTTCACCAAGTGAAACACTCCGGCCACAAATTCGAACGCCTCCGGGCGCCAACTTCTGTTGCCGGCGAATCGGGATGTTGGGGGCAGAAGTGATGGCGTCCGATGACGCGAATAGTCCGCCAGCGATGGCGAACAGGAACGATGTCTTTCGCAATTGCGACAAATGCAGCGCCGAGATGAAACGGCTGGGCATCCTGCCCGCTTTGTCGATCCGCGCCGCCATCAGCGTATTCCGTTGCTACGCCTGCGACCACGTGGTCGCCGACCCGATCTGAGCACCGCGCACTTTGCGAGCGCGCAGGATGTCCAAGCCTGCGCGGAAATGCCTATAATTCCGAGAGGTTGGCGGCAAATCCTTGCCCGAATTGTTGTCGGCAGCGGACATCAGTCCGCGCTCGGCAGCCGCCGCATGGTGAATTCGATGTCACCGCCCGCCAGCTCACGCCAGCTTTCCACCGAACTCATATAGGCGGCCTTCGGGTAGCGGCTGAGGAAGTCGCGCGCTTTGCTGCGCGCCTGGTCGCGCGGCAAGGTGAAGGTCTCGCGCAGATAGCCATCGTCCGGCTTCCGCCGTCCGGCCATCCGGTCTGCCAGATCCCGCGGGCGAAAGGCCATGCCGCAACTCCGGTACCCGTAACTACCCCTCGAATATAGCGCGGCCTGCAACCAATCCAAGTCCCCGCCCGGCCGGATTTCGACCGAATTGCGTCGCTTCCCCGACATGCTGGCAGGTGTTCCAGGCCGGCGTATCGAGGGAGGCTCGGTTCTGCCGCTGGCTGTTGCAAAGCGCGGACCGGGCGGTGAACGACACCATTCCGCTGACGCAGGAATTCTTCGCGGAGATCAGCGGGTATCCGCCTTGGTCTGGGCGGTCCCGGTCTTCGGCTTCGCCGGCGCCGGCGTCTTGGTCGCCGATGCCTTGGGCGCATCGCTGCGCACAGTGCCCCACGGGTCGTTCGAGGTCTTGGCATCCGGAATTTTCTTCAGCAACTCCCGATAAGCCTTCTGCTGTGCGGCTTCCTGCTCCTTTTCCTCCGGCGTCAGGGTCTTCACCTCCGGCATCAGATTGATGTTGGGCATTTGCGCGTAAGCCGGCGCGGCAAGCAACGCGATGACAGCCGCCAGGCGGAAAACCTTCATGGAATACTCCCCGAATTTTCCCGCTCATATACCATCGCGCCGATGGCTAAGCCAAGGACCGCCGCCCGGACGTCCAAAACGATCCGACTTGCGGGATTTCAGCAACGCTAGGCGCCGAAACCGGCGTTTTCAAGCCGCCGCGGGACGTGTTCCCTTCTGCGAAATGCGCTCTAGAATGCGGCTATAGCGGGGGAACCAGCGTTCATGCAGAGCGATCAACAAACAGCCGGCTTCGATATCGAGGAGGCCCGGCGCACGCTGGCCGACGTATTCGCACCCTGGGTGCAGGACCTCGGACTGTCGCTCAGCGGCATCGAATACGCCCCGCCGCCGGGTGCGGCGCCCGACTGGCAGCCGGGAGCGCTGCTGCGCATGCCGTTTTCGGAACGGCTGTGCCGGCACGGCGGCATCGTCTGCGGCCAGGCGCTGATGGCGCTTGCCGACACCGCGATGGTGATCGCCATTCTCGCGGCCAACCGCGGCTATCGCCCGATGACCACGGTCGACCAGACCACGCATTTCATGCGCGCCGTGACGAAATCGGACGTGCTGGCGGATGCGCGGGTGGTGAGACTGGGCCGCACCATGAGCTTCGGCCGCGTGACGCTACTGAGCGCCAGTGACAACAAGCCGGTCGCCATCGTCTCGAGCGCCTTCGCGATGCTGCCTTAAGCGTTCTCGGGCGCACGTCACGCCAACCATCATCGTAAACGAAAGCTGAATCCGGAACCGAATACCGCGGATATTCGATTCAATTGCCCGTAATTTCCCAACGCTAAATTTGAATCATCGACGATCGAGAGAATTGAGACTAACGGGCGATGAGCGAGAAAAGGACAGTCCCCAGACATCGCGTGCTCAAGCGCGGCACGCTCGTCGTCAATGGCGGCGGCGTGTTCGACTGCACGGTACGCAACCTGTCCGAAAGCGGCGCGCGAATTGACATCGCCAATCCGGTCGGCGTGCCCAAGGTCTTTACGCTGGTGATCGAGGCCGATCATTTCAAGCGCCGCTGCCACGCCGTCTGGAGCAGCGAACGGCAGATCGGCGTCGCATTCGACTAGCGCGTTTTCGAGCGAAGTGCATGCCGCTTCGCGTGAAGCTGCAACCTCTGTTCTGCTTCAATCAGAACTGAAGCTCCAGCATTCAACTCATGAAGATGTGGACCTGACCTGCCAGAACCTGAGCAGCCGGTTCGCGTCCTCGGTCGTCAGTTTCGCAAACCGCTCTTTGGCATTTGCCAGCTCGCGCGGCGCCATGGAGCCGGTTGCAAAGCGGCTCTCGAGCACCGCGTGGACGGTTTCCCAGCCAAGCCCCGCCACCTTGCAGGGAACAAGCACGCCGTCGTCGCGAAGACTTTGCATCAGCGGCCGCACCACCTCGATGGTCGACTGCGACAATGCGGCGAGTGCCGCGACGGTTTCCTCATATTTCCGCTGTTTGGCGAAGCCGAACAGCGCCGCTTCGTCGAGTTCGCCCTTGTCGCGCAGCAGTTTCACCAGGCGCTTGGCCGAGGCGAAGTCGCGGGCCTTGGACATTTCGCGATTGACGCCCGCGGAGACGGCCGCGATCGCATCGCGAATTTCCTCGAAGAGATGCGGCGGCGCGCGCGACAACAGCCGCGATCGGACCGCCTCCGTCGCATGGCTCAACAATTCGCGGCGCAGGTCCGACGGCAGATCGACCCGGACGCCGGTTTCGACGGTCAGTTCAGGATCGAACTCGGCCTGCGCGACCGCAATGGCAAAGCCTGCCGCCGAGACGCGCGCGCCGGGATTCTTGATGATCCGGCGGCTGACATTCGGGTAGCGGCGGGCGAACAGCGCATCGGTGACGACTTCCTTCAGCCACCAGCGGCCGGAAATCGCCAGCAGATGCGGCTCGCCCTTTGTTTCCGCGATTTCGACCAGATCCTGATCGCTCAGCCGCGCGGATTCCGTCAATACCGGTCCCGCGATCGTGATCTCGTCGTTCCTTGCCAGACGGCGAATGGCGGCCGGCGGCGCGTGGGCCACGGGTGCAAGCTGCGCGCTCATTTCGGCCAGCGCGATGCGGGCGCTGATGTCGGCGATCGCCCGAATCTCGATGGTCTTTATGAGGCGCTCGAGCACTTCGTCAAAAAGCGCGATCTGCTCGGTATCGAGACGACCGGCGGACAGCAGAAACAGATCGGTAACCCGCTTGACTGTGTCCAGGCGCTTTTGCGCGGACCCGGCATTGATCGCAGCTTCTACTTCGTCGACGATTGATGAATTTGCATAAGCCATCGCTCATCCTGAGCGTTCTGGAGCACTGTTCTAAGCTCGTTAATGTTTTGTAGAGGAGACACCTGAACGTTCCGTAAAATTTGAACCTTCGGGGGTAAGGGTAATTCCGGACATGCCCGGCGCCTTGTCGCGACCGCCATTGGCCTGGTGCAAGGGCAATCATCGTCACATGCGCGGCCGATCGAGCACCCCGCGCGGTTTAGCGACCGGCCCGCCGCGCTTTCAGAGCGGCAGGCCGAGGCTCAGGCCTTTGCGGTGATGGTTTGGGCTATTTCGTTTTCTTGGCGGGATCCGCCGGTCGCGCGACGCCCCAGGGATCGTATTTTTCCTTGGGCTCCGGAATTCGTTCGAGCGCGGCCTTGTAGGCCGCCTCGTCCGCTTTCGGCTTCTTCTGATCCGCCGGCTTGTCCCCGCCGCCGCCGCGATGGCCCTTGCCACCCATCTGGGCGTGCGCGGGCATGGCGAACAATGCCAGTATTACCGCCGCTACCGTGAAGCTCTTCATCGCCGTCTCCCTGCCCCATCAACTTACCCTGACGCCGGATGATGGCAACAAGAGTTCGGCGCCGGGCCGCTGGATGGCTTCCAACTTCAGGATTTGTTGATGCCGCAAGGACTCGCGGGCGGACGGCCGCAGCGGGTATTATCGCTGCGGGCGCGGAACGAAGTGGGGCTGATGGGGCGGATCGTCGTTCATCTGGCATTGGCAGGCGCGGCGCTTGTGCTGACGGGCTGCGGCTTTGCCGACAGCCACGCGTCGCTGCCGGAATTCATGCGCAGCAAGGCGATCGACCCGCCGCCTCCCGAGCCCCCGCCCGATGTCCGGCAACTCGTCCGCAAAAATCTGGATTCGGTGTTTGTGGCCGCGTCAAACCCGCGCGAGGTCAAGGTCTCGCCGCCGCTTCACGAAGCCTATGGATCGGGCTGGACCGCGTGCGTCACCGCCGAACTCACTTCCGTGATGGGCGGGCCGCTGGGTTCGGAGACCTATCGCATCACGATCAAGGACGGCGCGATCATGGACCGCCAGCGCGACGACAATTGCGCGTCGGAGAACTGGCAACCGATCTGAGCGGGTTTGCGAGCGAAGCTACGCTTCGGACCTGATCCGGGATCGACGGCCGGCTTGCGCGCAGAAGACGCGTGCGCCTCTTTCAAATCGATCAGCCGGCGCGTCGGCTTCGCGTCCCTCTGTCCGGCAGCAGCGAGGCCGCCCACCGCAGCCTGGCGTGGCGCAGCATCAGCCGCACGATCTCATTTCGAATCCGCGGGACCGGCGCCAGACCGATCACATCGTCGGCCTGCCGCAGGATCTGGTCTCGCGTGCTGAGCGGCAATTGCGCCCAGCACAGCATCACGGCCGCGCCGAGGTTCTGCAAGATCAGTTCGTCGGATGGACGATCCGGCACGCGGGGCGCGCAGGCCGGGCACAGCGGCCCGAGCGGGCAACTATCGCTGTTCACGCTCGTACAGCGAATTGCTTTTTCAACGTCGGGGATGGTGTGTATCGACATCAGGAATTCCGGATTGCTGTAGAGAGGCCCACGACGCTCATACGCAACACCTCATACGCAATACGACGGTTTGCCGTGAAACTCTGTCAGCGGCGCGAAACACGCGCGAGTGACATCCTGCAAGCACGCGGCTGAGTCGCCAAGTGTCTTATGCATAATTTTCATCTGCGGGTTGAAATGCCGAATCGCGCCGGAAGCCTTGTCCTGCGGCTGCGAAACACGCGGATCGCATGCGGATTTCGCGATCCTGATCGCTGTCGGCAACCATCGGTTGCGCCATGACATCTCCTTCCAATCGAATACCGGGATGAAATTCCGATGGTCGGCTCTCATCCTGAAACGCAAGGGCACTGACGAAAGGTTAGAACGATTCTGCATCATTTTCCGAGTCGCTCCACTTGATGCAGGTTGTTGACCTGCATTAAGACGACCACGAGCCGCATCCCGCTCAAGTTGCAGGCCTTGACGCCACTAAACGAATAATCGTCCGTGGCTCGACGGCGAGTTCCATTTTGATTGCGCTGTATCGGCTAATTCTGATAGATCGCATGCAACTTTCCGGCACAGGAAAGTTCTGTAAGTTCAGCGTAGAATCTTGCGAGACCTTTTGCCAAAGCAGTCCGATAATCCGGCGTCAGTTTGCGTAACCTGCCTTCACCGCGAAAACGCCTTTTGCCGAACCCTGTTCGGGGCGACTTCCGAAGACACGAAAACAGCAGACAAACCAGGCTGGCAGCATTTCTATGCAGCCCGCGCGGGCACGCAAATCGCGGTCCGCAATCAGGCCTCGGAGGATGTGTTCGTCCTGTGCGCGGGCTGGGCGTTTCGCTACTTCCAGCTTGCTGACGGACGCCGGCAGATCCTGAAATTCCTGCTGCCTGGAGATCTGTTTTCCGCCGTCACCATCTTCGAAAAGACCTTTCATTTCTCGGTCAAGGCGTTGACCGAAGTTCAGGTGAGCGGATTTTCACGCGCCGAAATCCGCAAGAGGTGCGCGGCCGATTCCGGCGTCCTGGGCGCCATCGCCAACTCCTGCGTCACCGACTCGCACGAAATGACCGAACTCCTCGTCGGGCTTGGGCCAGTGCTCGGCCGAGGAGCGCATCGCGCATCTGCTGCTGCACCTGATGCCCCGGATCGCGGCGCGCAACGTGATCCGCGAGCAGCGCTATCCCTTTCCGCTGCGCCAGCAGCACATCGCCGATGCGGTTGGCCTCACGCCGGTGCATGTCAGCCGGGTGCTGGGCCTGTTTCGCGAACGCCGCCTGCTGGAGCTCTCGGAGGGCTACCTGAAGGTGATCAATGCCGCGGAGCTGGAACGGATCGGTTCGCTGCGCTGATCGCCGCGCCACCGATTCAATTCAGCCTCAAATCGAATCCGCGGGAGCTGCGATACGCGATAACGCGGGACGGTTGGCAAGCCATCGCGCGAACAGCATGCCGGCAAGCATCGCGCCGACAAAAACGAACGCGGCGGGCGAACCGAAGCCGAGCGCCGTCAGCGCGGGCCCCGGACAAAAGCCCGCCAGCCCCCAGCCCAGACCAAAGATGGCCGGGCCTGAAATGATCCGCAGATCCAATTCCTGTCTGGTCGGCAGATGAAACTTCCCGCCGAAAAGCGGCCGGGGCTGCCTGAGGACCCAGGCAAAACCCGCAGAGGTCACGGCGACGGCCCCGGCCATCACCAGGGCGAGGCTCGGATCCCAGGTGCCCGTCGCGATCCCGGCGAAATCGAGAAAATTGAGAATCTTTGCCGGGTCGGACATGCCCGAGATCAGCAGTCCGAGACCGAAGATAAGCCCGATTGCAAACTGGACGACGATGGCCATGACGTTCAACCCAGATGCCGCACGACGAACACGGTCGCGATCCCCGTCGCCATGAACGTCAGCGTAGCGACGAGAGAACGCACGGAGAGCCGCGACAGCCCGCACACGCCGTGACCCGACGTGCAGCCATTGCCCCACACCGACCCGAAGCCGACGAAGAATCCGGCGAGCATGAGCACGGCTCCATGTGCCTGGATGGTCTGGACCGGCAGCCTGCCGGTCACGGCCAGTACGACGACCGGTGCGACAACGAGCCCCGCCACGAAAGCAAGGCGGCCGGCAAACTCACCATCCTCATAGGGCGGAAATAGCCGGACGACGATACCGCTGATGCCCGCCAGTCGGCCGGTCAGCGCCAGCAGCATCACCGCGGAAAGCCCAATCAGCGCGCCACCGACGAGGGAGGCAATCGGCGTGAAAACGGTCGTGGTCATTCGGCAGATCCCATGACTGACGTCATCGAGCGGTGCCCGCTTGCGGCGTCGACGTTTCAATACATTCGAATACACTAATATAGGAAATGTCGGGCGCAAGAGGATCGGGTCTTTCGCTTGAACCCATGGCATGACGGACATTGCGATCAGGGGCTGGCCAAACCCGTTCGCTTGCGCGAGGAAGGGCCGTGGCCGGACTTGGCGATTTACCGGCCGAATTAGTTGGGGGTAAGCAAAAATCACGGCTTGTGCGGCGATCGGCCGCCGCCTTGCGGACACATTGGGTTCCAAGATCGGCTATTCAGTCGGGGACTCGGCCGGATTTTTCAGCTACCCGATGTGCCAATTGATGGTAAACGGTGGCTGTTCGATCCCATGACCTTTCCATCGAGCCTGATAATGCGTCCCTGCTGGCTTGCCTTTGCCATCGCCATTTTATTGCTTGCGCCACCGGTGATTGCCGAGCCGGCCGGACCGGTGTTGGCCGTTGCAAACGACCCCAAGCCGCAGGAACCGGACACCGATATCTTCGCGTTGATGAGCGGCCGATGCAGCATGCTCAAGATCGCGGGCCGCGATTTCACGTGCAGGACCATTGGCTTCTTCCATAATGAGGAAGGCCGCACCAATTTCACCATCGCGCTGGACGATCCCACGGACAATAGTCACGTGATCTCGTTCTCCGGTGAAAATGGCCGCCGGAGCGAGGACAACCTCCTCGATCTGCCGGTCGACCGGATGCTGCTGAGCTCCAAGGACAGGCCGAAGGCCGACGGCCTGCCCGTACCATCCGCCGAGCCCGCGACCGGCACTTGCCGGCAGGTTGGAAATTTTGCGCTGCTCCAGGTTTCGAGCATCACCTGCAGCGCAACCGACAGGGGCGGCAGGAAATACGAATTGCGGTTCGAATCCGACGGTTCGCCGATTATCCTGCGCAGGGTCAGGCAATATTCGCTGGCGGCGAAGAAGCCCCGCGCGAGGCAAAGCGAGCAGATCGAATGCCGCTACAGGGCCGCGATCGCGAGGGTGCCGCCCAGGGACCGCACCGATTACATCCTCCAGTGCCTGGCACAACTCGGCGAAAAGACCCCTTCCGCGCAGTAATCGAACGCTGCGCCTCCCGACGGTCAACGCCGGGTTAACATTACCGGCCAAATTGCCCGCCGGCGCCAACGCTGTTTTCCGATCTTTGCGCTAGCATTCCACCGCATGCCAACAGAGCGCGGCGCTACGGATGCGCCGCCTTTCGCAAACGGGGAAAACGGGGACGTGGTCGAGATTGCCGACAAAGCCGCGGTCGGTCGCGTGTCGATGAAGGCTGAAGCAGGCCTGCGGCCGCTGACGGCTGTCCCGTTGAGCCAATGGCGCCGGCTGTCCGAATGCGCCATCGAGCCGAACGGCTACTATCTTCCGTCCTGGGAACTCGCGGTGGACAGCTTTGCAAGCGGCCGCACCGGTGTGTCCGCGCTGTCCGCGCGCAGCGATGCGACGCCGCGAGAACGCCAGCGGATTGATCGGCCTGCTGCCGGTGATTTCGCTGATGCGGGCCTTCAAGATTCCGTTGCCCGCGCTGGTGAGCGCTCATCCCTACGGCACGCTGTGCACGCCGCCGCTCGACCGCGACCGGGCGCACGAGGCCGCGACGCGATTGCTGCACGCGGCGCGGCAGTCCGGCGCCCATGCGCTGATCCTGCGCGACGTGACGCTCGATGGCGCAGCCATGAACACTTTCGGGGAAGTGCTGCGGCGGGATGATTTGCGTCCGCGCGTGCTGCAATGGCAGCTCCGCGCCTGCCTCGACGCCACGCGCGACGCCGACGAATTGCTGCGCGATGCGCTGGGGGCCAAGAAGCTGAAGGAGCTGCGCCGCCAGCGCCACCGTCTGGCCGAGCATGGCGCCGTCCGGTTCGACGTCGCGCGCACACGCGAGGAAGTCGCCGCCGCGCTCGAGGACTTCCTGCGACTGGAGGCCAGCGGCTGGAAGGGAAAGCGCGGCACCGCGCTGATCCAGGACGATGGCGATGCCGCCTTTATCAGGCGCGCCGCGCCCGCGCTCGCCGAAACCGGTCAGTTTGAAATCGTCACGCTCCATGCCGGAGCCACGCCGGTTGCGGCGGCGACTCGTGCTTCGGCACCAGGACCGCGCCTTCTTCTTCAAGCTCGGCATCGACGAGCGCTTCGCAAAAGCCTCGCCGGGCGTGCAGCTGACGCTCGACCTGACCCGGCATCTCTGCGCCGATCCGGCCATCGCCTCCGCCGATTCCACGGCCGGCGCCGATCATCCCATGATCAATCCGATCTGGCGCGGCCGGTTTGCGATCGGCGACGTCCTGATCCCGCTGCGGAAGAACGATCCGGTGGTGCCGCTGATCCACGCGGCGATGCTGCTGCGTCACGGGCTTCGCGAACTGGCGCGGCACGCGGTGCGCTTGATGCGAGGCCATCACTGACATTCTAACGTCATGGCCGGGCTTGACCCGGCCATCCACGTCTTTCTTGCTACGATGTTCCAAAGACGTGGATGCCCGGCACAAGGCCGGGCATGACGAATAATTTGCGATGGCCAGCGCTCGGGATAGCGCCAGTGCTTGCGGCTGTCCCGCTACTCCGCCGCCTGCGCGTTCACTTCCGCCGACACCTGACGGATGGCGCGGGCGAGCTGTTCGGCCGGCTGCGCGCCGGAGACGGCGTATTTCTGCGCGAACACAAAGGTCGGCACGCCGGAGATGCCCTTGTCGGAGGCATCCTTGGCCTGCGCCGAGATCAGCGCCACGTCTTCGTCGGTCGCCAGCCGCCTGCGGACGTCCTCGGCATCGAGCCCGCAATCGGCCGCCGCCTGCACCAGCACCTCGGTGTCGGTGAGATCGCCGCCGTCCCGGAAATACAATTCCATCAGCCGCTGCTTCATCTCGGCCGATTTGCCCATGGCATCGGCCCAGTGAATCAGGCGATGGCAGTCGATGGTGTTGGGCTGGCGCCGGACCAGATCGGGCCGGTAGGTCAGGCCCTCTTCGCTCGGCTGCGGCAACCACGCGTCCGGCGATGTCCTTGTAGGCCTCGGGCGAGCCGAACTTCGCGGTCAGATATTCGTCGCGGCTGATGCCCTCGCGCGGCACCCATGAATTGAGAAAGAACGGCCGCCAGTTGATCTCGACCGGCACGTCCGGCGTCAGCGCCAGCGCGTCCTCGATCCGGCGCTTGCCGATATAGCACCACGGACACACCACGTCGGAAACGATGTCGATCTGCAGCGGCTTCAGGGTGCTCATGGGCTCGTCCTCCCTCGGGAAGGCCCAGAGATAAGCCGCAATCCGGCCCCCGACAAGGGAGCTATTTGAGGCCGGCCGCCATCGCCCGCATCCGCTCGGCGGTCAGTTCGTCGGCGGGAAAGAACGTCTCCAGCGCCAGTTCCGACAGCGTGATGTCGACCGGCGTGCCGAAGATCATGGTGGTGGAAATGAAGCTCAGTATCTCGCCGTCGAGCCGCATCTTGAAGGGGATCGCGACATTGTCGGAGGACAGCGGCGCCGAGCGCGCCGGGATCGGAAAGGCCTTCAACTCCGCGTAGAGTTTTATCAGCTCGGGATCGGCGGTGGCTTCGCACTGGCGGTGCAGCCGCTCCAGGAGATGCGCGCACCATTCGGCGAGGTTGACGGTGCGCGCCGCCAGCGCCTCCGGGATGAAACGCCAGCCGCAGGATGTTGAAGGGCTGGCCGAGCAGCCGCGTCGGAATGCCTTCCAACAGCGGCATCACCATGCGATTGGCCGAGACCAGGTTCCAGTGCCGGTCATAGGCCAGCGCCGGATTGGGCTCATGCGCCTTCAGCACCAGATCGATCGCCGCCCGCGCCGATTTCAGCGCGGGATCGTCGAGCGATCGCTGCGGGAACGCCGGCGCATAGCCGGCGGCGACCAGCAACACGTTGCGTTCGCGAAGGGGCACCTCGAGCCTTTCTGCGAGTTTCAGCACCATGTCGCGCGACGGCGCGGCGCGGCCGGTTTCCACGAAGCTCAGATGCCGCGCGGAAATCTCGGCATCGCCGGCGAGATCGAGCTGGCTGAGATGGCGGCGCTGCCGCCATTCGCCGCAAGTGATCGCCGACATGGGCGGGTTTGGTTTGCTCGGTTCGGGCCGTGGCGGTCTGTGCGTTCATGGTGGAAAACCTATCACGCGGATTTCACGCCTTCCATTACCTCCGACGTAATCGAATTGCGGATCGGAGCGGATCATCTTCGCCATCACAGGAGATGATCCATGAATACGCTTTCCCGATCCAGCACCTCTTCATCCGCCGCCGGCATGATGCCGTGGCTGCTCAATCTGGCCACGCGGCTGGTGGCGCGCAGTCTCAACATGCCGGAGCCGCTGGTTCACACCACCGGCATCCTGGTGTTCGCGCATGTGGCGGCGGTCGAGACCCGCGTCGGCCAGACACTATGCCCGCTTCGCCTGTTGCGCCGGATCCAGAGCTGGCTGCGGCAACCGGCGCCGCTGATCCCCTTCACCCTCGACCCCAGCCCAAGGAGAAATGCCATGATCCATCCCTCCCCGTTCCTGCGCCGCGCCATCCTGGCCGACGCCATCTTCAGCGGTGCATCGGCCGTACTGCTGACGCTGGGCGCCGGCGCGCTGGCGCCGCTGCTCGACCTGCCCGAAGCGCTGCTGCGCGAGACCGGGCTGTTCCTGATCGCCTATGCCGCGCTGGTCGGCTGGCTCGGCACGCGGCAAGCGATGCCGAAGCCGCTGGTGGTCATCGTGATCGCCGGGAATGCGGCGTGGACGCTGGCCAGCATCGCGCTGCTGTTCTCAGGCGCGGTGACGCCAAATCTGTTGGGCGAAGCCTTTGTCGCGGCCCAGGCGATCGTGGTCGGCGTGCTGGCCGAACTGCAATATATCGGCCTGCGGCGAAGCGGCGGCGCGCTGGCGGCTTGACGCCCGCGCACGCTTGCCGAAACATCCGAAGCCGTCATTCCGGGGCGATGCATAGCATCGAAGATCATTTTTGTGAATTCAATGTCCGATCTTTTCCACGAGAAAATTCCCGTAGAATTCGTCTTGAAGGTTTTCAATATGATGAAAGAGGCGCGACACCATACCTTTCAAGTTTTGACAAAGCGGGCCGATCGCCTTGCCGAGATTGCCGGGCAACTGCCTTGGCCAGATAATGTCTGGATGGGAGTAAGCGTTGAAAATCAAGATTACGTGGATCGGATTGACTATCTTAGGACGACACCGGCCTTCATCAAATTCCTCAGTCTCGAACCTTTGCTCGGACCCCTAGATCACCTCAATCTCGATGGCATCGACTGGACTATCGCGGGTGGAGAAAGTGGTCCGAACGCGCGACCGATGAATCCTAATTGGGTTCGGTCAATTCGTGACCAATGCAATTCCGCCGGAGTGGCGTTCCATTTCAAACAGTGGGGTGGCGTTCAGAAGAAGCAAACCGGCCGAACTCTGGATGGGCGAACATGGGACGAACTTCCGATAACCAAATCATGCCGACCCGGAATTGTCAGCATTCCGGGTCTGGTGCTAAGCACCATCCGACAAACTACAATGGCAGCGATACGCCCACCGCTCGGGTTCGATGCGAGGCAGATATCTCATATGTCGATAGAGACGGATCGCAAGGCAGCGATTCGAGCGACGCATCTAAGTCCGTGAGCATATCGGGGCAGGAAGAGAATGGGCGCGTCGAAATAAGTTTTTCATTTTCCACGGAGGCCGTGCGCGCAAGACTAACCGAAGTGAGATGCAAGATCAGGGACGTGAGCTAAGCTCCGCTCCGGAGCGCCTGCAACGGATCAGGCTCGAACGGCGACAGTCCGGCATCCAGCAACCGCTTGAGCAGCTCGGAGCTCTCACGTTTGCCGCTCGGATCGCCGTACGGTTTGTCCAAGTCGCGAAGGCTGGCGCGGAAGACGGGATTTTGCCACGGCGGGAGGTCGAGCGAGCGAGACTGGGCGCAGGTGCAGGCGAACACCGCGACCTCCTGCCAGCTCCGACTCGGATCAGCGAGCCGGGTCTAGAGGACGAACTGGGGGAGACCGAGAACCGCACGCACCCTCCCGGAATGACGACGTCGAGATCACGCCGGACTTCGGAAAACGCCTGCGATGCCCATCAGCGGAACGGAAGGCTATGCCGAAGAGGCCGAGGCGCTCTTCAGGCGGTATGAAAGCATCCCCTTCGACGACGCGCACCGGGCGGTGCTGCATCTGATCCCGGCGGTGCCGGGCCATGTGCTCGACATCGGCTCCGGCACCGGGCGCGATGCGGCGTGGTTTGCCGGCCGCGGACATGCCGTCGTCGCGGTCGAGCCGACCGATGCGATGCGCCTGCCCGCGATGGCGCTGCATCCATCGCCGCGGATCAACTGGCTCAACGACAGCCTGCCGGATCTGGCGTTGCTGCGCGCCCGCGGCGAAACCTTCGACCTCGTGATGCTGACCGCGGTCTGGATGCATCTCGACGAACCACAGCGGCGGCAGGCGATGCCGAACCTCGCCGCGCTGATGCGGCCAGGCGGCACGCTGATCATGAAGATCCGGCACGGAGCCGGTGCCGCCGGGACGGCGGATGTTCGAGGTCGGCGCAGACGAAACGATCGCGCTGGCGCTGGGCGAGCGCCTTCATCCGATCTTGAACGTGCGCAGCGAATCCAGTCAGGAAAGCAATCGCGCCGCGGGCGTCGATTGGGTCAATCTGGCGTTCGCGAAGGGGAAGTAATCCTTCGTCATGGCCGGGCCTGACCCGGCCATCCACGTCTTTCCTGCCGCTCGTGACGACGTGGATGCCCGGGACAAGCCCGGGCATGACGGCGTTATAAAACGCAACTCAGGCCGAAGCCCGGCTTTCCTCACCCGACCGGTCCAGGACCGTCGCGAAAATGGCGGATTCCGCGGCGGGGATTTTGCCCGCGCGAGCTTTGGTGCCATGACCGTTGAGCGGTTTGCCGTTCATCAGGCTGCCGTTGGCGTGGCCGGCGTGGCCGTTCAGTTTGCGCTTCAGCTCTTTCTTGAGCTTCTTCGCCGCCTCTTTTTCCGCCTTCTTCAACGCCTTCCGCTCGGCCTTGGCCTTCAGGCGCAGCCGCTCGGCCCGCGCCTCGGCGCGCTTCTTCTTGCGCTTCTTTTCGCAGGCGTCGCATTTGCAGCCGATCGGCTTCAGATATGCCTTGAAGTAATCGGTGCCGTAGTCGTAGTTGATCTCGTCGCCCGGCTCGATGTTCTTGATGGCGCGGATCACCACCTTGCGCTTGCGGGGCTTGACGTCGGATTCGGCGTTCGGCTTGCAGGCGTGGTTGATGTAGCGGGCGATGTTCTTGCGCACCGACCCGTCGATGGTCCAGCGGTTGTTGAGCTCGAACAGATATTTGTTCTCGATCGCGTCATCCTTCTTCTTCCGGGAATCCAGTAGTGGCCCGAAATAGCGGATGATCTTGCTGCCCTTCTTGATCGGTTTGGTGGCGAAGAGGCCAAGCCCGGTGCGGGAACGGCCGACGCGGTACGGTTTTTTCGGCGAAATGGCAGGCATGATAAATAGGACAACTGCACGCTAATGAGAAAGGGGCTCGCGAGGGCGCTGTTCTAGGACGATTCCGCGCCGATGTCAGGTTTTTCGCGCGGTTCGCCTGAACCTTCCCCAGCTTGCGCCTGTCAAACACCGGGTTCCCGGATGGGACGGCTCGCATGAAGCGCATTTCACACCGCCGCATCGACAAATGCCGGCATCTTGTGACAGGAATCGCCTGGGCATTGTCGGTTTATGCCGGCTTCGGCCCC
This sequence comes from uncultured Alphaproteobacteria bacterium, assembly GCA_963843225.1. GTDB lineage: Bacteria > Pseudomonadota > Alphaproteobacteria > Rhizobiales > Xanthobacteraceae > Bradyrhizobium. The sequence continues at coordinate 203,510 of CAWJJT010000006.1, read as the reverse complement.
ATTCCCTGGGCAAACGCCCAAACAATCGGCAGCGTCTATACATCGACCGCCCCCGGGAACTGCCGCATCTTTAGGCCGCGCCACGGCGTCGACGATTCCACGACACGGTTCTGTCCGGGCAAGGCAGGCCTCGGCGTGCTGGTGACCGAAGACGATCTGCGCGAAACCGTCTCGGTCGGCCGCACCCGTGCCATCGCGGCCAGGGAGCCCGCCGCGCAGGCCTGGTTCGGTCCGTTCAATTCGAGCACCACGACGGTCGAATGGCGTACGCGCGACGGCAAGCCATTTGCGCTCATCCAGCGCTGGCACCTCGACGACGTCGCCGACGAGGACAAGAGCGGCCGGCCGACCGCCAAGCCGATGCTGGTGGTGACGCGGCTGCCGCCCGGGCCGGTGTGCCACGTGGCCTATGTCGACGTGAAAGCCAATGCCGATGCCAACGAACTCGCCCGCAAGGCCGCCGACGAATTCGCCCGCGGCTTCCAGTGCGGCAAGGACGAGGTGAAGGTGATCGGCAACAGCGGCCGCGCGGTGGAAATGGCCGTGCGGCGCTGACTAGGTCACCGGCGCCTGCCCGATCGCGCGTTTGAGCATCGCATCCAGCAGCGTCGCGGCATCGGTGCCTTTCGGCAACCGGTGCAGGATGTCGCTCAGCCGGCCATCGAGCAGCAGCATGGTAAAGCCGTGCACCAGCGACCAGGCGCGCGCGATGTCGGCCGCCTGCCCGAGCGACAGCGCCTGTGCCGAAATCGGCTCCCGGCGGTCGGCGCCGATCGCGCCTGCAAGTCCCGCGAAGGAGGCATTGGCGGCCTCGTTCAGCGAGGGCCGCGACATGTCGAGACGCTCGGTCCGGAACATCAGCCCGTACATGCCGGGATGGGCCTGCGCATAGGCGACGTAGGCCTTGGCGCGCGCGATCGCCCTCTCCTGCGGCTCGGTCGCCGAGGCGCCGGCAGCAGCCATCGCGGCGTTGAACTGGCGAAAGCCGATTGCGGCAAGTTCGCTGACGAGCCCGGTGAGGTCGCCGAAATGGTGCGTCGGCGCGGCATGCGACACCCCGGCCTCGCGCGCCACCGCGCGCAATGTCAGACCGCCAAGCCCGTCGCGTTCGAGCACTCGCTCTGCGGCCAGAAGCAGCGCATCGCGCAGCGCGCCATGATGATAGGGCGCGCTCTCGCTTGCGGCAGCAGCCTTCGGCCCGCTGCGCCTTCGCGGGCGCGCCGGCACGGTATCTCTTGTAGTCCGGGCGGCGCGGGTTCGCGCCGGTGTCGCTCGTTTGGCCATCGCAGTCCTATAGATCACGAATTTGACACTGTAAAGATAAGGCTTGACCGGGGCCGATCCTATCTTTACGATGTAAAGATAACCTTAAAGGAGAAACCGATGCTTGAGGCAGTGGCGACCCGGACGGCGCGAACCAATCTGGCGCCGATTCCGATGGAATGCGATGCGCCGTTCCTGAAGATCGTCGGCGAACTGCCGCGTGAACTCAACGGCACGCTCTATCGCAACGGCCCCAATCCGCAATTCGAGGTACCCGGCGCGCACTGGTTCGTCGGCGACGGCATGTTGCACGCCTTTCACCTCGAGAACGGCCGCGCCAGCTACCGCAACCGCTGGATTCGTACCCCCAAATGGCTGGCCGAGCATGACGCCGGCCGCGCGCTGTTCGGCGGCTTCGGCCGAAGACTGCCCAACACGCCCGCCTCGGTGACGCAGGACGGCGGCGCCGCCAACACCAACATCATCTTCCACGCCGGACGCCTTCTGGCGCTGGAGGAGGCCCATCTGCCGACCGAAATCGAACCCGGCACCCTGAAGACACGCGGCTACAACAATTATGGCGGCGGCATCGCGGGACCGTTCACGGCGCATCCCAAGATCGATCCGGTCACCGGTGAGATGGTGTTCTTCGGCTACAACGCCGCAGGCCCGCTGACCCCTGCTTTGTCGTTCGGATCCGTCAATGCCGCGGGCGCGGTGACGCGCTTCGAACATTTCGAGGCGCCCTACGCCAGCATGGTGCACGACTTCATCGTCACCGAAAATCACATGCTGTTTCCGGTGCTGCCCATCACCGGCAGCATGACGCGCGCGATGGCCGGCCAGCCGCCCTATGCCTGGGAGCCCGAAAAAGGCGCCTATGTCGGCGTCATGAAGCGCCACGGTTCGGCCGCCGACATCGTCTGGTTCCGCGCCGAGAGCTGCTACGTCTTCCACGTGATGAACGCGTGGGAGGAAGGCAACCGCATCGTTGCCGACGTCATGCAGTTCGAGGAAGCCCCGCTGTTTCCCCACCCCGACGGCCGGCCGACCGACCCCGACAAGTCGCGTGCGCGGCTGTGCCGCTGGACCTTCGACCTCGCGGGGAATACCGACCGCTTCACGCAGACCTATCTCGACGACCTCACCGGCGAATTCCCGCGCATCGACGAGCGCCGCGCCGGGTTTGCCAGCCGCCACGGCTGGTATGCCTGTGCCAATCCCGACCTGCCGATGTTCGGCGCGCTGTCGGGCATCGTGCATGTCGACGGCAAGGGCGCGAGGCTCGGCAACTATCTCCTGCCGGCCGGCGACACCATCTCCGAGCCGGTGTTCGTCGCCCGCGGCGACGATGCCGCCGAAGGCGATGGCTGGCTGCTGGCGGTGGTGTGGCGCGCGACTGAGAACCGCAGCGATCTGGCGGTCTTCAACGCCACCGACATCGAAGCGGGTCCCGTGGCGCTGGTGCAACTCGGCCATCGGGTGCCCGACGGATTCCACGGCAACTGGGTCGCCGCCGCGTAAAGGCAATGGCGGCGGGAGGCCGATGTGCATTTGCCATCCATCACTGCCGTCTACACGGCCCTGCTCGCCTTGCTCTATGCCGCACTCGGTCTCCAGGTCGCGGGACTGCGCCGAAGAAATCGGGCGGGTTTCGGCGATGCCGGCAATGCCCAATTGCGCAGCGCGATCCGTGCGCATGCGCATTTCGGCGAACACGTCCCCATCATCGCGCTGATGGCGGCGATGCTGGAAATCTCCGGGCTGCGCGCGACAAGCCTGCATGGATTGATGGCGACACTATTGGTCGCGCGGCTGCTCCATCCCCTCGGCATGTACGCCGATCCGCGGACGTTGCGGTTTCGCATCTGCCGGATGGGCGGCATGGGGCTGACCGCCGGGCGTGATGATCGCCTGCGCGGGGCTCATTCTGTGGCGAGCGTGGCCGTGGGGATGACGGCTTGAACGCCATCTGCCCCGCTCGCCGCATTCACCCTCGTCCGACCAAAACGCACGCAAGATACTGTTATTATTATATTTTATGCCGCTTTCTCACGTTATGTTGACAGTGTCAAGATTTTGCTTGACGCATCCAAGTCCTGCCATTACAAATCTTGACGTTGTAAAGATTAGCCGCAATGAGGCTACCATGATGGTTTTCCTGATCCTTGCCCCCTACGGCGCGTTTGCGACCTTGATGCTGTTCACATCGGCGGCGACGAGCCTGTTCGTTTCCGCCGCGATCTGCATCGGCGTGATCGCGCTCGACATCTTCAAGGGCCGTTCGATCAAGACGCTCGGCGCGGGCTCGGCGATCCTGTTCGCAGCACTTGGCTGCTACGTCACGCTGGTCGATACCGGCGTGAGCAGCACCGAAGTCAAACTGGCGGTCGACGCCGGCGTGCTGGCGATTTCGCTCGGCTCGCTCCTGATCCGCCGGCCGTTCACGCTGGAATATGCCCGTGAAGTGGTCGATGCCGAGACGGCGCGATTGCCCGGCTTCGTGAAGGCCAACTTCGTCATCACCTGGGCATGGACCGCCTGCTTCGTGCTGATGATTCTGGCCAATGTGCTCCTGATCTATCTGCCGGGCCTGCCGCTATGGGCCGGAATCGCGATCGCGTTCGCCGCCCGCAACACCGCGCTGTATTTCACGAAGTGGTATCCCGAATACGTGCGGGCGAAGTTTGCCGCGCCGGCTGCGGACGCTGTATAGATCGTATCGGTCTCGTTCGATGGGATTCCGGGTCTGGTCCTTTGGATCATCCCTTCGGCGGACAATTGCGGATTTAAGGGAAAGTGATGAAGGACGTATTCGTCAAGATCGGCACCGATTTCCTCTCCGCCATCGTTTTCCTGGTGCTGTACCTCTCCACCGGCAACGTCGTGCTGGCGACATCGGTGGCGATCGCCGGCGCCGTGGCGCAGGTGATCTACGCCCGCGTCAAGGGCAAGCCGCTCGGCTTCATGACCTATGCGAGCCTTGGGCTCGTGATCGTGCTCGGGGTCGCGACGCTGCTCACCAACGATCCCCGCTTCGTGCTGGCGAAGCCCTCGATCGCGCATTTTGCGATCGCCGCGATCATGCTCAAGCGCGGCTGGATGCTGCGCTACATGCCGCCGATCGTGTCCGAGACCATTCCGGAATATGTCACGGCCGCCGGCTACGCCTGGTCGGCGCTGATGGTCGTGCTGGGGCTTGGCACCATCGCGGTCGCCTCGACCGGCGATCTCAAGCTGTGGGCGTTCTATGTCTCGGTGGTGCTGAGCGGGGTCAAGATTGCCGCCTTCGCCGTGCAATATGTTGCATTCCGTCTGATTGTCACGAGCCGGATTCGCGCCGCCCGGGCCGCGTCCATTTGAAGCGTTTTCAAGCCAAAGCCCGCCTCGCGCCGGATGCGGGGTTGGGCACGGGCCGCCAGATGCGCTATACCGCCGCCGGAGCGACCCTCGATCCCAGAACCATTCCGGTTTTGCGAATACGGAGCCTCAAGGAGACCTAGAGATGGCGGTGGACGGAAACTGGAATATCACCATGTCGACGCCGATGGGCGAGCGCAACGCGACGCTGACCCTGAAGAGCGCCGGCGGCACGCTGACGGGCACCCAGGGCGCGGACGGCAATTCCGGCGAGATTTTCGACGGCACGGTGAGCGGCGACGACGTCGCCTGGAAGATCTCCATCACCAACCCGATGCCGCTGACGCTCGCTTTCTCCGGCAAGGTCGCCGGCGACAGCATGTCCGGCGAAATGGGCATCGGCCCGATGGGCAGTTTTCCGTTCACGGGGAAGAAAGCGTAACGCGCTTCAAAACCATATCTGCATGGCGAGGCCGTGCGCATCGACCGGCGGCGTGCCCTCGGGCACGCTGCTCGACGAACTCAGCGCGGCGATAGCCGCGGCGCAAGCATCCAGCACGTCATCCGGCTTGGCTCCACTGCCCCTGCGAGAACTCGTGAGCCAACGATCGATTTCCTCGAAACCCTCGCGCATCAACAGCTTTCGGCGCAGAACTATTCCAGCGTCGGATTTCTTGGATGGAAGCGGTTCACCGGCGTTTAGCCGCTGAAAGACGAGTTCGGGGTGCGTCTCGCGAATGTCGAGATCGGGATTGGCACGGACGAACGCGTCGACCTGCATGATCTTGGGGCCAAGATGCCACAACTGGCGGGACACCCGCTTCTGTCCACGCCGCAGGGCTTCGTCATTCGCCCTGTCGGGATCATCGAATTCATCCCACAGCCATCGCCGCGCGCCGGTAAAGACCCGCGACGCATGAGGCCGCAATTTCTCGCGGGCCAGCAGATCGCAATCCCGCTGGCCCGCCTCATCCATGCCGATCGGAATATCGATGGCGAGCCGGTCAAACCGCGCAGGCAACGCTTCGGCAATGTCGCGAAGAAAGCTGATTTCCCTCCGGTCGCCGTCGAGCGATACGGCGACCCATCCTCCGCCAAATCCGTCGAGGCCCAGCGCCCTCACCCCAAATTCAATTCCTTGAAGAAGTCGTTGCCCTTGTCGTCGATGATGATGAAGGCCGGGAAATCCTCGACCTCGATGCGCCAGATCGCTTCCATGCCGAGTTCGGGATATTCCACCACCTCGACCTTCTTGATGCAGTGCTCGGCGAGGTTCGCCGCCGCGCCGCCGATCGAGCCGAGATAGAAGCCGCCGTGCTTCTTGCAGGCCTCGCGCACCGCCACCGCACGGTTGCCCTTGGCCACCATCACCATCGAGCCGCCCGCCGCCTGGAACTGGTCGACGAAGGAATCCATCCGTCCCGCCGTGGTCGGGCCGAACGCGCCGGAGGCGTAGCCATCCGGCGTCTTGGCGGGACCGGCGTAATAGACCGGATGGTTCCTGAAGTAGTCCGGCAGCGGTTCGCCCTTATCCAGCCGTTCGCGCAGCTTGGCATGCGCGGAATCGCGCGCCACGATCATGGTGCCGGTCATCGAGACCCGGGTCTTGATCGGATACTGCGACAGCGTCGCCAAAATTTCCTTCATCGGCCGGTTGAGATCGATCTTGACGACCTCCCCGCCAAGCGCCTGCTCCACCGCCGGGAGATATTGCGCCGGGTTATGCTCGAGCTCTTCGAGATAGACGCCGTCCTTCGTGATCTTGCCGAGCACCTGGCGATCAGCCGAGCACGACACACCCAACCCGATGGGCAGCGAGGCGCCATGGCGCGGCAGCCGGATCACCCGCACGTCGTGACAGAAATACTTGCCGCCGAACTGCGCGCCGACGCCGAGCGACTGCGTCATCTTCAGGATCTCCTGCTCCATCTCGAGATCGCGGAACGCGTTGCCGTCAGCCGAGCCGTGGGTCGGCAGCGCGTCGAGATAGCGCGCCGATGCGAGCTTCACCGTCTTCATGCAGAGTTCGGCCGAGGTGCCGCCGATCACGATCGCAAGGTGATAAGGCGGGCACGCCGCGGTGCCGAGCGTCAGCACCTTCTCCTTCAGGAACGCCAGCATGCGATCCCTGGTCAGCACCGACGGCGTTGCCTGGAACAGGAAGCTCTTGTTGGCGCTTCCACCGCCCTTGGCCATGAACATGAACTTGTAGGCATCGTCGCCCTCGGCATAGATCTCGCACTGCGCCGGCATGTTGTTGGCGGTGTTCTTCTCCTCGTACATCGACAGCGGCGCCACCTGCGAATAGCGCAGGTTACGGCGCAGATAGGCGTCGCGTGCGCCTTCGGAGAGCGCCGCTTCGTCGTCGCCGTCGGTGATGACGCGCGCGCCCTTCTTGCCCATGATGATCGCAGTGCCGGTATCCTGACACATCGGCAGCACCCCGCCGGCGGCGATGTTGGCGTTCTTCAGGAAGTCGAAGGCAACGAACTTGTCGTTGTCGCTGGCCTCGGGATCGTCGAGGATCGCGCGCAACTGCTTCAGATGTCCCGGGCGCAGATAATGATTGATGTCGCCGAATGCGGCCTCGGAAAGCGCCCGCAGCGCCTCCCGCGACACCACCAGCATGTCGCGTCCCATGACCTTCTCGACCCGCACGCCCTCAGCCGTGATCTTCTTGTAGGGCGTGGTGTCCTGCCCAAGCGGAAACAGCGGCGTATGCTTGTAGGGCGGAACGGGCTTTGGGTCGGGAAAGGCGGTGGGGGCGTTCATGAGGGGCTCGTGGGGCTCAAAGCCGGACGCATCCAGGGGAGACGGCGCGCCAGCGGTTGAAGCGGTTCTAAGCATTTTTGCGAGAAAATAAAGCTTTGGGATGCCCGGCTTGCCCAGCCCATGTGGATGGCCGGGCCGATCCCGGCCATGAACGCGACAGTGGCCAGGTCCACCCTTGCGCTACTCCTTGGCGGACGCTTCAATGGCGCAAAGGGGCAATCACATGACACTGACGCGACATTCTTCCGGACCGACTTTCTTCGCCGCGCTGCTCACCGCAATCGTTCTGACCGCATCCATGGCTTCGCCCGCCCGCGCCGATCACTGCGATGATCTCGCCAACCAGCTCAAGAACCAGATCGACGGCCTCAAGGTCGGCATCACCGCCGCCAACATCGTCTACCTCTCGCATCCGCAGGCCAAGGAGATGTCGCTGGGCTGCGCCAACCGCAACTACAAGAACGAGCTCTATGCCAAGCAGGACGGCCGCAAGCCGAAGCCAGCCTTCCTCGACCTCGTCGGAGCCGCTGCCGCGATTGTCTTCACCGTGCCGAAGGACGACAGCATGACCGGCACCACGCGTTGCATGAAACGGATGGGGCTGTTGCGCGGCGACACCATCAAGATGCGCTACCGCCGGCTGAACTACGAATGCACCCGCACCAAGACCGAGGCATCGATCGCGATCACCCGCGGCACGGATGAATAAGAAGGCATCGATACGGCTGCTCCAATCGCTACAATTTTAGGAAATAGCGGGCTTTTTCCCCGAATATTTCAGCCTCCCGTTCACCATGTGGCGGGATGGATCCCGATGCCGCAGGCTTTAGCGATTGGATTCAGGAAGCATTCGCCTCCCTGCCCCCACAGTCCGGGCGCGAAAGAGCCAAGGATAGCAATCATGAGTGTTTCGAGCATTTCGAGTGTTCCGCCGTCCACCCCGGTGAAATCGCCGGAACCCGTCGAGGCCAAGCCGCCCGAGGTCAAGGCCGATACCACCACCGACAGCACCCCGGCCTATCAGCCGCCCGCTCCGTCCCCGCTGCCGCCGGGACAGGGAACACGCATCGACCAGTTGGTCTGAGCGTAGCGACCCACCTTGTCATACGCGGGCCTGGCCCGCGTCTCCCCTAGCAAGACCATTCGCCGAGGAAGATTCATTGCCGGGTCAAAGCCCGGCAATGACGGCGGTTACGCCAAACCTTTGCCGGAAAACGGCGCGATCATCGTGAGCCCGCACGACACGGGAACTTCGCATGATCGCAAAACTTCTGCTGCAGAACCTGATCTGGGTCGCCGTGCTCGGCGCGCTGTTGTTCGTGCCCGCAGGCACGCTGCATTGGCCCGCGGCGTGGCTGTTCCTTGCCACCACGGGAATTATCGGCATCGCCGGCGGCCTGTGGCTGGCGAGACACGACCCGGCGCTGCTCGCCGAGCGCATGCGTCCGATGATGCAGCCCGACCAGCCCGCCGCCGACAAGACATTCATGCTGGTGTTCGGCTTTACGGCGCTGATCTGGTTCCTCGCGATCGGGATCGATATCCGCGAGCACGGCGTCAGGATCCCCCGGGATCTGCAAGCGCTGGGCTTCGTCATGCTGCTGTTCGCCGCGGGCTTCATCCTGTGGGTGATGCGCGAGAATTCGTTCGCAGCTCCCGTGATCAGGCTGCAGACCGAACGCGGCCACCGCGTGGTCTCGACCGGCCCCTACGCCCTCGTCCGGCACCCCATGTATAGCGGCAGCGTATTGTTCTTCGTCGGCGCGCCGCTACTGCTGGGCTCGTGGTGGGGCGTCGCGATGTCGCCGCTGCTCGTTCTGCTGTTCGCGGGCCGCATCGTCATCGAGGAACGCGCGCTGACGGCGGGCCTGCCCGGCTATGCCGATTACACCGCGCGCGTGCGCTACCGGCTGGTGCCCGGAGTTTGGTAAGAGTTATACTGCACCCGGCTTGAACCAACGGGTCAGCAACCGATGCCCAGTTCCATCACCTATACCGGCGGCTGCCATTGCGGCCTGGTGCGTTTCGAATGCACCACGGATCTTGCCATGGTCACCGCGTGCAACTGCTCGATCTGCACCAAGAAGGGGCTGCATTTCGCCTTCCTGGCGCCGGAGAAGTTCCAGTTGCGCGCCGGCGAGGATAATCTGAAGGAATATCTCTTCAACAAGCACGCGATCAGGCATCAGTTCTGCGTCGACTGCGGCGTCGAAGTGTTCGCGCGCGGCAAGAAGCCCGACGGCGCCGAGGTGGTGGCGCTCAACGTCAGTTGCATCGACGGCGTCGAATTGGCAAGGCTCGCGATGACGTCGATCGACGGCCGGAACAGGTAGCACCGTCATTCCGGGCCGCGCAAAGCGCGAGCCCGGAATCATTGCGGGATGGATTGGCTTTCAATTGTCCAATTCCCTGTAATGCCGGAAAATCCCATCCTCGTTGAAAGGAATCCGCCGGTCGCTTTCGAGATAGGCCTTGATCCTGGGCCGCGCGGCGACGCGGTCGCGCAAGCCGACCAGGCCGGGAATATGACGCTCGAACGCTTTCATCCGCCTGGGGAAGGCGTAGTGCAGGCCTTCCACGATCTGGAACAGCGAGAGATCGACATAGGTCAAGCGGCGGCCGGTGACATAAGAACCGCCATTGGCCTTCAGCAAGCCTTCGAAATAGCCCAGATATTTCGGAACCCGCGCGTTCCAGAATTCCTCGCTGCGTTTCTTTGCCGGCGCGCGCTGGTCCTCGTAATAGAGGCTGGGCCCGAGCGGATGATGGGTGTCGTGAATTTCCAGCACGAGATCGGCGACAGTGAGCTGCACCTGATGCACCCATAACCGACCTGCTTCCGGCTTCGGCGCCAGACCATGGCGCGCGCCGAGATAGAGCAGGATGTTGGCGGTCTGCCCGATCACGAGCTTGCCGGCTTTTAGAAACGGCGGCGCAAACGGCGGTGTGCCCTTCGCCTCCATCATCTTCATCATCGCCGCCATGCCGCGCTCGCTGCGCGCGACATCGGAATAACCGGCGCCGGCCTCCTCCAGCGCGAGGCGGACATATTCGCCGCGGCCCTGAATCTCAGGCCAGTAATAGAGTTCGTAACGCATCAATGCCCCTTGTCCGTTTCACCGCCGCGCAAAAGATTAGAGCATGGGATCGCGGCGTCCATAGCGGGCGAAGCTTGAAAAACTCCCCCGCCGATAACGCCGCCATGACATCGAAGCGGCCTCTTCTATGTCCGTTTTCTGTCATACCCCGTCGCCGCCGAACGGTTCCATGTCGTTTTGGTCAAGATGCTGACACGTTCGATCTCTCTTGTCTCAGCGGGCAGGGATTTCGCTAACTCAACGGAGTCCTTCGCAATGTGGAAAGCTGTTTGTACTGTTGCGTTGTTATTGGTTATTTCCGGTCAGGCACAAGCCCGTCCCCAGCACCGTCATCACCGTTACCTGCTTCTTAACGCCATGGCGTCCTACGGTGACGCTCAAACGGGGGAAAGAATTGTCAGTCAATCGCCCTTCCGGGTGTCCGCACGCATTCTGTGGATGCGAGGCATCCTTGTATCGTTTTGGCCGGATCATTCCCCAGTTGAATCTCGCCGCCAACTGGCGCCGTTTCCCCCGCACCAGCCCGGCGCCGGGCATGGCGGCGGTTCGATCCGGCCATGTCATGATTTTGCAGCAGCAGCTTGCCGGCAGCATCTGGTATGTGCACGACGGCAATTCCGGAGGACACGTGACCCGCGAACACCCCCGCTCGATTGCCGGCTACACGATTGTCAATCCCGGCGCGGCATCGTTCGGATCGAACTCGTAACGCGCCTTGCGCATCAGAACGGTCGGACAATCTCGATCAGGTCAGATCGAGATTGTCCGCGTTTGAAGCCAGGCTTCAGTTCGCCGCGAAACAGTAGAGCAGCCCGGCGCCGCCGGTGCTGACGAGATCGGCTTGCGAGCAACCGCCATCCGGGCCACGCGAGGGATGCGCGGCGTTCCAGGACTTGACCGTCGGATTGGTGGCGGGACCGCTGAGGTCGGTATGACCGACCATCGCCGCGCCCTGGGTGCTGCTCGTCCAGTTCTTGCAGGTGCGATCGTCCGGACCGGCGAACGCGGTGCCGTCAGGCTGCGAGCCCGTGAGAACGTCGTGCTGGTTCGGCTTGTCGCCGTAACCGTTGACGACCCCGCCCTTCTCGGTCAGCGCGGTTTCCTTGTTGATGTTGTTGGTGCCATGCAGGTCGGCGACGTCCTTGGCGATCACGACGCCTTTGACATTCTGCCACGGCCCTTTGCCGATGCGGTCACGCGCATTGATCGCGGGCTTGCCGTCGGCGGCCTGGGTCGAGAGATAGGCATGCCAGGTCTTCGCGCCGGAGCCGGAGGCCTGCGCCAGCGTCTGGCAATAATTGTCGGCGCCGGCGAGACCGCCGAGATTGCCGCCATTGCCGATGCCCGTGCTGGTCACGAAAAAACTGGTATTGGCCGCTTGCGCCAGCGCGGGTCGAGCCGCGAAAGCGGTGAACGAGACCATGGCGGCGAGAACAAAGCACAGGCGCGAAACGTTGTGGGTGAGAACAGACATCGATTCCTCCGATTTGGTTTCTTGACGCTGACCGGACGCTGTCTGACATCAACCCGCCCGGCGGGAGGTTATTCCGCCTCGGCGACAACGTCAGCCAAAAACAAGGGCGCCGCGGAACGACCGCGGCGCCCTGCATCATCATCGCCTGATGGGCGATCAGGTCTGCTGGATCGCCGAGAGCTCCCAATTGGCGCCGCGCGGGCGCAGGAAGGTCCACACTTCGGTGGCTTCCGAGGGCTGCTCGCTGCCCTCGACCAGCCGGCCGGTGGTGCGATCGACCGTCTTGTCGACCATCGAGAACCGCATCGCCACGCTGGCGAAATCGGTATCGCCCTCGCGCCAGGCTTCGGCCAGGTCGCCCTGCAGCAGCCTGGTGTCGGAAACCTTGTTGACGACGTTGCGGGCGCGGTTGGCCTCGAGATCGCCGGTGAAATACGACACCATTTCCGGCGTCGCCAGCGTGTGCAGCTTGGCGACATCCTCGTTCGACCAGGCGGCCTGAATGTCGCTGAGCAGCCGCTCGAAGGCCTCGTAGTCGGCTGGCAAAATCTCCAGCGGGGCGCTGCCCGATCCGAGTCCGAAACCGCCGGTCGCGCTGCGGAAGCTCGAAGGCCCGGCCGGTGCCGCCGTCCCGCCGGCATAGGCGGAAGCGGTCTCATGACGGCGCTGCCACCACGACATCGCCAGCCGGACCACGATCACGATCAGGCCGATCTGCAGGAGCAGGCCGAAGATCGACGACAAACCGCCGAGGCCGCCGAACAGGCCGCCGCCGAACAACATGCCGAGCAGGCCGGCGCCGAGGAAGCCGGCGGCCAGGCCGCCGAGCAGGCCGCGGCCGGGCCGGTTGAAGAAGCCGCCGCCGGCAGGCGCCGCGTTGCCAACTCCGGGGCTACCCGGCTGGGTGAAGGTGCGGTTGAAGGGTTGCGCGCTCCCCGGCGCCGTCGAGGTGCTGGGCGGCGGGGAGAAGGTTCGCGATCCCCGCGAACCCGAGCTGAAGCCACCGCCGACCCGGGCGTCGGCCGACGAGACGGCGACTGCCAGCGGCAGCGCCAGCGCTAAGGTGACGGCAATCGCCTGGACGATGCCGCGGGCGCGTTGCGTGAATCTCATGTTCGTTTCCCTAATCCCCGGCAGGGGGAATGCGCCTAACATGGGCAGTACCGCCTAAAAGTGAAGCCACCATGGTGTCGCCCCGCTGCGGCCCTCGGTCGCGGGCATGCGTCAACAAGGCTGGTTCCGGGGCATTTTTATCGATCATGGTCCGGATGGAACAGGGCGAATTCAGGGAACATCCGCGGGGCCGTAGCCCCGGATTGCGCTGCATTCCAGCCCGCTGCGCTTCCCGCCGTCACGACGGTGTCATGGTTTCCTTCACGGCCGCCACCAACTGGCTCAGCGTGAAGGGCTTCGGCAAAAAGGCGAACTGCTGGTTCTCCGGCAGGCTCTTCTCGAAGGCGTCTTCCGCGTAGCCCGATACGAAGATGATCTTGAGATCGGGATTCCGTTCACGCATCGACTTCAGCAGCGTCGGCCCGTCCATTTCCGGCATCACCACGTCGGAGACGACGAGATCGACCGCGCCGTTCTTCTCCTCCAGCACTTCCAGCGCCTCGATGCCGTTCGAGGCCTCGACCACGCTGTAGCCGCGCGAGCGCAGGCCGCGCGCGTTCAGCGAGCGCAGTCCCTCCTCGTCCTCGACGAGGAGAATGGTGCCCTGCCCGGTCAGATCGGTCCGCGGTTTTGCTTCGGCCGGCGACTCCTTGGCCGCGTTGCTCGCAACCGCGGGCTCCGGCGCGACTTCCAGCGCCGGATGATGCCGCGGCAGGAAGATGTGGAACGAAGTGCCCTTGCCGGCCTCCGAATCCACATAGACGAAGCCGCCGGTCTGCTTGACGATGCCGTACACCGTCGACAGGCCGAGCCCGGTGCCCTTGCCGACTTCCTTGGTCGAGAAGAACGGCTCGAAGATCTTGTCGACGATGTCGGCGGGGATGCCGGTGCCGGTATCGGTGATGTCGATCCGCACATAGTCCGCCGGCGGCATGCCCTTGTAGGCGAGTTTTCCGGCCTCTTCCGACGTCAAATTGGCGGTTCGCACCGTCAGCTTGCCGCCATCGGGCATGGCGTCGCGGGCGTTGACCGCGAGATTGACGATCACCTGCTCGAATTGCGACAGATCCACCTTGATCGGCCAGAGGTCGCGGCCGTGCACCACTTCGAGCTTGACCTTCTCGCCGATCAGCCGCTTCAGCAGGTTTTCGATATCCGACAGCGACTCGCCGAGGTCGAGCACCTGCGGCCGCAGCGTCTGCTTGCGCGAGAATGCCAGCAGATGCCGCACCAGCGCCGCGGCGCGGTTGGCATTCTGCTTGATCTGCATGATGTCCTGGAACGACGGATCGGTCGGCTTGTGCGCGTTCAGCAGGAAGTCGGTCGCCATCATGATGGCGGAGAGCACGTTGTTGAAGTCGTGCGCGATGCCGCCGGCGAGCTGGCCGACCATTTCCATCTTCTGCGACTGGTTGATCTGGTTCTCCAGCGCGCGCCGCTCGGTGGTCTCGAGCAGATAGACGATCGCAGCCTCGGTATCGCGTTCGTCTTCCTCGACCGCGGTGACGAAGAACTGTCCCCAGCGCTCCTTGCCGCCGTCGAGCAACACCTCGACCGGGGCAATATCGCCCTGGCCTTCCGCGGCCTGGTTGATGGCGGCGATCACCAGATGGCGGTCGCGCTCGCTGACCGCGCGGACGATCGACTTGCCGGCCGCGCCCTCCGGGCCGAGGCTCTGCGCGAGCTTGGCGTAACGCGCGTTGGCGCGGACCACGGTGCCGCCGCGGTCGACGGTCGCGATCGCCATCGGCGTGTGATCGAAGAAGCGCATGAAGCGCACCTCGGCGGCGCGCTGCGGATCGGCGCGCTCGTCGCGGGCGCGGCTGATCACCAGCGTCCGCGAGGCGCCGGGGGCGCCGTCGGCGCCGAAGGCCAGCTTGTGATAGAGCCGCACCGGCATGGTCTTGCCGCCGCGCATGCGAAGGTCGATGTCGAACACTTCGGTCTTGACCTCGCCCGGCACCGGCGGGATCGAGGTCAAGAGCGCCGCGCCGTCGCCGGACACGATGTCGGTCAGCTTCAGCCCGCCCGAGCCGATCTCGGCAAGATCGTAGTCCAGCCAGTTCGCCAGCGTGGCGTTGACATAGACGATGTCGCCGGCGGGACTGACCGAGAAGAAGCCGCAAGGCGCATGGTCGAGATATTCGATCGCGTGCTGCAGCTCCTGGAACACGTCCTCCTGCCGCTCGCGGTCGCGCGTGATGTCGGCGATCGACCACACCGCGTATTTCGAGTCGCGCTTGGCTTCGCCGAGCGGCCGGACCCGCATCCGCAGCCAGCGGCCATGCGCGCCGTCGCCGCCGGCGATGCGGACCTCCTCCTGCTGGCGCTTGCCTTCGCGCGCCGCCTTGAGCAGGCGAAACACCGCTTCCGACACATCGGGATTGCCGATGAAGACCCGCTCCACCGGGCGCACGTCGAGCGCGCTGCCGGCCCCGGTGAGCACCCGATAGGCGTCGTTGGAATAGACCACATGGCCCCTCGCATCGGTGACCGCGAGGCCGTCATAGGCAAGGTCGGCAATGCGGCCCTTGACCGGATCTTCGGCGGCGCGGTCAGCGAAGCGAATGATGCCGGCGGCGTAGGCGAACAGGTTGAACAGCCCGACCATCGCGAGCAGCGCCAGCAGCCCGAGGATATAGGGCTGCGCCTGCGCCCGCCCCAACGTCATCAGCGCGACGGCGGCCGCGACGATGCAGCCGGCCACCAGCAGCACCAGCACGATCGAGCCGCCGCGCCGCGCCGGCTCCAAAGCGGGCATCGGCTCGCGTGGCGGATCGTGATCGATCGGATCGGCGGTCATGGCAGGAGATGCAGCCTGTCGAGGTGGTTATGGAGCGCTTTCAGGCGCTTAACCCCTGAGTGCCTGAATCGGACCCGCAAGCGCAAGTCCGTAGAGCCGCAATTTCGCTCAAAGCGGGGCATTTCCAGCCCCTTCCACAGCCCCTGCCCCTATGTTCATGCCCGCCGGGTGAAAACCCCGCGCTTGAGCCCCATCACGTAGCCGATGATCTCGGCGACCGCGTGGTAATGCTCCACCGGTATTTCGTCGTCGATCTCCACGCTCGCGTACAGCGCGCGGGCCAGCGGCACGTTCTCGACGATCGGGATGTCGTGCTTGCCGGCGATCTCCCGGATCTTGAACGCGATGTTGTCGGTGCCCTTGGCGACGCAGACCGGCGCCGACATGCCGCGTTCATAGCTGAGCGCCACCGCGTAGTGGGTCGGGTTGGTGATGATCACGGAGGCCTTGGGGACCGCGGCCATCATGCGCTTCTTCATCCGCGCCTGGCGCAACTGCCTGAGCTTGCCCTTGATGTGGGGATCGCCTTCGGACTGCTTGAACTCCTCCTTCATTTCCTGCAGCGACATCTTCTGCCGCTCGAACCATGTCCGGTACTGGAACAGGTAGTCGGCGATCGCGACGGCCGCGAGCATCGCCACCACGGCGCCCATCAGGTGCACGGTCATGGTGGTGGTGGCGCCGAGCAGCACCGCCGGATCGAAGCGCACGAACGCCTCCAGGCGCAGGCGCTCCGGCCACAGGATCGCCGTCATGACCGCGCCGAGCGCGATCACCTTGAACAGCCCCTTGGCGAAATTCGCCGCCGCCTGCTTGCCGAAGATCCGTTTGAAGCCGGCGCCCGGCGAGATCTTGCTGAATTTCGGCTTCAGCGATTCGGCCGACCACACCAGCCGGTGCTGCACCATGTTGCCGGCGATCGCCGCCAGCGCCAGCAACAGGAACGGCACGCCGAGTGCGGCCATCAGCATGTAGCCGAGCGACTGCGTCAGCAGCAGGAGGCTCGCGCCGTCGGTATGGATCATCCAGGACTTGGCGATCAGGTTGCGCAGGGGCATCAGGATGCCGCCGCCGATCGATCCGGAGAATGTCGAGAGCACCAGCGTGCCGCCGGCGATCACGAACCAGGTGTTGATCTCCTGGCTTTTGGCGACGTCGCCGCGTTCGTGAGCGTCATCCAGACGCTTTTGTGTCGGGTCTTCTGTTTTGTCGGATGTGTCGCTCTCGTCGGCCATCGGCTATTTCTTCACCTCAGCGGTATCAGCTCGTGCATGACGCCGATGAAATAATCGAGGAAGGTGCCCATCAGCGCCGCCAGCACGAGGGCGAAGATCAGGAATCCGAACAGGATCGACAGCGGCACGCCGACGAAATAGACCTGCATCTGCGGCATCAGCCGCGCCAGCACGCCGAGCCCGATATTGAACACCAGGCCGAACACCAGGAACGGCGCCGAGAGCTGCAGGCCGATCTTGAAGGCGGCCGCGAACGCCCTCGTGGCCAGCGCCGCCACATCGCCGCCCTGCATGGTCTCGCCCGGCGAAAAGATCGTGTAGCTGTCGTTGAGCGCGGCAATGACGAGATGATGGCTGTCGGTGGCAAACAACAGCGTGATGCCGAGCAGCGTGAGGAAATTGCCGATCAAGAGGCCCTGCTGGCCCTGGGTCGGATCGACCGCGGTGACGAAGCCGAGGCCCATCTGCTGGGCGATCACGGAGCCCGCGACCTGCAGCGCCGCCAGCGTCACCCGGGCGGTTGCTCCCAGCACGACGCCGATGACGATCTCGTGCACCATCGACACCAGAAGCGGCGTCATCGACTGCATGTCGATGTGATAGGCGGCGCGGTGCAGCGGCAGGATGATCAGCGTCAACAGCACCGCGATGGCGAGCTTGATGCGAACGGGAATGTTGGTCTCGCCGAGCCCCGGCAACAGCATCACCATGGCGCCGATGCGGGCGAACACCAGCATGAAGGCGGCCGCGAGCGCGGGCAGCAGGGAGACATCGATGCGCATTTTCGCGCATTGTGCATCAACCGCCTATGATTCGCGATGATATCCGCATCATTTCGGCGTGCAGCGCGTCCGCCATGAACGGCAACGCCAGCAGCAGCGTCACGAAGATCGCGAGAATCTTCGGCACGAACACCAGCGTCTGCTCCTGGATCTGGGTCAGCGCCTGGAACAGCGACACCACCACGCCGACCACGAGGCCGACCACCATCAGCGGCGACGACACCACCACGATGGTCCAGATCGCATCGCGCGCCACATCGAGGGTTTCAGCACCGGTCATTGACATTGTTCCACTTCACTCGTGTTGAAGTGCGTCATTCCGCGCGGCTCGATCCGAAGGACCTAGCACCTCGCCGAGTCCTTCGAGACGCCGGGCTCGCGCTTCGCGCGCCCCGGAATGACGGACCGATCAGATCGGCATCTTCATGATGTCTTCGTAGGACTGGATCACCCGGTCGCGCACCGAGACCAGCGTCGAGACCGCGACGTCGGTTTCCGCCACCGCCGTCACCACGTCCATCACGTTGGCCTTGCCTTGCGCCATCGCCACGGTTTGCGTGTCGGATTTCTTGCCGGCGTCGAGCACGCTGCCGATCGCGTCCTTGAGCAGCGCGCCGAACGACGGCCCGCTGCCGCTGTCTGAACTCTTGCCGGCACCGCCGGTGTCGAGAATCTTGGCGAGATTGGCGTAGGCATTTGCAGCGACTGTGGGTGAAGCCATGATGTGGGGTTTCCTGTTCAGGCCTTGAGGATATCGAGCGTGCGCTGGATCATCCGGCGCGTGGCGCTGATGATGTTGAGGTTCGCTTCATAGGATCGCTGCGCATCGCGCATGTCGGTCATTTCGACCATCGAATTGACGTTGGGCAATTTGACATCGCCGGTGGCGTCCGCCGCCGGATTGCCGGGATCGTGCTTGACGCGGAACGCCGACGGATCGGGCCTGATCCGGCCGAGCGTCACCACCTGCGCGTCGAGCGTGCGATCGAGCGCGGAGGAAAAGGTCGGGACCTTGCGGCGATAGGGATCGCCGCCGGCGCTCTGCGCGGTCGAATCCGCGTTGGCGATATTTTCCGAGATCACCCGCATCCGCCCGGCCTGGGCGCGCAGGCCCGAGGTCGCGATGCCCATCGAGCGGGCGAAATCGTTGACGTTGTCGGCCATGGTTCGGTTACCTCGCGCCTGCTCAGCCCTTGCCGATCGCGGTCTTCAGCAGATGCAGGCTCTTGCTGTAGAGCGTGGTGACCGCCGCATAGTCCATCTGGTTGGCGGAGACCTTGAGCATCTCGTCTTCCAGGTTGACGGAATTGCCGGCGGGCCGGGTCTGAAAACCCGCCCTCTTGTTCTGATCGAAACTCGGCTCGTTGCCCGACTGGGCCATGTGCGAGGTCGCGGTGCGCATCATCGGCAGCGTGCCCATCGCTCCCGCCGGCGCGCCGGTCTTGTCGAATTTCGGTTCGATCAGATCGCGCGGCTTGAAATTCGGCGTATCGGAGTTGGAGACGTTTTCGGACAGCACCCGCTGACGCTCCTGGTGCCACTGCATCTTGGTACGCAACGCCGACAACACAGGAAGATCGTTGATGGACATCGGCTGCCGCTCCGCTTTCCCTGCCGGGCTCGTTGGGGCCCTCGGGTAGGCAGAATTTGCCGCCTCCATGGTTAACAGGCGGTTAATTGCGCGAGCCGATGGCCGGCAACGTGCGGTGGCGGATTTTCGCCGGGTGCATCAATTGTGCGCATTTTCGCCACGAATGCTGCGTTAACCAACCAAATCGATGAAGCCGGAAGGCCAAGAAGTCGTTTTGGCCCAGCCGATTCATAGGTTATTAAGATATCGGGAACGGCAACTTCTGCCGTGGGTTGTTAAGAATTAGGGCCTGGCTCGGGCTTTTTCGCCGTCGGTTGTGTCGAATCCGACCACGCGCGACGAAAGCGACGCCAGAAAACGCGATTTGCCGGGGACACACATGCAGGCACTGACATTCTTCTTCGCATTCGTGGCCGTCCTGGCGCTGATCGGGCTTGCCGCCTGGCTGGTTCGCCGATTCGCCGGCAACCGCCTCGGCACCAACACGAATCGCGGGCGGATGCCGCGGCTGGCCGTGATCGATGCCGCCGCCGTCGATGGCCGCCGGCGGCTGGTGCTGGTGCGGCGCGACAATGTCGAACATCTGCTGATGATCGGCGGCCCGACCGATATCGTCGTGGAGCCCAATATCGTGCGCGCGATGCCCAGCCGCGATCAGTTGCCGCAACGGGCCGGCGTTCCAGCCGCCGAGCCGCCGCTGCCCCGGGTCGCGCCATTGCCGGACGCCGCCTGGGCCGACAGCGACGGGCCGGGCTTCGACCATGCCGAACCGCAAATGCCCGAGCCGCCGCCGCGGCCGGTGCGCCCCTCCTTTGCCGACGAGGTCCGCCGTCCAGCGCCTGTGATGGCCGAGCGGCGCAGCGAAGTCATGCGCAGTGAACCGATCCGTAATGACCCCCCGCGCGGCGATCCGATGGGCGGCTTCGCCCCGGAGCCGCTTGGTGGCCGTCCCGAACCGATGCCCTCGCGCGCGAACCTGCGTGCCGAACCGATGATGCCCCGCGCGACGCGTTCGAGCGACACGCCAAAGGCGGCCCCGCCGATCCGCGCCGCCGAACGTCCCGCCGCCGCGCCGCCGCCGCTGCCGCCGGTGCCGGCCGCCCCTTCGATGCCTGCAGGCCCTTCGATGTCGGCAGCGGACCAAAATCTTGCCGAGATGGCGCAACGGCTCGAGGCCGCGCTTCGCCGGCCCGGCGGCGACACCCCCGAGCCACGGGTCGGCGCGCCGCCGGTTGCGCCCGAACCGCCGCCTGCCCGCGCCGCCCGCAGCGAACCATCAGCGGCCCCGCCGGTTGCCCCACCCTCGCCGAAGAGCGGCTTTGAGAATCTCGAAGACGAGATGGCGTCCCTGCTGGGCCGTCCAAAGACGCCTTCGTGAGATCGGCGCCCTTCCCGCGTAGAGTTTTATTTTTTGCCACTCTGATTACCGCCGGTTCGCTGGCGGCGCCCGCGTTCGCGCAGGACATCAGCATCAATCTCGGCGGCGGCAATGGCGGCGTCACCGAGCGCGCGATCCAGTTGATCGCGCTTCTGACGGTGCTGTCGATCGCGCCGTCGATCCTGATCATGATGACGTCGTTCACCCGGATCGTCGTCGTGCTGTCGCTGCTGCGCACCGCGCTCGGCACGGCGACCGCGCCGCCGAACTCCGTCATCATCGCGCTGGCGATGTTCCTGACCGCCTTCGTGATGGGGCCGGTGCTGCAGAAATCCTACGACGACGGCATCAAGCCGCTGGTCGCCAACCAGATCAGCGTCGAGGACGCGCTGCAGCGCGCCTCGGTGCCGCTGCGCGGCTTCATGGAGAAGAACGTCCGCGAGAAGGACCTGAAGCTGTTCATGGACCTCTCGGGCGAGCCGCCGCCGGCCACGCCCGAGGACATGTCGCTGCGGATCCTGGTGCCGGCCTTCATGATCTCCGAATTGAAGCGCGCCTTCGAAATCGGCTTCCTGTTGTTCCTGCCGTTCCTGATCATCGACCTCGTGGTCGCCTCGGTCCTGATGTCGATGGGCATGATGATGCTGCCGCCGGTCGTGGTGTCGCTGCCGTTCAAGCTGATCTTCTTCGTGCTGGTCGACGGCTGGTCGCTGGTGGCGGGCAGCCTGGTGCAGAGCTACGGCGGCTGAGGCTCAATGACCCCGGCACGGAAATAGCCTCCGACGGACATTTGCCGGCACGCTAGCCCTCTGGCACCCCGGCGATCCGCATGCCCTCATGGACGCGCTCGCGACCCGCCAGGTAGGTTGGATTGTCGCTGGCTGCGTTGGTACGGTAGGTTCGGATGTTGAAACCCGGGTTGAGCGCAAGTCCCGCCTGAGCGGCTGCCCTCGCCTGGTCCAGCTCGCCGAGCAGCGCCAGCGCCGCACCGAGAAGGAAATGTGCGTTGGGGCTATTGCGGTTGGCTTCGAGGCCCCTTCGGAACCAGGCCAGCGCATCGGCGTCGGAATTGAGCAACAACTTCGCGAAACCGGCGAACATCATCCACTGGTAAGCGTAGATATCGCGAGGCGACATGCGAAGCGCCTCGAGGATATGCGCCTCGGTTTCCTCGGCGCGGCCGAGAGTATACTTGGCTAAACCGATGAAAGCGTGGGCGGTCGCCAGATTGCGATCCAGCGCCAACGCCCGCTCGCATTCGGCGATGCCTTGTGCCGCGCGGTTCCCAAATATCTGGACCACAGCCAATACCAGATGCGCCAGTGCATGGTTCGGCGCGATGGACAAGGCCTTGATCAAGACCTTTTCGGCCTCCACCAACCGCGCGATCCGGTCGTCGGTATAGAGGTTGGCGGCCAGAGCACTGTTGACCTGCGCCACACCGATGAGCGCCTCCATATTGTTCGGATCGAGCGTCAGAGCCCGTTTGAAAAAGTCGAGCGCTTGCGACATATGTTCGGGTGTTAGTCCTTTATTCCAGGAAGCCCTGCCCTGGAAATACAAGTCCATCGAATTGGGATGCGGTGAGTTTTCGGCTCGCCGGGCCTCGGCCGCGATGAGTTGCGCATCCAGCGTATTGGCGAGTCTTGAGACGATTTCATCCTGCATGTCGAACAGGTCGGCGATGGGTTTGTCGAAGCGTTCCGCCCAAAGGTGATTGCCGGTTTCTGCGTCAATCAGCTGCGCGTTTACCCGAAGGCGGTTTCCGCCGCGCTGCACCGAACCTTCAAGCACATAGCGGACGTTCAACTCGCGTCCGATCTGCTTCACGTCGAGAGCTTTGCCCTTGAAGGTGAACGCCGTGTTGCGCGCGATCACGATCGAACCCGCGATGCGCGACAGGTCTGTGGTGAGGCTCTCGGTCACGCCATCGGCGAAATAGTCCTGCCCGGGATCGCCACCGATGTTCGCGAAAGGGAGCACGACGAGCGACAAGCGCGGCGCGGAAGGCGCATCCGGCGTCTGCGCCATTCTGTTTGTTCGGGCCAAGTCCGTCCCCCTTCACGGCATAGGCGCGCACCGGACGAGCGATATTCTTGAGGTTCTGCTCGCCCAGATCGGCAAACTCGACATCGACTTTGCCGCGAACCTGATCATAGGCCGACGATGAGATGCAGATGCCGCCGGGTTCAGCGATGCCCTCCAGCCGAGCTGCGACGTTGACGCCATCGCCGAGAATATCATCGCCCTCAATGAGGATGTCGCCGAGGTTGATCCCGATCCGAAACAGCATTTGCCGGTCTTGCGGGACGCCCTTATTGCGCTCGGCCATCAGCGTCTGCAGCGCAACAGCGCAATCGACCGCGTCGACTACCGAAGGAAACTCGATCAGCAGACCATCGCCCGTCGTCTTGACGATACGCCCGCCGTGTTTCGCTACCACTTCGTCGGCGATGACGCGATGTTCGCGCAGAATGCGGGCGGTGCCTGCTTCGTCGAGACCCATCAGCCGCGAATAGCCAGCCACGTCGACGGCCACGATCGCCGACAGCCTGCGTCCGATCCGGCCTGGGGGCTGTTGCACCATGGCATTCAAGTCCCTTCGCGCGCCATTTTGTACGACAAACGGACTGTCGCGCCAACACCCGCTCAATACCCCACCGCGGCCGGGCTTATGGATTCCTGTTTTGGCGCGTTTTCTTCACGCGAACCGGTATCCACTTCGCGCGAAAACGCGATAACATGCGCGGCCATCCAAGCTGGGGAGCGCAGCCATGCCGCCGCCATTCGACCGCGCCGCGGAAGACCTCGGCAACTCGATCCATCTTGAACACGTCAACGTCCAGGTGCCCGACCAGCGGCTGGCGACATTGTTTTATGTCACCGGCCTCGGCCTGACCCGCGACCCCTATCTGATGGTGTCCGACAGCAACATGTGGGTCAACGTCGGCCAAAGCCAGTTTCATCTGCCGAGCGGCAAGGCGCAGGTGCTGCGCGGCCATACCGGAATCGTGATGGCGGGCCGCAAGGCCCTGCTCGACCGCCTCGCCTCCGTGGCCGGAAAGCTGCAGGGCACCGCGTTTTCATTCAGCGAGCACAACGACCACGTCGAGGCGACCTGCCCCTGGGGCAATCGCGTGCGCTGCTACGAGCCCGATGCCGCGCGCTTCGGACGCATCACGCTCGGCATCCCCTATGTCGAGTTCGACGTGCCGATCGGGACCGCCAAAGACATCTGCGCCTTCTACCCGCAGATCATGGGCATCCAGGCCGAACTCCAAAACGGCGACGCCACGCTGGCGCGCGTGAAGATGGCCAAGGACCAGTATCTGCAGTTCCGCGAAACCGATCGGCCGCAGCCGGACTACGACGGCCATCATGTGCAGATGTACATCACCAACTTCTCGGGTCCTTACCGCCTGCTGTCGGAACGCGGGCTGGTCTCCCAGGAGGACAATCAATACCAATACCGCTTTCGGGACATCGTCGATCCCTCGAGCGGCAGGCACCTGTTCACGGTCGAACACGAGGTGCGCAGCGCCACCCACCCGATGTATCTGCGGCCGCTGATCAACCGCGATCCCGCGCAAACCAACCGCACCTACGCGCACGGCCACGACGAATGGCTCTGGGCCATGGGGCCCGATCAGTTCGACGGACGATAGCCGCCGCGCGGCCTGGCGGTTTTTGCGTTTCGATGCGGTCTCCTGAATTCAAGCATCCTTAACCTTGATCGAGCAAGCTTGCGCCGTTGGAATGCGCGATTTGTGGGGGGCTGCCTTGACGTCGATTTCTGCGACGCTGCCGTCGATCGGCGACTCTCTCGCCCAGTTGATTTCGGGCAGCGCAGGCCTGACGCCGGCAGACGCGGGTTCGAATTCCGATTCCTCCGCCGCCGCGACAACGGGCGGCTCTACCGGACCCGCGACCATCGTCACCCTGTCCGATCAGGCCAAGGCGGCCGCCGCGAAGGCCGACTCCGACCAGGCTGCGGCCGATCGCCTGCAAGCCTATGTCGAGGCCCACCGCGTCAACGCCAACCAGCAAGGAACGACCGACAGCCTGCAGAACATCCTCGACGCCTATGCGCCGCCGACGGACGCACAGCCTGCGGAGCCGACATCGGGATCGAAGGTCAAGGCGATCGTGGCGCGGATCACGGCGGCCACCGATGCCGGTCAGCCGCAGCCCTTCCAGACATTCACGCCGACGAAAAGCCTGTCGAACAGCGTGTCCTTCGATGGCTACACGCTGACGCTCGATACCAATGCCAGCACGCAGTATTATGGCATCGAGTTGAGCGGAAACGGCGTTCAGGCCTTCAACAAGCATTTCGGACCGAGCGCGGGAGCCGGCGGCAGCACCAGTCTGCCTCCCGGTGTCGGGGTCAGCATCGGCATTGCCGACAGCAACAATGAAGCCATAGACGCCATCACGATCACGCGGAACGTGGCGACCGCAACCAGCGCTTCGATCTCCTCGTCATCGGCCGGCACGATCTCCGCAAGCACCGTGAATGCCCAGTCATCGTCGATCACCTTCCTGGTCAATTACGCCACCGGCGAGATCCGCGTGCAGGAATCGGCGGCATCGGTATCCGCGCAATCGGCCTCGGTCGCCTCACCCGGATCGACCCTCTCGACGCTCGCCTGAACGCCGGGGGCAAATGCCTGCCTGAGTTCTCCTCCGCTTTTCTCATTCGGACGGGGGCGTGGCCGGACACCCGCCTGCAATTGTGCTATGTGAACCCTAGATTTCTCCGAGCCCAAGTCCGAGCCAAGGCGGCGCTTCATTGCATCGACTGGCTCGGCGTGGCGACGGGGCTCACTCACCTGCCCGAACAAGCCGGTATCTGGAGTGGTGAAGACGGAAAAGTCAGCAACTCGTTTCCGCATCGTCATCGCCGCGATGGCTGCAATGGCGCTTCTGCCCATCGATGCCAGCGATGCGGGCCGGCTGTCGCACGTCGCAAAAAGCCCGTCACAGCACGCCAAATCGCCGAAGCACGCCACTGCGCCAAAGCGCCATGCCGTAAAGCTTGCCGCCCTGGGGCCCATCGGCCTGAAGCCTTTCGCCTTGAAATCGGCCCCGGCCAGTCTGCGATCCCGCGAAATTCAGGATCGTGCTGGATGTGGGCCATACCGCGGAATCCGAGGGCGCGATCAGCGCCCGCAACGTCGCCGAGTTCGCTTTCAATCTGCGCCTGACACGGCAGATCGAGGAGAAATTGAAGGCTGACGGCTTTGCCGGGACGAGGTTGCTGCTGACCGAAGGCAAGGCCAGGGCCAGCCTCGCCAGGCGCGTCGCCGCCGCCAACAACCTGCACGCAGATCTTTTCCTGTCGATCCACCACGACTCCGTGCCCGACAAATTGCTCGAGAACTGGGAATTCGAAGGCAAGAAAAGCCATTTCAGCGACCGCTTCAGCGGCTATTCCGTCTTCGTGTCCCGTGACAATCCGGACTTCCAGACCAGCCTCTCGTTCGCCGAAATGGTCGGCAAGGAAATGAAGGCTCAGGGCCTGCAATATGCCCGGCAGTACACCCAGGCCATCATGGGGCGGTACCAGCACCCGCTGCTGAACAAGGAAACCGGCGTCTATAGCTACGATAAACTGATCGTGCTCAAGAAGACCCATATGCCAGCCGCCCTGCTCGAGGCCGGCTCGATCATCAACCGCGAAGAAGAACTCGACATGGATTCGCCCGAGCGCCGCGGCATCATCGCCAGCGGCGTCACGGCGGCCGTGAAGGAATTCTGCGATTCCCGATGGGCTATCCTTGGTCCGCTCTGATGGTCCGATGACGCCCCGTCTTTTGGCTTCAACCCTTTCGGCGCGCCTTGATCTCGTCGAACCTGGAAAGCGCTTGTTCGAATTTTGAATTGAACAGCCACATGGCATCGAGAATCTCGCGGAAGGTTGCGGACGTTCTGGCCCGGTCGGCATGTCCAAAGGCAAAGATGCTGTTGTTCCGCAGATACCGCATGATCGTCGGATCGGAAATTCGATAGCCGATCAAATTGCCCGACCTGAGCGCGGACCTGGTCGGCGTGGGAATGATCTGGATCAGTTCAAAGAGCTTCATCTGGTCGATCGGGTCCGGCAGTGTTTTCGCGATCGTCGCTATCTGCGGGAAAATATCCGCGTGTTCGCCCATGAGGGCATCCCGCACGGCGGTCCAGTGGTTGAACCGATGATCCATATTGCCAACGCGCGCCTCTTCCTTGTCGTCGCGAAGGCTCAGGGCGGGATCGAAGGCGGCTATGGATGGCTTTATCGCCGCCCATTTCCTTCGGCCATTTTGATCCTCGGACGAACCGGTTTGAAAACTTCCCTTGTATTTGTTCGAGCGCGCATTCCCGACATTTTGATTGCCATTTGTCTCGGCAAAAAACAGTCCCAGGCTGATCCGGCCCGTCAGTTCGGCATTCGTCGCGTCGAGGCCCTTGGCGCGCGCTATGGCAACCGCCAGATCGACCACGTCCTTGAATGGCGTATCTGATTTTTGCGCGCCGGCGGGAGGCGCCTCCATGAGGTCGAACAGTTTCCTGTACTCATCGATCAGCGGCTCCCTGTCGGCGTCAAAATACGCCGGAGGGATGCCAAATTTATTGGACTTTCCGATCCTGGACGGAAGGGCGTCGGTGAGGTCCTTGTAGGTGCTCATCATGTCGATGCGTGCAAGGTAGAGCGCTTGCCCCGGCAGGTTCGGCAGCCGTTGGTTCGAATTGATCTGCGCGCGCCGCTGCCGCAGGATCGACTCGAAGTTACCTACTGCATTGTTGTACGCATCGAGCGCGTCCGATTGCACTTTCGTGAGTTCGCGCGGCTGCGCCATCGCCGTGGACATGAGTCCGAGACTACCGATGGCGGCCAGGACGAGCGACCCGATATTCCCGTCGATGGCGATGGAAGCCGGCGGCGTGAAGCAGAGCGCGAGAGCCGCTGTGGAAGCAGCAATGCGGTGTCTGATGCCCATGGCGGTTTCCCCACGCCCAGATTTCAGCGAATACGACGCATTCGATCCTAAACAGCGGGCGCGCCGGCGGCCATAGCGACGCGAATGACCCGATGTGGACCTCTTTAGACGAAAGCATGCCGGCCCGGCCTGTGAGGCTCGCTTGACGGCCGGGCTGATTGTTGATCCCCTTGGACAATAAAACCGTCCCGGGAGGAAACATGTTCAGGAAGCGTAATCTGTTGGCGTTCGCGGCACTGGCGGCCGTGTTGGGGTTTGCCGCGCCGTCGTCCGCGGAAACCATTATCGACGAATGGGCAAGCGTGAAGGCGCCGCCACCGCCCGAACTCAAGAGCGTTACCCTTGATCCCAAGACCACCGCGCTTCTTGTGGTCGACATCATCAAGCAGACCTGCAACGAGCAACGGCGGCCGCGCTGCGTCGCGGCCGTTCCGAAGATTGCAAAACTGCTTGCCGCTGCGCGTGCGAGCGGCGTCACGGTGATCTATACCCTGTTCCCCAGTCCATCTCCCGCGACGTTCCCCAATCCGGTCATCGGGGACACCGTTCCAGCGCTTGCGCCGAAGGGCGACGAGCCCGTGGTGACGGCGTTCGTCGACAAGTTCATGCTCGGCGACAAGGATACCGGCTTGCAAAAGATCCTGAAGGACAAGGGGATCACGACGCTCGTCCCGGTCGGCGTTGCGTCGCACAACGGCGTTCTCTTCACGGCGGTCATGGCCTCCTTGCGCGGCTTTAACGTCGTGGTGCCGGTCGACGGAATGGCGGGCAATAACGCCTACGAAGACCAACTCACGGCTTACACGCTGACGAGTTCGATCGTTTACAAGGTCGGGCTGACCAGCATCGACATGCTCAAGTTCCAGTAATCGGGACAATTCATCCGCGGTCCCAGCGTCGACCGCATTGAGTTCGGGAAAGGCCGCCGCAAGGCGGTCTTTCTTTTTGCGCCGATCGATTGCGATCGGCCATTTTCGCAGTATCGGCAGCCGGAATTTGGAGCGTTCCGCGCGGCTCATGTTCGCATGAGCACGATGACGCGTCGCTTCCGTCTCGTTCTTTTGACGCCGGCGTCCAAGAACAATCGCATTACCGCCGCTACTGGAGGTGGCTCCCACGTTGCACGCACCCATCCGCCTCGGCTGGACGGAGGACGAGACAATGCGGATCATAATCGACGCGAACGTCATCAAGGACATTGCGCGCGGCAATGTCGAACTCGCGCAGGCTCTCACGCGGCTGATCAAAGGCAATAAGGTTTATATCGCCAAGGCCGCGTACGATGAACTGACCGGCACTGCGCCGACCAAGCAGTTGTGCGATGCCTACAGGTCGATCCTCGAGGAGCTGGAGATCGGAACGCCCCCTCGAACCGACATGGCCGAGCGCGTCGACGTCTACAAGAACAACATCGAATACGTTCAGCCAAATCCCAACGCGCCGGGTCCGATGAAGCAGTACGGCGGAAAATACGAGGTCGTCAACGGCGAGAAAGTATATTCAAAGCCGGGCGACGCGTTTGTCGCGGCGGAGACCAAGGCCTTCAAGGCGCACCTGTTGACGGTGGACCGGAGATTCGCCGGCCAGGCCAGGGCCCAGGGCGTCAATGTCCTGCCGGAGTCCTTCACGATCAAGGGTGTCAGCGGCACCGAAAATCCGGCCCAGGCCAGACGACTGCTCGGGATCGACCTGCGCGCAAAAATCGCGCGGCTGATGTCGAGACTTGGGAGTGTCAAGGTTGCCCTCAGCGGCATGAAGGAGAGCATCGGCGTGTCGCTGCGAGGCAGCACCGGACAGCTCGCGCTGCGCATCCTCGGCGATATCGGAATAGAAGCCATATTCATGCTGGTCGGCGCCTGGCTTCAGGCCCGGCAGGACAAGGCCGACCTCGAGGAAGGACTGGAACGGGTTCAGGGAGAGATCGTCGCCAAAATGCAGGACGCCGAGCTGATTGCCGCGGTGGCAAAAGCCGAGTTGACGCTCGACGAGGGCGAGACGGTCTACATCGTCTATTCCGTTGAGATTCATTACGGGATGCCCGGCTTCATGGATCCCTATTACAAGGAGCAGTACGACAAGAAGCTCAACCGGCTTAAGGTCTTCCTGGCCAAGGACGGACTTCAGCTCCATGCCGCCAAGCGCCCGCCATGGCATCCCGACGACAAGGAAGTGACTCATTTCATCGATGGACGGATCGAGTCCTATCCCAAATATTTCGAGGTATCGCTGTTCTCGAAGGAGGAATTGGCTGATTTCAGGGAGCTGGAAGCGGAATATCTGCACAGGAAACTGGCCTCGATGCGAGACCCGACCAACCAGGTCCGCCAGGAAGAGTTGCTGCTGATACGGCAACAGATCGTGGCGAACTTCGGAGACGACATCTGGTTCCTGCAACTTGAAAAGGCGGACGCCTTTTAAGAGCAGGGATAAGCGGCTATCCGGCCGAACTCTCAGGCGGCGTGGACAAATTTTAGCCAATATCTCGCGGTGGCGAGATGGACCATACCGAGGAAGCTGTTGGCCAGTTGATCGTATCGTGTGGCGATGGCGCGGTTGATCTTCAGGTGGCCGAACATACGCTCGATGCGGTTGCGCTGCTTGTAGAGTGTCCGGTCATGTTCAATCTTCACGCGACGATTTGACCGGCCCGGAATAACCGCCTCGATCTCCCGTCCGGCAAGATCGGCGCGGATGGCGTCAGCATCGTAGCCCTTGTCCGCAAGCAGGGCGTCGGGAGCGCGTTCGGGCAAGCCGATCAGCGCGTCATAGGCTTTACAATCCGGGACAGGTTGCCGTCGCGTTGATCGACGCGTTCACGCGTGCCAAGGTCGAACGTAACCGGTCGCCGTTCGACAGCTTTGAAGGTTTCGTTTTGCCTGCCCTTGTGGCCTGAACAATTTTGGCCGGTAGATATACGTCCGGTCATATATTTTTCACAAGTTTCTCGCTGGAACGCCGCGCCAGTGCGTGATGACTGTCTGTCCGCGGCTAATCTAAAGGAACTGAACAATGCCCACGATCACTACTACAGACGGCGTAAACATCTTCTACAAGGATTGGGGATCAGGTCAGCCGATCGTTTTCAGCCACGGTTGGCCGCTGACAGCGGACGACTGGGATGCCCAGATGACATTCTTCCTTCATCACGGCT
Organism: uncultured Alphaproteobacteria bacterium; assembly: GCA_963843225.1. Lineage (GTDB taxonomy): Bacteria > Pseudomonadota > Alphaproteobacteria > Rhizobiales > Xanthobacteraceae > Bradyrhizobium. The sequence continues at coordinate 172,510 of CAWJJT010000006.1, read as the reverse complement.
ATCGGGTGATCGCCCACGACCGGCGCGGCCACGGCCGGTCCGACCAGCCCAGCACCGGCAACGACATGGACCACTGGGTTGCCGACCTCGCGGCCCTGACGGAACACCTCGACCTGCGCGACGCGATCCATATCGGGCACTCGACAGGTGGCGGTGAGGTGGCTCGCTATGTCGCTCGCCACCAGGAGCGCGTCGCGAAGGCGGTGCTGGTCGCTTCGCTGACGCCGAACATGTACCGGAGCGAGGACAACCCGTCCGGTCAGCCGCCGGAGTGGTTCGAAGCGATCCGGGCAGGCATGCTGGGCAACCGGTCGGAGTTCTACCGTTTCGTCCCTGAGAACCCGTTCTACGGCTACAACCTCGATGGGGCGAAGCCTTCGGAGGCGATCATTGCGAACTGGTGGCGCCAAGGCATGGCCGGCGGTGCCCTCGCTCATTACGCAACCGTCGACTCTTGGCTCGAAGATTATACCGAAGACCTCAAGAAGATCACCGTGCCGGTGCTGGTGATGCATGGCGAGGCTGATCAAGTCGTCCCGTTCGCAAGTTCAGTGCCGCGTGCGGTCGACCTGCTTAAGAAGGGGTCGCTGAAGACTTATCCCGGTTATCCCCATGGCATGCTCACCACGCATGCGGATGTCCTCAACCCCGACCTGCTCTCGTTCATCAGGTCTTGACGACATCTCTCATCCATTATCGCCTATGGTAGACATTTAGGGGTGTATATTGAGGAGGGTTCGGGTTTCGTCGTGGTGACGAAGGAACGAACAGGAAGCTCAAACCCTCCTCGAAAATTCGTCGGCCAAGGCCCCTATCGAAGCGGCGGCCCTGGCAGCGTTGCTCGGGCTTGACGGAGGTCCACTCCACCGTCGGCTTCGCGCCTCGCTCCCTGCCTGCCCGCGGGCGCTTGAGGGGCAACCGTGGCATGGGGAATTTGTCCACGCCGCCTAGGTCTCGGAGTGCCGACGACGCAAATCCGCCGTTTCGGCGCTCATCCTGCGCCGGCACGGAGCCACGGCGATTATTTCGCCGCGTCGGCGCGGGTCAATCCGATGATGCGCGGCAGCGCGCCGGTAGTGGCGACGGGGTCGGTCCCCTCGGCTCCCGCCGGCAACGGCGCGCGCGCGGTGGCGTCGGGGAAGCGCTGCCTCATCTCGCGCAGGAAGCCCTCCAGCGTATCGACTTTCGCGGCCATCTTGGCGATCTCGCCGAATTCGGCGCTGCTGGCGGCGACCGGCTTGCTCGCGATGTCGAAGGCGGTGCGGTCGGGCTCGCCGCTCATCAGGGGTCCGTATTTTTCGCGGAACCGCGCCAGCCCCAGCGAATCCTCGGCCAGCGCATATCCGACCACGGCGCGGATCACGTCGCTCTTCTCCGCAGGGTTCAGCGGCTTGAAGTCGCGCCAGCGGTCGGCATAGTACAGTTCGATCTGCTCGGACGCCTCGCGCCAGCGCCGCGCCGCCCAGTAGATATCGGAGCGCAGCCGGATCGACTCGCGGCCGGTGATGTTGGAGATGATGTCGAGCGCGAGGTCGTGACGGCCGACGTCACTCTGCGCGCGCGCTTCCAGCAGCAGCCGCTGCTGACGCAGTTCGCCCGAGAGATCGGCGATGCGCGTGGTGCGAAGCGCGCGAGATCGCGCGGTCCGGCTTGCGGTTGGTCAGGTAGACCATGGCAAGCCGTGCTGCGACCTGTGCCCTCGCCGCGCCCTCCAGCCGCTTGTCGACCTGGTACTGCAGGAGTTCGGCGGCCTGATCGAGCAGGTCGACCGCGACCAGCCGGTCCGCCAGCCGGCGGATCATTTCGTCGCCGCGCCGCCCGATCGGCGTCAGCTCGCGATTTTCGTAGAACATGCCGAGCGCGTCGACCGGCGCCAGATCGTCGCCCTTCGGCGTGAGGAACAGTTGCACGAACAGCGCGGACACCGCGTCCTGGGCCTGCCGCGCGGCCTCCGAATTGGGCTGCAACCGGGTCGCGACCCGCGCCGCCGCGAAGGCTTCGTTGTAGCGCCCGGTGTCGGCGTAGATGCGCTCCAGCATCTGCTGCGTCTTCACCTCGACGCCGTCGCCCCGCCAGATCGCCTGCAGCGTTTCGAGTTCACGCAACGCGTCGGGCTGGCTGATTTCGTCGCGCTTCTGCTTCAGCGCGATCCAGCGCAGCCTGGCGTCGGCCGCCGCGGCCCGGTCCGGCGATTCCATCGCGAGCTTGTACTGGTCGAGCGCGTCCTTGTCGTGTCCGAGCCCTTCGGCGAGCCCGCCGCGCAGCACCGCGATGGAGGCTTTCATCTCGGGCGCGACGCCGATGACGTCGAGTTCGCTGCTGCGTTTCGACGCGCCTGGAAAATCCCTGACCTCGAGCGAGGCGCGCATGGCGTCAGTCAGTACGATGCGCTGCAGGTCGGTCGGCAACGAGGGGATCGCGACTTCGGAGTTCTTGAACTTCTCCCGCGCCTCCGGCCACTTCTCCTGGCGCGTATAGGCCAGCGCCTTCCACAATTGCGAATTGAAACTGCCGCCGACCACCGGGTTGTTGAGATCCTTCAGCGCCTTTTCGGGCCGTCCGATCAGGCTGTTGGCGACCGAGCGCATCACCAGCGCATTGGGGTCCTCAAGCCCGGGCTTGGCGCCGGACAGCGTGAGATCGAGAACGCCCTTGGCCTCGTGATACATCGCGCGCGACATGTAAAAGCGGGCGAGATCGAGGTTGAGCGCAACGCGCCGGTCCGGCTCGGCCGATCCGGCAGCGGCGATCATTTCGTCCTGCCGGGCGATGAAGTTGCCTTCCTTGCCCTTGCGCCACTCGATGGGATCGAAAACCGGACGCGCCGCCGACGTCGCGCGCTGCGCGCCGACCTCGGCCGATGACAGCGTCAACCCGCCGGGCCGGCCGAGCAGGACCTTGTCCGAGGTGATTTCGACGTTGATATCGTCGGAGTTTGGACGGATGGCGACGCCATGGATGGATTCGAGCAGCGACAGCTCGACGAAATCCTGCCGCTTGATGAAGCCGCGCGCGGGCGCTGCCGCCGTCACCACCATGACGGTATCGCCGGCGTCCGGATCGACCAGCCGGTGCAGGCGGCCGGCCTTGGCCAGCGGCACCGTGACATTGGCCAGCGAAGGATCGGCGATGTTGCGGATCGCCACCAATGGCTGGCTCGGCGTGCGCAGAACGTCGGAAAAATTGAGCGTCCAGCTTTTGCCGGCCTCGTCGTCACTGCTCAGCGACGGCAGTTGCGGCCGGTTGAGACGAATGCGGATCGCCTGCCCCTTGTCGAGCGCGAATGCGCTGACGTCCGAGATAATCGACCCGCCTCTGCTGCGGATCGTCTCGATATCGATCGGTTTCGCGGAATCGAACACCAGCCACACCGCGTCGGCGCGGCGAAACGCCGCCGCCGGCGTCGCCGCGTCGAACGAAAACGTCAAATTGAGGCCTTCGCTGGTTCGCATGGCCATGACGCTGGTGACGCCGGCCATGCTGGCAGGCGCGGGCTTGGCCTCAGCCGCCGGCTTGGTCTCGGCCGCCGGCTCCATGGCGGGCGCGGCCATTTTCGCCGACGGTTCGGTCGTCGCGGCCGGTGTCTCCTTTGCCTCCGTTTCCTGCTTCGGCGCTTCGGTCGCCGGCGCTTCGAGCTTTGGCGCCTCAGGCATCGAGGCTTCGGATTTCGGCGGCTCGCCGATGGGCGGCATGGCCGGCGCCGTCTCGGGCTTTACCTCGATATTGGCTTCCCTCGCGATCGTCTCCGAGGTCGGCGGCATGATGGGAGCAGCCTGCTTCGGCTTTGGCGGCGGCTCGGCGAGTTTTGCGGCGGCGACCAGGGCAGCCGGCGTCGCGGCGTCATGGCCTGCCGACGCGGCGCGCGCGGCGGCCGGTGGACCTGTCGCCGGAGCGGCTGTCGAAGGGCCATGCGAGGCATCCGCCGCGGGCGAAGGCAGTGCCGGCGGCTTTTGCGGCTGCTGGAAGGCGACGTCGATCACATAGTTCTTGTCTTCGCGGAAGGAGTGAACGTCGACATCGCCGATCAGCGTCATTTCCACCGCGGTCGTGTCGTTGTCGATCTTCTGATTGATCGAAGCAATGTTCGGCGGCGCGGCCTCCTTGGCATCCGCCAGATCGAACGTGATCGGCGCATTGAATTTCAGCGTGAGCTTCTGTTCGTTCAGCACCGAGGACACGCCGAGTCCTTCCTGCATCTCGAACACGAACCGCACGAAGGTCGGCTGCACCGAGGTGCGCACGCGGATGGTCGGGCGCCGCTTCGCCTCGGCTTCCGCGCGCTGCAGGCGAAGCGCACGCTCGGCGGCGCGCGCGCGCTCGGCGAGTTCGCGCACCACCTCCTGCGGCAGGCTGGGCGGCGGACCTTTCCAGGAGTCGGGCAAGAGATCGATGAACACCCGCTCGCCCGCGGTCATGGTGTTGACCGTCACCCGGCGCGCCAGCGACAGGCGGATCGCCGAGCCGTCAGGATCGCGCCGCGCGGAATTGATGAAATCGGGCGCGCCCTCCGGCACCTTGTCGACCGGAATATCCACCGGCTGCGCGAAACGGATGACAAGGATCGATCCCGCGGTGGTCACGTCGGAGGGAACGTCCCTGGCGAGCTTGAGAACCAGCCGGGCGTAACCCTCGGTAGCCGAAAACGTCGCCTCGCCCTTGACCGCATCCGCGGCGTGACAGGCGGTGGAATAGCTCACGCCGATCAGGACCAGGGCTGCGGCCAGCGATGCGCTGCGTCCGAGGCAACGCCGCGCCGCCCGCCCCCAGGCGCGGGCTTGCGACCAAATTGCTGCGGCAGCCTTTCGCGCCATTCCAAAGGGTCTTTCAGCTCAAGGGATCGCTCGCGGCGCGACGCGCCTGCCGCCCCGCTCTCGAATCCTAGATTTGGCGAATTAAGGTCCTGTTAAATGTCCCGCTAGTTCGGCTTCTGCGGCAGCATCTTTCCTTCGATTTTGGGAAGATCGGCGGAAGCTGAAGCGGATTGATCCGCGCCGGCGCGCCGGGCCATTTCGACGGTGAGCCGCTGGGCGGAGTCCGTCGACATCAGGCCGAGGATGTCGGACATCTTGCGCGGCGCGATCTGGGTGGCGATTTCGATCAACACGGGCATTTCGAGACGGTCGAACACCTTGGCGGCGTCCTTCGGCTTCATGCCCTCATACATGGTGATGATGCCCTTGAAGCGGGCCGATTTCGGATTCGGCTTTCTGCTGCGTCGCGGTGGAAATGCGGGATTCCGCCGCCTTCATTTCGTCGGTCTTCGAGTCGATCCGCTTCTCGGCGGCCTTCAACAGGCTTTCACGAATGTCGATTTCGCGCGCCCGCGCCTCCAGCTCCTGGCGCCGCGACTGCAGCCGCTCGAGGATCGCGCGCTCCGACGCCGACACCGGCGCGGTCGGCTCGGGATAGATCACCGTGCCCTCGGGCGGCTTCGGCGCTTCCGGCTCGGCCGGCTTGGCGGCCTCCTCCTTCGGCTTCTCATGCACCGAACCCGTGGTGTCGACGGGGTCGATCCTGCCCGGGAAGTTGAAATTCTCCTGCGCCCAGGACGACGGCTTCGGCGACGACGCACTGGGCGACGAGGTCTTGCCGGCCGGGATCTGGTAGTCGAACACGTAGCCGCCGTCGATCACGAGGCCCGCGACCTTGAGCACTGTCAGGCCGCCGATGGCGACCAGTACGACCGGAATGACGCGAATATCACGAAGCGATTTCATGCGGCGAGGCCACCGGACCTTCTGCGCTCGGAGAAGGCTTGCGCCGCAGCGGCCACGGCCTTGGCGGTCGACGCCGTCGGAGCGTCGGGCTCCTCGGGCTCCGGCGCAGCCGAAGGCCGCGCGGCGATCGCAATCCTCGACAGCCGCCGGAACACGTTGTCGCCTTCCGCGAGCTGCTTCTTCAACTGCTGCGACATCTGCTCGGCCGAAGTGAGCTGGCTGCCGAGATTCTCGTTGACGTCGCGAACGGTATGCTTGAGGCCGCCGATCGCGCGCTCGGCGATTTCGGTCGCGGTGATCAGTTCGGCGATGGTCGCCTTCAGCGAATGCTCATCCGCCTTCAGCCGCTTCAGCCGCTTATTCAAGAGCATGCAGTAAGCTATTGTCACCATGAGCAATATTGCGACCAGGCTCTCGATTGCAATTCCAAGTGTATGACTCATTGGGCCTCCAACGCCTTGTTTTGCTCATCGGCCTTCTCGAACATCGCGAAGGTGGTATTGGGTTTACGCAATTGCTTGGTGACGCGGATCGCGACGCGGTCGCCGACCCGGCCCATCCGCCCTTCGGTCAGGATGACGTCGCCGCAGCGCACCTCGACCAGCGCGTCGGCGCGCATGTCCAGCGGCAGGGTGTCGCCGACCTTCAGCTTCATCAGTTGCTTGAGCGGCACCTCGGCCTCGTACAGCACGGCGTCGACCGAGATCTCGGCCTGCGCTACTTCGGTCGCGAAATGCCCCTCCCAGATCGGATCGCGGCCGAACTTTTCGCCCATGAACATCTGCAGGAGCACGGGGCGAATCGGCTCGATGGTGGCGTAAGGCAGCAGCAACTCGATATTGCCGCCGCGATCCTCCATATCGATGTGCAGCCGCACCAGGATGGCGGCGTTGGCCGGACGGCTGATGGCGGCGAAGCGCGGATTGGTCTCCAGCCGGTCGATGGTGAAGGTCACCGGCGAGAGCGGCCGGAACGCCTGCTCGGCGTCGGACAGCACGACCTCGACCAGCCGCTTGACGAGGTTGGTTTCGATCGTGGTGTAGGGCCGGCCTTCGATGCGCAGCGAGGTCTGGCCGCGGCGGCCGCCGAGCAGCACGTCGATCATCGAATAGATCAGGCTTGAATCCACGGTGGCGAGGCCGAAATTCTCCCATTCCTCGGCCTTGAAGACCGAAAGCACGGCCGGCAGCGGAATCGAATTCATGTAGTCGCCGAACCGCACCGAGGTGATGCGGTCGAGCGAGACTTCGACGTTGTCGGAGGTGAAATTGCGCAAGCTGGTCGTCATCAGCCGCACCAGGCGGTCGAAGACGATTTCGAGCATCGGCAGACGCTCGTAGGACACCATCGCCGAATCGATGATGGCGCGGATGCCGGAATGGTCGTCGAGATTGACCTCGCCGGCGGAGAAGCCGAGCAGGTTGTCGATTTCCTCCTGGGAAAGGACCCGCTCGCCGCCGTTCTTGCCGCCGCCGAAATCGCGGCTGCCGTCCTCGACCATGGCGGCCCATTGCAGCGCCATGGTTTCGGAGAGTTCATTGGCCGCAGCCGCTTCCGCGGCCTCCGCGGGATCCTCCGAGTCGAGCGAGGCTTCCCATTGGGCTGCAATTGCATCCTGGTCGACTTGATCGTTGCCCGCCATGTTGTCAGATCCGTCCCGTCATTGAACGACGACTTCCTTGAACAGCACGGCGCTGATCTGGTTCGGCGCGACCGCGACGTTGACGCGCTTGGTGAGTTCTTCCTTGAGCCGGAACAGCCCCGCGGAACCATTGAGATCGGTCGGGCGCAATTCGCGCAGATAGCTCTGGAAGATGTCGGTGACGCGCGGCATCGACGGCTTGATCGCCTCGACCTGCTTCTCTTCCTTGACCTCGAGCACGAGCTTGACCTTGAGATATTGCACGCGCTCGCCGGGCGCGCCGACCAGATTGACCAGCAGGTCCGGCACGTCGACGAAGGACGGCGGCTTCACGGCCGGCGCCGCCTCGGCGTGTTCCTCCCCGCTGTGGTGGAAGAACAGCAGCCAGGCGCCGACGCCGCCGCCGAGAATGACGAGCAGGCCCGCACCCGCGATGATCAGCTTGAGTTTGCCTTTGGGCGCGGGCGCGACTTCGGTGCCCTCCGCCGCGCCTTCCGCCAGTTCGTTGTCCGCCATCGCCCCGCCCGGTTCAGTCAAAGAAATGAACTCGATGCCGCGAGGCAGCCACGACGCGATACAAATGCCCCCAGCGCACACGCGCTCTCCTAGGATGACGCTAAGGTAGCAATGGTTAATGGAATCTTTCTTTTGTCTGCCAGGTAGGAAAAAGTTGCCGGGCAAACATGGTCAACAAGACCTTTCTGCCGCCCCTGACGGACCCCGGCAAAACACCTAACCCATTGTAAAATCAACATTTTGCGACTTGGCACGGCTTTCGCTGTAGTCAATGGCGAACCGCGGCTTGGGAGAGTTTCGGTTCGAACGATCCGCCGGGACGCTTGGGAGAGCAGACCAGCGGTTCATCAAAGGGGAGAACCACCGATGGAGAATGCGCTTCTCATCGGACTTTCGCGGCAGATGGTCTTGGAACGGCAGATGGATGTCGTCGCCAACAACCTTGCGAACGTCAACACCAACGGTTTCAAGACCGATGCGTCGCTGTTTCAGGAATACCTGAAGACCGGCGCGCACGAAGACAATTTCGTCGGCTCCGACCGCGCCATCAGCTACGTGCATGACAGCGGCACCTATCGCGACCTCACCCAGGGCGCGGTGCAGCCGACCAACAACCCCCTTGATCTCGCAATCGACGGCGACGCCTACCTCGTGGTGCAGACCCCCGGCGGCGAGCGCTACACCCGCGACGGCGGCCTGCAGCTCAACAGCCAGGGCCAGCTCGTGACGGTTGCCGGCGATACCGTGCTCGGCGGCAGCGGGCCGATCGTGTTCCAGCCGACCGACCACGACATCAACGTTTCGCCCGACGGCACCGTCACCGTGCTGGAAGGCAACGGCCGGACCGACGCGATCCGCGGCAAGCTTCGCCTCGTCAGTTTCGCCAGCGCCCAGCGGCTGCTGAAGGAAGGCTCGAACCTCTATTCCGCCGGCGATGCCGGCGGCGCGCAGCCCGACGTCAAATCCCAGATCCGCCAGGGCTTCATCGAGAAGTCCAACGTCAACTCGGTGGCGGAGATGAGCCGCATGATGGAGGTGACGCGCGCCTACACGCAGATCGCGACGCTGCTCCAGCAGCAGAGCGACCTGCACAAGACCGCGATCCAGCAACTCGCCGACGTTCCCGCGTAACCGCCATCCAGGAGACGACCCATGCAAGCTCTTCATACCGCTGCGACGGGAATGGCGGCCCAGGAACTCAACGTCCAGGTCATTTCCAACAACATCGCGAACCTGCGCACCACCGGCTACAAGAAGCAGACCGCCGCGTTCCAGGACCTGATCTACGAACACATCCGCCGGGTCGGCGCGCAGGCGTCCGATCAGGGCACCATCCTGCCGGTCGGCATCGATATCGGCGGCGGCGTGAAGACCGTCGGCACCCCGCGCTCGATGACGCAGGGAACGCTGTCGCAGACCGGCAACGATCTCGACATCGCCATCACCGGCGAGGGCTTCTTCAAGATCCAGATGCCGGACGGCACCTATCAATACACCCGCGACGGCACCTTCCAGATGGACAACCAGGGCCGCATCGTCAACGCGCAGGGCAACCTGGTGCAGCCCGCGATCACGATCCCGCAGAATGCGTCGGGCCTCACGGTCAACGCCCAGGGCCAGGTCTCGGTGACGCTGCCGGGCTCGACCACGTCGACCATCATCGGCCAGATCGGCCTGACGCGCTTCATCAACAAGGCCGGCCTGCAGCCGGTCGGAAACAACCTGTTCACCGACACGCCGTCGTCCGGCCCGCCGCAGGACGGCCTCGCCACCGCCGAGGGCTATGGCAGCCTGACGCAAGGCAGCCTCGAGCAGGCCAATGTCGACGTGGTTTCGGAAATGTCCGACCTGATCGCCGCGCAGCGCGCCTACGAGATGAACGCCAAGGTGGTCAGCGCCGCCGACCAGATGATGCAAACCACTTCCGCGCTGTTCCGTTGAGGAAGCATCCGATGACGATACGCACCCTGCTCGCCGCAGTCGCCCTGTTCGCCGCCGCCGTCGCCCCCGCTTTCGCCCAGAGCAGCGACGACGTCATCGTGGCGCCGGCGCTGCGCGCCAACGTCATCGTCACCAGCGACCTGGTGCGGGTCGGCGACGTCATCGACAACGCCGGCGCGGCCGCGCAGATCGCGATCTATCGTGCGCCCGATCTCGGCACCACCGGCTCGCTGTCGGTCGAGCAGGTGCTCACCGCCTTGCGCGCGCACCAGGTGATCGGTGTCGACACCAGGGACATCAAGGTGGTTTCGGTGACGCGCGCCGCGCGGACGCTGGAAGGCAAGGAAATCGAGCTTCAGGTCGCCCGCGCGCTCGAGCACCGCAACGGGCTCGGCGACGCCGCCAATATCAGCCTGACCTTCGACCGTGACGTGCAGGACATGAAGCTGGACGCCTCCAACACCGGCGCGATGCAGCCGGTCGCGGCCCGCTCCGACCAGCGCAGCGGCCGCTTCGATGTCAGTTTCGAGATCGGCAACGATGCTGGCTCCCCGCCGACCAGGCTGCGCTTTACCGGCACCGCGGTCGAAACCGTGGAAGCCGCGGTGCTGGCGCGCGACGTCGAGCGCAACGAGGTCCTGAAATCCTCCGACGTGGTGACGGAGCGGCGGCCGAAAGCCGCCGTGGGTAGCGACGCCGTCGTGCGCGACCGTGCGCTCGGAATGCAGATGCGCAAGCAACTGCGCGCCGGCCAGGCGCTGCGCACCGTCGATCTCGCCAAGCCCGATCTGGTGACGCGCGACCAGAGCGTCACCCTGATCTACCAGTCCTCCGGTCTCTATCTGACCGCCGCCGGCAAGGCGATGGAGAACGGCACCGAGGGCGACGTCGTCAACGTCCTCAATCTGCAATCGAAGCGCACGGTGGTCGGCACCGTGGTCGGCCGCGGCCAGGTCGCGATAACGGTCGCCACGCCCCGCCTTCCCCCTCCCGCCGCCGCGCCGGAGGAGACCTCGTCGATCACGCCCGCCGCAGCACCCGTCGCCCTCGCCGCTTCCACTTCGCCAGTCGCTCCAAAAGCCGAGTAAGGTACATGTTCAGGTCCAGTTGCAGACGTCTCCTTGTTACCGGCGCATCGTTGATGGCGCTGTCCGTCGCGAGCGGCTGCTCGTCGATCGACCGGCTGTCGCAGATCGGCGAGCAGCCGAAGCTCACGGCGATCGAAAACCCGACGACGCAGCCCGGCTACAAGCCGGTGCAGATGCCGATGCCGAAACCGGAAGCGGTGTCCTACAACGCCAACTCGCTGTGGCGGAACGGCTCACGCTCGTTCTTCAAGGACCAGCGCGCGCATCAGATCGGCGACCTCCTGACCGTCACCGTCAACATCACCGACCAGGCCAACTTCGCCAACGAGACCCAGCGCAGCCGCAGCAACAAGGAAGATTCGGGCATCACCGATTTCATCGGCGCGCAGACGCTGGGCGCGCAGGCCAAGAAGATATTGCCGGGCCGCATCCTGACGGCGGACTCGACCGCCTCCAGCGACGGCAAGGGCTCGGTGCAGCGCCAGGAAAGCCTGCAGACCAACGTCGCCGCCGTGGTCACGCAGCTATTGCCGAACGGCAATCTGGTGGTCGAGGGCAAGCAGGAGATCCGCGTCAATTTCGAAGTTCGCGAACTGATCGTCGCCGGCATCGTGCGGCCGGAGGACATCCAGAGCGACAACACCATCGATTCCTCGAAGATCGCGCAGGCCCGCATCGCCTATGGCGGCCGCGGCCAGATCATGGACGTGCAGCAACCGCGCTACGGCCAACAGGTAATGGACGTGCTGCTGCCGTTCTAACTTTTTTGAGCTCCCACATCACATCGCGAACCTAGGCGCGATGCGATGTAATACACGGCCTCCGGCAGCTCCCCTGTCGGGGGCCGTGATCGTTTTGCGGAAAGATTGGATCATGGGGTGGATAGGCGATGCGTAACCCACCCTTTTGCCGCGCGGCACGTTCTGTCATGGCCGGGCTTGTCCCGGCCATCCACGTCTTTCTCGCCGTTCTGAAACCGAGACGTGGATGCCCGGGACAAGCCCGGGCATGACGAGAAAACCGAAACTGCCCGATTTCATTTTGCGGCGAGGTTGTTGGCAAAAAAAGAGCCGCCAAGGCGGCGGCTCTCTGAGTAGATGGCTGTGTCAGGGTCAGCCCCCAGCTCGTCCGTTCTTTGCGGTCGATGTCGCACACATCGCTATTGCGATTCGATGTGGCTTTCCCGTCACATACTGCGATTTCCAAAAGTTTTAGCCGAGCCAATCTCGTGGCGGAGCGCACGTCTCGGGAACCCGGGCAAAAGCCTCATCGAAGCCGTGGAACCGAAATAAGAATCGTTCTGCCACATAATCATAATGACTCCGACGCAAAGCGAAGAAATAAGGTGTCGTCAGGAGGATCCTGCGATGCACGACAACGATTGCTCGGCAATGGAAGTGCACTGCCTCGAGCGCGCCAGGATGGAGCCGTTGAACAGAGGAAAATGGATTGCGCAAGCGGAACGCTGGCATGAGCTTGCGCGCGTTCAGAATTCCTGGCGGCTGCAGAAGAGACCACCTCAGCAGTCGATGCACACGGAGCCGATGGCAACGCAACGCCAGCAGGGCTAGGCCTGCCACAGCGCAGGGCCGCGTTAACCCTGAGACAAACAACTTCCGCGATTCCTCCATGTTTGACGGAGCCCGCCCTCTTTGGGCCCGAATCCATGCCGAGCTTACGATGACCGAGTTCGCCCGGTTCGTAAGGATTGGTCATGAGGGTTGTGGGACTCCCATCCGTTTGTCTGGTCGTGCTGGCAGCCATCGCGCTCAAGGCCGGGACAGCGGCGTCGCATCCTCCCGAGACCGCGCCGCGGCCGGATCAAGCGACCGCTCGCTCAGACCTTCGTCAGGACACCCTGACGAAGGCGGACAAGCTCGAAATCCCCTTTGTGCGCGCGGCGGCCCACCCGGTTGAGCTGGTTACGCGGCTTGCGAATGTAACGCCGACACCCGCCTCGCCGCCTCCGGTAGTCGCGAAGCCCGCCAGCCGCCAGGCGCATGACCCGAATCCGATAAAGGTCACAAACACCTCACGCGACCAGCGCATCAAGAGCCCGCCATCGAAGAAGCCGACGGAAACAACGAAGCGCAAGAATGTCGAACCTTCGAAACCGATGGTCGATCTCAGGCCATGCCGGCGCCCCGAGGGCTTTGCGGGATTGTTGAGGGTATTGAACCTCTCGCCGGGATGCGACAGCTAGCTCGCGCGGCGGCGAGGTCAACGCAGGTTGAACAGGTTTCGCACCAACTGTCCGGACATGATATCCGCGAACGATAGCCTGGCCGACGGCGCAGGCGGCGGCGGTGCGCCGCGCGCGGCGGCAGGCGCGTACGACAGGCGGGCTTCGTAGGGAGCAACTCTGGCCTCCCGCCGTTTAATGGCCTTCGGCCGCTTTTTGGCTGGTTCGACCGCCGTCGGCGATGGATCCACGGAAGCGTACGATTGCAGTGGCGAGCGGCTGGCGGGAGCCAGGCTTTCGACCGGTGGCGGTGGCGGAATGATCGTGGGCTGATTGGTGTCGATGACCACCCGTTCGGGCGGCTCCTGAGCCGAAGTTATCCGGATGACCGGCTTGTCGACGGCCTCATGAATTGGTTCTGGCCGGGATTCGGGCGCGAACCAGTTTGCCACCAGCAGCAACGCCAGAAGCGACGTGCCAACCCAAATAATGTATCGCACAATTGGCATAGGAATATCTCGTCACAAATCCGGTGCGACGAGACCAAACAATTCCTGACAGAGCGTTATGGAACGTGGTTACCGCTCGCATTCAAGCCGGTACGGCGAGAGTCGGCTGTAACCTGTTGCCATTCGGCTTCACAGCTTGACCCAACGCCGCGTTTCCGTCTCGCATCGCGGACAACGATAAACAGCTTCGCTCAGGGCGTTCTCGCCTGAGCGCTTTGCCGAAATGCGGGGCATCTCCACCACGCAGTTCGGGCAAGTCACGATCCCGACCGGCCGCGCGGTCGAATCGTTCCGGTCGTGACAAGGCTGGACACGTTCTGCCAGTGGCATGCCGTCCCTCCACAATGCGGAAACAAGGCTTGGAGTGGACGATTGGTTCCAGTTGGTCCAGGGAACTCCAGCTAATTTGACGTTCCGCAACTGCTTTCCGTCGCGACAATAATCCTGCTCCGCACGGCCCGATGCCGGGAACATCGGTTATGCGCCTTTGTTTTCATAAATCCTCAAGCAGCGCCGAAGACGTTGCCCCTCGAAGGATGGAAACCAAGGAGAGAGACATGTCAACGAGACAGCTTATTGGCGCAACTTGCGCTGCGATGATCCTGAGCATCGCCACTGCGAACGCAGGCCCTTGCAACACGGCCAATAAAGACGCCGGTTCTGGCCCGACGCCGGGCTATACGGGACAAACGATCACGACCGGATCAGCGGACAAGCGCGAGCATCCGCCGACTGAAACGATGAACAAGGTGGCGGGAGCCAAGGCCACTTCATCGCAGGATGCTCAACGGCAACAGCAGGGGCAACCCACCGCTGCACAGCAGGCCCAGGGCGCTCAACCCTCGACGAAGATGAACGATCAGGGCTGCTGACGCTTCAAGCGCGAACGGAATTCGGCCACCCGGCAGGGTGGCTTTTTTTTGCCGCCGACAGCCTCACAGGCGCACTGGCAGGAATGGCTGAAAGCACTACATCAATGCTCTTCCGCAAACCCCTCCTCCGACTGCCCGATTGTGAAAAAATACGTGCTCGTCTTTCTTCTCCTCGTCATCGTTCCCGTCGGTATCTCAGCGGCCAACTACCTTCTCGGCGACGACAGGGGAAACTGGCAAACGGCCGATCGATCAAGCGCCGGACTGCTACCGAAGGCGTCGGTGCATCCGGAGGCGCTGATCCGCGTGTACGCCGCGCGCACGGTGCGCTGGCGCGGAATCTTCGCCGTCCACACCTGGATCGTCGTCAAGGAGCGCGGCGCGTCACGCTATAGCCGCTACGACTACACGGCCTGGGGCGACCCGATCCGCATCGATGGATTTGCCGCGGACGGCCGATGGTTTGGCGCCACGCCCAAAGCCGTGGTCGCCGTCGATGGAGAGGAAGCCGAGAGACTTATTCCAAGAATTCGCGCGGTGATCGAGAACTACCGGTTTCGATCCTACGGTGATTACAATCCCTGGCCAGGCCCGAACTCGAACACCTTCGTTCAAGTCGTGTTGAACGCCGTGCCCGAACTCAATGCCGTGCTGCCGCCGACGGCAATCGGAAAAGATTATCCCTATGGCGGCGAGTGGTTCGGTCTCACGCCCTCGCGAACCGGCGCGTTCATCTCGCTGGGTGGTTATCTCGGACTGACGATCGGCTGGATCGAGGGGGTCGAGTTCAATTTCTTCGGCGGCGTTCTCGGTTTCGACGTCCGGCGCCCTGCCCTGAAGTTTCCGGGACTGGGCCGGCTCGGCCTTCCCCAGTAGCTCGATCCAACCGCGGGCAGGCCACAGGACCGATAAGGGTAAATACCGATTTGCCGGCGCTCATGGTGCGATTAGCCTGATCCCCAACAGGCACCGGCGCAGGAAGTTCATCATGGCCGCGGACACTGCTAACGGCCCTTTGCTTCTGCTGAAGAAGCTCGGGGGCATCATGCTGATCCTTTTCGGCATCATCGGCATCGCCGTCGGTCTTGAGTATCGTACGACGGGATTCTCGGCCGGGATAACGGGAGCGGGAATTGTGGCGCTTCTCTGGGGCATGGCGCTCCTCGCGCTGAAGATCATCCGCCGCAACGACAGCTAGTCGGCCATTTGGTAGCCGGCGTGGCGCCACGGCGATCTCGCCATGACCTCCGCGAAGCCGCACGGCGCCGAACTGACGGTTCAGGAGCGCCGCGATCAAATCCTGCGGCCGGTCGATCTCGTCGAAGGGGAGGCAAACGATGGATCAACGCCAGGTGGACGCATCCGCTTCCATCATCGCAGTCACGTGTTTTACCGCGCCGTTGGCGGCTGCGATGATCGGATATACCGCTCACTACAATTTTGGGCTGACAAGGCAGGAAATCCGCACTCCGGCGCTGGTCGGCGCCATCATCCTTGGAGTTGTCATCGTTACGCTGATGGCAATCGATTTTTTCCATCGAAGGCTGCGCAAGCCGTGACCCACCCCACGCATGCAGGCGGACGGCAAACCGCTGATGCAATCGGCGTCGTGAAAGGAGCCATCGAAGCGGCAGGCCGCAAGACGTTTACGTCGCACCACAGTCAATCTTGATGCTCACGCTTGGTTTGTGGGTCACAACGCAAAGGGAGAATTGCAATGCTATTTCTTCAAGAGGGCTTCACCTATCGGAATTTCCTCACGGACGTCTTCACCATATTCATCTTCATCATGTGGTTCTGGCTGCTCATTTCGATTGGTGGCGACCTTTTTCGACGCCACGATATTTCGGGCTGGGGCAAGGCAATCTGGATAATCGCCCTGATCCTGCTTCCATATATCGGTGTCCTGGCCTATGTGATCTCGCAAGGAAGGGGCATGGCGGAGCGCAACATGCAACAGGCTCAAAAGGCGCGCGAGGAGATTCGCCGCGCTGTCGGCTTTAGCGCCGCCGATGAAATCGAAAAGCTCGATCGGCTGAAAAAAGCAGGGTCGATCAGCGACGCCGAATTTACACGTCTTCGCACCCAGTTGGTTCAGTAGCCCGAGGGTTGGCCGAGCCGGCCAAATCTCTACCTCTGCGGCCCCGACAGCGAGATATCGCGTTCGGCGCGGAAGACGTTGCTGTAGAGGTTGGCGATCCACTGGCGGCCGCTGGAGGTCTTGTTGAGATAGCGGATTTCGGTCTGGATATGCGGCGCCACGCTGTTCCAGTAGAACTGCGGGTAGCGATTGACGATGTCGGCGGGTGAATCATAGCCGAGCTGGCGGTTCATGCCGACTTCCTCGAACTCGTGATAGAGCGCGTTGGATTTCCGGAGATAGTTGGGATCTCCGAGCTGGCCGATGAAATCCGCCGCGCGGACGATCGAGGCCTCCACGCCGAATTCCTGGCCGGGCTCGGGAGGATACCTGTGTGCCTTCGATGGCATCGGCGATGCGCTGCTTGTCGAGCGGACGAAGGCCCTCGATCCGCTGCATCACGTAAAGTTTGGACCGGTCGACGTGGTGCGACATCAGGCTCGCGTCCGACGAGCCGCGCGGCAGCGTAATCTTGGTGCCTTTCGAATCGATCACATAACCGTCGGCGTCGTCTTCCGTGAACAGGCCGCGCACATAGCCGATGTCGTGGGCGAGGCAGGCAATGATGACATGGGCATAGTCGTCCGCGTTCAATTGGGTATGCAACGCGCGGCCGCGAAGGATATCCACTCCCGCCAGCGTGACCAGCATCGTGTGCTCGACATTGTGATAGAGCGCGTCGCTGTTGCCGATGCATTCGAGCGCGATGCGGGCGGCGTTCGGCACGATCTCCACGAGCGGCGTGTGCGATCCGAACCGGTGGCGCATGAAGGAACCGAGAAACTCTTCCAGGGCGTCCGTCGCCAGCTCAGGTAACGTCAACATCGATACTGCTCCGCTTCTGGTCATCCGATCGCGCCGACTGGTGACCTTACTTCCAAGCGAATAGACCGTGAGCATAGCCCATCCCGGGTTCGCTGACCAAACGCGAATACGTCACCACGGGAAAAATACGGATCGATATTGCGGTGCGACCGCACCGCATCCGCTTGTCTCAATATCTGGACCGGCGCGCCCAACTGATTTGCCCGTCGGGTTGTTTTGCGGAAGGCCTGTCCAGCCCTTTTTTATAATTTTTTTCGCTTTTCCTTTCATGCAAATCAGCTTCCTAGTCCCGGCCGTCCACCCCACTCGAGGGGCGTATCGCGATCGTCACGGACGCGGGGCTGGATGCGATGGACGCGGCGGCGCTTTTGACGAACAGCGCCAAGGCGGACGGAGAAGTCGTGTGGTCCTGACGCCTCATGGTTGGCGTTCAAGCTCCGGCAGGTAAGTTCTTGCGGGTGACGGTGACAAGAAATCCTGATCGCCGGGGAGAGCACGAAGGAAGCCGTTAAAACCATTGCGTGCGGGGATGCCGGGTGATTTCCGGTGCGACCGCTGTGAATACTCGTGTGCATTCTTCACTACCCCCAGCGCACACGAGGCTGCGGATGCACTGGGCATCCGGCATTCCCGCGCGCCCTCTGTTTGAGGGCGGAAGATTCTTTGCAAGACTCGGGCGCAATCCGCGCCGCGAGATCACTAATTCATGTTTAGTCGTCCCGGACAAGCGAAGCGATCCGGGGCCCATAACCAGCTGTCGATTGTTTGCGAAGCCAGTCCGCGAGTTCGCTTCCGGCAGCCTGTCGTCGGGCGCGTATCCGGGTCCCCGCTTTCGCGGGGACGACAAATGGGATGGACGTCAGATGGCGACTGCAATTTCACGCAAACGTCGCGCTCACCTTGCCCAGCCCCTTGAGCCTCATCACCACGCTGTCGCCGGCATTCAGCCACACCGTTTTCACGAGGCTCCCGGTCAGCACGATCTCGCCCTCGCGCAGACCCTTGCCGTCGGCGGCGAGGTGGTTGGCGAGCCAGGCGAGCGCGTTGTGAGGATGGCCGAGCACGTCCGCGCCGGTGCCCTGCCCGATCTCGTCGCCGTTGATCAGCGCGCGGCCGATCACGCCGACCAGATCGGGCGCGGCGGAGCGCGACACGCCCTGCCCCAGCACGCAGGCGGCGGCAAAGAAATCATCCGCGACCAGCGTCGGCGCGCCCATCGTTTCCCATTTGACATAGCGGTCGTCGACGATCTCGATCGCCGGATAGTAGGCGTCGATCGCCTCGGCGACCCACTCGGCGGTGAACGGCGCTTCGGTCCGCACCAGATCGCGCGCCAGCCGCACCGCGATTTCGCACTCGACGCCGACGCGGACGAAATCGCTCGCCTTCAGCGCCACGCCGCTTTCGTACACGCCATTGGCGAACACGCCGCCGCTGCAGGGATGAGGAATATTGAGGTATTGCTGCATCACCGCGCTGGTGCAGCCGATCTTGTAGCCGACGCGGGGGCCGACATCGGATGCCAAGCAGATCGTGGACCGCATCCTGAATGCGATAGCCTTCCGCCTCGCTCCCTGGTGCGACATCGGCGGCAAGCGCCGCAAGCGGCGTGCGGCTGCGGCGGGCGGTGGCGATGGCCCTGGCGGCGGCGCGAATGTCGGTCATCGGCGGCCTCCGTTCGGCCATTTGCCGGCTCGGCAGCTACATCCTTCGAGACGCGGCCAAATGGCCGCTCCTCAGGATGAGGTCCTGGACCTTCTTGGCGAGGAGCGCGGCTCGGCGCGCGTCCCGGACGGTACTTCGCATTGCCGGGAGAACCACGAGCCCGTCATGCGCTCCAGTCCCAAAAACAAAACGACCGCACGCGGCGGCCGGACCCTACTCGTCGCGATAGACCTTCTCGCGTTTCTCGTGGCGCTCCTGCGCCTCCACCGAGAGCGTGGCGATGGGGCGGGCTTCCAGCCGTTTCAGCGAGATCGGCTCGCCGGTCTCCTCGCAATAGCCGTAGGTGTTATCCTCGATCCGCAGCAGCGCCGCGTCGATCTTGGAGATCAGCTTGCGCTGCCGGTCGCGGGCGCGCAGTTCGATCGCGCGGTCGGTTTCCGACGAGGCGCGGTCCGCAAGATCGGGATGATTGACGTTCTCTTCCTGCAGGGTCTGCAGGGTGATTTGGGATTCCCGGAGGATCTCGTCCTTCCACGCCAGAAGCTTCGCGCGAAAATAGTCGCGCTGGCGGTCGTTCATGAAAGGCTCTTTTTCGGAGGGTCGATAGTTCTTCAACTTTTCCAAGGCCAGCCCATCTGTGCGTGCAAGGCGGTCCGAAAAGCGTCGGTCCGCGCGGGCCTTATATAGCGGCGTCATGTGACAGACAATATCGACCGCCGCTACCGGAGTGTGCATTGCGGTGTTTCCCAGGCAGGAACCGGTGGGAAACCCAAGGCCTTTGGGCCGGCCCTTTCTGGGCCTGATCCGGCCGGGTCAGTACTGCCCGGCTTTGGCCAGTTCGACCTCGACCCGCAGCTCGATCTCGGACAGGACCGAATCGAGGCCGGGGTCGCCGGAAGAGGATTTCAGGTTGGCCGCGGCGTCCCGCAGCCGGCT
The DNA here is from genome assembly GCA_963843225.1 of uncultured Alphaproteobacteria bacterium. GTDB lineage: Bacteria > Pseudomonadota > Alphaproteobacteria > Rhizobiales > Xanthobacteraceae > Bradyrhizobium. Next base: position 152,477 of record CAWJJT010000006.1, on the reverse strand, counting down.
CACCGTCGAGGCGTCGAAATTGCCGGACAGCAGCCCGATCTTGAGGTCGTCCAGCACGTCGAGCGCGCCCCTGCCACGCTGCACCGAACGCTTTCTGCGCTCGGCGGGATCTTCCTCGATCCCCTGCAGCGCCAGCAACGCGTCGATGTTCGCCGCCGCCTTCGGTGCCGAGGCGGCGCGGGTCTCGGGCGCAGCCGCCGCATCGTCCGGCAAGGAGAAGCCGGTCGAAGAGGTCCGCTTGGTGTTCCCCGCGGGAGAGCCGAGGGTGGTTCCGTTCGGTCCGTAGATGCGCATGGGTGAATTCCCGGAGGTCGATGGGCGGAACCTTCGCCTTGCTATGGTTAACGGGGAGTAAATGACCCGGCAAAAACTGCCGCCGGTGGCCGGTTTTGCCAGTCGGCAGGCGCTGGCTTAAGGCCGGCGGTCTAAGGAATACATAGCGATATCAATAAATTAAATCAGAAAACCGAGATGGCATCGTTCTCGCATAGTTAATGCCGGATCGGCCGTCATGGGAGTGGCAGCGGATCCGGTGTGAAGACCTCAGCGGGGAGCAGAGGATGGCTAGCGTGCAATCGGCAAGAGGTTTCGGGGTGGCTTGCGCCGCGCTTCTGGCGCTGGCGCTGTCGGCGCTGCCCGCCTCCGCCACATCCCGGATCAAGGACCTCGCCAATATCGAGGGCGTGCGGCAGAACCAGTTGATCGGCTACGGCCTCGTGGTCGGCCTCAACGGCACCGGCGACACCCTCAACAACATTCCGTTCACCAAGCAGTCGCTGCAGGCGATGCTGGAACGCATGGGCGTCAACATCCGCGGCGCCACCATCCGCACCGGCAACGTCGCCGCCGTCATGGTCACCGGCAACCTGCCGGCGTTCGGCACCCAGGGCACGCGGATGGACGTCACCGTCTCCGCGCTCGGCGATTCCAAGAACCTGCAGGGCGGAACCCTGCTCGTCACCCCCCTGCTCGGCGCCGACGGCAACGTCTATGCGGTGGCCCAGGGCTCGGTCGCGGTCGCCGGCTTCCAGGCCGAGGGCGCGGCGGCCAGCGTCGTCCGCGGCGTGCCGACCGTCGGCCGCATCGCCAACGGCGCCATCATCGAGCGCGAGATCGAGTTCGCGCTCAATCGCCTGCCCAATGTGCGGCTGGCGCTGCGCAATGCCGATTTCACCACCGCCAAGCGCATTGCCGCCGCGGTCAATGATTACCTCGGCGTCAAGACCGCCGAGCCGATCGATCCCTCGACCGTGCAGCTTTCGATCCCCCCAGAATTCAAGGGCAACGTCGTCGCCTTCCTGACCGAGATCGAGCAATTGCAGGTCGAGCCCGACCTCGCCGCCAAGATCGTGATCGACGAACGCTCCGGCGTCATCGTGATGGGCCGCGACGTCCGCGTCGCTACCGTTGCGGTGGCGCAAGGCAACCTCACCGTCTCGATTTCCGAAAGCCCGCAGGTGAGCCAGCCCAATCCGCTGTCGCGTGGACGAACGGTGGTGACGCCGAATTCCAGCGTCAGGGTTTCCGAAGACGGCAAGAAGTTCGCGCTCGTGAAGGACAGCGTCTCGCTGCAGCAACTCGTCGACGGCCTTAACGGTCTCGGCATCGGCCCGCGCGACCTCATCAGCATTCTGCAGGCGATCAAGGCCGCGGGCGCGATCCAAGCCGACATCGAGGTGATGTGATGCATTCGAGCCTGATCAACAGCACCACCGGCAGCATACCTTCCAAGGCGATGATACCGCTGTTCAACGGCCGGCCCGATCCCGATTTCGCCGCCGCCCTGCAGAAGGTTTCACCGCAGCAGCAGGCCAAGGCCAAGGCCACCGCCACCGACTTCGAGGCGATGTTCATCAACTCGATGTTTTCGCAGATGACGAACGGCCTCAAGGGCGACGGCCCGTTCGGCAATACGCCGAGCACCGGCGTGTGGCGCTCGATGCTGACCGAACAATATTCGAAGAACTTCGCCAAGGCCGGCGGCGTCGGCATCTCCGACGAGGTCTATCACACGCTGATCATGCAGCAAGCCGGCCGCAGCAGCTAGCCGCTCAAGGGAAAACGCACATGAACCAGAATCCTCCGCAGCGAGAACCGCCCTCTCCGTCCGCCGGCCGCATCCGTCTCGACGCCCACCGATGCGCGCAAGCTTGCCGAGAACATGATGGACGTGATGAGCGCATTGCTCAGCGTCATCGAGCTCGAAACCGAGCTGGTGCGCGCCGGCAAGTTGCGCGAGGCGCTGGCGTTCGAACCGCAGAAGACCGATCTGTCGCGGCGCTACGTCAACGCGGTCGGGCAGTTGAAAGCAAGCCAGAAATACCTGTCGCAGACCGCGCCCGAGCTGCTGAACTCGCTGCATCGTCATCACGAAACCTTCCGCGCGATGCTGCAGATCAATCTCACGGTGCTGGCGACCGCGCATGCGGTGTCCGAAAGCATCGTGCGCGGCGTCAACGCCGAGATGCAGCAGCGCAATATTCCCAACACCTATACCGCGGCCGGACGCCGCGCGGCGCCGGGACCGCGCCACATGACCCCGATCGCGGTCAGCCGCTCGCTGTAAGCGCGTCAAACGGCGACCTGCGTTTTTGTCCGAAGCGTCTTCTCCGCAGCGCTATCGCCGTGAAGACGCGCCCGGAAAAACAATTACATTTTTCATCAATTCCGCGCGTTCGTTTCAGCAAGGCGTTCAGCGCGTTCCCTAACAAAACATTGAGAGGTGTCAGGCCATAGTTGCCTGTGATGGAGGGTTGGGATTTGACTCGAGGGAGGCCAGGAGGCTGCCATGAGTACGGATTTCAGCATCAGGCCGGTGGGGGCGCCGGCTGCTGCGGTTGTTATACAGCCGCAGAGCGAGGCGGCCAGCAACGCGGTCGCGACTGAACTGCCCGCTAGCCAAAGTGTCACCGCGGTGGACACCAGCGCAGCCGTGCGTAACGATACGCAGGCGTCGAGCGATTTCGTTTCGCATCAGGCGTTCATCGACCAGGCTGCTGCCTCGATCGTCTATCAGGTCGTCGATAACCGCACCCAGGCGGTGGTCGCGCAGTATCCCGATGAGGCCGTGCTGCGCCGCCGGGCCTATTTCCACACGCTGGATCTGACCAAGGGCGAGCCGACCCGCATCCTCGCGACCGACCGCAAGGCCTGACACCACGACCGAACGCGCCGTCCCGAGCTCTCAGGTTCTGACAACGTCAGGGCTGAGGCTCCATATTGCGTTTTGGGGATCGGATGAAGCCGACGGGGACTACGGCGCCAGAGGCGAAAACCATCAGCTCCGGGTGGCGACGGCGGTGTCGAGATAGGTGGAGCCGGTAACGGGATCGGTGAGGACGTTTTTGACCTGCGCCGACCCGACCTTGTTGGTGAGCGTCATCTTGGTGTCGCCGACCCTGAACGACTTGTCCTTGATCAGGACATTCTGGAATTTGACGGTGTCGCCGCTTTGGTATTTCACCTGCGCGTGGAAGCCGCTGACATCGGAAACCGTGATCTTGAACGTCTTTTTGTCGGGATAGGTGCCCGACCAGGTGCCCTCATAGAGCTTGGGATCGACCGCCACATACTTGGTGTTCGACGGAACGGACAGGCCAGCGGACTTATAGCTGGACGACAGGATGGTCATCATATCGGCCATGTCAGCGCTCCATCAGCCGCTTTGTGCGGTCAAACCCTGCCCGACAGGCCGGCGGCGAGATTGCAGTTGATGTCGATCAGCGATTTCAGCTTCGCCGGATCCGGATTGAGCTGCATTTCGATGGTCTGCTTCATCACGAACACGCCGATATTCGCGATGTTCTGACGAACCTCGAGCGGCTGCGGATTGTCGTTGGTCTCGACCGCGCTCATGAAAATCGACCAAAGCCGGCGATTGAAGAGCAGCGCGTTGTGCATGTTCTTGTCGGGACCGACCCAGTTGGCCTGGACGTCCTGGAGCTGCCTTGCCGCCTTTAAGCAGCGCCTGCGCCTCGATTTCCCGGGGATGCGCCGTCGTTTGCGACGTGCGGGCATAGGCTTGAGCACCGTGAGACATCCATCACCTCTGGTAGGACTTTACGCAGCGGACAAGATTCGAAACTGCCCAAGTTTTGTACGGCGGCTGCCTTTAAAATATGGTTAGCGCGCGTTACCAAATTTGTCGGGAACCGGGCAAAATCGCACTTTCCCGCCACGAACCGCCGCCGGCTCAAATCGAAACGGCGGGGCTTTCCCCGCCGTTTCGCCGCAGATTTAAGCCCTTCGGGACTACCGCAGGAGCTGCAGCACGCTCGCCTGCGACTGGTTGGCCAGCGCCAGCGCAGAGACCGCGATCGACTGGCGGGTCGACAGCGCCTGGCTGTTGGCCGCCTCCTCGTTGGTGTCGGCCAGCGTCAGGTTGGACGAGCCGGTCTGCAGGACATTGATCAGGTTTTTCGAGAAATCCTGGCGGATCTGCACGATCGACAGGTTCGATCCCAGCGACGATGCCTCCGAACGCAGTGTGGTGCTGGCGGCGTCGAGCGAGGTGAGCGCCTTGTTGGCCGAGTTGCTGTCCAGGAAGTCGGTGCCCTGCGTCAGGGTCGACAGACCGAGGCCGGCGATATTGAAGGTCACGCCGGTGATATTGAGGGTCGATTTTCCGGTTTCGTTGAAAATCAGCTTCAGCGTGTCGCCGTTGAGGAGATTGATGCCGTTGAACGAGGCGTCCTGGGCGGTGGTGTTGATCTGCTGCAGGACGTTGTTGTACTGCGTGACCAGGTTGGCACGGGTTGACTGCGAGTTCGGATCACCGACCGGGGCAGCCGCGGTCGCTCCGGTGAAGATTGTCGCCGTGCCGCCGATCGTACCGATCGTCGACGAAGCCGCATCGTTCGTGGTCACGATGTTGATCCGGCCGGTCGTGTCGATGCTGGCCTGCAGGTTGTTGGCCGCGAGCGCAGTGTTGAGCGCGTTGAGGGTCGAGATTTGCCCCGAGCCGGTACCGAAGGTGATATTGGTGGCGGCGCCACCGGCCGTGGAAGCGATCGTCAGCGTCTGGCCGCTGAGCGCTGGAGGGACCAGTTGGGTGGTGCCGGCCGTCAGGCCGAGGGCGGTCAGCGTACCGGCATTGCCGCCGATCACCAGTGGCGTCGTGGTGCCGGTGCTCAGGGTCAGCTTCGTGGCGCCAAGCGTCGAGGCGACGGCTGTGCCGGTGATGGTGTCGATGGCCGAAAGCAGGTCGCCCACCGTTGCGTTGGTCAGATCGAGCGACCCGCCACTCGCCGTGACGGTATTGCCGCCGGAGTTGGCGAACGAGATCGTCTTGCCGTCGATCGAGAGGCTGTCCGCGGTGGTAATGGCCGTAGTCAGCGCGCTCAGCTTGGTGGTCGTAGCAGCCGCACCCGCAATGGCCGACCCGGTCACGGTGTTGTTGCTCCCCGGCCCCAGCAGGTTGGTCGCGGTGCCGCCCGCAATCGGCGCGCTCGAAAAATTGGACTTCGGTGAATAGCCGACCGGCGCCTGCAGCACCTGGTTGGCGATCGACTGGGCGCTGGCGACAAGCTGCTGCAGCGCGGTGATGCCGGTATTGGCGGCCTGCAGCACCTGCACGCCGTTGCCTATGCCATCGAGCAGATTGTTGATGTCGCTCGCCCGGTTGTCGAGCCCCTGCGCCGTGAAATAGTTGGTGGGGTTGTCGAGCGCCGAGTTGACCTTCTTGCCCGTGGCGAGGTCGTTCTGGGTTGTCGCGAGCAGCGAGGCGGTTGACTGCAGCGAAAGCAGGTTTTGGCGTACGGAGGCCGAAAGAACGATACCGGACATGGTGTGAAACCTTCCTAGTTTTACCTCCGTAGTTCTACGGAGACTCCTTTAAATTAAAGTTAATGCCGTTTTAAGTTGTTTGATTAACGCGGCGTCAACGCCGCTTCGCGCTCAAGAATCCGGAAAGGTTTCGCCACCCGACACACGCAAAAAAACGGCGGGGTTTCCCCCGCCGTTTCGCTAGTCGTTCTGGTCTTCGAGATCAGCGCAGCAGTTGCAGCACGCTCGCCTGCGACTGGTTGGCCAGCGCCAGCGCGGAGACCGCGATCGACTGGCGGGTCGACAGCGCCTGGCTGTTGGCCGCTTCCTCGTTGGTGTCGGCCAGCGTCAGGTTGGAGGCGCCGGTCTGCAGTACGTTGATCAGGTTCTTGGAGAAATCCTGGCGGATCTGGACGATCGACAGGTTCGAACCGAGTGCCGAAGCTTCCGAGCGCAGCGTGGTGCTGGCCGAGGTCAGCGCCGTCAACTGCTTGTTGGCCGAGCTGTTGTCCAGGAAGTCGGTGCCCGCCGTCAGGGTCGACAGACCAAGGCCGGCGATATTGAAGGTCACGCCGGTGATGCTCAGCGTCGACTTTCCGGTTTCGTTGAACGTCAGCTTCAGCGTGTCGCCGTTCAGCAGATTGACCCCGTTGAAGGACGAAGTCCTGCGCGGTGGTGTTGATCTGCTGGAGGACGTTGTTGTACTGCGAGACCAGGCTGGCGCGAGTTGCCTGCGAGTTCGGATCAGCGACCGGGGCGGCCGCGGTTGCACCGCTGAACACCGTCGCGGTGCCGCCGACTGTGCCGATCGTCGACGAAGCCGCATCGTTGGTGGTCACGATATTGATCTTGCCGGTGGTGTCGATGCTGGCCTGCAGGTTGTTCGCCGCCAGCGCGGTGTTGAGCGCGTTGAGGGTCGAGATCTGCCCCGAGCCGGTGCCGAAGGTGATGCTGGTCGCGGTGCCGCCACCGGTGGCGCCGATCGTCAGCGTCTGACCGCTGAGCGCGGGAGGGGTAAGCTGCGTCGTGCCGGCTGTCAGACCGAGGGCTGTCAGCGTGCCGGCGGCGCCGCCGATCACCAGCGGCGTGGTGGTGCCGGTGCTCAGGGTGAGCTTGGTGGCGCCAAGGGTCGAGGCGACGGTCGCACCGGTGATGGTGTCGACGGCCGCAAGCAGGTCGCCCACCGTTGCGTTGGTCAGATCGAGCGATCCGCCATTGGCGGTGACCGTATTGCCGCCGGAGTTGGCAAACGAAATCGTCTTGCCGTCGATCGTGAGGCTGTCCGCGGTGGTGATGGCCGTGGTCAGCGCGCTCAGCTTGGTGGTCGTCGCCGCGGCGCCCGGAATGGCCGTGCCGGTCACGGTGTTGTTGCTCCCCGGTCCGAGCAGGTTGGTCGCGGTGGCGCCCGTGATGGCGGTCGACGTCACATTGGATTTCGTCGAGTAACCAACGGGGCTCTGCAGCACCTGGTTGGCGATCGACTGCGCGCTGGCGACCAGGCTCTGCAGCGAGGTGATGCCGGTGTTGGCGGCCTGCAGAATCTGCACGCCGTTGCCGATGCCGTCGAGCAGGTTGTTGATGTCGCTGGCGCGATTGTTGAGACCCTGCGCCGTGAAGTATTCGGTCGGATTGTCGAGAGCCGAATTGACCTTGTTGCCAGTGGCGAGGTCGTTCTGGGTTGTCGCGAGCAGCGAGGCGGTTGACTGCAGCGAGAGCAGGTTCTGGCGAACCGATGCCGAAAGAACAATACCGGTCATTTTTCATACCTTTCTGGTGTGAAATTGGAGGACGCATCATCCCAATCGTTTTTGATCGGGCGACCGGATTGACGGTGAAACCAAGCCTCTAACAAAAAATGAACCGATGTCGCGCCGACGCCATTCCTTTCATTCCGGAGGCGTTCCGGTCCGTATTTCTACGATCCCACCGTTTTTTGAAAGCACTGATATTATTGCATTTTCCGGTGATCGCCGGCCGCGTTTACCAAGCGTTAACCGCGATAGTAAAGGATTGCACCCGCATCGGAAAAAACAGGCATCGGCGCGTATCCGGAGCGACCAGGGGGCCCGCACTCATTCGCATCGGCTGAATGGATGGCTCGCGCGAGAAGCGGCAACGGAGGACGGACATGGCTTTGAAAGTCGAGCTCAAACCGCATGAGCGGATCATCATCGGCGCCTGCGTGATCACCAATACCGATCAGCGCGCGCGGCTATTGATCGACGGCGACAATATTCCGATCCTTCGCGAGAAGGACATCCAGACGCCCGAGACCGCCGACACGCCGGCCAAGCTCATCTATCTGGCGGTGCAGCTGATGTATATTTCGCCGGACCCGCAGGTCAATCACGGCACCTACTTCAACCTGGTGCGCGATATCGTCACTGCCGCACCCAGCACCTGGCCGATCATCGAGGAAGTCAACAATCACATCCTCAACGGCGATATGTATCAGGCGCTGAAGGAAGCCAAGAAACTCGTCGCCTACGAGAAGACGCTGCTGGACACGGTTCGGGCCAACGCCGGAACCGATGCGGATCGGCGTTCCGCCTAGCGCACGATCGGTCCTGATGGAATCAGGACCGAAGCTCCAGATTGTTGTTTTGAAGCGCTTTCGTCACGCGAGGCGCTATCCACTTCGTTCAAAAACGCTTTGAGCGCCGCTCACATCGCCAGCGGCGGCGACTGCTCCACCCGCAGCACGGCGACTTCGTCCGAACGCGATCGCTGCGCGCCGAACTCCAGCACCGCCGAGATCAGCGCGTCGATATCGCCGGCGCCGGTGCGGTGATTGACGATCGCCGCGCGGATCGCAAGTTCGCCGTCGAGCAGCGTTGTCGACGGCGCGGCGATGCCGAACTCCTGAATATCCATGACGATGTCGCCGTTCACCCGTTGGCGTCCGCGGCGCGATAGCGAAAGCAGACGATATTGAGCTGCACCGGCGCCATCAGTTCCAGCCGCGGCTCGGCCAGAATCCGCGTCTCCAGATATCGGGCAAGCGCGCAGGTTCGCGCGATGACGGCGCCCAGCTCTCTCGGTGCCGTAGGTCTTCAGCGTGAACCAGGTTTTCAGCGCCCTGAACCCGCGCGACAGATCGGGGCCGAGATCGCAGGGCCAGGGCGAGTTCGCGGCAAGCCCGCGGGTTTCCCGGCGCAGATACGCCGCCGGCGCGGCAAAGGCGTCGCGGTGCCGGTCGCCGTCGCGGACCAGCAGGAAGCCGGCGTCATAGGGCACCTGCCCCCATTTGTGGAAATCGAGGGCGATCGAATCGGCGCTTTCGATCCCCGCCAGTCGCGGCGCCAGCTCCGGCGACAGAATGCCGAGCGCGCCGAACGCGCCGTCGACGTGAAACCAGAGTCCTTCCTCGCGGCACAGCGCGCTCAGTGCCGCGAGATCGTCGATGGCGCCGATATCGACCGTCCCGGCCGAACCGACCACGAGGAACGGCTTGAGGCCGGCGCCGCGATCGAGCGCGATCTGCTCGCGCAATGCGCCGACGTCGATGCGATGGGATCGATCGACGCCGATGCTGCGCAACGCATCGCTGCCGAACCCGGCGATGTCCATCGCCTTGGCGATGCAGCCATGCGCGGCCTTCGACGTGTAGGCGGTCAATAGCGCGCCGCCGTCGCCAAGGCCGTGCTGCCGCACCGATCGTCCGAGCGCCGTTGTCCGCGCCACCAGCACCGCCATCAGATTGGCCATCGACGTGCCGGTGACGAAAATCCCGCTCGCGCCGTCGGGGAAGCCGAACATCCGGCGGGTCCACGCGACGATCTGGCGCTCGACCTCGATCGGCATGTGATCGCGCCCGCCGAGATTGGCGTTGAGTCCGGCCGCCAGCATTTCCGCCAGCATGCCGACCGCGGTGCCGCCGCCATGCACCCAGCCCATGAAGCCCGGATGAACATTGCCGGTCGCATAGGGAAGGATGAAATCGGTGAACTCCCGATAGACCTCGCCGAGATCGGAGGCCTGACGCGGGAGTGCTGCGTGAAAGCGCGCGCGGGCTTCATCCGGTATCGGTTGCCAGACCGGGCGCTGCCTGATGTCGGCGGCGTAGTCGATCATGTCATCGAGCATGCGATGACCGAGCGCGCGAATGTCGTCCCAGTCTTTCGGATCGAGCGTCTCGCTCGACGCGGAGACATGCGGCGCTTCGCGCAGCAGTCCGGTCACGCCGCCTGCTCCCGCGCCTCGCGGGCACGGTCAAGCAGCATCGCCGCAAACGCCTCGAAGATCTTGCGCATCTGCGGAGGCTTGTAGGGAAACATGGCCGGTGAATCCATGTTGTGCACGACGGCGGTATTGTCCGCCTCGAAGATCAACAGCTCTCCACGCTTGTTCTCCGCGCAGTCGATCGTGAAATAGTCGAGACCGACCCGCTCGACCATGCCGGCGAGCGCGGTGGCATGGCGCCGCGCGAAACCGAAGTCGAAGGTCTGCATGAAGGTCTGTTCCTCGAGACGCTTGGCCGCGTCATCGGACATTCCGGCGTTGAGGTACCAGATATCCCAGCGATCGGCGATCGCCATGTGGCAGGCGTAGGGCTTCCCGGCGACGAACACGACGCGGAATTTGCGAAACAACCCGTCCTCATTGGCGTAGTCGACGAAGCGGGACACGAAGAATTCGGCCTCGGTCCGTTCCGCGAGATATCCGCCGATCGCGGCCCGATCGTCGATCTTGGCAAGGCCCACGCCGGCATGCGAACCGCGCGGCCGGATAATCAGGGGAAACTGCAGTTCGGCCGCGATGTCGGCGGGCGAAAGACCACCTCGCGCCACGTCCGCCAGTTGCCCCGACGTCACGCCGATCGTCGCCGGAATATCCAGCCCCTCGACGCCCTGCAGCAGGCGATGCAATTTGTCGCGATCGAGGTTGCAGACGCGCGTCGGCGGATTGAGCAACGGCCGCGGCCAGTGCGGCGCCATCTCGTCGATGATGCGCAGCGCCTCGTGGCATTCATGGCTGTCCGAAGCGATCACGATGGCGACGTCATGCTCGGGCAGCGGTGACGGCAGCTCGATTCCCGGGATGACGTAAAGCGTCCTCAATTCGATGCCGGATTCCTCCAGCAGAAACTCGATCGGCGTATTGCCGCCCATGTCGATCGCGGCCGCGAGCGCGAGCACGCGCAGCCTTGGCGGCGCCGACGCGCATGGCGAACGAAACAGTTGATGGAAATCGAGCACCTCCGCCTGAATGGCAAGGCCCGTCGACTTGTCGCCGAGAAGCTGCGCGATCAGCGACAGATCGAGCCCATCGCCGGGACCGGCCGTGCCGTCGACGACCTTCGCGATCAATTCGTCCTGCAACGGGCGCAGATCCACGCCGTTGAAGGCCATCGCCGTGAGCCTGGCAAATCCGATCCGCTCCGCGCAGAAGGGTTCGGATCCCGTCCGCTCGTCAGAAACAGGCTGCATGTATCAACTCCGGGCGTGGCGAACAAAGAGGGTTTGGCTTACAAAGAAGATGATCGCACCGCCGCTGCGAACGCGGCGAGGCGCTCCGCGCCGTCCGGAATTTATGCGGCATTCGCCGCTCTTGCCGGCGCGTCGCTTGCGGCCTGCGCAAATTGCGACGAGACATCGCCCCGGAATACCGACGGGCCGACGTGATCGAGGCGGCTTTCGAGATCGGCCCAGATTTCACCGCCGATATCGGTCCAGCGCTTGCAGAACGCAAAATCCTCGCTGAGATAGGTCCCGGTGTTCTGATCGATCATGCAGTCGAACAGCGCAAAACGGTTGGGACTGCCGGCGAGTTCGTCGATGGAATGCTCGCGGAAGAACTGCAGCGGCGCGTAATCCGGGTGCTCGCACATCTTTTCCAGCGTGTGACGCCTGATCATGAGGAAGCCGGTCCCGGCGTAGCGCACGCGGGTGAATCCGTTGACCGCGACGACGTGGTCCGGATCGTCGATCTCCAGCACGTAGTCGAGCGCGGCCGACGGCGCCAGCGGCCGCTCGGCTCCCACCATCCGCTTCGCCTTGTCCCAGTTGACGCGCTTGATCGGATAGACGCCGGCCACGACGTCCGCTCCCAATTCGATCAGCCGGAAGACCTGATCGGGCGTGAAGCCGATATCGGCGTCGGCGAACAACAGATGGGTCGCGGTCGGATCGTCGAGAAAGAGCGTCACCAGATTGGCTCTCGCCCTCGTAATCAGCGCGTCGCCGTCGCGCATCAGCACCGACAGGTCGATATTGGACTTGCTCCGAACCGCCCGCTGCAAATGGAAGATGGAGCCGGCATAGATGCTGGAAACCTGGCCGCCGAAGCACGGCGTAGCTACCACAAGATGTATCTGGTCGGTCATAGTCGGCTCCCAAGCGAGGCGCGTGGCCCTGATCGTGACCAAACTGTAAATAGACGTGGTTAATGAAAGACTAACGGGGCCTGCCGCAATTCTCGGCAAGGTGGTGTCCGGCCGTGCCGGAAAGCTCTGGCTGAAGGCCCCCTCGCCCGTCCCCGCGTCGAGCCACCGACTACCTGAGGCCGTCGCGCCAGCCTGCACGATGGCGGAGCCGCCGCAGTGCCGGAACTCATGGGCGCGCGCTAACCGCGGGACTAACCGACCGGGAGATACCTGGTCAGCGTCAGTTGCGAGAGCATCGAGGTGGTCTGATAGGACGCCTGCAGGGCGGTCTGAAGCGCCAGAATCTGGCTCGCCACCTGATCCGGCGAAACCGTCTCCGCCTGGTCGACCAAACTCTGCAGCATCGCCTGGGACTGCGTCTGCCGCGCGCTGGCGTCCTTCATGGTCGACTGCGCCGTCGCGAGATCAGCCTGGATATCCTGAATGGTCTGCTGTCCCGGCACCGGTATCAGATTATTCGCCACCCGTTGACTGAGCGCTAGAACCGCCGCGGCGCCATTCGGATTGGTCGGCGACGTGGTGACCGTCGCATAGACCGCCAGCGTTTGAAGCTGCGAACGGATGGCCTGTTCGTCGGCGCGAATTCCGTACTGCACGGTCACCGACTGATCGACCCGCGAGGTCGCCGAGGCGCGCGCCGATCCGGGGCCGGTTTGGCCGGTGTACCAGGTAACGGTGTTGGCCGGCGTGCCGCTGACCTGCGAGGTCGCGGCGCCCAGCGGGGAACCGGCGACCCGCAGCGGCGGCACCGCCGCCGGCGCGGCGGCGCCAAGGCCCATCGCTCCGAACGCAGCCGCGTTCGTGCTGGTGACGCTCAGCTTCGCGCCGCTGCTGCTGTTCAGCGTGATGACGCCGTTGTTGATGGTCGACGGCACCGTGGTGCCGGTCAGCGCGTCGATTTTCGAGAGCAGCGTCTGGATGTTGTCGGTGACGTTGACCTGCTGGTTGCCGGCCGCGCCGGACGCCATGAAGGTGATGGGCGTGCCGTTGACGTTGATGATGTCGCCGGCCGCGAAATTGGTGCCCAGCGAATTCGTGCTGGGGACGCCGGACAACAGCGTCGTGCTGCTGATCGGCCCGGGAACGGCCGCCTTGTTGGTGGCGGCGCCGCCTGCGACCTGCAGCGGCGGCAAGGTCGCCGTCGAGGGGGTATTGAGCCCGAGTGCCGTGAACGCGGACGAATTCGTGGTCGTGACGGTCAGGCTCGACCCGGCGTTGCTGCGCAGCGTGACGACGCCGCCGCTGACGGTGGACGGGATCGTGGTGCCGGTGATCGAGTCGATTTTCGCCAGCATCGTCTGGACGCTGTCGGTGAGGTTGAGCTGGTTGCCGGTCGCGCCGGAGGCGACAAAGGAAATGGACGTGCCGTTGACGGTGATGGTGTCGGTGAGCCCGAAGCTGGCGGCCAGCGAATCCGTGCCCGCGGCACCCGACAGCAGCGTCGCGCCGGTGACCGGCCCAGGCGTCGTGGCCTGATTGTTGACCGCGGTTCCCGCGATGCCCAGCGGCGGCTGCGTCGCAACCGCGCCGAACCCGAGTGCGGCGAACGCAGCCGAATTCGAACTCGTCACCGCCAGGCCGCGAGCCATTGTCGTTCTGCAGCGTGATCACGCCGTCGTTGACGGTCGATGGGGTAGAAGTGCCGGTGATCGAATCGATTTTCGAGAGCATCGTCTGGACGCTGTCGGTGACGTTGAGCTGGTTGCCGGTGGCCCCGGAAGCCACGAAGGTGATCGGGGTGCCGTTGACGGTGATGGTGTCGCCGGCTGCGAAACTGGTGCCCAGCGAGTTCGTGCCTGCGCCGCCGGACAACAGCGTCGCACCGCCGATCGATGCGGCGGGCACGGCCTTGTTGGTGACCCCGCTCCCGGTGACCGTCGCGGCGGTATTGAAGAAATCGTTGCCGGCCTGCATGGCCGAAGCAGCCACCAGCGAAGTGTTGGCCAGCGTGCCGATCGCCGTGGTCAGCGCGGCGTTCAAATTGGCGGCGGTCGCCGTCGGGCTTGCGCCGATGGCGAAGCTGCCGGTTGGCGGCGGCGTTGCGGTCGAGGCCGTAAGCTTGATCGATTCCGACGTGCCGTCCGGGAGCTTGAATGTAAAGCTCACCGTGTCGCCGTTGTTGGGATTGGTGGCGCCGAGGCTGATCGAAACGCCCGACGGCGATCCGGAGGGGCCGGTTACGGTCGCGCCCGTCAGCGTGGACGAGACCGCGCTCAGTTTCATGCCGTATGGAGAACCGGCGGCATCCTCGACCACCTGCACCGACGTCGGCGTCGGAGAAGCGATAATGAGGCGGCCGAGACCGTTGGTGCCGAGATCGGCCTGCTGGCGTTCGGAAATGACCTGCTTCAACCCGGCCTGGGTGGTCGTCCCATTGAGGATGGTGTCGATCGGGGCCACCGCCGGCGTATTGATGGCGTTGCCCGAAAACAGATAGCGGTCGCCCGCCTGCAGGTTGAGAATTCCCAGCATCGAGGAGAGCTGGGAGTATGCGGTTTGCTGGCCGATGGTCTGTCCGCCGGCGTTCAGCGTCTGCAGCGTGCCGTTGGCGGCGTTGACCATCGTGTTTCCGATGTCGACCATCGATTGCAGCCCCGTATTGGCGATGCCAATCGCGGTGTTGATGTTGGTCATGGTATCGGTGTACGCGGAAATGTTCGAAAGCTGCGACCGCGCCGCGATCGCGAAGCCCTCGTTGACGCCCATTCCGGCATAAGTGGTCGATTTTTCTCCAGTCGTGAGCTGCGACTGAAGAATCGTCATCTGATTCTTGAGGCTCAGCACCGACTGGTTCAGAACCGATGAGGTGCCGTATGTGATGCCATTGATTGCCATATCGACCGCCTTACTCTGTCACTTTACAACTGGACCTGCATCAAACTGGACATCATGGTCTGGACCACAGACATCACGTGAGCGTTCGCCGCATAGGTATTCTGGATCGAAATCAGGTTCGACATCTCGGTATCGATGTTGACGCCGGACGTGGAATTCATTTTCTGCTGTAGCGCGCTGACGACGACATCCTGCCCCTGCTGCAACTGGGTCGCCGAAGTCGACGCATTGGCCTGCTGACTCAGGAACTGCTGCATGTAAGAGCTCAGCGTTCCCTTGAAGGGAGAGGCGGCCGTGCCGAGCCCGGTCTGCGGCGAATAGGTGAACGTGCTGTTCGTCATCTGCGAATAGAGATAGTCGGGCCGCGTGGTGTCGCCGGGATTCGTCGCCGGCGAAGTATTGTAGATCGTGAACTTCGAGGGATCGGCCATCAGCGCCGGATTGACCGTGATGCGCCCGGCGAGGCCGGTCTGCTGCGAGCCCGCGAACGTGATCGTGCCGGTGTACAGCGCATTGCCGTCGGTAAAAATGGGAAGCTGCGCGTTGCCGTTCGCCATCGACGAGGCCGTCGTCGTGACCGACGCCGCGTTGACTGTCGCGGAACTGGTCCCGTCATCAGTCACCTGCAGCAATGAACCGGACGGGTTGGAGAACTGCAGATTGCTGGTGCCGAGCGCCGTATTCAATTGCGCGACGATCGAGGCCATGCCGCCGCCGGAAGCAAAGTTGACGCCGATCTGCTTCGGATTGGCGTTGGGCGCGTTCGGCAGCGGCAGCGCGGTCGGATCGGTCACGTTGACGATCGTGACCTGGTGCTGGGTGTGGGTCGCCGTATCGGTGTAGGTCAGGTTGATCGTGTTGCCCGGCAAGACGTTCGACACGTCGAGGCTGAAGCCGGCGGGCGGCCCGGTCACCGCGGTGCCGGCGGTGGTCTTGTCCGACAGCGCACTCGCCATCGAGGCCGCGAGCTGATCGACCTGGGCCTGCGCCTGCACCAGCGTCTTGTCGCGCAGCGTGACGTCGGCGGCGATCTGGCCGGAGGCGATCGAGTTGGTGGCGATCATGTCGACCTTGGCGCCGTTGCCAAGCGTGCAGGTGATGGTGCCGACAGACGACAGCGCCGAATTGCTGTTCCATTGCGAGGTGGCGCTCAGCGATCCCTGCGGATTGAACGAGAGCTTGGATGCCTGCGCGCCAACCAGCTCGACGCCATTCGTCGTGTAGACGGTGGTCTGGTTGTTTCCGGTCGTGGAGACGCGGATGTCCATCAGTTGCGACAACTGATTGATCGCCGCGTCGCGCTGGTCCATCAGCGTCGCAGCGGTCGGATCGGTCGGGTTCATTCCCTGAAGCTGGGTGTTGAGCGTCGCGATCTGGTTCATCGCGGTGTTGGCCTGGCCTACCGAGATGTTGAGATCCTGCTCGGCATTGGTCCGCAGCGTTTGGATGCCCTGCGTCGTCGCGTTGAGCTGCTGCGCCATCGCCTGGGCCGCGTTCAGGGCGGCGATCTGCGACGACGAGCTTCCCGACGTCGTCGACAGCGCCTGAAGGGCCGAGGTAAAATTCGAATAGGCGGTTTCGAGAGACCCGGCCGCGCCGGGGGTCCCGTAGACCGACTGCAACTGGGCCAGCACGGTCGCCATCTGGTCGGCATAGGCGCCGCCGGCGGTTTCGGTCCGCAATTGCGACTGGATGTACTGATTGAGCTGGCGGTTGACGCCGGTGACGAGGACGCTCGCACCGGTGTCGCCGGTCGTCACTTCGATCTGGTTGATGCCCTGGGCGACGTAGCCGGGCGTCTGCGCGTTGGCGACGTTCGACGACACGATCGAAAGCGCCGCCTGGTTGGCACGCAAACCAGACATCGCGGTGGCGAGAGCTGAACCCAAACTCATATTGGACGCCTCAGGTCAAACCGTGCAGACCTCTTGCACAAGACATCAACGCAGCACGTTCAAGAGGTCCTGGACCATGCTGTTGGCCGTGGTGATCACCTTGGTGTTCGCGGAATAGGCCTGCTGGGTCACGATCAGCTTGGTGAATTCGGAAGCGATGTCGGTGTTCGACCCTTCCAGCGACGAACCGCTGATGGTGCCCGCGGCGCCGAGAATCGCCGGCCCCGACTGCTCGGTGACGGCATAGGCGCCGCCGTCGAGCGCCTTGAGGTAGTTGGTGCCGTTGAAGTGCGACAGCGAGACCGAGGCGAGATCGAGATTCTGCCCGTTGGAGAACGTGCCGACGACGATGCCGTTGTTGTTGATGGCAACCGATTGAAGCTGGCCGGCGGCGTAGCCGTTCTGGGTGACGGCATTGATCGTCGCGGTGCCGCCGGTGCTGGCATATTGCGTCAGCGAGCCGGAGCCCATGCTGAACTGCAGGTTTCCGAGCGACTGGTTGCCGACGGATACGTTGGGAATGGTGATGGAGGGCGTCGCCGGACTGACCAGCGCGCCCGCAGGCCCGAACGTGAAATTGGTTCCGGCGTTGACCCAGGCGGTCTGCGTGCCCGTGGCACCCGGATCGGCCTGGTAGAACAGGCTCCAGGTGTTGGTGTGCGTTCCGCCGAGCGCCGCGCTATCGGTTTTCGCCCATCTGCAGCTGCAGGTTGACAGCGGTTCCCGTCGAATCATAAGCGGTAATGGCGCCGCCGCTGATCGACTCGTTCAGGAAGGTCTGTTGGTCGTTGGCGATCACCGTTCCCGTTCCCGCCGTGAGCGGTGGAGTACGCGCCAGGGTCACCGCCGCGCCGAAAGCCGAGTTGCGGGGAACGACGTCCCGGTGCTGGTGATCGTGAGAGTGGCTGTCGTGCCGGTGTGCAGCGTGATCGCGCCACCGGTGATCGTCGGCGTCACACCCGTGATCGTGCCGATCTTGCGCCAGCAAGGTTCCCACGGTGTCGCCGACGGCGACGTTGGGCGCGGTGGCGCTGCCCGCCGCGCCCGCAACGTATGTTGATAGTCGTCGAGCCGTCCGACTACGATGGTGTCGCCGGCCTGGAAGTTCAACGAATCGGTGCCGGCAGCGCCACCCAGTACTGTCGCAGCGGTGATCGACTGCGCCGTCGGCGTCTGCTGGTTCAGCACCGGCGTGCCGGTCACCGTATTGTCGCCGAAAGGCGTGGCCGGCGTCGTGGTCGGCATCGGATTGACGGCGAAATCGTACGGATTGAGGCCGCCCAACGCATTGATCGTTCCGGCCGCCGCAGTGGAGCTGACGGCCGTGGTCGGCGTGGACGGCAGGTTGGCGGCATAGTTGATCGAGGTCGTGGTCTGCGCCGGAATGAAGTTGCTCTGGAACTGCAGCACCTTCGGAACGTTTCCGAGCGGATTGCCGGTCTTCGGGTCGACATCGACGCCCATCAGAAAGTATCCGGCGCCGTTGACCAGATTGCCGTTGGAATTGACCTGGAAATCGCCGCGGCGCGTATAGTCGGTGACGCCGGAGAACTGTCGGCACGTTGTCGACGGTGCCGGTTGACTTCTGCACGTTGAAGAAGCCGTCGCCGTTGATCGCCATGTTGGTGCCGACGGTCGTCGTCGAGACCGTGCCCTGGGTGGTGATCGTCGCTTGCGCAAAGGCGGTGACGCCGCCGGCCACCTGCCGGCTCGGAGACGTCGAGTCCGGGATCAGATCCTCGAAGCTCGTATCGATGCCCTTGTAGCCCGTGGTCGAGGCGTTCGCGATATTTCCGGAAATGTTCTGCAGCGCGAATGATTGTGCCTGCAAGCCGCCAACCGCGGTATTGAGAGCGTCGAAAATACCCATAACATCGTCTCCAGCTCGATCCGGGCGGCCCACCGGTCTGCATACGCACGGCCGCAATCGAGGGAGACTGTCGCAAACGCTATGCCAATATGGAAAATCTAGTTATTTCATTGCCTTGAACGAAAATGCCCCGGTCTGGTGACCGGGGCGGATTTGCCGGGCGGGCAACAATTGCCGGGGCAGACACAGCGTTTACGAGCGAAGTGGAAGCCGGTTCGCGCGAAGAAAACGCCTCAAGACGATCCTCAGGTTGCCGACGCTGAGGCCGGATGAAACACCAGCGCAAAACCGTCCATGCAGTAGCGAAGGCCGGTCGGTTTCGGACCGTCGTCGAAGACGTGGCCGAGATGGCCGCCGCAGCGGCGGCAGTGGATCTCGGTTCGCAGCATTCCGAAGGTGCGGTCCTCGGTCTTGCCGACGGCGTTTTCGAGCGGCTGATAGAAGCTCGGCCAGCCGGTACCGCTTTCGAATTTGGTCTCCGAGGCGAACAGCGGCAGGTCGCAGCCGGCGCAGGCGAAGGTGCCCTTGCGATGCTCCTTGAGCAGCGGGCTCGAGCCCGGCCGCTCGGTGCCCTCCTGACGCAGGATCTCGTATTGCTGCGGCGTCAGTTGCGCGCGCCATTCCGCATCGGTCTTTTCGACCTCGAATTTCCCCGCGGCCTGTGCCGGGGAGCCACGCAGCCAGCGGAAGGCGGCAAGGCCAAGCAGACTGGCGACGGACGCGAGCAGGATACGGCGATCGATCATGGGGGTCTCCGTGCGAAGCGAGGTACCGGATGGTTCGCTGTCAGGTACGGCGCGCTCAAGCGGAAGTTACACCGATCGGGAAGGAAATTTCTCACTTTCTTGCGAGGGACGGGCCAGCCGCCCGGACCCCGCTTTCGCCGGAAGCGGTCAGGAAACCCCCTCGCCTTCGCGGCTGGCCGGCTCTGGCGGGCTGCGGAAGCGGCTGGTCGGGCGGCGGGCGGCGCTGCGGCGGCCGGGTCCCGGCCTTGCGATTGGCTTCCGCCAGCCGCGCCTCGCGAACACTCTCCCTGCCCCGCGCCCGCTCCCGGTAGCGGGCAAGGGCGCCAGCGGCGGCGGAACTGCCCCGCTCCCACATGCCGATGGCGTATCCGGCGACCCGGCCGGTGGTGCCGCCGGCCCAAACCAGTTCGAACGGCGAAAACAGCCGCCAGCGCTCATCTCCCCACAGGATGCTGCGGGCGATCAGCTGCCCGGCCATCGCCGTCGTGTTCAGGCCGTGGCGGCCGAAGCCGCTGGCGACCCACAATCCCTTTCGCAACTGGCCGATCTGCGGCATGCCGTGCACGGTCTGCCCGATCGCGCCGCTCCAGGTCTCCGCTATCTCGACCGTTCCGAGCTGCGGGAAAATCGTGCGTATCCTGCGCGCAATCGCCGGCGCAAAACGCGCGGGATTTGCAGCCCAGGTGGTTTCGGGGCTGGCCCACATCAACCTGTCGCCTTCGACCACGCGGAAATGATCGATGCCGTCGCTGTCGGTGACCGATCCCTGAAACGCGACCGCCTCGGCCAGCCGCTCGCCGAGCGGCGCGGTCACCGCCGCGTGGCGCCAGACCGGCAACAAGGTTTCCGACAACCGACGCAACGGCGCGCCGAGGTGAATATTGCCGGCCAGCACGATGTGGGACGCGCGCAACCGCGCCGACGGCGTGACGATTCGCTTGCGAATGCCTGATGGATCGATGCTGACGACCGGAGTGTCCTCGAATATCCGCGCGCCCGCCCGCCGCGCGAGCGCCGCAAGGCCATGGACGTATTTGCGGCCGTCGATCTGGAACGCCTTCGGATAATAGACGCCGTGGAAATAACGATCGGTCTTGAGTTCGTCGCGCACGCGGTCGACCTGCCAGCCTTCCACTTCCGTCTCGAAATCCCCGCCGAGCATTTGCAGGCGCGCGATCAGTTCATCGCCGATCTCGACGTTGGACACTTCCAGCGCGCCTTCGCTGAGCGCGAGGCCCGGCATCAGTTCCTCTGTGGCATTGGCCCGGACATAGTCGGCGCCCTGGCGCGCCAGCGCCCAGAGTTCGCGCGCATCTTCGAAACCGATGCGCGCGATCAGTTCGCCGACCGGCAGGCCGTAGCCGGGCATCACCGTGCCGAGCTGATGGCCGGAAGCATTCCAGCCGACATGCCGACCTTCAAGGACCGCCACGCTGGCGCCGAGCTTTGCCGCCTCGAGCGCGACCGTCAGCCCGGCAAGGCCGGCGCCGACCACGGCGATATCGACATCCAGATCGAACGACAGCCGCAAGCGCTCCGGCGGGGTTGCGGCATCGCGTCCGATGATCCTGCTTGCAGAACTCTCGCTCATATCGTTTCTTACGGACCGATCGCGCGCTTGTCACCTTGTCTGGCGGAGCAGCTTGTACATTAATCCACCGGACTTGAAACGAATCGAGATTGCGCCATGCGCCGTTTGATGCTGCTGCGTCATGCCAAGACCGAACACGAAGCTTCGATCGGGCCGCGATCAGGACCGCCGGCTGGACAATCGCGGCCGCCACGATGCTGCCGAAATCGGCCGCTGGATCGGCCATCATCCGCCGTTTCCCGATTGCGTGCTGGTTTCGCAAGCGATCAGGGCGCACCAGACCTGGGATATCGCCCGGGAGGCGATGAAGGACGCTCGCTCCGGAGCCGCAGGTCGAACTGATGCCGGAACTCTACGGCGCCGACGCCGCCGAGCTGCTGCAAATCATCCGCTCCGCGTCCGAAACCGATCCGCAGCGGCTGTTGCTGGTCGGTCACAACCCCGGCATGCACGAACTGGCGCTGGCGCTGGCCGGCAGCGGCGATTCCGCCGGGCGCGCCGCGCTCGCCGACAACCTGCCGACGTCGGGGCTTGCGATCCTCGACTTCGATATCGACGACTGGGGCGATCTGGCGTTCCGCCGCGGCAGGCTGGTGCTGTTCGTCAGCCCCAAGTTGCTCAAACAAGCTTCGGACGAATAGCGGCGCGGCTGGCCCCGCGTCGCCTAACCGTCAAACCATGCTACGCTGACGACGGACAGGGAGGCGCGAGATGTTCAAATCCATTCTGGTCCCGATCGATCTTGCCGACGCGGAACTGGCGAAACCCGCGATTGCGACGGCGGCGACGCTGTCGCAAACCTGGAGCGGCTCGGTGCGCCTTCTCAACGTGCTGCCGATGACGCCGGTCATGCTGGCCGAATATGTGCCCGCCGATTTCGACGCCCAGCAGCGCCAGGCTTCCGAAGAGGCGCTTGCCATCGTGGCGCGCGAATCCGGCATCGAGCCGAAACGGATCTCCAGCGTGGTGCGTCAGGGCGGCATCTACCACGAGGTTCTCGAGGAGGCCGCTGCCATGCACGCCGACCTGATCGTGATGACCTCGCACCGGCCGGCGATGCGCACCTATTTCCTCGGCTCCAATGCCGGCCACGTCGTGCGCTACGCCAAATGCTCGGTGCTGGTGGTGCGGCATTAGGACGATCGACCGCAGGAGAGCCCGCGTGAAGAACTGGTGGCGGAAGTGGAGCTACGAAATCCCGCTGGCGTTCGGCGATGCGCTTTGGGAAGTGCTGGTCGTGCAATTCGCCGCCTTCCTCGATCGGCTGACACTGCGCCGCGTGATCGAATTTGTCGCCATCGCCATTCTTGCAATCGCGTTTGCGCAGACTTTCCCGATCGATCTGGCGATCCTGTTCGCCGGCGATACCCTGATGTATCTGGAGATCCTGGTCGTCATCCGGCTTGCGGCCGGACGAGAGCACCTTCTGCACGCGATGCGCCTTGCCGCTCAACTCGCGCGTTTCGCGATGCGCGTGGCGAAAGCCGCCGTCGCATCAACCGGTATCGCGCATCAACCGGCTGCGCGAGCGTCGCACCCCTGCCCGTTCGGCGAGGCCGCGCATTCCCGACCGGTCCGACGACGGCCGGGGTTTTGCAACCCCATGGGGCGTTCTGGCCGCGGCGTGATGCATCCGCAGTGTGAACCTTACGGCAGCAGCGCCTTCGGCAAGTCATCGAACGTGTAGGCGCGCGGCCGGTTGCGAATAACAAAGCCGCCGATCTGCCAGCCGAACAGCGCGGCGAACCCGACCAGGAACAGCGCGCCCGCCCACTCTCCGGTCGCGACGGCGCGAATGAGAAGTCCTGCGATCGCGATCGTAACCAGCGCCAGCAGCACGATGCCGGCGGCGTAGGTCTTCGGACCGATGCCGCCGATCAGGGCGGCCCTGCTTCCGGCCTGCCGCATCCGCGCATGCAACTGCGTGATGAAGGCGCGGTAATCCCGATCCTGCGGCGTCATCAGCGTGACAGTCTGCCAGCTCGTCGACAGGATCACGATGCGCCGGCCATCAGTGGTTTCGACATCGGCGCGAAAGCGCCGCGACTGCATCGACACCGGCCGGTACGACAGGCGAATCGCCGCGATATCCAGATACGGCCAGACGCCCGACGTGTTACCGACCCGCCACGACAATCCTTCGTCCGTCAGCTCGAACTGATGCGCAGAACCGATCAGCGATGCCTTGTAGGCGTAGCTTGCAGCCGGCGCGTGCGGGTCCGATGATGTTGCGTCGTGTGGCTGCGACAATTCGATAAATCCCGTCCATCGCCGACGCATGATCCGTCAAACCGCGAGCATACGGCGACAAGGTCATGCGCTCCCTGGATAATTCCGGGCGTCGGCTTGCGCGCGATGCCGGCTTTACCTTACAAGCGGTGCATGGCCGAGACGACCTATTTTCCGCGCCGCCTGATCCTCGGTGGCGCGATGATTTCCGGCGTGCTGCTGGCGCTCGCCGTGCACATGCTGGGCGCGCGTTACGGCCTCGACCTCGGCGGCCTCTGGCGATCCGATACCAGCGACTTCATGCCGGCGGGCGCCGCCATCGCGTGGTGGCTGATTGCGACGGTTGGTTTCTCGGGCGGCTATTTCACCGCCACGCTGATGGACAGCGCCGTGTCGGGCGAGATTCCGATGCGGATGCGGCAATTCCTGATCGGGGTGGGTGTGCTGGTGCTGGCGGGCGCGGGCCAGGCAGCCGCGGCCCCCAGTCCGATCCCGACCCTCGCGGGCGTGCTGACCGGCCTCGCCGCGCTCGGTCTTGGCGCCGTGATGGCATTTTGCGGTGCGCATTTTGCACTGCGCAAGACGTGACAGCCAGGGCCAGGGGAAGCAGGACCAGGGGAATATGAACCGCCGCGAATTCATGGCCGCGATCGGCAGCGTTGCCTTGTCGCCCGTCGCTGCGCATGCGCAGGAAGCCGGCCGCATCTATCGCCTCGGCGTGCTGATTCCTGCCACGCGCGCGTCCGTCGAGCCCTTCTTCGACGAGCTGCGCATCAGCGGCTTTGTGGAAGGCCAGAACCTGATCGTCACCGGCGCCTACAGCGTCCGTGCCGAAGAGATCGCCGAGAGCACGGCGGCGCTGATGCAAACCCAGCCCGAGGTCATCCTGTGCGGTCCCGAGACCTATCTGCGGGTGCTTCAGACCGCCACCCGTACCATTCCGCTCGACAGCATGAGCGAGGATCTGGTCGGCGAAGGCTTTGTCACCTCGCTCGCGAAGCCGGGCGGCAATATCACGGGCATCAGCCTGCTGTCGCCCGAACTGGACGGCAAGCGGCTGGAAATCCTCACCGAAGCTGTGCCGGGCCTGCGCCGCGTGGCTGCGCTGGCTCATTCCATCGTGACGAAGGAGCACCTGGCGCAGCAGCAGGCGCTGGCGCGCTCGCGCGGCGTCGAGCTGTCCGTGTTTGCGTTTGCCAAGGCCTCGGAGATCGCGCCTGCCCTGGACACTGCGAAGGCAAGCGGCGCCCAGGCCATCAACTTTCTGGCGACCCCGCACCAGGTCGTCAGCCGCGAAATCATTCTGGATCACATGGCGAAGGTCGGCCTGCCCGCGATCTATCAGTGGCCGGAGACGGCGGATCTCGGTGGCCTGATGGGCTACGGTCCGCCCTTTGCGACAATGTACCGGCAGCGGGCAAGGCAGATCGCCAAGATGCTGCGGGGCGCCAAACCCACCGAGTTGCCGGTGGAGCAGCCTGCGAATTTCGAGCTCGTCCTCAACCTGAGGACGGCCAAAGCCATTCGGTCTCGAGATTCCGGATGGTCTGGTGACGCGTGCCGACAGGGTGATCGAATAGCGCGTGGCGTGGGTCCTCCATCGAGAGGATAACACCGCCGAATGCTTCCGGTGGCAGACACTTCGCCGTTCGTCGAAGTATGATGTACGATGACCGGTGCCGCCGAACACGGGGGACTCCCGTGCAAAAAACGCCGCGCGGCTGTCCGCGCGACGTTTTGTCTCAATCGTGTTTCCAGCCGAAATCAGCTCGCGGCGCGCAGATTGACCTTGCTTTCGGCGAGCGTGGTCAACTTCTTGTCGGTCGCCCGTTCTTCGTCGAGCGTCTTCTGCAGCACGCTGGCGCAATCGTTGCGGCCAAGCTGTTTCGCCCATGCGATCAGGCTGCCGTAGCGCGTGATCTCGTAGTGCTCGGCGGCCTGGCGCGGCGTTGATCAGGGCCGCATCGAGCACCGATTTGTCCGCGACCTCGCCGGTCACCTCGTCGGCTTCCTCGATGATGCCGTCGATCGCCGGGCAGTCCACCGCCTTCACCTCGGCGCCGTGCATCTGGAACACCTGTTCGAGCCGCTGCACATGCGTTTTGGTCTCATCGAGATGGGTCAGAAAGCCCTGCTTGAGCTGCTTGTCGGTGGCCTTTTCCGCCATTTTCGGCAGCGCCTTCACGAGCTGCTTTTCGGCGTAATAGATATCCTGCAACTGATGCACGAACAGATCGTTCATGGTTTTGATGTCTTTGGTAAAGAGTCCCATTGCTCGTCCTTTTTGGTTGTTGGGAACACAACCGCACGGTCCGCTGCGTCTGCGGCACGTCGATATGTTCGATTGCTGGTGCGGAGCTAACCGGGGATCTACGGGGTTGTTCCTGGCAACGCGGCAAAACACCTGATGGAACAGGGAACGTCGCTTGAACGGAACACGAGGGCCGCCCAGCATGCCGGCCGAAACGGCGGACATGAACAGGCCTCGAATCTGCCGTGTTAAGACATATGTAGGGCGTATGACAGCCATGCCGCTCCGGGGCTGAAGCCGAGCCTTGTCAAGGACTGCACAACGCGGCCTTTTTGTCCTATGGGTCTTTCTCACGTAGAGTCGAAGGGCCGCCGCAATCGCTTCAATGGGCCCTTTAACTATTGCCGCCCTGCCGGGAGGATGAATGCACGGACTGCTGACCACGCTCGGGCGTGGCTTCAAGAAACGGATCGGCTGGAAGCGGCTCGGAATCGCGGCGAGCCTCCTCATTATCGCGTTTGCGATCACGACCCTGGTCCGCACCTTGAGGGGCGTCGATACCGGCGTGATCCTCACTGCGCTGACGGACTTGCCGCCGCACCACATCGCGCTTGCCGCGCTGTGCGTGGTCGGCGCGTTCTGCACCCTGACGTTTTATGATTTCTTCGCGCTGCGGACCATCGGCAAGAAGCACGTGCCCTACCGCATCGCGGCGCTGTCGAGCTTCACCAGCTACACCATCGGCCACAATATCGGCGCCACGGTGTTTACCGGCGGCGCGATCCGCTTCCGGATCTATTCGGACTACGGCCTGAGCGCGATCGACGTCGCCAAGATCTGCTTTCTATCGGGCCTCACCTTCTGGCTCGGCAACCTAGTCGTGCTCGGCTTCGGCATGGCGTGGCACCCCTGGGCGGCGTCCGCGATGGATCTGCTGCCGCCGGCCATGAACCGACTGATCGCGATCGGCTGCCTCGCCGGCATCGCCGCCTATTTCGTCTGGCTGGTGATGGGCAAGAACCGCCGCGAGCTCGGCCAGAACGGCTGGAAAGTGGTATTGCCCTCGGCGCGGCTGACGCTGCTGCAGGTCCTGATCGGCGTGGTCGATCTCGGATTCTGCGCGATGGCGATGTATCTCCTGATGCCGGCGCAGCCCGGCATCGATTTCATTTCGCTGGCGGTGGTGTTCATCCTGGCGACGCTGCTCGGCTTCGCAAGCCATGCGCCCGGCAGCCTCGGCGTGTTCGACGCCGCGATGCTGGTGGCGCTGCCGGAATTCGGCCGGGAACAGTTGCTGGCTACGCTACTGGTGTTCCGCATCCTGTATTTCCTGATCCCGTTCGGCCTCTCGATCAGCATCATGGGAACACGCGAACTCTGGCTCAACGTGGTCCGGCCGTGGCAGGAACGACGCAGGTTGAACGAGGCCGTCGCGGCGAATTCGGGCGCGGTGCCGCTGAAGGGCCGGCAATCGTTGCAGCCGGAGCCGGTGAAGACGCGGCCATCGCAACCGCCGGTCAAGAGCCGCCAGTCACAGGGCTAGCGCATCACCGGCAAGGCATGCTCGCTCTGACGCGGGGGTGCGCGGTTTGGCGGCCGGATCAAGCACCACTGTAATATGCAGACGCGGGCTTTACTCTTTCGATTCCGGGTCCATCTCTCTTATTTCCGCCCCATCAGTAACGTCAAACGCGCCATGATCCGAATTTGCCTTCGTTCGATAGTCGCCGGCGCGCTGCTCGTGGTTGCATCGGCGGCGCTGCCGTCGCAACGGGCGGCGTCACAGCCGGCCCCGAGCGTCCCCGTGCCGCTGGCGCCCGCCCCCGTACAGCAGGCGCCAGTGATGATGGCGCCGGACGGCGCGATGCAAATCTCGTGGGAGGTTCGCAACCGTTTCCGGCTGTTCCGCGAGGAGCGCGATTTTCAGCTCCATACCGAGAGCGCGCGCGGCCGCAGCGTGCTCGCCTCGGAACAGACACTGGAACTGCAGAGCGACGGCCGCGGCTGGGCGCGCAACGCGGTGAACCGTCTCTGCATCGATCTGCAGGGCCGGGTCAGCGAGCCGTGCACCCGCGACAACGTCAAGGAAAGTTACCTGACGCCGATGGATCATCCGATCACGGTTCGGCTGACCGGCGAGGTTCCAGTCGGCGCCACCTGCGCCTGGTCGTTCGACGACGGCGACGGTCCGCAAGCCTCCACCTTCGACTGCGCCGAGCCCGTCAATCTGCGGGTACGCTATGGCCGCACCACGGTTGCCACGGTGGACGTTTCCTCGGGCCCCGAGGCGCCGCAGCGCGTCTCGACCGAGATCGTGGTGCGGGATCTGTTCATCGCCGGTCTCGGCGACAGCATCGCCTCCGGTGAGGGCAATCCGGACCGCGCGATCGCCCTGTCGGACGAGGGCTTCTGCTTCCGCTCTTATTTGGGCACGGCGAGCACCCAGTATTATCGGCCGAGCCGCGCCGGCTTCAAGGGTGGACGCGCCTGTGAAGCGCCGGACACGCTGCAGAACTGGCAGCGCTACAGCGCGCTGTGGTTCAATTCGGCCTGCCATCGCTCGCTGTACAGCTATCAGACCCGAACTGCGCTGGCGCTCGCGGTTCGATATCCGCACATCGCGGTCACCTATCTGCCGCTCGCCTGCACCGGCGCCACCATCCCCGACGGCCTGCTCGGTTCGCAACGCGCGAGCGAATGCCCTCCGACGAAATCCGGCAGCACATGCCAGGGCACGGTCAGCGCGCAACTGGGCGAGCTGCGCACCGCGCTGGCGGCGGCGAAGAAACGCCAGCCTGACCGCAAGCTCGATCTTGTCCTGCTGTCGATCGGCGCCAACGACATCAATTTTTCCGGACTGGTCGCCGACGTGATCGTGGATACGCCGACCGAGCGCGCGCTGTTTCGGCGCAGCGGCGTGATTGGATCGGTGGACGATTCACGCGCCGCGCTGATGCGCGACCTGCCGCAAAGCTTCGTCAAGCTGCGCGAGGCGCTAAAGCCCCTGGTCGGCGGCGACCTGTCGCATGTCGTGTACGTCTCCTATGCCAACCCCGCGCTGGCGAACGGCGGCTCGCCCTGCCCCGGCGGGCGCGCCGGCTTCGACATCCATCCATCGTTCAACGCCGAACCGCAGCGGCTCGCCACCGTGTCGAGCTATGTGCAGAGCGAATTCCTGCCGGAGTTGAAGGCGCTCGCGACATGCCAGTCGGGCGTGCTGTGCCGGGATCCCGCCGCCGATCGCATGACCTTCGTCGATTCCCATCAGATGGCGTTCGCCGATCATGGATTCTGCGCGCGCACCGAGAGCGACCCGGAATTCGACCGCGAGTGTTTTTCGGCCAAGGGCGACAGCTTCAACCCCGACATCGTCACGGCGGCGAACCAGCCGTTGATGTGCGGCCGCAGCGCTTCCGAATACCGCGCCTATCTGCCGCGCGCACGCTGGATCCGCGACGCCAACGACAGTTACTTCGCCGCCATGACCTATCCGCAGGGGCTGCCGTCTTCCAGCCAGCCGACCGATATCCATGACGCGACCTGGGGCGTTCTTTCGGCCGTCTATGGCGGGGCGGTACACCCTTCCGCCGAAGGCCACGCCGCGATGGCGGACGCAGCCCTGCCCGCCGTGACCTCGGTGCTGCAACTCCATGCCGTGCCCGAAGTGACGTCCGAACCGGCGCCGCCGATCGCGCCGGACACCCGCTGACGGCGCTCGCGCCTGAATTCCGCCGATTACTTCTTCTTCGGCGCGACAGGCTGCTTGGCCATCGCCACCGGCGGCTTGGCCGCGGCGGTCGCGGCCTGCGCCGGCAGATATTTCGCGATGATCGCGGGATCGACCTGGGCCATCGACGTATCCGGCAGCCGCTGCCAGGTCTCATCCCTGCCGAACAGCGAAATGCCGAAATAGCCGCGCATCGTCAGCGTCTGGCCGTCCGGGCTGACGTTCATCTTGGCGTGGTAGATCTTGCCGTCGCGCGGATCGAGAACGTTGCCGCCCTCATACTTCAGCCCTTCGCGCTTCATGTCGCGGATGAAGGAAATGCCGAGCACCGGCGCGTCCTTGCGGTCGTCGATGCATTTCTTGCAAAGCGGATTGTCGTTCGGATCCTCGCCGGGGAGAAGAAAGGTCTTGGCGATCACGCCTTCGAAGATGCCGTCGTGATCGACCACGAGAAACCAGGCCACCGGCTTGCCGTCCTCGACCTTCTGCCACAGGCCTGCGGCTGACGGCTCGACGGCCCACGCGGCCGGCACGGCGGCAAGCAACAGCGCAAGACCAGCCATCAATGGAAATACCAATCGAAATCTGGATATCGCAGTCCGCATCGTCACCACCTGATAAATCTACCAAACAATGGCCCCAGACTAAGGCCATTTCGCGGATGGTGCCAGTAGCGCCGCCGGATCGCGGCGGCCGCGCGAGGCCAAACGGCGACACAAAACTGACGCAACGAATGGATGTCCCGCTTCGGCACAGCGCGCCGCGATGGAACGGCCGTAGCGGCGGACGAGTCGGTCAGTTGACGCCGAGCTTCTTCTGCAGGCTCGACGACGACGTCGTGTACTGGAACACCAGCCGCTTGTCCGGATAGACATAACGGTGCGCCTTCTGGGCCATCAGCGATCCCTCGTGGAAACCGCACAGGATCAGCTTCAGCTTGCCGGGATAGGTGTTGATGTCGCCGATCGCGAAGATGCCGGGCACGCTGGTCTCGAACGCCGAGGTCTCGACCGGCACCAGATTGTTCTCGAGCTCAATGCCCCAGTTCGCGACCGGCCCGAGCTTCATGGTCAGTCCGAAGAACGGCAGCATGGTATCGCAGGTGACATTCGACATGCTGTTGTCGTTGCGCCTTGACGGTGGCGCCCTGTGAGCATGCCGCCCTCGCCTTCCAGCGCGGTGACCTGTCCGATCTTCAGATCGAGCTTGCCGGAAGCCACCAGCGCGCGCATCTGCTCGACGCTGTGCGGCGCTGCGCGGAAATCGTCACGCCGGTGCAGACAGCGTCACGCGCTTGGCGATCGGGTGCAGATTGAGGGTCCAGTCCAGCGCGGAATCGCCGCCGCCGACGATCAGCAGGTCCTTGTCGCGGAACTGCTCCATCTTGCGCACGGAATAGAACACCGACGAGCCCTCATAGGCCTCGATCCCCGGCACCGGCGGGCGCTTCGGCTGGAACGAGCCGCCGCCGGCGGAGATCACGACCACCTTGCATTCGAATACCTTGCCGGCGTCGGTGGTGACGCGAAAACCGGGATCGCCGATCTTCTCGATCTTCTCCACCATCTCGTTGAGATGGAAGGTCGGGTTGAACGGCTTGATCTGCTCCATCAGCGCCTCGGTGAGGCCCTGTCCGGTGACGAACGGAATGCCGGGAATGTCGTAGATCGGCTTTTCCGGATAGAGCTCGGCGCACTGGCCGCCGATCTTGTCGAGGATGTCGACCAGATGCACCTTCATGTCGAGCAGGCCCAGTTCGAAAACGGCGAACAGTCCGCACGGACCCGCGCCGATAATCAGCACATCGGTTTTGATTGCTTCGCTCATGTCGCTTCTTTTCGGTTGGACCTTGCCGGCTGGCCTTTTTGCTGCGCCTGTCTAGCCAACACGGGGCGGTGAGGAAAGCCATAAAATGGCGCGGGCGACCGTGGCAACCCCTTGCCGCCGTTCGACAACTGCGCTGTAAACGCATGAAACTTCGGAGATCGTCCCCCGTGAACGCACCTGCCCGTCTGGATTCAGCCCCGCGCCTGGAAGATTTTCCCTACCGGCTGACCGACAATGTCCGTTTTGCCGATCTCGATCCCAACCAGCACGTCAACAACGCGGTCTATGCGAGCTATTTCGAAACCGGCCGGGTCACGCTGATGAAGGACCGCGGTTACGGGTTGATGCCGGAGGGGCTGGCCTGGATCATGGTGCGGCTCGACATCCATTTCCGCGCCGAACTGCGCTGGCCGGGCAAGATCGAGATGGGTCTCGGCGTCACCAAATTCGGCCGGACCTCCGTCACCTTCGAACAGGTCGTATTTTCGGAAGGCAAATGCGTCGCTTCGGCGCAGGCGGTGACGGTGCTGATCGACGAGAAGACCCGCAAGCCGACGCCGCTTACCGAAGAGATCGTCAGGAGTTTTCAACCCTGGCTGCGCCGCGGCGTGGAGGTCGCGCCGCCGAAGTTCTAGAGCGCTTCGGCGCGAAAGTGCGTAACGAAAACGCCCGAAAATAACAGCGTCAGGCCTGCCGCTCCGGCGTGGAGACCACGAGACCATCGAGCTCGTCGCTGACCTTGATCTGGCACGACAGCCGCGAATTCGGCCGCACGTCGAAACCGAAATCGAGCATGTCCTCTTCCATCGGCGAGGGAGGTCCGACCTTCTCGCGCCAGGCCTCATCGACATACACATGGCAAGTCGCGCAGGCGCAGGCCCCGCCGCATTCGGCTTCGATGCCGGGGATCGCATTGCGGATCGCCGCTTCCATCACGGTCGCGCCGTTCTCGACATCAATGATGCGGGTTTCGCCGTTATGGTCGACAAAGTGAATCTTGGCCATGTTTGCTCGTACTGCCGGAATAAAGGGGGTCCGGGCAGTCCTATAACGGGTCGGTCCGCCCGGCGCCAGCGGTGGAAGCGAAAACCTGCGGTGCGTTTTGCCGCCGCTGCAAATGGCGGGGATCAGGACCGGCGCAGGATCGCGTCAATGGCCGAGCGCGCGAGCGCCACGGCGTCGCCAAGCTCGGCGAGCGCTTCGGACTGATCGCCGCCGTTCTTGATCAGCGTTTCCAGGCGGGCGGCGGCCTCGGCGACGCCAACGGCGCCGATCGCGCGGGCCGAACCCTTCAGCGTGTGCGCCAGCGCTCCGGCGTCAGCGGGCAGGCTCGCCAGCTTCTCGGCCAGTTGCACCGCATGCGCCGAGAACATCGCCAGCACCTCGCGCTCGAGGTCGGCATCGCCCAGCGTCATGCGCTGCAGATGTTCGATATCGATCGGACCGTCATCGGGGACAAGCGGCGGCGATGGCATCCAGGCAATCCGTTCCACATGAAGCGCCATAGCGTAACCCAACCCTCCTCGCCGACCCCATTTCGGGGGCGAAATCCCTGCCAGCCAATCATGGAAATGGTTAACGGAACGTTCCACATTTGTGCCGCACATTCGCCTTGTTTCAGACGAGCGGCCGCCTCAATTGCGAGACCCCAAAGAAAAATTTGTGGAACAGTAAGCCCTTACGGCTCTGCGCTGTTAACGATGAATAAGGATGATTAAGATTGTATTAATCGCGACCATTTCTTTCACGCTGCCTAGCCCATAGGATGACCGCCCAGAGGCAGCGGACAAAGCCGGCCCAATGGGCCCGGGCGTCGCGATCAGCGCAGGATATGACACCGGCTTAAGGCTTCGCGTGGGGACAATCGCGCAAGGCGGGTGCGTAAAAGTAGAATAATGAGGGGTCAGACTGAACATGGCGAACAATCCCAAAAAGGTCAAAGACCCCACCGAAGTTGCGCTTTCTGCCATCCAGGAGGCCCTGAACATCGGCGAGACATCGGGGAATGACGAGGGGATGAGTTCGGTCCGCAGCGAAGCGGCGGCGGTCGTCTTCGACATCGTCCTACGGCGAAACCACGTTCGAGGTGCGCCCGAGCGCCGACCGCCCGGTCTTTGAGCCGATCGAGGAGCCGCGCGCGCCGCGTCGCGCCGCCAATGACGATCGCGAGACGATCGGACAGATTCTCCAGGCGCTTCAGAAGGGCCGCCCTGCCCGCAGCGTTTACACGCTGGCCACCGCGTTTGGCGGCGTCTGGGTGCTCGGCTGCGCGCTTCTGACCGTCAGCTTCCTGCCCTCGCTGCATGCGGCCATGGGACCAAGCGGCGGCGTGCTGGTGCTGGCCGGCCTGGCGGCGCTGTTCTTCGCGCCGGTGCTGTTGTTCTACTTCCTCGCAAGCCTTGCCTGGCGCGGCCAGGAAATGCGCATGATCGCGCAGTCGATGGCGCAGGTCGCGATCCGCTTTTCGGAGCCGGAGGGCGCGACCAGCGATTCCATGGTCACCGTCGGGCAGGCGATCCGCCGCGAAGTCGCGGCCATGGGTGACGGCGTCGAACGCGCGATTGCGCGCGCCGGCGAACTTGAAACGCTGGTCGCCAACGAAGTTTCCGCGCTCGAGCGCGCCTACAGCGACAACGAAGTGCGCATCCGCGCGCTGCTGCAGGACATCGCGCATCAGCGCGACAATCTGGTCGGCCAGGCCGAACAGGTTCGCAGCGCCATTTCCGGCGTCCAGATCGACCTGCGCCACGACATCGCGCTGATCTCGGATGCGATCGCCTCCCGCGTCGACGAAGTCGCCAAGAGCATCACCGGCGCGCTGGAAGAGCGCGGCGCCCATATCACCACCGCACTCAGCAACGCCGGCGACAACATGATCCTCGCGCTCGGCGAACGCGGCGGCGACCTGCTCGATCGCCTGGAGGAAGCCAGCGCCGAGACCACGCGCGCGGTGCTCGACGCCTCCGAGCGCCTCACCACCAGCCTCAACTTCAAGACCGGCCACGTCCATGACGAGTTCGTCGATCTGGCCGACCGCGTCCACGAGATGCTGAACGAGCGCATCGACCGCATCACCTCGCGAATTCGAGCAGCGCTCCTCCACCATCGTCGACGGCATTTCCGACCGCACCGAACAGGTGCACGACACGCTGAAGAATTCCAGCGACTCGCTGCTGCTCGAGCTCGAGCTGCGCGGCGGCGACCTGATGAGCAAGATCGACGACGCCGGCAACCGGCTCGCGAACCAGATCCTCTCCTCCGGCGACAAGGCCAGCGAAGCGCTCGACGTGACCGTCAACTCGCTGGTGGCGAAGGTCGTCAGCCAGACCGAGACCGCGCACGACACGCTTTCGCTGCAGATCGGCGCGTTCGACGAACTGGTGAAGAACCAGGGCGGCGAACTGGCCGAAAAATTCGCCCGCGACAGCGGCACGCTCGGCGCGCTGATTACCCGCCACATCTCGGAATTCGACCGCACGGTCAAAACCTTCGGCGGCGAGATCGTCGGGCGCATGGGAGAGCGCACGCAGGAGATCGCGGAGACGCTGAAGACCTATGTCGACAGTTTCGACACCCGCCTGACCTCCAACGGCGGCGAGATCACCGCTTCGCTGGACGAGCGCCTGGTGCAGTTCGAGACCACGCTCGGCACCAGCGTGGCCAATCTCGATGCCTCGCTCGACAGCCGGATCAAGTCCTTCGACGAGACCGTCGACGGCCGCCTCAAGTCGCTGGAACAGACCTTCGATACGCGGGCGAAGTCGGTGACCGAGACCATCGACGACCGCCTCGGCACGCTGGCGTCGTCGCTGACCGACGGCGCCGCGCAGGCCATCCACTCCATCGATTCGCGCCTGACCCAGCTCACCTCCTCGCTCACCGAAGGCACCGCGCAGGCCATCGAGTTGATCAACTCGCGCCTGACCAATCTCACGACTTCGCTGACCACCGGCATGGCGCAGGCGGTCGATGCCGTCGACGAGCGCATCGCCGGCGTGGCCACCACGATCGACGGCCGCAGCGCCCATCTGTCCGAGACCATCACGGCGCGGTTCCAGGAAGTCCATCAGGGCATCGAGAGCCGGATCGGCGCGGTCGCGACCGACATCGATGCGCGCGTCGCCCAGTTCGAGGACCTGCTGGGTTCGCGTATCGAAGCCGTGGCTGGACGCATCGAGAGCAGCGGACGGCAGGCCAGCGACGGCCTGATGGCCCGCGCCGAGGAATTGTCGCTCGGTATCCGCTCCCACGTCGAGGACGCGGAGCGGTCGCTCACCAATCTCGTGGTCAACACCAGCGAGACCATCCAGACCGGCGCCCGCGCCGCGCAGCAGTCGCTGCTGACGGTTTCCTCCGACGTCGGCGCCCAGCTCAAGCTGACCTCGGCGGAAGTCGAGCGCGCCCTCACCGCCGTCGGCACCGATGCCGCGAGTTCGATCCTGACCAGCGCCCGCGATGCGCAGTCGACCCTGGTAACGGCCTCCGCGGATGCCGCCAGCCAGGTCAAGTCGCTGTCCGGCGATATCGAGCGCACGCTCTCGGCCGCCGGCACTGCAACCGCCGCGTCGATCCTCGGCAGCGCGCGGGAAGCTCAGGGCACGATGGTCACGGCATCGACCGAGGCCGCCAACCACGCCAGGACGCTGTCCGCCGACATCGAACGTTCGCTGTCGATCGCGGGAACGTCCACCGCCGAAGCGATCGTCGCCGGCGCGCGCGAGGCCCAGGGCACGCTGGTGACCGCTTCCGCCGATGCCGCCAATCACGTCAAGTCGCTGGCTGCCGACGTCGAACGCACGCTGACCGCGGTCGGCGCGGATACGGCCGCTTCGATCCTGGGCAGCGCGCGCGAGGCGCAAAGCTCGCTGCACGCGACATCGGCCGACGCCGCCACCCAGATCAGGGCGATCTCGACCGAGCTTGAACGGTCGCTCTCGACGGTCACCACCAACACCACCGACCATATCCAGACCAGCGCGCTCAATGCGCAGAACACGCTGGTGGCCGCGTCGAACGAGGCCTCCTCCAAGGTCATGTCGACTTCGGCGGACGTCGAGCGCGCGGTGCTCGCCGCCAGCAGCGCGTTCGGCCTGACCATGACCGGCAAGTCCGACGAAATCGTCAGCTACGTCCAGCAGCAGACCGATCGCCTGTCGCAGATGATCGACGGCAAGCGCGGCGCGCTGGTCGAGGCGATCGGCGGCAAGACCAACCAGCTCACGGCCGACATCGACCGCGTCACCGGCGACGCGCTCAAGGCGATCGATACCCGCAGCCAGACCTTCTCGCAATCGATGGTGGGCCACGGCACCGACGTCGCGCGGACGATCACCTCCGCCGGCGAACTCGCCACCAATGCCGTCAACAAGTCGCTGAAGGAGCTGGAGCAGTCCTCGCGCACCGCGATCGACCAGTCGCGCCAGGTTTCGGTCGCGGCCGTCACCGAGATGCAGGAAACGAGCAAGATCCTGCGCACCGACACCGTCGCCCTGTTCGAGCGCCTGCGCGAAGGCAATATCCTGCTGCAGGAAGTGCTGACCGGCGCGCACGACAACCTCAACTCGCTGGAGCGGGCGCTGGTCACCCGCGTCGCCGACTTCGTTTCCGCCATGAACGACGTCACCTCGCGCAACGGGATCGCGACCCAGACGCTGGAAGACCAGTTGAAGGTCTTCAACGGCAAGACCGAGAAGGCGCTGGAGGATCTCGGCTCGCTGTCCGGCCAGTTCGAACATCACGGCCAGGCGCTGGTCGATGCCGCGGCCCTGGTCGAGCAGAGCAACCGCAGCACCACCGCCTCCGTCGCCGAACGCAAGGTCGCGCTGGAATCGCTGGTCTCCACCATCGACCTGCGCACCGCCGATCTCGATGAGCGGCTGTCGCGCTTCACCGGCCTGCTCGATGAGTTGCTGGCGGCGGCCGAAGAGCGCGCCCGCGACATCGCGCGCGTGGTGGCGGAAACCGCCGGCGCCGGCTCTGCGGCGATCAGCGATCAGTTCGAAGCCGTGCGCGCGAGCGCCGAAGACGAGCGCCGGCTGACCTCCCAGGCATTGAGCGATATCTATCAGCAGAGCACGCAGGAAGCGGATGCGATGTTCAAGCACTCCGCCGAGAAGTTCTCCACCATGGTGGCGAGCATGAAGCAGATGGCCGCCGACATGCACCACGAACTCGAGGCCACCCGCAGCGAGCTTCGCCGCGGCGTGCTGGAAATGCCCCAGGAGGCCGCCGAAAGCACCGCGCAGATGCGCAAGGTGATCGTCGACCAGATCGAGGCTCTGGCGGAATTGAACCGGATCGTGGCCCATCACGGCCGCGGCCTCGACGTCGTCACCCAGAGCCGCGCCCCGACCCAGCGCGAGGAAGAGCCGATGATGGCTGTCGCCGGCAGCGGCCGCACGAGCGCCATTCCGCGACAGGCCGGCAGCGCCTCGACCCTGCCCCCGCCCGACCTCGGCATGCCCACCCAGCGTCGCACCGAAGCGCCGCCGGTCTCTCCGGCCAGCGCCGACCAGGGACGCGACGGATGGCTTTCCGACCTGTTGAGCCGCACGGATGCGGGCGGCTCAAGCCCGCTGCCTCCGCGCGGACGTCCGCTGCAGCAGGCGTCGGGCGGCAATCCGCTGGAGTCGCTGTCGCTCGACATCGGCCGGCTGATGGACCGCAACCTCGCCGCGGAAATGTGGGATCGCTACCAGCGCGGCGAGAGCAAGGCTTTCACAAAGCGGCTCTACACGCCGGCCGGCCAGAAGGCGTTCGACGAGGTCGCCCGCAAATATCGCGCCGACCGCGGCTTCAAGCAGACGGTCGACCGCTACATCGCCGAGTTCGAGCGCCTGCTCGACGAGGTCGCCCGCGATGATCGCGGTCCCGCCGTGCTGCGCAGCCATCTCACCTCGGAGACCGGCCTCGTCTACACCCTGCTCGCACATGCGGCGGGACGACTGGGATAAGGTTTCGAGCTGATCGCGGAACGAAAAACGGAGGCAGCGATGCCTCCGTTTTTGTTTTGGCAGGTCAGCGGAGCGATGCTGCGAAATTACCTGGCTACGGCCGCTTCCTGTCCTGCGCATTCGCCGCCGCCGGAGTCGGGCCCGGCCTGGTGGGCGCCGCTGCCGCTGCCGCGGGAGTTCGGGCCGGGTCTCGGCTGGGGCGGCGCCTCCGCGGCCTGCGAGTTGCCGCTGTTGCTGGCGCCGAACAGAACCCGGGTCGGGTTGCGGTCGAAATTGATCACGGCGCGGCTGATGTCGCCGAGCGTTCGGCGGCCGTCCGCCATCAGGGCGCCCGAGCGCTTGTCGAAATCCTCGGCCAGTTCGCGGATCGATTTCACGGTCAGCAGCAGTTCGCCGCCCTCCTTGCCGCCGGCCAGCGTGTTGAGGCCGAGCATCAGATTGTCGGCCTTGCTCATCACGCCGTCGACCCTCGCCATGACGGCGTCGATCTTCTCCGAATTGCGCGCCAGCGAGTTGGTGAAGGTTTCCAGGTTCTTCAGCGAGTTCTTCACCGACTGCTGGTTGTCGGCGACCACGCGGTTGATGTTCTGCAAGGTGCCGCGGATCGCCTCGGTGACGTCCTGCAACGCGTTCGGATCGGCGGTCAGCGTCGGCACGCCGTCCTCGTCCAGCGGCACCGGCGGGGCGGCTTCCTGCGCCGCCCTTCAGCGAGATCGCGGCGACGCCGGTCAGTCCCTGGAATTCGAGGCCGACCAGCGTGTCCTTGCGGATCGGGGCGTTGTTCTCGACCATGGCGAGTGCGACGACGCGACGCGGGTTGTCCAGCTTCACGGACATCACCTCGCCGACCCGGATACCATTGAAATTGACGCTGCCGCCGTTGCGCAGGCCCGCGGCCGGGCCTTCGAACACGATGCGCAGCGGGCTGCGCGCCTTGGTGGTGTGGAGCGACTGGAACCAGAGCACGAAGCCGAACGCCGCGGCAATCACTGCCAGCGTGAACGATCCGATCAGGACGAAATTCGCCCGCGTTTCCATGTTCACTAACTCCGTACCAGGCTCCGGTTCAGCTCCGCTGAATCAGAGCCCTCGCTTCATTCTTTTTGAGCATCATCGATTCCGAAAACCGGTATCCACTTTTCGGGATCATGCTCTAGCCCATGACCGCGCGGGCGCGCTTGCCATGGAAGTAGGCCCTCAACCAGGGATGCTGCGAGGCCTGCATGTCGGCCATCGATCCTGCGGCAATGATCTTGCCGTTCCCCAAGACGGCAATACGGTCACATGCGGTATAAAGGCTGTCGAGATCATGGGTTACCATGAAAACCGTCAGTCCCAAAGTGCGCTGCAGAGTCCGGACCAGTTCGTCGAAGTCGCCGGCGCCGATCGGATCGAGCCCCGAGGTCGGCTCGTCGAGAAATACCAGTTCGGGATCGAGCGCCAGCGCCCGCGCCAGCGCCACGCGCTTGATCATGCCGCCCGAGAGTTCCGAGGGGAAACGGTCGGCCACTTCGGGCCGCAATCCCACCATGCCGAGTTTGGCGACCATGATCTCGTCGAGCAATCGCTGGCTGACGTTGAGATATTCGCGCACCGGGAACTGGATGTTCTGCCGCACCGTCAGCGAGGAGAACAGCGCGCCCTGCTGGAACAGAATGCCCCAGCGCCGCTCCACCCCGCGCCGTTCGCTGGCGCTGGCCGCATCGAGATCGATCCCGAACACCTCGATACGGCCCGATGATTTTGGGGACGAGGCCGATGATGGTGCGCGTCAGCACCGACTTGCCGGCGCCGGAGGGACCGACGAAACCGCAGAATCTCGCCGCGCTTCACGTCGAGATTGAGCCCGTCCAGAACCTTGGTCGAGCCGAACTGCACGGAGATGTCGCGAACCCGGATGATGGCGTCTTGCACGTCGGGAGCCATCGTCACATTCCGATCGAGGCGAAGAAGATCGCGAACACGCCGTCCATCACGATGACGAAGAAAATCCCCTTCACGACCGAGGAGGTGGTGTGCTGGCCGAGCGACTCGGCGCTGCCCTCGACCGCGAGCCCCTCGACGCAGGCGACGATGCCGATCACCGCCGCCATGACCGGCGCCTTGATGATGCCGACGGTGAAATGATCGATCGAGATGGCGTCGCGCAGCCGCAGCAGGAACGCTTCCGGATCGACGCCGCCATAGAGCCACGCCACCAGCCCGCCGCCGTAGAGCGCGGCGATGGCGCCGAGAAAAGCCAGGATCGGCAGCGCGATGATCAGCGCCAGCATCCGCGGCAGGATCAGCACCTCGATCGGATCGAAGCCCATGGTGCGCAGCGCGTCGATTTCTTCCCGCATCTTCATCGAGCCGAGTTCGGCGGTGTAGGCGCTGCCCGAACGGCCCGCCACCATGATCGCCACCAGCAGCACGCCGATTTCGCGCAGCACCAGCACGCCGAGCATGTCGACCACGAAGATGTCGGCGCCGAATTTGCGGAAATGGAAGATGCCCTGCTGGGAGATGATGCAGCCGATCAGGAAGGTGATCAGCACCACGATCGGCACCGCGCGCCAGCACACCTGCTCCAGATGATGCACGGTCGAGGTCAGGCGGAAGGCCCTTGGGTGAATCAGGACCCGGCCGGTCGCGGCCAGCACCGCGCCGAGCATGTCGATCAGGCTGACGATGGTGCTGCCGATGCCGGCCATGGTGCGGCCGATCTGGTCCAGCATCCCCGTGATCGTCACCGAGGTGGTGTCGATCGCGGGGCTTGCCTTCACCCGGCGCACTTCATCGACCAGGCTCGAATAATTGGCCGAAAGGCCCGCGATCTTCGCCTCCACGTCGCCATGAGCGAGGCTGCGGCGCAGCCGCTCGATCAGCCAGGCGCCGAACGTGTCGAGCTTCGATATCTGCGAGACGTCGATGAAGATATTGGGCCGGGTTCCCCCGAGCTTTTCGGCGTCGGAAACCATCTGCTCCAGAGCGGGCGCAAAGCGGGCGGTCCAGGAACCGGCGGCGCACAGCGCAAGCCCGTTACCCCGTGCAATCCGCTCCAATGTCGGGTCGCCGCTCACGTGGCCGCCTCCCGCGTCGCTTTTCCGCACTTCATCGAGAATGGAAATGGCCAAATCCCCGCCGCCGCCTTGTAGAGCGCACCCCTAACCAGCCATACTTGGTTGCGCCGGGCAAGCGCGCGGTTCAGAAATTGCCAGATATTAAAATGACTTCCACGCAATCCTCAATGCTGTCGGCAAGAATCGAACGCTGGCCGATCGCGGGTTCCTTTACGATCAGCCGCGGCGCCAAGACCGAAGCGGTGACGGTCGTGGCGGAAGTCAGCAGTGGCGGCCAGATCGGCCGCGGCGAATGCGTGCCCTATCCGCGCTATGGCGAGACGCCGGAAGCGACGCTGGCCGCGCTAAAGGCCATGCAGGAACCGCTTTCGGCGCGGGCTCGACCGGCAAGCTCTGCCAGGCGGCGATGCCTCCCGGGGCCGCCCGCAACGCACTCGACTGCGCGCTGGTCGACCTCGAGGCCAAGACCCGCGGCAAGCGCGCCTGGGACCTGCTCGGACGCCCCGCGCCCGAACGCCTGCATCACCGCCTATACCATTTCGCTCGGAACCCCCGAGGTGATGGCGGCGGCGACCGCCAAGGCCGCGCACCGGCCGCTGCTGAAGATCAAGCTCGGCGGCGACGGCGACGGGATGCGGATCGCGGCGGTACGCAAGGCCGCGCCGGACTTGCGAACTCATCGTCGACGCCAACGAGGCCTGGACGCCGGACAATCTCGAGCAGAACCTGAGCGATTGCGCGAAAGCCGGCGTGACCCTGGTGGAGCAGCCGCTGCCGGCGGGTCGCGACGAGGCGCTCGGCGCGCATCCGCCGGCCGATCGCCGTCTGCGCCGACGAAAGCGTGCACGACCGCGCCTCGCTCGAGCGGACTGCGCGAGCGCTACGATGCCGTCAACATCAAGCTCGACAAGACCGGCGGCCTGACGGAAGCGCTGGCGATGGCGGACGCCGCGCAGGCGCTGGGATTCGAGATCATGATCGGCTGCATGGTCGCGACCTCGCTGGCGATGGCGCCGGCGATGCTGCTGGCGTCACAGGCGCGCTTCGTCGATCTCGATGGCCCGTTGTTGCTGGCGCGCGACCGCGAGGCCGGGCTGCGCTACGACGGCAGCCTGGTCTATCCGCCGGAAGCCGCGATTGTGGGGATGATCTGCCGGCCGTCCGGTTTGCCGAGGCGCGGTCGTGCCGAACCACATCACCACGGCACCTGACAACGCCATCGCCGCCATGACGTAGTAGACGCCCTGCCCGTGCCGCGCATAGACCGCGCCCGACAGGATCGATGCGCTCGAAGTGACGATGCCGCTGCAGGCCGCGTAATAGCCCTGCCCGCGCGCCATCACGTGCGACGGGCACATGGCGCACCAGCAATCCCATGGTGCCGACCTGCGTCAGCCCATAGGTGAGCCCATGCGCCAGTTGGACCACCGACGAGCACCGCCACCGAAGGCTCCTGCGCCGTGATCACCCAGCGCGCGACCGCGGCAAGCCCGCCGATCACCACCAGCGCCGACGGCGGCAGCGTAAATCGCGGCGACAGCGCGAACACCACGATTTCGGCGAGCACCCCGAGCACCCACAGCCCGGCGATCGTCAACCCGCCGAGGCCCGCGCCCTGCCAGGTGATGGAGGCAAAGGTGTAGTAGGCGGCGTGGCTGCCCTGAATCAGCGCCGCCGCGAAAATGATGGCGAGAAAGCCGGGATCGCGAAGCAGCGCGCCGGCGCCGGTGCGGCGTCGCCGGCGGCGGCCTTCGGATTATCCAGCGGCCTTAGTCCGAGGCTGACGAGCGCGCCGAGCCCGGCCGTGGCCGCGATCACCCAGATCAGATGCCGCGCTGCGATCACATCGACCAATAGCCCGCAGACCAGCGCGCCGACCACGAAGGCTGCCGAGCCCCACAGCCGCAGCGGCCCGTAATTGAGGCCGTAGCGCGCCACGCCGCGCAACGCATAGGCATCCGTCAGCGGCACCATCGGCGTCCACACGCAGGCGGTCGACGGCATAGGCGACGAACACCAGCGGCGCCAGATGCTGGGTTCCGACCGCAGCAAATCCGAGCGCGGTCACAAAGGCGGTGACGATCATGGCGCCGCGCAGCGACTGGCGCCGTTCGGCCAGCCCGGTCACGAGCGGCAGGATCGTGAACCGCGTCACCGCCGGAACCGCCGTGATGATCCCGATCCAGGAGGCGTCGATCCCGACCGCCTTCAGCCAGACCGGGAAAAACGGCAGATGGGTGCCGATCAGCCGAACGAGCGTGCCGTAAAACAGCGCCAGCCTGGCGCGCGAATTGCTTCGCACGGTCACCGTCGAGATGCGATGGGGATTTGTGATTCTGGTCGGCATCAAACCAATTGCGATTCGGTCGATATCATGGTGATCGTTAGCGTAACGCGCGCTGATTTGCGCGGAAGAGTTTGACAT
Source organism: uncultured Alphaproteobacteria bacterium (assembly GCA_963843225.1). GTDB lineage: Bacteria > Pseudomonadota > Alphaproteobacteria > Rhizobiales > Xanthobacteraceae > Bradyrhizobium. The sequence continues at coordinate 108,918 of CAWJJT010000006.1, read as the reverse complement.
GGCCGACGAAGCATTCGCCCTATCGCCCGATCTCCGCCCGCGCAAGCCTGCCGAGCGAGGAGGACTATGAGGCGATCAGCCAGGCCTTCATGGAGACCTCGCGCGGCCGCTGGTTTCTCGGCGAATACGCCAAGCGCAACCGCAACGCCGACACCCGCATGGTGCTCGATGCGGTGGCCCGGATCGAGCAAACCATCGCCGCGCAGAAGCAGACGGCCGTCCGACGAGCGGACTGGACGAGGCGCTGGCCGCGATCCGCCGCGCGGTCGACGAGGCCCAGGTCGCAGCCGCGGCGGCCGTCGAGAGCCTCGGGCTCGAGGAGAATCTGGCGCCGGTCCGCAAGGGCGCCCGGATCATCAAGGAGATCAGCTGGCGGTGGCGCGAGATCGGCGCCGACAGCCGGATCTGCGACCTCCTGGATTCCCAGGTCGCCGCGATCGATGACGCCTGCGAGCCAAATCGCGTCCACCAGCCCGCAGGACGCCCTGATCGCCGCGTTCGATCTGATCAAGGCGCGGATCGCCGCGCTGGAGGACAGGGATGCGCCGCCTCCCAGCCGCCCGCCGGGGAAATGGCCTTGCCCTCCCGTCCCGCCACGTCGGATGCCATGCCTTCGCCTTCTCCGGTGGACGAGACGGCAGTGGAGACAGCGGCGGCAAAGGAGCCTGATGCCCCGGCCATCAAGCCGGTGGAAGCCGTTAGTGAACGGGCTGAACCGCCGGATGTGGCCACCGGGCCCGCCGAGCCCCCGGAGGAAGCCGCTGATGCGGCCCCTGAGGTCGCTGAAATCATGGCTGAGGCGCCTGATGCGGCGCCTGAGGTTGCCGACGAAAGTCCAGATGCCGCAGAAGCTTACGACGAAGCCTTGCTGGACATGATCGCGCTGGAAATGGGCGCGCCGGACCCGATCGATATCGATCACACCCTGGGCAAGATCGCCGACGAAATCGATGCGATGGACCTGCCGGAGCCGCCGCTGGTCAAACCGGTCACCGTCGCGCGCGAAACTGCGCCGCCGGCAGCGCCCGAGCCGCCGCGGGTTCAACCGCCAGTGCAGCCGCCCCGAAACCCGATGCCAGACCTTCGATTGGCTCGACGATCCTGGCCAGCGGTCTCCTGCAGAAGCCCAAGCCGCCGCCGGCGTCCGATCCGCTGGCGCCGATCCGGCGCATGAGCCAGGCCGAGAAGATCGCCCTTTTCTCCTGATCCCGATTCCGAGGATCAGTTGATCAGGCGCGCGTAGAGGTCCGCATCGACATTGCCGCCGGACAGCACGATGACCACGGTCTTGCCGGCCGCCTCGATATGCCCGGCCAGCAGCGCGGCAAGGCCGACCGCCCCGCCCGGCTCGACCACGAGTTTCAGTTCCCGGAACGCAAAGCCGACCGCGGCGCCGACCTCCTCGTCCGAGGCGGTGATGCCCTGCGACAGCAGCCGGCTGTTGATCGCAAAGGTGAGTTCGCCGGGGATCGAGGCCATCAGCGCATCGCAGATGGTGCGGCCCTTGGAGGCGTGCGGCTCGCGTTTGCCGGCGCGGAGCGAACGGGCATGGTCGTCAAACGCCTCGGGCTCGGCCGACATCATCATGGCCTCGGGATAGCGCGCCTTGACCGCGGTCGCGACCCCCGCCACCAGGCCGCCGCCGGAAGCCGGCGCCACCACGATATCCGGCGCGATGCCGAGCGCCGCCATATCCTCGCAGATCTCCCGCCCCACGGTGCCCTGGCCGGCGATCACGTAGGGATCGTCGTAGGGCCGCACCAAGGTGGCGCCGCGCGGGCCGGCGATGTCGCGGGCGATGGCTTCGCGATCCTCGCGGTCGCGGTCGTACAGCACGACCTCGGCGCCATAGGCCTTGGTGCGCTCGCGCTTGGACAGCGGCGCGTCCGCCGGCATCACGATGGTCGCCGGCATGTTCAGGATCCGCGCCGCCGCCGCCACGCCCTGGGCATGGTTGCCGGAGGAGAACGCGACCACGCCGCCGCCCGCGCGCTTTCCGGGATCGACGACATCTTGTTGAAGGCGCCGCGGAACTTGAACGATCCGGTCCGCTGCAGCATTTCCGGTTTCAGGAACACTTTGGTGCCCACGCGCTCGTCGAGCGCGGGCGAGGACAATAGCGGCGTGCGCACCGCGAACGGCGCGAGCACGCGCGCGGCGGCATCGATATCGGCGGAATTGGGCATGTGGAATTGCTGGGTCATCCCCGCTTTGTATCGCGGACCGCGACGGGCGGGCAAGCCGCCTGCCCTTCACGCTCAGGCGACCAGACCCGGCTGTTCCGCCACGAACGGCATCACGTCACCGTTCGCATCCGCGTGGCGGATGTCGGCCATGTTCTCGATGAAGGCGCGGGCCGAGGCTTCCCAGGTATGGCGCGCGGCAAATTCGAGACAGCTCTGCGGCGATATCTCCAGCGCGGCGAGGCAGGCCGCGCGCAGATCGTCGTCCAGGGCGCCGACCGGCGCGGTGCCGATCACGTCGCGGGGCCCGGTCACGGGAAAGGCGGCAACCGGCACGCCGCTCGCCAGCGCCTCCAGCAGCACGAGACCGAAGGTGTCGGTCTTGCTCGGAAACACGAACACGTCGGCGCCGGCATAGGCCTCCGCCAGAGCCTCGCCCTGCCGGGCGCCGAGAAAGACGGCTTTCGGATATTTTCGCGCCAGCGAGGCGCGCGCCGGCCCGTCGCCGACGATCACCTTGCTGCCGGGCAGATCGAGATCGAGAAACGCCTCGAGATTCTTTTCGACCGCGACGCGGCCGACGCACAGGAACACCGGGCGCGGCAAAGCGAGATCCACGTTACGCGGATGGAACAGGCGCGCATCGACGCCGCGCGGCCACAGCACCACGTTGCGAAAGCCGCGGACGCGCAACTCGGTCGCCAGCGCCGGCGTCGCCGCCATCACCGCCTGGCTCGGCGCGTGAAACCAGCGCAGCGCCGCCCAGATCCAGGATTCGGGGATCGGCAGGCGCGCCGAGATGTATTCGGGAAAGCGGGTGTGGAAGCTGGTGGTGAACGGCAAGCCGTTGTTGCGGCAATAGCGCCGCACCAGAAATCCGATCGGCCCTTCGGTGGCGATATGGATGCTGTCCGGCCTTGCCTCGGCGATCAGGCGAGCGATCTTGGCCTGATAGGGCAGCGCCAGCCGCAGATCCCGGTAGCTCGGCAGCGCGAAGGTGCGGAACGATTCCGGCGTGAGGAAGCTGACCTCGACGCCAAGTCCTTTTGCCGCTTCCGCCATCATGGCCAGCGTGCGGACCACCCCGTTGAGCTGGGGATGCCACGCATCGGTCGCGACCAGGATTCGCATCAGGCGGCGCGCGCCGCGACGGAAGCGACGGGAACCAGCTTCCGCAGCGGATCGGTCCAGGTGATGATCTCGAACCGGCCGTCTTCATGCTCGACCAGCGCGGTGCAGCTTTCCACCCAGTCGCCGCAGTTCATGTAGCGCACGCCATGCTCGTCGCGGATGGTGGCGTAGTGGATATGGCCGCAGATCACGCCGTCGGCGCCATGACGCCGCGCCTCGGCGGCGAGCGTCTGCTCGAAGGCGCCGATGTAATTCACGGCGTTCTTCACCTTCAGCTTGGCCCATTGCGACAGCGACCAATAGGGCACGCCGAACATGCGGCGGAAGAAGTTGACCAGCCGGTTCATCTGGATCGCGAAATCGTAGGCCTTGTCGCCGAGATGGGCGAGCCAGCGCGCGTTCTGCACCACGAGGTCGAAGATATCGCCGTGGATCACCAGATAGCGCCGCCCGTCGGCGCCGGTATGGATGGTGTTCTCCACCACGTCGATGCCGCCGAAATGGGTGCCGTAGTAGTTCCGCAGGAACTCGTCGTGATTGCCGGGGACGTAGATGATCTTGGCGCCCTTGCGGGCCTTGCGCAGCATCTTCTGCACGAAGTCGTTGTGCGATTGCGGCCAGTACCAGTTGGATTTCAGCGCCCAGCCGTCGACGATATCGCCCACGAGATAGATGGTGTCGGCATCGTGGGTGCGGAGGAAATCCAGCAAGCGATCCGCTTGCGAGCCGCGGGCTCCGAGATGGACGTCGGAGATAAACAAAGTGCGAAAGCGCCGTTCCGGCAACTCGTCACTCATAGCGTCATTCCCATGCGCGAGCAGCTATTCGATTCCCGTGACAGCGTGATGACACGGCGCGCTCCGGGCACGACCTGCCCGTCGCCCGATCGCCGCGACAACGCCTTGTTCTGAACAGGGATGGTTAACGCGGACGATCCGGCCGCCCTTCACCACGTAGCGGCAATCGCACGGCGCCTGTTTTGAATCGAGACCGGATTCCTTCATGCGCCATCCCGCAACGCAGGCGGCCCCCGAATCAATCTCTCGCCTGCGCTGATCGCGAAATAGCAGCGCCGTGCGACAGCCGAGCGACAGGCGCGGGTGGAGACGGCGGCGATTTGTTGTCGCAATTTCGCGAAAGCAACGACGGCGCGCATGCGCAAAAACAGCATTCTTCAAACAACGTCGTTCGGGCACAGCTTCGCGATCTCGCCGCGTGTTTCGCGCGAGGTTTTGCTGCTCATTCCGCCCTCTTTCGATCAGAGGGCGCAGGGAAAGCCGGGTGCCGATTGCACCCGTGGGTCCCGTGCAAAAAAAGCACGGGGGTAGGACCACAGGTTCAACCGGATCATCCGGCTTTCCCTGCGCGATGGTTTTACGGTTTCCTTCGTGCTCTCCCCGGTGACCGGGCTTTTTTGCCACCGTCGCCACGCGGATAACTCTCGCGCCACTTGATGCCAGCGTCGGGGCATCAGGACCACACGACTTCGCCGTCCGCATCCGGCGCTGCTCGTCTTCAGCGCCATCGGCGTCCACCGCATCCCGCTCCGCGTTCGTGACGTTGCGCAACGCCCCTCTGTGTGGGACGGGACGGCGGCGGATATGCGGGTGATTTGCGCAAAAACCGAAGCGGAATATTTTTCGCAAAGGGGCTGGACTGGACAGGCAAATCACTGAATTGCCCGTCGGGTTGTTGCAGGCAGGATGTCCGTTCGCCCCTCAATAGCAGGCATCGTCAGGCTGCTCCGCCATGTCTGAAAAGTGCCACAACCGGACTCATGCACCGCAGCAGAGTGCCGCCATTCGATCACCGCATTGGATGGAGAGCTACTCGGGCAACCCCGCTTTCCGAAGACCCTCGATCAACAGCCTCGAGTTTGATTGTCCGCCCCGGGCTATCCATGCCGATATTGTAAAGTCGGGATCGACATCAAGCAGACGAGCTGCCGCCTCTCGTGCTTCCGCGTCACGTCCGAGATGGGCGAAAGCGGATGCGAGACAGCGGTGAGCTAGCGAGTAGGAGGGGTTTTGGCGCAGCGATTTCTTCCCCGCGACGATGGCCTCATCAAAGCGCCGAAGCTCAATCAAGGCAAGCCCCATCCCAGTAAACGACCGGTATAGCAACGGATCTATCGGGCTCATGCGATTGGCGCGTTCAAAGCTCTGGACCGCTTCCTCCGGCAGCCCCGCAATTCTATAGACTTGGCCTTTGCAGCTCCATGCTCGAAATGAATTTGGGTTGAGCGCAACCGCCCGGTCAGCCAACTCGATTTCGCTTTCACTATCGCCAACCATATATGCCGAGGTCATGGCAACCATCGCTATTGTGTCTGGATCACCTTCGTCGATGCTCAATGCCAAGCGAAGAAGCCGAACTGCTTCCTTGCGCTCGAATTGAGGATCGACAGCATAGCCCCAAAGGACGTTTTGCATGTGACAGACACCTGCCAGAGCAGCGACAAAGCCGAACCGAGGTTCCAGCTCTAACGCGCGATGCGCCAGCCTTATCGTCTCCGCCAATCCTTCGCGGGTCGACGGATAATACTGTTGCATCGCTCTTAGAAAAAAATCATAGGCGGTGAGGTTCTCTGGACGCCGCCGCGTCGCCATTCCAATTTCGGTTTGAAGCAATTTTGGCTGAATGGCTGAGACAACGGCGACTGTCACTTCGTCCTGAAGAGCGAAAACGTCGGTTTGGTCGCGTTCAAACCTATCCCCCCAGATGTGCACGCCCGTCATCGCATCAATCAGCTGGCCAGTGATGCGAACCTTCCCTGCCGCCTTGCGTACCGACCCTTCAAGAACATAGCGCACGCCAAGCCTGCGTCCGACTTCCTTGACGTCAACGGCTTTGCCTTTGAACGCAAAGCTCGAATTGCGGGCGATCACGAACAACCATTTGAAGCGCGAGAGCGCGGTAGTGATTTCTTCGACCATGCCATCCGCAAAATACTCCTGCTCGGGATCGCCGGACATGTTCTGGAACGGAAGCACCGCGATGGAGGGCTTATCAGGGAGTGCGAGGGGTGTACCATTACCGAGAGACGAAGCCTCTTCCAACGCTGAGGATGCTGCTTCGGCTTGCGAACGAACCTCGTAAGCCCGTATGGGCTCCTCGATGTTCTTTACGGTCTGCGGACCGAGGTCAGTGAAGCTCAGCGGCAAGATTTTACGGACGTGATCATAGGTCACACCGGAGATGCAGAGCCCGCCGGCCTTCGCGAGCGTCTGCAATCGAGCAGCGATGTTCACTCCATCGCCGAACAGATCACCGGCGCGGACCATCACGTCGCCCACGTGGACCCCGATACGGAAGTTGATCTGACGGCTCTCGGGAAGCGTTGAGTTCGCTTTGGCCAAGGAAGCCTGAGCCTCCACGGCGCACCTGACAGCATCGACCGCGCTGCCAAACTCCGCCAGCACACTGTCGCCTGCCGTGTTGGCAATACGACCGCCGTGCGTCGCGATCAGACCGTCGAGGATTTCCCGGCGCGCGGTAAGGGCATCAAGGGTAGCGACTTCATCGGCCCCCATGAGGCGGCTATAGCCCTCTACGTCAGCCGCAAAGATAGCGGCCAAACGGCGCTTCACTCCAATCGGGTTTGCCAAGGGTAGCCCCAGTGCATGAGGTTCCTTGGGAGTATCTTGTTCGTCGGAACCACCCGGGTCAATCACATTGCGGCGGCACAGTCAGAGGCTGGAGGGCAAACATCACCGCACCTGAGAGCACCCCGGGGTCGTCGGAGTATCTCCGAGAGACCTCCGTACTCCTAAGTGCCCGGGGCGTCGGGCCGCTACCTCGCCTGCCGGAGCGAATACCAGCCAACCAGAGGGCTCTTAGGTGCTCCGTGCGCTACTGATAAAGTTGCGTTTGGATCGCGAGCCTCTTTTTGGACTTTAATTCTCAAGAGGTTTCTGTGGCCGACTTCAAAACCTTCGGGGCTTTAGGCCCGCCGCTGCTCGGCTGAGTGCTGCGGTGTTCTCGCGCTGTATTTGGATCTGGCGTTGACGTTGGCTGGACGTCCGCTCTTGATCGCATAACGGACCCAAGTCGGACATCGCACCATGTCCGTTTTGTGCCAGCATGAGACATGCCGACCGTCCGGGGCTTTCAAGTCAATTTGCTCGTCAGTTAGGAAAAGAGCTAGAGGAGCAAGGCCTGGATCACTCCGGCAGACCGGCTTTTCGCAGACCCTCTTCCATTCTGGCAAGTTCTGACGGGTGGAGAAGAACTGGGTACTTGATTGTCGCAATTCGGACCCCGGGTTCGATCTGCCGGAGACGCACAATGGCCTTCTGCGCTTGCTCCTGTCGACCTAGAAAGGCGTTGCTCGCCGCACTAATACGCCATGTTGACGAATTGTTCGGATTTTCCCCGATGGATTTCGCCGACCATGCCGCCGCCTCGTCATAGCGACCGGTGTTGAAATATCCAGTTGCGGTCCCCCACTGCATCACAAACAACAGCGGATCAAACGGGCTAAGGCGCATAGCATGCGCGAAATGTTCTACGGCCAAGCTCCAGTCGCGCAATATGAGCCTAATCAACCCACTCGAGAGCCACGCATCCATCAGGTTCGGATTAAGTCTAATTGCGCGTTCGACAAGGGCGCCCCCTGCATCAACCTCGCCGCCTACAAGGGCGAGCGCCGCACCGCTCCAACACAATACCTGCGCATCGTGCTGACCCAATTGGATCGCACGCTCGGCTAATCGCTTGGTTTCAGCAATCTCGCTCGCGGTGTCCGTCACCCACCCGTTCATTTTGCGCATACCATAGCAAGTTGTTGCTAACGCGTGGGCCAATGCAAATTTTGGATCAAGCTCGATCGCTTTATAGTAGTGCAGCAGAGCCTCGCTGGTGGCTTCTTTGGTCCACCGGTATCCACTGGCAATTCCTCGCATGTAGTGATCGTACGCGTCGAGACTGTCGGTTGGCTTGAGCAGCGCGCGCCCAATTTCGGCGTGCTCCAGTGTCGGCGTAATAGCCCCCACGACGCTTGTCGTCACTTGGTCCTGCAACTGGAATACGTCTTTAGTTGCACCATCGAACCGGTCCGCCCAGAGATGCGCTCCCGTTGAAGTGTCAATTAACTGAGCCGTAATGCGTACTCTGTTTGTTGCTTTGCGTACGCTACCTTCGAGCACATAGCGTACGCCCAGCTCGCGTCCAACTTGCTTAATGTCGACAGCCTTGCCCTTGTACGTAAAGGACGAATTTCGGGCGATCACGAATAGGGACTTAAACCGCGATAGAGCCGTGATTATCTCTTCCACGATCCCGTCAGCAAAGTATTCCTGCTCGAGGTCACCGCTCATATTTTGAAATGGCAGGACGGCAATGGAGGGTTTGTCGGGAAGCGAGAGCGCCCGAGTTCCGCTCACGGTCGAAGCTGATCTTATTGCTGAAGGGGTTTGACCGATCGGCCGAACCCGCCACGCCTGCATAGGCTCCGCAATATTCTTCAGCGCCTGCGGTCCCATATCATCGTAGGATATATCGACCTTACCGCGAATTTGCCGGAGCGCGTCATCCGAAATACAGATGCCGCCGGCCTCAGCGATCCCCTCCAGACGCGCCGCGATATTTACGCCATCACCGAAGATATCGTTTTCATCGATGATGATGTCGCCGACATGTATACCAATCCGAAATTCGATCCTTTTGGCCTGCTGCACCTCGGTGTTTTGCTCGGCCATGCTGCGCTGAACCTCAACCGCACAGCGCGCCGCATCAACAGCACTGGCAAACTCCACGAGCATGCCGTCGCCCGTGGTTTTGACGATGCGTCCGCGATGCTCAGCTATTTTGGGATCGAGAAGTGCTTTTCGACAGGCCTTGAGTTGCGCCAGCGTGCCTTCCTCGTCGGCGCCCATCAAGCGGCTGTAGCCGGCGACATCTGCTGCCAGCACTGCCACAAGTCGCCGTTCTGCACGCTCGCCCGTCAAAGACGGCCCCCCAATCAGGGTGGCTAATTGTTCGCTTCATCAAAGCACGTCGGGCTGCTGCCGGGCTAGAGCCAATGTCTGAGTTGGGTCATTTCCGGACCTCAGATCGCGCAACAGCAAGGTCCGCTTTGCCCCCGTGAACGGACATCGTCGGCCGGTCCCCTCGGGTCCGTTAAGCGCCAAAAGCGGAAGTCGAATGCTGAGCAAGCCAGCATTGTCTGTTAACTACTCGGCTTTGGCAGAATTGCACCGGTGGTTGGAGCACCTACATAACAATGGTGGGTGAAGCTTTATTCAGCGTTCTGCAACTTATCGGCTTATTCACCGGCATAGGCTGCTTCCGCTGATGTCGGGTGGCCGATTGATCCTTATGCCGCGAGATGCCCCACCAGAGCCGCTCCGACTTGCTCCCTACAAGCGGTTGGCTAACGGCCAAATTGGCGTGGACGCTCTTTTAGTCGCGACACTTGCGGCTCTGTTTTACACGATCCTCATCATCGCGTTGTGCTGTCTCTTTCTTTAGGTCCGGCTTCGCCACGAGCGACATTTCCACCGCAAAGACCTACCTTGGGTTCGCGCTCTTTTGGCGCACGAAAACTCCGGGCATGGGGCAAAGGCCCTATCGGCCGCGATTCACTCCCTGTCCTTGAGGAGATGCGGTCCTTGACCGTCCGTGCGATCGCCGCCGGCGCCTCGTCGGGGATCGCGAAGCACGAACTCGCATTGATCTCGCACAGAACGTAGGTGTCCGCGCCGGCCGCGTCGCGCGGCCCGTAGAGGAAATCCGCGTCCCAGATCACCGGCAGCGACGCTTCGTCGATGTCCAGCGTCTCCATCATCTGCGGCGTCCATTCGTCCTCCATCGATCGTCGCAGCGCCTGGAACGGCGGCGGCATCGGGTCCGTGCATGATGCGCGGTCCCGGTTGCGCTTCCGGCGAGTCCGGGCCTTGCGGCGGCGGCGGGATCAAGGCCTTGATCAGTTGATGGCCGAAGCCCGCGACCTTCGAGCCGCTCATGTAGCAGCGGATCATTCCGTCCGGCAGGCGAGGCTGAAACGCCTGATCGATGATGCAGCCGCCCCAGCCGAAATACGGCTCGCATCGCGCGATGAAAGCATCGAGCGGCATGTCCTCCGGCATGCTGCCGCGCAGCGCATGGAGCACCCGGACCGTCTCGTTGCGAATCCGGCAACGCCTCCACCTTCCAGACGCCCTGGCCGCCATTGCCGCGATTCTGCTTGAGCACGCGCGGACCGCGTGCCCGCAGGCGCGGCGGAAATTCGGCGCGGAAGGTTGCGGCGCTGTCGTAGCGATGCGTGTCGGCGCCCCAGCCGAGATGGCGCGTTCGGTAGAGCACCTCCTTGACGCCCATCTTCAGGATGACGTCGGGATGCGCGCTGACCCACGGCCCTTGCGCCGCGACGTCGCGCAGCAACGGATCGAGCGCGGCGCGTGTCTTGCCCTGATGGATCGGATCGACCCAGACGAGCACGCCGTCGACCGCCAGCAGTTGATCGCGGACCGCATCGGCGAAGGCTTCGTCGTAGACGACCGGTCGCGCCTCGATGCCGACGGCGGCGAGCGCTTCGAAGACGCGGACGAAGCGGCTGTTTTGCGCGGTCGCGTCCCGGCGTGCGGCAGCGTCGCCACGCGAAAGAATGGCAACGGTATATCGGTGAGGGGGATTGTCGGTGTCCATGCGCAAGCTCCACGACGGATCGCGTGTTGCGCAGAGCTTGGACCGAAGGTCTCACGGGGAGTCTGCTTGTCCCCACGAGAATCACTCTACGCGACTTCGCCCGCAGGTTTCAAGGCGGAAGTTGCCATGCGTGAGTGTGCGCGGTAATGTCGTGACAGGGGATCATTGGAGCCTCCCCGGTTAGATGGGTTTTCCATCCAAGCGCTCGCCATTCCCGAGGGAGGGCGATCCATGGATGGATTGACTTGGACGGTCTTTGCACTGGCGGCCTTTGTCGGTGGCTTCGTCAGCGGGTTTTCCGGGTTCGCGATGGGTCTCATCGTATCCGGTGTCTGGCTTCACATCATCACACCGCTTCAGACCGCCGTCCTGATCGCGGGCTACGGCCTGCTTACGCAAGGCTACGGCATCATCAAGCTGCGTCACGCGCTGAACTGGCGGGCCGTCTGGCCTCTGGCGCTCGGCAGCGCCGTCGGCATCCCGGTCGGCGTCTACCTTCTGACCTATATCGATCCGACCCTGCTTCGCGGGACGGTCGGTGGGGTCCTCATCACTTACAGCGTGTATAGCCTCCTGCGGCCAGCCATCGGTCCGCTCATGATCGGAACGGGCGGCGACCTTTTGATCGGCTTTGCGAACGGAATCCTCGGCGGACTGACGGGCCTTGGAGGCGTCATATCCACCATCTCCTGTCAGTGGCGCGGCTGGCCAAAGGACGTGCAGCGCGCCGTGTTTCAGCCGGTGCTGTTCGTGGCGTTCGTGGTCATCTCGGTAGCCCAGGCCGTTGCAGGCAGCATCACGGCGGATACGCTGACGCTGTATGGGTTGGGCGTCCCGTTCATGCTCGCCGGTCTTTGGTCCGGCTTCAAACTCTTTGGAAAGATCAACGATGAGACATTTCGCAAGACCGTGTTGGCGCTTCTGCTGCTCGCGGGACTTTCGTTGATCCTGCCGTCGCTGGTGCATGCGCTTCATTGAGTCCGGGGGCCCTGCCCTCGCCGGAGCATAGCCATTGCTTCGAGTGACCGGAGCAGTAACTCATTCGGGCATCCCCGCTCGACACCATCCGGAGGTTGCCGCCCGCCCGTGCGGCCTGAGTACGAAGGAGTTGTTGGATACCGGCACGACGCGTGGCGAGACCGGCTGCGTCGTCTCGTCGCCGCGGCTCAACACGCGCTCAGCAACTTGTGAGGAGCGCATCCTCCCGCGGACCGGCTATTGAATCCGTGGCGGACAGTACTCGTTTCAAACAAGGGAGCATTGTTATGTCGAATTTGACAGCAGCAAAAATCGATGAAGGCAAGCTCAACGCGTTCGTCGGCCAGATGCTGGCGGATCTGGGCGGCGCGTCCAGCGTCGCTCTCGTGCGCCTCGGCGATACGCTTGGATTCTACAAGACCCTGCAGGCCAAAGGTCCGATGACCTCGGGCGATCTCGCCAAAGCGACCAAGGTTGACGAACGCTATCTGCGAGAGTGGCTCTCGCACCAGGCGGCGTCAAACTATCTGTCTTACGACGCTGCATCCGCGAAATTCTCGCTGCCGCCCGAACAGGCGATGGTGTTCGCCAATGAGGACAGCCCGGTCTACATGATGGGCGGCTTCGACATGATGGGCGCACTGCTCGAAAATCAGCCGAAGGTCCAGACAGCGTTCAAGTCGGGCGGCGGCATTGCCTGGGGCGAGCAGGCATCATGCATGTTCTGTGCGGTCGCCCGGTTTTTCCGTCCCGGCTATCACAACAATCTGGTCTCCGCATGGTTGCCTGCCTTGGCCGGGGTCACCGCCAAGCTCGAGAAGGGAGCGCGTGTCGCCGACGTCGGCTGTGGCCATGGCTGGTCCACGGTGGAGATGGCCAAGGCGTACCCGAAATCGCAATTCGTCGGCTATGATTTCCATCCGGACTCAATTCGCGAGGCAACCGCGCATGCCGAAACTCACGGCGTGTCAAAGAATGCCCGTTTCGAGGTCGGCCTCGCCAAGGATTACCCCGGCCGTGACTTCGACCTCGTCACCTGCTTCGACTGTCTGCATGACATGGGAGATCCTGTGGGAGCGGCCGCGCACATCAAGCAATCCCTGAAGGCCGACGGGACCTGGATGGTGGTCGAACCAATGGCCGGCGACACCCTGCAACAAAACCTGAACCCGGTCGGGCGGCTGTTTTATGCCGGCTCCACGATGATCTGCCTGCCAACATCGAGGGCGCAGGAGGTCGGCGCGTCGCTCGGCGCCCAGGCGGGAGAGGCAAAGCTGCGCGAGGTGATTCAGAAGGGCGGATTCTCGACCGTGCGGCGGGCCACCGAGACGCCCTTCAATATGATCCTCGAAGCACGACCTTAGGCGCTTTGGCGGCCATCTCTCGCCGCCGACGCCCCGACGCAAGCCCCATAGCTGGAAAGACGTGATGGCCGGGACAAGCCCGGCCATCACGAAGAAGCCACTCGCTTTCAAGCGATCGGGAAGAGCCTGAAAACGGCGGCTGCTTTTTCGGCGAGGCTCCCGGGGACTTCCGCGATCGGAAGTTACCCAAGGATCATGTTGGCCGGCCAACCAACGCGAGGTTTGTCCGCCTCGTTTCCCTGCGGCTCATAGAGTTCAGGCGACGACGCGGTCCTCTTTCCGGCGTGATCGCCGGCGGCGCCATAGAGCAACATTGGCTCGCTGCACGTGCCTGGGCCTTGACCGGTCACGCATGCGGCAGCGACCTCGCCGTCCCGATGCCTTGCGGCCTGGGCCTGGGTTGCGATCAGTATCGAAAGAATTGCGAGGACGTGTAGGGGCTTCAATCCGGTCATTTCTTTCTCCTGGCCAAATAGGTCGATATGCGGGTTGTCTCGTATCGTGCAGGCGATGGCCGGGTTGGCCAAAATCCGCCAACCCGACCACTCGCTCCGTCAGTTAGCCGTGCCCGGCATGCAGGGCGGTGAAGAATAAGGCTCCGAGGCGAACGCACCGACGTTCGGAGCCCGCACGCAACTGACGGCGGTGCTGGCCGTCGCCGGGGCCTGGGCGTGCCGTGACGCGACATTGGGGCGGGCGGCCGCGCCCTCGCTGTACGCGGCGGCCGCGATCAGGGCAGCGGCAACGAAGGTCAATTTGGTCATTGGGTTTCTCCACTAGGTGATCGAAGCCAAGAAAGCTCGGCTCCTGTGACCAAGTGCGGCGAACGCCCTGAATTATTTCATCACGTGCGATCACCAAAGCGCGAGCGCCTCGCTGGAGCTTCACCCGCGTCGCACTCGGGGCCGTGATCGACGTCTCGGGAATATCGCGGCGCGGAAGCCGGTCTGTCCCTCAGACGCGCACTCAAGCGCGGCATGGCACGGAGGCTTCGATGACCAATCTTAAAATTCTCGGCTTGGCTGCAATTCTGTCGGCGGCGGCAATGGCGCCGCCGGTGCTCGCACAAGCGACGATCCAGCAGCGCGCCGTCTACGCGTCAAACGAAACGGCAACCAGGCCTTGGTCGGCGCCGGTCGGCCACCGCCAGCCACGCATAGTCGACATTCCCGCATCGATATCCGCATCCCAGGAGATCATCGATCAGGAAGATGCGAACGTCGATCGCGTGATCAAAGGCATTTGCCGGGGCTGCTGAGAGCTCAACGTCAGGACGCCGGTCGAAGGCTTCACGTTCGGCCCGCATGTGATCGAGCGGCGATCCGACGAAGAGATTTAGCCGCCGCCATCGACGCGGCGCGATATCGAGGCAGGTTTCCTGATCGATGTCGAAGCCCCCTGACCGTCGCCCGGCTCGGCCCGCCTCAGGAACGGATAAAGGACAGCAGATCGGCGTTAATCAGTTCCGGATGCGTCGTCGGCATGCCGTGCGGCAGTCCGGGATAGGACTTCAGTATTCCGTGCTTCAGCAGTTTGACCGACCTCGCGCCGGTGGTCGGGAACGGGCAGATCTGGTCGTCCTCGCCGTGCATGACGAGTACAGGCACGTCGATTGCCTTCAGGTCGTCGAAGAACTCCGTCTCCGAAAGCACCCTGACGCATTCGTAGTGAGCTATCGCAGCGCCCATCATGCCCTGTCGCCACCAGTTCTCGCGAATTCCCTCCGAGACCGCCGCGCCGGGCCGGTTGAAGCCGTAAAAGGGAATCGTGATGTCCTTGTAGAATTGCGCGCGGTGGTTCGCGGTGCCGTCGCGAAATCCCGTCGACGACCTCCCTGGGAACGCCGTCCGGATTTCGCTCCGACCTCATGAAGGTCGGCGGAATGGCGCTGATCAGCACCGCCTTTGCCACCCTGCCCTTGCCGTATTTTGCAACATAGCGGGTGACCTCGCCGCCGCCGGTGGAGTGACCGATGTGGACAGCGTCTTTCAGATCGAGAGCCCCCACGACTTCGGCGACATCGGCCGCGTAGGTATCCATGTCGTGGCCATTGGCTGTCTGGCTCGAGCGCCCGTGGCCGCGGCGGTCGTGCGCGATCACGCGGTAGCCGTGCGCCAGGAAGAACATCATCTGGGTGTCCCAGTCGTCTGCACTCAGAGGCCAACCATGGTGAAAGAACAGCGGCTGCCCCTTCCCCCAGTCCTTGAAGAAGATTTCCGTACCGTCCTTCGTCGTAACCGTACCCATCGATTGGATTTCCCACTGCGTTCGACGGGACGCCATCCCGATGACGGGTTTTTCTCCTTGAAGGATCACCGCCACCGTGCGGCCGTTGCCGCCACGCGTCCGTCGACGGGACGATGATCCCTGCCGGCGACGCCTGTCTTGCCTGACCGTGCGGTCTCTGGACGTTTCTTGCTGTCCGCGGTGCTTTTTTGCGCCTGACAGCCCGTCCCCGCGGCAAAAATGTGCGAAGACTATTTCGGCGGCAGAATGCCCCTCGCCTTTTCCCGCGCGAATGCGGCCGGCGTGCGCCCCTCGTGGAGGCGGAAGCGGCGCGAGAAATGGCTTTGATCGGCAAACCCGACCGCCTGCGCGACGCCGGCCAATGACATCTCGGCATTGATGATCAGGGCTTTGGCCTGTTCGATCCGGGTGCGTTCCACGTATCTAGCCGGCGACAGGCCGAGATGATGCTTGAACAGCCGGCTGAAGTGGAAACGGCTCAACCCCGCCGCGGCCGCCAGCTCACCGAGAGAGATGGCCCGATCGGGGTTGTCTTCGATGTAGGCGATCGCCCGGCGAATCGCGGCGACATCGGCCGGCCCCGTCGATCGCTCCTCGACACCGACAGCATTGGTAAATCTTCGAAGCAGATGCGCGGCCAGCGCAACCGCCAGCGACCCAATAAGCAGGTCCTGGGCGGGATGCGCCGCGCGGTTGAGCTCCATCCTGAAGATCGCCCCGATGTGTTCGACGATCGGATCGCGCATGCGCGAAATATTGGCAAACTCGAACCGCCGCTCGCCAGCCTTGCGCAGCTCGGTGGCCAATTCGTCCATTTTTCCGAGGTCCAGACGGATGTCGAGGTGGGCAGGCGCGGTACCATGCCAGCGCGACTTCCTGCCCGCCGGCAGAATCGCGAAATCGCCGAACTCGTGAAGGACTGGTGAAGACCTCCCCGCAGGTCTCCCGGCGGATAAAGGGCGAGGTCCCCAGGCAAAGGCCCAGCTTGACGTGGTCTCGCGGCGGCGAACGCAGATCCTCGATATCAACCTCGGCAAATTCGTTGATATGGACGCCTTCCCAGGATCGTCCTGCGCTGGTCGCCTTCAGAGGAAAAATTCGCAGCAGATCCTGCTGAACTTCATCGATCGTCGCACCCAGCGTCCCGCGATTGCCTGACATCGTCGCTCCCTATCAGCAAGGGAAGGCTACATCGAAAGCGGGCTCGCGGCACCGGTATTCTCTCAATAGTGATCGCCAAACGGCGAGGCGGCGCGCTGCACGGGCCGCAGGTGAGAGGCCGTTGGACGTCGCGCCTGCGCGAGAGGCGCACCTGCCCTCTTCGCAGGCATTACCCGACGTGCAAATCGCTTTCGGACCAATCGATGATGTCGAAGCTGGTTCCGCGCCGGAACATTTCGGCTTCGAGACTGGCGGCATGGAATTTCCAACTGAGCGTCTCGCGAACACGAAATCTCGGTGCTCTTCCCAGCTCGCGCAACGCATCATCGGCAGCGAGCGCCCCACGGACACTCTCATGCATCAAGGTGAGGCTCTCGTTGCTGAACGCTTTGTAGTCCATCGGACTATCCCCGGCGAAGGCAATCCATCCGCCGGAACTCTGCGCTGAGCGATCGGCCGCAGCCAGCCGGTTTGCGCGGTAACCTTGACCGATAAGGTTACCGTCCCCGTCCCTTAAACCTGCGGGCCGTTCTAGGCTCGCGCCATGGGTTCCCGATTTTTCGAGCAATAGGTATCGAGCATTGACCGAATCCGGCCGCTCGCGAGCAGTCCGGAAGTTCGCTCGAAGCCTTCCTTGGCCAGTTCGTCCTGTATGTCTTTCCAGTTGTCAAACTTGCCGGTATTGGCGAGATCAACAGCTCGCCGGTATATTTCCAGTCTTCGTCTACGCATAAAGCACCCCCGCGAAATCAGCGGCATCCAATCGCGTCAGCTCGTGGTCAAATTGTCCCTCTGGGCCGCGGAAAATGCCCGCAAGTATCCGGATAATGTCAAAAGTCTGTGTGGCGATTCAGCGGCGACGATTCTACGGCATTTTGGTTTTTCACTATTTTATTTGCGCCGGCGCCGCGCCTAGTAAAACCGCTGGAAATGATGGATCGGCCCGTGGCCGTGGCCGACCGAAAAGCGATCGCTCGCTGCGATCGCCGCGCTGACCAAAGCCTTGGCGTTGCGCACGGCGGTTTCGATGTCCTCGCCCTTGGCAAGCCCCGCCGCGATCGCCGATGACAGCGAGCATCCGGTGCCGTGGGTGTTTTGGGTCGCGATGCGCGGCGCCGAAAGCGCGATCGTGCGATCTGCCGTGACGAGATAGTCGATGCTCTCGGCCCCCTCGCCGTGGCCGCCCTTGATCAGCACCGCCGGACAGCCCATCGCCAGCAGCCGCCGGCCCTGGTCCTCGATCGCGGCCTCGCTCGCGCGACCGGTTCTTCGAGCAGCGCCGCCGCCTCGGGCAGATTCGGCGTGATCAGCGAGGCGCGCGGAATGAGTTTTGTGCGCAGCGCCTCGACGGCGTCCGCGGCCAGCAGCCGGTCGCCCGAAGTCGCCACCATCACCGGATCGAGCACGACATGCCGCGGCCGCCAGCGCGTCAATCCCTCGACGATGGCGTCGATGGTCGCAAGCTGCGCCACCATGCCGATCTTGACGGCGTCGACGGCGAGATCGGAGAACACCGCATCGATCTGCGCGGTGACGAAACCGGCCGGCACCTGATGGATGCCGCTGACGCCGCGCGTGTTCTGCGCGGTCAGCGCGGTGATCACGGAGGCGCCGTAGACGCCGAGCGCGGCAAAGCTCTTGAGGTCGGCCTGGATGCCGGCGCCGCCGGACGAATCCGAGCCGGCGATGGTGAGCGCGACCGGCGTCGTCATCGCCCTGCCCGCCGGATTTGAGGGTCTCGCCTCGGAAGCATGTCCTGGACCATGACTTGCTGTAGCCCGACGTGTTATTGCCAGCAAGTTCTTGAACGCTATATTGAACCCCGAAAAGACGCCTTCCGGAGACGACAGCGATGGTTCCCTTCTTCGTCCAGTTCAAATGCAAGCTCGGCCAGTCCTACGCCGTCGCCAACGCGCTGGCCGAGGCCGAGATCGCCTCCGAAATCTACTCCACCGCGGGCGACTACGACCTGCTGGTCAAGTTCTACGTCGACAACGACACCGACATCGGCCATTTCGTCAACGAGAAGGTGCAGGTCATTCCGGGTATCCAGGACACCCACACCATCATCACCTTCAAGGCGTTCGGCACGGGCTAGCGCACGATCTCTGGGCAAACGCTTTGCGTTTGTCCGTCGCCCCGCCATCGAAACCGGAGTGCCGATCCTGCCCGAACTGACAGTGACTTTTGACCGGCTGAAAGCCTTCATCGGCGAAGCCATGATCAAGCTCGGCCTGCCCGAGGCCGACGCGATGACGGTCGCGGCCCTGATGGCGGAAGCCGACCTGCAGGGCTCGGACGGCCACGGCGTCAGCCGGCTGCCGCAATATGCCCGCCGCATCAAGGCCGGCGGCTTCAACGTCAGGCCCGACATCCGCGTGGTGCGCGAGCAGGCCTCCACCGCGCTGTTGAACGGCGACAACGGCATGGGCCACCTCGTCATGAAGCGCGCCGCCGAAATCGCGATCGAAAAGGCGCGCACCACCGGCATCGCCTGGGTCAACTCGCAATACAGCAACCACGCCGGCCCGGCCTCGCTCTACGCCACCATGCCGCTCGCCCACGACATGATCGGGCTGTATTTCGCGGTCGGCAACGCCAACCATCTGCCGCCCTGGGGCGGCCTCGACATGCTGCTGTCGACCAATCCGATCGCCGCCGCCATACCGGCCGGTGACGAGAAGCCGATCGTGCTCGACATGGCGACGACGGTCGCCGCCTACGGCAAGGTGAAGACCAAGGCGCTGCGCGGCGAGACGATGCCGGAGGGCTGGATGATCGACCGCGAGGGCAAGCCGCTGACCGATCCGAAGCGCGCCGACGAGGGCATGCTGCTGCCGCTCGGCGGCATGGAGGCCGGCTACAAGGGCTATGGGCTCGCCATGATCATCGGCCTGCTCGCGGGCACGCTTGGCGGCGCGGCGATGGGCCGGGACGTCATCGACTTCAACCATGATGACGACAGCGTCACCAACACCGGCCAGGCGATCGCGGCGATCAACGTCGCGGCCTTCGGCGATGTCGCGACCTTCAAGGCGAGCGTCGACGCGCTGGTGCGCGATTTCCGCGGCAGCGAGCGGATCCAGGGCGTCGAGCGGATCTACGTGCCGGGCGAGCGCAGCCACGCCACGCGGGCGAGCCGTTCGCGCGACGGCATTCCGCTCGCGCCGGCGCTGATGCGCGGCCTCGACCAGGTCGCCGACGAACTCGGGATCGCGAAGCTCGCATAATCAGCCGGGCCGGACTCAATTCTCGTCGTGCCCGGCCTTGTCCTCGGCGCATCCGTGTCACGTGCTTCTCGGATCGGCACCAGAACGGCGTGGATGGCGCGGCGACGAGCGCTCGAGCCATGACGGGAATTAGATCGCATTCACGACTTGTCGCCGCTCGTCTCGGCTTTCTTCGGCCGCGGCGGTCCCTCGACCGGCGGCAGCGATTTCAGATATTCGGCGATCGCGGCGCGATCTTCGGGGCCAAGTTGCGAGCTGTTCTTGATCACGCGCGCCATCGAGCCGCCAGGCGGTGTCGCCCTCGGGCAGTTCGCCGGTTTCCAGGAAATAGGCGATGTCCTTTTCGCTCCAGTCGCCGAGCCCCTTTTGCGTGATGTTCGGCACCCAGCCCTCGCCTTCCGGATTGGGCCCGCCGGCAAAGCGCTGCGCCGCGATGATGCCGCCGAGGAAATTCCGCGGGCTGTGACACTCGGCGCAATGGCCGAGGCCGTTCACGAGATAGGCGCCGCGATTCCAGCCCGGCGAATGCGCCGGGTCCGGCGTGAACGGCTTGCCGTCCATGAACAGCAATTTCCAGATTCCGATATTGCGCCGGATATTGAATGGAAACGGCACGTCGTGATCGCGCACCTTGCCCGGGACCGGCGCCAGCGTCTTCAGATAGGCAAAGAGGTCGCGGATATCCTCGACCCTGGCATGGGCGTAGGACGTATAGGGAAAGGCCGGAAAATAATGCGTGCCCGCCGGCGAAATGCCCTGCGTGACCGCGCGGACGAAGTCGGCCTCGCTCCAGCGCCCGATGCCGTCGGCCGGATCGGGCGAGATGTTCGGCGCATAGAACGTCCCGAACGGCGACGGGATCGCAAGGCCGCCGCCGAGCCGCGTGCGATCGGGCTGGTCGGGCACGGCATGGCAGGAGGAACATCCGCCGGCGTTGAAGGTTGTCTGCCCGTTCGCGAGATTGGGCGTGTAGGCCCTTTCGGTCACCGCCAGCACGAATGGGGGCGCCGTCAGCCACCAGTAGAGGCCGAACGCCAGGGCGCCGACCAGAACCAAACCCGGCAGAACTCGTCGCATTCACCGATCCGTCATCGATCAACCGAAACCAATGGGGAGTATGGCGGTTATTCGAACGCGGCGCTGCCTGAAAATTTGAAGCGCCTAAACACGTTACGGGAATAAAACCGGAATCGCCTTGTTTTGAGATGGGCACATCACTGAGCACCAACAGGGAGAGAACCATGTCGAAGACCAAGACCATGCTGGCCATGCTTGCGCTGGGAACGACCGTTGCGTTCGCCGGACCCGCCTTCGCCGAGAAGATGAAGGCCACGCTGGACGGCAAGTCCGAGGTGCCGCCGAACGCCAGCGCCGGCACCGGCACCGCCGATATCGACTACGACGCCGCCAGCAAGAAGCTGAGCTGGAAGCTGACCTATTCCGGGCTCTCCGGCCCCGCCACCGCCGCGCATTTCCACGGGCCGGCCGAAGCCGGCAAGAACGGCGGCGTTGCGGTCGCGATCCCGAATGCGACCTCGAGCCCGGCCGAGGGCAGCGCCACGCTGACGGACGCCCAGGCCGACGACCTGATGGCCGGCAAGTACTATGTCAACGTCCACACCGCGGCCAATCCGGGCGGCGAAATCCGCGGACAGGTGACGAAGTAAGTTTGCAGTTTTTCAATATCCGCATGGCCAGGTTTGCCGCGCGGCGCTTCGCACTTGCAATATTGTGAGACGACAAACTTTAAAAGACGACGGCTTTACGAGACGACTTTACGAGACGACCAACTCTAGGGACGACAAACTCCAGGAACGACAAAGGGTGGATCGCCTTCCGGCGTCCACCCTTTTTCTGTTTGAGCTCCGCGGCTTTTCTGTTTGAGCCGCATGCCGGTTGAGCCGGGCGCGGTCTCGCGACGGTCTATTTCAGCTTGACCCGATAGGTGTCGTGGCAATCGGTGCATTTGGTCTGGATCTGGTCGAAGGCGACCTTCAGGCTGGCGACATCCTTGATGCTGGCCTTGACGTCGGCGATCGTCTTGGCGACCGGGGGAACCTTGGCGTCGAAGTCGGCCTTGTTCTGCCAGATCTTCTGCGACGATCCGTAAGTCGCGTTCACGACATCCTGCTTGGGATTGGTCTCGAACACCTTGGGGATCGTGGGCACGCTTTCCTCGAGCTGGGCGATGGCGGCATCGATCGCCGTCTGATCGTAGGGAATCTCGCCCTTCGTCATTTTCAGCATCACGCCGTACATGCTCTTGCCCTGCGCCCGCATCAGGTTGTCCTGCTTAACGGCGACATCCTGCTGCGCCATCACAGCGCCAACACCAAGCAACAAGGCTCCCGCAACCACAACCGTTCGTATCATCGGCCAATTCTCCGTTTCGAGAAGCGTTTCCAAACGATGCCGCGGAACCGCTCGCGCGGGCCGCGGCTCATCAATCCATAGAACTCCCCGCGCCGCGGTTCATTCCCCGGCGCGGGGCAAAATATCAGAGACTATGCTGGCGCTGATGCTCGCGGATCGCGATCCAGACCCGCTCCGGCGTCGCCGGCATGTCGATGTGATCGATCTTGTATTCGCGCCACAGCCCCTCGATGATGGCGTTGACCACCGCCGGACAGGAGCCGATCGCGCCGGCCTCGCCCGCGCCCTTGACGCCCAGCGGATTGGTCTTGCAGGGCACGTTGTGGGTCTCGAACACGAAGGACGGACCGTCGGCCGCGCGCGGCAGCGCATAATCCATGAAGGTGCCGGTGACGAGCTGGCCGTCCTTGCGCGCTGTAGACCGCCTGCTCCATCAGGGCCTGGCCGATCCCCTGCATCGCGCCGCCATGGACCTGGCCGGCGAGCAGCAGCGGATTGAGCGTCACGCCGAAATCGTCGACGATGACGTAGTTGACGATCCTGATGATGCCGGTCGCCGGGTCGATCTCGACCTCGGCCAGATGGGTGCCGTTCGGGTAGGTGCCGTCGGCGGCGGTAAAGGTCGCGCTGGCGTTCAGCTTCGAGGGATCGACGCCCGGCCGCTTCGCCAGATCGGCAAAGCTCATCGAGCGATCGGTGCCGGCGACGCGCATGGTGCCGTCGCTGATCTCGAGATCGCCGCTGCTGGCTTCCAGCGCCTCGGCGGCGATCTCGCGCAAGTTCTTGCCGAGCTCGCGGGTCGCGCGCTCGACGCTGACGCCGCCGGTCGGAATCGAGGCCGAGCCGCCGGTGCCGAGACCGGTGGCGATCTGGTCGGTGTCGCCCTGGAGGATGTGGACGCGCTCCGGCGGCAGCCCGAACTGCTCGGCGACCAGCTGCGCGTAAGCGGTCTGGTGGCCCTGCCCGCTCGACTGGGTGCCGATCAGGATCGTGACGTCGCCATTGGGATCGAGCTGCACCTTGGCGGTCTCCTCGCCCATGGTGCCGCAGACCTCGACATAGGTCGCAAGCCCGATGCCGCGCACCAGCCCCTGCTTCTTCGCGGCCTTGGCGCGCTTGGGAAATTCCTTCCAGTTGGCGATTTCCATCGCGCGCTTCATGTGCGCGGTGAAGTCGCCGGAATCGTAGACCTTGCCGGTCGCGGTCTTGTAGGGCATCGCGCGCGGCGAGATGAAGTTCTTGCGCCGGATCGCATCCGGCGTCATGCCGAGCTTGCGCGCCGCCGCATCGACCAGCCGCTCGACCACGTAGGCGGCCTCGGGCCGTCCGGCGCCGCGATAGGCGTCGACCGGCACGGTGTTGGTGAACACGGTGCGGACGCGGCAATGGAAGGCCTGGATGTCGTAGAGGCCCGGCAGCATGCCGGCGCCGCCATGCGGAATATACGGCCCGAAGGTCGACAGATAGGCGCCCATGTCGCCCATCAGATCGACATCCATCGCGAGGAACTTGCCGTCCTCGGCCAGCGCCATCCGCGCCGTGGTGACATTGTCGCGGCCTTGCGCGTCGCCGATGAAGTGATCGGAGCGGTCGGCGGTCCACTTGACCGTCTTGCGCAGCTTGCGCGCGGCGACCGCGATCAGCGCGTATTCGCGATAGGGAAACAGCTTGGTGCCGAAGCCGCCGCCGACATCGGGACAGATCACCCGCATCTTTTCCAGCGGCATCTTCAGGACCATGCCGCCGATGATCTCGCGCAGGCGATGGCTGCCCTGGCTGCCGATCGTCAGCGTCAGATGATCGCGCTTGGCGTCGTATTCGCAGACCGCGGCGCGGGTTTCCATGAAGTTGGTGACGACGCGCGGATTGACGATGGAGATTTCGGCGACCGCATGCGCCTTGGCGAACGCGGCGTCGGTGGCCTTCTTGTCGCCGATCGGCACGTCGAACAGCACATTGCCGGCATGGCCGGCCCAGACCTGCGGCGCGCCCGGCTTGACCGCATTGACGACGCCGACCACCGCCGGCAGCGGCGTCCAGTTGACCTCGATCGCCTCGATCGCGTCGCGCGCCTGATCGATCGTGTCGGCGACCACGAAGGCGACGGCGTCGCCGACATGGCGCACCTCGCCTGGCGAGGATCGGATAGGGCGGCCCGGTGAACGGATCGACCTCGAGATTGAACAGGCAGGGCAGCGCGCCGAGATCCCTGACGTCCTCGCCGGTCAGGATCAGGCCGACCCCGGGCAGGCCGCGGGCGCGGGCGGCGTTGATGGTGAATTTCGCATGCGCGTGCGGCGAGCGCAGCACCAGCGCGTGCAGCGCCGGCTGCGGCGCGTGGTCGTCGGTGTAGCGGCCCTTGCCGCGAATCAGCGCATCGTCTTCCTTGCGCAGGACGCTTTGACCGACGCCGAATTTGATGGGAGCCATCGTATCTCCGTTTGCCCGGTAGTTATCTGCCGGCCATATTGCAGCGGATCGCGGGGCAGCGCAAAGGGTTTAGCTGCGGACCAGCGAGCCCAGCCAACGCCTGCCGAACAACAGCAGGATCGATCCGGCATAGACGATGGCGCCGACGACGATCAGCACCAGCAGCATGGCCTCGTCACGAAAGGCAGTGAGCGCTGCGAGATGCGATGCAGCAAATCTTGCGGTCAGCCACAGCGCCGCTCCGAGCACGATGCCGCAGCCAGCGAACTTCGCCAGCGACCGCATCAGCGCGCGATCGAGGTCGAGGTATCCGGCCCGCACCGCAAAACCCAGCACCAGCAGGAGATTGATCCAGGCGCCGACCGCGGTCGCGAGCGCGAGACCGACCTGGGCCAGCGAGCCCACCAGAGCGATCTTCAACGCGACATTGACAGCGACCCCGGTCAGCGCCGCCTTCACCGGCGTCGCCGTGTCCTTGCGGGCGTAGAAGGTCGCAACCGCGCTGCGGATCAGCACGAACGGAATAAGCCCGATCGCATAGGCCGCAAGCGTCGCTCCCGCGGCGGCGGCATCGGCCTTCGAGAACGCGCCGCGCGCGAACATCGCCCGGGTGATGACGTCGGGCACGGTCAGGAACGCGGCCACGAACGGCACCGAGAACAACAGCGTGAAATCGAAGGCCCGGCGCTGCGAGGCCATCGCGCCCTCGTGGTCCTCCGCCGTCAGCCGCCGCGACATTTCCGGCAGCAATACCGTGCCGATCGCGATCCCGATCACGCCGATCGGCAACTGGTTGAGCCGGTCGGCATAATACAGCGCCGACAGCGCGCCCGCCGGCAGGAAGGTCGCGATGATGGTGTCGGCGAACAACGCCACCTGCGTGCCCATCGAGCCGAGCGTCGCGGGCCCGAGCGCGCGGAAGAAGGCGCGGACGTCCTCATCGAGCTTCAGCGGCGCAAATCGCGGCAGGCCGCCATGGCGCGCCAGATCGCCCGCCAGCAGGAAATATTGCAGGAAGCCCGAAATCAGCACGCCCCAGGCCGCGGCATGGCCGGCGGTCGGGAAGAACGCCGCCAGCGCCAGCGTCATCATCATCGAGAGGTTGAGAAAGATCGACGCCGCCGCGGCGCTGGCAAAGCGGTGCATGACGTTGAGCATGCCGCCATAGAGCGTCACCAGCGTGATCAGCAGCAGATAGGGAAAGGTGATCCGCGTCAGTTCGATCGCGAGCCGGCGCTGCTCGGCATCGTCGGTGAAGCCGGGCGCGAGCAGGCTCATCGCCTGCGGCATGAACAGCCACGCGACCGCCAGCAGAACCAGTTGCGACAGGAACAGCAGCGTGAAGATGCGGTTGGCGAACAATCGCGCCGCCTGCTCGCCCCGCTCGCCATGGACATGGGCGTAGGCCGGCACGAACGCCGCATTGAACGCGCCCTCGGCAAAGATCGCCCGGAAATGATTGGGCAGGCGAAACGCCACGAAAAACGCGTCCGCCACCGGACCGGCGCCGAGGATCGCCGCGAGCATGATGTCGCGCGCAAAGCCGGTCAGCCGCGAAAGCAGCGTATAGCCGCCGACGGTGAAGATACGACCGAGCATGCGCCGCTTCTAGAGCATACGGCGGCGCTTCAAAACGGCGAAATCAGGTTGAAAGCGCGCCGCGCACAGCCTGGATGACCCGCTCCTGCGTCGGCTCGTCGAGATAGGCATGCATCGGCAGGCTGATGACGTCGCTCGACAGGCGTTCGCTGTTCGGCAAGCCGCCATCGGCGACCGGGAAATCCTGATAGGCGGTCTGCTGATGCATCGATTTCGGGTAGTAGATCGCGGTCGGAACGCCCTGCGCCTTCAGCGCCGCGGCAAAACCGTCGCGATCGCAGCCCTCCGGCAGCCGGATGGTGTATTGCGCCCAGACCGAAGTGCAGCCGGCGGCGAGACGCGGAACGCGCACGACATTGCCGAGCCCCTGGGCGTAGCGCTCGGCGACCTTGTTGCGCGCGGCGATTTCGTCCTCGAAGATTTTCAGTTTCTCGATCAGGATCGCCGCCTGCATGGTGTCGAGCCGCGCGGTCAGCCCGAGCCGGACGTTGTCGTATTTGTCCGAGCCCTGGCCGTGGACGCGGACGCTGCGCAGCGTCGCCGCCAGTTCGGCATCGTCGGTGAAGATCGCCCCGCCATCGCCGAAGCAGCCGAGCGGCTTGGCCGGGAAAAAGCTGGTCGCGGTCGCAAGGCCGAGCGTGCCGAGACGGCGGCCCTTGTAGCTTGCGCCGAAAGCCTGCGCCGCGTCGTCGAGCACGAACAGGCCCTCCTCCGCCGCGATCGCGCCGATGGCGTCATGGTCGGCGCTCTGCCCGAACAGGTCGACCGGGATCACCGCGACGGGCTTGAGGCCGAGCCGCTTTGCCGTGGCGATGCCGCGCTTCAGCGAAGCCGCGTCGATGTTGAAGGTCGCGTCATCGACATCGACGAACACCGGCGTCGCGCCGGTCAGCGCCACCGCCTCGCCGGTCGCACAAAACGTAAAGGACGGACAGAACACCGCATCGCCGCGGCCGACGCCCTTGGCCATCAGCACCATCAGCAGCGCATCGGTGCCGCTGGCGCAGCTCACCACGTGCCTGGCGCCGCTGAAAGCGGCAAGCGCCGCCTCGAGCTCGGTCACCTCCGGACCGTTGATGAACTGGCAATGGCCGAGCACGCGGGACACCGCCTCATCGATGGAGCTGCCGAGCCGGCGGCGTTGCGCGACGATGTCGATGAAGGGAACGGGATCGGGACGCAGATGCTGGTTCATGGAGCCTTGCAGGGATTGAGGGCGGGACACGCGCGACTAGCCGGCGACGACGCGCCGCGGCCCCTTGCGCGCGGGCGACGAAGCGGCGGGCCGCGCCGGTGTTTCCAGGCAACGGGTCGCGATTTCGAGGCTGGCGACGCCTTCGTCGCCGGTCACCGCCGGCACGCCGCCGGTGCGCACGGCCTGAATGAAGGCGATCAATTCGGCGCGCAGCGGCTCGTCATGGCCGACCGGCAGATGACGCATCGAGTAGCTGCCGTCGGGCTTGAAGCCGAAGCATTCGGTGACCTGACGGGTGAGCAGATCGCCCATCACATATTTGCCGCGGGTGGCGACGGTGACGTTGCGCGCCTTGAACGGCGTCAGCCAGTTGGTGTTGATATGGGCGAGCACGCCGGAAGCGGTGCGGAACTGCAGGAGCGCGATGTCCTCGCGCTCGGCGACCGCGCTGGAGAGCTGCGGCTGCACCTCGACGATATCGGACTCGGTGAACCAGCGGATCAGATCGATGTCGTGGACCGCGAGATCGATGACCACGCCGACATTCGACATGCGCGGCGGAAACGGCCCGACCCGCGTGATCGCGATCGAGAGGATGTCTTCGCCCGAGATCGCCTGCTTGATGGCGGCGACCGCCGGGTTGAAGCGCTCGACATGCCCGACCATCAGCGTGACGCCGGCGCGCTGGGCGGCGGCGACAATGTCCCGCCCCTCCTCGACCGTGGAGGCGATCGGCTTTTCGACCAGGATGTGAATGCCGCGCGCGATGCAGGCGAGCGCGATCTCGTGATGAAGATGCGTCGGCGCGGCGATGGTGACGGCATCGACGCCCTGATCGATCAATTCGTCGAGGCTCGCGAAGGTGCGGCAGCTCGTCATCTCGGTCGCCCGCGTCCGATGCGCCGGCAAGGGATCGACGACACCGACCAGCGTGACATCCGGCAGGCCGGCCAGCACCCGGGCATGGTTGCTGCCCATCACGCCGGCGCCGATCACCCCGACGCGAAGCGAATGTTTCGCCTCGCCTTTCACGCCCGATATGGACCCCTTTGAACTCATCTGGTCATCCCCGCCGTCGTCTACGCCAACCAATATCCCCGGGGCTCTCCTAGCACGTCGCCCCATATGTGGCGAATGCCGAGAGCCGTTCGCGGACACGTTTTGATTCAAAAAATTACAGCGTTCCGGCGCCTGATTCGGTGCCGGAAATGATCAGAAATGAGTTGATTCGGGGTCGAACGCCCGGCCCCGCCCGATTACGCTAGCTGCGCTTGTAATCGTCCTCGATGCGGATGATGTCGTCCTCGCCGAGATAGCTGCCGGTCTGGACCTCGATCAGTTCCAGCGGGATCTTGCCGGGATTTTCCAGCCGGTGGGTCGCGCCGATCGGGATATAGACCGATTCGTTCTCGTGTACGGTCTTGACCAGTTCGTCGACCGTCACCCGCGCGGCGCCCCGCACCACGATCCAGTGCTCGGAGCGATGGTGATGCTTCTGCAGCGACAACCGCCCGCCGGGCTTGACGATGATGCGCTTGACCTGGTGCCGCTCGCCGTTGTCGACCGACTGATAGGACCCCCAGGGCCTGTGCACCTTGAGGTGCTCTTCGGTCACGCGCGGCGCCACGGTCTTCAACTTCGCGACCAGCCGCTTCAACCCGTTGGCATCCTTCTGCCGCGATACCAGCACGGCGTCCTGCGTCGCCACGACGACCATGTCGTCGACGCCTTCCAGCGCGACCAGCGCGCCGTCGGTCGAAACATTGCAGTTACGGGAATCCTCGAACACGGCAGCGCCTTGCGCCGCATTGCCCTCGTTGTCCTTGTTCGACAATTCCCACACCGCGTGCCAGGAGCCGACGTCGGACCAGCCGCACTTCACCGGCACCACGGCCGCGCTGGAGGTCTTCTCCATCACCGCGTAGTCGATCGAGATCGCCTTCGCCGCCCCGAAGGCGCCCTCGTCCAGCGTGACAAAGCCGAGATCGCGCCCAGCCTTGGCCACGGAATTGGTGACGGCCGCAACACTTGCGGCGTCGACGTTACGGTATTCATCGAGCAGCACCGCGGCGCGGAACATGAAGTTGCCGCTGTTCCAGAGATAGCCGGCCTTGATGTAGTCCGCCGCCGTTTTCGGATCCGGCTTCTCGACGAATTTCGCGACGTTGCGGACTTCGCCGGATATGGCCGCGCCCGGACTGATATAGCCGTATTCGGTAGCAGGACGTTCCGGCTGAACGCCGAAGGTCACGATGCGCCCGGCCTGTGCCGCAACCAGGCCCTGGCGGCAGGCGGCGACAAAGGCATCGACATCGCGCACCACGTGGTCGGCGGCAAGTGCCAGCACCACCGCGTTCTGATCCCGCGTTTGCGCGAACGCGGCACCCGCCGCAATGGCAGGACCGGAGTCGCGCCGCATCGGCTCCAGCAGCACGTCGGCCTCGAGCCCGATCTCGGCGAGTTGCTCCAGCACCATAAAGCGATAGGCCTTGTTGGTGATCACGATCGGGCGTTCGAACAGCCCCGCATCCGACACCCGCAGGAGCGTGTTCTGGAACGTCGAGCGCGCGCCGAACAAAGGCAGGAACTGCTTGGGGTGAACTTCACGCGACGCCGGCCACAGCCGCGTCCCGGCTCCGCCGCACATGATCAGTGGAATAATTCGTCCGTCCATCGGCGCCTCAAACCTTGTACTGGTCACAATACTACGTGACGAAATCGGGAATGGCCTGCCGTCGCCCCCGCAGAATTCGAGCGATCAGGCACTTTATAACACGGGTCCCCCCGTCGATATGGGGGAAGTCGTGACGCATCTTGCCATGGTTAAAGCGCCGGATCGACTTACCCTGGATTGTCAACGTGGCTAACAGGAACATCGCCGCGCCGGTTTCGGCTCCGCCGCCCCGCCGCGACCCCTATTACCCGCCGTATCGAGGGTGCCGCAATACCCGGTTGTGCGGCTATTGCCAGATCGGCATTTAAACCATACCAAGGCGGCGAAGTTCGGCGCCCGGCGTCGGGGTGCGCATTTTTTGACCATCCTTCTCAAACCTGAACAAGCGCGGGCGAGATGCGCCGGATCCTGTTTTCGACGATAAAGATACTGATCTCGCTGGCGCTGCTTTACCTCGCGCTGCGCAAGGTCGATCTCACCGAGCTTGCCTCCCGCATCAACAATCTCGCGAGTCTCGGCTGGATCATCGTCGCGATCGCCGTGACCTTCCTGCAGATCTTTGTCGGCGTGTTGCGCTGGCGCAGGATCAGCGCGGAATGTGACGCGCCGCTGGGGCTGCGGCAGGCGATGCGGTTCAACCTGATCGGATCCTTCTTCAACCAGACGCTGCCATCCTCGATCGGCGGCGACGCGGTGCGGCTCTGGCTGGTCGCGCGCGCCGGCGCGGGATGGCGGGCGGCGACCTATTCCATATTCGTCGACCGCGCCATCGGACTGATCGCGCTGGCGGTCATCATCGTGGCGAGCCTGCCGTGGAGCTACAATCTGATCGCCGATCCGCACGGGCGGTCGGCGTTGCTGGTGGTCGATTTCGCCGCTCTTGCAGGCGGCCTTGGATTTCTCGTGCTTGGCGCGCTGCCATGGCCCTGGCTGAAGACCTGGTGGGGAACGCATCATATTCACGCCTGCGCCGTGATCGCGAACCGCGTGATCTTCAGCCGCAAGCACGGACCCGCGATCGCGGTGCTGTCGATCCTCGTCCATGTGCTCGCCGTCGTTATCGCCTGGTGCGTGGTGGAGTCGATCGCCGCGCCCGTGGTGTTCGGCCAGATTTTCCAGTTGGTGCCGCCGGTGATGCTGATCACCATGCTGCCGATCTCGATAGCGGGCTGGGGCGTGCGCGAGGCCAGCATGGCGCTGGCGTTCGGATATGCCGGGCTGTTGCCGAACGAAGGCATCAACGTCTCGCTGCTGTATGGCGCCGTCACCTTCCTGGTCGGTGCGTTCGGCGGGCTGGTCTGGATTTTCAGCGCCGAGAAGGCCGCGCAGGGCTCGGCGCCGATCGAGGTTCCAGAGTAACCGGCCGGCATCGGATAGAATGACGATTTCCCAATTGCTCCCTTCGATTGTTGCCATCGTCGTCGCAGCCCTGCTTTCGGCCGGCATCATTTGGGCGATCCGGCCCTGGCTGTTGCAATATGCACTCGCAAGGCCCAACGCCCGGTCGTCGCATCGCGTCCCGACCCCGCAAGGCGCCGGCATCGCCGTGATCGCCGCCACGCTGCTGGTCGCGGGCACCGTCGCGGCTTTCGTTACCGCACAGGCCCTCAGCATTCCGCCCGTGATCTTTGCCGCGGCGCTGTTCATCGCGATGGTGGGGCTGGCCGACGACATCAGACCGATCCCGGTGCTGCCGCGCCTGCTGCTGCAGGGCGCGGCCGTCGCGGCCGTGCTTTTCACCGCCCCGGTCGATGTCAGGATCGTTGCGGCCTGCCCGCTCTGGATCGAACGCGGCCTGCTTCTGCTTGCGGGCCTCTGGTTTGTGAACCTCGTCAACTTCATGGACGGGCTGGACTGGATGACGGTCGCCGAAGTGGTGCCGGTGACCGGCGCCATGGTCCTGCTGGGCTGGCTCGGCGATCTTCCCGCTGCGCCGACCATCGTCGCCGCCGCGCTCTGCGGCGCGATGCTCGGCTTTGCGCCGTTCAATCGCCCGGTGGCAAAAGTCTTTCTCGGCGATGTCGGCAGCCTGCCGATCGGCCTGCTGCTCGGCTGGTGCTTGCTGCAACTGGCCTGCAGCCAGCAATTCGCCGCAGCGCTGCTGTTGCCGCTCTATTATCTCGCGGACGCCACCGTGACGCTGCTGCGCCGGATGATCCGGCGGGAGCCGTTCTGGGCCGCGCACCGGTCGCATTTCTATCAGCGCGCGACCGACAACGGATTTTCGGTGTTGCGCGTGGTGAGCGAGGTGTTCGCGCTCAATGTCGGCCTCGCCGTGCTGGCGATCGCGTCGACCCGGACGCAATCGGCCGGGATCGGTGCTCTCCTGATGATCGCCGGCGGCCTTGGCGCGGCGCTGGTGATGTACCGGTTTTCGAAACCGCGCGCCGCCTAGGGCGGCTTCATCCCGTCAGGCGGCGGTCGAGCCGAATTCGGGGACCGCATCCTTCAGCACGGCCTTGATGGTGGTGCGGTCGTCTCTCGCGATCGCCTGTTCGAGCGCCGCAATCCACTTCCGCAGCGCCTGCATCGGCGGATCGTTGGGCTTGGCCGCCATGATGCCGGCGACGCCGATCTCGATGGTCGGCTCCTCGCTGGCGAACAGGATCTCGTTGAGCCGTTCTCCCGGCCGCATGCCGCTGAAGACAATATCGATGTCGTGGCCGGGCTCCAGGCCGGAAAGCCGGATCATGCGCTCGGCGAGTTCGACGATCCTGACCGGCTGGCCCATGTTGAGCACGTAGACCGAAACGTCCGGATTCGCCGGCGCCAGCGCGTGCGTGGCCGCCGTAATCACGAGATCGCAGGCCTCGCGGATGGTCATGAAGTACCTGACCATGTCCGGATGCGTCACCGTCACCGGCCCGCCGGCCTCGATCTGGGCCTTGAATTTCGGCACCACCGAACCGTTCGAGGCGAGCACGTTGCCGAACCGCACCGAGATCAGGCGCATCCGCGGCGCCCGACTGGGACGCCAGATCATGATCGAGCGCCTGGCAATACATCTCGGCAAACCGCTTGGTCAGGCCGAGCATCGAGACCGGCTCGATCGCCTTGTCGGTCGAGATCATCACCATCGCGTCGGCGCCCGCGGCAAGCGCTGCGTCGGCGACGTTGATCGATCCGAAAATGTTGGTCTTGACCCCCTCGCTCCAGTCGCGCTCGAGAATCGGCACATGCTTGAGGGCTGCGGCGTGGAACACGATATCCGGCTTGAATTCCTTCATCAGCCGCATGATGCGCTCGCGATCGCGAATATCCGCGATCCGGCCCTCGATGACGGCGCCGGTCTGATGCGCCGCCAGCGCTTCGGTGACGGCGTAGAGCGCGGGCTCCGAATTCTCGATCACCAGCAGTCGCGACGCGCCGAAGGTGACGACGCGCTCGCAAATCTCCGAGCCGATCGAACCGCCGCCCCCGGTGACGATGACCGCCTTGCCCTTCACCAGCGCCTCGAGGCGGGCGTAGTCGATATTCTCGCTCGGACGCAGCAGCAGATCCTCGACCGCGACCGCCGTCAGCCGCGGCGCTTCCCCGCTTTCCAGCGACGGCAGGCGGCTGACGATCAGCCCCAGCCTGCGCGCCCGCATCAGAATTGATTCGGGCCGGGCATCCGGCTCGAACGCCGACGGTGTCATGACCACCCGCGCGATCGGCTTGTTGCGCCGGGCGAAATCGGCGATCACGCCCTCGATGTCGTCGACGCCGCCGAGCACCGGCGTATTGCGGATCAACTGGCCGCGATCGGCGGGCGACGGCGACAGCACCCCGACGGGCCACAGATGCTTGACGGCGCCGCTTTCGATTCCGCGCAGAAGTATTTCGGCATCGGCCGCCCGGCCGATCAGAAGCGCCGGCGAGGCTCCCTCGGTCCTTGCGTGGTAACGGATGCGCGAATAGCGGAAATAGCGATAGGCAAAGCGCAGGCCGCTCAGGAAGAACACCTCGAGAAACCAGTAGAGAACGATGGTGACCTTGCCGAGGAAGAACGGCGTCTGAAGATTCGGCGCGATCAGCCTGCCCTGAAGGTTGGGCGCGACGAAAATGTAGTCCAGCACCAACAGCGCGAAGGTCAGCACGGTCGCGACGCGCAGAATGTTCAGCGCGTCCGGCAGCGAAATGAAACGCCATTTCGTGGTGGTCAGGTTGAAGAGGTAGCAGACCACGACGCTGAAGGCGACGAAATAGGGCAGGATGCGCAGCAACAGCGGCAGGCGATCGAAGAAGGCGTCGCCCTCGAAGCGCAGATAGAACGCTCGCGAGCACCGCCAGCGTGGTCGCCAGCGCGTCGTGCGTCGCGATCAGCAGGTTGCGCTTGGTCAGATTTGATAAACGCGTCATTTCGCTGACCGGTCATAGAATAGCTTGCGGGCTCGTCGGCGGCGTGGCCGCTGATAGCTCATCTCGCGTCCGCATGCCAGCCGTCATGGCCTGGCGGAATTTATCGTCCCCGGCGCCGCCTCCGGCCGGCTCCTCAGCACCATGCCGCCGGCGACGCCACCCCCAGGACGTACATCCATCCCTCGTTGAAATCGAACAGATGAGAATTGAAGAGCGAGGTGAAAATATTCTGCACCACCACCATCAATCCGATCCAGGTGGCGAGCCCCTCGCCGCGGAACAGCAACAGATGCAACAGCCACATCGCAAACAGCACGACGACGCCGATCACGCCCCACTGGACCGCGACGTTCAGTGTCTGGTTATGCGGATTGGCGACGACTTCAGCGCTCGCGCCCCGCTGGTTGACGGCGGCCTCGCTCGAAAAGCGCACGTATCGAACCGGTTCCATGGCCGAACAGCGGCGCCTCGGAAACAAATCGCAGCGATTTCTGCCAGAAAGTCAGCCGAAGGCCGAGCGAGGTCGCGGCGTTGCTTTCCTTGTAGAGCTGGTAATCGCTGACGAAGGTGTGGGCTATCCGGCGCAATTGCGGCGAGGTCAGCCATGCCAGGCCGGCCAGAACGACCATGGCGCAACCGATCGTCACGATGCTGCGCCATTTCAGGTGAAGCAGCGCGAACACCGCCAGCATGATCGGCATGGTGACCAGCGCGGTCCGCGAGACCGTCACGAACAGCATGTTGACGACGAAGCTGAGGAAATCGCGACAAGCAACGCCGCCAGCCAGACCTTCTGGGCGCGCCAGAGGGTGATCGCGGGATAGGCCAGCACCACGGCGCACAGCGCGAATTCCTGGCTCTGGTCGATATAGTTCTTGACGGGAACGCCGTAGGCGGCTCCCGATTTGAGCGCGAGCCTCGGATCGAACGCGACGATCCAGGACATCACCATCAGCAGCACGCAGGACACCAGAAAGGCGATGAACACCTGCAGGCCGCGCGCGGAGCGCTCGAAATGATAGAGCAGCACCGGCAGCATCAGGAACTTCGAGGTCGGGCCGACGGCGTAGAGCCGCTCGCCCCATGGCACGTTCGACCACAGCGTTCCCGACCAGCGCCAGCACGAACAGCGCGATCGGCAGCACGCAGATCGGGCGCTTCAGCGATTGCAGGAATGCGTCGACGTCGAGGAACGGCGCCATCGACACCAGAAACGCCACGGCAAAGATCGCCACCAGCGAGGTCGACCAGGGCAGCGACACGGCAACCAGAATCGCGAAAATATCCGCCGTCGATGACCAGGCGGCCGGATCGCGCCACAGCCGCCACAGCATCGCCGGCAGCGATTCCTTCGCCACCGCGCTCACGCCTTGTCTCCGCGCGCGCGATTGACCAGCGACGTCGTGCTGAAGCCGGGCAGGATATCGACCAGCACCACCTCGCCGCCGCCGGCTTCGACGATCTCGTGGCCGACGACCTGCTCGCGGGTGTAGTCGCCGCCCTTCACCAGCACGCTCGGCTTGATCTCGCGTGATCAGCTCGATCGGCGTGTCCTCCTCGAAGATCGCGACGAGATCGACCGCCTCCAGCGCCGCCAGCACTTCCGCGCGCGCGCGCTCGTCCTGGACCGGACGCCCCTCGCCCTTCAGCCGCTTCACCGAGGCGTCGCTGTTGAGGCCGACGATCAGCCGGTCGCAGGCGCGCGCGCGCCGCGGTCAGGACCTTGACGTGGCCGGGATGCAGAATGTCGAAGCAGCCATTGGTGAAGCCGATCCGCAGGTCCTGCCTGCGCCACTCCGGAAGATGCGCGTCGAGATCGCCGCCCGCGGCGACGATCTTTTCTTCCGCCGCGAGAGAGGCATGCGGCAGGATCTTCCGCCGCAATTCGCTCGATGTCACGCTGGCGGTGCCCTTCTTGCCGACCGCGACGGCGGCGGCCGCATTCGCCATCCGCAGCGCGGTCTCCCAATCGGCGCCGCGCCGCGAGCGTCACCGCGAGCACCGCGGCGACGGTGTCGCCGGCGCCGGAGACGTCGCGCACCTTGACCGGATGGGCCGGCACATGGACGACCTCGCCGTTGCGCGGCACCAGCGTCATGCCGTGCTCGCTCTGCGTCACCAGCATGGCCTCGCAATCGGCGAGCTGCATCGCGTCCTGCGCGGCGTCGGCGATGCTCTCCTCGCGTGTCGGCGCGGCTGCGGGTGGCCTCGGCGAATTCCTTGCGATTGGGCGTCAGCAGCGTCGCGCCGCGATAGATCGCGAAATTGGCGCTCTTGGGATCGACGATGACGGGCTTGCCGAGTTTTCGCGCGGCGTCGATGACGTTGCGGATCACGCGCGCCGTCAGCACGCCCTTGGCGTAGTCGGACAGCAGCACGATATCGGCGCGCGGCGAGCTGCGGCAGGATGGCGTCGATCAGCTTCTGCTCGATGTCGGCGCCGGCCGGCTTGGCCAGCTCCCAGTCCGCGCGCAGCATGTGGGTGGAGAAATGCTCGGAGACGAAGCGCACCTTGCGCGTCGTCGGCCGCGCCGGATCGCACACCAGCACGCTTTCGATCTGCGCTTTCGCGCGAAAGCTCGGCCTTCAGCTGCGCGCCGGCATCGTCCTCGCCGATCAGGCCGACGAAGATGCAGCGCGCGCCGAGCGAGGCGATGTTGCGCGCGACATTGCCGGCGCCGCCGATATTGGTCTCGCTGCGCTGCACGGCGATGACCGGCGCCGGCGCTTCCGGCGAAATCCGCGACACCTCGCCATAGACGAATTCGTCGAGCATGAGGTCGCCGACGCACAGCACGGTCTGGCCGGCGATCGCATGCGACAG
Organism: uncultured Alphaproteobacteria bacterium; assembly: GCA_963843225.1. Lineage (GTDB taxonomy): Bacteria > Pseudomonadota > Alphaproteobacteria > Rhizobiales > Xanthobacteraceae > Bradyrhizobium. The sequence continues at coordinate 71,541 of CAWJJT010000006.1, read as the reverse complement.
GGCGTCAAAATCGAACATCGGCTCTCGTCATCTGTTCGCGTCAGCGGAAGCGATCGGCGCGGTCGAGGAAGCCCTTGACGTAAGTGCTCGACCGCCTCTTCCAGCGCCGTGAAGCCGCCATTGTAGCCGGCGCGCTGCAGCCGATCGACGTCGCTCTGCGTGAAGTACTGGTAGCTGCCGCGGATCGCCTCGGGCATGTCGACATACTCGGATGTTCGGTTCGGTGCCGAGCGCGGCATAGGCCGACAGCATCAGATCCCTGAAGCTGCGCGCCTTGCCGGTGCCGACATTGAAGATGCCGCTGACCGAGGGGCTCGCCAGCAGCCACATCATCACCCGCACCACGTCGTCGACATAGATGAAATCGCGGCGCTGATCGCCGTCGGCGATGCCGTCGCGATGCGACTTGAACAGCTGCACCGGCCGGCCCGCCTTGATATCGTCGAAGCGCTGCGCCAGCACGCTCATCATCGTGCCCTTGTGATATTCGTTGGGGCCGAACACGTTGAAGAATTTCAGGCCGGCCCATTGCGGCGGCAGCTTCTCGCCCTGCGCCGCGCGCTCGGCCACCGCCATGTCGAACAGATGCTTGCTCCAGCCGTAGAGATTCATCGGCCGCAGCGCCTTCAGCGCCGGCAGCGACGGATCGTCGCGAAACCCTGCGCGCCATCGCCATAGGTCGCGGCCGACGAGGCATAGATGAACGGCGTCCGGTTCGCCGTGCACCAGTCGAGCAGCCGCATCGAGAGACGAAAATTGGTCTCGATCACGAGATCGCCGTCGGTCGCGGTGGTCTCCGAAATCGCGCCGAGATGGATGACGGCATCGAGCCGGCGGCCCTTCAGCCAGTCCATCAGTTCCGCCGGCGGCACGATATCGGCGAGCTGGCGCTTGGCGAGATTGCGCCATTTGCCGTCATGGCCGAGCACGTCGCAGACGGCGACATCGGCGCGGCCGGCGTCGTTCAGCGCGGCCACGACGTTCGATCCGATAAAACCGGCGCCACCGGTCACCAGCAACATTCCGTTCCCTGCCCTTGATGTGGGACGCCAGCTTTGCCCCACTCCAGCCCGGCAGGCAACTTGGCGCCAGCAGGTGTGGTGAACGCCGCGGGCGGGCAATTTTGCTGGCTTTACCCCGCGGCGGGAGCGGTTACCGACAGGCGTGAAAACGAACCACCGCGCAAGCCTCCAAGATATGAACATTAATTCAGATCATAATGATGGCAGTGGAGGACGCGGCCGACACCCGCCCGATCCTGATCATCCCCTATATGTGGATCGGCGATTTCGTGCGTGGCCACACGTGGTGCGGGTGCTGAAGCAGCGCTGGCCGAACCGGCCGGTCGACCTGCTGGTGACCTCCCTGTGCGCGCCGCTGGTCGACTACATGCCCGGCGTGCGCTCCGGCATCGTCTGGGACCTGCCGCGCAGGCCGGCTGGCGGTGGCCAAGCAACGGGGACTGGCGGCCCAACTCCGCGCGAGGGGCTACGCCACCGCGCTGGTGCTGCCCCGGACCTGGAAGTCGGCGATCGCGCCGGCGCTCGCCGGCATCCCGGAACGGGTCGGCTTCGTCGGCGAGGCCCGGTTCGGGCTGATCAACCAGATGGCGCTGGGGCGAGAAGGCCCTGCCCCGCTTCATCGACAAGAATGCCGCGCTGGCGCTGCCGGACGGGGCCCCGCTGCCGCCGGAATGGCCGGTGCCGCAGCTTCAGGTTCCGCCCGAGGAAGTCGAGCCGCTGGCGGCAGGCCAACGGGCTCGGCAGCGGTCCCGCCGTGGCGCTGGCGCCGGGCTCGGTCGGCGCCTCCAAGCGCTGGACCTACTATCCGGAGGCCGCGCGGCTGCTGGCCGACCAGGGGCTGGACGTCTGGGTGGTCGGCGGCCCCGGCGAAAAGGCCCTGGCGGCGGAAATCGTCGCGGCCGGCGGCGCACGGGTCCGCGACCTCACCGGGACCGACCTGCGCAACGGCATCCTGGCGATGGCGGCGGCCAGCGTCGCGATCTCCAACGATTCCGGCCTGATGCATATCGCGGCCGCGCTCGGCACGCCGACCATGGGCATTTTCGGCCCGACCAGCCCCTATCACTGGGCGCCGCTGAACGGCCTGGCGGCGACCGTCCAGACCAAAACCATTGGTGCCCTGCCAGCCCTGCCACCGCCCGGTCTGCACCATGAACGACCATCGCTGCATGCGCGACATCCCGGCCTCCGACGTGGTCGAGATCGCCGCGGCGCGTGCTGGCGAGGCCGGCGCCGGTGCGGCGCGTTAACCTCGCCCGCTTGCGCTGCCCCGGCGCGGTCATTACCAGAGACGCGAGATCAGCCCCTGAAACCCTGACGGTGCGTCTTGAGCCAGTTTCCCAAAGACCCGATCGGAGCGCATCTGGCGCAGTCGCTCGCAGCCCTCGAGCGCGCGACGCAGGATGCCGCGATGCTCGCCGCCGCGCGCGACATCGCCGCCGGCATCATCGCGGCGCTGCGCGCCGGCAACAAGCTCCTGATCATCGGCAATGGCGGCAGCGCCGCCGACGCCCAGCATATCGCCGCCGAAATCGTCGGCCGCTACAAGCAGGACCGGCCCGGCCTACGCCGCGATCGCGCTGACCACCGACACCTCGGCGCTGACGGCGATCGCGAATGATTACGGTTTCGAGCAGGTGTTCGCGCGCCAGGTCGAGGGCCTCGGCCAGCGCGGCGACGTGCTGCTGGCGCTGTCGACCTCGGGACGTTCGGCGAACATCCTGGCGGCGCTGCGCACGGCGCGCGAGCGCGGGCTCGTCACCATCGGCTTCACCGGCGCAAAGGGCGAAGCGCTCGGCGCGCTCTGCGATCATCTGCTGGTCGCGCCGAGCGACGACACGCCGGTGATCCAGCAGATCCATCTCGCGGTCGCGCACGGCATCTGCGACGAGATCGAGCAGACCCTGATGCGCGAGGCGCTCGAAAATGAGCGGCGTCGACCGACGCGCCAAGGCCCGCCGCCTTCCTCGACCGCGACGGCGTCATCAACCACGACGACGGCTACATGGGCACGCGGGAGCGGATTCGCTGGATGCCGAACGCGGCGAAGGCGATCCGCCGGCTCAACGAGGCCGGATATTTCGTGTTCTTCTTCACCAACCAATCCGGCGTGGCGCGCGGCTTCTTCACCGAAGACGAACTCAAGGCGCTGCACGACTGGATGCTGCGCCGAACTCGCCGCGCAAGGCGCCGTCATCGACGACATCAGGTATTGCCCGCATCATCCCGACGGATCGGTCGCGGGCTATCTCGAAGATCATCACTGGCGCAAGCCCAGCCCCGGCATGATCCACGATCTGATGGCGCACTGGCCGGTGCGGCGCGAGGGCAGTTTTGTCATCGGCGACCGCCCGACCGACATCGAGGCGGCGCTGGCCGCGGGCCTGCCGGGCTTCCTGTTTGCGGGCGGCGACCTCGACGCCTTCGTGGCGGATGTGATCGCTCAGACGAGCGCCTAGCTTCGGCTCAAGTTGCATCAGAACCGAAGCTCCCGGCTCCAATTCCTTGATTTCGCAGGTTTTCTTCACGCGAACAGCAATCCAGCTCGTTCGAAAACGCTATAGTTCGCGATAAACCTCCGCGATCCGGTTTGCCTCGGCATCGAGACTGAATTTCTCCAGCACCCGCGCCCGTCCCCGCTCACCCATCGCGGCCGCTGAAGCCGGATCGCGCATCAGCGGCTCGAGCGCAGCGACCAGCGCATCGACATCGCCGGGCGGCGTCAGCACGCCGGTGACACCATCCTCGACCACGAGTTCGGCCGCGCCGGCGCGCGACGCCACCAGCGCTGCGCCCGCCGCCATCGCCTCGATCAGCGTCAGCCCAAAACCCTCGTTGCGCGAGGTGAAGGCGTAGATCGTCAGCCGCTGGTACCAGCGCTGCACCTCCTCGATCGAAATTTCGCCGGTCATGACGATGCGCGATTGCAGGCCCGCCGCCTCGATCCGTTTTTTCAGGTCACTCGCAAACCCCTGTTGCTCCGGCATGATCGCGCCGACCATGACGGCGGTGAAATCCGGATAGCGCGGCAAGAGCCGGCACATCGCCTCCACGAACACGTCGCTGCCCTTTTGCGCGCGCACCCGGCCGAAGCAGCCGATCGCATAGCGGCCCGGCAATCCGCTTTCCGCGAACGCCGCCGCGCGATCGGCCGGCGGCGCATAGCTGCTGGTATCGACGCCGTGCGGAATCACGGTTGCCTTGCGCTTGAGGAACGACGCCGAGAGCTCGCTGGTGGCGATGATCGCGTCCATCCGCCGGATCAGCCAGCGCGTGATCCAGGTGTGGTGCCGCTGCGCCGCCGAGGTGAACACCAGTTTCAGCGGCCAGCCGAGCGCGCGCAGCAGCACGCCCGCGATCATCTCGTTGTTGCGCCGCGCGTGCCAGATCAGCGGCGTACCGCGGCGCCACAGTTTCAGGAGATCCGCCACCCCATCCGCGCGATGCCCGCGGGCGCATCGGAACCGAGCCATGCCGCGCGGAACATTTGCGCGAGCTTCGGCGCCACCATGCGGTTGGTCGCGGTCACGCCGGAATAGCGCCTGTGCAGATTCGGCACGATCAGCTGCAGATCGGCAGCGGAAATGTTCTCGATCGCCACGTCAGGCTCCGTTTCGCCGGCTTCTATACGCAACATTAAGCATAGTGGCCAGTTCAGAGGCGCCGAAACCCACTCTTCACCGCAGCCCGGCTAGCATCGCCCCATATCGGGGAGTGGGTGAGCTCATGACCGTGCTTGTCACCGGCGGTGCCGGCTACATCGGAAGCCACATGGTTCAGGCGCTGGTGGAAGCCGGCGAAAGCGTCGTCGTGATCGACAACCTGTCCACCGGCTTCTCCGCATTCCTGCCCGAGGGCGTCCCGCTGTTCATCGGCGATGCCGGCGACGAGAACCTCGTCGAGCGCGTGATCGCCGCACATGGCGTCGAGAGCATCATTCATTTCGCCGGCTCCGTGGTGGTGCCGGAATCGATGCGCGATCCGCTGGCCTATTACCGCAACAACACCATGACGACCCGCAGCCTGCTCAATGCCGCGGTGAAGTCGGGCGTCAACCGCTTCATCTTTTCATCGACGGCCGCGGTCTACGGCAATCCGGATCAGGTGCCGGTGCCGAGCACGCGCCGACGCGGCCGCTGTCGCCCTACGGTTCTTCCAAGCTGATGACCGAGCTCATGCTGCATGACGTCGCCGCCGCGCACGGCATGAGCTATGTCGCGCTGCGCTACTTCAACGTCGCGGGCGCCGATCCGCAGGCACGCATCGGACTCGCCACCGTCGGCGCGACGCATCTGCTGAAGATCGCGGTCGAAGCGGCCACCGGACAGCGCGCCAAGATCGACGTGTTCGGCACCGATTATCCGACGCCGGACGGAAGCTGCATCCGCGATTTCATCCATGTCAGCGACCTCGCGCAGGCCCATCGCGCGGCGCTGTCGTACTTGCGCGACGGCGGCGCCTCGATGACGCTGAATTGCGGCTATGGCCGCGGCTACTCCGTGCTGGAGACCATCGAGGCGGTGCGGCGCGTCGCGATGCGCAACTTCGCGGTTCAGTACGCGCCGCGCCGGCCCGGCGACATCATGACCATGGTCGCCGACACCGGCCGCATCCGCGCCACGCTGGACTGGACGCCGCGATATGACGATCTCGAGACCATCGCCAGGCATGCGCTGGCCTGGGAAGAGAAGCTGTTCCACGAGCGTGGCGGCCTCGTCCGGCACGCGGAATCGGCGTAAAATCGCCCCGGCGCAAGGCCTGATTTGGCTTGAAAAACGCCGACATAGCAGGCAAGGAGTCACCCAGCAGCCCTGACGCGCGCCTAAATCTCTGCTTGCGCCGTCGATGGAACGCGGATGACCAAACTCCCGAGAAAAATCACTGACGATCCCTATGGCGCGGCGATCCTGATTCGCCGCCTGGTGATGGAACAGGGCATCGCCTATTGGCGGCGTTATTTGACCGCCTTCGTGCTGATGGGGGTGGCGGCCGGCGCAACCGCGGGCTCGGCCTATGTGCTGGGCCAGGTGATCAATCAGGCCTATATCGACAAGAACGTTCCCGGCATCGCCATTCTTTCCGGCGTCACGGTTCTTCTGCTGTTCTCCAAGGGCGTGGCGACCTACGGCCACACCGTGATCCTGTCCAAGATCAGCAACGCCATTCTCGCCAACAATCAGCGGCGGCTGTTCGCCAAGCTGATGAGCGAAAGCATCGGATTCTTTTCCGAGCGGCATTCGTCCGAATTCCTGGCGCGGCTGACGGCCGGCGCGAAATCCATCACCGACGTCCTCAACATGCTGATCAACGCCATCGGCCGCGATCTGCTTCATGCTGATCGGCCTGATCGGCGTGATGGTGATGCAGGATCCGATCCTGTCGTTCATCGGCCTCGTGGTGGTGCCGCCGGCGATGCTGATCCTGCGCAAGCTGGTCAAGCGGGTCAAGGGGCTCGCCTATAACCAGTTCACCGGCACCGCCGACATCATGGAGACGATGCAGGAATCGCTGCAAGGCATCCGCACCGTGAAGGCGTTCACGCTGGAAGACACCATGCAGCGGCGCATCGACGAGAACATCGCCGTGGTCGAGCGCAACGCCAACAAGATGGCGCGGGTCTCCAACCGCGCCAACCCGCTGATGGAAACGCTCGGCGGCTTCGCGGTGGCCGGCTGCCTGCTCTATGGCGGCTACAGCGTGGTCGCGCTCGGCGCCACGCCCGGCCAGTTCTTCTCCTTCATGACGGCCTTCCTGCTGGCGACCGAGCCGGCGAAGCGGCTGGCGCGGCTCAACATCGACCTCAACAGCCAGCTGGTCGGCGCGCGCATGCTGCTGGAAGTCGTCGACAGTCCGGCAAGCGAACTCGCCGACGACGACAAGCCGGCGCTGAAACTGACCGAGGCGCGGATCGAACTGCGCGACGTCAGCTTTGCCTATCGCGCGGGCGAACCGGTGCTGAACGCATGAGCTTTACCGCCGAGCCGGGCAAGGTGACGGCGCTGGTCGGCCCGTCCGGCGGCGGCAAGTCGACGGTGCTGGCGCTGCTGCTGCGGCTCTACGAGGTCAACGAGGGCGAGATCCTGATCGACGGCCAGGCGATCTCCGCCGTCTCGCGCAACTCGCTGCGCCGCCAGACCGCCTATGTCGGCCAGGACGTCTATCTGTTCCGCGACACCATCGGCGCCAATATCGGCTTCGGCAAGGTCGGCGCCACGCAAGACGAGATCGTGGCCGCGGCGAAGGCGGCCTGCGCCCACGATTTCATCATGGGCTTCCCGCTCGGCTACAACACCCCGGTCGGCGAACTCGGCACGCAGCTCTCCGGCGGCCAGCGCCAGCGCATCGCGGTGGCGCGCGCGCTGATCAGGAACGCGCCGATCATCCTGCTCGACGAGGCCACCGCGGCGCTGGATTCGGAATCCGAGAAAGCCGTGCAGGAGGCGATCGAGCATCTCTGCCAGAACCGCACCACCATCGTCATCGCTCACCGCCTGCACACCATCATGCACGCCGACGCCATCCTGGTGGTCGAGGGCGGCGAGATCGTCGAGCGCGGACAGCATGACGATCTGCTGCGCCGCGGCGGGCGCTATTCGTCGTTCTTCCGCCTGCAGCATCGCGACATCGGCCATCCCAGTCTGGCGCCGATCAGCGCAACCGCGTAAAGCTATTTTCGGATTTCCTCCCGCAACCCGCCGAGACCGTTCATGAACGCCACATCCTATGTCATTCCCGCCCCGCCGCAGCCCGCCCTTCCGGTCGTCGGCGAGTCAAAATCCTATCCGGTGCGCCGCATCTGGTGCGTCGGGCGCAACTATCTCGAGCACATCCGCGAGATGGGCAATGACGAGCGGGCGCCGCCGTTCTTCTTCGCCAAGCACGCCGACATGCTGGTGCCCGATGGCGCCACCATCCCGTACCCGCCGCTGACCAAGGATCTGCATCACGAGGTCGAACTGATCGTCGCCATGAAGAGCGGCGGCCTCAATATCCCCGCCGACAAGGCGCTCGACCATGTCTACGGCTACGCGGTCGGGCATCGACCTCACCCGCCGCGACCTGCAGATCGCCTCGCGCAAGAAGGAGCGTCCCTGGGAAGTCGGCAAGTCCTTCGACTATTCCGCGCCCTGCTCGGCGCTGCAGCCGGCCTCCAAGATCGGCCACCCCTCCAAGGGCAAGATCTGGCTCACGGTCAACGGCACCGAGACAGCAGAAGGGCGACCTCACCGAACTGATCTGGAGCGTGCCGGAAATCATCTGGCAGCTCTCGCAGCAGGTCGCGCTCGCCGCCGGCGACATCATCATGACGGGAACGCCGGCCGGCGTCTCCCAGCTCAACCCGGGCGACAAGATCGAATGCGGCGTCGACGGTGTCGGCACGCTGAAGGTTTCGATCGGCAAGCCGCAATAGCGCCCGCGCCGCATCCGGCAATCGAAAGGCCCCGGAGTTGTCCGGGGCCTTTTTGTTTTCCGCTCGGTGCCCTTGCTTCCTCCATCACTTCAGGGCGGATGCGACGATCAGGCCGAGAACGGCCAGCGTCAGCGAATATTTGAGCGTGTAGTAGACCTTGCGATTCCACTTCTTGACGCGCTGTCCGGCCAGATGAACCTCGTAGATCCCGCCGAACACCCTGTTCAGCACGCCGACCTGTTCGCCCTCGACATTCTGGGTCGCCGAAGCCTTGACGATGTGATGGCTGACCCAGCGATTCATGGCGGTCATGAAGCGATACTTCATGGGACGTTCGACGTCGCAGAACAGGATGATCCGCGACACATCGGTGGTGTTCTCGGCGCGGTGGATGAAGGTCTCGTCGAACACGAAACCCTCGCCGTCGCGCCAGACGCATTCCACGCCATCGACCAGGATGCGGCACTTGTTCGAATTGGGCGTGACCAGTCCGAGGTGATAGCGCAGCGAGCCTGCGAAGGGATCGCGATGCGCGCCAAGCTTGCCGCCGGGCGGCAGCACGGCAAACATCGCGCCGTGGACGGTCGGGATCGAATTCAACAGCTCGACCGTCTTCGGGCACAGCGTGCGCGCCGACGGCAGGAAATCATCGTACCATTTCAGGTAAAAGCGTTTCCAGCCGCTCTTGAAGAACGAATAGAAACCCCAGTCGTTGTTCTTGGCGGCGGCGCGGATGAATCCCTCGTCGAACAGCCTCACAGCTTCGTCGCGGATCGTTTCCCAATTATCGCGCAGCTTTGCCAGTTCCGGAAAGCGGTCGACCGGGATCACCGGCTCGTTCGGCACCGCCGAGCCCGCATACATCAGCACGTTGTAGGGAGCGAGGTAGGTCGAGTGATCGCCGAGCTGGCGCCCGATCCGCAGCCGCTCGCGACCGCGGAAATGCACATAGACCGTTGAGCCGATGAGAAGATAGAGGACAATGAATTGCGGTGCGAAAAACGTTCCCAGCATTTTCCGATCCCACTCACTCGTTGCACCCAGGCATTTCCTGAAATGTTTGCGGGCGGCACATCTCTCAACGAGACGCGCCCGGCTGGAATTTTCGCGCCTGGGTTCGGCGATAATTCAGCCTTATTTCAACATGCCCCGGGGGTCATCAACAATATCCCCGAGACAAATTCCGCGACCTGTTGCAATCATGCCAGCCGCATTCACCGCGGCGTCTAAGTGCATTTCCGATCATGTGAATTTCCGTGAGCTGTCCGCCAGCCGTCATTGCCTCATCACGGTCGGCGCAACATCGTTGCGAGGCCGAGGCGACCAGGCGACCGCCTCTTCTCCAGTCACGGGAAGAGCGTTACTTCGCACGCGACAATGGTGCGGCTGTTTGGAATTTGAACGGAAGTTTCCGGCGACAGCGTCCCGACGGGAACGACCGTAGGCGTCGCCGCGCTCGCCCAGATGCCACGTCGACGGCTCGGCCGACCGGCAGGCCAGGCCCCCGCTTGGGACCCTTTCCGGGATCGGGATTGGACGATTTCTCCGTAAAACTACCCGGAAATTTGCAATTCGTTAACCACAAGCCCGCTAGACCGGTGGCTGAAGACGACCTGTCCCGGAGCCGCCAATGAGCCCCGACTGGAACGCCATCCGCCTCGATCTGGTGGACCTCGACGAGCCGACGCGGGCGAACCTGCGCCAGATGCGGCCGTTCTTCGCCAAGGTCGCTTCCCGGTATCCTGACACGGTTCTACGACAAGGTACGGCAATGCGATCCCGGCTGCGGCATCCTTCGCGATATCGCGCTGCAGGAAGCCATGCGCATGCAACTCCAGCATTGGAACCTGATCGGCGGCGGCGATTTCGGCCTGCCCTACCTCAGTTCGGTTGCGCGCTTTTGCGAGTTCAACCAGCGCTTCGGCGTCGCGCCGCAATGGTATGCCGGCTGCCGGCTGATGTTCGTCGCCGGGCAATTGATCGCGGCGGTGGAAGCCGAAGCCGCGCAAGATAGCAAGGCCGCGATGGTGAAGGCCATTGCCAAGGCCAACATGCTGGATACCGAGCACGTGATGGCGTTTTGCTTCGGCAGCAATCGTCAGGTCAGCGAGAGCGCTGACCAAATCGACGCGGCGTCAAGTCAACTGTTGTCATCGGTGAAGCAATTGGCGGATTACGCCACCGGCATGCACGGCGGCGCAGATTGATTCCGGATCGGATTCGAAGCAAGGCCTTGAAGGCGGTCAGGCCCGGGCCAGCGCCTGCAGGCCCTTGAACGTCAGCCGCTTGGGGTCCTTCACGCCGGCCAGGTAAAACCGGCGGATGAAGGCGGTGACGACATCGCGGTCGCAATCGGTCAGCGCGACCACGGCATCAACGGCGATCCTTTGGGCGTCCATAGGCTTCCTCGTGAGGTCTCAAGCCCAGCCGCAACAGCGTAGGATTCGCCGATGAATACGGCGTTAACCTCGCCGGACCATGGCCGATTCACGGCGGCGCCCGAATACGTGAAACAACGCATAGCGGCGTTTCGACGCGGCCGGCGAAAGCGAAAAATCAATGCGCCGCCGCGGCGCCACCGGTCTGCACCTTGCGCGTGAACAGTATCGCGACCGCCGCGAGCGCCAGCACGAAGCCGATCACCTCACTTGCGCGCAGATCTTCCTCTGCACCGCGTAACCAACGCGGCGGCGAGATCGCCGATCAGTACACGCGCTCCTTCGGAGGTATCGTCGACACGTCGTTCGACAGCGGTTGCAGATGGACCGGCCGGTAGTCGAGCCGGACCTGGCCGTCGTCATCGAGCCAGCAATAGGTGTGCTTGAGCCAGTCTTGATCGTCTCGCTTCGGAAAGTCCTCCCGCGCATGCGCGCCGCGGCTTTCGGTGCGTCCGATCGCCGAATGAAGGCTGACGCTCGCCTGGGCGAGCATGTTGTCGAGTTCGAGCGCCTCGGCGAGATCCGCTGTTGAAGATCATCGAACGGTCGGCGACCGCGAGATCGTCACGCATCGTCTTCGATGACGTCGTCGAGCTTGCCCGACCCCTCGTCCAGCAGCGGACCGTCGCGGAAGACGGCGCAGTGACGCTGCATCGTCTGCTGCATGGCAAGCCGGATCGCTCCGGTTCCGGTTTTGCCTTTCGACCACCTGATCCGGTCGAGCCGGGCGATGGCGCGGTCGGTCGCCCTCGCTGGAGATGTCCGGCGTGCGCTTCGCCCGGCCGCATCGTCTCCACCACCCGATGCGCCGCGGCCCGGCCGAACACGACGATATCGAGCAGCGAGTTGGACCCGAGCCGGTTGGCGCCGTGAACCGAGACGCAGGCGGCCTCGCCGATCGCCATCAGTCCGGGGACGACCGCTTCGGGATCGCCGTCTCGCATCGTGACGACCTCGCCATGCAGATTGGTCGGCACGCCGCCCATGTTGTAGTGGACGGTCGGCAACACCGGGATCGGCTCGCGCGTCACGTCGACGCCGGCGAAGATCCTCGCGGTCTCGCTGATGCCGGGCAGCCGCTGATGCAGCAGTTCGGCCCCGAGATGCTCCAGATGGAGCAGGATGTAGTCCTTGTGCGGCCCGCAGCCGCGGCCCTCGTTGATCTCGATCGTCATCGAGCGGCAGACGACGTCCCGGCCGGCCAGATCCTTGGCGCTCGGCGCATAGCGCTCCATGAAGCGCTCGCCCTCGCGAATTGGTGAGATAGCCGCCCTCGCCGCGCGCGCCTTCGGTGATCAGGCAGCCGGAGCCGTAGATGCCGGTCGGGTGAAATTGGGTGAATTCCATGTCCTCGAGCGGCAGCCCGGCGCGCAACGCCATGGCGTTGCCGTCGCCGGTGCAGGTGTGGGCGGCGGTGCAGGAGAAATAGACGCGGCCGTAGCCGCCGGTCGCCAGCACCGTGCGATGGGCACGGAAGCGATGCAGCGTGCCGTCCTCCAGGTTCCAGGCGAGCATGCCGCGGCAGGCGCCGTCCTCGTCCATCAGCAGGTCGAGCGCCAGATATTCGACGAAGAACTCGGTGTCGTGCTTGAGGCACTGCTGGTAGAGCGTGTGCAGGATGGCGTGGCCGGTGCGGTCGGCCGCCGCACAAGTGCGCTGCGCCATCGACTTTCCGTATTCGAGGGTCTGGCCGCCAAACGGACGCTGATAGATCCGGCCGTCAGTCGGTGCGCGAGAACGGAACGCCGTAATGCTCGAGCTCCAGCACCGCGGGCACCGCCTCGCGGCACATGTACTCGATGGCGTCCTGGTCGCCGAGCCAGTCGGAACCCTTGACCGTGTCGTACATATGGAAACGCCAATCGTCGCCGTCGCCCATATTTCCGAGCGAGGCCGCCATGCCGCCTTGCGCGGCGACCGTATGACTGCGCGTCGGAAAGACCTTGGTGACGCAAGCCGTCTTCAATCCCGACGACGCCATTCCCAGCGCCGCTCGCAGGCCCGCGCCGCCGGCGCCGACGATCACCACGTCATAGCTGTGGTCAATGATCTCGTATGTCTTTGTCATCGCGTGTCTTCCGGGCAACCGTCACGGCCATGAAGAGATCGATGGCGAGCGCAAGGGTCACCGCGGCGCCGCCCAGCCCGAACAATAGCAGATAGTCGCCGTTGCTGCGCGCGAACAACCACGAGAAACCGTAGGCCGCGGCAGCCTGAAACAGCGCGAAGCTGGTGGTGGCATGTCCCCAGGTAGCGCGCTGCCGCTCGGCGCTGTGCGGAACGAGCTCATGGATGCGCCCAAGCACCAGCGGCACGATGCCCGGCGTAAAGCCGCCCATGACCACGCTCGAGACGATCAGGGAAACCGGCGCCGTGCTGATGACGGGAAGCAGGACCGCGACCGCCTGGATCAGGAAGGATACCCGCAACGCCGGAGCGAACCCGGCCCGGTCGGCGAGATGGCCCGTCAGCAGCGGGCCGACGATCGCGCCGAGGCCGTAGAAGACCCAGTATTGCGATCCCGCCGCGATGCCCTGGCCAAGCCCGCGCGCGACGAAATCGACGAGGAAGACCATATGCGGCACCAGCGCGCATGCATTCAGGCCGTATTGAAGCAGCAGCGCGCGGGTGGCGCGGGATTTACGGTGCCGCGCGGGACGATGGGGCGCGGAAATGCGGAGCGGCCGCCGCGCCCGGCTTCGGCCAGCTTGTCCAACTGATCAGCGTGAGCAGGCCGGACAGCGCGCCGAGGCCATACCAGGTCTCCTGCAAGCCCTGCCGCAGCAACAGCGGCACCAGGGTGCCCGAGGCAGCGACGCCGAGGCCGACGCCGGCGAAAATCACGCCGCCGACGATGCCGCGCTTCGCGGGCGAGACATGCGGCAGCACCAGCGAGGCGGCGAGCACCATGATGATTCCGCCGGAAAGACCCGCCAGGAAGCGCCACGCGAAGAACCAGATGAACGAGACCGGGACCGAACAGGCAAAGCACGACAGCGTGGCAAGGACCATCATCGCGCGCAACGCCCGGACCTCGCCGATGCGCGCCGCCGCCGGCCGCGCCAACAGCGCGCCGGCCAGATACCCGGCGAGATTCGCCGCGCCGAGATAGACGACATCGGAGGGGCTGAACCATTTCGCCGCGATCAGCGCCGGGATCAGCGGGGTATAGGCGAAGCGCGCCAATCCGAGCCCGACCAGCGAGGCGCACAGCCCCGCCACCGCAAACCGCCAGGTAGATCCGGATGGGCCGGGATGATGCCCGGGAACAGGCTGCCGATCGCCGCCGAAATTCCGTTCCAGTTTCGTCATTCCATTCCTGCTTCGTCGGGCGCCTGTGCGAGCCGCCGCGCCCGGCTCAATGCCCGGCGCTCTGGCCGCCGTCGACGTGAAGGATCTCGCCCGTCACGAAGTTTGCCGATTCCAGATAAAGGATCGCGTCGACCACATCGGCAATCTCGCCCATGTGGCCGACCGGATGCAGAGCATCGAACTGCGCATACGCGCTGACGGGATGCATCGGCGTCTTGATGATGCCCAGCGACACCGCGTTGACGCGGATGCCGCGCTTGGCATATTCGATCGCGAGCGACCTCGTCGCGGCATTCAAGCCACCCTTGCTCAGCGACGCCAGCACCGAAGGTACGCTGGAGTTCGGGTGGTCGACCAGGGTGGTCGAAACCTGCACCACGTGGCCGCCACCCTGCTTCTCCATCTCCGCAAGGGCCAGTTGCGTGGCGTGGAAGAAGCCCGCGGTGTTGGTGCCCATGACCGCCGCATAGTCGGCTTCGGTATATTGGGTGAACGGCTTGGCGATGAAGATTCCGGCGTTGTTCACCAGCGTGTCGATGCGCCCGAACCGGGCCACGCCTTCGGCAATCGCACGTTCGGCGGTACGGCGATCCGCGATGTCGCCGGGGATCGCAAGGACTTCGTCATCGTCCGACGGTTGGATCGAGCGCGAGGTCGCGACGACACGGTAGTCGCACTCGCGATACGCCTTGACAAGGGCCGCGCCGATGCCTTGCGACGCACCGGTGATGACGGCCACTTTCTGATCGCTGGGCATGATCTGTCTCCTCTGCGATGTCTGGTGTTGAATGGAAATGAGGCCGCCTCGATCAGCGGTCCTGATGGCGCGGATCGTCGGCTGGATCGAGATATTCGAGACCCAACGGGCCGATCGCCGTCACCTGCGTCACGTACTCGCCGGACTTCGCCCAGTGGAAGTGAAAGGTATCGCCGGGCAAAACGACCACGCTGCCGGGCGGATAGGCCTTCACCTGGTCGCCATCGAAGCGCTCGCCGAGGCCGATGTAGAACACGCCGGACATGACCGTATAGATGCGGTCCTCCGGATGCCGGTGCGGCATCAGCTTCACGCCGGCGGGCACCTTGACCCTGACGACGTAGGGACCGGGGTCGGAGGGATGACCGACGAGGACGGCCAGGCGAGCCGAAGGCGGAAACGCCGGGAACGGCTTCCACTCGATGTCCTCGGGCAGGATCGACCTGAAGACGCCCTCGCCGGGCTGGTGCGTTCGGGTCATCGCGCTTCTCCTCTAGTCCTGTTCGCCGAGAGTTTGCACGTAGGTTTTTCCGTAGGGGTAGAACAGCTCCTTGTTGCCCTGCTGCCATGCCGCCCTGAGTTCGGGCGTCGTGATGTCCCAGTCCGGCCGGCATTTCCGGGTGACGGCGCGCAGGTCCTGGCGGAGATCTTCCATGGTAGGGCGTCCGAAAAACCAGTAGCCGTTGTAGATCTTGTGAATGACGAGACCCGGCTCGAGCACGATCACGTGCGGGATCATCGGATTGTGGACGGCATCGGTGTATTCGGCGATGTCGAGATCCTTCTGGATCGTGCGCCGTGCATCTGACAGGAAGGGCCAGTGCGCGCCTACGCCGCTGCGATATTCATTGGTCTCGGTGATGTTGTCGGTGCTGATGGTGACAAGCCGGCAATAGCCGACCTCCATCTCCCGGTGGAGTTCGATCAGCCCTTCGGCCTGCCGGCGATCCTTTGGGCAGAAACTTCCGCGGCTCAGCACGAGAACCATGGGATGCGGTCCCTGCAACTCCGAGAGCTTCCGACGTTTCGCGGTTTGGTCGGAGAGTTCGTAGTCGGGGAAGACGGCTCCTGGAACCATGTCGGATCGCATGTTAAATCCCCCACATTTTCCACGTTCACATTGGTTGATTGAGCGCGGCGTTGCGGTTCTTCGTAAGCGAAAGGCGGCGGCTTCAATGCCTGCTCCGATCGTTCACGGATAACGGCCCGGGTCCCGCGTCACCATTCAACGCTCGTTCTGTTTCACCATACGTTGGTGTTAGGACAGCGGCCTTGCTCCCACGGAGCCGTCCAACCGCGGCGAAACGGCAACGCGAACCGACGCGGAGGCGGCCGAATGGTCGTAGTCCCCCTGGACTAAAAGAGCGGACAGTCGCCGATTGAGATTACCGCTCGTCCCGGCCGCGGCTCACGACGGCAGCTCGGTGCCGGCCTGCTCACGGACGATGTACTCGGCATACCAGTCCGCCCAGTTCGCATCCGGCTTGCCGATCCGCTTCTCGTGCTCGCCGTGCGCGGCCGCCGCACGGCGGAGCGCCGACGCAAGGTCCGTCGACGAACTGAACGCCGTGGTGTGCGCGTCCACGCGTCCGGGCAATCGCGCCGTGATCTCCTGGAGCAGCCAGCCGTTGCCGTCCGGGTCGCGGAAGGAGGCGAACGAGCGGTAGCTGCGATGCTCGGGATCGGCGCCGCTGACCCGCAGCCGCCCAAACAAATAGGGCTCATCCGAGCCGGCGTAGACACCGCCGGCGTCGTGGAACGCTTCGCTGATGTCGACGCCCCGGCCGAGCAACTCCTTGCGGGCAGCCTCCATGTCGGAGACGATCAGGTACAGCCCCTGCGCCGAGCCGGGCGCCGCCGCGGTGACGTTCTTGCCGAAGATGACCGAGCACCCGGAGCCGGGCGGCGTGAACTGGATCACGCGGTAGTCGTCACCGGACGCAAAATCGGCGTCGAGCCGCCAACCGAGACCGCGCGTAGAATTTCTTGGCGCGATCGACGTCCGAAACCGGGATGACGACGATCTCGAACTTCATGTCGACCGCCCCCGCGCTGGAGGATTCGGCTGCGGTGGCCCTGGTTCTTTCCCTGATGTCCGTCATGGGTCTCTCTCCTGCATGTTGATGAAGGGGTCGCGAACGGGCAGCGCGCGTCGTGTTTTTCTCAAATCCACTGACGAAGCGGCGTCGACGCAGCTCCATCGCCGCCCTACTTCTCGGCGTGCTCGTCCACAAAGGTCGCAAGCGGCTGGCTGGTCTCGACGATATAAGTCGACAGCATTCGTCCGGTCTCGGGGCCGAGGTCTCGCGCATTATGGGGCGTCCGCGGGGGAATGAGGAAGCCATCGCCTGCATGCAGCACGACGTCGGCACGACCGCGCACCATCATCGTGACCTGACCAGCGATGATGTAGCCGACCTCTTCTCCCGGATGAATGTGCCATCCGGACTCGACACCCGCCGGAATCAGCGTCTCCACCTGCACGATTTCGCGACCGGGAATCGACGACGGCGAACGCTGGATTTCGCGCCGGGCAAGCTTGCCGGCGAGGTCATCTCCGGAAGGCTTCGACGAAGTGGTGGCCTGACCCTGCGGTCCGCTCTGCGCCGACACGGCTTTCGCCGGCAGCATCGCGGCCAACGCAATCGCCGCCAGCGGAATCACCGAAAAGCCCGTCAATCGCGTACGCATGATGGATCTCCCTCAGTTTCCGCTCAGCCAGGCCGGTCCGAATTCCGCAACGGTGAGCAATATGACAAGCACGAGCACCGCCAACGCCAGCCACCGCGCTGAAGACGTTCGCATGTTCAACCTCCCCCTGGAATCGGGTCGCGCGCCGAACGCCCGCGACCCAAGGCTCGATCAGATCTCGGCAACCTCGACAATCGCTTCGGCAAAGGCCTGCGGGGCTTCCTGCGGAAGGTTGTGTCCGATGCCGCCGGTGATGGTCCGGTGCGCGTAGCTGGCCCGAGAATTTCTTCGCATAGGCGCTGGGCTCCGGATGCGGCGCGCCGTTGGCATCGCCTTCCATCGTGATGGTGGGCACGGTGATGACCGGAGCCGTGGCGAGCTGCTTTTCCAGATCGTCGTATTTCGGCTCGCCTTCGGCGAGGCCGAGCCGCCAGCGGTAATTGTGGATCGACGATCGCGACGTGATCCGGATTGTCGAACGACTTGGCGCGTGCGGTCGAATGTGGCATCGTCGAAATCCCATTTCGGCGAGGCGAGCTGCCAGATGAGCTTTGCAAAATCGTGCCGGTATTTGTCGTAGCCGGCCCGGCCGCGCTCGGTGGCGAAATAATACTGGTACCACCATTGCAGTTCGGCCTTCGGCGGCAGCGGCATCTTGCCGGCTTCCTGGCTGCCGATCAGATAGCCGCTCACCGAGACCAGCGCCTTGCAGCGTTCCGGCCAGAGCGCCGCGATGATGTTGGCCGTCCGCGCACCCCAGTCGAAGCCGGCGAGCGTGGCCTTCTCGATCTTGAGCGCATCCATCAGCGCGATGATGTCGACGGCGACGACCGACTGCTGGCCATTGCGAACCGTGTCGCCGGAAAGAAAGCGCGTCGTGCCATAGCCGCGCAGATACGGAATGATCACCCGGTAGCCCGCCGACGCCAGCAACGGCGCCACATCGACAAAGCTGTAGATGTCGTAGGGCCAGCCGTGCAGCAGAATGACCGGCGGGTCCATCGGCCGGGCCTGCCTCGGCATAGCCGACGTTCAGCAGGCCCGCGTCGATCTGCTTCAGCGGCACCGAACGAGGTGTGCGCCCCCGGCTTGACCTTGGGCAGTTCGGCCGCCTTTGCCTTGCCGGACTCTGCCTGCGCCGAACCGGTCAGCGCAAGCTGGGCGGCGGCGAAGGTGATGGCAGCCGTGCCGAGAAAGCGGCGCCGGTCTTGGTCGATCTGTTCGGGAGTTCTGATGGTATCCATGGGGACCCCTCCTTGACGTTTCCGTCTGTTGTTCTCTTCGATCCAGTACCAATGCCGGACGCTGTCTTTCCTGAACGACCGGTTCGCCCTGTATTCGCACCACGCGGATACCGCACCAGACGGCCGCCGGATCGCGGTCGCCTGTTGCTCCGGCCGGGTCTTGCTATCCGTTTTGCGACGGACGCAGCGAGCGGAACGCGGTCCGCATCTCGCTGGAGAAGACGGCCGGCTGCTCCCAGGCCGCAAAGTGGCCGCCCTTGTCGAGCTTGTTGTAATGGATGAGTTTGGGAAACGCCCGCTCTGCCCAGCTCGCGGGGCGCAGTATAGATTTCGTCGGGAAATGCGCTCACGGCGACCGGGATCGTGACGTTCTTCACGTCGAAAAAGGGCAGCTTGTTTTCCCAATAGAGACGGGCCGAAGAGACCGCCGTATTCGTCAACCAATAGAGCGTGATGTTGTCCAGGATGTCGTCCCGCGTCAGGCCCTCGGCCTGCCCGTCGAAGACGCGCGAGATCAGCTCGTAACTGCGCGCGTCGTGGTCAAGGATCCACGCCGCGAGGCCGACCGGTGAATCCATGATCCCGTACAGCGTCTGCGGGCGGTTCGTCATCTCGATGGCATAGCCCAGACCGTGCTTATAGAAAAAATCGAGCTGGTCGTACGCGTGCCGCTCCTCGGCCGAGAGGCCGGCCGGCGCCGGGCCGCCGAGCTGCAGCGCCTTTGAGATGTCGGCCGGAACAGTTGCGGGCATGTTGGTATGAATGCCCAGCAATTCCGGCGGCGCCTGAAGCGCCATCTGCTCCGTGATGGCATCCCCCCAGTCGCCGCCTTGCGCGACGAACCGGGTGTATCCGAGGCGCTTCATGAGCACGGTCCATGCGCGCGCAATGCGGACGGGGTCCCACCCGGTCGCGGTCGGCTTGCCCGAAAACCCGTAGCCCGGAATCGAGGGGATCACGAGATCGAACGCATCCGATGCGCTCGCGCCGTGCGCGGTGGGATTGGTCAGCGGATCGACGATCTTGAGCTGCTCGATGATCGAGCCGGGCCATCCATGCGTGACGATCAGCGGCAGCGCGTCCTGATGTTTCGAACGAACGTGAATGAAATGGATGTCGACCCCGTCGATCTCGGTGATGAAGTGCGGCAGGGCTTTCAGCCTCGTCTCGCACTTGCGCCAGTCGTAATCCGTCGACCAGTACCGCGCCAGTTTCTGCATCGTCGCGAGCTGCACGCCCTGGGTTTGATCGGCGACGAGTTCCTTGCCGGGCCACCGCGCCGCCTGCACGCGCCGGCGCAGGTCGACAAGCTCGGCTTCGGGAACGTGAATATGGAATGGTCGGACGGCGCTGCTGTCGGTCGCGGCGGCCAGATGCTCGGGAAGCAGACTGACGGCGCCCGCGGTCGCGGCGGCGGCGAGAAGGCTGCGTCGGGTCGGCGAAAACGATGCGGCGGACATGGCGTTTCTCCCTGATGCAATCGAGCCCCGTGCCGGCGGCTCACTGCGCAGGAACATGCTTGCCACCGTGTTCCGGACCAATCCTCCATGCGGGTGCGTGGCTAAAACGTTGGTATGATCCGTTGGCGCAAGGTTTCGGCGCCCGTGCCGGCGAGCCTAGTCTTTTGCTTCGCCCGTGTGCCGCGCCAGCGCCTTGCCAAGGGACGCGATCAGGCTGCCCTCGTCGAACGGCTTGGTCAGAAAGCAAATCGCTCCCTGCGCCATCGCGCGGGCACGGACGCTCTCTTCGGGAACGGCGGTCACGAAAACGAAGGGCATCGTGTTGCCCTCCGCCAGCAAGTGGGACTGCAGCTCGATACCGGTCATTCCGGGCATGCGGATATCGGCGATCACGCACCAGGTATTGTGCAACTGCGGCGATTCCAGAAAGGCCTCGGCGGAGGGAAAGGTATGGACGATATATCCCAGCGATCTCAGGAGATTGTATATCGCAGTGCGAATGGATTCATCGTCGTCGATAACGGAAATCACCGGGACTGTCGTCAAGTCAGTCGATCCTGCAACGGAGGCAGAGCGCCTGCTCTTGCGACACCCTTCATGGATACACTGCGCTCGCGCTGTCCGGCCCGGAAATCATACTTAGGTTTGCACCACCTTACGGAGCCTTCCGGCTGATCCCGAGCGTCTCGGCCATCTTGACGAGTTCAGCCAGCGAGCGCGCCTCCATCTTCTTCATAACCTGCCCGCGATGGATCTTGACGGTTATTTCGCTGACATTGAGCATCCCCGCGATCTGCTTGTTCATCAAGCCGGAGGTGACGAGAGCCAGCACCTCCTTCTGCCGCGGCGTGAGCAATTCGAGCCGGGCGCGCAGCCCGACTGCCGCGACCTCACCCTCGCGGCGTGTCCGGTCCAGCTCCAGCGCCCGGGTCACGGCATCCAGCATGTCCTGATCCCGGAACGGCTTGGTCAGGAAATCCACGGCGCCGGCCTTCATCGCCCTCACCGACATGGGAATGTCGCCGTGTCCGGTCATGAAGACGATCGGAATCCGGATCCCGGCCTTCGCCAGCACATCCTGAAACTCGAGGCCGCTGACCCCCGGCAGCCGGATATCGAGCACCAGGCAACTGACGATCTCCGGCAGCTTGCTCTTGAGCAGTTCGGCGGCCGAGGTGAACACCTTGACCGGCAGGTTCATCGACTGGAACAGGTAGCTCAACGCAACCCGCATCGACTCGTCGTCGTCGACGACAAAAACGATATGCTGCGGCTGGTCCTTCTGGTTCATGATTTCCACCGACGGCATCCTGGACGGGATGACGCTCCGATTCCAGCTTCAATCGACCGGTTCATGCCGCGTGCCCCCAGCGCGCCGGCAACGCGAACTGGAACGTGGCGCCGGGACCGGCATGCGCCGACGACCACAATCGCCCCCCATGAGCCTCGACGATCGAGCGGCAAATCGAAAGGCCCATGCCGAGTCCGCCGGGCTTGGTGCTGAAGAACGGATCGAACACGCGGTCGGCGTCCTCGCTCGCGAGCCCGGGACCGCTGTCCTCCACGGCGACCACCACCTGATTGGCTTCATCCTGGCAGGTGCGGACCACCAGTCGAAGCGAGCCGTCGGTAATCGCCTGCATCGCTTCGGCGCCGTTCATGATCAGGTTTATGATCACCTGCTGGAGCTGAACCCGATCCCCGACGATCGCCGGCACCGAGGGATCGAGTTCCAGCTTGAGCATCACCCGCTGCGCGGCCAGTTCGCGCCGCAGCAGCGCGGTCACTTCGTTGACGAGGTCATTGACATCAAGCGGCACCCTCTCGGCGACCGCTTTCCGCATGAGCCCCCGGACGCGCCGGATCACCTCGCCCGCCCGGTTGCCATCCTTGACGATCCATTCGACCGCCCCGCGCACATCCTTCAGCTCCGGCTTGTCGCGATTGAGGAAACGCAGGCAAGCCTGGCCATTGGCGACGATCGCGGCAAGCGGCTGATTGACCTCGTGCGCGATGGTCGCGCTGATTTCGCCAAGCGTCGCCACGCGGCTGGCATGGGCCAGGGCGGTCTGCGCGGCGTGCAATGTTTCCTGCGACTTCCTCGCCTCGGTGATGTCCATGACCGCGCCCACGACTTCCTCGTTGCCGGATTCATAGGTGATGCGGTGCGCGAGGAGATGAATATGCCTGATCTGCCCATCCGGCATCAGCAACCGCACTTCGAAGTCGTGGTATGGCACCTTTTGCGCCGAACGATCGAGTTCACGCTCCATGAGGTAGCGGTCGTCGGGATGGGTGCGCTGAACCACCAGGCTGATCGAGGGCTTGACGCTCCGGTCAAAGCCCAGGATCTGATAGGTCTGTTCCGACCAGTAATAATAGCGGGTGGCGACGTCCCAGGCAAAGCTGCCGGTCTGGCTGAGCTTTTGCGCCTCGGCCGAATAGGCCTGGCTCCTTTGCCAGGCGTTTTCAACCTGCTTGCGATCATCGATGTCGATATTGGTTCCGTACCAGGCAACGATGGCTCCGGCTTCATCGCGCAAAGCCTCGCTCCGGAACAGAAACCAGCGATAGGTCCCGTCGAAGCGTCGCATGCGCGCCTCGACATCGTCGGGCTTGCCGGTTTCCAGCATTCTCAGCCAGCTGTAATGCAGCGCCGGCCGATCCTCGGGATGAACCGCAGCGCGCCACTCCCAGCCCAGCGCCTCTTCCTGCGATAGGCCGGTATAATCGAGCCAGCGCTTGTTGAGGTATTCCGCATAACCGTCGGGCCGGGTGCGCCAGGCAAGGGTCGGGATCAAATCGAGGGTGCGCCGAAGCTCCCGCTCCGCCTTGGCCAGTTGGGCTTCGCTGCGCCGAAGTGCGTCCTCGGCAACCTTCTTGTCCTCGACGTCGATGCCGACCGAATACCACTTCAGTATCTTGCCATTCTCGTCGCGCTGGGGCGCGCGTCGCATCGTATACCATCGATATACGCCGTCGGCCCTGCGGGTGCGCACGTCCACGGAGAGCGTCACGCCGCCTTCCTGTGCCGCGCGCCACGCGGCGTCGAAATGCCCGGCATCGTCGGGATGGTAATACATCGAGGTATTGATCCCCTCGCCGGTCGCCTCGGCTTGCGTGTTGCCGGTGAAGTCCTGCCAGGTTTGATTGACGAAACTGCGCGTGCCGTCCGGATCGAAAGTCGACACCATGACCGGAATTGAATCGATCGTGAGCTGCAGCTCGCGCTGGGCTCCCGCCAGTTGCGCCTCTCTCTCCTGCAAGGCTGTCTCCGCCCGCTTCCTGTCCTCGATGTCGTAGCCGGATCCATACCACTTGACGACCTTGCCGGTTTCGTCGCGCAGCGGCACGCGGCTCATATAGGTCCATCGATACTGACCATCGGCGCGCAGTATGCGCTGCTCGGTGTGAAACGGCTCTCCGGTCACCAGGTGATCCCGCCACAGACGCTGAATCCGGTCGCGATCATCGGGATGGAGCAGATCGCGCACCTTCTCGACGGAAAAATCCCTGCCAAGAAATTCCTGCGCCGATCGATTGGCGAAATAGGGCCTGCCGTCCTGGTCGAGAACGACGACCATCGCGGAGATCGTGTCGACCGCCAGTTGCGAATCCTGCCTCGCCTTGACGAGATCCGCTTCGCTCCGCCGCAGCGCATCCTCTGCCCGCTTGCGATCCTCGATGTCGAAGGTCGCCGCGTACCAGGCGATCACCTCGCCGTCGGAATTGCGCAGCGGCACGCGCCGTGTGGAGAACCAGCGGTATTCGCCGTCGGCTCGCCGGAGACGCTGCTCCGACTCGAACGGCTCGCCCGTTGCCAACGCCGCATCCCAGGCTTCCTCGAGCCGCCCGATATCGTCGGGATGGGTGATGGCGCTGGTGCGTCTTGCCCAGGTCGTCGTTACGATTCCACTGTAGTCACGCCCGACCTGATTGACGAAATCGATGATGCCGTCGGCGCGATGGCGAAGCACCAGTACGGGTATGGTGTCGATGATCGCCCGCAGCTCCTGTTCGGCGGACTGGGCTCTCTGTTCGGCCTGCTTGCGTTCGGCATTCTCTGCGCGCAGCGCCGCGTTGAGCGCCTGCAATTCCCCGACCGTTTCGTGCTGCTCGTCGCGCGCTTGCCGAAGCGCGATCGTTGCCCGCCGCTGCGCCGCGCTCAGCGCGACGACGAAGAGCGCCGCGACGCCAAACAGCGCGAGCCGCGGAATTTCCTTGAACGAAAAGGCAAGGGAACGAGCCGGCGGCAGAAAGAAAAAATCGAATGCGAAAATGGCCAGCGCGGTGGCGAGCAACGCCGGACCGGTGCCGCCGCGCCAGGCCACCAGCATGATGGCGCAGAGAAACAACGATACCGCGGGATTGCCTCCCACGAAGCGCTCGAAGCCAAGATTGATCGCGACGGCCGCAGCAACCGCGAGGATTGCCAGGGCGTAATGCAGAACCGCCGGCGACTCCCGCCGCCGCGGGACTGCGGACGTCGACATGCCTCGAACTCCACTCATTTTCCGGCAATTCTAGCCATTTCGGGCAGGGAATGCCACGAGGTGTCGCCGCCCGCCAAAGGGGGTGGCGGGCGCTCGGGGGCGATCTAATCAGGATTGCGCAAGGCGGGCAATCATCGCCGGATCAATCTCCGCGCACGGGGATGGCGCGGCTGCGACTTACAGGTGTATCCCGCTCAGACCGACTTGTCGGTGATCATCCCGGTGGGCTTGGTGGGGCTGTCGGAAAGCTGTTTCTTGATCATGTCCCGAATCTTTTCCTCGATCTTCTGCTGATCGGCGGAACTCATCGCCTTGAACTGATCCTCGGTGATGCCGAGCTGGGCGAGCATCTGGGCATGCAATCGCTCGGCCGGGGTCATCTTGGCGTAGTCGAGGAATTTCTGCTCCGTCGTCTCGGCAGGCTTGGCGGTCAGGGTCGTGGGCTGGGTCTTCTGCGAGGGGAAGACCGAACTGGGAGAGAAGCCTGTAAAGGAAACCGGCATGCCGAACTCCGAAGGGATCGCCGGAGTGCGAGCAAGGCGCATGCCAGATGCGACGACCGCTGGAAACAGGCGATTTTGCCGTCTCAGGCGCATTGCGCGCGCGGCAGAAATTGCCCGATCAAGCGGGCTTTCGTGAAAAAACTGCCGGGAAGAATTTTCCGACGGCCTTCGGCCGATGCAGCGCCGCGTGCGGCTCACGAATACTGCATCACCCCGTCATCGATCTTGCCGTAGCGCAGCGTGACGATGTCGAGCGCGTAGTTCTGGTAGAGCCGCCACGGCCGCTTCGAGCCCTGCTTGGGCATCTTCGCAACCGATCGCTGCACATAGCCGGAAGAGAAATCCAGCGACGGCAATTCGGATATCGAGGGATCGACATTGTGCGGCACACACTTCTTGTAGCCGTGCCGGTCCATGTAGTTGACCAGACGGCAGACATATTCGCAGGTCAGGTCGCATTTCAGCGTCCACGACGCGTTGGTATAGCCGAACGAGGACGCGAGGTTGGGCACGTCCGAATACATCATGCCCTTGTAGTTCAGCGTCCTGGCGAAATCGACGGTGCGGCCGTCGACGGCAATCTCGATGCCGCCGAGCACCTGGAGCACGAGGCCGGTGGCGGTGACGATGATATCGGCCGCGAGCTCGCTGCCGTCCTTGAGCTTGATGCCGCCACCGGTGAAGGTGTCGATCTCACTGGTGACGACGGAAGCGCGCTTTTCCTTGATCGCCTTGAACAGGTCGCCATCCGGCACCAGGCACAGCCGCTGGTCCCAGGGATTGTAACGCGGCGTGAAATGGGTCGCGATGTCGTAATCGGGACCGAGCGCCATCCTGACGCCGCCGAGGATCAACTGCTTGACCCGCGCCGGCTTGCGCCGCGAGAGCTGGAAGAAATACATGCCCCACATCACGTTGCGCCAGCGGATCAGGTGATAGGCGAGCTTCGAGGGAAGCCGGGCCCGCAACTTGTTGGCGACGGGATCCTGCGCCGGGCGCGACACCACATAGGTCGGCGAACGCTGCAGCATGGTGACGTGGCCGGCCTTCTTCGCCATCTCCGGCACCAGCGTCACGGCGGTGGCGCCCGAGCCGATCACCACCACGCGCTTTCCTGCGTAGTCGAGATCCTCCGGCCATTTCTGCGGGTGCACGATCTGGCCGGCGAAATTGCCGCGGCCGGAAAATTCCGGCGTATAGCCTTCCTCGTATTTGTAATAGCCCGAGCACATGAACAGGAAATTGCAGGTGAAGCGCACCAGTTCGGTGCCGCCCTCGCCCACCCGCCGTTCGGCCTCCACGGTCCAGCGCGCGTCAGGCGACGACCACGACGCCCGCTTGACCCGGTGGCCGAAGCGGATCTTCCTGTCGATGCCGTTCTCGGCCGCGGTCTCGCGGACGTAGTTCAGGATCTGCGGGCCGTCGGCGATCGCCTTCGCCTCGGTCCACGGCTTGAACGAATAGCCCAGCGTGAACATGTCCGAGTCGGAGCGAATGCCGGGATACCGAAACAGATCCCAGGTGCCGCCGATGGTCTCGCGGCCCTCGAGAATCGCAAAACTCTTGCCCGGACATTTTTGCTGCAGATGGAAACCCGCGCCGATGCCGGACAGGCCGGCGCCGACGATCAGCACGTCGAAATGCTCCGATGCCATGGTGGTCTCCGGGCCCTGTCGCGCCGACATCGCCGGGCTCGCCTCGGCCATCGACGCCATTTTTGCTTTTCAAGCCGACTGTAAAGACGTGGATGCCCGGCACAAGGCCGGGCATGACGAAATATTGCAACCAGGTCACTCCGGGAGGGTACCGGAATGACGCCGCCAGTTCTCAATACCGGTAATGATCCGCCTTGAACGGGCCTTCCTGCTTGACGCCGATGTAGTCGGCCTGGTCCTTGCGCAGCTGGGTCAGCTTGACGCCGATCTTGGCGAGATGGAGCCGCGCCACCTTCTCGTCCAGCGACTTCGGCAGCACGTAGACTTCCTTCTTGTACTTGCCGTCCTTGTTGTTGGCGAACAGCTCGATCTGCGCCAGCGTCTGGTTGGTGAAGGAGGCCGACATCACGAAGGATGGATGGCCCATGGCGTTGCCGAGGTTCACGAGGCGGCCTTCCGACAAGAGAATGATGCGGTGCTTGTCGGGGAATTCGATCTCGTCGACCTGCGGCTTGACGTTGGTCCACTTCAGATTGCGCAGACCGGCGATCTGGATCTCGTTGTCGAAGTGGCCGATGTTGCAGACGATGGCGCGATCCTTCATCGCGCGCATGTGCTCGATGGTGATGATGTCCTTGTTGCCGGTGGCGGTGACGAAGATGTCGGCGCGTGGCGCGGCGTCTTCCATGGTCACGACCTCATAGCCTTCCATCGCCGCCTGCAGCGCGCAGATCGGATCGACTTCGGACACCATGACGCGGCAGCCGGCCTGGCGCAGCGAGGCCGCCGAGCCCTTGCCGACGTCGCCGAAGCCCGCGACCATCGCCACCTTGCCGGACATCATCACGTCGGTGCCGCGGCGAATGCCGTCGACCAGCGATTCACGGCAGCCATAGAGATTGTCGAACTTCGACTTGGTGACGCTGTCGTTGACGTTGATCGCCGGCCACAGCAGCGTGCCGGCCTTCTGCATGTCATAGAGACGATGCACGCCCGTGGTGGTCTCTTCGGAAACGCCCTTGATGCTCCTCGCGACCTCGGCGAAGTAGCCCTTCGGCTTTTCCTTGAGCTGCTTCTTCAGAAGCGCGAAGAAGACTTCCTCTTCTTCCGAACCCGGCTTGTCCAGGAACTTGGTGTCGCCATTCTCGGCACGCAGGCCGAGATGGACGTACATGGTGGCGTCGCCGCCGTCGTCGAGGATCATGTTCGGGTGACCGCCGCCGTGCCAGTCGAACAGCTTGGCGGTGTAGTCCCAGTATTCGGCGAGGCTCTCGCCCTTCACCGCGAACACGGGAATGCCGGCCGCCGCGATCGCGGCCGCCGCATGGTCCTGGGTCGAATAGATGTTGCAGGAGACCCAGCGGATGTCGGCGCCGAGTGCCGCCAGCGTCTCGATCAGGACCGCGGTCTGGATCGTCATGTGCAGCGAGCCGGCGATGCGGGCGCCCTTCAGCGGCTGCTTGGGGCCATACTCCTCGCGGGTCGCCATCAGGCCGGGCATCTCGGTCTCGGCCAGCGAGATCTCCTTGCGGCCGAATTCGGCATGCGCGATGTCCTTGACGATGTAGTCGGTGAAGCCGGGCTTCTTGGCGGTGGCGGTCATGTGATCTTTCCTATGGCTCGCCGGTCGGCGCCGTTTGCGGGACCGGGCTGCAATTCATTTCTCGTCGTGCCCGGCTCGTGCCGGGCATCCGCGTCCTCGACCCGACAAATCAAGACGTGGATGGCCGGGACAAGCCCGGCCATGACGGCTTATATATGTCGCAACAACCTACTCGAATAAGCCCTCAGATCGCGCGCTTGAGCGCGTCGGCGAGGTCGGTTCGCTCCCAGGAGAAGCCGCCATCCTTTTCCGGCGCACGGCCGAAATGACCGTAAGCCGCGGTGCGGCGATAGATCGGCCGGTTCAGCTTCAACGTGCGACGGATGTTGGTCGGCGTCAGCCGGAACATCTCCGGCAGAACCTTCTCGAGCTTCTTCTCGTCGACCTTGCCGGTGCCGTGGGTATCGACCAGCACCGACATCGGATCGGCGACGCCGATCGCGTAGGCAACCTGGATGGTGCAGCGCTCGGCGAGGCCCGCCGCCACCACGTTCTTGGCGAGATAGCGCGCCGCATAGGCGGCCGAGCGATCGACCTTGGTCGGATCCTTGCCCGAGAACGCGCCACCGCCATGCGGGGCATAGCCGCCATAGGTGTCGACGATGATCTTGCGCCCGGTCAGGCCGCAATCGCCGTCGGGTCCGCCGACCACGAAATTGCCGGTGGGATTGACCAGGAAGTCGGCGTTCTTCTGCGGCATCCAGCCCTTCGGCAGCGCCGATTCCACCGCGGTCGAGATCATCTCCTTGATCAGGCCGGGGGAGTATTTCTTGTTGTTGCGGCTCTTCTCGTTGTGCTGGGTCGAGACCACGACCTTGGTGCAGCCGATCGGCGCGCCGTTGACGTATTTCACCGTCACCTGGCTCTTGGCGTCGGGCTGCAGGTCGGCGAGCTGGCCGTTGCGGCGCTTCTCCGACAGCACCTTGAGGATCCTGTGCGCGAAGAAAATCGGCGCGGGCATGAAGGAGCCCTTTTCGTAGACTTCGCTCTCGTTGCAGGCATAGCCGAACATCATGCCCTGGTCGCCGGCGCCCTCTTCCTCGCCGCTCTTCTTTTTCTTGGCGTCGACGCCCATCGCGATGTCGGGCGACTGGCCGTGCAGCAGCACCTCGATGTCGGCGCCATGATAGGAGAAGCCGTTCTGGTCGTAGCCGATATCCTTGACCACGCCGCGGGCGATATGGCTGATCAGTTCGCGGTCGACCACCGAGACGCCGTGGATGTCGCGGAACAACTGGCCGCGGCCTTCGCCGGCGATCACGATCTTGTTGGTCGTGCACAGCGTCTCGCAGCCGAGCCTTGTGTTGATCAGGCTGTCATCGGCGATGCCGAGCTTGACGTCCTTTTCGAGAAAAGCGTCGAGGATCGCGTCGGAAATTTGATCCGAGACCTTGTCCGGATGACCTTCGGAAACCGATTCACTCGTGAAGAGATATGACGCGCGCATCAAACCAAACCCCTTTTCCGCCAGACCCCCGGCGGTCCTTTCATGATGTGTCCTGAAATGTCAGTCCCGACGGCGCGAGATGACGTAGGATTTGTCGTAAAACCAGAGCCCGTTATGCTTGCGCAGAACCTCTCTGGCGGCATCGAGATAACGGCCGCTTTGGGTCATTTCCGTCAACCGGTCATCTTCGATCTGGGCGACATACACCGCCGCGTTCCATGCTGCAAAGGCCGTCGAGGTTCCGATCGAGCCGGTGACCTCGTTGGGCAAGGCTTCCATATCATAACGGAAGATCGAACGGTTATCGGCATAAGCATTAAAATTAAGGTCGCGTGCGGCCGATCCCAGCTCGTATTTCACCGCGCGCAATAGCTCATGACGGCTCACGGCGAAAGGATTTTCTCCCGGCCATACCGCCTGGATGATCTCCATGCCCGGATCCTGCCCATGGGAGTGAATTCCAATTAAACGGCCCCCCGCCCGCAGCGCCCGCGCCAGGGGCGCAATAATGCGTTTTGCACGGAAATTTACCGAGGATTTGGCCCGGTAGGGCTGGGAAGCGATAATCAGGTCGAAATTGGCCTCGGTCTTGCCGGCCCGCGGGATGATCTGGTCGAGCAGGAAACGGTGGTCCTCCCGGTACAGGACGATCGCGACCGGGCGCTCATAGACCGGCATGCCCGAGCGCGGGCTGACATTGGCCCGCCAGTTCTGCTCCAGAAACGGCTTGAGTTCGGCGATCTGGACCTCGAATTCGCCCGAGGACGCCCCGCGCAGGGGGACCTCGTGCCAGATCATCCCGGCGGCGGCGGCCGGCGAGACCGGGGTCAGCCAGGGCGCCTCCGCGTAATACATGTTGGTCAGCACGAAAACGGTAGCTGGATGCTCAAACAGCCGGTCCGGCACCTTTTCGAGCGTCAGCCGGACGTCCTCGAGGCTGAGCTCCTTGCCGGCGATATAGAACGGCATGTGGGGAAAACGGCCGTGCATCGAGCGCATGACCCGCGCGAGCACGGTGCCGTCGCCGACGCCGGCATCGAACACCCGCAGCGCCGGCGGACGGGGGTGGATGCTGCCGAGTTCCAGCCCGACCCGGTCGGCGGTCACCCGCTTTTCGCTGCAGGTATGGACGAACAGCAGGTATTTCTGCCGGTTCTCGAAAAACCGGAAATTGCCCCTGGGATCGCGCTTCTCGGGCGGCACCTGCAGGCCGCGCGGCGGGGCGACGCCGCCCGGCATGGCGGCCGCGATATAGGCCTGGATCCGGTCCAGCGTGTCGATGGTGATGCGCTTGCCCTCGCGCAGGCGGTGCACCAGCTTGCCGTCATTGACCGCCCTCCGCCCGAAGGTCGATTTCGGCCATGTCCGCCTGCCGGCAGAATTCGGTGATCTGGCGCAGGATCTCGTCGTTCTTCATGGGACCTGGGTGTGGGACGTCCGGTGGGCAGCGGCGGCCGGGGCGCCTGTCCTACCATGATCTGCCCAACACCGGGAAGATCGGCCCGACTTTGCGGATCAGCCGCATGTCTCGCGCGAGGTGGCCAAGCGGCAAGCGGGCGGCGCCGGCAAATTCGTGGTATGTTCGAACTCGCGACTGCATGCGCCAAATCTTCCACTTTCCATGGGGTGTTGGCATGTGGATCTTGTCCAGGCGGCTAGCGCCGATCGCGGCTGGAATTCTGCTGCTGTTACCGGGCAGCCAACCACCTTCATTCGCTCGCGGCAGCCAGGTGGTGCACGATGATCCCTGGAATCCGGAGCATATCGATCGCCTACCGCCGGAGGTTCGCGACGCCATCATCCGCATGTGTGGAGATCCGCCGCGCGCCGGTCACTACTTCGCAACCTATTTCGATCATTCGCGCTTGATGAAGCTGCACTTCGAGGATCTGCACTGCGACCGGCGAGCGTTTTGCAGAGGGGATGCTTGCCTGCAGCAGGAATACATTTCCAGCAAAGGACATTTTCGGCTCATCAGGAGTTACTACGCTCACACCAGCGAATGATTCAGCCGCGTTATCTCGACGCGCCCGCGAACAACCCATCGAACCGGAAGGAATATCCCATTCCAACGACGTAGCTCGGGGCGTTGTGGTTGAGTCCGAACGCAATGCGGAAGTCGACCTGCTCGGTTCGATTCATGTGATACACCGCGCCTGAATTCAGGAGCAGGCTCGGGCCGGCGCCGTCGGCATAGTCGCCGACATATTCGGTGAAAACGCTGAATCTCTCGGTCAGCTTCTTTTCCAGGCTGAGGGTCGTCTCCGTGATCTGCTTGCTCGTGAAGTCCGAAGGGCGGAAGAACTCGGTGAACATGCCGCTCACACCCCATCCATCATGCAATTCCAACGACCATGGAAACTGAAGATAGGGCTGCGCGCCACGGCCCGCGATCGAGGCCGTGCCCGTCGGCAACGCCGCTCCGAATACGACCGACAAGTCAAACTTCCCGGGAAGCGGGCTGATCTGCCATTTGATCGCCGGCGAGACATCCGAAAATCCGGAATTGCCCGGCCCTTGAACGTTGGCAAAATAGGTAGGCAGGTCGACCAACAGCTCCAGACAGGGCGCAACACCCAATCGCCATCGGCTGTTCGTACCATCGATGGTACGGCCGTCTCCCCGCATGGTGAAATTCACTCCGTTTTCGCTTTGAAGACTGCCGGTCGGCACGACAAGGCTGGAGTTTGTGACGTCCGGCCGATCGGTTGCGATGTCGTCCTTCGCGGTCGGACAACCCTGCGCTTGTGCCTCGGCCCCACCGGGAACAGCGACCGCCAGCAACAAACAAATCCGGAGAATTCGCATAGGCGCGGGCTGGCGTTGGACAGGGACGAACGGGAGTTCCATTAAAGCAAACAATCTGCGTCGCCCAAAATTCCGCCTGATAAAGCCGAGCCCGGGAGCTCAGGATTCCCTGATTCTCAATCGCGTGTCTGCGGGCTGCTGCTGACGCACAAGGCCGGAATTGATTGCGACGGCCCGACGCCGCATTCGGTCGATATCGGGCCGCCTTTACCCCCTCCTCGCTCCGGCCGATTGTGGTAGTATCGCAGTCTGACATCGCAGAGCAGGAGTTGCCATGACGGCCTTCGAGATACTCGCGATCTACCTCACGCCCTTCCTGATCGTCGGCGTCGCAATCAGGCTTTTGATGAAACGCTACGCCGTCGATCTGCCTGATGTCCAAAAGAATGCAGGCTCCAGTCCAAAGCGGAGATTTCTGCTCGGAGCCTGGCGCACCGACGAATGAGGCGCGCCTGATTGCCCCTGGGCTGTTTGTGGATGGGAGATTGAGATGGACGATCGGACCGTGCGGGCGGCGCTCGAGCGCCATTGGGCTGCTTCGGACGCGAACGATTTCGAGACTGAGCATGAAATCTACCGCGAGGATGCCGTTCTCGAATATCCGCAATCGGGCGAGCGGATTCGCAGCCGGAAGAACATTCAAGAGAGCCGGTTCGTCCAGCCAAACAAGAAGCGCTTTACGGTCCGGCGAATAATCGGCAGCGGCGACCTCTGGGTCACCGAATTCGTGCTTAGCTACGACGGCATCCCATCCTACACGGTGAGCATCATGGAGTTCCGCGACGGACTGGTGGCCCACGAAACGCAATATTTCGCCGATCGGTTTGACCCCGGACCCTCGCGTGCGCATCTTGTTGAGCGAACAGACAAAGGCACGTCATCCTGAATACCCCGCCGTCGAAGCCTCGCGGATCGCGGTGACGGCGGATTCAACCGACGTGTCCAGCCTTCGCGGCCGCTTTATCGCACGATCCGCGTCACCGTATTTCCAGGCCGAAGAGAGTCAGAGAACCCGAATGGACCTATCCTACGCCCAGAACCTCGAGGACTATCATCTATCGCTTGCCTTCGCGGGACAGACCACCGGGACCTATATCGACGTCGGCGCCGGACATCCGATTGCCGACAATGTGTCGTACTGGTTCTATGAGCGCGGCTGGCGCGGCATTGTCGTCGAGCCGCAGCCTGACCTTGCGGCGTTATACGAGCGGCTGCGGCCACGCGATCTCGCGGTTTGCGGCCTGGTCGGACGCGACCGCGGCGAGATCGACTTTTATGCAGTGGATCGTCTGCACGGGCTCTCGACGACCGTGGAACACCTTGCGCAAAAGGCAAAGGACTTCGGCGTCGGCTATCAAACCATTCGCATGCCCGTGACCACGCTGGCCGATCTATGCGAAAGGCACGGAGCTGATTCCATCGACTTCCTCAAGATCGACGTCGAAGGCGCCGAAGGCGACGTCCTGATCGGCGGCGACTGGAAGCGATTTCGACCCAAGGTGATCGTTGCCGAAGCGGTTGCGCCCGTATCCTCAGAGCCGGTCTGGCAGGACTGGGAGCCGTTCCTGCTTGCCCAGGGCTACCGCTTCGTTCTGTTCGACACGGTCAACCGCTTCTATGTCGCGCAGGAGCATCCCGAGATCATGGCGCGCCTTCCGTCCGAGCGGGCATCGTGGCACGCGGTTCGTCACATGTACGAGATAGGCCGGGCCCCCGAAAACAGCCAGCATCCCGATCACGCCCTGGCGCAGGATCTCGCACGCGGATTTTGGGCAAGCCTGCCCTATCTCGATGCGGAGCTCATAGCCTCGCTGCTGAGCCGCGGACGCGGAATCACGGAGCCCGGCGAGGTCCCGGCGCTTGCGTCCACGGTCGGCACCGAAGCATTTCGCGGCGCGCTCGGCCGCATCGCTTGCGGCTATGACGGCGGACAGATCGTTGATGAACCTCCAAAATGAGCAATGGCCATGACCATTCCGAAAGCAACGCTGCCAAACGAGGCGAGCCAGATCGAAGAGTCGGATCCCTTTGAGGTCCTGCGACTGTCGAGCGCGCCAATGGCGGTGCGATATCTTGCTGCGATTGTCCTGACCGCCTTTGCAACGGTTATCGCCGTCGGGCTGGACAGCAGCGTAACCATCCCTAATTTATCGCTGGTCTTTGTCATTCCCGTCGTCGTCGCTGCCGTCGCTTTCGGGTTGGGACCGTCGCTTTGCGCGGCAGTCCTCGGAGCAGTCGCATACAATTTCTTTTTCACCGAGCCGCGCTATTCCCTGATGGTCGACGACGCGGCGAACGTCTGGGCCATAGGGCTACTGTTCGTTGTCGGAGTTATTGCGAGCGGCGTGGCCTCGATCGCCCGGCGCAGGGCGGATGACGCGGCGCTCCTGATGCAGCAAGCCAAAATTCTGCAGCGCTATAGTCGCGATGCCGTGGACGCGAGTGACGCAAGGGCCATCGCCGCTCTCGCGGCCACCACGCTTGAAGCGCTGTTCCACGTTCCCGCCGTCGTCATGCTGATGTCGGAGACGGCGGTAGCGTTCACCGAGAGGCGTGGCGAAATCGCGCTCGTCGATCTGGAAATGGAGGCAGCGCAGTCTTCGCTGGCAACTTCCCGGCCGGTCCCCGCCGGGATTTACCCATTCGACGCCTCGCGCCTCGACTTCTGGCCGGTGTCGACGCCTGCCGGACAGCGGGCCGTCATCGGGTTGGCGTTCGACCCCGATGAGCGTCCTGCCAAACCGGGCATTGCGGTTGAAACCGTGGCGGGCGTCCTCGCGCTCGCCCTCGATCGCCAGCATTTCCGCACCCGGTAGGCGGTGGCTGCTCAAGTCCGATACCGGACCCGGAAGAGCCCTCCCACGGCTCTTTTCCCACCCGCGTATTTTGAACCTTAGTCAAAGTTGGTCACTAACTCAGCATTCTGCGTCTAAGCGAACGATCCCTTCCGCAAGGCACCGCTTCGAATAGGAGTGTTCCGCCATGGAAGCCAGTTGCGGCTGCAACTGACTGAGCGCTTTTCTCCGGTCCCTGGATCGCAGTTCGACCACGGCTCGAGGGTGCAGTTCGCCCGAAGCCTCCGCCGCCCCCACCGGCAGGCAAGTCTCGCCGAAATTGCGACCGGACTCAGAGCTATGGCTGAAATCGTTTGGGCGATAGGTCGTACTGAATGCTCGGCAGTTGCCTTGAGTGCAACGACCACAATCCCGAAGGAGGCTGCAATGCGTGAGCCAGATCCTGAAAAGTTGAACGAGTTCGTGGGAAAGCTGGTTGGGGACCTCGGCGCATGTCGCTTCCCGCCGGTCAAGCATCAGCGCCATGCGATCGCCTCGGGATATATAAGGCGATGGCCGACGGCGCGCCGGTCACCCCGTCCGGACTCGCCAAGACGCGAATCTGCACGAGCGTTACCTGCGCGAATGGCGGCGGCCAGGCTGCGTCCGGATATATCGATTATGACCCGGAAAAGGACGCTTTCTGCTCCCCGAGCAAGCCTGGCGTTCGCCGAGAGGGATCGCCCGCATTTTTCGCCGGTGCGTTCGATGTCGTGCAGTCCACCTACCTTGACGAACCCAAGGTCGCAGAGGCATTTCGAACCGGGAAAGGCCTTGGCTGGCACGAGCATTCGAAATGCCTGTTCTCGGGCACGGAACGCTTCTTCAGGCCGGGCTACAATGCAATCTGGTTCCGAACTCGATTCCCGCGCTCTGGCCTTGACGCGAAACTAAAGCCCGGCGCCAAGGTAGCCGATGTGGGATGCGGCCCCGGCGCTTCAACGATCGTAATGGCGCAGGCCTATCCAAACTCTGAATTTTTCGGGTTCGACTACCACTTGCCCTCGATCGAACGCGCCAAGTCCCTTGCGCGGGAAGCAGGCGTTGGCGACCGCATCACGTTCGCGCAGGCCAGTGCCAAGGATTTTCCGGCGCGCGACTATGATCTGGTGGCATTCTTCGATTGCCTGCATGATATGGGAGACCCCGTAGGCGCGGGCAAGCATGTAAAGGAAACGCTTGCCAAGGACGGTACGTGGATGATCGTTGAGCCGTTTGCTCATGACCGTCTGAAAGACAATCTCAACCCGGTCGGGCGCATCGTCTATCACGCATCGACCTTCATTTGCACGCCGGCATCACTCTCCCAAGAAGTGGCCTTGGGACTCGGTGCGCAAGCGGGCGAAGGCAGATTGCGCCAAGTTGCGACCGAAGCGGGTCAAGGCTTCCGTCGGCGACCGAAACGCCGTTCGATATGATATTCGCGGTGCACGCCTGATGGATTGGAGCCGCAGTGCGCTTTGCGCCGCGGTGTCCGGTCGCTATTGGGGGCGTGGCGGGCCCTTAGCCCGCCCTGTCCCTGATATCCATGAATTTCACCGCTGACTAGCGCTCACCGGGACGCGATATACCGCTTTGCGCTGTCGGCGATCTGTTGCGCCTCGATGCCGATTTCGCGCAACTGTCCCGTCGGCGAGGTGATCTGGCCGCAGAAATAGAGCCCGGGCGCTTCCGTGGCCCTGCCCGTCACCAGCGGCATTCCGTGGCTGTCGAACACGCCCTTCACATCGGGAAGCAACTGGCGCAGGTCGGGACGGAATCCGGTCGCAAGGATGATCGCGTCGAAAGGTTCGCTGCCCGCATCGTCGAAGACGACGCCCTCGGAGGTCAGGCGGTCGATGCCGCCGCGCACCTTGATGGAACCGTCCCTGATTTTTGCCAGCGTGCCGATATCGATCAGGGGCACGCGCCCGTCCTCCTCGACCATCTGGCGCGGTCCCTTGGCGGCGCGGCGCAATCCGAGGTCCTCGATCCGGCCGATCGCGAGCCGCAGGATCGGCGCGTTGACAACATCGACCACGCGCGCGGGCAAGCGCCGGTACAGGATTGCCCACGCCAGGATCGGAAAGCCCAGCAGCTCCCGCGGCAGGATCTGGACGGGGTTTCGAACCGCCAGCGCGACATCGATGCCGGCATTGGCCAGATCAAGCGCGATCTCGCCGCCCGAATTGCCGAAGCCGATCACCAGCACGCGCTTGCCCCGAAAGGCTGCGGGATTGCGGTATTCGCTGCTGTGGACGACTGCGCCCCGATAGAGTTCAAGACCCGGCCACGAGGGGCGATACGGCGCATCGGCGATGCCGGTTGCGACTACCACCACGGGTGCCGTGATCGTGCTGCCGTTTGCATCCGCGCGCCATTGCGCGCTGTCGCGCTGGATTCGCGACACCGTCGTCTTGAACACCGGCTTGATATCGAAGCGCGCGGCGTAGCTTTCGAGATATTCGACCATCTGCGCGCGGGAGGGATAGGTCGGATAGGCCTTCGGCATTGCCAGGCCCGGCAGGCCGGAACGGTTGCGGTCGGTGTGCAAGTGAAGCCGATCGTAGTGCCGCCGCCAGACGGCGCCGACGCTGTCCGCTTTCTCCAGCACCGTCACCTCAAGCCCGGCGGCGCGCATCGTCACGGCGCACGCCAGCCCTGCAGGGCCGGCACCCACGATGATCGCGTCAAGGCTTCGCAATAAGCCCTCCTCGGGGGAGCGCTATTTTCCCCAAACCTCTTTGGCGACGTCGACCGCGAGCTTGAGCTTCGCCCACTGCTCTTCCTCGGTGAGCAGATTGCCCTCCTCGGTCGAGGCGAAGCCGCATTGCGGCGAGAGTGCGAGCTGATCGAGCGGCGCGTATTTGGAGGCTTCCTCCAGCCGCCGCTTGATATCGTCCTTCTTTTCGAGCTCGCCGCTCTTGGAGGTGATGATTCCGACCACCACGATCTTGTTGCCCTTCGGCAGAAACCGCAGCGGCTCGAAGCCGCCGGCGCGATCGGAATCATATTCCAGGAAATAGCCGTCGTAATTGGTGCCGGCCAGCATGGTCTCCGCCACCGGCTCGTAGCCGCCGGACGAAATCCAGGTCGAGCGGAAATTGCCGCGGCAGACATGCGTGGTGATGGTCATGTCGGCCGGCCGCTCGGCGATCGCGTAGTTGATGATACGCGCGTAGATCTCCTGCAGGCCGTCGGGATTGTCGCCGCGCTCGCGCGCCTTCTTCAGTTCGTCCTGCGAGCAGAGATAGGCCCACACGGTGTCGTCGAACTGCAGATAGCGGCAGCCGGCGTCGTAGAAGGCCTTCACCGCCTTGCGGTAGGTCTTGGCGAGATCCTCATAGAACGCGTCGAGATCGGGATAGACGGTCTTCGAGATCGACTTGCGGCCGCCGCGGAAATGCAGCACCGCCGGCGACGGGATCGTCATCTTCGGCATGACATGGGCGACTTCGCAATGCTTCTTCAGGAACCTGAAATGGTCGAGCATCGGGTGGTCGTCGGGGAAATCGAGCTTGCCGATCACCCGCACCGCATCATGCCGTGTTTCGACACCTGCAAACTGGATGCCCATGTCGGGATGAAACAGCTCGCAGCCGGTCAGTTTTGCCAGAAAGTCGAAATGCCACCAGGAGCGGCGGAATTCGCCGTCGGTCGCGAGCTTGAGCCCGAGCGAGGACTGCTTGTGCACGACCTTTTCGATTTCCATGTCCTCGATCTTGCGCAGATCGTCGGCGGAAATCTCGCCCTTCTCGAGCTTGGCGCGCGCCTCCTTGATCTTCGGCGGCCGCAGCAGGCTGCCGACCTCGTCGGCGCGGAAGGGGGCTTTTGTTCTCTGCATGGTGTTCTCTCCGCAAGAACTCGATCGATGACTTTCTCCGAAGTCATCCACTCCATCTTGTTGAGCATGACTTGTCGGAAAACCGTCCACTTTCCGGATCATGCCTAGTGTGCCGCCCGGCTCCCGAGACGCCGAGGAAGCGTTCGAGCACCGCGGGATCGGCCTTCAGCGCGGCGCTGGCCGCGTCATGGACGATCGCGCCGCGCTCCAATATCACAACGCGGTCGGCCAACCCTAGAATCTTTTGGGCATTCTGCTCGACGATGATCGAGCAGATGCCCCCGGAACGGGTGATGGTGCCGAGCGCCCTTAACAATTCCTCAACGATGATCGGGGCGAGGCCCTCGGTCGGCTCGTCCAGAAGCAGGACCTGCGGGTTGAGGGTCAGCGCCCGGCCGATCGCCAGCATCTGCTGTTCGCCGCCGGAAAGCTGGTTGCCGAAATTGTTGCGGCGCTCCTTCAGCCGCGGAAACATCTCGTAGACCTTCGCCACCGTCCACGGCCCCGGCTGGGCCACCGCGGTCATGTTTTCTTCCACCGTCAACGACTTGAAGATATTGCGCTCCTGCGGCACCCAGCCGATGCCGGCCCGTGCCCGCTGGTCCGGCCGCATCGGCGGTGATGTCCTGCCCGCCAAGGGCGATCGCTCCGCCGAACCGGCGGGTGACCCCGACGATCGAATTGATCAGCGTGGTCTTGCCGGTGCCGTTGCGGCCCAGCAGCGCCAGCACCTGGCTTTCCGGCAGGCGCAGCGACATGTTGGGCAGCACCACCGCCTGGCCATAGCCGGCGCGCAGATTGTCGATGGTGAGCAGGTCAGGCATCGGCGGCCTCGCCGAGATAGACCGCCTTGACCTGCGGATCGCGCGCCACCTCGTCCGGCGGACCCTCGACCAGCAGCGCGCCGGAGACCAGCACCGAAATGCGGTCGGCGAACGAGAACACCAGATCCATGTCGTGCTCGATCAGGAGGACGGTGACGTCGCGCGGCAGGGAGGCGACAGCCGCTGAGGATATCGTGGCGCTCGCTTTCGGGAACGCCGGCGGCGGGCTCGTCCAGCAGCAGCACGCGCGGCCTGGCGGCGATCGCGACCGCGATCTCCAGCAGGCGCTGCTTGCCGTAGGGCAAGGTCGCGGTGAGATCGTTCATGACGTCGAGCAGATGGAAACGTTCGAGATTCTCGGCGATCTCGGCATTGACGTCGTCGCGGGTGCCCATGCGGCGCCACCAGTCGCCGCCGCGGCCGAGCCGTTCCGAAACCGCGAGCCCGATGGTCTCGAGCGGCGTCAGATCGGCATAGAGCTGGTTGATCTGGAAGGTGCGCGACAGCCCGCGCAGCACGCGGGTATGCACCGGCAGATCGGTGATGTCGTTGCCTTCCAGCAGGATGCGGCCGCCGTCGGGCTTCAGCACGCCGGTCAACAGGTTGATGACGGTGGTCTTGCCGGCGCCGTTCGGGCCGATCAGCGCGTGGCGGGCGCCCTGCTCGATCTTGAGCGAAAGGTCGCGCGTGACCTTGAGGCCGCCGAACTGCTTTTCCAGCCCCCTTGTTTCGAGCGCGATCGTCATGGCGTATCGCCTTCGGGAACGACGACGGCGGCCCTGCGGCCGGCGAGTTGCCGGATGACGAGGTTCGGCGCCCACAGCACCCAGCGATGCAGGCGCTGGCGGCCGACCAGCACGATCACCACCAGCACGAGGCCGATCCAGAACTGCCAGTATTGCGGCGTGATGGTCGAAAACACTTCCTGCAGCATCCGGAACACCACCGCGCCGATCAGCCCGCCATAGAGATATCCGGTGCCGCCGATCACCAGCACCAGCATCAGGTCGGCCGAGCGCTCGAACGAGAACACGTCCAGCGAGGCAAGCTGGGTGCTCTGGGTGAACAGCGCGCCGGCGATGCCGGCATAGAACGCGGCGATGGTGTAGATCGCGACCAGCCGCCGGTTGACCGGGATGCCGATCGCGGCCGCCCGCAGCGGATTGTTGCGGATGGCGCGCAGCGACAGGCCGAACGGCGAGTGCACGATCCGCCGCGCCAGCAGGAACAGAAGGAACAGCACGGCCAGGCAGTAGAAGAAGCCGACCTTGCCGAACATGTCGAAGGCGAACAGGCCGAGGATCGGCTGCATCTCGATGCCCTGCAGCCCGTCGGTGCCGCCGGTGATGTCGGAAAACCGCTCCGCCAGCGCCTCCAGCAACAGCGCGATCCCCAGCGTCACCATCAGCCGGGTGAGATCGGCGCCCCGGATCACCAGGAAGCTCGTGACAAAGCCGAGCACCATCGCGACCAGGCCGGCGGCGATCAGCGCCAGCACCGGCTCATGGATGACGCCATGCAGGGCCAGCAACCCCGCCGAATAGGCGCCGACGCCAAAGAACGCGGCGTGGCCGAGCGAGACGATCCCGGCATAGCCGAGGATCAGGTCGAGCGAGAGCGCGAACAGCGCCAGCCGCAGGATGTCGGTCATGATCAGATAGCGCGACGGAAACAGGAAGGCGCAGCCGAGCGCGAGGATCCAGAACGCGATCTCGCCAAAGTGCCAGCGCGCGTGCGCCCTGGCGTGAACTCCGACATCGGCTTGCGCGGTCATCGCCGGCTCAACGCGTGGCGGTGCGGCCGAACAGACCGTTCGGACGCCAGATCAGGATCACGATCATGATGGTGTAGATCACGAACGGGCCGATTTTCGGCACGTAATATTTGCCGGCGACGTCGCCGATGCCGAGCAACAGCGACGCCAGGAACGGCCCGGTGATGCTGGAAGAGCCGCCGACCGTCACCACGATCAGGAAGTAGATCATGAATTTCAGCGGAAAATACGGATCGAGCCCGAGAATCTCGGCGCTCAGCGCGCCGCCGAGCCCGGCCAGCCCGCAGCCGAACGCGAAGGTGAAGGCGAACACCTGCGGGACGTTGATGCCGAGGCCCGAGGCCGCGCGCGGATCATCCACCGCCGCCCGCAAGCGGCTGCCGAACCGCGTGCGCGCCAGGACCAGTTGCAGGCCCACGGTCAGGAGGCCGCAGATCACGATGATCATCAGCCGGTAGCGGCCGATGCCGACGCCGAAGAAATCGATCTGCCCCTCGAGCGCCTGCGGAATCTTGATGAAGACCCGCGACGACCCCATGATGTAGTCGACCGCCGCCACCGACATGAAGACGAGGCCGACGGAAAACAGCACCTGATCGAGATGGCTGCGGTTGTAGAGATGACGATAGAGCGAACGCTCCAGCACCGCGCCGATCAGGGCGCTCGCGACGAACGCCAGCGGCAGGCCGGCGAAGAACGGCCAGCCCATCTGGTTGACCAGCACCGCGCAGACGTAGCCGCCGGTCATGGCGAAGGCGCCGTGGGCGAGATTGACGAAGTTCATCAGCCCGAGCGTGACCGCAAGTCCGCACGCCAGCACGAACAGCAGCATGCCGTAGGCGACGCCGTCGAACAGGTTGGTGAACAGCGAGGTCATGGGTGCGACAACAGAAGCCAGCAACTCGTTGCGATGTCATGGCCGGGCTTGTCCCGGCTATCCACGTCTTGTGTTGCAAGAATAAAGACGTGGATGCCCGGCACAAGGCCGGGCATGACGAGGTTGAGAGCGATGCGCCCGAGCGTGAGCGCGGACGCGGTTGGCGCCGGCGTCACTTCTTCGTCTTGCCGGCGTCCTTGACGGCCTCGAAGGTCGCGAATTCGACGTTGTAGAGTTCGCCGTCGACCTTCTCGACCTTGCGGATGTAGATGTTCTGCACGATGTCGCGGGTTTCCGGATCGATCGAGATCGGGCCGCGCGGGCTCTCCCACTTCATCCCCTTCATGGCCTCGATCAGCGCGTCGCCATCGGTCTTGCCGCCGGTCTTCTTCAGGGCCGCGTAGATCAGGTGGATGCCGTCATAGCCGCTCACGGCCATGAAGCCCGGGCGCGAGCCGAAGGCCTTCTTGTAGGCGGCGACGAACTCCTTGTTCATCGCCGACGGATGCGCCGCCGAATACAGATGCGCGGTGACGGTGCCGAGCGCCGCGTCGCCCATGCCGTTGAGGAGATCGTCGTCCATCACGTCGCCGGGGCCGATCACCTTGATGCCGGCCTTGTCGAGCCCGCGCTCGGCATATTGCTTCATGAAGTTGCCGCCCTGTCCGGCCGGCACGAACACGAACATGGCGTCGGGCTTGGCGTCCTTCATGCGCTGCAGGAACGGCGCGAAGTCGGGATTGGCCAGGGGCACCTTGACCTCCTCGACGATCTGGCCGCCGCCGGCGGTAAAGTGCTCCTTGAAGAAATTCAGCGCGTCGTTGCCGGGCGCGTAATCCGAGGTCAGGGTCGCGACCTTCTTGATGCCGTTCTTGACGGCCCAGTCGCCGATGATGGTGGAGGACTGCGCCAGCGTAAAGCTGGTGCGCACGATATAGGGCGAACGCTCGGTGATGATCGAGGTGCCCGCCGCCATCACGACTTCCGGGATCTTCGCCTGCGTCGCCAGCGGCGCCGCCGCGAGTGCCGCCGGGGTCACGCCGAAGCCGGCGATGAAATTGACCTTGTCGTTGACGATCAGTTCCTGCGCGAGGCG
Source organism: uncultured Alphaproteobacteria bacterium (assembly GCA_963843225.1). Taxonomy (GTDB): domain Bacteria; phylum Pseudomonadota; class Alphaproteobacteria; order Rhizobiales; family Xanthobacteraceae; genus Bradyrhizobium. The sequence goes on along the minus strand of CAWJJT010000006.1, from coordinate 27,469 downwards.
CTTGGTGTTGTCGGGAACCGCCGCGTCGTCCTTGAGGATGATTTCGATCTTCTTGCCGGCGACGGTGTCGCCCTTCTGCTGCATGTACAGCTTGACCGCATTGTCGATCTGCTTGCCGGTCGAGGCCTGGCCGCCGGTCATCGGCAGGATCAGGCCGATCTTGACGGTCTCCTGCGCCTGCGCGGGCGTCCACGCGGCTGCGGCCGCGATCGCCACGCCGGCTGCGGCCAGCGACAAAATCCTGGTGTGAATGAACATGAAACGCTCCTCCCTGATCGGTCTTGTGCCGTGAACCGAGTGCCCGGCCCTGCCGTACCATAGCCGGGATGGCACAGCCATGTGCCGGCACGGCATGACGTCTTATATCGGTGCGGCATGGCGTCTGAAGCGCGCGGCGATGTCAATCTCGACAAAGGGAGCGATCCGGCTGTCCCGATTTGGCCGGTGGAACGATCTCAGAATCCCGCAGGTCGGCCGGCCGGACAGGACGAAACGCGATACCGGTATAATAACACCTATTATCTTTCAACAGGCCAATCCGAGTTAATTGAGGGACAGAGCCGATTAAGGGATAGGCTCCCGGTGAATTCACCGCACCCAGTTCCTCCGATGTCGATCCGCCCTCGCCGTCTTGCCGTTCTCCTGGTGCTCGCGCTGCCCGCGTTCGGCCTCGGCGGTTGCGGAACCGTCAACGAAAAGCTCGCCGACGGATTGGCCGATTATGTGCCGCAATGGCTCGGCGGATTGCCCGCGGACGCGCCGCCGCGGCCCGGCACCGTCAGATATGACGAGTTCATGCGAGAGCGGGACAGGAAGCGCCTCGAACCCGCCGAAGCGCCGAAGGAGCGAAGTCGTCCAGACGACGGCGGTCTCGGGGCTAAGCGCCGTGCACTGAACGGCGACGTCGGCGCGCTTGCCTCAATCCATGAACACCACGGTCTTGCGGCCGTTGAGGATGACGCGGTCCGCCAGATGATAGCGGATCGCGCGCGCCAGCACCCGGCGTTCGATGTCGCGGCCCTTGCGGACGAGATCGTCGGGCGTGTCGCGATGGCTGATGCGCTCGACGTCCTGGTCGATGATCGGGCCTTCGTCGAGGTCGCTGGTGACGTAATGCGCGGTGGCGCCGATCAGCTTGACGCCGCGCTCATGGGCCTGGTGGTAGGGCCGCGCGCCCTTGAAGCCCGGCAGGAACGAGTGATGGATGTTGATGCAGCGGCCCGACAGCTTGGCCGACATCTCGTCCGAGAGGATCTGCATGTAGCGCGCCAGCACCACGAGATCGGTCCTGGTCTCGCCGACCAGATCGAGGATCGCGGTCTCCTGCTCGCGCTTGGTCTCCTTGGTGACCGGCAGATAGTGGAATGGAATCTCGCCGAAATCGAGATTGCTGTAGGTCTCGCGCGGATGATTGGAGACGATCGCGGTCGGGATCATCTCGAGTTCGCCGGTGCGCCAGCGATACAGGATGTCGGCGAGGCAGTGATCGGATTTCGAGACCAGCAGCATGACCCGGCGGCGGGTGGCGCGGTCGCGCATCTGCCAGTCCATGCCGAAGCGTTCGGCGATCGCCGCGAAGCCGGTTTGCAGCGCCGCCAGGTCGACCGCGAGATCGGCGGCGGTGAACACCACCCGCATGAAGAAATGACCGGTCTCGACGTCGTTGAACTGCTGCGGCGTCGAGAATGTTCTGGCCGTTATGGGCCAGGAACGTCGAGACCGCCGAAACGATGCCGGGGCGATCCGGACAGGACAGGGTCAACACATATTGATGATCGGGCATGGACGGACTTGGTTACAGTTTGGACGACAGGGAACCGCGATCAGTGGCCCTGCTCTATCACCGGCCGCGCCCTTGCGCCAATCCCGGGCGCGGCATCATGATGAACAAACAACAGGCGATCCGGACCAGAACCGCATCATGGCTGACAGACTGAACGGCTACCGCATCCTGATCCTGGAAACGCGCGAGGAGGCGCAGTTTTCCCGGCTGCTCGCCGAGCAGGGCGCGGATGTGCTGCAATGTCCGATGTTCACCATCCACGACGCCCCCGATCCGGCGCCGATCGAGGCCTGGATCCGCCGTTTCATCGACAAGCCTTTCGACGATCTGGTGCTGATGACCGGCGAAGGCCTGCGCCGCCTGATGAAGGTGGCGCGGCGCATGGAATTCGAACGGGAATTCATCGCCGCGGTCGGCAAGCGCGCGCAAATTCGCCCGCGGCCCGAAGCCCGGCCGGGCGTTGCGCGAGATCGGGCTGGAGCCGCAGGTAACGACGGAGAAGCCGACCTCCGAAGGCATCGCCGAGATGCTGGCGCGCGTCGACCTCGCGGGACATCGCGTCGGCCTGCAGCTCTATCCCGACAAGGATCACGGCGTGCTGATCGGCGCCATCACGGCGCATGGGCGCCGAGGTCGATACCGTATTGCCCTACGTCTACGACGCGCAGGCCGCCGACGCCAATATCGTCACCGCGATCGACGAAATGGCGCAAGGCCGCATCGACGCCATCGCGCTGACGAGTTCAGGCCAGGTCCGCCGCCTGATCGAAGTGGCGCAGGCGCATCACTGCGAAGATCGCCTGCGCGACGGCCTGAAGCACACGCCGATCGCCTCGGTCGGGCCGGTGGTGTCGGACGAACTCAAATCGCACGGCTTGCGCACCGATATTTATCCCGCCAACGATGCCTATTTCATGAAGCCGCTGATTTCGGCGATGGCGGCGGAGCTTGGCAAGCGCGCGCCGCGGACTGCTTCGAAACATTAGGACGTCATCGCGAGCCAACGGGGGCACCGTGGCCGCTTGACTATTCCGCCGCCTGCTTCGACTCGTCGAGATAGGCCCGATAGGCCAGCCGCATGCCGTCCTCGAGCGAGGTCTTTGCGCGCCAGCCGAGTTTGGCAAGCCGGCTGACGTCGAGCAGTTTGCGCGGCGTGCCGTCGGGCCGCGAGGGATCGAAGCTGATGCGCGCCGGTGTATCCGACGGTCTTGGCGACCACGCGGGCGAATTCGGCGATGGTGATGTCCTCGCCGGTGCCGATGTTGACCAGTTCGTCGCTGGAATAGGTCTTCATCAGATGGACGCAGGCGTCGGCCAGATCGTCGACATAGAGGAATTCCCGCCGCGGCGTGCCGGTGCCCCACACCACCACGTCCTTGAGCGCCGGCAACCTTGGCTTCGTGAAACCTGCGGATCAATGCGGCGACGACGTGGCTGTATTCGGGATGATAATTGTCGCCCGGCCCGTACAGATTGGTCGGCATCACGTTGATGAAATCGGCAGCCGTACTGGCTGCGATAGGCCTCGACCATCTTGATGCCGGCGATCTTGGCGATCGCATAGGGCTCGTTGGTCGGCTCCAGCGGTCCGGTCAGCATCGAATCCTCGCGCAGCGGCTGGGCGCGAGCTTCGGATAGATGCAGGACGAGCCGAGAAACATCAGCTTCTCGGCGCCGTTGACGATGCGCGGCGTGGATCACATTGGCCGCGATGATCAGATTGTCGTAGATGAATTCGGCGCGCAGCGTGTTGTTGGCGACGATGCCGCCGACCTTGGCCGCCGCCAGAAACACCGCCTGCGGGCGCTTTGCCTTGAACCAGGCGAAGACCGCGGCCTGATCGCGCAGGTCGACCTCGCTGCGCCCGACGGTCAGGAGTTCGACGCCCTCCCGCGCCAGCCGGCGCACCAAGGCGCCGCCGACCATTCCGCGATGCCCGGCGACGAAGACCGTTTTGCCTTTCAGGTCAAACGGAGTTTTTGCCATTGGCCACCTCGCGCCGCGCGATCGCAAGATCGCCCGCCACCATCTCCTTGACGAGTTGCGCGAACGTCGTCTTCGGCTGCCAGCCGAGCTTTTGCCGCGCCTTGCTGGCGTCGCCGATCAGAAGGTCGACTTCGGTCGGGCGGAAATAGGTCGGATCGATCCGGACCACCGTCTTGCCGGACTTCTTGTCGATCCCGGTTTCATCGACCCCCTTGCCGCGCCACTCGATGCTGCGGCCAAGCTCGGCGAAGGCCAGTTCGACGAATTCGCGCACCGAGCGGGTCTCGCCGGTCGCCAGCACGTAATCGTCGGGCTCGTCCGCCTGCATGATCCGGTGCATGCCCTCGACATAATCCTTGGCGTGGCCCCAGTCGCGTTTCGCGTCGAGGTTTCCGAGATAGAGCGTGTCTTCCAGGCCGGTCTCGATGCGGGCGACGCTGCGGGTGATCTTGCGGGTGACGAAGGTCTCGCCGCGGATCGGGCTTTCATGATTGAACAGGATGCCGTTGGAGGCGAACATGCCGTAGGCCTCGCGGTAGTTCACCGTGATCCAGTAGCCGTAGAGCTTGGCGACGCCGTAGGGCGAGCGCGGATAGAACGGCGTGGTTTCCTTCTGCGGAACTTCCTGGACCAGGCCGTACAGTTCCGAGGTGGACGCCTGATAGAACCGCGTCTCCTTTTCCATGCCGAGAATGCGAATCGCTTCCAGCAGCCGCAGCACGCCGATCGCGTCGGCGTTGGCGGTATATTCCGGGCTCTCGAAGCTGACGCCGACATGGCTTTGGGCCGCGAGATTGTAGATCTCGGTCGGCCGGATCTGCTGCATCAGCCGGATCAGGTTGGTCGAATCCGTCATGTCGCCATAGTGCAGCAGGAACGGCACATTGCCGGCGTGCGGATCCTCATAGAGATGATCGATGCGCGCGGTGTTGAACGAGGACGACCGCCGCTTGACGCCATGCACGGTGTAGCCGAGGCCAAGCAGATATTCGGCGAGATAGGCGCCGTCCTGCCCGGTCACGCCGGTGAGGAGCGCAACGCGCCGTTTCGAATCCTGAACCGCCATCTTCACTCCAACAACAGCGCCGGGACCGCCGATGAGCAGTTCAACGCACGACAAACGCCATAGACATTGCGCTGGACCGGCCCGTGACACATGGTCCCATGGGCTCAAGGCCGGGCGACACAAATCCCTATCATGACCCCGTTCCTCCAAGCAAATTGGTCCGAGGTGCGTTCGCTGCCAATCCAGGGCAGCGGGCTTGCGGGTTTTGGAGCCTTGGCCCACAATCGCCCGGCTTGGTGCCATCGGGGCCGTGGGATACCTGAAATCTAAGACATTCCAGCGTCCGGACCCTCCGACACACTCAAGAAACGCAAATTCAGGGAGGAATGACATGCGTAAACTCATGATGGCTGCTGCCTTGGCGCTGCCGATGTTCGGCGGCGCGGCGATGGCGCAGGAGACGCTCAAAATCGGCTATATCGACCCGTTGTCGGGCGGCGGCGCCAGCGTCGGCGAAGTCGGCCTGAAGACCTTCCAGTTCCTTGCCGACGAAGCTGAACGCCAAGGGCGGCATCCAGGGCAAGAAGGTCGAGATCGTTCCGCTCGACAACAAGACCAATCCGCAGGAAAGCCTGATCCAGGCGCAGAAGGCGATCGACGCCGGCGTCCGCTATCCTCACCCAGGGCAACGGCTCGTCGGTCGCCGGCGCGCTGTCCGACTTCGTCACCAAATACAACGAGCGCAATCCCGGCAAGGAAGTGCTGTATTTCAACTATGCCGCGGTCGATCCGGTCCTGACCAACGCGAAGTGCAGCTTCTGGCATTTCCGCTGGGACGCGAACTCCGACATCAAGATGGAGGCGCTCACCAACTACATGAAGACGGTGCCCTCGATCAAAAACGTCTATCTGATCAACCAGGATTACTCGTTCGGCGAGTCCGTTCGCACCACCGCCAAGGCCATGCTGGCCGCCAAGCGGCCGGACATCAAGATCGTCGGCGACGAACTGCATCCGCTGCTGAAGATCACCGACTTCGCGCCCTACATCGCCAAGATCAAGGCATCGGGCGCCGACACCGTCGTCACCGGCAACTGGGGCCAGGACTTCGCGCTGCTGTTGAAGGCGGCGGCCGACGCCGGGCTGAAGGTGAACTGGTACACCTATTATGCCGGCGGCACCGGCGGCCCGACCGCGGTCAAGCAGGCCAACCTCAATCATCAGGTGTTCCAGGTCAGCGAAGGCATTCCCAATCTCGATCACCCCTCGTCGCAGGAATTCGAGAAGGCGTTCCGCGCCAAATACGACTTCAGCCTGTTCTATCCGCGCGCCGTCAACGAAATGCGCATGCTGGCGGCGGCGGCCGACAAGGCCAAGTCGATCGATCCGGTCAAGGTCGCGCTCAGGCGCTCGAAGGCATGGAGTTCGAGGTGTTCGACGGCGGCAAGGGCTATCATGCGCAAGGACGATCACCAGTTCTTCCAGCCGATCTATATCTCCTCGCTCGGCGAGCGCACCGAGAAGGAGCCGTTCGACGAGGAGAAGACCGGCTGGGGCTGGAAGCTGGTCGCCAAGATCGATACCCCGCGACCGAACTTCCGACCACCTGCAAGATGGAACGGCCCTGACCGTTCGCGCATCAACTCGTCCGCCCCGAAGAAATTTCGGGGCGGACGCGTCCTCCTGATCCCGGCGGTGCGTCGTGCTTGAACTGATCGTCATATCCACGCTCAACGGCGTCCTGTTCGGCATGCTGCTGTTTCTGATGGCGAGCGGGCTCACCGTCATCTTCAGCATGCTGGGCGTGCTCAACTTCGCGCATGCGAGCTTCTACATGCTCGGCGCGTTCTTCGGTTTCCAGATCAGCCGCTGGTTCGGCTTCTGGCCGGCGCTGTTGATCGCGCCGCTGCTGGCCGGCGCGATCGGCGCCGGCGTCGAGCGCTACGGCCTGCGCCGCGTGCACCGGAACGGCCACGTCGCGGAACTGCTGTTCACCTTCGGCCTCGCCTTCGTGATCGAGGAAGTCGTGCAGATCATCTGGGGCAAGAGCCCGGTCGATTTCCGCGTCCCGGCGCTGCTGGATTTTCCGGCCTTCACGATCTTCTCCACCAACTATCCCGCCTACAAGATGTTCATGCTGCTGGTGTCGATCGCGATCTTCGTCGGGCTGCTGGTCGTGCTGAAGAAGACGCGGATCGGCCTGATCGTCCAGGCCGCGCTGACCCATCCGCACATGGTCGGCCATCTCGGCCACAATGTCGGGCGCATCTTCATGATGGTGTTCGGCGTCGGCACCGCGCTCGCCGCGGTCGCCGGCGTGATCGCCGGGCCGGCGCTGGTGACGCAGTCGAACATGGCGGGACTGCTGGGCCCGATCCTGTTCGTGGTCGTCGTGGTCGGCGGGCTGGGCTCGCTGCCCGGCGCCTTCGTCGCCTCGCTGCTGATCGGCCTGGTGCAGACCTTCGCGGTCTCGATGAACGGTTCGCTGTCCGGCGCCTTCGGTCCGCTCAGCCCCGCCTATGCCTCGACCTGGCTCGCCGACATCTGGGGCGTCACCATCGCGCAGATCGCGCCGATCATGCCCTATGTGCTGCTGGTGCTGATCCTGATCTTCCGCCCGATGGGCCTGCTCGGGACACGCGACACATGAGCGAGCTCACCGCAAGCGTCGCGCCGCCGCTGCCGGCCGCCGCCGAAAAGCTCAAATTCTACGGATTATGGGTGGCGGCGGCGATCGTGCTTCTGCTGCTGCCCAATATCTTCGGTTCCGGCGGCTCGCTGACCACGTTCAGCCTGATCGGCATCTCCATCATCTTCTCGCTGTCCTACAACATCCTGCTCGGCCAGACCGGCATGCTGTCGTTCGGGCATGCGGTGTATTACGGCCTCGGCGGCTTCCTGGTGATCCACGCCATCAACATCATCGGCGCCAACAAGCTGCCGATCCCGCTGCCCGTCGTTCCCCTGATCGGCGGCATCGACCGGACTGTTGTTCGCCGTCCTGCTCGGCTGGGTCTCGACCCAGCGCTCGGGAACCGCGTTCGCCATGATCTCGCTCGGCGTCGCCGAACTGATCGCCTCCTCCGCGCTGATCCTGCGCACCTTCTTCGGCGGCGAAGCCGGCGTCTCCGCCAACCGCACCAAGCTGCTGAAGCTGTTCGGCTGGAGTTTCGGCCCGCAAATCCAGATCTATTATCTGGTGGCGGCCTGGACGCTGATCGCCGTGATCGCGATGTACGCGCTGACCCGCACGCCGCTGGGCCGCATGTGCAACGCCGTGCGCGACAATCCCGAGCGCGTGCAGTTCGTCGGCTACAATCCGCACGTCGTGCGCTATCTGGCGTTCTGCTTCGCCGGCTTCTTCGCCGGCATCGCCGGCGCGCTGGCGGCGATCAATTTCGAGATCGCCAACTCGGCCTATCTCGGCGCCGCGCAGTCGGGAACGGTGCTGTTCGCGACCTATATCGGCGGCGTCGGATTCTTCATCGGCCCGATCGTCGGCGCGATCTTCGTGACGTTGCTGTCGCTCGGCCTCAGCGATCTGACGCAGGTGTGGCAGCTCTATTTCGGGCTGATCTTCATCGCGGTGGTGCTGTTCGCGCCGGGCGGCATCACCGGGCTTCTGATGATGCATCGGCCGCTGCTGAAGGCCGGCACGCTGCCGAAGGTGCTGCCGAGCTACCTGGTCGCGCTGGTGCCGACGCTGGCGATGATCGTCGGGCTTGTTCTGTCGATCGAAACCATCGTGCATTACACCGTCAACCCCGGCGACGACTCCGCATATCAAGGCGTTCGGCGTCGGCTTCGATGCGGCGAGCCCGTATATCTGGGCGCTGGCGGCGATTCTCCTGATCGGTGGCTTTCTGGTCGCGCGCAAGACCTGGCGCTGGGTCGGGCACGCCTGGGACGACGCCACCAGCGGCGCGCGCGAAAAAGGAGATCGCCGCATGAGCGCCGCGATCGAACTGCGCGGGGTTGAAAAGAGCTTTGGCGACGTCGCCATCATCCGCAATATCAACCTGAGCGTCGGCGCAGGGCGAACGCCACGCGCTGATCGGCCCGAACGGCGCCGGCAAATCGACCACCTTCAATCTGATCAGCGGATACATGGCGCCGACCTCCGGCAGCGTGCTGCTGCGCGGCGAGGTGATTTCCGGCCTGCCGCCCTACCAGATCAACCGCCGCGGTCTGTCGCGCAGCTTCCAGGTCACCAACGTCTTTGCCAACATGAGCGTGTGGGAAAACCTGCGCTGCGCCGTGCTGTGGTCGACCGGCCAGCGCTACGCCTTCTGGAAGAACATCGACAATCTGCCCGAAGTGCGCGAGCGCACCGCGCAAATTCTCGCCGACATCAACCTCACCGGCCGGCGCGACGTGCCGGCGGGCCTTCTGACCTACGCCGAGCAGCGCGCGCTGGAAATCGGCATCACGGTCGCCGGCGGCGCCGACGTCATCCTGCTGGACGAGCCGACCGCGGGCATGAGCCACGCCGAAACCGAGCGCGCGGTCGCCCTGATCCGGCGGCTGACCGAGGGCCGCACGCTGCTGATCGTCGAGCACGACATGAGCGTGGTGTTCGGCCTCGCCGACCGGATTTCGGTGCTGGTCTACGGCCAGATCATCGCCTCCGGCACGCCGGAAGAGATTCGCGGCAACCCGAAGGTCCGGGAAGCCTATCTCGGCGAGGAGGCGGCGTGATGCTCGAGGTCGCCGATCTGCACGCCTATTACGGCAAGAGCCACATCCTGCAGGGCGTCGACATGCATATCGACGCCGGCGAGGTCGTCAGCCTGCTCGGGCGCAACGGCGTCGGCCGCTCCACCACGGTCAAGGCGATCATGGGCGAGGTGCCGCCGCAGGGCTCGATCAGGTTCAAGGGCAGCGACATCGCGGGCCTGCCGAGCTACCGGATCGCGCATCTCGGCCTCGGCTACGTTCCCGAGCATCGCGACATCTTCCCCGGCCTGACGGTGCGGCAGAACCTGATGCTCGGCATCAAGGATACCAGGCGCGCCCGGCAAGTGGCGGCTGGAGGACATGCTGGCGATGTTTCCGAACCTCGCCGCCCGGGCCGATACGGCGGCCGGCGTGCTGTCCGGCGGCGAGAAGCAGATGCTGACGATCTGCCGCACCCTGATGGGCGACCCCGAACTGATCATGATCGACGAGCCCACCGAGGGGCTGGCCCCGCTGATCGTACAGCAGGTCGGCGACCTCATCGCCGAAATCGCCCGGCGCGGCGTCGCCATCCTGCTGGTGGAACAGAAACTCTCGATCGCGATGCGGATCTCGCACCGCGTCTACGTGATGGGCCACGGCCGCATCGTATTCGAGGGCACGCCCGCCGAACTCAAGGCGAACGACGCCGTCCGCAAGGAATGGCTGGAAGTTTGAGCGCCTGATGCGGTCCAGCCCCCGAAAGACTGCGGGGCTGGTGAAGTGATATAACAGGGGCATCGCGACTCCACGCGCGATCCTTTCCTCGCAAAGATGAGGCAGGCCATGTTCGACGCTCCCCGCGACCTCGCCGCCCTTGTTTACGAGGCGGATCAAGACCCCGACGCGATCCTGCGCGACTTCGCCTCAGACCTGAATGCGCGCGGCTTCCGTGCCGTCGGCATGGTACAGGCCGGTCAATGCGCCGACTCCAGCCTGTCGGCCGTGCTGCTCCACAACGGTGAAAAATTATTGCTGTCGCAGGATTTCGACCCCGCCGCGAGCGGCTGCCGGCTGGACATCGCCCGGCTCCAAAATGCCGGCGCCCGCGTCGCCGAGGCGCTCGAAGCCGGCGCCGACCTCGTCATCATCAACCGCTTCGGCAAGCGTGAGCGTGACGGTCAGGGACTGACCTATCTGATCGAGCGCGCGCTCAAGGCCGGCACCCGCGTGGTCATCGCGGTTTCAAGCGACCGCTTCGCGGATTGGATCAAGTTCGCGGGCAGCCAGACCGTCAAGCTCGCTTGCGATCGCCATGCACTGGATGACTGGTGGCGCACTGTTTCGTCGCGGGTTCCGAGCCCAATCGGTGGGGACCGCCAGACCCTCCCGCAGTGAACAGCGGAAATCTTGAAGATCGCTACTCCTCGCCGTAGTGACGGAGGCGCTCGAGGTCGAGGATGGTCACGCCGCCATACTCCAGCCGCAGCAAGCCCTCCTTCTCCAGTTTCTTCAGGCACTGGTTGGCATTCTGCCGGGAAATGCCCGAGAGCGCGCCGATTTCCTCCTGGGTGATCTCGAGGTGGCGCGTCAGGTCCGGGTAGAGAATGGGATTGAACAGCGATGCGATGCCGCGGGCGAGCCGCGCCGTCGCATCCAGCGTGCGGCCATATTCGAGCAGCGCGATGAACTGGCCGAGGCGCTCATTGAGTTGCCCGACCAGGAAGCGGTTGAACCCGACGCTGTTCTCGAACAGCCACATGAAGGTGGTGCGGTCCATCATGGCCAGACGCGTGTCGCGTAGCGCCACCACGTCGTAACGCCGCGGCTCGTTCTTGAGCACGGTGCCCTCGCCGAACCAGGCGCCCGCGGTCAGGCCGGCGAAGCTCGTGGCCTTGCCGCCGCGCGACACGATGCCCATCCGGCCAAGACCCGTGACGATGCCGGTCCAGTAGTCGAAATGGTCGCCGCGCATGAAGATGAATTCGTCGGCGCGGTAGGTTTTCTCGACGATGCCGGCGCGCGCGACCTCGGTCTCCCGCTCGTTCAGCTCCCGCGACCAGGCCGCGATGCGCTTCAAATAGTCCGCAGCTATCATGACCCTCTGGAACCCGTCCCCCACACCGGCGGCATCCTAATGCTGCGCCGCAACAATTGACCATCCCGGCCGGCGAAATTTGCTGCCGAATTGTCAGGCACAAGACATTTCAACGTACCGCTTTCCCCTATTGAGGACCATCTCGCGCCATCCGGCTTCTCGTCCGCAGAACGGGAGATGGCGGATGGAAGACAGGGTGCGGCGTTACGTCCGGTGAGGGCCGCGGCACAAAGCACCCTTAGTGGAATGGCTTACCCGCGACGGGCGATATAAGATCGCGAGGCGTGACGGCAAACGACGGATAAAGAGCGCGTCAAGCGCCGTATCTCGGAGGGAATGAGTGGCTCATACTTTGGAAGTGCGCGGGGTTTCGCTACGCTTCGGCGGCGTACGTGCGCTCACCGATGTCAGTTTTGGCGTCAACGACGGCGAGCTGTTCTCGATCATCGGCCCCAACGGCGCCGGCAAGACCTCGATCATCAACTGCATCTCGGGCCGCTACCGGCCGACCGAAGGCCATTTGTTCTATCGCGGGCAGGACATCACCGCGCTCAACCCCAACGCCCGGCCGCGGCTCGGCATCGGCCGCACCTTCCAGAACCTGGCGCTGTTCCAGCACATGAGCGTGCTCGACAACATCATGGTCGGGCGGCATCACCTCCTGAAGAACAACTTCATCACGGGATCGCTGTACTGGCTGACCGGCGCGCGGCGCGAGGAACTCGAGCATCGCCGCAAGGTCGAGGAGATCATCGACTTCCTCGATCTGCAGTCGGTGCGCAAGGCGACCGCCGGCACCCTGCCCTACGGCCTGCGCAAGCGCGTCGAACTCGCCCGCGCCATGGCGCTGGAGCCGCAACTGATCCTGCTCGACGAGCCGATGGCCGGCATGAATTTCGAGGAAAAGGAGGACATGGCGCGCTACATCGTCGATCTCAACGAAGAGTTCGGCATGACCGTGATGATGATCGAGCACGACATGGGCGTGGTGATGGACATCTCCCACCGCGTCATGGTGCTGGATTTCGGCCGCAAGATCGCCGAGGGCGATCCCGCCGCAGTGCTGGCCGATCCCCACGTCAAGCGCGCCTATCTCGGCGAAGAGGACGAGGTTCTGGTCGATCCCGACGACAAGCCCGCCGCCCCGGAGTGCGCGGCATGATGGATTACGCCGGCCGGGTCAGAGCCGCCGATACCTATCCAAAGCTGCTGCGGCTCAACGCCAAGGAGCATGGCGGCGAAATCGCGCTGCGCGAAAAGGATCTTGGCCTTTGGCGCGTGTTCACCTGGAACGACTACCAGACGCGGGTGCACGACTTCGCGCTCGGCCTGGTCGAACTCGGCCTCGGGCGCGGCGACGTCATCGGCATCATCGGCGACAACCGGCCGGACTGGGTGTCGGCGGAAATCGCCACCCATGCCATCGGCGCCATGAGCCTTGGTCTCTATCGTGACGTGCTGGACGAGGAAGCCGCCTATCTCCTCACCTATGGCGAGGCGAGGCTGGTGTTCGCCGAGGACGAGGAGCAGGTCGACAAGCTGCTGACGCTCGCCGAGCGCGTCCCCAACCTCAAGCACATCATCTATTCCGACCCGCGCGGCATGCGGAAATACGACGATCCCCGCCTGATGGAGGCCGACAAGCTCGCCGCGATGGGCCGCGACCGCGCCGCCCGCGAGCCCGGCCTTTACGACCGGCTGGTCGACGCGACCAACGGCGAGGACACCGCGATCCTCTGCACCACCTCGGGCACCACGGCGCATCCGAAGCTGGCGATGCTGGCGCCGGGGCGCATGCTGCGGCACTGCGCGACCTATCTCGCCTTCGATCCCAAGGGACCGGACGACGAATACGTCTCGGTGCTGCCGCTGCCCTGGATCATGGAACAGGTCTATGTGCTCGGCCAAGGCCTGTTGTGCCGGATGAAGGTCAACTTCGTCGAGCAGCCCGAAACCATGATGAACGATTTCCGCGAGATCGCGCCGACGTTTGTCCTGTTCGCGCCGAGGGTCTGGGAATCGATCGCCGCCGACGTGCGCGCGGGCGTGATGGATTCCTCCCCGCTCAAGCAGAGCCTCTACCAGATCGGCATGAAGACGGGGCTGGCGGCGCTCGCGCACGGCAAGCATTCGACGCTGGCGGACATGGTGCTGTTTCGTGCGCTGCGCGACCGGCTCGGCTTCGCCCGGCTGCGCTCGGCGGCAACCGGCGGTGCGGCGCTCGGCCCCGATACCTTCAAATTCTTCCAGGCCATGGGCGTGCCGCTGCGCACGCTGTACGGCCAGACCGAAACGCTCGGCGCCTACACGCTTCATCCGGAGGGCCAGGCCGATCCCGACACCACCGGCGTGGCGCTGGCCGACAGCATCGAGATCCGCGTCGAGAATCCGGACATCCACGGCGTCGGCGAGATCATGGTGCGCCACCCCAACATGTTCCTCGGCTACTACAAGAACCCGGAAGCCTCCGTCGCCGACATGGAAGACGGCTGGATGCATTCCGGCGACGCCGGCTATTTCAACGCCGGCAAGCAGCTCGTGGTGATCGACCGCATCAAGGATCTCGCCGAGACCGCGCGCGGCGAGCGCTTCTCGCCGCAATATCTCGAGAACAAGCTGAAATTCTCGCCCTACATCGCCGAGACCGTGGTGCTCGGCGCCGGCCGCGACGCGCTGGCCGCGATGATCTGCATCCGCTTCTCCATCATCTCGAAATGGGCGGAGAAGAAGCGGATCGCATTCACCACCTATACCGACCTCGCCTCGCGCCCCGAGGTCTATGCGCTGCTGCAGCAGGAGGTCGAGGCGGTCAACGCCACCCTGCCGCCGGCACAGCGCATCTCCCGCTTCCTCCTGCTCTACAAGGAACTCGACGCCGACGACGGCGAACTCACCCGCACCCGAAAAGTGCGTCGCAGCGTCATCAACGAGAAATACGCCGACATCATCGACGGCATCTATGGCGGCAAGCGCGAGATTCCCGTCGACACCGTGATCCGCTTCCAGGACGGCACCACCCAGCGCATCCGCACCACGCTGCGCGTCGTCGACCTCGCAGCCAGCGCCCCGCTCGCGGAGGCCGCGGAATGAGGCACGAATTGTCGGCATATCCGGTCGTCATGCGCGGGCTTGGCCCCCGCATCCATCCCCTTCGCAAAAAGAGTTTCTTTGGACGATGGATTGCCGGGTCAAGCCCGGCAATGACGACTTGCACCAAGGACCGCCCTGGATGAACACCCAGTTCCTGATCCAGCTTCTGGTCAACGGCCTCGTGGTCGGCACGCTCTATGGCGTGGTCGCGATGTCGTTCGTGCTGATCTACAAGGCGACGCAGGTGGTGAATTTCGCGCAAGGCGAATTGCTGCTGGTCGGCGCCTGGGTGTGCTGGGCGCTGTTGACCAAATACCAGGTGCCGTTCTGGATCGGCATGCCGCTGACGCTGGTGTTCATGTTCGCCTTCGGCATCGCGATCCAGATCGTGATCCTGCGCCCGATGATCGGCGAGCCGATCATTTCCGTGATCATGGTCACGATCGGCCTGTCGACGGTGTTTCAGGCCGCGCTGAAATGGATTTTCGGCGTCAATCCGCAGCCGTTTCCGCGGGTGTTCGAAAGCCAGTCGGTCAGCCTGCTGGGGCTGCAGATCCAGACCGTCTATGTCATGAGCCTCGTGGTCTCGGTCGCGATGATGATCGGCATGGCCTGGTTCTTCCGGGCCTCGAAATACGGCCTCGCGATGCGCGCCACCGCCTTCAACCAGCAGGTGGCGCAGTCGCTCGGCATTTCCGTGAAAAGCGTGTTCGCGATGGCGTGGGCGATCTCGGCGACCGTCTCGGCGGTCGCGGGCGTGGTGGTGGCCGTGGTCAACGGCGTCTCGTCGGGCCTGTCGGCCTACGGCATCAAGGTGTTTCCGGCCGCGATCCTCGGCGGCCTCGACTCGATCGGCGGCGCGGTGCTCGGCGGCATCATCATCGGGCTTCTGGAAAACATCGCCCAATATGTCGACAGCGAATATCTGCACTGGGGCAATCTCTACGAGATCGCGCCGTTCTACGTGCTGATCATCATCCTGATGATCAAGCCCTACGGCCTGTTCGGCACCAAAGACATCGAGCGGGTGTAGTCACATGGCAAGCCCTTCCCTGATCCCGTCCGGCGACTTCCGCACCTCCTATGCGGCCGACACCACGATCTTTCCGACCACGACCAGCCGCAACATGGCGATCGCGGGCATCGTGCTGATCTGCTTCGCGCCGCTGGTGTTCACCGACTACTGGCTCTCGATCCTGATCCAGATCGGCATCTTCGCGATTGCCGCCCTCGGGCTGAACATCCTGGTCGGCTTCACCGGGCAGATCTCGATCGGGCACGCCGCGTTCTTCCTGTTCGGCGCCTTCACCTCGGCCTACATCTCCAACAATCTGCCGATCCCGGTGTTCTTCGCCATTCCGCTGGCGGGCGTGGTGACGGCGCTGGTCGGGCTGATCTTCGGCGTGCCGGCGGCGCGGCTGAAGGGGCTCTATCTCGTCATCGCGACGCTGGCCGCGCAATATATCCTGCTCGATTTCTTCTCGCGCGCCGACTGGTTCTCCGGCGGCTCGGTGCCGGCCAGCGCCAATCCGTTCTCGATCTTCGGCTACACCTTCCGCGGCGACCGGCAATATTTCTACGTCGTGCTGGCCTATGTCGTGGTCAGCTACCTGCTGGTGACCAACCTGATGCGCACCCGCGACGGCCGCGCGCTGGTCGCGATCCGCGACCACTATCTCTCCGCGGAGATCATGGGCATCAACCTGACGAAATACCGCACGCTGTCGTTCGGGCTGGCGGCATTCTTCGCCGGCATCGCCGGCGCGCTCTATGCGCATTACCAGCTGGTGGTCTCCAACGAAGGCTTCGGCATCGAGCGCTCGATCATCTTCCTGGCCATGGTCATCATCGGCGGCACCGGCTCGATCATGGGCACGCTGATGGGCACCGCCTTCGTGGTGCTGCTGCCGGAATCGATGGAGTGGATCAGCGCCGGCCTGAAGGGCTGCGCGATCGACAAGGCGCTGTCGCTCAACACCAACATCACCTTCCTGCGCGAGATCGCGATCGGCCTGATCATCATCGCGTTCCTGATGTTCGAGCCCGACGGGCTCGCGCATCGCTGGCGGCAGATCAAGACCTACTGGAAACTCTACCCGTTCTCGCATTGAGGTTGGAACGGAACGGACTACAATCGATACCAACAACCAAACGGAGGAAATAAAACATGACGATGAAATCCCTTTTGAGCACGGTATCGCTCGCGCTGCTGCTCGGCGGCACGCCGGCGGCGGCGCAGGCCCAGATCGCGATCGGTCATCTCGCCGATTATTCCGGCGGCACCTCCGACGTCGGAACGCCCTACGGACAGGCCGTCGCCGACACCTTCGCCTGGGTCAACAAGAACGGCGGCATCGGCGGCAAGCAGCTCAACGTCGACACCAACGATTACGGCTATCAGGTGCCGCGCGCGATCGCGCTCTACAAGAAATGGTCCGCTCCCGACAGCAAGGTCGCCGCGATCATGGGCTGGGGCACCGCCGACACCGAGGCGCTGACCGGCTTCCTGGCGCAGGACAAGATCCCGGATATCTCCGGCTCCTACGCCGCGGCGCTGACCGATCCGGAAGGCGCCAGCGGCAAGGCAAAGCCCGCGCCGTACAATTTCTTCTACGGCCCGAGCTATTCGGACGCGCTGCGCGCCGATGCTGACCTGGGCGGCCGAGGACTGGAAGGCCAAGGGCAAGCCGGGCAAGCCGAAATTCGTGCATATGGGCGCCAACCATCCCTATCCGAACGCGCCGAAGGCGGCCGGCGAAGCGCTCGCCACCGAGCTCGGCTTCGAGGTGCTGCCGCCGCTGGTGTTCGCGCTGGCGCCGGGCGACTACAGCGCGCAGTGCCTGAGCCTGAAGAGCTCCGGCGCCAACTACGCCTATCTCGGCAACACCGCGGCCTCCAACATCTCGGTGATGAAGGCCTGCAAGACCGCCGGCGTCGACGTCCAGTTCCTCTCCAACGTCTGGGGCATGGACGAGAACGCCGCCAAGACCGCGGGCGATGCCGCCGACGGCGTGATCTTCCCGCTGCGCACGGCGGTCGGCTGGGGCGGCAACGCGCCGGGCATGAAGACGGTGATGGAAATCTCGAAGATGTCGGACCCGACAGGCAAGGTCTATCGTCCCGTGCACTACATCGCGGCCGTCTGCACCGCGCTGTACATGAAGGAAGCGATCGACTGGGCCGCCAAGAACGGCGGCGCCACCGGCGAGAACGTCGCCAAGGGCTTCTACCAGAAGAAGGATTGGGTGCCGGCGGGCATGGAGGGCGTCTGCAACGCCTCGACCTGGACCGACAAGGACCATCGCGGCACGCTGAAGGTCGACCTCTATCGCTCGAAGATCTCGGGCGCGACCGATGGCGATCTCAACGATCTCATGGCCAAGGGCACCATCAAGCTCGAGAAGGTCAAGACCGTCGAACTGCCGCGCAAGCCGGAATGGTTTGGCTGGTGAGTCACGCGCGGCAACGACATGGCCGGGTCGTCGTGACAGCGGGCTTGACCCGGCCATCCACGTCTGACCTCTCGATGCCAATAGCGCATGCCCGGGACAAGCCCGGGCATGACGACAGCGATAAAGCGACTCGAACATGACCGCAGCCACCGAAACCATCCGCGCCACTCCGGGCGCCGTCACCGCCTCCGCTCCGCTGCTCAGCGTGCGCAACATCGAGGTGGTCTATGACGACGTCATCCTGGTGCTGCGGGGCCTGAGCCTCGAGGTGCCCAAGGGCGCCATCGTGGCGCTGCTCGGCGCCAACGGCGCCGGCAAGTCGACCACGCTGAAGGCGATTTCGGGACTGCTCAAGACCGAGGACGGCGAAGTCACCCGCGGCGAGATCATGTTCGACGGCGAGCGCATCAACGGCATCGATCCCGACAAGATCGTCCGCCGCGGCATCTTCCAGGTGATGGAGGGCCGCCGCATCATTTCCGACATGACGTCGCTGGAAAACCTGAGGCTCGGCGCCTTTACCCGCACCGATGGCAGGGTCAGCGCCGACATCGACATGGTGTTCCAGTATTTCCCGCGCCTGAAGGAGCGCACCGGACTTGCCGGTTATCTCTCCGGCGGCGAGCAGCAGATGCTGGCGATCGGACGTGCGCTGATGGCGCGCCCGAAGATGATCCTGATGGACGAGCCGTCGATGGGACTGTCGCCGCTGCTGGTCAAGGAGGTGTTCGGGATCATCCAGCAGATCAATCGCGACCTCGGCGTCACCATTCTTCTGGTGGAGCAGAACGCGCGCGCCGCCCTTTCGGTGGCGAGCCACGGCTACATCATGGAGCAGGGCAAGGTGGTGCTCGACGGCTCGGCGGACGAACTGCGCGACAACGAGGACGTCAAGGAATTCTACCTCGGCGGCGCCGGCGACCAGCGCAAGAGTTTCAAGAATCTGAAGAGCTTTAAGCGGCGGAAGCGATGGCTGTGAGGGCAGAATCTCTGCGCGTCGTTCCGGAGCGCGCAAAGCGCGAATCCGGAACCTCGAGATTCCGGGTCTGGTCCTTCGGACCATCCCGGAATGACGCCAATTTTGCGCGCCAAGCGCGATGGTGACGAAGACATGACCGACCATTATGACGCCCGCGAAACCCGCGCGCCCGCGACGCGCGAGGCGGAGCTGTTTTCGCGGTTGCCGGACGTGCTGCGCAAGGCGATGGCGGCGCCGGCCTATGCCGAGCGCCTCCAGGGCATCGATCCCGCCGACATCGCCAGCAGGGCGGCACTGGCGGGCCTGCCGGTGCTGCGAAAGGCGGAGCTCCCTGCCCTGCACAAGGCCGCGCCGCCCTTCGGCGGCTTCGTCCCCGGGCTCCCCGGCTCGTTCGGAAGATTGTTCACCTCGCCCGGTCCGATCTTCGAACCCGAATCCGTTCACGCCGATCCCTGGCGCGGCGCGCGGGCGCTATTCGCGGCCGGCTTCCGCCCGGGCGATGTCGTGCTGAACACCTTCAGCTATCATCTGACGCCCGGCGGCTTCATCTTCGACACCTCGGCGCGCGCGCTCGGCTGTGCCGTCATCCCGGCCGGCCCCGGCAATACCGACGCCCAGTTCGAGCTGATCGAGGCGTACCGCCCGATCGGCTATAGCGGCACGCCCGATTTCCTCAAGATCCTGCTCGACGCGGCAGGCAGCGCGGGCCGCGACGTCTCCTCGATCAAGCGGGCGCTGGTATCGGGCGCGGCGTTTCCGAAATCGCTGCAGGAGGAAATCGCGGCGCGCGGCATCGAGGCCTATCAGGCGTTCGGCACCGCCGATCTCGGCCTGATTGCGTTCGAGACGCCATCGCGCGAGGGCCTGGTCGTCAACGAGGACCTGATCGTGGAGATCGTCCGTCCCGGCACCGGCGATCCCGTCAGCGAGGGCGATGTCGGCGAGATCGTCGTCACCTCGCTCGATCCCGAGCATCCCTGCATCCGGCTGGCGCTCGGCGACCTCAGCGCCGCCCTGCCCGGCACGAGCCCGTGCGGGCGAACCAACATGCGCATCAAGGGCTGGATGGGCCGCGCCGACCAGACCACCAAGGTCAAGGGCATGTTCGTGCGGCCCGAGCAGATCGCGGAAATCGGCAGGCGTCACCCCGAACTCGGACGGCTGCGCCTCGTCGTCACCCGCGAGGACGAGACCGACGCCATGACGCTGAAGGCGGAAGCGGCAACTCCGGACACGGCGCTGCTTGAAATGGTCAAGGCCACGCTCCGCAGCGTCACAAAACTCGGGGGAAACGTGGCCTGGGCGGCGCCTCAGTCGCTGCCGAACGACGGCAAGGTCATTTCGGACGAGCGCGGCTAGCCGCCGTCAAATCCTGTGATACTCACGATACCATTTCGCAAATCGGGCGATACCATCTTCAATCGTGGTCGCGGGCCTAAATCCGATGTCGCGCGCCAGATCCTCGATATCGGCATAGGTTGCCGGCACGTCGCCCGGCTGCATCGGCAACATCTCCTTGATCGCCGTACGGCCGAACTCCTTCTCCAGCAGTGAAACCACATGCATGAGTTCTTCGGGACGGTTGTTGCCGATATTGTAAATCTTCCACGGCGCGGCGCTGGTCGCGGGATCGGGCTTGTCGCCGGACCACTGCGGATTGCCCTGCGGCGGACGATCCATGAGGCGCACGACCGCCTCGCTGACGTCGTCGATGTAGGTGAAATCGCGCCGCATGTTGCCATGATTGAACAGCTTGATCGGCGTCGCCGTCGAGAATGGCCTTGGCGAAGATGAACATCGCCATGTCCGGACGGCCCCAGGGACCATAGACCGTGAAGAACCGAAGACCGGTGGCCGGAATGCGATACAGATGGCTGTAGGCATGCGCCATCAGCTCGTTGGCCTTTTTCGACGCGGCATAGAGGCTGATCGGATGATCGACATTGTCCTGCACCGAAAACGGCAATTTGGTATTGGCGCCGTACACCGAGGACGAGGACGCAAACAGAAGATGCTTGCAATCGTTGTGACGGCAGCCCTCCAGCACGTTGATGAAGCCCTCGAGATTCGCATCGACATAGGCGTGGGGATTCTGCAGCGAATAGCGAACGCCGGCCTGCGCCGCGAGATGGATCACGACGGGAAATCGATGCTGCGCGAACAGCGACTTTGATCGCCGCGCGATCGGCGAGATCGAGCTTCACAAAGCTGAAATTCGGATTGGCGCTTCAGAATCTCGAGGCGCGCTTCCTTCAGCTTGGGATCGTAATAGTCGTTGACGATATCGAGGCCGACGACCTCGCGGCCGGCCGCCAACAGCCGTTGCGCAACGTGAAATCCGATGAAGCCGGCAGCTCCGGTGACCAGTACCGCATTGTTCGGCATCTTATCTCCGGCGGCTCAGAGCCGCCACAGCTCGATGCCGGCGGGCTTGCGAGCCACGATCGAGCTTCATCTTGACATCGAGGACGAGGCCCGTGCCGTCGACCAGCAGCTTTTGAACAAGCGGCCAGCCGCCGTCGACGATAGCGCTGCATGCGCGACGGCCAGAATGACGGCATCGGCAGGCTGCAGCTCGTCAAGCTCGGTCAGCGTCACACCATATTCATGCTTGGCATCGGCGGCATTCGCCAGCGGATCATGGACCTGCACCGTCAGACCGAAACGACTGCAGCTCGCGAACGATATCGACCACGCGCGAGTTGCGCGTATCCGGAACGTCCTCCTTGAAGGTCAGCCCGAGGATGGTGACGATGCCGCCCTGACCCTTCCGACGCAAGCAGTCCCCGAACGCATTCCCGCGCAATGCGCTGACCCATGCCGTCGTTGATGCGCCGGCCGGCGAGAATGACCTCGGGATGATAGCCCGCCTTTTCGGCGCGATAGGTCAGGTAATAGGGATCGACGCCGATGCAGTGGCCGCCGACCAGGCCCGGCTGAAACGGCATGAAATTCCATTTTGTCCGCGCCGCCGCCAGAACGTCGCCGGTATCGATATCGAGCGCCTGGAAGATCAGCGACAGTTCGTTCATGAACGCGATATTGAGATCGCGCTGGGTATTCTCGATGACCTTCGCGGCTTCGGCGACCTTGATCGAGGGCGCGCGGTGAATGCCGGCGGTGACGACCGATCCGTAGACATCGGCGACGATATCGAGCGTTTCTGGCATCCTGCGCCGAGACCACCTTGATGATCGTCTCGAAACGATGCTGCTTGTCGCCGGGATTGATGCGCTCGGGCGAATATCCGACCGTGAAATCCGACGCCGGCCTTCAGACCCGAGATCTTGCTCGAGAATTGGAACGCACTCTTCCTCGACCGCGCCGGGATAGACGGTCGATTCATAGACGACGATGTCGCCCTTCTTGAGCACGGCTCCGACCGAGCGCGATGCCGCGATCATCGCGCCGAGATCCGGCCTCCGAGCCTCGTCGATCGGGGTCGGCACGGTGACGATGAAGAAATCGGACTTTCGCCATTTCGGCCGGGATCGGCGGTAAAAAGCAGCGATTCCTGGCGCAAATCACCGCCTTCGACCTCACGGGTCCGGTCCTTTCCTTCCTTGAGTTCAGCGACGCGTCTCGGATCCACGTCGAATCCGACGACCGGAACTCCCGAACGCGCAAACGACACCGCCACCGGCAGCCCCACATAGCCCAGACCGATAACCGCGATTTTTCGCCGATGAGACATCAAATGGCTTTCCAGACTCCCGGATGCCGGTAACGACATCCCGGCGAGTGTTTAGCCAACATTCCATCGACATCGCAAGGGGCGGATGGTTCGCGCTCGCCGCAGGTTGGAGGGTTAACAACCTGCATCGAGCTTTAATAGCGCGAACCTTTGCGAAGGATTGCCTCAAACGTCGTTATTGACCGGCAGTTCCTGCCTCGAGGATAGACGACACAGGCACCAAACCCAACCGTGCATGACCGCGATAGAGCCGCTCGTAGCGATCAACCATGTTCTCGAAGCCGAAGCGCGAGGCAATTTCGACGCGGGCGCAAGCACCGAGGCGCGCGGCAAGAGGCCGATCCGAAGCAAGTCGGCAGAGCGCTGCCGCCATTTGATCCGGCGCGGCGACGGGGACGAGAAGACCTGTTAGCCCATCCTCGATTGCATCGAGATTGCCTCCAACCGCGGTCCCGATGGTCGGCAGGCCACGAGCCATGGCTTCAACCAAGGCGTTCGAAAAGCCCTCCTGATGCGAGGGCAGAACCGCGACGTCACAGGCGCCTGCGAGATCGGCGGCGTCAGGCCGTTCTCCGATGCGAATGAGGCGATCCAGGATACCGAGCGCCTGCGCGGCGGCGTCGAGCACGGCGCCCTGCCCGTCGTCGCGCCCGAGAAACACCACTCGCCAAGTGCAAGGCAGGCGGTGCGCCGCGCGAGCGAGCGCCGCCAACAGATCGGCATGGCCCTTGTAAGCGATCAGATTGGCAACCACGACGATCGCGAAGGTCTCGTCGCCGACACCAAGTACAGCGCGGTGCGCCGCGCGCGTCGATGCATCCATCGGTGGCGGCGCGACGACACCATTGCGAATGATGCCGACTTTCGCCCCATCCCCGCATTCGGTCACGAGTTCGGCAGCGACCGCGGCGGAATTGCCGAGGAGCGCTAACGTGCGCAGATGAATCGCGCGTTCGATCGCGCCGAGGCCAGGATAGGCTCGGCGGTAGTGGGCAAGCGAACGGCGGCTGACGACACGGCGGCGGTGGCCGACAAGTTCACAGGCCACCGTGCCGAGAATCGTCGGCTCTGGAAGGAAGAGATGCACCAGGTCGGGACGAAGCAGGCGGATGTGCCGAACGAGACCGACGACGGTCGCGCGGACGCCGGCAAGTCGCGACATTCCGGCCTCAGCGCCGTCAATCGGAACACCGGTCGAAGCTAAATCGGCCTCGAGAGCGCCTCCGCGCGCCATGACGTGCAGATGCATGTCAAGACCGCGTTTGCCGAGCGCCGGAATAAGTTGGGCCAGATGCCGTTCAGTGCCACCGACGTCAAGACGCGGACCGACGACGAGAATGCGTGGCGCGGTCACGATTTTCGCGACACGACGACCCAATAAGGTGCATGGGTCGAGAACACCGGATCAACGCAGCCGGCTGCATGCAGCATGGCAACAATATCGGAGCGGGAGAAGCGCTTTTCGAGGCGAGTTCCGAAGCGATCGAGCGCGTCCGTGCGCATCACGTAAAAACCCTTGTCGCGATAATAACCCAGCGGCCAGCTGTCGACCACCAACCCGGCCCGCTCCGCCAGCCGTGCGGCGCGGGCGAGCGGCCAGTAGACGCACGCTGCAAGGATCTGGCTCACGACGTAGCGCGCCCCGTGCGGGCTGCGCGACACGGCGGCGCGCACAAGCTCCGAGGACCGCCACAAAACGCGGAACCATGGTGGGCGATTCTCGAAATTGTAGTAGAGATAAAGCAGAAGCGGCGCACCCGGTTTCAGCTTGGCTGCGACGGAACGCACGGCGGCCGCGGTATCAGGGACATGGTGCAGGACGCCGAGGCTGTAGATGAAGTCCTGGCTTGCATCTTCAACGGGAAGCTGGTCCACGGATGCTTCGGCAAGCCGAACGTTCGGCAGTGCAGCGAGGTTGCCGCGTGCAACCGCGAGCGCATCCCCGCTGGCGTCGATGCACAGGAGATGGCCGACTTTTGGCGCAACGAGCGCCGCCCAACGTCCGCTACCGCAACCGACATCAATGCCAGCAGGCGCGGGGGAAGCGACTCCCAGGGAAACAGATCGAAATAGTCGTGCCAGATGCGCGCGCGATCCTCCTCCAACAGGGCCGACTGGTCGAATCTCGTCCACTCGTCTCCGAAGCCGCGCGCGACCTCGACGTCGAGATTGGGTTTCTCCGGCATCACGCCCACCGGCGCCGCCACGCCTCAAACGTGAGAAGCGTCCAAAGCTGATAGGCGTGATTGCGCCTCCCGCTCAAATGCTCGCGCCAAAGCGTGCGTGCGGCCGCTGGGTCAAGGACGCCACCGTCGGTGCGCAACAGATCGTCGGCCCAGTCGCGCAAGGGGCCGCGCAGCCAATCCGCGAGCGGCACGCCGAAGCCCATCTTCGGGCGTTCGATCAGCGCGCGCGGCACATGGCGGTCGAGGACCCGGCGCAGAAGCCACTTGCTCTGGCCACCCCGCACCAGAAAGCGGCGAGGCAAACGCCAGGCGAATTCGACCAAGCGATGATCGAGCATTGGCGGCCGTGCTTCCAGCGCCACTGACATCGAAGCGCGGTCTACCTTTTGAAGGATGTCGTCCGGCAGGTAAGTCGAGCGTGTCGATGAATCGCATGCGATCAAGCAGATCCAGCCCGGTCGGGGACGCACCAGTCCGGGTGTTGCGTTCCGCTGCAGCGACATGCGCAGCCGGATCTGGCACCTGGCTAACGAGGCGGTTGTAGAGGCCTTCGCCGTCGAGCGGAAGCACGCTCGCGAGTTTCGCGAGCTGATCGCCTGGCTGTGCCGGCACGAGCCCGCGCGGCAGCAGATACGCGCAGCATCGACCGCTTGAGGCGGAATGATGCCGAGCGCAGCCGACGCCGCACGACGCAGCGATGCAGGAATCCGGGCGACCCGCGACCAGGACCCCGCTGCGACGAGATATCGATTGTAACCCGCAAACAGTTCGTCACCGCCATCGCCCGACAGCGCGACGGTGACGTGGCCGCGGAGTCAGGCGCGAGACGAGATGGGTCGGGATCTGCGAGAATCGGCGAATGGCTCGTCGTACATCTCAATCATGCCCGGGACCACCGCGAGCGCGTCGCGGCCGTTACTGTCAGTTCCGTGTGCGTCGTTCCAAGATGGCGCGCGACCGCCGCCGCGTGCTCGGATTCGTCAAAGCCGAAATCGGGAAAGCCGATCGAGAAGGTGCGGACCGCGCCACGCCCGGCCGCGACCATCAAGGCGGTCACCGCCGATGAATCGACGCCGCCGGAAAGGAATGCGCCGAGCGGAACGTCGGAGATCATCTGACGTCCGACCGCGTCTGCAGCAGCGCCGCGAGCCGGTCGGTCGCCTCCTCGTCGGAGACGTCGAGCGGGTCGGCGTGGCCGGCGGCGACGACGTCCTCGAGCCGCCAGTAGCGCGCCGCGAGAGCACGGCGCATTCGGAAAAATCGACACGATCTCGCCCGGCAGCACCTTCTGCGATCGCGGCAAAGATCGCATCGGCGCCGGCACATAGCCGTCACGCAGGAAGCTCGCGACGAAGCCTGGGTCGAGCGAGCGCGGCTCCGCCGCCGACGGCCCGCAGGGCCTTCAACTCCGGAGCCGAAGGCGACGCCTCGACCTGCCAGCGCGAAGAACAGCGGCTTGATGCCGAGCCGATCGCGGACGAGATGCAGAGCGCGGTTGTGCGGTCCCAAAGCGCAAGCGCGAACATGCCGTTGAATCGGCGAGCGTCGCCTGGATACCGCGCCGGCGCGAAGCTCTCGACCATGACCTCGGTATCGGAATGGCCGCGCCAGTTCGATACCGGTCGAGCCGAATGCCGGCGTAATCCTCGGCGTTGTAGACCTCGCCGTTGTAGGTGATCGCGAAGCGCCCATCCGGCGGACAGCATCGGCTGGGCACCGGCCGGCGTGAGATCGATGATGGCGAGTCGCCGGTGCGACAGCGCGAGGCCGGCGCCAGCGTCGACCCAGACCCCCATCGCCGTCGGGGCCGCGATACGCGATCGCGTCGGCCATCGCCGTGCGACCCGGGCCAGCGACGTCCGTCGCCGGCGAGGCGTCGATCGATCAATCCCGCGATGCCGCACATCGATCAGCCCGCCTCGATCGTGGCCACGGACTGCAACTCCTTCAGGACACGAAAGCGCCGGCCCGGTTTATCGAGTTCGTCCCATGTGCCCGAACTCGATGATCCGGCCGTCTTCGATGACGTGGATGATATCGGCGGCGCGCACCGCGGAGAAGCGATGCGCGACCACGAGCACCGTGGCGGAACCGGCGAGCTGCGGCGACCGTTTCGATGACGCGCGCCTCCGTCTCCGCGTCGAGCGCGCTGGTCGCTTCGTCAAGGACGTAGAGCCGCCGCGGCACGGCGAGCGCCCGGGCAAGAGCCGAGACGCTGCCGCTCGCCGCCCGAGAGCTTCGGCGCCACGGTCGCCAACTGGCGTCGCACCGCCGAGATCGAGCCCCGCAACGAAATCTGCCGCCGACGCCGCCAATGCCGCATCGACCTGCGCGTCGGAGGCCGCGTTGCCGAAGCGCACGTTCTCCGCAATCGTGCCGCCGAGCAACACGGTGTCCTGCCCGACATAGCCGACGCTGCGGCGCACAGGCGGGCAGCGGGATCTGCGAGAGCTGCGTCTCGCCGATACCTAAGCCGACCGCGCGCAGCGCCGCAGCCCCGGCGCGGCATCGAGCAAGATCGTGCCGATCCGGACGAGCA
>CAWJJT010000005.1:0-435487 GCA_963843225.1 uncultured Alphaproteobacteria bacterium | reverse complement strand
ACCACGCATCAAATCCTCTCCTGCCGCGAATGCTGCTTGAAGCAAACAC
The DNA here is from genome assembly GCA_963843225.1 of uncultured Alphaproteobacteria bacterium. Classification (GTDB taxonomy): domain Bacteria; phylum Pseudomonadota; class Alphaproteobacteria; order Rhizobiales; family Xanthobacteraceae; genus Bradyrhizobium. Next base: position 435,438 of record CAWJJT010000005.1, on the reverse strand, counting down.
CGTGTTTTCCACGACACAGGTCGATCGGCATTGCGTTGTCCTCGGCGTTCTCGCGGCCGTCGTCCTTGCTAATCCCTTGCCCTTCACCCACAATTCCGCACCACTGCTTCGGGGAGATTCGCGATGGCCGTCCGTTCCAGCAATTTCCACGTCGGCCTGATGCTGGCGACTGCGCTGGCGGTGTCGATGTGGCCGGCGGCAAGCCGGGCCTACACGCCCGAACAGGAGCAGGCGTGCAGCGGTGACGCGATGCGCATCTGCGGCGCCTTCGTTCCCGATGTCGATCGCATCACGGTCTGCATGATTCAGAACAAGTCGCAGCTCAGCCCGGCCTGCCGCGTGTTCTTCCGCGAGCCGGAGGCTAACGCCGCCGCAGGCAATGCCGGCAGACCGATGAGCATCACACCGGAAAATTCGCGGAAGGCGAAAAAATCCAGGAAGTCCGACGAGGACTGATCCTCGCGCGAACGTAACTCGTCTTCGCTCGAACGTATCGCACCGCCGAGCCGCGGTTTTTCGTTTTGCGCGGTCGTCGCAAGCCGTTGCTTGCTTCGCGGACCTCATTCTCTGCCATCCGGACTCCTTTTGTTCGACGCGCCGGCATGGTTCGTGCGAAATCCGGCTGCAACCGGTACCCGGACAGGTTGAATGCCAACAGGCTTGCTGCCGGTATTTCCCTGAGAAAATCGCGCAATGAGTCGTTTTCGATTCGATTTGCTCGGTTTTTGTCTCTCTGCGGCGCGTTGTGTGACTCAAAAGCCAACCGCTGGGACTAATCCGGGGGTGCATCACAATTGGTTGTAAATTTTTCTTTCACGAATCAGCAGGGCTGATTCATTTTCGCGTTCTGGGGTCAATCTGGAGGCCAAGGTATGAACGTCATTGTTTTTGCTTCGCGTAAAGGCGGCTCGGGAAAGAGTACTCTGGCCGCTCATCTTGCTGCGCATGTCCATAAGGCAACGAAGCCTACTCTGCTTGTCGACGCCGATCCGCAGGGTTCGCTGACGCTGTGGCACAAGCTGCGCGGCACCAACGAACCGCCGATCAAGACTGCAGTCAATTCCGTCAGCGGGATCGTCGCGGCCGCAAAACGTGACGGCTTCGAATGGGTATTCATCGACACGCCGCCGAATCTGTCGGCCGTCGTCGAGGATTCCATCAAGAACGCCACCATGGTGATCATTCCGGCGCGGCCGGGGGTCTTCGACGTCAACGCCGTGCAGGAAACCATTCAGACCTGCCGCGCCGCGCGCAAGCCCTATGCCGTCGTGCTCAACGGTGCGCCTGCGCGTCGCGACGACGCGGAAAGCCCGATCGTCACCATCGCGCGTGAATCGCTCGCCAAGTTCCGGGCGCCGGTTTGGGGCGGCCAGATCACCAACCGTGCCGATCTGCTGATGGCGCTCAGCCATGGCGAAGGCGCGCGCGAATATTATGCGGAAGGGCGTGCGGCGGCCGAGATCGGCCGGCTGTGGGCCGCGATCGAACGTTCGGTGAAGGCGATCCGTGGATCGGTGTCGGCGAGCGGCGCAATGCACAAGCAGGCGGCTTAACCAGGCCGCGGCTCAAGACCAACAAGAACGCGCAAGGCTTCGCGCGTTTCTCTGTTGTAAATCGTCATCCCCACGTAACGGCTGAGGCGTTACGTGGGGATGACGTTTTCAGGGCCTTGCGAATTTTGTTGCGATGGCCGGGTCAGGCGACCATCAGCATGTAGAACACGATCACCGGCGACAGGCCGAGGATCACCGACCAGATACCCAGCGCCCAGAGAATGTCTCCGGTGCTGAAGCCCCGCTGTTCGGGGAATTGATTTTCAAGTGTGCTCACGACGCCCCCCGCAATTCTTGCTTTTGTGGCGACCTTGATACGCGGAAGCTTTTAAAAAGCCGGTCGCGATTTCCTGTGCATTTGAGCACAGGTGCTACCACGGATTAACCATCCGCCGCTTGCCCGGGCCTGTCAGCTTCCGGTCATGAGGCGAAGGGCCACCACCGGCGCAACGCCCAGAAGCATCGCCCAGAGCCCGAAGGACGACACCAGAAGCAGATCCTGCACGGCTTCGGCGCGCGCCGAGGCCAGGTTGGCGGTGTCTCGAATGGTTGGAGTGGTCATTGTTTCCCCCGTCGGTTTGTTGTTGGGGAATTCAATAGCCCTCAAGTTTTAAAGTTGGGGTTGCCGCGTCGTTCGGATTTGACGTGCGGCCGTCACTACGCATTAACCACGCAAACCGCCCCCGCCGCCGTTGCCGCCTACCGGTCGGCGCGGCCGATCACGTCCATCAACTCCGCGATCTTGCGGCGCTGATCGGCCTTGTCGCCGGAGGTGATCGCGTGCTCGACGCAATGGGCGACGTGATCGCGCAGGATTTCCTCCTCGACCCGGCGCAGCGCCGCCTTCGCGGCCGTAATCTGCGTCACCACGTCGATGCAATAGCGGTCGTCCTCGACCATGCCGGCGAGGCCGCGGATCTGGCCCTCGATCCGTTTCAGTCTTTTCAGGCAGGAGGTCTTGATCTCGTTTCGCATGTACGCTCATATACCCCCCTAGGGTATACGTTTTCAAGAGGCCGGGAGAGCTGTGATGGCAGAGACGGATCACCCGCACGGGGCGGGCGCGGCACATGCCGGCCACCATCACGGCGCCGAAACGCACGCCTGCTGCGGCGGCAAGCATGGCGGCGGCGACAAGGGCGCTGGCGTCGCCATCGATCCGGTCTGCGGCATGAGCGTCAACCGCGACACCGCCAAACATCGCCTTGCCTAGCAGGGGCAGGATTATTTCTTCTGCAGCGCGCGCTGCCGCGAGCGTTTCGAGGCCGAGCCGGAAAAATACCTCGCGCCGAAAAAGTCCGGCAGCCCGAGCCCGCAGCGCCGGCCGGCGCCATCTACACCTGTCCGATGCATCCGGAGGTGCGGCAGGTCGGCCCCGGCACCTGTCCGATCTGCGGCATGGCGCTGGAGCCCGAGCAGGTCTCGCTCGACGAGGCGCCGGATCCCGAACTGATCGACATGACGCAGGCGGTTCTGGATCGCGCTGGTGCTGACGCTGCCGGTGTTCGTCATCGAGATGGGCAGCCATCTCGGCTTTGGTCACCTCGTGCCGCCGACTGGTCGAACTGGATCTCGCTCGTGCTGGCGACGCCGGTGGTGCTGTGGGCGGGCGCGCCGTTCTTCGAGCGCGGCTGGCGCTCGCTGCTCACGCGCAACCTCAACATGTTCACGCTGATCGCGATGGGCACCGGCGTGGCCTATGCTCTACAGCGTGGTCGGCACGCTGGCGCCGCAGCTGTTTCCGCCCGCGTTCCGCGACATGCACGGCATGGTCGCGGTGTATTTCGAGGCCGCCGCCGTCATCACGGTGCTGGTGCTGCTCGGGCAGGTGCTGGAATTGCGGGCGCGCGAGCGCACCTCGGGCGCGATCCGCGCGCTGCTCGGGCTTGCGCCGAAAACCGCGCGCCGCATCACCGAGCACGGCGACGAAGACGTCGCGATCGACGCCATCGCGGTCGGCGATCGCCTGCGCGTGCGCCCGGGCGAGAAGATCCCGGTCGACGGCGTCGTCATCGAAGGCCGCTCGGCGGTCGATGAATCCATGGTGACCGGCGAATCGATGCCGGTGTCGAAGACCGAAGGCGCCCGCGTGATCGGCGGCACCGTCAATCAGAGCGGCGGGCTGGTGCTGCGCGCCGAGAAGGTCGGCCGCGACACCATGCTGGCGCGGATCGTCGACATGGTGGCGCGCGCGCAGCGTTCGCGCGCGCCGATCCAGCGGCTCGCCGATCAGGTCGCCGGCTGGTTCGTGCCGGCGGTGATCGCGGCGGCGATCGCGGCGTTCGCGGCCTGGATGACGTTCGGTCCCGAGCCGCGCTTTACCTTCGGCCTCGTCGCCGCCGTCACGGTGCTGATCATCGCCTGTCCCTGCGCGCTCGGGCTCGCCACCCCGATGTCGATCATGGTCGGGGTCGGCCGCGGCGCGCATTCCGGCATCCTGATCCGCGACGCCGAGGCGCTGGAGCGGTTCGAGCGCATCGACACCATCGTGCTCGACAAGACCGGCACGCTGACCGAAGGCAAGCCCAGGGTGGTGTCGATCGTTGCGGCCGGCGCCTTCGAGGAAAACGAATTGCTGCGACTTTCGGCCAGCGTCGAGCGCGGCAGCGAGCATCCGCTGGCGCAGGCGATCCTGAACGCCGCCGGCGAGCGCGGCGTCAAGCCCGGCGAGGTCGGTGATTTCGCCTCGCCGTCCGGCAAGGGCGCGACCGCCATCGTCGACGGCCGCAAGGTCGCGCTCGGCAATGCGATGCTGATGGGCGAACTCGGTATTTCGACCGGGGATCTCGACGCCGCCGCGGAAGCCGCAAGGCAGGACGGCGCCACCGCGATCTATGTCGCGGTCGACGGCCGCGCCGCCGGAATCATCGCCATCGCCGATCCGGTCAAGCCATCGGCGCAAGCCGCGTTGGCCAGCTCTGCGCGGGGACGGCCTGCGCATCGTGATGCTGACCGGCGACAATCTCACCACCGCGCGCGCGGTGGCGGCCACGCTCGGCATCGACGAGATCGAGGCCGGCGTGCTGCCGGAGCGCAAGAGCGAGGTGGTGCAGCGGCTGCGCAAGGAAGGCCGCCGCGTCGCCATGGTCGGCGACGGCGTCAACGATGCGCCGGCGCTGGCCGCGGCCGATGTCGGCGTCGCCATGGGCAGCGGCACCGATGTGGCGATCGAAAGCGCCGGGGTTACGCTGTTGACCGGCGACCTGATGGGCCTGGTTCGGGCGCGGCGGCTGTCGGTCGCGACCATGCGCAACATCCGCCAGAACCTCACCTTCGCATTCCTGTACAATGCCGCCGGCGTGCCGATCGCCGCCGGCGTGCTCTATCCCGTGTTCGGCATCCTGCTGTCGCCGATGATCGGCGCCGCCGCGATGGCGCTGTCGTCGGTCAGCGTGATCGGCAACGCGCTGCGGCTGGCGCGGACGCGGCTGGACTGAGCCGTATTCGACTTCGCCCCGCGAGAGCGGGGCGAGAGAGCTTGCCGGGCGCGCCGCTCGATCTCCCGATCGATCCGGCGGCCAGCTCCGCGCTCACCTCCGTCATCGGCAGTCGTACCTCCGCGCTGTCGATCAATCCGGTCCGCCACAGCCAGTGCTTGATCGGCGCCGGGCTCGGCTCGGCGAACAGCAGTCGCGTCAGGTCCGCGACCGATCCGCCAAAGCGCCAGCGCGGCATCGCGTTCGCCCGCCGCCTGCAGCCGGTAAGATTTCCGCGAAGATCGCCGGTCTCGACATGCGCCGACGCCAGGATGCCGCCGTCGGCGCCGTCGCTCAGCGCTTCCTGATATTGTGCATCCTCGCCGGTCAGCACGGCGAAATCCGGCGGACGCCGGCGCAACAGCTCGATCGACTGGCTGCGGTCCGCGCAGCAATCCTTCAGGCCCGCGATATTGGGATGGGCGGCGAGCCGCAGCATCGCCTCGTTGCCGAGATTGACGCCGGTCCGGTAGGGGATGTTGTAGAGCGCCATCGGACGGCTGGCGCGATCGGCGAGCGCGCTGAAAGTGAAGCTCCAGCCCCCGCTGCGACGGCCGCGAATAATACGGGCAGGAAATCAGATAGCCGTCGATCGGCCACGCGGCGGTTCGCGCCAGCGTGTCGAGCAGCGCGCGCGGTGTTGCTGCCGGACAGGCCGAGGAGAAGCGGAAGAGCTCTTTGTCTTTGCGGCTTCGTCGCGCACCGTGCGCACCAGCCGTTCGGTTTCGACGGGCGAAAGCGTCAGGCCTTCGCCGGTGGTGGCGGCGAGCATCAGCCCGTCGATGGGCAGCGGGACATAATGCCGCACCAGCCGGCGCAGCGACGCCTCGTCGAGCGCGCCGTCGCGGAACGGCGTGATCAGCGGCAGCCAGAGGCCGCGCAGGCGGGCTTGCAGATCGCAGGTCTTGAAGATCGGAAGTTCGAAGGTCGGTCATTGGTCCATCTCCTCGGGGAAGGCCGGAGACGGGACATTAAAAAACCCCGTCCAGACGGCGGGGTTTCTTGGGATCGGTGCTGGCTGGAAGATTATCGCGCGCGCCGATTCGAAGCCCCGGAAGCCGGAGCTTTTTTCGACAATGCTGCCATGCAGAGACTCATGATCATCGTCAGGATGATGATCGGCCGCCCTGCGCCTGTCAACGCGCGGAATGGGTGCAGCCGCGTGCATCCAGCCGCACGACGAACCGGCGATCGAGACGGGATTCCCAAAAAAAAGCCGGGCTCGATAGAGCCCGGCTTAAGGTATTGGCCACGTGAGGCCGACACAATCACCTTCCAAGAGGGATTACTGAGCTTCCGCGCCACTGGAGGAGGGGGACAAATGCGCAACGCGAATGCTCAGCGTATCTAGCAGTATGGTCCCCGCCGGGGCCTTGCAGCAACTAGGCTGCAAGCATGTCAGTCATGCGGAGACCGGGGGCTCCGGCAAGACGCCAAAAACAGCTTGAAATCACGACGGCCAGCGCTGCGCCTTGCTCACCACGAAGTCGCGAAACACCTGCACCCGCGCCACCGTCTTCAACTCTTCGGGATAGACGAAATAGGTGTCGATCTGGATCGAGTCGGATTCGCCGAACAGTTGCACCAGGCGATTGTTTTCCTCGACCAGATAGTCCGGCAGCGCGGCGATGCCGAGCCCCTGCTGGCAGGCGCGCACCAGGCCCAGGATGTTGTTGACCTTGAAATAGGCCTCGCGCGGACCGGAGCCGTTGCGGCCGGCCTCGATCAGCCAGCTGCGGTTCTGCAGATGCGGCTGAACCTGCGTATCGCTCAGCATGATGATGCGATGCGCGTCGAGATCGTCGAGCGTGCGCGGGGTGCCGAAGCGCTTGATGTATTCCGGCGAGCAATAGGCGTGGAAGCCGATCGAGAACAGCTTGCGCTGGATCAGGTCGGGCTGGGTCGGCTTGCGGGTGCGGATCGCGACGTCGGCCTCCCGCATCGAGAGGTCGAGCTCCTCGTCGGTGACGATCATGGAAATCCGGATTTCCGGATAGAGCGCGGTGAACTCGTGGAGCCGCGGAATCAGCCAGTTGATGCCGAGCGCCGGCGGTGAGGTGATCTTGAGGTCGCCGCTCGGCCGCTCGCGGCTGTCGGTCAGTTTGGCGCGCGCCGCCTGCAGCTGCATGAACACGTCATGCGCGGTGCGGAACAACAGGTCGCCCTGCTCGGTGAGGATGAGGCCGCGCGCATGGCGGTGGAACAGCGACACCGAGAGCTCCTGCTCCAGCGCGCTGACCTGGCGCGACACGGCCGATTGCGACAGGCCGAGCTGTTCGCCGGCATGCGTGAAGCTGCCCGCTTCCGCCGCCGCGTGAAACACCTTCAGCTTGTCCCAATCCATGTCGGTAAATCCGTCCCGGGTTCGTGCCATGATTATTCCGCCGCCGCGCGTTCGCTCGCCTGCAGGGCGAGAAAACGTTCGGCCTCAAGGGCTGCCATGCAGCCGAGGCCGGCGGCCGTCACCGCCTGCCGGTAGGTTTCGTCGGCGACGTCGCCGGCGGCGAACACGCCGGGCACCGAGGTCGCGGTCGAGTTCGGCGCCACCTCGACATAGCCGGATGGTTTCAGCTTGATCTGGCCGAGCACGAGTTCGGTCGCCGGCGCATGGCCGATCGCGATGAAGACGCCGTCGGCCGGCAGTTCGGTCAACGCGCCGGTCTTGACGTTCTTCAGCCGGACATGGGTGACCTTGCCCGGATTCTCGGTGCCGCGGATTTCGTCGATCGCGCAGTCCCAGATCACCTTGATCTTGGGGTGCTTGAACAGGCGGTCCTGCAGGATGCGCTCGGCGCGGAAATGGTCGCGGCGATGCACGACCGTCACGGTCGAAGCGAAGTTGGTCAGGAACAGCGCTTCCTCGACCGCGGTGTTGCCGCCGCCGACCACGACGACTTCCTTGCCGCGATAGAAAAATCCGTCGCAGGTGGCGCAGGCCGAAACGCCGAAGCCCTTGAATTTTTCTTCCGAGGGCATGCCGAGCCAGCGCGCCTGCGCGCCGGTGGCGAGGATGACGGTTTCGGCGAGATAGACATCGCCGCAGTCGCAGGTCAGGCGGAACGGCCGCTGGCCGAGTTCGAGCTTGGTGACGAGATCGGTGACGATTTTGGTGCCGACATGGGCGGCCTGCTTCTCCATCTGCTCCATCAGCCAGGGGCCCTGGATGACGTCGGCGAAGCCCGGATAGTTTTCCACGTCGGTGGTGATGGTGAGCTGGCCGCCGGGCTGGATGCCCTGGATCAGCACCGGCTCCAGCATCGCGCGCGCGGCATAGATCGCAGCGGTGTATCCGGCCGGTCCGGAACCGATGATGACGACCTTGGCGTGGATGGGAGCAGGCATGGGAGGAGTCCCTCTCTTAAGGGAATTTGGTCAGGGCTTGGGCGAAAAGCGCCCGGAAGGCATCGCCCCGGCGCTGAAAGTGTCAAATCCAAGTCTAGGATATCTGGCAAGCTATGCAAGAATTGCAATCCATATCGGCGATTTTTCCCCCCGAAGGCGAAAAATGGCGCACCGCACGCGCAATAAAATTGCGCAAGCTGCGGTAGCTGCGCTAAGAGAGTTGCCAACCATTATCAGAAACCATTGCCAGCCCCAGGGATCCGAAGCCGCGTGTCGAAGAATCTTGACGAAATCGACCTCAAAATCCTCAGCGAAATCCAGGCCGACGGCCGAATCACCAATGTGGAACTGGCCAAACGCGTCGGCATTTCGCCGCCGCCCTGCCTGCGCCGGGTGCGGGCGCTCGAGGAAGAAGGCTACATCCAGGGCTATCGCGGCCTGCTGGATCCGCGCCGGCTCGGCTTCGACGTCACGGTGTTCGCCTCGGTGCATCTGTCGAGCCAGGCCGATGCCGACCTGCGCGCATTCGAGGAGTTCGTTCGCGCCGAACCGCTGGTGCGGGAATGCTGGATGCTGTCGGGCGAGGTCGATTTCATCCTGAAATGCGTGGCGCCCGACATGGCGACGTTTCAGGAATTCGTCACCCACCTGACGGCCGCGCCCCATGTGCGCAATGTCCGGACGTCGCTGGTGCTGCACAATTCCAAATACGAGGCGGCGGTGCCGCTCGAACTGAAAGTGCCGCACTGAGCCCAGGCGTCATTCCGGGTCTGCTGTTTCGCATCCCGGAATGACGGCGTTGTGCGAACAGCGCTAGCTCTTCTTGCGCAACATCGCGTCGAGGCTCAACGGCCCGCCGCCGGCGCAGGCGAGGAAGAGGCAGGAAAAGCAGAACATGATCGCGAGGTTGCCGCCGTTCAGCAGCGGAATGAAGCCCCTCGGGAAATGGCTGATGAAATAGGCGAACGCCATTTCACCGCACAGGATGAAAGCGGCGCAGCCGCGAGAACAGCCCGACCAGCAGCAGTCCGCCCACGACCAGTTCGAACATGCCGGCGACGCCGAACAGTGACATCGGCTGCACCTTGTCGAACATTGTCCCGGCCGGAATTTTCAGAAGCTTCGCCACGCCGAACTGGAACATCAGGAGCGCCGTGACGATGCGGAAGATGCTGAGAATGATCGGCTCGCCGGCGCCGAGCAGTTTGTTGAACCTGTCCATCATCGTCCCCCTCAATTCCGCTTCATCGTCGCGTCGAGGCTCCACGGCCCCGCGCCCGCGGTCGACAGATACAGGCAGGCGAAGCAATAGGCGATCGCCAGCGTGCCGCCATTGATCAGCGGAAAGAAGCCCTTGGGCGCATGCACCATGAAATAGGCGACCGCCATTTCACCGGAGACAATGAACGCCGCGGGCTGGGTCCAGAGGCCGACGATCAGCAGCGCGCCGCCGATCAGTTCGATGAAGCCGGCGGCGCCGAGCAGCGACAGCAGCTGGACGTTGGCGTAGGCCGGAAGGTCGGGAAAGTGGAAGATCTTTCCCATGCCGTGTTCGATGATCATCAATCCCGTGATGATGCGCAACACGCTCAACGCGCGCGGCTTCCACGCCGCGAGAGTTTCAATCATGGCCGTATCCCCCAAAACGTTTCAACTTATGCCAGTGGTATATCTGAGTCGTATAATGGGGCGACGCCGAGCGAAAGCATGCCGCCAAAATAAAATCGGCGGCGTTTCGCAAAGCAGCAATGGAATAAGCGGCGCTCGCCGAGTGTTTGCGCGGCCGGCATGACGAACGAAAGGGCCGGGAGATTGTCCCGGCCCTTGGTTTCGAAACACAGAATTTTTCAGAACGCAGCCGCGGCGAAACCGGACCGAGCGTTTCAGCGCCACTCGACCTTGGTGATCTCGTAGGCCTTGGAGCCGCCGGGCGCCATGACTTCGACGGAGGCGCCCTTCTTCTTGCCGATCAGCGCGCGCGCGAGCGGCGAGGTGATGGAGATGCGGCCCTTCTTGGCGTCGGCCTCCGGTTCGCCGACGATCTGCCACACCGCCTTCTTGTCGGTGTCCTCGTCGACCAGCGTCACGGTCGCGCCGAACTTGATGGTGTCGCCCGACAGTTTCGAGATGTCGATGATGTCGGCGCGCGCCAGCTTGTCCTCCAGCTCGGCGATGCGGCCTTCATTGTGCGACTGCTCTTCCTTTGCGGCGTGATATTCCGCGTTCTCCGACAGGTCGCCATGCGAGCGCGCTTCGGCGATATGCTCGATGATGCGCGGACGGTCCACCGACTGGCGCTGCTTCAATTCGACCTCAAGGGCGGCGTAACCGCCGGCGGTCATCGGAACCTTTTCCATCATCTCTCTTGTCCTTCGATCGCGCGAGCCGCTTGATGGCGCGCGCGAGCCGTTTTCGGATTGAAATTTCGGGGCGACGGCGCGCCGAAACAGAACATCCGCCTGGCAGGTGAGTTCCACCAAGCCTGCTTTATTGCCAATCGGTTAACGGGCACGCAGGCCCGTCAAGGATCAGGATTTCGGAAGAAAAATAGCTCTGCAGCGTGCGGACCTCAAGGTCCCCGCCCAGATAGGCGCGGATGCCCTGCGCCGCCGCCACGGCACCCGAAAGAGTGGTGTAATATGGCACTTTATGCAAGAGGGCAGCTCGCCGCAACGAGCGGCTGTCGGCCAGCGCCTGCGGTCCTTCGGTGGTATTGAAAACCAGCTGGATGTCGCCGTTCATGATGGCGTCGACGATATGCGGCCGGCCCTCCAGCACCTTGTTCACCTTTTCGGTCGGCACCCCGAAATCGGTCAGGAAGCGCTGCGTCCCCGAGGTGGCCATCACCTTGAAGCCGACCGCCGACAATAGCCGCACCGCTTCGGCGATCCGCGTCTTGTCGATGTCGCGGACCGAGACGAACACCGTGCCCTTGCGCGGCACGCGGGTGCCGCCGCCGAGCTGGCTCTTGGCGAACGCCACCTCGAACGAGCGGTCGATGCCCATCACCTCGCCGGTCGAGCGCATCTCCGGACCGAGCACGGTATCGACGCCGGGGAAGCGGGCGAACGGGAACACCGATTCCTTGACGCCGACATGGCCGAGCTTGCGCTTTTTCAGATTGAAGTCCGCAAGCTTCTCGCCGGCCATCAGCCTGGCCGCGATCTTCGCCACCGGCGTGCCGATCACCTTGGCGACGAACGGCACCGTGCGCGAGGCGCGCGGATTGACTTCCAGCACGTAGATGTCGCCGTCCTTGATGGCGTATTGCACGTTCATCAATCCGACCACGTCGAGCCCGAGCGCCAGTTCGCGCGTCTGCCGTTCCAGTTCGCCGATCATCGCGGCATCGAGCGAATGCGGCGGCAGCGAGCAGGCGCAGTCGCCGGAGTGAATGCCGGCTTCCTCGATATGCTCCATGATGCCGACGATGAAGGTGTCCTTGCCGTCGGAGAGGCAGTCGACGTCGATCTCGATGGCGTCGGACAGATAGCGGTCGAACAGCAGCGGATTGGTGCCGAGCACGGTATTGATCTGCCCGGTCTTGTCGTTCGGGTAGCGCGCCTTGACGTCGCCCGGCACCAGCTCGGGCAAGGTGCCGAGCAGATAGTCGCCGAGCTGGCTTTCCTCGCGGATGATCTGCATCGCGCGGCCGCCCAGCACATAGGACGGGCGCACCACCAGCGGCAATCCGAGATCGGCGGCGACCAGCCGCGCCTGCTCGACCGAATAGGCGATGCCGTTCTTCGGCTGCTTCAGCCGCAGCTTGTCGAGCACGCGCTTGAAGCGGTCGCGGTCCTCGGCGAGATCGATGGCGTCGGGCGAGGTGCCGAGGATCGGCACATTGGCCGCTTCCAGCGCGCGCGCCAGTTTCAGCGGCGTCTGGCCGCCGAACTGCACGATGACGCCGTGCAGGGTGCCGTTCTGCCGTTCGGTGGCGATGATCTCGAGCACGTCCTCGGCGGTCAGCGGCTCGAAGTACAATCGGTCGGCGGTGTCGTAGTCGGTCGACACCGTTTCCGGATTGCAGTTGATCATGATGGTTTCATAGCCGGCGTCGTGCAGCGCGAAGCAGGCATGGCAGCAGCAATAGTCGAACTCGATGCCCTGGCCGATGCGGTTGGGGCCGCCGCCGAGAATGATGACCTTCTTCTTGTCGGTCGGCGCGCTCTCGTCGGCGAGCTTGCCCGCGAACGGCGATTCGTAGGTCGAATACATGTAGGCGGTGGGCGAAGCGAACTCGGCGGCGCAGGTGTCGATGCGCTTGAACACCGGACGAACCCCGAGCGCGTGGCGCGTCGCGGTGATTTCGGCCTCGGTGGTCTCGCTGAGCACCGCGAGCCGCGCGTCGGAAAAGCCCATCGCCTTCAGCGTGCGCATGCCGAACGCGTTTTGCGGCAGGCCGTTTTCCTTGATCTTGCGCTCCATGTCGACGATGCCGCGCATCTCCGCCAGGAACCACGGATCGATCTTGCAGGAGGTGAAGATCTCCTCGTCCGACCAGCCGAGCCGCATCGCCTGCGCCACCTGCAACAGCCGGTTCGGCGTCGGCGTGCCGAGCGCGGCGCGGATCGCGTTCTTGTCGTCGCTGCGGCCGAGCCCCTCGATCTCGATCTCGTCGAGACCGGTGAGGCCGGTTTCGAGGCCGCGCAGGGCCTTCTGCAGGCTTTCCTGGAACGTGCGGCCGATCGCCATCACTTCGCCGACCGACTTCATCGAGGTGGTCAGCGTGGTCGAGGCGCCGGGAAACTTTTCGAATGCAAAGCGCGGGATCTTGACCACGACGTAGTCGATGGTCGGCTCGAACGAGGCCGGCGTCGCGCCGCCCGTGATGTCGTTGGCGATCTCGTCGAGCGTGTAGCCGACCGCGAGCTTGGCCGCGACTTTTGCGATCGGAAAGCCGGTCGCCTTCGAGGCCAGCGCGGACGAGCGCGACACCCGCGGATTCATCTCGATCACGACCATGCGGCCGTCGGCCGGGTTGACGCCGAACTGCACGTTGGAGCCGCCGGTCTCCACCCCGATCTCGCGCAGCACCGCCAGCGAGGCGTCGCGCATGATCTGGTATTCCTTGTCGGTCAGGGTCAGCGCCGGCGCCACCGTGATGGAATCGCCGGTGTGCACGCCCATCGGATCGAGGTTCTCGATCGAGCAGATGATGATGCAGTTGTCCTTCTTGTCGCGCACCACCTCCATCTCGAACTCTTTCCAGCCGAGCACGCTTTCCTCGATCAGGACTTCGTCGGTGGGGGAGGCGTCGATGCCGCGCTCGACGATCTCGATGAATTCGGCCTTGGTGTAGGCGATGCCGCCGCCGGTGCCGCCCATGGTGAAGGAGGGGCGGATGATCGCGGGCAGGCCGATGTCGTCGAGCGCGCGCAGCGCGTCGGGCAGCGTCTTGGTCTGCACCGAGCGCGGCGTTTCCAGCCCGATCCGGGTCATGGCCTCGCGGAAACGGCCGCGATCCTCGGCCTTGTCGATGGCGTCCGCCGTGGCGCCGATCATCTCGACGTCGAATTTTGTCAGCGTGCCCTGCTTGCGCAGGGACAGCGCGCAGTTCAGCGCGGTCTGGCCGCCCATGGTCGGCAGCAACGCAAAGCCGCCGGGAACGACGTTGCGTTCCTTCTCGATGATCTTGGCGACGATCTCCGGCGTGATCGGCTCGATATAGGTGGCGTCCGCCAGTTCCGGATCGGTCATGATGGTGGCCGGATTGGAATTGACCAGAACGATGCGGTAGCCCTCTTCCTTCAGGGTCTTCACCGCCTGCGTGCCGGAATAATCGAATTCGCAGGCCTGGCCGATCACGATGGGGCCGGCGCCGATGATCAGGATGGTGGAGATGTCGGTTCTTTTAGGCATCAAGTCTCGCGGGAACAGGGATTTGGGCACAAAAAAAGGGCGCGCCTGCCGCGCGTCCCCTCAAACCCGGCGCTTGGGATCAGCCTCGCGCGCGGGTGGTCTTTAGACCAGATTTCGCAGCCGCGAAAGAGTATTAACGCCCAATCAACCGGCTTTTGCCGTGATCCGGCCCGCCTGCGCTCCGATTAGGCGGTCAGTCTTAGCCGTGTTCAGCCGGCTGGCTTGCCCAGCCGAAGCCGCGGTAGCGGCGAAGGCTGGAGACCCGGCCTGGATTTGAACCAGGATAAAGAGCGATGCACTGCTCTCGCGTGGAAGCATTCCGCCACCGGGTCGCCGCGATCATTGCCGATCACGCCGCGGTGATCCACGCCTAGCGCTGATTAACCCTAACCGGTCGCTGACGGGTTCAGCGCGTGCCGGGCCACGAAGGTCATTCGCCACGGATTGTGCCCGATATTGGCATGGGCGCGGGAGGCGGTGAATCCCGCTGCGGCCAGTTTGGCCATCATCTCGGCCTCGCTGTAGCGCTGCAGTCCGACCTTGCTGCGCAATTGCCGGTAGTCCGACAGCGCGGTTGCGACCAGCCCGATCAGGGCGTCCTTCAGGAAGCCGTGGCTCGCCGCAAACCGCAACAGCGCGAGCACATCGCGCGGCATTCCCACCTCGGGACGCAGGATGTCGCCCACCACCAGCCGGCCGCCGGGCTTCAAAAGCCGCTTGATGACCGTAAACGCCGCGTCGAGTTCGGCCGGGGTCATGTACTGGGCGACCGAATTCATCACCACGAGATCGACGGATCTCTCCGGCATTTTCCTGACGTCATCGAGCGAGCGCACCCGGATTTTCATATTGGGCGCGAAGCGCGCGATCAGCCGGCCGCGCACGCCGGGCGCGGGCTCCGCCAGGATCAACTGGCCGCAGGCCTCCGCGACCCTGGCCGCGGACAGCGCTTCGCCGCAGGCATAGTCCAGCACCACCGCATCGGACGAGGAGATGTGGCCGATGATGTCCCTGGCGATCAGCTGGAAATGCAGGTCGCGATGCAGCTTGCTCGCATAAATCGTATGCGTGGAATCGTAATAATCGATCCAGTCGTCCATCGTCCTAAAGGTCCGGTAAAACAAGTTCCGCCGGAGGAACCGGCGGTTGGCTGATGCGTTAGAGGGTCCAGCGGCCCATGTCCATGCCGTCAATCGTCGGTTTCCTAACAGGAAGGTGCATCGTGAGCAAAGCCAGGTCCGATAACAAGTCCAGCAAAGTATCCCCCGACCTCGATACGCCGACCGATCTTCCGCAAGGCCGCGGTGGACAAGATCTCGGCGGCGCTCAACACGCTGTTGGCCGACGCCTTCGCGCTCTATCTGAAGACCAAGAATTTCCACTGGCACGTCTCGGGCCGGCATTTCCGCGACTATCATCTGATGCTCGACGAGCAGTCGGACGCGATCTTCGCCACCACCGACCAATTGGCCGAGCGGGTGCGCAAGCTCGGCGGCACCACGCTGCGCTCGATCGGGCAGATCGCGAAATTGCAGACCATCCACGACAATGACGAGGACTACGTGCCGCCGCGCGAGATGCTGCGCGAATTGATGGAAGACAACAAGCACGTGGCCGCCGCCATGCGCAAGGCGCACAAGCTCGCCGACGACAACGAGGATTCCGGCACCGCGGGCCTGCTGGAAACCTTCATCGACGAAACCGAGCGCCGCACCTGGTTCCTGTTCGAAGCCAGCCGCCAGGAAGGCAGCAACGCGGCGTAGCAGTCCGCAGTTGCTTTTCTATCCTCCACCCTTGTGGGAGAGGATGGCCGCGATGCGAAGCATCGCGGAAGGGGTGAGGGGCTCCTTTCGCGCGAAAACTCTCGCCTTGCCCGGCATGCACCTCATCCGCCCCCACGGCGCCTCGCGTTGCCGCATTGGTAGCCGGCGGCCGATTTGCGGGCGGCATCGCCGATAGGACGAAGGTCGCATAGGCCTGTGAAGGTTTCCAATCGCGGAACAATGCCGGGAGCGATTATGCTGCCGGGCAACAGGCGGTCCCGGATTCCCGATCCGCGAACCCCTGACCGCAGGCGAGGAAACCGCACACTCGTGCCCGGAGCTCAAGCCGGGCGACGATTCCCGATCGCCGGGAGAAGATGCGCCCGCCGCTCCCCGGGGCACGGACATGAACGAGAGCATCTCGTCGCCTTTCATCAGATACCCGATCGGCACATCGCTGCTGATGGCGGGCATCCTGTTCGTCGGCATCGTCGCCTATCCGCTGCTTCCCGTCGCGCCGCTGCCGCAGGTCGATTTTCCGACCATCCAGGTCTCGGCGTCGTTGCCGGGCGGCAGCCCCGAAACCATGGCGTCCTCGGTGGCGCAGCCGCTGGAGCGTCAGCTCGCGCAAATTCCCGGCATCGCGCAGATGACCTCGACGAGTTCGCTGGGTTCGACCGCGGTGACGATCCAGTTCGATCTCAACCGCAACATCGACGGCGCGGCCAACGACATCCAGGCGCGCCATCAACGCCGCCAGCGGGCAATTGCCGAAGAACCTGCCGTCGCCGCCGACCTATCGCAAGGTCAATCCGGCCGACTCGCCGGTCCTGCTGCTGTCGGCGACCTCGGACACGCTGCCGCTGATCAGGGTGAGCGACGCGGTCGACGCCCAGCTCGGCCAGCAGATCAGCCAGATTTCCGGCGTGGCCCAGGTCTTCATCGGCGGCCAGCAGAAGCCCGCGATCCGGGTCCAGGTCGATCCGGCCAAACTGGTGGCCAAGGGCCTGTCGCTGGAGGACGTCCGCAGCCAGATCGCGATCACCACGGTCGACAGTCCCAAGGGCAACATCGACGGCGACAAGCGCGCCTACACGATCTACGCCAACGACCAGCTGCTGGACCCCAAGGACTGGAACGACGTCATCATCGCCTACCGCAACGGCGGTCCGCTGCGGATCCGCGACATCGGCCAGGCCGTCGCCGGACCGGAGGACATGAAGCAGGCCGCCTGGGCCGACGGCAAGCGCGGCGTATTCCTCGTCATCTTCAAGCAACCCGGCGCCAACGTCATCGACACCGTCGACCGGATCAAGGCGCAGCTGCCGCGGCTGATCGCGGCGATTCCGCCGGCGATCAAGATCAAGATCATCAGCGATCGCACCCTGACCATCCGCGCCGCCGTCGAGGACGTGCAGATCACGCTCCTGATCACCATCCTGCTCGTGGTGATGGTGATTTTCGTCTTCCTGCGCAGCTTCTGGGCCACCGTCATTCCGGCGGTGACGGTGCCGCTGGCGCTGCTCGGCGCCTGCGCGCTGATGTGGGCGGTCGGCTATACGCTCGACAATCTGTCGCTGATGGCGCTGACCATCGCCGTCGGCTTCGTCGTCGACGACGCCATCGTGATGCTGGAAAACATCACGCGCTATGTCGAGAAGGGCGAAAAGCCGCTCGCCGCCGCCTTCAAGGGCGCCAGCGAAATCGGCTTCACCATCGTGTCGATCAGCGTTTCGCTGGTCGCGGTGCTGATCCCGCTGCTGCTGATGGGCGGCATCATCGGCCGGCTGTTCCGCGAATTCGCGGTGACGCTGGCGATGGCGATCTTCGTCTCGCTGGTGGTGTCGCTGACGCTGACGCCGATGATGGCGTCGCGCTTCCTGCGCGCGCACAGCGAGACCAGGCACGGCAGGTTCTACCAGTGGAGCGAGCGCGCCTTCGACCGGATGCTTGCATGCCTATGAGCGCGGTCTCGACCGGGCGCTGCGCTGGAAGCTCGACGACGCTCTGCATCTTCTTCGCGACGCTGGCGTTGTCGGTCTATCTGTTCGTCATCATTCCCAAGGGCTTCTTCCCGCAGCAGGACAACGGCTTTCTCACCGGAACCTCGGAGGCGGCGCAGGATATCTCCTTTGCCGACATGAAGCGGCATCAGGAGGAGCTGAGCGAGATCGTGCAGGCCGATCCCGCCGTCGACAGCATCGCGATGTTCATCGGCGGCGGCGGCACCGCGCTCAACTCCGGCCGCATGTACATCACGCTGAAGCCGCACGACGAGCGCGACGTCAATGCGCAGCAGATCATCGCGCGGCTGCGGCCGAAGCTGGACAAGGTCGAGGGCGCCCGGCTCTATATGCAGGCCTCCCAGGACGTGCGCCTCGGCGGCCGCGCCACGCGCACGCAGTTCGAATTCACGCTGCAGGATGCCAATCTCGACGAGCTGAACGAGTGGGCGCCGAAGATCCTGGCCACGATGCAGAAGCTGCCGCAATTGCGCGACGTCGCCACCGACCAGCAGACCCAGGGCACCACGCTGACGCTGACGATCGATCGCGACACCGCCTCGCGCTACGGCATCCAGCCGCAACTGATCGACGACACGCTGTACGACGCGTTCGGCCAGCGCCAGGTCACCCAGTATTTCACCCAGCTCAACAGCTATCACGTGATCCTGGAAATCCTGCCCGAGCTGCAGGGCAGGCTCGACACGCTCGACAAGCTCTACATCAAGTCGCCGCTCACCGGCGACCAGGTGCCGCTGTCGGTGTTCTGCAAATGGACGACGATACCGGTGCGTCCGCTGTCGATCGCCCATCAGGGCCAGTTTCCGGCGATCACCATCAGTTTCAACCTCGCCCAGGGCGTGGCGCTCGGCCAGGCCACCGATGCGATCCAGAAGGCGGTGTACGATCTCGGCACGCCCGGCACGCTCAGCCTCGAGCTTTCAGGGCACCGCGCAGGCGTTCCAGCAATCGCTCGGCACCGTGCCGCTGTTGATCCTGGCGGCGCTGGTCGTGGTCTATCTGATCCTCGGCATTCTCTACGAGAGCTACATCCATCCGCTGACCATTCTCTCGACGCTGCCGTCGGCCGGCGTCGGCGCGCTCGCGATCCTGATGCTGTTCGGATTCGATTTCAGCCTGATCGCGCTGATCGGCATCATTCTCCTGATCGGCATCGTCAAGAAGAACGGCATCATGATGGTCGATTTCGCGATCGCGGCCGAGCGCGAGGAGCACCTGTCGCCGGAGCAGTCGATCCGCAAGGCGGCGCTGCTGCGGTTTCGCCCGATCATGATGACGACGATGGCGGCGATGCTCGGCGGCGTGCCGCTGATGCTGGGCACCGGCACCGGATCGGAAATCCGCCAGCCGCTCGGCTATGCGATGGTCGGCGGCCTGCTCGTCAGCCAGGCGCTGACGCTGTTCACGACGCCGGTGGTGTATCTCTATCTCGACAATCTTTCCAACGCGCTGACGCGCTGGATGCAAACCGCCAAAGCCGGGGATTCCGCGCCGGCAGCCGAAGAAGATTCGCAAAAGATCGCGGCGGAATGATTGCGGACGGCGTGGAGCGTCCGGTTCGGGTTGCATCCGAACCACCGAATGGCCGGTCGCTCACAGCTATTTCGCCGGATGGCGCTGCAACCAGCCCAGCAATTGGCCGAACTCCACCGACATCGTCGTGTCGGACTGCGAGAGTTCGGTTTCGCGTCCCTCGTCCTGGATGGTGATGCGATAGCCCATCCCATCTCGCGCCTTGCCCGGATCGGCCGCCCGGGGAGGCGCGGAACTGGCCGCCGCGACAAGGCTCTTGAGTTCCGCGGCTCCGGACTCATCCAGTGCCGCGGAATTGATCACCTTCGGCGCACGCTGCAGATAGATACCGGCCGCCTGGCCGCCGTGCTGGGCAAGAGTGACTTTCATGTCCACCGTATCTGGGAGGCGGCGGGGACCGGGTCAATGCCCAAGATCAATGTCCAAGTCCGGTCCCGCCGTTCGGCCGCTAATGCGGCTTGCTTCTCAGGCTTGCGACTTCCTTCGTCAGTATCGTCAGTTGCCCCGACAGTTGCTCGATCTTCCGCATCACTTCCTGGTCTTCGTCGCGACCATTGCTGACGGCCGCCACCGGCTGGCGCCGCATGCGCGCCGTCGTTCCCGCCAAAGTGCGGACGCCGCTGATGCGAATGCCGACTTCCTTCCAGGCCGACAACACCGCCTGCTGCTCCGCGCTCTGCGATCCATAGAGCTGGCCCGCCTTGAGGTAGGTGGTGTCGGCGAATTCCTGGAAATTCGTCGTCGGTGTCGATGCCTGAAGCGACGTGTACCAGATGTGTCCCGGCGCTTCCCAGGCAAACCCGCCGATGCCGACGGCGGTGAGATAGAACGCCTTGTTCGGAATCCCCGAGTTGATGTGGACGCCGCCATTATCGCCGTCATCGGTGTCGGGCAGATTGACGTATTTGCTCATGGTGTCGGGCTGAGGATCTCGTCCCAGCGTGGGATTGTTGTAGGCCTTGCCGGGCTCCTTCATCGACCGCAAGGCGTCGCCGCCGATGGAAGGGGTGAAGACCTCCGCGCCGATCAGCCAGTCCGCCTGATCGGCGGTCTGCTTGCCGGCCCATTGCTTGACGAGTGAGCCGAATACGTCCGAGATCGATTCGTTCAGCGCCCCTGGCT
This sequence comes from uncultured Alphaproteobacteria bacterium, assembly GCA_963843225.1. Lineage (GTDB taxonomy): Bacteria > Pseudomonadota > Alphaproteobacteria > Rhizobiales > Xanthobacteraceae > Bradyrhizobium. Next base: position 414,763 of record CAWJJT010000005.1, on the reverse strand, counting down.
GGTCGTGATATTCCAGTCCGCACGTGAACTCGGTGACGCCATGGGTCAGTTCGTGCGCGATGACGTCGAGCGATTTCGTGAAATCGGTGAAGAGGACACCGTCTCCGTCGCCGAAAATCATCTCGCTGCCGTCCCAGAACGCGTTGTTGTAGGCGGCGCCATAGTGAACGTAGCCGCTGATGCGCATGCCGTGCCCATCCAGCGAGTCCCGTTCGAAGATCTCCTTGTAGAACTCGCGGGTATTTCCCAATCCCGCAAAGGCGCGATTGGCTGAATCATCGCTCGAGGCCGCGCCGTCCTCGGTGCGGTCCACCGTCGCCGACGGCAGATTCGTGCTGCTCGCGCAGTCGAATATGGTTCGCTGGCCCTGCGAGGAGGCGGCGGCCGCGAACCCGACGAGGCCGCGGACGGTCCGCTCGCCGCGCAGGCGCGAGGTCGCCAGCAGGGTTCGCAACGCGGCGTCGCGAACCTTGCCATCCGAATTTTCGAGCAGCTTCTTGAGGATGTGGGGCGGAGTAATGCAGTTGATACAACGACAGCGCTTCGTCATGGCAATACCTCCACAATGAATATACCGGCAGAGACAAAATGAAAATCGAGACGGTAATAATTCGCGGAACTATCTACCTTGGGTAGATCGCGTCAAGCGAGAATCAATTCGCCCGCAGGCGCGAGCGATCAATACGGAGTGACTTGCCGGTGTCGCGCAAAGGTCAGCCTGTCTTCCATAAAGCGATCAGCGGTCCGCGTGCGCCGCGCACCGGATCGCTCGTCGGCAGCTTCACTTGCGGAATCGTCTGCAATGCTTTCCGGTGATTTTCCGGCGTCGGCCGCGTGATGTGCATTTTCGCGCCGGGCGGATAGGCGCCGACCACGGAAAAATCAGGGCTCGACGACAGGCACTGATGTCCGGTGCCGGCGGGCAAGATCGCGACGTCGCCGGCGCAGATCTCGAATTCCTTGCCGCGGTCGCCGCCGAAGCGCACCCTTGCAAGGCCGCGCGCGATGCCGAGCACTTCGTGCACCGTGGCGTGGTAGTGCAGATAGTCGTAGACGCCGTTGCGCCACATGTCGCCCCAGCCATTGGCGCCGAACAGGCCCTCGATGGTTTTTTCGGGATGGGGGTTGGCGACGTCGATCGCGCCCTTGTACAGCAGGAACGGCATCGGGTTGTTCGGGACGAGGCCATCGTCGGCGAACACGAAGGCGAAGGGCTTTGTCTCCTCGCTGACGACGGACATGCCGATGTTCCCTCCCGCGCTGATCAGGCGACGAAACAACCGATGTCGCGGCCTCACGTTCCCTTTGGGATCTCGAAAATCAGGCAGGTCGTGGTGGCATGCGCCAGCAGGCGGCCCTTGCCGTCGGTGATGCGCGCCTCCGCCGTGGCGGCGCGGCGGCCGACATTGAGGATGCGCCCCTCCGTGCGCACCACGCCGGTATCCTTGGTCATGCCCTTGATGAAACTGATCTTGAATTCCAGCGTGGTGTAGCCGGAGCCCGGCTGCAGCGTCGAGTGAACCGCGAGCCCCATCGCGGAATCCAGCAGGATCGCGGCATAGCCGCCGTGAACCGAGCCGATCGGGTTGTAGTGCCGGAAGCCGGGCGTGCTGTGGAACACCACCACGCCCGGTTCGGCGGTGGAATCGAAGGGCTCGACGGTCTGCATGATCGGCGGCGACGGCAGCGTTCCGTCGAAAATGCCGCGGACGAAATCGACCCCCGCCATCGAGGCCATCACGTCGGTGGGGGTGACGCCGTATTCGACTTTGGGGGCGGTCTGGTCGTCCATGGGGCGGGTTCCTGCGGTATGATGATGGTCATCATACTAAACGACTGCCGATGCTGCGCCAGCGGCTTTCGACGCGCGGTCAGCGCCGCTTCGTCGATGCCCGGACTTGATCCGGGCATCCATGCACGCTGTCAAGTAGGCTCGGATCTGCCGGGCTCGCCGAAGACGGCGAGCCGCAGATGACGAGCCGTGACGGCTACGCGCTCTTCTTCGCGCGCATCAGATCGGCGAACCGCTTGAACAGATAATGCGAGTCGCGCGGGGCCGGGCGAGGCTTCGGGGTGGTACTGCACCGAGAATACCGGCTTGCCTTCGAGCTGGATGCCGCAATTGGAGCCGTCGAACAGCGAGACATGCGTCTGCGTGGCGCCCTTCGGCAGCGTCGTCTGGTCGACCGCGAAGCCGTGGTTCATCGAGGTGATCTCGACCTTGCCGGTGGTCTCGTCCTTGACCGGATGATTGGCGCCGTGATGGCCCTGATGCATCTTCTTGGTCTTGGCGCCGACGGCAAGCCCGAGCATCTGGTGGCCGAGGCAGATGCCGAAGGTCGGCGTGCCCGAGTTGATCACCTTCTTGATCACCGGCACCGCATATTTGCCGGTCTCGGCGGGATCGCCGGGGCCGTTCGACAGGAACACGCCGTCCGGCTTCATCGCCAGAATGTCTTCGGCCGAGGTGGTCGCCGGCACCACCGTGACCTTGCAGCCTTCGCCGGCGAGCAGCCGCAGGATGTTGCGCTTGATGCCGTAGTCGATGGCGACGACGTTGAACTCGGGCGCGGTCTGGCGGCCAAAACCCTTGCCCCATGCCCACGGCGTTTCGTCCCAGGTGAAACGCTGGCCGGAGGTGACCATCGGCACCAGGTCCATGCCTTCGAGGCCCGGCCACTCGCGCGCCTCTTCCTTCAGGCCGTGCAGGTCGAACTGGCCGTCCTTGGCGTGCGCGATCACGGCGTTGGGCATGCCCTTGGAGCGGATCAGCGCGGTCAGCGCCCGGGTGTCGATGCCGGAAAGCCCGATGATGCCGCGCGCCTTCAGCCATTGATCGAGATGACGCGTGGCGCGGTAGTTCGAGGGATCGGTGATGGCGGCGCGCAGGATCACGCCGCGCGCGCCCGGCGTCGCCGCCATGTTCACCGTCTCGATGTCCTCGTCGTTGGTGCCGACATTGCCGATATGCGGGAAGGTGAAGGTGATGAGCTGTCCGGCGTAGGAGGGATCGGTGAGGATCTCCTCATAGCCGGTCATCGCGGTGTTGAAGCAGACCTCGCCGACGGCGTGGCCTTCCGCGCCGAGGCCGAAGCCCTCCAGCACGGTGCCATCGGCAAGCACGAGGAGCGCGGTCGGTTTGTGATCCGGCCAGGCTGAGGCGTTTTCCGTTTGTGTCATGAGCGCACTACATAGTCTTCGCGGGCAGTGGCGTCAAAGCCGGAAAATGCGGATTCACATGCGGTTTGCGCATATTTGACAGGCGGTGCCGGGCTTCTAAGCTGAGTCCGCCACCATCCGCCGATTTTCATGAAAATTCGCCGCTTCCGGAGCCGTGCATGGACAATACGATGCCGATTCTGCTGGTTCCGGGACTTGGCGGCTCGCTCCGGATCTACGCCCCGCTCGAGCCCGCGCTGTGGCGGCATGGTCCGGTGACGGTCGCCAACCACATCCGCGACGACAATATGGGCGCGATCGCGCGGCGGATTCTCGCCGAGGCGCCGCCGCGGTTCGCGCTGGCCGGGCATTCGATGGGCGGCTACATCGCCTTCGAGATCGTCCGCCAGGCCCCGGACCGGGTGGCCAAGCTGGCGCTGCTCAACACCCAGGCGCGGCCGGATACGCCGGAGGCCACGGCTCGCCGCCGCGGCCAGATCGGGCGGGCGCAAGCCGGCGAATACCATGCCGTGCTGGACGAGCTGTTTCCGAGCTTCGTGCATCCGTCGCGGGGCGAGGACAGCGCCTTGCGCAAGCTCGTGCACGACATGGGCGACGATGTCGGCGTCGAGGCCTTCGTGCGCCAGCAGACCGCGATCATGGGCCGGGCGGATTCGCGGCCGACGCTGGCGCGGATCGAATGTCCGACCCTCGTATTGTCGGGCGACGAGGACAACACCATCCCGAATTCGCTGTCGAAGGAGATGGCCGAGGGCATTCACGGCGCGAGACTGGTGATCCTGCCCAATTGCGGTCACCTGTCGCAGGTGGAGCAGCCGGAGGCCGTGGCCGCCGCTTTGGTCGACTGGCTGGGGAACTAATGTTGTCTGAATGCATCTAAGGGCCTAGATCATGAGCTTCTGTGGCTATGGCGACCGGCCTTAGGGGCTTGCGAGAGGATTTGGACGATGCTGCGCGACGATATCAACAACGCGGTCAAGGATGCGATGCGGGCCAAGGACGAGCGCAAGCTCTCGACGCTGCGCATGGTCAATTCGACCATCAAGAATGCCGACATCGCCGCGCGCGGCGAGGGCAAGCCGCCGCTGTCCGACGCCGATCTCCTGAGCGTGTTCCAGAAAATGATCAAGCAGCGGCAGGAATCCGTCGAGCTCTACGACAAGGGCGGCCGCGCCGAACTCGCGGCGCAGGAGCGCGAGGAGATCGCGATCATCTCGGCCTATCTGCCGAAGCAGATGTCGGAGGACGACGTCAAGGCGGCGATCTCGGCCGCGATCGCCGAGACCGGCGCTGCCGGCATGAAGGACATGGGCAAGGTGATCGGCGTCTTGAAGACGAAATACGCCGGTCAGATGGATTTTGCGAAAGCCAGCGGCCTCGTGAAGGCGGCGCTGACGGGATAGTTTTCGACACGCCTGGCGGAGGAAGAACATGGCGGATCAAGCAGCTCCACCCTCAGGTCCCGATCTCTCATTGGGTATCGCGCTCGTCCGACTTCTCCGGCGCGACCCTGCTTGGCCATGTCGGCGATGACGAGGTGCTGCTGGTGCGTTCGGGCGCGGAGATCTTCGCGATCGACGCCCATTGCAGCCACTATCACGGCCCGCTCGCCGAAGGCCTCGTCGACGGCGAGAGCATCCGCTGTCCGTGGCACCACGCCTGCTTCGACCTGCGGACCGGCGAGGCCGCCCGCGCGCCGGCGCTCAATCCGCTATCGGTCTGGAACGTCGAGCGCGAAGGCGACCGCATCTTCGTCCGGCAAAAGCGCGAGCAGCCGAGGCCGCGCGTGAAGGGCGCCGTCGAGGCGCCCGGCCGGATCGTGATCGTCGGCGGCGGCGCGGCGGGCTTTGCCGCCGCCGAGATGCTGCGGCGGCAGGAATATCGCGGCAGCATCGTGATGCTGAGCAACGACGCGGCGCCGCCGGTGGACCGGCCGAACCTGTCGAAGGACTATCTCGCCGGCAGCGCGCCGGAGGACTGGCTGCCGCTGCGGCCGGACGATTTCTACGCGGACGCGGCGATCGACCTGCGGCTCAACACCGAGGTCGCATCGATCGACGCCAAGGCGAAAGCCGTGGTCCTCGCCGGCGGCGAAACCGTTGCCTACGACCGCCTGCTGCTGGCGACCGGCGCCGAGCCGGTGCGGCTGCCGATCCCGGGCGCGGACCAGCCGCATGTCCACGTGCTGCGCTCGCTGGCCGATTGCCGCGCGATCATTGCGTCGGCGAACGGCGCGCGCCGCGCGATCGTGATCGGTGCGAGCTTCATCGGGCTGGAGGTCGCGGCGTCGCTGCGCGCCAGGGAGATCGAGGTCCACGTCGTCGGCGCTGGAGCAGCGGCCGATGGAGCGCGTGCTCGGCCCCGAGATGGGCGATTTCGTCCGCGCGCTGCATGAGGAGCACGGCGTCATCTTTCATCTCGGCGATACCGTGACCGCGATCGACGGCAAGCGCGCGACGCCTGAAGAGCGGCGGCGTGATCGAGGCCGATGTCGTGGTGGTCGGCGTCGGCGTGCGGCCGCGTCTTGCTCTGGCCGAGAAGGCCGGGCTTGCGATCGACCGCGGCGTCACGGTCGAACGCGTATCTCGAAACCAGCATCCCCGGCATCTACGCGGCCGGCGACATCGCGCGCTGGCCCGATCCGCATTCGGGCGAAAACATCCGCGTCGAACACTGGGTGGTGGCGGAACGCCAGGGCCAGACCGCCGCGCGCAACATGCTGGGGCAGCGCGAGGTCTTCGATGCCGTGCCGTTCTTCTGGAGCCAGCACTACGACGTGCCGATCAACTATGTCGGCCACGCCGAGAAGTGGGACGAAATCGTCGTCGACGGCAATATCGCCGGCAGGGATTGCCTGCTGTCGCTACAAGAGCGGCGGCCGCGTGCTGGCCGTGGCCTCGATCTATCGCGATGTCGCAAGTCTCGAGGCGGAACTGGCGATGGAAAAGGAAAACGCTGCCTGATGCTCACCGAGACCGCCGACTACGAAACACTCTACCGCGATTTCCGCTGGGACATCCCGGCGCGGTTCAACATCGCGACCGCCTGCTGCGATCGCCATGCCGACGGCTCGAATCGCCTCGCGCTGATCTATGTCGACGAGGACGGCGGCGCGACGCGCACCTCGTTCGACGAGCTGCAAGGCGATGTCGAGCCGCTTCGCCAACGTGCTCAAGGCCGATGGCCTTGCGCGCGGCGACCGCGTCGCGGCGTTCCTGTCGCAGTCGCTGGAACTGCCGATCGTGCATCTGGCGGCCTTCCGCTCCGGCCTGGTGTCGGTGCCGCTGTTCACGCTGTTCGGCGAGGATGCGCTGGAATTTCGTCTGGCCAATTCCGGCGCCAAGGCGGTGGTGACCGACGAAGGCGGCTGGGAAAAACTGGCGAAAATCCGCGACCGGCTGCCGGACCTGAAGAATATCTACGTGATCTCCAAGACCGTTCCCGCCGGCGTCAAATCGTTCTGGTCGTCGCTCGACGGCGCGTCGGCGGAGTTTGCCGCCCTCGACACCTCGGCCGACGATCCCGCCATCATCATCTACACCTCGGGCACCACGGGCAATCCGAAGGGCGCGCTGCACGCCCATCGCGTGCTGCTCGGCCATCTGCCCAATGTCGAGATGGTGCATGACTTCATGCCCAAGCCCGGCGACGTGATGTGGACGCCGGCCGACTGGGCCTGGATCGGCGGATTGTTCGATGCGCTGTTTCCGGCCTGGTATCACGGCATGCCCGTGGTCGGCCATCGCGCCAAAAAATTCGAGCCGCAGGCGGCGATGCAACTGATGGCCGATCACGCCGTGCGCAACGTGTTCCTGCCGCCGACCGCGCTGAAGCTGATGCGGCAGGCCAACGTCAAACATGCCGGCGTGAAGTTGCGCAGCATGCTGACCGGCGGCGAGTCGCTCGGCGCCGAGCTTCTGGACTGGGTGCGCGCGACCTTCGGCATCGATGCCCACGAGGTCTACGGCCAGACCGAATGCAATCTCGTGATCGGCTGCAACTCGAAACTGTTTCCGATCCGCCCGGGCTCGATGGGCAAGCCCACGCCGGGCTTCGACGTCCGTATCGTCAACGAGCGAGGGGAGGAGTTGCCGACCGGCGAGCGCGGCATCATCGGCGTGCGCCAGCCCAATCCCTGCACCATGATCGAATACTGGAAAAATCCGGAAGCGACGCGAAAGAAATACGCCGGCGATTTTCTGCTGACCGGCGATCTCGGCGTGCGGGATCAGGACGGCTATTTCTGGTATGTCAGCCGCGAGGACGACGTCATCACCACCGCCGGCTATCGCGTCGGGCCCTCGGAGATCGAGCATACGCTGCTGAAGCATCCGGCGGTGGCGCTGTCGGCGGTGGTCGGCATTCCCGATCCGATCCGCACCGAATCGATCAAGGCCTGGATCGTGCTGCGCCCGGGCTTCGCGCCGAGCGATCAGCTCGCGCGCGAGATCCAGGATTTCGTCAAGGTGCAGCTCGCCGCGCATGAATATCCGCGCTTCGTGCAATTCACCGACACCCTGCCGATGACCGCGACAGGCAAGGTGCTGCGGCGCGAATTGCGGACGCTGGGGTAGCTAGCCGCGCCCGTGAATGCCGGCGACGCGGCGGCTTTTCTCAGCTGTCATTGCCGGGCTTGACCCGGCAATCCATCTTGCTTCGCAAGACTCCTTTGAAGGTTGATGGATACGCGGGTCAAGCCCGCGTATGACGACCGAATGTGTTGAACCATTGACCCACATCAACATGCCCCGCGCCAATCCACCGCACCATTTCCCGCAATAAATTGGGAGGGGAACGCCGATGACATCGGTCTCCGGCAAGGTCGATCCGGTGGTGCGGCGGATCGGGACCGCGGACATCGCGGAAGCGCTGGGGCAGGGCTTGCGCGATTTCCAGGCCATGCCGCTCTACGGGCTCATGTTCGGCGCGCTCTATGCCGGCGGCGGCGTCGTGATCCTGCTCTGCCTGACGGCGTTCGGCCTCGTCTATCTGGCCTATCCGCTGGCGGCCGGCTTCGCGCTGATCGGGCCTTTTGTCGCCATCGGGCTTTATGAAATGAGCCGGCTGCGCGAGGCCGGGCAACCGGTGTCGCTTCCCGCGATCTGGTCCGCCGTGAGATCGCGCAGCGAGATCGGCTGGATGGCCTTCGTCACGCTGTTCGTGTTCATGATCTGGATGTATCAGGTCCGCCTGCTGATCGCGCTTTTGATCGGGCTCAACGCCTCGTTTTCCAGCCTGCGCGAATTCATCACGGTGGTGCTCACCACCAATGAGGGGTTGGTGTTCCTGGCGATCGGCAATGCGGTCGGCGCGGCGCTGTCGCTGATTTTGTTCTCGCTCACGGTGGTGTCGTTCCCGCTGCTGCTCGACCGCGATGTCGATTTCGTCACCGCGATGATCACAAGCGTTCGCGCGGTCGTCACCAGCCCGGTGCCGATGATCGGCTGGGCCGCGATCATCGTGGTGCTGTTGATCGTCTCGGCGCTGCCGTATTTCCTCGGCCTCGTGGTGACGCTGCCGGTGCTCGGCCATGCCACCTGGCATCTGTATCGGCGGATCGTGGCGCCGCTGCCGGGTTAAAGTGGCCGCGTGAGCGCACATTGCCGAGCCGAATGAAGCCGTCGTCCCCGCGAACGCGGGTACCGCCGGGACGACGAAGGGCGCGAAATCTACGGCGTGGCGATCCCCAACGCCTTCAGCGCCGCCAGCATCCGCTGCGGCGGCGCCATCTTGATGGCCAGCGGCTTGCCTGTCTCGATCACGCTCTTCAGGCTGGACAGGATCGCGGGCCAGCCCTGGCGGCCGCCGGAGAGAATATCGTCGCTGAGCGGCCGGTCATGCGACTCGGTCATGGTGAGCCGGACGGCATCGCCGGCGGGCTCGATCTCGTAGCTGACCAGCGTCGGCCCGAGCTTTTCGATCAGCGCCGGCCAGTTGACGTTGAAGGTCACGGTGAGCTTGTTCGGCGGATCGCATTCGATCACCTCGCCGCAGATATGCAGCGCGCCGTCCGGCGTGCGCACGATGTACGCGCCGCCTACCTTCAGTTCGACCTCGACCGAATTGCCGAAAAAATATTTCCGGGAAAATTCGGCCGATGTCAGCGCCTCCCACACCCGCTCCGGCGTCGCGGCGATATAGATGGTGTAGACCGTCGCCGGCTTGAAGTTCTCGATGTTCATCAGCGAAAGACCTCCTCCAGTTCTTCCATGAACAGCGCGCCGATCGGAATATCGAGCGGCCGGCGGGTTTCGAGCAGGCTCTTGAGGCTCGACAGGATCGCCGGCCACCCCCTGGAGATGCCGTCATACACGACGCTGTCTCCGGCGAAGCCTTCATGGGTCAGGCGTCAGCTTGACCAGCTTGCCGAACGGCTCGATCGCGAAGGTGACGCGCGAGGGACGTTCCTTCAAGGCCTGCTCGTTCAGGATATGGCGGAAGGTGTAGGCGAGCCGCCGCGGCCGCTCGGCTTCGACGATCTCGCCGACATCGGTGGTCTTGCCCTTGAGCACCAGCGAGATCGGCGAGCCGACCTTCCAGTCGGAAATCAGCTCGGTATCCCACCAGTAGCGCACGGTGAACTCGCTGTCGGTTAGCGCCTCCCACAATTGTTCCGGCGTGGTCTCGATATAGCTGATGTAGGCAAAGGCCGGCTTCAGGCACAGGAGGTTTCCTTCGTGCTGGGGAGATCGACCGGCAATGCGCGGCCGGTTTCCAGCAGGCTCTTCAGGCTCGCGATCACCATCGGCCAGCCGCCGGAAATATCGCGCAAGGTCTTGCCGCCCTCGTCGAGGTCGTCATGGGTGACGGTCAATTTGACGACCTTGCCGCGCGGCTCCAGATCGAAAGTAACCCGCGAGGTCCGTTCGCGTTTGGCGTCCGGCGAGCAGGGATCCCAGGTGTAGGCGAGTTTTTTCGGCGGCTCCGAAATCAGCACCTTGCCCTCGACGCTCGGCGCACCCTGTTTCGAGAATGTGTAGGGCGATCCGGCCTTCCAGTCGGAGACGGCGCGGTGACCGAACCAGTAGCGTTCGTGGAAGTCGCCGTCGGTCAGCGCATGCCACAGCTTCTCGGCCGTGGTCTCGATATAGGTGGTGTAGACGAATTCCGGTTTACTCATCGCGCTTCTCCAGTTGCTTCTTCAACTCGCTGAGCGCGGTCAGTTTCCCGCGCTCGAATTTTTTGATCCACCGTTCGCCGATCTGATGGATCGGCACCGGGTTGAGGTAGTGCAGCTTCTCGCGGCCATGCCGGAGCGTGGTGACGAGGTTGGCCTGCTTCGAGAATCGCAAGATGTTTCGTCACCGCCTGCCGCGTCATGGCGAGGCCGTCGCAGAGATCGTTCAGGGTCTGGCCGTTTCTGGCGTGAAGCCTGTCCAGCAGCGACCGTCGCGAAGCATCGGCCAGCGCTTTGAAGACGTCATCCATGGCGGGCATAATAGGCAACCAAATGGTTGCATGTCAAGCGCCGCGATTTATCGGCCGGCGGGAGCCGAACCTGTGCCTGCCTCGAGGAATCGAATTCAGACCCGCCGCACCATCGCCGGCGTGAGATCCTTGATGGTCGGCGCGCCAAGCTGCTGCATCGCGATGCGGGTCTCGGCGCGCAGGATCCCGAGCACGCGCTCGACGCCGCTTTGCCCGAACGCGCCGAGGCCCCAGAGATAGGGCCGGCCGATGCAGACCGCCTGCGCGCCCAGCGCCAGCGCCTTGACGATATCGCTGCCGCGGCGAAAGCCGCTGTCGACCAGCACCGGCATGCGGCCGGCGGCCGCCTCGACGATTTCCGGCAGCACGTCGATGGTGGCGCCGACGCCGTCTTCCACCCGGCCGCCATGGTTCGAGACGACGATGGCGTCGACGCCGGCGCCGGCGGCAAGGCTCGTGTCCTCATGGGTCAGGATGCCCTTGAGCACGAGCTTGACCTTGACCGTATCGCGCAGGCGCTTGATCGAATCCCAGGTCAGGTTGGTGACCACCGTCGAACTGACGCCGCCGAGATTGATCCCGTTGAAATTCGGCTTGCGCGACAGATAGTCGGTGAGGCCGTGACAGCTTCCGCATTCGCGGGTGTCGGTCTGCCGCAGCCGCACGAAGGTCTCCCATTTCGCCGGCGACCTGACATCGAGCGTGACGGCGATCGCCGGCGCGCCCGCTGCCTCCGCCCGCTTGATGAGGCCCGCGGCAATCTCCCAGCGCTGTGTCGTGTAGAGCTGGAACCAGACCGGCGCGCCGCGCGCCGCGATGGCGTCCTCGATCGAGGTCGTCGCGACGGTGGAAAGGATTTGCAGGTGGTTGCCTGTTTTCGCCGCCTTCGCCACCGCGATTTCGCCGTCGGGATGAAACGCGCGGTTGCTGCCGGTCGGTGCGATCACGATCGGGCTGTCATATTTTGCGCCGAGGATTTCCGTGCTCATGTCGATCGTGCTGACGTCGACGAGGCGGCGCGGCCGCAACGCCAGTTTCCGGAACCCCTCGCGGTTGGCGCGCAGGGTGACTTCGTCATCGACGCCGGTGGCCATGTAGCCGAAATGCGCCGGCGGAACGTTCTTCTTCATGACGGGCTCGAAATCGAACACGTCCAGCGCCTTGGTCGGGATCGGCAATCAGATTGTCCGGATCGCGCGGGGCCCATTCCACAGGGTCGGACCGATGCGTCCCCTCGGCCAGGGCGCTTCGCGCGAGCAACGGGCTCGAAGCCAGGAATTGCAGAAAGCGGCGGCGGCTGGCGAGCCTGACGTGATGCGGCGACATCGATGCCTCCTTCGTTCAACAGGGATATTCGCTCAATTCTCGCTCGACCGGCGCTGCATGGCAGCGTGCCGGCGAAGCTTAGTGCAATCGCAGCGCGTCTGGCTATGATGTTGCCGTCAGGATCAGCCAACAAAGATGGGCCTCGACAGCCCCCGGGTGGAAAAAACATGAGCGGTCACGTCAAACTCGCCACAATTCTCTGCGTCACTTTCATCGCGTCCTGCGGCGTCGCGTCTGCGCAACAGCAGGTGATCGGCGCGCCGCCGGAAGCCTCCAACATGCGGCTGGTCGGAAGCAACGATCTGCAGGCGCGCAGCGCCTATCAGCCGACCATCCATCATCAGGGCGACCGCTGGATCGCCTATATCGGCCATCACGGCGGCACCGACGCCATACCCGACCCGGTCAATCCGATGACCGGAAAGGCCGAGCCGAACGGCACCTCGATCGTCGACGTCACCGATCCCGCCAACCCGAAATATCTGCATCACATTCCCGGACAGGAGGGAAAGTATGAAGGCGGCGGCGCGCAGATGGTGCGGATCTGCGACGGCAAGACGCTGCCCAAGGGCGACCGCAACGCGGTCTATATGCTGCGCACTTTCGGCAGCGAGGCGCACGAGATCTGGAACGTCGCCGATCCCGCCAATCCCGTGCTGATCACGCGGCTCGGCGGATTGAAGGACACCCACAAGAGCTGGTGGGAATGCGACACCGGCATCGCCTTCCTGGTTTCGGGCTCGCCGGACTGGCGCACCCGCCGCATGACACAGGTCTACGACCTCGGCGATCCCGCGCATCCGATCAAAATCCGCGACTTCGGCCTGCCCGGGCAGGAGCCGGGTTCGACCGGCGCGGTGCCGACCGAACTGCACGGGCCGATATCGACCGGCCCGCAAGGCAACCGCGTCTATTTCGGCTACGGCACCGACAAGGGCGGCATGCTGCAGATCGTCGATCGCGACAAGCTCATCAACGGGCCGAAGGAGCCGACGCCGGACAATCTGCGCTATCCCGAAATCTCGCGGCTCGCGATGTCCGCCTTCAACGGCGCCCACACCACCTTTCCGATGCTGAAAATGCCGATCGCCGAATTCGCCCGCGACAGAGACGGCCAGAGCCGCGACATCGTGATGATCGTCGACGAGGCGATCCAGAACGAATGCGCCGAGCCGCGGCAGATGGTGTGGTTCGCCGATGTCACGGTCGAGAACCGCCCGATGATGATTTCGAGCTACACGGTGCCGGAGGCCAGCGGCGCGTTCTGCGAGCGGGGAGGGCGGTTCGGTTCGCACTCCTCGAACGAGAGCATGGCGGCGGTCTATTACAAGAAGATGGCTTTCATCGCCTTCTTCAATGCCGGCGTGCGCGCGCTCGACATCCGCGATCCCTATCACCCCACCGAAGTCGGCCATTTCATCCCGTCGATCACGGCGGCGACCGACAAGCGCTGCGTCACGGTCGACGGCAAGGATCGCTGCAAAGTGGCGATCCAGACCAACAATGTCGAAACCGACGACCGCGGCTATATCTACATCGTCGATCGCGCCAACACCGGGCTGCATATCCTGGAGTTGACCGGCGATGCGCGCAAGATGGCCGGTCTGCCGTAGAGGGTTCGCCGCATGCGCCGCCTGATCGCCATCCTGATCGCATCGCTGGCGTTCGGCGCGCTGTCGGGCGTTGCGGCGTATCATAAGGTGCGCCCGCAAGCCGGCGGCGCCGGCGATCTCGATTGGCAGGAGATCGCCTGGCCGTTCCCGCGTGACGCCTGGCCCGCGGGGCGCGCGTTTCGCTGCCGGGCTGACGCGTGCGGCGAGGGCGTCGAACTCTACGTGCGGCCGAAGATCGGCTTCTGCAACTGCGACTCCGGCGTCGCCGACGACGATGAGGTCGATCGCGTCGCCGATCTCGACATGCTCACGCCAAACTTCGTGGGCCGTGCGCCGGGCGCGGTCGTTCGCGTCGCCGACATGTCCGGCCGCGCGCGGGCCTACGATCTCGACATGTCCGATGGCGCGCACCACGCCGCCGTCGGCATCGCCGTCTCGCACCGCTGCGATCTCCTGGTCGCGGTGGCGCAAGGCAAAGCGAGATGCACCGCAGTTGCAGCGTTCCGCGCTGGCCTTCATGGGCTCGCACGACATGACGCGCTGGATGACTGCCGCGCTCGGCGGCGGCTGAGGCGGCATTCTTCTTCCCCCGAGAGATGAACTACTTTCCCTTCTCCCCCTGTGGGAGAAGGTGGCGCGAAGCGCCGGATGAGGGGTCTCTATCCGCGGAACCAAACCCCTCACCCGTCCGCGATGCTTCGCATCAAGTCCACCCTCTCCCACAAGGGGAGAGGGAAGAGTGAAGAGGGGGGCAGCTTCTCCTGTCCGAAACGGCACAATGGATGACGGCCGCGCTCGGCGGCGGATGAAGCGGCATTCTTCCCTTCTCCCCCTTGCGGGAGAAGGTGGCGCGCAGCGCGGGATGAGGGGTCTCTATCCGCGGAACCAGACCCCTCACCCGTCCGCGATGCTCCGCATCGCGTCCACCATCTCCCACAAGGGGGAGAGGGGAAAAGGGGTGTCGCTTCCGCCGTTCGTCCAATCATGCATAATGCAGCTATCCCGTCTCCTCCCACGCGAGCCGCCCATGTCCCTGAACGTCTATCTCGCCTTCGTCGCCGCCTGCATTGCGCTGGCGCTGATTCCGGGTCCCGTCGTGACGCTGGTGATCGCCAACGGGCTGCGGCACGGCACGCGCGCGGCGCTGACCAATATCCTGGGAGTGCAGGCGGGGCTCACGATCGTGATCGGCATCGTCGCCGTCGGGCTGACCTCGCTGATGGCGACCATGGGGTACTGGTTCGACTGGGTGCGCTTTGCCGGCGCCGCCTATCTGGTCTGGCTCGGCATCAAGCTCATTCGATTCCCGGTCGAGGGCGTCAATGCCGACGAGCCGCCGCCTCCGCCGCGCGGCGGGTTCTTCCTGCAGGGATTCCTGGTGCTGCTGTCAAACCCCAAGGTGCTGGTGTTCTTCGGCGCGTTCATTCCGCAGTTCATGGACATGAACCGGGATCATTTCTCGCAGGTGGCGCTGCTCGGCGTCACCTTCATGGTGACGGGCGCGATCACCGATTCGATCTACGCGCTGCTTGCGGGGCGCGCGCGAAAATTCTTTTCCGCGCGGCGGACGCGGCTGGTGTCGCGCATCTCCGGCGGCTTGATGATCGGCGGCGGCATCTGGCTGGCGCTGACGCGGGCGCGGTGAAGCGCCTGGTCAAATTATCCCCTGCGCGCGCAGTGTCGTTTCGATCTCGCCGAATATCCGCGCCAGCCGATCCGCCCATGATTTCTGCCCGGCCGCATCCGCGATCAGATCCTGGCGGATTTCGATGCCGGTGTTCATTAGCCCGCGCTTCTCGCCGTGAACGGGAATGGTGTAGTCGGTCTCGTCGCTGACCGCGTAGGGCTCGTTGTCGCCGACCACGAGATCGGGCTCGGCGCGCAAATATTTCAGCAACAGCGGCGCCAGCCTGGTGTCGCGGTGATACAGCGTGCCGATGTGCCAGGGCCGCGCCACGCCGGCATAGACAGGCGTAAAGCTGTGCAGCGACACCAGCACCGTCGGAATGTTATCGCGCAAGCGTTGACCGATCACCTCGTCGATGCGGCGGTGATAGGGATCGAAGATCGCCGCTCGTCGCGCTTCCGCCGCTGCTTGCGAAATCCCTTCATTGCCGGGAATGAGCGTCGCCTCGCTGATGCGCGGGATCGAGCTTGCCGCGGCCGGCGGGCGGTTGCAGTCGATCACCAGCCGCGAATAGCGCTGCGCGATCAGATGCGCATCGAGCTGCCTCGACAGCGCGTTCGCAACGCCGGCAATGCCGATGTCCCAAGCGACGTGACGTTCGAACTCGCTCAAGGGTACGCCGAGATCGCCGAGCGCGCGCGGGACGGCGCGTCCGTAATGGTCCGACGTCAGCAGGAAGGGCGAGCGCCCCGCGGTATTATCCTCGTGCACCGGCGGAACATCCTGGCCATCCCGGAGTAATGATGTGTCGGCTGGGCCTGCCAAATCCGTTTTTCCTTGTCTGTTTGCCTGGCGAAGCAGCATACCGATTTAGAAATAAGCAGGGATCGGTATAGATTACAGCGCCCAATGTCATGATTATTGTGTCGACGATGCCGCTCCTGACGATTCACCACAAGACCGAATATCGCTATGCGCACCCCGTGGCGTTCGGCGAACACCGCATCATGCTGCGCCCGCGCGACGGCCATGATCTGCGCGTGCTTTCGAACGAACTGGAGATTTCGCCGCAGCCGGTGTCGCTGCGCTGGATCCATGACGTGTTCGGCAATTCCGTGGCGATCGCGACGTTCGACGAGCGCGCGGATCACCCTCTCGTTCGTATCGACCGCGACGGTGGAGCACAACCCGGCCGAGGAGTTTGCGCTGACCCCGGACGACCCGGCCTATTTCTATCCGTTCCTCTATGACGAGGAGGAATTTCCCGACCTCGGCCAGTTCATCACGCCGCAATATGGCGACCCCCGGGGCGAGCTGTCGGCGTGGGCGCGCAATTTTCTCGACGCTGGAGGCCCGACACCGACCTTCAACATCCTCAGCGAAATGACCCACGGCATCCGCGAGGGCTTTTCCTATCGCAAGCGCCACGAGCAGGGCACCCAGCATCCGCTCGACACGCTGCAGCTCAAATCCGGCACCTGCCGCGACTATGCGCTGTTCATGATCGAGGCGCTGCGCCGCCTTGGCATCGCCGCGCGCTTCGTGTCGGGCTACATCGCCATTCCCGGCGATCGCGCGCACGGCTATGTCGGCGGCGGCAACACCCATGCCTGGGTGCAGGTCTATCTGCCGAGCGCCGGCTGGATCGAGTTCGATCCCACCAACGGCATCGTCGGCACCCGCGACCTCGTACGCGTCGCGGTGGCACGCGATCCGCGCCAGGCGGTGCCGCTGCACGGCACCTATGTGGGCTCGGCCGACGCCTTTGTCGGCATGGAGGTCGCCATCAACGTCGTTTCGGTCGGTGAGGAGGTCGACGTCTGATCGTGGAAATCAAGGTGGGTTTCGCTGAAGTGGTGGCGGCCCTGCGTGGCGGCGTCTCACAATCGTCATTGCGAGGCATGTCCGCCGTAGCTCGAAGAGCGAAGGCGGAAGCGTAGCGACGAAGCAATCCACTCTTTGCCTTGCCGGTAGATGGATCACTTCGCTTCGCTCGCAATGACGGTTATAGACATTCCCCATGACCTCCGATCTCCTCTTCGTCTACGGCACGCTGACGCGCGGCTTCGACAACCCGATGGCGCAGCTATTGTCGCGCAGCGCGGATTTTATCGGCGAGGCGCATTGCCGGGGCCGGCTCTATCGGGTGACGCATTATCCGGCGCTGGTGCTGTCCGACGTGCCGGGCGACGCCGTGTTCGGCGAACTGTTCCGGCTGCGCCAGCCGGCTGAACTGTTGCGTGAATTCGACATGTACGAGGCCTGCGGCGAGGGATTCGCCGAGCCGACCGAATATGTCAGGCAAATGCTCCCCGTCACCTGCGCCGACGGCGCGCTCACCGAGGCCTGGACCTACATCTACAACTGGCCGGTCACGGATTTGCCCCGTATCGCCTCGGGACGATTTTCGATCGGCTAACCCTCGATCTAGCCCTCGGCCTTTCCTTTGGCCTTCCCCAGCCACTCGGTCGCGAACAGCAGCAGCGCCACCACCGCGATGCCGAGCCCGACCGCGCTGAACAGCTTTGCGCCGCCGAGCGCAACCGCATAGCCGCCGATCGCGGACCCGAATGCGCCGCCCAGGAACACCACAGCCAGATAGAGCGCGTTAAGCCTGCTGCGGATGGTCGGCGACAGCGCATAAATCTCGCGCTGGCCCGCGACGAAATTCGCCTGCGCGCCGGCGTCGAGCAGGATGCCCGCGCAGACCATGATCGCCACCGACCCCGAGCCGCCGATAAAGCTCAGCACGAAGCTCAGCGCCACCGCGGCCATCGCTAGTCCAGTCACGGCGCGAACATGGCCGCGATCGGAGAGGCGTCCCGCCAGCGGCGCGATGAAGACGCCGCCGGCGCCGCTGAGCAGGAACGCGGACAGCGCGAGATGGCCGAGCGAGAAGGGCGGCGCCTGCAGCAGCAACGGCGTCGCGGTCCAGAACATGATGAACGCGCCGAACAGCAGCGCCTGATAGGCCGCGCGGCGGCGCAGAACCGGCGTCGTCCACAGCACGCTCCAGAGCGAGCGTAACAGCGACCCGTAGGTCAGCGTATGCTGCGGCCGTCGCCGCGGCAGCACCAGCGCCATCAGCACCACGACCGCGCCCATCGCTGCCGCGGAGATCAGGTACACCGCGCGCCATCCGAATTCGCCGGCGACCAGCGTGGAGACCGGCCGCGCCAGCAGGATGCCGACCAGCACCCCGCTCATGACGGTCCCGACGCTCTGCCCGCGCCGGTGTTCCGGCGAAAGGTGCGCGACCAGCGGCAGGATCATCTGGGTCCCCACCGCCGAGAAGCCGAGCAGGAACGACGAGGCGACGAAGATCGCGGTGCTGGGTGCTGCCGCCGAAATCAGCAGGCTCGCGATCAGGCCGCCGAGCATCAAGATGATCAGCGACTTGTTTTCGATGAAATCGCCGAGCGGCACCAGGAACAATAGTCCCAGCACGTAGCCGAACTGGATCATGGTGACGATCAGGCCGGCGGCGGCGACATTGAGCGCAAAGGAGGCGCTGATCGTGCCCACCAGCGGCTGGGCGTAATACAGATTGGCGACGGTGACGCCGCTGGCAATCGCCAGCGACAGGATCAGCCCCGCGCCGGGACCCTTGTCCTGGACCGATCGCTCTGGCGTTTTTTGCAGCATGGAGGGCTTTCGCAAGGGGACGTCGCGGGCAGCGGCCCTCGCACGCGAGGCGCGTTTGGAGGTTGATGGGGTGGGGATCAGGCCGATCCTTGGGCCGGTCAGCGCGTCACGCGCGCATCTTCGGCTCGGCCTATGGGGTGCATGTAGGAACGCGGTACGATGTGACCAACCCTCTGTCTTGTCGAGGATGAGCCGTCCTTCTCCTGTGAATAGCCCGGATAAGGCCAATAATCTTCGTATTTTAGCCCAGCCACCCTATATCCATGATCGGCTGGCATTGGCCCCAACTCACAGCAAAATCACTCATGCGCTTTACGCCCCAATTCCTCGAGGAACTGCGTGCCCGGCTTCCGGTTTCGGAAGTCGTGGGCAGGCGTGTGAAGCTCAAGCGGGCAGGCAAGGAGTATAAGGGGCTGTCGCCGTTCCAGCAGGAAAAGACGCCGTCCTTTACCGTCAACGACCAGAAACAGTTTTACCACGACTTCTCCACCGGCAAGCACGGCAACATCTTCGACTTCGTGATGGAGACCGAGGGCGTCTCGTTCCCGGAAGCGGTGGAGCGGCTGGCGTCGATGGCGGGCGTGCCGCTGCCGGCGGTGACGCCGGACGCCGCGCGGCACGAGCAGCGCCGCAAGACGCTCCATGACGTCATGGAACTCGCTGCCAAATTCTTCGCCGACACGCTGGCTTCGCGCAATGGCGCGAGAGCGCGCGGCTATCTCGGCGACCGCGCCATCTCGCCTGCGGTGCAGGTGCAGTTCCGTCTCGGCTATGCGCCCGGCGAACGCTTTGCGCTGAAGGAGCATCTGGGCTCTCACGGCATTCCGGTCGAGGACATGGTGGAGGCGGGCCTTCTGGTGCACGGCGACGACATCCCCGTGCCGTATGATCGCTTCCGCGACCGCG
Source organism: uncultured Alphaproteobacteria bacterium (assembly GCA_963843225.1). Taxonomy (GTDB): domain Bacteria; phylum Pseudomonadota; class Alphaproteobacteria; order Rhizobiales; family Xanthobacteraceae; genus Bradyrhizobium. The sequence goes on along the minus strand of CAWJJT010000005.1, from coordinate 395,038 downwards.
TGATGTTTCCGATCACGGATCTGCGCGGCCGCGTCATCGCCTTCGGCGGCCGCGCGCTGGAGAAGGACGTTCCGGCCAAATATCTGAACTCGCCGGAAACGCCGCTGTTTCACAAGGGCGACAATCTCTACAACCTCGCGACCGCGCGGCAGGCCGCGCATGACGGCGCCACGATCGTCGTGGTCGAGGGGTATGTCGACGTCATCGCCATGGTCGGCGCCGGCTTTGCGGGAAGCGTCGCGCCGCTCGGCACCGCGCTCACCGAGAACCAGCTTGCGCTGTTGTGGAAGATGGCGGACGAGCCGATCCTGTGCTTCGACGGCGACCGCGCCGGGCAGAAAGCCGCCTACCGCGCCGCCGACCTGGCGCTGCCGCAACTCAAGCCCGGCAAGAGCCTGCGCTTCGCGCTGCTGCCGGAGGGACAGGACCCCGACGATCTCGCGCGCTCCGGTGGACGCGGCGCAGTCGAGGAAGTCATCGGCGCCGCGCGCGGTCTTGCCGATATGATCTGGTCACGCGAGATCGAAGGCGGCAGCTTTGCCACGCCGGAACGCCGCGCGGCGCTGGAGGCGCGGATCGGCGAACTCACCAACGGCATCCGCGACGAAGTGGTGCGGCGTTATTATCGCCAGGATCTGGCCGAGCGGCTGGCCCGGACATTCGCGCCGGAAGCCGCGCGCGGCGGCTACGCGAGAGGTAATTTTCAGGGCGCTCGGGGCGGCGAATCACCCCGCCGATTCGCCCCGCGCGCGCCCGGCGGGTCGGCGCAATTCGGCCGTCCACAGGGGATAAGTCCTGCCCTTGCCCGCGGACCTTACCAGGCGGCCAGTCCCCAGCTCGCGCTCAGCCCGATCATGCGCGGCCAGCGCAGCGCGCTGTCCCGCCGCGAGGCGCTTATCCTGCAAACCCTGATTAACCACCCCTGGCTTTTGCATGACCATCTCGAGGAGGTCGCAGCCCTCGAACTGGCCCACCCCGAGGCCCACAAATTGCGCGCCGGCATCATCGCCGCCTTCGCCAACGAACATCACCATTCGCCCGAGCCCGAAGAGCAGGCCGAGAAGATGCGCGCCGACCTTGATGCGGGTGGATTATCGCAAATACTTCAAAGGGTTGAACGGGCGATCACGACCGGGGCGGTGTGGGGCGCCAAGGCCCAGGCGGCGCGGGATGACGTTCTTTCCACCTGGCGCCAGCTCGTCTCCTTGCATCACCAGTGGCACTCCTTACTTAGGGAGCTGAAAGACGCGGAAGCGGCCTTGGGCGATGAGGCCAGCGAAGCCAATCTGGCGTGGCTGCGGGACGTCAAGGCGGAGACTCGAGGAAGTCGACGGCACCGAGGCCCTGATCGAGGGTTTTGGCGAGTCCTCGGGGCGGTTCCAGCGAAGCGTCTGAGACGAAGAATCATGCGGACGGCGGCTGCCGGAACCGCGAAAAAACTCGCCAAATCCAAGGTTTGGCGGCAAAAACAGGTTAAGCGAAGCTTAAGGGCCTTTCGGCTATTAGGACATAATTATCCGACGAACAAATTCGGGGGTGGCGGGGTTTGCGCCGCCCTTTGCGCGTCGTAACTGACTTCAGGGTTTCAGGCGGGTGCCGCATCGGGGCATCCTCAGATGAAGCGCGTTTCGGGAGCATTGAATGGCCAGCAAGGCAAAGACGCTGCAGGTGAAGGACAAGGAAAAGGACGACAAGGCAGCGGACGCGCCTGAGAAGGACTCGGCCGAAGCTCCTTCGCCGTTGCTCGACCTCTCCGACGCCGCCGTCAAGAAGATGATCAAGCAGGCCAAGAAGCGCGGCTTCGTGACCTTCGATCAGCTCAACGAAGTGCTGCCGTCCGACACCACCTCGCCGGAGCAGATCGAGGACATCATGTCGATGCTCTCCGACATGGGCATCAACGTCTCCGAGGCCGAGGACGCCGACAGCGAGGAAGAGAGCAAGGAAGACGCCGAGGACGAGACCGACAACGAACTGGTCGAGGTCACGCAGAAGGCCGTCACCGAAGTCAAGAAATCCGAGCCCGGCGAGCGCACCGACGATCCCGTCCGCATGTATCTGCGCGAGATGGGCACCGTCGAGCTGCTGTCGCGCGAGGGCGAAATCGCGATCGCCAAACGCATCGAGGCCGGCCGCGAGGCGATGATCGCTGGGCTGTGCGAAAGCCCGCTGACCTTCCAGGCCATCATCATCTGGCGCGACGAGCTTAACGAAGGAAAGATCTTCCTTCGCGACATCATCGATCTCGAAGCCACCTATGCCGGCCCTGACGCCAAGAACAACATGAACCCGCTGCTGTCAGCGCCCGTCGGCGCCGACGGCCAGCCGCTGGCGGAAGCCAATGGCGAGGGCGCTGCGATGCCCGCCGCCGCAGCGCCGCCGGCCGCACCGCCCGCGCCGACCCCGTTCCGCGCCGCGCCTGCGGCCGCTCCGGGCGCCGATGGCGAGGAAAAGGATCCGGCCGAGGCCGCCGCCGAAGGCGACATGGACGACGACGAGTTCGAGAACCAGATGTCGCTCGCGGCCATCGAGGCCGAGCTGAAGCCGAAGGTGGTCGAGACATTCGACAAGATCGCCGACAACTACAAGAAGCTGCGCCGCCTTCAGGAACAGGACATCTCCAACCAGCTCCAGAACGAGACGCTGTCGCCGGCGCAGGAGCGCAAATACAAGAAGCTGAAGGACGAAATCATCGTCGAGGTGAAGTCGCTGCGCCTCAACCAGGCCCGCATCAATTCACTGGTCGAGCAGCTCTACGACATCAACAAGAAGCTGGTCTCGTTCGAAGGCCGCCTGCTGCGCCTCGGCGACAGCCACGGCGTCGCGCGCGAGGACTTCCTGCGCAACTACCAGGGCTCCGAGCTCGATCCGCGCTGGCTCAACCGGGTGTCGAAGCTTTCGGCAAAGGGCTGGAAGAATTTCGTCCATCACGAAAAGGACCGCATCAAGGAGCTGCGCCACGAGATCCAGTCGCTGGCCGCGCTCACCGGGCTCGAGATCGGCGAATTCCGCAAGATCGTGCACGGCGTGCAGAAGGGCGAGCGCGAGGCGCGCCAGGCCAAGAAGGAAATGGTCGAGGCCAACCTTCGCCTCGTGATCTCGATCGCCAAGAAATACACCAACCGCGGCCTGCAGTTCCTCGATCTGATTCAGGAAGGCAACATCGGTCTGATGAAGGCGGTCGACAAGTTCGAGTATCGCCGCGGCTACAAGTTCTCGACCTATGCGACGTGGTGGATCCGGCAGGCGATCACGCGAAGCATCGCCGACCAGGCGCGCACCATCCGCATCCCCGTGCACATGATCGAGACCATCAACAAGATCGTGCGCACCTCGCGCCAGATGCTCAACGAGATCGGCCGCGAACCGACGCCGGAAGAGCTCGCCGAAAAGCTCGGCATGCCCTTGGAGAAGGTCCGCAAGGTCCTGAAAATTGCAAAAGAGCCGCTGTCGCTGGAGACGCCCGTCGGCGACGAGGAAGACTCCCATCTCGGCGACTTCATCGAGGACAAGAACGCGATCCTGCCCATCGATGCGGCGATCCAGTCCAATCTGCGCGAAACCACCACGCGCGTGCTGGCCTCGCTGACCCCGCGCGAGGAACGCGTGCTGCGCATGCGCTTCGGCATCGGCATGAACACCGACCACACGCTGGAAGAAGTCGGCCAGCAGTTCTCGGTCACGCGCGAACGCATCCGGCAGATCGAAGCCAAGGCGCTGCGCAAGCTGAAGCATCCGTCACGGTCGCGGAAGCTGCGGAGCTTCCTGGATAATTAACAGCTCCGTCACCCTGAGGAGCCGCGCACAGCGCGGCGTCTCGAAGGGCGAGTGGCGTATCATCGAAAAAAAGCGGCGGGCGAAAGCCCGCCGTTTTTCGTTTCTCGTATCAAGCAGCGCGCCCGCTCACCGGTCGACCGGAATCCCCGGCCCGAGATGATAGCGGCTGGAGAAGAACACCAGCGGCAGGCCGTCGCCATAGTCGCAGTTCGAAACCTCGGCGATGAACAGCGTGTGGTCGCTGACGTCGACGGCGCGCGTCACCTCGCAGGCGAAGAAGGCGACGCAGCCGGACAATCGCGGCAAGCCGGCGGTGATTTCGCAGTCCGGCGGCGCGTCAGTGGCCGGCCCGCCCGCAAAATGTTTCGACAATCCCTTGCCACCCTCCGGCAGCACGTTGACGCCGTAGCGGCCGCGCAGCGAGATCGCGCGATGCATGGCGCCGGGCTTCACCGAGACCAGCACGGTCGGCGGAAACAGGCTGACGGTGACAAAGCTGTTGGCCGTCATGCCGCAGACCTCGCCCTGCGCATCGAGCGCGGTCAGGACCGCAACCCCGGTGGCAAAGCGCGACGCCGCCTGCCGGAACACGGCCGGGTTGGCGTGTCCCATCTCATGCTCCGGCCGGAAAGTGAAACAGCGTTGCGCCGTCCGGCGAATAATTCGGAACGTCGCTCGCGACTTTCCTGCCGATCTCTGAGCCCAGCGCGGCAAACATCGCCGCACTGTCCGCAAAGAAAGCCTGGAAGATGCAGAACGGCGCGGGCGCGGGGCCGAGTGCTTCCGGATAGGCAAACGAGCAGGATTTCAGGCCCGGCAATTGCTTCGCCAGCGGCACATGCGTTTCCTCGTAATACGCCTTGAAGCGCGCGGCGTCCTTCGGGGCGGGATAGGTCACGGTCAGGCAATGCATCGCTTCTTCCCTCACGCGCTTGCCCGCACCGGCGCCGCCGGCGCGCGACGTGCGCTCGATCCAGGCGCGGATCCGCTCCGGCGAGGCGATGCGATCCCATTGATGGTCCGGGAAATTGAAATTCTCGGTGAACTCGTCGGCCAGCGTCTGGTTCTGGCTCATCGCGCCGATCAGCATGCCCAACGCTTCCGACGGCGGCTGCAGCATGATGTTGGTCCAGCGCGAGGCCGCCAGCACGCGGTCCTGCCGCCTGAGGTCGACCTTCTCGCAGAACCGCGCATCCAGCACCTCGGAATTGACGATCTCCTCGCCGAGCACGAAGGCGGCGTAGGAGGCGACATTGGCGCCTTGCCCCATCATCGGATCGACCACCGAATGCACGTCGCCGAGCGCGATGGCGCACTTGCCGCCGTCGAACTGCACCACGGTGTTGCGCACCGTCGGCACGATCCCGCCCTGCAACAGGTCGAGCGGCTGGGCGAGGTCGAAGCGCGCAGTGTCGATCCGGTCGTAGGTCGTGGGGTGATGCTTCTCGAGCTTGTCGAGGATGACGCGGCGGAAATGCTTCGGATCGGCCTCGTAGCTCAGCGTCGCCAGTTCCTCCATGTCGCCGCCGGGGACGTTCTCCATCAACAGCGCGTTGGCGACGCCGTCGAAGGTGATGGTGGGAATCACGATCATCTCGCCATGTCCCGGCGACACCGACAGCGTCACGTTCATCCGCTCCGGCTGCCGCACGCCGGTGTAAAGCCCGACGCACAGCCGCCGCTGCGGCTGCGAATAGGGCGTGTGTTCGGGGCGGTAGGTGAAGAGCTGGCCGAGCGGGCCCTTGCCGGTGGAGACGACCAGCAGGTCGAAGCGCGCGACCAGCGGCGCGATATCGCCTTCCTCGATCCGGCGGTATTCGATCTTGCCGCCGCGATCCGCGAAATCCTTCATCAGCGCGGGAAGATAGAGCCGGTAATCGACGGCGCGGCTCGGCCTCGAGAAATCGCCGCGAAAGCTGATCGGCTGCGGGAAGTTGAAGAAATGGTCGTGGTAGTAATAGTGATCGCGCGGCGCGCTCCAGTGATTGACCCCGAGATAATCCTCGCGCGCCACCGTCACGTGATGGTGCGCGACGGTGTTGAGCAGGCGGATGTTGCGATAATCCTCCGGCGCGCGGTCGGTGATGAGCGTGGCGGCGACGCCGTGCTTCTGCAGATACAGCGCCAGATGCAGCCCGGCGATCCCCGCGCCGACGATTCCTACATGACGTCCCACGACTGCCTCCCCTCGATGTTGTCCCGGGAGTTTTCTCCCGTTCGATTTTGCGTGCCGGAGGCTAGCCACCGCCTTGCTGGAATACTAGGGAATGGATAGGATATGATTTATTCCTGATAGGAATGAAAAATGGACCGGATCGACTGCCTGCGCGCCTTCGTTCGCGCCCTGGAAGGGGGCAGCTTCTCGATTGCCGCCGCCGAACTCGGGATCGGGCAGCCCGCCGTGAGCAAGCGCATCGCGATGCTCGAAAGCGAATTCGGCACGCAGTTGTTTTTGCGGACCACGCGCAAGCTCAAGGCCACGCCGGAAGGCCATCGCATCTACGGCCTCGCTCGCCAAATCCTCGGCAATTTCGATCTGGCGCGCGCCAATGTCGAGGAAAGCTCGCCGCGGCCGAGCGGCAGCTTGCGCATCAGCGTGCCGTCCTCGTTCGGCCGCCGCTATCTGATGCCGGTGCTGGCGGAATATGTCCGCGACTATCCCGAGGTCCGCCTCGACGTCCGCTACAGCGAGCGCTTCGTCAATCTGGTGGAGGAGGGCGTTGAACTGGCGGTGCGGATCGGCAAGCTCGAGGCGTCTACGCTGGTGGCCCGCCGCCTCGGCACCGTGCCGCGCTATCTCGTCGCGACGCCCGGCTATCTTGCGGGATCGCAAGGCGCCGCGAACGCCCGACGATCTCGCCGCCCATCGCTGCATCGTCTATTCCAGGCTGTCCTCCGCCAGCGAATGGACGTTCGAATCCGAGCATGGCCGCCACGTCGCGGCGATCTCGGGCCCGCTGCTGGTCGACGACGCCGATGCGATGGAAGAGGCCGTGCTGCATCATCTCGGCGTAGCGATCCTGCCCGAGTGGAACGCGATCGCAGGCCTGCGCAGCGGCAAGCTGGAAAATCTTCTGCCGGACTTCTCGATATCGGCGCTGCCGCTGCACGCGGTCTATCCCGAAACGCACTGGATGTCGCTGCGGGCGCGGACGTTTCTGGATCTGCTGATCAAGCGTTCGGGGATGTTTTCAGAGCAGGCGGATCGCAAGTCCGCGTAGCTGGCGCGCGCCGGCCCAGGATCGACGGGATGACCACCCGGACATTGGGTCGCAGGGCTTTCAGACCCATTGTTCATCGCCGCCTCGTCCAAGGTGTTAGGCTCCACGCGTCGATCACGCGCTCACCTGAGGCATGCCATGCGGCGACGCCAGTTCATCGGGCTTCTCGGGGGTGCGGCGGCAATTTGGCCGCGCCTATCGCGCGCACAGAAGCCGGCGATGCCCGTCGTCGGCGTTCTCTCACTGGGTTCACCCGAGGGAACGAACCCGGATACCGACGCGGCGCTTGAAAGAGGTCTCGCGGAGCAGGGATACGTGTTTGGCAGAAATGTCAGAAAGGAAGCCCGATGGGCACGGGGAGATCACGACAAGCTTCCCGAGCTTGCGGAGGAACTCGTGAAGCTGAACCCGGCCGTGATCGTGGCGGCGGGTAATGTGGTCGCGCTCGCCCTGCGGCGCGCGACTTCAACCATTCCCATCGTATTTTCCATTGCGTCGGACCCGGTGAAGATCGGACTCGCGAAAAGCCTCGGGCATCCCGGAGGCAACGCCACCGGCATATCCCTGCTGACGGCAACACTCACCCTCAAACGGCTTGAACTGATACGGGAACTGCTTCCTGCGGATGCGACCGTAGGTTTCCTGGTAAATCCGGACAACAAGGACCTGTTGCAGGAAATCGAAGACATCGCTCGTTCGACTGGCCGGTCGCTGGAAGTTGCCAAAGCGCGCAGCCCGCACGAAATCGAGCCCGCCTTCGCGCGGCTTGTCGCGGCCAAGGTCGACGCGGTCCTCGTCGGCAACGACGCGGGCTTTTTCAGCCAGCGCGTGCAGATCGTGGCATTGGCCAGCCGTCATTCGCTTCCGGCTATCTACGAATTTCGCGAGTATCCGACGGCCGGCGGCCTGATGAGCTACGGCCCGAGCCTGGCCGCAGCCTTGCAAAAGGCCGGCACCTATGCGGCACTCATCCTGAAAGGCGCTCAGCCGAGTGATCTGCCGATAGAACAGCCGACCACGTTCGAACTGGTCATCAATTCGGCGACGGCGCGGTCGCTGGATATCCAGATTCCGCCCGCTCTCCTGCTGCGCGCCAACGAAGTGATCGACTAGGCCGTCACGTCTTGCAGTGAAGCCGACTTCGGAAAGCGGGGTTGCCCGCCTTCACCGGCCTTCCGAAATATTCAGTTCAGCACGAAAGAAAGCGTTTGCAGCAACCGAGCCGCTCACTCCCGACGCTTTCCGCGATCCTCACTTCGATCCAAAGCAGGTCCGCGCCGGAGCACGGTGCGCAGGATGCCAATGAACAGCAACGCTGCGACTGGCCAATGAAACCAGATTTGGCGCAGACCGGTGAAGACATTGATTAGAATCAGAAAGCCCGAAACTGTGAGGGTCACGGCAATGGGGCGGGGCAGGTTCGCTAACCGATCCGTGATGGAGCTCATCCACGCGGATTGCTCGTATCGGACGCGAGTCCGTTGAGCGCCAGCTTCCGAGGCTGCAACCGCTCCAGCTTGGGGAGTAGCGCTTTTGTCAACGGGGAAGCGATGTCGCCCGGCGCCGCCCATGGTAACTTGATAGCTGATTACGGGAACAACGTTCTTCATCTCTTGCTTGCCGAGGCAGTCAAAGCCAACGGATAGTTTGTTGTGCACCTGATCGTAGACGGAAGCGGAGACTACGATGCCACCGGGCTCGGCGAGTTCTTGCAGCCGCGCCGCGATGTTGACCCCGTCGCCAAAGATGTCGGAACCGTCCACCATCACATCTCCCAGATTGATGCCGATGCGAAACCGCATCTGGTTTGCGTGAGGTGGGTCCGACTCCTGATTGGAAATTTCCTGTTGAATCTCGACCGCACACTGCACGGCCTCGACAACGCTGGCGAACTCGGCGATTACGGCATCGCCCCAGGTGTTCACAATCCGCCCGTCGTGGCGCTCCACCAATCCTGCAATGGAGTTGCGGTGGCGGCGCAGCGCGCCCAACGTTCCCGCTTCGTCTGCTCCCATGAGGCGGGAATAGCCGTGCACATCAGCGCACAGCACGGTGGTCAGGCGGCGTTTCACCTTGTCGTCGGTCATCGACCGCATGGTAGCCTCACTGACTGCCAAATGCATCAGGCATCGGCTGGCCACAGCGGTTCAAAGGCCGGTCCTGGCACTTTTTCGGACATGCCGGAGGAGCCTGACGATGTCTGCTATTGAGGGTAGAACGGACGTCCCACGCGAGCCCAGCCACTTCCGATTTTGACCCGAGGTGGACGCCCAACCAACATCCACTCTCACTCAAGCCGCCACGGCTTCCACGATGCTCGCTGCTGATTCGGTCGGCACCACCTGTGTTAGGCGGAAACCGGCCTTGCTCAGAAGTGACGCGTATTCCGACGCGGTTCGTTCCCGGCCCCCCAATTGTACCAGCATCACCATATCGAGCATTTTTCCTGGATGGGCGATGTCGCCGGTCGGCAGCACCATCTCCACGATCAGCAGACGACCCGCCGGATCCATCGCCTTGCGCACATGGCCAAGGATCGTCAGACAGCGATCTTCGTCCCAGTCATGGATGATGTGCGATAAGATATAGGCATCCGCTCCGCTGGGGACGCTTGTGAAGAAGTCGCCAGGTTCAACCGTTATCCGATCGCTGACACCCTTGGCCTCAAGCAAGAAAGGTGCGTCCTTCACAACGTGCGGTCTGTCGAACAGTACGCCGCGCGGCCCGGCATGCAGGGATAACAGGGCCGAAAGCATGTTGCCGGTCGCTCCGCCGACATCGACAATGGTTTTAAAGGTCGAAAAATCGTAAGCAGCGGCGACGGCTGGAGGCTCCTGGTTATGGAAGCCTACCATCGTTTCGCTGAATAACGACGCGTCCTCTGGATGCTGCGCGAGGTAGTCAAAGAATGACACGTCGTGCGCCTTTTCAAAACCAGCTTTGCCGGTCTGAACGGAGTAGACGAAATGGTCCCAACCCATCTGGGCCCAAGGACTGCCCATGAATAATAGGGTAGATTTTGCCGAGCCCGGCGCGCCGGTCTTCAATGCGTGACCTAGATCGGTCAAGGCGAAGCGCTGTTCGGGCTGTTCAGCCAGGACGCCCAAGCTTGCCAGGGTGCGCATGAAGCGGTGCAAGGAAGGCGCGTGTACGTGCATGCGACCCGCAAGCTCCGCAGCACTTTTAGGCTCAGGCGCGAGTTGATCGGCGAGGCCCAGCTTGGCCGCAGCGTAGAGAATCCTGGAGACGAGACCGGCCTGACCCATCTGGATCAATTGAACGTGGGGCGGAACAACATGGGATTTTGGGGGCTCGTGGTCTGGCATGAACAAGTCCTCCGAAATATGAAAAATAATCACGGAGCATACAAAGAAATCCAGACGCAGACTACTTCAGGTTTTGGCACCTTTCGGGCATGGCGCGATGTCCGACTTGAGTCCGTTATTGGTGAACAGCGGACGACATTTGCTCGGGGTGAACTTCACCGATTTTGACACAAAGCGGACTCTCACGTTTACTCAAAGCCTGTTCGGACTTGGGTTCGTGATTGCCGAGAGATCATCGTCGCCGTCATCATCGCAGCCCTGGCTTCCGTTCGGCATCTTCCGACATAGAGGCGCTGCCCCTCGCCACCGCGAAGTCCGCTCGGAGAAGACCGGCAAAAACCAGTCGAACCCCGCGCGCGCAAATGATAATCTTCCCATTTGGCAGGAGGAATTAGGCTTATGGGCATCCTTCCTTATGGCGATGACGACCGCCTCCTGACCGGCAGGGAAGAGGCGCTGGTCAAGGACGTGTACAAGAACACGAGCCTGCCCCCGTTCTCCAAAATCCGCATTCGCAACGGTCTGTCGCCAAATGGCACGGCGATCACCTTCCCCAACCATTACGACGGCACGTACAATATTTCCGTCGGTCAGCATTTGTTTGACACCCAACTGACCGACTTCAAGGTGGATAAAGAGACACTGATCCACGAGATGGTGCACGTCTGGCAATACTACCACGGCCTTCTCACCAGGGCGCACGGCATTGTCGCCCATGTCCATCGCAGTATTGCCGGCAAGCTGGGCGGTCGCGATGAGGACTATCTCTACCAGTACGACATCCTCACCAACTCCTGGGACGACATGGGCTTCGAAGGCCAGGCCCAACTGGTCGAGGAGTGGTATGGCGCCGGCATGAAAGGCGAGGACGACGACAAGCGTTTCTGCTTCGTCAAGAAGGTGCTCTATGACGGCAACCCGGCCGCGCGCAAACTCAATATCATCCAGCTATGCGAGAAGGATTTCTATCCGCCGCCCAGCCCCGATCCCGACCCCATCCGGGTCACGGTGAAGGATGATTCGTTTGTCATGGTGCTCAATGGCGACGCGCTGTTCGAGTTCGACAAGTCCGACATCAAGCCGGCCGCGGCGCTGGTTCTCGAAAAGGCGGCCAAGAACATCAAGGCTCTCCGGCGCAACGGGACGGTGATCCGCATCAACGGCTATACCGACAGCGTCGGATCCGACGACTACAACAACAAGCTATCGGAGCGCCGCGCCGAGGCCGTCGCCGGCTGGCTATCCTCGAGAGGCCTGCCGAGATCGGGGATCAAGACCAGCGGGTTCGGCAAGGCCGATCCCGTGGCGTCCAACGTCGATGCCAGGGGCCGGGCGCTGAACCGCCGTGTCGTGATTTTCCTGACCAACCCGTGATCGGTGCGTGTGGGCATTGCGGCCCCTGGCAAAAGGCCGCGCCCGGATGCCGCTTGTGCAACTTTGGAAAGTGGTTTTTTGCCTGCGATAGCCGTCGTGGCCTCATGGTTCGAGACGCGCGGCGTTGCCGCGCTCCTCACCACGAGGGGTGAGACCTCATCCTGAGGAGCGCGCACTTGCGCGCGTCTCGAAGGATGAAGCCGACCGGCCTCGGCAATTCCGGCGCGGCGAACTCGTCGGCCGGAAAGCTCTTTTACGGTTTCACGAACCGTCCCTCCGTCATGGCCGGGCTTGTCCCGGCCATCCACGTCTTTCGTTCCTCATGTGCAGTTAAGACGTGGATGCCCGGCACAAGGCCGGGCATGACGATGGAAAGAGTCGGAACCTACGGCGCCACCAGCTCCACCCGCCGGTTCAGCGCCCGGCCCGCATCACTCGCATTCGACCCCACCGGCGCAAGAAACCCAACCCCCGCCGTCCGCAGCCTCCCTTGCGCGATGCGATAGCTCTTCACGAGTTCCGCGGCGATCGCTTCGGCGCGGCGGCGCGACAGATCGAGATTGTAGTCGTAGGCGCCCTGGTTGTCGGTGTGGCCGACGATGAAGACATTGAGCTGCGGCTGGCCTGTCAGCAGCTTGGCGATCTGCTCCAGCGTCGGGCGGCTTTCGGGTTTGACCACCGTCTTGTCGGTATCGAAATAAATGCCGTAGAGCGCGATGTGGCCGGTCTCGCCGAGACCTTTCGCCATCGCGGCCGCGTCGACCATCTTGTTCTCGATCGCGCCGAGTTCGGCGACGGTGAGCTGGGCGTGGATCTCGCGGTTGTTCTCGCTGACGATGAGGCTGGCATAGGTCTCGCGCCCGCCCTCGACCTTGCGCCCGGCATAGTAACGATAGTTGAAACCGTCCACCCACATCTGCGGGATCGGCAGCACGTCGATCGCCTCGGTGAAGGGGATGCCGCCGCAGGCGTCGGTGTCGCAGGCGACCAGCGTCTCGAAGCCGGCCTTCGCCAGTTGCGTCTCGAAATTGCGCGACACTTCCAGGATCGAGGGCCCGGGCTTGGTGGCATACGCGATGCGGGTGATGCGGCCTTCGAGCCGCCGCGCGTCGGCCGGGTTGCCGTCCTTGAAGGCGGCTCCCTGTATGCGCGCGGCGTCGAAATCCTTGACCTGATAGCCCGTGATCACGCTGCCGCCGAAGCGGCCGATGCCGGGAAAATCCTTCGCGCCCGCGACATCGCGCGTCTGCGCGGCGGCGCCGCTCGCGTGAAGGCAGACGACGAGGAGGACGAGCGGCTGGAATATCCTGTGGAGAGGAACCATCGGAAATATCTCTGCATTTCGGGGAAAAGGAGCGGGCGGGGCGCGAGGGGAGATGCGGAACGTCGGGGGCGGGGACAAACCATGCGCCGCTACCCTACCCAAAATTATGGCCTCGCGGCGTCGCCGCGACATCGGGCCGCTGCCGCCGCGTTCGGCAAGCGTTCCTCTCTCGGTATATTCACCGCACCAAACTCAGGGTTTTGGGGTACGGCGCATCCAGCACTATTGCGTATAGTGGATGGACTTCCGTGCCCACGTCCCGGTCTGTCGCTCAGCTGGCGCGGTGCCGATCTCTATAAACCACGCCGCAAAACCGTTGACGAGGAGCGCGAAATGAAGCGATGCCTGATCGTGCTGTTTTTGCTTGGTCTTTCGATCACGACGTCTCTCACCGAGGCCCTTGCGCAGGGTAGCGTCGCGCGGGGCGCCATCATCGGCGGCGCCATTGGCGGCCGGCGCGGTGCGGCAATAGGAGCGACTGCCGGAGCAGTCGCCGGTGTCCACCGGCACCACCGGCATTGGAACAGTTATTATTGGCGGAACGGCCGCTGCTGGTATCGCTCCCGCAGCGGAAGGTCGCATCCCGTGTCCCACCGCTACTGCTGACCAATCGACCGAACATTGTCGCACGCCGCGCCGATATCGCGGTCAACATCCCATTGGAGAGATTGATGTCGAAACTCAAGCTTTCAGCCGCCGCCTGTCTACTGACACTGGCTTTCGCCGCACCGGCGTTCGCCCAGACCCAGCCGCCTACCCGCGTCGGCGGGCTCACTTGCGAGACCGGTCCGCGAGTTGGGCTGCTCGTCGGCTCGAGGCAGCGGATGACATGTGTCTTTCGCTCGAACTCGGGACGAGAATACCGCTACACGGGCCGGATAACCCGCGTGGGGTTGGACGTCGGCATCACCGGAGGCGGAAGGCTGTTCTGGGGCGTTTTTGCGCCAACCTCGCATGTTGGTCCGGGCGCGTTGCGTGGTCGCTACGTCGGTGTAGGCGGCAGTGCATCGGTGGGCCTCGGGCTCGGCGCCAACGTACTCGTCGGCGGATCGCATCGCACGATCTCGCTGCAGCCGCTGTCGGTCGAGGGCCAATTCGGCATCAATCTGGCGTTGGGCGTCGCGGGTCTGACGCTGCAATAACAAACGGAGGCCGCGCGACACGCCGCCGCGCGTCCACCGTTGCGCCGCCTGCCGGGGCAGACGGCGCAGGTCCGGACTTCAGCTCCGTGCGAGCGTATCCAGTCTTCCACGCAGCTCATCGATTGCCGGCTTGGCAATGGCTCCAACACCCGGGGTGGCCAGCACCTTGTCGCACATCTGGTTGATCGCCGGCGTTGTTGCCACGATCAACTTGGCCAGTGCGCTTTTCCCTTCAGGGGTGAGCTTTGCCGCGAGGTTGTTGACTTCGTCCAGTTGCGATGTTGCCTCCTTGAGTTTCGGCAGGGCCGCCTCGGCGGAAGCAACGTCCGTGATGGTTGGAAGTACGGACTTCAGGGTGCCGACGGATGTGTTGACCTGGTTCGCCAGATTAACTCCTCCGATTTTCATGTCCGACGCGGCCATGCCGACGGTTCCGGTCGCAGGCTGCGTCGTGGCGGAGCGCTCAGCGACCGTCTCGCTCGCGGGACGCCCGAGAACAAACCAGCCGAGACAGCCCAATACGACCAAACCCACCAGCCAATAAGGCCATTGCGACATGGCCGCGCTGGTTGTTGCGGAGGCTGCCTGATTGGCTCCCGCAAATGTTCGTTCCGAGGCGCCGGCAATCCGGCTTCCGGCGGCCGAAGCTGCTGCGGCGCCGCTGCGCAGGCCTCCCGCTGCTTTGTCGATCAGGCCGGCGGCGCTGAGCTGATCGGCCAGTCCGGACGGAATTGCCGCGGCGATCTGATCCTTTTGCGCGCCGAGCAGCGAGGCCAGCCCGCCTGCATCGAGACCCGCGCTGCGCTGCTGTTGGCCCAGGACGCCGAGGACCACCGGGCCGAGCATACCGAGCAGTGTCTTGCCGGGGCCTTCGCCTACTCCTGCGAACTTGCCGATCGTCTGCGCCATTGTGTCCATCGTTCCGCCGCCGAACAGGCCTGACAACATGTTCGATCCGGTCTCCGCGAGCGTGTTCGGGCCTGCACCGCCGATGAGGCTTTTGAGACTGTCGAGCGACCCGGATTGTTGCGCCAGCGTGTTGCTGAGTTGGCGTGCCCCGCTGGGGGCGGAGGCCAAATCGGCGAGGCTCGACAGCAGCGCAGGGACCGCGCCTCCCACCGCCTTTTGCGCGACGGCCCGGTCAAGGCCCAGGGCAGAAGCGATCTTTGCTATCATGTCAGGGGTCAAGAATTGCATCACAACAGAGACGAGATTGGCGGCCATGGCGTTCTCTCCATTTTGGTTGTGAGTTGATTGTTTGTTTGGCTCCGAAACCGCGAGTCAGTCAGCCGCCCCGTCTGCTGACGGCGGTATTGAAGGATTCGGTTCGGCTTGGGCAGGCGCTAATCGCGCGGATCAATCTTCAGCAGTAGCTCGCGTCGCCTGCCGATCGAATCCTTTTCCGTTCCGGTCATAATGCAGTAGTGCATCCCGGACTTTGCAACCCTATACCTGTTGCGCGAGCACGTCGAGTTTGGTCCCTCGGTCCATCGCGTGACGCGGCGATATTCCACTTCGGTTGCTTACGCAGCGTCCGAACCGATATTCTGCGTGTTGCCAATATGTTAGGTTTGAGTATGCGCTTTATTTTTCATGCGCGATCGATGCGAAGTTCCATTAAACTGAAAACTTCGGAAATCAAGATTGACAACGGACATGCTAGAAGCGGACTTCATTTCATCTCGCGCTCTCTCCAGGAACGGTTCATCCATGCATTTCTTCCGCCCGATACTCGCCCTTTCCGCGGCCACGACGAGTACTTTCCTGGCCCTGGCCATTGTCTCCTGTCTGAGTTCACAGGCTGACGCCGCGCAATGCGGCAGCACCTCTGCCGGTTTTGAGACCTGGAAGCAGGAATTCGCCGGTGAAGCGAGAGCAAAAGGCATCGGCGCCTCGGCGATCTCGGCGCTGATGGGGACGAACTATGCCAGCGCCACCATTGCGGCCGACCGCGGCCAGCGAAGTTTTTCGCTCTCGCTCGATGCGTTTCTCGCCAAGCGGGGCGCGGCCACCATCGTCGCGCGCGGACGCAAATTGAAGCAATCGCAAGCCGCGATGTTTGCGTCCATCGAGCAGCGCTACGGCGTGCCGCCGGGTCCGCTGATCGCGATCTGGGGAATGGAGACCGGCTTCGGCAGCCAGCGCGGCAACCAGAACATGCTGTCCTCGATCGCGACGCTCGCCTATGACTGCCGGCGCTCGGCCTATTTCACCGAGCATCTCTACGCGGCGCTGCAACTCGTCGAGCGCGGCTCGCTTTCAGGCAGCACGCGCGGCTCCATGCATGGCGAGGTCGGCCAGACCCAGTTCATGCCGAAGAACATCCTGGCCTACGGCATCGGCAATCTCGACGTCGCGGCCAACGCGCTAGCCTCGACCGCGAATTTCCTCAAAGCCCACGGCTGGAAGGCCGGCGCCGGCTACCAGCCGGGCGAGCCCAATTTCGCGGCCATCCAGGAGTGGAACGCGGCCGGCGTCTATCAGAAAGCCATCGCCCTGATGGGCCGCCAGATCGACGGCGGCGAGTAGGGGGCGGTTCGCTGACGCTCGCGTTGCTGGTGGTGGGCTTTAGCCCGCCTCTCTCTCCGTCATGCCCGGGCTTGACCCGGGCATCCACGCCTTGCTTCCCATGCGGACCAAAAGACGTGGATGGCCGGGACAAGCCCGGCCATGACAAGGATATGGACACCTGCCGCCCGCCATTTTTCATGGCATGGTCAAGACATTTCGAAAGCAACAAGGGATTCGCATGCGCAAACTTCTTCCGGCCATCGTATTCGGCGCCGTCATCGCAGCAAGCCCCGCGCTGGCGGCCAAATGCGGCGGCGACTTCAACACCTTTGTCGCGGGCATGTCGGCGGATGCGCGGGCGGCCGGCGTTTCGGATAACGTCATCGGCTCCGCGTTCACCGGCGTCAGCGTCGATGCGGCCGTTTTGAATTTCGACCGCCGCCAGCGCTACACCTTCAACAAGACCTTCGAGCAGTACGTCTCGACCCGCGTCGGCGCCGGGCGCATCAATGGCGGCCGGGCGATGCTGCAACGTCACGCCGCATTGCTGGCGAAGATCGAGGCACGGTTCGGCG
The DNA here is from genome assembly GCA_963843225.1 of uncultured Alphaproteobacteria bacterium. Lineage (GTDB taxonomy): Bacteria > Pseudomonadota > Alphaproteobacteria > Rhizobiales > Xanthobacteraceae > Bradyrhizobium. Next base: position 377,788 of record CAWJJT010000005.1, on the reverse strand, counting down.
TGCCCCGGCAGATCCTGGTCGCGATCTGGGGACTGGAGACCGATTTCGGCAAGGGCGACATGGGCAAATTGCCCGTGATCCGCACGCTCACCACCCTGGCGCATGATTGCCGCCGCACCGAGCTGTTCCAGGGCGAGTTGCTGGCGGCGCTGAAGATCGTGCAGCGCGGCGATCTGCCCTTGCGCGATTTGATCGGCGCCTTTGCCGGCGAGATCGGGCAGACGCAATTCCTGCCGTCGTCCTACATCAAATACGGCGTCGATTTCGACGGCGACGGCCGCGTCGACCTGCGCCACTCCGTCCCCGACGTGCTCGCCTCCACCGCCAATCTCCTGCACACCAACGGCTTCAAGATGGGCGCGTCCTACGAGGAAGGCAGCGCGAATTTCGAAGCCATGCGCGAATGGAACCACGCCGTCATCTACCGCAAGACCATCGGGTATTTTGCCGATCAATTGGTGGGGCGGTGAAGCATCTCGCACCGTCATTCCGGGGCAGCCCGAAGGGCTGAACCCGGAATCTCGAGATTCCGGGTTCGTGCTTCGCACGCCCCGGAATGACGAAGCAGCAGAAATGCCGTAGCCCGGATGGAGCGAAGCGAAATCCGGGAATGCAGCATCAGCGTTCGCCTTTCCCGGATTGCGCGGAGCCTGTCATCGGGCGCGCGTTCGCGCGACCTGTCGGCTCCATCCGGGCTACGAAGCCGGCGCGAATTGCCGGCAAGGACGAATTCGCTTTCTCTCCTGCGACCAATTGACCCGACGGGCAAATCACCAAAAACCTGTCCAGCCCCTTCGCGAAAAATATTCCGCTTCGCAATTGGGGCAAATCACCTTCCTGTCCGCCGCTGTCCCGTCCCACTCAGAGGGGCGTTGCGCAACGTCACGAACGCGGAACGGGATGCGGTGGACGCCGACGGCGCTGAAGACGAGCAGCGCCGGATGCGGACGGCGAAGTCGTGTGGTCCTGATGCCCCGACGCTGGCATCAAGTTTGCGGGAGGTAACTTTCGCTGATGACGGTGGCAAGAAAGCCGGTCGCCGGGGAGAGCACGAAGGAAGCCGTAAAACCACTGCGCAGGGAAAGCCGGATGATCCGGCGACACCTGTGGTCCTACCCCCGTGCTTTTTTTGCACGGGACCCACGGGTGCGACCGGCACCCGGCTTTCCCTGCGCCCTCTGATTAAAGAGGGCGGAACGAACCGATAAAACCTCGCGCGAAACACGCGGCGAGATCGCGAAGCTGTGCCCACCGTCATTGCGAGGAGCGACTTGTCCGCCGTAGCGCAACGAGCGAAGGCGGAAGCGACGAAGCAATCCGGTTGCGCAATCGCCGTTGCTATTGCGGCAGTTTCCCGACGCTGATCTCGATCGCCGCGAAATACGCCGCGAGATCCTCGATGTCCTTGTCGGACAGAGTCGGCGCGACCACGCTCATCGCGTCGTTCTTGCGGACGCCGGTCTTGAACGCCTGCAATTGCGTGACGAGGTAGGGCTCGATCTGGCCGGCGATGTTCGGCGCGTCGGGGGTCTTGGAGAGGCCGTCGAGGCCGTGACAGGCCTGGCACATCATCGCCTTGCCGCGGCCGGCCTTGACGTCGCCGGCATGGCTTGCGCCGGCGCTGGCGAGCAGCAGGCAAGCCGGCACGAGCAATTGGACGGCAAGCACGGCCGCCCTGGGAAATACAGACATCACGCTGACCTCGGGAAATTCAAGCGGTGGAGAAATGGGATGGCCCCCGCGAAGGGGCCATCCCCTGGGATCGTGATGTTACTTGCCGTCGTACCAGATGCGATAGAGCGCACCGACGAGATCGTCGGAGACCAGCAGCGAGCCGTCGGGAAGCTGGGCTACGTCGACCGGGCGGCCGAGGTAGTAACCGTTGTCGTTCCAGCCTTCGGCGAACGGCTCGGATTTGCCGGCGGCGTGGCCGTCATCCTTGAGGTACGTCACCAGCAGCCGGGCGCCGACCGGCACGGTCCGGTTCCACGAACCGTGCTGGGTCGAGAAGATCGCGCCCTGATACTTCTTCGGGAACATGTTGCCGGTGTAGACGATCAGGCCGAGATCCGCGGCGTGCGCGACCTGCTCCACTTCCGGGAAGATCACGTTGGCCGGCGGGTTCTCGGTCTTGTACTCGTTGGTGCGGGTGTGACCGCCGCCATACCAGGGGAAGCCGAAATCCTGCCCGATCGCGGTGATGCGATTCATCTCGCCGGGGGGAATGTCGTCACCCATGCCGTCGACCTGGTTGTCGTTGGTCCAGAGCGACTTGTCCTTCGGGTTGAAGTCCATGCCGACGGGATTGCGCAGTCCGATGGCGTAGATCTCGCGGTTCTTGCCGTCGCGGTCCATGCGGATGATGCCGCCGATGCCGAGCTTGCGGTAGGGCTCGACCTTCTCCTTGGCCGGCACGTTGTAGGGCTGGCCGAGCTGGATATAGAGCTTGTTGTCGGGCCCGACGCGGCAAACCCGCGCGGTGTGGTTGTAGCTCTCGTCGCCCTTGGGGATCAGCTCGCCCTCGGGGACCACGGCGCCCGCGACGACGTCCGGGCTTTCATAGAAGAACTCGGCCGCGGCGTATTCCAGCACCCGGTTCTGCTCGGCGATGTAGAGGAAGCCGTCCTTCGAGAAGCAGACCCCGTTGGGGATTTTCTTCGGCAGGGTCGGCGCGAATTCCTTCACCTCGTCACCCACCCCGCCGCGGGAGCGGTCGGTCACCACCCAGACCTTGGATTTGCGGGTGCCGACAAAGGTCGCGACGCCCTGCGGGCCGACCGCGATGTGGCGGGCATCCGGCACCAGCGCGTAGAGCGAGATGTGGAAGCCCGGCGGCAGCTTGATCTTGGCGAGGTTCTGCTTGACCTGATCGGCCTTCTGGCCGGTCTGCGGGACTTCGGGCCAGTCGATGGCGGTCCCCGTCGGGTGCATGGCACCCAGCGTTTCGAGTGCGCTCGGCGGCGAGGGCTGCGCGGGTTGCGCTGCAACAGGCCAAGCGGCAAGCGACATGATCGCTGCCGTTGTCATCAATGCAAATTTCATGAATGTCTCCCTGTGATGCCCCCGATTCTTACGGGTGGACACCCGCCGTCGGGGAGACCGATATCAATGCGCCGGCGGAAGCGATTGTCAAATGGCAACCGTTGTATCGCGCGACGAATAACGGCGGTCGTGCGGCGCGCTTGCGCCGGATTTGTGGAACGCTGCCCACGATCGTTCTCTGGCACGCATCGACGTTCGGAAATGGGAAACACGCGCGCTTGCGCGGTTCGACCGGTGGACGTAAATTTGCGCTCGTTCGGCACTCGCGCCGTAACATTGGAGAAGTAAGATGGCCTGGAAAGCACCGAAGATCGTTGAAGTCCCGGTTGGGATGGAAATCAACATGTACGCCTGCGCGGCGCGCAAGTAAGCCGCCTTGCAATAACCTGCCCGGTTCCAGCGCGTCACCCTGTGGCGTCGCTGGAACCGCGGCGAGGCAAGCCAGTCTTGCCTCATCTTTTTTCTTAGCGTTATCCTTCCTTCACAAAGGCCGCAAAAGCCTCGGCATAATCCGGATGCCATCGCGACAGCGGGGGCCGGTTTTCGACGATGTCGCCCGCCGCCCACAGGATGCGCCGCTCGTCCAGTTTTCGCGGCACGTCGTTGTCCGGACACAGAATATAGAAATCTCCCGCCGTCACCCGCTCGATCATGAAGTCGACGGTCTGTTCCGGCGTCCAGGCTCCGGCCGGCTTTTCGGTGCGGCCCTTGGCGGTAAGGCCGGTAAAAACAAAACCGGGAATGAACAGATGGGCGCTGATCCGGCTGCCCTTCGTGTTGCGCAATTCGTGTTGCAGCGCCTCGGTAAAGGCCTTCACGCCGGCCTTCGCGACATTGTAGGCGGGATCGCCGGGAGGGGTGGTGATACCTTGCTTGGAGCCGGTGTTGATGATCAGCCCGGGGCGTCCGCGCTCGATCATGCCGGGCGCGAACACCTGCGAGCCGTGGATCACCCCCCAGAGATTGACGCCGATGACGCGCTGCCAGTTTTGCAGCGGGCCGAACATCTGGCTGCCCGGCTGAATGCCGGCATTGTTCATCAGGACGTCGGCGCCGCCGAACCGCTTGCGAACCGCGGCTTCCAGAGCCTCGATTTCCTCGATCCGGCTGACATCGATGGCGCGGGCCATGATGTCGGCGCTGCCGCCGGGTGCGACCGACGACAGTCTTGTTTCGGCCTCGCCGAGCCGCTCGCCACCGAGATCGGCGATGCACACTTTCATGCCGAGCCGGGCGAACCGCATCGCCGCGGCAAGGCCGATTCCGGAAGCGCCTCCGGTGACGACGGCGACGTGATCAGGCGACATGGCGGGATGGGTCATGGCGTTTCCTTCCGATGCATGCAGTGGCGCGGATTGCCGATGTCTCAGCGTTCCGCTGTCTTCTTCGGGCGCGCGATATCGGTTCGCAACGCCTGAAGGTCCTTGCGGACGGCACTCGCTGCGGCGCGTTCGATTTTCCGGTAGCGTGCGACGAGCGAGGTGCCGAACGGCGTCAGCACCGCGCCGCCGCCGTTCTTGCCGCCGGTCTGGCGCTCGACGGCGGCGTGCCGGCAGATGCGGTTGATCTCGTCGACCAGATCCCAGGCCCGCTTGTACGACATGTCCATGGCGCGGCCCGCGGCCGAGATCGAACCGCAGGCCCGGATATTTTCCAAAAGCTGGATCTTGCCAGGCCCGATGCGCCCCTCGGTATCGAGGTCGATACGAACGCTGAGGGAAGGAAGCGGATTCGCGCTGGATTTTGCCATGGAAAACTTGCTCTGATGGTCCGGAACAGCAGATTGCCACTGAAGCCTTTTGCTAACAAGGCGAACCGGTTAGACATTGATATCAACACATTGACGGGGCCTGGATGAACTTTCCTTCGCTGTTTTCACCATTGCAGGTCGGTCCCTACCGGCTCACTCACCGGGTCGCGATGGCCCCGTTGACGCGGATGCGGGCGGCAAGGCCGAGCCTCGCGCCGCGGCCGCTGAACACGGAATATTATGCGCAACGCGCGACGCCAGGCGGGCTGATCATCGCCGAGGCATCGCCTGTCGCGGTCACTGGATTCGGCAATCCAGGCGTGCCCGGCATTTATTCCAAGGAGCAGATCGAGGGTTGGCGCGACGTGGTCGACGCCGTTCACGCCAACGGCGGCCTGATCTTTCTTCAACTCTGGCATGTCGGGCGCGTCTCGCATTCCTCGTACCAGCCCGGCGGCGCGCTGCCGGTCGCGCCTTCGGCCGTGCCGATCTCGGCCGAACTCAAGACGATGGCGGCGGACGGAAAGCCTACTTCCTACGAGACGCCGCGCGCGCTGGAGACCGCCGAAGTCGCCGGCATCGTCGAGGCGTTCCGGCAGGCGGCGAGCAATGCCTTGAGTGCCGGCTTCGACGGCGTCGAAATCCATGGCGCCAACGGCTATCTGATCGAGCAGTTCCTGCAATCGCGCAGCAATCTGCGTACCGACCGCTATGGCGGATCAATCGAAAACCGCGCGCGATTTTTGCTGGAGATCACGCAGGCCGTGATCGGCGTGTGGGGCGCGAACCGGGTTGGCGTGCGCCTGTCACCCTATGGGATCGCCAACGACTCCGGTGAAGCCGATCCGATGCCGCTTTACACCCACGTAATCCAGGCCCTCAATCAGCTCGGTCTCGCCTATCTGCATTTCATCGAGCCGCGATCGAGCGGCGCCGGCCGCGCCGAGGTCAACCACCAGAACGTGCCGTCGGCGATGGTGCTGTTCCGGCCGATCTGGAAAGGGGTTTTGATCACCGCCGGCGGTTTCACCGGCGAGACGGCGAATGCTGCGATTGCCGACGGTCATGCCGACGCCATCGCGTTCGGGCGCATCTTCATTTCCAATCCCGACCTGCCGCGCCGACTGAGCGAAGGTTTCCCGCTGACGCCCTATAACCGCGCGACCTTCTATGGCGGCGAGGAGAAGGGCTATACCGACTATCCCGTCTTTGGCGAGTTGGAGCCGGCCTGAGAAAAACGCAAACCGGATTGAGCGCCGGGAAATCCGGGAGCGCGTGTGATGCATCTCCCGGATTGCGCTTCGCTCCATCCGGGCTGCGAGTCCCGAGAGAGCCGATATGTTTCCCGAAGAGCCAGAAACGCCGAAAAAGCCGAAAGCCGTTGCGCCGGGCAAGCCGGCCCAGGGTCAATGCCTCTGCGGCAGCGTCCGCTTCGAGATCGACGTGCCGGCGCGCTGGGCCTGGCACGATCATTCGGCCGCGAGCCGGCGCGCGCATGGCGCGGCCTACGCGACCTATGTCGGAAGCTGGCGCAAGCGTTTCCGCATCACCAAAGGCAAAGCCGAGATCACGCGCTACGAGGACAAGACGACCAAGACCGCGCGCAGCTTCTGCGCGCGCTGCGGCACGCAACTCATTTACGAACGCGCGCGGTCGCCGCACATGGTCAACATCCCGCGCGCGCTGTTTACCGGGCGCACCGGCCGGCAGCCGCTCTACCACATCGCGATCGAGGAGTTGCAGGAATGGGCCTACACCGGCGAGCCGCTGGTGCCGCTGAAGGGCTTTCCCGGCGTGGTCTGGCAGCGATCGAAAAAGAAGAAACGCGGCGACCGCGAAGGAATGTTTTGAGCTGAAACAGCCGGCCCGCGATGTCGAGCCCCGCATCGTCTTTCCCGCGCAGGGCAGCCATGACCCCGCTTCCTTGATCTTGCCGTCTCCGATCGGCCATGATGCCTACGCCCCGCGGTAACGGCCGCGGGAAGGGGGAGGGATTTAATGAATTGCATCAGTGGGCGCTCGGCGTTCCTCGCATTGCTCAAGGACGAGGGCATCACGCATCTGTTCGGCAATCCCGGCACCACCGAACTGCCGATCATGCACGCACTGAAGGAACATCCCGACCTCACTTATGTGATGGCGATGCAGGAAAGCCTCGTGGTCGCCATCGCCGACGGTTTCAGCAGGGCGTCGGGCCGCCTCGTCGCCTGCAATGTCCATGTCGCACCCGGGCTCGGCAACGCGATGGGCTCGCTCTTCAACGCCAGTTTCACCGGCACGCCGATGATCCTGACCGCCGGGCAGCAGGAGCAGGGTCACGGCCTGATGGAGCCGGTGCTGTACGGACCGCTGGTCCAGATGGCGGAGCCGCTGGTCAAATGGGCTGTCGAGGTGACGCGGCTGGAAGATTTGCCGCGGATCGTGCGCCGCGCCGCCAAGATCGCGACCACGCCGCCGACCGGACCGGTGTTTATCTCGCTGCCCGGCGACATCCTCAACGCCGAGGCCGGCATCGACCTCGGCCGATCGACCCGCGTGGACGCGCGCGTGAAGCCTTCCGACGATGCCCTGCAGGCGCTGGCGGCGCGCATCCTCAAGGCCGAACGTCCCGTCATCATCACCGGCGATGAAATCGTCAAAAGCGACGCCTTGCAGGAAGCGGCGCTGCTGGCCGAAACGCTCGGCTGTCCCGCTTTCCAGTCGTCGACGCCCTATGGCGCAAGTTTCCTGTCGGAAAGTCCGTGCTTCATGGGGGCGCTGTCACGGCTGCAGAAGCAGGTTCGCGAGGTGCTGTCGCCCTACGATCTGATGATCGTGCTCGGCGCCGATCCCTTGCGGATGTCGGTCTACAGCGAAGTCGATCCCTTGCCGGAGGGCATGCCGATCGTGCAGGTCGGCCTGGTCGACTGGGACCTCGCCAAGAATTACGGCGCCGAGATTGCACTGAAGGCCGACGTCAAGGAAACCGTGCAGCGTGCTGGTTCCGGCGCTGAAGGCCGCCGGCGGCACGGCGCTCGAAAACCGCGCCAGACAGGGTATCGCGGCGCTCAAGTCGAAAAACTGGACGGCAAGGCGCGCGCCCCTGATCGAGCAAATCTCAAAAGCAAAAGATCGTTCGCCGATCGATCCGGATTATCTGGCGTTGCAGGTAGTGGAGGCGATGCCAGACAATGCCATCCTGGTCGACGAAGGGCTGACCTCGTCGCGGCAGATGCTGGCGCTGCGTCCGCATCGTGACCGCTACGGCTATCACGCGCTGGCGTCGGGCGGCATCGGCTGGGGATTGCCGGCCTCCGTCGGCGTCAGCCTGGCGAACCCGGACCGGCCTGTGGTGTGCTACTCCGGCGACGGCAGCGCCATGTATTCGATCCAGGCGCTGTGGACCGCCGCGCACCAGAAGCTGCCGCTGACGGTCATCATCGTCAACAATGGCGGCTACCGCATCATCAAGCAAAGGCTGCTGGCGTTTCACGGCGACGATCATTTCGTCGGCATGGATTTTGTCGATCCGCCGGTCGATTTTACCGGGATGGCCAAGGCGCTGGGGCTGGAAGCGATGCGGATCACCGAAGCGAAGGATTTGAAGTCTGCACTGTCGTCGGCATTCAAGCGGCCCGGCGCGAAGCTGATCGAGGTGGTGGTCGACGGGAGTTTGTAAGCGCACGTCATTCCGGGCGCGATGCGAAGCATCGAACCCGGAGTGTCAAGCAATTCCGGGTCTGGTCCTTCGGACCATCCCGGAATGACGAAAGCTATTCCGCCGCTCTCGCGGTCGTGTGCGGCCGATACTGCACGGCCGGATGCGGCGCGCCGAGCCGGGCGCGCCCCGTGCCGAACAGTTTTTCGCGCAGCGTTCCCGGCTGATAGGCGGTCTTGTAACGCCCGCGCCGCACCAGTTCGGGCACCAGCATGTCCGCGATGTCCTCGAAATCGCCGGGCGAAATCGAGAACGGGACGTTGAGGCCATCGACGTCGGTCTGGTCGAACCAGGCTTCGATCGCGTCGGCGACCTTCTCCGGTGTTCCCACCACGACCGGTCCGATGCCGCCGATGCCGACATGCTGGGCGACCTCGCGAACGGTCCAGACGCGGTCGGGATCGGCGCGGGTGATGTTGTCCATCGCGGTGCGGCCGGCGTCGTTCTCGACGTGGCGAACCTCCTGGTCGAGATCGTAGGTGGAGAAATCGACGCCGGTCCAGCCCGACATCAGCGTGAGCGCGCCCTCGGGGCTGATATGGCTGCGATAGTCGGCGTATTTGGCTTTGGCCTCCGCCTCGGTCCGACCGAGAATGATGGTGAACATGCTGAACATCAGTATGTCGGCCGGGTTGCGTCCGGCCTTGCCGGCGAGTTCGCGAATGGCGGAAACGCGCGGCGCGATGATCTTGGCCGAGGGGCCCGACATGAACACGCATTCGGCATGCTCGGCGGCGAATTGCCGTCCGCGCGGCGAGGTGCCGGCCTGATACAGCACGGGCGTTCGCTGCGGCGACGGCTCGCAGAGGTGAATGGCGTCGACGCGGTAATTTGTTCCTTCGTGCAGGACCCGATGCACCTTCGCGGGGTCGGCGAAGATGCCGCGCGCCCGATCGCGCAGCGCCGCGCCGTCTTCCCAGCTTCCTTCCCAGAGCTTGTAGACCACCTCCATATATTCGTCGGCGACGTCGTAACGGTCGTCATGTGCGGTCTGCTTGTCCTTGCCGGCGCCTTTGGCGGCGCTGTCGAGATAGCCGGTCACCACGTTCCAGCCGATCCGTCCCTCGGTCAGGTGGTCGAGCGTCGACATCCGCCGCGCGAACGTATAGGGCGGCTCATAGGAAAGGTTGGAAGTCACCCCAAAGCCGAGATTTTGGGTGACCGCCGCCATCGCCGAAATCAACAGCAGCGGATCGTTGGCGGGCGTCTGCGTGGCGTTGCGCAACGCCGCGTCCGGACTGCCGCCGAACACGTCGTAAACGCCGAGCACATCGGCGAGAAACAGGCCGTCGAACCGCCCGCGCTCCAGCGTTTTGGCGAGATCAAGCCAATACGGCAGCCGGTTATATTCCGCCGTGCGGTCGCGCGGATGGGTCCACAATCCCGGGGATTGATGCGCGACGCAGTTCATGGCGAAGGCGTTGAGCCGGATTTCTTTTTTCATGAACGAAGGCCCTGGGCACGTTGTTCTCGCCCGGTCGGAAGCCGGGCTTTCCGCTGAAATTGTTGCATTCCGGCGCGCCCGCGCAAAGCAAATTGTCGGTGCCGCGCCACTTCCGGCCGGCTTCGTATCTCGATACGTTGGCCGGCCTCGAAGCCTTGCGGCCGGCGAAAGGAAGACATGACCAGGATCGATGCCATCGAACGGGCGCGCCAATCGCTTCATTCCGGTGAGTTCCTCGCTGAACTCGACCGCAGGGTCGCTTTTCCCACCGAGAGCCAGAATCGCGAGCGGGGCGCCGCGTTGCGCGCCTATCTCGTGGAAGAACTTACGCCTGCGTTCGCGCAGCTCGGTTTCTCGACAAGGCTGATCGAATTGCCGACCGGCAAGGGTCCTTACCTTCTGGCGGAATATCGCGAGAGCGCCTCGGCGCCGACCGTCCTGATGTACGGGCACGGCGATGTCGTCGACGGCATGGTCGGCGAATGGCGCGACAATCTCGATCCCTGGCGGACGACGGTCGTCGGCAACCGCGTCTATGGCCGCGGCACCGCCGACAACAAGGGCCAGCACAGTATCAATCTGTCGGCGCTTGGCGCCGTGCGAAAGGCGCGCGGCGGCCGGCTGGGCTTCAATGCCAAGTTCATCGTCGAAACCGGCGAGGAGATCGGCTCGCCGGACTTGCGCGAGGTCTGCGAGTCCTTGCGCGATGAACTCAAAGCCGATCTGTTTCTGGCGTCCGACGGGCCGCGGCTGGCCGCCGACCGTCCCACCATTTTCCTCGGCTGCCGCGGTGGATTGCGCATCCTCCTCGACGTGAACTTGCGCGAGGGTTCGCACCATTCCGGCAATTGGGGCGGTGTCCTTGGCAATCCAGCGACCATCCTGGCGAACGCCATCGCAACGCTGGTGGATGGCCGCGGCCGCCTGTTGCTGGACGCGCTGAAACCGCCGCGTCTCTCCAACCAGATCCGCGCCACGCTGGCCGATGTCAAGATCGAACCGATGGCCGATGAACCGGCGCTGTCGGACAACTGGGGCGAGGAGGGCTTGTCGGCGGCCGAGCGGCTTTATGCCTGGAATACGCTCGAGGTGCTGGCGATGTCGTCAGGCAATATCGAGAAGCCGGCCAACGCCATTCCCGGCCGCGCGCAGGCCATGCTGCAACTCCGCTTCGTCGTCGGTACCGACATCGACAAGGTCATCGACGCCATCAGGGCGCATTTGCACGCCAGAGGTTTTCCGATGGTGGAGGTGCGCGCGACGCAGAGCTTTGCGGCCTCGCGGACCGATTTCGACAGCCCCTGGATCAACTGGGCGGCGGCCTCGATCCGGCAGACCACCGGCAAGGCGCCCGCGGTGCTGCCGAATTTCGGCGGCTCGCTACCGAATGATGTTTTCTCCGATGGCTTGGGACTGCCGACGATCTGGGTGCCGCATTCCTATCCCGGCTGCTCCCAGCACGCGCCCAATGAGCACATTCTGCTCCCGGTGACCGAGGAAGCGCTCGGAATCATGGCGGGCCTGTTCTGGGATTTGGGCGAGATGCCGCGCCCGCTCTAGCCGCCGGGCCAGAATGGCGCATGCGGCATCGCGTTTGTCGCGCCTGTCCGGGCGGCTGACGCCGAAACAAGGCTTGTCGCCGGTGCCGTCCCGGGGTCGGTTGACGGCCGAAAGCGACATTCTAATCCGGCCCGAATTATGCAAGCATCACCGCAATCTTCCACATGAGGAGAGGACGAATGAGATATTTGCCGATCATTGGCCTGGCGCTCGCCGCCGCGCTCGCAGGGAGCCCGACGAACGCCGAAGAGCTCACGGGGACATTGAAGAACATCAAGGAAACCGGCGCGATCACCCTCGGTTTTCGCGACTCGTCGATTCCGTTCTCCTACCTGGACGACAACCAGAAGCCGGTCGGGTTCGCGATGGACATCTGCTACCAGATCGTCGACGCCGTGAAGAGGGAGCTCAAGCTCGACAAGCTCGAGGTCAAGCTCAATCCGGTCACCTCGGCGACCCGCATTCCGCTGATGGCCAATGGCACCGTCGACCTCGAATGCGGCTCGACCACCAACAATGCCGAGCGCCAGAAGCAGGTCTCTTTCACCAATACGCATTTCCTGACCGCGAGCCGCTTCGTTTCGAAGAAATCCGGCAAGCTCGACAAGATTGACGATCTCAAGGGCAAGTCGGTGGTCTCGACATCGGGCACCACCAACATCAAGCAGCTCACCGAAGCCAATGCCGCGCGCAATCTCGGCATCACCATCATTCCTGCCAAGGACCACGCCGAAGCGTTTTTGATGGTCGAGACCGACCGCGCGGTCGCGTTCGTCATGGACGATATCCTGCTGGCGAGCCTCGTTGCCGGCTCCAAGGAGCCGGCGGCCTATGCGATTTCGAGCGATGCATTCTCCAAGCCAGAGCCTTACGGCATCATGCTGCGCAGGGACGATGCGCCCTTCAAGAAAGTGGTCGATGCCGCTACCGCCGCACTCTACAAGAGCGGAGAGGGCCAAAAGCTCTACGACAAATGGTTCATGTCGAAAATCCCGCCGAAGGGCCTCAACCTCAACACGCCGCTCGGTCCGGAGCTGAAGCATGAATTCGCCAATCCCTCGGATTCGCCGGATCCCGACTCCTACAAGACGATGTAACCAAGGCTTCGCCGGCCCCTGCGATGGCTTTTGCCGTTGCAGGAGCCGGCCCGGAGCGTAGCGCTGGCGCACGGAAGGCTCTGTGAATTATCACTGGAACTGGCGCATCTTCTGGGAGCCGGCGCCGAACGGGACCGGCACCTATCTCGACATGCTGCTGTCGGGGCTGGTTCTGACCATCGAAACCGCGATCTTTGCCTGGATCATTGCGCTGGTGTTCGGATCGATCATCGGCGTCATGCGCACACTGCCGTCGAAGACGGCGTCCTGGACCGGTTTCGCCTATGTCGAATTCTTCCGCAACATGCCGCTATTGGTGCAGTTGTTTCTCTGGTTCTTCGTTTTGCCGGAATTGCTGCCGCGGGCGTGGGGACTTTGGCTGAAGCAGATCCCCAACGCGCCGTTCTATACCGCGGCGATCGGCGTCGGGCTGTTCATGTCGGCGCGGGTGGCCGAGCAGTTGCGCGCCGGCATCGGATCGCTGCCGCGCGGCCAGAAACTGGCCGCGACCGCGCTCGGGCTGACCACGGCGCAGACCTATCGCTTACGTGCTGTTGCCGATGGCATTCCGCATCATCATGCCGCCGCTGACCTCGGAGTTCCTCAACACCATCAAGAATACGTCGGTGGCGATCACGATCGGCCTGATCGAGTTGACCGGCGAGGCGCGCTCGATGCAGGAGTTCTCCTTCCAGGTGTTCGAGGCCTTCACCGCCGCCACCGTGCTCTATCTCCTGGTCAACATCGTGGTCGTGATCGCGATGCGCCTGCTGGAGCGCGCGGTCGCGATTCCCGGCTACATCTCGGGGAAGTGAGCGCGCCGATGTTTTCCAATTTCGACTTCGACGTCATCCGCCGCTCGCTTGGTTATCTGTTTTTCGACGGCATGACATTCACGCTGACCCTGACGGGGCTGGCCACGCTGGGCGGGCTGACCTTCGGCACGCTGATCGCGCTGATGCGGTTGTCGGGCTTCAAATTGCTCGGGCGCATCGCCGGGCTCTATGTCGACCTGATGCGGTCGCTGCCGCTGGTGCTGGTGATCTTCTGGTTCTATTTCCTGGTGCCTTATATCGGGCAATGGCTGACCGGGGCATCGCGGCCGATCCATGTCGGCGCGTTCGCCTCCTCGCTCGTCACCTTCGTGATGTTCGAGGCGGCGTATTTCTCCGAAATCATGCGGGCGGGCATCCAGTCGATCTCGAAGGGACAGCCGGCGGCGGCCCAGGCGCTCGGCCTGACCTACGGCCAGACCATGCGCTATGTCGTGCTGCCGCAGGCGTTCCGGAACATGCTGCCGGTGCTGCTGACCCAGACCATCGTGCTGTTCCAGGACACCTCGCTGGTCTATGTGCTCTCAATTCCGGATTTTCTGGGCGCCGCGAGCAAGGTGGCGCAGCGCGACGGGCGGCTGGTCGAAATGTATTTGTTCGCGGCGCTGGTCTATTTTGTCATTTCCAGCGCCGCATCGTTCGGGGTCAGGCGGCTGCAGGCCCGCATCGCCTTCGTGCACTAGCGAGAACCCATGATCGAAATCAGCCATGTCGATAAATGGTACGGATCGAGTTTTCAGGCGCTGAAGGACTGCACGACCGGCGTCGGCAAGGGCGAGGTGGTGGTGGTGTGCGGCCCTTCGGGCTCGGGGAAATCGACGCTGATCAAATGCGTCAACGCGCTGGAGCCGTTCCAGAGCGGGGAAATCATCGTCGATGGCATCAGGGTCAACGCTCCCGATACCGACCTGCCGAAGCTGCGCGCGCGGGTCGGCATGGTGTTTCAGCATTTTGAATTGTTCCCGCATCTGAAGATCGTCGAGAACCTGTGCCTCGCGCAGCAGAAGGTGCTGGGACGCTCGCGCGACGAAGCCGTCGCAAAGAGCGCGAAGCTGCTCGACCGGGTCGGCCTGAAGGACCACGCCGGCAAATATCCGGCCGAATTGTCCGGCGGCCAGCAGCAGCGCGTCGCCATCGCGCGGGCGCTGGCGATGGACCCGATCGCCATGCTGTTCGACGAGCCGACCTCGGCGCTCGATCCCGAGATGATCAGCGAGGTGCTCGACGTGATGGTCGATCTCGCCCGCGAGGGCATGACCATGATGGTGGTGACCCATGAGATGGGCTTTGCCAGCAAGGTGGCCCACCGGGTCATCTTCATGGACAAGGGCGAGATCGTCGAGGACGCGCTGAAGAGCGATTTCTTCGGCAAGCCCCGCAGCGACCGTGCGCAGAAATTCCTGTCGAAGATCTTGTCGCATTAACCTCCCCGGAATGACGGCGATGAGGGTTTATCGGCCCTGACAAATCCCGTATATGGTCCCGCATCGCTGCATCGCAGCCCTCCAGGAGAACCCGCTTTGGATCAGATCGCTTACGTCAACGGTTCGTTCGTTCCGATGTCAGAGGCCAAGGTCTCGATACTGGATCGCGGCTTTCTGTTCGCCGACGGCATCTACGAGGTCGCCGCCGTGCTGGACGGCAAGCTGATCGACAACGCCTCGCATCTGGCGCGGCTGGAGCGCTCGGTCGGCGAGATCTCGCTTGCGCTGCCCGAGACCACCGCGCGGATCCAGGAGATCCAGAAGGAACTGGTCGCGCGCAACAATCTCGTCAACGGCATGGTCTATCTGGAGGTGACGCGCGGCGCCGATGCGGGGCGCGATTTTGCGTTCCCCAAGGGCATCAAGCCGACGCTGGTCATGTTCACCTCGGTCAAGGACATCATCAACGCGCCGTCGGCCAAGACAGGGATCGGCGTGATCACGGTGCCCGACATCCGCTGGACGCGGCGCGACATCAAGAGCGTGGCGCTGCTGGCGCAGGTGATGGCAAAACAGGCCGCGGCGGAAGCAGGCGCCGGCGAAGCCTGGATGATCGAGGACGGCAAGGTGACCGAGGGCGGTTCGTCCTCGGCCTTCATCCTGACCCAGGACGACGTGATCGTGACGCGGCAGAACTCGTCGGCGATCCTGCCGGGCTGCACCCGCAAGGCGGTAGTGGCGCTCGCCGAAGAGCGCCAGCTTCGCGTCGAGGAGCGGCCGTTCACGGTCGCGGAGGCGCTGGCGGCCAAGGAAGCCTTCATCACCAGCGCCACCGTGTTCGTCCAGGCCGTGGTGTCGATCGACGGCAAGACCGTCGCCAACGGCAAGCCCGGTCCGATGACCAATCGTCTGCGCGAAATCTATGTCGAATTCGCCAAAGCCACCGCTGTCTAAATCAGCGGGCACGCGGCGTGATCACGCCGCGCTGGCCTTGGCCCTGATCGGCGGAATCGAGCGGAAGCTGATGGCGATCCGGTTCCAGGCGTTGATGGTCGCGACCAGCATGGTCAGGTTGACCGTCTCTTCCTCGGAGAACTGCTTGCGGACTTCCTCGTAGACGTCGTCGGGGACGTGGGTCTCCGCAACCAGCGTCACCGCTTCGGTCCAGGCCAGCGCGGCGCGTTCGCGGTCGGTATAGACCGGAGCTTCCCGCCACGCATTCAACAGATACAGGCGCTGCTCGGTTTCGCCGTGCTTGCGGGCGTCCTGCGTGTGCATGTTGATGCAGAAGGCGCAACCGTTGATCTGCGACGCCCGCGTCTTGACCAGTTCGATCAGCGACTGCTCGAGGCCGGTGCCCTGGACATGGGCTTCCAGTGCGCCAAGCGCTTTGATGGTCTCCGGTGCGGCCTGATAGAAGTTCATTCGGGGTTTCATGGTGGTTCTCCTTTGATGAGACGGGTTGAGCGGGATATTCCTAATGGGCGCCGCCGGCTTCAAGATGGCCGGGCTTCTTCAACAGCAAGGCTGCCATGAGCGCGACGATCAGCACGGCTCCCAGCAGGTAGAAGGTGTCGCTGAAGGCGAGAATGAACGCCTGCTTCTGCACGATGTGGCCGATCGCGACCAGCGCGCGATGCGAGGCGTCGGCGCGGTCGATCACGCCGTGATTGACGAAATATTGCGTGAGCGCCTCGATCCGGGTGCGGGTCGCCTGTTCCAGCAGCGACACCGACTGGCTCAGCACGTTGGAGTGATATTGCTCGCGCTTGGTCAGGAAGGTCTGCAGCACGGCGATGCCGACGGCGCCGCCGAGGTTGCGCATCATGTTGAACAGGCCCGACGCCGAGCCGGCGTTCTCCGGTTCGATGCCCGCGGTCGCCACCGCCGAGAGCGGTGCGAACGCCAGCGCCTGGCCGACGGCGCGCACCACGTTGGGCCAGAACAACTGGTCGGAGCCGTAATCCGACGTCATGAAGATGTTCATGAAGTTGCGAGGCGGCGAACAGCGCGAAGCCGACGCCGATCACGAGCCGCGGGTCGAAGCGCTTCATCAGCCGCGGCACCAGCGGGATCAGCACCAGTTGCGGCAATCCGGTCCAGGCCAGCACCATGCCGATCTGCTCGGCATTGTAGCCCTGGATGCGCGACAGATAGACCGGCAGGATGAACACCGAACCGTACAGCGCGATGCCGAGCAGGAAATTGGCGAGAATGCCGAAGCCGAAATTGCGGCGGGCCAGCAGCCGCAGATTGAGCAGCGGCTTCCTGGTGGTCAGTTCGATGGCCAGAAACAGCGCCAGCGCGACGGCGGCGATGATCGACAGGCGGACGATGAAGGGCGAGCCGAACCAGTCGTCCTTGTTGCCTTCCTCGAGCACGGTCTGCAGCGCGGAGAGGCCGATCGCCATGGTGATGACGCCGGGCCAGTCGCCCTCGCGCAGCAGCGATAGCTTCATCGGCCTCGCTTCCAGCGAGAACCACAGCATGCCGATCATCAGCGCGCCCGGCACCAGGTTGACATAGAAGATGTACTGCCAGCCCCAGTTTTCCGTGAGATAGCCGCCGATGGTCGGACCGATCGCGGGCGCGAAGGTGGCCGACAGTGCGAACAGCGCCAGTCCGACCGGCTGCTTCGCCTTCGGCAACAGCGTGATGATCAGCGTGAAGGCCATCGGGATCAGCACGCCGCCGGAAAAGCCCTGCAGCGCGCGAAGGGCGATCATCTGCGGCAGGTCCTGCGCCATGGCGCAGGCGGCGGAAAACACCAGGAACAGGATCGCGTTGGTCAGGAGATAGATCCGGATCGAGAACACCTGCGCGAGCCAGCCGCTCAAGGGAATCACCACGATCTCGGCGATCAGATAGGAGGTCGAAATCCAGCCGCCGTCGTCGATGCCGGCGCCGATCGCGCCCTGGATGTCCGCGAGCGAAGCATTGACGATCTGGATGTTGAGCACCGCCATGAAGGCGCCGAGCGTGGCGCCGATCACCGCAATCCAGGTCTTGACGGAGACCGCCGAGGCCGGTTTGTCCGACGCAGCGCTGCGTTGCGGGCGATCAACGGCGGGGACGGGCGGTATCGATGGTGGTCTGGAGCGCGGTCATCGGTGTCTCCTCTCGGCTTGCAGAGGCAGAATGCATTGGGCGGCGTATTTCGATAATCGGGAAAAAACTGGAAGGATTATCCAGCGGGGCTTGACGATGCCCCGCCGGAAACCTCGCAGGCTCAGCTTCCGTGAGCGCGGGTGGGAGCGCGGTCGGAGGCAAGCTGGTGTTCGGACTCGCGCACGGCGAGCACGGTTGCCTTGGTGTTGACGGTCGGCTCAGCCGACATGCCCGGGCGCAGCAGTCCGGTCAGGCTGCGGTCGTCGAGCGCGATCTTCACGGGGACCCGCTGCACGATCTTGGTGAAATTGCCGGTGGCGTTGTCCGGCGGCAGCAGCGCGAATTCGAGCCCGCTCGCCGGCGACAGGCTATCGACATGACCCCGCAGCCTGGTGCCGCGGAAACCGTCGATCCGGATTTCGACCGGCTGGCCGTTGCGCACGTTGGTGAGCTGGGTTTCCTTGAAATTCGCCACCACATAAACCGCGTCGAGCGGCACCACCGCCATCAACTGCGTTCCAGCCTGCACGTACTGACCGACCCGCAGCGACCGCGCGCCGACGGTGCCGTCAACCGGGGCCGATATCTCGGTGTAGGACAGGTTCAGCGCCGCCTGCTGCGCGACCGCGCGGGCGTGGTCGAGTTGCGCGGTCGCCTTGGCGCGGTCGGTGGTGAGGACGTCGACCTTGCGCTGCGCGGCGAGCAGGCCGGATTGGCTGTGCTGCACCTGCGCGGTTTTCTCGCGCAGCGCTGCGTCGGTCTGCTGGGCACGCTGGATGGTGCCGGAGCCGGACTTCATCAGATCGTCGTAGCGGGCGCGTTCTTCCTGCGCGAATTTCAGGTTGGCTTCGGCGGCGGCGACGTCGGCGGTGCCCTGTTCGATGATCGGCTGCTGCAGCGCGAGCTGCGCATCGAGGTTGCGCACCGCGGCCTCCGACCCCGCGACATCGGCCTCTGCCTGCTTGAGCGCGGTGCGGAAGTCGCGGTCGTCGATCAGGGCCAGCACCTGGCCGGCCTTGACCGGCTCGTTGTCGCCGACCAGCACCTGCGCGATGTAGCCGGACACTTTCGGCGAGATGATCGTGGAGTCCGCCTTGACGTAGGCGTCGTCGGTCGTTTCCAGGTAGCGGCCCGTGGTGAAATAGCCGTAGCCGAAGTCCGCCGCCAGCCGCGACGCCGAGGACAACGGCCAGCGCCAAAGCCGCCCGCTTGACCGCCTTGCGAGACGGACGAAGGCTGGTTTTCGTATCCAAATCAGTGACATAGGATTGGTTCGACATGGCATCCTCCTGGATCGGGCGGCGTCCTCTCCAAAGGGCGCTTTTGATGCCGCGACGATGCAATGATCCCCGCGATGTGATAATCGGGAAAAAAATGGAAGCATTATCCAGTGTGAGCGGATAATCGGAGGCGCCGATGGATCGGCTGACCAGTCTGACGGCATTCGTCCGGGTGGTGGACAATGGCGGGTTTTCGGCCGCGGGCCGCAAGCTCAACATGTCGACGACGATGGTGAGCAACCACGTCCAGGCGCTGGAAGAGCGGCTGGGCGCGCGGCTCCTGCAGCGCACGACGCGGAAGGTCAGCCTCACCGAAGTCGGCAAGGCCTATTACGATCGCGCCACGCAGATCCTGGCCGATCTCGAACAGGCCGACGAGATCGCCGGCGCCTCGCAATCGACGCCGCGCGGCACGCTGCGCGTCTACGTCGCCACCCACATCGTCCAGTTCGTCGCGCCCGTGGTCGCCGAATTTCTCAGCTCATATAACGAGGTCAAGGTCGAGCTGACGATCGGCGAAAAGAACGTGGACCTGATCGACGAGGGATATGACCTCGCGGTCCGGCTTACCCCGCCACCCGACTCCAGCCTGATCGTGCGCAACCTCGCGACCTGGCGCCATGTGTTGTGCTGCTCGCCGGCCTATCTGGAAGCGCACGAGTTGCCGCGGCAACTGGCGGACCTCGAACATCATAATTGCATCCGTCATGTGCTCTATCCGTTTGAGGACGGCTGGCACTTCGTCGATCGCAAGGGCACGCCGGCCGCGGTGCGCGTCGCCGGCAATCTCACCTCCAACAGCGGCGACACGCTGCGCCGGGCGGCGCTGCAGGGAGTAGGCGTTTTTCTGGCCGCCGGATTTCTGGTCGGCGACGATCTCGATTCCGGTCGTCTGATTCGCCTGTTGCCCGAATACCGTCCGGTCGAATTCGCGATGAGTGCGGTCTATCCGCATCGCCATCATCTATCGGCGAAGGTTCGCACCTTCATCGATTTGCTCGTCCGTCATAGCGCCGAGCAGCAGAAGTTGATCAATCCATACGCCTGATGCCGGGCGCTTTTGAAAACCCCACGCGAGCGGATGCCGATGCCATTTCAGTCGACGACGAAGACGATGTCCGTTCTGCTTGCCCTTGCAGCATTGCTGTTCGCGTCTTCTTCTGCCTCGGCCGCCTATCCCGATCACCCGATCAGGATCGTCGTCCCCTTTGCGCCGGGCGGCGGGACCGACGTGGTGGCGCGCACGCTGGCGCAGGAGATGGCAAAAGATCTCGGTGCGAGCATCATCATCGAAAACAAGCCGGGGGCGGGGACGATCCTCGGCACCCAGGCAGTCGCGACCAGCGACGCGGACGGCTACACGCTTTTGATGGGCACGTTCGCGAACGCGGTCAATCCAAGCCTGAAGGCGAAACTGCCTTACGATCCGCACCGCGACTTCGCGCCTGTCGCGCTGATCGCGCGCTCCTTCAATATCGTCGTGGTCAACCCGAAATCGCCATATCATTCCATTGCGGACCTGATCGCGGCGGCGAAGGCCGAACCGGAAAAATTGTCCTACGGGACCTACGGCACCGGCACTTCAGCGCATCTGGCCGGTGAATTGTTCAAGAACCTGGCCGGGGTCAATTTGACGACGGTGCCCTACAAGGGCGCAGCGCCCGCCATCACCGACCTGATCGGCGGCCAGATCCAGGTGATGTTCACCACCGTCGCCAGCGCCGCCTCGCTGATCCAGGGCGGTCAGTTGCGCGCGCTCGCAGTAACCTCGGTGCAGCGCTCACCGGCATTTCCCGATGTGCCGACCGTCGCCGAGGCCGGCATTCCCGGCTATTCCGCGGAGAGCTGGTATGGCCTGTTCGCGCCGGCCGGAACACCCCGGGACATCATCGACCGGCTGAACAAATCCGCCGCCGTTGCGGTGCAGTCCGAGGCGTTCCGGAAGCTCGGTGTGAACGAAGGACTGGTGATGGTCGCGAGCCCTCCGGAAGAGCTCGACCGCTATTTCCGCGGCGAGGAGGAGCACTGGCGCAAGGTGATCCGGGACGCCGGCATCACCGCCGAATAGCATAGCCCATTGGAATAATTGCCAATCGCGGGGGTTGCAGCCACTGTCGATACACTAGCCAACGAAAAATAGCTTCAACCGGGAGACTTTAATGCGTTCGATCGTTTCGATGACCCTGGCCGCCTGCGCCATGGCGGTAGTGAGTTCGCCGACCTTCGCCCAAACCCAGACGCCAGCGGCGCCGCCATCCGCGGGCGGTACGTCCGACGCAATTCCCTTTGATATTCCCTATGGCATGCCGATCGGGCTCGATCGCGCCAAGCAGGTGATGGCCGCGGCTGAAGCCGAAGCCAAGCGCCACAACTGGAAGATGAACATTGCGGTCGTCGACACCCATGGCGAAATGGTGCATTTCGAACGGATGGATGGCGCGCAGCTCGCATCCGGCACGGTCGCGACCGGCAAGGCCCGCACTGCGGCGCGCTACCGCAGGGAATCCCGCGTGTTCTTCAACGTCTATGAATCCGGTCATCCCTACGTCTCCACGCTCGATCCCACCTTGGTCGCAAGCCCCGGCGGATTCCCGCTGATCGAAGGCGGCAAGGTGATCGGCGCGGTGGGCTGTAGCGGCGGCACCGGCGATCAGGACGCCACCGTCTGCAAGGCCGGCGCCGAGATGGTGAAATAGCCCGGCGCTTCTCTACCCGGCGCTACGCAGCGCCGGGTTTCGCCGGCGTCTCCTTGACGAACCGGTTGCGCAAGGTGCCGATGCCGGTGATCTCGATCTCCACGAGGTCGCCGGCCTTCAGGTCGGGGGAGGCGCCGTCGGTGCCCATCCAGATCACATCGCCCGGCCACAGCGTGAAATATTTCGTCAGTTCGACCAGGAACGGCTTGATGCCGAAGATCATGTCGTTGGTTCGGAAGCGGCCGGTTTCCTTGCCGTTGACATTGACGATGGTCTCCATGCTGTCGAGGTCGACTTCGGTTTCGATCCACGGCCCCATCGGCTTGAAGGTGTCGGCGTTCTTGGAGCGCCACAATCCGCGATCCGCCTTCTGCCAGCTCCGCTCGCTGACATCATTGCCGATGGTGTAGCCGAACACGCAGGACATCGCGTCGGCGTCGGTAAGGTGTTTTGCCTTCTTGCCGATCACGACCACCAGCTCGCCCTCGTAGTGGATTTTCTCGGTGGCGGTTGCCGGAATCACCACGTCTTCATCCTGCGCGATCAGCGCGTTCTGCGCGCGATAGCCGATCTCGGGCCGGTCGGGAATGTTGGGGACAGTGCCTGCCTTGTCGGCGGCCTCCTTGAGATGCTTGAGGTAGTTGAGGCCCACGCAATAGAAGGTGCGCGGCATCACCGGCAGCTCGATCTTGACGTCCTTCAGGGCATGCGTGCGTGGGGTGCGCTGCCATTCCCCGAAGGGATCGCCGTTGATCGCGCTGACGCGGTCGCCTTCGACGGTCCCCCACGAGGTCTTTCCGTCCGCGGTAAATTGAAGCCAGCGCATGCTCTATTCCTTTATTCCGCCGCGGCCTGCGGCGGCGTTTTCCAGGCGCCGGCGGCCGGACGCTGCAAGCCCAGATTTTCGCGCAAGGTCTTGCCGGCGTAATCCTTGTGAAACAGCCCGCGGCGCTGCAGTTCGGGAACGACGTGACGGACGAAGTCCGCATACGAGCCCGGTACATAGGTCGCCGCAATGACAAAGCCGTCACAGCCGCGGCCCACGAACATCTCCTCCAGTTTGTCGGCGATCTCCTTCGGCCCTCCGACGATCGCATCCGCGGTCTGGCCGCGACCGGAGAAGGTGACAAAATCGCGCGCGCTGGGGTTGGTCTTGCCTGAGGTCTTCAGCACGCCGTCGCGAATGCCGATGATGCCCTGCATACTCTCGAGCTCCGCCGTGGTCAGCGGCTCGTCGATGCCCTTGGAGGCGAAGTCGTAGTTCAGCCCCTCCGACAACAGCGACAGCGCATCGATCTCCAGCGGCAACTTTTCGATCAGCGCCATCCTGTCCTCGGCCTCCGATTTGGTCGCGCCGCACACCGGCGTGGTCAGGTTGCAGAGAAACATCTGGTCGGGATCGCGGCCCGCCTTCGCGGCCTCGTTGCGGACGGCGTCATAGCCCTGCTTGGCGCCCGCGAGATTGCGCGCGGCGGTGAAGATGACTTCGCCCCAGCGCCCGGCAAAACGCTGGCCACGGCCGCTGGCGCCCGCCTGGATGATGACGGGATGGCCCTGTTGCGAACGCGGCACCGTGAACGGCCCGCGCGATTTGTAGAACTGGCCGCTATGGTCGAGGCGTTTGACCCGGGACGGATCGGCGAACCGGCCGCTCTTCTTGTCGATCAAAAGCGAGCCGTCTTCCCAACTGTCCCAATGGCCGAGCACGACTTCCATGAATTCGTCGGCGCGGTCGTAGCGGAAATCATGATCGAGATGGGCGTCCTTGCCCATGTTGTGGGCTTCGCCGTCATTGACCGACGTCACCACGTTCCATGCGGCGCGGCCACCGGTCATCAGGTCGAGCGTGGCGAAGCGGCGGGCGACGTCGAACGGTTCGTAGTAGGTGGTCGAGCAGGTCGAGGCGAGGCCGAGCTTTTCGGTCGCCATTCCCATCGTCGTCAGCACGATGACGGGATCCATCTTCACGCAACGGATGCCGTATTCGACGGTATGGGCGTGGTCGTCGCCGTAGCGATCCGGCATCGCCAGCCGGTCGTCGAAGAACGCCATGTGGAATTTGCCGGACTCGAGAATCCGGCCGATCTCCTGGTAATAATCCGCCGACATCGAATCGTCGCGCGATTCCGGATGGCGCCACGAACTCGGCAGGTTGGTGCAGTTCTGCGCCTGCAGGAAGCCGACCATCACCATTTGCCGCGTCATGCTGCTCTCCTGTGGCCTGCCGTATGCGGGATCAGGTCAGACCGAGTTCGGCGGTCAGTTTGTAGTCGCCCGCGAGCGCGCGCAATTTGTCCCAGGTCGCGTCCTCGATGTCGATGCCGGAGGCCCTGCGCTGCTGCTCCCTGAGAAATTCGACCTCGCCCGGATAGAACACGCCGGTCGAGCCTTCGGACGGCGGCGTCGCCTTGAGATAGCGCGCGAACTCGGCAACTTCCTTCCTGAAATCCTTCAGCGGACGAAAGGCGGCGACATTGAACACCGCCATGAAGCATCCGTCATTGTGCCGGCCGGTCGGCTCGACGCCGAAGCCCAACCCCGTAAGAAGCCCGCACAGCACCTCGACCATCGCGGCAAGGCCGCTTCCCTTGTAGCCTTCGGTGCCGCCTAGCGGCAGCAGCGCGCCGCCCTTGCGGAAGGCCTTCGGATCGGTGGTCTGGCGCCCTTCGTTGTCGACGATCCAGCCGGTCGGAATTTCCTCGCCGCGCGCGGCCGCGAGCTGAATCTTTCCAGCCGCCACCGCCGAGGTCGCCATGTCCAGATAGAACGGCGCCTCGAGATCCGACGGCACCGCGATCGAGATCGGGTTGGTGCCGAGCCGCGCCTCGCGGCCGCCGAACGGCGCGACATGCTTGGGCGAACGGCCGGAATCGGCGGTGGCGATGCCGATCATGCCCTCGCGCATCGCCATCATGGGATAGGCCGCGAGACGGCCGACATGGCTTTGACGGAACACCGTGCAGGCCGCGACATTGGCGGTCTTCGCCTTCTCGATCGTCAGCGCCATCGCCTTGGCGTTGACGTGGAAGCCGAAACCCCAATGGCCATCGATCACGGTCGTGGTCGGCGTCTCCTGCACGATGGTCCACTTCGCACCCGGCACGATATGCCCGACCTTGATGCGGTCGATATAGGTCGGGATCGCGATCACCCCGTGCAAATCGTGGCCGGCGAGGTTGGCGTTGACACAGCCGATCGCGACGGCATCGGCTTCCTCCTCCGACGCGCCCGCTGCCCGAAGCAGCGCCGCGCCAATGCGCGTGAGACGGTCGGCCTGCACCAGCGGCATGGGATTTCCTCGGGAGATCAATGCCCGCGCGAAAAGCGGGTCTTGCTTGTTGTCGCCGGCATGGTCTCAAAGCGATGGCGGAAGAGCAAGTGGCAAACAATCGAAATCGCCGCAGCCGGAGCGGCTGGCCGCGCATGGCAGTTCCGCTAGGCGGGATTTGGATGCGTCGCGTGACCGGGAAAATCGCCGGGCCTGGGCAGCGATTTCTGGTCCGCGAGGCATTTCAGAAAAATCTCCGCGCCATCGGCGAACGTGGCGCCTTCCGGCAATTCGAGGCGGGCGCACCAGTCGGCTGGCATTGGCCGGCGCACATCGCGCATCTCGATCGCCGGTCCCCACCACCAGGCCGGGGCAGGCGATCTATCTCGTTCGGGGACCGCGCGCCAGCGCGCGAATTCGCGCACCGAGCGTTCGAATGGCAGATTCGCGGCGGGATGCATCGAACTTCCTTACCAGGACTCGATGATACACGTATTCCGCCGCGAGCCAACGCGCGGCGGCCGGTTACCGCTGGCCGTGCTGCCAATGCGAGGTGACGTCGGCGCCCGTCTTGTTGAGGTGCACATGCTGGTCGACGTGATCGACCCATGACACCGGGATGAAGTGATGATGCTCGCCGTCGGGCGAACTCTGTTTGGTCAGCTTGATCTGGTCTGCGCCTTCGAGGTGATCGACCTTTCCGACGGTTTTTCGATCCGAAGATATTACGTCCATGTGCTCTTGAATCCGCGAGGTATCGGCCATGTCTCATCTCCACCGCAAGGTTGAGCATGAGGAACGCACCATTGCCGGAATAGTTTCGCCGGATGGGTTCGCCCGGACCCCATCCCATGTGATGGGAGAAACGGGCCTGGCTATCTTCAGGGGGGCGGCTCCCGGCGCTGGGCCCAGGCGGTCAGGCGGTCTGCGCGTCTGACTGTTCGGTCTCCATCTCTCTTTGGAGAGTATCTTTCTCGACCGCGCCGATCACATCCGGCGGCAGTGTTTGGACTGCACTTTCGGGCGCGATATCGGGCGAAGGAATGAGATCCGTGAACTGCGCCCGCACGGCCAGCGCGATATCCAGCCACCAGCCGTCGAAATCGAACGGCGCCTGCACCGACGGCCATTTCAGCGCCGAGAGGATCCGCTCGGCGTAGACTTCGTCGTCCGATCCGTGCGCAACCAGCACGATCGCACCGCGATCGATCAATTCCTTGAAACGCGGGTGATGGTCGAACTCGTCCGGCTCGGCCGGACCGGTGACGATAACGGGGCGGCCGGACTGCGCGCAGGCAAGAATGCTGGAACGCCGCGCGGTGAGGCCTTCATCGAGCAGATAGCAGAAGGCGTCGACCTGGCTGAACAGGCCGAACACTTCATGGTCGGATGCGACATGGTCGCTGACGATGACATCGTCGATGATGCCGAGTTCGGCGGCGTGGGCGTAAAATTCCTGCTCGACATTGTCGGCGCCACGGATGAACGATCCGACATAGACGATCAACGGCTTCAGCCCGCGCTCAGCGAGGATCGCGCCGACCTGGAGCAGGGCCTTCGGTTGCTTGCCTGGGTAGATCGATCCGAAATGGCCGATGATCAGCCGTCCCTCCTCCCGCGCGGCGGCGAGCCGCTGCCGTAATCGTGAGTCGGCGATTCCCGCGGGGGCTTCGATATTCGGCGGCAGCGGGGCCAGCACGCATTTGCGCGCCGACCAGCCGACCAGCCGATCGCCCGCGAGTTCGCGCCGCACCAGAGGCGAGAACATCACGATGGTATCGGCGAGCAGCAGCGCCGGAAAATAGGCGATGCGGCGCAGCCAGTGCAGGCGGGCCCATTCATGCTGGATCAGGATAACGCGCTGGCCCCTCAGCCGCGCGATCAGGAGCGCCGCGAGCGGCCGGAAGGTCACGCGCTTCCAGGCCGCGAGGGGGAAGTTGCAGACCACGTTTCGTGCCGACCCCACCGCGCGCCAGATCTCGGCGAGCGATCCTTCCGGCCGCGTCAGGGTTAATGTTGTGCTGCTTTCGGGATCGAATTCCTCGACCGCCTCGCACAACAGCCGGGTGAATTGTCCGACGCCGCAATGCATCTGTCCGCCGGCGCCGAGAAACAGCGTCTGATATATGGGTTCTGAAGCCATCGTGCGGTCGCGGCGCCTTCCTGAAGCCTTTTCGGGCGGAGTCGGTAGCGGCTTTGCGTAAAGAAAGCACGTCAAACCCGGCCCAGAGGTTCCGCATTAGCCGAACATCCCGGACATTGTCTTAATGCAAGCGACAGTAATTGCCTCGGGATCAGAGGGAGCGGATCGGACCTCGTCTCATATCGGGACAAGGGGATTCGCGCGTCAGCGATGGCGGAAAAAATGGTCGTCCTGTTCGCCGGCCGGCTCGTCATCGAGCGTACCTTCGCGGACGCTTAGACCTGCCGCACCACGCCCGGCTGGCCCAGCGCGCATTCCAGCGCCTCGCGATCCCATTTCGCGGCATTGGCCGCGGCCTCGTAGGTGCTTTGCAGGAAATCGAGCAGCGCCTGCTCCGGCTGCGCCGACAGGCGCACGGCGTCGTAAGGCAGGATGAATTCGCCGACCGCCTCGCTGAAGAACGCCGCTTCAGGGCGCACCCGTGTGGCGCGGAAGCCCTGCGGTTCGGGGTAGGCGTAGGAATAGAACGCGGGATAATCGATCGCGCCGCTGCCCGGCCAGAAACCGGCGCTGCTCACCTCGTGCGAATAGGCCTCGCAGGCGACATCATCGGACAGATGCGGCACGCCGCCGGGATGACGCGGCGCGCGCCGTCCGGAAAATCGCGTCACCGCAAGATCAAAACTGCCCCAGAAGAAATGCACCGGGCTTGCCTTGCCGAGGAAGCCGCTGCGGAATTGCTTGAACACCCCGTCGACGCTGGTCAGGATCTGGAAAAAGCGTCGCACTGCGTCCGGATCGTAACTGGCGTGCCGGTCGTCCTGCGAAAAGCGGATCGGATCCGGCAATTCGTTCGGCATCTCGTCGATGACGATTCGAATGCCGAGTTCCGCCAGAGCGGCCATGACGCAAGCATGGAAGCTGGCGACCGATTGTCCGGCCAGCGCAAATTCCCGCCTCGCGCCGTCGCTGGTTGAAATCCGCAAGGCGTGATCGATGAAGTCGAAATCGATCTGAAAGCTGCCGGAGCCGTCCGGGATCGGCGAAGTGGTCAGCCCGCGCCCGCTGACATACAGCACCACATGCCATGAATGGTTCAGCCAGGGCGTGCGGGAAAGACGGATCTTGCCGACGATCTGCGTCCACAGATGCAGCGTTTCGCAGGTGTCGCGCCACGCGGCGGTCGGCAGTTCAGGCCAAGGGGTCAGCGAGGCGTTACTCATGTGTCACCGCAACCGGTATTCATTGGCATCCTCACACGACAAGGCCGGGCACGATCGGCCCGGCCTTTATAAGCGAACTGGCGGCGAATAGGGATGGGACGTTACTTCTTCCCGCCCTTCGTAAAGGCGGCGTCCACCTCATCCTTCTTGATGCGGGCGTCCGGGTTGCCGGGCTGGCCAAGATTCTGCTCCTCGGTGCCATCACCCATCATGCCGGGGTGCTGTGTGCCGGGGCTTTTCTTGCTGTCCTTGGGATTTGGCTTGCTGGTCATTTTCTGGGATCTCCAGCGCGGATGCGCGCAAGCCAACCGCCCGGACCCCTTTCGGTTCCGCAACTGCTCTTGCCGGAGATCACGAAAATCTCATCGGGAGGGTTCAGTCAGGAGCCGGGGTATTCCGGGCACCGCCGCTTGCCGCGCGAGGCGTGGAACAGGCTACGGCACCACCAACGCCGGGCAACCGCCCGTATTGGATTGCGCGCCAGTTGATAGATAAAGAGAATCTCGATCATGGCAAAGTCCGTCGTCCCCGGACGGTAAATGGGGCGGTATTCACGGATGAGAATACCGCCCCAATCGCATCAGCCATGCGGTTCAGCCATGTGGTTTAGCTATCGAGTTCAACCACGAAGCTTAGCCATGCAGTTTCCTGGCGGTCTCGGCGATCACGCGCCCTTGATAGCGCGCGCCCGCGAGTTCGTTCTCGGTCGGTTGCCGGCTGCCGTCACCGCCGGTGATCGTGGTCGCGCCATAGGGCGAGCCGCCGGTGACGTCGTTGAGCTCCATCTGCCCGGTGTAACCGTAGTTGAGGCCGATGATGGTCATGCCGAAATGCAGCAGGTTGGTGATGATCGAGAACAGCGTGGTCTCCTGGCCGCCATGCTGGGTTGCCGTCGAGGTGAAGGCGCCGCCGATCTTGCCGTGCAAGGCGCCCTTGGCCCAGAGGCCGCCGGCCTGGTCGAGGAAATTCGCCATCTGCGAGGCCATGCGGCCGAAGCGGGTGCCGGTGCCGACGATGATCGCATCGTAATTGACGAGGTCTTCGATCTTCGCCACCGGTGCGGCCTGATCCAGCTTGTAATACGAAGCCTTGGCGACGGCTTCGGGCACCAGTTCCGGCACGCGCTTGACGTCGACCGTAGCGCCGGCCTCGCGCGCGCCTTCGGCGACGGCGTTCGCCATCTTCTCGATGTGACCGTAGGCGGAATAATAGAGAACGAGAACTTTTGTCATGGGTAGTCTCCGTGAGAGGTTTTGCGTTGGTTTGATATTTGGGGATGTCATTGCCGGGCCTGGCCCGGCAATCCATCGCCTTCGAACAACTCTTTCGAGAAAGCATGAATGCGCGGGCGGTCTGCGTTTGAAGTAGCGCTCACCCGCGCATGACGATGTTGTGTTGCGGCGGTCGTTCGCGCCTTACGCCGCGTCGACCAGCACGAGTTCGGAATCTTCCAGCGCGGTGATCCTGAGCTGCGCTTCGTCGTGGATCGCGGCGCCGTCGCGGGCGTTGACGCGCACGCCGTTGACTTCGACCGCGCCCGCCGCCGGCACCAGATAAAGGTTGCGCGCCCGCTGCGGCGCGTACTCCGCGCTCTCGCCGGCCTTCAGCGTGGTGGCGAGCACCCGCGCGTCGGCCCGGATCGGCAGCGCGTCCTTGTCGTCCTTGAACCCGCTGGCGATGGTGACGAGCTTGCCGGAGCGATCCGACTTCGGGAACGGCTTCGCGCCCCAGGTCGGCTGGCCGCCTTCGGTGTTAGGCTCGATCCAGATCTGGAAGATCCGGGTCTTGGTCGGCTCCATATTGTATTCGGAGTGGCGGATGCCGCTTCCCGCGCTCATCACCTGCACGTCGCCCGCCTCGGTACGGCCCTTGTTGCCAAGGCTGTCCTGATGGGTGATCGCGCCTTCGCGGACATAGGTGATGATCTCCATGTTGGCGTGGGGGTGGGCGGGAAAGCCGGTGTTCGGCGCGATCTCGTCATCGTTCCACACCCGCAACGCGCCATGGCCCATATTGGCAGGGTCATAGTAGCTGGCGAACGAGAAGTGGTGCTTGGCCTTCAGCCAGCCGTGGTCGGCGCCGCCGAGTTCTGCATATGGTTTCAGCTTGATCATGATGGTCTTCCTGTCTGTGCTTGTTTGATCCCCCGGGTGCCGATCGCGCCCGGCTTGTCTTGAATTCGATCAGGCGTTCCAGCCGCCGTCGACGTTGAGCACCGTGCCGGTGACGAACGAAGCTTCGGGGCTCGCGAGGAACGCGACGCCTGCCGCGACTTCTTCCGGCCGTCCGAAGCGCTGCAATGCGTGGGCCTTGCGCTGGGCTTCAGCCCATTCGCCACCGTCCTTCGGGTTCATGTCGGTATCGATCGAGCCCGGCTGCACCACATTCACCGTGATGCCGCGCGGACCAAGGTCGCGCGCCGCGCCCCTGGTGTAGCCGACCACCGCCGCCTTGGTGGCCGTGTAGTCTGCGAGCCCGGGGAACGAGACGTGATCGGCGAGCATCGAGCCGACGGTCACGATGCGACCGCCTTCGCCCATCAGCTTCGCGGCCGCGCGGATCGCCGCGATCACGCCATGCACGTTGACCGCATCCTGGCGCGCCAAAGCCGGGAGGTCGGGCAGCGGGCTGTCGACCGAACCGCCCACCGCTACGCCGGCGTTGTTGACGAGGATGTCGAGATGGCCGAAGTCCTTGGCCACGTTGGTAACGAGCGCTTCAACGGCCTCCGGCGAGGCCTGGTCGGCCTGGTAGGCGCGGGCTTCGACCCCCTTGGCCTTCAGTTCGGCGACCACCGCCTCGGCCTTTTCAGGGGAGGCGACATAGCTGATGGCGACATTGGCGCCGTCCTCCGCGAGCGCGCGGGCTGATGCCGCGCCGATCCCGCGCGAACCGCCGGTGACGAGCGCTACCTTGCCTGTGAGCTTCCTGGTCATTGGATTTCTCCGTCGTTCGAATTTCCATGACGTCTGGATATGGATTTCCAATTCGGTTAGAAATAGAAACTATTGAAATGCATTGTTTCCAGAATTGATCTTATGGGGTGGCCCGCATGGCAAAACTTCCCGATTTCGAGGGCCTCGCCATTTTCGCAAAAGTCGTGGAATTACGGTCGTTTGCGGCTGCCGCCAGCGAGCTTTCGCTGTCCAAGGCCACGGTGTCGAAAGCGGTCACCCGGCTGGAGGAGCGCCTCGGCGCGCGGCTGTTCAACCGCACCTCGCGGCGGCTCGCTTTGACCGATGCCGGCCAAAAACTCTCCGAGCGCGCCACGCGGCTGCTGGCCGATGGCGAGGCGGCGGAGAACGAGGCGCTGGCGCAATCGGTGGCGCCGCGCGGGCTGGTGCGGCTCGCGGTGCCGATGACGTTCGGGGTCAGGATGGTGGCGCCGATCCTGCCGCAGTTCCTGGAGCAGTATCCGGACGTCTCGATCGACCTGCATCTCAGCGACGCCATGGTGGACCTGATCGGCGAGGGGTTCGACGCGGGCCTGCGGATCGCGAGCCTGCCGGATTCGTCGCTGATCGCGCGGCGGCTGTGCGCGATGCCGCGCTACACCGTGGCCGCGCCCGCCTATCTCAAGCGTTACGGCCGGCCGACGCATCCGATGCATCTCGCGCAGCATCGATGTCTCGGTTACGCCTATCTCTCCACCGCCGGCGTCTGGAACTACACCAATTCCAAGGGCGAGCAGGCGAGCGTGCGCCCCGCGGGGCCGCTGCGCGTCAACAATGGCGAGGCGCTGATGCCGGCGCTGCTGGCGGGACTCGGCATCGCCGACGTGCCGGAGTTCATCGTCGGCGATGCCATCGCCTCCGGCGAGGTCGAAGTGATCCTGAAGGACTGGAAGCAGACCGAGGGCGCCGTGCATCTGGTGATGCCGCCCGGCGGCCCGCGCCCGGCGCGCGTGGAAGTGCTGGCGGATTTTCTCGCCGGGCATTTTGCCAAGGGCAAGAAGCGGAAGTGATGCACGAATGGCGGGCACGGCGCGATGCGCCTTTGCCCGCCTTGCGGTTCGGGCTAGGTTCGCTGCCACAACAACAAAGAATTTTGGGAGCGAACTACCGATGAACCGTCGTGAACTTCTCAAGGCCGCCGCGGCACTCCCGCTGGCGCAAGGCGCGCTCTCCTGTCCCGCCTTCGCCCAAGCGGCGTGGCCGGCGCGAACCGTCACCATGATCGTGCCGTTTCCGGCCGGCGGCCAGGCCGATCTCGCGGCGCGGCCGGTCGCGCAGGCGCTGGAAAGAATGCTCGGAAAGCCCTTCGTCGTCGACAACCGCGCCGGCGGCGCCGGCGGATCGATCGGCAACGCGGCTGCCGCGCGTGCCGAACCCGACGGCTATACCTTGCTGATGACATTGTCGTCGCTGGCGGTGCTGCCGGAAGCCGATCGCCTGTTCGACCGGCCCGCGCTCTATGAAGTCTCGCAATTCGCGCCGGTCGCGCGCGTGCTCGCCGATCCCACGCTGCTCGCGGTGCCGGCCTCGGCGCCCTGGAAGACGCTGCAGGATTTCGTCGACGATGCAAAAAAGCGCCCCGGCCTGATTCCCTACGGCTCCTCGGGCCCCTACGGCACGCTGCACGTGGCGATGGAGATGTTCGCGGCCTCCGCCGGAATCAAATTGCTGCACATCCCGTTTCGCGGCGCGGGCCCCGCGCTGACGGCGCTGATGAGCGGCACGGTACAGGCGCTGGCGTCGGCGCCGGGCACGCTGAAGCAGCAGGTCGATGACGGCAGGATGCGCGTGCTGGCGAACTGGGGCGCGGAGCGGATCGCGAGCTTTCCCGATCTGCCGACGTTCAAGGAACTCGGCTACAAGGATGTCGAGTTCTACATCTGGGCCGGGCTGTTCGCGCAAGCGGCCCTGCCGGCGCCGATCATGACACGACTGCGCGAGACGATGGCGCAGGTGGTGACGAGTCCCGAGGTGACAAAAACCTTCGAGACCGCGGGCAGCCCGGTGGCCTATCTGGACGCGCCCGAATTTTCGAAATTCGTCGCCGAGGACTCCGCGCGCCTGATCGCGGCGGTGAAGAAGATCGGCAGGGTGGAATAGGGCGCTCCGCCGACCGGGAAGCACAAAATACGGGCTCGCCACCGGGCGGCGATTGCCGCTGTCCGGTTCTGGCTGCGTGAAGTTTGGGCAGCCGATTTCACATTTAGTTGTCCGGCGCGAACCTTCCCTTGCCGCATTTATTTCGAAGCCTGAGGCGCCGGGGGAACCAGCGCGCCAACCCAATCGGGAAGGATCGGACATGCGAGTGCACCACATTGCCCTGAGCCTTGCACTGACGCTCGGCTGCGGCGTCGCCATTCAGGGCGTAGCCTCCGCGGAAGAATATCGCGGAACCATGGAACAGCAGATGGCCTGT
This sequence comes from uncultured Alphaproteobacteria bacterium, assembly GCA_963843225.1. Classification (GTDB taxonomy): domain Bacteria; phylum Pseudomonadota; class Alphaproteobacteria; order Rhizobiales; family Xanthobacteraceae; genus Bradyrhizobium. The sequence continues at coordinate 343,853 of CAWJJT010000005.1, read as the reverse complement.
ACGCCGGACGTTTGGCGGCTCTGTTTCGACCAGATGCCGGACGTCAACCGGATCACGGCATGCCTGCGGCAAAACACGCCGCAGCTTTCCGACGGATGCCGCGCGGTGTTTGAATCGAACGACAGCATGAACCAGCAGCAGCAGGCCGCGCCGGCAGGCCGCGACGGTCAGCGCAGGGTCTACCGCAGTCAATAGTCGCCGTCGCGAACGGCTTCCGCGCTACGGTAGACGGCTTCGCCGCTACGGGGGAGTCTGGCAGACGTCGACCCACTCGGCGTTGACGAGTTCGGCCATCCGCGCCGGCGTGATGCGCACGGCGCTGTGGGTCGAGCCCGCCGCCGGCACCACCTCGTCGAACGCCTTGAGCGACACGTCGCAATAAATCGGCAGCGGCGTCTTCAGCCCGAACGGGCAGACGCCGCCGACTTCATGCCCGGTGATCTCGGCGACCTCGTCCAGTCCGAGCATCTTCGATTTTCCACCGAACTGGGCCTTGAGCTTCTTGTTGTCCATCCGCGAGGTGCCGGCCGCCACGATCAGCACCACGCGTTCGCCGATCCGCAGCGACAGCGTCTTTGCGATCCGGCCGGGCTCGACGCCATAGGCTTCCGCGGCCAGCGGCACCGTCGCCGAACTCACGGCAGATTCGATCACGGCAATGTCCGGGGCTTTTTCCGCGAAGAAGGCGCGGACCGATTCAATACTCATGCGGGGAGCTCACATTCAGGTCTGGTGGGCGGCGACCAACGCGGGCAATTCCGACAGCGCGCGGATGCGATAGTCGGGCTGCAGCCCGAGTTCGTCCATCTGCGTGCGGATCGCCTTGAACATCGTGAGCGGGGCCACGACGTCGCTCTCGACGCAGGCCAGCGCCATCGCTTCCGGTGTCACCCGCTCGATCCAGGCGACGTTGAGGCCGAAGGCCTTGGCGCCGCAGGCGTCCCAGGGGTTCGAGGAGATGAACAGCACCTGCGCCGGCGGCACGCCGAGAACGGATTCGATCAGGGTGTAGGCTTCGGGCGCGGGCTTGAAGACCGCTTTGGAATCGACGCTGATGGTGGCATCGAGCACGCGGTCGAGGCCGCTGTTGGCGACCAGCGCGGTGAGCATCGCAGGTGCTGCCGTTGGAAAGAATGGCCAGTTTTCGATCGCGCATCGCCGCCAGCGTCGAGCCGGCGTCCGGATAGAGATCGAGATGCAGATATTTGTCCATGATCCGCTCGAACACGCCGCTGTCATATTCGAGTCCAAGCACCCGCAGCGTATAGGCAAGCGAATCACGCGTCACCACGGAGAAATCCTGGTAGCGCCGCATCAGCGAACGCAGCCAGGTATATTCAAGCTGCTTGATGCGCCAGATCTGGGTGATGATCTCGCCATAACCGGGAAACGCCTCCTCGGTGACGGCGGCAACCGACTGAACGTCGTAGAGCGTGCCATAGGCGTCGAAGACAACGGCTTTGATGGTCACGGGCAACTCATGGTCGGCATGTCGGAACGTGGTGCATCCAGGCTTTCGAACGCATCGGGCCGTCGGGCGGCGCTTCAGATCCCCAACAGCTTCCGCGCGTTGGCCTTCAGCACTTTCGGCCGGATGTCGTCGCGGATGTCGAGCTTGGCGAAATCGGCGAGCCAACGGTCGGGCGTGATGACCGGCCAGTCCGAGCCGAACAGCATCTTGTCCTGCAGAATGCTGTTGATGTAGCGCACCAGGATCGGCGGAAAATATTTCGGCGACCAGCCGGAGAGGTCGATATAGACATTCGGCTTGTGGGTCGCGACCGACAGCGCCTCTTCCTGCCAGGGAAATGACGGGTGGGCGAGGATGATCTTGAGGTCGGGGAAGTCCGCCGCCACGTCGTCCATGTACATCGGGTTGGAATATTTCAGCCGCATTCCCATGCCGCCGGGCATGCCGCTGCCGACGCCGGTCTGCCCGGTGTGGAACAGCGCGATGGCGCCGCCGTCGCTGATCGCCTCGTAGAGCGGATAGGCCATGCGGTCGTTGGCGTAGAAGCCCTGCATGGTCGGATGGAATTTGAAGCCTCTGACGCCGTATTCTTCGATCAGCTTCCTCGCCTCGCGCACGCCGAGCTTGCCCTTGTGCGGATCGATGCTGACGAACGGGATCAGCACGTCGGAATTCTGCGCGGCGATTTCCAGCATCTCGTAATTGTTGTAGCGGCGGAATCCGGTCTCGCGCTCGGCGTCGACGGGGAAGATGACGGCCGCGATCTTCTTGGAGCGGTAATAGGCCGCGGTTTCCGGCACGGTCGGCGGATGCTTGTTGGGCGACTTGAAATAGTCGGCCATCTGCGCCTGGAAATCGTCATAGCCGTCGTCGCCGTGCATGCCGCAGGGCTCTTCGGCGTGGGTGTGGATGTCGATCGCGACGACGTCTTCGATGTTGGGCAGCTTCAATTTGGGCATTTCACTTCCCCGGCGGCTACTTGATTATCTGGGCTGGCGAATTGATTATACGATATAACAAATTTGGCAAGGTGCCGGAACCATCCGCTTGGACGTCCGACAGCTAAAGAACCTATAGTCGTCATTGCGAGCGAAGCGAAGCAATCCATGGCTTGCTTAGCGCGGCGAAAGCTGGATTGCTTCGCTTCGCTCGCAATGACGGTCTCCAGACATGCGTTTAACTCTCGCCGCGCAACGCGCCCGAGGTATTGATGAACCTTCCGCCCATAAGGGCGTGGGGAATGCCGGGTGCCCAGTGCACCCGCAGCCTCGTGTGCGAAGTGGGTAGTTCAAGATGCACACGAGTATTCACAGCGGTCGCACCGGAAATCACCCGGCATCCCCGCACGCAATGGCTTTACGGCTTATGTCGTGCTCTCCCCGGCGATCGGGCTTTCTTGTCACCGTCGCTCCCAAGAAGCTTGCTTCCCGGGAACTTGACGCCGGCGTCGAGGCGTCAGGACCACACGATTTTGCCGTCCGCAAGCAAAGCGCTCTCGTCAGAAGCGCCGCTCGCGGCCACCGCATCCAGCCCCGCGTCCGTGACGATCGCGATACGCCCCTTAAGTGGGGTGGACGGCGGCGGATATAAACTGATTTGCGATTTCGGAAAATCAGAATATTTTTTCGAAAGGGGCTGGACAGGGCAAATCACGTTGATCCGGCTTGAGAAATTAGATTTTACGCGCAAGTCCGCCGGGCGCGCGTGGAGGAGGTTTTAGGAAATCGGCACTCACTGCCGTCTTCCAACGGCACTTTTCGGACCTTGTACGGAATTACGGTGACGCGGCGCGTAGTTTCTCGAGAGGCGCGCCTCAAGTGAACGCAGCGAACCTCCGCTTTCCGTGGGAGGCTTGATTATAAGGTCTGGCGAATTGATCATACGATACAATAAATTTGCCAAGGTGCCGGACAAGGCACCGCAAACGGGAGGAATCACATGGCGCAGGCGGAAGCCTTCGAGACCGACTTCTGGAAAGACGCCAATCTGCGCAAGGTCTGGGACGACATCGTCCCCGGCGAGCCGCGCAAGACCATTCCTTATACGCTGACGCGGGAAGCGATCGAACTCTATTGCAAGTCGGTCGGCGAGGATCATCCGATCTATTTCGACGAGGCCTACGCGAAAACGACGCGCTATGGCGGGCTGATCGCGCCGCCCTCGATCCATATCCTGCTGATGTTTGCCTGCACGCCGGCCGACGACTGGATGCGCTCGCCGGGCACCGTCAATGCCGGGCAGTCCTGGAGCTACAACATTCCGGCGCGTCCCAACGACGTCATCACCTTGCAGGCGCGCGCGCTCGACAAGTTCATCAAGCGCGAGCGGCTGTTCGTGGTGCACGACAATGTCTTCTTCAACCAGCATGGCGAGGTGATCTGCTCGGGCCGTGGCTGGACCATCCGGCCGCAGTGAGGGGAGCGAAATCATGACGACGACTTTCGAAAGCCTCAACGCCGGCGACAGCATCGACGGGCCGGCATTCGCGGTCAGCCGCGAATCGATCCGGCTGTTTTGCGATGCCTCGCTCGATTACAACCCGCTGCATCTCGACGACGACTACATGAAGGGCGATTTCGGCAAGACCAATTTCGGCGGCATCATCATGCACGGCATGAACAATTTCGGGCTGATCTCGCGCATGATCACCGACTGGGCCTATCCGGCCGGCGCCATGCATCGCCGACTGGAAACCAGGTGGGTCAAGCCGGTGCGGCCCGGCGACACCATCCAGCCCTCGGGAATCGTCAAATCGAAGCAGGCCACCGCCAACTCGCGCTGGGTTCTGATCGACGTCATGGTGCGCAACCAGGCCGGCGAGAAGGTCGCGACCGGCGAGGCCATGGTCGAGTTTCCGCGCTGATTCATCCGGTTGAAGGCGGCGTCATCGGTCACTCGGCTGGGACGCCGCTCGTTCCGCGTGTCGTCAGTTTCCCCGGGGGCGGGGTTGCGAGATGAGCGCCCGGTCTCACCACGTCGCTGGCCAGTCCGAGCCATGCGAGGAAGCGAATCGTGAGCCAGGTGTTGTCGATTTCCCACCAGCGATGACCGTGGCGCGCCGAGCGCGGATCGGCGTGATGATTGTTATGCCAGCCTTCGCCGTTGGCGATGAGGCCGACAAGGATGTTGTTGCGGCTGTCCTCGTCGGTCTCGTGGCTTCGGTAGCCCCACAGATGCGTCACCGAATTGACAGCCCACGTGATATGCCAGACCAGCACCGTGCGGACGAACACGCCGAACATCATGATGCTGAGTCCGGTCTGCGCCGCGTCCGACGGCGCTTCGCCCGACAGCCATGCCACCGCGAAACCGGCGGCGAAGAACAGCGGCATCTGGCCGAGGTTGATCCAGACGAGCCAGTTGTTGCGCTCGAGCGCGACGTAAAAGCGATCGCGCAGGATGTCCTTGGCGTAGCGCTCGTAAATTCCAAGCCGCGCCAGTTCCGGCTGATTCACCAGGATCCATCCGATGTGGGCCCAGAAGAAACTTGCCAGCGGGCTGTGCGGGTCCGGCTGCTCGTCGGAGAATTGATGGTGCCGGCGATGGATGGCGACCCAGCGCGCGGGCGTTTCCTGCAGGCAGGACATCGCAACGATCACCATGGCGTGCTCCAGCCATTTCGGACATTTCAGTCCGCGATGGGTGAGGAGCCGGTGGTAGCAAAGGTTGATGCCGAACAGCCCGCACAGATGCGTGCCGAGCAGCGCCACGATGAGGCCGCTCCAGCTGAAATAGCCGGGCATGAAGGCCAGCAGCGCCGCGGCGTGGTAGGCGCCGATCACGAAAATATAGGGCCAGTTGAGCTGAACGGCCTCACGCCCGCAGGCAGCGGCAGCCGCGCGGGCGCGGCGAAAGGGATGGCATGATCAGCGGCCAAAACCGCGGCTTTTGTTACAGGCGGAGGAGCGGTCGTCATGGCGAAGTCGAGATACCGATCTCTGCGCCAGACGCAGTCAGCCGAATAGCCCCCGTTCCTGATACAGGATTCGCTCCGTTGCGGGTACAAACCTTTGAGCTCATTCGCTTATTTTCCGTAATCGGAACCCGGCCCGGTTCCCGGCGCAATGTCGATACTGGTTGCAGGGCGTCCTGTTCGGATTGACATTCGGCCGCCCAATGGCATAGAAACCGCGCATCCCGGGCGGAACAGCCGCCGGCGGGATAAAGCCCATTTTGCCAATTTCGGCCTGTCCAACACGGCCTTTCAACGCATCAGGATTGTCCCATGAAGGTCCGTAACTCGCTGAAATCGCTGCGTGGCCGCCACCGCAACAACCGTCTGGTCCGCCGCAAGGGCCGGGTCTATGTGATCAACAAGGTCCAGCGCCGGTTCAAGGCGCGCCAGGGTTGATCCCGGTTTGAGGCAAGGCTGAAGCAAGCCCGAATTCCGGCCTTTCGGCTTTCCACGAAAATTCTCGCCTTCACGGCTCTTTGACGCTCTTGCTGCTTTGCAGCGCGTTTTCCCGCGTCTAGACTTTGACGATGGCATTGAGATTCCCCGATACCAGCCGCTGCCTGACCGCCATTCTTCTCGCGGCCGGGCTGATGGCGGTCCCGATGGCCGCGCTCGGCGCAGGACCCGCATGCCGCGCCGCCAGGGCGGCAGAAAAAACTTCCCGAGGCTCCCGCCAAGCTGCCGAAGGTCGGCGCCGACAAGACGCGCGGCCTGGATTTCCTGTTCGGCGCGCTGAAGGTGGCGCCCGATGAAGCCAGCGCCAAGCATGTCGAGGCCCGGATCTGGGCGCAGTGGCTGCATACCCCGAGCGATACCGCCGCACTGCTGATGATGCGTGCCAAGGCAGCGATGGACGCCCAGCAAATGGACGTCGCGCTAAAACTGCTGGACTCGCTGGTGAAGTTGCGTCCCGACTGGGTCGAGGCCTGGAACAGGCGGGCAACGCTTTACTACCTGCGCAATGACTACGGCCATTCGCTGGAGGATATCCAGCAGGTGCTGGTCCGCGAACCCCGGCATTTCGGCGCCTTGGCGGGACTCGGCATGATCATGCAGGACCTCGGCGACGAAAAGCGCGCGCTCGAGGCCTTCCGCAAGGCGCTCGCGATCAACCCGCACATGGACAAGGTGCCGGAACTGGTCAAAACCCTGAGCGAAAAGGTCGAAGGCCGCGATATCTGATCGGGGGACGATCCCTGCAGATCGAAGGCCGATGGCCAGCTTGTGCGCCCGGCCATCAGCGTCTGTTCGAGGGAAGAGGAATGCAACCGGCCGCATGGGCGGCCGGGGAGCAAGGCCGGATCAGTGCAGCACTTCGCTGCCGTGCTCGAATGGCCCGCCAAGAGCCACCGCGGCGTAAAGCTGTTGCAACTCGGCCTCCAATTGTTCGTTGACCAGCAGCAGCGCCCGCAGCGCACTATGCAGGTCGCCATTGCAGTTGGCCACGATCTGGTCGATGGCCGCCTCACTCGGTCTGGAACTCATCGATACACCCTCTGGTTGTCCCTTGAACAAGTTGTCGTCACCCGGTCGCGTTCCCTGTGGATTGCGTGGAAAGGTCCCAACAACGTCAGCCCGCCGGCGAGCGCCCATCACTTCGCAACGCTTGCGGCTGACAATAAATATAAAGTTACCGATGACGGCGATATGAAGGCACGTTGCAAACCGGCGGAAAAACTCGCGTAGATTTTGTGGGTAACCGCAAAAACGGTATCGATATGGCAATCCGCGCGTCGTCACGAAACCGCGCCGCCTTGTGGCCGTAACTTACGGGGTGGCGAGACTCATCCGGACATTGCAAATGATTTCAACGATCTTGGTGGCGGCGCTGGTGATTCTGGCGCTGATCACGCAGGCCGGCGTGCTGGTCCTGCAGCGGCTTTATCCCGCCCAAGGCCGGATGATCGAGGTCGCCGGCGGCAGGCTCCACGTGCTCGACATCGGGCCTCGGGATGCCGCCGGCCCGCCGATTGTGATGATCCATGGCGCGAGCTCGAATCTCGAGGCGATGCGCCAGCCGCTCGGCGACCGGCTCGCCAGGGATCATCGGGTGATCCTGATCGACCGTCCCGGTCATGGCTGGAGCACGCGCGCGCATCTGGAGGATTCGACGCCGGCGATCCAGGGCAGAATGATCGACGAGGCGCTCGGAAAGACTCGGCGTCGGATGCGCTGTGGTCGTGGTGCATTCCTGGGCCGGCGCGCTCGGCGCGCGGATGGCGCTCGATTATCCCGGGCGCGTGGCAGGGCTCGTCATGCTGGCGCCCGTGGCCTATCCGTGGCCGGGCGGCGTCGGCTGGTACAACAGGGTCATCGCCACGCCGGTGATCGGCCCGCTGCTCGCCTACACGATCACGCTGCCGCTCGGCATTTTTCTCGCCGGTCCCGGCGCGCGCAGCGTATTCCTGCCGCAGATCATGCCGCGAAATTTCATCGCCGATACCGCGACGCCGTTGCTGCTGCGGCCGCGCGAATTCCTCGCCAACGCCCGCGATCTGGTGACGCTGAGGGCGGCGGTCGCCGAGCAGGCGCCGCGATACGGCGATATCATGGCGCCGGTGGTGGTGATTTCAGGCGATGTCGACAAGACGGTGACCACCAACATTCATTCGCGGCCGTTCGCGAAGGCGGTGAAGGATGCGAGATTGATCGTGTTGCCGCAGGTCGGCCACATGATTCAAAACGCAGCACCCGACCTCGTGATATCGGAGATCAACACAATGATCGGCGCACTTGCGCAACCCGGCGCTGCCGCCGCCGGCCAGAAGGGTTAGGCCAGGCTCAATTGCAGGTGAAGCCGGGGCTGTCAGGTTGGAGCCGCGGCTACGAAGTGGTAGCCTGCGACCCCATGAAGAAGTCCGATATCGCCTGCCCCCAGTGCAATGCCGGTTACCGCCGGATCGAGCTGGTTTCCGTCGGGGGACCAAAGGGCGAGTATCGCTGCCTGCTTTGCAACCATCTGCTCGAGGTCTTCGATGGCTCGACCGAAATAGCCATCCGCCTCACGGTTCAGCCCGAAAAGACGTTTGAATGAGGAGCGTCGCGGCGGGCGGTTACTGGCGAACCGCGGCCGCCGTCGGATTGGGGCCGTCTTCCAGGCAGTGATTGATTGCCGCAATCCGGTCGCGTGGCAGCACTTTCGCGCCGTCGATCTTCTGACGGCATTCCATTTGCCTGACTTGCTCGGCGCGGCGCTTTTCCGCGGCCTCGCGATATTGGGGCGCAACGGCATTCGGATCGACCAGCTTTTGCGCGAATGCCGGTTCGGCGAATACGCACGCCGCAACCAGACCTAACTGCCAAAATGACTTCATTGAAATTCCTCAGAGCGTTTTCGAGCGAGGCGGACAGGGTTCGCGAAGGAAAACGCTATAATACACGATACAAAAGGCCGGCGCCTCAGAAAAAGCCCGGACTGAGGTCCAGTCCGTAGGACGCGACCAGCAGAGACACCACCAGGCCGACGCCGCAAAACATTGCGATGGTCTTGAGCGTTTCGACGTCGACTTGCGTTCCGGACACGCGCGCGAGAACTCTTGCGATAGCTGTCATTTGCGACCTCCAGGCATTGCTTCGGTCAAGACGACCGCCTCCCAGCCCTAGCCCAGATGGCGCCCGATCCATGTGAACAGGGTCACAAACGACCGGCGAACTTGATTCAATCGCAGCAAATTGATCGCCGCAGCGCGAACGGAGAGACAGGCAGGGAATGATCCTCCATGGCGCGATTTGAGCCTCGACGGACCGGACCGCCGGCTGGCGTGAATCGCTCGCCCGGTGCAAGCTCGCGGCAAAGAATCGAGCCCTGCGCCCGCCATCAGTGAGCGAGCGCCAACACAATGACAACCACTACGGAGGGTTTATGCGACGCTTCGTCGTCCTGATCGCCGCGGCGCTGCTGATGACGTCCTGCTCTCAGGAAAATGACGTGACGGGATCAATCCACAACAAGTGCGCAGCCGATCTATATAGCGTCTTCAATCCGAGGGCGATGGATCAGTGTATGGCGGTCTGCCTCAAGTGCGACCGCGGCACCACGACCACGTGCTCGACGTCGTGCACGCTGAAGGGCGCGCGCTGATCTTCACCGCTTCTCGTTCGGAGGATGAATCGCCCGTTGCCGGTTATGGCGTCTCCTCATTCCCGGCTAACGACGACTCGCGCTACTGGCCCTTGATCTTGCCGTCCTTGTCGAACTGCGAGACGAACGCCCAGAGATTGTTGATCTCGTTTTCGCTCTTGATGCCGGCGAAGGCCATCTTGGTTCCCGGCACCTTCGCCTTCGGATCCTTGATGTATTCCTTGAACTGCGCCTCGTTCCAGGTGATGCCGGAATTCTTGTTGGCGTCGGAATAATTGTAGCCCTCGACCGTGCCGGACTTGCGGCCGTCGAGCCCGTTCAACTCCGGGCCGACCTTGTTCTTGGCGCCGTCGCCGATCGAGTGGCAGGCCATGCATTTGTTGAAGGACGTCTTGCCGGCCGCGACGTCCTGCGCCAGCGCACTCGACGCGGCGGCGGACGATGCGATGACGAGAAGCGCGCTCAGGGTCATTTTCTTCATCGTGTGCTCTTCGTGGGTTGGGGAAAGGGGGCGACGGTGCCAGCGTCCTTGTCGCACAGGCCGCTCGCCGTGGACAAGCCGTGAAGCCCCCGACAGTTTCATCTCTCTTGCCTACGTCTTTCGGATGGAGGACATAGCAGCCTCGCAGGCCACGGACGAGCTACCCAAAGGGGGCCAGACGTGCTTGATTTGCAACGCGAAAGCAGCAATGCGGCACGGCCGGGGGCGCCGGGGGAGATGTTGACATGGCCATCATGATGCCGGCACCGGATCAGGCGGTTTTGCATCGCCGGGAGACCATCGTGGCGGCGTTGCGCGCGATCGTCCCCGGTGAAGGCGTGATCGACAGTGCCGCCGAGATGCTGCCTTACGAGTTCGATGGCCTTATGGCGTATCGTCAGCCACCGATGGTGGTGGTGCTGCCGGACACCACCGAGCAGGTCTCGCGGATTCTGAAATACTGCTTCGAGCAGGGCATCAAGGTGGTGCCGCGCGGGTCGGGCACCTCGCTTTCAGGTGGCGCGCTGCCGCTCGCCGATGCCGTGCTGCTGGGGCTCGGCAAATTCAAGCGCATCCGCGAGATCGATTTCGACAACCGCGTGGTGGTGACCGAGCCCGGCGTGACCAATCTCGCCATCAGCCAGGCGGTCGCCCACGCCGGATATTATTATGCACCCGATCCGTCGTCGCAGATCGCCTGCTCGATCGGCGGCAACGTCGCGGAGAATTCCGGCGGCGTGCATTGCCTGAAATACGGCATGACCACCAACAACGTGCTGGGCTGCGAAATCGTCCTGATCACGGGCGAGATCATCAGGATCGGCGGCAAGTCCGCGGAGACTTCGGGCTACGACCTGATGGGGATCATCACGGGATCCGAAGGGCTGCTCGGTGTCATCACCGAGATCACGGTCCGCATTCTGCAGAAGCCGGAAACGGCGCGCGCCCTGATGGTCGGTTTCGCCGAGGTCGAGGCGGCCGGCCAATGCGTGGCTGAAATCATCGGCGCGGGGATCATCCCCGGCGGCATGGAAATGATGGACAAGCCCGCGATCCACGCCGCCGAGGCCTTCGTCCACGCCGGCTATCCGCTCGACGTCGAGGCGCTCCTGATCATCGAACTCGACGGCCCCGGCGTCGAGGTCGATGAACTCATCAAGCGGGTCGAGGCGATCGCGCTGAAATGCGGCTCCACCACCTGCCAGATTTCAACCTCCGAGACCGAGCGCAATCTGTTCTGGGCCGGCCGCAAGGCGGCCTTTCCCGCGGTCGGACGGATTTCGCCCGACTATCTCTGCATGGACGGCACCATCCCGCGCGGCAAATTGCCGGAGGCGCTGGCGCGCATCCGCGACCTTTCGGCGAAGTACGATCTCCGCGTCGCCAACGTATTTCATGCCGGCGACGGCAATTTGCATCCGCTGATTCTCTACGACGCCAACAAGCCGGGCGAAATGGAGCGCGCCGAAGCGTTCGGCGCCGACATCCTGAGGGCCTGCGTCGAACTTGGCGGCGTGCTGACCGGCGAGCATGGCGTCGGCATCGAGAAGCGCGACCTGATGCCGGAGATGTTCAGCGAGATCGATCTCAACCAGCAGCAGCGGCTGAAATGCGCGTTCGACGCGCAGGGCCTGCTCAATCCGGGCAAGGTGTTTCCGACCCTGCACCGCTGCGCCGAACTCGGCCGCATGCATGTCCATGGCGGCAAGCTCGCCTTCCCGGATATTCCGCGGTTCTAGAGGTCTGGAGAGCCCTCGTGGCTCGCGATGTTCGTGGCGCGACATGACTGACATCCCGATGGATGCGACAACCGGGTCGGCGGCCGAGGTGCGAAGCACGCCCCGGCTGCTGTTCATCGACAACATCAGATGGAGCATGATCATCCTGGTGCTGAGCATGCACGCCAGCGACACCTACAGCCCGTTCGGAAATTGGTACTTCACCGATCGGCAAGCGACGGGCCTCGGCACGAAGTTGTTTTTCGGCGTCTACCAGAGCTTCCTGCAGGCATTCTTCATGGCGGTGCTGTTTTTCATCGCCGGCTATTTTTCCGCGGCCGCCTGCGACCGGAAAGGCTTTTCGCAATTCGTCCGTGACCGGTTCATGCGGCTTGGATTGCCGACCTTGCTTTACATGCTCGTGATCGGTCCGCTGACCCAATATTTCCTGTCCCGAACGTGGGGCACCGGCGGTTTCCTCCATCAATGGCTGCTTCATCTGCGAGACGGGGAGTGGCTGTCCGAAACCGGGCCGATGTGGTTTTGCGCGGCTCTTCTACTGTTTTCGATCATCTATGGTCTGATCCGCCTGACCGGATGGAAGGAGAGCCGCATCGAGCCGCGCGGCGATGGTTGGGCCGGACTTTGGGTAGCCGGCTTTATCGCCGTCATGGCGGCGTCGACCTTTCTGGTTCGGATCGCCGTGACCGAGGATGCCGCCGTGCTCAATGTGCATCCCGGCGATTTCCCCCAATATGCCCTGATGTTCGCGGCCGGCGCGTTCGGCTATCGCGGTGGCTGGATGACCGGGCTGCCCGGACCATTCTGCGTCCGCTGGGCGTCGGTCACGCTGGGGTCCGCGGTCCTATTATTCGCCGCCCTGCTTCTGTTCGGCGGTGCGCTGCAGGGCCAGACCGCGCGATATGTGGGTGGTTTCAACCCGGTGAGCGCCGGGAAATGCCTGTGGGAGGCGCTCGTCTGCGTGGGGATGGGTCTGTTGATCCTTGCGGTCTATCGGCGCCATTTCGACCGGCAGGGTGCGGTGGCGCGCTGGCTGTCGGACAACGCCTTCGGCGTCTATCTCATCCACCCGCCGGTCCTGATCGGCTTTGCCATCCTTCTGCATGGGCTCGCGCTCCATCCCCTGCCGAAAGCCGCGTTGCTGACCTTGCTCGCGGCCATCGGCAGTTTCGCCGTATCGGGGCTTGTCTTGCAGAACTCGCCGCTGCGGCGGATCATCTAGGATTCGGCAAGCATCGATGTTTGCAGTAAGGGTCTTTCATTGGCAGCGCGCCGCTTATCCACCCGCCTGCGGGGTATCCGTCAGGTGGGCCGTCAGCAATCTGGAGCTTGATTCAAACTCGTGGACACATTGAAAGTACGTGACGCCAGGGATGTCGAAGAGGTGGTGCGCGCGGCGATTGCCGGCGAGCAGCCGCTGGAAATCGTCGGTCATGGCTCAAAGCGCCTGATCGGCCAGCCGATGGCGACCAATGCGCTGCTCGATTTATCGGCGCTCAATGGCGTGACGTCCTATGAGCCGAACGAACTGATCATCACGGTGCAGGCCGGCGCGCCGCTTGCCGACGTCAAGTCGCTGATCGATTCCAAGAACCAGCAATTCGCGTTCGAGCCGATCGACACCGCGCCGCTGCTGGGCACGCCAAGCCTCGGCACCATCGGCGGCATGATCGCCGCCGGCCTCGCCGGTCCGCGCCGCATCAAGGCGGGCGGCGCCCGCGATCACCTTCTGGGGGCGCATGGCGTGTCCGGCTTCGGCGACAGTTTCAAGGCCGGCGGCCGGGTGGTGAAGAACGTCACCGGCTATGATCTCTGCAAATTGCTGGCGGGATCCTGGGGCACGCTCGCTGTCATGACGGAGGTGACGCTGAAGGTGATGCCGCGGCCCGAGAGCGAGCGCACGCTGGCCTTGCGAGGGCTCGACGATGTCGCCGCGAACCGGGCGATGACGGCGGCGCTGGGCTCGCCGTTCGATGTCTCGGGCGCGGCGCATCTGCCGAGCCCGGCGCTTCGCGCCGAGATCGGCGAACTTTCAGGCCTCGGAGCAACGCGCGAGGCGGTGACCCTGCTGCGGCTGGAGGGCATCGCTGCATCGGTCGCCCACCGCGCCGCCGCGCTTGCCAAGCTTCTCGCGCCGTTTGGCGCGGCGCAGATCATCGAAGACGCCGCCTCGGCCGCGATCTGGAGTTCGATTCGCGATGTTCTGCCGTTCGCGGCCGGCGGCGCGCTGGGGGCGTGGCCGGTGTGGCGGATCGTTTGTCCGCCGGCCGCGGGCGGTGAACTCGGCAGGCAGCTCGCGCGGGATACCGGAGGCGAGGTGATCTACGACTGGGGCGGCGGCCTGATCTGGGCGGCGTTGCCGCCGAAGCCCGACGCGCAGGCGGCCCTGGTGCGTCAGCGCGCCAATGCCGTCGGCGGTCACGCCATGCTGCTACGCGCGTCAGACGAGGTGCGCCGCCATGTCGACGTATTCCATCCCCAGCCGGCGGGGGTCGCGGCTTTGAGCGAACGGATCCGCCAGAGTTTCGATCCCCGCAGCGTGCTCAATCGCGGCCGGATGATACGAGGTGCCGCGGTATGAAAACCGAATTCAGCCTCGCGCAACTCGCCGATCCCGATATCGCGGAAGCCGACAAGATCCTGCGCGCCTGCGTGCATTGCGGGTTCTGCACCGCGACCTGCCCGACCTATGTGCTGCTCGGCGACGAACTCGACAGCCCGCGCGGGCGGATCTACCTCATCAAGGAGATGCTGGAAAAGGACCGGCCGCCCACCGCCGAAGTGGTCAAGCACATCGACCGCTGTCTTTCCTGCCTGTCCTGCATGACCACCTGTCCGTCCGGCGTGAACTACATGCATCTGGTCGATCAGGCGCGCGCAAGGATTGAAAAAGTCTATCGGAGACCGCTTGGCGAGCGCCTGTTCCGCGCGGCGCTGGCCTGGATTCTCCCACGGCCCGGCGTGCTTCGTGCCAGCATGATCCTGGGACGGCTTGGCCGGCCGCTGGCCACGCTCCTGCCAACCCCCACGGCGGCACCGGGTACGCCGACTTTGTTGCGGCGGATCAAGGCATTGCTGGCCCTTTCTCCATCGAGCCTGCCGGCGCCGGGACCGGCCGGCGGAAACGTTTTTGCAGCGAGCGGCAAAAGGCGCGGAAGGGTTGCGCTATTGCAAGGTTGCGCCCAGCAGGTGCTGGCGCCGCGCATCAACCAGGCTGCCATCAATCTGCTGACCCGTCACGGCATCGAGGTGGTGCTGGTCAAGGACGAGCAATGCTGCGGCGCCCTGACCCATCATCTCGGACGCGACGACGACGCGCTGGCGCGGGCGCGCGCCAACGTCAGCGTCTGGTCCAGGGAGGCCGAACAGGACGGCCTCGACGCCATCCTGGTGACGACGTCGGGGTGCGGCACCGTGATCAAGGACTACGGCTACATGCTGCGCGAGGACCGCGACTTCGCGGGTCCGGCCGCGAAGATATCGGCGCTGGCAAAGGACATCACCGAGTATCTCGGCGGCATCTCGCTGCAGCCGGCGCAACCTCACAGCGATATCGTGATCGCCTATCACTCGGCTTGTTCGCTCCAGCACGGCCAGAAAATCACGCAGCTTCCGAAAGAATTGCTTTCCAAGAACGGATTCGTGGTGAAAGATGTGCCCGAGAGCCATTTGTGTTGCGGTTCGGCGGGGACATACAACATTCTCCAGCCTGACATTGCGAACAAATTGCGCGACCGGAAGGTCGCCAATATTGCGATGATCAAGCCGGACATGATTGCTGCGGGCAATATTGGATGCATGGTGCAGATTGCCGGCGGTACGTCAGTTCCTGTGGTGCACACGGTTGAGCTTCTCGATTGGGCGACAGGCGGTCCCCGGCCAGGATTGAACTGAACATTGGGCCTTGAGCTTGAGACGGACGACTTGAAACGCCCGGTAGACATGGGTCGGCTGCAACAGGAGGATCACGATGGCTAAAGGCAAAAAGAAGAAGGCTGGCAAGAAGGCCAAAAAGGCCAAGAAGAGTCTTGTGACGGCGAAGAAGAAATCCGCGAAGAAATCTTCGAAGAAGGCTGCCAAGAAGTCGGCGAAGAAGGCCAAGAAATCGGCGAAGAAATCGGCTAAGAAATCTGCCAAGAAGTCGAAGGCGGCTGCGCCGAAGAAAGCTGCCAAGAAGGCCAGCGCCAGCAAGAGTCCTGCAAAGAAGAAGGTGGCCAAGCCCGCCGCCCCGAAGGCAGCTACGCCTGTGTTTGAACCGGCACCCGCGCCGGCGCCTGCTCCGGCACCCGCCTCGGCGCCGAGCTGGGCCACCCCCAGTCCGACACCGTCATGGGGCGACAGTTCGTCGAGCCCGTCATCGTCGGGCGGAGACGACAGCAACTAGCCGAACCCGGGTTTTTACGGGAGGCCACTTATCCACAGGCCGCAGCGGTTCTCCGCTGCGGCCTGTTTGACTCCGGAAACCCTCAATTTTGATTCGCGTATCCCGTGCAATCAGGTCCGTTTGCCCAGTCGTTTTGCGACGAAAATGCCGCTTGGGCGACGCTTAAGCCGCTCAAAATTGTTGTCGGAATGCAACACCGTCGGACAACCTTTGCGAGAAAGGTGTCGGAAAGGCCATTACGCCTAAAAAGGCAGCAAATGCTTGACTTTTTTGCTTCACGGAGAAGGGACCCTTCTCCAGATTGTGATCGCGTCAGGGTTTTCGCTGCAGTCGATTATCGCTTGTCCCTTGGGGGACGCCGGAATCGGACTGATCTTAAATGTGATGGGGATCGTCATGAAGAAATTGGTGTTGTTAGCAACGGCGCTGGCAATGGTATCGGGTTCCGTGTTCGCTGCGGACATGCCTATGAAGGCGCTCAAGGCGCCGCCGCCTCCGGCATTCGACCCGTGGGACGTTGCCTTCGGCAGCGCGATCATGAACGACTACATCTTCCGCGGCATCACCCAGTCCAACCACAAGCCGTCGGTCGCCGCCTATTTCGAGCCGCGCTACAACGTCACCAAGGATCTGCAGCTCTATATCGGCGCCTCCGGCGAGAGCATCTCCTTCCCGAACCGCGCCGCGGCTGAAATCGACATCTACGGCGGTATCCGCCCGACCTTCGGCATGTTCGCCTTCGACTTCGGCGTCTGGGGCTACATCTATCCGGGCGGGCAGTGCTTCGGCGGCGTCGGACCGGGCACCACCAATAGCTGCGCCGCGTTCGGCCAGGGCACCGACTTCGGCGGCGGCGCCGGGCTCCCGATCAACGGCAACTTCGCCAAGCGGGATGCGAGCTTTTATGAAGGTTATGCCAAGGTCAACGTCACCATCAACGACCAGTGGCAGGTCGGCGCCAACGAGTACTACTCGCCGAACTTCGTGAACCTCGGCGCCTGGGGCAACTACGCTTCGTTGACCGCCAAGTGGACCGCGCCCAGCACCACGTTCGGCAGCAGCGGCGTCGGCATGTACATCTCCGGCGAGTTCGGCCGGCAGTGGCTCGGAACCTCGGATGCGTTCTACGGCACGACCACCGCGACCGCCTTCGGCGGACCGTTCCCGAACGGCATTCCGGAGCCCAGCTACAACACCTGGAATATCGGCATCGGCTTCACCTACAAGGTGTTCACGCTCGATCTGCGCTACACCGACACCAACCTGTCGAAGGGCAATTGTAACGCGCTTACCAGCGATTACAGCACCACCAATGCCAGCTCGGGCTTCGTGACCGCGATCAACCCCGGCAATGGCACGACGGCCTTCGGATCGAACTGGTGCGGCGCGACCGGCATCGTCAAGCTCTCGGCTGACCTGACCGCGATGACCAACCTGAAGTAATTGATCTGATCTCGACCAAAGGGGCGGCAGAGCGATCTGCCGCCCCTTTTCGTTTGTGGGGATCGCATCGGCCGGAACTCGCGACAGCAAGCGACGCTGCAGCGATCACCGCGATGCACGGGCTGGAATCGTTGCGGGCGTCGGCGCCGCGATCCCCATCGGGTTCATGGAGTGGTCTTCACTCACCCCGCTGGCGAACGGCCGCCACGTCGCCTGCAAAACGCTCTAGGGAACCTTGGCGTCTTCCTTGCGGTTCTGCAGCGCAAACCGGTCGCCGTCGCGGCTCAGCACCACGTTGCGCTGGTGGAAGGCCTCGAGTGTCGAACGATGCCCGATCGAGACGACGGTGGTCGCCGGCAATTTCTTCTCGATCAGTTTGTAGAGCGCCGCCTCCGAGGGTTCATCGAGCGAGGCGGTCGCTTCGTCGAGGAACAGATATTGCGGCTCGTGCAGCAAGGCGCGGGCCGAGACCAAGACGCTGCTGCTCGCCCAGCGAGAGCATGCGATTCCAGTGCGCGTCCTCGTCCAGTCTTGCGGCGAACTGGGGCAGGCCCACCGCGATCACGGCATCCCTGACCCGCTCCGAATCGAACGCGTCGGCCTCGGCCGGGTAGACGATCGCAGCCTTCAGCGAGCCGATCGGAAAATACGGCCGCTGAGGCAACATCATCAGGGTCGCCTTCGAGGGAATCGCGATCGAACCGCTGCCGAACGGCCAGACGCCCGCGATGGCGCGGAACAGGGTCGATTTGCCGGCGCCGGACGGACCGGTGACCAGCGTCCGTTCATTGGCCTTGATGTTGAATCCGTCGGCCGCGACCAGCGGCGTTCCATTGGGCAGGCTGACCAGAAGCTGCTCCAGGTCGATGCCATCGCCACCGGCCGACGACACGACGCCGATCGAATCGGGGCTTGCCTTCTGCGTCGCCGCACTTTCGATCGCCGTCTCGAACCCGTCGAGACGGGCGACCACGGCACGCCATTCGGCCAGCGACCGGTAAATGGACACGAAAAACGACAGCGCCTTCTGTACGCTGCCGAAGGCCGAGGCGGTCTGCATCAGGCCGCCGAGCTGGATCTTGTCGGCGAAATAGGCCGGCGTCACCAGCACGAACGGGAAGATCACCGCGGCTTGCGAATAGCTTGAGGTAAACGCCGTCAGCCGCTTGGTCCGGCTCATGATGGCGTACCAGTTGTCAACGACGCGGCCGAAACGTTGCGAGAGCCGCCCGCGCTCGGCGACTTCGCCCTGCAACAAGGCGATCTGTTCGGAGTTCTCGCGCACCCGGACGAGGTTGAAGCGAAAGTCGGCCTCGAGGCGCTGCTGCGAGAAATCGAGATGGACCAGCGGCGATCCGATCCAGTGCGTCAGCGCCGTTCCGAACACCGCGTAGATCAGCGCGCCCCACACGAGGTAGCCGGGGATTTCGAATGGCTTGCCGAAAAGATGCAGGGGAGCCGTGGCCGACAGACCCCAGAGGATCACGACGAACGAGGCCAGCGACACGATCGAACTGAGCAGGCCTACGGTGATACCGAGCGTCGACTCGACGAACATCTTCACGTCGTCGGTGATGCGCTGGTCCGGATTGTCGGCGGCATCGCCCTTGAGCTGCATCCGGTAGTGATTGGCGTCGTGCAGCCATTCACCGAGGTAGTGTGTGGTCATCCAGCGCCGCCAGCGGATCTGAAGCCATTGATTGAGATAGAGATCGTAGACGCTGAGCGCGACGTTGATTGTTGCCAAAACGGTGAAGACGCCGAGCTCCCAGACGAAGGTGTCCCAGTTCTTCTCCTGGAGCGCGTTGTAGAAGCGGTTGTACCATTGGTTGACGAGGACATCGATCGCGACCAGCGCGAGCTCGACCACGATCAAGGTCGCCAGCAGCGTGAGGCCGGCGAACTTGTCCTCGGAACGGAAATAAGGTGCGGCAATCCGCCATACGGTGGCGAGCGTCGAGCGGGTGTTGTTCACAGATTGCCGTCTCCAGGGGACCGGTCCTAAGGACCTGAAAAAATGGGAGAATTGGACAGCTTAGACTAAAGTCGTAGATTTCGTGGTCTGCGTTCGCTTGTCCCGGCCTCCGAGTCAACCCTAGCATGGTATAACGGCGAGGGACCGGGGGGCTTCCACACTTCGCGAGGTTGTGAGCGGATTTAGGCAGTGCCCGAATTCGCCGCACGATTTCGCGCATTGCCGAAATACTCCGATCATCGCGCCAAGCATGCCTGACCGTCCACGCTGGTCGGGCTGCCGGGGACATGCGTGGGGAGGAAGTGCAATGTGGAATCAGATCTATAATCCGCTCAACAATGCGGCGTTGTCGACGATCGCCGCCGCCATACCGGTGGTCACGCTCCTGGTGTTGATCGCCAGCGGCAAGGTCAAGGCTCACATCGCGGCCATCGTTGCCGTGGTCCTGACCAACCTGATCGCGATCTTCGTCTTCAGCATGCCGACCGGCATGTCGGTACGCGCATCCGTGCTCGGTATCGTGTCCGGCTTCTTTCCGATCGGCTGGATCGTTCTCAACGTCATCTTTCTCTACCAGATCACGGTTGCGACCGGGAAGTTCGAACTGTTGAAGCGCGCGGTCGGCGGCGTCACCGAGGACCGGCGCCTGCAACTGCTGCTGATCGCCTTTTCGTTCGGCGCGTTCTTCGAGGGCGCGTCCGGCTTCGGCACGCCGGTGGCGATCACGGGTTCGATCCTGATCGGCCTCGGCTTCTCGCCGCTCGCCGCCTCCGGCCTGTCGCTGATCGCCAACACGGCTCCGGTGGCCTATGGCGCGCTCGGCACGCCGATCCAGGGCCTGGCGTCGGTCACCGGCCTCGATCCCTATATTCTCGGCGCGATGGTCGGACGGCAGTTGCCGCTGTTCTCGCTGATCGTGCCGTTCTGGGTGGTGTGGGCGTTCGCCGGCTGGAAAGGCATGAAGGACATCTGGCCGGCCATTCTGGTCACCGGGCTGTCGTTCGCGATCCCGCAATTCGTGATCTCGAACTACATCAATCCCTGGATCGTCGATATCGGCGCTTCGCTGATCTCGATGGGCTGCCTCATCCTGTTCCTGAGGGTCTGGCAGCCGAAGCAGCTCTGGCTGTCGGCGGCGCTGCGCGGCAAGGATGAATTGGCGGCCACCATGACGGCGGCGAAGGCGCTGGACAAGACGCCGCTGACGCAAGCCGAACTCTGGAGCGCATTGCTGCCGTGGATCATCGTCTGCGTCGTGATGCTGATCTGGGGCAACGGCGCCTTCAAGAGCTGGGCGAACGCGACTTTCTTCTGGAACTATCCCGTGCCGGAGCTGCACAACCTGATCAACGCGGTGCCGCCGGTGACAGCGAAGCCGACCCCGCAAGGCGCGGTGTTCGGCTTCACCTATCTGTCGTTCACCGGAACCGGCATGCTGATTGCCGCGATCATCTCCGGCTTCCTCGCGGGCCTTTCGCCGGTCAGGATGATTTCGGAGTACGGCCGCACCATCAGGCTGTGCGCGATTTCGCTGATCACGATTTCAGCGATGCTGGCAATCGGCACGCTGACCCGGCTGTCCGGCGTCGATGCGACACTGGGTCTGGCGTTCGCCGCGACCGGCGTGCTCTATCCCTTCTTCGGCACGCTGCTCGGCTGGTTGGGCGTCGCTCTGACCGGATCGGACACGGCGTCGAACATTTTGTTCGGCAATCTGCAGAAGATCACCTCGCAGCAACTCGGCCTGTCGCCGATCCTGATGGCCGCCGCCAACTCGTCCGGCGGCGTGATGGGCAAGATGATCGACGCCCAGTCGATCGTCGTCGCCTCCACCGCCACCAACTGGTATGGGCATGAAGGCACCATCCTGCGCTTCGTGTTCAAGCATTCGATCGCGCTGGCATGTCTCGTCGGCCTTTTCGTGATGTTGCAGGCGTATGTCTATCCGTTCACGGAGATGGTCCTGAAATAGCGGGCCTGCCGAGCCGGAACGAAAAATCCCCGCGGTCGATCGACCGCGGGGATTTTGCTTTCGAGCCGGCAAATTTTTTTGGTGACCAATCTGGTCAACGCCGCGCTTAGCCCCTAGAACTGCGCGCCGGAACAGTTCGAGGGTTGCATGGTTTCGATGACGGGTTTGGTGAGGCGGATCGGATTCGCCTTGGTGTTTGCGGCTTTCGCCTTCCAGTGTTTCCCGGCTTGTGCGGAAGAAGAATTTCCGTTCGGAATGGCCATGACGCTGGACGCCGCGCGCCAGCCGGGATCAAAGCGCATACCGAACATCGATATCGGCGACAATGGCGAGACCTCGCTCGAACTGTGGTGCAAGGGCGCCAAGGGTCAGTTCTCGGTGGCGGGCAACACCGTGATCTTCGTCGTCGGCCAGATCGACGATCGCGCCTGTCCGCCGGCCAAGGCGCAGGCCGACGACGAACTGGTCAATGCGTTGAGCGCGGCCGGCACCTGGAAGCGGCAAGGCGATTTCATCAGTTTTATCGGGCCGACGACACTGCGCTTCCTCCTCAACACCAACTGAGGTTTTTCAGTCCGGCCGGGTCCACCGGTCCGCGCGGAGAAAACGCGTCAAACAGAAGAAATAACCGCCGGTTCTGATTCCATCAGAACCGATCGGGCTCTCGCGCGGGCTATTTCCAGGCCGATTTGTCCGCGTCCCAGCGCTGGCCCTTGAATTCCTTCGCCAGCGCCTGGACCGAACCGTTGTCGTCCTTCTGGTCGCCTTCCTCGTCGCTGCTGGAGTTTTCGGACAGCGCGAGTTTGGCGCCCGCTGATTCGTCCGCCGTCGTGATCACGGGATTGCTGATCCACAGCATCAGTCTGTCGGAGCCGCCGGGCTTGTCCGGGAATGCCAGCGCCGTGATTTCGACGGTCTCGGTGAGGTCGAGCGCGGAATATAGCTGGCTCGGCCGCTTCAACGTCAATTTCAGCGTGCCGGTGTTGGCGTTCCAGGTCGCCGCCGACGATTTCGCCGCCAGCGTCTTGGTCAGCACGCCGGCGATCGCGCCGGCGAGCTTGTCCTTGTTGATCTTGTCGCCGTCGCGCCAGTCGGCGGCGGAAAAGCGGATCGTGCGATCCATGTCGACGATGCCGGTGGCCCAGCCGGCTGCGACCACGCCCGGCTGCGACTTGAACTTCGCGATCAGCGCGGCGGCGCGATCCGGATCCGTCGACATGCTGATGGTCTGCTCGCCGGCGCGCAGCGCATCGCAGGTGACGGCGAAGGCTGCTGATGGCCACTTCCACCGGCTGCCCCTTCAAACCCTTCAGGAAATCCGGCGCCGCATCCAGTTTCACCTTCGCGCTGATCGATTCCGGAGACACTTCGCTGAAATCCTTTGGCGCGGCCGTGATGCCGTCATCGACGGTCTGGTTTTCCTTGAATTCCTTTTCGCTGAGATCGGAATTGTCCGACGAGGCGACCTCCGTCACGGTCGGTGCCGATGCTGATCTGTCCCTTGAATTCGAAGGTATCGCCGGTCGGTTTGCGCACGAGTTTCACCATGACCGGCTTGCCGCCGAGGGTCTGCGCGGTGCCGGTCATGGTCTGACCGTTGACCGCGAGATCGGCGACGAAGCGCTCCTTGCGGTCCGAACCCTTCTCGGCGGGATAGCAGACATCGAGCACCGCCGAGGCGACGGCCTTGCCTTGCCGGTTCTCCTTGAGGATGACGTCGGCGTTGCCATCCATCAGGCCGTCGATCGCCGTGAAATATCTGGTTTCGTTGGGGTTGGCGGGCTTCGTTGCGAGCTTGATCTGAGCGACGGCGAGATCCGGCGCCGTCATCAAACAGAGCAGGCAGAACAGAAGCGCGCGCATATCAAATTCCCCGACGGCCAGAATTGGCCGCTACCGTAGAGCTTTTTGGCCAAAAAAGAAGGCCGCCCGGAGGCGGCCTTCGCAAGTCGCTGAAGACGGGTAACGAGGCTCAGAAGCCCATTCCGCCCATGCCACCCATGCCGCCGCCACCGCCGCCGGGCATCGGCGGCGCCGGTTCCTTCGGCAGTTCGGCGACCATCGCTTCGGTCGTGACCAGAAGTGCTGCCACCGAGGCGGCGTCCTGCAGCGCGGTGCGCACCACCTTGGCCGGATCGATGATGCCCTTGGCGACCATGTCGACATACTCTTCGGTCTGGGCGTCGAAGCCGTATGTCTCCGACTTGTCCTCGAGGATCTTGCCGACGACGATCGAGCCTTCGACCCCGGCATTCTCCGCGATCTGGCGGACCGGCGCTTCCAGCGCCTTCAGCACGATATTGATGCCGGCCTGCACGTCGGGGTTCTCGTTGTGGATACGGCCGACCGCCTTCTTGGCGCGCAGCAGGGCGACGCCGCCGCCCGGCACGATGCCTTCCTGCACCGCCGCGCGGGTGGCGTTCAGCGCGTCCTCGACGCGGTCCTTCTTTTCCTTGACCTCGATCTCGGTCGCGCCGCCGACGCGGATGACCGCGACGCCGCCGGCGAGCTTGGCAAGCCGCTCCTGCAGCTTCTCGCGGTCGTAGTCCGAGGTGGTCTCCTCGATCTGCGCCTTGATCTGGCCGACGCGGGACTCGATGTCCTTTTTCTTGCCGGCGCCCTTGACGATGGTGGTGTTTTCCTTGTCGATCACCACCTTGCCGGCGCGGCCGAGCATGTTGATGGTCACGCTTTCGAGCTTCATGCCGAGTTCATCGGAGATCAACTGACCGCCGGTCAGGATCGCGATGTCTTCCAGCATCGCCTTGCGGCGGTCGCCGAAGCCCGGCGCCTTGACGGCGGCGACCTTCAGGCCGCCGCGCAGGCGGTTGACCACCAGGGTCGCCAGCGCTTCGCCTTCGACGTCTTCGGCGATGATCAGCAGCGGGCGGCCCGACTGCACCACGGCCTCCAGCACCGGCAGCATCGACTGCAGGCCGGACAGCTTCTTCTCGTGCAACAGCACATAGACGTCTTCCAGTTCGGCCGTCATCTTCTCGGCGTTGGTGATGAAATAGGGGCTGAGATAGCCGCGGTCGAATTTCATGCCCTCGACGATGTCGACTTCGGTTTCGAGCGACTTGTTCTCCTCGACGGTGATGACACCCTCATTGCCGACCTTCTGCATCGCCTGCGCGATCATCTTGCCGATCGCGGCATCGCCATTGGCGGAAATGGTGCCGACCTGGGCGACTTCGGACGAGGAGGCGACCGGCTTGGCGCGCTTCTGGATATCCTTGACGACCGCATGCACCGCGATCTCGATGCCGCGCTTGAGATCCATCGGGTTCATGCCGGCGGCAACCGACTTGGCGCCCTCGCGCACGATCGACTGGGCCAGCACGGTGGCGGTGGTGGTGCCGTCGCCGGCCGTGTCGTTGGTCTTGGAGGCGACTTCGCGCAGCATCTGCGCGCCCATGTTCTCGAACTTGTCGTCAAGTTCGATCTCCTTGGCGACGGTGACGCCGTCCTTGGTGATGCGGGGTGCGCCGAAGCTCTTCTCGATGACGACATTGCGGCCCTTGGGCCCCAGCGTCACCTTTACGGCGTTGGCGAGAATATCGACGCCGCGCAGCATGCGGTCACGCGCGTCTCCGGAAAATTTTACGTCCTTGGCAGCCATCTGAATTACTCCTGATTGAACGGATACGGTCGTTTGCCGCGTGCTCTTTCGTCATTGCCGGGCGGAAAGCGCAAAGTGCGCGTCCTTGGCGTGATGACCCGGCGATCCCATCGGCTCGCAAGACTGTTCGGAACAAGACTGTCCGGAACGAGCAGGATGCTTGCGAAAGGGGAGGGATGCCCGGGTTCCCGATCAAGTCGGGGCCCGGTCATGACGGCTGATGCGCCGCGGCGCTTTCGGCTATCTCAGGCGAGCACGCCCATGATGTCGCTCTCCTTCATGATCAGGAGTTCCTCGCCGTCGAGCTTGATCTCGGTGCCCGACCACTTGCCGAACAGGACGCGATCGCCGACCTTGAGGTCGATCGGGATCAGCTTACCGCTTTCATCACGGCCGCCGGGCCCGACAGCGGTGATTTCACCCTGCGAGGGCTTTTCCTTGGCGCTGTCCGGGATGATGATGCCGCCCTTGGTCTTTTCTTCGGCGTCGATACGTTTGACCACGACGCGGTCATGCAGCGGACGAAATTTGGATTTAGCCATGACGGTTCCTCTTGCAGGGCTTGGTTTTCGGATCTGGTGTGAAGCGTGGACCGGAATACGGGCGTTTTCGATACCGCCAGAGGGACAAAACCGCCCGCATCCCTTAGCAATCGCGCTCCCGGAGTGCTAATTGTGCGGCCGGGAATATGGCTTGGCGCGGTTCCTGTCAAGCAAAGGGGAGTTAATCCGTTGGTGAGGCCGATATAGGATGCTTGAGGAAACCAAATCGGAGCGCCTGCGTATTTTGCCAGACGTCATTGCTCTGACAGCAGTTTTGAGCTTGGTTGCGGGACGGGTGCGGCCAGCAAGATTTCTCGGGGGAATGCCATGTTCAGGTCCATTAGCACACGGACGGTTGCCAATTTGGGGATTGCCTCCGCGCTCGCGTTGTTTCTGGGCGCCTGCGGCGGCGTCAGCCTGCCGTCACTATCGTCGTCGTCTCCCGAACCGGCCACAGAGCCGGGTGCAGGCCCGGAAATGCCGGCGACCATTCGCGCGGACGAGATTGTCGGCCGCTGGGGTCTTGCCTCCTACCAGAATCCCGCCGACCGCGCCCGCACCGAAGCCGCGGCGAAGGCGCAATGCAAGCAGCCCTATGTGATCGGAGCCGGTACCTCGGGCGGCGTCATCATGCACCTGGCCGACCAGGCGACGCCGCAGGAATTGCGCCTCAAGGGCTCACCCGGCGGCAAGAACTTTATCGGCCCGCCCGGCCCGGCCGGCGGCGAGCAGGACCGCGAGATCGTCTCGTTCGACGGACGGGTTCTGATCACCCGCTTCACCGACAAGGACGCCGCGACCCGCTACGGCAACATGGTCTATGTCCGCTGCTCGCCGCGCGCCTGAGCGTTAGCCCTTTCCCAGTCACTGCGGTCGAGGCCAAACGACGAAGCTGCTCGTCATTCCGGGATGGTGCGTTAGCACCAGACCCGGAATCTCGAGATTCCGTTTGATGCTTTGCATCGCCCCGGAATGACGATCTGAAAACAAAAACGCCGGCATCGAGCCGGCGTTTTGCATTTCGTATCGTGCTGGTCGAAAGCTCAGTTGAACAAAGCGTCGATGTCGTTCTGCGAGGCGTGACCGTCGTCGCCGTCCAGCTTCGGACCGTTCAACAGCTTGGCGTCGCCTTCCCGATCGTCGACGATCGGCGGCGCATGCGCCTTGATCGCGTCCACGCCACCCCAGATGTCCATCATCACGGTGATGTGGTTTTCGATGAATTTCATCGTGGTCATCACCTTGCTGATGCGCTGACCGGTCAGGTCCTGGAAATTGCAGGCCTCGAAGATCGAAACGACGCGCTCCTGGATTTCCTCGCTGAGGATCTTCTGCTGATCCAGCGAGTTCACCTTGCTGAGCGCGCTCGCGGCGTTGTCGATCGATTCCGCGGCTTCCAGAATCTGCTGGGTGGCTTCTTCGGTGCCGCCGACGACCGCGCCGAGTTCGCCGTTGACCCTGGCCATTTCCTCGCCGCTGAAGCTCTTGCCGTGCAGCACCGCGATTTCGCGCTTGGTGCGGTTGATGGCGTCATAGATCAGGTCGAGTTCGACCTTGAGCTTTTCGCACTGCTCGATCTGGGCGCGATAGGTTTCCAATAGCGCGTGGGCTTCCGCAACCTCTCGCGTCACCGACGCATCGAGGGTCTCGGCCGCCGCGCTGCGGTTGACGCCGCCACCGCCGCCGTTGGCCATCTGCGCGCGGATAGCACGCAGTTCGCTCATGATCTCGTGATGCATGGGACCGACCTCGCCATCGGCGGCCGCGGGCATCGGCACGTCGGCGCCACTGTAGGCTTCTTCGATACGAAAACGTCTGCGATGAGTCGGCATGGGTTCTTTCCTGACCTTCACTTCTGCAGTTTTAAACAGATGCGATTTAACATCGGGTTCACGACAGGAACTTGTTATGAAGCCGTGTTTGCCGCCGCACACAAATGATTAACCATGCGCCTGCGTCGTTCATCGAAAATAAACGCTACCGGCCAAAACCGCGCCGAGTTGGCGGGATGGTGAATTGAAAAGCCGTTTCTGTTTACCAAACCGATCAGGTTTTGATTTTAGTTGGTGGCGTGCAAGGGCCTCTCGAAAGCAGACGCTCCCAAGGACCAGTTTCAAGATCAATTTCAACAAGACGAAACAGTACAGAGTACGTCGATGTTCAAAACAATGACCCTTGCGCTCCTCGCGGGCGCTTCCTGTCTCGGCGCCGGGCTCGGCGAGGCGCAAGCTATCGAAGCCGCGGCGGCCGGTGAACCCAGGGTGATTTATGCCGATCAACCGGTGCCGCCGCCGGCGCCGGTGCGCGTGGCCTATGCCGAACGCTCCAATATGGGCGGTGGATTCATTGAATTCCTGTTCGGCGATGGCGCAAACCACGGCGAGCGCTATCAGCAGCAACCCGATTATCAGCGGCCCGGCTATCCGCAGCCTGCCTATCAGCAGCCCATGTACAACCGGGAAATGTATCAGCAGCAGCCCGGCTATCTCGCCGCAGGGCGCGCTGCTGCCGCAGCAGGAAGACGCCAACGATCCGAGGCAGCACCCGTTCGATCCGAAATACGAGAAGCAGCTCGTCGAGTATCACGGCAAGGAGAGACCCGGCACCATCATCGTCGACACGCCCAACAAGTTCCTGTTCCTGGTGCAAGGCGACGGCAAGGCGCTGCGCTACGGCATCGGCGTCGGCAAACCCGGATTTACCTGGTCGGGTATCAAGACTGTTTCGGCGAAGAAGGAGTGGCCGGATTGGACGCCGCCGGCGGAAATGCTGGTGCGCCGTCCTGATCTGCCGCGGCACATGGAAGGCGGCCCGCAAAATCCGCTCGGCGCCCGCGCGATGTATCTGGGATCGTCGCTCTACCGCATCCACGGCTCCAACGAACCATGGACCATCGGCACCAACGTCTCGTCCGGTTGCATCCGGATGCGCAATGAGGACGTGATCGACCTTTACGGCCGCGTCAATGTCGGCGCCAGGGTCGTGGTCATCTGATTACCGTGCGTCGCTGGCGAAAACTGAAACGGCCGCCCGATCGGGCGGCCGTTTTGTCTTGCATTGTCCTTACGGCGGGTCAGGCGTAGTCGCTGTCGCCGTCGCCGCCGAAATCGTCGGAGTCCATATCCATGTCGTCGTGGTCGTCGTCATTGTTCGTATCGTCGTTCGACGCCGTATCGAACAATCCGGCGCGCGAATTGTCGTCGCCACGGCCTGTCGATGAACCGACGTCGTTGATCCCTGCGTCGCGCGCGAGCGTGCTGCCGGATTGATCGCTGGATGGCGCCGGGCTGCCAAGGCCCTTACCAAGCCCTGCGGTGTCACCGAAGCTCTGCTGGCTGCCCCCCATCATCGAGCGGATGCTGCCGAGCAGGAGCGATCCGCCGATCGTGCCGGCGGCCGCGGCCGCGGCGGTGCCCAGGAACGAGCCACCACCGCCCATCGGCGGCTGGCCCGCGCCGTACGATTGACCATAGGACGGCTGACCGTAGGAGGGCTGTGCCATAGGCGGGCGCCTGGTCGTAACGGCCCGGCGACTGGGCCTGCTGCATCACCTGGCCGCTGTTCCAGACCGGGCGACTGGTCGCCGGTGGCGGAACATTGGGCACCGAGCCGTGTGACGTCGCGCCATGCGCTTGTTCCTGCCCGAAGATGGCGTCGCGCATCGAATCGAGGAACCCGCCGGATGGCTGTTGGGCCGGCGCACCGCCGGCCTCCAGTTCCTGGATTCGGCTGTTGGCGCGCTTGAGCGCCTCGTCCTGGACCAGAACGGTCTGCACCAGCGCGTAAACGGCATTGGGCGCCTGGCGCAGGCCCTGCGCCATCGCGGCGACAGCGTCGGGATCGCGCGGCGCGTTCTCCAGCCCGGCGAGCCGGCCGAAAAGATCATCGATCATCTGGCGTTCTTGCGGTGTCATGGATTCTCTCCCTCGCTCCGTAAGCGCAGGCGCCAGATGTAGGGGGGCTTTATGTCGCCAGTAGTATGGCGAGCGAATTAAATTTATGTGCGACACGGCGTCCGACCCGATCAGGCCAATGTAACTTTGTTCACTTCCAGCATGCGCGGGAATTGCTCGCCGCCGAGGAAGGCGTGCTCGTGCTCGCGCTGGGTGGTCAGCGGGTCGAGGCTGATCAGGGTGTCATCGACGAATCCGGGATGACACATGATGAGGCCGCCCTCCGGCAAACCGTCGAGGAATTGCCGCATCAGAACGCCGAAATCGGGCTGCCCCGAGAAGTCGTAGGCGCCGGCGAAAGCGGGATTGAATTCAATTTCGGCCTGTGCGGCGCGCCGGCGAAACTGCGCGCTCAGGACATCGAGAACCAGCGCCTTGGGCGCGCCGAGCCGTTTGGCCAGCGGCTGCTTGCGCCCGCACTGGCGCACCCAGGCGCCGGGCGCCGCCGTCTTCACCGCCGCGAGAAACGCGTCGCGCACCTGCGGGAAAAGCTGGGCATGCTGATGGCCGTCGACGAAATCCGGGGCGCGGCCGAACATGCCGGTGAAGGCCGAGATCTGCACCATCAATTCGGCGTGGATGATTTCGGGATCGAGCCGGTGCAGCAGGCCGGCGCGCAACAGGTTCGGAAAGCCGGGGAACATGCCGCCGTCCAGCGGCTTGAAATGCATCGTCAGCGGCCGGAACGGCGCGGTCAGCGTGACATGCAGGCCGATCGCGCAACGCGGGTTGTTGGCGGCAGCCGCCTGGAGCGCGCCGATTTCGTCGCGGCCGATCGAAGGGCCGACCACCATCACCGATGTCGCGTTGAGACGGCCGCGCTCGATCAGGTCGCGAATGGCGCGGTTGACGCCGGGGCTGAGACCATAATCGTCGGCGCACAGCCAGATGCGGCGCGGCGCGTCGTCGTTCATTCGGCG
Source organism: uncultured Alphaproteobacteria bacterium (assembly GCA_963843225.1). Lineage (GTDB taxonomy): Bacteria > Pseudomonadota > Alphaproteobacteria > Rhizobiales > Xanthobacteraceae > Bradyrhizobium. Next base: position 313,315 of record CAWJJT010000005.1, on the reverse strand, counting down.
GCGGTCCTCTCGCCCGTGCTCGCGTCCTTTTCCGTCTCGACGCGCTTCTCCGAATGTTCGGCGACGAAATAGATCGGGCGCGCCTTCAGCTCGGAAAGAATCTTGCCGATATATTCGCCGACGATGCCGATCATGATGAGCTGCACGCCGCCGATGGTCATCAGGCCGACGACCAGCGAGGGATAGCCCGGAACCGATTTTCCGGTCGTCCAGGTTTCCCACAGGATCGAAAGCCCGAACAGGAAAGCGATGGTGGCGAGCACCACGCCGAGCAGGCTGGCAAATCGCAGCGGCGCCACCGAGAAGGAGGTCAGGCCTTCGATCGACAGTCCGATCAGCCGGCCGGCGCTGAAATTGGTGATGCCGTGCGCGCGCGGCGCGGGTTCGTAGTCGACGCGGATCTGGCGAAACCCGATCCAACTCGCCAGCCCCTTGAAGAAGCGGTTGCGCTCGGGCAGTTGCCGAAGCGCCGCCGCCGCGCGCGGCGACAGCAGGCGGAAGTCGCCGGCATCCTCGGGGATCTTCTGGCGTGCGCCCCAGTTGATCAGCGCGTAGAAGCCGTGCACGGCGAGCCGCCGCGGAAACGATTCATTGTCGCGATGCGCCTTGGCGGTATAGACCACGTCATAGCCGCCATCGATCCAGTGGCTGACCAATTGCTCGACCAGGTCGGGCGGATGCTGACCGTCGCCGTCCATGAACATGATCGCGCCGCGGCGGGCATGGTCCAGTCCCGCCATCAGGGCGGCTTCCTTGCCGAAATTGCGCGACAGCGACACCACCTGGATGTCGAGCGCATCGGCCTCGAGGGCGCGCGCGATGGAAAGCGTGGCGTCGGTGCTGCCGTCATCGACATAGACGACCTCGCAAGCGAGGCCGTAGCGCTGCCGCAGCGTCTTTGCCAGCGCGATCAGGCGCGCATGCAGCAGCGACAGCCCGGCCGCCTCGTTATAGACGGGCACGACGATCGACAGCCCCTGCGCCGCGGCGGTCACCGCGGTGGTGGACAGATCGGAAACGTCTTTACCCAGCATCATCGGTCAGGTTCCAATTCCCATACCAATATGGCAATTGCCGCGCCGTGTCGCCACGGGAACGGCCTTTGCGGCGCCGCGCCTCACTGCCGCAGGAACGCCTCAAGCCTGGCAAAGAGCGGGTTGTCGCGATCGAGCACATAGTCGAGCGAGGCCACCGACACCGTATCGGCGCCGTGCGCGCGCAGGAAGCTGCCGAGCGCGTAAAGCTGCGCCGGTGGGCAGTGCAGCGTCACCATTCCGGAGGAGGTGGGGCCGCCGAACGGCGACACCACGCCGAACCGGTTATGGGCTTCGGCCAGCAGCGCCGCGTCGCAGCCGGCAAAGCGGGTGCGAACCTCGCGGTACTTGCTGGCGCGGGCGCGCGCGGCGATGTGATCGAGGATCACGCGCGCGGTCTCTTTCGCCTCGCTCGTCCAGTCGGCATCCCTTGATGCCACGAGATTGGCCTGGCTGCGCAGGATGACGCCGTCGTCGAGCACCTTGAGACCGTTGGCGGCAAGCGTCGCGCCGGTCGTGGTGATGTCGACGATCATTTCCGCGGTGCCGACCGCCGGTGCGCCTTCGGTCGCGCCGGCGCTCTCGACGATACGGTAGTCGACCACGCCGTGGGACGCGAAGAACGTCCGGGTCAGGTTGATGTATTTGGTGGCCACCCGCATGCGGCGGTTATGCTGGGCGCGAAAACCGGTGGTGACGTCGTCGAGATCGGCCATGGTGCGGACGTCGATCCAGGCCTGCGGCACCGCGACCACGACATTGGCGCTGCCGAAGCCGAGGCTATCGATCAGCAACACGCGCTTGTCGGCATCCGCAATGCTCTCGCGCACCAGGTCTTCGCCGGTGACGCCGAGATGCACCATGCCGCGCGCAAGCTGCGAGGCGATCTCGCCCGCCGAGAGATAGGCGATCTCGACATTGTCGAGCCCCGATATGGTGCCGCGATAGTCGCGCGCGCCGCGCGGCTTTGCCAAAGCAAGCCCGGCCCGGGTGAAAAAGGCCTCGGCGTTTTCCTGCAGCCGGCCCTTGGAGGGAACGGCGAGAACGAAGGGCGTGGTCATGATGGCCTCCCGCCCGGGCTCGCGGCGGGCTTGCGGCCGATCCTGGTCAGGGCCTCGACCCAGACCGAGAAGCCGACCGCCGGGATCGGCGAGGGCGCGCCAAGCTGGGTCATCAGTCCGTCATAGCGGCCGCCCGCGACCAGCGGTTCGACGCCATTGCCCTTGGCATGCAATTCGAATTCGAAGCCGGTGTAATAGTCGACGCCGCGCCCGAACGCGGTGGAAAACTGCGCCGCTTTCGTGTCGATGCCGCGCTTGGCCATGAAGCCGACCCGGCTTTCGAACTGATCGATCGCCGCGGTGATGTCGAGTTTTGCGTCCCTCGCCAACGCGCGCAACTGCGCGACGGCGTCGCCGGCATCGCCTGATATCGCGAGGAAACGCTTGATGATGCCGAGCGCGTCGCGCGGCAGCGCGCCGCCCTTCAGCGTCGATTGTTCGAGGAAGCGGTCGGCGATTTCCGCGACCGTGCGTCCGCCGACATTGGTGGTGCCGGCGATCGACATCAGATCGGTCACCAGCGCCAGCGCGGCCTTGCGGTCGGAGCCTGCAAGCGCGGCGAGCACGCCCTCATATTCGTTGCGGCTGGTCGCGGTCGCGAGCGTCAGCCGCTCCATATCCTGCTCCAGGCTGATCTTGCGGTTGAAATCCTTGATCAGCCGTCGCCGCCACACCGGATAGAGACCGAGCGCGTCGATCAGGGCGTTGAACAGCGCGACATCGCCGGTGCGGATTTCCACGTCGGTGACGCCAAAGGCTCCGGTCGCCTGCAGCGCCAGCGCCAGCATCTCGGCATCCGCGGCTGCGCGATCCTGCCGTCCGAAGGATTCGATGCCGGCCTGCAGGAATTCGCTCGGCTGGCCGCCGCGATAGCGGAACACCGGCCCGAGATAGGAAAAGCCCGCCGGCTGGCCGGCGCGCGGGGAGGCGAGATAGTCCCGCGCCACCGGAATGGTGAGGTCGGGACGCAGGCAAAGTTCCTCACCGCTGGTGTCGGTGGTCAAATAGAGGCTTTTCCGGATGTCCTCGCCCGAGAGGTCGAGGAACGGCTCGGCCGGCTGCAGGATGGACGGGCTCGGCCCGGACATAGCCGGCCTGCGCGAACGACAACAGCAGCGCGTCCGCCCATGCGGCGGATCCGGTCGCACGAGGGGCGGCGGTCTGGGTCATTTCGAAGTCCGAATCGGGCCAAAATGGTTCAAAAGCTTCTGTCGGCGCAGCCCCTTAGCACGGCGGCGGGCAGGTTTCGACAGGGATGGGACCAAAGATCGGCAAAGATCGGTCAAGTGGCTTAACGATCCGCTCAACCTACCCGCCCGGGCGGCTGCCGGTCCAGTCGCCCAGGACGGCCTGGACCAGCGCCAGCGCCGCCACCCCGGCGGTATCGGCGCGCAGGATCCGGGGCCCCAGCGACAGCCTCAGGGTCCGCTTCTGGCGCAACAGGACCGCGCGCTCTTCCTCGGCAAACCCGCCTTCCGGTCCGATCAGGATGTCGATCCCGCTGGCGGCGGTGTCGCCCTGCAGCGCCTGGACCGGATTTTGGGTCTCCGCGGCCTCGTCGCAAAACACCAGCAGGCGCTGTTCGCCGCGCCCGTCGAGATAGCGGTCGAGCGTCACCGGTTCTGCGACCGTCGCAAGGCTCAGGATGCCGCACTGCTCGGCGGCCTCGATCACATTGGCGCGCATGCGCTCGCCGTTGACCCTCGAAACCTGCGTAAAGCGGGTCAAAACCGGCTGCAGGGACGATGCGCCCATTTCGATGGCCTTCTGCACCATGTAGTCGAGCCGGGCATGTTTGAGCGGCGCAAACACATAAGCGAGATCGCACAACCGATCCTGCGGCCGCGTGCATGCTGTGATGGTCAGGCTGTCCGGCCGTTTGCGGCCCGCGATCGAAGCCTGCCATTCGCCGTCGCGACCGTTGAATACGAGAATCGTATCGCCGGCGGCGAGCCGCAGCACGTTGCCGAGATAGTTGCTCTGGTCGCGCTCCAGCGCGACCGTCGCGCCCGGCGCCAGCGCGGTATCGACGAACAGGCGGGGCAGGCGGAAATCGTGTTGAGGCATGCTCGATAGTTCCGGTTTAGCCGGCCTTTTAGCCCAAAGGAGGAGGATTAACGCAAGAATTGCGGCCCGGGCGCGGCCCAACGCCGCGCTGTTGACAAATTCGACGGGTTGTTAAGAACCGGCAGGAATCGTAAAACCCTCATCAGAAGTCGCTCTTCGATCGGGAAGACGTTGGGGAACCACTGGACCTTGCCGGAGCACCAGCTTTGATCATCCGTCGTTTGATTGTGCCGCTCGCCGCGGCCGTCGTGATAGCCCATTCCGGTCAGGCCCTGGCGCAAAGCGCGTTTCCGGCGCCGTTGCCCGGAGGCGTCATCAAGAACGATCCGGCGTTTCCGCCGGTCAATGGCGCAGCTCCGGCCGCTTCGGTCGGCGCGCCGCCGTCCAGTTCGTTTCCGGTCCAGGGCACCGCGCCTGTCGCCGGCACACAGTTCGAGCGCGCACCGGCGCCCCCGTCGCAGGCGGCGGCCGGCGACGAGTGCATGAAGGGATTCATGCCGCTGCGCGAGGAGGCCGAGAAACGCGGCAAGTTGATCAAGGCCGCCAGCGACCGCCATGCGGCTCCCCAGGAGGCCTGCAAGCTGATCGGGAATTTCGGCCAGTCCGAACTCAAGATGATCAAATATGTCGAGACCAACTCCGGGAAGTGCGGAATTCCGGCGCAGGTCGCGGATCAATTGAAGGCTGGCCACAAGAATACCGAGAAGATGCAGAAGCAGGTCTGCGACGTGGCGCAGCAGGCGCAGACGAGAGGCCCGTCGGGCCCGAGCCTGAGCGAAGTGCTGGGGTCCTCGGCGTCGCTGCCGGAGGCCACGCCTTCGAAAAAGGGCGGCAGCACGTTCGATACCTTGAACGGCAACGTCCTTACCCGATGATCACGATCGCATGAGCGACGCGGCGGCCCGCGTTGCGGACGCCACCGGCAACTGGGTCGACACCCATGCGCCGCAATGGTCGCGGCCCTATCTGCGTCTTTCCCGTCTCGACCGGCCGATCGGCTCCTGGCTGCTGCTGATGCCTTGCTGGTGGTCGGCGGCGCTCGCCGCCGGCGCTCGCTCACACGATTGGCCCGTTGCCGCTCGTCATTGCCCTGTTCTTCCTCGGCGCCTTTGCCATGCGCGGTGCCGGCTGCACCTGGAACGACATCACCGATCGCGATCTCGATGCCAGAGTGGAGCGGACGCGGTCGCGCCCGATCCCGGCCGGGCAGGTGAGCGTGCCGCAGGCATTTGCCTTTCTGGTCGTTCAGGCTCTGGTCGGGCTGGCGGTGCTCTTGCAGTTCAACCGCTTCGCGATCATGACCGGTATCGCCTCGCTGGCCATCGTCGCGATCTATCCGTTCATGAAGCGAATTACCTGGTGGCCGCAGATCGTGCTTGGGCTCGCGTTCTCCTGGGGCGCGCTGATGGGATTTGCGGTGATGCTGGGCCGGATCGATGCGGCGGCGGTTGCGCTCTATGCCGGCTCGATCGCCTGGGTGATCGGCTACGACACCATCTATGCGCACCAGGATGCCGAGGACGATGCGCTGATCGGGGTGAAATCGACCGCGCTGCTGTTCGGCGCGCGCACGCAATCCGCGCTGATCGTGTTCTACGCGCTGGCGGTGGTTCTGATCGGCGCGGCGCTCGCGCTTGCCGGGGCCGGATGGCCGGCGTGGATCGGGCTTGCCGCCTTTGCGGCGCATCTCGTCTGGCAGATCAGGCGGCTTGAGATCGGCGATCCCGCGCTGTGCCTGCGCCTCTTCAAATCCAACCGTGATGCGGGGCTGTTGCTGTTTGCAGGTCTGCTGGCGGACGCTGCGCTGCGGGCGACCTAGTTTGTTTCGCGCAGCGTCAATGCCGCGCGATGATCTCGCGTTCGTCGCGATGGATGTTGGCCGGGTTGAGCAGATCGCCGCCGCGCCGCCGCACCAGGAATTTCGGCCGCCGCGCACGAATGGCGTTATGACGGCGCCGCCGCGGCGCCGGTTCGCGCGGTTTGTCCCCCGGCAACAGCGGCAGCGCAAAGATGTCGCTCCACATCTGCCAGGCAATGGCAATCTCTTCGTTGTCGGAGCTGACGCAAAGCGGGATCGTCAATGAGGGATCGCGATGAACCAGCACCAGCATCTGGGCTTCGTCGAGGCCGCGCAGCGCCACGCCGAGAAAGTCGCTGACGCGAACGTTGACCGCCATCTGCATGCCATGCAGGGCACGGCGCAGCACGACGCGTTCGCGGTGAAGTTCGATGTGCCGGATGCCGCCGTCGGCACGACTGTCGTGCGCCTCGAAACGGATCGGCAGAGAAAGAGGGTCGAGCCGCAATGCGCGGCTCGACCCGGCGGGGTTGATCCCGCTTGTTGATGTTTGACGCCTCACGGCACTTGTCTCCCCGCCGGAATTATGTTCCCGGTCGATGTGCGCGAGCATGCCAGAGGGCTTTGCGGAATCGCTTAAAAAGGCTGGTTAATCAGGCGTCACCCGGCGTGCAATCGCGCGCATGATTGACAAGAGCTTGGCTCACATGATTGACGAGTCGTTGCGCAGAAAGCGAAAATGTTTGGCTTTTGACGCTGGAAAATGCTTGAAAGACCCGTGAATCGGGCACATCTGAGCGGTTCGCTGATCGGCCGCCGTTCCTGCGCCTGTCATTCCCCAACCTTCGGGATTTTGTTCGTGAACTCTTCACCATCCGTCGCTTCGACGCCTTCATCCGCTGCTGCGAATTCCGGCCTGTTCGATCAATCGGCGCTGAGTTCATTGGCCGAGCGGCTTGTCGAGGCGGCGCGCCGCGCGGGCGCGGACGCCGCCGACGCGGTGGCGGTACGCGGGATATCGCAGGGGGTAGAGGTACGCGACGGACGCGTCGAGGAATCCGAGCGCTCGGAAGGCGACGATATCGGGCTGCGCGTGCTGGTGGGCCAGCGCCAGGCGGTGGTCTCGACCAACGACGTCAGCGGCGACGGTATTGCGAGACTGGCGGAGCGCGCGGTCGCCATGGCGCGGGTCGCGCCCGACGACAAATATGTCGGTCTCGCCGATCCCGCGTTGCTGGCGCGCGATTTTCCCGATCTCGATCTGCTCGATCCCGAAGACTCCCTCGACTTCGGAACTCGAACGCCGCGCCTGCGAAGCCGAAGCGGCCGCGCTCGCGGTCAAGGGCGTCACCAAATCCGGCGGTGCGTCGGCGTCGACCGGAATTGGCGGCATGGTGCTGGTGACCTCCACCGGCTTCCACGGCTCCTATCTGCGCTCGAGCCAGGGCATCTCGATGACCGCGATATCCGGCGAGGGCACCGGCATGGAGCGGGATTACGACTACACCACCGCGCCGCATGCTTCCGATCTCGCCTCGCCCGAAAGCGTCGGCCGCAAGGCGGGCGAGCGCACCGTGGCGCGCGCCAATCCGCGCAAGGTCGAGACCTGCAAGGTGCCTGTGGTGTTCGATCCCCGGGTTTCCGGCTCGCTGGTCGGTCATCTCGTCGGCGCGGTCAATGGCGCCTCGATCGCGCGCAAGACGAGTTTTCTCAGGGATCGTCTCGGTCAGCAGCTGTTCGCGAAGAACATCCGCATCATCGACGATCCCCTGCGCGTGCGGGGCCTGCGCTCGCAAACCTTCGACGCCGAGGGCGTCAAGGTGAAGAAAGTCGCCATCGTCGATCAGGGCGTGCTGACGACGTGGCTGCTCGACAGCGCCACCGCGCGCGAACTCGGACTGGTCACCACCGGCCATGCCCACCGCGGCGTATCGTCGTCGCCATCGCCCGGACCGTACAATCTCCACCTCGAAGCCGGCGAGCCGACGCCGGCCGAACTGATATCGGACATCAAGCAGGGATTCTATGTCACCGACCTGATCGGTTCCGGCGTCAACGGCGTGACCGGCGACTACAGCCGCGGTGCTTCCGGCTTCTGGATCGAGAACGGCGAGATCACCTATCCGGTGAGCGAGGTGACGATCGCGGGCCATCTGTTCGAGATCTTCAAATCGATGGTGCCGGCCAACGATCTGGAATTCCGCTATGGCGTGAATGCGCCGACCGTGCGCATCGAGGGACTGACGCTTGGCGGACGCTAGCGCGGGCCTCAGGCATGACGATCCTTTGAAGCGCGACGCCGCGCTGCTGCGCCAGACCGTGCAGGAGGCGGGCGCGTTGGCGCTATCGCTGTTTCGCACCGAACTGAAAAACTGGACCAAGGGCGCCTCGTCGCCGGTGTCCGAGGCCGACATCGCCGTCAATGACCTGCTCGAGCAAAAGCTGCGCTCCGCGACACCTGATTATGGCTGGCTGTCGGAGGAAAGCGTCGACGACGAAGCGCGGCTTGCGAAACGACTGGTATGGATCGTCGATCCGATCGACGGCACCCGCGGCTATCTCGCCGGCCGCGAAGACTGGTGCGTGAGCGTGGCGCTGGTCGAGGACGCGTCGCCTGTGCTCGCAGCCGTATTCGCGCCGGCCAGCGACGAATTCTTCTTTGCCGCGCGCGGGCAGGGCGCCGTGCGCAACAATGTGCCACTTCATGCCACATCCGGCACCGAGCTGGATTTTTCGCGCGTGGCCGGGCCGAAGCCGCTGGTCGAGCGACTAAACCGCTACTTCCGGAGAAATCACGCTGCATCCGCGAATCGGATCGCTGGCGCTTCGGCTGTGCCGGGTCGCGCAGGGCAGACCTGGACGCTGCTTTTGCGGGCGGCCAAAGCCGCGACTGGGACCTTGCCGCAGCCAATTTGATCGTGCAGGAAGCGAATGGTAATATGACGGCGCTATCGGGGGATCCGATCGTCTACAATCGCCGGGACGTGGCGCACGGGGTGCTGGTGGCAGCGGGACGCGATCGTCATGCACGCATCGTCGAGCATTTTCGAAACCGTCCACTGCCCTGAACGCCGCCGCGGCGCGCGTCAATCATCTTGCCGTCCGCAATCTTGTCTGCCGGGTACCTCATTAGGAACACGAATCATGCCAGATAGTGCCCAGCAACTGCTTCATCTCGTCATCGGCGGCGAACTCACCGATCTGACGGGCACGACGTTCAAGGATCTCGACAAAGTGGAGGTCGTCGGCGTATACCCCAACTACGCCACCGCCCACACGGCCTGGAAGGCGAAGGCGCAGCAGACCGTCGACAACGCCCACATGCGCTATTTCATCGTCCATCTCCACCGGCTGCTCGACCCAGGTCAAGACGCGAAGCCGGCCCGTTGAAAAAGCTGTTTCGCAATGTGCTGCGCGGCAACTGGGTCCAGCGCGCGGTCGGGTTTCTCGCGGCCGAATACCTGCGGCTGGTCTGGCTGACCAACAAGTTCAGCTTCGATCCGGCAAACGTCTATGACATCGTCGAGCCCGCAGCAGCCGGCGATCTTCGCGTTCTGGCATGGCCAGCATTTCCTGACGCCGTTCATCAAGACCAAGGACAGCCACCGCGCCAAGGTGCTGATCTCGCGGCATCGCGACGGCGAGTTCAACGCCATCGCCGCCGAACGGCTCGGCATCGGCACCATTCGCGGCTCCGGCGATCATGGCGGCGCGTTCCACCGCAAGGGCGGGGTTGGCGCGTTCAGGGAGATGGTGCAGGCCCTCGAGGAGGGCTATAACGTTGCTTCGACCGCGGACGTACCGAAGCGCGCCGCGCGTCGCGGGGATGGGCATCATCATGCTGGCGCGCGAATCCGGACGGCCGATCATGCCGTTCGCCATGGTGACCAACCGTTTCATCCGGTTGAACAATTGGGACAGTACCACCATCAACCTGCCATTCGGGCGAGGCGCATTGGTGGGCGGCGCCGCACCGATTGCGGTGCCACCTGACGCCGATGCCGAGACCATGGAAAGACTGCGCCTGCAGTTGGAAGCCTATTTGAACGAGGCGACCCGGCGCGCCTACGAGCAGGTCGGGCGTCCCGAGGCGAGCCTTCCGGCCAAAGGTCCGCCGCCCGAGACGGCCCTGCTTGAGAAAAGCTTCCCGGAGAAAAGTCTTTCGGAGAAGAGCCTTGGCTAGCTCCCTGCCGATGACGCTGCGCGTCTATCAGAGGCTGTCTTCCGCGGTGGTGCCGCTGGCGCCGGCGCTGATCAAGCGGCGGCTGAAGCAGGGCAAGGAAGATCCGCTGCGGATCGGCGAGCGCCGCGGCGTGAGCCGGGACATCCGGCCGCATGGGCCGCTGGTGTGGATTCACGGCGCCAGCGTCGGCGAAGTCCTGGCCGCAGCCGCCCTGATCGAAAGGCTGCGCGCGCTCAACATCCGCATCCTCCTGACGTCGGGCACGGTGACTTCGGCCGCGATCGTCGCCAAGCGTTTTCCCGCCGACATCATCCATCAATATGTGCCCTACGATTCGCCGCGCTATGTCGGCCGCTTTCTCGATCACTGGCGGCCTTCGCTGGCGCTGTTCATCGAATCCGATTTGTGGCCCAATTTGATCCTGTCGAGCGCGGCGCGACGGCTGCCGATGGTGCTGATCAACGGCCGGATGTCGCACCGCTCGTTCCCGCGCTGGCGCAGGGTCGCCGGCACGATCTCCGCGCTGCTCGGCCGGTTCGACGTCTGCCTCGCGCAATCGCGGGTCGATGCCGAGCGTTTCTCCGCGCTCGGCAGCCGCAACGTGGTCACCACGGGCAATTTGAAGCTGGACGTGCCGGCGCCGCCGGCCGATCCCGCCAGGCTGGAGCGGTTGACGGCGCTGACGCGCGGCCGCCCGATCATCGTGGCGGCCTCGACCCATCCCGGCGAGGACGAGATTCTGCTCGAAGCCCATCGCGCGCTCGCGGGATTCTTCCCGCAGCTTCTGACCGTGATCGTGCCGCGGCATCCGAATCGCGGCGAGGCGATCGCCCGGGCCGTGGCGGCTTCCGGCCTGCAGGTGGCGTTGCGCTCGCACGAGGAATTGCCGACGGCGGCGACCGAGGTCTACGTCGCGGACACCATGGGCGAACTCGGATTGTTCTATCGGCTGGCGCCAATCGTGTTCATGGGCGGATCGCTGGTCGAACATGGCGGGCAGAATCCGATCGAGGCGGTCAAGCTCGGCGCGGCGATCGTGCACGGTCCCCATGTCTTCAATTTCACCGATGTCTACGAGGCGCTCGACAGCGCCGGCGGCGCGCGGCGGGCCGACACGCTGGAAGCGCTGGTGAAGCAGCTCGGCCAGTTGCTGGACGACCCGGCCGCGCGCGAAGCCTCGCTCGCCGCCTCGGAGCGGGTGGTCGGGGAACTCGGTGGCGCGCTCGATCGCACGCTGGTCGCGCTGGAGCCGTATCTGCTGCAATTGCGGCTCGAGATGGGGGCGGCGAATGCGTGAGCCGGCCTTCTGGTACCGGCCGCCGTCGCTGACATCCTTGCTGCTGGCCCCGCTCGGCGCACTCTATGGTCTGGTCACGGGACAGCGCATGCAGGGCGAAGGTCTTGACGCCGGCATCCCCGTGATTTGCGTCGGCAACTATCACGTCGGCGGCGCCGGCAAGACGCCAGCGGTGCTGACGCTGACAAAATTGCTGCGCGATCTCGGCGAGACACCGGTCGTGCTCAGCCGCGGCTATGGCGGACGGTTGCGCGGCCCGGTCATGGTCGATCCCGCGCGGCATCAGGCCGAAGACGTCGGCGACGAGCCGCTGATGCTGGCCCGCACGGTGCCGGTCGTGGTCGCGCGCGACCGCACCGACGGCGTCGCGCTGGCGAAGTCGCAAGCCGCGACCGTGATCCTGATGGACGATGGTTTTCAGAACCCGGCGATTGCCAAGGATGCCTCGCTGATCGTGATCGACGGCGACCGCGGGCTCGGCAACGGCCGCGTATTTCCGGCAGGTCCGCTGCGCGCGCCGCTGCGGCCGCAGCTTGACCGCACCGATGCGCTGGTCGTCATCGGCGACGGATCGGCCGCCGCGCCGGTGGCCGACGCCGTTGCCGCGCGGTCAAAGCCGGTGCTGTCGGCGCATCTCCGCCCCGACGCGGCGATCGGTGAAGTCGCTTCGCGGCAAGCGCGTGCTGGCCTTTGCCGGGATCGGCGATCCCGTCCGGTTCTTCCGGACGCTGCGCGGTTGCGGCGTCGAGGTGGTGCCGCGAGCGCGCCTTCGCCGATCATCATCCGTTTTCGGAAGACGAGATCGCGGAACTGATCGCTGAAGGCGAACGCGACGGATTGACGCTGGTCACGACGGAGAAGGATCTGGTGCGGGTGCGCAAGGTCGGGCAGGCGAAAGCGATCGTGCCGTTTCCGGTGACGCTCGAACTCGGCGACGCCGCCTCGTTTCGCAAATTCATCGCCGGCCGGCTGTTCCAGGCGCGCGAGAAAAAATTCAGGACCGGTCATTAGTTGGTCAATCCGTCCCGGCTTGGCCGGACGAAAGTTCAGCCCTGCGCCTTCAGCGCGCCGGGATAATGCCGCTGCAGCACCGCGCTCGGGATCGCGTAGGCCTCCTGCAGGTCGACGCTCCAGTATTTCAGCTCGTCGAGCGGTATCCGCGCGTCGGTCACGGCGCAACGCACATAGGTTCCCGGCGAGATCACCCGGAAATCGCCATCGAGATATTGCACCTGCGCTTCGCCATGGCCCGAGGGGCCGAATTTATTAAGCACCGTTGAATTCTCCGATCAGTCCCAAGCCGCCGGGGCCGGGCCAATTAATTCTTCCCGAAATGCCGATCTATCATAAATAGGTCGCGCTGTCCGCCCGTCAAACCCACTGATTTGTGATGAAATTTCGCAAATTTCGCGTGTTAGCCTTGCGGCAGTGGAAGGCTTTTAATAAGCACCATCACGATCCGGCAACCAAGATGCGCCCTCTGTCAGCAATCGCATTCCTGACATTATTCGCCGTGGCCTCTTCCGCGGCTGCGGCGCCATTGGTGACCCCGCATCAGGTCGATATTCCCTCCGGTAACGCCGTGCTGCATGCACAGCTTTACAAGCCCGAGGGGACGGGCCCGTTTCCAGTCGTGATTGCACTGCACGGCTGCGGCGGGCTGGGCGGCCGGTCCGAGCCGGTACAGCCGCGCTACCGCGATTGGGCCGAGCAGTTGCTCAAGGGCGGCAAGGCGGTCCTGTTGCCCGACAGCTATGGTTCGCGCGAACTCGGTCCGCAATGCCGGGTCAAGGACCACAAGATTCATGCCCGCCGCGAGCGGGTCGAAGACATCATGGCCTCCCGGCAATGGCTGGTGGAGCAGCCCTGGGCGGCGCATGACCGCATCAGCCTGTTGGGATGGGCGAACGGCGCCAGCGCGCTGTTATGGGCGGTGCGGCCGCAATTGTCGGCGCGCAGCGTCGAGCCGGACTTCCGCTCGGCGATCGCGTTCTATCCGGACTGCCGGATCTCCGCGGGGCTCGGATGGAGCACGCGGGTTCCGACGCTGCTGCTGATCGGCGCCGAGGACGACGTCTCCTCGCCGCCCGCCTGCCGGCAGATGATCGATGGCGCCCGTGGCCGCAGCGCGCTTACGCACATCGTGGTCTATCCCGGCGCCTATCACGATTTCGACCGCGTGAATTTTCCGCTGCACGCGACCGCCGGCACGTCGGATGCGGCGACCCCGGAGCACGGCCATCTCGGTGCCGATCCGAAAGCCCGCGCCGATTCGCAAAAGCGCGTCGTGGAGTGGCTGGCGCGGTAGGGGCTCACCCTCAGAACGGATCGTCACGGCCCGGAACGAGCCCGGGCATGACGGCGATGCGAGGCAATCAGAACAAGCTGCCCTGATCGACCGGTTTGGCCACGCGCTTCGGCGCGGCAGCCTTCGGCTCGCTTGCGGCCGGCGTCGCCGGGCTTTGTGCCGCCGGGCGATCCGCATCCGCGGTGGCGGCGACGCGTCCGTCGGAGAATTCCAGATCGAGCCGCGCTCCCGGACCGATGCCGCCCGCGGCGCGCACGGCGTGGCCCTGCTCGTCGCGCACCAGCGCGAAGCCGCGCGCGAGCACGCTGCGATAGGACAACGCTCCGAGCAACTGGCCGCTATGGGCGACCCGCGCCTGCAGCCGCTGCGTCGCGGTCGCCAGCGCGCGTCGCGCCCGCTCGGCAAGGCGCGCCACGCGCTCGCGGTCGCGCGCAATCGCCTGACGCTGCGCCTGTGCGTTGGCGAGCTTTGAGGCCTTCAGCCGGACGTCCAGCCCGGCGAAGCGATCCCGGCGGTTTCGCAGCAGCGTCCGCGCCGAATGCGTCAACCGCTGGCCCGATACGGTCAGATGGTGCCGCGCCTGGGTGAGCTGTCCGCGCAGCACCCGCACCGTGAGCCGCGCGCTGATGCCGGCGAAGTGGCGAAAATGCAGATGCGTGTTGGCTTTCAGCGCGCGCGGCAGCGACGCGCCGGCGCCATCCAGCCGCTGCCGCGGGATCGCCAGCAGTTCGCCCGCGGCAGGCAACGCACGGGCGGCGGCGCGCAATTCGTTGCGGCGGCCTTCCTGGGCGCGCTGCCAGCACAGCATCGTCCGCCGCGCCAGCGCGGTGACCTCGACGAACAATTCAGCGCGGACAGGCACCGCCATTTCGGCCGCCGCCGTCGGCGTCGGCGCGCGCTTGTCGGCGGCGAAATCGATCAGCGTGATGTCGGTCTCGTGGCCGACCGCCGAGATCAGCGGGATCATGCTTTCCGCGGCGGCGCGGACCACGATCTCCTCGTTGAACGACCAGAGATCTTCCAGCGAGCCACCGCCGCGCGCGACGATCAACAGATCGGGGCGCGGGAGTCCGCCCGCCTTCCGGCAGCGCGTTGAAACCGCGGATGGCGGCGGCGACCTGTTCGGCCGAGCCCTCGCCCTGCACCTTGACCGGCCATACCAGCACGCGGCGCGGAAAGCGGTCTTCCAGCCGATGCAGGATGTCGCGGATCACGGCGCCGGTCGGCGAGGTGACGACGCCGATCACTTCCGGCAGCCAAGGCAGGAGCTGCTTGCGCGCCTCGTCGAACAGGCCCTCCGCGGCGAGCTTCTTCTTGCGCTCTTCCATCAGCGCCATCAGCGCGCCGATCCCGGCGGGCTCGAGCGCCTCGATCACGATCTGGTATTTCGACGAGCCGGGATAGGTGGTGAGCTTGCCGGTGGCGATGACCTCCAGCCCCTCCTGAGGCTTGAAGCGCATCCGCGCGTGGGCGAACTTCCAGATCACCGCCTCGATCTTGGCGCTCTCGTCCTTCAGCGCGAAATAGCAGTGCCCGGAGGAGTGCGGCCCGCGAAAGCCGGAGATTTCGCCGCGCACCCGGACATGGCCGAAATTGTCCTCCACCGTCCGTTTCAGGGCGGAAGACAGCTCGGACACCGTGAATTCCGGCGCGTTGATCAGGGCTTCGGCTGGAGGCATCGGGACAATCGATTCGGCGTTTTCTGACAGGCGCTCAAGGTAGGGATTTCAGCCGGTACCGCAAATCAGGACTTGCAATCCGTATATACTCTGTATACAGAGTTCTCTGTATTTATTGAGAGGGGCAATCATGCCGCGATCTTTCATACGCTGGTGCTTGCGGGTTTTGATCTGGGGGCTGAGTGCCGTCGGCGTCGCGGCGCTGGCGTTCACGGCGATGATCGCGACGCCGCTGGCCGCGCCGCCCGAGCTTCGCTCCATCTCGGCGGCACGCGGCACCGTCGACATGAGCACCTTGCCCGCCATCGAGCGGTTCCAGGCCCGCGACGGTACTACTTTGGGCTTTCGTCACTACGCCGCGAGCGGCACTCCAACCGGACGCGCGGCTGTTGTCGTCCACGGCTCGTCCGGCTCGAGCGCCAACAATATCCACGCGCTCTCCTGGGCCCTGGCGCAGCATGGCGTGGAATCCTACGCGGTAGATATTCGCGGCCACGGCGTGTCGGGAACGCGGGGCGATATCGCCTATATCGGGCAGCTCGAAGACGATCTGGCCGACTTCGTGTCTGAGATTCGCAAGACCAATCCCGCCGTGCCGCTGACGCTGATCGGTCACTCCGCCGGCGGCGGATTTGCCCTTCGCGTGGCCGGCTCGAACATCCAGAACCTGTTCACGCGCACCGTGCTGCTGGCGCCGTATCTCGGTCCGAGAGCGCCGACGAACCAGCCGAATTCAGGCGGTTGGGCCAATCCCGATGTTCCGCGAATCCTCGCGCTGGTGCTGTTGCGCCGGCTCGGGATCGACTGCTGCGACGCGCTTCCGGTGGTGGCCTACGCGGTGCCGCCGAATTCCGCGAAGAGGTTGGTGCCGGCCTACACGGAACGGCTCCGAAGCAATTTCGGGGTCCATCTGGACTACCGGAGCGACCTCGCCGCGGCGACGCGGCCGATCACCATCTATTCCGGCGCCGCCGACGAGTTGATGCTGCCTGACAAATATGCCGAGGCGGTGCGCGGGGTAGGTCCCGCGGTCAACGTCAGACTGATCGAGGGCATTGATCATATGGGCATTGTCGGTGCGCCCAAGGCCGTATCTGTCATCGCCAACGATGTCGCGACGTCGGAGCCGAACTCATGATCGATCCAAACGCCGACCGCGGCAGCAACGCGCGCCGTCAATTTCTTCGAGGCGCGGTCGAGGCCGTTGCGCTGCTTGCGTGCTCGGCTGCCTCTAATTCCCGGCGCTGTTGCCCAGCCCGATGAATCCGCCATGTCCCATCCGCTTGTGCCGTTCTCGACCGTGATCGACTCCTGGGACCATCATTGGTTCCTGTGGCTCCCGCACCACCCGGTTTATGAGTTGGTGGAAGTAGCCTCCCGCGAGGCTAGTCGTGACGGAAGCGCCCTTGTCTGGGTCTGGTTCACTGAGCGCGCCGGTTCAAAGCGCCAGATCCACTATCGCAACGATGCCCGATCGGCGGCCTTTGTCGGCGGCAACTACCGTCCCATCGCCTATCAGATCTCCGGACAGGCCGAGCAACCGCGCGGCGTGCATGTCCGGTTCGACGACATCGAAAACATCCCGGTGGAAATCGACGTCCGGTGCGATCCGGACCAGACGTTGACCCGGCATGGCGCGGGACTGACCGACCAGAGCGGCCACATGAGCGATCGCGCCTTCCTCGTCTTCCATCGCGAATCCAATGCGCTCGCCCGAGAGGGCCGCGCCTTGATCGGACCTACCAACTACACCTTTGGCGGCGAAGACAGCCAGGGTGCGTTTCCTTTCAAATGGGCATACAGCCGCCGGATCTTCATTGGCCTCATTCGCTACAATTCATTCACGGCCGTATTCGGCTCGGGGGGATATACGCCCTCGCCGGAGACCCCCGGCTTGTATGTGCTGAGCAAGGCCTGGGGCGGCAGCGTGTCGCTGTTGTCGGACCAGGCCGGGCAACTCAGGGAATACGTCGACCGCGCCGCCAATGGCGACTTTCTTCGTGTCGTCTTCGATCCGCCGTTGCCGAACTGCCGTCGTGACGACAAGCCGCAGACCTCGTCGTTTTCGCTTTCGATCACGGCGGCCGCGGATTTGATCAGGGGGAGCGTGGAGACCCGGTGCGGCGATCATCTGCAGGTGCTCGACTGGCATCCGAGCCAGCCGATTTGGGCGAGCCGGCAGCCGTTCCGGTCCGAAATCTCGTGGCCGGACGCGCATTCTCTTGCCGTCGCGGTGACGCCTGACGTGTAGGCGAATTTTCGGATCCGGCGATGATCTGTCCTGGTCCATTCGGTTTTCGATGTTTCGAGGCATTTTGTCTGTTTGGAGATTGTGAATGATTGCAACGATTGTTTCGGGCGGCCTCAGGATCCTTCTCCTGAGCCTCGCCTTTGTCGGTCTTGCCGGACTGG
This sequence comes from uncultured Alphaproteobacteria bacterium, assembly GCA_963843225.1. Classification (GTDB taxonomy): domain Bacteria; phylum Pseudomonadota; class Alphaproteobacteria; order Rhizobiales; family Xanthobacteraceae; genus Bradyrhizobium. Next base: position 295,476 of record CAWJJT010000005.1, on the reverse strand, counting down.
TGCTGGCGGGGATGATCGCCACGCCGATAAGGCGGCCGCCGGAGCTGGCCTCGATTTCGGCGACGGCGGGCGCGGTGGATCGCAGCGATATGCCCGGTCTCGAGCGCTTTCACGCCCGCGACGGCACCGAGCTGGCCTACCGGCATTATCGGGCGCGCGCGCCGTTGAGCGGACAGGTCGCCGTCGTCATCCATGGCTCTTCGGGGTCGAGCGTCGCCGTGCATGCGCTGGCCAAGGGGCTCGCCGCGCGCGGCGTCGAAACCTACGCGCCCGACATTCGCGGCCATGGCGGGTCGGGCACACGCGGCGATATCGGCTATCTCGGCCAGCTCGAGGACGATATGGCCGATTTCGTCGGTGAGATCCGCAAGTCCAGCCCCGCAGCACCGCTGACGCTGCTCGGCCATTCCTCCGGCGGCGGCTTCGCGCTGCGGGTCGCCGGTTCGCCGATCCAGAACCTGTTCGTGCGCACCGTGCTGCTGTCGCCCTATCTCGGCTACGACGCACCGAGCAGCCGGAAGGATGCGGGCGGCTGGGCCAGTCCCGACATTCCGCGCTTCATCGGTCTTTCGGTGCTGCGCCGATTCGGGATCATCTGCTGCGAGTCGCTGCCGACCATTGCGTTTGCGGTGGCCCCGAATACCAGCGCGATCCTGGCGTCGACCTATTCCTATCGCCTGATGCGCAATTTCGGCACGACCCAGGATTTCCGCGCGGATCTTGCTACAGCCGGCAAGCCGATCGAATTGTTCGCCGGTGCCGTCGATGAACTGATGTTTCCCGATAAATACGGCGATGCCGTCGGTCCGCGTGTTTCCGTCAGGCTGATCGACGGCGTCAATCACATGGGGATCGTCAGCGATCCCGCCGCGGTATCGGCGATAGCGGACGACGTGGTGAAAGCGGGGAGCGGATCATGATGAGCATTGACGCCAGGGAAGCCGCTTCCGCGCTTTCGGACATCGACTTCATCAAGCAGCGGGTCCGGCAATCCAATTTCTACCGGCTCTCCAGCCTGTTCATGATCATGTGGGGCATGCTGGTTTTCGCCGGCAATATCGCGACGTTTCTCTGGCCGCGATCCGCCGGCCTGTTCTGGCTGGCGGTCTACGCCGCGGGAATCGCCGGATCGTTCGCCATCAGCGCGCTCAGCCAGCCCCGCAGCGGCATCCGCACCTTCGATGGCCGGATGCTGGTGGCGCTGCTGCTGTTCATCGCGTTCGGAATTTTCACTTGCTGGCTCGGCCATCTGGCGACATCGCGCCAGATCGGGACGTTCTGGACCATCTATTTCATGCTGGTCTACACCGTCGTCGGATTGTGGGTCGGGCACGCCTATGTTGCGGTGGGCGTTGCCATCACCGCGCTCACCTTGATCGGCTACTTCTTCCTGGGCGAGTGGTTCGACCTGTGGATGGCCTTCATCAATGGAGGCGGTCTGATGCTGGCCGGGCTCTGGATGCGCCGGAGCTAGGGGATGGCCGAACTCGACGACATCATCCACCAGCCGTTGCGGCTGAAGATCATGGCGGCGCTGAACGCGCTGCCGGCCGCCGCCCCGGGGCTGGAATTCTCCCGGCTGAAGAAGCTGACCGGGGCCACCGACGGCAATCTCGGCGCCCACATCGAGACGCTGGCGAAGGCCGGCTATGTCGCGGTCGACAAGGCCTTCGTCGGCAAGAAGCCGCAGACCACGGTCACCGCCACCGCCGCCGGGCGCGGCGCCTTCGCCCGCCATGTCGCGACGCTGCAGGAGATCATCGCGGCCTCGGCGCGGCAGCCGTAACCGAGCCGTCATTCCGGATCGGCGCGCCGGCGCGCAGTCCCGGAATGACGCATTTGGTCAGGGCATTCCCCTTGCAGCGAGGGGCGGACTCGTGCGACCGACATCTTGGAAAACCTGCTCGCTGGCTGCATCTCATGCACATTCTCCTGCTCGGTTCCGGCGGCCGCGAACACGCTCTCGCGTGGAAGATCGCGGCTTCGCCTTTGGTGACGAAACTCTGGTGCGCCCCGGGCAACGCCGGCATCGCGCGCGAAGCCGAATGCGTCGACCTCGACATCGCCGACCATGCAGCGGTGATCGATTTCTGCCAGCGCGAACGCGATCGAATTCGTCGTGGTCGGTCCGGAAACGCCGCTCGCGGCCGGCATCGTCGACGACCTCGCGAAGCGCCGGCATCAAGGCGTTCGGGCCGAGCAGGCAGGCCTCGCAGCTCGAAGGCTCCAAGGGATTCACAAAAGCGCTCTGCACCGAGTTCGGCATTCCGACCGGCGCCTATGGCCGCTTTACGAGTGCTGCCGATGCGCTGGCCTATGTCCGCCAGCAGGGTGCGCCGATCGTGGTCAAGGCCGACGGGCTTGCGGCCGGCAAGGGCGTGGTGGTGGCGATGACCCTGGGCGAGGCGGAAGCCGCCATCGCCATGATGTTCGACGGCGCGTTCGGCGCGGCCGGCGCTGAAGTCGTGATCGAGGAATATCTCGCCGGCCGCGAGATCAGCTTCTTTGCGCTGTCCGACGGCGACACCGCGATCGCGCTGGCGTCGGCGCAGGACCACAAGCGCGTGTTCGATCACGACCAGGGGCCGAACACCGGCGGCATGGGCGCCTATTCGCCGACGCCGTTCGTGACGGCGGAAATTCACGACCAGATCATGTCGCGGATCATCCTGCCGACGGTCGCCGGCATGAAGGCGCGCGGCACGCCGTTTCGCGGCGTGCTCTATGCCGGCGTGATGCTGACGGCCGAGGGCCCAAAACTGTTCGAATACAATGTCCGCTTCGGCGATCCGGAATGCCAGGTCCTGATGCTGCGGATGATGTCGGACCTCGTGCCGGCGATGCTGGCCTGCTGCGACGGCCAGCTTGGGCATTTCGACCTGCGCTGGTTTCCCGAAGCCGCGCTGACGGTGGTGATGGCGGCGAAGGGTTATCCCGGCGACTACCAGAAGGGCACGCCGATCGAGGGTCTCGACGCCGCCGCGGGAATCGAAGGCGTCGAGATCTTTCATGCCGGCACGATCGCAAAGGACGGACAAATCCTCGCCAATGGCGGCCGCGTGCTCAACGTCTGCGCCACGGGCAAGACCATCCTCGAAGCCCAGCAGCGCGCCTATGCGGCGGTCGACCGCATCAAGTGGCCGGAAGGCTTTTGCCGCCGCGATATCGGCTGGCAGGCGGTGGAGCAGGAGAGGGCCGGATAGTTTGGAGCACACCGTCATTCCGGGGCGATGCGAAGCATCGAACCCGGAAGTCCCGAGGGTGAGGCGTTAGGTGCTCAACAAGTCCGAGAATCTCCGGATCGGCGCGCCTGGCGCGCCGTCCGGAATGACGACGTCGAAACATCAAAGCAAATCCCCGCCCACGGCGCTCGCCGTGGTGCCGTGCTCGCGGAACGCCTTGATGACGTTCTTGCCGATCTTCCACTTGTGCACCTCGTCCGGGCCGTCGACCAGCCGCTGCGCGCGCACCTGCGTGTACCACCGCGCCAGCGGCGTATCCTGGCTGAAGCCGAGCGCGCCGTGGAGCTGGATTGCGGTGTCGATCACCTTGTGCACCATGTGGGCGTGGAAGATCTTGGCGATCGAATTTTCCTGCCGGATGTCCATGCCCTTTTCCGCCTTGTAGGCGATGTGCAGCAGCATCAGCCGGCCGATATAGAGCTCGCTGGCGCAGTCCGCGAGCATGAACTGCACCGCCTGCCGATCGGCGAGCAGCGTGCCGAAGGTGGAACGCTTGGTGATATGCGCGACCGCCATGTCCAGCGCGCGCTGGGCCTTGGCGACGTTGTGCATGCCGTGGCGCAGGCGGCCGTAGGCGAGGCGGTGCTGGCCCATGTTGAAGCCGTTGCCCTCGCCGCCGAGCAGATTGTCGGCGGGTACCTTCAGATCCCTGATCTCGATTTCGGAATGGCCGCCGTGGATCACGTCGTCATGCGGCCCCTCGATCGCCATGTTCGCGACATTGCGCTTGATCTTGTAACCGGGGTTGGGCAGTTCGACGATGAAGGTCGAATATTGCTGGTGACGCGGCGCGTTCGGATCGGTCTTGGCCATGACCAGCGCCATGTCGGCGACGCTCGCCGACGAAGAAAACCATTTCTCGCCGTTCAGGATATAATTCTCGTTGCCGTCCTTTACCGCCGTGGTCTGCATGCCGGTGGCGTCGGCGCCGGCGGCCTTTTCGGTCATCGAGAAGCAGATGCGCTTCTCGCCATTGAGAAGCGGCTTGAGGAACTTCTCCTTCTGGTATTCGGTGCCGTGCTCGAGAATGGTCATCATCGAGGCGTCGTCGGGGCCTTGCGTGTTCATCGAGAGCGCGCCCAGCATGCTCTCGCCGAGTTCCATCTGCACCAGCGCATTCGCCAGCGGGCCAAGGCCCATGCCGCCATATTGCTTCGGCACGAACGGGCACCACAGCCCCTGCGCACGGGCCTTCTTGCGCAGCGGGCCGAGCACCTCGTCGAGCGGCTTGGTGTCCAGCTCCTTCTCGGCCGGAATGCATTCCTCCTGCACCCATTTGCGGACCTTCTCGCGGATCGCCTTGGCCTCGGCCGGAATCTCGAAATCGATCGACATGGCATTCCCTCGTTCGGTTTGTTGTTGGTCGGGCTTGGGCGATGGCATATATCCGGGACGCGCCAGCGGCAACGACAAACAAAGTTTGAAGCAAGCGCCGCCGCCGCGAAGGAGTGACCGGATCATGCCCGACCTCGCCGACCTGTTTCCCGGCTTTGCTTCCGAATGGATCAACACCAAAGCGGGCCGTATCTTCGCGCGCGTCGGCGGCAAGGGACCGCCGCTGTTGCTGCTGCACGGCTTTTCTGAAACCCATGTGATGTGGCACCGCGTCGCGCCGCAGCTTTCCGACCGGTTCACGCTGATCATCGCCGATCTGCCGGGTTATGGCTGGTCGGACATGCCTGACAGCGACAAGGATCATACGCCCTACACCAAGCGCGCGATGGCGCAGACGATGATCGATGCGATGGAGCAGCTCGGCCATGTGCATTTTGCGCTTGCCGGACACGATCGCGGCGGTCGCGTCGCCTATCGGCTGGCGCTCGACCATCCCGGCCGTCTGTCGCGGCTCGCGGTGCTCGATATCCTGCCGACTTATGATTACTGGGAGCGCCTGAACCGGCGCTATGCGCTCAATATCTATCACTGGACGTTCCTGGCTCAGCCCGCGCCGCTGCCGGAGACGTTGATTGCAGGCAATTCGGATTTCTTCCTCAAGCAGAAGATGGCGAGCCAGACCAAATCGAAAAATCTCGATGCCATCGACAAGCGCGCGCTGGAACACTACCTCGCGCCGTTCCGCGATCCCTCGCGCCTGCACGCGATGTGTGAGGATTACCGCGCCGGCGCCTATGCCGACTATGAGATCGACAAGCAGGATCACGAGCAGGCCAAAAAGATCACGATCCCGATGCTGGCGCTGTGGGGTGACGCCGGCATTGCGAGCGCCGCGGCGACGCCGCTCGACACCTGGAAGAATTGGGCGACCAATGTCTCCGGTTCGCCGATCGATTCCGGACATTTTTTGACCGAGGAAAATCCGGACGCAACCGCGAAGGCGCTGCGGGCGTTTTTTGCGGCGGGGTAGTTCTCCCCACAGTGAGGTGCGCAACCCGGATGGAGCAAAGCGCAATCCGAGGCTTGGTCGATGCGGTTCCCCGGATTTCGCTTCGCTTCATCCGGGCTACACAACACCTGCGTCGTCTACCTTCTCGCCTTGAAAAATTCCTTCAATAGTGTCGCCGCCTCGGTTTCGCCGACCCCCGAATACACGTCCGGCACATGATGGCAGGTCGGGGACGCGAAGAACCGCACGCCGGAATCCACCGCGCCGCCCTTGGGATCGGCCGCGCCGTAATACAGCCGCCGGATTCGTGCGAACGAGATCGCGCCCGCGCACATCGTGCACGGCTCCAGCGTCACATAGAGATCGCAGTCGATCAGCCGTTCGGTTCCGATCGCCTCGGCGGCCTGCCGGATCGCCAGGATTTCGGCGTGCGCGGTCGGATCGCGGTCCGTCAGCGTCCGGTTGCCGGCCGTGGCGATGATCTCGTCATCCCTGACAATGACGCACCCGATCGGCACTTCACCCGCTTTTGCGGCGTTTTTCGCCGTTTCCAGCGCCAAATCCATGAAAGAAGGGGCGGTCATCCCTCGTATCATCGGAAGAAACCTGCTACTGGAGGGCCATTCAGCAAAAGTGGATACCGGTTTTGCGTGAGATTGCGCCTTGAGCCAAGAGCGCGCGCGTCATTATCGCTGTGATAGCCCGTCCACATCCGCCTGATCGCCATTTCATCTATCAACGAGAGACTATTCATGCCCCGCGATAACGACAAAAACAACAATTCCCGCGGTCGGCGTGACCGGCCGGGCGGCGGCAAGGGAGGCGGCAAGGGTCGCTCCGGCGCCGCGCGGGGTCCCGAGAAGAAATTCGCCAAGCGCGGTTTTGCGGCCAAGGGCGAAGGCGAGAAGCGCCACTCAGCCGCGAGGTCCGAGGGCGGCAGGTCGTACGACAAGAAGCCGTATGCGGGTGGCGGCAAGCCTTACGCCGGCAAGCGCGACGGCGCGGCCCCGCGCCGTGACCGTGACGACGGGCCGCGTCCGCAGCGCTTCAACCGTGACGACCGTCCCCGCAGCGAGGACCGCGGCGAAAAGCGCGCTTATGCTCCGCGCGGCGACCGCCCGAATGTCGGCAGGGATGACCGCGCACCGCGTGGCGAGGCGCGTCCGGCCTCCCGTTTCCAGGACAGGAAATTCGGCGACAAGAAGCCTTACACGCCTCGCGAAGGCGGCGGAGCGAAACGGCCCTATACTCCGCGCGGGGAAGGTTTTCGCGGGGACGGCGACCGTCCGCGGGGAGACCGCCCGTATTCGGCGCGCCCGCCACGCGATAGCGATCGACCGCGCGGTGATCGGCCCGAGCGAAAATTTGGCGGCGACAAGAAGTTTTCGTCGCGCGGCGCGCCGGACCGCGGTCCGCGCAAGGATTTCGGCAACCGTCCCGAGCGCGGCGAGTCAAAGCCGTGGCAGGAGCGCGACGCTTCTTCACCGGATCATGTCGGCCGCAACTCGCGTCCATCGCGCGACGGTGCTCGAAATTTTGAAAAGCGCAGTTATGATAGGCCGCGTTTCGATGGACCGCGCGAGGAGAGCAGTGGCGACGAGCGTCCGCGCTTTTCGCGGTCGCGCGAGGACCGTCCCAAATTCGATCGTCCCCGAGAAGCACGCAGCGCCTGGCAAGAGCATCCGCGCAGCGATGGCGACCGGCCGCGCCGCGACAACGAGGACGACAGCAAGGTCTTCGCCAAGCGTCCCGCGTTCGGCGGTCGCGGCGCCTATCGCGAGCGCAAGCCCGACTTCGAGAAACGCGCCGCGCGGCCGCCACGCGAGAAGAAGTCCGGTGACCGGATCGCGAAAGTGCTGTCGCGGGCGGGGCTGGCCTCGCGCCGCGACGCCGAGGAATGGATCGTGCAGGGCCGCGTTAGCGTCAATGGCCGCATCATCAACTCCCCGGCGCTCGACGTCACCGCCAACGACGCCATCACGGTCGATGGCAAGCCGCTGCCGCCGCGCGAGCGCACCAGGCTGTTTTTGTATCACAAGCCGCGCGGGCTGATGACGACCCATGCCGACCCCGAAGGACGGCCGACGGTATTCGACAATTTGCCGGAAGGCTTGCCGCGGCTGATCTCGATCGGCCGGCTCGACTTCAACACCGAGGGCCTGTTGCTGCTCACCAATGATGGCGGGCTGGCGCGTGCGCTGGAATTGCCTGAAACCGGCTGGCTGCGGCGCTACCGGGTCCGCGCCCATGGCGAGGTGACGCAGGGGCAACTCGACGAGTTGAAGAAGGGCGTCGAGGTCGAGGGCGTCAAATACGGTCCGATCGACGCCGTGCTGGAACGCGACCAGGGCGCCAATGTCTGGCTGGTGTTTGCGATCCGCGAAGGCAAGAACCGCGAGGTGCGCAACGTGCTGGCGCATCTCGGCCTCGAGGTGAACCGGCTGATCCGGGTTTCCTACGGCCCGTTCCAACTCGCCGAACTCGGGGAAAGCCAGGTCGAGGAAGTCAAGACGCGCGTGCTGCGCGAGCAGCTCGGCGAGAAGATCGCAACCCTTGCCGGTGCCGATTTCAACCGGCCGATGCCGGGCGAGCCGCAGGCGGACACTGAAGAGGCCGCGCCGCATGGGAAGAAGCCGTTCAAGCCGGCCGGCAAGAGCGCGCTGATCGCCGACCGCAAGGGCCGCCGCGTGCTGGTGCAGCGCACCGGCAGCGAGGAGGCGCGTGCCCGCAACGAGGCCGAGGCCAATGGCTACGGCCCGCCGCGCCGTCCGCAGCGCGGCTATCACGGCAAGCGCGACCTGAAGCCAAGGGACGAGTAGAGTCTCTTTCCATGTTTTTGGAATCGGAGCGAGCCACGAGTTCAGTTTCACCTCTCCCGTTGGGAGAGGTCGGATCGCGCAGCGATCCGGGTGAGGGGTTTCAATCTATCGATAGACCGTACCCCCTCACCCCGACCCTCTCCCCATGGGAGAGGGGGCGCACCTCCGCTGCCGCGGTATCGGTGGCCTGGATCCAACTCATGGGCGCGGTCATCTGATGCGCATCGTCGGTGGACGGCTGAAGGGCCGCAATCTCGCGTCGCCGTCGTCGCGCGACATCCGTCCGACGGCGGACCGCCTGCGCGAGTCCGTGTTCAATATCCTCGTTCATGCCTATGACGATCCGATGGAAGGCGCCCGCGTGCTCGACCTGTTTGCCGGCACCGGCGCGCTCGGCATCGAGGCGGTCTCGCGCGGAGCTGCGTTCGCGCTGTTCGTCGACAACGGCGCCGAGGCGCGGGCGCTGTTGCGCAACAATGTCGAGGCGCTCGGCCTCGGCGGGGTCACCAAAGTGTATCGCCGCGATGCCACCAATCCCGGCCCGGCGCATCCGATGGAGCCGTTCTCGCTGGTGTTTCTCGACCCGCCGTACCGGATGAAGCTTGCCGAGAAGGCGCTCGCTTCGCTGCGCGCCGGCGGCTGGCTGACGCCGGGCGCATTGCTGGTGGTGGAGGAGGCGAAGGAGGCGGCCTTCGCCGCGCCGGATGGTTTCGAGGAGCTGGAGCGGCGGCGTCTACGACGATACGGAGTTTGTGTTCCTGCGCAGCGCTTCGTAGGGCGGGTTAGCCGAAGGCGTAACCCGCCGCCGAGCACAATCGGTGGATTACGCCTTCGGCTAATCCACCCTACGATTCCGCTGTCCCCTATCTTCGCCCGAACAGCTTCTCGATATCGCTCAACTTCAATTCCACATAGGTCGGGCGGCCGTGGTTGCACTGGCCGGAGTTCGGCGTGTCTTCCATCTCGCGCAACAACGCGTTCATCTCTTCCGGCTTGAGGCGTCGGCCGGCGCGGACCGAGCCGTGGCAAGCCATCGTGGCCGCGACATGCATCAGCCGGCGTTCCAGCGGCAGCGCCTCGTCCCATTCCTCCATGTGTTCGGCGAGATCGCGCAACAGCCCACCGGCATTGGTCTTGCCGAGCAGCGACGGCGTTTCGCGCACCGCAACCGCGCCGGGGCCGAAGGATTCGATCGCAAGCCCGAACGAGGCCAGTTCCTCGGCGCGCGCCAGCAGTTTTTCCACGGTGGCCTCGTCGAGTTCGACGATCTCCGGAATCAGCAGGATCTGCCGCTGCACGCCATTCCGCGCCAGCGAGGCCTTCAGCCGCTCATAGACGATGCGCTCATGGGCGGCATGCTGGTCGACCACGATCAGGCCGTCGCGGGTCTGCGACACGATATACGTCTCGTGGATCTGCGTCCGTGCCGCGCCAAGCGGCCGGTCGAGCAGATCGGCCGGCGCTGCTTCCTCGAAGCGCACATCGGCCGTGGGCGTGCCGACGTCGAACGCGGCCTGTCCCGGTTCGGCAAAGGCGGTCGCGGCAGCGCCTCCGAAAGCGGGCATGGCGCCTGCGGGAAAAGCCGGCGAGCGCCGCCAGTCCCAATTGGCGCGCGGCGCAAAGGACGGGCGGAACGAGGCCAGCGCGGCGCCGTCGCTGTTGGCGGCGGTGCGCCTGCCTTCGCGGGCAAGGCCTTCCTTCAGCGCATGCACGATCAGCGCCCGCACCAGGCCGGCGTTGCGAAACCGCACTTCGGTCTTGGCCGGATGCACATTGGCGTCGACCTCGGCGCAATCGAGCATCACGAACAGCGCCACGACCGGATGGCGGTCGCGCGGCAGATAGTCGGAATAGGCCGCGCGCACCGCGCCGAGAATGAGCTTGTCGCGCACCGGCCGGCCGTTGACGAACAGATATTGCCCGAGCGCGTTGGCCCGCGTCAGCGAGGGCGCGGCGGCGAAGCCTTCGACCACGACGCCTTCGCGCTCGGCCCGAACTTCGATGGCGCTGGAGCGAAAATCGGCGCCCAGGATATCGCCGAGCCGCGTCAGCCGGCCGGCGCTGCCCGGCAGCGCCGCGGCCCAGGTGACGGGCGCGCGCTCCTCGCCGGCCAGCGTAAAGGCGATGTCGGGCCGCGCCATCGCGAGCCGCCGCACCACTTCGCGGATCGCCTCGGCCTCGGTGCGGTCGGTCTTGAGAAATTTCAGCCGCGCCGGCGTCGCGTAGAAGAGATCGTTGACCTCGACGCGGGTGCCCTGCGAGAGCGCCGCCGGCATGATCGCGGACTTCACCCCGCCTTCGACCGACAGCGACCAGGCATGCGGCTCCAGGGCGTGGCGCGTGGTGATGCCGAGCTTCGCTACCGCGCCGATCGAGGGCAACGCCTCGCCGCGAAATCCCAGCGTGCGGATGGCGAGCAGATCCTCGTCGTCGAGCTTGGAGGTGGCGTGGCGGTCCACCGCCAGCGCCAGGTCGCCATGGCTCATGCCGCCGCCGTCGTCGGTGATGCCGATCCGCCGCCGCCCGCCGCCGTCGGTGAAGATGTCGATCCGGCTGGCGCCGGCGTCGATGGCGTTCTCCACCAGTTCCTTGACCACGCTCGCCGGACGCTCGACCACTTCGCCGGCGGCGATGCGGTTGACGATTTGTTCGGGAAGCTGGCGGACGGGCATGGGGCAGGGCGACTCGGGTGCAGCGGAAGCCCCAATCTAGGCGCTTTCGCACTGCGGCGGGAGGGCGAGGTCGCTGAATACCCACGAGGTTTCGCCGGCTCTCCCCGCTGTTCACGGTGAGATTGCCCATGGAGAGCGACCCGGGTGGCGGCGCGCGCCTTGCGGCCGATCCGTGTGAGGAGACCGAAGCGATCGCCGCAAAAAAGACTCAGGGCAAGCAAGGGGATGCGATCCGCACGCGCCGGGTCAGGCCAAGGCGCGGCCGGATGACGGGAACATTGTGAGCCGTGCCGACTGGGTATATCGTTTAGAAAAGTTATAAAAACGTCGGGAGGGATGCCAATGTGCCAGTTGTTCGCTCACCAGCCTCAACGTGACTACGAATCGCAGACCCGATCGCTCCGCATCGATGGCCATTGCACATCGATCCGGCTGGAGATGGCGTTCTGGGATACGCTGGAGGAAATCGCGAGCAAGCAGGACATGAGTCTCGCGAAATTCCTGTCATGCCTGCACAGCGAAGTTCTCGACCATTACGGCGAAGTGCATAATTTCGCATCGCTGCTGCGCTGTTCCTGCCTGATCTATCGGTCGAAAGCCGCGGTGGCCACGCCGGATTATCTCGATGGTCCGGCGCCGAGGCTGGTCGCGGCCGAATAGCGCATCGACCGCAACCGGTTCGGCTTTCAACGCGCCGACCCCGAACACGCCGCTGGCGCATTCGGGGTGAGCGATTTGATGCAGCGCTAGATTTCCTTTCGCTGCATCGCGCCGGCGATATGGTCCGCCTGCCGGATGGCGAGCGCCACGATGGTCAGCGTCGGATTGCAGGCCGCGCCGCTGGTGAACTGGCTGCCGTCCGAGACGAACAGATTCTTGACGTCGTGGGTCTGGCCGAACTTGTTCACGACACCGTCCCTGGCCTTGGCGCTCATGCGGTTGGTGCCGAGATTGTGGGTGCTCGGATAGGGCGTGGTCGGATAGGTCACGGTCGCGCCGACCGCCTCGTAGACCGCCGCGCCCTGCTTGTAGGCGTGATCGCGCATGGCGATGTCGTTGGGGTGGTCGTCGTAGTGGACGCTCGCGACCGGCAGGCCGTATGTGTCCTTGGCTTTCGGGTCGAGCGTGATGCGGTTGGTTTCCTGCGGCATGTCCTCGCCGACCAGCCACATCCCGGCCATGCGCGGATAGCCCTCCATCGCCGAGGTGAACGGGCGGCCCCACGCGCCCGGATTGAGGAACGCCGCCATGAAGGGCAGGCCGAGCGACAGCGTCTCCATTTCATAGCCGCCCATGAAGCCGCGCGACGGGTTGTGCTTGGCCTCGTCGCGGATGATGCCGGCCATGGTGGTGCCGCGGTACATGTGGACCGACTTGTCGAACACCGCATAGACGCTGCCGGTCATGTGACGCATGTAGTTGCGGCCGACCTGCCCGGAACTGTTGGCGAGGCCGTCGGGGAAGGCGCTGGACGCGCTGTTGAGCAACAGGCGCGGGCTTTCGATCGAATTGCCGGCGACGGCGACGATGCGCGCCTTCTGGCGCTGGGTCTTTCCGGCCTCGTCGGCATAGACGACGCCGGTGACCTTGCCGGCTGCATCATGCTCGATCTTGAGCGCCATGCTGGCGGGACGGACTTCGAGGTTGCCGGTCGCTTCGCCCTTGGGGATTTCCGTATAGAGCGTCGACCATTTCGCGCCGGACTTGCAGCCCTGGAAACAAAACCCGATCTGCTGGCAGGAGCCGCGGCCGTCGCGCGGCTCGCTGTTGATCGCCATCCGTCCGGTGTGGACCTCCTGGTAGCCGAGCTTCCTGGCGCCGGCTTCCATCACCTTGAAATTGTTGTTGCCCGGCAATCCCGGGATGTTGTTGGTGCGGGTGACGCCCATCTTGTCCTCGGCCTTGGCGTACCAGGGCTCCATTTCGGCAAGCGTGATCGGCCAATCCAGCAGATTGGCGCCCGGCAAATTGCCGTACGTGGTCTTGACCCGGAATTCATGCTCGTCGAACCGCAGCGAGGCGCCGGCCCAATGCACCGTCGAGCCGCCGACCGATTTGACGATCCACGCCGGTAGATTGGCGAAATCCTTCGCGACCCGCCAGCTGCCCGATGTCGTTCGCATGTCCTTCCACGCCAGCTGCGTGAAACTCTCCCACTCGTTGTTGATGAAGTCCTGCAGTTCGACGCGCGGGCCGGCCTCCAGGATCACCACCTTGACGCCCTTCTGCGCCAGCTCGTTGCCGAGCGTTCCGCCGCCGGCGCCGGAGCCAACGATCACCACCACGCCATCGTCATTCAGATCGAATTTAGCCATGTGATATCCTCCCAACTGATGTGCTGTCCGACGTCCTGTTCAGACCTTCGGCAGCCAGTCGATGTCGTTGAAACCGCGCTTGATGTAGCCGCCATGCTCGGCGGAGGAGCCCTCGTAGCCGAATTTCGGCCACAGCTCTTCCTGGTTGTAGAGCGAGACGACGAGGTCGGAGCGGACCTGCTTGAAGAAGTCGGTGTGCTCGATGCCCTGCAGCAGCACGACGCGGTCGGCCTCCCACGGCACCTGGGCGTAGGCAAGCTTGTGGCGGTCCTGCGCGTCCTGATCGAGACGGCGAACGCCGTCTTCCAGCATCGCCTTGACGGCGGGGTCCTTCGCCGCCTTGGCGTCCCACGGCTTGATCGCGGTGATGTAGTAGCTGTCGACCAGCATGTCGTGCGGATAGATATCGCGCGCGACCTTCACCAGGGTCTTCAGGCTCGCGGGAGCCAGCGTGGTCGCGTCCGCGGCCCACGCATCCTCGATGCCGAGCCCGGCGCTCGCCGCGATCGTGGCGACCGGAACAGCGCTCGCGGCGCCCTGCAGAAAGGTTCGGCGATTGAATTTGCTTCGACGATCGACTTCTCTCATGGGTATCCTCCATTGAATGTTTTTTTGTCGGTATGAATCTTCAGCCGAAGCGACCGCCTTTCTGGATCACTTCGATCTTGTAGCCATCGGGGTCGGAGACGAAGAAGAAGCGCGCCAGCGTGGCGCCGTCATGCTTGAAATCGCGCAACGGCCCGGGCGAAAGCTTCTCCCGCTCGAAGCGGGCGTGCTCGGCATCGAGATCGTCGACCACCACGGCGAGATGGCCGTAACCGTCGCCGAGTTCGTAAGCCTGCTTGCGATCGAAATTCACCGTCAGCTCGACCTCAAAGGACGAGGAGGGATGACGCAGATAGATCAGTGCGAAGTCCGGAAATTTGAGATGGTCGGCGACCTCGAGCCCGAAGGCGCGGGCGTAGAAGTCGAGCGATCTCGCTTCATCGAGCACGCGGATCATCGAGTGGACCGGCTTTGCCATTCAGTGCAATCCCTTGAGATAGGCGATGATGGCGGCGCGCGCTTCCGGCTTCGCCTGCCGGTACGGCATGATGGCGCCGGGAACCACGTCCTGCGGATTCGTCAGCCACGCATCGAGCCTGCCTTCGTCCCAGCTGAAGGCGGCCTGCTTCATCGCCGGCGAATAGGAGAAGCCTTCGAACTTGCCGGCCTGCCGGCCGATGATGTGCGCCAGCGGCGGCCCCTGACGAAGCGGTTCGGCGAGATCGGTCGTGTGGCAGGTGGCGCACTGCTGCTTGAACAGCGCGGCGCCGTCCGCGGGCTTTGGCGACGGCAACGCCATCTGCGCCGGCGCGACAGCGACCATCGATGTCGCGCTGCAAAATGCCAGACCCATGACAAGCGTCAGACGTCGTTTTCGCATGATTGTTTACCGTTGGCGCGAGCCGAGCTTAGGTCGCCGCGAACAAGCGGTGGTAGTAGCGGGCTGTTTTTGGCGGAACAAAACATCGCCGCGCCGCGCGCCGTAGCGCGCAAACCGGCTCAGTCGTCGAATCGCGCCGAGCCGCGCCTGGATTTGATGTCGCTGCGGCGCTTCTTGCCTTCGAGCCGGCGCTGCTTCGATCCCAGCGTCGGCCGGGTCGCCCGCCGCGGGGTCGGACGCACCATGGCCTCGCGCAACAGTTCGAGCAGGCGGTCGATGGCATCGGCGCGATTGCGCTCCTGGGTGCGGAAGCGCTGGGCATGGATCACGATCACGCCGTCCTTGGTCATGCGCTGTCCGGCGAGCCGGTTCAGCCGCGCCTCGGCGTCCGCCGGCAACGTGATCCGGCGGGTATCGAACCGCAATTGGACGGCGGTCGAGAGCTTGTTGACGTTCTGCCCGCCCGGCCCGGAGGCGCGGACGAAGGAGATGTCGATGTCGTTCTCGTCGATTGTGAGGTCGCGGGAAATCCGCAGCATGGGTCACCGAAGGCCGCGTGTCCCCCAACGGGATTCGGCTCGACGCAGAATAGCGGTTTTGTGCAGGAAAAGCGCTGCCGTGAACTCAATTCACGTCCTCTCCCGCGCGTGCGGGGGAGAGGACGGGGTGCGTCGGCGTGCGGGTGCTTTTCGACCCCGGTAAAAGCTCAGTTCTTCGCGGTCGGTGGCGGGGTCGCGGCCGCGGGCTGCGCCGCGGCCTGCGGGGCGCGGCCGACGATCACGGTGAGCAGGCCCTGGCCCCAGAGCCGCCGGGCCGCCTTCTTCGCGTCGTCGAGCGTAACGGCATCGACGATGGCGTTGCGCTTTTCGATGTAGTCGATCGGCAGCTTGTCGAGCTGGTATTGCAGCAGCGCCGAAGCCAGTTTCGACGAGGTGTCGAGCGCCAGCATCTGCGAGCCCTTCAGATAGGATTTGGCCTCGTCCAGTTCGGTCTGGGTCGGACCGTCTTCGGCCATCTTGCGGATTTCCTTGTCGATGGCGTCGACGGTTTCGCCGGCGCGGTCGGCGCGGGTTCCGGTATTGCCGACGAACAGCGCGGAGTGGTCCATCCACAGCAGTGATCCATAGACCGAATAGGCCAGCCCGCGCTTCTCGCGGACTTCGTGATAGAGCCGCGACGACAGCCCGCCGCCGCCGAGAATGTGGGTGACGACATAGGCGGCCATGAAATTCGGATCGTGACGCATGAAGCCGGGACCGCCGAAGGTGACCACGGTCTGCGGCACGTCGAGCGGAATGAAGGCACGCTGCGGCGGCTTGGCGGCATCGACATCGGGGACCGGCGTCAGGCTGGCCTTGGGCGGCAAGCCGCCGAAGGTCTTGTCGAGCAGTGCGCCGAGCGTGGCCGGATCGACGTCGCCGACCACGGCGATCCTCAGCGTATCCCTGGCCAGCACACGGCGGAAATAGTCCTTCAGATCGGCGATTTCGATTTTCGGCACGCTTTCCAGGGTGCCGTTGGCCTGCCGGCCGTAGGGATGGTCGCCATAGGCCAATTCCAGGAACTTGCGGCCCGCAAGCGCGGAAGGATTGCTGGTCTCGCGCTTGCAGGTTCGAGATCACCTGCGAGCGAATGCGCTCGACATCGGCGCTGTCGAAATGCGGCGAGGTCAGCGCCATCCGCAACAGGTCGAAGGCTTCGTCCTTGTTGTCCTTGAGCATGCGCAGGCTGCCGCGGAAATAATCCCGCGTCGAAGAGAAGCTCAGTTCGATGGCGCGGCGGTCGAGCCGTTCGTGAAACGTATTGGAATCCAGATCGCCCGAACCCTCGTCGAGCGTGTCGGCGACCATGTTGCCGACGCCGGCCTTGCCGGCCGGGTCCTGGGTGGCGCCGCCGCCGAAGGCATATTCCATCGCGATCAGCGGCACGGTCGAGTCCTGCACGAACCAGGCCTCGATGCCGCCGGGCGAAATCAGATGCTGGATCTTGGTGGCCGCGTGCGATGGCGCCGGCACAAGCGGCGTCAGCGCGAAGCCGGCGGCGGCGATCAGGGCAAAGCGCCGTGTGAAGGTGATAAAGTTGCTCACGAACGCTTCTCCTCGCGCTTTGCCGTGGTGTCCTTGATCAGGTAGCCGGTCACCGAGCGCTTCTTGTCGAGCCATTTCTGCGCGGCGGCGCGGACCTGTTCGGCGGTGACGGCGCGAATGCGATCGGGCCAGCTGCGGATGTCCTCGATGCTCAACCCGGTGGTGAGGGCACCGCCATACCAGCGCGCCAGCGTTGCCTGGTTGTCCTGGGCGTAGATCGCCTCCGCGATCAGCTGGGTCTTGACGCGTTCGAGATCCTCCGACCGCACCGGGTTCTGGCAGACCTCCGCGATCACGCGGTCGATCACCTGTTCGATCTGCGCGAACTCCACGCCGGGTTTCGGCGCGGCCGAGATCGAGAACTGGGTCGGATCGAGCGAGGTGCCCTGATAGCCGGCGCCGGCGCTGACCGCGAGCGGCTTGTCGACCACCAGCGCGCGGTAAAGATAGGAATTGTTGCCGTTGCCCATCAGCTGCGCCAGCACGTCGAGCGCCGGGCCTTCGCCGGCCGCGGCTGTGGTGGCGGAGGGAACCAGATAATAGCGCTTCAGGCTCGGTTGTTCGACCCGGGCATCGGCGAGCGTCACGGTGCGCGGCGCCACCGGCTCAGGCTCCTGCGGACGAATCCGCTGCGCCGGGATCGCCGGCTGCGGGGCGACCTGGCCGAAGGTCTGTTCCGCCATCGGGCGAACATCCTTGGCCTCGACGTCGCCGGCGATCACCAGGATCGCATTGTTCGGCGCGTAGAAGCGCCGGTAGAACGCCAGCGCATCCTCGCGGCCGAGCTTCTCGATTTCCTGGTGCCAGCCGATCACGGGACGGCCATAGGGATGATTGAGATACAGCGCCGCCATGATCTGCTCGATCAGCCGCGCCTCCGGGTTGTTGGCGACCCGCATGTTGTATTCCTCGAGCACGACGTCGCGCTCGGGCAGCACGTTCTCGTCCTTCAGGATCAGGCCGGTCATGCGGTCGGCCTCGAACTCCATCATCTTCGGCAGTTGCTCGCGCGGCACGCGCTGGAAATAGCCGGTGTAGTCGACCGAGGTGAAGGCGTTCTCATTGCCGCCGATCCGCAGCACGGTCTGGGAAAATTCGCCGGCCGGATGCTTGGCGGTGCCCTTGAACATCAGATGTTCGAGAAAATGCGCCAGGCCCGATTTGCCCGGCGTCTCGTCGGCGGAGCCGACCTTGTACCAGATCATCTGCGTCACGACCGGCGTGCGGTGATCGGGGATCACCACGACCTGCAGGCCGTTGGCCAGCGTGAAGCTGGCCGGAGGATCGGACGTCACCGTGGTCTGGGCGCGCGCAGCTTGCGAGGCGAGCGAGGGGACGATGACGAGCGCCAGCGCCGCGGCGATCCGGACGGCTATTCGAAGTCGTGAGGTCATGGCATTTCCTGACCGTTGTCAGCCCGCATGTCGGCTGATCGCGGTCGCTCCTTGTTCGCTGGGGCGGATTCGAGGGTGCAAGTCTTTGCCGCGGGCTTTCTGTTCTACGCGTCGCTACCGGTCATTCCGGCAAGGCACGGGCAGGGCCCGAAGCCGGCTTCCATCAGCACCCGCAGCCGCCCGGGGGCCGGCGCCAATGGTCAATTAGGGACCTCTTTGCCCGTCATTACGTCGATGTGTGTCCCGACCGGTTTCTGGTCGTTCGGTCCGGTGCCGTAAGCATAATTCGGTGACGGGGTCTGATACCCGGCAGGCGGCTGGGTCAGCGTTTCACGCGTCGGCTCGCCCGTGAACGGGACCGCCTCGGGCTTGTTGCCTTTGAACATGCCGAGGAGACCACCGGTGTAGCCAAGTTGCGCAGGGCTTAGCATCGGGTTTGGCTTGTCGCCGGGCTGGAGCGGATCGCTATTGGTGCGGACGGGGGCGGCCGTCCTGCCGGCGTTGAGTTCATCGGGGGTCAGCGGCCGGGCGGCTTCGGCCAGGCTCTTCGGCGTAGGTGCCTTCTTCCGGGCTGCGATCGCTGCCTTGCGCCGCTTCTCGTCCGGGTCTTTCGGCCAGTTCGGATCCTTGATCTCGCCCTTCGCGGATTCCGGCGGCGGCAGATCGAGCTTGGGCGGCACGACCAGAGGCGAGCGCTCGCGATACTCGATGCCGCGGCTCTCCATGTTGGTGCCGCCGATGCCGGCCATGATGTTGCCGATGATCTTCTCTTCGAAGGTCTTGTCGTCCTCGTCGTCGTCATCCTGGGCGCGCGCGGCTCCGGTGGCCATCACCAGACCGACGCCCATGACGACGACCGCTAGTCGCAGGGCGCGCCTCAGCGAATCTTGCGGCGTTCGGGCGCTGGCTTGGGTCTTGAGCATCGCTATTCCCGTTTTGTTTCCGTGAACCGCACGCCGGTCAAGGCGCACGTTTAGCGCCTTCCGGGGCCCCATTCCGGGGGTCCGTATCAGCCGGGATCAGGGCGCTTTTGCGGCGGGTACCCTTACGAATGAGTCATACAGCAGGGCCGCTACCCCGGCAACAATCGCCACGTCGGCCATGTTAAACACGTACCAATTGAAGGGTTTTCCCCCGATCTGGACGTGGAAAAGGGCAAAATCGACCACCCCGCCATAGGCGAGGCGGTCGATGGCGTTGCCGATGGCCCCGCCGATGATCAGGCCCAGCGCGACCGTCGCCAGCAGGCTGCGCGAGCGGGCCATCCAGACCGCCAAAACGACCACCGCCGCCCCCTTGATCGCGAGCAGGATGACCTGGCCGGTTGCGCTCTCGTTCTGAAACCAGCCGTAGCTGATCCCGGTATTCAAGAGCAGCACCAGGTCGAAGAAAGGCGTGACTTTCACGGTGCCGCGATTGGCGATGTCGAACACGTGGAGCAGCCAGAGCTTTGTCGCCTGGTCGATGGCGACCACGGCCAGCGCAGCAATGATGCCAGGGCGGAGTTGAGAGTTTCGAAGGGTTCCATGCCGGACCCTTACCTGGCCTTGCTTTTCTTCTTTGCCTTTTTTGCAGAGACTTTCTTTCGGCTTCTTGCCCGCCTTCGCTTTGTTACCTTCTTGGCTGCCTTCTTTCCCCAGTCTTCTTTTGCGCGCCCTTCGCGGCGGCCGCTTTTTTGCCGGCTTTCCTGGCGGACTTCTTTGCCGCCTTTTTTGCGGCTTTCTTCTTGGCGGAGGACGTCGTGCCACGCTTTTTGGCGGACTTCCGATCAGCGAGCGGCTTTTTCTCGGCGGCCTTCTTCCCGGCTTTGCGGGTCCCTCTCTGGCGTTTGGTCCTGGATGGCTCTTGCGTTTTGGGAGCGACCGCCTCAACCAGCTTCGTCTCCACTTCTTGCGGCGCCGGGATTTCCACCTCGGCCACGACGAGTTCAACGGGGCGCGCCGGCGCTAAAACCGGAACGCTGGGTGCCGCCGATGCTTCACCGAGCGTCCACCACTCCCGCAGCGCCTGGGCGTCGCGCGGCGAGACGTCGGGATATTCGGGATCGCTGCCGACGGTGGGAAGGATCTTCCACGACCGCGCGCATTTGATGCCAACCGCTTTTTCGACGACCACGGCGACGCCGGGAACGTTGTCGAGACGGAAGGCGCCCGCGGGCGCCTCGTCCTCTCGCACCTCATAGTTCGAGGTGATGCAGACCTCGGCGAGGTCGATATCGAACAGCGTCGCGAGAACCTGTCTGTCAGACACGTAGATGACCGGCGAGGCTTCCAGCGAGGAGCCGATCCGTTTGGCCGCGCGCTCGACTTCCAGTGCGCCGGTGACGACGCGGCGGACATTTCGGATGATCTCCCATTTCGCGGCCAGCCGGTCGTCGCGGAAATTTTCGAGTCCATCCGGGAACAGCGTCAGATGCACCGACGGCTCGGCGTCCGGCCGGTACATGCGCCAGGCTTCCTCGGTCGTGAAGCTCAACACCGGCGCGAACCAGCGCAGGATGGCGTTGCAGATCATGTCGATCGCGGTGAGGGCTGCCTTGCGCGCCAGCGACGACGGCGGATCGCAATACAGCGTGTCTTTCCTGATATCGAAATAGAACGCCGACAATTCGGTGTTCATGAAGGCCGAGAGGCTCGCGACCACGGTCTTGTAGTCGAACTCGGCATAGGCCTTGCGCACGATCGCGGCCTGCTCGGCGAGCTGGTGCAGCATCAGCCGCTCCAGTTCCGGCATGTCGGCATACGCCACCGCATCGCCACGGTGGAAGTGGTGCAGCGTGCCGAGCATCCAGCGGATCGAATTGCGCAGCTTGCGATAGGTCTCGATGGTGTTCTTGAGGATTTCGGGGCCGATGCGCTGGTCGTCGGCATAATCGGTGGCGCAGACCCACAGCCGCAAAATGTCGGCGCCGGAATCCTTCATCACCTTCTGCGGCTCGACGGTGTTGCCGAGCGACTTCGACATCTTGCGGCCGTTCTCGTCCAGCGTGAAGCCGTGGGTGAGCACGACGTCGTAAGGCGCGCGGCCGCGGGTGCCGCAGCTTTCCAGCAGCGAGGACTGGAACCAGCCGCGATGCTGGTCGCTGCCTTCCAGATACATCACGGTGTCGTCGCCGCCGTCGACCTTGCGCTTGATGCCGGCGAGCCCCGGGAAGTGCACGGGGTCTTCCAGCACGAAGGCGTGCGTCGAGCCGGAATCGAACCAGACGTCGCAGATGTCGTCGATCTTCTTCCATTCCTCGTTGGCGAGCGAGCCCAGGAAGCGTTCGCGGGCGCCGTCCATGTACCAGGCGTCGGCGCCTTCCTGCTCGAAGGCGTCCGCGATGCGCTTGTTGACGGCGTCGTCCTTCAGGATTTCGGCCGAGCCGTCACCCTTCTCGCGGACGAACACCGCGATCGGCACGCCCCAGGCGCGCTGGCGCGAGATCACCCAGTCGGGCCGGCCCGAGATCATGCCGTTGATGCGGTTCTGTCCGGCGGGCGGCACCCACTGCGTCACCGAGATCGCCTGCAGCGCGCGGGCGCGCAGGGTATCGCCGGGCTTTGCTGTTGGACCGCGATGTCTTATAGCCCCGCGCTTGCACCAGTGTCGTCCAAATGCTTTGTCCATCGCGATGAACCATTGCGGCGTATTGCGGAAGATCACCGGCTTCTTCGAGCGCCAGGAATGCGGATATTGGTGCTTGAGCCGGCCGCGCGCGAGCAGCATGCCGGCGTCGACCAGCGCCTTGATCACGGCCTCGTTGGCGTCGCCCTTCTCGCCCTTGTCGTTGATGACGCGCTTTCCCGTAAAGCCCGGGGCCTGATCGGTGAGCGCGCCGTTCTCGTCGACGGTGTAGGGGATCGTCGTGGCGATGCCGCGCGCTTCGAGCTCGCGCGCGTTCGCCGTCCAGACATCGAAGTCCTCGCGGCCGTGGCCCGGCGCGGTGTGGACAAAGCCGGTGCCGGTGTCGTCGGTGACATGCTCGCCGGGAAGCAGCGGGACCGTGAATTGATAGCCGCCGGCAAGACCCTTCAGCGGGTGCGCGCATTCCACCGCGTCGAGCGTATCGGCCGGGATATCCCGGACCTTCTCAAAGGCCGCAACCCGCGCCTGCTTGAACACGCCTTCCGCCAGCGCATCCGCCAGGATCAGGAGATCGCCGTTTTTGGCCCAGTTGTCGGCGGGTGCGTCGGTGACCTTGTAGAGGCCATAGCCGATCTTCGGCGAAAAGCTGATGGCGCGATTGCCCGGCAATGTCCATGGCGTGGTGGTCCAGATCACCACGGCATGCCCCGGCCAGCGCACCGTGCGCCGGTGACGTCACCGGAAATTTCACCCACACCGTGTCTGACGTGTAGTCCTCGTATTCGACCTCGGCCTCGGCCAGCGCAGTTTTTTCCACTACGCTCCACATCACCGGCTTGGAGCCGCGATACAGCGTGCCGTTGGCGGCGAACTTCATCAGTTCGCGCGCGATCTGGGCTTCGGCGAAATAATCCATCGTGGCGTAGGGATGGTCCCAGTCGCCGATGATGCCGAGCCGCTTGAATTCCTCGCGCTGCACGTTGAGCCAATGCGTCGCGTAGGCGCGGCACTCCCTGCGGAACGCCACCATCGCCGCGGAGTCGCGGAAATCCGGCTTCTGCTTGCCCTTGGAACGGTAGTTCTCTTCCTCGATCTTCCATTCGATCGGCAGGCCGTGGCAGTCCCAGCCCGGCACGTAGTTGGAGTCGAAGCCGAGCATCTGCTGGCTCTTGGTCACCACGTCCTTGAGGATCTTGTTCAGCGCGTGCCCGATATGGATGTTGCCATTGGCGTAGGGCGGGCCGTCATGCAGCACGAATTTGGTGCGGCCGCGGGCCTGCTTGCGCAGCCTGTCGTAGAGGCCGATCTCGTTCCAGCTCTTGAGGATTTCCGGCTCGCGCTGCGGCAGGCCGGCGCGCATCGGGAATTCCGTCTGCGGCAGGAAAAGGGTCCTGGAATAGTCAGTGGCTTCGGCTTTTTGCGGCTTTTCGGACATGAAGGCTCTGGCTTGGCTTGGAGGGCGCGAAAACGCGATCAATCGCTGGGTGAACGAGGCAAATCCCGGTCTTGCGCCGAGCCGAAGCTCAGGCGGAAGCCGGGCTGCTAATGCCGATGGTGCGCCGCGCAAACATGGCGCTTTCCATAGCAGCCAAGCGGGGAAATCGCAAAGCCCTGCCTGCCCTCGGCGGCCTCGGGGAGGGGCTAGCCGACAATCCCGAGCTTGGGGAATGCCCCGGGGGAAGCAGCCAGCAGGGCCCGGGCGCGGGCGCTGTCGTCGTTCATCTGCACGATCAGCGCGTCCACATGATCGAACTTCAGCTCCTCACGAATGAAGCCGATGAAGGCGATGTCCAGCGCCGAGCCGTAGAGATCTCCGTTGAAATCGAACAGGAACACTTCCAGGAGCGCGGCGCCATTGTCGAAGGTGGGACGGCGGCCGTAACTGGCGACGCCGTCGAAGCGCTGCTCGCCGCGGCCGACCCGCACGGCGTAGATGCCGTGCTTGAGCCCGCAATGGGCGTCGAGGCGGATATTGGCGGTGGGAAAACCGAGGTCGCGGCCGCGCTTCTCGCCATGGATCACCTCGCCGGTCACGAACCACGGCGCGCCCAGCATCCTGGTGGCGTCGTCGATCTGGCCCTCGGCGAGCGCCATGCGGATCGCGCTGGAGGAGACCGGCCGTTCCTCGATGTCGACGTGAGGCTGCACGTCGACCTCGATGCCGAGGCGCGGGGCCTCGTTGACCAGAAGGCCCGGCGAGCCCACGCGCCCCTTGCCGAAATGAAAGTCGTAGCCGACCGCGATGCCGCTGATTCCGAGCCGCCCGATCAGATCATGGTGAATGAAATCCTGCGCCGAGGTGCCGGCTCGGGCCTTGTCGAAGGTCATGACCACGGCGCCCGCCAGCCCGGTTCCGGCCAGCAGCCGCAGCTTCGCGGTCTCGTCGGTGAGCCTGAACTGGGGGGTGTTGGGGCTGAAGAACCGGCGCGGATGCGGCTCGAAGGTTACGGCCAGCGCCGGCCGGCCATGGATTTGCGCCATTTGCAGGGCTGCCGCGATCACGGCGCGATGACCGAGGTGAACGCCGTCGAAATTGCCCATCGCGACCACCGTCCCCTTGGGGATCGAGGCTTGGGGCGTGTTGTCGCGGATAACGATAAAGCCAGGCGTCATTGCAGCGATTCTTTAACTCGAAGCTCGGATCGGGGGCGGGACCGTGACGCGGCGGCCCCAATGAAGTCAAGCGGGAGCCATTCCCGGCCCTTGGCCTGGGGATCGCGGCGTTTTCCGGGTTAACGGGCTGTTTAACGGCTGATGCTACTGCTTGGTCAAAGGACTGCGGGGCTTCAACCCTTGGCAGGCTCGTCGGTTGTTTGTGGCGTCAGGTGTCTCGGGGGATTCAAGATGGCGGTTGATACGTCGATGTCGGTTCTGGTGGTGGACGATTACAACACCATGATCCGCATCATCAGGAACCTTCTCAAGCAGCTCGGCTTCGAGAATATCGACGACGCCAGCGACGGATCGGCGGCGCTCAACAAGATGCGCGGCAAGAAATACGGGCTGGTGATCTCCGACTGGAACATGGAGCCGATGACCGGATACGACCTGTTGCGCGAAGTCCGGGCCGATCCCAATCTCGCCACCACGCCGTTCATCATGATCACGGCGGAATCCAAGACCGAAAACGTGATCGCCGCCAAGAAGGCCGGCGTCAACAACTACATCGTCAAGCCGTTCAACGCCGCGACGCTGAAGACCAAGATCGACGCGGTCTTCGATGCGGTGAGCGCGTAACACCCTTCAGGCTGGCAAACGTCCGACGCCGGGAGAAGCCCGCGCTACCAGCGCAGCTCCCGGATCAGCGCGCGCGGCGGATGGCCGAACAATTCCTTCACTGAAGCCGGGTCGAGCTGATCGATGCCCTCGAATTCCTCGGCGTGGATGCCGCGGGTCACGAACAGGCAGTCGATGCCGAAGCCGTGCGCGCCGGCGAGGTCGGTACGCACGGAATCCCCGATTGCCAGCACGCGGTCGAGCTCGATCGGGTGGCTCTGGCGCTCGGCGGCGAGTGCGATGGCGCGCTCGTAGATCGGCCGGTGCGGCTTGCCGTAGAAGATCACCTCGCCGCCGAGTTCGCGATAGAGTTCGGCGATCGCGCCGGCGCAATAGATCAGGCGGTCGCCGCGCTCGACGACGATGTCGGGATTGGCGCAGATCATCGTCAGCTTGCGCTCGCGGGCCTGCAGCAACATCGCGCGATAGTCTTCGGCCGATTCGGTTTCGTCGTCGAACAGGCCGGTGCAGACGATGTAGTCGGCCTGTTCCAGCGGAGCGAAGCCGGGATCGAGGCCGCGGTGGATCGAGCCGTCGCGCTCCGGGCCGATCCAGTACATTTTCCGGCCGGGATGGTCGGCGACGAAAAGCCGGGTCAGGTCGCCCGAACTGACGATGGCGTCATAGCTGTCGTCGGCGACGCCGAGCTTGCGCAACTGCCGCTGCACGGAATCCGCCGGCCGCGGCGCGTTGGTGATCAGGATCACGGTGCCGCCCTGGTCGCGGAAACGATGCAGCGCCTCGCAGGCCTCGGGAAACGCTTCCAGCCCGTTATGCACCACGCCCCAGATATCGGAGAGGATGACCTCGACGCCGCCGACAAGGTCGCGGAGCCGCTCGACAAACCGGAGTGACGTCATGACGGCGTCGACCGGTCAGCCCGGGCCGGCGACACGCCGCGCCAGCGCGGCATTGCCCGTCGTCCGCTGGGGATCGATAGCCGGGCCGTCCATGGAAAGGGTCTTGCTGCCGGAGCCATTGGATTCCTGCGCCTTGGTGGGAGCGGCCCCGCCGGTAGCAGATGCGCCCTCGGGTCGCAACGGCCGGGGCGGTGCGAACAGAAAACCCTGGCCGAACCGCACGTCGAAATCGAGCAGATCGACCACCGCGCGCTCGCCTTCGATGCGCTCCGCGATCAGGTCGATGCCGAAACGGCCGAGCAGGTCGGAAAGGTCGGACGGATGGATGTCGGAGCCGGTGCTTTGCCGCTGGTCGAGCAGCAGCGCGGCCGGCACCTTGATGAAGCGGACGCCGCGGTCGGCGAGTTCGCGCGGCTCGATCCTGAGGTCGGTGACGTGATCGATCGAGAAGCGGTAGCCGCGCTGCGCCAGCGCCGCCAGATGCTCGGTCTCGGTCGGGCCGAGATTGCGGAACGTCGCCTGCTTGAATTCAAGCACAAAGGAGGGCGCCAGCGCCCGATTGGCTTCGAGAAAGTCCAGGCATTGCGCAAAGGCCGTGGGATTGCCAAGGGTCGCCGCGGCGACATTGCAGAAAACGCCGACTTCCTTGTTGCGCACCATCAGCCGGCGCAGCACCTGAACGCATTTCAGCATCACCATGTTGTCGATCCGCCCGATCAGTCCGGCGGATTCGGCGACCCCGATGAAATCGTCGGCAGCGAGCAACTGGTCCTTGTCGTCACGCAGCCGGGTTACCGCCTCGTAGAAGCGCACCTTGCGCTGCGGCAGGGTCACCAGCGGCTGCAGGTAGATCTCGATCCGGTTCTCGTCGACCGCGTTTTTCACCGCGGCGAGGATTTGCCCGTGGCCGCGCGAGGGGACGGGCGGGCTGGAGACCGCGGCGGGCGCGGGCGCGACGGCCAAAGGCGGCAGCGGCGTGACATGCCGCGGCGCACTTTCCGCCGCCAGCGGCGGTTCCGGTTGCGGTTCGTCGTCGGCCTTGGCGACAGTCGCGACGGTTGCGGCCACCGCGACGGCGGCAGCGGCCGCAGCGCTTGCCGCAGCCGCATTCGCCGCCAGCATGTCGTCATGGCTGGCGACCGAGACCGCGAGCTGCTTGACCAGCGCTCCCAGCTCGCTGATCTCGCCGGCCACGGTCTGGATGCGGTCGGCGCCGGCGGAATTCGCCGACACCAGCTTGCCCTCGACGGTGGCGAGACGGCGGCCGAATTCGGCGACCTGGCGGGCGAGGTCGGCGGTGCCGCGCGACAGGTCGGCGATCTGGCCGCCGACGTCGGTGCGATCGCGCAGCCGCATCGAGACGGCGTTGTAGAGGATCAGGAAGGTCAGCGCGGTGAGCGCCACAATCGCGGATTCCATGCCGCTGATGCCGGCCACCGAAAACAGGACGAGGCCGAGGGATGCTGCGACCAGCACCATGCAGATGGCGATGAAAATTGTGGAAATGCGGATCATGTTGCGCGGAAGGCCCTCAAATCCTCGTGTCCCCAAGCCCGAAGAACGCCTCGCCCAAGCCCGCCAGCGCTCCCCCGAGCGTTGCAACCTTAGCATCAATGTTGATTCGGAAAGCTAGTGTTCTTTCGGCACACCGGGAACGGAGTCGTGGATATCCCGCGTTCCGGCGGTGGTGCTTGCTCGCGCCGGCCTTCGCGGGAGCGAAACGGGCAGAGGGCGAGGGGAGGTTTTCTTCCCGTCAGGACCTGGAGTTGCGGCGACTATCGCGCCTTGCCGCTCAACCTGAATTCGAGTTGCACCTGAATTTCGACCTCTCCCCGTAAATGACGGGGAGAGGTCGAGAAATCCTACGCCACCGCGCGGATCACCTTGGCGACCTTGCCGATGATTTCGCCGATCTGGTCCTCGCTGACGATCAAGGGCGGCGTCAGCGCCAGCGTGTCGCCGGCGATGCGCAGCATCAGGTCGTTGTCGTGGAACGCGCTGTTGAGCGCGTCGAAGCCGCGCTTGCCCGGGGCGTCGGCGCGCGGCGCGAGGTCGATGCCGGCGGTAAGCCCGATGGTGCGGATATCCACCACGTTCGGCTCGCTCTTCAGCGACATCACGGCGTCGGCGAATTTCGGCTCGAGCTTGTTGGCCCGCTCGAACAGCTTTTCGTCGCGGTAGATGTCGAGGGTCGCCAGCGCCGCGGCGCAGGCGATCGGGTGCGCCGAATAGGTATAGCCGTGGGTGAGTTCCACCATGTGCTCCGGACCGCTCATGAAGGCGTCGTGGATGGTGTCGCGCACCAGCACCCCGCCCATCGGGGCCGCGCCGTTGGTGATGCCCTTGGCGAAGGTCAGCATGTCCGGCAGCACGCCGTAGCGTTCGGCGGCGAAGGCAAAGCCGAGCCGGCCGTACCCGGTGATGACCTCGTCGAAAATCAGCAGGATGCCGTGCTTCTGGGTGATCTCGCGCAGCCGCTTGAGATAGCCCTTGGGCGGCGGCAGCACGCCGGTCGACCCCGCCATCGGTTCGACGATGACGGCGGCGATGGTGGAGGCGCCGTGCAGATTGACCAGCCGCTCCAGTTCGTCGGCGAAATGCGCGCCGTATTCCGGCTCGCCCTTGGTGAAGGCCTGCTTCTCGCGGTCATAGGTGTGGGGCAGATGATCGACGCCGGCCAGCAGCGTGCCGAACATCTTGCGATTGTTGACGATGCCGCCGACGGCGGTGCCGCCGAAGCCGACGCCATGATAGCCGCGCTCGCGCCCGATCAGGCGGCTGCGGGTGCCCTGGCCTTGGGTCTGATGATAGGCCAGCGCGATCTTGAGTGCGGTGTCGGCGGCTTCCGAGCCGGAATTGCAGAAGAACACGTGATCGAGGCCGGCGGGCGCCAGGTCGGCGATGCGGCTGGCGAGCTCGAAGGCCTGCGGAATGCCGAACTGGAACGGCGGGGCATAGTCCAGCGCCTCGGCCTGCTTGGCGATCGCCGACGCAATCTGGCTGCGGCCATGGCCGGCATTGCAGCACCACATACCGGCGGCGGCATCGATGATGTTGCGGCCGTCGACCGTGATGTAGTGCATGTCCTTGGCGCCGGCGAGCAGCCGCGGGTTCTTCTTGAACGCGCGGTTGGCGGTGAACGGCATCCAGTGCGCAGCGAGGTCGTTGGGTACGTTGACGGCGGCGGGGCGTGGGCTCTTGTCCAGCATGGGGGCCTCTTCATGTTTTGGGGCGTGGCGGATTGCCGTGCAGGCTATCAGTTTCGGTGCGCCACGGGAACGCCATGGGCCGGACTATTTCGGCTCAATCGGGCGGTTTTCCGGTCGGCTCGCGGCCATCGCCGGTGGCGTTCCGTCGCACTCAGAGATCGGCGGCGCCGATCCAGAACACCTCGGCCTCGGAATCCTCGGTGTCGAGCCAGAGCAGCGGCAGTTGCGGGAAGGCGGCCTCCAGCAATTCGCGGCCCCGGCCGATCTCGCAAAGCAGCCCGCCTTCCGGCGTCAGGTGTTCCCCGGCCTCGTTGAGGATGCGGCGGACGAGGTCCAGCCCGTCTGCGCCGCCGTCGAAGGCCAGTTTCGGTTCGGCGCGGCATTCGCGCGGCAGGTCGGCCATGCCCTGCGCATCGACATAGGGCGGGTTGGAGATGATCAGGTCGTAACGCCTGCCGCCAAGCGGTCCGAACAGGTCGCCGCGAAGCAATTCCACCCGGTCGCCGAGACCGTAATCGGCGACATTGCGCGCGGCGACTTCGAGGGCGTCTTTCGAGATATCCACCGCGTCGACTCTCGCATTCGGAAAGTTCCGGCTGGCGAGGATCGCCAGACAGCCCGAGCCGGTGCAGAGGTCGAGCACGCTCTCCACCGCGGCGGGGTCGTCGATCAGGGAGCCGCCTTCGCCGGCCTCGCCGGCAAAATGCGACTCCAGCAGCTCGCCGATGAAGGAGCGCGGCACGATCACGCGCTCGTCGACATAGAAGGGCAGGCCGCGCATGTAGATCTTGTTGACGAGGTAGGCGGCGGGTTTCCGCGTCGTGACGCGGCGACCGATCACGTCGAGGATTGCGCTGGCCTCGCGCGCGGTGACGCGGGCGGTCGCAAACATCTCGAACTGGTCGGGATTGAGATGCAGGGTTTCGCAGACCAGGAAGGCGGCCTCGGCCACGGGGTCGGTGGTGCCGTGGGCGAACACCAGCTTCGCCTCGGTGAAGCGGCTCACGGCATAGCGGACGAAATCGAGCAGGCTCACGAGTTCGCCCGGCACTTGGCCAGGCGCGGCCCCGCTGCGCGTTCCGAGAGGCGCGGCCCCGCCGCGCGTGTTCCGGGGTTTCGCGGCCCCGCCGCGCTTGCTCTGGGGCTTTGCGGCGCGGCCAGCCGCCGGTCTGGCGCGTTTGGCCATCAGGATTTGGTCCAGCGTGCGGCGGCTTCGTCGTCATGGTGGCGCGCCTCGACCCAACTGGTCCGCTCGGCGCTTTCCTCGCGCTTCCAGAACGGCGCGCTGGTCTTCAGGTAGTCCATCAGGAACTCCGCCGCCTGGAATGCCGCCTGGCGGTGCTGCGACGAGGTCAGGACCAGCACGATGTTCTCGCCGGGCGTGATGCGGCCGACGCGGTGAATGACGGTCAGGCCC
The DNA here is from genome assembly GCA_963843225.1 of uncultured Alphaproteobacteria bacterium. Taxonomy (GTDB): domain Bacteria; phylum Pseudomonadota; class Alphaproteobacteria; order Rhizobiales; family Xanthobacteraceae; genus Bradyrhizobium. The sequence goes on along the minus strand of CAWJJT010000005.1, from coordinate 264,848 downwards.
GTCAGCGGCCAGCGCGACATCGCGGTTTCGGCGTGCCGCATGATCTCGGCCTCCGCCATCTCAGGATAATGTTCGAGCGTCAGCGCCGCGATCGGCTCGCCGCCCTCGCTGCCGCGGCAGATGCCGGAGAAGGTGACGACCGCGCCGATATCGGTGCGGCCCCTGGTCAGCGCCGCAATCTCCCGCGCGATGTCGAAATCGGCTTCCTGGATCCGGATGGTCACGATCGCGGTCATGGGATCATCGCAATCTTTGAACGACTAGCCGCCGGTCATCGGCGGAAAGAAAGCAATCTCGCGGGCGCCGGCGATCGCCGCGTCCGGCTTGACATGGGCATGGTCGATCGCGGCGCGGATCACCTTCGGCTTTTCGAACGCATAGGCGTAGCTCTCGCCACGCTTCGAGAGCCAGCCGATGAGATCGTCAACCGTGCGCACATCGGCCGGCGGCTCGATCGTTTCTTCCGCCTTGCCGATCCGTTCGCGTACCCAGGCGAAATATTTCAGCCTCATCCCTCATCCTCCTCGATGAGGTGATGGATGCCGGCGCGGAAATAGTCCCAGCCGGTGTAGATGGTGACGATCGCCGAGATCCACAGCAGCAACAGGCCCATCTGGGTGACGACCGGGCCCAGTACCGGAACGATGGAAGCAAACAACTGGTCGCCGGCATCGCCGGCCAGCAGGAACCCGATCGCGATCAACTGCACCGTGGTTTTCCACTTGGCGAGCTTGGTCACGGGCACGCTGACGCGGAGCGCGGCGAGATATTCCCGCAAGCCCGACACCAGGATTTCGCGGCACAGGATCACGATGGCGGCCCACAGCGTCCAGCCGTGAATGATGCCGTCCGCGGCCAGCATCAACAGGCAGGAGGCGACCAGCAGCTTGTCGGCGATCGGATCGAGCATCCGGCCGAACGCCGAATGCTGGTCCCAGATCCGGGCATAATAGCCATCGAGAAAATCGGTAACCGCGGCGGCGATGAAGACGGCCAGCGCCACCCACCGCAGCCAGAGCGGGCCGTCCATGATGGCCTGCGCATAGATGCAACCGACCACCACCGGGATGGCTGCGATTCGCGCATAGGTCAGGATATTCGGGAGGGACAGCGAACTCCTCGCGGTACCCTTGGTCGTTGCGATGTTCATCTGCCTTACCAATACCGCCGAAGCCCGTAGGTCAACCCAAGGGTTCCACCTGATCCGCCGGAGACGACGCCTGTATGACCCCTAAAAACCTGCCCACCTTTAGCCGGTCTAGCCCGGCTGGGCGTGAAAAAACTCGAAAATCTTGCGCGCGCTTTCGGCGCTGACGCCCGGAACCTTGCCGAGATCGGCGATCGAGGCCCGCTCGATCTCCTTCAGGGTTCCGAAATGGTGCAGCAAGGCACGTTTCCGTGACGGGCCGATGCCGGGGATCTCCTGCAGGCCCGCCTCGCGGATGTCCTTCTTGCGCAGCTTGCGGTGCGAGCCGATGACGAAGCGATGGGCCTCGTCGCGCAGTCGCTGGATGAAATACAGCACGGGGTCGCGCGGCTCGAGCTTGATCGCCTCCTTGCCCGGCATGAACAGGGTCTCGCGGCCGGCGTCGCGGTCCGGCCCCTTCGCCACCGCCAGCAGCGTCACCTCCGTTAGTCCAAGCCCCTCGAATATCTCCCTGGCGGCGTTGAGCTGGCCGCGGCCGCCGTCGATGATGACGAGGTCGGGCCATTGCGGGAACGAATCGTCGTCCGGCTTGGCGGCGTCGCCTTCGGCGGCCTGGTTCATCAATCGCTTGAAGCGCCGCTGCAGCACCTCGCGCATCATTGCGTAGTCGTCGCCCGGAGTTAGACCCTCGGACTTGATGTTGAACTTGCGGTACTGGTTCTTGTTGAAGCCGTCCGGCCCCGCCACGATCATGGCGCCGACCGCGTTGCTGCCCTGGATATGGCTGTTGTCGTAGACCTCGATTCGCTTCGGCGGATGCGGCAGCCCGAGCGTGGTGACGAGCCCGGTCAGCAGCCGGCCTTGCGTCGCGGTATCGGCGAGCTTGCGCCCCAGCGCCTCGCGCGCATTGGTCAGCGCGTGCGCGACCAATTCCTTCTTCTCACCGCGGCGGGGCGTCGAGACTTCGACCTTGAAGCCGGCCTTGATGGAAAGCGCGTCGGCCAACAGCTCGCTTTCCTCGATGGCGTGCGACAGCAGGATGAGTTTCGGCGGCGGCTTGTCGTCGTAGAACTGCGCCAGGAACGACGCCAGCACCTCTTCGGGGGTGTAGGATTTCTCCGCGCGCGGGAAATAGGCGCGGTTGCCCCAGTTCTGGCCGGTGCGGAAGAAGAACACCTCGACGCAGGAATAGCCGCCTTCCTGATGGATGGCGAAGACGTCGGCTTCCTCCACGGTGCGCGGATTGATGCCCTGCTGCGACTGGATCGCCGACAGCGCGGCGAGGCGGTCGCGGTAAAGCGCCGCGGTTTCAAACTCGAGTTCGCCGGAGGCCCTTTCCATCTCCGCCGCCAGTTCCTGCTTCACCGAGCGGCTGCGGCCCGAGAGGAACTCCTTGGCCTCACGCACCAGTTCGGTATAGCCGGGAAAATCGATCTCGCCGGTGCAGGGCCCGGAGCAGCGGCGGATCTGGTAGAGCAGGCAGGGCCGGGTGCGGCTTTCGAAAAACGAATCGGTGCAGGAGCGCACGAGGAAGGCGCGCTGCAGCGCCGTGATGGTGCGGTTGACGGCGCCGGCCGAAGCGAACGGCCCGAAATATTGTCCGGGCCGCGTCTGCGCGCCGCGATGCTTGAGGATCTGCGGCGCCCAGTGGTCGCCGGTGATGAGAATATAGGGGAACGACTTGTCGTCGCGCAGTTGCACGTTGAAACGCGGCCGCAACTGCTTGATCAGATTGGCTTCCAGCAGCAGCGCCTCGGTTTCGGTGGAAGTCGAGACGATCTCGACCGAAACGGTGGCCGCGATCATGCGCAGGATGCGGGCCGGCTGCGGCGCGTTGACGCGCGCATAGGAGGAAAGCCGCTTGCGGACGTTTTTCGCCTTGCCGACGTAGAGCACGTCATTGGCCGCGTTCAGCATGCGGTAGACACCGGGCGAGGTCGGGGCCAGCCGCACCGCGTTTTCGATCGCGGCGTGGCCGGCCGCGAGCGGGCCGTCCGCCACGCTCTCGCCGGTCTCCTCCTCAAGGGCCTCCTCGGAAGCCTCCGGCAGCCGCGCTTCTTCGTCCTCGTCGGCGGTGGCCATCGCGGGGTCGAGATCGGCAGCGGAAGTGTCTTGCGGCGGCAGGCCGGCATTCCCGGCCGGTTCGGAACCGCGGGATGCCTTCCGCTGCGCGGGCATTTTCGGGTTGTCGGTAGAATCGTGATCCATGGCCTGAATTTAAGCCTCGCCGGTGGGCATCGCCAGCCGCCGCGAGGCAGGTCCCCGGAGGGATCGCGTAACGCTTTCTTAATAATGCTGAGCGGCCGGTAACCCGGCTTAACAACCCTTTAACTTAAAAGTCTCGATAAATCTTACCGATAAAAAGTGGAATTCCGTAACCATCTGGGCCTCGCGCCGCACCCGACGGCGAGCGATCCAGCGGTCATGGCAGTTTGCGTTGGAGAGTATGATGAGCAGGATCGTTTTGCGCGCCGCGGCCTCGATCGCGGCGGTTTGGACGGTATCGGCGCAGGGCGCCGATCTTCCCTACGGATCGCGCGGGCCTTACACCGTCAATCAGCCGCTCAATGCCTATAGCTGGGCTGGTCCCTATCTCGGCGGTCATCTCGGCTATGACTGGGGCTCGGTTGAAAACAATCCGACCAGGCCGTCGGGTTTCGAGGGCGGCGTTCAGGGCGGTTACAACTGGCAGGGCGGTCCGTGGGTGTTCGGCGTCGAGGGCGACATCCAGGCGACCGGCGCCGATGATACGTTCGCGCCCTGGAAGTTTTCCAACCCCTGGTTCGGCACCGTGCGCGGCCGCGCCGGCTATGCCTTCGGCAACATCCTGTTCTACGGCACCGGCGGTCTGGCGTTCGGCGAATTGCGCGGCGAGACCTTCCTGCTGTCGGAAACCCATACCAATTTCGGCTGGACCGCGGGTGTCGGCGCCGAGTTCGGCTTTGCGCAGAACTGGAGCGCCAAGGTCGAATATCTCTATGTCGATCTCGCCAACAGCAACTTCACCATCACCGGCGTATCGAACGGCTACCGGTTCGGGACCATTCGCGCCGGCGTGAACTATCACTTCTGATAGAATCAAGAAAAGCTTCTGTCACAACTCCCGGCCGCTGCTCGCGGCCGGGATTTTTTTCGCGCGCGAGCAATCCCGCCCGTCATGGCGGGCTTGACCGGGCCAGCCACGTCGTTGTCGCCTATAAAAAAGGAAAACGTGGATGCCCGGGTCAAGCCCGGGCATGACGGGAAAAGTAGCGCAGCTCAATCTCGTCAAATGATTGGACGAGGTTGTTACGACGAAATCACGAGGTTGACCGCCTTGGGACCCTTGCCCTTCTTGTCCGGCTCGACCTCGAAAGTGATGCGCTGTCCTTCGGTCAGGTCCTTCAATCCCGCCCGCTCCACCGCGGTGATGTGGACGAACACATCGCGGCCGCCGTCATCGGGCTTGATAAAGCCATAGCCACGTTCTCCGTTGAAGAACTTGACCGTACCAGTCATGGCCATCGGGAAACTCCTCCCCCGCACTGCTTCCGCCGCTGCGCGTCGGCGCATCGGCGCGACCGGACATTTCGCTGTCGGAAGGCTTGGCCACCCGTCCGGATTAGGCGCTCAACGCCGATCCGTCTTGAAAAAATATTCTTCGAGGCCTTGTCACTCCGCCGCTACCATTCGCGGAAGCGGAACGTAAAGCCGATCCCAATAGGTCAGAGCATAATACGGTTCCCGGCAAATTGCCTACGGTCCAAATTGAACTTTTCCCGGCATCCGTGCTGCGCGGTCCGGCCAACACCAGGACTGGCTAGGGTTTCGGCGTTTCCAGCCTGAAGCGGCCGGCGCCGCCCTGGCCGAGCGGTTTTTCCAGTTCGGGAAGGATCGCCTTCAACTCGCCGAGCAGCGTCCAGGGCGGATTGACGATCAAGAGACCCGTGGAGACGAGCGCGGTGTCGGCGGTCTGCGGCGCGACGCTGAACTCCAGACGCAGCGCCTTTCCGGCGGGCCTGCTCGCACCCACCGCTCCGGCGACCTCGCGGGCGAGGGTATCGGTGGCGCGGCGGCTTTTCACCGGATACCACAGCAAATAGCTCCCGGTCGGCCATTTGGCGTAAGCCTCGGCAAAGCCTTCGGCCAGCCGCTCGAACTCGTCCTTCTGCTCGTAGGGTGGGTCGATCAGGACGAGGCCTCGGCGCTCCTTCGGCGGCACGAAGGCCGGCAGCGCCAGCCAGCCGTCGAGATCGACCACCCGGGCCTGGGCGTCGCGGCGCAGCGCATCGATCAGGCGTTTGCGCGAGCCCGGTTCGACTTCGCAGGCGGTCAGGCGATCCTGCGGCCGCAGCAGCGCACGCGCGATCAGGGGCGAGCCGGGATAGGTCGCAAGATCGCGGTCCGGGTTGAAGGCTCTGACGATGTCGAGATAGGGCATTACCAGCGGCAGCGTGGTTTCCGAGAAACGCGCCTGCATGATCCGCGCGATGCCGGTCAGCCATTCGCCGCTGCGGCGCGCTTCCTCAGCCGTGAGATCGTACAGCCCGGCGCCGGCATGGGTGTCGATCACGCGAAACGCCGCCTGCTTCTCCTGCAGATAGATCAGCATGCGCACCAGCACGATGTGCTTGATGACATCGGCGAAGCCGCCGGCATGGAAGGCGTGACGGTAGTTCATGGCGGAGGGGTACGACATTCCCCACGTCATTGCGAGCGCAGGCGAAGCAATCCAACCCAAAGCAAGAATGGATTGCTTCGTCGCTTCGCTGCTCGCAACGACGGTAGAAGATTGGAGGCTTATCCGCCCCGCATCGGCGGCATCACCACCTCGTCACGCCGGCAGGCGCGGCGGTCGATTTCTTCGCAGTCGCGGAATTGCAGGTCCTTGTTCATGCAGATCCGCACCTCGCTGAGCCGCTTGCGGCTGCAGGTGACTGACACCGCCGCATTGCTCAGGCCCGGATTGGCCTTGACGAAGGCGTCCTCGATCTCGGAAGGCGCGAGCGTCTTTGCTTCCGACAATTCAAGATATTGCGGCGGGATCTTCACGGCCGCGCGGGCCTTGCGGACGGTTTCGAAATAGGCCCGCGCGGGAAGTCCCGAGCAGGTGCCGTGCTTGTCCCATTCGTTGAAGATCAGCCCGGGCGCGGGCATCAGATCGAGCATCGACGCCATGATGTTGCGATCGAGCCGGGGTGAGGGCCGCTGGCAATAGTCGGGAAAGCCGTGCTCGTATTGCGGCCACAGGCCGTGGACCACAAAGGAAAACGGCCGCCCGCCGCACTGCGCCTGCGAACGTCCCTCATTGCCGCGTTCGGCCGCTTCCTCGCAGAAGGAGGGCGACCACGACAGCGACAGCACGTAGAAATCGAATTCGCCGGGGGCATTTTGCCGGCGATCCTGCGCCGACGCCGTTCCTGCCGCCGAAACGAGCAGGGCGAGCAGGATCAACAACCACGAAATCCAGGAAAATCGAAAAGGCACCATCGTCACGCTCCCATTCCCGAGATGGCGGGAGCGTAACAGGCGACAGGAACATTTCAAGAACAAAATCGGAAGTTGAGCGAAGACTAGGCGTTGCGCTTCAGTCCCGAGGAAGCAACCAGAAATCAGGTCGGCGAATCAGGGTCTGGCAGCCCTGCAGCGGGGATTATAGGCCCAGTCGCGATCGAGCCCGACCACGCACCATTCCACGCCCTGACCGTATCCGGCAAAACCGCCATCCTCGATGATCGAGTAGTGCACGGTGCGGATCTTGCCGTCGCTCACCAACGCCTCGGCGCTGCAATAGCGGCGCGGAATGTTGTCCGACTGCCAGGGCCGGAAGGCGGTTTCGTGAATCCGGTCATAGCCCGTGATTCGCAGGTCGGAGTTCCAGAAGGTGCTCTCTTTTTCACCGAACTGGTAAGTGATGGTTCCCAGCGCGCTCTCGCAGGAGGCGACCAAGCCGTCATAACGGGGGCCCGACAGCCAGAAGTTCAGTTCAAGGGGATTGGCCGCCTGCGCGCTCTGGCCAAGGGACAGAAGGCCGAACAGGACGCCGAGCGCGGCGCCAAGGCCAGTTTTTTTCAACGATGCGAAGAGGTCGGGCATGGGCGATCCGCCGGAAAAACCAAGGCCTGACGGTGCCGCGAAGCCCGCGTGAGGTCAAGTGCAACAGGGCAACACCTGCTGACAACTCTACCTAATATGGACCGGCCGTTCTTTTCATGGCCGGGGATGCGCTCTAAGGTGTCGCCGAGCCAAAGGGAGTTTGCGATGCGAATCTTGGGGGTTGCGAGCCTGGTTGCCGTTTGCGGGATGCTGGCGTGTGCGCCGGCGCGGGCCGACTGGGTGCCGGCGTTCAAGGGCAACGACACCGGCGGCATCATCGCCTATTCCATGGCCGCGCAGACCGATGTCCGCCAACTCGCGGTCGATCATTGCGCGCGCTACGGCAAGGTGGTGAAATTCCTGGCGGTCGCCGCTCAATATGGCGGTTACATCTCCTTCGCCTGCCGCTGGGTGCCCTACGGCGCCAACGACCGGCCGCTGTCCGTTCGCTACTGAGACAGCGCAGCGCATCCGACTAAACGGCCAATCGGGAGTGGGGGAGCATGACGCGAGCGCTTCTTTCATTGTGTCTGGGGACCTGCCTTCTGGCATGGCTGCCGGCGCCCGACGCGCGCGCGGTGGACATGCCGGTGCGCAAGCCGGGCCTGTGGGAATTGAAGATGGTCAGGACCGGCTCGCCGCTGCCCGAAATGACCATGCAGCATTGCACCGATGAGACCACCGACAAGGCGATGACCGCCGCGGCTTCGCCGATGTCGAAGGAAGTCTGTTCCAAAAACGATATCCAGAAGACCGCCAGCGGTTACGCCGCCGACTCCGTCTGCAGCGTCGCCGGCATGTCGATGACGTCGCATTCGGAAGTGACGGGCGATTTCAATTCCGCCTATAGCGTCAAGACCACCTCGCACAGCGAGCGCGGCCCAACCGGCGCCCCGCGCGACACCACGATGACCATCGAGGCGAAGTGGCTCGGAGCGTGCAAGCCCGATCAGAAGCCCGGCGACATCGTGATGCCAGGCGGCTTCAAGATGAACGTCAAGGACGCGGAAAAGCTCAAGGGCCTGATGCCGAAATAGCGGCAATGCACTTCGCTCCAACCCTCTCCTCCGAAGAGCGGGGCGAGGAGCGCGCGGCGCGCCCTTACACCGGAATCCGGACCGTGGCGCGCAGGCCGCCCATCGGGCTGTCGCCGAGCGTGATGTCGCCGCCATGCGAGCGCGCGATGTCGCGGGCGATGGCGAGGCCCAATCCCGTGCCGCCTTCGTCCTGGTTACGGGCGTCGTCCAGCCGCAGGAACGGCTTGAACACTTCCTCGCGCATGCCGACGGGAATGCCCGGTCCGTCGTCGTCGACGGTGACGGTCAAATAACGGTGATCGCGATGGCCGGTGATCGATATCGAGTTGGCATGCCGCGCGGCGTTGGAGACGAGGTTGCCGAGGCAGCGCTTGAACGACGCCGGCTTCACCGTCACCACCGGCAGGCCGCGGAACGCCACGGTGGCGGTGTGGCCGTTGCGCTCGGCGTCGCTGCGTAATTCCTCCAGCGCCGCCGCCATGTCGGTCGGCTGCGCGTGCTCGCCGGAATCGCCGCGCGCGAAAGCCAGATAGTCCTCCAGCATGCCCGACATCTCGTCGACGTCCTTGCGCATGCCGTCGACCTCGGGGCTGTCGCCGATCAATTCCAGCTCCAGCTTGAAGCGGGTCAGGATGGTGCGCAGGTCGTGGCTGACGCCGGCCAGCATCGCCGTGCGCTGCTCGATCGAGCGTTCGATGCGCGCCTTCATCTCGAGGAAGGCGTGCGCGGCGCGGCGCACCTCGCGCGCGCCCCTGGGGCGGAAATTCGGCGCCTCGCGGCCCTTGCCGAAGCTTTCGGCGGCGTCCGCCAGCCGCAGGATCGGCTTGATCTGATTGCGCAGGAACAGCACCGAGACGATCAGCAGGATCGAGGAGGTGCCGAGCATCCAGAAGATGAAGATCTCGGAATTGGAGGCGTAGGCGGCGCTGCGCAGCGCGAAGATGCGCATCACCGCGTCTTCGAGCTGGATGCGGATTTCCACCTGGTTGGAGCGGCCGACGGTATCGATCCAGAACGGCTTGCCGATCTTGCGGCCGAGCTCCACCGAGAGCGTCTGGTCGAGCAGCGAGAAGAACGGCTTGGGGCCGGGCGGCGGCATGTCGCCGACGGGCAGGAAATCCACCACGAGCTGCAGCCGCTGCTGGGCGATGCGGCGCAACTGCGCGCGTTCCTTGTCCTGCGGATAGGTGTGGTAGACGTCGATCAGGCTGGCGATGTCCTGCACCACCGCGGCCGACAGATGCCGCGTCACCGTGTTCCAGTGCCGCTCCATGAACACGAACGTCACCACCGACTGCAGCACCACCATCGGCACGATCATGATCAGCAGCGCGCGGGCGTAAAGCCCGGTCGGCATCCAGCCCTTGAACGCGTTGCCCATCCAGCTATTGGCCGCGGAGACGCGGCCGGCGGCGGTGCGGATCAGGGTGATGCCGGTGTCGAGCGTACTCATCTGACAGGGCTCATCTGACAGGATTCAATCTTGCGATGGCTCAAGGCGCGGCGACCAGGCGATAGCCGATGCCGCGCACCGCCTGCAGGAACAGCGGATTGGCGGGATCGCGCTCGATCTTGCGGCGCAGGCGGTTGATCTGCACGTCGACCGCGCGCTCGTTGACGGTGCCGTTGCCGGTCAGCGCGTTGCGCGGCACGGTCTCGCCCCGCGCCTCGGCCAGGATGCGCAGCATCTCGCGTTCGCGATCGGTGAGGTGAATGGGCTCGTCGCCCTTGCGCAGTTCGCCGCGCTCCAGATGATAGACGTAAGGCCCGAACGCGACCTGCTCCAGTGTTTCCACCGGCGGCGGCGCGGTGCGCTTGAGAATATTGCCGATGCGCAACACCAGTTCGCGCGGCTCGAACGGCTTGGCGACATAGTCGTCGGCGCCGATCTGCAAACCCTCGATCCGGGCTTCCGCCTCGTGGCGCGCGGTCAGCATGATGATCGGCACCGAGGATTGGGTGCGGATGAAGCGGGCGAGATCGAAGCCGGTTTCGCCGGGCATCATGACGTCGAGGATCAATAGATCGAAATGCAGGCCGTTGAGCTTGGCGCGGGCGTCGGTCGCGCTCATCGCCGTGGTGACGCGGTAGCCTTCGCCGCAGAGAAAGCGCGACAGCAGATCGCGGATACGGCGGTCGTCGTCGACCAGCAACAGATGCGGCGCATCGTCGGCCGGCTGCGGCGGCGTCCGCGTTATCGTCGCAGCCTGGATCACGCCTGTTCCTTTGTAGTTGCGGTGCCGGGCCTGAGGATGATCTCGAGCACCTTGTCGGGATCGTCGTGATCGATCATCGCGCGCAGGAACTGGCGGACCGTGTCGGCGCCCTCCGGCGGGATGTCGCCGAGCGCGCGGTTGATGCGATCGGTCTGCAGGCCGGCGAGCTTGGCCACCAGCGCCTCGCCCTTGGCGGTGGCGAAAAGAAGGCGCTGCCGCCGGTCGTTATTGCCGGTCTTCTGCACGATATAGCCTTCGTCGAGCAGTTGCTTGAGCACCCGCCCGAGCGACTGCTTGGTGATGCGCAGCACGTCCAGGAGATCGGCGACCTTCAGGCCGGGGTAGCGGTGGACGAAATGCAGCACGCGGTGATGCGCCCGGCCGAAGCCGAACACCTCCAGTTCATGGTCGGCATCGCCGACGAAATCCCGGTAGGCGAAGAACAGCAACTCGATGATGTCCCAGCGCAAATCGCCGGACCTGGCGGCCGGGGACCGCCCTTCGGAAGACCGCGAATCGGGGTCGGCCGAAGCATTTGAGAAATTTATGTCAGCCATATTGACGTATCTTGGGTTCAATGTTACAAAACAATCAATGCCGACGAAACATTAAGTCGCGTCGTCGGTGGCGAGGTTTCAAGCGGCCTGAAAAAGCCAGAGATGGCGGCTCTCGGCCGCGAATTTGTCTACCGTACGATTGTCGAGCGGCATTTCGGCAAACATACTGGACTTCCGCCTTCCACAAAAGCATGTCCTCTTGGGCAATGCTCGAGGGGGCGACCGGCCGCAAGGCGGTCACAGGGCGGAGGGCCAGACTAAACCAACAGCGCCGCGGCGCGAGACGCGCAATCCGCGTCAATCCGGGAGAGGGCCCATGGCAGTTTCGTTGAACAAGATCGATGACGTCGCCTCGTCGACATCGGGCCAGCAGGCCCGGAGCGACAGGCCGGCGTCGGTTCCGGCAGCGGAAAGCAGGGGCAAGGGAATGAGCCTGAAATTCGAAATCCAGCCCACGAGCCATCCGACCTCCGAAAAGGACCGCGCGGCAAAGCTCGTGGACCCGGGCTTCGGCCGGGTTTTCACCGATCACATGGCGCTGGTCCGCTACAATCAGGCGCAGGGCTGGCATTCCGCGCGCGTGGAATCCCGCGCGAATTTCCCGCTCGATCCGGCGTCAGCCGTGCTGCACTACGCGCAGGAGATTTTCGAAGGGCTGAAGGCCTACAAGTGCGACGACGGCAGCGTGAACCTGTTCCGTCCCGACGCCAACGCCCGCCGCTTCCACAATTCGGCCGACCGCATGGCGATGGCGCCGCTGCCGGAGTCGGTGTTCATCGAGGCGGTCGAGCAACTCGTGCGCACCGACCGCGCCTGGATCCCGGGCGGCGAGGGCAGCCTCTATTTGCGGCCCTTCATGGTCGCGAGCGAGATCTTCCTCGGCGTCAAACCGTCGGCGGAATACATCTTCGCCGTGATCGCCTCGCCGGTCGGCTCCTATTTCAAGGGTGGACCTGCGCCGGTGTCGATCTGGGTGTCGGAGAACTACACGCGCGCCGCGATCGGCGGCACCGGCGCCGTCAAATGCGGTGGCAACTACGCCGCGAGCCTGCGCGCGCAGGCCGAGGCCATCGAACACGGCTGCGACCAGGTGGTTTTCCTCGATGCGGTCGAGCGCCGCTATATCGAGGAACTCGGCGGCATGAACGTCTTCTTCGTGTTCGAGGACGGCTCGCTCTCGACGCCGCCGCTCGGCACGATCCTGCCGGGCATCACCCGCGATTCGATCATCGCGCTCACCAGGGATTCCGGCATCCGGGTGCGCGAGGAGCCCTACACGATCGAGCAGTGGCGCGCTGACGCCGCCAGCGGCAAGCTGAAAGAGGCGTTCGCCTGCGGCACGGCGGCCGTGATCTCGCCGATCGGCAAGGTGTGTTCCACCAGCGGCGATTTTCTCATCTCGGGCGGCGCCGCCGGCCCGGTCGCCATGGGGCTGCGCAAGAAACTGGTCGACATCCAGTACGGTCGCGTCGCCGACCCGCACAACTGGATCAGAAAAGTGCTGTAAGGACAGCGCGTCGTCATTCCGGGATGGTCCGAAGGACCAGACCCGGAATCTCGAGATTCCGGGTTCGATGCTGGGCATCGCCCCGGAATGACGGCCACCCCCGGATGCGCCGGTTGCCGCATCGCGCCCCGGCTGGTACCAACGCCGGCCATGGCCGAGAAACCGAAAAAACCCCAGAAACTGCGAGCCCGCCTGCCGCGCGGGCTGGAGGATCGTGGCCCCGCCGCGATCAACGCCACGCGCGCGATGGTGGAGAAAATCCGCGAAGTCTACGAGCGCTACGGTTTCGAGCCGGTGGAAACCCCGGCGATGGAGTATACCGACGCGCTCGGCAAATTCCTGCCCGACCAGGATCGTCCGAACGAAGGCGTGTTCTCGTTCCAGGACGACGACGAGCAGTGGATATCGCTGCGCTACGACCTGACCGCGCCCCTGGCGCGCTATGTCGCGGAGAGATACGGCACCGAAAATCTTGTCCTGCCTTACCGCAGTTATCGTTTCGGTTACGTCTACCGCAACGAAAAGCCGGGCCCGGGCCGCTTTCGCCAGTTCATGCAATTCGACGCTGACACCATCGGGACTGCTGGCGGTGGACAGTCGGCGGCGGCAGCCGACGCCGAGATGTGCATGATGGCGGCCGACACCATGGAAGCGCTGGGTGTCCCGCGCAACAGCTATGTGGTGAAGGTGAACAATCGCAAGGTGCTCGATGGGGTGTTGGAGGCTGTTCGGCTCGGCGGCGACGAGAATGCAATCAAGCGCCTGACTGTTTTGCGCGCGATAGACAAGCTGGATCGTCTTGGACCGCAAGGTGTACGCGAACTTCTCGGCGTGGGTCGCAAAGACGAAAGTGGAGACGTGACTGCAGGGCGCCAATCTGGACCTTGCGCAGATTGAGTCACTCATGGACTACGTTAGCTGGAAAGTCGTCGTTTACGGCCATGAGGTCACTCCGACCGCAGTTTCGACAACTACGCAGGATACGTTCCAACCTTCCGATCGTCAGTACGAGGCAGGACTGTTGCCTTCGAACGCCAGTATATTGGATGCACTCGAAACCAAATTTGGCGCGAATGAAACAGTTAAAGCCGCGGTAGCGGAACTTCGAGCGATTTCGGAGTTGATAAGCGCATCAGGATACGAGAGTTGCATTGTCATCGATCCCTCCGTTGTCCGCGGCCTGGAATACTACACCGGCCCGGTCTACGAGGTTGAACTCCTGCTCGACACCAAGGACGAAAAAGGCCGGCCCGTGCGCTTCGGCTCGGTCGGCGGCGGCGGACGTTATGATGGTCTGGTCTCGCGCTTTCGCGGCGAGCCGGTGCCGGCAACCGGATTTTCCATCGGCGTGTCGCGATTGCAGGCCGCGCTCACCATGCTCGGCAAGCTCGACACCAGGGCGGAGTTCGGGCCGGTCGTCGTCACCGTGTTCGACCGCGACCGCGTCAGTGACTACCAGAAAATGGTCGCGGCGCTGCGCGCGGAAAAAATTCGCGCCGAGCTCTATCTCGGCAACCCCAAGAACATGGGCAACCAACTCAAATATGCCGACCGGCGCAATTCGCCTTGCGTCATCATCCAGGGTTCGGACGAGAAGGCGCGCGGCGAGGTTCAGATCAAGGATTTGATCGAGGGCGCCAGGGCGGCGGCCGCGATCGCCTCCAATCAGGAATGGCGCGAGACCCGGCCTGCGCAATTTTCGTGCAGGGAAGACGAATTGGTCGCTGGGGTGCGCGAGGTGCTGACGCGGCATGGGGTGAAGTGGGGGTAGTCCTCATGGTGAGGCGGCGCTCTTGCGCCATCTCGAACCATGGTGACAATGCGCATCCTTCGAGACCCGGCCAAACGGGCGCTCCTTGGGATGGGTTTCGAGTTTGTAGCGAGTAAGCAAGAGCAAAGGGAGTAACGAACAATGCCTGAGATCACCGTCAGCATGGCCGTTGGCCGCACCGATGAGCAGAAGGCCGCCATGATGCGCGATATCACGCAGGCGCTGGTCAAGAATCTCGGCATCGACGCCGATGCCGTCGTCATCCAGATCAACGAAGCGCCGCTGTCGCACAAGATGAAGGGCGGCAAGACTTTTGTGGAGCGCGCGGCGGCAGCGAAGAAGTAGGACGAACTCTCTCCGTCGTCCCCGCGAAAGCGGGGACCCATAACCACCGAAGTCTGTTGTTGCACCGGGCCGTGGCTCAAGGTTCGTGCAACATCAACAGTTGTGGTTATGGGTCCCGGCTCAAGGCCGGGACGACAGCGGAATTTGTTCGCGCATCGGATCACCCTATGGACGCACGCGACTTCATCAAAATCGGCATGAGCGCGGAGCGCATACTGATCGTGCCGGTCGAGCGCACCGTCGGGCACTTCGTTCCGCACATGCCGATGGTCTATGCGACCCCGATGATGATCCTGGAAATGGAGATGACGTCGGGCGACGCCATCCGCGAGCATCTGCAGCCGGGCTGGGTCACGGTCGGCACCGAGGTCGACATCCGCCATCTCGCGGCAACCCCGGTCGGCGCGACCGTGCGGACCACCGCGAAGGTGATCGCGGTGGAGCGCCGGGTGATCCGCTTCGAGGTCGAAGCCTTCGACGACAAGCGCCGCATCGGCGAAGGCCGCCATGCCCGCGGCCTCGTCAATGTCGAGGCTTTTAACAAGCGTTTGGGCGCCACCTAGCCGCATACACCGGCCTCATCCTGAGGAGCGGCCTCTTGGCCGCGTCTCGAAGGATGGAGATATCCCGTGGCCCATCCTTCGAGACGCCGCTTCGCGGCTCCTCAGGATGAGGACTGAGGAAGACTACTTCGCGAGTTCCTTCGAGCGCCGGGTCGCGGCGGCGACCGCGCGGGTCAGCAGCGATTGCATGCCGCCGTCTCCCATCAGCACTTCCAGTGCGGCTGCCGTGGTGCCGCCGGGCGAGGTGACGTTCTGGCGCAGCGTGGCCGAAGCCTCGTGTGAGCGAGCCAGCAATTCGCCGGAGCCGGCGACGGTTTCGCGCGCGAGTTTGGTGGCGAGATCCTGCGGCAGTCCGGCCTCGACGCCGGCCCGCGCCAGTTCTTCCGCGAGCAGGAACACATAGGCCGGTCCGGAGCCGGAGACCGCGGTCACCGCATCCATCAAACCCTCGTCGTCGACCCACTCGACCGATCCGGTGGCGCGCAACAGCGCATCGGCGACCGCGCGCTGCGCAGCCGCAACGCCCTTTGCCGCCACCGCCACCGTGATCCCGCGGCCGATCGCCGCTGGCGTGTTGGGCATCGCGCGCACCACGCTGCCGCCGCAGACCTGCGCGATCGAGGCAATGGTCGTTCCCGCCATGATCGAAACCACCAGCGTCGAAGGGCCCACGAGCGGCTTCAGAGCCGGGCCCGCTTCGCGGAACATCTGCGGCTTCAGCGCGACCACCAGCGTGGCGGCGTTGCCGATGTCCTTGGCCTGCGGATTGAGGCGAATGCCCTTTGCCGCAAGCGCGGAGATTTCCGCGGCGGGGTAGGGCTCGATGACCGCCACCTTGTCAGGACCGAGCCCGCGCGCGAGCCAGCCCGTCAGCATCGCCCCGCCCATCTTCCCCGCGCCGGCGAGCACAATCGGGCCGGGGATTTGCGTGAGTGGTTGAGCGTCATTCATGGTGATGTCCCGATGGAAAGCCGCCAATAGCATAGCTCGTCATGGCCGGGCTTGTCCCGGCCATCTATGTCTTCCCTTGTCCATCGGAAGCAAAAACGTGGATGCCCGGGACAAGCCCGGGCATGACGGTGGTGAGACATGCAGTTGCTCGTCGAGGCGCGCTAAACGTCCTACGCCTCGCCGTCGGTGTCGAACATCGCCGCGCTCATCGCCTCGGCCGCATTCTTGCCGGCCCAGACCACGAACTGGAACGCCGGGTAATAGCGCTCGCAGGCGTGGATGGCGCCGACCAGCATGCTCTCGCATTGCGCGCTCGAGGCGGTCAGCCCGCCCGGCAGCGGCAGCGCCTGCCGGTACATGATCATGCCGGTATGGGTCCAGATGTCGAAATGCCCGATCCACAATTGCTCGTTGATGGCGGCGATCAGCCGCTGCACTTCGGCGCGGCGGGCCTGCGGGATCTTCATGTCGAAGGCGCAGGCCAGATGCAGCGCCTCGATCTCGTTCATCCAGGTGAAGGACAATTGGTAGTCGGTCCAGTCGCCCTTGGAGACGATCGTCACTTCGTCTTCGCCGGAGCGCTCGAACGACCAGTTGTTATCGGCGGCGATGTCCTCGACTACCGCGAGCGGATTGATCCGGGAATCGATAATGCCTTCGAGGAGGGACATGCCAGCTCGACCTTGCCTTTGCCGTTGAAGATACGATGGTTGCTACACACGCAGCAGGCCGACGCGCATCCAATTGCATCGCTGCCAACTGCAATCCCGCGGGGGTCACCGGAGCCTGCGCGGATCAAGTGATGTGATTTGCGAAATCGGCGCAACCGAGCCCGGAGTCCATCCACAGGCAAAGCGCGGCTCGTCCACAGCTCTTCGGCGGCGTTAACTTTTGCCGTGAGAACAAACCGGAATCAAATTCGCGGCATCCGAGTCCGGCCGCCGGATGCACGCGGCGAGCCGGCGCGGCGGGCTGGGTCGCAGCCGCTGATTTGGGCATGGGGACATGCGCTTTCCCCATGGGGAAGGTTCTTGCTGGCGGGGCCTGCCTTCGCCATACTTGATGCAGGCCGCTCATTCCGGGCGGCCGATGTTCTCAGGGCGGGGTGAAAATCCCCACCGGCGGTAAGGGTGAAGCAGCCCAAGCCCGCGAGCGCCTTCTTCTTCCGGAGTTTCTCCCGAAATTCCTTGTCGAAGAAGGGTCAGCAGATTCGGTGTGACTTCGAAGCCGACGGTTAAAGTCCGGATGAAAGAGAACGGTCGCGTCGGCCCGCGCATGTGCGTGGGCACGTCGTTCCGTGTGCCCTGATTCTGGTCCTGAAAGAGGAAAGCCATGAATCAGATGTTGCAAGATGCTCCCCACAACAGTTCCGAACCAACCCGGCCTCCCGCGACAGTGGATCGTCCGCCGGTTCCCGCGCATCCGCGGTTTGCAAAACCGCAGCGGGTCGCCTTCGTGCAATCCTCCTGGCACCGCGAGGTGGTCGAGGAATGCCGCATCGCCTTTCTTGCGGAAATGGAAAGGCGCCATGTCACCAATGTCGACGTGTTCGATGTGCCCGGCTCGTTCGAAATCCCGCTGCACGCGCAGATCCTGGCCAAGACGCGGCGCTACACCGCGATCGTCGCGGCCGGGCTCGTGGTCGATGGCGGCATCTACCGCCATGAATTCGTCGCCGACACCGTGATCAAGGCGCTGATGGATGTGCAGTTGCGCACCGAGGTGCCGGTATTCTCGGCGGTGCTGACGCCGCAGCAGTTCCACGAGAGCGCGGCGCATTTCGAGTTCTTCCGCAAGCACTTCGTCATCAAGGGCATCGAAGTGGCGGAGGCCTGCGCCACCACGCTGCACAGCCTGGAGCGGCTGCGCGGCCAGGTCGCCGCGGGGATCGCGTAAGCGGCGCTGGCGGCGCGCGCGAACTCGCTGACCTCGCCCCGCTTGCGGGAGAGGTCGACGCGATGCGTACGGGTGAGGGGGCTCACCGCGTATCCTCTGTCAGAGAATTTGCGGAACCAGCCCCTCACCCCGACCCTCTCCCCGCAGGCGGGGCGAGGGCGGAGTGCACGCGGGCGAATCTGCTGCGCTGCAGCACAAGTCGCCGTCGATCGGTATGAATATGTCGCGAACAGTGTGTGGATACCTGCGCGCTGCCGCGACATTTACGCGCAATTATCATTATCGCCCTATGAATTTGAAGGATGGAGCATTCCCCGTCCCTTCCGATATCCCGCTGGCCAACATGGCTTAACGCGACCGGCCTGCTGATCGCGAGCTTCGTCGGCGTCGCGGCGCTGTCGTTGCAGGTGCGGCCCGGCACGGAAGTCGTGGCCGTGGCCTTTCCGCCCTGGTGGAGTGCTCAACAGGTTTTCGCGGCTGCCGCTTCAGCGGACGCCGCCATCGTCAGGACGACCGCCATCCCTTCGATTCTGGTGGTGCAGCCGGACGGCCATGACGGGCTGGCGCGGCTGCGCGAGTCCGGCGCGTGGCTTGCCATCGATCCGCAGGCGATCGCCGCCTGTCTCACGAAATAGGCCTTTGGGGAATTGAGCATGATCGTCGAGAGCAAGGATCTGGAAGCGCTGCGCGAAACCACCAGCAAGGCCCTGATCGCCCTGCTGTGGATCCACCTGCCGGTCGCGGTGGTGATTGGAATGGCGCTTGGTTCCGACTGGCTGCTGCCGGCGGTGTACATGGCGGTGATGGCCGCCGCCGCGACGCTGTCGTGGCGCATGACCGGCAACGGCCTGTCGACCCGCCTGACATTTGCCGTCGCGCTGATGGGCGGCGTTTCGGTGTTTGCCTATCAGCTCGCGGGTCGCGCCTGGCAGATCGACATACACATGTATTTCTTCGCGGCGCTGGCGTTTCTGGTCGCCTATTGCGACTACCGGCCGATCGTGATCGGCACCGTCGCGGTCGCGCTCCACCATCTCACCCTGAATTTCCTCATGCCTTCGGCGATCTTCCCGGGCGGCGGCGATCTCGGACGCGTGGTGTTGCACGCCGTCATCCTGGTGATGGAAGCCGCCGTGCTGGTCTGGCTTGCCCACCAGCTCTCGCAACTGTTCGAGGCCACGGCGCAGAAATCCGCCGAAGTCGAGGCCGCCCATGCCGCCCAGGCGCGCGCGCAGGCCGAGCGGATCGAGGCCGATCACCAGGCGAAGCTGGATCGCGACGCGGCGCGGCGCGAACTGGCGTCCGACTTCGAACGCAAGGTCGGCCGCATCGTCCAGGCGGTCGCGGTTGCAGCTGGCGAGATGCAGGCGATATCTTCCTCGATGAGCGCCAGCAGCGAGGAAACGGCGCGCCAGGCGGCGGCCGCCGCGATGGCCTCGACCCAGGCGTCCTCCAGCGTCGGAACCGTCGCCTCGGCCACGGAAGAACTCACCGCCTCGATCGGCGAGATCAGCAAGCAGGTGACGCGCTCGGCGGAAATCGCCGAAAAGGCCGCCGAGGAAGCGCGCCGCACCAACATCGTCGTCGAGGGCCTTGCATCCGGCACCCAGAAGATCGGCGAAGTGGTGACGCTGATCCAGAGCATCGCCAGCCAGACCAATTTGCTGGCGCTGAATGCGACGATCGAGGCCGCCCGCGCCGGCGAACACGGCAGGGGATTCGCCGTGGTCGCGAGCGAAGTGAAGGCGCTGGCCAACCAGACCGCCAAGGCGACCGAGGAAATTTCCGGACAGATCCAGGACATCCAGTCCGCGACCGGACAGGCGGTCTCCGCGATCCAGGCCTTCGTCGGCACCATCACCGAGATCAACGAGATTTCCGGTGCGATCGCGAGCGCCGTCGATCAGCAGAACGGGGCGACGCGCGAGATCGCCGGCAACGTCCAGCAGGCCGCCGCCGGCACCGGCGAGGTGGCGGACAACATCCTCGGCGTCAAGGCCGCGGCCAACGAAGCCGGCGTTGCCGCCTCCAAGCTGCTGTCGGCGTCGAACGGACTGTCGTCGCAGTCCGAACAGCTGAAGATCGAGGTCAACGGTTTCCTCGGCTCGATCCGCGCGGCCTGACCTGCGCCAATGGACCGCTGGCCGGGATCAAGTCGGCGTATCGTCCCGTTGGGCCGATTGTCATTTCCGCCGGCGCGCCTATAAACTTGACGCCATGGGAGGAGGCTTTGCCCGTGGAGACGGGCGGCCGAGACGATCATGTTCGAAGGACACGATCCCTATCTCGTCGCGCTCTCGGTGGTGATCGCGATCCTGGGTGGCTACACCGGCTTTGGCCTCGCCGCGCGGATCCGCGGCACGCCGGGCGTGAGCCAGCGCGTCCTGCTGTCGGGTGCCGCCGGCTTTCTCGCGATCGGCATCTGGACCATGCATTTCGTCGGCATGCTGGCGGCGCCGATTCCGCCGGACGCCGTCTATCTCGTGCTGCCCACCATCGTCTCGTTCCTGATCTGCGCGCTGGTGGTCGGGGTTTCCCTGTTTTTCCTCTCGATCGGTGAGCCGTCGCAGCGACGCGTGATCTCGTCGGCGGTGCTTTTGGGGGCAGGGATCGTCAGCATGCATTATGTCGGCATCCACGGCCTCGCCGGCAATTTTTCGATTGCGCATGACGGCGCGATGATCCTGCTGTCGACCGCAATCGCCATCGTCGCGGCCTATGGGGGCTTGCGCGTATTCCTGGCCCGGCACGACGGCATCCGGCTGATCGCGAGTTCGATCGCGTTCGGCATCGCCGTCTCCGGCATGCATTACACCGCGATGGAGGGCATGCATTTCGTGCCGCCGTCCGATGCCATGCACCAACATCTCGAGCGGACTCGCCGCGTCGCAGCAAATCCTGTCGGTAGTGGTCGCGGTGCTCTGTTTTGTCATTGCGGCCGGCTTCCTGTTGTCGCTGGTGCCGGATCCGCGCCGGCAAACGGCGGCCGTTGCCGTGGCCTCGATCGATCCAGCCATCGTAGCGGCGTCCAACACCGCGCCGGAGCCGGTGCCGGAAGCAGGCGCGATTGCCGTACCGCCGCCGCGGCCGGTTGCCGCGCCGCTCGGCGGCCTCGGCCAGCCGCCGCGCGCCGCACCCGCGCCGCGGCTGCCGATCGAGGGCGCCAACGGCACCCATTTCATCGATGCCGCCGATGTCCGGAGCGTCCGGGCCGATGCGCATTATACCCGGGTGCATGACGGCACCCGCGAGCGGATGTGCCCGTGGTCGATCTCGCAGGCCGAGGCCCAACTCGATCCCGGCCTGTTCGTCCGGGTCCACCGCAGCCATATCGTGGCGATCCCGCATGTCTCCTTCGTCCGCAAGGAAGGTGACGGCGCGGTGATCGAACTCGACGGGCCGTCGCCGCATCGGGTGCCCGTCAGCCGCGCCAAGATCGCCGAGGTCAAGGCAAGGCTGGGGCTGGTACGGCGCAATCACCACGCCTGAAGCCGCGGATCGTCCTTTATTCCGTCACCCCAAGGGAGCCGCGAAGCGGCGTCTCGTGGGGCGACAGCCCCCGAGCAGCAGCCGGGCATCTCATCCTTCAAGGCTCGCAGCGTTCGCACTCGCAGCAACGACGGCGAAGCCGTCGCGGGCGGCACCCGGCGAGGACGGGCAATACCCGAGGGGCTTGCCGTATTGCCCGCCTGCCATCAATCGTGCAGAAAAATCGACAAGGTTTGCAGCAACTGTTTATAGGCACGTGGACCAAGTTTTTGGGCGAGAGCTTTTTCGTGTTGCGCAATGAGTGAGCGAAGCCGATCCAGAAGCGCCGCGCCCGCGGCCGTCAAGCGCAGGACGTAATATCGACGATTGGTCGATGACGACGTGCGCGCCACCAGTCCTCGCTGTTCGAGGCGCTCCACCAGACGCCCCAGACCCGCACGCTCGATGGAAAGGACCGAGGCTATCGCAAGCTGATTGATGCCGGGATTGGTGTTGATGATGCTGAGCACCGAGAATTGTGCGAGGCTTATGTCGAAGGCCGCCAACTGTCGGCTGACATCCTTGAAGACCCACAATTGCGCTCGCCTGATACGGTAGCCCAAATTCTTCGACAGGTCTCCCAGCGCGATTTGATCGCCCCGCGGTGGCGCCGGCGCCCTGACGTTCCTTTTGCGGGGCGAGACTTTCCGTGACTTCGCTGGTTGTCTGATGAGGCGAACGTCCTTGGAGGGGCTGGTCGCACTTCGCTCGCTTTTGGATTTCATCAGAGAATCTCTCGAAGAAGAAATTGATTTGCCAGAGCTTATATCAGACCGCCTAGGTCTGACCCGGTCTAATCACGGCCACGGTGTCGCAACCCCGCACCTCTTTAGTCTAGCGAGCACATCACGCGAAACGGGTTGCGTGCCGCGGATGCCCGGTGCCCACCAGCAATTCTCGCATGCGCGAAATGAATCGGGCTTCGGCGCTCGATGTCGGCTGCAAATCTGCTTTTGATGTTGACAGGGCTACATGGCCTTGATGTGATGGCAACTACAACGAAGCTGCCATCCGAAGAGCGGCTCGTCGGGGAAACGTCCGTGCTTTCACAGTTGGCCGCCCTCAAGGCTGCAAAAGCCGAATCTCGCGCTGCACGAGCCGAGCTGGAGCGCGAGCACGACCCCATCGCATCTGCCCGTCTTTCCCGGTCCCAACTTGCGAAACAGTGCATCGCGGCCCGGAACGGCAATCGCGAACTTTCAATCATTCGGGTCGATCGAGGGGCTTTTTTCGGCAGGCCCGCTCTGTTGCACCGCCCGCGGCGTCGCCGAACCCATATCGACGGATTCTATTCAGTCATCACAGGGGAGATTGACATGAAGCGCATGTTCCTGGCGTCAACTATCGCCGCGAGTTGGTTATCGCTCGCGGCGCCGAATGCCCTGGCTGCGGGAGCCGGTATCGTGCCGCACGGCACATGTGCCGGCCTGTTGGGGTTGCCGCTGCCAAATACGCAAATCCTGAGTGCGACGCAAAAAACGGGGTACTGCAATGTTGTCGGCGTCATCAACAAACGCGTCAGCGCCCAGGATCCCGATCATTTCACATACGGGATCGGTTTTTCGCTCAATCTGCCTGACACCTGGTTCGGTCGCTTCGAGGTGATGGGCGGAGGCGGGACAGATGGCTCGCTCAATGCCGACCCGCAGGGTGCTGCCGGCGTCGAACTGACTCAAGGATGGGCCGTCGCCGTTGACGACGGCGGACACGAAGATCGAACCCCAAATGCGGTCGGCGGATATCAAGACGACGATGCCAATGCCGGCGGCAGCGCACATTTTGGCGTCGATCAGCAGGCCCGCATCGACTATGGCTACAACGGCATCGAGAAAACCGCGACGATATCGAAGGAGATCATCGCCTATTATTATGGACGGCAGGCTGCCTTCTCCTACCTCATGGGTTGTTCAAACGGCGGCCGCGATGGAATGGTCGCTTCCCAGAAATTTCCGTTCCTGTTCGACGGCGTGATATCGCAAAATCCGGGCTTCAATCTGCCTCAGGCGGGGGTTGCCGAAGCGTGGAACGAGCAGGCCCTTGCACCTTTGGCGACCTCAGTGGATGTCAACGGGCAGCCCTTTATCCCCGACACATTCCCGTCTCAGGACCTTCAAGTCGCTTCCGCGGCGATCCTGGGCGCTTGCGATGCACTCGATGGGCTCGTGGATGGAATCATCGATGATTTCCATGCCTGCACGAACAAAAAGGTATTTCCGGCATTGGCCGCCGTACACCTGCGGCACGGGCGTGCACGGCGGTACGCCTCATGGGGGAACATGTCTCACCAGCGCCCAGGTAGGTGCGCTGAAGAAGATCTATGGCGGTCCGGTGAATTCGAAGGGCAAACGACTTTATTCAAACTGGTTTTGGGATGCCGGCATTTGGGCGCCGCCCACAGCGCCGGGGCTCGGATGGACGGCATGGAATGTTGTGACCAGCCCCGTTCCTGGTGTGAACACCGCCGCCAACCTGACGCTTGGCGCCGGCGCGGTTCCGATGATTTTCGTCACCCCTCCAGTCGTGACGCCAGTTTCGGGTCCGACGGGCCAGGAGGCTTACCTGTTCCATTTCAACTTCGACACGGATGCACCGAAGATTTTTGCCGAAACGAAGGCGTACCCGCAGAGTTCAATGGACTTCATGACCGGCGTTTCGCTGAACCTGCGGCCGTTCAAAAGTCATGGCGGCAAGCTGATCATCTCTTCTTCGGTGAACGACGGCATCTTCTCGGGCGCTTCCATCGCTCGCTGGTATCGTTTGATGAACCGGGAAATGGGCGGACGAGCGCATGATTTCAGCAGGCTCTTCATGGTGCCGAACATGGCCCATTGTGGCGGCGGTCCAGCGACCAACGACTTCGCCGTCAACGAACTCAACGCCATCACCGCGTGGGTGGAAAAAGGCACCGCGCCGGACCGGATTGTCGCCGCCAATCACAATACCAGTTCGCCGTTTCCGAGCGGCGGATTGTTTGATGTTCGTGTCGCGCGGAATTTCCCGGCCGGTGGAACACGTCCCCTTTGTCCGTATCCGCAAATTTCAAAGTACAAGGGTACTGGCATGACGAACGACGCGGCCAATTTCGCCTGCGTGGGAGATATGGGCCGGTTCAAGGCCAATGACCATGATGATGACGATGACGACGATGGCCTGGACCACGGCAGAGACCACCATTAGGCCTCTCGCCGACGGCTGAAATGGACGGAACTGCGTGAGTTCCGTCCATCTCATCTCAGACATAACAAGGGATCTTCTGTGCGAGCGCCCAACCACGGGCGCCGCATTTTTTGGGCGGCTCCAGCTCGTCGGATTTTGCGCCGCGACGGGAAAGCGCCGGTCGGACCGACCCGGCGTCGGCCAGGACCCAATGGTCCCACATTCGCATCATTGGGCCTAAGTCCGGATGTGGGGATTCGGGGACCGGAGGGGGGCTTTGTGCGCGGCTCGATCCCAACCGCCCCTCCGCCTAGGCCCTTCCGCCTCGACAATTCGGTGAAGTGACTCAACCGCGAGGGCTTGCTTCGCTAATTTTATAGATGGTCTCACTCCTCCTCGCGCCAAAGGTGAGAAATTAGGTCGCGAATGCTGACGCATTTCGTGCGGGGCTTTCCGCCTTTCGTGCGAATTCCCTCCGCTTGTGACCTCGCGGCCGTCGCCGCCTTGCTTGCGAACAATTGCCATAAGAGCCTCCGCCCGACGTCTGGGTTCAAAAAGACGCATGGAGGAGACGATGATTCCTGGCCCGTTCAGCTATCACCGGCCGGCGACCGTGGCCGATGCGGTCAAATTGCTCGCGACATTGGGCGACGAAGCCCGCCCGCTCGCCGGCGGCCATAGTCTGGTCCCGATGATGAAGCTTCGGCTCGCGACGCCCGAGCATCTGGTCGACCTGCACGGCATCGCCGGCCTGAAAGGCATCCGCCGCGACGGCGGAACGGTTGTGATCGGGGCGATGACCACCCAGCACGAATTGCTGGCGTCCGACGAGATCGCCAAGACACTGCCGATCCTGCACGAGACGGCGTTGCTGATCGCCGATCCCCAGGTGCGCTACATGGGCACCATCGGCGGCAATGTCGCCAATGGCGATCCCGGCAACGACATGCCGGCGCTGATGATGACGCTGGGCGCGAGCTACCGGCTCGAAGGCGCCGGCGGTGCCCGCGATGTCGCGGCGAGCGAGTTCTATCAGGGCGCCTATTTCACCGCCCTCGAGCCCGGCGAGATCCTGACCGCCATCTCGATTCCCGCGCCGGCCGCCGGTTCCGGCTACGCCTACGAAAAGCTCAAGCGCAAGATCGGCGACTACGCCACCGCTGCGGCGGCGGTGATGCTGACGATGGCCGGCGGCAAGGTCGCGACCTGCACGATCGGCCTCACCAATCTGCACGAAACGCCGCTGCTGGCGACCGACGCGGCGAAAGTCGTGATCGGAACCAGCCTCGACGCGGCGAGCCTGAAAAAGGCCGCCGCCGCGGCGGAGGCGATCATGTCGCCGGCTTCGGACGGCCGCGGCCCGGTCGAATACCGCAAGCACGTCGGTGGCATCATGGTGACGCGGGCGCTGCAGCGCGCCGCTTCGCGCACAAGCTGAGAGGGGATCCGAAAAATGGCAAAGACCCATGTGACCATGAAGGTGAACGGCGCCGAGGTCGAAGGCCTCGTCGAACCGCGCACGCTGCTGGTGCATTTCATCCGCGAGAACCTGCAACTGACCGGTACCCATATCGGCTGCGAGACCACCCATTGCGGCGCCTGCACCGTCGATCTCGACGGCATGTCGGTGAAGAGCTGCACGGTGTTCGCGGTGCAGGCCCAGGGCTCAGAGATCACCACGATCGAGGGCGTCGCCAACGCCGACGGCACGCTGTCGGCGTTGCAGGAAGGTTTCCGGATGATGCACGGCCTGCAATGCGGCTTCTGCACCCCCGGCATGATTTTGCGCGCGCAACGCTTGCTGCAGGAGAACCCGAGGCCCACGGAAGAAGAAATCCGGATGGGCATTTCCGGCAACATCTGCCGCTGCACCGGCTACCAGAACATCGTCAGGGCAATCCAGTACGCCGCCGACAAGATCAATGGCGTTGAATTCAAGGAGGCAGCGGAATGAACGACATGACTCCCACGCGGGAACAACGCGAAGCCAGTCTCGAAGGCATGGGCTGCAAGCGCAAGCGCGTCGAGGACGCACGCTTCACGCAAGGCAAGGGCAATTATGTCGACGATCTGAAACTGCCGGGCATGCTGCACGGCGACTTTGTCAGATCGCCGCATGCGCATGCCCGCGTCAAGAAAATCGACGATACCGAAGCGCTGAAAGTGCCGGGCGTGCTCGCGGTAATCACCGCCGAGACGCTGAAGACCGTCAACCTCGCCTGGATGCCGACGCTCGCCGGCGACGTCCAGATGGTGCTGGCCGACGGCAAGGTGTTATTCCAGAACCAGGAGGTCGCCTTCGTCGTCGCCACCGACCGCTATGCGGCCGACGACGGCATCAACAAGGTGGTGGTCGAATACGAGCCGCTGCCGGTCGTGATCGATCCGTTCAAGGCGATGGACAAGGATGCGCCGGTGCTGCGCGAGGACCTCGCCGGCAAAACCACGGGCGCGCACGGCCCGCGCAAGCATCACAACCACATTTTCGAGTGGACCGTCGGCGACAGGGACCTTACCGACGCCGCCTTCAAGAAGGCGGATGTCACCATCAAGGAGATGATCTCCTATCACCGCACCCATCCGTCGCCGCTGGAGACCTGCCAGTGCGTCTGCTCGTTCGACAAGATCAGCGGCGAGTTGTCGATCTGGGGCACCTTCCAGGCGCCGCATGTGATCCGCACCGTGGTGGCGCTGATCGCCAAATTGCCCGAACAGAAGATCCATGTGATCTCGCCCGACGTCGGCGGCGGTTTCGGCAACAAGGTGGGCGCCTATCCCGGCTACATCTGCGCCGCGGTGGCGACCATCGTCACGGGAAAACCGGTCAAATGGGTCGAGGACCGCATCGAGAACCTGACCGCGACCTCGTTCGCGCGCGACTACCACATGACGACCGAGATCGCCGCGACCAAGGACGGCAAGGTCACGGGCCTGCGCGTCCATGTGCTTGCCGATCACGGCGCGTTCGACGCCTGCGCCGACCCGTCGAAATGGCCGGCCGGCTTCTTCAATATCGTCACGGGGTCCTATGACTTCCCGACGGCGCATCTCGCGGTCGACGGCATCTACACCAACAAGGCGCCGGGCGGCGTCGCCTATCGCTGCTCGTTCCGGGTGACGGAGGCGGCCTACTGCATCGAGCGTGGCATGGACATTCTCGCGCAGAAGCTCGGGATGGATCCGGCGGAACTGCGGCTGAAGAACTTCGTCAGGAAAGAGCAGTTCCCGTATCATTCGGCGCTGGGCTGGGAATATGATTCCGGCGACTACCACACCGCGATGAAGAAGATGATGGAGACGGTCGACTATGCCGGCCTGCGCAAGCAGCAGGCGGCGCAGCGCGCGGCGTTCAAGCGCGGCGAGACCCGCGAGATCATGGGCCTCGGCGTGTCCTTCTTCACCGAGATCGTCGGCGCCGGCCCGTCGAAGAATTGCGACATTCTCGGCATCGCGATGTTCGACTCCTGCGAAATCCGCCTGCATCCGACCGGCGCGGGCATCGCCCGGGTCGGCACCAAGAGCACCGGCCAGGGCCACGAGACCACCTGGGCGCAGATCATCGCCACCGAGATCGGCATTCCCGCCGGCAACATCGCGGTCGAGGAGGGCAACACCGACACCGCGCCCTACGGGCTCGGCACCTACGGCTCGCGCTCGACGCCGGTCGCGGGTGCGGCGATCGCCATGGCTGCGCGGAAGATCAAGGCCAAGGCGCAGATGATCGCGGCCTACAAGCTCGAGGTGCATGAAGGCGATCTCGAATGGGATATCGACGGCTTCCGCGTCAAGGGCCTGCCCGAGAAGACGATGTCGATGAAGGACATCTGCTGGGCGGCCTATAATTCGGTGCCGCCGGGCATGGAGCCGGGGCTGGAAGCGGTGAGCTATTACGATCCGCCCAACATGACCTATCCGTTCGGCGCCTATATCTGCGTGATGACCATCGACGTCGACACCGGGGTCTACAAGATCAAGCGCTTCTACGCGCTCGATGATTGCGGCACCCGCATCAACCCGATGATCATCGAGGGCCAGGTCCATGGCGGCCTGACCGAGGCGTTCGCCATCGCGATGGGCCAGGAGATCCGCTACGACCCCGAGGGCAACGTCGTCACCGGCTCGTTCATGGATTTCTTCATGCCGACCGCGGTCGAGACGCCGCATTGGGAGACCGACTTCACGGTGACGCCGTCGCCGCATCATCCGATCGGCGCCAAGGGCGTCGGCGAAAGCCCGAATGTCGGCGGCGTGCCGGCGTTCTCCAACGCCGTCAACGATGCTTTCTCGTTCCTGGGGAGCACCCACATCCAGATGCCGCACGACTACTGGCGCAACTGGAAGGCGGCGAAGAATCTGGGAGTGTTCGCGTAATACAAACTCCCCTCCCTCCACGCGCAGCGCGTGGTGGGGAGGGGAGAACATGCAGCGAAGAGGAAAACGCACTGGCAATGAAGACCCGCGAGGAGATCGCGCAAGCGCTGGCGACGGCAGGCTACATCGCTGACGGCGAGCTTGCGACCGCGATCTCGCTGATGCAATTGCTGCGGCGTCCGCTGCTGCTCGAAGGCGAGGCGGGCGTCGGCAAGACCGAAGTCGCAAAAGCGCTGGCCGGTGTGCACGGCACCGAGCTGATCCGGCTGCAATGCTATGAGGGCCTCGATCAGTCGGCTGCGCTCTATGAATGGAACTACCAGCGCCAGTTGCTCTCGATCCAGGCGCATCGCGGCGGCGACGCCGATGCCATCGAGGACCAGATCTTTTCGGAGAAATATCTCCTGGAGCGGCCGCTGCTCGCCGCGATCCGGCGCGCAAAGCCGCCGGTGCTCCTGATCGACGAGGTCGACCGCGCCGACGACGAGTTCGAGGCGTTCCTGCTCGAACTCCTGTCGGATTTCCAGGTGTCGATTCCCGAACTCGGCACGATTGCCGCGATCACGATCCCGCACGTGGTGCTGACCTCGAACGGCACCCGCGAATTGTCCGATGCGCTGCGCCGCCGCTGCCTCTACCATTATGTCGACTATCCCGACGTCGATCGCGAGGCCCGCATCATCATGGCGCGGATCGATGGCGCGACCGCCTCGCTGTCGCAGCAGATCGCGCGCATGGTCGAAGGCATCCGGAAGGAAGAACTGCGCAAGGTGCCGGGCGTGGCGGAGACGCTGGACTGGGCCGCGGCGCTGGTCGGCATCGGCGTGCACGACCTGCATGACGCGCCCGAGACGGTGCATGAAACCCTGATGTGTCTGCTCAAGACCCATGAGGACAAATCGCGCATGACCCGCGAGGTGACGGAACGAATATTGGGGAAGGTCGCATGAGCTGCTGCGGCGCCAATCCCGGGTACGACGAGCTGGACGAGGTCTCGAAACTGGTCGCGACCAAACTCGCCGCCTTCCTTCGGACATTGCGGGAGGCCGGTTTTGCCGTTGGCCCCAGAGAGGGCCAGGACGCGGCGTCGCTGATGGCGGCGGGCTACGCGGAAAAATCGGGCCTGCTGCGCTCGGCGTTCAAGCATCTGTTCTCGGCGCGCAAGACCGACTGGGACCGCTTCGACGGGCTGTTCGATGCGTTCTGGCTGGGCAAGCGCGCGCGGTCGCGATCCCTCACCATCGGCTCGACCAAGGCGGCCAACAGCCCCTCGCTGAAGAGCCTGCAGGATACGCGGTCGCAACCCCCGGGAAGCGAATCCGCCACCGACCAGATCCCCGGGGATGACGACGCGCCGCAGGGACGCGAGGGCGAGGGCCGCATGGAAGGCGCCTCGCGCGCCGACAATCTTTCCGAGATCGATTTCCGCAAGATGGCCGACCCCGACCAGATCGAGCAGGCGCACGAGGTCGCAGCGAGGCTGGCGAAAACCATGCGCACGCGGCTGACCCGCCGCGATCTGGCGCGGCGGCAGGGCTACCGGCTCGATCTGCGGCGCACCATCCACAGCAATATCAGCCATGGCGGCGTGCCGATCTCGCTGGTGAAGCGGCAGCACAAGGAAAAGCCGCTGCGGCTCGTGATGCTGCTCGACGCGTCAGGCTCGATGAGCATGTACACCGGCGTGTTCCTGCGGTTCATCCATGGCGTGCTCGACGAGTTTCGCGAGGCCGAGGCGTTTCTGTTTCACACGCGGCTGGCGCACGTTTCCGACGCGATGAAGGAGAGGAATCCCGGCCGTGCGCTCGACCGGCTCTCGATCATGGCGCAGGGCGCCGGCGGCGGCACCCGGATCGGCGAAAGCCTGCAGACCTTCAATCGCTGGCATGCCGCGCGGGTGAT
Organism: uncultured Alphaproteobacteria bacterium; assembly: GCA_963843225.1. Lineage (GTDB taxonomy): Bacteria > Pseudomonadota > Alphaproteobacteria > Rhizobiales > Xanthobacteraceae > Bradyrhizobium. The sequence continues at coordinate 233,826 of CAWJJT010000005.1, read as the reverse complement.
CCATTCGCGCACCGTCGTGATGATCGTCTCCGACGGCTACGAGACCGGCGATGCAAGCCTGCTCGGCCGCGAGATGGCGGCGCTGGCGCGGCGCTGCCGCCGCATCGTCTGGCTCAACCCGATGATGGCGTGGGAGGGCTATGCGCCGGAAGCCGCCGGCATCAAGGCCGCATTGCCCCATGTCGATCTCTACGCGCCCGCCAACACGCTGAAAAGCCTGACCGAGCTCGAGCCTTATCTGGCGAAGCTGTGAGCAAGACGTCGAAGGAAACGACAATGACGAAGCATGTCGAGGTGATGGATCTGGTGGCGCAAATGAAAGCCGCCGAGGAAGCCTTCGTGCTCGCGACCGTTGTCCGCACGGTATCGGTGACGGCGGCCAAGGCCGGCGCGAAGGCGATCATCCGGCCCGATGGCACCATCGTGGCGGGCTGGATCGGCGGCGGCTGCGCCCGCGGCGCGGTGCTGAAGGCCGCGCGCGACGCGCTCGCCGACGGCGAGCCGCGCATGGTCTCGGTGCAGCCGGAGAATCTGCTCGCCGAACTCGGCGTCAAGCCCGGCGAGAACCGCGACGGCGTGCGCTTTGCCTCCAACATGTGCCCGAGCAAGGGCACCATGGACGTGTTCGTCGAGCCGGTGCTGCCGCATCCCTCGCTGGTCATTCTCGGCGGAAGCCCGGTGGCGCTGTCGCTGGCCGCGCAGGCGCGCCAGCTCGGCTACCACGTCACGGTCGCCGCGCCCGCCGCCGATCTGACCGAGACGCCCGATGCCGACATGCTGGTCGACGGTTTTGTCCTCGGCCCGCTGCACGAGGCGCGCCGCTTCATCGTGGTGGCGACGCAAGGCAAGGGCGACGAAGCCGCGCTGCGCACGGCGGTGAAGACCAACGCCGCCTACCACGCCTTCGTCGGCAGCCGCCGCAAGATGGCGGCGCTGCGCGACAAACTGATCGGCGAGGGCATCGAGGCTTCCGCGCTCGACCGCGTCAAGGCGCCGGCCGGCCTCGACCTCGGCGCCATCACGCCGGAGGAAATCGCGATGTCGATCCTGGCGGAGATCACGGTGGAGCGCCGGCGCGGGCAGCGCGCGGTCCATCGGTAATGGCAGTCACTGCGCGGAGCGAGCTTGTCCGGCCGCGGCTCATCGAGTGAAAGCACAATCGGCATGTTCGGGCGTCACAATTCGCGCCGGTGATATCGAACGCATGATCCGAAAAAAATTGTGTCGGGCTCCCCCAAACGGGTGACGCCTTGCCGTTCGGAAATCCAGTACGTCAGCGACGAAAATGAAGCGCGGGGCGGAGTCATTTCGCTCCCGGCTCGGGGCGATCCTGCGTCGCCTCGAAACAACCGTTTGCGCTCGAACGTTCGTTTTCATCGAGGCTCGAATATTTTTTCTGGATTGAACTCAGGAGAGAGACATTGATTGCTGCTTTTTACACCGGGAGCCTGGCCCTGCTGTCGCTGGTCGGAGTCGCGAGCGCCTCTGCCGCAGAGCACCATGCAAACCCCTTGGCGGAGCATGTCCGCACCGCCAACGACCGCTTCAAGGATGTGTCGGTCGCCGTCTCCGAAGGCTACGCGCCGATCCCCTGCGCCAGCGGTATCGATGGCGGCGCGATGGGCGTTCATTACGTCAACGCCAAGCTGATCGGCGACGATGTCGATATCAAGCACCCGCAAGCGGTGATGTACGAGCCGAAGCCCGGCGGCAAGATGGAGCTGGTCGCGGTCGAATACATCACCTCGAAGGGACCCGCCTCGCTGGAGGGCCAGTTGTTCAATTTCAACGGCGCGCCCAATCGCTATGGCCTTGGCCCGTTCTACGAGCTGCACGTCTGGGCCTGGAAGGCGAACCCGCACGGCGCTTTCGCGGACATGAACCCGAGCGTGAGCTGCGAGCACGCGTCGATGAAATAGTGCTTCATCGGCCGGGCGCGCTTCGCCCGGCTGCGGCGGCCCCACCATCCGCCGCGAACGCGGCGCGATGGTCCATCAATAGCACAGGGCGATTGCACGCGGGCGTTGGTCCACGGCCGCGGCACCGGCACAGCCATGTCCGCAGTCAAGGGCAACGAGGCGCCATTCGACACGAGTTGATGCGGCGCGCCGAAGCTTTGATCTCCGTCACCTTCGAGACATTCCGCGATTTCCGTTTTCTGGTCGTCACCCGACCGTACAAAGAGAGGAGAAAGTCTATGTCCAGCATTCGAATGGCTTTGATGTGTGCAGTGCTCGCCCTCTTGCCGGCAGCAGCCGGCGCCCAGCCGGCGTCGTCGCAGGCCGAATGGATCAACGACCTGCGCCTCGGCGGCTATGTGATCGTCCTTCGTCATGGCGCGACCGTTTCGAATCAGGCGGGCGCGGATTCCATGAGCCGGCCGAACGTCTCGGCGGATCGCCAGCTCAACGAGCAGGGACGCGCGCAGGCAAAATCGATCGGAGAATCCCTGCGCAGACTGAAAATTCCCGTCGGGCTGGTCGCTGACCAGCACGATCCAGCGGGCGGTCGATACCGGAACGCTGTTGGGTTTCGGCGAGATTACCGCCACGCCCGACCTCGCCGAAAGCGGCAACGGCGATGCTCCGGACGCCAGCAAATCGCGCGCGCAGGCGTTTCGCAAACTCCTCGCCACGCGGCCGCCGGCCGACAACAACGTCGTGATCGTGACGCACAAGCCGAACATCGTCGATGCCCTGGGCAAGGACTGGGACAACGTCCGCGAAGCCGAGGCGTCGGTGTTCGAGCCGGACGGCAATGGCGGATACAGGCTGATCGCCCGTGTCCAGGCGAGCGAGTGGAGCGGGCTCGCCCAGGAACTGGATTGACGGGCGGCCGGCCTCCTCAAGATGAGAGGTCCTTGCAGTGACCTGCGCAGTGATTTGCGCAGGTCACTCGGTCGCGCCCACGGGCTGGCTTCGATCCCGGCGCCGTCACGCTGACGGAGCTTCCCCGCGATTGACCGACTCTTGCCCGGCCCCGCGTCGAAAAGCAGCACCGCGATGTGAAGCCGTTCACACGCGTCCGATGCGATCTGAGCTATCGATCCCCGAGGTCAGTGTCGCAGTCTATCGTTTGATCAAACAAGGGAGTGCGATCATGTGGATAGTTCAGGGTTTCCTTGCTTACGGTTTCCTTTTCGCGGTCACCGCTGCCGGTATCGGAATGGTTGCACTCATCCTCGGTTGACGTCGGACAAGTTGCGTCACGCGCGGCGATGTCGATGCGGCTCATTAGCCGGTCCCATTTTGGACTCAAAATCGCCTGCGACTCATTCGAGGTTCCGCGAACCCGACAGGATCGGGTGCATCCCTGATCGAGCAACTTGCCATGGGCATCGGACATCCGCCGCGCAACAGGAAACTCCGCCGCTGCGTTGACGACAACGTCGTTGTTTTGCGACGTCCCGATGACGAATTTTTCGACATCTTGTCGCCGCTGCTCGAAGAGGATGGGATCGCCGAAGGCCGTGAACCGCCGCGTCAGGCGCGCCCGAACGTTTCCTCGCTCGCGAAGGAAAATGCCCGGCTTCGCGCGCTGGCGATCGGATTATCGAATCTGCTCGGAGACTTGCCGGTTCGCCAGTGGGAAGACGCCGCGCGATACGGCCGCGACAAGGCGTGAGCGCGTCGCGCCTGCCTTATTTGTTTCAATGACGGCAGCTAAACCATGGGGCGGCGCGGACTTTGCGCGTTCCGATTTCATGGTTTCCAGGGGTACGAGATGATCACATCGTTGAGAGCGGCTTTCGCACTGCTGGCCGTGTTCGTTGTCGCGAGCTCTGCGCCCGCGGTGGCCCAAACACCGTCGCCGGAGGGCGCCAAGGTCTACTTCATCAATCTGAAGGACGGCGCCGAAGTGGATAGCCCGTTCCTGGTGCAGTTCGGACTGTCCGGCATGGGCGTTGCGCCGGCCGGCGTGGAAAAGCCGAACACCGGCCACCACCATCTGCTGATCGACGCCAAGCTGACGCCCGAGCAGCTCAAGGAACCGATTCCCGCCGACGACAATCACAAGCATTTCGGTGGCGGACAGACGGAGGCCATGGTGACGCTGCCGAAAGGCCAGCACACCCTGCAGCTCGTGCTCGCCGACTGGACGCACATCCCGCATGTGCCGCCGGTGATGTCGGAGCCGATCACCATCACGGTGCGCTGAGCGCCGGCCGTGGGCCACGGCTGTGTGACCCCGACGGCCGGTCTGAATCATCCGGCCGTTCGGTCCCACAGAGCGCGATCTTTTTGCGCGCCAGCCATTGACTTGACCAAGCCAGGAGGGGGAGATTGGCCGTGATTTCATTGGGGTGGGTTGGTGAGTGACAGCATTTTAGCCAAGCTCGTGGTAACCGTGATTGTTCTGATCGGCTTCACGATATGGGTGGCAGCAGAACGCCGCCAGTCACACGACTGCAAGGTCAATTGCGTGACCGATTTTTCGGCAAGCCGTAAGTAGCTCGCATCAACATCGACAGCCCATGCAAGATCGCTGGCCTCGCGGGCAGGATGGCAATTCATCGGTGCGGGCACTCGCATCCCGCCCCGCGTTCGTGATGTTGTCCGATCTGCAGAAAAAAAGCCGCAGGACCGCTGCGGCTTCTCTTTCGGATTTCAGGCAGTCGCGGGCTTACCAGCTGGGACCCACGCCAACGCCAACACCCACGCCGCGCGGACCAACGCCGATTCCCACGCTCGGACCATTGTTGTAGTACCCGTCGTTATATCCGCGCCGGTCGATGTAGCGCTCGCGCGGCGCATAGTCATACGAATTGTCGATGATGACGTGGCGCGGACCACGTTCCCGCCAACAGCGCCCGTGTTCGTTGCATATCATACGAACGTTTTCGATGCCGTTGTCTGGAATGACCGCGGGGCCGTGAGACAGCGGAGCCGCCGATGCTGCGGTGGCGAACAGCGCGCTGGCCCCGAGCGCGATCGAGATCATGAACTTGTTCATAGTGAACTCCTCCGGTTCCAGCGATAAGCGCCGGAATCGCCGATCGTTCCCCCTACGGTGCAATTAGTTTTGGGTTCCGGGTGAACATGGCTAACGAAAACGCGAAGCGAAACCGGAGAGGCCGCAGAGCAGTTGCACGTATCCCGGCTCGCGCTGCGCGCGCCCCGGAATGACAGTGCGGGCCAGCCCGTCGTTAGACGCCGGTCTGCTGGCTCGCCATGATGCAGAAGGGTTGCTGTGTCTCAGTCGAACAGGCTGGACACCGACTCTTCCGACGCGGTGCGGGAGATGGCTTCCGCGATCAGCGGCGCGATCGACAGCGTGCGGATGTTTGTCGCTTTTTGCACCGCTTCCGTCGGCAGGATCGAGTCGGTGATGACAAGCTCCTTCAGCCGCGAGCCGATGATGCGGGCGGCGGCGCCGCCGGAGAGCACGCCGTGGCTGATATAGGCGTAGACATCCTTGGCGCCATTGGCGAGCAGCGCTTCGGCGGCATTCACCAGCGTGCCGCCGGAGTTGACGATGTCGTCGACCAGGATGCAGGTATAGCCGGCGCAATCGCCGATCACATTCATGACCTCGGATTTGCCGGCGCGTTCGCGGCGCTTGTCGATGATCGCCAGCGGCGTGTTGATGCGCTTGGCGAGCCCGCGCGCGCGCACCACGCCGCCGACGTCGGGCGACACCACCATGACATTGCCGAGGTCGAAGCGCTCCTTGATGTCGCGCACCATGACCGGCGAAGCGAAGAGATTGTCGGTCGGAATGTCGAAGAAGCCCTGGATCTGGGCCGCGTGCAGGTCGAGCGTCATGACGCGGTCGACGCCGGCAAGCGTGATCAGGTTCGCCACGAGTTTCGCCGAAATCGGCGAGCGCGAGCCGGATTTGCGATCCTGCCTTGCATAGCCGAAATAGGGGATCACCGCGGTGATGCGGCGCGCCGACGCCCGGCGCAGCGCATCGGTGATGATCAGCAGTTCCATCAGATGGTCGTTGGCCGGAAACGAGGTCGACTGCAGGATGTAGACGTCCGAGCCGCGGACGTTTTCCTGGATCTCGACGAAGATTTCCATGTCGGCGAAGCGCCGGACCACGGCCTTGGTCAGCGCCTGGCCAAGTCCATCGGCGATGGCTTGCGCCAAGGCGGGATTGGAATTGCCGGCCACGAGTTTGATGGAGCCATTCTTGGCCGACATCGTTGCTTCTCCCCGCGCCTTGCTGGAGACAATATTCAGCATATCGGGATACCCACGAAACCGGCAATGTTGACGGCGTGGTGATATCAAGGAGTTAGCTTGGCTGGCAACCCATGACCCCGGTTTTCCCGGCCAAAAATGGCCCTTCAGCCGCCGATTTGGCTAATGGTCGGTGTAGCCGAGCGCGCTGACGCTGAATTCGCCGGAAGCGGGAGCGGGGGTGTCGGCGCTGGCGACCGCGGGGCTGCGTTTGTCGAGCGCGGGAGCGGACGAGGGCGTATCCGGCCCGGCGCCGTTGATCATGGCGGTGAGCCCGCTGAACCCGGCCTGCGCGATTTTCCGCAGCACCAGATCGTCGGCGGCCGCCCAGGCGTCGCGCCCGGCCTTGCCCGCCGGCTCTTCGCCCGAAAGCCGCAAGGCGCGCTGCTGGTCGCGGTCGTAGACGTCCCAGACCCAGGCGATCACCGCGCGGCCATGATTGACCTGGGCGGACAGGTAGCTTCGCACCCGGTAGGAGGCGGTGCCTTCGCGGGAGACGATCGAGAGGCTGCGCAGCTTGGATTCGCTGTCCAGTACGCCCACCATGCGGTCGAACACCTGTGGCGGCGGGCCGTCGATCGATTCGAAGGTGACGGTGGGGCTCGCGCCGGTGCTGGCCATGGCAAAGGAATCGTTCACCGCGCCGCCGCTGGCGCAGCCGCCGAGCCCGCAGGCGATGGCGAGCAGCATGGCGCCGATCGCCGCGCGTGGCGCGGTTCGGCTGGCTCGGTGCTGGCTGGAGATGGTGTCCCTCATCGGGCACGAGCGATATCGTTAAAATGCGTTAAGGTCTAGGGCAGACACGCCGGCTTAGTGGCGGGGATGGTAAACGCCGCAACCGGACGTCCAATTGTGCTACTCGCGTGCCAGCGCGATGGCGTGAACGTGGCGGCCGTAGTCCGGCTCCTTGCGGTGCACCGAACGGCGGTAGCTGAAGAAGCGTTCGTCGGAATAAGTGTCGACGCCGATATCGTCGATCATCAGCACGCCCGCGTTTTCCAGCCGCATCCGAATGAAGCCCGCGAGATCGAACATCGCGTGTCCGGCGCGCGAGGCGGGAAGAAAGAACGCGGCGTTCTCGGCGTCGGCTTCGATGAAGCGCTCGACGAACTCGTCGCCGACTTCATAGGAGTGCTGGCGGATCAGGGGCCCGATTGCCGCGACGATGCCGCCGCGTTCGGCGCCGAGTTTTTCCATGGCCTCGACGGTGGATTCCAGCACACCGGTCAGCGCGCCCTTCCAGCCGGCATGCGCCGCGCCGATCACGCGCGCGCTGGGATCGACGAACAGGATCGGTCCGCAGTCGGCGGCGGTGACGCCGAGCGCGACACCTTCGGTCCGCGTGACCATGGCGTCGGCGCGAGGCCGCTCGCCATCCCAGGGACCTGTCGCCACCACGGCATCGGGCGAATGAATCTGCCATACGCTGAGGAAATTCTCGGGCGCGATGCCGATCTGCGCTGCCATCCGGCGGCGATTTTCCACGATGTGGCCGGGATCGTCGTTGGAGCCGAGGCCGCCATTGAGACTGCCGTAGAAGCCCTCGGACACCCCGCCGTCGCGGGTGAAGAAGGCGTGGCGGAGGCCCGGAATCGCCGAAAGGAGGGGCGAAGCGAGCGTCATGACGTCTCCTCCGCGGCGTTGTCCGGTGTCGGCTCGAACCCCGCGAGCACGGCAAGGTGCGGTTCGGAAACTGCCAGCACCTTGAACATCGATCCCATGCCGCCGCGGCCGCCGCCGACCAGGCGCTTCATGGCCGCGGCAATATCCTCGGCAATTTCCTGGTCGGCCTTCGCCATCAAGGTTTCCGCGCGGGTCTCGATGCCAAGCCGGCTGAGGAATTCGCCCTGTGTCACCGGGCCGTGGACCCGCGCGCCGAGATCCTCGGCGGCGCGCGCAAGCGCCTCGAAGTCGACATGGGCGGTCACGTCGGCCTGGCCGGGATCCTTCAATGGATCGGTGAAGCTGTGCCGGGCAATGGCCTGAAACGTATCGCCGGCGTCGCTGCGGACGTGGCCGTAATCGATGATCAGCGCCGCGCCGTCCTGATCGCGCACGCGGCTTGCGATCTTCATCATCTCGGTGTCGGGCCGCCACTCGAACACCGCACCCATCGGAGCTGCGCGCACCAGCGGTGGCAACAGCACCTCGAAGCGCGGGGTTGGTTCGTCGGCCGCGCCGAACACCAGCTTGCCGCCGGCGTCGATCTCGACCGTGCGCTCGTGCCAGCCGGTCTGGCGGCTCACCACCTGGTGGATCGGCAGCACGTCGAAATACTCGTTGGCGAAGATGACCGCGGGACCATCGGGGATGTCGTCGATACTGTCATGCCAGGCGATCTCGCGCGCTCCCGACAGCATCGCCTTCTGCTTTTCGCGCAGCACCGGATTGATCTCGACCAGATGGATGCTGAGCGCCTGATACAGCGGCGGTAGGACGCGCAGCGCCCGCAACGCATCCGCCATCATGGTGCCGCGGCCGGGTCCGAGTTCGATCAGCCGCAACAGCGGCGGCGAGCCGATCGCCCTCCAGACCGAGGCCGCCCACAGCCCCAGCAACTCGCCGAACATCTGGCTCACTTCGGGCGCGGTGGTGAAATCGCCCTCACGTCCAAGCGGATCGCGCGACACGTAGTAGCCGAATTCCGGATGCGTCAGGCACAACTCCATGTAGCGCCAGACCGGCATCGGGCCCGATCTCTTGATCAGCCTCTTGATCTCGGACTGCAGCGGCGAATATTCGGTCACGGCCTGCTTTCGGCGGGGGTCTGTTGGCGCCTCGGCGATTTGCGACGCCATGCCAGCACGATAATGACGGCGCCTGCAATTACCATCGGTACCGACAGCAGCATACCCATGGTCAGCCCGCCCCACAAAAATCCGAGTTGCGGATCGGGCTCCCGGAAGAATTCACCGACGATGCGGGCGAGCCCGTACAGGCTGATAAAACTGCCGAGGATCAGCCCCGGCCGCTTCAGGGCGCCGAACCGGATCATCACGGCAAGAATTGCAAACAGCACAATTCCTTCGAGCGACGCCTCGTACAACTGGCTCGGATGACGCGGGAGATGGAGCGCGTCATTCGGAAATACCATTCTCCAGGGCACGCTGGAATCCGCGGCCCGGCCCCACAATTCGCTGTTGATGAAATTGGCGATCCGCCCGAGAAACAGCCCGATCGGGCCGACCGCGGTGGTGATATCGCCGAGCGACAGGATCGGGATGTCGTTCTTGCGGCAAAACAGGATCACCGCGGCGACGCAACCGAGGAAGCCGCCGTGGAACGACATGCCGCCTTTCCAGAGTTCGAAGATCTCGGCCGGGTGCGCCACGAAGAACGGCAGATTGTAGAACAGCACGTAACCGGTGCGGCCGCCGAGGATGATGCCGAGCGTGACCCAGAGAATGAAATCGTCCATCTGCGGCGGGGTGATCGGCGCCGGCCCGTCCCACAGTCTTTCGTTCTTGATCAGCGAGCGCCCATAGATCCAGCCCAGCACGATGCCGCCGATATAGGCCAGCGCATACCAGCGGATCGCGAACGGCCCGATCGCGATCGCGATCGGATCGAACACCGGAAAGGCGATGGTGAGAAAGGGCATCGCGGCGGTCTATTTGGAAAGGTTGCGGCGATAGAGCGCCAGCAGCCGTTCCCAGTGACGCTCGGCGGCGTCGCGATGATAGACCGGACGTTTCGGAAACGCGAAGCCGTGGTGGGTATCGGGATAGACCTCGACCTCGGCATTGGCGCCCTTCATCGATGTGGTGACCTTGTCGATGATTTCCTGCGGCGCGTAGATATCGGTCTCGGCGCAGCCGAAATAGAGCTCGGCCTTGGTCTTGCTCGCAGCCAGATGCGGGCTGTCGGCCTGGTCGGTGGCCAGATGTGTTCCATAGATCGAGGCCGCGGCCCTGACCCGGTCAGGGAAATGCGTCGCCGCGTTGATGGCATATCGTCCGCTCATGCAGTATCCGACGGCGCCGACGATCTTCGCATTCGCGGCCGGCTGCTTGTCGGCATAGGCGAGGAGCGCGGTGGTGTCCTCCATGATCAGGGGAATGTTGATGGAGTTCATGTAGCCGAACATCTGCTTGCGCTCGGGCGCATCCGGATCCGGCGGTATCGGTCCGAGCTCCATGACGCCGGAGCGGTAATACAGGTTCGGCAGCATCACGTAATAGCCCGAGGTCGCAAGCCGGCGCGCCATGTCGCGCAGTTCCTCGCGGATGGCCGGCGCGTCCATGTAGAAGATGATCACGGGGAAGGGCCCGCCGCGTTCGGGATGGCTGATGAAGGTGGTGGTGTGGCCGTCCTTGGTGGGGATATCGATCTGCTGGTCGATCATGGCGCGTTTCTGCTCGCTTTTCGGTTTTGCGATTTTCCTGGTTCTGGCGATCGATACGATTGCAAGTAAACCGGGATGTGACAAGGCAACAGGCCGTGTCAGACGGCGAGATCAACCTTGAACTGCCCCCTCGGGATCGCCATTGTCAGGTGGAACAGCCAGTTCGCATCGAAGCGGAGATCGACCAGAGATGACCCAGACCAATAATCGGTTTTTCGACGAGATCGGCCGTCTGATGAATGACGCAGCCGGCGCGGCCCAGGGCGTCAAGCGCGAGGTCGATGCGGTGGTCCGCAACCAGGCCGAAAAAATCCTGCGCGACCTCGACATCGTCAAGCGCGAGGAGTTCGAGGCGGTCAAGGACATGGCGCGACTGGCGCGCGAGGAAAACGAGGCGCTGAAGGCGCGCATCGCGGCGCTGGAGGCCAAGCTCGGCAATTCGTCCCCGGGGGCCTGACGCCCGCGAGTTTGAAGACCCGCGGATGGGCAATTCGTCCGAGGGGGCCAACTCGCCGGGGCGAACCGGGCGGGCTTAACGGCTTTGGCCGCCCGAAATCCGCATAAAGATCCCCGCATTTCCTTGTCATTTCGGGACTTTGGGGCTAGAACGCCGCCACGTCCGCAGCCCCCGCACCCCTGGAGGCTTGCTGTGGAGTGCAACCGGGCCGCGATGCGGCCTTTAACTTTTGGAAAACAAGGACTTAGAGAGATGGCGACCGTCAAGGAATTGAAGGCGACCGCACGTCCGAAGAGCGGCAAGGGGGCCGCCCGGGCAGAGCGTCGCGCCGGGAGAGTGCCCGGAGTGATCTATGGCAACAGCTTGCCCCCCGTGACCATTTCGGTCGACGACACCGAACTGCGCCAGCGCATCCTGGCGGGCCGGTTCCTCACCACGATTTACGACATCGATATCGAGGGCAAGAAGCACCGCGTGATTCCGCGCGACTTCCATCTCGATCCGGTGCGCGATTTCCCGCTCCATGTCGATTTCATGCGGCTCGGCGAAGGCGCAACCATCCGCGTCAGCGTTCCCCTGCACATCCAGAATGCCGAAGCGGCGCCCGGCGTGAAGCGTGGCGGCACCGTCAACATCGTCACCCACACCATCGACCTGGAATGCTCGGTCGACAACATTCCGCAATATATCGAAGCCGATGTCAGCGGGCTGGAAATCAGCCACTCGCTGCATCTGTCCGACATCAAGCTGCCGGCCGGCGTGAAGTCGCTGTCGCGTGACGTGACGCTTGTGACCATCGTGCCGCCGTCGGGCTACGCCGAAGAGCAGAAGGCGGCTGCGGCTGCCGCAGCGGCCGGTACGCCGGCGGCTGGTGCTGCGGCGGCGCCCGGTGCCGCTCCGGCGGCCGGCGCTGCTGCCGCGCCCGCGGCGGGTGCGGCTCCCGCGGCTGGTGCCAAAGCGCCTGCGGCCGGCGCCAAGGCGCCTGCCGGCGGTGGCGACAAGAAGAAGTAATCGAGCGCGGGATGCCGCGTCATGCGACTCTTTGTTGGCCTCGGCAATCCCGGCGCGAAATACGCGCATAACCGGCACAATATCGGCTTTTTGGCCGTCGATGAAATTGCGCGGCGTCATGGTTTTGCACCATGGCGCCGCCGCTTTCAGGGCGAGACCTCGGAAGGCACGCTCGATCGTGAGCGGGTCATCCTGCTGAAGCCTTCGACATTCATGAACGATTCGGGGCGCGCGGTTCAGGAGGCCGCGAATTTCTTCAAGCTGTCGGCGGGCGAGATCACCGTGTTCCAGGATGAACTCGAACTGCCGCCGGGCAAGGTGCGCGTCAAGGTCGGCGGCGGCATCGCCGGTCACAACGGCCTGCGTTCGGTCTCCTCGCATATCGGCAACGACTATCGCCGCGTGCGTCTGGGCATCGGCCATCCCGGCATCAAGGAACTGGTGCACAGCTACGTGCTGGCCGATTTTGCCAAGAGCGATCGTCCCTGGGTCGAGGCGCTTGGCGAAGCGGTCGCCGACAATGCCGGGCTGCTCGCCACCGACCGGGATTCGACGTTCCAGAACAGGGTGCATCTGGCGATGCAGGCCAAGGGATTTTTCGACAAGGAAGATGGCGGCGCTGCCTAACATTCTTCCGGTCGCGACGAACAGGTTTCAGGACACATCATGGGATTCAAATGCGGTATCGTCGGGTTGCCCAATGTCGGCAAATCGACGCTGTTCAATGCGCTGACCGAGACGGCCGCAGCGCAGGCGGCGAATTATCCGTTCTGCACCATCGAGCCGAATGTCGGCGAGGTCGCGGTGCCGGATCAGAGGCTCGACAAACTGGCTGAGATCGCCAAGTCCGCCCAGATCATCCCGACCCGCCTGACCTTTGTCGACATCGCGGGCCTGGTGCGCGGCGCCTCGAAGGGGGAGGGGCTCGGCAACCAGTTCCTCGCCACCATCCGCGAGGTCGACGCGGTCGCGCATGTGGTGCGCTGCTTCGAGGATTCCGACATCACCCATGTCGAAGGCAAGATCGCGCCGCTCGCCGATATCGAGACCATCGAGACCGAGCTGATGCTTGCCGACCTCGACAGCCTCGAGAAGCGCGTCGACAATCTGGCGAAAAAGGCCAAGGGCAACGACAAGGATGCCAAGGAGCAACTCGACCTCGTCAACCGCGCGCTGGTGCTGCTGCGCGAGGGCAGGCCGGCGCGGTTTCTGGAGCGCAAGGCGGAGGAGGAGCGCGCCTTCAGCATGCTCGGGCTGTTGACCTCCAAGCCCGTGCTGTATGTCTGCAACGTCGAGGAAGCCTCCGCCGCCAAGGGCAACAAGTTTTCAGAGGCCGTGGCCGAACACGCCAAAAAGGAAGGCGCGGTCGCGGTGACCATCTCCGCCAAGATCGAATCGGAGATCGCGACGCTGTCGCGCGAGGAGCGCGCCGAATTCCTCGACACGCTGGGCCTGGAGGAAGCCGGGCTCGATCGCCTGATCCGCGCCGGTTATCAGTTGCTCGACCTGATCACCTATTTCACGGTCGGGCCGAAGGAAGCCCGTGCCTGGACCATCCATCGCGGCACCAAGGCGCCCGCCGCCGCCGGCGTCATACATACCGACTTCGAAAAGGGCTTTATCCGGGCCGAGACCATTGCCTATGCCGACTACGTCGCGCTCGGCGGCGAGGCCGGCGCGCGCGATGCCGGCAAGCTGCGGCTGGAAGGCAAGGAATACGTCGTCGCCGACGGCGACGTCATGCATTTCCGGTTCAACACGTAATACGTCATCCCCAAGGTGACGTGTCCTGAAGGTGACGTGTTACGTCATCTCCAGGTGATGTATTACGTCATCCCCGGCGCGCGAGTTCTCGCCCGCCGCGAAGCATGACAAAACAGGCACTTGCAGCCCATTCTTCGAGACGCCGCGCAGGCGCGCGGCTCCTCAGGATGACGGTGAACTTGAAGAGATAGAGGGCGGCTACCGCATCTGGCCCTGGTCGCGGATGGCGCCGAGGTGTTCGTTGATGCGAAACACGATCAGGACGAATTCCGCGGCGATGCGCGAAAAAACAATGCCCACGACCACGCTGGCGATCGAAGACAACAGCAGGATAAATCCGCCGAACGGGCTGACGGCCATTGTTGCCAGCCCGGAAAATATCCCGGAGATGCCGAACAAGGCAATCAGGGCGATGACCAGCCAGTAGAAGGTCTTGATGATGGTGGGTGTAATGAAGCGGTCCCACTGAAACAAATCCTGAAAATCAAACATCAGCCGTTCTCCCCCAGCAAGTCGAACACCAATCGTGTTGAAACCTGACATTGACGCACAGGAACTAGCCCTGAACGTCGTCCCGGGCAAGATCGGGAACGAGCACCCAAGCGCGGTACTCGCCCGCGGAGCACGAGCCATGCGAGCAGGCCGGTTGAGATTGCCGCAAATAGCGGCCACAATCGGGCTTCCCAGCCACAATCCCCCGTCATGAAGCTGACCTTCGAAGATTTCCCGCCCGGCCATTTCGGCACATTCGGTCCGCGCCACGTCACGCGCGAGGAAACCATCGCGTTTGCGGCCGAATTCGATCCTCAGCCGATGCATCTCGACGAGGAGGCGGCGTCGCGATCGATGCTGAAGGGCCTGTCGGGGTCGGGCTGGCATCTGTGCTCGATCACGATGCGGATGATGTTCGACGCCTATATCGGCCGCACCGCCTCGCTCGGCTCGCCCGGCGTCAATGAACTGCGCTGGCTGGCGCCGCTTCGCCCCGGCGACGACCTCACGCTCGATGTCGAGGTGCTGGAGGCGCGGGTTTCGCGCAGCCGCCCCGCGACCGGCATCGTCACCTTCAAGGTGCTGGTCCGCAACGCGGCCGGGCAATTGCTGTGCGAAATGGTGTCGCCGATCATCGTGGAGCGGCGCGCCGGCGCCGTGGCGGAGCAGGCCGGCTGATGCGTTTCTTCGAGGACATCGAGGTCGGACAGCGGCGTGACCTGGGGCAATTCACCTTCACCGCCGAATCGATCAAGCGATTCGCCGCGCAATTCGATCCGCAACGCTTCCATCTCGACGAGGAGGAAGGCCGGAAATCGCTGTTCGGCGGCCTTGCGGCCTCAGGCTGGCAGGTCGGATCCGTCTGCATGAAGCTCTTGGTGGCGGACGGCAAGCGCCAGACAGAGGACGCCCGCGCCCGCGGCGAGAAGGTCGCGGTCTGGGGACCGTCGCCCGGCTTTCGCGAACTGCGCTGGGTCAAGCCGGTGCTGGCGGGCGACACCGTCAGCTTCTTCAGCGAGGTCGAAATCGGTACGCGCCTCTGATTCGCGCCCTGAATGGGGCATCGTGCAGGCCCGCAACACCGGCTTCAATCAGCGCGGCGAGCTGGTGTTTTCCCTTCTCGCCACCGCCTTCGTGCCGCGGCGGGGCGCCGGCGCCTGATTCGGCCTCCGGCGTCCGCTGGAACGATTGTCCCGCTAACGCATTTTGAACCTTGTGCCGGTCATAGTGACGTAGGGGCATATCCGGGGGACGATCATGGCTGACCGCGCCAGCTTGAAATTTGTCGGCTTTATCTTCGCCACGGTGACGCTGGCGGTGATGCTCACGACCGGGATGGTGGTGAAGGGTTACGCCGACGGCGCCTATTCGCTGGAAAACGCGACGCTTGCCAGCCCCTTGGTTGGAATTCGCTAACTATAACGCGAAGTCCCGCGGGAATCCGAAACCGCGCAACTCAGCGGCTATAGATCAGCGCCAGCACGACGACGGCCGCGACCAGCAATCCGACAAACCGAATCATGATGGTGCCCATTCGGGGCGGCTCATCCCGCATCGGAATCGGATCGGTGTTGTCCGGCCGCACGCTCTTCATCAAGATTGCCCCCAAAGAAATCTGCCGCCGGTGACAGCGCCTGCTCTTGGTCGCGGCGCGGGCCGGGGAAGTTCAACGGGGGTGGGAGCACCTCACCCCCGATGTGCGGGGCACACCGGGGATTTCAGCAATTGCCGGATCGGGGTCCGTACTGGACCGTTCCGGAACGAACTCAGCCGTTGCGAAGGCCGTCCGCGGCGCGCTTCCATTGCGCGACGTTGTCGGCGATCATGCGCGTGGACTTCATCGCGGCCTGGCTGAGCTGAGCATAGCCGGAGATTTCGCGCTGGACGCGCTGGCCCTCGGCGTGCAGCAGGTCGCGCAGGCTTTCGAGTTCGGAGATCAGGTTCTCGATCTCGCCGAGCGAAGTTCCGGCGACGCGCTGGATCAGCGAGTTGACGTTGTTGACGGTAGCCTCCGTGTTCGGCTCGAGCGGGGTCTCTGTGCTGTTCAGCATGCTCGGAGCGCGACGCAGATAGGCGATGTCGTTGCGGACGAAATCACGGATGCCGGCTTCGACTTCCGAGACCGCCGCGAGGTCGGTATCCCCTTCGGTCGACTCATTGGATTCGACTTTTTCAGTACGAATGGCAGTCATCGGATGTTCCCCTGTTTTCGCGTGGCGGTGCGAGCGCGGTTGTCCCCCCGCACGACGAAAGTTGCAGTGCCGGCATGAGGGCCGCCGATTTTGACCGCATAGGGGCCAATATGCGGCAATGCCCGATCTTTCGTGAGGCCGGAGAACGGGCCGATTTCGGCCTCACCAACTGCGCTTGAAACCCGCGGTGAGGCTCTTGCTGGTCGCGCCGAGCGGCGTTTCGCCGATCGAGCCGGTGACGTTGACGCCGTCGAACAATTTCTGCTCGGCGCCGATCCTGCGAAGCCATTTGTCGTCGGCGGAGGAGAGCGTCTGGCCGGCGATCAGGCTGGTGCCGGTATCGGCAATGCTGAGCCTGGCCGATTGATCGGTCTGGTAGCTCCGCTCCGGCCGCGCCACGATGCCGGGCACCGGAAGCATGCTCTGCTGGGTGACGTTGTAGCCGTTTTGCAGGGTCAGCGAATATTGATCGCCGAGCGGCAGCGACTTGCTCAAGGAGGTGCCGAGCTTGCTCTGTTCCTGTCCGGGATCGACGCGGGCTTCGACCGCCGTCTTGTCCCAGATCGATCCGACGCCGGGGGCGGTGATCGCGGCCCATGCGGTTCCGGATGATTGCGGCGCGCTGCCGCCATTCTCGGCCTTTTCCGCCAGCAACTCCGACATTGTCGAGGGTTGTCGCGCCACCGTCATGTCGGCGCCGACCTTGGCGTCCCAGAACGGCGAGACCGGCTGCTTCACCGAAACCGCGGCCGAGCCGTTGGCAACCTTCTTCGATGACCACGACAAATCGCCGCCCGTTGCCGATTGCGACGAGCGCGCCTTCGAAACCGGGCCGGTGGCCAATGTGGAAGCGTCGACGTTGAGCTGGCTCCAGTCGAGTTCCAGGCCCTTGATGTCGGAATCGTCCGCCTCCGGCGGGGCGGCGGCTTCCGCGGCGGGGGTCTCCAGATCCTGCGGCCAGGGCGAGGTCTGTGCGGCGGCCTGAAGCATGAACGTCAAGCTGACGCCGGCCGCCAGAATCGGCAGCACCACCCGATCATACCGTTTGCTGGAGAACATAACCCCGCCCGCATTCCAAGTGCGGCGACGATGCGTGCGGATCGTCGCGGAATTGTGGCGGGGCACGAGGCGATCCACCGAAGGAGAAGCAGGATGGGCAAGCGCCAGCATTGCCCACCAATATGCACGAACAAGAGAGGCGGGCACGGGGCTGGCGCCTGTACCCACCTTATCAAGGCGCCATGACAATCAGGCGAACGACGAGATCTTCGGCAGGTGGATCGGACGGCCGAGCGCCTGCTCCACCAGATCGAAGGTATCGACCAGGATGCGGATATTGGTCAGCCTGCCGGCCTTGAACTGCGCGAAATGGGCGACCCGCAGCGAGATCGGCTTGTCGGAATCCAGCGACGTCAGCGAATAGCGCAGCATCGAGGCGGCGGAATCCACGCCCAGCATGATGGTCTCGCGGTCGAAGCGGCGAACCCGGATGTTGTCCGCGATCTGCCGCAGCACTTCCAGCACGGCGGCCTTGCCGCGGCGGGCGCCGAGAAACGGAAACATGTCGATCGGGCCGTAGATCGCCCAGTCGACATCCTCATCGATCAAGTCTTCAACTTCGTCGTGCCGGCGTTCGTTGATCGCGCGATGCAACGCGCGTGAAAAACGCCAGAGGCTGTGCTCTGTCATGTCGTTTGCTTTCTGAAACTGGGTGCCCGAATCAGCAAACGGCCATGAAAACGGCCACGACAGGCGTCATTGGCGACGCCCGTCTTGGATGCTGCACTTCATTGTTGGTGCCTAAGTAGAGTCATCCGGCCGAATTTCAAGTCACAATACTGCAATGCACAAATGCGGCCAAACTTCACACGTTTACGTGTCGTGCCGGTGCAGCGGCTCCCGCTCGATGGCGATCTCGGCGTCGCGCACCGCGATCAAGCCGAACAGCGCCGCGCCGCCGAGGCCGCCTATACCGGCGCCCAGCGGCATGAAGGTGAAGAACACCAGCATGCCGCTATAGCCTTCAAAATTGCTGGTTTTGAAGATTTCGACCCAGGCCAGCCCGGCGCCGATACCGAGCGCGGCGCCGCCGAGTGCACCCAGCACCAGACCCAGCAACACGAGCAACGCAATCTTCATGGGGGTGTGTTCGCCGGTCGATGTCTGCTTTAGCCCTCGATAGGTCGCGGCAGGGGCGGCAAGGTTCAACGCGGCGGGGAAGATAGTGAGAGGCGTCATTCCGGAGCGCCGCATACCGGCGAGTTCGCAATTTCGTGATCTCGCGAGGCACGCTCTGCGCGTCCGGAACTGACGGAACCGGCGATTTACGCCTCGTCCGCCCCGCGCTCGGCGAGCACCGCGGAGAGGTCGATCTCCAGCACCTGCTGCACCAGGTCGAAGGAATCGATGATCTCGCGGATCTGCGCGACCTTGCCGTCGCGAAGGGTGTAGAACACCGCCATGTCGAACTGCACCACGCGTTCGTTGCTTCGCTTGGTGAAGAACGCGCGCACATAGACCGCGACCTTGTCGGCCTCGGCGAGCAGCATGGGCATCTCGTAGCGGATGCTGGAATAGCGGTCGTGGACGGTTGTCCACATCTCCCGCATTTCGGCCTTGCCGCGCCGCGCGCCCATGTGCGGCAGGATATCGATCGGCGCGTGGGTGAGGAAATCGACATCGTCGGTGCAGCACGCCAGCGCGCCCTCGACATCGCCGGCCGAAAAATCATCGAGAAGGGAAAGCACGCATTGCCGGTTGGTCCGCTCGGTCATCGTTCTTTCCCGCCGGTGTTCGGCACGACTCGCCTTACCGGTGCATTGTGGACCGAATTCCACCGGGATCAATTGGCCAAAGGTTGTCCTCCCGTCCGGCATTGACAGTTCCGGAATGTCCTACAATCCATGGTTGCGCGTTGATAAATCGCGTTGCGATGCCTTGCGCGGCCTGTGGCGCTGGCCGGCGGCACCGGCACTTTCCGGTCAATGCAGTGCGGAAGACGCCGCCTTGCGGCACTGCTAATTGCCGGCCGTTGCGCGCGACGACAGGCGTCGCGGCGAAGCCATGCTTTCCCGATGACCGCGCGCGGCCGGCGACGCGCCGTCGACTTCCTGGCTTGTCCAGCGCGCCCGCATTCCGTGGCCGTCCACCAGCCTCAGTTTTTCTTGCCGTTCGGGCTCTGGCCGGCCGGCGTCTTGCCGGACGAGAACGGCGAGGGGGCGGCGCCGCCCTTCTTGAGGTTCTTGTCGGCCTTCGGTTTCTTCTTTTCCTTGTTGCTGCGCATTTGACCCTTGGCCATGGCGATCTCCCTGGCGCCCGGTGAACGACGGCGGCGCCGGCGCAGGATAGCAAATTCGCCTGTGGTTGTATGCGGGCGATTGCACCGCACCGGCGCATTTCGGTCAGCGCGGTGCCGAGCCCGGCAGGGCGCCGTGCAGGCGTTTCACTTGTCAAACAGCCAAACCGATTGTCACGTCATTGCGAGCCAACGGGTCGCACGAACGCGCCGCAACCACCGCCGTCGTCCCGGCGAACGCCGGGACCCATACGCCGTGACGTCTGTTGGGACAGATGCCGTTCGACGGCTTTCATGCAACGACTCAAGCCTGTGGTTATGGGTCCCTGCTTTCGCAGGGACGACGAAAATCATTCCCGCGGCGCGATTTCGCCCGGGGTTTGCCAGAAGTTTCCTTACCCTCGGGATCAGAGGGCGCAGGGAATACCGGGTGCACGCTGCACCCGCGGTCTCGTGTGCAAAGTTGCACAAAAAAACGCACACGAGCATACAGGTTCAGCGGAGGCAGTCCGGCATTCCCTGCGCAATGGTTTTACGGCTTACTTCGTGCTCTCCCCGGCGATCAGGCTTTGTTGTCACCGTCGCCCGCGAAAACTTGTTTCCGCGAACTTGAACGCCAACCATGAGGCGTCAGAACCACACGACTTCGCCGTCCGCCTTGGCGCCGTTCGTCAAAAGCGCCGCCGCGTCCACCGCATCCGGTCCCAACGTTCGTGACGATGGCCAACGCCCCTCTTTCCGGGACCGGACGGCTGCGGACAGGAAGGTGATTTGCGCTTCGGATGAGAACAGAAATATTTTTTCGAAAGGGGCTGGACAAGCACTTCGGAAAACAGCGAAGTGATTTGCCCGTCGGGTTGTTTGATTGAGCGGACGATGGAATTTCCCGCTCCGTCATTCCGGGATGCGCCTCTTGCGCAGGCCCGGAATCCGCGCGCCCCGGAATGACGATTGATGTTGCTTCGACCGACGCTGGCTCTTTCGAATGGCTTCGCTGGCCGCCTACCTCTTCTTCCATCCACCCCGATGCCCCGGCGCGCCGCCGGTCGAGCGCGGGGAGGGGCCGAATTCGGGGCCGGATTCGCGGGAGTCGGTGGGCTGGATGATCCGGCTGTTGCCGCCGAACGGCTTCTTCGGCAGTGCGCCGCTCGGCCGGAAGGGCAGGGATTCCGGGCCGTGCATTTCGTCGAGATGGGGTTTGTGGACTTTGGAGGTGGCGGAGGCACCGCCCGTGGATCGCCCCTCACCCCGACCCTCTCCCCGTGAAGAACGGGGCGAGGGGGAAGAGGCGCCGCGCGAGGCTGCGCCGCGCTTCTTCAACGCGGCTGCGGGCAGATTGGCCGCTTCGCCGTATTTCTTGGTGCCGGCGTAGGCGCCGGCGCGGGCCTGCACGACGCGCTGCTTGGAGGTGGGATCGTCGACCACGGCGAGTTCGGTGGCGCGCAGGCGCTTGACTTCGTCGCGCAGGCGGGCGGCTTCCTCGAAATTCAGGTCGGCGGCGGCCTCGCGCATCCGGGTTTCGAGATCGGCCAGCACGGCCTCGAAATTGTGGCCGATCGAGATGATGTCGTCGGTCATGTCGTGGCCGCCGATTTCGACCAGCACATGGTCGCGCTCGTAGACGCTGTTCATGATGTCGCCGATGGATTTCTTGATGCTTTCCGGCGTGATGCCGTTGGCGGTGTTGTATTCGACCTGCTTCTCGCGGCGGCGGTCGGTCTCGGCGATGGCGCGCTCCATCGAGCCCGTCATCTGGTCGGCGTAGAGGATCACCTTGCCGTCGACGTTGCGCGCGGCGCGGCCGATGGTCTGGATCAGCGAGGTCTCGCTGCGCAGAAAATCCTTCCTTGTCGGCGTCGAGGATCGCGACCAGCGCGCATTCGGGAATGTCGAGGCCCTCGCGCAGCAGGTTGATGCCGACCAGCGCGTCGAAGGCGCCGAGCCGGAGATCCCGGATGATCTCGATGCGCTCGATGGTGTCGATATCAGAGTGCATGTAGCGCACGCGAATGCCCTGCTCGTGCAGATATTCGGTGAGGTCTTCCGCCATCCGCTTCGTCAGCACGGTGATGAGCGAGCGATAGCCGGCCTGCGCGGTGGCGCGGACCTCG
Organism: uncultured Alphaproteobacteria bacterium; assembly: GCA_963843225.1. Lineage (GTDB taxonomy): Bacteria > Pseudomonadota > Alphaproteobacteria > Rhizobiales > Xanthobacteraceae > Bradyrhizobium. Next base: position 211,971 of record CAWJJT010000005.1, on the reverse strand, counting down.
CCGACGAGATCGTCGACCTGGGTGCGCGCCGGGCGAATATTGACGGGAGGATCGATCAGCCCGGTGGGACGGATCACCTGCTCGACGAACACGCCGCCGCTCTCGTTCAGCTCCCACGCGCTCGGCGTCGCCGACACCGCGACCGATTGCGGGCGCATCATGTCCCATTCCTCGAAGCGCAGCGGGCGGTTGTCCATGCAGGAGGGCAGGCGGAAGCCGTATTCGGCCAGCGTCGCCTTGCGGCGGAAGTCGCCGCGGAACATGCCGCCGATCTGCGGCACGGTGACGTGGCTTTCGTCGGCGAACACCAGCGCATTGTCGGGGACATATTCGAACAGCGTCGGCGGCGGCTCGCCGGGCCGGCGTCCGGTGAGATAGCGCGAATAGTTCTCGATGCCGGCGCAGCTTCCGGTGGCTTCCATCATCTCGAGATCGAAGGTGGTGCGCTGCTCCAGCCGCTGCGCTTCCAGCAGGCGGCCCTGGTCGTTGAGCTGGTCGAGCCGCAGCTTCAATTCGCTCTTGATCGACTTGATCGCCTGCACCAGCGTCGGCCGCGGCGTCACATAGTGCGAATTGGCGTAGATCTTGATGAATTCGAGCTCGTCCTGCTTGTGGCCGGTGAGCGGATCGAACTCCTCGATATTCTCCACGGTGTCGCCGAACAGGTTCACGCGCCAGGCGCGGTCTTCATAGTGCGCCGGGAAGATGTCGATGACGTCGCCGCGAACGCGAAAGGTGCCGCGGGTAAAATCGGCCTGCGTGCGCTTGTATTGCAGGGCGACGAGGTCGGCGATCAACTGCCGCTGGTCGATGCGCTCGCCCTTCTTCAGCGCGAACGTCATCGCGGTATAGGTCTCGACCGAGCCGATACCGTAGATGCACGACACCGACGCCACGATGATGACGTCGTCGCGCTCCAGCAGCGCCCGCGTCGCCGAGTGGCGCATGCGGTCGATCTGCTCGTTGATGGAGGAGTTCTTTTCGATGTAGGTGTCGGTGCGCGGGACGTAGGCTTCCGGCTGGTAGTAGTCGTAATAGCTGACGAAATATTCGACCGCGTTGTCGGGGAAGAAGCTCTTGAACTCGCCATAGAGCTGCGCCGCCAGCGTCTTGTTCGGCGCCAGGATGATGGCGGGCCGTTGCGTCGCCTCGATCACCTTGGCCATGGTGTAGGTCTTGCCCGAGCCGGTGACGCCGAGCAGCACCTGCGTGCGGTCGTTGCGCTGGATGCCCTCGACCAGGTCGGCGATCGCGGTCGGCTGGTCGCCCTTCGGCTCGTATTCGGACTTGATGACGAAGCGGCTACGCCGCCTTCGGATTTTTCCGGGCGCGGCGGGCGGTGCGGCGTCCAGATCTTGACCTGGCCGTCCTCGCCCTTGAACTCGGGGCGGCCGTCGCGGATCAGCGCTTCCAGCGCATCCGCGGTGGCGGCGACGCCGAGCGCCTCCATCTTGTTGCGCGGCGGCCGCGCCATCGCCGCCGCGTCTTCCTCCTCGGTGGTGAAGCCGAGCTGCTTTGCCAGTTCCGGATCGAGCGTGGGAATGGTGGCGGCGGTGCCGTAGTTGGCGGGCGCGAATTCGCGCTGCGGCGCTTCGCCGAGACCTGGGTTCTCCGCTCCCGCCGCATCGCGCTTCGCTACCGTTTCGCTCGCTGCCGCGCGTCGAGGCCCGCGCGCGATGCGCGGCGGCTTCGCCGCCGGCACGGCGGTCCCAGGAATTGTCCGGCGGCGGCTGCAGCCCGGTGCCGGAGCCAAGCCCGCTCTCGCCGCGATTGATCGCGGGATTGAGCAGTTCCGCCAGCGCCGGCCCGATCGGCTGCACCTCGGGCCCGACGCCTGGAACTTGGCGCCTTGGATTTCGGGGCTTTCGCGGGCTTTTTCGGAGTGTCGGGATTTTTCGCCATCGCACAAATATGGGCAGAGTCGTGCCGCGATGAAAGGGCAATTTGCCTGCCCGTTTCGCGATCCAATCCATGGATGATCTTGATCGGCCAAACATCCCATGATTGTATTGGGCGATTTCGGGATCGGGGGAAGCCATGCCGCTGATTGAGGCCGCGCTCGCTTTTGCCATCACGATGCTCGCGCTGTCGCTGGTGGTCTCGTCCTTTGTCGAGATCATTCACCGCATATTCCGGATGCGCGAGAAGGGCCTCAAATACATGCTCGGGCAACTGTTCGACCAGGTGCTCGCGAAATATGTCATGCCGGGCCTGGAGCATCTCGCGCGGCATGCAAGTCCGGGTATCACGGCCGCGGTGCTGAAGGAGCAGGTCGAGCAGATGCTGGCGAGCGAGCGCGCCAGCTTTGTCGACCGCATGAGCGCGAATCGCGTGCCAATGGGTGTCACGCCAAAGGCGACGCCGGCCGATCCGCCGGCAAAGACCGTGAAAAACGCCAAACGCGCGTTTGGTCTTTGGGGCGGCCGCGATCTCGCCAGCATGACACCTGCCGAATTCATGGAGCGTCTCGGCAGCATCGACATCGGAGGCGTTGTCCATGCGAAGAACGATGCCGCCAACACGAGGGCCATCGCCGCCAATGTCGCCAAGGCCGCGGCCATTGCCGCCGGCACGGCTGCGGCGGAGGCGAGCGATGCCGTCCTCAAGGACGTGGCGCAAAAGTTCGACGCCTTCGGCAAGGAGGCGGGCGCCTATTTCGAGGGCCGCGCGCGCTTGATGTCGGTCGCCGTGGCGATCGCGCTGGCGTTCCTGGTCCATGTCGACGCGGTCGACCTGTTCTCGACCTATCTGCGGGACCCGAATGCGCGCGCAAAAGTGATCGAGCAATCCCAGGCGGTCACCGCGCAATACGAGGCCTCGCTGAAGGCGATCGCGGCGACGAAACAACTCAATCCGGATGCGGTACCGCCGACATCCGACGACATCAAGAAGCAGGTCGAAGCCCTGCAGAAGGACACGCTGGCCGCGATGGCCAATGCGAATGCGAAGGTCCGGCAGTACGCCGATCTCGGTGTTCCGCTTGGCTGGACCGCCGAGCGCGTCGGCGCGGCGGACATGTCGTTATGGCTCTGGACCTGCAAGGATCCGAAGACCGGCGAAGGCCAGGGGCTCGCAACGCTGCGCGGACAATGCGCGGCCGACGAAAAGGATTACCCCGGCCTGAAAGACAGGCAGTTCAGGGATGTCTGGGTAGAGGTGCCGAAGGCGCCAAACGTCTGGGTCTATCTGTTCCTCGGCGGCCTCCTGATCGGGCTTGGCTCGCCGTTCTGGTACGACGTCGTCACCGGCCTCACCAGTCTTCGCGACGCCACCGGCGGAAAGGCCGGTTCAGCCGCGCCATCGCAACCGGCGCCGATCGCCGCCGCCGCCACCGCCACGCAAGCCGGCAACGCCCAGCCGGTAACGCCGGTCGGCGCGTTCCAGGTCTCGAATGGCGCACGGTGACCCCCGCGCAAAATGGACTACAATGCCGCCACAGGTATCGTTGAGGAGACGTCGTGGCCGCCAATGTAAATCCGCTCGCCGGCAAGCCGGCCGAGCCGTCGATGCTGGTCAACGTTCCGCGGCTGGTGACGGCCTATTTCGCCGAGCAAGCCCGATCCCGTCGATCCCGGCGCAGCGCGTGGCGTTCGGCACCTCGGGGCATCGCGGCTCGGCCTTCGACCGCGCCTTCAACGAGGCGCACATCCTCGCGATCACGCCAGGCGATCTGCGATCACCGGCAGGCGCAGCGGCATCGACGGGCCGCTCTTCATCGGCATCGACACCCACGCGCTGTCCGAGCCGGCGCTCGCGAGCGCGCTCGAAGTGCTGGCGGCCAACGGCGTCGAGGTGATGATCGACGCGCGATGACGGCTACACGCCGACGCCGGTGATCTCGCACGCCATCCTCACCTACAACAGGGGCCGCGAGAGCGGCCTGGCCGACGGCATCGTGATCACGCCGTCGCACAATCCGCCGGAGGACGGCGGCTTCAAATACAATCCGCCCAATGGCGGCCCGGCCGACACCGACGTCACCGGCGGGATCGAGCGCGCCGCCAACGCGCTCTCTCGAAGACGAGCTGCAGCGGCGTCAAGCGCATGCCCTATGAGCGCGCGCGCAAGTCGCCGCCAGCGTGCATCGCTACGACTACATCGGGCCCTATGTCGACGATCTCGCCAACGTCGTCGACATGGAGGCGATCCGCAGCGCCGGCGTGCGGATCGGCATCGATCCGCTCGGGCGGCGCGGCGTGCACTACTGGCAGCCGATCATCGAGCGCTACGGGATCGCCGCGACCGTCGTGAACGACGCGGTCGATCCGACCTTCCGCTTCATGACCGTGGACTGGGACGGCAAGATCCGGATGGACTGCTCCTCGCCCTACGCGATGGCGCGGCTGGTCGGCGATGCGCGACCGCTTCGACGTCGCCTTCGCCAACGACACCGACGCCGACCGCCACGGCATCGTCACCCGCTCGAGCGGGCTGATGAATCCCGAATCACTATCTGGCCGTCGCGATCTCCTATCTGTTCGCGCATCGCCCGCGATGGCGCAGCGACAGCGCGGTCGGCAAGACCATCGTCAGCAGCAGCATCATCGATCGCGTCGCGAAGAAACTCGGGCCGCAGGCTGGTCGAGGTGCCGGTCGGCTTCAAATGGTTCGTCGACGGGCTGCTCGACGGCTCGTTCGGCTTCGGCGGCGAGGAAAGCGCCGGCGCCTCGTTCCTGCGCCGCGACGGCTCGGTGTGGACCACCGACAAGGACGGCATCATTCTGGGCTTGCTGGCGGCCGAGATGACGGCGCGGACCGGACGCGATCCCGAGCCAGCTGTTCGGCGAGCTGACCGCGCGAACTCGGCGTGCCCTTCTACGAGCGGATCGATGCGCCGGCGACGCCGGCGCAGAAGAACCTGCTGAAGGCGCTGTCGCCGGAAAAGCTCGGCGATGAAGGAACTCGCGGGCGAGCCGGTGCGCGCGGTGCTGACGGCCGCGCCCGGCAACGGCCAGTCGTTCGGCGGCATCAAGGTCTTCACCGACAATGGCTGGTTCGCGGCGCGGCCGTCCGGCACCGAGGATGTCTACAAGATCTACGCCGAGAGTTTTCGACAGCGAAGCCCACCTGCGGCGGATCCAGCAGGAAGCGCAGGCCGCGATCGCGCGGGCGTTCAAGGGCTGAAGGATTTTGCGTGTCAAAAGCCGGCGTTAGCTCCTCATCCTGAGGAGCTTGCGTAAGCAAGCGTCTCGAAGGATGAAGGCCACGCATGGCACCGGGGCCACGTGGTTCGCCCGGCGATGCGACGCATCGTCCGGAGACGCGCGGCGTTGCCGCGCTCCTCACCATGAGGGTCTAACAAATGAGCGAGATTGGCGGGCCTTCCGTCAGAACGTCAGCGAAGTCGGACTGTTCGGCGGCGACGACGTATCGATCGCATCCTGATGGATATGGCCGCACTTCGTGCAACGCAGCGTCCAGTGCTCCAGTCCCAATCGTCCGGGGATGATACGGTGCACCACCAGCCGCGTGCCGCAGAGCGGACAGTCGGGCAGCGCCATGGCGGTCAAACTGGCCTTGGACTCCGGCATGGGGATACAGCCCATCTCAACTCAATCTGGTCAGTTCAATCGGGCTAGCAGGCCGCAATCTGCCAACCCGGATGCGGCGTTGGCCCGGCATATCGCTTGAGCTTGAGCTGATCGATTTGAGCCTTCGCGTCCGCAATGGCGGCATCGGGATCCGACCACGCGAAGCCGACTTCGAGCGCCGTGAACGTCACGCCGTCGATGCTGACCGGCATCAAATCCGCCCGCCGGATCCTGGCGTGCCACAAGCCCTTGCCCGCCTCGAAAGACTCAATTCGGAAGCCATCATAGTCGCATTGCATGTCCCGACTCCGCGTATTGGGAGTTGAGGAAACCATGAACGGCGGAAAGCGTATGTGAACTCGTTCACATCCTCCGCATTTTCTTTAACTGCTAGGTTTTCTTGCCTGATTTCAGGGGCCTTTCGCCGGTTCAACCGGCCTGGCGCCGGGTCCGGCCGGTGGCGCTGCCGCGCGCGGCCGGTTCCACCGCCGCACGGATGATCCAGCGCCGGAACGCGGCGAAATCGCGCTGGTCGGTGCGGAAGCTGCGATAGACCAGATACCATCGCATGCCCTTCGGCACCGACAGCGCAAACGGCGCCACCAGCCGTCCGGCGGCGAGGTCGTCGTCGATATAGGGCCGGATGCCCATGGCGACGCCGAGCCCGTCGCCGGCGGCCTGCAACGCCTGGCCGTAATACTGGAACTCCGGCCCGCGCGCGCTGACCCGCGCGACCCCGGCGGCCTTCAGCCATGAAGGCCAGTCGTCGGGCGAATGCGCGACGCGCAGCAGAGCCGGCCCCTTGAGATCGCTCGCGCGCCTGAGCTGCGCCGCCAGCCGCGGCGTGCACACCGGCAACAGGTCGGCGGCGAACAGCGGTTCGGCGACCAGGCCCGGCCACTCGCCGTCGCCGAGCTTGATGCCGCAGCTCCAGTCGTCGCCGAACGGCGCCGCCGCGCCGCCGGTGGTGATGCGCACGTCGATGTCGGGCTCGTGCCTTGCGAAAATCCGCCAGCCGCGGGATCAGCCATTTCATCGCGAAGGTCGGGCCGACGCCGATGGTCAGCACGCGGACGCTGGCGGGCGCGGTGACCTGCGCGGTCAGGCTCGCCAGCGCGTCGAAGATCGGCGTCAGCCCGCTCTGATAGGCGCGCCCCGCCGCCGTCGTCTCCAGCCGGTTGGCCTTGCGCTCGAACAGCGCGACGCCGAGCCGCTGTTCCAGCAGATGCACCATCCGGCTCACCGCCGCCGCCGAGACATTGAGCTCGCTGCCCGCGGCCGCGAAGCTGCCGGTCCGCGCCGCCGCCTCGAACGCCTTGATGCCGTTGAGAAACAGCAGCCGTCGCATGCTTACCCTCAGGAAAACTGATGCCAGGCCAAGATAACTCAGTTTGTGCGCGCTGTCCAAGCAAGGCAGAACTATGGCCGGAGATTCGCATGACGCCGCTGATGATTGCAGCCCTTGGCCTGCTGATGGTCGCGACCGCGTTCCTGTCCGGCCTGTTCGGCATGGCCGGCGGGCTGATCCTGATCGGGGTGCTGCTGACCCTGATGCCGCTGCCGTCGGCGATGGTGCTGCATGCGATCACGCAGATGGCGTCGAACGGCTGGCGCGCGCTGCTGTGGCGCGAACACATCAGGTGGCGTCCGGTCTCGATCTACCTGATCGGATGCGCGGTCGCGCTGGCGGCGTGGTCGATCACCCGCTACGTGCCGAACAAGCCGATGGCGCTGTTGCTGCTCGGGGTGACGCCATTCCTGGCGCGGCTGACGCCGTCGAATCTCAAGCCCGATCCCGAGAGCATCTGGCAGGGCACCTTCTACGGCTCGATCTGCATGGGGCTGATGCTGATGACCGGCGTCTCCGGGCCGCTGATGGACACCTTCTTTCTCGGCGGCAAATTCGACCGCCGCGGCATCGTCGCGACCAAGGCCACCTGCCAGGTCGCCAGCCATTTCGTGAAGCTGATCTATTTCGGCGGCATCATCGACCAGGCCGCGACGCTGGATCCGGTTCTCGCCGCCGTCGCGGTGGCGGCGTCGATGACCGGCACCACGCTGGCGCGGCGCATCCTCGAGGCGATGACGGATTCTGCAGTTTCGCACCTGGGCCGGGCGGCTGATCACCACCGTCGCCGGCTACTACATCATCTACGGAACATGGCTGCTGCTCGCGGGCGGCGATGCGCTGGCCTATTGAGCGGAAGGAAAGCCGATGGCCGAGACGGCGGATCCACTGGTGCTCGATTTCGTCGAATGGATCGCGCGGGAGCCGCGGGTCTATTCGGAGGTGGTCGCGACCTGGCGGACGTCGTGCCCGCGGCTGACGATCTGGGAGGACGCCTCCGATCGCGGCTATGTCGCGCGCGAAACCATCGCAGGCTTCGGCATGATCGTGACGGTGACCGAATCCGGCGAACGGCTCTTGCGCGAGCACGGCCGCGCCGGCTGATCGGCGGCGCCGCGATCCCACCATCGCGGCGAGCAAGGTGACATCTTAACGCAGCCTGCTTCGCGTCGGCGGCCGATGCGCAACCCAAAATTGTATTGTATCATGGCCTGGATCGTACTCGTCCCGTTGGATCGCGAGGAGGACTCCCATGCCGAACGCCGCGGATATGAAATGGTTCAAGGATAATTTCCACGCGGAAGTCCAGACCGCGATTGCTGGCACGCCGTTCACGCTCGATCTGATGGTGGCGCTGGCCTGTCAGGAGACCGGTGACGTCTGGCCGATACTCCGCAAGAAGCCGCTGACGGTCGATCGGGTCCTTGCGCTGTGTGTCGGCGACACCATCGATTTCAATCCCGCCACCGGCAAGGGCCGCAAGGCGTTTCCCAAAAACAAGGCCGCTCTGCTGGCGGCGCCGAAGGGCGCGGCGATGTTCGCCGTCGCGCGGCAGGCGCTGGTGGACGTGGCGCAGCAGATCCCGAGTTTTCCGGCATCGAAGCCGGACAAGTTCTGCCACGGCTTCGGCATGTTCCAGCTCGACCTGCAATTCTTCAAGGACGATCCGGATTACTTCCTCGAAAAGCGCTACGAGAAATTCAGCGCGACGCTCGGCAAGGCCATCGGCGAGTTGACCGACAAGGCGAAGAAGATCGGCTTGTTCAACAAGCCGTCGCTGACCGACATGGAATTGACCGCGGTGGCGATCGCCTACAACAGCGGCAGCTTCAAGCCGAGCCTGGGCCTGAAGCAGGGCCATTTCGACGGCACCAAATTCTACGGCGAAGAGATTTTTGATTTTATCCGTATTGCCCACACGGTGCCGGCGCCGGATGGTCCGCCGGTATTGCCGTCGCCGCCGCCGGATCACGCCATCCTGCCGCCGCCGACGCCGGTTGCAGCGACCGGACCGTTCCTGACCGTGCACACCCAGCTCAGTCCGCTGCGGATCCGCAGCGAGCCCAAGGTCAGTTCGCCGCCCGGCAAAAACGTGATCGCGCAACTGCCGGACGGGCATCCCGTGCGCGCCGTCACCGACAGCGGGACGAAGAAATTCCGCGAAATCGAAACCAGCCTGGCGGGCGCGCATATCCGCGGCTTCGCCTCGACGGACTTCCTCGTCCCGGCGCCCGGCGTCAGCGAAATCCCGATTGTTCAGCCGGCGTCCGCACCGCCGGCGAGCGGCATCGTTGAGGTCTTCATGCCGCGCCCGCCGGGCTTGATCACGAAGCGAACGGCGCCGGCCGACGCTCATTCGCTCAACGAGCCCGACATGCCGGCCCGCAAGGGCACCACGCCCGACGAACTGCGCGCCAGCCTTGGCGAGGTGATCGATTATCTCGCCACCGACAAGAAGGCGAACAAACGCTACCAGCCTCGGTCGGGTCTGACGTTCTGCAACATCTACGCGCATGATTACTGTTTTCTGGCCGGCGTGTATCTGCCGCGGGTCTGGTGGACGCCGGGCGCGATCGAGCGCCTGACGCGCGGCGAGACGCTCCAGCCGCTGATCGGCGATACCATCACCGAGATGCGGGCGAACGACCTGTTCCGATGGTTGCGCGACTTCGGGCCGCGCTTCGGCTGGCGTCAGACCGGCACGCCGACCAAGCTGCAACAGGAGGCGGACCAGGGCGCGATCGGGCTGATCGTGGCGCGCAGAAAGGAAGACGGGAAGTCGGGCCACATCGTTGCCGTTGTTGCGGAAACCGAAACCGACCGCGCAGTGCGCAATGCCGCTGGCGACGTCACCAAGCCGTTGCAAAGCCAGGCCGGCGCCGTGAACTTCCGCCGTGGCACGGGGTCGCTCAACTGGTGGAAGGGCGACCAATTCGCCGAAAGTGCATTCTGGCTGCACGCCTGAACCCGCGCGGACCTATGTCTCTGCCGCAACAGGCTTCGGTTGCGCCTGCTCGCGACCGCCATTGACTCCGCGCCCGCGTTGCGGTGAACTTCATGCAATCGCATCCAATTCGGATCGCCGCTGAAGATCCAGCAGATGGGAACGCGCCATGATCGACCTTTATTACTGGACCACGCCGAACGGCCACAAGATCACGATGTTTCTCGAAGAGACCGGGCTGCCCTACAAGATCATCCCGATCAACATCGGCAAGGGCGACCAGTTCAAGCCGGAGTTTCTCAAGATCGCGCCGAACAACCGGATTCCGGCGATGCTCGATCACGAGCCGAAGGGCGGGACCCAACCGATCTCGATCTTCGAATCCGGCGCGATGCTGTTGTATCTCGCCGAGAAGACCGGAAAGTTCCTGCCCGCCGACTTCTACGGCCGTTACGACGCGATCCAGTGGACGTTCTGGCAGATGGGCGGGCTCGGCCCGATGGCCGGGCAGAACCATCATTTCCGCAACTACGCCCAGGACAAGATCGAATACGCCATCACCCGCTACGTGAACGAGACCAACCGTCTCTATGGCGTGCTCAACAAGCGTCTCTCCGATCGCGCCTTCATCGCCGGCGACTACTCGATCGCCGACATGGCGGCCTATCCCTGGGTCGTGCCGTACAAGAACCAGGGCCAGAACATCGACGACTTCCCGCATCTGAAGCGCTGGCTGGAAACCATCGGCGAGCGCCCCGCGACGGTGCGTGCCTACGCCAAGGCCAAGGAGGTCAACCCGAATTTCGGCCAGCCGGCGATCCGCACCGAGGAAGAGCGCAAGCTGCTGTTCGGGCAGACCGCGGCAGTGGTGAAGTGAGGGCGCTGCGCGCGTCGACGGCTTTCGGCGCGCGCCCGACCCGATGCGGCCGACGCTGAACGCATCACGGCTGCGACGGCTGGCAGGCGCAGAGACAGGAGTCGGCACCATGTCGGATCATGCAGAAGCGACCTTCTCGCAAAGCCGTCATCGCCGGCGCCGAACCGCAATTGTTCGTCGCCGACATCAAGAGCTCCTGCGAATTCTTTGCGAGCAAGCTCGGCTTTGTCACCGCGTTCACCTATGGCGAGCCGCCATTCTATGCGCAGGTCGAGCGCGATGGCGCACGGATCAATCTGCGATGCGTGGCGCAGCCGGTGATGGACGCCGATGTCCGGGACCGCGAGCAATGGCTTGCTGCGTCCCTGATCGTCGCGACGCCGGAAGAGATCAAGGCGCTGTTTCTCGACTATCAGGCTGCCGGCGTGACATTGTTCCAGACGCTGAAGCAGCAACCCTGGGGCGCGCGGGATTTCATCGTCAAGGATCCGGACGGAAACCTGCTGCGCTTCTCGGGGCCGGTGGAGTAGTCGCGTTCTGCTTCGTCATGCCAGGTCCCGTGCATCCACGTCTTGCTTGCGCCGTTGAGACGCAGACGTGGATGGCCGGGGACAAGCCCGGCCATGACGTGGAAAGACCACGCCGCTTATCCGGAAACCTGCACGTCCCGCCGCCGCCTTGCGCAGGCAATCGCGGCACAGGCAATCCTCGCCGTCGAGCGGCATCGGCAGCCGCGCGGTCTCCTCGGCGCACCAGCACGGCCCCGCCAGGCTGCACGTAAATTCCGTTCCGCAACGGGAACAGGCGAGGCGGCGCGAGGCCGGCATTTCTAACCGATCTGTCATCGAGCGAACCGAATTCCCGCCGCGTTCTTCATGTGAGGTTCATGCCGGACGGGGCTATGCTGCCGCGGAATATACGCCCACGGACAATTTTAGGGAAATCCGATGGCAACCTCTACGAGGCCCGCGATCTCGCGCCGACCACCGATCTGCGCGCCGTGATCAAGGGCGTGATGCACGATCATCTCGGGCTCGCCGAGCGCGTGCTGGCGGAAACGGTCTTTCCCGACAGCGCGGCGGTGAAGCCGATGAAGGGACTGGTGGCCTGAGTTTTGCCGTGCTTCTGTTATTCGCTGCCGATGCGGCGCAATTGTCGGCTTATGCAAACCCGGCGGATCGCCTTGATACACTATCAAGCCGGCGTTGATCCTGTCCGCCGGCATCAGGAGATCGAGCCATGTTCATCGCCATGAATTGTTTTCGCGTCGCCAGGGGCTCAGAGGCCGCGTTCGAACACGTCTGGGCCTCGCGCGACAGCCATCTCGGCAAGGTGCCGGGCTTTGTCGAGTTTCATTTGCTGAGGGGACCCGAAGCCGAGGATCACACGCTCTATGCTTCGCACACGATCTGGGAAAGCAGGACCGCGTTCGAAGCCTGGACCAGATCGGACGCCTTCCGCGCGGCGCACCACAAGGCCGGCGACAACAAGCCGCTCTATCTCGACCACCCTCAATTCGAGGGGTTCGAGGTGATGCAGACGGTAACGCGGCCGAAGGCGGGCGCCGCGGCGGGGTAGAGGCGCGGCGAGGCGAAAAGGCTACTTCGTGATCTTGTCGATCTCGGCGAGATCTTCCGCGCTCAGCGTCCAGCCGATTGCTTTCACGTTCTGCTCGACCTGCTCGACGCGGGTCGCGCCGGCGATCACGCTCGATACAAGCGGGCGCGCCGCCAGCCACGAGAAGGCGAGTTCGAGCAGAGTGTGGCCGCGCGCCAGCGCGAACGCCTGCAGTTTCTCGACCATGTCCTCGTTGCGCGGCGTGACGTAGCGATCGCGGATCGCGGGCATCTTGGCAAAGCGCGTATCCGCCGGCACGTCGGCGCCGCGCTTGTATTTGCCGGTGAGCAGTCCGCTGGCGAGCGGAAAGAACGGCAGCAGGCCGAGATGGTAGGCCTGCGCCGCCGGCAGCAGATCCTTTTCGATGTCGCGCACCACGAGGCTGTATTCGTCCTGGCAGGAGACGAACCTGCTCACGTTCATTTGCCGTGCGATGAGTTCGGCCTCGGCGATGCGCCAGGCCGGAAAATTCGAATTGCCGATATAGCGCACCTTGCCCTGCCGGATCAGGTCGTCCAGCGCCCGCAGCGTCTCCTCGATCGGCGTCAGCGGATCGAAATCGTGCTGCTGGTAGAGATCGATATAGTCGGTCTTCAGCCGCTTCAGGCTGGCCTCGACCGCGGACATGATGTAGCGCCGCGAGGCGCCCTGTTTGGTGCCGTCATTGCTCATCGGCTTGGAATATTTCGTCGCCAGCACGATGTCCTTGCGGCGGTCGCCGAGCACTTCGCCGAGCACGGTTTCGGAGCCACCCATGCCTGCATAGATGTCGGCGGTGTCGAACAGCGTGATGCCGAGGTCGATCGCCTTGTGGATCACCTTGCGCGAGGTCTCCAGATCGGTGCGCTGGCCGAAATTGTTGCAGCCGAGGCCGACGGCGGAAACACGCAGGCCGGAGCCGCCGAGATTGCGAATTTGCATGGGATCAGGTCCTGTGGGGAATGACGCGCGAAAGGGGGCAGCCATTCTGGCCCGCACGCCCGGCAGCCGCAAGGCGCGGCGCGACCATGGCGCCCATGCGGTTCGCGATGTGGGCGTGATCCCGGAGGGCCCGGCTCAAAAAAGTGCGGCCCCGGTCAGACGCGGCGACTGACGGGGACCGCTTGGGGCGCATGATCTGTGACGGGGGGCCTGATCAGGCGCGAATTGAACGCTAGTCCTGCTTTGTTACGCAGCAATGACAGGTGGATTTATCCACAGGACCGATCTGCCGGCAGGGCGATCGGCGCCGTGTCCGCGAGCGCGGAGAAAATGCAAACCGTCAGAACAGCTTGCGGTACACGACAAATCCGGTGTGTTCGGCGACCTTGTCGTAGAGCTGCATCGCGGTGAGATTTGTCTGGTGGGTCTGCCAGTACACGCGTGGCGATCCGGCGAGTCTCGCTCGTTGATAGACGCCATTGATCAACGCCCTGCCGACGCCTTTTCCGCGTGCGGATTCCGTGGCGAACAAATCCTGCAGATAGCAGACGGGCGCGATCGCCGTGGTGCTGCGATGAAACAGGTAATGCGTCAGGCCGAGCAATCGTCCGCCGCATTCTGCGACAAGACCATGGACCGGCTCATAGGCGTCGAAGAAGCGCGCCCAGGTCATTGCCGTAATCTCAGGGGAAAGCGCGGTCGCGCCCGCTCGACCGTAAAACGCATTGTATCCGTCCCACAACGGCAGCCACCGGTCGTAGTCCTGCGGGGTCACCGGGCGGACAGACAGTTCGTCCTGCAATTGGGATTTTGCATTCATGGAGGGATTATCCGAAAGGCACGCGCGCGCAGGTGATGTTGTTGGCGTTACTAAGGACAGAGCCGCAAAGGATCAATCCCGTTCGCGTTGATCGCGGTCTGATCGCCCGCGTTCACCCGCCCGTGACCTTATCTCAACTCGACGTGATCGGCTTGCCTGGCAATCCATTCCCCGCCGCCTATTTGCAAGAGGCAACAGGAAGGACAGGACATGACGGGTTCGGCGCTTGTGGTGGGTGCGAGCGGCATTGTCGGCAGCAATCTCGCCAGACATCTGAAGGCAGGCGGCTGGCAGGTGCACGGACTGGCCCGACGGCCGTCCGCCATGGAGGGCGTGACGCCGCTGGCGGCGGACTTGCTGGACCCGGCATCGCTCCGCGCCGCCTTGCGCGGCCTGCATCCGACCGACGTCTTTCTCAGCGTCTGGCTGCGGCAGGATACGGAAGCGGAAAACATCCGGATCAACCGTGCCATGGTTCGCAATGTGCTCGACGCATTGTCGCCGGCGGGTTCGGTGAAACACGTGGCGCTGGTGACCGGATTGAAGCATTACCTCGGTCCGTTCGAGGCCTATGGCAAGGGCAAGCTGCCCGCGACGCCGTTTCGCGAGGACCAGCCGAGGCTCGATCTGGAAAATTTCTACTATGCGCAGGAAGACGAAGTGTTTGCCGCGGCCGCGCGCGACGGCTTCGGCTGGAGCGTGCACCGACCGCACACCATCATCGGCTACGCGGTCGGCAACGCAATGAACATGGGCGTGACGCTCGCGGCATACGCGACGATCTGCCGGGAGACCGGCCGTCCGTTCCTGTTTCCGGGCTCGGCGGCGCAATGGAACGGCCTCACGGACATGACGGATGCGAGGCTGCTGGCCCGTCATCTGGAATGGGCCGCCACGACACCGGTCGCGCGCGACCAGGCGTTCAACGTCGTCAACGGCGATGTATTCCGCTGGAGCTGGATGTGGACGCGGCTGGCCGGCTGGTTCGGGTTGCAGCCCGCGCCGTTTCCGGGCGAGGGAGTGCCGCTTGAACGTCAACTGGCGGATGCGGCACCGATCTGGTCGGAGATCGCCCGGCGGCACGATCTGCGGGTCAGCGACCTCTCGCGTATCATCTCGGCCTGGCACACCGATGCGGACCTGGGCCGCCCGATCGAGGTGGTCACCGACATGAGCAAGAGCCGCAAGCTCGGGTTTCGCGAATATCAGGCAACCGACGACAGTTTCTTCGATCTCTTCGCCATGCTGCGCGATGAGCGCATCATTCCGTGAGCGAGGAGATTGCGCCAGCCACGCTGGTCGTGCGATTACTCCGCGGCGCGCTGCTTGGCGTGATCGTGCTGCCGGCCACGCAGCGAGCGGTAGTATTCGGCCTTGGCGGGGTCGTCGGTGTGGCGGACGAGATCGGTGATCGGCGTGTAGCTCAGCATTCGTCCGCCGTCCGGCAATGCCGTGCAGCTAAAGCGCAGCACCTTGCCGTCGGCGAGCGTGATGTTGATCGGCGTGGAATTGCCCGTTCGTATCATCTCGGTGCGCTCCGCGATGAAGGCGCTCAACTCCTCCTCGGGCAGTTCGAAGGCGCCGGTGTCGCGGCCGTGATACATCAGCGCGATGAAAGGCGGTTTGCTGTCGGCCTTGTCGTCGGGAAGCGAGAAATAATCGCGGAAGGCGCGGTTGATGAATTCGGCGCGGGTGTCGGAATCCAATAGCACGATGCCGATGTCGAACTGGTCGAGCGCCGCCGCCAGCCGCGCCGCGGTGGCATAGTGCCTGCGCTCCCAGGCGAACGCATCCATCATCCGTTGCCGCAGCAGGCCGGTGATGGCGGCCGTGGCGCCTGCCGTCACCGACAGGATGGCCAGCCGCACCAGATCGGCCATGTCGTAGCCGGGCGCCGCACGGTGGTTGAGGAAGAACAGCGCGGAAAAGCCGACCGCGAGCCCGGCGCTGATCAGGCCGGAGGCAAGGCCCGAGAGCGAGCCCGCGAAGGCGACGATGCAGACGAACAGCGGCGCCGGATTGGGAACGCCCATGAAGTGACGATCGATCACGAAGGCGATCAGAGCCGTCGCTGTCGTCAGAGCCGGACCACTGATTGCGCGCCAGTCGAACCGCATGCCTGTTTCTCGTTCCGCCGCGAGAGTAACGCGCCCAGCTTGACTGATGGTTGCATTTACGGCGGGCTTTCTGGCTCCATGGTTAAGGAGTGGTTGCCGCGAAAGCCGCGGCTTTGCGTTTTTTATCGGATCAAATGATGCGGGAAGGACGAGGCGGCGCGGGTTTCGCGCCAGCTACGCCGGCGGAAAGCCAGTCACTTGCCCCGCGGTTGCGGCGGCATCGCGCCGTCCGCCGGATGGGCCTTGAGCGGCCACAGCGCATCTTCGCCGCGCGTGCCGGTGACGATCAATAGCGATGCAGCCAGCAGGATCGCGGTCGCCAGCATCAGCGTAACAAACACGACAGGTATCTTCATCGTTGCCCGATCGCGATGCCTTGCATCGCGGGTTGTCGCGCAAAATCGCGAATGATGACCTGGAAAGATCTTGGAAAAAAATCTTCGATTATGCGGGAAGCGGCATGGCTATCGACATTCTGATCGACAGCACGGTGAGGGCAACGATCAGGCACAGCGACAACGCGCCGATCGCAAGCGTTGCCGCGACGGCGTCCGTCACCTCTGACGATGTTGCAGGCGTGGAGAGGCCCTCAAAGCCCGCTGCGCCGGACGACCGTTTCATGGCCGGAAGATCCCTTGTCGATGCGGGCCGAATCACCCGCAACGCACGACAGATCGCTGGAATTGCCGGCAATTTTGCGGCGCTTGGCCATCGAAAATGGCGGAAACACGGCTGGCGGACGGCGGGAAGGGTAGTTTACCCGCTATGCACGTTGTTTTGCCCGGTATTTCGCGACGTCGTCAGGCGTCGGCGGCGATGCCCGGCGAATCCTCGACTTCGGCATCCGGCCGCCAGTCCATAGTGACGAAGCCCGGGGTCTGCTCGACCCGGCGCAGCCACGCGCGGATCGCCGGGAAGGTTGCCAGATCGTAGTCGCAGCGGTCGGCGACATGGGTGTAGCCGTACACCGCGATATCGGCGACCGTGAGCTGGCCGGCGGCAAAATACTCGTGGGTCTTGAGGTGATTTTCCATCACCTGCAACGCGGCGTAGCCACGCTCCATCCAGTCTTCCAGCGCATGCGTCTGAAGGTCGCGGCCGCCTCTGACCAGCGCCAGCCAGAAATAGGCCGCGCCGATATTCGGCTCCAATGCGTGCTGCTCGAAGAACATCCACTGCAGCGTCTCGGCGCGCTCGATCCGCGACTCCGGCGCCAGCGGCGTTCCGCCGCAGACATACCACAGGATGGCGTTGGACTCGGCGAGGTAGCGACCTTCCGCGACTTCCAGCAGCGGCACCTGTCCGCTCGGATTCTTGGCGAGGAATTCCGGCGTTCTGCTTTCGCCGCGCAGGATATCGATCTCAATGGCGCGATAGGGCGCGTTCAACAGCGCCAGCGCAAGGCGGACCTTGTAGCTGTTGCCGGAGCGCTGCATCGAATAGAGTTTGTACATTCGGCTTCGTTCGATTCGTTAGGAAAGACGGACTGGTCGGAAAGTTTGCTGGTCAGAAACATTCGATCTTCTATGCACGGAGCGGTTGCTTTGTCACTCCGCAACGCGGCTAAACAATGATGCCGTTGTTGCTGCATCGCAAGGCCCGCGAGGTGGAAAAGCTCGAAAACCTCTACCGCACTGCAACCGCGTAGAAGCCTTTTCCAACACACCGGAACAAATCAGATCACGCCTGCGCGAGTCTCTGCGCACGCGCCGCGGAGCCTGTGCGATCGAGCAGGGCTCGTCGCAGGGTGAAAACGTACAGCGTCAGCAGCAGCAGCAGGCCGAGGGGGATGCCGGTGACTCCGGCGACGGTGCGCGATGCCAGCGGCACGATCCAGGCCGCCGCCAGCAGGCTGATCTCGTAGTCGCGGAATCCTCCCGCAAGACCGGCGCTGACGGTGAATGCAATGGCCAACGCAAGGATCATGAGATCGTAATCCAGCACATGCGGTGAAGCCAGCAAGGTCGCGATTGCCAGAAGCGCCGACTTGAGTTCGATGTCGCAGGACGAACGCCAGATCCACGCCGTGCCGAACACGGTCGCGGCCGAGACCGCGCCCTGCACGACATAGGCGACCGGGATGCCGCCGCCCCACATCCTCACCGCCGCGAAAACACTTTGTAGTTTTTCGAGACCGACATCGCCCTGCTCGAGCAGCAGCTTGCGCGACGTCTCGGTGGACGCGGCGAACAACAGCCAGATGTCGGCGCCAAATACCAGGCTGGTGACAACCACGAGCATCAGCACGGTGATGCCGGCGGCAACGACGGTTCGCCATTGGCCCGCGGCAAGCAATGCGAACGGCCAGACCAGCGCCAGTTGCGGCTTGTAGGCGAGCAGGCCAAACAGAACGCCGGAGACGATCGGCGCTGTCGGCAACGCCAGCAGGGCAGCGCCAAACAATCCGGCCGAGAGAAACCCGTTTTGGCCGTGTCCGAGATTGATGAAGACCGCCGGAAATCCCGCCGCGATCAGCAGCCATATCGGGCCGACCGCGATTCCGCGCCCGCGCATCCTCCGCACGATGGCGCCGATCACGCCCAGATAGAGCGCGAAGGTGCTGATCTGCCAGACCGCCAATGCGAGCGGATACGGCAATATCGCGAGCGGCGCCGCGACCAGGAGGAAGATCGGCGGATACAGCCAGCCGTAATAGGGCGTGGCCGCGCCGAAGATCTGCTGCTCGCGGGCGTAGTGCGCGGCCATGTTGTAGACGTCGGCGGCCCGGCCATCGAGCACCAGCGAGCCGGCGGCGTAAAAGCTGGAAAAATCAGTGCCGAGCGGCTTGCCGTTGGGGTCGGTCAGGCCATTGGACAGGGCGATCCAGCCGGCCGCCGCGATGGCGCAAAGCGCCGAGCAGGAGCAGGCTGTAGCCCCGGACGCGCACGGCGGTCAGCCATCGGCCGGATCGCAGCCCTTGCCAGATATGAGTCATTTCGCCGCGGAATTTTATGAATGTTGCGCCACCCTAGCCGGGGGCTTTTAACGTTCCCTAAAGTTTGGCTGTTCCCGGCCAAGCTTCTTGCGGTGCAGCGTCGCCCGTTTTAGGGTGCCACGATCCCAGCAAATAGAGTTCGTGGATCGCCAGCCGCACATGGTGTGCCGCCGATATCCGCAAGGAGATGATGATGCCGTTTCTGTCCGCTGCGCTTGACCGTGTGAAGCCGTCCGCGACCATCGCGGTCACGGATAAAGCACGCGCGCTCAAAGCGGCCGGCCGCAACGTCATTGGCCTCGGCGCCGGCGAGCCCGATTTCGACACGCCGGCCAACATCAAGCTGGCGGCGATCCACGCCATCGAGGCCGGCAAGACCAAATACACCGACGTCGGCGGCATTCCCGAGCTGAAGCAGGCGATCATCGCCAAGTTTCAGCGCGAGAACGGGCTTACCTACAAGCCGAACCAGATCATCGTCGGAACCGGCGGCAAGCAGGTGCTCTACAACGCACTGATGGCCACCATCAATCCGGGCGACGAGGTCATCATTCCCGCGCCCTATTGGGTGAGCTATCCGGAAATGGTGGCGCTCGCCGGCGGCGAACCGGTGCCGGTGATATGCACGGCCGAGCACGGCTTCAAGCTGCAGCCGGAGCGATCTGGCCAAGGCGATCACGCCAAAGACCAAATGGATCATCCTGTGTTCGCCGTCGAACCCGACCGGCGCCGCCTACACGCGCGCCGAGCTGAAGGCGATCACCGACGTGCTGGTCAAGCACCCGCAAGTCTGGGTGATGACCGACGACATGTACGAGCATCTCGTCTATGACGACTTCGTGTTCACGACGCCGGCGCAGATCGAGCCGAAACTCTACGAGCGCACGCTGACGGTGAACGGCGTGTCGAAGGCCTATTGCATGACCGGCTGGCGCATCGGTTACGCCGGCGGTCCCGCCGACCTGATCAAGGCGATGCAGACCATCCAGTCGCAGTCGACGTCGAACCCGTGTTCGATTTCGCAATGGGCGTCGGTCGAGGCGCTCAACGGTCCGCAGGATTTCATCCCGGTCAACAACAAGGCCTTCAAGGAGCGCCGCGATCTCGTGGTGTCGATGCTCAACCAGGCCAAGGGCATCCAGTGTCCGCGGCCGCAGGGCGCGTTCTATGTCTACCCGTCCTGCGCGGGCACCATCGGCAAGACCTCGCCGTCCGGCAAGGTGATCGCCAACGACGAGGATTTCGTCACCGAGCTTCTGGAAAACGAAGGCGTTGCGGTGGTGCAGGGTTCCGCGTTCGGCCTTGGGCCTGCGTTCCGCATCTCCTATGCGACGAAAAACTCCGATCTCGAAGACGCCTGCAAGCGCATCCAGCGCTTTTGTGGCAATTTGAGATAGTCAAATCACGACTCGAATATTCGCCGCCGGAATTTTGATGTTTCGGCGGCGACTTTCGGCAAGCGCCTTGTTTTGGACACCGCGCTTCCATCCTGTCCGCTCCGCAGATTCATTCGTCACGCGGAGACCAGATTAATGCGACTCTCGACACTTACGATTGCCATCGCCGCGCTCGCGGGCTCGCTCGCCAGCGCCAACGCGATGCCGCCAGTCCGCGCCGGCATCCTGCAATGCGAGGGCGGCCAGAATGTCGGCTACATCGTCGGCTCGACCGCCAGCCTGCAATGCGTGTTCCAGAGCGAAGGCCGCCGGCCCGAGCCTTATGTCGCAACCGTCCGCCGCCTTGGCCTCGATCTCGGCATCACCGATCAAACCAAACTGAGCTGGGCGGTGAACGCGCCGACCACGCGGGTCGGCTATGGCGATCTCGCCGGCAATTACGGCGGCGTCGGCGCCAACGCTTCGGTCGGAATCGGCGGCGGCGGCAACTTCCTGGTCGGCGGTCCGGCGAATGCCTACGCGCTGCAGCCGATCAGCCTGCAGGGCCAGACCGGGCTGAACGTCGCGGCCGGCGTCGCCTCGATCGAGCTGGAGCCGGTGCGGCTCGCGCCGGGCGGTTACCACCACCATCATCACCGTCATCATCATCATCGCGGCTGAGAAGCGCGATACCGGCGAAAGAGGCCCGCGGAAGCGGGCCTCTTTTTTGTTCGGCTCAAAGTCATTCTCGGGCGCATCGAAGATGCGAACCGGGAATCTCGAGATTCCGGGTTCGACGCTTCGCGCCGCCCCGGAATGACGAGACCGAGAGCGCGCCCCAAATCTGGCATGGCTGCCGCTGTTGTGTCATAGAAAAGCCGGCGCCCGGGCCTGGGCGCTGTTCTGATTACTGCTCGCATCACATCTTTTTCATTCGGAGATTTCTTCATGCGTTCACTTGTCCTTGCCGGGCTCACCGTTGCCACGCTGGTCACATCCTTCGCCGGCACCCGCGCGCAGCAACCGATGGATCGCGTCCGGATCGGTGTCCTGGAATGCCGCGGCGGCGCCAGCATCGGCTTCATCGTCGGCTCCGTGACCAATCTCGGTTGCGTGTTGCGCGCCGACGGCATGCCGGAGGACCGCTATGTCGCGACCATCCGCAAGGTCGGTGTCGATCTCGGCATCACCCAGGAATCAGCGCTGGCCTGGGGCGTCTATGCGCCGGTGTCGCGGCTCGGGCCGGGCGATCTCTCGGGCAATTACGCCGGTGCGCAAGGCAGCGCGTCGATCGGCGTCGGACTCGGCGGCAACGTGCTGGTCGGCGGTTCGCAAAATTCGATCGCATTGCAGCCGCTTAGCGTGCAAGGCCAGGTTGGCCTGAGCGTCGCAGCCGGTCTTGAAAGCCTGGAACTTCGGCCGGGCCGGTAACCTTCGTCAGGATTTATCGAAACCGATCTTGACAAAGAATAGCGGTTGCTCATAAAAAGAATGATCGTTCTTTTTACGGAGACGGTCGATGCGCAGCCGGGAAGCCAGCCGCACCGCGGAATTCATGGCGGTGTTTCGTGCCTCAGAAAATGCAAAGCCGACGGCGTGCCAGGCGTTCGCGGATCCGCTGGCGGCGAAGCTGCTTCCTGGCGAACTCCGGATCGCGGCAAAACTATTCGGCTTCCGCCCTGCAGCGGCGCTGCTGAATGGCTATATCGATCGGCGCTGGCCCGGAGCGCGGACGTCCGGCATCGCACGCACCAGACTGATCGATGACTGGATCGCGCAGGAAGCGCGCAAGATCGACCAGGTGGTGCTGCTCGGTGCCGGTTTCGATACCCGCGCCTGGCGCCTCGATGCGCTGGCGTCCGCCAGGATATTCGAGGTGGACCACCCGAACACTGCGGCGGTGAAACAGCAGCGGTTGCGGTCGGCGGATGTCGATCTGCGAAAAGTGACCTTCGTCCCGGTCGATTTCGAGCTGGATGATTTCGGCCGGCAACTGCGCGCGTCGGGCTTCGACGCGGCGCGCCCGGCGATCGTGGTCTGGGAAGGCGTCAGCCAATATCTGACCGGCGAAGCGGTGTGTGGCGTGATGCGCTGGGTCGGCGGGCTCGCGCCGGGGAGCAAGTTCATCTTCACCTATGTCCACGAAGGCGTGCTTAGCGGCTCCGTTGCCTTCGCAGGCGCGGATAAGGCGATTGCCAAGGTCAATGGATCGGGCGAGCCGTGGCGTTTTGGACTGCTGCCCGAGGAACTGCCGGCTTTCCTGCGCGAGCGCGGTCTTTCACTGCTGAGCGATCTGGGCGCTGACGAATATCGCGCAAGCGTGATGGGAGCGGAGAGCCGCCACATGCAAGGCTACAGCTTCTACCATACCGTACTTGCGGAAGTGCCGGGTGCCTAGGATCACCGCGGCACGGGCCGGCGCGCAGCGTGAGCGGATACTGGATGCGGCGCTGACCTGCTTTGCGCGGCAAGGATTTCACGCCGCCACGATGCAGGACATTGTCGCCGAATCCGGTCTCAGTCCCGGCGCCATCTATGGATACTTCAAGGGCAAGACCGATGTCGTGATGGCGATCGCCTCCGAGCGGCACGCCATGGAGCGGCGGCGCATGGAGCACGCACTGGCCGCGGCCGACCTCGACGGCAGCCTGGTTCGCCTGGTCGAAGATTTTGTCCTGGGCTTGCGCGACCCGCAGGAAAAGACCTGGCGACGCCTGGCGGTGCAGCTCTGGGCGGAGAGCCTGTCCAACCCGCGCTTGAGACGCGAAGCCCTTGGCGGCGTCGAGCAGGCGGTCGAAGTGCTTTCGCCAATGATCGCAAGGGCGCAGCGCAAGGGAAGGTGGCCGGCCCATCTCAATCCGAAATCGGCGGCGCGGGTAATGATTGCCGTCTTGCAAGGTATTTCCCTGCAACTGGCCTGGGACGACACCATCGATATCGCGGGCTTCGCGGCCGCCTTGCGCATCATGATCGATCCTCCGCGGCCTTGATCGGCCGCGGTTCGACCGGAAGTCGGCATTGAACCTGGAACCGGGCAGGTAACGGCATATTCCTATCCCGCTTCCATGCGGAGGCGGCTCGTTGTTGCGAACGCCAACCGGCGGCAGATACTTCCGCTCGATGCAACGCAGCGACATTTTTCCGGCTTGCAAAATTGTCGGCGGAGGCGGAGCATCCATATTGCCGACCCAATCAAGGGCCGAGCTCCAACCAAGGAGGCGGCAATGGGACAAGACGTCAGAAGTCCCCGCGGTCCACGGTGCATCGCACTGGTGGGCCCTTTCCAAAGCGGTAAGACCACACTTCTAGAAGCGATTTTGGCGCGCACGGGTGCAATCCCGCGCGCCGGCAGCGTCGACGCCGGGACTTCCGTCGGCGATGGGACAGCAGAAGCCCGCCGCCACAAGATGGGCGTCGGATTAAGCGCCGCCACCACGAATTTCATGGGCGACAGCTACACCTTCATCGATTGTCCCGGTTCCGTCGAGTTCGCGCACGACATGCGCGCCGCGTTGCCGGCGGTCGATGCCGCGGTCGTGGTCTGCGAAGCCGACGAGAAAAAGCTGCCGCAGCTTCAGCTCATTCTGCGCGAACTCGAGGATCTCGGCGTTCCGCGCTTCCTGTTTCTCAACAAGATCGATCGCGCCAACAAGCGCATCCGCGAGACGCTCGCGACCTTGCAGCCGGCGTCGCGGATTCCGCTGGTGTTGCGCCAGATTCCGATCTGGAACGGCGATCTGATCGCCGGCTTCGTCGATCTGGCGCTGGAGCGCGCCTTCGTCTACCGCGAACACAAGGCCTCCGAAGTGGTGGCGCTCGAGGGCGGCGATCTCGACCGCGAGAAGGAAGCCCGCTTTTCGATGCTGGAAAAGCTCGCCGATCACGACGACGCGCTGATGGAGCAGTTGCTGGAGGACATTCCGCCGCCGCGCGACGCGGTATTCGACGACCTTGCCCGCGAACTGCGCGAGGGGCAGATCTGCCCGGTGCTGCTCGGCTCGGCCTTGCGCGAGAACGGCGTGCTGCGGCTGATGAAGGCGCTGCGCCATGAATCGCCCGGCGTGGCCGAGACCGCGAAGCGTCTCGGCGTGCCCCAGGCCAAGGAGGCCATGGGCTATGTGTTCAAGACCGTGCATTTGCAGCACGGCGGCAAGCTGTCGCTGACACGCCTGTTCACCGGCCGTCTCGACGACGGCGCGACGCTGCAATTCTCCTCCGGGGAGAGCGGGCGGGTGTCAGGCATCTCTTCCGTAAACTGCTCCCTCGACAGCAAACGGGCCTCCGCCGAGGCCGGCGACACCGTCGCGCTCGGCAAGCTCGACGCCGTCAAGACCGGCGACACGCTGTCCGGCGGCAAGACCGCGCCGAAGGCGCTCGTCACCGTCGAGCCGCTGCCGCCGGTGCTGTCGATCGCGATCGCCGCCGGCGACCGCAAGGACGACGTCAAGCTCGGCCAGGCCCTGCTGCGGCTCAACGAGGAAGATCCTTCGCTGACCATGATCCAGAACCCGAGAACCCACGACATCGTGCTGTGGGGGCAGGGCGAGATGCATCTGCGGGTCGCGCTGGAGCGCCTCAGCGACCGCTTCGGCGTCAACGTCAAATCGCACGCGCCGCCGATCGGATATCAGGAGACGATCCGCAAATCGATGACCCAGCGCGGCAGGCACAAGAAGCAGTCCGGCGGCCACGGCCAGTTCGGCGACGTGGTGCTGGAGATCAAGCCGTTGCCGCGCGGCGGCGGCTTCGAGTTTCACGAAAAGGTTGTCGGCGGCGCGGTGCCGCGCAATTACATCGGCGCGGTGGAAGAGGGCGTGGTCGACGGCCTGCTGCGCGGACCGCTCGGTTTCCCCGTCATCGACGTACAGGTGACGCTGACCGACGGTTCCTATCACAGCGTCGACTCCTCGGACCTCGCCTTCCGCACCGCGGCGCGCATCGGCGTCTCCGAGGCGCTGCCGCAGTGTCAGCCGGTGCTGCTGGAGCCGATCCATGTGGTGGAGATCGTCTGTCCGACCGATGCCACCGCGAAGATCAACGCCATCCTGTCGGGACGGCGCGGGCAGATCCTCGGCTTCGACACCCGCGAGGGCTGGCCGGGATGGGACCGCGTCCGCGCCATGATGCCGGAGGCCGAGATCGGCGAATTGATCGTGGAGTTGCGCTCGGCCACCGCGGGCTCCGGCAGCTTCACCCGGGCTTTCGACCGCATGGCCGAAGTCACCGGCCGTGCCGCCGATCAGATCATCGCCGCGCACCGCGTCGCGGCCTGAGTGCGGCCGGCGGTCATGCCCCTCGAACTCGATGCTTGGGTCGAGGGTCGTGATCATCGGCAATAGTGGATCGGGCAAGAGCACGCTTGCGAAAGCGCTCGCGCGTTGCATCGACGCGCCGGCGATCGACCTCGATCCGATCCATTGGCAGGACAGGGTTGGCGTGAAGCGGGACGAAGCGCGTGCGACCGCCATGGTTGTCGAACTCGCCGGCAAGCCGGAATGGATCATCGAAGGCGTCTATGGCTGGCTCGCCGCGGCCGCGTTGCCGTTCGCGACCTCGCTGATCTGGCTGGACCTGCCCTGGGCCGTTTGCAGTGAAGGTCTTTCCCGGCGCGGTCCCTGGAAAAGCGCCGCCGCCGGCGAGCACGAGGCTTTTCTGCAATGGGCCGAAGCCTATTGGCAACGCCAGACGTCGACGTCGTTCGCGGGCCATCTGGCGCTGTTCGAGAATTTCGCCGGATCGAAACTGCGTCTGCGGTCGCGCGAGGAAATCGATGCATTGCCGGCGAGGGCGGCCGGCGCCGCATCAGAGCCCTTTTAAGGCGGCAGCGCTTGCCAAGTGATGTTTTTTACATCATTGTCATGATATGAAGTATCATTTATCCTTTTTCACATATGGACTAGCCGCATGATCACGTCGTTCCAGATGAGGGCGGCGCGCGCGTTGCTCGGCATAGACCAGAAGACGCTGGCCGAACTGGCCGGAGTTTCGCTGCCAACGATCCAGCGGATGGAAGCCAGTGTCGGCACCGTCCGCGGCGTGGTCGAATTGCTGACCAGGGTCGTCGACGCATTGAACCGCGCCGGCGTGGAACTGATCGGCGAGCATATGCGCAGTGACGATGGCGGGCGCGGTGTGCGGTTGAAGGAACCGGGTCCGCCGCGCCGGCCGTGACGTCAAGGCTTTGGCATTGTCGCGACCGCGATCTCGCGACCTGACACGGAAGCAGTGCGGGCAATGAGCGGCACAAGCGGCGATCCGGCGTGATGCGGCATATCAAACCGCCGACCTTTGCCGAATTATATGCGCCGAAGCTGATCACGGTGCTGCGCGAAGGTTACGATTTTGCCGATTTTCGCGCCGACGTGACCGCCGGCCTCACGGTGGCGATCGTCGCGCTGCCGTTGTCGATGGCCATTGCCATCGCCTCGGGGGTGACCCCCGACCGCGGGCTGTACACCGCCGTGATCGGCGGCTTCATCGTCTCATTGCTCGGCGGCAGCCGCTTCCAGATCGGCGGGCCTGCCGGTGCGTTCATCGTGCTGGTGGCGTTGACCGCGGAACGCCACGGCGTCGAGGGCGTGATCCTGGCCACCGCGATGGCCGGGGTGTTTCTGGTCGCCGCAGGCCTGCTCCGCCTCGGCACCTACATCAAGTTCATTCCCTATCCGGTGACGGTCGGATTCACCTCGGGGATAGCGGTCATTATTTTCGCGAGCCAGCTCAGGGATCTCCTGGGCATTACGCTGACCGGCAAGGAGCCCGGCGAATTTCTTCCGAAACTGCGGGTGCTGGCGAGCGCGCTGCATACCGCCAACCTTTCGGCAGTCGCCGTCGCCGTCGTCAGCATCGCCATCATCGTCGGCTTGCGGAAATGGCGACCGCACTGGCCCGGCATTTTGATCGCGGTCGTGGTGGCAGCGTTTGCGGTCTGGGCGCTGTCGCTGCCGGTGGAGACCATCGGCACCCGTTTCGGCGGCATTCCTCGGCAACTGCCGTTGCCGGCGTGGCCGCCATTCTCGCTGCAGCAGGCAAGGGCGGTATTGCCCGACGCCATCGCGTTCGCGCTGCTCGGCGCCATCGAGTTGCTGCTGTCGGCGGTGGTCGCCGACGGCATGACCGGCCGCCGCCATCGATCGAATTGCGAATTGGTGGGGCAGGGTTTTGCCAATATCGGATCGGCGCTGTTCGGCGGCATCTGTGTGACCGGCACCATCGCGCGGACCGCGACCAATGTTCGCGCCGGGGCGCGCGGCCCGATCGCGGGAATGCTGCATTCGGTGTTCCTGCTGCTGTTCATGCTGATCGGGGCGCCGCTTGCAAGCTATATCCCGCTCACAGCGCTTGCCGCGGTGCTGGTGGTGGTGGCCTGGAACATGGCGGAGAAGCGGGAATTCGCCACGCTGATACGCTCCTCGCGCGGCGACGCCACGGTGCTGCTCGCCACCTTTCTGCTGACGATCTTTCGCGATCTTACCGAAGGCATCCTGGTCGGCTTCGCGCTCGGCGCGGTGCTGTTCATCAACCGCATGGCGGAGATGACCGGCATCGAGGCCGCGGCTCCGCTGGTGAGCGCCGACAAGGCCGACGACGCCAATGGCGATCGCGTGCCCTACGATGTCAGCCTCGCCGCCGACCCCGACGTGCTGGTGTACCGCATCACCGGCGCGTTCTTCTTCGGCGCGGCATCGACGGTCGGCACGGTGCTCGACAGCATCGCCGATACGAGCAAGGCGTTCGTCATCGATTTCGCGGCGGTGCCGTTTCTGGATTCCACCGCGGCCAATGCCATGAGCCGCGTCGCCGCCAAGGCGAAACGGCGAGGCACGCAACTCTTCATCACCGGCGCCTCGCCGACGGTGCGCCGGGCGCTGCTGACCCACGGGGTCCGGCCGCCGCGTGTCAAATATCGCGAAACCATCGCGCGTGCGATCGCCGATATCAAAGACGAGCGTGCGACGCCCGCCACCGGTCCGGAAGTCCTCGCCACCGGCTAGCTGCCGCGAGACGCTTTCGCGATCACGCTTTTCAAGCCGGCCGTTTTCATGAACACTGTTGCCACGTCATCACGACGGTGCGCAGGACGATGCTCGATTCACGCCGCAATATCTCGCTGGCCTGCGCGCTGAGCGCGCTGGCCGGCTATGTCGACGGCATCGGCTATCTTTATCTCGGCGGCCTGTTCGTCTCCTTCATGAGCGGCAACTCGACGCGGATGGGCGTCAATCTGGCGCAAGGGCAATGGATGCATGCCGCCGAGGCGCTGGGAATCATCGTTCTGTTCGTGGTCGGCGCCGCCTTCGGCAGCCTGATGGTGCTCGGCCGCGGTGTCCATCGGCAGCCATGGGTGTTGCTTGTGGAGGCGCTGCTGCTCATCGCCGCCGGGCTTGCCGACGCGGTCGGCCTGCCGACGGTCACCATCGCCGCGATCGTGCTCGCGATGGGACTTGAGAACGCGGTGTTCCAGATCGAGGGGGGTGGCGGCCTCGGCGTCACCTACGTTACCGGTGCGCTGGTCAAGGTCGGCCAGTTGGTGGCCGCGGCATTGACCGGCGGGGCGCGCTGGGGCTGGGTTTCCAACCTCCTGCTGTGGGCGGCGCTGGTTGCGGGCTCGGCGTGCGGCGCGCTCGCCTATCTCTGGATCCACCTTGCCGCGATCTGGTTTGCCGCGGGCGCCGCGCTGGCGCTGAGCGCGATCGTCGCGGTGACCGTGCATCGCTAGTTGACAGCGAGCGCGGCTTGCCCGAAGCCAGCGGTGAAGATTGCACCGGGTGCAACAGGACTTCCCATGACAGCCGCCACCAAACCCCGCGCCGCATGCCTGATCGGATGGCCCGCCGCGCACTCGCGTTCGCCGCTGATCCACCATTATTGGCTGCGGACGCTGGGCCTCGAGGGCGGCTACAACATCGAGGCGATCCCGCCCGAAGGCTTCGCCGAATTCGTGCTGCATCTGGAGGCGCACGGATTCGTCGGGGCCAATGTCACCCTTCCGCACAAGGAACGCGCGCTGGCGCTGACCCGGCCGGACGAGCGTGCCCGCGCGGTCGGCGCCGCGAACACGCTGTGGTATGATGGCGGCGAATTGTGTTCGACCAACACCGACATCGAGGGCTTCATCCATAATCTCGATGCCTGCGCGCCGGGGTGGGACGCCGCCACCGGCGATGCGCTGGTGCTCGGCGCCGGCGGCGCGTCGCGCGCGGTGGTGTTCGGTCTGATCGCGCGCGGCGTCAAGCGCGTGCATCTGGCGAACCGCACGCTCGAACGCGCCCGCGCGCTGGCCGATCAATTCGGCGAGCAGGTTCATCCGGTCTCATGGCAGGCGATCGGCGAATTGCTGCCGCGAAGCGACCTCCTGGTGAACACGACGTCGCTCGGCATGCACGGCCAGCCCGCGCTCGAGCTCGATGCCGGCCGGTTGCCGGCGCATGCGGTCGTTGCCGACCTCGTCTATGTGCCGCTGGTGACGCCGTTGCTGGCGGCGGCGCAAGCGCGCGGATTGAAGACCGCCGATGGACTCGGAATGTTGCTGCATCAGGCGGTGCGCGGGTTCGAACTCTGGTTCGGACGGCGTCCGGCGGTCACGCCGGAGCTTCGCGCGCTGGTCGAGGCCGATCTCACAAAACTTTGAGTTGGACTATCGTTGCATCGCCGATGTCCGATGTTAGGTGGTGGCCATCGGAGATGCATTCATGCCCTTTCGTCGTTCAACACTCGTTCACCCGCTTGTCATCATTGCCGCGCTGGCAGGATCGTCGCTTTGCGCATTTGCGCAGCAGCCGCCGACACCGTCGCGGGTTCGCGGCACCATCGAAACCGTCAATGGCAACGGGCTCACGGTCAAATCGCGCAGCGGGGAGGATTTGAAATTGCACATGGCGCCCGACATGCGCGTGGCCGGCATCTCCCGGATTTCTCTTGCCGATGTGAAGGTCGGTTCGTTCATCGGAACCACCACGACGCCGGGTCCCGACGGCAGCCAGAAGGCCGTCGAAGTGCATGTGTTTCCGGAGAGCATGCGGGGCAGCGGAGAAGGTTCGCGGCCGTGGGATCTCGGTCCCAAATCGAGCATGACCAACGCGACGGTGGCCGACAGCGTGACCGGCAATGACGGTCGCACGCTGACGGTGAAATACAGAGGTGGCGAGAAGAAAGTCGTGGTGTCGCCGGGTACGCCGGTCGTGACCTATCTTCCCGGCGACAAATCCGAGCTCAAGGCGGGCGCCCAGGTGATCGCCTTCGTCAAGGAATTGCCGGACGGCTCCTTCGAAGCCAACCGGATCGGCGTCGGCATCGACGGGCTGACCCCGCCGATGTGAGGTCGCCTCGGTCCGCACCTGACGGTTGCGTCATCCTGGAATAGCCCGTGGGTCGCGGTGTTTCCCCTTGGTTGGACAAACCTGGGGAGACAGAACGATGCCTGGAATTTCGTATTTGTTGCGGCGCGTGGTGGTTTCGGCGGTGGTCATGGCCGCCGCGGGGTCGATGGCATGGGCGCAGCAGCCGCCCGCGGTGCGCATTCGCGGCACGATCGAAGCGGTCGACGGCCGGCTGCTCGCGGTGAAATCGCGCGACGGCACCGACATGAAGGTGCGCGTGACCGACAATGTCACGGTGTTCGGCGTCGCCAACATCGCCATGTCGGAAATCAAGGAGGGGTCGTATATCGGCGTGGCGGCCATGCCGGAGCCGGACGGCACCCAGAAGGCGCTCTCCGTTCATATCTTCCCCGAGACGCAGCGCGGCGTCGCCGAAGGTTTCCGGGCCTGGGATCTCCGTCCCAACTCGACCATGACCAATGCCACCGTCACCTCGACGGTCGCGGGCGTCAACGGTCAGGATATCCTGGTCAAGTACAAGGACGGCGAGAAGAGGGTCGTGGTGCCGCCGGGGACGCCGATCGTCACCTTCCTTCCCGGCGACAAGTCGGAACTGAAGCCGGGCGTCAAGATCATCATCTTCGGCGCGACCAAGAACGACGACGGCACCCTCGAAGCCAACCGCGTCAATGTCGGACGCGACGGCATCATGCCGCCGATGTGATCTTTTTTCCCTCTCCCCCTGTGGGAGAGGGTGGACGCGATGCGGAGCGTCGCGGACGGGTGAGGGGTTCTCTCCGCGGATGCAGACCCCTCATCCGCCGTCGATGCTTCGCGCCGCACCTTCTCCCACAGGGGGAGAAGGGAAGCGGAAGGGTCGGCGTCGCTTTCGAGAAATTCAGAGCGCGATCACGTGGTCGTCGATTTCCGAGATCTTGTTGACGCCGCACAGACCCATGGTGACGCTGAGTTCGTTGGCGATCAGGTCGATCGCCTTCGAAACTCCCGGGCCGCCATAGGCGCCGAGGCCGTGAATAAAAGCGCGGCCGATCATGCAGGATTTGGCGCCAAGCGCGAGCGCGCGCATCACGTCCTGGCCGGAGCGAATGCCGCCGTCGAACATGATTTCCGTCTGCGAGCCGACGGCATCGGCGATCTCGGGCAACATCTGGATCGACGACGGCGCGCCGTCGAGCTGGCGTCCGCCATGGTTGGAAACCACCATCGCCTGTGCGCCGGTCTTGACCGCCTCCTCGGCATCCTCAACGTCGAGAATGCCCTTCAGCACCAGCTTGCCCGGCCAGATGCTGCGGATCCATTCGACGTCCTTCCAGTTCAGCGTGGTGTCGAACTGCGTCGCGATCCAGGTTCCCAGCGCAGTGATGTCGTCGGTGCCCTTGAGGTGCCCGGCCAGATTGCCGAAGGTGCGGCGCTTGCCGCGCAGCACGCCGGATACCCAGGCCGGCTTGGTCGCGAAATCGACCAGCTTCGACAATGTCCATTCCGGAGGCACCGTCATGCCGTTCTTGATGTCGGCATGGCGCTGCCCGATCACCTGGAGATCGACGGTCAGCACCAGCGCGCTGCATTTGGCGGCGATGGCGCGCTCGATCAGCGCCTTGATGAAACCGCGGTCCTTCATGACGTAGAGCTGGAACCAGAACGGCTTGTCGACAGCGGCGGCGACGTCCTCGATCGAGCAGATCGACATCGTGCTCAGCGTGTAGGGAATGTTGGCGGCCTGCGCGGCGCGGCAGGCATGGATTTCGCCGTCGCCGAACTGCATGCCGGTCAGGCCGACCGGCGCGAGGATCAGCGGCAGCGCGGCCGGCTCGCCGAGAATGCTGGTCGACAGATCGCGCTTGGAGACGTCGACCAGGATGCGCTGGCGGAACTTGATCCGCTGCAGGTCGTCGACATTGGCGCGCAGCGTATCCTCGGCGTAGGA
Source organism: uncultured Alphaproteobacteria bacterium (assembly GCA_963843225.1). GTDB lineage: Bacteria > Pseudomonadota > Alphaproteobacteria > Rhizobiales > Xanthobacteraceae > Bradyrhizobium. The sequence continues at coordinate 179,218 of CAWJJT010000005.1, read as the reverse complement.
GCCGCGGTCGGCATAGTCGAAAAATGCCTTGGGCACCTTGCGCTTGTGAACCTGGCGCAGATCCTCGATGCAGGTGATGTGCTTCATGAACGTTCCAAGCCCTTCTCGGACTGCCTTCTTGTATTTACGCGGGTCGCAGTCATCTAGCATGGTTGGGTCATCTGCCAAACGCTTCCACCGGCCCCGTCCGCCAGCAAGGAGACCTCCCATGACTGGACCACGCTCCCAACCGAAAGACGCCGCCGGCGCCGAGAAACGCCGGCTCGAGCAGGCCCTGGAGGAGGGGCTGGAAGAGACCTTTCCGGGATCCGATCCGGTCAACGTCGTCCAGCCCGCGCCCTCGAAAAGGGACCAGCACGTCAAGCGCAAGGATTGAGGCTTTCGCGCCGGCCGGTTCCAAATCGGCATAAACCCTGTGTTAACAGTGTGTTAATCGATCAGGGCCAGTCGGCCGCCGGTAATCATTCATCATATTTTTTGAAGCCATTTTAGCCCCGAAGGCATTATAACCGGGCTACACGCCGCGATGGCGGGCGTTCGAGACTTCGCGCCGGGTGGGTTTGAGAAGCCTCTGGGGGAATTATGAGCCGCAAATATTTCGGTACGGACGGGATTCGGGGCCGTGCCAATGGTCTGATCACGCCTGAGCTGGCGCTCAAGGTCGGGCAGGCGGCTGGCCTTGTGTTTCAGCGTGGCGAGCATCGCCATCGCGTCGTCATCGGCAAGGACACGCGGCTTTCCGGCTACATGATCGAATACGCGCTGGTCGCGGGCTTCACCTCGGTCGGCATGGACGTGTTGCTGCTCGGCCCGATCCCGACGCCGGCGGTGGCGATGCTGACCAAATCGATGCGCGCCGATCTCGGCGTGATGATTTCCGCATCGCATAATTTGTTCGAGGACAACGGCATCAAGCTGTTCGGCCCGCAGGGCTTCAAGCTTTCCGACGACGTCGAAATGCAGATCGAGCAGTTGCTGGACGAAAGCCTCGACAAGAAGCTGGCGCAGAGCGCGAGCCTCGGCCGCGCCCGCCGCATCGACGGCGTCCACGACCGCTACATCGAATTCGCCAAGCGCACCCTGCCGCGCCATCTCAGCCTCGACGGCCTGCGCGTGGTGATCGATTGCGCCCACGGCGCGGCCTACAAGGTGGTGCCGGAAGCGCTGTGGGAGCTGGGCGCCGACGTGATTTCGATCGGCGTCGACCCCGATGGCTTCAACATCAACAAGGAATGCGGATCGACCTCGCCGGAGGCGCTGAGCCGCAAGGTGCGCGAGATGCGCGCCGACATCGGCATCGCGCTCGATGGCGACGCCGACCGCGTCATCCTGGTCGACGAGCGCGGCCATGTCGTCGACGGCGACCAGTTGCTCGCGGTGATCGCGCAAAGCTGGAAGGAAGACGGCCGGCTTGCCAAGCCCGGCATCGTCGCCACCGTGATGTCCAATCTCGGGCTGGAGCGTTTTCTCGAAGGCCACGGCATCGAACTCGTGCGCACGCCGGTCGGCGATCGCTATGTGCTCGAGCAGATGCTGAGCCGCGGCTATAATCTCGGCGGCGAGCCGTCCGGCCACATCATCCTGTCGGACTACGCCACCACCGGCGACGGCTTCGTCGCAGCACTTCAGGTGCTCGCGGTGGTGCAGCGGCTCGGCCGGCCGGTGTCGGAGGTCTGCCACCGCTTCGATCCGCTGCCGCAGATCCTGAAGAACGTGCGCTACCGCAGCGGCAAGCCGCTCGACGACGCCGAGGTCAAGTAGGCCATCGTCGCCGGCGAGAAGCGCCTCAACGGCCACGGCCGGCTGCTGGTCCGCTCGTCCGGCACCGAGCCGGTGATCCGCGTGATGGGCGAGGGCGACGACCGCATCCTGGTCGAGGAAGTGGTCGACAACATCGTCTCCGCGCTCGGCCAGGCCGCGGCGTAGCGGCGACTTCCTCCGGCCGCATCGCAGCTATTTCCTATTGGCGCTGGTGCGCGCGGCGGCGCCGTCGTAGGGAATCGTATTGCCTCTCGAATAGCCCCGCCCGGAATGATTCCTTGAACAAGCCGTTCGCCGTTTCCGAAGAAGCGCTGGTCGCGCCGGTGCTCATGCCTGACGTGACGGAGCCTTCCGCCGTCAGCAGGGCTGCCGCGACGGGCCCCGCTTATGTGGTGCTGACGGGAATCAGCTTTTCGCATTTTCTCAACGACACCATGCAGTCGCTGATCGCGTCGGTCTATCCGATCCTGAAGGACAGCTACGCGCTGGATTTCGCGCAGATCGGCATGATCACGCTGGCGTTCCAGTTCACCGCGTCGCTGCTGCAGCCGTTGATCGGGCACTTCACCGACAAGAAGGCCCAGCCGTTCTCGCTCGCGATCGGCATGGGATTCACGTTCTTCGGATTGCTGCTGCTCTCGGCCGCGCAGCGATATCCCGTCATCCTGATCGCGGCAGCGCTGGTCGGGCTCGGATCGGCGGTGTTCCATCCGGAATCGGCGCGGATCGCGCGGCTTGCCTCGGGCGGCCGCTACGGTTTCGCGCAATCGGTGTTTCAGCTCGGCGGCAGTTTCGGAACGTCGATGGGTCCGCTGCTCGCCGCGCTGATCGTGGTGCCGTTCGGCCAGCCGAGCATCGCCTGGTTTTCCTCGATCGCGTTCCTGGCGATCGTCATCCTGTGGCGGATCGGGCAATGGTACAAGCCGCAGATCGCGACAAAGGCGGCGGCGCCGATCCATCTGCACCCGGACGCGCCGAGTTCGCGCCGCGTCAGGATCGCGCTCGTGGTGCTGGTGGCGCTGTTGTTCTCGAAGCAGCTCTACGTCTCGAGCCTGTCGAGCTATTACATCTTCTACCTGATCGACAAATTCGGCGTCTCGACCCAGGCGGCGCAGTTCTATCTCTTCATCTTCCTCGCCTCGAACGCGGCGGGGGCGTTCTTCGGCGGCCCGCTCGGCGATCGCTTCGGCCGCAAATACGTGATCTGGTTTTCGATCCTCGGCGCGCTGCCGTTCACGCTGGCGCTGCCCTATGTCGGCCTGTTCGCGAGCGCGGTGCTGACGGTGTTCATCGGCCTCATCCTTTCGTCGGCGACCTCGTCGATCATCGTGTTCGCGCAGGAACTGATGCCGCACCGCTTCGGCATGATCTCCGGCGTGTTCTTCGGATTTGCTTTCGGCATCGGCGGTCTCGGCGCCGCGGTGCTCGGCAAGGTCGCCGATCACACCGGCATCGCCTTTGTCTATCAGGTCTGTGCGCTGCTGCCGGCGATCGGACTGCTCGCGGTGTTCCTGCCGAAGCTTCCGAAGACCGCGCACTGACGGGCAGGGCGCCGGCGCCGGCGCTTCTCTTTCAATACATTGTTAGCGATTGCGGCGCTCGCGCGCCTGGCTTTCGCGCCGTCATCGCGGCGCTGCTTCGCTTGCGCGGAGAAGACGCGAAACGGTTTATCAACCTTAATAATTAGGGTTAAGTGGCGCTTAAGCATTTGATGGCATCGTCCGACCGTGAGTTTTTCGTTGTGAGGCCTCCGTTGTCCGCCTCACCGGTCAAAAGGACGAAGCCAATGCGTAGCGTTAAGTTTCTCGTTGCCGCCGGAGCGGCATCACTGTTGTCATCGATGGCGTTCGCCGCCGACATGCCCATGATCGCACCGCCGCCGTATGCGGCGCCCGTCATCGAGGACTTCGGCGGCTGGTATCTGCGCGGCGATATCGGCTTCAGCAATCAAAGGGTGAGGAACATCGCGATGGCGGATGGCCGCAACGCGCAGCTTCTCTCGCTTCAGGAGACGACCGCATTCGATACCGCGGGAATCTTCGGCCTCGGCGTCGGCTATCAGTTCAACAACTGGTTCCGTGCCGACATCACCGGACAGTACCGCGGCAACTCGAATTTCAAGGGCACCGACATATTGACCTTTCCCGCGGGCAACGGCGTGGTGGGAAATGGCGTCAACAACTACAATGCCACCAAGTCTGAATGGCTGATCATGGCCAACGGCTATGTCGATCTCGGCACCTGGTGGTGCATCACGCCGTTCGTCGGTGCCGGCGTCGGCATGTCGCGCGTCACGATCTCGAACTACACGGACAATGGCATCGTCAACCAGGCCGGCTTCCCGCCGGTAGCGGGCACCTATCCGAGTGCCGCCTCCGCGGCCCAGGCTTCGAAGTGGAATTTCGCCTGGGCGCTCCACACCGGTCTGGCCTACCGGGTCAATCAGAGCCTGACGGTCGAACTGGCCTACAGCTACGTGGATCTCGGCGCGGGGACGACCGGGCCGGTCACCGACTACACCGGTTTCACGCGCGGGGTTCCGATGCAGTTCAATGACATCACCTCGCAGGACCTGAAGCTCGGCGTGCGCTGGAATCTCGACAGCCCGCACGCCTACGCGCCGCCGCTGGTGACGCAAGGGCTGATCGCGGCTCCCGATTGTTAATGATTGCTAACGGCGCGGGATCTTCCCGCGCCGTTTTGTTTTGCGCAAAGGCCGCCGCGACAACGATTGATTAAGGTTAACAGGCGATGATCGACGTCAAGTCAGGGTAGTTCGATGGAGCGTTGCGATGCGTAGGTTTGTGCTGGCGGCGATGATGTTCGGTGCGGTGAGCGGCGCGCACGCCGCCGACATGCCCGATTTTCCGGCCCTGCGCGGCGGCTTCACCGACGGCTTGAACACGGCGCGGGTCAACTGGCAGGGCTTCTATATCGGCGGCCAGGCCGGCTACGGTTCGATCACCTCGGGCCAGAATGCGACCGCTGGCAATGCGGCCCTGGAAAGCACCTTTGTCCCGCCGACCGGTCTTGCCTATCAATGGGCGACGCTGGGCGAGCCCCATGCCACCGGCTTCGGCTTGGCGGTTTCGCCGGTTACAACTGGCAATCGGACGACGTCGTCGTCGGTGTCGAAGGCAATTATCTGCACACCGGATTGAGCGCCTTCACCAGCGGCACGGGCGTTACCTCTGGCGGCACGCCACTGATCGTGGCGACGTCGACCTTTTCCGCCACGCGGGTCGACGTGACCGACTTCGGTTCGGCGCGTCTGCGCGGCGGTTACGTGACTGGGATGCTTCCTGCCCTTACGCCTTTGGTCGGCGCCGGATCTCGGCAGCGAGACCGTCCAGAACTACATCGCCGCGACGCCCGGGCCCAATCCGCTGTTCCGGCCCGGCTGTCGCAACACTGACGGCAAGACCAAGCTGGTCTATGGCTATTCCGCCGGTCTCGGCGTCGACGTCATGCTGGTCGGCGGCCTGTTCGTGCGCGCCGAATACGAATATCAGCGCTGTCACCTCGGCAACATACGAGGTCGAACATCAACAGCGCGCGTCTCGGCGTCGGCTACAAGTTCTGAGCCGGCGCGCCCGCGCCCGCGGCCCCGATCCGATTGACAGCATTCCCGCGGCTGTTCGTCTGATGCCTCGGTCGAGGGCGGCAGCGAAGATGAAAATCTACGGCGATAGCAATTCGGGCAATTGCCTGAAGGTGAAATGGGTCTGCGACGCGCTGGCGTTGCCCTACGACTGGATCGACGTCGACACGCTCAAGCGCGAGACCCGCACGCCGCAATTTCTCAAGCTCAACCGCGCGGGCCAGGTGCCGACGGTCGAATTCGACGACGGCCGCACGCTGGCGCAATCCAACGCCATCATCCGCTATCTCGCGCGCGGCAGCGATCTCATCCCTGCGGATGCCTTTGCCGCCGCCAAGATGGACGAATGGCTGTTCTGGGAACAATACAGCCACGAGCCCTATGTCGCGGTGTGCCGCTTCCAGATGAAATATCTGGGCAAGCCGGCCTCCGATCTCGATCCCGACAAGGTCAAGCGCGGCTATGCGGCGCTGGCGCGGATGGAGCATCAGCTCGCCGCGACGCGGTTCCTGGTCGGCGACCGTCTTCGCTCGCCGACGTCTCGCTGCTGGCCTATACGCGGCTCGCGCATGAAGGCGGCTTTCACCTCGACGGCTATGCCGCGGTGCGGCGCTGGATCGGCGAGGCCGAGCAGGCGCTCGGCCTGCCGCCGGCGCGGGCAACCATGACGGATCGCCCATGACCGCAATTTCCGCTGTCACCATCCGCCGCGCCCGCCGCGACGATGTCGGCGCCATCGTCGCGATGCTGGCGGACGATCCGCTCGGCAGCGGGCGCGAACGGATCGAGGATCCGCTGCCGCCGTCCTATTTCCGCGCGTTCGAGGCCGTCGAGAAGGATCCGAACATCCAGCTCGTGGTCGCGGAGGAGGGCGGCGCCGTCGTCGGCTGCCTGCAGCTTTGCATCCTGCCGGGACTGAGTTCGCAGGGCGCCTCGCGCGCCCTGATCGAGGACGTTCGCGTCGCCAGCCATTGCCGCAGCCGCGGCATCGGCGAGCAACTGGTGCAATGGGCGCTCGCGCAGGCGCGCGCGAGGCATGCAAGCTGGTCGAACTGCTCACGCACAACACCCGCGTCGATGCGCAGCGTTTCTACAAGCGGCTCGGATTTGCGCCGAGCCATGTCGGGATGACGTTGCGGTTCTGAGCGCCGATCCCGCGCGCGCTTGCCGCATGATTGGAAGCCAGCGAGCCTGCCCGCGAAGCGCGCAAATCCGCCGTCAATCGGCAACCCGCCGTTAACTCAAGACCACCTGCGGTCGCAATATCGCCGGTCCGTCGCCACCCTTTGTTCAGACCTTCGCCGCCAGCATGCCCGTCGAAAGTGAGGTGCGGCATGCGGTCGGTTGTGGGTCTGATGATGGGCGGGTTCGCCGTCTACGTCGTGTGGACGCTGGTTCGTGCCTGGCGCCAAGGCGTCATCTTCAGCGACGGCGTCGGCTACGATCTCGACGCGCAGCCGATGAAGTTCGCCTCGACAGCGGCCATGCACGGCGTCGGCGCGTTGTTGTTTGCGTGGCTGGCCGCGGGCGGCGTCGCGAATTTTCTTCGCATCGTTCTGCCGCATTGATCCGCCGGCCGTTGCGGTCATTGCGAAACCGGCTTTGCGATTCCATCCGGTTAACACGGGGTAAACTACCCCGTCTTCGGTAATTTTTTTGCCGATCGATTGCCGGTATTATGCGCTATCCCGTCGGGCTCGGGCAGCTTGGGGACCGCACATGAAAATCTATTCGATTGTCAGGATCGGCGACGAGTATGTCGTGCAGGCAGGCGAAACAAGCATCCTGAAGGTCGCGAGCCGGCGAAGGGCCGCCCAGCTCGTCACCGATGCGGTGGAACTGCTGGACTCGCAAAACACTCCGCCGCTGTCGCCGCAGGCTCCCGGCGAGCCATCAATCGGCTGTGATCCCGGCGTGATACCCGATCCGCCCGAAGTTCCTTGACGATTCGGCAGGCTTCCCTTAAGCACCGCGGCGGGACACCTCCCCCCAACGGGAGGCTTGCTATCTGGAAGGATAGATCATGACTGCAGCGAAGCCCGCTTCGCGGCCGAATGTGCCGCATTTTTCCTCCGGCCCCTGTGCCAAGCGCCCCGGCTGGAACCCCGCAAAATCTCAAGGACGCCGCGCTCGGCCGCTCGCATCGCGCGAAGATCGGCAAGGCCAAGCTCAAGCTCGCGATCGAACTGACGCGCGAAGTGCTCGAAGTGCCGGCCGACTACAGGATCGGCATCGTGCCGGCGTCGGATACCGGCGCGGTCGAAATGGCGCTGTGGTCGCTGCTCGGCGCGCGGCCCGTCACCACCATCGCCTGGGAATCCTTCGGCGAGGGCTGGGTCAGCGACATCGTCAAGGAATTGAAGCTCAAGGACGTCACCAAGCTGCATGCCGGCTATGGCGAGATCCCCGATCTGTCCAAGGCCGATCCGGCTTCCGACATCGTCTTCACCTGGAACGGCACCACCTCCGGCGTGCGCGTGCCCAATGCCGACTGGATCAAGGCGGACCGCGAAGGCCTCACGATCTGCGACGCGACCTCGGCGGCGTTCGCGCAGCCGCTCGACTGGCCCAAGCTCGATGTGGTGACGTTCTCCTGGCAGAAGGCGCTGGGCGGCGAGGCCGCGCACGGCATGCTGGTGCTGTCGCCGCGCGCGGTCGAGCGGCTCGAGAGCTACAAGCCGGCCTGGCCGCTGCCGAAGATCTTCCGCATGACCAAGGGCGGCAAGCTCAACGAAGGCATCTTCGAGGGCGAGACCATCAACACGCCGTCGATGCTGTGCGTCGAGGATTATCTCGATGCGCTGAACTGGGCGAAGTCGGTCGGCGGCCTCAAGGCGCTGATCGCGCGCGCCGACGCCAACACCAAGGTGCTCGCCGACTGGAAGGCGAAGACGCCGTGGATCGATTTCCTGGCGAAGGATCCGGCGATCCGCTCCAACACCTCGGTGTGCATGAAGGTGGTCGATCCCGCGATCACCTCGCTCTCCGCCGACGCGCAGGCCGACTTCTCCAAGAAGCTGGTCGCGCTGGTCGAGAAGGAAGGCGCCGGCTACGATTTCGCGCATTATCGCGATGCGCCGGCGGGCCTGCGCATCTGGTGCGGCGCCACGGTGGAAGCCAAGGACGTCGCGCTGCTGACGCAGTGGATCGACTGGGCGTTCGCCGAGACGAAGTCGTCGCTCGCGAAGGCGGCGTAGGTATCGTCATCCCATCATCGTCATGGCCGGGCTTGACCCGGCCATCCATCAAGCAAGATGGACCCGCGGGTCAGGCCCGCGGGTGACGATCTCAAATGCAATTCGACCATCAACGGATCACACCAATGTCCAAACCCAAAGTTCTCATTTCCGACGCGCTGTCGCCCGCCGCCGTGCAGATCTTCAAGGATCGCGGCATCGAGGTCGATTTCCAGCCCAATCTCGGCAAGGACAAGGACAAGCTCGCCGAGATCATCGGCAATTATGACGGGCTCGCGATCCGCTCCGCCACCAAGGCCACCGCGAAGATCATCGAGAAGGCGACGCGGCTGAAGGTGATCGGCCGCGCCGGCATCGGCGTCGACAATGTCGAGATTCCGGCGGCCACGGCGAAGGGCATCATCGTGATGAACACGCCGTTCGGCAATTCGATCACCACCGCCGAGCACGCCATCACCCTGATGCTGGCGCTGGCGCGCGAAATTCCGCAGGCCGATGCCTCGACCCAGGCCGGCAAGTGGGAGAAGAACCGCTTCATGGGCGTCGAGATCACCGGCAAGACGCTGGGCGTGATCGGCTGCGGCAATATCGGCTCGATCGTCGCCGACCGCGCGCTCGGCCTGCGCATGAAGGTGATCGCGTTCGATCCGTTCCTGTCGCCGGAGCGCGCCAAGGACATCGGCGTCGAGAAGGTCGAACTCGACGAGCTGTTCAAGCGCGCCGATTTCATCACGCTGCACACGCCGCTGACCGAGAAGACCAAGAACATCATCGACGCCGCGGCGCTGGCGAAGATGAAGAAGGGCGTGCGCATCATCAATTGCGCGCGCGGCGGCCTGGTCGACGAGCAGGCGCTGGTCGATGCGCTGAATTCCAAGCAGGTCGCGGGCGCGGCGTTCGACGTGTTCGTCGAGGAGCCGGCGACCTCGAACGTGCTGTTCGGCCATCCCAACGTGATCTGCACGCCGCATCTCGGCGCGGCCACCACCGAGGCGCAGGAGAACGTCGCGCTTCAGGTCGCCGAGCAGATGTCGGACTATCTGCTGAGCGGCGCGATCTCCAACGCGGTCAACTTCCCCTCGATCACGGCGGAAGAGGCGCCGAAGCTGAAGCCGTTCATCGAGCTCGCCGAAAAGCTCGGCTCGTTCGCCGGCCAGCTCACCGAGACCGGCATCTCCAAGGTGCAGATCACCTATGAGGGCCATGTCGCCGAAATGAAGATCAAGGCGCTGACCTCGGCGGTGCTGTCGGGCCTGCTGCGGCCGATGCTGGGCGACGTCAACGTCGTCTCCGCGCCGGTCGTCGCCAAGGAGCGCGGCATGGTGGTCGACGAGATCGTGCGCGCGGCGCAGAGCGACTACGAAAGCCTGATCACGGTCACCGTCACCACCGAGCGGCAGGAGCGCTCGGTGTCCGGCACGGTCTATGCCGACGGCAAGCCGCGCCTGGTCGACATCAAGGGCATCCGGGTCGACGCCGAGTTCGGCAAGTCGATGATCTACGTCACCAACGAGGACAAGCCCGGCTTCATCGGCCAGTTCGCCAGCCTGCTCGGCGACGCCAAGATCAACATCGCGACCTTCCATCTCGGCCGCAACAAGCAGGGCGGCGACGCCATCGCGCTGGTCGAGGTCGACGGCGCGGTGCCGGCCGACGTGCTCGCCAAGGTGCAGGCGCTGCCGCAGGTGAAGCAGGCCAAGGCGCTGGTGTTTTAAAGGCGGCGGTGTTTTGGCCTGTCTCTTTTGCCTTGTGATTTCGGTCGGGTGAAAGCAGCGCGCCGCCGGCAGGCGCGGACGGGGTTCGCGTCTGCGCTTATTTGCCCGGCTCCATCTTGCGTTCGGGCAGCATAAAACTCACCGTCTCGCTCGTGATTACCCGGTGCATGGGGTCGGCGAGTTCGAACAGCACCTTGTGCGGGCCGGGCGGCGAGACCGACCACGATCACGGTTTCGCCGCTGGCGTCGACGAAGTGCCACGGCGCGTCGTCGACGGTGATGTGCAGATGCCCGATGCGCGGCGATACGTCGAGTGCGCCCTTGCCGAACACCGGCACCACACGCAGGTTCTCGGTCCGGTACTGGATGAAGACGAGGCCCTGGGCCAGTTGTTCGGCAAGCGGCGGATCGACGATCAGCTTCGGCGGCGGTTCGTTCTCGATCGCGACCAGCGGGGACGGTCCGCGGATGTCCCTGGCGCTCTGGGCAAAGGCGGTGGCGGCGAACACCGAGCAGGCGGCGATTGCCGCCAGCGTGCCGAGCGTGGTGTACATTCGATATCTTCCAATCATCGGCGCCGGTCGCTGATCTAGGCGACCTTGCGCCCGAGGAAGTCGCGGATCAACGGCACCATTTCGTCGAACTTGTCTTCGAGGGCGAAATGGCCGGTGTCGATCAGGTGAAATTCGACATCGGGAAGGTCGCGCTTGTAGGGATACGCGCCGTCGGCGGGAAAGATGTAATCGTTCTTGCCCCAGACGATCAGCGTCGGCGGCTTGCGCTCGCGGAAATAGGCCTGCACCGCCGGATAGAGCGGCAGGTTGGTCCGGTAATCGTAGAACAGATCCATCTGGATATCGCTGTTGCCGGGCCGGTCCAGCAGCGCCTGGTCCTGCACCCAATTGTCCGGCGCGATCCGGCTGACATCCGACATGCCGTCCGTGTACTGGAATTTGGTCGTCTCCGGCGTGACCAGCTTCAGCAGCGCCTGCCGGCTCTTGTCGGAGCCGTCGGCCCAGTACTGCTTGATCGGATTCCAGAACTCTTTCAGTCCCTCGTCATACGCGTTGCCGTTCTGCACGATCAGGCCGCTGATGCGTTCGGGATGTTTCAACGCCAGCCGCCAGCCGACGGGCGCGCCGTAATCCATGACGTACATCGCGTAGCGTGTGACGCTGAGTTGGTCGAGCAGGCCGTCGACCAGTTCGCCGAAGCGATCGAAGGTGTAGGCGAATTTGGCGCGGTCCGGCATGTCGCTCTGCCCGTAGCCGGGATAATCCGGCGCGATCACGTGATAGCGGTCCGCGAGCGCCGGGATCAGGTTGCGGAACATGTGCGACGAGGTCGGAAAGCCATGGAGCAGGAGGACGACGGGCGCATCCTTTGGCCCGGCCTCGCGGTAGAAGATCTTGATGCCGTCGACGGTGCGGGTCCGGTGGTAGGTGACGGGATAGGCCGCGGCCTGTGTTGTCTCAGCTGGCTCTTGCCGATGCGATCGGCGACAATGCCGCCGCCGCCGCCAATCCGGAAAGCCCGAGAAGGAGCCGCCGACGATCGGATGCGAAGCTCGATGCCGGTAGTTTGAGCCGCTTTCATTTCAGCCTCCATGCTGGAAAGATGTTCGGGGTTTTGCGGATGGCCTCGCCAGGCGCTCAGACGCCCTCGTAGACCAGCCGCGTGAAGAAGCCGGGGTCGATCACGAACTGACCCCATTTCGCGTCGAACGCCGCGGTCGGCTTGGCCGCGACCGTCTCGTCGCGCGACCGGCCCTGTTTCTTGAGCGCGGCGACGTTGTCCCTGATCGCGACCAGCATGTCGCGGAATTCCCTGAGCTCGGCCTTGTTGCTGACCGGCTTGCCGTGACCGGGAATGATGATGGTGTCGTCGTTGGTGGCGGCGAGGCTGGCCTCGCACGCTGCGATCGATCCGTTGATGCTGCCGCCGGTCGAGTAGTCGATGAACGGGTAGATGCCGTTCCAGAAGGTGTCGCCGACATGGACGATGTTGGCCTCGGCGAAGGTAACGGAGATATCGCTGTCGGTGTGGGCGGGCCCGTAATATTTCAGGCCGATCGAGGCGCCGTTGAGTTTCAGGCTGTGCTCGGTCGCGAAGACCTCGCTCGGGATTCCGCCTGCGGCCAGCGGCAGGAAATTGTAGTCCCAATCCTCGACACGCTGCACTTCCGAAAGATATTTGCGGGTGTTGGCCTGCGCGATGATCTTGGCTCCGGCCGCGTTCAGCCATGCGTTGCCGTCGGCATGATCGAAGTGCCAATGGGTGTTGACGAGGTGGGTGATGGGATCGGCGCCGAGCGCATCGAGCGCCTTGGTGATCTGAGGCCGCGACACGCTGATGCCGGCATCGATCAGCACCTTGCCGTCGGGCCGGTCAGCACGGCGATGTTGCCGCCGGAGCCTTCCAATGCGCTGATATTGTTGCGCAGCCGGTGGGTCACGATCGGCGATACCGCGGCGCTGTCCTTGATCAGGCTGACAAGGCCGCGCGCCTCGGCGAACGCCTCGCGCGGCGTCAGCCAGCCTGCGCCAGCGGCATAGGCGGTGCCACCGATGCAGCACAGGCAAAAGCCTCGCCGCGACAATAAATGCTTCGTCGACGTGTCCATATCGCTCGCCTTTTTACAACAGCCTTCGTCCCTTATGGCGTCGGCCCGGGCAGGCGGTCTTTCAGGTTCGAACGATGCGAGGATCGGTATTGAGTTGGTCCTTGTGCGCGGCCGTGGCGCAACCGGATAGACCTTCTCGCTAGCTGTTCGGGCCGCGGTCCATGCCGACGGGCTGCCAGCGCCGGAGCGAGCTGTTCTGCAGCACCGACGGGTTGACGCAGCTGACCGGCCACATGCCCTGCAGCACCAGCGACAATTCGTAGCCGACGCGGCGCTTGCGCGCCTCGTCGAAGCGCGCCGAGGCCGAGGCGACGTGCGCGGTCAGCGTGACGTTTTCCATGCCGAGCATCGGATTGTTGTGCGAGGGCGGTTCCTTTTCCAGCACGTCGAGCGCGGCATGCGCGATCCAGCCTTCCTGCAGCGCCTTGATCAGCGCCTCCTCGTTCACGGTGGCGCCGCGGCCGGTGTTGATGAAGATCGCGCTCTTCTTCATCTGGCGGAAATGAGTCTCGCCCAGCATGTGGTGGACCTCGGGCCGCGCCGGCGCGTGCATCGACACGAAATCGGACTGCGACAGCACTTCCGACAGGGTCGCCGGCAGCACGCCGTGATCGGAAATCAGCGTCTCGGCGATGAAGGGATCGTAGGCCATCATCCGCAGGCCGAACGGGCTCGCGCGTTTGGCGACCGCGCGCGCCACACGGCCGAACGAGATGAAGCCCAGCGTCTGTCCCATCAGCCTCGGAATCTTCAGGAGCGCCGGGCGGCCTTCGGCCCAGCGGCCCTGGCGGACCATCTTGTCCTGCTCGACCAGGCGGCGGAATCCCGCCAGCAGCAGCATCATGGCGTGGTCGGCGACTTCCTCGATGAAGGTGTCGGGGATGTTGGTGACGGGAATCCCGCGCGCGGTGGCGGCCTTGACGTCGACGCTGTCGACGCCGACGCTGCCGAGCGTGATGACCTTGCAGTTTTCCAGGGCATCGATGATCGTTTTCGAGATCGGCAGGCCCTTGGCATAGATCGCGTCGGCGCCCCTCGCGGCCGCGATGAACTCCGCCTCGTTGGCCGGCGCCTCGACGATCTCGGCGCCGATCGGATCGAGCGCCTCCTTTTCAAATGCGTAGCCGCCGCCGGCGATCGTGAAGCTCGCGCCCTTCGGCGTCACAACCCTGAATTTCGACATTTGCTGTTTTCTCCCGATTTGACGTTTCGGTGTTGATGGCCGCAGCACTTCGCCCCCGATTTCGCCGTTCTGATCAGCTTCGCACACCATCCCGGCTGCTTCAAAGCAGCGGCGGCCTCGCTTCAGGTAATTTTACGGAGGAAGGGACTGGCCTCGTAACGAAGCGCTAAAGGATTTCACCATAGCGTGATGGCCGAAATTCCGCCAATCGCGCCCGCGCCATCCCCCGGAGAATCCCGTGAAGCTGAACAATCTGACGATCACCCCCAAACTCGGCATTTTGGTGGGTGTGACCCTGTTCGGCCTCTGCATCGCCGGCGTGCTCGCCGGCTATCTGATGCAGCGGGAGATGCTGGACGGCGCGGATCGATCAGGCTCACGCCATCGTCGAGATGGCCCGCAACATGGCGGCGGGACTGCAGAAGCAGGTCGAGGCCGGCAAGCTCACCAAGGAGGCCGCGCTGGCCGAATTCGGCCGCCGCGCCAATGCGATGACCTACGACAACGGCGCCGGCTACCTGTTCGGCACGTCCTATGACGGCATCACGGTGCTGGCGCCCGATCCCAAGCAGATCGGGACCAACCGCATGGACGTGGTGACCAACGGCCGGAAGCTCTCCCACGAATTGATGGATGGCGTGAAGGCCAACGGCGAAATCCTGCTGACGTATGAATACGTCAAGCCCGGCGAGGAAAAGCCGATCCGCAAGATCGGCTACGCCGTCGCCGTTCCCGGCTTCAACATGTATCTCGGCACCGGCGCCTATCTCGACGATCTCGACGCCAAGCTGAAGCCGATCGTGTGGCTGCTCGGCCTTCGCCATCCTCGGCATCGCGATCGATCTCGGGCAGCATCGCCTGGATGATCGGCCGCAGCATCAGCAGGCCGCTCGGCCAGCTCGGCGACCGCATGCAGGCGCTGGCCGATGGCGAGCTGGAAGGCGAGATCCCCGGCATCGGCCGCGGCGACGAGGTCGGCGCGATGGCCGCGACCGTCCAGATCTTCAAGGACAACGCGGTGCGCATCCGCGGGCTGGAAAAGGTCGAAGCCGAGACCCAGGCGCGCTGCCGCGGCCGAGCGCCGCGCGGCCATGGAAAGCCTCGCCAGCGATTTCGAGCGCAGCGTCAACGGCATCGTCCGTTCGGTGTCGACGGCGGCCGCGGGCATGCAGACCACGGCGCAGTCCATGACGGCGACCGCGAGCGACGCCAGCGCGCGCGCCGCCACCGTCGGAGCGGCCTCCGAGAGCGCCTCGAACAATGTCGGAACGGTCGCGGCCGCGGCGGAAGAGCTGTCGAGCTCGGTCACCGAGATCTCCCGCCAGGTGACGCGCTCGAGCGAGATCGCCAGCAAGGCGGTGGGCGATGCCGAGCGCACCAACGCCACCGTGCAGGTGCTGTCGACCGGCGCCGAGAAGATCGGCGAAGTGGTCAAGCTGATCCACTCGATCGCGGCGCAGACCAATCTGCTGGCGCTGAACGCGACCATCGAAGCGGCGCGCGCCGGCGAATCCGGCCGCGGCTTTGCGGTGGTCGCCTCCGAAGTGAAGGCGCTGGCCAACCAGACCGCCAAGGCCACCGAGGAAATCTCCGCCCAGGTCGCGGCGATGCAGGCGTCGACCAGCGATGCGGTCGCGGCGATCAGCGGCATCACCGCAGACCATCGCGCCAGATGAGCGAGATCACGGTCAGCATCTCGACCGCGATCGACCAGCAGGGCGATGCGACGCGCGAGATCGCGCGCAACATCCAGTCGGTCGCGGCCGGCTCGAGCGAGATCAGCGCCCATATCGGCGGCGTCACCACGGCGGCGGCGGCCACCGGCACGGCGGCATCCGACGTGCTCTCCAACGCCCGCGAACTCGACAACCAGTCGGGCATGCTGCGCAGCGCGGTCGACGGCTTCCTCGCCAAGGTCCGCGCCGCGTAAGCAGCGCGCGCGACGGAGGCATCTGCCGGCAATTCTATGCGGCCGATGCCTGCCGCGAGGCGATCACCACGCCCGCCAGCACCAGCACGTAGCCGACCAGGTGGAACAGCCGCGGCTGTTCGCCGAGCAGCAGGATCGCCATCGCCGAGCCGAACACCGGCACCAGATGGAAGAACGGCGCGGCGCGGTTCGGCCCGATCAGCGCGATGCCGCGGTTGAAGCAACAGATAGGCCAGCGTCGACGGGAAGATCACGACATAGACCAGGGTCGACGACCGTCAGCGGCGTCGAACTTGCAGCGTGAAGCCGGTGGTATATTCCCAGATCGAGAACGGCAGCAGCAGCAGCGCGCCGCAGCCGGTGGTGAAGGCGATCAGCGACAATTGATGCGTCTTCGGCCGGCGCGGCATCAGCGCCGAATACAGTCCGAACGCCAGCAGCGCGCCGGCCAAGCATCACGTCGCCCTTGTTGAACTGGATGCCGGCGAGTGCGGCGAAATCGCCGCGCAGGATGATGGTGAGCACGCCGGCCAGCGAGATCGCGATGCCGGCGAGCTGCGCCCAGGTCAGCCGCACGCCGAACAGCATCAGCGACCACAGCGCGACGAACAGCGGCCCGGACGACTGGATCAACAGCGCGTTCAGCGCCTGGGTATACTGCAGCGCCCAGTAGGACAGCGCATTGTTGAAGGCAAATCCGGTCGCCGACAGCACCACCATCAGCGGCAGCCGCGCCCGCAAGACCGGCCAGTCGCGCCGCAGATGCGGCCATCGCGAACGGCAGCAGCATGAGGAAGGCGCCGATCCACCGGACGCAGGACAGCGTCATCGGCGGCACATGGCCGGCGACATAGCGCGCCGAGCACGATATTGCCGGCCCAGAACAGCGAGGTCAGGCTCAGGAGCAGATAGGGCTGGTGCATGAGCCACCTGACCGGATCACGGGCAGGCGGCGCGGGCGGGGGTTTGGTCATCGTTTCCGGGCCAGTTGTGCCGGATTCTCGCCGCGCGACAAGTGCCGCGCCTGCAATGCTACAATGTCCCGATCTGATCGCGCGCAGCGAAGGAATAGGCCATGGCCGTGGATCTGTTGAATATCGAAGGATTGCAGGACATGGAGCAGCAGGGGCCGGTCGTGATGGTCAACCTGATGCGCTTCCACGAACGCTCGCTCGATGGCGACGGCACCGGCTGGGACGCCTATTTGCGCTACAGCGCCCTGACGGTGCCGATGATCAAGGCGCGCGGCGGCACGCTGTTGTGGACCGGCGACGCCAAGACGGTCGCGCTCGGCCGGCAGGACGGCAATCAGTGGGATTATCTGGCGCTGGTGTACTACCCGTCGGTCGCCGCGTTCATCGACATGATGACGTCGGCGGACTACGAACGCAGATGTGACCCGCACCGCCGCAACGGCTGCGCCGAGCATGTGATCATCGCGACGGCCGAGGCCTACAGCAAGTTCAAGATGGGGTAGGGGACTTCCCTTGCGCCGTTAAGGAAGGAGTCCTCAACCAACCACCGACCTCATCCTGAGGAGCTTGCGAAGCAAGCGTCTCGAAGGATGGACGCAGGCAGGGAGCTCGCGGCCATCCTTCGAGACGCGGCCAAGAGGCCGCTCCTCAGGATGAGGTCGAGCTTCTCTTGGGTACAAGACCCTCATGGTGAGGAGCGCGGCAACGCCGCGCGTCTCGAACCATGTGGCCCGCTCCGCGCTTAGCCGATCTCCCTGCGCACGATCGCAGCCGCGTCGCACATCGCCTTCAGTTTGCCGAAGGCGGTCTGGCGCGGCATGTATTTCATGCCGCAGTCGGGCGCGGGAATGAGCCGCTCCGCCGCCACGTATTTCAGGCCGTGCCGGATGCGGTCGGCGACGGTCGCGGCGGTTTCGATCTCGGGATTGCCGAGGTCGAGCACGCCCAGCATGATCTTCTTGCCCGAGAGATCGCGCAGCACGCCGAGATCGAGCTTCGGCTGCGCCGCCTCGATCGAGATCTGTTCGGCGCTGGTGTCGGCGAGTTCCGCCAGGAACGAATAGCCGGCCGGCTTGGTCGAGCCCGGCACCACGGCGGCGTAGCCGAAACACAGATGAATCACGGTCGGCACCGTGATGCCCCTCAGCGCGCGGTTGATCGCCTTCACCGCATAGCGCTTCGCCAGATCCGGATTGTTGCGCACCCAGGGCTCGTCGAGCTGGATGACATCAGCGCCGGCCTTCTGCAGGTCGAGCGCCTCGGCGTTGACGGCGTCGGCGAACGCCATCGCCAGTTCTTCCTCGTCCTTGTAGAACTCGTTCTTGGCCTGCTGGCTCATGGTGAAGGGGCCGGGCAGGGTGATTTTCGCCGCGCGATCGGTGTTGCGGCGGAGAAACTCCATGTCGCGCAATTCGACCGGCCGGCTCCGGCGAACCGGACCGACGACGCGCGGCACCGGCGTTTCCTGCCCCGACCGCGACCTGATGATCGCGGGGTTGTCGATGTCGATGCCTTCGAGCGCGGTCGCGAACCGGTTGGAATAGCTCTCCCGGCGGATTTCGCCGTCGGTCACGACGTCGATGCCGGCGCGCTCCATGTCGCGGATGGCGACGATGGTGGCGTCGTCCTGGGCTTCCTCCAGATGCTGTTCCGGCAGCCGCCACATCGCGTGCATGCGCGTGCGCGGTACGGATTTCGACAGCATGGCGCGGTCGACCAGCCATTCCGGCTGCGGATAGCTGCCGACAACCGTGGTCGGCAGCAGATGCTTCGGCATGTTCACGATGCTTCTCCTTGTTCTTGAATGGCCGCCGCTCAGGCGGCGCGCTCGGCCGCGACGGCGACTTCGTCCTTGACCGGATTGCGCAGGATTCCGATTCCGGAAATCT
Source organism: uncultured Alphaproteobacteria bacterium (assembly GCA_963843225.1). Classification (GTDB taxonomy): domain Bacteria; phylum Pseudomonadota; class Alphaproteobacteria; order Rhizobiales; family Xanthobacteraceae; genus Bradyrhizobium. The sequence continues at coordinate 160,345 of CAWJJT010000005.1, read as the reverse complement.
CGACCTCGACCACGTCGCCTTCCTTCATCCAGAGCGGCGGCGTGCGATACGCGCCGACCCCGCCGGTGGTGCCGGTGACGATGACGTCGCCGGGCGCGAGTTCCGTGAAGGTCGAGCAATAGGCGATCAGCGCGGGCACGTCGAACACCAGATCGGAAATCGGCGCGGCCTGCACCTCCACGCCGTTGAGACGGGTCGCGATTGTTTGCTTGCTGACATCGGGGATATCGTCCGTCGTCACCATCCACGGCCCGAAGCCGCCGGTCGCCATGAAGTTCTTGCCGGGGGCGAATTGCGAGGTGTGCCGCTGCCAGTCGCGGATGCTGCCGTCATTGTAGCAGGCGTAGCCCGCGACATGGGACAGCGCCTTGTCGCGCGAAATGCGGCGGCCGCCTTTGCCGATGATCACGGCAAGCTCGCCCTCATAGTCGAAGCGCTCGGACTCCAGCGGCCGGATCATCGGCTGGCCGCTGCCGACCTGGCTGTTGGCGAAGCGGGTGAAGATCATCGGATGCGGCGGGGTGGGGTGACCGCTCTCGGCGAGGTGGGTGGCGTAATTGACGCCGATGCAGAAGATCTTGTCGGGATCGGGAACGGTCGGCAGCAGTTCGACGGCGGCGAGCGCATGATCCGGCCGCTCGCCTTGCAGTTTCTTCAACTCGTCAAGGCCGCCATGCGCCAGCAGCGACTTCAGCGTCGGAAAGTTCTTCAGCCGGCGTCCGGCATCGATGATACCCGCCTCGGTCACGACGCCGTAGCTCGCGACGGAGCCGGCCTTGAAGCTTGCGATTTTCATGGGGTCACACTTTCTTCCTCGATGGACGATACGTAGGGCTCGATGGGGAGCGCGATCTTGCCGGCGCGGATCGGAACGCAATCCGGCGGAAATTCCTGGCGGAAGCGGGCGCCGGCGTCGGTTGCTGAATCGAGAAACGTGTCGAGATGGCGCATGGCGCCTGAGGGCAGGTCGTGCAGCACCATCAGGCTCCAGGCTTGCGCGCGGCACTGCGCCAGCGCGCGAACGGTCCAGCCGTCGGGATCGTCCCAGTCGCGCGGGATCGCGTTCCACAGCACGCAGCTATAATTGTCCTTGCAGAGATGATCGACCACGGATGGTTTCAACAGCCGGTCGTCGAGATTGCCGCCGCCGCCGAACGGCCGGAACCAGCGATGCGGATGGGCGAGATCGCCGATCACGTCTTGCGTGCGGGCAATCTCATGCCGCGCCGCGTCGGGATCGCGCTGCAGGCCGAGCGGCACCGAATGCGTATAGGTGTGGTTGCCGATCCAGTGGCCCTCGTCATGGGCGCGTGCCGCAAGCCGGCGGCGCGCGGGATCGGCCAGTTTTTCGCCGATCACGAAGAAGGTGGTCTTGATGCCGCGCTTGCGCGAGCGCATCGAGCACCTGCGGCGTCACGTCCGGCTCGGGGCCGTTATCGAACGACAATGTCAGATCGAACACTCGAAAACTCTCCGTCAGGTCGCCGGCTGGATCGCGGCGACGGGGATTTCCTCCGCCGCGCGCTGGCCGCCGCGGGTGCCGGTCTGCCAGATCGAAGCCTTGCGCTCGATCCATTTGATCGCGGCGTTGAAGGCGATCGCCATCGCCAGCACCAGCAGCACGCCGGCGAAGACGTGCGGGCTGTCGAGAATGGTGCGATAGCGCGAAATCAGGTAGCCGATGCCGGCCGAGGAGATCAGCATTTCCGACACCACGACGCCGACGATGACCAGCGCGCCGCCGACCCGCAGTCCCGACAGCACGGTCGGGATCGCCGCCGGAATGATGACGCGGACCAGCCGCTGGCTCAGCGTGGCGCCCATGCTGCGCGCGGCCAGCACCAGTTGCGGATCGATGGTCTGGATGCCGGCGGCGGTCGCCAGCATGGTCGGCAGGAAGCCGTAGATGGAGGCGAACGCGATCTTGGATTCCGAGCCGATGCCGAGCCACACCGTGAAGACGGGATAGAGGATCACCAGCGGCACCGCGTAGAGCGAGGAGACCATCGGCATGATCAGGATGCGCGGGCGCGGCAGGCTGCCGACGATGGCGCCGGCCAGGATGCCGCCGCCGCAGGCAAACACCATGGAGACAGCGACTTCATAGAGCGTGACCATCAGCGCGTGGCCGTATTCGCCGGCCTCGTTCCAGCCCGCGGCGATGGTCGACGACAGCGACGGCAGGAACAGTTCGGGAATGAGTCCGGCGCGCGGCAGCACCTCCCACAGCACGATCAGGGCGATGACGATCAGGCGGCGCAGCGTGGTCGACGACATGGCCATGCTCACGCGGTTTTACGGATATGGCGCCAGATGCGGTCGCGCAGCGTTCCGAACGTATCGCCCGACAGCATCTCGTAGGTGCGCGGGCGCGGCAGCGGGATCGTCAGCTGGTCGACGATGCGGCCGGGCCGCGCCGACATCACGATCACCTCGTCGGCCAGATAAACCGCCTCGGTCAGGCTGTGGGTGACGAACACCACGGTCTTTCCGGTCGCGGCCCAGATGCGCAGCAATTCGTCGCCCATGGTCATGCGGGTCTGCTCGTCGAGCGCGGCGAACGGCTCGTCCATCAGGAGCACCGGCGGATCCTGCACCAGGCCGCGCGCGATCGAGACGCGCTGCTTCATGCCGCCGGAAAGCTCGTGCGGATGGCGCTTGCCGAAACCTTCGAGGCCGACCAGTTTGAGCGCGTCCTCGGCCTTGGCGCGCCGCTCTTGTTTCGCGACGCCGCGCAACGCCAGCGGGAATTCGACGTTCTCCTCCGCCGTCAGCCAGGGAAACAGGCTCGCTTCCTGGAACACCACGCCGACGCGGTTCGGATCGGGCTGCGGGATCGGCGCGTCGCTGATCAGAATGGTGCCCGAGGTCTGCTGGCGCAGGCCGGCCATCATCATCAACAGCGTCGATTTTCCGCAGCCGCTGGGGCCGACCAGCACCACGAAGCGGCCCGGCTTCACCTCGAGCGAGATGTCCGCCAGCGCCACCACGTCCTGGGTCGAGGTCTTGAAGACCTGGCCGACATTGCTGACCTTGATCGCGCCGGCGCGGGGCGCGGGTTTGAGCGGGGTTATGTTCGCCAATGGCTGCATCGCGTTTCCACCGATCTGACGAGTTCGTTGAATGTCATGGCAATCGCGGCGATCATCACCACGCCGGCGAGCAGTTGCCTCATCTGGAAGTTCTCGCCCCAGGTGGCGATCTGGTGGCCGATGCCGTCGCGCGAGGCATACATTTCGGCGAGGATGACGCCGGTGAGGTTGAAGATCATGGAGATCCGCAGCGCCTCCAGCAGCACCGGCAAGCATGCTGGGCAGATAGACGCGCCACGCCGTCTGCAGCGGCGTCGCGCCATAGGAGCGGGCGACGGTGAGATGGTCGACCTTGACCGATTCCACCGCCGTCGTCGTCGACATGATGACGATGAAGATGGTCGAGAAGAACCCGAAGCCGACCTTCTGGGAGAAGCCGACCCCGAACACCAGGATGAACATCGGCAGGAAGATCGATTTCGGAATGCTGAACGCGAAGAACAGCAGCGGTTTTGCGACTTCGGCGAAGTAGCGGTTCTCCGCGATCAGAAAGCCGATCAGCACGCCGCAGGGAACGGCGAGGACGAAGGCAGCCAGCACCTCGCTCGCCGTCACCGCCAGATCGTTGCGCACGCTGGCGCGCTGCAGCAGTTCCCACAGCGTGGCCAGCGTGTCGGAGGCCGAAGGCAACAGCCGCGGGTTGACGATGCCGGTCCGCGACAGGATTTCCCACAGCGCGAACACCGCCACCACGATGGCGATGCGCGCCAGCTTCACCCCGAGCGTTGCCGCTCATCGCCGTCGCCTCAGGCCCTGGTCGGAACCGGCTTGAACTGGGTCGACATGATGTCGGCCGCCGGCACCAGATCCTTCATGCCGCCGAGCTTTGCCATGTCGAGCGACAATTGCAGCGCCTGCGCCGTGTTGGGCGCGCCCATGTTGCCGTCGGTCTCCAGTTTCATGATGGTGTTTTCGTATTCCAGCGCCGCGATCTCCGGCGGGATCTCGTAGAGTTCGGCGATCAGCTTGACCGTCGTGTCCTTGTTGGCGCGCATGAACGCCAGCGCGCCGTACAGCGCGTTCAGCGTCTTCTGCACCATCTCAGGCTTTTCCTGGCAATATTTGTCGGGCGCGATCCAGCCCGCCGTGAGGCTTGGCGGCACCGCCGAGGCATAGTCGATGATGGGACGCGCCTCGCCGGATTTGGCGATCTGGAAGCTGAGCGGGGAGTAGACCACGGCGGCATCGACATTGCCGGCCAAGAGGTTCGGCACCAGGCCGCCGCCGCCGACGGGCACGCGGGTGAACTCGATCTTCTTCTCCTGGATGGTCCACAGCGCCAGCAGGTCCGAGCCGGAGCCGGCGGAGGTGATCGCGACCTTCTTGCCGTTGAGGTCCTTGACGTCGAGCGTCGAATTCTTGAGCACCATCAGTTGCCAGCCGTAATTGCCCATGCAGGCATTGGCCACGACCTTCGACATCACGCCCTTCTTGCGGCCGGCGGCCGGCAGCGACGGCGCGTCGAGAATGACGTCGGCGGCGCCCGCCGCCATGGCCTCGAAGGTTTCCGCGCCGCCGCGATAGATCGTGAGTTCGGCGCTGATGCCTTCCTTCTCGAACAGTTTTTGCCGCGCGGCGGTTTCGGCGATCGTGGTCGGCCAGTAGGTCTTGGTCGGCAGGCCGATGCGGACCTTGTCGGCGGCGCGCGCGACGCCCGGCAGGACGAGGGCGGTCGATGCGGCCATGGTGGCCAGCAACTGGCGGCGTGTGAAACTCATTTGACGCTTCCTCTGTTTTTCATTTGCGGGTTGGGTCGGAGTCTTGGCGCTCCTCGCATTCAAGCGGACGTCGGCACCTCCGAAATCCGGGGGGCGGCGAGTTCGACGAATTGCATGGTGGTCAGAAAATGCGTCGTCAGCGCCACGACGGCGGCGTCGGCATCGCGCGCCAGCACGGCGCGCACGATCGCGGCGTGTTCGGCCTCGACGTTCCGGGACTTTCCGGTTTCGCGGATCGAAAGCCTGCGATAGCGCTCGCTCTGCTCGTGCAGCACGTCGCGGAATCCAAGCAGCCAGTGCGAGCCGCAGGCATTCACCAGCGCGCGGTGGAAAATTCGATGCCGTGCGATCCACACCTCGTTGTGCTTCATCGGGTCGTCGGGATGACGCTGCGGAACCGCGCAGAGCGAGGCAAAGGACGTTTCGACCGCATTGAGCCAGGCCTGGTCGCCGTGCTCGATCGAGCGGCGCAGCGCAAGGCCCTCGATGTCGATGCGGGTGCGCGTCACGTCTTCGAGGTCGGCCGGCGACACCGGGCTGACCCGAAAGCCGCGCTGGTCGGACGCCTGCACCAGCCCGTCGGCGACCAGCCGCGACAGCGCTTCGCGCACCGCCGCGAGGCTCACCGAAAACTGCTTTGCCAGTCCTGCGATATGGAGTTTCTGGCCGGGAACGAGCCTCGCCGAAAGGATGTCGGCGCGCAGGCGTTCGAGCACGGCCGAGGTCAGGCTCCGCGGCCCGCCCGCTCCCTGCACGTCAAAACCGAACGCAGTACTCTCCATGGCGGGCGCAAACTGGCAGGACGGATAACAATCGTCAATCGAAAATCGATTTTTTCGCGAGGCTGCCGACAGATCCAGTGTGGAACCGAGCTGAAATCCCGACGAAATTTTCATGCGCGAGCGCAGCTACAGCTTGCGCACCATCTCGGGCGTGATCTCGCCGATGCTGCGGATGCCGAGCAGCGCCATGTCGCGATCGACCTCGTCGCGCAGCAAAGTGAGGGCGCGGTGCACGCCGGCTTCGCCGGCGATAACGGCGGCGTACAGGAAGGGCCGGCCGACGAAGACGAAGTCGGCGCCGAGCGCCAGCGCCTTGAGCACGTCGGTGCCGCGCCGGATGCCGCCGTCGACCATCACCGTCATGCCGCCGGCCTCGGCCGCGATTTCGGGCAGGGTACGCAGCGAAGACACGGTGTGGTCGAGTTGCCGGCCGCCATGGTTGGAGACGAGCACGCCGTCGACGCCGCTCTCGCGCGCGATCCGCGCGTCCGCCGGCGCGATCAGGCCCTTGACCACGAGCTTGCCCTTCCAGCGCTTGCGGATCAGCTCGACATGCTTCCAGGCAAGCTGATCGCGCTTGCCGATGTTGCGCATCAGGTTTTTGGCAAGCACCGGCGGTCCGCGCATCGCGTCCATGTTCTCGAAATGCGGCATGCCGTAGTTCATCAGCGTGCGCGACCAGATGCCGAACAGCCAGTGCGGATGGGTTGCGATGTCCCAGGCGATCTGCGGCGTGATCGCGAGCGGAACCTGGAATCCGTTGCGGATGTTGTTCTCGCGGTTGGGCGGCACCGGCACGTCGGCGGTAACCACGAAGGTGTCGTAGCCGGCCTCCGCGACCCGGTCGACCAGGGGCTCGATGCGGGCGGGATCGCCGGCGAGATAGGCCTGATACCACGCGGCCGGGTTTTCGCGCCTGACATCTTCCAGCCTGATCAGGGAGGAGGCGGAAAGGCACATCGGCACACCCATCGCCGCGGCCGCGCGCGCCAGCACGATGTCGCCGCGATAGGCGCACAGCGCCGCCGAGCCCATCGGGGGAATGCCGAACGGCGCGGCATAGGTCTTGCCGAACAGCGTCGTGGTCTGGTCGCGGCCCGACACGTCGTTGAGCACGCGCGGCACGAAACCGTATTCGTCGAGCGCGCGGCGATTGTCGCGCAAGGCTGCGTCGGTCTCGACGGCGCCGGAAATATAGCCGTAGAGAAATTTCGGCAGCCGGCGCCGCGCGGTCGCCTCGAAATCGTCGAGCGAAAGATAGCGCCGCAACTGGCGCGGCACGGCGCTTTCGGCGCGCTGCACGGTCGGCGGCGGAGGCGTGACGTTCGAGGTTCGGTCGTGCATGACGGCAGGCGGTCCGGGTTCAATTGTTGTGGCGATGGTCCGACACGGCGAAATCGCGGTCAACCTCCGCTTGAGCGTTCGACCGCCGAATTCGCTCGCGCCTGCTTCCGCGACGCAACAAAAACGCCGGTCAGCACCAGCGCAAACCCGATGATGTGGAACAGTTGCAGCCGCTCGCCGAGAAAGACGATCGCCATCACGGTTCCGAACACCGGCACCACATGAAAGAACGGCGCGGCGCGGTTGGCGCCGATCAACTGGATGCCGCGATTGAAGCAGAGATAGGCAATGGTCGAGGGAAACACCGCCACGTAGAACAGCGTCAGGAGATTGTTGCTGGTCGAGCTGCATCACCGGCCGCGTCAGCAATTCCCAGATCAACAGCGGAATGAGGCAGGCCGCGCCGGCAGCCGAAGGTGAAGGCCGACGAACGACAGGCCGTGAATCTGCGGGGCGCTTCAGCGTCAGCACCGAATAGAGCCCGAAGATCACCACCGCGACGGTGAAGATGAGGTCGCCCTTGTTGAACTCGATGCTCTTGAGCGTGGTCAGGTCGCCGTGCAGCAGGATCACCAGCACGCCGATCAGCGACAGGATGACCCCGCCGGCCTGCGCCACGGTCAGCCGGACGCCGAGCAAGGATCAAGCGACCAGATCGCGACGAACAGCGGTCCGGCCGACTGCAACAGCAGCGTGTTCAGCGCCTGGGTGTATTCGAGCGCCCAATATTGCAGGGTGTTGAAGATGCCGATGCCGGTCATCGAGAGCACGATCATCGTGCCGAGCTTGCCGCGAATCGCAGTCCAGTCGCGCTTCAGATGGCTCCAGGCAATCGGCAGGACGATCAGGAACGCCAGCGACCAGCGCAGGAACGACAAGGTCACCGGCGGAATATGCCCGGCGGCGAGGCGGCCGACGATGGCGTTGCCGGCCCAGCACAGCGCGGTGATGCGAGAGCAGCAGATAGGGCTGGTTGGCGAGCCAGAAGCCGGAGGCGCTGGCGCCGGTGGTTTGGTCGGAGGCGGACATGGCAGCGGTGGTTCTGGCCCGGGTTCAAAGACGCCGCGGCCGCCGGTCCGGCGTCGACTGCCGGACCGGTTGCTGGCCCGGCCTGCTCACAGACACGGATTTTCGGTCGGGTTCAATGGCGACGGATGCATCGCGACCATGCGCAAGGTGGCATTCCAGGGTGGCACCGCCTCGCAGGGCCGATTGGAAATCAATGGTGCCGTTCCATCCCGCGGCGTCGCAGGTCGACCGCGATATCGCGTGCAAGAGAAGGTGCGTTAGTGCGAACCGGGAACCGGCGTTGGCTGCAACGATCGCCGATCGGCTAGCCGGCGTCGCCGCGGCGGCTGGCCTGGCGTCTGACGATCTGCTCGGCGAGATGAACCAGCATTCGCTTGGTCCTGATGTCGCTGAGTTCGTGAAACGCCCGCAGCAGGCGCAGTTCGAGCAACGATTGCAGCGAGCCGGCACTTTGCGCCGGCACGTCCGGCCGGCTCTTTCCGTTCGACGTCGACGGCGTAGTTGTGCAGGAAGTCGAGCGCCTCGGCGACCTGCATCAGGCGATTGGCGTCGACGCCGTTCGATATGTTGCCGTCGTTCTGTCCTTGCTGGAACGCGGCGTCGAGCACCTCGGCGAGATCGGATTGCGAAAGCCCGATCGCAAGCCATCCTGCCTTGACGAGCCGGTCGATTTGTCCGTCGGTGAGGTTGCCCATTGCTTCGCTCTGCCTGTGGCGATAAACAGTCGCGACTTGCGACCGCGATTCCTTCATGAAACCGGCGAACAAATTCACAAGCGGCTCGCCCTTGTAGGATTTCTGCAAATCGTTGGGATGGACGAAGTCGTCCCGAAACCAGGGATACTTGCGGCCGTCAAAGGCCTGGATGGTCCAATCGATCAGTTGTTTGACGCGCGGAATCCGCTTCGCGTCGGGATGATAGGTGAGCCAGATATCGAGCTGAAACCTGATATCCAGATCGAGCGGGATCAACGGCCCGGCGACCGCGGGAATATAAGTCGGCAACCAGCCGATGCCGGCGCCCTTGGACACGGCCCAGACGTGCGCGCTGCTGACATTGTTGCGCATCGCGACGAAGCCGATCTGCTCGCGACCGGCATACCTGTCGTACATGCTCCTGCGCGCGGGTCTGGTCGGCGTCCTGAATGACGATGCGGTGATTTTGACGGATGTCGTCTTCGTCCTTCGGCATGCCGTAGATTTCGACATAGGACGGGCTGACGAAGGGCATGATGTGGAGGCGGCCAATCTTGACCCGCTTCAGGTCGGGCTTGTTGGGCTCCTCGAGTTGCACGGCGACGTCGGCCTCGAGACGCAGCACGTCGGCCGAACGCATCTCGCATTTCAGATCGACAAGAAGACCCGGATACACGCGCTGGAATTCGATCAACCGGGGCGCGACCCAAAACGTGCCCAGTCCCTCGGTGATCGCAAATCGAACCTCGCCGCTGAGCGCCGGTGTCGTTCGACTGAGCGCGCGGTCGAGACCGAAGGAAGCCTCTTCCATCCGCTTTGCGGCCTCGAGAACCTGCGTCCCTTCCGGCGTCAGCCTGATGCCGTCGACGTGGCGGGTCATCAGGGTGGTCTTGTAGCGCGTCCTCAAGCTGCAAAATGCGCTTGCGCAAGAAATTCGCGGAGGCGTTCAGCTCAATGGCCGCGGCCCGGAAGCTGCCGATTCGGGCCACCTCCAGGAAAATCCGAACCGAATCCCAGTCCGCTATTTGTGCCCATCGGGTGTGCACGCTGGTGCGCACCCCTGCGCTCAGGTGAGTGCATACAAGTTCCCTCGTTTGCCACCTCTTCTTATTCTTGGCAGAAATTGGCCAAATCCACAACCTCAAGAGAACGAGTGATGACCGCACTTGACCTCGATTTCGTTCGCAAGGCCGCGCAGGAAGAACGACCGCATCGGGACCGACGCGTTCCCTGGACAAGATGACCATCATGCAAATGGCGAAACGTACGGTGATCTTCACCGTCGATGCCGCCGGCATCGCCTCGTTGATGGACGCCGCACGTGAAGACATCCCTGGTCTGACCTCCAACGAGATCGTTCAGGCGGTGGTGAATCACAACCCGGATACGTTCTGGGCGATCGCGCGCAGAGATCAGTTTCGACATCGCCGCTCCCACGGGGAAGGCTTCCTCGCGGTGCTGCCGCTGACCCACGAAGGCACGCGCCGGCTCCTCGATGGCCGCCTCGATACGCGCAATCCCGATATCTCGCTCGTTGCGCGGCAATCGGAGCGGCCCGCGGGAATCTATGTCTGGGCCATTCATGCCAAGGGCTCGATCGCCGCCGCGATCCCGCTGGTGCTGCAGAAATTCTCGACGCCGCTCTACCAGGGCGTCAACATCTACTCGCGACCGATAACCGAAGGAAGGCCTGTCGGGTTCTCGAGCCGCTCGGGTTTTCGCCGGGCGCGCGTTACGACGGAGTGGTCGCGCCGCATCTGCAGATGCTCGATCGTTCGCAGGAGCTGCCCGCGGCGAGCAAGGTCTTCCGAACAGGATGCGATAACCGTCCGGGTCGTTCGGTCGATGGAAGAAATGACCCGGGTCATCGCGATCCGCGGCGCTGTCTACATGGGCGAGCAGCATTGTCCGTTCGAAGAGGAGTTCGACGGCAACGATTTTTCCGCGACGCATCTGATTTGCCACAAGGGACGCGAGCCGGTCGGCTGCATGCGGATTCGATACTTTGCCGATTTTGCCAAGCTCGAACGACTGGCCGTTCGCGATGAAAGCCGGAACGCCGGCCTGGCGGGCCAGATCGTGGACGCGGCGATCGAGCTCTGCCGGAAAAAAGGCTACCGCGTTCTGTACGCGCACTCGCAGAAGCGGTTGGTCAATTTCTGGGAGACAGCGCGGCTTCGTGCGCATGCCGAACGCCCGCGAGTTCTGCGTTTTCGGATTTCGACTATGTCGAGGTCAAACTCGAAACCGAGAAGCATCCGCAAGCATCACGCTCAGCGACGATCCCTACGTGCTGATCCGCCCCGAGGGGCAGTGGGACGTGCCCGGCATCCTTGAACTGTCGGCAAGCCGCGGCGCTTCCATTGCTCCTAGCTTCGGTTGGTCGCGATGAGTTCCGTCATCGACATGCGCGCCTATATCGGCGCATCGAGCAGCCGTCTGCTGGTCATGGTCGACCTGCAGGAGAAAAACTACGACGAATTGTCGAAAGACCGTGCGTTCGATCTCGCGCGATCGCTGGATAATTGCATGTCCGCGATACGGCATGCGCGAAGTCTGGGATTGCCCATCGCGTTCACGCGGCAGGGAGAAAATCCGGGACTGATCGAAAGGTCGGCCCAGTCCGCCTGGATTTCGGGTTTCGAGCCGAAGCGATCCGACATGGTGTTCGAACGGTCGCAGCCTTCCTGCTACGCCAATCAGCTTTTCGAGGATGTGGTTTCGCAGATCGGAAGTTTCGTCATCGCCGGCCTCGTTGCCGAAGAGACCTGTCTGGCCACCGCGATCGATGCTTCGCATCGCGGCCATCACGTCACCTTTCTGAGCGATGCCTCCGTGAGTCGCGGCCGGACTGCCACCAACGCCGGGGCGGTTCACGCCGTCGCGACCAATGCCATTGAATTGTTCGCCGACATCGTGACCACGCGCCGCTGGCTGGTCGCGACGTCGCCGCGCAGTTCCAGGGGGCATCGCTATGGATGAGCTCAGTGAGCGCAGGTCTGCGCAACGTCATTCCGGTCCTGACGGAGCAACGTAACATCGTTGTTTCCCGGGGGCTTCCTTTGCCGGCCATCTGATCGATCTGGCGATCATGCAGCTTCGTCTGTCGCTTCACGACATCTCCGAGGAGGAGCTGTCGGAGTTCTCCAATTCGCTGAGCATCGGCCTCGTCAGCGGCGACCATCCGGATTGATCGGAGAATGCGGATGCCGGGCCGAAGATGGCTGATCCTGGCGGTCCTGTTCGCGGCGCGCGCGGCGACGGGATTTCAGTTCCAGTCGATCGGATCGACGGCGAACCTGCTGATGCAGGATCTCGGCATCAACTATTCAGAGATCGGCATGCTGCTCGGGGCTTATCTGCTGCCCGGCATCGTCGTGGCATTTCCGGCCGGTTTGCTGGGCCAACGTTTTCGGGACAAGCAACTCGGGCTTGCCGGCCTCGTGATGATGGCGATTTCCGGAATTGCCCTGGGCTGTTCCGACGGCTTGGTCGCGGCGCTTGTCGCGCGCACGATCGGCGGCGTCGGCGCGACGATCGTGGCGCTGGTGGCCACCAAGATGACGTCGGACTGGTTCGACCAGAAGGAAATCGTCCTGGCGATGTCGATCCTGCAGATGAGCTGGCCGTTCGGGGCGATGCTCGCGCTGCCGATCCAGGCCTATATCGCGCAGCTCTGGGGATGGCCCGCGGTGATGATGTCCAGCGCCGTCTGCGCGATCGCCGTGCTCTGCGCCTTCATGCTGGTTTCGGAGCGGGAGCAGCCGGCGCAGCCGGCGACGGCCGACGGCGCCGGACTTCCCGTGGCCGTTCTGCTTCCGGTCACGATCGCCGGGCTGATCTGGGGCGCGATGAATCTCGCCTGCATCCTGTTCTTCAGCTATGCGCCCTTGCTGATTGTCGCGCAGGGTTCGACGCCGACCGTTGCGGCCTCGCTGACCAGCCTCGCGATCTGGTTCACGATCCTGGCCATTCCCTCCGGCGGATATCTCGTTCATCGCTCGGGCAGGCCGATTGCGGCGATCGTCTTCTGTGCGCTGGCCGCTGCGCTGGCGCTGGCGCTATTCGTCGCCGGGGTCTTTCCGACCCTTTCTTGCCTGCTGTTCGGGATTGCGGTCGGCCCGCTGTCCGGAGCGATCCTGTCGCTGCCGTCAAGGGTGCTCGGTCCGCAGCAGCGGGCGGTCGGGTTTGGCGTGTTCTACACCTGCTTCTACGTACTGATGGCCGTTGGACCGCTGGTGGTGGGCCATTTGCAGGACGTCTGGGGATCGCCGTCGGTCGGGCTGATCGCGGCAGCCGTTTTGCTCGCCGCGACAGTGCCCTTGTGTCTTTGCTTCATATTCCTGTCGAAGCCGCGGCGTCTCGCCGTGCTCGACCGCAATGCGGAGCTGCACGCGGCCTCGTGAGCGACAGGCGTGGACCGGCGTTCGCACTCACGCCGTGAGCGCCACCACCATCGCGCCGAGCGCGCCGACGGCGTCTTTCGGATCGAGCTCGATCTGCAATCCGCGTTGCCCGCCGTTCAGATACACGCTGTTCTCCTCGAGCGCCGCCGCCTCGATGGCGGCCGGGACGCGCTTCTTCTGCCCGAACGGGCTGATGCCGCCGACGTGATATCCCGTCAGCCGCTCGGCATCGGCCGGCCGCATCATGCTGGCGGTCTTGCCGGCAAACGCCGCCGCCAGCTTCTTCATGCTGACTTCGCGATCCGACGGCACCACGACGCAGACCGGCTTGCCGTCGACCTCCGCCATCAACGTCTTCAGCACGCGGCGCGGCTCGACGCCGAGCGCCTCGGCGGCCTGCAGGCCGATGCGGTCGGCATCCGGATCGTAGTCGTAGGTGTGCAGGGTGAATTTGACGCCAAGCCTTGCGAGCGCCTGTGTCGCGCGGGTGGTCCTGGACATGCTGGCGCTCCGTGATCCCCGGTGGGAGCGCAACGATAGCAATTTTCCGGCCTGCCCATGACGCCCGCGCGGATCGGGCAGCCGGGGAGCGTGCCGAAGGCCGCCCGATAATCCCGATCTCGGCTGCCGCTTGCGGTCGCAGCATCGAAGTGGCAGCCGGTTTGCGTTCAACCTTAGGTGCATCGGTTGCCATCCTCCCGACATAAATTTTCCGGGGATATCAAAGGCTTGAACCCGATTTTTAACCTTCCCGGGGCCCCGTTCCGGCTTGCGTCGCAAGCAGGCTTCCTTTATCTCGTGGGCTGCCTCGCATGCGAACGGCCCCCGGCCGTGATTTGGGCTGGGCGCATGATCCGGAAAGCAGGCGCGCCCCAAGGACTTGAGCCGGGGTGCGGTTTTGCGAGCGGATCATGATCGTGTGAATTCGGTGGCAGAGGGAATACCTGCGAATGGCCAATGTTGTCGTCGTCGGCGCCCAGTGGGGCGACGAAGGGAAGGGCAAGATCGTCGACTGGTTGTCGGAGCAGGCCGACATCGTCGTGCGCTTCCAGGGCGGCCACAATGCCGGCCATACGCTGGTCATCAACGGCGAGACCTACAAGCTGGCGCTGCTGCCGTCCGGCGTGCTGCGGCCCTCGAAGCTGGCGGTGATCGGCAACGGCGTGGTGTTCGATCCGCAGGCCTTCCTCGACGAGGTGACGAAACTGCGAGGGCAGGGCGTCGCCGTCGGTCCGGAAAACCTGCGCGTCGCCGAAAACGTCACGCTGATCCTGCCCTTGCATCGCGAACTCGATGCGTTGCGCGAATCGTCCAACGCGGTCACCGCGATCGGCACCACGCGGCGCGGCATCGGCCCGGCCTATGAGGACAAGGTCGGCCGCCGCGCGATCCGGCTGATGGACCTCGCCGATCTCGACACGCTGCCGCACAAGATCGACCGCCTGCTGGCGCATCACAACGCGCTGCGCCGCGGGCTCAATCTGGAAGAGATCGACGGCAACGGCATCCTGAAGGAACTGACGGCGCTGGCGCCGAAGCTTCTGCCCTACGCCGAAACGGTGTGGCGGCTGCTCGACATCAAGCGGCGCGAGGGCAAGCGCATCCTGTTCGAGGGCGCGCAGGGCGCGCTGCTCGACGTCGATCACGGCACCTATCCCTACGTCACCTCGTCCAACACGGTGGCGGCGCAGGCGGCGACCGGCACCGGCATGGGCCCGGGCGCGGTCGGCTACGTGCTCGGCATCTGCAAGGCCTACACGACGCGGGTCGGCGAGGGGCCGTTCCCGACCGAACTGGTCGACGAGATCGGCGAGGAGATCGGCCGCCGCGGCAAGGAATTCGGCGTCAACACCGGGCGCAAGCGGCGCTTCGGCTGGTTCGACGCCGTGCTGGTGCGCCAGACCGTGCGGACCTGCGGCATCAACGGCCTGGCGCTGACCAAGCTCGATATTCTCGACGGGTTCGAGAAGATCGAGGTCTGCGTCGGCTACACGCTGGACGGCAAGGAAATCGACCATCTGCCGGCCGGCGAGGGCGCGCAGGCCCGGGTGGTGCCGATCTACGAGACCATCGAGGGCTGGAAGCAGCCGACCGCCAATGCGCGTTCCTGGGCGGATTTGCCGGCGCAGGCCATTAAATATGTCCGCCGGGTCGAGGAACTGGTGGGCTGCCCGATTGCGCTGCTTTCCACCAGCCCGGAACGCGAGGATACTATTCTGGTACAGAATCCGTTCGAGGCTTAACGCGACATGACCGAGAGCCGACATTGTTGAGCAGAGATGGCTGACTACTACCCGCTGATCGCCCGCGCCATTGCCGGACTGGACCCCAGTGCCCCCGGTGAGAGCCGCCGTGCGCTCTATGAGCGGGCCCGCGCCGCGCTGATCGCGCAGTTGCGCGGCGTCGAACCTCCGTTGAGCGAATCCGAAATCACCCGCGAACGGCTGTCGCTGGAAGAGGCCGTGCGCAAGGTGGAGTCCGAGGCGGCCCAGCGCGCCCGCGACGCCGCGCGCGCCGGGGACGCTTCGCGCTCGGCGAGGCTGCCCGCGCGCCGGGCAATGGCGGCCCCCGTGCCGGCGATGCGTTCCGCGCCAACACGCGGCCTGGGGCGCGGCCGGGCGAACCGGCGCCACCGCAAAACGGAGGGCCCCGCGCCCGTCCGCCGGCGATACCGCAGCCGTCCCGCAACGAGCGTCCGCCGCTCGGGCAGGAAGACCGCCCGCAGCGTAACCCCCGCGCCGAAGGGCAGCAGCCGCGTCCGCCGCAGCCGCAGGTCGGAATGCAGGATCCGGGACTGCCGCCGACCCGCGAACGATCGGGCGCGCCGCGCCGCGGCCCCGAAAACAGTGCACCGCAGGCGCCGGGCATGCGCGGCTTCCGCGACATCGCCGCCGACGCCGACGATCTCGGCCGTGCCGCCGCGCAAGCCAGCCGCGCGGCGCGAAAGACCTACGCCAACGTGCCGTCGCCCTCGCCGGAGTTCGACCGGCTCGAGCCGAGCATGGAGAACCGCGGCGATCCCGACCAGCCCTATTCCTACGACGAATCCGCCGAGGAGGCCGAACGCTACGCGCCGGTGCCCTCTCGCCCGCGGATCGCGCCCGATCGCGAGCCGAAGAAGCGCGTCCGCACCGGCGCGGTGTTTCCGTTCAAGAGCGCGATCGCCATCGGCGTGGTGCTGATCCTGGTCGGCGCCGGAATCCTGTGGGGCAAGTCGCTGGTGACGAGCGTCAGCGGCCTGTTCAAGCCTTCGACCACGGTGGTGGAGGCGCCGAAGGATGCCTCGCCGCTGAGCAAGCCGAAGATCGCCGATCGCGTCGGCCAGCCGTCGTCGACCGCGTCGGAAGATCCGGTCGCGCCGGTGGCGCAGCGCGTGGTGCTGTATGACGAGGATCCGTCCGATCCCAAGGGCAAGCAATATGTCGGCACGGTGGTGTGGCGCACCGAACCGGTGAAGGCCGCCCCGGGCCAGAAGGCCGATATCGCGGTGCGCGCCGACATCGAGATCCCCGACCGCAAGTTCAAGATGACGATGTCGTTCCGCCGCAACACCGACTCCTCGCTGCCCGCCAGCCACACCGCGGAACTGACCTTCATCCTGCCGCCGGATTTCGCCGGCGGCGGCGTCGGCAACGTGCCGGGCATCCTGATGAAATCCAACGAGCAGGCGCGCGGCACGCCGCTCGCGGGGCTGGCGGTCAAGGTCACCGACGGCTTCTTCCTGGTCGGCCTCTCCAATGTCGACGCCGACCGCGCGCGCAACCTGCAGCTCCTGAAGGAGCGCTCCTGGTTCGACGTGCCGCTGGTCTATGTCAACCAGCGCCGCGCCATCATCGCCATCGAGAAGGGCGCCCCCGGCGAGCGCGCCTTCAACGACGCATTCGCGGCGTGGGGGGAGTAGGCCAAACCTGCATCCGTCACTGCCCCTGAATAATCCCCGAGGTGGAGCATGAAGCGGTATCTGATCTTTGCGGCGCTCAGCCCGCTGCTCGGCGGATTCATCCTCCTGTTCGTGACCACCTACCAGTCCGGCTACTGGACCGAGACCAATGCCGGCGAAGTGGTGAAGCTGTTCGTGGTGTTCGCCAAGACGCTGCAATACAGCTATTTGTTCGGCCTGCTGCCGACGCTGATGATGGCGGCGGTGGACGACATCCTCTGGCACGTCAAGCGCATCAGCCCGGTGCTGCGCATGCTGATCGTCGGCGTGCTGTCGTTCTTCGCCGCGGAACTGCTTTACGGCTCGCGCGGGCCGGACAGCGGCCTCGCGCAGTTCGTGCTCTACGGCCTCGTCGGCTTCATCCCCGCCGTGATCTGCTCATGGCTGGCGCATGAGGCGATCGACGAACTGGCGACGGCGGCGCCCGCCGAGCCGGTGCAGCCTGTTGCGGAAAGCAAGCAGCGCCCATCGCAATAATAGCGGCCGGTGGTCACGGTCCCCGCGTTCGCGGGGACGAACAATCCCAACGAAAAACGGCGGACCTTTCGGTCCGCCGTCCTGCAAATCCCTCAGGTCATCAAAACCTCTAGCGGCCGTTGCCGCGGCAGCCGCCATTGGGGCCGATGTGATAGCCGCGCGGGCAGGCATGCGCCGCCGGGTTGGCGTAGTTGCGCAGGCAGCCGCCATAGGGGCCGCGGTGCCAGCCGGCGCCGCATCCGCCGGCCACCGCGATGACATCGCCATTGGCGGGGGCGAGCGGCGCCAGCGGCATCGCGCCGGCGGCGCCGGTCAGGGTGCTCAAGAGGAAAGCGGCTGCAATCAGTCTGTTCATGAATGGCTCCATTGCGTTGAATTGAAGGGGATTTCCGCTCAGCCGCCGGCGAAGGCGATGCCGGCGCGGACTTCCGATATGGCCTGGTCGATCAGCGCCAATCCGCGCTCGCGATGGCCGCCTTTGTTGGGCGTGGCGGCGTTGAGTTCGGCGCGCGCCGACTGCAGCAGCACGATGCTCTCGCTCATGTGCGGCTGGGCGCCGATGGCATAGCCGACGCCGACGCTGGCGGCGATGGTCGCGCCGAGCAGCAGCCTGCGCGCGTAGGATGTCGTCATGTGGTTTTCTCCTTTGGGCGTTTTTTTGGTCCCTGGGGGCTTGGGTGCGCGATTCGGTAGGCGGCCGCGCCGGCGCATCGGTAGGTCAAGGCATCGCCGCGGTCTTGGACTGACGGGCGTCCGGCTGCTGTGGATTTGGACTGTCCGGCGCTATTCCACCCCGCGAAGTCTTGATAGCTTTTGCGAAAGCGTCAGGCCGCGTTCATCCCGGGCGGGCAGGATAGGCCGCGTTGCATTTGGTTTTGCCCCTCGATGTCCGTGATCCGGAAAGCGCTTTCGACCGACATGCTGCCGCACGGTCTGGACGACCGGCAGCGCTTCCTGTCCTTCGCCGAGCTGTTCGAACATTTTTCCAACACCGGCGAACTCGATCCGGCGCCCGACGTGCCGTTCCGCGCCGCGATGAATTCCATCCATATCGGCACCACCATGCTCGGCCGCTGCGACGGCACCTTCACCACGGTGCGGCGCGAACGCCGCCAGGTGCTGGAAACCAACGACGATCGTTATTGTCTCGCGCGCAACACCGGTGACCGCGCGGCGCTGGTGGTGCATCGCGGCCGCGAATTCACCATGCGGCCGGGCGCGATGGTGCTGCTCAAGCTCGACGAGCCGTTCTTTTCCGCCGACGGCGCCAGCCGCAAGCGCTTCACCAATGTGCATCTGCCGATGGCGGCGCTGAAGGCCGCGGTCGCCGATGTCGACGACATGGTCGGCCGCGAACTCGCGCCCGGCGGCGCGCTGTCGCTGGCGATGGATTACAGCGACCTGTTGCTGCGCCACCCGGCCGCGGTGGAAGAAGCGGGGATGGCGATATCGGCGCATCTGATGGACCTCGCAAGCCTCGGCCTCGGCGCCCGCGGCGAGCTCGCGCTCGGCGGCCGAGCGCGGCGGCCTGCGGGCGGTCCGGCTGAAGGCGGTGCTGATGATCCTGGAGAAGCGCTTCAGCGAGCCGGAATTTTCCGCGCATAAACTCGCCGCGGCCGCCGGGCTGTCGGAGCGCTATGTGAATGAGCTGCTGTATGAGGCCGGCGCCAGCTTCACGGCGCGGCTGACCGAACTGCGGCTTCGCATGGCGGCAGGGTTGCTGGCGCAAGCAGGCGAGCGGCGCATCAGCGATATCGCCTTCGAATGCGGCTTCAACGATCTGTCATATTTCAACCGCTGCTTCCGCCGCCGCTTCGGACTGACGCCATCGGCGGCGAGGGGAGGCTAGCCGCATTACGCGAATGTAACGTCCGCCCGGCGGGCGCGGCGGCCCGACGCAACTTGCGCCCGTCCTGGGCGTTACCCATGTGATGGCCATGTCGAACGAAGAGATTTCTGATCCCCGCTCCGGCGCGATCCCGGAACCATTCCCGCGCCAATTTCGGCGGGGCGCGGTCGCGCGGCCCGGTCATCGATCAGGACGGGCGCGAGATCCCGCAGGAAGCGCTCGGCGCGCAGTTCCAGAACTTCCGCTTCGATTTCGGCAGCGCCAATCCGTTCGGCAACCTGACCCGCGAGCAGCGGCTGGCGCGGCTCGACGCGCTTGCCAAGCTTCTGGATATCGCCTTCATCCTGCCCGGCACCAAGATCCGCTACGGCGTCGACGGCATCATCGGGTTGATCCCGGTGGTCGGCGGCGTCATCGCCACCGCGTTCTCGCTGTGGCTGGTGCGCGAGGCGCGCGCGCTCGGCGCGCCCTGGCACATCACGGCGCGGATGCTCGGCAATGTCGCCGTTCAGGGCGTGGCCGGCGTGGTCCCGGTGGCCGGCGATGCGTTCGACGTGCTGTTCCGCGCCAACATGCGCAATGTGCGGATGCTGCGGCGCTGGATGGAGCGGCAGGCGCGCTAGCGCGTCTTTTCAAAGCTCAGTGCTGTTCAAAGCTCAGTGGCTTCATCCTTCGAGACGCGCGCCAAGGCGCGCTCCTCAGGATGAGGTCATGGACCCTCATGGTGAGGAGCCGCGTTAGCGGCGTCTCGAACCATGAAGGCCCCGGTATTCCGGATAGATAGCGCTCTCGCTGAGTTAAGCCGCCTCGGTGTCGGCCTTGTCGCTGGCAGGCGCCGGCTCGGGCTTGCGCGGGCGGCGCGGCAGCGGGAAATCCTGGCTTTCATACAGCGTGCGGATGCCGCTCTGGTCGAAGCGGGCTTCATCGACCTGCAGATAGGCGCCGTTCAGCGAGTCCGCCGGCAATTCCTCGATCGCGAAGCGAACCGCTTCGGCCGCGGTGCCAAAGCGCCGATACGCGAATCCCGCCCGCTTCTTCTTGCGGATCGCGGCGGGGAACAGTTCGGCAGCGGTGTTGAAGCTGAAGGAAGCCATGGTCAGGGACCTCTGATCTTTTTTAGTGAGAACGCGGTTATCAAACCGCGAACGAATCGCACGGGCGCATCTTGGCGGCGCCGGTACACGTCATTTCAGGACAGCCTTTAATATAGGCCTGTTTGACAGAAATGCGACTCCAGAAGAGGCCAATGATGAATCCAGCCTTGCCAGGCCCGAAATCGAAATAAAGCCTTTTATTTCAGTCGCTTGATCGGGTCACAGCCTGCCGAGCAGCAGCAGGACGAGCAGCACGACCAGTACCACGCCACCAATGCCCATGCCGGAATGGCCCATGCCATAGCCGTAGCCGCCGAAACGGCCGCTGAACCCGCCCAGCAGGTAAATGATAACGATAATGATAAGTATCAATCCGAGCGACATGGCACACTCTCCCCCGAGGGCGGCCAGCGGACGCACATCCGCCGGTCCGCCCCAAAGAAAAGCACAACCCGGCATTTGGTTCCAGCAAGGGAACCCTGAAATGCGCAGTCAGTGATGACCTACCCGCAAAAGATCACCTTCGGCGAACTGTGCGAATCCGGCGTGCGCGATGTGCTGATCTGTTGCCGCGATCACCGCTACAGCCACTCAACCGAGATCAGCGCAGACCGCTGGCCCGATCATGTCCGCTGTCGGACATCGAGCCAAACTTCACCTGTACACACTGTAGCAAGAAGGGCGCGGAGGTGCGGCCGAAGTTTTCGCCCGCGCGCATGGGCACCGGACGATGCCCTGGTTGGCGCGGTTCTTCGATCTCCCGCGCCCCCGCGAACTCTTATTTGCTTCGCGCCTACGGGCAGGATGCCCGCACGCCCTTGCGCTTGATATAGGTCTGGCTCGCCGGATCGTAGGTCTTGAACCGGCGAGCACATTCGGCGATCGGGTCCGACTCCGCTACGTAGGATGATCCGCCGTCGTCGTATCCGTAGTTGGGGTCGTAGCCGTAGCTCCCGTAGCCACCATAATACGCACCCGCCAAGGCGGCCGCGCCGACGGCGGCAGCGCCATAGCCCCAACCCGGGCGATAGCCGCCGCCATAACCGGGATAGCCTGCAATCGGGCGTCCGGGTCGGCCTGCAATCGGGCCTCCGGGGCGGCCTGCAATCGGATGCGAGGGGCGTACGCCTCCTCCGCCAGCGTGGAACCCGCCCCCGCCGCCACGAAATCCTCCGCCACCGTGGAACCCGCCCCCGCCGCCACGGCCGCCTCCGCCACGACCGCCCCGAGCATATGCATCGTCGGGGATGATGCTTGCGGTGAACAGGACGATTGCAGCAAGAGCGGCGAGAATGTACCGGAGCATGGCGATCTCCCTTCAAATGATCCTTGGAGCAAAGGAGACTGCGAGCCGGCCGGTTCGGGAGGTTGATATAAATCAACGAAAGGCGCAGTCGCGGCCGACGACGCCGGGACCGAGCACCTCGTACCGCTGCAGCTCGACGCTGACGTCGCGCAAGAACTGGTCGCGCTCCGACCGTGGCAGCGGCGACGTGGCCGACATCACGATCTGCAATTCGGACCGGGATGGTCCGAAGGACCAGACCTCAGATGTGCAATTGCACATCGGGGAATCTCGAGATTCCGGGTTCGGTGCTGCGCACCGCCCCGGAATGACGTTTCGATTTTACTTCGGCTGCAGTTTCAGCGCCGCCGAATTGATGCAGTAGCGCAGGCCGGTCGGGCCGGGGCCGTCGTCGAAGACGTGGCCGAGATGGCCGTTGCACTTCGAGCACAGCACTTCGGTGCGAACCATGCCGTGGGTGACGTCGCGCTCCTCGTCGACATGGCTCTCCGCCGCCGGCTGGGTGAAGCTCGGCCAGCCGCAGCCGGAATCGAACTTGGCGTCGGATTCGAACAGCGTCTGGCCGCAGCCGGCGCAGGTATAGGTGCCGGCCCGCTGCTCGTGCTCATATTCGCCGGAGAACGGGCGCTCGGTCGCCTTCTCGCGCAGCACCGCGTACTGCATCGGCGACAGTTCCTTGCGCCACTCGGCCTCGCTCTTCTCGACCTTGCCGGTCATCGTCTTGGTGTCGGACATGAAAACTCCTTCGAGGTGGGCCGTCATTGCGAGCGCAGGCATTCACCGCGGACCAGTCCACGGTCAGGGAAGCACCGTGGATCGCTTCGCGTCGCCTCGCTCCCCGCAATGGCGGGATACGTTGCTTTAGTTGGTAACCTTGGCGCTGCTCACCAGCGTCGGCTTGTCCAGGTAATTCGCCGCGAACAGCTTCTTCAGGTTTTCGACCTTCGGAATGTCGTTGTAGGCAATATAGGGTTGGCTCGGGTGCAGCGTCAGGTAGTCCTGGTGATAGGCCTCGGCCGGATAGAACCCCTGCAGCGGTCCGACCTTGGTCACGATCGGCTTCGAATAGACCTTGGCGGCGTTGAGCTGGGCGATATAGGCGTCCGCGACCTGCTTCTGCTCGTCGGAGGTGGTGAAGATCGCCGAGCGGTATTGCGTGCCAGAGTCCGGTCCCTGCCGGTTGAGCTGGGTCGGATCGTGCGCGACCGAGAAGAAGATCTGCAGGATCTTGCCGTAGCTGAT
Organism: uncultured Alphaproteobacteria bacterium; assembly: GCA_963843225.1. Classification (GTDB taxonomy): domain Bacteria; phylum Pseudomonadota; class Alphaproteobacteria; order Rhizobiales; family Xanthobacteraceae; genus Bradyrhizobium. Next base: position 137,371 of record CAWJJT010000005.1, on the reverse strand, counting down.
CTTCTTCGGGTCGTATTTGATCTCGACGGACTCGGCGTGGCCGGTGGTACCGGTCGAGACGATTTGATAGGACGCGGTCGACTTGTTGCCGCCGGCATAGCCGGACACGGCATTGACGACGCCTGCCGTGTGCTGGAACACGCCCTGCACGCCCCAGAAGCAGCCGCCGGCCACGACGGCGGTCTGGACGCCATCTGCGGCCGGGACGTCCGCCGTGGGCGCCGGGATGACCACCGCATCTTCCGCGGCCAGCGACGGCACAACCACGAAGGCTGAAATCGCCAGCGCGCCGATTGCGGCGGCGCAGAGCGACAGGCGGCTGAATGGGCTACGTGACATCGGATTTCCTCTCGGGCTTTGTCGTGGGGGCGCTCTGCCATTGGGGGGCAGTCTAGGGCGGCGGGCGCCGTTCGCAATCGGCGCTCTGTCCGATGTCCAAGATACGCAGCAGGACCCGTGTTGTTACCGCGGAACGGACACGAGTTCGTGAATAAAATGCCGCTGGTCCAGGGCGTTAGCCGGAAGTGCCTCCCGCCGGCTGGTTTCCGGCGGCAATTGGCGGAATGCCGGAACCGGCCTTAAATGAGCGGACCCGGCCGTCGGCGGGCTTCATGGTTGCCTGGACGCGCCCGACGATTCCGAATGAGAGTCCTGCATGAGCAAGCATCCTCCCCCGGAGACCGTGCATTGGCCGAAAGACGCGGTCTTCACCGTCGGTCATTCAAACATGCCGATCGAGCGTTTCGTCACCCTGCTGCGAGCCTACGGCATCGAGCGCCTCGCGGACATCAGGACGATTCCCCGTTCGCGTCACAACCCGCAATTCAACGACACCGCGCTGGCCGGCACGCTGGCGGCCGAGCACGTCGAATACATACCCATGCAGGCGTTGGGCGGCTTGCGGCATGCCCGCAAGGACTCCCCCAACGGCGGCTGGCGCAACGCCAGCTTTCGCGGCTACGCCGATTACATGCAAACCGGGGAATTCCAGGCGGCGCTCGACAGGCTCATTCAGATCAGCCGTGAGAAGCGCGTCGCCATCATGTGCGCCGAAGCGGTGCCCTGGAGATGTCACCGTTCGCTGGTTGCCGACGCGCTCGGTGCGCACGGCGTGCCGGTGATCGAGATCTTGTCGGAGACCAGCTACCGCCCGCACAAGCTCACGCCGTTTGCGCATCTGGACGGAACGCGGATCACCTATCCGCCCGAGCAAGCGGAATTATTGTAGTCGCGCTGGCTGCTTTGCCGGGCCGCGAACGGGCACTCTTCGGTTCTATTTAGTCGGCAGGAGGCGCACGCAATTCGTGCGGTCAGGTCGCGCTGCGAATGAATTGGCCGGAGTCAACTGTGCCCGAAGAGCTGGCATCAAGAAGACCGAGGTCCGATTAGGGTGGTCAACCGCGGACGTGGCCAAGGTCTCCGGCCGGGCCCCGACGAAGGGATACCCGGCCGGGATTGCCGCGGCATCAGTTATGCGCGTCGGCACGGGCGTGCCGAATGACCTGATGCTCGTCGCTGGTGAGCTGCACCGGCCCGACCTTGACGGTGAGCTTGTCGAGCTTGCCGGTGAAGTGGAAGGGCACCTGGTAGTCCTTGTCTTCGACGCCGGTGCGGGTATCGACACCCACGTCGAAGGTTTCGTCGATGGCAATGATGAACGGAATGGTGTGCGGGATTTTGTTGGTGGCGACCTCCTTGCCGTCCACCTTCAGGACGCCCGTGCCGCCCTTGCCGAAGCCCGGTCCATCGTACTTGAAGTCGAACACGATGGTGTGCTTGCCGGGTGTGAGCGCGTCCTGGCCTTCCCAGCGGAAGCGTTCGAGATCGACGAAGTTGTAGAGGAACACCGGCTTGCCCTTGAGCAGATACAGGCCATAGCCACCGAAGCGTCCCCCTTCAGTGACGATCATCCCTTCGCTGCCGTCCTGTGAGCCCGCACGCCCAACGGTCGAACCAGCACTGCCCGGAATGTCCACTTCGGCGGTGATCGTATAGGACCTGTTCAGGATGCTGGGTGCATCGCTCTCGGGCAGCCCTGATATCTCGCCCGAGTACGTGAAGGTGTTCCGACCGGCAGTCGCACTTGGCCTTGGTGCGATGATGCGCTGAAGCACCGAGTTGTCCAGCGGGAACACGTTGTACTTTGTCGCTTCGACCATGAACAGCTCCTGCAACTCGCGCAGCTTGTCAGGCATCTTGGCCGCGAGGTCGTTGCTCTCCGAGTAGTCCTCGGTGATGTTGTAGAGTTCCCACTTGTAGCCGTTGACCACGTCATCGGGCAGCTTGGCCGTCCCCAAGAGCCACGGCGGCGCAGGTGGCGTTGTCGCCGCGATCCAGCCGTCGTGATAGATCGCGCGGTTGGCAAACATCTCGAAATACTGCGTCGTTCGCGCGGACGGCGACGTTGGCGCTCGACTTGTCGAAGGTATAGGTCATGCTGACACCTTCGATCGGCTTCTGCGCGATGCCGTTGACCATCAGCGGCGCCGGAATGCCGGTTGCCTCAAGGATGGTCGGCACGATGTCGATCATGTGGTGGAACTGGGTGCGGATGCCGCCCGCATCCTTGATGCGGTTCGGCCAGGAGATCGCCATGCCTTGGCGCGTGCCCCCGAAGTGCGACGCCACCTGCTTCGTCCATTTGAACGGTGTGTCGAACGCCCACGACCAGGCCACCGCCATGTGCGGATAGGTCGCGGCCGAGCCCCAGGCGTCGTATGCCTTCAATTGCTCGGCGACCGGCAGGTCCAAAATACCGTTGTAGGCGGTATATTGGTTGGGCGTGCCGACCGTCGTGCCTTCCGCACTCGTGCCGTTGTCGCCGCTGATATAGATGATCAGCGTGTCGTCGAGCTTGCCTTCGTCCTGCACTTCCTGGATCACGCGGCCGATTTCGTGGTCGGTGTAGGCGGCGTAACCGGCGAACACCTCAGCCTGCCGTGCGAACAGCTTCTTCTCGTCGGCCGTCAGCGTGTCCCATTTCTTCAGGTCATCCGGCCACGGTGTTAGCTGCGTGTTCGCCGGGATGACGCCAAGCCGCTTTTGATTGGCGAAAATCTGCTCGCGAAGGGCGTTCCAGCCCATGTCGAACTTGCCCTTGAACTTGTCGATCCATTCCTTGGTCGGCTGATGCGGCGAGTGGGTGCCGCCGGGCACGTAGTAGAGGAAGAACGGCTGATCGGGCGCGGCGGCATTGACCTGTCGCAGGTGGGCGATCGCATCGTCCGCCATGTCCGTGGTCAGATTGTAGCCGGGGTTTCCGACCCAGGGGAAAACCTGGGTGGTGTTCCGGAACAGGTATGGCGTCCACTGGTCGGTCTCGCCGCCCATGAAGCCGTAGAAATAGTCGAAGCCCATGCCGATGGGCCACTGGTCGAACGGTCCGGTCACACCGTACTGATAACTCGGCGTGTTGTGGTTCTTGCCAAACCAGGATGTCGCGTAGCCGTTCTGTTTCAGGATCGTGCCGATCGTGGCGCTCTCCGGTCCGATGATGCTGTCGTATCCCGGATAGCCGGTGGATTGCTCCGAGATGATGCCGAAGCCCGACCGAGTGATGGTTGCGGCCGGTGATCAACGCCGCCCGCGTCGGCGAGCAAAGTGCCGTGGAGCAGAACTGAGTGTAGCGCAGCCCCATCTGCGCAACGCGATCCATCGCGGGGGTCGGGATGACGCCGCCAAAGGTTCCCGAAACTCCATAGCCCTGGTCGTCGGTCATGATCAGGAGCACGTTGGGCGCGCCCTTGGGCGGCACCACGCGGGCGGGCCAATAAGGTTTCGACTGGCTGGCCTGCAGGTTGATCTCGCCGCCGAAGTTCGGTGGTGGCGGCGGAAGATACTTTCCATCTATCGTCGTGGTGGCTCCGGGTGAGCCCGGCGTGCCGGTGGTTTGCTGCGCGAGGCTGGTCGTTCCCGGCGCGCATAGCAAATAAACGGCGGTGAGCGTGGTGGCGCCAAGCAGCAAGCTGCGGCGGTCTAGCAAGCGGCTTTCTGGCTTTGAGTTATCGTCATCCTTACGGGTATGGGTCATTGGAACCTCCCTCCTCGAGAAAGTCAAAACCCTGTAGACGCCTACCCGGGACCAATGCCGCAACGCTTCTGTTGATCTAGATCAACCTTTCGCCCACAAGTTCGGCGCGTCGGGCTCGCAATGGCGTTGATACACAGCGGTACCACCCATGCTCCGCGCCGTGGCGTGGCTCGATTTACCCGGCGGGAATGGCTTGCGCCAAAATGGCCCGGACGTGCCTATTCCTCGTCCCCACCCGGCGCCTGCCGCAGCATGAAATGCCCGAACGCCGACGCGATCGGCTTCGCGGGGTCGTCCTGCCAGGCCTTGGCCTCGAACGCGACGACGCGCCGGCCCTGCTTGACGATCGATGCGCTGGCGAAGCTGTCGAGCGCGCGCCCCGAACGCAAATAGTTGATGGTCAGGCCGATCGGCTTGGGCAGCGCCGATACGCCGAGTTCGCGCGTCACGCCGACGATCGCGGTGGTTTCGAGGAACGCGCCGGTCATGCCGCCGTGGATGGCGGGCAGGATCGGGTTGCCGATGATCTTCTGCGAGAACGGCATCACCAGCGTGCCGTCGTCGCGTGCGCGGATGCCGAGTGCGCGCGCAAAGGGGCTGTTGGCGAACGGGCTGGCCGGATCCTCCGGCGCTTCGAGCTTGGGCGGTGCGCGATAATCCTTTCGCTCGTCGGTGAGCATGTTGGTCCGGTTGGCGCCGATCATGAAGCAGGCGGTGGCGGTGGCGACCGGATCGTCTTCGGAATCCTGATAGGCCGTGGCGCGCACGAACGCGATCGAGCGGGTGACGCGGTAGCAGATCGAATGCGCCTTGATGTCGAGGCCGGGCGTCGCGGGCTTCTGGTAGTCGATGCGCAGGTCGAGCGTGGCGATGGCGCGGGTGCCGTCGAGCGCCAGTTGCACGGCCATGCCGCAGCTCTCGTCGAGCATGGCGGTGACGACGCCGCCGTGAAGCACGCCGGTCTCGGTGTCGCCGACGAAGACGGGACGGTAGGGCAGGCTCGACCAGGCTTCGCCCGATGCGGCGCGATCGAGCCTGAGCCCGCTGATATAGCCATAGACGGAGCGGCGCGCCTTGATGGCGTCGGCGAGTTCGTCAAACGGCAGCGGCGGGCCTGATGTCGAATGTTCGGTCATGCCGATGTTCTAGACCACCGCGGCGGCGCAGGCAAAAGATGCGCGCGGGCTGGCTTCGGATGAAATTTCCGGTCTGGTCCTTAGGTGCTGTGGATGCGGAGCGCCCAAGCAATTGCTGCCGGGAACCCCGACGGGCAAATCACCAAAAGCCTGTCCAGCCTTTTTGCTAAAAATTTTTCGCTTTGCGTTTCATGCAAATCACCTTCCTGTTCGCTCCGTCCCGCTCCTCACGAGGGGCGCTCGCGATCGTCACGAACGTGGGGCGGGATGCGGTGGACGCTGGAAGCGCCTTTGACGAATGGCGCGCGATAGCGGACGGCGAAGTCGTGTGGTCCTGACGCCCCGGTGCTGGCGTCAAGTCGGCGGGAAATAGTTTTCGCCGGCGAGGGTGGCAAGAAAGCCGGTCGCCCGGGAGAGCACGAAGGAAACCGTTAAAACCATTGCGCAGGGAAGGCCGGATGTCCTCCGCTGAACCTGTATGCTCGTGTGCACTCTTCTATTCCATTGGCACGCGAGACCGCGGGTGCAGCGCGCACCCGGTCTTCCCTGCGCCCTCGTTTTCAGAGGGCACAACGACCGCATCACCTCGGGCACGTCGTGCCGCGAGATCGCGGCGGCATGTCATTTCCTCGTCAGCCTCGTGAGCGCCGGTCCCTTATGCATGGCGATATGGTCGGTCTTGTCGCTCTTGATTTCATATTGCGGCTCATCGGGACTGGCGTGATGGGTGTACCCCTTGTAGCCGACATCGGCCGTATGCACCCTGAATGATCCTGCCGCTGACGCGCCCCGCTTCGGAATTCCAGCTAACGTGGTCGCCGACCTCAAAGCGTTTTGTCATTTCATTCCCTCTAGCGTGCCGGCCTCACACCACCACGCTCAGCCGCTTCGCCGCGCGCGTGATGCCGGTGTAGAGCCATCGGGCGCGGCTGTCCTGGAACGCAAAGCTCTCGTTGAACAGCACCACATCGTCCCATTGCGAGCCCTGCGATTTGTGCACGGTGAGCACGTAGCCATAGTCGAACTCGTCATAGGGCTTGCGCTGCTCCCACGGGATGCTCTCGATGGCGCCGCCGAAGCAGTCGCCGCGCACCGAGACCTTCGTCACCTTGTGGCCGAAATCCTCGTCGGGCATCAGCCGCATGGTGATGATCTTCGATTTCGACGCCGCGCGCGACTTCACCCGCCACAGCCCGCCGTTGAACAGGCCCTTCTTGCGGTTGTTGCGCAGGCAGACCAGCTTGTCGCCGGCGACCGGCAAGGGATCCTCGATGTGCTGCTTCTGCCGCACCCGCATGTTGTAGGCGCGCCGCGTGTTGTTGCGCCCGACCAGAACCTGGTCGGCGCTCATCACCCGGTCCGGATCGAGCTCGTTGCGCGACACCACTTCGCTCTCGCCGTAGCGGCCGATGTCGAGATCGCGCCCCTCGCGAACGTCCATCGACATCCGCACGATCGGATCGTCCTGCGCCTGGCGATGAACCTCGGTGAGCATCGCGTCGGGCTCGCAGTCGGTGAAGAAGCCGCCGCCCTGGATCGGCGGCAACTGCGCGGGATCGCCGAGCACGAGCAGCGGACAGTCGAACGACATCAGGTCGCGGCCGAGTTCGGCGTCGACCATCGAGCATTCGTCGATCACGATCAGCTTGGCCTTCGACGCCGGCGCGTCGTCCCACAGCTCGAAACTCGGCTGCTCGACGCCGGATTCCCGCGCGCGGTAGATCAGCGAATGGATGGTGGAGGCGTTGTCGCAGCCCTTGTTGCGCATCACCAGCGCCGCCTTGCCGGTGAAGGCCGCGAATTTCACCTCGCCGTCGACGCCGTCGGCGATGTGGCGCGCCAGCGTGGTCTTGCCGGTGCCGGCATAGCCGAACAGCCGGAAGATCGGCGGCGTGCCGTTCTTGCCCGGTTTGGCCTTCAGCCAGTCGGCAACGGCCTTCAGCGCGGAATCCTGATGCGGCGTGAAAGTGGTCATGGAATCTCGGTGGGGGAGGGCCCGGCACTCAAGCCGCGACTCACAGCCCCCAAAACTAACCATTCACGCGCCCGGCGCAAGCGGCCAATTCGCGGCTTTCGGCTATTGCCAGCCCGGAACGTCGCGCATGTCGGGCAAATGATGGGCGATGCCCTTGTGGCAGTCGATGCAGGTCTTTTCGCCGGTGAACAGGAAGCGCTGATGCGCCGCCGACGCGCGCGGCGATTGCTTGGTAATGTCCATCGATTCGGCGCTGTGGCAGTTGCGGCATTCCAGCGAATCGTTGGCCTTGAAGCGGGCCCATTCGTGTTCCGCCAGTTCGAGGCGGTGGCCGAGGAATTTATCGCGCGTATCGATGGTGCCGAAGATCTTGCCCCAGACTTCCTTGGAGGCCTGCATCTTGCGGGCGATCTTGTCGGTCCAGTTGTGCGGGACGTGACAATCGGGGCAGGTCGCGCGTACGCCGGAGCGATTGGAGAAATGGATGGTCGATTTCAGTTCCGCGAAGACATTGTCATGCATCTCGTGGCAGCTCGTGCAGAATTTCTCGGTGTTGGTCAGTTCCAGCGCGGTATTGAAGGCACCCCAGAACATCACGCCGGCAACAAAACCCGCGAGCACCAGCACGCCGAGCGCGAACACCGAGCTAGGCCGGCTCAGCACGTCCCAGAGTTCGACGGTGAAGCCCCAGATCCGCCGCATCAGGCTGGGGCGTGCCGTCGCCGGCTCGACCGGGCTCATCGGCGCCCACCCGGCGCCGCGCGGCTCAACATGGAATCGATATCGACGAAATCATTGCTGACCGGAGGAGCGATGACATTCTGCGGAACGTGACACTCGGTACAGAAGTAGCGCCGCGGCGACACCGAAGCGAGGAACTGTCCCTCGCGATCCATGAAATGGGTGATCGAGACCATCGGCGCCTGCGATTCGGCGGTGCGGGCGCGGGCGTGGCAGGACAGGCATTTGTTGCCGTTGATGTCGATCTGGTAACCGTCGATGGAGTGCGGGATCACCGGCGGCTGCTCGGGATAGTTGCGGGTTTCCTTTTCCGCCGTGTTGCGCATCGGCGTCATCGGCGCCGCCGGCCCCTCCTCGTTGAGCGGGGTCGATCCGCGCAGGCCGGAAGTGAGCGCTTGCGCCGCGAGCGAAGCCGGCGCAGCGGCGAGCGCGATGCAGAGAAAGAGGATGGCCGGTTTCCCGATCATGTCACACCCGTTCGATGCGCACGGCGCATTTCTTGTAGTCGGTCTGCAGCGAGATCGGGTCGGTCGCGTCCAGCGTGACCTTGTTGATGAGCTGCGCTTCATCGAACCACGGCACGAACACCAGCCCGCGCGGCGTCTTGTTGCGGCCGCGGGTCTCGATCCGGGTGCGGATGTAGCCGCGCCGGGACTGCACCTTGACCTCGTCGCCGCGCCGCAATTTGAGTTCGGCGGCGTCGTCGGGATGCATGAAACACACGGCCTCGGGGAAGGCCTTGTAGAGTTCGGGAACGCGGCGCGTCATGGTGCCGGAGTGCCAGTGCTCCAGCACGCGGCCGGTCGAGAGCCAGAACGGATATTCGCTATCCGGAGATTCCGCCGGCGGTTCGTAAGGCAGCGCGAAGATTCGCGCCTTGCCGTCGGGAAAGCCGTAGAACTGCATGCCGGCGCCCTGCTTCACATAGGGGTCGGTGCCCTCGCGGAAACGCCATCGCGTTTCCGCTCCATTGACGACCGGCCAGCGCAGCCCGCGCTCGCGGTGATAGGTTGCGAACGGCGCGAGGTCGTGGCCGTGGCCGCGGCCGAAGGAGGCGTATTCCTCGAACAGGCCGTTCTGGACATAGAAGCCGAACGCCTTCGATTCATCGTTGGCGTAGCCCGCTTCGATGTCGGACACCGGATACTTGTCGACCTGGCCGTTCTTGAACAGCACATCGAACAGCGTCTTGCCGCGGTATTCGGGCTTCTTGGCGAGCAGATCCTCCGGCCAGACCTCCTCGATCTTGAAGCGCCTGGAAAATTCCATCAATTGCCAGAGATCCGAGCGCGCTTCGCCGGGTGCGCTGACCAGTTGATGCCAGAACTGGGTGCGCCGCTCGGCATTGCCATAGGCGCCTTCCTTCTCGACCCACATCGCGGTCGGCAACACGAGGTCGGCCGCGAGCGCGGTCACCGACGGATAGGCGTCCGAGACCACGATGAAGTTCTCGGGGTTGCGATAGCCGAGATAGGTTTCCTCGTTGGCATTGGCGGCGGCCTGCAGGTTGTTGTTGACCTGAACCCAGTAGGCGTTGAGCAGGCCGTCCTTCAGCATCCGGTTCTGCAGCACGGCGTGATAGCCGGGCTTGTCCGGGATGGTGCCTTCGGGAAGCTTCCAGATCAGTTCGGCCTTGTCGCGATGTTCCTTGTTGGTCACCACCATGTCGGCCGGAAGCCGGTGCGAAAAGGTGCCGACTTCGCGCGCGGTGCCGCAGGCCGAGGGCTGGCCGGTCAGCGAGAACGGGCTGTTGCCCGGCTCGGAGATTTTGCCGGTCAGCAGGTGAATGTTGTAGACGAGATTGTTGCACCAGACGCCGCGGGTGTGCTGGTTGAACCCCATGGTCCAGAAGCTCGTCACCTTGGTCTTGGGGTCGGCGTAGATCTCGGCGAGCGCCTCGATGCGGTTGAGCGGAACGCCCGACATCTTCGCGGCCTGATCGAGCGTGTAGCTCGAGATGAACTTGGTATATTCGTCGAACGTCATGTCGGTGGAATCGCCAGCCTTGGCGGCGCCGGTCGCCTTCTTCTGCAGCGGATGATCGGGGCGCAGGCCGTAGCCGATGTCGGTCTGGCCGCGCTTGAACAGCGTGTGCCTGTCGACGAAGTCCTTGTTGACGCGCCCGGTCTTGACGATGTGATTGGCGATGGCGTTGAGGATGTAGAGGTCGGTCTGCGGCTTGAACACCATGCCGATGTCGGCGAGGTCGAACGAGCGATGCTCGAAGGTCGAGAGCACCGCGACCTTCACATGCGGCGCGGACAGCCGGCGGTCGGCCACCCGGGTCCACAGGATCGGGTGCATCTCCGCCATGTTGGAGCCCCACAGCACGAACGCATCCGCGGCCTCGATGTCATCATAGCAGCCCATCGGCTCGTCGATGCCGAAGGTGCGCATGAAGCCCACCGCCGCCGACGCCATGCAGTGGCGGGCGTTGGGATCGAGATTGTTGCTGCGAAAGCCGGCCTTCATCAGTTTCGACGCGGCATAGCCTTCCCAGATCGTCCACTGGCCGGAGCCGAACATGCCGACGCTGGTCGGCCCGCGCTTCTTCAACGCGGCCTTGAACTTTTCCGCCATGACGTCGAAGGCTTCGTCCCACGACACCGGCGTGAACTCGCCGTTCTTGTCGTATTTGCCGCCCGTCTTGCGCAGCATCGGCTGGGTGAGGCGGTCATGGCCGTACATGATCTTGGAGAGAAAATAGCCCTTCACGCAGTTGAGGCCGCGGTTGACCTCGGACTTGATGTCGCCATGGGTTGCGACGACGCGGTTTTCCTTGGTCGCCACCATGACGCTGCATCCGGTGCCGCAGAACCGGCATGGGGCCTTGTCCCATTTGAGTTCGCTGGCGTCGCGCTCGGTGACGAGATTGGCGGCGCCCGCCACCGCCGGCATGCCTCCTGCGAGGGCTGCGACCGCGGCGGCCTCGAGTTTCAAAACCTGGCGGCGATCGAGCTTCGGGGCAGTCATGACTTTTCTCCCAACGCCGGCTCTTGTCGTGAGTCCTGCGCGGCGTCGATGGCGTGAAAGACGAGCGAGGCGGTATAGACGTCGGGCACCATCGCGATGCTGTTGAGGATGGTTCCGAGTGCACCGGTGTCGGGCGCATCGGCCACGACGACGAGCTTGCCCCTGGGATCGCGGCCGTAGATCTCGCATCCCTGCAATTCGAGGATTGCCGCCTCCACCTCGACGAGGCGCTCCGGTCTTGCCTGCACCAGGATGGAGGCGATTTCTCCGCCGGGCTGCGCGATCACGCGATCCTGCGTAAGCAGGCGGCCCGTAATCAGGGCCCTGCGATCGACGGCGGTATGAGATCTGTGCACGATGATGGGTTGTCCTTTGAAAGAGGTGGGATCAATGCGAGGGCGGACCCGGGGGACCGGCCGCCAACTGATAGATCCACACGGCTAGTCCGTAGCTGCCGACCGTCGCAATCGCGAGGGCAGGCATCAGCACCGCGGTCAGGAACAGAAACGCGAAGATCTCCATGCGCCTGCGGCGCGGTCGTCCATGCGCGTCGTCGCCACTGGCGGACATGCGGTCTCTCATTGCTGAAATTCGGGATTTGACGGCATCGGGGCCGTCGCCTGCCGGAACCATAGTTGCCGGAATCGGCGGTGGCGTTGATCTGGGTCAAGGGGTGTAATCGGACACCTTGAGTGAGCCGAGGCCGGCCTTCCGCAGCACGGAATTGGCCAAGGCTGGACTCGGCTCCGAGCCGGCCTAAACTGCCGGAAAACATAACAAGCCGTCGCATGGGAGTGACGTCATGAAATTCGGCATCTTTTACGAGCTGCAGCTTCCCCGCCCCTGGGTCGCCGGCGACGAACTCAAGCTCTACCAGGATGCGCTGACGCAATTGGAGACCGCCGACCGCCTCGGCTACGACCACGCCTGGGTGGTGGAGCATCATTTCCTGGAGGAATATTCGCACTCGCCGTCGCCGGAATCCTTTCTTGCCGCCGCGTCCCAGCGCACCCAAAACATCCGCCTCGGCCACGGCATTTTCCAGCTCACCACCAATCATCCCGCGCGTGTCGCCGAGCGCATCGCGGTGCTCGATCTGCTCAGCCGGGGGCGCGTCGAGTTCGGCATGGGCGAGAGCGCCTCGATCACCGAACTGACGCCGTTCGGCCGCGACATGGAAACCAAGAAGGAAGTGTTCGAGGAGGCCGTCCGCGCGATCTTTCCGATGTTCAAGGACGGCGGCAGCGAACATCACGGCAAGTATTTCGATATTCCGCTGCGCAACGTGGTGCCCAAGCCGGTGCAGAAGCCGCATCCGCCGCTGTGGATGGCGTGCTCGCAGCTTCCGACCATCGAGCGCGCCGGCCAGCACGGATTCGGCGCGCTCGGCTTCCAGTTCGTCAGCGCGGATGCCGCGCACGCCTGGGTGCACGCCTATTACAATGCGATCACCAAGCGGCTGAAGAAGCTCGCCGACTACGAGATCAACCCGAACATGGCGCTGGTGTCGTTCTTCATGTGCGCGAAGACCGACGAGGAGGCCCGCGCGCGCGCCGACGGCGCGACCTTCTTCCAGTTCGCGCTGCGCTTCTACGGCGCCTCGCAGAACCGCCAGCGTCCCGATCCCGGCACCGTCAACATGTGGGACGAATACAACAAGTGGAAACGCGAGAATCCGGAAGCGCAGGAGGCGGCGTTGCGCGGCGGCCTGATCGGCTCGCCGGAAACCATCCGCAAGAAACTGCGGCGGTTCCGCACCTCCCATATCGACCAGGTGATCCTGCTCAACCAGGCCGGCAAGAACAGCCACGAGCACATCTGCAACTCGCTCGAACTGTTCGCCAGGGAAGTCATGCCGGAATTCCGCGAAGACCGGGAACACGAGGCCTGGAAGGCCGGCGTGATGAGCGGCGCGATCAAGCTCGAGGAGATCGACACCGAAGCGTTCAGGGATCGCTACGGCAAACTCGCGGTCAGTGTGCGCGAAGCCGAGCGTCGCAGCCGCCGGCTAGGCGGCGCCTGTCAGCTCCGCAGTGCCGCCAATAGTTCGTCGGGCCGTTCCGCCATCATCATGTGGCCTGCGCCCGGCAGCACGACGGTTCGCGCATTCGGCAGCGCCGCGGCCAGCGCTTTGCCGGCTTTCGCGGGGGTCATCATGTCGCGTTCGCCGAGGACCAGCGTGGTCGGGACGGCGATCGTGGCCGCCGCCGCAAGCGCGTTCTGGTAGGCGTTACAGGCGGAGAGATCGTTGAACAGCACGCCAGGCCTGCAGTTTTCCAGCACGCGTTGTGCGCCCGAATGCATCCACAGTCCTGGCGCGAGGCTTCCGCCGAGTTCCGCCTGATAGCCAAGGCCCCAGATCGAGACCATGTCGATTGCGTCATGATTGTTGGCTTCGGCGGCCTTGAGCAGATCGGGCCCCACGGTCATGGTGGCGGCGGTTCCGATCAGGCTGAGGCCGGACACCTTGGCCGGATGCCGTGCAGCGGTCTCGAGTGCAATCAGCGATCCCATGGAATGCCCGATCAGCCGCGCCCTGGCGACACCGGCGGCGTCGAGCAGCGCCGAGGTCCAGTCGGCCATGCCGGCGATATCAGGCAGAGCGGCGCCGGACGAGCGGCCGTGGCCGGGCAGATCCGGCGCTAGCACGGCATAGCCGTGATGCGCGAACCACCGGCTGTGCAGCGCCCAGGCGGTGTGATCGGAACCGGCGCCGTGCAGCAACACGACGGCCGGGAGCGCGCCGTCGAATTCGCGGCCGCCGTTGGCGACGAAGGTATCGATGCCGTTGACTGTCAATTGCATGGCTCAAGCTTTCTGCGAGATACGGAGCGCCTGGCCGAGATCGTCGATGATGTCGGCCGCGGCCTCGATGCCGACCGACAGCCGCACCAGTTCCTCGCCGATTCCGGCGGCCTTGAGCTGGGCGGCATCCATCTGCTGATGGGTCGTGCTGGCGGGGTGGATGACCAGCGTCTTGGCGTCGCCGACATTGGCGAGATGGCTGATCATCCGCAGCGACTCGATGAATTTCTTGCCCGCGGGCCGACCGCCCTTGATTCCGAAGCTCACGATCGATCCCGCGCCGCGCGGCAGCAACTGTTTTGCGAGTTGATGATCGGGATGGCTTTCCAGCGAGGGATGCAGCACCCAGTCGACCGCCTTGTTCGCGGCAAGCGCTTCGAGCACCGCATGAGTGTTGGCGACATGACGCTCCATGCGGACGCCGAGCGTCTCGACGCCCTGCAGCAATTGAAACGCATTGGTGGGCGAGAGGCAGGCGCCGAAATCGCGCAGGCCTTCGGTGCGCGCCCGCATGATGAACGCGGCCGGTCCGAACTGCTCGTCGAAGACGATGCCGTGATAGCCGGCATAGGGCTCGGTCAAGACCGGAAACTTCTGGGATGCGCGCCAGTCGAACCGGCCGCCGTCGACGATCACGCCGCCGATGGCGATGCCGTGGCCGCCGAGCCATTTGGTCGCCGAATTCATCACGAGGTCGGCGCCGAGTTCGATAGGCCGGCTGAGAAACGGCGTCGCGAACGTGTTGTCGATCAACAGCGGAATTTTGGCGTCGTGCGCGATGCCGGCGACTTTGGGGATATCCAGCACTTCGAGCCCGGGATTGCCGATGGTCTCGCCGATCACCAACCGCGTGTTGGGCCGGATCGCAGCGCGGAAATCATCCAGCGCACGCGGCTTGACAAAAGTGGTGGTGATGCCGAAGCGCGGCAGGGTGTGCGTCAGCAGATTGATGCTGCCGCCATAAAGCGATGACGAGGCGACGATGTGGTCGCCGGCACTGAGCAGCGTGGCGATCGCCAAGTGTAGCGCCGCCATGCCGCTCGCGGTGCAGACCGCGCCGACGCCGCTTTCGAGCGCCGCCAGGCGTTCCTCGAGAACCGCCGTGGTCGGGTTCGAAATCCGCGTATAGATGTGACCGGCGCGTTCGAGATTGAACAGCGCCGCGGCATGGTCGGAATCCTGGAAGACGTAAGATGTGGTCTGATAGATCGGGACCGCGCGCGCGCCCGTGACAGGATCGGGCTGTTGGCCGGCATGCAGGCTCAGGGTCTCGAAGGCGGGCGGCTTGGGTGCGGGCATGATGAACTCGAAGGCACGATGCGGTTTTTGGGCAGGGGAACTAACGTGTCTCACCATTTGCCACAAAAATTGTTTGATTGTTAGCCTAATGGTTGGCCCGCCCCAGCTTTCTTGCTGACCAAAGCTGGCTTCGGCGAAAATTATTCTGTCAATCGAACGATCAATGGTTCGTCTGTTTGCAAGCAGCCAAATCGACGGAGCCTGGGCCGTCATTCGGTCAATGTCGAATAGTGCCGCCTGATTTTCGATCAACAATCTCGCACGACGCGGCCCAACAAAAAATGCGCCGCGCCAGAACACGATCCGGCAATAAACATGTCGTCGTGTGTTCGCTGCGCAGCGCGCTCATTGCTATTTTCGCAGTGCACTCGACACGCGTTCGGAGCAGCACCATCATGTCTCCGTCGAATGATCGCGTCATCGCGGCATTCCGGTCAGGAGATCACGATGAGGCGTCGGGAATTTTTCAAACTGGCTCTTGCAGGAGCGGCCGGTGTTGCGGTGCCGCAGAAGGTGCGCGCGCAAGCCGGCACCAAGGAAATCCGCATTGGCTATCAGAAGACCGGTGTCCTGGTGATCGCGCGCCAGCAGGCCGTGCTTGAAAAGCGTTTTGCCGCGCGGCAGATCGGCATCAAGTGGATTGAATTCACGTCGGGGCCGCCATTGCTGGAGGCCATGAGTACCGGCAGCGTGGATCTGGGTGCGGTCGGCGATACGCCGCCAATCTTCGCCCAGGCGGCGAACGCCGCCATCGTCTATGTCGCGGGCTCGCCGATCACCAACGGCCAGGGCATTCTCGTTCCGGGCAATTCCGGCATTCGCACGATCGGTGATCTCAAGGGAAAACGCATCGGTGTTGCGAAGGGAACGAGCGCCCACAACGTCCTGATCGCGACGCTGGAGAAGGCCGGGCTCACCTACGAGGATATCACGCCGATCTACCTGTCGCCGCCCGACGCCAGTCCGGCCTTCGCGAACGGCAGCATCGAAGCCTGGGCGATCTGGGATCCATATTTTGCGATCGGCGAGAAGCGGCAGAACGGACGAATCCTCGTCAACGCGCATGAAGTCGCCAAGACAAATTCCTTCTATCTGGCGAATCGCGACTTCGCCGCCAGCCATGTGAGGGAAACCCGCGAAGTCATCGATGGTCTTGCGGAAGCGGCGCGCTGGGCCGAGGCGCATCGCGCCGAGGTCGCCGCGGCCCTCGCCGCAGTGACGGGCGTTCCGCTCGACGTGCAAACCGTTGCAGCGAACCGCGCGTCGTTCATTATCGGTCCGGTGACGGAAGAGATCATCGCGACCCAGCAAGCGGTTGCTGACCGGTTTTACAAGCTTGGCTTGATTCCACGACCGATCGCCGTTCGCGACGCGGTCTGGAAACCGGTCCAGACCTGATCTGACCCATTCACAGAGGACTTGGACATGCGTTGGTTGAAACGAGTGATCGCGGTTGCGGTGTTGTCTATGAGTACGGCACTGGCGGGCAGTGGGTGCCACCTACGGCCAGGACAAGGTGGTGCGTATCGGCTTCCAGAAATACGGCAAGCTGGTGCTGCTGAAGGGCAGGGGGTCGCTGGAAGAAAAACTCCAGCCTCTCGGCTACAAGGTGTCATGGACCGAGTTTCCGTCCGGGCCGCCGCTGCTCGAGGCCCTCAATGTCGGCGCGATCGATTTTGGCATTGCCGGTGAAACGCCGCCGATCTTCGCGCAAGCGGCCGGGGCGCCGCTGGTCTACCTCGCCTACGATCCGCCGGCGCCCCAGGGTGAGGCGATCCTCGTGCCCAAGAACAGCCCACTCAAATCCGTCGCTGAACTGAAGGGAAAAAAGGTCGCGCTGAACAAGGGCTCCAACGTCCACTATCTGCTGGTGAAGGCGCTCGAGAAGGCCGGCCTCAAATATAGCGATATCCAGCCGGTATTCCTCGCGCCGTCGGACGCGCTTGCGGCGTTTACCCGAGGTTCCGTCGATGCATGGGTCATCTGGGACCCGTACGAAGCCGCCGCCGAAGCTTCGACCGGCGCACGCGTCCTCGCCGACGGCACGGGCCTCGTCGCGAATCACCAATTTTATTTCTCGTCGAAGAAATTCCTGACGGATGATGCAAAGGCGGTCGATGTTGTTCTCGAAGCACTCAACGAGGCCGACAATTGGACCAGGAACAATATCGAAGCCGTCGCCGCGCAGTTGAGCCCTTCGGTCGGTCTGCCGCCGTCGGTGCTTGCGGTGTCGTTGAAGCGCGAGTCGTACGGGATTTTGCCCATCAGCGATGAGGTGATCGCAAGCCAGCAGCGTATCGCCGATACCTTCGTGGCGCTGGGCTTGCTGCCGAAGGCCGTCACGGTTTCAGATGTTCAACGAAAGCCGGGATCCTGACCATGCACCCCAGTTCCAAAGCCAACATCCTCTGGTTCCTGCCGACCCATGGCGACGGCCGCTATCTCGGCACAACCACCGGCGGGCGCGACGTCAACTTCAATTATCTGCGCCAGATCGCGCAGGCCGCGGACCAACTCGGTTATTTCGGCGTGCTGCTGCCGACCGGGCGCAGTTGCGAGGATTCATGGGTGGTGGCCTCGGCGATCGCGCCCTGGACCGAGCGGCTGCGTTATCTCGTGGCGGTGCGGCCGGGCCTGCAGTCGCCTTCCGTCGCCGCGCGCATGACCGCGACGCTCGACCGGATTTCGAACGGGCGGCTGTTGGTCAATGTCGTCACCGGCGGCGATCCCGTCGAGAACAGGGGCGACGGCGTATTCCTCGATCATGACGAGCGCTATGAGGTGACCCGCGAGTTTCTGAACGTCTACAGCGATCTGCTGGCAGGCAAGACCGTCAATGTCGAGGGCAAGCACATCCGCATCGAGGATGGACGCCTCTTGTTTCCGCCGGTGCAGTCGCCGCGCCCGCCGCTCTATTTTGGTGGATCGTCGGATGCCGGCATCGATGTCGCGGTCGACGCCGTCGACAAATATCTGACCTGGGGCGAACCGCCGGCGCAGGTCGCCGAAAAGGTCAGCCGCGTCAAGTCGGCCGCCGCCAGGCGCGGACGCAAGCTCTCGTTCGGCATCCGGCTGCATGTCATCGTCCGCGAAACCAGTGCGGAAGCCTGGAAGGCGGCGGACGAGTTGATTCAGCACGTCACCGACGAGACCGTGGCCTCGGCGCAGAAGATATTCTCCCGCATGGACTCGGTCGGCCAGCAACGCATGGCGCAATTGCATGGCGGACGTCGCGACAAGCTCGAGATCAGCCCCAACCTCTGGGCCGGCGTCGGCCTGGTGCGTGGCGGCGCGGGCACCGCGCTGGTCGGCGATCCCGCCACCGTCGCGGCGCGGATCAGGGAATATCAGGACGTCGGCATCGATACCTTCATCCTGTCGGGCTATCCACACCTGGAAGAAGCCTATCGCTTCGCCGAACTGGTGTTTCCGCTGCTGTCGCTGGAGCAGCCGAACAATGTCAGGCCGATTCGCGTCAACACCGGACCGTTCGGCGAAACCATCGCCAACGAGCACCGCCCTCTGGTGAAGGCATCGCAGTCATGAGCCTGATCGAAAGTCTGCCGCGCGTCCGTGCCTTGCGGCTGGCGAGCGCCGATGGCCTGGTGCAATGGATCGTGCCGCTCGCGATTCTGGCGGTCTGGCAGGCTGCCTGCGAGGCCGGGCTGGTGCCGGCGCGGGTGCTGCCGGCGCCGAGCGACGTCGCGCTGGCGGGCTGGAAGCTGCTGTTGTCGGGCGAATTGGTGCGCAACATGTGGGTCAGTTTCTGGCGGGCCAGCGTCGGCTTTGCCATTGGCGGGGGCATTGGCTTTGCCTTTGGCTTGGCGAACGGGCTGTCGCAGCTCAGCAACAAGTTGACCGACACGACCCTGCAGATGGTGCGCAACATTCCGCACCTCGCCCTCATACCGCTCGTCATCCTCTGGTTCGGCATCGATGAATCGGCCAAGCTGTTTCTGGTCGCGCTCGGGGTGTTCTTCCCGATCTATCTGAATACGTTGCACGGCATCCGTACCGTCGATCCGCAGTTGATCGAAATGGGACGCATCTACGGCATGACCGATGGCGAATTGTTCCGCCGGGTGATCTTTCCGGGCGCGTTGCCGTCGATCTTCGTCGGCATTCGTTTCGCGCTCGGCATCATGTGGCTGACCTTGATCGTGGCGGAGACGATCGCGGCGTCGTCGGGCCTCGGCTACATGGCGATGCAGGCGCGCGAATTCATGCTGATCGACGTCGTGGTGCTCAGCATCCTGATCTACGCCTTGCTGGGAAAGCTGGCCGACAGCGCCTCGCGCGTGCTGGAGCGGCTGACGCTGTCCTGGCATCCGGCCTTCCAGAAACATTGAGAGGACACATGCAAGAAGCCCTTCGTTTTCTCGCGCCCGACGCCGAGCCGGTGGAGCGAGCCGACTTCGTCGAACAGGCGCGGCTGGTGCGGCGCGACCAGGAGGCTTCCGCACGCGGCCTACCGCTGACGATCCGCGCCTTGCGCAAATCGTTCGGCGATCACGAGGTGTTGCGTGGCATCGACCTGCATATTCCCGCCGGACAGTTCGTCGCGATCGTCGGCCGCAGCGGCTGCGGCAAGAGCACGCTGCTGCGCATGATCGCGGGCCTTGAAACCATTGATGCCGGCACGGTCAGCTTCGGTGAAGGCGCGCGCGCGGAAGATGTCCGCGTGATGTTTCAGGAGCCGCGGCTGTTGCCATGGGCACGGGTGCTGTCGAACGTCGAAGTCGGCCTCGGCCGCCAGCGCGCATCCGCCGACGCGCAGGCGCGTGCCGACAAGGCGCTCGGCGAGGTCGGGCTCGACGACAAGCGCGCGCAGTGGCCGGCGGTCCTCTCCGGCGGCCAGAAGCAGCGCGTGGCGCTGGCGCGGGCGCTGGTCAGCCGTCCCCGCGTGCTGGCGTTCGACGAACCGCTCGGCGCGCTCGATGCGCTGACGCGGATTTCCATGCAGCGGCTGCTGGAACGGGTCTGGCACGATCAGGCCTTTACCGCGATCCTGGTCACGCATGACGTCGCCGAAGCGGTCGCGCTGGCCGATCGGGTGCTGGTGATCGAAGACGGCCGCATCGCCCACGACGTCAAGGTCGATATTCCGCGGCCGCGCCGGCGCGGTTCCGCCGAGCTTGCGGCGCTGGAGGGCTCGATCCTGCGCGATCTCTTGAAATCCGGGGACGAGTCATCGGATCAGTGAGGCTGCCATGAATTCCGCCGTCTGCTCTATCGAGATCGATCGTGAGGTTTCCGCTGACGATTTTCGTGGTGCGATGCGTCGCCTGGCCGGCGGCGTCAGCGTGATCACCGTCGGTCGGGGTAACGATATCACCGGCATGACCGTCACTTCGGTGTCGTCGCTGTCGGTCGATCCCCCGACGCTGGTCGTCAGTATCAACCGGGAATCGTCGTCCTGGCCGCTGCTCAAACGTCACGGCTGTCTTTGGCGTGAACATCCTGACGGCGGATCAACTCGATATCGCGGAGCGTTTTTCCGGCAAGGACGGGCTGAAAGGCGCGGCGCGGTTTGCCGGCGCGCAATGGATCACCCTTGCCTCGGGCGTTCCGCTGCTGGCGGGCGCATTGTCGGCGATCGACTGCGAGGTCGAGGAGATCGTGGAGCGGCACTCCCATGCCATCGTGATCGGTCGGGTGCTGGATATGCGGCTCGCTTCGCGAAACTCGGCCTTGGCCTATTGGCAGGGGCAATATGTTGCCATCGATCGGGACGAGGACGCGCTCAAACTCGCCGAGGTCAGCCTCCCGGTGCGCGCGAAATCCGGCCTCGCGATCCCGAAACGTCGCACCTGAGGAGGTGGCGCATTTCCCGTTGACGGCCTAAGCTTGCGGTGTCCCGCGATGCCGGGACTGCGGGCGAGGGCAGACCATGCACGGCAAATCTCTTCAAATCATCCGCGCGAAGAGCGGCGCCCGCAGATGAAGCGTCTGGCGGTCTGGGCGTTCTACGCGATCGGCACGCTCGCGATCCTCTATCTCGCGCTGTTCGCCTATGCGGTGTTCACCGGACGTCAACTGCAACCCGGCGATCCCATCCGCATCTTCCGCAATCCTGACGCACCGAATTATTCGGCGGCAGGCGATCGACGGCTTTGGCTGACGGCGCGAAGGCGAACCATGATGACGTTTGTCCGGGCGCGGCGTTCCGGCGCGAGATGAGCCTCGCGCCGGAATTAGCCCAAATGCCGTTGGCCCCGGAGATCACACCGGCGCGGCGGCGCGATATTCGCCGGCGCCCGCCGGCGTGATCGGCAATCCGCCGTCGGCGTATTCGTTCAGCTTGTTGCGCAGCGTGCGGATCGAGATGCCGAGGATATTGGCGGCGTGGGTGCGATTGCCCAGGCAATGCTTCAGCGTCTCCAGGATCAGGTCACGCTCGACGTCGGCGACCGTGCGTCCGACCAGGGCGCGGGTGACCTGTTCGGCGGCGAAGGTGGCATGCGCCACCGCCGGCACGGTCTTGGGCGCATCGAGGCGGTCGCCGTCCGGCGTCAGAATGGCATCGATGCCGATCTCGTCGCCCAGCGCCATCAGGACCGAGCGATGGATGGTGTTTTCGAGTTCGCGGACGTTGCCCTGCCAACGGTTAGAGGTGAGTACCCGCCGCGCCTCGGCGGAGATCGGGCGCAGCGGCACGCCGTTGGCGTCGGCATATTTCTTGGCGAAGTGCTGGGCCAATTCGAGAATGTCCGCGGGCCGTTCGCGCAAGGGCGGTATCTTCAGGTTGACGACGTTGAGCCGGAACAGCAGGTCCTCGCGGAAGGAGCCTTCGCGGACGGCGTCGGCCAGATTGCGGTTCGAGGTCGCGATGATGCGAATATCGACCGGCACCGGCCTTGTGCCGCCGACGCGGTCGATCACGCGCTCCTGGATCGCGCGCAGCAGCTTGGATTGCAGCCGCACGTCCATTTCCGAGATTTCGTCGAGCAGTAGCGTGCCGCCGGTGGCTTCCTCGAACTTGCCGATCCGGCGCGCGACCGCGCCGGTGAACGCGCCCTTCTCGTGGCCGAACAGTTCGGATTCCAGGAGGTGTTCCGGGATCGCCGCGCAGTTGATCGAAATGAACGGCTTCTTGGCGCGGTTGGAACGGGTGTGGACATAGCGCGCCAGCACTTCCTTGCCGGTGCCGGATTCGCCGGTGATCATCACGGAGGCGTCGGATCCGGCGATCTGCTGCGCGAGCTTGATCACCTTGGCCATCGCTTCGTCGCGGTACACCAGGTCGCGGGAATCGTTGGCGACGGCGGCCAGCACGGCGGCGATCAGTTCGGGATCGGGCGGCAGCGGGATGTATTCCTTGGCGCCGGCGTGGATCGCGGCGACCGCGGCGCGGGCATCGTTGGAGATGCCGCAGGCGACGATCGGCACGTGGATGTGCTCGGCCTCGAGCCGCATCACGAGGTCGCGGATGTCGAGGGCGACATCGACCAGCAGAAGGTCGGCGCCCTTGCCGCCGCGCAACACCCGCATCGCCTGCTCATGGTCCTCGGCATGGGTGACCGAGGCGCCATTGTCCATCGCGATCTTGGTGGCCGTCGTGAGCTGGCCCTTCAGTGTGCCAACGATGAGAAGCCGCATGGTAATCTCCTGTTCGTCTGTCCGCGCCGTTCGGGCGCCGTATCGTTAAAAGTGGGCCCTTAAGCGCGTTCGGCCTTGATGATTTCCGTCATGGTCACACCCAGCTTGTCTTCCACCAGAACCACCTCGCCGCGCGCCACCAGGCGGTTGTTGACGTAGATGTCGATCGCCTCGCCGACGCGGCGGTCGAGTTCGAGCACGGTGCCGGGCCCGAGCTTGAGAAGTTCGCCGACATCCATCTTCGAGCGGCCGAGCACCGCCGAGACCTGTACCGGCACGTCGAACACGGCTTCGAGGTCGGCGGCGACCCGCGAGGCCTGTTCGTCTTCGCTGTAGGCCACGTCATCGATCGCCGGCGCGTCGGCGGAGTTGAGGTCGGGAAGCGGAACCTGTGCGTCGGTGTCACTCATGATTTAGGTCCCCATGGCCTTACGTAGCCGCCTGATTGGTCGACGCCATATAGCGCGCGACGAGTTCGTTGATCTTGGCGTCGATCGCCGCGCGTTCCAGCACGACCCCGCCGTCGGCCCACTCGATCTTGCAGTCGCCGCTGTCGATCTCGGGCTCCGCCAGGATAACCAGGCGGCCCTGGAAGCCGCTTTGCCGGGCCAGCTTCTCGATTTGCTCGTGTGCGCCCTCGTAGAGCGAATCGTTGATCCGGACCACGAGATGCGGCGTCGATACCAGCTGGGCGAAGCAATCCCTTACCAGCCCGGTGATCTCGCCAAGCGGCTCGCGCGCGATCAACTCGCTGCACAGCTTGCGCGCCACCGCGACCGCGACGTCGACAGCCTCGGTTTCCATCCGGGTCTCGATGCCGGCGAAGCGCGCCGCGATGCCCTGGATGGCGATCCCGATCTCCTCCAGCGCCAGCGCGCTGCGGCGGTCGCTCTCCGCCTTCGCCTCGCGCTGCCCGGCCGCATGGCCGTCGCGATGGGCGCGCGCTTCGGCGGCCGCGATTTTCTGCGCGATCTCCGCCGCCGTGGCCGGCCGCTCGCGCGTCTTGTCCGGCGCCGAGAAGTCCATGTCGAACAGGAATTTTGCGGGCGCGGTCATCAGTACACCAGCTCGTCGTCGGCGCGGTTCTTGGTCAGCATGATTTCGCCCTTGGCGGCGAGGTCCTTGGCGAGGTTGACGAGCAGCGCCTGCGCCTCGTCGACGTCGCGCAACCTGACCGGACCGAGCGCGGCCATGTCGTCGAGCAGCATCTTGCCGGCGCGGGACGACATGTTGCCGAGGAAGAAGCCGCGGACCTCCTCGTTGGCGCTCTTGAGCGCGATGCCGAGCTTGTCCTTGTCGACGTTGCGCATCAGCGTCTGGGCGGAAGCGGCGTCCAGCTTGACGAGGTCGTCGAAGGTGAACATCAGCGCCTTGATGCGTTCGGCGGACTCGCGGTTTTCCTCTTCCAGCGAGGTGATGAAGCGGGTTTCGGTCTGGCGGTCGAAATTGTTGAAGATTTCCGCCATCACCTCGTGGGCGTCGCGACGCCTGGTCTGCGACAGGTTCGACATGAATTCGACGCGCAGCGTCTGCTCGACGCGCTCGATGACTTCCTTCTGGACCGCTTCCATCTTCAGCATCCGGTTGATGACGTCGAGTGCCATGTCCTCGGGCAGGATCGCGAGCACGCGCGCGGCGTGTTCCGGTTTCAGCTTCGACAGCACCACCGCGATGGTCTGCGGATATTCGTTCTTGAGATAGTTGGCGAGCACCTCTTCCTGGACGTTGGAGAGTTTCTCCCACATGTTGCGGCCGGCGGGGCCGCGGATTTCGTCCATGATGCCGCTGACGCGTTCGGACGGCAGATATTGCTGCAGCAGCCGCTCGGTGGCGTCGAACGTGCCCATCAGCGCGCCCGATGCCGACATCCGCGAGACGAATTCAAGCAGCAAATCTTCCACCACGTCGGCCTCGACGGTGCCGAGCGTCGACATGTGAATCGACAGCTCGCGCACCTCGTCGTCGTCGAGCAGCGACCAGACCTTGCCGCCATATTGTTCACCCAGCGCCAGCATCAGGATCGCGGCGCGTTTCGGGCCGCTGATTTTCGGTCCCTTCGGACGGTTGGCCTGCCGGCTCGCCAGTTGGGCGATGACGGAGTTGATGTCGCTGGCGTTGGTGGTTTGCGGTACGGCCATGTCAGGTCACGCGGGCTGCTGCTGTTCGCCGAGCCATTGACGAATAATGGTCGCGGTTTCGTTGGGATTTCGTTCGGCGAGTTCGCCGACGCGGTGTACCGATTGTGCGTGGACCTGGCCCTGGACCTGGGCGACGTCGATCATCTGCGCGGTGGCGTTGGCGTTCGGAATGAGATTCTCGGCACTCTCGTCGGCCAGCGCCGGCAAGGCGGTGAGAGCGGCGACCTCTTCGGAGGCGAGGATGCGCTTGACCAGCGGCCGGACCACCATGAACATCACCACGATGCTCAGCAGCATCATGACGCAGAGCTCGATGACGTACATCACGTCATCCTTGGTGAATTGCAGCATGCCGAACAGCCCGGTCGGCTCGGCCAGCGGCGCAACCGCCGGGGCTTCGGCGAATTTGAGGTTCACGACCTCGACCTGGTCGCCGCGCTTCTGTTCGAAGCCGATTGCCGAACGCACCAGGGTCGCAATGCGGTCGAGCTCTTCCTTGCTGCGCTCCTTGTAGACCATCTCGCCCTTGTCGTTCTTGGTATAGGTGCCGTCGACCAGCACCGCGACCGAGATGCGGTTGACCCGCCCGGCCTCGGTCACTTCGGTCTTGGTGGTGCGCGAGATCTCGTAATTGTTGGTTTCTTCGGTTTTCTTGCTCTGGTCGCGCGCGGCCGCGGCGTTGTTGTTGTTCTGGTTGCCCGGCAATTCATTGTTGACGGTGACCTGGCCGGTATTGTCGGCGGTCAGGCTGGATTCTTCCCGGGTCTGGCTGGAGCGCAGCACCCGGCCTTCCGGATCGAACTTGTCCGAGGTCTGGGTGATCTTGTTGTAATCGAAATCGGCCGAGAGCTGGACCCGGGCGCGGCCCGAGCCGACCACCGAGGACACGATCGCCTCGACCTCGTTGCGCATCCGCTTCTCGAAGCCGGCGCGGCGCTCGTCGGCGATCGAGTTGTCGACGTCGGTCGCGGAGCCGGCGCCGTCGGCCAGCAACTGGCCGGCTTCATCGACGATCGAGACCCGCTGCGGCTTCAGGCCGTTGACGGCAGAGGCGACCAGATGGCGGATGGCCTTGATCTGCTGGGGCTCCAGCGCGCCGCGCACGCGGACGACGATCGAGGCCGAGGGTTCGGGGGTTTCGCGCGAAAACAGCGGCCGCTCGGGCAGCACCAGATGAACCCTGGCCGCCTGGACCCGGTCGATGGCGCGGATGGTACGGGCCAGTTCGCCCTCCAGCGCGCGCAGATGATTGATGTTCTGGACGAAGCTGGTGGTGCCGAGCGCGTCGGATTTGTCGAAGATCTCGTAGCCGACGCCGCCGCCCTTGGGCAGGCCGCCCTCGGCGAGCTTCATGCGCAGCCGGGTGACCTTGTCCTTCGGCACCATGATCACGGCGCCGTCGTTGCGCAGTTCGTAGGGAATGGCCTGGCGGTCCAGGTCCTTGATGATGGCGGAGGAGTCCTCGAAGCTTAAGTCGGTAAAGAGGGTGGTCATCTGGGGCGTGGTCACGCGCATGATGACGAAGCCGAAGAAAGCGATCAGCGCGGTTGTCACCGCGACCATCGCCATCAATCGTGACGCACCCAGACCTTTTAGGAAACCTACGAGACCCTGCACCAACCGCCCCTGAGATTCGGCCCCAAGAGCCGACTGGGCAATTATTGCCTATGGGATGGTTTCGATATGGTTAACGAAGATTAAGGGCCGGCCCGAAACCCGGACATGAAAAAAATCGGCTTCGTGGGGCGAAGCCGATTTTGGTCAAATATTAAAGGTTTCTGATAGGAATTATTGACGATATTGCTGGATGCGGGTGGTGCGCAGTCCGGCAAGGCCGTGCTGATCGATGGAAAACTGCCAGGAAAGGAATTCGTCGACGGTCAGCGTGTAACGGCTGCAGGCTTCCTCGAGGGAGAGCAGGCCGCCGCGCACTGCGGCAACGACTTCGGCTTTACGGCGAATAACCCACCGTTTGGTCCCGGGCGCGGGCAGATCCGCAATCGTTAACGGACTGCCGTCAGGCCCGATGACGTATTTTACCCTCGGGCGATGGGGTTCTGTCATGGCGTACTCACAAACTCTCAACCACTGAACTCACCGTAACAACCTACGCCTTGCGGCTTAAAATTTGCCTAAGCCCAAGGCTCCAATGCGATTCTCCTTGGAATTGTCGTAAATTCCGGCGTCCGGCCGCTCCGAATTTAAAAACCATAAAGATATGATTTTGTCGTAATACACCCTTAAGTTGCCGAAAATCGGCCTCCAAGTTTCTCCCCGACCTGACGCTCATGCCTGCGGAAAGCGCGCGCCGCGAACGCCGCGCTGAATGGCCTCCGCCGCGGACCAGTTCGAGGACAGTTTGCTGAGGGGAGGGCCGGACGGAAGACGCGTGGCGCCGCCGCAGGATTCAAGACGGCGATCACGCGACGCGAAACCCCGCCAAGCGCCGACTTCGACGATCAGCGGTCCGGGTTCGCGACCAGCGTCTGAAGCATTTTCGCGGGAATGCCCGGCGCGGACTGCGCGCGGGCAGGGGTAATGATGCGATCGATCAGGATCGGATCACGAGGCTGGCTTCGGGTCGAAACCGGTCAGTTGGTGATGGCCCTGATCTGGCTGACCGTGTAGGTCTGGCCGTTGATCGTCAGCAACGGCGGCGATTGCGTGAGGTCGACCGAACTGACCACGCCCGCGATCGCGGTGGAAACCGCCACGGAATTGCCCGAGCCGTCGGCGGCGGTGGCGGTCATCTTGTACTGGCCGTCCGGCCACTGCGTGCCGTCGGTGCCCTTGCCGTCCCAGACGAAGGGCTGGTTGTCGCCGGCCTTGACGGTGTAGCTGCCGGAGAAAACGGTCTGTCCGGTGCTGCTGGTGATCGAGACGTTGAGGCTCGAATCCTTCGGGAAGCTGAGATCCCAGGTCGCCGCACCGTTGGTGAGGGCTGCGGTAGAGCCGTCGACCACCGCGGTCTTGCCGACGAATGTCAGCGCCTGGGTCGATTGTGCGGTCTGCTGCAGCGATACCAGCGTGGTCAGCTGATCGTTGGTCTTGAGCTCCTGCTCGACGCTTGCAAATTGCACGAGCTGCTGGGTGAACTGGTTGGTGTCCAGCGGGTCGAGCGGATTCTGGTTCTGCAATTGCGTCGTCAGCAGCGTCAGGAACGTCTGGAAGTTTCCGGCGAGCGTGCTGCCGGCGGTCGAGTTCAGGGAATTCGATGACGATGAAGACGAGCTCGGCTGCTGCGTCGTTCCCGAAACCACGGGGCTTGCCGTATTGACTGCTGGTGTTGCCATGTCCGTCTCCTCAAACGCTGATATCGACGCCGCTGCTTGATCCGAGCACGCGTCCATAGGTTCCCGCTATCGTGGCCGGGATCGTGTCGTCTTCGCTGATCACCAGGCGCTGCGCGTTGCGCCCGGTTTCGTTGCCGTTGTTCTGCCCGGAAGAGGACTGGTCGCGCAGGCTGAATTGCAGGCCGCCGTCGCCGGTCTTGAACCCGGCATCGTCGAGCGCGCGCTGCAATTGAGGGGCGTCCTGGCGCAGCATCGACAGCGTTTCCGGCTTTTCCACCGTCAAATGCGAGGTCACCTGGCCGTTGCGATCGACATCGATGCGAACGTCGATGCGGCCAAGGTCGGCAGGATCGAGCCGGATCTCGAAGCGGCTCTTGCCGCTCTTGGCGGAGGCCGCGATCTCGAGCGCGAGCCCGCTCAACGGCACCGCATTACTCGTTGCCGCGGTGACGTTCAGAGCTCCTGCGGGGGCGGTCGTGGCCGCCGCAGTGGGAAGCTGCGGCTGGATCGCGGCGGTCATCTGGGTCCCGGTGTCCGCCGCATCGGCCGGCGTATTGGCGGCCGGAGCGGCCAACGTATGGTCGTGGGCAGGGGCGGCCGGCGCCGATGGCGCATTGGCGGCAGCGTCGACTTTCGCGACGTCGGCGCCATTATTGGGCGTCGCCGTCTTGGCAGTGGTGGCCGCCGGGGCGGCGTTGGTGGTCGGCGCTGTCGAGGCCGGCGTTTCCGGCGTGGACGCATCCGGCTTGGCTGAACTGCCTTCGGTGGTGGTGCCCGATGGCCCGGTCTTCGCCTGCGTGGCGCCGGGCATTTTTGGGAGCACGGCTTTCGGCGCGACCGGCGCCGTTGCGGCTACCGCGATGCTTACCCCTTCGTCCGTCGCCGCGGTCTGGATGACCGGTTGTTTGGCGGTCGTGGCGACGGGCGCGACGGGGACCACAGGTGCGGTGGGTGCAGCGGCTGCAGCGGGTGCGGCGACCGCGGGTTGAACGGCAGTCTTTTCCGGCGCTGCTGCAGCGGCGTTCACGGTAACGGCTGCTGCGGCAGTCGCGGCGGAATCGACATCGACCTTGACCTGCGCCGACGGCGTGACCGGCGCGGGGGCAGCGGCGGCCTGAGCGGTGCTGGCGGCAATCGCCGCCGCTGCGATGGCCAACGGTGCCGCGGCGGTGTTGCCGGTTGCGCTACCGGTTGCCGGCGGTGCGGCGGGAGCATCGGTTGATATGGTGGCGACCGCAATCGCAACCGCGATGGGGTTTGGCGTGGTTACGGACGGCTCGCTCTGCTTTGTCGAGGCAGCTTGCTCGGTTGCGGAAGCCTTGCTGGAAGACGGCTTGTCGCTGGTTTTCGCGGCGCCGTTTTTCGTCGCGCTGGACTTTGTCTTGGAGCGCTGTGCAGAGGCAGCGCTGGCGTCTGCGTCGGCATCGGCATCGGCGGCCGCGTCGGAAGCCTGTTGGGCGTTGGCGTCGCGGTCGTCGGACGCTTTTTTGGCCCGATCGGCGGAGGCGTCACGCGATCGGCTGTTGTCGGCGCCCGCTGCCGCGTTGTCGGAACGGGACGGCGATGCGGGTGGCTGCGGCGCGACGGAAGCGGCGCGGTCATTGCCGGTGTCAGGGGGAATGCTGGAGTTGACCAGCGCGCCGAAACTGTCGTTGAGCTGCTGCGACGGGTCGGGCCGTGCGGGTTTGGACTGCGCGCTCTGAAAGGACACGCTTGCTGCTAGTTCTGACGTGGTACTGAACACGGGGCGCGGCCTTTCGAAATGAAACTTGCCAAGAGATCAGCAAGGACCGGGCCACTCCCGAATTGCATAAAATACCTATATTTTTCAATATCTTGCAGAATGCCCGGGAAAACTACGGAGCAGCCTCGGCGCCCCTCTTTGCTGCCCGGCGGCAAGATTTGCCGGTTCCGGCCTGCAAAACCGGCCAGCCGTGATTGCCTGCCGGGAATACGGCCTATATTAAAGAGCGGTTCTTCAGCCGTTTTCGGGAAGGCTTGCCTTGCCGGAACCGCTCCTGGGCCTCTAATCGCAAACGGGCTGTCACTCGCCGCAAAAATGCCTGCCCGATCGCGTGGGACCCCGCGATCGCATCAATGACCGGAACCATGCTCAACAGTCTCGATCTCAAGGGCCGTCCGCAGGACACGAGGGTCGTCGTCGCGATGTCGGGCGGCGTCGACTTCGTCGGTGACGGCTGCGCTGTTGAAGTCGGAAGGTTACGATGTCGTCGGCATCACCTTGCAGCTTTACGATCACGGCGCCGCCACCCACCGCAGGGGCGCCTGCTGCGCCGGACAGGACATCCACGACGCCCGCAACGTGGCCGAGCGGATCGGCATTCCGCACTACGTGCTGGATTACGAGAGCCGTTTTCGCGAATTGGTGATCGACAATTTCGCCGACAGCTACGCCTCGGGCGAGACGCCGGTGCCCTGCATCGAGTGCAACCGCTCGATCAAGTTTCGCGATCTGCTTGCGACCGCGCGCGAGCTCGGCGCCGCCGCGCTTGCCACCGGCCATTATGTCGCCTCGCGCCGGCTGGACGACGGATCGCGCGCGCTGGTCTGCGCCGCCGACGCCGATCGCGACCAGAGCTATTTCCTGTTCGCCACCACGCGCGAACAGCTCGACTATCTGCGTTTCCCGCTTGGCGACATGACCAAGCCGCAGGCCCGCGAACTGGCGCGGCGCTTCGGCCTCACCGTCGCCGACAAGCACGACAGCCAGGACATCTGTTTCGTGCCAACCGGGCGTTACACCGACATCATCGGCCGGCTGCGGCCCAATGCGATCGAGCCCGGCGACATCGTCGATCTCGACGGCCACGTCATCGGCGCCCATCAGGGCATCGTGCATTTCACCGTCGGCCAGCGGCGCGGATTGGGCATCGCATCGACAGCGCCGCTTTATGTGGTGCGGCTCGATGCGGCCAGCCGCCGTGTCGTGGTCGGTCCGCGCGAGGCGCTGCGGATGGATCGCATCGTGCTGCGCGACATCAACTGGATCGGCGATGGCGCGCTCGACCGCGCGGTCGGCAACGGCCTGGAGATCTTCGTGCGGGTGCGCTCCACCCGCGCGCCGCAGCCGGCATGGCTGCGGGCGGTCGAAGGCGGCTACGAAGTCGAACTCGTCGCCGGAGAAGAGGGCGTTTCACCGGGCCAGGCCTGCGTGTTCTACGATGCGCCGTCCGGCCAGGCCCGCGTGCTCGGCGGCGGATTCATCCAGAGCGCGACCGCCAGGGGCGCGGTGGCCGGAGGCGCGGCCCAACGTCAGCCCGTCGTCGAAACGATGCGCGGGTAGGAATTTTCAAGACAATCATTTTCAAGGCGGGGCATGGCGTCAGATATCGACCGCGCGGGGGTCGCCAAGGCTTATGGGCGCTGGGCGCCGGTCTACGATCTCGTGTTCGGCAAGGTTTTCGACGCCGGCCGCCAGTCGACCATTGCCGAGGCCGACAGGATCGGCGGCCGCATCCTCGATGTCGGCGTCGGCACCGGGCTGTCATTGTCGGACTATTCGCCGACCACGAAATTATGCGGCGTCGATATTTCAGAGCCGATGCTGCGCAAGGCGCAGGCGCGCGTGCGCGCATTGGGTCTTGCGAATGTCGAAACGCTCGCGGTGATGGACGCCAAAAACCTGGCGTTTGCGGATTCGTTCTTTGACGCGGTGGTGGCGCAATATGTCATCACCGCGGTGCCGGATCCGGAAGGCACGCTCGATGATTTCATCCGCGTGCTGAAGCCCGGCGGCGAACTCATTCTGGTCAACCACATCGGCGCCGAGAGCGGCCCGCGCCGCATCTTCGAACTGGCGTTTGCGCCGTTGGCCCGCCGGCTCGGCTGGCGGCCGGAATTTCCGTGGGCGCGGCTGGTCAATTGGGCCGCCCGGCACGGCGGCATCACCCTGACCGAGCGCCGCCCGATGCCGCCGATGGGACACTTTTCCCTCATTCGCTACCGCAAATCCTGAAGTTCGGCCGGTTCCGCGCGGAACGTCTGCGCGCCCAATCCGTTTTCCTGTCATGCGGATAGAACCCAAAGCTCTTCTGGTTTGCGTGCTCGCGGTTTCGGCCGGCGCGGCAAATGCGCAGTCCCCGCCGACGCCTCTGACGCCGCCGGCCCAGACGGCGCCGCCGACTGCCGACACCAACTGCTCGCCGATGCGGCCGGTGCCGCCACGGGGCACCGTTGCGCCGGAAGGCTCGACCACCGGCCAAGCTGCCGAACCCTTAGGTGATAAACTGGCGAAGTCCGACGGCGTATTGTGCCCTCCGTCCGGCGTCGACCCGGAAATCCGCGCGCCGACCCCCGACGCCGGCAATATGCCGGTGATCCCGCCACCCGGCACTCCCGGCGGCAATCCCAATGTCCGGCCGAAATAGCCGGATGAATGCAAAGTACTTGGCAGCGAAGTCGGGTTTGCTTGACATGCCCAAGCGCTACTTCTTATATGCCGCGCGTTCGCGACCGCGGTAGACGAAGCCGTGCCGTCGGATGCCGTGGCGGGGTAGCTCAGCTGGTTAGAGCACGGGAATCATAATCCTGGGGTCGGGGGTTCGAGTCCCTCTCCCGCTACCAATTTCGGTAATCCTCCTTCTGCACTCCCGTGATTTCAGCGCGAACCTCCGCACCTCGTTTTCGGACCTGGATTTGCTTTTCAATCCGCTACTTCGAGCCCAGCGGCGCAACCGGTGTAGCTCCGTCTCTTGAACTCGCGCCGGGTCCGAAAGCTTCATCGGGTTGCTTATAACATAGACATCAACCCAAGGTAACTATGGCTGCGACCAGTCGCCGCTGTTCCGAGCGGGCCGTTCCAACCGCGCGCACCTAGACTTTGGTCTAGGCCACTCCCCAACCTTTAGCCAAGTAGCTCCGACACCTGGACAATTGAGCGCTCGCGTGGCCGGCGATAACTGTGGATCTTGTCGGGGAAATTAATGTGCCGCAAGATCCACTTATCGCATGCGTCGATGATGACAAATCCGTCCGTGATGCCATCGAGGGATTCCTCAGGGCGTTCGGCTTTACGGTCGAGGTATTCTCGTCCGCCGAGGAATTCCTGCAATCCAGCTTCCTGAAGCAGACGTCGTGCCTGATTGCCGACGTGAAACTGCCGGGGCTCTCGGGACTGCAGCTTCAGGAGCAGTTGATTGCGTCCGGCGAGCGGATTCCCACGATCTTCATCACGGCATTTTCCGACGGGCACCGCCGGGCGATGGCACTGGCTGCCGGGGCGATCGGCTTTCTCGAGAAGCCGATCACCAAGGACGAATTGCTCGCCTGCATTCGCTCGGCGCTGGATCAGGGGCGTGGACCTTGACGGTTCCGTCCGCACCCAGGGAAATCCCGAATGAGAAAGCAAGTTCGAAAACCAGGAGAAGGACAAGTCAATCGCCGCACCGGAAAAATGCGCGATGCCGACAAGGACTTGACCAACATTCCTGGCATGCCGCCCGAGGTGCCGCGCGCCTCGCAGGGATTGCGGGCGGCCGTCGACCGGATGTGGCGCGGGATGCAGCGCAAGCGTGAAGCCGTTGAAAAGCTCGACCCCACATTGTTCGGCCGGCTGGACTCGGCCGATCCGACGGCGATCGTGGAGCGGGTCGCCCGGATCGAGGCGACCTTGCAGGCGCTGATCGAGTCGCGCGAATATGTGCTGCGGGCGGGACCGCTCGAAATCGACCTCATCAGCAGACGCGCGAGGCGCGGCGAGCGATCAATTGAACTATTGCCGCGGGAATTCCAGTTGCTGGAATACATGATGCGCCGGAGCAACCAGTTGCTGACGCGCGCAACGCTGCTGGTGGAAGTCTGGAATTACAAATTCATTCCGAGAACGAACCTGGTCGACGTGCATATGGGCCGGCTGCGTCACAAAGTGGACGGGCCGAATGAAACCGCGATGATCCATTGTGTCCGCGGCTCCGGCTTCATCCTTCGGGTGCCGGCCTGAGACCGGGACCGGAGACGAATGGGATTTGCGCGGCGTGCCACGTCATTCCTTCAAGGCACCGGCCGTCAAGGCACCCACGACGAAATTTTGCAGGACCAAAAAGATGAGAACGGCCGGAAGCAGCGACAGGACGCTGGCGGCGGCCACGAGTTGCGTCGCCGAGCCGGTGTAGGCGCCGAGGAAGTTGAAGATGCCGACCGAGATCGGCAACATGCCGGGCTGGCTCAGCAGGATGAACGGGACGATGAATTGAGACCATCCGAGCATCGCCGTCAGAATGAAGGCTGACGCCAGCCCCGGCAAGCCGATGGGCAAGACGATACGAAGGAACGCCTGCACGCGGCTGCAGCCATCCATCATCGCCGCTTCCTCAAGCTCTCTCGGAATCGTGTCGAAACTGCCTTTCAGCGTCCAGGTGGCGATCGGCGCGGCGACGGCGGCGTAGACGAGGGCCGCGCCAAGATGCGACTCGGTGAGCCCCAGCGCCTGCATGTAGCGATAGAGCGGCACCATGATCACCAGCGGCGAAATCATCTCGAAGCCGAGCACCCCGAACAACAGCTGGGTCTTGCCGCGGAACTGGAAGCGGGAAAACGCGTAGGATGCGGGGGCGGCGGCGATGCAAGCGGCGGCGGCGCCGACAATCGAAAGCAGGGCGCCATTCCAGAGGTAGCCGAGAAACTGCCGATTTCTCAGAACTTCCACGAAGTTTTGCAAGGTCGGCGAATGCGGAACGATGCGCACTTCCGCGATCAGGATTTCGGCGGGCGTGCGAACGGACAATGAAAGCAGCCAAAGCAGCGGAAGCGCAAAGAACAGCAGAATCCCGCCAAGCGCGAGATAGAGCGGGATGCTTTCTTTCCAGCGCGCGCGGGAATTCAACGCAGCCCCCTCGACGTCAGCCAGTACACGGTCGTGAGCACGAGATTGATCAGCAACATCAGAACCGCCAGCACGCTGCCCTGCGCCAGATTGAAATCGTGAAAAACCGCATTGTAGGCCGCCAGGGCCAGAACCTCCGTTGAACGACCGGGGCCGCCTCCCGTCAGCGGCATGACGAGTTCGAAGGTGTTGAGCGAGAAGATGCTGACGATAACGGTGTTGACCAGCAGCGCGGGTCCCAGTCTTGGCAGCGTGATGTAGCGGAAAGCCTGCAAGGCGTTGGCGCCATCGACGGCGGCGGCTTCGTACAGAGTGGGCGAAATAGTCTGCAGGCCCGCGTAAAGCAGGATCATGCTGAGCGCGGTGCCGCGCCAGATGTTGGCCAACGTCGCCGACCAGATCGCCAGCCCGGAATCCGACAGCCATGGCACGGGCGAGAGCGACACGGCTTTCAACACGGCGTTGAAAAATCCGTAGCTGGCTTCGCTCAGCAGCAACTGCCAGGTGATGGCCGACGCGACGCCGGGAATGATCCAGGTCGCCAGCACCACGACCTGAACGGTCCTGACGCCGGGCAGGCCGCGTCGAAATCCCGCCTGAAGCGTCAAGGCGATCAAAAGCCCGAGTGCGGTCTGGCCGATCACGCTGCCGGCGACGAAAATAATGGTCGCGAGCGCGATCCGGGGCAGGGCGGAGTCCGCAAGAACGGATCGGTAGCTGTCCAGCGTGTAAGCATAAGTCGAATTCAGAAGCGTCGCATCCGTGAAGCTTATTCGGACCACCTCCAGAACCGGATAGAGATAGAAGACCGTCAGCAGGACGGCGACCGGAAACAGCCACCCGAGCGGGTGGCTGTCGAGGTCGAACCGCCGCGCCCAGCGGATGCCGCGAGTTCGCTCGCTTCCCGGCCGTTGCGCGTGTGCGGATGTCACGCTGGCGCTCTCATCGATAACGTGCGGCGGCTTTCGCGACTTGATCCACCGCTTCGTCAACTGCGGCCTCCGGTGTGCGGGTTCCCGAAAGCGCCTCGCTGATGGCGATTTGCAGTCGGTTCGAGATTTCGGTGTAGATCGGAAGGCCGGGCCGCGCCTGGCCCAGCTTCAGATATTGCTTGATCTGCAGGTAGAAACTGGAGCGATACAGCGGGGAATCGAATTCGCTCTGGCGCGTCGGCAGGCGTTGGAGAACTTCAGCCGCCGGGCCCATATAGACCTCCCGGACGAGGTCCATGCATGCCTTCACCTTTTCGGGGTCCTTCGAAAACGATACGAAAGTCCAGCCGCCGCTGGAAGTGGAGCGTTGGTCGACGGTCGGCCCGGGCAGCATCGAGATCGCCCATTTTGCGAAAGCCTCCGGCTGCATCGCCGTCTGCATCTGGCTCATCGCCCAATCGCCATTGACCATCATCGCGGCACTGCCGCCGATCGCCGCCGCGGTGAGGTCGTCGTAATTGCTGATACTCGCGACGCGGGCCGGCGACGCGCCCGACCGGATCAGGTCGCGATAGAAAGAAATCGCGTTCAGGAGATAGGTTCTGTTCGGCTCCTGTCCGAAGATGGGAGCTCCCTTTTCATCGACGAGTTTGCCGCCCTGCGCCCAGAACTGCGGCAGGAAATCGACCGTCGTGGTTTCGTTGCGGCCGCCGTTGAACAGGAATCCTTCGACGCTTGAGTTCGCCCGCTTGGCCGCCAGCGCCGCCTGCCTGGTTTCCTGCCAGGTGCGGGGCGGGTCAGGCACGAGGGCCGTGTTGCGAAACAGCAGGCGCAGATCCGTCGTCCACCACCAGGCATAGATGTGCCCGGCGGCATCGGAGATGATTGGCCGGATGAAGGGGAAGAGATCGTCGATTTCATCCCTGGAGAAATATTGGTCGATCGGCCGGAGAACGCCGGCACGGATGAACAATGGCACTTCGAAAGAATCGACCGCGGAACAATCCGGCGCCGTCCCACTCCTTGCCTGCTCCAGCAGTCGCGCGTGCTCCTGTGGGATTTGAAGTGACATCAACTGAATGCTGACGCGCCAGTCGGGATGATTTTGGGCATATCTCTCGTAGAGAGCCGCCATCCGCGCCGCGAATTTCGGTTGCGCGTTGTTGTTGGAATGCGTCGTCAGCACGCGAAAGGAAAAACTCTTGGGCGCATCGGCGCGACCGATGCGATCGGGAGCAACCAGATCCTGCGCACGCGCAGCGTGCGGCGACTGTAGGCAGCCGCCCAGAAGAATTGCAAACAATCCGGGACCTGGCTTCAATTTCATTGCCGTCCGTCCCGATCTCCGCGCGTTCTCCCGCAGATGCCCGATAAATCAAACGCGAATGGGGCTCGATTTATTTCAATTCTAAAACTATGCTGTTTTGCTTGTATCTTATCAAGAAAATTGGTTTCGTCAGCATTTCGAACGGTTCTAAGTTGCGCGCGGACGGAGCCGGCTACGCGTTTCACAAGTTGTGAGTGTCACAAATGTCAAAATCGCAAAGATTTCGACGAAAGTCGTAGTAACCGAAGATCGATCGTGCGGGATGCCCATTCCCCGCCGGCGGACTTCTGCCGGGTCGGATTGCCGACAATCTTGACCGTCGGATGACATGGGGTCATGCGAGGATAGCCTGGGTAAGGACCATGCAAATGGACCTCACCGGTTACGAACTGGAAACACTGAGGGACGACGGGGAGTTTGCGCTGCACCGGGCTCGGCAGCTCAACAATCCTGTTCCAGTGTTGGCGCTCGTCGCCGGCCGACAGACGCTGATCAAGCGGCTCGAGCACGAACACGCGCTCGCCGCTGATCTCGATTCCGGCTGGGCGGCGAGGCCTCTGGCGCTGATCCGCAATGGCGGATCCGCCACCCTCGTGCTGGAGGACCATGGCGGCGAGCCGCTCGATCGCCTTCTCGACCAGCGGCTCGAACCGATCCAGTTCCTGCGGCTCGCCATCAACCTTGCGGCGGCCGTCGGTCAGGTCCA
This sequence comes from uncultured Alphaproteobacteria bacterium, assembly GCA_963843225.1. Classification (GTDB taxonomy): domain Bacteria; phylum Pseudomonadota; class Alphaproteobacteria; order Rhizobiales; family Xanthobacteraceae; genus Bradyrhizobium. Next base: position 99,576 of record CAWJJT010000005.1, on the reverse strand, counting down.
TCGGCGCGGTCTGATCCACAAGGATATCAAACCGGCGAACATGCTCGTCGATGCCAGCGGCAATGTCCGGCTCACCGGATTTGGCATCGCGTCGCGGCTGCCGCGCGAACGCCAGGCGCCCGCGCCGCCGGAGGGAATTGCCGGCACCCTGGCCTATATCGCGCCCGAACAGACCGGCCGCATGAATCGTTCGATCGATGCCCGCAGCGATCTCTATTCGCTTGGCATCACCCTGTACGAAATGCTCACCGGGGTTTTGCCGTTCACCGCCTCCGATCCCATGGAATGGATCCACTGCCATATTGCCCGCGTTCCAATTCCGCCCGCCGATCGCTCGGCTGCGGGCGGCGCCCAGCTCTCCTCGATCGTGATGAAGCTTCTGGCGAAGAACGCCGAGGACCGCTACCAGACCGCATCCGGCCTCGAGGCCGACCTGCAGCGGTGCCTGAAGGCATGGGAGGCGCGCCGCTCCATCGACACGTTTTCATTGGGCGCGCATGACGGTTCGGACCGGCTGCTGATCCCCGAAAAACTGTACGGGCGCGAGGCCGAGATCGAGGCGCTGGTCGCCGCGTTCGACCAGGTCGTGGCCCGAGGCACCACCGAATTGGTGCTGGTGTCCGGCTATGCCGGCGTCGGCAAATCGTCGGTCGTGAGCGAGCTTCACAAATCGCTGACGCCATCGGGCGGACTGTTCGCCGCCGGCAAATTCGACCAGTACAAGCGCGACATCCCCTATGCGACGCTGGCGCAGGCGTTCCAGTCGCTGGTCCGTCAGATCCTTGCGAAAAGCGAGGCCGGAAGTCGGCCAGTGGCGACAGGCCTTGCTGGAGGCGCTCGGTCCGAATGGACAGATCGTGGCCAGCTTGATCCCGGAGCTCTCTCTCATCATTGGCGAGCAGCCGCCGGTTCCGGAGCTTCCGCCGCAGGACCGGCAGAACCGCTTCCAGATGGTGTTCCGGCGTTTCCTCGGCGTGTTCGCGCGGCCGGAGCATCCGCTCGCGCTGTTTCTCGACGACCTGCAATGGCTGGACGCCGCCAGCCTTGAACTGCTCGAACATCTGGTCACGCATCCCGAGGTCAGGCACCTGCTGCTGATCGGCGCCTATCGGGACAACGAAGTAAGCTTTGTCCATCCCCTGATCCGCATGCTGGCATCGGTCGGCAAGGCGGGCGCATCCACGACACAGATCGTGCTGGCGCCGCTCGGAGACGACGATGTCTGCCGGCTGGTCGCGGACGCGCTTCGATGCGATCCGGCGCTGGCGCAACCCTTGGCCGAACTGGTGCATCAGAAGGCCGCCGGCAATCCTTTCTTCACGATCCAGTTTCTCGCCGCGCTGGCTGAGGAAAGGCTGATCGCGTTCGACCCGCGCACGCTCGCCTGGGGCTGGGACATGGAGCGGATCCGGGCCAAGAGTTTCACCGACAATGTGGTGGACCTCATGGTCGCGAAGCTGCGGCGGCTGCCGAAGGTCACCCAGACGGCCCTGCAGCAGCTCGCGTGCCTGGGCAATGATTGCACCATCGCCAGCTTGACCCGGGTGTATGGGGGATCCGAGGAGCAGATCCACGCGGCGCTCTGGGAAGCGGTTCGGGCGGGTCTCGTCCTGCGCCAGAACAGCGGCTACGCGTTTCTGCACGATCGCGTCCAGGAGGCCGCCTATGCCCTCATCACCGAAGACGCGCGGGCAGCCTCGCACCTGCGGATCGGAAGAGTGCTTGCCTCTTCATTGAAGGCGCCGGAGGAATTCGAGGAGAACATCTTCGAGATCGTCAATCAGTTCGACCGCGGAGCCGCGCTGATCGTAGCCCGGGAGGAGCGCGAGCGTGTCGCCGAACTCAACCTTGTGGCAGGCAAACGGGCGAGGGCGGCTTCCGCTTATGCGTCGGCCCTGACCTATCTGGCGACCGGCAGCGCGCTGCTTGAGAACGACAAATGGGAGCGGACTTACCCGCTCGCTTTCGCGCTCGAGTTCTACAGGGCCGAATGCGAGTACCTGACCGGAGACCTCGCTTCCTCGGAACACCGGCTCGCCGAGCTTACCGACCGCGCCGACAACCGTGTCGAGGAGGCTTCCGTCACATGTCTGCGGGTGATGCTATATACCAATCTGGACCAGAGCGACCGCGCGGTCGAAGTCGGCCTCGAATATCTCCGTCGAATTGGCATTTTGATGCCATCGGCACCAACGGTGGACGATGTCCGCCTGGATTATGAGCGATTGCGGCAGCATCTGGGGGCTCGCTCGATCGAGTCGCTCGTCGATCTGCCGCCATTGACCGATCCGGATCAACGCGCCGCGATGAGCGTGCTGTCGACACTCGTTCCTCCGGCCAATTTCAGCGGCGAGACCCTCGGCGCGATCATTTCGATCCGGATGGCGATGCTTTGCCTGGAACATGGCAATGGCGATGCAGCGGCCTATGCCTATGTGTGTCTCGGCACGCTGCTGGGACGGCTTTTTGGCGATTACCAGTCGGGTTACCGTTTCAGCCAGCTCGGTCTGGCCCTGACGGAAAGGCATGATGGCCTCCGGGCCCGCGTCTACCAGACTTTCAGCAATCACGTTGCTCCCTGGATGCAACCGCTCCCGAGCTGTCGTGCCTACGTGCGGCGCGCCTTTGCCGCGGCCCAGCAAGCCGGCGAACTTTCCTACGCGGCCTATAGCTGCGCCGACCTCGTCACGAATTTCCTCGCCGCCGGAGAGCCGCTCGGCGAGGTGGAGCGCGAGGTCGAGAATGCGCTCGATTTTGCCCGCAAGGCCAAGTTCGGTCTCGTCGCCGATGTCATCGTCGGGCAGCTTGCGCTGGTGCGGAGTCTTCGGGGAGCCAATTCGTCGCTCGCTTCCTCCGACGACACCGCGTTCGAGGAGAGGGTCTTCGAACAGCGTCTGGAGAGTGACCCGCGGCTCACCAAACCCATGGGCCTGTACTGGATACGCAAGCTGCAGGCGCTGTTCTTCGCCGGTGACAACGTATCCGCCGTCGCGGCCGCGGCGAAGGCGGCGCCTTCGCTCTGGTCGTTGCCCACGGACTTCGAACTCGCCGAGTATCATTTTTATGGCGCGCTCACCCTGGCGGCGGCCTGCGATACCGCAACCTCCGCGCAGCGGCAGCGGCATCTGGAGGCGATCTCGCGGCATCACGAGACGATCGCGGCGTGGGCGAAAAACTGCCCGGAGAACTTCGCGAACCGCGCCGCGTTGCTGGGAGCGGAGATCGCGCGCCTTGAGGGGCGGGAACTGGAGGCGGAACAGTTTTACGAAGCGGCCATTCGCTCCGCGCGGAGCAGCGGCTTCGTCCAGAACGAGGCGATTGCCAATGAGCTCGCCGCCCGGTTCTACATGGCGCGCGGATTAAAGAAGATCTCCGACACCTATCTGCGCGATGCGCGGGACTGCTATGTCCGCTGGGGCGCCGACGGCAAGGTTCGCCAGCTCGACCAAAGCCATCCCTATCTTGCGCGGCCCCGCGCGGCCGCTGGCTCCCGGTACCACTTTCGACGCGCCGGTCGAGCAGTTGGACGTCGGCGCGATGTTCAAGGCGTCCCAGGCGCTCTCGGGCGAGATCGTCCTGAGCTCCCTGATCGAGACCTTGATGCGAATAGCCATCGAGCACGCGGGGGCCGAGCGCGGCATTCTCATCCTGTTTCGCAACAACGAGGCCAGGATCGCGGCCGAAGCCGCCACCAGTCGCGGCAAGGTCGAGGTCACGCTTCAGGAGAAGGTCGTATCGCATCGTGACCTTCCGGAATCGGCGCTCGACCACGTGGTCCGGACGCGCGCCAGTCTGATCATGGACGATGCCACGGCGAGCAATCTGTTCCCCGACGACGACTATGTGCGGGAACGCCGTCCCAAATCCGTCCTTTGCGTGCCCGTCATCAAGCAGGCCAAGCTGGTCGGCGCCCTCTATCTCGAAAACAACCTGACGCCGAACGCGTTCACGCCGCAGCGGATCGCGGTGCTGGAATTCCTGGCATCGCAGGCCGCGATCTCGCTCGAGAACGCCTACCTCTACGCCGACCTGGTGCGCAGCGAAGCATTCCTGAGCGAGGGGCAACGGATAAGCCATACCGGAAGCTGGGAGTGGACGCTCTCGACCGGGAAGGTCGTATGGTCGGAGGAGCACTGCCGCATCTTCGGCCATGATCCGGAGAAGGACGGGCCGCCGGACTTCAAGCTGTTTCTCGACAGGCTTCACCCGGAAGATCACGCCTATGTCCAGCAAGTGCTCAACATCGCCATTCGCGACCGCGCGGGATTTGCGTGCGATTTTAGAATCGCGCTCCCGGACGGGCTGATTAAATATGTTCGCGGCGTGGGCCGGCCGATTGCGGGGAAGTCCGGCGAGATTCTGGAATATGTCGGCACGACCATCGACGTCAGCGAGCAAAAGCGCAACGAGGACGCGCTGCGCGACGCGCAGGCCGATCTCGTGCATGTCGCGCGGCTGACGACGATGGGCGAACTCGTGGCGTCGATCGCGCACGAAGTGAACCAGCCGCTGATGGCGATCGTGACCAATGCGGAGACCTGCCTGCGATGGCTGGGCAGGGAGCAGCCTGATCTCGGCGAGGCGCGGAATGCCGCCGAGCGCATCGTCAGGAACGGTCACCGCGCCGGAGAAGTCATCCGGGGCATTCGGGCGCTTGCCCGGAAATCCCCGTCCGAGATGGCCGAGTTCGACGTCAACGGCGTGATCGAGAACATTCTCGAACTGATGCGCGTCGAACTGACCCGCCACGACATCTCGGTCGATGCCGATTTGACTGGCGGCCTCGCCACGATCATGGGGAATCGGGTCCAGTTGCAGCAGGTGATGATGAACCTTATCATGAACGGCATCGAGGCCATGAGCGGCCTCGAACGTCAGCGGCGGGTATTGCGCGTCAATACCCGCCTCGACGGGGACGGCAGCGTGCTGGTTGCGGTGGAGGATTGCGGTATGGGGCTTGATCCGGCGAACTGCGATCGCGTGTTCGATCCGCTGTTCACGACCAAGCGCGAGGGGCTGGGCATGGGTCTGTCGATCTCGCGGTCGATCGTCGAAGCCCATGGCGGCCGCCTCTGGGCGTCGCAGCGTCTCCCCAATGGGGCTATTTTCCAGTTCGCATTGCCCGCAGCAACAAGGGATTCGGTTGAAAGCGTCTCGTAACGAAGCTCCACCCACTGTCGTCATTATCGACGACGATCGGGATATTCGTGAAGCCCTGGAGGGCCTGCTGCGATCAGTCGGCTTGCGCGTGGAGCTGTTCGCCTCGGTTCAGGAGTTTATCGACCATGGCCGCCCGAGCGGCCCGGGGTGTCTCGTTCTCGACGTCAGATTGCCGGGGCGGAGCGGACTGGAGTTTCACGATAGCCTCATCGAGGCGGACGTGCATCTGCCCGTCGTTTTCATCAGCGGGCATGCCGATGTTCCGATGTCGGTTCGGGCCATGAAGGCCGGCGCGGTTGAATTCCTGACCAAGCCGGTTCGTGACCAGGAGTTGCTGGATGCAATCCATCTGGCGATCACAAGGGACAGCGCCCATCGCGACAATGAGCGCGCCGTCGCTGAAATCCGCACCAATTTCGACACGCTGACGCAGCGCGAGCGCGAGGTACTCGAACTCGTGCTGGCAGGCCGTCTCAACAAGCAGATCGCCGCGGACATCGGGATAAGCCTGGCCACGGTGAAGGCGCATCGTGGGCACGTGATGCGAAAGATGAAGACCCAATCGCTGACCGAACTGGTCAGGATGGTGGACAGGCTCGGCCCCGCTCCCTCCAGGACCTAGTCGTCACTTCGCAGACCCTGGGTGAAGGGGGGCCGTTCAGATTTGCGAGGTCGGCAGATAGAGCGCAATCGTGGTTCCCCGTGGCGAGGTCTGTTCGATCCGGGCCGAGCCTCCGAGCGATCGAGTGAAGGCCGCGGCCATGGCGAGGCCAAGCCCCGTTCCGGCGGAGGCGCCCTTCGTCGTAAAATAAGGCTCGAAGGCCTTCGCCGCGACGTCGGGATCCATTCCATTCCCGGTGTCGTGAACGCGAAGGATTACTCCGCGGCCAGCGCCCGGCTTTCCGCTCTGCGTAACTTCAATCGTCACCTGGCCGCCGTTCGGCATGGCGTCTCGCGCATTGATGACGAGATTCAGGATGACGTTTTCGAACTCGCCCTCGACACAGTGAATCGGTGGCAGGCCCGGTGCAATCGCGATCGTCAGTTCGTTGCGTGGTCCCAGCGCCCAGCGCAGCGACGCCTCCAGAGTCACAAGCATCCTGCCGACGTCGGCGGCGGATTTCAACATCATGGTCGAACGCGGGATTCGAACCATCTGGCGCAGCAGCACGGCCGCTCTCTCCACGGAGTCGCCGATCTTGGCAAGAATTGCCGGAACTTCGCTGGAGCGTCCTTCTTCCATGCGGCTTTCGGCAATACTGACGCCGCTCGACACGGTTTGCAGAAGGTTTCTGAGATCGTGAACGCTTCCGTTGCGGAAGAACTGGTGCGCCGCGTCGGGATCGGACTTGATCATGTCGTCGGTGCCTCGGGCCGCTGCGGCCGGTTCGGGCGATCTGCCGATTTCGCGCTTCGGCGTCTGCCGGTCGAACGCATGAATGATTTCGGCGGTCCCTCGCGGTTTCCCGTTGTCCTGCAACTGCGGTCGTCTCAACGTTTCCCGACGGGGCTTTGAAGCGGATCTGGCTTCCCGGGAAGCCTGATGCTCGTCTGCGATGATGCCGTGCATGTCTGTTTCCTCGGTGCTGTCCAACGCTTCGTTGGCAGTCGTGGATCATAGAGAGGGCGGCAAAACCTTCTTCTCAAAACGATCGTGTGGTTTCGCGAAGGCACTGGGAACGTCAGACTCCCGACGCTTGCCGTCCCGGCATGCGAATCCACAAGGAGCGTTCTTTCCGGAAAGCGCAGTCTTCGGCCCTGCTTCATACTGCGTTGCTCGGTTCGGTGGACACAATGCGGTGGATCGTCCGGGCGTCGCGAGATCACCTTGGCCAAAACGGTTGCCGATCAGTTTCGCCAGATCGAACCTTTGGGCCCGAGCGGAGAGGGGAGTTGCAATGGATGCCACGGCTCTTCTTCTGTCACGGATACAATTCGCGTTCACCATTTCGTTCCACATCATTTTCCCGGCATTCACCATCGGAATTGCCGCCTGGCTCACCGTTCTCGAGGCGCTGCATCTGGCGACCGGACGTTTGGTGTATCGCGTCGTCTTCGAGTTCTGGCTGAAAATATTCGGTATCGCATTCGGCCTCGGCGTGGTGTCGGGGGTCGTGATGGGATTCCAGTTCGGCACGAACTGGAGCGTGCTGGCCAAGATGTCCGGACCGATCCAGGGACCGCTGTTGTCCTATGAGACCTTCACGGCCTTCATGCTGGAAGCCGGCTTTTTCGGCATCCTGATTTTCGGACGGCCCCGTGTACCGCCGTGGTTCTATCTGTTCTCGACGGCGATGGTGTCGCTGGGGACGACGTTTTCCGCGTTCTGGATCATGGTCAACAATAGCTGGATGCAGGTCCCATCGGGGTATGTCCTGCAAAACGGCCAGTTCGTGCCCGACGACTGGACCAGCATTCTCTTCAACTCGGTGGTCTGGGTGCGTTTCCCGCACATGCTGTTGGGCGCTTATCTGACCGGCGCCTTCTGCGTCGCGGCGACAGGCGCGTGGTACATACTGCGGAACATCTATCGCGCCGAGGCCCGGGTCATGCTCCGCATGGGCCTGTTCCTCGGGGCGGTCCTGATTCCCGTCCAGTTGATATTCGGACATCTGGTCGGCGATTACGTCCACACCTATCAGCCTGCAAAATTCGCCGCGATCGAGGCGCGCTGGCACGACGAACAGCCGGCCTCCGAGGTGCTGATCGCGATCCCCGATTCCGCGACCGAAACCAACCGCTACGAAATCAAGATCCCGGTTCTCGGCAGCATCATCGGCAGCATGAGCCTGACGTCGAAGGAGGTCGGGCTGGCCGACTTCCCGCCCCAGGATCGCCCGCCGGTGCTGATCCCGTTCGTTACTTTCCGCATCATGGTCGGTTGCGGCCTGGTCATGCTGGGGCTCGCCTGGATCGGATCCTATCTGAGCATCAAGCGTCGCATCGAGCGAAACCGCTTGGTGCTTTGGCTGATCTTTCTGAGTTTCCCGCTGCCTTTCATCGCCATCCTCACCGGCTGGTACACCGCCGAGGTCGGCCGGCAGCCCTGGACCGTCTATGGCGTATTGCGGACGGCCGACGCCGTGACGCCGTTCCTGACGGCTCCTGCCGCCCTGACGACGCTGATCCTTTTCGGCGCGGTCTATACCTTCATCTTCTCGTTCGGCTCGTTCTACATCAACCGGCTGCTGCGCGCCGGGCCGGCTGGACCCGCCATCAAGCCGCCGCTCGCCGCGGCGCCCAATCGGCCGATGTCGCTGGGCGACGAGGGATCGCTTGCCGCGGGCAGTTATCCCGGCGCTGGAGAATAGCCATGGTCATGTTCTGGGTCGCGCTCCTTGCCATCAGCATTCTGATTTATCTGCTGCTTGACGGTTTCGATCTCGGCGTCGGCATCCTGTTCGGCCTGACGAACGACGAAACAAGACGAAACGCGATGCTGAGCGCTGTCGCGCCGGTGTGGGACGGCAACGAGACCTGGCTGGTGGTCAGCGGCGTCATTCTCTGGGGGGCATTCCCGGTGGTCTACGCGACGCTGTTGTCGGCCTTCTATCTTCCGCTGATCGTCATGCTGCTGGGGTTGATCCTGCGCGGGGTAGCGTTCGAGTTCCGCAACAAGAGCCGGCAGATGCGCTGGGTCTGGGATTTGAGTTTCGCCGGGGGATCCCTGGTCGCGACCTTCATGCAGGGCGTGACGGTCGGCGCCCTGGTGGAAGGCCTGCCATTCACCAATGGCGAGTATTCAGGCGGCATGTTCGGCTGGTTCACCGGATTTTCCGTGTTGTGCGGCATCGGGCTTTGCCTTGCCTATTCGCTGCTCGGCGCCTGCTGGCTGGTCAGGAAATGTGAAGGCGAAGAGCGTGACGTGGCGCGCCGCCAGATCCCGATACTGGCCATCGGTGTGCTGGTGTTCCTTGTGCTCGTCTTCGTCCACGCGCTGGCTATCCATCTCCCGATCCTGCATCGGTGGATCGACAGGCCGTATCTGTTGGTGTTTCCGGCAATCGGCGCCGTCGCGGCGCTCGTGCTTGCGGCCAGCATCCTGCGTCACAACGATTATTTGCCGTTCAATATGGTCTCGATCATCTTCGTGTCGGCCTTCGGTACGCTGGCGTTTTCGTTCTGGCCCTACATGATCCCCTTCGAGATCACCATCGACCAGGCCGCGGCCCCATATTCCAGTCTTGCCTTCATGTTCTGGGGCGAGGGCCTCTTCGTCTTCCCGCTGATGCTGCTCTACACCGCGATCGGGTACCGCGTTTTCCGGGGAAAGGTCGGGTCCATGTCCGGTCACTACTGATGCCGGCATGAATTCCGCAGGATCAATGGGCCGATGGCTTCGGGGCTGGCCGAGAAGACATCGCACGGAGTTGAGACTCTGCCTCAGGATCACCGCGTCGGCCGTGCTGACCCTGGTGGTCTCGGAGCTGTTCCACCTCAGGTTCGCGCTGTGGGCGGTGTTGACGGCCGTCATCCTGACGCAGATGAGTGTCGGCAGGTCGCTCAAGGCTACCGGCGATTATCTGGCGGGCACGCTTGGTGGTGCGATATTCGCCGGTGCGGTTGGCGCGCTGGTTCCTCACGACAGCGAAACCGGGCTCGCGGTGGCGCTCGCGATCGCGCTTGTGCCGGTCGCCCTCCTTGCCGCGGAAAATCCCCGCTTCAACGCCGGACCCTTCACGGCGGTCCTCGTCCTCCTGGCTCCGACCGTTACTCACCTGACGCCGATCGCGTCCGCATCCGAACGGGTGGTCGAAGTCGCGGTCGGATGCGCGGTTGGCCTCGTCGTGTCGTTCGCGGTGCTGCCGGCCCGTGCCCATGATCTGGCGATCGACGCCGGCGGTCGCATGCTAGGTTTGCTGGCGCACCTGCTGCCCCAACTATTCAAGGGGCTGACGCGAACCCTGGATCAAGCGGCCATTCTCCGGATTCAGGACAGGATCGGCGAGGCCTATACGGGCCTGGACGCCATTGCGCTGGAGGGCATGCGTGAAAGGCTGACCTATCTGGGCGCGGGCAGTGACCTCACACCCCTGTTGCGGACGTTGCTCAGGCTGCGTCACGACTTCGTCATGATTGGACGGACCGCGGCTGCGCCGTTGCCGGCGGCATTTCAGGTCCGGCTCGGACCGCTGCTCACCCGCATCAGCGACACATCGGCCGACTATTTGCGCGCCAGCGGTGTGGCGCTCACCGGGCGCCAGCAGGCGCCGCCGCGCGGCGCCGTCGATGCGGCCTTCGATGACTATGCCGCGGAGATGACCAGGCTGCGTCACGAGAATCTGATATGTGACCTGCCGGTTGAAGGGATGGAGCAGATCTTCACGCTCGCCTTCGCGTTCGAACAGTTGCGCCGGGACTTCAACGATCTCGAACGCTGCGTCGCCGGCCATTCCGAACGGCATCGGCCGCGGCGCCTGGCCACCGTGTGACGTAAAGATGCCACGAACGCCACCAATCAAGACGGTGGGCGGGGTTGCGGCGCCGCTTTTCTGTCCGAATCGCCTCGAAACGTGACTGCACCGGGGCAAAGGTCGGATTGCGGTCATTCGCAGAGGTGTTCTAATCTTGCATGGCTGAGGTAATGCGGCGCGGTTGGAGCGGAATTCCAAAAGCCGGCGGGGCTGCTAGAATATCTTGGTTCGTTTAGCCCTGCCTCAGGAGATGGAAGCTGACTGGGACCGCCACATCGCCTGCCGACCTCGCCAAAGCGCGGGAGTTGATGGTGTTCGTCGTCGATGACGATGACGGCGTGCGCCGGGCGATCGCCAATCTTTTTCACTCGGTGGACCTGAACGTGCAGGTGTTCGGCTCGGCCGCCGAATTGCTTCAGAGCAAACTTCCGGATGTTGCCAGTTGCCTGGTCCTGGACATCAGGTTGCCGGGATTGAGCGGCCTCGATCTTCAGACCGAACTCGCCAAGGCCGGGATTCGCATTCCGATCATCTTTGTCACCGGCCATGGCGATATCCCGATGACGGTCAGGGCCATGAAGAGCGGAGCGATCGATTTCCTGACCAAACCGTTTCGCGACCAGGACCTGCTCGATTCCGTCGCGACGGCGATTGGACGCGACCGGAGCCGGCGCGAAGAGGAGAAGATCGTTTCGAACCTGCGCACGCTTTTCGAGACCCTCACGCAACGCGAGCGGGAAGTGCTGGCGATGGTCGCGACGGGGCGCATGAACAAGCAGATCGCCGCCGAGCTTGGCGTGGCCGAAATTACCGTAAAAGTCCATCGCGGACGCGTCATGAAGAAGATGGGCGCGAGGTCTTTGGCCGATCTGGTCAGGATGGCCGAAATGGTTGAAATGGCCGGCGCCAGGCCGTAGCGGCGTCGAAACCTATGTATAATTTCGCGGGCCTCGACCGCGGCGCACGTTCCCACCGCGTTCGCGCCAAGAACTCTCAATCGCCTCAGTGGGAATTTGCTTCGATGATCTCAATCATCGACGATGACGCGTCGGTTCGCGCCGCCGTCGGAAATCTCCTGCAGTCGCTCGGATACGTCGCCCATGCATTTGAGTTGGCCGAGGAGTTTCTGCGGTCGGGCTGTCTGGATCAGACGTCGTGCGTGATTGCGGATGTCAATATGCCGATCATGAGCGGTGTCGAACTGCTGGTGTTGCTCCGCGGTCAGGACAAGCGCGTGCCGTTCATCTTCATCACGGGCTTTCCCGACGAACGCATTCGCGCGCGAGCCCTCGGCGCCGGGGCGCTGGGTTTCCTGACCAAGCCGTTTGACCGGGATCATCTCATTCAATGCCTCGAACAGGCCTTGCGATTGGACGATGAAAGCCCGGATCCCTAGGCGCCAGCGCTCTTGCAACGCCGCCGCCGCGCGCGGTCGTTTTCCATCATGCAATACGAGCGGCCTGTGCCCGATTAAACGCATATCTAGTTGGAGCAGCCCCTGTGAAATCCTAAATCGCTCGGTGCCTTCGCGGCACCGAGGGTCGATGACGTCAAAGGCTGCATGGGGACGTTCAAATTCATGCGATCTATCGCGAAAAAGCAGGAAATTTGCGTTCCGCAATGCAATGAAGGGGATTGTCGAGGATAAGCCTCCGCATCGGTGGAGGTCCCGTCCGAGCCTCGATTGGCTTGATCATGGATATTCCCGATCGCCGGTATCGAAGCCAGGTCGGACAAATTGGAGATGTGACACCTGGAAGGGTCGCACAAGGGAGCTTTCGGTACGCACCGCGGCGAGCGCAAGCCCGGGGCGAGCGCGCCTGACGTGCTCGTCACGGGATCGCAGGCCGCCGTTTATACGCAACCGGTATCGTTCTTCGGGCAGCCGGCCGAGGAAGCCGGGCGGTGGTGGTCGACAGTCCGGCGTTATATCGTTGCGGTTTTGTCGATTGCCGTTGCGCTTGCCATATCGAGGGCGGCGGTGACATTCCTGCATATCGAGCCGTTCGTATCGCTCTTCCTTTGCGCGATCATGGTCGCGGCATGGTTTGGCGGCTTCGGTCCGGGGTTGCTGGCGACCGCCGTCGGGTTTCTGGCTTTCGCCTATTATCTGGTCCCCCCACTCAATTCGCTTGCGATCGATCCCAGGCAGTTGCCGCGCATGACCCTGTTCCTGATGGTCGCGCTCTTCGTGAACTGGCTGTGCGCGTCGCAGCGAAAGGCCGCCAAGTCGCTCCAACGATCCCGCGATGACTTGCTGGCGGCGCTCCAGGATCAAAAGCAGATCGAGGCCAGGCTTCTGCATAGCGACACGTATCTGGCCGAAGCCCAGCGATTGAGCCAGACCGGCAGTTTCGGCTGGAACGTCGCTACCGGCGAACTGCTGTGGTCGGAGGAAACCTTCCGGATATTCCAGTGCGATCGAACGGCAAAACCGACTTTGGACTTTCTCGTTCAACGCGTTCATCCCGAAGATCGTGATCTCGTGCGCCGGACCATCGACACCGCGTCGCGGGAGGGGAGGGATTTCGATCACAAGTATAGATTGCTGCTGCCCGACGGCGCGGTGAAGCATGTCCGCGCATTGGCTCGCGCCTTGGGCGAGGACACCGGCAATGTAAGGTTTGTCGGAGCGGTGACGGACGTCACGGCAACCCGGCGGGCCGAGGAGGAATTGCGGCGCAGCGAACAGCGATTCCGCGAATTTGCCGAGACAGCCTCGGACTGGTTCTGGGAAGCCGGTCCGGACCACCGTCTCCTCAGCGTGTCGCGGAAATCGACCGCCGCCTCCGGCAATGTCGGGAGGGCGATCTGGGAGGCCGCCAGCGACGTCGAAGAAGAGCCCGAGAAGTGGCGGCTTCACATCGCCACCCTCGAGGCGCGGCAGCCCTTTCGCGACTTCCGGTTCAGGTCGATGAAAGCGGATGGCTCTCCGGTCTATCTGGCCGCGAGCGGCAAGCCCGTGTTCGATGCGGCAGGAAATTTCCTCGGTTACCGGGGCGTGGCGAGCGACATATCGGCTACGGCCCGGGCCGAGCAGGCGGAAGCCGCGCTACAGGAGGCGCAGGAAAATCTGGCGCATGCCACGCGCGTGACGACGCTGGGCGAGTTGGCCGCCTCGATCGCTCATGAGGTGAATCAGCCGCTCGCCGCCATCATGGCCAACGCCGAAGCCTGCTTGCGCTGGCTCAGCAGGAGCAGTCCCGACGTGGAAGCGGCGCGCCGCTCGGTGGAGTGGATCATCAACGACGGCAGTCGGGCGGCCGAAGTGATCGGGCGGGTCCGGGCGTTGGCGGCCAAGAAGGGCGGCGAGAAGACGAGGCTCGACATCAATGACGTCGATCAGCGAGGTCCACGCCCTGGTGCAGCGGCAGCTCTCCGACAGCCGGGTGTCGCTCCGCGTGGAGCTTGCACCGGTTGCGCTGATGGTCCGCGCCGATCGGGTCCAGTTGCAGCAGGTCATCATCAATCTGGTGATGAACGGGATCGAAGCCATGCAGCCGGTGACGGACAGGCCGCACAAACTGACGATCCGGTCGCGGCAGGACCACCCAAACGAGGTCGTGGTGATGGTCGAGGACCGCGGCGTCGGCTTCTCATCTGGGGGGAATTCCGACCGTCTGTTTGACGCCTTCTTCACGACCAAGCCGAGCGGTATGGGTCTGGGGCTGTCGATCTGCCGGTCGATCATCGAAGCGCACGGCGGCAAACTGTCGGCATCCGCCAATGCGGATCATGGTGCGACGTTTCAATTCACCCTGCCGGGGGAGTGCGTCACTGTCGAAACGTAAGAAGTCGCGCACCCGTCTACGATCGCGCTGTTTTTGGAGCGCGCCGCAGAGCGCAGGCCGACCTCTGAGCCCACAAACATTGGCAGCCGTGCGGCGCAAATCGGGACGCCGGCGCCTTCTCCCGGGGAACCCGGTGCGGCCGTTCCTTTGAGGAAGCTGCGGGCCTATTCGAAATACAATTGGACGGCCCGGCTGTTGAATGCGGACAAAGGTAGTTTGCTTTACAGCGTACGGAGTCCGGAAATGAATCCGTTCAATCAGCGTCAGGGCGTCCCGCAAAAGCTGAAGCGATCCGAGCTTCTGGAGGCTTCGATGTGGATCGCGGCCAAATGGTTCGACCGGTTCGTGTGCGATTCCGGGCGTCCGGCTGATGGTCCCGATCTCGCTGAGTTCGGAGCCTTCGAAGCGAATATCGCCGAAGCTGTCGTCATCGACCAGGGCGCCGATTTTGTGTTTCCGAAATGGGGCGCTGCGCTCGGTACGCTCTGCGGGGGCAATCGCCGCGGCCATCGGCTGTCGGCATTTCCGCAGCCGAGCCGGGGTCAGTTGCGGCGCGTCTGCGTCAGGGCCACCGCGGCCCAGGTGCCGGAAGCGGACCAGGCGACCTGGGTCGTCGACGGCCGGATCTGGCAGTGCGCGATGCTGGCGCTGCCGACCGCAGGCAACGAGCTTGCGGCGACGCGGCTCCTGGTAGCGCTGCTGTTCGTGCCGCATCCGATGTTCGCGGACGCAATCATTCCGAATCCAAGGGAAGGTCGCCGGGCGGCAACCGCTGCGCTGGCTTCCCAATCGATTTTTCCAACCCCCTGAGGCACCCGGGTCCCTCCCCCCTCCCTGCGGGTGCCAAGACTGGCGGCGGACCGAGTGTCGGTCCGCCGCTTTTTTCGTTGCCAAGGGGCCCAAGTCTGCTGATCGCGGAAAAGCGAACGGGGCATTGACCAGGCAATGCCCCGTTCGCCCGACCGCTGATCGGTGTTTCTCCGGCGCGACTATTGCCGGCGGCTGGCCTCGAACAGGAACCAGGTGCGGCGTTCGGCCTCGTCGATCCAGTTCTCGATCAGGCTCGCGGTCGCGACATCCTCATACTCGTCGCAAAGTGAATGCGTCTCGCGAAGGTATTTGGTGAATTGCCGATTGTCGTCGCGCAACTCCGCAAGCATGTCTTCCGCCGTGACGAACTCGGCGTCATTGTCCAGCAGGCGTTGAACGCGGCCGATATGGCCGATCGAGCGCAAGCTCGTACCGCCAATCTTGCGGCCGCGCTCCGCGATGTCATCGGTCATCGCAAAGATCTGCTCGCTCTGCTCGTCAAGGAGCAGATGATAGTCCCGGAAGTGCGGGCCGGACATGTGCCAGTGAAAGTTCTTGGTCTTGAGGTAGAGCGCGAAAGCGTCGGCGAGCAGGGCGCGCAGGGCCGCAGGGATGTCCCGGGTCGCGTTTTCGCCGACATCCGACGGCGTTTTCAGGGCGGCTGTTTTCCGGGATTCGACGGTATCGGTCATGGTTGCACTCCTCGACATGGTTTCTGATGGCAGGGCCGGCATCGCCGTGGTCGCGCGCAGATATGGCTTTCGGCTAACGGCGTGTCTTTCGCGAATGCATCGGCGTGTCCCATTGACACGTTTGGCGCGAGGCCGGGTGGGCGGGCCTAGCGCCCGCAGTTCCGTTCGTGATCCACGCAGCCCGTCCGCGCACGGGAGATCGATGAGCGAGCTTCCTGAAATCCCGCCGCCATCGATCAGCGGCCCCCAGAGATTGTGACGAATTGGTGAAATTGGAACAGGGCGTATTCCCAGAAATGAAACTGGTGCTGGACGGCGGGACGGCTCGGCTGCCTGCCGGATGTCGCGATTTCCGTCGAGCCCGGTGGGATTCCCGCTGGGAGACAGCCGGAATCCGCGCAAAGCTCGGTGGAGACGTCGCCTGCATGCTGGATTGCTGAGCCGGCGTTACGGCCTGAGCGCTGGGAGGGCGATACCAGGCAAAGCCGTGGCGCCCAACAGGGACGCACAGCAGCTAAACGCTATGACCGGAAGTAATTAGCGCGCTCCCGAGAAGCCGATTCTCGTCAACGGCAGTGAGCATCGCATGTACAACTTTCCGGATACGTCACTCAGGCGACGTTAGTTCGCGGAGAGCCGGGTATTCCAAGATCACGCGCCTTATTGCGATGAATCGCACAGTAGATACCAAGGTATGATGTGCCTAGCCAACGATATACTTATTCAAAACACCCGTAGAATGGAGCATTCCGCATCGTTCGATATTCTGTAATCGCACAAGCCGGAACGGGTCGACGAGAATAGATGCGATCACGATTACGGAAATGAGCGGCCCGGATTGGGCCCTTGATTTGCGGTCTCGTTCGTATCCTGCCTCTGAAGGCGTTCAGCATCCGGTCAGTACATGGGCGTACAATGACAAGGAATTTGAACCATGCCGCAACAGTCGCTAATCGCACGAGATAACAATCGTAGTCACGCAGATCGGGTGACGATCTATGAAAGGGCGCCATCCCGCACGGCGACAGCCGGCGCCGCGCCGGTAACGGCCTATCTCGATGAGATCACAGAGCTGGAATTGCCGTCTCGCAGCCGTCCTTTCGCCGAAGACAGGATGACGCTTGCGTTTCAGCATCTCGACGTCGTGCTGGCAATCGGGGCGCGAGGTCCGGGCGAAGGCGGCTCTTCCGAGGGCAACGCGTCGCTGAACGCCAGGTGCCTTCGCACCGACTCCGCACAACAGAAGGAAGTCGGCGCCGGCCTGCAAGCTGCGGACGCAACCAGCCACATCGAGGGGGTCCGTAACGCGCCGGCCGCCGGCAACCCCGACGATCCTGTCATCAGGCGCCTGTCCGATGCGTTGGCGGCAACCGAGCTCTCGGACGATCGCCACACGGGCGTATGTGCCGATGCCCTGCGCCTTGCCATCGTGACCCGGATGCTGGGCCTGCAATCGGAAGCGCAGTTGCCGCCCGCGCCAATCCACCGGCCTGCTGAAGGCTGCGTCGAGCGGCAGATGCGGGCGCTGCAGAAATGGCGTCTGAAGCGAGTGTTCGAGTATGTCGATCATCACCTCTCCGGCAAGATCACGCTGCTCGATCTGGCGGCGGTCGCAGGGCTGAGCCGGATGCACTTCGCTTCCCAGTTCCGGGCAGCGACCGGCTTCCGGCCGCACGAGTATCTCCTGAGGCGGCGAATCCAGCGGGCGGAGGACCTGCTGCGCCAGTCCACCATGACGCTTGTCGAGATCGCGCTAACCGTCGGTTTCCAGACGCAGGCGCATTTCACGACCGTGTTCAAGCGGTTCGTGGGCGACACGCCGTATCAATGGCGCAACGCGCAATGCGTCAGCGGCCGGCGCGCCAAATAGCGTCGGCGGACCAGGTAGGATCGGTCCGGGGGGACAGGAAATATGAAGGTAGCCATCATCGGCGCCGGCGCTGTCGGCTCTGCCTGTCTGACGGCACTCGTGATGCGTGGCTGCGCAACTGAGATCATTATGGTCGATAGAACCCAGGAAAGGGCGCGGGGGCTGGTTGCCGATGTTCAATACGGTGCCACGCTGTCCCCACCGGTTACGATTCGCGCGGGTGACTATTCCGATCTCGGGGGTGTTGCCCTGGTGCTGATCACCGCCGGCGTCAACGAGAAAACCGGAGGCGCCACCGATCGCGCCGACCCGGCGGGCAGGTTGCGGCTGCTCGACACCAATGTTGGCATCTACAAGGACATCATCTCACAACTCGACGCGGTCGAACCCGAGGCGATGGTGCTGGTCGTGACCGATCCGCCGGACCCGCTGGCGGATGCGACGCGCATGATGGGCCACGGCCGGGTACTGAGCACCGGGACTTATCTCGACAGCCTGCGCTTTCGATTCCACCTGGCCCGCCGGTTCGGCGTCAGTGCAAGCTCTGTGAGCGCGCAAGTGTTGGGAGAGCATGGCACTTCCGAAGTGTTCGCGTGGTCTTCGGCTCATATCGCCGGCATTCCGATCCGTGCACTGCACGCAAAGCAGGCAAGCGAGGATTTCGACAAATTCCGCCGCGACGTCGAGGACGAGGTCCGATACGCCAATATATCCATCATCGAGGGCATCGGCGCCAGCCAGCACGGCATCGGGATGGTGTCGGCACGGATCGCGGAAATTATTTTGCGCGATGAGCGGGTGGCCATTCCGATCGGCAGCTACAGCCGCGAATACGGGGTCACGTTGTCCCTGCCTGGTATCCTGGGCCGGGAAGGGGTGCTTCAGACGCTGGAGCCCGAACTAGATCAGGAAGAACGCCAGGGCTTGCTGCGCAGCGTCGATACGCTGAAGGCGGCGCTCGGCGGGATGAGGCCGCTCCTCAGCGATGCTGGCACGAATAGATGCGGATGAGATCGCGGCCTGCCTGCGGCACCGAACGGGCAGCGGTCGCATTGGCCGTCGCGGTGGCGCAGGACAGCCAGAAATAATTTCCGGCGGGATCGATCACGAGCCGGTTCGGCGTGAAGTCCGCAAGCAGCACCGACAGATAGGGCGTGGTCGAAAACCACGACAGCGGTGCGAGGTCGGAGGCGATCCGGTCCGAGGAAACGAAACGGGGATCGCCGAGTGCCGGATCGGACTGGTCGCCGGTCGCAAGCGCTGCGATCGCCGATTTGTAGTGCCGCCAGGAAGTCACGAATTTTCCGGTTTCGACCACATGCACCAGGGTCAGCAGCATGAACATCGCGGCGAGCGGCAGCGCTGCCCGGCTGCTCAGCGCGGCCTTCGCCCGTATCACGCCTGGCAGCGGAAAAGCGAGCGTGCCGTCCGACGACATGGCGCTGAGCGCGGCGAGCGCGCCGAACATCGGCGTCACGATCACTACCGCCGTTCTCAGATAATAGCGGCTGCTGGCGTGGATCGAATGGTCGAACCGCAACCAGTATATCAGGAGCACGACGGCGGCGATGGCCGCAGCGTAGAGATATGCCCTGTCCGGGACCAGCCGCGAAAGCACCAGCAGCAAAATGCCGTAACCGGCGAGCACCGCGAACACCAGCACGACGACGCGGACTTCAAGGATGGTGAAATCGAAAAAGTGCAGGGCGGCGCGCAGAAAAACGCCGGCATAATACTCGTCCGGTGGAAGCATGATTTTTGCCGCGGCCGCCATCGCCAGCACCACGATCAGGATCGCCGCCGCCCGAACGAACGTGGGGTCGCGCAGGCCGCGCGGCGCTAACGTCGCGACGATCGTGGCGGCCAGCACCAGCGCGCCCTCATGGGTGAAGGCCAGCATGAACAGCATGATGAAAACCAGCGCCGTCCCGACGAAGTTCCGTCTCGCGTAATGGCTGACGGCGAGCGCCGGCCAGAACACGGCGTGCGCGAGCCACATTTCGGTCGGAAAGCCGAAAATCAGCGGGCAGAGCAGGGCCGTCGAACAACAGGCGTAGACGAAGATGATGCGGCCGCGTGAGCGGTCGGCCGCGAACGTGCCGATCAGCCCCGCCAGCGGCGCGAGATAGAACAGGAGCCCGTAGATGACGATTCCGGCGTGGGGATTTCCGGTCAGGCCGACAACGGCCTCCGCCGGCAGGAGACTGAGGAAAAACACCGACATGCGGCCGGAGATATTGTGCCAGTGGAACGCCCAGACGTCCTGCACGGCGACGGCATAGGAAAACATCGCGCCGTCGGCGTAGAGTTCGAGTTCATAGACCAGCGCGAGGGCGACGAAGGCGACCGACCAGCACAGACCCGTTCCGATCACGAGGGCGCGCAGCAGGCCGGCGCCGGAGCGAAAGGTGGGCCACGACATGCTTTCGACGTCTCCTCGCGCAGGGATGCGGGAGCCCTTTGTCGCCTAGGATGGGTTGGCCAGCAAGGCCGCCAGGCGGTCGAAGCGGTGTCCGGAACGCTCGGCCTTCGCGATCATGTAGCGGCGGTTGTCGGCATTGATCGGCGCCTCCAGCGGCATCCGGCCGGCGATTTCGATGCCGGCGCTGGTGAGGCCGTCGAGCTTGGCGGGGTTGTTGGTGAGCAGCACGATCCGCGCGCAGTTCAGCATCTGCAGCATGCGCGCGGCGATGCCGTAATCGCGTTCGTCGTCGTCGAAGCCGAGCGTGGTGTTGGCGTCGAAGGTGTCGAGGCCGTCGTCCTGCAACTGATACGTCCGCATCTTGTTGGCGAGGCCAAGTCCGCGGCCTTCCTGCGCCAGATACAGAATGATGCCGCCGCCGAGGTCTTCGAGCCGCGTCAGAGCGAGCCGAAGCTGGTCGCCGCAGTCGCAGCGCCGCGAACCGAACACGTCGCCGGTCAGGCAGGCGGAATGCAGCCGCACCGGAACGGCCGCGGCGAAATCGGGTTTTCCGACGATGATGGCGACCGGGCTGCCGCCCATGGCGTCGCGGAACACCACGAAGCGCGTGGGCGTGCCCGAGGTCAGCGGCACCGACGCCTCGCTCGCCACGAATAGCGAGCTGATGGCGTCATCGGCGAAACGGGCCACCGCATCCGCCTCGATCCCGACGATGCTCTGTTCGCACGCGAGGGGATGGCCGGTGACGTCTGCCGCCAGCACCGCCGGCAGGCCGTGCGCTATCTTGACGAGTTGGATGGCGGCGGCCGCTGCCGGGCTCGCCGGTTCGGCCAGGAACTCGCGATCGGCGGTTGCGTCGGTAACGAGGGAGAGAATCGTGGTTGCATCGTCGTGCGCGGAGAGCGACAGCGCCATCGGCGTCGATGCATTCAGGCCGAGCGCGAGTGCGCGTCGCTTCGTGACGACGAGGCGCGGCGTGGCCGGTCCGCAGAGCGCGGTGAATTCGGCAAGCCGCTGCGCGGTCGAGGCCTTCGACCGGCAACGCGAGGATCGTTTCGCCGGTGGCGTTGATGAGAACGGGCCGTCGTCGCGTGGAATTCGCCAAGGCCGCGGCTGACACTGGTGTGCCCCTTGCCGCCGAACAAAGCCGAGCCTGCGCCGGACTGCACGTCACTCATTTCCAGACTTTCCATTCTCTTGGCCGTGACCGTGGAACACCGTGCCGCTCGGCATCATTCCAGTCGCAAACCCCTGATTTTTGTGCGATGATGGCAGATAGTCGCATTGTTAACGCAACCACACAGTGTTTTTGATTCCTGCGTGCACACCAGCAATCTCCCATCGAGCAAAGCAGCGTCTTCCGATCCCTGGGAAGACTTCAGCCAGCTATTCCGCGAAGGGCACCAGCCGCTGCCGCGAAGCCTGGGCCGATGTGTTCGGTCCGCTGCGCAAGGGCACCGTGGACGATCTCGTGATCGTCGGCCAGATCGGCCAGTCGCTCGACGGCCGCATCGCGACGGAAACCGGGCATTCGAAATACATCAACGGGCCGGCCGGACTCGTGCATCTGCACCGGCTGCGGGCGCTGGTCGACGCCGTCGTGGTCGGCGTCGGCACCGCCGTCGCCGACGATCCGCAATTGACGGTGCGGCGTGTCGCCGGACCGCAGCCGGCGCGCGTCGTCATCGATCCGAAGGGCCGGCTTGGCGCCGGCGCCAGGATGTTCGCCGACGATGGCGTCCGGCGCCTGCTGATCACGGCGCAGGGCACGCGCTGCGCGCCGCCTCCGGCGTCGAAGTTGTCGCCTTGCCGGCGGTCGATGGAGCATATCGCCCCGCCGGCGATTCTCGCCGCGCTCGCCGGCTGCGGCATGCGCCGCATGCTGATCGAAGGCGGCGCCGACACGGTGTCGCGCTTTCTTGCCGCCGGCTGTCTCGACCGCCTGCACGTGATGGTCGCGCCGATCATCCTCGGCGCCGGCGGCCCCGGCCTGATCGTGCCGCCGATCGAGCGCGCCGATCAGGCGCTGCGGATGCCGATGCGCGTGCATCAGCTCGGCGACGATGTGCTGTTCGACTGCGATCTGTCGGCTCAGCGCGTGGCGCTCGGCAGTGCGAAGAAATCGACGTGACCGACGCGGAGTGAGGAGCGTCCGGCGGCGACGTGCGTCGCGGCGGCGCGTCAGCCAGGCCCGTGATGTCGGCGAGCGACAGCGCGCCGATGTCGCGCGCGGCGCTTGCCCAGCCGGTCAGTATTTCGCTTTGCATGTCGCGATCCTCCGGTCCGAGCACCCAATCGGATGCGCCGTGGACGACGGAGTAGCCGAGCGCCTCGAAGCGCGCGATGGCGTAGCGCCGCTGCCGCCGGCCCGAGCGCCGGCCCAAAGCCCTTGTCGGTGCGCTGATGCGCGTTGACCGCCGCGACGATCGCCGCATCGAGCGGATCGGATGGAGTGAGCGCGATCCGCCCGTCATAGCTCAGCGCCGCATAAAGCGGGATCGAGCGCGCGGCGATCTCGACCGCCAGCCGGTCCAGCCAGGCTTCGGAAACGAGATCGAGCAAGGCCGAAGTCGTGACCAGATCGACCGGCCCGTCGAGCGCGGCTTCGAGATCGCGGTTCGAGATCGAGCGGGACGGCGGTAACGGTGACATGTTCGGCGAGCGGCGTGGCCGTGGCGCGCGCCAGCAGGCTGAGATCGTTGTCGACCAGCCTCCAGTTCTGCCGCGCGGGCAGACGCGGGCTCAGCGCGCGCAAGGTCGAGCCGGTGCCGCAGGCGAGATCGACGATCCGCACCGAGGAAAGCGGCTCGAGCGAGGCGGCGACCGCGTCGAGAACGGCCGGATTGCGCGCGCGCAGGTCGTAGGGCTCGCGCAGCGCCAGCCAGTCGGCGGAGAAGCCGCTCATGCCAAGCGTCTCCAGCGCGCGTGCAAAGATTTCGGCGGATTGCCGCCAGGTCGGAAGCTGCGGGGCCGCTGCGCGCGCGGCGCCGGCCAGACGCCGCCGCTGGTCGGTATCGCCGATGACGCGGCGCAGCGCCTGCGCCAGCGCGGCAACGTCGCCGGCGGCGACCAGCAGGCCGGCCTCCGGCGGCACCGTGTCCGGGATGGCGCCGGCCGTTGTGCCGATGACCGGCAGGCCATGCGCGATCGCCTCGGCATAGGCCATGCCGTAGCCCTCGAAGCGCGAGGCGAGCACGAACAGGTCGGCTTGCGCGTAGAGCGCCGCAAGGCGCTGCGGCGATACCGCGCCGGGCACCGTCGATGCGATCGTCCAAGCGCGTGACGCGCAATATCGGCATCGAGCCGCGCGGCGGCGTCGCGGTCGCGCGTGCGGTCGCCGACGATGGTCAGCCGCCACGGCAGATCGGTGAGCGTCGCCAGCGCCGCGATCAGCACGTCAAAGCCCTTGCGCGGCACGACCGCGCCGACCGACAGCAGCCGCACGACGCCGTCGCTGGCTGCCTTGGGCGAGCGGCGCCGGATCGCTGCCCGGCCGTGCGACCGTGATGCGCTCGGCCGGCACGCCGTAATCGGACGCGACCAGCCGCGCGGTGGCCGCGCTGGTGACGATGACGCGCTCGCACCGCTGCGAGCGCCGCTCGCTCGCTGGCGCGCAGCGCGTCGGCTTGCTCCGGCGACAGTCCCGACTCCAGCGCCAGCGGATGATGCACCAGCGCGAGCAGCGGATTGCGGCCGGCAAGCTCGCGACGCGGCTTCCGGCAAGACGCCGAGCGCCAGTCCGTCGATCACGATGGTGCGGCCGGCGGGCACGGCGAGCAGCCGCGCCAGCGCGGCCGCGCGCGTCGCATCGCTCGGGCCAGGGAAAACCTTCGCCGAGATCGAGCGAGATCGATCTGCCAGCCGAGATCGCGCGAGTTCGGCGATCATGCGCCGGTCATAGGCATAGCCGCCGGTCGGGGTCGCAAGATCGCCCGGCACCGCGAAGACGAAACGCCTCACCACAAGGGCGCCTCGTACCAGGCGCGCGCGACATGCGATTCCGAAAGCGTGACGCGGATCGCCTTGAGCTCGCGGCCGTCGCGGCCGAGTTCGCCGGCGCGGGCGGCCTTCGCCAGCCCGTCGAAGATATGCTTGGTGAGAAATTCGGTGGTGGTGTTGCTGCCCTTGAATTCGGGCACCTCGTCGAGATTGCGATAGTTGAGCGGCCGCGAGCATCGCCTTCAGCGCGTCATGCGCGCGGCCGATGTCGATGACGATGCCGTTGGCGTCGAGCGTCTCGGCGATGAAGGCGGCGTCGACGACGAAGGTCGCGCCGTGCAGCGCCTGCGCCGGGCCGAACACGGCGCCGCGGAACGAATGGGCGATCATGATGTGGTCGCGAACTTCAACGGCGAACAAGGGACCTCCTTCAGGGATAGGTGATGAGCTGGCAGAGTATGCCGCTTCCGGCGTCAAGAATATCGGGCAGCCGCCGCGGCAGATCGTGAAACGCAACCGCCGGCGCCAGCAAGGCGTCGAGCCGCGCATCGGCGAGCAGACGCGAGCGCGGCGGCGAGCCGCCGCCCATGCGTCCAGCGCGGCCGGTGCGACGGCGCGATCCGTCCGACCTGGCTCGAAACCAGCCGCAGCCGGCGGCTGTGGAAGGCGCCGCCGAGCGGCGCCGTCACCGTCGCGTCGCCGTACCAGCTCATTTCGAGCACGGTTGCCTCCTCGCCGGCGAGCGCAAGCGCGGTGGCAAGTCCGGCTGGCATGGCCGCTGGCGTGGACGACGAGATCGCAGTCGCCCTTGGCGCGTCTCGGGCGTCGGCAAAGCTAACACCGAGCGCGCGCGCTAATTCCGCGCGCGCCGGATTGATGTCGACCAGCGTCACCTCCGCGCCGGGAAGCTGGCCGCACAGATAGGCCACCAGAGAGCCGACGACGCCGGCGCCGACCACGGCGATGCGGTCGGCCGGGCCGGGCGCCGCATCCCAGACCGCGTTGAGCGCGGTCTCCATATTGGCGGCCAGCACCGCGCGTTGCGGCGGCAGATCCTCCGGCAGCGGCGACGGCGGCGCTCGCCGGGACATTGAACAGGTCCTGGTGCGGGTGGAGCGCGAAGACCGTGCGCCCGAGCAGGGCTTCGGCGCCGGCTTCGATCCGGCCGACCGTGGCATAGCCATATTTCACCGGAAACGGGAAATGCGCCGGCCATGAAGGGCGCGCGCATGCGCTCGAATTCGCTCGTCGGGCACGCGCCCGGCCAAGCACCAGCCCCTCGGTGCCGCGGCTGATCGCGCCGTAGAGCGCGCGCACGCGCACTTCGTCCGGCCCCGGCGCGGCGAGCGTTTCCTGGCGGATCTCGGCCTGTCCGGGCCGGCTATACCAGAGCGCCTGGGCGACTTCGTCGGTCCGGCTGATCGCCAATCTCTTTGATCTCCTGGATTGGAATTCCTGGACGGTTGTCGTGTTATATCATTCAGATCGGCACTGTCGCCCGCGGGATCAGAAGTCGCAATCTCTGTGTTAGAACGCTCGCCCCTCGCAAGCCGTCGAGGCCGACGCCGTCGGAAATGATCTTTTCGGCCGGCGGGTCCTGTTTGCCGTGCTGTTCGCCGCGACCATGGCCGGATCGCTGGCGCTCGCGGCGCTGGCGCTGTCGCCGGGCGGCTTCAGCGTGGTCGATCTCGCGCTGCTGGTGCTGTTCGCGGTGACGCTGCCCTGGATGGTGGTCGGATTCTGGAACGCCGTGATCGGCTTTCTGATCATGCGTTTTGCCGCCGATCCGATTGCGGCGGTCATGCCGCTGGCGGCGCGCATCCGCGGCGACGAGCCGATGACGGCGTCGACCGCGATCCTGATGTGCATCCGCAACGAGTTGCCGGAGCGGATGATCCGCAATCTCGAGCCGATGCTGGAGGGCCTCGATGCCGCCGGCTGCGGCGAGCGTTTCCATCTCTATGTTCTGAGCGACACCAGCGATGCCGACATCGCCGCCAGCGAGGAGGCGTGCTTTGCGACGCTTTGACCGCGCGCTGGCGCGGCCGGATCGCGATCACCTACCGGCGCCGCACGGTCAATACCGGCCTACAAGGCCGGCAACATCCGTGATTTCTGCGAGCGCTGGGGCGGCCAGCACGAATTCGCGGTGACGCTCGACGCCGACAGCTTCATGACGGCGGAAGCCGTTCTGCGTCTCGTCCGCATCATGCAGGCCGATCCCAAGCTCGGCATTCTGCAGGGGCTGGTCGTCGGCCTGCCGTCGACCAGCGCCTTCGCGCGCATCTTTCAGTTCGGCATGCGGCTCGGCATGCGCTCCTACACCATCGGCAGCGCCTGGTGGCAGGGCGATTGCGGGCCCTATTGGGGCCACAACGCGGTCCTGCGGCTTGCGCCGTTCATCGCGCATTGCGCGCTGCCGGTGCTGTCCAGGGACGGCGCGGAAGATCGCCATATTCTCAGCCACGACCAGATCGAAGCCGTGCTGATGCGCGCGCGCCGGCTACGAGGTGCGCGTGTTGCCGGAGGAGGATCTGGGCTGGGAGGAAAATCCGCCGACCCTGATGGAATTCATCCGCCGCGATCTGCGCTGGTGCCAGGGCAACATGCAGTATTGGCGGTTTCTCGGGCTTCCCGGCCTCAAGCCGGTCAGCCGCTATCAGCTGGTGCTGGCGATCCTGATGTTCATCGGCTCGCCGGCCTGGATCGGGCTGCTCGTGCTCGGCACGCTCGCGGTCGCATGCGTCCGATACGCCCGGCCAGTTCATGCGCGCCGACGCCGGCATGGCGCTGTTCGTCTGCATGCTGGTGATGTGGTTCTCGCCGAAGATCGCGAGCGCCATCGACATCCTGCTGCGCCCGGATCTTCGCCGCGGCGTTCGGCGGCGCCGGACTGTTCGTCGTCAATTTCGCCGATCGAAACCGTGTATTCGATCCTGCTGTGCCCGATCCTCTGGTTCGGCCATACCATCTTCCTCGCGCGGCCTGTTGTTCGGCCGCGAAATCGGCTGGATCGGACAGACCCGCGACGATCACGCGGTGCCGTTCACGCTGGCGCTGCACAATCTGTGGCCGCACACGCTGCTCGGATGCGCCGCGCTCGGCCTGCTGGCGATCGACGCAGCCGGCGGCTATTCCCTATGCGCTGTTTCTCGCCGGCGGCCCGGCGCTGGCGATCCCGTTTGCCGTGATGACCGCCTGGCCTGGCTCGGCAGCTTTGCCGCACGGATCGGCATCGGCCGGCTGCCCGAGGAGACCGCGAGGCCGGCCGCGCTGCTGGCCCTGGAGCTGCCCGCGATCGAGCTGGCGGCGCCATCGCCTCGGCCAAGTGCGGTCTGAGCGGTGTTCGAAGGCTTCAGGACCGCGCGCGGCATTCTCCGGTCGCTTCGCATCTATTACGGCGACAGGTCGCGCGCGGCGGCGATGGACCGGCTCTATGGCGGCTTCGTGCGGCGCGGCGATCTGGTGTTCGATATCGGCGCCCATGTCGGCGACCGCGTTGCCTCGTTCCGCCGGCTCGGCGCGCGGGTCGTCGCGGTCGAGCCGCAGCCGGCCTTGGTCAAGGTGCTCAAGCTGCTCTACGGGCGCAGTGCCGACGTCGCGATCGAGGCGGTAGCGGTCGGTCGCGCGGCCGGCGCGACCAGCATGATGATCAATATCGATAACCCGACGGTCTCGACGGCGTCGCCGGCGTTCGTCAGCGCCGCGCGCGATGCGCCGGGCTGGGAAACGCAGCGCTGGACCGAACTCGGTGGCGGTGCCGGTGACGACGCTCGATGCGCTGATCGGCAGGCACGGCTGCCCGGCCTTCATCAAGATCGACGTCGAAGGTTTCGAGGCCGAAGCGCTGCAGGGACTGTCGCGCCCGGTCAAGGCGCTGTCGTTCGAATTCACGACCATCCAGCGCGATGTCGCGCTCGCCTGCATCGAACGCTGCATCGCGCTCGGCTACACGCGGTTCAACGCCGCGCTCGGCGAGAGCCAGACTTTCGTGAACGCCGATTGGGTCGACGGCGAAGAAATCGCCCGCTGGCTGACGGGGCTGCCGCACGCAGCCAATTCCGGGGACATCTATGCCGCTCTCGCCTGATCGCACGGAGCCGGTGCGGCGGCGGCTATACGCTCGCGGTCGCCGCGCTGATTGCCGCGGGCTACGGCCTGACGCTCGTGGTCTTCTATCCCGGCATCATGACCTACGACGCGAAATTCGTCTACGAGGACATCGCCAAGGGCGTGCTCGGCGACTGGCAATCCCCGGTCATGACCGTGCTGTGGGGCCTGATCGATCCGATCGCGCCCGGCGCCGGCCAGCATGTTCCTGCTGATCGCGACCTCGTATTGGCTCGGCTTTGGCCTGCTCGCCTTCGCGCTGGCGCGCCGCGCCAGCCGGCTCGCGCTGTTGCTGCCGCTGCTGGCGCTGTTGCCGCCGGCCTTTGTCTTTGTCGGCATCATCTGGCGCGACGTGCTGTTCGCGACCAGTTGGCTGCTGGCCGCGGCGATCGCTTTCGCGGCCGCCGAGCGCGAGGCGCGCTTGCGGCTGCCGGCGCAGGCACTGGCGCTCGCGCTGTGCGCCTTCGGCGTCCTGCTGCGTCCGAACGCGCTGATCGCCGCGCCGATCCTCGTCGCCTACATCGTCTGGCCGACGCAAATATCCCTGAAGCGCACCGCGATCCTGTTCGTCCCGGCGATGGCGGCGTTCTTTGCGCTGGTGCAGGTGGTCTATTACGGCGTGCTCGGCGCGACGCGGCAGCATCCGCTGCAGTCGATCATGGTGTTCGACCTCGGCGGCATCAGCCACTTCGCCAAGGAGAACCAGTTTCCGGTCACCTGGAGCGAGCCCGAGACCGCGATGCTTCTGAACGGCTGCTACCAGCCGACCCAATGGGACATCTATTGGCGGCTCGAGCCCTGCGATTTCGTGATGCGCAAGATCGAACGGCGAGCAAAAGCTGTTCGGCACGCCGGCCATCACCGAGGCCTGGGTGCGTGCGATCATGCGCCATCCGCTGGCGTATCTGCGGCATCGCGCGGCGTTCATGTGGAATTTCCTCGGCGGCGACAACCTCACCATGTGGGTCGCCGACGTCGAGCATCCGTCGCAGACCGTGTTTGCCGGACCGGCCGGCCTTCGTCGCGCTGGTTTCCCTGCACGACAGGCTGAAGCCGACGCCGCTGTTCCGCGCCGGCGCGTGGCTGCTGGTCTGCGTCATCGTCTGCGGCTTCGCCTGGCGGCGGCGCGAGACCGCCGGAGGGCGCCTTTGCGCTGGGTGTCTGCGGATCGGCCACGGTCTATGTGCTGACCTTCTTTGCCGTCGGCGTCGCCTCCGATTTCCGCTATGCCTATTGGGCGGTGCTTGCCGGCATCGCCGGCGGCGTCGTCGCCGCGCTCAGGCCGTCCTGAGCCTCGAGGTGCCCGTGAGTTGCGACTCAATGCGCGACGGTTGCGCCGTCCACGCCTTGTAGTCGGCCTCCGAGACGTTCGGCAGCTTCTTCAGGAAAGCGACGATCGACCAGATATCGTCGTCCTTGGCGCCGGCCTGCGCGAAGCTCGGCATGCCCGTCATGTTGATGCCGTTCTTGATCACCCAGAACAACTGCGCCGGTGAGAGCTCACCGACGACATCCTTCAGATCAGGCGGATCCGGATGCAGTCCTTCCGAAAACTTGGCCCAATTGACCCCGGGGGCGCCGTGACAATTGGCGCAGCCATGCTCGGCGAACTCCCTGGCGCCGGCCTGCACGGTGGCGGCGTCGCCGATGTTGATGGACGGCGGAGGCTGGTCGTTCGCATGGCGGTTGATCGAGGCTGTGCGCACCCGGGTCAGCGCCCAGGTGACGATGGCCGGATCCTCGGCGGTCCCCGCGACGCTGTAAAAGCCCCCGAAAAAGAATATCGCGGCACCGATACCGACCAGGATTGCCAGTGCGCCAATCATCGCAAGAAAACGCATATGAACCTCCAACGCGCCCGTCTGTCGGCCGGTCGGGAAATAATATACCGGCTAGGAAATAATACATCGGGCAAAGGGTTGTGTACGTTACGATATCGTGACCGCCGCGCGAATGCGTTGTTGCGGCGCGATGTACACGACGGGGCGGGAAAGCCGAATGACAGCGCAACACACGTCAGGGCAGGCAGGGGAGATCGCGGGCCGGCAGGGCCGTCGCTAGTCATGTCGTCCAGCGCGCCCATTCTGGTCGAGCCGTCTCGCGCCCGGCCAGGCGATTTCGCGCCGCGACGCAATCGTGCTTGGCCTGATCGCAATGCTTCACGTGACCGCGCTGGTCATGATGGCTGCGACCGAACTCGATTGGGTCGACAAGGCGACATTCCTGCTGGTCTGGGCCGTGCTGAATTTTTTCTGGCTTGCGCTGCTTCGCCGGCCGAGCATGGCGGCGTTGTTATCGCTCGAACTCGTCGTCGCGCTCACGCTGCTCTCGCGCTTCAAATACGACAAGCTCTGGATGACGGTCGATTTCGTCGACCTGATGATCATCGACCGCGATACGTCGGCGTTCCTGCTCGCGGCCTTTCCCGCGTTGCGCGGATGGATCGGGCTCGCCGCGATTGTCACCGCTGTGCTTCTGATTGCGGCGTGGCGGATGGACCGCTATCGCGTCGGCAGGCGCATCAGCCTGGCGGGGGCTTTCCTGTGCATGGCCGCGCTCATTGGTCTGTCGCTGTCGTTCCCGACCGATCTCCAGGAGGATTTCACCGGCCAGAACTATGTTTCGAAATTCGCGCGGACCGGCGTCGAGGCAGTCCATGAATTTGCCGATCACGGATTTCTGCAAGCCGACGCAAGCGCGGACGGAAGCCTGAACGCAGCGCCGGTCTCCTGCCATCCGGCGCGCAAGCTGCCGAACATCATCCTGTTGCACGATGAATTGAGCTTCGACATCACGGTTGCCCCCGGAATGAAAGTGCCATCGGGCTATCGGCGAGCATTTCCGGTCGTTCGACGGCAAGGCGCGCAAGCTGGTGGTGGAGGGGGTGGGCGGACCAAGCTGGTTCACCGAATATAATGTGCTCACCGGCCTCTCGGCGCGCTCTTATGGGCGTTTCGCCACCTCCGCGACCCGGATCGCCGCCGGCCGCGTCAGCCGCGGGCTGCCGCATTCCCTGAGCCGCTGCGGCTACAGGACGTTCAGCCTCTATCCGTTCTATGGCGCGTTTCTCGGCTCGCGCGCCTTCCAGTTGACGACCGGCATCGCGCATTATCTCGATATGCTCGACCTCGGCACGCGGGATTTCGAGGCGGACAGTTTCTACTTCGATCGGGCTGTCGACATCATCGAGCGCGAGCGGGGCAAAGGCCCGCTGTTCCTTTACGTTTACACCGTGGCCAATCATTTCCCCTGGGACAAGCGCCTGCGTCCCGAACTGACGCCGGGCTGGCGCGATCCCGGCAACGCCCCCGATATCGACGAGTATGTTCGCCGTCAGGCGATGACCGCGCATGATTACCGGAAATTGCTGGAGCGGCTGGCGCGCGAATTCCCGACCGAATCGTTCCTGATCGTGCGCTACGGCGATCACCAGCCGCAGTTCGGCGCCCGCATCATCGACCCGTCGCTGGGCAAGGAGGCGCTGGCGCGCCGGCTGGAAGCGCTGGATCCGCGCTATCTCACCACCTATTACGCGATCGATGCGGTGAATTTCGCGCCGGCCGATCTGTCCTCGGCGCTCGACACGCTCGATGCAGCCTATTTGCCATTGGTCGTTCAGGAGGCGGCGGGCGTGCCGCTGGGGCCGAGCTTTTCCGAGCAGAAGAATATCCTGCAACGCTGCGATGGCGTGTTCTACGGCTGCGCCGGGGGCGCCGAGGCGCGGCGCTTCAACCGGCTCCTGATCGAGGCGGGCTCGATCAAGGGACTGTAGGGTCGAGCTGTGACCTTGAACGAAGTTCGGGTGGCGAGGTTTCCCCCGCCACCCGAGATATTGAAACGGCAGCTACGACCTAGTGATGATCGTGATCATCCCTGTCGTGGCCGTCATGATCGTCTCCATTGTAGTCGCGATCGAAGACCCGATGATAGTGATAGTGCGGCCGCGTGTGCGGCTGGCACGCAGGCACCGGATCGGGCGACGTCGCAGTGTCGTTCGCGGTAGGCGCGGGGACGCCCGCGGTGATACCGGCCTGCAGCAACCGGTTCACGATGTCCTGGGTGTCGTCGCAGATCATGAAGCGGTCCCTCACCAGTTTGTCGACCGCCAACACCACCTTCGTTTTATAGAAGGCGAAGGTGGGGTAACGTTCCCCAACCGAGGGACGCGGATCCTGCGCCGCCGTACGGGCGGCCGCCGTTGCCGCGAACGGGATGTATTGGCCGGTGGCCTCGCATCCGTCGTTCGCCCAGACGCCGGACCGCAGTCCCCATCCGGTGTAGGTCGCCAATGGCACGATCAGTTCCGGCAGCCGAATGCCGGCAATGTCGTTGCCATCCTTGTCGGTCTTCGGCACGTAGCTCGGATAGATCTGGCCGTTGGCCGTATTATCCTCGTAGGGCGGCGTGAAGACCGGCGGGTTTATCGTCGGCACGAAGGTCTGATAGAAGTTCGGACCAAGATTGAACCGATACCGCGTCGTTTTCAGACCCGTGTAGGTGACGCCCGGGATGTGCGGGAATCCCACGCGATCCTGGGGCAGCGGAGGCACGAGGGTGCCGTCCCGAAGCTTCGGCACTTGCGAATCCGGCGGTTCGCTGCCGCGGGTCGACCAATCGTCCAGAGCGACCCAAAGCGCACGCTGGACCGGAGCGGAGTCCAGCGGATTTGCGAACTGCTGGCACAGGCCCTTCGAGGTCGGGTTACCGGCACCACCATGCTGCTTGCTCGAAAGCAGATACAGCCGTGTCAGCGGATGATCCGGCAGGTCGAATTTTCCTGTCGGGTCCGTACTCATCAACGAGCCTGCTTTCACCCAGAATTCGTTGGCCGAATAGAATTCCATGGCCAGCGGACAGGTGCGGGTCTGCTCGCATTTCTTGTAGCGCCAGTCGCTGGTGCGCGAAATCGGATCGTAGGTCGGCACGTTCGCAAAGGGATAGAGACCCTCGAGATAGAGCAGTTCCTGACGGTTGCGATTGGTGCGCTTGGTCTGCGACCAGCGGTAGTTCATGTTGAGGCCGTCGCCGGCCGCAATCCACTGCATCATGCCGTCGAAAACCTTCCGGTGGTTCTCATCCTCGTTGAATCCGAGATGGACGAAGTCGTTGAGGGTTCGGCCGGGTTGCGAGGAAGTCTCCGTATAGATGCGGTCGACGTGGGTCTTGATCGGGTTCGGGGTCCCGATATCGTCGTGGGAGGCGAACCGCAGGAACGAATTGAAGTCGCGGATAGCCGCCAAGTCCCAGGCCGTTCGGCGTCGGATCCTTGGCGATGTAGGAGAATTCGTAGATGTCGTTGTTGACGAAATTCCCGCTCGTCAATTTGATCGCGGTGTTGGTGGCGTCGGTGTAGGCCCAGCCGGTGGTCGGAACGACTACTGCGGGGTCGTCGAGATGGACGCGATGGGTCAGGACGGCGTCCGGCGCCCCCTGATTGGCCGAGGCGGCGGGGTAAGCCAGCGCGAACGAGGCGCCGCCCGTTACGATGTACTCATATCCCGGCCCGGTGATCGTGCTGTTGCCAGGGCCGTGCAGCACCGGAAACGAGGCCGTCGACACAGGACCGGTCGCCGGTATGGCACCGCCGGCCAGCGGTCCGCCGTTCAGCGCTGCGAGATTGTTTTCCCAGCCGGTCCACACCGTCGTGTAGCCGCGGGTCCACAGGAAGGAGTCGTCAAGCTCGGTCGCATCGGTGAGTGCCGCCGGATCGTTGGTGCCATCCGGCGTGTTGTTGAGCGTCTGATAGGTCTTGCCGCCGCGGTTCGGCGGTTCGTACATCATCTTCCGGTTGCCCTTGCTGGGATCCAACGGCTGCAAAATGTAAAAATTGTGCTGATAAACGACATTGCCCCGTGCGTTGCGCGGCGCAAGCTGAAGGTCGGTGATGATGGAGTTCTGCGGATTCGTCGGGCTGACTTCGCCCGTCGCGATCCCGGTGATGAATTCATATTGGCCCACGCCGGCAAACGAATGGCCGCCGAAGGCAGTACCTCTGGTCAGTATTTGAATCTGCGTGGTGCGCGCGTCTGCTGCAACGGGCGCTGCGACCAGAACGGTGGTCGCCAGTAAGCCTGCAATTCCGATACGAGAGAGTTGTCTTTTGTGGGAATCAGGCACGCGCAAGGATAGCGCGTTCGCGAAGCGAACCATATTTAGCCTCCCCTGTTGTGTCCGTTCTTTACGCATTGCCGGATCGGCAATGTCGTGAACGGTTGAGCAACAACGCCTGAGAGCGGCGCCGAAGCGCGCGGAGGCTAACAGAAGTGTAATATGCTGCAATGAATTTTGTATGCCACATGCCAGAAATGCACGAGTGAGTGCCAGCGCAACCCTGGAGATGTAGTGAGAGATCAAGTTCGCGCGCTGCGCTCAAATGATGCGCCGCACACTGGCCGGATCAGAAGCAGAGCCCGAGAAGTTTGAAGCGGCAAGGCTGTACAGCCGTTTTCTGCTTGGCTTCATGCACGTTCTTTTCGGCCGGGGGCGGCTTCGTCCTGCCCGCAGCCACGCGCGGCGGTTCATAGTCGCCGGCGATCTCCATGGCCCAATAGGTGCGATGAGAGGTGGCGCTTCGCGCACTGCCGACGCCGACGCGAGACGCGTTGGGGAGCAGCAGGTTTTTCCGATGCTCGCTCGACGCGATCCATTGACCGAGCGTCTTGTCGAAGCTCTCGTAGCCATACGCGATGTTTTCCGCGGCCCGTCCCGCTTTCGAAGGTGCGATCCGCCCACCGAAAGCTCCGAGCACGTCGTGGTCGAGCCTGTCTCTTGCAGCCATCGCCTGCGCCTGTTCCAGCGCGATCCGGTTGAGCGTGGCGTCCATGACGACGCGTCCTTCGCCGTGCTTCTGGCGAAACTCCGAAATCGCCCCGGCAGGGGAGGATTGCGCGATGGCCAGGTTGCTGAAAAGCAGGGCCGATGAGAGCAGAATGGCGAATAGCGGTTTCATATGATGTTGTGTTCGCGACCGGTGGGCTGCCGAGGCGTCATTCTTTCTCTCATTATCCCGAGCGGCGCAAGCTGTGCGGGCTCACTGGTTCCACCCGGGAACGGTGATTGCGCCGCGCGCATCGATGCAAAATTCCGGTGCAGCGGCGATCGGGAATCTTGAAGTGCCGGCATCCGCGTCACTACGATCATGAAATGATTCCAGGACGGCCAACCGTCCGGTGAACGACCGCAACGCCGGTCAATCCGGGGGAAACCATGTCAATCGATCTGCTCTCCACTCGTCATCTCGGCATCGCATCGGGGTTGGCTCTCTGCCTGGCGATGCTGCCGGCAATGGGCCATGCCTTCACGGAAGAAGATCAGCGCCAGGCCTGCACCGGCGACGTATTCCGGCTGTGTGCATCGGAAATTCCGAGTGTGGAGCGCATCACCGCCTGCATGCGCAGACAGCGGGCCAGCCTGAGCGACGGCTGCCGGCGGGTTTTCGGCAAGCCTGTCGAGCAATCGGCATCGGTGAGGTAATCCGGGTGCCGTCCATGCGCCCTTGGCGGAGCCTGAATTGAAGACCTTCGTTGCATTTTTGCGAGCGGTGAATGTCGGCGGGACCGGCAAGCTTCCGATGAGCGAACTGAAGGCGATGTGTGAGGCCGCCGGATTTGCCGAGGTCCGGACCTTCATCGCCAGCGGCAACGTGATCTTCAAAAGCGGAAAGTCCGAAGCCCGGATCAAGGCGGCCATCGAGGCGAGCCTGAAGGCGTATGCGGGCAAGCCGATCGCCGTCATGGTTCGAACCGCCGACGAACTGGCCGCGGTCCTGAAGGACAACCCGTTTCCGCGGGCGGCGCCCAATCGCACGCTGGCGATCTTCCTGAACAAGCCGCCGCCCGCGAGCTGCCTGGCTGACATCACCGGCCAGGCCGACGAAGAGGTCCGGCTCGGCAGGCGGGAGGTCTACGTCCATTACGGCGATGGAATGGCCAAATCGAAGCTTCGGATCCCGGTGGCCGCGGAGGGCACCGCGCGCAACATGAACACCATCGCCAAGTTGACAGCGTTGGCTGGATAAGCTCAATCGCCTCTCTGGCAGTGTTTTTTCGCGAGCCAGCGTCGACCGGGCCAAACCAGAATGAACAACAAGATGCCGTCCTCAGCCAATCGATCCGCTGAAATTCTGGAATTCGATTACGTCGTCGTCGGTGCGGGATCGGCCGGGTGCGTGCTCGCCAATCGGCTCAGCGCCGACGGCAAGCATTCGGTGCTGCTGCTCGAAGCCGGGCCTGAGGACACCAACCTCTGGATCCACGTGCCGCTCGGCTACGGCAAGCTGTTCAAGGAAAAGACCGTCAACTGGATGTACCAGACCGAGCCCGAGCCGGGCCTGAACGGCCGGCAGGTGTTCCAGCCGCGCGGCAAGGTGCTGGGCGGATCGAGTTCGATCAACGGCCTGTTGTACGTCCGCGGCCAGCACGAGGATTACGATCGCTGGCGCCAGCGCGGCAATGCCGGTTGGGGCTATGAGGACGTGCTGCCCTATTTCAAGAAGGCCGAAAGCCAGCAGCGCGGCGGCGATAAATATCACGGCGCCGACGGCCCGCTGCCGGTGTCGGACTGGCGGCATGCCGATCCGCTGTCGGAAGCCTTCGTCGTCGCCGCGGCGGAAAGCGGCATCCCGACCAATCCCGATTTCAACGGCGAGCGCCAGGAGGGGGCCGGCTTCTTCCAGACCACGACCCGGCGCGGCCGGCGGGCGAGCACTGCCTTTTCCTATCTTCGGCCGGCGAAGCGCCGCAGCAATCTGCGCGTCGAAACCTCGGCGCTGGCGCAGCGCATCCTGTTCGAGGGGCGCCGCGCGCGGGCCGTGGAATATCGCGCGGGCGGCGATCTGCGCACCGCGCGGGCGCGCAAGGAAATCCTGATCTCCAGCGGCGCGTATAACTCACCGCAATTGCTGCAGCTCTCCGGCGTCGGGCCGGCGGAGCTGTTGAAGGCGCACGGTATCGATGTCGTGCTCGACAGCCCCGGCGTCGGCAACGACCTGCAGGATCATATGCAGGTGCGGCTGATCACGCGGTGCGCGCAGCGCGTCACGCTCAATGACGTCGTCAATCATCCGCTCCGCCGCGTCATGGCCGGCCTGCAATACGCAGCGCTTCGCAACGGGCCGCTTGACGATCGCGGCCGGCACGTCGGGCGCCTTCTTCAAGACCAGTCCGCGGCTGGCGACGCCGGACATCCAGATCCACTTCCTGCCGTTCTCCACCGACAAGATGGGCGAGAAGCTGCATTCGTTCTCGGGCTTCAGCGCCTCGGTCTGCCAATTGCGGCCCGAAAGCCGCGGCTCGCTACGCATCAGGAGCGCCGACCCGTCGGTGCCGCCGGAAATCCGCATCAACTATCTTGCGACCGAAACCGACCGCGCGGCCTTCATCGACGGCATCCGAATCCTGCGCAAGATACTGGCCGCGCCCGCGCTCAAGCCTTATACGATCGAGGAGGTCGATCCCGGATCGAAGGTGGTCAGCGACGAGGACCTGCTGGCGTACTGCCGCCGGACCGGCAGCACCGTCTATCATCCGACATCGACCTGCCGGATGGGCAGCGATCCGCTGGCGGTGGTCGACCAGCGGCTGCGGGTGCGCGGCATCGAGGGCCTGCGCGTGGTCGATGCCTCGATCATGCCGGACCTGATGTCGGGCAATACCAACGCGCCCACCATCATGATCGCGGAGAAGGCCTCCGACATGATCCTGCAGGATGCCCGGTAGCGCGACGTCAAAGGGATAGCGAATGGCGGCAACTCGCATCAGGATCGGCACGCGCAAGAGCGTCATGGCGCTGGCCCAGACCGAGGAAATTGCCCGGCGGCTCACCGCGGCCGTTCCCGGTCTCGACGTCGAGATCGTCAAGTTCGAAACGTCAGGCGATTCCGACCAGATCGGCAAGCTGCTGCCGCATGGCGGCAAGGGCGGCGCCTTCGTCGCCGAAATCCGCAAGGCGGTCGTCTCCGGCGAGCTGCAGGCGGCGATGCATTCGCTAAAGGACATGCCGGGCAATGAGGACAGCCCGGGGCTCGTGATCGGGGCGACGCTGTCGCGCGATCCGCCCGGCGACGTGCTGGTGCTGCGTGACGGCATTTCGATCGACGATTTCAGACGGACGCGCGGCAAGGGCTTCAAGATCGGCACCAACGCCGTGCGGCGCGCGGCTTATGCGCGGCGGCTGTTTCCGGAAGTCGAGGTGATTCACTATCGCGGCGCCGCCGACACCCGCGTGCGCAAGCTCGATCAAAAGGAAATGCAGCGGCTCCCCGGCGGCGGCGCGGTCGGACCCGCGGACGCGCTGATCATGGCGCGCGCGGGGCTGGAGCGGGTCGGGCTCGCCAGCCGCATCGCCTATGAATTTCCGATCTCGGAGATGCTGCCGGCGGTCGGCCAGGGCATCGTTGCGGTGGAATGCGCCGCGCAGGACTGGCAGACGCGCCGCATTCTCTCGGCCATCGACGACGCCGCCGCGCATAAAAGCGCCGACGCCGAGCGCGAGGTGCTGTGGGTGCTCAACGGCCACTGCAATTCGCCGATCGCGGGATTTTCGACAATCGACGGCGCGCAGATGTCGCTGACGGCCACGGTGCTCGACGAGGCCGGCGGCCTGTTCATCGAGGCCTCGCGCTCCGGGCCTGCCGACCGCCCGCGCGAACTCGGCCGCGCGGTCGGGCTCGATCTCCTGGCCAAGGGCGCGGCCGAGATCATCGAACGCAGCCGGCCGGTGTAGCGGCTCAGCCCTTATAGGCCCGCACCCGCTTCACCATCTGCTCGACATGCGCGATCGGGGTTTCCGGCTGGATGCCGTGGCCGAGGTTGAAGATCAGCCGGCCTTTCGCATAGTTCGCCAGCACCTCGTCAACCGCGGAATCGAGTGCGGCGCCGCCCGCGATCAGCGCCAGCGGATCGAGATTGCCCTGCACCGCGACCCTGGTCTGTACGCGCTCGCGGATCAGCGACGGCTCGGCCGCCCAGTCGATGCTGACGGCATCGACGCCGGTCGCCTCGACATATCCCGGCAACAGCGCGCCGGCGCCGCGGGGAAAGCCGATGATCTTGGCATCCGGCACCTTCGCCCGCACGCCGGCGACGATGCGGCGGGTCGGCTCGACCGACCAGCGCAAGAATTCGCGCGGTGGCAGCACGCCGGCCCAGGTGTCGAAGATCTGCAGCACGTCGGCGCCGGCCGCAAGCTGCGACAGCAGATAATGAATGGAGTTCTCGACCAGCACGTCGATGATCGCGGCGAACGCCTGCGGATGGCGATAGGCCATCATCCGCGCCGGCGCCTGGTCCGGCGTGCCCTGGCCCGCCACCATGTAGGTCGCCACCGTCCACGGCGCGCCGCAGAAGCCGATCAGTGCGATCTTCGGATCGAGTTCGCGGCGCACGCGGCGCAGCGCTTCATAGACCGGCTCGAGCTTTGCGAAGTCAGCCTGCCGCGCCAGCGTTTCAACCTTCTCCGGCGTGTCCAGCGGATCGAGCCGCGGACCTTCGCCGACCTCGAAGCGCACCGAGCGCCCGAGGGCGTAGGGAATCACCAGAATGTCGGAGAAGATGATCGCGGCGTCGAAATTGAAGCGGCGGATCGGCTGCAGCGTCACTTCGGCGGCGAATTCCGGCGTGAAGCACAGGTCGAGAAAGCCGCCCGCCTTGGCCCGCAGTTCACGGTATTCCGGTAGATAGCGGCCAGCCTGCCGCATCATCCAGAGCGGCGGCACCGGCTGGCGGCGGCCGGAAAGCACGTCGAGAAGGGGTTTTATCGGCTGGATTTGGGTCAAGCGCTTGCTTCCGCAGGGAGTGATCGAGGGGCGGGATACTTGCCCCTGATACTTGAGGATGCGGACTTGGCCAAGCTGCGATATGCCCGCGACCTCGGGGGCGGCCCAGGGCCGCGGGCGCTCTGATCAGCCTATGGTGGGCAAAACGACTTGGTTTTGGGGATAGCGCAGCAATTGGAACCTGGACGCACAGTCCTCCAGCCTGGCGCATCGGTCCAGCGGTCGCTCCAAACAGGAAATTCCAAAACGGGCTGGGGTCGGAATTGCTCTTGGAGCGCCCCGCAGGTTTGCCTTTGGCGATAAGGATGCAATCTCATCGCTGGCCGCAGTCGAGCCCAAGTTGCGGCCTGTGTCTGCGCGATAACGTTCATACGGAAAAAATTCCGCGACGCCGTCTTGTGCACGCTCCCGTGCATTTTGTGCCTCTGCCCGCCGGAACTACCGGATGATGGGCACGTTATCGTCGGACAATGGAGGCTCGACATGGCCGAGAAATTCAATCCCGCGCCGCATGACAGGCATGCCGCGGACCCCCGCGAAGCCGCTGCCGCAGACCACGACATGCATGCGCGGCTGGAAGCCGGGCTGATCGACAGTTTTCCGGCCTCCGACCCCGTCAGCGCGGCGCAGCCGTCGCCGTCGAAGGTCGACGGCGAACGCCCATCGCTGTGGAACAAGGTGCTGTCAGTGTTTCGGTAATGCCGTGAACGCAGCGCGGCGGCGTTGCCATGGAATTGTCCTGGAGGCGACCGGATGAGTCAGGAATTCAATCACGCTGCCAACGATTCCCCGCGCAGCGGCGGTTCGAAACAGGTAACGCCCGTGGTGTGGTGTGCCGTCGTGGTCGCCGCCGTCGCGGCGGCGACATGGCTCGCGCTCGGGCTGTGACTCCCGATCAGATATCATCCCATCGAGATCATGACGATCGCTAGTAGTGCGGCGGCCGTTCGTTGGCGGGGCCGGGCGCGTTGGCTTCCGCTTCCTGCAGGCGTTCGCTCAAGCCCTGGACCTGCCGGGTCAGCGCATCGATCTTCAGCCATTGCTCGGTGATGGTCTTGTTCAGCGTCTCGATGGTCTCGTCCTGAAACATCAGCTTCGTCTCGAGCGCATCGATGCGGTTGCCGAGCGTCTTCTCGTCACTCATCGGATTGCCGTTCCATCTGCCGCTCCCGCAAGCCGTGGCCGAGCGCGACGCGCTCGTCGAACACAAAGCATTCGCCGCGCCAGCGGCTCCCGGCTTCGGGCACGCCTTCCAGATATTTCAGGATGCCGCCCTTGAGATGGAAGACCTCGGCAAAGCCGCGCGACAGCAGGTAGCTCGAAGCCTTCTCGCACCGAATCCCGCCGGTGCAGAACATGGCGATCCGCCGGTGCTTTTCGGGGTCGAGATGGCGCGCGGCGAATTCCTTGAACTGCCCAAAATTCTTGATGCCGGGATCGACGGCGCCGGCGAAAGTGCCGAGCGCCACCTCGAACTCATTGCGGGTATCGATCAGGAGCGTGTCGGGCGCGGCGATCAGATCGTTCCAGTCGGCGGGGTCGACATAGGTCCCGACTTGCCGCGTCGGATCTGCCTCGGCGGCGCCGAGGGTGACGATCTCCTTCTTCAGCCGGATCTTCAGCCGCTGAAACGGCATCGCCTGGGCTTGCGAGAATTTCAATTCGAGATGGTTTAGCCTGCCGCCGAACAGGCCGCCGTTGCGCAACTCGCCGACCAGCTTGTCGATGGCGCCGGGATCGCCCGCCACCGTGCCGTTGATGCCTTCCTCGGCGAGCAGCACGCTGCCCTTCAGCCCCAGGCCGGTGCAACGCGCGCGCAGCGGGTCGCGCAGCTCCCGGAAATCCGGCAGCGCGGCGAACTGGTAGAAGGCGGCAACCCGGTATGTCATGCCGGTGGTTTATCAGGACGGCGGCGGCGCGATCAACCTGTCCGCCGCCCGGTGGGCCAACGAGGCGAGGGCGCCGGGAGACATGGCGCCCATCCGCCCCCGCCATTGCCGAGGACCGCTGGAATGTGCCATGTAGGCCCGCGCCGATACCGGCGGTTAACGCGGAAAACAGCGGCAAAAGTGAGCAATTTGGCATGAGGAATTTCCATCTCGCCGGCCGGTCGACGGTCCACGCCCAGAACGCGATGGTGGCGACGTCGCATCCTCTTGCTGCGCTGACCGCCATCGAGGTGATGCGGGCCGGGGGCACCGCCGCGGACGCTGCGGTAGCGGCATGCGCGCTGCTCGGCGTGATCGAGCCCCAATCCACCGGGATCGGCGGCGATTGCTTCGCACTGGTTCAGCCGAAGGGCGAAGGCAAGATCACGGCCTATAACGGCTCGGGCCGCGCGCCGGAGGCTGCGACCGCCGATTGGTATCTCGAACGCAATATGCATTCTATTCCGCTGACATCGGCACATGCGGTCTCCGTTCCCGGCGCGGTCGATGCCTGGGCCACCATCCTGCGCGATCACGGCAAGCTCGGGCTCGATACGCTGCTGCAGCCGGCGATCAAGGCCGCGGAGGAGGGCTATGTCGTCACGCCCCGCACCGCCTTCGACTGGAAGAACCAGTTCGAAAAACTGAAGAAGGGCACCAATACCGAGCGTTACCTTTTGCCGAACGGCAAGGCTGCCGTCGCCGGCGACGTGATCCGGCAGCCCGAACTCGGCAAGACGCTGCGCGCCATCGCCAAAGGCGGCCGTGATGCCTTCTACAAGGGCGCGGTCGCCGAAGACATGGTCGAGACCCTGCACGGGATCGGCGGCCTGCACACGCTGGATGATTTCGAAGGTCACACCACCGAGACCACCAACCCGATCGGCACCCTCTACAAGGACCACGACGTCTGGCAGTGTCCGCCGAACGGTCCCGGCATCACCATGCTGGTGATGCTCAACATCCTCTCGCGCTTCGATCTGACGAAGTTCCCCGCGATGAGCGTCGAGCGGTTTCATCTCGAGGCCGAAGCGGCGCGGGCGGCTTACATGATGCGCGAGCAGTATGTCGGCGATCCCGCTTGCGTCAATGTCGATGTCGCCAGGATCCTGACGCCGGAATTCGCCGAGGAGCACGCCGGCAAGATCCGGATGGACGGCTTGCGCGATCTGCCCAGCGTCGCGCCGCCGATGAATCCCTCGACCGTCTACATCACCGTGGTGGACAAGGACCGCAACGTCTGTTCGTTCATCAATTCGATCGCGCATTCCTTCGGCTCGGCGATCGTCTCCAACAAGACCGGCGTGCTGCTGCAGAACCGCGCCGGCGGTTTCCGGGTTCAGCCCGGCCATCCCAATTGCATCGCGCCGGGCAAACGGCCGCTGCACACGATCATTCCGTCATTGGTCACGAAGAACGGCCGCGCAACAATGCCGTTCGGGGTGATGGGCGGACAGTATCAGCCGGTCGGGCAGGTGCATGTGCTGACCAACATGCTCGACTACGGCTGCGACGTGCAGGAAGCCATCGATATGCCGCGCGGCCTGCACTATGAGGGCGCCTATCAGCTCGAGGACGGCGTGCCGGCTGCGATCGTCGACGGACTCAAGAAGCTCGGGCACCAGACCACGAGCGTGGTCAGCCCGCTCGGCGGCGGCCAGGCGATCTGGATCGACTGGGAAAAGGGCACGCTCACGGGCGGTTCCGATCCGCGCAAGGACGGCTGCGCGCTGGGCTATTGAGCCGGCTGCGCGCGAGGCCCGATGGAACCTTCGCACGATCGTTCGTTCCATTTCTAACAACACGTTCAATCTGGAACGTGCTTCGCCTTCCGGGCATTGACCTCCCGGAGGATGAGGACAATGCCGATTTTTCATTTTGACATTGCCGACGGCGTGCGGCTCGAGGATCCGGTCGGACTGGATTGCCGGAGTGAGCACGATGCGAAGAGAACCGCCGACCGGATCGCGCGGCAGATCGCCATGGATCTCGGCGGCGACAACGAGCCCCGAGTCGTGGTGGTGGTGGACGAGGCCGGCTCGGAAATCTACACGGCGCCCGTCAAGACCTGAGACCCGCGTTCCGCCGCGGGCGCTTGAACCATTCGCGCCGGCGACCAAACACCGCGGCCCGTTGCCTGAAGTTT
This sequence comes from uncultured Alphaproteobacteria bacterium, assembly GCA_963843225.1. Classification (GTDB taxonomy): domain Bacteria; phylum Pseudomonadota; class Alphaproteobacteria; order Rhizobiales; family Xanthobacteraceae; genus Bradyrhizobium. The sequence continues at coordinate 55,521 of CAWJJT010000005.1, read as the reverse complement.
CCGCATCGGGCTCAACACCTTGGCTGGAACGAACGTTCAAGCGCGGGCTTATCCCAAGACAATTCGACAGGTGTTGAGGAGACGCGACGTGGAAATCCGTGCCGGCTACGACATTGCCTTTCAGTGCTTCCAGGACACCCCGATGGTCCTGATGCTCAGCATCGAGCCGGCGCGCGTCGACGATCTCCTGAGCGAGCACCGAATCCGGTTTTCGCCGGACGTTGCCTCGACCGACTATGTCGACATCTTCGGCAATACCTGCACGCGAATCGATCGCGCCGGCCGGCCTGATCGAAATCCGCAACGAATTTCTGATCGGGGATAGCGGTCTGCCGGATGTGGTCGCGCCCGATGCGCGGCAACTCGAAGTCGGCGAATTGCCCGACGACGTGCTGATCTATCTGCTGGCCAGCCGCTATTGCGACACCGAGAAATTGTCCGACCTCGCCTGGTCGCTGTTCGGCGGCAGCGCGCCGGGCTGGCCGCGCGTGCAGGCGATCTGCGACTACGTCCACGACCGCATCAGCTTCGGCTACCAGCATGCGCGCGACGACCGCACCGCCTCCGAAGGCCACGAGGAGCGGATCGGCGTCTGCCGCGACTTCGCGCATCTGGCGGTCACGCTCTGCCGCTGCATGAACATCCCGGCGCGCTACTGCACCGGCTATCTCGGCGACATCGGCGTGCCCGCCGATCCCGCGCCGATGGATTTCAGCGCCTGGTTCGAGGTCTATCTCGACGGCCGCTGGTACACGTTCGACGCCCGCCACAACCACCCGCGGATCGGCCGCATCGTCATGGCGCGCGGCCGCGACGCCGCCGACGTCGCGATCTCGACCAACTTCGGTCCGGTCCAGCTGGTGAAATTCTCCGTCATTACCGAGGAAGTGACTTCGGCCGCGAAGCGGGTTTCCAGGGCAGCGTGATGTCGGCCATTTCGGGGCGATGCGAAGCATCGAGCCGCAAATGCTCGAGATTTCGGGTCCGGTGCCAAACGCATCATCCCGGAATGACGGCTATCTGCACGCGCGCGACGGGCTTTCAACGCCGCCTCGTTGCGCTAGACACGCTTCCGATAACCGGAACGGAAGGTGCCAACAGATGCGACGTTTCAAGCGTGCAGGAATTCCGATGCTGGCCGCGATCGCGTTGACGATTGCCGCCATGCCATTGGCGTGTGTACCGACCACAGCAGCGGCGCAGACCGCAGGAAAAACCATGACCACAGCTTCAGGCTTGCAGATCATCGACACCACGGTCGGCACAGGCGCATCGCCAAAACCCGGCCAGACCTGCGTCATGCATTACACCGGCTGGCTCTACGAGGACGGCAAGAAGGGCAAGAAGTTCGACTCCTCGGTCGACCGCAACGAGCCGTTCGAATTTCCGATCGGGCAGCACCGGGTGATCGCCGGCTGGGACGAGGGCGTCGCCACCATGAAGGTCGGCGGCAAGCGCACCCTGATCATTCCGCCCGCGCTCGGCTACGGCGCCCGCGGCGCCGGCGGCGTGATCCCGCCGAACGCGACGCTGATGTTCGACGTCGAACTGCTGGCGGTGAAATAGCCATTGCCTGAGTTCGCCGTGACCGGTCATGACCGACGAGAAACAAAAAGACCGGCCCAGGGGCCGGTCTTTCCTTGCGTTGATCGACCAGCGTCGATCAGAGATTCTTGTTCGCTGCGGCGGCCGCCTTGTTGACCGCGTCCTTGGTGGCTTCCTTGGCGTCACCGACGGCCTTCTGGCCCTTGCCCTTGATTTCCTGAACCGCGCCTTCGCCCTGCAAGCGGTCGGAACCGACGGCTTCGCCGACGCCCTGCTTGGCCTTGCCGATCGCCTCGTTGGTGGCGCCTTTAACCTTGTCTGCCGTGCTACCCATCACACTTCTCCTGTTGTCTTTTGCTTCGGAGAGGCAAGTCGCGACGGCGTGAAATGTTCCCTTAACTGCTGGATCGCGCACGCGGTATTCGGTACCGTTCGCGCGACGAATTTTCGTAAAAGGCGAGACATGCATGTCCCACGATCACAGCCATTCGGATCACGATCACGGCGATGCCGAGCGCTGGAAGCACGACGGTGTTCGCGTCATTCCCGGCAATCAGCTCGATCCCAACGTGCCCTCGACGCCGGGGATGGACCGCAAGGCTGCGATCAATTTTGCCCGCGCCGGCGCGCAGAAATTATGGGCGGGCACCGTGACCATCAAGCCCGACGCCAAGACCGGCGCGCATCATCACGGTCACCTCGAAAGCATCATCTTTGTCGTGAAAGGCAAAGCGCGGATGCGCTGGGGCGAGCATCTGCAATTCACCGCGGAAGCCGGTCCCGGCGATTTCATCTTCGTTCCGCCCTACGTGCCGCACCAGGAGATCAATGCCAGCCGCGACGAGGTGCTGGAATGCGTGCTGGTGCGCAGCGACGGCCAGGCGGTCGCGATCAATCTCGACATCGAGCCGGTGGAGAAGCCCGAGACCGTGCTGTGGATCGATCCCGTGCACCGCGATCCGGCGGAGACGAAGTAATCACCCGCGAGAAGTGCGGCGAAGTTCGCACCTCGCAAGCCGACCGGAGGAAACCATGACACATCTCGATCAGCCGATGCCGCGGCGCGCGGTCATCAAGGGCGCGGGCCTTGGCCTCGTGGCCGGGAGCCTCGCCGGCGCGTTGCCCGCGCCGGATGCGGCCGCTGCCGACGGCGGCGAAATCTGGAGCAGCGAATACTGGGCCAAGAAGGGCGACGTGCCCTTGTGGATGTATCGCAAGCGGCTGGGTGCGCCGAAACCCGGCGAGCCGTCGCGGCCGGTGATCTTCTTCGTGCACGGCTCGTCGGTCACCTCGCGGGTATTCGACTCAACGTGCCCGGCCACGGCGAATATTCGGTCATGAACGAATTCGCCCGCTACGGCTTCGACTGCTGGACCATGGACCACGAGAACTACGGCAAGTCGGGGCGCACGTCGGGCAATTCCGACATCGCCAGCGGGGTCGAGGATTTGAAGGCGGCGGCCGAGATCGTCATCCGCGAGACCGGCCGGCAGAAATTCCATTTCCTCGGCGAGTCCTCCGGGGCGCTGCGCGCCGGCGCCTACGCGATGGCGCAGCCCGAGCGCGCCGACCGGCTGGTGTTCGCCGCCTTCACCTACAAGGGCGAGGGATCGCCGACCCTGACAAAGCGCGCCGAGCAGCTCGCCTATTATCGTTCGCACAACATGCGCAAGCGCGACCGCGACATGATCCGCTCGATCGCCACCCGCGACAAGCCCGGCACCAGCGAAACCGCCGCCGTCGAGGCGCTGGCGGATGCGGAGATGCAGTTCGGCGACCAGGTGCCGACCGGCACCTATCTCGACATGACCGCCAACCTGCCGGTGGTGAAGCCGGAGAAGGTGCTGTCGCCGGTGCTGCTGGTGCGCGGCGAATATGACGGGATCGCTGCCGTCGCCGATCTCGAGGAGTTCTTCAACCTGCTGCCGAACGGCGACCGCCAGTTCGTGATCCTGCCGGGCACCGCGCATTCGGTCACGCTTGCCACCAATCGGCAATTGTTCTGGCACGTGACGCGGGCGTTCCTCAGCATGCCGGCCCCGATCGCGACGTGATGTGACCGTCGCAAAGAGCGGTATGCCCGGCCTAATGCCGGACATCCACGCCTTTTTCTTGCCATGACGAATGCAGCCCCACCAAAAAAATCCGGATCCGGTGTCGGATGTCCGACTTGCCCGTTCGTCCTTCGGCCATAACGCGCCAAAATGAGGAGTCTCCATGGCCAAAATGATCTTCATCAACCTGCCGGTCAGCGATCTCGCCCGCGCGACCGCCTTTTATCAGGCGATCGGCGCCGAGAAGAACCCGCAATTCAGCGACGAAACCGCCTCCTGCATGGTGTTTTCGGAAACCATCCACGTCATGCTGCTGACCCCGGACAAATTCCGCCAGTTCACGCCGAAGAAGATCGCCGATGCCCGGACGTCGAGCGAGGTCCTGATCTGCATCTCCGCCGACAGCCGCGCCGCCGTCGACGACATGGTGGGCAATGCGCAAGGCGCCGGCGGGGTTGTCGATCCCGGTCCCAAGCAGGATTACGGCTTCATGTACGGCCGCAGCTTCGAGGATCCCGACGGCCACATCTGGGAAGTGATGTGGATGGACGTCGCGGCTTCCGCGGCGCAGACGGCCGCCGCCTGATCGAAACGCGCGCAACGGAGTTCACTGATGTCAAAGATTTCCCCCTGCCTGTGGTACGACGGCGAAGCCGAGGAGGCCGCGAAATTTTATGTTTCGCTGCTGCCCGATTCCAGAATCGAGAAGGTACAGAAGAACACCGTCGACGGTCCCGCCGGCAAGGCCGGCTCGGTGTTGGTGGTGGAGTTCACGCTGGCCGGCCAGCGCTTCATGGCGCTGAACGGCGGCATGCGGGTCGAATACACCCACGCGGTTTCCTTCAAGATCGACTGCGCCGATCAGGCCGAGGTCGACCGGTTGTGGGACGCGCTGCTCGCTGGTGGTGGTCAGGCCGAACGCTGCGGCTGGATCAGGGATCGTTACGGCGTGTCCTGGCAGATCGTGCCGGCCGCGCTGCTGCAATATCTCGGCGGTTCCGACACGGCCGGCGCGCAGCGGGCGATGCAGGCCATGCTGCAGATGGTCAAGCTCGATATCGCCGGGCTGAAGCGGGCCTATGAGGGCAAGTCGGCGGCGTAGTTCCGCTTCCCGGATGAAACCTGGATATCGCGAACGGAAGAGGCGGCCCGCTGGCCGCCTCTTCGATAATCGTACGCTATCCACTGCAAAGTCGTGTCGGCGCCGGGGTCCGGACAACAAATCGGCCAGATGAGTTGCTAGAGTGTCAACTCGCGAAGAAACACAAAAACAAAAACCAGCGAAGCAACAGGGCCTTGTTTCAGTCACCGAAGAGATATGGCGAGTATCAGGGATCTCGCCCAATCATGCCGGATCGCTCGGGAAGCTCGATGCCGGTATTGGTGGGCGCCGGCATGATCGCGGCGGCGATCCTGCTGTCGACGCTGATTACGGCCGTGGGCAGCCGCTTCATCGGCATGGACAGTCCCAACGATGACAATATGTGGCTGGTCGACCGGCTGACCGGCAGCGTCTACAAATGTCAGGCCGCCGATCGCGGCAAGGCCTCCTGCGAGCCCGACATCGCAACCGGAAGCATCGGCCAGCAGCCGAAGCGGTAGGCCGGAGCGAGGCTAGTTGCAACGCAGCACGAAAAGCGTTCGTTGTTTGGAAACGTCCGCGAGTCCGGAGCGTATCTCGTTAGCCAGCGACAGGCTGGTGATATCAGCGAGGTTCCCATGAACAAGATCCTGATCACGGCCGCCATGTTCTCCGCTTTGGCCTTGACGCCCGCGTCGGCGGAAATGATGGCCTGCACCGGCGAAAATATGGCCAAATCCACCATGATGATGAGCCCGGGTCCAAGCCCCGCCAACAAGGAAATGGCCATGGCCAACATGGACATGAGCAACGGCAAGATGCGCAGCGCCTGCATGCATTACATGAATGCGCAGAAGATGAGCATGATGAAGCCGGGCATGTAATATCGATAGCGTTTTCGAGCGTACCGGTTCGCATCGGGAAACGTGTTAAAGGAAGATGTTAAGATGCCGTGCCGCCCATCGGGCGGTGCGGCTTTTTGCGGAAAACTGGCGCTGGCATTTTGCGCCGCCCTCGAACGGGCCGGGACGGTTGAATTGAAGATTTCGACGAGGGCGCGCCGGCTGGGCCAGGCGGTTCTGGCAATCGGCCTCACGCTGGTTGCAGCGGCGCCGGCCCGCGCCGGCGAGCACTGGATCAAACTGCCGGCCGCGCCCTATACGCTGAACAACAAGCAGGACGCGATCGCCTTCGCCGATGCGCTGACCGGCTGGTACGGCAACGGCACCGGCCGCATCTATCGCACCGATGACGGCGGCGACGCCTGGACCGCGATCTGGACCAAGCAGGGCACCTACGTTCGGGCGCTCGAATTCGCCGACGCGCAGACCGGCTTCCTCGGCAATATCGGCCCCGGCTATTTTCCCGGCGTGACCGACCGGCAGCCGCTCTACGTGTCGCATGACAGCGGCGTGCACTGGGCGGCGGTCAGGCCGGTCGCCGGCCGCCAGATCGTGGGCGTCTGCGCGATCGACGTGCTCAAGGTTGGCGGCAAGGTTCTGGCGGTGCGCGCAGGCGGACGGGTCGGCGGGCCGGCCGGTCTGCTGGAATCCTTCGACGAAGGTCGCAGCTTTCGCGCCCGGGACATGAGTAATGTCACGGGCATGATCCTCGATATTCATTTTGTCGATGAGAATACCGGCTTCATCGCCGGCGCCAGCGAAGCCGCGGAGGACAAGGCCCATGCGCGGATATTGAAGACCACCGACGGCGGAAAATCCTGGCGCGCGGTGTTCGACAGCGACCGCGCCGGCGACAACAACTGGAAGCTGGCCTTTCCGAGCGCGCAGGTCGGCTACGCCACCATCATCTCCTATCAGGCCCCGGCGGGCGAAGCCCGCGGCTATGTGATGAAGACCGAAGATGGCGGCGAACACTGGCGGCGGCTGACCGTCACCCATGATGCGAACTGGATTCCCTACGGCATCGCCTTCCTTGACGAGGAGCGGGGCTGGGTCGGCGGATCGACCGGCGGCTACGGCACGCGCGACGGCGGCAAGAGCTGGACGCCGCAGGACATGGGGCTTTCCACCAACAAGATCAGGTTCGCTGAAACGCGCCGATGGCGGCGTCACTGCCTTTGCCATCGGCAAGGACATCTACAAGCTCGAGCTTCCGGCCGATGGGCGTTGATGCGCCTTTCCAGGTCCGCGAATCCGGCTAGATTGCCGCGCCATGTCCCGCGCCGATAAATCCCGTCCCTTGACCAAGACTGAAGCCCGCCGGATCTGGCTGCGCGCCCAGCGGCTCGACGTGCGCGCGCCGTTTGGCGGCGGGCCTGATGCAACCGCGGCCGCGGTCGAACATCTCGGCTACGTGCAGATCGACACCATCAACGTCATCGAGCGCAGCCACCACCATATTCTCTGGAGCCGGATTCCCGATTATAGCCGCGCCGATTTGCGCCAGGCCCAGAGCGTCGACAAATCCGTGTTCGAATACTGGACCCATGCGCTCTCCTATGTGCCGACAAAGGATCTCCGTTTCTTCATCCCGGCGATGAAGCGTCACAGGCGCGACGGCCATAAATGGCTTTCGTCGGTCAAGCCGGCCGACCTGCGCAAGGTGATGCGGCTGATCCGGCGGGACGGCGCGCTGACCATCCGCGACATCGACGACGACGTGCTGGTCGACAAGGAGCATCTGTGGGCGAGCCGCAAGCCGTCGAAGCGGGCGCTGCAGCTTGCCTTCTATACCGGCGAGCTCACCATCAGCGAGCGCAACGGCATGCTCAAGACCTATGAGCTGATGACGCGGCATTTTGGCTGGGACAGGCTGCCGAAGGCCGCCTCGGCGCGGGAAGTCACGGGCTATCTGCTGGACCGCGCGCTTCGCGCGCAGGGCGTCGTCAGCCTCAATTCGATCTGCCATCTGGATGCGCCGAGCAAGGCCCAGGTACGGCGCATGATCGAGGCGCGGGTTCGCCGCGGCGAACTGGTGCCGGTCGCGGTCGAAGGCGCGGGCAAGCAGGAGCACTGGGCGGAACCTGCGACGCTGGAGAATGCCGGCGAGGTCGGCTTCCGACCTGGTCGCATATCCTCTCGCCGTTCGATCCCCTGATCATCCAGCGCAAGCGCGCGCATCTGTTTTTCGATTACGAGCACCGCTTCGAGGCCTATCTGCCGAAGGAAAAGCGGGTGTTCGGCTATTTCGCGCTGCCGGTCGTGGCCGGCGAGGACATCGTCGCCGCGCTCGATCTCAAGACCGACCGCAAGAATCGCAAGGTTCTGCTGCAGAAATGGAGCTGGGTCGGCGCGGGCGCGAAGAAAGGCGCGCGCAAGGAGTTGAAGCGCCGCATCGAGGAGGAACTGCACCGGTTCGAGCGGTTCCAGCTCGCCGAATGAGATTTTTCCGCGGAACCGCGGGCTTCCGGACAGGTTGATTTCAACAACCGGACTTCGGAGGCGACATGAACACCACCGACAAATCGATTCTGGAAAAGATCAGCGCCCGGATCAAGGAAATCGTCCGCATCGCCGAGGATGCCGCCAGCCATGCGATGAAGGCCGAAAAGCCGCCGCGGGCAGACAAGCGCGTCAGTGACTTGATGGAAAGCTGACGCGCAGCCTCCTTCACTTCCCGTCATTCTTCGTCACCCGGAACTTCAGCTCGTCCACCCTCGACAAGAGAAATTTCAGCAGCGACGACGTGTTCGCCTCGTTGTAGCCGATCACCAGATCCACCGTCGGCGGCGCGCCCTGGATCGGGCGGCTGACGACGGTGCTCGGCAGCAATTTCTGCACATAGAGCGGAAGCAGGGCGACGCCGCCGGTGGACGCCACCATTGAAATCGCCATCGCGATATTCTCCGCCTGATGATCGGGCTTCAAGGTCAGGCCGACGCGCTTGGCATAGTCGTCGATCGCGGCCTTGCAGCGTCGGCGCGCGCGTCGCGGAGACGCCGACGAAGGTTTCACCCGCGATATCCTGCGGCCGTATCGAGCTTCGCGCCGCCAAGGCGTGATCCCGCGCCATCAGCACGATCAGCGGATCCTTTCTCAGCGGCTTGAATTTCAACCCGGGCGCGGACTTTTCCGGGCGCAGAAAGGCCAGATCGATTTTCCCGCGGATCAGGCCCGCGGCGAGGTCGGGTGAATCCTGGCTATGGATGACGACCTCGGTCGAGGGCAGTTCTGACCGCAGAATGTCCATGACGGCCGGAAGCCAATCCATTTCGTAGCCGGTCAGAAAGCCGATCGCGAACGAGGTTCTCGCCGGCTGCGCCGCGCGCCGCGCCGCCTCGCCGGCGGCCTCGACCTGCAGCAGTGCGATGCGGGCGTGATCGAGAAACACCCGTCCCGATGGCGTCAGCTCGACGCCGCGGGGGCCGCGGTTCAGCAGCTGAACGCCGACCTCCAGCTCAAGATCGTGAATCTGCCGGCTCAGCGAAGGCTGCGCCGTGTGCAGCCGCTTTTGCGCGGCCACCGTCAGGCTGCCTTCCTCGGCCACGGCGACGAAGTAGCGAAGATGTCGAAGCTCCATGACGCATAGTCCTGAAAAGTATGGCTACGACCTTACAAAGTCTTTCTCCCGGACGCCAGCGCGATCTACATCCTCTGCAGCAGCAGACGATAACGCGCACAGAAGCCCAGCGCAACGCTACCCGAACAAGATCTGCCAGCGAGACCTGAGCAGGCATACGTCATATCCGAGGAGAAGTCGTATGAGCCATCCCGTCGTCCTGATCACTGGTGCGCTGACCGGCATCGGCCGCGCCACCGCGCTCGCCTTCGCCGAAGAAGGCGCCAATGTCGTCGTCTCCGGTCGCCGCGATGACGCCGGCGCGGCCCTCGTCGCCGAACTGCGCGCGCTCGGCGCACGAAGCCGAGTTCATTCGCGCCGACGTCCGCCACGAGAGACGACGTGCGCAAGCTTGTCGACCAGACCGTCGCCCGGTTCGGCCGCCTCGACGTGGCGGTCAACAACGCCGGCACCGAAGGCAAGCCCGGCCCGGTCACCGAGCAGACCGCGGAAAGTTACGCCGCGACCTTCGATACCAACGTGCTCGGCGTGCTGCTTAGCATGAAGCACGAACTGCGAGTGATGCAGGCGCAAGGCAGCGGCAGCATCGTCAATCTTTCGTCGACCATGGGCCAGCGCGGCGCGCCGGGTGCCTCGCTCTACACCGCCAGCAAGCACGCCGTCGAAGGCCTGACCAAGTCGGCGGCGCTCGAAGCCGCGGCCTTCGGCGTCCGCGTCAACGCGGTCGCGCCCGGCCCGATCGAGACCGCGATGCTCGACCGCTTCACCGGCACGGCCGGAGCGCAAGGCCGGGCTGCGTCGCCGGCGTGCCGCTGAAACGCGCCGGCAAGCCCGAAGAGATCGCCGATGCGATCGTGTTCGTAGCCTCCGACAAGGCGTCGTTCATCACCGGCCAGATCATCAACGTCAACGGCGGCAAGACCGCCGCGTAATTCCAGACCCCAACCTCATCTCACAGGAAATAACGATCATGAGCGACCTCATCAGCAGAACCGCCCTCGTTACCGGCGCCTCGCGCGGCATTGGCCGCGCCACCGCTCGCGCGCTCGCCCTGGCCGGCGCCCGCGTCATCGTTCATTACGGCAGCGGCTCGAAGGAAGCCGAATCGCTGGTGGCGGAAATTCGCGCGGCCGGCGGCAAGGCGGACGCGGTCGGCGCCGACCTCGGCGCGCCGGATGGCGCACATAAACTGGCGACGGAAGTCCGCAAGCTGGTCGGCGAGCGGCTCGATATCCTGGTCGCCAATGCCGGTGTCGCCACCGCGGCGAGCATCGAGGACCAGACCGTGGCGGAGTTCGACCGCATGTTCGCCGTCAACGTCCGCGCGCCGTTCTTCCTGGTGCAGCAATTGCTGCCGCTGCTCGGCGAAGGATCCAGCGTCGTGCTGCTGTCGTCGCTGGCGGCGCGCGCGTCGGTCGGTGTGTTGCCGGCCTATGCCGCAACCAAGGGGCGATCGACACGCTCGTGAAGCATCTCGCTGCGCTGTTGGGACCGCGCGGCATCCGCGTCAATGCCGTCGCGCCCGGCGTCATCGACACCGACATGTCGAATTTTGTGCGATCCGACGAGGGGCGCGACTACACGCTTTCGATACAGGCGCTGCAGCGCATCGGTCATCCCGATGATGTCGCCGACGTCATCACCTTCCTGGCCTCCGATGCGGCGCGCTGGGTGACCGGCGACTACCATCCAGGCCGGCGGTGGCTCGAAGATCTGAATCCAGGCGAATGGAGGCCATCATGAAGCTCTATCAGGCAAACAGCTCGCCGAACTCCCGCCGGGTGAGAATTTACCTGGCGGAGAAGGGGATTTCGATGCCGATCGTGCCCGTCGATCTCGCGCGCGAAGGAACAGCTTTCGAACGCCTATGCCGAGATCAACCCGCGCCGCGTCGTTCCGACGCTGGTGCTCGATGACGGCACCGCGATCGGCGAAGTGCCGGCTATTCTGCGCTATCTCGAGGAGATCCACCCCGCGCCGCCGCTGCTCGGCGGCACCGCGAAGACGAAGGCGCTGGTCACGATGTGGGAGCGGCGCGTCGAGCAAGAGGGATTTGCCTCGGTGATGGAGGCGGTCCGCAATGCGGTCCCCGCGTCTCAAGAACAGGGCGATCGCCGGACCGCATGACTACGAGCAGATTCCGGCGCTGGTCGAACGAAGCAAGGCGCGGATCGGCCATTTCTATGCCGACTTCAACGCCCGGCTCGCGGAAGTCCCCTTCATCGCCGGCGATGAATTTTCCGTCGCCGACATCACCGCCGTCGTCACCGTCGACTTCGCCACCAGGGCAGCCGGTCTTGCCGATGCCGGAAGAGTTGACCGCCTTGAGGCGTTGGTATGATGGCGTTTCAGCGCGCCCCAGTATGTCGGCGTAGCCAGGCGGGGCGTCTGCGCCACCAGAAAGATCACCATCGCGCCACAGCACCGAGCCGCCATATTTGACGATGAAGGCCGGCAATCCCGCGCGAGTCCAGGTCGCGCGCGAGGCGCAGATGATGATCGCGGCGAACAGGCAGGCGCGGGTGAATGTCATGGCGGCGGAGTTTCGGCGAGAGGGATCGTCAGCTCGAACGCTGTGCCGGTTTTGGAATCGGTGAGGCGGATGGCGCCTCCCCATTATCGCGGACGCTTCCTTTATCAGGCTTCCCTGCTGCGCGGCAGTCAGCACCGAACTGCCATGACGCGTCGGATGGTCGGCGCACGCGGAGCGCGCTGCTGAAACGTGCCTGAATTGCTTCGGCGACTTCCTCCAGATGCAACTGACATCGCGGTTTTCCTCTCGGGCCGGCGATAACGGGAGTTCGGGCAGCGGCTGCCCGTCCATCGCTGGGTGGACGAAGCACCCCGAAATTCGTGACCCCTTAACCACCCCCGGGGCTTCACGGAATCATGATCTATGACGAATATTGACAATCGTCAGTAAACAATCAACACTGATTCCGTAGCAGAACGAGGGAAGCGGTCATGTTGGTCAGATCAATTTTATCTAGCTATTCCAGGCTATTAGCTGGTGCATCGCTGGCGCTTGTGGCGGTTGCGCTGGCTGGCTGCAACGACAAGGTCGCCGAAAAGGTCACCCCGACCCGCCCGGTTTTGGTGGCCACGGTGCATTATGAGGCCGAATCGCCGGAGCGGAGTTTTGTCGGCACCATCAAGCCCCGGATCGAGACCGACATGGGCTTTCGGGTCCCCGGCAAGATCGCCAAGCGCCTGGTCGAAGTCGGCCAAACCGTCGATGTCGGCCAGCCGCTCGCCACCCTCGACGAGGTCGACCTGAAACTGCAGGCCGAGCAGGCCGAGGCCGAATTGCGCGCCGCCACCGGCGTGCTCGCGCAGGCCGCCGCGTCCGAAACCCGCGCCAGGGAACTGCGCGCCAAGGGCTGGGCGACCGACGCGCAGATGGACCAGGCCCGCGCCACCGCCGACGAAGCACGCGCGCGGCTCAACCGCGCCCAGCGCTCGGTCGAACTCACCAACAATTCGCTGTCCTATGCGACGCTCCCCGCCGACAGCCGCGGCGTCGTCACCGCGACCCTGGTCGATCCCGGCCAGGTCGTGACCGCGGGCCAGACCGCCATTCGTGTCGCGCGCTTTGCGGAAAAGGAAGCCGTCGTCGCCATCCCCGAGACGTTGCTCGGCCGCGCCAAGGAAGGCACAGCCAGCGTGTCGCTGTGGTCCGAACCCGACAAGAAATACGTGGCGAAACTGCGCGAGATCGCGCCCAACGCCGATCCCGCGACCCGCACCTATCTGGCGAAATTTTCATTGCCCGACGCCGGCGACAGCGTCTCGCTCGGCATGACCGCGACGCTGACGCTGGCCGATCCCGCGACGTCGCGCGTGGCGCGGCTGCCGCTGTCGGCGCTGTTCAGCGAAGGCGGCGATCCCTCCTTCTATGTCGTTGACGACAAGGGCGAGGTGTCGCTGAAGCCGGTCACGGTCAAATCCTACGAGAGCAATGACGTCGTCATCTCCGGCGGCGTCGGCGAAGGCGCCAAGGTGGTGGCGCTGGGTGTGCAGAAGCTCGATCCGGCCCAGAAGGTCCGGGTTGTCTCGTCATTGTCGTTTTAATCCCGATTGATCCGAGGAGGGCGCGATGAAGCATTTCAATCTTTCGGCCTGGGCTGTCAGCCATCCCGCACTGATCCTGTTTCTCGTCGTGGCGCTCGGCGTCGCCGGCTTCTTCTCCTATGAGAAGCTCGGCCGCGCCGAGGATCCCTTCTTCACCGTCAAGGTCGTGAACGTCTCGGCGATCTGGCCGGGGGCGACCGCTGCCGAAATGCAGACCCAGGTCGCCGACCCCATCGAGAAGAAGCTGCAGGAACTGCCTTATTTCGAAAAGGTGCAGACCTATTCGAAGCCGGCGTTCACGGCGATGCAGGTCACGTTCAAGGATTCGACGCCGCCGAAGGACGTGCCGTATCTGTTTTATCTGCTGCGCAAGAAGCTGGCCGACGTGCAGCCGCAGTTGCCCGCCAACCTGCTCGGGCCCGTCGTCAACGACGAATTCTCCGACGTCGATTCCATCCTCTACATGATGACCAGCGACGGCGCCGACTACGCGCAACTGAAAAAGGCCGCCGAAGGCATGCGCCAGCGGCTGTTGAAGGTGCCCGGAGTGACGAAGGTCGATCTCTACGGCACCCAGGACGAACGGATCTTCGTCGAATTCTCCCACGCCAAGCTGGCAACGCTCGGGATCACGCCGCAGGCGCTGTTCGATTCGCTCGCCAAGCAGAACAACGTCGTGCCCGCCGGCACGGTCGAGACGTCCTCGCAGCGCGTGCCGCTGCGCGTCACCGGCGCGCTCGACGGCGTCAAGGCGGTCGCGGAAACGCCGGTCGAAAGCAATGGCCGGGTGTTCCGGCTCGGCGATATCGCCACCGTCACCCACGGCTATGTCGATCCGCCCACCTTCACGGTGCGCCAGGAAGGCAAGCCCGCGCTCGGCATCGGCGTGGTCACCGCCAAGGGCGCCAATATCCTGGAACTCGGCAAGGACGTTGCCGGCGCGACCGCCGATTTCATGAAGGCGGTGCCGCAGGGCATCAATGTCGAACTGATCGCGGACCAGCCCCTCGTGGTCGAGCACGCCGTCAGCGAGTTCGTGCATTCCTTCATCGAGGCGCTGGCGATCGTGCTGTTCGTCTCGTTCGTCGCGCTGGGCTGGCGCACCGGGATCGTGGTCGCGATGTCGGTGCCGCTGGTGCTGGCGATCGTCTTCATCGTCATGAACGCGATGTCGCTCGATCTGCACCGGATCACGCTCGGCGCGCTGATCATCGCGCTCGGGCTATTGGTCGATGACGCCATCATCGCGGTCGAGATGATGGTGGTGAAGATGGAGCAGGGCTGGGACCGGGTCCGGGCCGCGTCCTTTGCATGGGAGTTCACCGCGTTTCCGATGCTGACGGGAACGCTGGTGACGGCCGCCGGCTTCCTGCCGATCGGCTTTGCCAATTCGGCGGTCGGCGAATATGCCGGCGGCATCTTCTGGATCGTGGCGATCGCGCTGGTGGCGTCCTGGTTCGTGGCGGTGATCTTCACGCCCTATATCGGCGTCAAGCTGCTGCCGAACATCACGGTGCAGCACAACCACGACCCGCATGCGGTCTACGAGACGCGCGTCTACCGGATTCTCCGCAGCATGATCGCCTGGTGCGTCGAGCACCGCGTCAAGGTGGTGCTGGCGACCGTCGGCGTGTTCGTGCTCTCGATCGTGGGCTTCGGCCATGTCCAGCAGCAGTTCTTCCCGCTGTCGGAGCGGCCCGAGCTGTTCGTGCAACTGCGCCTGCCCGAGGGCACCGCGTTCGGCGTCACCGAAAAATCGGTGAAGAAGGCCGAGGCGCTGTTGAAGGACGACAAGGACATTTCGACCTACACCGCCTATGTCGGCCAGGGTTCGCCGCGCTTCTGGCTCGGACTGAGCCCGCAACTGCCGAACGAGGCTTTCGCCGAAATCGTCGTCGTCGCCCGGGATGTGGAGGCGCGCGAGCGCATCAAGGCCCGGATCGAGAAGGCCGTCGATGACGGGGCGCTGACGGAGGCCCGCGTGCGGGTCGACCGCTTCAACTTCGGCCCGCCGGTCGGCTTCCCCGTCCAGTTCCGCGTGATCGGGCCTGATCCCGCCAAGGTGCGCGACATCGCCTACAAGGTGCGCGACGTGGTCCGGCAGAACGACAAGGTCAAGGATCCGCAACTCGACTGGAACGAGCAGTCGCCCTACCTGAAGCTCGCGGTCGACCAGGATCGCGCCCGTGCGCTCGGCCTGACCCCGCAGGACGTCTCGCAGGCGCTCTCCATGTTGATCTCCGGCGCGCCGGTGACCACGATCCGCGACGGCATCGAGAAGGTCGGCGTGGTCGCCCGCGCGGTGCCGTCCGAACGGCTCGATCTCGCCCATGTCGGCGATCTCACCATCACCTCGCGCAACGGGGTCGCGGTGCCGCTGACGCAGATCGCCAAGATCGAATATGCCCACGAGGAGCCGATCATGTGGCGGCGCAATCGCGACATGGCGATCACCGTGCGCGGCGACGTCGTCGACGGCGTGCAGGCGCCCGACGTGACCAACCAGATCTGGCCCAAACTGCAGGAAATCCGCGACAGCCTCGAGCCGGCCTACCGGATCGAGGCGGGCGGCGCGTTCGAGGAATCCGCCAAGGGCAACGCCTCGATCTTCGTGCTGTTTCCGCTGATGGTCATCGTCATGCTGACGCTGCTGATGATCCAGTTGCAGAGCTTCTCGCGCCTGCTGCTGGTGTTCCTGACCGCGCCGCTCGGCATCGTCGGGGCATCGCTGGGGCTGAACGTCGCCAACCAGCCGTTCGGCTTCGTGGCGCTGCTCGGACTGATCGCGCTGGCCGGCATGATCATGCGCAACGCGGTGATTCTGGTCGACCAGATCGAGACCGACGTGTCCCACGGCCTGACCCGCAAGGAAGCGATCGTCGAGGCCACGGTCCGGCGCGCCCGGCCGGTGGTGCTGACCGCGCTGGCCGCGATCCTGGCGATGATCCCGCTGTCGCGCTCCGCGTTCTGGGGGCCGATGGCGATCACGATCATGGGCGGCTTGTTTGTTGCAACCTTCCTGACCTTGTTGTACCTGCCGGGCCTCTATGCCCTCTGGTTCCGCAAGAGCCTGGATGAAGCCGGCGCCAGCCAGCCGGCCGATCTCGCGCCGCAACATTACGGTCCGCCAAAGCCCGCATTTCCCCTTGCCGAAGCGGCGGAATAATTGAAGATTGAGTACACCCATGACGCTGGTTTCTGAACATATCGAGTCGGACACGCGGGAGCGGATTCTCGTGGTGGCGGAGCGTTTGTTCCGGCAAATCGGCTATCAGAAGACGACGGTCGCCGACATCGCCAAGGAATTGCGGATGTCGCCGGCCAACGTCTATCGCTTCTTCGATTCCAAGAAGGCGATCCACGAGGGCGTCGCGCGCGGCCTGATGGGTGAGGTCGAGATCGAGGCGCAGCGGATCGCCGACACCCAGGGGCCGGCGGCTGTACGCCTGCGCGAATTGATAAAGACCGTCAATCGCATGAACACCGAGCGCTATGTCGGTGACGCCAAGATGCATGAGATGGTCGAGATCGCGATGCAGGAGGACTGGGACGTCTGCACCGCTCATATGGAAATGATCGCCACCGTCATCGGACAGGTGATCGGGCAGGGGGTCGCTTCCGGAGAATTTGAAGTCCCTGACCTGCAACTCGCCTCGTTCTGCGCCTGCACCGCGATGATGCGCTTCTTCCATCCCCAGATGATCGCGCAATGCGCCACCAAGCCGGGGCCGACGATCGACCAGATGATCGATTTTGTCATCGCCGGCCTCTCGCCGCGGGGTAAGACGGCGGGCAAGTAGGCGAGGCAGCGTAGCCCGGATGGAGCGAAGCGTAATCCGGGGTCGCTCGACCCGATTGCGCGATAGTCCCGGATTGCGCTTCGCTCCATCCGGGCTACGATCACCCCTCGCGATGACTTGCGCAGCAAGAAGGAAGACGGCGTGGACGCATCAAGCCCGAAAGACCTGCATTATTACGAGCCGAAGAACGGCCACGGCCTCAGGCACGATCCCTTCAACGCCATCATCGCGCCGCGGCCGATCGGCTGGATCTCGTCGCGCGATGCCAAGGGCAACGTCAATCTGGCGCCCTACAGCTTCTTCAACGGCTTCTGCTACACGCCGCCGATCATCGGCTTTTCCTCGACCTCCTGGAAGGACAGCGTCGCCAATATCCAGGAGACCGGCGAATTCATCTGGAATCTGGCCACCATGGATCTGGCCAAGCAGATGAACGCGACCGCGGCGCATGTCGCCCGCGACGTCAGCGAGTTCAAGATCGCCGGGCTGAGCGCGGCGCCGGGAAAACTCGTCAACGTGCCCCGGGTCGCCGAAAGCCCGGTTTCATTCGAGTGCAAGCTGACGCAGATCATCCAGTTGCAGGGCGCCGACGGCAAAAAGGCGCAGGCCTGGCTCACCCTCGGCGAGGTCGTCGCCGTGCATATTGACAAGGCCATGATCAAGGACGGCGTCTACCAGACCGCGCTGGCGCGCCCCATCGTGCGCGCCGGCCGCAGGGGCGATTATTTCGAGATCAGGCCGGAGAACATGTTCGAGATGGTCCGGCCGGATTGACCCACATGGGATTCGTAGCCCGGATGGAGCGCAGCGAAATCCGGGACCGGCCCGCCTGAGGGACAGCCCCCGGATTACGCTGCGCTCCATCCGGGCTACACGGGTCTGCGTTTTCGGAACCGATGCGTCGGACAGCCGTTGTCTGCCGCCCGCGCTTTGGATCAATTTCGCTTCATTTTCAGTGCGAAGTGTTCACCTGATTTCCACGCTTTCCGCTAAACTGGGCCGTCTTCTGGCATAGGCGGCTGCCGGGCGCGCCGCACCCCCGACCACGAGGAGATCGCCATGAGCTCTTTCGACTTTCGTCGCGATATCATCACCAAGCCGATCTTTTCCTGGGCCCGCGGCGTGCTGCCGGCGATGTCGGACACCGAGCGCGAGGCGCTGGAGGCCGGCGATGTCTGGTGGGACGCCGACCTCTTCACCGGAAATCCCGACTGGTCGAAGCTGCTTGCCACCCAACCCGCGACCCTGACGGCGGAAGAGCAGGCCTTCCTCAACGGCCCGGTCGATGAACTCTGCGCCATGCTCGACGACTGGAAGATCAATTGGGAATGGCGCGACCTGCCGCCGGAAGCCTGGGAGTTCATCAAGCAGAAGAAATTCTTCGGCATGATCATCCCGACGGAATATGGCGGGCTCGGCTTCTCGCCCTATGCCCATTCGGAAGTGGTGCGCAAGCTTTCCTCGCGTTCGCTGACGGCCGCCGTCACCGTGATGGTGCCGAACTCGCTTGGGCCCGGCGAACTCTTGATGCGGTTCGGCACCAGCGACCAGCAGCAGCAATGGCTGCCGCGCCTCGCCGACGGCCGCGACATTCCCTGTTTCGGCCTGACCAGCCCGGAAGCCGGCTCGGATGCCGCCTCGATGATCGACAGCGGCATCATCTGCAAGGGAAACTTCGAGGGCCGCGAGGTGCTGGGCCTGCGTCTCAACTGGCACAAGCGCTACATCACGCTTGGCCCGGTCGCGACACTTTTGGGCTTGGCTTTCAAGGCCTTCGATCCCGATCATCTGGTGGGTTCGCAGGATGAACTCGGCATCACCGTGGCGCTGATCCCCACCCATTTGCCCGGCGTCGAGATCGGCCACCGCCATCTGCCGTCGATGCAGGTGTTCCAGAACGGCCCGAACTGGGGCCGCGATGTCTTTATTCCCATGGACTATATCATCGGCGGGCAGGAACGCCTCGGCCAGGGCTGGAAGATGCTGATGACGGCGCTCGCGGCCGGCCGCGGCATCTCGCTGCCGTCATTGTCGGCGGCCGGCGCGGCTTTCGCCGCGCGCACCACCGGCGCCTATGCCCGCATCCGCGAGCAGTTCAACGTGCCGATCGGCAAGTTCGAGGGCATCGAGGAGCCGCTGGCCCGGATCGCGGCGACCGCCTACCTGCTCGACGCGGCGCGGCGGCTGACCTGCGCCGCGCTCAACCAGGGCCACCATCCCGCGGTCATTTCCGGCATCATGAAGCTGCAGGCGACCGAGCGGATGCGGATCGCGATCGACGATTCCATGGACATCCACGGCGGCAAGGCCGTGATCGACGGTCCGCAGAACTACATGGGCAGCCTCTATCGCTCGGTGCCGGTCGGCATCACGGTGGAGGGCGCCAACATCCTCACCCGCAATCTCATCGTGTTCGGGCAGGGCGCGATCCGCGCGCATCCTTATCTTCTGGATGAGATGAACGCGCTGGGTGAACAAGACCACGCCAAGGGTCTGGACGCCTTCGATAAAGCGTTCTGGAAACATATCGGTCACAGCGTCACCACGCTGTTCCGGGCCTGGGGCCGCAACTGGACCGGCGGCGCCTTTGCGCCGGCGCCGGACGCCGGCGATGCGACGCGGTTCTATCGCCAGCTCTCGCGCTATTCGGCAGGCTTCGCGCTCTGCGCCGACATGGCGCTCCTGACGCTCGGCGGCGCCTTGAAACGCAAGGAGATGCTGTCGGCGCGGTTCGGCGATATCCTGTCGGAACTGTATCTCCTGTCCGCTGCGCTAAAGCGCTGGCAGGACGAGGGGCGGCAGCCGGCGGATTTCGCCGCGCTGGAATGGTGCATGGCGAGCGGCTTCAAGACCATCGAGAACCGCTTTGCCGAAATCCTGGCCAACCTGCCCAACCGCTTTGTCGCAGGCCTGCTGAAATTCGTGGTGCAGCCGTTCGGCGCCCGCGTGCTCGGGCCCTCCGACCGCGTGGTCCATCAATGCGCGCAACTGGTGCTGGAGCCCTCGGCGGCGCGCGACCGCCTGACGCCGGATCTGTCGCATGTCGTGGATGACGGCGGCGTCGCGCGGCTGGAAAAAGCGTTCGTTCTGGTCACCGCCTCCGAGGACATCGCCAGGCGATTGCGTGCCGCCCATATCCGCGACCTGGCCGAAGCGGTGAAGAAGGGCGTCATCACGCAAGGAGAAGCCGATCGGCTTGCGGCGGCGCGTGAAGCCGTTGCGAAAGTCATCGAAGTCGACGACTTCGCGCCGGAGGCGCTGTCGCCGATTTACAAGAAGCCGGCCGATGTGCATCAGTTCTTTCAGGAACTCGGTGAGCAGAGGGCGGCAGGCTGATGGCGCGACCGGTTTTTATCATCGACGGCAGCCGCACGCCGTTTCTGAAAGCGCGCTCCGGTCCCGGGCCGTTCACCCCGGTCGATCTCGCCGTGCAATGCGGCCGGCCGCTGCTTGCCCGCCAACCCTTCGCGCCCACGGCCTTCGACCAGGTCATCCTCGGCTGCGTCAACGTCATTGCCGACGAGATGAACCCGGCGCGCGTCGCGGCGCTGCGGCTCGGCATGGGCGAGGCCATGGTGGCCTTCACGGTGCAGATCAATTGCGGCTCGGGCATGCAGTCGATCGACACCGGCTACCGCTATATCCGCGAAGGCGTTTCGGACCTGATCCTGGCCGGCGGCGCCGAGGCGCTGAGCTACGCGCCGCTGGTGTGGCCGCAAGCCGGCGTGCGCTGGTTCGCGGGCCTTGCCGGCGCCAAGGACATTCTGGCCAAATTGGCTGCGCTGGCCAAAGCGCGGCCTTCCTATTTCAAGCCGATCATCGGGCTGGAACGCGGGCTCACCGATCCCATCACCGAACTCAATATGGGCCAGACCGCCGAGGTGGTCGGCCATCTCTTTGGCGTCACCCGCGCCCAGTCCGATGTCTACGCCGCCGAAAGCCACCGGCGGCTCGCCAATGCGCAGGCGCAAGGGTGGCTCAAGGGCGAGGTCGAAACCGCCTTCGCCCGCGACGGCAAATTCTACGATCACGATGACGGCGTGCGCCCGGATTCGACGCCCGAGACGCTTGCAAAACTGAAGCCGGTGTTCGAGCGGCCGTGGGGCCAGGTCACCGCCGGCAATTCCTCGCAGATCACCGACGGCGCTTGCTGGACCATCCTTGCCTCGGAAGAGGCGGTCCAGAAGCACGGCCTGACGCCGAAGGCCGTCATCGTCGACAGCCAGTGGTCGGCGCTCGATCCCTCGATCATGGGCCTCGGCCCGGTGCTGTCGGCGACCGAGCTTCTCAAGCGCCATAAACTGGCGCTTGGCGATATCGAGACCTGGGAGTTGAACGAGGCGTTTGCGACCCAGGTGCTGGGGTGTCTGGCCGCCTGGAACGACGACAAATTCTGCCGCGAGATTCTGGGCCTCGACGGCGCCGCGGGCGAGATCGACCGCACCAAGCTCAACGTCGATGGCGGCGCCATCAGCCTCGGCCATCCCGTCGGCTGCAGCGGCAACCGCATCGTGCTGCATCTCGTCAACGCCATGAAGCGGCTGGGCACCAAGCGCGGCATCGCCACCGAATGCATCGGCGGCGGGCAGGGCGGTGCGATGCTGATCGAGACGGTGTGATGATGGATTCCAGGGTCTTGAACGTTCTCGCCGACCGTGTGCTCGAACTCGGGCCGAAGCCCGAGGACAACGGTCCCTATCGCAACTTCAAGCTCACCCGCGACGCCGACGGCGTTGCCTGGCTGCTGTTCGACCGCGCCAACGCCAGCGCCAATACGCTGTCGGCCGACGTCATCGAGGAACTCGACACGGTGCTGGCCGCGCTGGAAAGCCAGCGCCCGGCCGGACTTGTCATCCGCTCCGCAAAGAAGTCCGGCTTCATCGCCGGCGCCGACGTCAACGAATTTCGCGGCGCGACCGATCCCCGCGCCGTCGAGACCTCCATCGGCCGGGCCCATGCGGTGATCGACCGGCTCGAAAACCTGAAAGTGCCGAGCGTCGCGGTCATCCACGGCTTCTGCCTCGGCGGCGGCCTCGAAGTCGCGCTGGCCTGCCAGTCGCGGATCGCGATCGACGGCGCCCGCTTCGGCTTTCCCGAGGTGATGCTCGGCCTGCATCCGGGGCTGGGCGGCACCGCGCGGTTCACGCGGCTGGTCAATCCGATGCAGGCGATGCCGCTGATGCTGACCGGCAAGACCATCGACGCGCGGCGGGCGAAATCGCTCGGGCTGGTCGACGGCGTGGCGCAGGAACGCCATGTCCGCAATGCCGTAAAGGACGCGCTGTTCGGCCACCTGAAACGCGCCCGGCCGGGCGCGCTGAATGCGGTGCTGAATTTCACGCCGGTGCGCGGCTTCCTCGCCAGCCGGATGCGCAGCGAGGCCGCAAAAGCCGCGCCGCGCGAGCACTACCCCGCGCCTTACGCGCTGATCGATCTCTGGGAAAGGCACGGCGGCGACAAGGCGGCGATGCTGGCGGCGGAAAAGACCTCGTTCGCCAATCTGATGGTGACGCCGACGGCGCAAAACCTGATCCGGGTGTTCTTCCTGCGCGAGCAGATGAAGAAGCTCGCCGGCGGCGGCAACAAGGTCGGCCATGTCCATGTCATCGGCGCCGGCGCGATGGGCGGCGACATCGCGGCCTGGTGCGCCAATCAGGGCATGCGGGTGACGCTGGCCGACATGAAGGCGGAGCCGATCGCCGGCGCCATGAAGCGCGCCTCCGACCTGTTCGGCAAGATCATGCGCAAGCGCACCGATGTGCGCGACGCGCTGGACCGCCTGATGCCGGATATGGACGGCGAGGGCGTCCGCAACGCCGATCTGATCATCGAGGCGGTGCCGGAAAAGCTCGAACTGAAGCAGAAAGTCTATGCCGGTCTCGAGCCGAAAATGAAGCCGGGCGCGATACTTGCGACCAACACCTCGAGCATTCCGCTACAGGACCTGCGCACCACGCTGCAGAAGCCGGATCGGCTGGTCGGGTTGCACTTCTTCAATCCGGTCTCGCGGCTGCAACTGGTCGAGGTCGTCAGCCATGACGGCAGCGATCCCGCCATGCTGAAGGAAGCGCTGGCCTTTGTCGGCGCCATCGACCGGCTGCCGCTGCCGGTCAAGAGTTCGCCGGGCTTTGTCGTCAACCGCGCGCTGACGCCGTACATGCTGGAGGCGATGCTGATGCTGGACGAGCACGTCGACAAGCAGCCATCGACGCGGCCGCGGAAAAATTCGGCATGCCGATGGGCCCGATCGAACTCGCCGACCAGGTCGGCCTCGATATCTGCCTCGATGTTGGCGACATGCTGCGCTCGAAATTCGGCGATGCCCTGCCGCCGACCCCGGCCTGGCTGCGCGACAAGGTGGCCAAGGGCGAACTCGGCCGCAAGACGGGCAGGGGCTTCTATGTCTGGAAGGACGGCAAGGCCGACAAGGCGCCGGCCGCGCCCAACACGCCGCAGCCGACGCCGGAAATGATCGACCGGCTGATCCTGCCGATGTCGAATGTCTGCGTCGCCTGCTTGCGTGAAGGCATCGTCGACGATCCCGACACGGTCGACGGCGCCATGATCTTCGGCACCGGCTACGCGCCGTTCCGCGGCGGTCCGCTGAACTATGCGCGAACCCGGGGCACGGAAAAGGTGGTCGAGGCATTGCGCGCGCTCGCCACGAAATTCGGCGGCCGGTTCACGCCGGATGCCGGCTGGGATAGTTTCAAATAGCCGTTTTCGATTCGACAGACGCAGGGCGAAACAGATGACCGACACCCAGGCCGTTCACGCCCCGCCGGTGACCTGCGAGGAGCCGCAGGGCGACCTCTGCACGCGCACGCTGGCGATGCCCGCCGATACCAACGCCAACGGCGACATTTTCGGCGGCTGGCTGCTCAGCCAGATGGACATCAGTGGCGGCATCTTTGCTTCCAAGATCGCCAAATCGCGCACCGTCACGGTGGCGATCGAGGCCATGAATTTCCGCAAGCCGGTCTATGTCGGCGATCTCGTTTCCGTGTTTGCCAACCTGGTCAAGATCGGCCGGACCTCGGTCACCGTGCATCTGGAGGCCTGGGTGCTTCGCCGCAAGGAATTGCATCCGATCCTGGTGACGGATGGCAATTTTACCTATGTCTCGATCGACGATCAGGGCCATCCGCAGCCCGTCCAGCACGACGAACCGCCGGTTTCGGCCTGAGGATTTAGTCAATGCGCCGTCGCGCCGCGCGGGCGCGGTCGGCCGGTCGGTTTAAATTCTCCTAACGCGATCCTTCGATTCCGACCCATGCCGACGGTCCGAATTTTAGAATGTGCCGCCTATCGTCGGAAGCTGACGGGGGCATGAGCACGATGAATTCGACGCAGCAGGACATCAGGGAAAAGCCGGGCTTCAAGGTCGTCTGCGGCGAGTGCGGCAGCCTGTCGATCAAGATGGCCGATTTCGCGAGCGCCCCTGGAGACACCAAGATCGAGTGCGGCCGATGCACGGCGGTGCGGGGCACGCTGGCGGAATTGCATGTGCTGGCGCGGCGCGGCAACGGCAGCTTCGAGTTCTAGCGAGCCGTTGGTCACGACGGCGCGATGTCCCGCAACTAAATCGCCTTCGGCAGCAACGGCCGGAAGAACGACCGCTCATAACGGATGAAGCAGCGCGTCTCCTTTGCGAAGGCGACCGCCTTCTGAACGTCCGGATCGGCGGCGGAATCTTTCCGATACTGCTCATAGGCCGCCAGACTTGGAAAGCTGAACATCGCCAGCGCGACGTCACTGGCACCTTCGGACGGCAGAAAGTAGCCATGATGGATGCCGCCGAACCGCGGCACCAGCTCAAGCCACATGGCGCCGTAGGCTTCGAAGTCGGCGAGCTTGTCCAGACGGACCTCGTATTTCAGGTAACAGGTAATCATTTCGTGATGCTCCGGGAGAAGAGGAGAAATCGCCCTTGCTATACCTGCGGCAATCGATGCCCGCCATGCAAGGTCGCGTCATTCAAGGCCGCGTCATTTCGCCGTTGGCGGTTTAGGGGCGGGAACCTTTTCGACGCCGTGCCGTTGTCGGCCCGCATCGGGGCAGAAGGGCGTGAGGAAAAATGTCGGACTCCTACATCATTGAAGTGTCTTCGCAGCCGGCCGGAATCGTCGTGCGCGAGCCCGGCGGCTATCGCTTCTTTGCCGCTACCCATCGCTTCAATTCGCTGGAAGGCCGGCTGTTTCGCAATGCACGCGAGGCCGAGCGCGCGGCGCTCCAACTCGCCCGCGGCGATTTCAAGCTGGTGGCATAGGGCGTTTGGCTTTCTCTTCAGTTCGAGCCGGCGTGTTACGGCTGACGAATT
Organism: uncultured Alphaproteobacteria bacterium; assembly: GCA_963843225.1. GTDB lineage: Bacteria > Pseudomonadota > Alphaproteobacteria > Rhizobiales > Xanthobacteraceae > Bradyrhizobium. The sequence continues at coordinate 30,168 of CAWJJT010000005.1, read as the reverse complement.
GAATTGCAACGCCCCGCTTTCCAGATCTGTCCGGCAAGGCAATTCCCGAGAACTGCGTAAAATTGCGGGTGGCTTGCGATGCCGGCCCCGCTTTTCGATCCCGCCCCGCGATTTCAATCCCGGGTACCCGATAGCTACGCGCGATAGCTTGTCGCGTTCCGGACGGGTATGACGAAGGTCCACGCAGGGGAATATTCAATGACCGGACTTGCTCCTCGCGCCGGCGCGGTGGTGCTCGCCGCGTTGCTGGTGCTTCCACTGATGGGCGCGGCTCCGCCGCCGATTCCTCCGCTCTCCGAGCGCGTCACCTTTCCCAGCGCCGATGGCGCGACCGTGCTGACCGGCTACCTGTTCAAACCGCAGGGGCCTCACGCGGCGAGGATGCCGGCGGTCGTCATGATGCACGGACGTGCCGGGGCCTATTCGTCGGCGGCGGATGGGGACTATGGCGCCTCGACGCTTTCGAGGCGCCACCAGCAGTGGGGGCATCTCTGGGCGCAGCAGGGCTATCTCGCCGTTCTCGTGGATGGCTTCGGCCCGCGCGGGTATCCCCAGGGCTTTCCGCGCTTCAGCTACGACTCGCGGCCCGAGGCGCTGAACGAAGTCACGGTTCGCCCGCTCGATGCCTATGGCGCACTTGCGTGGCTGCGCCGGCGTGACGATGTCATGGCGGACCGCATCGCATTGCAGGGATGGTCGAACGGCGGCAGCGCTGCGCTTGCCACCATGGCGTCGGCCGGCACACCCGGCACGCCGGCGCGGTCGGCGGCGACGGGGTTTCGTGGCGCGCTGGTGTTTTATCCGGCGTGCGGCTTGAAGGGGCAGTTCGAGGGCGGGCTGGTTCCTTATGCGCCGGTCCGGGTCTTCCAGGGCTCAGCCGATGAGGAGGTGTCGCCGCGCCGTTGCGGCGAACTGGTCGACCGGAGCCGGGCGCGCGGTGGCGATATCCAGATCACGTTCTATCCCGGCGCGACCCATGACTTCGACGATCCCGGACGGGACCGTCGGGATGTACCGGCGAACGCCGCGGCAACCGAGGACGCGATACCGCGTGCCATCGCGTTTTTTGCCGGCCTTCTGGGCGCGACGGCCGCTCCTAGGTAGCTTTCGCTGTTATTTGTTCCGATCGAGAGGCGCGCGACGCGCATTATTCCCGCGAAGCTCGCGCGGATTGGGCCGCGTTGACGTTTTTAGTTGATCGGCAGCCAGACGATGTCGCAACTGGCCATTGCAGTGATTGCAATGCGCCGGCTGGGCGAAGGTGTTCGCCAATTCCCAATCCTGCGATTTATTGCTCCACTGCACGGTCGCGTGCCCGATGATGTCGTCCGATTGACAGTTGGAGCAGACGGGGGTGGAGCGTGTCGCCGGCGCCGGCCGGGCGAAGTTCTTCGCGGGCTCCTGATTCGCGTGGAACGGATTGAGAAGCGAAGGATGTGTCATGTCATTCCCACCATGTCATTCCCACTGAACTGCATGAGATCCCGGACTGATTCTGCCCAAGATTTGCCTATGAAACTTAAAGCACAGCCGATGAGTGTGTCTGTATCGGAGCGGCCACTCCGCTGTGAATTGTGTTGATAGTCCGAGCCGCCCGAAGCGCCGCCCGGTTCTGCCGTGCTTAAGCTGGGGTGTGCCGCCAAATCGTCACTTTGCCGGCGAATTGCAGTCAAAGCCGCAGGCCTAACTGCCAACAGGGCGTTTCGTATCGGGGAGTTGGTGAATTGGCCTATCAGATCGTCGCAATGAGAGAGAACGAGATCGTCAAGTGCGAACGGAGCAGCATTCTGATCGCGATCGCAAAGGCGCGCGTCTGGGCCAGCGAGGGCTGGGAGGTGGCCATCACCGACAGCGAGGGAAATACCCTGGAGCCGGCCGAATTCGACAAGCTGCTGGCGGCATAACCCTTTTAACCCTGAATCCGTCATTCGGCCGCTCGGTCGCCTTGCGGCCGATCTTGCGTTGACCGGATGGCAGAACAGTCGCACCATCGGGCCTGTTTTTGCCCGAGGTGCCGCCGTGACCGGACTGACCCACCGCCAATCCGAAATCCTCAACATCGCCCGCGCCTTCGGCCGGGTGATGGTGGACGATCTTGCGCGGCGGTTCGAGGTCTCGGCGCAGACCATTCGCAAGGATCTCAACGATCTCTGCGATCACCGCTCGCTCACCCGCATCCACGGCGGCGCCATCATCGCCTCCGGCGTCGAGAATCTGGCCTATGAGGCGCGCCGCTTCGTCGCCGCCGATGAGAAGAAGGCGATTGGGGCCGCCGCGGCGGCGCTGATCCCGAACGGCTGCTCGCTGTTCATCAATATCGGCACCACCACGGAAGAGGTCGCGAGCGCGCTGACCTCGCATGAGGATCTGCTCGTCATCACCAACAACCTCAACGTCGCGATGCTGCTGTACCGGCATCCGCGCATCGAGGTGATCGTGGCCGGCGGCGCGGTGCGCCGCGCCGACGGCGCGGTGATCGGTTCCACCGCCATCAGCCTGATCGGCCAGTTCAAGGTCGACTACGCCATCATCGGCGCGTCGGCGATCGACGAGGAGGGCGCGCTGCTGGATTTCGACTATCGCGAAGTGCAGGCGGCGCAGGCCATCATCGCCAACGCCCGCAAGGTGATGCTGGTCGCCGACAGCACAAAGCTTCGGCGCAGCGCCCCGGTCCGCATCGCCCATATCAGCCAGATCCAGACCTTTGTCACCGACGCCGCGTTGCCGGCGGGCCTCGCCAACATCTGCCACACCCGCGGCATCGAGGTGATCGAGGCGATGCCGAAGGCGCAGGCCGATATCGACGACGCCGGGCCCGAGCTTCCGTCGACCGTGACGCGGCTGCGCTAGCACGCATTCCAGTTTCCCCTTCTGCGGCCTGCCCGAGGCCTCATGGTTCGAGACGCGCGAAGACGCGCTCCTCACCATGAGGGTCTGAAACTCCGTCCGAACAGGCAAAATGCCGACCTCATCCTGAGGAGCGGCCCCTTGGCCGCGTCTCGAAGGATGGAGCCACCGACGATCAGGCCATCGCAGTTCCCTTTTCGCTTGCTTTCGCATTTGGTTGTGATTTATTCCAAATCGAAAGCAAAATCGCCAAAGTGAACAGGCGAACGCCGGGGAAGCGTCTTTGGATCGAATTTTCGACCTCGCAATCATTGGGGGCGGCGTCAACGGCTGCGGCATCGCGCGCGATGCGGTCGGGCGCGGCAATTCGGTTTTCCTCTGTGAAATGAATGACTTGGCGAGCGGGACATCGTCCTGGTCGACCAAGCTCGTGCATGGCGGCCTGCGCTATCTCGAATATTACGAGTTTCGTCTGGTGCGCGAGGCGCTGATCGAGCGCGAAATCCTCTGGCAGATCGCGCCCCACATCATCCGCCCGCTGCGGTTCGTGCTGCCGCACCATGCCGGCTTGCGTCCGGCCTGGCTGCTGCGGCTCGGCCTGTTCCTCTACGACCATATCGGCGGCCGGCATCTGCTGCCGCCGACCCGCTCGGTCGATCTCACCAAGGACGAGGTCGGCAAGCCGCTGGTCCCCAACCGCTTCACCCGCGGCTTCGAATATTCCGACTGTTTCGTCGATGACGCGCGCCTCGTGGTGCTCACCGCGCGCGACGCGGCCGATCGCGGCGCCGACATCCGCACCCGCACCCGCGCGGTCGAGATCCGCCAGGCCGACGGCATCTGGCACGTCACGGTCGAAAACACGCTGAGCGGCGCAGCGCTCGACCATCAAGGCGCGCGTGCTGGTCAATGCCGGCGGTCCCTGGGTCGAGCAGGTGCTGGCGTCGGGCGCCGGCGTCAACGCGCGGGCCAAAGTGCGGCTGGTGCAGGGCTCGCACATCGTGGTGCGCAAGCTCTACGAGCACGACCGCGCCTACATGTTCCAGAACACCGACGGCCGGATCGTCTTCGTCATTCCCTATCAGGACGATTTCACGCTGATCGGCACCACCGACCGCGACTACGACGGCGATCCGGCGAAGGTGAAAGCCTCGGCCGAAGAGATCAAATATCTCTGCGATTCCGTCAGCGAATATCTGGCAAAGCCGGTCAAGCCGGAGGACGTGGTCTGGACCTATTCCGGCGTGCGTCCGCTCTATGACGACGGCGCCAGCGAAGCCAAGGCCGCCACCCGCGACTACGTGTTCGAGCTCGACACGCCCGGCGGCGCGCCGCTGCTGTCGATCTATGGCGGCAAGATCACCACCTATCGCCGCCTCGCCGAGGAGGCGCTGGAACGGCTGTCGCCCTATCTGCGCAGCGCCAAGGCGCGCGAGGGCTGGACCGCGAAATCGCCGCTGCCCGGCGGCGACATGGATGTCTCGGCGATCCCGGCGCTGGCGGCGGAACTGGTGCGCAACTATCCGTTCCTGACGCCGGCGCATGCCAACCGGCTGGCGCATGCCTACGGCACCCGCGCCAGCAAAATGGCTCGGCGAGGCGAAATCGATCGCCGATCTCGGCCAGTCCTTCGGCGCCACCTTGACGGAGAGCGAAGTCAGGTACCTGATGTCGTCGGAGTGGGCGTTGACCGCCGAAGACATCGTATGGCGGCGATCCAAGCTTGGATTGCGGCTGTCGCCTGCCGAGATCGCCGCGCTCGACGACTGGATAGCAGCCCATCGTGTCTCCCCGGAAAGTCCCTTGCGGGAAGCGGGAGGGCGGACATGAGCGTTACGCTCGACCATGTCACGCGATCGATCGACGGCATGCCCGCCATTCGCGACGTCTCGCTGACGCTCGAGCGCGGCACGCTGAGCGTGCTGCTGGGCCCGACGCTGTCCGGCAAGACCTCGATCATGCGGCTGCTCGCCGGCCTCGACAAGCCGACCTCGGGCCGCGTGCTGGTCGACGGCAAGGACGTCACCGGCATCGACGTGCGCCAGCGCTCGGTGGCGATGGTCTATCAGCAGTTCATCAATTATCCCTCGCTGACGGTCTATGAGAACATCGCCTCGCCCTTGCGGGTGCAGGGCAAGCCGCGCGAGGAGATCGAGAAGCGCGTGCAGGAGGCGGCGCGGCTGCTGCAAGCTCGAGCCGTATCTGAACCGCACGCCGCTGCAATTGTCCGGCGGCCAGCAGCAGCGCACCGCGATCGCGCGCGCGCTGGTGAAGGGCGCCGATCTGGTGCTGCTCGACGAGCCGCTCGCCAATCTCGACTACAAGCTGCGCGAGGAACTGCGCACCGAACTGCCGCGCATCTTCGAGGCCTCCGGCGCGATCTTCGTCTATGCCACCACCGAGCCGTCCGAGGCGCTGCTGCTCGGCGGCCGCACCGTCTGCATGTGGGAAGGCGAGGTGCTGCAGGCCGGCGACACCCCGAAGGTCTATCGCCATCCCGACACGCTGCGCGTGGCGCAGGTGTTTTCCGATCCGCCGCTCAACATCGTCGGGATCGAGAAGAAGAACGGCTCGGTGCAATATGCCGGCGGCGTGCAGGCGCCGGCGACGGGACTCTATGCCGGCCTCGGCGACGGCGCCTATCGGGTCGGCTTCCGCGCCCACCAGCTCGAGCTCGCCAACGGCGTCGCCGGCCGCCACGCCTTCCAGGCCACCGTGACGGTGACCGAAATCACCGGCTCGGAAAGTTTCGTGCATCTCAGCCGCGATGCCTCCAACTGGGTCGCGGTGCTGCAGGGCGTGCACGAATTTCCGCCCGGGCATGTGCTCGATGCGGTGCTCGATCCCGAACAATCTCTTCGTGTTCGACGCGGCCGGCCGTCTGGTCGCCGCGCCGGGCGCGATGTGAGGGAGATGCCGCATGGCCCGCATTGACCTCGTCGATCTCGCGCACTCCTACAGCGGCAACGATGCCGCCGCCGGAATCCTTTGCGCTGAAGCCGATCACGATGACCTGGCGGCAGGGCGGCGCCTATGCGCTGCTCGGGCCGTCGGGCTGCGGCAAGACCACGCTGCTCAACCTCATCTCCGGCATCGTGACGCCGTCGCGCGGAAAAATCCTGTTCGACGGCATCGACATCACGCCGCTGTCAACCCAGAAGCGCAATATCGCGCAGGTGTTCCAGTTTCCGGTGATCTACGACACCATGACGGTCGGACAGAATCTGGCATTCCCGCTGAAAAATCGCGGCGTGCCGAAGGCCGAGATCGACGCGCGGGTCGCCGAGATCGCGCGGTCTGCTCGACCTCACGCCCTATCTCGGCCGCAAGGCGACGCGGCTGACCGCCGACGCCAAGCAGAAGATCTCGCTCGGCCGCGGGCTGGTGCGCTCCGACGTCGCCGCCGTGCTGTTCGACGAGCCGCTGACGGTGATCGATCCCGAGCTGAAATGGCAGTTGCGCTCGAAGCTGAAGGCGCTGCATCGCGAGCTCGATCTCACCATGATCTATGTCACCCACGACCAGACCGAGGCGCTGACCTTCGCCGATACCGTGGTCGTGATGCATGACGGCCGCGTGGTGCAGAGCGGCACGCCGGCCGAATTGTTCGACAAGCCGGCGCACACCTTTGTCGGCTATTTCATCGGCTCGCCCGGCATGAACATCGTGCCGGCCGAGGTGCAGCGGCCGCGAGGCGCGGATCGACGGCCACGTCATCGCGCTCGACCGCAGCTACGACGGCTTGCCGCCGGGCGCGAAAATCGAGATCGGCGTGCGCCCGGAATTCGTCGACGTCGCGCCGCCCGGCGCCGGGCTGCTTGTCGGCCAATATCGAGCGGATCGACGATCTCGGCCGCGTCCGCTTCGCGCGCGTGCGCGTCGGCGACGTGAAATTCGCGGCGCGGGTGCCGCCGGGATTTTCGGTTCCGGACAATGCCGCCGGCCTGGTGTTCGATCCGTCGCATGTTCACGTCTACGCCGACAGCCTGCTGGTCGAGGGGACGCTGATGGACAAGACCGTCAACCAGAAGGCCTGGTTCCTGGTGCTGCCGGTGTTCCTGGTGGTGGCGTTCTCGGCCATCCTGCCGCTGATGACGGTGGTGAACTATTCGATGCAGGACACCTTCGGCAACAACCAGTTCTTCTGGAACGGCGTCGGCTGGTTCAAGGAATTGCTCGATCCCTCGACCGATCTCGGCGGGCGGTTCTTCGCCTCGCTGTGGCGCAATCTGTTCTTCTCCGCCGTGATTCTCGCGATCGAGGTGCCGCTCGGCATCGTGGTCGCGCTGTCGATGCCGCGCCAGGGCTGGAGCGTCGCGGCCTGCCTCGTGATCCTGGCGCTGCCGCTGCTGATTCCGTGGAACGTGGTCGGCACCATCTGGCAGATCTTCGGGCGGCCCGACATCGGCCTGCTCGGCTATGTGCTGAACAGTATCGGCATCAACTACAACTACGTCTCCAACGAGTTCGACGCCTGGGCCACCGTCATCGTGATGGACGTCTGGCACTGGACCTCCCTGGTCGCGCTGTTGTGCTACGCCGGGCTGAAATCGATCCCCGACGCCTATTATCAGGCCGCCCAGATCGACGGCGCCTCGCGCTGGGCGGTGTTCACCGCGATCCAGCTGCCGAAGATGAATCGCGTGCTGCTGATCGCGGTGCTGCTGCGCTTCATGGACAGTTTCATGATCTACACCGAGCCGTTCGTGGTCACCGGCGGCGGGCCGGGCAACTCGACGACCTTCATCTCGATCGAACTCGTCAAGATCGCGCTCGGGCAGTTCGACCTCGGCAAGGCGGCCGCGCTGTCGCTGGTCTACAATCTGATCATCATCATCGTGTGCTGGGTGTTCTACACCGTCATGACCAATGCCGGCGCCGAGCGCAGCCGAACCAGGGAGTCGCATGATGCATTCGATTCCCGGCCGCCGCCTCATCCTCGCGCTGTTCCTGATCTTCCTGCTGCTGCCGATCTACTGGCTGGTCAACATGAGCTTCAAGACCAACGACGAGATCGTCTCGACCATGACGCTGTGGCCGCATCAGCCGACCATCGCCAACTACATGCGCATCTTCACCGACGAGAGCTGGTATTCCGGCTACATCAACTCGCTGAAATATGTCGTCATCAACACCGTGATCTCGATCTCGGTGGCGCTGCCGGCGGCCTATGCGTTCTCGCGCTATCGCTTCCTCGGCGACAAGCACCTGTTCTTCTGGCTGCTGTCGAACCGGATGGCGCCGGCGGCGGTCTATGCGCTGCCGTTCTTCAATCTCTATTCGGCGATCAACCTGTTCGATACGCCCTGGGCGGTGGCGCTGGCGCACTGCATCTTCAACGTGCCGCTGGCGGTCTGGATCCTGGAAGGCTTCGTCTCCGGCGTGCCGCGCGAGATCGACGAGACCGCGTTCCTCGACGGCTATTCGTTCCCGCGCTTCTTCATCAAGATCCTGGTGCCGCTGATCGCCAGCGGCATCGGCGTCGCCGCGTTCTTCTGCTTCATGTTCTCCTGGGTCGAACTGCTGCTGGCGCGCACGCTGACCTCGGTCAACGCCAAGCCGATTGCCGCCGTCATGACCCGCACGGTCTCCGCCGCCGGCATGGACTGGGGACTGCTGGCCGCGGCCGGCGTGCTGACCATCATTCCCGGCGCGCTCGTGATCTGGTTCGTCCGCAACTACATCGCGCGCGGTTTCGCGCTCGGCAGGGTGTGAGGGGAGGGCCGCATGGAAAACATCGCATGGATGGCCTGGACGCTGCCGACCGCGATCTTCTTCGTGCTGCTGGCCTGACGCTGGCGGTGATGACCTGGCTTGCGATCGCCTATCCCGAAGCCGAGCGCGTCGGAATCCTGCGCATTCCGACCACGCGCGGCGACCGGCTGTTCATTTCGCTGATCATGGCCGCCGTCATCCATCTGTTGTGGATCGGCTTCGTCGGCACCGACACGATTCGTGACGCTTCCGATCGGGGAAGAGGGCATTGAATTGTCGAGCCTGTGGCTCGCCACCGTGATTTCGCTTGCTTCGGCCGTTGCGATTTTCCGCACCGTCTGAGCAACGCGAAAAAGAGCAGATCCGGGATCAACCCGGGCCTGATGATGTTTGTCGCTGCAACGGAGGAACCAACATGCGACGCTTAGAGAAGAGCAAGGGGCCCTTGATCAGGACCCGCGTCTTGATGATGACGAGCGCAGTCGCGCTGATGGCAGCTTCGGCTGCGGTCACTGCGCCTGCGTTTGCGGACGAAGCTGCCGCCAAGAAGTGGATCGACAGCGAATTCCAGCCTTCGACCCTGTCGAAGGACGACCAGATGAAGGAGATGCAGTGGTTCATCAAGGCCGCTGCACCCTTCAAGGGGATGGAGATCAACGCCGTCTCCGAAACCCTGACGGTGCACGAATATGAATCGAAGACGCTGGCCAAGGCCTTCGAGGAAATCACCGGCATCAAGGTCAAGCACGACATCATCCAGGAAGGTGACGTCGTCGAGAAGATCCAGACCCAGATGCAGTCCGGCAAGAACGTCTATGACGGCTGGATCAACGACTCCGACTTCATCGGCACCCACTTCCGCTACGGCCAGGCCGTCGATCTGACGGAGTGGATGGCCGGCGAGGGCAAGGACGTCACCGATCCCGAGCTCGACGTCAACGACTTCATCGGCAAGTCGTTCACCACGGCGCCGAACGGTCATCTCTACCAGTTGCCGGACCAGCAGTTCGCGAACCTCTATTGGTTCCGCTACGACTGGTTCTCCAATCCCGACTACAAGGCCAAGTTCAAGGCCAAGTACGGCTACGATCTCGGCGTTCCCGTGAACTGGTCGGCCTATGAAGACATCGCCGACTTCTTCACCAACGACGTCAAGGAAATCAACGGCGTCCGGGTCTATGGCCACATGGACTACGGCAAGAAGGATCCCTCGCTCGGCTGGCGCTTCACCGACGCCTGGTTGTCGATGGCCGGCAACGGCGACAAGGGCCTTCCGAACGGACTTGCCGGTCGACGAATGGGGCATCCGCATGGAAGGCTGCCGTCCGGTCGGCTCCTCCGTCGAGCGTGGCGGCGACGTCAACGGTCCGGCGGCGGTCTATTCGATCGTCAAATATCTCGACTGGATGAAGAAATATGCCCCGCCGCAGGCGCAAGGCATGACCTTCTCCGAATCCGGTCCGGTGCCGGCGCAGGGCAATATCGCCCAGCAGATCTTCTGGTACACCGCCTTCACCGCCGACATGGTGAAGCCCGGCCTGCCGGTGATGAATGCGGACGGTACGCCGAAGTGGCGCATGGCTCCGTCGCCGCACGGCTCCTACTGGAAGGACGGCATGAAGCTCGGCTACCAGGACGTGGGTTCGGCGACGCTTCTGAAGTCGACCCCGGTCGACCGCCGCAAGGCGGCCTGGCTCTATCTGCAGTTCATCGTCTCCAAGACGGTGACCCTGAAGAAGAGCCATGTCGGTCTCACCTTCATCCGTGAGTCCGACATCTGGGACAAGTCGTTCACCGAGCGCGCGCCGAAACTCGGCGGCCTGATCGAGTTCTACCGCTCGCCGGCGCGCGTGCAGTGGACCCCGACCGGCAACAACGTGCCGGACTATCCGAAGCTCGCGCAATTGTGGTGGCAGAACATCGGCGATGCGTCGTCCGGTGCGAAGACGCCGCAGGCCGCGATGGACTCGCTCGCCGCCGCCCAGGATTCGGTGATGGAACGTCTGGAGAAATCCGGCGTGCAGGGCGCCTGCGGACCGAAGCTCAACAAGAAGGAAACCGCCGAGTACTGGTTCGCGAAGTCCGCCAAGGACGGCAACATCGCGCCCCAGCGCAAGCTCGCCAACGAGAAGCCGAAGGGCGAAACCATCGACTACGACACCCTGATCAAGTCGTGGCCGGCCTCCCCGCCGAAGCGCGCCTCGAACTGAAGGCGAAGGCGACGACAGACAGAAGGCCGGGAGCGATCCCGGCCTTTTTTCGTCTATCGTCATCTGCTCGATCGCGCATTGCGAGGAGCGAAGCGACCGAGAGCGACCATCCCGGAAGCTTGACGCTTCGACCTGGTAATAGAGCTGGATTGCTTCGCTTCGCTCGCAATGACGGCTATTATCGGCAGCCTGTCCGCCGTGCCCTCAGGAGCCCCGCCATGCGCATGATCTTTCGTTGCGATCCGGCATTGTCGGAGCATCTGCCGCGGCCGGTGCCGGCGCGCGGTGGCTTGCCGGACTGGCTGCGCGCGATGCCCGCGAAAGCGCATTCGGACATCCACGGCCGCGAGATCCGCACCGTCAAGCAATGCCCGCCCTTCGTCGACGCCATGGCCTATGGCGTCCTGATCCTGTTGCCCTGCGACGTCATCGTCGAGCGCGGCGCGTTCTCGTGGGAGTGGGATATTCCGGAGCCGGCGACATCGGGCCATCCGCGCGCGCCCCTGAGCTTTCATGTCCCGGCCCAGTTCGCGGAAGCGCCGTTCGCGCGGGAAGGGCAGGCCGCGATCAAGTTCAACAGTTTCTGGACCATCGAGCTGTGATCCCGGCTGGTCGTTGTTCGCGACCCATCCGGTGAACCGCGACGAACTGCCGTTTCGCCTGATTTCGGGGCTGGTGGATGCCGATCGCTTTCACGACGGCGGCATCAATTTCCCGGCGCTGTGGACGGAGCCGGATTTTTCCGGCGTGCTCCCGAAGGGCACGCCGGTGGCGCAGTGCTTTGCGGTGCCGCGCGAGGCGCCGGAACTCGTGTTCGAAACTTTCGATGAGGCGCACCAGACGGCCTACGCCAGGACCGTCTCCGAAGTGCTCGCGCGCCCCGGCGTCTATCGCAAGCGCTTTCGCGCGCGGCGTGGCGCGCTCAACCGCCAGCGCAGCGGCGCAGCGCGGCGTCGTCCAGCCACAGCCGGCCATGCGGCGCCGAGGTCAGCGCCATCGCGATGCTGCCGAACATGGCCGGACGCAGCCGATAGGCCGTCGCGTAGGCGTGCATCGCGCCGTCGAGATCGCCGCTCTCCTGCAGCACGGTGCCGAGGTTGAGCGCGGCTTCGGCGTGGTCGGGCTTTTTCTCGAGCGCCTTGCGATAGGCGCTCGCGGCCTTGTCGTAGTCGCGCAAATCCTGGCGGACGAGGCCGAGATCGAACCAGGCCGATGCGGGAGCCTCGCCCGCCACCGCGCGTTCGAGCAAGGAGGCGGCAAGCGTGTGGTCGCCATCCTCCCATGCCAGTCGTCCCAGCCGCGCCGCGGCCTCGATGTTCTGCGGCACGATCTTCAGGATCGCCTGCCACGCCTCGCGCGCCTGCTGGCGCAGGCTCTGTTGCAGGAGGCGCTGATCCAGCGTGCGGGCCTTCTCGACGAAAGCCTCCCGCTGCGGCGCGAGTGCGATGGCGTGATCGAGATGCGACAGCGCGGCGTCGAAATCCCCGGCGGTCCGCGCGATGCGCGCGGCGAGCAGCCGGGCCGCCGCATTGCCGGGCCGGTTTGCCAAGCTGGTCTCGACATGGCCGCGCGCGGACTCGATCTCGCCTTGCGAAAACAGCACGGCGGCCAGGAGATGGCTGAGCATGGGATCGCCGGGCGCATGGCCAAGGCCTTGCTCGCAGAGCCCGCGCGCCTCGTCACGGCCCCCGGCATTGAAAGCGGCGGTGGCGCGGCGGACGATTTCCTCGGCAGAGTGCTGGCTCATGCCGGCACATTAGAACAACGCCGCGAGGCGAAGCGAAGCATATCCAGCCCCGTCTTCCGGGGAACGCGACAGCGCGAGCCTGGAATTGCCTCGATCGCGTTCGCGGTCCTCGCAATGACGGCTGAGCGAGCCACGCTCATCCCGAGCGAATGAGCGAGGTCCGAGTCGAGCCGTGCTCCTTACTCCGCCGGGTCCAGCGCGGCGCTCAGCGTCGGATAATCCGTATAGCCCTTGGCGCCGCCGCCATAGAACGTCGCCTTGTCCGGCGCGTTCAGGGCGCGCCGCGCTTGAAGCGTTCGACCAGATCGGGATTCGAAATGAAGAGTTTTCCGAACGCGATCAGGTCGGCTTCGCCGGCCGCCAGCACCTTGTTGGCGAGGTCGAAATCATAGCCGTTGTTGGCCATGTAGGCGCCCGAAAACCGCTTGCGCAAGGACGCGTAGTCGAACGGCGCGATGTCGCGCGGCCCGCCGGTGGCGCCCTCGATGACGTGGAGGTAGACCAGTTTCAGGGCGTTGAGGTGATCGACGATGTAGTCGAACAGCGGCTGCGGATTCGAATCGGAGGTATCGTTGGCCGGCGTCACCGGTGAAATCCGGATGCCGGTGCGTTCGGCGCCGGCTTCGGCGGTCACCACCTTTGCCACTTCGAGCATCAGCTTCGCGCGGTTCTCGATCGATCCGCCATAGCTATCGGTGCGCTTGTTGGTGCCGTCCCTGGCGAACTGATCCAGCAGATAGCCGTTGGCGCCGTGGATCTCGACGCCGTCGAAACCGGCCTCAAGCGCATTCGCGGCGCCGCGCCTGAAATCTTCGATGATCCCCGGAATCTCCTCCAGCGCCAGCGCGCGCGGCTCGGAGACATCGGCGAACGTGCCGTTGACGAAGGTCTTGCCCTTGGCCCGGATCGCCGACGGCGCAACCGGCGCGCCGTTGTCCGGCTGCAGCGAGGTGTGCGAGATGCGGCCGACATGCCAGAGCTGGATGAAGATGCGCCCGCCGCGCTCGTGCACCCGGTCCGTCACCTTGCGCCAGCCGGCGACCTGTTCCCTGGAGTAGATGCCGGGCGTGTCCTGATAGCCCTGGCCCTGGTGCGAGATCTGGCTTGCTTCGGTGATCAGCAGGCCGGCGGAAGCGCGCTGCCCGTAATATTCGATCGAGAGCGGGTTCGGCACCAGGCCCGCGACCGCGCGGTTGCGCGTCAGCGGCGCCATCACAAGTCGGTTGGGAAGCGTGATCGGGCCGAGCTTATAGGGCTCGAAGAGTTTGGACGGCGTGCTCATTTTTTTGGCTTTCAGGTCGTTGTGAGGGCAATGAAGGTGAGAGGCAACCCCAATGAAGATACAGGTGACGTGTGCACCGCGGAAGGCCGTGGCAAGCCGCGCGCCATTCGAAAAGCGCAGTGTAGGCCCGCGCGATCCCCGCCTATCACTTGCCTGAAGAAGCGGCATTCGCGGGTCACATAGCAGGATTTATTCGCAATCGGGAACGGGACAGTTCAAGCCGCCTTCCGGCTACGCCGCCGGCAGCCGAACGTTACTGTTCGGGCGCGAAGGGCCGGCGATCAGTGCTGTTGCATTATTTATTGTCGTCATTCCGGGATGCGCCGTTTGGCGCAGGCCCGGAATCCATAACCCGGACCGTGGTTATGGATTCCGGGCTCTCGCTGCGCAGCCCCGGAATGACGGTGGCAATTAATTCACCCCGAGAAAATCCCGCTTTCCGATTTCCACGCCGTTGTGGCGCAGGATGCCGTGGGCGGTGGCGGCGTGGAAGTAGAAATTCGGGAACGCAAAGCCGCTGGCGAACTGCTGGCCCTTCAGCGTCATGGTGGTCGGCCCCACCGGGAAAGTCACCTCGCGCGTGTCGGCGCCGTCGAACTGCGCCGGCTTGAACGTTTTCAGATAGTCGATGGTCTTGGTGAGCCGCTGCTTCAATTCCTCGAAGCTCTTTTCGGTGTCGGGTGTCGACGGCACCTCGCTGTGCGTGAGCCGCGCGCAGCCCTTTGCGGCGAAATCGCTGGCGAGCTGGATCTGGCGGCTGAACGGCAGCATGTCCGGATAGAGCCGCGCCGAGAGCAGCACCTCGGGCGCAATATTCCTGGCCTTGCAGTGCGCATCGGCCTTGGCGAGAAGGCCCGAGAGGCTGCCGAGGATTTGCAGGAAGGCGGGCACGGTCGCGTCGTAGAAGGACATGGGATGCTCTTTCGGTTGTGGTGTTTTTCGTTTCGGTGTCGACTTTTACCCGTCATTGCGAGCGAAGCGAAGCAATCCAGCTTTGCCGCTTGAGGAAAGAAAGCTGGATTGCTTCGTCGCTTCGCTCCTCGCAATGACGGAGAAATACAAACTACCGCGCAGCCGCCGCACCCGGTGCCGCCTGCGCGCGGGCCCCGCGCATCCGGACCAGCAATTCGGCGGTCGGCCAGGAATCCGCGGGCAGGCCGTATTTGATCTGCATCGCCTTGACGGCGCTGCGGCTCTGCTGGCCCATCACGCCGTCGACCTTGCCGACATTGAAGCCCGCGCGCACCAGCAGTTGCTGCAATTCGCGCAGCTCGTTGAACGGCAGCTGCGCCACCGGCGGCCGCGGGACGATGCATCGGTGCCGCGCCCGCGATGCGGGTGGCGAGATAGCCGGCGGTGGTCGAATAGATCAGCGAGTTGTTCCACTCGGTATAGGCGGCGAAATTCGCGTAAGCCAGAAACGCCGGTCCGGTCCGGCCCATCGGCAACAGCAGCGAGGCCGGCAGATCGTCATTCGGCAGCGCCTTGCCGTCGGCATAGGTGACGCCGAGCTGCGCCCATTTCGAACGCGGCAATTGAATCGTGAGGTCGGCCTGGTCCCACGGAAAGTTCGATGCCGCGGCCACGCGCACTTCCTGCAGCCAGGGCTCGCCGCGCCGCCATTTCAGCCCCGTCGCGATGTAGTTCGCGGTCGAGCCGATCACGTCGGCCGCGCTGTGCAGGAGATCGCGGCGGCCGTCGCCGTCGTAATCGACGGCATAGGTGAAATAATGCGTCGGCAAGAATTGCGTCTGTCCCAATTCGCCGGCCCAGGAGCCGACCATTTCGTCCGGCGTCAGGTCGCCACGGTCGATGATCTTCAGCGCGGCGATGGTTTCGCCCGCGAAACGTTCGGAGCGGCGGCAGTCATAGGCCAGCGAAACCAGCGAACGCAGCGTCGGCAGGTTGCCCATGTTGGCGCCGAAATCGCTTTCCAGTCCCCAGAACGCGGCGATGACGGCCGGCGGCACGCCGTACTCCTTCTCGGCGCGGGCAAAGGCAGCCGCATGCGCCTTGATCGTGGCCTGGCCTTGCTGCATCCGATAGACTGCGGCCATGCGCCCGGCGAACTCGGTGAACACCTGCCCGAATACGCGCTGGCCGCGGTCGCGGTTGACGATAGCCTGGTCGTAAACGAGGTAGGGTGAGGCCTCGCTGATCGCGCGCTGCGATGCGCCGGCGGCGACCGCCTGCTGTTTAAGCTCGGCAAGGAAGCGATCGAACGACTGGCCGTTGTGGCAGGCGGCGGCGCGGGGCATTGGCGCTGTTGCCGGTCTGGCCGGGGCCGGCATCGGTTGCGCGGGCGCCGGCCGAAGGCTCCACACCATCATCGCGCCCAGCAACGCCAGCAAGGCTGCGCCGAGAACCAATCGTGTCGTCGAGAAAAATCGCATGCCGCCTACCGGTGAGTGCCAGCTCGTTGAAGCGATGCGGTCGTAGCATCACGGCGGGAGAACGTCATCAGCGGAAACGAGGCCGTTCGCCGGGACGACAATGATGGCGGCTAGCTCATGACCCGGCGCACGAACGCCGACTTGTTGGTCAGCACGCAGATATAGGAATAGGTCTCCGCCGTTCCGGCGGCTACGATATCCAGATCCACCATGACGGGCCGGGCCTGTCCTCGCCAGGTCGCGATGATCTCGGCGGGAGCGGGACGCGTTCGGGTCTTCTTGACCACGAGCCCGGCAATGCGCGGCAGCGCTTCCGTGGCCTTCAGGATGCAGGCCCGGTTGTCCTCCGCATGGCTTTCGGCGGCCGCAAACAGCAGGGCCAGGTTCGCGAGGGCTAGTTTGGTGCGCATTCGGCCTCCCGCCCTTCGGCGAAGGCTCACCGTAATCCGTCATTGTCCGGCGATAAAGAGGCAGGTTTTGCCTGCTAACCGCCGGGATCGCCCTGGTTTGCCGCCAATCTCGGGCCCGGATCCGCATCGAGCGCCGAGCGCGGCGGGAAGCGGTAGTTGGACAGCCTGCGAATCCCGGCCTGGATTTCCCGATCCGCAAGGGCGAGCGCCAGGAACGCGATGGCGGCGATGAAGACGATAACGGTCAGGAAGGTCCGCTTCATGATCCCGGCTCCCTCGTTTCCCCGGAACAAATGCCGAGGCGGGCGAAGCGTTCCGCGCCGCCGTCGCGAACGGAACCGGAAGCGAACCCCGATCACCCGAGCCTCATCGGATGGGTGTCACCAGCCCATGGTCGCTCCGACCAGCCTCATCAATTCCGGATCCTCGAAGGTAGCGGCCGTCATGCGCGAGCCCGCATCGACCAGCTCGGCATGGCTGAGGCTCGTCCGCATCCCGATCGTGGTGATGCCTGCCGCGCATGCCGATTTGATGCCGGAGCGGGAGTCTTCGAACGCGACGGAAAGACCGGGCTGCGGCGTTTGCCGCGCGCAAGCCTTCCAGATAAGGCAGCGGATGCGGCTTGCCGTGCGGAAGTTCGTCGCCGATCACAACGGCCTTGAACCGGTGCATGATCCCAAGTCCGGACAGCAGCATTTCGGCATTCAGCCGTGGCGCGTTGGTGACCGCGACCATCGGAATATCTGCGCGGTCGGCCAGCGCAAGTAGCGTCATCAACCCCGGTACCGGCTCGATTTTCCCGGCAATGAGCCGGCGGAATACAGATTCCTTCTCCGCCATGATGGCCGCTTGCCGCGCCGGCGGTTCGTCCGGCAGAAAGCGTTCGCTGATCGAAGCGGTGGAAAAACCCATCAGCTCTTTTCCCGCGCGTTCGCGATCGAAGACATGACCGCGCGGCGCGAAGACGTGATTGAACGCCTCGACGTGCAATGCGTCGGTATCGGCCAGCGTGCCGTCGATGTCGAACAGCAGCGCTTTCCCCGATCCGGGCGGCATCAATCGGTTCTCCCGAATGTCGACCAATTCATCGCGTCCCCCGGAAGCTTTTCCGAGGTTCCGCGTCCTGCGGGCGGCTTGCGACGCCGGTCATCGATCAGGATTTTGCCTTCTTGGCCGCCTTCTTGGCGGCCATCTTCTTGTCGGCGGCCTGCTTCTCTGCCGCCCTTTTGGCGGCGTGCTCGGCCGCAGCGTTTCGCATCGAGCGCGCGTAACTGTCGGCGGCGTTGTCGGCGGAAATCTGCAGCCGCTTGGCGGCGAAGGTCGCTTGCTCCATCGTATCCCTGGCGATCTGCTTGTAGCGATCCGTCGTCGGCTTGTCCTTTGCCTTGGCGGCGAGGCCGGCATACCGGTCACGCCGGCTCTTTGCGGCCGCCATCAGGCTTTTGTGTTGTTGCTTCGCAAGCTGCCGGATTATGACATCCAGATCGGCGTCCGCCATTGTCCATCTTCCTCAAGTGCCAAAAGAACAGTCCGTACCATCAATTATGCAATTGCAGGGACGGCTTTGCAAACAAGCGGCCGGGACCGCTTTATTTGGTCCCCAGCGATTTGAGCGGCGGCCGCGCTTTCTGCTCGCGATGCATGGGAGCCCGCCGTTTGAACCGGCCCTGGAGGCTGTTCCTGCCGTTCCTGCCCGTGTAGGCTGGGACCTCGCGCAAGGCGCAAAGACCAGGCCAGCCGACATCGCCGGGGCGATCAGGGAGACAGCGGAACAACCATGACCGATATCCGATATCTGGCGCCGGGCACGCTCGACGAAGCGATCCGCGCCCTTGCCGCGGGCGGAAGTGCCGCGCGCGTTCTGGCAGGCGGCACCGATCTTCTGGTCCAGATGCGCGCCGGCAGCGTCAAGCCAGGCCTGATCGTCGACATCAAGAAGATCGCGGAAATGAGCACGATCGAGGAGACCGCCGATGGGGGTTTTCGTGTCGGCGCCGCCGTTCCCGGCGCGGTGCTGGCGGAGCATCCGCGCTTCGGCCAAGTCTGGCCCGGGGTGCTGGAAGCGGTCAATCTGATCGGCTCCACGCAGGTGCAGGGGCGGGCCTCGGCGGGCGGCAATCTCTGCAACGGCTCGCCGGCCGGCGACAGCGTGCCGGCGATGGTCGCCGCCGGCGCGATCGTCACGCTTCAGGGGCCGAACGGTCGCCGCGAACTGCCGGTCGAAAAAGTGCCGGCCGGACCCGGCCGCACCCATCTTCTGCCCGGCGAAATCCTCGTCAGTTTTACGCTGCCGCCGCGGCCGAGGGGTTCCGGCGACGCTTATCTGCGCATGATTCCGCGCACCGAAATGGACATCGCCGTGGTCGGCATCGGCGTCAGCCTCACGCTGAAGGACGGTGTCTGCACCGCGGCCCGCGTCGGCCTCGGCGCGGCGGCGCCGACCGTGCTGCTGGTGGAGGCGGCGGCGAAGGCGCTGATCGGAAGCCGGCTCGACGATGCCGCGCTCAATGCCGCGGCGACCGCGTGTTCGGCTGCCTGCCGTCCGATCGACGACAAGCGCGGCACCATCGTTTATCGCACCAGGATCGCCGGCGTGCTGCTCCGGCGCACGGCGGCGATCGCCGCCCGGCGCGCCCGCGAAAACTGAGTTGGGAAATTCGGACCATGGCAAAACTGCACGTTTCCACCACCATCAACGGCGAGCCGGCGGAGTTTCTCTGCGAGCCTGATGCCACCATGCTCGACGCGCTGCGCGGACCGCTGGCCCTGACCGGCTCCAAGGAGGGCTGCGCGTCCGGCGATTGCGGCGCCTGCAGCATCACGCTGGACGACCGTCTGGTCTGCGCCTGCCTGATGCTCGCGGTCGAGGCCGAGGGCCATCACATCCGCACCATCGAGGGCATGGCGAACGGCGAGCACCTGCACCCGCTGCAGCAGAAATTCCTGGAAATGGCGGCGCTGCAATGTGGCATCTGCACCTCGGGCATGCTGGTCGCCTCCGATGCGCTGTTGCGGAAGAATCCGAGGCCGAGCGAGGAGGAGGTGCGGTTCTGGCTTGCCGGCAATCTCTGCCGCTGCACCGGCTACGACAAGATTGTACGCGCGGTGCTCGAGACCGCGTCCGACATGCGGGAGGCAGCGCAATGAACGTCGTCACCAACAACAAGTGGATCGGCCAGCGCACCATTCGCCCCGACGGCGCCGACAAGGTCACCGGCCGCGCCGCGTTTGCCGCCGACACCACCGCGCCCGGCATGATCTGGGGCAAGGTCAAGCGCAGTCCGCATCCGCACGCCCGCATCAGGTCGATCGACACCTCGAAGGCTGAGGCGCTGCCCGGCGTGAAAGCCGTCATCACCTCGCGCGACATCGTCGATTTCCCGGTCGACAAATCGGTGATCCTCGGCATCCAGGACATGCGCTGGATGTGCCGCAACGTGATGGCGCGCGACAAGGCGCTGTTCCCCGGCCATCCGGTCGCGGCGGTGGCCGCGACGTCGGAAGCGATCGCGGCGCAGGCCTGTGAACTGATCGAGATCGACTATGAAGTGCTGCCCTGGACCATCGAGGTCGAGGACGCGATCAAGCCCGACGCGCCGCTGCTGCATGAATTCATGAAGTTCGAGGGCAAACCGTCCAACATCGCCAACAAGCTCGAGATCAAGAAGGGCGATATCGCGACAGGGTTTGCCGAGGCGGAAGTGATCGTCGAGCGCACCTTCACCACGCGCCCGGTGCATCAGGGCTATATCGAGCCGCAGGCCTGTCTCGTCAGCGTCGGCGCCGACAACAAGACCACGATCTGGAGCTCGAGCCAGGGCCAGTTCATGGTGCGCGCGATGACCGCGCATCTGACCGGCATCCCGCAGAGCGACATCCGCGCCATTCCCGCCGAAATCGGCGGCGGGTTCGGCGGCAAGACCATCGTCTATCTGGAGCCGCTGGCGACGCTGCTGTCGAAGAAATCCGGCCGTCCGGTGAAAATGGTGATGACCCGCGAGGAGGTGATGCGGGCGACGGGGCCGACCTCGGCTTCGAAAAGCACGGTCAAGATCGGCGCCAAAAGAGACGGCACCATCGTCGCCGCGCAAGGCACCTTCTATCTGCAGGCCGGCGCGCTGCCGGGCTCGCCGATCCGGGGCGCGGCGGGCTGCTGCTTTTCGCCTTACGACATTCCGCACGTGCTGTCGGTCGGCTACGACGTGCTCTCCAACCGTTCGAAAGTCGCGGCCTATCGCGCGCCGGGCGCGCCGATCGGCGCCTACGCGGTCGAGTGCATGCTCGATGAGCTCGCCGAGACGCTGAAAATGGATCCGCTGGAGTTTCGCCTGAAGAATGCCGCCAAGGCCGGCACCAAGGCCGCGCACGGCCCGGTCTATCCGCGCATCGGCTATGTCGAGACGCTGGAAGCCGCGAAAGCGCATCCGCATTATCAGGCGCCGCTCGGCAAGCTGCAGGGCAGGGGTGTGGCGAGCGGCTTCTGGTTCAACGCCGGCGGTGAATCGAGCGCGCAGGTCAACATCACCGAAGACGGCAACGTCGTCGTCACCACGGGCCATCCCGACATCGGCGGCTCACGCGCCGCGATCGCCAACATCTGCGCCGAACTGCTCGGCATCGACTACCGGAGGGTATCGGTGCTGATCGGCGACACCGCGACCGTCGGCTTCTCGAACTTGACCGGCGGCAGCCGCGTGCTGTTTGCCTCGGCGATCGTGGTGACGAAGTCCACCGAAACCATCATCGCCACCTTGCGCGAGCGTGCGGCGAGGATCTGGAAAATCGATCCCGACGCGGTGAAATGGGAAAACGGCGCCGCGCACCCGGTCAGCCCCAATGCCGGCGAATTCCCGCCGCTGACGCTCGCCGAGCTTGCCGGCAAGGCGGCGCAGATGGGCGGGCCGATCGGCGCCGGCGTGCAACTCGCCACCGAAGGCGCCGAGGGCGGCTTCGGCACGCATATCTGCGACGTCGAGGTCGATGTCGAACTCGGCATCGTGCGCGTGATCCGCTACACCGCCGTGCAGGACGTCGGCCGCGCCATCCATCCCGGTTATGTCGAGGGCCAGATGCAGGGCGGCGTCGCGCAGGGCATCGGCTGGGCGCTCAACGAGGAATACATCTACAACCGGGATGGCAAGGTCGATAATCCCGGCTTCCTCGACTATCGCATGCCCGTGTGTTCGGATCTGCCGATGCTCGACACCGTGATGGTCGAGGTGCCCAACCCGAAACATCCGCAGGGCGTCAAGGGCGTCGGCGAAGTGCCGCTGGTGCCTGTGATGGCCGCGGTCGCCAACGCCATCCACAACGCGCTTGGAAAGCGTTTCTACAGCCTGCCGATGTCGCCGCCGCGGGTGCTGGAGGTGATCGAAGCCGAGGGGTGAGGTGGCTTTGGTGGCCTCATCCTTCGAGACGGCGCTTCGCGCCTCCTCAGGATGAGGTGTTGGACCTTCAGGATGAGTGTCAGCCCCTCATGGTGAGGAGCGCGGCAACGCCGCGCGTCTCGAACCACAAGGCCACGGGATATGTTATCGTGATTTCGCGCGAGACGGCTTCTACGCGCTGCTGTCGTCGCGATTCAGTTCGGCGATCGTGGCCGAGATGAACTTGTCGAGCTTCCGATGCGAATGATCCTGCCTCGCCTTCGCCGTTTCCAGCGCTTCGAGGTCGGGTCTCCACGCATCATCCGAGAACAGCGTGTTCTTGGGCAAGCGACGGCGGTCAGGCTTCATGTCGTTCCCCCGAATACGAGATACAAATTCTCGGGCGCTGATGATGCCGATATAGTCTGCCGATAGCGGCGGAACTTTGCACGAAAAAAGACTGCGTCTGAATTTTTTCGTTTCGCTGGATGCGATGCATCGCGTGGGAAGTTGCATGAATACGATACTACCCGCGGTGATGGTGGTATACAACCTCCACCCGCGCGACGCCGGCACGATTCCCTCGCTGCTGGCGGCGAGCGGATGCCGCCATGCGCTGGTTTCCCGCCGGGAATTCGCGGAGCTCGCGCCGCGATCCGTGCCGAGACATCTGATCGTCCTTGGCGGGCCCCAGACCGCGACCGATATCGCTGACCGCGAGACGCTCGCGCTATTGCGCCGGATGGAATTCCATGCGCGGCGGGGCGGCGCGATCTTTGGAATCTGTCTCGGGGCCCAGTTGCTGGCGCGCGCGCACGGCGCGAAAATCGTCCGCCACCGGTCGGGCGCACGCGAGATCGGCTATCACCGGGTCCGGCGGCTCGGGCCCGGCTCGAGCTGCGATTTTCCGGAAGGCCATTACTATCAGTGGCACTATGACGTGATCGAGGATTTCAGCGCGGGGCGGGTGCTGATGCGGAGCGAGCTGGCGCCGGTCCAGGCCTTTCGCGTCGGAAGCAACCATTTCGGCCTGCAATTCCATCCCGAAGTCGATCTGCCGACCGTTCGCCGGCTCGTCGCCCTCTTTGCCCACCGGCTCGGCGCGGTCGGGGCGCAGCCGGCGCTGGATCAGCTCGCGGCCCATCGCCGCTATGCAATGGCGAATGCGGTCCGGCTGCGGGCGGCGCTGGTGCGATGGTTGTCCGCGTGAGGGCAGGGATTGCGTTGTGGCCCCGCGACTTGCGCCAGCGCGGCCGGCCGGTCCCGCCCTGCTTGCTCAGCAACGCCCGGCATTGGTAGGTTGGCCCATGACCGATCTGGAGAAAGCCGCCAAAGTCGTCGAGGCGCTAAAATCCGCCGAGCGCGAGCCGGCGCAGGCCGCGTTGCCGATGCTCAACGAACTGGCGGCGTTGGTTCACAATGCGGGCGAGGCGCCGCTGGAGATCGAGGAGGCGCGATCGAGCGCCTTCATGGCGATCTGCGAAGTCGGCAAGGCGCTGCACCGCGGCCAGCCGACGGATGCGCTGTGGGCGCCGGCCATTGCCGCGGCGGAACGATGGAAGTCGCTGGCGAGCGGGCGTTGAGCCGGCGCGCCGCGCGTCGGCTAGGTGCCCATCTCGCACTTCTTCATGAAGCTGGTCTTCGCGGCGCCTGCAAGCGGCTTGCCCTCGGCACTCACCGCCTTGGTCGCGCAGGTGTCTGCCATGCATTTCTTCATGAACGAGGTCTTTGCGGCGCCCGCGAGCGGCTTGCCGTCCTTGCCGACGGCTTTGCTGTCGCAGGTTTCCTGTGCCAGCGCCGCGCCGCCGGCAAAAGTCACGACCAGCGCGGCCAACATGATCTTCCTGAGCATGGTTTTCTCCCTTTATGAACGGCCTTGATGAACGGCCTCTGGGAAATGAATTTGATCCCAGACGTTTGCTTTGGGCAAGGGGTGAAATGCCGGGCGATCGCGTTCGCGACCGGCATGAACGGACCGAAAAAATCCGCCGCTCGCCACACGGCCGCCCACGTTAAGCGTAAATAGGATTGGCGATTGTCAGGGGCACGGCGCGCGATATCTTCGCTGCCGTGGGATCGACGATGTAGTTCCTCGAAGTGCCAAAGCCAGCGCGGCAGTGTACTGGGGATTGGGCTGCAGATGATCGAACGACCGATGGACGGCCTGCTGTTCTTCCGCGGGGCCCGCGTGCTGTACGCCTGCGTCGCCTGGAATCTTACGCAGAGCGGCGCCCGGCTCCATTCCGATACGCTCGGACCCGTTCCGATGGATTTCTACGTCACCTTCGACAAATTCCGCAGCATCGCCAAATGCCGGCTGCTCTGGCGCTATCAAAACCGCCTCGGCGTCGACTTCGAAAGATGGGTCCAGGTGCGGGGGCAGGCCGCCGGCTCGGATTTCGATCCCGCCTGAGATGAGGTCTCGATCCCTCATGGTGAGGAGCGCGGCAAGGCCGCGCGTCTCGAACCAGGCCACCGAATGCGCCTTCGGAAAAGCCGGTGGCTTCATCCTTCGAGACGCGCGAAGCCGCGCTCCTCAGGATGAGGTCTGCCGCTCGCCGGTTCGAATGAAGCCGTCAACCCTCAGGGCGAAGAGCGCGGCGAGCCGCGCGTCCCTCCGGGCGATGCCATGCATCGCCGGGAGAAACACGAGGCCGGCACGTTGCGCCGCCTTACTGCTTTTCGATCTTGGTGAGGGTTTTGGTCCCGTCCGCCTCGGTCGCGGAATATTTCACCCTGTCGCCGGCATGGACGTTGTCCAGCGAGATGCCCTTGGCCTTGAACTCGATCGCCGCGGCGGCGGGGGTATTTGCCCCGACCGTGCCGTCCGGGGCTGGACGAATTGCGACAGTGCCGCTGAGCCGGTCAACGATCGTGACCATTCCCGTTCCCGTCGTCGCCTGCTGGGCCAGGCTCGCCGAGCCGAGCAGGGTGAGTGCTGCGCAACTCGCCAGAACGATCTTGGCAATCTTCATCGAAGCCTCCGGGGTTAAGGCACGTTTGAAACAAGCCACGAGAACCCGATTTGTTCCCGGCCCGCAAGGGCGCAACGTAAGCTGAAACTGCGACGCCCATGAGGCGGATCGGCGAAGCGTCATCCGTCCTTCATCCGCAAAACAAAAAGGCGGGTCAGGCCTTCCGGCTAACCCGCCTCATCAAGCTGTTACGAGCAGCGTGTTTGAATCAATAGCACCGTATGACGTTGACGGTCTGGTCCTTGCCGTCACGTCCGGTAAAGGTCGTGGTCTCCTCCGGGCAGCTCGATACATAGGGCCGGTTGGAAGGTTCGACCGCCGGCGGGTAACGATGCGCCCAATCCCAGGGGACATCCTGCTTGTAGGTGTAGTGTATGTCGCCCGACGGCGATTGCGTCGGGTCGATCAGGGGCTCGCCGCCTGGCGTGCCGTAGTCGAATGAATCGAATCCGGGCAGGAAGATCGCGTCTCCCCGATTGCGCCGGAAATGGCGGACGCCCGGATGGATGCCCGCATGCGGCGAAGCAATTTTTCCGCCCTGCGCAACTCCCGACCTCGCCGATGCCGGGTTCGGAGCAAGCATGATCGCTGCAACGCTGAGAGACGCAAGAAGCGCCCCGAATACTCGATACTTCATGGCGCGCACCATTTCTCTGGTTACAAAGCCCGCACTCCCCGGGAAACGCTAGGCCGGGCGTTTCGTGCCCGCAAACAGGTAGTTAATTGTTAGTTAAGACGTAACATTAACAGGGCCGGCGAGGCCGATCAGGCAAGCGTGATCCGCGCCCGATTGCCGGCAAAACAGGGCCGAACGGCCCATTTTCCCGAACAAAAACATCGTCCGGTCCCGGCAGGGGATTTGTCGTGCAGCGTAATCCGCCATTCACCGCCGGGCTCTAGCGTCGTCTGCGCCCGGTTCAAGCAAGGCGAAGTCATGCAGGAAAGAACGCTATCCTCGGCCTGGACCTTCTGGATGAAGTTCATATTCCCCGCGGTCTGGATATCGGGCTTCGGCTTCGCGGCCGCCCAGCTTTGGTCGGGCAATCTGGTCGACGCCAACCATGCATTGCCGCCGCCGCAACTGAGGTTCGTTTTTCCGGCAGTGTGGATACTCGGAACGACCTTGATCCTGTGGACCAGCGCCGGCCTGAAGCGGGTGCGGATGGATCAGCGGCAGCTCTATCTGTCGAACTACATCACGGAGATTTCCGTGCCCTTCGACGAGATCACGGATATCAGGCAAAACCGCTGGCTGAATTCCCGCCCCATCACGATCCATTTCAGGGACGCCACCGCGTTCGGCGGCAAGGCGACCTTCATGCCCAAATGGCGCATTCACTGGTGGCCCTGGCGCGCGGATCCTGTCGTCGGCGAGCTGAGGCAATTGGCGGGACTGGAGAGCGGCGGGTAGGGCGGATTAGCGCAAGCGTAATCCGCCGTTCGCGACGAACTCCGGCGCCAGCCTAATTCGCGCGTGTCACGATAATATTCGTTGCGTCGAATGTACCCACCGAGGGCATTCCCAACTCAAAACCCTGCCACAGTCTGATCGCGTCGAGCTGCCGCGACTCGCCCTGGGCGATCGGCCGGATGGTGTAGTCGCGCTGACCGGATGCGCCGTTGGAAAGCACGATATGCGCGGTGGACGCGGACGCATTGATGTTCAGCGTCACCTGCACCGTGAAGGACTGGCCGCGAGGAAACGCGCCGAACTCCGTGGTCGGGTCGTCGTCGATCCGCACCTTGTTGTCCGGCATGAGATCGAGGTGCAGGAATCCGCCGAATTCCCCGCCGACCGCCTGCTCGAAACTGATCGAGGAAATGCCGGTATTGCCGGCCATGAAGATGGTTGCGGTGAACGTGTAAAGGCCGTCGCCGCGAAACTGCGAAAACACGCCGTGGAATCCCGGTATCACCTGCACCGTCGCCGGACTGATCTGCACCCATTTGAGGATGGGGGGCGGCGCCGGTGGATTGATGACGATGACGCCGGACGTGACGTCGGCCGTACCGACGGCCTGCACCTGGGACGGCGGCTGACCGGCCACCGACTTGTTGAAATCCGAACGGAACAGCGTTTCCGGAATGGCGAGGAAGACGATCTTTCCCAAGAGCAGGATATTGTAAGTTTGAACAGGGAGAACTAGAGACTTTTGAGCGCGGCAAGCGGCTCGGAAGTCCGAGCCATTGGAAAGGATATTTTGCTTTTGACATGCCCTCTTATGCGGTTCGGGATATTGACGTCGTGGCGTTCAGAAAGGCGACGGAAGCCGACCCCGAAGCCGCGGCTCGATCTAGTTCGGCTGCTCGGACAGGTCCACGAACGACCGGGTCACTTTCTCGATTTACTATTAGATCGATTATTGGATAGCCCGACGGGTACCAATAACGACAAGGAACGCTCAGGGATGCTGCTCGCCTTCGCCGACGTTATGGATGATGTGGCGCGAGCCACCGGTGAGGTTCGGTCCAGTGGAAACAGCGAAATTTGGAACAAAACTCGACTGATCTTGCGAAAGAATTCACCGGGGGATTTTCTTGCGGTGGTCGAAAAGGGGAAAAGTATCAACTGGCTTGCCGCCATTCTGCGCGATCAAGGGTTCGCGTTCGGCTTACCAAAAGGTCATCGGTCATATCCTGAGAATACTTGGCTCAAGCGCGACGAATTTGACGAGTGTGTCAAAGTAATAGTCGGGCGTTTCGAATCTCTGGGTCTCAGAAAGATATTTGCACTACCTGCTCCGACGGATGTTCTTTTCTGTTGGTCACAGCTTGGGGATGCAGACGAGGTAAAGAGAAGATTTTCGGAGGCGACAAGAACTGACACGAAATTCTTAAAGGCGTTAGAGGCGCTTCGTGGTTGGGTAAATAGCTCTGACAGGGGTGTCTATCATCCGTTATACGCACAATACGTCGCCTATTTTGCCGATCCTGAGGAAGTGAGGAGTTGCCTAGAACGTATTGTCAATAAGTCACGAATTTGTTGATCGCTCCTCGAAAGCAAAGAAGCTTCTGGTGGAATGGGTGCCGTTACCGGATGGCGCTTCACTCAATGAGCCCCAAGGCCATGCAGACGAGAACACGGATCGCTAGCTCTTTCTTGTTACGGTTGGGCTGGGCACGGCTCTAGCCGAATTAACCACTCCTCACCCCTTCCTCCCCATCACATACGGCTTCAGCATCGCGTAGATCATGCTGTGCGTCGGCGTGGGCACGCCGAGTTCGCGGCCGAGGGCGGCGACCTTGCCGCTGAGCCAGGGCAGCTCCAGCCGGTTGCCGCGCTCGAGGTCGAGCGCCATCGAGGCCTTCATGTCGACCGGCATCTGCCCGACCAGGTCGAGAACTTTTTGAAGCGCATCGGATGGCAGCGGAATGCCCTTGGCGCGGGCGACATTGGCGGTTTCCTGGCAGGCGGAAGCGAAATACGGTTTGATATCGGGATCGTCGCGCAGCGGGCCCATCGGCTGGCGCGCCAGCGCCGTCATGCCGGCATTGGTGGCGAGCAGGATGAACTTCATCCAGAGCTCGGTGATGATCGCCTCGCTCAAGGTCGCGGCGAAGCCGGCCTTCAGGCACAGCGCCAGAAAATCCTCGGCGCGCTTGGTTCGCTTGCCGTCGAGCTCGCCGAAGATCATGCGCATGAAGGTGCCGACCTGGGTGATCACGCCGGGCGCGGTGATCGAGGCCGAGATCTGCGCCACGCCGCACATCACGGCCTCGCGCCCGAGGATCGGGATCAGCCGCTCATGGGCGTCGATGCCGTTCTGCAGCGGGATCACCGCCGTGCCGGGGCCGATCAGCGGCTTGATGCGCTCGCCCGCGCTCTCGACGTCCCACAGCTTGACGCAGAACAGCACGATGTCGACCTTGCCGATGGTAGCGGGATCGTCGGTCGCCTGCGTCGGCGTCAGATGGGTGTCGCCGAGCGGGCCGGTGACCTTCAAGCCCGTGCTCTTCATGGCGGCGAGATGCGCGCCGCGCGCGATGAAGGTGACATCGGCGCCCGCTTTCGCCAGCGCCGCGCCAAATCCCCCACCGACCCCGCCGGCGCCGACAACTGCAATACGCATGATGTAATCTCCTTGAAGCCCGACATGGCCGGGGCGGAACCCGGCCGCGCCGAAACTGAAATATTTCACAGGCGTTGGAAAGAGCTTTATCGGGCCGCGCCTGCGTCGGTCCCGTTGGGCTATAATTGCCGCCGACCCGCCGCGCGGCGGGATTCGCGACAGGAGGTGAGCGCAGGTGCCTTCAAACCGGAAAGCAAGGACCCGAATCGTCCTCGCTTTCGCGTGCCTGTTCGTCGTCTTCGCGGCACTTTCGTACGGGGCCTGGTACCTCTCGAACCTCGCCAGCCATCAGGAAAGCGTCGCCGCCCGCGAAAGCCAGGCGGCGCTAAAGGACATCACCGAGCCCGCGCAGATCACCGGCGCGCTGAAACAGCATCCCGCCAACCGGTTGCTGCAGGCGCTGGCGATGGCCGTGAAGGCCGCCGACGAGACCAATGCGGCGGCCGAAAAATTGGCGGCCGAAGTCGAGCAGCCGCCGATTCCGAGAGACATCAATCTCGGCGCCATGAACCGCGGCGAGCTCGAGTCGTTCCGCCGCGATCTGAAAACGGCGCAGGCCAACGCGTCGGCCTTCATGCCGCGCTACACGGCGCTGCTGAAGAGCGAGCGCGATGCAATCGAAAAAGGCGCGCTCGCGCTGCATGCGGACAGGGAGACGCTCGACCGGCTGATGGAGGCCGTCGACCGGCGGCAGGCGGAGATGACGGCGTTCACCGCGAAGATGATGGCGGCGCGCGCCGAGTTCTATCGCGCCTATGAGGCCTATGTCGGAATCATCGCCGGCGAGTTCGGCGCCTACAAGGTCGTCGACGGCCAGTTCATCTTCTCGCTCCAGCGCACGGTCGACCGCTACAACATCGCCGCGTCAGCGATGAGCGCCGCCACAAAACGCGTCGTCGCGATGGATGAGGAACGAAAGGCCCTGCTGAATTCGCAGCAGGCCGCCTGGGTCCAATTCGCCAACGGCAAGTGAGGCGGCGGTGAATCGTGAGGGGCGCGAATGATGTGTATATCCACGCCGTCATTGCGAGGAGCGAAGCGACGAAGCAATCCAGCTTTACGTTCCGTGCGCCAAGATGGATTGCTTCGCGGAGCCTGTCATCGGGCGCGCATTCGCGCGACCCGTTGGCTCGCAATGACGATTGGAAAAGCG
>CAWJJT010000004.1:0-926239 GCA_963843225.1 uncultured Alphaproteobacteria bacterium | reverse complement strand
CGTGCCGTTCGACGCCAACCGTTTCCGCGGCTATTCGACCATCAACGACCTGATCGACGCCGACAGCGGCAAGGTCGTGCTGGAAGCCGGCAAGAAGCTCACCGTGCGCGGCGCGCGCCAGCTCCAGGAGAAGGGGCTGAAGGCGCTGCGGCTGTCGGACGAGGAGCTGGTCGGCAATTACCTCGCCGAGGACCTCGTCAACCCCAAGACCGGCGAGATCTATGCCGAAGCCGGCGAGGAAATCACCGAGAAGTCGCTCAAGGCGCTGAACGAGCACGGCTACAAGGAATTGCCGCTGCTCGACATCGACCACGTCAATGTCGGCGCCTACATCCGCAACACGCTCCACGCCGACAAGAACATGACGCGTGAAGACGCGCTGTTCGACATCTATCGCGTGATGCGCCCCGGCGAGCCGCCGACCATCAACTCGGCCCAGACCATGTTCCAGTCGCTGTTTTTCGACAGCGAGCGCTACGACCTGTCCGCGGTCGGCCGCGTCAAGATGAACATGCGCCTCGAACTCGACGCGCCCGACACCCATCGCACGCTGCGCAAGGAAGACATCCTGGCCGTCATCAAGACGCTGGTCGACCTGCGCGACGGCAAGGGCGAGATCGACGACATCGACCATCTCGGCAACCGCCGTGTGCGCTCGGTCGGCGAACTCATGGAGAACCAGTATCGCATCGGCCTGCTGCGCATGGAGCGCGCGATCAAGGAGCGCATGTCCAGTGTCGATATCGACACGGTCATGCCGCAGGACCTGATCAACGCCAAGCCGGCGGCTGCCGCGGTGCGCGAGTTCTTCGGCTCCTCGCAGCTCTCGCAGTTCATGGACCAGACCAACCCGCTGTCGGAGATCACCCACAAGCGCCGTCTCTCGGCGCTTGGCCCGGGCGGTCTGACCCGCGAGCGCGCCGGCTTCGAGGTGCGCGACGTGCATCCGACGCATTACGGCCGCATCTGCCCGATCGAGACGCCGGAAGGCCCGAACATCGGCCTGATCAATTCGCTCGCGACCTTCGCGCGCGTCAACAAATACGGCTTCGTCGAAACGCCCTATCGCAAGGTCAAGGACGGCCGCGTCACCGACGAGGTGATCTATCTCTCGGCGATGGAGGAGGGCCGCTATCACGTCGCGCAGGCCAATGTCGCGCTCGACAACAAGGGCCGTTTCACCGACGACCTCGTGGTCTGCCGCCATGCCGGCGACGTGCTGATGATCACGCCGGACAAGGTCGACTACATGGACGTGTCGCCGAAGCAGCTCGTTTCGGTCGCCGCGGCCCTGATCCCGTTCCTGGAGAACGACGACGCCAACCGCGCGCTGATGGGCTCGAACATGCAGCGTCAGGCCGTGCCGCTGGTGCGCGCCGAGGCGCCGTTCGTCGGCACCGGCATGGAAGGCGTGGTCGCGCGCGATTCGGGAGCCGCGATCGCGGCCCGCCGCTCGGGCGTGATCGACCAGATCGACGCTACCCGCGTCGTCATCCGCGCCACCGAGGATCTCGATCCCACCAAGTCGGGCGTCGATATCTACCGGCTGATGAAGTACCAGCGCTCCAACCAGTCGACCTGCATCAACCAGCGTCCGCTGGTGAAGGTCGGCGACGTCGTCAAGAAGGGCGACATCATCGCCGACGGTCCCTCGACCGATCTCGGCGAGCTCGCGCTCGGGCGCAACGTGCTGGTCGCGTTCATGCCGTGGAACGGCTACAACTTCGAAGACTCGATCCTGCTCTCCGAGCGGATCGTGAAGGACGACGTCTTCACCTCGATCCACATCGAGGAGTTCGAGGTGATGGCGCGCGACACCAAGCTCGGGCCTGAGGAAATCACCCGCGACATTCCGAACGTTTCGGAAGAAGCGCTGAAGAACCTCGACGAGGCCGGCATCGTCTATATCGGCGCCGAAGTCCGCGCCGGCGACATCCTGGTCGGCAAGATCACGCCGAAGGGCGAAAGCCCGATGACGCCGGAGGAAAAGCTCCTGCGCGCCATCTTCGGCGAAAAGGCGTCCGACGTCCGCGATACCTCGCTCCGCGTGCCTCCGGGCGTGCAGGGCACGATCGTCGAAGTCCGCGTCTTCAACCGGCACGGCGTCGACAAGGACGAGCGCGCGCTGGCGATCGAGCGGGAAGAGATCGAGCGTCTGGCCAAGGACCGCGACGACGAGCAGGCGATCCTGGACCGCAACGTCTACAGCCGTCTCGCCGACCTCCTGGAGAACCGCCAGGGGATCGCCGGTCCGAAGGGCTTCAAGAAGGACACCAAGATCACGCGCGCGGTGCTCGACGAGCATCCGCGTTCGCAGTGGTGGATGTTCGCTTCGCCCAACGACAAGCTGATGGCCGAAATCGAGGCGATGCGGAAGCAGTACGACGAGTCGAAGAAGGGCCTTGAACAGCGCTTCCTCGACAAGGTCGAGAAGCTGCAGCGTGGCGATGAATTGCCGCCCGGCGTGATGAAGATGGTCAAGGTCTTCGTCGCGGTGAAGCGCAAGATCCAGCCCGGCGACAAGATGGCGGGCCGCCACGGCAACAAGGGCGTGGTGTCGA
Organism: uncultured Alphaproteobacteria bacterium; assembly: GCA_963843225.1. Lineage (GTDB taxonomy): Bacteria > Pseudomonadota > Alphaproteobacteria > Rhizobiales > Xanthobacteraceae > Bradyrhizobium. The sequence continues at coordinate 923,678 of CAWJJT010000004.1, read as the reverse complement.
AAATCGTCCCGATCGAGGACATGCCGTTCCTCGAAGACGGAACGCATGCCGACATCGTGCTCAATCCGCTCGGCGTGCCGAGCCGGATGAACGTCGGGCAGATTCTCGAGACGCATCTCGGCTGGGCCTGCGCGGGCCTCGGCAAGCGTATCGGCCAGACGGTGGACGCCTACTACGCCAAGCAGGACATCAAGCCGCTGAAGGAGACCCTGAAAAAGATCTACGGCGACGAGGAAACCATCAAGTCGCTCAACGACAGCGAACTAATGGAACTCGGCCGTAATCTCAGCCACGGTGTGCCGATCGCAACCCCGGTGTTCGACGGCGCCAAGGAAGCCGACATCGAGGAGATGCTCAAGCTCGCCGGTCTCGACGCCTCCGGACAATCGACCGTCTATGACGGCCGGACCGGCGACGCCTTCGACCGCAAGGTGACGGTTGGGTACATCTATATGCTCAAGCTGCATCACCTCGTGGACGACAAGATCCACGCGCGTTCGATCGGTCCGTACTCGCTCGTTACCCAGCAGCCGCTGGGCGGCAAGGCCCAGTTCGGCGGACAGCGTTTCGGCGAAATGGAAGTGTGGGCGCTCGAGGCTTACGGCGCGGCGTACACGCTCCAGGAAATGCTGACCGTGAAGTCGGACGACGTCGCCGGCCGTACCAAGGTGTACGAGGCGATCGTGCGCGGCGACGACACGTTCGAAGCGGGTATCCCGAAATCGTTCAACGTGCTGGTCAAGGAAATGCGTTCGCTGGGTCTCAACGTCGACCTGCACAACTCGAAGGTGGGTGTCACGCCGACATCCGAAGCAGCCGAGTAACAACAAGCATCATGCCCGGCGCGTTTTCGCGCCGGGCACCCGCGTCTGGCCCGGACGTTGAGCCGGCGCGTGGCCGAAAAAGTAGTTTCGAATTTGCTGCCGGTGACGATCGGCACGCGAGGAGAAGACCATGAACCAAGAAATTATGAATCTCTTCAATCCGACGACGCCGGCTCAGGTCTTCGACCAGATCCGGATTTCGATCGCGTCGCCGGAAAAGATTCTGTCGTGGTCATACGGCGAAATCAAGAAGCCGGAGACCATCAACTACCGCACCTTCAAGCCGGAGCGTGACGGCCTGTTCTGCGCGCGCATCTTCGGGCCGATCAAGGACTACGAGTGCCTGTGCGGCAAGTACAAGCGCATGAAGTACAAGGGCATCATCTGCGAGAAGTGCTCGGTCGAAGTGACGCTGTCGCGGGTCCGGCGCGAGCGCATGGGCCATATCGAACTGGCCGCTCCTGTCGCCCACATCTGGTTCCTGAAGTCGCTGCCGTCGCGCATCGGCCTTCTGCTCGACATGACGCTGAAGGATCTCGAGCGGATTCTGTATTTCGAATACTACGTCGTTCTCGAGCCCGGCCTGACCGCGCTCAAGGACCGTCAGTTGCTGTCGGAAGACGAGTACCTGAAGGCGCAGGACGAATACGGCCAGGATTCCTTCACCGCCATGATCGGCGCCGAGGCGATCCGCGAGCTGTTGAAGGGACTTGATCTCGAGAAGCTCGAGGCGTCCTTGCGCGTCGAGATGCAGGAGACCGAGTCCGACATCAAGCACAAGAAGCTCGCCAAGCGTCTGAAGATCGTCGAGGCATTCCGCTATTCCGGCAACAAGCCGGAGTGGATGATCCTGACCGTGGTGCCGGTGATTCCGCCGGACCTGCGTCCGCTGGTGCCGCTCGACGGCGGCCGCTTTGCGACCTCCGATCTCAACGACCTCTATCGCCGCGTCATCAACCGCAACAACCGCCTGAAGCGGCTGATGGAGCTGCGCGCGCCCGACATCATCATCCGCAACGAAAAGCGCATGCTGCAGGAGGCCGTCGACGCATTGTTCGACAACGGCCGCCGCGGCCGCGTCATCACCGGCGCCAACAAGCGGCCGCTGAAGTCGCTGGCCGACATGCTGAAGGGCAAGCAGGGCCGTTTCCGGCAGAACCTGCTCGGCAAGCGCGTCGACTATTCGGGCCGTTCGGTGATCGTGGTCGGTCCCGAACTGCGGCTGCATCAGTGCGGCCTGCCGAAGAAGATGGCGCTGGAGCTGTTCAAGCCGTTCATCTATTCGCGGCTTGACGCCAAGGGTCTGTCCACCACGGTGAAGCAGGCGAAGAAGCTGGTCGAGAAGGAGCGTCCCGAGGTCTGGGACATTCTCGACGAGGTGATCCGCGAGCATCCCGTGCTGTTGAATCGCGCGCCGACGCTGCATCGCCTGGGCATCCAGGCGTTCGAGCCGGTGCTGATCGAGGGCAAGGCGATCCAGCTTCATCCGCTGGTCTGCGCCGCGTTCAACGCCGACTTCGACGGCGACCAGATGGCCGTGCACGTTCCGCTGTCGCTGGAAGCGCAGCTCGAAGCGCGCGTGCTGATGATGTCGACCAACAACATCCTGCATCCGGCCAATGGTCAGCCGATCATCGTGCCGTCGCAGGATATCGTGCTCGGCCTGTACTACCTGTCGATCCTGCGTGAAGGCCTGCCGGGCGAAGGCAAGCTCTACGGCGAAATGGCCGAGATCGAGCATGCCCTGCATTCCAAGGTCATCCACCTTCACACCAAGATCAAGTATCGCTGGCAGGGCCTCGACGAGGCCGGCAAGCCGGTCAAGCGCTGGATCGAGACCACGGCCGGGCGCGTCATGCTCGGCAACGTGCTGCCGAAGTCGACCGAAGATTCCGTTCGACATCATCAACAAGCTGATGACGAAGAAGGAAATCTCCGGCGTCATCGACCAGGTCTATCGTCACTGCGGTCAGAAGGAGACCGTGATCTTCTGCGACCGCATCATGGCGCTCGGCTTCTACAATGCGTTCAAGGCCGGCATTTCGTTCGGCAAGGACGACATGGTGGTGCCGGCGTCGAAGTGGAAGATCGTCGAGGAGACCCGCACGCTCGCCAAGGAATTCGAGCAGCAGTACAATGACGGCCTGATCACCCACGGCGAGAAGTACAACAAGGTCGTGGACGCCTGGTCGAAGTGCACCAAGAAGATCTCGGAAGACATGATGACGGAAATCTCCGCCATCAAGAAGAATCCGAAGGGCGGCGAGGCCCAGATCAACTCGATCTTCATGATGTCGAACTCCGGCGCCCGCGGTTCGCAGGACCAGATGCGCCAGCTCGCCGGCATGCGCGGCCTGATGGCCAAGCCGTCGGGCGAGATCATCGAGACGCCGATCATTTCCAACTTCAAGGAAGGTCTGTCGGTGCTCGAATACTTCAACTCGACCCACGGCGCCCGCAAGGGTCTCGCGGACACCGCGTTGAAGACGGCGAACTCCGGTTACCTGACGCGGCGTCTGGTCGACGTGGCGCAGGACTGCATCATCACGGCCGACGATTGCGGCACCAAGCTCGGCATCAAGATGCGCGCCATCATCGATGCCGGCACGGTGGTCGCGTCGCTGGCGTCGCGCATCCTCGGCCGCACCGCGGGCGAAGATCTGCGCGATCCCGCCACCAACAAGGTCGTCGTCAAGCGCGGCACCCTGATGGAGGAGAGCCACGTCGACGCGCTGCAGCAGGCCGGCATCCAGGAAGTGAAGATCCGCTCGGCCCTGACCTGCGAACTCGTCAACGGCATCTGCGGCAAGTGCTACGGCCGCGACCTCGCCCGCGGCACGCCGGTCAACCACGGCGAAGCCGTCGGCGTCATCGCGGCGCAGTCGATCGGTGAACCCGGCACCCAGCTGACGATGCGGACGTTCCACATCGGCGGCGCGGCGCAGATCAACGAACAGTCGTTCATCGAGTCGAACTTCGACGGCAAGGTGACGATCAAGAACAAGGCGATCCAGAAGAACAGCGAAGGTCATCTGGTCGCCATGGTTCGCAACATGGTGGTCGCGGTGGCGGACGCCGACGGCACCGAGCGTGCGACCCATCGCATTCAGTACGGCGCGCGCATGCGGGTCGACGAGGGCGATATGGTCAAGCGCGGCCAGCGCATCGCCGAATGGGACCCCTACACCCGGCCGGTTCTGACCGAGGTCGAGGGCGTCATCGGGTTCGAGGATCTGGTCGAGGGTCAGTCGATCTCGGAGACGCTCGACGAATCCACCGGTATCGCCAAGCGCGTCGTCATCGACTGGCGCTCGTCGCGGGGCGGCGCGGATCTGCGTCCGGCCATCGTCATCAAGGGCAAGGACGGCAAGGTCCTCAAGCTCGCGCGTGGCGGTGAGGCCCGCTACATGCTTTCGGTTGACGCGATCCTTTCGGTCGACGTCGGCGCGAAGGTCAAGCCCGGCGACATCCTGGCGCGTATCTCCACCGAGAGCGCCAAGACCCGCGACATCACCGGCGGTCTGCCGCGGGTGGCCGAACTGTTCGAGGCTCGCAAGCCAAAGGACGCGGCGATCATCGCGGAAATCGCGGGCACCATCCGGTTCGGCCGCGACTACAAGAACAAGCGCCGTATCTCGATCGAGCCGATGGACAAGACCGAGGAGACCCGCGAATACCTCATTCCGAAGGGCAAGCACATCCATCTGCAGGACGGCGATATCGTCGAAAAGGGCGACTTCATCGTCGAAGGCAATCCGGCGCCGCACGACATTCTGGCGATCAAGGGCATCGAGGAACTCGCTGCCTATCTGGTCAACGAAATCCAGGAAGTCTACCGGCTGCAGGGCGTGCTCATCAACGACAAGCACATCGAGGTGATTGTCCGTCAGATGCTGCAGAAGGTGGAGATCACCGACCAGGGCGAGACCGACATGATCTCGGGCGAGCAGGTCGACAAGATCGAGTTCGACGTGCTCAACGCCAAGGCCAAGGAAGAGGGCAAGAAGCCCGCCACGGGAACGCCGGTGCTGCTCGGCATTACCAAGGCGAGCCTGCAGACCCGCTCGTTCTTCTCGGCGGCGTCGTTCCAGGAGACCACCCGCGTGCTCACCGAAGCCGCCGTCAACGGCAAGGTGGATCCGCTGGAAGGCCTCAAGGAGAACGTCATTGTCGGCCGGCTGATCCCGGCGGGCACCGGCGCCTCGATGGCCAAGATCCGCGAAGTCGCCGTCAAGCGCGACAAGCTGATTCTCGACGAACGCGAGAAGCAGGCGACGATCGTGCCGGCCGCTCCGGAAGTCGAGCCGCTGGCGCTGCCGCCGGCGGAATAAAGCCCGCGCGAAATCGAAAAAGAGTCAGAAGAAGGGCCGGCGCAAGCCGGCCTTTTTTTTGCAACTCGCAGAGGGGGCATGACGGAATCCGACTGACGCCGCCATCGAAGATCCGCGTCGAGAGTCGTCCGCGGCGTCAACAATTCGTGTTCGCCGACAGGCAACGCCGCACGATTATGACATCTCAGCGAAATCACCTTCATTTATGGCTTCGCGGATGCTCGAAGCACGATGGATGTGTCGCCTGCGCGCAAACGACGGGGCGGCTATGCGCGGCGCAACGTTCCGAACGCGATCGAGATGATTGATAAGATCACCTGACAGGATAATGTTTTGAATATCCACTGCATGGAATTCAAGGTCGACCTTCGGGAACGGGCTCTCTGGTCCGAATGGGGAGATTTGTCGGTAGAGTTCGAAAGGCTCCTTGTCGCAGCTCAAGACGGAGGCTCGACGCTTTCCGAATGCCGGATCACCGCAAGCCGCATCGACGTTGCCGACGACAATTCCTGGCACAGGGAATGGAAGGAGACCGCGGATATCAATCATGAACGCGGCAACGCCGCGTTTGGCCAGGGCCATGTGTTGACGGCGAGGAGTAACTGGCTGCGCGCGATCAACTACTATCACGCGGCGGCATGCGTTCTCGATCCAGCCGGCATCCATCATCAGGCGACGATCGAATCGATGCGCGAATGCGCCGCGAAATATCTACGGCACGGCAAGCCGGCGGGCGAGGTCGTCGACATTCCCTGGTCCTGCTTCTATCCGCTGGAGGGTTACTTTCTGCCGGCCGCGGCCGCATCGAAACGCGCGCCCGCCATCATCTGCATCGGCGAGCCCGGGCGACGCAAGGAAGAGTATCTCGGCAAGGTCGCCCGTCATGCGAACGATCGCGGGATGTCGCTGCTTGCGGTGGATCTGCTGGGGGCGGGGGCAGGGAGCCCGTTTGAGGAGGTCGTGGGCCGTTCGGATCTCGAGACCGCGATCGGACACATCACGGACTATCTCATCGAACGCGGCGATGTCGATGCGGACCGTATCGCGATCGTCGCGGACGGGTGGGGCTCTTCCTTCGTCGCGAGGGGAATCGCGTTCGATGACCGCTTCGCGGCCGCGGTTTGCGACGGCGGCATCTGGGACATCCATGAACGCGCGTTCCTGAGGGATCGCATCGGGTCGCAGGATGGCGACTTCATTCCGCCCCCGATCGTCAGCCGGGTTGCCCGAAACATCAAATGCCCGGTGCTGGTTTGCGCGGGCGAGCGCGGCTGGCTCAAGGCTGCGCGACGTGAGGGAGCTTCATGACGGCCTGAGGCGCGATGGCCGCGACATCGCGCTGAAGATTTTCACCAGCGACGAGACCGCGGCAGCGCAGGGACATGCCGATAACCCGACGCTGGCCAATGAATTCATTTTCGACTGGATCGCGTCGCGCCTTGGAATTGCGGCGTAGGACGCCGATGCGCGGCGGGAAAACCCGGAAAAATCAGATATCCAGGACCACCTTGAGGCAGGCCTTCTCCAGCTTGGCCTGGAGGGCAACGAGCTTGTCGGTCATTTCGCGGAGTTCGCGATCGTCCATTTCCGCAAAGATGAATTCGTTCAGGCCGTCCTGTTGCGCGGCCAGGTTTGCCAGTTGCTTGTAGGTCTTGTCGGTCAGGGACATCTGCACGACCCTGCCATCCGCCGCCGAGGTCTTCCGGCGGATGAAGCCCTTTTTTTCCAGCATTTTCGATTGCGTCGTGACGAACGACGAATCCACGCGGAGCTTCTTCGAGACCAGATTGACCGGCACGCCGTCGCCTTCGTCCATTTCCGCCAGGGCCATCAGGATCATCCACTGGGGTCCACTGATCCCCAGCGTCTTGCCCCAGTAGTAACGAAGTTCCTCCAGGTGCACGCCAATCGCGACGATCGCCCACGTGAATCGTCTGATGACGTCCTGGTTCTTGGTGGCGCCGCCCGGGCTGCCGCGCTTGGCCAGGTCCGGAGGGTCCACGCCCCTTTTTCCGTTTGCTCCCATGCTTCATCTTGGGGGGATTCTTCTGCAAAACAAGCAAAAAAGATCAGTGACTGACTCAATAAAAAGGCTTTGCGGCGGGAATTTTTTGCGCCGTCAGGCAACCCGGAGCGGCTGGCCGGAACGCCGTTGCAGAATAGAGACAGCGCCTCGCCAATCATATAACTGACTAAATAAAGTATTTTGATTATAGAAATAGTACATGCATATTCGCTCGCGGCGGCTGGGGGGTCCTGGACCGTCCCGTTAGGTGGTTCGCTCACGTCCCGCGCGTCAAGCGGGCAGTCCGAAGGCGCAGAACGACTGAGCGGTTTTCAACGGAACAGGAGGCCAGTCCCCGGGTGTGCAGACACCCGGCGGGGACCTGCAACCTTCTGACAGAGCAAACTTGGAGGTTTACGATGAAGTTGATTAAGAGCCTTGTCCTCGGCTCAGCGGCGGGTCTGCTCGCCATGGGCGGGGCACAGGCGGCCGATCTTCCGCTCAAGGCCAAAGCGGTCGAGTATGTGAGGGTCTGCTCGCTGTACGGAGCCGGATTCTACTACATCCCCGGCACCGACACCTGCATCAAGCTGGGTGGCTACCTGCGCGTCGACACCACGTTCAACGGGTCCGGCATCCAGAATGCGCCGGCCTGGAACGGCAATTCGGGCCAGCAGAATCGCCTGCGCAACCAGTACATCAGCCGCGCTCGCGAGGACTTCAACATCGATACGCGCACCTCGACCGAATACGGCGTGGTTCGCACCTACTTCGAAGGGGTGTTCAACTGGACCACCGGTACCGACGCAATCTCGGGCGGTTCGGTCGGCGTCTACTTTGCTTTCCTCCAGTTCGCCGGCTTCACGATGGGTAAGGCGGTCTCCCAGTTCGATACGCCCTGGACCAACTATCCCGGCAACATCAGTGACGCACTCGTCGGCGGATCCGGCGACGTTACCGGTGTCAACCAGTTGACCTATACGGCAAGCTTCGGCCAGGGCGTCAGCGCCTCGGTCTCGCTGCAGGACCAGTCGGCCTACTACCAGACCAATCTCTGGAACACCTCGTTTCCGGCAACCACGGCTGCTTCGGTTGCATCAACTCTTCCGACCGGCACTTACGGCGTGCAGGATCTCGGCGGCGTCGCGGCTCCGGACATCATCGGCACGGTCCGTGTCGATCAGGCCTGGGGTCTGTTTCAGGCATCGGTCGCGGCGCATGACAACCATGCCGGCTACTACGGCACCAGCGAGATCACCGGTCATCCGAGCGATGCCTGGGGCTGGGCCGGGCAGTTGGGCCTGGCGATCAACAACATTCCGACCGGGGCGGGTGACGTCATCAACGTGACGGCCGGTTACTCCGACGGTGCGAGCCGTTACATCTTCCAGAGCCTGGTGCCGACCACCTATGCGATGTACGGCAGCACCAGCCTGGGCGGCGCCTACCAGAGCCTCGCCTTCGCCGGTGTCTCCGATGGCGTGTTCGGTGCGGGGACCTCGATCGAGAAGACCACGGCCTGGGGCCTGCGCGGGGCTTACACCCACAACTGGAGTGCCTACTGGAACAGCTCGCTCTTTGGTGCGTACGCGGCCATGAGCTATTCCTCGACCGGCAAGGCTCTCGTCTGCGCCAACTTCGCAGGCCTGCTGACCGCGGGTTCGACCTGCAACCCCGACTTCAACATCGCGCAGATTGGCACGATCACACGCTGGACTCCGGTCAAGAACCTGACCTTCTCCGGCGAAGTGATGTACACCAATCTCGATCAGAAGTTCTCGGGCTCGATCGCTACACCTGCGGTCGGGACCAAGCCGGCGGCCGTCTACGAGCTCAAGGATCAGAACACCTGGAGCTTTGCTGTCCGCGCTCAGCGCAACTGGTAACATCACTCTCACGGCATCGAACGAAACCCGGCAGGAAACTGCCGGGTTTTTTCGTTCCGCAGCGAGCGGAGATTGGAGGAATTCTCGGGTAGCACCAAAATATATTATTTACTCAGGTAATTACATCATGTAGTGTCTGGTCGTGGCCGGCGAATGGTTCGGCGGCTGCGCTGTCTTAGGAGACGACGACCACTTTTTGCTAAACCTCCGAAACCACCGGCAATGCCCTGCCGGTGGTTTTTTAGTTTCTGGTCGTCGGCGCCAGCCATCCCGTGACGGGCAGAACGGAAGAGCGGCTCGGTGCCGCAGGGTCTCGGTCTCCGTAAGATTGCGGGGATCGGGCCGCTCCCCGCCGTTTTTTGGCCGTTTTGCCGGCCCGTTGCGGTGCAAGAACGCGCTCTGTTCATCTTTCCTTCAGGCTGGAAAGCGCTTCTGTTAAGGCTTGAGCCGCCGAAGCCTGGCCTCGGACTTGAACCGGGGCGGCAGGGCGGGCTTCATGGCAACAATGCGCTAGATCAATCATTTTGAGGGAGATCGGTGCCTAGAATGGCCGATCGCACTCGGAGTTGAGTTAAGGACCGGATGCTTCCAGGCAGGGGGCGGCGGGGGATCACGGGAAACACATGTTGGATCTTGCAATTGTTGGTGGCGGACCGGGTGGCTTGATGAGTGCCTGGTATCTCAAGAAGAAGCTCGGCGACCTCTGTCGCGTCACCATTTACGAGGCGTCCGACCGGCTTGGCGGCAAGATCCTGACGAAAAAATTCGAGTCCGCGCCCGCGATGTACGAAGCCGGCGTCGCCGAGATCTATGATTACTCGATGACCGGTCCCGATCCGTTGCGCGAACTGATCCAGCATTTCGGCCTGCAGACCATTCCGATGGATGCCGAGCAGGTCCATCTCGACGGCGAACTCCTGAACGACGTGCCGGGTATGCGCCGCAAATACGGCGCCAAGACCGCCGAGGCGATCGAGGCCTTCCGCAAGCGCTGCAGCGAGATGGTGTCGCCGAGCGAATACTACGAAGGCGTCGGCGCGCACGACAATGAGCATCCCTGGGCCTACATCACGGCGGAGGAACTGCTCGACCGGGAAGTGGACGACGCGACCGCCAAGCGCTTCTTCAAGGTGATGGCGCGCTCCGATATCGCCACCGAGAGCCACAACACCAACGGGCTGAATGCACTGAAGAACTTCGTGATGGATGTCGACGGCTATATCGGCCTGTATTCGATCCAGAACGGCAATGAGCAGTTGATCGACTGCCTGCAGTCCGAAGTCGATGCCGATATCCAGCTCAATCACCGGGTGCTCAAGGTCGGCAAGACCGCCGCCGGGCGCTACCAGCTCAACATGATGAACGGCAAGGGACCGGAAACCAGGGATTTCGACCTGGTGCTGATGTGCCTGCCGCACTCATGGCTCTCCACCATGGGATGGGAAGGCGAGCAGCTGCGCAAGTCGATGGTCAAGCACGTCGCCTATTTCGACCGGCCGGCGCACTACCTGCGGGTCTCGATCCTGTTCGATGAGCCGTTCTGGGGAGAGAAGATCCCGGGCGCGTGGTTCATGTCCGAGGCGTTTGGCGGCTGCTGCGTCTACAACGAGGGCGCGCGCCACGACGTCGGCAAGCACGGCGTGCTCAATTGGCTGATCGCCGGCTCCGATGCGCTGGCCTTCGCCAATCTCAGCGACCAGGAGCTGATCGATGCCGCGCTGAAGTCGCTGCCGGCTTCGCTCGGCAACGCGCGCGAACATTTCATGGAGGGCAAGACCCATCGCTGGTTGTCCTCGGTGAATGCGATTCCCGGCGGCCTGCCGGCGCGCGACGTCATGACCAATCACCGGCCCGAGCCGAAGCAGCACCCGGGCCTCGTCGTGGTCGGCGATTATCTGTTCGATTCAACGCTCAACGGATTGCTCGATTCCTCCGACGCCGCCACCGACATCATCCTGACCGAGATGATGCGGCTGCGCCGCGCGCGCGGCGACGGCGGCGAGCCGGCGTCCGACAAGATCGATCGCGGCTATTTCGAGAATTACCGCGGCCTTGGTCCCTATGGCGAAGTCTGGAGCCAGTTCACCGATCCCGCGTACCTGACGGATCTCATCAGGATCGTCTGGAACCGGGCGAGGGGCTACAAGCTCCTGATCGCGGGATCGGCCAGCGGCGAACTGGTCGGAGCGTTGCGCGCGCGCGGCATCGATGCATGGGGCATCGAGAACAACCGCGCCATCCACGCCAGGACGCCGAAGGAGCTCAAGAAGTTCAACAAGCTCGGGTCGATCGCCGACATGCCGTTCAAGGACGGCGCGTTCGACTTCGTGTTCGAGACCAGCCTGTGCCATGTCGCGGAAAAGCAGGTCCCGCGCGCGATTCGCGAGTTGAACCGGGTGACGAAGACCGGCCTGGTGTTCGGATCGGTAACGTCCGACATGGCGCCGGCGCTGATCGATCGCTACGACCTCCTGCGCGGGGTCAGGAAGCTCGGCACCTGGTGGGAGTGGTCGGAGTTGTTCTTCTCGAACGGATTCGACCTGTCGATGCATCGCCGCGACTGCACCGACGAGCTGTGGGCGGCGACGCTTGCCGCCAACAAGGGGCCTGGCCAGTGGTATGCCGACTCCGACAGCCTGCGCTACTCCTTCTTCGACAAGGTCGAAGCCGACGACGATTGAGCCGGTCGAGCAACCGGTCACCGGCAAAACCTTGCGGAAAGTTTTCGGCCGTCAGCTTTGCTGAAAGCGAGTCAATCGCATAGGATCGGCGCGGTGGTCCGTTAGGCCACTTTCCTCGATTTTGCGGTCATGCCGGCCGTGCAGCATCGGTTGGTTTCATGGCGCGCAAGCCTCCATCGTCGGATGATCGGACCAAGGCTGTCGCCGACGACGGTCCGGCGGCTGAATCCGACCAAAAACTTTCGCTGCACGGCGAAACCGCGAGCGCGGTTGACCGCGACAAGGCGTCGCCGCCCGACGATGACGACGACGAAGAAGACGAGCTTGAGCTGGAGGACGACGAGGAAGACGAGGAGCTCGTCGTCTTTACCGCGAAGGAGGCCGCCGGCGCGCTGGCGACGATCTATGCGTTCGTCAAACCCATCCTGAAGAACTACAAGAAGATCCTGGCATTCGTCAGCCTCGGCGTCCTGGTCGAGACCCTGTTCAATGTCATCATGCCGCTCAGCCTCAAATTCCTCATCGACGATGCGCTGGGTGAAGAGGATTTCCAGGCCCTTTATCTGATCCTCGGCGTGCTCGCGGCCGCCGGGATCATCACCTCGATCGTCGCGGTCTGGTACGAGCGCTGGGACGCCAAGCTCGCGGCTTCGGTGATTTCCGACGTGCGGACGCGGCTGTTCGAACATATTCAGAATTTGCCCGCGGCCTATTTCGCGCGCACCAAGCGCGGCGAAATCCTGTCGCGGTTTTCGGTCGATCTCGCCGCGTTCGAAGGCTCGATCAAGGGTTTTGCCAACAGCGCGGCGCTGCCGTTCCTCGAACTGATCGCGGGCATCATCCTGATGCTGTTCCTGAACTGGCAGCTCGCCGCGATATCGCTGCTGGTTTTCCCGATCACGCTGATCGGCCCGCGGATACTGACGCCGAAGGCGGTGCAGGCGAATTACGAGCAGAAGCTCAATGAATCATCGCTGCTGGGCATGGTGCAGGAGAACGTCGCGACACAGGCGGTGGTCAAGGCGTTCATGCTGCAACGCCGAACGCTCCGCTGGTTCACGATGCGCAACGACGAGACGCGCCGCAAGATCGCGTCCGCGGCGTTCCTGTCGACCATGGTCGAGCGCACGGTCACGATCTCGGTGCTGTTGCTGCACCTCGTGGTGTTGGCGATCGGCGCCTATCTCGCCACCAAGGGCCAGATCACCATCGGCACCTTCGTGACGTTCGAGAGCGCATTCTGGGAAGTGTCCTACAACATCGCCCACGTGATGCATTTCATCCCGGTGTCGATCCAGTCGGCGGCGGCCGTGCGCCACATCCAGGAGATGCTGGACGAGCCGACCCGCGGCGCCGACCGTCCGGGCGCGCCCGACCTGCCGCGCATCACCAATGACATCACCTTCGATCGCGTCACCTTCAAGTATGAAGGCAGCCTGACGCCGGTACTCGACGGCTTCAGCCTCAAGCTCAAGGTCGGCAAGAGCATCGCCATCGTCGGACCCAGCGGCTCCGGCAAGAGCACGCTGCTCAATCTGATCCTGCGCCTCTACGTGCCGGACGAAGGGCGCGTCACCATCGACGGCGTCGATATCCGAAAGGTCACCCGCGATTCGCTGCGCCAGAGCATGGCGGTGGTGTTCCAGGAAAACATGCTGTTCAACATGTCGATCCGGGAAAACATCCGGCTTGGCAAAGAGGGCGCGACCGACGAGGAAGTCGTCGAGGCCGCGCGCAAGGCCGAGATCCATCGCTACATCATGAGCCTGCCGCAGAAATACGACACCGCGGTCGGCGAGCGCGGCGACACGCTGTCGGGCGGCCAGCGCCAGCGCATCGCGATCGCGCGCGCTATCGTGCGCGACCCCTCGATCCTGCTGCTCGACGAGGCGACCTCCGCGCTCGACCAGACCACGGAAGCCGCGATAAACAAGACACTGCTGAAGCTCGCCAAGGGCCGCACCATGATCTTCTCGACCCACCGGCTGACCTCGGTGGTCGAAATGGACGAGATCGTCGTGATTTCCAACGGCAAGGCGGTGGAGCGCGGCTCCCATGCCAAGCTGCTGGCGGCCAACGGCATGTATCGAAAGCTCTGGGACGATCAGGGCCGCCAGCCGCATCAGGCGGCCGACCAGGACGACGACAATGATGACGAGGACGACGAGGATTGAGACGCGCCGGACGGCGCGGTGACGGCCTCAGGGATGCGCGGCCTGTTTCGCCGCCAGCCTTTGCGGCATTGATCCGCCGGACAACTGCCGGCCGATCGCCAGCCGCATGCCTTGCGACCATCGCAGGAGGAAGCGTCCCCAGCGTTGTGCGCGCCAGGACAGGCCATTGTCGAGCGACAGCGAGCGCAGATGGTAGGCCTTGGCGAGGCATCGCGCCTCACATGCCCGTTTCTCCGGATCGTCGTAGAACTCCGCGACCTTTTCCGCGCCCATGCCCTCGGTGGAAAGCCATCGCGGGACATAGACATTGCACAGGCGTTCGACGTCGGTGAACACCTTGGTCGTGCCGGTCCCCGCGGCGGGGCAGGAGGTCGCGAAGGCGTCCCCGATCAGCACGACCCCGGATTGAACATGGTTTTCGGAGATGCAGAGATCGGCCGGCCTGATCTTGACGGCGCTCACCTTGAACTCGCCCATCATGTTCTCGAGGCCAGGCATCATGGCGAGCATGGCCTGTTCGGGCGCTTCCTTGAACGCCGGCAGCCAGGGGTCGGTCATGTCGCGATAGACCATCAGATTGGCGCGCATCGCGGCGCCAACCGGGAATAGCGTGAGATAGGCCATCCGCGAGGTCGATCGCTTCGGCCAATAGGTCAAAGCAGGGAAATCAAACGCGGCGCGGCCGACCGGTTCGACGTTGAAGCCGAGCGTGACCGAATGGCAGGGGCTGATGACCCGGCGCTTGATGCCGAGCGTCTGGCGCAGGCCGACGTTCAGGCCGTTGGCGAACACCACCAGCCGCGCCGAGATTTCCTCGCCGTTCGACAGCACGAGCTTCTGCCGCTCCGGGCCGTTGGCGAGCGCGGAAGCTTTGGCGCGGATGATTTCGACATCCGGCGGAATCTGGCCGCGCAGCGTGTTGACGAGCGTGTCGTACATCACGCCGTATTGGTCGCTCGGCTTCCTGGCGACGACATGGCCGAAACGCGCTTCCCAGACTTCGCCGTCGAGCGTGGTCGCGCGCAGGGTGGCATCGGCAAGACCGGTCTTGCGCAGCAGGTCGATTTGATCGCCTCCGAGCTTTTCGCAGCGCAACTCGGGCGGATAGACGGTGTGGGGGTCGATCAGGACCGCCGCGACACCGGCGCGTCCCAGCATCGCCGCCGCGGTTGAACCCGCGAGGCCGCCGCCGATGATCGCGACATCCGTGTAACGCATGCAGTGCCCTTCGACCGAAGGCCCTATCAATGCGCCCGAAAACACCAACAAATCTTGAAGGAGACCCTCGAAACAGGCCGTTGCGGATCGCCGCGCTTAACCGAAACGCAATGTCGGAAGAACAAGATCGCGGCCGCGCCGCCGCCGCTTGAAGCATGGGTCCGATGATTTCGGTAACGATCGATTCACCTAATCCGGCCCTCGGCCCGCATTGGGACGACCTCGTCCGGCGCGCATCCTCCAACGTGTTCATGAACCCTGCCGCGCTGGAGGCCGCCTGCGCGACCGGTTTTGCCAGGATCGAGATGTTGCTGGCCTGGGAGCAGGGGACGGGCGGGCGAAAACTCGTCGGCGTCTGGGCGCTGCGATTACGAAAAATAGCGCCGTTCTGGCCGACGGTGCTGGAAGCGCTGCCTTATAACTACGCCTTTCTTTCCAGCCCGGTGGTCGACCCCGCCTACGTCAATGCGGTGATACCGGCGTTTTTCACGGCGATCGAAGCAAGTCCGACGCTGCCCGACGTCCTGAGCCTGCATGAACTCGACACCGAAGATCCGAGCTATCCGGCCATGCTGCGCGAGCTTGCCGCGCGAGGCGTCACGCCCTTGATGCTTTCCACGAGCGCGCGCCCCTTCGTGACCCCCGAATTCGGCATCAAGCGGTCCGGCTCGACCCGCAAGAAGTTGCGGCAGGACTGGAACCGGCTGACCGCGGTTGGCGCCGTCCGGGTGGTCAACGACCGAACGCCGGCCGGCGCCGCGCAGGCGTTCGAAACCTTTCTCGCGCTTGAAAAAGCCAGCTGGAAGGGTGAGGAGGGCACCGCGCTGCTGTCGGATCCCGCCGACGCCGCCTTCGTACGGAGATTGCTGCGGAATCTGGCCGCGCGGGGCGACGCTTCGGTGGCGCTGCTGCTCGTCAATGGCGAGGCCATCGCCGCGCAGGTGCTGATGTATTGCGGGGCCACCGCCTACACCTGGAAAACCGCATTCAGCGCCGCCTACGCCAAATATTCGCCGGGTACGCTGTTGATCGACAAGGTGACCGAGGAGCTGTTTGCCGGCGCCGGAATCGGCGCCATCAATTCCTGCGCGGCGGAAACAAGCTTCATGGCGCAGCTCTGGGCCGGACGCCGGACCATGGTCGATCTGCTGGTCGATCTCGGTCCGGGAAAATCGTTTGGCTACCGGTTGGAGGCCGGCCGGCAGCTCGGCTACCGGTACCTGCGAAACTGGCGCGACCGGCTCCGCCACCGTCCTTCGGGGCCAGCGCCGAAGAAACTGGGCCTGGCAGCGCCTCCCTAAGCCCAAATAGGGCCAGATCGGCCCTTTATTGCCCGGATAATATTGACACCCTGCCATTTCGGGCCGATCTCGTCCGGGAGCCGGCGGGGCACTTGGCGGGCTGCGAATGGTCTCGCAGATTCGCGGTCTCGACCGCGCAAGAACTGCGATATCGGACCGTGCTGAAATTCGCGCGCATGACGATTCAGCCTATGCCGCAAGCGCTTCTCACCTTGTCGTTTCGCCTTGACTTGCCTATCTACCGCCGATACAACCCGCGCACTTAACGACAGGCGGTGAGTGACGCCAGCGTCGGAACGGATCACCCTTTTCATCTCTCGGGATCGAGACGGGCACCAACCTCGACGAATGCCGCTCAAACGCTGTCGATGATAGCTAGGCAATGCCAGGACGATCTTGGTTCTCTTGAGCAAGTTCTCTTGAGATTGATATCGGATGCATGACCTCGGTAGCCGGCTGAACAGCGCAAGCTGATCGGTTACGACCGCGGTCCTCTGTGGCGTCGAAGCGCTTTCCGCTCAGCAATGAGCGGTTGGCGCGATTTCGCTTTGCGCGGGTGTTTTCGCGCGAGGCGGCCGGGTGGGGCAGGTGGTCCCAGAATGAATTTGCGGAGCCGATGCTCGGTTTCGCGTGAACTAAAGGGTGAAGGCTGACATGCCGACGATCAACCAGCTGATCGCAAGTCCGCGCGTCGTACAGAAGTCGCGCAAGAAGGTGCCGGCGCTGCAGCAGTCGCCGCAGAAGCGCGGCGTTTGCACGCGCGTCTACACCACGACCCCGAAGAAGCCGAACTCGGCGCTTCGTAAGGTCGCCAAGGTGCGCCTGACCAACGGCTTCGAGGTCATCGGCTACATTCCGGGTGAAGGCCATAACCTTCAGGAGCACTCGGTGGTCATGATCCGCGGCGGCCGCGTCAAGGATTTGCCCGGCGTGCGCTACCACATTCTCCGCGGCGTCCTCGATACCCAGGGCGTCAAGAACCGTAAGCAGCGCCGTTCGAAGTACGGCGCGAAGCGTCCGAAATAATCGGGAACCGACCAGATGTCTCGTCGCCATTCTGCTGAAAAGCGTGAAGTGAACCCGGATCCGAAGTTCGGGAACATCATCATTACGAAGTTCATGAACTCGATCATGTACGACGGCAAGAAGTCCGCCGCCGAAATCATCGTCTACGGTGCGCTCGAGCTGATCGAGACCAAGACCAAGCAGGGCCCGCTGCCGGTGTTCGAGCAGGCGCTGGAAAACGTGATGCCGACCATCGAAGTGCGCTCGCGCCGCGTCGGTGGCGCCACCTACCAGGTGCCGGTCGAAGTGCGCTCCGTGCGCCGGCAGGCGCTGGGGATTCGCTGGATCATCACGGCGGCGCGCGAGCGCAATGAAAAGACGATGACGGAGCGGCTCTCGGCCGAGCTGCTCGACGCGTCGAATGGCAGGGGGAACGCCGTCAAGAAGCGTGAAGACGTGCACCGGATGGCGGAAGCCAACCGCGCCTTCTCGCACTATCGCTGGTAACGGCGAAACAACGGAATTTAAGGAACAACCCATGCCCCGCGTTCATGCCATAGAGAACTACCGCAACTTCGGTATCATGGCGCATATCGATGCCGGCAAGACCACGACCACCGAGCGCATCCTTTATTACACCGGCAAGAGCCACAAGATCGGCGAAGTGCACGAAGGTGCCGCGACGATGGACTGGATGGAGCAGGAGCAGGAGCGCGGCATCACCATCACGTCGGCCGCGACCACCGCGTTCTGGAACGGCAAGCGCCTGAACATCATCGACACTCCCGGCCACGTCGACTTCACCATCGAAGTCGAGCGTTCGCTGCGCGTGCTCGACGGCGCGGTATGCGTGCTCGATTCCAACCAGGGCGTTGAGCCGCAGACCGAAACCGTCTGGCGTCAGGGCGACAAGTACCGCGTTCCGCGCATCGTCTTCGCCAACAAGATGGATAAGACCGGCGCCGACTTCTACAAATGCATGCAGGATATCGTCGATCGCCTCGGCGCCAAGCCGATCGCGATCCAGCTTCCGATCGGCTCCGAGAACAACTTCAAGGGCCTGGTCGATCTCGTCCGCATGAAGGGCGTGGTCTGGGAAGAAGAGAAGCTCGACGCCAAGTTCGTGGACATCGATATTCCCGAGGACATGGTCGAGAAGGCCAAGGAATATCGCGAGAAGCTGCTGGAAGCCGCCGTCGAACTCGACGACGAAGTGCTCGCCGCCTACCTCGACGGCAAGGAGCCCGATGAGGCGACGCTTGAAGCGCATGATCCGCAAGGCCGTGCTGACCGGCGCGTTCTTCCCGGTGCTGTGCGGCTCGGCGTTCAAGAACAAGGGCGTGCAGCCGCTGCTCGACGCGGTCGTGGACTATCTGCCGTCGCCGGTCGACGTGCCCGCCATCAAGGGCGTCGATGAAGACGGCAACGAAGTCGTTCGCCTGCCGAACGACAAGGAGCCGCTGGCGCTGCTGGCGTTCAAGATCATGGACGACCCGTTCGTCGGCACCATCACCTTCTGCCGCATCTATTCCGGCACGCTGCTGTCGGGCACCGGCGTCATCAATTCGACGCGCGACCGCAAGGAGCGTATCGGCCGCATGCTGCTGATGCATGCCAACAACCGCGAAGACATCAAGGAAGCCTTTGCCGGCGACATCGTCGCGCTGGCAGGCCTGAAGGAAGCGCGCACCGGCGACACGCTGTGCGATCCCAACAAGCCGGTGATCCTGGAAAAGATGGAATTCCCGGAGCCGGTGATCGAAATCGCGATCGAGCCGAAGTCGAAGGCCGACCAGGAAAAGCTCGGCGTCGCGCTGGCGAAGCTCGCCGCGGAAGATCCGTCGTTCCGGGTGTCGACCGATCAGGAGTCCGGCCAGACCATTCTCAAGGGCATGGGCGAACTCCATCTCGACATCAAGGTCGACATCCTGCGCCGCACCTACAAGGTCGATGCCAATATCGGCGCGCCGCAGGTGGCGTTCCGTGAGCGCGTCACCAAGCGCGCCGAAGTCAAGTACACCCACAAGAAGCAGACCGGCGGTACCGGTCAGTTCGCGCGAAGTGTCGATCATCGTCGAGCCGAACGAGCCCGGCAAGGGTTACGAGTTCGAATCCAAGATCGTCGGCGGCGCGGTGCCGAAGGAATACATCCCCGGCGTCGAAAAGGGCCTCAACAGCGTGCTGGGCTTCGGGCGTGGTCGCCGGCTTCCCGGTGGTCGACGTCAAGGTTCAGCTGGTCGACGGCAAGTACCACGACGTCGACTCCTCGGCGCTGGCCTTCGAAATTGCATCGCGCGCGGCATTCCGCGAAGCGCTGCAGAAGGGCAAGTCGGTCCTGCTCGAGCCGATCATGAAGGTCGAAGTGGTGACGCCGGAAGACTACACCGGCTCCGTCATCGGCGACCTGAATTCGCGGCGCGGTCAGATCCAGGGTCAGGACATGCGCGGCAACGCCAACGTCATCAACGCGATGGTGCCGCTCATGAACATGTTCGGTTACGTGAATAACCTGCGCTCGATGAGCCAGGGTCGCGCGACCTTTACGATGCAGTTCGATCACTACGCGGAAGCGCCGGCGAACGTGTCGGCGGAAGTCCAGAAGAAGTTTGCCTGATTGTCGTTGACGGCAGTTAACGACTGAACGGAGAGTCAAATGGCCAAAGCAAAGTTTGAACGTAATAAACCGCACTGCAACATCGGAACGATCGGTCACGTCGACCACGGCAAGACGTCGCTGACGGCGGCGATCACCAAGGTGCTGGCGGAAACCGGCGGTGCGACGTTCACGGCGTACGACCAGATCGACAAGGCGCCGGAAGAGAAGGCGCGCGGCATCACGATCTCGACCGCGCACGTCGAATACGAGACCAAGAACCGGCACTACGCCCACGTCGATTGCCCGGGCCACGCCGACTACGTGAAGAACATGATCACCGGTGCGGCGCAGATGGACGGCGCGATCCTGGTGGTGTCGGCGGCCGACGGCCCGATGCCGCAGACCCGCGAGCACATCCTGCTGGCGCGCCAGGTCGGCGTTCCCGCGCTGGTCGTGTTCCTCAACAAGTGCGACATGGTCGACGATCCGGAACTGCTCGAACTCGTCGAGCTCGAAGTCCGCGAATTGCTGTCGAAGTACGATTTCCCGGGCGACAAGATTCCGATCATCAAGGGTTCGGCGCTCGCCGCCCTCGAAGACAAGGACAAGAAGCTCGGCCACGACGCGATCCTGGAACTGATGGCGGCGGTCGACAGCTACATTCCGCAGCCGGAGCGTCCGATCGACCAGCCGTTCCTGATGCCGGTGGAAGACGTGTTCTCGATCTCGGGCCGCGGCACCGTGGTGACCGGCCGCGTCGAGCGCGGCGTCGTCAAGGTCGGCGAGGAAATCGAAATCGTCGGTCTGCGCGACACCCAGAAGACCATCGTCACCGGCGTCGAAATGTTCCGCAAGCTGCTCGATCAGGGCCAGGCCGGCGACAACATCGGCGCGCTGCTGCGCGGCACCAAGCGCGAGGAAGTCGAGCGCGGTCAGGTGCTGTGCAAGCCGGGTTCGGTCAAGCCGCACACCAAGTTCAAGGCCGAGGCCTACATCCTGACCAAGGAAGAGGGCGGACGTCACACCCCGTTCTTCACCAACTACCGGCCGCAGTTCTACTTCCGCACCACCGACGTGACCGGTGTCGTGCATCTGCCCGAAGGCACCGAGATGGTGATGCCGGGCGACAACATCGCGATGGAAGTGCACCTGATCGTGCCGATCGCGATGGAAGAGAAGCTGCGTTTCGCGATCCGCGAAGGTGGCCGCACCGTCGGTGCCGGCGTCGTCGCAAGCATCATCGAGTAAGCGAATAGGGAATGGCGAATAGCGAATGGTTCGAATCCACTTCGCTATTCGGATCTACCCGGCATTCGCTGACGACAAAGAAAGACAACGGCAATGAACGGCCAGAATATTCGCATACGTCTCAAGGCGTTCGACCATCGAATTCTCGATTCGTCGACGCGTGAGATCGTGAACACGGCGAAACGGACCGGTGCTCAGGTTCGCGGACCCATTCCGCTGCCGACCCGCATCGAGAAGTTCACCGTCAACCGTTCGCCGCACGTCGACAAGAAGAGCCGCGAGCAATTCGAGATGCGCACGCACAAGCGCCTTCTCGACATTGTCGATCCGACCCCGCAGACCGTGGACGCGCTGATGAAGCTCGACCTGGCCGCCGGTGTCGACGTCGAAATCAAGCTCTAACCTTTAGCTCCCGTCCGAACGTTAGCGGACAGAAAGAACAGGAAGCACGCCGATGCGCTCCGGAGTGATCGCACAAAAGGTCGGGATGACGCGGGTCTTTACGGAGACCGGCGAACATATCCCTGTGACCGTGCTGAAGCTGGGCAACTGCCAGGTGTTGGGTCACCGCACGACCGAGAAGAACGGTTATGTCGCGCTGCAGCTCGGTTCGGGCACGCGCAAGACCGTCTATCTGCCGAAGGCGGAGCGCGGCCAGTTCGCGGTCGCCAAGGTCGAGCCCAAGCGCAAGGTCACCGAGTTCCGCGTGTCGCAGGACGCGCTGATCCCGGTCGGCGCCGAGATTCAGGCCGACCATTTCGTGGTCGGGCAGTTCGTCGACGTCACCGGCACCTCGGTCGGCAAGGGTTTTGCCGGCGGCATGAAGCGCTGGAATTTCGGCGGCCTTCGCGCCACCCACGGTGTCTCGGTATCGCATCGTTCGATCGGTTCGACCGGCGGACGTCAGGATCCCGGCAAGACCTTCAAGAACAAGAAGATGCCCGGTCACATGGGTGTCGATCGCATCACCACGCTCAATCTGCGTGTGGTGCAGACCGACGTCGCGCGCGGCCTGATCCTCGTCGAGGGCGCCGTTCCCGGCTCCAAGGGCGGATGGATCGCGGTGCGCGACGCCGTGAAGAAGGCGTTGCCGAAAGACGCGCCGAAGCCGGGCAAGTTCCGCCTGGCCGATGGCGGCGGCGAAGCAGGCCGCGAGCGCCGGCCGAGCAGGAGGGCGTGTGAGATGGAATTGAAAGTCACAACCCTTGAAGGCAAGGAAGCCGGTTCGGTCCAGCTTTCCGACGAGATCTTCGGTCTCGAGCCGCGCAAGGACATCATCCAGCGCTGCGTGCAGTGGCAGCTCAACAAGCGTCAGGCCGGGACCCACAAGACCCAGGGCCGCGCCGATGTCTGGCGCACCGGCAAGAAGATGTACAAGCAGAAGGGCACCGGCGGTGCGCGTCACGGCTCGGCCCGGGTGCCGCAGTTCCGCGGCGGCGGCCGTGCGTTCGGTCCGGTGGTGCGCTCGCATGCCACCGACCTGCCGAAGAAGGTCCGCGCGCTGGCGCTTCGCCACGCGCTTTCCGCCAAGGCCAAGGACGGCGACCTGATCGTGATCGAGTCCGCCAAGCTCGAGGCCGCCAAGACCAAGGCGCTGGTCGGACACTTCTCGGGCCTCGGCCTGACCAACGCGCTGATCATCGACGGCGCCGAACTGCACAACGGTTTCGCCATCGCCGCCCGCAACATCCCGAACATCGACGTGCTGCCGATCCAGGGCATCAACGTCTATGACATTCTGCGCCGCCAGAAGCTGGTGCTGACCAAGGCGGCGATCGATGCGTTGGAGGCGCGCTTCAAATGAAGAACATCGATCCGCGCCACTACGACATCATCGTTTCTCCGGTCGTGACCGAAAAGGCGACGCTCGCCTCCGAGCACAACAAGGTTCTGTTCAAGGTCGCGAGCAAGGCGACCAAGCCGCAGATCAAGGAAGCCGTCGAGAAGCTGTTCGACGTCAAGGTCAAGAGCGTGAACACGCTGGTGCGCAAGGGCAAGACCAAGGTGTTCCGCGGCAATTTCGGTTCGCAGTCGGACGTCAAGCGCGCGATCGTGACCCTCGAAGAGGGCCACCGCATCGACGTCACCACCGGGCTATAAGGCGACACGACGATGGCATTGAAAACATTCAACCCCACGACGCCGGGCCAGCGCCAGCTGGTGATGGTCGATCGTTCGGCGCTCTACAAGGGCAAGCCGGTCAAGGCGCTGACCGAGGGCAAGCACTCCTCCGGCGGCCGCAACAACACCGGCCGCATGGTCGTGCGTTTTCGCGGCGGCGGTCACAAGCAGGCCTATCGCGTCGTCGACTTCAAGCGCACCAAGGTCGATATGCCGGCGACCGTCGAGCGGCTGGAATACGATCCGAACCGCACCGCCTTCATCGCGCTGGTGAAATACACCGACGGCACCCAGGCCTATATCCTGGCGCCGCAGCGCCTCGCGGTCGGCGATACCGTGATCGCCGGCAACTATGTCGACGTGAAGCCGGGCAACGTCATGCCGCTCGGCAACATGCCGATCGGCACCATCATCCACAATGTGGAATTGAAGATCGGCAAGGGCGGCCAGCTCGCGCGTTCCGCCGGCACCTACGCCCAGATCGTCGGCCGCGACCAGGACTACGTGATCGTGCGTCTGAACTCGGGCGAGCAGCGCCTGGTTCACGGCCGCTGCACCGGCACCATCGGTGCGGTGTCGAATCCGGACCACATGAACATCTCGATCGGCAAGGCCGGCCGCAATCGCTGGCTCGGCCGCAAGCCCCACAACCGCGGCGTCTCCATGAACCCGGTCGACCATCCGCACGGCGGCGGCGAAGGCCGCACCTCCGGCGGCCGTCATCCGGTCACCCCGTGGGGCAAGCCCACCAAGGGCAAGAAGACCCGCTCGAACAAGTCGACCAACAGATTCATTCTCATCAGCCGCCACAAGCGGAAGAAGTAAGGAACGCCGGACATGGTTCGTTCAGTCTGGAAAGGCCCGTTCGTCGAAGGCTCTCTGCTCAAGAAGGCAGATGCCGCGCGCGCGTCCGGCCGTCATGACGTGATCAAGATCTGGAGCCGCCGCTCGACCATCCTGCCGCAGTTCGTCGGCCTGGTGTTCGGCGTCTACAACGGCCAGAAGCACGTGCCGGTATCGGTCAACGAGGAAATGGTGGGTCACAAGTTCGGTGAGTTCTCGCCGACCCGTACCTTCCATGGCCATTCTGGCGACAAGAAAGCCAAGAAGGCTTGAGGATCTAAGCGATGAGCAAACCAAAGCGCGAACGGGTACTCCCGGACAACGAGGCCAAGGCGGTCGCCCGCATGCTGCGGGTGAGCCCGCAGAAGCTCAATCTTGTCGCGCAGCTGATCCGCGGCCGGAAGGCTTCGGCGGCGCTTGCCGACCTGCAGTTTTCGCGCAAGCGGATCGCGGTCGACGTCAAGAAGTGCCTGGAATCGGCGATCGCCAACGCCGAGAACAACCACGACCTCGATGTCGACGATCTGATCGTCTCCGAGGCGCATGTCGGCAACGGCATCGTGATGAAGCGTTTCGCACCGCGCGGCCGTGGCCGCTCGGGCCGTGTCTTTAAACCATTCTCGCAACTGACGATCGTCGTTCGTCAGGTCGAGGCGAGCGCTTAAATCGGGCGCGGGAGAGAACGATGGGTCAGAAGATCAATCCAATCGGGCTGCGTCTCGGCATCAACCGGACGTGGGATTCCCGTTGGTTCGCCGGCAAGAACGAATACGGCAAGCTGCTGCACGAGGACGTCAAGATCCGCGAGATCCTGCACAAGGAACTCAAGCAGGCGGCGGTGGCCAGGATCGTGATCGAGCGCCCGCACAAGAA
The DNA here is from genome assembly GCA_963843225.1 of uncultured Alphaproteobacteria bacterium. GTDB lineage: Bacteria > Pseudomonadota > Alphaproteobacteria > Rhizobiales > Xanthobacteraceae > Bradyrhizobium. Next base: position 898,572 of record CAWJJT010000004.1, on the reverse strand, counting down.
GTGCCGGGTGACGATCCATTCCGCGCGTCCCGGCGTCGTGATTGGCAAGAAGGGCGCCGACATCGACAAGCTTCGCAAGAAGGTTGCCGAGATCACCGACTCCGACGTCGTCATCAACATCGTTGAAATCCGCAAGCCGGAACTCGACGCCACGCTGGTCGCCGAATCGATCGCCCAGCAGCTCGAGCGCCGCGTCGCGTTCCGCCGCGCCATGAAGCGCGCGGTGCAGTCGGCGATGCGTCTGGGCGCCGAGGGCATTCGAATCAACTGCTCGGGCCGTCTCGGCGGCGCCGAAATCGCGCGCATGGAATGGTATCGCGAAGGCCGCGTGCCGCTGCATACCCTGCGCGCCGACATCGATTACGGGGTGGCCACCGCGTTCACCACCTTCGGCACCTGCGGCGTCAAGGTCTGGATCTTCAAGGGCGAAATCCTTGAGCACGACCCGATGGCCCAGGACAAGAAGATGGCCGAAGGCGACAACACACGTCCGCGTCGCGACGCTGCCTAAGGGCGATTTTGAGAAGGTTTGAGGGCGTAAGCCATGATGCAACCAAAGAAAACGAAGTTCCGGAAGGCGCATAAGGGCCGGATCCACGGCACCGCGACTTCGGGCGCGACGTTGTCGTTCGGCCAGTTCGGCCTGAAAGCGATGGCGCCCGAGCGCATCACCGCGCGTCAGATCGAGGCCGCACGCCGCGCGCTGACCCGTCACATGAAGCGCGCCGGCCGGGTCTGGATCCGCATCTTCCCGGACGTGCCGGTGTCGAAGAAGCCCGCCGAAGTCCGCATGGGCTCCGGCAAGGGTACGCCGGAATTGTGGGTGGCGCGGGTGAAGCCGGGCCGGGTGATTTTCGAAATCGACGGCGTCACGGTGCAGACCGCCAAGGAAGCGCTGACGCTCGCCGCCGCCAAGCTGCCGATCAAGACGCGCTTCGTCGCGCGCATCGCGGAGTAGGGAAGTGGTCATGGCCGAGATGAAAACCGCCGATATCCGTGCGATGAGCCCCGATCAGATGGACGACGCCGTCCTCAATCTGAAGAAGGAGCGCTTCAACCTGCGTTTCCAGCGCGCCACCGGGCAACTGGAAAACACCTCGCGGCTGCGCGAAGCCCGCCGCGACATCGCCCGTATCAAGACCATCGCCGCGCAGCAGCGCGCGAAGAAGAAGTAAGGGGCTCGACATGCCGAAACGTACGCTTCAGGGCGTGGTCGTCAGCGACAAGCAGGCCAAGACGGTTGTGGTGCGCGTCGACCGGCGCTTCACCCACCCGATCTACAAGAAGACGATCCGCCGCTCGAAAAACTATCACGCGCACGACGAGAACAACGAGTTCAAGCCGGGCGACATGGTGTGGATCGAGGAAAGCAAGCCGATCTCGAAATTGAAGCGCTGGACCGTGGTCCGGGGCGAACAGAAGAAAACGGCCTGAAGGTCGGTTCGGCTCAGCCGGGCGACTCCTTGGGAAAATTTTAGGCGCAGTTCTGCGCATCAGAAAGAGGACGAGGTGCATCAATGATTCAGATGCAGACCAACCTCGACGTGGCCGATAATTCAGGCGCACGCCGTGTCATGTGCATCAAGGTGCTTGGGGGCTCCAAGCGCCGCTATGCCACCGTGGGCGACGTTATTGTCGTGTCGATCAAGGAAGCGATTCCGCGCGGCAAGGTGAAGAAGGGCGACGTGATGAAGGCCGTGGTGGTGCGGGTCCGCAAGGACATCCGCCGCCCCGACGGTTCCGTCATCCGCTTCGACCGCAACGCCGCCGTGCTGATCAACAACCAGTCGGAGCCGGTCGGCACCCGCATCTTCGGGCCGGTGCCGCGCGAGCTGCGCGCCAAGAACCACATGAAGATCATCTCGCTTGCGCCGGAGGTGCTGTAATGGCTGCCAAGATCCGGAAAGGTGACAAGGTCATCGTGCTGTCCGGCCGCGACAAGGGCCGCACCGGCGAGGTGTTCGAGGTGCGTCCCGACGACAGCAAGGCGCTGGTCCGCGGCGTCAACCTCGTCAAGCGTCACCAGAAGCAGACCCAGGCGCAGGAAGGCGGCATCATCTCCAAGGAGGCGCCGATCCACCTGTCCAACATCGCGATCGTCGGCAAGGACGGCAAGCCGACCCGCGTAGGTTTCAAGATTTATGCGGATGGCAAGAAGGTACGCATTGCCAAACGCTCGGGAGCAGAGATCGATGGCTGAGACCGCATACACCCCGCGTCTGCGCGCGGAATATGACAAGAGCATCCGCAGCAAGCTGACGGAACAGTTCGGCTATGCCAACTCCATGCAGGTGCCGCGCCTGGACAAGGTCGTGCTCAACATGGGCGTCGGCGAGGCGGTCAACGACCGCAAGAAGGCTGAACTGGCCGCCGCCGATCTCTCGCTGATCGCGGGTCAGAAGGCCATCGTGACCTATTCGCGGGTCGCGATCGCGACCTTCAAGCTGCGCGAGAACCAGCCGATCGGCTGCAAGGTCACGCTGCGCAAGGCCAAGATGTACGAGTTCATCGATCGCCTCGTGAACGTCGCGCTGCCGCGCGTGCGCGACTTCCGCGGCCTGAACCCGAAGAGCTTCGACGGCCGCGGCAACTACTCGCTCGGCATCAAGGAGCACATCATTTTCCCCGAAATCGACTTCGACAAGGCCGGGGAAACGTGGGGCATGGATATCACGGTGTGCACCACGGCGGGCACCGACGACGAGGCGCGTGCCCTGTTGACCGCATTCAATTTCCCGTTCCGGCAGTGAGACGCTGACAAGCCTCTCAAACGCGGAAACCCAGGAGCCAAGCATGGCAAAGAAGAGTTCGATCGAGAAGAACAACCGGCGCAAGCGGATGACCAAGAACGCCGCGCCCCGGCGCGCGAAGCTGAAGGCGATCATCGCCGACAAGAGCAAGCCGATGGAAGAGCGCTTCGCCGCGACCCTGAAGCTTGCCGAGATGCCGCGCAATTCGTCGGCGACCCGGATTCGCAACCGTTGCGAACTGACCGGCCGGCCGCGTTCGGTCTATCGCAAGAACAAGCTTTCCCGCATCGCGCTGCGTGAACTCGGCTCCAAGGGCCTGGTTCCCGGGCTCGTGAAGTCGAGCTGGTAAGGGGGGTCGGACATGTCAACGCACGATCCGATCAGCGATCTCATCACCCGCATCCGCAACGCGCAGATGCGCGCCAAGTCCAAGGTCTCGACCCCGGGCTCGAAGATGCGCGCCAGCGTGCTCGAGGTGCTCAAGGAAGAGGGCTATATCCGCGGCTACGCCAGCGTCGAGCATGCCTCGGGGCGCAGCGAGCTCGAGATCGAGCTGAAATATTTCGACGGCGAGCCGGTTATTCGCGAGATCGAGCGGGTATCGAAGCCGGGGCGGCGGGTTTACGCCTCGGTGAAGAACCTGCCGCGCGTCAACAACGGTCTCGGCATTTCGGTGTTGTCGACGCCGAAGGGAATCATGGCTGACCACGCCGCGCGCGACGCGAATGTGGGCGGCGAAGTTCTCTTCACGGTGTTCTGAGGAAGGGATTAGTTATGTCACGTATCGGCAAGCGGCCTGTGACGGTTCCCTCGGGCGTCACCGCGACCGTCGAGGGACAGACCGTCAAGATGAAGGGGCCGAAGGGCCAGCTTCAGTTCGTCGTGCATGACGACGTCGAGGTGAAGTTCGAGAACGGCGCGGTCAAGGTCGCGCCGAAGGTCAAGACCAACCGCGCCCAGGCCATGTACGGCACCGCGCGCGCGCAGGTGGCGAACCTCGTTCTCGGCGTCACCAAGGGCTTCGAGAAGAAGCTCGAGATCACCGGCGTCGGCTACCGCGCCGCGCTGCAGGGCAAGAACCTGCAGCTCGCGCTCGGCTACAGCCACGACGTCGTCTACGCGATCCCGGAAGGCATCGCGATCACGGTGCCGAAGCCGACCGAGATCGTCATCGTCGGCAACGACAGCCAGCGCGTCGGCCAGGTCGCGGCGGAAATCCGCAGCTACCGTCCGCCGGAGCCCTACAAGGGCAAGGGCGTGAAGTACGCCAACGAATTCATCTTCCGCAAGGAAGGCAAGAAGAAGTAACGGAGCCGGTCATGTCGAGACTCAAGATTACGAATGCCCGGCGCAAGCAGCGCGTGAGGATTTCGTTGCGCCGTTCGGCCAACGGCCGCCCGCGGCTGTCGGTGTTCCGCTCGTCGAAGCACATCTACGCCCAGGTCATCGACGACCTGAAGGGCGAGACGCTGGCGTCGGCCTCCTCGCTGGAGAAGACGATGCGCGACAGCGGCAAGACCGGCGCCAACATCGACGCGGCGAAGGCGGTCGGCAAGCTGCTCGCGGAACGCGCGGTCAAGAACGGCGTCACCGAAGTGGTGTTCGATCGCGGCGGCTATCTCTATCACGGCCGGGTCAAGGCGCTCGCGGATGCCGCGCGCGAAAGCGGATTGAGCTTCTAACTGGATTGAACGGACAAAAGGGCCTCTCGGGGCAAGTCTTTTAAGGATCGGAAAACACCATGGCAGGTGAACGCGAACGCGGTGGCGGCCACAGGGGCGGCCGGGAAGAACGCGACAGCGAGTTCGTCGACAAGCTCGTCCACATCAATCGTGTGGCGAAGGTCGTCAAGGGCGGCAAGCGCTTCGGCTTTGCGGCGCTGGTCGTGATCGGCGACCAGAAGGGACGCGTCGGTTTCGGCCACGGCAAGGCACGCGAAGTGCCGGAGGCGATCCGCAAGGCGACCGAAGCGGCGAAGCGCAACCTGACCCGCGTGGCGCTGCGCGAAGGCCGCACGCTGCATCACGACATCGCCGGCCGTCACGGCGCGGGCAGGGTTTATTTGCGCGCGGCGCCGGCGGGCACCGGCATCATCGCGGGCGGCCCGATGCGCGCCGTGTTCGAGACGCTCGGCATCCAGGACGTGGTGGCGAAGTCGATCGGTTCGTCGAACCCCTACAACATGGTTCGCGCCACCTTCGACGCGCTGAAGCATCAGGATTCGCCGCGCTCGGTTGCGGCGCGCCGCAACATCAAGGTCTCGACGCTGCAGTCGCGCCGGGTCGGTGGCGACGCGGAAGTGGTTGCTGAATAAAACGGGCATGATCCGGAAAAGCGGGTATCGGTTTTCCGGAAAGATCATCCCGAACTAAAGAGATTTCGGAGTTACGACGATGGCCAAGGCCGCAAAGATGATCAAGGTCGAGCAGATCGGCAGCGCAATCCGCCGCCACCACTCGCAGCGCGAGACGCTGATCGGCCTCAAGCTCAACAAGATCGGCCGGACCACCGAGCTGCAGGACACCCCTGCGATTCGCGGCATGATCGCCAAGGTTCAACATCTCGTCCGCGTCGTCGGCGAGAAGTAAGTCAGACAAGGAGACAGGGCGATGAAGCTCAGCGATATCGCCGACAACGCCGGCTCGCGCAAGAAGCGGATGCGCGTCGGTCGTGGCATCGGTTCGGGCAAGGGCAAGACGGCGGGCCGCGGCGGCAAGGGCCAGACCGCGCGTTCCGGCGTGCGCATCAAGGGCTTCGAGGGCGGCCAGATGCCGTTGCACCGGCGCCTGCCGAAGCGCGGCTTCAACAACATCTTCCGGCTGGATTTCGCCGAGATCAATCTCGACCGTCTCCAGGATGCGATCAACGCCAAGCTGCTCGATGCCAAGGACACCATCAACGCCGAATTGCTGGTGAAAGCCGGCGTGCTCCGCCGCTCCAAGGATGGCGTGCGGCTGCTCGGCCGGGGTGAACTCAAGGCCAAGCTGAACGTCGAGGTGCATGGCGCCTCGAAATCCGCCATCGCGGCGGTCGAGAAGGCGGGCGGCACCGTGAAGATCCTGGCGCCGGTCAAGAAGGACGAAGGCGAGGCGGCGTAACATCTGCGTCATCGGCCGCCGCCTGGCGGCCATCTGCGCGACAGGACGATGGACTTATCGGAGCCGAGCACCAAATAATGTCCGGCGTCTGCTGAATGCCTCAAGGCCTTTTGGGGCATGACAGCACGAGGGCGGCGGGAGAAAGCCAAACATGGTCTCAGCAGCGGAACAACTGGCGGCAAACCTCAATTTCGGCGCGCTGGCTAAAGCCGACGAACTGAAGAAGCGCATCTGGTTCACGCTGGGTGCGCTGCTCGTTTACCGGCTCGGCACCTACATTCCGCTGCCCGGCATCGATCCCGCCATCTGGGAACAGGTGTTCAAGAGCCAGGCCGGCGGCATTCTCGGCATGTTCAACATGTTCGCCGGCGGCGGTATTCACCGCATGGCGATCTTTGCGCTGAACATCATGCCGTATATTTCGGCCTCCATCATCATTCAGCTCCTGACCACGGTGTCCCCGCAACTGGAGGCACTGAAGAAAGAGGGCGAAGCCGGCCGCAAGACGCTGAACCAGTACACCCGCTATCTGACGGTGCTGCTGGCCGCGTTCCAGTCGTACGGTATCGCGGTCGGACTCGAGGGCGCCGGCAACGTCGTCAGCGATCCCGGCATGTTCTTTCGGCTTTCGACCGCGATCACTTTGACCGGCGGCACCATGTTTCTGATGTGGCTGGGCGAGCAGATCACCTCGCGCGGCATCGGCAACGGTATCTCTCTGATCATCTTGTCCGGCATTGTCGCGGAGCTGCCTTCGGCGCTCGCCAACATGCTGGAACTCGGCCGCCAGGGCGCGCTGTCCACCGGCCTCATCCTGATCGTGATCGTGATGGCGGTCGCGGTGATCGCCTTCATCGTGTTCATGGAGCGCGCGCAGCGCCGGCTTCTGATCCAGTATCCGAAGCGCCAGGTCGGCAACAAGATGTTCGAGGGCCAGTCCTCGCATCTGCCGCTCAAGCTCAACACCTCGGGCGTGATCCCGCCGATCTTCGCGTCCTCGCTGCTGTTGCTGCCGACGACGGTTGCGAACTTCAACGCCGGCCGTGGCCCCGAATGGTTCCAGTGGATCACCACGCAGCTCGGCCACGGCCGTCCGCTGTTCCTGATCCTCTATCTGGCGCTGATCGTGTTCTTCGCGTTCTTCTACACCGCGATCGTGTTCAACCCGACCGAGACCGCCGACAATCTGAAGAAGCATGGCGGCTTCATTCCGGGTATCCGGCCGGGTGAACGCACCGCCGAATACATCGATTACGTGCTCTCGCGGATCACGGTGCTGGGCGCGATCTATCTGGCGATCGTCTGCTTGATTCCGGAGATTCTGATTTCCTACGCCTCGGTGCCGTTCTACTTTGGCGGCACCTCGCTCTTGATCGTGGTCAGCGTGACCATGGATACGGTCGCGCAGGTTCAGGGTTACCTGCTCGCGCACCAGTACGAGGGGCTGATCAGGAAGTCGAAATTGCGAGGGCGTCGCCGCTGAGGCGCTGCGCGAGCGTTTTCGAGCGGAGCGGGTATTGGTTCGCGCCGGAAAAGCGCGCAAAATAGCCGTTTGGAGCCTCGGTTTCTGATCTGAATCAAAGCCAGGGCTCCCGAATTATGTGTTGCATCGCTTTCGCTGTCCGCGCTCGGCGCTGATCGGGGTTGGCGCTGTTAATCGGAATTTACAATGAAGGTGTGCGCTTGATCGCCCACCGAGCCGGGGGGCGAACAGCATGAGGTTGATACTTCTCGGACCGCCGGGATCGGGCAAGGGAACCCAGGCCCAGCGGCTGGTTCAGCGTTATGGCATCGTCCAGCTCTCGACCGGTGAAATGCTGCGTGCCGCGGTGGCGGCGCAGACGGCGGTCGGCCTCAAGGCCAAGGACGTAATGGCTGCCGGCGGCCTCGTTCCGGACGAAGTCGTCATCGGGATCATCTCCGATCGGATCGACCAGCCCGACGCCAGGAACGGCTTCATCCTCGATGGCTTCCCGCGCACGGTGCCGCAGGCCGAGGCGCTGGATGAACTTCTGAAGAGGAAGCACCTGAGGCTGGACGCGGTGATCGAGCTTCGCGTCAACGAAAGCGCGCTGCTCGAGCGAGTTGAAACCCGGGTCGCTCAGATGCGGGAGCGCGGCGAGGAGATTCGCGTCGACGACACGCCGGAGGTGCTGACCAAGCGGCTGGCGAGCTATCGTGCGCTGACCGAGCCGCTGATTTACTACTATTCGGAGCGGCGCAAGCTCCTGACGGTCGATGGGATGATGACGATCGAAGCCGTGACCCGGGAAATCGACCGGATTTTGGCCGCCATCGGCGCCGTCGCGCCCAAGGCCGCCCGGAAGGCCGGCCCGGCCAAGCGGACCGCCAAAGCCGGCAAAAAGGCCGCCAGTTCGAAGGCCGCCAAAGCGGCTGGCAAGAGCGCCCGGAAGGGCGCCAAAAAGCCTGGCAAGGCTGCCGGGAAGGGCGCCAAAGCCGCCAAAACGGCTGCCAAGGGTGCCAAAAAGGGGGCAAAAAAGACGGCCCGGAAGGTCGTGACGGGTTCCCGGGCCCGTGCCACCGCCAAAGCCCGGAAGGCGGCCAAAAAGGTTACTAAAAGGCGCGCTAAAGCTTAGCAGCGGTTGACGAAAGCAATTTGAATCCTTTAATAAGGCCCGTATCCAGTGGGATAGTTTTCAAACGATGCCGGGCCCCGAGGTAACCAAGGGGAAGGGCGTCGTGTTCGCGTTTGCGGACACTTGCCCGAAATAGCTAGAACATGGCCGGTCCGAGGGATCGGCAACAGGAGAGAAGTCCGTGGCCCGTATCGCCGGCGTGAATATTCCGACCAACAAGCGCGTGCTGATCGCGCTCCAGTACATCCATGGCATCGGCCAGAAGAACGCCGCCGAGATCATGGAGAAGGTCAAGATTCCCGTTGATCGCCGCGTCAATCAGTTGAGCGATCAGGAAGTGCTGCAGATCCGCGAAGTGATCGATCGCGACTACATGGTCGAAGGCGACCTGCGTCGCGAGACCGGCATGAACATCAAGCGCCTGATGGACCTCGGCTGCTACCGCGGCCTGCGTCATCGTCGCGGATTGCCGGTGCGCGGTCAGCGCACCCATACCAACGCGCGCACGCGCAAGGGGCCGGCCAAGTCGATCGCCGGCAAGAAGAAATAAGCGGGCGAATAGCGAACAGGAAGTGGCGAATGGTTTGGTTCGCTGCACGCCAATCGTTACTCGCTTTCTAGGTGTAGCCGCTGGCATTACGGCGGCGTTGAGATCGTCAGGAAAGGTTTTGGAATGGGCAAGGAAGCCACCCGCGTACGCCGCCGCGAGCGCAAGAACATCGCATCGGGCGTTGCGCACGTGAATTCGTCGTTCAACAACACGACCATCACCATCACCGACGCGCAGGGCAACACCATTGCCTGGTCGTCGGCCGGAACGATGGGCTTCAAGGGCTCGCGCAAGTCGACTCCCTACGCCGCGCAGGTCGCGGCCGAAGACGTTTCCAAGAAGGCGCAGGAACACGGCATGCGCACGCTGGAAGTTGAAGTTGCCGGTCCCGGTTCGGGCCGCGAATCGGCGCTTCGTGCGCTGCAGGCCGCGGGCTTCACCGTCACATCGATCCGCGACGTGACGACGATCCCGCACAATGGTTGCCGTCCGCGCAAGCGCCGGCGGGTTTGATGCATCGGCCGGGCGGACGGTTTCGCCGCCTCGGCGATGATTTGAGAATTTTAGAGCGCGGACTGACCCGCGATCTCCAACGCCAGTCCTTGGTATTCTAGCTGGCATGATGGGTGAAACAGTGACGATCCAGAAAAATTGGCAAGAACTTATCCGGCCCAACAAGCTCCAGGTGACCGCCGGCACCGACCCGAATCGTTTCGCGACGCTGGTCGCCGAACCGCTCGAGCGCGGCTTCGGCCAGACGCTGGGCAACGCGCTGCGCCGTATCCTGCTGTCGTCGTTGCAGGGCGCCGCCGTGCAGTCGGTGCACATCGACGGCGTACTGCACGAGTTCTCCTCGATTGCGGGCGTTCGCGAGGACGTCACCGACATCGTGCTCAACATCAAGGACATCTCGATCAAGATGCAGGGCGAAGGCCCCAAGCGCATGGTCGTGAAGAAGCAGGGCCCCGGCGTCGTCACCGCCGGCGACATCCAGACCGTCGGCGATGTCGTGGTGCTCAATCCGGATCTGCAGATCTGCACCCTCGACGAGGGCGCGGAGATCCGCATGGAATTCACCGTCGCCGCCGGCAAGGGCTACGTCGCCGCCGAGCGTAACCGGCCCGAGGATGCTCCGATCGGCCTGATCCCGGTCGACAGCCTGTTCTCCCCGGTGCGCAAGGTCTCGTACAAGGTCGAGAACACCCGCGAGGGCCAGATCCTCGACTACGACAAGCTGACCATGACGATCGAGACGAACGGCGCGATCACGCCCGATGACGCGGTGGCCTATGCCGCGCGCATCCTGCAGGATCAGCTCAACGTGTTCGTCAACTTCGAAGAGCCGCGCAAGGAAGTGGCGCAGGAGATCATTCCCGATCTCGCGTTCAACCCGGCGTTCCTCAAGAAGGTCGACGAGCTCGAATTGTCGGTGCGTTCGGCGAACTGCCTGAAGAACGACAACATCGTCTATATCGGCGACCTCGTGCAGAAGTCGGAAGCGGAAATGCTCCGTACCCCGAACTTCGGCCGCAAGTCGCTGAACGAGATCAAGGAAGTGCTGGCCCAGATGGGTCTGCATCTCGGCATGGAAGTGCCGGGCTGGCCGCCGGAGAATATCGACGAGCTGGCCAAGCGCTTCGAAGACCATTATTGATCGAACGGTAATCGCGGTGGCCGGATGTTTTCCGGCCATCGCATTTTGGGCGAACGCAGGCGGCCCACCTGAGCCAATTGTCCGACGAGCCGTCGCGACAGAACAAGTATCGAGGATATAGATCATGCGTCACGGCAAGGTTCATCGGAAGCTCAACCGCACTGCCGAGCATCGCCGCGCGATGTTCGCCAACATGTGCGCCGCGCTCATCAAGCACGAGCAGATCGTCACCACGCTGCCGAAGGCGAAGGAGCTGCGGCCGATCGTCGAGAAGCTGGTCACGCTCGGCAAGAAGGGCGGCCTCGCGATGCGCCGCCAGGCCATCTCGGAGATGCGCGACCAGGATCAGGTCAAGAAGCTGTTCGACGTGCTCGCTGCCCGCTACAAGGACCGCCAGGGCGGCTATACCCGCATCATCAAGGCCGGCTTCCGCTACGGCGACAACGCGCCGATGGCGGTGATCGAATTCGTCGATCGCGACGTCGATGCCAAGGGCCTCGATTCCGGTCCGGTGCAGGAAAAGGCCTCGGAAGCCGCGTAAGCGTCATTTCCCAATCGCACTTTAAAAGGCGGCGCCCGGTGCGCCGCTTTTTTATTGGGCAACGCCGGCGATTGCGTTCGCAGGCACCGCTCCCGATATCTCCGTGATCAATGACGGAGAAATTTCATGAAAATCGATCTGACGGGCAAGACGGCGCTGGTGACGGGCTCAACCTTGGGCATCGGCTACGCCGTCGCGAAGGGATTGGCGGCGGCAGGCGCCGAGGTCACACTCAATGGCCGCACGCAGGCCAAGGTCGACGGCGCGATCGCCGCGATCAGGAAGGCCGTACCGGGCGCGAAGGTCCGCGGCATCGCGGCAAGCGTGTCAACGGTCGAAGGCTGCAACACCATCGTGACCGCTCTGCCGGAGGTGGATATCCTCATCAACAATGCCGGAATCTACGAATCCAAGGACTTCTTCGAGACGCCCGACGAGGACTGGAGCCGGTACTTCGAGATCAATGTGATGTCGGGCGTACGGCTGTCGCGGGCCTACATGCAGGGCATGTTGAAGCGCAATTGGGGCCGCATCGTCTTCATCTCCTCGGAATCGGCGCTGAACATCCCCACGGAAATGATCCATTACGGAATGACCAAGGCGGCGCAGCTCGCGGTCTCTCGGGGCCTCGCAGAGTTGACACGCGGCACCGCGGTGACCGTCAATTCGGTGCTGCCGGGCCCGACGATGTCGGAGGGCGTCGAGACCTTCGTCAAGGATCTCGCGAGGCAGCAGGGGCAGCCGATCGAGCAGGCGGCGTCGCAGTTCATCAAGGAGTTTCGGCCGACATCGCTGCTGCAGCGCTTTGCCACCGCCGAGGAGATCGCCAACATGGTGATCTATGTCGCGTCAAAGGAATCGTCGGCGACCAACGGTGCGGCGCTGCGCGCCGAGGGCGGCATCGTCCAGACCATCGCATAAGGTGTCAGACGCGGGTCTGATGTGATTTCCGCAGGGCGGTTAGCCGAAGGCGTGCCCACCAGTCGGCGTTCGCACATGGATGGGCTAGGTGCGCAACACGCGCTTTGCCCGCCTTGCGTGACGCCTACCATCCCTCCAGCACGATCTTGCCGCGCGACTTGCCGGATTCCAGCAGCGCATGGGCGCGTCTTCAGATTGGCGGCGTTGATCGTCCCAAACGTCTGCTCGAGCGTGGTGCGCAACACGCCCTTGTCGATCAGGTCGGCGACGTCGTTCAACAGGTCGTGCTGGGCGATCATGTCCGCGGTCTGGAACGAGGACCGCGTGAACATCGATTCCCAATGCACCGAGATGGCCTTGCCCTTGAAGACGCTGACGTTGAATTCCGGCGGATCGTCGATCAGGCCGTATTTGCCCTGCGGCGCCATCAGGTCGGCGAGCGCCTTGTAGTGCTGGTCGGTGTTGGTGAGGCTTGCGACCAGCCCAACCGGCGCAAGCTTCAGCCTGTCGATCTGCTCCTTCATCGGCTTGGCGTGATCGATCACGGCATGGGCGCCGAGATCGAGGCACCATTTTTGCGACTCCGGCCGCGAGGCGGTGGCGACGATGGTCAGGCCCGTCAGCCGGCGGGCAAGCTGGATCAGGATCGAGCCGACGCCGCCGGCGCCGCCGACGATCAGGAGCGTGCGCGGATCGAGGCTCTTGCCGGGCACCGCGCCAAGCCGGTCGAACAGCAATTCCCAGGCGGTGATCGAGGTCAGCGGAAGGGCTGCGGCTTGGGCGAACGACAGCGTCTTCGGCTTCCTGCCGACGATCCGCTCGTCGACCAGGTGAAATTCCGAATTGGTGCCCTGGCGCAGGATCGAGCCGGCGTAGAACACCTCGTCGCCGGCCTTGAACAGCGTCACGTCGGGACCGACGGCATCGACGATCCCGGCGGCGTCAAACCCCAGGATCTTGGTTTCGCCCTCCGGCGGCGCGGCGCGCTTGCGTACCTTGTAGTCGACCGGGTTGGCCGAGATCGCCTTTACGGCGACGCGGATGTCGCGGCCCTTCGGTTCGGGTTTTGCCGTCTCGAAATCGATCAGCGCATCCGCGGCATCGATGGGAAGCGACTTCCTGTATCCGACCGCTTTCATGGCAATGGTCTCCGATGTGAGTGCGGAGCTTAATTGTCGCGCCGGCGTCGGTTTGGCAAGTCAAAACCGGCGGGAGCAGCCGTGGCTGCTCCCGCCGGCAATAGCGGAAGCCCTAGAACGCCACTTGCGTACGCATGGCCAGCGCATCGAACTTCGCGCCGGTATCGGCGAAGTTGGTGGGGCTCGCCTGCTTGGCGATGTCGCCGTGCAGGTAGTTGAGCATCAGGCGGATGTTGCGATTGGCGTACCAGTTCAGTCCCACCGTGTAGATGTTCTGCCGGCCGCCGGCGACGCCGTTGGCCGAAGCGAGCTGGTCGTTGAGATCGATGGTGGAGAACCGGCCGGCGATTTCCCATGCGCCCCAGCCGCCGCTGCTCAACGAGAACGGATCCCTCGGCACAATGCCGCCATAGGAAGCGCTGGCCGAATTGTAGGGGTGGCTTTCTCCGGTCAGGACATAGCTCGCCTCGGCATAGCCGCCCTGGAAGTGGAAGTTAGGCGCGCCGATCGGGGGCAATCCGGTGACGGCGTTGCGCTCGACATTGAACCAGAAATATTCTCCCTGGAAGAACAGCGGCCCGTAATTCCCCGCCGCCTCGACACTGTAGACCTGCGCGCCGGAGACGTTGGCGAGCGCGCCCGTCGTGACCAGAGTGGTCGGGTCGATGCGCAATTCCGGACGGTCGCTCAGCGTCAGGGTTTGCGCCCCCGTGACCAGATTGTGCGGCGGGGCAATCAGGAATTGGGCGTCGCCGCCGAGGTGCAGCGAGTAGTCCTTGCTGCTGACGATTTGACCCGCGACGCGCGCCGCCACGCCCATTTGTTCCGTCGTGCCGTTGGGGTTGATGCTCGAGGCCGAGTGGATGGCGCCTGTCGTGGGGCCCGTGACATAGGCGCCGGCCCAGAACGTGTCGGTGTACCAGCGGCTGCCGAAAGCGGTGCGGAAATCGCCGGCCGCGATATTCGTGGAGACGATGCCGGCGGAGGCGCGCTCCATGAACAGGATGTCGTTCGAACTGGTCGCCTCATCCAGCGTATAGGGAAGGTCCATCACGCCGCCTTCGATCGCGAGCTTGCCGCCGAAGGGCTTGAAGCCGGTGTAGCTGAGGTAGGCGTTCTCGACGCCCGACAGCGCGCCGCCGGGAAGGAAGCCGACCGCATTTCCGCCGACGCTGGCGGTGCTGGCAAACCCGTCGGAGGAACCGCCGAAATCGTAGATCAGCGCATAATTCCAGTCGCCCAGGAATTTGCCGACAACGCCGATCCGGGCGCGGCGAACATTGACGCCGTCGTCGAGGCGCTGCGGAGAAGTCAACCCGCTGTTCGGCCGGTAATCATATCCGCCGACGTCGAAATGCAGGCGGCTGGTGATCGCAACGCAATTTTGATTGTCGGCGGTACAGATGGTCGGCCGGTTGCCCGGCATGCTCACCACCGCGTCCGATGGCGCGACCGGGCCCTTGACCGGAATGGCCGCGTTGGCGTTCGCCACCGCGACCTTGGCGTCGGCCTTGGCTTTCGCCGCGGTGACGGTATTTTCAGAGGTCTGCTTCTGCAGCTTGTCGAGTTTTTGCTCCATCAAGCGCAACTGCTGTTTCAGCAACGCGATCTCCGCGTCATTGTTGTTGGCAGATTGCGCCTGGGCCTGCGATGCCATCAATGCGCCGGCCAAGCCCAGCGCAACTGAGGCCGAGAGTTTTGATGTATTCATGTGATTTGCCCCTTCGTGAAGCCGGTTATCCCATCCACCTGCGCGAATCTTAGGAACTATAGGTGACCGTCAGGCGACAAGTATACATAGGTAGCTGGTTCCGCTTGTTGTGTTGATGCAACATGGCTGCTGCCATGACGGTCGTCATGTGAATCCGAGGTCGCCCCAAAAGCGGCCGGGTCGTGCGAGAAATGCACTTTCCAAGGCGGCCTCCGAATGCCCGGGATACCGGGCAAGCTGGTCTTCTATTACCAGCCCAACGCGCCTATATTTCGCGCTTCTTCTTCGAGAGGTAGGAATGCTCCGATCCGTCCGCGCCGCGATTACTGCTTTGTCGTTCCTGACCTTGTCGGGAGTTCTTCATCCTGTTCTTGCCCAGGACCGTCGCGTGCCGGCCTCGCCGGCGGAGGTCATGCTCTCCTACGCCCCGATTGTGCAGCGCGTGCAGCCCGCCGTGGTCAACGTCTATGCCGCCAAGGTGGTGCGCGATCACAATCCGTTGCTCGATGACCCGATCTTCCGCCGCTTCTTCGGCGTGCCCGGCCAGCAGCCGGAGCAGATGCAGCGGTCCCTCGGATCGGGCGTGATGGTGGACCCGTCGGGCCTGGTGGTGACCAACGTCCACGTCATCGAAGGGGCCGACGAGGTCAAGGTGTCGCTTTCCGACAAGCGGGAATTCGAGGCCGAGATCGTTCTCAAGGATTCCCGCAGCGATCTGGCGGTGTTGCGGCTGAAAGGCGTGCATGAACGCTTCCCGACGCTCGATTTTGCCAATTCCGACGAATTGCAGGTCGGCGATGTCGTGCTGGCGATCGGCAACCCCTTCGGCGTCGGGCAGACCGTCACCCACGGCATCATCTCGGCGCTGGCGCGGACCCAGGTCGGCATCACCGACTACCAGTTCTTCATTCAGACCGACGCCGCGATCAATCCGGGCAATTCGGGCGGCGCACTGGTCGACATGACCGGCAAGCTCGCCGGCATCAACACCGCGATCTTCTCGCGCTCGGGGGGATCGCAGGGCATCGGGTTTGCGATCCCCGCCAACATGGTGCGCGTCGTCGTCGCGTCGGCCAAGAGCGGCGGCAAGGCCGTCAAGCGGCCGTGGCTCGGCGCCAAGCTGCAGGCCGTGACGCCGGAAATCGCCGAGAGCCTGGGGCTGCGGCTCCCGACCGGCGCGCTGGTCGCCAACGTCGCTTCGGGCAGCCCGGCGGCGCGGGCGGGGCTGAAGCCGTCCGACCTGATCGTCGCGGTCGACGGCCAGGCGGTCGAGGACCCCAACGCGTTCGACTACCGTTTTGCCACCCGTCCGCTCGGCGGCTCCGCGCAGGTCGATGTGCTGCGCGCGGGCAAGACGGTGAAGCTGACGGTGCCGCTGCAAACCGCGCCCGATACCGGCCGCGACGAAATCGTGCTGGCCGGACGTTCTCCGCTGCAGGGCGCGAAGGTCGCCAACATCTCGCCCGCGGTGGCTGACGAACTGCATCTGGATTCCGATACGGCAGGCGTGGTGGTGACCGATCTGGCCGACGGCGGCACCGCCGCCAGTGTCGGATTCCAGAAGGGCGACATCATCGTCAACGTCAACAACCAGAAGATCGCCAGGACCAGCGACCTTGAAAAAGCAACGCGCGAATCCGTTCGGCTCTGGCGCATCACGCTGATGCGCGGCGGCCAGCAGATCAACGTCACGCTCGGCGGATGAGCCCGAAACAGCCACGCGAAGCTGCCAGCCTGTTCACTGCCGCGGGGATGGAGGCGGATGCGCCGCGTCCGCTGCCGGACCGGCTACGCCCGCACGCGCTGTCGGAGGTCGTCGGCCAGGATCACATTCTGGGACCGGACGGCGCGCTGACGCGCATGCTGGAAACGCGGACGCTGGGCTCGCTGATCTTCTGGGGGCCGCCGGGCACCGGCAAGACCACGGTAGCGCGGCTGCTGGCGGACGCCACCGAGCTGCATTTCGAACAGATTTCCGCGGTGTTCTCCGGCGTCGCCGACCTGAAGAAGGTATTCGACGCGGCGCGCGCGCGCCGGGAGACCGGCAAGGGCACGCTGTTGTTCGTCGACGAGGTGCACCGCTTCAACCGCGCGCAGCAGGACTCGTTCCTGCCGGTCATGGAAGACGGCACCGTGGTGCTGGTCGGCGCCACCACCGAAAATCCCTCGTTCGAACTCAATGCCGCTTTGCTGTCGCGGGCGCGCGTGCTGGTGTTTCATTCGCTCGATCCGGCGGCGATCGAAAAGCTGTTCGTCCATGCCGAGAAGATCGAGGGCAGGAAGCTGCCGCTCGATGCGGAAGCCCGCGCCGTGCTGGTGCGCATGGCCGACGGCGACGGCCGCGCCGCGCTGACGCTGGCCGAAGAGGTCTGGCGCGCCGCGCGCAAGAGCGAGATCTTCAATGCCGCGCAGTTGCAGGACATCCTGCAGCGCCGCGCGCCGATCTATGACAAGTCCGCCGACGGCCATTACAACCTGATCTCGGCGTTGCACAAGTCGGTGCGCGGCTCCGATCCGGACGCCGCGCTGTATTATCTCGCGCGCATGATGGATGCCGGCGAAGACCCGCTGTTTCTGGCGCGGCGCGTGGTCCGCATGGCGATCGAGGACATCGGTCTGGCCGATCCGCAGGCGCTGGTGATCTGCAACGCCGCCAAGGACGCCTATGACTTCCTCGGCTCGCCCGAGGGCGAACTCGCGATCGCGCAGGCCGTCATCTATCTTGCCACCGCGCCGAAATCGAACGCCGCCTACACCGCGTTCGGCGCGGCGATGCGCGCGGCAAAGGAGGGCGGCTCGCTGCTGCCGCCAAAGCACATCCTGAACTCGCCGACCAAATTGATGAAGTCGGAAGGCTACGGCTCGGGCTACGAATACGACCACGACGCTCCGGAAGCCTTTTCCGGACAGGAGTACTTTCCGGACGCGCTGGGCCACCAGACCTTCTACGATCCGCCCGATCGCGGCTTCGAGCGCGAGATCAGAAAGCGGCTGGACTACTGGGCCAAGCTGCGCCGGGAGCGGGGAGCGAGATAGCGCGGCTCCCTTTAAGGACCGGTGCTGACACCTCGCGTCCCGGACGCGACGCGGCACGAGGTGACGCGGCGCAGAGCCGGGACCCATGTGGCTTTGAACGAGTTTGGCTCCGGTTCAATTCGTATCGGAAGCACAAATACCCTCGATTCACCGTGACGATTCGTCCCTTTTGCGCTACCCAACGGCCCTGATCTGGAGCCGCAACCACCATGAGCCGTCGCGTCAAGAGACCCCTGAAAGCAAAGGGCGATCGCCCGAAGGGCGCGCACCCGTATCGGGGTTCGCAGGCCGAGCGGTCGCACGCGCATCGCCCGGGCGGCAAGCCTGCGCGCTTTGCGGCGCCCCGCGCGGCGAAACCGCAGCCCTTCGTGCCCGAGCCCGCCAAACCGGTGGTCGAGCCGCCGCCGCTGCCCACCAAAGTGCAGACCGTGGTGGTGACGGCGGACGAGAACAACATGCGGGTCGACCGCTTTCTCGAGGCGCGCTTTCCCGGCCTGTCGTTTTCCCACATCCAGCGCATCGTCCGCAAAGGCGAGCTGCGCGTGAACGGCAAGCGCGCCGACAGCAAGGACCGGCTGGAGGAGGGGCAGAGCGTTCGCATTCCGCCGCTGAAACTCGATCCCGCCAAGGCGTCGGGCGAGCTGTCGGAGGCCGCCGCCAAAACGCTGCAGGCGCTGAAGGACATGATCCTGTTCGAGGACGCCGACGTCATGGTGCTGAACAAGCCGGCGGGGCTCGCCGTGCAGGGTGGTTCCGGCATCACGCGGAATGTCGACGACATGCTCGAGGTGATGCGCGACGCCAAGGGCCAGAAACCCCGGCTGGTGCACCGGCTCGACAGGGAGACGTCAGGCTGCCTGCTGGTGGCGAAAACCCGCTTCGCCGCTACCGCGCTGACCGGATCGTTCCGCCATCGCTCGGCGCGCAAGATCTACTGGGCGCTGGTCGCGGGCGTGCCGAAGCCGAAGCAGGGGCGGATCTCGACCTACCTTGCCAAGGAAGAAAGCGAAGACGACAGCATCATGCGCATCGCCGCACATGGCGACGAGGGCGCGAGCCACGCCGTGACCTATTATGCCGTGGTGGAGACCTCGGCGCAGAAGCTTGCCTGGGTGTCGCTGAAACCGGTCACCGGGCGGACCCATCAGTTGCGCGCGCACATGGCCCATATCGATCACGCCATCGTCGGCGATCCCAAATATTTCAACAAGGAAAACTGGGAACTGCCGGGCGGCCTGCAGAAGCGGCTGCATCTGCTTGGCGCGCCGCATCGTGATCCCGCATCCGCGCGGCGGCGTCATCGACGTCACCGCGCCGCTGCCGCCGCATATGCTGCAATCCTGGAACCTGCTCGGCCTCGAGGCTGACCGCTTCGACCCGATCGAAAACGCGCCGGAAGAATAATTCATTTGCGGTTTGACGTGGGCATCACGACATGTCCGGTATGAAACGCCGATTGATCCCTTGCGCGGCCGCTGCGGCGCTGATTTTCATGAATGCAGCTTCCGCGCAGGTCATTCCGCCCGGCGGTTCGCGATTCAATCCGCCGCTGCCGGCGCCGCCACCTTCGCCCAAAATCGAGGTGCCCGTGGTCCCGCAGCTCGACGCGCTGCCGCAGCGGAATTATGTGCCTGCGCCGCAGCCTTCCTTTGGAGACCGGATCATCAAGTGCCTCGGTGACGCGGCCGCCAGCGGGCTGCGCCCGGCCGAGCGCGAGGAGTATTCACGCAACTGCGCCAATCGATAAGGCCTGATCCTGGAGAAGCGGAACAGGACGAACAGCTCAATTTCAATGCTGCGCGAGAAACATCCGCAAGGAATTGTGCGGGCTCTCGACGTCGGAAATCACCCAGCCGTCGCGGCCGTTGACGAGGATGAAATTCAGCGTGACGGGCCGGCCGTGGTTGGTGAAGGTCGCGGTGACATAGGTCTTGTCATACTGCCGGCGAAGGATGGAGATCGCGACGGCGCTGATCTTCCACGTCGAACTCTGCACCAGGAAATCGTAGGGCTCGTTCTTCTGGGAAATCCACGCGGCGTGCAGACTGGGATCGAAGAACTGGCGCGCGGTCGCGGAATCGTGCGGCAGCCCGCTGGAAAGTTCGGACGACCGGTCGCCGTAATAAGCGTAGACGTTGCGGACCAGCGATTCCGGCGAACGGAATCCGGCCCCGGCGGTCGAGAGACCGGGACCAGCCAGCAGAACCAGTAGCGCTGCAAGGAACTTTGCCATCGCCGCGTCGGCTTTATTTGCACCCGCTGATATCATAGTCTTGCACATAATTTACCGCTGACAACCGGAAGCCGAGACGCATGCGTGAATTGTTCGACGAAGTGGCGGGGAATTCGCCGCTCGATCCGGAGGAGGCGGTGCGGCGCACGACCCGCGCGCCGCAGCGCAAGCGCTTTTATGCGAAGGCCGGCGCTGCCGAAAGCGAAGCGGGATTCGTCATCACGCTGGACGGCAAGCCGATCCGCACGCCTTCCGGCCGCCAGGTCGTGGTGCCGGTCAGGGAGATCGCCGACGCGATCGTGGCGGAGTGGGAGGCGCAGCAGGAGTTCATCGATCCCCTGACCATGCCGATGACGCGGTTCGCCAACAGCGTCGTCGAGGCCGTGGTCGACCGGGTCGAGGCCGTGACCGAGGACATCGCGAAATATTTCCAGTCCGATCTGCTGTTCTACCGCGCCGGCCATCCGGAGGCGCTGGTGGCGCGCGAGGCCGCGCATTGGGACCCGCTGCTGTTCTGGGCTGCCGATGCGCTGGGCGCGCATTTCATTCTCGCCGAGGGCATCGTGCATGTCCGCCAGCCCGAGCCCGCCGTCGCGGCGGCGCGTGCGGCGCTGCCCGCCGATCCCTGGTCGATCGCCGCGCTGCATGTGATCACGACCCTGACCGGCTCGGCGCTGCTGGCGCTGGCGCTGCTGCGCGGGGTGCTCGATTCCGATCAGGTCTGGACCGCCGCCCATGTCGATGAGGACTGGAACATCGAAAAATGGGGCGTGGACGAGGAGGTGGCGGCGCGGCGGGCCGCCCGGCTGGTCGATTTCAGGGCCGCCGCCAGCATCCTGAAGGCGCTGAATCCGGCGCGCGGTTAACGAGAGGTTTACGACGCTGGGCTAGCGTTGCGGGCCCAGCGAGTCCGTAACATGTCGATTTCCGTCACCCCGATCCTTCCGGCGCTCGCCGCTCAAAGCGCGGCGCCCGATCTCGTGCTGCAGCCGGGAAGCGTGGTCGACGCCCAGGTGCTGCAGGTTCTTGCCGAAAATCTGGTGCGGATCGCGATCGCCAGCGTCTCGATCGACGTGCTCTCGGAGGTCCCGCTGCCGCCGGCCAGACGCTGCAGCTGGCCGTATCGCAGACGCCGGATGGCGTCAGGCTCGCCGTGGTCGGGCAGGGTGCCGCCGGCGGCCGCCTCCGGCGATAGCGTCACGCTGACGCCCAATGCGATCGCCGATACCGCGGCTCCCTCCATTGTTGCAGCACCGCCCCGGAACGTCCTGACGCCGCTGGAGCGCGTCGCCGTCTCGGTTGCGGCGGCGGATGCGGCCGCCCTGCAGGACAGCCTGGCGCCGCTGTTCGCCAATCTCGGCGCCGTCGCCGGCTCGGCCGGCCTGCCGCCGAAGCTCCAGCAGGCGGTGATGCAGGTGCTGGCGCAGCAGACCAGCCTCGATCAGAACCTGACCGGCAGCGACGTCCAGAACGCGTTCCAGAAATCCGGAATATTGCTCGAGGCGTCGCTGGCATCGGGCTCGGTTCCGCAAGCCTCCGGCGTACCCGATCTCAAGGCAGCCCTGATCGTGCTGCGCCAGACGCTGGTGGCCTCGCTCGGTCCGGCGCGCCGCGGCTGACCCACTCGCCACACCGGCGACCGTCACGCCAACGGCTACTGCTCCAGCGACCGCCACGCCGGCGACCGCTGCATCGGCGACCGCCGCGCCGGGCGCTCCCGCTGTTTTCACCGCGGCCATCCGGCAGCCCACAACCGGCGGCGACGGCCTCGCCAACGCTGGCGCCATCGCTGTCGCCGGAGATCGACCTGCAGGAGATTTTGCAGCCGCAGGCGCGCGTGGCCCCTGATCCCGTTCAGCCCGGCGGCGCCGCGCGGATTGTGCTCACCGAAGCGCTGCTCAACGCCGGGCCTCGCACGCTGACGGCTGGCGCGGCGCTGAACCTGTTGCAGGAGACGCTGCAGCCGATGCCGCGCATCGTCGGCAACGCTGCCTTGCCGGCGGCCATGCCGGCGAATGGCCGCGGCGACGACGTCACCTTCCATACCAACACGCCGCCGCCGCCGTTTCGCGGCGCGCTGCCCTCGGCGCAACCGGTGGCCGCGCCGTCGATCGCAGCCAACGCGCCGCTGGCGACAACGGCGCATCATCTGCTCGCCGATACCGACGCCGCGATCGCGCGCCAGACCTTGCTGCAGGTGGCCTCGCTGCCGGACCGCGTCGACCCTGCGGGCCGCGGGTCGATCCCGCCGCGCCGCGCTGGAATTTCGAAATCCCGTTCGTGACGCCGCAGGGCACCGCGATGGCGCAGTTCGAGATTTCGCGCGACGGCGGCGGCAACGAGGTCGAGGCCGCCAAGCGGGTGTGGCGGGCGCGGTTCTCGCTCGATGTCGAGCCCGCGGGTCCGGTTCATGCGCTGGTGTCGCTGCGTCGGCGACAAGACGTCGGTGCGGATGTGGGCGGAGCGGCCGGCGACCGCGGCGCAATTGCGCGCCGGCGCGGCGCAACTGAGCCAGGCGCTCAGCAAGGCCGAACTCAACCCGGCGATATCGTGATCCGCGACGGCGCGCCGCCGCAACCGGCGCCGGCGCGCGCCGGGCATTTCCTGGATCGCGCGCTATGAGCGTGGAGACGAAGAACCAGCTCGCGGTCGCGCTGCATTACGACAGGACCGGCGCGCCGCGCGTCATCGCCAAGGGCAAGGGCACGATCGGCGCCAAGATCATCGAAGTCGCCAAGGCCCATGACATCCCGATCGAGGAGAACGAAGTGCTGGCGGGCGCGCTCTCCAATGTCGAAATCGGCGACGAAATTCCGGCCGAGCTCTACAAGGCGGTCGCGGAAGTGCTGATCTTCGTGCTGCGGCTGTCGGGGCGAATTCGCTAAAAAACCTCATCCTGAGGTGCGAGCGGAGCGAGCCTCGAAGGATGAGCAGCCGGGCCGTCGTCCTTCGAGACGGCGCTTCGCGCCTCCTCAGGATGACGGGATTGGATGGGCGAGCCTCGATTAGAGGCCCTTCGATTTAATGCTTTCATGCCCTGCCGTTTTCCGGATGTCATCGTTTTACCACGATGTCATCAGCATCGTCGCGCCATCGTTGTTCCCACATCGGATACTGCCATGATCCATCGCCGTCATGCGCTCGGCCTGCTTGCCGCCGCGACCCTGTTGCCGTCGCGCGGATTTGCCGATGTGGCGCCCCAGCGCAGCGAGATCCGCGAGAGCCTGGCCAAGCATTTTACCGATGTCGGGACGGTCGGCACCTTCGTCGGCTACAAGGTCGATGACTATCTCGTCATCGCCAGCGACAGGAACAGGTCGGGCGAGGCGAAGCTGCCGGCCTCGACCTTCAAGATTCCGAATTCGGTGATCGCGCTGGAAACCGGCGTGGTCGGCGATCCCGACAAGGACGTCTTCAAGTGGGACGGCGTCGTCAGGAGCATCGAGGCCTGGAACAAGGACCACACCATGCGGTCGCGCGATCGCGGCCTCCGCGGTGCCGGTCTATCAGGAGATCGCGCGGCGCATCGGCGCGGAGCGGATGCAGAAATATGTCGATCTGTTCGACTACGGCAACCGCGACATCGGCGGCGGCATCGACCAGTTCTGGCTCACCGGCGATTTGCGCATCGATCCGGTGCAGCAGGTCGATTTCGTCGACCGGCTGCGGCGCGGCGTCCTGCCGGTGTCGAAACGCAGCCAGGAACTGGTGCGCGACATCCTGCCGGTCACCAAGGTCGGCGATAGCCTCATCCGCGCCAAGAGCGGCTTGCTCGGCGCCGAAATCGGCAAGCCGTCGCTCGGCTGGATGGTGGGCTGGGCCGAGAAGGGCGAGGCGCGGACGGTGTTTGCGCTCAACATGGATTGCCGCGAGCCGCGGCATATCGCCGACCGCATGACGATCACGCAGCAGTGCCTGGCCGATATCGGCGCGATTTGATCCGGAAGGTGGCCGAGATGACCGACTTGCCTGGAAGTGACGCGCCGCGCGCGCTGGACGAGATCGCAAGCTTCCATGCCCACGTCTATTACGATCCGGCAACGACACGCGCCGAGGCCGAGCGGCTGCGCGCATGGATCGGCGAGCGTTTTTCCGTCACGCTCGGGCGCTGGCACGACGTCAAGGTCGGGCCCCACGACCAGGCGATGTTTCAAATCGCCTTTGCCACGCCGGTTTTTCCCGCGCTGGTGCCGTGGCTGATGCTGAACCACGGGCGGTTGAGCATTCTGGTCCATCCGAACACGACCAATCCGCGCCGGGATCATCTTTCCGATCCGCTCTGGATCGGCGCGGCCCTGGACGTGCACGGGGACAAGCTGCCGGAGGAGTCCGAGCTGGAGCAGGCGCCGGCGCCGAATACAAGCCCGGTTCGGCAGCCCTGACCAGCGCGACCGCTGCTGGCGCTGATGGCACAGTTGGACTAGCTTCTCCGGCGTTACAAGAAATCCAAAGAAACGCCGGAGGAAATCATGAAATCCGCCATCTGGATGTCGTCGCTCGCGGTCGCCGCGGCCGGCGGCTGGTTCGCCGCGACGATGTTCGCGGCGCCCGCGACCGGCAAGGAGCCGCGCTTTCCGCAACTGACCATGGACCAGCTCAGCGACGCGCAGAAGCCGCTCGGCGAGCAGATCATGAAGGTTTCGAGCGTCGGTCTCGGCGGACCGTATAACCCGATGATCCGCAGTCCGGTGCTGGGTCAGCGGCTGTACGACCTGTTCTACTATCTGCGCTGGGAGACCTCCGTCCCGACCAAGCTCAACGAGTTCGCGATCCTGATCATCGGGCGGCAGTGGCGCTCGCAGGTCGAATGGTTCGCGCACGCGCCGCTGGCCGCGAAGGCGGGCTTGTCGACCGACATCATCGCCGAGCTGAAGGCCGGCAAGCGGCCGTCGAGCATGGCCGAGGACGAGGCCGTCGTGTACGACTTCGTCACCGAACTCACGACCACGCAGAAGGTTTCCGACGAGACCTTTGCGCGGGCGAAGAAGGTCTTCAACGACCAGCAGATCGTGGACCTGACCGCGGTGGCCGGCAACTACGTCATGGTGGCGATGCTGCTGGCGATGGCGGAAGAAACCGTGCCGGCCGGCAAGGAAGAGCCGTTCAAGGTCGGCGAGAAGTAGGCTGCTTGCGCATCTTCCGTCACCTCTCCCATCGGGAGAGGTCGGATCGCGTCGAAGATGCGATCCGGGTGAGGGGTTATTTTCTATCGATAGACCTGAACCCCTCACCCCAACCCTCTCCCACAAGGGGAGAGGGTGCGCACCGTCATCGCCGGAACATCGAACCAACGCGTTCGAGGTGCATCGGTCACGAGGTCATGGATTGGCAGCGTCCTTGCCGATCGGCCCGAGATGGGTGAAGCCAAATCCGGCCGAATATTTCAAGCCGTAGCCGAGCGCGCGGTCGATGCCGATATGGGCGAGCCAGATCATCGCGATCGAGAGCGTCAGCGGCGAGGCGAGGCCGAACCCGATCGTCATCAGCGTCATCGGCGCCATGTAGCTGTGGGCGGCATTGTAGACGATGGCGCCGAGACGGGGCCCGGCGAGATAGCCGGTAAAGCTCAGGTCCGGGACGAAGAAGAGGATCGCATAGACCCACCAGGATCCGCCCCAGACCGCATAGAGCATGGTCATGCCGACAAACAGCGTCAGGCCCTCCAGCCGGAGCAGGGTCCGGCAGCCCCCCGTGACGGCGCCGGCGGTCGGGGTCGTGGTTGTCCCGTTCATGGCATCCCTCTCCAAAACAGCCTGATAAAATCTACCGCCTCCAACCGCCATTTCGCTGACCGGGAGCCGGTTTCCGGTTCGGAAAATGCCGTGTTAGAACCCGGTCAAATCCTTAAGCGAAATGACGGGCGGGAGCCAATGAAAGATATCCTCGAAACCCTTGAAGAGCGGCGCGCCGGCGCACGGCTCGGCGGCGGCGAAAAGCGCATCGAGGCGCAGCACGCCCGCGGCAAGCTGACCGCGCGGGAGCGCATCGAGCTTCTGCTCGACAAGGGCAGTTTCGAGGAATTCGACATGTTCGTCGAGCACCGTTCGACCGAATTCGGCATGGAGAAGACAAAAGTGCCGGGCGACGGCGTCGTCACCGGCTGGGGCACCGTCAACGGCCGCAAGACCTTTGTGTTCGCCAAGGACTTTACCGTGTTCGGCGGCTCGCTGTCGGAAACCCACGCGCAAAAGATCGTAAAAATCCAGGACATGGCGATGAAGGCGAGGGCGCCGATCATCGGGCTCTACGACGCCGGCGGCGCGCGCATCCAGGAAGGCGTCGCGGCGCTCGCCGGCTATTCCTATGTGTTCCGCCGCAACGTCATCGCCTCCGGCGTGATCCCGCAGATTTCCGTCATCATGGGCCCCTGCGCCGGCGGCGACGTCTATTCGCCGGCCATGACCGACTTCATCTTCATGGTGAAGAACACCAGCTACATGTTCGTCACCGGCCCCGACGTGGTGAAGACCGTCACCAACGAGGTCGTCACCGCGGAAGAACTCGGCGGCGCCAGCGTGCACGCCACGCGCTCCTCGATCGCCGACGGCGCCTTCGAGAACGACGTCGAGACGCTGTTGCAGATGCGCCGGCTGATCGACTTCCTGCCGTCCAACAACACCGACGGCGTGCCGGAATGGCCGAGCTTCGACGACATCGAACGCGTCGACATGTCGCTGGACACGCTGATCCCCGACAATCCGAACAAGCCCTACGACATGAAGGAATTGATCCTGAAGGTCGTCGACGAGGGCGACTTCTTCGAAATCTCCGAAGCCTTCGCCAAGAACATCGTCACCGGTTTCGGCCGCATCGCCGGCCGCACGGTCGGCTTCGTCGCCAACCAGCCGATGGTGCTGGCGGGCGTGCTCGATAGCGACGCCTCGCGCAAGGCCGCGCGCTTCGTGCGGTTCTGCGACGCCTTCAACATCCCGATCGTCACGTTCGTGGACGTGCCGGGCTTCCTGCCGGGCACCGCGCAGGAATATGGCGGCCTGATCAAGCACGGCGCGAAACTGCTGTTCGCCTATTCGCAATGCACGGTGCCGCTGGTGACGGTGATCACGCGCAAGGCCTATGGCGGCGCGTTCGACGTGATGGCGTCGAAGGAAATCGGCGCCGACATGAACTACGCCTGGCCGACCGCGCAGATCGCGGTGATGGGCGCCAAGGGCGCGGTCGAGATCATCTTCCGCAGCGATATCGGCGATGCCGACAAGATCGCCGCCCGCACCAAGGAATATGAAGACCGCTTCCTGTCGCCCTTCATCGCCGCCGAACGCGGCTATATCGACGACGTCATCATGCCGCATTCGACACGGCGTCGCATCGCCCGCGCGCTCGCCATGCTCAAAGACAAGCATGTCGAGATACCGATGAAGAAGCACGACAATCTGCCGTTATAATCGAGAGCGGGGGAATGCGGTGTTCGCTGGATTGCGGAACAGGCGGAAGATTGTGCGCGGTCCTCGTTGGTGGCGCGATAGTCGCAGCGATGACTGAAGACCCGACCGACGAGATTTCCGAGATCGAAGCGCGGATCGAGGCACTTGCAGAGGTCGCCGAACGCTGCAGGAAGTTCATTCTGGCTTCCAGGATAGCGATCGGCAGTGGCGCCGTCTTGCTGCTCGTCGCGATCCTCGGGCTGTTCGGCTTCGGTCAGGTCACCGCCCTCGGATCGATCGCTCTGGTGCTGGGCGGGATCGTTTCGCTCGGCTCGAATGTCAGCACGTTGCAGCAGACGGACCGCGCCTTGACTGCAGCGGAGGCGCGCCGGTCGCAACTGATCGGCGCGATCGACCTTCGGCTGGTTCGTGACACGCCGATGAAGCTGATGTGAGCCGCTGGTTCGCGCGCGTGCTCCGTTGTAGCAAATGAACGACTTTCCGGCCTAAACTGCCGGCGCAACGGGAGCCTGCGCCATGTCCACGCTGTTCGCCTTTCTCCACCACCTCGCGGCCTTCACGCTGGTGGCGGCCGTGGCCGATCGAATTCACGCTGATCCGCTCCGAACTGACGCTGGCTTCGGCGCGCCGGCTGCAGGTGACGGACCTCGTGCTCGGCTTCGCCGCCGGCGCGCTGCTGCTGATCGGGCTGTTGCGGGTGTTCGTGTTCGAGAAGGGCGCGAGCTATTATTTCCACAGTCACGCCTTCCTGACGAAATTCTCGCTCTTCATCGTGGTCGGGCTGTTGTCGATCATTCCGACCGTGGAGTTTCTGTCGTGGGGCGAGGCGCTGTCGGCCGGACAGGTGCCCGCGATCAGCGCCAAAAAATTGAGGCTGGTGACGGGGATCATCCACGGCGAGCTGTTCGCCATCGTCATCATCCTGCTGTGTGCCGCAATCATGGCGCGGGGCGGCTGGGTGTAGGCCTCGCTTTGGAACATCGTCTTCGCACCGTCATTCCGGGGCTCGTCGCTTGCGCGATGCCCCGGAATGACAAATGTGTGGCAAGCGCGGCGTTCATCGCGACGACGTTAGATACGTGAACGCAGGATTCAGCAGCCATTCATCTCGGCGCATTCAAACTCTTCTCGCATCACTCGCCCGATACGAAAAGAGAGATCATGGAACGTCGCCATTTCTTGCAACTCGCCATTGGATTTGCCGCTGGAGCCGCCGGAACCGCTGCGCTGGCCGCGGGCGCACAGGCCGCGCCGTTGTCGCCGCGTCCGCTCGGCGCGGATCAACGCTTGCCGTCTGCGGAGGGGGAACTTCATCCCGCTGTCACGACGGAGGCCGAGGTCGCGCAACTGAAGCCCGAGGAGGTTCGCTGGGGACACCACTGGCACCACCACCATTGGCATCGGCACTGGCGCCGCCGCCATTGGGGCTGGCACCACCGGCACTGGCGGTGAGGCGTTCCGCCGTGAGCTGCCTGCCGTAAGGTTTGCGTTGGAGGGCGGGAATTTCCCGCTCTCTTTGCTTTTGATCGGCCATCGCGCCGGCGGTAGCCGGTCAAACAAAACCCCGCTTGACGCGGGGTTTTGCCGTCATGAATGAACAGATGAGCGCTCAGATCGGCCGGCAGCGCCCATAACGCCAGCAAAGCCGATCGGGCAAACGCGGCCGCGGGGCACCACCACCACCGGCGCCACCACGCGCGGAGCAACCACCACGACCTCGCCATTGGGACGGCATCCGCCATAGGCGCCGCGATGGAAGCCGGGGCCGCAACCGCCGGCGGCATTGGCCGCGCTGAAGCTCGCGAACGTACCGGCGACCAGGGCTGCTGCGAAAAGGTATTTCATGTTTTCTCCCTTCATAGGCCGCGGGCGCGGCGCATCGTCATCATGGACCATGTACAATTCGACCTGTTAAATATTTGCGACGTCGAACAGCGCGAGAACCTAATCACGGCGACCTGAACGCGGTATGAATGCAACCGACTCGGGCTTTCCAGCCGGCGCTAGCGGCGGCCGAGAAATTCCAGCATCAGCTCGTCGAATTTTTGCGGTGCATCGAGAAACACCAGGTGTCCGGCGTTGGCGATGACCGTGGCGCGCGCATTGGGCATTTTTGCGGCGAGGGCCTGGGCAAGTTCGGCGTTGTGGCCCATTTTCGGCCGCAGCGCTTCCGGCGCGTTCGGCCTGCCCGGCGCGTTGTGATCGTCGGCGCCCATGATGAACAGTGTGGGCACGGTAATCAGCGGAATTTCGTGCACGACCGGTTCGCGATAGATCATCTGCGCGGACGAGACATAGGCGCGCAGCCAGTGCGGATATTCCGCGCTGCCCTTGATGTTGAAGCGGGCATCGACGAATGGCGTCACCTGGTCCGGCGGAAGCTTCAGCGAGTAATTGGTCTCGAGCTGTTTGCGGTAGCCTTCCGCGGTCAGCCTGTCCTCGCTCTCGAGGATTTTTTCGGTCGGCGTCGGCGGCACGTAGAACCGATAATCCTCGAGGCCGATCGGCGCCGCCAGCAACAGATGCGCCACGCGCTCGGGATAGGCGCGCGCGATGCGCACGCCCAGCATGCCGCCGAGCGAATGCGCGACGATATCGGCTTTGGCGATCTGGAGATGATCGAGCAGCGCGATGGTGTTGCGTGCCAGCGTGTCGAAATGCAGTTCGCCCGAGGGTTTTGACGATTTGCCGAAGCCGATCTGGTCCGGCACCACCACGCGATAGCCGGCGTCGGCCAGCGTCTTGATGACAGGCGCCCAGTAGCTCGACGGGAAGTTGCGGCCGTGCAGCAGCACCGTAACCCTGCCGTTCGGCTGCGTGGGCGCGATGTCCATATAGGCCATCCGCAGCGGCTCGCCGTCATTGACGAGCGGCAACAGGTGGACGGGGTAGGGGTAGGCAAAGCCTTCGAGGTCGATGCCGTAGGGCTCGCGCT
Source organism: uncultured Alphaproteobacteria bacterium (assembly GCA_963843225.1). GTDB lineage: Bacteria > Pseudomonadota > Alphaproteobacteria > Rhizobiales > Xanthobacteraceae > Bradyrhizobium. The sequence continues at coordinate 868,004 of CAWJJT010000004.1, read as the reverse complement.
GGGCGGGTTCCGCCGCATTGGCGGCGATCGACGGCAGCAGCAGAACGGCAGCACAGATTGCGCAGAAGAGTCGTTGCATTGGATGATTCCGGGTCAGGGTCATGCCCGGTCTTGTGCGGGCATCAAAGTGCCCGGCATAGCAGCAAAGCAGCGTTGACGGTCGGGACAAGCCCGGCCGAGACGACAAGTTCCTGTGATGATGAAGCGGCTATTCGTGATTGCCGAACAGCGCCGCGAAGCGTTTTTCGCCGATGCGGCTGAAATTGACGACGCGGCTGCCGGGAGCGGCGTCGCGCGCGGCCCATTTGAGTTCGGTGAACCGCGTCATGATCGCGGCTCCCAGCGTGCCCGCCAGATGATGGCGCCGCTCGCTCCAGTCGAGGCAGGCCTTGCACACCGGGCGGCGCGGATGGGCCAGCATATCAGCCGATATCTGCAGGGCGCCTTCCAGGAAGCGCGTGCCTTCGGGCGTCAGCTCGATGTCCTGCTTCTTCTGCCGCACCAGCCGCTGCTTCCGCAGGCTGTCGAGCATCTGCACGCCGAGATCGCCGGCCAGATGGTCGTAGCAGATCCGCGCGCGCCGCAGGGCCGGGTCCTTCGGCCCGGTGCGCACGCGCATGTGGCCGGCGCGGGCGGCAAGCCCCGCAAGCCCCTCGAGCACGCCGGCGACGTCGGGATCGCTGAGCCGGTAATAACGGTGGCGGCCCTGCTTTTCCGGTTCGATCAGGCCGCCGGCCTCCAGCTTGGACAGATGCGAACTGGCGGTCTGCGGCGTGACGCCGGCCTGGTGGGCGAGTTCGCTCGCGGTCAGCGCGCGGCCGGTCATCAGCGCGGTGAGCATGTTGGCGCGGGCGGGGTCACCGACCAGCGAGGCGACCATGGCGATATCGGGACCTACTTTCATGCTTCGATGATAGCCGAAGCATCGGCGTCGATCAAGCGGCTATTCTGCGACTGGCTCAAGTGCTCATGGCTCGTCATTGCGAGCGAAGCGAAGCAATCCAGCGTGGTTTGCTTCATCGCGCCCGCAACGACGGCAAGCTTTCGCGCGACACCAACACAGGAGGTTCCCGTGACCGTCACCGTTTTCATCCGCTACCAGATCGATCCGTTCAAGCGCGCGATGTTCGAGGAATACGCCAGACGCTGGCTCGGCATCATTCCCCGATGCGGCGGCGACGTTCTGGGCTACTGGATGCCGCATGAAGGCACCAACAACATCGCGTTTGCGCTGATTTCCTTCGAAAATCTCGCGGCCTATGAAAATTACCGCGCGCGATTGCGCGGCGACCAGGAGGGTATGTCGAATTTTGCCTTCGCCGAGGAGAACAAGTTCATCCTCGCGGAGGAGCGAACGTTCCTGCGCAAGGTGACATCGTAACGCGTGCCGCGCATAATGGCGCCGGCTGCGCAAGGGAGGCCTGAATGATAGCCGTGATCTTCGAAGTCTGGCCCAAGCCGGAGCACAAGCAGGAGTATCTCGATATCGCGGCCGAACTCCGGCCGATCCTCGAATCCATCGACGGTTTCATTTCCATCGAGCGGTTCGAGAGCCTGACCGAAAAAGGCAAGATCCTGTCGCTGTCGTTTTTCCGCGACGAAGCCGCCGTCGCGGCGTGGCGCAATATACCCCAACATCGCAAGAGCCAGAGCAAGGGCCGGGCGAAGATCTTCGAAAACTACCGGCTGCGCATCGCAGGCGTGATCCGCGATTACGGCATGAACGATCGCGAGCAGGCACCGAAGGATAGTCGCGCCGTTCATCATGCACACTAGTAGGCGGCGCCGTTGGTCGATATCGTCGCACCGCCAGATAAAAAAGGGAGAAAATCATGCCGGTCTCGACCGCGGACAAGCGCGCCACATTCCGCAAGCTGCACGAAACCGGATGTTTCGTGATTCCGAATCCCTGGGACGTCGGCAGCGCGCGGGCGTTGCAGGGCATGGGCTTCAAGGCGCTCGCCTCCACCAGCGCCGGCTTCGCCTGGTCGATCGGCAAGGCCGACAATCGCATCACGCTCGACGACGTCTGCGACCACCTCACCGCGCTATGCGGCGCGGTCGATCTGCCCGTCAATGCCGATTTCGAGGGCGGCTTTGCGCACGAGCCGCAGAAGGTGGCGGCCAACGTGGCGCGCGCGGTCAAGACCGGTGTCGCCGGGCTGTCGATCGAGGATTCCGTTCGCGGCCAGGCAAATCCGCTGTATGAGCGCGCCCTTGGCGTCGAGCGCATCAGGGCGGCGCGGGCGGCGATCGATGCAGACAACAGCGGCGTATTGCTGACCGGCCGCTGCGAGGGTTTCCTGGTCGGACAGCCCGATCTCGCCATGGTGATCGACCGGTTGCAGGCCTATGCGGAAGCCGGCGCCGATTGCCTGTACGCGCCGGGCATCCGCACTAAAGAGCAGATCTCGGCGGTCGTGAAGGCGGTGCACCCCAAGCCCGTCAATCTGCTGTTGGGATGGCCCGGCCTCTCGGTCGGCGAAGCCGCCGACCTCGGCGTCCGGCGCATCAGCGTCGGCGGCTCGCTGGCGCGGGTCGCGTGGGCCGGCTTCATGCGCGCGGCGAAGGAGATCGCGGAGCAGGGGACGTTCAACGAACTCGGCAACGGTTATGCCGGCGGCGAGTTGAACAAGATGTTTGGCTGATGCCGAAAACGCAGCGGGGTATGGTGCCCGCTGCGTTCGTTCATCGTCATCCTTCAGGCTTCGGCGTTACTTGGCCGGCGCGTCCGTGGTCGGCGGATTGCCGGAGCGGTTCACGTCCGTGCCTGTCGGCGCTGGCGCCGGCGGCGTCTGCGGCCGGGCCGGAGCCGCGCCCGTCGTGACGCCCTGGTTGGTGTTGGGACGCGGGGTCACGTCACGCATGCCCGGAGGAGCCGCGGGCGGCGAGGATGGCGTGTTCTGCGCCGTCGAAGATGTGGGCGACGTCCCGGCCTGGTTGATGGTCGAATTGTTCAGACCGTAGAACACCGCGCCAAGCACCAGCGCGATGGCGACCGCGAATAACACGATCCGGCCGCTGCTCGCCGGACCTTCCGCGAGTTCAGGGTCCATCTGCAGTTCATTGTCGAGGCGCTGGGCGCGGCGAAACTCATCGTCGGCGCTGTCGGTGCGATAGGGATCGTCGGGCGAACGATAGGGATCGTTCGGATTGCGTTCATTGGCCATGTCAGGTTCCTCCATTACGGCGAGACAACCCGCCGGCGCCCGCGGAGGTTCCGCGCGCGTATCCCTTTAATAGAGGCGCTGCCGTGCCACTTTCATTCTGTTCACGAGGGAACCCCCGGCGTAGATTGCAGAATCTGTTCAAATGGGGTTGCGATGTGGGGCCTGCCTTCGAGCGATAGTGTCTTGCAGTTGCTGTCGCTGGTGGCGCTCGCCGCGCAGGCGATGACCGCAGCGCTTGCCGCGGGAAGGCGCAGCATGGACTGGGTAGGGGTATGCCTGCTCGGCTGCATCACCGCACTCGGCGGCGGGACCATCCGCGACGTCCTGCTCGGGCATTACCCGCTGGTTTGGGTGGAACATCCGTCATTTCTCGCGCTGACGGCGGGCGCCGCCTTCGTGACCATCCTGATTGCCCGCGCGGTGCACCGCCTCAGTCTGGCGTTCCTCGTCCTCGACGCGATCGGCCTTGTGGTGTTCACCATGGCCGGCTGCGACGTCGCATGGCAGGCGGGCACGTCGCTGCCGATCGTGATCGTGGCGGGAATGATCACCGGCTGCGCCGGTGGCGTGCTGCGCGACATCCTCTGCAACGACGTGCCGCTGCTGTTTCGCTCCGAACTCTACGCCAGCGTTTCCGTGGTCACCGGCCTGTTCTACGCCACCGCGTTTGGCTTGAAGCTGAACGCCGAAGCCTGGACCGCCCTGACCTTCGTCCTCGGCCTGTCGTTTCGGTTGCTGGCGATCCGCTACAAATGGGAAATGCCGAAATTCGTATTCAACGAGGATCGTCGCTAGACGATTTCAGGGACCGCGGCGACCAGGAGCCGTCGCGATCATTTTCGTGCTTTGGCGACGTCGGCCGTGCTCACCAGCGGCGCGGCGTTGCCCCAGGAATTGCGGATATAGTTGGTGACGTCGGCGATCTCCTGATCCGACATCTGTTTGGCGTATCCCGGCATCGAGCCGGTGTTGGGCGCGCGCGGCGTCGTCACCGTCTGCGCGCCGTCGAGGATGATGCGAAGCGTGCTCGAGGGATCGGCTGCCTGCAGGTTGGCGTTGCCGGGCAGCGGCGGATAAATCCGCGGCGCGCCGCTGCCGTCGGCTTCGTGGCAGGCGATGCAGTCGCGGTCGTAGAGCGCCTTGCCTGCGCTCATCTCCGCCGCCAGCGGTGGCGAGGTCGTTGGCTCCGCCACGCCCGCCGGGAGATCCTTCAGATATACCGCGATGGCGCGCAGATCGGCCTCGCTCATCTGCGAGGTCGAATTCACCACGACGTCCGCCATCAGGCCGTCGGCATGGCTCCTGCCGTTGCGGCCGCTCGCCAGATATTCGACGATGTCGTCCACGCTCCAGGATTTCAGCCCGCTGCGTGCGGCACTGTCGAGGCGCGGCGCGAACCAGCCGTCGACCGGTCCGCCGCTGAACGCGCGACCGCGCTTGTCCGCCACGAAGAGGTTCTTGGGCGTGTGGCAGGCGCCGCAATGCGCGATACCCCTGACCAGATAGCCGCCCCGGTTCCATTGCGGGCTTTTCTGCTGGTTCGGTTCGAAGATGCCGGGTCGGAAGAACAGATAATTCCACAGCCGCATCACCACGCGATAGTTCAGCGGCCAGATCAACTGCGGCGACGGCTCCGTATTACGAAAGGGGGCGAGAGTCGCGAGATAGGCGCGGATCGCCAGCAGATCCTGACGGGTGAGTTTGGTGAAATAGGGATAGGGGAATGCCGGGTAATAGCGCGAGCCGTCGGGCGCCACGCCGTAGCGGAACGCGCGGACAAAATCCTCGTCGCTCCAGCCGCCCAGCCCGGTTTCGCGATCCGGCGTCAGATTGGGCGAATAGAGTGCGCCGACGGGCGTGTCGATGCGCTTGCCCCCGGCGAACGGTTTTGCCGGATCGGCGGTATGGCAACCGGCGCAATCGCCGGCAATGACGAGCGCCTTGCCGCGCGCGATGGTGTCTTCCGGGGATTCGGCCTGCGCGCGGCGGAGGCCAAATCCCCCGCTGAATGCAGTGCACAAAATCACAATCCCGAGAATCGCTCGCATGGCGCAATGTCGTTTTGGCACCGGTCGTCTCCCCGTTGGGAACAGTATAGCGCGAAAATGCCGGGCCGGGTGCGTCAGGTCGTTTCGCCGCCGCCGCCCGTGGCGACACAAGCGAGAAGCGCGTGCACGTTTTCGGGCATGAAATTGCGAACGGGGAACGCAGGACTCCCTTGCCCAGATTTGTGGTGCGCCGCCTGCGAAAATCGACATAGAGTGGCCGTTGTGGATTTGGTGCGGCCCTTTGAGCCTTGTCGTAACGGCTTGAATGGTTAGGTAAAAACAGCTGGCGCGGCGAACCGCCGTGCAAGGGCGCAAGAGGGTGGCAAAGAGGGCGGAATGGGAATCAACCAGGGTCCGATCAGTCTCGACCAGAAATACACCCAGGGGTCAGGCCACGTTTTCCTGACCGGAATCCAGGCGCTGGTGCGCCTGCCGATGGCCCAGATCCGGCGCGACCGGGCCGCGGGGCTCAACACCGCCGGCTTCATCAGCGGCTATCGCGGGTCGCCGCTCGGGGGCTACGACCAGCAACTCTTCGCCGCCCGCAAGCACCTCGAACAGTACAACGTCAAATTCCAGCCCGGCGTCAACGAAGACCTCGCGGCCACCGCGATCTGGGGCTCTCAGCAGCTCAACCTTTCCCCCGGCGCCAACCATGATGGCGTGGTCGGCATCTGGTACGGCAAGGGCCCCGGCGTCGACCGTTGCGGTGACGTGTTCCGCCACGGCAATGCGGCGGGCTCGGCCAAGAACGGCGGCGTGCTGTGCCTTGCCGGCGACGACCACGGCGCCAAATCCTCCACCGTGCCGCATCAGTCGGATCACGCCTTCATCTCCGCGCTGATGCCCTATCTCTACCCCTCCAGCATCCACGAAATGATCGAGATGGGGCTGCTGGGCATCGCGATGTCCCGCTATTCCGGCTGCTGGGTCGGCATGAAGGTGATCACCGAGACGGTGGAGACCACCGCCGAGATCGACCTTTCCGACGAGATGAAGCCTTTCATCATTCCGACCGATTTCGAGATGCCGCCCGGCGGCCTCAATCTGCGCTGGCCCGATGACCGCTACGACCAGGACCGGCGCTTGCAGGACTACAAGGGCTTTGCGGCGATCGCGTTCGCGCGCGCCAACAAGGTCAACCGCATCACCATGGATTCGCCGAACGCGCGCTTCGGCATCATGGCTTCCGGCAAGAGCTACGAGGACATCCGGCAAGCGCTGCGCGAACTCGGCGTGACGCCCGAAGTCGCCGCCAAGATCGGCCTTCGGCTTTACAAGATCGGCATGCCCTGGCCGCTGGAGCCGCAAGGCGTGCGCGAATTCGCGGTCGGTCTCGAAGAGATCATGATCATCGAGGAACGCCGCGAGATCGTCGAGAACCAGGTCAAGCAGGAACTGTTCAACTGGCGCGACGACGTACGCCCGCGCATCGTCGGCAAGATGGACGAGCACGACAAGCGTTTCCTGCCGTTCGCCGAGGAACTCAGCGTGGCGTCGCTCGCAAGTTCGCTGACCGAGCGGCTGTTGCGGCTCAACCTCAATCCCGAAATCGCGGCGATGCTGCGCGCCAAGGCCGACTGGTTCAACGGCCGCCAGGCCACCCAGATGCAGGCGGTGGCGCCGATCACCCGCACACCGTATTTCTGCTCGGGCTGTCCGCACAACACCTCGACCAAGGTGCCGGACGGCAGCCGCGCCTTCGCCGGCATCGGCTGCCACTTCATGGCGCTGTGGATGAACCGCAGCACCGAAACCTTCACGCATATGGGCGGCGAGGGCGTGCCCTGGGTCGGTGTTGCGCCCTTCACCAAGGAAGACCACGTCTTCGCCAATCTCGGCGATGGCACCTATTTCCACTCCGGCAGCCTCGCGATCCGCCAGGCGGTCGCCTCCAAAGCCAACATCACCTACAAGATCCTCTACAACGATGCGACCGCGATGACTGGCGGCCAGCATGTCGATGGCGAGCTTTCGCCTCAGCAGATCACCTTCCAGCTGCACTCCGAAGGCATCCGCGACATCTACCTCGTGTCGGAAAATCCCGACGCCTATCCGGCTTCCGAGATCGCGCCGGGCACCAAAACCGCGCACCGTGACCAGCTCGACGAGGTCCAGAAGACGCTGCGCCAGGTGAAGGGCGCCTCGGCCATCGTCTTCGTGCAGACCTGCGCGGCCGAAAAGCGCCGCCGCCGCAAGCGGGGAACGCTGGAGGATCCGCAGCGCCGCGTCCTCATCAATCCCGCGGTCTGCGAAGGCTGCGGCGATTGCTCGGTGCAGTCGAACTGCATCTCGGTCGAGCCGCTCGAGACCGAGATGGGCCGCAAGCGCGCCATCAACCAGTCGACCTGCAACAAGGATTATTCCTGCGTCAAGGGATTCTGCCCGTCCTTCGTCACCGTGGACGGCGGCAAGCTGCGCCGCCGCGCGCCGGCCGATCTCGGCGACATCGGTGAACTGCCGGAACCCGCCGCAAAGCCGTCGCTGGAGCGGCCCTATAACGTCGCCGTCGGCGGCGTCGGCGGCACCGGCGTCTTGACCATCGGCGCGCTGCTCGGCATGGCCGCGCATATCGAAGGCAAGGCCAGCATGATCCTGGACATGTCGGGGCTCGCGCAAAAAGGCGGCGCCGTGCTGAGCCATGTCCGGCTGTCCGAGCATACTGCCGACGTCACCTGTTCGCGCATCGTCACCGGCACCGCCGATCTCGTGATCGCCGCCGACGAAGTGGTGGCCGCTGCCAAGGAAACCATGACGCTGTGCGAATCCAGCCGCACCTACGGCGTCATCAACAGTCACGTCATCCCGACCGCCGATTTCATTCTCAACCGCGATTTCAATTTCCAGAGCCGCAAGGTCAATCACGTGCTGGAAACGGCGCTGCGGCAGGATTCGGCGTTCTTCGATTTCACCAAGCCCGCTGAAGTGCTGCTCGGCGATTCCATCGCCACCAACATGATGATGATGGGCTACGCCTATCAGAAGGGTCAGTTGCCGCTGTCGGCCGCCGCGATCGAGCAGGCGATCGAGGTCAACGGTGTTGCGATCAAGATGAACACGCAGGCGTTCCGGCTCGGGCGTCTGGCGGCCGCCGATCCGGCGCGGCTTCTCACGATGATGAAGGGCCAGGACGAGACGGTTGCGCCGAAGACGCTCGATGCGATGTCGCTCGACGAGATCATCGCCCACCGCAGCGTGTTTCTCAGGGATTATCAGGACGAGAAGCTCGCCGAGCGCTACCGCAAACTGGTGGCGCAGGTGCGCGCCGCCGCGCTCAATGGCGGCTTCGGTGAGGAACTGCCGCGGGCGGTCGCGATCAACTACGCCAAGCTGCTCGCCTACAAGGACGAATACGAGGTGGCGCGGCTTTACACCGACGGCCGTTTCGAAAAGCAGCTCCGCGATCAGTTCGACGGCGATATCAAGATCAAGTTCAACCTCGCGCCGCCGATCATGTCCGGCGGCACCGATGCGCTGGGCCGGCCGAACAAGCGCGCGTTCGGTCCCTGGATGATGCCGGTATTCCGGCTGCTGGCGAAGATGAAGCATCTGCGCGGCACGGCCTTCGACATCTTCGCCCAGACCCCGCACCGCAGGCTCGAACGCGACCTGATCACCGGCTACGAGAAGGACGTCGCTCACATCCTGACCGTGCTGTCGCCGCTGACGCTGGATACCGCGATCGAGATACTTTCGCTGCCGGACCGGATCCGCGGCTATGGGCCGGTGAAGGAGAAATCGGTGGAGGAGGCGAGAGTGCGCTACGCGCAGCTTGCCGCCGACCTCGTCAACCCGCCGCCGGCGCCGCGCCAGATCGCAGCGGAGTAGAGGCTTTCACCCGCATCGTGAGGAGCGCGTCTTCGCGCGTCTCGATTACCATGCGAGCTCCGCTGAGGCCGAATCCTTGAGACGCCGCTTCGCGCGCTCGCTCAGGACGAGCGATTGAGTATGACTATCTCGCCGCTACGGAATATTTCGGCGCTTGCCAAGGCTGCCCCGAAAGGCGAGAAAACCGCTAGCGAACGAAGAAACGCCAGCGGAGAACGATTTGACCATCAAGGGCAAGGCCTACCTCGCCGGGATTTACGAGCATCCAACCCGGCATGCACCCGATAAATCCACCCCGCAGCTCCATGCCGAAGTCGCCAAGGGCGCGCTGGAAGACGCCGGCCTCTCCAAGGCCGATATCGACGGCTATTTCTGCGCCGGCGACGCCCCGGGCGGGGCGATGGCGATGGTCGATTATCTCGGCCTGAAGGTCCGGCATTTCGATTCCACCGACACCGGCGGCTGCTCCTATCTGGTGCATCTCGGCCACGCCGCCGAGGCGATCGCCGCCGGCAAATGCTCGATCGCGCTGATCACGCTGGCCGGCAAGCCGCGCACCGGCGCCATGCCGCCGCGCGCAACCGGCGCCGAGGTCGACTTCGAGGCTGCCTACGGCGCCACCACGCACAATGTTTACGGCATGTGCGCCATGCGTCACATGCATGAGTTCGGCACCACCAGCGAGCAACTGGCCTGGATCAAGGTCGCGGCCTCCCATCACGCGCAATACAATCCGCACGCGATGCTCAAGGACGTCGTCACCGTCGAGGACGTGCTCAACTCGCCGATGATCTCCGATCCGCTGCACCGGATGGACTGCTGCGTCGTCACCGACGGCGGCGGCGCGCTGATCGTCACCACGGAAGCAATCGCAAAGAGCCTGAAGAAGCCGCTGGTGCGGATGATCGGCCATGGCGAGGCGATCAAGGGGCCGCGCGGCGGCAAGGATCTCGATCTGACCTATTCCGCCGGCGTCTGGTCGGGCCCGCGCGCGTTCGAGGAAGCCGGCGTGACGCCCAAGGACATCAAATACGCCTCGATCTACGACAGCTTCACGATCACGGTGCTGATGCAGCTCGAGGATCTCGGTTTCTGCAAGAAGGGCGAGGGCGGCAAGTTCGTCGCCGACGGCAATCTGATTTCCGGCGTCGGCAAGCTGCCGTTCAACACCGACGGCGGCGGCCTCTGCAGCAATCATCCCGTCAACCGCGGCGGCATGACCAAGATCATCGAGGCGGTGCGGCAGTTGCGCGGGCAGGCGCATCCCAAGGTGCAGGTGCCGAATTGCGATCTCGCCGTCGCCCACGGCACCGGCGGCCTGCTCGGCATTCGCCACGCCGCATCGACCTGCATTCTGGAGCGCGTGTGATGGACAACCCCGTGAAATATCCGGCGCCGCAGGGCAATCCCGAGACCAAGCATTTCTGGGACAAGGCGACCGAGGGCAAGCTGTTGATCAAGCGCTGCACCGCCTGCGGCGAAGCGCATTACTTTCCGCGCTCGATCTGCCCGTTCTGCTTCTCCGACAAGACGGTGTGGGAGGAAAGCTCGGGCGAGGGCGAGATCTATACGTTCAGCCTGATGCGCAAATCCGCGTCAGGGCCTTACGCGATCGGCTATGTCACGCTGAAGGAAGGCCCGTCGCTGCTGACCAATTTCGTCGACTGCGACCAGAGCAAGTTGAAGATCGGCCAGAAGGTCAAGGTGGTGTTCAAGACCACCGACGGGGCGCCATTGCCATTCTTTACGCCGGCCTAGTAAGTTCCCTTCTCCCCTTGCGGGAGAAGGTGGCGCGAAGCGCCGGATGAGGGGTTCCATCCACGGAGAGAAAGCCATCCGTTGAGTCAACCCCTCACCGCAGTGAATTTGTGGCCGGGCGCCGGTGTAGCCCTCTCCCGCAAGGGGAGAGGGCGCAGCAACGGACGCCGGCGAAGAGAAGAAATTCGGGAGAACCACCGCACATGCCGATCAAGTACGATGAGCTGATGGCGCTGAAAAACCTCGGCCAGAAATACGCCTATGGCGATCGCGAGGTGATGCTGTACGCCTATGGCATCGGCATGGGCGCGGATCCCATGGACGAGAAGGAACTGGCGTTTGTCAACGAGGCGGTGGCGACGCCGCGTCCGTTGAAAGTGGTGCCGACGTTTGCCTCCGTCGCGGCGTGGGGCGCGGGGCCCGGCGAGATGAATCTCAACCGCGTGATGGTGGTCGACGGCGAGCGCGACATCACCTTCCACAAGCCGCTGGCGATCGCGGCCCGCATCACCGCCGATTCGACCGTGCTCGACGTCTTCGACAAGGGCAAGGACAAGGGCGCGGTGATCCGCCACCAGACCGTGCTGCGGGACGAGCAGGGCGAGAAGCTGGCGACGCTGGTTGCGTCGCGGTTCGCGCGCGGCGACGGCGGTTTCGGCGGCCCGTCGGAAGGCCAGCCCGAGCCGCACAAGGTGCCGACCCGCAGTCCCGACAAATCGATCGATATTTCCACCCGTCCGGATCAGGCGCTGGTCTATCGGCTGTGCGGCGACCGCAATCCGCTGCATTCAGATCCCGAATTCGCCAAACGCGCCGGGTTTCCAGAAGCCGATCCTGCACGGCATGTGCACCTACGGCATCACCTGCCGCGGCGTGCTGCAGACCTATGCCGACTACGATCCCGCAGCGTTCAGGCAGCACGCGGCGCGGTTCTCCTCGCCGGTCTATCCGGGCGAGACCGTGACCATGGATCTGTGGAAGGACGGCAACGTGATTTCGTTCGAGGCCAGGGTGAAAGCGCGCAACGTCGCGGTCATCAAGAGCGGCAAGACGGTGCTGGGTTAACCCCGTCATTCCGGGATGGTCCGAAGGACCAGACCCGGAATCTCGAGATTCCGGGTTCGCGCTTCGCGCGCCCCGGAATGACAACGAACAGGGAGCAAGACACATGGGACTACTCGACGGCAAGGTGGCGCTGATCACCGGCGCGGGCGGCGGGCTCGGTGAGGCCTACGCCAGATTGTTCGCGCGCGAGGGCGCCGCTGTCGTGGTCAACGACCTCGGCGGGCCCCGCGACGGTTCCGGCGCCGACGTCTCGATGGCGCAGAAGGTCGTCGATGCGATCAAGGCCGAAGGCGGCCGCGCGGTCGCCAACGGCGCCGACATCTCGACCATCGCGGGCGGCCAGTCGGTGTTCGACGACGCCATCAAGAATTTCGGTCGCGCCGATATCCTGGTCAACAACGCCGGCATCCTGCTCGACCAGACCTTTGCCAAGGCCACGGAAGCCGCCTGGGACAAGGTCCTGAAGGTGCATCTGAAGGGCACCTTCTGCGTCACCCAGCCGGTATTCCGCTGGATGCGCGAGAACGGCGGCGGCGTCATCGTCAACACCTCCTCGACCTCCGGCCTGATCGGCAATTTCGGCCAGAGCAATTACGGCGCCGCCAAGGGCGGTATCTGGGGCCTGTCCAACGTGCTGGCGATCGAGGGCCGCAAGTACAACATCCGGATCTGGACGCTGGCGCCGGGCGCGCTGACCCGCATGACCGCAGACCTGCCGCGCTATATCGAAAACCCCGGAATGGCCCTTGGGCCTGATGGGATCGCGCCGGCCGTGCTATACATGGTCAGCGATCTCTCGGGCGACCAGACCGGCAAGGTGCTCGGCGTCTCCGGTCCGCGCGGCGTGCGCGAGATGCGGATGATGGAAAAGCCCGGCTGGAAGCCGCCGCATACGGGATGGAAGGCCAACGATATCGTCGAACACGCCAGGGAGATCTTTTTCACCGAGGAAGAGATCAAGATGGGCGCGCGAAGGTTTTGAGCAATTCGTCATTCCGGGGCGGCTCGCAGAGCCGAACCCGGAATCTCGAGATTCCGGGTCTGGTCCTTCGGACCATCCCGGAATGACGGACGAGAGGATAGAGGCAACACATGACAAAACTCACCCCCGCGGCGTCAGGCACTTTCGCGATCGCGCCGACGCCGTTCCACGACGACGGCCGCATCGACGAGAAATCGATCGACCGGCTGACGGATTTTTACGCCGAGGTCGGCTGCGACGGGGTGACCGTGCTGGGCATTCTGGGCGAGGCGCCGAAGCTCGACGCCGCCGAGGCCGAGCAGGTGGCGATCCGCTTCGTCAAGCGCGCCAAGAACATGCAGATCATCGTCGGCGTCTCCGCGCCGGGATTGGCCAGCATGCGCTCGCTGGCGAGGGCCTCGATGGATGCCGGCGCCGCCGGGGTAATGATCGCGCCGCCGCCGCATCTGCGCACCGACGACCAGATCATCGGCTATTTCAAGCAGGCGCAGGAAGCGATCGGCGACGAGATTCCCTGGGTGCTGCAGGATTATCCGCTGACCCTGACGGTGGTGTTCACGCCGGCGGTGATCCGCAAGATCGTGATGGACTCCCCGTCCTGCGTGATGCTCAAGCACGAGGACTGGCCGGGGCTGGAGAAGATCAGCGCGTTGCGCGCCTTTCAGAAAGACGGTTCGCTGCGGCCGCTGTCGATCCTGACCGGGAATGGCGGGCTGTTTCTCGATTTCGAGATGGAGCGCGGCGCCGACGGCGCCATGACCGGCTACGCCTTCCCGGAACTGCTGATCGACGTGGTGAAACTGTCGAAGGCGGGCAAGCGCGACGCCGCGCACGATTTGTTCGACGCGCATCTGCCGCTGATCCGCTACGAGCAGCAGCCCGGCGCCGGCCTCGCGGTGCGCAAATACGTGCTGCAAAAGCGCGGCGTGATCGCTTCCAGCGCGCAGCGCAAGCCGGGAGCGGTCATCACCGCTGCCGCGAAGGCCGAGGTGGATTACCTGCTGTCGCGGGTGGCGCGCGTCGACAAGCGCGCCAACCTGCAGCCGCAAGCCAGCGCGGCGGAATAGTTCGATCCTCATGGTGAGGAGGCGCTCTTGCGCCGTATCGAATCCATGAGAGCCACTGATCGTCGCCACTGCATCCTTCGAGACGCGGCCAAGACGGCCGCTCCTCAGATGAGGTTCCCCACCCGGAGTGAAACCTCATGTCCGCCGAACCCGCCAAACCGCCGCGCAACGCATCGACGATCCTGCTGCTGCGCGACAGCGCCGAGACAAAAGGCGAAATCGAGGTCTTCATGATGGTGCGCCATTATGAGATCGATTTTAACTCCGGCGCGCTGGTGTTTCCCGGCGGCAGCGTCGACAAGGGCGACCTGGAGATCATCGCCGATCCCGCGCTTTATTCGGGCGGCGAGGGGCTCGATGCCGCCGCCTTGAGCTTTCGGATTGCGGCGATCCGCGAGACCTTTGAGGAAAGCGGCATCCTGCTGGCGCGGCCGCGCGGTTCGAAGACGCTGCTCGATGCCAAGAAGGCCAGCGAGATCGAGAAGGCGCATCGCGCCGATCTGTGCGACGGCAAGACCTCGTTCCAGAAAGTGCTGACGGACAACGGCATGCTGCTGGCGCTCGACGAGCTCGTGCCCTATGCGCACTGGATCACGCCGGAAGGCATGCCGAAGCGGTTCGACACCTGGTTCTTCCTTGCCGCTGCTCCCCCGGAACAGGTCGGCGCGCATGATGGCAAGGAATCCACCGACTCGATCTGGGTGTCGCCGCGCGAGGCGCTGGAAGGCGGCGAGAGCGGCCGGTTCAAGCTGCCGTTTCCGACCACGCGCAACCTGATCCGGCTCGGCAAGCAGGCAAGCGTCAAGGCCGCGCTCGACGATAGCCGTGGCAAGAACATCGTCACCGTGATGCCTGTCATGACAAACCTGAACGGCGGCCGCCAGCTCCGCATTCCCCTGGAAGCCGGCTATGACGGCGAGGTGTTCGAGGTCGGCGCGGTAGGGTGATCGCCGCGCCCTGATCTCTCTTTCGTCATGCCCGGCCTTGTGCCGGGCATCCACGTCTTAGGCTTTGGCGACAAAGCAAGACGTGGATGGCCGGGACGAGCCCGGCCATGACATGCGAGGGAGCCGCATTACAGCATCGACGCTTCGATGCTCAGCGAAGTATCGTGCCCATCCGCCATGTAGTTTCCGCCTCGGTACAGCCGCCGCATTGGCGCCGTGAACGAGGATGCGAACGTGACCCTGGCAATCGATACAAGTTCAATCAGGCCGCAGCCGGTCGAAGCGCAATTGCCGCTCGGCGGCCTTGAGGGCGTGGACAGGTTGCTGGTGTGGCATTGGCCGGGCCGGGGCGAACCCGTGCTCTACATCCATGGCGCAACGTTTCCCTCGTCGTTGTCCGTGGGCTATCGCTTCCACAACCGATCCTGGGCGGACCATATGGTCGAGGCGGGGTTCGATGTCTGGAGTTTCGATTTCGCGGGCTTCGGCGGCTCGTCGCGCTATCCCCAAATGGACGGGCCTGCGGCGGGCATTATGCCGCTCGGCCGAACCGCGGACGCCGTCGTTCAGATCGCCGCCGTCGTCGCTCATGTCCGCAGCGAATGCCGGGCGGACAAGCTTCATCTCGTCGCGCATTCCTGGGGCACCCAGGCGGCCGGGCGGTACGCCGGCGAACATCCCGATGCGGTTGATCGCCTGGTGATGTTCGCTCCGATCGCACAGCGCCAGATGCAGGGATTGCCTTCGCCCGAACAATTGGGCGGATGGCGTTTCCTCCCGGTGTCGGAGCAACTGGCGCGCTTCGTGGAAGACGTGCCGTTGGGGCATGCGCCCCTTCTGATCGAGCCTGATCTGGCGGAGTGGGGACCGGCGTATCTTGCGACCGATGCCGACGCCGCATCGCGAACGCCGCCGTCCGTAAAGATTCCCAACGGGCCGGTCGCGGACAACCTTGCCGCGCTTTCGGGGAAACTCGCCTATGACCCCGGCTGCGTCACCGCGCCGACGCTGATCGTGCGCGGTGCGTGGGACAATCTGTGCCGGGACGCCGACGCCGCATGGCTGATGGGTGCGCTCGGCGCGAGGGAAAAAGCCGACGTCGTGATTCCCGCGGCGACCCATCTGATGCATCTCGAACATGGGCGGGAAGGCCTGTTTGCGGCAACCGCGGACTGGCTCTCGGGGAGAGCGCCATGATCGAGGTCGGCAAGCGCGACCCGCAGCCGCCCGCCATCGCCGTCGAACTGGTGCTGCTCGTGCTGCTCGCGACGCTGTGGGGCGGGTCGTACACCTTCATCAAGCTGGGCGTGGCGACGATACCGCCGGTGACGCTGATCGCGGCGCGCACCTCGATTGCCGGCTTGCTGCTGCTCGCGATCATGCATGGGCGCGGGCTGCGGCTGCCAAAGGACGCTGCGACCTGGCGGCGTTTCCTGTTCCAGGCCTGTCTCAACAGCGTGATCCCGTGGACCCTGATCGCCTGGGCCGAGCGATCCCTCGACGCCGGGCTCGCGACCATTCTCAATTCCACCTCGCCGATCTTTGCGTTCTTCCTGACGCTGGCGTTGACGCGGCATGAGCCGGTGAATGGACGAAAACTGTTCGGGGTCGTCGCCGGGATGGCCGGCATCTGCCTGATCGTCGGCGTGCAGGCGTTGGCCGGTCTTGGCGAGCAACTGGCGGCCGAGATCGCCACGGTGGTGGCGACCGTCTGCTATGCCGGCGGCGCCATCTTCGGCCGCGGCTTCAAGGATCTCGATCCGATGGCGCCGGCGGCCGGTTCGCTGCTCTGTGGCGCCGCGATCCTGGTTCCCGTCGGCCTTGTCGTGGACCAGCCGTGGACGCTTGCGCCGTCGATGAATTCGCTGCTCGCGCTGCTCGCGCTTGCGGTGTTCTCGACCGCGCTCGCCTTCGTGATCTATTTCCGCCTGGTGCAGACGCTCGGCTCGGTCGGCACCACCGCGCAGGCCTATCTGCGCGTGCCGATCGGCGTGGCCCTTGGTGTCGCCTTTCTCGGCGAAAGGCTGACGCCGACGGCCTGGATCGGCCTCGGCTGCGTGGTGCTCGGCGTCGCCGCGATGACGATTCCGGCGCGGAAGCCGGCGGCGCTCGGCGCCTCGTCCTGAGGGCGGTGGCGCCGGCGCGCAATCCAGCCCCGCGCCGCTGCATGGCGCGCCCGAATCATGGCCGAAAAGGCCGGAAGCCGGCGGCATCAGGTCCGGGCGGGATGACCTGGCGGACATTTCCCGGCCGTCCGGCAGTCTGCGCCTTGTTCCCCCTGACATGCTTTACGTCGTATATTGCGGCGATTGGAGCCCGGTCTGATCAACATGCCACCCGTATTTACGGCATTGCTAGCAAGGATACGATCGTTTTCGCTGTCGATCGGTCAGCTGACCTTTGGCAGCTTCCTGCTGCTGCTGGCGGTGATCACGGCCACCAGCATGGCGAGCGTCATCGCCATCCGGCACATCGACGCGACCTTCGCCGAGCTGCAGCGGCTGCAGAACGTCGGCGACCTCGCCGAGGAGATCGACCGGCGCATGAACGAGCTGCGGCTCGCGGCGCGCGATTTCGTCACCGACCGGGGTGCCCGGCCGGAGCGGGTCGGCGAGGCTGCCTCCGCGCTGAGCGACGCTGCTGAAGAAGACCCGGCTCGAGCTCGCGCCCGAGCAGCAGGAGATGATCGACGGCGTCAGCGACGCGGCTGCAGAACTACCGCGAGGGCATCGAGCGCGTCACCGCCCTGATCGCGCGCCGCGCGGAACTGATCGCGGCGCTTGCCGCCGGTGCGCGAGCGGTTCGAGACGGCGATCTCGGCGATAGCCGATCGGGCCACCGCGAGGAGCCTGTTCCGGGCGCAGAACCAGGTCGCCGCGGCGCTGCTGGCGCACGATCCGGATGCCGCCGAGCGGGCGGCGCAGAGCATGCGGGCGCTGCCGATCGACGATCCGCGCTGCGCGCCGCGGCCGACGCCTACGCCGACGCGATCACGACGATTTCGGGGACCGAAGCCGAGATCGCCAAGCTCGACAAGGAAGTGCTGGGCACCGAGGGCCGGCTGATCGGGCGCGTCACCGAACTGCTGCGCGAAGTCAGCGCGCGGCGGGGCCGGGTGCTGTCGCACGACTTCGCGCGGAACGCTGGCCGAGGCCAAATGGCAAAGCATCGTGCTCGGCACGGCCGGCGTCCTGATCGGGATCTTCGCCGCGCTGTTCGTGGTCCGCCGCACCGTGCGGCCGCTGGCGTCGATCGCCAGCTCGATCCGCGCGCTGGCCGGCGGCGAGAAGGACGCCTCGATCCCGCTCACCGACGTGAACAACGAGATCGGCGACATCGCGCGCGCCGCCGAGGTGTTCCGCCGCACCTTGGTCGACGCCGACGCCGCGCGCGAGGCGGCGGTCCACGCGCTGGCCGAGCAGCGGCTGGCCGAGGAAAGCTATCGCAAGCTGTTCGAAGGCTCGGTCGACGGGATCTACGTGACGACGCCGGCCGGCGCGCTGCTCAACGCCAATCCGGCGCTGGCGCGGATGATGGGATACGACACGCCGGAGGAACTGATCCGCGGCATCGGCGACATCGCCACGACGCATCTACGTGCATCCGGCGGCGCGCGCGAATACCAGTGGCTGATGCAGCGCGACGGCATGGTGCGCGAATTCGAATATCAGGTGCGCCAGCGCGGCGGCGCGATCCTCTGGCTGTCCGACAGCGCCACCGCCGTGCGCGACGAAAGCGGCGAGATCGTCCGCTATGAAGGCACGGTGCGCGACATCACCGACCAGAAGCGCGCCGAGGACGCGATCGCCGAAGGCCGCCGGCTGCTGCAGCAGGTGATCGACACCGTGCCCGCCGTCATCAACGTCAAGGACAAGCAGCTCCGCTACATCCTGATGAACCGCTATATGGCCGGCATCTTCGGCATCGAGCCGGCCGACGCCATCGGCCGCACCACCACCGACCTGATGTCGCGCTATGGCGCGCAAAAGACCGACGAGAACGACAAGCGGGTGCTGGCGGCGGGCACCGGGCTCGGCTTCTACGAAGAGGAATACCTGGATTCCTCCGGCAATCTGCGGCAATGGCTGGTCAACAAGCTGCCGCTGCTCGACGCCGACGGCGAGATCGAGAACATCGTCACCGTCGCGCTCGACATCGGCGAGCGCAAGCGCGGCGAACTGGAGATGCGCAAGGCCAAGGATGCCGCCGAAGCGGCGTTGCGCAATCTGCGCGAGACCCAGAACTCGCTGATCGAGGCGGAAAAACTCGCGGCGCTCGGGCCGGCTGGTGGCGGGCGTCGCCCACGAGGTCAACAATCCCGTCGGCATCAGCCTGACGGTGGCCTCGTCGCTGGAGCGCAAGACCGCGTTGTTCGCCGCCGAGGTCGCGCGCGGCGATCTCAGGCGCTCCAGCCTCAACGACTTCCTCGAGACCAGCCGCGACGCCTCCTCGCAACTGGTGGCCAATCTCAACCGCGCCGCCGAACTGATCACCTCGTTCAAGCAGGTCGCCGCCGACCGCAATTACAGCGACCAGCGCATCTTCGACCTCGGCGACCTGACCGAGCAGGTGGTGATGAGCCTGCGGCCGGGACTGCGAAAGCACCATCTGACGCTCAACGTCGATTGCCAGCCCAATCTCACCATGAACAGCTATCCCGGTCCCTACGGGCAGGTGCTCACCAATCTGTTCCTCAATGCGGTGGCGCACGCCTTTCCGGACGGCAAGCCCGGCGCGGTCGATATCCAGGTGCGGGAGTCCGGCAAGGACAATGTCGAGATCCTGTTTTCCGACAATGGCTGCGGCATGTCGCTCGACGTCCGCCGCCGCGCCTTCGATCCGTTCTTCACCACGCGCCGCGACCAGGGCGGCACCGGGCTCGGCCTGCACATCGTCTACAGCATCGTGACCAACCGCCTGGGCGGCCGGCTCGACCTCGATTCCGAGCCGGGCGGCGGCACGCGAATCCAGATCATCCTGCCGCGGGTGGCGCCGCTGGAGCAGGCCGCGGAATAGCGACCCTAATCGGCGTCGGCGAGCTTGCGCAGGGTCGCCGAGAAGATCTGGCTGGCCTTGCCGACCAGCGCCGTGCCGTTCATGATCGCCGGCGGTATCCGTGAAGGTGCCGGAGACGCCGATGCCGACCGGACTCGGGCCGCCGAACAGCGGATTGGCGTCGGGGCTGGAGGTGTGGCGCTGCACCAGCACCTCGCCCTTGAAGGTGTCGCCCTTGGTCGTGTAGCTGCCGGTGTAAAACAGATAGGCGTCGCCGCCGAGGATCTTGCCATCCCGGAACATGACCACGCCGCTGCCCTTGCCGGATCGTCCGTCCTGCAGGCTGACGTGGATCGAATACAGACCGTTTTTCATGTCGGGACCGGTTGCGACATCCGTCACGGCGGAGTCGTCAGTTTGTTATGCCAAAGCGGGACGCGCAGCGTCAACGCGTCAGGTTGACTTTGGATCGACCCCCGGCATTTCCCGTATGACAGTGGCATGACAAGGCTTGGGTCCGCATCGACGCGAGACTGGGTCAGCGTGTCTGACGAAGCGGTCATTACCGAGCCGCTAGCGCTCGTGGTGGCTGCCGCTAGTTCGCATCGCAACCCTCGCTAGGCCAAATAAATAGACGGCGAGGGCCGATACCATCAGCGGCAGCAGGATCGTGCTGGCCGCGCTTGCGAGGACGATCTGATCCTTGTCATCCGCGCCGGACCAGATGGCGTCAGGCAGGTAACGGGAGACGTCGCCGGTGATGTTCCGGACCGTGGGCCGAACCAGCGCGGCGGTGAGGAATGCGATCAGCAGGTAGTCCCACCAGCGCCGCGCCGCGAGCCGTATCAGCCACAGCGCCACGGCGATCTGCGCGGCGATCATCAGGACGACCGCGGGCCAGCCGCTCATGGGCCGAGGCGCCGCTCGAACCGCGCGCCCGGATCACGCATATTTCTTGTCGCGCTCCAAAAGCTCGATCGAGATGCCCTGCGGCCCGCGGATGAAGCAGATGCGGACACCGGGCCGGATCGTCGTCGGCTCCTTGGTGAATTCGACGCCCTTGGCCTTGATCTCGGCGGCCACCGCGTCGATGTCCTTTACCGTCAGTCCGAAATGGTCGAGCCCCTGATAGGGCGTTACCGGCGGGGTGTGGACGCCGTCGCCCGCGGTCACCGGTGCGATGAACACGTTGGCGCCGCCGAGCTTGACGTCGATCCGGCCGGGGCCGCGGATGATGACGCCGCCGAGAATCCTTTCGAGCCAGGCCGCGGTCGCCTCCGGATCGGGACTGCGCAGGTGGACGTGGTCCCAGGTGACTATCGGCATTTCGATCTCCCATTGGCTCGTTAGGCGTCGGCCGACGCCGTGCTTGGCCGCAGCCTGTCGCGGCCGGGCAATTTTAGCGACCGTGTTACGGCCTGACCATCCCCTCGGCCCCTATCGGTGGGCATCCCAATATTGTTACATTTGGCTGCAACCAATTGCTGAGTCTCGCGATTGAGGAAATGCGGGGCGCCGTGCCGTCGGAGGGACCGAGGTGCGGCGCAGCAAACGATCCCGCTTCGCGCATGTCGGTGGCACGACGATGAGCAAAGAACTTAGCCGCATTGATTTGACCGGGCCGGGCGCTTCCGGCGGGCCGGAGAGAACTGCCTTCTATCTGAGGCCGGGATTTGTCTGGCTGCCGGCCGCGCTGATCGCGTGCATGGGGGCATGGGCTCTGGCGACCGGCTATGCCAGCAAGCCCGGCGGAAGCGAAACAGTGGCGGCGACGGCCGTCACCGAGCCCGCGCCTTCATCCGGTCTCGCTCCGGCGTCTTCGGTATTGGCGTACAATCCGCCGACCGCGGGAGGCGAGGCGATCGTGCCGGAGGCGACCGCACCCGTCGATGGGCTCAAGATCTCATCGCAATTCTGGCGCAGGGGCGGACTGGGGTCGAAGGCGCTTGTCACCTTCACGCTGCGCAACACCAACGACTACGCCGTCAAGGATATCGCGATCTCCTGTGCTTTCAGCCGCCGCGACGGCAGCCATCTGACCGACCGCGCGCGGGTGATCCATGACACCGTCAACAAGCGAAGCCGCAAGACCTTTGCCCGCCTGCATATCGGCTTCGTCAACGTCAACGCCAACAAGGCCAAATGCTCGCCGATTGCCGCGCGCCCGGTTTAGACCGTGACAGCCTTGGGTTGAACGATGGAACCGCGGCGGTAATGCCGCGGTAACTTAGTCGTTATCAGGCCTTGCGGCCCTAGGAACCAATCCGCGCCATCCCCAGTTAAGTAATCGGTCTGCACGTTCGTGCGGATGGAACGGTGCTTCCAATGCCCTTGCTGCGATATTTTGTCTTTGTTGGCGGCGCATTGCTCGCGCTGCTGTTCGTGTCGAACGCGCTTGTGCCGAAAGCCCCCGACGAAGTGAGGGCGGATTCGGAATTCGATAAATCGACGATCCGGATTCAATCCGAGCGCAAATGGCCGGCGCGCGTTGTCTTCGACACCAACCAGCCCACCATCATTCCCGCGCCGGCCGCGACCACGACGGCCAGCGTCCAGGCGCCGGCAGCGGTGGCCGATGTCTCCTCCAAGGCACGGATGCGCGAGGCGTTTGCGCAACTGCCGCCGCCCGGCGCGACGCGGGCGCAACTCTCCGATCCCAGGAAGCCGGAAAAGCCGGCGCCGCAAAAGCGCAAGGTCGCCAAGCGGCACGTGGCGCCCCCGGTGATGCTGGTCGCGCAACAGCCCCAGTTCAGCCTGTTCGGCAACAATACCTGGTGAATCGACCAGCCGCGCGGGGCGGTCTGGCCGGCGACTGCCTTGATCTTGCGCAAAGTGCTCTCCGTCGGGACACCGGTAGCCTGACTTCCCTCGGAGCTTCCAAATGACAAAAATAAAAATCGACACCGGCGACTGGATCGTTGTCTGCGACGGCCGCAAAGCGCTCATCCTGGAAAATCTCGGCGACCGGATGTTTCCAAATCTGCACACCAGGGAAGTGCACGAGCACCCGGACACCCCGACCTCGCGCGCAGGGAAGTTCGGCGCCGGGCCGGGTTTACCAATCGATGGGCGGCGCGCGAAGCTCGATCGAACAGACCGACTGGCATGACGAAGCCGAACGCGCGTTCCTCAAGACCCTGGCCGACCGCCTCAACCTTGCCGTCACCACGCGGGAAACCACGTCGCTGACCATGGTGGCCTCGCCGCGCGCGCTCGGCATGATCCGCGCGGATTACTCGGCCGCGGTTCGCAAGGCGATCCAGGGCGAACTGCACAAGGATCTCGTCAAGATGCCGGTCCACGAGATCGAGAAGCAGTTATTGGAGTGAGGGCAGGGCAGGCCGGCTCACCTTCATCATCGAAGCCACGATAAACGTCGCGATCGAGACTGGACTGTCGTGGCGAGGAGCCCGGCGGCGCAACTTGTCTCGAACCACGAGGCCGCATCGAACGAGGCGGCGGTAACATCAAACTCAAATCCCGCGCGCCTCTTTGCGGAGGCACGCGGGAGGAGAGGCTAGTCGTTCCGGTGAATGACGGTCTTGCTCTCGACGCCGTCACCATGCTCCTTCTTGATGATGGTGGTGCGGTCGTGGGGCTCACGCTCCTTGATGACAGTGGTGCGATCGCGATCCCGGTCGTAGTCCCGGTGGCCCTCGCCGACGGTGACACCGGCGCCGACCGGGCCGACGCGAACGCCGACCTCATCGGCCATGGCGGGCCCCGCGAGGGCGCCGATCGCCGCGGCAACAAACAGAACTTTCTTCATCGTGTCCTCCTCCAGTGGAATGGAGGACAAACGGCTGGTGGGGTCGGCCGTTCCAGTGGAACCTGCACAAACAACTTGCCGCTGCCTGTTGCCTCGGCCGGCATTTGATAGGCGACCCGGCGCGCGGTGAGTTATGGACGGCGCGCGCCGGGTCTGACCGTCCCCTTTGGCCCGCGAAGAGTGGTCACGATCAGGCGTAGGCGTGATTCGTGGCGAAAAAGCCTGCCTGGAGGCGATCTGCATGCGGCCCCGCTGAAATCCTCGGGCATCAGAAGAGTGCCGCCATTGCCGGGTCCGCTGGGACGCATGGCGAAGTCGAGAGGCCCCGTTTGAAGTGCATCCGGAGGTGATCGGGGCTCCCGAATTAACCATCCGCGGGGGCATAAACCTTAATCAACAAGCTTAACCGGGGAGTTCTGTTGCGCTATCCTGCAGAGTACTTAGCACCGGGTAGTTAATCCTGACGTTGCAATAAAGGGAATACTGGCGATGGCGCAGCCACCAATGGGACGGCTCCTGACTGACATGGAGCGCGAGATCGAAGCGGAGATTTGCGGGAGACCGCCGCTGCACCGGGCGCCTGCGATGGCGATACCGGATTATGTCGAGCATCGCGACGGCGCCACGGAAATCGGCAAGCTGTCGGCCGAAGCCGTCGTCCGCGAATACGAAGCTGCGGCAAAAGATATCGAGGCGATGGGATCGGAACTGATCGAGCTCGTGAAGCAATGCGAGGCGGCCGCCCGCGACGCGCTCGCCGTGACCGCGGAACTGAAGGATACCGCAGGGCGCTATCGCGAAGAGGCCAAGCGCGTCTTCTTTCAGATCGAAAACTGTTCACAGGTCACCGCCGAGGTTCGCAAGACCTGCAACGATCTGAAGGAACGAATTGCGGCGCCGACGCTGATCGATGCAGCGTCCGATATCAAGCCCGAGACGCCCTCGAACAGTTCGATCTGATTGGGTCGCCGGGATCGCGGTCCCCACCGCCGGCCCGGCCATCCACCGGTGGATTACGGGGATGACGATCGGCGCCACCGCCTCAGGTTGCGCCCTTGTCATAGAATCACATAGAACTCCGCGCGGGGTAGGCAGCCAGAGTAAGCAAATGAAGAATCATTTGTTAGAAATTGCCTTGACTGCTGCCAGCATCATTTCTGCGATCGTCGTCGTTTGGTGGGGTATCAAGATCCTCGTTGCCTGAGTTTTCACGCCCGGTCCTGCTCGATGAATTCGAAGCAGGGTGCGGGTCGTTGTGGGCGTGGTAGCGACGCCAGTTCCGTGGCCGGATTCGCCTGATCGAACAGCGGCTGATCCGACGGAGCTGATTCAGCACAGCATTGAACTGCGGCTGATGCACCGGGCTGTCGGAAAAACAGGCTGTCGGGAAAACAGGCTGTCGGAAAAAGCTTCCGGCGCGCTCACATGCCGCCGCCGCCGCCACCTCCACCCCCGCCGCCAGCCTGCCTCGACATTTCGAGATCCCGGTCTATGCCGGGTTCGCTGGGCGCGTAACCGAAAGCTCCGGGATAGCCGTTCTTCGAACCTCTGGCGCGCATCTCGCGGGGCGGGGCGTGGGCGTAACGGGAGACGGCCGTGTGATGTTTCCTCGAAACCTCGTGCTGCGGGTCCGCTGTCTTGCCCGATGCAGCCTGCGCAAGCCCGGCAGGCAGCACGGCGACGAGAGCGGCGGCAGAAAGTGCGATGATCGCTGTCTTCATCTTGCAGTCCTCCCTTCCTGGAATGGAAAGCCCGCGCAGTGGCGTCAAATTTAGCGCCGTTCCGCGATCGCGCGACATCACGCTACGGTGAAGGCGAAAAGCCCGGCGGACCGCCGTCGCCGGCGATCATCGCGCCGTCGTAGCGGAGACGTTCCGTGCCGTGTTAAATTGCGCCGTATGTTCGCAGCAAAGGCATTCCCCGCATGACTTACGAACGCGCCCATCTGCGGGCTATGCAGGGCTATACGCCGGGCCGGCAGCCCGACACGCCGGCCGTCAAGTTGAACACGAACGAAAACCCGTTTCCCCCTGGCGCCGCCGTTGCGCGCGCCCTGAGTTCGTTTCCGCCCGACATGTTGCGGCGCTATCCGGATCCGCTTGCCGGCGCCTTCCGCGCGAGCGCCGCTCGCCTGCATCGGCTCGCGCCCGCCAACGTCATCGCCACCAACGGCGGGGATGAGCTGCTGAGACTGGCGCTGACGACATTCCTCGATCCCGGCAAGCCGCTCGGGCTGCTGACGCCGAGCTATAGTCTCTATTCCGTTCTGGCGGCCATCCATGGCAGTCCGCTCGCCGGCGTGCCGCTTGGCAGCGACTGGTCGATTCCCCGTGACACTGCGGAGCGATGGAATGCGGCGGGAGTGCCGCTCGCGATCCTGACAAATCCCCACGCGCCATCAGGCACGCTCGCCTCGATAGCTGAACTCCACCATCTCGCGCGGACCTTCCGCGGCGTGCTGCTCATCGATGAAGCCTATGTCGACTTCGTCGACCCCGAGATCGGATATGAGAGCACGACGATGGTTGCCGCCTGTCCCAACGTGCTGCTGCTGCGTACGCTCAGCAAAGGCTATTCGCTCGCCGGGCTGCGGCTCGGCTACGGGCTCGGGGCCGAGCAACTCGTCGCTCCCATGCTGTCGAAGACCAAGGATTCCTACAACGTCGACGCCATCGCCCAGGCCCTGGGCACCGCGGCGCTTGACGATAGTCAGATCCGCGGCCGCGAGCTGGGAGGCGGTGCGGCGGGAGCGAAGCGCGCTTGATCAGGCCCTGACCGCGATCGGCTTGGCATGTCCGCCGTCGCAGGCGAATTTTCTTCTCGCAACCGTCCCCGCCGGCGGCCGATGGCACAGTGCGGAGAACGTCTATCGCGCTCTCATGGCGACGAAGCATCTTCGTGCGATGGTTCGACGAGGAGCGGCTGCGGGACAAACTGCGGATCAGCATCGGCACGCCGGAGGAAAACCGTCAGCTCCTGGAAGCGCTTCGGCTGCTTGGCGGATCGAAGTAGAGTTCAGGACGATCTGTACCGCTTCGGCGGCGATTGCGGCCGACAGGTCAATGCGGCATCGTCGGTAGCGACGCTCGAATGCGCTGCGAGAAGTCGGGCGCGCCGTTGGCCGCCTCGGCTGCCTCGTTGATCTGGGACCGTTCCCTCAGCTCTTCAAACGGCAATGGGGTGTCGATCCGGCCCGAATAATAGAGGTAGCCATCGATCCAACCGTTGAGCATATGCCTGATGTCGAGGCGGCCAACCCGGCCCGCGGCGTTGGCGTACCGCACGATGTTGATCGTGCAGCTGTTGGTCAGCAGGTGATAGAACTCCGGCCGATCGGCCAGTTCGTTGATCCGCGCCAGGTAAATCAGGAGCAGCCGGCGGGCATCCTCAGGCGATGTATTGAGGTGATAAAGATATATCGCCTCGTGCCGGTAATTGGCGCGTACGCCGACGAGGTCACGCTCGTCCCCCACCACATAGATCAACTCGAATTGCTTGAACATCGAGGCGATCGGGGCAAAGCCTTCGCCGACCTCCGGCCGGGTTTCGATGGAGATGCTCAGGGGAGGGGCGTTGTCGAAGATGAAACTGAGGAACGTGTGTCCGACCGGGCCAGTCATGAAATAGGACACGTAGAAATCGAGGCCGGTCAAATGCGATAGCTGCACCTCGCGTTCTTCGTAGTGCGGCGTGAAATCATTCCGGGTGCGGTATTCGAAATTGCGAACGTCGGTGAGGCGCACGCGGTCACCGTCGATGAATGCCCGTGGCATGACAGCGACTTCCGGCCGCCAGGGACGATCGTGCAATGGAGGGATGCTGAGCCACCAGGCGGCCACGCCGAGAAACAGCGCGATCGCGATCAGGGGCATGTACCGGCGGCGCGACAGCCAGAGCGCCCAGACGGTGAATGCCGCAAATACGATGGCAAGCGCCAGGCGCAGTCCGGCCGACGGCAGATTGGAATAATAGATGGCAAGGGTGAACCACGCCACGAGCACGGCCCGGCACAGGAACCAGACCGTCGCGACCAGCCACCCGAATGACCTGGACAGAATTCCCCGAACCAAATTCACTCCCCCCGACTCGTTCCCTGTTGCAATCTCACTTGTTCAGCGTGTTCTTGTAGATTCTGCCATCCTTCATGATGACCAGGAAATTCTTGTCGGGATTTGCGACGAGGTTGAGGTCGTCGAGCGGGTTGCCGTCGACGAGCAGCAGATCCGCCAGTGCGCCAACTTCGACGACACCGAGCTTGCCGGGATAGGGATTGATGAACCCGGAGAGTGCCATCAGCTCGCCATTGTCGGCGGTTGCCATCTTGAGGGCTTCGGCGGGCGTATACCAGCGGGTCATCATGGCGAGATATTGCCCCTGCCGGCTTGCAGCCGCCGCATCGCCCAGGATGTCAGCTCCCCAGGCGGTTTTGACCTTGTACTTCTTTGCGAGCTTGTAGGCATTCTCCGTCCCCGCGAACACCACCAGAGCCTTCTTCTGCGACACCGGGCTCATCCGTGCGAAGACCTCTGCATCGTAGGTCAGCGGCTGCAAGCTCCACCAGATGCCCTTGTCGGCCAGCAACTGGGCAGTGGGCTCGTCGATCAGTTGGCCGTGTTCGATGCACTTGGCGCCGGCGGCGACCGCCTGGCGGATCGCAGCCGGCGTGTAGGCATGCACGGCAACATAGGTGCCCCAACCTTCGGCCGCCTCGACCGCCGCATGAAGCTCCGCTTCAGTGAACTGGGTCAACTCGATCGGGTTGTGCGGCGAACTGACGCCACCGCCGCCCATCAGCTTGATCTGGCTCGCGCCCTGTCTCAGTTGCTCCCGCGCGCGCAACCGCACCTCGTCGGGGCTGTCGGCAATGGCTGCGGCGCCCATCAGTTCCGACTGGCTCAACGGTCCTCCGAGTGCCCGTGGAATCTCGTAGCGCGACCGAAAGTCTCCATGGCCCGAGGTTTGCGAGATCATCGCCCCCGAAGGATAGATGCGCGGACCAATGGCGACGCCCTCGTCGATGGCGCGCTTCAATCCAAACACCGGACCGCCCATGTCGCGTATGGTCGTGAAACCCCGCATCAGGGTGGCTTCGGCCTGGCGCGCGGCCAACAGATTGAGGTAGCCGTGATCGGCGGTCAGCAGGACGGCGGGCGGCACGGCGGCCATGAACATGTGCCAGTGCGCGTCGATCAGGCCCGGCATCAACACACGCCCGTTTGCATCGATCACGCGGACGTCGGCGCCGGCATTCGCGGCAGCCGCGCTGGGTGAAATCCGTTCGATCTTGTTGTCCCTGACGAGCACGCTGGAGGGCGCCGACAGTGCGGCGCTCTTGCCATCGAAGATGCGGACGTTCTGAAAGAGCGTGGCGCCGGCGGCGGGCAGGGCGGGCGCAGCCTCCTCGGACCCGATGTCCAGCGCTTCATATTGCGCCAGGCCCGGCTGGCAAAGTCCAACCAGAAACGTCGCCGCGACGAGTGCCGGAAACAGCATGCGCCGCAAGTCCCGGACCAGCCCGGCGAATAACGGACTCGGAAGGCTTCTTGAGTTCATCGCGCACGCCCCTCCTGAAAAGCACGGGACCTTGTCATTACGCCGTCAAGGCTATTCCGGTCCGTGTCGGTTACTAAAATTGTCAGCAAGTGTGGACCGAAATCGAAGACCGAAAAACCGAAAATGGCAAGAAATAGCGATTGCAACTGGTATCACTTGTTCGATATGTTTTGTTCTCTCGTCGTTTGCAGACGAGTGTCAGATAGGTTTCGCATCGGAGGCCGTCATGACCAATGCTTCAGACGCATTAAATCCTCAAGCCGGTTCTGGCATGGCGCCGTTGCGCGCGAAGTCGGGCTGGATCGTCGCACTCGGCGTCGTCTATCTGCTCGCCGGGTTTATTGCGCTCGGCAGCGTGGTGATGGCCACCGTCGCGAGTGTCCTCATCGTCGGTGTGATGATGATCGTTGCCGGCGTCGCCGAAGTCTTCAGCGCCTTCCAGATCAAGAGCTGGGGAAAATTCCTGCTGTGGGTCCTGCTCGGTGTGCTCTACATCGTCGCCGGATTCGTCACATTCGAGAATCCTCTGCTCGCCGCCGCGCTGCTCACGCTCATTCTTGGCGCATCTCTGTTGGCCTCGGGCGTCATGCGGATCATTCTGGCCTTCAGCATGAAACAGGAAGCACCCTGGATCTGGGTGCTGCTATCCGGTGCGATCACGCTGTTGCTCGGGCTTCTGATCCTGGCGCACTGGCCGGTCTCGAGCCTTTATATCCTCGGCCTGTTCCTCGGCATCGACCTCATCATGGCCGGCGTAGGCTGGATCGGAATTGGCCTCGGCCTGCGTCGCGGCGCCTGATGCGTAGCTGGCGGTTCGCCCGCTACATGCTTTCTTGAGAGACCACGGAGGCACCGGTGGATCGGCATCGGTGCCGCCGCGCCGTTTGCGGCCGCGACGATCATCTTCGCGCCGCAAAATGTTTGTCTTTATGGGCTCATCCTGAAGCGGGGTGGCATTTCATCTCCAACCCTGGAGGGCGGCGATGGACGTAACGGCGCGGGAGACGGTGCTGGTGGACTTCGCCTTGCAGGGCGGCGGTTCGCACGGCGCGTTCACCTGGGGCGTACTCGACCGGCTGATCGAGGAGCCGTGGCTGAAGATCGAGGCGATCTCCGGCACTTCGGCAGGCGCGATGAACGCGGCCCTGGTGGCGGATGGCTGGACGCAAGGCGGGGCACAAGGCGCGCGGGCGGCGCTCGACGCCTATTGGCGGCGCGTGTCGCAGGCCGCGGCATTCAGTCCGCTGCAGCGCTCGCCGCTCGATCGGATGATGGGCCGCTGGACGATCGATACCTCGCCCGCCTATGTCTTCATGGACCTGATGAGCCGCCTGCTTTCGCCCTATGATCTCAATCCGCTCGGCCTCAACCCGCTGCGCAAGATCCTGGCCGACAGCATCAATTTCAACCGGCTTGCCGATGCGCCGATCAAGTTGTTCATCACCGCGACCAGCGTGCGTACCGGCCGCGGCCGCATCTTCCGCAACGCGGAGGTTACCGCCGACGTGCTGCTGGCCTCGGCTTGTCTGCCGACCATGTTCCAGGCGATCGAGATCGACGGCGAACTCTATTGGGACGGCGGCTATTCCGGCAATCCGACCCTTACCCCGCTGGTGCGCGAAAGCGACGCGCACGACACCATCCTGGTGCAGATCAATCCTCGCGAACGGCTTGAACCGCCACGCACGGCGGGCGAGATCCTCGACCGGCTGAACGAGGTATCCTTCAATTCACCGCTGATGAAGGAAATGCGCATGATGGCGTTGTTGCGGCAGGTCGCCGATCCCGGACACGGGGAGGGCGCGCGCTGGGCCGGAATGCGGACGCACCGGATCATGAGCGATGCGCTCGCCGGCTTCGGCGCGTCGTCGAAGCTCAACGCCGAGTGGGCGTTCGTTTCGATGCTGAAGGAGGAGGGACGCAAGAGCGCCGACGCATTTCTTGCCGCCCATGGCAACGACATCGGCAAGAACTCCACGACCGACCTCGACATCCTGCTGGCGGAGTGCTGAGGCGATGATCGTGGTGGGGCTGCTCGGCATCCTGATCGGGCTCGGTCTCTTGATCGCGTTAGCCTTCAGGGGCTGGAGCGTGCTGCTGCTTGCGCCGCTCGCCGCCCTGATCGCGGCGCTGTTCTCCCGCGAGCCGCTGCTCGCCCACTGGACCCAGACCTTCATGGCCAGCGCCGCTGGCTTTCTGGCGCAATTCTTCCCGCTGTTCCTGCTGGGTGCGCTGTTCGGCAAGCTGATGGAGGACAGCGGTTCGGTCGCCGCGATCGCGAACTTCATGACGGAGCGGCTCGGCCCGCACCGGGCGGTGCTGGCGGTGGTGCTCGCGGGCGCGCTGGTCACCTATGGCGGCGTCAGCCTGTTCGTCGCCTTCTTCGTGCTGGCGCCGATGGCGCGGGAGTTGTTTCGGGGGGCCGGCATCCCGCGGCGGCTGATGCCGGCCGCGATCGTGCTGGGCACCTCGACCTTCACCATGTCGGCGCTGCCGGGCACGCCGTCGATACAGAACGCCATCCCGATGCCGTTTTTCGGCACGACCCCATTCGCCGCGCCCGGCCTCGGCATCCTGGCGTCGCTGATCATGCTCGGTTTCGGCCTGTGGTGGCTCAATCGCGAAGAGGCCATCGCAAGGCGGAACGGCGAAAGCTTTGGCGAGGATGCACCAATGCCGTCCGGCAGTCCCGCCACCGACGAAGACCTGCGCGGGCGCGCCGCCACCGCGCATGAGTTCGACCCCGCGGAAATCATGCACGGCAAGGCGACCGAACTCGCCACCTCCGGCCATGCTTGCGGCGCTGCCGCTCATCGTGGTGATCGCGGTCAATCTTGCGATGTCGCTGTTCATCCTGCCGGCGCTCGACACCAGCTTTCTCGCTGAAGCCCGCTGGGGCGAAACGTCACTTGCGGCGGTCGGCGGGGTTTGGGCCGTGATCACGGCGCTCGCCTGCGCGATCGTCGTCGCGCTCGCGATCAATTTTCGGCGGCTGCCGGCCCTGCGCGCCACCATCGACGCCGGCGCCAACGCCGGGGTGCTGCCCGCGATGAGCGTCGCGAGCCTGGTCGGCTTCGGCGCCGTGGTGGCGGCGATGCCCGCATTCGCCGTGGTGCGCGACGCCGTGCTCGGCATCGGCGGCGGCCCCCTGGTCTCGCTGGCGGTCGCCGTCAACGTGCTGGCGGCGCTGACCGGCTCGGCATCGGGTGGGCTGACGATTGCGCTCGACGCGCTCGGGGCGACCTACGTGGCGCGCGCGGCGGAGATAGGGCTCAACCCCGATCTGCTCCATCGCGTCGCGGTGATCGGCTCGGGCACGCTCGACAGCCTGCCGCACAATGGCGCTGTCGTCACTTTGCTGGCGGTATGCGGATCGACGCACCGGGAAAGCTATCGCGATATCGTGATGGTGGGCATCGTCGGCGCGCTGGTGGCGCTGGTCGCCGTCATCGTGCTCGGCTCATTTGCGGGTTCGTTCTGAACTTTTCCGCGATCGACCGTCTTTCCGTCGCCGCCGCGGTGCAGCCTCTCACGAGCGCGCGAGTGGTGATTTGCTTCACACTGCTGCCATCAATGCCGTCGTATTGTTCGAAAATGCGCGGCGGATTCGTGATTGCAGTTTTTACCTTGTTGGCACTCTCGACAATGGTGCCGGGCCATCCCCATTTCGTGCCGCGGCCCACGGCGCCAATTCCGGCTGTGAACGTGCCCTGACATCCGATGCGCGCGGCGTTTGCCGGCGCGGCTACCGGACATTGTGCCTGATATCCCGCAGCATGGTTTTCGCGCCGTCCGTGAAAACACTATTGTTGTAATTGATGTCCCAGAGATAGACGACGCCGAGTGCGATCAGAAAAGCAACGACGATCCGCATGCTGTCCCCCCGGTGGTCTAGGGCATCCCCGCAAAGCTGAGGCGTTTTCGGGCAAGTCTGGTTGAACTAACAAGGCTGGCTGAACGAGCGGGTCCGCGCGGCGATGCACGCGACCCCGCCGGGCTTCGACGATACATGTTGGTGCCTGAAACGTAGTACAGCACATCGGCGCGCCGTCGCCGTCTCAGCCGGGAAAAAACTGCAAACAGAATGAGCGTAGTGATCGCATCAAAAAGCATTTGAAAAAGCCTCCGTCAAAATCGTGAGCTTTTATGTTCGCCTGCGGCCGACCGGCTTCAAAAAGTTGATTCATTGGAAATGCAGTCCGATACCGGCGAGAAATCTAGAGGCGCTTCGCACGGCGCGTAAATCGAAATGTGCGGTTCCGCGGCAGGAACACCAGATTAGTTGCGAATAGGCAACAAAATCCGGGGCAGCAGCGCCGCGATTGCTACCTATCCGCGAGACCCCCGATACCGTTCGAGGATCGAACAGCTTCCTGCAAGCGCAGCGCGACGGTTCCACGAGCAGTCGCGTCGCGAAACCGTAAATTGATGAGACATCAAAACAACAACCGTCATCCAAAATCACGCGAATGCTGAATCGAGCCTTTAGTTCGGAAGCGTTAACGCATTCGTGGCGATATAATCGCACCAATGATTCCTGAGGGGGTCTCGATGGCAAAATTTGCGATTGGCGAACAGGTCGACAGCGTAGCGCACGATCATGAGGGCGGCACGGTCGTCGCCGTCTTTCCAACCGTCGACGGCAAGTTTCGATATGCCGTTGACACGGAAGGATACGGCGCGCTGCAATTTTTCGCCGAGGACAAGCTCGTGGTTCATACTGCGCCACGTGTCGCCTAGCGGCCGGCAGCGCATGCGGGCTTGATGCGCGGAATGTTCGCGCACAAAGGGAAGAGGACCTCGGATCGCTCCGAGGCCCCGCAAGTACTCGCCGGGTTACATCCGCCCGTACGCGCACCCACCCAGCTCCCGAGCAATTCAGGAGCAAACCCAGATAATCACCAGCGCCACGGGAAGGCCGACACCGAGGGCGCCGCCGATCATCGACGCGAATGCTGAAAGCAAATTGTCGTCTGCCTGGATCTCACGCCCGGACATACCGTTACTCCATCGAGCCCCCACGAGAACTGCCCGTTGCCCAAAGGGATGAACGATAAAAAGAACGAATCGGGTCAGGAACGCAGGCGCCTGCCCGAGGCGGCCAACTTAAATCTTTATGGTTAAGAAAAGGTTAACGGCGTTGGGATCGCGGGCGCGCGGCGCCTGAGCTGCAACGCCTCACTCTTCGAAGGCCAGATCGTACCGCTTGCGGAGCCGCTCGACCAACTCGTCGGTGAGGTCCCGCCATTCCCCGGCATTGCGAATGCCGCCGGCGGCCGGCGTGATCGTCAACATCGCGCGCCAGTGCGATCCGCCGTACACCGTCACTCGAAATCCGGCCTTGGGGCAGTCGGGATGCCGCGCGAGGTCCTGCTCGATCATTCCCGCAAGCTCCGCCGCCGTCTTGCGTTGCTTGTGCGACGCTTCGTCTTCATCGGCCTCAAGATGCGAGGCGGTCGGTGGCGAGGTTTCGCTGACATGTCGTTCGGCCGCAGCCCTGGCCTCCGGCAAATCTTTGGTGTCGGATTCCGGCGGATGCCGTCCGAGGATGGCGACCGTCCTTCCGAAAATTTGCTGAGCCAAAGTTTGCTTGTAGTCGTCACCATCGGCGTCTGCCATGGCTATCCCCTTATCTCATTCGTTTCTCCAGACCTCGCGAGCCCGCATGCGCGTTCTTCGACGCGCGCTCCCGTGACGATGTGATGCTTGCATCACGGCTGCCGGCACGAACGCCGGTGGCTCGCTTAGTCCAGTGTCAATTTCGCAGGCGTTACAATCCCCGAACTGATCCGGCAATCGTTGTCGGCGGCGACGACGTTCCGAACCAGGATTGTGCCTAACGATAGCACCGTGCCGACAATGAGTGCACTGACGGTCGCGGCCAGATAGGACTTCTTCGCGGTCATTTGCGACATTCTTACAAACTCCCCCCACAACACAACTCGTACTAGAGAGGGGATGTGAGTCGGGCGAATTAGTGGCGTCGCGGTTCGTTCGCCGCCTGGACGGCCTGCCGGGATCACGCCAGACATCATGGCGACGGGTGTTATGCTACTGTCACGTCGCCCTGTCGGCACCGCGTTTGACCCGAAGCGGCCATCAGTTCTCCGGCACACCCGCCATGCGCATGCCTTCGGTGATGCGCATGCCGCCCGCGCGAAAGGTCGGGTTGCTGCTCACTCCGAGAGACCCAAGACGATGCAGAGTAAAGCCCGGGTCGAGCGCAAGCCCGGCCTGCACGGCCGCTCGCGCCTCATCCAGCGAGCCGAGCAGTGCAAACGCAGCCGCGAGAAGAAAGTGGGAGAGGGGCCAATTCGGATTGGCCTCGATACTCCGGCGCAACCAGATGACCGCCTCTGCGTCGGCGTTGAGCTGCAATTTGGCGCTGGCGACAAACACCATCCACCAATAGGCGGTGATATCACGCGGAGACAGGCGGAATGCCTCCTGGACATGGGCCTCGGTCTCCTCGCCGCGTCCGAGAAAATTCTTGCCGAGGCCGATAAATCCGTGCGCGCTGGCCAAATTTCGATCCAGCATCAAGGCTTGCTCGCAGTGGGCGATGCCTTGTGCGGCGCGGCTCGTATAAATGCGCACGACGCCTATGAACATGTGCGCCCGTGCGTGGTGCGGGGCCAGTGACAAAGCCCTGGTCAAGGCCGTCTCGGCTGCGGCCAGATGCGCGACACCGTCGTCGATCAAATGATTGGCGGCCATGCCCAGATCGATACTTGCCATGCCGACCAGGGCCTCGATGTTTTTGGGATCGAGCGTCACCGCGCGCTCGAAAAAGTCGCGCGCCTTCGTCATGTATTCGGGTGT
Organism: uncultured Alphaproteobacteria bacterium; assembly: GCA_963843225.1. Classification (GTDB taxonomy): domain Bacteria; phylum Pseudomonadota; class Alphaproteobacteria; order Rhizobiales; family Xanthobacteraceae; genus Bradyrhizobium. The sequence goes on along the minus strand of CAWJJT010000004.1, from coordinate 832,000 downwards.
TATCCCCTTGTTGGCAAAGGCCCAGCCCTGAAAATACAGATCCATCGCGTCCGGATGCGGCGAGCGTTCCGCGCGCTGCGCCTCGACCTCGACAAGCTGGCTGGTCAGCGCGTTGGCAAGTCGCGAGACGATTTCATCCTGCACATCGAACAGATCTGCGACGGGCTTGTCGAAGCGCTCGGCCCAGAGGTGGTTGCCGGTTTCGGCGTCGATCAGCTGCACATTTACCCGGAAACGGCTGCCGGCGCGCTGCACCGAGCCTTCGAGCGCATAGCGGACGTTCAACTCGCGCCCCACCTGCCGCACGTCGATTGATTTGCCCTTGTAGGAAAAAGCGCTGTTGCGTGCGATCACGAACGAGCCGCTGATGCGTGACAGGTCGGTCGTCAGGCTTTCGGTTACGCCGTCGACGAAATAATCCTGCTCGGGGTCGCCGCCGATATTGGCGAATGGAAGAACCACGATGGACAGGCGCGGCGCCGAAGCCGGACCTGGTGCCGAACTGGCGCCCTTCGCCGGCGAGCCGGACCCGTCACGGACCGCGGCGTAAACCCGTACCGGACGGGCGATGTTCTTGAGGTTCTGCAGACCCATGTCCGCGAATTCGACGGCCACCTTGCCGCGAACCTGATCGTAAACCGATGACGAGATGCAGATGCCGCCGGGTTCGGCCACGCCCTCGAGCCGGGCCGCGATGTTGACGCCATCGCCGAATATGTCGTGCGCCTCGACGATCACGTCGCCGATGTTGACGCCCACACGGAAGAGAAGCCGCTTGTCATCGGGGTCGCCGACCGTCAGTTGACCAACCCTGGTCTGGAAATACGCCGCGGCTCGAACCGCTTCGACGGCGCTCGGGAATTCGGCCAGAAACCCGTCGCCCGTGGTCTTTACGATACGCCCCCCGTGCTCGGCGACCGCCGGCTCGGCGGCCCCGGCCAGGAGCGCGGAAAGGCGTGCATGGGTGGCCTCCTCGTCGTCATGCATGAGCCGGGAATAACCGGCCACGTCGGCGGCCATTATCGCCGACAACCTGCGTCCGATCCGGTGTGGTTGCTCCTGCGTCATGCACGCAATCCCCGCCTGCCGCAGGTTTACGCCAAATTGGGCCGCGCTGCCAATCTGCTCAGGGTCGGGTACGAAACAGGCGGTGATGCAGCGACGTTCAACTCCGTTGGTGGCGCAAAACGGATATGCCGCCATGGTCGCGCATTGCCCGCGGTCGAAGGCAGAACGGAGAATTTGCCTGCACAAACGGACGAATTCGATCCGCGCCTGCTTTCCGCGTCTGAAAAAATTTCTCGATCGGCTTGCGGGCTTTTGCCACGAATCAGCCTTACGCGGATCTCTGGCCGCCTCGTGGGCCAAAGGGGATGGTCAGACCCGGCGCGCGTCGTCCGTAACTCACCGCGCGCCGGGCCGCTTCGTTGGTCGCGTTTTGCGTTTAAATCAGTTCGTAAGCAGTTCATAGCCAAGGGGAGTATTGATTAAATGGTACCGTCCGCAACCAACGGTAAGACTCTTGAGTTGGTCGATGTCGAACACGACATTGCCCAAGTGTTGACAAAAAGCCTGCCACAGCGAGATCCCCGCACGATCGATCTTGCGCTGCCCAAGATCCGGACGCCGTCGCCGCCGATGCCGGCCTATGTCGAGCATCACGCCGATATCGATCAAATCGGCAAGCTCAGCGCGGAAGGGGTGATCGCACAATATGAGGGCGCGGTGAAAGCCCTCGAGGCGATGGGCACGACGCTGATCGATTGCGTGCAGCGCGCCGAGAAGATGGCGGCCGGATGCAAGGAAGCCATCGCCTACGTCCAGGACACCGCACAAAAATACCGGGAAGAGGCGAAGCTGGTCTTCGACCGCATCGAGCAGGCATCGGTGATGACGGCCGAAGTCAGATCGGTCTGCGACGAGATGCGAAAAAGGATCGAGAACCCCGCGCAGGTGACCTGATCCATCGCACGGCGACATGACCCACGGCGGCGTCTGTCGTCGCCGTGATTGTCCCTGCGGCGTCCCCCGGGGGCAAGACCAGCCAGCCTCCCGCATCGCGGCAGCAGCAGGCCGAAGAGGGCTGTCGCCGGATGGCGGGTGAGGGATGGCAGCGAGCGCGAAAAAGCGTACAAGATCGTTCGACGTCCAACCGCGCGCCGCCATCGTGGCGAGCGGGGAGGGCGTCGTTCTCAATGGAGCCTCTGATGCGCGTTCTCGCTATGACGATCCTGACCCTCGCGACGGTTTTGACGGCGACGGCGGCTTCCGCCCAGACCTATGATCCCAAGTATCCGGTCTGCCTGCAGGTCTACCAGGGGCGCGAAGACTTTTACTTCGAATGCGCCTATACATCGCTGGCGCAGTGCAACATGTCGGCATCCGGCCGCGCCGCCCAATGCGTCGTCAATCCATATTATGTCCAACCCGCCCCGCGCAAAAAAAAGCGGTCCCACCAGTAAGGGCGAGTCTCACGCCTGCCCTGGTTCACCGCGCGTAGCGGTGAGGGGCGATGTCTCGGGCAGGTTGGGGCAGCGGCGACAGCGAAAGCGCACCCGATGGGATCGCAATTCCGTTAGGGCGGGACGAGAGCAGGCATCTGCCCAACGCCTGATGTCAGTTGCTGCCATATTGCTTGACCAGCTTTGAGCCCTTGACCCTGCCGATCTGCTTGTCGGTCAGGTCCTTGCCCATGCTCAATCCTTTCGTCATGAGGTTGCTGCGCAGCGCCGCCTGCTTCTCGTCGGCGTAGTCGATGTCGACGTGATCCAGACTCATGAGATGGCCGAGCTCGTGAGCCCAGGCCCGTCCGTTGGAATCGACGTTGCCGTACCACTGGACGAAACTCGCCGGCTCGGGATCGCTGTCCGGGTACGAGCTTCCGCCGGCGGACAGATTTTCAATGGGACTGACGAGGTAAATGTGGATCAGATTGTCCTGCTTGTGCCGCAAGCTGAGGACATCCAGCACGCCCCGATCATTGCTGCGCGCGCTCTTTGCCATGTCGAGCGGCTTGTCCATGACGCAATCGTTGAGCACGAACGCGATATCCGCCTTTGACCAAATCAGATTGACCACGTTCAAAGCCTCCTTGGCCGTGTCGCAACTCCATTTCAGCGGCTCCACGACACCCTTCTCGGCAAACGGCGAGATGTAAACTCTAAGCGAGATGGAAAACATGGTTCCTCCGGCGTTTGGAGATTGCGACAATATCTCCCGTGTACGCCCAACGAAGTCGGCGCAGGGAATGTCAGCGCGTGGACGCAAACTCACTTTATCGTGCCGATATGCGGACGAGCAAGCCGATGGGGCAGCCCTGCGGCAATGCCTCGGAAGAGGCGAGAGCTGACGAGGCGAAGGGAAGCCACGTTGGGATAGCAGGGCCGCTGCTACACACGGACGCATGCGACAATGACCGGACAAAAACGACGTCGATCTAGCGCGTCGTGCCGTCGATATGCCTTGGTTCGCGCCCCCGGCAGGGCCGCACCGAGGTCCGAAAATGGACGCCTTCGGACGTGGGCCCGGCCGGACGCCGACCCATAATTGTGCTATGTGAACGTTCAATTTCCCCGAACCGGGGGGACATCTTGAACAGCGAGCACGTGGAGCGGCGACTGGCGGCTATTCTGGCGGCGGATGTCGCGGGCTCTTGCCGCCTGATCGGGATCGATGAAGAAGGTACGCTGGCGCAACTGAAAGCTCTTCGAAAGACGCTTTTTGATCCCAGGATCACGGACCATCGCGGCCGCATCGTCAAGAATACCGGGGACGGCTTTCTCGTTGAGTTCGCCAGCGTCGTCGACGCCGTGCGATGCGCCGAGGAAATCCAGCGCAGTTTGGCCGAACAAAATGCCGACGTGCCACAGGACAAGCGGATCGAGTTCCGCATCGGCATTCACGTCGGTGATATTATCGTCGCAGATGATGACATCTTCGGTGACGGCGTCAACATCGCGGTGCGTCTCGAGGGAATCGCGGAGCCCGGTGGGATCTGTATTTCCGACGATGCTCACCGGCAGGTTCGGGGCAAGGTTGACAGCACGCTGGAGGACATGGGTCCGCAATCCCTGAAGAATATCGCCGAACCGATGCGAGCCTGGCGCGTGCGCATGGGCCCGAGTTATTCGCGGGAAGCAAAACCACCGGCCGGCGGTGTGCAGCGCCTTGCTCTGCCCGACAAACCTTCCATCGCGGTGTTGCCGTTCCAGAACATGAGCGGCGATCCGGAGCAGGAGTATTTTGCCGACGGCATGGTCGAGGACATCATCACCGGACTGTCGCGGTCAAAATCGCTTTTCGTCATCGCGCGGCAATCCACTTTCACCTACAAAGGCAGAGCTGTCGATATCAAGCAGGTCGGACGCGAACTCGGCGTTCGATACGTGCTCGAAGGTAGCGTGCGCAAGGCCGGAAACCGCGTTCGCATCACGGGACAGTTGATCGATGCCGCAACAGGAGTGCATCTCTGGGCGGATCGGTTCGACAGCCTGCTTGAAGATATTTTCGATCTGCAGGATCGGGTGACGAGCAGCGTGATCGGCGCAATCTCTCCTCAACTGCAGCGTGCCGAGATCGAGCGCGCACAGCACAAGCCGACCGGAAACCTTGCGGCCTACGACTACTATCTTCGCTCGCTCGCCGGCCTTTATCGGCCCACCCGCGAAGAGACCGATGAAGCGCTCCGGCTCGCCAGGATTGCCAGCGACCTCGATCCCGAATTCGCCCTGTCATATGCGGCGGGCGCCCAATGCCATGTGCAAAGGAAAGCCTTTGGCTGGAGCAGCCATGCCGCGGAGGAAATAGCAGAGACCCGGCGGCTCGCAAGACGGGCAATTGAACTCGATAACGACGATCCATCGGTGCTTGCAAGGGCCGGATTTGCGCTCGCGTTCGTGTTGGGTGAGGTTGAGGAAGGCGCCGCCCTGTGCTCGCGGGCGATGGAGTTGGCCGGACCATGCCGGAATGACCGCCAATGGCGTTTCCCGGACCGGCTGGTCTGCAGCTCAAACCAATACGGGCTGATGACTGCTACCCTTTGGCGCGGGCCGTCACTTCATGATTGAAGGGCGTCGCCTATTGTGTTCTGTTTCAATTTTCGCGATGGGAAATTTTAAGGCGCACGAAGCCCTCATTGCCTGGGGCGCGCCTGAAACTGTCGAGACATCAGTGGAGTAAGCGATGCTGGGGTTACCCTTGCGCTATCTGCTGAAGCATCCTGTATCCGGCGTGGCTGATCTGGCAGCCGATCCGCTCGAGATCTGGACCACGATGTATGACGATTATGTGTATATGCGCGAGCAGCGCGAACCCAGATTCCAATACGAGTCCGACAACGGTTGGGAAGCGCGGCTTCATGAAGCGCTCGGGGTTGCATCGCCCTGCGACGCGACTTCGGAGTTCTGGAATTTATGGCCTGAGGTCATAGGTGAACTGGAAGCGAAAGGGATTCGGGCCGGCCCGGAGAGCTTTCTCTCCTGGAATGACGGCGACGCCGGATTCGTCCGGGCCGTCTGGTGTCTCATTCGTCACCTGAAGCCGAAGCGGATCGTCGAAACAGGGGTCGCTCACGGGGTCACCTCGCGTTTTATCCTGGAGGCGCTGAAGCGGAACGGCGACGGTCACCTCTGGAGCATCGACCTTCCGCCGCTGGAGCGGGATTGGCGCAAACAGGTCGGGATGGCTGTCGGCGACCAGCACGCGGATCGATGGTCATACATCAGGGGTTCCAGCAGGCGGCGCCTTCCGGAGCTGCTGTCCCGCCTCGGCCAGATCGATCTCTTCATTCACGACAGCCTTCACAGCGAGCGCAACGTGCGCTTCGAGCTGGATCGCGCCTGGGCAGCGCTGGCGCCGAACGGCGTGGTCGTCGTCGACGACGTCGATGCGAATAATGGCTTCCAGTCGTTTACGCAGAGCTTTTCCGGCCATCAATCCCTGATTTGCGACGCCGAGCCGCTCCACCCGGATCTGAGGCGCTTCAACCAAAAGGGACTGTTCGGAATCATCCTCAAGCGGGCTGCAGCCGGCGCTCGGTGAAAGGGCTCACGATCATCCGGGCGATTGGCGCGGTCTTGTCCGCAACACCGGCGCGGCCTTGGCTATACTCTGGAACTCATGGAGCCGCAGGGCTTGAAGGTATGGAGCTCGCGCCCGTGCAGGCATCCGTCGTGCTTCTGGGCGAAGGCAAGCACGCCCATGATCACCAGAGCCACCAGGACCAGTCCGGCTACGACGTTCTTGATCATGGCTACCGCTCCACGGCGTTTGCGCACTGCGTAGCAGGCGACCGCGCAGCCAAGGATGATGAACACCGGGGGCGCGGCCGTCAACGGGTTGCCGTGCGGCTACGGGTGTTTTTGCGAAGCCGAAGGGACCGTGGCGGGCAGGTGAGGGAACCAGCCAGCCGCCAAAACCGACCGCGCTCGATGTCCGTTCCCGCGCTCGCCATCTCTCATTGGCCACAATCGAAATTCAAGTTATGCCTGCAGCACAAGGGTTTTTTCAGCGACAGGTTGATGTTTTCATACTGACATTTGGAGGTTGCTTATGAATGCCCTCTCAAACGTTTCCATGCGCGCTATTTCCGATACCCGAACCGACGCCCATTCGGCCCAGCCAATTGCTTTGTTTTGGGCGCATCCCCGACGTGGAATCGTACGACCCGGATCTGAGCGCCGGGATTTCTGACTGGCGGCCGCGGCCGCACACCCTCGATCGGTTGACGCGCACGTCTCCGCGACCAGCGGCACGGACTGGGAAATCCCATACGTGCGCGACCACCCGCAGATAGTCGATGCCGTGAACCCCTGCATTCAAACGGAGTCGTCATGTCAAAGAAATGGATATTCCTGACGTCTGTATTGTCCCTCGGATCCGCCGGAACGTTACAAGCCCATCCGCTGGATTCGCCTGACATCGTTTATATCGACGGAGTGGCGTGTAATCGCGCTTGCCAGTCCTATATGGCCTGGTCTCGCCAGATATTGTCCGCGTCTGGCCAGCCGGCACCCGCACAACTTCCGCAACGCTCGGCGAACGGAGTAGTCCACCGCACGGCGGCGGCAGGAGCACTGAGATCGAAGCCCTCGCGCCTGCCGGCATGGCAACGCGGGAGGTACCGAATTCCCCGCGAACCGCCGCAAGCCAAAGTCGCGGCAGTGCAGCCCGCAGATAACGCCGCCGCCAAGTCCAATGTCCTGCCAAACAAGGTTGACGGCGCCGCCGGCTCCGGTGCCAGAACAATACAAGAGCAGGTCGGCGCCGCGGTGGCCCTTGCGGAGCACGTGACGGCGGCGGCAGCGCCGGGCGATACGGATGTTTCCTCGCCAAACAGGATCAAGGACCTGGTCGCCCTCGTTTTGGCGCGCCCGGAAACCAGGTCGATATCCGCTCTAACGGGTAAAGACGTTGCGTTCGATGGACGGCCATCCGAATCCAGCGATATTGTCCGCGCCGCGATCGTGGCGGCAGGGGCCGTTGACGTCCAACTGAGCAACGGTCAAACGAAGGCGGTCGATCGGTTGATAAGCGCAGAGGTGCCGGCTGCGGTTTTGACCCTGGTGTCTCCGGAAGCGGCGGAATGGTTTCCCGAGATCGCGGGTTTCAGGATTTTTCGCATCCCGCTCGCGCCGCGTTCCTTGCAGGCACGGCTGCAGCCGGCGAGTGAGGCCGCTGCGAAGTCCGATGCGCCGCCGGCGAAGATCGCGAATTCGCCTCCCGAGGCCGCGGCGGCCAATCCCGGTCGAAGAACGATACAGGAGCAGGTCGCAGCCGCGACCGCGCTTGCGGAGCAGGTGACGGCCTCCACGCCGGTTCCGGCGCGGGAGCAAAGGGCGGACATTGCCGTCGGTTCGGGTCGATCGGAAACTGCGTTGCGTGGGGAGGCGGGCGAGACCGCACCCGCGCCGCCAAGGGCCACCGATCTTCTGGTCGCGCTCGTCATGGCGCGTCCGGAAACCAGGTCGATCGCCGCCCTGACCGGTAAGGACATTGCGATCGATGGCCCGCCAATCCGAGGCCAGCGATATTGTCCGCACCGCGATCGTGGCGGCGGGGGCCGTTGAAGTCCAACTGAGCAACGGTCAAGTAAAGGCGGTCGATCGGCTGATAAGCGGCGAGGTGCCGGCTGCGGTGTTGGCCTTGGTGTCTCCGGAAGCGGCGGACTGGTTTCCCGAGATCGCCGGCTTCAGGATTTTTCGCGTCCCGCTGAAGGTACGTTATTAGTCCAGAGCAGCTTCGGCAAATCCTGCTTTGGCCGGGGAGGTTTGCGCCCCGATTGATGCGGCGTCCGCCGCTTTCAGTGCCCCATGCCCGGCATCACCTTGCCGTTGTAGATTTCGGGGTTGGCCGGGCCTTCGACGCTCAGGATGCCCGCCAGTCCGCGCTCCGCTCGCGCCAGCGCGTGATCGACGATCGTATAGTTCCCCGGCACCTGCGTCTTGAATTCGGTGATGACGGCGCCGCCCGGCGCCACGCTGACCGTCTGGATTCCCTCGACGGGCGCGGTCATGAGTTCCGCCAAGCGTGTAGACCTTGTCGAAGATTTCTCCGATGACGTGGAACGACGATGTGTAGTTCGGCCCGCCGACACCGAAGAAAATGCGAACGGTCTCGCCGACCTTGGCCTGCAGCGGATGCAGCCGTGACAGCGCGCCGACCGAGCCGTTGAAGACGAAGTATTCCGGGCGCTCGTTCAGAAGTTTCTCGACGCTGAACTCCGCGCTTCCGCGCTGGCCGTAGGGTATGTCGGAATAGATTTCGCCCTGCATCACGTAGAACTCGTGATCCACCGGCGGCATGCCGCCTTCGGGCTCCACAAGGATCATGCCGTACATGCCGTTGGCAATGTGTTCGGCGACCATCGGCGTTGCGCAGTGATAGACATAAAGGCCCGGCACGAGCGCCTTCCACGTCATCGATTTTTCCTGACCGGGATCGACCTGAAGTGCGGCGGCGCCGCCGCCCGGGCCTGTCGCGGCGTGGAAGTCGACCGAGTGGATCATCGAACTGTCGGCGGAATTCTTCAGATGAATGTCGACGGTGTCGCCGACACGCACCCGGATCAGCGGACCCGGCACCTTGCCGTTGAAGGTCCAGTAGCCGAACGTCGTTCCTTCCGCCAGCCGGCCTTCGAGCTCGACGCTGAAGAGATCGACACGCACGGTCTTCGGATCGCGCTTGCCGATCGGCGGCGGCACGTCACCGGGCTCCCGCGAGATATCGGCTTCCACCACCGTCTGGGGCGGCGGGCGCGGGGTGACCAGGAACTGACCTTGCATGCCGGCGAGCCGATGGCCGGGCACGCTGCAGAAATAGATGAAGTCGCCGGACTTGTCGGCGCGGAATGCGATCGTCGTGCTCGCGCCTTTTCCGGTCACGCGAGGCGAGGTGGTGTTCTGATCGGGGAATGCGATGTCGTGCTCCGCCCCTTCGCCGTTGATCAGAGTGAGCTGAACCACCTGTCCCTCGACGGCGGTCAGGACCGGATTGACCTTGCCGTCGATCGCGCCACCCTGGCCGACATACGCCATCCGCCCGTCCGCGATCCCCGAACGCAAGGTGTACCGCGCGTCGGGAATGTAGGTGACGGTTGGGGCTGGCGCACCTGGCGCCGCCGGTGTTTGGCCCGGCGGCGGTGTGGCTGACGCCGCAGCCGGCGAAGCCGGTTTCGCGGCTGCGGCCGGAGGCTGCCCCCCGCCCGCGAGATACGCGATCACGTCGGCCCGGTCATGATCGGTCTTGAGTCCCGGAAACGGCATCTTGTTTCCAGGCACGACCTTCCCCGGATCGGCTCAGGTATTGATCGAGCGTCTCGGCATTCCAGGCGATATCAGCCGATTTCATCGCAGGCGAATAGTTGTAGCCGGCCTCCGTGCCCGCCTTGCGGCCGATGATGCCGCCCAGCGACGGGCCGAGCATGTTCTTGCCGGGCTCGATGGAATGGCAGGCCTGGCACTTCCTGAAGACGAGACGGCCCGCCGAGGCATCGCCCGCGACTGTCAGGTTATCCGCGGCGGGTGGCGCGGCATTGGCGGCGGCCGGCGGTGCATTGGGGGCGGGTGGCGCGGGTGATTGCCCGGTCGTTGCCTTCGGCGACGAGGGGCTGGCCGCCGCCATGTGGTCATGATTGGGCTGAGAGGGCGCCGCGGCCGGCGATGGCGCGGCTGCGTTCGCCGCCGGTGTTGGCGCGGGCGTGGGAGTGTCCCGAACGGCCGGCGGTGGGGCAGGCGTCTTGTCCGATTGAGCGAGTTGCTTGCCGGCTTGCTTCGCGCTGCCGCCCTGTGGCGAGGTCGCGCCGCTCGGAGCGACGGCGGACTTGCCCCGATCGCTACCTTGGTCCGGGAAGCGCAGAGAAGGAAGCAGCAGAGGAAGCAGCGGAAGAAACGGCGGGCGTCGGGTTCGCCGGTGAGGACATCTGCCCGCCGAGATAGATCGAGCCGAAAATCACGGCCAGGCCGACGATGAAGATGGACGATCTCTGCCAGACGGCGCGAACCTGTTCCCACATGCTGAAAACCCGCTGCTTTCTTGCGCGGCCATGCGCGCGTCACGATGCATTATCCCTGCAACGCATCGCTTTCGTTGATTCAGATCAACTCATGCCGGCTTGGGGGTAGCCGCGTCAGCGGAATGTATCGCGCAGCGTTTGTTGTGGTTCGATTGCCCCTCTATAGCAGAAGTCCAAGTAGCCCCCGGGACAGACGCGAAGGGCCACGACAAACTCATGCACCGCTCCAGGCTGGTCGCTCCAAGGCCTGTCGTCGGTTAGAGGCGATTGGCATGCTCAATCGTGTCGCTGCCGTGAGGCCTCGTGATATTGTACGTTTGACAAGCGTTGGGGGATTGGCGCGATGAAGATGAATGGGAGAGAGTCAGCGGAGAATGGGGGGATTTCAGCGGAAGCCACTGACAGAAAGCTCAGATCGGAAAGGATCCTTCGAGCCGAGGGCGTACCTTTGCTTGCCACATTACCCGTTATTGAGACCACGGCTGAGGCGCTGAAACGGTCCAAGGAAGAAGTCGCGCTGCGCACTCTTTGTCTCCTTTTCGTTGCTGCAAAGAGCCGATGAACTCGGGGAAGAACTAGTTGAACGAGTTCTGGAATCATACGAACTCCAGCCACATCTGACTTCCAAGGAACTCGCCTTCGTGCTCGACAGTGCCCCTTCGCAGCATGACCGGGTTCAATTCATTTGGAGGTTCGAAGCTGCCTCAACTCTGCTTTGGGCATTGGGCTTCGTGCCCCAACTAGGCAAGCCAGTTCAGATTTGCGACGTGGAATTCGCCGCGGGGACGATGATCGAAAGGACAACCTCTCAGTTCATCGAAAACTCCGAACTTCGTCCGATCACGGACATTCTTGATCAGGCCGATCTGATCTACAGGTACCACTGGGCTGTTAGAGACGCCCGAATTAAAGGACAGCAGGCCCCGGCAGCTCTCGATCATGACGTAACGGAAGAAAGACACTACGCTTTGAACTGGCTTATCGGATACAACGAACAAGCGTGGGACGATGTCTCGACTGACACCTAGGCGTTACGGTCCGCCGCCACAAGGCGACATGGCTATGATATGAAAGAGGTCGCCAACGGAGGCGACTGGAAGCTTGTCGATGTGGACGCATGCAAAAAGCATCAAGGTGATCGACCGGGCCGATGGAAAGGCGAAGGTCTATATCCTTGCGCGTCACGATGGATTTTACGAACACAGAGGCGAAGCTGAGATTCAGGCGGATGAATACGAAGGCATCTATTGGTCACCAACCGAAATGTCCGGCTTTTTCGCTTATCAGCGCTTGTTGCAGCCCGTGTGCGCGCTCGCCGGGTGTCGCAAGGCATGGTTCGAAAGTGGTTTTGGGCATTGCCGCTGAGATAGTTCAACGGAACCAGAACATGCCGACCGGTTTGCCGCGCAGGCGTCGTCTGGACAGCCGGGATCGATAGGCGTAGCCGGCGCCAAATCCCGCGCCGAAAGCGACGATGATGAGCACGGTGGTCATTGAGCAGTTCCTGGAAAACGGCCCCAGCCTCGGGGGACAGGATGAGGGACCGGGGCCGCTTCTGCCGCCTGGGGCTGAAACCAGCGACGAACAACTAACGCTCGTCAGGTACCGTCGTTCCTGATTTTGCCGTCGCGACTTGGATTTCTTCAGGAGCGCGTCATCGTCCGGTACGTGACTTTTGCCCGTGATAAGAACGCCGGCTGCGCTGCCGCCTTGCTCAAGAAGCGGTGAGGGGCACCAAATAACTCGCAGTTTGGCTTTTCCGGGCGCACACTGCGCGCGTCACAGCCCGGATAGTGGCTTTTATCTGTGATGAGAACGCCGGTTGCGCTCCCGCCTTCCTCTCAGGGAACGGAGCAGCGCAATGCAGCAGCAGCGCCGCCATTTCACGCAAACAAAGAGCTTCCAAGAGCGCCTCGCAGACGAGGCTCGGAAATTAAGGGAGGCCGCCGAAAAGCTGCCTCCCGGCAGCCATGCCCAGGAATTGCTTTTGCGTCGGGTCAGGCAGGCCGAGACTGCATCTCACGTCGATGATTGGCTAAGGTCACCGGGACTTCAGCCTCCAAAGGTTTTGGACACCTTGTTGGCCGGGAAGAAGTAGCTGCATGAAGGATTATCGTGCCTCCATCGAAGCGCTTCGGAAGGATGCCGCAGAGGCCGCGCTGATCCGCGACTTGGCCATGGATAAAGCGAAGCGCGAGGTATTCAATCGTCTGCACGAACACCTCAACCGCCTTGCCGACGAGGTCGAGCGAGCGATGCCCAAATCAGGGCCATGAGGCGGTCTTACTCGTCGATCTCACGTAGCTTACGCTCAAGTTCGGCAATCAGGTCGCGAATGCGTTTGCCACTCGGCGGCCTTATGTTCGGCCTTCGGTAGTTTCGTGATGTAGTTGCCGGCATCCTCCAGTGTGACAAGCCGGCGCCCACGGGGAAGGCTGATCGGATCCTCGAAGGCACGTTTCCAACCCGGCCATGGAAGCGTTGATCCTGGTCGCGACGTCTGGGGGCCCGACGATGCTCGCGCGTATCGGCGTCATGCGAGCGTTGAACCGCAAGGTCGTTAGGCCCGGTTTCCGTTGATTTGGGTCAATAGTCGTCAGATTGGCCCCGCCAAACCTCATCGCATGAGGCTGCGCCGACGATGGGACTGGCTGGAGATCGCGGGCTGCGCCACGCTGATCCTGACGTTGCTGACGGTCGCTATTGTTTGGGATTCCGCGGCTTCACAACAGTCTTAAATGCCGTCCGGCTGATTAAAATGACTTGCTGCCAGTGACGACCACGGCGAGCGTTTTGCCATTGGGCAGCGTAATGTTGATGTGAGGGTACTCGCTATGGGGATTGTAAGGGACGGCCCCCGGGTTGTGGGCAGGGTCGACTCTATAAGTCCCGCGGCCGTCTTGAAAGCTTCCGGGGAGTTCTGGTGCTGCCGGGTCACTGCCAAAGGCGCTGGTAGCTGGTCGCTGCGGAATGATTGTGGAACTGCCCTCGGAACGAACGCCCAGTTGGCCCAACTCACTTTGGATTTGCCGCATCTGACCAATCAATTCAACGTGAACGTCTTGTCCATTGCGGAGAAGCTCGATGGCTTTATCCACTTGATTAGGGGTCAGTCGCCTTGTTGGGCCGCCGCCCCGAATTGTCTCCAGTTCTTCGAGAGTTAGGGTCTCGAACTCACCGGCCAAAGCGCGCGCGGCGGCTTTACGCGCAGCCCTCTGAGAAGCCAACCGCCACACGACCCGCCCTCCAACTTTAACCAGTTCGAGAAGGGCCGGTGCGAGCATGAGGTAGCTGATTGGGTCTTCGGACTCGAGACCAGGCTCCGACCCGAAGGCATCCAGGCATGCCAGAATCAAACCCTCGGGATCGGTTAAAACCGTAAACTTGTTCGGCCCAATGTTGTTAATATCCGAAAATGGACCCCAGTCTCCCGCATCTGGATAGCCTTGTTCGACATACGCCTTGATATCCTGATCGAGAAGCCGCTCAAGGGCCGCTCTACGCTCACGGCTGACCAGGCCCGTTGCGAATTTCCGAGGGACAATAATCTCATCGACAGAAACAGTGCCGTAGTGAGCAACGATTGGAAATGCGGCCTGCGAGCCCGTAATGGGGAAGCTGAATGAAACGAGTGATTTGTCACTCACCACTGGAGCGAACTTCAGACTGCCTGTCCGATCCGGATTCAGGACACTGGAGCGCTGTTCCCATCTCGTCGCGCTGAATTCCGAACATGGCAGACAATCAATCGGCGCCAGGCGCGAACCGAGCCAGCGATATCCGCTGATAGAACCTGCGGCTGCCACGCGTGCGCGACCGCCATGCGCGTTGTCGCCGACGGTTACCCATTTCTCACGTGCCAGGCCGGTTACGTCCCACAAGCAGCGATCTAGAGTCGTCGCATCGGCCATGGTTGCTCTCCTGCGCGTCGGAGCAAGTGGGCCTGCGGCTGCGGCCCATCTGAAGGCTCGACCGTTCGTCGCGCGAACCAGGCAGTTCGTTCAACCTGGCCCGAGCGGCCGGCACCCGGTAACGCCTGATCTCTCAGCGGCTCAGAAACATCTGGAAATACTTTTGTTTGCGCGGTCTGCGGACCGCCAAATGAAAGCGCGGGACGTACGGTCAACCGGAAGCTTCAGGAAGTGACGATGCGCCAGCGCGCAATTGCACACGTCTTCGGACGTTAGCAGCCATCAGCGATTGAAGAGACGGCTGAGGAACAGACCTTTTTGAAATGTCGGCGAACGGGGGCGGACGATAACGGATCGCGATCGTGCCGACGTGCACGTCCCCATGGTAGACGTGCCAGCAGTCCTGGCGTTCGGGATATCGGCCGCGGGTGAGAGCGGGCATCGCCCATCATCGCGCCGATTTGATCTAGCGTGAAGCTGCTAGAGCTTGGGGTCGTGGCTGTCGGTGAGCACATGAATGAGGACGAGGGTGGCACCGGCGGAGCAATGCGATGCGTTTTGTTTTGGCTTCAGGCCTTGTGATCGCCATGTGCGCTTCTGCGAACGCCGCCAAGGTTCATCACCCACACTGGCGCCCTCATGCGATCGTGCATCCCAATCAGGAAGAGGTCGTTCCGCCGGGGTGGTACAAATTCCCCGGCTATCCGCCCATACCGCCGTCGGAGAACAGGACTCTTGATCCCTCCAACTTCGGAGGTCCGGCATGAGGCGAGAACGTGTGTGATCATCGCGTGGTGTAAGCGGGTGGGCAATCACCGCCACCTTCGCTGCATGCATGCCCGCCGGATACCTTCCACAGTCTTCTGCATGGCCGGTGGTTGAAGGGCCGCAAAGCCACAGTGCGATCAGGGCAGCAAGGCGATTCTTCCGTCATGCGACATTGGAAGTCCCCCAGCGATCGTGTGTAAGACCACCCTAACGCAACCATAAGGCGACTGAAAGCGGATTTGCTGAGTACGCGTGCTAGTTAGCGCCAGCCGCAGAGTGCGATGCCCCCAGTGACGGTCCCTCTCCACAACGTAGCGACGGTGACGCCTCCCTCGCGTGGCGATGCGGGCGAATCTGAGCAGGTTTTTTAGATTTTTTCGCGCGCTCGGAGAGAATTCGAACTCCCGACCCTCGGATTCGAAGTCCGATGCTCTATCCAGCTGAGCTACGAGCGCCTGCGAAGGTCTCGATTACCAGACTTGGCCGGGCAGGGCTACCCGGAGAAAACGCCTGAAAAGCGCTTCGTCGGGGGCGCAGCGGCGTCTCCCCCGTGCATATTGCTGGAAATGGCGCAGCCAGGTCGGCGGCGCTACTCGATGGTGACGGCGAGGCGGCTGATAAGCCTTGCAGTTTCCGCCAGCGTCTTGTTGTCCTGGTGCTCGACGAGGGCGGCCAGCCTCTGAACACACTCCTCGTCACTGTAAATCGCCGCTATATCGTCGACCCGGGTTTCGACCGGTGGAGTCGTTCGTTGATGAGCCATGAAAACCATCCTGTTAAGCCGATCCGCGCCGCAGCTATTTTGTCGGGTGTTGGTTAGATGTGGCCGGTGTTCGGCAAGACCCTTCCTTCCACGAGTGGTTCAGGCAGCTCTCGGAGTTGCTTCCATTCCTCCGCCTCTGCAAGCCAATATTCCATTTCCTGTTTGGCAAGTTCGGCGCGCGCCAAGCACATGAATTCAAAGCCTGCAAATTGGTCCTGCGAATTCATGAGAACCCTCCGAATTGGCTTGACCAGTCTAGTGATCCTTCCATGCATGCAAACTTACGATTTCGTAATACGGTTGACAGGTTTGTGACGCCGCGCAGACGCGCGGTAGCTGACGCGAGAGGCTGGCCGCCGCATGCGAAACAATCAGAAACAAATGTCCATCGATGATGTCGGACAGCGAGGAGCCTCACGATGACCATCACGATAACAGCCTTTGAACGGTCACCGGATGGCGGCAAGGGACTGGCGCGTGACACGCGGGTTCGCTGGGCGCTGGAAGAGGTGGGCCAGCCCTACGAAGTTCGTCTCGTTTCGTTCAGGGCGATGAAGGAGCCCGCACATCTGGCGCTTCATCCCTTCGGACAGATCCCGACCTACCAGGAAGGCGATCTCGGCTTGTTCGAAACGGGAGCGATCGTATTCCATATCGCGGAGCGCCATGCGGGCCTGTTGCCGGACGATGCGAATGCCCGGGCGCGTGCGATCGCATGGATGTTCGCCGCGCTCAGCACAATGGAGCCGCCGATCCTCGAACTCGGGAACGCCAGGCTTCTTGAGGCCGACAAATCCTGGTCCGCGCAACGCATGCCTCTCGTCGAGGATCGCGTCCGTGGCCGGCTGGGCCAACTATCCCTTCGCCTTGGCGATGCCGATTGGCTCGATGGCCCGTTCAGCGTGGGCGACCTGATGATGGTATCGGTGCTGGTCAGGCTGAAAGCGTCGGGTCTGCTGGACGAATATCCGAACCTCTCCGCCTATGTGGCCCGCGGCGAAGCGCGGCCCGCCTACAAGCGCGCGCTTGCCAGCCTCGCAATGCGGTCCGCCTGATCGCACTATTTTTGGTGCTGATCGTCGCTGACCTTTCCATCCAGTCCACATTCTTGCCATTCACCGACTCCTGAATTGCAATGTAAGTCATCGAAGTCGTCGGCGACGCACCACTCAGCTAAAAGCGGTGCGGGCGTCCAATGGTCTGAGGAGCGCCATTTTTTTTCCCGCTCGGCGTGAACCCTCCCGCGCCGAGACATCACAAAGGCAAAGGTTCAGTTGTAGATGCCGACCTCTGACGACTACGATTTTTGTTGCCTTCTTTGGTGAGTGCCGTCCCGGAGACAGCCAAAATGAGTGGCCCATACGACATCGATCCGAAAATCTCGCAGAATGAAGATGTGATCTGGGCGATGGCGCTGAAAAAGACGCCAGCGCGGGATCGGAACGCCTTTCTTGCACGCCCACCCTTCATCTACTTCGGCAGCAACCTTCGCATCGCCTATCCCGGCTTTTTAAATTGGCTGAAATTCTTCGATCCGCGTCGTCAAAGCGGGGATGATCTTGGCAAAAAGGTGACTGACTACTGGACCGCCAAGGTCAATTACGAGTTGCTGACGGGTGCCTTATTGAAACAACTGAGAGAGGGGAAAGACGGGAAGAAGCTAGAACTCAACAACGATCATTATGAATAAAATTGATGAGCCTACCGGACATCTTATTACGGTTATGCCTTCACGCTGGGATAAAGGCAGAGATCCGGGCACGAAACCCGATGATGCTTCTAAGGCAGGCGGAGAGATTAGTACCGGCTTCACACTCGCTGGTAGCGGGTCCACGGTCCGCATATCTCCGGAGGCGCTCAACGACAAACCCGAAGCCGTCGCGGTTGCCGATCAGCTCCTCTTTCATGAATTGGTGCACGCCGTTATGAACTCGGACGGCTTAAATTCGCTCGTTGCTGGCGTCGACCCGAAATGGGGCGACCTACGGGAATTTTTCGTCACTCAGGTTGAAAATGTTTACCGTTCCGAGAAGGGCGTTCACAAAGTTCGAGGGTCGCATGACGATGACAGCGTGATTTGGGACGACACTGAAAAACTCCTCAACCACAAAGAAATCGTCCCTCCCGTTCGGATGTTGCTCGACAAGTTCAAAAACATCGAACCTGACGTCTACGACGCGCTCGCGCGCATTCCGGAGACAAAGGCAAAGTATAATCCCTTCCGAGAATACAAGGAGGAGCAGGACAAGGCCGCTAAAGGCCAGCCGACCCCATGACAAAACCACCGATGCACCGCCTCTAGACGGTCATTGGTCTGAAAAGCGTCCCCTCTGCTGGACGAATATCCGAACCTCGCCGCCTATGTGGCCCGCGGCGAAGCGCGGCCCGCCTACAAGCGCGCCCTTGCCAGCGTCGCGATGCGGTCCGCCTGATCGCCATTCCGCGGCAAGTGCAAATAATCCAGTCTGACAGAAACCGCCGCGTCACTCGGGCGGTTTTTCCGTGAAGTGAAAAGCGCCTTTGCCCGGAGATCGGCCGGTTTCTCTCCGTTGAGAATGTGATCTACATACCCCGCAGCGAGCCGTTTAGCTCTTCGTGACGGCCACGCAGTCGATTTCGATATCGAACGGACCGGTCCACTCCGGGACGCAGAAGAAGATTCGGGCTGGCGGGTTCTTGGGGAAGTAGCGTTTGTAGATCTCGTTGAAGGTCTTGAAACGCTCGGCGGATATGCAGAGGACGTTGCACTTCAGCACGTGATCGAGGTCCGACCCTGCCGCCTCCAACGCTGTCTTCATTTGTTCGAGGATTCGCTCGGCCTGGCGCTCGAACGGCGCATGCTGCAGGAGTTCGCCGGTGTCCGGGTCGAAGGGCGGCATGCCAGACATGAACACCAAGTTCCCGGCTCTGGTGCAGACCGAGACGGGAGCGCCCCATTTCTCAAAATTGGTATCGAACGGTTCGACGCGGACGATCTCGCGTTCCATGGCCTTCCTCCCTCAAGGTTCGCTTCAGGTGATCAATTCGATAATCTCGGAGCGGGCGTCCTGACGCTACGTGCCGCCCTCCTTTTCCACGATGGGGCGGAGGCATTCTGATAGCTGCCACGAAACGCGCGGTGGGTTTGAGAGTGTGAACCTTGGAACCCTATCGCGCCAGATCACAGGCGCGTGACTGCCGCGCCGCGTTATCCGGCCTTCCGCCGCCCGTGGAACGCTCGGGCTTGGCCGCCTTCTTTGCAGCGGGCTTCTTTCCTTCGATGGGCAGCAGCATTTCCTTCTGACCGGCGGAGGCCTTGCGGGGCTTCTTGCCTTTGGCGGGAGCCTCGCTGGCAAGGCTCTTCTTGAGCGCATCCATGAGGTCGACGACGTTCTCGCCGCGCGGCCGCGGCTTCGGTCCGATCGTCTTGCCGTTGCGCTTGGCGTTGATGAGTTCGGCGAGGGCGCTCTTCGTAATGGTCCTCAAACTTCTCCGGCTCGAAGTCGGCGGCCTTCTGGTTGACGATATGCTTCGCCAGGTCGAGCATGTCCTTCGTGACTTTCACGTCCTGGATCTCGTCGAAATATTCCTTCTCGTCGCGGACTTCGTAGGGGTATCGCAGCAGCGTCCCCATCAAGCCCTTGCTCCAGGGGCTCCAGCGCAATGATGTGCTCCCGGTTCGTCAGAACGACGCGGCCGATGGCGACCATGTCCATGCTGCGGATGGTCTCGCGGATGACGGCGAAGGCGTCGTGCCCGACTTTGCCGTCCGGGACCAGGTAGTACGGACGGATGAGGTAGCGCGGGTCGATATCGGCTCTTCGGGACAAACTCGTCGATGTCGATCGTGCGGGTGGATTCCAGGGCGATGTTTTCCAGCTCGTCCTTCGACACCTCGATGTAGGTGTCGGTATCGACCTTGTAGCCCTTCATGATGTCGTCGTTGGAAACTTCCTCGCCCGTATCGGCGTCCACCTTCGCATATTTGATGCGGTGGCCTGTCTTGCGGTTGATCTGGTTGAAGCTGATTTTCTCGGAATCGGAAGTGGCCGGATACAAAGCGACCGGGCAGGTAACGAGCGAAAGGCGCAAAAAGCCTTTCCAGTTGGCGCGGGGGGCCATTCAAATACTCCAAACGCGACAGAACTCGGATTCAAGACGAACGAGGTTCGTTGGTTCCGACAGCCTGCCACGGGATTCTTTTTCGAACGGGCTTGCGCTGATGTTCTCTTTTTGTTCTTATTGGGCAAGAAGAGATCTGATGGGACTGGACGCCATACGGAACGAGATTGAGCACATGCGCCGCCAAATCCTGCGGCAGCGGCGGGAAATCAAGGATCTCCAGCGCGCGGGGATTCCGACCAAATCAGCGGACGAGTTGTTGGCGCGGATGGAAACCAAGGTCGACGATCTGTGCGGCGAGCCGCGACCGTCTCCTGGGTGAGCAGCGTCGGAAGGACCCCGGAAGCGATAAGGTCATCAATGGCCCGATCGAGCGGCGCTTTCCCTGACATGAATACCTACCGGCGGATACTCCGGGCCGCGAACCAAAACTATCCTCATTGGGTCGCGCTGGCGGAAGACAAATGCATCGGCCAGAACTTCCATAAGCTCCGCAGGTTTTGCGAAGACCGCAAACTATCGTTGTCCCGGCATGGCCACTGCGTCACCTGGCGGCGCGAATACTATCAGGTGTTCATGTTTGCCGAGGAAGCAGACGCCGAAATTTTTCGGAACGAGTTCGGCGGCGAGAGGATGCATCCCTCAGAAAGGGGCAAGGGCAAAAATTGGTCGCAGTGGAAGAAGGGCGCGTACAAGCCGGAGCCCAAAAGGTCGCATGACCTTTCGTGAGGAACCAACAGGGCCGTCTTGCAGTTTCCGCGAGGTTAGCTGCCGCACTGAAGACGCGCTGCAGGCCGTGTAATTTGAAAAAATCATTCAAGTTATTGAAATACGAGACGAATCGTATGCTGCAACCTGATCATGCTCGATGGAATGGATGAGGAAAAGGTCATGATCGGCTATCTCCGTTTCCCGCTTGAATGGATCGCGAACTCCGACAAGGCGGGTATGCAGTTGATGCGCGTGGCGATTGCTGTCGTCTTCCTGTGGATCGGCGCGCTCAAGTTCGCACCCTACGAGGCCGACAGCATCACACCGTTCGTCGCAAACAGCCCGTTCTTGTCATTTTTTTACAAGCATCCCGATCAGTACAAGGCCCACCTCACGAGGGAAGGAGAGTTGAAGCCGGCTGAGAGAGCGTGGCAAACCGAAAACAATACCTATCGATTCTCGAACGGATTGGGCTCGGTTGAGATCATCATCGGCCTGCTGACGTTGGTCGGGCTTTTTTCGCGCCGGTACGGAATGTTGGGAGCGATACTGGCCTTCTTCACGCCGTTCGTGACGTTGTCATTCCTGATCACGACGCCCGAGGTCTGGGTCCCGGCGCTCGGCGATACGCCATATGGCTTCCCCTGGCTCTCGGGCGCCGGTCGGCTGGCGGTAAAGGACGTCATGTTGTTGGCCGGCGGCTGGCTCATCATGACGGACAGCGCCCGCGCCTTACTCGAGGTCCGCCCACAGCCTACTTCTGATCTGAAAGGTATCCGACATTTTCTCGGCATGTGGAGACTGTGAGCGGGTGAGGCTCCGAACTCGCGAAGTATCGCGTTTCTCCCGATCGGCGCTTGCCCGTGAGGAGCGAGATCGGTGCTCAAAAGCCAGGGGGTAACGCAAGTCGAATGCGTTGGCGCACGCGCCGGTTTGTGGAGCCGCCCCGTCTCGATGGCGTCCCGGTTAACCGATGCGCTCGCCTACGAATGCTTCCGTGAGCTTGTAAACCTTGCACTCGATCCGCGCCCACTTGATTGCCTGATCATAGTCGCGACACCGAAGCGACAATTCTCGCCCGCGGTATGTGACGATTACATCGCATTCGGGTGAATTGCGGTGACGTTGTACCCGCACTTCGTCGTCGTATTCTTCAGTCATTGAAATATCTCACGACATAAGGGCCAATCTTCAAAGCTTAAGCGAACTTGCGCGAAGGCTTGCCATCGTATTTTTGAAAAATTCGTCTCGCTCAATTTCAAATCGACGTTGGGTCGCTTTGAAGTCGGCCATACGTTCTCTTATTTCCTCGCGCTCGAAAACCTTATCTTTGGCTTGACGTTTTGCGTAGTCGCCTTCGACGGTTCGACATGCGTCAAAGCAACGATCGCACTCGCCTTAGGTGCAATTCGCCTTTCCGCAAATGACAAGGTGTCCTCAAGGTCTTTAAACCAAGGCGTCATAACCCACCTCCAACGCAATCGCGCATTGGAACGGCGGGTTTTGGGTGGGTCAATTCGAATTGAGAGCAAGCACAGCCTTATCCACAGCGACCCGCGCGCATGTCACCGATCCCGCACCAGTTTGCGCGGTTCCCATTGAGGATACCAAGCTTGCATGACTTTCTCCTGCCAAGGGTTTCGGTAGGGGCGCTGCACAGAACCCGCTATTGCGGAATTGCTTAGGAGCCAACGGACAGTCGAAGACGGTCCGCTTTGCGGCAACAGCGGCCATACGCAAATCAAATGTTATGGCACAAGCAGGCCAATGAACTACTAGTCGATCATGCTCGCGCCAGGGCGTGCATGTCGATCGCTGTCCATATGCCAGAGATCGGAAAGGCTAGAAGGTGTCTTCTTTGGGATCACAAGCGGACGTCACACGCACCCTCAATACACGTCCGCTCCGCGCCAGGAGCCGACATCATCCGACGCGTTTCTCGGGAATCCCAGCGATCTTCAACAGCCGCACGGCAGTTGGCCGCCAAACGTCGATAGATCAGGCGAATAATCGTATTGGACCGACGGCGCCGACCGCGCGTAGGCCGAGCCCGGAGCGGCGACGAAGCTTGAGTTCACGCCGGGACGAACGATGCCATGATGGCGCGCGCGGTAGTGATGCAGCGTCGCGGCATCAGCGGGAGCACTGAGGGTGATCAACAGACCCAAAGCCAAGAAATTACGCATCGTACTTTCTCCGTCGCTGGCTCCGGTATGTGGCTGCCCACCTCTCCGGCTTTCCAAGAAATCGAGCATAAGGCGTTAGCGATCAGCGGCTCAATTGAACGTAGGTAAAGGTCGGGCATCTAAAGGGGGCACCGAACGATACAAAGGTATGGCGCCCCTAAAGCCGACCACTCCCGCAATGGGGCAAACCGAAAAGAACATAGCGCGGGCAAATGTCTTCCGGGTTACTCCTGAGAGCGGACATTGGTCGATATCGTCGGCATGTCACAAACTTGCCCGTTGCATCCACCGCTCCCTTCACGGCTGCTGGAAATAGTTATACGTTATCAGAGCTGCCGGACGACTTGTCGCAGTCTCCTGCGGCGATAGGGCAGCAATGATGCCAGCGGCTGGCAAGAAATTGTTCTGACCCTTTGAGCTCACGCGATCGATTACGCGGCGGAATGTGATGGCGCTGGTGCCCGAATTCACCGCATCAAGTACTGAAGGCGAGCGCCGCGATAGCGCGCTTGCCGAAAGCGAGGCGCGTTACCGTGCACTCGTGCGGGCGTCATCGTCGCTGGTGTGGACTAGCGCTGCTGACGGCCAGATCGTTGATATGCCTGAGTGGCGCGCATTCTCGGGACAGGCGGTCGATGAAGTGCAAGGTTGGGGTTGGCTCGAACTCGCTTCATCCCGATGACAGGGGTCGTACGCAGCTTGCCTGGCAGGCCGCGGTTGAATCACGCGCGATCTACGAAACGGAGTATCGCATCAGGCGATGGGATGGGCAGTATGTGTGGCACCAGGCGCGCGGTGTTGCCGTATTTGAGGACGACGGCAGTATCCGCGAGTGGGTCGGTATTTGTGTTGACATAGAGGATCGAAAGCGAGCGGCGCAGCAGCAGATCGAAGCCGAGAGGGCGCTGCGTGTGCTCAATGAAACGTTGGAGCAGCGTGTCGAGGCGCAAGCGCAGGAGCGGGCTCGAATCTGGCACGTCTCGCAAGACATGCTTGTCGTGGCCGATGCGGAAGGCAGGTTTCTCAACGTAAACCCAGCGTGGACAGCGACCCTCGGCTGGTCCGAATCGGACTTGGTCGGAAAGACCTCCGCATGGTTGCTTCATCCGGACGACCAGGAGAAGACACACGCTGAACTGGCCCGGTTGGCTGAGCGGCACAGCACGCTGCGGTTTGAGAGCCGACTACGACACCAGCGCGGCATCTATCGATGGCTGTCCTGGACGGCGGTGCCTGACCGGGGCCTCGTCTACGCTGTCGCGCGCGACATCACCGACATCAGGATTGCTGAAGAGCAGTTGCGGGCAGCGCGCCGTGAACTGGCAGCGGTGAGTCGCCAGACCGTGATGGGAGCGATGACAGCTTCGATCGCACATGAAATCAGGCAGCCGCTGACAGCGATCGTGGCGAACGCCTACGCCGGCTCGCAATGGCTCAACAGAGCAGAGCCTGAAATAGACATGGTGCGCGAGATTTTGAAGCAGATTGGAAACGAAGCAAACCGAGCCAGCGAAGTGATCGCCGGCATCCGTTCGATGTTCGGAAAGGATTCCCACGAAAAGATCGCTGTAAGTGTGACCGATCTTGTTGGCAAAGTTCTCGCGCTCGTACACGGGGAATTGCAAAGTCACCAGGTATCGCTACGCAATGAGATGCTCCACGATCTTCCGCGAGTGATGGCCGAGCGGGTGCCGCTGCAGCAGGTGTTCGTTAACCTGATCATGAACGCCGTCGATGCAATGGGTGCGGTCACCGATCGCGAAAGAATTTTGACTATAAAGTCGAATATGTACGAATCCCATCACGTGCAGATCATGCTGGAAGACACCGGCACAGGGATTGATCCAAGTCACATGGAGCGCATTTTCGACCCATTCTTTACAACGAAATCAGACGGGATGGGAATGGGACTGTCGATTTGTCGATCGATAATCGAATCTCATGGTGGACGTCTGTCGGCATCGCGTGGCCATCCTTACGGATCGGCTTTTGAAGTCGTTCTGCCCAGCGTAGCGCTCGAGGGCAGGTCGTGAGGAGCAAAAGGGGACGACGTCAGCGTCAATCATGAACTGCCTTCACGACTTCCGGTTTGGGTCAAAAACGGAAGTGGCAGGGCTCGCACGGCATGTCCGTTCTACCCTCAGCAGCAGACATTGTGAGGCCGCTGCGGCATTTCCGAAAAGTGCCAGAAGCGGACATCCGCCTTTCCCTTTAGTATGTCCGCAGAAAGAAGTCGGTTTGAAGCAGGCTCTGGTGCAGCTGGCGAGATAGCGAACGTGAGCCATGCATTCCAGCCTTCGGGTCTGTTCTGGGCCGCGAATTCTTTGTAGGCCTTCACGTTGACATATCCCTCCATGCCCCCGACCGGAAAAAGGAAGCCGACCTGCGGACCAATGCCTGCGATCCGTGAACGGAAACCGTTCAGCGATGGGGGGCGCCGGAGTTGTCGCTCACCTGCTGAAGGTAGTAGCCGACGATGCCGAGCTGAAGCTTGTTGTCGAAAAAGTGGGAAGCGCCCCAATCGACATGGAAATCGACTCCGTTCTGGTAGTTGGTGTCGGTGTTCTTGAAGTTGTAGGTCAGTCCGGTGACCCAGGAAAATTCATTGCCGGACTTGGGATCGAAGTAGGTGTAGCCGCCGCCGAAATCGATGGCGCCATGACCGATGCCGAGGTTGGCCAGACGGTTGGGATCGTAGTCGCCGACTGGAATGTCGCCCGTGCCGTAGACCATGAGGTTGCTGACGCCTTGATTCCATTTCAGCGCGACCTGAGGCAACACATCGCCGAACGACGTCAGGTCCTGCGTCCGGCTGAGCGCGATCGTGTTACCGAGCGGGCCCGTGAGTGATAACGCCGCCGTCGCCTCGTTCCGGCCGGCGATACCCAGCACGCTGACCGATAGCTGAGCCCCGAGCACCGGCGTGGCGAACACGTATGTCGGCCCGAACCCGACGAGGTCGCCCCGGCCGCTGATACCGACATCGAGCCGTCCGCCGCGTGGGAATTGCGCGCCGGCTCCGGAAGCGACATCAGTATGGATGTAGAACGTCGCCCAGGACCATCCCGGCGTCGCTGGCGTCGCCGAGAGGCTGCCGAACGTGCCCGGCAGCCAGAAGCTGAGACCTCCTTCATCGGCGAGGGCTAGCGCGGAGTTGCCGGCCGCGATGAGCGCGCAGAGCCCGGCGCGGGCTGCCAGGCGCAGGATGTCCGCTTGTTTCATCGCACTCCTCCCTCAAAGCATCGCCTACGTCTTGCGCCCGGGCACGTAATCCAGCGGCACACCGGCCGGAGTGAGCGGCTCGCGTTTTACGCTGGCTGCAAATTCCTTCAGGATTCTCCCGAAGTGGGCAGACGTCCATGAATGTATGTATGGCAAATCGACTGCGTTACGCTCCTTGGGATCGACCGTCAGATTCACGATATGCGGGCTCGCAAGTTTCTGCGAGGGCTCCAAGCTGGCTCCGTTGCAGATACATCACCAGCTTGAAATTGCGCCACTTCACGCCGTAAAGCGTCTCTCCCATCCAATAGGGAAAGCCGTCGCGCGCCGAACGCTCTTGCTTGCCCTCCAGAAACTCCCGTTGGTCGATGCCGTCGATCACGCGGTCGGCCGGAACGTCGGCACCGGACCAGCGCAGCAGCGTTGTGAACATGTCGGTGATGTGGACCACATCGTTGCTTTGCTTTCCCCCCGGCACCTTGCCGGGATAGCGCACGATGCAGGGCGTGCGCAGCGAGCCTTCCATGCCCGTGAAGTAGGAGCCGTCGAAGAAGCCGGGATGACCTCTCCAGGGTTCGAGTTCCTCCGGGCCGTTGTCTCCGGAGAAGACGACGATGGTGTTGTCGTCGATCTTGAGCTCCTTCAGCGCATCCAGCATCTCGCCGAAATCGGAATTGAGTTCGAGCAGGCAGTCCGCCCATTCGCCCTGACCTGATTTTCCCTTGAACTCCGGCCGCGGGATGGTCGGCATGTGCATCAGCGAGTGATTGAAGTAGAGGAAGAACGGCTTTCCCGCTTCTGCGCTCCGCTTCATGAACGCTTTGCTGCGCGTCAGGAACTCGCGGTCAACGTCACGTCTCACGTCGAGGTCTAGTTGCTTGACGATTTGCGGCTCGCGGTCGCCCTTGCGGGCTTCAAGCATGTTGCTAGTGCCGTCGCGCTTGGGGTCGTACCAGGGATCGGTAGGCCATAACGACTCGTCCCATGTGCGCGGCGGACCGTACCATTCATCGAAGCCGTGATCGGTCGGCCACCGGCCGGCGGACTCGCCGATATGCCACTTGCCGACGCAGGCCGTGGCATATCCCCGTGCCGACAGGACGTCGCCCATCGTGCGTTCCCACGCGACTAGGCCGCCCTCTTCGCCGGGCATTGCGACCGTGTGATTGCCCGACCTAATTGCGTAGCGTCCCGTCATCAACGCCGAGCGGGAGGGCGTGCACTGCGCCTCGGGCGCGAAGTTCAGGAGCTTCATGCCTTCGCCGGCGAATGCATCGATGCGGCTAGTATCCGCTCCCCGCAATATTCCGCCGCCGTAGCAGCCGAGTTCGCCGTAGCCGAGATTATCCACCAAGAAATACAAGATGTTCGGAGGTCCGCTTGGCGCGGCTCGGTTCTGCGCCTGAGCGCTCTCACTTGAGGCAGTGGCCGTGATCGCGGATGCTGCCGCTAACGCCGTGCCGGCCAATAGAACGTCGCGTCGATTGAGACTTTGATCGGCTTCTTCTCTCGATCCGTCGCTCATCCAGACCTCCACGTTCTCGCAAACAAGGTTGTCAGAGCCGAACGGTACATCTTTGCCGCTATTGGAGCCAGCCTGGATGATGTCCGGTTTGGGTCAAAAACGGACTTCAACCAGTCGATGTTCGATGTCCGATATTCCCCCGAAAACGGACATTGACCGACGCAACGGCCATGTCTGTTTTGTGCTGGAAGCCGACTAATCAAGTGGTGGTGCGCCAAGGCCGCTCGGCAGTATGACGGTGATAACGTTCTGTCCTTCCTCGGGGTGGCGTGAGATGTGTCCTTTCCCGTGCGTATCCTCGACGAGAACAGCTTTTCCCGCCGGAAGGCGTCTCACCTCTCCATCGCTCGTTTCAAATTCCACGTGGCCATCCAGCCATATGGCGAGGAGTTGATCCGGCGGCGTGTGAAAGCCCGCTTCGCGCACCCCGGCGGGGATGTGAGCAAAACGGATGCGTGACGCTGGGTAGTAAGCCGAAAGTTCAAACGGCGCTACGTTGGGAAACGCCGGCGTCATCGTCATCGCGATATCGACTTCTCCAAAATGGGACTCCCCGTCAGGCGTTGCATATATGCGCAGGCACTTCATCCTCGGCCTCCAATCGCTCCATCTAGCTTGGCAGATGGTGTGGCCAGAAAAAACGTCGCGGAACACGTTGCCCGTTTCAGCTTCATCGTGATGCCGGCTTACTGAAAATTCTTCTGCCCAATTCGCGCGAGCACCGTCCTGTGATGGGCTTCCTGGCACCTCAAACGCCGTCGGGAACGTCGACGCCTGACTCCGTCAGGTCGCGCAGGAATTTCCGCACCAGCAGGACATTGGTGTTTTGCAGCACGTGATTGTTGCCGAACTTGAATTGATTGGCCTCGGTCACGATCAATCCGTCGTCGGTGTCGCGAAGGATGCCTTTCTTCTTCAATCCATTGGCGCGCCGGCGCACGGTCTCGATCGGCATCGCCAGGAAACGCGAGAGCGCGGCGCGCGAGACGCCCTGCTTGATCGCGTCGGGCTCGACGGTCTGCACGCTGCCGAAGCGGCGATCGAGTTCAGGGTCTTTCATGACGGGGATGACGTTGGCGTTCAGGATCGCATGAACGATCAGAAGGTCCAGCGGATCGAAATCGTCGTAGAAGCGGAACATCTCGCTGATCGCGCACAGCATATAGGACAGCGAATGGCGGGAGATGGTGCGGGCTCGATCGGTCGCCGTCTTGCTGTCCTTGCTTTTTCCCGCCATGGCAACTCCCATTTGCGCCGTTGGATTCAGGCTCGACGTCAGCGGTTTCGAGCCCGCATCGGTCTGCCGATTTGTTTCGACGTTGCTTTCGTATGTATCGAAATGATTTGCGTATTTGCCCCTGCATCAGCGGGGTCATCGAGCCCTGCCCAATATGGGTAGGGCCGCGGAATTGCGCGGTCAATAGTAACTTGTTGGCGGCGCGATTTTCCCGGATAGAGTGGCCGCATTGCCGCGTGCGTGAATTGCGGACGAGAAAATTTCAGACCGGCCCAGGCCTCCGCTCAGTTCGCTGATGGCTTGCGATATCCGGCAGTGCGTGAATGGGAATGCAGATCAGATGACGTTCATTATCGAATTGTTAAAGGATAATCGCCGCTCCACCGAGTTCCGCTCCAGCGCCGACATTGCAGTGACGCTGGCCCGCAAGCTTGCGGCGGATGGTTGCGCGGTTTCGATCACGGCCCCGAGCGGTGATGTCTATTCCGCCGATCGCTTCGATCGTCTGCTGGGGAGCGAAAGCCTCAATTCGCAGGAATAGAAGGCGACCGCCAAAGCAGCTTCGGCGATCTCGCCATATTCGACCGGCGACGCCAGGCGCATCGGCCGGGCTTGGGGAGAGAAGGAACCCGACGGGCAGATCAGTGATTTGCCTGTCGTGTCCAGCCCCTTTTGAAAAAATATTCTGATTTTCCGAAACCGCAAATCACCCTTATAACCCCCGCCGTCCTGTCCCACTGGAGGGGCGGCTCGAGATCGTCACGGACGCGGGACAGGATGCGGTGGACGCGAATGGCGCTTTCGACGAGAGCGCTTGAAGCGGACGGAGAAGTCGTGTGGTCCTGACGCCCCGGTGCTGGCGTCAAGTTCGCGGAAGGCAACTTTCGCTGATGACGGCGGCAAGAAAGCCGGTCGCCGGGGAGAGCACGAAGGAAACCGTAAAACCATTGCGCGGGGAATGCCGGGTGATTCCGGTGTGACCTGACTAACGCGTGTGCGTTCTAACCACTCACCCTGCACACGCGGCTATCGGGCGCATCGGGCGCCCGGCATTCCCCGCGCCCTCCGATGGAGAGGGCGGAACGAGCAGGCCAAAACTCGCGCGAAACATGCGGCGGGATCGCGAAGCCGCGACCGGGGATCGCGAAGCCTCGCGACACTCCGGGATCGCGAAGCCGTGCGAGGCCCGAATGACCTAGATCAACCGGGTGCGCTGCGCAAAGGGCAGAGTCGAGCTGCATTCAGTCTGTGGCGGCAACCAGGGAGTATATTGCCATCATCGAGCCCGTAATCCTCAACCTCGTCGTGGCGCTTGGGATCGGCCTCTTGATCGGCGTCGAGCGCGAGCGCCGCAAAGGCGAGGGACCGGCGCGTTCTCCGGCGGGTATCCGAACGTTCGCGGTCACCTCGCTCGTCGGCGCGATCAGCTTCATGGTCGGGGCGGAGCTGATGCTCGCGATCTCCACGGCGGGCGTGATTGCGTTGACGACCGTCGGCTATTGGCGCGGCCGCAACGACGATCCCGGTCTGACCAGCGAAGTCGTACTGGTCCTGACGGTGCTGCTGGGCGGCCTCTCAGCGCGACAACCGGCGCTGGCGGGCGGCCTTGCCGTCATCGTGGCGGTTCTGCTCGCCTCGCGAACCTGGCTTCATCGCTTTGTCCGCTCGGTACTGACCGACGCGGAGCTCAACGACGGCCTGATCTTCGCAGCGGCGGCACTTGTCGTCCTGCCGCTGGTTCCGGATCGTCCGATGGGGCCGTACGGCGCGATCAATCCGCATTCGATCTGGATTCTGGTGGTGCTCGTGATGGCGATCAGCGCCGGCGGTTACATCGCGGTTCGCCTGCTCGGCACCAGATTTGGATTACCCATCTCGGGCCTTGCATCCGGCATGATCTCGAGCACCGCCACGATCGCTGCGATGGGCGCGCGAGCCAAGACAACGGCCGAGATCGTGCCGGCCGCGGCGGCGGGCGCGGTGCTGTCGACCATCGCGACGATCGCCCAGATGGCGATCGTGCTCGGCGCGACGAGCTGGCCGACCCTTCGTGTCCTTTCCATTTCTCTCGCAGGCGCAGGCTTGATGGCGCTGATCTACGGAGCGATTTTCACGATTCTTGCACTAAGGCAGCAGGCTGGAAGCGAAGAGCCGGCCGGACGCGCGTTCAGCCCCGCCACGGCTCTCTTCTTTGCTCTGACGCTTTCCTGCATCATGCTTGCCACGGCTGCGCTTCAGGACTGGTTGGGCGAGAATGGAATCATCGTGGCCGCTGCACTGGCGGGCTTCGCCGACACGCATTCGGCCGCCATCTCGGTGGCGACTTTGGTTGCCTCGGGAAAGATGACCGCGACTGATGCCGTGCTGCCGATCCTCGCGGGATTTTCGACCAACACGATCAGCAAACTGGTCCTTGCCGGCATCAGCGGAGGCCGCTCGTTCGCCAACCGCGTGATACCTGGGATTACTGTTGGTCGCATTGGCGGCGTGGCTGGGCGCGCTTCATGTCCTGGTCGGGACCTGAAATGCTGCTCAAGGCATTCAGCAGACCAAAGCCCACGGCCCGGCATCGCCAAGGCGGCCGGCAAGCTCCTGGGAAGCCCGGTTGCCCGCGCCCGTCTGCTCAATTCTCAGAAGCAGGGATAGCTGCGCCGGTCCTGGCCGATATAGACCGCCGAACCCCGGAAGCAGAAATTGTTCGAGGGGCCGTCGTAATAGGCGAAGGTGCCGGGCTGGGCGCCGGGGCCGTAATTGTGCCGGTAGCTGATGTCGTAGGGCAGCCCGTAGCGGTAGGCGTGGTAGTAGTGGTGGCGGTGGTGGGTCCGCGCCTGCGCCAGGCCGGGCGCCAGCAGGGCCAGGGTCAGGGCGGTCAGAAGGGCGGCGGCGAGCCTCGGGTAGGTCATCTGGTTTCTCCGGCAGGGGGCCTAGCGGCACATTTTAAGCAATCGGCGGTTCCGATCCAGTGGGGAAATGGGCGAGAAAGTAGGGCAAATTGGTCACAAAGCCTGATATTCTGGCCCTGATGGGATGCTTAACGAATTTCCAACACAGTCTGGCCAGAGTTTTACCGTCTGGTCGGCGTTTGCGACCCGGCTTTTCACGTGTCCTCCAGGGCCTGCCTCGTTCCGACCGACCCATGCGCATCACGCTCTTCACCCTGCTGTTGTTCCCGCTGCTGGCCGCGTCGCCGGCGCGCGCCGACCTGCATATCACGCGGGACCACGGCGGCTATGTCGAGGAGTACAAGGAGAAGTACAAGCGCATCCGCGATCGCCACGAGCGGGTGATCATCGACGGCATCTGCAATTCGGCCTGCACGCTGGTGTTCGGCATCGTGCCGATGAACAAGATCTGCGTCACCCCGCGGGCGAGCCTCGGCTTCCACCAGGCCTATTACGACAAGGCCTTCACCTTCGGCATCAAGGTCACCAGCGCCGAGGGCACCTCGGACCTGATGTCCTATTATCCCGGCGCCGTGAAGGACTGGATCCGCCGCAACGGCGGGCTCACCACCGAGATGAAGAAGATCAAGAACGGCGCGGATCTCTGGAAGATCGTCGATCCCTGTCCGGAAGAGTGGTGAGCCTCAGCGCGATGGCGCGGTAGCCCTGCGTCCAAAATCGGCATTGCCGCACAGGCCCGCGATCGGGCACTCAGAGCGGCACATGAATCAGGACGTTGAAAAATTTGCCGCGCGCGCGGCGCCGGCGATTTTTGTCGTGCTCTGGAGTACCGGCTTCGTCGGCACCAAATACGTCATCCACAATGCCGAGCCGCTGACCTATCTCGCCATCCGCATGGCGCTGGTGGTCTGCCTGATGGCGGTGATCGCCGCGATCGCGCGGCCGAAATGGCCGGACCGGATCGGCGTCGCCCACAGCGTGGTTGCGGGTCTTCTGGTGCACGGGTTTTATCTCGGCGGCACCGCGATCGCGATCGCGCATTCGATTCCCGCCGGGCTCTCGGCGCTGATTCCGGGCCTGCAGCCGATCCTGACCTCGACGCTCGCCAACCGCTGGCTCGGCGAACGCGTCACGCCGCTGCAATGGGCCGGGCTGCTGCTCGGGCTCGCCGGCGTGGTGCTGATCCTGCACAATCGCCCGATGAGCGGCGAGGCGGGCTGGGGCTGGCTCGCCTCGGGCGTGTCGCTGGTCAGCATCACGCTCGGGCACGCTTTATCAGCGGCGCTATTGCGGCCAGATCGACTGGCGCGCCGGCAATCTGGTGCAGTACGTCGCGGTCGGCATTTTCTTCGCGGTCGGCGCCTGGCTGTTCGAGACCAACGTCGTGCACTGGACGAGCGAGTTCGTGCTGGCGCTGCTCTGGCTCGTGGTGGTGCTCTCGATCGGATCGATCGGGCTGTTGTACTGGCTGATCCGCCGCTCGGCGGCGACGTCCGTGGCGAGCCTGTTCTATCTGGTGCCGGCGACGACCGCCGCCATGGCCTTTGTGCTGTTCGGCGAGCGGCTCGATATCGTGGCGATCGTGGGCATGGCGGCGTGCGCCGCCGCGGTGTTTGTGGTCAACCGGCGCGCGTGAGCGCGAGGAGGGTCGGGCGCCAAAACGAAAGCCTCCGGACTTTCGTCCGAAGGCTTGCGCAATTCAACCAGGCGAGCGCGATCAGCGCTTCGACTTCCGGGCCTTCTTTTTCTTCTTCACAGCCTTCTTGGCCATTTTCCTCACGGCCTTCTTGCCGGCTTTCTTCTTCGCGGCCTTTTTCTTCACGGCCTTCTTGGCGGATTTCTTCACCGCGGATTTCTTGCCGGCCTTCTTGGCCTTCTTCGCGGTCTTCCGTTTCTTTCTGACCGCCGGCCTCGCAGCAGGCATCGGCGCTTCGGCGACACTGGTCGCGTCCATCATCGGCTCTGCATTAGGTGTATCGTCGTCCATATCGTCCCCCAAGGTTAGTCGAGGCGATAACGATAGCCGGATTTTGAAAGCTGTCAAAGAAATGCAACTCGTTCAGCTTCCGCGCAGCGTCGCGTAAGCTTGCAGCGCGCGCTCGCGACCCTGCTTGTGGTCGATGATCGGCAGCGGATAGCTCGTGCCGAGTTCGACCTGCGCGGCCTTCAGTTCAAGCGGTGTCGCGCGCCAGGGCTGGTGGATCAGGGAGGCGGGCAACCGCGCGAGTTCCGGCACCCAGCGCCTGATGTAGGCGCCGTCGGGATCGAACTTCTCGCCCTGCAGGATCGGATTGAACACGCGGAAATAGGGCGCGGCATCGGCGCCGGAGCCCGCCACCCATTGCCAGTTGGCGGGATTGCTGCCCGCATCGGCGTCGACGAGGGTGTCCCAAAACCATCTTTCTCCCTCGCGCCAGTCGATCAGGAGGTGCTTGACCAGGAACGAGGCCGCCACCATCCGCACCCGGTTGTGCATCACGCCGGAGTGCCAGAGCTCGCGCATTCCGGCATCGACGATCGGATATCCGGTCCGGCCGCGCTGCCACGCCCGCAGCGCCTCGTCGTCGCGCCGCCACGCGAAGGCGTCGAAGTCGGGCCGCAGATTTCGCATCGCAAGGTCGGGCACGTCGAACAGCAGGTGCCGGCAGAATTCGCGCCAGCCCAGTTCGCTCAGGAACTTCTCGATATCACCCGACAGGGCCGGGCGTTCGGCCGCGGCGAAGCGGGCGGCGTGCCAGACCTGCCGCGGGCTGATCTCGCCAAAACGCAAGTGTGGCGATAGCCGCGACGTGCCCTCGCGGTCCGGCCGGTCGCGCGTGCTGGCGTAGCCGGCCACGCCATTTTCGAGAAATTCCTTGAGGCGCCGTCGGGCGGATATCTCGCCGGGCACCCAGCTTTCGCGCAAGCCTCCGGCCCAGTCCGGATGGGTGGGCTCGAGGCCCCAGTCTTCGATGCGGTCGCCTGCAAGACCCGGCACTGGGCGCAATGTTTTCGGCGTGGGCAGCGGTTCGGGCGGATCGCCCAGCGACTGCACGCGCCGCCAGAACGGCGTGAACACCCGCATTCCCCGGCCGTCCTTGGTGCGGAGCGAGGCGGGGGCCACTAGGAGATCGCCGGGGAAACGCTGCGCGACGATGCCGGCCTCGTCCAGCGCTGCGGCTACCTGATCGGCGACCGCCCGCTGCGGCGCTTGCGCGATCTCGTTCCAGAATACCGAGCCGGCCCCGGTCTCGCGCGCAAGCTCGGCGATCACCCTGGCCGCCGGCCCCTTGCGCAGCACCAGCGACCCGCCGAGCGCGGCCACGCCGGCCTGCAAAGCCCGCAGCGACTGCGCCAGCCACCAGCGCGCGGCGCCGCCAAGCGGGCGTGCGCCCCGACCGCGCAGCGCCTCGCTCGCCTCGTCGAAGACGTAAAGACAAATCACGGGCCTTCCGGTTCCGGAGGCGGCATGCAAGGCGGGATGATCGGAAAGGCGCAAATCGTCGCGAAACCAGACGATGCAGGGGGAGGCGGGTGTGGCAGCCATCAGGGGAGGTCAACTCGGAAGGCGCGTGGGGACATTGCAACTTTGTCGGTGCCGGTACGTACTACCAAGAGATACGCGCAGGCGCGCGGGAGGTTTCAGGTGAACCGGTACGTTGTTCTCTATCTGGCGACGCTGATCGTTCTCATCCCGATCGATTTTCTGTTCCTCGGCGTCGTCGCCAAGGGCTTTTTCACCGCGCAAGTCGGCGACATGCTGGGCGAGATCAGGCCCGCACCCGCGCTCCTGTTCTATTTGCTCTACGTGGCCGGGATTTTGATTTTCGTGAGTGGCGCAGCGGCGGCGACCCGGCAGACGACGCTGCTGTATGGCGCGCTATTCGGCTTGTTCTGCTATGCGACATTCGAATTGACGTCGCTGTCGCTGCTCAAGCACTGGACCTGGCCGGTGGTGGCGGTCGACGTGTCATGGGGCGTGGTCGCCACCGCGCTGTCGTCGACCCTTGGGCTGATGATCGCAAACTGGCTCACGCCGAGAGCTTGACTCATTTCGTCGCGAGATTCCGGGTATGGCGCCAGCGCGCCATCCCGGAACGTCGGTATCGGTCGTCTCGCTTCGCTCGCAACCGCGAGCGGTCTATTTCGGCTGCGGCACGATCCGGATATAGGGCTTCGGCGACTTCCAGCCCTGCGGATAAATGGTCTTGGCCTCATCGTCGCTGACAGAGCCCGCGATGATGACGTCTTCGCCCTGTTTCCAGTCGGCCGGCGTCGCTACGCGATGCTTGGCGGTCATCTGCAGCGAATCGATCACCCGCAGTATTTCCTGGAAGTTGCGGCCCGTCGTCATCGGATAGACCAGGACCAGTTTGATCTTCTTGTCCGGTCCGATGATGAAGACGTTGCGGACGGTCTGGTTGTCGGCCGCGGTACGCTTGGACGGGTCGCCGGAGATGGCGGCCGGCAGCATGTCGTACAGCTTCGAGACGTTGTAGTCGGTGTCGCCGATCATCGGGTAATTCGGCGCCGCGCCCTGCGTCTCCTTGATGTCATCAGACCATTTGGCGTGCTTGTCGACGGGATCCACCGAAAGCCCCATCAACTTGACGCCGCGCTTGTCGAATTCCGGCTTCAGTTTCGCGAGCGCGCCGAGTTCCGTGGTGCAGACCGGCGTGAAATCCTTCGGATGCGAGAACAACAGCGCCCAGCTGTTGCCGATCCAGTCATGGAACTTGATTTTGCCTTCGGTGGTTTCAGCTTCGAAATCGGGGGCAACTGAGCCTATCTGGAGTGCCATTTTCTGACCTCATGTACTTCAAGTTTCAGGGGAATTCTCTGCCGTAAGTATAGGCGGCAAAAGCATTTAAGTGAATGGTTGGGGAGAAAAGGTGAAATCCTTCTCTACCGCCGGGAACTCCTAGCATCTTCTTTTACTCCGCGCTCGTGCGGCAAAATGATCACAACGGCGGCAAATGCCCCGATTGCCCCTATATCGCCTTCTATCGCTTCCATCACGCCGGGCCCGGTTCGAGACCGAACTTCCACGGTCGTCATGGCGACAAATCGGCAACCATTTAAAAAACCCGCGCCGCAAGTTTCGAATCGTTAACCACTCGTTTACGTCCGGCATGGAATTGCTGGCCTGCAACAAAACCGAGAAGTAGTACCACCCTATGTCCGCCGCTGCCCTGAAGTTCCCCGAACCGACCGCTGCCCTCGAACCCTCCAGAATTTCCTGCCGCGATACCGCCGCCCAGGCTCTCGCCGTCGTCCGCGATGGCGTCATCACCGGCGAAGGCCCCACCACCAAGGGCCGGGTTCATTTTTCCCGCGCGCTGGATGCTCAGGACGCCGCCTGGTGCTCGCGCATCCTGACCGCGGCCGCGGTCGACCATCAGCCGGTCAGCCGGGCCGAAGCCGCAGCGCTGTTCGAAATCAATGACGCCGCTGCGGAGCGCAGCGATGATGGACTTTTCGACGATCTGCTGGCCAAGGCGGTCGTGCATCATGCGGCTTCCGCCTCGGGCCTGCCGGTACCGTCCCGCTCTGTCGCGCTGTCGCCGGAAACGGCGATCGAAAGCTGGGCCTCGACCCGTGCGGCAGGCGTCGATACCGAGGTGCTGGAATGGATCGCCAGCCGGATGCGCGGCAAACAGCGCTGCAACCGCACCCTGATGGCGCTGGTCGCCACCATCGCGGCGACGCTGCCGCTGACCACCCAACTGCCGAACGTGTTCGACATCGGCATGTGAATTCAGGCGATCAACGCGCCTGCGCGTCCGACGGCGGGGTTATTTCCCCGCCGTTTTTTGTTTGCCGGCTTCCGCGTCGAGCCCGACGGTCCGGCCGGGGAATCCGGCGGCGTCGAAATAGCGCTGCGACAGCACGCGCTGGTACTTCACGACCGTTTGCAGGCCGTTGGCCGCCGGCTTGGAGACGATCTTTCCATCAGCCGCTTTCGGGATGATGCCGTTGGGCAGGGCTTCCGAGATCACCCGGCCTTGCAGTCCACCGTTGGCCGATGCACGCAAATCCATCAGCTCTGCGATGGTCATGCCGACGTCGGCATTGCTGACCGGCAGCGGGTCGACATAGCCGGCTTTGAAATTGGGACCGATCGCGGCCATGAAATTCATGGTGTCGCCACGGCCAAAGCTGCCGTGCATGCCCTGGCCCTGCCGCAGCACCGTATCGGCGACCTCCACGGAGCAATTGGTCGGCTCGCCGCATCCCTCCACGTAGGAACGGAAGTTGACCACGATCGACGGAGTGGGCGTCGCGGCCTTGCCCTTCAGATTGAGCTGCGACATCGGCAAGGTGCCGCGGAAGCGGCCGAGCTTGTCGTCGACGAACAATCCGCTGACATAATCCTGTTCGAGCAGCGCCTTGACGGTGCGATCCGCCAGCTTCTTGTCCCTGTTGGGAAGATAGATCAGGTCAGAGCCGCCGTTGGTGGCGACCACCAGATCGGGCTTCGCCGGATCCTTTCCGAGCACGCCGTTGCCGGCCTTCGGGTGCGCATTGGCGCCGACGGGCGCATTCTTGTCGTTGGGATCGAACAGCGGCAGGTCGAGCGCCTTTGCGAGATCGAGCGCAAGGAAGCCCATCGGCAGGAAATCCTTGGGCGTGTCCGCGTAAGTCGCCTTCGCCGAGGGGCTCGTCTTGCTTTCCTTTGAAATCGTCGAGAATCCATGGTCGGAGGAGACGATGATGTTGGTGGTGGCGGAAAGACCGAGATCATCGAGCGCCTTGCGCAATTGCGCCAGGTTGTCGTCGGCGTTCTTGATGCCGGCCATCGAGGTCGGTCCGTTGATCCCCGGCGTCACGGTGTTGAGGCTGTCGCCGGTATTGTGCTGGCTTCCGTCGGGATCGCGCGACCAGAACACCAGCACGAACGGCTTGCCGCGCGCCTTGAACATCGGCAGCACGATCTTGCTGGCGACGTCGGCGAAATAGGCCTGCTGCGCCACATTGGCGACCGTGGCGCCCGGCGTCTTGGCGTCGCCGGCCTTTGCATTGTCGCCGCGCGAGGGCGTCGCCAGCGGCAGATTGGCTTTGGTGAGCGCCTCCTTCATTTCATCCGACAGGGGAACGCCGGTCTTGCCCCCGGTGGAATCGTCGATCACGATCGAATGCAGGCCGGGCCGGTCGGCGCGGTCGGTGTGGTCGAAGATCAGCGTCGGGCCAACTTTGCCGATTGCGGCGGTGCTGAAGCCCTTGCCGCGCGCCATTTTCAGGATGGTTTCCTCGTTCAGATAATCGCCGCCGAAATGCTCGTCGACGTCGCCGAGCACCGCATTGTTCTCGAGGAAGGGGACGACGGTGTCGCCGGCCGGCGCCGACGAGAAGCCGGTGTAGATGGTGTTCTGAGAAGTCGCCGGTATCGCCGAGATAATGGCCGGTGGCCATGGCCGAAGCGTTAGCGGTCGTGAAGGTTGGAAACAACGAGTGTGAATTCCTGAAATTGACGCCCTTGTCGCGAATCTCCGCCATGGCGGGCGCGGTCTGCGGCGTGACGATCTGCCCGCGCAGGCCGTCCGGCACGAACAGGATCAGATTGTGGGGGGTGTTGTTCTGGGCTGACGCCGCGGCGGCAGACAGCGCCATCATGGCGGCGGACAGCAACAATATTGAGCGGCGCATTGAAATCTCCCCCATGAAAAAACCGGTTAGCCCGTTGTCCTGTCTAATTTTGCTGTGCGACAGAATTGTTACAGTAGCCATCGGGTATCCGCCAACACGAACGGGTCATCGCTCCCCGTGCACGGAACCATCAGCAAGACTGATCCGTTTGAGGGGGACGGCGCGCCCAAGCGCCGGTTGACGGTTCAATCATAGCAGGAGCCCCCCATGAGCAAGGTAGCGCTGTATGTCCCGCTCGAGGCCAAGCCCGGCAAGGAAAAGGAAGTCGCGGAATTCCTGCGTTCGGCCCTGCCGCTGGTGGATGCCGAAGCCGGCACGGTGACCTGGTACGCGATCCAGGAAGGTCCGTCGTCGTTCGCCATTTTCGATACGTTCAATGACGAGGCCGGGCGCGAGGCGCATCTCAATGGCAAGGTGGCGGCGGCGTTGATGGCCAAAGCGGCCGATCTGCTCGCCAAGCCGCCCTCTATCCACAAGATCGATATCCTGACGGACAAACTGCCCAAGGCTGCCTGAGATCGGCGACGCGCCGGCTTCGGGTACCAAGCGCATTCCAGAGGAAACCTGAGGTTCGCTGCTACCGACGTGATCGGTTGAAGCGAGCGCGATGGGCCAGTTGACTTCTTGAGAACAAAAGAAGAACATTGGCGCGGCCACTCACCATGGAAATGCGATATGTCCGCTGCGTCACCACCGAATACGGAAGAGGATGACGGGCTGGAGACATCGGTGGAGCAGGCCATCGCGGCCTGCGGCGGCGACTTGCGATCGACGATCCGCGCCTTGATCGTGGCCAACCAGTATCTGGAATCCGAGGTCAGCGAACTCATGAAGGCGGTTTCCCGCGCCTATGTGA
Source organism: uncultured Alphaproteobacteria bacterium (assembly GCA_963843225.1). Lineage (GTDB taxonomy): Bacteria > Pseudomonadota > Alphaproteobacteria > Rhizobiales > Xanthobacteraceae > Bradyrhizobium. The sequence continues at coordinate 791,681 of CAWJJT010000004.1, read as the reverse complement.
GGGGAAGATTCCACAGCTATTCCGGCTGACGCGCCGATTCGTCGCTTTGATACAGGCCGTTGCCTCCGCTTGGTTTTCCTGTAACCACGGAACGGAATTGTTACATCCGCCCTCGCGTGCCAGATTGCGGCGTCCGGCCTCGGGAGGGCCTGACCCCGCCTCAACAGGTTTCAAGCAAGCAAGAACATGTTCAAACGAATTCTGATCGCAAATCGCGGCGAGATCGCCTGTCGGGTCATCAAGACCGCGCGCCGGATGGGGATCGAGACCGTCGCCGTCTATTCCGAGGCTGATCGCGATGCGCTGCACGTCGAAATGGCCGATGAGGCCGTCCTGATCGGACCGCCGGCCGCCGCCGAAAGCTATCTGGTGATGGAGAAGATCATCGAGGCCTGCCGCAAGACCGGCGCCGAGGCCGTGCATCCCGGCTACGGCTTCCTGTCCGAACGCGAAGCCTTTCCGCGCGCGCTTGCAGAAGGCCGGCATCGTCTTCATCGGCCCCAATCCCGGCGCCATCGCCGCGATGGGCGACAAGATCGAATCCAAGAAGGCCGCCGCAAAGGCCAAGGTTTCGACAGTGCCTGGCCATCTCGGCGTGATCGACGACGAAAAGCACGCGGTGAAGATCGCCAACGAGATCGGCTATCCCGTGATGATCAAGGCCTCCGCCGGCGGCGGCGGCAAGGGCATGCGGATCGCGCATTCGACCGTCGGAAGTCGCCGAAGGTTTCGGGCTCGCCAAGGCCGAGGCCAAGGCGTCGTTCGGCGACGACCGGGTGTTCATCGAGAAATTCATCGTCGATCCCCGCCACATCGAAATCCAGGTGCTCGGCGACAAGCACGGCAACATCATCTATCTCGGCGAGCGCGAATGCTCGATCCAGCGCCGCAATCAGAAGGTGATCGAGGAGGCCCCGTCGCCGCTGCTCGACGAGACCACCCGCCGCCAGATGGGCGAGCAGGCCGTCGCGCTGGCAAAGGCCGTGAACTACGACTCCGCCGGCACGGTCGAATTCGTCGCCGGCCAGGACAAGAGCTTCTATTTCCTCGAGATGAATACCCGCCTGCAGGTCGAGCATCCCGTGACCGAACTGGTCACCGGCATCGATCTGGTCGAGCAGATGATCCGGGTGGCCGCGGGCGAAACACTGTCGCTGAAGCAAAAGGACGTGCGGCTGACGGGATGGGCGGTGGAATCGCGGGTTTATGCCGAAGACCCGTTCCGCAACTTCCTGCCCTCGATCGGGCGGCTGGTGAAATACCGTCCGCCGCTCGAGAGCAGCGTGGGCGGCATCACCGTCCGCAACGACACCGGCGTGCAGGAGGGCGGCGAGATCTCGATCTATTACGATCCGATGATCGCCAAGCTCGTGACGCACGCGCCGTCGCGCGCGGCCGCCATCGAGGCGCAGGCGACCGCGCTCGATTCATTCTACATCGACGGCATCCGCCACAACATTCCGTTCCTGTCGGCCTTGATGCTTCATCCGCGCTGGCGCGAGGGCAAGCTTTCGACCGGGTTCATTGCCGAGGAGTTTCCGAAGGGCTTTGCGGTTCGTGTTCCCGAAGGCGAGATCGCGCGCCGGCTCGCGGCGGTGGGGGCGGCGATCGATCACGTGCTCGGCGAACGCAAGCGGCAGATCTCCGGCCAGTTGACCGGCCGGCCAGTGCAGCGCGAACGCCGCCGCGCGGTGTGGCTCGACCGCGCTGAAATTCCGCTCGACGTCACCCGCGAGGCTGCTGGGATCGCGGTGCGCTTTGTCGGCGCCGACGGCGCGCTCGGCAATCCGCACCTTCTGGTCTCGCCGTGGACGCCCGGCGATCCCGTCTGGCAGGGCACCGTCGACGGTCATCCGGTGGCGATGCAGGTGCGCGCGATCCCCAACGGGTTCCGGCTCGCGCATCAGGGCTACGAGGTCGCCGTCAACGTCTTCACCGAATCCGAGGCCACGGCGGCGCGGCTGATGCCGGTTGGCACCAAGGCGGATACCGGCAAGAAGCTGCTGTGCCCGATGCCGGGGCTTGTGGTGTCGATCGCCGTCAGCGAAGGCCAGGAGGTCAAGGCCGGCGAGACGCTGGCCGTGGTCGAGGCGATGAAGATGCAGAACGTGCTGCGCGCCGAACGCGACGGCACGGTGAAGAAGATCCACGCCGCTCCCGGCGCCACGCTGGCGGTCGACGCGCTGATCCTGGAATTCGCCTGAGCAACCGCGAACGGACCGTCGCTGCGTTCCTCGCAATGACGACAAACACATAAAAGGCCCCCAATGGCTTTCCGAAAGCGCCGCGAAGCCCTGCGTTCGATCCTGTCGGGATCGGCATGCATTCGCCCCGGCTCGGTCTACGATGCGACGTCGATCCGCATCGCCGGCGATCTCGGTTTTGAACTCGGCATGTTCGGCGGCTCCGTGGCCTCGCTTGCGGTGCTGGGCGATCCCGACATTGCGCTGATCACGCTGACCGAACTCGCCGAGCAGATGCGCCGGATGTCGCGCGCGGCAAGCTTGCCGGTATTGGTCGACGCCGATCACGGCTATGGCAACGCACTCAACGTTCGCCGCACCATCGAGGAACTGGAGACGGCGGGCGCCGCCGGTCTCACCATCGAGGACACCTTGCTGCCGCAACCGTTCGGGCAGGCCGCGACGCAATTGATCTCCCTGGAGGAGGGCGTCGGCAAGATGAAGGCGGCGCTGGATGCACGCCGCGATCCCTCGCTGGTGATCATCGGCCGCACCGGCGCGGCATCGGTCACCTCGCTCGACGACGCTATCGCGCGCGCCAAGGCCTATGAAGCCGCCGGCGTCGACGCGCTGTTCTTCACCGGCATCAAAGTGCGCGCGGAACTGGAGGCGATCGCCGCGTCGACGAAACTGCCGATCGTGCTCGGTGGCGTGCCGGAGGATATGTCCGATTCCACCTATCTCGCGGGCCAGCGGGTTCGGATCGCCCTGCAGGGCCACGCGCCGTTCGCGGCGGCGACGCAAGCCGTCTACGAAACGCTCAAGGCGCTGCGCGAAGGTTTGCCGCCGAAGGCGCTGAAGGGATTGGCTTCGGGCGAGTTGACCGGCCGCCTCACACGCGAGGCAGAGGTGAAATCGCGTGGCCGCGAATTCCTGGGCTTGAAGAAATAAATGAGCGGCGCGATCCGTCAGGTGACGATCACCGGACGCGTGCAGGGCGTCGGCTACCGCGCCTGGGTCGACCACCGGGCGCGAAATCACGATCTCGAAGGCTGGGTGCGCAACCGCCGGGACGGCAGCGTTGAAGCGTTGTTTGCCGGACCGGAGGAGGTCGTATCCGAGATGGTAGCGGCATGCCGGCACGGCCCATCGTCGGCGCGGGTCGCTTCCGTTCACGAAGAGCCTGCGAGCCCCGATGCGCTGAACCTGCGCTATGCGGGCGAGCGGTTTTCGGTGTTGCCGACGGTGTAGGACGCGGACTCATTAGACCCAATGGGAGTCGAGATCCCGTGTGTCATATTCGTCGCACTGCGGGCCTATTCCTTGTACGGTTCCCGACCGCCGCACTGTAGACGTATTCTGAGGGGAAATGCTTACTGGGTTACTGGTTGGGGTCTTCTAACTCAGGGGAAATGCCGTGACGAAATTTATGATTGCAGCGGGCGCAATGCTTGCCGTCGTGACTGCCGCTGGCGCTGCCGACCTCCCGCGCAAACAGCCCGTCTATCAGGAAGCTCCAGTCGGCAAAATGCCGATTGGCAAGAGCCCCATCGGGAAGACACCGGTCGGCAAGGCGCCGATGCCGCACTACTGACAGCGGTTTCGACTCACGTCTTTCTGAACTGACTTTGTCGTCGACGGTCGAAGGGGCGAAGCGTGGCAAATAGGCCGAAGAGATCCGGGCTTTGCTTGCTTGCCGGATTCGCACTCGCGATTCTGCTCCAGTGCGAAATCCAACCGGCTTCCGCGAGCGAGACTGATACCGGCGCCGTTTCGGAACGTTTCGCTTCGCTGATGCGGGCGTTCCAGAAGCGCGTTGCCGGCGCGAATGCGCTTGCTTCCACGGAGGCGCCCGTTGAATCGAAACCGGTACCGCAATCGACCTTGAAGCCGGGGTCGGCGAAGGGCCCGTACTACGTCGATTTCCGCGCAAGAACCGCGGCGAGCTGGGGCCACGCTTTCGTCTGGTACGGAAAGACCAGCGAGCGGAAGGTTGAAGTCGCGGGCCTTACCCCTGCGGGAGACACCCTGGCCTATGTCGTCGGGTATGTGACGTGGGTGCCCTCCGAGACCGGGGCAAGCTATGGCGATCTTGACCCGGAGTACCTGACCGCTCACTACCGCGTTTACCTGAACGAGCCGGACGCAAAGAGGGTGTTCGCGTACATCAAGAAATTGCAGGCGGATTCACCGGTCTGGAATGCCGAAATATCCAATTGCACGTCGTTCATCGGCAGCATCGCAAGTTTCATGGGATTGCAAGTTCCTCACCGCTGGCAGCGTCCCGAGGAGTACGTGAACAGTCTCAAGGCGATGAATGGCGGGCGTCAGGTCGTACGTCTGTCGTCGGTGCAATAGCTCGGTTAGACCCTAAAGGACGACGCCATCGCGTCGGCAGTCCAGGGTCGGTATCCGTTGCCTGAGACACGGCAATGTTGCCCGGCCGAAGCAATCAGCTGAGGCGGGCGAGTGTTCTCGCTCTCGTCCATCGCCGTAGCGCCACCAGCGCCCAGATCGCTTCGACCACGCCGAACGGCCACGCGCCCTGCAGGAAGCCGTAAATCGAGCCGAGGCCGCAGGCTGCGGCGAACGCCAGAATATACCAGGGGCTCCTTGCCTCCAGCGCATACGACACCAGCATCGCCGTCACGGCGAAGAGACCGAAAAGCGTAAGTCCTTCCATTGGTCACTCGCTGGGTGGGTGCCGTTTCTTGGCGATGCCGAGCGCGTTGAAAGCGAAGGGCTCGAGCACCGGCCAGGATGCCGCGGCTGCTGTCAACAGGGTTGCGAGGATCATCATGGCAACGGTCAAGCGGGTGGCTCTTCGCCGGGTTTTCCTGACCTGCCATCCGATCCACAGCCACGCACAGAGTACGACGAAAACGGCCAGCCGCGTGACCCAGCCATGCGCGTGATCGAGCATCGCGATGAATCCGCCGGCGCCGGCGAAGATCACTGCGGGCAACGTGAATGGCAAAAGGCAACAGGCGGTGCACGCCGCCGCCGCCAGCGCGGTCATGGCGGCGGCGCTCGCCGCCTTGCCGCCCGCTGCCTTTTGGCTGGTGGCGCAGCCGCAGCCCGGCGCTGTCTCGGAAGGCAGGGCGCAGAATGGCTGGATAACACGCATGTGATTCTCCGAAGGGTTGTTCATCGATGTCTCGACCGATACCCCCTCAAGTCACTTGACGTTCAAGCGGGAAAATCGCGGAGGCGACATTGCGGATTGGAGATCTGGCCAAGCGGACCGGCACGAGCGTCCCGACCATTCGCTACTACGAGCAGATCGGCCTGTTGCGCCGCGCAGCCCGGAGCGGCGGTCAGCGCATCTACGACCGGGAAGATGTTCGCCGGCTCGCCTTCGTCAAACGCTGTCGCGACTTTGACTACTCGATCGAGGAAGTGCGCTCACTGCTGTCGCTGATGCAGGCCGAAAAATCCTGCACGGAAGCGCGGAACCTGGCCTCGGATCATCTTGCCGGCGTGCGTCGCAAGCTTGCCGAACTCAAGGCGCTGGAAACCGCGATCGCGTCGCTGGTGACCGAATGCGATTCCACCTGCGCGGGCGGGCCCGCGCCGGACTGCGTAATTCTCCAGACAGCCTGACGCGCGCAGCCGCGGGTTTCGTCACCCGGTCACCGCGCTCCTGAACGTCGCCGCGACTGTCCGCAGCGCGGCGAGCTTGCCGGCGTCGCTGACCTTTGAATGCAGCATCACCTTCGACGAACCGAGCCTGGGCAATCCCCGCGCGGGGCCGATGTCGACCATGCCTGCCGGTGCGACCCGGCGCGCCAGCGGTGCGACCGCGAGCCCGGCGAGGGCGGCAGCAGCCACCGCGGCCACGCCGCCGCCGACAAAGGCCTCGCTCCATTCGATGCCGGCTTTGTCGAGGGCGCGAATGGCGAGCGCTCGCACCCCGCAGGGCGGCGCCAGCGTCGCCAGCGGCAAACGCGTGCCGCGCGGCCATTGCAGGGAAGGCGAGGCGAACCAGCCGAATTCGTCCTCGGCCAGTTTCTCGCCGCCGCGCCGGCTGCCTTCCTGCCGCACGATCACCGCGTCGAGTTCGCCGGCATCGTAGGCCTCGATCAGGCTGCGCGAAAAACCGATGGCGACCGACAGCGTAAGCTGGGGCGACACCGCATGCAGCCTTGCCAATAGCGGCACCAGTTCGGGGCCTGCGGCGTGATCGCTGATGCCGAGCGACAATTGCGGCCGCGCCATGCGCTCGCCCGACAACGCGCGGTCATGCGCCTCCATCAGCGAGCGCGCATGGTCGAGAAAGCTCGCGCCCTCGGCGGTCAGCCGCACCGCGCGGGGCGAGCGTTCGACCAGCCGCTTGCCGAGCATGGCCTCCAGCCGCTGCAGTTTCATGCTGACGGCTGCCTGCGTCGTGCCGAGCGCTTCGGCGGCGCGGGTGAAACTCTGCAGTTCGGCTACCAGCAGGAAAGCCTGCACCGTGGAAATGTCGAGCGTTGTCATTATCAGGTATCGTTATCATTGTTATATCGTAAGATAAGATATCAAAATGATGGCGGCGGGTCTAGCTTGATGTGGCGCGCTTGGGGCGCGCAAGACCAAGGAGAAAGATCATGCCGCTCATCACCGTCACCTATTCAAGCTCACGCCAGGCGCCTTCGCTGAAATCCGACATCGCTGCCGCCGTCAGCGAACTCACCGCCAGGATCCTGCGCAAGGATCCCGAAGGTCACCGCCATCATCGTGCGGTCCGTCGATGCGGCGGACTGGTTCGCGGGCGGGCGCTCGCTGGCCGAACAGAAGCTTGCGAGCTTCTGGCTCGACGTCCATGTCTCCGAAGGCACCAACACCAAGGACGAAAAGGCGGACTATCTCGCCGCGATGTTCAGGCGCATGGGCGATTTGCTGGGGCCGCTGCACAACGAGAGTTATATCCACGTCGACGAAGTCCGCGGCGATGCCTACGGCTTTGGCGGGTTGACGCAGGAGCGGCGCTACATCGCGGGCCAACTCGACGTCGCGCCGCAGCGCGCGGCGGCTTGAAGCAAGCGTCCGTCGCCTCGGGCGGGCGCGCTTCAGGGATCCGAATTCCTGCCTGCGTCCGCCGCCGGCCCCGTTCATTCGCCGCGAGGATTGCATTCCGCCGTCAGACGCTCGCCTCCGGCAGCCGCTCTCGACCGCGCCGAACACCTGCTGGAACGCCTGCCGGAGCGCGATGTCGACATCGGCCATGCTCACGGGGTGGCCGAGATCGACCAGGCTCGTGACGCCGTAGCGCGGGTCGGCCACGCCGCAGGGAACGATGGCGTCGAAGTGGGTCAGATCGGGCTCCACATTGATCGAGATGCCGTGGAACGATACCCAGCGCCTCAGCCGCACGCCGATGGCGGCGATCTTGTCCTCGAATCCCTCGCCCTTGTCCGGCCGGCTCACCCAGACGCCGACGCGATCCTCCCGCCGCTCGCCGCGCACATTGAAGGCTGCGAGCGTCCGGATGATCCATTCCTCGAGCCCCGCCACATAGGCGCGCACGTCCGGCCGCCGCTGCTTCAGGTCGAGCATGACATAGGCGACCCGCTGGCCGGGGCCGTGATAGGTGATCTGGCCGCCGCGCCCGGTGGCAAACATCGGAAAGCGCGGCTCGAGCAGGTCGGCCGCCTTGCCGCTGGTGCCGGAGGTGTAGAGCGGGGGGTGTTCCAGCAGCCAGACCAGTTCGCTCGCCCGCGTGATCCCTGATATCGGCGGCGCGGGCTTCCATGGCGGCGACCGCCTCGGGGTAGGGCACCGGTGCGTCCGATATCCGCCATTCGACCGCCCCGGCGCCGGCGGGGCCTGCGAACGGCGCTAAATCCAGGGATTGGCGATCATTAACCATTGGCTAACCATAACGTGGTGATCTCCGGGCACGCAATTTTGCATGTTCCGTCAGTGCAGGTCGCCCGTCCCAGTGCCAACCCTCGATAAAGTCAGCGTCGATCTCATGGTGGTCCTCGGCACCACCACGATGCCCATCCATCAGGTAATGCGGCTCAGCCGCGGCGCCATCATCGAACTGGACGCCACCGAGGCGGACGAGGTCAAGATCCTCGCCAACAACCTGCCGGTCGCCAGCGGCGTGGTGCTGGTCGATCGCAACCGCATCGCCGTCGAAGTCAAGCAAATGCTGCCGAAATCGCCGGGCAGCCGGTAGTCCGATTCGGCTGCGAACTTCGCCGGATCGGCTGCGCTGGCAGCCCTTGTCCCCCCATCCCTGATTTGTTACATCCCGCGCCGTTGATCCGGTCCGGCGTTATGCCGGTGCCGGTTTCCCAAGCGCTCGTGGCGGAATTGGTAGACGCGCTGCCTTGAGGTGGCAGTGAGTAAAATCGTGGGGGTTCGAGTCCCTCCGAGCGCACCAGGGCATATGTCGTTGATGCGAAAAGGGCTTTCGCAATCATTTGCCTGCCGCATTGTTCCTCCTCGTGTCGTCAGCCAGAACGCATCCTGATGGTGGGAATGCCTGCTTCTGGAGGCAGAAGGGACGCAGGAGAGGGCGGTTCCTGATTACTGATTGTATTCGGCCGCCTCGCCACCGTCAGAGTGAGGCGCTCCGCGATCGGTGAAGCGGAGGCGCGGACTCATTACGCCGATGAGTTCGCGCCCCAGCTCGGTTCTAACCCGGCAAGCGGTCAGTAGTCCCAGAAGACCGGCACGAATCGAAAGGCGTCGCCGTCAACCGCCACCCGTCCGACGGACGGGAACGGCATATGAGTGGCCACCAGCAGCTCGCCGGTCTTCGCCAGCTCCCGCAAGAGCCGCCCCCGAACGCGAGCCGCCTCCTCCGGGTCGTGCTCGAAGCCGTTGTGCCAGTCGGGGTGATCGAAGCCGACCGTAAACACGGCGTCGCCGGCGAACGTCAGCGCCTCGCCGCCGGATGTCAGGCGAACAACGCTGTGCCCGGGCGTGTGACCGCCGGTGCGACGGACGATGACGCCCGGCGCAACCTCATGCTCCTCGTCAAACTGCCGCAGCTGGTTGTGGTACTCCTTCGTGAACCGCTTGGCGGCCGCCCGAAGCGCGTCCGGGAACCCCGGCGGCATGGCGGTGAGGGAGAAATCCGGCGCCTCCCAGAACTTGACCTCGGCGGCCGCCACGTGGATCTGCAGGTCCGGACGCAGCCGATCCTTCACGCCATCGACGAGCAACCCGCCGACGTGGTCCATGTGCATATGGGTCAGCACCACGTCGGTCACGGACGCAAGATCGATGCCGGCGGCCTCCAGTCGCCTGATCAACTGCCCGGCCCGCGGCAAGTGCAAGTCCGGGTCAGACCCAAGTCCGGCGTCGATGAGGATCGTCTTGCCGCCGCTGCGCACCACGACCGCGTTCAGTGCCCAGTCGAAAGCGTCCGGCGGCAGGAACATGTCTTTCAACCAGGCCGCCCGGACGGATGGAGCGGCGTTATGTCCCAGCATCTTGGTCGGCAGCGGGAGCACGCCATCGCTGACCACCAGCACGTCGATCTCGCCGACCTTCAACGCGTAGCGTGACGGAACCAACTCTTCGGGCGTCGGTCCAGCGAGCTGTGAGGTGTTGTGCAGATTCATGTTTGTCTCCTGTTGCGTGTGATTGCTGGATCTGATCCTTCGATTTGAGGGCGTGCTTCCCGCTGGAAACTGCTGCGGTCATTGCTGGTGAGGTGTTCAGAGATCGGTGACGCGCTCCGGATCGGCCGACGCCAGCGCGCGGCGCGCTCGGCGAGCGGCGGATAGATCCACACCGTGTTGATCTCCTGCTTGGTCTTCTTCGCCTTGTCGCCGACCATCTCCACCTTGCGCTCCCAGCCGCGCGTGAAGAGCGCACCGGCTTCGCCGAGATCGAGGCAGGTGACGTAGGCCTTCTGGTGATACGGCCTGGTCGGCACGCCGAGCAGTTCGGCCGCGGCATTGTTGCCGGCAAAGGCGCCCATCCGCGTCGCGTGCTGGCACGACATCAGCGCGTAATTGCCGGCATCGTCGCAGGCTGCGCGCGCGGCATCGCCGGTGGCGAAGACGCCCGCCACCCCGGGCACGCGCAGATCGCGGTCGACCAGCAGCCGGCCGAAATTGTCGCGCTCGGCCGGGATTTGCGCGGTCAGCGGCGCGGCGCGAATGCCCGCCGCCCAGATCACGGTCTCGGCTTCGATGCGTTCGCCGTCGGACAGCGTGACGCCGGATTCGTCGAGCGAGGCAACGCCGACACCGAGCCGGGTCTCCACGCCGAGCTGCTTCAGCGCGTCCTCGATGATGGGACGCGGACCTTCGCCCATGTCGGGAGCGATCGCATCTGTTGCGCTCGACGATGATGACGCGCGGCTTGGCGTCGTTGCCGAGACTGTCGCGCAGCCGCGACGGCATCTCGGTTGCCGCCTCGATGCCGGTGAAGCCGCCGCCGGCAACGACGACCGTGTCGCGTCCGTTCGCAGCCGGCCGATCGGCCAGGCCATGCAGATGCTGGTCGAGCGCGATCGCATCGTCGAGCGAGTCGACGCTGAAGCCGTGCTCGGCGAGGCCGGGAATGTTCGGACGGAACAGCCGGCTGCCGGTGGCCACGACCAGGCGATCGTAGGAGAGCTTCTTTCGCTTTCCCCCGGACGTCGCAGATGCCGACTTCGCGCGCCTTGGTATCGACCGTCTCGGCGCTGCCCTGCACGTAGACAACGTCGATCGCCTTGAGGACATCCAGCAGCGGCGCAGTCAGCGTCTCGGGCTTCGGTTCGTAGAGCCGCGGGCGAACCACCAGCGTCGGCTGCGGTGAGACCAGCGCGATCTCGAGCTTCTCGGGCGAAGCGCCCTTGATGTCGCGCAGGCGAGCAGCGGACAGTGCGGCATACATGCCGGCGAAGCCGGCGCCGATAATGACCAGTCGCATGTGATTTCTCCTGTGGTTTGAATGGATCGATGCGAACGGATCAGGCCGCGATGAACGCCGACAGTTCGGCGTTGACGATGTCGGCATGGGTCGTGCAGATGCCGTGCGGCAGTCCTTCGTAGATTTTGAGCGTGCCGTGCTTGAGCAGCTTCGCCGACAGCGGCGCGGAGTCGGAGACGGGCACGATCTGATCGTCGTCGCCATGCAGGACGAGCGTCGGCACCGTGATGCTCTTCAGGTCCTCGGTGAAATCGGTCTCCGAGAAAGCCTTGATGCCGTCGTAATGCGCCTTGGCGCTGCCCATCATGCCCTGGCGCCACCAATTCCAGATCACCGCTTGCGATGCCGCGGCGCCCGGGCGGTTGTAGCCGTAGAACGGACCGCTCGCGAAATCGAAGTAGAACTGCGCCCTGTTGGCGGCGAGCTGCCGGCGCAGACCGTCGAAGACGTCGATCGGCAAGCCGCCGGGATTGCCTTCCGTCTTCAGCATGAGTGGCGGCACGGCGCCGATCAGCACGAGCTTGGCCACGCGATCGCGGCCGTGGCGCGCGACATAGCGCACGGCTTCGCCGCCGCCGGTGGAATGGCCGACGTGGATGGCATTGCGGAGATCGAGATGCTCGACGACCGCCGCGACATCGGCCGCGTAATGATCCATGTCGTGGCCATCGCCGACCTGGCTCGAGCGTCCGTGACCGCGGCGATCGTGGGCGATCACGCGATAGCCCTTGCCGACGAAGTACAGCATCTGGGTATCCCAGTCGTCGGCGCAGAGCGGCCAGCCATGATGAAAGACGATCGGCTGGGCGGACTTCGGTCCCCAGTCCTTGTAGAAGATCCGTACGCCATCCTTCGTGGTCACCGACGTCATCGGATCGGTCCATTGAGCGGGGGATTTCGAGCGGTTTGATTCTTCGCCGGTCGCCGTTGAAGAGCGGACGGTGAGTGAAATCGCGGACATGACCGAGGTCGCGAGGACCTTCCGGCGCGAGGTGTTTGCAAGCTGATTGAGCGGGACGTTCCAGGCCATTCTTCTTCTCCGTGTGGTTGGCATGGGCACGGTGCTGATCTAGCGAACCGGATGTGCCGCTGCCCCAGCGCCATTGCGGCGATTGCAGAGCGATTGCTGCTAACGCGCGCGCCGCCGCCAATCGGTCGGGGTATCGCCGGTCAGCCGTTTGAATGCAGCGGCGAAGGCTGTCTGCGAGGCGTAGCCAAGCGCAGCCGCGACCGTCACGACCGACGCGTCTGTCTCGCGCAGCATTTGCATCGCCTGCTCGAGCCGGTGCTGGCGCAGCCAGGCATGCGGCGAGAGCCCGGTGCTTTCCTTGAAGGCGCGGCAGAAGTGGAAGCGCGACAGGCCGGCCTCCGCAGCGAGCGCCGCAAGCGAGACATCCGCATCGCTGTCCGAGCGCAAGCGTTCGATGGCGCGCAGCAGCGCCTTCGGCGCCAGTCCGCCCACGACCGGCTGAACCGTGGCTGGCGCGCCGGCATGCGCAGCCAGCAGACGCGTGGCCAGCAGGTCCGTCAGTTGCTGCCTGAACAGCGTATCCAGAGCCTCATTGCCTTCCAGGACGTCCGCCGCGCTCAGGAGCAACCGGGACGTGATGGGATCGGGATGCGCCGTTCGCTCCAGGAGATCGATCGGCGTGGCGGTGTCGGCTTCGTCGGCCACGCGCGCGAGCGTTCTGTGCGGAAGATAGAGCTGAACGACATCGACAGGTTTTGGAATATCCCATCGGGAGCTCGATCCTTCGGGAATGATGATCACAACCCCGGGACGAAACGTTCCCGTCGAAACAAATCGTCCCGAACGCCGCTCCATGCGCTGCACCGCGCCGTTGTAGGCCATGATGACGTGGTGGGTCATGGGCTCGACGACGTCGTGCAACGGATCATGTTTCCAGTGAGCGATCCCGCCGCCGGAGGAGTCCAAAGCCATGCGGAACGGTTCGGTCCCGAGCACGCGCGCCATTTCTGCATCGGCGAGACGCCGGTCGGCCACGGGCGGAGTCGCCTGGCGCGGCTCGGAGGCGGCCGCCGGCTCCTCCTGCGAAAGATCGTGCAAGAAAGGCTTGGTCATGGACATGGGCTCGCATGAGAGGCGTCATGATGGTCGCGATGAAGAGCCGGCGGCAGCCGGGCGCGTCACTTGCGAAGGGTGGCCAGCCAATCCTCAAAACGGATGGCGCCAAGCCGCGGATGGTCGCCGGGCGTGAGCGACCGGTCGTCCAGCTCCGCTCCGAAATAGCGGGCGTGGATATCGGCAACGACCTTGCGCGGGTCCTTGGTCGCGGCCAGGTATTTCCGGCCGAATTCGTCGAGGCTCAATCGTTCCGGGCCGGCGAGTTCGATCATGCCGTTGATGGGATCGGCAAGCGTGACGTCGGCGAGAGTAGCGGCGACATCGTCCGAGGCCACCGGCTGAAACAAGGCGGGCGACAGCCGGGCGATCTGTCCGTCAGAGGAGGTATCGACGATGCCGCCGACGAACTCGAAGAATTGCGTGGCGCGCAGGATGGTATAGGGAATTGTCGAACGGCGGATCAGATTCTCCTGCGCCAGCTTGGCGCGGAAATAGCCGCATTCCGGAAGGCGATCGGTCCCGACGATCGGACAGCGCGACATGGTGCCGCACTTTGGCGGCGGCCTCGGCCGCGAGGAGATTGCGGCTCGACGTGTCGAAGAATGCGAGAACCGCGCGGTCCTCGAAGGACGGCGAATTCGCGACATCGACGACGATCTCGGCACCCGAAAGCGCCCTGTCGAGGCCTTCGCCCGTGATCGTGTTGACGCCCGTGCTGGGAGAGGCCTGCAGCACGTCGTGGCCCTTCTCGACGGAGCCGGCTCGCGAGCTTCGTTCCGATCAGGCCGGTCCCGCCAATGATGACAATCTTCATGACTTTCCCTCATTTTTCGTCGGCCACCGATGGCCTTGCTCGTGAATGCAGCAGGAGGATGCGCCCGGGCCGGCGGGAAAGCCTTGCAACCGGATTGAATTGGCCTTGAATTACCCTTGGCTTCTTGTCCAAGCGGAGCGCGGACGTGCGTTTCTTGTTTGAAAATTATTGCCTGGACGTCGACCGGCGCGAGCTCACAGCGCGGCTCGGAGCTCATCGCGATCGGCCCGAAAGTCTTCGATCTGCTGCTCTATCTGGTTCAGAACCGAAACCAGGTCGTGACGCGCGACGACTTACTGCAGGCCGTCTGGGACGGTCGGATCGTCTCCGAATCGACGCTGACGAGCCACGTCAACGCGGTGCGCAAGGCGATCGGAGACACCGGCAAGGAGCAGCGCCTGATCCGGACGGTTTCGCGCAAAGGCCTTCGCTTTGTCGGCCAGGTGCGAGAGGACAGCAGCCGCCCGCGCATGCGGCGGTCGCGGCGCCGGACATCGCGGCCGAAACGTCCGCGGCCGCTGCTGGCGCTGCCGGATTCTCCCTCCATTGCGGTGCTGCCGTTTCGAAATCTCAGCGGCGACGCCGAGCAGGACTATTTTGCCGACGGCGTCGTGGAAGACATCATCACGGCCCTGTCGCGCATCCGCTGGCTGTTCGTGATCGCCCGCAACTCGAGCTTCACCTACAAGGGCAGGACGGTGGACGAGAAGCAGGTCGGTCGCGAGCTTGGCGTGCGCTATGTCGTCGAAGGCAGCGTGCGTCAGTCCGAAAGCCGGGTGCGCATCACGGGACAGCTCGTGGACGCCGTCGACCGGCACCCATCTTTGGGCCGAGAGATTTGAAGGAACGCTCGACGACATCTTCGAGCTGCAGGATCAGATCGCAACCAGCATCGTCGGCGCAATCGCCTCCCAGCTCGAGCGCGCGGAGATCGAGCGCGCCCGGCGGAAGCCGACCGGCAATCTCAGCGCCTACGATCACTATCTGCGCGCCATGCCGTCATCTGCATCGTGGAACGCGGGAGGCGATCGACGAGGCGTTGCCGCTGTTTCACAAGGCCATCGCGCTCGATCCGGAGTTTGCCTCAGCCCATGCCATGGCGGCCTGGTGTCATTGCTGGCGCAAGATCAACGGCTGGATGACCGATCAGCCGCGGGAGTTCGCCGACGGCATCCGGTTGGCCCGTCTGGCGGTGGAATTGGGCAAGGACGACGCCGTCGCGCTGACACGGGCCGGACACACGCTGGCCCATCTTGCCGGCGACGTGGATGGCGCCGTCGCGCTGCTCGACAAGGCGCTGGTGCTCAACCCGAACCTGGCGGCGGCCTGGTTCCTGGGCGGCTTCCTCAGGGCCGAGCGCGGCGATCCCGAAGCCGCGATCGAGTTCTTTACGCCGCGCAATGCGTTTCAGCCCGCTGGATCCTGAGATGTTCCGGATGCAGGCCGGCATGGCCATGTCGCATCTGTTTGCCGGGCGTTTCGACCTGGCCTTATCCTGGGCCGAGCAATCCTTCCGGCAACTGCCAAGCTTCGCGTTCGTGGTGCTCATCATCGCCGCATGTCATGCGCTTGCCGGGCGAATGGAGCAGGCGCGGGATGCGGCGGACCATTTGCGCAAGCTCGATCCCGCGTTTCGTATCTCCAAGCTTGATGGCTGGATACCGATCCGGCGGCCGGAGCATCGCGCCAGTCTCGCAAACGGCTTGCGGCTAGCGGGCTTGCCCGAGTGAGGCGCGCGTCGGCGCCTGCGGGGGCGATGGGGTTCGTGGTCGCGTTGGTAGAGGGCACTTTCGGCTCTGAAACGCACCGTATTCGTTTCGTGAGCTAGGTAACTCATTGATATCGCAACAAGTGCGCGCCCCGGGTCCACCAGACAATCCCGTCATGTAACGGCGGCTGCGTGACCATTCCGAAGGTGCAATCCGCAACGATGGGTCTTGCTGATTCGGGGCCGCGAGCATTGGGCCCCGGGGCGCGGATGGTGCGGTCGGCACCCATCCCGAATTCGCACCAATTCTTAACCCCAAATGACAGGGATGGCGGGGTTGGCCGGCCCGGTAGCCTTACCGTAACACCATTGGCGTAAACCGGGGACGCGGTGTCCAGGCTGGCGATTTCGGCTTGCGCACCGGCAATTTTGCGACTGCACTCGATCAAACACCATCCCGGCCGACCCTCGACAGGAACCTGCGCATGCAAATCCTTAGCCACGCCTATCGGTTCATCTCCAACTTCCTGTTTCTGGCGATGGTCTATTACAGCCTGAATTTCATGGAGAAATATCAGCAGCGGGCGGTGCTCGCGATCCTCGTGCTGCTCTACGCCCTGATGCGCGCGGCAACGGCGCTGCGCTCGTTCTATTTCTACCAGCGCATCGAGCGGCTTGAGTTCGAGGCGCGACGTCTGGCCGGCCTGACGGCCGACGGCCCCGCCGCCTTGTCCCAGCGCAAGCAGATCGTCACCGACGTCACCGAACTGCGTCGTGTCGGCGAGATCAATGCCTATATCGATCTGCTGTTTCTGGCGATGATCGTGCTGCTGTGCATCTCGAAGATCGTGACGAACTGAAGCTTCATCGCGTTTCGACCGAATCCGGCGCCGGAGGCGATCCGGGGCGGGTTCAAGCGTAACGGCCGGGCCTCACGCGTTTCGTTTCCTGGCCTGCGCCAGATGTTTCGGTGCCCCGCCGCGGCGATGGCCGGCGTTGCGGCTGCCATGGCCGGCCGCCCGGCGGGCGGTCCCGTGATGCGGTTTGCCGCGCACCGTGCGTGCAGAGCTGCCGGCGGCGGCTGAAATCGCTTCATGAACGTCCCGGCCGCTCGCTTGCTCCGCGCGATGCGTCAGCCCGCGCGTCGCGGTGCGCAGGCCCTCCGTGATCTCGAAAACACTGAGCGCCGGCACCGGCAGGACTTCGGCTGCGGCCTCGGCCTCAGGCGTCAGCGGCGATTGCCGGGGCCAGGGCGCCGACCGCGGCAGCGGGACGCCGTGCCGGACAACACCCGAGCGATCCTCCGAAAGCGTCATCGAGCCTCCGTCACGCCAGTCGAGGTCCGACAGCGCGGGAGCGGGAAGCGCGCCGGCACCGGCGTAGACGAAATTGGGAATCCTCGGCCAGTGCGACGTCGCGACATTCTCCGACGGCGGATTCAACTGCCAATCCTGCGGCTCGGTCGGCGTCGCCGGGTTTTGTGGCGTCGCCGGCACGACGTGAACGATGCGAAACCCGCGCGCCTTCAGCTCATGAAGGATCCGCGGCAGCGCGGCGACAGTTCGCGCCTGGATATCGTGCAGCAGCAGGATGCCTTTTCCCTTTTCCTCGATCCGTTTGATCGCGAGGTCATAGACCCGCCCGGAGGAAATATGCCGCCAGTCGTCGGCCGGAAAATCGGCGCTCCAGACCTGGATGCCCTGCGCGGCCAGATAGTCCTCGACGGCTTCGGCGCGCAGCAGACCGGGGATACGGAAGAACGGCGCCAGGGCGGCCTGATCGTTGCCGAGCGCCGATTTCACCGATGCGATGCCGTCGTCGATCTCCTGCCTGGCCCGCTCGACCGGCATGTGGTTCATCGTGAGCGGATGATTCTGGCTGTGCGTGCCGACGCTGTGGCCGGCCGCGATCAGCTTGCGGACCCCTTCCGGATAGGCCTGCGCCATCCGGCCGATCTCGAAGAAGGTGGCCTTCACGCATTGCGAGGCGAGGATGTCGAGAATCTGGTTGCTGTTGCGCGGCAGCGGGCCGTCGTCGAAGGTCAGCACCACCTCGTGGTCGCGCAGCGGCAGCGTTTCGGCATATTGCATGGTTCCGATGCGCGGATGCTCGCGCGGATCGACCACCAGCGTGCGCGAGGTGCCGATCGCGTCGGGATGGCCGGGACAATCGGCCGCCCGGGCCGGATAGGCTGTGATGCAGGTCAGAAATCCCAGACCGATAGCGGCCCATTGCCGCCTGCGGACCAAAGCCAACGCATCATCCATTATGCCGCACCGTCTGCATTCCGTCGTTTAGCGATGTAACACTCGCGCCGCCGTCATGAACGGCGGCTTAATGTTCCAGCTCCGCTGATGATTTCGTCTCCGGCGGCATCGCATCGGAACGGGCCGCAGGTTCCGCGGGCACCACATGAACCACGCGATAGTGATTGTCACGCAGATAACGCAGCAAGGCCGGCAGCATGGCCGCGGTCTGTGCCCTTGGGTCGTGAAACAGGATGATTCCGCGGCCCGCCTGCTTGAGCCGGTCGGCGACCAGCTTCAACTCCTGGCGCGGGGTCATCGGTCTCCAGTCGCTGGCCCAGAGATCGGCCCCGAACACGACGATGCCGCGCGATTGCAGGAGGTCGAGGGTCGCCGGCGTCAATTCGAAGTAGGGAAAGCGGAAGAATGGCGTGCTCGGTACGTCGGTTGCGACACCGTGCTGGGCCTCCTCGACCGCCCTGATGCCGCGGTCGATTTCCTCCCGTGCCTGGCCGGGCGAGGTCCGCCCCAGGTTGCGGTGGCTCCAACTGTGGTGCCCGATGGTGTGGCCTCCGGCCGCAATCCCGCGCACCAGCGCAGGGTATTGCCGGGCTTGCTTGCCGACCAAAAAGAACGTCGCGCGCACGCATTGCGCGGCCAGCGCCGCCAGCACTTTTGACGTCGCTGGCGGCGAGGGGCCGTCATCGAAGGTCAGCACCACCTCGTGATCGCCGAGCGGCAGCGTCTGCGCGAACTGCTTGAGCCCGACCCGGGGCGTGGCGGCGGCATCGACGGAAAGCACGCGGGAGGTGCCGAGCACCCCGTCGCGCGGGCACGAAGCCGCCTCGGCGGCGGCCGTCCACGACAGGCAGGCGACAAGGGTCGCGGTCAACAGCTTCAATTTCCCGACCCGCATCTGCCGATCATATTTGTCATTGCGCTTGGTGTTGCCCATTGGGTAATGCGTGAAGCCATAACTCAGACGAATGTCAAACGGCGAGGCGCGGCATGGCCGAGGATATGGACGTTGCCCACAGCGCCTTGCTCGAGCGCCTGCCGATGCGCGCCGAAGGTGGCGAAATTCGCCCCGAATTCGTCGAGGAGATCGCGCGCGCAATTCATGCTCCCGATACGCCGTTCCTGCGCGCTGTGGTTGCGGAACTCCACGAGGCCGACCTTGGCGATCTGATCGCGGCGTTGGAGCCCGACGACCGCGTCAGCCTGGTTGAATTGACCGGCACCGATTTCGACTTCTCGGCGCTGAACGAAGTCGACGATTCCGTCCGCGAGGAAATCCTCGAGGAACTCGAACCCGAGACGGTCGCGGAAGGTGTGCGCGAACTGGAATCCGACGACGCCGTCGAATTGCTGGAGGGCCTCGACGAAGAGGACAAGGAGGAGATCCTCGAAAAGCTGCCGCCATCGGAGCGCGATGCGCTGGAGCGCAGCCTCGAATATCCGGAGAACTCCGCCGGACGGCGGATGCAGACCGAGTTCATCACGGTGCCGCCGGAATGGAGCGTCGGGCAGGCGATCGACTACATGCGCGACACGGCGAACCTGCCGGACCGGTTTTACGAGATCTACGCCGTCGACAAGGCGCAGCACTGGCACGGCGCGGTGGCGCTCGATGCGCTGTTGCGTTCGCGCCGGATGGTGCCGCTGGCCGATCTGATCGACGAGGACCGCCGCCGCGTTTCCGTGATGGACGATCAGGAAGAAGTGGCGCGGCTGTTCGGCAAATATAATCTGGTCGCAGCCCCCGTGGTCGATACCGAAAACCGGCTGGTCGGCGTCATCACCGTCGACGACGTGGTCGACGTGATCGAGGAGGAGGCCGACGAGGATCTGAAGGCGCTGGGCGGCGTCACCAGCGACGAAGAATTGTCCGACAACGTCTGGACCATCGCCAAGGCGCGCTTCAACTGGCTATTGGTCAATCTCGCCACCGCCTTTCTGGCGTCCTCGGTGCTCGGCGTGTTCGAAGGGCAATTGGAGAAAATGGTGGCGCTGGCGGTGCTCGCGCCGATCGTCGCCAGTCAGGGCGGCAATGCCGCTACCCAGACCATGACGGTCGCGGTGCGCGCGCTTGCGACGCGCGAACTCGGCTCCAGCAATGCGTTTCGCGTCGTCGTCCGCGAGGGCCTGGTCGGCCTCGTCAACGGGCTCGCGTTCGCCGTCATTACCGGCGTCGCCGCGGTTCTATGGTTCCGGATTCCGGGGCTTGGGGTGGTGATCGGGCTGGCGATCGTCTGCAATCTGGTGGCCGGCGCGCTCGGCGGCATCCTGATTCCGATGGTGCTGGAACGGGTGCGCGCCGATCCGGCGGTGGCGTCGGGCACCTTCGTCACCACCATCACCGACGTGGTCGGATTCTTCTCGTTTCTCGGCATTGCCACGCTCTGGTTCGGGTTGAATTAGAGCGTCTTTACAACTACTTACGGCCGCCCCAACAGGGTGCCACGAGCCATGCAAAAGGGGCAACCCCGCTGCCCGCCTGGGGCGGTTCCGCCCCCTCCAAGTGCCCCATTTTAGCCACAGGCGGTTCCTTAAACGGACCCAGCGGATAGCAATCCGCTCATTCAACCAGCCGCTCGGGCGCGTCTCCGTACCCCCCAAATTAGCGGTTCCGTGATCGCCCAGCGCGATCTCCCCCCTCAGTAAGGAACATCCATGAAGCGTATCGTCATGGCTGCAACGGCAGTGCTTTGTTTGATCGGATCGAGTGCAGAGGCTCGATCGCGCCATCACCATCATTCGGGTGGTGGTCACCACTACGCGGGCCGGCCCGCCGCATGGTGCGGATGGTATATGCGCACGCAAGTCGGCAGCGATCCCGGTCCCTCGTTCAATCTCGCGCGGTCCTGGGCCAGCTATGGATCGAATGCCGGCGGTCCGTCGGTCGGGGCCATCGTTGTCTGGCGTCACCACGTCGGCAAGATCGTCGGCCAGGAGAACGGCCAGTGGATCGTACAGAGCGGCAATGACGGCCATGCCGTTCGGACCCGTCCGCGGTCGATGGCCGGCGCGATCGCGTTTCGCTGGGGCTAACGGCAAGCGTGACGCCAATCATTTTGAAGTCGGCCCGCGTCACAAGCGCGGGCCGTTTTCGTTGGTCGGAACGACAGGCGGATAGACCGATGGCGCTCGCGCAGGAACAGTAGCGCGCGGGTGAAGGGCGGCTCTCGAATCCGGGAAGCGGATATCGATGATTTAATAAACCGGTAACCAAGCTTTAACGCGCATCGCCGAAAATCTTCCTCGGGGTGTGGACCATGCAGCGCTTGCGGCTGAAGGCGGACGGACGGATCGTGGAATTGCGGGACGGACTGGAGTTTCCGGTCGTCCCGTCCGCGCCGATGGCCGCCGCGCCACTGGAAATGGCGGCGCTGCCCGCGGTGCGCGACCTCCGCCGTCGCGCGCGCCTGACCCAGCAGCAATTCGCCGCCCGGTTAGGGGTGCCGGTGGAAACGATCCGGAACTGGGAACAGGGCAAGCGCATGCCGCGCGGGCCGGCGAGGGCGCTTCTCGCCGTGATCGCGCATGCTCCGGACACGGTATTTGCAGCCTTGGCCAGGGCCTGACCTTCAAAGCGGACCTGACTTCCACATCATCCCCGGCCGCTCGCCGCCCTTGTTGGCAGCGCGGTGGAGGAAGGACATAATGCGGGCTGGTTAGCCCGAGTCCATCCGATGCTCTATGTCGAAGCCAATGGCGCTAAAATCCCGGCGATCGGTCTGGGCACCTGGGAACTGCGCGGCAGGGCTTGCGCGCGTCTCGTCGAGCAGGCGCTGAGATTGGGCTACCGTCACATCGATACCGCACAGGCCTATGAGAACGAGCGCGAAGTCGGCGACGGCCTGCGTTCCGCGCGCGTGCGGCGGGACGAGGTGTTCGTGACCACCAAGGTCTGGACCACGCATTTTGCGCCCAACGAGTTGGAACGATCCACCAAGGAGAGTCTGACAAGGCTGCGCCTGTCGGAAGTCGACCTGTTGCTGCTGCACTGGCCGAATCCGCACGTGCCGCTGGCGGAGACGCTGGGCGCACTGGTGCGCGCCAAGAAACTCGGGATGGCAAGGCATATCGGGGTTTCCAACTTCACGGTGGCGCTGATCGAGGAGGCGGTGTCGATCTGTCCGGAGCCGCTGGTATGTGATCAGGTCGAATACCACCCCTATCTCGACCAGAACCGGGTCAAGGAAGCCTGCGCGCGGCTGGGAATGGCGATGGTCGCCTATAGTCCGGTGGCGAAGGGCCGCATCAAGGGCGACGAGACTCTGGTGGGCATAGGCAAAGCCCACGGCAAGACTCCGGCCCAGGTCTGCCTGCGTTGGCTCGTGCAGCAGAATGCGGCAGCGATACCGCGGACCTCGAAGATCGAGCGGCTGTCGGAGAACATCGATATTTTCGATTTTGAACTCTCCGACGAGGAGATGCAGCAGATCTACGCCATGGCCAGCCCGAAGGGCCGGCTCACCGATTTCGGTTTTGCGCCGAAATGGGATTGAGGCCGTTGCGCGGGCCGCTATGCTCTTGCGGGCATCAAGATTTTGAACAGCTACGATGAACCCAGTTCGGATTTGGCGTGCGGGCATTACGGCATCGGCGGTCGCGCATCTGTCGGTGCTGATGCTGTTGCTGTTCTTTACAGAAGTGCATCCGTACGGTTCGGTGACGGCCGAGCCGATCACGGTTGATATCGTACCAGCCGCCGAGGCGCCGCCGGCCTCGAAAAAGGAAGAGCTGCCCCCGGAACCGAAACCCAAGCCTTCCGAAGGCTTCGACCTGCCTTTGAAATCGGAAGCCGCATCGGCACCGGCGGCTTCGCCGCCGCCCGCGGCCCAACAACCGCTCCCGGCACAGCAGCCGCCAGCCGCGCGGCCGCAACAGCAGCCGCCGCAACAGCAGCAGAAGACGCAGGCGGCACCGTCTCCCACCCCGCAACCAGCCGCAACCCAGCCGCAGCCGCCGGCAGCCTCGCCGACGCCGGGCTATACGACTCCGGAGCCCGATCTTTCGATCAAGTACCACGTGATGCTCGGTCTGCCGCCGGCGCTTCCCGTGGAGGCGGCCAAGGGCGGCAAGGATGACTACGACGCACAAGCATCGACGAAGGCCGATATCGACTCCGGTCCCGTCGCCGAATTTCGACGCCATCTGAAGACATGCTCGAAATTGCCGCCATCGATTTCGCCGTCGGATAGCGTCATGATCAAGCTGCGGGTGTTCATGACACCCGATGGCAAGCTCTCTGCAGATCCCGTGGTGCTCGAGGGTAGCGGCAATCTGAAGGGTCTCGATCTCAGGCAAAGCGCCGTTGACGCGTTGCAAGCCTGTCAGCCCTACACGATGCTGCCGGCGGACCGATATGGCGAATGGAACGTGCTCGACCTGACCTTCACGCCGCAGGATTTTTCAGGCCGCTCCTGATTGCGCGCCGCTGTTTTCCATTCGTCCCGAGACAGACGACCCAATATCCGCTCATCCCGTATCTCCCTACGAAGGCGGATGCTGCTATCCTGTCGAGTGACGGCAAGCGGCACCGGCCATGCGGGTTGAACGGCCGCCGCGCGCCATGGCAAAGTAGCGTACAAGATAAGGATTCCTGCGCATGACCTTGAAGCTTGTCATCGGTAACAAGAACTATTCGTCGTGGTCGATGCGGCCATGGCTGGCGATGCGGGCCAGCGGCATCGCGTTCGATGAAATCCTCGTCCCGCTCTATACCGGCGAACCCGACAAGCGGCGCATTCTGGATTTCACGGGTTCTGGCAAGGTGCCGGCGCTAATCGACGGCGACCTGACGGTCTGGGATTCGCTTTCCATCATCGAATATGTTGCCGAACAGTTTCCGGAAAGCCGGCTCTGGCCCGAGGACCGCGCCTCGCGCGCCCATGCGCGGTCGATTTCGGCGGAGATGCATTCTGGATTTATGGCGCTGCGCAATGAATGCGGCATGAATCTGCACCGGCCGGTCCGCGCGTATCGCGCTGTCGGCAGATGCGCACGCCAACGTCGCGCGCATCCAGCAGATATGGGCCGAGTGCGGCGAGCGTTACGGCAAACTCGGGCCGTTCCTGTTCGGCAAGTTCTGCGCCGCGGATGCGATGTTTGCGCCGGTGGTGCACCGCTTGCGCACCTATGCGATTGCGGTCGAGCCTGCAACGCAGGCCTATATGGCAACGATGATGGCGTTGCCGGCCTTCCAGGAATGGACGCGCGCGGGCCTCGCCGAAACCTTTGTCATCGAGCGACTGGAGAACGTCTGAACGGCTGGCGGAACCGCAAGCGCGGGTTCCGCCGGTGCCTCGATCATCATCGGGCGCAATTTAAGTTCACTTTTGAACAATTTGCGGAACGAATCCGCCGACCATGCGTGGTGTCAGCGGCTGGATGTTTTTCGGGGGTCTTATCCTGTGATCGGCAGACGATATTTCGCGCGTCAGGCGGCGACGCTTCTCAAGTTCGCTAACTCAACCTCCAACCCGGAGCTGGCCGCGGGCCTGATCGAAAAGGCGGCGGCGCTCAAATCGCAGGTCGACGAGACGGAACCGCCCCCTGACCAAAGCCCCTGGCCGCCCGACGTTGAGTTGTCGCGCCCGAAGGGCCGCCAAGAATCCTAGCCGCGAGGCATCGATGGTTTCGCAGGCTTGACCGAGCCGCGCAAAAGGTTCTGAATCGGGAACCGACGCCATCGCGTCCAGCGAAAGGATTTGGCCCATGGGAATTCTCGATTTACTGGAAAATTCACCGGCGTTCAAGGGTGCGCTCGGCCAGCTCGAGGCCGCCGTCGTTCCCGTGGTGTTGAGCGAAGTGCTCGGCAATGGCGGCCAGGGTGGGCTGAACGCGATCGTCGCCAAGCTGCAGCAGGCCGGCCTCGGCGACCAGGTCAAATCCTGGATCGGAAATGGTCAGAACCTTCCGATCACGGCGGAGCAGTTGCAGCAGGTGCTTGGCAGCGACACCGTCAAGCAGCTGGCAGCGCGGTTCAATATCCCGGTCGATCAACTTGCCAAGGTTCTGGCGCAGCAACTGCCTGCGGCGGTCGATCATGCGAGCCCCGACGGTAAGCTCCCGCACACGGCCTGAAGCCTGCGGGGGTGGTTCGCGGCGGTGGTGACGCCGATTTGCCCGGACCCTCCGAAATCGGTGTTATCGTACTGAAAAACCTGCAAAATATGCGCATTTGGTATGCCCGGATGTAACTGGCCAACGGGATTGGCCGTGTGCTATATAGCCGCGGGTTCTTCAGTCGGCCGAAGCAAGCGGGACCGTGGGCACGGCCGACGTATTTTGCGTATGGAGAGGGCGTTGAAGCACAAATACAACGTTGGTGAGACCGTCTATTTCACTGCGAGCAACGTCGCGCGTCCGGCCGCCACCGGTACCTATGAGGTGATCCGGTTGCTTCCGACCGACGGCGACGACTGCCAGTACCGGATCAAGAACTCTACCGAAGCGTTCGAGCGGGTTGCCAAGGAAAGCCAGCTCAACGTCTCCTGATTGACAGTGCGTGCGGCCGGGTGAGGAAGGCGAGTTCCATTTCGTCTCCCGTCGTCAAAAGGCCCCGTTCTCAGAAACATTCTGTGCATACGAAGCTGTGCATATGAATGCGAAAGGCATTGGCATTCACATCCGTCGAATGCGTTCTATGCTGCGTTGAGGGACATCGCGCATGAACTGGGGCTGGGCTACATCGCTCGAGCAAATCTGGCACTTGCCGTCTTTTCCGATGTGGCTGACTTTGGCCGCGGCGGGATTTTTCGGGATCATCGTGCTGATCACGCTGTTGCGCGCCGAGAAATCGGTCGCCAACGGCGCGCTGACGGTCATTACCCTGCTGGCCGTGGGTATCGCGGTGGCGGCCACGATACGCGAACTCGATCCAGCGGGCCGGACAGCGTCCGCAGAAATGGCCGGATCGCCGCCGCCGATGAACGCCTCGCTGCCGGCGCTGTCGTGCATCGACGATATCGCCGGCGACATCGTCCTGGCGGCTTGCGAAAAGACCTTGTTCGGCTCCGCCGAAACGGCCGCGGCGGCGGTGTCCTATGCAGCTTCCCAGATCACGCGATTGACCGCGTCCGGCGACGTCGCCTCCGCCAACCGGAGTATCACGCCGGAACTGCAGATGTTGCGCGCGGCGGTGGAGCGCGATCGCTACGGCCTGATGGCGCAAGTGCTGCTGGCGCGCGATCATTGTACGCCGTCGAACTGCAGGGCGTTCCGGGCGCTCACCGATAGCCGCCAGATCGTGGCCAACATGGAAGAGCGGCCCTACGATGCGCTGATCGCACGCTATGCGCCGCTGTGGAACTTGCCGGTGGCATCGCCGGGGCCCGGACCGGTCGCCGTACTCGCGCCGAACATGCCCACGGGCAAACCCACCAATGCCGATTTTCCCTCGGCAGCGTCGACCCCGGCGGTCAGCATCATGACGCCGGAGCCCACGGGGTCGACGGCGTCGCGCGCGCCGGCATCGCCGTCGGCTGCGACCATCACCATCACCGCGTCCGCCTGCCGCGGCAAGTAATGCGTTGGCGGCGGCCAAGAAGCCAGCCGCACCCAAGCATGCGCCGGCTGCGGCCCAGCCAACTGCCGCCCCCGTTCAACTTGCGCCGCCTCCCGGCGCACCCCAGCCGGCGGCGTCCAACGATTGATGCATCGTCTTTTCCGCGGGCCTGACCTTCGGGAAACCGGGGGAAAACCGGTTTCCACTTTCAAGACCATGCTCTAAACCTCGCCCCATGCCACTTCATATCATCAAGCTTGCCGTCGGCTGCGAGTCGGTCCGGGAACTCAAGGGTTGGGTCGCGGAGCGCATGCAGACCGCAAAAAAAAAGGGCCTGCCGCCGCATCACATCCACATCACCCGGATGACGCCGAAGCGCGTTGACGAGGTGCTGGGCGGCGGATCGCTGTACTGGGTGATCCGCGGCGAAATCGCCGCGCGGGAAAAAATCATCGCGATCGAGCCGTTCCGCGATCGCGACGGGATCGGACGTTGCCGGCTGGTGATGCAGCCCAAGGTGATTCCGGTGCTGACGCGGCCGATGCGCCCGTTCCAGGGCTGGCGCTATTTTGCCGACACCGACGTCCCGCCGGATCTCAGATCCGCCGGCGCCGGTGTTGCTGCGATGCCCGAGCCGTTGCGGCGTGAATTGCGCGAACTCGGGCTGCTCTGACGCATCCGCTCTGCGCCGACGAGTTACAGCGACGACTCAGTGACGATCCGCTGCCGAACCATTCGGGCGGCGGCATTTCGGCGTGACGCCGGGCGTCTGAATGCAACCCGGCAAGTCTTCCCTCTAGACCCCGACATTGTCGATCAGCCGGGTCTTTCCCAGCCTGGCCGCGACCAGGATGCGCACCGGGCCGTCCTTCATCGACGCGATCGGCGCCAGTGTCTCGGCGTGACGCGCCTCGAAATAATCGAGCACGAAGCCGGCCTGGGTGATCAGTTCGGCGCCGCCGGCCATCGCGGCCTCAACATCCTCGCCCGCCCGCAGCCGCTTGGCGCTTTCCTTCATGGCGCGGTACAGCACCGGGGCCATGCTGCGCTCTTCCGGCGAGAGATAGACGTTGCGGGACGACATCGCGAGGCCGTCACGTTCGCGCACGGTGCGTGAGCCGATCACCTTGACGCCGAGGTCGAGATCGCCCGCCATCCGCGTCACGACCCGTAGCTGCTGGAAATCCTTTTCGCCGAAGATCGCAAAATCAGGGCGGACTTGTGTGAACAGCTTGCCGACGACGGTTGCGACCCCGCCGAAGAAATGCGGGCGGAAACGATCCTCCAGTCCCGCGGTGGCCGGGCCGTCGGGAACGATTCGGGTAGCGAAGCCGTCCGGATACATGGCCTTGACGTCGGGATTCCAGATCGCGTCGACGCCCTCGGCGGCCAGTCTTGCGACGTCGGCCTTCCAGGTGCGCGGGTAGGAACTGAAATCCTCGGTCGGCGCGAACTGGGTGGGGTTGACGAAGATCGAGACGATCACCCGCCTGGCGCGGCGTTTCGCAAGGCGGACCAGCGATACATGCCCGTCATGGAGCGCTCCCATGGTCGGCACCAGCGCGACGGTGGCCTTTTTCGCGCGCAAGCCGTCGACGGCGCGGCGCAATGCGGGGACCGTGCGGACGATCAGTGGACTTCGCGACATCTGGGCTCGATCTCTGGAGGGCAGGGAGGTGGCGAACCCTGACCCGGTGGCGGGAAGCTGACCCTATCAAGCTCGAGGCCTGCCCGCCAAGCCGACAGCACGGCATCGCGAATCGTCGATTGCGTCGGTGTCATGTCGAGCGCGAAAAAAATCTGCAGCTCCCGCGCCGCCGCGATTCCGATTCATCATTAAAGGCGCACGACGAACGATTTTACAAACTCGTTGCGCATTTTGCTTGACCGCAGACGCGCGGAATTTGATGATACTCGGGGATCAAATCACATGTTGGTGCAGACTAGTCAGGGTCAGTCGGGCTCGGCGCACGTCGTTGTGTTGGGCAATGAGAAGGGCGGCTCGGGCAAATCCACCACCGCCTTGCATATCGCCGTCGCGCTGATGAAGGCCGGCCAGCGCGTCGCCACCATCGATCTGGATTGCCGGCAGCAAAGTTTCACCCGCTACATCAACAACCGCAGCGCGTGGGCGCGCCGGACCGGCCTCGACCTCGAAATTCCCGTGCATTGCTGCATCAAGCTCGGCGAAACCATGCAGATCGCCGACAATGAAACTTCCGAATTCCAGCAATTCATGGACGCCGTCGGCGCGGTCGAGCGCAGCTTCGACTTCATCGTGATCGATACGCCGGGCTCGGACAGCTACCTGATGCGCCTGGCGCATTCGATGGCCGACACCCTGGTGACGCCGATCAACGACAGCTTCCTCGACTTCGACGTGCTGGGAACCGTCGATCCCGCGACCTATTCGGTGACCGGCGAGAGCCATTACGCCGAGATGGTGCGGGATACACGGCGCAAGCGGCGGCAGTTCGACGGCGCTTCGACCGACTGGATCGTGGTCCGCAACCGGTTGTCGATGCTGGGATCCCGCAACAAGCAGCTCGTCGCCGACAGCCTCAACGACTTGGCGTTCCGGCTCGGTTTCCGCTCGATCGACGGTTTTGCCGAGCGCGTGGTCTATCGCGAGTTCTTTCCGCGGGGCCTGACCGCGCTCGACGACATCGACGAGGCGACGCTCGGCACCCGCCCGAGCCTCGGCCATCTTACCGCGCGTGAGGAGGTCACGAGCCTGCTGCGCCAGCTGAAATTGCCGCTCGACGAGCGCGGACGCCGCCGCGCCGCCAACCGCGCCGAGTGGTTCAGCCAGGTCGACAAGCCGCTCGAGATGCACGACATCATCGGCGCCTAGAGGTTGTGGTAAGCTATTACTGCCAGCAGGCCGATTATCCGTAGAGGCCCGGCGTTGATTGCCGTGGGCACCTGATTTACGGTCGATTTTTCACTTGGGCTTTACCCAAAATCTGAACCTGGCCTTTATCTGCAGCGTTCGACAACAGAAGCGCACGATGGCTGTGCAGGTGCACAAAAAAGTGCACCGCACAACGAACAGGCGGTCAATTCACAATATTTAGACTTCCTGTCACTCCGCCGTGACATATATTAGCCAACAAGGCACGGCGGAGTCTGAGGCGCGGAAAATGGGCCCTGACGTCGGCGGACGGGGATGGACATGAAACGTGGGATTGCAATTCTGCTTTCGCTGACCGTGCTGGTCGCGGTCGGATATTTCACGATCAGCAAATGGGCGATCCACCACGAGAGGATCACGTTCTACGACGCATCCCGCAACAACCGTCCGGTTGCTGTCGACATCGCCATCCGCCGCGACAAGGAAATGCAGGCCAATGCCGGCATGATCACGCTGCCGGTGGCAATCCTCAACCACGGCAATACCGTCAAATACACCGAGTACTCTTTCCTGGCGAACGCGTTTGCCGCGCGCGGTTTCATCGTGGTCAGCATCCAGCATGATCTGCCGACCGATCCGCCGATGGTGACGAAAGTCGGCGAGCTCTATGTCGGCCGCCAGCCGCAGTACCTGCGCGGCGTCGCCAACATCCGCTTCGCCGTCTCGGAAATGCAGAAGGTGCAGCCGAACGCGGATTATGAACATCTGACCATGGTCGGCCATTCGGCGGGCGCCGATATCTCGATGTATTTCGCCAAGCTGCATCCCGAACTGATCAAGCGGGTCGTGACCCTCGACAATCTGCGCGTGCCGTTCATCACCGACGGCCGCTTCAAGATCCTTTCGTTCCGTTCCAAGGATCCCGTCTTCAAGACCGATCCGGGCGTCGTTCCGTCCGAAGAGATCTGCGAGAAGGCCGGCATTACGGTGGTCCGCACCGACTTCCAGCACAACGACATGCGCGATACCGGTCCAGTTAACGCGAAAGAATCGATCCAGGGCATGCTCGACAAGTTCATCGAGGATGACAGCCCGCTCAAGGCCGGTCGTGACCAAGACCTCGCCGCTGATGACCGACGCCGGGCCGGTGGCGCCTTTCGTCCCGGTCAACCCGCCGACAACTCCGGCCGCGCCGCTTCAGAACTGACGCCGGTACCCACGTTCGGTATCTGGATCGCCTCCGTCCACGACGGGCGGGGCGCTTGGATGCATTGACCCCTCCTCGAACGCGGCCCACATAGAGCTTGCAGTAATCTTGCGAGCGCTGATGTCACGCGAACCGACCGGGCCGAAATCGCCAGCCGAGATTTCCTCGACGCAAAAGGCCGCGTCCGGCAAGGACGGTTCGCTTGCCGGAAACGAAATCCGCCTCCGACGAGATTGCCGCCTTTGTCGCCAAGGCGCGCGCGATGTCGCCACATGCACCGGGTGCGCGGGGCCGGCTGGTGTTCGCGCTCGATGCCACCATGAGCCGGCAGCCGACCTGGGACATGGCCTGCGCGCTGCAGGCCGACATGTTTCGCGAGGCCGCGGCCATCGGCAGCCTCGATATCCGGCTCGTCTACTATCGCGGCCTCAACGAGTGCCGCGCCACGGGCTGGATTTCCGACAGCGCGCAACTCGCGAAGCTGATGGCCAAGATCGATTGCCGCGGCGGCAACACCCAGATCGGCAAGGTATTGTCGGAAGCGCGGCGCGAGGCGGTGGCATCCGCCGTACGCGCGCTGGTCTTCGTCGGCGACGCCATGGAGGAGAATGTCGACGATCTCTGCGCCAAGGCAGGCGAGCTCGGCCTGCTCAAGGTGCCGGTGTTCATGTTTCAGGAAGGGCACGACGCCGACGCCGAGCGGGCGTTCCAGGAGATATCGCGCCTGACCGGCGGAGCGTGGTGCAGGTTCGATCCCGGCGCTGCCGCGCAATTGCGCGAACTGCTGCGCGCCGCCGCTGCCTATGCCGCCGGCGGGCGCGAGGCGCTGCTGCGGCTGTCGAAGTCCGCAAGCGGTGCCGCCAAACTGCTCGGCCAGATGAAGTGATTTTCTCTCCCGCTACTGTCAGGCGGGCGCAGGGCTCGCCAGATCAACCCGTCGTCGCCGCTTTCGCCAGGGCGGCCAGCCCGCCGGTCATCATGCCAACCGCAGCTTCGGTCTCGCCGCCCAGTCCATGCCGCTGCGCAAGCCAGTCAGGGTCGTTGTAGGAAAGCCACGTGTCGCCCGCCGCGTCCTGCCAGACCAGCGCCTTCAGCGGCAGGTCGATGCCGATGGTCTGAACCGATTGCATCAGCGGCGTGCCGCCCTTGGCATTGCCGAAAATCAGCACCTCGGTCGGCCGCAGCGACAGCCCCGCCGCGGTGGCGCCGGCGGTGTGATCGATCCGCGCAAACACCGTCATGCCCTTGGATTTCACCGCGGTTTCGAGCCGGTTCATGGTGTCCTGCGGCCCGAAGCTGCTCCGTATCGTGCTCAATCCCGGCGCCGCCATCGTCCGCTCCATGGTCATTCCGTTGGGTCGGAGCTGAGAATAACGGGTCAGGTCGCCCGCGCCAACGAGCGGCTCGGGATGGTCGTGCTTTTGGGCAAAGCGCGCGACCGCCATGCTTTTTGCCGCCGATGCGACTATATTGGGGGCATGCCAACCCTGATCGCCGGCGCCGTCGCTGTTGTCCTGCTTTATTCGCTGCTGCAGATGTTTCGTGCGGCCAATCCGGTCGTGCTTGCGCGGGCGATCAAGATCGGCGGCGGCATCGTGGCGCTCGCGGTTGCCGCCTTTACCGGCCTCAGGGGCGAACTTGCCGTCGCCATTCCGATCGGGATTTTCGGCGCGGGTTTGCTCGGCTGGTCGCCGTTCGGGACGTCAGGGTTTTCCAACATCGGCGGAATCTTCGCGGGCCTGGGATCGCAACGATCGGCAGGACAGGCCTCGCGGGTCCGCTCGCAATATCTCGATATGGCGCTCGATCACGACAGCGGCGAACTCTCGGGCCAGATCGTGGCCGGCCCTTATGCCGGCCGCAACCTGGGCGAATTCGACCTGCCGCAGCTCACGGGGATGATCTCCGGCTTCGATGCCGAGAGCGTGGCGTTACTTGAAAGCTATCTGGACCGCAGGTTTCCCGCCTGGCGTGAGAACGCGCAGGGAAACACGGCAGGGGGGCAGAGCCGCGCGGCGTCGAGCGGCAAAATGACGGACGAGGAGGCCTATCAGATCCTTGGCCTGCAGCCGGGGGCGGGACGTGACGAGATCGGCCGGGCGCACCGCGCGCTCATGAAGAAATTGCATCCCGACCAGGGGGGGTCGACGTATCTCGCCTCCCGTGTAAACGAGGCCAAGGATACTTTGCTTCGTACGCATCACCATTAGCTCCAGACAACGCTACCGACGCCACAAGCCGGTGACTTTCGTTCCTTGCTCCGGTCGACGCCCCGTTGCCGCCCGCCGTTGTCCGGCGTGGTCGATCGTTCGTGTCTGCAGTATTATCCGCTAAATCTTGACGAGAAGTTTGCAGCGCTGAGGTTGCTGCATGATCGAGTTGACGCAGGCCTGCCGCGATGCCGGCTTGGCAGGCGCGCATCTTCGCATTCGCGTCAGTTTTGAACGGAAATCGCAGGGAAAAGTCAGGGGTTCGCGAGGGCGCTTGTCCGATCGCGACAATCTGCGAGGTCGCGACACCGCCAAATCAGGATGGTCGTAGGCAAGGCGCGCCGCGCCTTGCCCGCTTCATGATTGGTTAACCAAACTCGATCAGTTGCGGACGGTGATGCAGGAGATCTCGGAGCGCTTCAGTGTTTTGCAGACCGCCTCGGCCTGATCGCGGTCGAGGCCGGCGAAGCGGGCCCGGTACAGCTTCTTGTCGCCCTTGGCGACGACCGGTTCGGTGAACGGATCGGCCTTGGCCAGCAGACCGCGGGCCTGGCTGCGGGCCGCGTCGAGGCGTTGCTGTGCTTCGTTCTCGCTCTCGAGCGCGCCGACCTGAACGATCCAGCCGGTGTGGACCGCGGCGGGCTTGTCGGCGCTGGTTTGCGGGGCAGCTTGCGGCTGGGAGCGCGCCGGATCCGCATAGGCCAACGCCTGGGATGGCGAGGGCTGCGATGACGACAGGCTGGAGGCGGGCAGCACGCCGAGCAGACCGTTGCCGGTGCCGTGGCCCGGCGGCTGCGGCGGCAATTCGGGCTTGGCGGTTTCGGCTCTCGCGGCCTCAAACCGGTTGGTTTCGGTCTTGTTGCCTTCGGCCCTGGCCATCACTGCGCTCGATGTTTCCGGCACTTCCGGGCGTGGCGCCGGGATTGCGCTGGTGATCGGCGGAGCCGGCTGGGAAGATGCGGCCGAGGCCAGCTTCACCTGTCCAGCCTTGACCTGAACGGTCTTGACCTTGACGGGCTTCATCGGTTCGGACGAGCCGGGGATGGTGGCAAGCGCCTGCGTCTGGATTACTCCGTTGGTCAGCGGCGCGGGCTCGGTCTTCGATGGCGGCACTGCCGCGGCGGCGGCCGCGAAAATCGACCGGGCGGTCGATCCGGTCGTGTGGGCCGCGGCGGCTGCGGCCGGTTCAGCCGCGGCGACCTGACTTGCATCCTGCGTTGCGGCCGTTGGCTCCGATTGCTGTTCGGTCTCGGCCTGCGCCACATCAGTGGCGGATTCGGACGAATTGCGTTCGGTGATCGCGGCGACGGTGCGTTTGCTGGCGCCCTTCTCGAGATTTTCTGCGAGCAGGTTGCGCATGATGGCGTCGCGCGAACCGCCGCTGCGGCCACCCATCACCACGCCGACGAGGAAGCGGTTGCCGCGATGCATCGAAGTCACGAGATTGAATCCGGAAGCGCGCGTGTAGCCGGTCTTGATGCCGTCCACGCCATCGACGCTGCCGATCAGGTGATTGTGGTTCTTGATCGTCTGGCCGTGATAGTTGAACGCTTCCGTCGAGAAGTAGCGGTAGTAGCGCGGAAAGCGGTCCTGGATGGCGCGGCCCAGCGTCGCCTGATCGCGCGCGGTCGTGACCTGTTCGTCATTGGGCAGACCGGAGGCGTTGCGATAGATGGTGCGGCTCATGCCGAGCGCGCGCGCCTTGCGGGTCATCATCTTGGCGAAATCGTCTTCATCGCCGCCGACGGCTTCCGCGATCACGACGGCGGCGTCGTTGGCGGAACGCGTCACCAGTCCCTTGATGGCGTCCTCGACGCGGATGGTCTGGCCCGGGCGCAGCCCAAGCTTGGTGGGAGCTTGTTCGGAAGCGTGCTCGGAAACCTGCATTTCGGTGTCGAGCTTCATCTTGCCGGCCTCGAGGCGCTCGAACAGCAGATAGAGCGTCATGATCTTGGTCAGCGAAGCCGGATGACGGCTGCCGTCGGGGCTATTGGCGGAGAGGGTGGAGCCGGAATTACCGTCGACGATGATCGAGGAGAACGCCGGGCTATAGCTCTCGCGCGCTTCCTGGTGGCGGGCATGGGCGTGATGACGGGCATGCCGGGAGCGCCGCGCTTCGGCGTTGTCGCTTGTGAAGAGGACCGCGGTGGTGACCGTTACCAGCCCGAAAACGCAAACCCGCAAAACACGCGAGGAGCCCAAGGTTGTGCGAAGCATGACTTCCCCGTCCCAATTTCTGCCTTGTTCACCGCTTCGTGAGGCCAAATTATGCCCAACCGTCGGCGAGGTTTCCCTGCTCAGACCGCCGGATCGGCGCGAGCTTTTCCCGCGGCGTCGCGGATCGAGCCGCCATTCCAGCTAAGAGACTGTCCGAAAACGTTTTTCGGTCGCCTGTCCGCACCCGGGCAGGCCCGGGAATCAGGTTAGGGGCCACGAGTTTCCAAAAGATTAATTATCCCTTGCCTAAGGCCCCGGGATTAGCGGCTAATTGAATATATTTGTGCGACGCACAAAGATTCTTGACTTTTTTGTGCGCTGCACTATTCTTACGCAGCGTCAAGGGAGCCGGGACCTCCCGGCAGGGTTTGAACATCAGTCTGGGAAGGACTTCTCCATCATGATCAAAGTCGAAGACATTCAGCAGTACGGCAAAGAACACCTCGAGACCGTCGTTGCCTCGGCCACCAGCGTCCAGAACGGCCTCCAGGCCATCGCCAGCGCCTATGGCGACTACACCAAGAAGTCGTTTGAAGACACCAAGTCGTTCGTCGAGAAGCTGTCTGGCGTGAAGTCGCTGGACAAGGCGCTCGAAGTGCAGACCGAATTCGCGAAGTCGGCTTACGAAACCTTCGTTGCGGAATCGCAGAAGATCGCGGGCCTCTATACGGATCTCGCCAAGACGACCTACAAGCCGCTCGAAGGCCTGGTCGCGAAGTTCACGCCGGCCGCTGCCGCCTGATAAATTCGGCGCCGTTTCCATGAGATCAAAAAGCCCGGTCATATGGCCGGGCTTTTTTCTTGCTCCGGATTTGCCGGAATCGGTTCGGATTGCACGGTCGACGACAGTGACACTCGGGACAAGGTGAATGAGTTCGCCGCGATCCCGAAGGCGCGCCGCGATGGCCTGGCAAATGGCCGAATTGGCCGCGAAACGCCGCCTGGCCATCGTCAACTGTCGCTAAATGGCCGGCGGGATTTTTTGTCAAATCGGTCAGGATTGATTAGTCTTGGCGTGATCGCCGGGCTTGGAATCGGAGCGGTCGCAGGTCGCACCGGACCCGTAATTTGCGCGCTTGCGGCGAACCCGAGGCCGTCCCATATTGCTTCAAACGATCCAGCGGATGGGTCGGCCGGCCGGGAACGGCGATCTGGAAAGCGTGTCCGGGTACTCGTCGAGATGCCGTCCGGCAAGGAAGGTATGGCCCGGTCGCTGTCCGGTTTCCATGGGGATTTCGAACGCCGGTGCCATGTTGCAATTAGCTTCCAGAGATGACCCGTCCGCACCCGCTGCCGCCGCCGCATCTGCTCCCCGAATGAGCAACGATGAGAACCGCGGCGCGGGCACCGGCGGTCCCGCCACGTCTGTCATTGCCAAGGTCAAGCCGAAGACCAAGCGTCCCAATCTCTATCGCGTCCTGATTCTGAACGACGACTACACGCCGATGGAGTTTGTCGTTCATGTGCTGGAGAAGTTCTTCCAGAAGGACGTCGAGGCCGCGACCAAAATCATGCTCCACGTCCATCATCATGGGATCGGGGAGTGCGGGGTTTTCACCTACGAGATCGCCGAGACCAAAGTCACGCAGGTGATGGATTTTGCGCGCAAGCACCAGCACCCCCTGCAATGCGTGATGGAAAAGAAATAGCGCCGCGCGAAATCCACAGGAAAACAGGAACGGGTTTTGCATCAAAAAGGCGAGGGATCGGTCAAGCCTGCTCTTTTGCCCGGGGTCTTTGCCCGGCTTTTGGATGTAAGCTCGCCATCCCAAAGTAAACGAGTCGCGGGAACCGCTCTTTTGCCGCGATCTTGAACGACTATATGACAAAGGTTGTTGTTGCCTGAGCCGGGCAACGGCGATCATGATGATGGCGGGGGCCACAGAGGACGCGATGCCGACTTTTTCCCAAAGCCTTGAACAATCCCTGCATCGTGCGCTGGCGATTGCAAACGAGCGTCACCACCAATATGCGACGCTCGAACATCTTCTGCTGTCGCTGATCGAAGACTCGGATGCGGCGGCGGTCATGCGTGCCTGCAGCGTCGATCTCGACAAGCTGCGCACCAGTCTCGTTAACTATCTCGAGACCGAGTTCGAGAATCTGGTTACCGACGGGGCCGACGACGCCAAGCCGACCGCGGGCTTTCAGCGCGTGATCCAGCGCGCAGTGATTCACGTCCAGTCGTCCGGTCGCGAGGAAGTCACCGGCGCCAACGTGCTGATCGCGATCTTCGCCGAGCGCGAGAGCCATGCCGCCTTTTTCCTGCAGGAGCAGGATATGACCCGCTATGACGCGGTCAATTACATCAGCCACGGCATCGCCAAGCGGCCCGGGGTTTCCGAGGCGCGCCCCGTTCGCGGGGTCGACGAGGAAACCGAGACCAAGGGCAACGAGGATTCCAAGAAGAAGGGCGAGGCGCTCGAGACCTACTGCGTCAACCTCAACAAGAAGGCGCGCGACGGCAAGATCGATCCGGTGATCGGACGCAACTCCGAGATCAACCGCGCGATCCAGGTGCTGTGCCGCCGGCAGAAGAACAATCCGCTGTTCGTCGGCGAAGCCGGCGTCGGCAAGACCGCCATCGCCGAGGGCCTCGCCAAGCGCATCGTCGACAGCGAAGTGCCGGAAGTGCTGTCGGCCGCCACGGTGTTCTCGCTCGACATGGGCACCTTGCTCGCCGGTACGCGCTATCGCGGCGATTTCGAGGAACGGCTGAAGCAGGTGCTGAAGGAACTGGAGGCGCATCCGAACGCCATCCTGTTCATCGACGAAATCCATACCGTGATCGGCGCCGGCGCCACCTCCGGCGGCGCGATGGATGCGTCCAATCTGCTCAAGCCGGCGCTCGCATCGGGCACCATCCGCTGCATGGGTTCGACCACCTACAAGGAATACCGCCAGCACTTCGAGAAGGACCGTGCGCTGGTGCGCCGGTTCCAGAAGATCGACATCAACGAGCCGACGGTCGAAGACGCCATCGCCATCCTCAAGGGCCTGAAACCCTATTTCGAGGACTACCACCGGCTGAAATACACCAACGAGGCGATCGAGGCCGCGGTGCAGTTGTCGTCGCGTTACATCCACGACCGCAAGCTGCCGGACAAGGCGATCGACGTGATCGACGAGTCAGGCGCGGCGCAGATGCTGGTTGCGGAGAACAAGCGCAAGAAGACCATCGGCATCAAGGAAATCGAGACCACGATCGCGACCATGGCGCGGATTCCGCCCAAGAGCGTGTCGAAGGACGATGCCGAGGTGCTGAAGCATCTTGAAACGACGCTCAAGCGCGTGGTGTTTGGCCAGGACAAGGCGATCGAAGCGCTGTCGGCCTCGATCAAGCTGTCGCGGGCGGGCCTTCGCGAGCCGGAGAAGCCGATCGGCTCCTATTTGTTCTCGGGTCCCACCGGCGTCGGCAAAACCGAGGTTGCAAAGCAGCTCGCGGCCTCGCTCGGCGTCGAGCTGATCCGCTTCGACATGTCGGAATACATGGAGCGGCACACCGTGTCGCGCCTGATCGGCGCGCCTCCGGGCTATGTCGGTTTCGACCAGGGCGGACTTTTGACCGACGGCGTCGACCAGCATCCGCATTGCGTGGTGCTGCTCGACGAAATCGAGAAGGCGCATCCGGATCTCTATAACGTGCTGCTGCAGATCATGGATCACGGCAGGCTGACCGACCATAACGGCAAGCAGGTCAATTTCCGCAATGTGATCCTGATCATGACGACGAATGCGGGCGCCGCCGATCTGGCGCGGCAGGCCTTCGGCTTCACGCGCAACAAGCGGGAAGGCGACGACCACGAAGCGATCAACCGGCAGTTCGCGCCGGAGTTCCGCAACCGGCTCGATGCCATCGTCTCGTTCGCGCATCTCAATCCGGATGTGATCGGCATGGTGGTCGAGAAGTTCGTGCTGCAGCTCGAGGCGCAGCTCGCCGACCGCGACGTCACCATCGAACTGTCGGAACCGGCGAAGGCCTGGCTGATCCGCCACGGCTACGATGAGCAGATGGGCGCGCGGCCGATGGCCCGCGTGATCCAGGAGCACATCAAGAAGCCGCTGGCCGACGAGGTGCTGTTCGGCAAGCTGAAGAGCGGCGGCCACGTTCGTGTCGTGCTGGTCAAGGACGAGGCGGGCGCGGAAGGGGCGGAGAAGATCGGCTTCGAGTTCGTCGAGGGACCGGTCACCCCGAAGCCGGAAAAGCTGCCCGGCACGCGCAAGCGCACCGCGCCGCGCAAGCCGAAATCCGGCGGTCCCGGTGGCGGCTCGAAGGGGCCGGCCTCGCGAGGTCCGCTGGTCAAGGTTTGAGCTGGCGACACAACGCTCATTGAAAAAGCCGGCGCGTCGCGAGACCGCCGGCTTTTTGCTGAGTTGAATTCCGCAGAGCTGGCTCGAGCCCTCCGTCACCAGCGCGCGGTGGCCTTTCCGTACGCGTAGAGCGCGACAAGTCCGATCGTCACGGAGGTCGAGTAGATCAGGATGACGCGATCCCAATCAGGCCGCTTTCGCTCCACCTTGCCAAACGAGAGTATCGCGACAATGGCCTTGAATGCGAACCGCCGCATCGGAGCTTCCCGAAACCATGATTCGAGAAACTAATCCGGAAGTCAGAAGCAAGGATTGAGGTACATCAAGCCCGCGCGTGACGTGGCGTGGCTTCAGCTATCGCCCAACAGCTCGTTGATACGGCGCTGCAACTGGCGCTTCTTTTTTTCGCTCTCGCGCAGGCGCTCTTCGATATTCGAGACAGGCAGTTCGTAGGGACGGTCCGAGCTGAAGGCGATGCCGACGAAATTGTCGCGCCACCAGACCACCTTGGCGAGGAAGGAGCGGCCCTTGCGCGCGATCGTCAGCGACATCTTCTCTTTCGGAAACCTGACGAGGTTGCTGAATTCGAGATTCGCGCCCGTTTCCGAGATGTTGCGCACCACGCATTCGCGGGTCACGCCGCTCTCGTCGACCTCGGCGACGCCGCCATAGATCACCTTGTCGCGCGCGCTCTGGCGTCGGTCCTGCATGCTATTCCTCCCGGCAAAGAGGAGGGGACCTTACCCGGCTTCGCTGTGCGCGAAAGGGAGCGGCGCACAAAATGCGGCGTTAACGTAAATCGATAATGGCGGAAAAAGACATGGTTTCCGGCCGGGCGCGGCGGGCTTTCGCGCATATCCGCCAGTGCCGCGCATACCATATCGCCGCCATCGCGTTTCCGGGAGGTGCTGGTGCTCCGCCTTGCGCTCCCAAAAGCAGCCCACCATTGTTTAATGGCTCAACGGCCGGGTCCGTGTTTCCGCGCGCTCTTTCCGGAACCCAGATATGGCGATGCAAACGGTTAATGGTCGGCGTGCAGCGCTTGGCGTGGGGGCGATGCTGCACCTGTTGCTGGCGGCGCCGGCGATCGCCGGGGATGTCGCCCCGGCCAAAACGGATGTCGCGATACCAAGCGTCGAGGAACTGGCGGCGCAATCGCCCGCGCCCAATGGGCGAGAAACCGACACCCGCGAGGCGATGTGCCTGATGATCGAATCCGCGGCGCGGTCGAACGACCTGCCGCTGGAGTTCTTCGCCCGCGTGATCTGGCAGGAGAGCCGTTTCCAGGCCAACGCGATCGGCCCCGTCACCCGCAACGGCCAGCGCGCCGAGGGCATCGCGCAATTCATGCCGGGGACCGCGAGCGAACGCCGGCTGCTGGATCCTTTCGACCCCGTGCAGGCGCTGCCGAAATCGGCCGAATTCCTCAGCGAGTTGCGTAGCCAGTTCGGCAATCTTGGGCTGGCCGCGGCCGCTTACAATGCCGGCCCGCGGCGGGTGCAGGAATGGCTCGCGCGAACCGGCCCGATGCCGCAGGAAACGCGCAACTACGTTTCGGCCATCACCGGCACCTCCGTCGACGACTGGGCCGCCGCCGGCAAGAACGCCAAGATGGCCGACCGCGCGCCGAACACCAGCTGCCGGGAATTGATGGCGCTGCTCCGCCGCGCGCCCAATTCCTTCGTCACTGAGCTCGAGCAGCACATCAAACTGGCCGCGGCGAAGTCGTGGGGCGTTCAACTCGCCGCCGGGTTCGACCGCAACAAGGCGCTGGCGATGTACGCTCGCGCCATGAAGCGGCTGAGCGCCGTCATCGGCGATCAGGATCCGAGCCTGTTGAGCACGCTGATGCGGACGCGGGGCACCCGTCTGTTCTACCAGGTTCGGATCGGCGCCGACACGCGGGCCACGGCCGACGACCTCTGCCGCCGCATCCAGCGCGCCGGCGGCGCCTGTTTCGTGCTGCGGAACAAGGCGTAACGGGCCGAGCCGGCGGTCGCATGCCAGCCTTGAGACGGCGTTCGCTTGACGCCAGCCGGTTTGGCCCGCGTTATGCGCGGCACGAACTCAAAACCGTTGCCTGGTCGCCCTTGGCCCTTCCTGCGCTCGACTCTCCCACATGGCACAGCTCGCTCCGCGCATTCGGATGGGGAATGCGGTCGGTCGGCTCGACCATTCTCACGCTGGTGCTGTTTGCGACCTATCTCGGCATCGGCGCGCTCGCGCACGACACCCATTTTAGCCTCGGGTGGGCGCTGGCGAGCACGCTGTTCGTCTGGGCTGGCCCCGCGCAGATCATCCTGATTTCCACGCTTGGCTCCGGGGCGACGATCATCCAGGCGGCGATCGCGGTCACAGTCAGCGCCATCCGGCTGTTTCCGATGGTGGTGTCGGTGATGCCGATGATGCGGACGCCGGAGACGAAACGGCGGCAACTGGTGCTGGTCGCTCACCTCACCGCGGTCACCCTGTGGGTCGAATGTTTCCGCTTCCTGCCGCATGTGCCGCGTAATCGGCGGATCGCGTTTATCCATGGGCTCGGCGGCGGTCTTGTGTGCGTCTGCCTGGTCGCAACCACGGTCGGCTATGCCTTGGCCGCCAATCTCTCGCCGCTGCTGGGCGCTGCGATCCTGATGCTGACGCCGCTAGCGTTCCTGTTCTCGACCGCCCGCAATTGCCGGGAGCCCGCCGATTTCGTGGCGTTGGCGCTCGGACTGGCGCTGTTTCCGCTCGCCTCCATGCTGAACAGCGGCGTCGATATCCTCGTCAGCGGCGTGTCGGCCGGCACCATCGCCTACGGCGTTCACTGGTGGCGAGAGCAGCAATGAGCGATTTCATCGGCGACTGGCATGCGCTCGTGATCCTCCTGCTCGCGGGGGTCATTCCCAACCAGATCTGGCGCATGCTTGGACTCTGGTTCGGAGGCGGGATCGATGAAGGCTCGGAATTGCTGGTCTGGGTGCGGGCGGTGGCGACCGCGGTCCTGGCCGGCGTCATCGCGCAGATCCTGGTGCAGCCGCCGGGCGCGCTGGCGAGCGTCCCCGGCTGGCTGCGCTATGCCGCGGTAGCCGCGGGTTTTGCGGCTTTTCTGGTGACCCGGCGCTCGACGCTGGCGGGCGTGATTTGCGGGGAGTTCGTGATGCTGGCTGGAAAATGGTGGATCGGCTAAACAGGTTCCGGAACATACGAGAGGCGGTCATGGTTCGGGACAAGGCACTGCGCGAAGGTGAAGTCGTCGTCGATACGCCGAAGGCGAACGATGCTGGCCTCGTCTTCATCGGCCGCATCCGGACGCCCTGGACGTCGCGCGAGGACACGCCGCGACAGGGGCGTCATGACGGCCCGGTCTGCCGGCTCGAGATCTTCGAGCCCTGGGTGGCGGCGTTGAAAGGGGTCGATTTCTACAACAATCTCGAAGTGATCTACTGGCTGCATCAGTCGCGGCGCGATCTCGTGCTGCAAAGCCCGAAAGACAACCGTTCGACCCGCGGCACCTTCTCGCTCCGCTCCCCGGTGCGGCCGAACCCGATCGGCACCTCGATCGTCAAGCTGGTCAAGCTCGAGGGCAACACGGTCTTCGTGCGCGGAATGGATTGCCTCGACCAAACGCCGCTGATCGACATCAAGCCCGACCGCTGCGAGTTCTCGCCGCTGGCGGCGGGAAAGATGGAAGACGGCGAGGCAGGGTAGGGAGTTCCGGATCTGATCCGTAGCCCGGATGAGCGAAACGAACATCGGGGTCGGATTTCAGGTCTGACCCAAGGCCTCCCGGAATTGCGTCAGCTCCATCGGGGCTACGAACTACTTGAGCGCCGCCTTGAGCTTCGCCGCGTTCTCTTCCAGCACCTTGCCGTCTTCTTTTCTGCTCGCGGCCGGCAACAGCGGCACGCCTTCGTGGCGGGGCATGACGTGCATGTGCAGGTGATACACCACCTGTCCGGCGGCAGGTTCGCTGAATTGCTGCACGACGATGCCGTCGGCCTTGAAGGCCTTCATGGCGGCCGCCGAGATCTTGTGCGCGGCGCGGGCGACGTGGGCGAAATCGTCCGGTGAAATATCGAGGATGTTGCGGGCGGCTGCCTTCGGGATCACCAGCGTGTGGCCGGGGCTGCGCGGCATGATGTCGAGAAAGGCCACCACGTGGTCGTCCTCATAGACCTTGTAGCTCGGGAATTCGCCGCGAAGGATCTTGGCGAAGGGGTTTTGGGGGTCGTAGGCGGTCATGGCGTCTCCGGAAATCAAGCTCGTCTTCTAGGATGGTTCATCGGTTTTGCGAAACGGGCCGGCCTCGGCCAGTTCGCGCCCGGCTTCGGCAACATAGGCGCGTTCGCGCTTGAGATAATCCGCGATGGCGTGGCGCAGGCCGGGATCGGCGATGTAGTGCGCGGAGTAGGTGGTTTGCGGCAGATAGCCGCGCGCGATCTTGTGCTCGCCCTGTGCGCCAGCCTCGACGACCTTCAGGCCGCGCTGAATGGCAAAATCGATCGCCTGATAATAGCAGACCTCGAAATGCAGGAACGGGTGGTGCTCGATCGCGCCCCAGTTGCGGCCGAACAGCGTATCGGAGCCGATGAAGTTGATGGCGCCGGCGATCCAGCGCCCATCGCGCCGCGCCATCACCAGCAGCACGTCATTGGCCATGCTTTCGCCGATCAGCGAGAAGAACGAGCGGTTCAAATAGGGCCGGCCCCATTTGCGCGAACCGGTCTCCATGTAGAAATCGAAAAACGCGTCCCACGCATCCTCGGTGATGTCGCTTCCGGTGAGCGCGTGGATGGTGATGCCGCTTGCCACCGCGTCGCGCCGCTCACGCTTGATCGCCTTGCGGTGGCGCGAATTGAGGGTGGCGAGGAAATCGTCGAAGCCGGCATAACCCTGATTGCGCCAGTGAAACTGCTGGTCGGTCCGCTGCAGGAAATCCCTGAGCGGCGAGAAATTTCCATTCCGCCTCGCGGGCAAAGGTGACGTGCGCCGAGGAGGCCTTGGTTGCGTCACAGAGCGCGACCAGTCCGCTCGAAAGCGCCGTGCCGATCTGATCCTGGTCGACGCCGTCGCGGATCAGCAGGCGAGGTCCGGTGGCGGGGGTAAAGGGAACCGAGGCCTGCAGCTTCGGATAATAGCGCCCGCCGGCGCGTTCATAGGCGTCGGCCCAGCCGCGGTCGAACACATATTCTCCCTGAGAGTGCGATTTCAGGTAGCAGGGCACGATGCCCGCGATCTCGCCGTCGACCCGGGCGAGAAGATGCCGCGGTCCCCAGCCGGTCCGCGCCGAGGCCGAGCCCGAGGTCTCCAACGCGGAGAAAAATGCGTGCGACACAAAGGGGTTATAGGGGGATTTGGAGTTGACGCCCGAACAGGCGGCATCCGGCAAGGCCAGGCT
The DNA here is from genome assembly GCA_963843225.1 of uncultured Alphaproteobacteria bacterium. Lineage (GTDB taxonomy): Bacteria > Pseudomonadota > Alphaproteobacteria > Rhizobiales > Xanthobacteraceae > Bradyrhizobium. The sequence goes on along the minus strand of CAWJJT010000004.1, from coordinate 747,088 downwards.
GTCGAAGCCGGCGAGGCTGTCCGGCGCGGAAGACGGATTGGCGCAGGCGTTCCATTCGCCGGCCGAAATCTGGCTGACGGAAGCGACGGCCTCGAGCGTTATTTCAGATGAATCCATCGGCGATTTGAACCGGTCACGCGTTACGATCAGCCATCGCTCATGCCGACGCAACCGATCGCGCGCATGGTGACCAATACAAAGATCGTGCATTGCGCAGGCGACTTCAAGGGCATCGCAGGCCTGCGAAGCTGGAACAGACCTACGGCATAAACCCTTCAAAGATCATCTGATCGGCGTGGCGGGCGGCGTGCTGGCGCTGCTCGGGGGTGCGCACGGTCCAGGTCAACAGCGGCAGCCCGAAGATGTTACGGGCGATCCAGGGCGCGGGCGCCGGCAACTGGTTGACCCAATAGGCCACGAATTGCGGCCGCGTGCGAAACGCGTGGCGCAAATACAGCATGCTCTGGCGCTGCCGGGGCGTGAGGTTCTTCCAGTAGTCGTCGTCATAGTTGCGCTGGGCAACGACGCCGCGCGGCAACTCCGGCATGGTTTCGCGCAACGCAAGCACCTGGTCGGGGTCGAACGACATCCCGACCGCGGGTCCGGAATAGGTGGCAAGCACCTGCGCCATTCGCCTGACCAGTTTGCGGTCGCCGTCGAAATGGCTCTTCACCTCGATCAGCAGCGGCACGCGGCCATTGACCAGAGCACAGAGATCGCCGAGCGACATCATGCGCTCTGGCGTACCCTTGAATTTGACTGCCTTGAGCTCGGCGGCGGTCTTTTCGAGTAGCGCGCCGCTGCCTTCGGTGAGCCGGCCGAGCGCATCGTCATGATGCACCATCGCCTCGCCGTCGGCGGTGAGCTGGATGTCGCATTCGATGCTGAAATTGCCTGCGATCGCGGCTTCCGCCGCCGCCGGCATGTTCTCGATGAGACCGCGCGCGGCATCGTGCAGGCCGCGATGGGCGACCGGTCGCGCTGTCAGCCAGGAAGGGGCGCGCACCTCGCGTCTCCCGCTACGAGACCTCGAATATCCCTTCGACTTCCACCGCCGCGTCGGCCGGCAGCGAGGCGACGCCGACGGTGGTGCGCGCATGGCGGCCCTTGTCGCCGAAGGCCAGCACCATCAGGTCGGATGCGCCGTTCAATACTTTCGGTCCGTCGAGAAAATCCGGCGCCGAATTGACAAACCCGCCGAGCCTGACCACGCGGACCACCTTGTCGAGGTCGCCGGTGGCTGCCTTGATCTGCGCCAGAAGATTGATCGCGCAGCCGCGCGCCGCGGCGTTGCCCTGCTCGACGGTGACGCCGGCGCCGAGCTTGCCCTTGGCGATCAGCTTGCCCTGCGGGTCGAAGCAGACCTGCCCGGAGACGAACAGCAGATTTCCGGTGCGGACAAAACCGACATAATTTGCCACCGGGCTGGCAGGTGCGTGCAACACCACGCCCTGTGCCGCAAGTTTCTGCTCGACCGTGCCCGCCATGTTTCGTCCCCGTTTGATTTTGAGTCGCGCCCGAAAGATACCTGATCGGGCAGCTTTGTTTCGCGCATCGCGCCGTCACTTGCAAGGGAGCGTGGATCGGTGTGGAAATGCCGAAAAACAAGGCGTTTCGGGCCGCCGATTGGTACTTTTTCGTGAACCGGCCCTAGTTGCGGCGCAATGGCGCGGTCAATAATGTGATGAATCAGACTGCCTCTCCCAGGGAAACACACATGGCCCGCTGGCACCGTATTCCGCGCATCCCATCGCTGTTGGCCGCCGCGGCCATCGCCGCCGGGGCTGGCGTCAGCGATGGGCAGGCCGCCAACGCAGCCAACGCCGCCTTTCTTCCGCATCAGGCGCTCTACGACCTCAGCCTGGTGAAGTCGCGCGGATCGGCCTCGATCGACAATGCGCGCGGGCGCATCCTGTACAATTTCTCCGGCAGCGCCTGCGAGGGCTATACGTCGGAATTCCGCCAGGTCTCGGAGCTGAACAGCGGCGAGGGCAAGGTGACGCTGAGCGACCTGCGCTCGAAATCCTGGGAAGATGCCGGAGGCAAGAGCTACCGCTTCAAGATCGATACCCGCATGAACGACACCGACTCCAGCCCCGTCGATGGGGTTGCCGAGCGGACCGGCGATCACATCACCGTCAAGCTCACGCAGCCGGAAGCCAAGACGTTTACGCTCGACGGCTCGACCGTGTTTCCGACCGAACAAATTCGCCGCATCATCGCCGCCGCGAAAGACGGAAAATCCCTGCTCGAGCTGATGGTCTATGACGGGTCCGACAACGGCCAAAAGGTCTACAACACGCTGACCGTCATCGGGGCGCCGATCCCGGGCGACCGCGCCGTCACGACATCAGATCCGTCTATCACCAACGATACGATGAAATCGCTGACGCGCTGGCCGGTGACCGTGAGCTATTACGACCGCGACGCCAGGGCCAAGGATGGCGAGCAGACGCCGGTCTATGCGATGTCGTTCGAACTGTTCGAAAACGGTGTCTCGCGAGCGCTGGTGCTGGACTACAACGATTTTGTCATTTCGGGCGCGCTCGGCAAGTTCGACGTCAAGGACGCCAAGCCGTGTCAGCAGGCGGAAGCGCCGAAATAGCGGCGCGCTTGGACGCGTCAGCCCCGCGGCTTCAGCGTTTCGAGTTGGCCAGGCCGAGGCTGCTTTCCCTGGATCGCGAGATATATCGGCTTTTGACGTCGTGCTCGAACGTCATTCGCATCTTGGCAAGGTCATGATTGAGGGCGGCGTCCTCCAGCATTTTCACCGCGGTCAAATGACTGGCGGCCAACGCGGGCACAAACTGCACGGCAAGGACGAGCGAACCGATGACAATCATTCTCATCGGGGCAACGTGGCTTTCAACTAAGGCGAAAATCGACCATCCGGCCGCGCGTCGTGGGTGAAGCCGTCACTTCGGCGTGACGCTAGTCCGCCTTTTCCGGTCCGTCATAGGCGATGCCCCGGATGACGGCGCTGCTGCCGAACTTCTTACGAAGATCGTCGATGGCGCGCTCCGCATGGGCGGAGCGGCGGTCGAGCATATCGGTGTCGTCTCCCTGCGACCCCGGCCGCAGCGCGCTGACGCCGGCGCCCATCAGGCGGAAGGCGGTGCCATCGATTTCCTTCGCCAGCATTTCCCGGGTGGTCGCAAAGATCTTTGCCGCCAGTTGCGTCGGCGCGTGGATCGATTGCGAACGGGTGCGCTGGCGGAAATCCGCGGTCTTCAGTTTCAGCGTGATCGTGGACCCGGCAAGCTCGCTGCTTTTCAGCCGCGACGAAACCTTTTCGCACAGCCGCCAGAGCGTCTTCTCCAGCGTGACAAAATCGCGGATGTCGCTCTCGAACGTGGTTTCGCTGGAAATGGTCTTGGCGCCGCGATCGGCCACCACCAGGCGGTCGTCGATGCCGCGCGCCAGCCGCCACAGCCTGCGCCCCTCCGGACCGAACTGCTTCATCAACTCGGTTTCGTCCGCGCGCTGCAGGTCGGCGATGATGCGGAAGCCGCGCTGGACCAGCCGTTCCTGGGTCGCGGGTCCAACGCCGAAAATGAACCCGACCGGCTTTTCGGCCAGCATCGCGCGCGCCTCGTCCTGATCGAGGGCGGCAAAGCCTCTGGGCTTGTCGAGGTCGGAGGCGATCTTGGCGAGGAACTTGTTGCAGGACAGTCCGACCGAAACGCTGATGCCGATATCGCGCTCGACCTCGCGGGCAAAGCGCGCCAGCACCTTCGCCGGGATCAGGCCGTGCACGCGCTGGGTGCCGGCAAGATCGAGGAAGGCTTCATCGATCGACAGCGGCTCCACCAGCGGGGTCAGCGCCTGCATGGCATGGCGCACTTCGCGGCCGACCCGCACATATTTCGCCATGTCCGGCGGGATCACGATCGCGGACGGACACAACGCGAGGGCCTTGAACATCGGCATGGCCGAACGCACGCCGAAGGTGCGGGCGATGTAGCAGGCGGCCGACACCACGCCGCGCTTGCCGCCACCGATGATCACGGGCTTATCGGCGATGTCAGGATTATCGCGCTTCTCGACCGTGGCGTAGAACGCGTCGCAGTCGATATGGGCGAGCGTCAGCGACGGCAGCGCCTGATGCCGCACCAGGCGAGGGGAGCCGCATTCGCCGCATCGCCGGGCCGTGAGCGCCTGGTCATGCAGGCAGTCCCGGCAAAAGCAGGTCGGCCCCTCGGGTGCCGGCGCGGTTGCGGTCACGGCACATCGCGCTCCCAGTCGGGATCGTTCAACGCCTGGTGGGCTGCGGCGATATTAGTCGGGTGAAGCTCGGAGACTTCGGCGAATGCCTTGACGGTGGCGTCGTCGCGCATCACGAAATCGAGCACGGAAGCCAGAAATCGGGGGTCGGCGGCGGCATTACGCAGCGTCTCGGGGCCGATTCCGCTCTCGGCCAGGAACAGGCCCAGCCGCTCGGGCTCGCCGGCAATGAAGGAAAGCGCCTGAATCGCAACGATTTCAGCCACTTCACGGGGGTTTCTAACTGGCTTTTTCAACCGGCGTGTTTGCCTTTCGCTAACTTATGGTCTCTATTTTGAGAGCATCATGCCCGAGTCTGCGGAACGTGTTCAAGCAAGCGGAAACCACTTCGCGCAAAGAACCACGTTAGCTTAACGGGTTGGAGCGAAACTGGCGCTAGTTTGAATTCACTTTTTGGCGGGTCCGGCGGCGGTGTCAGGTGCAGCGCATTTAGGTCCGCACATCGGGGATTGGAGGGACGGGATGGCAAAAACCGTCCTGATCGTGGAGGACAACGAGCTCAATATGAAGCTCTTCCGCGATCTGTTGGAAGCGCACGGCTATCAGACCTCGGGCACGTCGAACGGTTTCGAGGCGCTCGATCTCGTGCGCAAGCATCATCCCGATCTCATCCTGATGGATATCCAGCTTCCGCAGGTTTCGGGCCTCGAAGTCACGCGCTGGATCAAGGACGATCCGGAGTTGCGCGCGATTCCGGTCGTCGCGGTCACTGCCTTCGCCATGAAGGGCGACGAGGAACGCATCCGCGAGGGCGGCTGCGAAGCTTATTTGTCGAAGCCGATCTCGGTCGGCAAATTCATTGAAACGGTTCGACGGTTTATCGGGTAGGGGAAGCTAGATGTCCGCGCGTGTTCTGGTCGTAGACGACGTCCCTGCCAATGTCAGGCTGTTGGAAGCGCGGCTGTCGGCCGAATATTTCGATGTGCTCACCGCCTCCAGCGGCGCCGAGGCGCTGGCGGTCTGCGCGCGCGCCGAATGCGACATCATCCTGCTCGACGTGATGATGCCGGACATGGACGGCTTCGAAGTCTGCCGCCGGCTCAAATCCAACCCGGCCACGCATTACATTCCCGTTGTCATGGTCACCGCGCTGGACAGCCCGGCCGATCGCGTGCGCGGGCTGGAGGCGGGCGCCGATGATTTTCTCACCAAGCCTGTCTCCGACATCGTGCTGATCGCGCGGGTGCGTTCGCTCACCCGGCTCAAGATGATGACCGACGAGCTGCGCATGCGCGCCATCACCTCGCTGGAGATCGGCGTGCAGGCGCCGGAGCGAAGCGCAGTGGCCGATACCGGCAAGGGCGGCCGCATTCTCCTGGTCGACGACCGGCCGTCGTCCTATGAGCGGCTGGTGCCGGTGCTCGCTACCGAGCACAGCGTCGACCTCGAAACCAATCCGGCCGAGGCGCTGTTTCACGCCGCCGACGGCAATTACGATCTCCTGATCGTCTCGCTCGGGCTCGACAATTTCGACGGCTTGCGGCTGTGCAGCCAGGCGCGCTCGCTGGAGCGGACGCGGCACGTGCCCATTCTCGCGATCGCCGAGGCCGACAACAACACGCGGTTGCTGCGCGGGCTCGAGATCGGCGTCAACGACTATTTGCTGCGTCCGGTCGACAAGAACGAACTGCTGGCGCGGGCACGCACCCAGATCCGCAAGCGCCGCTACACCGACGATCTGCGCGACAACATGCAGAACTCGATCGAGATGGCGATCACCGACGCGCTGACCGGCCTGCATAACCGCCGCTACATGGAAAGCCATCTCAGCACGCTGGCCGATCAGGCCTCGAGCCGCGGCAAGCCGCTGGCGCTGATGATGCTCGACATCGATTTCTTCAAGGCCATCAACGACAGTTACGGCCATGACGCCGGCGACGATGTGCTGCGCGAGTTCGCGGTCAGGATCCGCAAATCGATCCGCGGTATCGATTTGGCCTGTCGTTATGGCGGCGAGGAATTCGTCATCGTGATGCCGGAGACCGACCTGCATGTCGCGGGCATGGTCGCCGAACGTCTGCGCCGCTCGATCGCGGGCGAGCCGTTCGCGGTCAACAAGGGCGCCAAGCGCATCGAAGTCACGATTTCAATCGGGCTGTCGACGCTGGAGCTGAAGGGCGAAGCGGTCGCCGACGTACTCAAGCGTGCCGATACCGCGCTCTACCGCGCCAAGCATGACGGCCGCAACCGCGTGGTGGCGCAGGCGGCCTGAGCGCCGGCCTCAGCGGCCGCGCTTCACCGCCTCATACGCCAGCCGTTTGAACTCGAACGCAAACGGATGCATGAACGACATCTGTCGCTGCGTCATCATCAAGCCCGCGACATTCGCCTTCGGTGAAATCCACCATTGCGTGCCCGCCATTCCGCCCCAGTAGAATTCTCCGGCCGAATCCGCGTGATCGAACGGCGAGGGTTTCAGGATCAGCCCGCCTGCGAGCCCATATCCACGGCCGGGAAGTTCGCCCGTCGTCGGAAAGCGCATCCACACGCCGTCGGCCAACTGGTTGGTCATCATCAGTGCAATCGTCTCGGGCTTGAGCAGGGTGGGACCGCCCGGAAGCAGGCTTCGGATCAGCGCCACCATGTCCGGCAAGGTTGAGACCAGGCCGCCGCCGCCATCGAATCTCGGGACGGGAAGCAGATAGGCGCCCGGATAGGGCGAGTTATCCTTCCGCGTCAGTCCGGGCTTCATCGGCTCCATCAGGTCGGCGCCGGCATAGTACGCGGCGAGCCGGCCCCGATCCTTCTCCGGCACCACGAAGGCGGTGTCCACCATGCCGAGGGGCCCGAGAATCCGCGCCCGGATGAATTGATCGAAAGGCTTCCCGCCGACGATTTCCACCAGCCGGGCCGTCACGTCGGTGGCGACCGAATATTCCCACGACGTTCCCGGATGATAGAGCAGCGGCAGGTCCGCAAGCTGTTCGATCATGTCCGACAGCGGCGTTGCCGGGTTGAGCATCTTGCGCTCGTTATAGGCCTTGAAGATGGCCGTGCCGGGATCGAAAAGTCCGTAGCTCAATCCTGAACTGTGGCTCAGCAAATGACGGATGGTGATCGGTCCCTTGGCCGGCTCGGTCTCGTCCAGCGAGGTGGCGCCGGGGCGCAGCACCCTGCGGTTCGCCAACTGCGGAATGAAGGTCTCGATCGGATCGTCGAGCCGCAACCGGCCTTCCTCGAACAGCAGCAGCGCCGCGGTGGATGTAATCAGCTTGGTATTGGAGAAGACGCGGAAGATGTGGTCGGTCCGCAGCGGCGTCTGCGCTTCCTTGTCGGCCCATCCGACGCAACTCACATCCACCAGATCCCTGCCGACCAGCACCGCGGACGAAACGCCCGACAGGATATTGCCGTCGACGAGGCGCTGCATGGCGGCGTGGGCGGGCGCGAAATCATAGCGGTTGGCGGTCACCTTCATGTCTTCCATTGTCACTTCCCTTGCGCCAGCCGCATTTCGCGTGGCGTTTGCCCGCCATTTCACCGGACGGAATTTTGTCATGTTGGATTGCACGCGGACATCGGACGCTAACAGCTAAACGTCGCTTCAGGAAGCAGCGGGAGGGCGCCTGTCCGTTGCACGTTCTGATGTCTTGGTCGCATCGCCGCCGACCTCGACGCCTGCATTCGCCAGCAGCACCGTTGCCGCCAGCTTCGCCGCGCGCGCCATCGAGGGATCGTCGCGCACCAGATCCTGCGCGATCGAGCCGTCGACGAGCAGCGTGAGCTGGGTCGCAAGGCCTTCCGGATCGGCGACGCCGAGCCGCAGCAACAGGTCGCGAAACCACAGTCGCCGGCTTTCCTTGAAGGCGATCGCGATCTTCTTGACCGCGCGATCCTCCATGCCGAGTTCGGCCACCGCGTTGACGAACGGGCAGCCGCGAAAGCCCTTGTTGGCGAACCCGCGCTCCAGCCGATCGAACGTCCCGAGGATCTGTTCGACGGGCGGCTTGTCGGACGCGGGAGCCTGCGTGAAGCGCCGTTCCAGATAGGCGCGGATCAACTCGTCCTTCGAGGGGAAATGGTTGTAGAGCGTGCGCTTGGAGATGCCGATCTCGGCGGCGACGGTGTCGACACCGACCGCGCGGATGCCGCGCAGATAGAACAGCCGGTCGGCGGTTTCGAGAATCCGCTCTTTCATGTCGGTTTTTTCGGACGGAGGCATCTGTACACAGACCTGTGTTGCTTGGCCCTTGACAGTAGCAGCCATCTGCATCTTAATTACACAGATCGGTGTAATCAAGCCCGGCGCCATGGCGGGACGCGGTTTTCGGACCGGCGGCCACGAGGGAGAACAAGAACAATGCCCCTGCTGAAAGTGCTCCGTCCCACGCTCCCCATCCTGATCGGCGCCTCGGTGATGCTGACGTTGAGCATGGGGCTGCGGCAGTCGCTCGGCATCTTCATGCAGCCGCTGACGCACGACATCGGCATATCGGTTTCCGACTTCACGCTGGCGATCGCCGTCCAGAATCTCGCCTGGGGCTTTCTGCAGCCGCTCGCCGGCGCCCTGACGGTACGCTACGGCTTCCGTTCGATCATGGTGATCGGTTCGCTGTTTTACCTCGCGGGCCTTGTGCTGATGGCAAGCGCGCACGGTTTGCTCGCCGTCATGATCGGCGGCGGCGTGCTGATCGGCGTGTCGCTCGCCTGTACGGCGGCGGCGATTGCGATGTCGGTGGCGGCGCGTGCGGTGCCGGCGACGGTGCGCAGCACGGTGCTTGGCCTGGTGTCGGGGGCAGGGTCGCTCGGTGCTCTGGTGTCGGCGCCGCTCGGGCAGCTTCTCAATGAAGGCTATGGCTGGCGGGTGGGCCTTGCCGGTTTCGTGGTGCTGGCGCTGGCAATGATTCCCGCGGCCTGGTTTGCGGGCGGGGTCGACCGGATTCCGTTACCCAAGGCGTCGCCTGAGGACATCGGCAACAGCTCGGCCGGCGACGCGGTCAAGATAGCATTCGGAAACGCCTCCTTCGTGGTGATGACGTGCGCCTATTTCGTCTGCGGCATGCAACTCGTCTTCCTCACCACGCATCTGCCGTCCTATCTGGCGATCTGCGGCATGGATCCGATGCTGAGCGCCCAGACGCTCGGGATGATCGGCGGCTTCAACGTGCTCGGCAGTGTCTTCTTCGGCTGGGCCGGCCAGCGCTGGAACAAGCTGGGATTGCTCGGCGGCATCTATATTTTCCGCTCGATCGCGCTCGCCTGGTACTTCACGCTGCCGCCGACGCCGGCGACCACGCTGCTGTTCGGTGCGATCATGGGCTTCCTGTGGATGGGCGTCGGGCCGCTGGTCGCGGGCGCCGTCGCCGAGATGTTCGGCCTGAAGTGGCAAGCGATGATCCAGGGGCTTGCCTTCATGAGCCATCAACTCGGCAGCTTCCTCGGCGCCTTCGGCGGCGGCGTTCTCTACGACACGCTCGGCTCCTACACGATGGCGTGGCGGATCGGCGTCGCGCTCGGACTCGCCGGCGGCATCATCCAGGTTGCGTTCGCGCTGATCCGGCCGACGCAACCGCCACTGGCGGCGACGGCATAGCCTCGCGCGACAAGACAAACGCGGCAAAATAAAAACGGGGCCACGAAGGCCCCGTTCAAGTCAGGATGTCCCGCGATTTTACTTGATCTTGGATTCGCGGAATTCGACGTGCTTGCGCGCGACCGGGTCGTACTTCTTCTTGACCAGCTTGTCGGTCATGGTGCGCGAATTCTTCTTGGCGACGTAATAAAAGCCGGTGTCCGCCGAGGAAACGAGCTTGACCTTGATGGTGACCGCTTTGGCCATGTTCAGGACCTCAAATATCAGGGGAATTGGGAGCCGGCCAAGCGGCCCGCATTTGCCGGCAACCTAGCTTCAAACCGCCCAAAGTCAAGGTTTTGCCGGCCAGAACGAGCCCGATTCCGGGCGGAATCCGCGTTTTGCGCGCGTTCCGGCCGCAAAACCGGCGCTCATTTTACTGAATACACGCGCTAGCCCTCAAAGAACCGGTTTTTCGGCCGGGGCAGCCCCAGATTCTCCCGCAGGGTCCGGCCTTCATATTCCGTCCTGAATATTCCGCGCTTTTGCAGCTCCGGTACGACCTTGTCGACGAAATCGTCGAGGCCCGCGGGCAGGAACGGAAACATGATGTTGAAGCCGTCGCTGCCGAAGCTGGTCAACCACTCTTCCATCTGGTCGGCGATGGTCACGGGCGTGCCGACAAAGGATAGCCCGCCATAACCGCCGACGCGCTGGGCGAGCTGGCGGACGGTCAGCTTGTCGCGCGCGGCGACGTCGACCAGCCGCTGGCGGCCGCTCTTGCTTGCATTGGTTTCGGGGATCGGCGGCAACTGTCCATCGGGGTCGAAACCGGAGGCGTCGGTGCCCAGGACCACCGACAGCGAGGCGATCGCGCTGTCGTAGTGCACCTTGCTGTCGAGTAACGCGCGCTTCTCCTTGGCTTCCTCCACGCTGTCGCCGACCACGACGAAGGCGCCCGGCAGGATCTTGAGGTGGTCGCGGTTGCGGCCGAGCCTGTCCATGCGGCCCTTGATGTCGGCATAGAGTTTTTGCCCGTCGGCGAGGCTGCCGCCGCCGGTGAACACGGCTTCCGCCGTCTCCGCCGCGAGCTGCTTGCCGTCTTCCGACGCGCCGGCCTGTACGATCACCGGCCAGCCTTGCACCGGGCGGGCGATGTTGAGCGGCCCGCGCACCGACAGATATTTTCCCTTGTGGTCGAGCACATGCATCTTGGCGGGGTCGAAATACAGGCCCGCCTCGACGTCCCGCACGAAGGCGTCGTCGGCGAAGGAATCCCACAAGCCGGTGACGACATCGTAGAATTCACGCGCGCGCTTGTAGCGCTCGGCGTGCTCCATGTGGTCGTCGAGTCCGAAATTCAGCGCCGCGTCCGGATTGGACGTGGTGACGATGTTCCAGCCCGCGCGACCGCCCGAGATGTGATCGAGCGAAGCAAAACGACGGGCCACATGATAGGGCTCGTCGAACGTGGTCGAACCTGTCGCGATCAATCCGATCCGTTCGGTGGCGCCCGCCAGCGCCGACAACAGCGTGAACGGTTCGAACGAGGTGACGGTATGGCTGCGCTTGAGCGCATTGATGGGCATGTTGAGCACGGCCAGATGGTCGGCCATGAAGAAGGCGTCGAATTTTCCGGCTTCGAGCTTCTGGATCAGCCGCTTGATATGGCCAAAATTGAAATTGGCATCCGGCCACGCGCCGGGGTAGCGCCACGCGCCCGTATGAATGCTGACCGGGCGCATGAACGCGCCGAGCTTGAGTTGACGTGCTGCCATGGCCCCGTTCCGTCCTGGTTATGGTTCAGAAATAGATGGGAAGTCCGCAGGACAGCGCCATCGCGGCGGGCGAGAAGATTTTTACGATTTGAACGGCGCCGGGAGATTATTCTCCGTCGTTGCGAGGAGCGAAGCGCTACGCCCCCAACACGTCCTTCTGCATCTTGCCGCCGTAGAAATGAAAGAACGGCACGGGAGCGTCGTGGCTGAGCGGCCCGGTGGCGAGGCGCTTTTCGAGTTCGTTCAGGACATTTCTGGTCATCGGATGCAGGTCGGCCAGCGGCTTTGAGCCGAGTTCGACCCAGACCAGTTCGACCAGTTCGGCATCGGCGTGGATCACGCCCTCGACACGATGGGCGATGGCGGAGGCGTCCGCGGTGAAGAAGCGGGTGTCGAAGCGGCGGACGCGGCCGGGCGGGGTGATGGCGCGTGCGATCAGGAACAGGCCGGAGGGGTCCGGCAGCAGGCCTGCCTCGGCAAACGGCCGCCACGGGCCTTCCAGATCGGGCGTCGCGCCATTGCCCTGGCGTCCGAGGCAGAGCCCGGTTTCCTCGCAAGCCTCGCGGATCGCGGCGATGGTCAGCGAGCGCGCGCGGGAAGCCGTGATCTTCGGGCTTCCCTTGATGAGATTTTCCTCCAGCGCCTTCGGCATCGGGGCAGCGACGGGAACGCGGTTGTCGGTCTTGTCGACGCGGCCGCCTGGAAACACGAACTTGCCCGGCATGAACACGACCTTGTCGTGGCGCTTGCCGACCAGGACTTTCGGCGTGGAAACGGTGCGGTCGACCAGGATTAGCGTGGCGGCGTCGACCGGGCGGCGATAGGGGTGATGATCGGCTTCCTTCTCTTCCTTGACCGTCTCGCCTGTTGCCGTCCCGTTCATTTCGCTCCCACCCACTATTTCGTTTCTTGTTTGCACGCCGTCATCAAGACGGCGCGGCTATTCTGTCGGATTTTGTTCGTCGAATCCATGCATGCGCAGCGCCCATTGCACCGCGACCACCGCGCCTTTCACCGGTTGCAGCAACAGCAGCGACAGGATCAGGGTAAACGGCAGATAGATCGAGAGCTGCAGCGGCACCGACGGCGAGTAGTCGGTTTCGATCCACAGGATGGTCGGCACCACGATGTGGCCGACGATGACGATGACGAGGTAGGCCGGCAGATCGTCGGCGCGGTGCGGGGTGAAATCGAGCTGGCAGACCGAGCAGTGATCGTCGACCTTCAGGAAGGCGCGAAACAATTTGCCTTCGCCGCAGCGCGGGCAGCGGCCGCGCAAGCCGCGCTTCACGGCGGTCCAGAGGTCGCGCTTTTCGATAGCGGCGGTCTCTCGTGTCCAGACCGCGGGACGTGCGCTCAGGTTTTCCATGACTTGCCCTTCCTCGATTTGCCCGGCTTGGCCTTGCCCGGCTTGCGAACCTTCTTGCGCGGCGTGCGGCCCGGATGCGCGTTGGCGGTGCTTTTGGCAACATGCTGCCGCCGGCGGCCGCGCGGGACGAGATTGCCTTCCGACAACAGTTCGAACCGCAGCGCGCCCGCCACTGGCGCTGCTTCTACCAGACGGACGTCGACTACGTCCCCCAGCCGGTGCATGGCACCGCTGCGCGAGCCGACCAGCGCGTGCCGCGTCTCGTCATAGTTGAAATACTCGGTCCCGAGCGTGCGGATCGGGATCAGCCCGTCGGCGCCCGTATCGGTCAGCTTGACGAACAGGCCGGCGCGGGTAACGCCGGAAATGCGGCCCTGGAAGGTCGCCCCGATGCGGTCGGCCAGGAAATGCGCGATCAGGCGATCGGCGGTCTCCCGCTCCGCCTTCATGGCGCGGCGTTCGGTCAGCGAAATCTGGGCGGCGACCTCGGTCAGCGTTTCTACCGTCTCGCTCTCCGGCAGCGCGCCTTCGCCAAGCCCGAGCCCGCGGATCAGGGCGCGATGCACGATCAGGTCCGCGTATCGCCTGATCGGCGAAGTGAAATGCGCATAGCGCCGCAGGTTGAGACCAAAATGGCCGTAATTCTCGGCCGCGTACTCGGCCTGGGCCTGCGAGCGCAATACCACTTCGTTCACCAGCGGTTCGGAATCGTGTCCCCTGACCTGCGCCAGCACGCGATTGAACAGGGACGGGCGCAATGCGCCGCTTTTCGCGAACGGCAGATCGAGGGTTTTCAGGAATTCCTGGAGGTTATGAACCTTCTCCAGGGTCGGTTCATCGTGCACACGATAGATAAGCGGCAGCGACTTCTTTTCAAGCATCTCGGCCGCCGCGACGTTGGCCAGGATCATGAACTCCTCGATCAATTTGTGCGCGTCCAGCCGCTCCGGCACGATGACGCGATCCACCGTGCCGTCCGCCTTCAGCAGGATCTTGCGCTCGGGAATGTCGAGGTCGAGCGGGTCGCGTTCATCGCGCGCGCGTTTGACCACCGCATAGGCGTCGTAGAGCGGTTTGAGGATGGGATCGAGGAGGGGGCCTGTCGTATCGTCGGGCCGTCCGTCGATCGCGGCCTGCGCCTGCGCGTAGTTGAGCTTGGCGGCCGAGCGCATCAGGATGCGGTGGAAACTATGCGAGCGCTTGCGGCCGTCATTGCCGATCACCATCCGCACCGCCACCGCCCCGCGCGGCTCGCCCGGCACCAGCGAGCAGAGATCGTTGGAGATGCGCTCGGGCAGCATCGGCACCACGCGGTCGGGGAAATATACCGAATTGCCGCGCGTCAGCGCGTCGCGGTCGAGCGCCGAGCCCGGCCGCACATAGAAGGCGACGTCGGCGATCGCGACATCGACGATATAGCCGCCTCTGTTGTTCGGGTCGGGATCGGGCTGCGCATGCACCGCGTCGTCGTGGTCCTTGGCGTCGGGCGGGTCGATCGTCACCAGTGGTACGTCGCGCCAGTCCTCGCGGCCCTTCAGCGCGGCGGGCCTTGCCTCCTCGGCCTCGCGCAACGCGGCGGGCGAGAAGGCCTGCGGAATTTCATGGGAGTGGATCGCGATCAGGCTGACGGCCTTTTCGCTCGCCAACGAGCCGAGCCGCTCCTTGACCTTGCCCGAGGCAAGGCCGAACCCGCGCGAGCGCACCAGATCGACACTGACGAGATCGCCATCCTCGGCGCCGCCGGTGTCGGTTTTCGCGATGTTCAATTCGCGGCCGGCCTGCTTCTTGTCGACCGGGACCAGCCGTCCGCCGCCATCCGGCGCTTTGCGGAAAATTCCGAGCACGCGGCTCCTGGCGTGCTCGATGACCTTGATGACGCGGCCGCGATAGACCGTGCCGTCTCGGTCGCGCTCCTCGAGTTTCTCGATCCGCAGCAGTGCGCGGTCGCCGACACCTGGCGTCGTTCCCGGCTGCGCCCGCCGTGGGACATGGATGTGGATTTTCGGCGGCTCGCCGCTTTCGACCTCGTCCCATTCGGCCGGGGTGGCGACCAGTTCGCCGTCGCTGTCGCGGCCGGTGACGTCGGCCATGAGCGTCGAGGGCAGAGCTGCGGGCTCTTTGATCTTCTTGCCGCGTTTTTCGATGGTGCCCTGGTCGGCAAGCTCGCGCAGGATCCGTTTCAGCTCGGCGCGGTCGGCGTTCTTCAAGCCGAATTCGCGCGCGATCTCGCGGGTGCCGACTTCTCCCGGCTGCGCACGAATGAAGGCGACGATGGCGTCCCGGGCCGGAAAGCCAGTGTCGCGATGTTTTGCCACTTTATCCCCGGGCCTTGCCGGCGCTTTTCTTCGCGGGCGTCTTGGCGGCCGGCGCGGGTTTGGCCGGCGAGGTTTTTGCCGTTGCGGTCACCGGAGCGCGCGCCTTGCTGACGGCTCCCGATTTCGGCTTGGCCGCCGACTTCTTCGCCGCCGTCTTCTTGGCGGGTTTGGCCGCCTTGGCGTCGGTCTCGGCTTCCGCCTTGGCGGGCTTGGCCGCCTTTGCTTTCTTGGCGCCGCGCTTGGGCTTGCCGCCGCCCTTCGCCACACGCTCGTCGATCAGCGCGATGGCTTCCGGCAGCGTGATGGTTTCGGGGGTCTTGTCGCTCGGGATCGTCGCATTGACGCCGCCGGCCGTGACATAGGCGCCGTAGCGTCCGTTCTTGACCGCGACACCGCCAAGACTCGGGTGCTCGCCAAGCGGCTTGCCGGGATCGGCGCCGAAGCGCCGGCCGCTCGGGCCCTTTGCGATCTTCTCGGCGATCAGGGTGACCGCGCGGTTCAATCCGATATCGAACACCTCGTCGCCGGCCTCGAGGCTGGCATAGGTCTTCTCATGCTTCACGAACGGCCCGAAGCGGCCGAGCCCCGCGGTGATCGGCTCGCCGGTCTCGGGATGCCTGCCGATCTCGCGCGGCAGCGACAGCAGTTTCAGGGCCAGATCGAGTTCGACGTCGGACGGCGAGGTATTCTTCGGAATGCCCGCCCGCTTCGGCTTTTCGCCCTCGGCATAATCCTTCGGCTCGCCGAGCTGGATATAGGGACCGAACCGCCCGGCCTTCACGACGACGTCGCGATCGGTTTCGGGATCCTTGCCCAGGATGCGATCGGCGCTGGCTTCGCTGTCGGCGGCGAGCGGACGGGTGTAGCGGCACTCCGGATAGTTGGAGCAGCCGACGAAGGCGCCGAATTTTCCGGCCTTGAGATTGAGCTTGCCGTTGCCGCAGCTCGGGCATTGCCGGGGATCGCCGCCATCCTCGCGCGGCGCGTAGATGTGCGGCCCCAGCATGTCGTCGAGCGCATCCAGCACCTGGGCGACGCGCAGATCCTTGATCTCGTCGACGGTGCCGATGAAATCGACCCAGAAGTCCTTCAGCACCTGCTGCCACGAAATCTCGTTGTTGGAGATGCGGTCGAGCTGTTCTTCGAGGTTGGCGGTGAAATCATATTCGACGTAGCGCGCGAAGAAATTCTCCAGGAAAGCGACGACGACGCGGCCCTTGTCCTCACCATGCAGGCGCTTCTTCTCGAGCCTGACATAGCCGCGGTCCTTCAGCACCTGCAGGATGGAAGCGTAGGTGGAGGGACGGCCGATGCCGAGTTCCTCCATCCGCTTGACCAGCGAGGCCTCGGAAAAGCGCGGCGGCGGTTCGGTGAAATGCTGGGTGACGGCCAGATCCTGCCGCTTCAGCGGCTCGCCCTCGCTCATGACGGGGAGGCGGCGAGAATCCTCGTCGTCGCCGTCGTCATCCTTGCCTTCCTGGTACAGCGCCAGGAAGCCGTCGAATTTGATCACTTGTCCGCTGGCGCGCAGTTCAAGCGCGCGGGAGCCGGCCCTGGCCGTGATGTCGACCGTGGTGCGCTCGAGTTCGGCGGATTCCATCTGGCTTGCGATGGTGCGGATCCAGATCAGCTCGTAAAGCCTGGCCTGATCGGTATCGAGCCGGCGACGCATGTCCGCCGGGCGGCGCGACAGATCGGTGGGACGGATCGCTTCGTGCGCCTCCTGCGCGTTCTTGGCCTTGGTCTGGTACTGACGCGGCGCGTCCGGCACATAGGCGTTGCCGTAATCCTCGCCGATCACCTTGCGCGCCTGCGTGATGGCCGAGCCGTCGATCTGGACGCCGTCGGTACGCATATAGGTGATGAGACCGGTGGTCTCGCCGCCGATATCGATGCCCTCGTAGAGCCGCTGCGCGATCCGCATGGTGTGCGCAGGCGCAAAGCCGAGCTTGCGGCTGGCTTCCTGCTGCAGGGTCGAGGTGGTGAACGGCGCCTGCGGATTGCGCCGCGCCGGTTTTGCCTCGACCGTCGTGACCGTGAAATTCGCGGCCTCGATCGCCTTCTTGAAATCCTCGGCTTCCGCGCCGGTGCCGATATCGAGCCGCTGGATCTTCTTGCCGTCGGCGCCGACCAGCCGCGCCTCGAAGGCTTCGCCGCGCGGCGTGGTCAGGGTCGCGACCAGCGACCAGTATTCGCGGGGAACGAACTTCTCGATTTCGAGCTCGCGGTCGCAGACCAGCCGCAGCGCCACCGACTGCACGCGGCCGGCCGAACGGGCGCCCGGCAGTTTTCGCCACAACACCGGCGACAAGGTAAAGCCGACCAGATAGTCGAGCGCACGGCGCGCCATGTAGGCGTCGACCAGCGCGCCATCGATCTGGCGCGGGCTCTTCATCGCGTCCGTCACCGCCTGCTTGGTGATGGCGTTGAACACCACGCGTTCGACCTTCTGGTCCTTCAGCGCGCGCTTTTCCTTGAGCACCTCCAGCACATGCCAGGAGATGGCTTCGCCCTCGCGGTCAGGGTCGGTCGCGAGGATCAGGCGGTC
The DNA here is from genome assembly GCA_963843225.1 of uncultured Alphaproteobacteria bacterium. GTDB lineage: Bacteria > Pseudomonadota > Alphaproteobacteria > Rhizobiales > Xanthobacteraceae > Bradyrhizobium. The sequence goes on along the minus strand of CAWJJT010000004.1, from coordinate 729,282 downwards.
GGCGCCCTTGAGCGCCTTGGCAATGTCGTTGAGCCGGCCGGCGGCCTTGGGATCGATTTCCCAGATCATCTGGAAGTTGGCCTCCGGATCGACCGATCCGTTCTTGGCCGGGAGGTCCCGAACATGGCCGAAGGAGGCCAGAACCTCGTAGGAGGGTCCCAGATATTTGTTGATTGTCTTCGCTTTCGCCGGCGACTCGACAATGACGATATTCATGTCATTCCAATGGCTTACGGGGAGAATAAGGGCCGGTTCCGCGAGATTCGCGTCGGCCGTTTCGCCTCGAACATGGGAGTAGTGGAGCCCCCTGTCAAATGGACAGATGTTGATGGGGCCACGGATAGTCCGAATTTCCTATCCAAAAAGTTGTGATTTGCTCCTTATAGTTGCGCACTTGAAAGGCGTATTTGTCGATGATTCGCGGCATTGGATGTCATTTTTGAAGAAGACCGGCGGCCGGCGCACGCGCGCGCACCAGGGCGGGCGACGACGTTCGGGAAGTGATAAATCCTCGGGAGATGGCGGGCCGGACGAGGCCACCGCCCTCATTGCAGATGCGGCCGCGGAACTGGCGGCGCTGGCGCGACGGCACAAGCTCGAGATGCTCAACTTCCTGCTCCGGATGACCCAGCTCGAAGCGGAGGAACGCCTGAGGCTGCGCAGCAAACGCAACCTGTCGTGATGGACTGACGGTCAAGCCGGGGCGTGCCTGCGGCGTTTTCGACCGGGGTTGGCCTTCACCTCGGTATCGCCGTCGCCCAGCAGCCGGCCATCCTGCGCGTGGAGTTCGAGCTTGCGCACTGGCCGCCCGTTGTCGCGATCGACCAGGAGGGTCGAAAAGCCGCCGCTGTCGCCCGAAAACTCCTCGCTCCATTGCCGCAGCGCGACGAGGATCGGAAACACCCCGCGTCCCTTCCGCGTCAGCACATATTCCTGATAGGCGCTGCCGTCGGAGGCGGGCGCGGTCTTCAGGATGCCCTGGTCCACCAGCGCGCGCAGCCGCACCGCCAGGATGTTCTTCGCGCATCCGAGGTTCTTCTGGAATTCGCTGAAGCGGCGCAGCCCCAGAAAGGCGTCGCGGATGATCAGGAGCGACCACCAGTCGCCAAGCGCGTCCAGCGACCGCGCCACCGGGCATTCCGCTTTTTCGAAACTCGTCCGTTTCACCATGTTGTTCCTGTGGGCGGTGGGATCACGGCGTTGTGCAGTTGCATTATGAAACCAGTTACTCTAAATGGCAACTGGGTTTAATAATGCAACCACTCGCGACGTGACGCCCGCCAGGGCGGCCGCGTCCATGCTCGAGGGAGATTCGCCGTGCGCATCGAGTTCCTCTCCGACTACCGCAGTCCGTACTCCTATCTGGCGAACGGGAAGCTCAAGACCATGGAGGCCAGCATCGATCACAAGCCGTTGGACATCGTGGCGGTGATGAAGCTGGTGAACAATCAGCCGTCACCGGTGTGTCCACCCAAAGCGCGTTATGCGGCGATGGACGCGCAACGCTGGGCCAAACTATATGGCGTGGAATTTTCACCCAATCGGGCTTTATTGCAGGCGGTGACGCGGGGCGCCTTCGACGGAGCGCTGCTGTCACGGGCCGCCCTGGTCGCACAGAGGCTCGGGATCTTCGACGAGGTCAACGATGCCTTGTTCGAGGCGATGTGGGCGGGCGACGACGATCTCGCCAGCGAAGAGGGCCGCGAGACCTTTCTCCGGGCGCGGAAAATCGCAACCGATGATCTCTGGAGGCTCGCCTCCGAGCCGGAGATCGTGAAGCTTCAAAGTGAGCAGGTGCAGGAGGCGGCCGGCCGCGGGGTGTTCGGTGCGCCGACCATCTTCGTCGACGACGAAATGTTCTTCGGCAACGACCGTCTGCCGTTCGTCGAAGCGCGCCTCAGGGGAATTTCGTACACGGGAGCGATGGCATGAGCCGGAAACTTGCATTGGTAACGGGTGTCGGTCCGGGAACCGGACTTTCGGTGGTCAAGCGTTTCGTTGCCGGTGGCTATGAGGTCGCGATGATCGCCCGAAACGGGGAACGGCTGCGCGGCTTCGAGGCGCAAATCCCGGGAACGCGGGCGTTTATCTCCGACGTTGCAAACGGCGCCGAATTCGCCGCGACGCTGGAGCGGATCCGCGCCGAATTTGGGCCGCCCGAAGTGGCGGTCCATAATGCGGTCGGCGGCGCCTGGGGTAACTTCATGGACATCGACCCGGCGGTTCTCGCGCAGAATTTCCAGACCAACGTCATGGCGCTGCTGCACCTTGCCCGTGGGCTTGCGCCAGCCATGATCGAGGCGGGTCGAGGCTCCCTCATCGTGACCGGGAACACCTCCGCCCTCCGGGGAAAGGGCAACTTCGCCGGATTTGCCCCGACCAAGGCGGCGCAGCGCATTCTTGCAGAATCGGTTGCGCGCGAACTCGGCCCGAAGGGAATCCATGTCGCCTATGTCGTGATTGACGCCGTGATTGACGTCGCGTGGACCAGGGCTCTGCGTCCCAATGAACCCGACGATTTCTTCATCCAGCCCGCGGATATCGCGGAGGAAGTCTGGCACGTCGCGCATCAGCCGAGAAGCGCGTGGTCATTCAACGTTGAGGTTCGACCCTATAGAGAGTCCTGGTGATCGCGTATCGGCGTTCGGGGCGGCTGGTGGCGGATAGGTTCGGAACTCGCCGGCGGCGCTCCGTCCCGTCGCCATGGGCAGGCCGCCCGGTTTCCTCGGGTGTATTTTTCCAATTCAGGGCCGGTCGCGTTGAACCTTCGTCGTACGAGGCCAGACTTCTCCAGGAGTCAGGATTTCTGATTGTCCTTGAATTGGAGAGCCCGTCATGCCGAAAGCCGCGCGCATCGCCGCATCGATTCCCGAACTCAGCAGCAACTGCCTCGGCGAAGTCCGAGAGCGGGCAGCTCATTGCGCGTCGCATTGTTTTCCGGAATTGGCCTCCTGATATCGCTGGTCGCCCTCATCGTTGGGGTGCCGGGCGCCTGGTATTGACGCCGTTTTGACGGCATCTGCCGGGACAAGCCTGCCGCCGCGATTTCGCGACGGCAGGATGTCGTTACCGTCTCATCTCACGCCGCGTGAAGATCGATTGCTGCCTGCAGCGCACTCGCCAGCGCCTTCTCGCGGTGCTCAGGGCCGACCTGGATACCATCGGCGGAAATGAACTCGGGGTTTTTGATCCCGATGAAGGCGAAGACCCAGCGCAGATATGTTTCGAGATGTTCGCCGACCGCCGCCGGAGTGCCGGCGCCGTAGAATCCGCCGCGCGAGATCGCAACGATGACGCGCTTGTTGCCGGCCAGTCCTTCCGCGCCTTGCGCGCCGTATTTGAAAGTCTTGCCGGCCACCAGGATGCGGTCGATCCAGGCCTTGAGCTGGCTTGGTATCGTAAAATTATACATCGGCGCGCCGAGCACGACGATGTCGGCGGCGAGAAACTCGTCGAGGACCGTTTGGCCGGCGGCGAGGTCGTCGCGCAAAGCCGTGTCCGGCGCGGCGCCCTGCGCGGCCGCCAGATGCGAACCCGAGAGGTGAGCGAGTGGCGTTGACGTCAGGTCGCGATAGACGATTTCCAGGTGAGGGGTGGCCTTGTGCAGCCGTTCGACGATGGCCGCCGAAACCTGGCGGCTGACGGAGTGGGGGCCCAATACGCTGGAATCGATGTGAAGGAGTTTCATCAGTGTCACCCTTGGTATAAGTTTGTAACTGAGACTATATGAGTGACCATCTGCAAACCCCGCAAGAACGCACATTTTTGAAACCCGAGCACAGCCTTGAAACATGCGCACACCGATGTAACCGTCCTGCCGCCCCACGCGCATGAGAGCAGCGACTGCCGCGGCGTCGCCTCGATCCTGGCGCGGGTCGGCGACAAATGGAGCGTGTTCGTCATCATGCTGCTCGGTGACGGCCCGCGGCGCTTCAATGAGATCAAGCGCATGGTCGGCGGCATTTCGCAGCGGATGCTGACGCTGACCCTGCGCGGACTGGAGCGCGACGGTCTGGTCACGCGGACGGTGTTTCCGACCATTCCGCCGCGCGTCGACTACGAACTCACCGATCTCGGACGCGGGCTTTGGCAACCGGTGGAAGCACTCGGCAAATGGGCCAGCGATCATCAAACGGAAATCCAGGCCGCGCGCGCGAAATTCGACGGACGTAACGACCGCTGATCTAGATCATCGACACCAATCCGCCGCCGTGGCGTTCGAGCCGGCCGGCCAGTTCGAGTTCGAGCAGCACGGTGCGGACGATGGCGGGCGACGCGCCGGCCATGCGGATCAGATCGTCGAGCAGAACGGGCGTCGGTCCGAGCAGATTGATGATGCGGGTGCGATCGCCGGCATCGGGTTCGGACGCAAGCGGCTCGTCATCGGGCTCACGCAGCGAAAGCGGCCGTCCCATGATCGGCTCCACAGCGTTGATGACGTCGGAGGCTTCGGTGGTCAGCGTCGCGCCCTGCTTGATCAGGTCGTTGGCGCCGGCCGCGCGCGGATCGAGCGGCGACCCCGGCACCGCGAACACTTCGCGGCCCTGTTCGGCGGCGATGCGCGCGGTAATCAGCGAGCCCGAGCGGTGCGCGGCCTCAACCACGACGACGCCGAGCGCGACGCCCGAGATCAGCCGGTTGCGCCGGGGAAAGTCGTGGGCGCGCGGAGCATGGCCTAGCGGCATTTCCGAGATCGCCACACCGCCGGTGGCGATCAACGCCTCCAGCAACTCCTCATGCTCGGGCGGATAGATCCGGTCATGGCCGCCGGCGAGCACCGCCACCGTGCCGCTTTCGAGGCTGGCGCGATGCGCCGCCGCATCGATCCCGCGTGCGAGGCCGGAGGCGATGACAAAGCCGGCCTCGCCGAGGTCGCGCGAGAGCGAGCCCGCGAATTTCAAGCCGGCGCCGGAGGCGTTGCGCGAACCGACCACGGCGATGATCGGCCGCATCAGCACGTCGCGTACCCCGCGCACGCCGAGCAGAGGCGGCGCGTCGTCAAGCTCCGACAGCCGCGGCGGATAACCGTCTTCGCCGGGCGCCAGGAGATGGACGCCCTGCCGCTCGCTGGCGGCAAGCTCGGCGCGCGCATCGGCCTCGCTGCAGATACGCCCCGGCCGTGCCGCGCCGCCGCGCCGCGCCAGTTCCGGCAGCCGCTCCAATGCGGTGCGCGCGCTGCCGAAATGACGAACGAGCGAACGGAAAGTGCGCGGGCCTACGTTGTCACTGCGGATCAGCCGCAGCCAGTCGATCCGCTCGGCGTCGGTAAGCGTGGCGCCAGGTGTTTTGCTGTCCATGCGGCCTCCGGGAGCAGGCAGTGTGGATCAACTGGAGAGTGTGGGGAAGAGGGTGGGTTCCCGTCATTCCGGGACACGCGTCTTAGCGTGGACCCGGAATCTCGAGATTCCGGGTTCGCGTTGCCACGCGCCCCGGAATGACGGTGTGGCACGTACCCGGCTTGCCCGATCGCGACGCGCTCCGTAAAAGCGGTCCAATCGCTCCCGGGGAAAAATGACCATGATCTCGCTCGCCGACCTCCAGCGCCGTATCGCTTCCGGCGAGCTTTCGGCCGATGCCGCGATCGCACAATCCTGCGAGGCGATCGAGGCGCACGACAAGACCATCGGCGCCTTCGTCTGCCGGCCGAAGGACGTCCGCGCCGCCGGAACGGGTCCGCTGCGCGGCATTGCCGTCGGCGTCAAGGACATCATCGATACCGCCGATCTTCCGACCGAAATGGGAGCGAAGATCTATCGCGGCTGGCGGCCGCGTGCGGATGCGGCCGTGGTGATGATGCTGAAGCAGGCGGGCGCCAGCGTCGCCGGCAAGACCACGACAACGGCGTTCGCCTCGCGCGATCCGACCGCGACGCTCAATCCGCACAATCATGGTCACACGCCGGGCGGATCGTCCTCGGGATCGGCGGCGGCGGTCGCGGCCGGCATGATTCCGCTTGCCCTGGGAACGCAGACCGGCGGCTCGGTGATCCGGCCGGCGTCGTATTGCGGCGTGGCCGCCATCAAGCCGTCGTTCCGGATTCTGCCGACGATCGGGGTGAAATGCTATTCCTGGACGCTCGACACGGTCGGGCTGTTTGCGGCGGGTGTTGAAGATCTCGCGCTCGGTCTTTCGGCCATCACCAACCGGCCCGAATTGTTGCCGGGCGCGGCGATCGAGCGGCCGCGCATCGGGATTGTGATGCAGGAATTTGCCGGTGCGCCGGAAGCCGCCAGCACCGAGGCCTTGCGGATCGCCGGTGCGGCCGTGGAACGCGCCGGCGCGTCCGTTCGCGCGCTCACGCTGCCGGAAACGGTGGCGGATGCGTGGGACGCGCATGAGACGGTGCAGGAGTTCGAGGCGCATCGGGCGCTGGCCTGGGAATACCAGACCCAATACGACGCGATGCCGCCGCTGTTGCGCGCGAAACTCGATCAGACCCGGGGAATTGCGCCAGCCGATTACGACGAAGCGCGCCGGACCGCGAACCGCGGCCGCAAGGCGCTGGCAAAGCTGTTCGACGATGTCGATGCGCTGCTGACGTTCTCCGCGCCGGGTGCGGCGCCGAAGGGGCTGGCCTCGACCGGCGATACCGGCTTCAACAAGCTGTGGACGCTGATGGGCGTGCCCTGCGTCAACATTCCCGCTTTCGTGGCCGATGGCGGCTTGCCGGTGGGCGTGCAGGTGATCGCCCGATTTGGCAACGACGCCGGAGCGCTCAAGGTGGCGCGGTTCGTGGAAGAGGCGCTGCGACGGGGCTGAAGGATTGGTCGTCATGGCCGGACTCGTTCCGGCCATCGCAGCTTCGCTTCTGATGCCGGTGCGCAAAAAGAACGTCTATGCCGGCACAAGGCCGGGCGTGACGACTCTGGGACGATCCTACTTCTTTTGTCCGATCTTGCCCTCGGTGCCCGCCTGCAACCGGCTGATGTTCTCGCGGTGCTTGTAGAACAGCAACAGCGTCAGCACCGCGAACAGCGCGGCAAGCGCGAGGTGGCCGAACCACCACAGGAAGATCGGCGTGACGACGCTCGCCACGAACGCTGCAACCGAGGAGTAGCGGGTGACGATGGCGGTCGTCAGCCAGATCACGCAGAAGACCACCGCGGCCGGCCAGAATAATCCGATGAGAACGCCGATATAGACCGCGACGCCTTTGCCGCCCTTGAATTTCAGCCACAGCGGGAAGAGGTGGCCGAGGAATGCGCCGAGCCCCGCCAGCATCGCGGCGTCAGGGCCGCCGAAGTAGCCGGCGAGGACCACCGCGAGCGTTCCCTTCAAGGCGTCGCCGAGCAGTGTCGCTGCGGCGAGACCCTTGCGTCCGGTGCGCAGCACGTTGGTGGCGCCGATATTGCCGGAGCCGATCGACCGGAGGTCCTCGGTACCGGCGAGCCTTGGTCAAAACCAGCCCGAACGGAATCGATCCCAGGATATAGCCGAGCATCAGCGCTATCGGCAGGATTGCATTAGCTGACATCGGGGTCGCTCCCTGGTGTTATAGACCGCGCGTATCAGACATGCTCGTAGACCGTCCGTCCGCCGACGATGGTGCGCACGACGCGGCCCGAGAACCGCGCTTCGTCGAACGGCGTATTCTTGCATTGCGACTTGATATCGACGGGATCGAGCACCCAGGGCGTGTCGGCATCGATCACGATGATGTCGGCCGGCGAACCCGCGCGCAGCGTTCCGCCCGGCAGGCCCAGCAGTTCGGCGGGGCGGGTCGACATTGCCCGGATCAGCGTCTTGAGATCCATGTCGCCATTGTGCATCAGGCGCAGCGCCGCCGGCAGCATGGTCTGCAGGCCGATCGCGCCGGAAGCCGCTTCCGCGAACGGCAACCGCTTCACCTCGACGTCCTGCGGATTGTGATCGGACATGATGACGTCGATCAGGCCGGAGGCGACAGCTTCGACCAGCGCCAGCCGGTCGTCCTCGGTGCGCAGCGGCGGCGACAGCTTTCAGGAATGTCCGGTAGGGGCCGATGTCGTTTTCGTTCAGCGTGACGTGATTGATCGAGACGGAGGCGCTGACGGGCAGTCCGGCGTCGCGCGCGCGCTTGAGGATTTCCAGCGACTCGATGCAGCTCAGCGACGCCGCGTGATAGCGGCCGCCGGTCAGCGCCACGAGCCGCATGTCGCGCTCCAGCATGATCGTCTCGGCCGCGTTGGGAATGCCGACCAGCCCCAGCCGCGCGGCGAATTCGCCCTCGTTCATGACGCCTTCGCCGACCAGATGGGGGTCTTCGGTGTGGTGCACGATCAGCGCGTCGAAGTCGCGGGCGTAGGTCAGCGCCCGGCGCATCACCTGGGCATTGGTGACGCTCCTGTCGCCGTCGGTGAACGCCACGGCGCCGGCGGCCTTCAACAGGCCGATCTCGGTCATTTCCGCGCCGCCCATGCCCTTGGTCAGCGCCGCCATCGGATGGATGTTGACGATCGCGGTGTCGCGGGCGCGGCGCAGGATGAAGTCCACCGTCGCCGAATTGTCGATCACCGGCGAGGTATCGGGCTGGCAGATGATGGTGGTGATGCCGCCGGTGGCGGCGGCCTGGCTCGCGGACGCAAAGGTTTCGCGGTGGCTGGCGCCGGGCTCGCCGACAAAGGCGCGCATGTCGATCAGCCCGGGTGCGACGATCCTGCCGGCGCAATTGATGATGTCGGTGCCTTCGGGCACGCCGGCCGCGCCGATGCCGCGGCGGCTTTCGCGGATGGTGCCGTCGGCGATCAGCACGTCGCCGATCCCGTCGAAATCCCTGGAGGGATCGATCAGGCGGGCGTTGGCGAGCAGCATCGGGCGGCGGTCGGTCAACATGTTCATGCGTTCGGCAGGTTGCGGGCGAGCGCTTCGAGCACCGCCATCCGCACCGCCACTCCCATTTCCACCTGTTCGCGGATCAGCGATTGCGCGCCGTCCGCCACGATCGAGTCGATCTCGACGCCGCGGTTCATCGGTCCGGGATGCATCACCAGCGCGTCCGGCTTGGCATAGGCCAGTTTCTTCTGGTCGAGGCCGAAATAGTGAAAGTATTCCTGGCTCGAGGGCACGAACGAGCCGTTCATGCGCTCGCGCTGCAGCCGCAGCATCATCACGATATCGGCGCCATTGAGGCCCTCGCGCATGTCGCGGGCGACCTCGACGCCCATCCGCTCGATGCCGCGCGGCAGCAGCGTGGAGGGCGCCACCACGCGGACGCGGGCGCCCATGGTGTTGAGCAGCAGGATATTGGAGCGCGCCACCCGCGAATGCATCACGTCGCCGCAGATCGCGATCACCAGCCCCTCGAGCCGGCCCTTGTTGCGGCGGATCGTCAGCGCATCCAGCAGCGCCTGGGTCGGATGTTCGTGGGCGCCGTCGCCGGCGTTGATCACGGAGCCGTCGACCTTGCGCGCCAGCAGTTCCACCGCGCCGGAGGCGTGGTGCCGCACCACCAGGATATCCGGGTGCATGGCGTTGAGCGTCACCGCCGTGTCCATCAGCGTCTCGCCCTTGCGGATCGAGGAGGACGACACCGACATGTTCATGACGTCGGCGCCGAGCCGTTTTCCGGCGAGCTCGAACGAGGATTGGGTGCGGGTCGAGGCCTCGAAGAACAGGTTGATCTGGGTGCGGCCGCGCAGCGAGGTGCGCTTCTTGTCGACCTGGCGGTTGAGCTCGACATATTCCTCGGAAAGGTCGAGCAGGCCGGCAATATCGGCAGCGGAAAGCCCCTCGATTCCCAGCAGATGCCGGTGACCGAGGACGAAGGTCGATTTCGATGCAGGGGTCATTAAAACGAGAGCTATAGGCAGAGATGCCATGGCGGGGCAAGGGCCAATAGAGCGCTTCCGAGTTATCCCCCGATCTGTCCCTTTTCCTCACGTCCGGCCTGATGCCGGGCATGCTTGTCTTCCTTAAAATTTACCGTAAAAAAGGCGCGGATGGCCGCGACATCTGGCGCGAGGGCGCGCTTCGCGCTTTTGTCGGCGATGACGGTCAAGGAGGCGGTTTTCGTGCGCAAATTTGTGATCGCCCTTGCCATCGTCGGCCTCGGCTTCGGCGGCCGCCGCGCAGACGCTGCCCGGCGGGTTCGTTTTCCTGCGCGACATCGATCCCTCGATCATCCAGGACATCCGCTATGCCGGGGGCAACAATTTCGTCGGCCGCAGGCTTTCCGGCTACGAGGCCGCCGAATGCGTGGTGAAGCGTGAGGTCGGGCTGGCGCTGCAGCGCGTCCAGCGGGAACTCAAGCCACAAAACCTGTCGCTGAAGATGCTGGATTGCTATCGGCCCAACACGCGCGGTGCACGACATGGTGATGTGGGCGCAGGACGGCCGGGAGACGCCGGCCGGGCGGCGGTTCAATCCGGTCTTGCACAAGAAGGATCTGTTTCGACTGGGCTATATCGCCTCGCATTCCGGCCATTCCACCGGCGCCGCGCTCGACCTGACACTGGTGGACCTGAAGGCGGACAATTCGGCGACGTTCGATCCCGACAAGGCCTATGCCGACTGCACCGCGCCGGTGGAGGCCCGCGCCCCGGAAGGCAGCGTCGACATGGGCACCGGCTACGATTGTTCCGATCTCAAGGCGAATACCGCGCGCGAACTCCATCACGTCAGCCCAGCGCCGCTGGCGGAATGCACTGGTTGTGGCCATGGCGAAGCAAGGTTTTGTAAATTATTCGAAGGAGTGGTGGCATTTTTCGCTGCCCGGCGCCGGCGGGCCCGCGTATGATTTTCCGATCACGGGGCGGTTGAGGTAGAACACTGGACGGTTGAGTTAGAATAAAGCGTGCGAACGGTGTGAGGGGTTACAGCCGGGCGCTCGACCTCCATTCCTCACTCATGCGGCAGCCGGAAGCAGACCATGACCCAAGCCCCATTCGCGACCCACGAAGTGTTCAACCAGTCGCCGCCGTTCGAGGACGTCGATCTGTTCGCGGTGGACCGGCCGCTGATGGAAGCGGTCGCGGCCAATGGCGGCGCTGACGCTCAAAAGGAACTTTCGGAGTTCGGGCAACACTGGGGTTCGGCGGCGATGGCGGCGCGGGGCCGCATCGCCAACGAGAACACGCCGAAACTGCGCACCTTCGATTCCCGCGGCAACCGGCGCGACGAGGTCGAGTTTCACCCGGCCTATCACGAGCTGATGGCGCGCAGCGCTCATGCCGGCATTCACAATTCGACCTGGACGGCGGACGGCAAGCCCGCCGGCGGCGCGGCGGAAGTAGTGCGGGCGGCGAAGTTCTACATGGCGGCGCAGGTCGAGACCGGTCATCTCTGCCCGATCACCATGACGCGCGCCTCGGTCGCGGCACTGGCGGCGCAGCCGGATCTGCTGGCGAAGCTGATGCCTGTGATCGCGACCCGCGCCTACGATCCGACCTTCGCGCCGTGGCCGACCAAACGCGGCATGACGCTCGGCATGGGCATGACCGAGAAGCAGGGCGGCACCGACGTGCGCTCCAACATGACGCGCGCGGAGCGCGACGGCGATGCCTATCGCATCACCGGGCATAAATGGTTCATGTCGGCGCCGATGTGCGACGCCTTCCTGGTGCTGGCGCAGGCCGACGAAGGCCTGACCTGTTTCTTCATGCCGCGCTTCCGCCCCGATGGGTCGATCAATGCGATCCAGTTCCAGCGGTTGAAGGACAAGCTCGGCAACCGCTCCAACGCCTCGTCCGAAGTGGAATTCGTCGGCGCCCATGGGGTGCGCGTCGGCGACGCGGGCAAGGGCATCCGCACCATCATCCAGATGGTGCAGCTGACGCGGCAGGATTGCGCGATTGCGTCGGCCGGACTGATGCGGTCGGGCCTGGCCCATGCGCTGCATCATGCAAGGCATCGCAGCGTGTTCCAGAAACATCTCGCCGACCAGCCGCTGATGCAGGCGGTGCTGTCGGACATGGCGCTGCATGTCGAGGCCTCGATCGCGCTTGTCATGCGGCTGTGCCGCTCGTTCGACCAGGCGCCGCACGACCAAAGCGAGGCGGCCTACATGCGGCTGCTGACGCCGGCCATCAAGTACTGGGTCTGCAAGAGCGCGCCGGGATTTCTCTACGAGGCGATGGAATGCCTCGGTGGCAACGGCTATGTCGAGGAGGGCATTTTGGCGCGGCATTACCGCGAGTCTCCCGTCAATGCGATCTGGGAAGGCTCCGGCAATGTGATGTGCCTGGACGTGCTGCGCGCGTTGTCGCGCGAGGCCGAGGCGGCAGGCGCCGTCCTGAAACAGCTCGCCGGCGAAACCAGCGGCCTGTCCGGCGCCGGCGACGCGGTGACGTTCATCGGCAAGGCCTTCCGCCGGCCGGACAGTGAGCGCGTGGCGCGGCTCGCGGTGGAAAAGCTGGCGCTGCTCGCGGCGGCGGCGGCACTTGAACAAGGTGTCGTCGCATCATGCCGAATTGTTCGCGCGGACGCGACTGGCCCAGACCCACGGCAGCATGTACGGCGCCGTCGATCTCGCCACTGGCGACGTCACGAGCCTGTTGGAGCGGGCGCTGCCCTGATGGTTTCTCCGTCACGTCTGGGTGCGAAATGAAGACGTGGATGGCCGGGACGAGCCCGGCCATGACGGCAACCAACAAGAAAGCCGGTTGATGGATTCCCTCAATACTGAAGTCCCGCCACGTCGGCGCCCCCTGTCCGGCGCGCGCCGCGTATCTGGAAATTCTGGGGCACCGCGCTCTGGGGCATTCGTGGTCTTTGTCGCGATGTTTGCCGGCCAGATGGCCGTCGTGGCTCTGGTTCATGCTGCGACGAGGAGGGCCGATCGACCTGGCCGCGGCGATCAGTGTCGTCGGCGGCGGTCTGACGATCTCGCTGTCGGTGATCATGGGGCTGCCCGCCGTGCTCGCCGCGCTGTGGCTTGCGATCCGCATATCGGGCACGCCGTTCGCCGATTATCTCGCGCTGCGCGGGACGTCGTGGATCAATTTCGTGATCGGCGCGGTCGCGCTCGGTGTGCTCGTGATGGGGTGGGACGCGCTGTCGCGTGCGACCGGACGCGAGGTCGAACCCGGGTTCATGGGCGAGGTGCTGCAATCGGCCCGCGCCGACGACGCGCTGTGGGTTCTGGTGATCGCGTTCTGCGTCGCCGCCCCGGTCTCGGAGGAATTGTTCGCGCGCGGCTTTCTCTACCGCGGCTGGTCGGAATCGTTTATCGGGGTGCCCGGCGCCATCCTGCTGTCGTCGATCGTGTGGACGTCGCTGCATCTGCAATATGACTGGTTCTTCTTCGGCGAGGTGTTTTCGATCGGCCTGCTGCTCGGCTATCTCCGCTATCGCTTCAACTCGACCTGGCTGACGATCTTCGTGCACGGCCTCAACAATGCGGCCGCGGTGATGCAGACCATCTGGCTGGCGGGGCATGGGTGAATTGCCGGGCTCTCGTCATTGCGAGGGACGAAGCGAGGCAGCTATGCATGGGTAGCGGCCGGAAAGCGGGATTGCGTCGCTGCCCCCGCAATGACGAACCCAAACGCCATCAGCGCGTTTCGCGCGAATTTCCCAGCCGGTCGAGCGCGCCCTGCAGGATGAAGATCGCGGCGTGTTCGTCGATCACCTCGGCGCGCCGGGCGCGGCTCATGTCCATGCCGATCAGTTCGCGCTCGACGGCGGCGGTGGAGAGCCGCTCGTCCCACAGCGCGATGGCGAGATCGGTGAGCTTGGAAAAATTGCGGGCGAAGGCGCGGGTGGACTGCGCGCGCGGTCCCTCGCTGGCGTCCATGTTGATGGGCAGGCCGAGCACGAAGCCGACCGCGTTGCGTTCCGCGGCGATGGCGATCAGGCGCGCGGCGTCGGCCTTGAACGCCTTGCGCTGGACGGTCTCGACGCCGGTCGCCAGCCGGCGATCGGGATCGGACACCGCGACCCCGATGGTCTTGGTGCCGAGATCGAGCCCGACCAGCGCGCCGCGCGCAGGCCAGTGCGTGGCGGCGTCGATCAGCGGGAGGATCAGGGCAGGCATCGGGTTCGCATAACACGTGGCGTAAGGCCTGTGCAAAGCCGGATGCTGGGATCGTGATCGCGCAGTGATGCCCGGAAGCATGGCCATTCCGGCTCCTGGGGTGTTAATCTTGGCGCGGCCGCCGGCAACGACGCCTGCGCCCACCTCCATTTACCGGAATCGACAGATCATGTGGCCAGACCGCCGACTTATCGAGCTCTTCAAGACCGAATTTCCCATCGTTCTGGCGCCGATGGCCGGCATCATGGATGCCGACCTCGTGATCGCCGCGGCGCAGGGCGGCGCGCTCGGCTCGTTGCCCTGTGCGCTGCTGTCGGTGGACAAGGCGCGCGAGCAGGTCAACATCATCCGCCAGCGCGTCTCGGTGCCGGTCAACATGAACTTCTTTTGTCACGAGCCGGTCGACGCGGATCCGAAGGCGCGAGGCCGGATGGAGGCAGCGGCTTGCGCCCTATTATGAGGAACTCGGGGCTCGATCCGGCGGCGCCGGTCAACGCCGCCAATCGCGCGCCGTTCGATGCCGCGATGTGCGAGCTGGTCGAGGAACTCAAGCCCGAAGTGGTCAGCTTCCATTTCGGCCTGCCGGATCCGGCGCTGCTGAGGCGCGTCAAGGCGGCCGGCTGCATCGTGATGTCGTCGGCGACCATCGTGAAAGAGGCGATCTGGCTCGAGGAAAACGGCGCCGACGTCATCATCGCGCAGGGCGCCGAGGCCGGCGGCCATCGCGGCATGTTCCTGACCGAGAATATCGCCGAGCAGCCCGGCACCTTCGCGCTGGTGCCGCAGGTGGTCGATGCGGTGAAAGTCCCCGTGATCGCCGCGGGCGGCATCGCCGACGGGCGCGGCATCGCCGCGGCGTTCGCGCTGGGCGCGGCCGGCGTGCAGATCGGCACCGCCTATCTGCGTTGTCCGGAATCGAAGGTGACGGAGCAGGGGCGCCTCGCGCTGGCCCAGGCGCGGGACGATTCCACCGTGATCACCAACGTCATGACCGGGCGTCCGGCGCGCGGGGTCGCCAACCGGGTGATGCGCGAGGTCGGCCCGATTTCGCCCGATGCGCCGGCCTTTCCCCATGCCGCGACCGGCCTGGCGCCGCTGAAGGCGGCGGCCGAAAAGCTCGGCAAGGTCGATTTCACCAATCTTTGGGCCGGGCAGGCGGTGCGGATGGGCCGCGAAATGCCGGCCGCCGAGCTGACCCGGGCGCTGGCCGGTGCGGCGCTGGCGCGGATGAGCCGGATGGCCGGCTGATAAGGGCGTGCGGGCGCGGTTGCGGCGCAAAACCACCCTCTGCTATACGGCGGACTGAATTTTGCCGTCAGAGGCCATATATAATGTCCGTCGATGCCGCCACCGTTCGCCGTATCGCGCATCTTGCGCGGATCGCGGTCACCGAGGCCGAGGTTCCGCATCTGCAGGGCGAACTGAACGCGATGCTGGCGTTCGTCGAGCAACTGTCGGAAGTCAATGTCGAGGGCGTCGAGCCGATGACCTCGGTGACGCCGATGGAAATGAAAAAGCGTCCCGACGTGGTCAATGACGGCGGGATCGCCGACGACCATCGTCCGGAACGCGCCGGCCACCGAAGATCATTTCTTTCTGGTGCCGAAAGTCGTCGAGTAACGCAGCGTTTTCAGACAAAACAGTAGCGTGTTCGAGCCAAGCTTGTTGAGACGGGAAATCCGATGTGTCTGCTCTGCGACGATGAAAAGGCCTATCCGGCCTACATGAATTATCTCGACGCGATGGAGCGGCAGGGCAAGGCCGCCGATCCCGACAAGGCGATCGACGCCGTGCTCGATGCGCTCGAAGCCGCCGACAAGGCCCGCGTCAAGCAGGACGACCCGGCCAACGACAAGACGCTGTCTCCGTTCTTCTGCAGCCCGGTTGATAAATGACCGATTTGACATCGCTGACGCTCGCCGAGGCCAGAGATGGCCTCGCGAACAAATCCTTCACGTCGCTTGAACTGACCGACGCGCATCTTGCCGCGATCGAGGCCGCGCGCGTGCTCAATGCCTTCGTGCTGGAAACGCCGGATCAGGCGCGCGCCATGGCGCGCGAGGCCGACGCCAGCATCGCAAAGGGCGAGGGCGGTCCGCTCGCCGGCATTCCGCTCGGGATCAAGGACCTGTTCGCCACCAAGGACGTGCGCACCACGGCGTGCTCGAAGATCCTCGGCAATTTCGTGCCGACCTTACGAATCCACCGTGACCTCGCAGCTCTGGCGCGACGGCGCCGTCATGCTCGGCAA
The DNA here is from genome assembly GCA_963843225.1 of uncultured Alphaproteobacteria bacterium. GTDB lineage: Bacteria > Pseudomonadota > Alphaproteobacteria > Rhizobiales > Xanthobacteraceae > Bradyrhizobium. Next base: position 713,080 of record CAWJJT010000004.1, on the reverse strand, counting down.
GCTCAACAATGACGAGTTCGCGATGGGCTCGTCGAACGAGACCTCGTGCTTCGGCCCGGTGGTCAATCCGTGGCGGCGCGACGGCGCCAACACCGAGCTGGTGCCCGGCGGCTCATCCGGCGGCTCGGCTTCGGCGGTGGCGGCGCTATTGTGCATGGGCGCGACCGCGACCGACACCGGCGGCTCGATCCGCCAGCCGGCGGCGTTCACCGCCACCGTCGGCATGAAGCCGACCTACGGCCGCTGCTCGCGCTGGGGCATCGTTGCGTTCGCATCCTCGCTCGACCAGGCCGGGCCGATCGCGCGCACCGTGCGCGATGCCGCGATCCTGATGCGCTCGATGGCCGGCCACGATCCCAAGGACACCACCTCGGTCGATCGCCCGGTGCCGGACTACGAGGCCGCGATCGGCAAATCGGTCAAGGGCATGAAGATCGGCATTCCCAAGGAATATCGTCTCGACGGCATGCCCGCGGAGATCGAAAAGCTCTGGACCGAGGGCGCGGCCTGGCTGAAGGCCGCCGGCGCCGAACTCGTCGAGGTGTCGCTGCCGCACACCAAATACGCGCTGCCGGCCTATTACATTGTGGCGCCCGCCGAAGCCTCGTCGAACCTCGCGCGCTATGACGGCGTGCGCTACGGCCTGCGCGTCCCCGGCCGAAGCATCGGCGAGCATGTACGAGAACACCCGCGCCGAAGGGTTTGGCGCCGAAGTCCGCCGCCGCGTCATGATCGGCACCTATGTGCTGTCGGCCGGCTATTACGACGCCTACTATCTGCGCGCGCAGAAAGTCCGCACCCTGATCAAGAAGGATTTCGAGGACTGCTTTGCCAAGGGCGTCAACGCGATCCTGACGCCGGCGACGCCGTCGGCGGCGTTCGGCATCGGCGAGAAGGGCGGCGCCGATCCGGTCGAGATGTATCTCAACGACATCTTCACGGTGACCGTGAACATGGCGGGTCTGCCGGGCATCGCGGTTCCCGCCGGCAAGGATGCGCAGGGCCTGCCGCTCGGGCTGCAACTGATCGGCCGGCCGTTCGACGAGGAGACGCTGTTCTCGCTCGGCGAAGTGATCGAGCAGGCAGCCGGACGGTTCACGCCAGCGAGGTGGTGGTGACCATGGCGGAGTTCAAAGCGAGCCTGTCGGGCGCGGCACCCGCGCCACAATTGGACGCGCCGCTTGCCGCGCTGTGGTGGGCTGCCAACAGCAATTGGGATCAGGCGCACAGGATCGTTCAGGACGAGGCGACCGCTGACGCGGCCTGGGTCCATGCCTATCTGCATCGGGTCGAAGGCGACACCGGCAATGCCGGCTATTGGTACCGGCGCGCGGCGAAGCCGGTGGCGGCCGGTTCGTTAGAGGCGGAATGGGAGCAGATGGTTTCCGCGCTGCTTGGGGCTGGACGGGCATGAGTGCAACGGGCGCAAAACTGATCAAGGGCTCAACCGGCGACTGGGAGATGGTGATCGGGCTGGAAGTCCATGCCCAGGTCACCTCGAACTCGAAGCTGTTTTCCGGCGCCTCGACCGAATTCGGCGGCGAGCCGAACAGCCACGTCTCGCTGGTCGATGCGGCGATGCCGGGCATGCTGCCCGTCATCAACGAGGAATGCGTGCGGCAGGCGGTGCGCACCGGGCTCGGGCTCAATGCGCAGATCAACCGGCGCTCGGTGTTCGACCGCAAGAACTATTTCTATCCGGATTTGCCGCAGGGCTATCAGATCAGCCAGTACAAGTCGCCGATCGTGGGCGAGGGCGAGGTGGTCATCGAACTGGCGGATGGCGAAACCGCCACGGTGGGCATCGAGCGGCTGCATCTGGAGCAGGACGCCGGCAAGTTGCTGCACGACCGCAGCCCGACCATGTCCTATGTGGACCTCAACCGCTCCGGCGTTGCGCTGATGGAGATCGTCTCCAAGCCCGACATCCGCTCGTCGGAGCAGGCGAAGGCCTATGTGACCAAGCTGCGCTCGATCCTGCGCTATCTCGGCACCTGCGACGGCGACATGGAAAAGGGTTCGCTGCGCGCCGACGTCAACGTTTCCGTGCGCAAGCCGGGCGGTCCGCTCGGCACCCGCTGCGAAATCAAGAACATGAACTCGATCAATTTCATCGGCCAGGCGATCGAATACGAGGCGCGTCGCCAGATCGAGATCATCGAGGACGGCGGCGCCATCGACCAGGAAACCCGGCTGTTCGACCCCAACAAGGGCGAGACCCGTTCGATGCGCTCCAAGGAAGAGGCGCACGACTACCGTTATTTCCCGGACCCCGACCTGCTGCCGCTCGAGTTCAGCGAAGGCCTTTGTCGCCGAGCTCAAGGCGCAGTTGCCGGAACTGCCGGACCAGAAGAAGGCGCGCTTCATCGCCGAGTTCGGCCTCTCGCCCTATGACGCCAGCGTGCTGGTGGCCGAGCGCGAGAGCGCGGACTTCTATGAAGCCGTGCTGGCGAAACTTGCGGACAAGGCCCGCGACGGCAAGCTTGCCGCCAACTGGGTCATCAACGAACTGTTCGGGCGGCTCAACAAGGAAGGCCGGGACATTTCGGGCTCGCCGGTGTCGGCCGGGCAGCTTGGAAGCATCGTCGACCTGATCGGCGAGGCGACCATCTCCGGCAAGATCGCAAAAGACCTGTTCGAGATTGTCTGGCAGGAGGGCGGCGATCCCCGCGCGCTGGTCGAAACGCGCGGCATGAAGCAGGTCACCGACCTCGGCGCGATCGAAAAGGTGGTCGACGACATCATTGCGGCCAATCCCGAGAAGGTCGCGCAGGCGAAAGCCAAGCCGCAGCTCGTCGGCTGGTTCGTCGGCCAGGTGATGAAGTCATCCGGCGGCAAGGCCAACCCGCAATCCGTCAACGACCTGCTGAAATCCAAACTCGGCATCTGAAGTCGGCGCGCGGCGACGCTCGTCTCGTTGTCGCGCCATCGCCTCGAGCGCGTCCTGCACGCGCGCGTGCACCGATCGTTCACCATAAATCGCAAAGTCCGAGCGCGAGATCGGCGTTTCAATTCCCGAATTGGCCGAACTGCGAATTCGATCAAAAATCCGGTTTCGGCGAGCCGCGATGAGACGCGAAGCCGGTTTGAGTGAAAATTTTTTTGTTGCCAAACGTGGCGACTCAGAGTCCGTGCGAAGCGCCTTTTACCGGTCTCTGCGCCGCGCGATGATACTGCGCGCACATCGCGCGTTGAATGCATGATCGACGAAAATACTTGTAGCAAAGGCTATTCCTGCAAAATCGACGATCGATGCGCGGCTTTCTTCGCGGACAATTCGCGTCGCCATGCGAATGTTTTGGCGCGCCGTCGAGAGCCGTGCGTCGCGCGCTCGCTCGTTGCCGCGTCAACACTTCCTTAAGCGGGACGCTGTTTTTTTCAATGTGTTGGTGTATTCGAGATGAGTGCATTTCGATTCCCGAGTGCACGCAGCGATTAAGCCATCTCACTACATCAGGAGGGCAACATGGCCAAGAAAGCTAAGAAGGCAAAGAAGGCGAAGAGCGCAGTGAAGAAGACTGCGAAGAAGACCCGCAAGGTCGCCAAGAAGAAGAAGTAAATTCTGCTTCTTGAAAATTGCCGGCGGCTTGATGCCGGCACGTCACAAGAGCCTCCAGGACGGTTTGCTTCTCGAAGCAGATTTTAGATAGGCGGCTCTGGTCGACGAAAGAGGGTGTCGGCGAGACATCAGGTCAAACGGCTGGATCGATCTTTCGAAGAGCTCAGGCGCTCCATCGGAAACCGGTCCGGCAGAAGAAACTGGTTTTCTTCGTTCGGTGCGGATCTCTCCGGAGCTCCGCAATTTCACCGGGCCTCCAAGCCCAACGTGAAATCTGGTCCTGACGTGTTCGCCGACGCCCTCGTTCCCTGTAGCCGGCGCATCTGCCCTGGCGCTTTCGAATACCCCCAATCCCTGAAATTGCTGATCGGATCATCCTCGGTGCGCCGCCGGGGGCTCCTTATGTCGTGGCAATCCGGCTGGCCATCACCCGACAGCGATCCCGCTCGCCCCGCATGACGCCGACAGACGCAGCACAGCGTGAACGCGCCACATTTTCTCCGGCCCTGCGGTCATGGTTATCATTTCCAGAAGATTGCGGCCCAAGCCGCCTCCGGCAACGCGGAAAATCCCGACAAAATAAGCATCCTGTCATTTCGCTCGCCAGGGTGAGGCCCCGGCGTTTACGCCCGATTCATCGCGATGCTTAAACTACCCTTCAAATTTGAGCGGTCATGATTGTCCAACAAGCCGACAACCGGCGAACGCGTGACCTGCGAACAGATCGCGCGGTGGAATAACGGGACGCTTTACGTTGGACAGGAGCCGCGCTCGGGGACGCCGCGCGGCAAGAACAATAAAAAGGAGATAGCGGATGTTTCAGGGGCAGATCGAACAGGATACCGCAATACCGGTGGAAGCGAGCGCGATTCCCGACGTGTTGTTCGAACGTGGTCTGTACTGGGCGAGCGGGCGCTCCGGCGTCGTCAACCTCGTCGCGGCCCACAAATGGTTCAACCTCGCAGCCCTGAAGGGCCGCGCCGACGCCATCCGGCTCCGTCGCGAGGTCGCCGAGTTGATGTCCGAGGTCGAGATCGCCACGGCGCAGCGCGAAGCGCGGGCCTGGATGACGGCGCACTAAGCCACTCTGCCACCCGGCCGGAAACGGTTTTCGGGTCCCCGCAGTTCCAACCGACGGACGGTTGCAGCCCGCGGCGTTCCGTGGGCAGCGCAAAGACGAGGGAAGGGGACGCCGGGGAGCGTTGCCCAATTCGCCGACCTTGTGCCGCCGAAGCAGGTCCGTTCTGGCGCATTTCGAGTTCGAGATGCACTTGCTGTTCGCATCGAGTCCTCCGCGTCTGATCGGCGCCCATGCGCCAATCATCGGCTCTTCCTTGTGGAACGAATGCCGTGCCGAAGCTCTTTTCTTGGGCCACGGGTCCTGACAAAATCATTGGCGCTATCAGACCCGGGCATCAGGTGTCGGGTTCCAATCCCGCTGCGGGCCGCTTCCTTCAGCGCGCCGGGGCCGGGGTTGTGATTCCGCCGATATCGATGTCTGCGATAGAAAGCATTGCTGCGAGGTTCGAGTGATTTCCATCTGGGTTCGCAAAGCCGTGCTGGTCATGCTTCTTGTTGGCTCGGCGCCTGCAACGGGTTTCGGCGGAGAGCCGCCCGGACAACTGACTCCGAACCGTGCGTTGTGGCCGGATTCCATCAATTCGCCTGCGGAATTCGATCGCGCGTCGCGCGCCGAGATCCTGGCTTTTGCCCACGCGCTTGCCGAAAGCGAGAAGCTGACCGACGACGCCTTGAAAGACAGGCTGCGGGTCGACGGTGAAACGGACATCGCCTCAATCCAGCATCTGCGGCTCAAACTGTGGAAGATCCTGACCGGGAACTATGCGATCGCTTCCGCCGCTTGCGGCGCCCATGACGCGTTTTGCCCGACGGTGTCCAATCCGACCGACCTGCGAAAGGAGGCGGAGGCGTTTTCCTCCGCCGGCATTGAGCCGCGCTACAAGGCGTGGTTCGACGACGCGACGGAGTTCCAGCGCGCATATTTGGGCGAACTGCTCAGGCTGGCGGCTGTGTTTCCGCGATTCAACAGCGAGGTCGAGAGCCTCAATGACGATGAATTCGCGGGATGGGGATTGCCCGACCGCCATTTCATGCTGTCGTTCGACGACGGTCCGACGCGAGGTCCGGGGCAACCCGGCGTAAATGCCGAAGATACGGACCGCACGATCCAGATGCTCCGTGACAATCATGTGAATGGGGTATTCTTCGTGATGGGCAAGACGTTCCAGGCGCGCCTGCAGGAAACGTCGGCCGATGCGATGAAAGCCCTCTATTCCGGCTTGTGCGTCGGCGCGCATGGATGGGTGCACAAATCCCACGCGTCGTGGCCGCAATGGCAAGAACTCGGTCACGTCCACCGTGAACCTCATCAAGGCGACGCTGCCGGAATCCTTTGTCCCGGCGTTTCGTCCGCCCTACGGCCAGCGCCCGACCGATAGCGGGCCATTTTTCGAAAAGCTTGGAATAAAGGTCGTGCTTTGGAATATCGAATCGCACGACTGGAACGACGATTTGACCGTGGACGATGTCAGGCAGCGCGTGATGTCATTGATGCTGCTTTGGCGCCGTGGCTTTATTCTCTTTCACGATGTTCATCCAAGAGCCCGAATAGTGGTTCCCCAATTGCTTTCCTGGCTGGCGAACGACGGAATCACCTGGACCGACTGTCATGCGATCGACAATTACAGCAGCGACCTGACCGCGGCGCCGTCGCGGGCCCAGTAGCACGTCGATCCGTTCCCGGACGTCCTGGGTTTCATGATGAATAGAGTAGCGGGCGCATCCCGAGCCCAGAGCTTCGGGAGGTATCTTCGCCCAATGGAACTCAGATGGCGGAGCCGGAGGGATTCGAACCCTCGATAGGGCTTTACAACCCTATAACGGTTTAGCAAACCGCCGCCTTCAGCCACTCGGCCACAGCTCCGTTGAAGCGGATATGCCCGACGCAGGGGCGAGCCGCAAGCGGCAGATTCGCCGCCGCTCGATTCGCGCGCCATTTGGGGATTCCCGATGACAGCGCACCCTGCGCGCACGGTCCCACAGATAGAGGCTCACGCGCGCCGCGGCGCTGTCGGCCGCTTCAGCCGGACGGAAACGCGCTTTACACGCGAAAATGACCTGGATTCACGATCCCGAGCGCTGGCCGGTGACCAAAGTCTGCGTCTCCTGGCCATCAACCTGCACTTCATGAGGTCCCACAACGCCCGATCAAGGGGCGCGGCATCGGCATGGAATCGCTGGTTCCTGTCGCGGATCTCGAGCATCGGCGGCCGACTCGCGTCGCTCGATTCGGCATGGAGTCGATGGGCGGATTGCAAAACCACCGTGGATAGGTTCCGAAGTGGCCATCTTGGCGTCAAACGGAACTAATCGAAAACACTGAGTTAGAACAAATGCTTATGCCGAAAGCCGGACCCCGGTTGCGTGCCATTTGTGCAACACCCTTCCAAAAACGGGCGGTTCGGTGCCGTTCGGAGCGGTTCATTAGTTGCGTGTGCAGGGACCTTCGGTAATTGTGATCTTGCGACGGAGGGGGGCATCCCGAGGTCGTCCCGTTCTAGGTGGTTCGCTTAAGTCCCTCGCGTTCATGCGGGAGTGTCCGAAGGCGCGAAGCGGCTAAGCGGGTTTCAAGGGATTAAGGGAACCAACCTCAAGGGTGTTGCACCCAGCGGATCCGGAACCTTCCCTACAGAGCAACTTGGAGGTTTAACATGAAGATGGTTAAGAGCCTAATCCTCGGCTCAGCGGCGGGTCTGATCGCCATGAGTGGGGCTCAGGCAGCTGATCTTCCCGTAAAGGCCAAAGCGGTCGAGTACGTGAGGATCTGCTCCCTGTATGGTGCCGGTTTCTACTACATCCCTGGCACTGACACCTGCATCAAGCTGGGTGGTTATCTGCGCGCGGACACGACGTTCAACGGCTCGGGCGCCTATAACGACCCGGCGTGGAACGGCGCTTCTGGTCAGCAGAACCGGCTCCGCAACTACTACATCGCTCGCGCCCGTCAGGACATCAACATCGATACTCGTACGGCCACCGAATACGGTGTCGTTCGTACCTTCTTCGATGCGACGTTCAACTGGACGACCGGCACTGACGCGATCGCCGGCGGTGGTCCGTCGGTCGGCGTGTACTACGCCTTCATCCAGTTCGCTGGGTTCACGATTGGTAAGGCCGTGTCGCAGTTCAGCTCGCCCTGGACCGGTTATCCGGGCAACAACAGCTCCTTCCTCCTCGGTGGTCAGGACGACGTCACGGGCATCAACCAGTTGGCCTATACCGCTTCGTTCGGTAACGGCGTGACGGGTTCGATCTCGTTGGAAGACCAATCTGCCTACGACCAGGGTGGTCTCTACAACGTGAGCGCTGGCCCGGGCGCGGCAATCGCCAACGTCGGTGGTGCTGCCGGCTTTATCACGCAGCAGTCGCAGGCTGCCCAGCAGTTCACCCAGGGCGTCCCCGGCTTGAACTCTTACGGCGGCGTTGCCGCTCCCGACATCGTCGGTCAGTTGCGCGTCGATCAGGCTTGGGGTCTGTTCCAGGCTTCGGTTGCAGCGCATAACATTCACGCCAGCTACTATGGTGCGACTGGTACGCTGAACGAGAATAACGGTCATCCGTCGGATGTTTGGGGTTGGGCCGGGATGCTGTCCTTGTCGATCAAGAACATCCCGACTGGACCCGGCGACACCATCAACATGGATCTTGACTACGCTAACGGCGCGTCCCGTTACGTGCTCGGTGGCGTGTCTCCGAACAACTTCGCGATGTTCGGCGGTACCAACAATCCCGGTGCTTACCAAAGCCTCGCGTTTGCAGCCTCCGGCGACGGCGTTTTCGGCGGCACCAACGCGGCTAACGGCACCGGCATCACCAAGTCGAGCCTCTGGGGCTTCCGTGGTGCTTACACGCACAACTGGAGCCCGACCTGGAGCAGCAGTGTGTTCGGTTCGTATACCGCGCTCACCTGGGGCTCGAGCGGCCGCAACCTGATCTGCAATGGCTTGGGTTCTCAGGGCATTATATTCAGCAACGGAGCTGCTGGCTGTAACCCGGACTTCAACATTGCGCAGGTTGGTTTCGTGACCCGCTGGACCCCCGTCAAGAACCTGACGTTCTCGGGCGAAGTCATGTGGACCAACCTCGACCAGAAGAACAGCGGCCTGATTTCGCCGGCTGGTGCTCCGCCGGCGAACAACAACCTCGTCGGCGCGACCAAGCCGGCTGGTGTGAGCTACGAGATGAAGGACCAGAACACCGTTACCTTCGGTGTTCGCGCCCAGCGCGTCTTCTGATCTGACAACTCTCTGAGAGAACCCCCGGCAGGCAACTGCCGGGGGTTTTTCTTTGTCTGGTGCCATGCCGCGCGGCGACGCTTCGGGTAGGTTTGCGTGTCATCAAACCGGCTCGATTGACCCGAAGCAGACATCGAGATTGATCAGAAGCCGAAGGTGCGACCTTTTCGCTCATGGTCTGCACCTAGGGGTTTTTCCCGATGGTCGCGACATCAGAAATTCGATTGAATTCGTGGCGTTCTACCTGTTTTTCGGTTTGATAAGCCTTCGGTGAAAAGAGCCTAGTGCTGCCGCCGTTGTCGTCCGGCCGCGCGCCACGCGGAGCCGATCGACAGCTCGGCAGCCCATGTCAGCTTCAGGTGTACCGTCAGCAAGAGGATCACGTCATGAGTAAAGACAGGATTCCCGAAAAGCCTGAGATAAGCACAAAACCCACAAGCGAAGGATTGAAACGCCGCGATCTGTTGTTGAGTGGTAGTTCTCTCGTCGCCGCTTCAGCGCTGTCGGCCGCCGGGCTGACAAGCCCCGCGCAGGCTCAGCAGTCCGCAACGGCTCCAGCGACCGCCGGGCAAAGGCCCAACATCGTCGTCGTCATGGGCGACGACATTGGCTGGTTCAATATTGGCGCGTACCACCAAGGCATCATGGCGGGCAAAACGCCGAACCTCGACAAACTCGCCGCCGAGGGGATGCGTTTCACCGACTACTACGCTGAGGCGTCCTGTACTGCCGGCCGCGCCAATTTCATCACCGGCGAGTTGCCGATCCGCACCGGCATGACCACCGTTGGCCAGGCCGGTTCACCGATCGGGATGCCGGCGGAGGCACCGACCATTGCCACGGTGCTGAAGTCCATGGGCTATGCCACCGGCCAGTTCGGCAAGAACCACCTGGGCGATCTGAATGAGTTTCTACCGACCGTCCATGGCTTCGACGAGTTCTTCGGCTATCTATACCACCTCGATGCGATGGAAGATCCTTCGCACCGCAACTATCCGAAGGACCTCATCGCGAGTGTCGGGCCGCGCAACATGGTCCACAGCTACGCCACCGACACCGACGACGGGACGGAGATGCCGCGCTGGGGCAAGATCGGCAAGCAGAAGATTGAGGACGCCGGCCCGCTCTATCCCAAGCGGATGGAAACCGTAGACGACGAGATCCGTGACAATGCTTTCAAGTTCCTCGATAAGGCCAAGGCCGATGGCAAGCCGTTTTTCCTCTGGCTAAATCCGACGCGCATGCACGTGGTCACGCATCTCTCCGAAAAGTATGAGTCCATGCGCAACTCGGAGAACGGCTGGTCCATCCAGGAAGCCGGCATGGCGCAACTCGACGACATCATCGGTTCGCTGATGACGAAGCTCAAGGACATGGGCGTCGACGACAACACCATCGTCGTCTTCACCACTGACAACGGCGCGGAGAACTTCACCTGGCCGGACGGCGGCAATACCCCGTTCGCCGGGGGCAAGGGCACAGCCATGGAAGGCGGCTTCCGTGTGCCCGCGCTGCTGCGCTGGCCGGGCAAGGTGGCGGCGGGCAAGGTCGAAAACGGCATCTTCTCTGGCATGGACTGGTTCCCGACCTTTGTCACGGCGGCAGGAAATCCGAACATCAAAGCCGAACTACTCAAGGGAAAGCAGATAGGCGGCCAGAACTACAAGGTCCATCTCGACGGTTACGACCAGACGGCGCTGATCACCGGCAAAGGCCCGTCGGCTCGTCACGAGATTCTTTACTTCACTGAAGGAACACTCTCCGCAGTTCGCATCGACGATTACAAATACCGCTTCACCGATCAACCGGGTGGCTGGCTTGGTGGCACGGTCAAGGTCGATTGGCCAATCCTGACCAATATTCGTCTTGATCCGTTCGAACGCATGAACCTTCCTAACGGAGCCAACGGCTCGCTCGCGTTCTACAACTGGTTTGCCTACGAATTCTGGCGCTTCCAGTTTGTACAGAAGCAGATTGCCGAGCTAGCTCAGACCGCGATCGAATACCCGCCGATGCAAAAAGGCGCCAGTTTCAACCTGGAGGCCGTCAAGGCGCAAATCGAGAAAGCCATCGCTGCAAACGCCAAGTAACCACAGGATTATGCGAGAGATCACGCCGCGTGCCCAGCGCGTCGTCTGATCTGACAACTCTCTGAGAGAACCCCCGGCAGGCAACTGCCGGGGGTTTTTCTTTGCCTGGGGTCAAGCCGTGCGGCGACGCTTCGGCCCGGCCTTTTGGAGCAAAGTGGATACCGCTTCGCGCTAAGAAACGCAGCTAAACAGGAATCCAGCGCGTCGGTTCTGATTCAATCAGAACCGATCATGTCCTAGGTTTGCGCCAGCGAACACGATTCGGTATGAAACGCTTCCGTAAAATCGCTGGCCTTGGTTCAGGGCGACCTTCGAGGAGATCAATAATGCGTAATTTTCTGCCGGCAGCCGTCGCGCTTGGCGCCATGGCCTCGATCGCGATAGCGCCTTCGCCGGTTCAGGCCCGGGACTACCCGTTCTGCATCAAGGGCGCCGAATACGATAATTCGATCGGGGATTGCAGCTTCGACACCTACGATCAGTGTCTGGCGACGGCCTCGGGCCGCCGGGCCTATTGCGATGCCAACCCCTTCTACGCGAGCCCGGGAAGGCCGGACCTCGTCTATCCGAAGAAGCGCGCGCCGCGTTACTAGGATTGACGTCCGTCGCCTTCCGTTGCCGGAAATACGAACCGGGGAAATCCCAGGCGGGCCTTACTCGACCGTCGCGCCGCGGCGCAGGTCGGCGTCGATCTGCAGCCGCGTGCCGCCGCCGAATCGCGCGCGGTAGATCTGCAGGTTCTCCATGATCCGCTGCACATAGTTGCGGGTCTCCGAGAACGGAATCAGTTCGACCCAGTCGACCGCGTCGACCTTGGGATCGCGCGGGTCGCCGTAGCGCTCGACCCATTTTTTGACGCTGCCGCGGCCGGCATTGTAGGCCGCAAACGTCATGATGTAGGAGCCGCGATAGTCCTCGATCAGCCCGCCGAGTTCGGCGGCCCCGAGTGCGGCGTTGTAGACCGGATCGTTCTTCATCCGGCCAAGGTCGAAATTCGCGCCGTATTTCTTGCAGACGTAGCGGCCCGCGTCCGGCGTCACCTGCATCAGCCCATAGGCCTGCGCGGGCGACACCACGGCCGGATTGAAGGCGCTTTCCTGGCGCGCGATGGCGAAAACGATGCTCTGCTCGACTTCCGGCCCGATCGATTTGAACGGCGGAATGCCCGTGACCGGATAGGAGTAGAAATCGAACGGCAGGCCGCGATTGACCGCGGCCTTGCCGACCAGCAGCATATTGCGCGCGTCGCTGTAGCGGGAGGCCAGCTCGCCGAGGCCGACCAGCGCCTCGGGATCGCCGTTCTCGCCCATGTCGGCGAAAATCGGCACCGCGATTTCCCGCTCGTCCAGCTCATAGAGCAGTTGCGCCGCGCGAACGATCTCCAGCCGCTCCATTCCGCGGCCCCGGCCGGTCGGAGCGGCATTCAGTTCGATCTGGGGAAGGCCGAGTTTCGCTCGCGCCAACTGGCCGTAATAGCTGGTCGATTGCGCCGCCGCCGCCGTATAGGCGGCCCGCGCCTCCTGGGTGCGGCCCGCCGCTTCGGCGGCGCGGCCCTGCCAGTAGCCCGCACGCGCCAGCGCGGTCGGATTGACGCTGCCGACCCCGATGCGCGCGAAATGCTGCGCGGCAAGGGCCGGGTCGGTCAGGAAGCGCAGCGCGATCCAGCCGGCGGTGAATTCCTGTTCGGTCTTGTAGATGTCGCGCGCCGGCAGCGCGGCGTCGCGCGCGATCAGATAGGCGGTGCGGTATTCGCCGATGTCGAGCATCTTGCGCGACAGCAGGCGCCGCTCGATCCACCATTCGTCGACGTTGGCGAGGCGCGCCGCGTCCCTTGGCGCGTTGAGCATGAGCTGGGCGGCTTCGGCGAACTTCTCGTCACGGCGGAGCTGCTGGATTTGGCTGAAGATGAAACCGGGATCGCCGTGCAGCTCGCGCGGAACCGCGTCGAGCAACGCCTTCGCGTTGGAAGCCTTGCGATAGGAAGCGATCCGCGCCTTGGCCAGCGCGACCTCACCGGAGCCCAGCCGCTTGGCCGCGCGCAGCGCGATCTCATGCTCGCTGCCGTAAAGGAACAGGTCCATCCGCGCCTTCTGGTCGCCCGGCGTCAGCAGCGCGCCGAACAAATCGAGCGCCGTGCTTTCGGTATCGTCGGACATCACGTCGTTGCGCCAGGCGTCGCGCACCAGGCGCTCGGCATTGGCGCGGTCGCCGCGCGCCAGCATCACCCGCGCCAGCGCGAACTTGCCCTTGGCCGACAGCGGCGATTCGTTCTCGAACCACGCCCACACCGTGGCGTCGTCGCGATGATCGTCCCACAGCGCGGCCTCGAGGCGGCGGCGCAGGAAGGTCTGCGACGGCCAGCTCGGATTGCCGGCGATGAAGGCGCGATAGCGTTCGACCGACGCGCCGTTGTCGTCGCTGCGCAGGATGATCCATTCGGCAAGCTTCCTTGCGACCGGATCGGTGATGATGGCCTCGGCCTGGGTCGCATCCGCCGGCTTGTGCTTGCGCACGAGCTCGATGACGTTTTCCAGCGCATCGGTATCGGCCTGCGAGGTCGACGACGTCGCGGCTACCGCGGCCGGCGGTGGCGGCGGCTTGCGCGGCGGCGGCAACGCCGCGTGCTGGCGCGTCGCGGGCGCGAGGGCGGCTGGAGCATGCGCCACGGCGGGAGCGGTATTTTTGACGGTGGTCTTGGCCAGGTCGCTTGGCCGCAGGTTCGGTTTTGGGCACGACGTTGCGCGCGATCGGCCGCGGCTTGGGCAATGGAACTTTTTTGGGCTTGGCCCAGGCGTCCCCGGCCAATGCCCACGCTCCGACGGCGAGCGCCAGAGCATGTCGCCAGCGCCGACGATCGCAACGCGGCTGGGCGGCTGGATAGGGTCACGGCCTTCCTTCGCGGCGAATCAATCAATCGCGGAGCTCTAGCTCTATTTGATCGAATATGTGGAAAAAACACTAAAATACGCGGGGAACCAGGCGATCTGTGCGCCACGTACCGCGGCAAAATCGCGGCCACCCGGGCGGGTATCGGGCCGGTGCGGGCCTTTCGCCGCGTCGTCAGACCCGATATGAATGGCCGGTTACAGTACGGCAAGGCCGCAAAGCGCGCGTTCGGAGGAAGTCCATGGCAGCCAAGACGAATTTCCGGGGATCGTTCACCGCCTTGGTCACGCCCTTCAAGAACGGTTCGCTCGACGAGGCGGCGTTTCGCGCGCTGGTGAACTGGCAGATCGCCGAGGGCACCAACGGCCTGGTGCCGGTCGGCACCACCGGCGAAAGCCCGACCGTGAGCCATGACGAACACAAGCGCGTCGTCGAATGGTGCATCGACGAGGCGAAGGGCCGCGTTCCCGTCGATCGCCGGCGCCGGCTCCAATTCGACCAAGGAGGCGATCGAACTCGCCCAGCACGCCGAAAAGGCCGGCGCCAGACGCGGTGCTGGTGGTGACGCCGTACTACAACAAGCCGACCCAGGAAGGCATGTACCAGCACTTCAAGGCGATCAACGACGCGATCGGCATTCCGATCATCATCTACAATATCCCGCCGCGCTCGGTGATCGACATGTCGTCGACACGATGGCGCGGCTGTTCGAACTGAAGAACATCGCCGGCGTCAAGGATGCGACCGCGAGCATGGTGCGGGTGTCGCAGCAGCGCGCCGCGATGGGCGAGGATTTCAACCAGCTGTCCGGCGAGGATGCCACCGTGCTCGGCTACATGGCGCATGGCGGCCATGGCTGCATCTCCGTCACCTCCAACGTGGCGCCGCGGCTGTGCGCCGAATTTCACCTCGCCTGGCAGAAGGGCGATCTCAAGACCGCGCTCAAGCTGCACGACAAGCTGATGCCGCTGCACATCAATCTGTTCATCGAATCCAATCCGGCGCCGGTGAAATACGCGCTGTCGCTGCTCGGCAAGATGGACGAGACGCTGCGGCTGCCGATGGTGCCGGTGACCGAACCGACCCGCGTCGCGGTGCGCAGCGCCATGGTGCATGCCGGCCTGATCAACTGAGGCGCTTTCGATGTCGCCGCCATGAGTCGTTCCGATCCGGGACGCCGAAGAGAAGGGGGCTGCAGATGCTGAAGGAGTTTCGCGAATTCGCCATGAAGGGCAACGTCGTCGACCTCGCGGTCGGCGTCATCATCGGCGCGGCCTTCGGCGCGATCGTCGACCTCGCTGGTCGGCGACATCATCATGCCGATCATCGGCGCGATCACCGGCGGGCTCGATTTCTCCAATTACTTCACGCCGCTGTCGAAGGCGGTCACCGCCAGCAATCTGGCCGACGCCAAAAAGCAGGGCGCGGTGCTGGCCTGGGGCAATTTCCTCACGCTGACGATGAATTTCATCATCATCGCGTTCGTGCTGTTCATCGTGATCCGCGCCATGAACACCTTGAAGCGCAAGGATGAAGCCGCGCCGGCGGCGCCGCCGAAACCGACCGCCGAGGTCGAACTGCTGACCGAGATCCGCGATCTGCTCAAAAAGTCTTGACGTGCACACGTGCGGACGGGGTGCTATCGCTTTCGTTTTCCTGAGATAATTCCGTCATGGCCGAAAAGAACGAGCGCGCGATCAAGGTCGTCGCCGAAAACCGCAAGGCCCGGTTCAACTATGCGGTCGAGGACACGGTGGAGGCGGGAATCGCGCTGACCGGCACCGAGGTCAAGTCGATCCGCAGCGGCAAGTCGACCATCGCCGAATCCTATGCCGATACCAAGGACGGCGAGATCTGGCTGATCAACGCCAACATTCCGGAATATCTGCAGGCCAACCGCTTCAACCACGAGCCGAAGCGGCCGCGCAAGCTGTTGCTGCACAGGAAGCAGATCAACAAGCTGATGGGCGCGGTCGAGCGCGAAGGCATGACGCTGATACCGCTAAAGCTCTATTTCAACGAACGCGGCCGCGCCAAGCTGTTGCTGGCGGTGGCCAAGGGCAAGAAGCTGCACGACAAGCGCGAGACCGAGAAGAAGCGCGACTGGAGCAGGGAGAAGGGCCGCCTGCTGCGGGCGCGGGGATAGAAGACCTCATCCCGGATGAGCGCATTCGCGCTCACTCGGGAGGAGCGGCGTCTTCGCCGCATCTCGAAGGATGAGGCCCGTGCGGCGGCTTCATGGTTCGAGACGGCGCAAATGCGCCTCCTCACCATGAGGTCTGAACGAGCTGGATGTTGAGGGAAGGGCGATGAACCAGAGAAACCTGCTTGACGTCGACTGGAGCAAAATTCCGGCGCCGGCCGATGACGGCGCGGCGGCGCATCTTGAGGGCATGACGATTCCGCCGATCGGCCTGGTCGCCACCGACGACACGTCGGTGACACTGTCGGCGCTGCCGGGACGCACCGTGGTGTTCGCCTATCCGCGGACCGGCGAGCCCGGCAAGATCGCGCTGGTCGACGACTGGGACATGATCCCGGGCGCGCGCGGCTGCACGCCGCAGACCTGCGCGTTCCGCGACCTGTTCGCGGAATTGAAGGCCGCCGGCGCCGCGCAGGTGTTCGGCCTGTCGACGCAGAGCAACGCCTACCAGACCGAGATGGCCTCGCGGCTGCATCTGCCGTTCCCGGTGCTCTCGGACGAGAAGCTGCAGCTGACGCGCGCGCTCGACCTGCCGACCATGGAGGTGGCGGGCCTCACCTTGATCAAGCGGCTGGCGCTGATCGTCGACGACGGCCGCATCAGCCACGTGTTCTATCCGGTGTTTCCGCCGGACCGGAACGCCGGCGATGTGCTGGCCTGGCTGAAGGAAAACCGGGTTTAGCT
Organism: uncultured Alphaproteobacteria bacterium; assembly: GCA_963843225.1. Classification (GTDB taxonomy): domain Bacteria; phylum Pseudomonadota; class Alphaproteobacteria; order Rhizobiales; family Xanthobacteraceae; genus Bradyrhizobium. The sequence continues at coordinate 696,343 of CAWJJT010000004.1, read as the reverse complement.
CGGGTCTAGTCGGCAACGAGCCACATGGCTCTGCAAGCTATGGCCGTCAGCCCTCGCCGAGATCCGCTTTCACCTTCGCGAACACGCTGCGGAACATGTCCGGCGTCAGCACCCGGGTGTTGGTGTTGTAGCGGGAGCAATGATAGCTGTCGTAAAGTTTTAGCGCGCCGGCCTGGTGGATCGCGCCGTGCGCGAACGGCGCCGCGGCGCTGCGCAGGCCGAGCGCCTTCAGCGTCGATTCGTGCGCGATGCGTCCGAGCGCCACGATCGCGCGCAGCCTCGGCATCGACGCCAGTGTCGCGATCGAGGAATGGCCGGCAGGTGTTGATCTCCGCGGGCAGCGGCTTGTTCTGCGGCGGCACGCAATGCACCGCGTTGCCGATCCGGCAATCGACCAGCGTCATCCCGTCGTCGGGCCGGGCCTGATAGACGCCCTTGGCAAAACCGTATTCGAGCAGCGTGGCGTAGAGCAGGTCGCCGGCGTAATCGCCGGTGAAGGGGCGCCCGGTGCGGTTGGCGCCCTGCAACCCCGGCGCGAGGCCGACGATCAGCAGCCGGCCGAGCGGATCGCCGAACGGAGGCACCGGCGAATTGAACCAATCCGGTTCACGCGCGCGCGATCGCCTCGCGGAAGCCGACGAGCCTCGGACAGAGCGGACAATTGCGATCGGGTTCGGCGGCGAAGCGAGGCGGGCCGCGGCGCGCCGCCGGCCCTGTTGTTCTCAGTCGTCGAAATCGTCGTCATCGCCCCTCGGCGCCATCGTGGTCGCGCGCTGCAGGAATTGCGGCGCGTGGTGGCGCGGCTCGCGCGGGGCGGGACGCTCGGACGGATCGCGGCCGAGCTTGGATTGCAGCTCGACGAGATCGGTGAAGACGTCGGCCTGGCGCCGCAACTCGTCGGCGATCATCGGCGGCTGGCTCGAAATCGTCGAGATCACGGTGACCCGCACGCCGCGGCGCTGCACCGCCTCGACCAGCGAGCGGAAATCGCCATCGCCGGAGAACAGCACGATCTGGTCGACATGCTCGGCGAGCTCCATGGCGTCGACCGCGAGCTCGATATCCATGTTGCCCTTGACCTTGCGGCGGCCGCTGGCGTCGATGAATTCCTTGGTCGCCTTGGTGACGACGGTGTAGCCGTTGTAGTCGAGCCAGTCGATCAGCGGACGGATCGACGAGTATTCCTGATCCTCGATGATCGCGGTGTAATAGAACGCGCGCACCAGCGTGCCGCGGCTCTGGAATTCCTTGAGCAGGCGCTTGTAGTCGATATCGAAACCGAGTGTCTTGGCCGTCGCGTAGAGGTTGGCGCCGTCGATAAAGAGCGCGATCTTGTTGGTGGAAGAAGGGGACATTCAGTTTCTCGCGTTGTTGTTAACGTTTTTGGCGCAGCGGCGAGTGACCGCGCATTTCCAGGAATTGCTGCCCAAAGTTCGGTGAATTGGCCCCGACCAACACCACCCCAAATATGGTATGGCAAGGGCGAAAAGGCCAATACTTTTGACGTGGCAATGAAGCGATTTGTTGTCCAGGGCAGCGCTGCCGCAGGTCCGGGCGCTTCGCCTTTTGGCCCCAGGGGAGGGGGTTAGCAGAGCCGATTGGGAACGCAAATCACAAAATGGTCTTGCGCAAACACCCTGGCCTCTATAACTAGCAGCCATAATCAACATATTCGGTCCCATTAGCGAAGGCGACAGTCGATGGCGCGCGTCACCGTAGAAGATTGCATTGACAAGGTCGACAACCGGTTCGATCTGGTCCTGCTGGCGGCGCATCGCGCCCGCATGATCTCGTCCGGCTCCCAACTTACGGTTGATCGCGATAACGACAAGAACCCGGTCGTCTCGCTGCGTGAAATCGCCGATTCGACGATTTCGCCGGAGGATTTGCGCGAGGAACTGGTGCATTCGCTGCAGAAATTCGTCGAAGTCGACGAGCCTGAGCCCGATACCGTGCCGTTGATCGGTTCGGCCGGCGCCAGCGTCGACGCCGACGACACCGAAGTCGCCGTCGAGCGCATGACCGAAGAGGAACTGCTGAAGGGCCTCGAGGGCCTGGCGCCGCCGGAAGAGCAGCCCGAAGAGGACGAGTAGCAGGCTGTAATATCTACAACCTGGGGGTCTGAACCCGCCAGATTTGACCAAAGGCCCGGACATTGATCCGGGCCTTTGCTTTTGTTGACCTTTCCGTGGTTACCTTGTGTCCATCACGGGCGCGGACGGAATTCCGCCAAGGCAGCCTCCGGAATTGATCGGGGAGCCGCCGGGGATGGTGCCGGATTGCGTTCAGGATGTTCCTGAAATCGAGCGTTTTTCGAGGCGCGGAAGGGTACAGCTTTGCGCTGGAGGGACTAAGTTAATCCAGGTTACGTCGCGCGGCGGAATCCCAGGTCCGCGCATGAAGGCAGGATCGATGGCGTATTGGCGCCGCAGCGCACCCCAGATGCAGGCCGCGACCGAATTGGTCGCCGCGGAGGCCTCCGTGTCCGCGCCGGCGAAGCCGGCCAAGGCGCCGCGCTCGCGGATGATGCGGCAATACGACCTGGTCGAACGCGTCAGGTCCTACAATCCCGACACCGACGAAGACCTGCTGAACCGCGCCTATGTCTACGCCATGAAGGCGCACGGCGCGCAGACCCGCGCCTCCGGCGATCCCTATTTCTCGCATCCGCTCGAAGTCGCCGCGATCCTCACCGATCTCAAGCTCGACGACGCCACCATCGTCGCCGCCCTGCTGCACGACACGATCGAGGATACCGAGGCGACCCGCGCCGAAATCGACCAGATGTTCGGACCCGAGATCGGCGCGCTGGTCGAGGGCCTCACCAAGCTGAAGCGGCTGGAACTGGTGTCGCGCGAGGCCAAGCAGGCCGAGAACCTGCGCAAGCTGCTGCTGGCGATCGCCGACGACGTCCGCGTGCTCCTGATCAAGCTCGCCGACCGCCTGCACAACATGCGCACGCTGGAATTCGTGCCGCCGGCCTCGCGCCGCCGCATCGCCGAGGAGACGCTCGACATCTATGCGCCGCTGGCCGGCCGCATGGGCATGCAGGAAATGCGCGAGGAACTCGAGGATCTGTCGTTCCGCACCCTCGATCCGGAAGCCTATTCGGTGGTGATGCAGCGGCTCGATGCGCTGGCCGAGCGCAACCGCAACCTGATCGGCGAGATCGAAAGCCAGCTCTCCAAGAACCTGCAAAAGAACGGCGTCGCGGCGCATGTCTATGGCCGGCGCAAGCAGCCGTTTTCGATCTGGACCAAGATGGAGCGCAAGTCGGTCGGCTTCGAGCAATTGTCCGATATCTTCGGCTTCCGCGTCGTGATGGAGGACGTCGAGTCCTGCTACCGCGCGCTCGGCGTCGTCCACACCACCTGGCCGGTCGTGCCCGGCCGGTTCAAGGACTACATCTCGACGCCGAAGCAGAACGACTATCGCTCGATCCACACCACCGTGATCGGCCCCGGCAACCAGCGCGTCGAATTGCAGATCCGCACCGAGGAGATGGACCAGATCGCCGAATTCGGCATCGCCGCGCACGCCTTCTACAAGGACGGCGTCGGCTCGCCGACCGAACTCCTCAAGCGCGAGTCCAACGCCTTTGCCTGGCTGCGCCACACCATCGCGATCCTGTCGGAGAGCGCCAATCCGGAAGAATTTCTCGAGCACACCAAGCTCGAGCTGTTCCACGACCAGGTGTTCTGCTTCACGCCGAAGGGCAAGCTGATCGCGCTGCCGCGCCAGGCCAATGTGATCGACTTCGCCTATGCCGTGCATACCGACGTCGGCAACAGCGCGGTCGGCTGCAAGATCAACGGCAAGTTCGCGCCGTTGTCGTCGGAACTGCAGAACGGCGACGAGGTCGAGGTCCTGACCTCGGAGGCGCAGTCGGCGCCGCCCTCGGCCTGGGAATCGCTCGCCGTCACCGGCAAGGCGCGGGCGGCGATCCGGCGCGCCACCCGCACCGCGGTGCGCGATCAATATGCCGGTCTCGGCCGCCGCATCGTCGAGCGCCTGTTCGTGCGCGCCAAGATCGAATATGCCGACGACAAGCTCAAGGGCGCGCTGCCGCGGCTGGCGCGCGCCTCGATCGACGACGTGATGGCGGCGGTCGGGCGCGGCGAGATGAAGGCCTCCGACGTCGCGCGCGCGATGTATCCCGACTACAAGGAAGAGCGCGTCGCGCGCTACGGCGCCAAGAAAAGCAGCCTGGCGGTCAAGCTGAAGCTGAAATCGCCGCCGCCGGATCCCTCGCGCAGCCCGTCGGCGATCCCGATCCGCGGCATCAATTCCGATCTGCCGGTCAAGTTCGCGCCGAACGGCGGCGCGGTGCCGGGCGACCGCATCGTCGGCATCGTCACGCCGGGCGAGGGCATCACGATCTATCCGATCCAGTCGCCGGCGCTGAAGGATTTCGAGGAAGAGCCGGAGCGCTGGCTCGACGTGCGCTGGGATGTCGACGAATCGACGCCGCAGCGCTTTCCGGCGCGGATCATGGTCGACAACGTCAACGAGCCCGGCAGCCTCGCCCAGGTCGCCACCGTGATCGCCGAGCATGACGGCAATATCGACAACATCAGCATGTCCCGCCGCTCGCCCGATTTCACCGAACTGACCATCGATCTCGAGGTCTATGACCTCAAGCATCTCAGCGCTATCATCGCCCAGTTGCGCGCCAAGGCCGTCGTCGCCCGGGTCGAGCGTGTCAATGGATAGGCGTTCACTCTCGTCTAGTTTCTCCGTGCGAGTCCTGCATGCCCGCATCCTCCGCTGCGCCTCGGAGTCAATGTCGACCACGTCGCCACCCTGCGCAACGCGCGCGGCGGGCGCAATCCCGATCCGGTGCGCGCGGCGCTGCTGGCGATCGAGGCCGGCGCCGACGGCATCACCGCGCATCTGCGCGAGGATCGCCGCCACATCCGCGACGACGACATGGCGCGGCTGAAGGCCGAAATCTCGAAGCCGCTGAATTTCGAGATGGCGGCGACCGACGACATGCTGCGGATCTCGCTGGCGACCAAGCCGCACGCGGTGTGCCTGGTGCCGGAGCGGCGCGAGGAACTGACCACCGAAGGCGGCCTCGACGTGGTCGGCCAGCACAACGCGCTGGCGCCGTTCATCGCGCGGCTGAACGATGCCGGCATCCGGGTGTCGCTGTTCATCGCCGCCGATCCGCGCCAGATCGAAATGGCGGCGAAGCTGCGCGCGCCGGTGATCGAAATCCACACCGGCGCCTGGTGCGACGCCGTGGTCGACGGTCATGCGGCGAAGGCCGAGGCGGAATGGCAGCGCATCGTCGCGGGCGCGAGCCTGGCGCGCGCCGCCGGCCTCGAAGTCCATGCCGGCCACGGCCTCGACTACGCGACCGCCGAGAAGATCGCGGGCGTCGGCGAGATCGTCGAACTCAACATCGGCTACTACATGATCGGCGAGGCGCTGTTCGTCGGGCTTGCCGAGACGGTGCGCGCGATGCGCGCGGCGATGGACCGGGGCCGAAAGCCGCCGGCGCGAATCAGCCGGAAAGGCTCCGATCGGCAGGACCTGACGGGTAAAGCATGATCATCGGCATCGGCTCCGACCTGATCGACATCCGCCGCGTCGCCAAGGTGATCGAGCGGCACGGCGACCGCTTCCTCGACCGCATCTTCACCGACGCCGAGCGGGCCAAGGCCGGGCGCCGCGCCAAGAACGAGAACATGGTGGTGGCGACCTACGCCAAGCGATTCGCCGCCAAGGAGGCCTGCTCCAAGGCGCTCGGCACCGGCATCCGGCGCGGCGTCTGGTGGCGGGACATGGGGGTGGTGAACCTGCCGGGCGGCCGGCCGACCATGCAGCTGACGGGCGGGGCGCTGGCCCGGCTCGAGGCGCTGACGCCGGAGGGGCATGAGGCCCGGATCGACCTTTCCATCACCGACGACTGGCCGCTGGCGCAGGCCTTCGTCATAATTTCGGCGGTCGTTGCGGGCAAATCCTGACGCGTCGGGGCGGTTCAGCCGGCGGTTTGTCGCAAAACTAAAAATCCAAGACTTTTCAATGGATTATCAAGTTTTGATGCGGCCGTTGATTGCGCGGCTGCGAACAACGGTCTAAAACGCCGCAGGTTGGATCGAGGCCAGAGCGAATTCGGGTTTGCGCCGGAATTGGCTCTCAACATCAGAATCAGGACCATTTTCTCGACGCGAAGCGAGCAGCTTTTCGCGTGAGGAAAACGCTCTGCCACCGCGCGGGACAATCGCGGCGGGGAATTGGGAAAGCGATGAGCGTGACATCCGGGACAAAATCTGAAAGCGGCTTCGGCGAAACCATCCGCGTCGTCATCCACGCTCTGCTGATCGCGCTGGTGATCCGCACCTTCCTGTTCCAGCCCTTCAACATTCCGTCCGGCTCGATGAAGGCGACGCTGCTGGTCGGCGACTATCTGTTCGTCTCGAAATATTCCTACGGCTACAGCCACTATTCGATCCCGCTGTCGCCGCCGCTGTTTTCGGGGCGCATCTTCGGCTCCGAGCCGACCGCGGCGATGTCGTCGTGTTCCGCCTGCCGAAGGACGACACCACCGACTACATCAAGCGCGTGATCGGGCTGCCCGGCGACCGCATCCAGATGAAGGAAGGGCTGCTCTACATCAACGACGAGCCGGTGAAGCGCGAGCGGCTGAGCGATTTCATCGGCGAGGATCCCTGCGGGTCCGACGCCACCGCGCGGGTCAAGCGCTGGAAGGAGACGCTGCCGAACGGCGTCAGCTATGAGATCGCTCGATTGCGTCGACAACGGCTTCTACGACAACACCAATGTCTACACCGTGCCGCCCGGCCATTTCTTCATGATGGGCGACAACCGCGACAACTCGACCGACAGCCGCGTGCTGTCGGCGGTCGGCTACGTGCCGTTCGAGAACATCGTCGGCCGCGCCCAGATGATCTTCTTCTCGATTGCCGAGGGCGAACACGCCTGGATGTTCTGGCGCTGGCCGATCGCGGTGCGCTGGAATTGCATATTCAAAATCGTGCGATGAACGACGAAACGCCGGACATCCAGACCGCGCCGTCATCGGGCGAAGCAAGCGCCGGGCCCGACGCCGGCCGCGAGCCGGTGGCGGCGAAAAAGAAGCGCAAGAAGATCAGCGCCAAGGCGGCGACCGCGCGCGCATCGAGGCGCGGATCGGGCACAAATTCGCCGATCCCGCCCTGCTGACGACCGCCTTCACCCATGTCTCGGCGCTGAAATCGGCGCGCAAGCGCGGCGACAGCTACCAGCGTCTGGAATTCCTCGGCGATCACGTGCTCGGGCTGATCGTGTCCGACATGCTGTATCGCGCCTTTCCGAACGCCGACGAGGGCGAACTGTCGAAGCGGCTCGCCGATCTCGTGCGCAAGGAGAGCTGCGCCGATGTCGCGAAGTCGCTCGGTCTGCTCGACGACATCAAGCTCGGCGCGGTCGGCGCCGGCGCCGGCGCGCGCCTGCGCAAATCCGTGCTCGGCGACATCTGCGAGGCGGTGATCGGCGCGGTCTTTCTCGACGGCGGCTATGCGGCCGCGGCGCAGTTCGTCGAGCGCAACTGGACCGAGCGGATGCGCAAGCCGCGGCGGCCGCTGCGCGATCCCAAGACCGTGCTGCAGGAATGGGCGCAGGGCAAGGGACTGCCGACGCCGGTCTATCGCGAGGTCGAGCGCACCGGGCCGCATCACGATCCGCAGTTTCGCGTCGCGGTCGACTTGCCGGGGCTGGAGCCGGCCGAAGGCGTCGGCGGCAGCAAGCGCGCCGCCGAGAAGGTCGCGGCCTCCGTGATGATCGAGCGCGAAGGCGTCGGCGGCGGCAGCAATGATGGATAGCCCCGAAGGCGGCGCCGCGCCCGGCACGGCTTGCGGCTTTGTCGCGCTGATCGGCGCGCCCAATGTCGGCAAGTCCACGCTGGTCAACGCGCTGGTCGGCTCCAAGGTCACGATCGTCTCGCGCAAGGTGCAGACCACGCGCGCGCTGATCCGCGGCATCGTGATCGAAAACAACGCGCAGATCATTCTGGTCGACACGCCCGGCATCTTTTCGCCGAAGCGAAGGCTCGACCGCGCCATGGTGTCGACCGCCTGGAGCGGGGCGCATGACGCCGATCTCGTCTGCGTGCTGCTCGACGCCAAGGCCGGGATCGACGAGGAAGCCGATGCGATCCTCGCCAAGCTCGCCAGCGTCAAGCATGAGAAGATCCTGGTGCTGAACAAGATCGATCTGGTGCCGCGCGAAAAGCTGCTGGCGCTGGCGAAGGCCGCCAACGAGCGGCTGAGCTTCGCCCAGACCTTCATGGTCTCGGCGCTGTCCGGCGACGGCGTCGACGATCTCCGGCGCACGCTGGCGCGAGATGGTGCCGCCGGGACCGTTCCACTATCCCGAAGACCAGATGTCGGATGCGCCGATGCGGCATCTGGCGGCCGAGATCACCCGGGAAAAGATCTACCGCAAGCTGCACCAGGAATTGCCGTATCAATCCACCGTCGAGACCGACAGCTGGACCGAGCGCAAGGACAAATCCGTTCGCATCGAGCAGACCATCTTTGTCGAGCGCGAAAGCCAGCGCAAGATCGTGCTCGGCAAGGGCGGCGCCACCATCAAGTCGATCGGCGCGGACTCGCGCAAGGAGATCGCCGAGATTCGTGGGCCAGCCCGTGCATCTGTTCCTGTTCGTCAAGGTGCGCGAAAACTGGGGCGACGATCCCGACCGCTACCGCGAAATGGGACTGGAATTCCCAAGGGAATGATCAGGCAAGAACAAGAAATGACCGGTCTGCGATGAACGTACCCAAGAACGTGCTGTGGTTCGAAGTGCTGCTGTATCTGTCGCTGACGCTGGACGCGCTGTCGGTCGCGTTCCAGGACCGCACGCCGAGTGGCGAGATGACGGAATCCGTGATCATGGTCGGGACCGTGATGGCCGGCGGCATGATCCTGCTGCTGGTGTTTCTGGTCTGGCTCGCGGCGCAGCGCCGAAAGAACTGGCCGCGCTGGGTGCTGGCGGCGGCGCTTGTGTTGTCCGTGATCTCGCTGGCGCAGGTGATCGGCGACAACGGCGTGCAGCTCGACAGCGCCATCGAGATCGTGTCCTGCGTGCTGACCGCGGCGGGGCTGTATTTTTCCTTCACCGGCGACGCCGTGGGCTGGTTCAACGCGTAGCTTCCTCTTCGTCATTCCGGGGCGATGCGTAGCATCGAACCCGGAATCTCGAGGTTCCGGGTTCGCATCCTTCTGATGCGCCCCGGAATGACGAAGCGAGATAGCTGCGCGCCTTCGCCGGAATCCTGTAAACTCCTCCCCATGGAATGGACCGACGAAGGCATCGTGCTGGGCGTGCGGCGGCATGGCGAATCCTCCGCCATTGTCGAGCTCTTGACGCGCAGCCATGGCCGCCATCTCGGGCTGGTGCGCGGCGGTTCGAGCAAGCGGATGCGGCCGATGCTGCAGCCCGGCAACAGCGTGCACCGCGGTGTGGCGGGCGCGGCTCGACGAGCATCTCGGCTATCTACGTCGCTCGAGGGCACGCGGCTGCGCGCGGCCACCGTGCTGGCGTCGTCGCACGCGACCTATGGCGTCACCCATCTGGCCTCGCTGGCGCGGCTGTTGCCGGAGCGCGATCCGCACGAGGACATCTACGAGATGCTGGACCGCACGCTGGATGATTTCGACGACATCGGCGAGGCCGCCGCGCATCTGATCCGGTTCGAGCTGGCGATGCTGGCCGAACTCGGCTTCGGGCTCGATCTGGAGACCTGCGCCGCGACCGGGGCGACCACCGAGCTGATCTATGTCTCGCCGAAATCCGGCGGCGCGGTGTCGCGAACGGCCGGCGATCCCTGGCGCGACCGGCTGCTGCGGCTGCCGGCGTTCCTGCGCCAGGGGGAGGGCGGCAGCCAATGGCTGGTCCGATCAGGACCTGCAGCGACGGTTTTCAGCTCACCGGATTATTCCTGCTGCGCCATGTGCTGGAACCGCGCGGGCAGGGCCATTCCGACGCCCGCGACGGGTTTATCAACGCGGTGACCAAATATCGGGCGAAAGCGGCGGTTCCGTAGTTTCGCCGCGCTGCCCGACTTTGATTCCGATTGGATCAGAACCGAAGCTCCAAAATCCTGTTGTGACGCGTTTTCTTCCCGCGAACCGGTACCCACTTCGCGGGAAAACGCTCTAAATTGCCGCTGATTCGCGCTCTTGCCCGATTCACCGTCAGGGTTTAACGCCTCCCCATGGGAAAACGACAGTTGCCGCCGGAAGAACCGGCCGAAATTCACGAGGTCATGCTGCGCGATGCGCTCGAGGAGCGCTATCTCGCTTATGCCCTCTCCACCATCATGCATCGCGCCTTGCCGGACGCCCGCGACGGGCTGAAGCCGGTGCATCGCCGCATCCTCTACGGCATGCGCCTGTTGCGGCTCGACCCCGGCACGCCGTTCAAGAAATCGGCAAAAATCGTCGGCGACGTGATGGGTTCGTTCCATCCGCATGGCGACCAGGCGATCTACGACGCCATGGTGCGCCTGGCGCAGGATTTCTCCTCGCGCTACCCGCTGGTCGACGGCCAGGGCAATTTCGGCAACATCGACGGCGATAACGCCGCCGCCTACCGCTACACCGAAGCGCGCATGACCGAGGTCGCGCAGCTTCTGCTCGACGGCATCGACGAGGACGGCGTCGAATTCCGCCCCAATTACGACGGCCAGTCGAAAGAGCCGGTCGTGCTGCCCGGCGGCTTTCCGAACCTGCTCGCCAACGGCGCGCAGGGCATCGCGGTCGGCATGGCGACCTCGATCCCGCCGCACAACGCCGCCGAACTCTGCGACGCCGCGCTGCACCTGATCGAGAAGCCCGAGGCGAAGTCGAAGGCGCTGCTGAAATACGTCAAGGGGCCGGATTTCCCGACCGGCGGCATCATCGTCGATTCCAAGGAGGCCATCGCCGAGGCCTATATGACCGGCCGCGGCTCGTTCCGCACCCGCGCCAAATGGCAGCAGGAAGAGGGCGCGCGCGGCACCTGGGTGATCGTCATCACCGAGATTCCCTTTCTGGTGCAGAAGTCGCGGCTGGTCGAGAAGATCGCCGAACTGCTGGAACGACAAGAAGCTGCCGCTGGTCGGCGACATCAGCGACGAATCCGCCGAGGACGTCCGCCTCGTGATCGAGCCGAAGTCGCGCGCGGTCGATCCGGAACTGCTGATGGAGTCGCTGTTCCGGCTGACCGAGCTGGAAAGCCGGATTCCGATGAACCTCAACGTGCTGGTGAAGGGCCGCATCCCGAAGGTGCTGGGGCTCGCCGAGTGCCTGCGCGAATGGCTCGACCATTTGCGCGACGTGCTGGTGCGCCGGACCAACTACCGCAAGATCCAGATCGAGAACCGACTGGAAGTCCTGGGCGGCTACCTGATCGCCTATCTGAACATCGACAAGGTGATCAAGATCATCCGCACCGAGGACGAGCCGAAGCCGGCGCTGATGAAGGCGTTCAAGCTGACGGAAGTCCAGGCCGACGCCATCCTCAACATGCGGCTGCGCAGCTTGCGCAAACTCGAGGAATTCGAGATCCGCACCGAGGACAAGAACCTCCGCGCGGAGTTGAAGGGCGTCAAGGCCCTTCTCGCCTCCGAGACCGAGCAGTGGGCCAAGGTCGGCGAGCAGGTGCGCAAGGTCCGCGACATGTTCGGGCCGAAGACGCCGCTCGGCAAGCGTCGCACGCAATTCGCCGACGCGCCGGAACACGATCTCGCCGCGATCGAGGAAGCCTTTGTCGAGCGTGAACCCGTCACCGTCGTGGTCTCCGAGAAGGGCTGGGTGCGGAGGCTAAAGGGGCATGTCGCCGATCTCTCGGGCCTCGCCTTCAAGACCGACGACAAGCTCGATCAGACGTTCTTCGCCGAGACCACCTCGAAACTCCTGCTGTTCGCCACCAACGGCAAATTCTATTCGCTCGAGGTGGCAAAATTGCCGGGCGGCCGTGGCCATGGCGATCCGATCCGGATGTTCATCGACATGGACCAGGATGCCGCCATCGTCTCGCTGTTCGCCAACACGGGCGGCCGCAAGTTCCTGGTCGCGAGCCATGAAGGGCAGGGCTTCATCGTCAACGAGGACGATTGCGTCGGCAATACCCGCAAGGGCAAGCAGGTCCTCAATGTCGAAATGCCGAACGAAGCCCGTGCGATCGCGACCGTGTCAGGCGACACCGTCGCCGTGATCGGCACCAACCACAAGATGGTGATCTTCCCGATCGACCAGGTGCCGGAAATGGCGCGCGGCCGCGGTGTGCGGCTGCAGAAATACACCAGCGCGGCCCTGTCGGATGTCGCCACCTTCGATTCCAAGGCGGGCCTGACCTGGAAGGATTCGTCGGGACGCGAGCAGAGCATGAGCTGGAAGGAATTGTCGGACTGGCGCGGCAACCGCGCCGACGCCGGCCGCCTCGCGCATGGTCTGCCGAAGTCGAACAAATTCCGCAGGGGCGTGGAGTAGCGGCGTAATAGTATTCGGCGTTCGGGGTGCGCTATCATCGCTCGGGGTCAAAACGGCCCTGCAACGGTTACCTCGCGCGCCCATGGCCCATCAGCACGATCATCACGACCATTCCCACGCGCACGGCCATGCCGGGCACAGCCATGCGCCCGACAGTTTCGGATTCGCCTTTGCCGTCGGCATCACGCTCAACACGGTGTTCGTGGTGGCGGAACTGGCTTTCGGCTATGCCGCGAACTCGCTGGCGCTGATCTCGGACGCGGTTCACAATTTTTCCGACGTGATCGCCTGCTGCTGGCGTGGGTCGCGACTTGGCTGGCGCGCAAGCAGCCGACCGACCAGCACACCTACGGCTACCGGCGGGCGTCGATCCTCGCGGCGCTGGTCAATGCGGGACTTCTGCTGATCGCGGTCGGCGGCATTGCGGTGGAGGCCATCCAGCGGATCCAGGCGCCCGCGGCGGTCGCGGGAGGCACGGTCGTCGTAGTCGCAGCCCTCGGCATCCTCATCAATGGCGGCACCGCGCTGTTGTTCATGCGCGGCCGGCACGGCGATCTCAACATCCGCGGCGCGTTCCTGCACATGGCGGCGGATGCGGCGGTGTCGCTCGGCGTCGTCGTCGCGGCGCTCGTGATCATGTGGACGGGATGGCAGTGGGTCGACCCGGCGATCAGCCTTGGCATCGCCGCCATCGTCCTCGTCAGCGGCTGGGGACTGGCGCGCGACAGCGTCAATCTCGCGCTCGACGGCGTGCCGCGGGGCATCGAACTATCAGGCGTCAGGGATTATCTCGGGCGGCTCGAAGGCGTCATCGAGATTCACGATCTGCACGTCTGGGCGATGAGCACCAATGAAACCGCGCTGACGGTGCATCTGGTGCGCCCCGGCGGTTACGACGATGCGTTTCTCCATGGCGTTTGCGCCGAGCTTTCCCACCGCTTCAACATTCACCACGCAACGCTCCAGATCGAGGCGGGCAGTGACGTCTGCCGGCTCGCGCCGGCGGAAGTGGTGTAGGGCGGGCGTTTCCTCCTTGCCGTCCCTGCTTTCGCAGGGACGGCGGAAGCTTGGTGCGTGCGCTTTCAAATCACCCCGATCAGTCGCAACAGCACTCCGGCCGCGCACGATCCCGCCAGCACGGTCAGCATGCCGAGCTTGAAGCGGAAGATCGCGGTGGCGGCCGCAATCGCCAGCACCAGCGCCGCAAGATCGACGCTCGACAGCACCGGCATGTCGAACGACAGTCCGAACGACCGCACCGGTGAGGTCTCGCGGAACACGGTGTGCAGCGCGAACCAGATCGACAGGTTGAGGATCACGCCGACGACGGCGGCGGTGATCGCGGTCAGCGCGCCGGCGAGCGCCTTGTTGCCGCGCAGGGTCTCGATGAAGGGCGCGCCGAGGAAGATCCAGAGGAAGCAGGGCGTGAAGGTGACCCAGGTCGCCAGCAGTCCGCCGAGCGTGCCCGCCAGCATCGGCGACAGCGTGCCGGGATCGCGGAAGGCGGCCATGAAGCCGACGAACTGCAGCACCATGATCAGCGGGCCCGGCGTCGTCTCGGCCATGCCGAGGCCGTCCAGCATCTCGCGCGGCTGTAGCCAGTGATAATGCTCGACCGCCTGCTGCGCGACATAGGCCAGCACGGCATAGGCGCCGCCGAACGTCACCATCGCCATCTTGCTGAAGAACAGCGCGATCTGGCTGAACACATTGGCCTGGCCGAGCCAGATCAAGAGAACCGCGACCGGCACCAGCCACAGCAGCAGCCAGATCGCGCTGACGCGGAGCGCCCGCGCGATGCTCGGGCGGACGTGGTCGGGCAGTTCCTCGCCGAGCAGGCTGTCGACCGCGGCGGCGTTCTTGCCGCCGCCGTGCGGCACGGCCGCGAATTCCGGCCGGCCGCTCCTGGCGCCGAGATAGCCGATCACGCCGGCGCCGATGATGATGATCGGGAAGGGCACGTTGAAGAAGAAGATCGCGACGAAGGCGATGCCGGCCAGCGCGATCATGACGCGGTTGCGCAGCGCTCGGCTGCCGACGCGGACCACGGCCTGGAGCACGATCGCCAGCACCGCGGCCTTCAGTCCGAAGAACAGCGCCTCGACGAAGCCGACATTGCCGTAGGCCGCGTAGATGTAGCTCAGGCCCATGATGGCGATGATGCCGGGCAGGATGAACAGGCCGCCGGCCATGATGCCGCCGGCGGTCCGGTGCATCAGCCAGCCGATATAGGTCGCCAGCTGCTGCGCCTCCGGGCCCGGCAGCAGCATGCAGTAGTTCAGCGCATGCAGGAACCGGCTTTCCGAAATCCAGTTCTTCTCCTCGACCAGGATGCGGTGCATCACCGCGATCTGGCCGGCGGGCCCGCCGAAGCTCAACAGCGCCACCCGCAGCCAGACCCGGAAGGCCTCGCCGAAGCTGATGCCGTGGCCGGCGTCAGCTTCGGTGTTGGTCTCGTTGGCGGAAATATCGATCACGGCTTGGCCTTGTTGGTCGGCCAGTTGTGCGTCTCCGCGGTCGCATCCCGGCACCAGCGATAGAAGGCGTCGTAGAGCACCATGCCGGCCTCGAGCTGCTCGAGGTCGTCATCATACATCCGCGACAGCCCGAGCGAGGCCGCCAGCAGGCCCGGCGCCTCCGGCGAGAGATCGAGCCGGCCGGTGTCGGCGGCGCGCACCATGGTCGCCAGCCGCAGCATCGGCGGCGTCGCCAGCCCGAATTCCTCGACCATCACGTCGAACGTGCAGAGTTCGCCGCGATGGCTCCAGAACACGTTTTCGATATCGAAGGGGGTGGCGTTGAAGCGCTCGCCGACCGCGATCACTTCGGACGGCGCCACGAACAGGAACACCGCGCCGGGATCGACGAAGCGCCGGATCAGCCAGGGGCAGGCGATGCGGTCGATCTTGGGCCGCGCGCGCGTCACCCAGACCGTGCGGCCCTTGGCATCGCGCGGCGGCAGTTTTGACGCGTCGATCAAGCGGCAGGTTGGCTTCCTTCCAGCCCTCGAAGCCGCCTTCCAGCGTTTCCGCCGATACATCGGCGTTGCGCAGCCAGGCCGCGGTGCCCTGCGCGAGTTTCGCGCCGCGCAAGCAGACGACGATCGCCTGATTGCCGGCAAATTTGCCGCTCCAGTCGGCGGCGTCCTGATGGCTGCGCCGGACCGCGCCGGGAATCAGCCGCGGATCGGCGGCAAAATCCTCGTCGGTGCGGACGTCGATCAAAGCAGGGCTGTTCGCCGTGCCGATCAGTCGTGCAAGTTTGTCAGGGGATATGGTTGTGTAGGATGACATGAATGCGCCCTCGCAAAGAGATACGGGACGCGATACTTGGGCATGTCGCCTCGTGGGGGGATCGCAGAACCCCCATGAGCGGCATTACAGCGAAACCGGCGGCGGCTGTCAATTGGCCTCGCGCGCCGGCCGTCACCATGATGCCGGGAGACCGACATGCACACATTCGCCGCCGCAGGCACAGGCTTCCTGCTCGCCGTGCTCTGGTTCGACCTGATGTTCGACGTGCAGACGCGCGGACACCCGGACGCAGTGCTGCCGCCGGAGGTGCTGGCTTCGATTTCAGCCTATTACCGCCGCGTCACCACCGAAGCCTATCCGATGAACCGGCTGGTGGCTTTGGTGATGCTGCTGACACTTGCCGCCATCTGCGCGGAGATCGTGCAGGGCGAAAATCCCTGGTGGATCGGCTGGGGCTCATTGCTGTTGGCGGCAAGCGGTTTCGTGCCTACGATGATGCGCACCGTGCCGAACGCCCGCCGATTGGGAAGCGGCAAGGACACGGCGGAAGAGCAGTCGCGGCTGGCGCGCGCGGTCTGCCGCGATCACATCTTCAGCTTCGCGCGCATGGGCTGCGTGCTTGTCCTGCAACTGATCGCACGATGATGCGCGCCGCGGAGGGGAGACCGGGGTGGGTGAGTGGATCGGGGTCGCGATCGCATTGGTGTCGAGCTTCCTCGGCGGCAGCGCGGCGGCGATCACGCGCTATCTCGTCGGCAATACCGATCCGATCACGCTCGCCATTCTGCGCTGGGGCATCGGTTTTGCCTGCCTGCTTGCCGGTGGCGCTTTCCTTGCGGGTGCGCTGGCCGCCGCGCCGCGACTGGCCGGCGGTAACGTTGCTGGGGCTGTGCTTCTTCGGATTGTTCTTCGTCTTCTACAACATCGCGATCGGCTTCACGACCGCGGCCCGCGCCAGCCTCGCGCTGGCGACGTTGCCGCTTCACACCATGGTGGTCGGCGCGCTGCTCGGCGTCGAGGCGCTGACGCTGCGCAAGACGCTGGGCGTCTGCGTCGCCGTGCTCGGCGTGATCGCGGCGCTCGCATCGGGGCTCTCGGCGGCGCCGGCAGGCGCGTGGCGAGGCGAGTTGATCATGACCGGCGCGGTCATGTGCATGGCTTTCTATAATGTCTGGTCGCGCCCGTTCATCCAGCGATCGAGCGCGCTCGGTTTTCTCACCGTCGGCATGGGCGCCGGCGCCGCCGCGCTGGTGCTGGTGGGGCTATTCACCGGCAGCATCGCGACCCTGGGCAGCCTCAATACCCCGCAATGGATCGCGGGCATTTATCTCGGCGTCGGAGGCGGCGCGCTCGCGTTCATATTGTGGGTCATGGCGCTCGAACGCGCCACACCCACCCGCGTCGCCGCCACCATGACCGTCAACCCGATCGCGGCGGGATTGCTGGCGACGCAACTGGTCGGCGAGCCCATCACACCTAACCTGGTGGTGGGGCTCGTCGCGGTCTTCGCCGGGATCTGGATCGCGACGACGGAGGCAAGCAGGGAAAAAGGCGCGACGGCCTAAACCAGCGGCCCCGCGGCCGGCCGGATTGTGCCGTTGGACGCGCCGGATCGAGGCGGGCCGGCGGAGTTCGTTGCGAAGTCCCGGATGTATTCGGGCATTGCTTCCCCATCGATGTCGCAGCGAATCCGGATTTCGGCGGCGATCTCCGCCGAGATATCCTTGGCCCAATGTTCGAGCGTGTTGAACGCAATCACGCGGACGGGATCGTTGAACCGGCCTGCCATCAGTTCGGCCACGATGGTTTCGATGTTCGGCCGCTCCACCTCGGTTTCGCGATCGGGGCCGTCCGCCCGTCCAAAGCGATCGACAACGAGGTAGATGGTTTCGTCCGCGCCGTACGGCACGGTCATCGGCTTTCTGCCAGGTGGTTTCAACATGACGAACCCCGTCGTGGAACTACCTGTTCAAGTGCGTTGTCGCGGATTGGTTCCGATGATTGAACCAAGGTCTAGCACTGAGCCAGCGGTCGGTTTCTAAACACCGTTCGGGCTTTTGATGTCGCCCGTCGCTTCCTGGTCTTCGCTAAGCCTGCACCAGCTTGACCGTGGAGATCGGCCATTTGCCGTCGTGGCCGCCGATGGAAATTCTCAGGCCGTGCAATTCATCAAGCCAGATTCCGTCGACGGTGCCGGCCTTGCCGTCGCTCAGGACGACGGCCTTGCCGACGAGTTCCGCCTGGGCCTGTTCGAATTCGCCGAGGATGGTGGACGCACGGAGTTTTGCGGTAGGCATGAATAATCCGGGGCTGATGGCTGAAGTGTTCTGTTTGCCCGCCAAAGGTGCGCAAGGTGTGACCGCGGCGCGGCAAACCGGTTACAATTGCAGCGCGGCAGGTACATCACGCGGCCGCGATCGCCTCGATCTCGATCATGAAGTCCGCGCCATATAGTTTCGACACCTCGACCAGCGTCACCGCGGGCGCAGCCGGCGGCGTCACCGAGCCGAAGAAGCGGTTGCGCGCCTCGCGGTAGAGCCCGAGGTTGTTCATGTCGGTGAGGAACACCGTCAGCTTCACCAGGTTGGCCGCCGTGCATCCGCTGGCCTCCAGCGCGATGGCAAGGTTGCGAAACACCTGGGCTGCCTGCGCCGGGAAGTCGTTCTTGCCGACCAGATTGCCCTCGCGATCGAGCGCGGTCTGGCCCGATATGAAGACGAAGCGGCGCGCGCTGACATCGACGATCTGCGAATAGCCCGGCGGGACGCCGAGTTCGGGCGGATCGATGCGAACGATCGCAGGTGTTGTGTCAGGTGTCACGGCGGCAATTCCTGTTGTTGTCATCGCCGGGCTTGACCCGGCTATCCACGTCTTCGCTCCGTCGAATTGCGTAAGTGGATGCCCCGGTTCAGGTCTGTCAATTCCGCGGCGCTGAAACGGGCGCGGGCGCCATGCCGGCTGGCTTCTTCGGACTGAGCGTTCCCGCATAGAACGACATCCCCAGCACCAGCACGAGGACGACAAAATAGACCGCGACGGATTGCGGCGGGGTCATCGCCCAGCGCAACAGGCCTTTGAATCCCTCGGTCGGTTCGGGCCGTTTTTCCATGTCGTGGTTTTTGCTCGAAATGCCCGGGGATGGGAAGGGGCAAATGCGCGTGGTGACGTCACGTCACCGCGCCGCGGACGGTTGCCGCAGCAGCAGCAGCGCCGCCAGCGCTGACAGGCTGAGCGCGGAGGACACGATCAGGATGCGGCTTCCCATGCTGTCGATCAGCAGTCCAAACACCAACGGTGCCGCGGCCTGTGCCATCCGCGCCGGCGCGCCGATGATGCCGAGACGGTAGCCATAATTTTCAGGGCCGAAGATCGCCAGCGGCAGCGTGCCGCGCGCGATGGTGAGAATGCCGTTGCCGGCGCCGTGGAAGATCGCGAACACGCCGGCCGCGCCGCCGCCCATCAGCGCGAGGATGGCGGCGCCGATCGGATGGGTGAGGCAGGCGAGCCGGGTCGAGACCAGCGGGTGATAGCGGCTGAGCAGGCTCGCCTCGACGATGCGGGCCGCCACCTGCGCCGGACCGATCAGCGCGCCGGCCGCCACCGCCTGCAGCGAGGTGGCGCCCGCGGCCTCCAGGATGCGCGGCAGATGCGCTGCCATCGCGCCGGTGACGGTCCAGGCGGCCGCGAAGGCGAACGCCAGCAGGATCATGGTGCGGTCGATCGGGATGTGCGGCTTGGTCGATGCCGCGACCGCCGCCTTGGCGCCCTTCACGGACGGCAGCATGAAGAAATTGAGCGGCAGTCCGATCAGGATGTGCGCGGCGGCCCAGGCAAAGCAGGTGTCGCGCCAGCCGATGTGTTCGAGGCCCAACGCCGTCAGCGGCCATCCGACGGTCGAGGCAAACCCCGCCAGCAGCGTGATGCCGGTGATCGAACGGCGCGCGGCGTCGCCATAGATGCGCCCCAGGGCGGCGAAGGCTGCATCGTACAGGCCAAGCGCCATGCCGACGCCGAGCAGCAGCCAGGCGACGACCAGCACGGGAATGGAATAAGTCGCGCCGAGCAGTGCCAGCCCGGCGGCCAGCGTCAGGTTGGAGATCGACAGCACCTGCCGGCCGCCGACCAGGTCGATCTGCCGGCCGACACGCGGGCCGAGCAGGGCTGCGATCACCAGCGAGGCCGAGAACGCCGCAAAGATCCAGTTCGAGGAGACGCCGAGGTCCCGCGCGATCGGATCGGCAAGGATCGCCGGCAGATAGTAGCTCGACGCCCACGCCAGGGTCTGCGTGGTGCCGAGCGCCAGAATGATCGGAAGCTGCCGTCCGCTCATGGCTTACGCGCCATCTTTTTTCCTTGCCGGCGTCGGCCGCATCCGGATTTTACTTTCTTGTTTCTCGCCCCACCGAATAGGGGGATTCCCTGACCGGGGCAATTTGCTTGACACTTCCGCATTATATCGATATTTCTGGATATATGGAATCAGAACACGCCATTCTCACGCTCGCGGCGCTGGCCCAGTCGACCCGGCTCGACGTATTCAGGCTTTTGGTGAAGCATGAACCCGACGGGCTCGCGGCCGGCGATATCGCCAAGGCGCTTGCGGTTCCGCAGAACACGATGTCCGCTCATCTCGCGATATTGGCGCGTGCGGGGTTGGTGATGAGCGAGCGGAAGAGCCGCTCGATTATTTATCGCGCCAATCTGGCGACCTTTCGGGATCTGACGTCATTCATGGTTGAAGATTGTTGCGGCGGTCGCGCCGAACTGTGCGCGCCCGCCTCCGCATGCAAGCCTGCGCGCGGCAAGCGCGCAAAGCTCACGGTGTGAGAGGGGAAGTGTCATGAAGCGTCTTCACGTGCACGTGGCGGTGGAAAATCTGCCGCAATCGATCGGCTTCTATTCGGCGTTGTTCGCTGCCCAACCCAGCGTCGTCAAGACCGACTACGCAAAATGGATGCTGGATGATCCCCGGGTGAATTTTGCCATCTCGGCGCGGGGCCGGCAGGCCGGCCTCGACCATCTCGGCATTCAGGTTGAAAGCGCCGCCGAGCTTAGCGAGGTTTATGGGCGGCTCCGCGAGGCGGGCGGCAACGTGATCGAGCAGGGTCAGACCGCCTGCTGCTATGCAAAGTCGGAAAAATCCTGGATCGACGATCCCTCGGGCATCGCCTGGGAAACCTTTTTCACCACCGGCGAAAGCATTACCTACGGCGACGGCTCCGGCGAACGCGACGCGCGCCTCGCACAGCAAAAGCAAAGCGCTTGCTGCGCACCGCAAACGACGCCGGCGCCCGCCGCTTGATGCCCGGCTTTGACTTGCCGCGGCGCCTTGTGGCGGAAGCGCTCGGCACCGCGCTGCTGGTGGCAACGGTCGTCGGCTCCGGCATCATGGCGGAAAGCCTGACCAGGGATGTGGCGCTGGCCCTGCTCGCCAACACGCTGGCGACCGGCGCGATCCTGGTGGTGCTGATCACCATTTTCGGCCCTGTTTCGGGCGCGCATTTCAATCCTGCCGTGACGCTCGTCTTTGCGCTCAAGCGCGAACTGACGCCGCGCGAGGCGTCGTCGTATGTTTTGGCGCAAGTCGCAGGCGGCGTCGCCGGAACGGTGATGGCGCACGCGATGTTCGCGCTGCCGCTATTCGATGCTTCGCTGAAGATGAGGACCGGCGGCGCGCAATGGCTCGCGGAGGGCGTCGCCGCGTTCGGCCTGGTGGCGACCATCCTGGCCGGCATCCGCTTTGAGCGTGCTTCCGTGCCCTGGCTGGTCGGCCTCTACATCACGGCGGCCTATTGGTTCACGTCGTCGACGTCGTTTGCCAATCCGGCCGTTGCCATCGCACGATCGATGACCAATACATTTTCCGGAATTCGCCCCACGGACCTCCCGGGTTTCGTCGCGTCCGAACTCGGCGGGGCCATTGTCGCGTTGCTGCTCATGAATTGGCTGCTGCGCGCCACAGGCGAGGGGACTTCGATGGCCAGGGAGGCCCAATTATGAGCGTGACCATCTACCACAATCCCGCCTGCGGCACCTCGCGCAACACGCTGGCCATGATCCGGCAGAGCGGCGAGGAGCCGGAGGTGATCGAATATCTGAAGACACCGCCGAGCCGGGCGCGGCTGATCGAACTGATCGCGGCGATGGGTATTCCGGTTCGCGCGCTGCTGCGCGAAAAGGGCACGCCCTATGCGGAGCTGGGGCTCGCCGATCCCAAATGGAGCGACGAGCAACTGATCGACTTCATGCTGGAGCATCCGATCCTGATCAACCGGCCGATCGTGGTGACGCCGAAGGGCGTCAGGATTTGCCGGCCGTCGGAAGCGGTGCTGGATCTGCTCGATCATCCCGTCGCTTCCTTCGTGAAGGAAGACGGTGAAGTCGTGACACGCGCAGTTAAACACGCCCTCGGCGCTGAGTCCACGGTCCAGTCACGGATCTCCTGAAGTTAGCCTCGCGCCCGCATCGTGTAGAGCCCGGCCGCCAGCAGCGAGGCGATGCTCAGCACGATGCCGAGCGCGAACATCGCCTCGCGCGACACCGTCGCCGTCAGATAGACCCCGATCGCCGCGCCCATCATCTGCCAGAAGCCGAGCAGCGCGGACGCGGCGCCCGCCTTCTCGCCGAACGGGGACAGCGCCTGCGCGGTGCCGAGCGGATTGACGATGCCCATGCCGAGCAGGAAGACGCACATGGCGCCGAGGAACGGCAGGAACGTCGCGTTGAAACTCGCGACCAGCAGGATGGCGATGCTGCCGACCGCCGCCGCCACCAGGCCGCCGCGGATCGAACGGTCGAGCCCGAAACGCGGCGCCAGCCGCGTGGCCAGCATGCCGGCGGCGAACACGACCATGACGGTGCCCGCGAAGAACAGCCCGAGTTGCATCGGGCTGAAGCCCAGTCCTTCGATCAGCACCCGGGGCGCCGCCGAAAACATCGCGAACAAGCCGCCCATGATCAGGCCGACGGTCGCGGCTGGAACCAGGAAGCGGCGGTCGGTCGATAATCCCAGATAGGTTCGCGCGATCGCCAGCGGATCGAGCGGGATCCGCGTCGAGCGGTGGGTTTCGCCGAGCACCGTGCCGTAAGTGATGGCGCCAAGCGCGGCGAACAGGCCGACAAAGACGAATCCGGAGCGCCAGCCGAAATAATGATCGAGCGCGCCGCCGAGCAGCGGCGAGAAGCCCGGGGCTGCCGCCATCGCGATCATGATCAGCGCCATGGCGCGCGCCAGCGCAGGGCCCGAGAACAGGTCGCGGGCGATCGCGCGCGACAGCACCGAGGTGGCGCAGGCGCCGGCGGCCTGGACGACGCGCCCGGTGAGGAGGCTCGGCAGATCCTGGGCGAGGGCGCACCACACGCTGCCGGCGAGGAAGATGGCAAAGCCTGTCAGCACCGGCCACCGCCTTCCGTAGCGATCGGAGACCGGTCCGACCACGAGCTGGCCGACCGCGAACACCGCGAGGAAGATCGTGATCGCCGAAGTGACCGATGCGGTCGTGACGTTCAGGGAGACCGCCATCTCCGGCAGCGAAGGCAGCAGGATATTGGTGGCAAGCGTTCCCGTTGCGGCCAGGGCCGCAAGCACCGCGATCTGCAGGAAGGTCGAGGAGACCTCGGGGCGAGGGGTTGCGGCAGCAGCGGAAATCGACTCGTCGGTCATGGCGGGTTCCCCTTCGTATAGAATGATACATATCATACAAAAGGGCCAGGGGAACGCCCAATTATTCACTCGGTCAGGCCCGGACTTGATCCGGGTATCCATCATTTTCAGAAAAAGCGTTCTGCGAAGGGCGATGGATTGCCGGGTCAAGCCCGGCAATGACGGTGGTGCAGCCCGGTCAGGCCTTCGCGCATTCTCCGACCATCTCCGGCTGCCGCGACCAGCGAGACCGCCGGCGACATCAGGATGACCAGCGCCTGCGCGCCGAAGATCGCGGCGGCCAGATACAGGCACATCTCCGCGCCATAAAGCCCGCCGACGACCGCGCCGAGCGCCGAACCGAGCGGGCGGGCGCCGTAGCTCATGATGTTGATCGCGGAGACCCGGCCCAGCAGCCGCGGCGGCGTCACCGACTGCCGCAAGGTCGTGGTCGAGATCACCCACAGGATCGGGCCGACGCCGAGCAGGAAGAAGCTCACGCCCGCCAGCGCCGGCGCGGGAACCAGCGTCGTCAGCGCCATCACGCCGGCGGCGACAAAGCCGGTCACCGGTCCAAGCCCGATCACGACGCCGAAGGGAAGGCGGCGCATCACCCGCGTTGCCGCGAGCGCGCCGACCACCATGCCGACGCCGTACATCGCGAGCGTAGCGCCGACCCCGGTCGCGGACAGGCCGAGACGGCGCACCGCATAGGGCACGAACACCGCGAGCAGCAGGAACGAGGCCGTGTTGAAGATGAACTGGGTGATGAAGACCGGCCGCAGCAGCGGATGATGCAGCACGAAGGCCGCACCTTCCCGGATGTCCTGCAGCGGATGGCGTCGCGGCGCCGGTTGCCGCGCCGGCTCGTAGATCCCCGACAGCAGCACTACCGCGACAACGGACAGCGCGGCGGCGAACCCGAACGCGGGCGCGGCGCCGACCCATCCCACCAGCACGCCGCCGAGCGCAGGGCCCTGAGGCAAAGGCAACCGTGCGCGCCAGTTCGATCCGGGCATTGGCGGCCGGGAGCGATGGCGGGCTCACCAGCGAGGGCACCAGCGCAGGCGCCGCCACGCTGTAGACCACGGTGCCGCACACCGCGACGAAGCCCGACAGCGCCAGCAGCGGCAGGCTCAGGAGGTTCAGCCCGATCAGCGCGAGGATCGCCGAGCAGCGCCGCGGCGCGGAGCGCTTCGGCGCCGGCCATCAGCCGCCGCCGCGAGATGCGGTCGGCGAGCAGCCCGGCCGGAATCGCGAACAGGATGAAAGGCAGCGTCAGCGCGGTCTGCAACGCCCCGGTCTGGCCCTCGCCGACGCCGAGCAGCAGCACCGCCACGATCGGTGCGGCCGCCAGCGCGATCTGCTCGGCCGATTGCGCCGCCAGGTTGGACCAGGCCAGCCGGTTGAAGGTCGGGGGCAGGCTGGGCAGGCTTTTGCTCTCGGACATCTGTGATTCCTTGCATCGATCGGTTGGCCGGCATTGTCTGGCCTTGGGGACACGACAGGCCACCCGCTTCCCGATAGCCCGAGGCCACCAGATGCAGTTGCAAATGAGTTGCAATAAAAGGCAAAGTCGGTCATCCTGCTGAAATGGATGCACGCTCACCCGGATTAGCGCCCGAAGTCCTGCCGGAACCCGCGCCGAGCGGCTGGGCCGGCGGATCGGGCTGGCGGAGCGAGCGTGGCGAGCCATCGCTGGCCGGAATGTTCGCGTCGGTGCGGACGGCCAAACAAGGCTCGTTCTGGCGCAAGCTGCTGGCGTTTCTCGGCCCGGGCTATCTGGTCGCGGTCGGCTACATGGATCCCGGCAACTGGGCGACCTCGCTCGCCGGCGGTTCCAAGTTCGGCTACGCGCTGCTGTTCGTCGCGCTGTTGTCCAACCTGATGGCGATCGTGCTGCAATCGCTGTGCACGCGGCTCGGCGTCGGCGCCGGACGCGACCTCGCGCAGGCCTGCCGCGATTCCTATCCGCGCTGGGTATCCTGGCCGCTGTGGCTGTCGGCGGAAATCGCCATCACCGCCACCGACCTCGCCGAGGTGATCGGCACCGCCATCGGCCTCAATCTGCTGTTTCACATTCCGCTCGAGATCGGCGTCATCATCACCGCCGCCGACGTGTTCCTGATCCTGGCGTTGCAGGCGTTCGGCTTCCGCTGGATCGAGGCCTTCGTGGTGGCGATGCTCGGCGTGATCGCGGCGTGCTTCGCGATCCAGATTGCGATGGCCGATCCCGACTGGGGCGCGGTGATCAGGGGTTTTGCGCCGACGACCGACATTTTCGCCAACCCGGAGATGCTGTACCTGGCGCTCGGCATTCTCGGCGCCACCGTGATGCCGCATAACCTCTATCTGCACTCCGGACTGGTGCAGACCCGCGGCTATGGCGAGGGCATCGCGGAAAAACGCGAGGCGATCAAGCTTGCGACCATCGATTCCTCGATCGCGCTGTGTCTGGCGCTGACCATCAACGCCTCGATCCTGATCCTGGCCGCGGCGACCTATCACCGCGCCGGCAAGACCGACGTCGCCGAACTCGACCAGGCCCACGCGTTCCTCGCGCCGCTGCTCGGCTCGACGCTGGCGCCGACCCTGTTTGCGATCGCGCTGCTCTGTTGCGGACTGAACTCCACCATCACCGCGACGCTGTCGGGCCAGATCGTGATGGAGGGTTTTCTGAACCTGCGCATCGCGCCGTGGCTGCGGCGGCTGGTGACGCGGATGATCGCGATCGTGCCGGCGGTGGTGGTGACGGTGTGGGCCGGCGGCAAGGCCACCGGCCAGTTGCTGATCCTGAGCCAGGTCGTGCTCAGCCTGCAACTGCCGTTCGCCGTGGTGCCGCTGGTGATGTTCACCGCCAGCCGCGCCAAGATGGGCCCGTTCGTCGCGCCGCGCTGGCTGACGACGCTGGCCGCGCTGACGGCGGCGGTCATCATCGCGCTGAATGCGAAGCTGGTGTGGGATTATGTTGCCGGATAAAAACCGGGCTCATCGTCCGATCGGGTGATGACGGCGGAGGGGTGTACCCTATGGTACGCTCCGTGATCCGCTGGCCCCGGATGGAGCATGGCGCGATCAATCCGGGAGATTGTCGTGGATCTCATCTACTGGGTGGTCATCCTGGCCGTGCTGGCCGCGTTTTGGTACGCGGGCCTGTTGCGCCCGACGGGCCTCGCCGGCCGCACCCGCGCGCAAGAAGAGGAAGACCGTCAACAGGACCTGGCCGCGAAGTGGCTCAGGAAGGACGGCGAACACAACGACAAGGCGCCGTAGCGCGGGAGCGGTCTAATCCTGCGGCTCGGTCGAGACCTCGCCCGAGGCGTCGATGCGCAGCCAGCCGGAGGGGGCGAGCCGTTGCTGCGGCAGGAAGCGGCCCTTGTAGTCCATCTTCTTGGAGCCTTCGATCCAGTAGCCGAGATAGACGTAAGGCAGGCCCTGCCGCCGCGCGCGCGCGATGTGGTCCAGGATCATGAAGGTGCCGAGCGAACGGCTGACTTCCGACGGCTCGAAGAACGAATAGACCATCGACAGGCCGTCCGAGAGCACGTCGGTCAAGGCCACCGCCAGCAGTTCGTCGCCGCGGCCGGTGAGGCCGCTTCCTTCGCCGCGCCGGCGGTATTCGATGATGCGGGTTTCGACGTGGCTGTCCTCCACCATCATGGCGTAATCGAGCACGGTCATGTCGGCCATGCCGCCGTGGCGATGGCGCTGGTCGAGATAGGCGCGGAAGACCGAATATTGCTCGGAGGTCGGCACCGCGCTGCGCTGCTCGCCGACGATGTCGGAATTGCGGGCCATGATCTTGCGCAGGTTGCGCGAGGGGCGGAACTCGTTGGCGATGACGCGGATGGAAACGCAGGCCCGGCACTGGTCGCAGGCCGGCCGGTAGGCGATCGACTGGCTGCGCCGGAAGCCGCCATGGGTCAACAGGTCGTTGAGATCGCCAGCTTTTTCGCCGACCAGATGCGTGAACACCTTGCGCTCGTGCCGGCCCGGCAGATACGGGCAGGGCGAGGGCGCCGTCAGATAGAATTGCGGGGTATCACGCGAGTGCTGGGTCACGGGATGTCGTCAGTCTCCGAAAGGCGGAGGCCAGCATCGCGCCGCGGCGGCTGACCGTCAATTGGTTTGGGCTTGTAATTGGTTTGGGCCTAGAACGATCGCGCGGACTGTACCACGGGGTTGCGGACTGAACCGTTAATGACCACGGTTCCCAGCACGATATCGTGCAGCAATCGCCGGCGGCCATTGAACAGCCCGACCAGCACCACGAACGGCGACAGGAACGAGATCGAGACCCAGAACAGCACCGCGTGCATGGCGCCGAGCACGAAATAGCCCGGTGCGCCGTACCAGGTGCGCAGTTCGAGGTCCATCACGCGCATGCCGAGCGTGGCCGAATGGATCCCGCCGATCGAGGCGCCGTAATAGATCACCGCCCACACCACCGTCGCCGGCCAGGCCAGCCAGAACAGCGCCCAGCCGAGCCCGAGCGTGATCAGACCGAACACGGCGATGAAGAGATAGCCGAAGATCACGGGAATGGAGAGCACGATCAGGTCGATCAGGAACGCGAACACCCGCCGCGTCAGCACGCCGCGAAACAATTCCGGCTGCGTTTGGGGGTCGAAGGCATGCGGCTGGACCCCGCCGCCGCTGCGCCAGGCGCTCCCGCCGTAACCCGAACCGCTGTCAGACATGATCCGTCCTCCCGACTGTGCCGTTACCGTGCAGGACATGGGAACCGGCTGCGCGCCCGCAAGAGCCCTGGAAGATTACCTGAGCGGAATATTCGGGCGATTCGGCGGCTGGCGGACGGCGTCGCCCACTCCGTCATTCCGGGATGGTCCGAAGGACCAGACCCGGAATCTCGAGATTCCGGGTTCGCATCTTCGACGCGCCCCGGAATGACGATTATCTTCAGCCTTGCTGCTTCAGCTTCTCCGCCGCCTGCGGCGCGAAATAGGTCAGGATGCCGTCGGCGCCGGCGCGCTTGAAGCCCAGCAGGCTTTCCATCATCGCCCGCTCGCCGTCGATCCAGCCATTGTTGGCGGCGCCCGCAATCATCGCGTATTCGCCGGACACCTGGTAGACGAACGTCGGCATCCCGAAGGTATCCTTGACGCGGCGCAGCACGTCGAGATAGGGCATGCCCGGCTTCACCATCACCATGTCGGCGCCCTCGGCGATGTCGAGTTCGACCTCGCGCAGCGCCTCGTCCGAATTGGCGCTGTCCATCTGGTAGGTGCGCTTGTCGCCGGTCAGCGTCTTGGCCGAGCCGATGGCGTCGCGGAATGGGCCGTAGAAGGCGGAGGCGTATTTCGCGGCATAGGCCATGATCTGGACGTCGAGGAAGCCGCTCGCATCCAGTCCCTGGCGGATGGCGCCGACGCGGCCGTCCATCATGTCCGAGGGCGCGATGATGTCGCAGCCGGCTTCGGCCTGCACCAGCGCCTGCCGCACCAGAACCGCGACCGTCTCGTCGTTGAGGATCCGGCCGTCGTCGATCAGCCCGTCATGGCCGTGGCTGGTGAAGGGATCGAGCGCCACGTCGCAGAGCACGCCGATGTCGGGAAATTCCTTCTTGATCGCGCGCACCGATTTGCAGACGAGATTTTCGGGGTTGGTGGCTTCCGAGCCGTGCTCGTCGCGCAAGGACGGCTCGGTATAGGGAAACAGCGCGATGCACGGGATGTTCAGCTTCGCTGCGCGTTCGGCGTCGCGCACGGCCTGGTCGACCGAAAGCCGCTCCACGCCGGGCATCGAGGAAACCTGCGCGCGCACATTGTGGCCATCGACCACGAACAGGGGCCAGATCAGATCGTCGGTGGTCAGGACGTTTTCCCGGACCAGCCGGCGCGCCCATTCCGCCTTGCGGTTGCGGCGCGGGCGAACCACCAGATCGAGGGCGGGGGCGGCCTGCGCGGTCTGGTGCCGCGGCGCATCGCGCATTTCGATGGGTCGCCCGAATTTGATCGCCATTTTGTTCATCTCTCCTGAGAGGTCCGTCCAACCCTAGCACCTTGCACGGCTTCCGTCACCGCGCCCTTGACCTGCCGCAAGCGCCGGTGGATCAAGGCGTCGATTGATTTTGCCGCGCCGAGGGGCCAAAAGTCCGACAAGGGTCGTTCGCATGTTTCTCCAAACACAAGTCTTCAAATGGCGGTGAATTTACCGCCCATGAGTAGTCCGGATGTCTGAAACTTCTTCGCGCGACAATTCGCGGGACAAGGCCATGTCGGTGGCCGCGATCTCGTCGGAGCGAATTGAATCCGACGACAATGTGTGGACCCGGCGGCTGGTGCTTTTCCTGCGCATCATGGCGGTCGTCTCCGTGATCAAGGGGCTCTACCACTGGGCACAGGTGACGGGCTTCGTCGGCGGCGAGGAAGACGCCTTCGAAAACCAGCCTATGGCGTGGCAGACCGCGACCGTCTATTTCGCGGTGATCGAACTCGTCGCCGCGGTGGGACTTTGGCTGGCGACGCCATGGGGCGCGGTGGTGTGGCTGACCACCGTGGTGTCGATGGCGGTAATCGAACTGATGTTTCCTGGGATCTATGGCGGCAGCCTGACGGTGGTTGGTGTCGAAGCCCTGATGCTGGGCGCCTATCTCGCGCTGGCCTGGATGGCTGCGCGCGAACGGCCGCCGTAGCGGTCTTGCGCGGGCACTCGCGCGAAAAGTGCCGCGCAACGCCTTACACGATGACGCGCTTGCAAATGATGTACGCCGACTCGGAAAGATCGGGGGTCGGATATACCGAGTTTTTCGCGGTAACGTTTTGGTCACCCTGAGGAGTATGCCACACCCGTTACGCAGGTCTTTCCAATTTGAAGGATGCTGTTCCCATATGCGACAGGGCGCGCCAACGAAGCGTGAACAGGGCGCTTCCACCCTCAATGAAAGGTTGCCAAAAGCCCTTTATTCATGGGCTTAATCCACGATTTACTGTCTTAAATTCATGATCTCTTTATTGTCTTATTTAAGCTGATCTTCAATCGGCCGGCTTAAGTTGTGGCTATCAGGCGGGACAAAAGTTTCGTCGAATAAGTCGCTAAAAACGACAACAGGGGAAGTGTCATGATGAAAGCCGTTGCAACGGCGGTGGAGTCCGCCGAGCGCGCTCCCGGGGCTCCGGTTCAGCCGCTCTATCTGGAAGCATTGACGTTGGTGGAGCGGCTGCATCGCCGCCTGCTCGACGTGATCAAGGACGAATTCGATCGTCGCGGTCGCGCCGACATCAACTCGGTGCAGGCATTGCTGCTCTATAACATTGGCGACAAGGAGCTGACCGCGGGCGAACTGCGCACGCGCGGTTACTATCTCGGCTCCAACGTCTCCTACAATCTGAAGAAGCTGGTCGAACTTGGCTTCCTGGACCATCAGCGTTCGCGCGTCGATCGTCGTTCGGTGCGCATCCGTCTCACCGCGCAGGGCCAGGAAATCCGCAAGATCGTCGACGCGCTTTATCAGAAGCACGTCAAGACGGTCGAGCAGGTCGGCGGCATCTCGAACGAAGAGTTCGCGACGCTGAACAAGTCGCTGCACCGCCTCGAGCGGTTCTGGACCGACCAGATCCTGTATCGTCTCTGAGATTTCTTTCGGCCAAGCCGGCATTCCAAAGAAGACCGGCAGCCACCTGATACGAAAGAGACTTCCCCAAGCGCATCGGCCGGGTCTTCCCGGGCCGGTGCGTTTTTGTTTTTCACGATTGAAGAAACCATGCCGTGATTGGGCATCGCGGCCTTCCGTCATGGCCGGGCTTGGCCCGGCCATCCATGTCTTTCTCGCTGCGAGGCCGCAAAGACGTGGATGCCCGGCACGAGGCCGGGCATGACGAAGAGTGAATCGAGTTCAAGCGGTTGGCGTCTCGAAGGAGGAAGCCAGGGAGTTGACCAAAAACCGGTTTCCCGCGATGGAACTTTTCCCCGCCGCCGTGCTTAACCCCGCACGCTGGAGGGAGAAGGCCATGCTGGTCGAGCGCGGATTGCGGGTCATGAACGTCGAAGTGGTCGGCGATGCCTATGCCATCGCCTCGAATTATCTGCGCCGCACCGGCGCCATCCCCGACAGCTTTGCCACCGACGAACGGCTGCTGCAGATCATCGTCGAGATGTTTCAGCGGGGCGAAATGAACCGGCTTCGGCTCGCCAACAAGGCGATCGCAAGGTTCGAAGCCGTCGAGCTGGTCTAAGTCTCCAAGCAAACCATTCCCGCCAGAAGAGGATGCCATGGAAGCCGCCATTGACCGTATCATGATGACCTACGATCTCCTGCTGAACCGCTCCGCCGCGGCCAGCGCCGAGGCGCGGGTCAAGGTGACGGACTATCTCAACACGCTGATGGAAGCCGGCGAGAAGGATACCCATCGGCTGACGGTGTGCGGGCTGACATATCTGCGCGAACTCGATGGTTCGAGCGATCCGGTGAAGGCGGGGTTTACGGGGCTTTGAAGCGAGCGGGTCGCACATCTTCCGCCCGTCATGGCCGGGCTTGACCCGGCCATCCATCCCTTCGCGAAAGTCTTGTCTTGCAAGACTCTCTCCCGGGACTTGATGGATTTGCGGGTCGAGCCCGCGTATGACGTGTGTTAGCGGTGGCCTGCTGCGTGCGTCGCTGACGTTTTTCAAAAATATCTGATACACCTCGGGCTCAACAAAACACGCCCGAGGAAACTCCCATGCTCACCCTGCATCATCTCAATGACTCCCGCTCGCAACGGATCCTCTGGCTGCTGGAAGAACTCGGCACGCCGCACGAGATGAAGCGCTATCAGCGCGATGCGCAGACGCGGCTGGCGCCGCCGGAATTGAAGGCGGTGCATCCCCTCGGCAAGTCGCCCATCATCGTCGACGGCGAGGTCAGGATCGCGGAGTTGGGCGCGATCGTCGATTACATCATCCGCCGCTACGGCAAGGGCGCGATGATGCCCGCGGCCGACAGCCCCGACTTCGAAGCCTATAACGAGTGGCTGCATTACTCGGAAGGTTCGGCGATGCTGCCGCTGATGCTCAACCTCTATGTCGGCCGGCTGAAGGAAGCAGGCTCGCCTTTGCATCCGCGTATCGACAGCGAACTGGCCAATCATCTCGGCTATGTCGAGGGCGCGCTGAAGGGCAGGCAATTCTTCGTCGGCAATTCGCTCTCCGGCGCCGATATCCAGATGAGCTTTGTCGGCGAGATGGCGAAGGTGTTCGACAGGCTCGCACCGTATCCGAACCTGAGCGCGTGGCTGTCGCGCATGCACGCGCGGCCTGCGTTCCAGCGTTCGGTCGAGCAGGGCGGGGCGTACCGGTTCGCGAAGTAGCAGGCTCCGCCCCAATATTTCAGTTGGCTGATTTGCCCCACTTGTCCAGCCCCACTTAAAAAATATTCTGATTTTCCGAAATCGCAAATCAGTCCATATACCTGCCACCCGGTCCCTCTAGGAGGGGCGTTGGCCATCGTCACGAACGTTGGGACCGGATGCGATGGACGCGGCGGCGCTTTTGACGAACAGCGCCGATGCGGACGGAGAAGTCGTGTGGTCCTGACGCCTCATGGTTGGCGTTCAAGCTCGGGCAGCTCAGACGCTGCCGGCGACGGTGACAAGAAATCCTGATCGCCGGGGAGAGCACGAAGGAAGCCGTTAAAACCATTGCGTGCGGGGATGCCGGGTGATTTCCGGTGCGACCGCTGTGAATACTCGTGTGCATTCTTTACTACCCCAGCGCACACGAGGCTGCGGATGCACTGGGCATCCGGCATTCCCGCGCGCCCTCTTTTTCAGAGGGCGGAAGGTTCTTGCAAAACTCGGGCGTTTGTCGTCGCGAGATCGCGGAGGTTTGTCTGCCGTCATTCCGGGGCGGCGCGAAGCGTCGAACCCGGAATCTCGAGATTCCGGGTCTGGTGCTCACGCACCATCCTGGAATGACGACCGGAAGCGGCTTGGGGTGACGCCGGGGAGGGCCAGCCACCGGCTGGAACCAGCCCGTTCCACCACCATATCTTGCATAAATGTCAGCCACGTACCGCAAGTGCTTGGCCGTCGCCGTCCGATATGGTATCTCGCCAAACGCCGCTTTCGATCGCCACACATGACCGGCCGCAACACCCCTAACCGGTTGCGGCGGTGGAGATATTTCCCCGATGACCCCTCCGTCCTCCAGCGCCAGCCCCAAGACCGCCTCCGCGCCCGACTCGTTCTTTACCGCCGGCCTCGAGCAGGCCGATCCGGAAATCGCGGCCGCCATCCGTGGCGAACTCGGCCGCCAGCGCCACGAGATCGAGCTGATCGCCTCGGAAAACATCGTCAGTCGCGCCGTGCTGGAAGCGCAGGGCTCGGTGATGACCAACAAGTACGCGGAAGGTTATCCCGGTAATCGCTATTACGGCGGCTGCGAATGGGTCGACGTCGCCGAGACGCTGGCGATCGAGCGCGCCAAGAAGCTGTTCGGCGCGGGCTTTGCCAATGTGCAGCCGAACTCGGGCAGCCAGATGAACCAGGCGGTGTTTCTGGCGCTGCTGCAGCCCGGCGATACCTTCATGGGGCTGGATCTCGCCGCCGGCGGCCATCTCACCCACGGCTCACCCGTCAACATGTCCGGCAAATGGTTCAAGGCGTCGCATTACACGGTGCGGCGCGAGGACCAGATCATCGACATGGACGCGGTGGCGAAGCAGGCCGAAGAGGTCAAGCCGAAGCTGATCATCGCCGGCGGCTCGGCCTATTCGCGCGCCTGGGACTTCAAGCGGTTTCGCGAAATCGCCGACAGCGTCGGCGCCTATCTGATGGTGGACATGGCGCATTTCGCGGGCCTCGTCGCCGGCGGCGTGCATGCCTCGCCGGTGCCGCACGCCCACGTCACCACCACGACCACGCACAAATCGCTGCGCGGCCCGCGTGGCGGCCTGATCCTCTGCAACGACGAGGCGCTCGCCAAGAAGCTCAACTCGGCGATCTTCCCGGGGCTGCAGGGCGGCCCGCTGATGCATGTCATCGCCGCCAAGGCCGTCGCGTTCGGCGAGGCGCTGCGTCCGGACTTCAAGATCTACGCGAAGAACGTGGTCGAGAATGCCAAGGCGCTGGCGGAAGCGATGCGCGGCCACGGTTTTGATATCGTCTCCGGCGGCACCGACAACCATCTGATGCTGGTCGACCTGCGCCCGAAGGGCTTGAAGGGCAACGTCTCGGAAAAGGCTTTGGTGCGCGCGGCGATCACCTGCAACAAGAACGGCATCCCCTTCGATCCGGAAAAGCCGTTCGTCACCTCGGGCCTTCGCCTGGGCACGCCGGCGGCGACCACGCGCGGTTTCGGGGTTGGCGAATTCAAGCAGGTCGCGGGCCTCATCGCCGAGGTCCTGAACGCGATCGCGCAGTCGCAGGACGGCAAGGCGCCGCTGGTGGAAGCGGCGATCAAGGAAAAAGTGAAGGCGCTCACCGACCGCTTCCCGATTTATCAGTAAGGTCTTGCAGCAAGGTTTAGCCGGATGCGTTGCCCCAGTTGCAACAGTCTCGATACCCAGGTGAAGGACTCGCGTCCGACCGAGGATTCCGCCGTGATCCGGCGGCGGCGGGTGTGCGTCGCCTGCAACTTCCGCTTCACCACCTTCGAGCGGGTGCAACTGCGCGAACTCACCGTCATCAAGCGCAACGGCCGAAGAGTGCCGTTCGACCGCGACAAGCTGGTGCGCTCGGTGCAGATCTCCTTGCGCAAGCGCCCGGTCGATCCCGAGCGCGTCGAGAAGATGGTCTCGGCGATCGTGCGCGAGCTTGAAAGCGGTGGCGAAGCCGAGATTTCGTCGGAGGCGATCGGCGAGATCGTGATGGAGCATCTGCGCCAGCTCGACGACGTCGCCTATGTGCGCTTCGCCTCGGTCTATCGCAATTTCCGCGAAGCCAAGGACTTCGAGGCCGTGCTCGGCGAATTGTCCGGCGAGGACGACGCGCGGATCGCCCTGTTACGAAAATGATCTTCCGCATCCTGGAAGACCAGTACGCGCAGAAATCAAGGGACGCCAAGGCCGCCGACCAGCGCTTCATGCAGCTTGCGCTGACGCTCGGCCGGCGCGGGCAGGGGCGCACCTGGCCCAATCCTGCCGTCGGCGCGGTCGTGGTCAAGGACGGTGCGATCGTCGGGCGCGGCTGGACGCAAGCAGGCGGGCGTCCCCATGCCGAGCCGGAGGCGCTGGCGCGCGCAGGCGAGGCCGCCCGCGGCGCCACGCTCTACGTGACGTTGGAGCCGTGCTCGCATTTCGGCAAATCGCCGCCTTGCGCCGACGCCATCATCGCGGCGGGTATCGCGCGCGTGGTATCGGCCATCGAGGATCCCAATCCGGAAGTAGCCGGGCAGGGCCACGCGCGGCTGCGCGCGGCCGGCATCACGGTCGACACCGGGCTCGGTGCCGCGGAAGCGGCGCGCGATCATGCCGGGCATTTCCGCCGCGTCCGCGACCGGCGTCCGCATGTCATTCTCAAGCTCGCGGTATCCTCCGACGACAAGATCGCCGCAGCCGGCCGCAAGCCGGTGGCGATAACAGGGGAAGCCGCGAAATCGCGGGTGCATCTGTTGCGCGCGCAGTGCGACGCCGTTCTGGTCGGCATCGGAACGGTATTGGCCGACGATCCGCTTTTGACCTGCCGCCTGCCGGGCATGCAAGCGCGCTCGCCGGTGCGGGTGGTGCTGGACCCGCGCTTGCGGATACCCGGCACCAGCCGGCTGGTGCATTCCGCCCGGGAGACACCGTTATGGGTGATGGCCTCGGAGCTTGCGGAAGCGCCGGCCGCCGTGAAGCTCGGAGCCGCAGGCGCGCAGGTGATGCGCCTGCCGCCGCCAAAAGCCGCACCTGGGCTTGATCTGCTGGCCGTGCTGCATGCATTGGCCGAAAAGGGCATCACGCGGCTTCTGGTGGAAGGCGGCGCGCGGGTGGCCTCGTCCTTCATGGCTGCTGGCCTCGTCGACGAGGTCTGGCTGCTCCGCGGTCCCGATCCGATCGGCGCCGACGGCATCGCCGCGCTGGACGCATTGCCGCTCACCGCAATCACGCAGTCGCCCGCCCTGAAGGTCCGTGCTAGCGAAACGCTGCAAAACGATACACTCACGATTTACGAGCGCAGTGCCTAAGTTCGTCATGGCCGGGACAAGCCCGGGCGTGACAGTGCTGAGATGGAATAGAGCTCAAGATGTTCACAGGGATTGTCACCGACATCGGCGAGATCGCCAGCCTGACGCCAACGGCGCAGGGGCAGTTGCATCGTTTGCGTATCGCCTGCCGCTATGACCGCGCCACCATCGCCGACGGCGCCTCGATCGCCTGCAACGGCGTCTGTCTCACCGTGGTCGCCTCCGGCGTCGAGGCCGGCAAGACCTGGTTCGACGTCGATGCCGCCGCCGAGACGCTGGCGCTGACGACCGCCAGGCACTGGCGCGTCGGAACAAGGCTCAATCTCGAGCGCGCCCTCAAGATCGGCGACGAACTCGGCGGCCACATCGTCGCCGGCCATGCCGATGGCATCGCCACCATCATTGGGCGAGACGATCTGCCTGATATGGCGAGGTTCGAGCTTTCCACGACCCGCGAACTGGCGCGCTTCATCGCGCCGAAGGGTTCGGTGACGCTGGACGGCGTGTCACTGACGGTGAATACGGTCAAGGACGTCGCGTTTTCGGTGCTGATCATTCCGCATACGCTTCAGGTGACGACGCTTTCCGGCTGGCGGCAGGGCAGCGAGGTCAATATCGAGGTCGACCTGATGGCGCGCTACGCCGCGCGGCTGTCGGAAATGAAGTAGGCGATAACGACAATTCGTCATGCGCGGGCTTGACCCGCGTATCCATCCTCTTAAGGAGATGGATTGCCGGGCATGGGCGAGCGGAAGCGACGCCGTCCTTCGGACGGCTATGCCCGGCAATGACGATTTCTGGATGAAAAAAGATGGCAGACGCGCGGCGCGCACCTTTGAAGGATCAGACCGATATTTCCGGCGCGCGCGCGCTGATCGTCGAGGCGCGCTTCTATGACGATATCCAGGATGCGCTGATGGAAGGCGCGGTCGCCGAGCTGAAGGCCGCCGGCGTCACCCATGACGTCCTCACCGTGCCCGGCGCGCTGGAGATCCCGGCGGCGATCGCGATCGCGCTCGACGCCGCCGAAAGCACCGGCAAGCCCTACGATGCCGCGATTGCGCTCGGCTGCGTGGTCCGGGGCGACACCATCCATTTCGAAATCGTCTCGATGGAATCCTCCCGCGCGCTGATGGACCTTGCGGTGGCGCGAAAGATCCCGCTCGGCAACGGTATCATCACCGTCAATACCGAGGCGCAGGCGTGGGCACGCGCGCGCGCCAGCGAACTCAACAAGGGCGGCGACGCCGCGCGGGCGGCGCTGGCCATGTTGCGGATCAAGCGCCGGCTGACGCGGGTCTGATCATGGCGGAGAACAAGAAAGCCAAGCCAGCCAAGGGCCCGGACCGCAAGGCCAACCGGCGCGGCGCGGCGCGGCTCGCCGCGGTGCAGGCGCTCTACCAGATGGACATCGGCGGCGCCGGCATCAACGACATCTTCGCCGAGTTCGAGAGCCACTGGCTCGGCAACGAGGTCGAAGGCGACAAATATCTGCCCGCCGAGGCCGCTTTCTTCAAGGATGTCGTTGCCGGCGTGGTGCGCGACCAGGCAAGACTCGATCCGCTGATCGACGATGCGCTCTCGAAGGGCTGGCCGCTGAAACGGATCGACGCCATCTTGCGCGCGGTGCTGCGGGCCGGCTCCTACGAACTGGAGCATCGCAAGGACGTGCCCGGCCGCGTCGTGGTGTCGGAATATGTCGATGTCGCGCACGCATTCGTCGAGGCCGAGGAGACCGGCATGGTGAACGCGGTGCTCGACCAGATCGCCCGCCAGTTCCGCCCCGACGAGTTTTCGCGGGCAGGCGGCTGACATGTCCGCTCCCGGTGCAGATGCATCCGGTGAAGACGCGCTGATCGCGCGCTATTTCAAGCCGCTTGCGACCGATCCCGGCGCATTCGGTCTTGTCGACGATGCGGCGATCCTCAAGCCCACCGGCGAAGACCTCGTGGTCAAGACGGACGCGATCGTCGAGGGCGTGCATTTTCTCCCCGACGACCCCGCAGACACCGTCGCGCGCAAGGCGCTGCGGGTGAACCTGTCCGATCTCGCCTCCAAGGGCGCAACGCCTTGCGGCTTCCTGCTGACATTGGCGCTGCGCAAGGCCGACGATTCCTGGCTCGCGCCGTTCGCGCGCGGGCTTGGCGACGACGCTGCGCATTTTGGCTGTCCGCTGCTCGGCGGAGATACTGTCTCCACCCCGGGCCCCCAGATGATTTCGATCGCGGCGTTCGGACGGGTGCCCTCGGGCAAGATGGTCCACCGTTTCGGCGCGCAACCCGGCGACCGCGTGGTGGTGACGGGGACGATCGGCGACGCCTCGCTCGGTCTCGATATCCTGAAGGGAGGCGCGGCGGCTGGCGCGCTGGCCAGTGATTCCGCGGCACGGGATATGCTGGTCGGACGCTATCGCGTGCCGCAGCCGCGCAACGCGCTGGCGCGGGCCGTTCGCGATCACGCCAGTGCGTCGATGGATGTCTCCGACGGCCTCGCGGGCGATCTCGCCAAGCTCTGTGCGGCCTCAGGCGTCTCGGCGGTGATCGATGCGCCAAGCATTCCCTTGTCCGCGCCGGCGGCAAGTCTGCTGGCGCGCGGAACCGTCGGCATCGGAACCCTCGTTTCCGCCGGCGACGACTACGAGATCCTGTGCGCGGTACCAGAGAATCAGGTTGAGGCGTTCGCCGGGGCTGCCGGGGCTGCCGGGGTGGCGGTGACCTCGATCGGAACGATTATCGCGGGCAGCGCGGCCCCGAGGTTTCTGGACGCGCAGGGCGGGGAGGTTCCGCTGCCGCGCCTGTCCTACAGCCATTTCTAGAATTTTGCCGGAAGGGCCTCATCGCCATCGAAATAATACCTGCCGAAATCGACCTTTTAGCCCCCGCCCGGCGTTGCGCCCGGCATATGATTTTGGCATGGTCCCGCCGATTTAAGGCCGCCCTTTTGGGCAGGGCAGGCCTTCTTTTTATGCGCCCGCCGCTCCCGCGGTGTTGGGCGTGGGGTTGACCACAATCTGAGGCAGATTCAATGACAGCATTATGGGCGATTGTGCTCTGCGGGGCGCTTTCCATCGTTTACGCCATCTGGGCGACGACCTCCGTTTTGAAAGCCGATGCAGGCAATCCGCGGATGCAGGAGATCGCGGCCGCGGTGCGCGAGGGCGCGCAGGCCTATCTGCGCCGCCAGTACACCACGATCGGCATCGTCGGCATCGTGATCTTCGCGCTGCTGGCCTACTTCCTCGGCATGCTGGTGGCGATCGGCTTCGCTATCGGGGCGATTCTCTCGGGCGCGGCAGGCTTCATCGGCATGAACGTCTCGGTGCGCGCCAACGTCCGCACCGCGCAGGCCGCGACCATCTCGCTGGCCGGCGGGCTTGAGCTTGCGTTCAAGGCCGGCGCGATCACCGGCATGCTGGTCGCCGGTCTCGCGCTTCTGGGCGTGACGATCTATTTCGCCTACCTCACGCACTTCCTGGGTCTTGCGGCCAACAGCCGCACGGTCGTCGATGCGATGGTGGCGCTTGGTTTCGGCGCCTCGCTGATCTCGATCTTCGCCCGTCTCGGCGGCGGCATCTTCACCAAGGGCGCCGACGTCGGCGGCGATCTCGTCGGCAAGGTTGAAGCCGGCATTCCCGAGGACGATCCGCGCAACCCGGCGACCATCGCCGACAACGTCGGCGACAATGTCGGTGACTGCGCCGGCATGGCCGCCGACCTGTTCGAGACCTATGCGGTGACCGCCGTCGCCACCATGGTGCTGGCCGCGATCTTCTTCGCGAACTCGCCGCTGCTGGTGAACATGATGACGCTGCCGCTCGCCATCGGCGGCATCTGCATCATCACCTCGATCATCGGCACCTTCTTCGTCAAGCTCGGCGCCAGCCAGTCCATCATGGGCGCGCTGTACAAGGGCCTGATCGCCACTGGCGTCCTGTCGCTGATCGGCGTCGCCCTCGTGATCAACTGGCTGGTCGGCTTCGGCCCGCTGGAGGGCGTGAAGTTCACCGGCATGGCGCTGTTCGAGTGCGGCGTCGTCGGCCTCGTCGTCACCGGCCTGATCATCTGGATCACCGAATACTACACCGGTACCGACTATCGCCCGGTGAAGTCGATCGCGGCCGCCTCCGTCACCGGCCACGGCACCAACGTGATCCAGGGTCTGGCGATCTCGATGGAATCAACCGCGGCTCCCGCCATGGTGATCATTGCCGGCATCCTCGTCACCTACAGCCTTGCCGGCCTGTTCGGCATCGCGATCGCCACCACCACGATGCTGGCCCTGGCCGGTATGGTCGTTGCGCTCGACGCCTTCGGCCCGGTCACCGACAATGCCGGCGGCATCGCCGAAATGGCCGGTCTGCCCAAGGAAGTCCGCAAGGCCACCGACGCGCTCGACGCCGTCGGCAACACCACCAAGGCGGTCACCAAGGGCTACGCGATCGGCTCGGCCGGTCTCGGCGCGCTGGTGCTGTTTGCGGCCTACAATGAAGACCTCAAATTCTTCATCGGCAACACCACGAAGTTTCCGTACTTCCAGGGCGTGGTGCCCGACTTCTCGCTGAACAACCCCTACGTCGTGGTCGGCCTCCTGTTCGGCGGCCTGCTGCCGTTCCTGTTCGGCGCGATGGGCATGACGGCGGTCGGCCGCGCGGCCGGCGCCATCGTCGAGGAAGTGCGTCGTCAGTTCCGCGCCAAGCCCGGCATCATGCAGGGCACCGACAAGCCGGACTACGGCAAGGCGGTCGACATCCTGACCAAGGCGGCGATCAAGGAAATGATCATCCCGTCGCTCCTGCCGGTGCTGTCGCCGATCTTCGTCTACTTCGTGATCTTCGCGATCGCGGGCGGCGGCGCGGCCGGCAAGTCGGCGGCGTTCTCGGCCGTCGGCGCCATGCTGCTCGGCGTGATCGTGACCGGCCTGTTCGTCGCGATCTCCATGACCTCGGGCGGCGGCGCCTGGGACAACGCCAAGAAGTACATCGAGGACGGCCATTACGGCGGCAAGGGCTCGGACGCCCACAAGGCTGCCGTGACCGGCGACACCGTCGGCGATCCCTATAAGGATACGGCCGGCCCCGCGGTAAACCCGATGATCAAGATCACCAACATCGTGGCGCTGCTGCTGCTCGCGATCCTCGCGCACTAAGCGCGGTACGGACCAAGACAAAACCCCGCGGTGAGAGCCGCGGGGTTTTTCGTTGCGCCGCTGGCACACGAACTGGCGGCTTCGCTGATTGTAGTGCGTGGCAGTCGTTACCGGCTGTGCTCTCGCCTAATTGAAGCTGAGCAGCTTGAACAACGGCGCGAGGTAGCTGAGCTCCTGGCCCGAGGTCTGCGTGGTGCGGCTGACGAAGTCGAAGATCTTGCCGTCCTTCAGCCCGTAATTGGCGAGCCGCTGCACCTGGCGATTCTTGTCGAAATAGATCGCGATGACGCGCTGGTCGACCACCTTCTGGTTCATGAAGGCGACCGGGCGTTCGGAGCGCTGCGAGATGTAATAGAACACCTCGCCGCTGAGGGTGGCGACCGTCGACGGCGTGCCCATCACGATCAGCACCTGATCCTGGCTCGCCCCGATCGGGATCTGCTCGAGCGCGCCGGGCGGGAGGATGTAGCCCTTCTGGAACTCCTCGCCGGTGAGACAGCCGCCCAGTGTCGCGCAGAG
The DNA here is from genome assembly GCA_963843225.1 of uncultured Alphaproteobacteria bacterium. Taxonomy (GTDB): domain Bacteria; phylum Pseudomonadota; class Alphaproteobacteria; order Rhizobiales; family Xanthobacteraceae; genus Bradyrhizobium. Next base: position 654,196 of record CAWJJT010000004.1, on the reverse strand, counting down.
CAGCGCAACGGCGGCGGCCGTGCGCAGGCGGCGCCAGCGTCGCGGGCAGGCCGCGCGGAGAACTCGGCGCGTGGAGGTCTCTGGCTCGTCTCGGTCATTCCGGAACTGGTCCCGTCCCCTTGCATCCCGCGAGGCGTTGACGTACCGGGCAGCACGCTGGATTGCAACAGGTGCGGGCGCCCAATACGGAAACCTTTGGGGCTCGCTGTCGGAACCCATAATGCTTTGGCCGTTCAATCACTTCATGAAATCCCGGCTGTCCGTGCGGGACACCATTGAGGCCATCTATGGCATGATCGTGACGCAAGCGCGAGAACCGTTGTTTTACCGGGACTTGGGGGTTCCGGACACGGTTGACGGCCGTTTTGATCTCGTGGTGATGCATTTGTGGATGGTTTTGCGGCGGCTGAGGGCGCTCGACGGGGGCGGGGTCCTGTCCCAGGCGCTGTTCGACCGCTTCTGCGAGGACATGGACGCCAATTTGCGCGAGATGGGGGTTGGCGACCTGACCGTGCCCAAACGCATGCAGGCCTTCGGGGAGGCGTTCTATGGCCGTTCGGCGGCCTATGATCTGGCCGTCACCGACAGCCGTGAGGCGCTGGCGCAGGCGCTGTGCAAGAATATCCTCAACGGTGGCCAGATCGAAAACGCGCGGCGCCTCGCATACTATGCCGAGGCCGCGAATGAGGCGTTGGCAGGGCTGGACGACGCCACGGTCCGCCGGGCATCGTGGCGGTTTCCTTCGCCGGCGCGAGTGGGCGTACAGCAATGAACCGACCGAGCAGCACCATCGACAAGCCCGACCCCTGGCGCGTCCCCGTTGTGGTGGCGCAAATCCCGGAAACCGGACTGCATCTTGATATCGAAGCAAGCCCGGTCGAGCGCGCGGCCATGGCCGAGGTCGCGGGCTTGCGCGAGATTCTGTCGGCGGATGCCGCGCTCGATGTTACGCCCAGAGGCGGCGGCCGTTTTCATGTCGGCGGCCGCGTGCGGGCGCGGATCGGGCAGACCTGCGTGGTGACGCTCGATCCGATCGAGAACGACATCGATGAAGAGATCGACCTGATCTACGCGCCGCCCGAGCAAATTCCGGTGCTTTCCGATCTCGTCGAAGAGACCAGCGAAAGCGACGTCGAAATTCCCGATCCGCCGGAGCCGATCGTCAACGGCATCATCGATCTCGGCCGGCTCGCGACGGACGCGTTGTTCCTGGGTATCGATCCCTATCCGCGCCGCCCGGACGCGGTTTTCGAGCCACCGGTCGAGGCCGCCGATCCCGACGCTCATCCGTTTGCCGCGCTCAAAGCGCTCAAGGTCGAGCCCAAAACACCTGCCGCGAAGAAGCCGAAAGGGCGCTGACGGAGGCTGGCGCGGACGGCGGAGTTCGCGTTCCACTGCCGCGAGAAAGCGGTCTCGGTCAAAAATTCGACCTAATTCGTTGAATTGGTTCGACTAGTTCCCATGTATCGAATTCCGCAACGCCGCGACTCGGCAACCAAAAGACGGCGGTCAACGGGTTGTGTCGGGGCTGGGACACGCTATTGTCGCGGCCCGGCCGGGTGCAGCGTTTGCGCTTCGCCGATCGCTGCCTTCCGCAGCGATTTCAGAATTCGCGGCCGAAGCGCTTCTTGTCCGCAAGAGATCAGGTTTCCGGGACGTTCATGCCTCAGAAGGTTCGAATCGCGCTTGACGCCATGGGTGGCGATGTCGGCGCATCGGTCGTCATTCCCGGCGCCGCGATTTCGTTGACCCGGCATCCCGACACTGAATTTCTGCTGTTCGGCGATCGCGCGCAGATCGATCCGGAACTCGACAAAGCATCCGAAGATGAAGGCGGCCTCCCGCGTCGTCCATACCGACGTCGCCGTCAGCATGCACGACAAGCCCAGCCAGGCGTTGCGCCGCGGCCGCAAGTCGTCGTCGATGTGGCTTGCGCATCGATGCGGTCAAGAAAGGCGAGGCCGACGTCGCCGTATCCGCCGGCAATACCGGCGCGCTGGCGGCGATGGCGCGCTTTTGCCTGCGCATGTTGCCCGGGATCGACCGGCCGGCGCTCGCGGCGGTATGGCCCACGGCCCGGGGCGATTCGGTCGTGCTCGACCTCGGCGCCACCATCGGCGGAGATGCGCATCACCTGGTGGCGCTGGCGGTGATGGGCAGCGCCATGGCGAGCGTGCTGTTCAATCTGGAACGGCCCACGGTCGGGCTACTCAATATCGGCGTCGAGGAAATCAAGGGCCGCGAGGAAATTCGTGAAGCAGCCGAGTTGCTGCGCGCGATGAACCTTCCCCAGCTGGAATATATCGGTTTTGTCGAGGGCGACGGCATCGGCAAGGGCGCCGCCGACGTCATCGTCGCCGAGGGGTTCAGCGGCAACATCGCGTTGAAGGCCGCCGAAGGGCACCGCCCGGCAGATCACCGACTTTCTCCGCGAGCGCGCTCTCGCGAAGCTGGCGCTCCAGGATCGGTTACCTGTTCGCCAAAAACGCCTTCAAGGCGCTGCGCGACAAGCTGGACCCGAGCAAGTCCAACGGTAGCTTGGTGCTCGGCTTGAATGGCATCGTCGTCAAGAGCCATGGCGGAACCGACGCCGAAGGCTTTGCCTATGCGGTCGATGTTGGCTATGAGATGGTCCGCTACGATCTCCTCAACAAGATCAATCAAATGCTCAATCGCGACGGCAGCGCGCTCGGATCCGCGCCGACCGCGCAGGAGGCTGTCTCGTGACTGCTTTACGTTCGGTGGTGCTGGGGTGCGGCTCGTATTTGCCGCGGCAGATCCTGACCAATGCCGAACTGGCGGCGCGGATCGACACCTCCGACGAGTGGATCGTGCAGCGGACCGGCATCAAGCAGCGCCATATCGCCGCGGAAGGCGAGTTTACCTCGCACCTGGCGGTCCATGCCGCGCGCGCGGCGCTTGCCGATGCGGGGGTCGATGCGCAATCGATCGATCTGATCGTGCTGGCGACCTCCACTCCGGACAACACCTTTCCGGCGACCGCCGTGGCCGTGCAGAATGAACTCGGCATCCATCACGGCGCGGCGTTCGATCTGCAGGCGGTATGTTCCGGATTCGTGTTCGCGCTCGCCACCGCGGACAATTTTCTGCGCTCCGGCTCGTTCAAGCGGGCGCTGGTGATCGGCGCCGAGACATTTTCGCGGATTCTGGACTGGACCGATCGCGGCACCTGCGTGCTGTTCGGCGACGGGGCCGGGGCCGTGGTGCTGGACGCACAGATGGAATCCGGCAAGACCTCCGATCGCGGCATCCTGACCACGCATCTGCGCTCCGACGGCCGGCACAAGTCGAAATTATACGTCGATGGCGGCCCGTCCTCGACCCAGACGGTGGGTCACCTGCGGATGGAAGGCCGTGAGGTGTTCAAGCATGCCGTGGGCATGATCACGGATGTGATTGTCGACGCCTTCGAGGCCACCGGCTCCTCCGCGGAGGATATCGACTGGTTCGTTCCGCATCAGGCCAACAAGCGAATCATCGATGCTTCCGCGCACAAGTTGCATATTGCACCGCAAAAGGTGGTGCTGACGGTGGACCTGCACGGCAATACGTCGGCGGCTTCCATCCCCCTGGCGCTGTCGGTCGCCATCGCCGATGGACGCATCAAGAAGGGCGACCTGGTGCTGCTGGAGGCCATGGGCGGCGGCTTTACCTGGGGTTCGGCGCTCGTGCGCTGGTAAGCACAACCTTAAAAAATCTGTGTTCTTTCATGCTATTGCATGGATGAGCACTGTTGACCATCGTGCGTTAACCTCATAATTTCAGACAATAAATTTTCGCCGTGAGTGCGGGGCAGGCGATGACCGGGACCGGAAAGACAGTTACACGCGTCGATTTGTGCGAGGCCGTCTACCAAAAGGTAGGCCTCTCGCGCACGGAGTCATCCGCCTTCGTCGAGCTGGTGCTGAAAGAGATCACCGACTGTCTGGAGAAGGGCGAGACGGTAAAGTTGTCGTCGTTCGGCTCCTTCATGGTGCGCAAGAAAGGCCAGCGTATCGGCCGTAATCCGAAGACCGGCACCGAGGTTCCAATTTCGCCGCGTCGTGTGATGGTGTTCAAGCCGTCGGCGATTCTGAAACAGCGGATCAACGGCCAGAACACCGGTAACGGCCAAGGCAACGCCGAATAGACAGGATCGTCCGGGCAGGCGATCGAAAGAGGAGCGGGCATTTGGACAAAGCGCCGGATGCGTTCCGGACCATCAGCGAGGTCGCCAATGACCTCGACATTCCCCAGCACGTCCTGCGGTTCTGGGAGACGCGGTTCGCCCAGATCAAGCCGATGAAGCGGAGTGGCGGTCGCCGTTACTACCGCCCTGACGATATCGATCTGCTCAAGGGTATCCGTCGCCTGCTCTACGGCGAGGGCTACACCATCCGCGGCGTGCAGCGCATCCTGAAGGAACACGGCATCGGCTCGGTGCAGCGTCTGGCGGATAGCACGGCGGTGGCGTCGTTCGGTGCGATCGAAGAGGCGGTCGGTCATAGCCTCGCCGAACAGGACGATGATGCCGTGCAGGGCATCGATGACGATGATGACGATTACGAGGGGAGCACCGACGGTATCGATTTCCGCCTGCTCGAAACCGACGAGGAGGGGATGCCGGCCGCGTTCGACGACGGCCCCATTCCCGGCATCAGTGAAGAGGGCCGCTCGCTCGATATCACGCGGCTGGAAAGCGTGCTGCAGGACCTGATCGCCTGCCGGCAATTGCTGGACCAGGCGCTGAAGGGCTGACAGGCCTCCGGAACCCCCTATCGTCCGTTCTCAGCCCCATCCGACGCTGCCTTGCGCGCGGGCCTGATCGCAGCTAATGGAACGGCATCGGAGCGTGGCGCAGCCCGGTTAGCGCACTAGTCTGGGAGACTAGGGGTCGGAGGTTCAAATCCTCTCGCTCCGACCATAAAAAGCCCCGTATTTCCGGGGCTTTTTGCATTTTCGGGCAAACGATACGGGAAGAACAAATCCCCAACAAAACCACCTGAATCCACCGGAATGCGACAGAAACCACCGGAGCCAACCACCGGAGCGTTCCGGGGATGTTCGGAGTTGAGGGCAGGGCCGCACGAGGTTTCCCTAACTTAGAGTTGGAGGTTGTGGGAATCCCGGCGTCTAATTGATCCTCGATGGCGATTGAGTTCGGAGAAGCCCCGCATGACCGGGGACGAATATCCTGATCTCAAGATCGGCGAGCTGCGGGCCTCATTGCAAGCACTGGAAGATGTAGCGGTGTCGACCTACGCGCCGGACACCAAGGAACGCATGCTTCGCAACATCAATCGGCGAATGTATGATCTGACCGCGCTGATACTGAGCCCGGCCATGGCGGCGATCTGTGACGCACGTAGGGACGACGGCAATCCGGCCGGTCACCGCGAAGCCACGGAAATGGATTTTCGGTAGTGGTGAAGGGCAGGCCAAATTTGAACGACCGGCTGCACCTTTGGTGGCAAGGCCAGCCCTATGAAAACGACAGAGACAGCGGCGTCGTGTTTGTGAACCACTATCGGCAACATTGGACGTCTCGCGCGTCGCATAGAGCCGTGGACTATTTTAAAGTCCATCACCAATGGATCATCGGAATTGCTGTCGCGATCCTGGCCGTGGTTGTGAAACTGCGATGACCGGCGACGGGGAGGGGTGAATTCAATGAGCGATTCGATTCTCGACGCTAAAAGCGGAAAGCAACTTGGGTGCGTGGCCAAGGGCTTCATCTGTGACGAACGCAGTAACTGATGTTCAGAGTGGACGGAATAAATATGTTGGACCTGACCACGGGCCAGATCGTTTGCCACCTCACTTCCGCCGGCCTCGCATACACGCCTGGACATGAATTAGAGGGCAACGGCTCTCACCATTTCCGTGCGCTAACGACTCCCACGTTAATTGGGCTCCGGTCGGAGTTCAATTAGATTGAGCCCAACAGAGCAAGGACGCGTTCCCGAAACAAGCCGAGGCTTCGTCCCGAATTGTCTTGAATAACGTCGCCGGGTGATTTTCCGCCATTGCCGTCCGAGACCGGCAGACCAATAATGACGAAGTTCGGGGAGGCCGGTTTGGCTGGCAAATTATCGGGGGGCTTGTCGTGAAAGCATTGAATTCGACGATTCCGAGCGCGTGGTACTGGAACCGCTGGTGCCAACTCATTCTCGGTCTGATCGCGATGATGGCAATTTCATCGCCGCAATATGTATGGACCTTGTTCACCGGGCCGCTCAACCAAAAGCTCGGAACGACGCTCGCCGAACTGCAGTGGACGTTCTCGCTTCTGATTATTCTGCAAACCTGGTGCTCACCGTTACAGGCTTATCTCGTTGATCGCTTCGGTCCGCGGCTTCTGATTTCGCTCGGTGCTTTGATGTCGGGCGGTGGCTGGGTCCTGTCCAGTTACGTCAACGACATTTGGGCGCTCTACTTCACCTATGGCGTCATCTGCGGCTTTGGAACCGGCATCATCTACGTAGGAATTATAGGCCTGATGGTCCGCTGGTTTCCGGACCGACGCGGATTGGCAACAGGCCTGGCCGCTGCAGGTTACGGCTTTGGCGCAATCTTCACCAGCTTTCCCATCGACAGTATGATCAAGAGCGACGGCTATGCTCATACGCTCGTTGTATGGGGCGTTATCCAGGGGATCATCGGCATCATTGCCGCGCAATGGCTGCGCGTTCCTCCGGAAGGCTGGCAGCCGGACGGCTATTCACCCGCCTCTGCTACCGTAATGCAATCGAAGCGCAGCTATTCGCCGGCGGAAATGTTGAGAACCCCGACCTTCTGGCTGTTGTTCATCATGATGAGCATGATGTCGACCAGCGGTTTGATGGTCGTGTCCAATGTGGGGCCCTTCGCCAACGAGTACAAAGTGGCGCAGGTGCTGGTGTTGGGCATGGCCGCGCTACCGCTGTCGCTGACGCTGTCGCGGTTCACGAACGGTCTGACGCGGCCCTTCTTCGGTTGGGTCTCCGATCATATCGGCCGCGAGCTGACGATGGCGCTGGCATTCTCGCTGGAATGTGCTGCGATACTCATTCTATTCGCCTTTATTGACCGGCCAGCGCTGTTTGTGGTGCTCACGGGTCTGGTGTTCTTTGGCTGGGGCGAGATTTTCTCGCTGTTCCCGTCAACCTTGACCGATACTTTCGGACCAAAATATGCCGCAACGAACTACGGCTTTCTGTACGTTGCACAAGGAGTGGGTTCGATCTTGGGCGGACCCGCCGCGGCTTTTCTCAGGCAGGAGACCGGTAGCTGGACGTGGGTATTCATCACGGTCGCTATACTCGATGGCGTGACGGCGCTGCTGGCCATCACGCTTCTGCGCAGAATGCGGAGCCGCCAAATGCAGGGTAGTTGAAACCCACCGTCAGTCGGCTCCGGCCACCCGTTGCTGTAAAATGCCTGGCCCGTGTAGATCGGCGGCCAGGCCAACCGCGGAGAGCGGGCAGGAGTTGATCCAACCGGAAGCTCAAAACCGACTTGTCGGCACCGGTATTCGTTCCGGCCCGTTTCCAACCACGGAACCAAACCCTCACCAACGGCCTTCCCAGAGGCGCTGCCCGCGTGCATAGGAGCGTCGATGTCTAAGTCCGGTTCATAGCGCCGTCGGGCGACCGTTGGGTCCACGAAATTAAGTTCGACGGCTACCGCGTCCAAGTCCACATCAGAGACGCCGCAGTCAAAGTATTCACCCGACGCAGCAACGATTGGACCAACCGCTTTCGACTATCAACTTCCGCCAAACGAAGCGACCGCTTCAGCCAGCGTAAGGTGCGTGTGCAGCCTGTGCACAGCAAATTATGGTTGGTTGCCCCCCAAACTTACCGAGCCGTAGCTTGTAGTCTGGCACGCTGGCCGATTAGAGGGGGATTTCCATGTTTGGTCGGACGGCCCATCTCGATATGCTCGTCGAGGAGACCATGGCGTTTGCACAAAGCGTTCGTGTCGATGCACCGATGCCGCGGTCCGTCGTCGAACCGAGCCGCTCCCCATCTCCGGATTGGATAAACTCTGAGCGCGAAGAGATCGGACGGCGCGTCGCCAACTTCAAGGCGCATCAGCAACGCTTCATGAGGGAGCGGGAAGATTACGCCGCGTCGGAATTCAAGCGGATGCGGGCATCTCACTAGCAGGTCGGTCGGCGGAACGAAGGCCCCGGAGCGATCCGGGGCCTTTTCGTTCAACGATGCCCGGATCGTGCGTTGCAGGGTCGCGGATTCCGTCGCGCGCTGGATCAACTCGCTTTTGGCGTTCGGCTCCGGTCAGCCGTTGCATCGAGCGCGCCCCAAGTTAGCGGCGGCTGAAGCCGCCGCTCGAAGGCTTGGACATCGGCGAGAAAGGCGCATTCTTCTTTTGCCGCATATATCGGACGTGCGCGACGGGCACCCCCTGTTTGATTTATTTGGGTGGTTAGGGTCGGAGGTTCAAATCCTCTCGCTCCGACCATTTATCCCCAAAAAATGAAGTGGAAGGCCGGGGCGGCGTCGGTTTTGCGCGAACGCACGATCGACCGCTCATGAGCGCCCCCGGATCAACCGCGCCGTGGAACCATTTCGGGTGGGTCCGTGTTCGCGGCAGAGAACATCAGCGGCGCCTCTGTCAGCCGCCATCATCTCCATGGAGAAATTTGTGGGATTATCCTGGCAACAAGGTCCGCTCTCAACGGGGGCGATCGGTCGCTTCCTCGTACCGGAGCCGCTGCCGAAGAGATTATTATATGTCGAGCCTTTGCGCCGCCGCATGCGCGTGCGCTTCGGCGGAGGCTGGATCGCCGATAGCGAGCGTGTCCTCCTGCTCTTCGAGCCGGGCCGCTATCCCGTCGCCTACTTTCCTGAGACCGACATCTCTCCCGATGCATTGGAGCGCACCGAGCATACTACTCAACATCCCGATCTTGGGCCGACTTCCTGGTACAGCGTCCGCGCGAGTGGGCACGTTGCGCTGCGAGGAGCCTGGCAACACACTGCACTGCCTTCCCATGCCAGCGTATTGCAGGCGCGCGTCGCCTTCGCCTGGCGGGCCATGGACTCCTTCTACGAGGAAGACGAACGAATCCTGGGCCATGCCGCTGACAGCTACCACCGGATCGATATCCGCCAGTCCTCGCGCAATCTCGTGGTCCGGCATCAGGACCGTGTCATCGCCGATACCAGGCGGCCACTGGTCCTCTACGAGTTCCGATTCGCTCCGCGTTGGTACGTTCCGCGTGCCGACATCGATGAGTCGGCCCTCGCTCCCGTCAAATTGCAGACCTTCTGCCCGTACAAAGGGCTCTGCGGCTACTACACTATCGGGGAAGCACGTTTGGCGGCATGGTCGTATCCCGACGCCTATCGTGGGGTCGCCCGCATCTCCAATTTGGTGTCGTTCGAGCCGGATATCGTCACGGTGTTTCTCGATGGCGCCCAGCTTCACCTTGAGCCCGGCCAGACGGTGGTTCCGCACGGCCCCGACCGCGACCTTACCGTCGCCGAAGCCGTGCGCCCTGCCGATGGCAGCGAGCGAGCAGCCGGCGGTGATTCCGCGGCGACTACGAGCGAACAATAGCCATCATTAAAGCAGCGTCGAGACGCCGGGCGTTTCAGTCGAAGTGATCACGCTGCCGCTGAGCGATAAGGAGGGTGACGCGCGGTCACTTCGTAGCGAGATTCCCCTGGCCGATCTTGTTCTCCGTCAGCAGGCCGAGCACCCGTTCCGCCACCAACTTATGACCCTCGGGCGTCCAGTGCGCGCCAACGCCCGCTCCCGGATAAAAAGGCGCGCCGTCGAAGGCGACAAACGGGATTTGCTTGGCCTGCAGATGCCGGATCAGTTTGGGATCGCTGGATTGCAGCCCGACCAGAAATTTGGCGCCGTTTCCTTCGACGAATTCGCGGATCTTGTCGACCAGCCGCTCGGTGGGGTCAGGCACGAACAGCAGCGGGTGACGGAGCTTGACGTAGACGGTGGCAACGAGGCGGGCGAGCCACACGTTCCGCACCAGCCAGTCTTCCCTGATGTATTGCAGGGGGGATTTGGGCACCGGCTGCCCCTTCAGTACCAGCGCGCCGTCGGGGCCGGTTTCGAAATAGGGCTTTTGATAGCCTTCGTAACGGATGTTGGTGCTGTTATCCTGCCGGTCGTTGTCGGTGCAGAACATCAGCACGACGGCCGCGGGCCGGACCCTTGGCCACAATCGTTGCAGCAACAGATATTCCTGATCGGTGCCATAGCCCGAGACGCCGGCGGCCATGACTTTGTAGCCGGGCAGGCGGGGTCTCAGTAACTCCGTGAAGCGCTCATCGGCTTCGGCATCGAGGCCCCAGACAAACGAGTCCCCCAGGAACATGATCGTCGGCTCCGCATCGAGGGTGAACTCGATGTCGCGCAAGCCCGAGGCTGTTGTGCTGCGCATGGATGGTGCGGGCGTTGGTCACGACGGAACTCGAATTCGGTATCGGCGCCCATCCGAGTTCGGTGTCGTAGCGATAGCCGAGTGATCGTTCGGTGATGCCCTCGCGCAGTTCCCGGAAGTCGGCGACGCGCAGCACGACTTCCAGCACGGCCAGGGTCACAATCGTCATCGCCAGCGAGACGACGATCGACCGTACGACTTCCCGGACCCGTTCGCGTTTCACAGGTTCATCCATTCTCCGTCCGCCTCAATCCGCTTCGAACGCCTGACTGTAATCAATCTTGAGGGCCGGGTCCTGCTCGGTCTTCTGCAGCACGCAGTTGCCGACCACGAGCAGATCGAGTTCATTGCCCATGAAGCAGCGGAAGGCGTCTTCCGGCGTGCAGACGATCGGCTCGCCGCGCACGTTGAAGCTGGTGTTGACCAGGATCGGGCAGCCGGTCAGCGCCTTGAACCGGCTGAGCAGCCGGTGGAACAGCGGATTGGTGTCGCTGTGCACGGTCTGGATGCGCGCGGAATAGTCGACATGCGTCACGGCCGGAATTTCCGAGCGCGACACGTTGAGCTTGTCGATTCCGAACAGCGCCTGCTCCGCCGGCGTCATCGTGGCGGCGCTTGTCCGTCCTTGACGTCGGCGACGATCAGCATGTACGGGCTGTCGGATGCGAGATCGAACCACTCCGCGACGTCCTCGCGCAGCACCGCCGGCGCGAACGGCCGGAAACTCTCGCGATACTTGACCTTGAGATTGAGCTTCTTCTGCATCGCCGGCGAGCGCGGATCGCCGAGGATCGAGCGCGCGCCGAGCGAGCGCGGGCCGAATTCCATGCGGCCCTGAAACCAGCCGACGGCCTTTTGCGCCGGCCAGCGCCTGCGCCGTGGTCTCGATCATCTCGGCCTCGCCGAGCACGGCGAATTTTGCGCCGGCCGCGGTCAGCCGCCGTTCGATCTCGGCTTGCGCAAAACTCGGGCCGAGATAGGCGCCGGACATGCCGTCGCGCGCCGTTGGCTTGCGCGCGGCTGGCCCTTGAAGATGATGGCAGGCCGCCAGCGCCGAGCCCACCGCGCCGCCGGCATCGCCCGCGGCCGGCTGAATCCAGATGTTGTCGAAGCGGCCGTCGCGCAGCACCTTGCCGTTGGCGACGCAATTGAGCGCCACGCCGCCGGCGAGGCAGAGATTTCGCGAGCCGGTTTGCTTGGCGAGGCTGCGCGTCAGCCGCAGCACGGCTTCGTCCAGCACCGCCTGGATCGAGGCCGCGACATCCATGTGGAACGGCGTCAGCAACTGATCCGGGCTTGCGCACCGGCTCGCCGAACAGTTTGGCGAACCGGTCGTTGGTCATGGTGAAGCCGGTGCAGTAGTCGAAATACGACATGTCGAGCCGGAACGAGCCGTCCGGCTTCAGGTCGATCAGATGATCGAGAATGAGTTTTGCAAATCTCGGCTCGCCATAGGGCGCGAGCCCCATCACCTTGTATTCGCCGGAGTTGACCTTGAAGCCGGTGTAATAGGTCACCGCCGAATAGAGCAGGCCGAGCGAATGCGGAAAATGGATTTCCTGGAATGATCTCGAGGCTCTTGCCGTTGCCGATGGCCGCCGACGTCGTCGCCCATTCGCCGACGCCGTCCATGGTCAGCACGGCCGCATCCTCGAACGGCGAGGGATAGAAAGCCGAGGCCGCGTGGCTGAGGTGATGCTCGCAGAACAACAGCTTGCTGGTGTCGAAATCGCGCTGCGAATTTTTCGAGCTCGTCGCGCAGCAGGCTCTTCTGGAACAGCTTTTCCTTCAGCCAGAGCGGGATCGACATCTTGAAGGAGCGAAAACCGCGCGGCGCCAGCGCGATATAGGTCTCCAGCAGGCGTTCGAATTTGAGGAACGGCTTGTCGTAGAACACGACGTGATCGAGCGCGTCGGCGGCAATGCCGGCTTCCGCCAGGCAATAGGCGATGGCGTTGTGCGGAAATCGCAGGATCGTGCTTGCGCCGGGTAAAGCGCTCTTCCTGCGCGGCGGCCACGATACGGCCGTCCTCGATCAGCGCCGCCGCGCTGTCGTGGTAGAATGCCGAAATGCCGAGGATCCGCATCGCGCGGTCTAGAACAGCGTGTAGATGAACGGTGCGATCGCGGAGCCCTTGGTCAGCACCACGAGCCCGCCGAACACCACCATCATGATCAGGATCGGCAGCAGCCAGAATTTCTTCCGGACACGCATAAACCGCCAGAGCTCGGCGAGAAAATCCATCTGCTGTCCTCTAGAATTGATCTTTCATCGTCTCGGGCGACGGTCCGGGCGGTTGTCGCACGATCCAGTAGCTGTCCGCGTCGGGTTGCCGCTTCAGCCGCAACAGATCCTTGCCGAGCATGCGCATGATGAGGCCGGTCGGCAACACCGTGCCGAAGAACACCAGCCCCATCACGATCGGGTTGACCACCCGGTGCAGCAGCAGTCCGAACCTCAGCCACACCAGATTGAGCGGATGCAGAACGCGAGGGCTGCAGCAATCCCGCGGCGAGCAACAGCACGGCCAGCCCGCCGGTCCACGGCCAGAGCCGGCCGGAATGCCAGGCGTTCAGCAGGGTCACCGCCGCGAATGCGCCGGCCATCACCAGCCCGAACGAGCGATCGGATCCCGCCACGATCTTTTCATCGCGGGAAAAGACCTCATGCGTCGACTGTTTCACGTCAGCCATGTCGGCGTTTCACCTGCTTGGCAGGCATGGGGCTACCCGCTCCTTCGAGCTTTTATGCTTTGCGCTCGGCCTCGGGAAGCCGAAAAAACATAAATCCGGCCGCGCGATCGGCAGCTTCCCCCGGAAGGCCTATTCAACCGCCATGGCGTGCGATAGATAAAAAAGACGACCGTTCTGCCGGTCAGAAACAAGAACAGTCAAGCGGGGCGGGGGCTCATGAAGGATTTTGCCGGAAAGATTGCTGTCATCACCGGAGGCGGCACGGGCATGGGCCGCGAACTTGCGCGCCAACTGGTTGCCGAGGGTTGCAATGTCGCGATGTGCGATATTTCCGCCGACGCGATGGCCGAGACCAAGGGGCTTTGCGAGGTGGAGAAGCTGCCGCAGGGGCTGCGCGTCACCACGCATGTCGCCGACGTCTCCATCGAGGATCAGCTCAAGCGCTTCCGCGACGAGATCGCCGAGCAGCAGGCCACGGACAAGATTCATCTGCTGTTCAACAATGCCGGCATCGGCGGCGGCGGCAGCCTGTTCACCAACACCAGGGAGCAGTGGGAGCGGACGTTCAATATCTGCTGGGGCGGGGTCTATCTCGGCGTCCGCACCTTCCTGCCGATGCTGATGAAGGCCGACGAGGGCCATATCGTCAACACCTCGAGCGTCAACGGCTTCTGGGCCTCGGTCGGCATGGGCGTGTCGCACACCGCCTACAGCGCCGCCAAATTCGCGGTGAAGGGATTCACCGAAGCGCTGATCAACGATCTCCGGCTCAACGCGCCGCATATCAAGTGCTCCGTGGTGATGCCGGGCCATATCGGAACCTCGATCGTGTCCAATTCCCGCAAGATCCAGAGCGGTACCGAATCCGAGCGGCTGAGCGACAACGAGATCCTGTCGGCGCGCCAGCGTCTGAAGGGCATGGGCATCGACACCGCGCCGATGTCGGATGAGGACATCCAGAAGATCGCACTCGATCGCGCCCGCAGCTTCCGCGACGAGGCGCCGACCTCGGCCGCCGCTGCCGCCAAGGTGATCCTCGACGGCGTCAAGGCCGAGCGCTGGCGCATCCTGGTCGGCGACGACGCCGAACATCTCGACCAGCGGGTGCGGACGACGCCGGAAAATGCCTACACGCCGGAATTTTACCAGAGCTTTGCCCGGGAGGTCGGCTGGCGTCTGGGCTGAACGTGGCTCCCGCCCGAAGCATTTGCTTCAGGGCTCGAGTTCGATCTTGACCGGAAATTTCTTCAAGAGGCGCTCGGCGGTCACCGCCTTGTCGGACGGCGCCTTGACGCGCAGGAAAAGGCCACGGGAGGGATCGGTGATCGCCTCGACGCTGACCTCTTTCGCCAACCCCTCAGCGGCCAGCAGTTCGCGCGCGGCTTCTCCGGCCGCGATCTCGCGCAGTTTTGGCTTGAATATCTTTCCCGACCGGCGTGACCGGCATCTCGCCGATGACGGATACGGCCCGCGGCCGCGCCGGCGGCTCCGGGATATTGTCCTGCACGAAGGCAGCGAGCGCCTGGGAATCGATGACGATGCCGGGCTGCGCCGATACGAACAGCATCGGCACCTCGCCGGCATAGGCGTCGGGACGGCCCACCGCCGCGGCGAGCGCGACACCCGGGAATTGCAGCGCTGCATCCTCGATCGCTCGCGGGTCGATATTGTGTCCACCCCGGATGATCACGTCCTTGGCGCGGCCCATGATGTAGACGAAGCCGTCGGCGTCGATGCGGCAGATGTCGCCGGTGCGAAGCCATCCCTCGTGGAAGGCGTCCTCGGTCTGCTTCTCGTCGACATAGCCGGGAAATACCTGCGGACCCCTCGTGAGGAGTTCGCCGACCGGGGAGGGCCACGGTCCCCTGTGCAATTTGTCCCCTGCGAGGATGGCGAGTTCGACCAGCGGGTTTTGAATGCCGACGCTTTCCGGCCGCGGTTTGACGCTGGCCACGTCGTGGGTGATCGCGCCGGCAAGCTCGGTCATGCCGTAGACCTGCTGGACGCAGGGGCCGCCCCATCGCGCGAGATAACGGCGCTCGATTTCGGGCGGGCAGATCGAGGCGCCGGTCGGCGTGACCCGCAGGCTCGAAACGTCGCAGTCGCCGACCGGTATCTCGGCCAGCGCGCCCAGTATCGTTGGCACGTTGCCGGCATGTGTCAGGCGATATTTTTCGATCACGCTCCAGAAATTCTGCACCAGCGCCGGATCGCGCGCCCCGGCGGGACCGGGAATGACGACCGTCGTGCCAGCCGACAGGCAGGCGCCGATGCCGACGAACAGGCCGCCGACATGGAACAGCGGCAGCGTCATCATGGCGCGGTCGCCCTTGCGATAATCCAGCGCCATGCGCGAGGAAACGCTGGAGGCGATCATCGCGCGATTGGTGAGACGGGCGACCTTGGGGTGGCCGGTGGTGCCGCCGGTGGGGAGCATCACGGCGACGCGTTCGGCTTCGGACGTGTCGCGGCATTTGCCGTAATCGTCGCGCCAGGCCGGATCGGGCCGCAGCACCTCGCCGTCGAATGCAATGCTGCCGTCGAGCGGGACGACCACGATACGCTGCAGCGACGGCACGTCCTTTTGCAGGCCCTCGACCTTCTCGTAGAGCCCGCCCGGCATGCCCGGCGGTGGCGCCAGCAATAGCTTTGCCTTCACCGCATTGAGCTGGGCGATGATGGCCTCGCGCGTGAACAGGAGATTGACCGGCTCGGCGATGCCGCAGGCAGCCGCGCCCCAGATCGCGGCAATCGCCCCGGGGCAGATCGGCAGCAATATCGCGACGGGATCGTTCTTGCCGACGCCCTGCGCGCGAAAGAAATTCTCGGCCGCTTTGATGCAACCCATCAACTGCGCGTTCGAGAGGCTGACCGGATTGGGGTCGAGCGGCGAGCGCAGATACACCACCGCGTCGGCATCGGGGTCGGCGAGCGGCCCGCGTGCGACGAGATCGAGGATGCGCGGGCAAGACGCAAGCGCGTCCTGCATTTCCTTCTCGCGCGCGGCGACGTCGTCCGGCGATAGTCTGTCCTTCATGTCGCTTCCCGTCGTTTTGTTCGTTGGTCCCGGCAATAGTAGCGAGCGCGGCTTGCGAAACACAAGAGCGCCTTCGTTACCGAAGTAATCCGGGGATCAACGCCCGGCGATCCGAGGATTACCCATGCACGACCGTCTTTGCGATCATGCAGTGGATGCCCTTGGAGCCGTTGACGGTCTGCGTCACCCGCAGATCGGCGGCGAGGCTGCACAGCGTGTAGGCGTCCTCGCGCGACAGATTGCGTTTCTCCCCAAGCAGCACGATCATGTCGCGCAGCGCGCGCACCACGCATTGGTCGAGGTCGGGGTCCATCGCCATCGTCATGTAGTGGGTTGGCGTCTCGGCGCGCGGATAATCGAGGCGTAAATCCTTGCGCAGCGTCAGCCGGAAACGGCCCCGCAGCGCCGTCTCGATCGCGGTGACGCAGACCTCGCCGTCGCCCTGCACGCCATGGCCGTCGCCGCAGGAGAACAGCGCGCCCGGCACGAACACCGGCAAATAGAGCTTGGCGCCCGGCACCAGCTCCTTGTTGTCGAGGTTGCCGCCCATCGCGCGCGGGATCAGCGAGGTGATGCGGCCCCAGGCGGGCGGCGGCGCGACGCCCATCACGCCGAAAAACGGTTTCAGGGGCAGGTCGAGCCCCCAGGGCAGCCGGCCGACCATCCGCTCGCGGTCGAGCGGGATGTTCAACAGGCGCATTTCGTGGAAATCATCGGGCAGGGTGCCGGCCAGCGGCCGGATCAGGTTGTAGCCCCAGTCCTGCCGCAGGCTGACCTCGAGGATATCGACCTCCAGGACGTCGCCGGGCGCCGCACCCTCGACCGCAACCGGTCCGGTCAGGATATGTCCGGGCACCATCCGTTCATTCCTGGCGTGAACCTCGTCGAGTTCGGGCGGGACATGAAATTGCTTTCGGTCCGGCACCATATCCGGGCCGCCAGTGATGGTGTCGATGGTTACCTCGTCGCCGCTCTTGACGGTGAGGACCGGCTTCAGTTTCGCCTCGAAAAACCCCCAATGGCAGGTCTCGGGACTGGAATGCAGATGATGATGTGTCATGAGGGCTTCTGGTTGAGGGCGTGGTCGCGTATGAGGCTGTACCAGACATTCGAAGAGGCCACTCTTGTTTTTTGTGCTGTCCAAGACGCTTGGCGTTGCGCTGTTGCCGGCGAATTTCCTGATCGGCATCGGGCTTCTCGGGGCGATCCTGCTCGCCACCCGATGGGCAGGCCTCGGCCGCAAGCTCCTGGTGGCTTCGGTCGTGCTGCTGGCGATCTGTGGGTTTTCGCCGCTCGGAGATCTTCTGCTCCATCCCCTGGAAGCACGATTTCCGCCGTGGGATCCCGCGCATGGCGCGCCTGACGGCATCGTCGTACTCGGCGGCGCGATCGATGCCGATCTTTCCGCCAGCCACGGCACTACGGTATTTACACGTGGGGCCGACCGCGTGATCGAGGCCGCCGCGCTTGCCCGTCAATATCCGAAGGCGCGTATCATCTATTCCGGCGGAAGCGGAAATTTGATCGGGGCGGATGCACGTGAAGCCGATTATGCCGCCGCCATCTTCGAGCGCCTGGGTATCGGCAAGGATCGGCTGATCATGGAACGGCGCTCGCGCAACACCAGCGAGAACGCCATATTCTCCAAGGAGCTTGCGGCGCCGAAAAGCGGCGAACGGTGGCTGCTCGTGACATCGGCTTTCCATATGCCGCGCTCGATCGGCATCTTCCGAAAGGTCGGATTTGCGGTTGAGCCCTATCCGGTCGACTGGCGCACTGGCGCATCCGGCGATGGACTGGAATTTTCTCCGTTTGTGCTCAACGGGCTGGAACTGACCGAAATCGCCG
The DNA here is from genome assembly GCA_963843225.1 of uncultured Alphaproteobacteria bacterium. Lineage (GTDB taxonomy): Bacteria > Pseudomonadota > Alphaproteobacteria > Rhizobiales > Xanthobacteraceae > Bradyrhizobium. The sequence goes on along the minus strand of CAWJJT010000004.1, from coordinate 636,206 downwards.
TGCGCGAATATCTGGGGCTTGTGGCCTACCGGATATCGGGCAAGACCGGCGAGCTTTTTCCGGGGCCAAATCCGCAGTAGCGCGTGGGTCGCGGCCCGCGGATAAACCGGCTAGGATCGAACCTCAAAACGCGTGCAGCGGCCAGCCTGCCGTCGAGGGAGCGAAATTCATGCAGCAAGCAGCATCGGTGCAAGAACAATTCGATCCGGCCACGATGGCCGCCGATCTGAACAGCCTGCTTCGGCTCAAGACCACCGTGATCGGCATGAAGATGTTCGCCACCGTCGAGGAGATGACGGCGATCCCGAAGATCCGCCGCCCGTCGGCGGTCCACACCACCGACCAGATCGTCAGCATGGCCTCGCGGCTGGGCTGGACGGTAGGCATCACAGCGGACGATCTCGTCGGCGCGCAATGCCGCGCAGTGATCGGGCTCGCGCCGCGCGACGAGAAATGGCTTGCCGGCGAATCCTATGTGGGCGTCTGGCATGGCACCGCCGAAGACGCCCGCAAGCGCCAGGAGGCGCTGGATGTCGTTGCCTTCGGGAAATACCAGGCGCTGGCGGTAAGCCCCCTGACCAGCGGCCGGCTCAATCCGCCGGATATTTGTCTGGTCTATGCGACGCCGGGTCAGATGATCATTCTGATCAACGGGCTGCAATATACCGGCTACAAGAAATTCGAATGGGGTGTGGTCGGCGAGACCGCCTGCGCCAATTCCTGGGGACGGGCGCTCAAGACCGGCGAACCCAGCCTGTCGCTGCCTTGCTTTGCCGAGCGCCGCTATGGTGGCGTGCCCGACGAGGAGATGCTAATGGCGTTGTCCCCAGCGCACCTGGCGAAAGCGATCGTCGGCATGAAGCAACTCGCCAAGAACGGCCTGCGCTATCCGATTGCGCCCTATGGAATCCAGGCCGATGTGCGCGCGGGAATGGGCGTGTCCTACGCCAAGAAATAAGCCAGACCATCACCTCAGGAAATCGAAATGAAGTCTGCGAAGAAATTCGACATCGTCGTTTATGGCGCAACCGGATTCACCGGCCAACTCGTCGCCGAATATCTCGCCACGCAGTACAGCAACGACGCGCAGCTTAAATGGGCGATGGCCGGGCGCAGCCTCGACAAGCTCAAATCGGTTCGCGAAGCGATAGGAGCGCCGGCTGATACGCCACTGATCGTGGCCGATGCTTCCGACGTTGCCTCGCTCCAGGCAATGGTCGGCCAGACCAAATCCGTCATCACCACAGTCGGACCTTACCAGCTCTACGGCAACGAACTGATCGCGGCCTGCGTGGCCTCCGGCACCGATTATGTCGATCTGTGCGGCGAGCCGATCTGGATGCGGCAGATGATCGACAGGCACGAGGCCGCCGCGAAGGCCAGCGGCGCGCGCATCGTGTTCTCCTGCGGTTTCGACTCCGTGCCGTTCGAACTCGGCGCCTTCTTTGTGCAGGAAGAGGCCAGGCGCGCGTTCGGCGCCCCGGCCTCCCGCGTCAAGGGCCGCGTGCGCGACATGCGCGGCACGCTCTCCGGCGGCACGGCGGCAAGCGGGCGCGCGACGTTTGAGGCGGTTGCCAAGGATCTCAGTCTGGTGACGATCCTGAACGATCCGTTTGCGCTGACGCCAGGCTTCAGCGGACCGAAACAGCCGAAGGGCAACAAGCCCGCCTTTGAGGAAGACCTGCAGTCCTGGACCGCACCGTTCATGATGGCGTTGATCAACACGCGCAACGTCCATCGCTCCAACATGCTGATGGGATTTCCCTACGGCAAGGAGTTCGTCTACGACGAGATGGTGCTGACCGGACCCGGCGAGAGGGGCGAGGCCAACGCCAAAAAGGTAATGGCTGCGAACAACGAAAAGACCGGCCCCAACGCACCCAAGCCGGGCGAGGGGCCGTCCAGGGAAGAACGCGAGAACGGCCTTTACGATCTCCTCTATATCGCCGTCGCGCCCGACGGCCGCGAGGTCCGCGCCGCGGTGAAGGGCGACCGCGATCCCGGTTACGGGTCGACTTCGAAAATGATTTCCGAATGCGCGATCTGTCTGTTGCGCGACACGCCCGACGTGCCGGCTGGCATCTGGACGCCGGGTGCGGCCATGCAGCACAAGCTGATCAAGCGGCTGGTCGACCATGCCGGCCTCACGTTCGGCGTCGAGAAGTAAAGCCGAAGGCTATCGCGTGTTCGCGCCGGCGGACGCCGTGGGGGCGTCATCAGATGCCGCCCGGTAGGGTTGGGCGGCGGCGAACATGCCCCACATCGCGCCCAGCATCATCCAGAAATGCCGCCAGTGGTCGGTATCGATGATGAAGCTTTCGCCGACGATGCCGAGGAACGCCGCGAAGATCGCGAGATAGGCGCGCTGCCAGGGGACGCGGACGAAGATGTGGCGAAATCCGGTAAACACGGTGATGAACACCAGCGCCGGATAGCAGATGCCGGAAATCCAGCCGCCGGACATGAAGGCATTCAGATAGGAATTATGGGTGTCCTCTGGAAAATATTTGTGGAACTGCAGCGGGCCGATACCGAAGGGCAGGTCGAGCGCCATTTGGGCGCCGAGGATATGCCGCCCGAACCGGCCGAAACGACCCTCGTCATAGCTTTGATCGAAGCTCGCGCGCTGCTTGAACATTTCGCTGATCGAATCGAACGATAGCAGCACCACGAGCAAACTCGCCACGACAATGACGGCGACGAGCGCCGTCAGGATGATGCGCGAGCGCTGCGGGCGCGACGGGCTGGTCAGCACCATCAGCACCAGCATGAAAGCCGAGGTGAGGATGAGCCCGCCCCATGCCGCGCGTGAAAACGCCAGCAGGATCGCGAGCGCCATCACACCCAGCGCGATCGCGCTGCGGATCGATTTGCCCATGCGGTCCGATACGACGCTTTGCAGCGCGAACAGCGATGGAAGGATCAGGAACGCACCCAGCACGTTCGGATCCTTGAAGGTGCCGCGGCCACGATCATACAGCGTCAGCAGGTCATGCCCGCCCGGGACGAGGTTGAAGTAGCCGGCGATGGCGGCGGTCGAGGCGATCAAGGCGCCGACGATCAGGCCGCGGCGAAGCATGTCGAGCCGGGCGGCGGTATCTTCGGAGATGACCGTGGCCAGGAACATCACCGTGATCGCCATGTACCAGGATGTCGCGATCCAGTTGGCGACTTCGGGCTTGTCCATGAACGGGACGGCGCCGATGGAGTAGCCGACATTGACCAGGAACAGCAGCAGCAGCAGCGGCACGAACACCAGCCGCATCCGCAGGCCGGTAGCGAGGAAGACCACCGCGGCGGTGATCGTCACGAGCTCGTAGGGACTTGGCTCGATGAACACGATCGCGCAACTGGCGCCGACCAGCCATACCAGAGCGCGCTGCAGCGCCATGAGCCGCGGCGTGGATGTCGCCGCTGAAGCAATGCCCTCGGCCGTCGCCGCATACGCCATTACACACTCGCAAACTTACGCAACTCGTACTCGATACCGGGGCTCAGGAAGATCGTTCGGAAAGCCGATGCCCACTCTTCCAGATCATGCTCAGTAAGCGTTCTCGTTCTTCGTCATCAGCGCCAGCGGCGTCTTGAGCAGGATGTAGAAATCGAACAGCGCCGACCAGTTCTCGATGTAATAGAGATCGTGCTCGACGCGCTTCTGGATCTTCTCTTCGCTGTCGACTTCGCCGCGCCAGCCGTTGATCTGCGCCCAGCCGGTGATGCCGGGTTTGACGCGATGACGGGCGAAATATCCGTCGACCGCCTCGTCGAACAGCCGGCTCAGCAATTTGCCCTGCACGGCGTGCGGACGCGGACCGACCAGCGACAAATTGTCCTTGAACACGACGTTGAAGAGCTGCGGCAGTTCGTCGAGGCTGGTCTTGCGGATGAAGCGCCCGACCCGGGTGACCCGGGATCGTTCTTGGTCACGACCTTCGCGGCGGTCGGATCGGCCTGATGATGATACAGCGAGCGGAACTTGAAGACGTCGATGCGCTCGTTGTTGAAGCCGAACCGCTTCTGGCGAAACAGCACCGGCCCGGGACTGTCGAGCTTTACCGCGAGCGCAACCAGCGCCATCACCGGCGCCGCGAACAGCAGAATGACCCCGCCGACGAGGTGGTCAAACAGCCACTTCATCACCAGATCCCAGTCGGTAATCGGCGCCTCGAACACGTCCAGCGTCGGGACCTTGCCGAGATAGGAATAGGAGCGGGGGCGGAAGCGCAGCTTGTTGGTGTGGGCGGAAAGCCGGATGTCCACCGGCAGCACCCACAATTTCTTCAGCATTTCCAGAATCCGCGTCTCCGCCGCGATCGGCAGCGCGAACAGCACGAGATCGACCCGGGTGCGGCGGGCGAACTCGATGATATCGTCCACCTTGCCGAGTTTCGGGACTGCCGCCACAGGTCTCCAGCGCACGGGCGTCGTTGCGGTCGTCGAACACGCCGAGGATATCGATGTCGGAATCGTCCTGGGCCTTGAGCGCCTCGACCAGTTGCTCACCGTTCTGGTCCGACCCGACGATGATGGTGCGGCGGTCAAGCCGGCCCTCGCGCCCCCAACTGCGCACCAACGAACGCAGGAGCAGCCGTTCGGTGATCAGCCCGGCGAGACCCGTGAAAAAGAATGCCGACAGCCACAGCCGCGAGACTTCGTTGCCGAGCTTGGCGAAAAACGAGGCGCCGATGAAGAGCAGGAACACGAAGGCCCAGGACGAAATCATCCGCGTCATCTGCCGCAGCCGGCCGCGAAACACCTGGACCTCGTAGATATCCGCGGCCTGGAAGCAGATCACCGCGGTCGCGCTCATGCCGAGAATGGCCGCGACATATTCCCAGTGAAAGCCGGCCAGCGGCGTCACATATTCGAAATAGAGCGCGGTACCGACGAAGCCGAGCAGGACAAAATCGGCGACGCGCACGACGCCCGCGATCACGATCGGCGAATAGGCCCGTCGTACTTTCTGGTTGACGACGGCAAGCGCGGCCTGTGACAGCCTGCGGCGCCGCTCGGCCGGAGGCTGATCCTGCGCGGGTGCCGTCGCAGCCGTCGCAGCGGCCGAGGCCGCGGCTTCTAACATCGAGCGTGCGTTGATCGGTTCCACTGTTTCCAAGTCCGTATCTCGCACAGGCAGCTAGGCATGCGCGCGCCGAGGCGGAATTCCCTGCCTCCCGGCTTAACGGACAAATCGGAAGAAACGGTTATCGGGTAAAGAACGGTTAACGATTGGCAAATGCGTCGCGGTAGCCCGCCAGCACGCCCTCGACCATCGCCTGCTGCGAGAAAAACTCCAGGATTCGTTCGCGCAGCAAGCTCGCGCGCGCCTTCGCGGCGGCGGGATCGGCCAGGGCCGTCTTGATCGCTTCCGCCATCGCGTCGACGTTGTTGGGCGCAAACAGTGCGTCGGCATGGGGGCCGAAGATCTCCGGAATGCCGCCGACCCCGGCGGCCACCATCGGAATCCCCGCCGCGGCGGCCTCGATCACGACATAGGGCATCGAATCGCCGCGCGAGGGAACCACCAGCAGGCCGCCCTTGGAAAAGCCATATCGCGCCTTGACGTGGCCAATGAAGCGCACCGCTTCGGTGAGGTTGAGCTTCTGGACCTGGGCCTTGAGCGCATCCATTTCCTCGCCGTCGCCGCCGAGCGTCAGCGTGACCGGCTTGCCGCCGGCGCGCAGCCGCGCCACCGCGTCGACCAGCAGGTCGGCGCCCTTGATATGCCGGAACTCGCCGACATAGGCGACATCGGTGGCGTCATCCGCCTTCACGATCGGGTCGAATTCATCGGCCGTTACGCCGTTGAACACGCAGCGCACCAGCCCCTTCGGCATGCCGATGGTGCGCTGATAGGTGTCGCGCGCGAACGCGCTTTCGAACAGGAACAGATCGGTGTTGTTCATCAGCGCGCGTTCCAGCAGGCTGTAGAAGGCGCCCTTGAACGTATCCAGCGGGTAGTGCAGCGAGCCGCCATGCGGCGTGTAGATGCGGATCTTGTTCTTCGACCGCCACCTCAGGCGGATGAAAGCGCCCGCCTTGGCACCGTGGCCGTGGAGAACGTCCGGATTCAGCCGCCAGATCTGGAACATGAAGCGGAGCCATACCAGCGGATCCGAAGGATGCGGTTCACGGTGAATGGCGAGACGCTGAACGCCGAGCTTGAGGCGCGGCGCGATTTCCTTCAGCGCGGCCTCGGCGCGCTCGCCGCCGGTCAGGCTGTCGGCGAGGATGCCGACATGGTGGCCGCGCTCGGCCTGTCCGTTGGCGAGGTCCAGGATGTGGCGGAAAATTCCGCCGACCGGCGCGCGCACGGCATGCAGGATACGAAGCGGCTTGTCCGGATCGGCCGCCATCGTCAGAACCATCGTTCGCCGACGAGCACGGTATCGCCCGGGCCGATGGGCGTGCCGAGCGGCACCACCACGCGCATCGGTCCCGAAGCGTCGGTGTGGGTCAGCGTGACGCTGTCGCGCCGGGCGCGCGGCGAGAAGCCGCCGGCGATCGCCACCGCGCTCTCGACACTCATGTTGGGAACGTAGGGATACTGGCCGGGGGCCGCGACCTCGCCGAGGATGAAGAAGGGCCGGTAGGCTTCGATCTCGACCGCCACCGAGGGATCGCGGATATAGCCGTTGCGCAGCTTGGCGCTGATCGCGGCGGCAAGGCCCGCCGGCGTCCGTCCGCGCGCGGGCACCGCGCCGATCAAGCGGCATGGTGATCGAGCCGCCGGCGTCGATCGCGTAAGTGTTGGTGAGGCCTTCCTGGCCATAGACCACGACCCGCAATTTGTCGCCGGCATCGAGCCGGTAGGATGTGTCGTGAACCGCCGGCATCGGCGCGGCGGCATAGGCGACCGGAACGGGCGTGGGCGTCATGGCGTAGGACGAGCCATAGGCCATCGCGTCGAGATCGCCCTGCGGCGGCGCCACCGCGACAGGGCCGGTCGTGTGGATGCAGCCCGACAGAGCGAGCGCGGCGACCAGACAGACCAGGATGGCGCGCGCGCCTCGCATCGGAAAACCCAGAGGAAATTTCTGATTCCGATTAAGGGCTTTCATGGTTAACAAAGCATGACCGCGCCCGAATGGGGCGGCCTTTGCCGGGCGGCAAATCGGCGCGATTAACCCAGCGGCAACCTTAATGGAGTGTAATCGCTGCCAGTCGGGTGGCGTGGTGGCGTCTGCGGGAGTGTGCGATGCGTTTAGCGTTCTGGCGTGCGGAAACGGGCCGCGCGGGCGGGGAATCGCCCGTTGTCCGGCGGTCCGTCGCCGCACCCGTACCCGCCGTGCATCCTGCCGAGACGACCGTAGCGGGCGATCTGGATTTCGGTGTCCTCGGCCGGGCCTTGGTACGCAAGCGGCGCTGGATCATCATCCCGACGCTGCTCGCGGCTGTGCTCTCGATCACCGCCGTCAATCTGGTGACGCCGCGATACAAATCCGAAGCGCGCATCCTGGTCGACGGGCGCGAGAACGTCTTCCTGCGGCCGACCGGCGAGCGCAACGAGGAGCGCACCGCGCTCGATGCCGAGGCCGTCACCAGTCAGGTCCAGCTCCTGTTGTCGCGGGATCTGGCGCGCCAGGTCATCAAGAAGAACAAGCTTGCCGAGCTGCCCGAGTTCGATCCAGTGCTGCAGGGGATATCGCCGCTGAAATCGCTGCTGGCGCTGTTCGGGATCGGCCGCGATCCATTCTCGCTGACGCCGGCCGAGCGCGTGCTCGATGCCTATAACGACCGCCTGACCGCTTACGCGGTCGATAAATCGCGGGTCATCGTCATCGAATTCCAGTCGCGCGATCCGGATCTGGCGGCGCGTGTCGCCAACTCGATCGCCGAAGGCTATCTGGTACTGCAGCAGAATTCGCGGCAGGAGCAGGCCAGGGCGGCGAGCCAGTGGCTGTCGGGTGAGATCGATAATCTGCGCAAGAAGGTCGCGGAAGCTGAATCGCGCGTCGAGGATTTCCGCTCGAAATCGAGCCTGTTCGTCGGCACCAACAATACCACGCTGTCGAACCAGCAGCTGGGCGAACTCAACACGCAACTGAACAATGCGCGCGCGCTGAAATCGGATGCCGAATCGAAGGCGCGGCTGATCCGCGAAATGCTCCAGGGCGGCAAGCCGATCGAGGCGTCGGAAATCCTCAATTCGGAACTGATCCGCCGGCTATCCGAACAACGCGTCACGCTGCGTGGCCAGCTCGCCGAACAGTCCTCGACGCTGCTCGACAACCATCCGCGCATCAAGGAGCTGAAGGCGCAGCTTGCCGATCTCGACCGCCAGCTTCGCGACGAAGCCGGCAAGCTCTCGCGCTCGCTCGACAATGATGCCCGCATCGCCAGCGGCCGGGTCGATGGCCTGAGCGCCAGCCTCGAGCAGTTGAAGAAGCAGGCGACCTCGACCAACGGCAACGACGTCCAGCTCCGCGCGCTGGAGCGGGAAGCCAAGGCGCAGCGCGACCTCCTCGAATCCTATCTCGCGAAATACCGCGAGGCCAACACCCGCGAGAATATCGATGCCGCGCCCGCGGACAGCCGCATCATTTCCCGTGCCAGCGTGTCCAATACTCCGGCGTACCCGAAGAAACTGCCGATCGTGCTGATCGCGACATTGGCGACCCTGATGCTGAGCGCGGGCGGGATCGCCACCGGCGAGCTGCTGCGCATGACCGCGCCACGTGCGGTCGCCGCGCTCGTTTCATCTCCGGTCCGGGGCCGTGTCCCGGCGGAGGCGACTGCGGAGTTTGCCGTAGCCGGTCGCGAGCCGATATTCGACGACATCCGCCCGGAAACTCCGGATGCACCCAGCCCTGAAATCGTTCCTGAGATGTCACCCGGTTTCGGGTCCGAACTCGCTGAAATCGAAAACCTGGCTGAAGAGCTTCGCACTGCCGGTGAAGCCGCCCGCAAGGTCACGGTGCTCGGCACCGCATCCGGCGACGGCATCACGCTGACGGCGCTGACGCTGGCGCGGCTGCTTGCGCGCGACGCGCGGGTCGTGGTGGTCGATCTCGCGGGATCATCGCTGACGATCCCGGCTAGTGTCGGTCGATCCGGCGGCGCCGGGATTGGCGGAATTGATGCTGGGCGAGGCGTCGTTTTCGCAGGTGATCACGAAAGACCGGCTGTCGCGCGTTCATCTCGTCAGTGCCGGACGCCCAGGCTTCGACCGTGCGCTGCTGCAATCGCCGCGGCTGACGCTCGCGATCGATGCCCTGCTGCGGGTGTATGACCATGTGCTGCTGGATGCCGGCGCAGCGTCCGAATTGCCGGCGGAGTTGCTGACGGCGCAAGCGCGCGCCGTGGTGGTGCCGGATGCCTCGATGACCGCGGAAGCCCGCACGTTGATGTGCGATCAGCTAAAGGCCGTGGGCTTTTCCGAGGTGACGATGCTGAGCAAGCCGGCGCAGCCCTCTGACTCCGTCGAATCGGCTCCGAGTGTGGTCGCCGCCTGACGGTGGTGTTCGGCGGCGTTTCGGAAAAAATCCCGCTTGTACCTACGCGATAGGCACGACGCGCACGTCGGCTGATTTCGCCGTTTCTAGCCTGGCCTCTATCGTCTATGATCCGCCGCGCGGGAGCGTTCCGGGGCAGGCGATGGCGATCGAGTGGTATCTGCGGGATTTGCGGGATCAATTTGGCCCGCTCGGAACGTCTGGGCTGAGAAAGAAACTCGCAGGCTTTGCGAATCTCGATAACGTTCTGGTGTGGCGGGAAGGCTTTCAGGACTGGCAACCCGTTGCCGAGGTGTTCGATGCCTTCAACGCTCCCGCGGACTTGAACCAGCGCAAACGCGTGAAGGGACGTTGGGCACTCTACGGCCTGGTGCTGGGAATCGTGTTCCTTGCAGCGGATGTCGTTTTCGAGTGGCGCGGAGAGCCGTTTCATCCCTGGAGCGGTCACGAGTTCGAGAATATCGATCGTGCGGCCGCTTCTCTCCTCATTCCGGCGTTTCTGTTCTTCCTGGTGGGCACGATCAAGGACATCTTTTCGCCTTGGCAAATCCGCAGCAAGGCCGCTGCGATGGACACGCAGCCGATCGCCCCCAAATCGGCATACACCAATTTCATCGCCAGGAACTGGCGCGGCGAATATTCCCTGCCGGTCTCGTATTGGGTTTTCGGCCTGATGGTGAATTTCGCGGTCGCCCTGATTCTTTTTGGGTTGAGCGCTGTCTACGACAAGAAAATGGGTTTCCGGCCCATCTTTGTCTTCATCTTCCTGCTGAGCGTATGGCTCGTTTCCGTCGGAATATCGGTCTGGCAATCCGTCGGTGTTTGGCGATCGGCCAACCGGTATGTCGAGCGCAAGTCGCTGAAGCTCGAGCGCGCGCCCTGGGCCGTCGTCGCAAAGGTGATGATCGTGCTTGCGGCTCTTCAGCTCGCGGCGACCGTCGCTACATCGGCGATTCCGCAACTCACCGAAGCGTCGCGGATGGCCTTTCTGCACGACCCCGATATTCCCGATTATTCCATACGGGTGATGAGAAACGGAACCGAGGCGGAGATAACCGGCGGAATCAAATATGGACTTGCCGAGGATTTCAGGAAGATCCTCGGGGCGTCGCGCCAGATCAGGGTGGTGCATCTCAACAGCGTCGGTGGCCGTATCGGCGAAGGGGAACGGCTATACAACCTCATCCGAAGCGGGAAGCTGACGACATACGTCTCCTCGAAATGTCTTTCCGCCTGCACGCTGGCGTTTTCCGGCGGGGCCGAACGCGTTCTCCTGCACGGTGCAATACTGGGGTTTCATCGGGGAAAATTTGCCGGCGCAGATCAAAGAGATTCGCCGGAGCTGGAGGGGCAGCGGAAGATCTTTACGGAAGCGGGCTATGACGCTCCCGTTTATCGACCGTGCGCTGGCGACGCCGAGTTCGGACATGTGGACGCCGTCCGAGGCGGAGCTCTTGAAGTCCGGCGTCGTCACGAAAGTCTCCAAGGGGACCGATTATGCGATTTCGGGACTTCCCGCCGACGCTTCCAGGGATTTGTTTGCGAAATCGCTGAAAGGGGAGGCGCGCATCTATGCCGCGATCAGTACGCGCTTCCCGAGGGAATACGACGAGATGGCGAGTTCATACTATGATGCATTCGTTGCCGGAAAGACCGACGTCGAAGCGATGACGGTTTTGCAGGACAGGTTGACCAATTTGATATCGGTCAACAAGCCGCTGGCCGACGATGACGTTCTTATCGACTTCGGAAATCTGATGGCCGATGAACTGGCCGCATTGCAGAGCCATCCGGCGACTTGTTACCAGTATGCGATGGGCGGGACGCTTGACGCCGGCCTGATCCCGCAGGCGCTTTCGACACGCGAGGTCGAGATCGCGGAACGCGTTATCCAGACCGCCGCCAGCAGGCCCGATTTCGATGCGCCGGCTCAGACTCTCTGGCCGAAGCTTTCCGGCCGGCTTGCCGCGAAGGGCGTGACCAAACGAGATATGGACCTGGTACGAGGTTCCAAGGTCGCGGATAGCCAACAGGCACGGTATTGCTCGGTGTTGACGGCGGTTTACCGGGAGGCTGCCGCGATGCCGCCGAAGGATGGAGCAATAATTCTGCGTTCGATGCTTTCCGCGAAATAGCGCGGCCTCTCGACGTATCGCGGATTCTGCGCCGATCAGCGGTGCAGGGCGCTTCGCAGTCTTTGCGCGACGTGAAACAGCGCTTCGTTGTGCTTCACCAGATGCTTGGCGCGGTTGAGGCCTGACATCGCGGCGGCCGCCATCCTGCCGCGCGAGCTGAGCGGGATGAAGCTGTCGAAAATCGGCTCGTCGCTCTTGCAGAACAGCCGCTTGTAGTCGTCGGACCCGATGCCGAGGTCGAGCGCGCGGTAGCCGCGCGCGGCATAGTGGTCGATGATGTTGCGCATCAGGATCAGGCCCGGGCTGTAGCGGGCGTTGCCCGACATCGTATAGGTGTTGAACATCATCGAAAAGCGATGACCGTTCGCGACGCCGGCGAAGATCGCGATCACCTCGTCATCGCATTCGAGCGCGTGAATCTCGATGGCGCGGCCGCCGCCCGCAAGCTGCGTCATGCAGGCATCCCGGATGAAATCCTCGATTCCCACGTCCGCGAACACGTTGGGCAGTTTCTGCTCCGCCATCCGCAGCGGCTTGACGGCAAAGAACCAGTCGAGCATCCGCTTGACGTCGGCGTCGGACGCCGCGATGTGATAGCGATAGCCCGCGAGCCCCTGCAGCTTGCGTTCCTTGCCCTTGAGGCGCCGCCGGAAGGAGTTGCTGACCAGATCCGCGGGAGCCGCGCCTGGCGCCATCGCCAACACCGGGCAGTCGTTGACGGAAGGCTGCTTCGACAACAGCGCCATCGGGTTGGACAAATCCTGCCAGCACAGAGGCTGCTGGGTCAGCGCGAGGACGTCGGCCTCGGCACGTTCGCTGATGCCGGCAAGAAGCGCGTCGAGATCGGCAGGTGTTGCGCCTGCGGCAAAATCGCCGTCCCACAACGCCATGTTGAAGGTGGAATGCTTGCCGCCCATGAACCAGGCGGTACGAACGCCGTGCTGGCGGTGCAGCGCCAGTGGCAGCAACAACAGTGGCCGGCGCTCGGCATCGTGCGCGATGACGATAAAGGGCGAGAGGTTTTCGCGCGCTCCGACCTGGCGCTGCCATGCCGCGAGAAAATCGAAGCGCTGATACGGGGTGGAGAATTTCCCTTCGAGGCTGCGCCAGACGGCCTCGGACTGGCCGAGGTCATGGACGATATCGACGCTGGCGATGCGGCTCGACCGCGACCAGGCTTTGGCTTCCGCCGTTCGGCTTTCGATCGCGGCAGCCATGGTCATCGCAAAACCTGTCCATAGGGAACTATTTACGTCTTTCGACGTCTGCCGACCTTTGCAAAGAAGTGTCAACAAAGAGTAATGACAACAGCGACGGACCGAGTGGAAGCCGTGCCGGCGGGGCTTCTTCGGCCACCGCAATCCGGTGAACCCAAAGAAAATGCGCTCAAGGCACAACTTGCGCGTATTTTGTCTGCAAAACCGATATCCACTTTCGTGGAACACGCCGGGGACCAGACGTTGCCATCCGAACTCCAATTCCTGAAAAGCCTGCGGCTGGAGCTTGCCTATTTCAGCGGTGCACCGTGGCTGGGCGGACGGCGGGCCGGCGGCGCCGGTGCCGTCCTTCGCTTCGAACGCGTGCGCCCGCGGCGCAATGCACGTTTTCAACCGCTCGAATCCAGCGAAATCACTCCCGGATTTCTCGATCGGACGATCCGGGCGCTGAAACGCTGGAAATACGATATCGTCTCACTCGATGAGGTGTGCCGAAGGGCGGTGACGCTGCCCGAGCCGAGACGGTTTGTCTGCCTGACATTCGACGGCGCCTACAAGGATCTGATCACGTCGGCCTATCCGGTGCTTTCGAAACATGGCGTTCCCTTCGCCGTCTACGTGCCGACGGCGTTTCCGGATGGCCTCGGGGAGGCGTGGTGGCTCGCGCTCGAGGAGGTGATCGCGCGCGAGAGCCGCATCAGCCTCGTGATAGATCGCAAGGAGCAGCGTTTCGATATCGCCTCCACATCCGAGAAATATCAGCTTTACGCATTTCTCGAGAGCTGGATGCGCGCGCTGGCGCCGCCGGATCGCTCGTTCGCGATCAAGGATCTCTGCACGCGCTATTCGGTCGATCTCGCAAGCCTGTCGCGCCAGTCCTCGATGGACTGGGATGATCTGGGAAAACTTGCTGCCGATCCCAACGTGACGATCGGAAGCGCGACGGTGAACTATCCGGTATTGTCCAACCTCAGGGATGCCGACGCGTCGCGGGAAATAACGATGGGCCGTGCAGTGGCGCAGGCCGCGTTCCATCGCGAGGTGAGGCATTTCGCCTTTCCGTTCGGGGATCGCGCATCGTTTCGAAAGCCACATGTTGCGATGACCGAGGAGGCGGGCTTCGTAAGTGCTGCTTCGGCGATCCCCGGCGTGGTTCAGACCGAGGGCCGCACCGATCTGCAGGCGCTGCCGCGCATTGCCTGGGACGGGCGGCGGCATTCGCTGCGCGCCATGCGCGTGATCCTGTCGGGTGCGCTATTGCCCTCCCCAAGGAGTCCCCGGGGCACAAGGATCTAGATCCAGCTTTCCAACTATGCGTCCGGCCGCGCCATCCAACTGATGATCGGCATCGCCGGCAGTACCCAGCCGATGCCGGCCACGACATAGAAGACGGCTTGCGCGAGACCGGAGTTCGCAAGCCAGGGCATCTGCGCTGCCGCCATTCCCATCAGCGACCACACCACGACCAGCACGAGTAGGGCGATGGTTCCGAGGAATTTGCGGGTGCGTATGGTCATGACGAAAATGTGCAACTCGTGAAGGTGGCGCGCCTTGCGCGCGGGGAGGGGCGGACTATAAGGGGCACGCAAATTCATTCAAGCACAGCTTCGATGACCGCCGTTTCCCCACGCCAGGCTCCCCAAATCCGCGCCGTCCAATGGTGGCTGGTCTCGATCGCGGCCCTGATCTGCCTCATGGTGCTGGTCGGCGGCGCGACGAGGCTCACCGAAGCGGGCTTGTCGATTGTCGAGTGGAAACCGGTCACCGGCGCGCTGCCGCCACTGGATCAAGAGCAGTGGACGCAGGCGTTCGAAGCCTACAAGAAAATTCCGCAATATCGCGAAATGAACGCCGGCATGAACCTCGCCGAGTTCAAGACAATTTTCTGGTGGGAATTCAGCCACCGGCTGCTCGGACGCGTGATCGGGATCGCCTATCTCCTGCCGTTTCTGTGGTTCATCTGGCGCGGCTTTCTCGGCGCCGACCTCAAGCGCCGGCTGTGGCTGATCTTCGGCCTCGGGGCGCTGCAGGGCGCGGTCGGCTGGTGGATGGTGGCGTCAGGGCTTTCGCAGCGGGTCGAAGTCTCGCACACCCGTCTGGCGGTCCATCTGGTCCTGGCGTTGCTGATCTTCGCCGCGATCGTCTGGACGTTGCGCCGGCTCACCGATCGGCCGCCGCTTCCTGTGTCCGCGCGGTTGAAGATCACCAGCATGGCGCTGGTGGCGCTGACCTTCGTGCAGCTTTTTCTCGGTGCGCTGGTCGCGGGCCTGCGCGCCGGCAAGATCTACAACACCTGGCCGTCCATCGACGGCGGGTTTATTCCCTCGCCGTCGCGGCTGTTCTTTGACTCGCCGTGGTGGCGCAATTTGCTGGATAATGCGCTCACCGTTCAGTTCGAGCATCGCATGATGGCGTATTTGCTGTTTGCGTTGGCCGTGCTGCACGCGCTCGACGCCATCAGCTCGCGCGCTGGAGCCGCCGTGGTCAACGGCGCGGTATGGCTTCTTGCCGTCATCACCTTGCAGGCGACGCTGGGTATTCTGACCCTGCTCAATCAGGTTCCGATCGACCTTGCGCTGACCCACCAGGCCGTCGCGCTGGCGGTGCTGACCCTGGCCCTCTTTCAGGCCGAGCGTCTGGCCGGTCGGCAGGCCGCGCAGCAGCCGCAAGAACTGAGGCTGCCGGCCAGCCAAACCGGCTGACGTAAACGCCGCGCTAGCAGTAACCGTAGACGCCGCAGGCGTAGGGCAGGCGATCCCAATAGGGAATATACGGCGCGGGCGCCGGTGCGACCAAAAACGGGTCGACGTAGACTACCGGCGCGTACAGCGCCGCCGGCGGCCCGTAAACCGAATACCGCGGCCACGGGCGGCGATAGGTGTAAGGCTCGGCATAGGTGATCGTGGTCCTGAAGTGATAGTGCGGCCGCGGCAGGCCGGCCGGCAAACCGATGGCTGCGCGATGTACCCGCGGATGGACGAGCGTCTGGTCCGCGGCCTCGGCAATGCCGCCGGTCAGGCCGGCAACGATCAATACGATCGCAAAACGCAACATCGATGCCTCCGAAAGAGGGTTTCGTAGGCCGGCAAGTATACCGGAGGCCGCAAGGCGCGGCAGCCACCGGCAGCAACCACTTTGAAACATGGCTAAGACGCATGTCCGCCAACGCCGTCATTCCGGGATGGTCCGAAGGACCAGACCCGGGGATGACGAGATGGCCGGCTCGCGGCTAGCGCGCTCCCGAATGGGGAGGCCTTATGCGACCAGCGCCTGTTCCAGATCGGCGATCAGATCTTCCTTGTCCTCGATGCCGATCGACAGCCGCACCAGGTCGGGACCGGCGCCCGACTGGATCTTGGCGGCGTCGTCGAGCTGGCTGTGCGTGGTCGAGGCCGGATGGATCACCAGCGAGCGGGTGTCGCCGACATTGGCGAGATGCGAGAACAGTTTCAGGTTCGACACCAGCTTGACGCCGGCCTCGTAGCCGCCCTTGAGGCTGAAGGTGAATACGGCGCCGGCGCCCTTCGGCGCGTATTTGCGCGCGAGGTTGTTGTACTTGTTGCCCGGCAAGCCCGAGTAATTGACCGATGCCACCGCCGGATGGCCCGAGAGAAATTCCGCGACCGCCTTGGCGTTGTCGCAGTGCTTTTGCATGCGCAATGGCAGCGTCTCGATTCCGGTCAGGATCAGGAACGCGTTGAACGGCGACAGCGCCGGACCGAGATCGCGCAGGCCCAGCACGCGGCAGGCGATCGCGAATGCAAAATTGCCGAACGTCTCCTGAAGCTTGATGCCGTGATATTCGGGGCGCGGCTCGCTCAACATCGGGTACTTGTTGTCCTTCGACCAGTCGAAGGTGCCGGCGTCGACGATGATGCCGCCGATCGAGTTGCCGTGACCCGCGAGAAACTTGGTCAGCGAATGCACGACAATATCGGCGCCGTGATCGATCGGGCGGATCAAATAGGGCGTCGCCAGCGTGTTGTCGACGATCAGCGGCACGCCGGCCTCGTGGGCCACGGCCGAGATCGCCTCGATATCGGTGATGCTGCCGGCGGGATTGGCAACCGACTCGATGAAGATCGCCTTGGTGTGCGGCGTCACCGCGCGCTTGAAGCTGCCGATGTCATCGGGGTCGGCCCAGACGACGTTCCAGCCGAAACTCTTGAAGGCGTGGGTGAACTGGTTGATCGAGCCGCCATAGAGCTTGCGCGCGGCGATGAATTCGTCGCCGGGCCGCAGCAACTGCTGAAGCGCCACGACTTGCGCGGCATGTCCCGACGCCACGGCCAGCGCGGCGGTGCCGCCTTCGAGCGCGGCGACGCGTTCTTCGAGGACCGCGTTGGTCGGGTTTCCAATTCGGGTATAGATGTTGCCGAACGCCTGCAGCCCGAACAGCGAGGCGGCGTGATCGGCATCGTTGAACACGAATGAAGTGGTCTGATAGATCGGCGTCACGCGCGCGCCGGTGGTGGGATCGGGCTGCGCGCCGGCATGCACAGCGAGGGTCGAAAATCCGGGAAGACGATCGGTCATATTATTTCCTTTATACGGGTCTCATCCAGGCAGGTCTCATCTGCGAACGTCTCATCGCTTGAAGGGCGGCCAGGCAGCCGCGTCGCGAAAGATGAGCGGGGCGAATATAATGTGAGGCGGTCCAGGCCCGCCTCCTCCTTTTGGGGGACAATCGCGTCAGCGGCGACCGCCGTCAAGGCGGCGTGAGGCGCAACTTGGTGTTCGCAACGGTCGTGCTTCGTTTCGCCGCGCCCCCAGAAGGATCGTTCGCATTTGCGTCACGAAAGCTCGCTCTTGTTTTTCGCGGCGCGGTCGGAGGCCGCGGTTTCGCCGCCGCCAAGGCTCGTCCGGTTCAACGAGAGCCGCATCCCCTGGGTCGGTATCGGCGCGCGCTTGGAGCTCAGCGTGCGCGAATTGACGCCCATCCAGGAAATTTCCGAGGACAGCCGGCCATATTCGATCTTCGGGCAGCGGTTCATGACGACCTTCATGCCGGCCGCTTCCGCCTTGACCGCGGCGGCATCGTCGCGCGCGCCGAGTTGCATCCAGATCACCTTCGGCAACGGCGACATTTTCAAGGCGTCCTCGACCACCGGCATGATGTGGCTGGAATTGCGGAAAATGTCGATCATGTCGACCGGCCGGCCGATCTCGGCGAGCGAGGCCACGAAAGGCTTTCCGAGCAGGCTCTTGCCGACGTGACCGGGATTGACCGGGATCATGTCGTAGCCGCGCTGCGCCAGATATTTGAAGGCGAAGTAGCTCGGCCGCACATTGACCGGCGATGCGCCGACCATCGCGATCGTCTTCACGCCGTTGAGAATTTCGCGGATGTAATCGTCGGTGTAGGCGTCATGGTTCATTTGCAACTATCATTCTCGTTTCAGCCGTCATTGCGAGGAGCAAAGCGATGAAGCAATCCATTGCTTCCAGTGAAGCGATGGATTGCTTCGCCGCGCTCGCCATGACGGGAATTGATTATTCATCCTGCCACTTGGGCTCGCGCTTCTCGATGAAGGCGCCGATGCCTTCCTCGGCGTCGCGTGCCATCATGTTCTCGGTCATCACCTCCGCCGCGAAACGATAGGCGTCGGCAAGGCTCATCTCGGCCTGGCGGTAGAATGCGGCCTTGCCGAGCTTGACCGTGTAGGCGGATTTGAGCGCGACCTTTTGTGCCAGCGCGATCGCCGCATCGCGCTCAGTGCCGGCCGCGACGACGCGGTTGACGAGGCCGATCTCGCGCGCCTGCGCAGCCGGGACTGGCTCGCCCGTGAGCAGCATTTCCATCGCCTGCTTGCGCGGCACGTTGCGCGACAGCGCCACCATCGGGGTCGAGCAGAACAGCCCGATATCGACGCCGGGCGTCGCGAAGGCCGCGGCTTCCGAGGCGACCGCGAGGTCGCAGCTTGCCACCAGTTGGCAGCCCGCGGCGGTGGCGATGCCCTGGACCGCGGCCACGACCGGCTTCGGCAGGTGCACGATCGCCTGCATCATCGCGCTGCAGGCGTTCATCATCTGCGCGAAATAGGCCCGCCCGCGATCGGCATCGCTGCGTCGCGCGGTCAGTTCCTTCATGTCGTGGCCGGCGGAGAAGGCCGGTCCATTGGCCGCGATCACCACCGCACGCACGTCCCGGTCGTCGTGAATGTCCCGCAGCGCCGCGTGCAGTTCGGCGATCAGGGCCTCCGACAGGCTGTTGCGGCTGGCCGGCCGGTTGAGCGTCAGCACCGCGATGCTGCCGTGCATCTCGCGCAGGAGAATGGGAGATTGCGGCGCGGCGGCGCGTGCGGTCTGGCTCATCGTCAAATTACCACTTGATATCTGTTTGGGCAGATGCCTCATCCTAATGTAACAAGCGGCACGATGCGAGGGCAGGCGAAGCAGATGGCAATTGCGAAAATGAGCGTGGCCGAGTTGGAGGCGTTCCTGCGTGCCGAATTTCCGCAAACCTTCGGCAGCGGCGATACAGCCATCGAACACGCTGACGGCGAAACCTGCCTGTTACGCCAGCGCTACAGTGAACGCATGCTGCGGCCGGGAGGAACGGTCTCGGGACCTACGCTGATGGCACTGGCGGACTGCGCGATGTATGTGGTGCTGCTCTCGGCGATCGGTCCGGTGGGACTTGCGGTAACGACCAACCTCAACATCAATTTTCTGCGCAAGGGCGCGCCCGGGCAGGATGTGCTGGCGGCCGCGCGGCTGCTGAAACTGGGCAAACGGCTGGCGGTCGGTGAGGTCAACCTGCTGTCGGGCACCTCGCCTGACCCGATCGCCCATGTGACCTCGACCTATTCCATTCCAAAGACTTGAGGAATTCTACGGTAATATAGCACCATATTTGTAACCTATTGTTTCCGCAAGCGTAATAATGGGCAACGGGCATTGACGCCCGCGGCGCGCTTATCTAGAAACGCCGCAGTTCGGGCATCGAGCGTCCGATATCCCCCATTCACGGATTTTCCCAAATGAAAACGTTTTCGGCAAAGCCCGCCGAGGTGACGAAGAAGTGGGTGCTGATCGACGCCAAGGGTCTGGTGGTCGGCCGGCTCGCTTCCCTGGTCGCGATGCGCCTCCGCGGCAAACACCTCCCGACCTACACGCCGCATGTCGATTGCGGCGACCATGTCATCATCATCAACGCCGCGCACGCGGTGCTCACCGGGCGCAAGCGCGACAACAAGGTCTACTACAACCACACCGGCTTCATCGGCGGCATCAAGGAACGCACCGCGAAGTCGATCCTCGAGGGCCGTTTCCCCGAGCGCGTGGTGGAGAAGGCCATCGAGCGCATGATTCCGCGCGGTCCGCTCGGCCGCGTGCAGCTCGGCAATCTGCGCGTCTATCCCGGCTCCGAGCATCCGCACGAGGCCCAGCAACCCGAGAAGATCGATATTGCCGCGATGAATCGCAAGAACATGAGGGCCGCATAAGATGTCCGACACCATGCAGTCTCTCGACCAGCTCTCGCAGCTCAAGCCGGCCGCGCCGGAAGCGCCGAAATACGTCAAGAAGGTCGACAAATACGGCCGCGCCTATGCCACCGGCAAGCGCAAGGACGCGGTCGCCCGCGTCTGGATCAAGCCCGGCGCCGGCAAGATCGTCGTCAACACCCGTGAGGTCGAAATCTATTTCGCCCGTCCGGTGCTGCGCATGATGATCCAGCAGCCGCTGGTCGCCGCGGCCCGTGCGGGCCAGTACGACGTGATCTGCACCGTGACCGGTGGCGGCCTGTCGGGCCAGGCCGGCGCGGTGCGTCACGGCATCTCGAAGGCGCTGACCTATTTCGAGCCGGATCTGCGCGGCGTCCTGAAGAAGGGCGGTTTCCTGACCCGCGACTCCCGTACCGTCGAGCGCAAGAAGTACGGCCGCGCCAAGGCGCGCAAGTCGTTCCAGTTCTCGAAGCGCTAAGAAATTGCGGCAAATGCCGCATATCCGGAACCAGCAAGGGCGCCCTCGGGCGCCCTTTTCGTTGGGACTTTCTGTAGCGAATTTTCCAAACAGTTAACGCAGTTTTTCGCGAAAACTTGTCTGTGCACGCAAACGAAATCCGAACAGAGCGGTCGTAGCTTATGCCTCGGTGATAGCGTCCGTACCGCTCTCGGCCGCGCTTCATCCGCATCACAAACGCTGGCTGGCCCATGTCGCTCGATACGCCCACGCTGTACATCATCGCCACCATGATCGCGGCGATGCTGGGAGCCATGCTGCTGCTGTTCGGCAAGCAGGAAAAAATCCCGGCGCTGACATGGTGGGGCACCGCCTATCTGCTCGGCGCCGCCTCGGTCGGCATTTGGACGCTCGCCGGCGACTCGCTCGGCGAGGTAACGTCGCTGGCGCTGAACGCCGTCGGCTATGTCGCCTGTGGCATGGTCTGGAACGCCGCGCGCCTGTTCCACGGTCGCAAGCCCATTCTGCCGGGGCTGGTTCTGGGCGCTATTGTCTGGATCGCCGTCTCCGTGACGCTGCCGCCGAGGCCTCCGCACTGCGCATGACGATCGGCGCCGGCATCGTCGCCGTCTATGCGGCGCTGACGGCCACCGAATTGTGGACCGAGCGCCGCCGGTCCCTGCAGCGGCGCTGGCCGCTGATCGTTGGTGCCGGTCATGCACGGTCTGGTGCTGATGCTGCCGATCCTGCTTGGCAACCTCCTGCAGCCGCACGACGCCAAGTTCGCCACCAGCGTCTGGGTGACCGGATTCTCCGTCGAACTCGTGCTCTACGCCATCGGCACGGTGTTCGTCATCTTCATCCTGGTCTCCGAGCGCGCGGTGATCGCGCACAAGACGGCGGCGTCGACCGATCCGTTGACCGGCATGTTCAATCGCCGCGGCTTTGCCGAAGCCTGCGCCAGGGTGATCGATCGCGAAGCCCAGGCCGGCCGGCCGGTGACGGTGCTGATTTTCGACATCGACCATTTCAAGTCGATCAACGACCGCTTCGGCCATGCCGCGGGCGACGAGATCCTGAAGCTGTTCGCCATCGTCGTGGTCAACACGCTGCGGCTGTCGGACCTGTCGGGACGCGTCGGCGGCGAGGAGTTCGCCGCGCTTGCTGCCCTGTTCGCTGGAAGAAGGCGTGATTGCGGCCGAGCGGGTCCGCGCGGCCTTCGCGAATTCCGGAATTGTGGTCGAAAACGGCCCGGTCGATACCACTGTCAGCATCGGCGTCGCCGGCGGGCCGGCCGGCACCGAGCTTGAGGTGCTGCTGGCTGCGGCCGATACCGCGCTGTACCAGGCCAAGCGCAGCGGCCGCAACCGTGTCGAGGCGGCCGAGGAACTGCCGCTGTCGCTGGAGAACTGGCGGCGCAAGACCGCAGGCGTGGAACGCCCGCGGCCACCGCCGTTGCCAAGCTGGCATGAGGGCGGCGGCCGGCGGCGGTAACCTGCCGTTTACCATTCGCTCCTTATCATTCCGCCATGAACACGCCCGCAGCAAGGCTCCGTACCACCCTGATGTCGCTCGAGGCCGCGGCCGCATCGGCGCGTGGCGGTTTTGCCTGCATGTTCTCGACGTCGGACGAATACGAGACGGCGCTGATCACCGAACGGCGCGCGCAGGGCCGCTACGACCCGCCGCGCAACCGCTGGCCAGCGGTGATGTTCGTCGGCTGCGTGTTCCTGGTGATCGGCACCGTGCTGCTGTCTGAGCTGATCTGCCATTGCAGAGGATGACGCCGGGGGCGCCGCAAGGCGCCTTTTTCTTTTCCGGGGTTCGGTGATAGAGACGTCAGGTTCTCAACGAGAGGCGTAAAACCCATGATCACCGAAATCGCGCAAATCGACGTCAAGCCCGGCACCGAAAAGGATTTTGAAGCCGCCGTCGCAAAGGCCCGTCCGCTGTTCCTGCGCGCCAAGGGCGGCAAGGGATTTGAGCTGCACAAGTCGATCGAAAAGCCGTCGCGCTACCGGCTGGTGGCGAAGTGGGAGACGCTGGAAAATCACACCGTCGATTTCCGGGGCTCCGAGGATTTCACGGCGTGGCGCGGACTGGTCGGCCAGTATTTTGCCGCGCCGCCCGAGGTCGAACATACCGAGACGGTGCTGACCTCGGCGGGCTGAATGTTCGCGCCGCGATGCCTCAAGCCGCGACCGTCGCGGCCGAGGCTTCGTCGGATTTGAAATAGTCGATCATGACTTTCACGATCGCCATCAGGGGCAGCGCCAGCGCCAGCCCCCAGATTCCGAACACGACGCCGAGCAGGATCTGGAACGCGAACAGCGTGGCGGGCGGAATCTCCAGCGCCTGGCGCTGGAGGATCGGCGTCAGGATATAGCTTTCCAGCGCGTGGACGCCGAGGAACAGCACGAGCGCGCTGGCGGCTGCGACCCAGCCGGACGCAAGGCTCGCCAGCACCACGATCAGCCCGCCGATCAGCGCGCCGACGGTCGGAATGAAGGTCAGCAGGCCGGCCTGGATGCCCAGGATGAACGAGCCCGGAATGCCGATGATGGCGAGGCCGATCCAGGTCACCAGGAAGACCACGAACATGGTGATGATCTGCGCGATCAGCCAGCGCTCCAGCGTGTCGCCGATGCGGTCGACGATCACGGTGGCGCGGGCGCGATGCCGCGCCGGGGTCATGAACAGCAGCCCGTTGCGATAGACGCTCGGCTGCGCCGCGAAGGTCAGTCCGAGAAACAGCACGATGAAGAAATTTCCGACCGCGCTCACGGTGCCCAGCAGCAATTTGAAGGTCTGGCTGACGATCGCGCCGCCGCTGGAGGCGAGCGCGCCCGCGCTCGGCAGATTGTGCGTCGGCGCGGAGGCCGGCGTCGTCGGGGTCGACGAGGCCGCCGGCGCCGCATTGGAATTGCCGAGCTCGAAATAGCTGGTGTCGATGCCGTTCCGCTCCAGGAAGGCCTTGACGCCGACGAGCTGCGACCTTGATGGTATCGCTCAGCGCGGTCGCCTGCTGCGCGATGGTGGTGCCGCCGAGGAAGACCACGCCCGACAGCATCGTCGCCAGCACCAGGCAGACGATAGTCAGCCGCAGCGCATGCGGCAGCCTGACGACGCGGCCGAGCATCGCGGTCAGGGCGTTGAGCGCGACGCCGAGCAGCATTCCCGCGAAAATCAGGAACAGCGTCGCGGCGTAGTACCAGGTGAACAGCAGCAGGGTGGCAAAGCCGACGACGCCGATGCCGCCGACCGATATCGCCCAGGCCAGATCGCTGCGGGACGGACGAGTTTCACCGATACTGCCACCTTGATTCCTTCTCTGAAGCCGCTGCAGCCGCACTCTTTCGTCAATCGCGCCCGGGATCAAGCGCGACGGGCGCGCCGGTTTGACGCTGACGGCCGCCTTGTGCCAAGCGATGAGGGGAAACCAGAAGGCGAGGGGCGCGCGGCATGAACTTCAAATGGCTCGGGCCGTTGGCCCTGTTGGCCGCGCTCTTCATCGGCGATCAGATCAGGATCAACCGGCCCGGCCACAAATACCGCCTCACGGTCGAGGTGGACACGCCCGAGGGCACAAAGTCGGCCTCCGGCGTCCTGTCGGTGCATCCCGACCGCGGATACAGCCGTCGCGGCCACACCGTTGCGAAGGGCGATGCCGTGTTCGTCGATCTTGGCGGCGGCAAGAACCTCGTCGTCCTGCTGGCGCATATCGACAAGACGGTCGATCTCGACGCCATCAATTATCTGGCGTTGCGCGCCTACAAGGCCGCCGGCCGCAATCCGACGTTCAATGACATGAGCCGGATGACCGGGGCGGTAGCGGTGACCGGCGCGCTGATTCCGGTTCTGGTGACCTTCGCCGACCCGAGCGATCCGGCAACCGCGCGCAACGTGGCGCCGGACGATCTGGAAGCGGCTTTCGGCAAGGGATTTCACCTGCACGGCATGAGCGCGGAGGTGGTGCCGAACGGGCTCTGGCCGCTCGATTTCGGAGGGCCCCTCGGTGAGCCGGTGACGCGCGGGATCGAGGCGAAATTGAAGTGGCTGAACGGGGCGGACAACGCGGCGGCGGTCGCGGTCAAGGCGGCCGGACTGCCGACCGCCGAACCCTTCGACGCCAAAGCTGTGTTTACGCGGAAATAGCATCGCCGCATTGCGGCCTGGCCGGTTGATCCCCCGGCGGCCGGCAGGCATGATCCGACCCCGGAGCGTCGCAAGGTGGATCGGGATTGAAGACAATGAAAAGGCCGGTGGTCGGCGTGATCGGAAACGCCTACCGCATCGAAAATCGATTTACGACGCAGATGGTCGGAGAGCGAAATCTCCGCGCGGTGGCCGACGTTTCGGGCGCGCTGCCGCTGATGTTCGCGGGCTGCCCCGAGATCACCGAGATCGGGGCATTGCTCGATGCGGTCGACGGCGTCGTGCTGACCGGCGCCCGCGCCAACGTCCATCCGACCCGCTTCGGCACCGAACCGGATCCCCGGCACGAACCCTACGACATCAAGCGCGACGATCTGGCGCTGGCGCTGTCGGAGGCCTGTGTCGCCCGCGGCGTGCCGCTGTTCGGCATCTGCCGCGGCCTGCAGGAGATGAACGTCGCCTTCGGCGGCTCGCTGCATCCGGAAATCCGCGAACTGCCTGGCCGCATGAACCACCGGATGCCGCGGCTGGAGAACGGCGAAATCCACCCCGATCCCAAGGTGATCTTCGCCGACCGCCACGATGTCACCCTGGTCCCCGGCGGCGCGTTTGCGCAGATCCTGAAATGCGAGACCATCCGGGTCAACTCGCTGCACGGCCAGGGCATCCTCGAGCCGGGCAAGCGGGTCGTGATCGAAGGCGTGGCGGAGGACGGCACCATCGAGGCGATCCGGATCGCCGATGCTCGGAGCTTTGCGCTCGGCGTGCAGTGGCACGCCGAATACGATCCGCAGCGCAATCCGATCAACCGCGCGCTGTTCCAGGCCTTCGGCGAGGCGCTGCTGGCGCATAGGGTGCCGCCTAGCCTTGCTTCAGGCCAGGCTGCGGCGACTTCGATTTCACGCGGTTGCTCGCAAAAGAAAAGGCGCTTCCACCAGAAGCGCCTTTTGCATTGTCGACGGTGATGCGCGAATGCTCGCCAGATCACAGCGAGTAGTACATGTCGAATTCGACCGGATGCGGGGTCATTTCGAAGCGCTCGACTTCGGTCATCTTCAGCTCGATATAGGCGTCGATGAAGTCGTCGTCGAACACGCCGCCGTTCTTGAGGAACGCGCGGTCCTTGTCGAGATTTTCCAGCGCCTCGCGCAGCGAGCCGCACACCGTCGGGATCGCCTTCAGCTCTTCCTTCGGCAGATCGTACAGATCCTTGTCCATCGCCGGACCCGGATCGAGCTTGTTCTTGACGCCGTCGAGGCCGGCCATCAGCATCGCGGCAAAGCCGAGATAGGGATTGGCCATCGGATCGGGGAAACGCACCTCGACGCGCTTGGCCTTCGGGTTCGAGGTGTAGGGGATGCGGCAGGAGGCCGAGCGGTTGCGCGCGGAGTAGGCGAGCAGCACCGGCGCCTCATAGCCCGGGACCAGACGCTTGTAGGAGTTGGTCGAGGGATTGGTGAAGGCGTTGATCGCCTTGGCGTGCTTGATGATGCCGGCGATGTAGGACAGGCAGGTCTCCGAGAGGTCGGCGTATTTGTTGCCGGCGAACACCGGCTTGCCGTCCTTCCAGATCGACTGGTGGCAGTGCATGCCCGAGCCGTTGTCGCCATAGACCGGCTTCGGCATGAAGGTGGCGGTCTTGCCGTAGATGTGGGCGACCTGGTGGATGCAATATTTGTAGATCTGCATCTGGTCGGCCATCAGCGTCAGGGTGTCGAACTTCATGCCGAGTTCGTGCTGGGCGGAAGCGACTTCGTGGTGATGCTTCTCGACCTTGACGCCCATCTTGGCCATGGCGCCGAGCATTTCCGAGCGCATGTCCTGCACCGAATCCTGCGGCGGCACCGGGAAGTAGCCGGCCTTGGTGCGGATGCGGTGACCGAGGTTGCCGCCCTCATACTCGGTGTCGGAATTGATCGGCAGTTCCACCGAATCCAGCCTGAAGCCGGTGTTGTAGGGCGTGGTCTGGTAGCGAACGTCGTCGAACACGAAGAACTCGGCTTCGGGTCCGAAGAACACGGTGTCGCCGATGCCCATCGACTTGACCATGGCCTCGGCCTTCTTGGCCATGCCGCGCGGATCGCGGTTGTAGGGCTCGCCGGTGGTCGGCTCCAGCACGTCGCAGGTGATGACCATGGTGGTCTCGGCGAAGAACGGATCGATCGTCGCGGTGACCGGGTCGGGCATCAGGCACATGTCGGATTCGTTGATCGCCTTCCAGCCGGCGATCGAGGAGCCGTCGAACATGACGCCTTCGGCAAAGGTCTCGTCCTCGATCATGCCGACGTCGAAAGTCACATGCTGCCACTTGCCGCGCGGATCGGTGAAGCGCAGGTCGACGTATTTGACGTCGTTGTCCTTGATCGATTTCAGGACGTCTTTGGCGGTCTTCATGAGTACCCCTTTTGCTTACTGGTCGTCGCGATCTGGCCGCAGCCGCGACCGTCGGTAAAGCTCAATACAGTCGGGGGAAGCCCAAGACAATATCAGACTATCGGCAAATCCGGCCCTAAACGGGCTTGGTTCGCAGACGGCTCAGATGGCGTCCAGCCCGGATTCTCCGGTTCGGATGCGGATGGCTTCCTCGATGTTGGATACGAATATCTTGCCGTCGCCGATGCGCCCGGTCTGGGCCGCGCGGCGGATGGCGTCGATCGCCCGCTCGACCAGGTCGTCCCCGATCACGATCTCGATCTTCACCTTGGGTAGAAAGTCCACGATATACTCGGCGCCGCGATAGAGTTCGGCGTGCCCCTTCTGCCGGCCGAAACCCTTGGCTTCGGTCACGGTGATGCCTTGCAGTCCGACTTCCTGGAGCGCTTCCTTAACCTCGTCGAGCTTGAATGGCTTGATGATGGCTTCGATCTTCTTCACTGAGCGCCTCCCGGGCGTTTCCAAATTTCAGACAGACTTGTTTCGAGATTGCGCAGATGTTGCGCAGGTTGTTCGATCATTCGTCCTGGCGCGTCACCGGGAAATACCAACAATTGCCGTTGAGCACGATCATCCAGAGCCGGCTTCCTCAAAAGCAGGGTCTATGCCAAGTAGTTAAGACGCCTGATTTTGAAATGTTATCAGCCTTTTATCAGGCAATCACCTGACGTTAGGCTAAGGCTTTGACCATACCCCAGCCTACTAAATAGGCAAACAGATCAATCAGTATGCAATCGCTGGCGACGGGGCTTCGCGTGGCATAGGAAATGCCTCAGGATAAGGCGGGTCTACCAGGGATTTGGCATGGAAGTTCTCACCACGGCTGAAATAGAGCGCGCCGACCGGCTCACGATCGCCGCCGGTACGCCGGGCTTTGCACTGATGCTGAGTGCCGGGCAGGCCGTGGCCGAGGCTGCGATGGATTTGGCGGAGGAGGGGCCGATCCTCGTCGTCGCCGGACCCGGCAACAATGGCGGCGACGGCTTCGTGGCGGCTGCCGAGCTTTCCGCGCGCGGCCGCGAGGTCTCGGTGATGCTGCTGTGCGAGCGGGACAACCTGCAGGGCGACGCGGCTTCGGCGGCGAAGGGGTGGAAGCATCCGCTGCTGCCGTTCAATCCGCAGGCGATCGGCAAGCCGGCGCTGATCATCGATGCGCTGTTCGGTGCCGGCCTCAACCGAACCGTGAGCGGCGAGGCGCACGAGGTGATCGAGGCGGTCAATTCCAACGGCGCGCCGGTGCTCGCCGTCGACCTGCCGAGCGGCATCAACGGCACCAGCGGTTCTGTCATGGGCATCGCGGTCCGCGCCACCGAGACCGTCACTTTCTTCCGGCGAAAGCCGGCGCATCTGCTGCTGCCCGGGCGCATCCATTGCGGCCGCGTGCGCGTCACCGATATCGGGATCGATCCGGGCGTGCTCGCAGAAATCCAGCCGCAGACGTTCGAGAACGTGCCGGACACCTGGCGTGCGGTTTTCCCGGTGCCGAAGATCGACGGACACAAGTACGCGCGCGGCCACACCATCGTTGTTTCCGGCGACATCGCCGCGACCGGAGCCGCGCGGATGTCGGCGCGTGCGGCGTTACGGGCCGGCTCCGGCCTCGTCACGCTGGCTTCGCCCCGCGATGCGCTGACGGTCAACGCCGCGACGCTGACCGCGGTGATGGTTCGACCCATCGGTACGGTCGTCGAGTTCGCTGAACTGTTGACGGACAAACGTCTCAACGCCTGCGCGATCGGACCGGGCACGGGAGTTGGCGAGCGGACGCGCGATTTCGTGCTGACGGCGCTGACCGCGCGGCGCGGCCTGGTGCTGGATGCCGACGCGCTCACGAGCTTTGCCGGCGCGCCGGATCATTTGTTCGAAGCGATTAAAGGGTCCCATGATCCGCAGGTCGTCCTGACCCCGCACGAGGGTGAGTTTCCGCGGCTGTTCAGCGACATCAGCAACAAACATCCGCTTCGCTCAAAACTCGAAAGGGTGCGCGCAGCCGCTGAACGCGCGGGTGGCGTGGTCCTGCTCAAGGGGCCGGACACCGTGGTCGCATCGCCCGACGGGCGCGCCACCATCGCCGCCAACGCCCCGCCCTGGCTCGCCACCGCCGGCGCCGGCGACGTGCTGTCGGGAATGATTGCCGGCATGCTGGCGCAGGGCGTCCCGGCGTTCGAGGCCGCCTCGATCGGGGTCTGGATGCATGGCGAGGCCGCGCGCGAGGCTGGTCCCGGCCTGATCGCGGAAGACCTGCCGGAAACGCTGCCCGCGGTGTTCCGCCGGCTCTACGATGAGTTCGAGATCGAATATTGAGCGCGTTGCCGCTGGACGCTCACACCAGATATTTCGCGACCGCCGTTTCGTCCCACGCGAGCCCGAGCCCCTGGCCCCGCGCGGTGATCGTGCCGTCGACGATCTCGACCGGCTCGGCGACGATCGCACGCGCCAGATCGAGATATTCGATCCAGTGTGCGGTCGGCGTCACCGCCAGCATGTGGGCGCTGGCCTCGGCGAAGAGGTGGCTCGACATCGGGATCGAAGCGGCCTCGGCCTGACCGGCGACGCGTAGCCAGCCGGTGACGCCGCCGACCTTCATCAGGTCCGGCATGATGAAATCGCTCGCGCCGGCGGCGATGGCTTCGGCGAAGCCGCGTGGGAACCACCAGTTCTCGCCGGCCTGTATCGATGTCGGCGAGGTGGCGCGCACCTTCGCATGGCCCTGGAGGTTCTCGGCCGGCACCGGCTCCTCGATCCAGTGCAGATCGTATGGCGCCAGCCGCTCGATGCGGCGGCGCGCTTCGGAGGGATCGAGCGATTGATTGAAATCGAGCATCAGCGCGATGTCGGAGCCGATCAGGTCGCGCACCGCCATCACGACGCGTTCGTCATTGGCGAGATCGCCGTCGCCGCCCTTGATCTTGATGCCTCGAAAGCCTTGTTCGAGCGAGCGGCGCAAGGCAGCCTGATCGGCGAGGGGATCGACCGCGCCATAGCTGTCATAAGCCCGGATCGGCCGCGGCGACCCGCCGAGCAGCGCCGCCAGCGGCTGGCCCGCGGCCCTGCCGAGCACGTCCCAGAACGCCATGTCGAGGCCGGAGACGGCCATGCCCACGAGTCCCTGCCAGCCGAGCAATCTGAATCGCGCATCCATCGCCGCCATCAGGTCGAACGGCGCAACCGGCTTGCCGCCGAGTTCGCTGCCGATTTCCTCGATCAACTGCACCAGGGGTTTCAGCGTCAGTTTTGTGTAGGCAAAGATGTAGGAGCGCCCGGTGACGCCCTGATCGGTCGTGACGTCGATCAGCACCAGCGGCGCCGAGCGGATCACGCCGAAGGCGTTCTTTACCGGTCGCGAGATCGGCGCATCGATGGCGCGGGCTTTCACGCCGCGAATGATGGGTGCGTTGGTGCTCATGTTCGTCTCCTCACTCGACACTGTACCATCGCACGAGACGCGGCGCCGCCCAGTCGGTCGCGGCGGCCTCCAGCAGCCAGCGGCCGGAATGGGTCGCGGCAAAGGCGATACGCTGGGTCTGTCCGGAATCGATTGCCAGTGTGTCCAGCCAGAACGGCTTCCAGCCGTCGTCCAGCCGGTCCAGCAGCCGGAAGTGATGTCCGTGCAGATGGAACACCACCGGGCCGCTGCCGCGATTGGTCAGCGCCAGAACCACCGTGCGGCCCGCCCTGGCGCGGAAAGCGGGGGCTGCTGTGCGTACGAAATCCTCAGGCTTTACCCAATCGGCAGACGGTCCGCCGAGCGCCAGCTCGAAGCGCTGCGCGCTCCGCAGATCGAGCTGGGCCGGCAGGCCATTGGACGGAAGCGGGGGAGCGGCGGGCAGCACTGCGTCCCGCAATGGCGGCTCCTTCGAGACCACCAGCCGGGCGATCGGCCGGGCTTCCTTGCCGTCATGGAGCAGGATGGACGAGGCGGAGCCGGGCGTGGCGCCGGCGTCGATGAAGGCGTCGGCACGGCCTCCCGGCGCCAGCACGATCGCGCTGTTGCGCGCGGGGAACGGCTCGGCCGGCTGGCTGTCGAGCGCCATGACCCGGACCTCGTACCCCTCCATTTTCACCGCGATGACAGCGCGTTGGCAGCCGTTGATGAAGCGAAATCGAAGCCGTTCATGGACGCGCGCGGTAAGCTCCGGCATCGTCTGCCCGTTGACGGTATAGATCGGCGTTGTGTCGCCGGGATCGGCCCCGGGCGCTATCGCGGTTCCGTCCGGGCGCAGCCGCCAGTCCTCGATCAGGAATACCTCGTCGCGGTCGACGGCGACGGGCTCGCTCTCGGCGACGATGAAAGGCAGCCGGGAGGCCGGCCGCGCCGCTCCGTCGCCGAGAACGGTGAGATCGCACAGCAAGGTGCCGGACTGACGCAATGGAATCACGAGGTTTTCGTAAGTACCGGGCGCGAGCGGGGGCCGCGCCGCCAGCGGCTCGGCCGCGCCGATCCCGTCGAGCCCGTGCCAGTTCAGCGTCACTGGGGAGGGCAGGTCGTTCTGGAGCGTGATTTCTACCTCCTCGCCACGCCGGAAGCGCAAACCCGGGCCGGGGCTTGGGGACGTGCCCTGAAGTGACCATATCGGGGTTTCCGGCTGTCCTGGACGCAAGGCGATGCTGCCGGCCCTAGCCAGCAGTTTCAGGGACAGACGGCTTTGGGCGACCGCGCGATCGGGCGGGACGGCTGCCAAGGCCGCAGCTCCCAGCCCAGCCAAAAGCTCGCGGCGGTCCAGCCGGAAAATTCGATCTGCCATGGCTCGATGCGGACCATTTTCCGCTGGATATGTCCAGTTGGTACAGGTACCTCCCGGGAGGTCTGAATTGGCCATTTTTTTGCTGCGAACCGGTGGGCTCATGTTATAAGCCCGCCGCCCGCGGCATCGCGGCCGGACAGATGCTATCAGCGGGCGTGGCGGAATTGGTAGACGCGCTGGATTTAGGTTCCAGTGACGAAAGTTGTGGGGGTTCGAGTCCCTCCGCCCGCACCAAGCGCTGACAGCGTTTGCATGACGATTGCTGGAGGACCTGTTTTTTCGAGGGGCAACCTGCCCGAAGAAAAATGGGTCCGCCGAACCACTGACGCAGGCTTTCACGTCGCGCGTCGACCAGATTGACAGATGTCCGCGCCGCAAGGTGCGGACGAAAGCGAAAAGAAGATTGACGCCATGCAAGTCACGGAAACCCTCGCCGAGGGATTGAAGCACGAATTCCAGATCAGCGTTCCGGCATCGGACCTCGATGCCAAGGCGGACGCCCGTCTGGTCGATCTCAAGGACAAGGTCCGTCTCAACGGCTTCCGCCCGGGCAAGGTGCCGGTGAGCCACCTCAAGAAGGTCTACGGCCGCTCGGTGATGGCGGAGACCATCGACCAGACTATCCGCGACACCAATTCACAGATCTTCACCGAGCGCGGCTTCCGGCTCGCGACCGAACCCAAGATCACGATGCCGACGGAAGAAAAAGCGGTCGAGGATATCCTCGCCGGCAAATCCGATCTGACCTACACGGTCTCGATCGAGGTCGTGCCCGCGATCGCGCTGGCCGATTTCAAGAGCTTTACCGTCGAGAAGCCGGTCGCCGACGTGACCGACGCGGATGTCGATGACGCCATCAAGCGGATCGCCGACAGCAACCGGGCCTTTGCCGCGAAGGGCGAGGGCGCCAAGGCCGAGAGCGGGGATCGGGTCACCATCTCGTTCAAGGGCACCATCGATGGCACGCCGTTCGACGGCGGCACCGGCGAGAACATCCAGGTCACGATCGGTTCCAACACCTTCATCCCCGGCTTCGAGGAACAGCTGATCGGCATCGCCCAGGGCGAAACGCGCACTTTGAAAGTTGCGTTCCCGAAGAACTACGCCAGCGAGAAGCTGGCCGGCCAGCCTGCCGAATTCGAGACCACGGCGACCCTTGTCGAAGCGCCGCAGGACGCCAAGATCGACGACGAGTTCGCCAAGGCGCTCGGACTGGAATCGCTCGACAAGCTGAAGGAAGCCGCGCGCGAGCGGCTCTCGGCGGAATACGCCGGCACCACCCGCCAGCGGGTCAAGCGCAAGCTGCTCGACCGCCTCGACGAGGCGCACCGCTTCGAGGCGCCGCCGTCGCTGGTCGAGGAAGAATTCAATCTGATGTGGAACTCGATCAAGGCCGAGATGGAATTGAGCGGCAAGACCTTTGCCGATGAAGAGACCACGGAAGAGGCGGCGAAAGAAGAGTACCACAAGATCGCCGATCGCCGGGTGCGACTGGGCCTCGTGCTGTCGGAGATCGGCGAGAAGAACAAGATCACTGTCACCGACGACGAAGTCAGCCGCGCGGTAATCGAGCGTGCGCGCCAGATGCCCGGCCGCGAGAAAGAGGTCTGGGACTACTATCGCAGCAACGCCAATGCGCTGGCTCAGCTTCGCGCGCCGATCTACGAAGACAAGGTGGTCGATTTCATCCTCGAACTCGCCAACGTGACCGAAAAGAAGGTGACGCGCGAGGATCTCTTCAGGGATGACGAGGCGGAGAAGAGCGCCGCCTGACGCGTCAGGAGGGCGTTAAGGTTGAGAAATGAAAACGGCCGGGCGCGGGTATCCGTCGCTATGCCCGGCCGTCCGAATCGGCTTCAACTGCGGCAGATCAACCCCGCTATTTGCCCGGGCTTGCCCCCGGGGAATTGGCTCATATCTTGGGGCCCTGCTTCCAAGTCCTGCATCACGGGACGCTCGTCCGTGGCTGGCCATTCCAGTCATTCCTGCCTCGCCGACGGATGTTCGTCGCCACTAATCCTTCTACCAACCTTTGGGTGACTAATGCGCGATCCGGTCGAAACCTACATGAACCTCGTGCCGATGGTGGTCGAGCAGACCAATCGCGGCGAACGCGCTTACGACATTTTCTCGCGCCTTCTGAAAGAGCGCATCATCTTCGTGACCGGGCCGGTCGAGGACGGCATGTCGACGCTGACGGTGGCGCAGTTGTTGTTTCTCGAAGCCGAGAATCCGAAGAAGGAAATCTCGATGTACATCAACTCGCCCGGCGGCGTGGTGACATCGGGTCTTGCGATCTACGACACCATGCAATTCATCCGGCCGCCGGTGTCGACGCTGTGCACCGGACAGGCAGCCTCGATGGGCTCGCTGCTGCTGGCTGCCGGCCACAAGGACATGCGCTTCTCGTTGCCGAATTCGCGCATCATGGTGCATCAACCCTCCGGCGGCTTTCAGGGCCAGGCCACCGACATCATGCTGCACGCCCAGGAGATCCTGAACCTCAAGAAGCGGCTCAACGAAATCTACGTGAAGCACACCGGCCAGACCTACAAGGCGATCGAGGATGCGCTGGAGCGCGACAAATTCCTGACCGCCGAAATGGCCCGCGACTTCGGGATCGTGGACAAGGTGATCGACAAGCGCCTGGAAGACCCGGCGCCCGTGAAGACACCCTGAGATCACGGATCGTAACCGCGGCGGCAACGTTAACGGATTGCTGCGTCAGCCAATTCGGGCCGATACGGGACTATTATGCCGCTTCACGGGTATAAAGTTCCGCTTTCGTGCCATCCTGCGGCGTGACAATCGCGCAACGCTTGGCCGATTTCGGCAGGTTTGGTTCGTGCGAACCTCGCAAATCACGGTATTGTCACGGGTATTGGCCGGCCGGCCGATTAGCGAATTCTTGATAGTCGGGTGCGACCATGGTTGGCTAGTTGGGATCGGCTAAGATCGCGGGAGATTCGAGTCAGCCGCGGTTCGTGTGCGGCATCGGGAGTGTAGGGTCTTTTTTGGTACGGATTTTGCTCTATCTAGAACTATGCGCCGGTGTGTACCGGAATAGGTCGATCGAGCGACGGGATCGAACGGCGGACGGAGAAGAGAATGAGTAAGGTCGGCACGAGCGACTCCAAGAACACGCTTTATTGCTCGTTCTGCGGCAAGAGCCAGCACGAAGTCCGCAAGCTTATCGCGGGGCCCACGGTATTCATCTGCGACGAATGCGTCGAACTGTGCATGGACATCATCCGTGAGGAGAACAAATCCTCGCTCGTGAAGTCGCGCGACGGGATTCCGACTCCGAAGGAAATCTGCAAGGTCCTCGACGACTATGTGATCGGCCAGAGCCACGCCAAGAAGGTGCTCTCGGTCGCCGTGCACAATCACTACAAGCGCCTCAATCACCAGACCAAGCACAACGACGTCGAACTCGCGAAGTCGAACATCCTGCTGATCGGTCCGACCGGTTCGGGCAAGACGCTGCTGGCGCAGACGCTGGCGCGGATCCTCGACGTGCCGTTCACGATGGCGGATGCGACGACGCTGACCGAAGCCGGCTATGTCGGCGAGGACGTCGAGAACATCATCCTCAAGTTGTTGCAGTCGGCCGACTACAATGTCGAGCGGGCGCAGCGCGGCATCGTCTATATCGACGAAATCGACAAGATCAGCCGCAAGTCCGATAATCCCTCGATCACCCGCGACGTGTCGGGCGAGGGCGTGCAGCAGGCGCTCCTGAAGATCATGGAAGGTACGGTGGCCTCGGTTCCTCCGCAGGGCGGCCGCAAGCATCCGCAGCAGGAGTTCCTGCAGGTCGACACCACCAACATCCTGTTCATCTGCGGCGGCGCCTTCTCGGGTCTCGAGAAGATCATTTCCGCGCGTGGACGTTCGACCTCGATCGGCTTCGCGGCCCAGGTGCTGGCGCCGGAAGATCGCCGCACCGGCGAAATCTTCCGCCACGTCGAGCCCGAGGATCTGCTGAAGTACGGCCTGATCCCGGAATTCGTCGGCCGCCTTCCGGTGGTCGCGACGCTTGAGGATCTCGACGAGGCTTCGCTGAAGAAGATTCTGACCGATCCGAAGAACGCGCTGGTCAAGCAATACCAGCGGCTGTTCGAGATGGAGAATATCGAGCTCACCTTCGCCGACGAAGCGCTTGGCGCAGTCGCCCGCAAGGCGATCGAGCGCAAGACCGGTGCGCGCGGCCTGCGTTCCATCCTCGAAAGCATCCTGCTCGAGACGATGTTCGATCTTCCGGGCCTGGAAGGCGTGGAAGAGGTCGTGATCTCGCGCGAAGTGGTGGAGGGAACGGCTCGCCCGCTCTACATCTACGCCGATCGTTCCGACCGCGCCGTCGAGAGCAGCGCCAGCGCGTGATCGCGCTGCCCGCGGGTGAGATTTGCTGTGCAAAAGTGGCGGCTGCCGAGGCTTTCGGCGGCCGCGTCGGCGTAGCAAACCCTTCTCGATTCAGCCCATTTGACGGGCTTTTTTCAATCCTTGACACCCCTATGGTCGATAGCCACCTAATGCTGTCGGCGATGCAGGGACACCCCTGAGATTCGTCGCCGTAACGATCCGGAAATGTCGGCCCAGCGGCCATCAATTCCGGAACATCCCGGCACCTTGTGGCGGTTGCGCAAATGAGCGGACTGCGTCCAAGGGGGCACAACAAAAGGAATAGGCCATGACGACCCCCAAACCCCGGCCATCTATCGTCCACGGCGAAAGCCACGCTTACCCGGTGCTGCCGCTTCGCGACATCGTCGTCTTCCCGCACATGATCGTGCCGCTGTTCGTCGGCCGCGAGAAATCCATCCGCGCGCTCGAAGAAGTGATGAAGAACGATGCGCTGATCATGCTCGCGACGCAGAAGAATGCGTCGGACGATGATCCAAGCCCGGATTCGATCTATGAAACCGGCACGCTTGCCAGCGTCCTGCAGCTGCTCAAATTGCCTGACGGTACCGTCAAGGTGCTGGTGGAAGGATTGGAGCGCGCGCGCGTTCAGAAATACACCGACCGTTCCGAATATTATGAAGCGACCGCCATCGCGCTGGCCGATACCGACGCCAAGTCCGTCGAGGCAGAAGCCCTGGCGCGCTCGGTGGTGTCCGACTTCGAAAGCTATGTGAAGCTGAACAAGAAGATTTCCGCCGAAGTCGTCGGCGTGGTTCAAGCGATCACCGATTTCGCCAAGCTCGGCGACACCGTTGCCTCGCATCTTGCCGTCAAGATCGCCGATCGCCAGGGCATCCTGGAGACGCTGTCGGTCACCGCGCGCCTCGAGAAGGTGCTCGGGCTGATGGAGAGCGAGATCTCGGTGCTGCAGGTCGAGAAGCGCATCCGCTCGCGCGTCAAGCGCCAGATGGAGAAGACCCAGCGCGAATATTATCTCAACGAGCAGATGAAGGCGATCCAGAAGGAACTCGGCGACGACGAAGGCCGCGACGAGCTCGCCGATCTGGAAGAGAAGATCGCCAAGACCAAGCTCTCGAAGGAGGCTCGCGAGAAGGCGCAGCACGAATTGAAGAAGCTGCGGCAGATGTCGCCGATGTCCGCGGAAGCGACCGTCGTGCGCAACTATCTCGACTGGCTGCTGTCGATCCCGTGGAACAAGAAGTCCAAGGTCAAGAAGGATCTGGTCGCAGCGCAAGCGGTGCTGGACAGCGATCACTATGGGCTCGAGAAGGTCAAGGACCGCATCGTCGAGTACCTGGCGGTGCAGTCGCGCGCCAACAAGCTGACCGGACCGATCCTGTGCCTCGTCGGACCGCCCGGCGTCGGCAAGACCTCGCTCGGCAAGTCGATCGCGAAGGCGACCGGCCGTGAGTTCGTGCGCGTCTCTCTCGGCGGCGTGCGCGACGAAGCGGAGATCCGCGGTCATCGCCGCACCTATATCGGTTCGATGCCCGGCAAGATCATCCAGTCGATGCGCAAGGCCAAGACCTCGAACCCGCTGTTCCTGCTGGACGAGATCGACAAGATGGGCGCCGATTTCCGCGGCGATCCGTCGTCGGCGCTGCTTGAGGTCCTCGACCCCGAGCAGAACTCGACCTTCAACGACCACTATCTCGAGGTGGACTACGATCTTTCCAACGTGATGTTCATCACGACCGCGAATACGCTCAATATTCCGGGACCGCTGATGGACCGCATGGAGATCATCCGGATCGCCGGCTACACCGAGAACGAGAAGGTCGAGATCGCGCGCAAGCATCTGATCCCGAACGCGATCGCCAAGCACGGTCTGGATTCCAAGGAATGGTCGATCGACGACGAGGCGTTGCTCCTGATGATCCGGCGCTACACCCGCGAAGCGGGCGTGCGTAACCTGGAGCGTGAGCTTTCGACACTCGCCCGCAAGGCGGTGAAGGAGCTGATGATCTCCAAGAAGAAGTCGGTGAAGGTGACCGAGAAGTCGCTCGAGGAGTTCCTCGGCGTGCCGAAATACCGGTACGGCGAGATCGAGAGCGAACCTCAGGTCGGCATTGTCACCGGCCTTGCCTGGACCGACGTCGGCGGCGAGCTGCTGACCATCGAAGGCGTCATGATGCCCGGCAAGGGCAAGATGACGGTCACGGGCAATCTGCGCGACGTGATGAAGGAGTCGATCTCGGCGGCGGCATCCTATGTCCGCTCGCGCGCCGTCGGCTTCGGCATCGAGCCGCCGCTGTTCGACAAGCGTGATATCCACGTTCACGTGCCGGAGGGGGCGACCCCGAAGGACGGTCCGTCGGCGGGCGTTGCGATGGCGACCGCGATCGTTTCGATCATGACCGGAATTCCGGTCAAGCATGATGTCGCCATGACCGGCGAGATCACGCTGCGCGGACGCGTGTTGCCGATCGGTGGCCTGAAGGAGAAGCTGCTCGCGGCTGCGCGCGGCGGCATCAAGACGGTGCTGATCCCCGAGGACAACGCCAAGGATCTCACGGAGATTTCCGATGCGATCAAGGGCGGGATGACCATCATCCCGGTGGCTAGGCTGGACGACGTCGTCGCCAAGGCGCTGGTTCGACCGCCGGTGCCGATCGTCTGGGAAGAGGACACCAAGGTGCCGGTCAAGCCGGAAGCCGGCGACGAAGCCGCCGGCGGCCTGACCGCCCACTGAACGATCCAGATCAGAAATGCTAAAACGGCGCCTTCGGGCGCCGTTTTCTTTTGAGCTGCGCACCGCCACCGCCGTTTCGGAGCGAAGCGATGAACATCGACGGGCAGTGCCATTGCGGCCGCGTGACCTTTCAGGCCGACATCGATCCCGACCGGGTGTCGGTTTGTCATTGTACGGATTGCCAGGCGCTGACCGGCTCGCCATTACGAGTGACCGTGATCTGCTCGGGCGAACAAATCCGAATGACCGGAGCGTCGCCC
The DNA here is from genome assembly GCA_963843225.1 of uncultured Alphaproteobacteria bacterium. Lineage (GTDB taxonomy): Bacteria > Pseudomonadota > Alphaproteobacteria > Rhizobiales > Xanthobacteraceae > Bradyrhizobium. The sequence continues at coordinate 596,787 of CAWJJT010000004.1, read as the reverse complement.
AAAATCTATTCCAGGACCGGCGACAACGGCCGCAAGCGCTTCCAGCATTTTTGCGCCGATTGCGGTTCCCCGTTGTTCACGAGCGGCGAGGGCGGCCCTGACGATTGGGGCATCCGCTGGGGCAGCATTCGCCAGCGCGACCGGCTCCAGCCAAGGCTGCAAATCTGGTGCCGTTCTGCGGTGCCCTGGCTCGACGATATCAGGGGATTGCCGGGACGGCCGGCGGACTGACCGCATCCGACCTTGCGCCGGAGGTCGGCCCGGCGCTAAACAGGCGCTGACGGGCGGCTAGCTCAGCTGGTTAGAGCATCTCGTTTACACCGAGAGGGTCGGCGGTTCGAATCCGTCGCCGCCTACCAGCCTTCGCGTCGGCGTCAGAGTAACAAGACGCGCGCGTAGAATTGACGAGGCCTGTCCCGGTTGGCGCCATCTTTCGTTCCCATGCTGGTCTCGCCTGTCGGCACTTTTCGGCCCCCTCGCAATGTCCGGCTTGAATCTGAATTGTGGACGAAAGCGGCCGGGGCGGACTGCAAACGAGTTTGGACAATGGAAGCACCTGTCGGCCACGACCTAAACGCGGACCAGATCGCCTATTGGAACGGACCCGGCGGCCAGCGCTGGGCCGATCGCCAGCAATCGCAGGACATTCTGCTGGCGCCGGTCGCCGATCTCCTGATCGACCGCGCACGGCCCGCCGCGGGCGAGCGGATTGTCGATGTCGGGTGCGGCAGCGGCGCGGTCTCGATCGCGCTGGCGCAGAAGGTTGGCCCAGGCGGCCATGTGCTGGGCGTCGACATTTCCGGGCCGATGCTGGCCCGCGCCCGGCAGGTCGCGCCTTCGGGCTTGCCGGTCGAATTCGTGCTGGCGGATGCGACCGTTCATCCGTTTGCCCCCGGGAGCTTTGATCTTCTGGCCTCCCGCTTCGGCGTGATGTTTTTCGCCGAGCCGGCACGCTCGTTCGCCAATCTGCGTCGCGGGATGAAACCATCGGGGCGGCTGGCTTTCGCCTGCTGGCGGGAGCCGCGCGAAAATCCGTTCTTCATGGCGCCGCTGCAGGCCGTCTACAAGCACGTCCCGAAACTGCCGCCGCAGGGGCCCGAAGACCCCGGTCCGTTCGCCTTCGCCGCCGAGGCCCGCGTGCAGCGCATCCTGGGCGAGGCCGGCTTTACCGGGATTGCCATGGAGCCGTGCAATCTGTCGCTCGATGTCGCGATCGGACGCGGCATGGACGCCGCGGTCCGGAGCGCGCTGGAAATCGGACCTGCGGCCCGGGCGCTGGCCGAACAGCCGCCGGAGGTGGTTGCCGCCGCCACCAATTCAATTCGCGAGGCGCTGACGCCCTTTGCCAACGGACAGTCGGTGCCGCTTGCCGCCGCGATCTGGATCGTGACGGCGAAGGCCTGAACGTCTTAAGGTTGACGCCTGACGCGAACAGGTCCGCCCCCATCGAGCGCGGGGCCGCCTTTCGCTCGAAGCCGCCTCAGGCCTTCTCTTCCCAGATCATCGCGAGATGGACGATGGTCTGCACGGCCTTTTCCATGTCCTGCCGGCTTACCCATTCGAGCCGCGAATGGAACGCGTGCTCGCCGGCGAAGATGTTGGGGCAGGGCAATCCCATGAACGACAGCCGCGAGCCGTCGGTGCCGCCGCGGATCGAGGTCCTTTTCGGCGTCAGGCCGGCGCGGCGGATCGCCTCCATCGCGTAGTCGACGATCTCGGGGTGTCGGTCGATCACCTGCTTCATGTTGCGGTATTGCGGCTTGACCTCGAGCCGCCAGGTGGAGCGCGGAAAATCCTTCATCACGTCCCGGACGATGCGCTCCAGCAACGCTTCTTTTTCCTTGAGGCCTTCATCGGTGAAATCGCGCACGATGAAACTCAGCGTGGCTTTCTCCAGCGCGCCGGAGATGCCGACCGGATGCAGGAAGCCTTCCTTGCCCTCGGTGGTTTCCGGCGAGCAGGTATCTTTCGGCAGCCGGTCGACGATGGCGGCCGCGATCTTGATGGCGTGCTCCATCTTGCCCTTGGCAAAACCGGGATGAACGCTGACGCCCTCGATGGTGATGGTGGCGCCATCGGCGGAAAACGTCTCGTCCTCGAGATTGCCGGCGCTCTCGCCGTCGATCGTGTAGGCAAAGTCCGCCGCCGAGCTTCTTCAGATCGGCCTTGTCGACGCCGCGGCCGATCTCCTCGTCGGGCGTGAACAGGATCTTGATGGCGCCGTGCTTGATCTGCGGATTGTTGATCAGGAAATGCGCGGCATCCATGATCTCGGCAAGGCCGGCCTTGTTGTCGGCGCCCAGCAGCGTGGTGCCGTCCGAGGTGACGATGTCGCTGCCGATCTGGTCCTGCAGCGCGGGATGTTCGGCGGCGCGGATGACTTGCGTGGGGTCGCCGGGCAGCACGATGTCGCCGCCACGGTAATTCCGCACGATCTGGGGCTTGACGTCCTTGCCGCTGCAATCGGGCGAAGTGTCCATGTGCGAGCAGAAGCAGATCACCGGGACCTGCTTGTCGGTATTGGCCGGAATGGTCGCGTAGACGTAGCCGTATTGGTCGAGATGGGCGTCGCGCAGACCCATCGCGTTGAGTTCGGCGGCGAGCAGCCGGCCCAGATCTTTCTGCTTTTCGGTCGACGGGCAGGTCGGGGAGGCGGGGTCCGACTGGGTGTCGATCACCACATAGCGCAGAAAGCGCTCGGTGACGGTGTGCGTGAACTTCAGGGACGAACTCACCATCGAAACCGCACGTCGGTACGAGAAAACGCCACGCTGGCAAAGGCATCATTCCGGCGGGCCGCGTTCGCCGGACCGGAATGACGCAAGAGGAGGGAAAGCGGCCCTGTCAGACGGCTTCCTTGAGTTCCTTGGCCGCGCGGAAGGCAACCTTCTTGCTGGCCTTGATTTGGATGGCTTCGCCGGTGGCGGGGTTGCGGCCCATGCGGGCGGCGCGCTTGCGCACCTGGAGGATGCCGAGGCCGACGATGCGGATGCGCTCGCCCTTCTTCAGGTGCTTGGTGATCCGGCCGACCAAATCGGTCAGGATCTCTTCGGCCTTCTTCTTCGACAATTCCTGGTCGTCGGCGATCGCCGCCGCCAGATGCTTCAGCGTGACGGTGGTCGGGGACGCTGCTTTCTTCGCCATATTTGGCCCTCCTCGTTGTTTGACGGCTCAAGAAACCTAAGACGTAGCAGGCCTTAAACAATTCGGGGATCGGCTGCCTACGCTGTTTTGCCTGCAAATAGGGCATTATTTGCATCGACATCGCAAGAAAGGCCCGCTGAAATGGGAGGATTCGCAATGACCTTGACTAAACAGAGGCACGCCTTTATGCCCTCACTCCTGTGCGGATCGGTCAGTGATTACGGCATCCGCGGGAGTAGCTCAGTTGGTTAGAGCGCCGCCCTGTCACGGCGGAGGCCGCGGGTTCGAGTCCCGTCTCTCGCGCCATCTTTTCAAGTACTTAAGCCGTTTTTCGAACTGGCGATCTTAACGCCGGGAGTTGGCCTCGATCCCCCGTTCGCCGCCAGTCCATCGTCACGTTATTCATCAAAGCAAAAGGCCGCCCGAAGGCGGCCGCTCTGCTATTTTCAATCAGTTCGTGTTGAAATTGGTATCGGTTTAGCGGACGAGCGTCGTATTCGAGCTGGTCAACACGACCGGCTTGCCGGCTTTGATGACGTGGGCGGTCTGGCTGTAATCGGCATTGGTGCGGGCCGAGATACTCAAGCCGGCCACCACGATTCCGGCCACAAGCGCCACCACCACGATTTTCAAGTGGGTGCTGCGGTCCGCCGAGTGAATTGAGTGGTTCATGTGAGCCTCCGGGGCGCTTCGCCGCCGCTTTGTTGTCGCGAGGAGTACCCCCCGTTTGTTTCAGGGTGGTTTCGTGGATTCCGCAAAATGGTTTCGTCGGGGGTGAGGATCGGAGGCTCTTGCCTGCTTTCCCGCGACCTTGCGGACGGCCTGCGGTTCGAAGGAAACTGGCTCCAGGCGCGATAACGCGTTCGGGAGAAAAGAAAAAATGACAATAACCCGCAGAGGTTTGCTGGGCGCCGCGTCGGCTGCCTGGGCAACCACCATCTTGACCAAACCCGCCAGCGCCACGAGCGAATTCGAGTTCAAGCTCGGCGTCAACACGCCCGATACCCACCCCCTGACGCTCCGGTTGACGGAAGCCGCACGCGCGATCGGCAGCCAGTCGTCGGGCCGGCTGAACGTCACGGTATTCCCCAACAGCCAGCTCGGCGGCGATCCCGAGATGCTGTCGCAGGTTCGCGCCGGCGGTATCGAATTGCTGGCGGCGCCGAGCATGACCCTGTCGACGCTGGTGCCGCTTTCGGGCCTGCCGAGCATTGGCTTCGCCTTCCAGTCCTATGACCAGGTCTGGGCCGCCATGGACGGCGGCGTCGGCGATGTCGTCCGCGACGCCATCGGCAAGGCCGGGATCGTGCCGATGAAGAAGATGTGGGACAACGGGTTCCGGCAGATCACCTCGTCGTCGAGCCGGCAATTGAACGGGGTCGACGACCTCAAGGGTTTCAAGATCCGCGTTCCCGTCACGGCCTTGCTGACCTCCCTGTTCAGCGGGTTGGGAGCGCTGCCCTCGAGCATCAGCTACAGCGAGCTCTATTCGGCCCTGCAGACCCACATCGTGGAAGGCCAGGAGAACCCGCTGGCGCAGGTGTCGACCGGCAAGCTGTACGAGGTGCAGAAATATTGCGCGCTGTCGAACCATTGCTGGAGCGGCTATTGGGTCGTCGCCAACCGCCGCGCGCTGGCTGCGCTGCCTGCCGACCTCCTCGAAATCCTCAACAGCAACTTCGATGCTGCGGCGGTCAAGGAGCGGGCGGATCTGTCGGAGATGGACCGGTCGCTGCAAGCCGAGCTCACGGCCAAGGGCATGATCTTCAACAAGCCCGACCCCGTGCAGTTCAGGGCGGCGCTGGTAAAGGCGGGCTTCTACACGCAGTGGCAGAAGACCTATGGCGCCGAGGCGTGGGCGCAACTGGAGAAATATACGGGGCCGCTGAGCTGAGGAGAGTTCGTACCGGGCCGTCGCGGGGCCGGGCCGTGTTCCCGAGTTTTCCCGCCGCTTATGGAGGCCGCGGACGCCGTCAAAATTGCTTGTCTTGCGCCCCTTGTTGCGCTGCGCTAAGCCTCAGAACAATTCCAATCAGCGAATCTGCGGCTGTCAGCACCGCAGGAAAAGGCTCCGCCGATGACCGGCATCCTGCAGAATTATCTACCACTTGTCGTTTTTATCGGTGTCGCCGCCCTGATCGGGCTGGTGCTGCTGATCGCTCCCTTCCTCGTCGCCTTCCAGCAGCCGGATCCGGAAAAACTCTCGGCGTATGAATGCGGATTCAACGCATTCGACGACGCCCGCATGAAGTTCGACGTCCGGTTCTATCTGGTGGCGATCCTCTTCATCATCTTCGACCTCGAAGTGGCCTTCCTGTTCCCGTGGGCGGTGGCGTTCGGGAAGCTCGGCGCGACCGGCTTCTGGTCGATGGTGGTTTTCCTGGCCGTCCTGACCGTCGGCTTCGCTTACGAATGGAAGAAAGGCGCGCTCGAATGGGATTGAGCCCCTCTGCCGCCAGGCCCGGATTTGCCCCGGCGGTCGCCCCCGCCGCGACCGGCATCCTCGATCCCTCCACCGGCAAGCCGGTCGGAGCCAATGATCCGTATTTCCTCGAGGTCAATCACGAACTGTCCGACAAGGGCTTCTTCATCACCACCGCCGACAACCTGATTGTCTGGGCGCGGACGGGGTCGCTGATGTGGATGACCTTCGGTCTCGCCTGCTGCGCGGTCGAGATGATGCAGGTGTCGATGCCGCGCTACGACGTCGAGCGCTTTGGATTTGCGCCGCGCGCTTCGCCGCGGCAGTCGGACGTGATGATCGTCGCGGGCACCCTGACCAACAAGATGGCGCCGGCGCTGCGCAAGGTCTACGACCAGATGCCGGAGCCGCGCTACGTGATCTCGATGGGGTCGTGCGCCAACGGCGGCGGCTACTACCACTACTCCTATTCGGTGGTGCGCGGCTGCGACCGCATCGTGCCCGTCGATATCTACGTGCCCGGATGCCCACCGACGGCGGAAGCGCTGCTTTACGGCGTGCTGTTGCTGCAGAAGAAGATCCGGCGCACCGGAACCATCGAACGCTAAGGGTTTTGGAATGGATGACGGCAGGCTCGATGCCATGGGGCAGACGATCGTTAGCGCGCTTCCGGGCGCAGCAACCGGTCATGCGGTCGCCTTTGGGCAGCTCACGGTAAATGTGCAGGCCGACAAGATCGTCGACGTCGTCAAGTTCCTGCGCGACGATCCCAATTGCCGTTTCGTCAACTTCACCGATGTCACCGCGGTCGATTATCCCGGCCGCGAAAAACGCTTCGACGTGATCTATCATCTGCTGTCGCCGACCCTGAACGCGCGCATCCGCCTGCGCGTGGCGGCCGACGAGACCACCCAGGTGCCGTCGATCATCGAGGTGTTTCCCGGCGCCGACTGGTTCGAGCGCGAAGCCTACGACCTCTACGGCGTGATCTTCACCGGGCATCCGGACATGCGGCGGCTGTTGACCGATTACGGTTTCGACGGCCATCCGCTGCGCAAGGACTTCCCGACCACCGGCTTCGTCGAGGTCCGCTACGACGATCAGGAGAAGCGGGTGCTCTACGAGCCCGTTCGCCTCAATCAGGAGTTCCGCAAGTTCGATTTTCTCTCGCCATGGGAGGGGGCCGACTATCCGGCGCTGCCCGGCGATGAGAAGGCGGGGCCGAAGGTCTGACCATGAACGAAGCACCAGCACTGCGTAATTTTACGATCAATTTCGGGCCGCAGCATCCCGCCGCGCACGGTGTGCTCCGCCTGGTGCTCGAGCTTGACGGCGAGGTGGTCGCCCGTGTCGATCCGCATATCGGCCTGCTTCATCGCGGCACCGAAAAGCTGATCGAAACCAAGACCTATCTGCAGGCGATCCCGTATTTCGACCGGCTCGACTATGTCGCGCCGATGAACCAGGAGCACGCCTTCTGCCTCGCGGCGGAAAAACTGCTCGGCATCGAGGTGCCGCGCCGCGGGCAGTTGATCCGGGTGCTCTATTGCGAAATCGGCCGCATCCTGTCGCATCTGCTCAACGTCACCACGCAGGCGATGGACGTCGGCGCGCTGACGCCGCCGCTGTGGGGCTTCGAAGAGCGCGAAAAGCTGATGGTGTTCTACGAGCGCGCCTCCGGCTCGCGCATGCACGCGGCCTATTTCCGGATCGGCGGCGTGCACCAGGACCTGCCGCCGAAGCTGATCGACGATATCGATGCCTGGTGCGATCCGTTCCTGCGCGTGGTCGACGATCTCGACCGGCTCCTGACCGGCAACCGCATCTTCAAGCAGCGCAACGTCGATATCGGCGTGGTGTCGCTGAAGCAGGCCTGGGAATGGGGTTTCTCGGGCGTGATGGTGCGCGGCTCGGGTGCGGCGTGGGATCTGCGCAAGGCCCAGCCCTACGAATGCTACGCCGAGATGGATTTCGACATTCCGATCGGCAAGAACGGCGACTGTTTCGACCGCTATCTGATCCGCATGGAAGAGATGCGCCAGTCCGTGCGCATCATGAAGCAGTGCATCGCCAAGCTGCGCGCCGCCGACGGGCAGGGGCCCGTCGTCGTGGAGGATCACAAGATTTCGCCGCCGCGCCGCGGCGAGATGAAGCGTTCGATGGAAGCGCTGATCCACCATTTCAAGCTCTATACCGAGGGCTTCCACGTGCCGGAAGGCGAAGTCTACGCCGCGGTCGAGGCGCCCAAGGGCGAGTTCGGCGTCTATCTGGTCGCCGACGGCAGCAACAAGCCGTACAAGTGCAAGATCCGCGCGCCCGGATTTGCGCATCTGCAGGCGATGGATTTCATCTGCAAGGGCCATCTGCTGGCCGACGTGTCGGCCATCCTCGGCTCGCTCGACATCGTGTTCGGCGAGGTCGATCGGTGATCGCGCTCCCGCCCATCCATTTTGACAGGGCTTCAGGCGCTCTGGAGGGCGCCAATCTGTGGGAGCGGACGGCTGCGCTGGCGTTCGCGACGGGCTCGAAGATCTCGTCGCATTTTTCGCACCGCGGCTACAACCATTGCGCCAATCTGCTGCGCAAGACGCTGCCGGAGCGGGACATCGCGGTCAAGCTCAATGCCGATGCGACATTCGAGTTTCCCTATGGCGACGGTTACTGGAGCAAGCTGCTGAACCGCTCGTTCTCCTATGAGGACGAACTGGAGCTGTTGTTCAGGGATTCCGTCGGCGTCGATTACACGCTGCTCGATTGCGGCGCCAATTTCGGCTACTGGTCGGTGCTGGTCTCGAGCGCGCCTTACGGCTCGCACAAGGCGATCGCGATCGAGCCGTCGTCGCAGAATTTCGCCAAGCTAGCGAACAACGCCGCCATCAACGGCAACCGTTTCGAGGTGATGAAGTGCGCGATCGGTTCGGCGCGGGGCACCGCGCGGCTGTCCGGCACCAAGCATGAGGCCTTCAGCATCGCCGGTGACGCCCATGGCGGCGGCGAGGAAGTGCCGGTCCTTGCGCTCGATAATCTGCTCGATGACGGCAAGATCTCGCCGAAGGGAAAATACCTGATCAAGCTCGACGTCGAGGGCGTCGAGATCGAGGCGATCAAGGGCGGCGCGCGGCTGTTGCAGGGCGACAGCGTGTTGTTGTGCGAGGAGCACGGCAACGACCGTAACCATACCGTGTCGCGCTATATCCTCGACCAGACCCCGCTGAAGCTGATCGTCCACGATCCCCGCACCAATCGCCTGGAAACCGTGACCGAGCTTTCGATTCTCGACCGCATCAAGGTTTCCACTCACGTCGGCTACAACGTGTTCGGCACCGCGAGCGCCTTCTGGCTGGACCGGATCAGCGCCCTGAACGCCGGCGCCGCGCGCCGCATGCAATGAGAGACTGAACGACAATGTCCGTCCGCCGCCTCGCCCCGAAAGAACTGCAGCCCGCGAATTTCACGTTCACGCCGGAAAACCTCGCCTGGGCCAAGGAGCAGATCGTCAAATATCCGGAAGGCCGGCAGGCCTCCGCTGTCATCGCGATCCTGTGGCGGGTGCAGGAACAGCATGAGGGATGGGTGTCGGAAGCCGCGATCCGCGCGGTCGCCGATCTGCTCGACATGCCCTATATCCGCGTGCTGGAAGTCGCGACCTTCTACACGATGTTCCAGCTGCAGCCGGTCGGCAAGAAGGCGCACGTCCAGGTCTGCGGCACCACGCCGTGCCGGCTGCGCGGCGCCGGCGACATCATCGAGGTCTGCCAGAGCCGCATTCACCACGAGCCCTTCCATCTGTCCAAGGACGGCAATTTCAGTTGGGAGGAGGTCGAGTGTCTCGGCGCCTGCGTGAACGCGCCGATGGTGCTGATCTGGAAGGATACCTACGAGGACCTGACCAAGGAAAATTTCGGCAAGGTGCTGGACGGCTTTGCCTCCGGCAAGCCGCCGAAGCCGGGACCACAGATCGACCGTCAGTTTTCGGCGCCGGTCGGCGGCCCGACCACGCTGAAGGAAACCACATGACGCGCGAGCGCACATTAAAGGCGACCGGCGCGGGGAGTGTCGGTGCGATGAAGAACTGGCGCTACATAGCCTTGCACACCGCGGCAGCCGCGGCGTTCATCTTCCTGCTGCAGCGCTACGTGCTGCACGCCTCGCTTGAATCAAGCCTGTTGTGGGCGGTCGTCATCGGCGGCTGCGCCGCCGGTCTCGCCTATTCGCAGTCCAACCGCTGATCTTAGGAAGCTTCACGTCATGCTCGCTGACAAGGACCGCATCTTCAAGAACCTCTACGGCCTCCACGACTGGGGCCTGGAAGGTGCGCGCCGCCGCGGCGCCTGGGACGGCACCAAGGCGATCATCGACAAGGGCCGCGACTGGATCGTCAACGAGATGAAGGCCTCGGGCCTGCGCGGACGCGGCGGGGCGGGTTTTCCGACCGGCCTGAAATGGTCGTTCATGCCGAAGGAATCGACCGACGGCCGGCCGAGCTATCTCGTGGTCAATGCCGACGAGTCCGAGCCCGGCACCTGCAAGGACCGCGAGATCATGCGGCACGATCCGCATCTTCTGGTCGAGGGCTGCCTGCTCGCCAGCTTCGCGATGGGCGCCCATGTCTGCTACATCTATGTGCGCGGCGAATTCATCCGGGAGCGCGAGCACCTGCAGGCCGCGGTCGATCAGGCCTATGAGGCGAAACTGATCGGCAAGGACAATATCAACGGCTGGCCGTTCGATCTCTACGTGACCCACGGCGCCGGCGCCTATATCTGCGGCGAAGAGACGGCGCTTCTGGAAAGCCTCGAAGGCAAGAAGGGCCAGCCGCGGCTGAAGCCGCCTTTCCCGGCCAATGTCGGTCTCTACGGCTGCCCGACCACCGTCAACAATGTCGAGTCGATCGCGGTCGCGCCGGATATCCTGCGGCGCGGCGCGGCGTGGTTCGCCGCCATCGGCAAGCCGAACAATGTCGGCACCAAGCTGTTCTGCATCTCCGGCCATGTCGAGCGCCCCTGCAACGTCGAAGAGGCGATGGGGATTCCGTTCCGCGAGCTGATCGAGCGCCATTGCGGCGGCATTCGCGGCGGCTGGGACAATCTCAAGGCGGTCATCCCCGGCGGCTCCTCGGTGCGCATGGTGCCGGCCGAGCAGATCATCGACACGCCGATGGATTTCGACAGCCTGGGCAAGCTGCGTTCCGGCCTCGGCACCGCCGCCGTCATCGTGATGGACAAGTCGACCGACCTGATCCGGGCGATCGCGCGGATTTCCTATTTCTACAAGCATGAGAGCTGCGGCCAGTGCACGCCGTGCCGCGAGGGCACGGGCTGGATGTGGCGGGTGCTGACGCGCATGGCCGAAGGCCGCGCCCACAAGCGCGAGATCGACATGCTGCTGGAGGTCACAAAACAGGTCGAGGGTCACACCATCTGCGCGCTCGGCGACGCCGCGGCGTGGCCGATCCAGGGCCTGATCGCGCATTTCCGTCACGAGATCGAAGAGCGCATCGAGCGAATATTCGCACAAGGCGGATATCGACGATGCCGGCATTCTCGATCCCGCGCACATGGTGGCGGCGGAGTAGGGCGATGTCGCAACCGAGCCTTTTCTGGTGGCAGAAATACGGGACGCTGGCGCAGATGGCGCAGGCGGCCGTGGCGCTGCTCGGCTTTGTTGCGATCCTGTTTCAGATCAACGAAATCCGGTCCAACAACCGCGCGGCCAGCGCTCGGCAGGTGTTCCTCGCCTATACCGATCTGGCGTTCAAGAATCCGAAATTCGCCGCGCCCGACTACGACAGCGATCAAGGCCGGCAGCCGCGACGATCAGGTTCAGTACGAGAGCTTCGTTTCGTATTTCCTCTATGCCTGCGAGGAGGCGCTTTCGGGCATTCACGGACAAGCGCGAGTGGCAGGCATCGTGCGACTACGATCTGAAGCCGCATCTGCCGTTCCTGTGCGAGAAGAGCGCGGCGCAGCCCGCTTATCTCGCGACCTACGGTGCCGACACCCAGCAATGGGTCACGGCATCCCTGAAGACCGCCAGCGTCACACCACCCGACTGCAAGCTCGGAAAGACCTGAGACCGCCATGACAAAACTCATCATCGATGGCAAAGAGATCGATGTCCCCGCCGAATACACGCTGCTGCAGGCGTGCGAGGCCGCGGGCGCCGAAATCCCGCGCTTCTGCTACCACGAGCGGCTGTCGATCGCCGGCAATTGCCGGATGTGCCTGGTCGAGATCAAGGGCGGCCCGAAGCCGGTGGCGAGCTGCGCCTGGGGCGTGCGCGATTGCCGCCCCGGTCCGAAGGGCGAGCCGCCGGAAATCTCCACCCGCTCGCCGATGGTGAAGAAGGCGCGCGAAGGCGTGATGGAATTCCTGCTGATCAACCACCCGCTGGATTGCCCGATCTGCGATCAGGGCGGGGAGTGCGACCTGCAGGACCAGGCGATGGGCTACGGCGTCGACACCTCGCGCTTTGCCGAGAACAAGCGCGCGGTCGAGGACAAATATCTGGGCGCGCTGGTCAAGACCTCGATGAACCGCTGCATCCAGTGCACCCGCTGCGTCCGCTTCTCCGCCGAAGTCTGCGGCGCGCCGGAAATGGGCGCGACCGGCCGCGGCGAGGACATGGAGATCACCACCTATCTGGAATCGGCGCTGACCTCGGAATTGCAGGGCAATCTCGTCGATATCTGCCCGGTGGGCGCGCTGACCTCGAAACCCTACGCCTTCGCGGCGCGGCCCTGGGAACTCGGCAAGACCCAGTCGATCGACGTGATGGACGGCGTCGGCTCGGCGATCCGGGTCGATACCCGCGGCCGCGAGGTGATGCGGATCCTGCCGCGCGTCAACGAGGCGGTGAACGAGGAGTGGATTTCCGACAAGACCCGCCACGTCGTCGACGGCCTGCGCACCCAGCGGCTCGACCGGCCCTACATCCGGGACAACGGCAAGCTCCGCGCGGCGTCCTGGTCGGAAGCGTTCGCCGCCATCGCGGCCAAGGTCAGGATGCAGCGACGGCAAGCGGATCGGCGCCATCGCCGGCGACCTTGCCGCGGTGGACGAGATGTTCGCGCTCAAGGATCTCCTGGCGAAATACGGCTCGGTCAATCTGGCGGTGCAGGGCGGCGACGCCTTCGATCCCAAGAACGGCCGCGCCTCCTACATCTTCAATCCGACGATCGCCGGCATCGAGCAGGCCGACGCGCTTCTGATCGTCGGCTCGAACCCGCGGAAGGAAGCCGCCGTCCTCAACGCGCGCATCCGCAAGCGCTGGCGCACGGGCCAGCTCAAGATCGGCGTGATCGGCGCCAAGGCCGATCTCACCTACGGCTCACGATTATCTCGGCGCGGGCACGGACTCGCTTGCCGATCTCGCCGCCGGCAAGCATTCCTTCGCCGACGTGCTGAAGGGCGCCAAGAATCCGATCGTGCTGGTCGGCGCCGGCGCGACGGGGCGGCATGACGGCGCCGGCGATTCTCGCCGCTGCCGCGAAGCTCGCGGTCGATGTCGGCGCGGTCAAGGACGGCTGGAACGGCTTTGCCGTGCTGCACGATACGGCCTCGCGGGTCGGCGCGCTCGATATCGGCTTTGCGGCGAGCGCGGGCGGCCTGAGCGCGGCGCAGATGACGACGTTCGGCACGCTCGATGTGCTGTTTCTGCTCGGCGCCGATGAGATCAAGGTGCCGGACGGCACCTTCGTGGTCTATATCGGCACCCATGGCGACCGCGGCGCGCATCGCGCCGACGTGATCCTGCCGGGCGCGGCCTACACCGAAAAATCCGGCATCTACGTCAACACCGAAGGCCGGGTGCAGATGGCGAACCGCGCGGCGTTCCCTCCGGGGGAGGCGCGCGAGGACTGGGCGATCATCCGCGCGCTGTCGGAAGTGCTGGGCAAGAAGCTCGGCTACGATTCGCTTGCGGCGCTGCGGCAGGCGCTGTTCAAGGCCGTGCCGCATCTGATGCGCGTCGACCAGATCGAGGCCGGCAAGGCGGCCGACATCAAGACGCTGGCCGGCAAGGGCGGCAGCGTCGAGAAGACGCCGTTCAAGTCGTCGGTCGAGGATTTCTATCTGACCAACCCGATCGCGCGCGCCTCGGCGGTGATGGCGGAATGCTCCCGGCTGGCGTCCGGGCAGATGCTGACGGCAGCGGAGTGAGCGTGACCTGATGGCTGAATTCTTCGCAAGCGCATTCTGGACCGGCTTTCTCTGGCCGCTGATCGTCATGGTCGCGGAGAGCCTGCTGCTGCTCGTCGTGCTGCTGATCGCGATCGCCTACATCCTGCTCGCCGACCGCAAGATCTGGGCGGCGGTGCAGATCCGGCGCGGACCGAACGTGGTCGGCCCCTGGGGCCTGTTCCAGTCCTTTGCCGATCTCCTGAAGTTCGTGCTGAAGGAGCCGATCATTCCCTCCGGCGCCAACAAGGGCGTGTTCCTGCTGGCGCCGCTGGTCTCCTGCGTGCTGGCGCTGGCGGCCTGGGCGGTGATCCCGATGGATCTCGGCTGGGTGATCTCCGACATCAATGTCGGCGTCCTCTACATCTTCGCGATCTCGTCGCTGTCGATCTACGGCATCATCATGGCCGGCTGGTCGTCGAACTCGAAATACCCGTTCCTGGCGGCGCTGCGCTCGGCGGCGCAGATGGTGAGCTACGAAGTCTCGATCGGCTTTGTCATCATCACCGTGCTGCTGTGCGTGGGCTCGCTCAACCTTTCGGCCGTGGTCGAGGCCCAGAACACCCGCGGGCTCGCCAGCCTGATCGGCCTGCCCAGGCTGACCATCCTGAACTGGTACTTCATGCCGCTGTTCCCGATGTTCGTGGTGTTCTACGTCTCGGCGCTGGCGGAAACCAATCGTCCGCCGTTCGACCTGGTGGAAGCCGAATCCGAACTGGTGGCGGGCTTCATGGTCGAATACGGCTCGACGCCGTATCTGTTGTTCATGCTCGGCGAGTATGTCGCGATCACCACGATGTGCGCGATGGCCACGATCCTGTTCCTGGGCGGCTGGCTGCCGCCGATCGCGGTGGCGCCGTTCACCTGGGTGCCCGGCGTGATCTGGTTCGCGCTCAAGCTATTCTTCATGTTCTTCCTGTTTGCGATGGCGAAGGCGATCGTGCCGCGCTACCGCTACGATCAACTGATGCGGCTCGGCTGGAAGGTGTTCCTGCCGCTGTCGCTGGCGATGGTGGTGATCGTCGCCGGCGTGCTGCACTTCGCGGGGATCGCTCCGCAATGAGGTCGCTATGAGTGTCAATATCAACGCCACCGCCCGCTCGCTTCTGCTGTCCGAATTCGTATCGGCGTTCTTTCTCGCCATGCGCTATTTCTTCCAGCCGAAGCCGACGCTGAACTATCCGTTCGAGAAGGGGCCGATCTCGCCGCGCTTTCGCGGCGAGCACGCGTTGCGCCGCTATCCCAATGGCGAGGAACGCTGCATCGCCTGCAAGCTGTGCGAGGCGATCTGCCCGGCGCAGGCGATCACCATCGAGGCCGGCCCGCGCCGCAACGACGGCACCCGCCGCACCGTGCGCTACGACATCGACATGGTGAAATGCATCTATTGCGGGCTGTGCCAGGAGGCGTGTCCGGTCGATGCCATCGTCGAGGGACCGAATTTCGAATTCGCGACCGAGACCCGCGAGGAACTCTACTATGACAAGGCGAAACTGCTCGCCAATGGCGACCGCTGGGAGCGCGAGATTGCGAAATCGATCGAACTCGACGCGCCGTACCGGTGAGGTGAGGGCATGATCCTTCCAGCGCTGTTCTTCTATCTGTTCGCCGGCGTCTGCGTGGCGTCGGCGGTCATGGTGATTGTGTCGCGCAATCCCGTGCATTCCGTGCTGTTCCTGATCCTGGCCTTCGTCAACGCCTCCGGACTGTTCGTGCTGATGGGCGCCGAATTCCTGGCGATGATCCTGATCGTGGTCTATGTCGGCGCGGTCGCGGTGCTGTTCCTGTTCGTGATCATGATGCTCGACGTCGACTTCACCGAACTGCGCGAGGGCTTCCTCGAATATCTGCCGATCGGGCTTGTGATCGGCGCGATTTTCCTCGCCGAACTGCTGCTGGTCGGCGGCGGCTGGGTCATCAATGCCGGCACCGCCAAGTCGATTACGGCGGCGATCCCGACCAATGTCAGCAACACCGAGGCGCTCGGCCTCGTGCTCTACACGAAGTACATCCATTACTTCCAGATGGCAGGCATGGTGCTGCTGGTCGCGATGATCGGCGCCATCGTGCTGACGCTGCGCCACAAGGCGAGCGTCAAGCGGCAGGACATCAACGTGCAGAACGCGCGCACGCCGGCGATCGCGATGAGCGTGCGCAAGGTGGCCTCGGGGCAGGGCCTGCAGGACGCGGACGCGGCGGAGTGGGTGCAATGACGATCGGTCTTGGACACTACCTTTCGGTCGGCGCGATCCTGTTCACGCTCGGCATTCTCGGCATCTTTCTCAACCGCAAGAACATCATCGTCATCCTGATGTCGATCGAGCTGATCCTGCTCGCGGTCAATATCAACCTGGTGGCGTTTTCGACCTTCCTCGGCGACATCGTCGGCCAGGTATTCGCGCTGCTGGTGCTGACGGTGGCGGCGGCGGAGGCGGCGATCGGTCTTGCGGTGCTGGTGGTGTACTTCCGCAACCGCGGCTCGATCGCGGTTGAAGACGTCAATCTGATGAAGGGTTAAGCCGCCAATGATCCAGGCAATCGTCTTTCTGCCGCTGATCGGCGCGATTCTCGCGGGCCTGATCTCGATCTTCGGCGCGCATGCGCGCAATCCGAGCGGCGACGAGGTCGAGCATCATGGCGACGCGCACGGCGCCGATGCCCACGCCTCGGATGCCGCATGACGACCACGGCCACGACGATCATCACGCCGTCGAGCCGGCGGCTGCGGGCTCGCGCGCGGCCGAACTGATCACGACGGGGCTGCTGCTGGTCTCGGCGGCATTGTCCTGGGTTGCCCTGGTCGATGTCGGCTTCATGCATCATGACGCCAGGATCGCGCTGTTCCCCTGGATCAATTCGGGCGATCTGCAGGTGGCGTGGTCGCTGCGGGTCGATACGCTGACCGCGGTGATGCTGGTGGTGGTCAACACCGTCTCCTCGCTCGTGCACCTCTATTCGATCGGCTACATGGACGAGGATCCGTACCGGCCGCGCTTCTTCGCTTATCTGTCGCTGTTCACCTTCGCGATGCTGATGCTGGTGACCGCGGACAATCTGGTGCAGTTGTTCTTCGGCTGGGAGGGCGTCGGTCTGGCGAGCTACCTGCTGATCGGGTTCTGGTACCAGAAGCCGTCGGCCAACGCCGCGGCGATCAAGGCCTTCGTGGTCAACCGCGTCGGCGATTTCGGCTTCGCGCTCGGCATCTTTGCCATTTTCGCGCTGATCGGCTCGACCGATTTCGAGACCATCTTCGCCGGCGCCCCCGGCCTGACCGGCAAGACCATCGACTTCTTCGGCTGGCACGCCGACGCGCTGACGCTGACCTGCGTGCTGCTGTTCATGGGCGCGATGGGCAAATCCGCCCAGTTCCTGCTGCACACCTGGTTGCCGGATGCCATGGAAGGCCCGACGCCGGTGTCGGCGCTGATCCACGCCGCGACCATGGTGACCGCCGGTGTATTCATGGTGGCGCGGCTGTCGCCGCTGTTCGAGCTGGCGCCGAACGCGCAGGCCGTGGTGATGTTCTTTGGCGCCACCACGGCGTTCTTCGCGGCAACGATCGGCCTCGTGCAGAACGACATCAAACGCATCGTCGCCTATTCGACCTGTTCGCAGCTCGGCTACATGTTCGTGGCGATGGGGGCGGGGGCCTACTCCGTCGGCATGTTCCATCTGTTCACCCACGCCTTCTTCAAGGCGCTGTTGTTCCTGGGTTCGGGCTCGGTGATCTATGCGATGCATCACGAGCAGGACATCCGCAACATGGGCGGGCTCTGGCGCAAGATCCCCTATACTTTCGCGGTGATGTGCATCGGGACCCTGGCGTTGACCGGCTTTCCGATGTTCGCGGGCTATTTCTCCAAGGATGCGATCATCGAGTCCGCCTACGCCTCGCACAATCCGTTCGCGCTCTACGGTTTCCTGATGACCGTGGTCGCGGCCGGGCTGACCTCGTTCTATTCCTGGCGGCTGATCTTCAAGACCTTCTTCGGCGAACCGCACGACCAGGAGCACTACGAGGCGGCGCACGAAAGCCCGCTGTGGATGCTGATCCCGATCGGCGTTCTCGCCGCCGGATCGATCCTCTCGGGGTTCCCGTTCAAGGAGCTGTTCGCCGGCCACGGCGTCGAGGAATTCTTCCGCGACTCGATCAAGATGAATCCGCATATCATCGAAGAGATGCACCATATCCCCGAGACCATCGCCTATCTGCCGACGGTCATGATGGTGATCGGCGCCTATATCGCCTACGTCTTTTATATTCGCCGGCCCTATCTGCCGGTCGAACTGGCCCGCAGCCAGCCGCTGCTGTACCAGTTCCTGCTCAACAAATGGTATTTCGACGAGCTTTACGATGTGATCTTCGTGCGCCCGGCCAAATGGATCGGCCGCTTCCTGTGGAAGGTCGGCGACGGCAAGATCATCGACGGCTTCGGCCCGGATGGCGTATCGGCGTGGGTGCTTGACGTCACCCGCAACGTCGTGAAGCTGCAGACCGGCTATCTCTATCACTACGCCTTCGCGATGCTGATCGGCGTCGCGGGGTTGATCACCTGGTTCATGTTCGGCTTGGGAGGCCAGTGATGACAACCTGGCCCATTCTTTCCGTCGTCACCTTCCTGCCGGCGTTCGGCACGCTGCTGGTCTATCTGCTGGCGCGGGGCGGCGACGAAGCCGCCAATCGCAACGCGCGCTGGATCGCGCTGTGGACCACGCTGATCACCTTCGCGGTGTCGCTGATCCTGGTCTGGCGCTTCGATCCCGGGCAGGCGGACTTCCAGTTCGTCGAGAAGAGCTCGTGGCTCGCCGCCGGCATCACCTATCACATGGGCGTCGACGGCATCTCGCTGCCGTTCGTGATCCTGACCACCGCCTTGATGCCGTTCTGCATCGTCGCGAGCTGGAAATCGATACAGTCGCGCGTGCGCGAATACATGATGGCGTTCCTGCTGCTGGAAACGCTGATGGTCGGCACCTTCTCCGCGCTCGACCTCGTGCTGTTCTATCTGTTCTTCGAGGGCGGCCTGATCCCGATGTTCCTGATCATCGGGGTGTGGGGCGGCCCGCGCCGGGTTTATGCCTCCTTCAAGTTCTTCCTTTATACGCTGCTCGGCTCGGTGTTGATGCTGCTCGCCATCATGGCGCTGTACTGGAATGCCGGCACCACCGACATCCCGGCCCTGATGCACACCGCCGTGCCGCGCTCGTTGCAGACCTGGGCATGGCTGGCCTTCTTCGCTTCCTTCGCGGTGAAGATGCCGATGTGGCCGGTGCATACCTGGCTGCCGGACGCCCATGTGGAAGCGCCGACCGCCGGCTCGGTGATCCTGGCCGCGATCCTGCTGAAGATGGGCGGCTACGGCTTCCTGCGCTTCTCGCTGCCGATGTTCCCGCTGGCCTCGCACGACTTCGCGCCGCTGATCTTCTCGCTCTCGGTGATCGCCATCATCTACACCTCGCTGGTGGCGTTGATGCAGGAAGACATCAAGAAGCTGATCGCCTATTCGTCGGTGGCGCACATGGGCTTCGTCACCATGGGGATATTCGCGGGCACCACGCAGGGCGTTGCCGGCGGCGTGTTCCAGATGGTCTCGCACGGCATCGTCTCGGGGGCGCTGTTCCTCTGCGTCGGTATCGTCTACGACCGCATGCATACCCGCGAGATCGCGGCCTATGGCGGTCTGGTCAACCGCATGCCGATCTACGCGCTGGTGTTCATGGTGTTCACCATGGCCAATGTCGGCCTGCCCGGAACGTCCGGCTTCGTCGGCGAGTTCATGACGCTGATCGGCACCTTCAAGGTCTCGATCCCGACCGCGACCTTCGCCACGACGGGCGTGATCCTGTCGGCGGCCTACGCGCTGTGGCTCTATCGCAAGGTCGTGTTCGGCGCGCTGACCAAGCCGTCGCTCGCCTCGATCAAGGACCTCACCTTCCGCGAGGGCCTGATCATGGTGCCGCTGGTGGCGCTGACCCTGCTGTTCGGATTCTACCCGAAGCCGGTCCTCGATATGTCGGCGTCGTCGGTGCAGCAACTCGTCAACAACTACAACACCGCAGTGACGGCCGTGAAAGCGGCCGCGCTCATGCAGTGATCGGGATAACGCCATGAGCTTTGAGAGTGCAGGTTATCAGCTTCTGCCCGTGCTGCCGGAGCTGGTGCTGGCCGTGGGCGCGATGCTGCTGCTGATGCTGGGAGCCTATCGGGGACCGCAGACCACGGGCCTCGTCACGGGGCTCGCGGTTGCCCTGCTGGTCCTGACCGGCGCGCTGGAGCTGTGGGTGCCGGTCGGCAAGACCTTCGGCGGCAGCTTCATCGTCGACGGCTTCGCAAAATTCCTGAAGATCCTGGCGCTGATCGGCTCGGTGGCGACGCTGGTTCTGTCGATCGAATATCTGGCGGATCAGTCGCGGCGCATCTTCGAGTATTCCATCCTGGTGCTGCTCTCGACCGTCGGCATGATGGTGCTGATTTCGGCCGGCGACCTCATCATGCTCTATCTCGGGCTCGAGCTGATGTCGCTTGCGCTCTACGTGGTCGCCGCGAGCAACCGCGACAACGCCAAGTCGACCGAGGCCGGCCTGAAATATTTCGTCCTCGGCGCGCTGTCGTCGGGCATGCTGTTGTACGGCGCCTCGCTGATCTACGGCTTCACCGGCACCGTCGGTTTCGCCGGGATCGCGGCCGCCGTGAAGACGGGCAGTGTCGGCATCGTGTTCGGCCTGGTGTTCCTGCTCGCCGGGCTTTGCTTCAAGATCTCGGCGGTGCCGTTCCACATGTGGACGCCGGACGTCTACGAGGGCGCGCCGACCCCGGTCACGGCCTTCTTCGCCTCCGCGCCGAAGGTGGCGGCGCTGGCCGTGTTCACCCGCGTGGCGCTGACCGCGTTCCCGGGCATCGTGCCGCAATGGCAGCAGATCGTGGTGTTCGTGTCGATCGCCTCGATGGCGCTGGGATCGTTCGCGGCCATCGGGCAGAAGAACATCAAGCGGCTGATGGCCTATTCCTCGATCGGCCATATGGGTTTTGCCCTGGTCGGGCTCGCCGCCGGAACGGCGGAAGGCGCGCAGGGCGTGCTGGTCTACATCTCGATCTATGTGGCGATGACGCTCGGCAGCTTCGCCGTCATCCTGACCATGAAGCGCAGCGGCCAGCATTTCGAGAATATCAGCGACTTCGCCGGACTGTCGCGCACCAACCCGCTGCTGGCTTTCTTCTTCGCGATGCTGCTGTTCTCGCTCGCCGGCATCCCGCCGCTCGCGGGCTTCTTCGCAAAATGGTACGTGTTCGTCGCGGCGATCAAGGCAGGGCTGTTCACGCTCTCGGTGATCGGCGTACTCACCAGCGTGGTCGGCGCCTATTACTATCTCTCCATCGTCAAGGTGATGTATTTCGACGAACCGCTGGCCACTCTCGATCCGATGCGTCTTGAACTGCGCACGGTGCTGGCGGTCGCGGGCCTCTTCAACATCTTCTTCTTCGTCTATCCCGGCCCGCTGGTCAGTGTCGCGACGGCAGCGGCAAAGTCGCTGTTTCCTGAGATGGCATTCACGCTCGGTCCACGAGCCATATCGGCGGGCTACCGGCTCGCCGCCTTCGATCAGGTCGGGTCGACCAACGTGGAGGCAATGGCAGCGCGCTCGCGAGCGGCGAGCGCGGGTCGATCTGGTTCGTCACCACCGAACAGACCGCTGGACGGGGGCGACGGCAGCGCGCCTGGATCGCGCCGCGCGGCAACCTCGCCAGCAGCGTGCTGGAGGTAATCGACGTCCACGCCGTCGATGGCCGCGACAATGGGCTTTGCGGTCGGGCTGGCGCATCGAAAGCGGCGCTGCAGCAGGTCAGTGTTGAAGCGAACCTGCGGCTGGCCGGGTCGGATCAATTGAGATATCTCCTGAAATGGCCGAACGACGTCCTGGTCGGACGGCAGAAGCTGGTGCGGTATGCTGCTGGAGGCGGAGGCCGTGACGGGCGGCGGCTTGGCCGTCGTGGTCGGGATCGGCACCAATATCGTCGCAGCGCCCGAGGGCACGCCGACGCCGGCAACTTCGCTGGCGGCGCTCGGCGTGCATATCGGCGCGGAGGAGCTGTTTGCGGCTCTGTCGGACGCCTGGGTCGAGTTTCGCGGTATCTGGGACAACGGCCGGGGCTTTGCCGAAATCCGGAAGCTGTGGCTGGCGCGTGCGGCCGGAGCTGGGCGAGCCGGTCGCGATCAATACCGGCGAGCCAGACCATCGAGGGCATATTCGAAACCATCGATGAAACCGGCTGCCTGATCGTTCGGACACCGGAAGGCAAGCGCATGCCGATTTCTGCGGGCGAAGTCTATTTCGGCTCGGCCGGTCGGCGGGGGCGACCTGATGGCGCGTCCAGACGAACTGACTTTTGCGCCGCTCGGCGGCGTCGGCGAGATCGGCATGAACCTGTCGATCTACGGCCTCGGCAACCGCCACCAGCGGTCCTGGCTCGCGGTCGATCTCGGCGTATCCTTCGGCGACGAGGAGCATCTGCCGGGCATCGACCTGATCATGCCCGACATCCGCTTCCTCGAGAAAGAGCGCAAGAACCTCGTCGCGCTGGTGCTGACGCACGCCCATGAAGACCATTTCGGCGCCATCATCGACCTGTGGCCGAAGCTGAAATGCCCGATCTACGCCACCCAGTTCAGCGCCGCTCTGTTCGAGGCCAAATGTGCCTCTGAACGCAACCCGCCGAAAATCCCGGTTACCGTCGTTCCCTCGGGCGGCCGCATCGACCTCGGTCCGTTCAATGTCGAGTTCATCCCGGTCGCGCATTCGATTCCGGAATCGCACGCGCTGGCGATCCACACCTCCGCAGGCACCGTGCTGCATACCGGCGACTGGAAGATCGACCCGACGCCGATCATCGGCAAGCCGACCGACGAGCGGCGCCTGCGCGAACTCGGCGACACCGGCGTGCTGGCGCTGATCGGCGATTCCACCAATGCGGTGCGGGAAGGGCGCTCGCCGTCGGAAATGGAGGTCGCCAGGACGATCGCCGAGCTGGTCAGGAACGCAAAAGGCCGGGTCGCCGTGACGACCTTTGCCTCCAACGTCGCGAGGCTGCGGGCGGTTGCGGACGCCGCCAAGGCGGCGGGGCGCGAGGTCGTGGTGGTCGGCCGCGCCATGGAGCGCGTGGTGCAGGTGGCGCGCGAAACCGGCTTCCTCGACGGCGTGCAGAATTTCCGCGGCGCCGATCTCTACGGCCATTTTCCGCCCGACAAGGTGCTGGCGCTGTGCACGGGAAGCCAGGGCGAGCCGCGCGCGGCGCTGGCACGCATCGCCAATGACGACCATCCGCAGGTGACGCTGAACAAGGGCGACTGCGTGATCTTTTCCTCGCGCACCATCCCCGGCAACGAGCGGGCGGTAGGCGCGATCATCAATGGCCTGGTGACGCAGGGCATCGAAGTCATCACCGACCGCACCCATCTCGTCCACGTCTCCGGCCATCCGCGCCGCGACGAGTTGCGCGACATGATTTCGTGGGTGCGTCCACAACTGCTCATCCCCGTGCACGGCGAGGCCCTGCATTTGTTCGAGCACGCCAAACTGGCGCGCGCCGCCGGTGTGCCGAAAACGCTGATCTGCCGGGACGGTGATCTGGTGAAGCTCGGCCCCGGCGATCCCGGCATCATCGAGCAACTGCCGTCAGGCCGGCTCTACAAGGACGGCGCGATCCTGGAGGATGCGAAGTCGCGCGCCGTCGTGGAGCGGAAAAAGCTGGCTTTTGCAGGCTGCGCCTTTGTCGCGGTCGCCATGACCGAAAAAGGCGAACTCGCCGACGATCCCGAGGTTGATCTCATCGGCATCCCCGAGAAGAATGCCGCCGGCGAGGTCATCGACGAGATCGTGTTCGACGTCGTGGTATCGACGGTGGAGGGCCTGCCGCGGGCGCGCCGGCGCGATCCCGACGCCACGGCGGAATTGGTTCGCCGCGCCGTTCGCGCCGCCATCAACGAGCATTGGGGCAAGAAGCCCCTGTGCTACGTTCACGTTCTGACGGTCTGATCTGGTTTCGTGGGAGGAGTATCATGCTGGGCCGGCTCAATCACGTGGCGATCGCGGTCAAGGATGCCGAGAAGGCCGCCAGGATCTACGGCGCGGCGTTCGGCGCAGATATCTCCGCGGCCGTGCCGTTGCCCGAGCACGGGGTCATCACCGTGTTCGTGACGTTGCCCAACACCAAGATCGAATTCATCCAGCCGCTCGGCGAGGCCTCGCCGATCGCGAAATTTCTCGAGCGCAATGCCGACGGCGGCATCCATCACGTCTGCTACGACGTGCCCGACATCATCGCGGCGCGGGACACCCTGATCAAGGAAGGCGCACGGGTGCTCGGCGACGGCACGCCGAAGATCGGCGCCCACGGCAAGCCGGTGCTGTTTCTGCACCCGAAGGATTTTTCCGGCGCGCTCGTCGAAATCGAACAGGCCTGACGGCAGATGGCCTATACGATCTCAACCGCGTTTGCGATCTACTTCGTGATCTGGTGGATCACCCTGTTCCTGACGCTGCCGTTCGGCGTGCGCAGCCAGCACGAGGACGGCGAGGGCGCCCCCGGCACCGATCCCGGCGCGCCGGTTGTGCCGGGGCTGCGCCGCAAACTGGTCTGGACCACGGTGATTTCCGCTGTCATTTTCGCGCTGTCGTGGCTGGCCTACAACGCCGGCCTTTTCAACATCGAGCGGTTGTCCAGGCTGATGGGATTCCCGTTCTGATCGGTCGGGCTTTGGGGGAAACGCACATGACGTTTCAAAGGATCGTTGTCGGGCTTTTGATCCTGACGATCGCCGGCCTCGCCGGCGCTTTCTACATCGACTGGAAGCTCGCCACCCAATTGCGGAGCGTGAAAGCCTTCGTCGAAGGTTATGTCTTCGCCGAAGCGGTCGCGGCCTGCGAGAAGGCGCCAAGTTCGACCCCGTTCAAATGGAACGGCGGCACAAGGACCGCGGTCATCGGGTTGAATTCGGTCAAGCTCGACAAGTACACGGTCAGCGCCACCTATACGCTGGTCGCCGACAACGTCTATTGTGACTACGATCCGATCAAGAAGAAGGCCGACATCGGCTCGAATTTCCTCGATCGGGACTAGGATCAGCCGCCGGTCACCGGCTCGTTCTGCGCGATGAGACGACCGATCTCCACGAGCAGCTTCCGCCACGCCTCATCGATCTCCGGCGACCATTCGTCGCCCAGAAGTTCGCGCAGGGTGTCGGCGATCACGCCGAAAAATTCGCCGAACAGTTTTCGCGGGGTGCCGTAGGCGTCGTGCGAACTCACCTCGCATTCGATCAGGCGAAAGTGTCCGCTGCGTTCGCCGGCGAAATCCAGTATCGCCTCGATCGTGAGCGCCAGCATCGCGCCCTTGACCAGATCGCTTCCCTCGGTCCGGAACATCGCTTCGGCCTCGGGATGCGCGCGGAACAGCCGGCGATACACCAGCGGCGTCAGGTCCTCGCAGCGTCCGGCGGCGAGTTCGAAGCTCTGCTCAATCGGATTGGTTGTCGTCATCGCGTCCGCCGCGCCGTGAAAAATTCGGTGAGGCAGGTTTTTCGCGACATCGCGAACGAAGGCTGTGGCGCGATAAGCCCGTTACAAGAAAAAAAGAGCAGGGCGATGAAGCCCTGCTCTGAAAATTGTGTCGACCCTTTTGTATCCCCGAAAATTGGATTTGATCTTGATTGACGGGGCGACGCTGCTTTTTGCGCGTCAGGGCTCCTCCCGAGACTTGGACCACCAGACTTGAGCCTTTCGGTCAGCCTGAGCCCGAATTCGTAGACCACTTTCTTCGCCTTGTCATCATTTTCAGCAACGATTGTTCAAAATTCGAGCAATCTGCGAAATGATTGAGATTTTACCAGTGCGGGTTGCATTAGGCAGCAAATTAACCCGGAAGATTACGGGATCAGGAACACAACACCGCAGAAAGATGCAGGGATCTTCTGGCATGCCAGCATGACGCCGCGAGCTGGGATTTGCAGGATAGGCTTGCGTTCGCGCAACGTCGAATTCCATGCGCGGCGTGGATTTAATCGGCCAGCTTTCGGCACCCAGGGGTTGAAGGCAACAATATCGTCGCCTCTGAAGGCAGAATTTCCACTGCGATCTCAGCGCGCGTGGCAACGGTTTGGTTTGGTCCGGCATGCCCCTGGGCCGCATCAGCCCGACCGGCACCACGCCACGAAATTCGCTGGTGTCACGCCGGCGCTGACGACGCCGACCATGATGATGGCAACGCCGACCGCGTTGCGCAGCCACACCGAGGTCGCCCGGCGGCGCAGCAACGGAAACCCGAGACCCGTGCCGATCAGCACCGGCAAGGTGCCGATGCCGAACCCCGCCATCGCGATGGCGCCTCCGAGCCCGGAACCTGAAAGCATCGCGTAGAAGAGGGCAGCGTAGACCATGGCGCAGGGAAGAAAGCCCCAGACCGTGCCGCTGAGGAACAGCGCCATCGATGCCGGCAATCGTGCGGCACGTGCGATGGTGTCCATGTAGTGGCTGACATGCGAGGCCATCCGGTAGAGCACGGCCGGGAGCGGTACGATCTCGATCATGGAAAGGCCGATCCAGCCGAGCGCCGCGGCCGCTGCCCAGCGCAGCACGGCGTGACCGGTCGAATGATCGAACGCGCCGAAGATGCCCGATCCAACGGCGCCGACCAATATGCCCGCGACCACATATCCGGTGATCCGCCCCGTATTGATCAGCAAGGTCGTGGCCAGGAGATCGCGTGGGCTTTGCCGGGGATCGAGGCGGGCCGCAAGATGCAGGCTCGCGGCGATGCCGGAGCACATGCCGAAACAGTGCAGGCTGGACGATAGCCCAAGCAGCAATCCGGCGATCACCAGTGGTTGATCGAAGTCGAACATCGGGATGATCCGTGAATGGACACAAGACCCTATTCGACTTTGCTGCCGGCTCGCTTGCGCTGCCTCAAACGCCTTTGAGAGGTAATCTCGACAGCGCACCGGTCGGGTGGTAGGAGGATTGTGGTGTTTTCGAGGTAGTCATGCGACGCCGGCTGGAACTGCTCATTCCGATCGTGCTGCTTGCGATTACGGTGCAATTGTTTGCGCCGATCGCGGCGTTCCGCGCGTTCGCCGATGCCGTCAGCGATCCCCTCTCCATCGCGTCGATCTGCTCCGACATGGCGGCCGTAACCGGCGATGGGCAGACCGCCCCGGCCACGCAGCATCGTCACGGCGAATGCTGCGCGTTTTGCACGGGCGGTCATGCCGGGGCCACGGCGCTTCAGCCGCCGCCGGTCTTCGTAACCCTGCAGCGCCAATATCAGCGCCTCTCCTGGCTGGAAGCCGCCGAAGCCATGCCGACCGCAAGGGTCGGCTCGAACGCCCAGGCCCGCGCGCCGCCGCTGTCCGCGTGAGCTTGACGGCCAATGGCCGTTTTCGATGCGTTCACAACTCGGCTTCTGCGGAGAATTCTGATGTC
Source organism: uncultured Alphaproteobacteria bacterium (assembly GCA_963843225.1). GTDB lineage: Bacteria > Pseudomonadota > Alphaproteobacteria > Rhizobiales > Xanthobacteraceae > Bradyrhizobium. Next base: position 569,568 of record CAWJJT010000004.1, on the reverse strand, counting down.
CATCCGTATCGCGCGTGCGGGTCTTTCGGGGCTCGCGATCGCGCTCATTCCCATCGGCGAAAGCCTGGCGCACGAAATCGTCGGCAATCGCTTTTTTCCGGCCACCCTCGGCATCGACGATCCCGGCGTCAACGACGAACTGGCGTTTCCGACCGTCTCCAGTTTCAAGACCGGCGACGATCCCTCGTTTCGGCAGCGCGATATTTCCGCTGAATTTTCCAAGCGGATCACCGAGGATTTCGCGATTTCGCTCAGCCCGGCCTACAGCTTCCTCAGTTCGCCGGGTGGCCCGTTCGGGACGGGCGCCAACGGGTTCCAGAACTGGGAGACCACGTTCAAATACCGCGTCTACAAGAACCCCGAGCATGAGTTCGTGATGTCGGTCGGTCTTTCCGTCGAATGGGGCGGAAGCGGCGCGCAGAGCGTCGGCGCCGATCCGTTCAACACCTACACGCCGACGATCTATTTCGGCAAAGGCCTCGGCGATCTTCCGGATACGCTGTCATGGATCCGGCCGGTCGCGATCACCGGCCAGGTCGGCTACGCGCTCCCCGGCCGTCATTCGACGACGACCTTCGGCGTCGATCCCGACAGCGGCGATCCGACGGCCGATACCGAATTTCATCCACGGGTGCTGAACTGGGGCGGAACGATCCAGTACAGCATGCCCTATCTGAAATCCGCGGTGGTGGATCTTGGCTTGCCGGATTTCGTCAATCATCTGATCCCGCTGGTCGAGGCTAACTTGCAGACACCGGTAAGCAATACGCTCACCTCCGGCACGATGACGACGGGCACCATCAATCCCGGTGTGATCTGGGTCGGAAACACCTTTCAGGTCGCCATCGAAGCGCTGATTCCGATCAACCGGCAAAGCGGCACCAATGTCGGCGTGATCGCGCAACTGCACTTCTTCCTGGACGATCTCGATCCGCACGGCATCGGCAAGCCGATCTTCGGCAGCGCGGTGCAGCCCACGAAACTGTTTGCAGGAAATTGATCATGCGACGCTCATCATTGCCGGGAATAATCCCCCTCTTGCTGTTGCTCGCCACCGGCGAGGCTTTCGCCCATGCCACCCTCGACCATGCCGAACCGCGCGTCGGCAACAAGGTCGCGGCGGCGCCGCACGAGGTGACGCTCTGGTTCACCCAAAAACTCGAGCCGGCCTTCAGCAGCATCGTCGTGACCGATGCCGCCGGCAAACGCGTCGACACCGGCAAGGCCCGCGTCGACGGCGTCCAGATGTCGATCCCGTTGCGCGCGGGGGGTAACGGGACCTATCACGTGAAGTGGCATGTGCTTTCCGTGGACTCGCATACGACCGACGGCAATTTCACCTTTCAAGTCGGTCAGTAGTCGATGGATTGGTCGGCAGCGGATGCCCCTTTGATCGCGGTTCGCGGCGTGCATTTCGCCGCGACCGCGGTGGTTGCGGGAACGCTCGTTTTCCGGACGCTGATGGCAAAGCCTGCTTTGGCGTCGGGGCGGGGCGTCGGCAGGCAATGGCAGGCGCAATGCCTGCGCTTGCTCTGGATCGCTCTCGCCGTCGCGCTCGTGTCGGGAGTGATCTGGCTTTTGCTTCAGGCGGTATCGATGAGCGGCCAGCCGCCCAGGGAAGCCATGACGTCGCAGGTGCTGACGACGGTATTGAACGAAACGCAGTTCGGGGTGGTGACGGAATATCGCAGCGTGCTGGCGATCGTTCTGGCCGTTTGCCTGGCGTTTGACGGCTTTCCGTTGGTGGACTGGCTCGCGCTCGCGGCGGGGCTTGGCCTGATGGCCGCGATCGCCTGGACCGGTCACGCCGCATCCACGCTTGGCGAACTCGGCAACCTGCATCTTGCCGCCGACGCCCTGCATCTGGTCGCGGCCGCAAGCTGGGTCGGGGGTCTGGTGCCGTTCGTGCTGCTGCTCGCCGCGGTTCGGCGGGATGATCATCTCGCCGCATCGGCATCGCTCGCGGGGGAGGCGACGCGGCGGTTTTCGATTCTGGGCATCGTCGCCGTCGCGACGCTGGTGGTGACCGGCCTCGTCAATAGCTGGATTCTGGTCGGTTCGTTTCACGCACTGCTGGGCGCCGAATACGGGCGGATCCTGATGCTCAAGCTCGTCGTTTTCGCCCTGATGCTGGCGTTCGCCGCGGTGAACCGGTTCTCGCTGACGCCCCGGCTTCTGGTCGCCTCGGGGAAGGAACGGCAGGCCATTCGCCGACTGACGCGCAACAGCATCGTCGAGATCGTGCTGGGATTTTCCATCCTCGCCATCGTCGGGATGCTCGGCACGCTGCATCCCGCCATCCACTTTTCATGAGAATGCTGCGAGCCGATCGGGCTCCAACAAGAGGACCAAGAAAATGCTGATGCAAAAGAGAAGGCCGGCGCTGCGATTGATGACCGGCGCCGTCGTCGCGGTCGCGATGCTCTGCTGTGGCTTCGCGACTCCCGGTCCGCGCCGAGGACGTCAAGGCCGGCGACCTCGTGATCACGCAGGCCTGGAGCAGGGCCACGCCGGGCGGAGCCAAGATCGGCGGCGGCTATCTGACCATCGAGAACAAGGGCTCGACCCCGGATCGGCTGATCGGCGGCTCCGCCGATATCGCCGGCAAGGTCGAGGTGCACGAGATGGCCATGAAGGACGGCGTGATGACGATGCGCCCGCTCGACAAGGGCCTTTCGATCGAGCCCGGCAAAACCGTCAAGCTGGCGCCGGGCGGTTATCATCTGATGATGTTCGATCTCAAGGGCCCGCTCAAGCAGGGCGAGAAGCTGCCGGTCACGCTGCAGTTCGAAAAAGCCGGCAAGGTGCAGGTCTCGCTCGACGTGGCGGGCGTCGGCGCGCAGGCCCCCGGAAACGATGCCGGCGGCCACATGGAGATGAAGAAGACACCCGATCATTCCGGCAGCAAAATGTGAGAGCGCTGATCGCGAGGGCCTGTCGTTTGCCGCTATTCGCCGTTGCCGGGCACGTTGCCGCCGGACCGATCGCGCAGCCCGGCCGCTGGCACCTGCGCATCAAGGCGGTGACGGCCTTCCGGACAATCACGCTGGAAGACGATTTCGAGGTGCCGGCGCGCTGAGGAGCCGTTTCTCGGCTCGCCCTCCGTATTGTGACCGATCGTGCCTTATTCACGCCCTCAAACTCGTTCGTAAAACGGCAGGAAATCCGCGCGCTTAGCGGGTTATCCTCATCCCCGCCCTTGTGTTTTCGCACCCGATCCGGTTTCACTGCTGGCTTCCCGTGCCCGACCAATTCTACTGGTGACCCATGCGATTATCGCGGTTCTTTCTGCCCATCCTCAAAGAGAACCCGAAAGAGGCGGAGATCGTCTCGCATCGCCTGATGCTGCGCGCGGGCATGATGCGGCAGGAGGCGGCGGGCATCTATGCCTGGCTGCCGCTGGGTTTTCGCGTGCTGAAGAAGATCGAGCAGATCGTCCGCGAGGAGCAGGACCGCGCCGGCGCGCTGGAATTGCTGATGCCGACCCTGCAGCTTGCCGATCTCTGGCGCGAAAGCGGCCGCTACGACGCCTATGGCCCGGAAATGCTGCGCATCACCGACCGCCACAAGCGCGAGCTGTTGTTCGGCCCGACCAACGAGGAAATGATCACCGAGATCTTTCGCGCCTACGTCAAATCGTACCGGAGCCTGCCGCTCAATCTCTACCACATCCAGTGGAAGTTCCGCGACGAGCAGCGCCCGCGTTTCGGCGTCATGCGCGGCCGCGAATTCCTGATGAAGGACGCCTATTCCTTCGACATCGACGAGGCGGCGGCGCGGCGTTCCTACAACAAGATGTTCGTCGCCTATTTGCGCACCTTCGCGCGGATGGGATTGAAGGCGATCCCGATGCGCGCCGAGACCGGGCCGATCGGCGGCGATCTCAGCCACGAATTCATCGTCCTCGCGGAGACCGGCGAGTCCGCGGTCTATTGCGACAGCGACGTGCTCAATCTGCCGGTGCCCGGCGACGACATCGACTATGACGGCGATCTCACCCCGATCATCAAGCAATGGACCTCGGTCTATGCCGCGACCGAGGACGTCCACGACGCCGCGCGCTTCGACCGCGAAGTGCCGGCGGACAAGAAGGTGCACACCCGCGGCATCGAGGTCGGCCAGATCTTCTACTTCGGCACCAAGTATTCGGATTCGATGAAGGCCCTGGTCGCAGGCCCTGACGGCGTCGACGTGCCGATCCATGGCGGCTCCTACGGCGTCGGCGTCTCGCGCCTGGTCGGCGCCATCATCGAGGCCTGCCACGACGATGCCGGCATCAAATGGCCGGAGGCCGTGGCGCCGTTCAAGGCGGTCATCCTGAACCTGAAGCAGGGCGACCAGGCCACGGATGCCGCTTGCGAAAAGCTCTACAGCGAGCTTTCGGCCAAAGGCGTCGAGGTGCTCTACGACGACACCGACCAGCGCGCCGGCGCCAAGTTCGCCGCCGCCGACCTGATCGGCGTTCCCTGGCAGGTTCTGGTGGGGCCGAAGGGGCTCGCCGAGGGCAAGTTCGAACTGAAGCGGCGCAGCGACGGGTCGCGCGAAAATCTGAGCCCAGCGGATGTCATGGCGCGGCTGACCGCGTGAGGAATTATCCACCAGCCGCATGCGGATATCGAACGCCGCGGCCACAATTGGCCCGAATCGTGTGAAAATCGGGCTATGGATGAAGCTATGAGCGAGCCAGTTCGAACCCCACCCTTCGCGCCATTCGAATGGCTGCTGTCGGGTCGCTATTTGCGGGCACGCCGCAAGGAAGGCTTCATCTCCGTCATCGCCGGATTTTCCTTCCTCGGCATCATGCTCGGCGTCGCCACGCTGATCATCGTGATGGCCGTGATGAACGGCTTCCGCAAGGAACTCCTGGACAAGATCCTCGGCCTCAACGGACACCTTCTGGTGCAGCCGCTGGAATCGCCGCTGACCGACTGGAAGGATGTCTCCGACCGGATCTCGCAGGTGCAGGGTATCCGGCTTGCCGCCCCCGTCGTGGACGGCCAGGGATTGGGGTCCTCGCCGTTCAATGCGGCCGGCGTTTTCATCCGCGGCATCCGCGCCGACGACCTCAACAACCTCACCTCGATCGCCAAGAACATCAAGCAGGGCTCGCTCGAGGGCTTTGACGAAGGCCAGGGCGTCGCCATCGGCCGCCGGCTCGCCGATACGCTGTCATTGCACGCCGGCGACATGATCACTCTGGTTTCGCCGAAGGGCGCGGTGACCCCGATGGGCACGACGCCGCGCATCAAGCCTTACAGGATCGCCGCGGTATTCGAGATCGGCATGTCGGAATACGACGCGAGCTTTGTGTTCATGCCGCTTTCGGAAGCGCAGGCCTATTTCAACCGCAACAATGACGTCACCGCGATCGAGGTGTTCACCACCAATCCCGACCGGATCGAGACGTTCCGCAAGAAGGTCACCGAAGCCGCCGGCCGGCCGGTGTTCCTGGTCGACTGGCGGCAGCGCAATTCGACCTTCTTCAACGCGTTGCAGGTCGAGCGCAACGTGATGTTCCTGATCCTCACCATGATCGTGCTGGTGGCCGCGCTCAACATCGTCTCGGGCCTGATCATGCTGGTCAAGGACAAGGGCAGCGACATCGCGATCCTGCGCACCATGGGCGCCTCGCAAGGTTCGATCATGCGGATATTCCTGATCACGGGAGCCGCGATCGGCGTGGTCGGTACACTGACCGGGCTGTTTGTCGGCCTCCTGATCTGCCTGAATATCGAATCGATCCGTCAATTCCTGTCCTGGCTCACCAACACCGAGTTGTTCTCGCCGGAGCTTTATTTCCTGTCCAAGCTGCCGGCCGAGATCGATTTCGGCGAGACCACCGCGGTCGTGATCATGGCGCTGACGCTGTCCTTCCTCGCCACGCTGTATCCGTCGTGGCGTGCCGCGCGCCTCGATCCCGTCGATGCGCTCCGGTACGAGTGAGGAAAAGATGGGGCAGGGGGCGGAAGATGTACCGGTCATTTATCTCCACGAGATAAAACGCCAGTACATGCAGGGCGAGACCACGCTGACCATCCTCAACGGCGCCAAGCTCGCGCTGTGGGCCGGGCAGTCGGTCGCGCTGGTGGCGCCATCGGGCGCGGGCAAATCGACGCTCCTGCATATCGCGGGCCTGCTGGAGTCTCCGGACGAGGGCGAGGTCTATGTCGGAGGCGCCGCGACATCGGGATTATCCGACGTCGAGCGAACCCAGATCCGCCGCACCGATATCGGTTTCGTCTATCAGTCGCACCGGCTGCTGCCGGAATTCACGGCGCTGGAAAACGTCATGCTGCCGCAGATGATCCGCGGGCTCAGGCGCTCCGAGACCGTCAAACGCGCCACCGAAATCCTGGCCTATCTGGGCCTTGGCGAGCGCATACGGCACCGGCCGGCGGAACTGTCCGGCGGCGAGCAGCAGCGGGTGGCGATCGCGCGCGCGGTGGCGAACGCGCCGCGGGCGCTGCTGGCGGATGAACCGACCGGAAATCTCGACCCGCATACCGCCGATCACGTTTTCGGCGCGCTGATGCAACTGGTCAAGGCGACGCGGGTGGCGATGCTGATCGCGACCCACAACATGGAACTGGCCGGCCGCATGGACCGCCGGGTCTCGCTGGTGGACGGCCAGGTCGTCGAGATGGATTAGTTTCAATCGTAGCGGCGGTGCCGCCGCTCGTTCCGTCCCGGCGACGCGCTTACGCCCCTGTAATAGGGATTGATGCTGCACATGCCCGCGCGGCCGGAGGCCGACGCCCGGCATTGCTCCATCGTGTAAAAGGTGCAGTCCTCGTAGGCGGTCTCGAACTGGATGACGTGCATGCAGACCGGAAAATTGGGATCATAGGTCTGCGCACGGGCTGGAGCCGCCGCCGCAACCAAGCCGATCGCCAACATCGTCGAAACCGCCCAGGCCGAAATGCGCATCAGAATCTCCTTGCGCATAGCGCGTAGCATCGGTGTGCGGAAACAGACAGGGCATATCGATCCGATCGACGCGCATGAGCGTAACGGAACTGCCCGCCGCGAGGCCGGCTGACGTCGCGGGCGGGCAAATCAGGTCGTCGCGATCGATTGGCCTAATAGGCGGGGCGGTAGCGTCGGTCGCTTCGCGCGAATGCGTTGCCTGCGCCGGCGTAGAACGGGTTGGCGTCGCACTGGGCCGAGCGGCCCGAGGCCGACGCGGCGCACTGGGCCAGCGACGTGAAACTGCAGTTGAAGTAGTCGGACCCGAGGCCGACGACGTGCATGCAGACCGGATAGTGTGGATCATACGTTTGGGCTCGCGCCGGCGAGGCCGCCCAAACCATCCCGATCGCGAGAATCATCAAAGCGGGCACACGCATCAAAACCTCCTTCGGGATTGCCGGGGACGATCAGCCTGCAGTCTGGCGTCCGCGCTGAAATAGGGATTGGCGGCGCAACTGGCCTCGCGGCCCGATGCCGCAGCCTGACACTGCGCGTAGCTGGAAAAAATGCAATCGCCCGGCCCGCCGCCGAAATCGCAGCCTCGGATGCAGAACGGGTAATCCTGGGCCACGGCAGGCAGCGCGTCCATCGCCAGGACCGTGCCGCATAGCATCAACGTCGAGATCATCGCCCGCATGGCACGCCCCGCTTCCGGCTTCGGTCGCATCGCCGCTTGCGAGCAGACAGGTCTAGCGCATGCCAGTCAATTCACGTTCGCGCGTGAGCGCGCGTGGTGTGCAATCCAGACGCGAACGAGGCGTTTCAGCGCGGGACGGGATAGACCGACCTCGCACGCGGCGCGGGATAGCCGGGCGGACCGGCGTTGTCGCCGGGATTGTAATAGGGGTTCTCGATGCACCACAGGCGCCGTCCCGAAGCGGTCGCCTGGCATTGCTCGTAGCTGGTGAAGTAGCAAGCGCTCAAAGCCGGATATTCCTGGCCCTGGATGCAGAAGGGATAGCGGGTGCCGACGGCTTCGGCCGGCGCGATTCCGACGACAGCCAATCCGCCCGCTGCCAGCAACGCGAGAGTGAGGTTGCGCATCGAAATCTCCCTTCGGCCGCAGCCAGCTTCCATCGATTCCCTTCGACCGCCAACCCAAACGCCTGCGGCGGGTTTGCGTCAACTCACATTCAGGAGGTGGAGCGCGAGGGTGGATGCCAACCCGGCGCAAAGTTTGGCTGAAAGACTTCGTTAACTCTTGGCGGCGGGGCCAAAAATTGGGGACTTGACGGAAAGAACAAATTGAGAACAATGTTCTTCATATGTTCAGGTATCAGGGAGGCGGGCATGTTGAAGATTTTTGTCGAGGAAGCGGCCGCACTGGCGTCGATTGCGCTGTTCGTCGGGATGATCGCGGTCTGGGCCCAGCTCATCCCCCAGCTCTGAATTGGGCGCTTTGAGACCGCTCCTGGGCGCCCGGAGAGGGCCCTTGGGGAAAAGCCGGACGGCGGGCGCAAATCGCGCCTGCGACATGGACTCCGCCCCTCCGAGGCACCACCATTGATGGGCGAGTCGGCTGCGACAGGCGGCCGCGCGCTCCCTCAAGCCTGATCGACCGAGTTCATGACCTCAAAACCTGCGGCAGCCACGTCCAATGCCGGATTCGTCCATCTTCACGTCCATTCGGCCTACTCGCTGCTGAAGGGTTCGATCAAGATCGCCAAGCTCGGCGAACTGGCAAAAGCCGACCGCCAGCCGGCGCTGGCGCTGACCGACACCGACAACATGTTCGGGGCGCTGGAATTCTCCGACAAGATGGCGGGCTACGGCATCCAGCCGATCATCGGCCTGGAACTGGCGGTCGATTTCGGCGACCAGGATCCAAACGCGCGCAACGCGCTGGCGGCGGCCCCGTCGCGGATCGTGCTCCTGGCGGCGCGTGAGCGCGGTTATCGCAGCCTGATGCAGCTCAATTCCCGGGCCTTCCTGGAAACGCCCGTTCACCAGTCTCCGCACATCAAGTTCGAATGGCTCGAGGGCTGCGCCGAGGATGTGATCGCGCTGACCGGCGGCCCGGACGGCCCGATCTCGCTGGCGCTGGCCGGCGATCACGCCAGCCTTGCCGCGTCGCGCTGCGACCGGCTGGCGGGCCTGTTCGGCGACCGCCTCTATGTCGAACTGCAGCGCCACGGCATCGACAAGGAGCGCCGCGTCGAGGCCGGCCTGATCGATCTCGCCTACAGCAGGGGTCTGCCGCTGGTGGCGACCAATGAGCCTTATTTCGCGGCCACCGACGATTACGAAGCCCACGACGCCCTGCTGTGCATCGCCGGCGGGCGCCTGATCGCCGAGACCGAACGCGACCAGTTGACCCCGGACCACCGCTTCAAGAGCCGCGCCGAAATGGCGGTGCTGTTCGCCGACGTGCCGGAGGCGCTGGCGTCCACGGTCGAGATCGCCGAGCGCTGCTCGTTCCGCCCGCTCACCCGCAAGCCGATCCTGCCGCGCTTCACGGTGGGCGCGACCGCCAACAGCGCGGACGCGGTCAGCGAGGAAGCGGCGGAGTTGCGCCGGCAGGCCGAGGAGGGGTTGACCAACCGGCTCAGGGTTCACGGCCTGTCGCAGGGGACCACCGAGGAAGAATACCGCGCGCGGCTGGCCTTCGAACTCGATGTCATCACCCGCATGCAGTATCCGGGCTACTTCCTGATCGTCGCGGACTTCATCAAATGGGCGAAGGCGCAGGGCATTCCGGTCGGGCCCGGCCGCGGCTCCGGCGCGGGCTCGCTGGTCGCCTACGCGCTGACCATCACCGATCTCGATCCGATCCGCTTTGGCCTGCTGTTCGAGCGCTTCCTCAATCCGGAACGCGTCTCGATGCCCGACTTCGACATCGACTTCTGCCAGGACCGGCGCGGCGAGGTGATCGATTACGTGCAGCAGCGCTACGGCCGCGACCAGGTGGCGCAGATCATCACCTTCGGCACCCTGCAGGCGCGCGGCGTGCTGCGCGACGTCGGGCGCGTGCTGCAAATGCCCTATGGCCAGGTCGACAAGCTGACGAAGCTGGTGCCGCAAAATCCCGCCGCGCCCGTGACGCTGGCGGCCGCGATCGCCAGCGAGCCGAAGCTGCAGGCGTTCCGCGACGAAGATCCGGTGGTGGCGCGCGCCTTCGATATCGCCCAGCGTCTCGAAGGCCTCACCCGGCATGCCTCCACGCACGCCGCCGGCATCGTGATCGGCGACCGGCCCCTGAGCGAACTGGTGCCGCTCTATCGCGACCCGAAATCCGACATGCCGGTGACCCAGTTCAACATGAAATGGGTCGAGCCCGCGGGCCTCGTCAAATTCGACTTCCTCGGACTGAAGACGCTGACCGTGCTCGACGTCGCCGTCAAACTGCTGAAACAGCGCGTGGTCGAGGTCGATCTGACGACGCTGCCGCTCGACGATGCCAAGAGTTACCAGATGCTGGCGAAAGGCGACGTCGTCGGCGTGTTCCAGGTTGAAAGCCAGGGCATGCGGCGCGCGCTGGTCGACATGCGGCCCGACCGCTTCGAGGACATCATCGCGCTGGTCGCGCTGTACCGGCCCGGTCCGATGGCGAACATCCCGACCTATTGCGCCCGCAAGCACGGCGACGAGGAGCCGGAATATCTCCATCCCGTGCTCGAGCCGATCCTGAAGGAAACCTTCGGCGTCATCATCTACCAGGAACAGGTGATGCAGATCGCCCAGGTGATGGCCGGCTACTCGCTCGGCGACGCCGACCTTCTGCGGCGCGCGATGGGCAAGAAAATCCGCGCCGAGATGGAGAAGCAGCGCGCGGTCTTCGTCGCGGGCGCGGTGAAGAACAACGTGCCGAAAGGGCAGGCCGACACCATCTTCGAACTGTTGGCGAAATTCGCCGACTACGGCTTCAACAAGAGCCACGCGGCGGCCTACGCGCTGGTGTCGTATCACACCGCCTACATGAAGGCGCATTACCCGGTCGAGTTCATCGCGGCCTCGATGACGCTCGACCTCAACAATACCGACAAGCTCTCGGAATTCCGCGCCGAGGCGCAGCGGCTCGGCATCAAGGTCGAGGCGCCCTCGATCAATCGTTCCGGCCCGACCTTCGAGGTCGCCGACGGCACCATCTATTACGCGCTGGCGGCGCTTGAAGGGCGTCGGCCAGCAGGCGGTCGAACTGATCGTCGAGGCCCGCAAGGACGGCGTCTTCACCTCGCTCGCCGACTTCGCGGCGCGCGTCAATCCGCGCGCCATCAACAAGCGCGTCATCGAGAGCCTCGCGGCGGCCGGCGCCTTCGACTGCCTGGACTCCAACCGCGCGCGGGTGTTCGCCGGCGCCGAGGCCATTCTCGCGGCGTGCCAGCGCAGCCACGAGGCCGCGACCATCGGGCAGAACGACATGTTCGGCGGCGCCACCGACGCGCCCACCATCATGCTGCCGCAGATCGAGCCGTGGTTGCCGGCGGAGCGGCTGCGCCGCGAATACGACGCCATCGGCTTCTTCCTGTCCGGCCATCCGCTCGACGACTACGCCACCGTGCTGAAACGCCTGCGCGTGCAGTCCTGGGCGGAATTCTCCCGCGCGGTCAAAACCGGCGCCACCGCCGGCAAGGTTGCGGCCACCGTGGTGTCGCGGATGGAGCGCCGCACCAAGACCGGCAACAAGATGGGCATCATGGGACTGTCCGACCCGACCGGCCATTTCGAAGCCGTGCTGTTTTCCGAAGGGCCTCGCGCAATATCGCGACGTGCTGGAGCCTGGCGCCGCGGTGCTGCTGCAACTGGGCGCCGAACTTCAGGGTGAGGATGTCCGCGCCCGCGTGCTGCACGCCGAGCCGCTCGACGCGGCCGCCGCCAAAACCCAGAAGGGACTTCGGATCTTCGTCCGCGATACCAAGCCGCTGGAATCGATCGCCAAGCGGCTGCAGATGCCCGAGGCGGGGCAGGGTGCGCCGCCTCGCGGTATTCCGGCAAAGCCTGCGCCCGCGCCCTTGGGCGGCGCCGACGGTGACGTATCGCTGGTGATGATGCTAGACCTCGAAACCGAAGTCGAAATGAAGCTGCCCGGCCGCTTCAAGGTCTCGCCGCAGATCGCCGGCGCGATCAAGGCGGTGTCGGGCGTGGTGGACGTGCAGACGCTGTAACGACCCAAAGGAGCTTCCGATGTGCGTGACCTGTCGACAGAAATCCTTGCAGCTTTCACGTCGCGGCATTGTTCTGGGCGCCGCCGCGACGCTGCTTTTCGCCAACGCCGCCGGCGCCAAGGAGAAGAAGCCGCCGCCGAAGCCGCAAAACGTCCTGCCGCCGGATGCCGCGCTGGAACGGCTGATGAAGGGCAACAAGCGCTACGTCGAGGGCGTGTCGCTGCGTCACGATTTCAAACACGAGCGGGAGGCGCTGGCGGGAGGCCAGAACCCGTTCGCCGCGATCCTGAGCTGCGCCGATTCGCGCATTGCGCCCGAATACGCCTTCGACAGCGGTCGCGGCGATCTTTTCGTGTGCCGGGTCGCCGGAAACTTCGCCAATGATGAATCGGTAGCGAGTCTCGAATATGCCGTCGCCGTGCTTGGCGTGCCGCTGATCCTGGTGCTGGGCCACGACGCCTGTGGCGCGGTCGACGCCACCATCAAATCGCTGAAGGACAATACGACGCTGCCGGGGCATATGCCCTCGCTGGTCGCCGGCATTGCGCCGTCGGTAAAGGCGGTGTCGCAGCAGGGCGGCGACACGCTCGGCAAGGCGATCCGGCAGAACGTGATCGACAACGTCGCCAAGCTGCGCACGGCCACGCCGATTCTGAGCGCCGCGGTCGACCAGAACAAACTGAAGGTGGTCGGCGGCATCTACCGGCTGCATGATGGCAAGGTCGATATGGTCGGCTGACCCGCCGACTGTGGGGCGTCGCGGCTGCGCGGACGCCCCAAACTCCGTCCGGGAGGGGTCCAAGGCCGCGAAACCGGACGAATCCGGCTCGCTGGCTCGCCGGAGGCCGCGTGATTTGCCCGAAAGCGGTCAAAACCGGCCTATTTCCTTGCTTATGCCGAAAATCCCGCTATATAGCGGCCCATCTCACACGGAAACATGGCTCAAAAGGCCGTCCGGTGGCAGCCGGGCCATAAGGCTCGTCTGCTCACACGTTTCCGGAGGAACCAACCGGAGAACTGAACGATGTCGCTACCCGATTTTTCTATGCGTCAGCTACTTGAGGCTGGCGTCCACTTTGGCCACCAGTCGCACCGCTGGAATCCGAAAATGGCGGATTTCATCTTCGGTGCGCGCAACAACATCCACATCATCGATCTCGCCCAGACCGTGCCGCTGTTGCATCGCGCGCTGCAGGCGGTCAGCGATACCGTCGCCAAGGGCGGCCGTATCCTGTTCGTCGGCACCAAGCGGCAGGCGCAGGACGGCGTTGCCGAGGCTGCCAAGCGCTCCGCGCAGTATTTCGTCAATTCGCGCTGGCTCGGCGGCACGCTGACCAACTGGAAGACGATCTCCGGTTCGATCAAGCGGCTGCGGCACCTCGATGAGGTGCTCAATTCCGGCGATGCCAGCGCCTACACCAAGAAGGAGCGGCTGACGCTGCAGCGCGAGCGCGACAAGCTCGACCGTTCGCTCGGCGGCATCAAGGACATGGGCGGCCTGCCCGACATGATCTTCGTGATCGACACCAACAAGGAAGACATCGCGATCCAGGAAGCCCAGCGGCTCAACATTCCGGTCGCCGCGATCGTCGATACCAACTCCGATCCCAAGGGCATCACCTATGTGATCCCGGGCAATGACGACGCCGGCCGCGCCATCGCGCTGTATTGCGATCTGGTGGCTCGCGCGGTCATCGACGGCATCTCGCGCGCGCAGGGCGATTCCGGGATCGACGTCGGCGCTTCCGCCCAGCCGGTGCGCGAGGAAATTCCGGCGGCGCAACCCGCAGGCTTCCAGGGTCTTGCCGGGCCGCGAGGTGCTGCGGACGATCTCAAGAAGCTCACCGGCGTGTCCGGCGCGATCGAGAAGAAGTTCAACGATCTCGGCATCTTCCACTACTGGCAGCTCGCCGAACTCGATCACGACACCGCCCACAAGATCGGCGAAGAGGTCGGACTGCCGTCGCGCGCCGATGGCTGGGTGGCCCAGGCCAAGGCGATGACCGCGGAAGCGGAATAACGTCACTCGCGCTGGCCGGAACCTTCCGGCCACCGCTTTTCAATTTCCAGGATTGCTGATGGTGGACGGCGGCGAGGCGGCACAGGCCGCGCCGCGGTCGCCCTGACAGGCAGAGGATTGCAACGATGGCAACAATCACAGCGGCGATGGTCAAGGACCTTCGCGAGACCACTGGCGTCGGCATGATGGACTGCAAGCAGGCGCTCTCCGAGAACGACGGCGACATGCAGGCGGCGATCGACTGGCTGCGCAAGAAGGGCCTGTCGAAGGCCGCGAAAAAGGCCGGCCGCGTCGCGGCCGAGGGCCTGATCGGCGCGCTGACGTCGGGCAACAAGGGCGTGCGTGGTCGAGGTCAATTCCGAGACCGACTTCGTGGCGCGCAACGAGCAGTTCCAGGGACTGGTCAAGATGATCGCGCAGGTCGCGCTCGCCGTCGGCGCCGACGTCGAGAAGATCAAGGCCGCCAAGGTCGGCAGCGTCACGGTCGAGACCGCGATCTCGGACGCGATCGCGACCATCGGCGAGAACATGACGCTGCGCCGCGCGGCTTCGCTCGAAGTCGGCAAGGGCGTGGTGTCGAGCTATGTGCATAACGCGGTGATCGACGGCGCCGGCAAGATGGGCGTGATCGTGGCGCTGGAATCCGCCGGCAAGACCGACGAACTCGTCGGTGCTCGGCCGCCAGCTCGCCATGCATGTCGCCGCCGCCAATCCGCAGGCGCTGGATCCGGCCGGGCTCGATCCCGCCGTCGTCAAGCGCGAAAAGGACGTGCTGGCCGACAAGTACCGCCAGCAGGGCAAGCCGGAGAACGTGATCGAGAAGATCGTCGAGTCCGGCCTGAAGACCTACTACAAGGAAGTCTGCCTGCTGGAGCAGGCCTTCATCCACGACAACGCCAAGTCGGTCGCCCAGGCGGTGAAGGAAGCTGAGGGCAAGATCGGCGCGGCTGTGAAGATCACCGGATTTGTGCGCTATGCTCTCGGCGAGGGAATCGAGAAGCAGGAATCCGATTTCGCCGCCGAGGTCGCGGCGGCCAGCGGCAAGAAATAGCCGCGCCGAACGGTGCTTCCGGCCCGTTGGCGCCGGGAGCCGCCCGCGCGGGGAAGGAAAGCGATTCGTCATGGCTGAGCCGGTCTATCGTCGTGTCGTGATCAAGCTCTCCGGCGAATATCTTGCCGGCGCGAATTCGTCCGGCATCGATCAGCCGACCATCGATCGGATCGCCGGCGACCTGATCGCGGCCCAGCAGCTGGGCGTCGAAATCGCCGTCGTCGTCGGCGGCGGCAATCTGGTCCGCGGCGTCGAAGTCTCCTCGCGCGGCGTGTCGCGGCCGACCGGCGACACCATGGGCATGCTCGCCACCGTCATGAACTGCCTGGCGCTGGAGGCCGCGATCGAGCGGCGAGGGGCCCCGGCGCGGGCGCTGTCGGCGTTCGTCATGCCGCAGGTCTGCGAGCTCTACACCCGGGGTGCAACGCACAAATATCTCGCCGAGGGCCGGATCGTGCTGCTCGGCGGTGGAACCGGCAATCCGTTCTTCACCACCGACACCACGGCGGTGTTGCGGGCGGCCGAAATCGGCGCCCAGGCGGTGCTGAAGGCCACCAATGTCGATGGCGTCTACAGCGCCGATCCCAAGAAGGACCCGGCCGCCAAGCGGTTCGACCGCCTGACCCATTCACAGGCGATTGAAGGCGGCTACAAGGTGATGGATGCGACCGCATTCGCGCTTGCCCGCGAGACGTCGCTGCCTATCATCGTGTTCTCGATCGCCGAACCGGGTTCGATCGGCGCGATCCTGCGCGGCACCGGCCACGGCACCATCGTCGCCGGCTGAGGCGTGTGAAGCATGGGACCCGCCCGGCGCTTGCAGGATTTCGCCCGGCGGCCTCGGCCAAGTGTTTTCAGGAGGGGAGAGCGTTATGCCCACGGGTAAGTTCGACATCAACGAAGTGAAACGCCGCATGCAGGGCGCCACGCAGTCGCTCAAGCACGAACTGGGCGGATTGCGGACCGGCCGCGCCGCGGCCTCGATGCTGGAGCCGGTGCAGGTCGACGCCTACGGCACGCACATGCCGCTCAACCAGCTCGCGACCATCAGCGTGCCCGAGCCGCGCCTGCTCTCCGTGCAGGTATGGGACAAGTCGATGGTCAAGGCGGTGGAAAAGGCGATCGTCGATTCCAATCTGGGCCTGAGCCCCGCCACCGAAGGACAGGTGCTGCGCCTGCGGATTCCCGAACTCAACGAAGAGCGGCGCAAGGAACTGGTCAAAGTCGCGCACAAATATGCCGAGGCAGCCAAGGTCGCGGTCAGGCATGTCCGCCGCGATGGTCTCGATACCGTGAAGAAGCTGGAGAAGAACCACGAGATTTCCGAGGACGATCAGGAGCGCCTGGCCAACGAAGTGCAGAAGGCGACCGACGGAATCATTTCGGAGATCGATCAGTTGCTGGCGACCAAGGAAAAGGAAATCCTCACTGTCTAGCCAGCCCTCGCCTTGTTTTGACGCGTTTTCCGCACGCGAGCTGGTATCCACTTCGCGCGAAGACGCTTCCCGGGATTGACCGATGTCGAACGCCGCCGCCCCTGCGACCGAAGGACCGGATCGAACCGATGGTCCCTCGCATGTGGCGATCATCATGGACGGTAACGGACGCTGGGCGGCAGCGCGCGGTCTGCCGCGCGCCGAAGGTCACCGCCGCGGCGTCGAGGCGTTGCGCCGCGTCGTGCGCGCCGCGCACGAACTCGGCATTCGCTATCTGACGATCTTCTCCTTCAGTTCGGAAAACTGGTCGCGTCCGGCAACCGAGATCGGCGACCTGTTCGGCCTGCTGCGGCGGTTCATCCGCAACGATCTGGCGTCGTTGCATCGCGACGGCGTGCGCGTGCGCGTCATCGGCCAGCGTGACGGGCTGGAGCGCGACATCTGCGCGCTGCTGAACGAGGCCGAAGAACTGACGAAGGACAATACGCGGCTCACGCTCGTGGTCGCGTTCAACTACGGATCGCGGCAGGAAATCGCGGATGCGGCGCAGCGGCTCGCGCGCGAGGTCGCCGAAGGCAAGCGCGACGCCGGCTCGATCGACGCCGACACGCTCGGCCGTTATCTCGATGCGCCCGACATTCCCGATCCCGACCTGATCATCCGCACCAGCGGCGAACAGCGGCTGTCGAATTTCCTGATGTGGCAGGCGGCCTACAGCGAACTCGTGTTCGTGCCGGTGCACTGGCCCGACTTCGACAAGGCCGCGCTCGCGGAAGCGATCGCCGAATATGCCAGACGGGAGCGCCGTTTCGGCGGTCTGGCCGCGAAAAGCGGCTCGTGACCGAAGAGGAAGCCGCGTCCGCGGCGACGGCCGACCAGGGTTCGCGCAATCTGTTGCTGCGCATCGTCGCCGCACTTGTGCTCGCGCCGGCAGCGCTTGCGATCGCCTATGCCGGCGGATGGCTGTGGGCCGCGCTGGTCACGGTTGCCTCGATCGGCCTTTATCTGGAATGGCTGATGATCGTGGACGTGGCGCGCGAGCGGTGGGTCGCCGTCGCAGGCGGCCTCGCGCTGGCGCTGTCGGGACTTTGCCTCGCATCGGGGCGGATCGATGTTTCGCTGGTTGTGCTGGCGCTCGGCCTGTCCGCCTCGGCATGGCTCGCGCCGGAGCGGCGACTGTGGGCGGCGGCCGGCTTCTTCTACGCGTCTGCCGCCGAAGTCGCATCGATCCTGGTGCGTCTCGATCAGGCCTGGGGTTTCGTTGCACTGATCCTTATATTGCTCGTGGTGTGGGTGACCGATATCGGCGGTTTTTTCGCAGGCCGCGGTATCGGAGGACCAAAACTCTGGCCGCGGGTCAGTCCGAAGAAGACCTGGGCGGGAGCGATCGGTGGCTTTGTGGCGAGCCTTGTAGTTGCCGCGGGGTTCGTCGCGGTTGGCACGAGCAACGTGGAACCGCTCAAGTTCGGTCCCGTTCTCCTGGTCGGCGCCGCGCTGTCGATCGTTTCGCAACTCGGCGATCTCTTTGAGTTGGCGGTGAAACGGCGGTTCGGCGTCAAGGAACTCCAGCCACCTGATTCCCGGGCATGGAGGCCTGATGGATCGTCTCGACGGCTTCGTCGCAGCGGTTGTCGTGGCCGCGATTTTTGGCCTTTTGCGGGGCGGCGTGGATGGCGTCGGCCGCAGTCTTATGGTTTGGTGAAAGACATGAGCGCAGTCCCCTTGCGTAACAACAAAGCTGCGGCATCCGCCGTGCGTTCGGTGACCGTCCTCGGCGCCACCGGCTCGATCGGCGACAGCACGATGGATCTGCTGCGGGCCTCGCCCGACCGCTATCGGGTCGAGGCGCTGACCGGCAACGCCAATGTGCAGGGGCTGGCGAAACTCGCAAAGGAATTCGACGCTCGATTTGCCGCCGTTGCCGATCCCGCGCGTCTGTCTGAATTGAAAGATGCGCTCGCCGGCACCCGCACCGAATGCGGCGCCGGCGAAAGCGCCGTGATCGAGGCCGCTGCGCGCCCCGCGGATTGGGTGATGGCGGCCGTCAGCGGCGCGGCCGGCCTCAAGCCCGCGCTCGCGGCGGTGGATCGCGGCGCGACCGTCGCGCTCGCCAACAAGGAATGCCTGGTCTGTGCCGGCGATTTCTTCATGCAGCGCGCCGCGAAGGCCGGGGCCTGCATCCTGCCGGCGGATAGCGAACACAATGCGCTGTTTCAGGCGCTGGGTTCGGGAAACCGCGAGGAACTGGTCCGGGTCATCATCACCGCATCGGGCGGACCGTTCAGGACCTGGGCCAGCACCGACATCGAACAGGCGACGCTGGCGCAGGCGCTGAAACATCCGAACTGGAGCATGGGTCAGAAGATCACCATCGATTTCGGCATCGATGATGAACAAGGGGCTCGAAGTCATCGAAGCCTCCTATCTGTTCGCGCTGGCGCCGGATGAAATCGATGTTCTCGTGCACCCGCAGTCGATCATCCACGGCATGGTCGAATTCTCCGATCGTTCGGTGGTCGCGCAATTGGGCGCGCCGGACATGCGAACGCCGATCGCGCACTGCCTGGGATGGCCGGATCGAATCGTTGGGCCGGCGGCCAAGCTCGATCTCGCCAAGATCGGTCAACTGACCTTCGAGGCGCCGGATTTCAAGCGGTTCCCGGGCTTGCGGCTGGCTTACGACGCGCTTCGGACCGGCCGCGGCGCCACGACGGTATTCAATGCCGCCAACGAGGTGGCGGTGGCCGCTTTCATCGCCGGCCAGATCAGGTTTGGCGCCATCGCGCGCCTCGTCGAGGCGACGATGGAGGAGTGGATTCGCTCCGGCAATCTGGCCCCGCTGACGTCGGCCGACGACGCCATCGCCATTGACCATAGCGCGCGAAATAAGGCTGCCTCCCTCTTGCCTCAAATAGCCTTAAAGGCATCCTAGAGGGTACCAACGGGGCTTTCGGCGCTGGCCAAGGGGAATTGGATGTCTGAGTTTTTCCTGCATAGTTTCAATACGTTGGGCCATGGGCTCATCGGTTACGTGATCCCCTTCCTGTTCGTCCTGACCATTGTCGTGTTCTTCCACGAACTCGGGCATTTCCTGGTTGCCCGCTGGGCGGGCGTGAAGGTGCTGACGTTCTCGCTCGGCTTCGGGCCGGAACTGGCCGGTTTCAATGACCGCCATGGCACCCGCTGGAAGATTTCGGCCGTGCCGCTCGGCGGCTACGTCAAGTTTTTCGGTGATGACACCGAGGCGTCGACGCCCGCGTCCGACGCGCTCGCCAGCATGACCGAGGAAGAGCGCCAGGGCAGTTTCCACCACAAGAAGGTTGGACCGCGCGCGGCGATCGTCGCCGCCGGCCCGATCGCCAACTTCATTCTGGCGATCGTGATCTTCACCTGCCTGTTCACCTTCTTCGGCAAGCCCAGCACCAGCGCGCGCGTCGATCAGGTAGAGGCGGGCAGTGCCGCGGCCACCGCCGGCTTCCAGGTCGGCGACGTCGTCACCGCGATCGACGGCTCCAAGATCGACAGCTTCTCCGACATGCAGCGAATCGTCAGCATCCGCGCCGGCGAACCGATGAAGTTCACGGTCAAGCGTGGCGACACCACGCTTGAATTGAGCGGCACCCCGCAAATGAAGGAAGTGAAGGATCCGTTCGGAAATGCCCATCGGCAGGGCGTGCTGGGAATCACCCGCAAGACGGCGGCCGGTGACGTCACGACCGAGCGCGTCGATCCCGCCACCGCCCTGTGGCTGGGCGTCAAGGAAACCTGGTTCGTCGTCGACCGGACGCTTTCCTATATCGGCGGTGTCTTCACCGGGCGCGAAGCGGCCGACCAGGTGGGCGGCCCGCTGCGAATCGCCCAGATCTCCGGGCAGGTCGCCACCATCGGCCTTGCCGCGCTGGTGCACCTGGCGGCCGTGCTGTCGATATCGATCGGGCTTCTGAACCTGTTCCCGGTACCGCTGCTCGACGGCGGTCACCTTTTGTTCTATGCCGTGGAGGCCGTTCGGGGACGTCCTCTTTCTGACCGGGCGCAGGAAATGGGCTTCCGAATCGGGCTCGGTTTAGTACTGATGTTGATGGTGTTTGCCACCTACAACGACATCCTGCACCTGGCGGCATCCTGAAGCGGCTTTTTCGTGACGTGGCCAATAGGCAACGTCTTGGAATGAAAATGAAATTGCACTGCGATCGGGCGTTTGCCGGCTCGGCAAAGTTGGTTACAAGCAGTGCAACAGTTGGGAATCTGCCGGTTCGTGGGGTCTAGGGTCCGGCACTGGAATGACAAGGGCGCACTGCGCATGAATTTTGGAATGCGAGTCCGGGGGGGCTTGTTCGCTGCCCTGATCATGTTCGCTGTGCCGGCCGCCGCTACGCTGGCTGGCGTGGTTGCGTCGTCGCCGGCTGCTGCCCAAACCGTGGCCTCCATCCAGGTCGAGGGTAACCGGCGGGTCGAGCTCGAGACCATCCGCTCCTATTTCAAGCCGGGCCCCGGTGGACGCCTCGATCAGGCGCAAATCGACGACGGCCTGAAGGCGCTGATCGAGACCGGCCTGTTCCAGGACGTGAAAATCAGCCAGGCCCGCGGCGGCCTGCTGGTCACCGTGGTGGAAAACCCGGTGATCGGACGCGTCGCCTTCGAGGGCAACAAGAAGGTCAAGGACGACCAGCTTTCGGGGGAAGTGCAGTCCAAGCCGCGCGGCACCCTGTCGCGCCCGATGGTGCAGTCCGACGCTCAGCGCATCACCGACATCTACCGCCATTCCGGCCGCTACGACGTGACCGTCAATCCCCAGATCATCGAGCAGCCGAACAACCGTGTCGATCTTGTTTTCGAGATCACCGAAGGCGCGAAGACCGGGGTCAGGTCGGTCGACTTCGTCGGCAACAGCGCCTATTCGTCCTACCGCCTGAAGGACATCATCAAGACCCACGAATCGAATCTGCTGAGCTTCCTCGGCGGCGGCGACGTCTATGATCCCGACCGGGTTGAAGCTGATCGTGACCTGATCCGCCGCTTCTATCTGAAGCACGGTTTCGCCGACGTGCAGGTGGTCGCCGCGCTGACGGAATACGATCCGCAGCAAAAAGGCTTCCTGGTGACCTTCAAGATCGAGGAAGGCCAGCAGTACCGGGTGGCCGCGGTTAATTTCGAATCCAGCCTCCCGAACTTCGACGGCAACTCACTTCGCGGCTATTCGCGCGTCAGCGTCGGGTCGACCTACAACGCCGAGGCGCTGGAGAAGTCGGTCGAGGAGATGCAGATCGAGGCATCGCGGCGCGGCTACGCCTTCGCGGTCGTGCGCCCGCGTGGCGATCGCAATTTCGAGAACCACACCGTCACCATCACCTATGCCATCGACGAGGGTCCGCGGACCTATATCGAACGCATCAACGTGCGCGGCAACACCCGCACCCGGGAATACGTGATCCGCCGCGAATTCGATATTTCGGAAGGCGACGCCTACAACCGCGCATTGGTCGATCGCGCCGAGCGCCGCCTGAAGAACCTCGACTACTTCAAGAGCGTGAAGATCAACACCGAGCCGGGCTCGTCGAGCGACCGGGTGATTCTCAACGTCGATCTTGAGGAGAAGTCCACCGGCGACTTCTCGGTGTCCGGCGGCTATTCGACCACGGACGGCGCGATGGCCGAGGTCAGCATTTCCGAACGCAACTTCCTCGGACGGGGTCTGTTCGCGAAGGCGTCGGTGACCTACGGCCAGTACGCGCGCGGCTATGCGCTGTCGTTCGTCGAACCCTATCTGCTGGACTATCGCGTGGCGCTCGGTCTCGACTTTTACCAGCGCCAGCAACTGCCCAACAATTTCATCTCCTACGGCACCGAGACGCTGGGCTTCAGCCCGCGGCTTGGGTTCGCGCTCCGCGAAGACCTGTCGCTGCAACTGCGATATTCGATCTATCAGCAGAAGATTTCGCTGCCGAACTATCTGGCGAATTGTAACAACAATTCGGGGAACTCGCTGCTTGCCTTCAACCCGTCGCCGGCCTTTGCCAACTTGAACGGCGGGGCTCCCGGCGGAACGCTAACGTCAGGGGGCCAAGTCGCGACCGACACCTCGGGCCAGGGTCTGTGGTGCTACAGCGATGGCGAGGCCTCGCTGCCGGTCCGCAAGGAACTCGCAGGGCGGCAGCACGCTGACCTCGGCGGTCGGCTACTCGCTGGACTACAACACGCTCGACAACAACAAGAACCCGACCGACGGCCTGCTGATCGATTTCAAACAGGACTTCGCCGGCGTCGGCGGCGACGTCAGCTATCTGAAGAGCGCGTTCGACGCGAAATACTTCGCCCCGCTGGTCTCCGATATCGTCGGGATCATTCACGTCCAGGGCGGCATCCTGAACAAGGTCGGCAGCACCGACCTTCGCATGCTCGATCAGTTCCAGATGGGTCCGAATCTCGTCCGCGGCTTCGCGCCGAACGGCATCGGTCCGCGCGATCTCAACCCCTTCGGCACGCAGGATGCGCTCGGCGGCACCAAATATTGGGGTGCGTCGATGGAGCTGCAGATGCCGTTCTGGTTCCTGCCGAAGGAAGTGGGCCTGAAGGGCGCGATCTATGCCGACGCCGGCGGTCTCTACGACTATCAGGGACCGACCACCTGGGCTGCGACGGGTGAATTGACCACGCCGGCCAATTCCAATTGCATCAGGCCGACGCAATACCCCAACGCCAACGCGGGCACCTGCACCGGATTGGTGTACGACAACGGCAATCAGGTCCGTTCGTCCGTGGGTGTCGGCCTGATCTGGGCCTCGCCGTTCGGTCCGCTGCGCTTCGATTACGCGGTTCCGATCACCAAGGGTCAGTTTGACCGGGTGCAGCAGTTCAAGTTTGGCGGCGGAACGACGTTCTAGTACGCTTTCCAACGAAGTGGGCATTGTTGAGCGTGAAGAAGACGCGTCAAAACAGACAGGCAGTCCGGTCCTGATCGATCAGGACCG
The DNA here is from genome assembly GCA_963843225.1 of uncultured Alphaproteobacteria bacterium. Taxonomy (GTDB): domain Bacteria; phylum Pseudomonadota; class Alphaproteobacteria; order Rhizobiales; family Xanthobacteraceae; genus Bradyrhizobium. The sequence continues at coordinate 546,022 of CAWJJT010000004.1, read as the reverse complement.
AAGCTCTGGTTCGATCACCGGCCGGACCGCGACGGGTGGAATGGCGCAGCCGACTTTCTTCGAGCAACCGCCTCTATCGACGCTGGCCGAAATCGCCGCGTTGACCGGCGCACATTTGGTCGATGCGTCGCGCGGCGGCCAGTCGGTGCGGGGCCTGGCTTCGCTCGACGAAGCCGGCCCGATGCACCTCGCGTTTTTCGACAATCTGAAATATGCCGACCAGCTTGCCTCGACCAGCGCCGGCGCCTGCATGGTCAGCGCGCGCTTCGAGGCCAAGGTGCCGCCCCACGTCGCGGTGCTGCGCACCGCCCAGCCGTTCCGCGCCTTCGTGAAGATTGCCCGCGAGCTCTACGCCGGCGCGCTTCGCCCGCAATCCTGGTTCGGCTGCTCCGGCATCGCTCCCTCCGCCATCATCGATGCGACCGCGCATCTGGAGGATGGCGTGATCGTCGATCCCCTTGCGGTGATCGGGCCCAACGTCGAGATCGGCGCCGGGACGGTGATCGGGGCGGGCGCGGTGATCGGGGCCGATGTCAGGATCGGACGGGATTGCAATGTCGGCGCCCGGACGGCCATCCAGTGCGCGCTGATCGGCAACAACGTTCTGATCCATCCCGGCTGCAGCATCGGCCAGGATGGCTATGGTTTCGTCTTCTTCGGACCGGACGGGCATCTGAAGGTGCCGCAGACCGGGCGCGTGGTGATCCAGAACGACGTCGAGATCGGCGCGGGAACCACCATCGATCGCGGCAGCCTGCGCGACACCGTGATCGGCGAGGGCACCAAAATCGACAACCAGGTCCAGATCGGTCACAATGTGACGATCGGCAGGCATTGCCTGCTGGCGGCCCAGATCGGGTTGGCGGGCAGCCTGACGATCGGCGATAACGTGGCGCTGGGAGCCAAGGTGGGAATCAACAATCACCTTCACATCGGCGACGGCGCCCAGGTGACGGCGATGAGCGCGGTCAAGGATGACATCCCGGCGGGCGGGCGCTGGGGTGGCCATTTCGCCAAACCGACCCGGCAGTGGTTCAGGGAGATCGTTGCGGTGGAGCGTCTGGTGCGCGATGGCTCGGCTGAATCGAAGGGCGAAGGACGGGAGTGATGGGGGAGGCATCGGTCAAATTCGAGCTGGTGGATATCAACGAGATCCTCAAGACGCTCCCGCACCGTTATCCGATGTTGCTGATCGACCGGGTGATCAATATCCGGACCGATTACAGCGGCATCGGCATCAAGAACGTCACCTTCAACGAGCCGCCGTTTCTCGGGCACTTTCCGGACCGGCCGGTCTATCCCGGCGTCATGATGATCGAGGCCATGGCGCAGACCGCGGGCGTGATCGGAATCAAGTCGGTCGAGGGCACCGAGAAGCCGCGCGCGGTTTATTTTCTCACCATCGACAAATGCAAATTCCGCAAACCCGTGATGCCCGGCGACACCATCGAATATCACATGCGCAGGATCGGCCGGCGCAAGACCATGTGGTGGTTTCACGGCGACGCCAAGGTCAACGGCACGACGGTGGCCGAAGCCGATGTCGGCGCGATGCTGACCGACTGAAGCGGACGGCATCGATTCCGGCGCAGGGCCTACCGGCCGGTTAACCCTGCCGGAATCAACGAAATACGGCGTAACCATACGTCACTGGACAGTGCCGGAACGCCGCGCTAACCACCGGAAAACCTGACCACATCAACGGCAATTTCGGCGAATAGCGGACCATGAGCAGGATCGATCCCACCGCGCGGATTGAGGATGGCGCTGTGATCGGCGAGGGCACCTCGATCGGTCCCTACTGCGTCATCGGCCCCCATGTCGTGATCGGCGCCAACTGCAAGCTGGTCGCGCATGTGCATATCACCGCGCAGACCACGATCGGCGACGACTGCACCATCTATCCGTTCGTCTCGCTGGGCACGCCGCCGCAAATCGCTGAGCTATCGCGGCGAACTGACAAAGCTCCAGATCGGCCAGGGCTGCACCATCCGCGAGCAGGTCACCATGAATGCCGGCAGCGTGGCCGGCGGCGGCATCACCCGCGTCGGCGACCGCGGATACTTCATGAACTGCAGCCATGTCGGTCACGACTGCCAGGTCGGCAATGACGTGATCTTCGCAACCTCGGCACGCTCGGCGGCCACTGCGAAATCGGCGATTTCGTCTTCATCGGCGGGCTGTCGGCGGTGCATCAGTTCACGCGGATCGGTCCGCAGGTGATGGTCGGCGGCGTTTGCGGCGTGCGCGGCGACGTCATTCCGTTTGGGCTCGTCAACGGCCAGTATGCGCGCCTCGAGGGACTCAACATCATCGGCATGAAGCGCCGCAAGTTCACCCGGAACGGCTCGCGACGGTGCGCGTCGTTCTATCAAAAGCTGTTTCACGGCCCCGGCATTTTCGCCGAACGGCTTGAGCGCGGTGCAGCCGCTTGCCGCGCAGGATCCGGCGATCGCGGAAATCCTCGCCTTCATCGACGACGGCAAGCATCGCGCGCTGTGCCTTCCGGCCGACGACGGCAACAGGTCGATGACGGGACCCGCCGCAGCCATGACGACAGCGGCCTTTGCAGACTTCCTCGACCGTCGGCGTGATCGCGGGCGGCGGCGTCATGCCGTTCGCGGTCGCCGATTCCCTGGTCGCGCGCGGCGGCCATCCCGTGCTGTTCGCGCTCAGGGGCGCCTGCGATCCGAAGCCGCTGGAGCGCTTTCGCCATCACTGGATTTCGGTCGGCCAGATCGGCCGGGCGACGAAGCTGTTTCGCGCCGAAAATTGCCGCGACCTGGTTTTCATCGGCGCCCTGGTGCGGCCGGCGCTGTCGGAGATCAGGCTGGACTGGGGCACGCTGCGCGTGCTCGGGCGGGTGTGGGCGGCCTTCCGCGGCGGCGACGATCATCTGTTGTCCGGCATCGGCCGCATTCTCGAACAGGACGGCTTTCGCATGGTGGGGATCAAGGATGTCGCCCCGGATCTGCTGATGCCGGAGGGATGTCTCACCGGCGCGAAGCCCGATGAGAATGCCGCCGCCGATATCGCCAGAGGGCGCGAGGTGCTGGCTGCGCTCAGCCCGTTCGACATCGGGCAGGCCGTGGTCGTGATCGACGGTCACGTCGTCGCCGTGGAGGACATCGAAGGCACCGACGGCCTGCTGGCGCGCGTGGCGCGGCTGCGCAAGGAGGGCCGCATTCGCGCCAAGGCCGGGCGCGGCGTGCTGGTGAAGGCGCCGAAGAGCGGCCAGGATCTGCGCTTCGATCTGCCGACGATCGGACCGCGAACCATCGAAGGCGCGGCCGCCGCGCAGCTTGCCGGCGTCGCCATCGTCGCCGGCAACACCCTCGTGGTCGAGCCGCAGGCGATGATCGAGGCGGCCGACGCCGCGGGCCTGTTCGTGATCGGGCTTGCCGGCGTGATGGCGGCGCGCCCAGCCGCAACTGCCGGCGCGACGGATTTTCCTGATCGCGACCGAGGAATCCGGCGACCGGCTTGGCGCCAACCTGATGAAGGTGTTGCGTCAGCGCCTTGGCGACGCCGTGCGCTTCGAAGGCGTCGGCGGCCAGGCGATGGCGCGCGAGGGGCTGACGTCGCTGTTTCCGATCGAGGAGTTGTCGATCATCGGGCTCGCCGCGGTCGTGCAGCAACTGCCGAAGATCCTGCGGCCTGATCCGCGAGACGGTCGAGCGCGGTCACGGAGGCCGCGCCCGACATACTCGTCATCATCGACAGTCCCGACTTCACCCACCGGGTGGCGCGGCGCGTGCGTGCGCGCGATCCCTCGATCCCGATCGTCGACTATGTCTCGCCCTCGGTCTGGGCATGGCGGCCCGGCCGGGCGCAGGCGATGCGCGTCTATGTCGATCACGTGCTGGCGCTGCTGCCGTTCGAACCGGAGGAATACCGCCGGCTGCGCGGGCCGCCCTGCAGCTATGTCGGCCATCCCCTGACCGAGCAGATCGCGAGCCTGCGGCCCGCCATCGAGGAGCAGAAACGCCGGGACGAGGCGCCGCCGGTGCTGCTGGTGCTGCCGGGAAGCCGGCGCAGCGAGATCCGGCACCACATGGCGGTGTTCGGCGAGACGCTGGCGCGGCTGCGGGCCGAGGGCGTGGCGTTCGAGCTCGTGCTTCCGACCATGCCGCATCTGCAGGAAGCCGTTGCCGAGGGCGCGCGGAGCTGGACGGTCGCGCCGCGAATCGTGATCGGCGAACAGGAAAAGCGCGCGGCGTTCCGCATCGCGCGCGCCGCGCTCGCCAAATCCGGCACCGTGACGCTGGAACTCGCGCATCGCCGGCGTGCCGATGGTCACGGCCTACCGGGTCGGCGCGATCGAGGCGTGGATCATGCGACGCCTGATCAAGGTGAAATCGGTCATTCTGGCCAACCTCGTGGTCGGCGAGAATGTCGTTCCGGAATATCTGCAGCAGGATTGCACGCCGGAAAACCTGTCGCGGGCGCTGCACGACGTGCTGGAGGATACGCCGGCGCGGCGGCGTCAGATCGAGGCGTTTGCGGGGATCGACGGCATCATGTCGACCGGCAACCAGCCGCCGAGCGTCCGCGCCGCCGACATCGTGCTGGCGACGATGCGCAAGGCGCGGCGGACGAGGCGCCGATGCTGATCGCAGCCGCCTCAGCGAGACTCGGAAATGCGTCCTCGGCGCAGCACGGCAAATCGAGACGGCCGGACGCGTCGACTGCATCCGGCCGTGTCATTGGGCTAGCGTTGCTCGCGCGCGCTTATTTGCGCTTGGCCATGTCGACGTAGTCGCGGCGGGCGACGCCGGTGTAGAGCTGGCGCGGGCGGCCGATCTTCTGCTGCGGGTCCTCGATCATCTCGCTCCACTGGCTGATCCAGCCGACGGTGCGCGCGACCGCGAACAGCACGGTGAACATCGAGGTCGGGAAGCCCATCGCCTTCAGCGTGATGCCCGAATAGAAGTCGACGTTCGGATAGAGCTTGCGGTCGATGAAATACTGATCGCTCAGCGCGATCTTTTCCAGTTCCAGCGCGACCTTCAGCATCGGGTCGTCGCCGTGGCCGGTTTCCTTCAGCACCGCGTGACACATCTTCTGCATGATCTTGGCGCGCGGATCGTAGTTCTTGTAGACGCGGTGGCCAAAGCCCATCAGGCGGACTTCGCTGTTCTTGTCCTTCACGCGCCTGATGAAGTCGGGGATCTTGTCGACCGTGCCGATCTCGGCGAGCATCGCCAGCGCCGCTTCGTTGGCGCCGCCATGGGCCGGGCCCCACAGGCAGGCGATGCCGGCGGCGATGCAGGCGAACGGATTGGCGCCGGAGGAGCCGGCGATGCGCACCGTCGAGGTCGAGGCGTTCTGCTCGTGGTCGGCATGCAGGATGAAGATCTTGTCGAGCGCATCCGCCAGAACCGGGTTGATCTTGTAATCCTCGCACGGCACCGCAAAGCACATGTGCAGGAAGTTCTCGGCGAAGCGACAGCGAGTTCTTCGGATACATGAAGGGCTGGCCGATGGTGTATTTGTAGGCCATCGCCGCCAGCGTCGGGATCTTCGCGATCATGCGCATCGAGGCGATCATGCGCTGCTTCGGATCGTTGATGTCGGTGGAGTCGTGGTAGAACGCGGCCAGCGCGCCGACCGCCGCCACCATGATCGCCATCGGATGGGCGTCGCGGCGGAAGCCCTGGAAGAAGCGGGCCATCTGCTCGTGGACCATGGTGTGATGGATCACGCGCTGGTCGAAGTCTTCCTTCTGCGCCTTGGTCGGCAGCTCGCCGTAGAGCAGCAGGTAGCAGGTTTCGAGGAAGTCGCCGTTTTCCGCCAGCTGCTCGATCGGATAGCCGCGGTATTCGAGAATGCCGGCGTCGCCGTCGATATAGGTGATCTTGGACTGGCAGCTGCCGGTGGAGGTGAAGCCGGGATCGTAGGTGAACATTCCGGACTGGGCGTAGAGCTTGGCGATGTCGATGACATCGGGCCCGACGGTGCCGCTCAAAATCGGGAAATCGTAGGTCTTGTTGCCGACCGTTAGGGTTGCGGTTTTGGTGTTGGATGTTGCGTCCATCGTGAAGTCCCCGATGAGATCGTTGGAAAAGGAGGCGGCCGCGGGCGCCATGGTGACCGACATGGCGTGGGAGGCCGGGTATTCTAGAAGCACCTGTTAGATGGGTATCTTATTGCTGTTTGCACTGCAAGATGGGCAGCGCGATGCGGTAAATTCCACCTTATGACGAGGCCTGATCGCCGAGCCGGGCCAGGCATTCCTGCCGTCCCAATACCGCCAGAACGTCGAAGATGCCGGGCGAGGTGGTTCGTCCCGGTCAGCGCGGCGCGGAGCGGCTGGGCGACGGCGCCGAGCTTGAGGTTGTTGGCCTCGGCGAACGCCCGCATCGCGGCTTCGGTGGTCTCGGCCGTCCACGGGCTGACCGCCTCCAGCGCCTGACGGAGCCGGCCGATCAGTTCGCGGTTCTCCGGCGTCAGCACGGCCTGCGCCTTCGGCTCGATCTCGAGCGGCCGGTCGGCGAAGATGAAATAGGCGCCGTCGATCAGCTCGATCAGCGTCTTGGCGCGTTCCTTCAGGCTCGGCATCGCCTGCAGCAGTTGCGCGCGGGTGGTGGCGTTGAGCTTGGCCTTGAGGTCGGCGCCGCCGGGAACATAGTCCAGCACGCCCTCGAACATGGTCACGAGGGATTGATCGTCGGAATGGCGGATGTAGTGGCCGTTGAGGTTTTCCAGCTTGGCGAAATCGAACCGGGCGGCCGAGCGGCCGACGCCGGACAGGTCGAACGCGGCGATCATTTCCTCGGTCGAGAAGATCTCCTGGTCGCCATGGCTCCAGCCGAGCCGGACCAGGTAATTGCGCAGCGCCGCCGGCAGATATCCCATGGCGCGGTAGGCGTCGACGCCGAGCGCGCCATGGCGTTTGGAGAGTTTTGAGCCGTCGGGCCCGTGGATCAGCGGAATGTGCGACATCGAGGGAACTTGCCAGCACAGCGCGTCGTAGATCTGCTTCTGGCGCGCGGCGTTGATCAGATGGTCGTCGCCGCGGATGACATGGGTGACGCCCATGTCGTGATCGTCGACCACCACCGCGAGCATGTAGGTCGGATTGCCGTCGCCACGCAGCAGCACGAGATCGTCGAGATTCTCGTTCTGCCAGACCACGCGGCCCTGCACCTGATCCTCGATCACGGTCTCGCCGGTCTGGGCCGCGCGGAGCCTGATCGTGGGCTTCATGCCGGCCGGCGCCTCGGAGGGATCGCGATCGCGCCACAGGCCGTCATAGAGGCGGGTGCGGCCCTCGGCGCGAGCCTTTTCCCGCATGGCGGTGAGCTGCTCCGGCGTGGCGTAGCAGCGGTAGGCCTTGCCGGTCGCCAACAACTGCTCGGCGACCTCGCGGTGCCGCGCGGCGCGGCTGAACTGGTAGATGACGTCGCCGTCCCAATCGAGTTCGAGCCATTTCAGCCCGTCGAGGATCGCGGCGATCGCCGCCTCGGTCGATCGCTCCCGGTCGGTGTCCTCGATGCGCAACAGCATCTTGCCGCCGGTCTTTTTGGCGTAGAGCCAGTTGAACAGCGCGGTGCGGGCCCCCCCGATATGGAGAAAGCCGGTCGGCGAGGGGGCAAAGCGGGTGACGACGGAATTGGTCATTGCAAGAGCAGGTTGCTGACAAAGGGGGCATGCGGCAGGCGCGGTGGTGTATAGCAGGAACGGTTAATAACTAAAGCCTTCCGTGGGACGAGCGGATTTGGCAGAAGGTCCGCAGCTTCCCGAACAGGAACCCCTAGATGACAGCAGAAACGGTGGCGGCAGAGGCGGGGCGCGATTTCATTCGCGACATCGTCCAGGCCGACCTGGATGCCAAGCGACAGACGACGATCGTGACCCGGTTCCCGCCGGAGCCGAACGGCTATCTGCACATTGGCCACGCGAAATCGATCGCGCTCAATTTCGGCGTCGCGCAGGAATTCGGCGGCCGCTGCCATCTGCGCTTCGACGACACCAACCCGGCCAAGGAGGAGCAGGAATACATCGATTCCATCCAGGCCGACGTGCGCTGGCTCGGCTACGACTGGGGAAAGCACCTGTTCTATGCCTCGGATTATTTCGACCAGCTCTACGACTGGGCGGAGGGCCTGATCCGCGCCGGGCTTGCCTATGTCGACGACCAGACCCATGAGGAAATCAGGGTTCGCCGCGGCACGCTCACCGAGCCCGGAAAGAACAGCCCGTTCCGCGACCGCTCCGTGGAGGAGAACCTCGACCTGTTTCGCCGCATGAAGGCGGGCGAGTTCAAGAACGGCGCCCGGGTGCTGCGCGCCAAGATCGACATGTCGTCGGGCAACATCAATTTGCGCGACCCCGTGCTGTATCGCATCCTGCACGCCACCCATCCGCGCACCGGCAACAAATGGTCGATCTATCCGAGCTACGACTATGCCCACGGGCAGTCGGACGCGATCGAGGGCGTCACGCATTCGATCTGCACGCTGGAATTCGAGGACCACCGGCCGCTCTATGACTGGTTCCTGGAAAAACTCCCGGTGCCGTCGAGGCCGCATCAGTATGAATTCGCGCGGCTCAATCTCACCTACACGCTGCTGTCGAAGCGCGTGCTCACCATGCTGGTGCGCGACGGCCATGTTTCGGGCTGGGACGATCCGCGCATGCCGTCGATGGCCGGGTTGAAGCGGCGCGGCGTGCCGCCGGCGGCGATCCGCGAATTCGTCAAGCGCATCGGCGTCGCCAAGGCCAACAGCGTGGTCGATGTCGGCATGCTGGAGTTCTGCATTCGCGAGGAGCTCAATCGGACGTCGCAGCGCCGCATGGCGGTGCTGCGGCCGCTGAAGGTCGTGATCGAGAATTATCCGGAAGGGCAGGTCGAGGAACTCGAAGCCATCAACCATCCGGACGATCCCGCGGCCGGCACCCGCCGGGTCGCGTTCGGCCGCGAGCTTTACATCGAGCGCGACGATTTCATGGAAATCCCGCCGAAGAAGTTCTTCCGGCTGTCGCCGGGCACCGAGGTGCGGCTGCGCTACGCCTATTTCATCAAGTGCACCGGCGTGATCAAGGACGCGAGCGGCGAAGTGATCGAGCTGCGTTGTACTTACGATCCCGCCACCAAGGGCGGCAACGCACCTGACGGACGCAAGGTCAAGGCCACCATGCACTGGCTGCCCGCGGCGCAGTCGAAGCCCGCCGAGATCCGCGTCTATAACCAGTTGTTTGCAAAACCCTCGCCGGACGCCGGAAACTTCGTCGCCGACCTCAATCCGCAGTCGCTGGAAATCCTGAAGGACGCCCGGATCGAGGCCTCCGTCGCGGCAAGCCACTCGAACGACGTCATGCAGTTCGAACGCCAGGGCTATTTCGTGCGCGACAAAGACTCGACGCCGGACCATCCCGTGTTCAACCGCACCATCGGCCTGCGCGACACGTTTGCGAAGGAAGTCGGCGGCGGGAAAGGCTGAAGGCCATGGCGGACGCCGCTGACAAGACAGTTTCGCTCATCATCGAAAAATGGTCGGCCGGATTCAACCGGCTCGACGCGGCGACGCTGGCGTCGCTCTACTCGAAGAACGTTTTCTTCTTCGGATCGAAATCCCAGCTCTATCGCGGCCGTGAAGGCGTGGCGGCCTATTTCAACGTGCTGCCGCGCTGGAGTTCGCCGACCGTTCAATTCACCGAGCGGGCGGTGGTGCAGGTCAATCCCGATCTGATCAACTTCGCAGCCATCGCGACCTTCGCCGTCGAGGAAGGCGCCGAGCCGCTGTCGGTCAAGATCACCTGGGTGATTGCCCGCGAGGACGGCGACTGGAAAATCGCCAGCCATCACGTCTCGTCGCGAACGCCGCTGCTCTAGAAGCAATAGCCCAAGAGGCCGCAGACATAGGGCAGGCGCACGAAGCTTGGTGTGTAGGGCCCGCCGTAATAGGGCCCGCCGTAGTAGTACGACCAGGACGAGCCGTAATAGGAGCCGCCGCGATTCCAGACGGGATCGGGCAGGTTGCTGTAGGGAATGATCGGTCCGGAAAATTCGCGCTGCTGAACCACCACGACCCGGTTCGGGGCGGGCTCGGCGAAGATCTTGCCGATCGGGCTCTGTGCCGGCAGGTCGGCGGCGCCTGCACTGGTGGCGGCGACGCAGATGGCGAAAACGGACAGCACGATCCTGCGCGGCATGGGCAAGTCCTCGATAGCGAAGTCGCCGATTGATTCGCCCCGAGTCTAGTCGCACGGCGTTAGCAAAGGTTAACGGCTGCAGCCGGCGGCGCCGAAACCGCCCGCGCGTCTCGCCTTGAACAATCGGCTCGCCGTCAGTCCAGGATCGCGTGACCGGCATTGGTGAGCACCGGCGCCTCATCGCGCATCTCGATCAGGCCGAACTCGGTCAGGATGTTCAGATCGCCCGGGCTGACCGGCGACAATTTCAGCCGCTTGGCCTTGATGTCGCGGAGCGTCCAGCGAAGCGCGATGGCTCGCTCGAGGCCGAGATTGGTCAGGCGCGTCTGATCTTCGGTCATGGGACTCTGGCAAGCACGGCAGCTCCGACGGGTTCCCGCCGTTGCGGATGAAGCCTAAGCGCGTCTCTTCGTATTTTCTGTGCGGCGCGCTGCCATCATTGCAGCGCGACCCTGGGCTCCGCTTTTCAAAAATCCCGCCCCATCGGTTCAGGGGTAGAGTTGAAATCGCGATGAGGCGGAAGTCTCTGGAGCCATCGACGCCGCCGCGCCGATCCACCCAAGCTGCGATTGCGATTCGGGCGACTTCAGGGCGCGGCATGCACCGGGTTACCGCTCGCGGCGGCGAAGTGATTTTTATTCGCGCTGGCGGGAATCAGCGAGCGAACCGTAAAATCACGGGGGGCCCCGGGCTGGTTTTTGAGGGGATGATTTACCCATGACGAAGGAAATGCGAACCGCCGCACAGCTATCCGACATGATCGTTTCGGCGCTTGGCGTCAGAGACCTGGGCATCGAGATCCGCAGGGATCATGCTTACGGCTGGCAGCCGACCGTCATTTCGTCGCCCGGCGATTTGATCGGATATCAACGGCGGGTCGAGGAAATCGCCAATCGATTGCGTTTTCAGTTCGCGCTTCGGGAATGATCGCTGCGCGACAGTCTCGGGGGAATTGATCGGCGTTGAAGCTCGGATTTGCTTCACGCCGAGAGCGCTACCTTCCGGAACGCCTTCACAAGCGATCGCTTCCAGCTTGCCATCCATGCCGCACAGGATGTTGTAGGCGTTTTCGCGGGGCATCGCCGGCCTGTAGGGCCGTGACTCGATCAGCGCGGCGAAAATGTCGGAGATCGTCAGCAATCTCACCAGATCGGAAATATCCGGCGCCTTCAGCGCGTCCGGGTAGCCGGAGCCGTCGAGATATTCGTGGTGGTGCCGCACGCCGTCCAGGATTTCCGCGCCGATATCGGGGATATCTTTCAGCAGCTCGTATCCGATGACCGGATGCCGTCTCATGATCTCGTCTTCGGCGGGGTCGAGGGTTCCGGGCTTGTCGAGTATGGACAACGGAATATGCGCCTTGCCGATGTCATGGAGCGTTGCCGCCATTCCCAGCCGTTTCACATCCGCGTCGGCGAACCCGATATCGAAGGCGAAGCCGACCGCGACGCCCGTCACCAGCAGGCAGTGCTGGAACGTTCCCTCATGATAGAGACGCACCTCGTCAAGCCAGGCGCTGAGCCCGTTTCGCGCGATGCTGTCGATGATTTGCGCGGTCGCGTATTCCGCATCCGAAAGCCGGATCCCCTTGCCGGCCTGCAGGGCGGCAAACATGGCCGCAAAGACCGTCGAGCTGTTGGTGATTTCGGGAGAGACAGTGGCGACGCCGTTCTTTGCGGTTTGCGCCGCGATCTCGGTCAGTTTGGAAACGATTTCCTTGGGGCGAGAAACCACGGTGGTCGCGCCGAGTGCGTAAGCTTGCGCAACAAGCGAGCGAACCTGGTTCGGGACGACAAACAGCTTTTCGGAAATGCTGCCAAGCTGCCGCAAGGCAATCTTGATCTGCTCGACGCGCGCCATCTTGCGCAGGTCCGCGTCGACCATCAGCACGCCGTTTGATGCGGCTTGTCCGTCAGCCCCTCCCAGCAGGCGAGGCAGGACGTGATACTGCGGCTCCAGCATCGCGCGGATGGCTGGAATCTTGTTGGGTTCATCGGTAACGAAATGAACGAGCATTTCAAACCCGGTTGTAAAAAGCGGTCGAACCTCTCAACTTCAAAACGCAGCGCAGCAATGACCGGTCACCCTATCGGGACTTCCCTAACCCGAAGCTAACGCCCTTTCCCGGGGATTCCCCATTCGTTCCGGCTATCCGCCGCGTTACAGCTTTGGATAGCATCGGGTTCCGGGCGGAATTGGTGGGTGTACCGGGATGGCGGAGCGGGGCAGGGCCCGGACGCAGGGCGTAGCGGGGACGTGGCCGCCGCGGGAGGCGGCGCGGGCCGGCGGCTTCGTTCCTTCCGGCTTTGCCGGCTGGTCGGCATTCCCGGCAAAACTGCGCGAATGGGTCCGCGCCGAGGCCGGCGCCGGGCGGTTGCTGCCCTGGGTGCCCGTGGCGTTCGGCACCGGCATCGCGTTCTATTTTGCCGCCGATCATGAACCGGTGTTGCCGGTTGCCGCGGTGACGGCGGCGGCACTTTGCCTGGCGGCATTTTTGCTGCGGCGGCGGAGGCTGTTTCCTGCTGGCGGTCATGATCGCGGCGGTCGCCGCGGGCTTTGCCACCGCGACCTGGAAGACCGCGCGGATCGCGCACGGCGTGCTGGCGCGGCCGATGTTCGGCGTGTCGCTGTCGGGCTTTGTCGAGACCCGCGATATCCGCGAGCGCACCGACCGCTTTGTGCTGCGGGTCACGCAAATGGACAGCCCGCGCTCGCAGACAAAGCTGGAGCGCGTGCGGCTGTCGGTGCGCAAGGGCACCGCGCCCGCGGTCGGCAGCTTCGTCGAATTGAAGGCGCGGCTGCAGCCGCCGCTGTCGCCGCTGCGGCCGGGCAGCTACGATTTCGGCCGCGACATGTATTTCCAGGGCATCGGCGCCTCCGGATTTGTCACCGGCTCGATCAAGACCACCGAGCCGCCGGCAAGCGGCGGGCTGTCGCTGCGTTACGCCGCCTTCATGCAGAACCTGCGCGACGCGATCGATGCGCGGATCCGCACCACGCTCGACGGCGACAAGCGCGCCATCGCGACCGCGCTGTTGACCGGCCGCCGCGACGCCATCACGACGCCGGTCAACGATGCCATGTTCATTTCCGGCCTCGGTCACGTGCTGTCGATATCGGGCTATCACATGGCGGTGGTCGCCGGCGTCGTGTTCTTCGCGGTGCGCGCGCTGCTGGCGCTGATCCCGCCGCTCGCAGCGGGCTTTCCGATCAAGAAATGGTCGGCGGCGGCAGCGCTCGCCGCGGCGCTGTTTTATCTGCTGCTGTCGGGCGCCGAAGTCGCCACCCAGCGTTCGTTCTTCATGACGGCGGTGGTGCTGATCGCGGTCATGGTCGATCGCCGCGCGATCACCTTTCGCACGCTCGCGGTCGCCGCGATGATCGTGCTGGCGATCGCGCCGGAAGCGCTGGTGCATCCGAGTTTCCAGATGTCGTTCGCGGCAACGCTGGGCCTCGTGGCGCTGGTGCAGATCGGCATGCCGCGCCTGTTTGCTTCGCCGGACAACTCCGCGACCGCGAAGGTCGCACTGTGGGGCGGGCGCGAGATCATGATGCTGGCGCTGGCCTCGCTGGTGGCGGGGCTTGCGACCACGCCCTATGCCGCCTTTCATTTCCATCGCGTGACGCCCTACGGCGTGCTCGCCAATCTGGCGGCGATGCCGGTCGTGTCGGCCGTGGTGATGCCCGCGGGCCTGTTGGGCCTCGCTGCCATGCCCTTCGGCTTCGACGGCGTGTTCTGGTGGCTGATGGGCCTCGGCATCGACTGGATGATCGCGGTGACGCGAGTGGGTGGCGACATCTCCCCGGCGCCATCGGCCGCATGGCCGCGTTCGGGATCGGGCCGCTGATCGTGGCCAGCATCGGCATCGTCCTGCTCGGCCTGCTGCGCACGCCGCTGCGCTGGTCCGGCGCGGCCGTGCTCGCCTTCTCGGTGATCGTGGGCGCTTGCCGTGCGGCAGCCGGATATTCTGATCTCGGCCGACGGCCATAATGTCGGCGTTCGCGGCCCGGACGGGCGGCTGCATCTGATGCGGACCGCCAAGGATGCGTTCCTGCTCAAGGAATGGCTCGCCGCCGACGCCGATCCGCGGGCGCCCACCGATGCCTCGATCGCCGACGGCGTCTCCTGCGACGAGGCGGGCTGCGTGACGCCGATCGCGGGCGGCGGCCTGGTCGCGCTGGCGCTCCGGCCCGAAGCGCTGGCGGACGATTGCGAGCGCGCGGTGCTGGTGGTGACGGCGCGGCAGGCGCCGGCGACTTGCGCATCCGCCGCCATGTCCGGTGACCGCCTGCGCGGGCAGGGCGCCACGGCCCTGTGGCGCACGGGGAAGTGGCTTTGCCGCCGATGCCGTCAGGCCGCGCGGCGTCGACCGGCCATGGTCGCCGGCGGTCGCGGGCGCGGCCGAGGCGGACACAACGTTAGGGCCGCATCCTGCCACCTCGCGCCCGATCGATGCGACGCCGGCGGAAGCCGATCAGCAGGCGGAGGATTGAGGCAGCGTCCGGTCATTCCGGGAGAGCGGTGAAAGGCGCTTTCTGGGCGCAGCGCGCCGGACAGCCTCGGTAGCGAAAGCCGTTCCGGGAGGCCCGTGGCTATCTCAGAAGCCGACGACCAGGACAACCGTCAGGCCGAACATGATGCCGATCGTGGTGCGGATGGACCGGATGAGGTGGCGAGTTCTGGATTTTCGCATGGGCTAAACGCCGGTCAGAGTTTACTGCCGCGAGTTAAAACCATGATGGTTAAGAAATTCTTAATCGATCGGTAGGCGTTCGCCGTCACCGCTCATCGGCCGAATGACTTTCCCTGAGTTCGAACGCGCCCAGGTGAAATTCCTCGTTTTCGTCGGTGGCGGTTGCGGAGGCCGTCTTGACCAGGGCGAACACCGCGTCCGGGAATTGCTCCCAGACCGCGATATCCTCGGGCACGATCGTCAGCCAGCCGAACCTGAACATGTAGCGGCCGGGCGCGGTGACGTGGCCGACTTGCTGCCAACTGACCTTGTTGACGCCCAATCACTTTCCTCCTTTGGGATTCAGTGAGCCGAGGGTCCGCGGGACGGCGATTGACGCCTCCCGGCGGGCCGCGAGCAGGGCGTCATTCGCCCGCATTTCGAAGGCGTCGAGCTGCAAGGCAAACGTCGCCAGCGCGATCCGCAGATTATCCAGTTCCTCGGCGCGCGCGTCTTTTCTGTGACTCATCCTCAACCCTGCCTTGTCCATCGATCCCTCGCCATCCCACACCAGTCTCCGCCGGCAAAACCGGCGGAGATCCGCCCGATCAATTCAACCAATCGTCAACGGGCGGAAAGCGGCGTCGGCGCCGGTGTGCTCGTGTCGGCAACAGCCGTGCGCGCGCGTTCGGTCGCCGGCTGCGCTTGCACCGGCAATTGCAGCACGGTCGCGCGCTGGCCTTCGCACAGCAGCGTCACGAGCACGCGGCTGCCGTCCGGAAACTCGATCGCGTCATGGTGACGGTCCGGCACATGGCGGTCGATCTCGCCGAATTTGCCGACGCGGAAACTGATCTCTCGTGTCCAGATCCAGCGATTGTCGTATCTGACATTTTCGGCGAACGCGAGTTCGGTGCCCGGCAGCATGCAGACGGCCACATGGGGATCGCTGACGCTGGCGAAGCCGCGCGTCGACGTGCCGGGGAATGTCGTGGTGATCAACGTCTCTCCGACCTTGGCCGGGCGCGTCGCGAGAGCGTGCATGCTGTAGTCACACATCGGATTGCTCCTCGTTCGAGATAGCCAACCCGCGCCGCTGAGAGGCGCAGGCCTCTATCAGAGTGGACAGTGAGAGCTGGAGCTTTTGCCTGCTTGTGGGCAAATGTGCGGCTCGGGCGGACCGGCCCAAATCACAAATCCGTTTTTGGGAGAATCCAAACCGACGGGCCCGCGTCCTGGCGCGGACCCGTTCGATGCGCCGGGGAATGAGCGGATCAATACTTCCGGTACAGCCCGATCAGCTTGCCCTGAATCTTCACCCGGTTCGGCGGCAGGATGCGGACTTCATAGGAAGCGTTGGCTGGTTCCAGCGCGATCGAGGCGCCGCGGCGGCGGAAGCGTTTCAGGGTGGCTTCCTCGTCGTCGATCAGCGCCACCACGATGTCGCCGGTGTCGGCGGTCTCGTTGCGCTGGATCAGCGCCATGTCGCCGTCGAGGATACCGGCGTCCACCATGGAATCGCCGCGCACCTCGAGCGCGTAATGTTCGCCCGAGCCAAGCATGTCCGGCGGTACGCTGATGGTGTGGCTGCGGGTCTGCAGCGCCTCGATCGGCGTGCCGGCGGCGATGCGGCCCATGACCGGCACGGCAACCGGACGCTCGCCATCGCTTTCGGCGCCCGCGCTGGAGGCACGCACCTTGCCGAGCGTGCCCTCGATGACGCTGGGCGTGAAGCCGCGGCGGCTGCCGGCGCCGCCGGAAAGCTCCGGCAGCTTGATGACCTCGATGGCGCGGGCGCGGTTCGGCAGGCGGCGGATGAAGCCGCGCTCCTCCAGCGCCGTGATCAGGCGGTGAATGCCCGACTTCGAGCGCAGATCGAGCGCGTCCTTCATCTCGTCGAAGGAGGGCGGAACGCCGCTTTCCTTCAGGCGCTCGCTGATGAATCGCAGCAGTTCATACTGTTTGCGCGTGAGCATCTCGACCAATCCCCAATTTGCGTTGCTCCGGCCCGACACGCGCTGCTCGATTTCGAGACTCGAAATCAGCACTGCGGAGTCAGGCGCCTTCCATCTGTAGACACAAGTACTCGAAACAAATCATGAACGGACACTATATGTTCCATATGTGTTCCGCAACCACTTAATTTCTGGTCAACATGATCGAGATTTGCAGGCCGCCGCGTGGATCGTTTGATGATCAGGCCGGCAGCCGCAGGATGTCGCAAGGCGCGCCTGCGAGCGCCTTCGGCGCAAACGGCGGACGGATCACTAAGGCCTGTGCCGCAGCGAGATTTCCCAACAGCGAGGAGTCCTGATGGTCGACGGGAATGGCGATCGTGGCGCCGTCGTCGCGCCGTTCGAGGCGGGCGCGAAGATAATCTTCGCGGAGGTCATTGGCGCCGACATCGCGACCCAGCAGCGCCGTCTCATGGAGGTGGTGAACGCTCGATCGGCCGGACAAAGCGCGAATCAAAGGGACCAGAAACAGGAAACCGCAGACATAGGACGACACGGGATTGCCGGGCAGGCCGACCACCCGCATCGCGCCCAGCCGCCCATGCATCATCGGCTTGCCCGGCCGCATCGCGATCTTCCAGAACGCCATGGCGACGCCCTCGGCCTCCAGCGAGCGCTTGACGAGGTCATGGTCGCCGACCGAGGCCCCGCCGGTCGTGACCAGGATATCGGCGCCGGCGTCGCGGGCGCGGCGGATGCCGGCGACGGTGGCGTCCAGCGTGTCGGCGGCAATGCCGAGATCGATGATGTCGGCGCCCTCGTCGCGGGCCAGCGCCCGCAGCGCGTAGCCGTTGGAATAGACGATCTGTCCGGGGCCGGGGGTTGTGCCGGGCATCACCAATTCGTCGCCGGTGGCGAGCAGCGCCACCTTGGGCCGGCGGCGCACCGGCAGCTTGGGATAGTTCATGCCGGCCGCCAGCGACAGATCGCGATCCGTGAGGCGGCCGCCCGCGGCCAGCAGCACGTCGCCCTCGCGAAAGTCGATGCCGGCGGGGCGGACATGCCGGCCCGGCCGTGCGCCCTCGGTGAGGGTGACGCCCCCGGCATCGGCCACGGTATCTTCCTGGATCACGACGGCGTCCGCGCCGTCGGGGATCACGCCGCCGGTGAAGATCCGCACCGCTTCGCCTGATCCGAGCGGCCTGTCGAAGGGCCGGCCGGCCGCGACCTCGCCGATCACCTTGAGACGGGCCCCGACAGCCGAGGCGTCCGCCGCGCGTACCGCATAGCCATCCATGGCCGACATCGCCTGTGGCGGCTGGGTGCGCAGCGCCGGGACGTCACGCGCCAGCACGCGGTGAAAGGCGGCGTCCAATGCCGCCATTTCCTCGGGCAACGCTTCAGCGCCCGCGAGAACGGCTGCAATCGCCTCGTTAACCGGCATCAGGGCCACGGCATGTCTCCTCGATCCGGCCGGCCGCCGCGCCGGGCAGCCGGGATCGTTGCGTGCCTTCTAACGGAGCGCGCGCGTGGAGGCAAAAGGAGGGCAGGCGCGTCTAGTCGGTCCAGCCGGTCACGGCGGGACCTCCGGACGTTCCGGCGCGATCCTCAGGCGAGAAGCCGGAATTGCAGTTTTGCGTGGCTGTCGCCGACTTTTTCCGCCGCCGCAGGGCGGAAGCTGAGCTGCTCGGACATCAGGTCCAGATAGTGACGCAGCTCGAACTCGCTGTCCCGCAGATGATAGCGGATTTCGCGGCGTTCGATGGTCGTCAGCAGGGGGTCGGCAATCCGCCGCCAGGCTGCCGTCTGCCAATCCTTCAGGTCACGGATCTTGCGGCTTAAGCTATCAGGCTCATTCATGCGTATATCGGCCCGCTCTCGAGATGTAGCGGTCCGATCCTTATGACTGATTCCTAAATAATCATTAACCATACTCCGGGGCCGTTCTTCGAGGCCATTGCTAGGCTCGCCCGGTCGCTGCGGTGCACCAGATGCATGGCGTGCTGACGGGGGTGAGCGGTCCGCTCGGGCGTTAGATCCCGAGTGCAGCCAGTGCGGCGGCGACGTCGTCGGACGAGGCCACGTGAACCGCGGTGAGGCCGCGGGCGCGGGCGCCTTCGATATTTTCGGCGAGGTCGTCGAAGAACACGATGCGGCCGGCCGGCACCCCGATCGCTTTCACCACGTGATCGAAGGCCCGGGCGTCCGGCTTCCGCATCCCGATGTTCGAGGAGAGGAACATTTCGCGGAAATGGCCGAGCAGGTCGGCATAGGCCGCCGAGAAATGCTCGACATGGGCGCTGTTGGTATTGGAAAAGGCATAGAGCGGCAGGCGTTTCGCCGCTCGCGCAAGCTGCTCGGCAATCCCGGGCATCTCGCCGGCGAAGATCGCGTTCCATCCTTCCAGAAACTGGGCATCCGATATTTCGACGCCGAGTACGGCGCGCAAGCCGGCAAAGAATTCGGCGTCGCTGATCTCGCCGGTCTCATGGCGCAGATAAATCTCGTCGCGCGACGAAAACCGCCCCGCGAACGCCTGGGGATCGCAGCCGGCATGGCCGGCCCAGCAGGCCAGCGTCTTGCTGAAATCGATGTCGAGCACCACGCGGCCGAGGTCGAACAACAGCGCATCGGCGGATCCGGGGGCGAGCAGGGGTCTTGTCATCGCGGCGGTGTACGAAAAACGGGAGAGGCAGGCAACGGCGAACCGGGGCTGGTTCTCGCTTGGGCAAAATGCCGATAACTGCATCCGGGGATTGAGTGCTAGAGTTCGATCAACAGACCGGCGGAAAACCAAGGGAGGATTTCTTGTACAGGAAAGTTCTTCTCGCCTATGACGGCTCGATCGAGGGACGGCGGGCGCTGCGCGAGGGGGCGAGGATCGCGCAGCTCTGCAGCTCTCAGGTTTTCCTGCTGGCGGTCGTGGAAGTTTCGGCGGGCACCGGGACCCTGGAAGGCGGGCTTGCCATCCCGATCAGCGAACAGGCTGAAATCTACCACAGGATACTCGCGGAAGGCGTGGAGCGGCTCAAGGCCATGGGCTTCTCGCCCACCGCGCGGCTCGGCATGGGAGAAGCCGGCCGCGAGATTGCCGCGGTCGCCAGGGAGATCGACGCCAACCTGGTCGTGGTCGGCCATCGTCCCGACGGTCCGCTGGCGCGATGGTTCAGCTCCGTCGGAACATACCTGGTGAAGCACGTTCGATGCAGCGTCCTGATCGCGCAGACCGACATTGGCGATGAGGAGTTCGCAAGGCTCCTGAGCGGGGCTGCCGTCGAGGCGTGAGATCAAATCAGCGTTGGATCTACGCTCGGAATGGAACATAGGCTCGATCACCCCCTGGGCCGATTGCTGCCCATCTTCGTTGACGGCGGGCCTGTACTTTTCGCATCACAACTCCACATAGGGCTGACGGAGCGAACCACCAATGCACCGGAACGCAGCTTGAGCACGCCCGAGACGAAATCTGCCTATCGCTTCGACGACGGCGTGGCGTATGAGCGCTTCATGGGCCGCTGGAGCCGTGCCGCCGGAAAGGTGTTCCTTGACTGGATTGCGCCGGCTCCGGGCGCGCGCTGGCTCGATGTCGGCTGCGGCACCGGCGGCTTGACCGAACTGATCGTCGATACGTGTGCGCCCGGGTCGGTCTCGGCGATCGATCCGGAACAGGCGCAGATCAATCACGCGCGGAACGGGCCAGTGGCCGATCGAGCCCGTTTCGAGGTCGGCGACGCGGAGCGGCTGCCCTTTGCGGACGGCACGTTCGACATTGTCGCCTCGGGTCTCGTGATGAATTTCATCCCGGACGTCGCCCGCGCCCTGTCGGAAATGCGGCGGGTTGCACGCAGCGGCGGGATCATCGGCGGCTATGTCTGGGACTTTGCGGCCGAACTTTCCCCGACCTGGCCCCTGCGCCATGGGCTGCGCGAACTCGGCGCTTCGGTTGCGCTGGCGCCGGGCGCCGACAACTGTAGTCTCACGGGGCTGACCGCGCTGTTCGAGCGTGCCGGACTGGAAGGGGTTGCGACTCGTTCGATCGACGTGACGATGGGGTTTCCGGATTTCGACGATTTTTGGGCGTCACAAACCCCAAGCTTCAATCCCATTGCCGGGGTGATTGGCAAATTGGAGACGCGTGATCGCACGAGATTGATCGACGCCGTTCGGGCCAAGGTACTCCGGCCTGACGGCACGGTCGCGTACTCGGCGCAAGCGAATGCAGTGAAGGCAAAAACGCCGGGATAAGTCTTGGTCGTGAACGGCGCCCCCGACTTCGGGCTACGCCCAAGTATAGTGCGCGATGCGGCATTCCCGAACGGCCATGGGGCCCGTCAGGACGAGCCCGATCCGCCCGCCACGATCTTCTCGTTCAGTTTCTGATCGACGATCTCGACCGTGCGGTCGATCTCGGCATTGCCCATGCCGAGCTGATGCGAGATCAGCTTCACCAGCAGATCGACCCGCTCGATGAAAGGCGCGCCGCTGGCGACCGCGCGGGCCGCCGATGACGGCTTGAGCAGGCTTTGCGCCGCCTTGGCGTATTTCTCGAACGGGACCTGATCCGGCGGGTCGGCGCCGAGACGCCGGGCGATGGCGTCGACATCGTCGTAGATCGACTGCGAAAGCTTCAGATCGCCATGCACGGCATCGCGGATCGACTGCGGCTCGTGCGGCGTGATGCAGCGATAATTCCCGGTCAGCAGCATCGACCATTTGGCCAGCGGGACGAACAGCGAATCGAACACCTTGAGCTTCACCGGAACGTCGTGGCCATCCAGTGTCACCGCGTCGATGTCCGCTTCCAGTTCCCGAAGCACCTTGTTGTGCTTGTCGTCCGCAAATATCGCCGCCTTGAAGTTCGTGGGCAGGCCGACATGAAGCACGTTCGCCGCCTCCTCCGGCGGACGGAACGCCTGCGGATCGGGCGAGCAGAGCGTCACCAGCCCCGGCTTGAAGCGTTCCCAGACCTGGGCATTGGTGTAGGCCTCCTCGAGATCCATGTCCGCCAGCGCCGGGATCCGCTTGAGATAGGGCAGCGGCGGCATGTTCATGATCGAGAGACACGGCAGCTTCGCCTCGGCGATTTTGACCATCAGCACGCGGACCGTATGGTTGGCGTATTGCGGCTCCTGCATGGCGAGAGCGACCATGTCATAGCGGGAGACGTCGACATTGCCGGGCGTAACCGCGTCCAGCTTCCCCGGCAGGTCGCGCGAGAAGATCGCCCGGTGCACCGCCTCGTCACGCAGCTTGATGCGAACTTCAGTGCCGTCGCGATTGATGAGGTCCGCGGTCTTGTTCCGGCAAACCAGGGTCACGTTGTGACCCGCCATCAAAAGCTTCGTCCCCAGCAGGGAGCCGTACGAGGCCCCGAGGATCAGAATGTTACGCGCCATGCTCTCTCTTTCACTGACAATGCTTGGAATTGGCTCTGAAAATTTCCGCTGGGGATCCGCTTGGGCAGAAGAAGCGGAGCAACCCGGGCCTTGCATCGGACGGGAATGATCTATTCCAACGAATGCGCGCCGTGTCTATCGCAAATGGGTAGGCATTACAATCACATGGGAATTCTCAAATTCGTCCTCCGTCGCGTCCATGGCAGCCTATTGAGGTCGCGGCTCGGACGGGCATGAATTGAGTTTTTCCGTGCTATAGTCAGGAGGCATCGCGATCCACTTCGCGCGCTTTACAAGCCTCCGGAATCAAGTCGTGACCATCTCCCGCAGAACGCTGTTCGACAGCGACAACATCCAGATCGGCCTGTTCGAGGCCCGCCCCGAGTCCGACGCCTGCGGCGAGGTGGAGCGGCAGGCTCAAAATGCGATCGCTCTGCCGGTCAGCGGCGTGTTCGCCAAGCACGATGCGCCCGGCCGGCATGTCGTGGGAACGCCGAGCCACGCCGTGTTCTTTGCCGCCGATGCCCCGTACCGGATCGGGTTTCCCGGCGGGATCGGCGATCGCGCCATCACCTTGAGATTTTCCGAGGAACTGGCGCCCGAACGTTTTGCGCGCGGCGACGTGCCGAGATCGCAGGGCCTGTTGCCGGCAGGCGCGATGATGCTGCGCAACCTGCTGTGGACGCGGCTGGAGCGCGCCGAGGTGGACGAATTCGAGGCCGAAGCGCTCGGTCTCGATCTCCTGGACATGGCGCTGAAGTCGGTGCGCTCCGGCAACCCTGCCGCAAAGCCCGCCGCGCAAGCGCGCCGGACGCGCGCACTGGAGCGTGTGAAGGAAGCTGTCGCGCTGGCGCCGTCGCACCGGTGGAACGTCGCCGGGCTTGCCGAAGTCGCCCGCATGTCGCCGTTTCATCTCTGTCACGTGTTTCGCGACGCGGTCGGCACGTCGATCTACGATTATGTGCTGCACGAACGGCTGGCGCGGACGCTGGATGCCGTCCTCGACTGCGGTGACGATCTCACCGCCATCGCGCTCGATGCGGGGTTCTCCAGCCACAGCCATTTCACGGCGCGTTTCCGTGGCTTTTTCGGCTGCACCCCGGCCGCGCTACGTCGTGTTGCGACGGCCGCCCGCGTCGCCGAATTGCGCAAGATCGTGACAGCGCGGCGGCACTGAATCACCCTAGATCGCCTCCGCAACAACGGAGGCAGCCAGCCATGGACATCGCAAGCTTTCACGCCGGCCGCCGCTTCGCGGACGTGAAATCCGGGCGCATCGCCTATGTCGAACAGGGCGAGGGACCGGTGGCGCTGTTCATCCACGGCGTGCCCCTCAACGGTTATCACTGGCGCCATGTCATCGACCGCGCCCGGTCGCGCCGGCGCTGCATTGCCATCGACCTGATGGGGCTGGGCTACACGGAGATTGCTCCTGCACAGGATGTCTCGTTCACGGCGCAGGCGGCGATGGTCGCGGAGGTCCTGGATGCGCTCGGGATCGAAAGCATCGATCTCGTCGCCAATGACAGCGGCGGCGCCGTCGCGCAGATTTTCGCGGCCCATCACCCGAACCGATTGCGATCGCTGGTGCTGACCAATTGCGACGTCCATGACGGCTGGCCGCCGCCGCAAGTCTTGCCGCTGATGGAGCATTCCCGGAACGGAACGCTGGCGCAGGTCTTCCAACCGACGCTGGAGCGTCCCGATCTCGCGCGTGAACGCTATGCGCGCGGCGAATCCGTGCCGCTGTTTCGCAGCTATGCCGATCCCGCTGTGCTGACGGATGAGATCATCCGGCTTTATCTGCAGCCGCTGTTGTCGTCGCCGCAGCGGCTCGATGCGTTCCAGCGATATTGGCTGGGCTTCGACAACGTCCACACGGTCGCGATCCACGACGCCCTGAAAACGCTGCAGGTGCCGACGCTGATCGTGTGGGGACTGAAGGACATCTTCTTCGACAGAAAGTGGGCGTCCTGGCTGATGGACACCATCCCCGGCGCAAGGCGCGTGGTCGAGGTCGAAGACGGCAGGCTGTTCTTCCCGGAAGACCGTCCGGATGCATTGGCTGTCCCGATGCTTCAGTTCTGGGACGAAGTGGCCGCCGGGTAGGGCGGGGGCGCCCGTCACTGGGCCAAGAGACCATCGACGTAATGTCGATAGGCCCAGCGCAGGGCCAGGCATGACGAGCCAGTCAGCCCTTGATCGCGTTCACGGTCGAGTGATCGAATGATGCCAGCGTTCGTGGCTCTGCCTGCACGCCGCTTGTCGCGTCCTCTCGCATGCATGACCATCATACCGCTGCAGCATGGCGCTCGCCCGGCGCCTGCTTTTGCGGCCAATTGGCATGTTTCTCCGCGATTTCTGCCGGTTCCCGAATTAACCCGCAGCGCCCGTATAAAGCTTAACTAGCAAGCTTAACCCCTGAAAACGCTTGCAGTTTTGCCCTGTAAATCATCGATTCAGGACATGGGCATTTCAGCAATTGCAAGTCGCGTCTACGTCACGCTTTCGAACCAGGAGCATTGGATCATGAGTCCGTCAAAACCGCCGCCGATTTTTAGCACGATGAATCTCGAGCGCGAGATCGAGGCGGAAATTCGCAACCGTCCGCCGCTTCGCGAAGGCGAGCCGAACGAATTTGCTCCGCCCGCGATACGCGCGCCGGCGCTGTCGATGCCGGACTATGTCGAGCATAGCGATGGCGCCACCGAGATCGGCAAGCTGTCGGCCGAGGCCGTTGTCCGCGAGTATGAATCGGCGGCAAAGGAAATCGAGAACATGGGCGCCGAACTGCTCGAGCGCGTCAGGCAGTGCGAGACGATGGTGCGCGATGCGCTGCTCGTGACGGAAGAGATGAAGGAAACCGCGGCGCGTTACCGCGTCGAGGCCAAGCGCATCTTCCTCGAGATCGAGGATTGTTCGCAGGTGACGGCGGAAGTGCGCAAGACCTGCAACGAGCTGATCGAAAAGATCGCGATGGATACGAAGGCGAAGAGGGCAAGACGCACGCCGCCCCCGGAGAGCGCATCCTAGTTACCAATTCTCGTTCGAGCCTGGGCTTCGTCAGATGATGATCACGACGGCAGTCTGCCAATGCCACTACGACGCGCCCGTGGCGCGCCGCCGAAACGGGGCCGCGCCCAGGGAGCGCGCCTTCGGCAACCTGTGCAAGGAGACGGCGCGATGAAAGTGACCGAGCGTGCCATCAACGCCCCGCAGGGCATCAACGCCCGCCGCGTCGAGGCCACCATCCTGGAGAGGATGCCGTCGGACGCATGGCTGACCGTGACGCAGACCTCCCGGCTGATCGGCACCGACGAGGGCCGGACCCGTGCGCGGCTGAACCGGCTGATGCGCGATGGCAAGATCGAGCGCAAGCGCGACCAGGGCATGCAGGGCGAAGTCTATCTGTTCAGGAAGCTCTTGTGAGCACGGCCCGGCGTCGCCGGGAGGCCTGATCCCTGACCGTCTGCCGCCGCATGCCTGCGCAGGGCATTCTCCACGCGCTCAATCCCGGTACGGACCGATATGCAGTAGCGGCGCGCCATGCGATCGAACGCCAGGCGAAGCCAGGCCGCTATCGTCGCCGGATTCGCCGCGCTCCTGCCGGCCGATCGCGGCACGGGCTCCTCGAACCAGTAGTTTTCATACCAGGAACTGTCGACGCGAAGGAAGCGCATCGGCTGGTCGGGATCTCGCGGAAGGCGCCGCGAGCGATCGGTTGGCATGGCGCTCTCCCTTTCATCCGCACGAAGGCAATCAGCTCAAGTAACTCGCGGCCGGAAACGCGCCTGGACAATGCTGCGTCTGGTCGTGTCCTGTTGCGGCCGTCCGCCGGGTTGTCGGATATCAGGCGCTGATCAAGTGGAGCGGGCGCCTCGCGGGTCGCCAGTGCGGTTCGAGGCGACGTAGTCGATCTCGCCGCGCGTGGTGCCGATATCCATCAATTCCCTGTCGCTCAAATCGCATAAACGGGCTCGTAGCCTTCCGCGTTTGCGCCACTCAGCAAACGCATCCCGGCATGCCCTGAAAAAACTGGAAATGCGCCGCGTCGATATCGCGGGTTGTCCTATTGCACCATGGATCGTGCTCATCGCGGCTCTCCTGGGTCTTGCCTAGCCAGGCGAGGGTGCCAGCACGCGAGGTCGCCCGCTTGACCTTCGGCTTACATTTTTGTCACCGGAACCTTATTTTCGCGGCTCAAGCCTTACCAAGGCGCTCCCATTTGCTCTGTTTCTTGCGGCGCCGTGCCGGACCGGGATATTGAGTGGCCATGCAATGAGTCCGGGACAGCACAGAATGTCGATCGCTATTGAAGAGACCAAAACGACCGGCGTGAAGCGCGCCGCGTTTGCCGCGACCGTCGGCAATATGCTGGAGTTCTACGACTTCATTACCTACAGCTTTTTCGCGATCGAAATCGGACACACTTTTTTCCCCGTGCACAGCGAATACGGCAGCTTGATGCTGTCGCTCGCGACGTTCGGCGCCGGTTTTGTCACGCGACCGATTGGCGGCATTGTGCTCGGGATCTATTCCGACCGTTTCGGCCGCCGGCCGGCGATGCTGTTGAGCTTCGCCCTGATGGGAACCGCGATTCTGGTGGTCTCTCTCACCCCGTCCTACAACGCGATTGGCCTTGCCGCGCCGATCATCGTGATCGTGGCGCGGATGGCGCAGGGATTTGCGCTCGGCGGCGAAGTCGGGCCGACCACGGCCTACCTTCTGGAGATCGCCCCGCCGCAACGGCGGGCACTGGTGGTTTCGTGGCAGCCCGCGAGCCAGCAGATCGCCGCGACCACCGGTGCGCTGGTCGGCGTCATCCTCAGCAAGACGATGGCTCCCGAGGCGCTCGATGCTTACGGCTGGCGCCTCGCATTCCTGATCGGGGCCGTCTGTCTGCCATTCGGCCTCTGGATGCGCCGGTCGCTGCCGGAGACGATCCCGCTCGATAAGCGCGCTGCTGCAGCCGTCGAAAGCTCCAGCCATCTCAGGCTGGCGCGCCGCTACACCCGTGTGATCGTGCTGGCCCTGATGATTTTGGCAAGCGGCACCATTGCGACCTATGTCACCCAGTACATGACGACCTATGCAAAGAACACGCTGCACGTGTCGCCATCCCTCGCGTTTGCCGTGTCGCTGGTGAGCAACGGTCTCGGGATCGCGGGCGCGTTCCTGGGCGGCTGGCTCGCCGACCTCCTGGGCCGCAAGCCGGTGATGATCTGGCCCCAGTTGGTCGCGCTCGCGCTGACCTATCCGACCTTTCTGTGGATCGTCCATGCGCCCGGCGCCGCGTCGCTGCTGCTCGGCTTCGGCGTATTATCGCTGATCGGGTCACTGCCATTCACGGCCTTCTACGCATCCTTCACCGAGGCCCTGCCGCAGGAAATTCGCGGCGGGGTGTTCGCCACCATCTATGCGGTGGCCATCGCAACCTTTGGCGGCACCGCGCAACTCGTGACCACCTGGCTGCTGCACGTCTCAGGCAATCCGCTGGCGCCGTCGTGGTATCTTCTGTTCGCGGCGACCATCGGATTGATCGCGATGAGCCTGATGCCCGAGACCGCACCGGCGAAGGTCGGCCGGACCTGAGCTTGACCTGTGGACTCAGTCCGCAGCAGGCACGGAATGGTGCTCGTGGGCGATGCGCCAGTCGCCGTCGACCTTGCGCAGGCCGACCGTCAGCCGGAACAGAAAGCCGGCATTGTCTGCGGGATTGCGCGACGAGTCGGGTCCGCACCACATGATGGCGACCGCGAAGGCCGCGTCCGCGCTGGCGGTAACCGCGAGTTCCCGAAAGTCGAAGGCTGCACCGGGCTTGTGGTAACGGAAAAACAGATCCCAGGTCCGTTCGTAGGCTTCGATGCCCCTGCATTGAAGCGGCGGGGGCAAGTCGAACATCACCATGTCCCGCGCGTGGTGCGCGAGAATGGCGGGAAGATCGTGCCGGCGGACAGCGTCCGCCCAGTCCTCCAGTAGTGTTTTGATCCGGGTTTCTTCCGGATTGGCCTGTTCAACCATGGTCTGGACTCCCTGTTGCGCCCCATAGGACGAACGAAGGCTGGCAAATCCGACAGCCCATCTTCGGTATCAATCCTCCGGTACCTCGGCCATGCGCAGTAGTGATAGATCGTTCAGAGCCGCGCGAGATTGGTTGATGACTCGAAGCGGAAACCAACCATGCGATTTGTACTCGCTGCCTTCGGCCGGTATGTTCGGGTTATGACTTGCTCCGTTCTTCTCGACCTCGACGGCACCCTGATTGATTCACAGCCCGGCATTCTCGCAAGCTCCCTTGCGGCATTGCGTGCGCTCGGACACGAACCGGATGAAACCCTCGATATACGGCGCGTCATCGGGCCGCCGCTCGAAGACTTGATGCAGATCCTGCTGCAGCCATATGGAGACAGCAGGGTTGGCGAAGCGGTCGTGGCCTATCGTCAGCACTACGGTGAAAGCGGATTTCTCGGAAGCGTGCCTTATCCGGGAATTGGCAGGTCGCTTGAAGAGATGAAGCGGGCCGGATTGGCAATCTATCTGGCGACCTCGAAGCGGGAGACCTTCGCGAGCCGCATTCTGGAGCATCTGGAGTTTGCCGGATATTTCGATGGCATCCATGGCTCGGTGCCGGGTGGCGAGCTGGATCACAAGCCTGAACTGCTCGCCCATGTTTTGTCCAAACATGACATCACGCCTTCCCGGAGTTTGATGGTCGGGGACCGCCGGCATGACATTTCCGGGGCCCATGCGGTCGGAATGCGTGGTCTTGGCGTGCTGTGGGGTTATGGCACCCGGGACGAACTTGAAACGGCCGGCGCGGATCGGCTGGTGGAATCCGCCGCTGATCTCGGCCGCACGGTTCTCTCGATGATCAGAGGGAAATCCGCGGGCTAGACCGGCGTTGCGGCTCCATTCAAGCAAGCAACTCAATGCCGGCTGTTGGCATCTTCATGGCCGCGCCAGGAAGTCCGCCACATTGTTGCAGCAATGAAAGGGCACAAGGTCTGCTCACTCAGCTGTTTTAAAGACCGGTCTTTCGTTCGCCCCTTTTTATTGCATCGCAAAAAAAACGGAGCACAACATGCCGATTACTACGCTGAAGGTTTTATCGACTGTCCTGCAACTCCACGGGCCGGGCGCAACAATTCAAAGCGATCATCAGGGCATCGACGCATTGCTGAGTGATCTGCGCGGACAAAATGCGGAAGCGACCCAGGTATATTTCCGACGGGGCGGTTTTATTCGAGGCGGAGCGTACGGTGGTGGCTTTCGCCGGGCCGGATATGGCGGGGGCGGATTCCGCCGTGGCGGGTTCATCCGAGCATATTGAGCTCTAGTCTGTAATTTCCGTTTACCTCCCGGTACTGGCATGTCGGCTGACAATCCAGATGCGTTCGGCTTTCAGGACCAGCCGATATCGCAGCTATTGGTCAAGGTTGCATCGAGGTGCAACATCGACTGCACTTATTGTTACTGGTTCCGGGATGCAGCCGTTTACGACAAGCCCAAACTCATGAGCGCCGATGTGCTGCAACGGTTATTGCAGCGCATCGAAGAACACGTCATCAGGTATTCCCTGACCGAATTGCCCATTATTCTGCACGGCGGCGAGCCTTTGTTGTGGGGCGTCGAGAATTTTCGCCGAACTGCGGTGGCCTGCGAAGCCATATCGTCACGAACGGGCTGCGACATACCGATCGCGGTAACCACCAATGGTTTGTTGATCGATGATGAATGGTTGAATTGTTTCGAGGCTCACAACATTTCCGTTGCGATCAGCATCGATGGGCCGGCCCATATCCACGACATTCACCGCCTGACGTTTCAAGGTACCGGCACCCACGCGGCGGTGGAACGGGCCGCTCGCATGCTGGTCGCACGCGACATTGGCGTAACCGCATTGGCGGTCTGCAATCCTGCCCATCCGCCGGCACAGTATTTCGCGTTTTTCGCCGAATGCGGAATTGCCAACTACGATATCATGATCCCCGATGCGACGGTGGATGAAACCCCGGTATCCATTGCCTCGTTCTACAACGGCCTGTTCGACTTGTGGCTGGAGGCAAACCGCGACAAGCCAACGGCCAATATCCGCATCATTGGCGATATGATCACGGCCCTGCTCGGCAACAATTCACCGACCGAGGGGGTAGGCCACAAACCCGTCGAGCTTTGCACGGTCATGACCGACGGCTCGGTGGAGGCTCACGATGTGCTGCGGATTGCAGGCGACGGCTTCACCCGCACGAAGTTCAACATTTTCGAGCATGCGATTGACGATGTAAGGAACGAGCCGCGCTGGAAAGCCGCGCGCGATGCCTCGATCAATCTTTCCGAAAAGTGCCTGCAGTGCAAATTCATGAACGCCTGCGGCGGCGGCTATCTTCCGCACCGTTTTTCGAGGAAGAACGGTTACGACAATCCGTCGGTCTATTGCGACGATCTCTATTCAATGTTTGAGAACATGCAATCCATTCTGGAAAGCCACCTTTACGTCGCCAAGTCAGACGGGGGACGCCTCGGTGTGCGGGACGCGCTGGCAGGCGCGTAACAAGCGGTAGAGGCTTTCCGGAACGGCGAGATGCCGCCACCGGTGCGGAGACTTGATTGAACCCGGTGGCATTTGCGCCGTGATACCGGGGTAAGAGGCCCGTCCTCCGCCCTCAGTACCGGTACGGCTCGATATGCAGCAGCGGAAACGCGCTGAACACATGCGGCAGGTTGGTCGGCGCCGCCGGGTGCAGATAAGTCTTGTCGAGTTCGCCGAAATTCCTCACCCCGAGCAGGCCGAGGCAGCGGATCACTTCGTCTTCCAATAGCTCCAGCATGCGCCGCACGCCTTCCTCGCCCTTGGCGGCCAGCGCAAAGCATTGCAGCCGGCCGATCCCGACGAGGTCGGCGCCCATCGCAATCGCCTTGACGATGTCGCTGCCGCGGCAAAAGCCGCCGTCGACCATGATCTTCGCGCGGCCCTTTACCGCCTCGAGGATCTCGGGCAGCACATGCATGGCGCCGCGGCCGTGGTCGAGCTGGCGGCCGCCATGGTTCGACACATAGATCCAGTCGACCCCGTGATCGAGCGCGATGTGTGCATCCTCCGCGGTGGCGATGCCCTTGATCATAAGCGGTATCCTGAACTTGTCCTTGATCAGTTTCACCGTGCGCCATTCCAGTCCCTTCTGGAAATCGCCGCCGGTGGCGCGGACGCGGCTGGCGCGGACGTAACGCTTGGCGATGTCGCGTTCCCGGCGGCTGTAATGGGCGGTGTCGACGGTCAGGCAGAACGCGCTGTAGCCGCTGGCGACCGCGCGGCTGACGCAGTCCTCGACGAAGGCGTCGCCGTCGCGCACGTAGAGCTGGTACATCCGCAACGCGTCGGGAGCGGCCTCGGCGGTTTTTTCCAGGCCGGGCTCCGACACCGAGCTCAGCATGTGGGCGGCGCCGAAAGTGCCGGCGGCGCGCGCGACGCTGGCGCCCGCGCCGGGCTCGAACAGTTCGAGCGCGCCGACCGGCGCGATCACCACCGGCAGCCGCATCCTGCGGCCGAATTGCTCCACGGAAGCATCGACCTGGGCAACATTGCGCAGCACGCGCGGCCGGAACGCGATCTCGTC
Organism: uncultured Alphaproteobacteria bacterium; assembly: GCA_963843225.1. Taxonomy (GTDB): domain Bacteria; phylum Pseudomonadota; class Alphaproteobacteria; order Rhizobiales; family Xanthobacteraceae; genus Bradyrhizobium. Next base: position 514,226 of record CAWJJT010000004.1, on the reverse strand, counting down.
GAGCGCCATGCGGTTGCGCCGCATCGTGGTCTCGGTCTCCGCGGCGCCGACGATGTAGTCCCAGGAATTCTGGTTGAGGTTGGCGCGGGCCCTGCCGATCAGTTCGTGCAGGTTCTGGAATTCCTCGCCGCTGGCGCCGAGTTCGACCGATGGCTGCGGGATGCGGGTCGCTTCGTTCATCGTGTCCTCCCCGGGGGTGCTTTTGTCTTTTCGCTATCGCGTCCCGGGCTTCCGCGCCATCCCGAAAATTGCTATGGCTGCCATCAGCGGGAAGCACACAGAAATCCCGGTTTCCATCAATGGGGAGGAGAACGCCGTGAGAAATGCCATCACAAGACTGGCCGCAGGGGTGACGTTGGGCCTGGGTCTGCTGGGCGCCGGCGCCGCGAGCGCGCAGAGCCTGACCTTGACCAGCGCCGACATCAAGGAAGGCGGCACCATGGCCAATGAGCAGGTGTTCAAGGGGTTTGGCTGCACCGGCGGCAACGTTTCGCCGGCGTTGAGCTGGAGTGGGGCGCCCTCGGGCACCAAGAGCTTCGCGCTCAGCATCTACGATCCGGATGCGCCGACCGGCAGCGGCTGGTGGCACTGGGTCGTGTACAACATTCCCGCGGCCACGACGTCATTGCCGAAGGGCGCCGGCGACGTGAAGAAGAAGCTGATGCCGAAGGGGGCGATCCAGAGCCTGACCGATTTCGGCGCCGCCGGCTATGGCGGCCCGTGCCCGCCGGCCGGCGACAAGCCGCACCGCTACCAGGTCACGGTTTTCGCGGTTGACGTCGACAAGCTGCCGGACGCCAAGAACGACAAGGCTTCCGCGGCATTGGTCGGCTTCGATCTGCACTTCCACACGCTGGCGAAGGCGACGCTGACCGGGCTTTACGGCCGCTGAAGACCAGGCGCGCACCAGGGTCGCGTGGATGGGAAGCGAAGGCGGCGTCGCCATTCCGGCGGCGCCCGCCAGCGACCCGCGTATTTCCGGCGGACCATCCCGTTGTCAGCCATTCTTGTCTCGAAAACGAGTGACGCTTAGGGGGAATGTTCATGGCAATCGACCTGGCGACGGCAGTCGAGGACTTCTGGATCGCCCGCAATCGCGGCGAATACTTTCCTCGCGCATACTACGACCGGCTTACACTGGATGATGCCTATCGTATCCAGCTTGCCTTGATCGACCGGCGTGTCGCCGCCGGAGAGCGCCAGATAGGCTGGAAAGTCGGCCTCACTTCCAGGGCCATTCAGGAACAGTTCGGGTTTCACGAACCAATATTCGCCTGCCTTCTGGAAGCACAGCAGTCCGGGCACGTATTCGGAAGCACCGAATTGATCAACCCCGGCATCGAAACAGAACTCTGCATGCGCCTTGCCCATGGGCTCGAAGGCACCGTTTCCATGGCGGAGGTGCGCGAGGCGATTGAGGTGGTCCACCCGTCCTTCGAGATCATCGAGACGCGCGGCGATCCGCGTCAGGTGATGCTGCTGCTGGCCGACAATGGGCAGGCACGCTCGATTGTTGCAGGAGCGCCCGTGCGCCTGACGCCGGATCTGGCGCTCGATCAAGTGGCCGCGCATATCGACATCAACGGGCAGCGGATGGCGAACGGATTGGGAAGTGCCGTCCTCGACAATCCGCTCAACTCGGTCTTGTGGCTTGCGCGGAAGCTTGGCGAGTACGGTCGTCGTCTCCGCCCAGGGGATATCGTCATGACCGGGTCGTTTGTGCGCCAGTTCCCGCTTGCGCCCGGCGACGTTGCCGTTGCGGAATTTTCCGGCATCGGTCGCGTCGAGACCAGAATTTCGAAAACCTGACAATAGTTCCCTCGCGATCGCTTCACGCGCGGTCGAAGCAACATGCTCCGTCATTCCGGGCGCGCGCAGCGTCTCAACTCCGCCTGCCGGCATCCCGGAGCGGGCCGAGTGTTGATCTGGCTCAATAAGGCTGGCGGCAGCTAACGCTTAGAGAGGTTGGAAAGCTCGACAAAGGCCGTGAGCTGTGAATGGCCGAAGGGAGGGTAGGGGGATGTCCAGGCACTTTCACCGCTTCCACCAGCGTCTCAGCGATCCCATCCTGACGGTGCTGACGCTGATGCTCTCGCTTCTTCTGTTCGTGATCGGCCCGATGCAAGCCACCGGCGTAGTAACCGGACAACACTTCGGCTATTTCTTCGCTCTGGTTCTGCTACCCGCAGCCTTTCTATATTCGCGCAACATCCTGGTAGCTGTACCAATCGCGGTCGCGATCGCGCTCGTGATCACGGCCGCCCTTCTGGACTTCGAGCGGTCACCGCGCACCGACCTCTACCTCGACTTGACCGCGTGGCTGATCGCGGGACTAGCACTCAGCGTCGTGGTGGCGCGTGCCGTGTTCGGGCGGGGGAGGATCACGTACCACCGGGTCGTCGGCGCGGTCCTGCTCTATCTCATCATCGGGCTGACGTTCGTCGCCCTGTATGGTTTCGTCGCCCTGGCGGCGCCGCAGGCGTTCACGAATCTTCCGACGCTTCACGGCGACTTCGCTGTCGCCGGCAATCTCATCTATTTCAGCTTCGTGACGCTGACGACCACCGGCTATGGCGACATCGCGCCCCTGCATCCGTATGCGCGCAGCCTCGCCAATGTCGAGGCGATCATCGGCCAAATTTATCCGGTGACTTTACTGGCGCGGCTTGTGACGCTCGAAATGGCGCACGAGCGCGGGTCGTGACCCCGTCGTCGCGAAGTCACGCGACGATGCACCCTGTAAGCCGCCCGTCGGGCAGATTTATCGGGTTCACGGTTGGCTGATATCGCCGGGATGGCTGTCGTCCCGGGGGCGCGCAACCCGACGGGCAAATCACCTGGCTGTTTTTAAAAGGGCGTGTCCAGCCCCTTTTTCAAAATATTTTCTGCTTTTCCTTTCATCGCAAATCACCTTGCATATCCCCAGCCGTCCGGTCCCGGAGGAGGGGCGTTGGCCATCGTCACGAACGTTGGGATCGGATGCGGTGGACGCGGCGGCGCTTTTGACGAACAGCGCCAAGGCGGACGGAGAAGTCGTGTGGTCCTGACGCCTCATGGTTGGCGTTCAAGCTGGCAGCTAAGGCGCTGCCGGTGACGGTGACAAGAAATCCTGATCGCCGGGGAGAGCACGAAGGAAGCCGTTAAAACCATTGCGTGCGGGGATGCCGGGTGATTTCCGGTGCGACCGCTGTGAATACTCGTGTGCATTCTTCACTACCCCAGCGCACACGAGGCTGCGGATGCACTGGGCATCCGGCATTCCCGCGCGCCCTCTGTTCGAGGGCGGAAGGTTTCTTTCAACGACTCGGGCGCTTCGCGCCGCGAGATCGCGATTTTGTGTTTAATCGTCATTGCGAGCGAAGCGAAGCAATCCAGCTTTGGCGCCGCGAGTGCAAAGCTGGATTGCTTCGTCGCTGCGCTCCTCGCAATGACGTCAGATTACGCATGGCGACCGAGCAAGATCGGCCTCGAATGCATTACGAATTTGACATGAAATCGGGGGTATTCCGGCTTTGCTGCAGCGCCCGCGCGCGTTATCGTTGCCGATCAAGAAAACCGCACCCTGCGGGACAACGCCGTCCGCCGCCGAACCAGGAAATCACGCATGTCCGGAATGCTGCTGTTTTCACCGCTGACGATCCGGGGCGTCGAGCTGAAGAACCGCATCGTGGTGCCGCCGATGCATCAATACTCGGCGGTGAAGGGTTTTCCGACCGACTGGCATCTGATGAACGCCGGAAAATTCGCAGCCGGCGGCGCGGGCCTCGTCGTCGTCGAGTCCACCAAGGTCGAGCGGCGCGGTTGCGGCACCGTCGGCGATCTCGGCATCTGGGACGATGCCTTTGTCGAGCCGCTGAAGCGGGTGGTCAGGTTCATCAAGCAGCAGAATGCGGTCGCCGGAATCCAGCTTGGCCATTCCGGCCGCAAGGCGCGCGCCAACCGTCCCTGGGAAGGCGACGGGCCGTTGAAGCAAACGCCCGAGATCGAGGACTGGGATGCGTGGCAGCCGGTGGCGCCGAGCGCGATCGCCCACAGCGAGAAATGGCCGGTGCCGCAGGCGCTGCAACGCCACGAGGTCAAGGACCTCGTGCAGGCCTGGGGCAACGCGGCGCGACGCGCCCGCGAGGCCGGCTTCGACGTGCTCGAACTGCATGGCGCGCACGGCTATCTCGTGCATCAGTTCCTGTCGGAACGCTCCAACCAGCGTACCGACGAATATGGCGGTTCCGAACCGAACCGGATGCGCTTCATCACCGAGATCACCGAAGCGGTCCGCGAGCAATGGCCCGACGACAAGCCTCTGTTCGTGCGGCTGTCGGTGGAGGACAATGCCGGATGGGGACCGGAGCAGAGCGCGCGGCTGGCGAAGATCCTCAAACCCAGAGGCGTCGACGTCATCGACTGTTCCTCCGGCGGCATCACCGACCAGGCGCCGATCCTGGGCAAGGAGATCAAATACAGCTACCAGGTCCCGCTGTCGGAACATGTCCGTCGCCATGCCGACATCATGACCATGGCGGTCGGCCTGATCATTCACGGCGACCAGGCCGAACAGATCCTGCGGGACGGACAAGCCGATTTGATCGCGGTCGGGCGCGAAATCCTCAACAATCCGAACTGGCCGCTGGACGCTGCCTTGAAACTGGGCATCGAGGGGCCATTTCGCACGGTACCGCCGCAATTCGGCTGGTGGCTGGGCACCCGCGCCAAGCGCGGTTTCGGCACGAAACCGTCAACGTGGCAAAACGGCCTCAAAGATACCGGAAAGGTGTTGTGAATCGGCCGGGTTTTGGGTGCAGCGCGAGACGTTGAAATTCCGGTCCGCGACGGGCGGCAACTGATAGCGAGAAGGTCATTCGAACAATGCGCAAGAATATGCTGTTTTTCCTCGGTGCGGCGGCGGGCGCCTGCCTGACCGTGCTCGTCACCATGCCCCAGAGCGCGCTGTCGGTCGGCATCGCCCGGGCCGCGGTCGGCGCCGATGCCTATTCGCAGCTCAATCTGTTCGGCGAGGTGTTCGAGCGCGTCAGGGCCGACTATGTCGAGAAGCCCGACGACAGCGCGCTGATCGAAGGCGCCATCAACGGCATGGTCACGGCGCTCGACCCTCATTCGCGCTACATGAATGACAAGGCCTGGAAGGACATGCAGGAGACGACCCATGGCGAGTTCGGCGGACTCGGCATCGAGGTCATGATGGAGAACGGCCTGGTCAAGGTCGTGGCACCCATGGACGACACGCCCGCGGCCAAGGCCGGCATCCTGTCCGGCGACTTCATCACCCAGATCGACAACGATCAGGTACAGGGGCTGACGCTCGAGCAGGCCGTCAACAAGATGAAGGGTCCGGTCGATACCGAGACCCACCTCAAGATCGAGCGCAAGGGCGCGGACAAGCCGATCGAGGTCACCGTCAAGCGCGAGATCATCCGCGTGCGCCCGGTCACCTTCCATACCGAAGGCGACGACATCGGCTACATCCGGATCACCTCGTTCAACGAGCAGACCACCGAGGGCCTGCACAAGGCGATCGCCGATATCTCGAAGCAGATTCCGCAGGACAAGCTCGCCGGCTACGTCGTCGATCTCCGCAACAACCCCGGCGGATTGCTCGATCAGGCGGTCTCGGTGTCCTCGACGTTCATGGCGCGCGGCGAGGTGGTCTCGACGCGGGGCCGTACGCCGGAGGAAACCCAGCGCTTCACCGCGCATGGCGGCGATCTCACCAAGGGCAAGCCGCTGGTGCTGCTGATCAACGGCGGCTCGGCCTCGGCTTCCGAGATCGTGGCCGGTGCGTTGCACGATCACAAGCGCGCGACGGTGATCGGCACCCGTTCGTTCGGCAAGGGCTCGGTGCAGACCATCATCCCGCTCGGCACCGGCAACGGCGCGCTGGCGCTGACGACCGCGCGATACTTCACGCCGTCGGGTCATTCCATCCAGGCGCAGGGCGTCAAGCCCGATATCGAGGTGCTGCAGACGGTGCCGGACGAGCTGAAGGGCCGCACCGAACTGATGGGCGAGGCGTCGATGCGCGGCCACCTCGCGGCCGAAGGCGCGGAGGCGACCGGCTCGCAGGCCTACGTGCCGCCCAACGAGAAGGACGACAAGGCGCTGGCCGCGGCCTACAACTTCCTGCACGGCGTCATGGTCAATGCGGATGTCCCGCCGGCGCCGAAGGCGACGGTCCCGAACTAAAGCACGATCCGGAAGATGGACGGCGAGCATGATTTAACAGCGTTGAATCATGCTCTAGCCGGCTGAGGGAAGCCGCCGGCGCCTGCGTTGCGGCGCTTGGGGGCTGGACGGCCGACCGCCGCTCGCGGCGCGATAGCAGCAATTGCCTGACCTCGGCGGCCGGTTTCGGCGGGCTGAACAGGTAGCCCTGCATTTCCGAGCAGCCGAGCGCGCGCAGCAATTCCAGTTGCTGCTGCGTCTCGACGCCCTCCGCCGTCGTCGTCATGTGGCGTTCGGCGGCGATGTTCACCACCGCCCGCACGATGCCGGACGATCCGCCGGGCTCGGCGATGTCGTTGACGAAGCAGCGGTCGATCTTGATCTTGTCGAACGGAAAGCGCTGCAGATAGCTCAGCGAGGAATAGCCGGTGCCGAAATCGTCGAGCGCGATCCGCACCCCGACGCCGCGAAGCTGGTGCAGGATGGCAAGCGCCGCCTCGTCGTCGCGGATGAGCACGGCCTCCGTGATCTCCAGCTCCAGCCGGTCCGCCGGCAGGCCGGACGCCGCCAGCGCCGCGACGATCTTCAGCGCCAGCGTGCCGCTGCGGAACTGCACCGGCGAAACGTTGACCGCGACGCTGATGTCGTCGGGCCATTTCGCGGCCTCGGCGCAGGCCGTCGTCAGCACCCATTCGCCGAGCTGGTTGATCAGGCCGGTCTCTTCGGCGATCGGAATGAATTCGGCGGGCGAGATCATGCCGCGCTCGGGGTGGCGCCAGCGCACCAGCGCTTCGCAGCCGGTGATCGTGTTGTCGGCGAGGCTGACGCAGGGCTGGTAATAGACCTCCAGCGCCTCGTCGGCGATCGCCTGGCGCAGATCCAGTTCCAGCCTGCGGCGCGCCTTGACCTGCGCGTCCATGGCGGGCTCGAAGAAGCGGTAGGTCCGCCGCCCCGCCGCCTTGGCGGCATACATCGCCAGATCCGCGTTTTTGAGAATCTGGTCGAGATCGACGCCATGCTGCGGGAGCCAGCGCGATGCCGACGCTGGCGTCGGTGGTCAACTGGTGACCGAGACATTCGAAGGGCTCGCGGATCGCGTCGAAAACCCGGTCGACGAGATCGGTGACGTCGGCGGTGGATCTCGACCGCGGTCTGGACGATGGCGAATTCGTCGCCGCCGAGCCGGGCGACGAAATCGGGCGCCTTGACGCATCGGCTCAGGCTCGACCGCGACCGATTTCAGCAGTTCGTCGCCGATCAGGTGGCCGAGCGAGTCGTTGACGCTCTTGAATTCGTCGATGTCGATGTAGTGCACCGCCAATTGCTTGCCGGGAGCGATGTCCGCCAGTTCCGATCTTCAGCCGTTCGTGGAACAGCGCGCGGTTCGGCAGATCGGTCAGCGCATCGTAATGCGCAAGATGCGTGATGCGCTGTTCGGCGTGGGTGCGCTCGGTGATATCCTCGTGGGTCGCGACCCATCCGCCGTCGGCCAGCGGTTCGTTGACGACCTGGATCGACCGCCCGTCGGGTGTCTCGATGGTCATGGCCTGTCGCAGCCCGATCGTCGCGCAGCACGCGGGAACAATACAGGTCGACGTCGCCCACGAACGATCCCGGTGGCCTTGCGATGCACGATCACCTCGCGGAAAGTGGTGCCCGGTTTCACGACCTGCGCCGACAGGCCGTACATCTCGATATAACGACTGTTGCAGATGACGAGCCGCTGCGACGCATCGAACAGCAGCAGGCCCTGCGTCATGTTGTTGACGGCGGTATCCAGCCGCTGCTTCTCCAGCCGCAGCCGCTGTTCCGACAACCGGTGCTGCTGCGACAGCTTGCGCACGACGAGATACAGCATCATCGTGATCACCAGCATCGCAAGAGCCGGCCGCGACGATCAGAAACCGGATTTGGGCGCGCCAGTCGGCCAGCGCGGCCGAGGTCGTCGTGGTCGCGATCACCGACGATCGGAAAGTCATTCAGCGCGCGCGCCGCCCCCAGCCGGTCCTGACCATCGAGCGGACTGGTCTGACGCAGGGTCCCGTGGTCGGCCTTCGACAGGACATCCTGGAAGAACGGCCCGTTGCCGAAATTCTGCCCGATCATCGTATCCATGTGCGGATAGCGGGCCAGCAGCGTCCCGTCGCGATGGAACATCGCGATCGCGGCGTCGTCTCCGAGCGAGAGGCTGGCGAAGAACTTCTCGAAATTGGCCGGCTCGATGCCCCGGCCGATGCGCGCCGAGGAACTCGCCTCGCGGCCCGGTAACCCTGCGCGCGATCACGGTGGTCCAGGCGCCGGTGATCCGGCTGTAGACCGGTTCGATCAGCATCTCGGGCGATTTCGGATCGCTCTTGAAGGTCTTGAAATAGGGGCGGTCCGCGACGTTGACCGCCGGGACCGGCCAGCCCGACGACGAGTTGATCAGCACGCCGTCGGAATCGAAGATGTTGATGCTGCCGACATAGGACAAGGCGCTCAGCTTGGCCCGCAGCATCAGATGGATGTCCGGGCTGGACATCCGGCGCTTGAAATGCTCGACGCTGTCGATCCCGTTCGCCCGCATATAGGCGATCAGATCGTCCTGAACGGCGCCGAAATCCTCGAGCTGCTGATCGAAGTGGCGGGACAGCAGCAGCACGGTGTTTTCCAGCTCGCGCTTGCTGTTGTCCAGCGCGCGCTCGCGGAAATTTCCGACCATGACCGTGGCGCCGACGGCGATCGCCGCGATCAACAGCCCGCCGCCGGCAATCAACCAGCGGATCGGATTGTCGTTGACGGAAGCCTTGACGTTGAAGGAGGCGGTGCCGTTTGCCGTCATTGATTTTGATCGCTGCCAGAGCCGGATGCCGGGCGCAGTTTCTCAATGCCCCGGCCCAACCCATAGCTACGATGTGCAGATGGAAGTCGCGTTAGTAAGTTGGGTTAACAGGCGTTTAACGAGGGCTGCACGCCTTCGTGAGGAGCCGCGTCATGTCCGTGCGGGGGCGCCTGTTTTTCGCCGAGGCGGGCGCTGCGGCAACCAGTGTGCAGGCCGTTGCGCCCGCGCTCGCCGCTTCAATCGGCGGCGCGATAGTGCCCGGACTTGCCGCCCTTTTTTTCCAGCGAGGTGAATGCCTTCGATGCGGATGCCGCGTTCCACCGCCTTGACCATGTCGTAGATCGTGAGGCACGCCACCGACACCGCGGTCAGCGCCTCCATCTCGACCCCGGTCGGACCGGTGACCTTCACCGTGGCGCGCACGACGCAGCCGGGCAGCTTCCTGTCGGGGGTGATCTCCACGGTGACTTTCGACAATGCCAGCGGATGGCATAGCGGGATCAGATCCGAGGTGCGTTTTGCCGCTGTGATGCCGGCGATGCGCGCGGTGCCCAGCACGTCGCCCTTTTTGGCATTGCCGGAAACGATCAGATCGAGCGTCGCCTTGCTCATGACGACGCGGCCTTCCGCGACCGCAATGCGCTCGGTGGCCGGTTTGGCCGAGACATCGACCATGCGGGCCTCACCCTTGGCGTCGATATGGGTGAGGCCGGACTTTTTCGTCGAAGACTTGCGCGCCATGGTCAGCGGGTGCCGGTCGCGCGCGGCGCGTCGCTGCGCTTGAGCAGCGCGCGGGTTGCCGCGGTCACATCGGCCTGCCGCATCAGGCTTTCGCCGACCAGGAATGTCGATATGCCGACGCGCGCCAGCCGCGCCAGGTCGGCAGGCGCAAAGATGCCGCTTTCGCCGACCATCAGGCGATCCCCGGGGATCAGCGGCGCCAGCGTCTCGCTTGTTGCCAGCGTGGTCTCGAAGGTCCGCAGGTTGCGGTTGTTGATGCCGATCATCGGCGAGCGGAGTTTCAGGGCGCGGTCGAGTTCCGCGCGCTCATGGATTTCGATCAGCACATCCATGCCGTGGGCAAGCGCCGCGTCCTCGATGTCTCTGGCCGCGCCGTCGTCGAGCGCCGCCATGATGATCAGGATGCAATCGGCGCCGTGGGCGCGGGCCTCGGCCACCTGATAGGTATCGAACATGAAATCCTTGCGCAGCACCGGCAGTTTGGTGGCTGCGCGCGACGCCACCATGAAATCGAGATGCCCCTGAAACGACGGCTGGTCCGTCAGCACCGAGAGACAGGCCGCGCCCCCGGCTTCGTAGGCCTTGGCCAGCACCGGCGGATCGAAATCGGCGCGGATCAGCCCCTTGGAGGGCGAGGCTTTCTTCACTTCGGCAATCAGCGCGTATTCGCCTTGCGCGAGCTTGCGGCGGATCGCGCCGACAAAGCCGCGCGGCGGGGGCGCCGCCTTCGCCAGCGCCTCGACGCTCGCCAGCGGATGGGCGCGCTTGGCGGAAGCGATCTCCTCGCGCTTGTAGGCTTCGATTTTGGTCAGGATATCGGACATCGCAAACCTCCGCGGTCAGCTGTTGGAGACCGCGATCAGACGTTTAAGCCGCGCCAGCGCCGCGCCCGAGTCGAGCGATTTGGTACCGAGCGCCACACCGTCCTTCAGATTTGTGGCGCGCCCGGCCACGATCAAGGCCGCCGCGGCGTTCAACAATGCGACATCGCGAAAAGGGCTCGGCATGCCGTCGAGCACGCTTTGCAGCGCGATCGCATTGGCATCTGCGTCACCGCCCTTCAGGGCCTCGCCGCCGACGCGTTTCAGGCCCGCTTCCTCGGGGGTGACCTCGAAGGTGCGGATATTGCCGTTTTCGAGCGCTGCCACGGAGGTCGGGCCCGTAAGTGTAATCTCGTCGAGGCCGTCGGAACCGTGCACGACCCAGACCGATTTGGCGCCGAGGTTTTTCAGCACCTGCGCCAGCGGCTGCACCCATTGCCGTGAGAAGACCCCGACCATTTGCCGGGTCACGCCGGCCGGATTGGACAGCGGCCCCAGCAGATTGAAGATCGTGCGCGTCGCCAGTTCGACCCGGGTCGGGCCGACGTTTTTCATGGCGGGGTGGTGCGCCGGCGCGAACATGAAGCCGATACCGGCCTCCTGGACGCAGCGGCCGACCTGGTCGGGCCTGAGGTCGATCTTCACGCCGAGCGAAGACAGCACGTCGGCCGCGCCCGAGCGCGAAGACAGCGCGCGATTGCCATGCTTGGCGACAGGCACGCCGGTGCCGGCGACGATGAAGGAGGCGCAGGTCGAGACGTTGACCGAGCCCGAGCCGTCGCCGCCGGTGCCGACCACGTCGACGGCGTCGGCCGGAGCCTCCACCCGCAGCATCTTGGCGCGCATGGCCGAGACCGCGCCGGTGATCTCGTCCACGGTTTCACCGCGAACCCGCAGCGCCATCAACAATCCGCCCATCTGCGAGGGCGTGGCTTCGCCGGACATCATGCTGTCGAAGGCGGCCACAGCCTCTTCGCGCGACAACGTTGCGCCGGTAGCGACCTTTCCGATGAGTGATTTGAGGTCGTACATCGCGAGCTTTCGGAATTAATTATTAGCGCCCGTCACCTGCGCGAAGGCGGCCTGATTGATCGTGGTGCCGATATCGGTTTCAAGCTTGGCGACGTATTGCGCGAGCTGTTCATCGGTCAGGCTGCGCTGAACGCTTTCCTTCAGTTTCTTGATGTCATCCGAGGCAAAGTCGACCGGCGGCACGGTGATGTCGGTCACGCGAAAGACGATCCACTCGCTGTTGGCGGCGCCGGCGGTCTGTCCGACCCCGTCCTTGGCGGTACGAAACGCCGCCGCGACCGCGCCGGCGGGCACGCCGGGCAGGGAAGCGTCGCGCTTGAATCCGCTCGCGGTCTCCACCTTCAACCCCGCGGTTGCCGCCTCGTCGGCGAGCTTGCCGCCCTGGTCGAGCTTCTGCACCATCTCGGTCGCCTTGGTCCTGAGCCGGCTCATGATCTGGTCGTCATGCCAGCGGGCCTCGACCTGGTCCTTGACCTCGTCGAGGTTGCGCTCGCGCGAAGGCGTGATGCCGACCACGTCGTACCAGACATAGCCGCCCTTGAAGGAGATCGGCTCGTTGTCGACCCCCACATCGCTGTTGAAGGCCTGTGAGACGACGTCCAAACCCACGGGAATGTTCGCTGCCTGCTGGCCGCTCGGCGTGCGGCCGGAACGGTCGACGGCCTCGACGGTGACGGCCGCAAGGCCCAGTTTCTGCGCCGCTTCAGTGACGCTGGCGCCGCCGCCGCGCTCGTCCTCCATCTTGTCGCGCAGTTCGGCGACCTTGGTACGGGCGCGCTCGGTGGCGATCTCCTTCTTCAGACTGGCGGCGAAATCTTCATATTTCGGTTCAGCGCCGGCTTCGATCTTTCCGACCTTGACCAACGCCACGCCGAACTTGCCTTGCACGGGCTGGCTGACGTCGCCGGTGGGCAGCGAGAACGCTGCGTTCGCCACCGCCGGATCGATGATTTCCGACTTGGAGACCATGCCGAGATCGACGTCCGCGGGCTTTAGTCCACGCTCCTTGGCGAGATCGTCGAACGACAGTCCGGATGCGATACGGCTGCGCGCCGCGGTGGCCTCGTCCACATTCGGAAAAACCATCTGCGAGACTTCGCGCTTTTCCGGCGTTCCCAGCCGGTCGCGGCGTTGTTCGAACAGCTTCTTGGCATCATCGTCCGACACGTCGGTCCATTTGCCGACCTCGTCCGGCGTGATCGCGACAAACGCGATCTTGCGATATTCGGGTGCGCGGAACTGGGCCTTATGCTCGTCGAAATAGGCGGCCAGCGCTTCCGGCGACGGCGGATCGATGGTTCCAGCCTGTGCTGCGTCGAGTTTGACGTATTCGATCGCGCGTTGCTCGTTCTGGAAGCGGCTTAGCGCCTCGATCAGCGACTTCGACGGTTCGAGTCCTGCGGAAATGGTGCCGGCGATCTGCCGCCGCAGCGATACCTTGCGCTGGTCGGCGATATAGCGCTGCTCGGTGAAGCCAAACTGCCGGATCATGGACTGGAAGCGCTGCGGATCGAAATTGCCGTTCACGCCCTTGAAATTGGGATCGCTGAAGATCACGCGCATGGTCTCGGCGTCGGACTGTCCAAGCCCGAGCCGGCGCGCCTCCTCGTCGAGGGCAGCTTCCGCAATGGTCTGTTGCAGCACCTGGCGATCGATGCCGAAGGCGCGGGCCTGGTCCGACGTCAGCGGGCGGCCGAACTGACGGCCGATCTGCTGCAGCTTGTCGGTGTAGAGCTGGCGGAACTCGTTGATCGAGATCTCGGTGTGGCCGATCGTGGCCACCGTCGACTGGCCAAAGCCCCTGAAAATGTCGGCGATGCCCCAGATGCCGAAGCTGACAATCAATACGCCCATCACCACGGCCATAATCGTCTTGCCGAGCCAGTTTGATGAGGCTTTCCGTATTCCTCGAAGCATGGGTCCGTCTTCTATCTAAAATTAAGAGGCTGATTTTATTCGAGTTTTCGGGTTTCCCGCCCGCGCCTCAGCCGAAGGTGCGGGAATAGATGTTCTATTTTCGGTCCTGGCACGGTCTAGCTTGCCTATGGCCCTCGCCGCAAGCCGGGTTCGGTTCGCCCTTTTGGTGTAAAGCGTCGCGGTCCGGCCCCCGGACCAGCCGGAGATCGCCTCCAGTTCCCGCTCTGTCGCCCCATTTTCGGCCGCCCTCGTCGCGGCAGCCTTGCGGACCCGTGGGCCGATTTTCCAAACAGCCCCGCAAGGCTCTGCCGCTGCTGCGAGTTCGGTCCCCGCGCGCTCGCGCCGCCACGGCGTGCCACGCCGTCGGGTGACGATGAAGGCAAGGTCGCTGGCCGAGCCGGCTTCGAGCGTTTCCTTCAACTGCGGCAACCCAGCGTTCTTCTTGCGTTGGTTTGCCCGTCGAGAAGATCGCGCGGAAGACCCAGATCGTGCTGCGAGCTTCGTGCAGGCGGACGCCAGCGTGCGCCGGGCGGTCCGACCAATGGCCTTTCGCGCAGTCCCGCTTATGGCTTAACGTAGCTCCAGCCGTTCTCCTGCAGTTGCATGATGTGGATGACGCCGGACTTGACCACTTCCGCCTGCGAGATGATCGGAATGTCCTTGTTCTCCGCCTTGCGCATGTTCTCCTGGGTGTTGCCGCAGGCCTTGTATGAGATCTCCGGCGTGCTCAGCGCCAACGTTTCTATTCGGGCCTTCACGGGGGAGGTGTCATCGCGCAGCATGTTCAGGCCCGGTCCGAACGTGACCACCTGGACTTTCACGCTCTTGCCGATCTCCTTGTAATACTGCGTGACGTTCACCGCGTTGTTGAGGGCGAGATTCATCGCAGCCGGATCATTGGTGTTCACCTGCAGGATCAGGTGGTGCTCCTTTTGCTCCACGGGAGCGGCCGGCTGCGAGCGCAAAGGCGGACAACTTGTTCGTCCGCGTTGCGACGGCTGGCTTTGCGGGCTTCGCTACAACGTGCTTTTGGGTGGCGACACGTGGTTTTGGTCTTGGCGCCCGCTCGGCATCCTGCGCCGCGGACAGCGTCGTTGCGACCAAGAGTGCGATCGCGCCTGCCAATGTTGCTCTCACGATATACTGAAGCTTGCTCATCGTTACCTCCTCGAAGAACGCCACATTTTGATTACCGGTCGTTCGGCTTGGCGATGGCGTGTGGCCATCTGCACGTCGCGCCGATCTTCGCGCGCAACGTTTCCAGTCCGTTGAGCGAGAAAAATCCAGTTAACTCGTTTCCCGAAACAGGCAGCAGGCGCACCGCGAGCTCCCCGTCACCCGGAAGCTGTTGCAACAAGGCGATCACATCGCCTTTGAACGCGACGCCGTCGCCGAAAGCTGCCGCGGCGCCGGCGATTTGAACCGGCTGACCGTCATTCACACGGTAGGAAATGGAGTAGTTGCCGACGTGACCCTTGATGGCAGGTCCGGTCACGCGCAAGCTCCGTACGTCCGCTGCGACAGCGAATCGACAGCTGCATCGCCGGGCCATCCCCAACCTTGCGCGACGAGGCCGTGGCGGTGGCAATCGGGGAATAGTCGATGGGCGACGTGGTCTCGCTCACCGTCCAGCCATCGCCCGCCTGCGCCAACTGGAGCAATCGGGGGTTGTCACGCGACGGCCTGTCGAGGCATGGCAGCCCCTCCGCGTTTCCCGTGCAACCGCGAAGCTGCTGTGTCCCCTCGCTTGCGCCTTGCGCCGACGCAAGTCCGCTCGCGAGCGCGAGGACAACCGGGAACGGGAGGGCCGCGATTTTCATTGCGATGCCTGGTTTCCGTGGGCGTGGCGATCGAGCCAGGTCTGTGCCGCAGAGAAGCGCGGAAGACCTGGAACCGACGCGGCGAGATTGATCGATTTCCATTTCGGATCGAAGCCGGGCCCCTGCAACTTGTCGAGCCGCGAGAACAGATGCTCGACAAAGCGCGAGACGCGCTCATAGCGGTTCGAGCTGGCCGGCCAATTGAAGGCGACCAGGGCGGTGGCTACCGCAATCGTCTCCACGTGCTCGCCCTGCTTGATCAGGTTGGGATAGTCGGTCGCGTCGAGAGTGGAGGGAAGATAGTAGTCTTCCAGCTTGTCGTTGAATGGGACGGGCAGGAATTTGAAGCCAGGATCGAAGCGCCCGCGCACGAAGGCATCGACCGGTTTGGAGGTGATGAACACCACTGCTGCCATGCCGCCTTCGCCCTTGCGCATCTGCTCCAATGCGACCTGATGCGGGATGAACGTCTTGTCGACGTCGAGGCCGAGACGAGAGAAGATCAGCGGACCCGAATAGGCCGCAGCCGTGCCGAGCGTATTGAAATTCACCTTCTTGCCGGCGAGATCGGCAAGGCTCTGGATTTCCGGCCGGACAAAGACATGCAGTTCGGACGGAAACAGGTTGAGCACGTAGGAGATCTTTTGCTGGATATCCGGCACCTGATTCTTGTACTCGTCGAGCGAGTCGGAATTGATAATCGCAGCATCGATGCCGCGCAGGTAGAGCAGCGAATTGACGTTTTCCGTCGGCCCCCGCGTCACGACCGGCAGAACATGCAGATTGTCGCCGTCGTCGACCACGCGGGCCATCTCCGAGGCAAAGCGGATCGGCGCGCCCTCCAACAGGCCTCCGGCGAGGCCAACCGTCCAGGCGTTGATGGTCTCCCGCGGTTTCGCGGTCTCATTTGGCGACGGAAAATGCCGCTGAGAACGAGCGTGGGTGCGATGTGTCTGCGCATCCACCATGGCAGGCTGAGCGACCAGCAGCAGCACCGCCCATGTTGCGAGCGCGAGCAGCGGCCTTAATCCGAACGATAGGTTCATCGACGAACTCCTGTATTGGATGACGACGCACTCGAGATGCCGCGCACCGGCCCGCGCTTTCCGCGCCGGCTCGACATCTGACGGACGCTATCGACGCAGCGCATCGGACCGTTCCTTTGCTTCCGTGATCCCGCCGGCCAGAGCCTTGGCGTAGAGATCAAGGGCCTTGTTTGCATCGCCGCGCGTCCCATAGGTCCCCCATTTGGAAAGAACGTGCGGGTCATAGGTTTCCGCGAGCGCGAAGCTTGCCTGCGCGTTGCCCGTGTCGGCGGCGCGCTGAAGCACGATTCGCGCCGAACCGATGTCGCCACGGTCGAGCAGGACGCGCGCGTAAGCGACCAACCTCGTGACCTCAGCAGAAGCCTCCCCTTTGATCTGGGTGTCGGCGCGCGCGTCGGCGACGGTTGCCTGTTCTGCCGCAACCGGCTTTGCCGGCTCCGCCTCGTGTTGCGTGTCGGTCGAACCGGTTGCGAGGATGGCGGGCGAGGGTGTCTTGCTCCGTGCCAGCGCAAGATCCCGCTCCAGCCGTGCCGCCTTGTCACGTTCCTGTTGCAGCGATTTGCGCAAATCGGCCCAGCCTGCGTCCGCCGTCTTCTTCAGTTGGCTCGCTTCGGCCGCCGCCTTGGTCGCGAGCGCCTTCTGGGTCTCGACATCACGGCGTGACGCCGCGAGATCCTGTTCGAGCCGGCCTGCGCGGTCGCGTTCCTGCTGCAGCGATTTGCGTAGATCTGCCGAGTCCGCGTCCGCGGTCTTCTTCAGTTGGCTCGCTTCAGTCGCCGCCTTGGTCGCGAGCGCCTTCTGGGTCTCGACATCACGGCGTGACGCCGCGAGATCCTGTTCGAGCCGGCCTGCGCGATCGCGTTCCTGCTGCAGCGATTTGCTTAGATCTGCCCAGCCTGCGTCCGAGGTCTTCTTCAGTTGGCTCGCTTCAGCTCCCGCCTTGGTCGCGAGCGCCGTCTGGGTCTCCACGTCACGGCGCGCCGTCGCGAGATCCTGCTCCAGCCGGCTTGCGCGGTCGCGTTCCTGTTGCATCGACTTGCCCAAGTCCGCCGCGCCTGCGTCCGCGGTATTCTTCAGCTCACTCGCTTCGGCTGTCGCCTTGGTGGCGAGCGCCGTCTGGGTCTCGACGTCACGGCGTGACGCCGCGAGATCCTGCTCCAGCCGGCTTGCGCGGTCGCGCTCTTGTTGCAGCGATTTGCTTAGATCTGCCGAGCTTGCGTCCACGGTCTTCTTCAGCTCACCCGCTTCGGCCCCCGCCTTGGTGGCGAGCGCCGTCTGGGTCTCGACATCACGGCGTGCCGTTGCCAGGTCCTGCTCCAGCCGGCTTGCGCGGTCGCGCTCCTGCTGCAGGGATTTGCTCAAATCGGCCGCGCCCGCGTCTGCCGTCTTCTTCAGTTGACTCGCTTCGGCCCCCGCCTTGGTCGCGAGCGCCGTCTGGGTCTCGACGTCACGGCGTGCCGTTGCGAGGTCCTGCTCCAGCCGGCTTGCACGGTCGCGCTCTTGCTGCAGCGATTTGCTTAAATCTGCCGAGCTTGCATCCACGGTCTTCTTCAGCTCACCCGCTTCAGCTCCCGCCTTGGTTGCGAGCGCCGTCTGGGTCTCGACATCACGGCGTGCCGCCGCGAGATCCCGCTCCAGCCGGCTTGCGCGGTCGCGTTCCTGCTGCAGGGATTTGCCAAAATCCGCCGCGCCTGCGTCCGCCGTCTTCTTGAGTTGACTCGCTTCGGCCCCCGCCTTGGTCGCGAGCGCTGTCTGGGTCTCGACATCACGGCGTGCCGCCGCGAGATCCTGCTCCAGCCGGCTTGCGCGAGCGCGTTCCTGCTGCAGGGATTTGCCAAAATCCGCCGCGCCTGCGTCCGCCGTCTTCTTGAGTTGACTCGCTTCGGCTCCCGCCTTGGTCACGAGGGCCTTCTGTGTCTCGACGTCACGCCGTGCGGTCGCGAGATCCTGCTCCAGCCGGCTTGCGCGGTCCCGCTCCTGCTTGAGCGATTTGCCCAGATCCGCCGTGCCTTTGTCCGCCGTCCGTATTGACCCGCTGACTTCGTCACCCGCCTTGGTGAGCGACACTCCGTGCGGCTCAACGCTGCGGAGCGATGCAATATCCCGCTTCATCTGTTCGGCGCGGTCGCGTTCCTCCTGGAGGGCTATTCGCAATTCGGCGGTTTCTCTGTCGGCAGCCCGCGTGGCGACAGTCGATTCGTCGCACGCCTTGTTCAGAAGCCTCACCAGCACTTCCAGGTCGCGCTTCGTGGCGGCGAGTTCCCGCGCCAGCGTCTCGGGCGTTTGGTGTTCCTGCCCCTCGGTGGCCTGCGATGCCGCCGGCGCGCTGGTCGAACTCTGCGCCGTGCGCGCGGATGTGTCGCCGCTGCGGCCGTTGTCATCCGCCTGCGCGTCCGGCGTCCACGCCGTCGCGAAGAAAGCCGCCGTGAGCAATAGCGCCGCGGTTCTGATCGGCGACAAGCGGCTCGCAGACCTTTGGCGGCAGGCCGCCTTATGAGCAGGAACCTTGGTTCCGTGGCAGCGATTCATGTCCTCGCCGGGAATGACGATCCTTCGGCTTCCACGCGCATCCACATTCCCTGCGGCCGCATGGTGATATCGCTTATCCCGATATATTAATAAATTACAGTGCCGCTCCATACAAAGCCTATCCTCATTAAGGAGGACCGCGGCTAACTCTCTGGGGTAGCGCAGCAATAGAGTTAGCGCTCAGCAATAAAGTCAGTGTTCAAAGTATTTAGAATTAAATGTTAGCAATTGAATTCGCATTTAGCAATAAAATTGAATTAGTTGCACCGCGATAAAAATAAATTAAATCGGCATGTCGCCATTAAAAAAGGTATTTAGCGGCTGGCAACAAGAATAAACATGTCCTTGAGCGTTTAGACGGACACTGCGGCCACTCGAGGTAGTGCAACGCTGCCGGCGCTGACAATTGGCTGAACAGGCCGACGCTCGTGGGCGTTTCAGGAAAGGGCGGCGAGGGCCATTAAGCGGCTAACGGCCGAAGGCTCCCAAGCTGCGGTCTCTGGAACTGACCGCCGCGCTCTGCTAGCGCATTCGTGACCCACTTACGCGCTCAGGGAATACCGACATGACCGAGATCATCCGGCCGTTGATTGCCGGCAACTGGAAAATGAACGGCCTGAAATCCTCGCTGGCCGAATTCGAGGCCATGCTCGCAGGCGCCGCCGATGTCGCCGCCAAGGTCGATCTCCTGGTCTGCCCGCCGGCGACGCTGATTGCGGACTTCGCGCAAAGGGCCCGCGGCAACAGGACGCTTGGCGTCGGTGCGCAGGATTGCCACGCCAAGCCGTCGGGGGCCCATACCGGCGATCTCTCGGCCGAGATGCTGGCGGACGCTGGCGCCCGGGCCATCATCGTCGGCCACTCCGAGCGGCGCGCCGATCACGGTGAGACCGACATCGTGGTCCGGCAGAAGGCGGAAGCCGTCTGGCGCGCTGGTCTGACGGCGATCGTCTGCATAGGGGAGACCCAGGACCAGCGCGATCAGGGTAAAACCCTGGATATCTGCCGCGGTCAGCTTACGACCTCGCTGCCGGATGGGGCGCGCGCGGACAATCTGGTGGTGGCCTACGAGCCGATCTGGGCGATCGGCACCGGTCTGACCCCGACAACTCAGGATGTTGAGCAAATTCATCAGTTTATCCGGGAACTCCTGGTTGCCCGATTTAAGGGGGAGGGGGCCAGGATCCGGATCCTCTATGGCGGCTCGGTCAAGCCCTCCAACGCGGCGGAATTGATGGCGGTAGCCAACGTCAACGGCGCACTCGTCGGCGGCGCCAGCCTGAAAGCGGCCGATTTCCTTGCGATTGCGCGCGGCTGTCCCTAATTAAGGAAAAGGCGGTACCGGGGTCATAATCCCGTCCCGGGGCGGTAATCCCCGGGGTGACAATGCCCCTCCCGATCGTGTAACACCGCGCCAACTTCAAACCCCGCAAACCCCTTGAGCAGCCGGATCGCGGCGCTTTGGTTTGTGACGGAAGGCGGAAGATGCAGACTGTCGTTATCGTAATTCACCTGATGATCGTCGCGACCCTGATCGCGGCGGTGCTGTTGCAGAAATCCGAAGGCGGTGGTCTTGGGGTCGGCGGCGGCGCCGGCTTCATGTCGAGCCGCGGAACCGCCAATCTGCTGACGCGCACGACGGCGATACTCGCGTTCGGCTTTTTTCTCACCAGCCTTTTCCTGTCCTGGTACGCGGGCTACGACCGCAAGCCGAGCTCGATCATCGGCGCCACGCCGGCCTCGCAGTCGCAGCCGGCGGGTGGAGCGGCGCCGGTCGCGCCGCCGACCTCGGGCGGTGTGCTGGATACGCTGAAGAAGGCGGACGAGCAGCAACAGCAAAGTCAGCCGGCGCCCTCGGGTCCGCAGGCGCCACGCTCGCAATAAAGCAGGGGGGCCATGCAGGACGCGATCTGGCATCCTGCATCAGGAATTCCCATCAAGCTTCTGATAACGCATTAAATTTTACGTCACCCACAGCCCAACGAAATGTTCGCTGCTGAGTGCGATTCGTTTTGGCGAATCGAGCCGGTAGCCTTAAAGGTTAAGTCCCATGGCGCGGTACATCTTCATCACCGGCGGCGTGGTTTCTTCGCTCGGAAAGGGTCTGGCTTCAGCGGCACTCGGTGCGCTGCTGCAGGCGCGTGGCTACAAGGTCCGGCTTCGCAAGCTCGATCCCTATCTCAACCTCGATCCCGGAACGATGTCGCCGTACCAGCACGGCGAAGTGTTCGTGACCGACGACGGCGCCGAGACCGACCTCGATCTCGGCCATTACGAGCGCTTCACCGGGCGTCCGGCCACCAAGGCCGACAACATCACCACCGGGCGCATCTATCAGGACATCCTGACCAAGGAGCGGCGCGGCGATTATCTCGGCGCCACCATCCAGGTGATCCCGCACGTCACCAACGCGATCAAGGATTTCATCCTCGACAGCAATGACGAGTTCGACTTCGTGCTGTGCGAGATCGGCGGCACCGTCGGCGACATCGAGGGCCTGCCGTTCTTCGAGGCGATCCGCCAGATCAAGAACGATCTGCCGCGCGACCACGCCATCTACATCCATCTGACGCTGCTGCCGTTCATCCCGAGCGCCGGCGAACTGAAGACAAAGCCGACCCAGCATTCGGTCAAGGAGCTGCGCTCGATCGGCATCCAGCCGGATATCCTGCTGTGCCGCACCGACCGGCCGATCCCGAAGGAAGAGCGGCGCAAGCTCGGCCTGTTCTGCAACGTGCGCGAAAGCGCCGTGATCGAGGCGCGCGACGTCGACAACATCTACGCGGTGCCCGAGGCCTATCACGCCGCCGGCCTCGACGACGAGGTGCTGGCGGCATTCGGCATTCGCGCCCAAAACCCCGCCGGCGCTGCAGCGCTGGCACGAGATCAACGAGCGGGTCCGCAATCCCGAAGGCGACGTCACCATCGCCATCGTCGGCAAATATACCGGCATGAAGGACGCCTATAAGTCGCTGATCGAGGCGCTGTCGCATGGCGGCATCGCCAACAAGGTGAAGGTCAATCTCGACTGGATCGAGAGCGAGGTGTTCGAGAACGAGGACCCGGCGCCGTTCCTCGAGCACGTCAACGGCATCCTGGTGCCGGGCGGATTCGGCCAGCGCGGCGCCGAGGGCAAGATCCGCGCGGCGCAGTTCGCGCGCGAGCGCGACGTGCCCTATTTCGGCATCTGCTTCGGCATGCAGATGGCCGTGATCGAGGCCGCGCGCAATCTGGTCGGCATCGAGCAGGCCAATTCCACCGAGTTCGGCCCGACGCCGGAACCGCTGGTCGGCCTGATGACGGAATGGCTGCGCGGCAACGAGCTGGAGAAGCGGACGAAAGCCGGCGATCTCGGCGGCACCATGCGGCTTGGCGCCTATCCCGCCGCGCTCAAGCGCGGCAGCCGGGTGTCGGAGGTCTATGGCGGCGCCACCGAGATTTCGGAGCGCCACCGCCACCGCTACGAGGTCAACACCGCCTACAAGGACCGGCTGGAGCAGCACGGGCTGAAATTCTCAGGCCTCTCGCCCGATGGCGTGTTGCCGGAGATCGTCGAATATGAGGACCATCCCTGGTTCATCGGCGTGCAATTCCATCCCGAACTGAAGTCGCGCCCCTTCGAACCGCATCCGCTGTTCGCGTCGTTCATTCAGGCGGCGATGGTGCAGTCGCGGCTGGTGTAGACGCCCTGCGTCGTGAGCCTTTGACGAGCGAGCGGATTGTTGCGACAAATCGCTTCCAATCTCGCAAGAACAAGACGGGAGCAACGCCGATGATCTACGAAATGCGTGTCTATCGCTGTGTGCCGGGCCGGCTGCCGGCATTGTTGAAGCGCTTCGAGAACACCACGCTTAAACTCTGGGAGAAGCACGGCATCCGGCAGGCAGGGTTCTTCACCACCCTGGTCGGCGAATCCAATCAGGAACTGACTTATCTGCTGGCGTGGGAATCGCTGGGCGAGCGCGAGAAGAAATGGAACGCTTTCGCGTCCGATCCGGAATGGCTCTCGGCTCGCGCCAAGACCGAGGAAGACGGCCAGATCGTCGGCAACATCGTCAATCAGATGCTGGTGCCGACCGCGTTCTCCGCCGTGAAGTGACCGGCAACTCGTGGCGGCAGCCGGATGTCGCCCACGGCGCAACCCTGATATTCGGGGCCGCGAGAGGGTTGATCCGCCTGCCGCCGCCCGGCATGGTCGCGCCTGAAAAAGGGATGATGCCTTGAACGCCAATAGTGCAGCCGCGCCGGTCGTCAGCGCTGGGTCGGTCAAGTTCGGCAACGACCTGCCGATCTCGATCATCGCTGGTCCGTGCCAGCTCGAGAGCCGCGCGCACGCGCTCGAGGTGGCAACTGCGCTGAAGGAGATCGCCGCGCGGCTCGGCGTGGGGCTCGTCTACAAGACCTCGTTCGACAAGGCCAACCGCACCAGCGCCACGGCGGCACGCGGGATCGGCCTGCAGCAGGCGCTGCCGATCTTTGCCGAGATTCGCACCTCGCTCGGCCTGCCCGTGCTCACCGACGTCCATGAGGCCGCGACAATGCGCCGAAGTCGCGCAGGCCGTCGACGTCCTGCAGATCCCGGCGTTCCTGTGCCGACAGACCGATCTGCTGCTGGCGGCGGCGGCGACCGGCAAGGTCGTCAACGTCAAGAAGGGCCAGTTCCTGGCGCCGTGGGACATGGCCAATGTCGTCGCCAAGATCACCGGGGCAGGCAACCACAACGTGCTGGTGACCGAACGCGGCGCGTCGTTCGGCTACAACACGCTGGTTTCCGACATGCGCGCGCTGCCGATCCTGGCGCGGACCACCGGCGCGCCCGTGATCTTCGATGCCACCCATTCGGTGCAGCAGCCGGGCGGCAAGGGCGCCTCGTCGGGCGGCGAACGCGAGTTCGTCCCGGTGCTGGCGCGCGCCGCGGTCGCCGTCGGCGTCGCCGGCGTGTTCATCGAGACCCATCCCGATCCTGACCATGCGCCCTCGGACGGTCCCAACATGGTGCCGCTGCGCGAGTTCGAAGGTCTTGCTGCGGACGCTGATGGCGTTCGATGCCGATCGCCAAGAATCCTCAGAACGTAGTGCGTTGATGCCGCACGGGGGATTGCGGCCGCAAGAGCAGCGTTTGCCGCCAGCCCTCAACATCATTGCGCTCGCGACCTTTGCGGCGAGCCTGTCGGCCCGCGCGCTCGATCCGGTCCTGCCGCACGTCGCCGACGATTTCGGGGTGAGCATTACGACGGCTGCGAGTTTCGCGGCCGTGTTCGCGTTCACCTTTGCGGTCGTGCAGCCGGTGATCGGGGCCGCGGCCGACCTGTTCGGCAAGGCGCGGCTGATGATCGGCTGCCTGGTGCTGCTCGGTCTCGCCAACATCCTGGGCGCGATGTCGACCTCGTTCTCCCTGCTGTTCGCGTCGCGCATTCTTGCCGGGATCGGCTCCGGCGGCGTGTTTCCGGTCGCGCTCGGCCTCACCAGCGATCTCGTCGGTCCCGAGAAGCGCCAGGTCGCGATCGGGCGAACGCTGGCGGGCTCCATGACCGGCAATCTGCTGGGCGCTTCCTTCTCCGGCATTATCGGTGACTTTCTCGGTTGGCGTGGCGTGCTGGCGGTGCTCGGCGCGCTGGTCATCGTGGCCTCGGTTGCGGTGGCGGCCGGCTTTCGCGGTAACGCGCTGACGCACGCGCCACGAACAAGCTTGTCGGCGCTCCGGCATGGCTACCGCACCATCTTCTCGCAACCCGAACGCGGTCTGCTATGCGGCCGTGTTCGTCGAGGGCTGCTGCGTGCTCGGATTGTTTCCGTACCTCGCGGCATTCCTGTTCGAACTGGGCGAAACCAGCCTTTCCATCGCCGGCATCGTCATCGCGGGGTTCGCGGTCGGCGGCCTGTTCTACACGCTGTCGGTGTCGCGTTTCCTGCCGCGGCTTGGCGTCAACGGCATGATGGTGGCGGGAGCAACGCTGGTCGGCCTGCAACTCGCCGTCATCGCATTCGGGCCGGGCTGGAAATTCCAGTTTCTCAGCCTCGTCTTCATGGGCTGGGGATTTTACATGATCCACGGCTGCATGCAGGTCTTCGCCAGCGAACTCTCGGTGGAAGCCCGCGCCACCGCGCTGTCGCTGCATTCGTTCTTCTTCTTCATGGGCCAGACCGTCGGCCCGATCGCTTACGGCTTCGGCATCCAGAATCTCGGAAAGAAACCGACCCTGCTGACCAGCGCGGTGGTGATGGTCGCGCTTGGCATCGCGTGCACGCGGCTATTGCGGCCGAGCAGGCCGGCGGATGCCGATGCGCGGCCGGATGTGCAGCCGTAGCCGCGCCGATCCAGCCGCGGCGTTGTCGGCGTCGATTGACCTGGACCTAGCTGCCGGCCGCCATGAAATATTCCATGATCCAGACGGCGGCCGCATAGGAGAGGGCGCCACACGCCAGCAGAGCGAGCGCGAGCCACACCCACAGAGGCGAGGCTTCCTTTAATCTCTTGATCGCCATTCGAATATTCCCGTGTCGGTCGCAGGGCTGGATTGGAATGAACCAATTCCCGGTCGGCTCTTCGCAAGCAATTCGGATGCCGGATGAGCTTGGCAGGCAAGCGTCAGGATGACGCACTTAACCGGCGTGGCCACGGCCCAACGCGCCGGGTCACGCCTCATCCATGCACGGGATGTGTGGTGGTGGTGGCCCGGACCGGATCACCCCCGCCCGCGATAGGGCGCGACGCCCTGGTCGGGGACCCACATGCCCTTCGGCAATCTGCCGGTTTGCCAGAACACGTCGATCGGGATGCCGCCGCGCGGATACCAGTAGCCGCCGATGCGCAGGAATTTCGGCTTGATCTCGGCCGCGATCCGCTTGCCGATCATGACCGTGCAGTCCTCATGGAACGCGCCGTGGTTGCGGAAGCTCGCGACATAGAGCTTCAGCGATTTTGACTCCAGCAGCCACTGACCGGGCACATAGTCGATGACGAGATGCGCGAAATCAGGCTGGCCGGTGACCGGGCAGAGCGAGGTGAATTCCGGCGCCGTGAAGCGCACCAGGTAGTCCGTGTCCTTTTGCGGATTGGGCACCCGGTCGAGCCTCGCCTCCTCCGGGGTGTGGGGCCAATCCACGGCGCGGCCGAGCTGCAGGGGCTTGGATTTCGGGGCTTTGCCAGGCTTTTTCGACATGATGCGGTCTCCATTGCCTGCGTAATAGACAATCGTCACGCCAAGGTCACGCGTGAGGCGGCCTTTTCGGCCCTAAATCCTTGCTGTAGAAGCAGCGCCAACCTTCAGCATCAGGTTTTCCAAAGAGGTACCCATGACCGCCATCATCGACATCATCGGCCGGGAAATTCTCGATAGCCGCGGCAATCCCACCGTTGAGGTCGATGTGGTGCTGGAAGACGGCTCGATGGGCCGCGCGGCGGTGCCGTCGGGCGCTTCGACCGGCGCCCATGAGGCAGTGGAACTGCGCGACGGCGACAAGGCGCGCTATCTCGGCAAGGGTGTCAGCAAGGCCGTGGACGCCGTGAACGGGGAAATCTATGACGCCGTCGGCGGCATGGACGCCGAGCGGCAGGTCCAGATCGACGAGACCATGATCGGGCTCGATGGCACGGCCAACAAGAGCCGGCTCGGCGCCAACGCCATTCTCGGCGTGTCGCTGGCCGTCGCCAAGGCCGCCGCCGAGTCCTGCGACCTGCCGCTCTATCGCTATGTCGGCGGCACCTCGGCGCGGACCCTGCCGGTGCCGATGATGAACATCATCAATGGCGGCGTGCACGCCGACAATCCGATCGACTTCCAGGAATTCATGATCATGCCGGTCGGCGCCAAGACCTTTGCGGAAGCGCTGCGCTGCGGCTCGGAAATCTTTCACACGCTGCGGTCGGAACTGAAGAAGGCCGGCCATAACACCAACGTCGGCGACGAGGGCGGCTTCGCGCCGAACCTGCCGTCGGCGGATGCGGCGCTCGAATTCGTCATGGGCGCGATCGGCAAGGCCGGCTACAAGGCCGGCTCCGATGTCATGCTGGCGCTGGACTGCGCGGCCACCGAATTCTTCAAGGACGGCAACTACGTCTATGGCGGCGAGAACAAGACCCGCTCGCGTTCCGAGCAGGCGAAATATCTCGCCGATCTGGCCGCGCGCTATCCGATCGTCTCGATCGAGGACGGCATGTCCGAGGACGACATGGATGGCTGGAAGGAACTGACCGACCTGATCGGCAACAAATGCCAGTTGGTCGGCGACGATCTCTTCGTCACCAACGTCACGCGGCTCGCCGACGGCATCAAACATGGCCGCGCCAACTCCATCCTCGTGAAGGTCAACCAGATCGGCACGCTGACGGAGACGCTCTCCGCGGTCGAAATGGCCTACAAGGCCGCCTACACCGCCGTGATGTCGCACCGCTCCGGCGAGACCGAGGATTCCACCATCGCCGATCTTGCGGTCGCCACCAATTGCGGCCAGATCAAAACTGGCTCGCTGGCGCGCTCCGACCGGACCGCGAAATACAATCAGTTGCTGCGGATCGAGCAGGAACTGGGCACGCAGGCGAAATATGCGGGCAGGGCGGCGCTGAAGGCGCTGCGATAAGACCGTATCGCCGTCAAACCTCGATCAGGTGGCGGCGAATAAAGTCGCCGGCATGCGCGAGCGCCCGGCGTCCCGGCTCCAGATGGGCATTCCACATCGGCCAGGCGTGGATCATATCCGGCCATATCTCCAGCGTAACGTCGACGTTGGCGCTTCCTGCCGCCGCTGCAAAGCGGGTGGAATCCTCCAGCAGTGTTTCGCACGCACCGACCTGGATCAGTGTCGGCGGAAATCCCTTCAGATCGGCATAGAGCGGAGAAACACGCGGGTCTTTGCGGTCGACGCCGGCGGGAAGATAAGCCTCGATCAGTTCGGCGAGATACGCCCTGTGAATGATGGGATCGACGGCATCCTTGGTGGCAAGGCTCGAGCCGGACAGCGTGAGATCGGTCCATGGCGAGAGCAGCCACGCGCAGCCGGGGAGTGGTTCTCCCGCGTCCCGCAGACGGTTTATCAGGGCGATAGTCAAGCCTCCGCCCGCGCTATCGCCGCCTACCACGATATTGTTCGGCGGCGATGCCGGTTTGGCGCAGGAAATTCCATGCCGCCAGGGTGTCGTCCAGCGCGGCGGGGAACGGATGTTCGGGCGCGAGCCGATATTCGATTGCAAGCGTGCGTGCCCTGGCGGCGCGGCCCGCCTCCGTAACCAATCTGCGATGGCTCAGGATGGAGCCGGAGCAATAACCGCCGCCGTGAAAATACAGCAAGACGCGTGAAACATCGCTGCCGGGCGCAACCGACCACTCGGCCCGCAGTCCCGCAATATCCGTTTCCTCGAACTTGATATCGGCGGCAGCCGGCCACACGGCTCCGACTTCCTCGATGCGCTGACGGCGTTGATGCCAGCCGACCGGGCGTGGCCTGGAGCCCAGCAGCGCACGCACCGCATCGATCTCGCTTTGGCTCATCCGCAATTTCCGTCAGCGATGCATGCAACATAGCCCAGGTGCGTCCACCTTCGCAAAGTACTGCAGAGCGAAAACAAACGAAATTGTGTGAGACCTCAAGGCTTGCGTTTCCGTGCCAACGTGAGAACACTCCCGGCCGAATTCGGCCAGGCCGAAAACAGGGAGGTTTGTCATGAGCGCCGACACCAAGACCGGGCTGCAACTTCGTTCGCTGATCAAAAAGAGCGGTGAACTCGAGATATCGCTGGCCAGCGTGCCGACGCCCGAGCCTGGTCCCGATGAGGTCGTGGTCCGCGTCGAGGCTTCGCCGATCAATCCCTCGGACCTCGGTCTGTTGGTCGGCGCCGCCGACATGACGACCGCCAAGGCGTCAGGCAGCAAGGACTCCCCGGTCATCACGGCGAAAGTCCCGGAAGCCGGCATGAGGGCCATGGCCGGACGGCTCGATGAATCCATGCCGGTCGGCAACGAGGGCGCCGGCGTCGTGATCAAGACGGGATCGTCGGACGCGGCCAAGGCGCTGATGGGCAAGACGGTGGCCATGATCGGCGGAGCGATGTATGCGCAATACCGCTGCCTGAAGGTCAACGAATGCCTGCCGCTGCCGGCCGGGGCGACGCCCGCCGAGGGCGCCTCCTGCTTCGTCAATCCGCTGACGGCGCTCGGCATGACCGAAACCATGCGGCGCGAGGGCCACAAGGCGCTGGTGCATACGGCGGCCGCCTCCAATCTCGGGCAGATGCTCAACAAGATCTGCCTCAAGGATGGCATCGGCCTCGTCAACATCGTGCGCAGCAAGGAGCAGGCCGATATCCTGCGCAAGATCGGCGCGAAGCATGTCGTCGATTCTGCCGCGCCCGGTTTCATGGACGATCTGACCAATGCGCTGGTCGAGACCGGCGCGACGCTGGCGTTCGACGCCATCGGCGGCGGCAAGCTCGCCGGCCAAATCCTCACTTGCATGGAGACAGCCGTCAACAAGACCGCAAAAGTCTACAGCCGCTATGGATCGAACGTGCACAAGCAGGTTTACATCTATGGCGGCCTCGACATTCGTCCAACTGAGCTGAACCGCGCGTTCGGCATGGCCTGGGGCATCGGCGGCTGGCTGCTGTTTCCGTTCCTCATGAAAATTGGAGCCGCCGAGGGCACAAAACTGCGCCAACGCGTGGTCGACGAACTCAAGACGACTTTCGCGAGCCATTACACCCAGGTGGTGTCGCTACAGGAGGCGCTGCAACTCAGCCATATCGCCGTCTATGGCAAGCGGGCGACCGGTGAGAAGTACCTGATCAACCCGAACAAGGGCTGACACCGTTCATCCTGCGCGGGCGTTCAAGCGCCCGTGCAGGTTCATTTCCGGCATCCAGACTACAGGAGTTATTGCAATCGGTTCTTGAAAGAGGGGGAAATTCGATGTCGACAGATCTGAAATATCTCGCCTTTACCGCCATTCTCACGGCATCGCTGTGGATCCCCTATGTGGTCTGCCAGGTGATGACCAACGGACCGCTTGCACCTGCGAACTATATCGACCCTGCACCGCGGCCAATGCCGCTGTGGGGCAAGCGCGCCGACCGCACCTACGTCAACGCCGTCGAGTGCTTCGCGCCGTTTGCGGCGCTGGTGATCGCGATTCATCTCGCCGGCAAGGCCGATGCGAAGACGGCATTCTGGGCGATGAGCTTCTTCTGGCTGCGGCTGGCCCATGCCGTGGTCTACCTGCTCGGAATTCCCTATCTGCGCACGCTGATCTTCACGCTCGGCTATGTGGCGGTCGTCGGATTGTTCTGGGAACTGGTCAGGTAGTTGCATCAAAAGCAGAAGGCCGTTTTGGTCGGTCTCGTGAACGCAAACACAACGTTTCCAGAATCGTGCGATTCATGCACTTGCATGCTTCTGCCGATGCTGCTTAAGGTGCGAGAGAGCAGTTCCAACCGATAGAAGGACATTCCATGGCCACCCCGCATAACATCGTCGTCATCGTGGGCAGCATTCGCAAAGAGAGCTTTTCGCTCAAGATCGCCAACGCCCTGGCGAAGCTCGCGCCCGCGACGCTCAAGCTGGATGTCACGACATTGCAGGGAATCTCGTTCTTCAATCAGGACCTGGAAGCCACGCCGCCGGCCGATTGGGTGGCGTTCCGCGAGAAGCTGCAGAAGTCGGACGGGGTGTTGTTCGTCACGCCCGAATACAACCGCGCGATCCCCGGGGTGCTGAAGAACGCCATCGACGTGGGATCGCGGCCCTACGGCAAGAGCTCGTTCCTCGGCAAGCCCGTCGGCATCGTTTCCAACTCGCCCGGACCGCTCGGCGGCGTCAGCGCGGCCAAAACCTTGCAGAATATCCTGCCGGGCATCTCCGGCCCGATCATGGGGCAGCCGGAAATCTATCTGAACAGCGTCGGCGACGCCTTCGACGAAAAAGGGAGCCTCACCAAGGAATCCCTGCAGAAGGTGCTGCAGCAATATCTCGAGGCGTTTGCGGCCTTCGTCGAAAAGCAAAATAAATAGGCAAGCCCGCAGCCGGGCGCCTCCGCTGGCTTTAGGATTCCGTTAACCCGGCCGCCGCATCCTGACGGGCATGGTTTCCCGCGCCCGACTCAAATCTTTTCTGACCGGCCTTGCCCTCTACACGATAGCGGCGGCGATGATCGGCTATTTCGGGGTCAACGCCTACACCGGCAAATACGGGCTGAATGCGCGGCAGGAACTCGACCAGGAAATCGTCGCCCTGACCTCGGAACTGGCGCGGCTGAAGCGGGAGCGCGCGGACGGCGAGCAGCGCGTGTCGCTGTTGCGCTCCGACCGGGTCGACCCGGACATGCTGGACGAGCGGGCACGTTATCAGCTCGACTATGTCAATCCGCACGATCTGGTTCGGATCAACACGCCGAACTGATCGTCAAAATTACAAAATCCCTCGAATTCAATTTCAAAAATGTCGCGCCGCATTGCACTGCGGCATAGCCAGATTTTCGCAACGCCACGCAATCCTTCCACGGCGGTTTGAGTTGGGATAGAGAGGGCTATTAGCTCTCTCATCCGGATCAGCCATGGCCGCACCGAAGAAAACCGCCACCAAAGAGACAGGTCATGGAAACGGCGCTGACCAGCCCCCGGAATTCACCCGGGAACAGGAGCTGAGCGCGCTGCGGGACATGCTTCTGATCCGGCGGTTCGAGGAAAAGGCCGGCCAGCTCTACGGCATGGGCGCGATCGGCGGCTTCTGTCATCTCTATATCGGCCAGGAAGCCATCGTCGTCGGCATGCAGATGGCGCTGAAGCAGGGCGACCAGGTGATAACCGGTTACCGCGACCATGGGCACATGCTGGCCTGCGGAATGGACGCCAAGGGCGTGATGGCCGAGCTGACCGGACGCCGCGGCGGCTATTCCAAGGGCAAGGGCGGCTCCATGCACATGTTCAGCAAGGAGAAGAACTTCTTCGGCGGCCACGGCATCGTCGGCGCGCAGGTGTCGCTCGGCACCGGGCTCGCATTCGCCAATCGCTACCGCGGCAATGATTCCGTCAGTCTGGCCTATTTCGGCGACGGCGCCTCGAACCAGGGCCAGGTCTATGAAAGCTTCAATATGGCGGAGCTGTGGAAGCTCCCGGTGATCTACATCATCGAGAACAACCGGTACGCCATGGGCACCTCGGTGACGCGTTCCTCCGCGCAAACGGATTTTTCCAAGCGCGGCGTTTCCTTCAACATTCCCGGCGAGCAGGTCGACGGCATGGACGTCCGCGCGGTGAAGGCCGCCGGCGACCAGGCGGTCGCATGGTGCCGCGCCGGCAACGGACCCTATATTCTGGAAATGCAGACCTACCGCTACCGCGGCCATTCGATGTCGGACCCGGCCAAATACCGTACCCGCGAGGAAGTCGATAAGGTGCGCAACGATCAAGATCCGATCGAGCAGGTGCGCAACCGCCTGTTGGCGGCCAAGGTCAGCGAACAGGAACTGAAGGCGATCGACGCCGAGGTGCGGGATATCGTCAACGCCGCCGCTGATTTCGCGCAACACGACCCCGAGCCCGAGGCTTCCGAACTCTACACCGATATCTATCGCTGAGCGCTATCGACGCATTCCAGCCTGAAGCGTGATTTTTCCGGAGCTACCATGCCAATTCAAGTGCTGATGCCCGCGCTGTCGCCGACCATGGAGAAGGGCAACCTTTCGAAATGGCTGAAGAAGGAAGGCGAGGCGATCAAGTCGGGCGATGTCATCGCCGAGATCGAAACCGACAAGGCGACGATGGAGGTCGAAGCCACCGATGAAGGCACCCTTGGCAAGATATTGATCCCCGAAGGCACCGCCGACGTCGCGGTCAATACGCCGATCGCGACCATTCTGGCCGATGGCGAAAGCGCCGCCGATCTCGGCAAGGCCGCCGCGCCGCCGAAGCAGGAGAAAGCCGCCGAATCCGCACCACCTGCGGCCGAAGCCAAATCCGCGCCCGCGCCCAGATCGACGCCCAGCGCCCCCAAAGCCGTCACCGAGCCCGATCCGGAAGTGCCCCCCGGCACCGAAATGGTGACCATGACCATCCGCGAAGCGCTCCGCGACGCCATGGCCGAGGAGATGCGCAGGGATCCCGACGTGTTTGTGATGGGTGAGGAGGTCGCCGAATATCAGGGCGCCTACAAGGTCACGCAAGGCTTGCTGCAGGAATTCGGCGCCAGGCGCGTGATCGACACCCCGATCACGGAGCACGGCTTTGCCGGTGTCGGCGTCGGCGCGGCGATGGCGGGCCTGAAGCCGATCGTCGAATTCATGACCTTCAACTTCGCCATGCAGGCGATAGACCAGATCATCAACTCCGCGGCCAAGACGCTGTACATGTCGGGTGGGCAGATGGGCTGCTCGATCGTGTTCCGCGGACCGAACGGCGCGGCTGCCCGCGTCGCCGCCCAGCACAGCCAGGATTACTCGGCCTGGTACTCGCAGGTTCCAGGCCTCAAGGTGATCGCGCCGTTTTCGGCCGCCGACTACAAGGGCCTGTTGAAGGCCGCGATCCGCGATCCCAATCCGGTGATCTTCCTCGAGAACGAGGTGCTGTACGGCCATTCCGGCGAAGTGCCGAAGCTCGACGACTACGTCATCCCGATCGGCAAGGCGCGCGTGGTGCGCAGCGGCGGGCACGTCACCATCGTCTCGTGGTCGAACGGCATGACCTACGCGCTGAAGGCCGCCGACGAACTGGCGAAGGAAGGCATCGAGGCCGAGGTGATCGATCTGCGCACGCTGCGGCCGTTGGATACCGAGCACCATCGTCGCCTCGGTGAAGAAGACGGGCCGCGCGGTCACCGTTGAGGAAGGCTGGCAGCAGAACGGCGTCGGCGCCGAAATCTGCGCCCGCATCATGGAACATGCCTTCGACTATCTCGATGCGCCGGTTCTGCGGGTGTCGGGCAAGGACGTGCCGATGCCCTATGCGGCAAATCTCGAGAAGCTTGCATTGCCCTCGGTGGCCGAGGTGGTCGAGGCCGCCAAAGCCGTTTGCTATCGGTGACGCATGGCCGGTCCCAAGGAGCAACCCTTGCCGCCCGATGTCATGGGCCGCGACGATGCCGTCGAGGTGCTGCGCGCGTTCGTGCTCGATGGCGGACTATCCATCGCGTTCACGCGCGCCTTCGAAGAGCCTGACATGTGGGGGCTGCTGCTGGTCGACATCGCCCGTCATGCCTCGCGGGCCTATGCGCGCGAGAGCGGCTACACCGAGGAAGAGGCGCTGGCGCGCATCATCGACATGTTCGAAGCCGAAATCGCGAGGCCGACCGACACGGGCTCAACCACGCCGCGGTCGCAACAGGGTCACTGACAATGCCAATCAACATTCTGATGCCTGCGCTGTCGCCGACGATGGAAAAGGGCAACCTTGCCAAGTGGCTGAAGAAAGAGGGCGACAAGGTCAAATCCGGCGACGTGATCGCGGAGATCGAGACCGACAAGGCCACGATGGAAGTGGAAGCGGTCGACGAGGGCACGATCGCGAAAATCGTGGTGCCCGAGGGTACGCAGGACGTGGCGGTCAATGACGTCATCGCGGTGCTCGCCGGCGACGGCGAGGACGTCAAGGCGGCGGGAGCAGGCGCCGCCAGCGCGCCGCCGAAGGCCGCTGAGGCGCCGGCGCCAAAACCTGCGGCAGCGGCCGCACCGGCGGCAGCGCCAGCGCCGAAACCCGCGGCACCTGCTTCGGCTCCCGCTCCGCAAGCCGCCGCACCCGCGCCGCAAGCCAATGGTCAGGCCCGCATCTTTTCCTCGCCGCTTGCCCGACGCCTGGCAAAGGATGCCGGCATTGAGCTCGCGCGCATCAACGGGTCGGGCCCGCATGGCCGGATTGTCGCGCGTGACGTCGAGGGAGCAAAATCCGGCAAGGGGCTCAAGGCCCCGGCGGCCGCGCCATCGGGCGCGCTGGCTCCGTCGATGTCGGACCAGCAGATCCGCGCGCTGTTCGAAGAGGGCAGCTACGAGGTCGTCCCGCACGACGGCATGCGGCGCACCATTGCCCAGAGGTTGACGGCGTCGGTACAGACCGTTCCGCACTTCTATCTGACGATGGACTGCGATATCGGCAAATTGCTCGACGCACGCGAGGAGATCAATGCAGCGGCGCCGAAAGACAAGGAGAAGAAGCCGCTTTACAAGCTGTCGGTCAACGACTTCGTCATCAAGGCGATGGCGATCGCCCTGCAGCGGATTCCCAACACAAATGTGAGCTGGACCGAAGGCGGCATGCTCAAGCACAAGCATTCCGATATTGGCGTGGCCGTGGCGATGCCGGGCGGCCTGATCACGCCGATCATCCGCAAGGCCGAAACCAAAACGCTGTCGACGATTTCAGGCGAGATGAAGGATTTTGCCGCCCGCGCCAGGGCGCGCAAGCTCAAGCCCGAGGAGTACCAGGGCGGCACCACGGCGGTTTCCAATCTCGGCATGTACGGGATCAAGGACTTTACGGCGGTCATCAACCCGCCGCATGCGACCATCCTGGCGGTCGGCGCCAGCGAGGAACGTCCCGTCGTGCGCAGCGGCAAGATCGAGATCGCACACATCATGAGCGTCACCTTGTCGTGCGACCATCGCGCGGTCGACGGCGCGCTCGGCGCGGAACTGATCGGCGAGTTCAAGCGGCTGATCGAAAACCCTGTCATGATGATGGTGTGACACTGGCGCCGGCGAGGTCTCGACGTTGAAGCTTCGAACGCAATGGCCCTGGATTTCAATGGTGCTCGCAGCCGTCATCGCGTTCAATCCCATCGGTATCGACGCGATCCACGCTGCATTCATTTCCAATGAAGCCCTCTCGCGAAACATCTGGGGTCCGATAGCGCTGACCGGCATGGCGATCATGGCATCGATCGTCCTGCTGGAATGGGGAACAAGAAAGTTTATCATCAGCCGTCGTGCGCGCCGCGCGACGACCTTGAGCTAGACGGGAACCTTCATGGCCGACACTTCCTTCGACGTCATCATCATCGGTTCCGGTCCCGGCGGCTATGTCGCGGCGATCCGCGCGGCGCAGCTCGGTTTCAAGACCGCGATCATCGAGAAAGCCTATCTCGGCGGCATCTGCCTGAACTGGGGCTGCATCCCGACCAAGGCGCTGCTGCGTTCGGCGGAGATCT
This sequence comes from uncultured Alphaproteobacteria bacterium, assembly GCA_963843225.1. Classification (GTDB taxonomy): domain Bacteria; phylum Pseudomonadota; class Alphaproteobacteria; order Rhizobiales; family Xanthobacteraceae; genus Bradyrhizobium. Next base: position 478,199 of record CAWJJT010000004.1, on the reverse strand, counting down.
ATCACTACATGCAGCACGCCAAGGATTACGGGCTCTCGGCCGATAACGTGTCCTACGACCCCAAGGCGGTGGTGCAGCGCTCGCGCGGTGTCTCGAAGCGGCTGAACGACGGCGTCGGCTTCCTGATGAAGAAGAACAAGGTCCAGGTCATCTGGGGCAACGCGGTGATCGACGCGCCCGGCAAGATCACCGTGGCGAAATCGAGCGCCGAGGCGCCGAAGGGTGCGCTGGGCGAGGGCGCCTATACGGCAAAACACATCATTCTTGCGACCGGCGCGCGGCCGCGGGTGCTGCCGGGGCTCGAGCCCGACAAGAAGCTGGTCTGGACCTATTTCGAGGCGATGGTGCCGGACAAGATGCCGAAGTCGCTGCTGGTGGTCGGCTCCGGCGCGATCGGCATCGAATTCGCGTCGTTCTTCCACACCATGGGCGCCGATGTCACGGTGGTCGAGGTGCTGCCGCAGATTCTGCCGGTCGAGGATGCCGAAATCGCCGGCCTTGCCCGCAAGCGGTTCGAGAAACAGGGCATCAAGATCCTCACCAGCACAAAAGTGACAAAGCTCGACAAGAAGAGCGACCGCGTGGTCGCCACCATCGATGACGGCAAGAAGCCGCAGACGGTCGAGTTCGACCGGGTGATTTCGGCGGTCGGCGTGGTCGGCAATATCGAGAATCTCGGCCTGGAAAAACTCGGCGTCAAAACCGACCGCGGCTGCGTCGTGATCGACGGCTACGGCAAGACCAATGTGCCCGGCATCTACGCCATCGGCGACGTCGCCGGGCCGCCGATGCTGGCGCACAAGGCCGAGCATGAGGGTGTCGTGTGCGTCGAGGCGATCAAGGGTCTGCATCCGCACCCCACGGACAAGAACCTCATCCCCGGCTGCACCTATTGCAATCCGCAAATCGCCTCGGTCGGCCTCACCGAAGCCAAGGCGAAGGAAGGCGGCCGGGAGATCCGCGTCGGCCGCTTCCCGTTCGTCGGCAACGGCAAGGCGATTGCGCTCGGCGAAGACCAGGGACTGGTCAAGGTGATCTTCGACAAGAAGACCGGCCAGTTGCTCGGCGCGCACATGATCGGCGCGGAAGTGACCGAACTGATCCAGGGCTACGTGGTGGCGATGAATCTCGAAACCACGGAAGAAGAGCTGATGCACACGTATTCCCGCATCCGACCTTGTCGGAGATGATGAAGGAAGCGGTGCTCGACGCCTATGGCCGCGTGCTGAACATCTAGCGCACATGATGGCATCAGGTCGAAGCCGCGCGCTGAATCCTCATCCTGAGGAGCTTGCGAAGCAAGCGTCTCGAAGGATGGGCACACGCGGACTCGCGTCCATCCTTCGAGACGGCGCTTCGCGCCTCCTCAGGATGAGGTCGGCGACACCTTGCAAATTCTCCCAACCCTCAACAACCGAGATGGTATCCTGTGAAAGATAACGACAACCTGACCATCGAACGTCCGACGTTCGTGACCCATCTCGAATGCGCGATGGAAGGCGATCGCTATCCCGCCGACCAGATTCATAACCTCTCCAAGGCGGGCAAGCCGCTCCTGGTGCGCTACGACCTCGGCGGCGTGAAGAAGGCGCTGACAAAGGACGCGCTTAAGGAGCGTCCCGCCGATCTCTGGCGATACCGCGAGCTGCTGCCGGTGCGCAAATGCGCCGACATCGTCAGCCTCGGCGAAGTCACGACGCCGCTGATCCGGCTTCCCAAGCTTGCGCAAGAAGCTCGGCGGCGGCGAAATCATCGTCAAGGATGAGGGGCGGCTGCCGACCGGCTCGTTCAAGGCGCGCGGGCTGGTCATGGCGGTGTCGATGGGCAAGGCGCTTGGCATCAAGCACATGGCGATGCCCACCAACGGCAATGCCGGCGCGGCGCTCGCGGCGTACGCGACCAGTTGCGGCATCAAGACCACGATCTTCTGCCCGGCCGATACGCCGGAGGTGAACGTCAGCGAGATCGAACTGCAGGGCGCGACTGTCTATCGCGTCAACGGCCTGATCGACGATTGCGGCAAGATCGTCGGCGAGGGCAAGGCCAAGGCCGGCTGGTTCGATACCTCGACACTGAAGGAGCCCTATCGCATCGAAGGCAAGAAGACGATGGGGCTGGAACTGGCCGAACAGCTCGGCTGGGACGTGCCGGATGTGATCTTCTATCCCACCGGCGGCGGCACCGGGCTGATCGGGATGTGGAAGGCGTTCGCCGAACTCGAGGCCATCGGCTTCATCGGCGCCAAGCGGCCGCGGATGGTGGCGGTGCAGGCGGCAGGTTGCGCGCCGATGGTGCGCGCGTTCGAGAATGGCACCGAGCACGCAACCCGCTGGGAGGACGCCCACACGATTGCCTCCGGCATCCGCGTGCCGCAGGCGGTTGGGGATTTTCTCATCCTGCGCGCGGTGCGGGAGAGCAAGGGATTTGCCATCGCGGTTTCCGACGAGAAGATTTCCGCGGCGCTGAATGAAGTTGCGCGCGAGGAAGGCTTGTTGCTGTGTCCGGAGGGCGCGGCCACCTACGCCGCGTACCAGCAGAGCCTCGCCGACGGAAGGGTGACGAAAAGCGACCGGGTGATGCTGTTCAACTGCGCCACCGGTCTCAAATATCCGCTGCCGCCGGTCACGCGGACGCTCGATCGCCACGCGCCGATCGACTACGCCAGGCTTTAACCGTCGAATACGTATTCAGCAAAAAATGATGCGGCGTTGAGGAGGAGTATGTGATGCGAAGGACGGTTCTGGCCGCGCTGATGGCGCTATTGGCATTCGGCGGCAACGCGCGGGCCGACAATTTCCCTTCGCACCCGATCACCCTGGTGGTGCCGTTTTCGGCCGGCGGGCCGACCGATGCGATGGCGCGCATTCTTGTCGACCATATGCGGACGACGCTCGGCCAGAACATCGTGATCGAGAATGTGACCGGCGCGGCCGGTTCGCTCGGCGTCGGGCGGGTGGTGCGTGCGCCGCCCGACGGCTACACCGTGAGCATCGGCCATCTCGGCACCCATGTCGCCAACGGCGCGATCTACAAGCTCGGCTACGACCTCGTGGCCGACCTCGAGCCTGTGGTGCTGCTGCCGAGCAATCCCATGATCATCGTCAGCACCAACGCGGTTCCTGCCAAAACGCTGAAGGAGTTGATCGCCTGGCTGAAGGCGAAGCCGGCCCCCGCCACGGCGGGGACCGCAGGCGCCGGTTCGGGAAGCCATATCGCCGGGCTCTATTTCGAAACCGTCACGGGCATCAAGCTGCAATATGTGCCGTATCGCGGCACGGCGCCGGCGCTGACCGACCTGGTTGCGGGCCAGATCGATATCATCATCGACCAGACCTCCAACTCCATCGCGCAGGTGCGCGCCGGCACCATCCGCGCCTATGCTGTCACCGATGACAAGCGCGTCGAGTTGGCGGCGGATGTGCCGAGCACGGACGAGGCCGGACTGAGTGGATTTCACATGACGCTGTGGTCCGGGCTCTGGGTGCCGAAGAACACCCCGTCGGACGTCGTCGCCAAACTCAATGCTGCTGCAGTCGCCGCCATGAACGATCCGGCGGTGCGCAAGAAGTTCGAGGACCTTGGATTGCAGATGCCGCCAAAGGACAAGCTCACGCCGGAGGCGCTGGGCGGCTGGCAGAAGGCGGAAATCGAAAAATGGTGGCCGATGATCAAGGCCGCCAACGTCAAGGTCGAGTAGTTCCCGGGCCGCCTCCTTGAAAAGCCACGATGGGCTGCGCAGCTTTCCCTGGCGGAGGCGCGATGACCCTCGATGCGGACTTCGGCAGTCAGGACTATTTTCGAGACCCCGCGGCTGCGATCGAAAAGCTTCGCGCCTCGGGTGAGGTCGTGCAAGTGCGTTTCCCGATCGTCGGGAAGGTCTGGACGCCGACGACGCAGGCGCTCGCCGATCAGGTGCTCAAGGACACCGAAACCTTCACCATTCGTGACGACGACGGCACGGTCGCCGGATTTCGCTGGTGGATACCGGGCATCGTTCGCACCCTATCGAAGCACATGCTGTCGATGGACGATCCCGATCACAGGAGGTTGCGCGACATCGTCGACGAGGCGTTCCGCCGCCGTGCCGTGCTCGATATGGAGCCGCATATTCAGGCGATCGGCGATGAACTCGCTGATCAACTGTTCGCCGAGGGCGATCCGGCCGACCTCGTCGCGCGCTATGCGCGCCAACTGCCGCTGTCGGTGATCTCGGAGCTTCTCGGGTTGCCGCCGGCCGATCGGCCGAAATTCATCGCCTGGGCCGGCGCCTTCACGCGGTTTACCGGGGCGATCGGATTCCTGTTCGCGATCCCCAATCTCTTTGCGATGCGGCGCTATCTCGAAAAACACATCGAGACCGTTCGCCGGCGTGGCGGGGAGGGGCTGATCGCCGAGATCGTTCGCCTCGAAAAGGACGGCCGACAGATCAGCCGCGATGAAATAGTGGCCATGGTGTTTCTGCTGCTGTTCGCCGGGCACGAGACCACCACCCACCTCATCAGCGGGTCGGCCTACGAGCTTTTGAAAAATCCCGGTCTGCGTGACTGGCTGCGAGGAAGACTGGAGCCGCGTCGATCTGGCGGTGGAGGAATTCCTGCGTTTCATCTCGCCGGTGCAATTCACCAAGCCGCGCTACGTGCGCCGGGATGTCGAACTCGGCGGCGTCAAACTGAAGAAAGGCGAAAAGGTCATGGTCATGCTGGCCGCCGCCAACATGGACCCGCAGGCCAATCCCCATCCCGAGCGGCTCGATTTGCAGCGCAGGCCGAACCGCCACATCGCCTTCGGGACCGGGGTCCACTTCTGCCTCGGCCACCAGCTTGCGCGCATCGAGGGCCAATGCGCGCTGAAATCGCTGTTCGGGCGCTGGCCGAAATTGACGCTGGCCGTGGACGATTCGGAGATCAAATGGCGCAAGCGGGCCGGCCTGAAGGCGATCGAGCGGCTTCCGGTCGCGTCCGGCCCGCAATAAAAGCGCGGCTTCGGGCGTCGGCTGCGCGATCTTTTGTTTCTCGGCCAGGCCTGAATGAGCCGCATTTAGGTGTTTCTTTGGGCAAATAATGGTTGCCGCAGCGCCACGATTGTTGCGTGACCGCAACACTCAGGGAAGATTTAACCGTCCTGACAGGCGGTTGGCGTCCGCGCCGCTTTTTGGCCACACCCCTCGATGAAATCATTCTTCCTAGGCTGAGGACCACAGCGCTCGACGAGAGAGGGCTGCGGAAGCAGGGTCGCGATGGACGCCAAGACCAGCATCAAGAAGAGGCTGCCGAGCCGTCACGTGACGGAGGGCCCGGAACGGGCGCCCCACCGCTCGTACCTCTATGCCATGGGTCTGACGACCGATCAGATCCACCAGCCGTTCGTCGGCGTGGCCTCCTGCTGGAACGAAGCCGCCCCCTGCAACATCTCGCTGATGCGCCAGGCCCAGGCGGTCAAGAAAGGCGTCGCTTCCGCCGGCGGCACGCCCCGCGAATTCTGCACCATCACCGTGACCGACGGCATCGCCATGGGCCATGACGGCATGCGCTCGTCGCTGCCGTCGCGCGAATGCATTGCCGATTCGGTCGAACTGACCATCCGTGGCCATGCCTATGACGCGCTGGTTGGCCTCGCCGGCTGCGACAAGTCGCTGCCGGGCATGATGATGGCGATGGTCCGGCTCAACGTGCCCTCGATCTTCATCTATGGCGGCTCGATCCTGCCGGGCAATTTCCGTGGCCAGCAGGTCACCGTGCAGGACATGTTCGAAGCAGTCGGCAAGCATTCGGTCGGCGAGATGTCGGACGAAGACCTCGACGAAATCGAACGGGTGGCTTGCCCGTCAGCCGGCGCGTGCGGCGCACAATTCACCGCCAACACCATGGCGACGGTCTCGGAAGCCATCGGTCTGGCGCTGCCTTATTCGGCCGGCGCGCCTGCGCCCTACGAGATTCGCGACGCCTTCTGCATGGCCGCGGGCGAGAAGGTGATGGAGCTGATCTCGTCCAACATCCGCCCGCGCGACATCGTCACGCGGCGCGCCCTGGAAAACGCCGCGGCGGTGGTGGCCGCCTCTGGCGGCTCGACCAATGCTGCGCTGCACCTGCCGGCGATCGCCCATGAATGCGGCATCAAGTTCGATCTGTTCGACGTCGCCGAAATCTTCAAAAAGACACCTTATGTCGCCGATTTGAAGCCGGGCGGTCGTTATGTCGCCAAAGACATGTTCGAAGCTGGCGGCATACCGCTTCTGATGAAGACGTTGCTCGATAATGGCCACCTGCACGGGGATTGCTTGACCGTCACAGGCCGCACGATCGCCGAGAACCTCAAAAGCGTGAAATGGAATCCGCACCAGGATGTGGTGCGGCCTGCCGACAAGCCGATCACCGTCACGGGCGGAGTGGTCGGCCTGAAGGGCAACCTCGCGCCCGAGGGGGCGATCGTGAAGGTCGCGGGAATGTCGAACTTGAAATTCACCGGGCCGGCCCGCTGCTTCGACCGCGAAGAGGATGCCTTCGAGGCGGTCCAGAAGAGGACCTACAAAGAGGGCGAGGTCATCGTGATCCGCTATGAGGGGCCGCGCGGCGGTCCCGGCATGCGTGAGATGCTCTCCACCACCGCAGCCCTGACCGGTCAGGGTATGGGCGGCAAGATCGCGCTCATCACCGACGGCCGGTTTTCCGGCGCCACCCGCGGCTTCTGCATCGGCCATGTCGGGCCGGAAGCGGCCATTGGCGGCCCGATCTCGCTGCTGCGAGATGGCGATATCATCGAAATCGACGCTGTGATCGGGACTCTTAACGTAAAGTTGACCGATGCCGAGCTCGCTGAACGTAAGACTAAATGGAAGCCCCGGGAGACCAATCATACATCAGGCGCGCTGTGGAAATACGCCCAGCAGGTGGGGCCGGCGGTGGCTGGCGCGGTCACCCATCCCGGCGGCGCGCACGAGAAACAGTGTTATGCGGATATTTAAGCGTATCATTTTTGCGTTGATTTTGGGGGCCACGCCGCTGGCATCGCCCGGCTTTGCCTTCGATGGGGCGCCGGCGAACACGGACGCGGCAATTCCCGTCGCTGCGGGCCAGCCAGGGGCTGCCGCCGCGCTGAAGAAGGCTATCCCGCCGGCGACCCCGGACACCTCGCTCACCTCGCTGCAATATGCCGCGGAAGGCGGGCACCCGATCGCGCAGTGGAAGCTGGGGCGGATGTACGCCAGCGGCGACGGCGTGACCCAGGACGATCTGCGCGCCTTTGAGTATTTCAGCCGCATTGCCAACGCGCATGCCGAGGATAGCCCGTCGGCGCCGCAAGCGGCGATCGTCGCCAACGCCTTCGTCGCGCTGGGTCGGTATTATCTGAACGGCATTCCGAATTCCAAGATCAAGTCTGATCCGGACCGGGCGAGGGAGATGTTCTCCTATGCCGCGTCGTATTTCGGCAATGCGGATGCCCAATACGATCTGGCTCGGCTCTACCTCAAAAGCGCGGGCACCTCGCGCGACGACTTCCGTTATGCCGCCCGCTGGCTTGGTCTTGCCGCCCAGAAGGGGCAGCACGAGGCGCAGGCCTTGCTCGGCCAGATGCTGTTCAACGGCGATCAGTTGCCGCGGCAGGCCGCGCGCGGCCTGATGTGGCTGACGCTCGCGCGCGACAGCGCCGCGCCCGAGGAAGTCTGGATCAAGGAAAGCTACAACAAGGCGATCGCGAGGGCGTCCGACGACGACCGCGCGATGGCGTTGCAGATGCTCGAGCACTGGGTGCAGGGCCGCAAGGACTGAACCAATTGGCGCGTAGCGGTTCGCCGCACGCCTACGCCATGTCCAGATCGAGGTCCGCCCATACCGGGACGTGGTCCGACGGCTTTTCCCAAGCCCGCACGTAACTGTCGATTCCGACATCGATCAGCCGGTCGCTCGCTTGCGGCGACATCAGCAGATGGTCGATCCGCAATCCCCAGTTCTTCTGCCAGGCGCCGGCCTGATAATCCCAAAACGTGTACTGGCCGGGCGCGTCGGTGACCGCGCGGAGCGCATCCGTGAGCCCGAGGCCAAGCAGCGACTGGAAGCTTTCGCGGGTTTGCGGACGAAACAGGGCGTCGTTGACCCAGGCTGCGGGATTGTGGACGTCCTCGGGCTTCGGAATGACGTTGAAGTCGCCTGCCAGCACCAGCGGCTCTTCCGCCTTGAGCCGTTGCTTCGAATACTCCAGAAGCCGCGACATCCATTTGAGCTTATAGGGATATTTTTCGGTTTCCGGCGGGTTGCCGTTGGGCAGATAGAGGCAGGCAACCCGGAGCACGCCGCGCTTCAGCGTCACCACGCCTTCCAGAAACCGGGCATGGGCGTCCTCATCGTCTCCCGCCAGGCCCGACTTGGTCTCTTCGAACGGCAGTTTCGACAGCAGCGCGACGCCATTGAAGGTCTTTTGGCCGTGGGTGACCACGTTGTAGCCGAGCGCCTCGATCGGCTCCCGCGGGAAGGCCTCGTCAAGGCACTTGATTTCCTGCAGGCAGACGATGTCGGGCGAGCAATCCTTCAACCAGGTTACGAGGTGGTCGATACGTTGCCTGATCGAATTAACGTTCCACGTAGCAATACGCATGAAAAGGTCCCGCTCGTAACCCCAGATTTTCGGCTGTATGGCATACCACGGGCCTTGGCGCTGTGATAACCGTTTAGAAAAAGGCGAAAATGTCGCCAAGGGGCAGGGAGAATGGGCCGTCCCGGTCGTTTCCAGACCGGTTGCCGTAAAATGCGATGAAAAAACGCAATCTGATATTTTTAGCCGGCGCGCTTGGCGTTGCCGCGCTGGTCGCCTTCGTCACGCGCTCGACGTGGATGGGCGGCAACGCCAGCGCGCAGGGGCCTCAGCAAGCGCGCGTCGTCTCGGTCGAACTGGCCAAGGCGCAGCGTAAACCGGTGCCCGTCGATGTCGATTCGATCGGGACAGTAACGCCGATCTCCAGCGTGGCGCTGAAATCACGGCTGGAGACGACCATCGTTCAGGTGCATTTCGAGGACGGCGCCAGGGTCAACGAAGGCGACGTGCTGTTTACCCTGGACGCGCGCCAGATCGACGCCCAGATCGAACAGGCCGAAGGCATGCTCGCCAAGGACCAGGCGCAGCTCGAGGGCGCGCAGCGCGATTTTCGGCGCTACACCGATCTGGTCGGCAAGGGTGCGACCACTCAGGTCAATCTCGACAATGCCAAAACCCAGGCCGATATCCTGATCGGCACCATCAAGGCGGATCAATCCGCGCTCGACAACCTGAAGGTCCAGAAGAGCTTCACGCTCATCCGCGCGCCGTTCGCAGGGCGGATCAGCGCGGCCAATGTGAAGATCGGAAATTTCGTGCGGCCGGCCGATACCGCGCCGCTCGCCGTCATCAACCAGATGGCGCCGGTCTATGTGACCTTCGCCATTCCGCAGCGCGTGCTCGCTGACCTGCGCGATGCCATGGCATCGGGGGGATCGAGCGTCATCGCGACCATCCCCGGCCGGGATCGCTCCGAGGACGGCAAGGTCGCGATGGTCGAAAACACCGTGGACTCCACCACCGGAATGATCACGGTGCGCGGCATCATGAACAACGAGAACGAGACGCTGTGGCCGGGAATCCTGGTCAACACCAAACTCGTGATCCGGACCGAACAAGGCGTGACGGTGCCCACGGCTGCCGTGCAGCGCAGCCAGAACGGCAACTACGTCTTCACCATGAAAGACGGCAAGGCCCACATCCAACCCGTGAATGTGAGCCGCACCTTCCAGGGGATGTCGGTAGTCGCGTCGGGACTCGACGGCGGCGAGGATATCGTGGTCGACGGGCAGTTGCTGCTGTCGGAGGGAACCCCGGTCGCGCCGCGCGCGCCGAAGGCTGGGGCCTGATCGATGACCCTCTCGGAGCTTTGCATCCGTCGCCCGGTCATGACGACGCTGCTGACGGCGTCGATCATCGCGTTCGGCGTATTCGGCTTCCGGCTGCTGCCGGTTTCGGCGCTGCCCAAGGTCGACTTCCCCACGATCGCCGTGACCGCAACCCTGCCGGGCGCCAGCGCCGACACCATGGCGGCCTCGGTCGCCGGTCCGATCGAGCGGCAGTTGTCGACCATCGCCGGCATCTCGTCGATGTCCTCGACCTCGTCGCAAGGCACCACCTCGATCGTCATCCAGTTCGATCTCAACCGCAATATCGACGCCGCCGCGCTCGACGTGCAGACCGCCCTCACCATCGCGCAGCGGCGCCTGCCGATCGAAATGACGATCCCGCCGAGTTTCCGCAAAGTGAATCCGTCGGATTTCGCGGTGCTGTTTGTCTCGCTGAGTTCCGACACGCTGCCGCTGTCGGCCGTCAACGAATATGGCGACATCACCATCGGCCAGGCGCTGTCGCAGATTCAGGGCGTCGCCCAGGTCGTGATTTTCGGCAGCCAGAAATTTGCGATCCGGGTGCAGGCCGATCCGGAAGCGGCGGCGGCGCGTGGCGTATCGCTGGAAGATATCCGTGCCGCGGTCTCGCGCGCGAACTCGTCGACGCCGGTCGGCACGCTGAACGGTCCGAAGCAGGACGTCGCATTGCAGGCCTCGGGCCAGATGGACAAGGCGGCCGATTACCGCCACGTGATCGTCGCCTGGCGCAACGGCTCGCCGGTGCGGCTCGACGAGATCGCGCGCGTCTATGACAGCGTCGAGAACGACAAGACCGCGACCTGGTTCAACAACGCCCGCGCGATCGTGCTGGCGATCTACAAGCAGCCCGATGCCAATACGGTCGCCGTCGTCGACGGCGTGCTGGCGAAGCTGCCGATGCTGCGCGCGCAGATCCCGCCGTCGGTCAAGATCGACGTCGCCATGGACCGGTCGGTCTCGATCCGCCAGTCGGTCAGCGACGTCGAGGAGACGCTGCTGATCGCCATCGGTCTCGTCATCCTGGTGATCTTCCTGTTCCTGCGCTCGGCGTCGGCGACCTTCATCCCGGCGCTGGCGGTGCCGATTTCGCTGCTCGGCACCTTCGCCGCGATGTACATGCTGGACTTTTCCATCAACAACATGACGCTGTTGGCGCTGACCCTGTCGGTTGGCTTCGTGGTGGACGACGCCATCGTCATGCTGGAGAACATCGTCCGGCATATCGAGCACGGCATGCGCCCGTATGAGGCCGCCCTGAAGGGCGCCCGTGAGATCGGCTTTACGATCATTTCGATCACCTTCTCGCTGATCGCAGTTTTCATTCCAGTGCTGCTGATGGGTGGCATCGTCGGGCGCGTGTTCCGCGAATTCGCGGTCACGATTGCGGTGGCTATCGTGGTGTCGGGCTTCGTCTCGCTGACGCTGACGCCGATGCTGTGCGCCCGGCTCCTCAAGGCGCACGACGAGACGAAAAAGCCGAATATCGCGCTTCGTCTGTTCGAGCGGATGTTCGAAACCTGGCTTCGAGCCTACGAATGGGCGCTCGATTGGGTGCTTGCCCGCAAGGCGTTGATGCTCGTGGTGACCCTGGTGACGCTTGCCGGCACGATCGCGCTCTACATCGTCGTGCCCAAGGGATTCTTTCCGCAGGAAGACACCGGATTTTCTGTCGGGCGTCACGGAGGCCGCGACCGACACCTCATTCGAGGCGATGACGATTCGCCAGAAGGAGCTGACCGATATTCTGAGCAGGGACCCTGCGGTGGAATACATCAACTCGACGGTCGGCGCGGGTGGACCGAATCCGACCGCTAATTTCGGCCGGCTGTTCATCGCGCTGAAGCCAAGGGCCGAGCGGCAGTCGGCGACGGTGGTGATGGCGCGTCTGCGCCAGAAGGCCACGCAAGTGCCGGGCATGCAGGCGTTCTTCCAGAGCATCCAGAACCTCAACATCGGCGGCAGGCCGTCGAAGAGCCAGTACCAGTACACCCTGCAGAGCGGCGACACCGAAGCGCTGTACCGGCTCGCGCCGGAGATGCGCGACAGGATCGCCAAGGTGCCGGGACTGCTGGACGTCACCACCGATCTCTACATCAAGAACCCGCAGATGACCGTCGACATCGACCGCGAGAAGGCGGCGGTCTACGGCGTCACCGTCGATCAGGTTCGCAACCAGCTCTACAACGCCTATGGCGCCCGCCAGGTCGGCACCATCTACATGCCGTCCAACGACTACCAGATCATCCTGGAAGCGCAGCCGCAGTTCCGGGTCGATCCGTCCGACCTCTCCAAGCTCTACGTCAAGACCACCAACAACCAGACCATTCCGCTGGATGCAGTGGCCCGACTGGTGCCGACGGTCGGCCCGTTGCAGATCAACCATCAAGGCCAGCAGCCCGCCGTGACGATCTCGTTCAACCTCGCGCCGAACTATTCGCTCGGCTATGCGGTCGACGAAATCACCAAGATCGAGCAAAGCTCGAACCTGCCCGCCACCATCGCCACCGGTTTCTCCGGCACCGCGCAGGTGTTCCAGGATTCATTGCGCGGGCAGGGCGTCCTGATCCTGGCCGCGGTGTTCGCGGCTTTCGTGATCCTCGGCATCCTCTACGAGAGCTTCATCCACCCGATCACCATCATTTCCGGGCTGCCGTCGGCGGGCATCGGCGCGATCCTCACGCTGATGATGTTCAACATGGAGCTCTCCGTCATCGCGATGATCGGCATCGTGATGCTGGTCGGCATCGTGAAGAAGAACGCCATCATGATGGTGGATTTTGCGCTGGAGCGCCGCCGCGTCGGCTTAAGCGCGGAGCATGCCATCCGTGAAGCCGCGTTGCTGCGGTTCCGCCCGATCATGATGACGACGTTCGCGGCGATCTTCGGCACGCTGCCGATCGCGATCGGCGCCGGCGCGGGCGCCGAATTGCGTCAGCCGCTGGGCGTTGCCGTGGTTGGCGGTCTTTGCCTGTCGCAACTGCTCACGCTGTTCATCACCCCGGTGATCTACATCTATCTCGACCGGATCGACCGCCGCCTGAAGCGTCGCCTCGAACCGCAGGCGGACGAGGCCGAGAACCCCGAACGACCGCACGTCGTCGCGGCGGAGTGAAGTCGCATTCACCCGGCAGGATGACCCGGACAGGACGCGTCCGATGTTGGTCAGATCGCGAAGCTGGTGCCGCAGCCGCAGGACGCGGTGGCGTTGGGGTTGACCACCCGGAACGAGGCGCCGATCAAATCGTCGACGAAATCGACCTCGGAGCCCGCCAGGAACGGCACCGAGGCGGGATCGACCAGCACCACGGCGCTGTCGCGTGCGATCACCATGTCGTCTTCGGCCTTGGCGCGTTCGATATCGAATTTGTATTGAAAGCCGGAGCAGCCGCCGCCCTCGACGCTGATGCGCAGCATGGCGCCTTCGCCCTCGGTCTTCAGGATTTCCCCGATCCGGCGGGCCGCCCGCTCGCTGATGACGACACTGGCGTGTCGACATAACCTCTGCTGTCATAACGTCGCTCCGATAGCCGGACTATACCCAAATTATTTGGTATCCAGCCCTTAAGTCTAGTTAAGTGCGCTTGCTGCGGAATCAAACCCCTCTAAGGAGACTATTACACGTGTCGGTCGGAATGGCTGCCCCCCGTTCGGTCTTTGCCTGCGATCCCGACCGCAGCCGCGGACGGCTGTTTGAGGAGCCGCCGAGCAAGACCCGCAGCCCGTTCCGGCGCGATTGCGACCGGGTGATCCATTCCACGGCTTTTCGCCGCCTCAAGTACAAAACCCAGGTATTCGTGTTCCACGAAGGCGATCATTACCGCACCCGGCTCACCCATTCGCTCGAAGTGGCGCAGATCGCGCGTGCGCTGGCGCGGCAGCTTGGTCTCGACGAGGATCTCACGGAAACGCTGGCGCTGGCCCACGATCTCGGCCATCCGCCGTTCGGGCACGCCGGCGAGCGGGCGCTGGATGCCTGTCTGCAGGCCCATGGCGGGTTCGATCACAACGCCCAGACCCTGCGCGTCGTCACCTTGCTGGAGCATCGCTATCCCGAATTTGACGGGCTCAATCTGACCTGGGAATCGCTGGAGGGCATCGTCAAGCACAATGGCCCGCTGGCGGAACGAAATGGGCGCGCCACTGGCCGCTATCGCGACCGCGGCGTTCCCGTCGGCATTTCCGAATATAACGGCAGATACGATCTGGAATTGTGGAGCTTCGCCTCGCTGGAAGCGCAGGTCGCGGCGATCGCCGACGACATTGCCTATGACGCCCACGACATCGACGACGGCCTGCGGGCCGGCCTGTTCACGGTCGACGATCTCAAGGAGATGCCGCTGACGGCGAGGATGATCGCCGACATCGACCGGCGCTATCCGGCGCTCGACGACGACCGGCGTGGCGCGGAGCTGGTGCGTGAGCTGATTTCCTACCTGATCGGCGCCGTGATCTCCGAAGCGCGCCGGCGCCTCGCAGGCGGCAAAACCACAATCGGTCGACGAAGTCCGCAACCTTGGCGAAGTGCTGATCGCGTTTCCCCCTGACGTCACGCAGGCCGAGGCCGGGATCAAGGCGTTCCTGAAGATACATATGTACCGGCACGAGCGGGTGATGCGGGTAATGCGCGATGCCGGACAGATCCTGTTCGACCTGTTCGCGCGCTACCAGGAGAGCCCCGGCGATCTGCCGGCCGAATGGCTGCCGCCGGAGGGCGGGGACAGTGAAACCGAGCGTGCCCGGCGGATCGGCAACTTCATCGCCGGGATGACCGATCGGTTCGCGCTCACCGAGCACCAGCGGCTTTTTGACTCGACCCCGGATTTGCGTTAGGCGGCGGCCTCAAGGCCGCATGCGCGGCGCAATTCCAGGCCACTTTCCACCCAACTCACCCTGCTGCTCAGGTTCACCTTCGCCGATGGCCGACAAAGCTCAACATCCGCACCTTTTCGCCGACGTGCTGGCGCGCGTGCACGCGGTTTGCGGCGTGCTCGCGGCCGAAGGCGGATGGCCCGCCGGCATCGACCTGTCGCGCGTCGTGGTCGAGCCGCCCCGCGATGCCGCGCATGGCGACATGGCCACCAATGCCGCGATGGTGCTCGCCAAGGAGGCCAAGGCAAAACCGCGTGAACTGGCGGAAGCGATCGCAGCCAAATTGCGCGCGGACGATCTGATCGCCTCCGTCGACGTGGCCGGTCCGGGCTTCATCAATCTGACCCTCAAGCCGACCGCCTGGTCGGACGCGCTGCGCACCGTGCTGGCCGAGGGCGACGCCTACGGGCGCAGCGGGCTGGGCGCGGCCGAGAAGGTCAATGTCGAATATGTCTCGGCCAATCCAACCGGGCCGATGCATGTCGGGCATTGCCGCGGCGCGGTGTTCGGCGACGCGCTGTGCAGCCTGCTGGCGTTCACGGGCTACGACGTCACCCGCGAATATTACATCAACGACGCCGGCGCGCAGGTCGATGTGCTCGCGCGCTCGTCATACCTTAGGTATCGCGAGGCGCTGGGCGAGAACATCGGCGCCATTCCGGAAGGGCTTTATCCCGGCGATTATCTGAAGCCGGTCGGGCAGGCGCTGGCTGCCGAATATGGCGACAAGCTAACGGCCATGCCGGAAGCCCAATGGCTTCCGATCGTGCGCGACAAGTCGATCGCGATGATGATGGAGGAGATCAAGGGCGATCTCGCAGCCCTCAACATCCGGCACGACGTGTTCTTTTCCGAGCGCTCGCTGACGCAAACCGGCAACAACAAGGTGGCCGAGACCATCGATTTCCTGCGCGAGCGGGGCGATGTGTACGAAGGCCGCCTGCCGCCGCCGAAGGGCGGGCCGGTCGAGGACTACGAGGATCGCGAGCAAACGTTGTTCCGCGCCACCGCCTACGGCGACGATGTCGATCGTCCGCTGATGAAGTCCGATGGCTCCTACACTTATTTCGCCTCCGACATCGCCAACCACAAGAACAAGTTCGACCGCGGGTTCACCAATCTGATCGACGTGTTCGGCGCCGATCACGGCGGCTACATCAAGCGCATGCAGGCGGCGGTCAAGGCCGTGACCGCCGGCAAGGCGACGCTCGATGTCAAGATCGTGCAATTGGTAAAGCTGTTGCGCAACGGCGAGCCGGTGAAGATGTCGAAACGCTCCGGCGATTTCGTCACCTTGCGCGAGGTGGTGGACGAGGTCGGCAAGGACGCCGTCCGCTTCATGATGCTCTACCGCAAGAATGACGCGGTGCTCGACTTCGACCTCGCCAAGGTGATCGAGCAGTCGCGCGAGAACCCCGTATTCTATGTGCAGTACGGCCACGCCAGGGGCCACTCGGTGTTCCGCAACGCCCGGGAGGTGGTTCCGGACCTGCCTGACGAGGCGGGTGCCCGCTCGGCATTCCTGCGGGATGCCGCAGTGGAGCGGTTGACCGATCCCGCCGAACTGGACCTGCTGCGGCGGCTCGCGCTCTACCCCAGGATGATCGAAGCGGCCTCGGTTGCACATGAGCCGCACCGAATTGCTTTTTATCTGTATGATCTTGCCAGCGAATTTCACGGGCTGTGGACGAGGGGGCGCGATTTGCCCTATTTACGCTTCATTATCAATAATGATGCAGAGATGACGAAGGCGCGGCTGGCCTTGGTCCAGGGGGTAGTCTCAGTTCTGGCGTCGGGCTTGGCCGTTCTCGGCGTTCACGCTCCGGACGAGATGCGGTAATTCAGGGGCAAACGTCGCTCGCACGGGGACCGCGGGCGGCATCTGGCAGGGGCTGGTTCGTCACAGTAGAGGCGGGGTTGGCGACTTTCCCGAAGGGGACGCATCATCACGATGGCTGATCGATATCGCGACAGACCTTTTCTCGCCAACAACGACTATGATCGCGGCGGCGATCCTCGGGCGTCGGAAAGGGATGAGAGCGATCCTCTGGCCGAACTGGCCCGCCTGATCGGTCAGACCGATCAATTCGGCAACTCCGGCCGCGCCAACCAGCAGATCCCGTCGCGCGCGAACGCACGCGATCCCTATCAGCAGCGCGCCGCCGAACCCGTCTATCAACGCCCGGCCGAACCGTCCTACGAAGATCCGCTCGATCTGGATGACGGCGCGCCTGCGGGTCCGCCACCGTGGATGCAGCGTGCCAACCGGCAGGAGATTCCGCAGCCGCACGAGCCGCCGCCGGATTACCCAAGCTCGGTACACCCGCTGCAGCGCTATGCGACGTCGCGCCCCGCGCCCGAGCCCGAATATCAGGAAGAGCCGGAATACGCCGACGAGCCCGAGCCCGATCCGTCGCGCTACGACGACGCGCTGTACGGCCAGCCCGATGCGGTCGCGCAGCCCTTCGCTCGTGAACCGGCCTATGCCGATGACGCTTATTATCGGGACGGATACGAGGACGGCACCGAGGAGCCCGAACCAAAGCGTCGCGGCGGGATGGTCACCGTGGTCGTGGTGCTCGCGCTGGCGGTGGTCGGGACCGGCGCGGCGTTTGCCTACCGCACCTATGTCGGAACTCCGCGCACCGGTGAGCCGCCGGTCATCAGGGCCGATACCAGTCCGACCAAGGTCGTGCCGGCACCATCGGACGGCATTGCGAAGGTGCCGGATCGCATGGCGACGGGCGATGGCACCGAGAAGATCGTGCCTCGCGAGGAAGCCCCGGTCGACGTCAACGCCAAGGCGGGGAGCCCGCGCGTCGTGTTTCCGCCATTGAACCCGAACGGCAATCCGCCCTCCGCGGCGAGCGTGGCTCCCGGCAATCTGCCACCGTCGAACTCGGGAAATGGCACGCTGGCCAATACCGAACCGCGCAAGATCAGGACCATGGCCGTGAGGGGCGACCAGCCCGACGGCGCGACGCTGCCGGTCGGCGCTGCACCTCCCGCGGGAACGAAACAGGCCGCGGTTACGCGATCGCTGGCCGCACCTCCGCCGGCCGCGCCGGTCGCCGGGCACAATCCGCCGGCGTCAGCCAATGCCAGCGCCAATGCGCCGCTGTCGCTGGTTCCACAAGGGAACCAGGCTGCGATTCCGCAGGGCAACCAAGCGCCCCCGCCCCCTGAGCCGCAGACCCGGGTGGCCAACACCAATCCCGTCCAGGCCCCGCCCGCTGCGCCAGCGGCCAGCGGCGGTTACATGGTCCAGGTCTCTTCCCAGCGCAGCGAGGCCGACGCCCAGGCCTCTTTCAAGGCTCTCCAGGGCAAATTCCCGGCGGTTCTGGGCGCCCATTCACCGTCGATCAAGCGGGCCGACCTCGGCGAAAAGGGGGTCTACTACCGCGCCATGGTGGGTCCGTTCGGGAGTTCGGAAGAGGCGTCGCAGTTCTGCGGAAACCTGAAATCAGCCGGCGGGCAGTGCGTCGTCCAAAGGAATTAGCGGCCGTTTCCTTGACCCCCGGGCAGGCCGCGGGCTAATCGGCCCGGATGACCACGCGGGCTTTTATCACGGGCGTATCCGGCACGGAATTGAGCGCCGCCGAGCGTGAGTTCATCCGCGCGCAGCGGCCTTGGGGTTTCATCCTGTTTAAGCGAAACGTCGAGGCGCCCGCGCAAGTCGCCCGGCTTGTTGGCGAACTGCGTGGAGAACTCGGTGAGCCCGATGCGCCGGTCCTGATCGACCAGGAGGGCGGCCGCGTGCAGCGGCTCGGCCCGCCGCATTGGCCGGATTATCCGGCGGGAGCGGTATTCGGCAGGCTCTACGATATCGACCGAACACTTGGCCTCACCGCGGCCCGTCTCAGCGCGCGCCTGATCGCAGCCGATCTTGCCGCCCTCGGGGTGACCGTGGACTGCCTGCCGCTGGCGGACGTGCCGGTGGCCGGCGCCGACGCGGTCATCGGCAACCGGGCCTATGGAACCGAGCCGGACAAGGTCGCGGCAATCGCGCGCGCGGTCACGGAGGGACTGGAGCAGGGTGGCATCTTGCCCGTTCTCAAGCACATTCCCGGCCATGGGCGGGCGACCGCCGATACCCATTTCAGGCTTCCGGTGGTCGATACGCCCCGGGCTGAGCTCGAACGGACCGATTTCGCGGCGTTTCAACCGCTGGCAGACCTGCCGATGGCCATGACGGCGCATGTTGTGTTTAGTGCGCTGGACCCCGCCCATCCGGCGACGACTTCTGCGACAATGATCAACCAAGTGATTCGCGGCGTGATCGGGTTCCAAGGCTTGTTGATGAGTGATGACGTGTCCATGAACGCATTGGCGGGATCGATCGCCGAGCGGACCCGAGCCATCCTTGCCGCCGGCTGCGACATCGTTCTGCACTGCAACGGCAAGCTCGACGAAATGCGCGAGGTTGCCCATGAGACGCCGGAATTGTCGGGCAAAGCGCTGGAACGGGCGAGGCGGGCGCTGGCGTCTCGCAGGACGCCGCAGGCTTTCGACCGGCTGAAGGGCCGGGCTGAATTGGATGCGTTGATCGAACGGGCGGGAACGGCAGGCGCATGAGCGCGGAAATCCTATCATTCGAAACCGGCCGGCCGGCCGAACAACTCACCGAAGACGAGCCTTCGCTGGTCGTCGACGTCGAGGGTTACGAGGGGCCGCTCGATCTGCTGTTGGCGCTGGCGCGGCAGCAGAAGGTCGATCTCGCCAAGATTTCCATCCTCGCGCTGGCCAACCAGTACCTCGTTTTCATCGAGGAGGCCCGCAAGATCAGGCTGGAGCTTGCCGCCGACTATCTGGTCATGGCGGCATGGCTGGCGTTTCTCAAATCACGCTTGCTGCTCCCGGAACCGCCCACCGCGGACGGACCGAGCGCCGAGGAAATGGCGACTGCGCTGGCCAACCGGCTGCGACGGCTGGAGGCCATTCGCGAGGCGGCGAACCGGCTGATGAACCGTCCGCAATTGCAGCGCGACATTTTTCCGCGCGGCAATCCCGAAGCTATCGCGGAGATCAAGCATCCCAGATTCACCGCGACGCTGTTCGATCTGCTCACCGCCTACGCGGTGCAGCGCCAGCAGCGCGTGTTGGCGAGCGTCCATCTGACGAAACGCACCGTGTGGTCGCTGGCGGAGGCGAGGGCATCGCTGGAGCGCCTGGTCGGGATCGCCGAGGACTGGAGTTGCCTCGACGAATACCTGCTCAGCTACGTCGCCGACCCCACGCAAAAAGCCACGGTTTTCGCGTCCAGTTTTGCCGCTGCCCTGGAACTGGTCCGGGAAGGCGAAATGGAATTGCATCAGCAACAGGCGTTCGCGCCGCTTTATTTTCGAAAGCGTCCGCCGCAACCGGTTCCCGGCGCAATGGCCGGGCCGGATCTGTCGGCCGAGTAAGTGGAAGAAGGAGACCGAGCCATGGCAAGCCTGGCGGAAAAGCGCAAAGCCGATCCCGAGGAGGGTTCTGTCGATCCGCAGGCGCGGCCCGAGGAATTGCGCCTTCTGGAAGCGCTGCTGTTTGCCTCCGCTGAACCGCTCGACCAGGCAACGCTGGCCAAGCGGATGCCCGAGGGCGTCGACATCAAGGTCGCGCTGGCGCAACTGCAGGCGGATTACGCCTCGCGTGGCGTCAATCTGGTGCGCGTCGCCAATAAATGGACGTTCCGCACCGCCGGCGATCTGGCGTGGCTGATGACGCGGGAGAGCACCGAAACTCGCCGGCTGTCGCGCGCGGCGATCGAGATGCTGGCGATCATCGCCTATCATCAGCCGGTGACGCGCGCCGAGATCGAGGAGATCCGCGGCGTAATCACCTCCAAGGGGACGCTCGATGTGCTGCTGGAAACCGGATGGATCCGGCCGCGCGGTCGCCGCAAGACGCCGGGCCGGCCGCTCACCTTCGGAACCACGGAAGCATTTTTGTCGCAGTTCACCCTCGAGACGCTCAGCGATCTGCCGGGTCTTGAGGAACTGAGAGGGACCGGTCTATTGGACTCGCGGCTGCCTACCGGTTTCAGCGTTCCGACGCCATCGGACGATCCGACCTTGCGAGAGGACGAGGATCCGCTGGAAATCGGCGATCTGGAACTTGCACTGGCGCCTGCGGTCGAGCCGGAAGAGGGCAGCGAAGGCTGATTTGGGAGGCGCGGCCGCCCCCAATATGCACGTCCGGCGGCGGTTAACGGTAGCGCGTTAACACAGCGTTTTGACGCGGCTTAAGTCCTTGTTTTTGACACCCCTTGAGCCTACTTTCCCCAAGAGATTGGCCGGGTCGCCGGCTCGTGTGTTTGGAGGGTTGCAGGATGGGTTCGCTTAGCATTTGGCACTGGATCGTCGTGATCGCAGTCGTCCTGCTGTTGTTCGGTCGTGGCAAGATTTCCGACCTGATGGGCGATGTCGCGCAGGGCATCAAGGCCTTCAAGAAGGGCATGCAGGACGATGAAAAGACTGCGGAAAAGCCCGAGCCCGTGAAGACCATCGATCATAACGCCACGTCATCGGCGGCAGCGCGGTCGGATGTCGGCAGCAAGGCTGTCTGAACACCTGCTTGCGGCACGACGCGCGGCAAGACCGGGGTGGGGAGACGCAGGCGGCCCAAATCTTGTTTGGCAAGCATTGGGGTGAAATCGCCTCGCGTGAGCGGAATTTTTCATGTTCGATATCGGGTGGAGTGAAATTGCGGTCATCGCGGTCGTCGCGCTGATCGCCATCGGCCCGAAAGAGCTGCCGGGCGTTTTGCGCATGGTCGGGCAATGGATGGGCAAGGCGCGCAAGATGGCCGCCGAATTCCAGGGGCAATTCCAGGAAGCCATGCGCGAGGCCGAAATGGCCGACCTCAAGAAGAGCTTCGACGAAGTCAAGGAAGCCGCATCGGGCTTCACCAGCGGCAATCTGATGACCTCGCTGGAAAAGGACGTCAGCAAGGCCCTCGACATCGACGCGATCGACAAGCCGGCGGCCTCCGCAACCGATACGTCAGCGGTCGAGCCGCCCGTCATGCCAACGACACCCGCGACGTCGAAGCTCGACGCGCAGGAGATGCCGATCCCGGAGACCTTCAGCGAGGCCGATGCGCATGCCGCGGCATCGCAGCCGTTGGCGATCGTGCAGGAAGCGCAAGCGCAAGCCCCGCCGCAGGACACGGCGCCCGCTGTGTCTGACATCCTCAAGGACGCCAAAGCGTCATGAGCGCCGAAGATATCGAGGCCAGCAAGGCGCCCTTGATGGATCATTTGATCGAGCTGCGCTCGCGGCTGATCAAGGCGTTGCTCGGCTTCGGCATTGCTTTCATCTTCTGTTTCTTCTTCGCCAAGCAGATCTACAACGTGCTCGTGTGGCCGTTCGTCTGGGTCGCGGGCGCCGAGAACTCGAAATTCATCTACACGGCGCTGCTGGAATATTTCATCACCCAGTTGAAGCTGGCCCTGTTCGGCGCGGGCTTCATCTCGTTTCCGATTGTCGCCACCCAGATCTACAAATTCGTGGCGCCGGGCCTCTACAAGCACGAGCGCGGCGCCTTCCTGCCGTATCTGATCGCCACGCCGTTCTTTTTCGTGATGGGATCGATGCTGGTCTATTTCGTGGTGCTGCCGATGCTGGTGCGGTTCTCGCTCGGCATGCAGCAGCTTGGCGGCCCCGAGACCGCGCAGATCCAGTTGTTGCCGAAGGTCGGCGAGTATCTGTCGCTGATGATGTCGCTGATTTTTGCCTTCGGCATCGCGTTCCAGTTGCCGGTGATCCTGACGCTGTTGGGACGTATCGGCGTCATCACCTCGAAACAGCTGCGCGACAAGCGCCGCTATTTCATCGTGGTCGCCTTCATCATCGCCGCCGTCCTGACGCCGCCCGACGTGCTCAGCCAGTCGTCGCTCGCGATACCCCTGCTGCTGCTGTACGAAGGCTCGATCATCGCCGTGCGCGTGGTGGAGAAGAAAGCCGCTGCGGCTGCCGCAGCGACAACGCCGCCCTCGGCGACCCCGCCGCCGCCCGAAGCCAACCCGGCGGAGTAGGGCGGGCAGCCTGCCTTTTCGCCTGTCCTTGCCGGCACATTGCCCATGATTCGTCGTGCCCGGGCTTGACCCGGGCATCCACGGCTTGGTCTAACGCAGCGAAGACGTGGACGGCCGGGATTCTGGCATAAAACGCGCTTCGCGCTTTGCCCGGCCGTGACGCAGGAATTTCTGTCATGCACGACATCAAATCAATCCGCGACAACCCCCAGGCCTTCGACGCCGGACTTAAGCGGCGCGGACTGCAGCCGTTGGCCGCCGCGCTGCTGGCGATCGACGAAAGGCGCCGTGCCGCGATCCTGAAGTCGGAGCAGGTACAGGCCCGGCGCAACGCGGCGTCAAAGGAGATCGGCGACGCCAAGAAGGCAAAGGACGATGCCCGTGCCGCCGCGCTGATGGCCGAGGTCGCCGAACTCAAGACCACCATGCCGCAGCTCGAACTGGCGGCGAAGGCGGCGGACGACGAACTTGCCAGGGAATTGTCGGCAATTCCGAATCTGCCGCTGGATGAAGTCCCCGATGGCGTCGACGAACACGGCAACGTCGTGCGCAGCCATTTCGGCGCGGTGCGCAATTATGTCTTCACGCCGAAGCCGCATGACGACCTCGGCGGCGCGCTGGGCTACATGGATTTTGAAAGCGCCGCCAAGCTGAGCGGCGCGCGCTTTGTGGTGCTGAAGAAGGGCCTCGCGCGGCTGGAGCGCGCGATCGGGCAGTTCATGCTCGACCTGCACACCAACGAGCACGGCTACACCGAAATCAACCCGCCGCTGCTGGTGCGCAACGACGTGATGTTCGGAACGGGACAACTGCCGAAGTTCGAGGACGACCAGTTCTGGGCCATCAAGGGTGAATTGTTGGCAGCCGCGGACGCCAACCTGAAAAACGACCGGCTCGGTCTGATCCCCACCGCCGAAGTGCCCCTGACCAATCTCGTGCGCGAATCCATCCGCGACGAGAAGGAATTGCCGATGCGGCTGACCGCGCTGACGCCGTGCTTTCGCGCCGAGGCGGGCGCCGCCGGGCGCGACACCCGCGGCATGATCCGCCAGCATCAATTCACCAAGGTCGAACTGGTCTCGATCACCACGCCGGAGACCAGCAAGGACGAGCACGAGCGCATGCTGGCCTGCGCCGAGGAAGTGCTGCGCCAACTCGACCTGCATTACCGGGTGATGACGCTGTGCGCCGGCGACATGGGCTTCTCCGCGCAAAAGACCTACGACATCGAGGTCTGGATGCCCGGCCAGGGCGAGGGCGGGGCGTTCAGGGAAATCTCGAGCTGTTCGGTGTGCGGCGATTTCCAGGCCCGGCGCATGGATGCGCGCTATCGCGGAGGTGATGGCAAGCCGCGCTTCGTGCACACCCTGAACGGTTCGGGCACCGCCGTGGGCCGTGCGCTGATCGCGGTCATGGAGACTTACCAGCAGGAAGACGGCTCGATCGCCGTTCCCGACGTGCTGCAACCCTATATGGGCGGGTTGAAGGCGATTACCGCCGACTAGGTGATCCTGGCGCAATTTGGCCAAGGCGTCAGCCTTCGATATTGCGAAGGCGGTCCACCGCAGTATCTTCGTGTTCTTTCTGCGGCATCCGCCGCGTTCGGAAACGGGACCGATGCCCCTGCATCGCGACATCTTCTGGGTGGGCAGACAATGGGCGGTGACCGGCCATGGCATCCAGGCGTGCAATCAGAAGCAGAAGGGCCAGTTCGATATCGAGGGCGCGCGCCTGTGGGAAGACGGCGTCCAGGAAAAGCTGCGCGCCGAGGCGTGGCTCAATATCGAAGATTTCGAGAAGGCGGTCGAGGTCGCCCGCAAGTACTATCCGGAGCCGCCGCGAAAGCCGGCGCCCGTCGAGCCGAACATTCCCGATTTGCAGGAGGCGGACGCCAAGATGGTGCCTGACACGGAAAGTCCCGACGAGCCGCCCAGGGACACGGCGGCGCCAGAATTCGAATTGCACGTTGCAAGCTGGCCCGCGAAATTCGTGCGGGCGTGGCGCATCCGCACGCAGCGCTGATCGCAGCGGTCACCGTCTCGAAACACAGATAGCCGGCATTTGAATCGCAGTATCGAGGGCTGCATCCGGGTTCCTTCACCCTCGCGGATGACAGTTTTTCAGTTTGAGCAATTTTGACCACAGTTCCTGACGCCGAAGGGGTCATGGTGAGCTTCGATTTGAACGGCCCGTCTCGGCCGCACGAATTCCAAATCAGCGTGGATGCACTATGCCCGAATTCAAACCGATATCGGCTGCGCATATCTCCGCGATCGTGCGGCCGAGTTGCCCGAGCTGCCAACAGCATCGCATGTTGTTGGCGAAGCTCGGGTCGGGAGCTTGCGGCTCGGCCATCCCGACTTTCGAGTGCCTGAAGTGCGGTCACATCAGTACTACCGTCATACCGGGTGACCCCATGACCTCAACGGTACTGGGCTGGCTCGCTGGCGAACTGAGGCCGCCGACCTGAGTTTCGGTCCGGCCTCGGCCCTTCCCGAAGACGCTGAACGGCGCAGCGCGATGAGCCTTGCCACGGAAGACTGCGCGAGATCGAGGTCCGGCGATCACGGCAGAACGTCGTGCGGCGCGAGAAGGCGGCGCTGCAATCCAGACCGAGAGGAAGGCGGCGACCGAAACCGACCAGCATCGCCCTTTTTGCCAGGTCGGCGAGTTCGCCGGATCCGCCAGAAATCAAACCCTCGGAACGTCTTTTCAGCCGATCGCATCATGCGTGGCCGACAACCCGAAAGTGGCGGGATTTTCGTTGAATTCATCCGGGTTTGCCTCGGCGGCGCCAGCGGGATAAGACGGCTTGACGGCCCCGGAATCGATCGAAAAGGCAATCAAACCGGATGCGAATTCTCTGCACCAATGATGACGGCATCCATGCGCCCGGCCTGAAGGTCGTCGAGGAGATCGCCCGCGCACTGTCGGACGATGTCTGGGTGGTGGCGCCGGAACTGGATCAGTCCGGCGTCTCGCATTCGCTGTCGCTGAACGATCCGTTGCGGCTGCGCGAAGTCGGCCCGCGGCATTTCGCGGTACGGGGCACGCCGACCGACTGCGTCATCATGGGGGCCCGCCACATTCTCGGCGAGACCGTGCCGGATCTGGTGCTGTCGGGCGTCAACAAGGGCCGCAACGTCGCCGAGGACGTGGTCTATTCCGGCACCATCGCTGGCGCGCTGGAAGGCACCATTCTGGGAATCCCCTCGTTCGCGCTGTCGCAGGAATTCAGCATGGAGACGCGCAACGCGCCGCTGTGGGAGACGGCGCTGAAATTCGGGCCGCCGATTTTGCGCAAGGTCATCGCCGCCGGCGTCCCGAAGAACACCGTGATCAATGTCAACTTTCCTTCCTGCGCGCCCGACGATGTCTTGGGCGTGCGCGTGACGCGGCAAGGCAAGCGCAATCTTGGTTTTCTCAAGGTCGACGAGCGGCGCGACGGCCGCGGCAATCCCTACTTCTGGATCGGATTCGAGCGGCTGGCGCAGGCCGACGTGCCGGCGGAGGGCACCGACCTTGCGGCGCTGGCGGCACGCTATGTCTCGGTGACGCCGCTACGCCTCGACCGCACCGACGACGAGTTCTCGAAGGCGCTGACGGCGACGCTGAAATAGGATCTTCCCGCGCGCGGGAAAGGCGACGCGCGTGCGCGCCTTAAACCGTCGCGCCCTTGAGCGTGCTGTCGATCATGCGCGCCAGGGTTTCGAGCTGGAAGGGCTTTTGCAGCGCGGGGCGGTCGCGGTATTCTTCGGGCAGGCCGGAGGAGCCGTAGCCGGTCGGCGAAGATGAAGGGGCGGTTGCGTGCCGTGATCAATTCGGCGACCGGCGAAATCACCTTGCCGTTGACGTTGACGTCGAGGATGGCGAGGTCGAACTCGGCGGATTGCGCGAGCCGGATCGCCTCATTGATCTCGCCGGCCTCGGCTGCGACGCTGAATCCCAGTTCCTCCAGCATGTCGGCGACCATCATCCTGATCATCACCTCATCTTCGACGAGGAAGACAGAAGCGCCCGGCGGCCGCGTCGCAGTCATGAGAATGTCCTTGCCCGTCCCACGTTTCAGGATCGCAAATAACGCCAACCGCTGCAATGTCAACGTGCGCGCGCACGCGTCCCGGGCCTGGAGCACGAGATCGTTTGCCCGCTTCCCTAACGCCGGGGTACAAACCCGGTTCCCGGCAGGGAACACCCATTTTCAGAGAGTTTTCCTTAAAACTGCGCTCTAACTGGCGTCAGACCGTTCGAATCGGCCCCTGGATGGGGCGTTTGAGAGATCGTCATGCCCGCTGCGCCGAATCCGCCGGAAAAGATGATGTTCCAGCTTGGCCTGCGGCGCCGTGGGATCAGCGATCAGGCGGTGCTTCGGGCCATGGAGGAGGTGCCGCGCGAGAACTTCGTCGAGCCGGCCGATCGCGCCGATGCCTATCGCGACAGCGCGCTCGGCATCGCCTGCGGACAGACCATCAGCCAGCCCTTTGTGGTCGCCTACATGACCGAACAACTGCAGACGCAAAAGCGGCAGCGCGTGCTCGAGATCGGCACCGGCTCCGGCTACCAGGCCGCGATTCTGTCGCGGCTTTGCCTGCAGGTGTTGACGATCGAGCGCTACCGGACGCTTGCCGACACCGCCCGGGCGCGACTGGCGAAGCTCGGTTACGACAATGTCGAGGTGATGCTGGGCGACGGCTACGACATTCCAGCCAGCGCGGGCACGTTCGACCGGATCATCGTGACGGCGGCGATGGAGCAGATCCCCGAGGCGCTGCTGGCGCGGCTCGAGCCGGGCGGCATCCTGATCGCGCCCGTCGGTCCACACCACGGCACCCAGACCCTTTTCCGCCTTACCAGGACCGACGCCGGGTTCGATCGCCGCGAACTGGTGGATGTCCGGTTCGTGCCGGCGCTGCCGGGCGTCGCCCGCGAATTGTAGGGCCTGCCGCGGTGGCGGGATCACCCCGGGCGGCAACGCGGACCCTGCCTGTCGCCCCTCCCGAACTGCCCGGAATGTAAGGATTTCGCAGGGTTAAGTGGTTGTTTACTGGCGGCGTGTTTACTCAAAAACGTAATTTGTTGCGTATGAGTGAGTAACCATGTCCCGTATCGTCGTGTTGCTTTGCTCGCGTCGCGTTCCGCACGTGGCGGTGCTGGCGCTGATGTCGTTCGGGTTTGCGGGCTGCAGCGCCGACATGCAGTCGCGCCTCTCGCAGAATTCCCTCTCCAATCCGTTCGCCTCGAAGGCTGAAGCCACCGGCTCGGTGCCGGCCCCCGCGGTCGAACGCCGCGAACTTCCGCAATATTCCCGCCCGCAATCGCAATACCAGTCGCAGGCGCTGCCGCCGCCGATCGCGGCGCCGCAGAGCTATCCCGCGGCCAATGCGGCGTGTCCGGAGGAGGGCGCGGGCTTGCCTCCTATGCTCCGCCCGCCCGTCCGCTGGAGACGACCGGCACCGTTCCTCCGCGTTCGGTTGCGGCTCGCACGCCGGGCCAGGGCACCACGATCATCGTCGGCACCAGCGACACGCTGGAGCTGCTCGCGCGCCGCTACCACGTGACGCCTGCGGCGATCCTGCAGGCCAATGGCTATCGGGGACCGCGCGCCTTGTCGCCGGGTCAGCAACTGATCATTCCGCGGGAGACGGCGACGGCCGTCGCCGCGCCTGCGCCCGCTCTCGCCCCGGTCGCTCCGATGACGAGGCCCGTTGCCACGGCCGGCGCGCCGCCGGCGATTCATTTCGTCAACCGCGGCGACACGCTGCTCAGCATCGCCCGTCATAACCACATCCCGGTCGCCGAACTGGCGAGGGCCAACGGCCTCGACCCCCAGGCCAAACTCAAGCTCGGCGCCAGGCTGACGGTGCCTGCAAGAACTGCCGCTGTTGCGCCGCTCGCACAGCCTGCCGCCGTTGCCATCGCCCAGCCCGTCGCGCCGCTGGCGCCGCCCGCAACCCGAATGGCCGCTGTGACGGCCGGTCCGCCGCAAACCGCACGGCTGGCGCAGGCGACCACAAAGGTCGAAGAGCCTTCCGTGGAAAGCCCGGCCAAGGCCGCCGAGGCAACCGGGGCGCTGCCGACATTCCGTTGGCCGGTGCGCGGCAAGGTGATCACGAGTTACGGCGCCAAGACCAACGGCAAGTCGAACGACGGCATCAACCTGGCGGTGCCGGAGGGGACGCCGATCAAGGCGGCGGAAGACGGCGTCGTGGCCTATTCGGGCAACGAGCTCAAGGGTTACGGCAATCTGGTCCTGGTTCGGCACGCCAACGGGTACGTCACCGCATATGCCCATGCGAGTGAGCTCATGGTGAAGCGCGGCGATACGATCAAGCGCGGCCAGGTCATTGCCAAGTCGGGTCAGTCGGGCGAGGTGGGGTCGCCGCAGCTCCACTTCGAGATCCGCAAGGGATCTACCCCGGTTGACCCGCTTCAATTCCTCAACGGGGCGTAAGCCCGGCGCGGGCCCTCAAGGGCACGCGTCTCTTTCTCCCGACAGTCGCCGCCCGGCTTGACCGGGCGATCCGGCATTTGCCGTCAGCCAGCGACAAATCTCACTCGATCACCTCGTCGGCGGTCGCAAGCAGCGTCGTCGACAGGTTGATGCCCCGCGCTTTGGCGGTCTTGAGGTTGATCACCAGCTCGAACTTGGTCGGCTGCTGGACCGGCAGGTCGTGCGGGGCCGCCCCTTTCAGAATACGATCGAGATAGGTGGCGGAGCGCAGGAACAGCTCGGCGTAATCGATGCCATAGGACATCAGGCCGCCGGCTGCCGTGAACGAGCGCGCGAAATAGACGGTGGGCAGACGGTGCTCGGCGGCCGAACCGAGGATCGTGTCGCGATGCACGATGGTGAAGATATCCGTCAGGACCAGCAATCCGCCGTGCTGGCCGCGCGCAAGCTCCG
Organism: uncultured Alphaproteobacteria bacterium; assembly: GCA_963843225.1. Lineage (GTDB taxonomy): Bacteria > Pseudomonadota > Alphaproteobacteria > Rhizobiales > Xanthobacteraceae > Bradyrhizobium. The sequence goes on along the minus strand of CAWJJT010000004.1, from coordinate 448,513 downwards.
CGATCGTCGAGCGGATACCGTCGGCGTCGTGGCACGGCGCGTCCTTCACCGTGATCGCGAAGGAAGGCGCCGCGTTCTCGATGGCGCGCATCATCGGACCCGCATAGGGAGCCGTGAGAGGATTATACAGGACGGCCACTCGTGCGACCGGCGGGTTGACCTGCGCCAGCATCTCCAGCCATTTGCTGGCCATCAGCGCATTGAAATCGCTGAAGCCGGTGATGTTGCCGCCGGGATGCGCGAGGTTTTCCACGAAGCCCTGATCCACGGGGTCGGTCACCATCGTGAACACGATCGGGATCGTGCTGGTTTTCTGCCGCAGCGCGACGACGGACGGGCTGGATTGGGCTAGCAGCACGTTCGGGCTGAGTTTAACCAGTTCCGCTGCGTAGCGATCGAACAGAGCGGGGTCGCCTCCGGTCCAGCGCCAGTCAACGCGCAGATTTTCACCCTCTCGCCATCCCAGTGCGCGAAGGCCCTTCATCATGGACGGCCGTGTAGGATTGCGCCACGGTGTCGTCGGCGAGATTTCCCATCAAGACGCCGAGCCGTGACATTCCATCGCGCTCGTGTCTGGGCGCGCAGGGAACGCTGCGCAACCACAGCGGCGATGCCCGCGAGGAGCGTGCGGCGTTTCACTGCGCGCTCAACCTCACGCCCAGCCGTCCCGCCAGTTCCTGCGTGAACTGCCAGGCGACGCGTCCGGACCGCGAGCCGCGCGTGGTCGACCATTCCAGCGCCTCGCGCTCGAGTTCGTCCTCGGCGAGCTTGATGCCGAAGTGACCGCAATAGCCCTTCACCATCGCCAGATATTCGTCCTGGCTGCAGCGGTGGAATCCGAGCCACAGGCCGAAGCGGTCGGAGAGCGACACCTTCTCCTCGACGGCCTCGCCGGGATTGATCGCGGTCGAGCGTTCGTTCTCGATCATTTCGCGCGCCAGCAGATGGCGGCGGTTGGACGTCGCATACAGGATGACGTTTTCCGGCCGTCCCTCGATGCCGCCTTCCAGCACCGCTTTCAGCGACTTGTAGGAGGCGTCGTTGCCGTCGAACGACAGGTCGTCGCAGAACACGATGAAATGGAAATCGGAGGCGCGCAGCAGGTCCATTAGCGCGGGCAGGCTCTCGATATCCTCGCGATGGATTTCGATCAGCTTGAGGCGGTCGGCCGGCTTGCGGTTGGCGTTGATGCTGGCATGGGTCGCCTTGACCAGCGAGGACTTGCCCATGCCCCGCGCGCCCCACAACAGGGCGTTGTTGGCCGGAAGCCCATCGGCAAAGCGCTCGGTATTCTCGATCAGGATATCGCGCATCCGGTCGATACCCTTGAGCAGGCCGAGGTCGACACGGCTGACGCGCGGCACCGGCGCCAGCCGGCCGTCGGGGTGCCAGACGAAGGCGTCGGCGCTGGAAAACGAATGGCTCGCGTGAGCGGCCGGCGCGGAAGCGGATAGATGCGCCGCGATCGATTCGAGCGCGTCTGCGATCCTTTCCGCCGTGTCATCTTTGGGGGCGGCTGCCGGGCGTTTTGTCGCGGTTGCCTGCGATTTCCGCGTGGCGCGAGGGCTTGTTTTTCGGGGCTTTTTCGACATCTTTCGGGGTTCCTGACCCCGCAGCCATATCGGGCCTTTGGGCGGCCTGCAAGCCGCTCAAAGGAGGGATAAATGAGGGGTTGGGCGGCGTTGCAATTGGGACCGCGGCCGCTATAGTCCGCGCGAATTTGACCCGAACCGGCCCGACGCGAATGGCGTTGCCGGCTCATTCCCGTTTCACGAGGATCGTCCGGATGCTGATTACACCTGCGTTTGCCCAGGCCGCGGGCGGCGGCGACACCAACAGCATGTTGATGTCGCTGCTGCCCTTCGCGCTGATCTTCGTGATCATGTATTTCCTGATTCTGCGGCCACAGCAGAAGAAGGTGAAGGACCATGCCGAACTCGTGAAGAACATCCGCCGCGGCGACACCGTCGTGACCACGGGCGGTCTGGTCGGCAAGGTGACCAAGGTGGTCGACGACGACCAGATCGAATTCGAAATCTCTGATGGCGTCAGGGTGCGGCAAATGCGGCAGATGATTTCGGGCGTGCGCGCCAAGGGCGAGCCGGCGAAGGACAAGGGTGAGTCCGCCAAGGACGAAACGTCCGCGGGCTAGCTTCTCAAAGCGCCGCATATTCCTGTATCTGACGGGTCAACTCGATGTTGTATTTCACGCGGTGGAAGGCGCTGGCGATCATCCTGACGGCGCTGGTGGTGTGCCTTTGCGCCGTTCCCAATTTCTTCCCCGAAGCGACCGTCAAGGGCTGGCCGGCATGGGCGCAACGGCGTCTGGTGCTTGGCCTCGACCTGCAGGGAGGCTCCTATCTCCTGCTCGAGGTCGATTCCAACTACGTCAAGAAAGAGAAGCTCGACCAGATCCGCGACGATGTGCGCCGGACGCTGCGCGACGCCAGGATCGGCTATACCGGGCTCGCCTCGCGTCCCGATAGCGTCGAGGTCCGGGTCAAGGACACCGATCAGCAGAACGCGCTGACCAAGCTGCGCGAGCTGTCGCAGCCGCTCGGCGGGCTGCTCGGTTCCAGCGGTCAGCGCAGCGTGGAAGTCGCCGATGCCGGCGGCGGGCTGATCCGCCTGACGGTTCCACAGGCGGCCATCACCGAGCGTGTCCGCCAGACCATCGAACAATCGATCCAGATCGTCGAGCGCCGCATCAACCAGCTCGGCACCGTCGAGCCGGTGATCCAGCGGCAGGGCGCGGACCGTATTCTGGTGCAGGTGCCGGGATTGCAGGATCCGACCCGCCTGAAGGAGCTTCTGGGCAAGACCGCCAAGATGGAGTTCCGCATGGTCGATACGACCGTGCCGCCCGATCAGGCGCAAGCCGGCAGGATACCCCCGGATTCCGAAGTGCTGATGAGTTCGTCATCGCCGAAGATCCCTTATGTCATCAAGAAGCAGGTGCTGGTTTCCGGTGGCGACCTGACCGACGCGCAGCCGGGCTTCGACCAGCGTTCGGGCGAGCCGATCGTCAGCTTCCGCTTCAACACCTCCGGCTCGCGCAAATTCGCGCAGGCGACGTCCGAGAATGTCGGGCAGCCCTTCGCGATCGTGCTCGACAATGAGGTGATTTCCGCGCCCGTGATCCGCGAACCGATCACCGGCGGCTCCGGGCAGATCTCGGGCAATTTCACCGTGCAGCAGGCCAACGATCTGGCGATCCTGTTGCGCGCCGGCGCGCTGCCCGCGCCGCTGACCGTGATCGAGGAGCGCACCGTCGGTCCCGGGCTCGGTCAGGATTCGATCGAGAAGGGCGAACTGGCGGCCTATGTGGGATCGATCCTGGTCATCGTGTTCATGCTCGTGACCTATCGGTTGTTCGGCGTGTTCGCCAACATCGCGGTCGCCATCAACGTCGCGATGATCTTCGGCGTGCTGTCGCTGCTCAACGCGACGCTGACCTTGCCCGGCATCGCCGGCATCGTGCTGACGGTCGGCATCGCGGTGGACTCCAACGTCTTGATCTACGAGCGCATCCGCGAGGAACTGCGCGGCGGGCGCAACGCGATTTCCGCGATCGACGCCGGCTTCAAGCGCGCGCTGTCGACGATCCTGGATTCCAACATCACCACCTTCATCGCCGCCGCCGTGCTGTTCTATATCGGCACCGGCCCGGTGCGCGGCTTCGCCGTGACGCTTGGCATCGGCATCATTACCACGGTGTTCACCGCGTTTACCCTGACCCGCCTGATCGTGGCGACCTGGGTGCGGTGGAAGCGGCCGCAAAGCGTGCCGATTTGATCATGCGGAGCCGGCTGTGACACATTTGGTTCTGATAGGCCTTGGCATCCTGATCGCCGTGCTGACCGTGGTCAGCATTTTCGGCTGGCTGCCGTCGCTGCGCATCGTGCCCGACAACACCCATTTCGATTTCACCCGCTTCCGCCGCATCAGCTTTCCGATATCGGCGCTGCTTTCGATTATCGCGATCACGCTGTTCTTCACCCACGGCCTGAACTTCGGCATCGACTTCAAGGGCGGCACGCTGATGGAAGTGCGGGCCAAGTCCGGCGCCGTCGACATCGGCGCGATGCGCGCCACCCTCGGCGGCCTCGGATTGGGCGATATCCAGCTCCAGCAGTTCGGCGGGCCCGATGAAGTCCTGATCAGGGTTGCCGAACAGCCGGGTGGCGACGCCGCCCAGCAGGAGGCCGTGCAGAAGGTCCGCGGCGCGCTCGGCGATGCCGTCGATTACCGCCGCGTCGAAGTGGTTGGACCGCGTGTTTCCGGCGAATTGCTGGCCTACGGCATGCTGGGGCTGATGCTCGCGATCCTTTCGATCCTGATCTATCTCTGGTTCCGGTTCGAATGGCAGTTCGCGCTCGGCGCCATGATCGCCAACGTCCACGACATCGTGCTGACGATCGGCTTCATGTCGATCTCGCAGGTCGATTTCGACCTCACCAGCATCGCCGCGCTGCTGACGATTCTCGGTTATTCGCTGAACGATACCGTCGTGATCTATGACCGCATCCGGGAAATGCTGCGGCGTTACAAGAAGATGCCGATGCCGGAATTGCTCAACGAGTCCATCAACTCGACGCTGTCGCGCTCGATCATCACCCACGTCACGGTGACGCTGGCGCTGCTGGCCTTGTTGTTGTTCGGCGGCAACGCCATCCACAGCTTCACCGCGGTGATGATGTTCGGCGTGGTGCTGGTCGGCACCTACACCTCGATCTTCATTGCAGCCCCGATCCTGATCTATCTCGGCGTCGGCGAACACAGGGCCGACGCGCCGGAAAAGCCGGCGAAGAAGTAGCGGGCCATGCCCAAGCGAGCGACGAGCCGTCCGGACGCACCGCACCTTCCCAGATCCGCCCCGATCGAGGCCTACGGCAAGGGCGGTTTTGCCTTCGCCGATATGTCGCATCGTGGTTCGCTGTTGTGCCTGCCGGATGCGATCTGGGCCTGGCCGGTCACGACCCCCGGCGAAATCGACGAAGATGCACTTGAACAGGTGTTCGCCGCTGCGAATGCCATCGATACGCTGATCATCGGCACCGGTACGGATGTTTGGCAGCCGCCCCCTGATCTCCGCAAGGCGCTGCGGGCCGTCAGTATCGTGCTGGACGCGATGCAGACCGGCCCTGCGATACGCACCTACAATATCATGATGGGTGAGCGCCGGCGCGTCGCGGCCGCCCTGATCGCGGTGCCATGAGCGCCGCTGACGAGGGCCGGCAAGCGGCCGAATTCTGCGCCGAGCTGGTGCGCGGCCACGATTTTTCTCGCTATGCATCGACGCTGTTTGTGCCGGCCGGCCAGCGGCGTGCGCTGCTCGCAATCTATGCCTTCAATGTCGAGATTTCCCGCGTCCGGGAGGTCGTGAGCCAGCCGCTGCCGGGTGAGATACGCCTGCAATGGTGGAGCGATATGCTGGCAGGCGAGGGCCATGGCGGCGTCGAGGGCAATCCGGTCGCGGCCGAACTCAATCTGGCGATCGAGAATTTCGGCCTGCCGGCCGAGCGGCTGTCGCGGCTCGTCAACGAGCACCAGTTCGATCTCTACAACGATCCGATGCCGACCATGGCGGCGCTGGAAGGATATCTCCAGGATACCAATTCGGCGCTGTTCTCGCTCGGCGCCGCGGCCGCCGGGTGGCAGTCCCCCGACATCGAGCATCTCGCGCGCCACGCCGGTCTGGCGCAAGGCATGGCGCAGGTGATGGTGGCGCTGCCGCTCGACGCCGCGCGGCGTCAATTGTTCGTGCCGCTGCAATTGCTGGAGAGCCACGGCAGCGGCATGGACGAGGTGTTTGCGGGCAAGGAAACCCCAAAGACTGCGGGCGGCGCTCAATCAACTGCTCGGCGAGGCCCGCGCGCATCTGGACACCGCCCTGAAGCTGCTGCCGGGCGTGGCGCCGGAGGTGAGGTCGGTGTTCCTGCCGCTGGCGGAGGTGGTCCGCGAGCTCGAGCGGATGTCGCGCGCGGATACCGATCTCTTCATGCCGCACGCCACGTCGAGGCTGCGGACGTTATGGACGCTGTGGCGGGCGTCGCGATCGCGGACGTTCGGAGGCTAGGGGCGACGCACGGTACCGATAGCCGCCGTTGTGCTCCTCGCAACGACGCGGATGTCTTATTGCGAATTCAGATCCGCCGCCTCGAAATTGAACCGATCGCGCAAATTCTTGCGTGATTCCAGAATGTCTTTCAGGAACGCGCGGTCGGTATCGCTGTTCATCATCGGCTCGATCAGGTCGAGCTGGTTCATGGCGACAAGCTGCAGGATTTCGGTGCGCGGCTTGCCCGCGGCGTCGCGGGGCAGGGCATGGACCACCTGGATATGCTCCGGCGGTTTCGGGCCTTTCGCCGCGGCAAGTTCGCTGCGCAATTGCGCTTCCAGCGCGGTGCGGTCGGCCTCGACGAAGGCATAGAGCCCGACGCCGGTGCGGCGGTCGGCGAAGGCGACGATGGCGGTATCGCGCACGTCGGGATTTTTCCGGATCAGATCGATCAGCACGGGGGCGTCATTGACCAGCCGCCGCCCGCCGCCTTCGCGGTCGGTGAAATTGAACAGGCCGCGGGTGATGCCGCGGTAGACCTTCTTGCCGGTCTTGAGCCAGAGGCTGGCGACAAAGGATTTGCGCGCCAGAATCTTGCGCTCCTTCGGCGTCAGCGCGTCCGCCGCGTAGCTGCGCTTGTGCTTCAACAGATGCCGCAGATCCTCGTAGGCCGCGATCCGGAACATCCGGCTGCGCGTCTTGAAGCAGGCGGCGAGCTGGAAGTCGGTGAGATAGGCCCGACCGTTGCTGCCGCGCAGCCAGTTTTGTTCCTTGGCAAGATCGTTATGGCAGATGCCGGCGCGATGCAGCTTGCGCAGCGCCAATTTGGCGGAACGGAAATAGGCGACGTCGCCATGGCGGTTTGGCCAGATGCAGCGCGACGCCGTCGATGAAGCCGCGCACCAGCGCCTGCCGGCCGGCCCATAGCAGTTCAGGTCCGACCTCAAGGCCCTTCGCCAGCGCCAGCGCCCGGCGCTCGCGCGCAAACAGATGACGCGCCGGAAGATAAGACCACCACGGCACCTGGTCGAGCCGGCGCAGGACCGCATCGACCTCGCCTTGATCGCCGCGAAAGCGGCCGCGCTCGACCGTGGAAAACACGTCGCGCTTCAACAGCACGCCTTCAATCCATCGCGCCGACAGCACAGCGGCGTCGTCTTTTGGCAAACTCATGGGGGCGCTCACGCTGCCGCAGCAATATGCAGATTATCGGCAATCCAGCGATCGAGATCGGCCAGCGCGCGGGCGCTGATCGCCTGCTTTTTGGCGACCGTCTTCTCGTTGCCGCGCAGCCGCGACCCGTCGGGCTTTTTGGTCGGAGGGCTGGCAAGCGGCGGAAACAGCCCGAAATTGATGTTCATCGGCTGGAATGACCGCGTGCCCGGTTCGATGGTTTCGATGTGGCCGCCGGTGATGTGGCCGAGCAGCGATCCCAGCGCCGACGTCGCCGGCGGTGGCGCCAGCGCTGTCGAGCGGGCGTCAGCGGCCGCATAGAGGCCGGCGATCAGTCCGATGCTGGCGGATTCCACATAGCCCTCGCAGCCCGTCATCTGGCCCGCGAAGCGCAGCCGCGGTTCTGCGCGCAGCCGCAACTGTGCGTCCAGAAGCTTCGGCGAATTCAGGAAGGTGTTGCGATGCAAGCCGCCGAGCCGGGCGAATTCGGCGTTCTCGAGCCCGGGAATGGTGCGGAAGACGCGCTGCTGCGCGCCGTGCTTCAATTTGGTCTGGAAGCCGACGATGTTGTAGAGGGTGCCGAGCTTGTTGTCCTGGCGCAGTTGCACGATGGCGTAGGCTTTCACGGTCGGATCGTGCGGATTGGTCAGGCCGACCGGCTTCATCGGGCCGTGACGCAGCGTCTCGCGGCCGCGCTCGGCCATCACCTCGATCGGCAGGCAGCCGTCGAAATAGGGGGTATTGGTCTCCCATTCCTTGAAGTCGGTTTTTTCGCCAGTTAGCAGCGCCTCGACGAAGGCGTCGTATTGCTCCCTGGTCAGGGGGCAGTTGATGTAATCGGCGCCGGTGCCGCCGGGGCCGACCTTGTCGTAGCGTGACTGAAACCAGGCCTTCGACATGTCGATGGAATCGCGGTGGACGATCGGGGCGATCGCATCGAAGAACGCCAGCGCATTCTCGTCGGTGAGCTGGCGGATGGCGTCGGCCAGCGGCGCCGAGGTCAGGGGCCCGGTCGCGACAATGACGTTGCGCCAGTCCGCGGACGGCAGGCCATCGACCTCGGTGCGGCGGATCTCGATCAGGGGATGGTCGTTGAGCGCCCTGGTGACGGCGGCGGAGAACCCGTCGCGGTCCACCGCCAGCGCGCCGCCGGCCGGGACCTGATTGGCGTCGGCCGCGCGCATGATCAGCGAGCCCAGCCGCCGCATTTCGGCGTGCAGCAGGCCGACCGCGTTATTGGCGGCGTCGTCGGACCTGAATGAATTGGAGCAAACGAGTTCGGCGAGGCCATCGGTGCGATGCGCTTCCGTCATCCTGACCGGGCGCATTTCATGCAGCACAACTGACACGCCGGACTGAGCGACCTGCCAGGCAGCTTCCGAGCCGGCGAGGCCGGCGCCAACGATATGCACGGATTCAGTCTGGGAAGTTGTGCCTGTCATGAGGACAGAGGTAGCGCGTAGCAGCAGATACGACAACGCCCGCGACAGTGGCGGGCGTTATCCGTTCGACAGTCGGCTGAAGAGCATCAGCCTTGATAGGTACCGGCGGCAACGCGCGGAATGTCCGAGCGGTCAAGACCGATATCGGCCAGTTCGCGATCGCTGAGCTGGGACAATTCGCTGACATTGCGCTGATAGTCGCGGAATGCCTGGATCATGCGAATGAGCGAGAGCAACATGGTAGTCTCCTTAGGAATTTACGATTCAGCCTTTGAGCTGGCCGCACCGTTGAAATGAATATAGGCCGATGTTCCTGGTTCCGGAAGATCAAATGGTGCGGTGCAGCTAAGCACCAGGCGCATGACAAAGGTAAGAACCGATTAACCCTTCAGCATAGCTGCCCAAAGCGGCCGCCTGGATGGCCTCATCAAGCTCCAAACCGTTCAAAATCTTGTGTGTAATCATTTGATTGTGGCGTTTGGAACCGAGAGATCCGTCCACCCAAAGATGGTTCAAATCGCCGCGAAAACAAGCCCTTGGTAAGAAAATTGAGATGTCGGATGCCAGTTAGGAAGGTCATATGACCGTCAAATCATGCGCGATTCGCATGCTGTCAAACGTTTATGAACCAAAAATCATTATTTATATTGCGTTGCAGCAGTCCGGGGCGTGATTGGCCGAATCCTCCGGTAGCTCGCGAGAGCCACGGCGTGACTTGGCCGCGCCATGACGATCAAAGCGTCTGCGCAAATGACCTCCCGGCGGCATGGGCATCAGAATGCGGTCGGATTAAATCCCAGGCGGTGGCGATTCCCGACGCAGGCGCGGCGCGCCGATCCGCTCGAGCGAATCGTGCACGCGCGACGCTGCGCTGCGGACGAGGGGGCAACGCCGAGTCGCAATCGATTCCTTACCAGCCTGTAATGCAGAAGCGTCCTTGCGCATGCGGCCTTGCATCGTGCGCGCATCACATTTTCATCGCGCGAAATTCATTCCGAAACTCGCCGCTAGTCAGCGATCAATTGTCGCACAGATTCCGGCAATGATGCCGCGGTCTGATCGATGAAAAAGGGGAAAGTAACGTGATCAATAAGTTACTCGGAGCAGCCGCAATGGCTGCCGTTTTGTACTCGACCGTTCCCGCGTCTGCCGCCAGCATGGGTGGCTGCAGCGGCGAAAACATGACCAAGTCCGAATCCATGGTGGAAGCCATGGCTGACGGCGACGGCAAGATGGCGGCGCAGAAGGAAGTCGCGATGGCGCAGGCCGCCATGCTCGATGGCAAAATGGGCGCTTGCTCCGCTCACCTGAGCAAGGTGATGCATATGGGCATGATGAAGTAAGCCCGCATAGAGGGGCCGGTTGCGTCGGGCGATCGGCCCTTTAGGCCTCGTGACGAGGTAGATTCAGATTTTCAGGGTGCGTGTGCGAGCTGGCTCGCGAAATAGGCAATGGTCTTGGCGTAGACCTCGCTCTTGTTCCATTGCTGGATCACATTGAAATTGGCGCTGCCGGGTTCCCAGTCCTTGCCGCGCTGCCAGCCATAGCTGGCGAGATAATTCGCCGTAGAGGCCAGCACGTCGGGTGCGCTGTGCAGGAGATCGCGACGGCCGTTGCCGTCGAAATCCACGGCATATTTGAGATAGGACGACGGCATGAACTGGGTCTGGCCGATTTCGCCAGCCCAGGCGCCGCGCATTTCCGAGGGCGCCAGATCGCCGCGCTCGACGATGCGAAGAGCGTCCATCAATTCCGCCCGGAAGGTTTCAGCGCGGCGGCAATCGTAAGCCAGCGTCACCAGCGAGCGGATGGTCGGAAATTTCCCGGTGTTGACGCCGAAATCCGTCTCGAGCCCCCAGATCGCCACCAGCACTTCTCCGGGGACACCATAGGTTTGTTCGATTCGTCCGAGCACCGATCCGTATTGCTTCATCATATTGGAGCCGCGGGACAGGCGGGGAGGCACCATCCGGCCGGAAAACTCCTCGAAGGTTTGATTGAAAACCTTCTGCGAGTGATCCCGCGAGAGCACCGCCTGGTCCGGCGTCACTCCGCTCAGTCCGGCGGCAATCGCGGATTTGGAAACTCCCTTGGCCGCGGCGTCGGTTTTGAAGTCGTCGAGCCAGCTTGTAAAATTGCCGGTCCCGCAGGTCGCGGCCAGCGACGGCGCGGCGGATAGCGTCAGCACTGCTGCTGTCAGGACGGCTCGCAAAGGTAATTGACCGGTCATCGGGACCACTGCTCCGAAATGAATCTGGAATGAAGTACGTTTCCCCGACGCTTTGAAATGTCCGTGGCAACCGCGGCCAAAACAAGGCCCATCGGTTACCGGCGGTTTCCCGCTATTCGGCGTAACGAATGAATCGGCGATTCCCAAGCAAAAACCGCCGGCACGGATCGGCCGGCGGTTTTGTGACGGCTCTAAGTGCCGTCCTTGCGGCGCCACGGGAACAAGTTGGCCGGGAAATCCGCCGCGGGCCGCCGTTCGCGGTGCGGGCGGGGAGGAATCGGCCGCGGATTGGGATCCGGCGCGATCACCGCGCGATAGAGATGCCAGGTCGCGTGCCCGAGCAGCGGAATGACGACGGCAAGCCCGAGGAACAGCGGCAGCGATCCCAGGACCAGCAGCAGGGCGACGATCAATCCCCAAGCCGCCATCGGAACGGGGTTGCGCGCCACCGCCCGCAGCGACGTCACCATGGCGTCGCCGACGCCGGCATGGCGGTCCAGCATCAGCGGGAACGAAACCACGCTGACGCACAGCGCCACCAGCGCGAACAGAAAGCCGACACCACAGCCGACCACGATCAGCCACCAGCCCTGCGGCGTCGTAAGCACGCGGTCGGCGAAATCCGGAATGTCCGCCGCGGATTGGTAACCGAACGCCGCCACGTAAATCGCCTGCGCGGTGGCCACCCAGGTCACGAACAGCGCCAGCAGCAGCGTGCCGAGTGCCAGCATCGCGCCGAACGAGGGCGAGCGCAGCACGTCGACCGCGTCCCAGGCGGAGGCGGATTCACCGGCTTCGCGGCGGCGGCTGAGTTCATAGAGCCCGAGTGCGGCGAACGGGCCGAGCAGGGCAAAGCCCGCGGCCAGCGGGAACAATAGCGGCAGCACCGAATAGCCGAGCACTGTGCGCGCCAGCACCAGACCCAGCACGGGATAGATCACGCACAGGATGATGGCGTGGCTGGGAACGGCCTTGAAATCCTCCCAGCCTAATCGCAGTGCCTCGCGCAGATCGGACAGGTGGATGGTTCGGATGACAGGCGCAGCCGCGCCGTCCTTCGCGGGCTGCGCAACGGGGCTGACATTGCCGGGATAGGGTGTGGCCATGGTCGTATCTCCCTCGATTTCCCTTGGCGCCGGCCGCAGCTCAAGCGCCCGGGCCGCCTTCCTTGGAAACGATCACGATCTGGCCAGACGCGAAGACAGAAAACCGAAGCTGGCCATGTCGCGAACTGAAGCTGTCAGGGTACTCCCATTCATCCCCGCTATCGCTCACGCTTCGGTGATGCTGCGTTGTGTCAGCGCGAAAGCACCCGCGTCATTTCGCCTTCATTCCGCCGCGCCTCGTGCATAGCCAAGTGTTGCTGTGCGGGATACACTTCTCGCGATCCGGCCATGGCGCTACCGGCAACCAGGCAAAGTGCCGTTCAAGGCTTCACAGTATCTTCAAAAATCATAGGGAGCGGACGATGAGCATTTTCGGCAAAATCATGAGCGCGATCTTTGGCGGCAAGGCCGCTGCGACGCCGGCAAGCACGGGAGCTGCGGCAGGTGGCGGCGTGACCACGAGCACCGGTGCGGCTGCCGCGCCGTCAGCGGCACCGGCCGCGCCTCCGCAATCGGTCGATGTTGCGGCGATCGTCGACAAGGCCGCCGCCGCGAAGGGCGAAAAGCTGGCATGGCGCACATCGATCGTTGATCTGATGAAGGCGCTCGATATCGATTCGAGCTTCACGGCGCGCAAGGAGCTGGCGAAAGAACTCGGCTACACCGGCGACAGCAATGATTCCGCCAGCATGAACATCTGGCTGCACAAGCAGGTGATGGCAAAGCTGGCCGCGAACGGCGGCAAACTGCCCCCCGAGATCAAGCACTGACCTCACTTTCGGAAGCCGAGAGAGCAAGGCCCGCGTTCGCGCGGGCCTTTTTGCAGGAATGCGATCCGCGTCGCGAGGTCCACCACAGTGACCATCGTTCGATGATGGACTTTGGTCGCATTGCTCCCCTAACGGGTTCTTGCTTTCCATCGAAAACTTGAAGTGTGCCGCAGTCCTTCGGCTGCTTTCGGCGCGAACCGGGGTGCCTTGCCCGGGTTGGCCGGCGGAGCTAGACACGGGCTCTACCAATAAGAAAAGGAAACACGGGAGTATGACCATGAATAGCGTCGATCGCCGGACTATCCTCGCATCGGGCGCGCTGGCGCTGGCGGGCGCGGCGACACAGAGCGCTCCGGCGCATGCGCAGGCCGGCGCGAAGCCGATCTTTCCGGTGCCCGCGACCACGATCCCGATCGTCGGCGAGGAAGGGGTATTTCCGGTTCGCCGCATCTATTGCATCGGGCGCAATTACGCCGCGCACGCGATCGAGCGCGGCTCGGATCCGACCCGCGAGCCGCCGTTCTTTTTCCAGAAGCCGACCGACGCGATCCAGAACGTCGCGATCGGAGCGGTGGCCGATCATCCCTATCCCTCGCTGACCAAGAACTATCACCACGAGGTCGAGCTGGTGGCGGCGCTGAAATCGGGCGGCACCAACATTCCTGCCGGAACAGGCGCTCGACCATGTCTACGGCTATGCGCTCGGCCTCGACATGACCCGGCGCGATCTGCAGAACGGCATGGCGGCGGAAAAGAAGCCGTGGGAAATCGGCAAGAGCTTTGACCATGCCGCGGTGCTCGGCCCGATCCATCCGGTGTCGAAGACCGGGCATTTCACCAAGGGCGCGATCTCGCTCGCCGTCAACGGCACGGTGCGGCAGAACTCCGATCTCGACAAGATGATCTGGAGCGTCGCCGAGCAGATCGCCAAACTGTCCGAGGCGTTCGAGCTGAAGGCCGGCGACATCATCTATTCCGGCACGCCGGAGAATGTCGGCCCGGTCGTCAAGGGCGACGTGCTGCTGTGCAAGCTGCGAGGGCCTGCCGGACATGTCGATCCGGATCGTGTGAAGCATTCGCGTCATTCGGGTCGACGCTCACGTCGACCCGGAATGACGGTCAGTGCTTCACCCCGTCAGATCCGCGAATTCCGGATGCTTGCGCAGATAGTCCACCACGAAACCGCAGCCGGCGATCACCTTTAGTCCGTCGGCGCGGATCAGCTCCAGCGCGCCCTTGACCAGTTCCGAGGCGATGCCGCGGCCGCGCAGGTTCGCGCGGCGTCTCGGTGTGGGTGATGATCACGGCCGATGGCGTCAGGCGATAATTGGCGAACGCCACCGCGCCCTCGACGTCGAGTCTCGAAGCGGGAGAGGGGCCTTGTTGTCGCGGACGCTGCCTGTGCCATGACGTTGTTTCCGAAAGAGATGAGGATTCCGACCGGGTATGTAGGCCGGTCAAGCCCCGGATGCAAACCGGCCGCCGGTGGTGGGTCAGCCCTTCAGCAGATCCGCATAGTCGGGATGCTTGTCGATATAGGCTTTCACGAACGGGCACTGCGCGATCACCTTCAGGCCGTCGGCGCGCACCTGGTCGAGCGCGCCCTTGATCAGTTTCGAGCCGATGCCCTTGCCGCCGAGTTCCGGCGGCACCTCGGTATGGACGAAGGTGATGACGCCGCCGTCGAGCTCGTAATAGGTCGCGGCGATATGGCCATCGACCTCGAGTTCGTAGCGGTGATGTGCCTTGTTGTTGACGATGTCGCTCATCGCATCTGCTCCCGGCTCAGCCCTTCAGGGAGTCGGCGAGCATGTCGCGGATCGACCACGGCTCGCCGTCGCTGGCCCCGGTGATGTCGTCGATCTTCCATTGTCCGCCGTCGCGCACGAAAGTGTAGCGGACGGTGTTGTCGGCGGCCACCTTTCGGGCTTCACCGCGGCCGGTGATGGTGACGGCGATGATCGCCTTGTCGGCCTCGAGCTTCTCGGTGACCACCTTGAACGACTTGACGTCCGGCTCCTGCGAATTGGTGACGGGATCGAAATCGACCGGCCCGACGTCGCCCTTCGGCGTGTGGGCGTCGGCCTTGGCCCACAGCGCGACCAGCGATTTCGACAGGTACTTTGCCTTCGCCGCCTTGTTCTCGATGACGAACGCGCCGCCGCCATCGCCCTTGCCCTTGGCGGCGCGCGCGTAGATGGCGTTGACGATCGCAACGGGATCGGTTGCCGCCGGCGGCGCGGCGAGGGCGAAGGGCGACACCGCAAGGGCGCACAGGCCGACGGTAGCAGTCAGAAGGAGCATTCGGCGGGTGATCATGAAATCCTCAAATCGTTTCGTCGCTCTATAGCAGCCTGGCATTGCCGGCGTCAGTGTTGAGCGTTTGAGCCCATTGCCGGACCACCGGGCATGACCGTCAGGATACTCATATTGCCGATCGCCGTTCGAGTTCAAAATGCCGCGATGATGGCTGCTTTCGGCGTCTACTTGCGGGGCGGCGGCGGATGGCGATAAACAGGCCGGAAGCCCGTGCGGGACCGATCAAACGCCCTGCCATCGTCCAAGGGGAGACCTCCATGAAGCTTGTGCTGAACGTGCTCGGCGTCGTCCTGCTGGTCGTTGCCGCCGTCTATTTCCTGCTGCCGGCGGATCAGTTGCCGGGCTTCTTCCCCGGGCATGAGGCCGGCGTGGCGCGGATGCATTACAAGCACGGCATCGCTTCCGGCGTGGTCGGCATCGTGCTGCTGGCGGCCGGGGTCTGGATGGGACGGCGGTGAGCGGAGAGCCCGACCGCCGCTGCGCCGACCGGCGGCGTCAGCCGGATGTCGCGCCGGGTGATGAATCTCGCGCATCTCCTGACCCAGAATGCCCGCCGTCACGGCGACCGCATCGGGTTCATCTGGGGCGAGCGCTCGTGGAACTGGCGCGAGATCGACGCCAAAGTCTCGGCGCTGGCGGCGGCGCTGGCCGCGCGCGGCATCGCGAAGGGCGACCGCATCCTCGTCCATTCCAGGAATGGCGAGGAGATGTTCTGGTCGATGTTTGCCGCGTTCCGGCTGGGCGCGGTCTGGGTGCCGACCAATTTCAGGCTGATGCCGGACGAGGTCGCCTATCTCGCCACTGCCTCCGGCGCGAAGGCGTTTCTCTGTCACGGCGATTTCCCGGAGCATGCGGCGGCGGTGAAGGCCGCGAGCCCGGCGCTGGCTTTTATCTGGCGGATCGGCGAGGGCGCACTCGGCGAGAAATCCGTCGGCGAGGCGATCGCGGCGCATGAGGGCGCAAAGGTCGAGAACGCGGCGGTCGAGTACGACGATCCCTGCTGGTTCTTCTTCACCTCGGGCACCACCGGCCGCTCGAAGGCCGCCGTGCTGACCCACGGCCAGATGGCCTTTGTGATCACCAATCACCTCGCCGACCTCATGCCCGGCACCACGGAGAATGACGCCTCGCTGGTGGTCGCACCGTTGTCGCATGGCGCGGGCGTGCATCAACTCGTCCAGGCCGCGCGCGGCGTGCCGACCATTCTCCTGTCCACCGAGCGCTTCGACATCGACGAGGCGTTCCGGCTGATCGAGCGGCATCGTGTCTCCAACATCTTCACCGTGCCGACCATTTTGAAAATGATGGTCGAGCATCCCGCGGTCGAGCGCTACGACCATTCCTCGCTGCGCTATGTGATCTATGCCGGCGCGCCGATGTATCGCGAGGACCAGAAGACCGCGCTGAAAAAACTCGGCCCCGTGCTGGTGCAATATTTTGGCCTTGGCGAGGTCACCGGCAATATCACCGTGCTGCCGCCGGCTTTGCACGATCCCGAGGACGGGCCGCAGGCGCGGATCGGCAGTTGCGGCTTCGAGCGCACGGGCATGCAGGTTTCGATCCAGGGCGATGACGGGCGCGAACTGAAACCGTTCGAGACCGGCGAGATCTGCGTGATCGGCCCCGCCGTATTCGCGGGCTATTACGACAACCCCGAGGCCAACGCGAAAGCATTTCGCGACGGCTGGTTTCGCACCGGCGATCTCGGCCACATGGACGAGGAAGGGTTTGTCTATATCACCGGCCGCGCCTCCGACATGTACATATCGGGCGGCTCCAACATCTATCCGCGCGAGGTCGAGGAGAAGATCCTGACCCATCCCGCGATCGGCGAGGTCGCGGTGCTCGGCGTGCCCGATCCGGTGTGGGGCGAGATCGGCGTCGCCGTCTGCGTCGCGCGCGAGGGCGCTGATGCGGTGACCGAGGCCGAGATGGCCGGGTTCCTGGCGCCCAAGGTGCCGCGCTACAAAATGCCGAAGCGGTTTTTCTTCTGGGACGCGCTGCCGAAGTCCGGCTACGGCAAGGTGCCAAAGCGGCTGGTGCGCGACGAGCTGGAAGCGCGCGGGCTGCTCGACGTCACCTCGACGCCAAAAAGCTGATGCGCAGCATCGAACAGCCCGGACCGCCGGCGCCCGAGCGCATCCAGTGGGTGGAAGCGCGCGGCCGCGCGTTCACGTTCACGCTGCAAGCGGGCGTGCCGCTGCTGGAAGCCGCGCGCCGCGGTTTTGCGAACGAAGGATTTGCCGGCGGCGTGCTGAACATGGGCGGAGGCGCGCTCGGTCCGTTCGCCTATGTGATGCCGGCGCTGTCGAAGACCGGCGAAAACGCCGCGTTCTACAGCGACACCTTTCGCCCCGAAGGCATCACGCGGATCAAGCTGGGCGCGATGACGCTGGGCAGCCGCGACGGCGCGCCGTTCTTCCATTGCCACGCGCTGTGGCGCGAGGCCGACGGCAAAACCAGCGGCGGCCATATCCTGCCCGAGGAAACCGTGGTCGCCGAGCCGTTCGAGGTCGAAGCCTTCGGCGTGGATGGCGCCGGCTTCACGGCCGAGCCTGATCCGGAAACCCGGTTCAAGCTGTTCGGGCCGGTGTCGCGCGCGCCTGGTCGAGGTGAAGACGACGAGCCGCGCCTTCGCGCTGCGGCTGCGGCCGAACCAGGATGTTGCCGGCGCGCTGGAAGCGTTCTGCCGGCAGCACGGCATCCTGCGCGCGCGGCTGCGCGGCGGCGTCGGCTCGACCATCGGCGCCCGCTTCACCGACGGAAGCAGCGTCGTTCCGTTCGCGACCGAGCTTGCGATCCGCGCCGGCATCGTGTCGCCGGGCGCCAACGGCACGCTGGAAGCAGAGCTCGATGTGGCGCTGGTCGATTACCTCGGCGGCCTTGCCGAGGGCCGGCTGGTGCGCGGCGACAACCCGGTGCTGATGACGATGGAGCTGGTGCTGGAAGTGCTGGGCGAGCAGGCGAGGGCGTGTAGCGCGCTCGCCGGCTCGACGTGCTTCTGGATTTACATTTCAAACAGCCAACGCTCGTCATTGCGAGCCAACGGTGCGCGAATGCGCCGTAACCACCGCCGTCGTCCCGGCGAACGCCGGGACCCATACGCCGTGACGCCTGTTGGTAAAGACGCTGGGGGACGGCTTTCGTGAACAATCGACGCCTGTGGTTATGGGTCCCTGCGCTTCGCACGGGACGACGAACATCGTTCTCGCGGCGCGGTGCGCCCGAGTTTTGCAAAGAACCTTCCGCCCCCGAAAAAGAGGGCGCGCGGGAATGCCGGGTGCCCAGTGCACCCGCAGCCTCGTGTGCGCTGGGGGTAGTGAAGAATGCACACGAGTATTCACAGCGGTCGCACCGGAAATCACCCGGCATCCCCGCACGCAATGGTTTTAACGGCTTCCTTCGTGCTCTCCCCGGCGATCAGGATTTCTTGTCACCGTCGCCCGCAGAAGCTCGCTGCTCAGACTTGAACGCCAACCATGAGGCGTCAGGACCACACGACTTCTCCGTCCGCCTTGGCGCTGTTCGTCAAAAGCGCCGCCGCGTCCACCGCATCCCACCCCGCGTCCGTGACGATCGCGATACGCCCCTCTGAGTGGGGTGAGACGGCGGGACTAGAGAACTGATTTGCATGAAAGGAAAAGCGAAAAAATCATAAAAAAAGCGCTGGACACGTTTTTCGCAAAACAACCCGACGGGCAAATCAGTTGGCTGTCTGCCCCGCCTGTCGTAATGTCCGGGCAGCACCGTCGACGAGTTGCGACAAGGCTGCCGTGAGACGTTCGATGTCGGCGGTCGCGGAGACCATCATGGGCCTGCCATCACCGGCTGAAGACGTTTCGCTCTGGCAGACGATCCAGCGCGAGGCGCTCGCGGTCGCGGCCGCTGAACCGGCCTTGGCCGCGTGGATGCACGAGGCGGTCGTCGGTCAGCGCGATCTGGCCGGCATGCTGGCGCAACTGATTGCCGCGGCGGTCAGCGGCAGCCGCGACGAGAAGGCCGTCACCCGGCGAATGGCCGAGCGGGTCTATCGCGAGCATCCCGCCTTGATCGAGATCGCGACCCTCGATCTGAGGGCGCCGCTTGACCGCGATCCCGCGTGTCCCGGTCCGCTTCACGTGCTGCTGCATTTCAAGGGCTACGTCGCGTTGCAGGCCTATCGCATCTCGCATCGGCTCTGGGAAAGCGGCCGAACCGAACTCGCCCGCGAGCTTCACGCCCGCATCACCGGGGCGTTGCATGTCAGCATCCATCCGTCCGCGACGATCGGAAGCGGCCTGTTTATCGACCATGGCACCGGCATCACCATCGGCGAGGGCGTGGTCATCGGTGACGACGTATCGATGCTGCAGGAGGTGACGCTCGGCAGTTTGCCGGAAGGTCGCGGCCGGCGCGCCGCGGATCGGCCGCGGCGTCCTGCTGGCCGCCGGGGCGACGGTGCTGGGCAACATCGAGATCGGCGACTTTGCCAAGGTCGGCGCCGGCTCGCTGGTTCTGGCGCCGGTGCCGTCGGGCTACACTGCGGTCGGCGTCCCGGCACGGCTGGTCCGCCGCGCATCCGACGCACGGCCCGCGCAGGACATGGACCAGTCCCTGCCGTGATCCCCCGGTAAAAACCGCTTCCCTGACGCCAGAGTTCCCGTTATGTTCCATTCGAGGTAGTGGCGTCCGGCGGCCACAACGCGGGCAGGGGGAGCGGGGCGCATGGCCTCAAGACGCAATCGCACCATCAACATGCCCGCGCCATACCTGCGGCAGGTGCGGCTCGATCCGTCGCTCGTCACCGATCCCGCGGCCTATCCGTTCTGCCTGCCGTTCCTGCGCCAGGAGTTCGAGGTGAGTTTCGACCGGCCGATCACCATCATCGCCGGCGAAAACGGCGCCGGCAAATCCACGCTGCTCGAAGGCATCGCCGTGCTGGCCGGCTATGACGAAGCCGGCGGCGGCAAGGGATATCGCCCGGTCGATCATTCCGACGCGATCGAGGCGATGGGCGGAAACCTTTCCACGGCCTTGCGCGCGAGCTGGCTGCCGAAGGTCACCAACGGCTGGTTCTTCCGCGCCGAGAGCTTTTTCTCCATCGCGAGATATCTCGACTCGGCCGGGAGCCCGTCGGCGGATTTCCTCTCGCATTCGCACGGCGAAGGCTTCATGCGCTTCTTCCAGGAGCGCTGCCAGCGCCAGGGCATCTACATCTTCGACGAGCCGGAAGCCGCGCTGTCGCCCGCGCGGCAGATGGAATTCTTGAAGCTGATGCGGCGGATGGAGGAATCCACGATCTGCCAGGTGGTGATGGCCACGCACTCGCCGATGCTGATGGCCTATCCCGGCGCGCGGCTGCTGCGGATGTCGAAATACGGCCTGGAGCCCGTGACGGTTCAGGAGACGGACCACTACAAGGTCATGCGCGAGTTCTGCGCCGATCCCGCGGGCTTCGTGGAAGCGGTGGTCGAAGAATGGACGCCTCGCCGCCGGGACGCCGATCGGTTCTGATCGCGCGGGGAGGGCGTGAGCGCCATGGCCAGAAAACGCGATCGAACCATCGACATGCCCGCGCCATACCTCCGGCGCATCTGGCTGGACCCGTCGCGCATCGCCGACCGCGCCGCCTATCCGTTCTGCCTGCCGTTCCTGCGCGACGATTTCGAGCTGAATTTCGACCGGCCGATCACCATCATCGTCGGCGAGAACGGCACCGGCAAATCCACTTTCCTCGAAGGCATCGCCGTGCTCGCCGGCTACGACGAAGCCGGCGGCGGCAAGGGCTACACGCCGGTCGATCATTCCGAGGCGATCGAAAAGATGGGCGGCCGGCTTTCGCAGGCGCTGCGCGCGGGCTGGCTGCCCAGGATCACCAACGGCTGGTTCTTTCGCGCGGAAAGCTTTTTCTCGGTCGCGAGATACCAGGACAAGATCAACACCGAAATCATCCCCGGCGTTCCCACGGGCATCCCGCCCGACTACCTCTCGCACTCGCACGGCGAGGGCTTCCTGCGATTTTTCGACGAGCGTTGCCGGGAGCAGGGCATCTTCATCTTCGACGAGCCGGAATTGGCGCTGTCGCCGGCGCGCCAGATCGAATTCCTGAAGCTGATGCGGCGGATGGAGACGTCCACGATCTGCCAGGTCGTGATAGCCACGCATTCGCCCATGCTGATGGCCTATCCCGGCGCGCGCCTGCTGCGGCTGTCGAAGTATGGGCTGGAGCCCGTGACCGTCGAGGAGACGGATCACTACAAGATCATGCGGGAGTTTTGTGCTGATCCGGCGGGGTTTGTGGAGTGATTGTGGCGGGCGCAGTGATGTGTCGGCTGATCACCCGTCGAGCGTTCTGGCGAAAGTCGGTCAGTCGTATCGTGCTAAGGATTGATCTTCCGAATCGATCCTATCCGACGTCGACTTCGGCATCAATTCTCGCAGATCTGCTGATCGTAGCAGCAAACTGTTTTGCTGTTACGTTATCGACGCCTGCGCTACCGTGCGCGGGTTGCTGAATCGCGACGAGACACTCCAAGCCTGAAAAAGGCTCGCCTTCGAAAGTAATTTTGAGAGGCTTGGGACCAGTTGCACCAGCGGGTTTGGGACCGGTAACACTACCCACAGGCTTGGGATCGATACGTTCCGGTGCTCCTGAAGCCTGCTGGAAGTGGCGACGCCATTGCGTCGATGACGCACGTGTTGTGCCGGCGACATTTGCAGCCGGCACGCTTGCGCGCGTCAGCTCGATAGTCGCTTGAGTTCCCGCTTCAAGAATTGCCCCGCTGGGACGCTCCGCCGCGGTCTCGCCAAAGTACGCCCAGGCGGCGAAAGCGGCCACCAGATCAAACATTGAACAAGAGGTATCGGGATGCCGTCCCCCGTTGCGGCTGGCCCTGTTGCAATTGTGCCTAGCCCGTTCTGATTTACGCACCGTAGGCATTGGCACCTCCGCCATTGGCGTCCGACACCATTGCGTCGATCGACGCACGTGTTGTGTCGGCGACCTGTTGCAGCTGACACGCTTGCGCGCGTCAGACCAAACGTCTCAGCAATTAGCGCTGTGAGCGTCGTCGCAAGAAAAGAAACGATTCCCAACGCTAGGAACATACCGCGAACTGGAACTCAGGTGAAGCAGTAATTCACTTATCCCCAAATTCGATGCTCACTCCGCCGCCTCGCTCGCCCCGCTCTTCCTCGGCTTGCCCGCCTTCGCCAGCACCGGCGCCAGAAACTTGCCGGTATAGCTCCGCGGCGCCTTGACGATATCCTCCGGCGGGCCCCAGGCGACGATTTCGCCGCCGCCGTCGCCGCCTTCGGGGCCGAGGTCGATCACCCAGTCGGCGGTTTTGATCACCTCGAGATTGTGCTCGATCACGACGACCGTGTTGCCCTGCGCCACCAGCTCGTGCAGCACCTCCAACAGCTTTGCGACGTCGTGGAAATGCAGGCCCGTGGTCGGCTCGTCCAGGATGTAGAGCGTGCGGCCGGTGGCGCGCTTTGACAATTCCTTTGCCAGCTTGACGCGCTGCGCTTCGCCGCCGGACAGCGTCGTCGCCTGCTGGCCGACATGGATGTAGTCCAGCCCGACGCGGTGCAGGGTCTTAAAAGTTTCGCGGACGCGCGGGACCGCCTTGAAGAAGTCGGCGGCTTCCTCGACCGTCATGTCCAGCACGTCGGCGATCGACTTGCCCTTGAACAGCACTTCCAGCGTCTCGCGGTTGTAGCGCTTGCCCTTGCAGACGTCGCAGGTGACGTAGACGTCGGGCAGAAAGTGCATCTCGATCTTGATGACGCCGTCGCCCTGGCAGGCCTCGCAGCGGCCGCCCTTGACGTTGAAGGAGAAGCGCCCGGGCTCGTAGCCGCGCGCCTTGGCTTCGGGGAGGCCGGCGAACCATTCGCGGATCGGCGTGAACGCGCCGGTATAGGTCGCGGGATTGGAGCGCGGGGTGCGGCCGATCGGCGACTGGTCGATGTCGATGATCTTGTCGATATGCTCCAGCCCCTCGATGCGGTCGTGCGGCGCCGCGCCTTCGCTGGCGTTGTTGAGTTTGCGCGCGATCGCCCGGTAGAGCGTGTCGATCAACAGCGTCGACTTGCCGCCGCCGGAAACGCCGGTGACGCAGGTGAACAGCCCCAGCGGGATCTCCGCCGAGACGTTCTTCAGATTGTTGCCGCGCGCGTTGATCACCTTGATGGTGCGGCGATGGTTCGGCGGCCGCCGCTCGGGGATCGGCACCGACAATTCGCCGGTGAGATATTTGCCGGTCAGCGACTTCGGATTGTTCATGATGTCGGCGGGCGTGCCCTGCGCCACGATGTGGCCGCCATGCATGCCGGCGCCGGGGCCGATGTCGAGCACATGATCGGCGAGCCGAATGGCGTCCTCGTCATGCTCGACCACGATCACGGTGTTGCCGAGGTCGCGCAGCCGCTTCAGCGTCTCCAGGAGCCGCGCATTGTCGCGCTGGTGCAGGCCGATCGAGGGCTCGTCCAGCACATAGAGCACGCCGGTCAGCCCCGAGCCGATCTGCGAGGCCAGCCGGATGCGCTGGCTCTCGCCGCCCGACAGGGTGCCGGAGGCGCGCGCCAGGGTCAGGTAGTTCAGGCCGACATCGAGCAGGAACGACAGCCGCTCGCGGATCTCCTTCAGGATGCGCGCGGCGATCTCGTTCTGCTGCTTGTTGAGGGCGTCCGGCACGGTCTCGAACCATTCGCCGGCGCGGCGCACCGAAAGCTCGGAGATTTCGCCGATATGCTTGCCGCCGATCTTGACGCACAGCGCCTCCGGCTTGAGCCGGTAGCCGTGGCAGGCCGCGCAGGGAATGTCGGAGAAATATTTCGCCAGTTCCTCGCGCGCCCACTCGCTCTCGGTCTCGCGATAGCGGCGGTCGATATTGGTGATGACGCCCTCGAACGGCTTCTTGGTGTCGTAGGAGCGCACGCCGTCTTCGTAGGAGAACTTGATCTCGTCCTCGCCGGAGCCGTGCAGGATGGCGTTCTGCGTCTTCTTCGGCAGGTCCTTCCACTTGGTGTCGAGCGTGAACTTGTAGAATTTGGCCGAGCGCGGTCAGGGTCTGGACGTAATAGGGCGAGGACGATTTCGCCCACGGCGCGATCGCGCCCTTGCGCAGGGTCAGTTCCTTGTCGGGAATGACCAGATCTTCGTCGATATGCTGCTCGATGCCGAGGCCGCCGCAGGCCGGGCAGGCGCCATAGGGATTGTTGAACGAGAACAGCCGCGGCTCGATTTCCGGAATTGTGAAGCCGGAAACCGGGCAGGCGAATTTCTCCGAGAACAGAATCCGCTCCGGCCCGCTCTTGTCGTGGATCTTTGCGGTCTTCTTGTCGGGCTTCTTCTCGTCGGCCTTTTTGTCGGCCGCCGGCGCGTCGGCATATTCGATCACCGCCAGCCCCTCGGCGAGTTTCAGCGCGGTCTCGAAACTTTCCGCCAGCCGCTGGCCGATGTCGGGCCGCACCACGATGCGGTCGACCACGACATCGATGTCGTGCGGGAATTTCTTGTCGAGCGTGGGCGCCTCCGCCAGCTCGTAGAAGGTGCCGTCGATCTTGACCCGCTGGAATCCCTTCTTGAGATATTCGGCGAGCTCCTTGCTGTACTCGCCCTTGCGGCCGCGCACGACCGGCGCCAGCAGATAGAGCCGTGTGCCCTCGGGCAGCGCCAGCACGCGGTCGACCATCTGCGAGACGATCTGGCTTTCGATCGGCAGGCCGGTGGCGGGCGAATAGGGCACGCCGACGCGCGCCCACAACAGCCGCATGTAGTCGTAGATCTCGGTGACGGTGCCGACGGTCGAGCGCGGGTTCTTCGAGGTGGTCTTCTGCTCGATCGAGATCGCCGGCGACAGGCCGTCGATCTGGTCGACGTCGGGCTTCTGCATCATCTCCAGGAACTGGCGCGCATAGGCCGACAGCGACTCGACGTAGCGCCGCTGTCCCTCGGCGTAGATGGTGTCGAAGGCGAGCGAGGATTTGCCCGAGCCGGACAGCCCCGTGAACACCACGAGCTTGTCGCGCGGGATTTCGAGATCGACGTTCTTGAGATTGTGCTCGCGCGCGCCGCGAATCGTTATCGCGCGCGTCGCGGAGCCGGACTGTTGGCGCTTCGCCCTGATCACTTCATCCATATCGGCATTTCCAGGCGCTTGAACCGCGCCGCGTTCAGGCGCGCATCCACGAGGTAAAGCCCGCGGGATTGGACGCCAATGGGTGAACTCGGAACATAGGAAGAACGGGTCTGGATTTCCAGTGTCCCGTGCAAACCATCAACGGTTTGTTGGATCGCGCCGCGTTTTCCGGCGATGGATGCCGCGTATTGGCGGCAGCAGGCAGCAGGTCCGCCCGCACTCAAACAAAAGCGCAAACAAAAAGGCCGGCGCGAAGGCCGGCCTTTTCAAAGTTCCTCGCGCGGGTGCGAAGTCAGTACTTCGCGATCACAGGGCCGCCCCAGCGGTAGTTGAGGCGAACGAGACCCATGTCGACGTCCTGACGGATGCTGTCCGTTGTGCTGAACACGCCCGCCGGAGTCGTGAAGTCGACGTTATGCCGGCCCATGAACATGTGGTCGTATTCGACGCCAACCGACCAGTTCGGCGCGAAGCCGAATTCGAGGCCGGCGCCCACGGTGCCGCCCCAGCGGGTCTGCCGCTGGCGGAGTCGTTGATCAGACCGCTCGGCAATGACTGTCGTGTTGTACTTGTCGGTGACCACCGCAGCGCCGCCCTTGACGTAGAACAGCACGTTATTCCAGGCGTAGCCGACCTGACCGGTGAACAGACCGAACGCATCGATCTTCGAACGGTCGTTCAGGAGCGCGTTGGTCAGGCTGATGTTCGAGCCGCTGAAGTCGGCCCAGTTGCCCTGGGCTTCGATGCCGAACACCCAGCTGCTGGTCTGCCAGCGATAACCGATCTGACCACCGACCATGCCGCCGGTAGCGTTGTGGCAACCCTCGGCGACCGCGGGAGAGACGATTACGCCTGCCGTGTTGGTCAGATCCCAGCACTTGCGGCTCGAACCGCCGCCGCCGTTGATGCCGATATAGAAGCCGCTCCAGTCGTAGATCGCCGCGATCATCGGAGGCGGCGCCTTGGTGTAAGGACGGGCGGCCAGATCAGCCGCGAAGCGGGAGCTGCGGCCATCCCCAGCGCAGCGAGTGCAACCGTACCCAACAAAATCCTTTTCATCTTATCTCTCCGGCGCTGTTCGGTTGGCTTGCTGCCGAAGCGCTTTCAACTGTCCCCGGATCGCCGAGACGATCCGAATCGATGCCGTGAACATAGCCGATTCAACCGGAAATACCGTCGCCGAAATGCAACACTCGAAGGCAAGTGGATTGCCGGAAGCTAATGATTTGTCATGTACATTTCCGGACTTTTCCCGAACGTAAAAACGCTCGGATTTTGTCACAATTCGGTTCCCGGCCTGGAACCCGATACAACCCTTGGTATCCCACCGCAGTTCCCCTCGGTCGCCGGCCCTATCCTCGGAACAAAACTGGAACATTGCGCCCCTGAGATGCTATATGTGGATAACCGGAGCATGAGCCCGGGATGAGCCCGCTTGGCGGACCGGCGAGCGTATAGGGTCATTTCCAGGGTGTGGCTTGAGGTGCCGGCGCTTGCGGGCCCTGAGGCGAGCGGTCCGGCGTGTTCAGTATTTTGGGAGTGGAGAGCGGCGATGGCGGGAAGCGTGAACAAGGTGATTTTGGTCGGAAACCTCGGCAAGGATCCCGAGATCCGGCGGACGCAGGATGGGCGGCCGATCGCCAATCTGAGCGTGGCGACCTCCGAGACCTGGCGCGACAAGGCGACCGGCGAGCGCAAGGAAAAGACCGAGTGGCATCGGGTGGTGATCTTCACCGAGCCGCTCTGCAAGATCGTCGAGCAATATCTGAAGAAGGGCGCCAAGGTTTACATCGAAGGCGCGCTGCAGACCCGCAAATGGACCGACCAGGCCGGCGTCGAGAAATACTCGACCGAGGTGGTGCTGCAGGGATTCAACTCGACGCTGACCATGCTCGACGGCCGCAGCGGCGCCGGCGGCGGCAGTTTCGGCCCCGATGATTCGGGCGGCGATTTCGGCTCCGGCGGTCCGTCGGTGCGCCGCCGCGCCGCGCGGTTGCCGCCGCGGGCGGCGGCGCGCGCAACAGCGACATGGACGACGATATTCCGTTCTGAGCGCGAAGCCTCGGCCTGATCGTCAGGTGAGGCTTTCAGTTGCTGTCGAACGGATTGATGTTCGATGCGGATGGGCGGCTCGGACCGGGCCGCCCATTTTGCGTTCTATCCGTTGCTATGAGTGCATCCGGAGTCGAACCGGGGAAGAATCGCTCATGAGCCTTGCGCCGCTGCTCGACGCCGCTCCCGCCATTCCCTTGCACGCCTTCGCGGCGATGTCGGCCTTCGTGCTTGGCCTCGTGCAGTTCGCGGCGCCCAAGGGAACGCTGCCCCATCGCACGCTCGGCTGGATCTGGGTGCTGCTGATGGCCGCGGTGGCGGTCAGTTCGTTCTGGATCCATCAGATCCGGCTGGTCGGCCCCTGGAGCCCGATCCACCTGCTGTCGATCTTCACGCTGACGATGCTGCCGCTCGCGGTCTGGCGCGCGCACCGGCATCGCGTCACCGATCATCGCCGCATCATGATCGCGATCTTCTCCGGCGCGCTTGTGATCGCCGGGCTGTTCACGCTGCTGCCGGGGCGGATCATGCACGCGGTCGTGTTCGGGCCTTAGCGCGCGCTGGAAAGCCCGCTTCGGAGCGAGGTATTGCACGGCACCTTTAGTCCGCTTCGCGGGACGCCTTTCCGGGCCCGGTTTCGGGGCCGCCCAGGCAGGGCCGCAGATCGCGTAAGTCTCTGGAAAAACGAAGGGAAAAATCGGCTTCGCCAGGGGCAGTTAGGGGTGGTTTGGGAGCCCCCGATACGCTATATGATTCGTGACCCAAAACTGACCGGATTCCCCCTTTGTCTGACCCTGAAGATAAGCCCCCCGGCGAGCCGCCGGCGCCCTCCGATATTCGTCCCGTATCCATCCTCGACGAGATGAAGCGCTCCTACCTCGATTACGCCATGAGCGTGATCGTGGCGCGTGCGCTGCCGGATGCGCGCGACGGTCTGAAGCCGGTGCATCGGCGCATCCTGTACTCGATGTACGAGCAGGGGCACACGCCCGACAAGAAATACGTCAAGTCCGCGCGCGTCGTCGGCGACGTGATCGGTAAATATCATCCGCACGGCGACCAGTCGATCTACGACGCGATGGTCCGGATGGCGCAGGATTTCTCCATGCGCGTGCCGCTGATCGACGGGCAGGGCAATTTCGGCTCGGTCGACGGCGATCCGCCGGCGGCCTATCGATACACCGAAGCGCGCCTGACGCGATCGGCGCTCGCGGTGCTCGACGATATCGACAAGGACACCGTCGATTTCCAGCCGAACTACGACAATTCCGAGAGGGAGCCGTCGGTTCTGCCGGCGAAGTTCCCGAACCTTCTGGTCAACGGCGCCGGCGGCATCGCGGTCGGCATGGCGACCAACATCCCGCCGCACAATCTCGGCGAAGTCATCGACGCCTGCGTGGCGCTGATCGACAATCCCGCGCTCGGCATCGACGAACTCATCAACATCATTCCCGGACCGGATTTCCCGACCGGCGGCATCATCCTCGGCCGCCAGGGCATCCGCTCGGCCTATCATCTCGGCCGCGGCTCGATCGTGATGCGCGGCAAGGTCACGATCGACACCATCCGCAAGGACCGCGAAGCGATCATCATCACGGAAATTCCCTACCAGGTGAACAAGGCCACCATGGTCGAGCGCATCGGCGAACTGGATCGCGAGAAGAAGATCGAGGGCATCGCCGATCTGCGCGACGAATCCGACCGCGACGGCTTTCGCGTCGTGGTCGAACTGAAGCGCGACGCGATGGCGGACGTGGTGCTGAACCAGCTCTACAGGTTCACGCCGCTGCAGACGAATTTCGCCGCCAACATGCTGGCGCTCGATTCCGGCCGTCCGCAGACGATGAAGCTGAAGGACCTGCTGACGCTGTTCATCGCCTTCCGCGAGCAGGTGGTCACCCGGCGCACCAAGTTCCTGCTCAACAAGGCCCGCGACCGCGCCCATATCCTGGTCGGGCTCGCCATCGCGGTCGCCAATATCGACGAGATCATCCGCGTGATCCGCACCTCGCCCGATCCCAACACCGCGCGCGACACCCTGATGTCGCGCGACTGGCCGGCCAAGGACGTCGCGGCGATGATCACGCTGATCGACGATCCCCGCCACCGGCTCGACGCCGACGGCACCGCGCGGCTGTCGATGGAGCAGGCCAAGGCCATCCTCGATCTGCGGCTGCAGCGCCTGACCGCGCTCGGTCGCGAGGAGATCTCCGAGGAACTCGACAAGCTGGCGCTGGAAATCGCCGACTATCTCGACATCCTGCGCTCGCGCGCGCGCGTGCAGGCGATCGTCAAGACCGAGCTGGCCGAGGTGAAGACGGAATTCGCCACCCCGCGCAAGACCGTCATCATCGAGCAGGAAGGCGAGGTCGAGGACGAGGACCTGATCCAGCGCGAGGACATGGTGGTCACGGTCTCGCATGCCGGCTACGTCAAGCGCGTGCCGCTGTCGGCCTATCGGGCGCAGCGCCGCGGCGGCAAGGGCCGCGCCGGCATGCAGACCCGCGACGAGGATTTCGTCAGCCGGCTGTTCGTGGCCTCGACCCATACCCCGGTGCTGTTCTTCTCCTCGCGCGGACAGGTCTACAAGGAAAAGGTCTGGCGGCTGCCGATGGCGGCGCCGAACGCCCGCGGCAAGGCGCTGATCAACATCCTGCCGCTGGAGCAGGGCGAGCGCATCACCACCATCATGCCGCTGCCGGAGGATGAATCCTCCTGGGCCAATCTCGACGTGATGTTCGCGACCACCGGCGGCAATGTCCGCCGCAACAAGCTGTCGGACTTCGTCGACGTCCGGCGCTCCGGCATCATCGCCATGAAGCTCGACGAGGACGAGGCGATCGTCGACGTGCAGATCTGCACCGAGCGCGACGACGTGCTGCTGACCGCCGCCGGCGGCCAGTGCATCCGCTTCCCGGTCACCGACGTGCGGGTGTTCACGGGCCGCACCTCGATGGGCGTGCGCGGCATCGCGCTGCCCAAGGACGACAAGGTGATCTCGCTGTCGATCCTGCGCCATGTCGAGGCGACGTCGGATGAGCGCTCGGCCTACCTGAAGATGCGCCGCGCGGTGGCGGGCGAGGCGCGCGGCCGAGGAGGATCGCCGAGGCCGAAGCCGAGGAGACCTCCGGCGCGATCCAGCTCAGCTCCGAGCGCTATGTCGAGATGTCGGCGCAGGAGCAGGTCGTGCTGACCGTATCGCGTCAACGGCTACGGCAAGCGCACCTCGTCCTTCGAATACCGGACCACCGGCCGCGGCGGCAAAGGCATCGTCGCGATGTCGGTGAACGACCGCAACGGCAAGCTGGTGGCCTCATTCCCGGTCGAGGACAGCGACCAGATCATGCTGGTGACCGACAAGGGTCAGCTGATCCGCTGTCCGGTCGAGGGCATCCGGATCGCCGGCCGCTCGACCCAGGGCGTCATCGTGTTCGACACCGCCGAGGACGAGCATGTGGTGTCGGTCGAGCATATCGGCGAGGACGCCGAAAACGGCAACGGCAATGGCGGGTAGTTGCCGCGCTTAAGCGGAGCTGCTCGACGCGGCCCACGCCAACTGATTGCCGTCGCCGAAATCAAAGAGGTCCCCGGGGGCATCCCGAGGACCTCGAGTCAGAGCAACCTGACGGTCATAAAGGGCTAAATTGATAGAGTAGACCGCGCCCTACGGCGTGCGGTCGGCGGTGACCAGCCGGGCTTCCCGGAACTACGGTCTTGGTGCCGGCGACGCGCAGGCAGGAAGCCTCGAAATTCGGCCAGGCCTGCTGCGGAGCAGTCGCGGCCGATCGGGCGGATATCCAGCCGGTCGCGCCTTGGCGAGCGCCTGCGGGAACGCTGGCTTCCACCTGAGGGGCAAAGCCCGGCAGAACGGTCAGCGCGGCGGCAACAAGCGCAGCAATAGCGATGGCGGAAAATGCCTTGATCATGACGGTCCCCTGTCATTGGGCCTTTCGGCCCGTCGTCTCGTTAACCAAGTGATACAAAGCGCCGGTTTCCGGATGTCTTCGCCAATTGCTAAAATGGTTTCATTCCGCCCGGGTTTTGTTTCGTCGCTTCGTCCGGGACGAAACAGACCAGCCTGCCCAGGAAGACGCCGCGAGCCCCGAAACGGTTCAGG
This sequence comes from uncultured Alphaproteobacteria bacterium, assembly GCA_963843225.1. GTDB lineage: Bacteria > Pseudomonadota > Alphaproteobacteria > Rhizobiales > Xanthobacteraceae > Bradyrhizobium. The sequence continues at coordinate 417,119 of CAWJJT010000004.1, read as the reverse complement.
GCCGGGTTTGAAATAAATCAGCGGTATCGGGAGGAACCAGCCCGGCTTGCCGGGCCGCCCGGGGCGGGGTAGACGAGTTTATGCCCCGTATCGCGCTCTATCCCGGTTCCTTCGACCCCGTCACCAACGGCCATCTGGACGTGGTCGCGGCAGCCGTCAGGCTGTGTGACCGGCTGATCGTCGCCATCGGCGTCCATCCCGGCAAAAAGCCGCTGTTTTCGACCGAAGAGCGCCTGGCGATGGTGCGCGAGGTGTTCGGCCCGATCGCCGCCAAGGCCGGCTGCGCCTTCGACTGCACCACCTACGACAACCTCACCGTCACCGCGGCGCAGAAGGCGGGCGCGACCATCATGATCCGCGGCCTGCGCGACGGCACCGACCTCGACTACGAGATGCAGATCGCGGGCATGAACGAGACCATGGCGCCCGAGGTGCAGACCGTCTTCGTTCCGGCCTCGGTGGCGGTCCGCCCGATCACCGCCACACTGGTGCGCCAAATCGCCGGCATGGGCGGCGACGTATCGGCGTTCGTGCCGCCTTCGGTCGCCGCCAGCCTGAAGACCAAATTCGCCGGCTAGCGCCGCGCATTTTCGCAAAAGCGGCAACGGGATTTGCGACAAGAGGACGCGCAACTTCGAAACGTTCTCACCCCTTCACCTGATCCGGAGTTTTCATGATCCGAGCTCTCGCCTTCATCGTCGCGCTTGATCTGCGCCGCACCCGCGATCGCGCAGCCGCTTCCGGCCGGTCTCGACAAGCAGAATGCGATCGTGATCGACACCACCAAGGGCCGCATCGTCATCAAGCTGCGGCCCGACCTCGCGCCCCAGCACGCCGAGCGCATCAAGCAGCTGGCGCGTGACGGCTATTACAACAACGTGCCGTTCCACCGCGTGATCGACGGCTTCATGGCGCAGACCGGCGACGGCAAGAATTTCGACGGCACCGGCGGATCGAAATATCCGAACCTCAAGGCCGAGTTCTCCAACGTGCCGTTCAAGCGCGGCGTCGTCGGCATGGCGCGCGCGGGCTCGCCGGATTCGGCGAACTCGCAGTTCTTCATCATGTATCGCCGACGGCTCGTTCCTGAACGGCAAGTACACCGTGATCGGCGACGTCGTGTCCGGCATGGACGTGGTCGACAAGCTCAAGCGCGGCGAGCCGGTCCCCGATCCCGACAAGATGGTGAAGGTGCAAGTCGCCTCCGACATCAAGTGACCGGCGAGTGGCGCGGCGTCGCAATCAGCTCGTCTGGTTCGCCGCGGTGCTGCTGTCGCTGTCCTCGGCCTGCGTGCGGGCCGAGGAGGGGCAGGTCGATAATATCCGCGAGGCGATTGCGAGGATCGGACGCTGCTGGAAGCCGCCGCCGCTCTCGCGCGCCAATCCCGATCGACATCACCGTGGTCGTGAGCTTCAACCGCGCCGGCGAGATCCTCGGTCATCCCCGGATCACCTATGAATTGGAACAGGCCACCGACAACGACCGGCTGCAGTACCGCCTCGCCGTGATGGAGGCGTTGCAACGCTGCACGCCGATGCCATTTACCGAGAGCATGGCCGGCGCCGTGGCCGGCCGCCCCTTTGCGGTCAAGTTCCACAACCAGAAACGTTCACCCCAACCGACAGAGAAAAGAGCATGGCTGACACCGAAAATACTTTGATCCTTGAAACCACGCAGGGGCCGGTCACGATCGAGATGCGGCCGGATCTCGCGCCCAACCACGTCGCGCGGATCAAGGAACTGGTGCGCGAGGGATTTTACGACGGCATCGTCTTCCATCGCGTGATCGACGGCTTCATGGCGCAGACCGGCTGTCCGCAGGGCACCGGCACCGGCGGCTCGGGCCAGAAGCTCAAGGCCGAGTTCAACAACGAGCCGCATGTGCGCGGCACGACGTCGATGGCGCGCGCGGCAAGCCCGGACTCCGGCGACAGCCAGTTCTTCATCTGCTTCGACGATGCCTCCTTCCTCAACAAGCAGTACACGGTGTGGGGCAAGGTGACCTCGGGCATGGAGAATGTCGACAACATCAAGCGCGGCGAGCCGGTCAAGAATCCCGACAAGATCGTCAAGGCGCGCATGGCGCTGGACGAGGCGTAAGTCCGCCCGCTGAGTTCTTCACCTCTCCCCGATGGGGAGAGGTCGCGAGCGAAGCGAGCGGGTGAGGGGCCTTTGCTCTCCACTTGAACCGTGCGCCCTCACCCGGAGCCTTCGCGGTACTCAGGCTCCGACCTCTCCCCACGGGAGAGGTAAAAGGCCGTGGCGGCTGTTGCGACATGCGGCTTACTTCGCCGACAGCTGGCGGACCGCACCCAGCCAGTCCTCGATGTGGTAGGAGCGGACCATCTTGCCGCCTTCAAGCGTATGGACGTCGATCGACATCAGCTTGAATGACTTGCCGGTATAAGGCGTACCCATGAATTCGCCCGCCGGCGTGCCGGTGGCTTCGCCGCGCACAGTGACCTGGTTGCCCGCGACCAGCACCTCCCTGATTTCCCACTTCAGGTCCGGAACGGATGTCGAGGCGCTGCCCGATGCCTGCGATGACTTCATCGCGGGTGTTGCAGATATCGTTGCCTCGGCAGGACACCCATTGCGGCGCGGTCGCCTGCCTGACGAGTTCGGGACTGTCTTTGGCAAACTCGGCATTCAACGCCCTGTAGAACGGCGCGACGCTGGCCCGCGCGGCCTCGATGCTCATGTCGGCCCGGGCTGGAGATGCGATCAGCCCGAGGACGGCAGGCACGATGCAGGCGGCGGCAATTCGATTCATTTTCCGGTCTCCGATCCCTGATTGACGGCAGGCCGGTGATATGAACCTTATTCGATCATCACTCTAATGAGTAATCGTGCCACATCATGAGCCAAATCGATTTACGCCGTTTTGACCTCAACCTCCTGGTGGTCTTCGATATTCTGATGATCGAGCGCAGCGTGACGCGCGCGGCGGAACGGCTCGGGCGTACCCAATCGGCCGTCAGCCATTCCCTGTCGAGGCTTCGCGAGCAATTCGGCGATCCCTTGCTGATCAAGGGCGGCGTGCGGATGCAGCCGACGGCCTTTGCGATCGATCTGATCGAGCAGGCGCGGCCGATGCTCGGCGGGATCCAGCGCGTGCTGACGCCGCAGCACGTCTTCGATCCCGCAAACTCGCGGCGCGTGTTTCGGCTCGCCGCACCCGATTTCATGCGCACATTGTTTGCCGACCTGCTGCTCCGGCTGCATTCCGAGGCGCCGCTCGCGGCGATCGAATGGACCGCGCCGCGCGAGCCGACCCTTCTCGATGTCGCCGAGGGCCTGATCGACGTCGCGATCGTGCCCACGGAGCTTCGCTGGCCCCACGGCGTTGGCGGCGAAGCCGTCGGCGCCTTGGGATGGCGCTGCTTCGGCCGCCGGGCACATCCGGCGTTTTCCAAATGGGGACGCCAGAGTTGGGCGCGGCTTTCCGCATCTGGCGGTGCGGGTCGGGGACAACGTGACAAGCCCGGTCAATGTCGCGGCCAAAGCCGCGGGCCTCGAACGAAACATCGCCGGCTGGGTGCCGAACTTCTCGGCCGTGGCGCCGATCCTGGCCGGCTCGGACCTGCTTTCAACCTTGCCATTGGCGGCGATGGCAGGAACGCTTGACGCCTATGGGCTCGAGGCCATGAAGGTTCCCTTTCCCATTGCGCCGCTGCCGCATGCGATGGTCTGGTGCAGCGGCCGGAGCCGGGATCCCGGACTGGTCTGGCTGTGCGACAGGCTGCGCCCGATAGTCAAACGCAATTTCGCCAGCTAAAGCCTGCAACGGACGAGCATGCGCACCGATCTCTTCGACTTCGAACTGCCTGCGGAAAACATCGCGCTTCGCCCCGCGAGCCCGCGCGATTCCGCGCGCCTGCTGGTGGTGCAGCCCGATGGCGTCCTGCGCGACCGCCTGGTCTCCGACCTTCCGGACTGGCTAGAGCCCGGCGACCAGCTGGTCGTGAATGACACCAAGGTGATCGCGGCCCAGCTCAGGGGACGCCGCATCGGCCGCGACACCGAGCCGAAGATCGACGCAACCCTGATCAAGCGCCTCGACGGCTCGCGCTGGCAGGCGCTGGTCAAGCCGGCGAAGAAACTGGCGCCGGGCGACGTGGTTCGCTTCGGCAACGAAGGCAGGGTCTGTCTGCTCGGCCATCTCGACGCGCAGGTCGAGCATAAGGGCGACGACGGCGAGGTCACGCTGTCGTTCTCGTTCCATGGACCGACGCTGGACCAGGCCATCGCCGATCTCGGCAGCCCGCCGCTGCCGCCCTACATCGCCTCCAGGCGCGCGGCCGATGACCGTGATGCCGACGACTACCAGACCATGTTCGCCACCAGCGAAGGCGCGGTCGCCGCGCCCACCGCCGGGCTGCATTTCACGCCGGCGCTGGAGGCGCGGCTGCGCGCGCGCGGGATCGGCCTCCACCGGCTGACCCTGCATGTCGGGGCAGGGACCTTCCTGCCGGTCAAGATGGACGACACCGAAGGGCACAGGATGCACGCCGAATGGGGCTGCCTCTCGGCCGCGACCGCGCATGCGCTCAACGCGGCGCGCGCCGAAGGCGGCCGCATCGTCGCCGTCGGCACCACCTCGCTGCGGCTCTTGGAAAGCGCCACGGCGGAAGACGGCACGATCGAACCATTCAGCGATGAGACCGCGATCTTCATCACGCCGGGCTATCGGTTTCGCGCGGTCGATATTCTCCTGACCAATTTTCACCTGCCGCGATCGACGCTGTTCATGCTGGTGTCGGCCTTCAGCGGTCTCGACACCATGAAACGGGCCTATGCCCACGCCATCGAGAGCGGCTACCGGTTCTATTCCTACGGCGATGCCTGCCTGCTGTTTCGTGACAGGCCGGCAGCATGACGGCACCCAATCATTTCGAACTGCTCCGGGCCGACGGCGCGGCCCGCACCGGCCGCCTGACCACGCCGCATGGCGCGGTGAAGACGCCCGCCTTCATGCCGGTCGGCACCGCCGGCGCGATGAAGGGCATGCACTGGCGCGAGGTGCGCGATGCCGGCGCCGATATCGTGCTCGGCAATACCTATCATTTGATGCTGCGGCCGGGCGCCGAGCGCATCGCGGCACTCGGGGGCCTGCAGCACTTCACCGGCTGGAACGGTCCGATGCTGACGGACTCCGGCGGCTTCCAGGTGATGTCGCTGTCGGAACTGCGCAAGGTCAGCGAAAACGCGGTGACCTTTCGCTCCCACATCGACGGCGCCATGGTCGAATTGTCGCCGGAGCGTTCGATCGAGGTGCAGCGGCTGCTCGGCTCCGATATCGCGATGCAGATGGATGAATGCGTTCGGCTGCCGGCCGAGCGCGGCGATATCGAGCGCGCCATGCAGTTGTCGTTGCGCTGGGCGGAGCGCAGCAAGCGCGCCTTCGAGACCGCGCCGCCCGGATACATGCTGTTCGGCATCGCGCAAGGCGGCGACGTACCGGCGCTGCGGCAGGCCAGCGCGCGCGGCCTGGTCGAGATCGGCTTTCATGGTTACGCGATCGGGGGGCTTGCGGTCGGCGAGCCGCAGGCGGTGATGCTGGCGATGATCGAGGAGGTCGCGCCGATCCTGCCCGCGGATCGCCCGCGCTATCTGATGGGCGTCGGCACGCCCGAAGACATACTGGAAGCGGTGGCGCGCGGCATCGACATGTTCGATTGCGTGATGCCGACCCGCAACGGGCGTCACGGCATGGCGTTCACCCGCTTCGGCCAGATCAATCTGCGCAATGCCCGCCACGCCGACGATCCGCGTCCGCTCGACGAGGAAAGTCCGTGGCCCGCCACGCGCGATTATTCGCGTGCCTATCTGCATCACCTCGTGAGGTCAGGCGAGACGCTGGGCGCGATGCTGCTGTCGGAGATCAACGTCGCCTATTACCAGCGCCTGATGGCGGACATCAGGGAGGCGATCCTACAGGGGAATTTTGCAGATTTCCGCGAGCGCACGCGCGCCGGCTGGGCGAGGGGCGATATCCCGCCGCGCTGAGCGGGTCTCCTTTACCAGAAATGCCTGCGGCTTCCGGTCGCCTGCACCGGCACTTCCTTGGAAGTCTCTGTGGCTTCCTTTCGTGATGGCGCGACGATATGCTCGACTGGCGTCGGCACCCGTGCCGCGAGTGGAGCCCGCAGCAGGGAGGCGGCCATGGCGTCAACTCTGGTCGGCAAGCAGGCCGTCGTGATCGGCGCGGGAATGGGCGGGCTGACCGCCGCGGGGGCGCTCGCCGACTTCTTCGATCAGGTCGTTGTTCTGGAGCGCGACGTTCTGCCCTCGGAGCCTGCGCATCGCGCGGGCACGCCGCAGGCGCGCCACGTGCACGGGCTGCTGCTCAGCGGCCAGCGCGCCCTTGGCGAGCTGTTCACGGGGTTCGAGCAGGATCTCGCACAGGCGGGAGCCGTGCCGCTCCGTGTCGGTCTCGATGTTCGCGCGGAGCGCGCGGGCTATGATCCGTTTCCGCAACGCGACCTCGGCTTTTTGAGTTACGCGGTCTCAAGGCCGACCATCGAGCACGCTGTGCGACGGCGGGTGGAAGGCCGCGCGAATATCGCGCTGCGCCAGCGTTGCCGGGTCGAGCAATTGCTGGCGTCGCCGGATGGCGAAGCAGTTTCCGGCGTGCGTTACGCGAACGAAAACGGCGCAAGCGAGACGATTGCGGCGGATCTTGTCGTGGACGCCTCCGGAAGCGGCGCCCCCACGCTCAATTTGCTGCAATCGATCGGCCTACCACTTCCGGAAGAAGCCACGATTGGCATCGATCTCGGCTATGCGACATGCGTCTTCGCCATTCCGGACGATGCCCCGGCCGATTGGAAAGGCGTCATGACCTTCGGCCAGGCACCCCACAACAGTCGTGGCGGCCTGCTGCTGCCGCTCGAAGGCGACCGCTGGATGGCAACCATTGGCGGGCGTCACGGTGACGTCCCGCCGGGCGATGCCGAGGGCTTTCTGGCATATGCCCAGGCACTGCGGACACCGACGATCTACAACGCGATCAGCCGCGCCGAGCAGCCTCGGCGGGGTCGCGCGCTACGGCTTCCGTGAAAGCGTGCGCCGCGACTTCGAACGGCTCGACAAGTTTCCCCGCGGGCTTCTGCCCATCGCCGATGCCATCTGCAAATTCAATCCAGTCTACGGACAAGGCATGAGCGTGGCCGCCCAGGAGGCGTGCCTTCTCCAGACGCTGCTCGCCAGACCGGGGCAAGGCGGCGATCCGATCGCCAACTTGGCACCGACTTTCTTCGCCGAGGTGCAGGCGTTGATCGAGACGCCGTGGGCGGTTGCCACACTCGACTTCGTGTTTCCGGAGACGCGGGGGCAACGCCCGGCGGATTTCGAGACCGTGCTCAAATTCGGAATCGCTCTGACCCGGCTCGCTGCCGAAGATCCGGCCGTGCACAAGCTGACCGCCGAAGTGCAGAACTTATTAAAGCCGCGCAGCGCCTATCGCGATCCCGCCCTGCTGCAGCGCGTATTCGCAATCATGGCCGAGACGTAACGGCTTCTCCCGGTGCGGGACAAGAATTCCGCGAGCGAGCCGGATGGGCGATGGGCAACGTGTCGCCGCGCTGAGTACCGCGGCATCGCCGTCAATCAGAATGGTGCGGCTTCCGCGCACCAGACAACCATCATTCCTTGGGGCCACGCTGGATACTGGTTGGCCCCTTCTCGGTCGGGAAGATGCCTTCGTAAATCGCGCGCGCTTCCTGAATGAGACGCGCCCGATCGAGGTCACGTTTCGGAATGAATTGTACAACTTCGCCCATTTTGCTCACCTGAGCCGGGATTCGAGAAGATCAATGATCGCCGGCACTGATTAACAGGTGGTTCGCGGGCTCCTCCGTAGAAAGACCGGTGTCGATCACAAGTAGTTTTTTCCGGACGGCCGACCGCCCGTGAAAAACTAAACTCCCATGGCGGCCAAAGAGGAAACTTTTGAGCCCCGAACGTCTTCCGGGCGGCGATACGAAAGACCTCGCATAAAGGGCCGGCTTACCGCTTCGGATACGCGGTGAAGATGTAATCCTTTGCCGTCACGATCGTATGGCAGCTGTACCCGCAATTGGAGCCGCTGCCCTCGGGTTTGAACGCGTCGGCGGCGGCGTCGTAGTTGAACTGGGCGTAACCCCATCCGCCGCTATCCGGAAATCTCTTGCTGTCTTTTTCGATGAAATCGACGTCGTGCAGAGTATCCGGCACAATCGTTGGCGCGGGCGCGTCGGCGCTGGTTTTCGGATTCCAGTGGATCTTGGCGATCTTGGATCCTTCGGGGAAAGGTTTGCCATTGCCGGGAACGCCGTCCCGGTAGGCGGCGATCATCACGGGATTGGCGAGGATCGCGGCCATCAGTTCGTCAGTCTTGCTGATGGCGACGACCTGCCAGTCTTCGTATCCCCTGAAGTCCGAGAAGGCGAGCCCGTCGGGCACCTGCACGGTGTATCGGTCCTGCGCGGAAATCGCCTTTCCGCCCACGATAGCCAGCGCCGCCGCACCCATCACCATCAACCAGGGTGCAATTCTGGTCATGCTCATTCCCCCGCTGCTATGTGTTAATGGACGTTAGCGCGGCGCGCGCACGCAGCCTTGCAAAATCGGTCGGACAAAACGCACCAATCGTGCGATCGAGAAACGGGAAATTGCCGCGCCGGGATGTCATGAACATCACAAAGTCCGCCGGAATTTGACCCGGCTCGCCGGCGGCTTCCATTCTCCGGATCGCGGCCGCTGTATCGTCATCCCGGCTGAACGGAGAAACTGATAAACTTGGAGGCAATATCCTAACCGGAGTTTTATGAAATAGGCCGCATTGTGAGGCCCGTTTGACGATCGCGGGGCCGATCGGATCGAGTCCAACGACGGATGGTCTTCATGATTGTCGACAAGCCAAGGGCGAAAGTAGCGCGCGAGCCGCGAAGGCAGCTCAACAAGCGGCCGACCTGGATCACGGTCGACGGTTTGACGAAGAGCGAGTGCTTCGTGCTCGACGTTTCGCCCGGCGGGGCCAAGATCATGACGGAAGCCGAGATTGAAGTCAGGGACAGGTTCGGATTGGCGCTTTCGCCCGACCGTCCGAAGCGCCAGCCGTGCGAGGTCGTCTGGCGCCGCGGCAACATCTACGGCGTCAAGTTTCTGGACTGAGACCGCTGATGCTCGATCGCCAGGGGCTGGCTCGAGCCCAGGCGGAATGCCGATAAAAACAGGACTGTCCGATAATCGGGCTTTAACGAGATGCCGCTTATCTGCACTTTGTCTGCAAACGCGTTACCGGAGGCCGGACCATAATGTCAGCACAGATTGACTGGGATTTCACGGTCGACGACGACGCCAAGACGCAGATCGGCGCCGCGGTGAGGCATCTGCTCAGGGATGCGACCGGCAGCATGCGAGCCGATATCGTCCGGGAGATCATCGAGATCGTTCAGGATGTCGCCAACGGGGATCTGCTGGACCCGCGCGCGGTGAAGCAGCCCGCCATGAGCGGCATCACCTACAAGGCCTATGTGATCGATGCGTTCCAGCGCGACACCGATCGGTGGCGCGCGAATATCCGCAAATTGAACGGCAAGAAAATCAGGGTTGCCGTGCCGCCCTCGGTGCTCGACCAGGCCACCACGACAGCCGATGCGCCCACTGCCGAGAAGGCCGTCGAGCTGGCGAAAAAAGCCATCGACGCCGGCGGATTGAGTTAACCCGAAAGTCTTCAGCCCTGTCGCGCAAGGGGTAACGACGCGAGCCGCGAGGCGCGCGCAGAGCTGCTGCGCCGTTAGCGTGGACGGCCCGCGACAATGCGACGCAAACCGCCCCAACTCTTCTGCGAGCGGGCGGCCATGTCTTGATCGGAATGCTTATAAGTCCGGAGCCATCGGCCCGGAATTCGCCGGCCAATTCAGTTGCAGGCGAACCGCCGCAACGCGTGCTTGGTCACGAAACCGTAACCGCAGGTGTCGCAGGTCCAGAGATAGCTGATCATGTTGTCAGCGAGATAGGCCGAGGCTTCGGCGGCCACCATTGAATCGGCACAGACAGGGCAGGTCGGCAAATCACATCCGCGCGGATCGGGATTGGGCGCGACGGTCGGCAGGATTTCAGCGACTGCTGGCATCGTGACCTCCTTGCGATTTGAACCTTTGAACGTGATGCTACCATAGTCTGATTTCTTTGACGATGTCGCAACACAAATGCGTTGGTTTTACGTTATTTGGTCGTTTGCAGATTCTATTTGGCGCATTGCGGACTTTTGCAGCGCAGCGAATTTATTCCCGGCGAATTCTGACTTGCAGGCGGGCTCAAGCTACCTCTAATGAGAGAAGCGCCCATTTTCTCCGCCTTTCGCGATGACAGGAGTTCGTCATGGATGCATCTTCGACTGCGAGTGCAGTGCACCGTCCCGGCCGTGGCCGCGTATTCGACAGCATCGTGGACGCAATCGGCGATACGCCGATCGTCCGGCTGCGCAATTTGCCGCAGGCCAATGGCGCGCACGCCACCATTCTCGCCAAGCTGGAATATTTCAATCCCGCAGGCAGCGTGAAGGACCGTATCGGCGCGGCGATGGTCATCGCGATGGAGAAAGCGGGCGTTATCAACGCCGACACCGTGTTGATCGAGCCGACATCCGGAAATACCGGCATCGCGCTCGCCTTCGTCGCCGCCTCACGCGGTTACCGGCTGAAACTGGTGATGCCTGAATCGATGTCGATCGAGCGGCGCAAGATGCTGGCGTTCCTCGGCGCCGAGATCGTGCTGACCCCGGCCTCGCAAGGCATGAAGGGTTCGATCGCGACCGCCGAGGAGCTGGTGCGCACGACGCCCAATTCGGTCATGCCGCAGCAATTCAAGAACCTCGCCAATCCGGAAATCCACCGCCGCACCACGGCCGAGGAAATCTGGAACGATACCGGCGGCAACATCGACTATTTCGTCGCCGGCGTCGGCACCGGCGGCACCATCACCGGCGTCGGCCAGGTGCTCAAGCCGCGCAAGCCGTCGCTGCGCGTGGTCGCGGTGGAGCCCGAGGAGAGCCCGGTGCTGTCGGGCGGGCAGCATTCGCCGCACAAGATCCAGGGCATCGGCGCCGGCTTCATTCCCGACATTCTCGATCGTTCCGTGATCGACGAGATCGTCAAGGTCAACAGCGCCACCGCGATCGAGACCTCGCGGGCGCTGGCGCGCCACGAAGGTATTCCCGGCGGCATTTCGTCCGGCGCGGCGATCGCCGCGGCGCTTGAGATCGGCAAGCGGCCGGAAGCCAAAGGCAAGACCATTCTTGCGATCGTGCCGTCGTTCTCGGAGCGCTATCTGTCGACGGTGCTGTTCGAGGGGATCTGATCCAGCCGCGTTCGGCATTTTACCGAGAGGAAGTATTTCGATGTCTCAACCACCACGGCGGCCACGGACGCTCAACGACGCGCGCACCGAAGCCGAAGCTGCGTTCAAGCGGACCACGACGAAGGTGCCGGAGGCGCCGCCGAAATCGACCGCGCTTCCCGGCGTGAAGGAACTGGTGTCGCTGCGGATCGATCAGGACGTGCTCGAATTCTTCCAGGAGGGCGGATCCGGCTGGCAGGATCGCATCAACGACGCGCTGCGGAAGGCCGCGGGTAAATAAACGCGGCACGGAGCCGCAAATGACACGGGAGCCGCAAATGAAAAGCCCGGGGTGACCCGGGCTTTTTGCTGTTGGCGAGAATAGCGGGCCGGGCCATCAGTGCCGGAACAGGCCGCCCATCATGCCGCCCACCACGCCGCCGACAAAGGCAGCGCCGGGATCCGCCGCCGCCACGATAACCGCCGCCACCCCCGCTGCCCTGACGGACACGGCGCGCCGGACGATCGTCGGCCCCGCCGGAACTGGTTTGCGTGGTCGCCACGATTTCGGTCAGCAGCGCCTTGTGCTGCAGCTTGTTGAGGAAGCCGGAGGTGGGATAGCCGCGCGCGGCCTGCCAGCGGGTGATCACCGCGCGCGTCGTGTCGTCGAACTTGCCGGTCACCTTGGTGTCGAAGCCAAGTCCGGTCAGACGGCGCTGCACGTCGCGGCGCTGGCCCTTGTCGAGGCCGATCTGGTCTTCCGTGGTCTGGTTCGCTTCCTCGGTGAAGGTGGCGGGATCGACGCCGGTGGTCAGGTTGCGGGTGGTGGTCGAGGCGCCGTTCTCCAGCGAGGCGATGCGGGCCAGCGCCAGCGACTTGAACTGGCCGTTGGGATAGCTGGTCAGATAGGCGTTGAGTTCTTCCGGCTTGTTGGATTCCTTCACCGAGCGCCAGAACTCGAGTTCGACGTCCGAACCGGGAGAGGTCGAAGCAACCGCGGCCGGGGCAGCGGCGGCGCGGCGGCAGCGGCGGGCGTCGCCGCCGGATTGAGATAGACCGAACCGATCAGGTTGGTATGACCCCAGGGCAACTGGCCCTTGTTGGTCTCCTCGTTGACCTGGGCGCGGACCTCGGTCATCGCCTGCTGGATCTCGACGCCCGGCGTGGTGATGTGGGCGATCAGGGCGCGCGTGAACGGACTGTTGGTGCCTTCCTGGCCGTCGAGCGCGGTCTGCCCGGGGCCGGTCGCGAAGGCGATCAGCGTGCCTTCACCGGACTTCATCTCGGCAAGGCCCGACTGCACCGACACGCTGCGGGTCGCCGAATTCGACTTGATCTTGGCGGCGAACGGATTGTCGCGGCAGGCATCGAGGAACACCAGCTTGACCTTGGCGTCGCTCATGGTCTGGTCGAGCGTGAGATCGATGTTGATCGCCGCGCCGAGCTTGACGTCCATCTCCGATTTGATGTCGGCATCGACCGGCAACAGATAGTTGGTGCCGCTGATGGCGATGCCGTGGCCGGCATAGAAGAACACCGCGACGTCGGCGCCTTGCGCCTTCTTGCCGAAGTCGAGCAGCTTCTCGGTCATCGTGTCGCGGGTGAGGTTGGTGCCTTCGACGACGTCGAAGCCGACATTGCGAAGCACGGCCGCCATCGCCTTGGCATCGATCGGCGGATTGGGAAGCTGCGCCACGTTCTTGTAGGCGCCGTTGCCGACCACGAAGGCGACGCGCCGGTCGGCCTTGGCCGCGTTGGCGGTGAACAGCATGCAAATCAGGGAAAGAATGACGGTGAGATAGCGCATCTGAAATCTCCCGATGGAATCAAACAATTTGGGCGGCAACGCTTTCGGCGCAGGCTACACGAGAATGCCGGACGCCGCGTCACAAAAAATCCGACCCTGCCCAGATTTGGCGACGTCGCCGCCGATCTGCCGACGCTACGGAAACACCGCGACAGGCTTGCGTGATTTGGATCACAATTTGCGCGGCGGCCGCCAAAAATCACGCGCTGCGAGCAGACCGCTCAGGTCCCAACGCGCGCGGGAACCGGTTGGGCGGATCGCAGGTTCAGGAGATTGCCGGTCAGGATCAGCGCCGCGCCGAGCACGGTGAACATGTCCAGCCGCTCGGAATAGATCAGCCAGCCCACCGTCGCCGTCAGCGGAACCCGCAGGAAATCCATCGGCAGCACCACGGTGGCGTCGGCGTACAGCATCGCGCGCGCCATGCAGTAATGCGAGAACGTGCCGCAGAACGCGATCACGACGATCCAGCCCCAGGCATAGGCCGACGGCCATTGCCAGACATAGAGCGCGGGCAAGAGGCCGGCCGCGGACTGGATCACCAGCATCCAGAAGATGATCGACAGCGTCTTTTCGGTGCGGGTCAGCGACTTCATCATGGCGATGGAGATGCCGAAACCGACCGCCGCGGCCAGCGCGATCAACTGGCCGGGATTGATCTCGCCGGCCGCCGGGCCGGACGATGACGATCGACGCCGACCACGCCGAGCACGATGGCCGCGATCTTGCCGAACGTCATGCGCTCGCCGAGAAAAGCTCGCGGCCAGGATCGCGGTCCAGATCGGCATGGTGAATTCGATCGAGACCACCTGGCCCAGCGGAATCAGCGTCAGCGCGAAGAACCAGCCGAGCTGGGCGGCATAGTGCATGAGGTTGCGCCCGATATGCTGCAGCGGCCGCGACGTCCGCATCGCCGCGAACCCGCCCTGGCGGCGGATCAGCGGATACAGCATCAAGAAGCCGATCACCGAGCGCACTTCCATGACCTGAAACACGTTCAGCTCGCGCAGCGTCTCGCGGCCGGCGACCGTCACGATCAGCATCAGGGCGAGCCAGCCCGCCATCCACAGCGCGGCCCTCGGTATGGAAGGGGTCTTGTCCATCAGCGGGAAGTGCCTGGCAGGTCCGCTGTCGCGGGAAAGTTGAAACGGGCCCGCCGGTATCGGCGACATCGGCGGAATTTGCAACGTGCAAATAGGCCGATGCGTGATGCGCGCGCCGGGCGATCGGTGCTAAGGCATCGGCTCGATATTTCAGGTCATTCCGATGCGCACGCGATGCGGGCGAACCCGGAAATGACCAGGATAAAACCGGAGGAACCCGTCCATGCGTATCCTGCAACCCGCCGAATGGTCGAAGCCGCGCGGCTTCTCGCACGGCGTCGAGATCGATGCCCCCGGCCGATGGATCGTGCTGGCCGGCCAGACCGGCGGCGACGAAAGGGCGAATATCACGCCGGACATGGCCGGGCAGGTCGGCGTCGCCTTGCGGAAGATCATCAAGCTGCTGGCGGAGGCGCGGCGCCGGTCCTCAGCACATCGTTCGCCTGACCTGGTATCTGACCAGCCGCGGCGAATACGAAGCCGCCGGCGCCGGCATCGGCGCGGCCTGGCGCGAGACGCTCGGCAAGAATTTCCCGCCATCGACGCTGCTCTACATCGCGGGCCTGGTCGATGAGCGCGCGAAGGTCGAGATCGAAGTCACGGCGTTCGTGCCGGGCGCTTAGGACGACGCGCTGCGGCGGCCCGTTGGTCCGAACCATCGTCTTGTTGCATGACTCGCAACGCACCAAGATCCTCGAAAGGAAACCCGATGACCAATCGATCCATCTCGGCGAATTTCGTCACGGCCTTCGCCACCGGCTGGCCGGAGAACCAGCCCGACATCATGGTGCTCTCGCTGACCACGCATAAGGGCGTTCAGGATTTTGCGCTCAACAAGGAACAGGCGCTGCTGATCGCCAAGACGATCAAGGAAACCGCCGCGCGGCTGGCGACGCCGAAGCAGGGCGGCTAGGACGCTTTTCAGCGCACGGCTTTTGGAACGGTCGCTGAGCGAAGTGACCGGCTAGCGGCGGGTCAGCGCAATCGAGGCGCCCCGGAAGCCGCTCTGGGCCCTGATCGACAACCGATTGCCGGTTGCCGCGCGTTGTCACGGAAAGGCTGGCGGTAAACCCGGCGGCATTGGCGACCACCTCGAAATTGCCGTTGCCGCCGCGTCCCTCGAGGTTGCCGGTGACGCCGCGGGTGCTTTCGCTCCACGTTCCCGAGAGCGACGCCGCCGCTCGGAGACGACGTTGCCGCTGAGATCGAATTTGTAGCTGTCGCTGGCGCAGATCAGGCTGAGATTGAGGCCGGTCCCGCCGGTCGCCGACGGCCGCGGTTTCGCGGCAGCGGATGCGCTCGGTCGAGCCGTCGTCGAGGGTGACGGTGCCGCCGCCGGACCAGACGCCGGCCATGCCGGCGAACGGTCCTGACTGCGCGTGGCTTGCGGTCGTCGAGAGCGTCGCCACGAACAGCGTGACGACGGCGAAGATCAGGCGTCCGGACGGCTGTGAAGCCGCCGGCGGGTCTGGCCGCCTTACTGGCGTGAAGCTTCCCAGCGGCCGCTGCAGGGGATGCCCGCCGATGCGCCGTTCCATTTTCCCGATCCGGAATTGCCGCTGAGCTGGCCATTGGCATATGCACCACCGATCGAAACCTTGACGACGCCTTCGCGTCCGATGCTGCCGGTCACGTCGGCGCCGGCCGCGGAAACCTTACCGTCGGTGATGGTAAGCGTCGAGCGCGTCTGCGGTTCGCAGGTGCCGCTTTTGGTTACAACCGTAACGCTCCAGAGCCCGTCATAGGGCGTTTGGGCCATTGCGGGTGCGCTGGCGAGCGCGGCAGAGCCGGAAGCAAACAATGCAAAACCAATGCGGTTGAGGCGCATGAATCAAATCCCCGATTTGTGTGTGATGACGCGGCTTATCCGGGCAGATTGTGTCCAAAATTTGCTGCGCCGCAGTAACCATAAAAGTTCCCACGCAATCAAACATTTGACCTGGGGACAGGTTCCGCTTCGGGAACGCAGATTTACCTGTTTCGAACACTTTCGGGGCGGCCAGCGCTGATTCCCGATGCGCTGGTACTATTTTACTCCGAGAGACTCGGCGCCAAGGTCGCGAACTGCTCGTCCTGGGGCTTCGCAGGCAGGCTGTTATGGGCTTTGGCGTAGTCGATGACTTCGCCGAGCAGTTTCTGGCCGAGCGGGGCCAGCGCACGTTCCCACAATTCGCGCGCGGTTTCGCCCTTTTTTACGAAGCACCACTCCTGGGCGGCGATCGCACCGGCGTCCATGCGGTCGGCGAGGTGATAGACGGTGCCGCCGGCGATCGGATCGCCTTCCCGGATGGTCCATTCCACCGCCGCGATGCCGCGGTGCCGCGGCAGCAGCGACGGGTGATAGCCGATGCCGCCGAGCTTGGCGGCGGCCAGCGCCTCCTTGCTGATGCGGGCGTGGCTGTGGGCGGTCACGATCAGGTCGGTGCCCTCGGCGATCTCCGTGGCCGCCACCAGCCTTGGGCTTGGCCTGCACCACCACCTCGATCCCGGCGTCTCTGGCGGCCGCCGCGAGGCGGTCTTCGGCATCGGCCACCACGACCCTGACGATGTCGACCCCATGCTGGCGCAGCATGTTCAGGGTGGTCACGCCGAAATGGCGGGAGCCGACGAGGGTAATCCGCATGGTGGTTCCGTCCGTCCTGATGTGTGGGGTGGGGGTCGTTGCGCCCGTCGATAACACGCCGCTGGCTTCTGTCACGCCGTCCGACCGGGGTCGAGGGGGTTATCAACAGGGGCAGGGCCCCGACAAGATGCCTGGCACAGCCGGACGTCCGGGCTGCGCCGCCCAGGGCGGTCAGCCGAGACGCCGGCGCACCTCGTCCCGCATCATCTCGCGAAAAGCCTGTCGGCGCGCCGGCCGGTCTTTCTCGTGGATGTTGAAGCGGTCGAAGATATTGAAGTTCTCCAGGATCGGGTGCCGGTCGCTGGCCATCGCCAGGATCCGCAGCAGTTCGGCCGCGGTGCCCCCGGGACCCCTGACTTCCCAGCGGCGGATCGTGTCGGCGCCATCGCCTGTCTCAAGGCCGCACAGCTTGGCCATGTCGGCCGCCGACAGGGTTCTGCCGATGGCGTCGCCGAGATCCTGGCGAAGCTGTTTCAGTTCGGGGCCGGTCATCCGGGGTAGTCCGTCTCAACGACGGACAGCTAGCGGCAAAAAAATGGCGAAGACGAGGTTCAGCGCGCGCGCCGGCAATCGGCGCCGCGGTTAGGCACGAAGCTGGTCAGCGCGACCAGTAGCCGTCGACGGCGTGAGCGACGAAAATTCCGACACTGATGACGCCGAAAAGCGCGGTAACTGCATCCAACATGGCAACGATCCTTAAGGCCCAGCGTTCATGACCTAACGGCACAGCTCGCTACACAGTCAAAAGAATTCCGGGAAGAATTGAAACTTGAAAGCTTGATGATGATTTTATGCAACAGGCTGTGCCACCTCGGGGCAATTCGCACTAGCAGGCGAGGGGATTCCGGTTGCAGTCTTCGTGGAGAAGTTGTCGCACCCGCTTCGATGCTGACAGCCGATGGCGCCGGCTTACGTCCACGCTTTGCGCTCGACAGAAACGCGATCCCGGCCGACAATTAACCACGCTGTACCCGCGAGGGAACGAGTTCAGAGGAGCATACCCGTGAGAAGTGCATCGGCGTTGATGATCATTGTTACGTTGACGGCGGCAACGCTTGCCGCACCCGCCGCGGCCGATGAACTCTGGCCCGCCATTCCCGCCGAGGTGGGCGTCGCGCCGCTGGTGGTTGGCGCGGGTTGGGCTCCCTACCGCTGCGCGGTCGGACCCGTCTATAATTTCTACCACAACGCCTATTATGGCGGAGAGCCGCCGGCGCTTCATCGCGGCTACGCCTACCGGCCGTACTACCGATACGCAGCCTATCGGGTCGTTCCGCGGACTTATTTCTGCGAAGCCGAATAGGATCGCGAGGGACGGACTGGGTCCATTGCAGAACCGGCCTCCGCAAAAATACGGGGACAATAATACCGGACACTGGTTTCGCGCTCGGGTTCCAGTCGAGCCCAGCCTCGTCCTGTCCACCGTCGCACCGCATCGGCCGTATTAAATAAATCTCGTCGCGGCTCGCCGGCTTTCTACAAAATTAAATGATCGGTGTTTCCATTAAAGAGCCGCAACCGCCGCGCGGCCAAGTAGCCGGGCGCCACCCTTTTCCACCTACCCCAGAGGCGTAAGCGTCCGGCTACTTTGAAGTGCGGCCGTATCTGCTTCCCGACTTAGACTAGCGCTTCAGGTGTCCGGGACGGCAATAAGATACCGGTCTAATGTCGGCCGATGACAATTCGGACCCGCGCTGACGTGCTGCTCACCCTCAAAACGCGCGGCCCCTTCGGCAGGCTGTTCGATGTCGCCGATGTGATGGATCGTGAAGCCGCCCCGGATGGAGGCGGTGTTGTCGTCGCACCACATACCAACGACAGTAAGCCGTGTGGAGCATGTTTGATGCGTGCTGTTTGGGCCCTGGGCCTGCTGATTGCCCTTTGTGGTTCTGCCAACGCTGCCAAGGTGCAGCACCACAAACCTCGACATGTCGTCGTTCATCCCGGCACTCGTCCTGGCCAAATTGTAGACCCACGCTTTCCGCCGGTCCTCGAAGACCAGACGCCGAGCTACGATGATCCGTCGAAGTTTGGTGGCCCCGCATGAGGCCGCCGATGTGGTCGATCGCCGCGACAGGTGGGGCGGTTCGAGCGCCGCACCACACAAGAGAGGGCGGTCGGCTGCGTGGAGCGGCATGCATGCGCTCGCTGCTCGCCTTGGGCCTTTTGATCAGCCTGTCTGCACCTGCCAGCGCCGCCAAACGGCATCATCAGCCGCACTTGCGCCCGCATGCGATCGTTCGTCCCAGCCAGCAAGAGGTAGTACCCCCGGGTTGGTACAAATTCCCCGGCTATCCGCCGATACCGCCGGAGCAGAACAGGAATCTCGACGCGTCCAACCGCAGCAGCGCGTAATGTTGTCGGGGCAGATGGCGTCACCAAAACCAGGCAATCATCGTTTCGGTCAACCAGTATGCGAAAGCCGAGACGGGGAATCAGGCGTATTTCCTGAACAGGCCCGTTCAATTGGTGATAGGAAGGGAGACGTTCCCCAAGCTCATATTTGGACGGGGTGGCAGATGAACGAGCAAGATTTTGAGCGGCAGCTCAAGGCGGATGGTTTTAGTGAAATCGAATTCCAGAAGCTGGAGCCACGTCCGGGCAAGGGCAGACACCGACATCATTTTGAAATTCGCGGGCTGGTGATCTCCGGAACATTTATCGTGAAACAAACCGGCGAACCCGTCGCGTATCGCGCGGGACAGATATTTTCCGTTGCCGAAGGCGAATTGCACGACGAGTGGATTGAAGAGAGCGCACATCTTCTCGTGGGACGGAAATTTTCATAGCCCGGGCTTTGATGATTCACTCCAGGCTCCAGGCCAGACGGCGAGCTTCTCCTCAGGTGAACCGAGCAGTTCAACCCAAACCGCAAGCACGTCTTTCCCGTCCGGGTGTGTGAACTAGGACACAGGGCGCTGCCGCGAATCGGCTTATCTTGTGACTCGTTTCCTCCCTGACTGGGACCCGTCGCCAATGGCGGGTTCTTTTTAATGGGCGTCTTGGATTAACAGGCGTCCTGGTCTGCGCGCCAGCGAGTCCCAACGGCACCTGAATTTTCGGTCCGGATGCCGGCCTGCCGCGAGGAAACAGATCCCTAATGTTTTCGCTGCATGCATCCCTGCACGTATTGCTGCAATGCGTGCCTGCCGCCAGGTCCGCCCGTTAGCCCCATAGCCTGGCCTTCGCCCTTGCAGCGTTCGAGCTTATCCGCCGCACCTGGATTTCTCTGACTGACGCAAGCGAAGCGTTGAGGACCCGGCGGATACGTCCGGCAGTCTTCCGCATGGCAGAAACTTGAGATGACGCAAAGCGCCAGCGCGATCGCAAGGACCTTCGCTGTTGAGGGGCAACTCATGTCCTCTCACCCCTCTGCCACGAAATAGACCCGCCGGATGATCGGCATCCTGTCCCGATTGAAATCCGGCTGACATCGTCGCGCACCGGCCGCGCTTCGGCTCTATTTAGTGTTCCGCGGTTTGGTGGCGGCAGCCTTGCCGGTGGCTTTGGGCGCATCACGTACGACACCCCATGGATCCGAGGAGCCCTTGTCGGGAATATTGCCAAGCGACTTCTCGTAGGCCTCCTTGGCCTGCTTTTCGCTTTGGATCTGTCCCGGCGACTTCTCCTGGTCAGCTTCCCCTGCCTGCTGCACGTGTTGAGCGAACGCTGGCCCGCTGAGTAACGCGATCAACGCTGCGACGAGGACAACTCTCATGCATACTTCTCCTTCATGCGCATCTTCGAACGGTTCGCCATGACCGCTTCAGGTGTGGGAGCCACCGATCGGCTCACGCCGCCGCTTCATGGTGAACACGATATTCGCCGATCGCAAGTTACGCCATTTGTGGATTGACTGTGGCGGATGGAAACATTTGGTTACAAAGCCGGAGATCACGCGTTGCGAATCCGATGGTAGGTTCCTGAAGGCGGTTTTTAGCGAGCCGTCTACTTTACCTCCAAAACTCGGCCCCGCCCGTGACCCCAGGTCCGGCGGGGTTTTTATTTATCTCGTTTCAGCTTTGCTTGTTCCGATAGCCGTCTTTGCGGATTATGGGGCAGCCACTCTCGTAAGTCATGCCTTGGGGAAGCGCAGGAAAATATTGCGCGGCCGGCTTCCCGTCGACTCAGCGCTGATTGGTGGACCTCTCGCGACTGAGAGGAACTCCGGGCATGCGGATCGAAGCGCGGCCGAACCGCCGGAACCATCCGCCGGTCGTTGAGCTCGCGCGCCCGCGGCTCACTTCATGTTGGAAAGCAGCATATGGACGCGCGTAAGGCGCGCATCGGAGTTTGGCGACTCGGCAATCGCGTGGCTGCCGGTGACGGACGGATTGGCTTTGGCCTGATCAACCTGGCCAAGGTAACGCGCCAAAGAAGCGCCGCCGAGCGCAAGAACGATGCCCAGCACGATAGCTAGCGCCGTTGGAACTGCAAAACCTAGACCGATCATCCTGTGGGTCACCGCGGACACCTCGCTTTGACCTACCCCCACGCGCAAGATGCCACCTCCAAGTGAGTCGGGGAATAAGTAATTGAAAATCGGCGATCCTCGACAGGCAGGCCATCGATGGAACTAAAACTCTTCGGGTGAGTTTACGGTGCGCTTTTTTCCCATTCAAAGGAGCCGAGCATGAACAAAAGCATCCTTGTTGGCGCTGTCATCCTTACCCTTTCCACTTCTGCCGCTTTGGCCGCGCACAAGGCTCATCATAGCCACGCGATGAAGCCAACCGCGGCTGCCGCGACGACGACCCCAACCGGTCCGGTCATCTGGCCAGGCGCTGGGAGCAGTAGCGACCGCGATATGTACGCCCGAAATCTGCACGATTCCGGAATGGACAAAATGAAGCCGCAATAGCGTCACGGTCGCCAAAGGCCTCCCCATTGTCGTGGGGAGGCCTTTCGTTTCGGCCGGTGCCATGACGACCATGACGCACCATATGCGAGTATTCCTTAGTGGGGGTCGCCCGCTATCTTCGCCGCGAGAATCGTAAAGGCTGCGCAGAGCAGATGGAAAGCAAAGGCCGCAAGATAGAGCGGCATCGCGAGAGCACGCCGGGATCGATCGATCCATTGCTTCGTGTCGGGCATTGCAGCTGCCTCCTTCCATGAGGCGAAGCTAGTTTGCACTGCGACCGTTTCTCCCTGAGTCAATTTGACTTACGCCTGGGCTTCTCCACTGGCCTGCCGAGTGAGATGCTGTCGGACCGACGGCGGAAATTCGTCGCAATCGAGGACGGCAAATCGAGCTGGCAGGGACTGGTAACTGAGGTGCACTTACGGCGCGGTGCGGCCGTTCTCAACCTCTTGGGCGAGCCTCATCCATTCCGCAGCAACATCTCCTTGTCCAATGGACCGGACGACCGCTCGGCCAGCACGTGGCACACCTCTTGGCTTCCCGCCTCAATCTGGCTGCAACATCAACTGGCATGACGACCATGATGCACCATATGCGAGCGTTCCGCAACCTGAGCGGGCGCAAGTTTGCAGGCTCGAGTTCTCTTGGCGCGGTCCGCGACACCGTTGCAAACAGGCTTCGGATAACACCCTATGGGTTACTGCTGCAGATGAAACAGGCCATCGATAGCGCCATCAAATTCCCCGATCTGCATGGTTGCCGCCCGCCGACGTGATCGCGAATGATCCTCATTGAAGACGAGATGGAAGAATTTCCAGCTCGACGACGCGATCCATCATTTCGGTCTGTGTCGACGCTCTGGATGGGTAGAGAGGTTGCGCCGTCCGGTGTGAGGTCGAACGGCCTTTCCCTGGTGATGGCCTGAACTCTGCCCCCACCATGCCGTCGGCTTTTTCGTGGCAGGCGCACCGGTTGCAGCCCCGGAGAGTACGCAAAGAAAAATCAACAGCGGAATGACTTTCATTTTTTCCCTCGGGAAAAGGTCGAGTGTGTCACGGAGCGCCGGCGGAAGAGAGCGGGAATGCGCTAAGCCGACGGATATTGGGCCTTCGCGGCGATGGGATACTACGGCGCGCTGGTCGGTTAGCGCCAGCCGCATATGCGATGCCCCCAGTGCCACCAGCGATGGTCCCTCTGCCACCAGCAGCCGTAGCGACGGTGACGGCTCCGCATGTGGCGATGCGGACGGATCTGGGTCACCGCCGCCGCGGCGGGCGCGAGATTCAAAGTGACCACAGCAACGACAGATCCTGGAAGGATATCCGTCAGGATCTTGCGGCGCGAGAGCTCCGTCATTTCTTCGCCTTTAGCCCTGCGCGGGAACCTTTTTCACGGTGCGGAGCGGTTACCGACTACTTTGCTATCCTTGGACAGCGGTATCCGCGGCCATCTGAGTATGATCCATCCCCGCCGCCGATGTCAGTTTAATCCCCAGCCAGTCTATTCAACCCGCCCGATCAGAAAAAGGGGCGTGAGGGTCTCCTTACGGTTTTGCGAAATGGCTGCGCAAATCCCGGACCCGCATGGAAGATTGTGACAGGATAGCTGGCTTGAACCGCGGCGCCGTAGGCGCATAATCAACGCATGTCCGAGCAGCGACCAACTTTCGGCGCGCGGAAAAATCCCGGATCCGGCTGGGAGGTCGATATCCTATGGCCCGATGGCGAAACGGGAGTCATCAAGGGCTTCATTGCAGAATATGACGCGGTCAAGTGGATTGCTGAGCATGAGCACTCCAGGGCGAGGCCGGGAAATTCCAATGACAAGTCCCCAAACGCCTCGGGAACTCCAACCGGCCCGCAAAATCGGCACTGACGGGCCCACTGTCCAGATTCCCCGGACTTGCCAGCGGCATTCCGACGGTACCGCCAGCGGTTCGCCGCTTATGCAGGAAGACGCAGGCCATGAACAGAAAAGGGCGCGGACCTGAGCCCGCGCCCCGCTCTGACCCGCCGATATTGGTGCGTTAAGAGGCCGACGCCGGTAGCTGCGCTTTTCTGACTTGCTCCCGTAGCCCCTCCAATTCGGATAGCTGAGCTTTGAGACCAGCCGCTACAGCGGCAAGGGTTGCAAGCCGCATTTCGAGGGCGGAAGCCGTGCGCTGCTGAAGAGAACTCATTTGAAACCCCCAACTACTCATAAGTTACACAGACCCAATGTTTGTCGCAGGGGGAAACTGAAAGGTTCAAAATAAGTCGTGGCCGCGCCGCGGGGGCGCATGCCCGCCGGGCGGACACACCTCATTCAAGGAAATTGCGGAGCGCGTCTGTCCAAAAGGTAACGCAGGGACAATGAACGCGGCGGGACGAGCTCTCCCGGGGGCAAGGAACCGACTGCTTTGCGTCGTGGTTCGTTTCACCCGCCGAGGTAGGCCGCGCGTTGCACCGCCCCCGCGCGTCACCGGCGCGGGCACCCAGCCGCTCAGCGGTGTCCAGTTTAGAAGCTTCCCAATAGTCCGCGCCTGAACAATTTGGCCTATTCCGCCGTCTTATCCCTGGCGGTCAATTGCGGCCGCCCGCGCCAATGCGGAACTCTTATGTGTGAAAAGTGCATCCAGCTCGACAAAAAGATTGAGCACTATGAGCGTTTGGCGGGCGGTATATCAGATGAGCTTACGCTCGAACGGCTACGGGAATTGGTGCGGGAAATGAGGGCGCAAAAGAGCGCGCTTCACCAGGACCAACAAAAATAACGGTCGCCTCAGTTGGCGGCCATTTTCATCGCTGCCAACAGGAAAGTCCCCACGCGGGGAGCATCTGACGAAAAGCCCGGCCTTTGGAAGCCGGGCGGATCGCTAATATATTTCAAGAATGGGTAATATTAGAAGTTAGCGAAAGGGGACGTCGCCGTCCGACCAATAGTGAACATTGGAACCTAACCATTAGGAACGAAGAAATAGCGGAGCAGGTAGACGCGCTGAAGTCCACGGGCTCAAAGAATTCTGAACTCGCCCAATCAATTGATTGCGTTGGCCGCGAAACACCCCATCTACCAAGGCATGAAACAGTCCGACATCTTCAGGGACAACGCCGAGAACTGCATGCGCCTCGCTGAGGCGGCTCCGGACGACCCGAGCTTTAAACGCTTCATGCGCATGGGCGAAGCTTGGAGAGCATTGGCTGAAGAGCAAGATTGGCTGGACGGCGAGCCGACCCAGAACGCGGCTTAGCCAACCCCGCTCTCCTGAACCTTACGCAGTTAATTGAGTTTTATACGCGCCGCGCGCGGCAGCTTTAGTGGCGGCTCGCGTGAAGCGGCGACTTCGAGGGAAGATCTCCATGCTTCGATCGATTGGAATCGCTTTCGCGCTAACATTAGGCTTCGTCGCTGCCGCATCGGCCGAGCAATGCGGGGACGTGCTCCAGCAGGATAAATCCCAGCAGAACTCAGCCGACGAGGCTCAGGTGAGGGGCGATCTCAAGGCCGGTTCGGAATGCGCAACTCCACGCGATAAGGAAGAATCCGCAAAGAAGAACGAGGACAGAGCCGCAAAGCTCAAGAGGGAAGGGAAGGTCGAAGACCATACCACCGGCCAAGCATCTCCCCAGAGATAGACAGTCCGCTTCGCTGCCGCGTTTGCTAATCAGCCCGCACCATCGCCTTCAAATCGCTTCCCGGAACAACGCTGTCGGCGAAGCGCCAAAGGGTTGGAACCAAACGACGGGAAAAGACTCGGTCCCGGTCTTCCGGAGTCCCAATAGCCGGAAGTAAACCTGCCCGCCGGTTGATGGCCCTGGGCTCCCCGCCGGGGCCATTCCTTGGTTCATCGGATGGCTCCGGAGTATTCGCCATGGACGTCCATTCAATGGTGTTGTTTTCGATCTTCTTCGCCGGCGGCGCGGCGGGATATGGCCTGCGCGCCGCGATCTCCGCGCATCGTAGAGCCCGCGTGCGTGAGTACCAGCGCACCGGCGAATTTTGAGATCAGCCCTATTACCGACCTGAAGAAAGAGCAGGGTTTTCTTGCCTCCGGGCGGGTTCGCGCCAGTCCGGAGGAGCCTCCAACGGCTCCAGTGCCAAGCGACCGCGCTGGAGCCGCTTCTTTGAGGCGCGTCGTCCGCGCCTCAGCTTTTTGGCGGCCTGCCGCGCTTCGCGAAGAGCAGCCCCCGAATGTCAGCCGCGTTGCGCAACATGCCGGCTCTTTTCAAGGCCTCTGCTTTCTCCTGACCCGGCGGCATCATGCGAGCCCTTTCCAGAGCTTCGATGGCCATGGCGTCCGGATCAGTGGCGTCACTCGAGGGAAGATCTCGTTTCATTGGCGCCTCGGATTGCGCGGGGTATGAGAAACGGCCCCAGTGCGGGGGTGCAACTGGGGCCGTTGGGATCGTGCCTGCGGGGCAGAAGGCACGCCCACCCAACCACTATCTTCGACGATCGTTCCAACGGCGCTGCCGAGTCTGCGCTGTGCGCTGGCGCCGATGAGCCGACCCTTTGCAGCCCGGAACCAAACCCTCAACAGGGGCCAATCACAAAAAGGCCTGCCCCGGGGTGCAAGGGATCGTCGATGTTGAAGTTCGAAAAATTCGCAGCGTTGGCTGCGGCGGCAGTCCTGCTGTCCGGTGTCTCGCTTGGGTCCGCGCGCGCTGAGGCTCCGGGGCGTCCGAAGACCACGGATTATCCGGCTGTGGAAGACGTCCCGCCGAGGCCCGAGAAGCCTGCCATGACGGCCGACGAACTGTCGAAACTAAAGAAAGATTTGACCGCCGCGCGTGACCGCCAGACGACAGTCGGCAAGGCCCGAGGGGGCGCTGTGCGAGTTGAACCAGTTAAGCCGTAGCTATCGCGGCCAGTCGTCCCGGTCTGTTGCGCCACACCCAAGCGGTATCAGCGGGGAGAGCAGAACATGCCGTGACTTTAGCGCATCCTCGAGGGGCTATGATGAAACGTTGGAGAGCTCCGGCTGCAAGTCGCGCGCGTTACCGACGCTATGCGCATACATGCTTGCCGGGTGGTGAAATCGCATCGACCCTGGCCGATCGATCCCGTGCGACGAAGACAATAACGCGCATCAACAGGCGTTGGCATCAGGACCAGCATTCCAGCGAGTGCGATAAACACAAGCAGGCAGGCCTTGATCTTCTGCGTCATTTCTTCACCTTCAGCCCGAGCTCGACCAGGCGGCGGATGGCAGATCAACTTCGCAATTTTGCGGCATAACGATAGCATATGCTGTTGTTTCCTTCGAGGTCATAGGAACCGATCACGTCGCTCGCCATGATGACGCGTATTTTGCATTGAAGCTGAGTGCCTTCATTGGGCATCCCGAGTTTCGCGATGGCCGCGCTGAGAGACTGCCCGTAGGTTGTTCATGCCTTGTTTGATGATATCGCCGGCGCAGGCGGTGACAGCAACGGGGCGCTGGGCTTCGGTCCCGTGCTAGCCGGTTGTCAGAGCGGCGCGGACGGACGCGCTTGGTCGACGTAGTGCGGCAATTGAATTGCCAACACAGTGCCCACACAGCAGTTTCCAGGTTTTGGGGCTTTGGGTCTAAGTGTCTGATTTCAATGGTGAGCGCGGAGGGACTTCGAACCCTCGACCCCATGATTAAAAGTCACGTGCTCTACCGCCTGAGCTACGCGCTCACTTGCCGCGCTGTGTAGGGGTCCGCTTGATGCGGGTCAATAGCGCGGCGACCAACAAGCCGGCGCCTAGGAGAAACCGGATTATCGTGCCGGCTCCGCCTATTAGCCGAAAATCCTCAGGTGAGGGGACCAGCTCGCAAACACGCCTGCCTCAGTTCGCCTCGGTGTGAATCTTGGACGCCACCGGCTGCGAGGAGCCGACCACCGTGGGCATGGTCACCGGGCGCAGCCCGATCAGCTCCGCGGTACGGATCCCGGTATTGCGCCAGAACTCGAACGAATTGATCCGCGAGTTCTCCAGGATCGCGATCGCCACCGCCGCCAGGAACGGCAGGCTTTGCAGCACCAGCACGCCTGCAAAGATGTAGATTTCGCGCACTTCCTTGAAACTGTTGGTGGCGACCAGCACGGCCGCGCCGACCAGCAGCAGCACGCCGATCACGGCCTCCCAGAACGCCTGGAATTCGATCGACATCCGGGACAAGCCGCCCTTGGAGGTGCGGGCAAAGGCGAGGTGCTCGGTGATCAGCCCGTTGGCGACGGCGCGCGAGACCGTCCACTGCACCGACATCGCGGCAACCATCGCGCCCAGCATTTGTCCCCATTTCACCGGCACGCGCAGGCGGTACAGCACCGTGAAATGCATCAGCGAAACCACGAAGGCGGCGATGATCGGCAACGTCAGGATCTTGTCGGGAATGGCGATGTCGGCGAAGGCGACGATCGGCACCCAGATCAGATTGAGGATCGCCACCAGCACGCCGATGCTTTCGGCGCCGAGCCAGTTCAGCCAGCCCAGCGAAAATTCGCGACGCTGCTGCGGCGACAGCCGGCTGGCGCCAGGCAGGAACCGCCGCCAGTGCTTCTTGACGATCTGGAAGCCGCCATAGGCCCAGCGGTGGCGTTGCTTCTTGAAGGCCTCGTAAGTGTCCGGCAGCAGGCCAAAACCGTAGCGGTGGTTGGTGTAGTGCGTCAGCCAGCCCTGTTCGATGATGGCAAGGCCGAGGTCGGTATCCTCGCAGATGGTGTCGCCGGCCCAGCCGCCGGCCATGTCCATCGCGGCGCGCCGGATCAGGCACATGGTGCCGTGAACGATGATGGCGTTTTCCTCGTTGCGCTGGACCATGCCGATGTCGAAGAAGCCGGCATACTCGCCGTTCATGATGTAGTGCATCAGCGAGGTGTTGCCGTCGCGATGATCCTGCGGCGCCTGCACGAGGCCGACGCGGGGATCGGCGAACACCGGCACCAGATCCTTCAGCC
Source organism: uncultured Alphaproteobacteria bacterium (assembly GCA_963843225.1). GTDB lineage: Bacteria > Pseudomonadota > Alphaproteobacteria > Rhizobiales > Xanthobacteraceae > Bradyrhizobium. The sequence continues at coordinate 388,494 of CAWJJT010000004.1, read as the reverse complement.
AGTCCGGCTCGACCATGTAGTCGGCGTCGATGATGCCGATGATCTCGGCATCGACCGCGGTCCGTTCCATGGCGATGCGCAAGGCGCCGGCCTTGAAGCCCTGCACCTTCTCGACATTGATGAACTTGAAGCGCTCGCCGAGCGCGCGGCAATGATCCTGGATCGGTTGCCAGAACGCGGGGTCGGGCGTGTTGTTGATGATGACCACGCATTCGAAGTTCGGATAGTCCAGCCGCGAGACCGCATCGAGGGTCTGCTTGAGCATGTCGACCGGCTCGAAATACGCGGGGATGTGGATCGAGACCTTCGGGAAGGTCACGTCTTCGCCCATGGTGGCGGGCGCCATCGGCGCTCCCTTGACGATGCAGCCGTTGGGGTTTTTGGCCGAAGGCGATCGCGGCGATCTCCTCGATCCGCGCCATCGCGATCAGGACCAGCGGCACCAGCAGGATCAGGCCGAGCGTCAGCGCAAAGGCCGAGCCGAACACGAAGTAATGGCCGGCCCAGTAGGCGAACACGGTGGCCGCCCAGGCGCCGACGCCGCTCGCCGCCGCCGACAGCACCAGCGCCTGCATCACGGTCGGCCGCGCCAGTTTGAAGATCGGCAGCGACATCAGGATGCCGACCAGCACGGCAATGGTCGCGAGCTTCCAGTAGTCGGGATTGACGATCGGCCCGGTCCACGAGAACTTCGGCTCGCCGGCGTTGTTGAGGATGCCCCAATAGGGGCCGACGCCGCCCTCGAAGAATTTCCAAGGCCGATCGATCGCCTCGACGATGTTGTATTCCATGCCGATGGCTTCGGCGCGGGAGACGAAGTTGCGCAGAACCGACGCCTGCTCGAACCGGCCCGGAATCGGCGTCACGCAGGTTGTAGCCGGCGCTGGGCCAGCCGAATTCGGCGATCACGATCCGCTTGCCCGGGAACTGATCGCGCAGAAGCTGATAAAGATAGACCGCCTGATCGACAGCCTGTTTGCCGGTGAAATTTTCCCAATAGGGCAGGACGTGCGCGGCGATGAAATCGACGGAGTAACCGAGCTGCGGATTGTCACGCCAGATGTTCCAGATTTCGCCGGTCGTGACCGGGACGTTGACCGATTTCCTGACCCGCTTGATCAGCTCGATCAGGTCGTCGACCTTCTGGTCGCCGCGGTAGATGGTTTCGTTGCCGACAACGATGCCGACGACGTTGCTGTTGCGCTTGGCGAGATTGATCGCGGAATCGATTTCGCGCTGGTTGTGCTCGTCCTCCTTGTTGATCCACGCGCCCACCATGACTTTGAGCCCGAATTCGGCCGCGATCGGCGGCACCAATTCGTTGCCTTCCGTTGAGGAGTAGGAGCGGATCGCCCGCGTCAGGGTGGAGAGCTTTTTCAGGTCGGCGCGAATCCTTTCGGGGTCGACCGTGCTGTCGACGACGTGACCCGGTTCGAACGGCGTATAGGACACGCTGGGCAGCACGCCGGTAAAATCGGGGGCTTCCTGCTTGTCCCTGAATGCCCCCCACATCGCAGCGTGAACTGCGGTCACAAGCAGCACAACGGCGACCACGGCGCGCATCGCAACTAAACCATCTGGGGCGAATATGGCAGGGAAGCGGATCCGACCCCGAGATCCGACCAAGTCAGCGGCAAACGAAACATATATCTGCCACTCGATTTAACAACTCTTATGACGCCGTGGCGTTTTCAGGGCGCAAGCATTGGCAACCCTGAAATATCGCGATCGTTCCGGCAGCGTTATGGTTTATTTGCCCGGCGCCGCGGCGGGGGGAGCCGCCGCCGCAGGCGCAGCACCCGCCGGGGGAGCGGCCGCGGCGTTTCCGGCGGTCGCCGGGGCGGCGGGGGCGGCTGCGGCAGTCGCCTGCGGCTGCGCGTTCGGATTGATCCAGCAGGCGTGAACCCGGCTGTTCAGCGTGTCGGCCACCTTCGGATCGATCTGGGCGCCGAAACGGGTCAGGCAGCGGAAGGTCGCCTGGACGTGGCCGCCGGGACAGCCGAACCGGTCGTAGAGGTCGAGGTGCCGGAGCGCGGTGTCGATGTCGTCGAGCCACATCAGGCGCACCACGCGGCGGCCGAACCAGACGCATTCGGGGTTTCCGGCGGGGCCGTTGATGGCCTGCGCCGCTTCCGCGAACTCGTCGGTCTTGCGCTGATTGTCCTTGGCCACATCGGCCGGATTGGCGGCGGCCGGCTTGCCGGACTGGTCCTGGGCCTTGGAATCGCCGCTCTGGGCGGCGGCGCTTCCGATAGCGATCAGCAGTGCAAACCCGGGGGCGGCGAGGTGACGCAAAACCGCATTTCGAAACGTTAAGCACCCGTCGACGCATAAATTCCCCGACTAGTTCTGATCGCGCCCGACAGGGGCACGGCTGGCGTTGATGCCGTCCAAATAGGTCCCCAATGCGGCGGGGACACGTGGCTGCGGCCTGCCGGATTCCATGACGGACATTTCGGATTTTGTCCAGTAAAGTCACAACTTTATCGTGTTGTGGTAAAGCCGCGGGCAACCGCCGGCTCGGGATTCCATGGGGTCTGTCCCCGCAGCCGGCTCTTGGCAGACGGCCGGTGACCGGGTAATCGACGATCCCCGCCCGAAAGGATGGAATCGATTTCTCTTCGTACGCCGCTGGCGCTTCTCCTTCTGTCTTTCGGTGCGATTGCCGCGGTGTGGTGGTGGCTGGCCACGCCCATCAATCTGTCGCGCGCACCGATCGATCCCAACGCCAAGCTGATGTGCGTGTCCTATGCGCCGTTCCGCGGTGCCCAGACGCCGCTGGTGCCGACCACCCATGTGGCGGCGGAACAGATCGCCGCCGATCTCGAGCAACTCGCCAAGATCAGCGATTGCGTGCGCACCTATTCGATCGAAAACGGTCTCGATCAGGTACCGGCCCTTGCCGCCAAGGTCGGGCTGAAGGTCATCCAGGGCATCTGGCTCGGCGGCAACCGGCTGAAGAACCTCGCGCAGATCGCCATCGCCGTGCGGCTCACCAAGGAATTTCCCGGCACCATCACCTCGGTCGTGGTCGGCAACGAAGTCCTGCTGCGCGGGGAAATGACCACGGCCGACCTGGCCGCCACCATCCGCTCGGTCAAGGCGCAGGTCGACGTTCCCGTCACCTATGCCGATGTCTGGGAATACTGGCTGCGCAACCGCGAGGTCTATGACGCGGTCGACTTCGTCACCATCCATATCCTGCCGTACTGGGAAGACTTTCCGATCCGCGCCAAACATGCCGCGGCCCATGTCGACGCGATCCGCCGGCGGATGGCGGTGGCGTTTCCCGGCAAGGAGATCCTGATCGGCGAAACCGGCTGGCCCAGCGCGGGACGGATGCGCGAGGGCGCGCTGCCGTCACGCACCAACCAGGCCCGCGTCGTCTCGGAAATCCTCGATCTGGCGAAGCGGGAGAACTTTCGGGTCAACCTGATCGAGGCCTACGACCAGCCCTGGAAGCGCCAGCTCGAGGGCACGGTCGGCGGCAATTGGGGGCTGTTCGATTCCGTGCAGCGCGCGGTGAAATATCCGCCTGGCGTCGCCATCAGCAACTTCCCGTTCTGGAAACTGCAGATGGGATGCGGAATGGCGCTGGCGTTCATGGTCTACGGCGCCGCCTGGATGACGCTGCGGCGCCGGCCGTGGACACCGCGGCTGGCCTCCTGGATCGCGGTCTCGCTATCGGCGTCAACGGCCGGCATTCTGTTCGGCATCGCCACCGACAAGATGTTCTACGAGAGCTACGGCTTTGGCGGCTGGCTGGGCTGGGGCGCGCTGCTGACCGCCGGCATCGCCTCGCCGTTGCTTGTCGCCAACGCCCTGATGTCGGGGCGGGCCTTGCCGACATTCCTGGAACTGCTGGGCCCCCGGGAGTGGCGCAACCGATCGGCGCTGACGGTCGTTCTGGGCCTTGTGCTCGCGGTGACCACGTTGATCGGCGCCGAGACCGCGCTCGGCTTCGTGTTCGATCCGCGCTACCGCGATTTTCCGTTTGCCTCGCTGACCATGGCGGTGGTGCCGTTTTCCCTGCTGGCGCTGCTCAACCGCCCGCAGCGAGGCGTGCGCCCGATCGCGGAAGCGGTGTTTGCCGGGCTGTTGGCCATGGCTGCGCTCTACACGATCTTCAACGAGGGATCGGATAACTGGCAGTCGCTGTGGACCTGCGCGATCTATTTCCTGCTCGCGCTTACGCTGTGGCAGGCGCGGGCCGCGCAAAACCCAGAATGAGCAGGCCGATCGCAAGGCCCGACAGCGCGATGTTGTAGAGCACGATCCCGAATCCGGCGGCGATGAGCCCGCCCGTCAGCAAGACGATCGAGGGACGGATGACGTGAAGCGCCGCGATGACGAGCGCGACAATGCCGAACACCGAATTGCGAAACAGCGAAGTCGCGAGAACCCGCGTCTTGCACAGCATGGTCTGCAAACCGGCGTCGCAGGCCAGCGAAACGGTCGAGAATTCGATCGCGAGATAGCGCAGATAGAGCGCGTAGCCGACGGTCAGGAAGCCGACCACCAGCAACCATTGCACCTGATAGGCCGTGAGCCGGAACGGAGTTTTTTTCATTTCGCGACTATGGTCGGGAATGGCGGACGGAACAAGGCGGGCTGCCCGTGCGACGTCTGGCGCCGCTGGAAAAAGAAGCGAGAATTCGATCTCAAGACTTTGGAACTGCGGGCTTTATTGCAGGTTGATTGCGGGGTTGGCCGCCGGAAGAACGTCGACAAAGTGGATGGCGGCGGATCGGGCTTCTTCGCCGGGCTCATCGACCGCTACCCGCTTCGGAAAGCCGCGCCGGTGGACGTAAAATCTGGTTGCCGCCGGCTTGGCGGCTGCCGGCTTGTCGGCCGCATGCGTATCGACAGCAGCCGCTTCGTCGGCATTCATGACGAGGCGCTGGCCGTCGAATACCGAGGTCGTGCAGGCGCGGCCGTTTTCGGTCAGGCCGGCGCAGATCTTTGCCGCCGCCGCGGCGTCGTCGAGCGGTCCGGCAACCAGCCGCAACTGCATGCCGAGACCGTTGCTGCCTTCCTTGATGACGATGATCGGGCGCAAGGTCGTCAGCACCGCGTTCGACCTCGATTTCACGAGCCCGCGCCACAGCGCGCGCAGACCGCCCACCGAATTCGCCCCGCCGACATCGACGCCGAACTCGGTGCGCTGGACGGGCAGTTTGGGCAGCGACTTCGCCGCATCCGATTCCGCCTCATCGGACGGGGCCGCCAACGCCACCACTTCCGGCATCGGCGCCGCGGTGATGGCTTTCTCCGGCTTGTCTGACTTGTCGGCTTTTTCGATCTTGTCAGCCTTCTCGACCTTCTCGGTCTTTTCGGCCTTATCGATCTTTTCCGCCTTGTCGGTCTTTTCTGATTTCTCAGCCTTTTCCAGCTTCTCAGCCTTTTCCGGCTTCTCGGGCGTCGCGGGCTTCTCCGGCTCGATCAGCTTTGCGGCGGCGGCATCGGGCGGCCCCATCATCGATTTCGCCGCCACCAGCGATGGCACGGGCACGATGGCCGGCGTCGCCGCGATCGCCGCCGGCGTGGTGCCGCTGGCTGGCGTATTGGCTGCGGCGGGCGGGGGCGTGGTCGCCGGGCTTGGCGGCTTCGGGGGGATAGACGCGACCGTGGCAGGCGCGGGCTCCGGCGCCAGGGCAACCGGGGAGGGCTTTTCCACCGGTTTATCTGCGGGCTTCGGCGCGGTCGAGGCAACCGGGGACAAGGCGGGAGCGGGGACCGGCCCCTGAAGCGGCGCTTGCCTGGGAGCCGGCGGCGGCTCGCTCACCGCTGCTGCGGCCGTTGGCGCGACCGGCGTCGGGGTTGATGGCGGCGATACGGCAGCGGTGGTCTGTTGTTTCGCGATGGCGCCGGTCGCGGTCTCCAGGCCCTGTTCCAGCACGGTGACGCGGGAATACAGCCGGTCGCGATCGCCATTGAGGGTCTCGATGGCGGACGCCAGCCGCCGGGCTTCGCCCCGACTTTCCTTAGCCACGATCTGGATTTGCTCGGTCTGCCGGGCCAGATCGACCTGTTCCCGGCGCGCGGCCGTCGACGATTGATTGACGTAAACGGCGAGGACGACCGCGCCGACCGAAGCCACGCCCCACGCGCCCAGCCGCCAGAGGGCCCGGCGGTCGAAAACGTCCTCTTCGGCCAAAAATCCCGACAGCATGCCGCCGGTATTTTCGGCCTCCAAGCCGGTAGCCCGCTTGTCGGTATCCCTAGCCATGCGACGCTTCAGCCCCCTGCGCCTCGCGAATCACGCAGAAACTTTAACAGCAAAAGCGTGTTGCGCTGGAATCCGGGGGTATCTATTGCCGATTTCCACTCCGGCGGAAAAGGCTTTATGAGGGCAGCGGCGCAGAATGCACCGCCAATTTAGGGAATGGGATGACCACCGCTCGATCCAGCCTCACGATCGTGCTCGCGGCCGGCGAGGGCACCCGGATGCGCTCGGCAATGCCGAAGGTGCTGCATCCGGTGGCCGGCCAGACGCTGCTGGCGCATGTGCTGGGCGCCGCCCCCAACGGGCCGGGCGCAGCCCTTGCCGTGGTCGTCGGGCCCGATCACGGGGCGGTCGAGGCCGAGACCAGGCGTTTGCGTCCGGACGCAGCGACCTACGTTCAGCGCAGCCGTCTCGGCACCGCGCATGCGGTGCTGGCGGCGCGCGAGGCGATTGCCCGGGGCGCCGACGATCTGCTGGTTGTGTTCGGCGACACGCCGTTGATATCGGCCGCCACCTTCGACCGTTTGCGGGCGCCCCTGAAGAACGGCGCGGCGCTGGCCGTGCTCGGCTTTCAGGCCGCCGATCCCACCGGCTACGGCCGGCTGCTGGTCGAGGGCGACCGGCTGGTGGCGATCCGTGAGGAGGCCGACGCCAGCCCGGCCGAGCGGGCCATCAAACTCAGCAATGCCGGCGTGATGGCGTTCGATGGCCGCCGGGCGCTGGAAATCATCGAAAAAATCGGCAATGCCAACAGCAAGGGCGAATACTATCTCACCGACGCCGTTGCCATCGTACGAAACCTGGGATTGGAGGCGGTCGTGATCGAAACGAGCGAGGACGAAGTGCGCGGCATCAACACCAGGGCCCAACTCGCGGAAGCCGAAGCCGTGATGCAGGATCGGCTGCGCAAGGCGGCGCATGGAGGCCGGCGTGACCCTGATCGCGCCCGAAACGGTCTATCTCGCCGCCGATACGCGTTTCGGCAGCGATGTCACCATCGAGCCGTTCGTGGTGATCGGTCCCGGCGTCTCGATCGCGGACGGCGCGGTGATCCATTCCTTTTCCCACATCGTGCAGTCCTCGATCGGCAAGAATGCGCTGATCGGGCCTTATGCACGCCTGCGGCCGGGCACTTCGGTCGGCGACGGCGCCAAGATCGGCAATTTCGTCGAGACCAAGGCCGCGACGCTGGAGGCGGGCGTCAAGGTCAATCACCTGAGCTATATCGGCGACACCCATATCGGCGAGAGGGCCAACATCGGCGCCGGCACCATCACCTGCAACTATGATGGTTTCGGCAAGCACAGGACCGAGATCGGCAAGGGCGCGTTCGTCGGCACCAACACCTCGCTGGTGGCGCCGGTGAAAATCGGCAACGGCGCCTATATCGGGTCGGGCTCGGTGATCACCAAGGACGTGCCCGACGATGCGATGGCGGTCGAGCGCAGCCAGCAGACCATTCGCGAGGGCGGTGCCGCGCGATATCGCGAGCTGAAGACGCGCGACAAGAAGCCTAAACCTTAACGGCCCATCGGTCGGAAAAGGAGTTGACCGGGCGTCAAGCCGTGCGCTCAATCCGGGGGAGGCCGGTATTTCGCAGAGGCTTGTTAAGCCTTCCGCTTTACCCTGTCGTAATTCGCAATAATTATTGAGTATCTCCAGCGCTTTGAATCTCGTTAAGAGTTTTCGGCGGCTTTGAAGTTCCTTCGGCCGATTGGGGAAGATACATCCGTATGTGCGGCATTGTCGGCATTTTGGGGCGTGGTCCGGTCGCCGATCAGATCGTCGATTCGCTGAAGCGGCTGGAATATCGCGGCTACGATTTCGCCGGCGTCGCCACGCTGGAAGGCGACCATCTCGAGCGCCGCCGCGCCGAAGGCAAACTGAAGAATCTCGAAACGCGATTGCGCGCCGAACCGCTCGGCGGCCATACCGGCATCGGGCACACGCGCTGGGCCACCCACGGCAAGCCGACCGAGAGCAACGCGCATCCGCATGCGACCGACAACGTCGCCGTGGTCCATAACGGCATCATCGAGAATTTCCGCGAACTGCGCCTGATGCTGGAAAAGCAGGGCGCGAAATTCCAGAGCGACACCGACACCGAAGTCGTGGTGCATCTGGTCAATTCCTATCTGCTCAAGGGAATGTCGCCCCAGGACGCGGTGAAGGCCTCGCTGCCGCAGCTTCGCGGCGCGTTCGCGCTGGCCTTCGTGTTCAAGGGCTTTGGCAATCTGATGATCGGCGCCCGCAAGGGCTCGCCGCTGGCGATCGGCCACGGCGATGGCGAGATGTATCTGGGGTCGGATGCGATCGCGCTCGCGCCGTTTACCGACACCATCAGCTATCTCGAGGACGGCGACTGGGCGGTGCTGACCCGCGAAGTCGGCGTGATCTACGACGAGCACGGCGCGCTGGTGAACCGCGATGTGCTGAAATCCGGCGCGTCGTCGTTCCTGGTCGACAAGGCGAATTACCGCCACTTCATGGCCAAGGAAATTCACGAGCAGCCCGAAGTGGTCGGCCACACGCTGGCGCGCTGCGTCGACATGGCGACCGAGCGCGTGTCGCTGCCGGTCAAGCTGCCGTTCGACTTCAAGGACATCCAGCGGATTTCGATCACGGCCTGCGGCACGGCAAGCTATGCCGGCTACATCGCCAAATACTGGTTCGAGCGGCTGGCGCGCGTGCCGGTCGAACTCGATGTGGCCTCCGAATTCCGCTACCGCGAAGCGCCGTTGCGCAAGGACGATCTGGCGATCTTCATTTCGCAGTCCGGCGAGACCGCCGATACGCTGGCCGCGCTTCGCTACGCGAAGTCGCAGGGCCTGCACACGCTGTCGGTGGTCAACGTGCCGACCTCGACGATCGCGCGCGAAAGCGAGACCGTGCTGCAGACATTGGCCGGCCCGGAAATCGGCGTCGCCTCGACCAAGGCCTTCACCTGCCAGTTGATGGTGCTGGCCTCGATCGCGATTGCGGCCGGCAAGGCGCGCGGCGAATTGAGCGATGCCGACGAAGCCGCGCTCGTCCACGGCCTGATCGAAATTCCGCGGCTGATGGCGGCGGCGCTCGCCACCGAGCCGCAGATCGAAAAGCTCGCCCGCGACATCGCCAAATCCAGGGATGTGCTCTATCTCGGCCGCGGCACGAGTTACCCGCTGGCGCTGGAAGGCGCCCTGAAGCTGAAGGAAATTTCCTACATCCATGCCGAAGGCTACGCCGCCGGCGAGCTCAAGCATGGGCCGATCGCGCTGATCGACGAAAACATGCCGATCGTGGTGATCGCGCCGTACGACCGGGTTTTCGAAAAGACCGTCTCCAACATGCAGGAGGTTGCGGCGCGCGGCGGCAACATCATTTTGATGACCGACGCCAAGGGCGCGGCGGAGGCCACCGTCGAATCGCTCGTGACGATCGTGCTGCCGGACATGGCCGCGACCTTCACGCCGATGGTCTATGCCGTTCCGGTGCAGCTTTTGGCCTACCACACCGCCGTCATCATGGGCACCGACGTCGATCAGCCGCGCAATCTCGCGAAATCCGTGACGGTCGAATAGGGCGCGTCAAGGGGTCGCTTCGTCGCTACCGGTCTTCAAAAACCTGCTAGAAGACCCTAGCTGACATCCCGTGATGTCCGCTCCCGACCGACCTGGAACCCCCATGAACCGCGACGACCTGCCACCGCCCGTGTCCCCGGCCGAACTCCCGCCGGACGCCCACAGCGGCTTGATGGCCCGCTTCCGGAACTATTTTCTCACCGGCCTGATCGTCGCCGGCCCGATCGCGATCACGTTTTATCTGACCTGGTGGTTCGTGACCTGGGTCGACGGGATCGTCCGGCCGTTCGTGCCGACGACCTACCGGCCGGAAACCTATCTGCCGTTCGGGTTGCCCGGTTCCGGCCTGATCGTCGCCGTGATCGCGCTGACGCTCCTGGGCTTCCTCACCGCCAATCTGATCGGGCGCACGCTGGTCGATCTCGGCGAACGGCTGCTCGGGCGCATGCCGGTGGTGCGCGCGATCTATCGCAGCCTGAAGCAGGTGTTCGAGACGCTGTTCTCGGGCAAGGGATCGAGCTTCCGCCGGGTCGGCCTGGTCGAATTTCCCTCGCCGGGCATGTGGTCGATCGTGCTGATCTCGCAGGCGCCGAGTGCGGAAGTCGCTGGTAATCTTCCCGGCGAGGAGGAACACATCTCGGTGTTCCTGCCCTGCGCACCCAACCCGACCACGGGCTTTTTCTTCTATGTGCCGAAGAGCAAGATCATCGAAGTCGAGATGAGCACCGAGGACGCGGCGACCCTGATCATGTCCTGCGGCGTGGTGCAGCCCGGCTCCGACGGCCAGAAGAGGATCGCCGCATTGGCCGGCATGGCGAACGCCGCGCGCGTGGCGAATACGGCCTCGCTGCAGCCCGAAACCGCGAAGGTGGATTGATGCTCAGTCGTCATCCTGAGGAGCGGCGCTTGCGCCGCGTCTCGAAGGATGGGCGACACACGGGCCTCAAGGTTCGAGACGCCGCTTCGCGACTCCGCACCATGACGGAGAAAATCACCCCGCTCCGATCAGCGGTATCGCCTCATCCCGTTCGAACAGATAGAGCAGGCAGCGCAGCGCCTCGCCATGCTCGCCCGTCAGCTTCGGATTGTCCTTCATGATGCGGAGCGCTTCGTCGCGCGCTTGCGTGATGAGCTGGCCGTGGACCTCGGAGCGCGCGATGCGGTAGCCGGGCAGGCCGCTCTGGCGGACGCCGAGCACGTCGCCTTCGCCGCGCAGCCGCAGATCTTCCTCCGCGATCCGGAAACCGTCGGTGGTTTCGCGGATCACCTTCAGCCGCGCCTTCGACATCTCGTTCAGCGGTTCGGTGTAGAGCAAAAGGCAGGTCGAGGCTTCGGAGCCGCGGCCGATCCGGCCGCGCAACTGGTGCAGTTGGGCGAGCCCGAAGCGCTCGGCGTTCTCGATCACCATGATGGTCGCGGCGGGAACGTCGACGCCGACCTCGACCACGGTGGTCGCGACCAGGAGGCCGATCTCGCCGGCGGCGAATTGCGCCATCACGCGATCTTTTTCGGCGCCCTTCATCTGGCCGTGCACCAGACCGACCTTGTCGCCGAAACGCTTTTGCAGGGCCTCGAACCGTTCGGTCGCGTTGGTGAGATGTCCGGTGCCCTCGGCTTCCGATTCCTCGACCAGCGGGCAGATCCAGTACGCCTGCTTGCCGGCCGATAGCGCGCGGCCGACGCCGTCGATCACCTCGTTGAGCCGGCTGTTCGGTATCGCGCGGGTGTCGATCGGCTGCCGGCCTGCCGGCTTCTCGCGCAGTTCCGAGACATCCATGTCGCCGAAATAGGTCAGCACCAGCGTGCGCGGGATCGGGGTTGCGCTCAGCACCAGCACATCGACCGCCTCGCCCTTGGCGGTCAGCGCCAGGCGTTCGCGGACGCCGAAGCGGTGTTGTTCATCGACCACGGCAAGCGCCAGCGCCTTGAAGGCCACATCGTCCTGGATCAGCGCGTGGGTGCCGACCAGGAAATCGATCTCGCCGTCTTCAAGCCGCGCCAGGACTTCGCGGCGCTCCTTGCCCTTCTCGCGGCCGGTGAGGATGGCCACCCGCATGCCCGCGCGTTCGGCGAGCGGCGCGATGGTCTTGATGTGCTGGCGCGCCAGGATTTCCGTCGGCGCCATCAGCGCGGCCTGCTTGCCGACCTCGGCGACCGCGGCGGCCGCCAGCAGCGCCACCACGGTCTTGCCCGAGCCGACATCGCCCTGCAGCAGCCGCAGCATGCGGACCGGCTGACGCAGATCATTGGTGATGGCGGCGGTCGCCTCGCGCTGCGACGCCGTCAGCGCGTAAGGCAGCGCGTCGATGATCCGGTTGCGCAGATGGCCATCGCCGGCATGGCGGTCACCCGCCGGGCGGCGCAATTGCGCGCGCACCAGCGCCAGCGCCAGTTGACCGGCCAGCAGTTCGTCGAAGGCAAGCCGCGACCAATAGGGGCCATCGGGCAGGATATCCGTCAACTCGACCGGCACATGAACGCGGTTCAGCGCCTCGGCGATCGGTGGAAACTTGCAGCGGCGGATCACCTCGGGGCTGATCCACTCGGGCAGATGCGGCAGCTTCTGCAACGCCTGGGCCACCGCGCGCCGCACCGAGCCGATCGCAAGACCTTCGGTCAGGGGATAAACCGGGTCGATACCGCTGAGCTTGGCAAAACCCTCTTCGTCGATGACGCGGTCGGGATGGGTAATCTGGAGCGTGCCGTCATACATCTGCGCGGTGCCCGAGACGTAGCGCCTGGCGCCGACCGGGAGCAGTTTTTCGACGTAGCCGGGCTGGGCCCGGAAATAAGTCAGCACGACATCGCCGGTGTCGTCGCTGGCATAGACCAGATGCGGCGCGCGCGCGTTGCGCGAGGGTGTCGGGCGATGCCGGTCGACCGTCACCTCCAGCGTCACCATGGTGCCCGGCACGGCGTCGCGGATTTTCGGCCGCGCGCGGCGGTCGATGACGCTGGCCGGCAGATGCAACAGAAGATCGACCAGCCGCGGCGTCTCACTGCGGCCGAGCAGATAGCGGAACAATTTGTCCTGCTTCGGCCCGACGCCGGCGAGGCTCGTGATCGGCGCGAACAGCGGATTGAGCAGAGGAGGGCGCATTGGGAAAGCCTAGGACCGTTCTCGCCTCTCATGCCCGGCTTTGGGCCTGGCATCCACGGATTTTTTCAGCTCGACGCGAATGACCCGACCTGGACATTCCGCCCTGTCGGAGACTGGTGGCCATATGCCACACGCTGGGACAATCTAAGGCTGCTATAGTCCGATGATTGCGCGGAGCGGCTTTCCAGCGGGGCCATATGCGACGACGCGAATTCATCACGCTTCTGGGCGGCACCGCTGCGGCGTGGCCGCTTCCCTCGCGCGCGCAACAACGCAAAGCAATGCCGCGCGTCGGCGTATTGTGGCACGCGGCCAACGCCAAGCAGGAAGAGGAGTATCTGGGCGCGCTGACCAAGGCGTTTCACGAGCTTGGATACTTCGAAGGCAAGAACATCGAGTTGGACCACCGCTTTCCCGCCGAACAACCTGACCGTTTTCGCACGCTGGCGCAGGAGCTTGCGGAAAGCAAAGTCGATGTGATCGTGGCGGTGACCGGATTTGGCGCCAAGGAGGCTAAACGAGCCACCAACGCCATTCCCATTGTCGTTGTCGCCGATCCCGACCCGGTCGGTAACGGGCTTGCCGAGAGCCTGGCGCGCCCCGGTGGCAACGTCACCGGACTTTCACTGATGACCACTGACGTCTCCGGCAAGCGGTTAGCGCTGTTCAAGGAAATCGTTCCGAAACTGGCTCGCGTAGCCCTCGTGCTCGATCCCCGAGATCCGTTTTCCAACCATGCCGGTGCGGTTAATGAAGGAGCGGCGAAAACCGCGGGGCTTTTGATCCAAACATTCGGCGTCACCACATCTGATGAAATCGAACAGGCGTTTTTGGCCATTGCCCGTGACGGCTTCGATGGCGCCTACGTGGTTGGAGCGCCGATGTACAACGAGCGGGCGCGAGTAGGCGCATCAGCGATGGCACACAAGGTGCCGACGATTGCAGCGAATGCTGAACAGGTCCCTTACGGTTTGCTGCTGTCTTATGGACCGGATTTTCTCGATTATTTCCGCCGCGCGGCCGGCTATGTCGATAAGCTCCTGAAAGGCGCAAAGCCCGGCGATCTGCCGATCCAACAACCCACGCGTTTCAAGCTGGTCATCAATCTGAAGGCTGCCAAAGCCCTCGACATCCCCGTGTCGCCTTCGCTGCTGGCCACCGCCGACGAAGTCATCGAATGACGCGGCGGGCCGCCCCCTGATTTGCCCCGCTTGTCCAGCCCCTTTTTAAAAAATATTCTGATTTTCCGAAGTCGCAAATCACTTTAATAGCCCGCCTTGTCTCGTCCCACTCGAGGGGCGTATCGCGATCGTCACGAACGCGGGACGGGATGCGGTGGACGCCGACGGTGCTAAAGACGAGAGCACCCGATGCGGACGGCGAAGTCGTGTGGTTCTGACGCCTCGACGCTGGCGTCAAGCTCCTGAGAAGCAAGCTTCCTCGGGGGTGACGGTGACAAAAAAGCCCGATCGCCGGGAAGAGCACGAAGTAAGCCGTAAACCATTGCGCGGGGAATGCCGGGTGTTTCCCGGTGTGACCTGACTAACGCGTGTGCGTCTCTCACACACCCATTGCACGCGCGGCTATCGGGCGCATCGGACGCCCGGCATTCCCTGCGCCCTCTGACTGCAGAGGGCGGAACGAAGCAGGCGAAACCTCGCGCGAAACCGCGGCGAGATCGCGAAGCTGTATCTTACCGTCATTGCGAGCGAAGCGACTTGTCCGCCGTAGCTCAACGAGCGGAGGCGGAAGCAATCCAGCTTTCTTTGTGCCGCGCGATGGATTGCTTCGTCGCTTCGCTCCTCGCAATGACGACGGAGTGCCTTGCAGAGCACAGTCTCCACTTTCGCATGGATTTCGAGGATCAACGCTACTGACATTCCCCGATCCCGTCGCTATATCAACCGCGCCCGGCACCACGTCCGGGCTTTTGGCGTTGGATTGGAATCGAACAATGACGGGCACGACACGGTCGAGCGATGGCCTCGACGATCGCCGCAAGCGGCTTTTGTTCCGCTGCTGGCATCGCGGCACCCGCGAGATGGATCTGATCCTGGGCCGGTTTGCCGATGCCGAGATCGCCGGCCTCAGCGAGGATGAGCTTTCCCAACTCGAGCATCTGATCGAGGTCCCGGACCAGGATCTCTACGCGGCGGTGAGCGGCAGTCTGGATCTGCCGGCTGAATACGCGAGCGGCCTGTTCGACCGCATCAAGGCGTCCCGCGAGGGATCCGGGGCATGAAGTCGCCTGCACGATCTCCCGCCGCATTGCTGACGCCGGGCCAGCCGCTGACTTTTGCCAATGTCGCGGAGGGCGCCGAAGGCCTCGTCGTCTCCGATCTCGCGCGCGCCGTCGCAGCGCGGGCAAAGCCGCCGGCGGTCAGCCTTGCCGTGGTCTGCCGCGACGGTCCCCGCATGCAGCAACTGGCCCGCGCGCTGGAATTCTTCGCGCCCGATCTGCCGGTGCTGCAGTTTCCGGCCTGGGATTGCCAGCCTTACGACCGGGTGTCGCCGCATGGCGGCATCCTGGCGCAGCGCATGACCACGCTGGCGCGGTTGTCGCGGCTTGTCGGCAGCGAGAAGCCGCTGATCGTGCTGACCACGGTCAACGCCGTCGTGCAGCGGGTGCCCGCGCGCGAGACGGTGGCGGCGCAGGCGCTTTCGGTTGCGCCCGGCCATGTCGTGCCGATGGATTCCATCGTGGCCTGGCTCGAGCATCAACGGCTACAGCCGCTCCTCGACGGTGCGCGAGGCCGGCGAATACGCCGTGCGCGGCGGCATCCTCGATCTGTTCCCGGCCGGGCTCGACCAGCCGGTACGGTTCGATTTCTTCGGCGACAGCCTGGAATCGATCCGCTCCTTCGATGCCGAGACCCAGCGCACGCTGCTGGACATGCGCTCGCTCGACCTGGTTCCGATTTCCGAATTCCAGCTCGTGACCGAAACCATCCGCCGTTTCCGCATGGGCTATGTCGCAGCCTTCGGCGCGCCGGAGCGCGACGATCCGCTGTATGAGGCGGTCAGCGAAGGCCGCCGCCATCCCGGCATGGAGCACTGGCTGCCGCTGTTTCACGAGCGGATGGATACGCTGTTCGATTATCTCGACGGCACGCCGGTCGCGATCGAGCCGCAAAGCGAGGACGCCGCGCGCGAGCGCTTCAAGCAGATCGCCGATTATTACGAGGCAAGGCGCGAGGCGCTGGAGCATCCCGGCGGCGGCGCGCTCTACAAGCCGTTGCCGCCCGACCGGCTTTACCTCACCGAGGACGAATGGACCAAGCGGCTGGACGAGACCGCGCTGGCGCGGCTGACGCCGTTCGCGGTGCCCGACGGCAGCGCCAACTCGGTCGACGCCGGCGCGCGGGCCGGGCGGAATTTCGCGCCGGAGCGCGCCGACGGCGCGGTCAACGTGTTCGAGGCCGTGGTCGCGCATGTGCAGGCGTTGCTGGCAGAGCGCAAGAAAGTCGTGATCGCGCTGTGGAGCGAGGGCTCGCGCGACCGCATGGCCAGCATGCTGCGGGATCACAAGCTCGCCCATGTCACCAGCGTCAACACCTGGCGCATGGTGCAGGCGACGCCGCGCAACGAGGCGATGCTGGCCGTGCTCGGCATGGAATCCGGCTTCGAGACCGACCATGTCGCCATGATCAGCGAGCAGGATATCCTGGGCGACCGCCTGGTGCGGCCGCGCAAGGCGAGCCGCAAGCTCGACAATTTCATCTCTGAGGTCACGAGCCTTGCGAGCGGCGACCTCGTGGTTCACGTCGAGCATGGCATCGGCCGTTTTGTCGGCCTGCAGACGCTGGAGGTGGCGGGCGCACCGCATGATTGCCTCGAACTGCATTATGCCGCCGACACCAAGCTGTTCCTGCCGGTGGAAAATATCGAACTGCTGTCGCGCTACGGCTCCGACCACGCCCATGTCGAACTCGACCGGCTCGGCGGCAGCGGCTGGCAGGCGCGCAAGGCCAAGCTCAAGAACCGCATCCGCGAGATCGCGGGCGAACTGATCAAGATCGCCGCCGAGCGGCATCTGCACGAAGCGCCGAAAATGCCGGTGCAGCCCCATGTCTATGACGAGTTCTGCGCGCGCTTTCCTTACGAGGAAACCGAGGATCAGTTGGGCGCGATCCAGGCGACCCTGAAGGATCTCGAAACCGGCCGGCCGATGGACCGGCTGATCTGCGGCGACGTCGGCTTCGGCAAGACCGAGGTGGCGCTGCGCGCGGCGTTCGCGGTCGCGCTCGACGGCAAGCAGGTCGCGGTCGTGGTGCCGACGACGCTGCTGGCGCGGCAGCACACCAAGAATTTCATCGAGCGGTTCCGGGGATTCCCCGTCAACGTCGCGCAGGCCTCGCGCCTGATCCCGCCGAAGGAACTGACGCAGGTCAAGAAGGGGCTTGCCGAAGGGGCCATCGACATCGTGGTGGGCACCCACGCGCTGCTCGGCAAATCCATCAAGTTCAGGGATCTCGGTCTTCTGATCGTCGACGAGGAGCAGCATTTCGGCGTCAGCCACAAGGAGCGGCTGAAGCAATTGCGCGCCGAGGTGCATGTGCTGACGCTCTCGGCGACCCCGATCCCGCGCACGCTTCAATTGGCGCTGACCGGCGTGCGCGAACTCTCGATCATCGCCTCGCCCCCGGTCGACCGGCTCGCGGTCCGCACCTTCGTGGCGCCGCACGATACCCAGATGATCCGCGAGGCGCTGTTGCGCGAACGCTATCGCGGCGGACAGGCCTTCTACGTCGTGCCGCGGATCGAGGACCTCGCCGGCGTCAAGGACTTCCTCGACAAGAACGTGCCGGAGATGAAGGTCGCGGTCGCCCATGGCCAGATGGCGCCGACCGTCATCGAGGACATCATGTCGGCATTCTATGACGGCAAATACGACATCCTGCTGTCGACCACGATCATCGAGTCCGGCCTCGATATCCCCAACGCCAATACGCTGATCGTGCATCGCGCCGACATGTTCGGGCTGGCGCAGCTCTATCAGTTGCGCGGCCGGGTCGGACGCTCCAAGCTGCGGGCGTATGCGCTGTTTACGCTGCCGGCGCAGCAGAAGATCACCGCGCAGGCCGAGCGCCGGCTCAAGGTGCTGCAGTCGCTGGAAACGCTGGGCGCCGGCTTCCAGCTCGCCTCGCACGATCTGGACATTCGCGGCGCCGGCAATCTGCTCGGCGAGGAGCAGTCCGGCCACATCAAGGAAGTCGGCTTCGAGCTGTACCAGTCGATGCTGGAGGAGGCGATCCTCAACCTCAAGGCCGGCGTGGTCGAGCCGGCCGCCGACCGCTGGTCGCCGCAGATCACCGTCGGCATGCCCGTACTGATCCCGGAAGACTATGTCGCCGACCTCTCGGTGCGGCTGTCGCTGTACCGGCGGCTGGCCGATCTTCGAAACCGACGACGAGATCGACAATTTCGCCGCCGAATTGCGCGACCGTTTCGGCGTGCTGCCGGACGAGGTGCGCTATCTCTTCAAGATCGCCGCGATCAAGAACTATTGCCGCCGCGCCAATGTCGAGAAGGTCGACGCCGGGCCGAAGGGCGCGGTCATCACCTTCCGCGACAACAAGTTCGCGCAGCCGGACCGGCTGGTCTACTTCATCCGCCAGCACGGTCAGGCGGCGAGGGTGCGGCCGGACATGAAGGTGGTGTTCTTCCAGGAATGGGAGACGCCGGAGGAGCGCCTCGCCGGCACCACCGAGATCATGCGCCAGCTCGCCAACCTCGCCGAGGACCGCAAGGCGGCGTGAGACGGCTAGGACGCCGCGCGACGGGCTTCCTCGTAGAGCCGCGTCAGCAGCGATTTTGCGGTGTCCGATGGCGACAGCGTCGCGACCGTCACGGTCGGCTCCGACCGTACATCGCGCTTGCCGTGGCTGGTATGGCGCATCACGCTGGAGAGCCGCCGGGCGATCGAATGCGCCGTGCGCAGATCGGTTTCGGCGAACACGACGATGACGGAGCCGTCGTTCTGGGCCGCGCCAAAATCAATTTGCCGCATCAGGCGGCTTAGTATCCGTGCGCCGTCGAGTTGCGCGCGCGGGTGGCCCGGATCGAAGGCAAAGCGGGCCACCGACAAGCCGCCGCCCTGCGACAGCGTCTGGGACACCGCGTTGACAAAATCGAGATTGAACGCGGCCGGCGCCAGCAGCCCGGTTCGCGAATCGAGCAGGCCTCTGGCCTCGATCGATTTGAGCATGCGGCCAAGATGCGTCTCGAAGGCGTGCTGGCGGATCAGCGGAAGCGCATTGGCGGCGACGGCCGCGGGCTCGCCGGAGAGGATTTCGAGATTCGGCAGGTCATATGTCGGCGCCAGCGCACCCGACGTCAGCACGACCGGCAGGTTGCGGAAGCGGGCATCTTCGGCCAGCACGGTGAGGAACGCATCTTCCACCCGCGGAGAAAAACCTTCGCCGAGCACGATGCCGTCGATGTCGCGGACGTTGAGGTGCTTGGCCGCCGCTTCGAGCGACAACGCGCCGACCACGCCCATCCGCTCGCCGAGCGCAACCGAGAGCGACGGATAGCCCGCGCCGCGGCCGATCAGGAGCACGGTGGCGTCACGCGCCGGATCGCTGTCGTCGAGCGCCGCACGCGCGGCCGGATCGCCGTCGAGCCGGCGCAGCACCGTGGAATGCAGCGCCCGCACCCGAAGCGCGGCGCGCAACCGCGCCAGCAGGCGATCGAAATTGCCGCCGCTTTGCGTGAACGGAATGGCGTTTGCGGGCAGCGGGCCTGCGGGATCGACCGCAATCAGCGGAAGATAGGGTTTGGCGGCGGCGATTTGCGCGGCGAGGGCATCGAGAGCGGATTCCGCGGCATCGGATGCGGCGACCAGGACCGCGGCGGGCGTCAGTTGCGCAATCGCGCGCGACACGTCGGCCCAATTGATCTCAATGACCGGAAATAGCCCGGCGTCGTCGACAGCGCCGGCGAAGGGCGGCCGCGTCACGCTTGATACGACAATGATCGGGCCTTGCTGGGACATCGGGAAACTCGGATCGACGCGCTCGAATGGAGGGTGCGATCCTAGTTTGCCGGCCTTAATGGTGCGTCAACGCAACCCCTTCGACCCGGCCTAGGCCTGGCCGGTCCGCTCGCGAAAGGCTTCCACCATCAACGGGTTAAGCCCGAGTTCGCTCAGCGCATCGCGGGCGCGGGCGTTGTCCTGGGCGCGCCCGGCGAGCCTGTGGCCGCTGAGGCGGTCGGGCAAGGCCGTCAACAGCGCCCCCTGTCCGAGCCGTCGCGCCCATTCCTGCAGGTCCTGCGACAGGAACCGGTAGCCGCCGACAGCCATGATGCCGGAGGGCGGCGCGGTGATGCAGATGGCGCCCTTGGAACGGTCGATCCGCGCCGCATATTCGGTATCGACGAAATCGCGCGGCGGCTCCGCCACCAGCGAGTCGCCCGGAGGCCGGGGAGGGGCGTAGGCGCGCGGGCGTCACCATCGGTCCGCGCAGCCCCAACGTTCCCTTCGGCGTGAGAAAGATCTCGCCCGCGATCGACGAGCCCAAGGCCTCGCGTGGCGCGCCCCGCGCGCCCGGCATGATCGGCGCCGGGGCGCCGTCCGGGCCGCGGCGGGCGCCGAACAGGCCGGCTTCCCCGAACAGATAGATATCCGTCAGCACAACCTGTCCCGTGGTCCAGGCCGGGCTGGAGGCGACCTGTTCCGGCGCGCGCCACAGGCCGATCACGTTGCGCAAGGTCGGCAGCCGCGCAGCCATGTCGATTTCGCCCAGACGCATCACCAGTTGCGACGGTGCGATCAGCGTATCGCATAATTGCTCGTTGATCTGTTGCTCGAGCACCTCGCCGTCGAATGGATGGTGCAGCGCCAGCGTTCCCCCCGTCAGCAGCCAAACCGCCAGCGAGGACGCCAGCCCCGCGAACGAGGTCGGCGCGAACGCCGACATCACCGTCGCGCCCTGCGGCAGATCGCTTTCGATCGACAGAGCGAGGGCGCCCGCGATGAGATGCAGGTGCGTTCGCGGCACCGGACGGAAGCCCTCGGCCGTCACGTCGAACGAAATGATTGCGGCCTTGCGGCCGTCCTCCACGACGGGCCGCGTGGTGGCGGATTGATTTTCGATCGCCGCGTCGAGCGAGGCCATGCCCTCGGGCAGGTCCGCACCGAAGCCGCAGACATGGCGGATCGCGAACGCTTCGGCTGCGGCGTTCATCGCGAGATCGGCATGACCGACGCCGTCGATCTTGCTCGATGTCACGATCGCACGCGCCCCGGTGCGATTGAGCGCGACCGTCAACTCGGCCTGTCGCCACAACAGCGGAAACAGCGCGACAACGAGACCAGCGCGATGCGCGGCAAGCACCGTCAGCGCGAGTTCGACCGTGTTCGGCAGTTGAACCGCGATGACGGAATTGTTCGGCAAGCCCGCCTCGATGAAGTGGGCCGTGAGCGCCGAGATCGCGCGGTCGGCGCCGGCGAAGGTCAGCCGCTTTGCCGGCTGGCCGGTGACGCGCGCCTTGTTGGGGGGATCGAGCAGCGCCAGCGCGTCCGGCTTTCGCGCCATGATCCGTCGAAACAACACATCAAGCGTCGGCGATACGGTATTCTGGATCACGACATCACTTCGGTTGCGACTGCGGCTTCTGCCACCAGGTTTCCGGGAGATAACCGGTCAAGGCGGTAGCCTTGGGTCTTTCTATACGATTCCAGCGCGCGATCCATTGCTCCCGGACGTTAAACACCGGGATAGCGTAGAAGCCGGACATCAACGCCCGGTCGAGCGCCCGCACCGCCGAGACGAAGGCGGGATGCTCCCGCGCCTCCAGAATGGCCGCGATCATGGCGTCGATGGCGGGATTCCTTGCTCCCATGTAGTTTCTGGTGCCCTGGATGCCCGCGGCCTCGCTGCCCCAATAGAAGGACTGCTCATTGCCCGGCGAGAGCGACTGGTCCCAGCGGTTCTGGATCATGTCGAAGTCAAAGCCGAGCCGGCGCTGGTCGAATTGGACCGGGTCGACCGCGCGCACAGTGGCCTCGATGCCCGCGCGCTTCAGGTCGCGCTGATACGCCAGTGCGATCCGCTCCTGGTCGCGCGTCGTCACCAGGATTTCGAAGGCGAGGGGCGCTTTCGTGGCGCGCTGCCGCAGCACCGTGCCGTCGAGATCGTAGCCGGCCTGCGACAACAGCGTCAGCGCGCGCCGCAGTGCGGTGCGATCGCGCCCGGAGCCGTCGCTGACCGGGAAGGCGGTAACTGCCGTCGAGAATATCAGCGGCGATCTGCGGCGCGTAAGGTTTCAACAGCGCGCGCTCGCGATCGTCGGCGGGCCGGCCATAGGCCGACAGTTCGGAGCCCGCGAAGTAGCCCGCCGAGCGGCCATAGAGGCCGAAGAAATAGTTCTGGTTGATCCATTCGAAATCGAACAACAGCGTCAGCGCCTGCCGCACACGGACATCGGAGAACATCGGACGGCGGGTGTTGAACACCAGGAATTCCGACGGCTGCGGCAGTCCGGTCTTGATGGTGTCACGGATCACCTCGCCGTCGCGGGCGGCCGGAAAATCGTAGCCGTCATGCCAGCGCAGCGGTTCGGTCTCGACCCGAAAATCATAGAGGCCGCGCTTGAACGCCTCGAAATGGCCGTTCGCCTCGCGATAGAAGTCGAGCCTGATCTCGTCGAAATTCCACAGGCCGCGATTGACCGGCAGGTCGCGGCCCCAATAGTCGGGATTGCGTGTCAGCGTCACGCTCGCGCCGGGCTTCACCGCGCTGACGCGATAGGGGCCGGAGCCGATCGGCGCCGTCATCGTGGTGTCTTCGAAGGTCGCGACATCGACGGCATGTTTGGGCAAGATCGGCATCAGGCCGAGGATCAGCGGCAGTTCGCGGTCGCCGGCGGTTCCGAGGTCGAACCGAACCGTGAGCGGGTCGGCGGCTTCGGCCTTTACGACCTTGGAATAATACTGGCGATAATTGGGACGGCCGTGATCGCGCAACAGGGCCCAGGAAAACACCACGTCCTCGGCAGTCACCGGTTGCCCGTCGGAGAAGCGCGCTTTGGGATCGAGACGAAACGTAACGTAGCTTCTGCTGTCATCGGTCTCGACGCTCCTCGCCAGCAGGCCGTAGAGCGTGAAAGCCTCGTCATTGCCGCGCGCCATCAGGCTTTCGACCACGAAACCCCTGACCTGCTGGACGGCGATGCCCCTCACGATCAGGGGGTTAAGGCTGTCGAACGTCCCGAGAATGCCCTGCACGAGCCGCCCGCCCTTGGGCGCATCCGGATTGGCATAGGGCATATGGGCGAAATCGGCCGGCAGGGCCGGGCGAGCCGTGCATGGCGATGGCGTAACTCTCCGTCGCCAACCCCTTGCCGGGGTTCAACCCGAGCGCGAGGCCGAACGCCAGGACACCGCCGACAAACGCCCGGATGCGTGCGCGGAAATCAACTCGCGACACGGACGGCTGGCTTGATTCGGCAATGCTCACAGATGCGTTTTATCATAGCCGCCAGCGCCCGGCCGCGGCATCCGCCAATGATGAAATATGCTTGTCGGCATTGATCTTTTCGCCTGTCGCTGTATGAAGGCGTGCCATCGACCAAGACCGCAGGGACTGTCACGTATCCGCCTCATTTGGCAAGGAGACAGCCCGCCCAAGCGGCCAGATGTCGGTGCCTAAAAAGGTTTCGGGCGCTCCCGTTCAGAAAGGGTTTTCCGCAATGAATTTCCGTATCTTGGCCGCGTCGGTTCGGCCGCGTGGGCGGGTTTTGGCGCTACTGGCGGCAACGGCTCTGACCGCTACCCTGCTGGCTGACGGCGCCCAGGCGCAAACGCCGGCTCCCGCCCCGGGTGCACCGAAGGCCAAGGCGGCGGCCCCCAAGGCGGCCCCGAAAGCAGCGCCGGCAGCGCCCGGGCCGTCCGCCCAACAGGCCGCGCCGCCGGCGGGTGGCGCCCCTGCCGCGGGCGCCCAGCCCCCGGACCAGCAGGTTCAACTGATCTACGCGCCGTGGACCAAATTCTGCCTGAAGGGCCAGGATGCCAACGCCAAGCAGGTGTGCTTCACCGGCAAGGATGGCCGCATCGAGTTCGGCCAGCCGGTGATCGCGGCCGTCATCATCGAGCCGGAAGGCGAGCCGAAGAAGATCCTGCGCGTCACCCTGCCGCTCGGCATGCAACTGGTTCACGGCACCCGCGTCATCGTCGACGGCAATCCGCCGATGCAGAGCCCCTATGTGATCTGCTTCGCCAACGGCTGCATGTCGGACTACGAGGTAACCCCGGAACTGCTCGCCAACATGAAGAAGGGGCAGAACCTGGTGGTGCAGGCGATCAACTCCAACGGCGCGCCGCTGACGCTGCCGCTGCCGCTGGGCGAATTCGCCAAGGCCTATGACGGTCCCCCGACCGATCCGAAGGTGTTCGAGGAGACCCAGAAGAAGCTGCAGGAAGAGTTGCAGAAGCGCGCCGAAGAGGCGCGCAAGAAGCTCGAGGCCAATCAGCCCGCGGGCGCGGCCGCTGCCAACCCGGCGGCGAAGTAACGAGTTAGCCACTCATCACCGATCAACGAAAAAGGCGCTCCGATCGGGCGCCTTTTTTGCTGCTTGTCGCTCGAACGAGCGCAAACGCAATAGGGCAGAGGAAATCACGGACTCGGCTTGCGCTTCATCCGGCTACGAACCCTGGATGACGTTAGTTCAGCGAGGGATTGCGCGGGCGGTAGCCGCCCGATTTGTCCTTGACGAAAATCTCGGCAACCTGCGAGTGCCGGATCGGCTCGCCGGAATCGTCAGGCAGCAGATTTTGCTCGGAGACGTAGGCGACGTATTCCGATTCCGAATTTTCTGCGAGCAAATGATAAAACGGCTGATCCTTGTGCGGGCGGACGTCCTCTGGAATCGACAGCCACCACTCCTCGGTGTTGTTGAATTCCGGGTCGATGTCGAAGATCACGCCCCGGAATGAAAAAATCCGGTGCCGGACAATCTGTCCGATCTGAAATTTGGCGGTCCGCGCTTTTATCATGCTCGTCGAATAGACCATGATTGTGGCCGATGCTAGAGGCAAAGCGGCGAATTAACCTTTGCCTCGCAGGTGCGTTCCGAGTGCCGATCGGGGTCTGTAACGATGAAAAAGACGTTTCTCCATGGTCGATATCCTCAATCTGGCATTGCCGTATTTCGGTCTGATCTTCATCGGCTTCGCCTGCGGCAAGGCTAGGGGTTTGCCGGAGCAGGGCCTCGCCTGGATGAACTTTTTCCTGCTCTATGTTTCGTTGCCGGCCCTGTTGTTCGGCATCATGTCGAAGACGCCGTTTGAAGAACTCAACAATCCGCCGTTCCTGATTGCGACGACGCTGGGCACGACCACAGCGTTTTTCCTCGCCTTGTTCGCAAGCCGCCTGATCGGCCGCCTGCCGTTGCGCGAGGCGACGCTTGCGGGTCTGTCCGGAGCCTATGGCAATATCGGTTATATGGGCCCCGGTCTGGCGCTGGCGGTACTGGGCTCCCGGGCCGCCGCGCCGACCGCGTTGATCTTCTGCTGCGACAGCATCTTCCTGTTCACGATCGTGCCGCTGCTGATCGCGCTCACCGACAGCAAGCATCCGACCCTGTGGCACACGCTCGGCGTCGTGCTGCGCCAGATCGTGCTCAATCCGTTGATCATGTCGGCTTGCCTCGGAGCGCTTGCCGCCGCGCTGCATTTTCATCTGCCGGTCGCCGTCGACCGGACGGTGTTGTTCCTGCAAAACGCCGCGGCGCCGACGGCGCTGTTCGTGCTGGGCGTGACGGTGGCGCTGCGCCCGTTCGGTCGGGTGCCCTGGGAAGTGCCCGGCGTCATCGCCGTCAAACTGCTGATCCACCCGCTGGTCGTGTTCGGACTGATGTTGCTCTTTGGACCGTTCGCGCAGCCATGGGCGGCAACTGCGGTATTGATGGCCTCGCTGCCGCCGGCGCTGAACGTGTTCGTGATCGCCCGGCAGAACGAGAGCTGGATCGAACCGGCCTCCGTCGCCGTGCTGATCGGAACCTTTGCCTCCGTCGTCACGCTCACCAGCGTGATGTGGGCGCTGCAGACCGGCCGGATCGTGTTTCCCTAGACTAGCTGACGCGCCGCGTCGGCCGCCACGATGGCGCGAGGCCCTCGCGCATGGCGATCCGCCGGAGCGGCCCGAAAGAACCGATCAAATGCAGGCCGGCCGCGCGCAGGCGACTGCATCGGCAGGAAATCGCTGAGCAGCGAACGGTTGGCGATATCGATGGCGAAGGTGCGGCTCAGCACATCCGCCCGCCGGGTGGAATCGTAGCCTTTCATGACCTGCGGCGAGCCCGGATCTTCGCCGGAGACCATGGCCTCGCGCACGAGGTCGGCCAGATCGGCGGCGTCGCGCAGCCCCATGTTAAGTCCCTGCGCGCCGATCGGCGGGATCACATGCGCGGCCTCGCCAACCAGTGCGATGCGGGCCTTGGCGAATTGCCCGGGTCGTTCGATCGCGAGCGGAAACAGATGGCGTCCCGGTTCGACCTGAAGACGTCCGAGAATCGAATGCGATTGCGTTTCCGCAGCCTGCGATAATTCATCGTCCGACAACGCGATCAGCCGCTCGGCCTCCTTCGGCGCCGCAACCCAAACGATGCTGGAGCGCTCGCCCGGCAGCGGCACGAAGACACACGGTCCTTCCGGCGTGTGAAACTCCGTCGAAATATTTCGATGCGGCCGCGAATGGCTGACGTTGAAGGTCAGCGCCGCCTGATGGAGTTCACGCCGCGTCACTGCGATGCCGGCGGCCTCGCGGCAGAGCGATTGCCGGCCGTCGGCGCCGGCCACCAGCCGCGCGGTGACCGATTTTCCCTGGCCCGTGCGGATCGTCACCCCGTCATCCCCAGGGTTGACCGCGTCGGCTTCGTCGTCGAACCGCGTCAGGGCCGGAATCTCGGCCGCGCGTTCTTCCAACGCCGCCATCAGCAGACGATTTTCGATATTGTAGCCGAATTCCTCGAGGCCGATCTCGCCAGCCGAAAACCGCACCTCGGGCGCACGGATCAGCCGGCCGGTATCGTCGACCAGACGCATGGCCTGCAGCGCCGCCGCGTTGTCCTTGCAGCGCGGCCAAACATCCAGTTCCCCGAGGAAATCGACGGAGCCGCCCAACAACGCGGTGGTGCGGTTATCCGCATAGGGCGCGCGGCGGGCGATCAGGGCAATCTTCGCGCCGGCCTGCGCCAGCGCGATCGCGGCACCAAGTCCGGCAGGACCGCCGCCGACCACGGCAACGTCGCAGGTGGCTGAGGTATTGTTCATATCCCGACATTTGACGTTCCCGGCGGCATTTTCAAGCCCGCATCCGCGGCGTTTGGTTCCAGCGGCTTACGCGGCGGAACGCCGCAATCGCGTATATGCAAAACGGGACGATTCCTGATAGTCCTGCCGGGCAAATGAACCAGATGAGCCGCCAGGATTCGTCCCTACCGCCGCGAACGCGGGCCGCGGCATTTTCAGTGCATGTCTTCACGGCACTCGGCGCAGGCATCGCTTTGCTCGCGCTGCTGGAGGCCGTGCGCGAGCACTGGGCGGGGATGTTTGCCTGGCTCGGGGTGGCGCTGGTGGTCGACGCCGTCGATGGCCCGATCGCGCGGCGGCTGGATGTCGCGCGCGTGCTGCCGAATTGGTCGGGCGACGTGCTCGACCTCGTGGTCGATTTCGTGACCTACGTCTTCGTGCCGGCCTACGCGATCACCGCGAGCGGGCTGTTGCTGCCGCTGGCGGCGCCGCTCCTGGGGATAGGTATTGCCGTGTCCGGTGCGCTTTATTTCGCCGATCGCCGCATGAAGGCGGCAGACAATCACTTCCGGGGATTTCCAGGGCTGTGGAATGCGGCGGCGTTCTATCTGTTCCTGCTGCATCCGCCGCCGGCGCTGGCGAGCCTCGGCATCGCCATTTTGATCGTGCTGACGTTCGTTCCGTTCCATGTCATTCATCCGGTCCGCGTCGTGCGACTGCGTGCCGTCACGCTCTCGCTGCTCGGCGTCTGGGCGGTGCTGGCCCTCGTCGCGCTGGCGAGCGATTTTGACGTGTCGCCGGCCGTCACCATCGGATTGTGCGCCATTGCCGCCTGGATGGTCGGCAGCGATGCAGCGTTCCGGCTGGCGAAGTCGCTGCCATGATCGAACTATGGACCAGCCCGGAAGCCTGGGCCGCCCTTTTGACATTGACGGCCCTGGAAATCGTCCTCGGCATCGACAACGTCATTTTCCTATCGGTCATCGTCTCGCGGATACCCGAGCGGCAAGCGAAGCGCGCGCGACAAATCGGACTGGCGCTGGCGCTGGTGTTTCGAATCCTGTTGCTCAGCCTGCTGGTATGGCTGATCGGGTTGACGCGGGACGTCTTCACCGTAGGGGGTATGGGCTTTTCCTGGCGCGATATCATCCTGATCGGCGGCGGCCTGTTCCTGATCGCGAAGGCGACCCACGAAATTCACAACGAGGTGGAGGTGCGGGACGAGGATGGCGACGCAGCGCCCCGGACCAACGCGTTCTTCTGGATCATCGTCCAGATCGTGATCATCGACTTGGTGTTCTCGCTGGACTCGATCATCACCGCGATCGGCATGGCGCAGGATCTGGAAATCATGGTCGCCGCCGTCGTCATCGCCTGCATCATCATGTACGTCTCGTCGGGCCCCGTCGCCCGGTTCGTGGCGGACCATCCGACCACAAAAATGCTGGCGCTGGCCTTCCTGGTGCTGATCGGGGTTGCGCTGGTGGCCGATGGATTCAAGTTTCATATTCCCCGCGGCTACATTTACTTCGCCATCGCGTTTTCGGTGGCGGTCGAGTTTTTCAACGTGCTGGCCAAGCGCAACCGCAGGAAGCCCGTTGACCAGACGGGCCCACGCTCAAGCGGCCATTGAGTTGACAACGCAGGCCCGATGGCATTCGGTTGATCGACCATGAATTGCCCGGGGAGAACCTGATATGACCAAGGCCGTGCGGGTGCACAAGGTAGGGGGGCCCGAAGCCCTGGTCTACGAGGCCGTCGACGTGCCCGCGCCGGGTCAGGGCGAAGTTCATATCCGCCAGCATGCCGTCGGCCTGAACTTCATCGACGTTTATTTCCGCACCGGTCTCTACAAGGCGCCGGGACTGCCATTCGTCGTCGGCAATGAAGCGGCGGGCGAGGTGCTGGCGGTTGGGCCGGGCGTGACCAACTTCCATCCCGGCGACCGCGTCGCCTATTATGCCAACCTCGGCGGCTACGCCAGCGAACGGAACATCCCGGCGGACAAACTCGTCAAACTGCCCGACCACATCACCTACGAGCAGGGCGCGGTGCTGATGCTCAAGGGGCTGACGGTCTGGTATCTCCTGCACAAGACCTTCAAGGTCGAACCGCACCATCGGGTGCTGATCCATGCCGCTGCCGGCGGTATCGGCTTGCTGGCGTGCCAGTGGGCGAGGGCGCTCGGCGCGCATGTCATCGGCACCGTCGGATCCAAGGCGAAGGCGGATCTCGCGCTCGCCAATGGCTGCGACCACGTCATTCTCTACAACGAGGAAGACTTCGTGGCGCGCGTCAAGCAAATCAGCCGCAACGAACTCTGCGATGTCGTCTATGACGGCGTCGGCAAGACGACGTTTCCGGGTTCGCTGTCCTGCCTGAAGCAGCGCGGACTATTCGTGAGCTTCGGCAACGCATCAGGCCCGGTGCCGCCGTTCTCGATCGCCGACCTCAACAACCACGGCTCGCTGTTTGCGACCCGTCCAAAACTCAACGACTATATCGGCAAGCGTTCGGAGTTGCTGGAAGGCGCCGACACGCTGTTTGCCGCCGTCATCAACGGTAAACTGCACGTGCCGATCAACCACGCCTATGCGCTGAAGGATGCGGCAAGAGCCCATATCGATCTGGAAAGCCGGGCGACAACGGGCGCCTCGATCCTGAAGCCGTAGCCGGAACGAAAGCGCGGCATCCATGCCCGTCATGCCCGGCCTGAGCCGAGCATCCACGTCTTTGCCGGTACGCGACGAAGTATCGTGGATGGCCGGGACAAGCCCGCAATGACGATTGACGCGTGAACTACGCCACCAGCCTCGCCGCGCCGATCTTCGCGAGAATCGCGTCCAGGCATTCGATCATCAGTGCGATTTCCGCGCGGGTGACGTTGAGGGCGGGCATGAAGCGCAGCGCATCCGGCCGCGGCGCGTTGAGCAGCACGCCATCCTCGAAGGCCTGCGCCACGATCGACGCCGCAATCGGGATTTTCAGGTCGAGCGCGAGCAGCAACCCCCGGCCGCGAACCTCGCCGAGGCCGTGGCGCGCCGAAATCCGCTGCAGCTCGCTTTCCAGAAAGAGGCCTGCTTCCGTGACCGATTTCAGGAAGGCGGGCTCGGCGACGTGGTTCAGCACCGCAAGCCCGGCCGCGCACATCAGCGGGTTGCCGTTGAACGTACCGCCCTGGTCGCCATGTTCGAAGCAGGAGGCGGTCTGCGTCGCCAGCAGCGCGGCAAGCGGCACGCCGCCGCCGATGCCCTTGCCGAGCGTCATGATGTCGGGCTCGATGCCGGCATTTTCGTAGTCGAACAGGCTTCCGGTGCGGCCCATGCCGGTCTGGATTTCGTCGACGATCAGCAGCAGGCCATGCGCCCTGGTTAGCTCACGCAGATCGCGCATGAACGCAATGGTTGCCGGCCAGACGCCAGCCTCGCCCTGGATCGGCTCCAGCAACACGGCAACGGTCTTGTCGGTGATCAGCCGTTCCACCGAGGCGAGGTCGTTAAGTTGGGCCTTGGGAAAGCCCGATACCTTCGGCTCGAACAGCGGTTCGAACGCCTTCTTGCCGGAGGCCGACATCGTCGCCAGCGTCCGGCCGTGAAAGCCGCCCTCGAAGCTGATGATCTCGTAAGCGCCGTTCTTTCGTAACGCGCCGTATTTGCGGGCGAGCTTGATCGCACCTTCATTGGCTTCCGCACCCGAATTGGCGAAGAACACCTGATCGAAGCAACTGTGATCGGTGAGCGCTTGCGCGAGCTTGAGGCTGGGGCCGTTGTAGAAGGCCGGGCTCGGCGTCAGCAGCAGTTTCGCCTGATCGGCGAGCGCTTCGGCGACGATGGCCGGGGAGTGGCCAAGGCAGTTGACCGCCCAACCCTGCATGAAGTCGAGATAGCGCTTGCCATGGTCGTCCCACAGAAACGCGCCTTCGCCACGGACGAACACGACCGGCGGACGGGCAGTGATGTTCATCAGGGCGTCAAACGGATGGGTGGCGATGTTCATGGCAAACTCCTCGGGTTGAAATGAAAAGGCGGGGCAAAACGCAAGAAGGCCGCACTTTTCAGGGTGCGGCCTTCTCGAAAACGTTGCTGATCTCAGGTTTTCAGCGTTGTCGTCGGACACGGCGCGCACGATCATCGTCACGGGCGTGACGACGGCGGGTGGCGCGGAGTTGGGTCCGGTTGAAATTCATGCCGTCGCCATACAACCGAACGGCGCACGCTGTCAAGCTGCTCTGCCTCGAATGTCCGGCATCCCGGTCGAACGCGATGCTGTTAAGGTCGTTTCGGATCCTAGGAAAACGGCGATGCAGCGGCGCGACTTTCTCAAGATGGCTGGCGGATCGGCGGCGGCATGGCCGCTTGCGGGTCGCGCGCAGCAGCCGGCGTCGATGCGGCGGGTCGGCGTGCTGATGAGCACGGCTGCGTCCAACCCGCGGGAAGTAATCAGCGTCAATGCCTTTGGCGCCGAACTGGAAAAGCTTGGTTGGAGTAAGGGAAAGAACATCGAGATCGATGTCCGCTGGGGAGAGGCAGACCCGGGGCGTATGGCGGCGAATGCCGCCGAGCTGGTCGCGCTGAAACCAGATGTTCTGCTGGCCAAGGGTGCACAAGTGCCGGCGGCCCGACAGGCAACTGCAACAATCCCGATCGTGTTTGTGGTGCTTATCGATTCCGTCGCGCAGAGCATTGTCGGTGCGTTCGCGCGGCCAAGCGGCAACGCGACGGGTTTCACCAGCTACGAGCACGAACTGGTCGGCAAGCGGCTCAACCTGTTGCGTGACCTGGCGCCGCGCACAGCCCGCGTGCTGTACGTACGCAGCCGCGAGTCCGGCGTGGCCACACAGTCTCTGCTGGATCGGCTTGTCAGCGACAGCAAGGCGCTGGGGCTTCCGGTGGTGGATGCGCCGGGCCAGAGCGCGGCCGAAATCGCCAGTGCAATCGAGGCTTTCGCCAGAGAGCCTGATGGCGGCATGCTCGCCGCCTTCGATGCCTTTACGTTCGTTCACCGGTCTCAGCTGGTTGAACTCGCCGAACGGTATCGCCTGCCGTCGGTTTATCCTTCGCGCATTTTCGCCGAGCGCGGCGCCCTGTGCTGCTATGGCTTCGACCAGGACGATCAATTCCGGCAAGCCGCCGGATATGTTGCCCGTCTTCTTGGCGGAGCCAAGCCGTCCGATCTTCCGGTGCAGGCACCGACCAAATTCGGTCTGGTGATCAATCTGAAAGCGGCGTTGGCGCTTGGTCTGACAATCCCGCCAACGCTGCTTGCTATGGCTGACGAGGTCATCGAATGAAGGTCAGGCGTCGACACTAGAAGCCCGCGACGCTGCCGTGCAGGTCGTATTGGTCGGCCCGTTCGATCTTCGCGGTGACGATCTCGCCGACTTTCAGCGGTCGGCGGCTGGAGAGATAGACCGCCCCGTCGATCTCGGGCGCGTCCGCCTTCGAGCGGCCTCTTGAAACGGTCGGCCCGACCTCGTCGATGATGACCTGCTGGCGTGTGCCGACCTTGCGCTTCAGCCGGCGCGCGGAAATCTTCTGCTGCCGTGCCATCAGCGCGTTCCAGCGTTCCTGCTTGACCTCATCGGGCACGGCGTTGGCGAAGCGCGTTCGACGAAGCGCCCGCGACAGGCTCGTATTTGAAGCAGCCGACGCGGTCGATCTCGGCTTCATCGAGCCAGTCGAGCAGATAGGCAAAATCGGAATCGGTTTCGCCGGGAAAGCCGACGATGAAGGTGGATCGCAAGGCGAGATCAGGACATTGCTCGCGCCATTGCCTGATCCGCCCGAGCGTCTTGTCCTGCGCCGCCGGACGCTTCATGGCTTTCAGGATTTCCGGGCTGGCGTGCTGGAAGGGAATGTCGAGGTAAGGCAGGATTTTGCCCTCGGTCATCAGGCCGATCACCTCGTCGACATGCGGGTAGGGGTAGACATATTGCAGCCGCACCCAGGCGCCGAATTCGCCGAGCTCTTTTGCGAGGTCGAAGAATTTGGCGCGGACTTCGCGGTCCTTCCACGGGCTTGCCGCGTATTTCAGATCGACGCCATAGGCCGACGTATCCTGCGAGATCACCAGCAATTCCTTGACGCCGGCGGTGACCAGCTTTTCCGCCTCGCGCAGCACGTCGTTGGCCTGACGCGAGACCAGATCGCCGCGCAGTTTCGGAATGATGCAGAAACTGCAGCGATTGTTGCAGCCCTCGGAAATCTTCAAATAGGCGTAGTGCCGCGGCGTCAGCTTGATGCCCTGCGGCGGCACCAGATCGAGATGCGGATTATGCAGCGGCGGCAGCGCACGGTGCACGGCATCCATCACGCTTTCATATTGCTGCGGGCCCGATATCGACAGCACGCTGGGATAGGCCGCCTCGATCTGCTCGGGTTCGGCGCCCATGCAACCGGTGACGATGACCTTGCCGTTCTCGGCCATGGCATCGCCGATGGCGCCGAGCAATTCCTGCTTGGCGCTGTCGAGAAAGCCGCAGGTGTTGACGATAACGAGATCGGCCCCGTCATGCTTGCGCGCCAGCTCATACCCCTCGGCGCGCAGCCGCGTGATGATACGCTCCGAATCCACCAGGGCCTTGGGGCAACCTAGTGACGTGAATGATATACGCGGTGCTCTTTCCATGTAGTCGCCGGCAACCTGCATCGGAATTGTTCGGATATGGCGATCCAACTAGTTGATCCGATGGTGAAATTCAACAACTAACGTGCGCAGCGCGATGCCAAAGCACTACTCGCGCATATATGATGCGATCGGCCAGTAGCTAGCGAGGTATGGACTGACTGAGCCCCCTAACGGTGGAAGCTCGTTCCAATCGAGCGACTGGTGAGCCGAGATGAATTGCTCGAACGTGCACGTATTAGTTGTTATTCTGTTTCTTGCTTGATTCCACGGAGCTTTACTGCGATGCGCCGTTTCATCTTCGGCCTGGCTTTCGTTACCGTTTCCTGCGGCGCGATGTTTCCGGTTGGGGCTGAAGTCGACAAGATCATCCATGTCTGCGATCGGCAAGAACGATTGTGTCCGGAATTCAGGCCACGCGTGAACGCACCCGATGGGTGGGCGAGGGACAAGGCCGCGAGTCTCAAGTACGGCGCCTCCATGTTCGTGCCTAATGGGAAGAGATTCGGTAAAGCCGAAGTCATCATCTATGCCGAAGGCCGCTACAACAAGGATCGGACCGAATTGGTTCAATGGGTCGCAGCCAGCGATCGGGATTGGGCGATGACATCCGGCAAGAATGCCAAGATCACCACGCTCCCCTCGGTCAACCCCAAGGTCATCATCAACCGCTACGACAATCCGTCCCTGAAGGACCAGCCGATCGAAGTGATCGCGCATTACGCCGATCTCGACAAGGACGGCAATTCCTACATCGTGCGGCTAGCGGTCTCCGGCCTCAACGAGACGGCGGTGATGGCTGCCGTACCACTTCTCGACAAGATGATCGTTGGCGCCAAGATTCCGTGAGAGCATAAGCTCAGGTGTTCGCTCCGGGTCCACGACCGGATTCGCACTGCGGACGCGATCGGGCTAATTCGCGACAGGGCCCTCGACAGCAAACGTGTTGTACTTGGCGTATCTCTC
Source organism: uncultured Alphaproteobacteria bacterium (assembly GCA_963843225.1). GTDB lineage: Bacteria > Pseudomonadota > Alphaproteobacteria > Rhizobiales > Xanthobacteraceae > Bradyrhizobium. The sequence continues at coordinate 353,764 of CAWJJT010000004.1, read as the reverse complement.
GCCGACGGCTCGAACTTTCGCGTAGGCCGGATCGTTTCGCCAGGCCAAAAGCGCCTCCATGCTCGGATACATGTAGATGACCACGCGTTTGGGGGCATTTCCATCAACGGCAACGACCTGCGAACCGGTTGCCGCCGAGCCGCCAGCCGCAACCAACTTCCCGCCATGTGCCTTGATGATCTCCCTCGCCTTCGGGAGATATTCCTTGGCATAGCCATCGGGGTCGGTGACATCGATTTGGCCGATCAGATAGGCGGGCGGCCTGGCTTCGCCATGGAGCGCTTTGCTGCCGTAAGCGCCTAAAGCGGTACACGTCAACATCGCGAGACCGATCCTGGATCCGGAATTCATGTGGGGCTCCTGTCATGCTTGCCTATGCCGCGAGCAGCAGCGGGCAGGACTCTCCACGGGAGCTCAAAATGGGTCCAATACATATATTCTCTCATATCTTATGCCTAAATGGTATAAGCGAGCATGAACCTTCGACAGGCCCTCACGTTCCTGACCGTGGCCGAGCTCGGCACCGTCTCAAAGGCTGCATTGCGGCTGCGTGTCGCCCAGCCGGCTTTGTCCAGGCAAATCATCGGTCTCGAGCAGGAGCTGGGCTTGCGGCTCTTCGACCGGGTCGGGCGCCGGCTTCTGTTGACCGGTGAGGGCGAGCAGTTGATTGCAGGCTGCCGGCTGCTGCTCAACAGCGTCAGCTCGCTGAAAGAGCAGGCTCAGTTGCTCCGTCAAGGCGACACAGGGGTTCTAAGGATCGCCGGGTCGCCGCAACACATCGAGAGCGTGCTGTCGCAATTTCTCCACCGCTACGCGGAGCGATATCCCAGGGTTGAGATACGGATCAGGGAGGGTACGGGCAGCGAAATATTGACGATGCTCGAACACGGGGAAATCCATCTCGGCCAAAACCTGCTGCACGCTGTCAGGCTGAACGAACAGCACTTCGGCAGGCTTCCGCTTGGGTCCGTGCAGTTGCTGGCTGCCGGCCATCCCTCGATGCCGCTTGGTCCCCATCGTACCATCGAGATAGCCGATCTCGCCGGGTTTCCGTTGCTGCTGCTGGACAGCGGGTTCGGATTTCGCCGTGCATTCGATGCAGCAAGCCGCATGGCCGGGCTGAAGCCGACGATCATGTTCGAGAGCCGCAACCCGCACACCTTGCTGGCGCTCGCCGAGGCGGGGCACGGCATTGCGATCGTTCCGTCCCAACTCCAGTGCTGGCGTTACGAATTGAGGATTGTCGGTCTCACGCATCGACGCCGCGTGTTGCAAGAGCCCCTGACGATCTCATGGGACAAGCGGCGCCCGTTGCCTCGTTTCGCGACCGATTATTGTGCCATGCTCGCGGCGCACATGCGGAAGACGTTTCCGATCACTCGCCCGACAGAGACAGTCGTGGCAAAGGGAAGCCGCCGGTCCCCCACAAAGCGCGCCCCGCGCAAGACGAAAAGCGCGGGTGATTGATGCTGCAATTTGCGCGCGGAGAAGCTGGGCGCGGCGACCTGTTGGATATTTGATTTGTCCAATTGATGGCGACGAGCTAGTCCCAATTGCTCATAATTACAAGACTTTGAGCGAGCTAGCGGCGTGCTATGGATGAACGGCCGGAACGCGAGTCACCGATGGGCGCCGACCAGTCACCGAAGATCGTCATTGTCGACGAAAGCCCGATTCGCGCAGCGATCCTCGAGGAGGGGCTGCGGGAAGCAGGTTTTACCGGCGTGGTCCATATCAGCGAGATGCAGAGCCTGCTGGCCCGGATCTATGCGCTCGATCCCGACGTCATCCTGATCGATCTCGAAAACCCCAGCCGCGACGTGCTGGAGCAGATGTTTCAGGTCAGCCGCGCCGTGCGCCGGCCGATCGCGATGTTTGTCGACCAGAGCGACGCGGCGTCGATCCAGGCTTCCGTCGACGCCGGCGTTTCCGCCTATATCGTCGACGGGCTGAAGAAGGAGCGCGTCAAGCCGATTCTCGACCTCTGCATCTCCCGCTTCAACGCCTTTGCCAAGCTGCAGGCTGAACTCGATCGGGCCAAATCCGCGCTCGAGGACCGCAAGGTGATCGACCGCGCCAAGGGTATCCTGATGAAGCTGAAGGGCCTCACCGAAGACGAGGCCTATGTGCTGCTGCGCTCGACCGCCATGCGCGAGAAAAAGAAGATCGGCGAGATCGCGCAGTCGATCCTGACCGCGTCGGAGTTGCTGAAATGACCCAACCGGTTCACATCGGCTTCATTCCGCTGATCGACGCCGCCGCGCTGATCGTTGCCGTCGACAAGGGATTTACCGCGGCGGAAGGGCTCGACGTCACGCTGGTTCGGGAAGTGTCGTGGTCGAACGTTCGCGACAAGCTCAATATCGGCTTGTTCGATGCCGCGCATCTGTTGGCGCCCGTCGCCATCGCCTCCAGCCTCGGGCTGGGCCATGTCAAGGTGCCGATCGCAGCGCCGTTCAATCTCGGCCTCAACGGTAACGCCATCACCGTGTCGCCGGCGCTGCATGCGGCGATCATGGCAGAACTCGACGGCGACCGGTTGGATCCGATGGCGACCGCGCTGGCGCTGTCGCGCGTGGTCGCCGCACGGCGCAAGGGCGGCGCGGAGCCGCTGACCTTCGGCATGACCTTTCCGTTCTCCACCCACAATTACCAACTGCGGTTCTGGATGGCTGCCGGCGGCGTCGACCCCGACGAGGACGTGCGTCTCGTGGTGCTGCCGCCGCCCTACATGGTGGATAGCCTTGCCAATGGCCAGGTCGACGCGTTCTGCGTCGGTGCGCCCTGGAATTCGGTTGCGGTCGACCTTGGCGTCGGCCACATCCTGCATTTCGTCTCCGACATTCTGGTGCGTGCGGCGGAAAAGGTGCTCGCGGTCAGGCAAACCTGGTCGGAGAGGAATCCGCAAATCGTTGCCAAGCTGGTCCGGGCTGCGTCCCGCGCCGCCGAATTTATCGAGCAGCCGCAAAACCGCGTGGAGGCGGCCCGCATCCTCAGCTCACCGGAGCGGATCGGCGTCAATGCGGATGTGATCCAGCGGACCCTCGATGGCCAGCTCAAGACCTCGCCTGACGGCACCATGCGCGAAAGCAGCCGTTATCTGCTGGTAGGACGAGAAAGTGCGGCGCGGCCCGATCCGGTGCAGGCCGCCTGGCTCTATGCGCAGATGGTTCGCTGGGGACAGACATCTTTCAGCGCCGAGGCGCTCAAGACCGCAGAAGCCGTGTTCAGGCCCGACCTCTACGACGCGGCACTGGGACGGGAAGGGAAGGGCGCTGGGAAGCCCGCAACGATCGGCGCGTTCGCCGGTCCGCCGTTCGATGCCAGCGATATCGGCGCCCATCTGGCGGCGTTTGCGATCGGGCGTCGGATATCCTGACCCGGCTCGATTTGAAGCAAAGTTGGGCAGCGCGATCGAGGGGCTAAAATTTAGGCTGGCTGCCTGAAATTCGCGGTGTCGCCCGATCCAAAGTTCCACCATCCCAATCTAAATATCTGAATTATCTAGATATTTCATAGTCGCGCGGATGGCACGCAACTTGAATGTTGCAGTGCAGCCAGCGTCGCCGATGTCTGCTGGCCGCCGTCAAAGATGGATTTCCGCAGCAACGAGGCTGGCCGGACCGCGCTGCGACTTCAGCGCAGTCGCGTTTCCTTTTCCGTTGAAGCCACCGGTCGTGGCCGCAGGAGCTTCGTCGCCTACCATGAAACTCGAACCACTCCCTGTCGACTTTTCCGACGAACAGAAGCGCTATCTCGAAGGGTTCGCCGCTGGCTTTCAGATCAGCAAGGTCGGGCGCGGCCTCGGCGGCGCCGGCAAGGCGAACCCCGAGCCGAGCGGGCCCGATGCGGCGCATATCAGGGCGCAAGACAAGGTCATCGCCTCGGGCAAGAAACTCGCCGACCAGGAAAAATTCAAGCGCGAGGAACATCCGTTCGACGCCTATCCGCGGCTGAAGGAGCAGGCGCACAACAACGCAGCCCCGTCGCCGGCGGATAATTTTCGCTGGCGCTATTTCGGCCTGTTCCATGTCGCGCCGGCGCAGGATTTCTATATGTGCCGCCTGCGCATTCCGAACGGCATCCTCAAGCACTGGCAATTGTCAGGCATGGCCGATCTCGCCGAGCGGCTGTGCGGGCCGTTCGCCCATGTCACCACCCGCGCCAACCTGCAGGTTCGCGAAATTCCGCCGAAGCATGCGGTGGCCCTGATCGAGGGCATTCAGGACCTTGGCCTGTGCTCGCGTGGCTCGGGCGCCGACAACATCCGCAACGTCACGGGAACGCCCACCGCCGGGATCGATCCGCAGGAATTGCTCGACACCCGCGAATATGCCCGCGAATGGCACTATCACATCCTCAACGACCGCTCGCTGACGGGACTGCCGCGAAAGTTCAACGTCGCCTTCGACGGCGCCGGCAAGATCGCGGTGCTCGAGGACACCAACGACATTGCCTTCGCCGCAGTCGATATCAAGGACGGGTTCGGAGTGGAACCCGGCGTCTGGTTTCGGCTGGGGATCGGCGGCATCACCGGCCACAAGGATTTTGCCGCGCAGACCGGCATCATCGTCAGGCCGGCGGACGCGACCAAAATCGCCGACGCCATCGTCCGCGTGTTCATCGAACTCGGCGACCGCACCAACCGGCTCAAAGCCCGCCTGAAATACGTCATCGACGGCATGAGCATGGAGAGGTTCCTCAATTTGGTCGAGGAGAAACTCGGCCACGCGCTGACACGTGTGCCGGGCGATGCCCTCGCACCGCGACCGGCCTTCGACCGCATGGCGCATATCGGGGTGCACAAGCAGAAGCAGGAGGGGCTGAACTGGATCGGCGTCGCGCTGCCGGTCGGCAAGGTTACCTGCGAGCAGATGCGCGCGCTCTCCAGGATTGCCCACGATCTCGGCGACGGAGACATCCGTCTGACGGTCTGGCAAAATCTGCTGATACCGGGCGTACGTGACGAGAACGTGGGGCTGGCGGTCGCGGCCATCGAAGCAACGGGCCTTTCAGCCGCGGCATCGCAGATCCGCGCCGGCCTGATCGCCTGCACCGGCAATGCCGGCTGCAAGTTCGCGGCCTCCGACACCAAGCGCCATGCGGCTGCGATCGGCGACTGGTGCGAACCGCGCGTCGGCGTCGAGACGCCGCTTAACATCCATCTCACCGGCTGCCACCATTCCTGCGCGCAGCACTACATCAGCGATATCGGGCTGATCGCCGCCAAGGTTCCGGTCGGCGAGGAGGACGATACCGTCGAGGGCTATCACCTGTTCGCCGGCGGCGGCTTCGGTCCGAACGCGGATATCGGGCAGGAGGTCTATCACGACCTCAAGGCCGAGGACGCGCCGAGGACGGTGGAAAAATTACTGAAGGCCTATCTGGCCCATCGATCCTCGCCCGAAGAGACATTCCTGACATTCGCGCGCCGCCACGACGGCGAAACCCTGCGCAAGCTCGCCGAAGCGGAGGCCTCCACATGAACCAGATGACGCCCCCGCCAAAGATCGAAATCATTCCCGCAAGCGCGCCGTTTTCGGAAGCCCAGCGTTCCTGGCTGAACGGCTTTTTCGTCGGGCTCCTGTCGACCGACGGCCCGATGCCGCTTTCAGCCGGGCAGGGCGCCGCCCTGCTGCAAGGTGCCGGCGGCGATGGCGATGACGGCGAAGCGCCGTGGCATGACCAGACCATGCCGATCGCCGACCGCATGAAGCTTGCGGAAGGCCGCCCGATGCGGCGGCGCATGATGGCGGCGATGGCGCAACAGGATTGCGGCCAGTGCGGCTATAATTGCCACGACTATTCCGAGGCGATCGCCGGCAAGGCGGAAGCGCGTCTCAATCTCTGCGTCCCCGGCGGCAAGGAGACCGCGCGGATGCTGAAGGCGCTGCATGAGGAACTGGAGAAGGCCCCAGCCGCCTCGCCAGGACCAGTGCCCGCGCCCGCGGCGATGACGCCTGCCGTCGCCGTCGAGCCCGGCCGGTCGCGCGACAACCCGGTCGCCGCGAAATTCCTGTCGCGCCGCCTTCTCAACAAGCCCGGCTCGGAAAAGGAAACCTGGCACTTCGATTTCGACCTTTCCGGCTGCGGCCTCGACTACGTCGTCGGCGATTCCTTCGGCATTTTCGCCCGCAACGAACTCGGCCATGTCGACCAGATCATTGCCCTGCTTGGCGCGTCGCACACCACTGAAGTCCGAGGCAAGACGCTGCGCGAGGTGCTGACATCGGACGTATCGCTGGCGCCCGCCCCGGATTCGCTGTTCGAGCTGCTCTCCTTCATCACCGGCGGCGCACAACGCGAGAAGGCACGCGCGCTGGCGCAGGGTGAAGATCCCGACGGCGATGCGGCGACCCTCGACGTGATGGCCACCTTGCAAAAATTCTCCGGAGTGCGTCCGCATCCCGAAGCGTTTGTCGAGGCGCTGGAGCCGCTGCAGCCGCGGCTCTATTCGATCTCGTCGTCGCACAACGCCACGCCCGGCAAGCTGTCGCTGACGGTCGACTGCGTGCGCTACGTGATCGGCAAGCGCAAGCGCCTGGGTGTTGCTTCGACCTTCCTGGCCGAGCGCATCAATCCCGGCGACGAGGTCAAGGTCTATGTGCAGAAGGCGCACGGCTTCGCGCTGCCGCAGGATCCGAAGGTGCCGATCATCATGATCGGACCCGGCACCGGCGTCGCGCCGTTCCGCGCCTTCCTGCTCGACCGCAAGGCGACCGGCGCGCAAGGGAAGAACTGGCTGTTCTTCGGCCATCAGCGTAGCGACTGCGACTTCTTCTATTCCGACGAACTGAACGCGCTGAAGACCTCCGGTCTCCTGACGCGATTGTCGCTGGCGTGGTCGCGCGACGGCGACAAGAAATTCTATGTCCAGGATCGCATGCGCGAGGTCGGTCGCGAATTGTGGAACTGGCTCGCCGAAGGCGCAAACGTCTATGTCTGCGGCGACGCCAAGCGGATGGCTAGGGATGTCGAGCGCGCGCTGGTCGATATCGTCGCGCAATTCGGCGCGCGGTCGACCGACGAAGCGGTACTCTTTGTCGGGGAACTCAAGAAAAAGGGACGGTTCCAGCTCGATGTCTACTAATCGGGTTCCAGTTCGCTCAAATCGAGCCGAATAATATTCTCGGGCGAATCCATTCCGGAGAAGGTTTGACTCCGATTTGGCCCTCACGAAGCTTTCATATCGCTATTTGCAGAGTTGTATTGCGCGCCGCCACCGCGCGTATTTGAATGTTCGCGATGGGGCGTTGGAGATCCACCATGCGCGAACTATCGGCGGAAGCCCGCCTGCATCTTTATGCGCGTTCCCTGTCCCGGCGAACCGGAAATGGGCTTCATGCGGCGGCGCTCTATGGCGCCTTCGCACTCATCGCGGCCGTCGTGTTCGGCTCGCTCTCGATTCACCCGTTCTGATCGCGGTCGCGCTAGTTCACCTTCCTGAACGGCGCGACGTCGATACCGGCTTGCTTCAATGCCTGCCGCACGCCGCGCGCGATTTCAACGGCGCCCGGTGTGTCGCCGTGGATGCAGACGGTGTCGGTCCGCATCTTGATCACTTTGCCCGTGACTGAAACCACCGCGCCGTCCTGCACCATCCGCGCGACCCGGTCGGCGATCTCCTTTGCATCGTGCAGCACGGCGCCCGGCTTGCGGCGCGACACCAGCGAGCCGTCGTCCTCATAGGCGCGGTCGGCGAACACTTCATGCACCATCGGCAGATTGGCGGCTTCGCCGGCCTGGACCAGCTTCGAGTTCGCGAGCACGACAAAGACCAGATTGGGGTCGACCGCTTTGATCGCCGAGGCGATGGCCTTGGCGGTCAGGTCGTCCTCACAGGCGACGTTCGACAGCGCCCCGTGCGCCTTGACGTGAGTAACTTTGTGGCCGGCCGCGGTCGCGATCGCCTGTAGCGCGCCGATCTGATAGGCGACGAGGTTCTCGATCTCGGAAGCCTTCATTCCTGGAAAAGGCCGTCGGCCAAATCCGTGCAGGTCGCGATAGCCGGGATGGGCGCCGATCGCGACGCCGCGGGCTTTCGCCAGTTCCACGGTCTTGCGCATGATGTCGGCATCGCCGGCGTGATAGCCGCAGGCGATGTTGACGGAAGTGGCGAGCTCGATCATGGCGGCGTCGTTGCCCATCTCCCAGGGTCCGAAGCTTTCGCCGAGATCGCAGTTGAGATCGATGGTGGTCATGTCTGTCCCCTTGCGCGAGTGGATCTTTGGCTAATTTCTCAGTCGGTTCTCAGGTCAGTCCTGCGCCAGCGCATCCGCGGACGGCGCTTGCCATGTTCCGGCGTCGACGGCGCTGACGGCGCTCCCGGCGACGTTAGCATCCCTGAGGGCCTCGATGTTGAGATCAAAATTCTCGATGCCGCGGAGGCGGTCGGGCAGCGTCGCGGAGCAGCTTTGCGAATTTTCGCGCCTCGGCTTGCGCATCAGCCATGTTCATGGCCTTGAACCGGAACCCCTTGCCAGCCGGGATCTGGGCGAAGCGCCCGAGATCGGCGGTGATCAGGGTTGCGATCTTCGGATAGCCGCCGCTGGTGCCGCGGTCCGGCATCAGCACGATCGGAGCGCCGTTGCCGGGCACCTGGATGCTGCCGTTCACGGTGCCGTCGGAGACGATGTTGTGGCCGTGCAGGTGCTTGATCACGGGCCCTTCGAGCCGGTAGCCCATGCGGTCGCTGGTGGCCGAAATCTTCCACTCGCTGTCGAGAAACAGGCTTTTGGCCTCCGCGTCGAATTCGTCATCCTGCGGGCCCATCACCACGCGGATCGGCCCTTCGGTAACGGCGGGAAGCTCGATCCGGCGTTCGGCGGAGCCGCTAGCGGTACGCGTCCGCAATTCGTCACCGGCCTGCAGCGGCCGCGGGTAGGGGCTGCCGAGGCCGGCGCGGGCATTGACCGCGAGGCTGCCGAACATCGGCTCGCCCGCGATGCCGCCCTCGATCGCGAGATAGCTGAACGCGCCGCCGCGGGCAAAGCCCAGCGTCAGGGTTTCGCCGTCCGAAAGCGTCGTCGAACTGTCCCATGTCACCATACGACCGCCGATGTCGGCGTTGCGTGACGCTCCGGACAACGCGACGCGCACCGCGCCCTCGCGCGCGGTAAAGGCCGCGCCGAACGGGCCGATCTCGATCGCGGCGTCGAAAGCGCCGTTGCCGACCAGGGTGTTCGCCGCCGCGAGCGCGAGCGGATCCATCGCGCCACTCGGCGTCAGGCCGTAGCGCTGCGCGCCGTGGCGGCCGCCGTCCTGAACTGAACTCGCCGGCCCGATGGCGGAAACGACCAGCTTGCTCATGACGTCATCAACTCGGCGACGATCTCGCCGCCGGCTGCGGCGCGGTCCTGCTCGGCAAAGGTCTTGGCGTCGACTTGTGAAAATTTCACGCGATCGCCGGGCTCCAGCAGGAAGGTGGGGTCGCGATGCAGCTGATAAGTCCTCACCGCGGTCCGTCCCAACAGATGCCAGCCGCTCGGGCCGGCCAGGCATTGCACGCCGGTCTGCACGCCACCGATCGAGATTGTACCGGCCGGGGTCAACAGCCGCGGATTCTGCCGCCGCGGCATATGCAGGAACTTCTCGAGCCCGCTGAGGTAGGACCATCCCGGCGTGAAGCCGATCATGGCCACCCGGTAATCGCCGGCGACATGGCGCGCCACGATATCGTCAGGCGTGGTCATTGAGCGTCCTGGCGACGTCCTCCAGATCGATACCGTGTTCGCCGCCATAGACCACGGGAATGCGCCAGCGCCGCGTCCTGGCCGTCGGCGGGGCCGGCCGCAGCGCCAAAGCGACAAGCCTCTCGCCGAGCGCCTCGAAATCGATCCGCACGGGATCGTAGTGCACCAGCAGCGACCGATAGGTCGGCACCGTCTCGGTGACGCCTTCGACCGGCTCGCTCGCCAGCGTACGGTCGAGCGCCAGCACCCGCTGGTTTGCGGCATCGTCGATGTTGCGGCTGAATTCGACCGTGATGGCGCTGTCGCCACTCGGCAGAATACGGGGCGGGGAGAGCGTCGCGGCCATGCCCGCCAACCCTAGCCGATCTTGCGTCGGAGTGGAATTCGCCTCGATGCGAATGGGCCTGCAAGTTCAATAAATTAATCGGCAGAACGGCGATAAATCGGGCTGATGGCGCGATTGCAGGGCAGCCCCGTCAGCCACGGCCGGCAACGCCACTTGACGCGATGCCCGCGCCCCGCAAGATGCGCCGGCCCAATCAATCCCTTAGCGGAGTTCTGTGTTCGATGTCTCTAACCCCCGAAGCGATCAAGACGCTGTCCGGCGTGACCACCGCGACCATCACCACGGTCCTGCTCAAGAAGGGCCTGCGAAACGTCTGGATGCGGGGGGCGCGGCCGCTGCGGCCGGGACAGAAGCGGCTGGTCGGACCGGCCTTCACCTTGCGCTTCGTGCCCGCGCGCGAGGATCTGGCAACGCCGGAATCCTGGTCGTCGCCGATCTCGACCCGGACCGCGATCGAGGCCATGCCGGAAGGTTGCATCGCCGTGGTGGACGCCATGGGGATCACCGACGCCGGCATCTTTGGCGATATCCTGTGCGCGCGCATGGTCAAGCGCGGGGTGGCCGCCCTGGTTACCGACGGCGTGGTGCGCGACCTCGAAGGCGTGCTCGGCACCAATCTGCCGGTCTGGTGCGACGGCTATGCCGCGCCGCCGTCGGTGGCCGGGCTGACGTTCGTCGGCTGGGGCGAGCCGATCGGCTGCGGCGGCGTGGCTATCTTCCCGAACGACGTCATCGTCGCCGATCAGGATGGCGCCGTGGTGATCCCGCAGGCCTTCCTCGAACTGATTCTGGCCGAGGGCCCCGAGCAGGAGCGCATGGAAGCCTGGATCGTCGACGAGGTGAAGGCCGGCGCGGTGCTGCCGGGTCTCTATCCCATGAATGCCGAGACCAAGGCGCGCTACGCGGCGTCGAAGAAGTAATCAGGACGGCAGCGCAACAGCTTCCGCCATATCAGGGAGGACTCCATGGATATCCATCGCGCCGGCTCGCGGCCAAGCCGCCGGGCACCGAAGGAATATTTCACCGGCACCGTCTGGCAGGATCCAATCATCGCAACCGAAGCCCCGGCGCGTATCGCCTCAAACCGCGTCTCCTTCGAGCCGGGCGCGCGGACCAACTGGCATACCCATCCACTCGGCCAGACATTGTACGTCCTCATGGGTGTTGGCCATGTCCAGACCAAGGGTGGTCCGATCCTCGAGATACGGCCGGGCGACGTGGTGTGGATTCCGCCGGGCGAAAAGCACTGGCACGGCGCCTCGCCGACCAACGGCATGACCCACATCGCGACGCAGGAAGCGCTGGACGGGAGTTACGTGAACTGGATGGAGCCGGTGACCGACGCGGAATATTCGGCAAAGGCCTGATAGCGCCGCCGCGCGGGTTGAATGCGGCTATTCCGCTGGATTGGCGATTGCACCCGCTTTGCGGCGAAATCGGAAATCGCAGCAGGGCGCACCCTCCATGATGGTCTGGCTTCGGGACAATTCGAGTTCGTTGTTGAAGCCCACCACCATGGCGTGGTCGCGATTGCAATGGACGCGAAAGCCGACGTCTGACAGCCCCAATTCCTGGTAGAACTCGGCATATTGACAGCGGGTCACGTTGAAATCGAGATGGTCGTCGGACTGACCGAGCATGTCGACATCCAGACTGCCGCCGCCGGCCCAAATCTCCTCCGCGACCTTTCGCAGCGACGCCGTCGTTTGTCCGAAGCTTGCAGCCAACCGCGCACCTTCCTCGGCGGCAAGCCGGCGAATGGTCTCGTCAACGATTTCAGCGGCGGCTGCCTCGCCGAATTTATCCCGCAGCGCCTGAATGAACGGGATCAGCACGCGTCCTTCGATCTTGCGCCGCTGCAAGTGGCTGATGGGAACTTCGTTGGTGTCGACCATAGGTGGTCACCTGTCTTGTGTTCTGTCGCTTTCCAATGCAGCCAACGCCTTCCTAAATCAAACCAGATTTTCTGGCGGGTTGGCGCAGTTTTTCTCGGCCATCACGCCGCGTGCAATCGACCGCAAACGAGGAGCGTCACGCCACAGGCTATCGGCTTCCTCAACTTCCGAGCGCTTGCGGCGTCAGCGGCCCTAGTTCACCCGGCTCCAGGTCTGGCCGCCGCAGAACATGCCGCCGAAGGCGCAACCCTGAACGCGGAGCGTATCCGGTCCCTTCAGCGCGATCGTGGAGTCATAGGTACTGCCGGAATTGGGGTCGAGGATTCGCCCGCTCCATTTGGAGTCCTGACCGGGCTTCATGTTGATCAGAACCTGTTCGCCGTTCTGGTTCGATTTCGAGTCCACGGAATAGCCGCAGAGGTTGGCGCCGCATTGCTCGATTCTGACCTTGCCTTCCTTCTCCTCGGTCAGCCACACACCGAGCGGCGAATTGGCCTGCTGGACCGTGGACGCAGGAGGGGGCGGCGCCGGCGCGGTGGTCGCGACCATTTCGGGAGCCGCGGGCTTGGCAGCGGGAACGGCTGCGTCCTGCCGAACTTGCGGTGTTGGAGCGACGGCCGCCGGCTGCGCGGCGGGAGCTTGGGTCGAAGTATCCGCGGGCGCGACGGTCGCGGTGGCAGCCGAAGGCGTGGGCGGCGCATTCGCGGGAGCCTGTTCGGTCGCCGCAGGTTCTGTGGCGGGGGCTTGCGGATCGGCCTTGGTTTGCTGCGGCGCCTGCTTGCGCGGATGGCCGCTGTCCTGATCGTTGCGCGAACGCTTGGTTCGCCGTTCGGTGTTGTCATAAACGCCCGGGATCGACACCGTGCCGCGATCCGGATCGATGCGAATCGTGCGCCCGCCATATTCGAACGTGTACTGAGCCTGCGCAGCAGTGCTCGCCAGCACGAACGCGGCGACCGCAAGAAGCGTTTTCATCGTGACCTCCTGAGCAGGTGGAATCCTAATCCCGACCCGACGCTTCGCCAATCCGCGCAACGTGACCCACATCACTCTCAGACCATGAGTCGGGGATCAGCGATTTTGGTTCAACGGCTTCGCGATGCACTCTTATTGAAGGCCGTAAATGCGGCCAATTGCTGGAGAAAGTCCGGTCTATTCGAACCACGCCGCATAGATCTTCTGGTAGCTGCCATCCTCATGCGCGATGTGCAGCCACTGATCGACGAACGCCTTCAGGGCGGGGTCGCGCTGCATCCAGTAGGCCTTCTCGGCGAAGTCGAACGGCTTTTCTGGATGCACCGCGCAGAGCACGCCCGGGTGAAGTTTCTGCTGATAGCGCGTCTCCGAGGCATCGGTCATCATCAGATCGGCGTCGCCCTTGGCGATCTCGTCGAAGATCGTGACGTTGTCGTTCCAGCTCTTGATCTCGGCGTTCCTGATATTGGCCTTGGCAAATCGCTCGTTGGTGCCGCCGGGGTTGACGATGACGCGTGTGCCGGGTCTGTCGATATCGGCGAGGGTCTGGTATCTGCCCACGTCGGCGCAGCGGGCGATCGGCGTCTTGCCCTCGCGCATGATCGGCGTCGAGAACAGGCCCTTCTTCTGCCGGTCCAGCGTGATCGAGACGCCGCCCATCGCGATGTCGAAACCGTCGGCTTCAAAATCCTGCATCAGCCGCGGCCATGCGGTGTGAACATAGTCGACCTTGACGCCGAGCGCCTTGCCCAGCGCCTCCGCCATGTCGACGTCGAAACCCCGGAATTTCGAGGTCTCCTTGTCCAGCGAACTGAACGGCAGATAATCGCCGGTCAGGCCGACGCGCAGGCTGCCGCGTTTGATGATCTCGTCGAGCCGGGAGGCTTGCTGGGCATGGGCGGAAGCGGTCACCAGCAACAAGACAACGGCGAGAAACGACAGGACTCGAACCATTTTTTCCTCCGGCAGGAAGCCGGCCATTCCCCTGGGTTCGTGACCGTGCGCCCTCGCAGCATATCGTTGCGCGGCCCGGTCTGAAAACGGCCGCCAGACGGAATGCAAAGCTCGTTGCGAAATATGGGGATTGACTGCTAGTTCACTCCGGCAATCTCGGACTTGGTGCAGCGAGGAGGATAGCGACGGTGACCATTTCAATGCATCAGGCGTCGGTCGAGGTCTTCACGCAATTCCTTGGCAGCATGTCCGACCTTCTCGACCACGCCGCCGCTTACGCCGAAGCGAAAAAGATCGATCCGTCGATTCTGCTCAACGCGCGGCTCTATCCCAACATGTACAGCCTCACGCGCCAGGTCGGGGAGGCCAATCGGCACGCGGTTCTGGCCTGCGCGCTGCTGGCCGGCGTCGAGCCACCGGTGTTTCCGGATGCCGAGCCGGATTTTTCCGAATTGAAGACGCGCATCGCGACCGTGATCGCGTTCATGCGAAACCTGCAGCCGGCCGCCGTGAACGGCACCGAGGACAAGCAAGTGAGTTTTCGGTTCAGAAACGGCTCGACGCGGGAATTCAGCGGCCGGTCGCTGCTGCTGACGTTCAGCGTGCCGCAGTTCTTCTTTCACGTCACGACGGCCTACGACATCCTGCGCCATTGCGGCGTCGATCTCGTCAAGAAGGATTTTCTGGGAAAACCAGCCCAATCCTCGACGTGAGCCAGCTAGAACGCGCCGTCGCTGCGGACGAAGTTCGCTGCCGCGCTGCGTCCAATCATTTCGCTTCTGAGCGCCTCGAAGCGCCGCCGCGCTTCGCTCTCGCGATTCGTCGACGAACTTCACCGCGGCGTCTGCCGACATCGGTCCGCTGACGAGGGGCGAAATGGTTTCGCCGATCGTCTCGTCGACGTAGTAGTCCCCATCGTCCGCGCGCCGCACCGTCCATTTGAAGCGGATGGCTTCCATCGGCCCCGGACCGACCCTGCAATAGCCGTCGGCCTCTCCCCGCTCGGGGGCGATCGAAATATCTTCGGCCGACGGCTTTTCCGGTTCGCGGTGCGCTTCGGAGTGGTCGAGAATGCTGGCGATGGCCGCCAGCGCATGATCGGTCGGGTCACTTTTGGTCAAAATGCCTTCCCCCATCAAAATGCCTGTCCTCAAATGCACGCGGCGAACGGCACGGCGAATCCGGCTGCCAGCACCGGTTCCATAGTCGCGCGCGAATAAGGCTGAGTTTTGTCGGTTTAGGCGCAAATCGGCGGCAATTTGGCCTTCCAGGGGCGTTCCTGCTCGAGCTGGGCCGCCAGGCGCAACAACGTGGCCTCGTCGCCGAAACGTGCCGAGAACATCATGCCGAGCGGCAATCCGGCCTTGTTCCACGCCAGCGGCACCGACATCGCCGGCTGGCCGGACATGTTGAACATGGACGTTGCCGGCATATAGCGCCTCAGGATCGGCCCGATATGCGACAGATCCTGAGCCATCGTGTTGAGCTCACCGATCCGCGAGCGGCAGGCGAGCACAGCGTCGGGCACAGCAGCACGTCGCAGGTCTCGAAGAATGTCGCCAGCGCGCGGGAAATCTGGAAGGCGGCGAGCTGCGCGGCGACATAGTCGGTCGAGGTCGCCTTTTGCGCGTTGCGGGCGCTTGCCAGCGTCAATATCTCGAAATCGCGGTCGGTCATGGCGCGGCCAAAGCGCTGTTCGGCCTGCCGCACACTAAGGCCGGTGTTGGCGCCAACGATCATCGCCATCACCACGGCCGGATCGGCGGCCAGGGTAGGCGCGCGTTCCTCGACGTGATGGCCGAGCCCGGAAAGCAGGGTCGCGATTTCCCGCGTCGCCGCCGCGATTTCGGGATCGATGGTGTCGCCATAAGGAGACCTGTCGGTAAAGGCGATGCGCAGCCGGCCGGGATCGCGGCCGACTTCCTCGATGAACGGCCGCTCCGGCGGCGGGGCGACATAGGGACTGGACGATTCGGGGCCGTGGACTGCGTCGAGCATCGCCGCGCTGTCGCGCACGCTGATGCTCACGACATGGCCGCAGGAAAATCCGCCCCAGCCTTCGCCGCGATCCGGACCGAGCGGATTGCGGGCGCGGGTCGGCTTCAATCCGAACACGCCGCAGGCGGAAGCCGGAATCCGGATCGAGCCGCCGCCGTCGCTGGCATGCGCGACGGGAAGAATACGCGCCGCGACCGCCGCGGCCGCGCCGCCCGACGAACCGCCGGAGGAGTGCGCGAGATTCCAGGGATTGCGGGTCGGACCGTGCAGCCGCGACTCCGTGGTCGGCATCAAGCCGAATTCCGGGCTGGCGCTCTTGCCGAAGATCGTGACGCCGGCCTTGAGGAAGCGCTGGACGAGGGTGCCGGTATGGTCGGCGACGTCATCCCTGTAGATGCTGGCGCCGAACGTCGTCCGCGTCCCCTCGAGGAGATCGAGATCCTTGAGCAGGAACGGTACGCCGGTAAAGGGACCGTCGGGAAGTCCCCGGTCGATCTGCTGCTTCGCATAGTCGTAATGCTTCACGACCACCGCATTGATCTGCGGGTCGACCTTGGCCGTGCGGGCGATTGCCTCGTCCAGCAGTTCGGCAGCCGTGACCTGCTTTTTGCGAACGAGTTCGGCGAGCCCGAGCCCGTCATGGTCGCCATATTCCCTGAAAGCCATATTGCTGCCCGCTGTGCTTTAGGCCACGGAAGCGGCGAACGCGCAAAGCGCGATCAGCCGAGTACGTCCTGATTGATGACGTTCTGCCGGATCGGTTCGCCGTCCAGCGCGCTCAGGATGTTGCGCGCGGTCTGCTCGCTCATCCGGTCGACCGCTTCCCGCGTGACGCCCGCGACGTGCGGGGCCATGATGACGTTGGGAAGCTCGAACAATGAATGGCCCGACTGGCGGCGGCTCCTGCTCGAACACGTCGAGGCCGGCGCCGGCGAGCTTGCCGGACACCAGCGCCGTCGTACAGCGCCTTCTCCTCGACGATCCCGCCGCGTGCGGTGTTGATCAGATAGGCGGATCGGCTTCATGCGCTGCAACCGCGCCGCATTGAACATCCCGACCGTCTCCGGCGTCTTCGGGCAGTGGACGCTGACGAAGTCGGCGCGCGGCAGCGCCGCATCGAGATCGCCGACCGGCTCGCAGCCCGCGGCCTTGATCTCGGCGGCGGGCTTGTAGGGATCGTAGACCAGGACGTTCATTTCCATGGCAAGGCAGCGCTTGGCGGTGCGGGTGCCGATGCGGCCGAAGCCGACGATCAGGACCGTCTTGCCGAAGAGATCGTAGGGCAGCAGGCCCAGGCGGTGAGCCCATCTGCCGTCCTTGACGAGGGAATGCATTTCCACCGCGCGCTTGGCCAGCGTCAGCATCATGAACAGCGCCTGCTCGGCGACCGACGGCGAGTTGGCGGTGCCCGCCACCATCAGCGGGACCTTGCGGCGGCTGAGGGCGGGGACGTCGACGGCGTCGAAGCCGACGCCGATCCGGGTCACCACCTTCATGTCCCCGGAAGCCTCGAGCTCGGGCTCGCCGAAGCGGGTGGCGCCGAGCGCCACGCCGTGGACCGGCGCCTGCTGGCGCAGCATGGCCTCGAAATCCCGGGCGGAGATCATGTTGGGGAATTCGATGAGTTCGATGTCGTCCCGCTCCCTCAACAGAGCCCGTCCTTGCTGCGACATCAATTCAGTGACGAAAATTTTCTTCTTGTTGGTCGCCATTCCCAGTCCTGCCCAGCCGCTGGCTTTTCTTGTTGCGCGGTCGTCAAAGGACGACGCCGGTACCCTCGTTTAGCAGGTGCATATTGTTGAGGTCTACTGCCAATCGAAGCGGGCCGCCGTCGCGCGCGCCGGCATTGGGATTGACCCGCCCGCAGACTTCCAGCCCGTCGAACATGAAATAGATCAGCGTCTCCATCCCCATCGGTTCGGTGACGTCCAGCACCGTGTCGAAGGTTTCGACCCCGGGCTCCTTATTCTGCTTGGCCTCGGTGATATGCTCGGGGCGGATGCCCAGCAGCAATTTCTCGTCTCGCGGCACGTTCCGATAGCGCGCGGCCCGCGCAGCCGGCAGCGGGAAGGCGACGCGGTCGGTCAAGCGGATGTTGAGGCTGCCGCCGGCCTCCTCGAGCCGGCAGGGCACGAAATTCATCGCGGGCGAGCCGATGAAGCCGGCGACAAAGCGCGTCGCCGGGTGGTGATAGAGATCGTTGGGCGTGCCGATCTGCTCGATCCGGCCATGGTTCATCACCACGACCCGGTCGGCGAGCGTCATCGCCTCGACCTGGTCGTGGGTGACGTAGACCGTGGTGGTGCGCACCTTCTGGTGCACCTTCTTGATCTCGATCCGCATCTGCACCCGCAGCTTGGCGTCGAGGTTGGACAGCGGTTCGTCGAACAGGAACACCTTCGGGTTGCGCACGATGGCGCGCCCCATCGCCACGCGCTGGCGCTGGCCGCCCGACAACTGCTTCGGCTTGCGGTCGATCAGGTCGGTGATGTCGAGCATGCGGGCGGCTTCGGTGACCCGGCTCTTGATCTCGGCCTTCGGATAATGCTTCAGCCGCAGGCCGAACGACATGTTCTCCGCGACCGTCATGTGCGGGTACAGCGCGTAGTTCTGGAACACCATCGCGATGTCGCGGTCCTTCGGCGGCACGTCGTTGACGACGTCGCCGCCGATCATGATGTCGCCGTCGGTGATGTCCTCGAGGCCCGCGATCATCCGCAGCGTGGTCGACTTGCCGCAGCCGGACGGTCCGACCAGCACGACGAACTCATGGTCGGCGATGTCGAGATCGATGCCGCGCACCGCCTCGACCTCGTCGTAACGCTTGATAACCTTACGCAACGTCACGTCAGCCATGAGCATCAACCCTTTGTCGCGCCGGCGGTCAGGCCGGCAATGTAGTAGTCCATCAGGAACGCGTAGATGATGAGCGGCGGGGCGGCGCCGAGCAGGGCGCCGGTCATGATCTGTCCCCAGTTGAAGACGTCGCCCTTGATCAGGGTGGTGATGATGCCGACCGGCAGCACGAGCTGGTCGATCGAGGTCGTGAACACCAGCGGATAGAGGAACTGCGCCCAGGACACCGTGAAGGCGAAGATCGTCGCCGCGATCAGGCCGGGGAGGGCGACGGGGATGAAGATGCGCGTCAGCGTCTGGAACCAGGACGCCCCGTCGATGATGGCGGCCTCATCGAGCTCCTTCGGGATCGAGGCGAAATAGCCGATCATGATCCAGGTGCAGAACGGCACCGTCAGCGTCGGATAGATGAAGAGCAGCACGTACCAGCGGTTGATCAGCTGAATGCCGGTCCAGTCGCCGATCACGGCGAAGATCTTGAACAGCGGAATGAACAGCAGGCTGTCGGGGATCAGGTAGGTCAGGAACACGCCGGTCGCGAGCGTCGCCGAGCCCCAGAACTTCATCCGCGCCAGCGCGAACGCCGCCGGCACGCTGATCAGCATCGTGATGGTCACGACGAAGATCGAGACCATCGCCGAGTTGAGGAAGAACCGCAGGAACTGGTTCGACGTCAGCAGCTCGACGTAGTTCGACAGCGTCGGGTGAAACACCCACCACGGATTGGTCGCCGCCGAGATCTCCGCGCTGCCCTTGAGCGAGGTGATCAGCATGTAGAACGGCGGCACCAGCGAGAAGATCGCAAACAGCACCAGGAAGAAATAGGACCAGCGCAGCGCCCAGGTGCGGTCGCGGCTCATGCTGCCATATTTGACCTTACGGGTCGGTCCGGCCTTGTCGATTACCATCGTGCTCATCAGGCTTCGTTCCCGCGTTTGTTGACATCGCGCAGGATGAAGATCGCTGCGACCGCGAGGATCGGCACCATGAACAGCGAGACGCTGGCGCCGAGCGGAATGTCGCTGCCCTCGATGCCGACCCGGAACGCCCAGGTCGCGAAGATGTGGGTGTGATCCAGCGGGCCGCCCGAGGTCAGGATTCGCACGATGTCGAAATTGGCGAAGGTGACGATCAGCGAGAACAGCGTGGTGATGGCGATGATGTTGCGCATCATCGGCAGCGTCACGTACCAGATGCGCTGCCACCAGTTGGCGCCGTCGATCGCGGCCGCCTCATAGAGCTGGTCGGGCACCGACTTCAGCGACGCCAGATACATGATCATGAAAAACGGCGCGCCGTACCAGACGTTGACGAGAATGACGGAAAAGCGCGCCCAGTTGGCGTCGCCGATCCAGGGGATCGGACCGATCCCGAACGACGAGAGCGTGTAGTTGAAGGCGCTGTAGGACGGATCGAACAGCCACAGCCAGGCGAGCGTGCTCATCGCCGGCGGAATCACCCAGGGCACCAGCAGCATGCCGCGCCATTTGCGCTGGCCCTTGGCCGGCATGTTGTGCACGAAATGCGCGACGATGAAGCCGATCAGCGCCTTGAAGAAGACGGCCGTGATCGCGAAGATGCAGGACTGCTTCACCGACCATCCAGAACGTCTCGCGCTTGAACAGGAAGGGAAATTGCCGAAGCCGACGAATTGCTGCATCGACTTGTTCAGCGTCGCCAGGTGCACGGAATAAAGCGCCGGATAAAGCACGAGAAGAACGATGAGCAGGATCAGCGGCAGCGTCATGAGGAACGCCACCGTCGATTTCCGCTTCAGCGCACTGCGCAGGCTGGCGCGCTTGCGCGTCGCTCGCAGTGCGAGGCGACGCGACCTTGCTCAAAGCGACATCGACCATGTTGGCAATCCCTGTGGCTGCGACGTCGACCGGGCGGCGCGGTCAGCCGCCCGATTGGCGCGAATTGTGGTCGGTACGTCAGGCGGCGCGCCCGCAGTCACGCGCCGCCTGAACTGCCAAGGCACCCCGGCTCAGCTCCGCATGAAGCCTTCGCACTCGCCTTCGGCCCAGGCGAGGGTCTTTTCCATCGCTTCGCCCTGGGCATAACGCAGGCACATCTTGGTCAGCGTGGCCTGGAAGTAGATCTGCTGCGCAACCTTCGGCGGCGCCGGAGAGGCCGCAATCGACAGCGTCTGTTGATTGTAGGGATTCGGGTAGTGGAAGAGGGTGCCCTTCGGCGGGCCTACCTCGGCCCAGATCTTCAGCGTCGTCAGCTTTTCAAACGCCGGCAGATCGTAGCCGCCGCTCGCGACGACCAACTTCTCGATCGAGGACGGCTGCGACAGGTGGACGAGCAGGCTCTTGGCAGCTTCCTTGTTCTTCGAGAAGCTCCAGAGCGACCAGAAGAACGGCAGGAACGGCGCGAACCGTCCCTTCGGTCCGGACGGAAAGCCGTGCGTCCAGCATTGCTCTGCGACCTGCGGCGCGTCGCGCTTGGCGACCGCCCAGGCGCTCGGCGGGTTCATGATCATCGCGCCGCGGCCGGAGATCAGCCATTTGTTGTTGGAGGCGTCATCCCATGACGCGACGTCCGGCGGCAGGAACGCGATCAGCCTCTTGTAGTATTCGAGCGCCTGACGCACCTCATCGGTCTTGACGGTGAGGTCGCCCTTGGCGTTGACGAGATGCGGCGCCGAACGACCGGAAGATGGCGCCGGCGGTGTCGACGCTGTCGGTGGTCTCGCCGAGACCGATGCCGAAGGGAACGCCGCCCTTGTGGCAGGCTTCCGCCGCCTTCAGGAACGTTTCCATCGTCCAGTTATCGGCCTTCGGCTGGTGAGCCCGCCGGGTACATCTCCTGCACGTCGATGTTGGCGATATTTCTTCATGAGGTCGATGCGCGAGCAGGGACCCTTGATCTGGCTGCCGACGCAGGCGGGAACGCCAAGCCATTTGCCGTTCGCCTGACCGAGATATTTGACGGTCTCGTTCACCTCACCGTTCTGCTTGATCAGCGGGTCCATGACGTCGTTCACGGGCTCGAGCAGTTCGGCATTGGCGTGCGGCCACCAGGTCGGCATCTGGAAGAATGTCGTGACCGGATTTGGCCTGCGCTTCGGCTGCGATGGTCGAGCGATGTTCTTGTTGCCTTGGCTCGTGATGTAATCGATCGACAGACCTCGACCTTCTCCTTGGCCGCCCACTCCTTGACATAGATCGGTGGAGGCCTTGTTCGCGTCGGGAACCCAGTGATCCCAGAAGCCATCGAGAGCTTGCCGGCGGCGTAAGCGCCTCGGACATAGGGCGCGGTAATCAGTGCAGCGGACGATAGTGCGGTAGCAGCTACAAATTGACGTCGAGTCAGCTTTCTTCGTGACATGGCGTTCCCTCTCTGCTGTGCCAGTCGATCGTTTTGGTTTTTTCCTCCGTCTTGCGACACGCGAGCTGAGCTGGCGTGATGGCGCAGAGGTTTTGTGTAACGAGATCAGAGCAGAATTGCCGGCGTCTGTCGAGAAAGCAGCGGGCTGGATACTCTAGAACTAACGTTGCGTCCGCGCGGCTCCCGCCGGCAGTTCCCGCGCCTGCATATTGCGGCGCACACATCGCGATAAGCGCCACGCCAAGAGAACGTGCGCAATAACGCCGCAGCCCTGTCTCATCCCTTGGTGTAACCGGCTTGCGCGGCGACGCTTTCCCGATCCGGGCGAAGACCGGCGGCGGTGGACTCGCGCGGTGCGAAAACGATAGTCTTGGAATCCGATGGCAGGATTCTCACCACCCTTTATTCAAGGGCTGCGCAAGCAAATCTGGATTGACCATGGAGACCAATAAATGATCAGCCCGACATCGACAGCGCGAGCGGCGCTCGATGATGGCTCGCGTTCGGGGCCGTTGTCGTCATGCTTTTCGGCGCGCCGTCGGCGGTGGATGCGCAGGTAGTTCAAGGCGTTCAGCAGGGTGCGCGGCCGGCAACAAGGCGGCCGGACCGGTGGGCGGCGTGCTCGGCGGCGCGATCGGCGGCGTGGTCGGCGTCTTCACCGGCGTGCTCGGTGTCGGCAAAAACGAACAGGCTCCCGCCCCTGCGGCAAATAGTCCGGGTAATCCCAAGCAGGGCGGGGCCGCCAAGACGGCGAAGGCGGGCAAGGGCGCCAAGGCAGCCAAGCAGGCGCCCGTCCTGACCCAGCAGCGGCGAGCCGCAACTGACCGCCGAACAGATCGTCTCCAACAGCGACGCCAATATCGACCGGATCAAGACCGAGCTGAATCTGACGCCAGAGCAGGAGAAGAACTGGGCCGGCTTCAGCAGCGCGATGCACTATCTCGGCCACAATGGCGCCGACCGTCTCAACCTGCGAATTGCGCGCGCCAAGCGCGACCCGCCTGACGACATCGTCGAGCAGATGCGCAACGAAGCGCAATTCCTGAACGACCGCGCGGTCGATCAGCGCAATGTCGCCGACGCGGCCGAGCCGCTCTTTGCCAGCCTCAATGACAAGCAAAAGCAGACCTTTATCGAGGAAATGGTCCGCTTCAGTCACGAACGCGGGCTCGACTGAAGCCCGGTCGGATGTCCGGTGACGGATAGCCGGGCACAGAGCCCTGGGGTAGGTGGAAGGCGCAGCACCCGACTATCCTGCCGCAGCGGCGCGGCTCTTCAATTCCTCATGCAAAAGAGAGGAAACGCTGGCCGCTTCGTGCCCGAGTGATGGCGGCCTGGTGGCCTCTTCGGGAATTGGGGCTGTTGCACGTAAGATGCGTGAATATCTTTGCCCACTGTGTGTTTTGGAACACAATCCGGGCGCAGGCGCGTCGTCGATGATTGCCGCAACCCTTCCGGCGAGAACAATTCGCCACGCCTGAATGCCGCCTGTTCAAATTGACCGGGTTCGGCCGGGGGATCGCCGGCCGAACTGACGGGTGGCGGCAGAACGACGCCTCAGGCCTTCGGGAAATTCAGCTCCACACCGACGCCGTCGGGATCGTAGAGGAAGAACTGGGTGTCGCCGGTGCGCGGCACGATGCTCTCGCGGAATTTCACGCCCCTCGATTGCAGGCGCTTGCGCACGCCGTCGACGTCGCTCGCCGCAAAGGCGATATGGTCGAGCCGGCCGGTATCGTCATATTTCTTCTCGGTGCCGCGCACCACGATGCCGTCGCGCGGCTTGCGGGTGCCCATCAGGTGGACCGTGGCGACGCCGCCGGAATAGAGCCAGTAGCCGGGGAAATCGAGCGGCGGACGCTCGCCGTTCTCCAGCCCCAGCACGTCGCAATAGAAATCCCTGGTCTTCTCCAGATCGGAGGGTTCGATGGTAAAATGTTGCAGAACGCCAAGCGGCATGGATCTTCTCCTTAGACGAAGGTGAGGTCGGTATCGACGCCCATCATCCAGGCGCCGACTGTTTCGAAATGCCTGAGCTGGCCCTGCAATTGCTGCGTCACGGTATGGATATCGCGGAAGCGGCGCTCCAGCGGGTGGTTCTCGAAGATCGCCGTGGCGCCCGCCGCATTGTAGGCAAAGTCGACCGCCTCGCGCGCCTTGTGAATAGCGTGGGTGGCGGCAAGGCGCATGGTGATGCGCTGCTCGACCGTGATGACGGCTCCGGCGCAGAGGTGTTTCCAGGTGTCGGCCATCGACTGCAGCACGTAGCCGCGCGCGGCGCGGAGATTGACTTCGGCCTGCGCCAGATTGGACTGCACCACGGCGTTTTCGCGCAGCGCGTTCTTCGCGCCCCGCGGCACTTTGCGGGTGATCTCCAGAAAATTGTCGAGCGCGCCGCGGGCAATGCCGCAGGCGACGCCGGCGAAACCGACCTGGTAGCAGGTGCCGTTGCCCATCCGATACAGCGGACCGTTCTCGCGACACTCCCGGTCGAATTCGCGGGTGATTGAATGGTCGGATCGGACGAAGAAGTCGTCCAGCGCAAATTGGTCGCTGGCGGTGCCGCACAGGCCGACCGTGTTCCAGATGTCGGTCCACACGACATCCTGGTTGCGCACCAGCATGGTCCGTTCCTGCTGGACGCCATCGGCGTCAAGTCTTGGAGAGCCGTCGGCGGCGTAGATCGGACAATGGGCGCCGAGCCAGGTCGCGTGGCGGCCGCCGGAGGCGAAGGACCACACGCCCGTGACCCGATAACCGCCGTGGCACTCGATCGCCTTGACCTTCGGTCCGGGACCCCAGGCCAGGACCGCGCGCGGGTCGCTGCCGAAGATCGCATGCGCCACCGGCAAGTCGAGATAGGCCGCCGACATGGCGCAGCCGCCGGCCTGGCTGAGGCACCACGCGGTCGATGCGTCGGCACGCGCGATGGTCTCGATGACGTGGAAGAAGGTGAGGGGATCGGTCTCGATCCCGTTCGACGTACGCGGCAGCAGGAGGCGGAACAGGCCGGCCTCATGGAGTTGGTCGAGCAGCGCCGGGGGCAGCCGGCGCGTGCGCTCGATCTCGTTGGAGGCGGCCGCCACCGTGGCGCGAACCGCCTCGGCGCGCGCGATGACGGCCTGGTCGCCCGCAAGATCGGCGGAAGTCGCGATCATCGTTTCCAAGGTTATGCCTGTCGTACCGAGGCCGGGGTCGCCGGCAGACCGGCCGTAGAGGCCAATTCGCGGTCGATCTGCTCGATCGATTTGCCCCGGGTCTCGATGCCGAGGAAATAATACACCGCCCCGGCCATCAGGAACCAGCATCCCAGGTAAACAAAGGCTGTCGGAATCTGGGGTAAGGGCACATCCGGTTTGAGATAATTGCCGGAACCCACGATCAAGGCGAGGCCGACCGGTCCAAGGATCTTGCCGATGCCGCCGAAGCCATAGGCCGAGCCCATGCCCGACGTTCGCAGGTGCGAAGGCCAGACCTCCGCTGCGTAGGGCCCGACGATGGCAAAGCCGCCGTCAGCGAAGAAGAACGTCACAGCCAGCAGCAGCCAGAACGCCGACACGCCCATGATGGTCGCGTCGTAATTGTAGCCGGCCACGATGGTCATGACTCCTGCGCCGAAGCCGAGCAAGCCGCCGGCGTTGCGCCGCCCCATCAATTCCGAGAAGAACGAGAACGACAGCCTTCCGACAAAGCCGAACACCGAGAGCAGGATCATCATCTTTGCGGCTTCCTGCGGCGTCACCTTCAGCAACAGCACGAACAGGGACGGCGCCCACAACGTGATGCCGTACACGCCGGTCTGGGCGCCGGCATTGCCGAACCAGGAGACAACCAGGCTGCGTGGATATTTGAAAAGGTCGAGCCAGTTGCTCTTGACGATCGGACCGGCGTCGGAAGCCGTCGGTAACGGCAGCGCAGACGGTTCCATCTGCAGCGCCCAGGCGAGCGAGGTACGCGCTTCCTCGTAACGGCCCTGGCGGCAGAGCCAGCGCGGGGATTCCGGAACCCAGAGGCGAACCAGGAGAACCAGCAGCGCCGGCAGCACGCCGATCGCGAACAACAGCCGCCAGTCGTTGCTGCCCACCAGCGCGCCCATGACGGCGCCGAGGCCGACGCCAAGCGGGATCACGCAAGTCACAAGACCGCCAATCCAGCCGCGCTTGGAGGAAGGCATGAATTCCTGCACCAGCGGCAGGTCGACGCAATAGAGCCCGCCGACGCCAAAGCCGACGAAGAAGCGCATCACGGAAAGATAGATCCAGCCATTGTCCGGCGTGAAATACAGAAGGCCGGTGGCGATGGAGAAATTGAGCACGGTGCCGATGAAGACCTTGCGGCGGCCGATACGGTCGGCCAACCAGCCCCACGCATAGGCGCCCATGATGGCGCCGATGCCGGAACTCATCAGCACGGTAGCCGACTGGCCGAAGGTCAGTTTCCAGGGACCGATCAGGAAGGCGAGCACGAAGCCGATCAGGAAGTAATCGAAGAATTCCAGGGCGTCGCCGATGATGGCTGCGGCAAGGATCTTGATCTGGTTGCCGGACAGGCTCGTACGGCGATCGAGTACCTCGAACATGACTTTTCCCCACGGCGCATGTTGTTTCTGCAGCGAGCGTCGCGCCTACGCACCGCCGGTGTCAGGATGCTACGCCGCTGATGCGACGAACGGAAGAGCGCGAACCTCAAATCGCCAGAGGCCGCCGAGGCGATCTACCACAGATTGTGCGGGCTGGCGCCTGGTGTTGCACTGGAATGACGCAACGACACGTGCCACCGAAATCGTGCAGGGCGGCAGGACCGCTTCGAATTTGTTTAGGGATTTGCGCTAGGTTGATCGTCTGCGCAGCGGCGGCAACACCGAAGGCCATGGAAGAACGACGAAAACACCCGCGGACTGAAATCGACGAACCCGCCTATGTGTCATCGGGCGGTTCCGTCATCAGTTGTGTCATTCGCAATATTTCGGCCGAGGGCGCGGCGATCGATGTTCCAAACCCGGCCTTTGTTCCGCAGCGCTTCCGCCTGGTGATGGCCAGGGACTCTTCGGTTCGCGAATGCAGCATTGCGTGGATTCAGAAGAACCGTATCGGCGTCAGCTTCGTTGTTGCGCCGCCGCAAGGGCTGCGCCATCCCACGACGGATGACGAGCTTTTACCAGACACGGCAATCTGATTTTCAGATCCGGTTCTTCGAACGATCTCCAGCTATCAGCAGCACTTGAGGGCGACCGCAAATAGCAATGGCGGGCCGCAAGGACCCGCCACGCAACAAAACCAGGAAAAGGCAGAAGCGATCAAACCCAGCCGGCGCTGAGGTCGATGCCGGACGCGATCAGGCAAAGCGACATCACGAGCCCGACGCAGCAGAGCAGCGCCACCGATTTGGGCGAATGGTCTTCGGCGCGAACCTCGCCCATTGGGCGCATCGAAACGACAGAAATCATGCTCATGGAAACCCTCCCGTTTGTTGGCCCTGAAATACATCGGGCCCGCGAGGTTCTAGCGGCCAAAGCTTTCTGGCCGATTGAAGGGCATCGTTAATTAAATCGCAATATGGCGGCAGGCCTCCCCGCCCAACCGGCAAATCAGCCGAAAGATCAGGCCCTTGAGGCGCCAACCACGGTGGCAATGACGGAGGCCGTCATGGCGGCCCGATCGGAAGCGCGTTGCGCCTCGAGCCGTTCCCTGGCCCGTTCCTCGATCAGCACGTAGATGAGTTCCAGCCGCTTCTTCTCGTCGACGGCTTCGGCCAGCAATCGCCGATAGCGGTGATAGTCGAATGCCGCATCCTGTTCACGCATCTCACGCCCCCGCGCGCAACGCCACGGGCGAGACTGTTTCGCAACCGGCATCCGCGGACAATAGACGCGCGTGAGTTCGTGCACAGGAAAGGTGGTTGGCGACTGCTTTTGGAAAACGAGGAGCGAGACGGCAGGGCGCTAGCGCGATTGACCGGTCATCGATTGATCGGGCTTTGATTGATCGGGCTTTGGCTGAATAGTCCTGGGTTGCTTCGTGTTTGCCTGACCAGTGTTGGATTGGCCGTTCTTCGGCCGCGCCGCTTCCTCGGCGCGGGCAGCCATCCAGGCATCGTATTCAGGCGTGCCACGCCGGGGCGGAACCCCGTCAGGCTCACCACCCATCCAATGCGGCATGTCCGCGATATGCTCGCCCGGCGTCCGCCCGGCGCAGGACGACAGCAACACGCAGGCGAGGCAGAGCAATGCGAATCTGATTTTTGGCGTGGGCTGATTCATCGGAGCCTCATGCCCCGCCATTGTGGCAATCACGATACGCAATCGTGGCGGGGATGGGGTAAGGGAGACAGGAAGCCAAGGAGCCTCATTGATACAGCCCGTCACGGCGGTCCTTCGGATCCGCCGTGCCCTTGTCCTGCCGATCTACACGTCTTTAGCCCTGCGGGGCTGGCGTCGTAGCTGGAAAGCTGAGGGGCGCACCTCTAACCGAGAAAGCCCCTATGGGTTTGGCCTGCGCAGCCATCTTTTTGCGCACCGCTGCGGATAGCCGATTACGAGCGCGCCCTTTCGGAATGGAGGAAGTTATTTCCGGCGCTATGGCATTTTGCAGCGAGTCGACCTTCGCGATGAGCGCGGAAAGCTGAGTGGATATCTTCTTTACGTCGACATGCTCATCCGTGATGCTCTGTCTCAGGGAAACAAACGCAGTTGAATCCTGCTGAAGCAGAGCTGTGTTCTGCTGCACGGAGGAGCTATTCTCCTGCAGCGAGGCAATGTGTTGTTGCTGAACCGACTGAATATCCTTCAAAGCAGCGAGAACCGGATCCGGTCTTGGATCGGAAGCCTTCTGGTGCGGAAGCAGTTCCGCCAGATTGCTGACATCCGGCAGGGCAAAATCGGAAGGCGACATCGTATAGACGGCCGCAGTGGCGTTCAGGCCAAGAGCGAACACCGACAGCGCCAGGATTGATTTCCGGGTGGATGGCTTGCTCGGTGCGGTGGATTCGGGTTGTTCGGTTTGGCTCTGTGTTTCCGATGTGCTGGTCACGTGCGTCGACCCCAAATGAGTGAACAAAAAAACGGAGCCGTCGCTGGATCGTCCTTGCGACGGCTCCTTTTACGCGGCACTCACTAACTGGCGTGGATTATGGGCTGATGAAATTAATTCCGCGTTATCGGCGCCGCCGCATGGCGTGAGCGGCAGCCGCGGTCATCCTCGTTTCGATTGTGGAGAGCAACTCCACATCGTCGGCGATGTCGTTCTTCGCGATGATGGTTTCGATCCGGTCGCGGGCTTGTTCGCGGTCTCGCGCTTCTCGATCCAAATGAGCTTGAGCAGATCGAAGATGTGGCCGGGCTTGATCTCTCGGAGCGTGAGCGCGCCGATCGTGGGGCATGGAACCAAAGCGCTGAGATTATTGTGAATTCCGGACGGTGGCTGACGAAGGAGACCCATCGGACTGGCGGAGGGGCTGTCCCGTCAAGCTCATTGAAAACACCATTAAATCTACCTTCAGAAAAGCGAACCTGCGGTCTCAGCTAGCGGGAAGGGGAGGGCCGCCAAATCCCCAACCGGAAGCCACCCCCAAGGGTTTCACAGGAAACTCTCAGCAGGCAACCTTAACCATACCGGGAAGATCGCTCGATCCGATGAGAGGCGCCGCAGGGCGAGGGGGCTGAAATGCCGCCGCGCAAAATTCCGAGCTTTCTGGGCAGCGCGGCGACATGGCCCGTCGGGCACGACCTGCCGCGCCAGTCCTGGAACGAACGGATATGGCGACGGCGAGCCGATCGATCTGTCGCCTATGGTCGATCAGGCGTTGAAGTTCAACGTCGCGGCTTCATGATGGTGCCGTGCCACCACCCAAGCGTGACCGGCCGAACCAATGGCGCAGTTCCTGAGCGCAGGGATGGTCGAGCCAAACGATGCCTATTAACCAGAGCACCGCGCCAACAAGCAAGGCGCCTGAGAGCAAGAACGGCGGTGTATCATTCGACCAATGATTTTCGATCATCAAAAATGCGGCTGGCGCCACCGCCAATAGCGTCAAGAACAGGCTGCGCCCGTAAATTGGCAGGAAGTCTGCCGTGCGGGTATCGGTCATTCGTTCAATGTGAGGTCGGTACAGCGCCACGGTCATTAAAGCCTCAGCTACACGAGCCGTAGCTGCCCACGTTAACCCGAACGTACAACCGACGGTGAACATCGCTAAAGCAGCAGCGCTTCGGAAAATCTCGATGCGGATCTGGAGGGCGACCTCCTGCCGCACCACGAACAGCTGCCAGCTTAGACTGATCGTCAAGTGAATCATGGAGGCGAGGGCCAGCATTTGCAGCGGCGGCGCTGCGGCAGCCCATCGTGCGCCGTACGCTGCTGTGATGAATGGACCCGCTACGATCGCCAGCCCGGCAAATGCTGGCCATAAGAGAGCGGTTAGAAATTCAATTGTCATCAGGTAGCTGCCACGCAACGACGCACCGCTTCGCGCTCGCGCGGAAACGTCCACCAGCAGGACGCGGACCACAACCATGTAGATGTTTTCCTGGATCAGGTTGTTCAGATTAGATGCTCTGCTGTACAACCCCAGAGCCGCGAGGCCCACGATTTTTCCAAGAAGTATGTCACTCAGTCGGCCACCGATCGTGAAAACGGCGGTTAATGTGAGCATCTGCAGCCCGAACGCCAAAACCCGCCGCCACTGCGTCAAGCCCATCCTGATAGTCAGATGGCGTCCGATAACAAGGTAAGCTGCAGCGCTAAATAGCGCGCCAGCGATCTGGCCATAGGCCAAACTCATAAAACTGAAGCCAGCGAACGCAAAGCCGACGCTGACACATTGGCTGACAACGATGCGAAAGCCATTGATAAGCGCAATTGGCTTAAACCGCGCTTCCCTCTCAAGGCACGCAGCCGGGAGGAATTCGAATATCCCAATCACTGGGAGCTACTGCCATCGCCAGCAATACGTTTGCAACACCTGGCTCATTTAGTACGTCACCAGCTTTCAGACCTGCACAAGCAATCAATACCGACACGGCCAGCGAGATCACCGCATTCAGAGTGAACGTAGTAGCCAGCAAGTCGCGACCGATCTCCGGTTCTCGGACTACAAAAGCGGTAAGTCCCGATGCCTGCAGAATGCTGAGTGTGCTGCTCACTGCCAAGGCCAACGCATATATCCCCATCTCTGCGGGGCTGATCAGTCGGGCCAGCACTATCGAGGCAGCGAACTGAACGACGAAATAGGCGGCCTGCGACGAGGCCATCCATGCAAGGTTGCCTCTCACTGCCACGCGAGCACGCGTGCCGTGACACTCTTGCGCAAGAGCCGTCCGGGAAATGCAGATACATCGCCGCACTTATAAGCGATGAAGGTTGCATCGGATCCTGTCAGATGGCGAAAGCTGGGCCGGTCCTTCCCATGACCTGGACAGAGGCCGTCGCGAAATTGTGGGCGCGAAGGCCTTGGCGAAGAGGCTCTTGCCGCTTGCGCAGAAGCCCCGTTGAAATCGCCAACTGTTCGGCAAGTCGGCGGTGATGCGCCATATCCCAGGAATTGTGATCGTGACTGACATAAACGAAAAGATGGGGCATGCCTTCCAAGACAGCCACGCGGCCGCCGGCGTGAAGAGCAAGAACGACACGCAAATCTTCTCCCAGTCGAGCATCCTGCCCCTCTTCGGGATAATCCATATTAAGTGCGGCCTTCGCCATCAGCGTGCCGGGATGCCCGCGTGCATCGGTAGCGCGCCAATTCGTCCAATAGAGTTCGCCGGTCCGGGGAAAAAACTGCATAACATCCTGAAGCAAAACCGCGTCGTGACCGCTCGTTAGGAGCATTTCAGTCTGACGCTGCAACCGTTCGGGATGGTGCAGGTCGTCGTCGTCCCACTGACAGACGATATCGCCCCTCGCATAAGCCACGCTGGCGTTGCGCAACGCCCCAAGCGTCGGATTACCCGCAATCAAAAGAGGCCGGATGTCGGAACGTTTCAATGACGCGATGTGGCTTATCAGGGCCTGACGCCGGACTTCATCACCACCGCTGATGACGAGCACCAATTCCTTGCTAGGATAGGTCTGCGAGCAATAAGCGTCGATGGCAGCGCAGGCAAAAACAAAGCGCTGCTCCACGGGCAACGTAACCATCAGACAACTTACCAGCGGAGCCGCGAGTACATTGTCCGTCGCCATGGTCATCCCCTGTTCAAGCGGTCTCACACAGCTTAGGCTGCATCGCCGGCTTTTTCGAACCAACATTCAACACAGGACGTTGCACGTGCCATTTGAATTAAGGTTACCACATTTGCACTCCGCTATGTCGGGCGCTACAATTGAATGTGTTTACGCCGCCTGCAACACGAGGCTGCAGTCAGGCAGCAAGATATTTGATATTAGTATCGACCTCGGGAGCGCCTTGGCGCAGGAATGCCCGCCTATATCATACTATCGCCTTGTCTTGCGCGAGACACTGTGGCTGCGCCGGCTTGACGCGAGCCCCGGATTGCTGTGGGACCCGAATATGCCGCTGGCAATTTTTACGACGCATCCAGATGAATCGCTGGCGGATTCCATCACACGGCCGGTACGGATCGCGACCGCAGGCATCATATATCATGACGGTATGTGGTCGGGAAGTGCGAGATGAGCGAGGTCACCTTGCGGTTCGGTCCGTTAAACGCCCTTGGGTTTAACGTGCAGCGATCCGGCGTAAACTGGCTTTGTGAGGACGGTCACTATTGCAGGCCGAACGAAGTCATTGCTTATTGTAATATCTCGTTGGAACTCGCGCCTGGCCAACGCTTTGTCGCCAACCCGTTCCCGGAGGAGCGCGAACTGCAGGTGGCGATGGCTGCGCGAATGGCCGGCCGCCTGCGCATTTCTGACGCTGAGCCAGGTGGCCATCTCAACGTTCACGGCTCTCTGCCCTGGCGTAGCGAGGACGTCCTTGGATTTATAGATACAGCCGGCGATGATCCCATCGCAAGGTTCGATCAAATGCGAATTATGCTCCTGGCGGGGCGGCGCACGACGGCATTGGCTGCTGTGGAAATTGGCTTGCTGTCGGGGTGGCACAGTCGCAGCCGCGCGTGGTGGTCCGACGAGGACGGTATCAGTGGGCCCACTTTGCTCAGCATGGGAATATGTGATTGCTATGGTCCAGTGCTGGGTGACCGCGGCGCTTTTACCGAGATGTTCGAGGCAGCAAGCTCACCCGCGCAGATCGTGTATGTCCCGGACCAGCCGATAACACCCTGTGCACCCTTCCTTGCCGAACAGTTCACCAGAACTCCCGAACAGCTTCAAGCGATAGCAGCAGACCTTCAATTAGCACTTTCGGCGGGGCGAACGCCAGTTAGTGCTCAAGACTGGTTGTTTGCCGGTACGATGCTTGGCGTTCTCGGACGCTCACCAATGCGCGAGAAATACAATATTCTAACCGCATCGGGGCTTCAGGTTGCCGGCCCGCCAGAAGCCATCATGCTTTCGCTAAATGCCGAGTTCGCGACTCTGATACGACACAAGAAGCTCGGTTATTGCCTGCATATCATGCGCCATCACCTAAACGCGGCCGGCCCTGTCATTCGGGAATGGCTGGCAAATGACTTCGAAATTGTCCAACGACGCACTGCGGACATCAAGCGTGACTATGAAAGGCTTTTTGATCTGGTGAGTCGCGAGACTGGTGCGCGTTTCCTGATCGTCAATAGGATGTCCAGTTCCGGTCAGGAAGACATTACGAATTATGCCGCTTTCGATTCGCCAATGGCTGACACGCTGCAGACTATCGCCGCCAAAGAGTTGAACCTAATGCTGCACGACTTGGTGATCAGCCACGGCATCGACATCATCGATATCGATTGCCTCGCTGGCGAACTGGGTGCTTCCGCCCACCTCCCGGACGGCACGCATCAAAGCGGGCTCATGCAACAGTTCGTCCGTATGGAACTTCTGAATTGTCTCACGTAATGCGCGCGCGACGTCAGCTAATTTCAAATTCCACCAACATGTCGCGCGCCAGCTTGCCGTCGTCTGGGATCGTTTCAGCCTGGTCATCGCTAAGGTAGGCGATCGCCAAGCCGATCTTTTGCCAGCCGCCGGCATCAACCACGATGCGGCGCAGCAGGCCCGGCTGTCCGGCGCGTACTTCCACGAGCGCTTTGTGAGTTTCCAATTCGACGATGAGATCACCGATCTCGAAGCGCCGTGCGAGTTCGCCATGCCACTCCAATATTCGGATTTCATATACGTCGGCGGCGAGTTGCGGGATTGTAAGTTTATATATCACTGCTGGGCTTACCCTTTAATTGGCAATCACTAGCTTTCATTCTACATAAAAAATGAAGTCATTTTGTAACCACATTCAGGGCGTTGGCGCTTATATTTTAGTCCATCCGTCAAAATGTCGCTTCTTTAGACTGTGAAAACGTGTTCCTTACGCTGCTTAAGCAACAATCGGACCGCGGCAGCAACGCCTGATGCGTCCGGTATGCAGGCTGCTTCGAGCACCGGGTTCGAAGATACCGGCGCTGCTCGCGCCCCAATTCGGGAAGTTGGAACATGGATCCCAGCCTCTCGGATTTGCGCGGCCACTTCGATCCCAACACCGCAGGTGGCCTGTCCTTCCTCCAGCGTTAGCAGTGCGCCGGTGCGACTAACCGATGCTGCAATTGTCGCAATATCCAGGGGCGCCAAGCTTCGCAGGTCCACGACCTCCGTCGAGATGTGCTCTTCTGCAAGACGTTCGGCGGCCTCCAGCGCCACGTGAACCATATAGGAATGTGCAGTGATCGTCAGATCACTACCGGTGCGCCGTACGGCGGCAGCGCCAATTGGCGTAACCACCTCCGCGACGGGGACATCACCAGGGATCGGAAAAAGACGCTTATGGTCGACGAAAACAACTGGTCCAGGCGCCCGCAAGGCAGCTTTTAGCAACCCGTACGCATCTTTCGGCGTGGAAGGAGCTACAACCGTCAGGCCGGGGACACTCATCAGCCAAGCTTCAATGCACTGCGAGTGAGCCACCCCCTGACCTTTGGCGCCTGCGGTGGTCTTGACTACTACAGGCGCCGTCAGCGCGCCGCCGGTCTTGTAGCGCAATTTGGCTGCGTAGTTGACCAGTGGATCAAGGGCCAGCATCAAAAAGTCCATATAAGTGATGCTGACCAATGGCCGGCATCCAGAAGCAGCGGCACCAACCGCAATACCGACCGTGGCTAATTCCGCCACCGGGGTATCGCGCACCCGAGCCGCTCCAAAAGCAGCATGTAATCCGTCAAATTCCCTGTATGAACCACCGAATGCGCCTACATCCTGGCCAATAATGAAAACCGTGGGATCGCGGGTCATTTCCTCGCGTAGCGCGCGCGCAATCGCCTCTCGGAAATATAACCTGCTCGAATTCGGTTGGGAGCCGTCATTAGACATCATACAGGACGCTCGCGGGATCAGGCATGGTTGATGCATCAGCAAAAGCCATCGCGTCGACGACACATTTGTTAATTTCTGCTTCGAGCGCGACAGCCGTCTCGGCCGACAGAAGGCCGTGCTCACTTAGGACGGCCATTTCGCGAACGATGGGGCAGGCGGCTTGAATAGCCGCGAGTTCGGCCCGGCTGCGAGTCTCGCGCGCCGTGGTGGAGTGCCGCCCGAACCGAAACGAAAGACATTCGATGAACGCAGGGCCGCCTACGGTGCGTATGTGCGTCGTCGCGTCTTGCGCGGCTTCCAAGACAGCGGTCACGTCCATACCGTCGACGGTGCAGGAAGGCATGCCGAATGCGCGCGCGAAATCCGATAGAAGCGCGGGAGCCAGAGCATCTTCACGTTTGGTCGAGACAGAAAGCTGGTTGTTGTTGCAAACGAAGAGCAATGGCAATTTCCAGATAGCTGCAAAATTGAGGGTCTCATGCAAGACCCCAGCGCCACACGCGCCGTCGCCGAACAGGACCGCTACGAGACCCCCGCTACCCGATATCTGCCTCGACAATGCGACACCGGCTGCAATGCTGATATTGCCGCCGACCACAGCGTGGGCACCAAAGAAGCCGCCGCCCGGCTGAGCCATGTGGCCTCGTCCCGCCCGGCCTCTGTTGATCCCATCTACCTTGCCGAGCAGTTCGGCCATAACGTGACATGGGTCCAGGCCACGCGCCAGTGCCGGACCGATCGACCGACCTCCGGTTAATAGCTGATCATGTTCGCGCAATGCTGCGCACAAACCGACAGCGACAGCTTCTTCGCCGGTACTCAACAATTGAAAGCCGTGATCATGCCGCTTGGACAGCGCCGTCTCGAAGGCGCGAATCATCATCATCTTGCGAAGTGGCAAGAGTCTTTCGAGAGCAGATGGCTCCGTCATTGAGTCCTCTTGTCGCTCAACTTTGTTCGAATTATCCTGATCGATACCGTCAGCAACATTGCTAGGGATCGACGAACGCCGTAATTGAAAATGCCGTTCCTCAAGCGTTGATACGAATCCATTGGGCTTATCCGACCCTTCAACGCGCTTGTCACAAGCCACTGTATGTTGTTTTCCGGTACGGCGTCCCTCACCGGAGAAACGCGCTGTTTGCGACGTCCTGGGCCGAACTCCATTAGTTTATCGCGCAGCGGTTCGGGTCGGGGCTGAACTGTCTCCTGCCAAGGGGGGCTCTGGGCAGAAATCGCGGCGCGGGCAGCCTCCTGCACCTCGTAGGAAGCGTGCGCGTCAAGGCCTGCGGTCAAAAGTGTCAAGGCAATGCATCGCGCAACAGCAGCAACAGCTAGCGTTCCCCCCAAGCGATAATCCGTTTGCAGGGTAAGAGCGCCGATGTCGCTGAGCGTGCGATCAAGATCAATCACCTGCAGGTTTGTCGCCTGCGACAATTCGGCCGCAAGCAAGTTAAGCTGACGAATACGTATCCGGCGCGCGATCATCACTTCCCGCGGAACGTCTCTGCCCACATGGCGAAAAACCGTGCAGACGAACAGCGGAACATCCTCGAGATCTTTTACTTTTGCAAACGACAAGCGAAGCCGTTCTGCCATGAGCGGCCACGGCTCATCGCTATCCGCTTCGGCAAGTAGAGAGATTATCACGATAGCATCGCGATCGATGGCCAAATCCGGCCAGCGTTTCAGCGAGAGGCATTCGACTTCCAGCGGCGTTCCCGCGTCGGCGATAGCCGACGCAAGCATCTTCGCCGCAGATCGCACGGCGAGGCTCTCCGCTTCGGTCACCAGCGCATGGATGCGAACCCGCTTGTTATTCATGAACACACCTGGCCGTTCGCGAAATGCGCTGCGCGAACGGCTTGGACACCGCTCACTGCAGTGCAAGACCTGGCGGCCCTTTCCAGGGCCGGGAGCGAGGTGATGCGCTTGTCCGACGGGAAGGGCGGGCTATCTGACAGGCTTGCCCAGAGCACCGATAGCAGGGGTACGGCGGAAATTGGATGGGCACGGTAGAAAACGGACTCCCAGGTGTTGTCGGCGAGTGGATCGCGCCAGCCGCTGCGGTGGGTGAGGTGGTAAGTGCGGGCGGAAGCGGGCACCATACGCAGTCCGGCTTGACAAAGGCGCAAAGCCAGCTCGCGATGTTCATTGATCGAAAGCTTCGGATCAAAGCCACCGGCACTCAGGAAATCAGCGCGACGGACTGATTGATTGGAACCTGACGCAGCGGCCCACAGCACGCTGCAGTCAGGATGGGAAATCAGTGCGTCCATCTCCAGGTCATAAAGTCGCCGCGGACCTGCGCCGGGGTAAACACCTGGTTGCGCGCGGCTATCAATGCTGGAGAAGCGTGATGCGATGTCGGCGCGAGTTACGCGCATACGATCAAGTTCGAGTTCGCTCAGTCGCGCAAGACGGGCTTCGTTGCCGGATTGCGCGCTGCCGCTTTCAGGGTCGGCGAAAAAGCGCGTGCAGCGAAGATGGTAGGTTTCTCCACGCGCAATTAGCCCAGTGCGGGAGCGGTGGAGTGCGAGATGAGTCTCTACAAAATCTGGTGCCGCCAGCGTATCGCCGTCCAGAAAGATCAAAATATCACCGGACGCCGCGCCAGCTCCCGCATTGGCCGCGCCAGAGCGGCCAAGCGGTGTAGCGTGATCAATTCGTAACAGTTTCATGCCTGCCGGCATTTCCGAGGCCACTTCCGCCAGCACGGTGTCCGTATGGTCCGTTGAGCCGTCATTCACGACGACGATCTCCGCGGCCGACGACTGCGCGACCAGGGATGCAAGCGTCAAGCGGAGGCGGCCGGCTTCGTCCTTGGACCTGACGATTACGCTTGCCCGCATTCGGCCTCCGGCATCTCAGTGAGCAAACCGTAGTCCGCTAACACGCGAGCAACCTCGCAGGCCACTAGCTGATAACCCGCAGGCATCAAATGCATCGCGTCAACTTTTAGCGCGTCAGCCCCACCGCGCGCTATCAGCGTCTCGACGTCGACGATCGACACGCCAGTCGTCTCCGACAATTTGGTCAAGGCAAGGTTGAAGCAACGAACGCGGGTCGAGAATGTCTCGCCCATGCCTTGAAATGAATGAAGCGTCTCGCCGGGCACGACAGGAGAAAGATTGAAGATCAGTATGGGCGCATCACTGCGTAGTCTGATCCGCTCGATGATCATGCGAAGGTTGTCCATTGAAGATGCGACGTCCAGCGGCGCCAGACGATCGAATGATGTCCGCAGCCATTCCTTGTCGACTTCCGGCCAGCTTTGAAGGCGGTCTGGATAAAAAAGGAACCCGTCAAATCGATGCCGCGCCAGAGTTGTCGTTATGTCCGGCTGCAACGAGAGGACGATCGCATCGGCCGCTGTCTCAAACAACGCGGTGCTGAATTGCGATGCGACCGAATAGGCTCCCACCTGTAGATTTCGCTCGAGCAGAGTTGCGGGCGGACGCCCCCCGGCCGCCAAGAGCGCATCCGAACGGGTCCACGTCTCATGAAGAATGCGAATTAACGAACCAGGATAGCGAGCGCGAAGTATTTCGTTAATGCCGTTCCAGCAAAGCGATCCGCCTATCGTGCACGAATGCAAGGAATCGTGCACGTCAACATTGCCCTTAACAAACAATGTCAGGCAACTCATGCGGAATTCTCATTTATTGTCCGAGTGGGTCAGTCCCCAATGGTTCCAGGCTGATTTATACAGCATTGGTATTCGCCGTATCGAGTGAATTTCAATTCTTGCTTAAATTCCCGGGATTTAAAGTTTTAAGCATGGTTAGCCCCCTCGGTGTCGCCCCCGCGGATTGTTACCGCACGGTAGCTGAAACGCACGTTGTTAACATGCTGCTGCTAGGGGGATGGGCCTTCGAAGTAGCGCGTGGCGACGTGGCTAGGGCCCGCTCGGAGGTCCATGCAGCAATTGAACGATGGATTGGCCTGGGTCTCGGCTTCCGATCTCGCGACGGCGTCCGATATTTTGATCCTGTTGAAGTCATAAATCTGATGACGTGGGCAGGGCTATCAGAACTGGATCCATTCTGGATTGGGCGATATGTGCAAACCGGACGCGAGTTGGTCGTTAACGCAGCACCCGGCGCTTCTGTAGAAAGACGAGTAGACGTACTCCTTCGCAGAAACTTTAACCTTCAGAAGTTCGAGGTCGGCGACCTCATCCGATTGAGGATGCCCCTGCCTCTAGCCGGCACTTCGGTCACGGACATCAGCCTCGCCCCGCTGGCGACGCCGGCCGGGCCAACCGACGTCCGTGTTAACGATGGCCGCGCGGAGGCACGTCTGAGAGTACCTTCCGCCAAAGTCACCGAAATGGGCATGCGGGCTACCTTCACGGCAAACCGTGCTCAGAAGTTCGACGGCAGCCTGGATTCGACCGATACAGCACTCTACCTTCGTCCCGTTGAGGGCCTCATTCGCGTCTCGCTCAAAGTCCGAGCGCTAGCCGATGCTCTGGCCGGTGACTCACGCGGCGCGCTGGAGACGGTGCGCTGCTTTTGGACATATATGATGGATCACTTGCGCAGCGGCATGGTGCACTATGATCAGGTGCCTGCCGCTGAGGGGTGCGCATGGGTTCTCGATCATGGATGGTTTGACTGTCAACTAGGCTCGGCGTTGCTGGTGGCTCTTTGCCGCGCGCGCCAAATACCGGCACGCCTCGTCGGAGGCCACGTGCTGTATCCTTTAGCGCCGACCAATCATTTTTGGGCCGAAATTTGGATCGACGACCGTGGCTGGACGCCGTTCGATCTGCTGAGCTGGACGCTCTCTGGCGGGGGTCGCGATTCCGAATGGCGTGACCACTTTTTTGCGAGGCTCGATTTCCGCATGGTGACTTAGGTGTTTCCCCGGTACTTCACGGGGCCAATGAGTATACGCTTTCCCGAACGTTTTCAGATGTTGCAATCAGCGTTCGGCGATGGAGTGGCTATCACCTTTCACGGGCTGGATGGAGTTTTGATCTACGAGGACCGCATCACGCTGAAACGGCCCCCTACAGCAGATCAATGTAGAGCGTGAGGTATCGGCTCAGAATCTGTTTATAAGCGCTCCCTGTATCATCGCAACGCGCTGGCGATACTACGCAGCCTTAGGCGACGTGTAACGTCTTAAGCCGGAAATCCACTCCGTGCGGATTAGGCGTCGGATCGCCGCAGGGAATTCCTCAACCGATCAAGAGCGTTTCCAACTCAACTTACCGAGCTGGCGGCGGAGCATCGTCTGCCCGCGCTCTATCTGTTGGTACTATTCACTCCCAATGGTCGATTGATCCAATTCGGCCCAGATATTGCCGATTTGTTTTTTCCGCTGAGTTTTCTCAAAAGCCCCAAGCCTTCCGATCCGCCAGTTGAGCAGCCGACCAAATTCGAATTGGTGGTCAACATGAAGACCGACCAGGGGCCCGGCCTCACCGTGCCGACCTCGTTACTCTTTCGCGCACCAGAAGCAGACATTCTCATCAAGTCATCTGCTGACCGGAGCGGATGTCCGCCCGGGCGATGGGGCGGCCCTATGTCCACACCCGACATCGCGTCAGTCATCCCCATCATTTCAAGGCTTCGCCGCCCCCGCTACTCCGGAGCGGTCGGTCAAGAAGGGCTTGATCTCACGTCCGATGTCGAGCGGCTTCAGTTTCCCAGCCATGGTGTCTCCAGTCAAAAGCGTCCTCCGAACCTACTCGGCGTAACGCGCTGGTTTTGCTGTGCATTCCGAACGACGGCGAACAGGGGAGAACATCATGCTGGCGGAAGGGGTGTCCCGTCAATCTCATTGAAAACACTACTAAATCTTCTATCAGAAAAGCCAAACCTACGGTCTCAGCTACGGGCGAGGGGAGGGCCGCAAAATCCCCAGCCGGAAGCCAAACCCCCAAGGAATTCACAGGAAACCTGTTCCGAGGTAGTGCGGTTGATCATGATGATGGTCTAACAGCACCAGCCCATTTCCGCGGCTTTCCGAATCCGCCGTGCTGCGACCCATGCCCTGATCCTTGTCCCGGCTGGCGCCGGGTAGAGCCGTCTGGCGCGCTTTGATCCCCGGCGACGACTGATCCGGCTTGTCGGTCAGGCTTGCGACTTCGGAAGAGGCCAAATTATTTGGCGAGGCCGCAAAAGCTGGGGCGAGCGCCTCCTGGTTTGGGGCGGGTGTATCGAGCCAACATTCAAGGATTGGTGATAATGTAGTTTCGATCAGGATGTGACCGATCGGGACGCTGGAGGATACCGTTGCACAGGCCCTGTCGATCACGGCGCAAACCACAGCTGGACTGGAGAGGGTGCCGAGATGATCACAATTCCTCAACTGACTGCGCAAGCCCTTAGCTCATTTCTTGCGCGGGAAACCGAAGGCCAATTCCGCTCCTCGCATTTCGATTTGACGAAATTGCTACCCTTTGCCGCCAGGCTGGCGCTGGAGTGCATTGGGAACAGTGATGCACTCTATCACAATATCGAACACACCATGCTGGTTACGCTGGTCGGACACGACATCCTCGCTGGACGCGCGCTGCAACGAACCACAACGGCCGCCGACTATGCGAACTTCATTATGGCCTGCCTCACCCACGACATTGGATATGTCCGGGGCATAGTCCAGGGAGACGAAGGCAGCGCCTATGTTGCGGACCTTACCGGGCGGACAATCGAATTGCCGGTTGGATCGTCCGATGCCGCGCTCGCGCCCTATCATGTCGACCGCTCAAAGCTGTTCGTAATTGAGCGGCTCGATGCCGTGGAGGAGGTAGACGCCGCCCGGATTGCCCGGGCGATCGAATACACGCGCTTTCCCTATGCAACAACCCCAAGGGACGATACCGATGATCTCACCGAGGAAGAAGGGTTGCTGTTGCGCGCGGCCGATCTCATTGGCCAGCTCGGTGACCCCAATTACATACGGAAGTCGAATGCGCTTTTCCACGAATTCGAAGAAATCGGCCTAAACAAGACACTAGGCTACGCGACGCCCGCCGACATCGTTTATAAATTCCCCCAGTTCTACTGGACCAATGTCGCGCCCCAGATCCAGCTTGCGATCCGGTATCTGAATGTCACCTCCAGCGGTCGGCAATGGATCGCCAACCTCCACAGCAACGTGTTTCGGGCTGAGCGCGAGTTGAACCTGTCGGGACCGCAAAGATAAAAGGTCAAGCGAAAAACCTGCAAATCCTGGCGCTTTTGGCGACCGACACGTCGAGCCGCTTACGTTGCGCCCAAACGTTGGCAGGCGAAGGGCGTGATGTCACCTGCGGACACAACCCGGACTCTGCCGCAGTGGTACGACTGTTGGGGACAAAACGGACATGCCGTTCAGGCGGACCGACTTCCGAGTCTGACCCGCAGGCGACTTAACTGGCAACCAGCGAGAGGCTGATCGCAGCTGAGCAGAGTCCTGTGGTGAGGCCGGCCGTTAGGTCGTGGGATTTAGCACAAGCGGCACGCGCCCCAAGATCCGCAGCAAGCGCCACCGAACCCGATCCCGTAGCCAACAAATCCGATGCCGATCCCGCAGCCCAAGATTTCGGTGGCATTGGGCAATCGATCTAACTCTGCTGCAGTTTGTTGCATCCCAGCCCCACGCACTCTACCTAAAACACGCTACTCGTTATCCAGAGATTGCTGGAAGATCTGGGTCGGTGCCCCGTTGCGAACCGCCGCGAAGTTATCCAGTGCCATCGAGCTTGCAACGGTCAGAATGTTCGAGTCGACGACCTCGAGTGTAAGCAACCGACCGCCCTCCATTTCACGGATCAGTTCCGGCTCCGCCAGAGTTGCTGCCACGCAAGCATTGGTGAGACACCAGACGTAGGGA
Source organism: uncultured Alphaproteobacteria bacterium (assembly GCA_963843225.1). Lineage (GTDB taxonomy): Bacteria > Pseudomonadota > Alphaproteobacteria > Rhizobiales > Xanthobacteraceae > Bradyrhizobium. Next base: position 310,467 of record CAWJJT010000004.1, on the reverse strand, counting down.
ACCCAAAACGGAGGTCCGTTATCCACCGTCAATTTTACACCGGGCTGCAGGTACAATCCAACAGGCAGGTAAAGTTGCACCCGCGTCCCGCCATCGCCTTCGCGTTCGATCAGGTCCACCCTGACAGCGATCTGACCTGTATCCCACGTACCGTTGATGGTCGTCCTGCAGAGCATCTTCGCGTCGGGAACCTTGAAGCAAAGCTTGAACCATGCAGAGTATTTGACGTCTCTCGGCATTTGCTGTCCACGCGGTCTGATCTCCACGTCTGGAGCCTTCCCGGGTGTCGAGGTATCGGGCGGGCGCACCTGCTGCGCCTGGACGATTGCCACCGGCGCCGGTGAGAGAAGCGCCAAGATTGCTAATGATCGACAGGACTGTGAAAACAGACCCAACCGCGAGCCCTGTTTATCCATCCGGTTTCTCCAAGAAGCCATTGCTGCGGTCATCGTCGGTGTTTGTCTAGAAATTCGCTCACCAATGGTGCCCAAATTTGAGTGGCATCCCTCGAGTCCACCATAAAGTGACCGTCGCTCCCAAAGGCTGGCAAGAGATGATACTCGGCATTTCCACCGGCGGCGGTGAAGGCTTCATACATTCGCTTGGACAGTCCGGGTCCGAAAAAAGTGTCGTTCTGCGTATAGATCCAGAGCATCGGAATACGCGATGTGCGTCCGAACTCGCCTGTCGCCTCGACGAGCTTGTCGGGAGCGCAATTGTTGTTCGGCTTCCCTTCGAGATGTCCGCCGCGACCGCCGGCAAAGACGATCATTGCGCGGACCGCCGGCGGGTTCAGGCTTGACAGCGCAATGGCTCCCCAACCGCCTCCCGATTGACCGACAACCACCACGTCGTTTGGCACGATCAGCTTCTGGCCGGCGATGAAGTCTATAATCCAGTTGTCGAGCGTTGCGATCGCAAGTCCCGGATCACGGAAATTGGGGTTGGCGCAGTTTCCAATGTTCGACAGGAACAATGAATGAATGCCGCGCTCGGGAATATCGAGCGCGCCGGATCCGTATCCCGGGCGGATCGGCGCAACCACCATATAGCCGCGACGTGCTAGCCAAAGTGCCGCGTCGCGAAATTCGATCAGTGGAAAGAAACTCCTTTCCCTTGGATCGAGCGAAACGCCGTGATTCATTATCACTAGCGGAAACGGTCCATTTTCGGTCGGTCGAACCAGATAGGCGAGGATGGGCGTAGGAAGCGGAAGCGCCCAGATTTCTTCACGTATTGGAGGAGCCGCGCGCTCATCGGCGCGGGCCGGAAGTCTCATCCCCACGCTCGTCAGCGTCAAAGACAACAATATCTGCAGAAATATCTTTTGCATCTTGCCGCTTCCCAGGGAGTGCGCCAAGACGGGCTCGCAGCCGTTCCAGCTAGGAGCCTATCCAACACAGGTGGCAGTTAATCGAGCGCCAAGAGGCGGACCTTCTTTTGGTTGCGCGAGTCCCATAAGGCGCAGTGATGTCTGGCTCTGGCCCGAAGCGGAATTCGAGGTGACGGAATCCCGGGTGGGGAATCAACACGCGATCATAATCCGCGCCCAAGAGCATGTTGAGCTGGGCCTTTATGGCGTTTTGCTGAACCTCCCTGCATCGTTTCGGTCATACCTCTCAAATCCCCAGCGCCGTCGAGATCTCACCGAGCGTCGCTTTTTCGGCGTCGCTCACCACAGGACCGCCTCCGAATAGGCCGCCGCCCTCGGACGCCGCTTCCGCGGTGCTTTGGCTGATCTGGCGAAGCCACGCCTTGAAGGCGGCGGCATCGCCGGGGGCCTTGGCGTTCAACAACGCTGAAACCTCGCGCAGTTCTTCAACGGATTTGGCTTTCATATCCGCCGGCTTGCTACCGGCAAAATCAGCCTTGAGGCCGTCGCGCGCAGCACTTCGCCCCTCGTTTGTCGAGAAGTCGGCTGCCACGGCTTTGATAAGTCCGTTCGCGCTGGAATCGGTCGCAACTTTCGTTAACGCGGCGCCGCCGGCGAACGCTTCCTTCAAGAGTCCCCAGAGCCCGCTGGGCTCGGCCGCCGTGATGGCCATGCCCGCGATCATCGGGCTCTTCAGGAGCAACGTCCATTCATCCTTCGTGAAACTGGTTTTGTCGGTCATGATTCTCCTCCGAATGCCACTTTTGGATTGCAGGATTACCGATCAAATCGTTTCACGCGACCAAGGGGGTTCACTTAGCGAGACTTCGAGCCCGTGCTGAGCCGTGTCCGTTGTCTGGGACAAAGCGAACATCGCGGACCAGCGATCGTCAAAATCCGCAGTCGGGATCTTGTTCGCCTCAACCTCGAGGCCTTTCAATAGGGTAGAGCCGTCGGTCCACGGAGAGCGTGACCGCATGGTCGCGGCGGTTGCGACGACGGCGAGCAGAGCGAAAGCCACGAACCCAGTAATCGTTCGACGCTTCGTCATCAGAACCTCCTCGTCCTCCAAGCCCACAAGTGTGGGTCACGGAAAGTTCGCGAAAGTTCAGCGGGGATGCGACAAGTATGGACGTGCCTGAACAAAAAGCCGTGACTTCCGCTATGGCGCTTAGCCGACATCGCCAGTGCGCCTTCGACGGAAAAAATACGCTTCCAGTCGTCTTTCGTGCCCTGCCTCAAGGCGTCAGCGGTAACGCCTTCAGTTCCTTCCGAGCCGTACCAAAAGTGCCAAGCTGATAGACCGATGCGCCAGTTGCCGAGAACGTGAACGAGTCGAACGGCTCGGCCAACATCTTGTCCAAATAGGTTTCTGTTCCGACGCCGATCGTCACATGCGGATTGAAACGCTTGCCCGCCGCGATCGTAACGAAGTGGGAGACGTATTCGATCAGGGAGTTTTGAATGTCGCGTCCGCCATCTTCACTGAAAAACGCCGCCGGGGTCCCGGTCTTCTCCGTGTAGGGCTCAACGGCTTTGATTAGCTCATCTTGTAGCCGATGCAGGTCCTCAGTCGGTTCGACTACGATCCCCGCGAGGCCGACCGGCGGAGACGGGATGTAGTAATATTTGAAAGCCTTCAACGTCCATGACGTAGGCTTTTCTTTGGCGAGGACCGCAGTCACCGCGGCAAATACCCTATCGAGGTCGGCCGTGCGAACGAACTGCTGCAACATAGTGACGTGCGGGTGGTGCGTCTGATCCAGAGTAAAGCCCTTTGGGAAAGACTTGAGAAGGCGAGCGTTGGCGTCCTTCGCGTGCTGAAGCATCGTCGCGTCGGGTTCGAGCGCGATGTCGATCGCTGTCAGGGGAGTTTGTTGCGCGACGGCCCCTTGAGCGGAGCCTAGCGCCAGGGCCAAGCCGAGGCCGATGGCTGTAAAGACCAGCGCGCATGCACGACCCGAATAATCCAGAGGGGCAGGAATGCTTGCCAAGGGGGCAGTCTTCATCGCTTTGCTCCCTAGATGATTAGAAGAAAGGTTTTGTCGAGAGGAGTTTAGCCGAAAGCGACCCGGCGGGCGATGCGCTTTCGGTGGCTTTCGCGTGGCCGCTTCGTGCCTAGCGGGTCTCATTTTACTTTCCGAGAGAGGGGTTATCGGAAGTTACAGATCGCCGGAAGCGGTACTGATGTGATGCTTGTAACCCAGGGTCCAGCCCACTCAACCCAAGCCTTGATTTGACCGGTTAAACTTCACCGCCAATGGTGGTGCATAGTAGATGGCACCTCACTCCAGTACCTCGTACTCGAACTCGACGGCTTCCGGATCATTCTCTTGTAGCCAGGTTTCCGCGGCGGGCTCGTCCTGCGTATCCTCAAGCGAGAACAGGAATTGGAGACCGGCCACGGCCAGGCTCGGCTCGTCATCAATTCCCTCTCTTAATTTGTTGACTAAAAACTCAGCAAGCGCCGGTCTGGCCAAGCACTCCAAGACGCCGCCGTTCCTATCTGGTTGGAAGTAATATTCCCACGCCGAATTAAAGGCGCGGATGAGCAGTTCGATATGGTCGGGGGACAACATGCCAATATCGTCACCAAGGAATTGGTTCAAATTTACGTCCTGCGATCGATATAAATGTGACCAACTGAAGAGGCGGTTGGCAGTCTTACTGCCAGCACCTCATATTCGAATGCGACACCCTCGGGATCGTTTTCCTCGAACCACGTTTCCGCAGCGTCCTGGTTTGCAAACACCTTGAGTGATCGGTGGCAGCACTCGACTACTTGTCGATCCACTGACCTTTGGTCGCATCCCACTGATGCCCCTTCGCGTTGTGTCGGCGCATGTTCGCCAAGGCGGCTTTGTTGGCGCGTTGCTCCCGCCACTCTTCAATAAACGGATAGATAATCACAGCAATATAGAGGCCGATCAGAAGTCCCCACATGCGGCCCTCCTATTCGAGGAAGCCTAAAAATGGCCCGGCGCACGATCTGCGGGACTATACGCCGGGCCTGCCGAACATCGATGGAGGTTTCTGAGGTCGACGCGATGTCCGACTGCTGAAAAAACATGCAACAGCCGTGCCGAAGCCTCGGATCACCGATCCCGCGCCATAAGCAGGGCTTCGATCGCGGCCTGCCAATGGTCCTGTGCGGTTTCCTTACGCGGCAGGCCGTGGATGTAGTTGCCGGCGTCCAGCAGTGTGATCAGCTTGCGCCCATCGGGCAGGGTGATTGGATCCTCGAAGGGTCGGGACCAGGACACAGATCAACGCTTTCGCTGCATGCATCCTTGCACGTATTGCTGCAGAGCCATCCTACCAGCGGGTCCTCCCTGAAGTCCCATTGATCGGCCTTCCTCCTTGCAGCGCTCGAGCTTATCCGCCGCACCCGGGTTTTGCTGACTGACACAGGCGAAACGTTGGGGGCCTGGCGGATAGGCCCGACAGTCTTCCGCTTGGGAGACAGTCGAAATCGCGCAAAGCGATAGCGTAAAGGCGGCTGGGCGGATCATTTGCCGTTGTCTCCTCTTTCACCGGGGCCCCGATCAACCGAAAAGAAGTCTTGCGCCCATATATAGCAAGCCCGGGATAACGGCACCTCCGCCGAAAAGGATGATGAGTGCATAAAGTGGCGCGGAGTCCGAGCGGTAGTTCTGATCGATCCTGCTAGCCCCGATGAGCCTGCGATATTGCCCTACGTTACCCAACGATTATGGGATCTTCAACGCCGCCTCGCGCGCACGCCCGAGGACCGCATTTCGCCGGGTCGCTTGGTCGTTAGGTGGCCGGGAACCGTGGCGCCAATCAGGAGTTGGTGGCTTTCTGAAAGAAAAGAGGAGGAAAAAATGCGCCGTTTTGCTCAGGTCATCCTGATCCTGGCTTCTTTAGCGGCCCTGGTGTCCACCGTTCAGCCGGCGGCGGCGGGAAAGTACTGTCTGCAGGGAAGGCAACAGGGTTTTCCAGGCAACTGTCAATTCTCGACGCGCCAGCAGTGCATGGCGACTGCTTCAGGGACTAATTCAACCTGCGGAATCAATCCGAGATATGCCCGCGCCCGCCAGCGCGGGTGATGCGTTGTGATGAGGCATCCTTGAGCATGACAAGCTGACGGCCGCGGGGTCGACATCCGCCGGCTGGAAACGACCGTTCTACGATCCGATCCCGCTGCCCTTGGGCGACGTCGATCACGTGAACCCGATCTGTTGCGCCGCACCCAAAAAGATGGCCAGCGGGAGGGGGACTTCAGCGCATCCTTGAGGGGCTATGATGAAATGTTGGCGAACTCCGGCTGCAAGTCGCGCGCGTCACCGATGCTATGCGCATGCACGCTTGGCGCGTGGTGAAATCGCATCGACCCTGGCTGATCGACCCCACGCGACGAAGACAATAGCGCGCATCAGCATGCGCCGGCATAAGGCGAGCACTAGGATGATTGTACTAAAACAACGCAGGCTGCCTTCATCTTCTGAGTCATTTCTTCGCCTTCGTTCCGAGCTCGACTAGGCGACGGACAGCTTCGGAGCGGGTGGCGTCATGAGGTACAGCGCTGCCATTACGAGCGCAATTACATCGAGCAACGGTAAAAGGTAAGCTCCATTCCTGCCATATCCGGATCGGTGAAAATGCGGGATACTCGGTTGGCATCCAGGATTTTCAGACGCAGATTAACGCTCGTCGCCATGATTTCTGAGGCACATACGGCCCGAAAATCGATGGTGTCACCCGTCTCCTTCCTCGACGTGATAGTGCATCGTGCAGTTTTGCTTCGAACGTCATTTCCATCTGCGACAAATCCGCCGCCGAACTCTTCGGAAAATTGAGCAAAGCCGATTTTATCGCCATTTTTGACAAACACTTGTTTGCACTGGTCAGTGCCCGTCGCCCAGGCTCCGTTCAAATCGAAAGCGTATGCCTGCGGAGTTAGTAGGAGGCTGCTGCAAAATAGGAGAGCGCATAGTCCGGCTGATCGGCTCACGTTAAACATTGCTCGGCTCCTCTAATGATGGAATGCAAAGATCTCCCGTGGGGCCATTGGCCAGAACAGTGTTTCGCACCGGGGATTTTGGCGCAAGGGGGGAGCGCCCTGAGAGGGGATAGATTTCTAACCAAACGGGCGGCCTACCGCGGGATTGGGCGCCTCTTCGGCAAGGGGATATGCCCGGTGATTGGCGGCGCATTGAAATCGGCCGATGCCTGCGTATCCGGTGCTTTCTTTAGGATCGCGGCGGCGGCTTGTTGGAAGTCTGCCGCTGCTTGCTCTTCAGCACTTGGACGCTGATCTAATTGTGTCGGCGGACTCACATCTGGAACGAGTGTCTGTCGCGCCTGAGGCAGGAGCTCATCAGATTCGACTTGCGGTAGCGGGGCGAAAAAATATGTGAAGCATCCCGCTAAAGCAGCGGCGACTAGAACGGCCGGAACGACTAGTCGCAGATTGATCATTTAGTGGCCTTCGGCCCCAAGCCCAGCGTTCAGAGTAGCGCGGGTTGCGGGCGCGCGAAACTCAAAAGAACACGTCGATAAGCTCCACGCGGAGGCATTTCGCGATCTCGAAGGCGGGAGGATTGCATGCACTTGGCGAATAAGCGGCAGGAGCCTCTTAGCAAGCCGCGCAGCAGCTTCATTTTGCTTTTTGCTTTTGCATAGGCTGCTTTTCGGGATCCGTTTGGCCGTTTCGCGAGGTAGCAGCCACCGCGGCAGCCATCTGCTCCTGACGTTCTTTCCGCCATGATCCCGCAGCCGACGAGCATTAGACACAGCAAAAGAGTAACCGAATAGCGCATCCGAAAAGCCCCCGGCCACCCAATCGCAACCATAGCGAGCGCGCAAGCCGAGCGTTCTCCTTTGCACTGCAATCGGCGCCCTGGTGCGGGCAAATAGTCCGTAGAGTCAATGCAGTAAGCTGCTTCTCGCTGCGGAAAAGTAGGCCTGCCTGGCCCCCCGTCGCCAATGGCGGGCTCCATTCGGCATGGCCGCCGTGGCGCTTTTTTTCACATCCAGACTTCAGTTACGGTATCATTTCCAAGCAGAGCTAGCTGATCACGCAGGTGACCGATGGCCGACAACCGAGTATGTCCCGATCCAGACCCGCACAACCCGATAGAGTTCATCCAGCTAACGCCGCTGACCAAGGAGGGCATCAAGAGGGAAGCCCTCAAAGTTCTGGAAGCGGAAAGTGCCGTGCTCAAGGCCGCGAATTTCGCTCGCAATATCGGCAATGCTTCGGTTTCGCTTGAGCCTGAATTGAAGGCGTTGGCCGGCGGGGTCGCCTTCCTTGCGAAGGATGTCGGTAATCTGATTGCCGACCTTTTGATCCTGGTTTCGAAGGCGACCGACGCTAGCCGCCAAACTCCCTCAAGTAGTTCTCCGACCGACCACAAGCATGGCGTTTAGCCCATGCCCGATCCGGTCGCTCCATTGCTGGCTAGCTACGGTTCTGCGGCATACAGAGCGATGCTGAAATTTCTGCCATCGGCAGATCCCGAGAGTGACGTACAGAGATACCTATATGGCCCGCTTGGCGATTACCCGCGGCGACGGGGAAAGCTGATCAGAGCCTCCCTGTGCATTGCCGCATGTTGCGCCCATTATGGGAAGATGGCCGATGCTCTTAACACGGCGGTCGCGATCGAGCTTTTGCACAGCGCTACGCTCACTCATGATGATTTCGAGGACGGCGCGCTGACCAGACGAGGGGATTCTTCGCTTCACGAGAAATACGGCGATGAACTCGCGGTAAACGCGGGCGATGCGTTGTTCCTGCTGACGCTCCGACCGCTGCTCAAGAATTTCGACACGCTAGACACGTCCTTGGCAGCAAGATTGCTCACGGAATTCGACTGGGCGGGGTGGCAGACCGTTGAGGGTCAAGCTCGTGAGCTTGGTTGGCGTCACTGCAACCGCTTGGATACGTCAGTCGCCGACTATTTCTCCATGGCCATGAAAAAGACGGCCTGGCTCGGCATGATCCTGCCGCTTCGCACAGGCTCTCTGATTGCGACCAGCGGTGCCGTCGACCCCAACAGGTTTGTCGACTTTGGCTTTCACCTCGGATGCCTCTACCAGATCGCCAATGACATTCGTAACCTGGTCGATCCGCAACACTGTGATCGTTCGGACATTCTTGAAGGCAAGCGCAGCCTGATCCTGGTCCACGCGATCAGCAAATGTACATTGCGCGAAAAGGACGAGATCAATCAGATCTTGGGGCGGCCACGATCGGAACGCACTCCGGAAGACGCCGTCCGGATCTGCGAGCTAATCGCGAAGTACGACTCCATCGAGTATGCGAGGTCGAGCGCAGATGCGATGGCCGAAGCCGCGAGCGATGCGTTCGCGCCTGCGTTTGGGCATCTTGGTCCTGGCCCCGACAAGGATTTTATCCTGGGTTTGATTGGCTATTTCAGATCACTGGCGGATGTGCATTAGACTTTTCCGCGAAAAGGCCGGGCGCAATGATTTCCGATACGCAAGTCGAAGTGAAAGGCTTCGTACCGCGTTGGTTGAGACAGCGCCTCCGATCAGGCTGGGGGGAGCCGGATGCTCGAATTGAGCCGATGCGCGCGGCGGTATTGTTCGCCGATATCGTCGGTTTCAGCGCCCTGACGCGGGAGTTTTCTTCCAGAGGCGATGCCGGCCTGGAACAGCTCACGATGGCCGTGAGCGATTATTTCGGACGATTGTTCGACAACGTCACAGCCGCCGGCGGCGACATCGAGAATACCTATGGCGACGGCTTTCTGGCCTTCTGGGCGGCAGACGAAACGGGAATCGTTCCCGCTGCACGAAGTGCGTGGCTTTGCGCATCGGACCTCACTACGAATTTCGACCGTTTTCGCGTCGGCGCTGGATCGGAGTTCCGGTTGCGGGCAGCGGTTCTGGAGGGTCACGTATTCGCCGTCAAGGCGGGAGGCGCCGAAGACCATTGGCTGTTCTTTCTGGCCGGCGATTGTCTCAGCGAAGTAAGCGGCCTTCTCTCCACTGCCAGCCCCGGGGGAATAGCGTTATCGTCCGCCATTCGCGAGGCACTCGGCGATATGTCCTCGTTCCCCTCGGGAAGACCGGCTGAGGCACGGGTTAAACAACCCGAACAGGCGGCAGTCCTGGCCGGATTGCCGAATTCGCAAATGCTGCCGTTCCTGCCGCGCGCTATCAGGCGTGTGGACGGCGGCGGGCTCACGGAAGGCTGGCTGGCAGAATTTCGATTAGCCTCAATTCTTTTCGTCCGGTTTCCGGAACTCCATTGCCGCGGGGTCGGCGATCTGCAGGCGATTCAAACAGTCGTCGCGAAGGTTCAGGAGATTGTCGACGATTATGAAGGCGCGACCCTTCGTGTCTCAATGAACGACAAGGGGCCATTCATACTGTGCGCTTTCGGGCTTCCCCAAAATGCGCACGAGGATGATCCGCAGCGAGCGGAAGCGACTGCGTGGAAGCTCAGCGCGGAATTCGCCAGGCAAGGTCTTGCTGCGCGATGCACCGTCACGGAGGGCGTCACTTATTGTGGCATGATCGGTCGCGGCGCGCACTACAGTTACACGACCATGGGGGAGGCCGTAAATCGAGCCGCAAAGCTCGTTGCCGCGTCGGACGAGCCCGAGGTCATCATTGCCCGGCGTAGCAAACCCGTGCGACCCGCGGCAATTTCGCTTCAGGAGCATGAGGCGCTATCGATTTCATATGAGGCGGCGAGGCTGATCGGTAGAGAGAACGAGCTAAGCTGGCTCGCCGAGCGAATTGAAACGCTTGCAGCCGGGGGCGCCCACCGGGCAATCCTGATCACTGGAGAAGCGGGCATCGGCAAGTCGACCCTGGTTCGGGAGATGGCGCGACGTGCCGCCGGCGTTACGGTTCTCAGCAGTGCGGCAGATTCTCTCGTCGGCAGCACCACACCTTACGCAATCTGGCGCAGGCTCTTTGGCAATCTTTTCGCCAAAGATGGAACCGCTGGCTCGGCCCAATTGACTGAAATGCTGTGCGGGCGGCTGGAGCGTCAGGGAGAGGACACCAGTCTCATCGATCTCGCCGGCACCGTCCTTCCCCTTGCACCAAGCGGCGGCGATGCCGGACGGTTCAGTCCCACCGATCGCGCCCGTCTCACGCGCGCCGTGCTCATTGCGCTCTTGAAGGACAGGCTGTCAACCGACCGGGTCATCGTGTTGCTGGAGGACGCGCACTGGATGGACGCGGCCTCCTGGGCCTTGACCGAGGAGCTTATCGGAAAGGTCCCGCAGGCGCTCTTCATACTTGCGTTGCGAACGGTGGATGACGTTGAACGGCACCTCACTGGCGCACTCTATGAGCGGCTCTCGCTGCTACCCATGGCCGAGAAGGAGACGCGATCCATTCTGGCGCAGGCGCTGAATTGCCAGGGGGTTACCTCGGACGTAGTAAATCTGGTGCATGGAAAGGCTGCCGGCAACCCGCTATTCACCACCCAACTTGGGCTAGCCCTTCTCGAATCGCACGTATTGGCGATCGACAACGGCCGATTGCGCTTTGGCAGTCAGTCGAATACGGCGGAATCTCCAACCCTGTCCGATACCGTTCAACGTGTCATCGTATCACGCGTCGATCGACTGCCGGCTGCCATCCAGCAAACGCTGAAGGCTGCCAGCGTTGTCGGAGAATCCTTCGATCTTGGCATTGTTCAGGCACTGGTCCCCAGAGAGGACATCGCCGGTCATCTCGACCGGCTGGCGGGCCTCGGCCTGGTGCGCCGCCTGCCGGGCGACGGCCAAGGGAATTATCAGTTCAATCACGGCGTAACCCGTGAGGTGATGTATCGGCAAATGGCGTTTGCACAACGTCGGCGCCTCCATGAATTGGCAGCCAATGCCTTCGAATTGATGGAGACGATGCCTGCGGACGCTGTTCTCGGCCATCATTGGTTGAATGCCGAGATGGTGGACCGTGCAATACCCTATTGGGAGCGAACCGGGTACGCCTCCTTCGCTGCCGGCGCCTTTGCGGAAGCCGCAGCCGCGTTTGATCAGGCGTTGACGTGCCTGGACGGAATGCCGGCTGGACCCGGCCGGGCGGTTCGAACGGCGCGGCTCTACCGGCATGCCGGGGATGCCTACCTGCAGGTGGGTAACATTACGCTTAGCCGTCAGTATCTCGTTGAGGCGCTGGCCGCACTGGGTCGAAAGTGGCCGGCGGGAAACTTGTCAACCGCCTGGGCACTTTCGCGCGAGCTACTCCAGCAAGTGCGGCTCGAATTGGTTCCTCGCCGTTCTCGCGAGGGCACGGCGGATGATACCGAGCGGGAGGCTGCGCAGGTCTACGAAAGTCTTGGGCAGGTGCTCGGACACACGTCCGAACTCAACCTGATGGGTCTGGCGACAGTCGCGGCGCTCAACATCGCGCAGCGCTGCGGCAGCAGGCAAATCTATTCGCGCGCATGCGGACTGTTCGCGCTGGTGCTTCTCCTAATGCCGCTTCCCACTGCTGCACGCCGTTATTTCCAGCACAGCATCGATGCGCGCCCGGCTCGGAGCGAGCCTCATGACTGGCTCATGACGACCGAATATCTGGTGATCTACAGCATGACCGTTGCGGAATTCGAGAAAGCGGAATCGGACCTCCTGGAAATGCTCGAAGTCGGGCGATCCGCCAACAATCGCCGCCGGCGGCTGGACGCGATGTCGCTGCTCAGCCTCACCCTGATGTGCAAGGGCGAGCTCGCGCGCTGCGAAAACACGCTGGCGGCCTTCGAAAGGGACGTCCTCAATGAAAAGGATCCACAGCTGCTTTGCTGGGCGCATCTGGAACAGGCCGAACTCGCGCTCATGCGCGGAGACGCGCAGTCCGCCATTCGCCAGGTGGACGGCTGCAAGGATCTCCTTCAGACACTCGGTCGGAACGAACGGTTGTGGGGAGAGGGCCTCAGGGCGCTGGCGCTCTGGCGCACTTCACAGAAGGATGATGCGCTTGCGGCAGCGTCGGTTGCGTCGGATCTGCTGCGGAATCCCAACGAGATTGCGTTCTATGCTGAAGGCGGCATATTCGCGGCGGCCGAGGTTTACGTGGAGGCGTTGCGAGCCATGGCGCCGACCGAGCGGCGCGGAACCATTGCTATTGAGGCGAAGCGGATGATGCGCCGCCTTCGTCGATTCGGAGTTCGACTACCAATCAGCCGGCCACGGACGCTGATGCTTCTCGGGCGCTATCAATTGGTGCTCGGCCATGAGCGGCGGGGCATTTCTCTGCTCCGCCGTGCCTGCGAGGAGGCCGCCCGGCAGCGGCGGCCTTACGAGGAGGCGTTGGCGGTCGTCCAGCTTGGCTTTGCGAGCCGCAAGGTTGCGCCAAGGGTGGATGAGGCCTTCCGATGCCTTCGCGAGATGGGGGCTGAAGGACTGCTAGACTATCTTCCGGACGCGCAATCGGCACCCCCTGCGTAGTTACGCATCGTGTTCGCCGGGGATGGTGGCCGGAAATCCACTGATCTTGCGCGACGCCCGCATGCCGGAAATGACCGTCGCCTCCACGCTTGAAATATTGACCCCCGTTTCGGTCCATTCCCCCGCGATCGCCAGGTTTTCAAATCCGGTATGATCGGTATTGATCCGCAGGCGGCGTGTTTTGGGCCCTGCAGTGACGTATCGACCGGTCGGATCGGTATTGGCTCGAAAATATTGTTGGTCCAGACGGGCCTCGCGGTCTGCATTGTCCGCCTGAAGGGTCTTCCAGTTGAAGACGCCGTTGCTATAGGCGCCTGGCCAGAGCAACTCTCCCGGCCCTGCGAGGAAGGCCTTGGCCCGGTTCTTCACGTCGTTTTCGCCGCCGGCCTCCGCGTTCGGCAGTGTCCCCGTTGAGTAAGCGAGGTAGTGCGGTCGCGCAGTCGCAGCCCAATCTTCGAACGGCAACACGTGAGAGAAGTCGACGATACTCGACCATGGCTGCACGTAGCCGCCGAATATTTCCGGCTCGCGGTCCATTTGAAGTTCGTCGCGGCGGCGGCGAAACCAGAGCTGCCAGGCCTGGGTGGCGACGCTTTCCAATTGCAGCGTGTCGCGCCAGGCATCAGAAGCCCTGCAGAGCTCCCGCGCGACCGTGGGGAGAACGGCGTGCGAAACGGCCAGAACGACCCAATGGAAGTGCTCGCCGGCGCACAGATAATGCGTTCCGCCGGTATCGCGCCAGCCCGAATTCCAATGCTCGAGGTTGGCGCCGGATTCCGCGAGGCACGTGCCCTCGACCAGCTGACCGAAGCGAGGTTGGTTCGGCCAGCATGGCAAATCGCGTACGGTGATCAGAGGATCGTAGGCACTGACCTCCGCAAACGGTTACCTGGCGACTGATCTCGATGGTTTTGATCCGCCGATATGAAGCGTCGAGGCCAAGGTTCACCGCACGGCTGAAGAACTCAAATCGCACGCCTCGGTCTTTCAGGCATTGGTAGAGCGGGGCGAAAACGGTGTCGCCCATCCCGGCCCGCATCTTGTAGACGAATGATCCGGAATAATCGAAAAGGATCCTGAGCATGCAGCGCAAGGCCGTGCTGGCGGCGACATTCGGCTTTTCCGGGTCGCCTCCGGCATACGAGAACGACGCGTCGTAGAAGGCTTGCACGGCCGCCGACCAGAAGGCGAGCCGATCGGGGCGGGGGTCTCCCGACCCCGCAAAGGAGGAATGGCGGGTCAGCCAGGCGCGCAATTCCTCGTTGTCGACGGCGTTGAAGCCGCCGCTTTCGTAGAGCCGATCATCCAGGATGCCCCGGGCGATGGTGATGCCGAGATAGGTGATCACCCAGAAGCGTCGGTCGCGGTCGTCGTCGAGCCCGCGTCGAACCAGCGCGATCCAGATCGACTGGGCGAGAGCTTTGAGCGCCTCGGATTCAGCATTCCGTTCCGTGGCGCTCAATCCCAGGTTCGGCGAAACCGTGCGGTTCAAGGCATGAACGTCCGCGCCGTGATGCGACAGCGCAGCCAGAACTTCGACATCGCGAGCACTTGTCGTCCGGCGCCGATACGCGTTGATGGCTCGGGCGACCGTTGGATTTCGGCCAATATGGGCGCGAAGCAACTCGTAGAGGCCGTACACCGTGGGGACATTAGCGAACGGCGGAAGCTCGAGGAAGTCGATGGGCCACGGTCGCCATTCGTTGCCGACCCGCTCGGTCAACACTACGCGGTTTTGCGGAGCGAACGCATCGGCAAAGCAGGTGAAACCCTGGTAGTGGCTCTGGCGGAGCTCATCGTAACAGGTATTCATCAGAGCGATGGCGTTTCGGTAATGGCCGAACCAGATGTGGAGGCCGTGCTCTTCGACCCGCTGGTGGAACGCCGCGTTGCGGCCGCTTGCGCCTTTGCCGCCGAGACGCCATCCCATGCAGTGAATGGTGACTTCGTAGCGGCCATGCATGCTTGGATCGGTGAGCATAAGAGCGGTCGAGACGGCGCCGATGCCTCCGCCAAGGATGACCACTTTTTGTGGCCAGCATCCGGGCCCTTCGCCGGTCAGGCCTGCCATAGCACGCGGCCGGCGCCGAGGGTCATGTCGAAGTTCACCTCGAATCCGGTCTCCACCATCCGAGGGCTCAGCCCGAGTTCAGTAGCGATCGGGATGCTCGCCAACGAGTGAATGACGATGTCGAAGCTCTGCGTGGGCCTGAGACTGTTGATACGCGTAACCTGATATTCCGCCATGGTGACGGCCTGGTACGCCGCCAGATGGCCGCTGCCCTCGGCCCGGAACTGCTTGAGAAAGATCTGGGACAGCGAGCCCGTCAGCAGTCCGCGGACATCCGCAATGGCAAGGATTGACCTGCCGGGAATCCGTGAACCCAGGACGCGCTTCAGGAGCCCCTGCAGATTGGGAAGTGCGCTTTGCGGGTGATCCGTTTCCTTGACCGGTGCAGGTCGCGTCGTCCGCACCGTTGCGTCGCGTCCCGTAATAGTGAGCAAGCGCTGATCGGACCATTCGACGTCGGCGGCCATTCGTTGCGCCCCGAACACGTTGAGGAAGAAGTCCTCCCTGGCACCCGCGCGACCGGGCAGTCCGACCTCTCCGAGCAGTTTGAAGTAGCCGAGAACCTCGCGGCCGGTGAGGAGGGCTATGGGGTTGTCCACGAACAAATAGGGCATGAACGTCGCCATGCCGCTTGAGGTGATCCTTCCAGTCGGCGTCGCGACAAGTATATTCGCCCGGAATCGCAAAGGCGATTTCGCGTTCCGTCGCCTTGCCGCGCTCCGGCGCAGTCGACGAAATAGGCGTGCGGGAGTTCCGATATCGTCATGATCACGGCTTGGGAGAGCGGCGAGAAAGTTACCCGGCCACCGGTCGGAACATCAAAAAATCGACGGCACAGGTTGGTCAGCGTGTCGATCTGGCCGCGCAGAAAAAATGCCCACATGTTCACCCCGGGAAACGTGATGGGGCCGCCGAGCGTCTGCGGAGGATGATGCTCGACATAAACGCCACCGCCGCGGGTCGACGTGGGCACCTGCGGTTCTTCGCGCAAGATCTTCCGCGGGTGGCCACCGAGCGCGTTAGCGGCCAACCTTCCGGAAACCACCGCGCCCTCAAAGCAGCCGAGATTTAGGCCGTAGTCGGTCCAATCGCCTGCCAGGACCATATTGCTGAAACCGCTCCGGCCCGGCGGCAAGCGAAAGCGGCTGGAATCCCTGGGGGTCTGCACGTAGCGGTCGCTGGGATTGACGCAGGATTGCGTAAACGTTGCGCGCAGCAGGTTGGGGTCGAATGTGCCGGATTTGCAGAAATATGGCCACAGCACGCAACTGGCCTTGAAAAAATCGTCGATATTGCTCTGCATCGCCGTCTGGACGCCGACCGCCGAGGCCGCCTGATCAGAAAATGGTCCGCAGATCATCGCCATCTGCGCGGGCGTGTTTGTATCCCAGTCTTCGAACTTTATGACGTGGGTGGCATCCAGCCAGGTATCCAGAGGGGTCGCGTCGAAGGACGTCACGATCGGTTGCGCGGGTCCTTGCCAGCCGCTGGCACTCGTCGGTTTGTCGATCCAGAGCTGCAGGGACTGGGTGGCGACCGTCTTTCCATGGGTAAGCATGGCTTCCCAGTCGGCGTTGGCCCGGCACAACTGACCACAGATCGATGGCAGGCCTCCCAGGCCGATGCCGAGGACGAGAGCATGGAAACAGTCATTCGCCTTCAACACGTGGCGATCGGGGTTTTCCGGCACCTGACCCGAACTCGAAGTCGAAGTTCTTGTAGCTTTGGCCGTTCTTCGAGTTTGTCCAGATCGGGTCGATCCGGCCAGACGGGTATGCCTTTGCACTCCAGAAGCGGTTGATAGGGCGGAGTAAGCACCTCGGCCTGCCGGATGATGTGGACCTCGGCGATGCTGCGACCGTCGGCGGACGGAACCAGTTTCTCAACCTGGGTAAAGAACTGAAAATCGACGCCCCGATCCACGAGACATTCGTAAAGTGGAGCGGCGATGACATCGCCGGTTCCGGCGCGCATCTTCCAGAAGATGCTGCCGCGACTGGAAATCATCTCGAGCTGCGCGCGGACGGTCGAGCCGGCCTCGACATTGCCGTCCTGCGAGATATCGCCGCCAGCATAACCGAACACCGTGTCATACAATGCGCGCACGACGGCCGAATCCACCGTCATTGGCAGCGCGCCGAAGCTCAGGAGCCAGTCGCGATATTCGAACCGGTTGGCCGCCAGGAGCGTTTCCGGCGTAGGCAGGAGAAGTTCGTCGAGCGTCGCGCCGAGCATGGTAGTTGCGCCGAGATCGCCGAGAATGATCCAGTGGCGAATGTCGTCACTGGGCAACTCCAAATACCTGGCGACAAACTGAACCCAATGCTGCGTGCACCGTAGATGGTGGGCAAGGGCCAAGGCGTCTTCATGCGGGATTCGACCGTGGCTGATTTTAATTTTTGCCGCGCGATTTTGCGCAGATATGGCGGCTTTCACCGCGAGCTCCACGGCAATCACAATAACCAGGGTATGGCGATCGGCGCCGCCCTCGACCCTGGAGCGCGCGATGCGGTCTCTCGCCTCGGCGGCGATATGCCGATCGCAACAGCTGTCGAGCAGTTCGTCGAAGCCGCGGCCAGCTTGCTCGGCTTTCGATTCGTCCACATCGAGCAGTTCATCGGGGAAGTCGACGCCACTCGTTTGCATCTGATCGGCGAGTTTGTTGAACGCGTTGAGGCCCACCTCCCAGCGGGTGGGCGATCCTTCCGCCCCCGGTTTCCCCGGGAGCGCCACCAACGGCAGATCCCACACCGCCCATGCGCCATCTGGCTTTTCCATGACACAGCATTCGTCCGAGCCGATTACTGCGTCGTCAAAAGTCCGGAAGGGATGGGAGGCAGGCCGCTGCAACGCGGAGTAGCACTCCTCCATCATTTCAAAGCCATTGTCGTAAAAGCCGAAGAGCAGGTGCGGTCCATGCTCTTTGATGCGCATACCCTGGTGGGGAGTAACATCCCGACCGCTGGCGCATTTGCCGCCGAGCCGCCAACCAAGCTGGTAGACGGTGACAGCGAACCGGCCTTGCTGACGAGGGTGACTTAGTTCGTAAGCAGCAGAGAGGGCAGCGACTCCGCCCCCCAAGATGGCGACCCGGATCGGATCTGCGATGGGTCGCATCGCCATTCCCGCATCTCCGTCGATGGTACTACAAAGGACCGACGAGCAGCTTAGACCATTGAATGCCGAAGTATAGCTATCCAGCCCACGCCGGAAGAAAACCCGCCTCCGGTTGGTGGCTCCGGCACCTTATCACGCCGGGGGCCGTTTCTCTTTGTCGAGTGCGCTGGCCGAACCGCAAGGAACAATCCGCTGCAGGGTTATGCGATCATCGCCATCGGCATACTTGCCGGGCTTCTCCTCGCGTTCGACATGGAGTGGTTTCAATCTGCCTGCCATGTGCTTTCTCCGGTGAAATCGTCCTCCGAACCCACGGCCAAAAACTACGGTCTGCGCTCTGATTGGAGAGAACATTGACGAACGCCGCTGTACAGCGTTTCTAGGCAAGCCATTTAATTTGTTGTGGATTCCGAACGACGGCGAACAACAGAGAACAGTATACTGGCGGAAGGGGTGGGATTCGAACCCACGGTACCCTTGCAGGCACGCCGGTTTTCAAGACCGGTGCCTTAAACCACTCGGCCACCCTTCCTAATGCGCCCGTCATGAGGGAACGCGGCGCGGATTGCAAGGCGGCCCGGCGCCGAAACCTCCGTAAATCGACGGACCGCAATCGCAACCATTGATTTACTACGACAAGCCTCTCCCCATTTCCGCCGCGTTCGCGATGCGATATCGTCACGACTTGATGCGGAGGTGGGCTGCATCAGGCGTAAGCGGCTGAGTGCCCGAAAGTAGGCACTCGCGCGGTGGAATGGTAATTGGGGCGAATGGGGATTCGACAGCCAGATCGGATGTTCATGATGGCGCGAGGCGCCGTCGCGGTGGCGGCATGCCTGTTTCTCGCCAACTGCGCCTCGTCGGGCAAGTTCGCGGGCCGCATCGATCCCAAATATGGCGTTTCCTCCAGCCCCCGGGTCGTGGAACTCGGAGAACCCGTGCCGAAGGGCGGTGGCACCTACCGTGTCGGCAAGCCTTACACCGTGGCGGGCCGGATCTACGTGCCGGAGGAAGACGTCAACTACCGCGAGGAGGGGCTTGCCTCCTGGTATGGCGATGATTTCCACGGCCGCCTGACCGCCAATGGCGAAATTTTCGACATGGGTTCGCTGACCGCCGCTCACCCGACCTTGCCGATGCCGTGCTACGCACGTGTCACCAACCTTTCCAACGGCAAGTCGCTGATCGTCCGGGTCAATGACCGCGGGCCCTATCACGGCAACCGGCTTATCGACGTCTCCAACAAGGCCGCCGAACTGCTTGAATTCAAAGGCAATGGCGTCGCCCGCGTCCGGGTCGAATATGTCGGCCGGGCCCCGCTGGAGGGTTCTGACGACCATCAGTTGATGGCGACGTTGCGCACCGGCATACCGGCGCCGTCGCCCTCGCTGGTCAGGGTGGCTTCCGCCCGTCCGTTCGTGCCGGAGGTTCTCTCCCATGGTCACCCGATCCGCGGCGAGGTTCCGATGCCGCAGGACCGGCCCTATAGCCTCGGCAACACCTCGGCAGACATGGCCTCGATCAACGCGACGTCGGAAATGTCGGCCTCCGCGCGCTCGCGTTCGGCCGGCCGCGTCCTCGAAAATCCGCGCGCCGTCACTTACGAAAATGATGGTGGCTATGCTGATCCCGTCAGCGCAGTTTCCGCCTATGCGCCGGTCGACCCGCGCGGTCCCAGCGAATTGCTCGCCGGCCGTGGCCTTTACTGAGACTGCTTCAGAAAGCCGATCAGGGCTTCGTTGACTTCGGCGGCGCGCTCCTGCTGAACCCAGTGGCCGGCGCCCTCGATGATCAGCTTCTGCTTCAGATTCGGCAGCACGCGCTCAAGCTCCGTGACCCGCTTGGCGCCGATCAGGCCGGTGATGACGAAGTCCTTCGATCCCGCGATGAACAGCGATGGCTGATGGATTTGCGCGTCCTGCCATGGCGCGGTCAGCTCCCAGTTGCGGTCGAGGTTGCGGTACCAGTTCAGCCCGCCACGGAAGCCGGAATTCCGGTAGGCGTCCGTGAAATAGGCGAGGTCAGCTTCGCTGAGCCAATCCGGCGACGGCCGATCGGGCCGCGCATCCCCGAGAAATCCCTTGCCGTCCTGGACGAACAGCGAGGCTGAAGGGTCGGAAAACCCGCGTCCCAGCAAGGTCCGCATCGTCAGGCCAATATCGCGCTCGAACTCGGCTTCGGCGACCCCGGGGCACTGGAAATATTGCCAGTAGAAATTGGTGATCCCGTTTTGGCGCAAGCTCTCGAGCGGACGGGCGCGACCGCGGAAAGGCGGAGGAACGCTCAAACCCGCCACCGCCGTGAAAACATCGGGCCTGAACAGTGCGGCATGCCAGGCGACCGGAGCACCCCAGTCATGGCCGATGATGACGGCTTGCTTTCTGCCCAGCGCCGCGACCAGCGCCACCATATCGCCGACGGTGTCGAAGATGCTGTACGAGTCGATATCGGCGGGGGCGCTGGTCCGGCCGAAACCCCGCATGTCCGGCGCCACGACGTGAAATCCGGCCGCGGCGATTTCAGGAATTTGGTGCCGCCAGGAATAGGACAGTTCCGGCCAGCCGTGACAAAGCACCACCAGCGGACCTTCGCCCTGTTCGAGCAGGAACATGTCGATCCCGTTGGCGGAGATGGTCCGGGAAGATGGCATCGCTATTTCCGCCTTGTTCGCGCGATTTTGTCTGGGGGATCGGCAGCGTGTCACGATAGGGTCGTTTGACCAGCGCCGCAATCGAATCGGCCCCCCGGCATCGGGCAAAACCCGTGTTGTTTGCGATACTTCCAACTGTTAGAACGCCGGCTTCAAGGCATCGCCGATGGCACTCGAAATATCAAGCTCCCGAAAGCCCAGGCCTGCGCGGTTCTGGCGCGGCCTGATCGCGGCTGCGGTCGCGGTCGCGGTCGGGTGGGGCGGCCTGCTCCATGCCGCCAACCAGAGCGTGCAGGGGGCCAAGAAGGAAGAGGGCGGTTTCGACGGCGACGCGCCGACCGCGATCCTGATCGAAGCCAGCAGCGGCAGCGTGCTGTTCGAGAAGAACGCGGACGAGCTGCGGGCGCCATCCAGCATGATGAAGCTGATGACGGTCGAAACCGTGTTCCACGCCATCAAGCAAGGCGACGTCAAATTGACCGACGAATATCACGTCAGCGAAAACGCCTGGCGCAAGGGCGGCGCGCCCTCGGGCACGTCGACCATGTTCGCAGCCATCCACAGCAAGATCGCCATCGACGACCTCCTGCACGGCGCCATCATTCCGAGCGGCAACGATGCCTGCATCGTGCTGGCGGAGGGTATGGCCGGGCAGCGAGCGCGCCTTTGCCGACATGCTGACCAAGCGAGCCCGCGAACTCGGCATGGCAAAGTCGACCTTTGCCAACTCCAATGGTCTGCCCGATCCCGGCAACAAGATGACGGTGCGCGAACTCTCGATACTCGCGCGCTACGTCATCCAGACCTACCCCGAATTCTACAAACTGTTCGGCGAGAAGGAATTCACCTGGAACAAGATCCGGCAGCAGAACCGCAATCCGCTGCTGAATTCGCTCGAAGGCGCGGACGGGCTGAAGACCGGTTATACCAAGGAGGGCGGCTACGGCATGGTCGGCTCGGCCGTCCAGAACGGGGTACGGCTGATCGTCGTCGTCAATGGTCTGGAGGATCCCGAGGATCGCGCGACCGAGGCCAAGAAGATGCTGGAATGGGGGTTCCGCAATTTCGAGTTCCGGCCGCTGTTCGCCGCTCAGCAGCCGATCGGCTATGCCAAGGTGTTCGGCGGCGACAGCCGCTCGGTCAAGCTGGTCAGCCCCAACGCCGGTCGAGGTGATGGTTCAGAAGAACGGCAACGACAAGCTGCTCGCGCGCGTGGTCTATAACGGACCGGTCCGCGCGCCCATCACGGCGGGTCAACAGATCGGCGTCGTCAGGGTTTGGCGCGGCGGCAATATCGCCATGGAAACGCCGGTCTATGCGGCGGATTCCATAGGCGTCGGATCGACAATGCGGCGAGCGATTGACGGTGCGAGCGAACTTGTGATCGGAATGTTCCGTCTCGGCGCCGAGAAGCTTTAGAAATGGCTGAGGCTGCAGTCAAAAGAGCGCCGGGACGCGGACGATTCATCACCTTCGAAGGCGGTGAGGGATCCGGCAAATCCACGCAGATCAAGGCGCTGGCGGAACGGCTGAATGCCGCCAAGGTCCGAACCCTCGTCACCCGCGAGCCCGGCGGATCGCCGGGCGCCGAAATCATCCGGCATCTCGTGCTGTCGGGCATGGGCAAGCTCCTGGGCGCCGACGCCGAGACGCTGCTGTTTGCGGCCGCGCGCGACGACCATGTCCGCGCGGTGATCGAGCCGGCGCTCAGCCAGGGAATATGGGTGCTGTGCGACCGGTTTTCGGATTCGACGCGCGCCTATCAGGGCAGCCTCGGCAAGGTCTCGCCGGCCGTGCTCAACGCGATGGAGCGGGTCACCATCGGCGACCTGAAACCGGACTTGACCTTCATTCTCGATGTCCCCGTCGAAGTCGGGATGAAGCGCGCGGCCGCCCGGCGCGGCAGCGGCGCGCCCGACCGGTTCGAGGCGGAAGACGTCAGGTTTCACCAGGGATTGCGCGAGGCGTACTGGAAGATCGCCGCCGCCGAGCCCCAGCGCTGCGCGCTGATCGATGCCACCGCCGAGCCCGGTGCTGTCGCTGCCAACATCTGGGCCACCATGCGCGAGCGTCTCTTTGCGGCCAGCGCGGACAATCTGGCCAGTTCAGCATGAGCGCCCGCCAGCTCGAGAACCAGATAGCGGCGCTTCATCCGCGCGAGACGGCTTCGCTGTTCGGACAGCGCGACGCCGAACTCACTCTTTTGAATGCCTATCGCAGCGGCCGCATTCCGCATGCCTGGCTGATCGGGGGAGCGGCGGGGATCGGCAAGGCGACGCTGGCCTATCGGATGGCGCGGTTCGTGCTCGCGCATCGCAACCCGCTCGGTGCGGATGTGCAGAGCGCCGAAACGCTGTGGGTCGATCCGGCCGATCCCGTTGCGCGCCAGGTCGCGGCGGGCGCCCATGGCGGCCTCCTGACGCTGGAGCGGAGCCTCAACGACAAGGGTGTGATGCGGACCGTGATCACGGTCGACGAGACGCGCGAGACGATTTCGTTTTTCGGCTCGACCGCGGCGGTCGAGGGGTGGCGGGTCTGCATCGTCGATACCGTCGACGAGCTCAATCCGAACGCCGCCAATGCGCTGCTCAAGGTGCTCGAAGAGCCGCCGCAGCAATCGCTGTTTCTTCTGGTCAGCCACGCGCCGGCGCGGGTGTTGCCGACGATCCTGTCGCGCTGCCGGAAACTGTCGCTGCGGCCGCTTGCGACGGACGACGTCATCCGCGCCGCAGCGGAAGCCGCTGGCCTTGAGGCCGGTGATCCCGCGCTGGCCGAGGCCGCGGAAGCGTCGGAAGGCAGCGTGGCGCGCGCGCTGACGCTGCTCGGCGGCGACGCGCTGAAACTGCAGCAGCGCACCGCGGCGCTGCTTTCGACCCTGCCGCGGGTCGATCCGCGCGAACTGCATGCGCTGGGCGACGCGCTCGGCGGCAGCGACCGGGTGGCGCTCGCGGCCTTCGTCGACAGCGTCGATCGCTGGGTCAGCGACCGCCTGCACGACGACGAGGCCAATGCCAATGCGAACCTGCCCCGCCTTGCACGGCTGGCGGAGGTGTGGGAAAAGATCAACCGCGCCGCGCGCGACACCGCGGATTACAATCTCGAGCGAAAACCGCTGGTTTTCTCGGTGTTCGGGCTGCTTGCGGAAGCGACGCGCTAGGCGCCCCGCTGGCGGTCATTCCCAACAATCTGGTTTGAGCAATAAAAGGAATTTTGTGTGGCCAAGGCCAAGAAGAAAGTTGCCAAGAAGCGAGCGCGCAAGCAAGCCGGCAAATCCAGGCGCAGCGCCAAGGCGACGACAGCCGCGAAAAAGCGCGCGAAGAAAGCTGCGCGCGCCCCCAAGAAGGCCAAGCGCGCCGGTAAGCCTGCGACGAAGAAATCCGCAGCGAAAAAGGTGACGAAGAAAGCGGCCAGGAAGTCGTCGAAAAAATCCGCAAAGAAAGCAAAGTCGACCGCACGCCGCTCAGCCCCGCGACAGCCGACCATTCCCGTCGCGGCGACACCGGCTGTCGCGAGCGCCAAAGGCGCCGACAAGGGAAAGTCCAGGAAAAGCGTCGCGAAAGTCAGCGTCAAGGCCGGCGCCACGGCTACCGAAACTCCGCGCGTTACAAAATCGTCGACACCGCCTGCAAAAAACTCCTTCTACATCACGACCGCGATCTCCTACCCGAACGGCGCGCCGCATATCGGGCACGCCTATGAGGCGATCGCCACCGACGCGCTGGCGCGGTTTCAGCGGCTCGACGGCAAGGATGTGTTCTTCCTCACCGGCACCGACGAGCACGGGCTGAAGATGATCCAGACCGCGCAGAAGGAGAACATGACTCCCGCGGAGCTCGCCGCGCGCAACGCCGCCCGGTTCAGGGAGATGGATGAGCGGCTGAACGTCTCCTTCGATCGCTTCATCCGCACCTCCGAGGAGCAGCATCATCGCTCGGTCCAGGAAGTCTGGAAGCGCATGGAAGCGAACGGCGACATCTATCTCGACAGTTATGCCGGCTGGTATTCGGTGCGCGACGAGGCCTATTACGCCGAGGACGAAACCACGGTCGGCGAGGACGATGTGCGGCGTGGACCGCAGGGCACGCCGGTCGAATGGGTCGAGGAGAGGAGCTATTTCTTCAAGCTGTCCGCGTATCAGGACAAGCTGCTGGCGCTCTATGAGAACCAGCCGGATTTCATCGGTCCGGACTCCCGCCGGAACGAGGTCGTCAGCTTCGTCAAGAGCGGCCTGAGGGACCTGTCGATTTCGCGCACCACCTTCGACTGGGGCGTCAGGGTGCCCGCCGATCCCGAGCATGTCATGTATGTCTGGGTCGACGCGCTCACCAACTACATCACCGGCGTCGGCTTTCCCGATGAGAACGATCCGAACTGGCGCTACTGGCCGGCGGACGTGCACATCATCGGCAAGGATATCATCCGCTTTCACGCGGTGTATTGGCCGGCCTTCCTGATGTCGGCAGGCATTCCCGTGCAGAAGCGTGTCTACGCCCACGGCTTCCTGTTCAACAGGGGCGAGAAGATGTCGAAATCGGTCGGCAACGTCGTCGATCCCTTCAACCTTGCCGACCAGTACGGCGTCGACCAGATGCGCTATTTCTTCCTGCGCGAAGTGCCGTTCGGACAGGACGGCAGCTATAATCACGAAGCCATCGTCGCGCGCATCAATGCCGACCTCGCCAACGATCTCGGCAACCTCGCGCAGCGGTCGCTGTCGATGATCGGCAAGCAGTATGCCGGCGTGCTGCCGGAGCCGGGCGAATTCAGCGACAACGACAGGGCGATCCTGGCGCAGGCCGACGGCATGATCGCGCTGGCAAGGACCGCGATGGCGACCCAGCAGATTCACCAGGCGCTCAATGCGGTATGGGCCGTGGTGGCGGAAGCCAACCGCTATTTCGCGGGCGAGGCGCCGTGGGCGCTGGCCAAGACCGATCCGAAGCGCCAGGCCACCGTGCTGTATGTGACCGCCGAAGTCGTCCGGCAGATCGCGATCCTCGCGCAATTCGCGATGCCGGCGGCGTCGGCGAAGATGCTCGACATTCTCGGCATTCCCGACGAGACCGAGGCGCGCAATTTTGCGGCGCTCGGCGCGCGCATGCTGCCGGGCACGATGCTTCCGCCGCCGGCGCCGGTATTCCCGCGCTATGTCGAACCGCCGGCGTGAACGGGCCACGCCAATGTTGGTCGACAGCCATTGCCATCTCGATTTTCCCGATTTCGCCGATGACCTCGACGGCATCGTGGCGCGTGCCACCGCCGCCGGCATCGGCCGCATCGTCACGATCTCGACGCGCGTGAGGCGGCTCGACGGATTGCTTGAGATCGCCGAGCGATTTCCGAACGTCTATTGCTCGGTCGGCACCCATCCGCACCACGCCGACGAGGAAGACGGCATTGCCGCCGACGAGTTGATCGAGCTGACGCGCCATCCCAAGGTCGTGGCGCTGGGGGAGGCGGGGCTGGATAATTTCTACGACAACGGCTCGCCCGAAGCCCAGGAGCGCGGCTTCCGCGCCCATATCGCGGCGGCCCGCAGCACCGGCCTGCCGCTGGTCATTCATACCCGCGACGCCGACGAGGCCTGCGGCCGCATCCTCGAAGAGGAAATGGCCAAGGGGTCGTTTCGCGCGGTGCTGCATTGCTACACCGGCGGGCGAGAACTGGCGATGAAGGCGATTGCTCTGGGCCTGTCGATTTCATTCACGGGCATCCTGACCTTCAAGAAATCGCAGGCCTTGCGCGATCTCGCCGCCGAGCTGCCGGCCGACAGGATCATGGTGGAGACCGACGCGCCGTACCTCGCGCCCGGCAAATTTCGCGGCAAGCGCAACGAGCCGTCCTACGTCGTCGAAGTCGCAAAAGTCCTGGCGGAGGCGCGCGGCGTGTCGCTCGAGGAGATTTCGCGCCAGACCACCGAGAACTTCTTCCGCCTGTTCTCCAAGGTGCCGCCCGTGAAGGCTGCGGCATGACGCTGACGCTCACGATTCTGGGCTGCGGATCCTCGGCCGGCGTTCCCCGTCCCGCGCTCGGCTGGGGCGCGTGCGATCCCAAAAATCCGAAAAACCGCCGCCGGCGCTGCTCGCTGATGGCGGAGCGGACTTCCGGCCACGGCGTGACGCGGGTGGTGATCGACACCTCACCTGACCTGCGCGAGCAATTGATCGACGCCAATGTCGACCACCTCGACGCGGTGTTCCTGACCCACGAGCACGCCGACCAGACCCACGGCATCGACGATCTTCGCTCCGTCGTGTTGCATCAGCGCCGGCGCATCCCCGTCTATCTCAACGGATCGACCGCCAAAGACATCATGCACCGGTTTTCCTATTGCTTCGTGTCGCCGCCGGGCAGCGATTATCCGCCGATCCTCGACCATCATGCGATCGAGGCCGGTGAAACCCGCACGATCGAAGGCAAGGGCGGCTCGCTTTCGCTGTCGGCCTTCATCATGCAGCACGGCAATATTCCGGCGCTCGGCTACCGCATCGCGGATGCCGCCTACACGCCCGACGTCAGCGACATCCCGTCCGAGAGCTGGCCGCTTCTGGAAAACCTCGATCTCTGGATCATCGACGGGCTGCGCTACGCCGCCCATCCCAGCCATTTCAGCCTCAACGACGCGCTGTCGTGGATCGACCGCTTCAAGCCGCGCCGCGCCGTCATCACCAACATGCATTCCGACCTGGACTACGAGGTGCTGCGCCAGAGCCTGCCGCCGAACGTGATCCCGGCCCATGACGGCATGCGGCTGACGCTCGGCGCGTAGCTACGCTGAAAAAGACCCCTTGTCCAGCTTTGGGCCTAGCGCTCGTCCCGCATGTATGGGCTGTGCTCCGAAACCAGCCGCAGACTGGGGTCGGCGGAAAGGGACGAATCCGGCGTCACCCGCATCTCGGACAGCCGCTCAACGCCCGCGGTAATCTGATAATCCTCGATGAAAAGCACGAGGGCAGTGATGAAAAACCCGGCACACAGGATCAGAAATGTCCACCTCATGGGCCTTCTCCATGTGATTTCCGCCTCAGTACCTTCCTCAATGCATAAACGGGGCCAAAGATAGAGCGGACGCCCCTGACGACGCCCCGAGCCAGGACCTGGACTGTCCAGCGAAGGATCGCGAATCGCAAGCCTTCAAAATCCCTCAGGCCGAAATCGCCTTGGCCGAATCAACCTGATTGCGCAGCATGAATTTCTGGATCTTGCCGGTCGAGGTCTTGGGAATGGCGCAGAACACCACCGCCTTCGGCGTCTTGAAGCCCGACATCTGGCCGCGGCAGAAGGCGATGATCTCGGCTTCGGTCGCGCGCGCGCCTTCCTTCAACTCGACGAACGCGCAGGGCACCTCGCCCCATTTGCCGTCAGGCTTTGCCACCACGGCGGCGAACAGCACGGCGGGATGCTTGTAGAGCACGTCCTCGACCTCGACCGACGAGATGTTCTCGCCGCCGGAAATGATGATGTCCTTGGAGCGGTCCTTGATGATGACATAGCCGTGCTCGTCGAGCACGCCGAGGTCGCCGGTGTGGAACCAGCCGCCGGCGAAGGCTTCCTGAGTGGCCTTCTCGTTCTTCAGGTAGCCCTTCATGACGATATTGCCGCGGAACATCACCTCGCCGATGGTCTCGCCGTCGCGCGGCACCTCCTGCATGGTTTCGGGATCGATCACGGTGACGGCTTCCTGCAGCGGGTAGGGCACGCCCTGCCGGCGCTTGAGTTGCGCGCGCTGGTCGGCCGGCAGTTCATCCCAGCCCGGCTGCTCGGCGCAAACCGACGCCGGACCATAGACCTCGGTCAGGCCGTAGACATGCGTGAGCTTGATGCCGATGCTCTCGGCGCCTTCGAGCACGGCGACCGGCGGCGCGGCGCCCGCGATCAATCCGACCACGCGCTTGGCGGCTGCGCCCTTCGGCGCATTCGGGGCGTTGATCAGGGTGTTGTAGACGATCGGCGCACCGGCCATGTGGCTGACGCCGTGCTTGCCGATCAGCTCGAAGATCTTGCCGGGATCGACCTTGCGCAGGCAGACATTGATGCCGGCCGATGCCGCGACCGTCCAGGGAAAGCACCAGCCGTTGCAGTGAAACATCGGCAGCGTCCAGAGATAGACCGGATGCTGGCCGAGATTGGCGGCGAGGATGTTGCTGACGGCGTTGAGGTAGGCGCCGCGGTGATGGGTGACGACCCCCTTGGGATTGCCTGTGGTACCCGACGTGTAACTGAGCGCGATCGCATCCCATTCGTCTTCTGGCCATCGTGCGACGAAGCTCGGGATCGCCCAGTGACAGGGCGTCCTCATATTCGATTTCGCCGATCCGCTTGCCCGGGAATGCCGGGTCATCGACGTCGATGACAAACGGTTTTGCACCCTTCATCAGCGCCAGCGCCTCCGCGATGACGCCGGTGAATTCAGGATCGACCAGGATGATGCTGGCGCCGCCGTGCTCGAGCTGAAAGGCGATGGAAGGCGCGTCGAGCCGGATGTTGAGCGCGTTAAGCACCGCGCCCGCCATCGGCACCGCGAAATGCACCTCGTTCATCGCCGGGATGTTCGGCAGCATGGCCGCCACGGTGTCTCCGGCGCCGATGCCGCGGCTCGCCAGATACGACGCCAAGCGCCGGCAGCGCGCATAGGTTTCCGACCAGGTGAAACTGCGGTCCTCGTAGACGGTGCTGACATGATCGGGATAGACGGCGGCGCTGCGCGCCAGGAAACTCAGCGGCGTCAGCGGCACGTAGTTGGCGGGCGTCTTGTCCAGTCCAATGTTAAATTGGTTCTGTTTCCCACTCATCGGCCACCTCCCATTCGATGACGCCTACAGGAATCCGATCGATATCCACGGAAAGATCGCCACCACGATCAGGCCCACCAACAGCGCCAGCAGATAGCCCCAGATCGGCTTGATGCCATCGGCGGGATCGACGCGCCCGATGGCGCAGGCGGCATAATAACCTACTCCGAACGGCGGCGCGAACAATCCGATGCCCATCGCCAGGATGATGATCATGGCGTAGTGGACCTCGTGCACGCCGACGGCGCGGGCGATCGGAAACAACAGCGGACCGAACAGCACGATCGCCGGAATGCCCTCGAGCACGCTGCCCAGGATCGTGAACGCCACGATCGATACCGCGATGAAGGCCGCGGAACCGCCGGGCAGTCCGGTCATGGCGGCGGCCAGCGCGCGCGAAAAGCCCGATTGGGTCAGGCCCCAGGCCATGCCGGTGGCGGTGCCGATGATCAGCAGGATCGCCCCCGACAGGCAGGCAGTCTCGATCAGCATCGGCGGAAGGCGCCGCCAATCGAATTGGCGATAAACCAGAAGCCCGACGACCAGGCCGTAGACGATGCCGATGGTTGAGACCTCGGTCGCGGTGGCGACGCCCTCGACCACGGCGGCGCGGATCACGAAAGGCAGCGCCAGCGCGGGCAGGGCGATGACGAAGGCGCGGACGATCTCGCCGGCGCGGGCGCGCTTGACGTGGCTCAAATCCTCGCCGCGGTAGCGCCACCACACCAGCGCCGACAACGTGATCGCGAGCACCACGCCCGGCAACAGGCCGCCGGTGAACAGCGCCGAGATCGATACGCCGGTCACCGAGCCGATGGTGATCAGCACCAGGCTCGGCGGAATGGTTTCGGTCTGGGCGCCGGTGGCCGCGAGCAGCGCGACGAGATCGCCGGGCCTGGCGCCGCGCATCTTCATCTCCGGAAACAGCACGGGCGCCACCGCCGCCATATCCGCGGCCTTGGAGCCCGAAATGCCCGAAACCAGGTACATCGCGCCGACCAGCACGTAGTGCAGGCCGCCGCGGACATGGCCGAGCAGGCTCGCCAGAAACGCCACCATGGCTCGCGCCATGCCGGTCATCTCGATCAAGAGACCGAGGAACACGAACAGCGGCACCGACAGCAGGATCAGATGGCTCATGCCCTCGTCCATGCGGCCAACCAGCACCATCAGCGGCGTCCGTGTCGTCAGCGCCAGATAGCCGAAGATCGCGAGCCCGAAGCCGAAGGCGATCGGCACGCCGGCGAAGACGCAGAATCCGGCGACGCCGACAAAGAAGATAACCAGATTGATGTTGCCGAGCGGCCGCAGCCACGGCTGCGCCAGCCAGAACAGCGCGATCAGCAAGCCGACGGACAGTACGGCACTCAGCACCACCTTGGGATCGCCGGACCGAGCCAGCCGCAGCAGCGCAAACAGCGCCATCAAGCCAATACCGACGGGCAGCGCCGCGGCCCGCCAGATATTGGCGATCTGGAGCGCGGGCGTGGTGATGAAACTCTCCTCATAGGCGTATTCCCAGGACGGCCAGGCGATCAAGAGCAGAAAGGCCAGCGCCGCGCAGGTCGCGACCACGTCGAGATAAGCCCGCATCGCCGGACCGGCGCTGGCGACGACGGCCGTCATGCGCATGTGCTCGGAACGGCGGAAGGCCACCGCCGCGCCCAGCATCGCCAGCCACAGGAACAGGATCGAGGCCAGTTCGTCCGACCAGATCAGCGGACTGCGCAGACCATAGCGCGCCACCACGCCGGCAAACAGGATGACGATCTCGGCGACCACCAGAATAGCCGCCGGGATCTCGACCAGCATTCCAAGCCAGTTCTCCAGCGACGCCGCACGCGAACGGCGGCGAGGGGACATCGCCCCGCCGGCCGCCGCTTGCGAGAGTTCGGCGTGCGCCATCTTCCGTGCCCTGGGCTGTCCGTTACGACAACTTGCCGACGGATTTCTCCAGCAACGCCCACGCCTCGTCGCCGTATTTGCCCTTCCATTCCGTATAGAAGCCGGCCGAGCGCAGCTTCTCGCGGAACGGCGCGACGTCGGGCTGATTGAACACCAGACCCTTGGCTTCGAGTTCGCCGCGCAAGTTCGCGTTCAGCTTCGCGGTATCGCCGCGCTCGTTAATCGCGGCGGCGTTGATGTTCTTGGCGACGATGGCGCGCACGTCTTCGGGAATTTTCTCCCAGGCGCGGCGATTGGCGAGGAACCAGAACCCGTCCCACATGTGATTGGTCAGTGAGCAGTATTTCTGCACCTCGTACAGCTTCGCCGTCGAGATCAGCGCCAGCGGATTTTCCTGGCCTTCGACGATCTTGGTCTGCAGCGCCGAATAGACCTCGCTGAAATTGATCGATGCGGGGGAAGCGTCGAACGCCTTGAACATCGAAGTCCACAATGGGGAGACCGGCACCCGGATCTTGAATCCCTTGTAGTCCTCGGGGCTTTTGATCGGCTTGGTCGACGAGGTGGTCTGGCGGAAGCCGTTGTCCCAGATTTTGTCCATAGCCACGAGATTGGCCTTGCCGATTTCGCCGCGCACATAGGCGCCAAGATCGCCGTCCATCGCCTTCCAGACCGTATCGTAATCCGGGAACGCAAAGCCGATGCCGTTGATTGAAGCGGCAGGAACCAGTGTGGCGAGGATCAGCCCCGAAAGGGTGAAAAACTCGATGCCGCCGGAGCGGATCTGGCTCAGCATGTCGGTGTCGGAACCGAGTTGGTTATTCGGGAAGATCTGCAGATCGAAGCGGCCATTGGTCTCGGCCTTGATCGCCGCCGACATCTCCTTGGCGCGCACATTCATCGGATGCGAGTCCGGGGCGTTGTTGGCGTATTTGTAAGTGAATTCGGCCGTCTGCGCGCGCGCCACGAACGGTGCGCCGATGCCGCCCAAGACCGCCGAAGCGGCCGATGCCTTGAGCAGTGCGCGTCGTGAAAAGTTCATCTCGATCTCCCTGAGATTATTGTTCTTGTAACGACACCTTACGGACCCGATCCCGCCGGGTCATCTGCGATCTCGCGAGCGGCTTTTGCAGCATCTCGCGAGCGACGGCAACAGGGGAACTTGCACGGAGCTGGCTGGCCCTGACCGCATGCTCCCGACCGCTCCCGCAAGAGCCGCCGGCCGGGGCTCGGATTGAGTAAAATCACATAATTGTCAAATAGATAGCGGCTTTGTTTGGCGCAACAGACGAAAGGAAACGGGCGTCTGTAACCGAGAGGAGAGGCACCGCCTTCTGCGCCGCGCCTATGCTAGCATTCGGCGGACCGACCGGTTGGGGAGCCTGCTGGACGTGAACCATCGGTACTGCAATGCGTAACCTCGCGTTTCTCTCGTCGCAACAGAAGTCGATCCTGTCGGATTTTGCCGATGCCTCGGCGATTCTGGGGTGCGGGCGGGTTCACCTGTTGTTGCCGGATGCCCGTGCCATTGCGCTCGCTGAAAAATCCTGGCCGCGGCTGGATCCGTCGATCGAAATCACCGGGCGCGACTTCGCCTCGATGGGATTTCATCGCGTGCCGATCTCGTTCGGCGATATCCATCGCCGCCTGCTGGACTGGTTGCAGCAGTCCGGGGCCGAGCCGCTGGCGCGGACGCTTCTTGTCGTGGACATGAGCTGGGGTCTCGATACCAATTCGGCTGCGGCCAATTTCGGCGGCTGGCTCGGGGTCGTCGACGCGCTCACCCAATCCCTGCCCATCACCGTGGTGTCGCTCTACAACCGGCGTCTGTTGATCGACGAACAGCTCCTGACCGCATTGCGGGGCCATCAGGGATTTCTCACGTCCTCCGGGCTGGTCGCCAATCCGCATTGGCTGCCCGCCGACCTGTTGACGCGGGGTACGCTGCGACAACAGATCGATTTCTGGCTCGGCGGTCATTTCGCCTGAGCTGGCGGAGTCGCTGGCGCCGGAGTCAGTGCACGCCGCGGAAGGCACCGATCCGATGTGGCTGCTGCGACGCGCCGCCGAAGAACCATTGCCGGTCGTTGGCGGCGTCGAGGCAGTGACGAGCGAGCGCTGGAAGGTCCGCTGCTTCGGCCGACTGCGCATCTACCGCAACGACGGTTCGCAGGTCGCCTGGGATGTTCCCGGCGGCGCGACGCGAAAGACCAAGGCGCTGTTCGCCTATTTGCTCCAGAAGGGAGGGCAGGGGGCCGACGCCGATGATCTCGCCGACTTTCTCTGGCCAGACGCGGAAACGCCGGGAGCGGGACGAAATCGCCTGCATCACACGATCCGCTGCCTCCGGCAGGCGCTCGACGGCGGCAGGGGTGAATCCGGCACCAAGAGCGTTCTGCGGGACGGCGCGCGCTACGTGCTGGCCCCGCCCGACAAGAGCTGGCTCGATATCTCGACGTTCGAGCAATTGTGCCGGCAGTCCCGCACGCACATCAACACCGGCGCAAAGGACGAGGCGCTGATTTGCCTTTTGGCGGCCGACCGTCTCTACACCGGCGATCTGTTCGAAGATATTCCGGCCGAATACGCCGACGACGCAGAGCGCGACTGGTGCTGGTCGAAGCGCTACTGGCTGCGTGAGATGTATTTCAACGTGCAGCGCGACGCCGCACGCATTCACCGCGAACGGCAGGATTTTTCGGCGGCCCTCGGCCACTGTCAAAAAGCGCTCGCGATCGATCCGCTTTGCGAGCCCGCGCATGAGGAAGCGATGCGGGTGTTCGCTGCCCAGGGACGGCGCGAGGCGGTCGATCGCCAGTTCACGCTTTATGTAGGCGCGCTCGGCCGCTCAGCCGACCGCCCGCGCAGCGCGGCGCTGCGCCGAACCTATGAAGGTCTCAGCACGTCCACCGAATTTTCGAAATAACGTCTATATTACAACGCCTTGACGACTAAAGAAAAACCAAAGAATGCGGGTTAGCCTTTTCCGCATCAGGGATCGGAAAAAGATCCCGGGGGAGGCGACCATGACGAGCGCTGCGGTTCAGGAGATGAAGTGTCCGTTCGCGGACGCCGCGCGTGAATTCCGGCCGTACGATCTGGCGGACCCTTATCCGTTCTATGCGTGGGCCCGCGAGCAGGCGCCCGTGTTCGTGTCGGAGGAGACCGGCTACTACGTCGTCTCGCGCCACGCCGACGTCAAAGCCGTGTTCGAGGACTGGCGCACCTTCTCCAGCGAAAACGCCCAGGCGCCGATGCGTCCGCTTTGCGACGAGGGCCGGCGGATCATGCGCGACGGCGGCTTCACGGCTTATTCCGGGTTGTCGGCTCGCGTGCCGCCCGAGCACACGAGGCTCCGCGCCATCGTGCAGGGCTGCTTCGGTCCGCGCCGCTTCAAGGCGATCGAGCCGCAGATCCGCGAGGTCGTCAATGCGCAGATCGACACCTTCATCCATCGCGGTCGCGCCGATCTGTTCCGGGATTTCGCCTACGACGTTCCCGCACTCGTGCTGTTCAGGCTGGTCGGCGTGCCGCCGGCCGATGTCGCCAAGGTGAAGGGCTGGGCCGTCAGCCGCGCGGCGTTGACGTGGGGCGACCTGACCGACGAAGAGCAGTTGCCGCACGCGCGCAATATGGTCGAGTACTGGGCCTATTGTCGCGCGCTGGTGGCGCGACGCCATGACAGTCCGGCCGACGACCTGCCCGGCGATCTCGTGCGCCTGCAGGCCGAAGGCGCCGAAATCTCCGACGAGGAGATCGCCGGCATTCTCTATTCCGTGCTGTTCGCCGGTCACGAAACCACGACGACGCTGATCGCCAACGGCGTCGATTTGCTGCTCTCGTTCCGAAAGAACTGGGAAACGATCGTCGCCGATCCGTCGAAGATCCCGGCCGCCGTCGACGAATGTCTGCGGTTCTCGCCCGCCATCATCGCATGGCGGCGAAAAGCCCTGAAGGACACCGAAATCGGCGGTGTCGCGGTGCCCGCCGGCGCCAACATCCTGTTGCTGCTCGGCTCGGCCAATCGCGACGAACGCGTGATGCGCGACCCTTCCACCTTCGACATCGGCCGCACCGACGCACGGCAGCATTTGTCGTTCGGATACGGAATTCATGCCTGCGTCGGACAGCAGCTCAGCAAGCTCGAAACGACGATCGCGCTGGCGGAATTGTCGCGCCGGATTCCAGGACTGCGGCTCGTACCGAACCAGCCGAGAGGCTACGTGCGCAATATATCGTTCCGGGTGCCGACCGCGGTCCCGGTCGAATGGGACCCGGCGGAGGCGCGGCGATGAATGTTGCCAACCCGATCGCTTCTTTCGACGCGACGCAAGCCGAACCGGCTCGGATCATGAACCCGGCACTGGACGCTCAATTCATCGTGAGCTTCGACGCAGCCGCGCCGGAGGACCATGTCCGGATGGGCGGAAAATGTTCTGGCCTCGCCCGGATGACGGCGCATGGCGTCAGCGTGCCGGCGGGCTTTGCTGTGACGACCGACGCTTTCGCCGCGCACATGAAATCATCAGGGCTTGCCGTCCGGATTGAGACCCTGCTGGCGTCGATCGACGTTAACGATGTCGTCGAGGAGGAAGCCAAATCGGCGCAAATCCGCGCGCTGATCGTCGCCGCCGACATGCCCGGCGAGGTCGAGGCGTCGATCCGCTCGGCGTATGAGCGCCTCGGCACGGGAGCCGATCAGCCCGTCGCGGTTCGCTCATCGGCAACGGCCGAAGACATGCCGGACGCAAGCTTTGCCGGTCAGCAGGACACTTATCTCTGGGTCGTCGGCGCCGACGACGTCGTGACCAAGGTAAAGGCGTGCTGGGCAAGCCTGTTCAACGCTCGCGCCATCTCCTACCGCGCCCGCAATCATATCGAGGGGATCGGCGTCGAGATGGCGGTCGGCGTGCAGAAGATGGTCGACGCGGTAGCCGCGGGCGTCGCCATGACGCTGAACCCGATCAACGGCGATCGCACCAAGATCGTCATCGACAGCGCCTTCGGTCTCGGCGAACCGGTCGTGTCAGGTGAAATCACCCCGGATCATTTCGTCGTCGAAAAGGTGCTGCTCGAAATTCTAAGCCGCAGGATCGTCGAGAAGGACCACGAGCTTGTTCCCGACCGGGCGGCGCGGCGGACCATCGACCGCGTGATCGAATCCGAGCGACGAACCTTGCCGTCGCTCAGTGACGCCGAGGTCGTCGCGGTCGCCCGCCTGGCGAAATCGCTGGAGAGCTTCATGGGCTGTCCGCAGGACGTCGAATGGGCGGTGGATCGCGATCTGCCGGCAGGCGCCAACGTGGTCGCGCTGCAAAGCCGGCCCGAAACCGTATGGAGCCGAAAGGCTCCCGTCGCCCAGCGCGCCTATGCCCTCGGCGTCGATGGCGTTCTCAGTACCCTGATGGCCCCACTGCAACACAAAAAATAAAACACAAACACATTCGGAGGAAACGCGATGACCATACTGGCGAAATTCCCGAGTCCCTATGACCTCGAAGCCCCGGCGGGCGCCGAGGGGTGGCAGGAGATGTATCCGTACTACCTGCTGTTTCAGGACAAACTGCGCGAGCAGGAGGACGGCCGCTTCTGGTTCTGCGACAGCCAGCACTGGCCGAGCCCGTTCAAGCCCTTCGATACGGTCACGGTCGAGTTCGCGGTCAAGTGCCTCGGCCAGTACAACACGCGCCACTATATGATCCCGCCGGCCAACGGCGTCGATTACCGCATTCACAACGGCTATTGCTACATGAGCCCGGTCGCGGTCGCCCCCGATGACATCGGCGCCCGGGTGCCGCAATTCCTCGAGCGCGCCGGTCACTATTTCCAGAACTGGGACAAGCTGATCGACAACTGGCACAAGAAGGTCCGGGCCAACATCGCCGACATGGAGACGCTCAGGTTCGAAAAATTGCCTGATGTCGTCCCGCTCGACTGGGTCAAGGAGGGCGTCGGCCTCGACAATACCTATGCGCTGATGGAGACCTACGACAGGGCCATCCAGCTTCTGTACAAGACCTGGCAGTATCATTTCGAATTCCTCAATCTCGGCTACGCCGCCTATCTCGACTTCTTCGGCTTCGTGAAGGAGCAGTTTCCGACCATTCCGGACCAGGCGATCGCCAAGATGGTGCAAGGCGTCGACGTCGACCTGTTCCGCCCCGATGACGAATTGAAGAAACTCGCCAAGCTCGCGGTATCGCTTGGTCTCGACAAGGTGCTGGCGAACGGAAGCGTCGACGAAGCTCTCGCGGCCGTCGCCAAGGCGCCCGATGGCGCGAAGTGGCTCGCGGCGTGGAAGGGAGCGCAGGACCCGTGGTTCAACTTCACCTCGGGCAACGGCTTCTACTCCGACGACAAATACTGGATCGAACACCTCGACATTCCCCTCGGCTATATCCGCTCCTATGCCGCGCGGGTGCGCGATGGCGAGGACATCGACCGCCCGACCGCAAGGATCGCGGCCGAACGCGACCGCATCACGTCGGAATATCGCGCGTTGCTCGCGCCGGAAGCGGTCGACGTCTTCGACGGCAAGCTCGGTCTCGCGCGCGTGGTGTTTCCCTATGTCGAGAACCACAATTTCTACATCGAGCATTGGTCGATGAGCGTGTTCTGGCGCAAGATGCGCGAGTTGTCGGCGATCCTGCACGCTGCCGGGTTCTGGAACGACCCCACCGACATGTTCTATCTCGACCGCCAGGAGGTGAGGGACGCGCTGTTCGACTACGCCAATGCCTGGGCCGTCGGCGTCACGCCGATCGGACCGCATTACTGGCCCGCCAAAATCGCGGCTCGGAAGACGATGCTGGCCGCGCTCTCAAGGCAACCGCCGCAGCCGGCGCTCAACACGCCCCCGGAAGTGATCACCGAGCCCTTCACCATCATGCTCTGGGGCATCACCACGGAAAGCGTCAACCGCTGGCTCTCGGGCGCCGCCAACTCGAAGAAGCTGGTCGGGATGGCGGCCTCGCCCGGCAAGGTGGAAGGGCGCGCGCGCGTGATCCGCTCGGCGTCGGAACTCGGGCTGATCGAGCAGGGCGAGATTCTGGTCACGCCGGTCACTGCGCCGAGCTGGGCGCCGGTGTTCGGAAAGATCAAGGCAACGGTCACCGATATCGGCGGGATGATGTCCCATGCCGCCATCGTCTGCCGCGAATACGGCCTTCCCGCCGTCACCGGGACCGGATCCGCGACGTCCACCATCCGCACCGGTCAAATGCTGCGCGTCGACGGCAGCACGGGCGAGGTCGAGATCCTGTCCTGATGAAACCACAGCGCGGGGGTGTCGCTGTTGCGGCGCCCCCGCAATGCGGAGAGGGTGAAATGCTTGATACCACCGCGCGGCTGTCGCGCTACGATCCGGTCTGGCGCGCCAGCGAAAGGTACATGCGCGCGCGCAAGAACGACATCCACATCCCGCTCTCCTTTGCCTTTGCGCAACAACTGCTCGAGCTCAATCCCGACGCCGACGCCGACATCGTTTCGCTTGCGATCCTGCTGCACGACATCGGCTGGTGGAGCATCGATATCAACGACATCATCGAAAAGGGGTTTGGTCCCAACATGATGCAGTCGGACGTTCGCTTCCTGCACGAGCAGGAGGGCGTTCGGCTGTCCCGCGAAGTGCTGTCCGAGACGGGGTGGAGCGAAGCGGTCATAACAGCGGTGGGCGAGATCATCGACGGCCACGATACGCGCCCTTTCCCGAGATCGCTCAACGACCGGCTGATGCGCGACGCGGACAAGCTCTGGCGCTTCACCGTCACCGGCGTCGCGGTGGCCAGCGACTGGTTCAAGCTCACGCCGCATCAATATGTCGAGCGCCTCGACGAGCAGTTCAAGCTGCTGGAAACGGCCCAGGGTCCCGATATCGCACGGCAGGAGCTTGCGCACACCCGCAAGGCCCTCATGCTGCATGTGATCTGAGTGGTCCGCGTCGTGGACATGTTCATTGACGGCCGCTGGCGCGAAGCCGTTTCGGGCTCCCAGATGGAGGTCATCAATCCCTCCGACGGCTCGCTGGTCGCCACGGTGCCGCTTGGCGATGCCGCGGACGCGGACCTGGCCGTGCAGTCGGCCCAGCGCGCGTTTCTTATCTGGCGGGAAACGCCGGTGGCCGAGCGTGCCCGTCTGCAAAAGGCTGCCGCCGCGGCGATGCGGACCCGCGCCGAGGAGCTCGGACGATTGCTGACCAGCGAACTCGGCCGGCCGCTGGCCGCCGCCGTGACCGAAATCGAGCGGTCCGCCGATCTGCTCGAGGCCTACGCGGAGGAGGGGACCCGCCTGCACGCGGAAATCCCGCTTGCCGGGATCGCGGGCGAAAAAACGCTGATCACCCGCGAGCCGGTCGGAGTCGTGGTCGCGATCACCCCGTTCAACTATCCGATCACGCTGCTGACGTTCAAGCTTGGTGCGGCGCTGATGGCCGGATGCACCCTGGTGGCCAAGCCGGCCGAGAACACGCCGCTCACGACGCTTCGCCTTGCCGAGCTGTTCCACGACGTCGGCTATCCCCGGGGCTGCTTCAACGTCGTCACCGGCGAAGGCCGCGGCATCGGCATGGCCCTGGTCGAACACCCTATTCCGCGAAAGGTCGCCTTTACCGGCGGCACGGCTGCGGGCAAAGCCATTGCCGCCGCCGCGACCGCGACGCTCAAGCGCATGACGCTCGAACTCGGCGGCCAGTGCCCGGCCATCGTCTGCGCGGATGCCGATCTCGACGTCGCGGCAGCAGCCCTCGTTCGCCATGCTTTCGCGAATTCCGGGCAGTTCTGCTACCGGGTCAACCGCATCTATGCCGAAAGACCCGTGTACGAGGCGCTGCTCGATCGCATGGTCGGTCACGCCAAGCACCTCACGACCGGCGATCCGCTTGCCGCGGGTGTCGCGCTCGGGCCGCTCGCCAGCGCGAAGATCTACCGCAACAGTGAACATCAGATCGCCGATGCGCTCGCCAGGGGCGCGCGGATCGCGCTCGGGGGCGAACGGCTGCGGGGAGGTTGCTTCGAAGGCGGCTGGTTCCTGCCTCCGACCATCATCGCGGATGCCGATTCCTCCATGCTGGTGATGACGGAGGAGACCTTCGGGCCTGTCGTCGGGCTAGCGGCGTTTGACGATCGGGAGGAGGCGGTGCGGCTCGCCAATGACACGCGCTACGGCCTCGCCGGCTTTGTCTTCTGCCGCAATCTTGCGCTCGCGCTCAACATCGCCGAGCGCCTGGAGGCTGGCTCGGTCTGGGTCAACAATATCCAGCGCTCGCATCACAACGCGCCGTTCGGCGGCATCAAGGACAGCGGCATCGGACGCGAAAAAGGCCGATACGGAATCGAGTCCTATCTCGAATACAAGACCGTCTACCTCAGTTACGAGGCAGGCATCGGATGAGCCCCCAGGACATCGCCGATCCCGCCGGCAAGGAACGTTCTCCGACGACACTCGGCCTGAGCGGCAGGCGCGTCGTCATTACCGGCGCGGCGGGCGGCCTCGGGCGTGCTTTCGCCACCGCGTTTGCAGCCGCCGGCGCCCGTATCCTGGCCGCCGATATCGACCATGACGCGGCGACGAAGACGGCTGCCGACATCGTCAAGACGGGTGGCGAAGCCCACGCCTGCAAGCTTGACGTGGCCGACGCGGGCTCGACCACGGAGCTGGCAGCCAACGTGCGCGCCACGCTCGGCGGCGTCGATGTCCTCATCAACAACGCCGCCATCTATGCCGGGCTTCGACAACAGGGCTTCGAGGACATTCCCGAGAGCGAATGGGATCGCGTGATGAGCGTCAACGTCAAGGGCGTTTGGATGACGACCAGGACGCTCGCACCGTTGCTGCGCGAGGCACGTGGCGGCGCGATCATCAACGTGTCGTCCGCCACGGTGATGAGCGGCTCGCCCAACTGGCTGCACTACGTTGCGTCCAAAGGCGCCATCATCGCGATGACACGGGCGCTCGCGCGCGAACTTGGCAGCGACAAGATCACGGTCAATGCGCTGGCTCCGGGCTTCACGCTGACCGAAGCCAGCCTCGGGCTGATCGAGGATGCGGCCGGCTATGGCGTGGCCCGCGGCGCGCTGAAACGGCCGGCGCAGCCCGACGACATGGTCGGCGCCGCGCTCTTTCTCGCGTCGCCACACGCTGCCTTCATGACCGGTCAGACCCTGATCGTCGACGGCGGCCGGCAGTTCATCTAGGCCGTTGCCGGCACGCCATGGCCTCAATCCGTCCCGACTGCATTTACGATCATTTTTAGCTAAGTATCGCTCGATAGATCGGCCCTGGCCGATCCCGCTTACCGTGTTCTAGGTGCCTTCGTTGAGCAGCACGATGGCGGTGCTGACTGCCAGTAGCAATGCCGCCAGCCAGACAAGCGAGAGCCAAAAGTAGATGTCGAAACGATGCATTGGGTCGTACGCCGTCGAAGAATCCGTCCAGAATCCAAATCCTTCCCCGCGAATTCTTTCTGTCCAGCCCAGCCTAGACAGGGCGCGCCAACACAGGTTTTGATCCAAATCAAAGCCGCAAGCATTTGATTTCACTTACGATTATATGATCTGGGATTGCCCATTATATATTCCATAATATACCTTATGCGAATCGTTGATATGGGACGTAGGCCGGCCGTCCCGTTCCAAGCGCGTCTCTGAACTTCATCTTGGGAGAGTCTCCCGCCTGCTGTGCGGCAAGCGGGAGGCTTCGGCTGCGCGTCAACGCCGGGTTATTTGATCATCGGACAGCCGCCATCGGCGATCGGCCGGAACGCCTGGTCGGCGGGAATGGTCGAGATGAGCCTGTAGTAGTCGTAGGGATATTTCGACTCCTCGGGCTTCTTCACCTCGAACAGATACATCGGATGAATGACGCGGCCGTCCTGCCGGATAGTCACGTCACCGAACAAGGCATCCTTGCCCTTGAATTTCTTCATCTCGGGCACCGCGTCCTTGGCGTCGTCGCTTCCGGTGGCTGCAACGGCATTGAGGTAAGCCAGCGTCGAGGCGTAGACGCCGGCCTGGTTGCCGCTCGGCATCTTGCCGTTCATGCCGGGCCGGGCTGCGAACCGCTTGGCGAAGGCGCGGGTGTCGTCATTCATGTCCCAATAGAACGCCTCGAGCAGTTGAAGCCCCTGCGCAACTTTCAGGCCCATGCCGTGGACATCGTTGATGAACAGGAGGAACGCCACCAGCGACTGGCCGTTCGCCTGGATACCAAATTCGGCCGCCTGCTTCACCGCGTTGATGGTATCGCCGCCGGCATTCGCCAGACCGATGACCTTGGCCTTGGAGCCCTGGGCCTGCAGCAACAGCGAAGCGAAATCCGAGGTGCCGAGCGGGTGCCGGCTGGAGCCCAGCACCTTGCCGCCGTGCTTCTCGATGTAGCTGGTGGCTTCGGCTTCGATGCCCTGCCCCAGCGCATAATTCACCGTGAGGAAGTACCAGTCCTTGCCGCCCCGCGCCATCATCGCCGCCGCGGTGGTGTTACCCGTCGCCCAGGCATCGTTGACCCACTGGATCGTGTTCGGCGAGCAGGCCTTGCCGGTCAGGTCCGAGCTTGCCGTGGAGGAGGCCAGGAACGTCATGCGCGAGTCGCGCAACAGCGCGTTGATGGTCAGACCAACCGCCGAATTCGGCACGTCGACGATGGCGTCGACCTTGTCGACATCGAGCCATTTGCGGGCGATCGCCGAGCCGACATCGGCCTTGTTCTGATGATCGGCATAGACGATCTCGACCTTGATGTTCTTGCCGCCGCCGTTGAAATCTTCCGCGGCCATGCGGGCGGCTTCGACCGACCCCATGCCGTTGGTATCCTGGAAGATGCCGGAGATATCGTTGAGCACGCCAACGCGCACCACACCGTCGGAAATCTCGGCCTGCGCCGCGCTGCAAGTCACGCACGCGGCGGCAAGCGCCGCGACCCAATTCAAGCCCTTCATCGTTTTCCCCTCTGTCTGGTTTCGCGTTTCCGGTCGTTGCCGGGCGCGGTCGCTGGTTGGATCAGGGCTGTTGTTGTCAGACCTGCCGGTCCGGCAGCCGCAGCACCAGGCCGTCGAGTTCCGGAGTGATCTTGATCTGGCATGACAGCCGGCTGCCGGCCTGGCGCTCGGCGGCGGCGCCGGCAAGCAGTTCGTCCTCGTCGTCGCCAACCGGCCCTACCCGGCCGATCCAGGCGTCGTCGACATAGACGTGGCAGGTGGCGCAAACCAGGCTGCCGCCGCACTCGGCGACGATGCCGTCGAGGCCGTGAACGATCGCGGCGTGCATGGCGCTGTCGCCGGTTTCAGCTTCGACGGGCTCGGCACGGCCGTTCGGATGAATGAAGGTGACGGTCGTCATGGAAGACTCGCTTCAGGCTGGCGTAAGGGTGATGGGAAGGCTGTCGAGGCCCCGCAGCGTGTTGTTGTAGCGGCGCGTGACCGGACCGGTGATCTCGATGGTCGCGACCTTGCGCGCCAGAGCCGCCAGCATCACCTCGCCTTCCAGCCGCGCGACCAACTGCCCCACGCACATGTGGATGCCGGAGCCGAAGCCGACATGACCCGAGGTCTTGCGGGTGATGTCGTAGCGGTCGGCGATCGACCCAGCGCCTGGGATCGCGGTTGGCCGCGCCCAGAAACATCAGGATCTTCTCGCCCTCGCCGACCCTGCAGCCGCCGAGTTCGACCTCCCGCGTGGTGGTACGGAAAAACGTTTGTACCGGGCTCTCGAAACGCACGGCTTCCTCGAACGCATTGCGCGCCAGAGACGGGTCCCGCCGCAGCCGTTGCCATTCGTCCGGAAAGCGCGCGAGGCAATAGATCGCAGCCCCAATGCCGTAGACGGTGGTGTCGAGGCCCGCGCTGAGCAGGGAGCGAACCAGCAGCGGGGCTTCGCTCGCGGTGATGTCGCCGGTGTCGACACGGGCATGGATACAGGCTCCAAACCCTCCGGGCGCGAGGTTTTCCCGCTGGCATTGCTCCTGGACATAGGCCTGGTGCGGGGCGGAACGCTCGATGGCCGTCTGGCGCAACTCGTTCGGCGGGCCGAAGGCGTTGAACACCAGTCCGGCATAGGGAATGAGATGCTCCCGCCCCTCCTGCTTGAGGCCCATCGCGTCGGGAAAAACCGACAAAGGAAAGGCTTCGGCCAGATCTGCCACGGCGTCGAAGCTGCGTTTCACCAACAGCTCGTCGACCTTCGCTTCGGCGGCCGCAGCGAAACGATCGCGAATTTGTTTCATGACCGCAGGCGACAACACCTTGCTGAGCACGGCCCGGGTGCGGGTATGGGCCGGCGGGTCGGCCTCGAGAATGATGCTCGGCGGCCGCCACGGCTTTTCCTTGGCGAAATCGCTTAGGCCAACCCCACGGCTGGAGCAGAACGTCGCGGGGTCGTTGAGCACGCCATAGACTTCGGCATAGCGCGCCACCCCATAGACGTTCCATTTGTGGAGATGCACCACAGGGCCGGCCTCGCGCAGCGTCTCTTGCACGGGAAAGGGATCGTCGAAATACTCG
Source organism: uncultured Alphaproteobacteria bacterium (assembly GCA_963843225.1). GTDB lineage: Bacteria > Pseudomonadota > Alphaproteobacteria > Rhizobiales > Xanthobacteraceae > Bradyrhizobium. The sequence goes on along the minus strand of CAWJJT010000004.1, from coordinate 265,669 downwards.
ATCGCAAACGGATCGACGTCGAGGCGTGGAATCGGCGAGAGCGTCCGGCCTGACTCGTCACGCGCGACTTCGCCGTTATTGCCGGCCAAACCTGTTGCCACCATGCGAGCCTCCCGAAGTTTGGTCTTGTAAAGCTGCGGCCTAAGCCTCTATTTCTCGAAGCTGTGTTTGCGGGGATGATGCGAGAGATGACCAAGAACGGATCTGGACCCTCGGCCCGGAAGGAGCCCGGAGCCGGTGGCGCCAAAGCGGGCCAGACGCTCGATCTCGAACGTTACGTGCCGGCCTTCGTCACCTTCATTGCCAACAAGCTGTCGCGCAGCGCCACGGTGTTTTACCAGAAGCACTTCGGCATCAATGTCACGGAATGGCGGATCATGTCGCTGCTCGCGATCGAGCCAGGCATCACCGCCTCGCGCATCTGTCACGTCATCGGCTTCGACAAGGGCCCGGTCAGCCGTACCCTTACCATGATGCAAAACCGCGACCTGATCGCGATCAAGACCGACCCGAGCGACGGTCGCAGCCACTCGATTTCGCTGACTTCGAAGGGCCGCGGCGTCCATGACAAAGTGATTGTCGCGGCCCTGGAACGCGAACGCCGGCTGCTGTCCTGCCTGCGAAAGGACGAACGGGAAGTCTTGATCGATTTGCTCCGCCGCGTCCACGCCAATCTCGACGCTGTCACCGGTCAAGTCGAGCCCTGAGCCGGCAATTGGCCATGCGTCGATCGCGGGCGGATTCAAACCTCCGATCCCGCGCTTGGCCGTCGGCGCATCGCATCGCCCGGGCGCATTCAAGACATCTTCCCTCCCCGTCGGTGCACGGCAGCCAAGCTGCTCTCAGCCTTCGTTGAGCGGAGCCTCGCACAGGTTAGTTGCTTTGGCAACAATAAAGAGGGTTTCAGCGCGCCAGAGAATAGACCTCACGTATTGCGGTGGACGGGGCTTTCGCCTCGCGCTTCCTTGGTTGGGAACAGCGATCGAGCGCCGCTGCGATTTCTGCGGCGGCCATCGGCCAGCGCACGACGTCGGCGATGCCGGCGTTCACCAGGCTATCGGCGCCGATTTCCTCCGCCGATCTGGTCTCCAACACGATCGGCAAACCGGGCGCGGCATGATGGAGTGCGGCCGCGAGTTCGAGCGAGGCTTTGACCGAGCCGAAATGAGCCACGAGCAGCGCATCGAAGCGCTCGGGCCTGGCCCGGCAGGCGGCGAGCGCCGCCTCGGGGTCTGTAAAGCCGACGGGCTCGTAGCCGAGTGCGGCCAGCATCTCCTCGTCTCTGATCAGGCGGGCACTGTCGTCAGCGACCATCAGGATCGTTTCGCCGCGGCCCAGCGGAAGCACCGCCGTATCCTCCTGCCCCAGCAGTTCGGCCGTGGGCAGTCCGGGGAGCCAAACCTCGAAGCGACTGCCCTCGCCGGGCGTGCTCGTCACGTTCATCTTTCCACCATGTTCCCGCACGATCGCGCGCACGGTCGACAATCCCAACCCGTTCCCGGTGGGACGGGTAGTAAAAAAGGGTTCGAAGATTCGCGCCAGCGTGGCCAGGTCCATGCCGCGGCCGGAATCTTTCACCACAAGGCGTACGTAACGTCCCGCCGGAAGCTCGCCCTGGCTGAGCGAGCGAGGCTCGGTCAGATCAACCACGTCTGCCTCGAGTTCGATACGCCCGACATTATCCATGGCCTGGGCCGCATTGTTGCAGAGATTGAAGATCACCTGCTGCAATTGTTCCGGTTCGCCGGAAACGACAGCGGCTACCGTCGGTTCGCGGATCACAAGCTCGACTCCCGGCGGCAGTGACACGCTCAGCAGCGACTGCGCCTCGGCAATCAGCGCCGGCACGCTTACCGGCCTGCGCTGGGCTTCACGGCGGCGTCCAAACACCAGGATCTGGTCGACGAGATCGCGTGCCCGTTCAGCGCCGCGCCGGATCGCATCGAGATTGGGGCGCAGTCGGGCGTCCGGACCAAGGCGATCTTCGATCACTTCGGAATGGCCGAGAATCCCGCCCAGGATATTATTGAAGTTGTGGGCGATGCCGCTGGTGATGGTGCCGACCGCTTCCATTCGGCGAGCCTGTTGCAATCGCGTCTCCAGCCGCGCCCGCTCCTTGTCCATGGCCTGCCGTCCGAGTGCGTACACGATAGTATCGAGCGCCATCCGCAGGAGACCGAGCTCGTTCGGCGCCGTGATGCGGCACGGGCAGTCGACCGCATCGAAGCCGAGGGCGACGCTGCCACCTTCCGGGCTCACATTGGTCGCGCACGCCCACCCCCGCAGACCGAAGGCAATGCATGCGTTCTTGTTGTCTCCCGCCGGGAGCCAATCGACGCTTGGAACCCGGATAATTCCATCGACCACGGGATCGAAGCGGGCCGCGAGAGCCGGCGCCTGCCCGGGCCAGCCCGGCGGAAAGCCCCTCCCCGACTTGGACCAGGCATACGACCGCGATACCGGGCCAGTCTGCACAAAATAGGCGCGGTCCGCGCCGATGCAGCGCCCCATGTCGGCAAGCGCGTGTTCGATCTCGGCGCCGATATTTTGCGGCGGCGCGTTGATGAAGCGCATCGAGATGCCTGCGATCACATGCTCCAGCGCGGCGCGCCGCTGCAGCGCCTTGGCGCGCGCCCGCAGCCGCAGGCCAAGATAAGCCAGCAGCACGACCAGAAGCAGCGACGTCGCGTAGAGCACCCGGCGAAACTGCCGCGCGTTTGTCCGCGATGCAAGTTGGCGCTCCAGGACCAGCGACCGGAGAGCATCCTGGTCGCTTTTCCGCGGCACGGCACGCATCGCTCTCAAGGTGTTGTCGACCGCGGGAAGCAGTTCAAGAAGCAGCCGCCCATGCGCCAGCAACGGGGTAATCGAATCGCTATCGGCGGGTTGGGCCTGTTTGGCTAGTTCGTTCAACCGGTCTTCGACCTCGCCTGCGGCCGCAGGCGAAGCATCGAGCGTCAAATGCAGCATTGCCGCGGCGGCGGAACTGATCGCCGAGCCGAGCTCCGGCGAAACCGGACGCGCGCTGAACCGTCCGAAAAAGGAAAGCGAATTGTGCAACAGCGCGTTGTCGCTCTTGAACCGCTCCACCAAATCCTCCTGCCGGTCGATGGAGGATACCAGCCGATCGACCGCGTCCGCCGTCTCGGTATCGATCACGGCGCTCTTGCGCAATCGCTCGAGCGAACCGCGCAGCGAGGCGATCTCCGCAACCAGCGGATCGTAATTGCGCAATGTGCCGGCGCGCGCGCTGAAGACATCGCGGGACAATGCATTTTCAACTGTCGCGAAACGGTCCATCTCCGCGAGGGCCTGATCGAACTGTTCCGCCTTCGGATTGATGGCGCGCAGCGACAGCCAGGTCAGCAGCAAGACCAGGAAACAGACGACCGCCACGACCGGCATCAACCTCATGGCGCGGCTCCGACGACGGGCACGCCGCGATACGTTCCGGTCAGCGTCTGCAGGAATGCGACGATGGAATCGATCTGCTGATCCGGCAGCGTCCGGTCGAGCTGGGCCGCAGCCATCCGGCGCACCGCCTCATTGAGAGTCGGCGTGCTGCCATCATGAAAATAGGGCGACGTCGTCGCCACGTTGCGCAGGCTCGGAACCCGCACGATTTCGGGCTTGCCGGCGATGAGCCGTCGAAAAACCCCCTGCCGCTGGAACAGATTGCCCCCGACATTCGCACCCTGATGGCAGGAGCTGCACCCCAGCGACTTGAACAACTGGTAGCCGTCCACTTCCTTGACCGATAGCGCCGAGACATCACCGCCGAGCCAGCGGTCGAAACGGCTTCCCGGTGTGCGCAGCGACTTTTCGAAGGTGACCATCGCGTCGAGGAAACTCGCACGATCCGGCGGATTGCCGTAGGCCGCGCGGAATTGCTTCACCATTATCGGGTCGGCGTTCAGTTTCCCCAGAACCTCGTCGACGCTGGTGCCCATGTTGGCTGGATTTGTCAGCGAAGATTCGACATGCGCGCCGAGGTCGCGGAAGTTACCCTCCCAGTTCAGCCGAAAATTGAGCGATGCGTTGAAGACCGTGAGCGTATCGAACGGAGCTTTCGACCCGTCATGGGCGATGGTCCTGTGACCGGCGCCATTCGTGTGAATATCGTGGCAGGACAAACATGACAGCTTGCCGTCACCGGACAGGCGCGTGTCACTGAACAGACGCTCGCCGAGTTTGAGCTTCAACGGATTGGCCGTGGGCGGCGGCGGAATGGGGGTGATCGGCTCCTCATCAGCGGCCAATCCACCGACGGGCACGTCGCCCTCCCCGACTTGCGCCACCGCGCCGCCCGCCAGCGACAGCAGGAGCGATACCAGACAGATCCAGAGCGGCCGCAAACGTGGGTGCCTGATGGCCGGCATCAGCGGCCCGCGTGCAAACACCCTCCCCTGTTGCCGCCGGCCCCAGGCCGGCGGCCACCACCACATCATTCGCAACGATCTCCGTACCTCGCAACGCGGTCGATGTCGCAGCGGGAGAGCCCGACGTCTCGCAGAGAACGGTCGTCGAGCGCGCGCAACTCCGCGATCGCGCGGCGCCGGGCAATCTCGCGGCCGATTTCCTGATCGGAATTCCCTCCAAAGGCCCGCGATCAATGCGCTCCACCTCGGTGGATCGACGCGCGGCGTCTCCGATCGCACGATGTATGCAACCACGACAGGATCGGCTGCGACGGATCGGTACCCGCGCGTTGGCGGCAGCGCTACGGGCTCGCTGGTCGTGGGCGCCGCGATGCCCAACCGCTCGCGGGGCTCGTCCTCGATCACGCAGGGATACATCGCCTGGGCATAGGCCGCGCAACCCGCCAGAACCTCCGCAATCGTCCACGACATGAACGCGAACAAAAAGCCCGAAAATGCGAATTCGCCGCAGGCGGCAAAACCCCCGAAAAACCTGGCGCTGAAGCCAAATATGGCGGCGGGGACGACGCGCCAAGACTTGTCCGGCTCCGTCTGGATCCGGCTCGACCCGCCCTCGCCTGCGCGGCGTCCGTCGATACGCCGTAAATCAATCGGTTGATAGGAATGGACGAGTGGCCCGCTGAATTTCCCGACCGCGTTCGACGAAGCAATCAGCGGAGAGCGGGATGTGATTGGCACGCCACGATGCGCGGCAAGCACGAGCAGCGGCCGCTGGGCGGATGACTGTCTTCTCAATTGCATTAATCTCTCCCAAGCATTGTTGGCTCGGGAGACTTTGCCGCGCGCATGTTGCGGCATCATTCCAGCACGCGGAATTGAGGCTACGATTGTAATGGAGCGCGCTGGTCTGCGTTGTCGGGGACGCAATACTGCCGCGTATCGCCGGATGACCGCGCGCGATTCCACCTGGCTCGCTTTCATCAGAGCGTTTCGACGGGAAGCGCAAACACGTAGCCGACGCCGCGTTCGGTCAGGATGACGCGCGGTGCGCTGGGGTCGGTCTCCAACTTGCGCCGCAGCCGCAACACCTGCACGTCGATGCTGCGGTCAAAGACATCCTCGTGGATGCGGGTTGCCTGCAGAAGATGTTCGCGGGACAGCGGCCGTTGCGGCGCGTCGAGAAAGGCCACCAGCAACGCATATTCGCCCTTTGTCAGCGAAACCGGCACGCCGCTGGAATCGCTGAGACGCCGGTTGCGCCGATCGAGCTGCCAGTTGCCGAATCGGCTGCGCCCCCGTTCAGGATCACGCTGGACGGCCGTTTGTCCGGCCTCTCTCCGGCGCAGCACAGCACGAATCCGCGCCAGCAGTTCGCGCAAGCCGAAAGGCTTGGTGATGTAATCGTCGGCGCCGAGTTCGAGGCCAACCACCCTGTCGATTTCGTCGCGGCGATGGCCCGTGGTGATGATCACGGGAACATCGGAGTGCGAGCGAATTTCGCGGAGCAGGTCGAGACCGTCGTCCTGGCCAAGCCGCAGGTCGAGGATCACGACGCTCGGATCTTCGCTGGCGATCAGACCCGGCACCTCGTCACGCCCGGTTGCTGATATCGCCCGGATGTCGTGCTCTTCGAGATAATTCACGACGAGGTGCCGCATCGTGCGGTCGTCCTCGACGACGAGACAGCTAGGCTGGGTGCGTTCAACGGCCGCGTTGTGTTCGCTCCGGGCCAACGCCTCGATGTTGGCTTTGTCGAACCCACTGGTCTCACCGCGCACAAGCTGGCCACTACGATTCGACGCTCCGGCCACCGGCCTTTCAGTCATATTCCAAGTTCTCCGACCCCCGCGTCGGAGATATAGGGTACCGTGCGCTATACCGCAGCACACATATCCGCGAGCGTAACGCATCGAACGCACGTCATGCGATTTCAAAATCGCACGATTTGCGTTTACGCCTGTGCCCGCATCGTGGCGTGAATGCTCAACGGTTGCGCACACCCGATAGAAACCGCAACGATCAAGCCAACGTTGGAATGATTCTAACCAGCCGCGCCGCGCCGGGTCCTTGCGATGAGTCGGGTTCAATCGGTGGTTTTACAGCATGGCCCATCCTGCCGGCGTCCGTCGCACATCCGACACCAGTAAAATCGATTGGCGTTGCGGCACGATTGCCGACTCCCGCCATCGCATTACATCTGTAACAAATGACCCGAAGCGCGCGCCTTAACTGCGCCTAAACCACCCGCTCGATTTGGACGCTGCGGCAATCCATCTCGTAGTCGAGGCCGACGACCGGCGGCCGGTTGAAATGCCAGGTCAGGCCATTGCGAAGCACGCCGCGCCGGCCAAGCTCGCCTTCGATGACCGAATAGATATCCTCGACGGTGTAAAGCTGCACGGCCGTCGTCTGACGCCAGGTGCCGCCGAACGCGCCCATGCGCCGCTCCATCTCGTCCAGCACCCATTTTGCCTTGGCCAGCATCCCCGCGGGGCTGGTGTCGCCGGGACTGACGATGTGGTCGCGATAGTTCGCCTTGCCCTCGGCGGCCTCGCCGCTGCCGGCAACGACGAAGGAAGGGGCCGCCTGCGGGGCCGGCACCGCGAAGCAGAATGCGTGAAAGCAGGGCTCGCCGGGTGGGTCGATCTTCGGACAGACATTGCTGCGCGCCACCGGATTGACGCCATCCTTCATCACGCCCCACTCGATCAGGGTCTTGATGTAGATCTCGTTGAAGGCTCGAAATCCATCTTCGGTGAATGGCGCCGGCGAGCGCAACTCGCAGGCGCCGAAGGCGGTGAGCGGCCGGCCCGCGTCCTCGAGCATTTTGGCGATCCGCTCGAATCCATGCTTGAGCGGCACCGGATCGGCAAAACTTACCCGCTCGATGGTGAAGCCGGGCAAGGCGGCGATGCCGCAGGAATACTGGCTGACACCCGGCATGAAACGATAGCCACTGTTGGGAGCTTCGATGGTCTTGATCATGATGCCTCTTGGGATTGAAGGGATCGGCATTCCGGCCGGCGCCACTCCGTTGCTGGCTAAACTCCTGCCGCGTTTCGCGCGACGACGTCGCGATAGAACGATGCGCTCAGCTTCGGTGTGCGGCGCTGCGTCTTGAAATCCACATGGTACAGGCCGAACCGCTTCTCAAGCCCGAAGATCCACTCGAAATTATCCATCAGGCTCCACAGAAAATATCCGCGAACCGGGACGCCCTCCGCTGTCGCGCGCTGCAGCTGCGTCAAGTAGTTGCGCAGGTACATGATGCGGTCGAGATCGTAGATCTTGCCATCGGGAGCGAACTGATCGGCCGCCGAGGTGCCGTTCTCGCTGATATAGATGGTATCGAGGTTCCAGACCTTTGCCGCGAGCCGCGGCACCCAGTAAGCAGTCTCCGGCCCGATCCTCAGCCATTCCGAACTCATGTGGGGAAACGAGGCCGGAAACGGCAGGATGTCGAATCCCGGCGCGTGGTCGGCGGCGACCACGTAAAACTGCGGTGCGTAAATGTTCAGGCCGACGAAATCGACCGGCGACGAGATGATCCGCAATTCCTCGGCGGTGTATTTCGGCGCGTCCTTGCCGGCGTAGGCGAGAAACGCATCGGTGTATTTGCCTTCCAGGATCACGTTCAGGAAGCCGCCGTTCATTTCACGCGTCGCGATCTCGGCGGCGCGCACGTTCTGCGGCGTGTCGATCGCCGGCACGCAGGCGGCGATGTTCTCGGCCGGACCGACCTTGATGCCCGCGCGCCCCTTCGCGCGGATCGCCTGCACGGCGAGCCCGTGGCCGAGCGCGGCGTTATGACGGACCTGGTTGACGACGGCCTGGGGTAACTTGAGGCCCGGCGCATCGATTCCGAGGCCGTATCCGAAGTCCACAAATCTTCCGCATTCGTTAAGCGTGAAGATGCTCTTCACGCGATCGCCCAAGCGCCCGGCCACATATCCCGCGTAGTCTGCAAAGGCCCTTGAGGTCTCGCTGGATTGCCACCCGCCAAAACGGTCCTGCAGCGATTGCGGCAGATCCCAGTGGTACAGCGTCGCGTAGGGAGTGATGCCGCTCGCCAGCAATTCGTCCAGCAGCCGATCGTAGAAGTCGAGACCTCTCGGGTTCGGCGGGCCGTCTCCTTGCGGAAACACCCGCGGCCACGCGATCGAGAAACGATAGGCCTTGACGCCCAGATCCCTGATCAGGCCGACATCTTCCTTGTAGCGGTGAAAATGATCGTCGGCCTGGTCGGCATTGCTGCCGTCCTCGATCTTGCCCGGCAGGCGGGCGAAAGTGTCCCATATCGAGCGACCTCGCCCGTCCTCAAGGACGGCGCCCTCGACCTGATAGGCGGACGTGGCCGTCCCCCAGACAAAGCCGTCCGGAAAACCGGCGGCGGAGCGCGGAGTCGCTCTTTGGCTTGGCCGCGCGTCGGTGCGATTTTGCAGGTGTTGCCGACACGGCAGCCGCGGAGAGAACCGCGAGCTTCGCAAAACCTCGGCGCGAAATCTTTCCAGCCATCGTCTCCCCGTCAGGTTCGTGGCTTCACTGGCTCGACAAGCCCAGGGCCAGTCGGCACGAAACCCTAGCAGGAGATCTGGTCTCGACGAAGCCTGCGAGATCGTCATGGAGCGCTGCGCGCGCACGCGGATCGCTATCGCCCCTTGAACGTCGGCTTTCGCCGCTCCAGGAACGCCGCCACGCCTTCCTTGTTGTCTTCGCTCATGCTGGCGAGCGCGTACTGGTCGACGTCCATGTGGCTGGCGAGATCGTCGAGCGCGTGCGCCAGCCGGTTGACGGTCAATTTCGTCATGGCGACCGACAGCGGCGGTTGCGCTGCGATTTTTGCAGCGAACGCCATGGCCGCATCGAAGGCATGGCCGGGGTCGGCCACCTCCTCCACCAGGCCCCATTCATAGGCCTTGTCGGCCGAGATGCGCTGGTCGGCCAGGATCACCGCCTGCTTGGTGCGCGCCGGCCCGATCAGCTGCAGCATGCGCGGAATGCTCTGCCAGCTCATGTTCATGCCGAGACCGATCTCGGGCACCCGAAAATGCGCATCGCGGCCCATCACCCGAAAATCCAGCGCCACCGCCAGCGCCACTCCGCCGCCGATGCAAAACCCCTCGATGACGCCGATCGTGATCTGCTCCATCTCGTGCCAGGCGTGGGTCAGTCGCGGCCCCAGCCTCAGGTGCCGCCGCAACGTGCCAAGGTCCATGGTCCGCCGGGCGCGGCCTTCGGGGTCCTTGAGGTCGAAGCCCGCGCTGAAGGCATCCTTGCCGCCGGTAAGCACCACGACGGAGGTGTTGGCGTCATCCTCGAAGCTGCGCGCGGCGGCGGTGAGCTGCCGCTGCGCTTCCGGTGACAGCGCGTTGATGCCGTCGCCGCGGTCGAAGCGAACCACAGCCACCCGCCCCTCAGGCCCCAAACCTTTTTCGATCGTCACAAAGTTTGCCACCATCCGCGCTCCCTCACTGCCGTTTCCCGCAACAATAACTCACAAATGTCCGGTCCGCTCCCGCGCGGGTCTTTCGTCCGGCGCGGGAAAGCGAATGGTGGTCCCGAGCGTGACCCAACTGGCGTTTTCGCCCGTGATATTGTGGCCATAAATGAGATCGACCGAGAAGATTTCGTTGGGCCGGTATCGCACGCCGGTCTGAAACCGCGGCTGGATGACGCCGGGGATGTCGGATGCGCCGGCCTGGCCGAATGCCTCGATCGTCCATTGCAGGACATCGGTGAATTTCCAGTCGAAACCGAGGCCATAGGTCAGATAGTGCCGGTCGACCGTGCGGTCCCAGAGCCAGCCGCCGTTGATGTTGATCCGCATGGTCTCGGAAAGCCGGAATGTCGCCGGCACCACGGCAAAAGCTGTGAGGTTTTCGCCGGTCAGCGCGTCAAACTGGCCGCCCGCATAGAATGCGACACCGAACCTGCCGATGCCGGTGGGCGCAATGTTCCATTTTGCCTTCGGTGCGAGGATGGTGCTCAAATCGCCGTCGCTGCGCGAACGGTTCGTGAGAAGGCTCAATTCGACGGGCTTGACGATATCTGCGACGCAGGACGGATTCGCCACGGCCGAAAAATCGGTATTGGTCGCGGTCGAAAACCAGCTTTCGACCTTGCACGATCCGACTTCGGAGATGTCGGCGGCATCGACCGCATAGGCGCCATTGGCGGCCCGTGCTTCGCCCGCCGCCAGCAACGACAGCGCAGCCGCCGTCGCAGCAAATATGGCGCCTTGCCCCCTAAACCCCATCCGGGAACGCTAGCTGAGTCTTCGCCTCGATACCGAAGAATTGTCTTGATTGAGGCCACGGGCAGTGCGCCTTGGCAGCGGCGCGAAATCGCTGAAATCGCAATCAAATTCGGCTCATCTGAACCCCGTAGACTGCATCTCGACATCGCCTGAATTTCGCCTATCCTTGGGGCATGACCGGCCATGATCACGATCACCATCATCACGACCACGACCATTCGGAATTGTCCGAGACCGAATTGCGGGTACGCGCGCTCGAAACCATCCTGACCGAAAAGGGCTATGTCGATCCGGCCGCGCTCGATCTTCTGATCGAGACCTATGAGACCAAGGTCGGCCCGCGCAACGGCGCGCGCGTCGTGGCCCACGCCTGGGCCGATCCGGCCTATCGCGCCCGTCTCCTCAAGGATGCGACGCCGGCGATATCGCGAACTCGGCTATGCCGGCCGTCAAGGCGAGCACATCGTGGCGGTCGAGAACACGCCTCAGCTCCACAACATGGTCGTGTGCACGCTGTGCTCCTGCTACCCGTGGCCGGTGCTCGGCCTGCCGCCGGTCTGGTACAAGTCGGCGCCCTATCGCTCCAAGGCGGTGAAGGATCCGCGCGGCGTGCTCCACGATTTCGGCTTTGAGCTGCCCGCGGGCACCGAAATCCGGGTCTGGGATTCGACCGCGGAAATCCGCTATCTCGTACTGCCGATGCGCCCCCAGGGCACCGAGGGCTGGAGCGAAGAACGCCTCGCTGATCTCGTCACCCGTGACAGCATGATCGGCACGGGATTGCCGAAGCAGCCGCACGAGGTCGCCTGATGGAAGGCGCGCACGATATGGGCGGCGTGGCATGGTCCGGTCCGGTCCAGCCGGAACCGAACGAGCCGGTGTTTCACGCCGAGTGGGAGCGGCGCGCCTTCGCGATCACGCTCGCGATGGGGATGCCCGGCGGCTGGAACATCGACATGTCGCGCTTTGCCCGCGAGGACCGTCCGCCCGCGGATTATCTCGGCATGAGTTATTACCAGATCTGGTTCGCCGGCCTCGAACGGCTGGTGCTGGAGCGTGGCCTCGTCGCACCGGACGAAATCGACGCCGCAAAGCCGCTGCATCCGGCAAAGCCGGTGGCGAGCGACGCTGACGCCCGAGGGCGTCGCAGCCATGCTGCATCGGGGCGGCCCGACCGAGCGCGAGGCCAAGGGCCCCGCCCGCTTCGCGATCGGAGACCGCGTACGGACAAAGACGATACATCCGCCGACCCATACGCGGCTGCCGCGCTATGTGCGCGGGCATGTCGGCACCGTCGAGATGCTGCACGGCGTCCACGTGTTTCCGGACACCAACTCCCTGGGCCAGGAAAATCCGCAATGGCTCTACACCGTGACCTTCGACGGCCGCGAGCTGTGGGGACCCGACGGCGACGTCTCGGTGAAGACCTCGGTCGATGCCTGGGAATCCTATCTGGAGCCGGCCTGATGGCGCTTGATCCGCAAGCCGCCGACGCCGCGACCCGCGCCGTGCCCGGCATTCCCCGCGATGCCGACGGGCCGGTGTTTCGCGAACCGTGGGAAGCGCAGGCTTTCGCCATGGCGCTGGCGCTGCACGGGCGCGGATTGTTCACCTGGCCCGAATGGGCTCAAGCCCTCGCCGATGAAATCAGGCGGGCGCAGGCGGCTGGCGATCCCGATCACGGCGAGACCTACTACCGGCATTGGCTGGCGACGCTCGAAAAGCTTGTCGCGGCCAAGGGCGTGGCATCCTCCGAAACGCTGCACCGCTACCGCGACGCCTGGGATCACGCCGCCGACCGCACACCGCACGGCTCGCCGATCATGTTGCAGCCGGAAGATTTTGCTTAGCGGCTACGCATTCTTCCTGAGGCGGACACGCAACTCCGCACGTCCACGAGCGACGATCTCGCCGCTGCTGTCGAACAGTTCAGCCTCGGCTTCCGCCGACCGCTCATCCTGCTTGACGAGGCGTGCCGTGGCGGTCAGTGGTCCCATGACAGCCGGCCTGATGAACGTCGTATCGAGCCGCGTCGTGACCGCCGTTCGATCGGCTGGAAGGCTGGCCATGACGGCATTGCCGGTCGCGGAATCAAGCATGGCCGCAAGCATTCCGCCCTGGACGGTGCCATGACGGTTGGCAAAATGCGCCTGGGCAAGAAACCGCAACCGCACTTCGCCTGAATGTGGATCCACAGAGATGATCTCACGGCCCAGGAGCAGCGCAGCCGGTGGAATTTCTTTGAGGTGATCCGACATGCCTCGATGACCTTACCCAATTCCAGCGAACGAACGCAGATGACACGGAGCCGACGCTTTTCCTCAAGACCCGGCTAGCCCGCGCCGGCTACATATTCCCGCCAGCCCTTCGCGCGCAGCGCGCAGGCCGGGCACTCGCCGCAGCCGTAACCCCAGTCGTGCCGCGCGCCGCGCTCGCCGAGATAGCAGGTGTGGGAGTGCTCGCGGATCAGATCGACCAGCCCCGCCCCGCCGAGCTCATTGGCCAACTTCCAGGTCGAGGCCTTGTCCAGCCACATCAGCGGCGTGTGCAATTCGAACTGCTTGTTCATGCCGAGATTGAGCGCCGTCCGCAGCGCCTTGATGGTCTCGTCACGGCAGTCGGGGTAGCCGGAATAATCGGTCTCGCACATCCCGCCGATGATGTGGCCGATGCCGCGCCGATACGCCAGCGCCGCGGCGAACGTCAGAAACACCAGGTTGCGACCGGGCACGAACGTGTTGGGCAGCCCGTCGGCCCCCATCGCGATCGCGACATCGCGCGTCAGCGCGGTGTCGGAGATTTCGGCGAGCGTCGGAATTTCCAGGGTGTGGCTGTCGCCGAGCCTTGCCGCCCAGTCCGGCCGCAACGATTTGATGCCCGACAGCAGCCGCTCGCGGCACTCAAGCTCGATGGCGTGCCGCTGTCCGTAATCGAAACCGAGCATCTCGACGCGCGCGAAGCGTTCGAGCGCCCAGGCCAGACAGGTCGCGGAATCCTGTCCTCCGGAGAACAGGACCAGCGCGGTTTCGCTTTGCGATCGATCGCCCATGGGCTGCCCATTAGCATTCATCGAACCCGCGGGCCAATCGGTGGAAATGCCTGCCCGTCCGGCTCGTTTTGCTGGGATTGGCGCACGTCTTGCGGCATACAGGTCTGAAATCCCCTCAGGCCGGTGCGCCATGACCCCTTCCCGCGATATTTCACGCCTGCTCGAGATCATGGCGGCGCTGCGGACGCCCGGCACCGGCTGTCCCTGGGACCTCGAACAGGATTTTGCGACCATTGCCCCCTACACCATCGAGGAAGCCTACGAGGTCACCGATGCCATCGCGCGCGGCGACCTCGACGACCTCCGGGAGGAACTCGGCGATCTCCTGCTTCAGGTGGTGTTTCATGCCCGGATGGCCGAGGAGCGGAATGCATTCGCGTTCGGCGATGTCGTCGAGGCGATCACGCGCAAGATGATCCGGCGGCATCCGCATGTCTTCGCCGACAAGGACGGACGGCTGACATCAGGCCACGTCACGGAAGCCTGGGACCGTATCAAGGCCGAGGAAAAGGCCGAACGCGCCGCGCGGCGTCCCCCCGGCGAAGCCGCCCACAAATCGCTGCTGTCCGGTGTGAAGGCCGGACAACCCGCACTGACCCGCGCCATGGCATTGCAGCGCAAGGCCTCCAGCGTCGGCTTCGACTGGAACGATCCGCGCGCGGTGCTGCACAAGATCCGCGAGGAAGCCGACGAGATCGAAGCCGCGCTGGATCGTGGCGACACGCAGGAAATGGCCGCCGAAACCGGCGATCTCCTGTTCGCGCTGGTCAACCTGGCGCGCCATGTCGGCGCCGATCCGGAGGTCGCGCTGAGCGGCACCAACGCCAAATTCGAGCGCCGGTTCGGCTATATCGAGCGCGCCCTCGCCGCGCAGGGCCGTTCGCTGGAAGCCGCCTCGCTCGCCGAGATGGACGCGCTGTGGAACGAGGCCAAGACTGAGGAGCCGCGCCCGCCGGCGACCACGACCGGCACCGAAGGGAAGCATCGCCGGTGAGTGCTGCGGACATTCTCGGCGGCTTGCTGGCGGGCGGCATCGGCGGCCTTGCGTCCGGCTTTCTCGGAATCACCAGCGGCGGGATTCTGGTTCCCCTGCTGGTGCTCATTCTCGGCAAGGATCAGCACGTCGCGCAGGGCATATCGTTGGTCGCCCAGGTCGTTCCGACCAGTCTCTCGGGCGTGCGCAATTACAGCCAGCGCGGTCATCGCATCTCGATGCGCTGGCTGCTCTGGCTCGCGGCCGGATTTGGTGCCGGCGGCTGCATCGGCGCGCTGCTCGCGACCCGCGTCTCCGATCGCGCCCTGCAATGGAGTTTCGTCACCTATCTCGCCATCCTGCTCGCGATCGTCATATTGCGGCCGCCGCGTCCGAAGACGGAAGGCTCTGCCGATAGTGCTGACGACATTCCCCTGCATTGGGCGTCGCTGGCTGCGATCGGCGCCGTCGCCGGCTGGTCATCGGGATTCCTCGGGATCGGCGGTGGATTGGCGATCACCGCGCTGATGACAGGTTTGCTGAAGATCTCGCAGCACCGCTCCCAGGCCATGAGCCTTGCCGTGACGGCGCTCCCCGTCACTTTGCCGGCGGCGCTGCTCTATCTGCAGCAAGGCACGGACATGCCATGGTTGACGATCGTCGGTCTGATCGTGGGCCTGTGGGTTGGAACCGATGTCGGCGCACGTTTCGCCAACCGCGTCAGCCAAGCCAAGCTACGCATCATGATGATCGCCATGATCGCCGCCATGGCCGTCTTCATGGCGTTCAAAGCATCGTGGTGAGGTTTAAGACGCCGTGCGCCGCTCAGGAAACCGCGTGCGGCACGGCGTAGAAGCGGTTGACGACGATGTCACGCTTGGTCTCGTCGACGCGAACCGTCATGTCGAAGCGGCCCTCGTGAAGCTCCTTGTTGAGGACTTCCGAATTACGATGCAGCCAGCTGATGCCGGCGCCGTCGGCGGCGTCGATCGAGAGGTCCAGTGTCGTGCGCGTTGCCGCCAGCCGCGCCTCGATCGCGGCGAGCAGGGTGTCGATCCCCTCGCCTGTCTCGGCGGAAACCAGGAAACACGGCCGCTCCGGTGGACGGCGTGCAGCGATATTGTTCAGGTTCTCACGCCCGTCGGCATCGAAGCGGTCGATCTTGTTCCAGACTTCGAGAATGCGCTGTCCGGCATCGGGATCGATGCCGAGCTGGCGCAGCACGGTGTCGACGTCGCGTTGCTGCGCTTCGGTATCTTCATGCGAGATGTCACGGACGTGGAGAATGACGTCGGCCTCCAGCACTTCCTCCAGCGTCGCGCGAAACGCCGCAACGAGCTGCGTCGGCAGATTGGAGATGAAGCCGACCGTGTCCGACAGCATCGCCTTGCCGCCAAGCGGCAATTTCAGCGCGCGCAAAGTCGGGTCCAGCGTCGCAAACAGCATGTCGGCGGCCTGCACGTCGGCGCGCGTGAGGCGGTTGAACAGCGTCGACTTGCCGGCGTTGGTGTAGCCGACCAGCGCCACCACACGGTACGGCACCCGCTGGCGGCCGGCGCGATGCAGCCGCCGCGTGGCCTGCACCTTCTTGATTTCGTTCTCGAGCCGAGTGATCCGCTCACCGATCAGGCGCCGGTCGGCCTCGATCTGGGTTTCACCGGGGCCGCCCATGAAACCGAAGCCGCCGCGCTGGCGCTCCAGATGGGTCCATGACCGCACCAATCGCGAGCGCTGATAATTCAGATGCGCCAGTTCGACCTGCAACGCACCTTCCCTGGTCTTGGCGCGGCGGCCGAATATTTCGAGGATCAGTCCGGTGCGGTCGAGCACCTTGGTGTTCCAGGCCTTCTCGAGATTGCGCTGCTGGATCGGCGACAGCGCGCAATCCATCACCACCAACTCGATGTCGTGGCCTGCGATGAGCCCTGTGATCTCCTCGACCTTGCCCTTGCCGAGATAGGTCGCTGGCCTGATCTGGGTGACCGGCGCGATCAGCGCGTCCGCGATCGTCAGATCGATGGCGCGCGCGAGACCAACGGCTTCCTCGAGCCGCGCCTCGGTATCGCGCAGGATATGAAGCTCCGTCTGCGCCTCGGAGTCTCCGCGGCGCATTCGCAGATAAGGGCCGATGACAATCACCCGCCCGCTTGCACCATCCCCTGCCGCCCGCGGACGGTCGGCACCCCCTTCAATATTTCGGGGTTCCAATCAAATCACTTTCAAGCCGGAGCATCCTCGCCGCCTTCGAACAACTGGATCGGAGCGCCGGGCATGATGGTCGAGATCGCGTGCTTGTATACAAGCTGCGAATGACCGTCGCGCCTCAGCAGCAGGCAGAAATTGTCGAACCAGGTGACAATGCCCTGCAGCTTCACTCCGTTGACCAGAAAGATCGTCAGTGGCGTTTTGGTTTTGCGAACGTGATTAAGGAAGGTGTCCTGTAGGTTTTGTGCGCGGTCTGCCGCCATTGTTTTTATCCCGCAGTCTGTTGGTTTCTTTTTTATTGAACCGGTTGCAGCTCTCTTCGGAGCGTCACCCAGTTGCCCGCACTCCCCTGAGATCCCCCTCCGGGAGGCGCGGCGGCATGATTAGAAGGCAGGCGCGCTTTTTAGGCAAGCCGGTTCACAGGCTTGACACAGAAACACAGGTGCAATTCCCTGAAATTGCCTTGAAAGCAGGCAATTTTTTCTCAAGCAGCTGCATGAATATCTGGACGATGCCGGCTCAGCCGACGCCTAGCGCCTTGAGCTTGCGATGCAGGGCGGAGCGTTCCATGCCGACGAACTCCGCCGTGCGCGAGATGTTGCCCGAGAAGCGGCTGATCTGGGCAATCAGATAGTCGCGCTCGAACACTTCCCGCGCCTCGCGCAGCGGCAATCCCATAATATGCTCGCCATTATTGCTGGTCGGCATCGCCGGCACCATGGAGCCGACGTCCTGCGGGAGCATATCGGCGGTGATGATCACTTCGGGCCCGCCGCCGGCGAAAATCATGACGCGCTCGACATTGTTGCGAAGCTGCCGAACATTTCCGGGCCAGACGTGGGACTGCAATACCGCCATCGCGTCCTGGCCGATCTGACGTTTCGGTAACCCGGTAGCGACAGAAATCTGATCCATGAAATAGTCGATCAATTCGGGAATGTCCTCGCGGCGTTCCGACAATGGCGGCACGCGAATCGGCACGACCGACAGCCGGTGATAGAGGTCCTCGCGGAACCGCCCTTCCGCGATCTCCTCTTCCAGGTTGCGCGCCGTCGACGAGACGATGCGCACGTCGACATTGACCTTGGCGGTGCCGCCCGAACGCTGAAAGGTCTGATCGACCAGCACCCGCAGGATCTTGTTCTGGGTCTCGCGCGGCATGTCGCCGATTTCGTCGATGAACAGGGTACCGCTATGCGCTTCTTCCAGTGCGCCGGCCTTGCGCTGATGCTCGCCATTGGACTGCTCGATGCCGAACAGTTCGACTTCCATGCGCTCGGGCGTGATCGCGGCTGCGTTGATGACGACAAAGGGTCCTTCGGCACGGCCTGAAAGATTGTGCAGCGTCCGCGCCGCGAGTTCCTTGCCCGAGCCGGAAGGACCGACGATCAGGATGCGGCTGTTGGCCTTGGCGGCCCGCTCGATGGTCTGGCGCAACTGATTCATGCAGGCGGAGCGTCCGGTCAATACGCTCGCCGCCGGCGCGAGTTGCTTGAGTTCCTTCACCTCGCGCTTCAACCGCGAGGTCTCCAGCGCCCGCGTCGCCACCAGGATCAGCCGATCGGACTTGAACGGCTTCTCGATGAAATCGTAGGCGCCGCGCTTGATGGCGGCGACCGCGGTTTCGATGTTGCCATGTCCGGAGATCATCACGACAGGCAGATCGGGGTGTTCGCGCTTGATCTGCTCCAGCAACTGCAGGCCGTCGAGTTTGCTGCCCTGCAGCCAGATATCGAGGAACACCAGATGCGGGCGGCGATTGGCAATTTCCGCCAGCGCCGAATCGCTGTCGCGCGCGGTCCGGGTGGTGAATCCCTCATCGTCGAGAATGCCCGCGACCAGATCGCGAATATCTGCTTCGTCGTCGACTATCAGAATATCACTTGCCATGGGTTACGCCTGTCTTGTCAATTGCCGGTTGCGGCTTCTGTTTTTGCTTCATTGATGTTCGCGCCTGAGGTCCCGTCTGGATTAGTCGCGTCAGGGGGGGTGATGGTTTCGGGCGCCGCTGCCTTTGTTTCGGGCGCGGCCCCCTTGTTTTCGGCCTTGGCGTGACCCGATATCGCAAAACGCAGCCGCATCCAGGCGCCGCGCTGGCCCGGCCTGATGTCGGCGGCATCGTGCAGTTCGATCCGACCGCCATGGTCTTCCAGCACCCGGCCGACGATCGCCAGACCGAGGCCCGTGCCCTTTTCACGCGTCGTGACGTAGGGTTCCAGCAGACGCGCCCGGCTCACCTTCGGTAGTCCTATCCCGTTGTCGACGACGTCGATCAGGATGTCATCGTCCTCGCGCGCCGCGATGACCTCGATACGCCCCTTCCCCAACTCTTCCGCCGGAACCGCTTCGATGGCCTCCGCGGCGTTCTTGATGATGTTGGTCAGCGCCTGCGAAATCAGCCGCCGGTCGAACTGCGCCCGCAACGGATCCTGCTTGATATCGGCTTCGATATCGACGTCGGGATGTCCGACCCGCATCAGGAACACCGCCTGCCGCACGGTATCGGCAACGTCCTCGCCTTCGATCACGGGTTTGGGCATCCGCGCGAAGCGCGAGAATTCATCGACCATCCGCCTGATATCGTCCACCTGCCGCACGATCGTGTCGGTGCATTGCTCGAAAACGGCCTTGTCCTCGGTGATGACCTTGCCGAATTTGCGGCGGATGCGCTCGGCGGAGAGCTGGATCGGCGTCAGCGGATTCTTGATTTCGTGCGCGATGCGGCGGGCGACGTCGGCCCATGCCGAGGTGCGCTGTGCGGAAACCAGTTCGGTAATGTCGTCGAGCGTGATGATGTAGCTGTCGCGCGACTGGCTGGTTTGCTCGGCGCTGACGCGAACCGACAAGATTGCGCTCATGGCCGTCTCGCAGAATCGTGATCTGGCCCTGCACCAGCCGCTGCGTGCCCTCGCGCGCCGTCTTCATCATGTCGTCGAGCTCGGGCAGCACGTCCGAGAGCGGATGACCGAGCGTCTCCGATTCGGCGTGACCGATCAGTTTCTCGGCGGATCGGTTGAGAATGCCGACGCTCCCCGAGGCGTCGACGCCGATAATGCCGGCGCTCGCCGACGACAGCACCGCTTCGATGAAGCGGCGGCGGCTGTCGATCAGGTCGCTGGCGTTGACCAGTTCGTCGCGCTGGGTGCGCAACTCCTGGGTCATCGTGTTGAAGGTCTCGCCGAGCTGGGCGAGATCGCCCTCCGACTTGTACACCGGCACCTGCACGTGCAGGTCACCGGTGGAAACCAAATTGGCCGCGCTCATCAACCGCCGGATCGGCGTGACCAGCCAATTGGCGAAGTTCAGGCCGATCAGAACCGACGCCATCAGGATGGTCAACCCGATCACGGCAAACATCAGCGCAAGCGACACCTGCATGCCGAGCCGTCGCGATTCCAGATCGGCATATTCGGCGACGCTCGCCTGCGTCTCGTTGACCTGGGCCACCACATGCGGATCAAGCAGGCGGGCGACGTAGAGGAAGGTGTCGTTGAAGGCGCGCAGCCGGATCACCGCCGCGACGTAATTGCCTTCGGGAAACACCGAGATCTCGGGCTCGGTTTCCTTGACGTTGCTGAGGAACTCCGGCGGCGGGGCCGCAAAGGTCTGGTTTATCCCGGTCTGTGCCGTCTCCAGGATATTGCTGTCCTTGTCGATCAGCATCGCGCCCGGCAAATTGCGCGAGGCGGCGCTTGCCGTCAGAAGCTCGCGAAACGTGCCGCGATCCTGGTCGTATAGCGGACGCGCATGCGAAATATCGTTGGCCATTCCGATGATGTCGCCGCGAATGAGTTCCGCATGTTCGTAGAGATAGGCCCGCGCAACCGTGAGCGAGTTCTGGATCACGCTGCGCGTCGGCCCTGAAAACAGCCGATCGAAACCCCGGTCGATGGTCACATTGGCGACGACCGCCACCAGCACCGCCGGCAGCACCGCAATCACCGAGAACAGCCCGACGATCTGGACGTGCAGCCGCGCGGCCGCCCGGCCCCGGCGGCGGGCCTGCACCACCTGCCAGAGTTCGCGGATGATGATGCCGACCAGCAGCAGGATGATCGCCGCATTGATCAGCATGAAGGAAATGACGACGTCGCGGGTCGGCTCGATCCGGGTCAGACCCGTGAGCACGACGAAGGTCAGCAGCGCCGAAAGCAGCGCGACCGCGACCACAAAAGGCGCCACGAACCTCCAGAGGGACCGCCCCTTGGATTCGACGAACGACGGAGCGAAGGATGCGGCCGAGGTGTCTGCGCTGGTCATTCCGGCAAAGGGGTGAGCTGAAGGCCTGACGTCCGCCGGCAGCGGACTGATGCATTCATATCACAATGTTGCCGAATTACGACAATTCCGCGGCGCGTGCTCGGGCTTCTGCACGCGTTTTTGTCGCGGTTCTCGGCCAGCGCGATCAGCCGCGCCGGAACCCTCAGGTACCGCTGCGGTAGACTTGGATGTCCAGGTCGCGGATCTTCTTGCGCAGGGTATTGCGGTTGAGCCCGAGCAGGTCGGCCGCCCGGATCTGATTGCCCCTGGTCGCCGCCAGCGCCGCGGTCAGCAGCGGCACTTCGATCTCCTTGAGGATCCGGTGATAGAGGCCGGGCGGCGGCACGCCGTTGGGGAAGCCCGAGAAGTGCGACGACAGATAGGCCTCGACCGCGCCGCCGAGATTATCGACGCCGTGCTGGACGCTGCCGCCCGAGGTGACTGCCGGTGGCGCGAGTTCGCCGTCGATGACGGAGCCGGTGATGACGTCCTGCGGATACAGCGCGGCGAGCCGCCGGGCGAGATTTTCGAGTTCGCGCACGTTGCCCGGCCAGCGGTGCTGCTTCATGCGCTCCAGCGCCAGCGTATCGAGCTTCTTCGGCGGCAATCCGTCCTTCTCGGCCAGCGCGAAGAAATGCCGGATCAGATCGGGCAAGTCCTCGATCCGCTCGCGCAACGGAGGCAGCCGCAGCGGCACCACGTTGAGGCGGAAGAACAGATCCTCGCGGAACAGGCCCTGCTGAATCAGGATCCGCAGATCCTTGTTGCTGGCGGCGACAATGCGCACGTCGGTCTTGATCGGTGTGCGGCCGCCGACCGTGGTGTATTCGCCCTGCTGCAGCACCCGCAACAGCCGGGTCTGCGCTTCCATCGGCATGTCGCCGATTTCATCGAGGAACAGCGTGCCGCCCTCGGCCTGCTCGAAGCGGCCGGAGGCGCGGGTATTGGCGCCGGTGAAGGCGCCGCGCTCGTGCCCGAACAGCTCCAACTCGATGAGATCGCGCGGGATCGCGGCCATGTTGACGGCGACGAAGGGGCCGTTCCGCCGCTTGCCGTAATCGTGCAGCGCGCGCGCCACCAGTTCCTTGCCGGTGCCGGACTCGCCGGAGATCATCACGGTAAGGTCGGTCTGCATCAGCCGCGCCAGCACCCGGTAGATTTCCTGCATCGCCGGCGAGCGGCCGACCAGCGGTATCGAGTCGAATTCGGATTCATCGACCTGGTTGGCGGCCCGCTCCTTCGGCTCCGCCAGCGCGCGGCCGACGATGGCGATCAGCTCCTTGAGATCGAATGGCTTCGGCAGATACTCGTAGGCGCCGCGTTCGGAGGCGCGGATCGCGGTCATGAAAGTGTTCTGGGCGCTCATGACGATGACGGGAAGATTGGGCCGCATCTTCTTGATCCGCGGCAGCAGGTCGAAGGCGTTTTCGTCCGGCATCACCACGTCGGTGATGACCAGATCGCCCTCCCCCTGGCTGACCCATCGCCAGAGCGTGGCCGCGTTTCCGGTCAGCCGCACCTCATATCCGGCGCGCGAAAGCGCCTGGTTCAAAACCGTGCGGATCGCCGTGTCATCGTCGGCGACGAGAATGCTACCTGCAGGCATAATTCTTAATCCTCATCTTGCGTCCTGTGAGGCATGCAACGGCGTCCCCGAAACGTCATCGCGGTTGTTCTGGTCGAGATGCTTTGCGGCGTTGAACATGGGAAGCAGCACGCGGAAGATCGTCTTGCGCGGCTGGGACTCGCATTCGATGATGCCGCCGTGATCGCCGACGATCTTGGCGACCAGCGCGAGACCGAGCCCGCTGCCGGTCTGCTTGGTGGTCACGAACGGATCGAACAGATTGGGCAACAGGTCCTCGGGCACGCCGGGACCGTTGTCCTTGACGCAGAATTCGAGCGGCAGCGACACGCGCGATTTCTTGCCCGGCACCGAGAGACGGACGCCTGGTCGGAACGCGGTGGTGAGCTGGATTTCAGCATCGGTGCCGAGATCGGCCACCGCCTCGGCGGCATTCTTCACCAGGTTGAGGAACACCTGAATGAGCTGATCCTGATTGGCCAGCACCGGCGGCAGCGACGGATCGTAGTCTTCGACGAACCGGATGTTGCGGGCAAAGCCCGATTGCGCCAGCCGCTTGACGTGATCGAGCACGCTGTGAATGTTGACCGGCCCCCGCGCCACCGGCCGGTCGTCGCCGAACACTTCCATGCGGTCGACCAGCGTGACGATACGGTCGGCCTCATCGCAGATCAGCCGGGTCAGCATGCGGTCCTCCGAGGAAGCCGCCTGCTCCAGGAGCTGCGCCGCGCCGCGGATGCCCGACAGCGGGTTCTTGATTTCATGCGCCAGCATCGCAGCCAGCGCGATCACCGAACGCGCCGCGCTTCGATGCGTCAGTTGCCGGTCCATCTTGTCGGCGATGGTGCGCTCCTGCAGCATCACGACGATATGGCCGGGCCGCTCGGTCAGCGGCGCGACGTGAAGGTCGACCTGGCGATCGCCGCCGATCCGCGGCGTGCCCAGATCGACCTTGTACTCGTTGACCGGCGAGCCGCTCGATCGCACCTGATCGATCAGCGCCAGCAGCGGGCTGCCGAACGGCACGAGTTCCTTCAGCGACTGCCGCTGCAGGAATTGCGTGGAGATTTCGAAAAACGATTCCGCGGCCATGTTGGCATCGACGATCCTGCCGTCCGGCGCCACCAGCAGCACCGGATTGGGCAAGGCGTTGAGGATGGCATCGCCATCGGACGGCATCGGCCTGCGGTGTTCTGCGGCTGAAGTCATGCAGCAGCGCTCCATGCAAAGTCGTCAAACGCATCCTGGAGCGATCGATCCACACCAGCCGGATCTTCCGACGTCAGAATTCTCGCGCGCCAGTTCTTGAGCGTCGCCGCCGGCGCGCGGCTGCATCGCGCCGCAGCCTCCAGCGCCCAGCCGAGATGCTTGCGCGCGTGGCGAAGGCCGATCCGCAGGCCGTAGTGGCTGCAAATTTCCTCGTAGAGCGCGCGGATATGGTTGAGCTGCTCGGCCAGTGACGGCGGCGCCTCGACCAAACCGGTTTCGAGCCGGCGCGCGAACTGGCCGGGCAACCAGGGCTGCCCCTGGGCGCCGCGACCGATCATCACGGCGTCTGCGCCCGACTGCGCGAACGCGGACAACACGTCCTCGAACGATCGGATATCGCCGTTGACGACGAGCGGAATGCCGATCGCGTCCTTCACTGCCCGCACCGCGCTCCAATCGGCGACGCCCTTGTAGAACTGGCAGCGCGTGCGGCCGTGCACGGTAATCATCTGCACGCCCGCGGCCTGCGCGCGGCGGGCCAATTCCGGCGCATTGAGCGAGCGCTCGTCCCAGCCGAGCCGCATCTTCAATGTCACGGGCACCTTCACCGCCGACATCGTCGCCTCGATCAACCGCAAGGCATGGTCGAGATCGCGCATCAGCGCCGAACCGGACTGGCCGCCGGTCACGTGGCGGGCCGGGCAGCCCATATTGATATCGATGATTTCGGCGCCACCGGCCTCGGCGATCCGTGCGCCCTCTGCCATCCATCGGGTCTCGCAACCGGCGAGCTGGACGACGTGCGGGCCTATGCCGGTTGCCTCGCATCGCAGCAGCGACATCGGCCGGCCGTTGACCAGATCATCGCTGGCTGTCATTTCGGAAACGACGAGTCCGGCCCCGAGGGCAGCCGTCAGACGTCGAAAAGGCGCATCGGTAATGCCCGACATCGGCGCGAGAAGGACGCGGTTGGCGATAGTAATATCGCCTATTTTCAACGGCTTAGATCGCGATATTTCCGAGCCGGTCACTGACTTCTCGCTTCTCTGACAGACGCCTCATTGCGCCAGCCATGACGCATCTTGCGCACAATTCTTGAGCAGTCAAGTTCTATGCCTACAGTTTAGACAGTTCTGCCAATTACGCAAGTGCACTGCAACAAAATATGCTTTTCCCACAGCCATCGGGAATCACTCTGTTTTTGCGCCCTCGGCGTGATATGGGCAGTGCGCCGACCAACCCATGCTCCCTCATTCGCCAATCATTGAGTGCAATGCCTAAATCCGCGCGGACTGCCGCCATTCTTGTCGCCGCCGGACGCGGCCTTCGGGCCGGCGCGGGCGGCCCGAAGCAATATCGCTCGATCGGTGGGCAGACCGTGATTTTCCGCGCGATGGAACCGTTTTGCCGCCACCCGCAGGTCTTCGCCGTGCAGCCGGTGCTCAATCCCGACGATACCGACATCTTCAACGACGCCGTCAGCGCCCTGTCGCACGAGCCTCCCGCCAAGGGTGGCGCGACGCGGCAGGCCTCGGTGCATGCCGGGCTCGAAGCGCTCGCCGGCCAGAACCCCGATATCGTCCTGATCCACGACGCGGCACGGCCCTTTGTCTCGGCGGCGGTGATTTCGCGCGCGATCGAGGCCGCCGGCCGCACCGGCGCGGCGATCCCCTCGGTTGCCGTCAACGACACCATCAAGCTGATCGACGCGGCCGGAAACGTCGAGGCCACGCCGGAGCGCGCGCGGCTGCGCATCGCACAGACGCCGCAGGCGTTCCGGTTCGATGTAATTCTCGATGCCCACCGCCGCGCGGCGCGCGAGGGCCGCAGCGATTTCACCGATGACGCCGCGCTCGCCGAATGGGCGGGATTGACGGTAGCGACCTTTGAAGGCGATCCTGCGAACATGAAACTGACGACACCGGAAGATTTTGTCCGCGAGGAAGCCCGCCTCGCCAGCCTGCTCGGCGATGTCAGGACCGGGACCGGCTACGACGTCCACGCCTTCGGCGACGGCGATCACCTCATGATCTGCGGCGTCCGCGTGCCGCACACCCGCGGCTTTCTCGCCCATTCCGACGGCGACGTCGGCCTGCACGCCCTGGTCGACGCCATCCTTGGCGCGCTGGCGGACGGCGACATCGGTTCGCATTTCCCGCCGAGCGACATCAAGTGGAAGGGGGCGTCCTCCGACCAGTTCCTGAAATACGCGGTCGATCGCGTCACCGCGCGCGGCGGGCGCATCGCCAATCTGGAAGTGACGCTGATCTGCGAGCGGCCGAAGATCGGACCGCTGCGCGACATCATGCGCGCGCGCATCGCCGAAATCACCGGCGTGAACATCTCGCGCGTCGCCGTGAAGGCGACCACCAGCGAACGCCTCGGCTTCACCGGCCGCGAGGAAGGCATTGCGGCGACCGCGAGCGCGACCATCCGCCTGCCCTGGGACGACAAAGGCTGGAGCGACTGACATGAGCGGCAGCGACGCCCGCGCCCTCTCCCGCTCGCTGCTCGATCTTTGCCGGATGCGCAAGCTGACCATTGCGACCGCAGAATCCTGCACCGGCGGCCTGGTCGCCGGCGCCCTGACCGACATTCCCGGCTCCTCCGACGTCATCGACCGCGGTTTTGTCACGTATTCCAACGAGGCCAAGCGGGCGATGCTCGGGGTCAAGGCCTCGACGCTCGAGAGTTTTGGCGCGGTCAGCAAGGAAACCGCGACCGCGATGGCGGTGGGCGCGCTGGAGCGCGCCGGCGTCGATCTCGCTGTCTCCATCACCGGCATCGCCGGTCCGGGCGGCGCCACGCCGGGCAAGCCCGTGGGCCTGGTGCATTTCGCGGTCGCCGCCCGCGACGGCCGGATACTCAATCGCGAATGCCGCTTTGGAGCGATCGGCCGCAGCGCGGTGCGCGCCCGTTCCGTTGTCGAGGCGCTGCGAATGCTGATGGAGTTCGCGCGCGGACCGCAGGCGGCCCCAAAACCGCGCCGCGAAGCCGCCAGCCGGTTGCGCCTGCGGGTGGCGCGCTCGCCGCGGCGCAGCGCCGTCAAGCGGCGGCGACCGCCGCGGACGTGATCGGCGCGAGCGCGCTCAACTGCGGTTCGCAAGTCCCGGTCCGTAGATCATGTCCGCGCGCTTTTCGAAGGCCGCCGCAAAGCGCTGGAACGCGGTGTCGAACATCGTGCCCATCAGCATCGCCAGCATCCGGCTCTTGAATTCGTAAGAGAGGTAGAAGCCGACGTCGCAGGAGGTGTCCGACTTCGGCTCGAAGGTCCAGCGGTTCTCGAGATTGGAGAATGGTCCCTGCAGATACTCGACCAGGATCTTGAGGTTCGCCCGGTCCAGCGTGACCTTGGTGATGAACGTTTCCCGCACCAGCTTGAACGAGACCGTCATCTCGCAGACCACGATCTCGGTGCCGTCGGGCTTCGGCGTGCGCTGGCGCACCTTCAGCGCGCTGCACAGCGGCACGAATTCCGGATAACGCTCGACGTCGGCGACCAGATCGAACATCTGCGTGGCGCTGTGCTTGACCAGGCGCCTGGAGTTGAATTTCGGCATCGACCTGACGCTTCAGCGAGATTTTGCCGCGCGCGCCGCCTTGAGCCTGGCGAAATCGTCGCCGGCGTGATGCGACGAGCGGGTCAGCGGGCTCGCCGATACCATCAGGAATCCCTTGGTATAGGCGACCTTCTCGTAGCCCGAGAATTCATCCGGGGTCACATAGCGCATGACCGCGTGATGCTTGCGGGTCGGCTGCAAATATTGCCCGATGGTCAGGAAGTCCACGTCGGCCGAGCGCAGGTCGTCCATCACCTGCAGCACCTCGTGCCGCTCCTCCCCGAGCCCGACCATGATGCCGGACTTGGTGAAGATCGTGGGATCGATTTCCTTGACCCGCTGCAACAACCGGATCGAATGGAAATAGCGCGCGCCCGGGCGCACGCTGAGATAACGCGACGGCACCGTTTCCAGATTGTGGTTGAACACGTCGGGCTTTGCCGCGACCACGACCTCCAGCGCGCCTTCCTTGCGCAGGAAGTCGGGGGTGAGAATCTCGATGGTGGTGGCCGGGCAGCGCGCGCGGATCGCGCGGATGGTTTTGGCAAAATGCTCGGCGCCGCCATCGGCGAGATCGTCGCGGTCGACCGAGGTGACCACGAGATGCGCAAGCCCGAGCTTGAAGGTCGCCTCCGCGACGTGCTCCGGCTCCGACGCATCGAGCGCGCCGGGCATGCCGGTCTTGACGTTGCAGAAGGCACAGGCGCGGGTGCAGGTGTCGCCCATGATCATGAAGGTGGCGTGCTTCTTGTCCCAGCACTCGCCGATATTCGGGCAGCCCGCCTCCTCGCACACCGTGACGAGGCCGTTTTCCCGCACGATGTTGCGGGTATCGGCATAGCCGCGCGAGGTCGGCGCGCGCACGCGGATCCAGTCCGGCTTCGGCGGCGACAGCGCGTCCGGCCGGTTCACCTTTTCCGGGTGGCGCGGGCGCAACGGATTGGCGGAGATTGTATCGACGACGACGACCATGGAATATCCATATCCGTGAAAGGCTTACCTAGTCCGCTTGAAGGGGAATCGCAACCGCCCGGCTTGTTGGCCCCCGTGCTTTAGCATATTGCCATTGCCGACGCATTTTTCGCCCTCCCCGCCCCGATTTGCAGACCCCTGATCTGGAATGGCTCAAAGCCGGCCCCCAACCCAGACCGCCCGCAAACTGGGCAAGCCGCTCAAGCGCGCCTTCTTCGGCCGCAGCGTGCTTGAGGTCGCGCCCGACCTGATCGGGACGACGCTGCTCGTGAACGGCGTCGGCGGCCTCATCGTCGAGGTCGAGGCCTATCATCACACCGAGCCGGCCGCCCATTCGTTCAACGGGCCGACGCCGCGCAACCAGGTGATGTTCGGCCCGCCCGGCTTTATCTATGTGTACCGTTCCTACGGCATCCATTGGTGCGTCAATTTCGTGTGCGAGAAAGCAGGCTCCGCCGCCGCCGTGCTGATCCGCGCGATCGAGCCGACCCACGGCATTGCCGCGATGCGCCGCCGCCGGGGGTTGCCCGACGAGCGCGCGCTGTGCTCGGGCCCGGGGAAACTCACCGAAGCCCTCGACATCACCATCGCGGATAACGGGCTGGCGCTCGATGTCCCGCCGTTCGCGATGTATGCGCGGACGGAGAAACCGGAGATCGTCACAGGCGTGAGGATCGGAATCACCAAAGCCGCCGAGTTGCCGTGGCGATATGGATTGAAGGGTTCGAAATTTTTGAGCAAGCCGTTTTGACAGGCCACCGTCATTGCGGGCGATGCGAAGCAATCCGAGCCCGGAACGAAGGCTGGATTGCTTCGTCGCTTCGCTCCTCGCAATGACGGTGAATTCGCATTGACGGCCAATCCAAGCATGACTTCGCATTCCCGCGGCGCGGATTGCGCCCGAGTTTTGCAAAGAACCTTCCGCCCTCCAACGAGAGGGCGCGCGGGAATGCCGGGTGCCCAGTGCACCCGCAGCCTCGTGTGCGCTGGGGTAGTGAAGAATGCACACGAGTATTCACAGCGGTCGCACCGGAAATCACCCGGCATCCCCGCACGCGAATGGTTTTAACGGCTTCCTTCGTGCTCTCCCCGGCGATCAGGATTTCTTGTCACCGTCGCCCGCAGCGCCTGTTCGCTGCCAACTTGAACGCCAACCATGAGGCGTCAGGACCACACGACTTCTCCGTCCGCATTGGCGCTGTTCGTCAAAAGCGCCGCCGCGTCCACCGCATCCGATCCCAACGTTCGTGACGATGGCCAACGCCCCTCCTGCGGGACCGGACGGCGGGGATAGGAAGGTGATTTGCATGAAAGGAAAAGAGAAAAAATTCATAAAAAAGGGCTGGACACGTTTTCCGCAAAACAACCCGACGGGCAAATCAGTTGCGTCTGCAACGGTGAGCAAATTCGATTTTGCCAAGGGATCAGCGCTGCGCCCGAACCACGTGCGCTCCGAGCTTTGAGATCCTTGCGCCAATATCTTCCAGAACGAAGAACTGCCGAGCAGCCTTCGCGTATTCCGCGATGACCACCATGTTCGGTTCGGCCACCCCTTGCAGACGAGCTGCAAGGTTTGGCGTCTCGCCGACGATGCCATGCTCCTGCGCCGAACCCGATCCGATGAGATCGCCCACCACGACCAGCCCCGTGGCAATGCCAACCCGCGTCTGCAGAGGCGCGCGCGTCGCGAGGCCGCCTACTGCAGCGATCAGTTCCAGTCCCGCACGCGCCGCACGCTCCGCGTCGTCCTCATGCGCTTCCGGATAGCCAAATTACCGAGCACCCCATCACCCATATACTTCGCAACAAATCCGCCAAAGCGACGCACAACCCCGGTCACGCACTCCTGATACGCCGTAATGATCTCCCGAAGGTCCTCCGGGTCCATGCGCGTGGAAAGCTCCGTGGACCCGACCATGTCCGAAGCCGGGACCGGTCCTGGCATGCGCTCGCAACGGGCCGTAGAAGCGCTCGGCAAGCGCGGCCATGCCAAGATCCTCGATCTCGCCAAAGCCCGCCTCCCGCAGCATGTCCGACATCTCGGCGGGATCGAACTGACTGAGCCAGGGCTCGCCGCGCGCCGCCGCTCTTTCGGCGACAGCCATCACACCGGCACGGCGCTCTTCCGGATAATTCTCGAACGGCTCGCCATAGTCGAACACGACGGCGGAGTTGGGCACCCGCGCGATGTAATCCAGCGTCTGCGAGATGGCTTCCCGGGTCAGATAGGGGATCACGCCGAGCCATTGGAAGAAGGCGGGCTGATCGGCGTGAAAACCTGCGGCCGCCAAACCATCGGCAAGGCTTTGCCGCTCGAAATCGACGGGCGCGAAGGTCAGCGTATCAGGCGCGGCGAAGCCGGCTTGTTTCAGCCGCTCGCGCTTCCAGCCTTGCGTGGCGGGATAGTCGACCTCGAACACGCGGATGCCGGCATGCGGGTTGCGCAGCGAAAACGTGTCGAGGCCGGCACCGAGAATGACGACCTGGCGCACGCCCCGCGTCACGCAGGCCGCCAGCGTCTCTTCCGAAAACCGGCTGCGTGCAGCGATAAGCAGTCGCATCGGCCGCAACGATGCGTCGGCCGCCATCTCGTCGAGGCCGGCGCGGGTTTCATCGTCCAGGATTCCAACCGCAAAGGGATCGCGGAAGATCACGCCGCCTTCCAGCGTCTGATGGACGGCACGATAGGCGGCCGCGCCCAGCGCGGTTCGGCTGGGTTGTCCTGCTCGCAATGCGCCTCTCCTCAGACCGGGTAATGGCAGACGGCTTCGATGCGGTTGCCGTCGGGATCCCTCAGGAACGCACCATAATACGAGGCGTGATAGTTGCGCAGGCCGGGCGGGCCGTCATCGGTACCGCCGGCGGCGATGCCGGCGTCCCAGAAGGCGTCGACCTGGGTCCGCCACTTCGCCTTGAAGCACCAATGGCGGCCGAAGGCCTCCTCGGGCTTGCCGCCCTTGCGGATCGAGAGATAGACGCGATCGGGATAGGCCGGCCGCGCCCGCTCGCCATAGCCCAGCCAGTCGTCGCGGCGGCCGACCTTCACGATGCCAAGCACGTGCATGATCGCGTCGTAGAAACGCTCGGCGGCGGCGATATCGGAGACGGTGATGGAGACGTGGTCGAGCATCTGATCCCACTCAAGTACTTCGCGCAATACCGTGGCCTCATGGTTCGAGACGCGCGAAGACGCGCTCCTCACCATGAGGGTCGAACGACAGAAACCTCATCCTGAGGAGCGGCGGCTTCGCCGCGTCTCGAAGGATGAAGCCGCTGAACCGATATCCTACGCCGCGTTCTTCAGCCGCTCCAGCGCTTCCAGAAGCTTGGCCTTGCGCGCCTCGGCGGCCTCGCGCTTTTCCTTTTCCTCTTCGACGATCTCTTCCGGCGCGTTGGCGACGAATTTCTCGTTGGAAAGCTTGGCGTCGACCCGCTTGATGTCGGCCTCGGCCTTGGCGAGTTCCTTGTCGAGCCGCGCCTTTTCGGCGGACAGATCGATCACGCCCTTGAGCGGCAGGGCCGCGACCTCGCCGCGCACCAGAAGCTGCACCGCGCCTTCCGGCGCGCGGTCGGCAAAGGAGATGTCGGCGAGCCGGGCCATCCGCTTGATCACGTCGCTCCAGCGCGGCACGCGTTCCCTGGTCTCGGCCGAGGCGCCGGCCAGCACCAGCGGCGTCAGCGTCGCCGGCGCGATGTTCATCTCGGCGCGCACCGAGCGGATCGCGGTGACGAGATCGACCACCCAGCCGATCTCGGCCTCGGCGGAGGTATCGGTGAAGTCAGCGGCGTCGAACGCCAGCAGCACCGGCGGAATCAAGGCATCGTTGGGGCCGACGGTCGACATCAGCACCATCTGCTCCGTCGTGAGGTCGCTGGCCTTGCGCGACCACGGCGCCAGCGTCAGCAGCCCGTCGCGACTGGCCGTCACCGCCCACAGCTCCTCCGTGATGAAGGGCATGAAGGGATGCAGCAGTTTTAGAATCTCGTCGCGCGCCCACGCCACCATCGCGCGGGTCTCGGTCTTGGCGGCGCCCTCCTCGCCCATCAGCACGGGCTTTGCGAGTTCGAGATACCAGTCGCAATAGACGTTCCAGACGAAGCGATAGATCGCGTTCGCGGCGTCGTTGAAGCGGTAGGCCTCGATCGCTTCGGTCACCTCGCGGGTGGCGCGCGCGGTCTCGTGCGCGATCCAGCGGTTCAGCGTATCCTTCGCCTTGGTCGGGTCGAAATCCTTGCGGCTGCACGCAATCGTTCATCTCGGCGAAGCGGCAGGCGTTCCACAGCTTGGTCGCGAAATTGCGGTTGGTTTCCACGAGTTGCGGCGACAGCTTGATGTCGTGGCTGTGCGCGGCCCCGCGCGCCAGCGCGAAGCGCAGCGCGTCGGCGCCGTAATCGTCGATGACGCCGAGGGGATCGATGACGTTGCCTTTCGACTTCGACATCTTCGCGCCCTTCTCGTCGCGAACCAGGCGGTGGATGTAGACGGTGGAGAACGGCGCCTCCTTCATGAAGTGCAGGCCCATCATCATCATCCGCGCGACCCAGAAGAAGATGATGTCCCAGCCCGTCACCAGCACGTTGGTGGGGTAATAGCGCTTCACCTCGGCCGTCTGGTCCGGCCAGCCCAGCGTCGAGAACGGCCACAGCGCGGAGGAGAACCAGGTGTCGAGCACGTCCTCGTCGCGGATGATGAAATCGGCGCGCTTGTTGCGGTCGAGCGCCATCTCCCGCCCCTGCTCCGGCGTGATGACTTCCTGCTCGACGTAATAGCCGAGCGCGTTGCCGACCGCTTCCTCCTCGGTCTCGGCCACGAACACCTTGCCGTCAGGTCCGTACCAGGCCGGAATTCGGTGGCCCCACCAGAGCTGGCGCGAGATGCACCAGGGCTGGATGTTCTCCATCCACTCGAAATAGGTCTTTTCCCAGTTCTTCGGCACGAAGGTGGTCGCGCCCGAGCGCACCGCCGCCATCGCCGGCTGCGCCATGCGTTTTGGCGTCGACGTACCACTGGTCGGTCAGATAGGGCTCGATGACGACGCCGGAGCGATCGCCATGCGGCACCATGTGCGTGTTCGGCTCGGTCCGCTCCAGGAAGCCGAAATCCTCCAGCCGCGCCAGGATCAGCTTGCGCGCGGCGAAGCGGTCCACGCCCTGCAACTCTTCCGCCAGTTGTTGCGCGCCTTCCGGCAATCCGCGCAGATAGTCCTCGTTGTCGGCCAGATTGATCCGCCCCTCCTGATCGAGCACGCTGATCTGCGGCAGGCTGTGGCGGCGGCCGACCTCGAAATCGTTGAAGTCGTGCGCAGGCGTAACCTTCACCGCGCCCGAGCCTTTTTCGGGATCGGAATATTCGTCGGCGACGATCGGAATCCGGCGCCCGACCAGCGGCAGGATCACGTGCTTGCCGACCAGATGGGTGTAGCGCTCGTCGTCCGGATGCACCGCCACCGCGCTGTCGCCGAGCATGGTTTCGGGCCGCGTGGTGGCGACGACGATGTAGCTCAGGGGATCTTCGGGATTGAAGGTGATGCCGGCCAGCGGGTAGCGCAGATACCAAAGGCTTGCCCTTGACCTCGATCTGCTGCACCTCGAGATCGGAGATCGCGGTCTGCAGCTTCGGATCCCAGTTCACCAGCCGCTTGTCCTTGTAGATCAGGCCTTCGCGGTGCAGTTCGACGAACACCTTGATCACGGCGCGCGACAGGCCTTCGTCCATCGTGAAGCGTTCGCGCGACCAGTCGCAGGAGGCGCCGAGCCGCTTCAACTGATTGATGATGACGCCGCCGCTCTCGGCCTTCCATTGCCAGACCCGCTCGAGGAATTTCTCGCGCCCCATCTCGCGGCGGCCCGGCTGCTGCCGCTCCATCAATTGCCGCTCGACCACCATCTGGGTGGCGATGCCGGCGTGATCGGTGCCCGGCTGCCACAGCACATCGCGGCCGCGCATCCGCTCGAAGCGGCAGAGGATGTCCTGCAGGGTGTTGTTGAGCGCGTGCCCCATATGCAGCGAGCCGGTCACGTTCGGCGGCGGGATCACGATCGTGAACGGCGCGGCGTCGCGGCGGTCCGGCCGCCCGGCCGAAAACGCGCGGGCATCCTCCCAGATCAGGGACATGCGGGCTTCGATGTCGGCGGGCTGGTAGTTTTTCTCGATCATGGCGGGGCAATCTGGCTGTGGAACGGGCTAGAAACCCGCCCGGGCGCGGCAAGTCAACACGACAGGTCGTGTCAAAAGCGGCTATGGGGCAG
The DNA here is from genome assembly GCA_963843225.1 of uncultured Alphaproteobacteria bacterium. GTDB lineage: Bacteria > Pseudomonadota > Alphaproteobacteria > Rhizobiales > Xanthobacteraceae > Bradyrhizobium. The sequence goes on along the minus strand of CAWJJT010000004.1, from coordinate 230,972 downwards.
ATGTAGTGGCTGAATCGGGGCTTTTAAGCCTTGCGGCGAGCCGCCCTGTCACCGTCCGCGGGAAACCCGCTCGATTTCCGCCTTGACGATCCGTTCCACCAGACCGGGCAGATTGTCGTCGAGCCAGGATTTCAGCATCGGCCGCAGCATTTCCTTGACCAGGTCTTCCAGCGTCCGCGCATTGTTGCTGAGCACGGTATTGGCAAGCGTGTTGAAGGCCGATTCGACCGCCGACACCGTCGTGCGCGACAGGATCGGCTGAGACGGCGTGCTGCTTTCCAGCGCCGGCGGCTCGAAGGCGGGTTGCCGATAGCGCGCCGCGGCGGATTCCGCGAATTCGACATCGTCCTGCGGTTCGACTTTCCGAAACGAAGGCTGCGGCGGTTCCGGCTCCGGCAGTTCCACCGCCATCTCGTCGGTGAGTTCGAACACATCGCCATCGGGCAGCGGCGGCCGTACCTCCTCAGGCGTGGTCACCTCGTCGAGGCCGTTCAGCAGCGCATCGATATCGTCCTGGTTGTTGCTCGCGGCAGCCGGAGGCGCGGGCGGCGGTGGCGGCGCGGGAGCCGGCGCCGGTTTCGGGGCCGGCGCGGGCGCCTTGGCGGCGGGAGGCGGCGGAGCAGGAGCTGGTGCCGGTTTCGGCGGCGGCGCAGGCGCCTTCGGCGGCGGAGCGGCCGCGGCAGGCTTCTCCGCCTTCGCGGGGGCGGCAGCGGCAACAGGTTTTTCGGCAGCCGGCGGCTTGGCTTCGTCGTCGGCAATAATGCGACGGATCGACGCCAGAATCTCCTCCATCGAGGGTTCTTGGGCCTTTGCGGGCTGCGTCATTTCCGACTCCACATCATCAACGCCCTTGCATGCGTTTTACACCAAGCGAAACGGATTTTGCCGATTCCGGATATGCTGGCCGGGATTTTTGTCACACAAGCCAGACTTGTCCCCAGATCAAGCGCCACACGCCATCGCGCGGCATCCCGCCCCCGCTCAGGGCACCGAAGCGTCGCGGCCTCACACGCCGGATGCGGCACGAATCGCTCGGCTGCCTGCGGCAAGCGTATGGCACGACAACATTTGATTGCAAGCAACGCCCGGGACAACAATCGCCAGAGCCTGCTTTCGGGTCGAAGGCCTGCTCGTGGTCTTCGACGCCAACGCTGACGGATCAGACGATCAGCGTCCGTCGGGCGTGCGAACGCCGAACCAGCTATCGCGGACCTGATGATAATGCACGCTCGGGTCATAGACCGTGGTGGCCAGGCTCATGACCTGCGGCGACAGCCGTCCAACCGAGTTCAACACCGCATACGACGCCACGACGCGATCGTGCTGCGCGGTGACCAGCGCGACGCGCGCGTTGACCAGCGCCTGCTGGGCGTTCAACACGTCCAGCGTGGTGCGCTGGCCGGCCTTGGCTTCTTCACGCACGCCGTTGAGCGCGATTTCGGACGCCGTGACCTGCGCCTGGGCCGAGGCGACCTGCGCCTTGCCGGCAACCAGCTGGCCCCATGCCGTCACCGTATTGGCGCGGGTCTGGTCGCGGGTCTGCTCGAGCACGAGACGCTGCTGCGCCAGGTTTTCCTTGGACTGGCGGATCAGCGAGTATTCGGCGCCGCCCTGATAGATCGGCGCGGAAATCTGCGCGATCGCCGAAGCGCCGAACGAGCGGTAGACCGTCATGGTCTGCTCGTAGGATTGCTGCACCGAGGCCTGCAGGCTGATCGTCGGCAGCAACGCGCCCTCGTTGACCTTCACCTGAAGGAAATTGACGTCGATGCCGAACATCGCCGCCGTCACGTTCGGATTCTCGATCAGGCTCAGTTCGACCGCGGCCGGAAGCGTTCCCGGCAGATAGCGATCGACCGGCGAGCCCGGCGCCAGCGCTTCCGGCTCGTTGCCGATGATGCGGCGGAAATTCGCTCTCGTCGTGGTCAGCGTCGCCTGGGCAGCCAGCAACTGCGTATTGCCGGCGGCGAGCTGCGCCTCCGACTGCGCGACGTCGGTGCGCGTCACTTCGCCGACATTGAAGCGGTCGCGGGTCTGCTTCAGCGTCTGTTCGAGAACGCGGACGTTGCTCTTCTGAACCTCGACGATCGCGGAGTCGCGCAAATAGTCCATGTAGATGGTGGCGGCCGACAGCAGCACGCTCTGTTCAAGGAACCGCAGCGCCTCGCGCGCGCCGGAAACCTGGCTCTCCGCGGCGCGGGTCTTGTTGGCGGTCTGCTGGCCGTTGTAAAGCGTCTGCGTAACGGTGAGGCCTGCGGCGCGCGGCGAATTGGCGCCGTGAATTTCGGTTCTGACGATCGCGTCCGCGGTGCCGCCCTGTGTCGAATTCGTGTCGGTGTATTGATAGCCGGCGCTGGCGGTGAGCGCGACCTTGGGGCGATAGCCCGACAGCGCCTGCGGCACGTTCTCGTCGGTGGAGCGAACCTGGGCGCGTTGCGCGTTGAGCTGCGGGTTATTCTGATAGGCGCGCACCAGCGCTGCCTCGATCGTATCGGCGAGGGCGGGCACCGGGCCCAGATATGTCATCAGCAGGACCGCAGCCGCAGCTCCGGTAACCAACTTCACCCCACGCATCCCAAGCTATCCATTCATGACGTTCGCCGATCCGAGCGTACCCGAACCGGCTTACCGCTTCATTTCGAGTCAGTATCCCATCGACACCTTATGCCGCAGGCAAGCGGGACGGAACCCCACCACGGCCTAAGCCGGTCGAAACTCTGGACCTGCAGCATCCGGGCCACACTTCTGATTCAGAACGGGATTTTTAAGGCCGCCAGGCGGCCGGAAGGCTAGAACACGAACGCGGGCAGCCGTTCAAGGCCCGGCAGCACCGGAACCGACGCATCGAACAGCGCCCGGCTGCCGAAATCATCGTGAGAGTGTGTCACGATCATGGCCCGCGGCGGCTTGTTCGTGGCAAAAACCCCGACCAGCCGGCCGCCCTCCTTGAGTTGTCCGTAAAGCCGTTCGGGCGCGATTTCTGTCGCGCCATCAAGGAGAATCACGTCGTAGGGCGCGTCCGCCGGCTCCCCGTCGGCGGGGGCTGCCGCCTTGAATGTCAGGTTTGCGAGCCCGAGGTCGGCGAGCACCGCCTTTGCCTTGGCCTGCCGTCCCGGGTCGCCCTCGGTCGCAACCACCTGCCCCGCAAGCCTCGCCACCACGGTTGCCGCGTATCCCGGCGCCGTGCCCACCACCAGGACCTTGTCGGTTTCCGCTGATTTCCGCGGCCTGCAGCATCTTCGCCAGCACCTGCGGTTTGATCAGGAAGGCGCCCCCGCCGATATCCAGGTCGCGGTCGAGATAGGCCAGCGCGCTCTGGCCTGCCGGGACAAAGGATTCGCGCGGCACCGCGAGCATGGCGTCGATGATTCGGATATCGGTGACGTCGCTGGGACGCACCTGACCGTCAACCATTCTCTGGCGCGCGGTCGCAAAACCGGACATTGGCGGACCCTTAGGAGCCGAGCGGACGATGCCCGCAGGAAGGAAACAGGAACCGCGCCATCTCTGGTACAAACTTCGCCAAAACGCAACGCCGTTCGCGCGGGCGAAGCCGCTTCCAATTCGCCGATACGAGGCTCAGTCGTGAGGTTCACTCGCAAGGATCATTCAATGGTCACCGCAAGCCTTGCGATCAGCCTTGCCAATTCGTCCAGATGCTCGGAATCGTGCTCCCGAACGGCTTTCGCCAAACGCGCCAGGCATTCGTCGTCGCTCATCGCTGGAACGTCGTCCGGAACGATCGAAAGCACCGGTCTCGAGCGATCGGTCTGAAGATCTCGCATCGAATCACCTCCACGATGGCCCCGGCACGCGAAAAAGTCGCCGCGGAATGCGTCTTTTTAGCGCCGGGGCGGCCGTGCGGCGGGAGCAGCGGCACAGCCGGCAAAGCGCGCGGTCGCTGATCGCGCCGGGCCGACAGAGGCAACAAATCCTTGCGATTCAGCCGGTTCCCCTGCCCTTCCGAGGCCGGGCCGGCGGTGGACATTTCGTCCTTTGCAAGCCGTAACGGCTTTGTTATACGCTGCCGCGTGCGAACACGGTTTTCGCCCTATTCCTCGGTAGCTCAGCGGTAGAGCATTCGACTGTTAATCGAATGGTCGCTGGTTCGAATCCAGCCCGGGGAGCCAGCAAATTCAATTACTTATCGTTCAATTCGCCCGGCCTTTTTGCGCCGAGGCCGCTTGCGGGCCAAGGGTGGGCACAGGCGGCCTTACTCCCCGACTTTCCATGCCGCGTCGATGACCCTGAGCGGCTTGGGAATGAGCTTCAGGTCCGCGAAGGCGTCGGCGATCTTCTGCTGACCCTCAAGGGTTGCCGCATCGATGGGATGTGCACCGATTTCGGCGCGGCCGACACTGCGTTCGATGACCTCCGGCGGAAGTCCGACCTTCGGCGCGAGTTCGATTGCGTACTGTTTACGGTTATCCCTGATCCAGACGTCGATTTCGTCGACCGCCGCCAGCACGGCCTTCAGGACCTCCGAGTTACTCTCCGCGACTGGCCGCGACGCCATGTAAAACGACACATTCGGCGCAAGGCCCGTTCCATCGGCAATGGCTCTCGCCCCAAGACTGAGCTCGGCGGCGGCGTAATACGGATCCCAGATCACCCAGGCATCGACCGAGCCGCGCTCGAAGGCTGCACGGGCGTCGGCGGGAGCGAGATAGGCCGGAACGATATCACCATAGGTCAGCCCATTGGCTTCCAGCGCCTTCACGATCAGGTAGTTGACGTTCGATCCCTTGTTGAGGGCAACGCGCTTTCCCTTGAGGTCGGTCACGGTCCTGACAGGGCTGTCTTTCGGAACAATGATCGCTTCGTTCTTCGGCGAGGCCGGCTCAAAGCCCGCATAAACGATGTTGGCGCCTGCGGCCTGCGCGAAGATCGGGGGCGCCTCGCCCACCAGACCGAAATCCGTGGCGCCCACGTTGAGGGATTCGAGCAGTTGCGGCCCGGCCTGAAACTCGGTCCACGTCACCGACCATCCGAACGGTGCGAGCTTGCGCTCGAGAATGCCACGCTCCTTCAGGAAGATGAGATTGCCAGCGCCTTTTTGCAGAGCGATGCGAAACGTCTTGCCCTCGGCTTGCGCGCGTGGAGCCAAGCCACCAACGCCCAGTACGAGTCCCGCTGCCAGCAGTTGAAAATTGCGACGATTGATCATGTTCTGATTACCTTTCGAAATTTTTTGAAGGGGCGCGCGCTTTGCCAGCTGGCTGCCGCGCCTCGGTGAGATCAGAACGCCGAGGCGACGATGGATTGGCCAGCAGATGGCGCCGCTGTTGCAGCAACATTCTGGCGGCCCGCTCGGCGTCGCGCGCGGACCGGAATTCGCGGCCTTCAAGGCCATCGAACGTACGATCCGATGAAAAGAACCGGTATCCGCGCTCGTCTCTGGCGACAATGCCCGCGGTCAGGCTCTCGATTTCGATGATGTAGGCTTGGGTCATGTCTGCTCTTTCACCGGATGACCGGTGTTCCCGTTGGTTTGGTAATGACGATTGGCTTTTGAACAGGAAGATCAGCGACAGGCGCCGGTGGCCGCAGAGAAGCAGCGCAGCGTCACGCATGAAGCGTATTTCCGGACGCTGGTGTTCGATTGGATCGCATACGGCAACTCGCGGCAGGGCAATTCCCTGCGCTGATAATATTGATGACCACAGTCAGGTCAATGAAATGGGCATTCAATGTTGCGGTCGCGACGCGTCGGCGGTTCTATGCGCGCGACCGAAAAGGAAACGGAACGATTTTTGTTTCTCGGATTGAAGATGCCGCCGGGACTAGCCCGTCCCGAGCTTTTTCCTCAAGAAGAACAAAATTCGTCGCCTAGCGTGCGCCATGCTCCAGCGCGCGCCGCTCAATCCAGACGCAACGGCGGAGCCCCGTCCCGGACCGCGCGATGGGAGACAGGCCCTGGCCCGCCAGCAGCAGCGGTCCCACTTGCGCGCGCAATTCGCGGCAGCGATCCAGTCGAGCCTGCCAATCGACCGCTCCTGCTTGAGCGGGCGCTGCAAGCATCGGCAACATCGCCATCGCAAGGAGTGTTCGTCTCATGTTTCAGTCAGCAGGGTTGCAGGGTTTGATATCGCCGTCGCGGACCAACAAGGCTTGCTCCGCGACGATGGCGGCTCATGAGGTCTTATTCGTCGTCATCTTCGGAGTCGGAATGACGTTCAACCGTCTCTCGCATTGCGCGTGCGGTCACGAATGTCGCGAAGGCCATCCTCTTCTTCTGATCCTGGCTTAGCGTTTTGTAGAGCGGCTCCCATGCATCGGCGACCTTCTTGAGGTCTGCCCCGCGTTGGGTCAGCATCTCCGCTCGACGTTGCATGCGTTCGACCGCATTCTGTTCGCGAAGAACTTCCGTTGGGCTGCTATCGCGCAGTTCCGCGGCCCGTTCCAACCGGGCTTGCCGGTTCTTCGCTCTGGCGCGGATGGCCTCCTCTAGGGCCGGCCAGTATTTTTCCTGCTCGGGTGTCAGCTGCAAGGCAGCCTTGATTATGCCGACACGTGCATCCGTCAAGGCGTTCAGGTCGGCGTCGTTAGGATGCCGCATTCCTGTGGTCGAAGACGTCTCGGCTGCGTAGGCAAGGGGTGATGCTGTTATGAGAACTGCGGTGCTGCAAAGGCTATTTTCTTGATCATGGCAAACTCCTGTGTCTCGTGCCGTTCGCCCGGAGCAGAGGGCGGCAACCGAGACCGCGGGTTGATCCAAATCAAGAAGACGTTCACGCGCTCCGTCGGCTGCCGACCAAAAAAATTATGACGTGATCGTGACGCTCGCCGATCCTGCAAATACGCGGATCGATCATACGGTCACCTGCTGGCGATCAACCGCAGCCGGGGCCTTAAAATCTCCAGGAGATCGCTGTTGATCTGCAGCACACGCGGATCGGTCGAGCGGCGCGCGCACGCTGAAAACTGATGCACCGATTGCGCAAGCACCCGCCGCTCTTCAAGCGTCCTCGATACGCCGGGATTCGCCAGCCGCAGAACAAGGCCTCCGAGATTGACGAGGAGGTCGTCGAGAGCCCTGTCAATTCGCGCGAGATCGTCCATTGCCATCACTCCGTCTCCACGGAGTACAAATGGGCCGGGGGCGGATGACGTTCCAGGCGCTGCGCAGACGCGGATAACAAACCGTAAATGACGTCGCGGAGCATTCCGTGAGCGCCGTTACCATTGCAACGCGGTCGAGCGGTTCCAATGCCGGCCGATCACGCTTCATTTGATTCATTTGATGCCCGAATCCAGGAACGCATCCCGGCGCTGGCCGGTTTGTGCGTTATCACTGCAAAAGGGAAAACCATCATGAGACTTACCAGCATCGGATTGGCGGCCGCCTTGGCCGTTACCAGCAGCGTCGCTTTCGCACAGACCGGCACGGGTTCCGCAGCCGGCGGCGCGGCCGGCGGATCAGCCACGAGCGGCGTGACCACCGGATCTTCGATGGGCGGAACGACGGGATCTGCGGGAACCTCGCCCAGCGCCAACCCCAGCCTCAACGCGGGCGGCGGGGCAGCGGGGGCCAACAGCACCCGGAACCCGTCCGGCAACAGCTTCATCAACCCCTCACCCAGCGGATCGACGCTGCAGCCGGCTCCCCGCTCGGGAGGCGGACGATGAGGAATGAAGGGTGAGGCTTAGCGCCCGCCGGTAGGGCACGAGGCCCGGTGTGCCTAGGAGACCGGGCCCCGTGACCATTCCGCCCCCCGCAGGGCTGGAAGCGGGAGAATGCGCGATGGCGCGAGCGCGTGTGACACCTATGTGAATACGACCTCGCCTCCTAGACCGGGCGACTACGGTGAGCACGCGGCGCGTGGCTCAAAACAGCCAGAACTCCACGAAAATCTCGCTACTCCACGAGAATCTCGCTCCGATCGGCGATGTCATCGCCATCTCGGGCGAGGATTGAAAAAATTATCGGCCAAATGTGATTTTTCTCACATTTCGGAAGAGGTAGCCGGGTCTAGAAATTCCCTTGGGGAACAATACTTCGCTAACCAAGTTCGGCAAACGATCGCTCGATCGGTAACATTTGAGCGATCGATTCAATTTGGAAAAAGAAGATTTTTGAGACCCTGCGCCCTCGAAATACCGGAGGGCGCCGTGAGCGAAGCAGAATACGACCTATTGCTGGAGGCCGTAAAAATGGCGATCGAACCGGCGCCTCAAGAACAATTTCTGGCCAGTCTGCCGCTATTGCCCAACCTGCCCCTGTACGATGAGCCGGCCGGAGCCGCCAACGACAACCGGCAGCAAGTCCAGGCGCCCTGGCCGCTGATTCCGTTTCCGGACGGATGGTACGCCAGCAGCTAGGCGAAGCACCGCGGCCTGCTTTCAGCGTTCTCGATTAGCCTTCGCGATTAGCGCTGCCGCTTAGCCTTGCCCATCGCCGAGCCCGTATTCGAAATAGATCTCCTCGGGATCGAGGTCGGGAAACAGCCTGCATTTGGCCTGGGCCAGATGGAGATTGACGCTCTCGGGCGCCGAGCCCGCCGCCAGAAGCTTCCTGATATCTTCCATATGCGTGCGCGGCTGATGTTTTGAGGGAAGCTGTTCCAGCGCCACCAGCGCCGTGGCCAGGGCTTCGGTGATGACCCACCCGTCGTGACCGGTGATTCCCTTTCGTGGCATAGGCCATCCCCGCAATCTGGCGTTGCCGATGAATTACCGGCGCAAACCGTCAAGACCAAGGCACGCAACCTGCGACCGCACGGGCATCGATCGCGCTATCTTGGCGCGATCATCGCCGCCGCCATCGTACAATCGCCGACACGGCGATCCAAGCGGTGCAAATCATGATGGTGACTTCGAACAGCTCGATCATCGCCCCCTCCGGGTCTGCTGGCGCATCAACGCCCGGAGATGGAAAAACGATCCCGTAAAATCAGCCGGACAAAGCCGGATGGCCGGTTTCGACGGCCCCCGCGAGAGCGAAATAATGCTGCGAAGTCAATGAAGTGGGGTTGGAGGCCACGACCAGAATTGAACTGGTGTACACGGTTTTGCAGACCGTTGCGTAACCACTCCGCCACGTGGCCCCATGGGGCGAACTCTTATACGGCCTCCCCCGGATAGGCAACCAAGGGAGCCGGACTGGCCCTGTCACCATATGACCGGTTTTCCGGGCGCGAGCCGGGCCCGTTCGCCTGAAACCGCTGGGCTTGGGGTCAGGCCCGCTTGCGGCGGCGGTAATCCCGCTTCGGCCGCGGCTTGGGCGCAAGTTCCGGCAAACGGCTTGGGCCTCGCGGTATTTCGCCAGCATCCGCTCGAAACTCCCATGCAGCGTCTCGGCGATATCCGGCCGCTTTTCGAGCGGAAAGCAGCATCGCCGCCGCCTCGATGGTGGACAGGCCGTCGCGGCGCGGTTCGCGGCGCAGCTTGCCGTAGCGCGACGGAAGCTTCGGGCCGAGGATCACGCGCTGGCATTTCAACATCCACGCGTTGCGCCACCACAGCGCCTTGGCCTGGCTCCAGGTGCCGTCGAGCAGCACGATGCCTTCGATATCCCTCAGAATGGCGCGCTGATGATCCTCGATCTCGCCCTTGCGGTTGATCGCGACGATCTCGGCATCGGTGTCGAGATCGGCGACCTTGGCGGAGCCGAGATAAAGCACCGCCCAGCGCGAGGGATCGTCGACCGGCCGCCCCAGCGCCTTGGCGAGGCTCGGCCACGACAATCCGATCTTCAGCACCGCATCCTTGAAATGCAGCGCGGTCAGCCGCGCCGTGCCGAGCGCCCGGTCCTGCTCCTGCGGATGCTGCAGGATCAGAAGCGAAATGCGGCTTTCGATCGGCGTGATGCTGTCGCAGACGCATAGCGGCATCGGCTTGTGGCAGCTTGGGCAGTCCGGTATCGCCTCGGCGATGGCGGCGCCGGTCTCCGGCTCGGGATGTTTTGACATGCGCCCGCTATACGCCGCGCTGCGCCGCGGTTCAAAGCTATTCTGCGGGCGCCGCGGCCGCGGCAGGCTCGGACCGCCGCCGCAGCCGGTCGATCAAGAGATAGATCACCGGCGTCGTGTACAACGTCAGGATCTGCGAGACGAACAGGCCGCCGATGATGGTGATGCCGAGCGGCCGGCGCAGCTCGGTGCCGGGGCCGGTGGCGATCACCAGCGGAATGCCGGCGAACAGCGCCGCCATCGTGGTCATCAGGATCGGGCGGAACCGGGCGCTGCAGGCCTCGAAGATGGCGTCGGCCGACGACAGGCCGCGGTTGCGCTCGGCGTCGAGCGCGAAATCGACCATCATGATGCCGTTCTTCTTGACGATGCCGATCAGGAGGATGATCCCGACGAAGGCGATCACCGTCAGCGGCGTATTGGTGACCTGCAGCGCCAACAGCGCGCCGAGCCCTGCCGACGGCAGCGTCGAAATGATGGTCAGGGGATGGGCGAGGCTCTCGTAGAGCACGCCGAGCACGATATACATCGCCACCAGCGCGCCGAGGATCAGCAGCGGCATGTCGCCCGCTGGATTTGTTGAAATCGCCGGCATTGCCGTCGAAGCTGCCGCGAATGCCCTCGGGCATGTGCAGTTCTTCCACCGCGCGCTGGATATTGGCCGCCGCGACCGACAGCGGCACATCGGGCAAGAGATTGAACGACACCGTCGAGGACGGAAACGACTGCGAGTGAAACACCGCGAGCGGCGACAATCCGCGCTGGTAATGCACCACGGCGGAGAGCGGCACCTGGACGCCGTTGGCGCCGGCGACGAAAATATGTTCGAGATTGGCGGGATCGCTCTGGAATTTCGGATCGATCTCCAGCACCACCATGTACTGGTTGCGCTGGGTGTAGACGATCGAGATCTGGCGCTGCGAAAACGCGTTGTTGAGCCCGTTGTCGATGTCCTGCACGCGAACGCCGAGCATCGATGCTTTCTGCCGGTCGATCGACAGCGTCAATTGCAAGCCGCCGGGATCGCGGTCGCTGGAAACGTCGGTAATGCCCTCGACCGTCTCCATGCGCTTGGCGACGATCGGCGCCCATTTCTGCAGCAGATCGAGATCGGTACTCGACAGCGTGTACTGGTAGTCGCCGGAATCGGTCGGCCGTCCCCCGGCGCGCACGTCCTGCGCGGCGAACATGAACAGGCGGATACCCGCGACCGGAAAGAGGCTCTTGCGCAAGCGATCGATCACCTGCGCCGTGGTCATGCCGTCGCGCTCGGCCGGCGGCTTGAGGCTGATGAACATGATGCCGCGATTGGAGCCCCCGCCGCCCGGCCCCCCGGAGCCCAGGATCGAACCGATGCCGGCGACCGCCGGATCGGCCATCACGATGTCAGCCATCCGCTGCTGCAGCGCGAGCATCGACTGGAACGAGATATCGGCGGATGCCCGCGTCGCCCCGATCACGAAGCCGGAATCGTCGATCGGGAAATATCCCTTCGGGGTCTTGATATAGAGCGTGACCGTCAGCGCGATGGTGGCGAAGAACACCAGCAGCGTCAAAAACGGAAAACCCAGCACCACGCGCAGCGTTCGTGCATAGAACGCCACCATGCGCGACAAGCCGCCCTCGACCAGGCGGTCGAACCAGGTGGCGCTGCCGGAGGTGACCTCCTTGATGTAATGGGCGCAGATCATCGGCGTGATCGTGAGCGACACCACGGTGGAAACCACGATGGCAAACGTCAGGGTCAGCGAGAATTCCCGCAACAGCCGGCCGACGATGCCGTCCATGAAGATCAGCGGCGTGAAGGCCGCGATCAGCGACAGGCTGATCGACAGCACCGTGAAGCCGATCTGCCTCGCGCCGTCGAGCGCCGCCTGATAGGGCCGCATGCCGTGTTCGAGGTTGCGGTACATGTTCTCGATCATGACGATGGCGTCGTCGACCACGAAGCCGACCGAGATCGCCAGCGCCATCAGCGACAGATTGTCGATCGAAAACCCGGCAAGCCACATCCCGGCGCAGGTTCCGGCCAGCGCCAGCGGCACCGAGACGCCGGCCGCGATCGTCGGCGTGATGCGGCGCAGGAACACGAACACCACCACCATGACCAGGATCGCCGTCGCCAGCAGCGTCAACTGCATGTCCTGGACGCTGGCGCGGATGGTGCCGGTGCGATCGACCAGGGTCGAAATCTCCACCCCGCCCGGAATCCATTTCTTCAGTTCCGGGATCAGCGCCCGGACGCGGTCGACGGTATCGATGACGTTGGCGTCGCCCTGCTTCGTGATCTGGATCAGCACCGCCGGCTGCTTGTTGAACCATGCGATCGAGCGGGTGTTGCGCACGGAGTCCTCGACCTCGGCGACATCGGAGAGCCGCACGAAATTGCCGCTGGCGCTCTTGATCAGGATGTCGCGGAATTCGGCGGCGGTTCGCATCTGCCGGTTGATCGACAGCGTCTCGCTCTGGCGGCCGCCGTTGAAGATGCCGACCGGGCCAAGCGGGTTGGCGTTGATGATCGCAAGCCTGACGTCGTCGGTCGCAATCCCCGCATTGGAGAGCGCGACCGGGTTGAGCGCGATGCGCACCGCGGGCTGGTCGGCGCCGCTGACGGTGACCTCGCCGACGCCGGGCACCTGCGAAATGCGCTGCGCGATCACGGTATCGGCGACGTCGTAGAGCGCGCTGGAGGGAATCGTCTTCGACGTCAGCGCCAGCACGAAGACCGGCGCCGCCGCGGTATTGGCCTTGCGGAAATTCGGCAGTGTCGGCAGGTCGGTCGGCAGATCGGCCAACGAGGCGTTGATCGCGGCCTGCACGTCGCGCGCGGCGCGGTCGATGTCGCGGCCGATCGCAAATTGAAGCTGGATGCTGGTGCTGCCGAGCCCGCTGGTCGAGGTGATCTGGTCGATGCCGGAGATTTCGCCGAGCCGCCGTTCCAGCGGTGCGGCGACCGTCGAGGCCATCACCGAAGGGATCGGCGCCCGGGCGCGTCGCGTTGACGCGGATCGAGGGAAAGTCGACATTGGGAACCGAGGCCACCGGCAGAAACTCGTAGGCCACGATCCCGATCAGAAACAGCCCGATCGCCAGCAGCGTCGTGCCGACCGGGCGGCGGATGAACGGCTCCGAGATCGAGATCGATGCCATTACTGCATCCCCTCGGTGGCTCCCGCGATCGGCGGCGACGGCAGTTCAGGGCCGACCGGCGGCACCGCCCTCTCGATGCTGCGGTTGATGCGGTCGAGCGCGAGATAGATCACCGGCGTCGTGTACAGCGTCAGCAACTGGCTCAAGAGCAGCCCGCCGATGATGGAAATGCCGAGCGGAAACCGCAACTCCGAGCCGGTGCCGCTTTCCACCGCCAGCGGCAGCGCGCCGAACAAGGCGGCCAGCGTCGTCATCATGATCGGGCGGAAGCGCAGCAGACAGGCCTGCACGATCGCGTCCGTCGCCGACATGCCCTGATGCCGCTCGGCTTCCAGCGCGAAGTCGATCATCATGATGGCGTTCTTCTTGACGATACCCATCAGCAGAATGATGCCGATCAGCCCGATCACGCTGAGATCCTGCCCGAACAGCATCAGCGCCAGGATGGCGCCGACGCCGGCCGATGGCAGCGTCGAGAGGATCGTGATCGGGTGAATGTAGCTTTCATAGAGCACGCCGAGCACGATGTAGATGGTGACGAGCGCGGCCAGGATCAGCCACGGCTGCCCGGCCAGTGATTTCGAGAATTCGGCGGCATCGCCGGCAAACACGCCAACGATGCTGCCGGGCATGCCGATGCGGGTCTCGAGCAATCTGACTTCGTCGACGGCATCGCCGAGCGCGGCGCCGGGCGCGAGGTTGAAGCTGAGCGAGACCGCCGGAAACTGCGCCTGATGCGAAATCGCCAGCGGCGCGGTGGTCCGCGTCAACGTCGCGACCGCCGACAACGGCACCTGGGCGTCGAGCGCGCCGGGCAGATACAGCTTGGACAGGATCGAGGGATCGCGCTGATACATCGGCAGCGCTTCCAGCACCACGCGATACTGGTTGGCCTGTCCGTAGATGGTCGAAATCTGCCGCTGCGCAAAAGCGTCGTTGAGGGTATCGGTGACCGCCTGCAGGTTGACGCCGAGCTGGCCGGCGCGCTGACGATTGATATCGAGCGCCGCCCGCAGGCCGCCCTCCTGGGCTTCCGACGAGACGTCGCGGAACAACGGGTCGCGGCGCAGTTCGGCGACGAGCTTGTTGGCCCACTGGCCGACCAGCGCGGCGTCGGTGCCGGTCAGCGTGTACTGATATTGCGAGCGGCTCGACTGGGTCGAGATCTGCACGTCCTGAACCGGCTGGAAATAGATGGTCATGCCCGGGATCGACGCCGTCAGCTGCTTGAGCCGCGTGATGACGGCGGAAACGTCGGCGCTCCGATCGCCGCGCGGTTTCAACGTCATCACCAGCCGGCCGACATTGGTGGTCGGATTGACCGACCCCGCGCCGATCACGGAGACGACGCCGGTCACGTCGGGATCGGACTTGATCGCGTTCGCAGCGTCGGTCTGCCGGCTCTGCATTTCGGCAAAGGAAACGTCGGGACCGGCCTCCGTCACCGCGGTGATCGAGGCGGTGTCCTGCAGCGGCAGGAAGCCCTTGGGCGCCACGACATACAGGATCAGGGTTGCCGCCAGCGTGGCGAAGGTCACGACCAGGGTCGCGCGCTGGCGCTGAAGCACCCATAGCAGCGTGCGGTGATAGAAATCGACCATGCGGTCGATGAACCGGCTGACCGCGGCAAGGCCGGGCACCACCATCTCCTCGCCGGTATGCTTCAACAGCCGCGAGCACATCATCGGCGTCAGCGTCAGCGATACGATGGCGGACGTCACGACCGCGATCGTCAGCGTCAGCGCGAACTCGCGGAACATGCGCCCCACCAGCCCCGACATGAACAGCAGCGGGATGAACACGGCGATCAGCGACACCGTCAGCGAAATCACCGTGAAGCCGATCTCGCTGGCGCCCCTGAGCGAGGCCTGCATCGCGGATTCGCCGTTCTCCATGTGGCGGACGATGTTCTCGATCATCACGATGGCGTCGTCGACCACGAAGCCGGTGCCGATCGTCAGCGCCATCAGCGACAGATTGTCGAGGCTGAAGCCGGAAAAATACATGATGCCGAACGACGTGATCAGCGACAGCGGCAGCGCCACGCCCGCGATCAGGGTGGCGCGCAGCGAGCGCAGGAACAACAGCACCACGAGCGTGACCAGCACCACGCTGAGCACCAGCGTGAACTGCACGTCATGCACGGAGGCGCGAATGGTGTCGGTCCGGTCGCTGACCACGCTGAGATTGACGCCCGCCGGGATCGCGCGCTGCAGTTTTGGGATTTCCGCGCGGATCAGGCGAACCACTTCGATGACGTTGGCGCCGGGCTGGCGCTGGATATCGAGGATGACGGCCGGCGTGCCCTGGTACCAACCTCCGGTGCGATCGTTCTCCAGCCCGTCGACGATCTGGGCGACGTCGCCGATCGTGACCGGTGCGCCGTTGCGGTAGGCGATGATGATCGGCTTGTAGGCGTCGGCGGCGGCAATCTGGTCGTTGGCGGCGATGGTGTAGGCCTGTTGCGCGCCGTCGAGCGAGCCTTTTGGCCCCGAGACATTGGCGCCCGCGATCGCGTTGCGCAGATCCTCCATCGCGATGCCATAGGCGGCGAGCCGCGCCAGATCGGCCTGCACCCGCACCGCCGGTTTCAGCCCGCCCAGCACCGACACGCGCCCCACGCCTGAAATCTGGCTGAGCCGCTGGGCCAGAATGGTATCGGCGAGGTCGCTCATGGCGCGAAGCGACGTCGTCGCCGACGTCAGCGCCAGCGTCAGGACCGGCGCGTCGGCGGGATTGACCTTGGCGTAGGTCGGCGGATACGGCAGGGTTTTCGGCAGCACGCCGGCAGCGGCGTTGATGGCGGCCTGCACGTCCTGGGTGGCGCCGTCGATGTCGCGGTTGAGATCGAACTGCAGCGAAATCTGGCTGACCCCGAACGAACTCGTGGAGTTCATCGACGACAGCGAGGGGATCTGCCCCAACTGGCGTTCCAGCGGCGCCGTGATCAGCGAGGCGATCACGTCGGGGCTTGCACCGGGCAACTGGGTCGTCACCTGCACGGTCGGAAAGTCGACCTGCGGCAACGCCGAAACCGGCAGCGCCCAATAGCCGAGCGCACCGCCGATCAGCAGGGCCACACCGAGCAGCGAGGTCGCAATCGGCCGGCGAATGAACGGTTCAGAGACGCTCATGGCTGCGCGCTCACGCTTGTAAAATCCGGCATCAGACGCCGATGGTTTGGGTCATGGCTGCGACTTCGCTCCGCTGCCCGACTGCTCGCCTCCCTGCGCGGCTCCGCTTGGGGCTTTGCCCTCTTGGGCTTGGCCACCCTCTCCCCTCTTGCCGCGGTGCTCGCCCTTTCCGTCCCTGCCTTGACCGTCCTTGCCTTGGTTATCCTTGCCTTGGCCGTCCTTGCCCTGCGGTCCGCGGCTGCCCTTCTTGCGCGGCGCGAGATCGGCTGTCGGCGCCTGGTCGGCCTTGCCGATGATGACCTTGGCGCCATCGGAAAGGTTGGCAAAACCGGTCGTCACCACCCGATCGGAGGCCGTCACGCCGCTCGCGATCACAGCCTCGGTTTCGTTCTGCTGCGTCACCACGACCGGCTTGGCCGTGACGATGTCGCCGTCGCCGATGACGTAGCTGAACGTTCCCACCGGCCCGCGCTGCACCGCCGAGGTCGGCACCACGATCGCCTTCTCCAGCGTATCGACCTTGAGCCGCACATTGACGAATTGCCCCGGCCACAAGCTGGAAATTGGCATTCGGAAATTCGGCCTTGAGCTTCAGCGTGCCGGTGGTCGGATCGACCTGGTTGTCGATGCCCGTCAGCTTGCCGGTATCGACCACCGTGACGCCGTCATTGCCGAACACATCGACCGCGAGCGACGCCTTGTCCGAGGCGGCATTGACCCGCACGATCTGCTGCTGCGGCAGGCTGAACTGCACCGCGATCGGCTGCAACTGGGTGATGATGACCAGTCCCGTGACGTCGGCGGCATGGACGATGTTGCCCTGGTCGACCTGCCGCAGCCCGGCGCGGCCCGACAGAGGCGCGATGATCTTGGTATAGCCGAGCGTCGCCGCCGCGTTGTCGATCGCCGCCTGATCGGAATTCACCAGCGCTTCCTGCTGGGCGATCGACGGCCTTCTGCGTATCGTATTGCTGCTTGGAGCCGGCGTTGGAGGCGGCCAACTGCTGATAGCGGACCAGATCGAGGCGCTGATTGGCGAGTTGCGCTTCATCCTGGGCCTTCTTGGCGACCGCCTGATCGTACTGCGCCTTGTAGATGACGGGATCGATCTCGCCGAGCACGTCGCCCTTCTTGACGTCCTGTCCCTCGGTGAAATTGACCGTGATCAGCTTGCCGTCGACCTGCGAGCGCACGGTCACGGTGTTGAGCGCGCGCACGGCGCCGACGCCGTCGAGATAGACCGGCACGTCCTTGATCTGCGGCGTTGCCGCCAGCACCGGAACCGGCAGATCGGGACGGCCGGCCCGGTTGGCGGCCTGCTTCTGCTGCAGCGCAGTCCAGGCGATGTAGCCGAGGCCGCCGAGGATCAGAAGCGTGATGGTGATCGAGACGGTGCGCCGGCGCGCGCGCGAAGCCACCTTGGCGACGCGATCGCCGGCGGCCTTCGCTGTCCCGTTCAAATCCGGCTTAAAGAGCATTGACCGGCTTCTCCATCTTCGGCTCCCAGCCGCCGCCCAGCGCCTGGTACATACTTACGAACGCCAATAGCTGCGCAAGCTGCGCCTGCCACAGCACATCTTCCGCCTGGAACAGCGTCACTTGCGTATTTAGCACAGTTACGATGTCAGCGGTCCCGGCCCGAAGCTGCTGCTCGGACAGTTGAAAGGCCCGCCGCGAAGCCGACACCACCTCGCGCTGCAGCTGCAGTTTGATGGTGGTCTGCTTGATCGAATAAAGCGCGTTGTCGACGTCGGTAAATGCCGAAATCACCGTCTTGCGGTAAGTCTGCAGTAATTCGTCCTGCTTGGCCTGGTTGAACTCGAAATTGCCCAGGATCCTCCCGCCATCGAAAATCGGCTGGGTCAGGCCGCCGACCAAGCTGAAGAACGTGGCGTGCGGCTGGAACAGCGATACCAGCGCCGAGCTCTGATATCCGCCCTGCCCGGTGAGCTGGATGGTGGGAAAGAACTGCGCGCGGGCGCTACCGACATTGGCGGTGGCGGATGCGAGCTGGGCTTCCTGGCGCCGGATATCCGGCCGCTGCGTCAAGAGTTCGGACGGCAGGCCCGGGCGTGACGCGGGGCAACGCGATGCGATCCATCGAACCGCCGGTGATGCGCACACTTTCCCGAGGCCGCGAAACCAACAGCGCCAGCGCGTTGATGTTCTGGTCGAGCGTCTGCCGCAGCGGCGGCACGGCAGCCTTCTGATTGCCGAGAACGGCTTCCTGTTGCGCGACGTCGAGGTCGGTCCCTGTTCCGGATTTAAACCGCTCCTTGATCGCATCGAGGACGCGTGTCGCACTGGCGATATTCTTCTCGGCGGTGCGAATGCGGTCTTGGGAGGCCAGCACCTGGAAATAGGCCGTGGCGACGCTGGTCAGCGTCGTGAGCGCGACCACCTCGCGATCGAAACGATTGCCGATCGCGGTTTCCTCCGCTGCCTGCAGCGCATCGCGGTTCTGGCCCCAGAAGTCGAGCTGGTAGCTGGCGCTCAGCGACGCCGAGTAGTTGACCACCTCGCGTCCGCCAATGCTCAATCCGCTGGCGCTCGAGCCGGAGGTGCGGGAATAGTTTTCCGAACCTGCAGCGCTCAGGCTCGGCAGCAACGCCGCGCCCGCCACGCGCGCCTGCGCGTCGGCCTGCCTGAATCGCGCCACCGCGGCGGCGATATCCAGATTGACCGTCTGGGCCTCTTCCATCAGATCGGTCAGCTCCCGCGAACGGAAGCCGCGCCACCAATCCAGCGTCGGCGGCGCGCCGGAAGCAGCCACCCGCGCTTCCTTGTAGGCGTTGGGAACGTCGAGCGCCGGGTCCGGAATATCCTGGGTCAGCACGCAGCCGAAGGAACTGGCGACGACGCAAAGCGCCGCAAGCCAGTTCGCCGCCCGACCGAGACCGTGAAAGGCGACAGGCAGGCGTTCGGCGGCAGCATCCGGCAGTGCCCGGCTCACGTCGGTCCTCCGCCGGGCCTGTGCCCGGCGCGCGGCATTGTGAAAACCGCCAGACTGATTCGCGGATCATGCTGCTGGAGGACTGGTCGCCGTGCGTCCACGAGGGGTGATGCTTCCATAGAGAACCTGTTGGCCATACTAGCCGGGCGATGATGGCGCGGACAGTCCTGTTCCGGCTCTGTCCCCTTCGGTGCCGATCAGTTGAGGGCACCGAATCAGCGACAGGAACCTGCAAGTTTGTCCCGTTTTATCGGGCTTTTTGCAATTGCGGCATTTCAGGGCACGCGCCAAGCTTACCAACATTTCATGTGACCATAGCGCTTCAACTCCTCCTAACTGCTGCTGAAACTTCCTTCGCCGCGCACCGTATCTCGCTCGTCAAACCATGGGGGCGGGAATGCGGCTTGCGGTCATCGGAACGGGAATTGCCGGCAACGCCGCGGCCTGGACTTTGTCGAGACGCTATCCGGTGACCGTCTACGACCGCGACCTCCGGCCCGGCGGACACAGCCACACCGTCACCATCGATTACGATGGAACCCCGCTCGCGGTCGACATCGGCTTCATCGTCTACAACGAGCTGAACTATCCCGACCTGACGGCGCTGTTCGCCCATCTCGATATCGAGACCACCGAAAGCTGCATGAGCTTCGCGGTCACGGCGGACGCCGGCAGGTTCGAATGGAAGGGCGGCGGCGAAAACTGGATCCAGACCGCGATCGGCCTGTTCGCGCAGCCCAACAACGTGCTGTCGCCGTCCTATCTGTGGATGCTTCGCGACATCCTCACCTTCAACCAGCAAAGCGTCGCCGATCATGCGGCGGGAAGACTGGCCGGGCTGACGCTCGGCGAGTATTTTCGCCGCAACCATTTCGCGCCGCGCCTCCTGACCGACTACCTCGCGCCGATGGGCGCCGCGATCTGGTCCGCACCCGCCAGCGAAATGCTGGACTTCCCCGCGGAGAATTTCGTCGCGTTCTTCAACAACCACCGGCTGCTGCAATATGATCGCCCGGCCTGGCGCACCGTGAAGGGCGGCAGCCGGCGCTATGTCGAAAAAATGACCGCGGCGTTCCGCGATCGGCTGCGGCTCGGCTGCGCGGTGAGGTCGATCGAGCGGACGCCGCATGGCGTTGTCGTCCATGACAGCCACGGCGGACATGACAGCTACGATCACGTCGTGATCGCCTCGCACAGCGATCAGGCGCTGGCGATGCTGTCCGACGCCGACGACCGCGAACGCGCCGTGCTCGGCGCCATCGGCTATTCCCCCAACCGGGTCTATTTGCATCGCGACGCCAGACTGATGCCGAAGCGCCGGCGCGCCTGGGCGTCGTGGAATTTCCTGCGCTGGCAGCGCCAAGGCACGGCGGAAACCCGTGGCATGGCCGTCAACGACGTCGCCGTGACCTACTGGATGAACTGCTTGCAGGGCATCGACGCCGACAAGCCGCTGTTCGTCAGCCTCAATCCGCCGTTCGAACCGGAAGCCGAACTCACCTTCGGGAAATACACCTGCGAACATCCGCAATATAACGCCGCCGCCTTTGCCGCCCAGAAGCGCCTCGGCGACATTCAGGGGCGGCGCCATACCTGGTTCTGCGGCGCGTGGACCGGATATGGCTTCCATGAGGACGGATTGCGATCGGGGCTCGCCGTGGCCGAGGCGCTCGGCGCCGCCGTGCCCTGGCGTGAACCGCCGCCCGAACTGGCGCAGGCCGCGGAGTAGCCATGCCGGACCGGGCCACCCGATCGGAAGCACCAGACGAAGCCGCCGCCGCGCTCTATGTCGGCGAGGTGATGCACGCCCGCCTCAAGCCGATGCGCCACCGCTTCAGCTACCGGGTCATGAGCCTCCTGATCGATCTCGACCGGCTCGACGCGGCGGACCGGCAGTCGTCCTTGTTTGGCGTCAACCGGGCGGCCCTCTACAGCTTCCACGAAGCCGACCACGGCGCGCGCGACGGATCGTCCTTGCGCCTTTACGCGCAACGCTGCGCGGCTGAGCACGGCGTCGACCTGACCGGCGGGCGGGTCCGGCTATTGTGCTACCCGCGGCTGCTCGGCTTCGCCTTCAATCCGCTGTCGGTCTATTTCTGCCACCGCGCCGGCGGCGAGCTGGCGCTTGTCATCTACGAGGTGCGCAACACCTTCGGCGAGATCTGCGCTTACGTGCTGCCGGTGAAACCAGGCGAGTTCAGCGATGCCGGGCTGCGGCAGCAGCAGGAAAAGCAGTTTTACGTCTCGCCCTTCATCGGCATGGCGATGCGCTATCATTTCCGGGTCTCGCCGCCGCAGGAGCGCGTCAGGCTGCGCATCCTCGAAACCGACCGCGAGGGCCCCCTGCTCGCCGCGACCTTCATCGGCCGCCGCCGCAGCCTGACCAATACGGCGCTGTTGCGCGCCTTCTTCGCCCTGCCGCTCGTGACCTTCAAGATCGTCGCGGCGATCCACTGGGAAGCCCTGCGGCTGTGGCTCAAAGGCGCGCGAATGGTGCACCGCCCCAATGCCGCAACCGCCAATACCATCTTGGCGGCTGGCAAAGGCAATGACTATACTGGCGCGGTATTGCCTGCGGCGGCCAGGAGGAAACCGGACTCGCAGGGAGGCGCTCTGGTCCATTGAGGGGCGGATCGAGGAAAGTCACCCCACCCCCAGGTTTCGGGCACAGAGCCATGGCACTCGATGGGTCCGTACATGGCTGCGTTGATCTCAGTAACCCCCGAGAATGTGGAGACGGTGCTCTCCGATCTGCCGCGCGTCGTCCGGCTGGCACTCGGTTTCGGCTCGCGCCTCAGGCGCGGCACGCTCGACGTGACGCTGCCCGACGGCCGCGCCATCAGGCTCGGCGGCCTCGAGCCCGGCCCGTCCGCCGCCATGACGCTCTACAATTTCGGCTTCGCGTCGCGGCTTCTGAACGGCGGCGACATCGGAATAGCCGAAGCCTATCTGAACGGCGAATGGGACACGCCGGACCTGACCCAGTTCCTGTATCTTGTTCTGCGTCAATCACGACCTGATCCAGGCAATGCTCGGCGACAAGCCGCTGATACGCTTCGTCCAGGTCGTCCGGCACTGGTTCAACCGCAACACCAAACGGCAGGCGCGCCGCAACATCTATGCCCATTACGACATCGGCAACGCCTTCTACTCGGCATGGCTCGATCCGAGCATGACCTATTCCTCGGCGCTGTTCGAGGACCACACCCCCGATCTCGCCGCCGCGCAGAACAACAAGTACCGCAGGCTGGCCGAAGCGATCGATCTGCAACCCGGACAGAAATTGCTCGAGATCGGCTGCGGATGGGGCGGCTTTGCGGAATATGCGGCCAAGACCTTTGGCGCCCGGGTGGTGGGTCTCACCATCAGCAAGGAGCAGCGCGACTTCGCCCAGCGGCGAATTCAGGAGGCGGGCCTTGCCGACAAGGTCGAGATCCGGCTGCAGGACTATCGCGACGAGCGCGACCGCTACGACCGGATCGCCTCGATCGAGATGATCGAGGCGGTCGGCGAACAGTTCTGGCCGAAATATTTTTCACAGTTGCGCGACCGGCTGCTGCCCGGCGGGCTTGCCGGCATCCAGGCCATCACCATCCAGGACAGCCTGTTCCAGACCTATCGCCGCGAAGTCGATTTCATCCAGCGTTACGTTTTTCCCGGCGGCATGCTGCCCTCGCCGCAAATCCTGAAATCGCTCGGCGAGCGGTTCGGCGTTCCCGTCATCCGCGAACGGATTTTCGGGCAAGATTATGCCAAGACGCTGGCGATCTGGCGAAGCAATTTCCGCGCGGCCTGGCCCAACCTGACGCCATCGGGCTTCGACGACCGGTTCCGCCGGCTGTGGGAATACTATCTCGCTTACTGCGAGGCCGGATTCCTGTCGGGCAATATCGACGTGCGCCAGGTGGTGTTCGCGAAGTCCAAATAGCTGCACTGCGAAAAGCGCATGATCCGCTGGAGTGCGAGCAATCTGGCGACGAGATCGTGTGCGTCCAAATAACCGCAAAACCAGCTTCCACTTTCCACGCCAGCGCTTTAGGGTCGTTGCCAGATTTGGCAACGGACGGGCGCTTTTCCTGACATGAGAATCAACAACGACGTCGTCGAGGCGATCGGCAACACGCCGCTCATCAAACTGGTGCGGGCTTCCGAGGCGACCGGCTGCACCATCCTCGGCAAGGCCGAGTTCATGAATCCCGGCCAGTCGGTCAAGGACCGCGCGGGCAAATGGATGATCCTCGAAGCCGAGAAGCGCGGCGATCTCAAACCCGGCGGCCTCGTGGTCGAGTTCGACCGCGGGCAACACCGGCATAGGCCTTGCGGTGGTGGCGAGCGCGCGCGGGTATCGGACCCTGATCGTGATTCCGGATACCCAGAGCCAGGAAAAAAAGGACGTGCTTCGGCTATGCGGCGCCGAATTGCTGGAAGTGCCGGTGTTCCCTTTCTCCAATCCTAACAATTACCAGCATGTCGGACGAAGGCTGGCCGACCAGTTGCGCAAGACCGAACCGAACGGCGTGCTGTTCGCCGACCAATGGAATAATCTGGACAACGCCAAGGCCCATTACGAATCCACCGGGCCGGAAATCTGGCAGCAGACCGGCGGCAAGATCGACGGCTTCGTCTGCTCGGTCGGCAGCGGCGGTACGCTGGCCGGCATCAGCCGCTACCTGAAGGAGAAGAACAAGGACGTCGTGACCGCCTGCGCCGACCCGCGTGGCGCGGCGATGTACGAATGGTTCACGCATGGCGATGCGAAGTCGACGCCGGGCGGATCGATCACCGAAGGCATCGGGCTTGGCCGCGTCACGGCCATCATCGAGACCGCGAAAGTCGACACGGCCTTCCTGATACCGGACGAGGAAGCCGTGCCGGTCATCTATGAGCTGCTCGAGCACGAAGGGGTCTGTGTCGGCGGCTCTACCGGCATCAATGTCGCCGGTGCGATCCGGCTCGCGAAGCAGCTCGGTCCGGGCCACACCATCGTGACCATTCTCTGCGATTCCGGCTATCGCTATCAGTCGAAGCTGTTCAATCCGGAATTCATGCGCTCGAAAAACCTGCCGGTGCCGGAGTGGCTCGAGAAGCCGAAGAGCAAGATCGACGTGCCCTTCGTGAAGGTGTGACAGCGGAAACGTGTCAACGTCCCGGGTGGCCGAATTGATACGGCTTCCAACAGCTTGCAGGGAAGCCTGAAACCAGGTTCACCGCAGGATCTGGCTGAGGAACAGTTTGGTCCGCGCATGCTGCGGATGAGCGAAGAAGTTTTCCGGCGTGTTCGCCTCGATGATCTGGCCTTCATCCATGAACACGATGCGGTTGGCGACTTCGCGGGCAAATCCCATTTCATGGGTGACGACCAGCATGGTCATGCCTTCCCTGGCGAGGTCGACCATGGTGTCGAGCACTTCCTTGACCATTTCGGGATCGAGCGCCGATGTCGGCTCGTCGAACAGCATGACCTTCGGATTCATGGTCAGCGCGCGCGCAATGGCGACGCGCTGCTGCTGGCCGCCGGACATCTGGCCCGGATATTTGTTGGCCTGGTGCGGGATCTTCACCCGCTCCAGATATTTCATGGCGGCAGCTTCCGCATCCTTCTTCGGGATATTGCGCACCCAGATCGGCGCCAGCGTGCAGTTCTCCAGCACGGTCAGATGCGGAAACAGATTGAAGCTCTGGAACACCATGCCGACCTCGCGCCGGACTTCGTCGACGCGGCGCAAATTCGGACCAAGCTCGATGCCGTCGACGACGATCCGCCCCTCCTGGAATTCCTCCAGCGCGTTGATGCAGCGGATCAGGGTCGATTTGCCGGATCCCGACGGACCGCAGATCACGATCCGCTCGCTTTTCCCGACGTTGAGGTTGATGTCGCGCAGCACGTGAAAATCGCCGTACCACTTGTTGAGGCCGATGATATTGACGATCGAGTTGTCGGTCATGGTCGGTTACTCAATTGCGCCGGTGCGCGTTCAGCCGGTTCTCGACGAACAGCGAATAACGCGACATGCCAAAACAGAAGACGAAATAGATCATGCCGGTGAAGGCAAAGCCCGTGAACAGCGTGGTCGGCGTCGCCCAGACCGGATCGGAAAACGCCGCGCGCAGCGAACCGAGCAAATCAAACAATGCGACGATCAGCACCAGCGAGGTGTCCTTGAACAGCGCGATGAAGCTGTTGACGAGGCCGGGAATGACGTGACGCAGCGCCTGCGGCATCACGATCAGCGCCGTCGTCTTCCACCAGGACAGGCCGAGCGCGTTCGCCGCCTCGCTCTGCCCGCGCGGGATCGCCTGCAGGCCACCCCGGATCACCTCGGCCTGGTAGGCGCCGGCGAACAGCGCGATGCCGATCAGGGCGCGCACCAGGCCGTCGACCGTAAAACCCGCCGGCACGAACAGCGGCAGCATGTAGGTGGCGAAGAACAGCACGGTGATCAGCGGAACGCCGCGCCAGAATTCGATGAAGACGATCGAGAAGATCCGGATCAGCGGGATGGTCGAGCGCCGCCCGAGCGCCAGCGCGATGCCGACCGGCATCGAGGCGACGATGCCGGTAACGGACAGCACCAGCGTCACCAGCAGGCCGCCCCACAGCCGGGTATCGACGATGGCCAATCCGCCGCGATCGAGCCCCATCACCGCGATCACGATTCCGATGCCGGCAAAGGTGGCGAGGCTGCCGATCAGCGGGCGCCAGCCGGATGCGCATGCCGCCGCCCAGCCAGAACAACAGGGCGGAGACGATCGCGGCCGTGATCGCAAAGTCGAGCCACACCGGCTGGCCGGACATCCGGATCTGATCGCGCAGCCAGGTCAGCGGCCAAATCAGCCAGGAGATGCCGGTGCTGAGCAGGACGACCAGCTTGCCGAGCGCCCACAGCAGCGGGCCGATCACGGCGGCGGTCTGTCCGGCCTGCGGCGAGCTGACGACCGGCCTCGCCGAGGCTGTCGTCAATGCCCGACAGAATTCCCGCCGTCCAGCTCACGCCGAAACCCTCGCAGGCCGCCGCCATGCAGCAGGAAAAACGCGACAACCGGAAACGCGAAGAAGAACAGCCCGGCGTTGAGGCCCTTGGCCGGCAGCCGCGGAATCAACAAGCGGCAGCAGCAGGATCGCGGCGAGGAGGAAAGTCAGGTTGACCCGCCAGCGCTCCGGCTCCGGATAGAAGCCGTAGATCAACTGGCTGAACTTCGCCTGGATGAAGGGCCAGCATGCGCCGACCGTGTGTCCGGCATTTTCGGCAAGACACGCGTTGCGGTCGGTGCCGCTCCAGACCGCGTCGACCAGCAGGAATTTGATCGCGGGCACCGCGATGAACCACAACAACAGCGCGCTCACGATCGTGAGCAGGATGTTGGTCGGCGAATTGAACAGGCGCGTGCGCAGGAAGCCGACAAAGCCGGTGGTCTTGACCGGCGCGGGGCGCTCGGGAACGAGCGCCTCGCGGACGAAGGCGGATGAGGTGATATCGCTCATCCGCCCATGCTCCGGCCGATCCGCCAACCGTAGAAACTCATGATCGCGCTCGTCACCAGCGAGATCAGGAGATAGACGCCCATGGTGATGCCGATGATCTCGATCGCCTGCCCGGTCTGGCTCAGCGTGGTCCCGGCAAAGACCGAAACCAGGTCGGGATAGCCGATCGCCACCGCCAGCGACGAGTTCTTGGTCAGGTTGAGATACTGGTTGGTGAGCGGCGGCAGGATCACGCGCATCGCCTGCGGCATCACGATCAGCCGCAGCACCGCCCCCCGCTGCAGCCCGAGCGACGAGCCGGCCTCCATCTGCCCCTTGTGCACCGACAGGATGCCGGCGCGCACGATCTCGGCGATGAAGGCGGCCGTATAGGTCGACAGCGCCAGCGTCAGCGCGACGAATTCCGGAATGACGCGCGAGCCGCCGGCAAAATTGAAGCCCCTGAGAACCGGCACTTCGAACGTCACCGGCGCGCCGAAGATCAGCGCGACCACCAGCGGCAAGCCGATCAGCAGGCCGAGCACGTAGGGCCAGATCCTGATCACCCTGCCGCTTTCGAACAATTGCCGGCGCGCATAGCGCCACAGCACGATGCGCGGCAACGATCGCGATCAGAACGGCCAGCGCAAACGGCTCGAAACCGGGATTGCCGATCGGCTTTGGAATCACCAAGTCCGCGATTGCTGAGAAAGAAGCTGCCGAACAGCGAGATGCTCTGCCGCGGGATTCGGCAGCGCGGCGAGCACCGCCAGATACCAGAACAGGATCTGGAACAGCAGCGGCAGATTGCGGATCAGCTTCGACATAGCCGCCGGAGATCCGCGACAGCAGCCAGTTCGGCGACAGCCGGCCCAGCGCCACCAGAAATCCGATCACGGTGGCAAAGAAGATGCCGATGACCGAGACCAGCAGCGTGTTGAGCAGGCCGACGAAGAACACGCGGGTATAGGTGTCGGATCCCGAATACGGAATCAGGTTCTGGCTGACGTCAAAACCCGCCGTGTTGTCGAGAAAGCCGAAGCCGGACGTGATCCGCTGCGCCTCCAGATTGGCGCGGGCGTTGGCGACGATCTCGTAGCCGATCCAGACCAGGGCGGCGACGAACACGATCTGGAGGGCAAACCCCTTCCAGCCCGCACGGCCGCCGAGCGCGTACCGCAATCTGGCGGCGAACTGCGACGGTGGGTGTCGGGGTTCGATGCTCATCGCCGCGGCCGCGCGGCCCGCGATCAGCGGATCGGCGGCGCGTACTGAATTCCGCCCTTGTTCCAGAGCTGGTTGAGGCCGCGGGCGATGCCGAGCTTGGAGCCGGCGCCGACGTTGCGATCGAAGGATTTCGCCGTAATTGCCGACCGCCTTCACGATCCGCGCCACCCAGTCCTTGGTCACGCCGAGCGATTCGCCGAGATTGCCGTCGGTGCCGAACACGCGCTTGAGCTCCGGCTTGTCCGATTTCGCCATGTCGTCGACGTTCTTCTGGGTGATGCCGAGCTCTTCGGCGTCGACCATCGCAAACAGCGTCCACTTCACGAGATCGAACCACTGATCGTCGCCATGGCGCACCATCGGGCCGAGCGGCTCTTTCGAGATCACTTCCGGAAGCACGGCGTGATCGGCCGGATTGGCAAGCTTCAGGCGCTCGGCATAGAGCTGCGAGACGTCGGAGGTGAAGACGTCGCAACGTCCGGATTCATAGGCCTTGACGGTCTCGTCCGCGGTGCCGAATGCGATCACCTCATACTTCATGTTGTTGCTCTTGAAGTAGTCGGCGAGATTCTGCTCGGTGGTGGTGCCGGTCTGCACGCAGACCGACGCGCTGTTCAGTTCCAGCGCGGAATTCACCTTGAGCGATTTCTTCACCAGGAAGCCCTGGCCGTCGTAATAGGTCACGCCCGGTGAAATTGGCGCCGAGCGAGGTGTCGCGCGACAGCGTCCAGGTCGTGTTGCGCGACAGCACGTCGATTTCGCCGGACTGCAGCGCCGTGAAGCGATCCTTGGCCGACAGCGGCACGAACTTGACCTTGGTCGGATCGTTGAAGATGGCGGCGGCGATCGCGCGGCAGATGTCGACGTCGATCCCGGTCCAGTTGCCCTTGTCGTCGGGCGACGAAAAGCCCGGCAGGCCCTGGCTGACGCCGCAGGACAGCATGCCCCGGTCCTTGACCGTCTTGAGCGTTTGCGCTGTGGCGGCCTGGGTCGAGAAAGCGGCGGCGAGAGCAAGGGTGAAAACCAGAGATACGCGTTTCATGGCAAAGCCTTTCAAGGGTCGTCCGGGAACGTTTGCTCGTCGTCGCGCACGCCGATGGGCCAACCCTGTGATCCACCGCCGCAAATGCCGGCTTGAAAGGCAGTTTGGCGCGCAGGCCGGTCAAGCGATGGATCGAAGATCGCGGCAGGCCCCTCAACGTGCGGCGACTGAATAGCTCGGCCGCATCACAGAACGACTGGCGAGCCGGGTCAAGGGGTTGACGGCCCTCTTCTGTGTCCTGTTATTAACAAACCCGGCCCGTATCCGCCGCTCGGCGGATTTGCTCACCAAAAGGGCGTAGATGGCTGCGGCAAAAGGTCTTGGGTGGCGAACACATGAAATCCTCCGGAGATGATGGCGTATCGAAGCCGCGGAAGGCCGAAACCACGCTGGTGACCGCCGGGCGCGACACCAAGGCGCAGAAGGGATTTGTCAATCCGCCGGTCGTCCACGGTTCGACCGTGCTCTATCCGACCGCGGACGATCTGCACGCCCATCGCGGCGAGTTCCAGTATGGCCGCCGCGGAACCCCGACCACCAAGGCGTTGCAGCAGGCGCTGATGGCGCTCGAAGGCCCGCAATGCGCCGGCGTCGGCATTGCGCCTTCCGGCCTTGCGGCGATCACGACCACCCTGCTCGCGGTCGCTGAAAGCCGGCGATCATCTACTGGTCTGCGACAATGCCTACCGCCCGACGCGCAATTTCTGCAACGGGATGCTCGCCCGCTATGGCGTCGAGACCAGCTATTTCGATCCGCTGATCGGCGCCGGCATCGCCGGAGCTGTTCAAGCCGAACACCAAGGCGGTGCTGGTCGAGGCGCCGGGCTCGCAATCCTTCGAAATGCCCGACATTCCCGCGATCGCCGCGGTCGCGCATGCGCGCGGCGCGCTCGTCATCGACGACAACACCTGGGCGACGCCGCTGTTTCACCGCTCGCTGGAGCAAGGCGTCGACATCAGCATGCAGGCCGCGACCAAATATATCGGCGGCCATTCCGACATCATGTTCGGCACGATCTCGGCCAACGCGAAGGCCTGGCCGCTGGTGGCCGAAGCGATCCGGCTGCTCGGCGTCTGCGCCGGGCCGGACGACGTGTTCCTGGCGATCCGCGGCCTGCGCACGCTGGCGGTGCGGCTGGCGCAGCATCATCGCTCCGGGCTCGAGATGGCGCGCTGGCTCGCGGCGCGGCCTGAAGTCGTCAGGGTGTTGCACCCGGCGCTGGAAAGCGATCCCGGTCACGCGATCTGGAAACGGGATTTTACCGGCGCCTCCGGCCTGTTCAGCATCGTGCTGCAAGCCGGCGCCGCAACAGGCCGTCGATGCCTTGCTCGACGCCGTCGAATTGTTCGGCATGGGCTATTCGTGGGGCGGCTTCGAGAGCCTCGTCATTCCGTTCGACTGCGACGAGCTATCGCACCGCCACCAAATGGGCGCCGGGCGGCCCGACGCTTGCGGCTTCATATCGGGCTCGAGAATGTCGAGGATCTCAAGGCCGACCTCGCGCGCGGATTTGAGGCCTTCAACGCGGCGCGCGGCGTCAACACGTAAGGCACGCGCCCGGGTCTCGGTCCGCTATCGTCGGGTATAGTCGCGCCGCACCGAGCGGCCGTCTCGCGCCATCGCTTCGCGCCAGCGCGGCAATCCGCCTCCCGCTCAACTGGCCGCCAGCGCCGCTCACCACCGTCAGGCGGCGGTCTCGGCCGGCCCGAATCTACGCGATCCGCCCGTCGAACGCTAACCCTCCGTTCACCATGCGGACAAAACCCTGCCTTCCTTTCGGTAAACGCGCCCCGGCTGCAAGTTCACTTATACTTTTACCGCTTAGTCATCGCTGCAGGGAAGCTGCCGTCAGCATGCGGTTCAAGTATCCCGGCGTAAAAGTAGTTAGTAAGCGTATGAATACCGCACGTATTGTCGTCCTGACCATCGCGCTCAGTGCCGGCGGCGTTGCCGCCTATCTCGCGAGCGGCTCGGACAATCAAACCCGCCCCGGTCGAGCCGGTCGCACAGCTGCAGACCGTGGACGTCCTGGTCGCGAAAGTCCGACATCGGCCTCGGCCAGACGGTCAAGCCCGAGAATCTGCAGTGGCAGACCTGGCCGGCCGGCGACCGCCAGCAACACTTTCATCCGCCGCAGCGAACGGCCCGACGCGACCACCCAGATCGCCGGCTCGATCGCGCGCGCGCCCTTCATCGCCGGCGAGCCGATCCGGGAGCAGAAGCTGGTCAAGGCCGACGGCTCCGGCTTCATGGCCGCGATCCTGCCGACCGGCATGCGCGCCGTCTCGACCGAAATCTCGCCGGAAACCGGCGCCGGCGGCTTCATCCTGCCGAACGACCGCGTCGACGTCATCCTCTCCAAGCGCGAGAAGAACGCCGAGCAGCTCCGGGCGCGCCCGACATCGTCAACTCCGAAATCATCCTGGCCAACGTTCGCGTGCTCGCGATCGATCAGGCGCCGAAGGAAAAAGACGGCCAGAACAACGTGGTCGGCAAGACCGTCACGCTCGAGCTGAAGCCCGAACAGGCGGAAACGCTCGCCCGCTCGCGCCAGACCGGCACGCTGTCGCTGGCGCTGCGCAGCATCGCCGACGTCAACATGGCTCGAAAACAAGACCGGCACCGATCACGCTCCGAAGCGAGGCGAAAGCGTCAACGTGGTTCGCTACGGCGTCCCAAGCTCGACGACGACACAGAAGTGACCGAAAGGACGTCCGACATGAAGAGTGCAGGGGAATTCAGCCGGTGATGCGAGCCTTCCTGGTTCGCGCCCTGTCGTTTTCGGCGGTCGCCGCGCTGACGCTCACTCCGGCCCTGACGCCGGTCGATGGCCGCCGACTCCAAGGCCATACCGGGCGCCGCCGGCGCGCAACGGCGAAGACGCGCTTTCTTTCGCTCGGCATCGGCAAATCGCGTGATCGTCGATCTGCCGCGTGACGTCAAGGATGTGCTGGTCGCCGATCCCAAGATCGCCAACGCCGTCGTCCGCTCGCCGCAGCGCGCCTACATCATCGGCGAGACGGTCGGTCAGACCAACGTCGTGTTCTTCGATGCCGACGGCCAGCAGGTCGCGTCCTATGACATCGCGGTCAAGCGCGACCTCAACGGCGTGCGCGCCGCGCTGAAGCAATCCTTGCCGGGCGTCCAGATCGAAGGCGTCGGCGACGGCGTGGTGCTGACCGGCTCGGTCGCGAGTCCGGTCGAGGCGCAGCAGGCCGGCGACATCGCGGCGCGGCTGGTCGGCGGCGCCGACAAGGTCGTCAACTCGATCGCGGTCCGCGGCCGCGACCAGGTGATGTTGAAGGTCACCGTCGCCGAAGTGCGGCGCGACATCATCAAGCAGATGGGCGTCGATCTCTCCGCCAGCATGAACTACGGCACCGCGGTCGTGCAGTTCAACAACAACAACCCGTTCACCGCCAACAATGGCCCGCTCGTCCCGACCAACGGCCTGGTCGGCGCGGCCTTGAACAAAGCCGGCATGCCGTCGGTCCAGGCCACCCTGCGCGCGATGGAGAGCGCCGGCGTGGTGCGGACGCTGGCGGAGCCGAACCTGACGGCGATCTCCGGCGAGTCCGCGACCTTCATCTCGGGCGGCGAATTTCCGATCCCGACCGGCGTGACCTGCCAAACATCGACGGCGGGCGCGATCGGAAACTGCGTCCAGACCGTCAGCTTCAAGAAATTCGGCATCTCGCTCAACTTCACGCCGGTGGTGCTGACGGAGGGCCGGATCTGCCTTGCGGGTGATGACCGAAGTGTCGGAAGTCTCCGCCGAAAACGCTTTGACCGGCGGTCAGGGTGGAACGACGATTCCCTCGATCAAGACCCGCCGCGCCGAAACCACGCTGGAAATTCCCTCCGGCGGCTCGATCGCGATGGCCGGCCTGATCCAGGAGCAAACCAAGCAGGCCGTCAACGGACTGCCCGGGATCGACGAACTGCCGGTGCTCGGCGCGCTTTTCAGGAGCCAGGACTTCGTCAACCACCAGACCGAGCTGATGGTCATCGTCACGCCCTACATCGTTCGGGCGGTGGCCCAGAAGGAATTGTCGCGTCCCGATGACGGGTTTGCGCCGGCGACGGATGCCCAATCGACGCTGCTGGCCCAGATCAATCGCATCTACGGCACCACCGGCCGGGTCGAACAGGTCGGAAACTACCAGCCCAATTTCGGTTTCATCATTGACTGAGACGGCACTGCCCTAGCGGGGAC
Source organism: uncultured Alphaproteobacteria bacterium (assembly GCA_963843225.1). Lineage (GTDB taxonomy): Bacteria > Pseudomonadota > Alphaproteobacteria > Rhizobiales > Xanthobacteraceae > Bradyrhizobium. Next base: position 197,876 of record CAWJJT010000004.1, on the reverse strand, counting down.
GAGGACAGAACGATGACAAAGATGACAGCGGTCGATCGCCATCGACGCCTGCGCCTGCTTGGCGCGCTCGCCGGCGTTTCCGTCGTGCTGGGTGCGTGCAACTACACCGGCGGCGAAGTGGTGACGGCGAGCGTTCCCGACGACTACCGCCTGCGTCATCCGATCGCGGTCCAGGAAGCCAACCGCTCGATCGTGATCTTCGTCGGTCATGCCCGCGGCGGCCTGTCCGCTCCACAGCGTGCCGACGTCCTCGGGCTGGCGCAGACCTGGGTCCGCGAAGGCACCGGCGCGATCGTGGCCGATGTGCCGGTCGATACGCCGAACGCACGAGCCGCGGCGAGCGCCTACGGCGAAATCCGGTCGCTGCTTGCGGCGGGCGGCGTGCCTCCGCGCGGCATCACCATGCATCACTATCATCCGGACGATCCGCGGACGCTTCCCACGATCCGGCTGAGTTATCCGAGGATCGCGGCGGTCGCCGGCCCCTGCGGCACGTGGCCGGAGGATCTCGGCCCCTCGCTGCTGAACAAGAGCTATTCCGAGAACAAGCCCTACTACAATTTCGGCTGCGCCTATCAGCGCAACCTTGCCGCGATGGTCGACAATCCGGCCGACCTCGAGCAGCCCCGGTCCGAAACCGCCGCCTACACGTTACGGCGCTCGGAGGCGTTCGAGAAATACCGCAAGGGCGAACCGACCGCGACCACCTACTCCGAAGCCGAAAAGGCCAAACTGAGCGATACAGGCAAATGATCAGCGCCCGCCGAACCCCCGAAGAGCAGCCGGACAACGAGCCGGCGGCCAACGATTACATCTCGCCGGCACCGCGCGTGTCGGTGCAGGCCTTTTGCGCGACGACGGAAACCGCCGCCGCCGTACAGGCGGCCGGCGAAGACCGCCGTCTCGCCAAGACCAACCTCACCGTCAAGATGGGCGGCATCGTCACCGCCATCGATACCTATCACACCCAGCCGACCCCCAACGTGATCATCCTGGAGACCGAGCCGAACTGCGATATTCTCGCCGGCCTCGACGAACTCGCCAGCGTGTGCGATCCGGGAACCCGCGTCGTCGTGATCGGCGGCGCCCACGATGTCGCGCCCTATCGCGAACTGGTGCGGCGCGGCGTCAACGACTACGTCATCGGGCCGGTGGTTGCCCTCGACGTGGTGCGCTCGATCTGCAGCCTGTTCTCGGCCTCGGAAGCCATCGCCGTCGGCCGCATCATCGCCGTCGTCGGCGCCAAGGGCGGCGTCGGCGCATCGACCGTCGCGCACAATGTGGCCTGGGCGATCGCGCGCGATCTCGCGCTGGATTCCGTGGTGATCGATCTCGACCTCGCCTTCGGCACCGCCAGCCTCGACTACAACAAGGATCCGGTGCAGGGCATCGCCAACGCGGTGTTCTCGCCCGACCGGCCCGATACCGCGCTGATCGAACGGCTGATGGCGAAGTGCACCGACCGTCTCAGCCTGCTGGCGGCGCCGGCGACGCTGGAGCGCGTCTACGACCTCGGCGAGCAGGCCTTCGATGCGATCTTCGATACGCTGCGCATGACCACGCCCTGCATCGTGCTGGACGTTCCCCATCAATGGTCGGGATGGGCCAGGCGCGCGCTGGTCAGCGCGGACGACATCCTGATCGTGGCCGAGCCCGATCTCGCCAACCTGCGCAACGCCAAGAACATGATCAGCCTGCTGAAGGCGGCGCGGCCCAACGACCAGCCGCCGCTCTATTGTCTCAATCAGGTCGGCATGTCGAAGCGTCCGGAAATCGATGCGAAGGGTTTCGCCAAGACCATGGAGAGCAAGCCGATCGCTTCCATTCCGTTCGATCCGAAATTGTTCGGCACGGCGGCCAATAACGGCCAGATGATCGCGGAAATCTCCGGGCGTCATCGCACCACCGACCTGTTCCTGCAGATGGCGCACCGGCTGACCGGCCGTGGCGACGCCAAGAAGCCGCGCTCGTCGTTCCTGGCGCCGATCCTCAGGAAGCTGGCGGGTTAGGCGTTCCGCTTGAGATCATTCAGGGCGGCCGGCGACGGCCGCCTTTTTGCTCGTCACAGGCCGAGATTGGACGGCACCGAGGGATCGTCCGGCGCGACGAGCAATTCCCGTGAACCGGGAACTTCCTCCCGGTTGTAGTCACGGGCGTCGCGAACCCATTCGCCAGTGCCGATTCGTTGCGGCCGGGCCGGGAAGCTCGGCCGGCCTCGATTGCCGGCAAGCGCCTTTCGAATTTAGTCGACGAATTGCGCGCCGAATTCACAGCCGATCCGCCAGGCCAGCTTGCACTGGCGCGGGCGGCCTTCGGACAGGATGATGGTGAACTCCGAGGGGATGTCGATGAATTCGGCGACCACTTTCACGCCGCCATCCGATATGTCCGTGATCGTGCAGTCGCGCGGCAGCGACCCCCCGAAGCTGAATCTTCGCGAGCCGCCTGCACATATGCCGTTCGCTTCTACGACGGTTCATCAACATGTCGATCTTTCGCCTTGCTCTGCACCGGTCATCCGGCATCCCTGCATGCCTTTTTACCGAAGACTCCTTGGAAATTGCCTAGCGAGATCGCTTGCAATGTAGCTGTTGCGTTTCAATTCCCTTTACCGAGCTTCGCCCGCCTGCCCCGAACTAGCGCTGGAAATGCCGGAAATCCCCTGAAAACGCAGCAAAATCGGATTGGAACTGGCCGGTTTGGTCTTTCAACCACCCCTGCCGGTAACCCTGAAGGGATATCTATTTTTCCGGCCGGCCTTAAAATAGCCGACGGAGCCGGCCGGGCCGCACGGCTGCAAGTCGCGGTCCCGTTCGCACCGCGGCGCGCTGCTATAACCGGCCGAAGAATTTGAGCAGCATCGCACGCCGCGCCAACTCGCGCGTCACGCAGGCGGCATGCATGGCGATCGACATCGATCCCTGAATCTTGTCGTCGTAAAACTGGCAGGTCGTGTCGCGATAGGCCGTCCAGGCGCGCTGCATCGCGCGCGCCTTGGCGGTCTGCGCATCATCCAGCGTCTCGAGCAGGCTCTCTGTAGTTCTCGTTGAGAAGTGCGTCCCAGATCGAATTCTCGACGAGATAGCACTCGACCACCGCCGCTTGCTTCGCCTCCTCCGGCTTGCCCATGCAGGGATCGGCGACGAGCTTGAACAGGCACTGCCGTTCGCCATCATCCACATTGTCGACGTACTTCGTCGCGCAATCGTGAAGCCTTGCGATCTCATTGGCGGTGGGCTTGCGGGTCTGGGCCTTGCTCGGGTCAGCGGCAAGACCGAAGCCCGCGATGCAGATCAGGGCAACGATGAACTGGCGGAGCGGTGATCTCATTACCATTCTTTCCCAACGCGCGAGCTGGATGGTCTGCGAATCCATCGAGCGGGTCTTGGTCGCCAGTATTATCCTCGGGGTTCAACCGGACGACAGCCAAAATCGCGCCGTGGCGACGCCGCATTCTGGCGCGCCTGCCGAAAAATAAAGGGTTGATCCCCCGTCATTTGCCGATAGCCTGAACTTTCGACTCGAATTCGAAGAGCTGATGATCATGGGAAGCCTGGTTCTTCTCGACCTGATGGGCGGCGTGGCGCTGCTGCTGTGGGGCCTGCATATGGTCCACAGCGGGATTCTGCGCGCGTTCGGCCCCGATCTTCGCCGGCTGCTGGCGCAAGGCCCTGAGCAACCGCTTCTCCGCCTTCGCGGCGGGCATCGGCCTGACCGCACTGCTCCAGAGCAGCACCGCGACCGCCCTGATCACGAGTTCCTTCACCGCCGAGGGGCTGGTCGGCCTGGTCCCGGCGCTCGCGATCATGCTCGGCGCCAATGTCGGCACCACGCTGATCGTCCAGGTTCTGTCGTTCAACATCGCCGCGGCGGCGCCGGTCCTCTTCATCCTCGGGCTGGTCGCCTTCCGCAGCGGCCCGCGCTCGCGCATCAAGGACATCGGCCGCGTCTCGATCGGCCTCGGCCTGATGCTGCTGGCGCTGCATATCCTGCTCGACACGCTGGCGCCGGCCGAAAACGCGCCCGGCGTGCGCGTGCTCATGAACGCCATCACCGGCGATCCCGTGCTCTGCATCGTCATCGGCGCGGTCGTCACCTGGGCTCGTGCATTCGAGCGTCGCCAGCGTGCTGCTGGTGATGTCGCTGGCCTACGCCCATTTCATCTCGCCGGCGGCGGCGCTGGCGCTGGTGCTCGGCGCCAATCTCGGCAGCGCGATCAATCCGCTGTTCGAGGGCGCGCGCCGCGACAACCCCGCAAGCTACCGGCTGCCGCTCGGCAATCTCATCAACCGGCTGGTCGGCGTGCTGCTGGTCGCGCCGTTCCTGCACCCGATCACCGAATTGCTGCAGGCCTGGCAGCCCGACCTGGCCAAGCTCGACGGCCGATCTTCCACATCGCCTTCAATGTCGCGACTGCGGTCATCTTCATCGGCCTGCTCGACGGCATGGCCGCGGCTGCTCCGAAGGCTGCTTCCGGACCGGGTTCAGGAGGCCGATCCGTCGCGGCCGCGCTATCTCGACGAGAGCGCGCTCGAAACCCCTTCGCTCGCGCTGGCCGACGCCGCGCGCGAAACCCTGCACATGGGCGATCACGTCGAGATCATGCTGCGCAAGGTGATGGCGGCGATGATGACCAACGACCGGGCTCTGGTCGATCAGGTGTCGCGGATGGACAACGCGGTCGACGGCCTCGACGAGGCGATCAAGCTCTACGTCACCAAGCTCACGCGCGGCAGCCTTGACGAGCGCGAAGGGCAGCGGGCGATGGAGATCATCTCCTTCGCCATCAACCTCGAGCACATCGGCGACATCATCGACAAGAACCTGAGCGAACTCGCGACCAAGAAGATCAAACGCCGGTTCCAGTTCTCGCCGGAAGGCGCCGAAGAACTCTCGGCGTTCCACAAGCGGACCACGGACTCGCTGCGGATCGCGTTCGGCGTCTTCATGTCGGGCGACGTCAACGAGGCGCGCAAGCTGCTCGCGGAGAAGGCGCTGTTGCGCAATGCCGAACTGGCCGCCACCGAACGGCATCTGGACCGGCTGCGCGAAGGCCGGCCCGAAACGCATCGAGACCACCTCGCTGCACCTCGACGTGCTGCGCGACCTCCGGCGAATCCACTCGCATATCTGCTCGGTGGCCTATCCCGTGCTGGATGCCGCCGGCGAACTGCCGGCGCACCGCCAGGTCGAAGATCGAGGTGAGCTGCCCGACGGTCGCGCAGCCGCTGCCGCGGTAGACCTGGTTCAATCGCTGGCGGAGGATTGCCGGCCGTTGACGATGATGAAATAGAGGTTGCGGGTGTAGACCACGAGCCCGAGCGCCTGACCTGCGATGAACACCGGATCCCGGCGGTACAGCGCATAGATCAGCAGCAGCACGCCGCCGCCGATCGAGAAGAACCAGAACGCCACCGGCATCACGCTCTTGCGCGCGCGCTCGGAGGCGATCCATTGCACCACGAAGCGCATGGTGAAGAACGCCTGCGCGCACGAACCCGAGCACGACCCACGCGTCGAACTTGATGACGAAGACGTCGTGCAGATAGCTGACGAGGTTGTGGAGCAGTTCGGTCATGAGGTTACCTCGGTCGCAACAGGTGTCGGTCTCTTGCGGCGGATCAGCCACCACACGCCGGCGAGATCCATGATGCCGATCCATAGCCGGTCGAAGAAGCCGTAGTTCGACACGCCGGAATGGCGCGGCCGGTCGATCACGTCGACATAGGCGATCGCGTAGCCCTCGCGGCGCATCAGCGCCGGCAGAAAGCGATGCAGCCCGTCGAAATAGGGCATCATCAGGAACACCTCGCGCCGGAACGCCTTCAGTCCGCAGCCGGTGTCGCGGGTGCCGTCGCGCAGGATGGCGTTGCGCACGCCGTTGGCGACGCGCGACTGCATCTTCTTGAAGCCGGTATCCTTGCGCCCGACGCGCTGGCCGGCGACAAGGCCGACGCGCTCGCCGCCGTTTTCGATCGCCGCGATCAGGTCCGGCAGGAACGCCGGATTGTTCTGGCCGTCGCCGTCGAGCGTCGCCACGATGGCGCCGCGCGCGGCGCGCACCCCGCTGCGCACCGCCGCCGACTGGCCGGCGGAAGCGGCGTGGCGGATCTGGCGCAGATTGCTGCGGCTCTTCATCTCGGCCGCAAGCCGCTCGGCGGTCGCATCCGTCGAGCCGTCGTTGACGTAGATGATTTCGTACGCCCATCGGCCGTCGAGCGCGGCAGCGATTTCAGCGATCAGCGGGCTGATGTTCTCGGCCTCGTTGCGCACGGGAACGACGATGGAAACGGCCACCGCGGCTGTATCAGGAGAAGGCAAATCGACGCTCACCGTTGGAGTGGGCCGTCCGCCGGCGACGCTTGCCGTCGGGCGGTTTCGGCGTCCGCTTCTTATGGGGCCGAAGCCCCGTGGGCAACCCTTTTGCGATGCCCCGAAACGCTCCGAAGCGGCACAATTTCGCCATTGCGACGGATCGCAAAGCCGAGGCGGCGCGCGGCGAACCAGTACCGCACGGCCATGGCACCGACCACGCCGATCAGGGCGCCCGCGACCACGTCGCTCGGATGATGGGCGAGCAGCACCAGGCGGGTGGCCGCGATCACGAGCGCATAGACGATCATCGCCACCCGAACGCGCGGCCAGAGCGCGGACACCGCGAAGGCCAGCGCAAAGGCCGTGATGGCATGCGCCGACGGAAAGCTCGCATAGGCCTCGGTTCCCGCGAAAGGCGCGAAGTTGAACGGATTGGCGTTGCCACCCACGAACGGCCGGCCGCGTCCGACCACCCATTTTATCATTTCGCCGGCAAACAGCGGCACCAGCAACGCGAAAAACACGAACTGCAGGCGCAAGCCGAAGCCGAGCCATTGCGCCCGCGCTGTTCCGCCCAGCGCCGCGCCGACAAGTCGCGACCGTCAGCACCATGGCAGCCAAAAGCAACAGCACGTAATCGTCCTTGCCGAAATCGGTCAGGATGCGAACCGGCCAAAGGCTCGGCGTACCGCGCGGCGGCATCCAGCCGATCTCCCGGGCGTCAAGCCAAACCATCAGTGCAATGATCGCCAAGCACGACGATCGCCGTCATCAGGAGGCTATGCCGCGCCAATCGGCGGCGCGGCCTCGGCGCGCCGCGCATGCGACGGCGGGCGCACGATCTGCCAAAGCGACACCCGCACCAGCGCGAACAGGCTTGCAAGATAGCCTGGGGGATGGCCGACCTCGGCCGGGACGGACATCTTACTCCGTGCCTTCGGAGCGGAAGATCGCGATCGAGATCGCCCGGCCTTGCGAGATGTTGTAGCCGTCGATGCGGGTGGCGACGTTGTAGCGCAAGCCCGATGGCTTCGGCGCGCGCGGCAAAGCCGCGTTCCGAGCGCTGCTCCACCAGCGCGAAGCGGCAACTGCCCTGGCCCAGGAAATCCGCGGCGCCCGATCCGTCGGTCAGCAGCGTCGAGGTGCCGGTCATGAACACGAGACTCGGCTCGTGAAAGCCGGCCGCCGCGGCCTTCGGCCCGACGCAGACGACGTTGCGCAGCGCGCGTGCGATTTCCGCGCTCGGAAACAGCGGCGTCAGCGCCGGCACCACGACGCCGTAGACGGCGAAGGCCAGGAACATCGCCGCGACCACCGCGTTCAACAGCGAGCGCTCGGCGCGGTTGTCGTCATAGAGCCACCACGCGAACAGCCCGAAGATCATCGCCGCCGCCACGAACGGCCACGCCAGAAACACCGGCTGACGCGTCAGCGTGATCGCGCCGATCACCGCGATAACCGAGGTGATCGCCGGAATGGCGAACCACCAGGCGGCGCCGCGCCGCAGCCACGACCGCGACAGCACCCGCCGCTCCAGCGCGCCGACGGTCAGGATCGCGATCGCCGGATAGAGCGGCAGCACGTAATGCGGCAGTTTCGTCAGCACCAGTTCGAACACGATCCAGGACGGGACCAGCCACGCCAGCAGAAACTGCGCGCCGGGCTCGCGCCGCGCCCGCCAGACCGCGGGCGCCGCCATGCCCGCGAGCGGCGCGCCCGGCCAGAACGTCACCCAGAACAGCAGCAGATAGACGCCGGGCGGCGCGCCGTGGGATTCCTGCGCGCCGAGCTTGCTCAGCATGTCGCCGCCGATCGAATCCGCGAAAAACGCATCGCCGGCGCGCCAGAAGATCGCGATGAACCACGGCAGCACCAGCACCAGCATCCACATCAGGCCCCATACCGGACGCAGCCGCCACAGCCATGCGGCCGACCGATCGAGGATCGCCAGCGTGCCGATGGTGAGCAGCGACGAACATCAGGATCAGCGGTCCCTTGAGCAGGATGCCGCCGGCCAATGCGGTCCAGAAGATCAGCGGCCACGACCACGGCGGACGCTCGGGATCCTCGCCGCGCTGCCAGGACAGATAGACCCGCGCCAGTGCGCCCATCGCCGCGACCACCGTGAGCAGCAGCATGGCGTCGGTCTTGGCGAGCCGCGCCTCGACGCCGAGCAGCACCGAACTGCCATGATGAGACCGGCGAAGATGGCGCCGCGCCGGGTCACGAAGGCCAGCGCCGTCCAATAGGTCAGCAGCACCGCGCCGATCGCCCCGATCAGCGAGGGTACGCGATAGAGCCAGATGCGAACCTGCGCGCGCGGCAGGCCAAGCGCGGAAGCAGCCTCGACGCTTGCCGCCTGCAGCCAATAGATGCCGACCGGCTTCTTGTAGCGCACCTCGTCCTGAAAACGGATATCGACGAAATCGCCAGCTCTCGACCATTTGCTTGGTCGCCTGCGCGAACCGCGCCTCGTCGCGGTCGATCGGCGGGATGTTGAAGAATCCCGGCAGAAACAGCAGGAGCCCGCACAGAACGAGGAAGGCCGCGGCGCGCAGATGGCTCGACGATACAAAGTCGATCGCGCCGACAAGCCGATTGCCCGGATTCACCCGGTTCTTCGGCTCGCGCGGCTCTCCAAATCGGGGGCGGGCATAGGTCTCGACCATTGGTTCCGCATACGCCGAAACCACTATCCCGACAACCGCTTAGCCGCCGTCTATTGAATTCGGATGACAACTGTGTCCGCCGCGCCCGTGGCGTCGATAACGGTCAATCGGGCAAAGCCCGGACCGGGCGGATCGACCAGGCGCTGGCGCCTGCCGTCGATCTCCCCGACCGACACGCCGTTCACCAGCATGGTCATCGGAAGCACCCCGCCGGCGACCTTGACCGGCATCGCGGAGGCCTCGCGCCGCCGGAACCGGCGATTTCGATCCGCGAGCCGTTCAGGGGGAACTGGATGTGGGGCGACTGCTCGCTCGCCGGTCCGGACCAGTTCCCCGACCGGGCGGAACCGGCGCAGCGGCAGCGGCAGCTTGGCGTTGCTTGCCACCAGCGTCCCCTTCGGCGGCTTCGGCAACGGAACCGGCAGTTTGCCGGTTCGGGCGAAGGCATCGAACAGGATCGGCGCCGCCACGGTGCGGCCGACCAGGCCCGGCACCGGCGCGCCGTCCGGGACGGCCGACCCAGACACCGATGGTCATGCGGCCGTCGAAGCCGACCGACCAGGCGTCGCGATAGCCGTAGCTGGTGCCGGTCTTGAACGCGATCCGGTTATGCGCCGCGTTTTCCGGTGGCGGCGTGCCCATCAGCACGTTGCCGACCTGCCAGGCCGCGACCTGATCCATCAGCCGCAGGGCTTCGCGCTTCGTCTTCGCCGGCGATCTCGCGCAACGGCGTAGCGTTGCCGAGCCGCGCCAGCCCGGAATAAAGCTGCACGAGATCCTGCAGCGTGACGCCGACGCCGCCGAGCCCCATCGCGAGCCCCGGCGCCTCGTCCTTCGGCAGCATCAGGCTGGTGCCGGCCTGCTTCAGGCGCGACGTCAGGCGGCTGGCGCCGACGCGGTCGAGCAGCACGATCGCCGGCACGTTCAACGAGAGCTGCAGCGCCTTGCGCACGGGCACCGTGCCCTGAAAGGTCATGTCGAAATTTTCCGGCGCGTAGGAGCCGAACCGGATCGGCCGGTCGTCGATCAGGCTTTCCGGATGGACGAAACCGTCCTCGAAAGCGAGGCCATAGATGAACGGCTTCAGCGTCGAGCCCGGCGAGCGCACGCGCGCGGGTCATGTCGACCTGCCCTGCCCGCCTGTCGTCGAAATAATCGGGAGAACCGACCCGCGCCAGCACCTCGCCGCTGGCATTGTCGACCGCGAGGATGCCGACGGAGATGTTCGGACCCAGGGCCTGGGCGCGGTCGCGCGCCAGCGCTTCCAGCACCTTCTGCAGGCTCGCATCCAGCGTCAGCCTGATGACCTCGGTGTCCTTCACGGTCGCCATGGCGGCATCGGCCGAATGCGGCGCGAGGATCGGCATTGGCTTGCGCAGCAGCGGCACCGGCGCAGCCTTGGCCTGCGCCGCGTCTTCCGGCGATACCTGGTGCTCTTCGACCATGCGATCGAGCACGCGGTCGCGCGCCGCGCGCGCGGCGTCGGGATGGCGGTCGAGCCTGCGGGTTTCCGGCGACTGCGGCAATGCCACCAGCAGCGCGGATTCCGCCAGCGACAACCGCTTCGGCTCCTTGCCGAAATAGGCAACCGAGGCGGCGCGGATGCCCTCGAGATTGCCGCCATAGGGCGCCAGCGTCAGGTAGAGATCGAGGATCTGGTCCTTTGTCAGTTGCCGCTCGAGTTCGATCGCGCGGACCATCTGGCGCAGTTTCGCGTGAACCGACCGTTCCCGCCGCGGCTCCAGCAGCCGCGCCAGTTGCATGGTGATGGTCGAACCGCCCGAGACGATGTGCCCACGGGTCACCAGTTGGAACGCGGCGCGCCCGAGCGCCAGCGGATCGACGCCGGCATGAGAGCGGAAGCGGCGGTCTTCATAGGCCAGCAACAGCTTGAGATAGCCGGGATCGACGCCGGTTCGGGCATCGACCGGCAGCCGCCAGCGGCCGTCGGCCATCGCGTAAGCACGCAGCAGCTTGCCGTTGCGATCGACGATGGTGGTGGAGACCTGCCGGGTTTGGGCCAGCGGCAAGGGCCCGAGCGAAATCGCCCACGCCGCGAAGACGCCCGACGATCAGTAAAACGCATGCACTGGCCATGGCGGCGATCCGAACGACGCGCCGCCTGCCAGTACCGTCATGGCCGGGCTGGTCCCGGCCATTCGCGTCTTCCTTGTCGGCAACAGCGCTCATTTCGCCGGAACCACCTCGACCGATCCAGTGCCGCTGCGACCATAGCGCGAGGGGTTGTACATGTCCTCGACATAGGCCTGCGGCAGCACATATTTGCCGGGCGATACCGCGCGGACCACATAGGCCACCGTGAAGACCGACTTGTCGTCGGCGGCGCGGTCGATGGCCGCAGTGAAGCGATCGTCGCGGAACTCGGTGTGCTCGGGCTCCTCGCCGTCCTCGATCCAGTCCAGTGTGCCGGTGTCGCCCGATGACACCAGATGCGGATTGTCGATCTCGAGACCCGCCGGGAGATAATCCGACACCATGATGTGACCGTATTCCGGCTTGGGCTCGGTGATCTTCAGCACCACCGCGAAGCGGTCGTTCTGTTTGGCCTTCGCGATATCGGCCGGCTTGCCGTCGAGCGTGAAGTAATTGCGCTCGATCTTGAAACCGTTCGATGCCGCGGGCTCCGGCGTGACCGGCGCACCGCTGACCGAAACCACCGCCTGCACCGGCGCATCGCCGGTGTTGGTGATCTTGATCGGCTTGCCCGCCATCTCATCGGCCTTGTAGCTGCGATAGAGCGCCGCCTTCACGGCCGAGCCGTTGAGGTCGAGGCTCATGGTCTCCTTGGCCAGCGCACGCGAGGCCAGCACCAGCCACGCATTTTCCTGGGTCGAGGTGTAGGGCGTCAGTCCGCGCGCGACTTCGACGCGGGCCACCGCTTGCGTCAACGTCGCCTTCGGCGCGTTGCCTTCACTTGCGAGCGACACCAGGGCTGCGGCATCGCGCAGCGCGCTGCCGTAGTCGACCCGGCCGAACTCCAGCGCCGGTTTCGGCGCAAGGCTTTCCAGCGCCGCGGCATAGACCCGCTCCGCCCTCGCCTTGTCGCCAACCAGCGCCAGCGCCGCCGCCAATTGCGATTTTGCAATCGGCGTCGCCAGATTGTTCAGCTTGGTGTCGGCGAGATAACGCAGGTCGCCGATCGGGGCCGCGCCGTTGCGGGCGAGCACGTAGAGGCCGTAAGCGAGATCGCGACCGCCGTCCTTTTCCGGCTCGTTGGCGTTCACCACGGAGTTGCGGATGCGATCGAGCGCGTTCTTGAACAGCACATCCGGCACCGCAAAACCCTTTTCGCGGGCGCGGGTCAGGAAGTCCATCACGTAAGCGTCGAGCCAGGCATCGTCGCCGCCGGCCGACCACAGCCCGAACGAGCCGTTCGAGCCCTGTCGCGCCAGCAGCCGGTCGATCGCATCCTTGATGCGCTGATCGACCTCGCCGTCCATGGCCAGATGCGCGCCGGCGGCGAGATCATTGACGTAAAGCAGCGGCAGGGCGCGGCTGGTGATCTGCTCCGAACAGCCATGCGGATAGCGATCGAGCGCCTTCAGGATGGTCGCGGCGTCCAGCGCCGTCGACATGCTCACCGACAGCGAGACGCCGCCGGTGCCCGACACCAGATCCGAGAACATGTCGGACGTCAGCGTCAGGCTTTCGCCTTTCGCCAGGGTCCGGATCGAGCGGCGCGCCAGGATCTGCGTCGCCGGCTTGACGTCGAGCGCATAATGCCGTGCCTGCGCCAGGCCGTTCGGCCCCTTGATATCGACGTCGATATTCGCGGTGCCGGCGCCGCCGGCATCGAGCGCCAGCGACATCGAGCTGCGCTGTTTGGCTGCGAGCTTTACCGTCGTGGCGGGATTGCCGGAGACCTTCACCGGTCCCGATATCTTGACATTGATGGTGTAGTCGCCGGGCGCGCCCTCGACGTTGTCGATATCGAAGCTCATGGTGCCGTGATCGCCATTGAGCAGGAAGCGCGGCAAGGTCGCCGTCAGCACCACGGGATCGCGCACCGTGACATCAGTGGTGGCGCGGCCGAGCTTGGTCGCGGTCCAGGCCACCGCCATCACGCGCGCGGTGCCGGCGAACTCCGGAATGTCGAAACTGATCTCGGCGGTGCCGTCGGCGGCCACCGTGACGATGCCGGAATACAGCGCCAGCGGCTTTTGCGTCGGCGGGCTGCCCTGCAGTTCGGCGCCGGCCGCATCGCCGCCGGTCTTGAGCTGGCCGCGCGTGCCCTGCATGCCGTCGATCAACTGCCCATAGAGGTCGCGGATCTCCGCGGTCATCTGGCGCTGGCCGAGATAATAGTCGTCCGGCGCCGGCGGCTTGTAGTTGGTCAGATTGAGAATGCCGACGTCGACCGCGGCGACGACGACCTTGGCGTCTTCGCCGGGGTTGAGGCCGCCGAGCTTGACCGGCAGCTTCAAGCGTCGAGTTCGGACGCACCAAGGCCGGCGGCGACAAACTCACCTGCAGCGTGCGGGTCTGCTTGTCGATGCCGAACCATTCCACGCCGATGGCGCGGCTGGGCATCCGCTGCGCCGCCACGTCGAGCGGGCGGCGCAATGTCGCCACCACATAGGCGCCGGTGCCCCAATCCTTGCCGACGGGAATCTTGACCTGGGCGGTGCCTTGCTTGACATCGAGCGTCTGCGTCGTCAGCAGCCGGTCACCGACCACGTTGATGGTGAGCTTGCCGGCCGAGCGTGCATTGACCGAGACCACCATGGTGTCGCCGGACTGGTATTGCGGCTTGTCGATCGAGGTTTCCAGGAGGTCGGGCGTATCGGCGCTGCCGTCGGAGTACCAGCCGACGTCGAACTGCACCGACGTGAGCGGTCCATCCGCATCGGTCGACTTGACGTCGAGCCGATAGCGGCCCGGCTGCGGCGCCAGCGTGATCCGCGCCGGCTGTGTCGGCGGCAATCGCGAGATCGCCGTCGGCGACGCGGCTCGTCGACTTGACCGGCTCATACTCCCAGGACGAGCTCTGGCGGTACCATTGATAGTGGGATTCGATCTTCAGGAGTTCGTAGCGCAACCCGTCGCGGGCCAGCGGCTTGCCATCGGGCGATACGAACACGACGTCGAAGCCGGCCTTGTCGCCTTCGGCGATGCTCTTGCCCGCGAATAGCGGCTTGACGCCGATCATGGCGGAGGTGGGCGCCACCGGGAGCACCAGCTTGCGCTCGACCGCGCGGCCGCCGGCTTCCGCCATGCGGATGAAGATCTGAGCCTCCTGCGGGCGCGTCGAGGACGGCGGCTTCGCCAGGCTGACCGGGAAGCTCGCAACGCCATTGGCGTCGGTCTCGGGCAGGCCTTCGATCGGGGTCCGCTCGTTGCTGCTGGTCTGCTCGTCGGCGACGCCGAACTGGTAGCCGGCGAAACCCGGCCGTTCGGAGGCCGGCGCGACCAGCATGTCACCTTCAAGCTGCAGGCTGGAGGCCGGCGCGCCGTAGAGGAAGTGGCCGTCGACCTTCAGTTCCACGGGAGCGTCGGCTTTGATCAGCTTGTCCTTGGCGGACAAGTCGAATTCGAGCCGCTCGGGGATGTAATCCTCGACCATGAAGGTGGTCTGCCCGATCGCCTGACCCTTGGGGTCGGTGAATGCCCGGACCCGCCAGGTTCCGGCGGGAACGGCGGGATTGAGGGTCAGGGCCATGCTGCGCCCGCCCGCGCCCTGGTCGGGCAGCATGGCGCGGCGGAACTCGACGCCGTCGGGACGTTCGATCACCAAGGTGAGCGGGCCGCCGGTCACGGCATTGCCCTGGCCATCGCGCAACAGCGCCGTCAGGTACACGATCTCGTTGGAGCGATAGACGCCGCGTTCGGCGTACACGAAGGCGTCGAGGCCGTCGGGCACTTCCCGCCCCGCCACGCCGCGGTCCGACAGGTCGAAGGCGCTGGTCTTCAGGCTGAGGAAGGCATAGTCGGTTTTCTCGCCGCTTACGGTGACCATGGCCGGCGACAGGCCGCCCTCGCCGCGCGCCAGCCCCGCCTCGAACAGCACATGGCCGGACTCGTCGGTCTTGCGGGTCGCCAGGATCTCGTTGTTGCGCGCGACCAGCCGCACGTCGGCTTTCGCCACCGCATCCGTCGTCGCCAGCGAATTGACGAAGACGTGGATGCCGTCGTTGCCGGAGAACGCCGTGACGCCGAGATCGGACACGATGAACCATTGCGTCGCCAGCGAGGAATCGTCGTCGCTCGCCGGGGTCTTCGGCGCCGCCGTCATGACATAGACGCCCGGCTGCAGGTCGCCGAGCGCCTGGTCGACCGGAAACGCGGTCGTGACATCCTGGTTGAGCGTGGTCGCGGTCGAAAGCTCGCCCGACCAGACCTTGACGCCGCGCTCGTCGCCGAGGCTGGACAGCTCGTAGCGGCTGAGCGCCCGCTGGAAGTCGCTGTCGATCACCGTGGAGATCAGGTTGCGGTCGCCGATCCGGAACACGTCGACCTTCACCGCGGGCGTATTGACGCTGACCACGGGAATGCCGCGCTGGCCGGTACGCGGCAGCACATAGGCGCGCCCGGTGAAGCGCACGAACGGCTTGCGGTCGCGGACGTAGATGTTGAACTCGGCCGATTTCGGCAGGCCTTCCTTCACGGAGGACGGCAGGCCGGCGCGCAGATTGATGTTGTAGCGCTCGCCATGCGTGAGCCCGTCGACGCAGAGCTGCCTGCCTTCGGCGGTCAGCGCCGGCTTGTCGTTGCCGGCGAGCGCGAGATACGGCGCGAAGTCGGTTCGCTTGGCCAGTTCCTCGGAGAACTGGAAGCAGGCGCGCGGCGAGGCCGAATTCGGAATTGACGCTGTAATCCAGAAGCCGGAAGCCGTGCTCGTCACGCAGCTTCTCATATTGGCCGCGGACATCGGCGACTTCGCGCAGGTCCAGCGACAGCCTCAGACTGTCCAGCGCCGGCCGCCACAGCTTGCGCTCGGACATGGAGCGGCCGAGCGTGGCGAGCGCGTCGGCCTCCTCGCCGGGATTGCCGGCGCGCTGATAGGCGATATAGGCCGCGGTCGAGGCCCGCTCGAGGAGGAAAGTCTGCTCGCTGGAGTCCTTCGGCACGATCTGGAAGATCACCCGCGCCAGCCGCAGCCAGTTGCCGCTGTCGTCAGGCGTCGCAGCGGCGATCTGCCCGAGAATCTGCAGGCCCGAGCGGAAATCGCTGCGCTTGAAGGCGGCGTCGGCGTCGGTCTTCAGGGTGGCGGTGGTCTTGGCGACGGGCCCCGCCTCGCTCTTGATCTGGGCTTCCAGCTTGATCGCGGAATCCGCCAGATCGTCGCGCCTGAAAGCCTTATCGGCGGCCTGCGCCGAAATCAGGCCAAGCGCCAGCGTTGCGCAAAGTGTTGCGGCGCGGACCAAACCAATCATAGGGGGCTCCTGGGGCAGCGAATGATCGCCGCGTGTGATGCAGAAAGGCGCTAAAAGGTGACGGACTCATGGCGACGCAACAGAGGTGCGAAAAAGCCGCATACAACATTTGTCGAAGCCGGCCATGGGTCGCCACCGGGCGGCTGGCCCGGCGTAGCACGGTGTCAGGGGCGAACCGGCGGCCCGCCTCCCAGCCTTTGTCGCTGGCAGCGGGAAAACGGTTCGGAACCGGCTTGGCGGGGAAGCGGATTTTTCATATTGGCAATGGTATAACCCGGCCAACGGTCCCATAGCTCAACTGGATAGAGTAACGGATTTCTACTCCGTGGGTTGCAGGTTCGAATCCTGCTGGGATCGCCAGAAAAATTCAAGAAACCCCCGTTTTACGGGGGTTTCTTTTTGCAACCGCAAAGGAGATTTAGGGGGTGAAAGGGAGTGCCGAGTTCCCGGAAAAAATCGCGGACTAATTCCGCACGCACCTGGACCCGCGAAGGCACCGCCCGCGAACACCCTGAAATGATTCGTCAATCCCGTCTTCGGGACAGGTTAGAGCAACGGATAAGTAGTCCGTGGTTTGAAGGAGACGCCCATTCAAGCTCGGAACAAGCGCCGCAGGGTCAGTGCTTCACTCGGGAGAATGGACGGCGCGTCAGCCGGTGATGGCAACAATGTCGGCACACCGACCGATGGGCGCGGCTCGAACGGCGCGCTCAACGTCCGGATCGCTCGGCACTGCCGCCTCACACGGCTGAATCACGAACACCGCACTTGGCGATCTAATGACGTCGATGGAAGCAACTACCGGCTCTTCCGCTAATGGACGCCCGGCATTGGTCGTGCGTAGCGTACGCACAACTAACGACACCCCTAACGTTTGAACACCATGGATGGCTCGCGGCGTGCCCTGGTGTAGCCAGGGCCACCACACCCAGCGTCGCCACAACTGCTGTTGCTATCAAAATCAATCTCCGCATATTAAATCCTCCTTGGTCAGGTGATTTCAGTCGGAGTTCGTCTGCAGGGCAACGGGATGATCCGCTTCAAGTCGTCCCCTGCGTTCAGGACAATGCGCTTGGGATACGACCTGGGATATCGGGGAGTTCCCTGAATTGAGGACAGTAAACCCCCTACAAGGTTCGCCCCGAGTTTTGTGCTGCTGCTTTTGCGCACGCGGCGGGCGGGACTGCAGATCGTCCTCTCCGACCCTTGTCGCGCCGTGCTTCGAGCGACGTAAGCGCGTAAAGCAGCCACGCTAAGCGTGCGAGAGCAACACCTTCACCCGTCCTGACTTCATCATCGCAGAATCAAATTCGCTACACCCAGCGCCAAATTGATTCCGATCTGGCCTTCGACCGACAGCGGCTGCAGAACTACGGACCGTCGGGAGCCGCCAATGAGCACCTTGGCGCCCAGGCCGACGCCGAGAGCAACGTTGCCGCTGGCGCCGACGTAACTCCCTCTCAGGGTGCCTCTGCCGATCTGGCTGTTCCGTGCAAAAACACGCCAGAACAGCGTTCCGCCACGGGTGACGCCGATATCAAGACCTATCCGTCGGATGAGACCGGTGTAGGTGTATCGTCGCCCGTCGCTGGCGATGAAAACGCAGCGCATCTCCTGCCGCGAGCCGAGCACCAGTCCTACTCTCGGGCTCGTATCGCATGTCAGTGCGCCCACGCGGAACGGCTCTCGTGCATCGGCAACTGCCGACCACAGAAAGACGAGCGAAAATACAGCCGGGATGGTCCACAGGCGAGCCGTATGCATTTCACACACCGGTTGTGAGGTAGGGAGCGCGAAAGGTCGATCTCTTTATTGAGTCCCAAGCCGCCGGACCGAGCCGCTTCAGCGCCGGCCGCCGGCCAGTCGGAGCATCAGCATGAACAAGTTGATGAAGTTGAGATACAGTGACAGGGCACCCATGACTGCCTTGCGACCCGCGGTCGTCTCGTCATCATTGAGGTCGTGCATCCCTTTGATCCGCTGGGTGTCGTAGGCAGTAAGGCCCGCAAACACTCCGACCCCGATAATGGAAATCATCCAGTCGAGCCCGCTGGATCTCAGGAACATGTTTACCAGGCTTGCAATCACGACGCCGATCAAACCCATGAACAGGAACGTGCCTAATCCAGACAGGTCCCGTCGCGTGGTGTAGCCAAACAGGCTCAGGCCCCCGAACGTCGCTGCCGATATGAAGAACACGCGAGTGATCGAGGAGTTGGTATAGATATGGAATAGCGATGACATCGAAATTCCGACCAACGCCGCATAGATGAAAAACAGTGACCGCGCAGTTGACGCCGCGAGGGTGTTGATGCGAGCGCTGATGAAGAAGACCAAGGCGAGCGGTGCCAGTATGAAGACCCACATCAGCGGACTGGCAAGCAACTCCGGACCGGTGAACCGGTACGTCAACATCGCGGCAACGGCAGTCAGGCCGACGCCGGCCGCCATGTAATTGTAGACGCGCAACATGTGAGCACGCAGGCCGGCATCCGTTATGACTCCGCTGAGGGAGCCTGGAACGGTCGTGTTTTGATCAATATTCGACATGTCTGTCGCCCTCCTCGATGAGTAGGTACGCTGGAGGCCAAAGCTTGACGACGGTGCCGGCTCCGCAGGAACGCTGCTGCACTGCGAATTGGACTAGATTTCAGGGCATGCCACCATCGGGAAAAACCCTCGGTGGCGGGAAGCGCATGACGCTGCGCGGTTCAGTGCTGCTTTCGGTTCGCACAGGCAAGCTCGCGTTGAATGAAGCGGACATCGAAGCCCGCGCAATACAGGCGTCTTGTTGACGCGCGCTATTCCTTGCTAAGAGTGTTGCAATGGGACAAACGCAACCAATCTTCCGCATCGAGGTCCCCAGGGGAATTCCAGCCATCCGCCTTTGGCAGTCACGTAGGAGTTCATGATGATCCGCAAGGCAATGCTGTGCATCTCGATTGTTGGAGGACTCGCTGGTCTCGACAGTTTTTCCATCAGGCGCCGGGGCTCTCACGCCAAACAGCGGAAACCAGGTCGTGGCCTTGTCCGAAAAAGCCGCCACCGAAGCCCCACGACAGCGTGCTCGCGCCCGGACAGGTCGCCACTACCGCCATCGGGGCGGAAGGCATCCGTTCTACGGTAGCGGACATTAGCCGCGACAAAGCGCCATGCGCTTCGGATGAAACGTCCTCGTTAGTCGTCCGGGCGGGTTCAACCAGACGAGGCTCTCCGGCGGGCAAGGCAATCGAGTACCTGCGGTGCAGCCGGGATGATCACGGGCGCGACCAGCTTGCTGGCGTTCCCATGTCGTCGGTAGTCAGTGAATCACCTGATATTGCGGCAGGGAGGACAAGCCTACCCTGACGGATTGGGGGTGGCCGCAGTTCGCATCCGGGGCGCGAGAGCTGTGGTTTGTCCGCGCGTTGCAGCGCGCCGTTGGGGAGGCCTTAATTGGTCCGGAGTGAAGGGGTTTCCGGCTTGTCGGCGCAGGGCGTCCTGCAGTTCCCTCAGCCTGCTCTGCAGTTGATTTACAATACAGCGCCGATCGGCCTCGCATTCCTTTCGCCGGATTGTCGCTATCTGCACATCAACCAGCGCCTCACCGAAATCTGCGGCATCTCGGTTGACGGCCATTTGGGTCGCACGGTTCGCGAATGTGTGCCGGCGCTCGCTGCATCGGTCGAGGAGATCGTCCGTTCGATCATGGAGACCGGAGAACCCGTGACCGGCGTCGAGGTCGCCGGACAACGCCCCGATCGGCACGAGGATCGATATTGGGTAACCTATTGGCATCCGCTGCGCGGGCCGGCGGGCAATATCGTGGGCGTCAACGTTGCGGCGGAAGAAATAACGGAGCGCAAGCGCGCGGAGGCCGCACTGCTGCGCCAGGAGCAAGAACTCCGAAAGGCCAAGGATACGGCCGAAGCGGCGCTGGAGCATCTGCGCCGCACCCAGGAATCACTCATCGAAACCGAAAAGCTCGCCGCCCTTGGACGATTGGTGGCAGGCGTCGCGCACGAGATCAGCACGCCTGTGGGAACAGCTCTCACCGTCGCGTCCTCCTTCGAGCGGAGAGTCGCATCGTTCGCCGCCGAAGCAGCGCATGGCGACACGCTCAAGCGGTCCAGTCTGGAAGAATTCCTCCGGGCGGCTCACGAAGCGGCATCGCAACTGGTCGGAAACCTCAATCGCATGGCCGAACTGGTTCAGACCTTCAGGGAAGTGGCGGTCGAGCCCAGCTATCATGAGAGATCCAGCTTCGATGTCGGTGAACTGACGGCGCAGGTGATGGAGGGCTTACTGCGGGGCCTGCAGCGGCGAATGATCGAACTCAGGGTTGTTTGTCAGCCCGGTATCTCGATGAACAGTTATCCCGGACCTTATGGACAGTTGCTGACCAACCTCTTCCACAACGCCGTCACCCACGCGTTTCCGAATGGCATTGCAGGCACCATCGGAGTCGAGGTCCGCGAATGCGGCGAGAACCATGTGGAAGTCAAATTTTCCGACGACGGATGCGGCATGACCGACGAGGTCCGCCGAAAGGCGTTCGATCCCTTCTTCACGACGCGGCGCGATATGGGCTGTACGGGGCTTGGCCTGCACATCGTCCACAATATCGTAACCAATCGCTTGAATGGCCGCCTTGTGCTCGATAGCGAACCCGGCCGCGGTACGAGCATTCGGGTCTTCCTGCCGGTTTCAGCGGCTTCCGAAGCCGCCGGACCTTGAACAGGTCGGGAGACCTCGTCGGGAAGGAGTTCCGGGCGGCGATCGCGGGGCATACCTCGTCTCGATCATTTGTTGCCAGACGCTTCCCCGGTCGACCCGATGGCGCGCGATTACTGCGGCGATCTCTCCGCGGCATGATTCGGTGTGGCGCGGCGTGACCAGAAGGCCAGAATCAGACCTATCACGGCCACCGCCGCCAGAACCATGAACAGGGCGGACTGCTTGACCCACGAAATCGCCGGTACGGCCAAGGCCAACGCCAGGCCGAGAAAGCAGATTTGTACCGACGGCAGGTGCAGGCCTGCGAGAAATGTGCCGAGTGCAAGTAATATCAGCAGCACGAGGCTCGAGGCCATCGGAGCGAAAAGCTGTTGAACTCCGGACAGCAGCAAGACATTCATCGCGATCAGGACAGCCACCCAATGGACCACTTGCGTCCATATCAGCCGCATGCGGGCATCTCTGTCGTCGTTCTCTCCCCAGACTGCGATCACGCATGCGAGCCCGGTCAAAATTCCCAGAAACTCCCAATATCCTGCCAGAGGCCGATGCGAGATGTTGGTATAGGCCACACCGACGATCGCGAGCGCAAGTATGACCAGGAAGGGTATTTGAGAACGAAGAAGGGCCTGTCTCCTGGCCCCGTCATCGGCAGCGCTTTGGCCTGAAGGCGCATCAAGGTCGCTCATGAACGGACCATTCGATCTTTGGCCCGGCCTCTCGTGGCCTGCGCCTCGCTGACTGGAGGCGTGGGGTTGACGGCGGGCTTTGCTGGTCGCAGGTGCGCGGAATGCGCAGCTCTAACTACGAACACTGTCTCTTTGCCCTGCCCGCCGTAATCAGGTGATTCCCTGAAGGGAGTACGGGGTCACGCTGGTCCCCGCTGGAAGGCAGAACTCAGACGCGGGCCGGCCGGATAATCCTTCGCGCACTAGGGCGTTCGTTCTACGCGGGGCAGCAGCACACCAAAAAGCAGACGCCTTGGCTGGAAACTCCTGCTTGTCGCGATTGAGTAACCAAGTCTGGCGCTTAGCGGACCAACAAGCTCGAAAGCCTTTGAATGGCCGCGGTGATCGCGTCCTCGTCGGGCAGAGAAAATGACAGCCGCATCGTATTGCGCCGCCGCTGGCCAGCAAAGAATGCTGCACCTGGCACGAAGGCAACCTTGGCTTCGGCTACAGCACGCTCCAGCAAAGCTGCACAATCAGTGCCTTCGGGTAAGGTCACCCAGATGAACAATCCGCCTTCTGGCCGCGTCCATGACACGCCGGATGGCATATAGGTCTCCAGCGCACGCACCATCGCGTCACGTCGTTCGCGATATCGGATAATGGCTCTTGCAACCTGCCGATCGTAAACCTCATGTACCAGCCGGCACATCACCATCTGATTGAGCAAGGGACTATTGAGGTCAGTCGCTTGCTTCACAAGTACGATCCGGCGGATTATTTCGCGAGAGGCGCACAGCCAGCCGAGCCGAAGGCCCGGGGTAATCGTCTTCGAGAAGGTACCGCAGTAGACGACCCGTGACGCATCAATGCCGCCCACGCGCTGGATGTCCAGAGACTGCAAGCTCGGCATCGGTGCACCTTCGAAGCGCAACGCAGCATAGGCGCTATCTTCGAGAACGGGTACCTCCAGGTCTCGCGCTAGAGCCAACAAGTTCTGGCGTGCGACAAGGGAGAGCGTCAGACCGGTGGGGTTCGCGAAATCAGGCACGACATAAGCGAACTTGACTTGCCCGCCGGCCGCTGTTGCGCCAGCCGCATAGGCTTCAGGCGTGCGATTGCCGTGCTCGGGCCGAAGTTCGTCGTAGTGTGGTTCAAAGGCGGAGAAGGCTTGAAGGGCGCCGAGGTAAGTGGGGGCTTCGACCAATGCAGTGTCGTTCGGTGACAAAAGGAGCCGACCCAGGAATTCAAGTCCCTGCTGCGAGCCCGAAGTGATCACGATGTTGTCCGTGGTACACGGCACGCCTCTCGTCGCCATGTGAGACACGATCCATTGCCGAAGTGGCAAATAGCCTTCGCTGACCGAGTATTGTAGCGCTTGCGGTCCGAGCGTCGGGTCGCCGAGAACATCGGCATAGGCCGCCTGAGCCTCTGCTATCGGGAACAACTTTGGATCGGGAATGCCGCCTGCAAAGGAAGTAATTCCGGGTTGCTCCAACAGTTTGAGCAGCTCACGAATTTCCGAAGCCCTCATCCGATCGACTCGGCTGGCATACGCGGGTTCGTACAAGGACATGGCAATGCGCCCCAGAGCTGTCAGGCGCAATTATGTCATCAATACTGACCTATTTGCAAGCTCAATGCGACATTGGTCGTGAACTCAAGAGGTTATGCTGATCATCCGGCAGCGGCCAATGTTCGGGTTCCGTCGGCAAGCTCGCGCGCGGGCGCTCCTGGCCCATCGCGACATATTGCGCTGCCGCCTGAACCTGGTCGCCATAGGAGCGGACGTAGTCACCAGTCACGTGATGCCGCCGGATTTATAGGTACACGGCCTAGGGAATAACCCTGACTGACAGGACGGCACGGCGGCTCTAGAACCAGCCGCTCTGGCGTTTTCTGCAGCCGCCCGCGAACCTCAAGCGTCGTCGTCGAACTGGGCCCCACGGCATGGCGGAACCTGCATCGAAGTCCCCCGAACAGAAGCTCTCGCTCGGCGCACTTGTCGCTCTCGTTGTGGGCTCGATGGTCGGCTCCGGCATCTTTGCTCTGCCGTCGGCGTTCGGCCGCACGACCGGGGTGCTCGGTGGCTTGATTGCCTGGAGCATCGCCGGCGTCGGAATGCTGTTCCTCGCCCTCGTCTTTCAGACGCTATCCCGACGCAAGCCGGAGCTGGATTCGGGCATCTATGCCTATGCCAAAGCGGGGTTCGGAGAGTATGCCGGATTCGCGTCGGCGGCGGGATACTGGATGGGCTGCTGTCTTGCCGATGTCGCCTGCCTTGTGCTCATCAAAGCGACGCTGGGACAGTTCTTTCCGGTCTTTGGAGATGGCACGACTCCCACCGCGATCGTCGCAGCATCGGTGCTGCTGTGGGGCGTTCATGTCCTGATCCTGCGAGGTATCAAGGAGGCGGCGGCCCTCAATGCCATCGCGACCTACGCCAAGATCGTGCCGATACTGACTTTCATCGTCATCGTCCTGTTTTCATTCAAGGCCGATACATTCGCGCAAAATTTCTGGGGCGAAGAAGATGCGACCATCGCCAATGTGTTGAGCCAGGTTCGCAACACCATGCTCGTTACCGTGTTTGTCTTTGTCGGCATTGAAGGCGCCAGCGTCTATTCGCGGTATGCAAAGAATCGAAACGATGTTGGAATCGCAACCGTAACCGGCTTTCTTGGCGTGCTTTGCCTGCTTGTTCTCGTCACCATGCTCTCTTACGGAATTCTGCTGCGCCCGGAACTGGCGGCGCTCGGCAATCCGTCGATGGCGGGTGTGCTGGAGGCAATCGTCGGGCATTGGGGGAAGGTCTTCATCAGCGTCGGTTTGCTGATTTCCGTTCTCGGCAACTATCTCTCCTGGTCGTTGCTCGCCGCCGAGGTCGTTCACTCCGCCGCCGTCAATCATACGATGCCCTCCTTCCTGGCCCGCGAGAACAGCAAAAAGGTCCCCGTGGGGGCCCTGTGGCTGACAAACATCGTCATTCAATCGTTCCTTCTGGTCACCTATTTCGCAGAGTACGCATTCACACTGGCGTTGAAGATGACAAGCTCGATGACGCTCGTCCCATACTTTTTGGTTGCGGCGTACGCGCTCAAGCTCGCCTGGACTGCGGAGACTTACGGGACTGATCGGCGGCGTCGCGTCATCGACTGGATCCGCGCTGCCATCGCGACGATCTATGCGGCCGGGATGATCTACGCCGGCGGCCGATCGCTTCTGCTCCTGGCAGCCATTCTATACGGGCCTGTAACGGTGTTGTTTGTGATGGCGAGGCTTGAGCAGAAAAAGACGGCCTTTACGACCATCGAAGCAGCGATGTTCGGCGCCATCCTCGTCGCGGCGGGTATCGGTCTGTATAGCCTCGTGACCGGCATCATTTCGATATAGCGATCCGGGACGGAAGGACGGCAATCGCGCGCGCAAGGGCTAGCGACGGGTGAACAAAGGCCGCGGAAAGCGTCATCTAGTCGGGCGTCGTTTGGCCAGGCACGTCGACCCGTTCGGGGCTAAGCAAAGCGAGGGCGCCGTCTTCCTGCCGCGCCAAACGATGGATGTAAAAATAGGTATCGGCCTCGTCCGTCGCGTCCATCACGGGCGATGGTGCTGAAATGATCGAAAGGTTCGCGCATTGTCCGATCCAGTCGATGTGCCGGTGACCGTGCATCAGCACGGCGCGACGTCCCAGCGCCTTCAGGCGTCGAATGAACCAGCTCCCGTTCACCAAAGCTGTGCCGATTCGTTCGGATAGCACCTTTGCCATTTTAGGATATTCGACCACATGATGGTGAAGTGCAACGATCCAGGAAGCTCGAGGGTACTGAGCCGCCGCAATGTAAATTCCCCTCACCTGCTCAACTGAAATCATTCCCAGAGCATTGGTGAACGAAAAATGCGTATCCGCGTTCGAGTTCAACAGGATGATACCGAGGCCATCGTCCTGCTTCGGCGGCAGCACCATCGGGAAAACCCTCGACCATAACTCGTCCAGGTTCCCGGATAGCCGCGGCTTTCCACGATCGGCAAATCGCGCCATCTCGGCCCGGTGCGGCTTCAAGGCAGCCGAGAGAGTGCCTGCCAGGCATCGCCGGCGGTGGTCGATCAGGTGAACGCGCTCACCGTGGAGGGCATCGACGGCAGACAGAAAGCGCAGTCGGCGCAACTTCCGGTTAGGGCTTGTCGGGAGGTCGAGGCGGGCCGGGTTCGCCCGGTCGACGATATTGAGGTCATGGTTCCCGGGCAAAATGAGCACCCGTTCGGCAAGCCGTGGATGAAAAGCCAGCGCGTCCAGCAATTCCGACCACTCCGAAGAGCGGCCCGCATCCGTCATATCACCGGTGATCAGAACAACGTCCAGAGGATCGCCCCGGTGAATGGAGTCCAACAGGTTGAATAGCCTTTTAAGGCGCTCATTTCCGCGCGGGCCCATCCGGCCGCTTTCGATGCGAAAACCATAGCGTTCGCCCACAACATGGATGTCCGATACGTGGGCCACGCGCCATGTTCGCCCGGCCGGCGGAGCCCGCGGAAGTTCGCCGAGATCGCGAGGCTGGGCCATGGTTGCGTCCGCCCAGGCCCAGATGACCGCAGCACCAGCAAGATAGGCAGCCATGACCACCGCGCTGTTCGCAAGCGCGACCGTAATCAACGCACGGGGCGAAGCAAGATCGGTGAACTCGCCCACCCAGCGCGATGTCGGCCAAACGACGAACAACAGCGTTGACGCCAGAGCAAAGATGACAACGCCGGCGAGTCCGGCGGTTCCAGCCCGCAGCATGGCGAGCTGGGATTCTCCCATTCGCAATCGCAGCAGCTTCTCGAAGAGATGTCTCATGCCCTCCCGGAAAAACAAATACAGGGGTTGGACGGCCAGCGAGTTCAGCGACCAGAAACTGCTTTCGGCCATGCGAAGCAACGTCCTGACGCCGAACAACCCGATGGCGAGAATTGTCAGAAGAACGAGCGCAGGCCAGATGCCGAGGAGAGGCGACACGATTTTGCGCGAAACCATGCCCACCCAAGCGGAAGCGACGAGGGGCGTCAGACCCAGTAGCACGCCCGGAAGGACGAACAGAACCGTGCACGACCATATGAGCTTCGGAAAACTGATCTCGGCCAGCAGGCTGCCCAAAAGCGAGAACAGGGAACGCACCTTGGTGCTCGATGCATCATCCTCGACGTCGCCGAGGCGAGGATCAATGACGGGACTCATGGCGGACTACTGGCTATTGTCATGGCTGCGCCGCTTTCAGATGCGGTCGACGATTCGTGCACACGCGTTTGCTCAGGCCTCGCGGCCGGGAAATCCGCGGAGGTCATCACCGAGCCAATCCTCGACATAAAGCCGGAGAACGGCGACGCGGCCGACCGCAAAAAGAGGCACCGCAAGAGCAATTCCCAGCACGCCGAACAGGGATCCCAACAGGACGATGGCGACCAATGTCCATCCTGGGGACAATTCCGCGGCTTGACGCTGGATCAGAGGGCCGATCACGTAGCCTTCGATGGACTGTATGACGGTATAGATTCCAACCGCCCACATCAGCTTCGAGAAACCGAGCGGCATGGCCACTAGTCCGACCGGGATGGCGGCAACGATTGGGCCGAGATACGGGACGAAGTTGGACGCGCCGGCCTGCGCGCCAAGAAGAAAGGCGCCCGGGATACCCAGCAGATAGAGCGCCAGCCAGACACACGCGGCCATCAGCACGATTCTGATGAGTTGACCGACGAGCCAGGACCGAAGGACGCCGCCCATCTCATCCAGCACGGCAGTCGCGCGCTGCCGCGACGCAGGCCTCACCAACAACACCACGCCGTCACGGTACCCTGTTGGGTGAAACGAGAAGAGAAGGCCCAGGAACATCACGACGAGCGTATTGGCCAGCACGCTGGCCGTCGTCCCCACGGCCGATTGAGCGTGTCCAAAGAGCTTGTCATGATCGGGAAACCAGCGGGAAAGATCGCGGCTGCCCTCCGGGCCGAACAAATCAACACCAAAGGCCAGCAAATGCCGTTGCAGGACCTCGAGCTGCGTATCCATCACGCGGAACACCAGGCTCGCCTGTTCGGGAAGCTTTCGCGCGCCCCATATGGCGCCGATGATCAACAGTCCGCTCAGGACAAGAATCACCAGGCTTAGTCGCCAGACGCGGTCAATGGGCATGATCCGGCCGAGCGCGAGAGCGCAGCTGTCGAGAAAGGATGCCAGCAGGATGCCCGCGAATATGATCAGCAAGCTCGACGACGTGCGCCATACCAAGACGATGCCGAGAGTGACGACCAGGACGGCGAGAGCTTCAGCCAGGGTGAACCGCGGAATGGAACTCCTGGAGTCTCGACGTGATCCGACCGCCCGGAATGGGTTCGGCATCCCTCCCCTGCTCGATCTTTGGCTCGTTCACTGGATCCTCGACGTCTGCTCCGGGGCCTCGGCTGATGGGACGACCACCCCTCAAGGCCCTATTAATTTTGTGCGGATCGCATACCGCACCAGCTCGGCGGTCGATGAAACGCCAAGCTTGCGCATCGCCGAGGCACGATGAGTTTCGACCGTCTTCACGCTGAGGTCCAGAACGGCTCCTATGGATCTGTTGGTGTGCCCTTCCGCGACAAGTTGAACGACGTTCTGCTCACGGGAGGATAATTCGATCGCCGGCCTGTCCCTCTTGCTGGTTTGATAATCCTGGAGCAGTTTTTCCAGTACCACACTGGTGAAGTACGGGCGATGTTCGAGCAGCGCCTCGACGGCCGCGATAAGATGGCCCTTCGCGTCCGACTTGAGGAGGAAGCCGCGCACGCCGGCCATCAGGACTTCGGACAACAGCGCTTCGCTTTCGTGCATGGTGAGAATGAGCACCTCTGTGCGAAGATGACTTGATTTAATTCGCCGGCTGACCTCGGCTCCCGTCATGAAGGGCATGGAGTAGTCGAAAATCGCGACATCC
The DNA here is from genome assembly GCA_963843225.1 of uncultured Alphaproteobacteria bacterium. Taxonomy (GTDB): domain Bacteria; phylum Pseudomonadota; class Alphaproteobacteria; order Rhizobiales; family Xanthobacteraceae; genus Bradyrhizobium. The sequence goes on along the minus strand of CAWJJT010000004.1, from coordinate 169,164 downwards.
GGCTTCGTCGCCAGGGTTCGCGCCAAGGCGTCCTTGCCGTCCACGGCTTCTCCGCTGACGGTCCAATCGGGGTGGCTTTCGATGATCGCGCGGAGGCCCGATCTCACGACTTCATGGTCATCTGCAATCAGTATTCGCTTCACAGTGCTGTTCCCGTGGAACCACTGGCCTCTGATCAAAAATTGCAACGGGCAGAACACCCATCATACGGATCTATCCCTGAGAGACTGATCCCACAAAACCCTGAAGCCCCCGGGATGATTTTCCCGAGTAGTTGATCGCAGGCCGCCAGCGCAATCGGCAACATCCAGAGGACGACGATTTCATGCCTCCAGGAGCTTGTTGCGAACAGCGAACCGGACCAGACCGGCGGTAGACCTTACGTTGAGCTTGCGCATGGCGGTAGCCCTGTGCGTCTCAGTCGTCTTGATGCTGAGGCTCAGCAGCAAGCTTACTTGCTTGTTGCTGTACCCTTCCGCGATTAGTCTGACGACCGTCTCCTCGCGAGGCGACAGCAGCCGATGTCGGTTGCCATTGCCGTCGGCCTCGCCGTCGAATTCAGTCGAAAGAGCGCCGGTGTAAAACGGCTTGTGCAGCATCAATGACTCCACGGCAGCCAACAGCAACTTGTTCGCCTCGGATTTCAGCACGTATGCGCAGGCGCCCGCCCGTAGCGCTTCCAGCGCCAGATCATGCGAGTCATGCATTGTGAAAATGAGGACTTCCGTCGCGAGCCGACGTTCCCTGATGTGTCGTGCGACCTCAATGCCGGTCATGAAGGGCATCGAATAATCGACGATCGCCACATCGGGCCGGGTTCGGATGGCGGCGGCAAGAGCCTCATGGCCGTCATGCGCCTCGGCAACGACTTCCCAGCCCGGACGCGCTTCCAGGAGGGCACGCAGCCCCGACCGCACCGTTTCGTGATCATCGGCAACAAGAATTCGTTTCATGATCCCGTCAACTCCTGGCCGATACGCGTGCCGCAGATTGTTTCCGGGGGTTCTCCAACCTCGATGGAGGGCCTGGTTTATTGGCCCCGTGCGCTTGGCGAGAGGCGGCCCAGATTGTTACTGGGATGAAGACGTGTCGACACCTCTCGGGACCAACGGTAAGGAAGCAGAGCGCAGACCGTGGTGCCTCCACGTGTTCCCGTCGATGAATGGATTTCGAAGGTGCCTCCCAGTCGCTGCACCCTGCTCCTCATGCCGCGAATTCCAACACCAAGCGAAATCGCCTTAGGTCCTGATTTTGTCTGACCGACCGGAATCCCGCATCCATTGTCGATCACTCTGAGCCGCAGTGCGTTCTTCCTGGTTTCGATCGCAATCTTGACCTTGGTCGCGTTGGCATGGCGAAACACGTTGGTGAGCGCTTCCTGGACGAGTCTGAGCAACGAGCACTGCGTGTCGTAGGTCAACTTGCGGACGTCAGGGGTGATGTCGACGATACTTTTCAGCGAGGTGCGCGCCGAAAATCCGGTTACGTATTCCTCGATCGTGCGCTTCAACCCGTCGTCGAGGATATCCTGCGGATACAACAAGTATGAATAAGCGCGGATTTCGCGGAGCGCCTGGCTGATTGAGGCGTCGATTTCGTCACAGATTTTCTCGGTAGTCCCGGCATCGCTTACAGAGTGTCGCAGCCGCAGCAGGCTGAGGGTCGCAGCAATCAAATGCTGGCATGTCGAATCGTGAAGGTCGGATGCAACCCGCTGCTCGATGTCTTCCTGAAGCGACAGGAGGCGCGCGGCGACAATTGAATGGTCGGGGTTTTCCGCGCTCCTCTCTCGGCTTCTAGAGGCTGCACCATCTGCCCGAACGCACACTCTACAAAACTCTTTTGAACTCAGCGTCTTTTTTTTCATTTGCTTCCGTCCGACGTGCAAGACGAGGACCGCGCTGGTAGATCTCCCTAAGTACAATTGCCCATTGCTTTCCGGCGAGTTATCTAAAAACCCCTGCACGTTCGAGTCAAGAGAAAGAAGTTCATCAACTGTTACGCGTGGTTTCAATTTAGCTCAACGCCAACACATTGTGACAGTTGGCAAGCGAACATGGTGGCGGTCCGGCGAAACCTGCTGCAGGCAGTTTGCCGCCGCTTGCCGCCCCCGAATGGCGGCTCGGAAGCCCTACATAGTATTATCGCCGCGCTCAGTACATTTCCTGATAACGGGCGGCGCCTGCCAAGTCCAAACTACTGACGCTGAATGGATGTCTTGAGCGGTTCGATGCAACCGTCTTTGCAAGCCGGCTCCGCTGGTCGGCCTCGCGAACCCGCTGCAGGCCGCCATTTCCGGGACTCACGGAAGAGTAGAACCATGCCTGCAGGCGTCTGCCGACCAGCTTTTGCCCGAATTTTCACGACGAGGCTATTGGTCATTCATGCTGTCGCATTCTTGCTAGGGGCATGCCAGGAAAAATCGGAAGCCGAAGTCCCGACAGCCCGTCCAGTTCGAACCGCGACGATCGAAAAGAGCACAGTCGGGGTGCCCCTTTCGTTTACAGGCCACATTGAAGCGGAAGACGAGGTCGCGCTGGCATTCAGGATATCAGGCCGGCTGCTGGAGAACGGCGGCAAGCTTGGAGATCGGGTACAACCCGGACAAGTCGTCGCGAAGCTTGAATCTCAAAACGAGTTGAACGCATTGCGGCAGGCGCAGGCCGGTCTGGCGGCCGCGCAAGGGCAACTGACCCAGGCCCGCAGCCATTTCGAGCGTCAGGAGACCCTGCTTGGTCAGGGCTGGACCACCCGCGCCAATTTCGAGGTGGCCACACAGGGGCTGCACACCGCCCAGGCGCAGGTCGATGCGGCCGAGGCCCAGTTGAAGATCGCACACGACCTCGTGGGCTTCACCGAACTCAAGGCCGACGCCCCCGGCGTCATAACGGCGATTGGTCCCAGTGCGGGAGAAGTCGTTCAAGCCGGACAGATGATCGTCAGGCTGGCGCGTCATGACGGCCGTGACGCGGTCTTCGACGTGCCGGCTCAATTGATCCGGTCGGCACCGAGTGATCCGCAAATCACGGTGAGCCTGACCGACGATGCCACCGTAACGGCGCGAGGCCGCATTCGCGAGGTTGCGGCGCAAGCCAATGCCGTAACGCGGACCTTTGAAGTCAAGGTCGGCCTGACCGACCCGCCACCGGCGATGCGGCTTGGCGCAACGGTTGTCGGACGCCTGGAAACCGATGCTTCGCCGATTATCGAAATTCCCGCCACAGCGCTGACGAAATCCAATCAGCAGCCCGCCGTCTGGATCGTCGATCCGTCGAGCCGGACGGTTTCGATCAGAAATGTCGATGTATTGCGCTTCGAAGAGGCACAGGTCGTCGTGTCACAGGGACTCGATGCGGGTGAGATCGTTGTGACGGCGGGCGTGCAGGCCCTGCACCCCGGACAAAAGGTTCGGATCCTCGGGTCAGAACCATGAACGGCTTCAATCTTTCGGAATGGGCACTCAATCACCGTTCGCTCGTCGCCTATCTGATGATTATTGCGGTCGTTGCGGGGGTGCGTGTCCTATTCGAGGCTGGGCCGCAGCGAAGATCCGTCCTTCATCATCAAGACGATGGTGGTTCAGGCCAGCTGGCCTGGAGCGACCGTTAACGAAACCCTCAAGCAGGTCACCGAACGCCTCGAGCGCACGCTGGAGGAAACGCCTCACCTGGATTTCCTGCGCAGCTTCACGCGCGCCGGCGTGACGACGATCTTCGTCAACCTGCAAGGCAGCGCGAACGCAAAGCAGGTCGCCGACACCTGGTATCAAGTTCGCAAGAACGTCGGAGATATGCGACACACGCTGCCGGCGGGCGTCGTCGGCCCCGGCTTCAATGACGATTTCGGCGACACATTCGGCATCATCTACGGCTTCACCAGCGACGGTTTCACGCATCGCGAGCTTCGGGATTATGTCGAGGACATTCGTTCGAGGCTGCTTCTCGTTCCCGACGTATCGAAGATCGAACTGTTGGGAGCGCAAGACGAAAGGATTTTCGTCGAATTTTCGATGAAGGAACTCGCGAGCCTGGGTATCGACCGTTCGGCGTTGATATCGGCGTTACAGGCGCAGAACGTGATACGGCCGTCGGGCACGATCCAGACAGGGTACGAAGACCTCTCGGTTCGGGTATCCGGCGCTTTCCAGTCCGAGCAGGATGTCGCCAATATCAACTTCGTCGTTGGCGGGCGGATGCTTCGCCTCAGCGATATCGCTCAGGTGCGACGCGCCTACGCCGATCCTCCACAACCCCAATTTCGCGTCAACGGAGAACCCGCCATTGGCCTTGCCATCGCCATGCGCGACGGCGGCGACATTCTCGCGCTCGGCAAGAACCTCAAGCGCGCCATGACGAAGATCACGGCGGATCTGCCGATCGGCATCGAGCCAAAGCTCGTCGCGGACCAGGCCGTCACCGTCGAAGCGGCGATCTCCGAATTCATGACGTCGCTGCTGCAGGCAATCGGCATCATCCTCGTGGTGAGCTTCATCAGTCTTGGCGTCCGGCCGGGATTGATCATAGCGCTTTCCATTCCGTTGACGCTCGCCATCGTCTTCCCGGTCATGCAAATGGCGGGGATCGATATGCAGCGCATTTCGCTTGGGGCGCTCATCATCGCGCTGGCCCTGCTGGTCGATGATGCGATGACCACCACCGATGCGACGCTCACGCGCCTGGCACTGGGCGACGGCAAGGTGGAAGCCGCTACATTTGCCTTCCGAACCTACGCGTTCGCGATGCTGGCGGGAACGCTCGTGACCATCGCCGGCTTCATACCGGTCGGCTTCGCCGCCAGCTCCGCGGGCGAATATACCTTCTCGCTGTTCGCGGTCGTCAGTATCGCGCTGATCGTGTCCTGGTTCGTTGCGGTCGTTTTTGCGCCCCTGCTGGGTATCATCATTCTGAAGCCGCCCAAGGCGGCAGACACCGCCTCCCCCGGCAGGGTGTTTCTGCTTTATCGCGGGTTCCTGACTTTCGCCATGCGGGCAAAATGGCTGACGATCGCGCTTTCGCTGGTGCTATTCGTGGGATCAATTCTGGCGCTGCCGCTCATTCCCCGGCAGTTCTTCCCGTCCTCGGATCGTCCGGAGTTGCTGGCCGACATAAGCTTGCCGCAGAACGCGTCGATCTATGCCAGCGAAACGGCCGCGCAGAAGTTTGACGCGTTTCTCAAAGGGGATCCGGACGTCGACCGTTGGAGCACCTATGTCGGACGCGGCGCCATTCGTTTCTACCTGCCGCTCGATGTTCAATTGCCAAACTCCTTTTTCTCTCAGGCGGTGATCGTTGCAAAGGACGTTCCGGCACGCGAACGGCTGCGCGAAAAGCTGGTAAAGTTCCTGGCCAACGAATTTCCGAGTGCGATCACCCGGGTATCTCCGCTCGAACTGGGGCCGCCGGTCGGTTGGCCGGTGCAATATCGTGTCAGCGGTCCCGATGTCAGCATGGTTCGCGAGATCTCTTTCAAGCTGGCGCGGGTCATCGCGTCCAATCCCAAAATCGGAGATGTCGCTTACGACTGGATCGAACCGGCGCGCCAGGTGCGCATTCGTGTCGATCAGGATGAGGCCCGCCTGCTTGGCCTGAGTTCACAGACATTGGGTAGCGTACTGAACACCGTGCTCTCCGGCACCTCGGTGACGCAGGTACGCGACGACATTTACCTGGTCGACGTCGTCGTACGGGCCACCGACGAACAGCGCGTCTCGCTGTCAAGCCTGCGCAATCTCCAGGTCCCGGTACCGGGTGGGCGGACGGTTCCGCTCAGCCAGTTTGCGAGCTTCGAATACGAGCAGGTGCAGCCCCTGGTATGGCGGCGTGACCGTGTGCCCACACTGACTGTGCTGGCCGACATCGTTCCGGGCACGCTGCCGGAGACTGTAGTCACCGCCCTTTCCCCGTCAGTGGAAGCCCTGACAAAGACCCTTCCGGAATCGTATAACATCGTCGTCGGCGGGACGGTGGAAGAGAGCAAGAAATCGCAGGCGTCGGTGATTGCCGTCGTGCCGATGATGCTCCTCATCATGTTTACCATCCTGATGTTCCAGCTTCACAGCTTTCAGAGGCTGTTTCTGGTCCTCAGCGTCGCCCCTCTCGGGTTGATTGGCGTCGTTGCGGCACTGCTGGTATCCGGCAGACCGCTCGGGTTCGTTGCGATTCTCGGCATTCTGGCGCTGGTCGGCATGATTACGAAGAACGCCGTGATCCTGATCGGGCAGATCGATGCCGAGCGGGAGCAAGGCAAGACCGTCTGGGAGTCTGCGATTGATGCCAGCAGCTCCCGTTTCCGGCCCATCATGTTGACAGCGGTCTCGACCGTGCTCGGGATGATTCCGATCGCGCCAACGGTATTCTGGGGACCGATGGCGTTTGCCATCATGGGCGGCCTGCTGGTCGCCACCATTCTGACGCTGATCTTTCTGCCGACATTGTATGTCGTCTGGTTCAAGGGATCCGAGCACCCATCAGGGCCGTCCCCCAAGGCCGTCAATCCGGCGTAAGTGCCAAACCGCTCCCGGCTGCATCCGCATAACCAGAAGCCGTCGCTCTGCCCTGCCCGTCGAAGAATGCCGGGTCGTGAAAGGCGCCAATAGGGTGATTCCGATCCTTGACTGGGTAATTACCCGATACTCGTCAGCAGCCTGAATGTGCAGGATGAGCGTGCCATTTGCGGAGACGACGATCTTGCGAAATTCGGTGCGGCGCCCCTCGCCCGCATCGCAACCGCGCCGGACGACATTTCCTCGATCATGGCTGCGGCTTCACGTGAGCTGTAACTCGCAGGCTTTCTCCCGTCTCCTCGCCGACCATAGTCACATCGTCCGGGAGCCTGAACTCCAGTCCCAAGCCAGCGCGGTCCTTGGGCAGATCGCGAGAATGCAGGTCAGGTCCGAACCCGCCAGTCGGGCCGCGGGCAACAGGAAAGTGCCACGATGAGCAAGGACGCAGTCGAACAAAAGCTGCCACTGATGACGCTGACCGCAATGGTGGTCGGCGGCATGGTGGGGGCCGGCGTGTTTTCGATCCCGCGCAACTTTGCACAGGCGACAGGCGTCTACGGGGCACTCATCGCCTGGGCCATTGCCGGAGCGGGCATGCTGATGCTGGGGTTGGTGTTTCAGACGCTGGCCAACCGAAAGCCCGATCTCGACGCCGGCGTCTATGCGTACGCCCGGGCCGGCTTTGGGCCCTACGTCGGCTTCTTCTCTGCGTTCGGCTATTGGGCGAGCGCCTGTGTCGGCAACGTTTCCTACTGGATCCTGATCAAGTCGACGCTCGGCGCGTTTCTGCCCGTCCTGGGACAAGGCAACACAATCGTCGCGGTTGCGATCTCGTCGGTGGGCGTGTGGGCCTTTCATTTCCTGGTGCTGCAAGGCGTCAAGGAAGCCGCGGCCATCAACAAGATCGTGACGATCGCCAAGCTCGTTCCGCTGCTGTTGTTCCTGGTGCTGGCGATCTTCTTCCTGAAGCCCGATGTATTCGCGGCCAATCTGTGGGGGGGCGAGGCCGGAGACTACGGAAATCTCTTCGAACAGATAAAATCCACGATGCTTGTGACCGTCTTCGTGTTCCTGGGCATCGAGGGCGCGAGCAATTACTCGCGGCTCGCGGAAAAGCGCGAAGACGTCGGCACCGCGACGGTGACTGGCTTCCTTGGTGTTCTTGCGCTGTTCGCATCCGTCTCGATCCTGTCTTACGGCATCCTGCCGCGGACAGAACTCGCGCAACTCCGTCAACCATCGGTCGGCGGCGTCCTGGAGGCCGCGGTTGGCCATTGGGGTGCGGTGTTCATCGGCGCCGGAGTCATCATTTCGGTATTGGGCGCCTACCTCGCCTGGACGCTGATGGCCGCCGAGGTGCTGTCCGTTGCCGCGAAGAGACAGGACATGCCGGCTTTCCTGGCACGCGAGAACGCCAACCAGGTACCGTCGTCGGCGCTGCTGATGACCAGCCTGCTGATTCAGATCGTGCTCCTCGCCACCTTGTTCTCCGATGACGCCTTCACTTTTGCCTTGTCGCTGTGCAGCCACCTGTCGCTGATTCCCTACTTCCTCTCGGCGGCGTTCGCGCTGATGCTTGTTTTCCGGAAAGAGACTTACGAGAAGGATCCCCAGGACGTCGGCAAAGACACGATCATCGCGATTCTCGCGACGATCTACACGCTCTTCCTGCTGTTTGCCGGTGGAACGAAGTTCCTGCTGCTGGGCTTCATCATCTACGCCCCCGGGACGATACTCTACTACATCACGCGCAGGGAAATGGGCGAACGGGTTTTCAGTCCCGCGGAGTGGATATTGTTCGCCGTCGCGGTCCTCGGATGCGTTGTCGGGATTCACGGCCTCGCTACCGGCTACATCACTATTTAGAAATGGGAGCCCATCATGGCGAAAGGCACGGACACGCAATTTGGAGTGCACTCGGAGGTCGGACAGCTGCGCAAGGTGATGGTATGCGCGCCGGGCCTGGCCCATACGCGACTGACGCCCTCCAATTGCGATCAACTGCTGTTCGACGACGTGCTCTGGGTCGACAACGCCAAGCGCGACCATTTCGACTTCGTTACCAAGATGCGCGACAGGGGCATCGAAGTGCTGGACATGCACAACCTGCTGGCCGAAACGGTAGCGGTGCCGGAGGGGAAGAAGTGGATACTCGATAACCAGGTCGTGCCAAATCAGGTCGGATTGGGGTTCATCGACGAATTGAGGAGCTACCTGTCCGGTCTGGACAACCGCAAGCTCGCGGAGACATTGATCGGCGGTCTTTCGACCCATGATTTTCCCGAAGCGCACGGCGGCGCGGCGCTCAAGATGGTGAAGGAGGCCGCCGGAGCCACCGAGTATCTGCTGCCGCCGCTGCCGAACACATTGTACACGCGCGATACGACGTGCTGGATCTACGGCGGCGTGACGCTCAACGCACTCTATTGGCCGGCGCGCCACGAGGAAACGATCCTCACCACGGCGATCTACAAATTCCATCCGGATTTCGCCGGCAAGGTCAATGTCTGGTGGGGCGATCCCACCCAGGATCACGGCCTGGCCACGCTGGAGGGCGGCGACGTAATGCCGATCGGCAAGGGTGTCGTTCTCATCGGCATGAGCGAACGCACGTCCCGCCAGGCCATCAGCCAGCTCGCGGCGACGCTGTTCAAGAAGAAGGCCGCGGAACGCGTGATCGTCGCCGCGATGCCCAAGATACGCGCCGCCATGCATCTCGATACCGTGTTTACTTTCGCCGACCGCGACTGTGTGCTGCTGGCGCCCGACTTCATGAACCAGACCCGCACCTATTCCTATCGCCCGAGCAATGAGCCGAGCGGCGTCGAACTGCACGCGGAGAAGAAATCATTTGTCGGCGTCGTCGAGGAAGCGCTGGGCCTCAAGAAGCTTCGCGTCGTCGAGGCCGGCGGCAGCGACTACCAGCGCGAGCGGACGCAATGGGATAGCGGCGCCAACCTCGTCTGCGCATCGCCCGGTGTGGTGTACGCCTACGATCGCAACACCTACACCAACACGCTTCTGCGCAAGGAAGGCATCGAAGTCATAACAATCGTCGGCGCGGAGTTGGGCCGCGGACGCGGTGGAGGACACTGCATGACATGCCCGATCAGCCGCGACGCGGTAGATTACTAGGAGTGAAGCCGTCGGAGACCCGCGCAAAGCCGTGAGGCATGAAAAAGTGGGCGAATGGCCGGGCGGACGAAGGTTCCGCCCCAAGGCAGCGCGGGCGAATCCAAGGTGTGGTTTGTCTGCCACGCAACTCGGAGAATCAGATTGGCAATCTTGCGTATCGTTGACAAGCAACTCGTGGAGCGTAACGTCAACACGCCTTGGCAACCACTGGTAATGACCACTGGAGATTCCAATGCGCGGATCTAAAGGCCTGTTGCCGGTTTTGGGATTGTTTGGCGCGAGCGGAGCGTTTGCCGCGGACCTGGATCTGACGCAGATCAAGGAAATCCCCTACACCTCAATGGCACCGACCTGGAGCGTCGTTGGATCGTTGTCGCCCACCTTCACCGACAACGCGCTCTTCAGCCGTGACGACCGGCGCCGGGACGTCTTTTTTGAACCTGACGTGAGCGCGAGGCTGGACGGGCAGCTTTCTCCTGATCTGTCCTACCGGATCTACGCCAGAGGGCAGTTCGAATCATTTGCAACGGAGCATGACGGCAACGCTGCGATCGCGCGCCTGGGAGCGCGGCTGACGGAAAACCTCAACGGCTGGCGGATAACCGGTATCTACGAAAACAGGTATGACTACGACGGCGTCTTCCGCGATCTTGCCTTCATCTCCAACGACGTGAGCGGCTCTATCTCGCGCGACTTCACCTTCGGCAGGGTGACGTTATCGCCACTCGTCCTGCTTACCTACCGCTTCTCCGATCTCGCCGAGGCCCGGCGCTGGAGGCTCGATGGATTGGTCGGTATCGAAGTGTACCTGGATCAGAAGTGGTCCATCGTCAGCACGCCGCTCATTGAAGCGTTCTGGTTCACCGACGGCCTGAACAGGGGTCGGCAGGACCAGATCTATTCCGCGTCGCTTGGATTGAAATACAATATCAAGAGCAACATCTCGCTTACGACCAACGTCTTGTACGAAGCACGAATGTCGAATGTAGCCATTCGTCGCTACACCGACTTTCAGTTCGGCCCCAGAACTCGACTTCGCCTTTTGAACTGCCAGCAACGGGAAATGGAAATGAGAACCTTGGGTGTTGCGATGGGTGCCATGGTTTTGTTGTGGCTGGCAGCCCCCGCTGCGAGCGGAGCCTCGTGATTCCGTCGACCGCGGCGACAGACTGGACAGAGATGCCATCCGGGACGATGTCCGTATCGACCGCCTCAAGATCCCTGTGCATCCCCTCTCCGCGGAACAACCGCCGGCACAGCAGCAACCCACCTCGGCCCCCAAAGCAAAGCCAAAATTGAAGAAAAGCGGAGATGCTCGTTAGCTCCGCCGCCATTGCGCCTGGCTGACGTGATCAGCACGGCGAAGCCGTCCCGCGAAACTGACCGGGTTCCCGCAGCGACCGATAGCGCAATTGGGGGACAGGCAAGTACTCGGAGTCGCTCATGAACCCTCCAGGAACGGAAATCCGAGACGTCCGAGCGCCACTTACCCTTGCGAGCGCGCTGTACAGGGGAGCCATATTTTTCTGTCTCTGGCTGGTGCTGACCAACGCGGCCGCCGCCGATCTTGTGCCGGGGCTGCTGGCCGCCGCGGCGGCAGGCTGGGTAAGCCTGCGACTGATGCCGGCGCAGCAAGGAACCTTGCATGTCGTCGCCCTGATCAAGTTCGTGCTGCACTTTCTGTACCAGTCGATTGTTGCTGGCACGGAGGTCGCGTTGCGAGCGCTTCACCCCCGACTGCCGTTAGATGCGGGCTTTGTTGTCTATCAGCCCCGACTTCCACCGGGCACAGGCAGAAGCGTGTTCTGCGCCGTCACCAGCCTGATGCCGGGTACCCTTCCCTGCGGCTCGACGGATGGCGACGGACTTACCATTCATTGTCTCGATGTAACGCAGCCGGTAGTCGAGCAATTGTCTGCGGAAGAAGCGCTCTGCATCCGGACGCTCGGAGAGGTCAATCCGGATGGATAGCTTCCTGTTCCTGATAGCGAGCTTCATCCTGGCGACGATCGCTGGCGGCTTGATCGTCATCCTTCGGCGACCGGCCGCGGTTGACCGCATCATGGCGGCGCAGCTGCTCGGCACCGGTGGCGTGGCCATACTCCTGATACTGGCGGTCGCGATGGAAACATGGCCCATGGTCGATGTGGCATTGATGCTGGCCCTGTTTGCAGCGTTCGCAACGGTCGCGTTAGTCCGGGACATGCCCGATCCGGAGAGTGCAGCGCAAAGGCAGTGATTCATGGCGTTCGCTCGCGACCTGTTCACGGTTATCACGCTCACAGGGGGAGCATTTTTTTTCCTTGCTGGAACGGTCGGCCTGATCCGCTTTCCGGACCCGCTGACGCGCCTGCACGCATTGACCAAGGTGGACAATGTCGGTCTCGGTCTCGTGGTTCTGGGGCTGTTGCCGCACGCAAATGGATGGTTCGGCGCCTTTAAACTGGTGAGTGTCTGGCTACTCGTCCAATTGTCCGGTGCGATCGTGACACAGCTCATCGCTGGCGCCATTTGGGAACGGGGGCCACGCGCATGACCGTCCGGTTTTTCGCTGACATTGGCCTGGTGCTGCTGCTCCTGGCGATCGGCGCCTCGACGATCTTTGTCAGGAAGGCGTTCGATGCCGTAATCGCCTTCATCGTCTATGGATTGCTGTTGGCGATCGTCTGGGTGCGGCTGTCCGCAATCGACGTGGCGCTGACGGAGGCGGCCATCGGCGGCGGAATGACTGGAACATTGCTGCTGGGTGCTGTCGCGCGCGGGCGCTCCGCCAAGACAGACGGCGCGCGGATCGGCCTGCCGGTTCGATTGGCGACCGGCTTCTTCTGTGCGCTGGTCGCGGCTGCTGTGGCAGCGGCGTTGCTGCTGCCACCCAAGGTTATCCCGACGCTGGCACCCGCGGTGATGGAAAACCTGGTGCATACCGGGCTCGGAAATCCGGTCGCCGCAGTTCTGTTCGCTTACCGTGCGCTCGACACGCTGCTCGAGAAGGTGGTTTTGCTGCTCGCCCTGCTTGGCGTGTGGTCGCTGGCGCCGGACGAAGCGTGGGGCGGGAGACCGGCCTTGCGTGTTTACGCGCGGCCAAACAGCACGCTGACATTGCTGGCCCAGCTCCTGCCGCCTGTTGGAATTGTGGTGGGACTCTATATGTGCTGGGTGGGAGCGAACGAACCCGGCGGCGCCTTTCAGGGCGGCACGATTCTCGCCGCGATGTGGCTCCTCGTGATCATCGCGCGGCTGGAGGACCCCCCTTCGATCGCACAACCGTGGTTGCGCATTGGGCTGGTCGTGGGACCGATCATCTTCCTCACGATCGGAATCGCCGGGCTCGTGTGGGCCAATGCTTTTCTTGCCTACCCGGCCGGCCACGCCAAATCCCTGATCGTCATGATTGAAGTTGCTCTGACAATCTCGATTGCGGCCGCCCTCGCGATGCTCGCCGCAGGCCCGCCAAAACCGGTGCAGCAGCCATGAATGACGCAACATTGTTCGGGTTGTGTGGCGCAGCACTGGTGGGCCTTGGGCTATATGGCCTCATCACGAATCCCGAGCCCTTGCGAAAGATACTGGCGTTCAATCTGCTGGGCAGCGGCGTTTTTCTGGTATTCGGCTTGATATCCAGGAGGGCCGCAGCAGCCGGATTTCCAGGCGATCCGGTCCCTCAGGCGATGGTCATTACCGCAATCGTTGTTGCGTTCGCGGCCACAGCGCTGGCCATCGCATTGGTGCTGCGCCTTCTGGAGCAAACGGGCCGAGCCACGCTGAGCCCAGACAGCCCAGCAAATCCAAGCAGCGAAAAAGACATCTCCTGACCGCGGAGGCGAACTCTTGCCCGATGCGACGACGAGCGGTGGAATTCTCCTTGTTCTGGCAATCATATTGCCGGTCACGGCCGTTCTATTGTCGCTGGTCGTCGGCGGACGGTACGTTGAACAGATCGCGCTGGTTCTCTTCCCCGCCAATCTCATTGTGGCTTCCGCTATCTTTGCCAGCCTGTGGCGGAGCGGCCACCAGTTGGCCTACGTTGTGGGAGACTGGCAGCCTCCCCTCGGCGTTGCACTGCGCGCGGACGGACTTTCAGCGGCGATGATGGTAACGACGGCCATCGTCATCTGCGTCATCGGTGTATTCGCCCACGCGGATTTCGATGCCCGTGCCCAGCCCCGCGAAACTCGCGCGCCCTTCGTCTTCTGGATACTGCTGATGGCAATCGGGGGCGCGATGAATTTGATTTTCCTCGGAGGAGATCTGTTCACGCTGTACGTCGCGCTTGAGCTATTGACCTTCGCCGCGGTGCCGCTCGTCTGTCTGGATGGCCGTGCGGAGACGATACAGGCCGCGCTGCGGTACCTGCTCTTTGCCCTGCTCGGCTCTATTCTGTACCTGGCTGGAACGGCACTTCTGTACGGCAGCTATGCCACCCTCGATATCGTTCTGCTTTCTCAGCGGGTCGATATGGAGACCGCGACGCTCGTCGCTGCCGTGCTGATGACCGTCGGCCTCCTCGCCAAGACCGCATTGTTCCCGTTGCATCTCTGGCTTCCCCCCGCCCATGCCGGCGCTCCGGCAGCCGCAAGCGCGGTTCTTTCCGCGGTCGTGGTCAAGGGATCGTTCTTTCTCGTCGTCCGGCTGTGGTTCGACGCGATGCCGGGCATGCTCGGTTTTGCCGGCGCACAGCTTATCGGCGCCCTGGGAGCAGGCGCGATCATCGTCGGCAGCGTGGTCGCGTTGCAGCAGAAGCGGCTGAAGCTCCTGATAGCCTATTCGACCGTTGCGCAGATCGGTTACCTCTTCCTGATGTTTCCCCTCGCCTTCGACGACGTCTCGGGGCAACTCAGGAGCGACGGCGCCCTGACCGGCGGCATGCTGCTGGCGATGTCGCACGCCACGGCCAAGGCCGCCATGTTCATGGCCGCCGGACTTATCTACGCAGCGCTCGGACAGGACCGTATCGCCGAACTCGGAGGCGTCGCGCGGGCGCTTCCCATGACGGTGTTTGCATTCGCAATTGGCGGCGTGTGCCTGATCGGGTTGCCACCGAGCGCGGGGTTTCTGGGGAAGTGGCTATTGCTCGACGCGGCGATCTCTACGGGGCAATGGCCCTGGGCAATCGTGCCGGTCGCAGGCGGACTGTTTGCCGGCGGCTATGTTTTCATCGTGGTCTACCGTTCGCTGGTATCGCCGCCGCAGCCCCTGAAGTTGTGCGTCGCCGTGCCGAAATACCGGGAAGCTGCGGCGCTGACATTGGCCCTGTTCTCCCTGTTTTTGGGTTTCGTGGCGCTCGGTCCTGTCGATGTATTGCAGGTTCGTGCCGGAGCAACGATGGCAGCACTGCGATGATGGATACACAAGTCTTGCTGGCGGGCGCCCTCGCTCGTTCCACTCGGAATGCTGCTGGCGTGCCTCTGGCCCGCGGTATTGGACAGGATGCCCTGGTACCTGCCGTTCGCGCCGGTTCCCGCGCTTGTCGCAGTGTTTCTTGTCGGGGACGATTCCCCGTTGCTGGTGGGCCCCGCGCGCGTGCAGTTAAGTTTCGTTCTCGATCTTCCCGGCGCCCTGCTGCTCGGCAGCGCGGCGCTGTTGTGGATCGCATCAGGGGCTTATGCCCGACCCTATCTGAAATCCCGGCAGAACCAGGGGTGGTTCGTCGTCTGCTGGTTGATGGCGCTGACCGGCTGCATCGGGGTATTTCTGACGGCCGACATGATCGGCTTTTATTTCTTCCTCGCGCTGCTGTCGGTCGGAGCTTGCGGTCTCGTGATCTACCACGAGACCCCTCGCGCATGGCGCGCGGGTGCGATCTATCTCGGGATCGCGCTGCTGGCGGAATCCCTTCTGTTGATGGCGTTCGTGATGCTCGCGGCGCAAATCCCCGGCGACAGTCTGTTGATTCGGGACGCCGTCCGGGCGCTGGCGATCTCGCCCCAGCGCGATTTGATACTTTCCTTCTTGATCGCCGGCTTTGGCATCAAGGCAGGCCTCGTACCGTTTTATTTCTGGATGCCGTTGGCCTATGGATCGGCACCCACGCCGGCAGCCGCCGTATTGAGCGGCGCGGTGGTCAAGGCCAGTATTCTTGGAATGATCCGCTTTCTGCCGTTTGAAACCGCGATACCCGATTGGGGCACGGCCATTACCGCCGCCGGATTGTTTTCCGCACTCTACGGCGTTGTCGTCGGAGTCACGAAACGCGATCCCAAAGTCGTGTTGGCGTATTCGAGCGTGAGCCAGATGGGAGTCATGGTGGCGGTCGTGGGCATGGGCATGATCGCAGGCGACCCCCGCGCGGCACTAGCGACCGCCTTCTACGCCACGAACCACGTTCTGGTCAAAGGAGCGTTGTTCCTCTCCGTCGGCGTGATCGCCGCCACGGGGCGCAGATATCTTTGGCCGATGCTTCTACCGACGGCGCTGATAGCCGTGGGCCTTGGTGGACTGCCGCTTACCGGCGGCGGCCTGGCGAAACTGGTGGTCGACGGCCCGTTCGGGGACGGCACGGCGAGCAAGGTTGCGACGGTCTCCGCGGTCGGCACCACGGTGCTGATGCTGCAATTCCTGCGCAGCTTGCTGAGCAAAGTTTCACACGATCCCGAGGCGAAAGCGGCCGCCGGGCTCGTCGTACCCTGGCTGGCGGTCGCTGCCGCGTCGATCATCACGCCGTGGACCCTTTTCCTGACAATCCCGAGGGGAACGCTGCCTGACCCGCTGGCGCCGGCGATGGTCTGGAAAGCGCTTTGGCCAGTATTGCTGGGCGTCGCACTGGCGATCGCGCTTTGGCCGTGGGCTCGTTGGTTCGAGCGCCGTCCTCGCGAAGCGGTCATGATGACGGAAAGCCCCGTGGAGAAAGCGGCAGTGGCGTGTGGCAACGCGGTGGAGCGGATGGAAAGAGCTCTTCGGTCGTGGCAGGCAGCCGGCATATCGCTGCTCGTTCTGGTAAGTGCCTTGGGAGCGGCCGTCTTCCTGCGATAGGAAGCTCCTGGCAGGCCAACAGACCTTCCGAGTTTTTCCGGAGCAAAGCAGTTCCTTCCTCAGTACATTCGCCGCGAAAACTCGGGGTTACTACCGGACGGCGCATCAGGGTCTATCCCGTATATTCGCCTCACTTCAGTGCCAACGTCACGGTCGATCGCACGACCGGCGTGGTGCCGGTCTACAAAAAAACGCTACAAAGCCCGTCGATCGTGGGGAGCCCTGAAATGAAACGATGCTTAGCCTTATTGTTCCTGCTTGGTCTTGCGACATTGGTCCCGCTCACGGACGCCCTTGCCCAAAGCAGTACCACGCGAGGCGCGGTGTCGGGCGCTATTATCGGCGGAGCCGTTGGCGGCCGGCGCGGTGCGGCGATAGGAGCGACCGCCGGAGCCGTCGCCGGTGCCCACCGGTCGCATCGGCACTGGAACAACTATTATTGGCGGCACGGCCAGTGCTGGTATCGCTCCCGCAGCGGCAGGTCTCATTCCGTGTCACACCGATACTGCCGCTGATGACAAAGCCGCAGGGCGGTGTCGTGCGATGAGCCGCTCATGGTAGCCGCCGCCTATCAATGAGATAGTCAAAGCCCTATCTTTACGTCCGGGATTGCCTTGAGTCCCGGACAGCGATCGGTATGGCGAGGTCCGCGACTGTTTCGTGCAGTCCTTCCGGTTGAAGGCGCGGCCCTGGAAGGCAAGTCATCAGATGACCATCGGAAGCATCGTCCAAACCCGCCCCGTCCCGGTTCTGTATGGACTGATGATTGTCTCGCTGGTGGCATTGCTGCCGCTTCCGCCGCTGCTGCAGGATCAGGCCTACCATCAGTTCGCCGACCGGCGCGAATTGTTCGGCATACCGAACTTCTGGAATGTCGTTTCAAATTTGCCGTTCGTCGCTGTCGGCGCAGTCGGTTTGCTGCGATTTCATCGCGAAACGACAACCACCGTGCTCTTTGCCGGGATCTTTCTGACCGGCTTTGGCTCGTCCTACTACCATCTCGATCCGAACGACAGCACCCTGTTTTGGGATCGACTGCCCATGACCATCTGCTTCGCGGCTATTCTATCGGCTGTGGTCGAGGAGCGCGTCGATGCGAAAGCGGGCGCGATGCTGCTGCGGCCGCTGCTGGCCATCGGCATTTTCAGCCTGTTGCTCTGGCGTTGGACCGACGATTTGCGGCTTTACGCCTGGGCGCAGTTCTTTCCCTTTCTCGCCCTGGTCTTGATCCTGCGGCTGTTTCCGCCGAGATATACCGGCACACGCTATTGGGTGATCGCGGCAGCGCTGTACGCGCTCGCCAAATTGCTGGAATTCCTCGACCACCAAATCTTTTCGCTCGGCTCAATCGTGAGCGGGCATACGCTCAAGCACCTGGCCGCGGCCGCCGCGAGCTTTGCAATCCTGCGACTTTTGCAGACCCGCCGACCGATCGCACCATAGGTTCTCGGCGGGTGATATCCTGCAAGCTCTAAACTTGAAGCGTTGGCGTCGACCGATGGGGAAGTACAATTTCGACGCGGCAAGCAGAGGCCGCTCATCGGAGCGGCGTCCGCCTTTGTGATCTGATTTATTGCTTGGCAGTTTCGCCCGGATCGCCCTTGGGCCCTGCCGGACCCATTGGACCCGCGGGCCCCGGAGGACCTGCCGGTCCTGCCGGTCCTGCCGGCCCCGCGGGGCCAGCGAGGCCGCAGTTTTGTATGATCACCTCTCTCTTATCGTCCCCAGAGGTAATCTCGACGACGCAGGTGGAGGGAAACTCCATTCCTATCCACCTGAACCCTCCTGTCGAAGTACTCTCGACTTGCACCGTTTTGCTCGGATTGATCTTGATCTGCACACTGTGATCGCGGGGTCGCCTGACCCTTCCGACGATCGCTAGCTCGCCCCGCGATATGGCGGCTGTCGTGATAAGTATTTCCGCGCGCGCAGTTTCGTTCCAGGTGACCACCCAGACGGCCATGACAACCACGATGGCGCGGATAAACTTTTCGAGCATGGCCATTTCCCTCTGCATTCAGACAGCCTGATCACGTTGCGATCGCCGATCATTCCGGCGAACGGAAGCCGTCGCTGACTGTCAAACCCTGCGGCGGCTCTTTCTTCGCCCGGCTCAAACCGGCTGCCGTTCCAGCGAGTGCTGAAACGATGCGTCTCTCACCAGCAAACGTTCACAGGTACAAGGCGCCAACCCCAGCCGGTCCAGACCCGACGCCAGCGCGTGCATCCACCCTCCCAGCTGGCGTACCCCCATCCCGGACCGCCCCAACCCGGACCGCCCCAGCCGGCACCCTGGCCATGCCAAGGCCGACGCCCAAAGCTCCAAAGGCCGGACCGCGCCAACCCCAACCACCTCCGCGCCAGCCGCCACCTCCCCAGCCTCCGCCGTGCCAACCACCGCCAAATCCGCCACGCGCAGAAGCGCTGGCCGGCAATAGCGCGATCGCCGCAGCCGCAACCAGCGCGTTTAGAGATTTCCTTAGCATGCAAACCTCCCTTGGCTTTACGCACTGAAGGCGGCCAGGCTTCGCCGGCTGACCAAGCATCGATCATCGTCGGATCGCCACCCGGATTCCAAAGCAAAACAGCGTGATCTTTGGCCGCGCTCTGCTTGGGCAGCCAATGGCGCCACCGCCGATGGGTGAGCAAATTTCGTCCGAGACGCTCAAGAGCAGACATCGAGACGCCAGAGACCTTTGCGATCAAACGCCCCCGGACCCGCCATGTCAGAATTGTTCCGTACATAAGATTGATCGAGGTCGGTGATCCCCTCACGCGAAATATGCTAACCTACGTTTCTGGTTATGGTGGGGGCGTCCGGGATGCACCTTGCAAGAGTACTTACTAGCCTGCTGACTGCGGGTGTCATCGCGGTTGGAGCACTCCCAGCGGCTCAGGCGCAGCCTGCGCCGAGCGGGCCTCCTGCGGTGGGCGTTGTTGAAGCGATCAAGCGACCGATCACCCAAACCAGCGAGTTTCTCGGAAGGATCGAGGCAGTCAACCGGGTCAACGTGGTCGCGCGCGTCACCGCGTTTCTGGAAAAGCGGTTGTTCAATGAGGGCGCCGAGCTCAAGGCCGGAGATCAACTCTATCGCCTCGAGCGTGGCCCGTTCGAGGCCGATCTCGCCTCGAAACAAGCGCAAGTGGTGCAGTTACAGGCGACGCTCGAAAACGCCAAATTGACGACCGAGCGGGCTCGTACCCTGCTCGGCGGGCCGGCCGGCCAGCAATCGACCTACGACGCCGCGATCGCCAACCAGCGCAGCCTGGAGGCCCAGGTGCAGTCCGCCCAGGCCCAGGTCCAATTATCCCAGATCAACCTCGACTATACCGATATCCGTTCGCCCATCGACGGCAAGGTCGGCCGCACCGCGGTGACTGAAGGCAACGTGGTCAGCCCGGGATCGGGTGTGCTGACGACCATCGTCAGCCAGGATCCGATGTACGTCGTCTTCCCGGTCTCAGTGCGCGCGGCGCTGGAGTTGCGCGATCGCTACGGGCCGCTGGGGGGTCTTGAGGCCGTCCTGATCAGGCTCCGGCTGCCCGATGGCCGCATGTATGGCCAGTCCGGCAAGCTGAACTTCGTCAACAACACCATTGCACAGAACACCGACACGATCACCGTGCGTGGCGAGATCGCCAATCCGATCCTGCGCCCCGCTTCCACAGAGGGCGTTGCCGTTCACGAATTGACCGACGGCGAATTCGCCACGGTCCTGCTGGAGGGCGTCCAGCCGATCGAGGTCGTGGCGATCCCGCGCTCCGCAGTGCTGTCCGACCAGCAGGGCGACTATGTCTTCATGGTCGGCGCGGACAACAAGGCCGAGCAGCGCCGGATCCAACTCGGGCAGTCGACCACGACAGTGGCCGCCGTCACCAACGGGCTCGCCGCGGGCGACAAGGTGATCGTCGAAGGCCTGCAGCGGGTGCGTCCGGGCCAGCCCGTTGCCCCCGGCCCGGCGAGCGCACTGATCCAGGCGAGCATGAAGGCCGCCACAAGTGATGTCCGCACGCCAATAGATGGCACCCCCGCCGGCGGAGCAAAACCGGCGGGCAAAAGCCCATGATATCAGCCGTTTTCGTCGACCGTCCTCGTCTTGCGATCGTCATCGCGTTCGTCATCACCATCGCGGGCGCGCTGGCGCTGTTGCAGATTCCGGTGTCGCAATTTCCCGACATCGTGCCGCCGCAGGTCACGGTCACCGGCGTGTTCCCCGGTGCTTCCGCGGAGGTGGTCGAGTCCAGCGTCGCCCAACCGCTTGAGGCGCAGGTGGTCGGGGTCGACCGTGCGCTGTACATGAAGTCGACCAGTGGCAACGACGGCAGCTACACGCTCACGGTTTCATTCGCGCTTGGCACCAATCCCGACATCAACACCGTCAACGTCAACAACCGCGTACAGACCGCGCTGTCGCAACTGCCGACCGAGGTGCAGCAACAGGGCCTGGTGGTACAGAAAAAGTCTTCGGCGATTTCTGCAATTCATTGTGCTCTACAGCGCCAATGGTGAGCAGGACCCGCTGTTCATCACCAACTATGCCATCATCAATGTCCTCGACGCGATTTCCCGTACTCCGGGGGTCGGTCAGGCCAGCCTGTTCGCGAAACTGAACTATTCGATGCGGATCTGGTTCGACTCGCAACGGCTCACCAGTCTCAATCTTGCACCCTCCGATGTGATCGCCGCCATCCGTGCCCAGAGCGTACAGGCGCCGGTCGGCCGCATCGGCGCGCGGCCGATCAGCGACGATCAACAGTTCCAGTTCAACGTGCAGACTCAGGGCAGGCTGACTACCCCTGAGCAGTTCGGCAACATCGTGCTGCGGGCAAACCCGGACGGCTCGGTACTGCGGATCAGCGACGTCGCCCGCGTCGAAATCGGCGCCCAAAACCTCGACAGCGAGTCCCGGATCGACGGCCGCGCCGGGGTGCCGATCGGCATCTATCTTTCGCCCGGCGCCAATGCCGTGACGACGGCAAAGGCGGTACAGGCGACGTTGCAGAAACTGTCGGCGCGGTTTCCGACCGGCCTGACCTATCTGGTCCAATACGATTCCACCACTTTTGTGACCGATACCATCACCGAGGTGCTGAAGACACTCGGCGAGGCCTTTGTCCTCGTGGTGATCGTGGTGTTCCTTTTCCTCGGCAACTTGCGCGCCACCGTGATCCCGGCAGTCGCTGTTCCGGTCAGCTTGATCGGCGCCTTCGCCGTGCTGCTGCTACTCGGCTATTCGGCCAACACGGTGTCGTTGCTGGCGATGGTGCTCGCGATCGGCATCGTGGTCGACGACGCCATCGTCGTGGTCGAGAACGTCGAGCGCGTGATGGAGGAGGAACCCGATCTTTCGCCGGCCGACGCCACCAAGAAGGCCATGACCCAGATAACCGCGCCGATCATCGCGATCACGCTGGTGCTGTTGTCGGTGTTCGTGCCGATTGCCTTCATTCCGGGAATCTCCGGCACGCTGTTCCGCCAGTTCGCGGTGACCATCAGCGCCGCGATGATCATCTCGGCCTTGAATGCACTGACATTGTCGCCGGCGCTGTGCGCGGTGTTCCTGCGTCACACCGGGCCACGGCGCGGCATCATGGGGCGCGTGCTGAACGGCATCGACTGGGTTCGCGACGGCTACGCCGGCGGCGTGCGGCGGCTCGTGCGAATGGCCGTGCTGTCGCTCGTGCTTGTACTGGCGTTCGCGGGCGGCATATTTGGTGTATCGCACCTGAACTCCGACCGGGTTCCTTCCGGAAGAAGATCAAGGCGCATTCTTCATCTCGGTGCAATTGCCTGACGGCGCCTCGGTGGCGCGCACCAGCGAGGTAACCAAGCAGGTGGAAGACCTGCTGAAGCAGATGCCGGCCGTCGAGCACACGCTCTCGATCATCGGCTTTTCGCTGCTTGATGGCGCATCCGAGCCGAACAACGCCTTCATGGTGGCGCGACTGAAGCCATTCGCTGACCGCAAGGCGGCCCAGGACTCGGTACAGGCGCTGATCCGGCGCACCTACGCCGGCGGCGCGCAGATCCGGCAAGCCAACGTGCTGCCGTTCAATTTGCCGCCGATCATCGGGCTTTCCACCAGCGGCGGCTTCGAGTACCAGCTCGAAGCGCTGGAGGGACAGGACCCGGCCGCGATAGGCAGCGTCACCAGCGGGCTGATCGCCGCCGCCAACCGCGACCCGCGGCTCGCGCGCGTGTTCTCGACCTTTACGGCGACCAATCCGTCGATCTATCTCGACATCGACCGCAGCAAGGCGCAGGCGCTCGGCCTCAACATCAGCGATGTCTTCACCGCGCTGCAGGCGACGCTCGGCGGCATCTATGTCAACAACTTCAATCTCTATGGCCGCACCTGGCAAGTCAACGTTCAGGGCGAGGCATCCAATCGCGGCGACATTTCGGACATCTGGCAGATCTATGTGCGCAACAGCACCGGCCAGATGGTACCGATGCGTTCCATCGCCAGCGCTCAAGATCGTGACGGGACCTCAGGTCATCACCCGCTACAACAATTACCGCTCGGTCACGGTGAACGGCAGCCCGGCGGCGGGCGTCTCGTCGGGCACGGCGATCGCCGCCATGACGGAGATTTCCAATGCAACGCTGCCGGCGGGCTACAGTTTCGAATGGACCGGCACCGCCTATCAGGAGCAGCAGGCGTCCGGCCAGACCGGCGTCATCCTCGGGATTGCGGTGCTGTTCGCCTATTTGTTCCTGGTCGGACTTTACGAAAGCTGGACGATTCCGATTCCCGTGCTGCTGTCGGTCGTTGTCGGCGTGCTCGGGTCTTACCTCGGCATCAAGATCGCCGGCCTCAATCTCGATCTCTACGG
The DNA here is from genome assembly GCA_963843225.1 of uncultured Alphaproteobacteria bacterium. Taxonomy (GTDB): domain Bacteria; phylum Pseudomonadota; class Alphaproteobacteria; order Rhizobiales; family Xanthobacteraceae; genus Bradyrhizobium. The sequence continues at coordinate 145,721 of CAWJJT010000004.1, read as the reverse complement.
CCAGATCGGGCTCGTGGTGCTGATCGCGCTGGCCGCCAAGAACGGCATTCTGATCGTCGAATTCGCCAAGGAGCGGCGCGAGGCCGGCATGGCGATCGACGACGCGGCGATCCTCGGCGCGCAGACCCGATTCCGTGCGGTGATGATGACCTCGATCGCCTTCATTCTCGGTCTGCTGCCGCTGGTCATCGCCACCGGTGCTGCCGAACTCAGCCGGCGCGCCGTCGGCACCGCGGTGTTCGGTGGTATGCTGGCCGCGAGTTCGATCGGCATCTTCCTGGTGCCGATGCTCTACGTCACATTCCAGCAATTGCGCGAACGCGTGAAGGCGGGCTTCGGCGGCCGTGGTAAAGAGCCGCCTCCGTCGGCTACGCTGCCGACGACGACTGCCTGACAGCACACCGCGGAGTTGAGCTGGTGAAAACGCTGGAGCAGGCCGAGGTCTATAGCGAAAAAGTCCGCCAGCAGCTCGTCGCCGGCGGAGCCATGAACCCGTGATTTCAATGGCTTATCTGCCGGATTGGCAAACCGGTTTTCCAGTTTGCTTACGGGCACGTCGCCGGTGTAGGCAATGGCCAACCGAAATTCCGACGCGATGAAACCAGACGTTATGATCAAACAAGCCGTTCGTCGCATGATCCCGGCCTGGTTTTTGGAGCTTGGCCGAAGCGCGGTGGAAAGGCTCGACCCCGACCTTGTGATTTCGTTTTCACATCAGGGAGAGGATCGAATAGCCCTGCGGCGTCTGGACGGCTTGCGGCACGGTTTTTACGTCGATGTCGGCGCGCACCACCCGACAAGGTTCTCCAACACCCTGGCGTTCCACCGGCGTGGCTGGAGAGGCATCAACATCGATCCAAACCCCGATTCCATCCGCCTGTTCAACCGCGCCAGGCCGAACGACATCAACGTGTGCGTTGGAATCGCCAATTTCGATTCCAGTCTCACATTCCATGTTTTTGACGAGCCGGCGATCAGCACCTTCGACGAGGCCGCCGCCGAAGAGCTGGTGCGGAACTCGAGCTATCGGCTTCTTGAACGCAGGCAGACCCGGGTGCGCCGCCTTGCGGACGTTCTGGAAGAAAATCTGCCCGAAGGACAGGCGATCGATCTGATGTCGATCGATGTCGAAGGATTGGATCTCGAGGTCCTGCAATCCAACGATTGGCAGAGGTTCCGGACGCGATGTCTGCTGGTGGAAGATCGCGACTTCGATTTCGCCAGGCTGGACACCTCCGCGGTGCACGTTTTCATGTCCTCCATCGGCTACCGCCTGATCGCAAAGACGATGAGCACGCTGGTCTACGAAGATACGCGCCGCTAGTTTTGTTGGCCGCCGCTTCGTGCGGCTGACGAACTGCCGTGGAGGAAATCGGAGCCGCCTCCGCTGACCTCGCCGATCGCAGTTGCCCGCGCGACTGCAGCGCAGTAGATTACCGCTCGAGGGGCATTTGGGCGCGTCACATTTCAAACCCGGGCTTGAGAGCCTTCGCGGCCTTGCGGCGTTTACCGTGGCTCTCGCTCACGGGATGTCTGCTTTTCGCGACACGCCTCACGATTCCGCAGACTGCTTTCCGAAAGGTGCAGGAGGCGGTGTTCATGCCGAATCCAGCCGTCATTCTGTTCTTTGTGCTGAGCGGCTATGTCCTAGGCGAAAGTCTAGTGCGCAATGGCGGCTACGTTCCTTTCTACATCAGGCGACTGTTTCGAATCATCCCGCCATTCGTGGTCTCGGTGCTGTTCGCCTACGTGTGTTTGAGTTTTGTGCGCCTCGACGTACCGCCTGATCGCACTTCCGGATTTTTTCAAGGTCTTTTCTGGCCCGCGCCCACGCTTTCGAAGCTTTGGGACAATTTGGTTTTAAACTCGACTTGGATCAACGGCCCGACGTGGTCGATCTACCCAGAGATCATTGGCTCATTGTTGTTGCCAATTTTGTTGTTTGGACACCGCCTAGCAGGGCAGCCGTACCGATGGATCGTGTTCATCGTAACACTCGGACTGATCTTGCTTACGTCGGAACGGATTGTAATCTACTTCTATGTCGGGTTTTTTCTGAGCGTCGAAATCAGCCGTTTTGTTGGCCAGCGTTCATGGCTCGCCGCTATATTTGCGCTGGCGGGATTTTTGATCCTCTGTTTTTACTCTCACCAGCCGTTCGATTATGCGCCGGTTTACTCAATTCCAAATTCTATCGGAGCAGCGATGCTGGTGGGAGCCGATAGGTTCGTCGCGCGAGTTCTCTTGGTGGCTGGAAATTCGTCCGCTTCGCTTTCTCGGACGAGTTTCCTACAGCTTCTATCTGCTGCATTGGCCGCTTTTTACGTTACGGCAATTATCGTCGCGCTGCATCCGGAAGTATTTTCGACCGGATTCGTCGCGAACATTGAGACAGCCAGCGATCTCGATCGTCTTGTGTCTTGTATTAGCGGCTGCATCTTATCGATTTGTAGAAACTCGCATGCATTGCATTGGGCAAGCGTCTCTCTACCTTCGCAAGCGTAAGGCTACTCGACCGCGTGATAGCGAGAACCTGGACGATCTCAAAGAGGTCGCGTCCGTTGGCTGATCGAGTCTGGAAACGTCGAAGATTCTCTCCGCTTCCCCGCCGTCGCCAGTGGCGCCCTTCGGGATCATCTGCCGAAATAAGTTATTGCAAGTGCTAGGGACGGCCTTACCTGCCGGCAATCACGGATTCACGTTATCGCCTCCGTGGCTTGTTACGAGGGAACCGGCGGAAGCCCGGCGCTCTCTCGCTGGCAAGAGAGAATGAAACGATGGCTCGTCTGCTTTCGATCAACGTCGGCCTGCCGCGCGATATCGCGTGGCAAGGCAGGACGGTCCACACCGGCATCTGGAAGGCGCCCGTCGAGGGCCGGCGCATGGTGCGGCGCCTCAACATCGACGGCGACGGTCAGGGCGATCTGGCGGGGCACGGCGGCGAGCATCGGGCCGTCTTCGTCTATCAGATCGACTCCTATCGCTATCTGGGAGAAGCAGCTCGGCCGAACCGATTTAAGCTATGGGCAGTTCGGCGAGAATTTCACCGTCGAGGGGCTGCCCGACGACGAGGTGTGCATCGGCGATCGCTATCCGGATCGGGGGTGCCGTGTTCGAAGTGACGCAGCCGCGCGTCACCTGCTACCGGGTCGGCATCCGCATGAACGAGCCGCAGATGGCCGCCCTGCTCGTCGCGCACGACAGGCCCGGCTTCTACTTTCGCGTCATCGAGGAAGGCGAGGTCGGCGCCGGCGACGAGATCGTGCAGGTCGCGGCAGGGCCCGAGCGCATGACCGATCGCCGAGGTCAATGCGCTGTTGTACAAGCCCGGTCATCCCCGGGACCAGCTCGAGCAGGCGTTGCGCATCCCCGCGCTGAGCGCCGGCTGGCGTGGCTCGTTCAAGGCGCTGCTCGACCGCACCGGAGGGCAGCGCTGCGACAGGCAATCCCGGGCTCGGCCCCGCAGCCGGTCCGCCGCCGGCATGGGCGGGGTTCCGCCCGCTGCGGGTGATCGCGCAAGGATCGCGAGAGCGGCAGCGTGACCTCGCTGATGCTCGAGCCCACGGACGGGAGCCCTCTGGCGGCCGCGCTGCCCGGCCAGTTCATCGTGCTCCGGCTGAAGCCGGCGCCCGACTGCACCGGCACTGCTGCGCAGCTATTCGCTGTCGGGTGAGCCGAGCGACGCTCGCTATCGCATCAGCGTCAAGCGGGAGCCCGCACGGCGTGGCCGGGGCCTACATCGAAACGCAGGTTCAGGTCGGCGATGTGCTCGACGTGAGCGCGCCACGCGGCAGCTTTACGTTGGGCTCGGGCGACGGACCCGTCGTCCTCCTGAGTGCCGGTGTCGGAGCGACTCCCGTGCTCGCCATGCTTCACGCCTTGGCCGCCGGCGCGTCGAGCCGAGAGATCTGGTGGATCTACGGCGCACGCGACGGCGGCGAGCATCCGTTTGCCGAGGAGACGCGAACCTTGCTTGAAGCGCTTCCGCGCAGCCATCAGCCACATCCGCTACAGCGCGCCCGGTCCCGCCGACAGGCCGGCGCTCGATTTCGATGCTCCCGGACGTTTGGACGTGCGCGTGCTCCAGGAATTGGGCGTGCCGCGCGATGCCGACTTCTATCTGTGCGGACCGCCCGCGCTTCATGAGCGAGTCTCACCGCCGGCCTCGCAGCCTGGGGAGTCGCCGCCACTCGCATCCACACCGAGATTTTCGGATCGGGTCCGTCCAGGACGCCCGGTGTGGCCGCGGCTCCGCACCGGCCGCCGCATCTGCCGGACGGGCCTGACGGTGACGGGCCGCTGGTGTCGTTCGCGCGCAGCAACCTCAGTGTCCGCTGGGGCTCCGCGTTCCATAGCCTCCTCGAACTCGCCGAGGCGTGCGATGTCCCCGTGCGATGGTCATGCCGAACCGGCGTCTGCCACACCTGCGAGACCGGGCTCATCGTCGGCGCCGTCGGCTACGAGCCCGACCCGGTCGAACCGCCAGCCGACGGCACCGTGCTGATCTGCTGCTGCCAGCCCAAGGGCGACGTCGTGATCGACCTCTGATTGTATTTTTGTTCCGAAGTGTGAACCAACCCACAGCGGCAGCAAGCAGCCTGACCTAGTTTGCTCGGATTACCTTTGAGCAATACTGGAGAGAGCCATGAAAGCACTCAGGATTTCTTGCCTGACTCTAGGATTTATCGCGTGCATCGCCCTTGGGGGACCTTCCGCACAGGCCAAGTCCAAGAGCATGGGCGTCAAGACGAGCACGGTGACCAGCTATCAAATCGGCGACAGTGCCGGAATCCATTGCCACGGAAAATGCTTTGCGAGCGGCAAGACGTATGACTGGACCTGTCCGGCCAGCAACAACAGTGCCATCGCGGTTTGCCACCTCAACTGCAATGCGCGGCCGCCGGAGCCGGTCGAAGACTGCTTGTTCAAGTAATCCTGGCGTCAGCGAGAGCGCCTATGCAAAACCCGCCATGGTTGGCGGGTTTTTACCGGATGGCGCCGAGAGAGCGCGAGCTGCGAGCTCTTGCTCGAGGCGCGACGGATCGGATTGACATGCCGCCGCCGAAATTCGGCGGCGCGGCGTCTGCGCGGGCCTTCGATCTTCTGAAGCAGCTCGAGCCAAACTTCCAGCAGGGCGGCGCGTCGTTCCTTTGCGGTCGACGCTTTCGTTCCGGCATGGTCAGGCCGAGTTCCCATGCGGACTATATTGCGCCAAGATGGTTGAGAAACGGTTGCCGTGGCGACGTTCTTCCACAGCTCCGCCTCTTCCCCGCCCCGGATTTCTCGGCGATCGCCTGACTGGCGGTCGGTTAGGCGACCTTCCGTTTTTCCATGACTTGGCGGAAATTCGTGGCCAGCTCGCCATAGTAATTGGCAAGCACCTCGAAGAAGGCCCGCTGCGGCCCTTCGGCGGCCTGCCGGGCCCACTCCTCGCACTGGGAGGCCTTGGTCTGGTACTTTTCGGCTTTGGTTTGAAGATCAGTCCCCACGGCGTTACTCCACGCAACCTACACAACCCCAGATCGAAGGTTTGCATCAGTTCCGTTCAAAAAAATGGCGATGCCAAGGAGATTTCGCAGCGGCGGGACAAGGATGCGCCACGATCCGCGGATCGCGTCATTCCAGCAGAAATGGATCGAAGCGCGAACCGCGCGCTTCGATTTGCTGAACCCGATCAACCACTCGGGCCGGGATCGATAGTCCCGTCCCGGAACACCCCGACGATAGGGAGGTAGTCTCTGCGTCCGGCCTTTATGGCTTCTTCAGGCAAAGACCGACGGTCGGCGCTGTGCCACACTTCGCACCATCCGACGCACCGCCAGTGGGACAAAACACGGAAACCAGCGTCTCGTCGGCCTCGCAACTGACCGCGCCATCCGCCTGAACCGATCGGAGGGCGGAAGTGCCCGCCGGTCCGGCGTCACCCTTGGCCCCGGGCGTACCTTGCGGCCCCTGGGGTCCCTGAGGACCCGCCTGCCCCTGCGCCCCCGGAACGCCCTGCACTCCCTGCGCGCCCTGTGGTCCGGCCGGACCTTGCGCGCCGGCGTCGCCTTTGGGCCCCGCGGGTCCCGGATCCCTTCCGCAGGCTGCGAGCGTCAGCGCGATACCGATGACGACAGCCACCGCAATCTTTTTCATTCTGGTTCCCTCTCCGGAATTTCCACCGTTCGGCATTAAAGAGACGAAGTGACAGGCTCGCAACAAAAAACCCGCTGGCGGAAACCAGCGGGTTCTTGGCGTTGCAGGAAGCGCGCACTTCGCGCGCTTCGGCCTTTTCTTCCGGATTCAGTAGCAGGCCCGTGGATCGGCCGGCACATATTGTCCCGACGGATAGCGATAGTAGCAATTGCCCTGCGCCAGATAATAACCGGGCCGCGAGGCCGCCTCTGCGCCGACGATCGCGCCGGTCGCCCCGCCGGCAATCGCGCCGGCAGCCGCGCCGCTCGCATGTCCCGTCAGGAGGCCACCGATCAGCCCTCCCACGATAGCGCCGCCGACCGCGCTTGCGGCAGGATCCGGCGGAGGCGGCGGCGGTGCGTAGGCGCCGGGAGGCGGCGGGGCATAGCCATCGGCGACGGGCGGCCCGTAAGGACCGATATCGTCGGCGTAATCCTCCGAAACATAGGTCGGGGGACCCTCCATCGGCTGCGGGTAGTAATACCAGACGCCGCCGACGTCCCACCACCAGCCGTCACGTCCATTGTGGACTTCGTGATGCCAGCGCCCGCCCTGCCAGGCGAGGCGGCCGCGATAGGGATGTCCGCCAAAATTGCGCGCCGGCAGCGCGCCGTGGGCCACAGGCCCAGGCCCACCACGATGAGCCTCCTGCGGCCCCCGGCCGGCTACCGGCCCGGACGGATGGCCGGGAACCGCTTTGGACGCCTGCCCTGCGCCGGCCGGCGGCCTGGCGCCCTGAACCGCGCCCTTGGCGGGTGGCTGACCCGGTTCTTCGGCTTGCGCCGAAAACGCGAATATCGCCAAGGCGGATACCATTGGAAGGATGATGCTGGATCGGCTGAATGCGTTCATGTTCGCATACCCCCTGTTCGTGATGCCGTCGCTCGAAAGCACGGCCCCTGTCTGCGCTGCTTCACGCCGTCAGTTCTATTGCTGATCGGCCTTTCGCGATTTGTCCCGTTACAAATCAGTAAGATCGAGCCATTTTGTGTCGCCGCTTGGGCAACCGCTGACATCGTCGCGCCTGGAGACCTGCGTCCGTCAATGCTGGTGATGCCGCACCTTGTGTCCGCGACGGGTGGAGGCTGGTTGGACGTTCGGCGGTGGCAGTTGCTGCCGCGATTCCTGAAGCCGCCGCTGGTAGCCGGGGGAATTCATGATATTTCCCGCGCCGCCGCGCGCAAACACCGGCAGGCCTGACCCCAATATGACGGTCGTGATCGCAGCGAACGTCAGGGAGCGTTTCAGAAATCTTTTCATGACCAATAGCCTTGTCGCTGGGCTCACTGCGCCGGAATGACGTTGCAATTGGTGCGTCCTGACATCAGGCAATCCTGCATCCTGCTGGTCGCGGTGAGTTCGCGGGCAAGCCACAGCCCGACGGCCAGCAGCACCACAGCGATCGCAAGGCCAGCGATCGCGCCGCGCCGGCTGCCGCCTTGTTCGGGATCGGTCATCGCGAGAAAAATCCGGAAACATTTACGTCGCGCAGCCCATCGCTGCGGCTCGCCGATACCATGATCGCGGCAGCGGGGCCCGTCCGATCAGATACATCGATCCCGGCCGCGAAGCGATACCCTCAATCGCACAACTCGTCGTACCAGCGACAGCGGGCCGACCTGGCAAGGTTCGAACGCGACTGCGACAGCCAATGTCGCGCGCGACTAACGATAATAGGCCATCGCCTCTCTGGCGGCACGCCAATCCGTGCGCGGCATGGTCAGAGGAAGGTTCAACGCACTGACCGGTATGACCTGGGACTCGAGCCGGCCATCCCAGTTGGTCCAGGAGCAATTCACCTGATCGCCCGCAACGCTCGTGACCGTCATCAACGGTCCGCCCGAGCGCACCCGAACCAGGTCGCCGGCGCGCAGCGTCGCAGCAGCCAGGCTCTGTGTCGCCGGCTGCGGAGAGTCGGCATCGGCGCGAGCCGGAAGCGAAAGCGACGCGGCGATTGCGATTCCGAGTATTGCAGCAATTGCAATCGAACTGCGTTTCGTGAACGTCAACATCTTAAACTCCTTTTTACAATCAGGATGAGAGCGGCGCCGCGGGCAAACGTTGCCTCGCGCCTCTCTCTCGAAGATGTTGGTCAATGGTTGAGGCGGAAGTGGCTATCAGTCAGTTGTGAAGGCGAGCGCTGCTTTCGCGGGTTGTTTTTTTCGAGAAATGTCATCCGGCGGATTCGCAATCGACATCTGATCGCAAAGAGCCCTTGATATCGAACAGCGCTCGACGCAAAGACCGTGTTGGCTACCGACCCTCTCGGATCGATCATTGCCCGAAAACGCCGAAACGGGGTTGATGCTGCAAAACGGGGACATTGTCGCCGCCGATTTCTGCGAAAAAATACCCGCCGAGACACCCTCGCCGCGCCTATTTCGATGGCATCCCGCCGCCGCCGGATGTACACCGCTCCCAACCACGCGGGGGCTGCACTGTCCCTGCTATCATGTGGTCCGGCCGAGAGCCGGTCACCTCACAACCAACGAGAAAGCGACAAGGCGATTTCATGAGTGGATTTAAGGAGCCCAGCTTTGCAGACCGGCAGAAGGCGGCACAACAGGCCAGGCTGGACATTCTAAGCAAATTCCGCAGCCAGCCGGGTCCTGACGATCCTGCGGTCAAGCAGCGGCAGGCTCGAGCGCGAGGCGGCGGCCGCCGATCGCGCCAAGGCCAAGCTCGCCCGCGAAGCCGCCAAGGCCGAGCAGAAGCGCCGCGAGGCCGAAGCCGCGGCTGAAGCCGCAGCCCAGCTGGCGCGTGAAAAGGAAGAGGCGGCGGCGCGCGAAGTCGCACTCGAGGCCGAACGCAAGGCCGCCCGCGACGCGCGCTATGCGGCCCGCAAGAAGAAGAAAAAATAGCCGAGCGCTATACGGACGCTCACGCGTTCCGACGATCGTGCAGAAGATGCCGCAGGCCCGCCGGGATCGGCGAGCCCGCGCGAAAGCCGAGCGCGATGCTCAGTGCTTCTTCATCGCGTCGTCTTTCATGCCGTCCTTCTTCATTCCGTCGTCTTTCTTCATCGAGTCCTTCGACATCGTGTCCTTCTTCATCGAATCCTTGGACATCGAGTCCTTCTTCATGCCGTCGTCCTTGCCCATCTTGTCCTGGGCGAAGGCGGCTGGCGCGAGCGCCAGGCTGAGCGAAAGAGCGGCGGCCGAAATTCCGAGCGCGATGCGGGTGCTGATGGTCATTGGATGGTCTTCCCTCTGAAGGCGGTTGAAAGCGACTGTTGCCGCTAGATTGAGGACGGTCCGGCGACCTCGTTTGTTACACCCCGGCCTGAAAAATTTTTCGCCAATGCCCGTTTTCTCCCCTTGCCCCGGGGGCGAAAACGGTCGCCAAAAAGCTCCAATCGGTCTTTTTTCCGTCGAATCTCTGGGCAAATGTGCGCCGCAGCGAGGAAGCAAGACTTTCTTAACGCTCGGCTTCCCTAACGCTCCACCTCCAACTATCAAACTAGAGAAATTTCGGGCCAATACAGGCTAGTATCCCGGCAACGCCGCCCGAACCCATTCCAACCAATATCCGCTCAGGGGGACTTCCATGCTCACACGCCGTCATATTCTCGCATCCACGCTTGCCGCGCCCGCCATCCTGCGCTTCGGCACCGGCACGGCCCACGCCGCGACCACGCTGAAAATCTCGCACCAGTTTCCCGGCGGCACCGTCGACAAGGGCGATTTCCGCGACCGGCTGTGCCGGATGTTCGCCGCCGAAGTGACAAAACGCAGCGGTGGCGAGATCGCGGCGGAGATCTATCCGAACTCGTCGCTGATCAAGACCAACGCGCAATTCTCGGCGATGCGCAAAGGCGCGCTCGATATCAGCCTTTACCCGATGCCCTATGCGGGCGGCGAACTGCCGGAAACCAATATCGGCCTGATGCCCGGCCTGGTTGCAACCTACGATCAGGGCCTGCGCCTGGAAGAAAAATCCGATCGGCAAGGCGCTGACGGATTTCCTCGCCGACAAGGGCATCATCCTGCTGACCTGGGTCTGGCAGGCCGGCGGCGTCGCCAGCCGCTCGCGACCGATTGTCGCGCCGGAAGACGCCAAGGGCCTGAAGGTCCGCGGCGGCTCGCGCGAGATGGACATGGTGCTGCAGACCGCGGGCGCTTCCGTGCTGTCGGTGCCGTCGAACGAAATCTATGCGGCGATGCAGACCGGCGCCTGCGATGCCGGCATCACCTCCTCCACCAGCCTGATCTCGTTCCGGCTCGAGGAGGTCGCGAAGGCCCTGACCTCGGGCGCCGGCGCCTCCTACTGGTTCATGCTGGAGCCGCTGATGATGTCGAAGTCGATCTTCGACGGCCTGCCGAAGAAGCAGCAGGACATCATTCTGGCGGTCGGCACCGAACTGGAAGCGTTCGGCAAGAAGGGCGCGCAGGACGACGATGTCGAAGTGGCCAAGGTCTATGAGAAGGCCGGCGCCAAGGTCAGCAAGCTCGACCTCGCGACCGTCGGCAAATGGCGCGACATCGCGCGCGATACCGCGTGGAAGGACTACGGCGCCAAGACCGCGACCGCAGCCAGCCTGCTGAAGCTCGCTTCCGACGTCTCCGCATGATGCATGGGCCGGTCGGGGATCAGCCTGACCGTTCGACGCCCGCCGCGAGCAACCCGCTCGTGGCGGCGGTCGAACGCGGGCTAGACGTCTGCAACATCGTCATCGTCGTTTTCGCGGCGCTCGCGCTCATCGCGGCGTGCGCCATCCTCAGCTATAGCGTGCTGAGCCGGGCGCTGTTCCACAGCGCCAATTACTGGCAGGACGAGGCGGCGGTGTTTCTCCTGGTCGGCGCCACCTTCATGACGGCGGCCTATGTGCAGGGACAGCGCGGCCATATCGGCATCGAGGCCTTTGTCGGCCTGCTGTCGCCCTTGGCCAACCGCATCAGGCTGTGGCTGGTCGACGTCGCGAGCTTCCTGTTCTGCGCGTTCTTCGCCTGGAAGTCCTGGACGCTGGCCCATGAAGCCTGGGTCGACGGCCAGGTCTCGAATTCGATGTGGTCGCCGCCGCTGGCGATCCCCTATGTGCCTGATGGCGGTCGGCATGACGCTGCTGTGCGTCCAGATCCTGCTGCAGATCGTCACTCCCCTTACCGGTACGGCGCGCCGATGACCGTGGTTGGAATTGGCATCAGTTACGGCATTGCCACCCTGGTCGCGATGTTCTCGGGCATGCCGATCGCTTTCGCGCTCGGCGCGGTCGCGGTGGTGTTCATGGGCATCTACATGCCCGCGGCCTCGCTCGATACCGTCACGCAGAACGTCTACGAGGAAATGGCCTCGATCACGCTGCTGTCGATCCCGCTCTTCATCCTGAAGGGGGCTGCGATCGGCAAGTCGCGCGCGGGGCAGGATCTGTATTCGGCGCTGCATGCCTGGCTGCATCGCGTGCCCGGCGGCCTCGGCGTCGCCAACGTCTTTGCCTGCGCGCTGTTCGCGGCGATGGCCGGCTCCTCGCCCGCCACCTGCTCGGCGATCGGCTCGGCCGGCATCCCCGAGATGCGCAAGCGCGGCTATTCCGGCGGCTTCGCCGCCGGCATCATCGCCGCCGGCGGCACGCTCGGCATCCTGCTGCCGCCGTCGATCACCATGATCCTGTTCGCGGTGGCCGCGGAAAAATCGCTGGGAAGACTGTTCCTGGCCGGCATCGGACCCGGCCTGCTGCTGGTCACGCTGTTCGGCACCTATGCGGTGATCCGCTTCCGCAAGGAATACGCCGCCGCCAGCGCGCTCTACGCCAAGACCGGCGCTTCCTCGGCGATCCTGCAGCGCGACGAATTCACCATGGCCGAGCGCTTCAACGTGCTGCCGCGGGTGCTGCCCTTCGTGCTGCTGCTGACCGGCGTGATGATCGCGCTCTACGGCGGCTATGCCACGCCTTCGGAAACCGCGGGCCTCGGCGGTCTGCTGGCGCTGGTGCTGATCGCGCTGATCTACAGCGTCTGGCGGCCTTCCGATCTGGCGCCGATCCTGAAATCCACCATCCGCGAATCCACCATGCTGATGATGATCATCGGCATGTCGCTGCTCTATTCCTACGTGATGAGCTATCTGCACATCTCGCAGTCGGCCGCGGAATCGATCGTCGCGATGCATTTGCCGCGCTGGGAATTGCTGGCGGCGATCCTGGTCATGGTCGTCGTGCTCGGCTTCTTCCTGCCGCCGGTGTCGATCATCCTGATGACCGCGCCGATCATCCTGCCGCCGCTGCGCGCGGCGAATTTCGACATCATCTGGTTCGGCATCGTCATGACCATCGTCATGGAGATGGGGCTCATTCACCCGCCGGTCGGCCTGAACATCTTCGTCATCCGCAACGTCGCGCCGGATATTCCGCTGAGCGAAGTGATCTGGGGCACGCTGCCGTTCGTGCTCCTGATGATGCTGGCGGTCCTGGTGCTGTGCTTCGTGCCGGAGATTTCGACGGCCCTGCCCGATCTGGTGATGGGACCGGACGGGGGACGGTAGAGCGGCGCTAGCGATGAGCGTAGCGAATCGGCATCGATGCGCTTCCATTCGCATTCGCTATCGGCCATTCGTTTCTTCGCATTGAACGCCGCCGCGACGCGGCTGACCGGCGCACGCCCGATCAGTTTGCTGACCACATTGGTCGCCGCCACCAGCTTTGCCATGTCGACACCGGTCGCGACCCCCATGCCCTCGAGCATGTAGACCACGTCCTCGGTCGCGACATTGCCGGTGGCGCCGGGCGCATAGGGGCAGCCGCCGAGACCGCCGGCGGCGGAATCGATCACGCGGACGCCCTCCTCCATCCCGGCATAGAGATTGGCCAGCGCCTGGCCGTAGGTGTCGTGGAAATGCATCGCCAGATGAGGCGATCGGCACGGTGCCGGCCACCGCGCGCAACAGCGCCTTGGCCTTCAGCGGCGTGCCGACGCCGATGGTGTCGCCGAGCGAGATTTCGTAGCAGCCGAGATCCCACAGGAGGTCAGCGACATTGGCGACCGCCCGCGGCTTCACCTCGCCGTCGAAGGGGCAGCCGAGCACGCAGGAGATATAGCCGCGCACCTTGACGCCATCAGCTTTGGCGCGCGCCACCACCGGCTTGAACCGCTCGATGGATTCGGCGACCGAGCAGTTGATGTTGGCGCGGGAAAAGCCTTCCGACGCCGAGGCAAACACCGCGATCACCCTGGCGCCGGCGGCGCGCGCGGCCTCGTAGCCTTTTTCGTTCGGCACCAGCACGTGGAATTCGCTGTCGGGATGATGATCGACGCCGCGCAGCACCTGGTCCGAATTCACCATCTGCGGGATCGCCTTCGGCGACACGAAGGCCCCGACCTCGACGGTATGCAGCCCCGCCCCGACCAGCGCCTCGATGAAGGCGATGCGGTCTGCGACGCTGATCGGCGTCTTTTCGTTCTGCAGGCCGTCGCGCGGGCCGACTTCGACGATGCGCACGGTTTCGCTCATGGCTGGCCTCACGCGGCTACCGGCTCGACCTCGGCCAGTTCGACGCCTTCGCCGACGATATCGCCGACCTTGCATTTGATCGCCTTCAAGACCCCAGCGAACGGCGCCCGCAAGGTCTGCTCCATCTTCATCACCTCAAGGGTGAGGATCGGCGCACCCTTCTCCAGCGTCGCGCCGACTTCGGCCAACAGCGCCACCACGGTGCCGGGCAGCGGCGCCACGATCTTGTCCTCGCCGACCTGCTCCTCATCGTCGCCGCCGAACGGATCGACCCAATGCAGATCGAAACGGCCGTTGCGGGTCCGCAAATAAAGTTCATGGCCTTCGATGACGGAGACGGCATGGGACTTGACGCCGTGCAGCGTGAGATCGAAGCCGCCGGACGCATTGGGGGCGGATTTGAAGGTGATCTCGCGCTCGCCGATCGACAGCGTCGCCGGACCATTGCCGTATTGCAGGCTGACCTGATGCTCGCCGCCGTGAACATCCCGGAACGTGAACAGCCGCTGCCGGCGGCCCACCGGCATCCAGCCCGACGTCAGCCACGGCGAGTGCGCGTCCGCGGCGCCTGGCTTCGTCGCCGAGGATCGCGGCCACCGCCGCGCCAAGTTCGAGATCGTGGGGCACGGGTGCGGATGGCGTCAGGTTGGTCAATTCGCGTTCGATGAAACCGGTGTCGATCGCGTTGGCGCGGACGTCCCTGTGCGTCACCAGCGCCGACAGGAACGGAATGTTGGTGACGATGCCGCGGACGTCGGCGCCCTCGAGCCCGCGATTGAGCCGATCGATGGCCTCTTCCCGGGTCGGCGCCCACGCGATCACCTTGGCCAGCATGGCGTCGTAATGCGGCGAGACCGCATCGCCCTCGCGGTATCCGGCGTCGATGCGCAGGCCGTCGATCGCCTCCGGCATGCGCCAGGTCTTGATCCTGCCGACCGACGGCATGAAATTCTTGTGCGGATTTTCCGCGTAGACCCGCGCCTCGATGGCGTGGCCGTTGAGTTCGATCTGGTCCTGCTTCAGCGGCAGCTTTTCGCCGAAGGCGACCCGCAACTGCCATTCCACGAGGTCGATGCCCGTGATCAGTTCGGTCACGGGATGCTCGACCTGCAGGCGGGTATTCATCTCGATGAAGAAGACATCCTTGCCGTCGGAGACGAATTCGATGGTGCCGGCGCCGACATAGTTCACCGCCGCGGCCGCCTTGCGCGCGGCGGCGCAGACGGCTTCGCGCTGGGTGGCGTCGAGCGTCGGCGACGGCGCTTCCTCGATCACCTTCTGGTGCCGCCGCTGCAGGGTGCATTCGCGCTCGAACAGCGACAGCAGATTGCCGTGGCTGTCGCCGATCACCTGCACCTCGATGTGGCGCGGGTTCTGGACGAATTTTTCGATCAGCATGCGATCGTCGCCGAAGGCGGCCTTGGCCTCGCGCTTGGCGCTCGTGACCGCGGCGGCAAGCTCGGCGGCCGAACGCACGATGCGCATGCCGCGTCCGCCGCCGCCGGCCGAGGCCTTGACCAGAACGGGAAAGCCGATCTTGTCGGCGGCCTTCGCAAGCGTCGCCTCGTCCTGGGCTTCGCCGTGATAGCCCGGCACCAGCGGCACGCCGGCCTGTTCCATCAGGAATTTCGAACCGGATTTCGAGCCCATCGCGGTCATCATGGCCGCGGTCGGGCCGACGAAGACCAGTCCGGCATCGAGGCAGGCCTGCGCGAATTCGGCATTTTCCGACAGGAAGCCGTAGCCGGGATGCACGGCCTCGGCTCCCGTCTTCTGCGCCGCCTCGATCACGCGCTCGATGTTGAGATAGCTGTCGCGCGCCCGCGCAGGCCCAAGCAGCACGGCTTCGTCCGCCATGGCGACGTGCATGGCGTCGCGGTCGGCCTCGGAATAGACCGCGACCGTGCGCAGCCCCATCGCGCGCGCGGTGCGAATGACGCGGCAGGCGATCTCGCCGCGATTGGCGATCAGGAGGGTGTGGAACCGCCGGTAGAGTTTTGCGCGATCCATCGTCACATCCTGAACAGGCCGAATTTCGTCGGCTCGATCGGCGCATTCGAGGCCGCCGACAGCCCGAGGCCAAGCACCAGCCTGGTATCGGCGGGATCGATCACGCCGTCGTCCCACAGCCGGGCGGTCGCGTAGTACGGGCTGCCCTGGCTCTCATACTGGGCGCGGATCGGCGCCCGAAACTTCTCTTCCTCTTCCGCCGACCAGGTCTCGCCCTTGGCCTCGATATTGTCGCGACGGACCTGGCTCAGCACCATGGAAGCCTGCTCGCCGCCCATCACGGAGATCCGGGCGTTGGGCCACATCCAGAGGAAGCGCGGGCTGTAGGCGCGCCCGCACATGCCGTAATTGCCGGCGCCGTAGGAGCCGCCGATCACGACGGTGAATTTCGGCACGCCCGCGGTCGCCACCGCCGTCACCAGCTTGGCGCCGTCGCGCGCGATGCCGCCGGCCTCGTATTTCCTGCCGACCATGAAACCCGTGATGTTCTGCAGGAACACCAGCGGAATATTGCGCTGGCAGCACAGTTCGATGAAATGCGCGCCCTTCAGCGAGCTCTCGCTGAACAGGATGCCGTTATTGGCGATGATGCCGACCGGATAGCCCCAGATATGCGCAAAGCCGCAGATCAGGGTCTGGCCATAGAGCTTCTTGAATTCGTCGAATTCAGAGCCGTCGACGAGGCGCGCGATGATGTCATGCACGTCGAACGGCTTTCGGCCGTCGGCCGACACCACGCCATAAATTTCCTCCGGCGCGAACAGCGGCTGCCCGCGGCTCGCGCATGTTCAGGGCGGCGCGCGCGGGCTGCTTCAGCGTGGCGACGATGCGCCGCGCGATGCCGATCGCATGGCTGTCGTTCTGGGCATAGTGATCGGTAACGCCGGACTGCCGGGAGTGCACGTCGGCGCCGCCGAGTTCTTCGGCCGTCACCACCTCCCCGGTCGCCGCCTTCACCAGCGGCGGCCCGCCGAGGAAGATCGTGCCCTGGTTGCGCACGATGATGCTCTCGTCCGACATCGCCGGAACATAGGCGCCGCCGGCGGTGCAGGAACCCATCACAATGGCAATCTGCGGAATGCCTTGCGCCGACATCTGCGCCTGATTGTAGAAGATGCGGCCGAAATGCCGCTCGTCCGGGAAAATCTCGTCCTGCTGCGGCAGGAAGGCGCCGCCGGAATCGACCATGTAGACGCAGGGCAGATTGTTCTGCCGCGCGATGTCCTGGGCGCGAAGATGCTTCTTCACCGTCATCGGATAATAAGTGCCGCCCTTGATGGTGGCGTCGTTGGCGACGATGACGCATTCGCGCCCCGAGATCCGCCCTACCCCGGTGACGACGCTGGCCGAATGCACGTCGCCGCCATAAAGGCCGTTGGCCGCCAGCGGCGACAATTCCAGAAACGCCGTCCCCGGATCGATCAGGAGGTCGACGCGCTGGCGCGCCAGCATCTTGCCCCGCGAGGTATGCCGGATGCGCGAGGCCTCGCCGCCGCCGCCGGCCACCTGCTCCAGCTTTTGCCGGAGTTCGGCGACCAGCGCGCGCATGGCGTCCGCATTGCGGGCAAAATCGGACGATGTGGGGTCGATCGTGGAATGAAGCGGCATGGCCTTCTGCTGTTTATTGTGCGCCGCAATTTGCGCATCGGGGCGGACGGCATGGTGTCATTGCGCCGCCGCCTTACGCAACCCAGAACTTTCGCCCCGGCAGGACCGGGACAGCCCCGGCATCGTGCCCCTAATGCGTCCAGGGCTCGGCGCGGCGGAAGGCAAAATTATCCGCATAGGCCGCCTGGCGGCGGGCGGGCTCCTTGGGCTCGATCACCTGATAGGCGATGCCCTTGCGCTCGCAATAGGCGACCGCCTCCTCCCTGGTGTCGAAACGGATGGTGAGTTGCTGCTTCATATCGCCGGAGGAGGTCCAGCCCATCAGCGGCTCGATGGCGCGCGGCTGCTCCGGCTCGTAATCGAGCTGCCATTCCTTGGTCTTGGCGACCCCCGATTGCATCGCGTTTTTGGCGGGCTTAAAGATGCGTGCGGTCATGGTCGATCGGGCCCCGTGATATCGCGGCATGGAAGCGCGGTGGTGGAAACGGCCAGGATAGGATAGAGACACCTTTCAGGATTTTGATCGGTGATTCCTGCCCTGGACGCTACATTTTCCTGACCGGTATAGTCATTATGCTGCGGTGTGACAATCTTGGCCACAGCCGCGGCTGATGCCCCGTCCGCCGCCCGATTCCTCTCGAACGTACAGTCCGAACGGCGCCCATGAAAATCAACGCAACCCTCCCCGAAAAAGGCCGCGACCTGCGGCTGGACCTGTTTCGCGGGGTGGCCAACTGGGCGATTTTCCTCGACCATATCCCCGACAACGTCGTGAACTGGATCACCACGCGGAATTACGGCTTTAGCGACGCGGCCGACCTGTTCGTCTTCATTTCCGGCTACACCGCCTCTTTCGTCTACGCCCGGATGATGCTGGAACGCGGCTTCATCGTCGGCGCCACCCGGCTGACCAAGCGGGTCTGGCAGCTCTACGTCGCCCATATCATCCTGTTCGTCATCTATATCGCCTCGATCAGCTATCTGGCGCTGCGGTTCGGCGATTCCGAGATCATCAACGAGTTCAATGTCGCCGGGCTCGTCGACAATGCGACCGAAACCCTGCGGCAGGGCCTTCTCCTCAAGTTCAAGCCCGTCAATCTAGACGTGCTGCCGCTCTATATCGTCCTGATGGGGCTGTTTCCGCCGGTCCTGTGGCTGATGCTGCGCCAGCCCAACTGGACCATGCTGGCCTCCATCGTGCTGTGGCTCGCCGCCCGGCAGTTCGGCTGGAATTTCACCGCCTATCCCGCCGGCACCTGGTACTTCAACCCGTACTGCTGGCAGGTGCTGTTCGTGTTCGGCTCATGGTGCGCGCTCGGCGGCGCCGGAAGGTCGATGGCGATCATCAATGCGCGCGCCACGCTATGGTTCTGCATCGCCTATCTCATTCTCGGCCTTGTCATGACCATGGCCGGCAAATTTCCGGATTTCGGCGCGATGTTCCCGCACTGGCTCTATTCGACCTTCAACCCCAACGACAAGACCAACCTTGCGCCCTATCGCTTCCTCCATTTCGTCGTCATCGTGATCATGGTGATCCGGTTCGTACCCAAGGACTGGCCGGGACTGGAATGGAAGGTGTTCGATCCCTTGATCGTCTGCGGTCAGCAGTCGCTCGCGGTGTTCTGCGTCGGCGTGTTCCTGTCCTTTGTCGGACATTTCGAGCTGATGCTGAGCTCGGGTTCGCTGTTTGCGCAGATCTTCGTCAGCATCACCGGCATCGCGATCATGACCGTCGTCGCCTACTACATCTCCTGGTCGAAACGGCAGGACAAGCCGCAGAAGGTGACGCCCCCAAAACTGGCGGGTTCGGCCTGATCGGAAACGGGCGGCCGCGCGCTCGCCTGGCTTCTCGCGCTCGATCGGCTCTTTTGCAGTCGTAAAAACTAGCGGCGCGGCTTGGTGACCAATTTGCCGCGCGATGAAATCCCGTCCCACTCGGTGGACCAGCCGAAACCCTGCTGGCTTCGGTTGCCCTGCAGCGCGAACGCGCCGCCCTGAGGGTCCCTGCATCGGGCGATCCAGCTGCCGCTCGGCAATTCGAGCGGGCCCTTGAAGACCTGGCCGCCACCGGTCTTGACGCGCTCCGCGGCCGCGTCGATATCGTCGACGTTGAAATAAAAAAGCCAGAACGGGAGCGGATCCTCCGGGCGTTTGGTGAACATGCCGCCGATGGTCTGCCCATCCGCGGAGAACAACTGATAGGTGTCGACCGGATCGACATCTACGCCCGCTTTTTGCCAGCCAAAAACTTCGCCGTAGAAGGCAAGCGCCTTGCGCCAATCCGCGGCGAGCAACTCGTGCCAGCCGACGCAGCCGGGTTTGCCGAGATCGTTCTGCCCACGCGTGTCTGGTTTCAAGCCCCTTGATCAATCCGAACGTTGTCGTCTGCGGATCGGCAACCACCGAAATGCGGCCGATGTTGCTGTCGGTCGCGGGCACATAGACGGCGCCGCCGAGACGCTTGATCCGGTCGGCCGTGGCATCCACGTCGCTGACGTCGACATACCCCATCCACCTCGGCGTCGCGCCCATTTTCCTGGCTTCTTCCGGAAGGTCCATGAGGCCGCCCACCGGGGTCTGTTCAGAGGTGAACACAGTGTAGGCCAGAGCCGGCGTCGACGCGTCCTGCGCGCCCCAGCCGACGACGTGCGTGTAAAAGGCCTCGGCGCCCGCCACGTCCGTCGTCATCAATTCGTACCAGGTGAAGCGTCCGGGGTGTCGGACCATGTCGGTTTCTCAGCTCAGGCCAACAGACAATCGCAACGCAGCATTGAGCCGCGCTGGCGTTTATTTGCAAGGGGCGGAGACGTGGATCTCAATCCAGATGAGGCTCTGAATTTTTGATTTATTGGAGCGATGCGCGATGGAACGGAGCCTCCGCCGATGCGTTCTCCCAGCCTGCGCGCTGAAGTTGTCGTGGACGACAGCCATGAATACAGCCTTGGATGCTGCGATTCCGACTCGGCGGTGCTCCGCGTTTGATGAACGTTTCGTTCATGAACATGAAGGAATTTCGGCAAAATTCTCCGTCACATCAACGTGTGTAGCCAGCCTTGCGTGGCGCTTTTCCAAGGGGTACTATTTTCGCGCGGGACTCTGAACATCGTCGTCAAGGTATGGAGGAAGCAAGATTATGGCACGGGTGAAGCAAGCTTCGAAGCGTAAACGAGTGACGAAAACTGTGCCGGTGTTAGGAGCCGCCGGATTGACCTTTTCGCTGGTAGGTGGCGCATCCGCAGCGGTCGCGCCGACACAGGATCAGCCTCGGGCGCCGGGCCTCGCACCGGGTCAAGCCATCACTCTCGGTGAAGAAGAAATCGCCGACGTCAGCCTGGCGACCTTCTACGTCTTCGACAAGGAGAACACCGAAGGCGCCAAGGGCGTGCAGTTGGCCTGGCGTGGATGCGGCGGCTGCCGCGGATGCAGGGGTTGCCGGGCATGCCGCGGTTGCGGAGTTGGCTGCCGGGGTTGCGGCGGATGCGGATGCGGCGGAGGTTGCTGTCTGTCATGGGGCGCTTGCCGCCTCTGCTGAAGCCAGACCGCTTCGCGCTTACATTGATCAACGAAAATCATCATGGCCGGGCTCGACACGATCGACCCGGCCTATCTTTGTGACCTGGCCAATCCACGCGGCCCGGCCAATCCATAGTCTTCCCTGGGGCGCGGAGCGCGGCTACGGTCGCGTGCATGATGGACAGTGGATTCAATATCTTCGGCGAAATGCCGGCGCGTAAACCCGATGAGGAAACCTCCAGTGCTCGAAGAAAACGCCTCGCGCCAGCGAGCCGGCGTGCGCGTGAAGTCATGACAGGACGCCGTAGGACCAGCGCTTCGCGAAAGGCTGGCAATGACATTCCGCAATTCGCGCCGAACTTCACCGTCTACGTGCTGCCGCCCGATGTCGTCTGTCTCTATTCGGAGGACCGGAAGTTTTTTCTTCACGGCGAACTCTATTGCGCGCTGGCGTCGGCGATCGCGAAGGGCGGAAAGAGCTTTGGCGAACTCGCCGGCGAACTGGCGCAGGATTTTCCATCCGACAAAATCGAAGAGGCCCTCAAGCGGCTGATCGAGCGGCGCTATGTCGTCCCGGCATCGCGTGCTCCCGTTGGCGCCGTGGCGGGCTATTGGGCGAGCCTCGGCCTGCCGCCGGGAATGGCGGAGCAAAATCTCGGAAATTGCCGGGTACGCGTTGAATCGATCGACGTGCACGGCGCGGCTGCGCTCAGCGCCGCGCTGAGCGACCTCGGCGTTCGCGTCGTCAAGCGCTCCGCCGACCTGACGGTCACGCTGGTGAACGATTATCTCGAGCGGCGGCTTGCTGAATTGAACCAGCAGCGCGTGTCCGAGCGGTCGCGCTGGCTGCTCGTTCAGCCCTCCGGCGCCTTTCCGCTGGTGGGGCCGGTGTTCAGCCCCGGCGAGGGCGCCTGCTGGACCTGCCTGTTCGATCGCATGATACGCAATCGGGAGATCAAGGGATTCCTCGAACGCGGACCCGCGCGCGCTGTCGCGACCTCGCCTCTGGTGCGCAACGCGGTCGGACAAGGCGCCATCCAGTTTGCGGCCCTCGAAGTCGCCAAGGCGATCGCTACCGGCTTTCGCACCGAGTTGAACGATCACATCGTCAGCCACGATCTGTTGGGCGCGAACATCGCGAAACACTACGTCGCGGCCCGGCCACAATGTCCGACCTGCGGCCGCAAGAAGCTGCGGGATCCGCGCCGGCCGGCGCTGCCGATCGAGCTTGGCCCCGGCGCCAAGCTGGTCATGACCAGCGGCGGATACCGGACGGTATCGTCGCGCGCTACGGTGGCGCGCTTCCGAAAGCACGTGAGCCCCCTCACCGGCGTTGTCACACGGCTCGAGCGGATCGAAGCCGATCTGCCGCTGAACACCAATTTTTACGCCGCGCATAATTTCTCGGCGCCGGCCCGCAACGTTAGCGAACTCAGGGCGGGACTGACCGGCGGCAGCTTCGGCAAGGGCTCCAATGCCGAGCAGGCCGAAGCCAGCGCGCTGATGGAAGCGATCGAGCGCTATTCGGGAATTTTCCAGGGCGACGAAATCCGGCTGACACGGCGGTTCACGGAATTCGCGCCTGACGAAGCCATTCTTGCCAACGACGTCCTGCTGTTCAGCGACGCGCAATCCATGCCGGAGCAGACGGGCGAAGAGGATTCACACGAGACCCAGATGGCTCCGGCGCCGTTCGATCCAGCCGCGCGGATCGAGTGGTCGCCGGTCTGGTCGCTGCGCGACGGACGGTTCAAGCATGTTCCGACCAGCCTGCTGTATTTCTTCTATAGCGGCCCGGCCGCCTTCCATGCCGATTCCAACGGCTGCGCTGCCGGCAATACGCTCGAGGAGGCCATCGTCCAGGGATTCCTCGAACTCGTGGAGCGCGATGCCTACGCGATCTGGTGGTACAACCGGCTGCGGCGGCCCGCGGTGGACCTCAGTCATTTCAACGATTCCTATGTCCGCGATCTGCAAAGCCAGTTGGCCGAAACCGGGCGAAAGCTCTGGGTGCTCGACGTCACCAGCGATCTCGGCGTCCCCACCTATGTCGCGATATTGCACTGGATGCAGAACGGACAGGAAAATATCGAGTTCGGCTCCGGCGCGCATTTCGATCCCCGCATCGCGATGTTGCGTACCTTGACGGAGCTGAACCAGTTCCTGTCGATCGGCCTGATGGGAGGAGGAACCGGCGAAAAATCGAGCCTCGACGGCATCACTCCGTTGCGCCTTGCGGACTATCCCTTCCTGACGCCGAACGGCACGGTGCCACCGAGCACCGGCTGGAGCGCGGGTCCTCTGGACAATACGCGCCGGCAGGTCGACGCCTGCGTCGACATCGCCAAGCAAGCCGGCCTCGATTTTCTGGTCCTCGATCAGACGCGGCCAGACGTCGGAGTCCCGGTCGTCCGGGTGCTCGTTCCCGGCCTGCGCCATTTTTATCGTCGCTTCGGGCCGGGCCGGCTCTATGATGTTCCGGTCAAGCTCGGATGGCTGGAGCGGCCAACGCCGGAAAGCGAACTCACGCCGTTCCTTCCACACTCCTGAGGGTCAAGCGTCTTGCGCGCTCCCAAAAAAAAGCCGGGACGGATTGCGCCGCCAACCATTTCCGCACGGCTGACCGGCCACATCCGTCTCGAAGCCCAGCCGGACGGAACCATCCTCGCCTGCTTCGATGACCATTCGCTTGCCTTGGGAAAATTCAGCGCCGCCGCCGCAAAGCGCGCGCTGGATCTGCGAAAGGGTCTGCCGCTCGCTTCGTTTGCGCAGCAACGCAACACCGTCGAGAAGGAAGTCGATCTCCTGGTCCGCCGATTGGCGCGAAGCGGGCTGTTGGAATATCGCGTCGGCGACTCCAGCCACGATACGTTTGTCATCGAGCCGCAGCTTCCCGATTATTGGCCGCAGACGCCAAAACTCGGCGCGACCGAAACAATCGTGCTGTCGCGGTTTGCGTACATGCGACGGCGCGGCAACGAGATGGTGCTGGAATCGCCGCGCGCGGGCGCCCTGTTCAGGATTGGTGATCCAAAGATCGCGGCTGCACTCGCCACGCTTGCTACCCCGCAAAAAATCAGCCGGCTGCGGCGGCAGGACGGTTTTCCGGGCACGGAGCTGCTCGCACTGCTGGTGGACTGCCAGATCCTGTTCAAGGTCGAAGCCGGGAGCCCGCACGGCCTCCGCGCAGCCGAGGGCGACGACAGCCTCGTGCTGTGGGATTTTCACGATCTTCTGTTCCACACCCATTCCACCGAAGGCCGGCAGGCCAATCCACTCGGCGGACTTTATCCGTATGCCGGGCTGATACCGCCGCTACCGGCGGTGCGGCCGCGATGGCCGGGAAAGAAGATCGACCTGAGCCAGCTCACGGACGCTCCCTCCGAGACGCCCTCGCCGTTCGTCAAACTCCTGCATGAGCGCCAGTCGATCCGCGATTTCGACGACCGACAGCCGATCACGCTGGCCGAACTTGCGCGGTTTCTCGACAGCACCGCGCGGGTCCGCGCCAAATGGCAAGACAGCGCCGACCTCGACCATGGCGGTCCCATGATCGAATACGCCGCCCGGCCGTATCCAGCCGGCGGCGGCGCCTATGAGCTCGAGCTCTATCTGGCGGTCGCCAATTGCGAGGGACTTGCGCGCGGCCTCTATCATTATGACGCCGACGGGCACGCGCTGGCGCCCATCGCCGTACGCGCGCCGGAATTCGACGCGTTGCTGGCGGGCGCCGAATTTGCGATGGACGCAGCCGCCGCCCCCCAGATCCTGATCATCATCGCCGCGCGCTTTGGCCGTGTTTCGTGGAAATACAGCTCGGTCGCCTACTCGCTGATCCTCAGGGATGTTGGTGTCCTGCTGCAGACGCTCTATCTGATGGCGGCCGATATGGGGCTCGGCGGCTGCGCGATCGGCACCAACAATATCGATCTGTTCGAGAAGATGACGGGGATCGACTTCCACGTGGAGGGGCCGGTCGGCCAGTTTGCCCTTGGCCGCGGCGGTAAGCCGGAGGGGACCGGATAGCGGGCCAAACCGGGCTCGGCCGCCTGAATCGAGCCGATTTCGGGCCAGAAGCGGCGGTTTCGGCGTCCGGACTGGCAATTATCGCAATCGACTTAAACCTTTCGAAAACCGATCGGAGTACCTCAGTACGAAACTGAGGAATTGCCATGGGGAACCATTCGGCTGCGGTCACCGGTATGCCGGCGGCGACCCGCGGTACCGCAGACCCGAAAATCGTGATCCTGATGCTGTGCGCCGTGGTCACGCTCGTGCTGGGCGCGGCCGGCGTCAGGAATGGCGTGTTCGACGCCATGTCGACCGACGACGCCATGCGGCTGGTCGAAGTGAGAGACCTGATCGCCGGACAAAGCTGGTTCGACCTCACGCAATACCGCCTCGATCCGCCGGGCCTGCCGATGCATTGGTCGCGCGTGATCGATGCGCCGCTGGCAGCCATGATCCTGATGCTGCGCCCCTTCGTGGGCATGAAGGGCGCCGAGGCAGTCACCCTGGTCGTGTGGCCCGCGCTCCTGTTCGGCGCAACGCTGATGGCGGCGGCGGCAACAGCAAGGCGCATCAGCGACGCGACGAACCGGGACGCCGTGCAGTTAGCGGCGATCCTGCTCGCGGCGCTGTCGATCCCCGCCCTCATTCATTTTCGCGCCGGCGCCATCGATCATCATAATTTTCAGATCATGCTGCTGCTGGTCTTCCTGTTTTTGACCTTGGGAATCGAACGGCACTGGATCAATGCTGCCCTTGCCGGGGCCGCTGCAAGCCTGTCGCTGGCTGTCGGTTTGGAAATGATCCCCGCGATCGCCGCCACTTGCGTGGCCGTGCTCGGCCTGCTGCTGTGGCGCGGCAGCGTCGTGTGGCGGCAGGCCTGCGTGTTCGGTGCCGCCGTGACGGGTTCGTCCCTGCTCCTCGCCGCGCTGCTGTTGCCGCCGCATTCCCTCGGCGCACCCGTATGCGACGCCTTCGGCGGACCGTTCCTGCTGCTCGCCGCCGGCGGCGGTACCAGTCTGATGATCGTTGCGGGCGTTGCCCGGCGCTGGCCTGCGGCGGGCGCGCGCATGGCCGCGGCGGCGGCAACGGGACTGATCCTGTTCACGGTGTTCTACAAACTGTTCGCGGGATGTCTGGCGCCGCCCTTTGCGAGCATCGATCCGCTGGTGACCTCGATCTGGGTCGACCATGTCGCCGAGTCCATGTCGTTTCAAACCGTGCTGCTGCTCGAACCGCAAAAGCTGCCCGGCCTGTATGGATTTCCGCTCCTGACATTGCTCCTGACCGGCGCGGCCATTCTCGTTGCACGCGCAGCCTTTCGATTTCGACTGATCGCGGCCGCCGTCACGCTGGCCGCGCTGATCGGGATCAGCTTCTGGCTGATGCGCGGCGCGGCCGCGGCCAACATGGTGGCAGCGCCGCTCTTTCCGGTCAGTCTGGCGCTGCTGTGGCCAGCTCGCATGCAGGGACGAAGACTGCTGCTTCTGGCGCTGCTGGCCTCCCCCGCGAGCATCGCGGGCGCCGGCCTTGCAGCCCGCCCCCTGATCGACGCAACGCTCAAGCCCCAACGGACGATCGCGGCGCGCGACACGGTATCGTCCTGCCTGACCGTTTCCAGCGTCGCGCCGCTTGCCGCGCTCGCCCCCGGCCGGGTGATGGCGCCGATCGATCTCGGTCCCGCCATCCTGGCCGCCACCGGACACTCGATCTTCGCGGCTCCCTATCACCGCAACAACGACGGCAATCTCGCGATGTTGCACCTCATGCTGGCCGCGCCTGCGCCTGCGAAGCAGATCCTCGCCGACCGCGGGGTGGACTATGTCGTGCTGTGCCGTGGCAACATGGAACACGTCGAATTGAGCGATCTCGCCCCCGACGGCCTCGCCGCGCGGCTTGACCGCGGTGAGATACCGGATTTCCTGCAACCGGTCGAACACCTTGATCCCAGTGGCAAACTCGAGGTGTGGCGGGTCCGGCGATGAGCACTGCGGTAAGCGCCGCGGTGCAAGGCCCGGCCAGGCGCAAGGGTTGACCGACATCAATCGGGCAATATCTCCTCGTGGTAGCTGATGGTTCGCGCCACCTCGAGGCGCAGCCAAGCCCGCTGACCGGCCGCCGCCTGAGGGGATATCGATATGCCAACCCATTTTCATGCCATCGTCTGGATCGACCATATGCAGGCCAAGGTGTTTCACATCGGCCTCAGCGGCGACGACGAGATCGCCCTGCATCCGCATTTGCAGACCCGCCACCTTCACCACAAGGCCAACTCGATCGGCAGCGGCCACGTCGGATTCGACAAGGAGTTTTTCGCACAGGTGTTGAACGCGATCAGCGACGCCGGCGAGATCCTCATCATCGGCCCGGCCAATGCGAAGACGGAACTTGCCAAATATCTCCGCGAACAGCACCCGAACATCGGCGAGCGCATCGTTGCGGTGGAAGCTGCCGACCATCCCAGCGACCGCGAGATCGTGGCCTATGCCAAGCAGCATTTTAGGATAGGGACCCTGAGGCGGTAAGAACGACCCGCGTGGCTGCGCTGGCTACGCGCCGCCCTTGCATCGCCTTCGCGATTGATCCAGCTCAAAGACGCGTGTCTGGAATCCAGCTTCTGTAAGGACACGCGGATGTTCCCCTCCCCGGGTTCATCCGCCTTGACCTCTCGGATGCTGTTCGGTCCTGCCGGGAGCATCCGTTTTTTCATTTTGGTAGAGGTGCGGCATTCGAACCAAGCACGATTGCTTGACGGTGTTGACGCCGCATCTGACGATCGCTTGAACCGCCCGCCAAAACCTCCGGGAAATCAGCACCTGCGTATTGGTGACGATCGTTTTTGGACGACCTTGAGCAGATAGCTCGTTCGCCTTTTCAAAATCGCATTCCTTAAAACACAATTTAATGGGCGCGCCGGATCGCGAACTTACATCAGCATTGTGCATGGCCGCTGTCGATGTGCGATGGCGGAATGGTTTCAAATCGAACAAATGGAGCAACCCATGAAAAATCTGAGAACCCTGAGTGCGGCGATCGCACTTGCAGCGATCCTGCCGCTGGCAGCACCGAGCGCGAGCTTTGCGGCCGAGCGTGGCCCGGGCGCCTGTACAACGCCAGCAGGCGATGCGGTCGGCGCGGACGGGCCTGCGATGAACGCCGGCCAGTTGATGGCCGGGGTCGGCCAATGTCACCGCATTGGCAGCTGGTTCCCGCACTATGACGCCCGCGCCTATGGGCCGGAAGCCGTGACGGTCAATCCATACTACGGCGCCGGATCGTACTATCCCCGCCCGGATTTCTGAGAGCAGCGACTTGCAGCACCGGTCCTCGCGAGCGCGAGGGTTCGGTGCTGCGCTTCATGCCTGCGTAAAATTCCTGCGACGAGCGGCTTCCGGTGACGCACCGGCTTTCGGTCGGTGCGGTTATGCGTGCAATGGCTTCTCAGGAAATATCGTCGCAGTGCAGGCGATATCTTCTGCACTGACATCGGAGCTTCCGGCTTCATCGCGCGCGGTTTACCGAAGTCCTAGCAGCGAGCGACGATAGCCGCCGCTGCGGGCTTCCTTTCGGCATACAAAGCTTCCCGTCAGGCCTTCCGCGTAGTGCTTCTGATGCTTGGAGTAGTAGATCTCCTTGCGAAAATCGAGCCACACCACGGTATCGTGGGGGCAGTGACGTTGCGCCTGCGCTTCGTAGCGGAATACGGTCAGGGGTATCGCGGCCGCGTGGAGCGTGCCTGCCGCGACGATTAGCGCCGTCAGCGGCCAGATCGCACAACTCGAACGAAACCGCATGGATCACCCTCCCCACTGGCCGACATGGTCGCGTCTTTGCGTACCGGACGCAAAGCGAACCGGCCGTGATCCAAATCAAGGAGCAATTCGGCAGGCAGTTGCGCCGGCGCTCTGGAACACGCGACAAGACGCGCGATTAAGTAATTGAAATATGAACCGTTTTGGTCGGGGCAGCTGGATTCGAACCAACGACCTGCAGTACCCAAAACTGCCGCGCTACCAGGCTGCGCTATACCCCGATCTCTGGCGAAACGACGTCGATACACGCTTAGGCAGCTACCAGCAAGGCTGGCGCCCCCTCACCGCCCGTTGAAGAGCGGGTGTCCGACGCGGTCGCCGGGCTCGATGCCGTATTTCTTGGCGGTTCCGGCAACGACCTCAAGCACTCCCTTCGCCAGCCCCTGCGAGGAGATGATCTTGGTCGACATCGGCTCGGTATTCTCGGCAATGCGCAGGATCCGGCCGTCCGCGCGGATGAAGATCATGTCGAGCGAAACATAGGTGTTCTTCATCCACATCGAGACTTCCTGGGGCGGCGAGAAGTCGAACAGCATGCCCTTCCCGTCCGGAACCTCCTTCCGGTACATCAGGCCGGTTTCCTTCTCCTGTTCGGTCGTCGCCATCTCGACGGAGAACACCTGGACGCCGTTCTTGGTGACGATCTCGAGCGGCTGGAAAGTCGCCGCCCGCGCTACCGGGCCCGGGAACGCGCACAGGGCGGCGATCGCCGCGACCACTACGGGCATAAAGAACCGCGCCCGCAGGCAACGCAAAACAGCATCTCGATCGAAAGTCATGACCAACGCTTACCCCAGCCGCAACGGATGATTGCGGCGGACCGTAACCCGAGGATCATGGCAAATACCAGACCGGGTCAGCGCGACGCTGTCACTTTTGATACCAGGTTAACGGCTGTCGTTCGGCATGCGAACGCCGCGGGGCTCAGTGCGATGACAACCCGGGCGAGCCGTTTTCAGGCTGGATCTCCGCGGCCATCATGCCCTTGGAGCCGGGCCCGAACCGCACCAGCACATACTGGCCGGGACGCAATTCGGTCATCCCGAAGCGGCGCAGGGTTTCCATGTGCACGAAGATGTCGGGCGTCCCCTCGCCGCAGGTCAGGAAGCCGAAGCCCCGCAGCCGGTTGAACCACTTGACCTGCGCACGCTCCAGCCCCGAGGTCGGCGTGACGCTGACATGGGTCCGCGGCGGCAGCATCTGCGCCGGATGGATCGCAGTCAACTCGTCCATCGAGAGGATGCGGAACGCCTGATAGCCTTTGGCGCGCTGCACGCATTCGACGATCAGCCGCGCGCCCTCATAAGCGGTTTGATAGCCGTCGCGCCTGAGCACGGTAACGTGCAGAAGCACATCGGGCCAACCATTGTCGGGAACGATGAAACCGTAACCCTTGGATGCATCGAACCATTTGATGACGCCCGAGATCTCGACGAGATTGGCCGCGCTGTCGCCAAGCCCCGACAGCGCATCCATCGCCGGGTCGCGCTCACCGCCGCCCGCATATTCACCTGGCCCAAGCCTAGTCGATCCCGCCCCGCTTGGCGGCCCCCCGAGCTTCTTGGACTCAAATCCGTCCGACCCCATGACCCCGGACCCCACACATCGATTGCGGCCCGTCATTCATGCAACGGCGCCGATATACGCGCCGATTCATGATCTTGATCATGACGCCACGCAAATCTTTCGAATCAAAAGATAACACTCCCGCGTGCCGCGCATAGATAAAAAAACAATTTTACCGTGAGCTATGAACAGTCTTGCACAGGTGCGAATCAATTTGGCCATCAATTACCCACGAATGGCCCGAGCGTCTCTCCGATATCGTGGCGGATCACCAGATCCGCGATGTCGTCCTGATCGGTGGGCTCGTTGTTGATGATCACAAGCTTGGCCCCGCAGTTCTTGGCCATCAACGGAAATCCCGCGGCCGGCCAAACCACTAGCGACGATCCGATCGCAATGAACAGATCGCAGTCGCGAGCCAGTTCGGTGGCGCGCCGCATTGCATCATCCGGCATCGCCTGCCCGAACGAGATGGTCGCAGTCTTGACCGGCTCGTCGCAGGCCGTGCAGTCCGGTGCGCCGCCGATGGCGTCGAAGCTCTGCTTGACCCATGCAAGATCATAGCTGCGGCCACAGCCGATGCAGCGGGCATAGGTGGTATTGCCGTGCAGTTCGACGACGTGCTCGGCGGCGAACCCCGATATCTGGTGCAGATTGTCGATGTTCTGGGTCACGATCGCCGGAATCTTGCCCGCTCGATAGAGCGAGGCCAGCGCGCGGTGGCCGCGGCCCGGCTTTGCCGCGGCGAATGTCGGCTCCATCGCGAAGCGCCGCCGCCATGCTTCCGTCCGCGCCTCGGGGCTGGCGACGAACTCATCGAACGGGATCGGGCGGTTGCGGGTCCACAAACCGCCGGGCGAACGAAAATCTGGAATGCCGCATTCAGTCGAGATGCCGGCGCCGGTAAAGGGAACGATGGTGGATGCTTCGGCGATCATGTCGCCGAGTTGTTCAACGCCGCTGCTGATATCCGGTGCAATCATGCGCATTTCGTCCGAGGGCCTGGCCGTGCTGACCGTAGCATGGCCCGCCGGATGGCGGCGTCAATGCCGGGAGAGCGCCGGTTGCCCGATTGGCCAACGCTGAGGCGCGGAAGCCACAAGCAACACGGCGGGCTTATCGGCCGTGAAACCTCGGACGCTGAAGGGAAATCGCCAGCGCACGCCTCCACAATCCTGCAACACCGCGTCCGCATTCGCGCCCCAATCGCGCTCCCCAATACGCACAGGATGAGAATCACAGGGAATGGCATGACCGAACGAGACAACGCCGCCGCCATCGAGCGGGACGAAATCGTCGCACGCGTTGCACGCTTCAAGGCGACGCAAGAGAAGTTCAAGCGCGAGCGCGACGAATATTTTGTCGCCACGCTGGAAAATGCACGACGCTCGGAAAATGCCCGCCGCTCCGCCGAGCGACCTGCGTTCTGGTCTTGACGCCTTTCTTTTGCACGCGGTCACGGAAGGCCGTAAATGAAAAAGCCCGGAGCAACGCTCCGGGCTTTTCGTTGATCGGCTACCAGTGCCGATAGTAGCGGTGCCGATAGTAAGGTCCGCCATAGTAAGCGTAAGGCCCACCGTAATAGGCCGGCCCGTAGTGACGCGGGCCGTAATAGCCATAGCCCGGTCCGTAACCATAACCGTAGTAAGGCCCGTATGCGCCGGCAGCGCCCGCGGCGATTGCGCCCGCGGCAAGGCCGAATGCCAGGCCAGGGCCGATGCCGCGGGCCTGCGCCGGTGCGGCCACGCTGGTCGCGGCAAGCGCGCCGACGGTGGCCAGGACAGCAAGGGTCTTCTTCATGTGCATCTCCTCCATCGAGTACCCATGCAATAACGCAGCGGGCTTTTATTGGTTTCGATGGAACCGGGGCTTGTGTTCGCGGCGAGCGCCTTGATCCCGATGCGGAACGTACGGTGTTCTCGCTCTCGCAACTGCGAAGTCCAGGGCTCAAAAGATCTGGGCACAAAGAAAAAGAGCGGCTCATGCGAGCCGCTCTTTGGTTTCCTGGTGGCGATGCCTACTGGCCGCAGGGATGGCGCAAGCCATCGTAGCCCAGATAGGTCCCGGATGCGGGATCATACGATTTGTAGCGTTGCGCGCAGTAAGCAGGATCGACGTTGTTCGACACCACGTAGCCGGGATCGGCGATATAGCCGGCATCTGCGTTGTCGTAGTAGCCATTGTCGCCGTAACCGTTGTAGGCGTAATCGTCGTAATAATTGGGGTCGTAGTAGCCGCCGTAGCCGTAACCCAGCGCGCTGCCGGCCGCCAGGCCAGCGGCAAACCCTACGCCGCGGCCGAAATGCCGGCCGTGATCACGGAAGCCGTTGCGATATCCGCCCTGCGCGAATTGCCCGCTGCGACCCGCAAAATTCCCGCTTGCTGCTGCGATCGGGTGACTTGGGGCCGCAACCGCGCCCACGTTCGCCTGCGCTCCGCGAAACGCCGGACTGGCGGCACCGGCGCGCATCGCATTGCCACCGCCGCTGAAGTGCATGCCGCCGCCACCACCGGCGCGCATTCCACCTCCCATTCCACCACCGTGCATGCCGCCGCCACCGCCATGCATGCCTCCGCCTCCCCCGCCGTGCATTCCCCCGCCTCCACCGCCACGACCCGCGGCGAAGGCCGGCGCTGCGACTGCAAGGGTTAGCGAAAGGGCTGTTGCTCCGAGAATACCGAGTTTCGACATTGCACTTCTCCACAAAAGATATCGGGCAGAACCTCAGGGCCCATCGATCGTTCCGGTGTTTTATGATGATTTCAAATTTGTGATGCCTCCGTAGCTCTCGGGGAAACGGCTCTGCGCGTGCAGAAGTAACGGGAACCGGTTGGCAAAAATTTTGCGCGCGGCGGAACGAACCGCCGACCTACAAAGTTTTATGTTTGGATGCAGCAACCTCGAAAGGGGTGAGAGCACGAAAGACCCCGTCAGTGTCCTCGGACGCTGGCGGGGTTTTCAATTTCGGGTGGCGTGGCAGCACTCGCGAGCAATTGCTAAAGAAGTTCGAAGACCGGGGGAGGTCGTGTTGCCGATTGCTGCGCTGCTCGCCCGCATTCGCAAGCTCGTCCCCCCTGATCAGGACAGCCATTATGATGAGATCGTCCGCGGCTTCGGCGTCGGCGAATTGCGCCCGCCCGTCCCTCCCATGAGCGATCGCGAACTCGGCCGCGCGATCGCCGGCTTTCTCGAGAACCCGCCCTCCGCCGAAGCGCTGTCGAGCCTCGGCCGGCGATTCAATCCGTCGTCCGGCGTGTAAGTCGGGCGCGCGCGAGGACGCGCGGTTCACGGCCTTCCTTTCCCGTGATCGAGGCGGCCGATCTTGCGATCGAGATGCCAGACTTCCACATCGCAGCCGTCGACGAATTGCCGCGCAGCCTTCAAAGCCTCCGCGTCGGTCTCGGCGTCGATCGCCCGGAATGAAGCAACGCGGTTGCTGGCGTTGATCAGGTACACCCGATAGGTCGGCATGACGTTCTCCCTTCTACCCAAGACAACGCGCAGCGAAGGAGCCTGATCGAGCAGGGAGCCATGCGGGAACCGAATGGAACCTCGATTTCGGGGCAAAACCGGTCAAAAAGCCGACAAAAACCTTTGCGAGACGAAGGCGCTGTGGAATTCGGAATACTCGCACCGGTCTGAACCGATGGATCTGGCTATCTTGAAAGAACAGGCAGAGCGATGTCATCGTCTCGCGAGACACGCGGATCCCTTCACGCAGAAGCGGCTGCTGGATCTCGCGACTGAATACGAGGCGAGGATCGCGCAGATCGAACCCACGCCTTCGGAAGCGTCACGCAATTTGTACAGCAGCGAGACCTAGGCGACGCCGCTACTTCTCCAATGAGAACCCCAGCACGATCGTATCAGGCGTCTGCTTGAACTCCCGGGCAACGACCTCGCGCACCGCGCCGGCCAAATCATCGAGCGGCATGCCAGCATAGAGTTTCGGAAACATCACCGTCACCGACTTCAGATTGCCATTGTGCCAGTCGAAGCCGACTTCCGGCTTCACGCTCGTGGCGTGCTCGAGATCGGCGGCGACCGCCTTTGAATACGAAAGCCCCTTTGAAATCAGATCGACCGCCCCGCAGCCCACGAGGCCAGCCGCGAGAGCAGGGACCACGATGGCTTTCCGAAAGTCCATGACGCACCAAAAGCAGCTTCGGGACATGTTTGTCGGCCATGGCCCGGGTCGCGTTCATGCGGTCCACCCCTGCCCTGACCCCTGGTTTACTGCTATTGAACCTGCCGAAACCGACCGCCATCTCTGCCATATCCCAAGGGAGCCAAGAAACATGCGTTACCTCCACACCATGCTGCGCGTGCGCAATCTCGATGCCGCGATGAAATTCTACCAGGATGCGCTGGGATTGAAGGAAGTCCGCCGGGTCGACAACGACAAGGCCAAGTTCACGCTGGTCTTCCTGTGCGCGCCCGAGGACGAGGGTATCCTGAAGGCCTCCAAGGGGCGCGGCGCGCCGCTGGTCGAACTCACCTATAATTGGGACGAGGAGAAATACGGCGAGGACCGCTATTTCGGCCACCTCGCCTACGAGGTCGACGACATCTACGCGACCTGCGACCGGCTGATGAAGATGGGCATCACCATCAACCGCCCGCCGCGCGACGGCCAGATGGCGTTCGTCCGCTCGCCGGACCTGCATTCGATCGAGCTCCTGCAGAAGGGCGACGCCAAGCCGCCGGCGGAGCCGTGGAGCTCGATGCCGAACACCGGCCACTGGTAAGGTCCCTCGAGCCCGGCATGTGCAAATCCTTCGTGCATCGCCGCCATCCCGGCTACCGCCTGGTGATTTCAGCGGATGCGCCGTTTCCCTCAGGCGCATCCGCGGACGAGTCGTCGAGCGCGACGGCTGCTCGCTGTTGTCGATCGGGCTTTCGCTCTCCGGGATTCCACGGGTCGCGCTGAGCGGGTGGCCGCGCGAACGGCATCTCGAAATTGTGTTCACAGTCGGTGAACCTTTTGGCCTCAGACTCGACGGAGATGTTGAGGTGCCCCATGAGCCAAAGCCAGCACTACAAATTCCAGGCCGAACAGGCCAAGCGCCTGGCCCGCCAGGTTACGGATACGGAAGTGCGCGAGAGGCTTTTGGAGATGGCCGGAGAATACAGCCGCTACGCCGAACTGATGGAAGCCCGCGAACAGCCGCGCGAAGCCGCCTTCGGCTGAGCTTTAGTTCCCCCCGCGATTAAAAAGTTTTCCGTTCCGGAGACAGGAACTCCGCATCCGCCATCGTGTTCTCCCTTCGATTGAGGAATTCGAAGGAGGCGAACATGGGACGTGGAATTCTGCTCTGGCTGTTGGGCGTGCCGATACCGGTGATCATTCTGTTGTGGCTGTTCTTCGGCCACTGAGATCCGGCAATCCCGCATACGACAGGCAAATCAGGCTCCGCCTTTTGGCGGGGCTTTTTTGTTCGACGCCACTCTTGAAGCCGGCAGGAATTGCGGGCCTTTTCGCGCGTTTTCCGATATGACCCGTTGAAAGCGGATCATCGGGAGCGGAGCAACGTGCCGAACGAAAATCAGGGACAACTGACCATTTGGGGCCGGGCGAATTCGGTCAACGTCCAGAAAGTGCTGTGGTGCCTGCGCGAACTCGATCTCGCCTTTGAGCGCATCGATGCCGGCATGGCGTTCGGCAGAAATCGCGATCCCGAATACCTCGCGATGAATCCCAATGCGCGGGTTCCGACGCTGGTTGACGGCGATTTCGTGCTTTGGGAATCCAACTCGGTGATGCGCTATCTCGTGCTCGCCTATGGCAAGGGATCGCCGCTTTATCCGGAGGCGCCGAAGCGGCGTGCCGGCATCGACCGCTGGCTCGACTGGACGCTGTCGACCGTGCAGCCGGTCGACCGGCCGGTGTTCTGGGCGCTGGTGCGAACGCCGGTGGAAAAGCGCGACATGGCCGCGATCCAGAAGGACGCCGACGCCGAAGCCGACGTTTGGCGCGTCGCCGAGGCGCAACTGGCTTCGCGGCGATTCATCGAGGGCGATGACTTCACGATTGCCGATATCGCACTCGGCGCCTATGCGCGGCGCTGGTTCGGGGTCGAAGGCATCAGCCGGCCAAGACTTCCCCATCTCGAACGCTGGTTCGCGCAATTCGCCGACCGGCCGGGATTTACCCAATTCATCGCACCGCCGATGTCGTGAAGGGCTTGCCGATCAGCGGCCGCCGCTGGAAGTGCCGGCGCCGATGCTGGTCGCGCCGCCGATCTTGACGCAACTGTCCGAGCCCTCGACCTTGATGAAACCCGGGCCAAAGGCCGCGCAGGAATTGCCGCTTGATGCGCCCTTCAGCGGCAGCAATTTGTCGGAAGGCGCCGGCTTGTCGGGCTTGCGAGGGCCGGACTGCTGGGCCAGCGCCGCAGAGGCCGGCAGCGCTGCGATGACAAGCATAACGAAGATGGTTCGCATCGGGCCTTTTATCGCGTGCGACCGGCACGCGCTACCGGACGAACTTGATGCCGACCGACTTTCCGCGGCGCCAGACCACTTCGCAGCTTCGTCCGGTCCGGGCGTCGCGCGACAGCGCCAGCCGCAACTTGCCGGGCAGCGAATTGGGATCGTCGATCGAGATCTTGGCGCCGTTGGAGGACATGTCCTGCACCACGCAGGGGCGCGCCGCGAAGCCGCCTTCGAAGCTGATCCATCCGGGTTGATGCACCGATTTGCGCAGTTCCCGCTTCTTGTTGACGCCGGCCATTTCAAGGTGTCCTTTTACCCCTTGGCGGTATCGCAATCGGCTTTAGAAAGCGTTGAGATGCCCAGGGAATTCAGGGGTATGCCGCCGAGAAACAGGGTCCGGACGGCCCCAGGAACCGCCTTTCCGGTGGCTTGCCCGGCCGCGCAAACGCCACTATACGTTCGCCCGCCGGCTTTCGGACCGCCGCCGGCGGTCCCGGGCCCGGCACGGCGCCATCCCTGCCCCAAAGCATTGATTTGCCGGAAGTTTATGACCAAAGCGAATGGCAATGCCGCGACCGGACGGGCGTGGCGAGTCAGCTCTTTCGCTCCCTTCGTCTATCGGTTAGGACGCCACCCTTTCACGGTGGAGAGAGCGGTTCGATTCCGCTAGGGAGCGCCATCGCATCAGATGGCGCCTGATTTAAAAAGAGATTTTGGCCAAGGCGGCAAACCGACGGGTTCCGGCCTGCTGTTTTGCGTCCGCCACCTGCCCATTGAAACAAAAGTTGAGTGGATACCCCAAAAAGAGACTTGATCTCCCTATCCTATTGGACCGGTTCCAGTTCCAGGAGGTAGCGAGCAATGAACGATCAACAGCTGGCTCTTCAGGCGGTTAGCGAAGCGCAGCGCATACTGGAGGAATACCTTCAACCCCGCCCCCAGAACAATGAGCGCATCCTCGACAAATTGCTGGAAGTTCTCGAACGGCCCGCTTTGGTCCTCGCTGTAAACCGCTTGCAGCAACGAACCGGCCTTTGAGCGCCTCAGATGAGAAAGCAGATTAGATCAATCGCCTTCGTCGCCACGCTCTCGTCGATCGGGATTCCCGCTGTCGAGGCGAAACAGCAATGTAGTGCCGCCATGCCGTCGAATCCCCAGGGCCATTGGTGGTCCTACCGGCTGATCGATGGACGAAAATGCTGGTACGAGGGCAAGCCCATGCTCTCGAAATCGCTGCTGGAGTGGCCCGCGCAGGCGGCGTCAGCGCGGCCGGCTTCCAGCAAGCCTGCAAGCGCACTCCGCGAGAAGTCCGGCGATCCCTTGGATTTCGCAGGCGTGGTCGCCAACTGACTCCGACACTTTCGAGGCCATGTGGCGCGCCAGGGTGCAGCAGCATTAAGTGCGTTTTCCGACCGAGCCGATGCATGGATAGCAGCATCTCCGCTTCCTCACGGCTTGCGCGACACCCCGCGCCGTAGCGCGCTTTAACCCGGCGAACACCCAAACAGTGGCTTCACTCCCGGTCCCCTCGGCGCACGCTGCCCGAGATTGAAACCATGCGCGCCTGCCCGCCACCCCGGAATCCGGTTCCAGAATTAACCTGCAATCGCGGCATCAAGCTTAA
Organism: uncultured Alphaproteobacteria bacterium; assembly: GCA_963843225.1. Taxonomy (GTDB): domain Bacteria; phylum Pseudomonadota; class Alphaproteobacteria; order Rhizobiales; family Xanthobacteraceae; genus Bradyrhizobium. The sequence continues at coordinate 107,521 of CAWJJT010000004.1, read as the reverse complement.
CAAGCGAGTTTCGTTGCGGCCTCGCGCGAGGCGGCTTACGAAAATCGAAAGCAACGGGTAGCCGAGACCGCAGTCTATGATGGCCAAAAAACGTCCGATACCAGAGCCGAAGACGGTGGTTTTCGCGCGGCGTCTAACCGTCGAAAGCACGGAATTGGTTCGCCAGTATGAGGAAGTGCTCCGCCTTCGAAAGGCTGTTCGTCAGGCCGAGTCGCGGACCAAGCGGGGCGAGTTCGGCTTCGATCGGCACTGAATTAAAGTGTCTTAAACGATCGCAGATCCAATTCGAAAATCATCAAGTCGCTTGCCTGACCCGAGTTCTGCGGCCAGCCAGCGCGGCTGTTTGCCCCTCCCTGCCCAGGTCTCAAAGGGTCGGTTCGGGTTGCGATATTTTGGGAAAACAGCCGGATAAGATCGGCGCTTTATTCCATCGCCCATTTGATCGGCTTGAGTTTGGCGGGTGAGCTGGACCAAACGATTTTTAAGCCGGCGCTTTTCAACAACCATCCTGGTGGCGAGCGCCCTGGCAACTTCCTCTCGAAAACACCACAACTCGTCAATCGACAAAGATTTAAGGTCGTTCCGATTCATGATCTTGCCCAATCATTTTGTTCGCGCCTGTTCCCGGGGGCCGCGCGCCCCGGAGAGTCTGATCCCAGGTGCTCAAACATCAAGCAGAATTGTCAGAGTGTGCGCAACCCTGCATCCTGGCACAGGGCGCGGCAGCCACTTCCAACTGGCATCGGGTCTCAATCGCCGCGGAGACGGGCCATACGTGACCGTGACCATCGCTCGGCCGCATCATAGCGCCTCCGTGACCGTCGGCAACCGATCCGTAATGCTGACCATTGGCCCTACTCCGACTACCGGCCCCATAAGGTCGGCAGCCGGCCTGGCAGACAAAGAAAAAGCCCCGACCGATAAAGGGCCGGGGCAAGTTGGGTTGGTAAACGAAGAATAGAGACACCGCAGACGGTGCCGCAGTGAAGATACCATCCACCTGCAGCAACCGAGCCGGGAATGATTGCCGTTCCAGGGTGTGCAATTTCCTGTTGCCTGCCGGATTTTTTCCCGGGTAGCGTCATGCAGTATCGCGGCGGAGACGCTCCATGTCTGACTATCGCCCGGACGTCGATGGCGCCCGGGTCCTTGCGGATCTCAATGAACTCCGCGCGATTGGTGCCTACAAGACCGGCGTTCACAAGCCGACTTTCTCGGAGCCGCATATGCGCTCGCTGGAGTGGCTGGCGCAGCGGCTTCCCGAGGCCGGGCTCGCGGCAACCATCGACGGCATCGGCAATGTGCTCGGCACCAGCCCGAAATCCGGAGCGAAACTGCTCGCGGGCTCGCACCTCGAAAGCCAGAATTTCGCCGGCTGGCTCGATGGACCGCTCGGCGTGGTCTACGCCCTCGAAGCCGCGCGCGTGCATCAATCCCGATCCGAACACCGACGGCGCCGTCGAGGTCGCGGCGTGGTGCGACGAGGAAGGCCATTTTGGCAATTTCCTCGGCAGCCGGTCCTACGTCGGCGGCGTGACCGAAGCGGACATCGACGCCGCGCGCGACCGCAGCAGCGGCCGGACCATGCGGGACGCGCTGCGCGACGTCGGGCTGGCGGGCCGGCCGCGCGCCGCCGTCGAACCGGGGCGGCATATCGGATATCTCGAGGCGCATATCGAGCAGGGCGAAACCCTTGAAAGCGGCGGTCTCAAGATCGGCGTCGTCACCTCCATCGTCGGTATCTGGCAATACCGGATCACTTTTGAGGGCGAGCAAAATCACGCCGGCACGACCCGGATGGGCGTTCGCAGGGATGCGGGCCTTGGCGCTGGCGCGGTTCTGCGTGGCCATTGACGAGCGCTTCCCCGCCCATGGCGGACCGCGCACGGTATGGACCACCGGCCGGATCACGCTCGATCCCGGCGCGCCCAGCATCATTCCGGGAAACGCCGAAATGCTGTTCCAGATTCGCGACGACGATCCCCAGGTGATCGCGCGCCTGGAGGACTTGTTGCGCGGCATGGCGGCTGAAGTCACCGCGCAAGGCCGTTGCAATGTCTCCGTCGAGCGAATTCGTACCGGCGTTCCCGCCACGATGGACGCCGCCTTCCAGCAGGCCATCGAATCCGCCAGCGCCGGATTTGCCGGCGGCAGGTCGGTCCGCATGCCCAGCGGCGCCGGCCATGACGCCCAGATTCTCGCCTCCATCATGCCGGCCGGCATGCTGTTCGTGCCCTCGATCGGCGGCATCAGCCATCACTGGCGCGAGAACACCGCAGACGCCGATATCGTCACGGGCGCTGAGGTCTTTGTGGAGGCCTGCCGGCGCCTGCTGGCGGGATGAGCGGCTGGTGCTTCGTCCAGCCGGGTTCAGGGACGCCGCCCCCAATGAATCGCCGCCCAGATGCGCTCGTGCAGATAGTACCAGGCAATCTTGGTGAAGAGCTCGAGCCCGGCGATCGAGCCGGCAATCGCGATCCTGCCGGTCAGGAGCCAGCTGATCGCGAACGTGTCGAGCGTCCCCAGGGTGCGCCAGCTCAGCGCCTTGAGAACCGAGCGCGCGTGGGTCTCTGCTCCGCGAAATAGAACCACCGGGGGCGCCTCCATCTCGTCTGCGACAGAGCCTACCACACGGCCGCCGCCAGCCCGCGGTCGCGGCAATGCCGAAATCAGCGATACGCACCTTGCAGCGCGCAATTTGCCCGAAGAAACGCGGCAATCGCATTGATTTGATTTAAAAATCGTAGAACGATGGCCTATCGCGCCGGGTTCCGCCGGCGAATAAGGGGCTGAAATGAAACTCTTCGCCGCACTGGTCGCGGTTGGCGCGCTGTGCCAGACCGCCGCCGCGCAGACACCGGATTGCAAATCCTATTCGAGCCCGACCGCGAGGCTGGCCTGCTATGACAAGGCCGCTGCGGCTGCACCCGCATCGGCACCGACACCGGCAACGGTAGCCGCGAAGCCGCGGCTGCGGGCGATTCCGCCTTCGAAGGTCGACGGCACCAAATATGTGGATTCGCTCGGCAACGAAGACGCCCGCGTGAATGCACAGCTAAAGAATATCTGCCGCGGCTGTTGAGCCGGCCGCGCGGCGCAGCAGGTTCGGCACATGGCCTGTCCGCGACCTGCGGCCTCACCACACGCTTGCAACAGTAGATAACCGAGAAAAATGGCATATCTGCCGCCCCGATGAATCTTCTTGCATCTCTCCCGACGGCAATTGGTACGGCCGCGGTGGCGCCCGCGCTGCTGATATTGTGGCTTGTGATTGCCGCGGGCGAGCGTCCGGGTCCGCCAGCCAAGGTCTGGACCGCGTTTTTTCTCGGCGCCGCCAGCATTTCGCTGCTGCGATTTGCGCGCGCCCCGTTTGCCTCGATCCTTGCTACCCCCGGCGATCCCTGGGTCGGACAAGTGCTGCATTCTGTGTTCGGCGTGGCCCTCCCCGAGGAATCCGTCAAGATTCTCGTCATCGTCGCGGTCTCGGCACGGCGGCGCCCGTTCGCCGATCCGATGGACACGGTGGTCTACGGCGCGGCGGCCGGGCTTGGCTTCGCAGCCTACGAAAACCTCGCTTATCTCGTGCAGCACGCGGATATGTGGCGATCGCTTGCCGCCTTGCGCAGCGTGCTGACGGTGCCTTTCCACGGCGCACTGGGCATCATCGCGGGCGCCTACCTCGCGCTCGGCCGGTCCGGCACGGCACTCGGCGCGCACCGGCATAACCGCGACTGGGCGCGGATCTCGAGCCGCATCCTGATGCTGTTTGCACCGGTAGCGCTGCACGCCGGCTTTGATTTTCCGCTGCTGACGTTACAGCAGAACGCCGATATCGGCCCTAACACCCGGCTGATGCTGGGAATGGCCAGCGTGCTGATCGGGTTCTCCTCGATCGGATTCGCCGTGCGCCTGGTGCGGCGGGTCAGCCGTCACCAGGCCCCGCGCACGGAAGTCGCCCGCGCGCGGCTGAGCCAGTTGCGGCGGATGTGGGCGCTGCTGGTCGCCGGCGGCGGCGCCGGCTTCATCGGGCTGACTTTCGTGCTGACCTCGATCCACCATTGGTTCGTCAATCCCGAGCGCAATGTGGCGCTGGTTCTCGTTCCGATCGGGCTCACCTCCATCCTGGTCGGCAGCGCCTTGTTGTTGGTAACCACGGCGATCTACATCCTCGGCCGCAACCGCATACGCACCACGGCCTCCGGCTTTTCGTCGGCGCCCGGTCCAGGCTGATCCTTCGGTTTCCGCAGAATCGGAAATCGAAGGCCTCGTAGATTGCCGATTTGAACCATTTTTTTCAAAACGCGCGCGCACGCACACCACCGCTGCGAACAAAGTTGTCCTCGCGACGATGGCGCGCGCTATATTGGCTTGTCACATCAGGGCGTCATGCTGCGTCGTCGGCATCGGGAGAATTTCAATGACCCTTCCCCAGGACATCACCGCGCTACAGACCAGAATGCGCGCCGCGGTGCGCGAGCACTGGAAGGCTTTCCTGATCGAAGGCATCCTGCTCGCCGTCCTCGGCCTTGCGGCAATGATCGCACCGTTGATCGCGAGCCTCGCCTTCACGATCTTCCTCGGCTGGATGTTCCTGATCTCGGGCATCGCGGGACTGGCGATGACGTTCTGGGCGCGGCAGATGCCGGGCTTCTGGTGGTCGCTGATCTCCGCGGTGCTCGCCATCGGCGCCGGCCTCATCCTGCTGACCAGGCCCGCACAGGGCGTTCTGACATTGACCATCGTCATCGGCGCCTATTTTCTGGCCGAAGGCGTCGCCACCATCATGTATGCGCTGGAGCACCGCCGCGAATTGTCCGAGCGCTGGAGCTGGATGCTGTTCTCCGGCATCCTGGACATCCTGATCTCGGCGATGATCATCACCGGGCTGCCGGGCTCGGCGGATTGGGCCATCGGTCTTCTGATCGGCATCAATCTGTTGTTCGGCGGCGCGTCGCTGATCGGCATGGCGCTCGCGGCACGCAAGGGCTGACCTGGCTCGCGGCCCGTTTTTGGGGATGACAAGCCGGAATGCGTGCGCTATAGAGCCGCCATGATCAACCTCGCCACCAGCTATTTTTGGTATTTTAGCTTCGACAGCTCGCTGGCGGCGGGAGGATCGCGCTCAATCTGAAAAATTGCAGCAGGAAATCCGAACAGCCGCCAAACCTGGCGGCTTTTTTATTTGGCCGGCGGGTTCTCAAAAACAGGAGCCACCGCCGTGTTGAGCACCACCGACGATCTTCGAATAAAAGAGCTGAAAGAACTGACGACCCCGGACGAGGTGATGCGGGAAGTACCGCGCACCCTGACCGCGACGCGCGTCGCGATGGCAGCGCGTAACGCCATCAAATCGATCCTCAACGGGACCGACGATCGCCTGCTGGTCATCGTCGGTCCCTGTTCGGTCCATGATCCCGTCGCGGCCGTGGACTACGCCGAGCGCCTTGTCGCCCTGCGCGAACGGCTCGCCGACCGGCTCGAGATCGTCATGCGCGTCTATTTCGAGAAGCCGCGCACCACGGTGGGTTGGAAGGGCCTGATCAACGATCCCGATCTCGACGGCAGCTTCAACATCAACAAGGGTTTGCGTCTTGCGCGCAACGTGCTTTCGGCCGTGAACAATCTCGGTCTGCCGGCGGCGACCGAATTCCTCGACCTCACGACGCCGCAATACATCGCCGATCTCGTGGCCTGGGCCGCGATCGGCGCGCGGACGACGGAAAGCCAAATTCACCGTGAGCTCGCTTCGGGACTGTCTTGTCCCGTCGGCTTCAAGAACGGCACCGACGGCAATGTGCGGATCGCCGCCGATGCGGTGAAGTCTGCATCGCATCCGCACCATTTCATGGCGGTCACCAAGGGCGGACGTTCGGCGATCGCAGCAACAACGGGCAACGCCGATTGCCACATCATTCTGCGCGGCGGCAACCAGCCGAATTATGACGAGGCAAGCGTTGCTTCCGCCGCGGCCGAACTCGCCCGCTCCGGCGTGAGCCAGCGGATCATGATCGATGCCAGTCACGCCAACAGCGGCAAGAAGCCCGAGAACCAGCCAAAGGTCGCGGCCGATATCGCCCGCCAGATATCAGGCGGCGAGCAGCGCATCATGGGCGTCATGATCGAGAGCAATCTGGTCGCGGGGCGCCAGGATGTGGTGCCGGGCACAGCGCTGACCTATGGACAGAGCATCACCGATGGCTGCATCGACTGGGAGACGACCGTTCCGGCACTGAACCTGCTTGCCGACGCCGTTGCGGCGCGGCGTGACGGCCAGCGCAAATTCCGGGAACGCTCGGCCTAGAGGATTGGATCGACGCGTTTTCCCTGCGCGAACCGATATCGATTCCGCTCGCGAGCGACGGAGACTGCTACAGCCGTCGAAGCCGAGCGGGGCGCGTGATTTCTCTCGCGCCCTGATGCCGTCGGCGCTCGCTAGCAACCGCGGCAGATGCTCTTGATCTTGCGGTCGAGGGCCTGGTCTTCCTTGTTCGCCGGATTGTTCGGGTCGCTCAGATTTTTCTCCGACGGGACCTGGTCGGCGCGCGGCTGCCGGTGCCCGATCGGAGCCTCGCGCGCCATCCCGCCCTGATTTGCGCCGCTCTGCGAGCCGGTGCCTCCACCGGTCTGCGCGACGGCCGAAGCGCCGCCGATCATGGCCATCAAGGCTGTTGCCGCGATCAGTCTGATCGCAGCTTTTGTCTTCATTTTTTTCATCTTGCTTCTCCCATTGCAGAGAATGCCGCTATCGCGCCCGATCGGGAATTTCTATCGTTGCACAATTGCGCCGACCCTGAGCAGCGCAGTCCTGAACCTTTCGTATGTCCGCCATCGTTCCAAGCAACCAGATTCCCGCTCCTACCAGCACGACCAGGAAACCGAGCATCACCGCATTCTCGACGACGCGATTGCCTTCTTCCTCCGGCGGCTCCGGCGCTGCCCCTCCCTTTTCCGTCATCATGCGATCATGATTTCGGAGGGTAGAGATGAACGTCGCCACAATAATCTGTAACACGATAGCGCGTTTCCGGCTCCTGTTCACGCTCCCCTGAAAAAGAATTTGCCTGCGACAAATAGGACGGACCAACCGGCGACTTGCCGTGGCCGCCGGGAATGTCGAGCACGTAATCCGGCTGGCATAATCCGGAGACCCGCCCCCGCAGGCTTCGCATCAGTTCCTGGCCCTGCTCGAGCGTGGTGCGCAAATGCGCCGTCCCGGGCGCGAGATCGCCGTGATGAAGGTAATAGGGTTTGATGCGGCATTCGACGAAGGCGCGCATCAAGGCCGCCAGCGCGGCCTCATTGTCGTTGACGCCGCGCAGTAGCACCGACTGGCTGACCATCGGGATGCCGGCATCGACGATATCGGCGCAGGCAGCACGGGCCTTGCCGGTCAATTCCCGGGCATGATTGGCGTGCAGCGCAACCCAAGTGGTCGCGCCCTTGACCTTCAATGCCGCGACCATCTCGGCACTGATGCGCTGGGGTTCGGCGACCGGCACACGGGTATGAAGCCGGATGATCCTGACGTGGTCGATGCCGGCGAGGTCGGCCATGATCTCGGCGAGCCGCCGCGGCGACAGCATCAGGGGATCGCCGCCGGTCAGGATGACTTCCCAGATTTCAGGATGCGCGCGGATGTAGGCCAGCGCATTGTCGTAAGCGCCCTGCGAGAGCGCGGTCCCCTTGCCCGGTCCGACCATTTCACGGCGGAAACAGAACCGGCAATAAACCGCGCAGACATGCACGAGCTTGAACAGCACCCGGTCGGGATAACGATGCACGATGCCGGAAACCGGCGAATGCGGATAATCGCCGATCGGATCGGCGCTCTCGCTCTCCCCGGTGACCAATTCCTCGGCGCTGGGAATGAATTGCCGCGCGATCGGATCGTTGGGATCGTCGGGATCGATCAGCGCGGCGATGGCAGGGGTCACCGCGACCGCATAGCGCGCCGCGACCTTCTCCAGATCGGGAAGGTCCGCAACCGAGGCGAGGCCGTTGGCAACCAGTTCGATGGGGTCGCGCAATGCCGCGGTCGGCTTGAAGCTGACGGGACTCTTGTTGAAATCGAGATTGCTCATGCATCACCCGCGGGCGGCGTCCACACCACCTGATCGATCCTGATTGCGCCGCTGGCCAGCATCACCAGCCGATCGAAGCCGAGCGCCACGCCACTGGCTTCCGGCATGGCCGCGACCGCCGCGAGAAACTCTTCGTCGAGAGGATAGCGCTCGTCATAACGCCGCTGCTTTTCGTCCATCGCCTCCATGAAGCGAAGCCGCTGTTCGCGCGCGTCGGTCAATTCGCCAAATCCGTTCGCAAGCTCGACGCCGCAGGCATAAATCTCGAAGCGTTCGGCGACGCGCGGATCTGACGGTTTGGCGCGCGCCAGCGCCGCCTCGGGAACCGGATACTCGAACAGGATGGTCAAGCGCCCATCTCCCAGCCGTGGTTCGACATGCTCGACCAGCACCTTGCTGAAAATATCCGACCAGGTGTCGTCATCGCTGACCCTCACCTTTTGCCCCGCGGCGGAGGCCAGTCGCGCACGGTCGCCTTTGCCATCCGCAATCGTGCCCAGCAAATCAATTCCTGCGAAGCGTTCGAAGGCCGCTGCGACTGTCAACAATTCCGGCTCGGCAAAGGGATCGGCGGTCCGGCCACGAAACGAAAACTGCCCGATGCCGGTTGCTTGGGCGGCGTGGGCAATGAGGACAACGCTGTCGGCCATGACGGCGTCATATTCCTTGTTGGCGCGGTACCATTCCAGCATGGTGAATTCCGGCAGATGCAGGTCGCCACGTTCGCGATCACGAAACACCCGCGCGAATTCAAAAATCCTGGATTCCCCGGCCGCCAGCAGTTTCTTGGCTGCGAATTCCGGTGAGGTCCGCAAATAGCGCGTCACGCGGCTGGCATCGGCGCGCCTCAGTTCAGTGCGTGGCGCATGCAGATGCGTCTCGTTCCCCGGCGAAACCTGGAGAATCCCGGTTTCGACCTCGGCAAAACCTTGCTCGTCGAACCATGCCCTGATCGCCTTGGTGATCGCGCCCCTTGCTAGCAGAAACGGCCTGACATCGGCGTGCCGGGCCGGCGCCCACCATGGCGACGGTGTGTCGGTCTTGCCAAAGGGGTTCTCCGTCATTGCGGACATTTCCGTTGCTGTCTCGTCGGCCGGTCGGTCTGAACCGCCGGCACCGTTTCGATGACCAACCGTGAACCAGGAATCAAGTCATGTTTGACCACAGAGCACTGCGAATATGGATTTTGCTGATTCCTGGTATCGTCGCGGCGGCGCCGGCCCTTGCCGACGGTCCCCCCACCGGTTTCAAGTTCAGCAAGGAGGACGCTATTATATCGCCCGATCGAGCGGTGCGGGTGGAACAGTACTCCAGGACTCTGAAAGATGGGGGTTACCTTTATCAGTTCTGGACCTTCGACGGGACTCATCGGCATGGGTTTCCCTTAAATCCCGGCGAGGGCGACGATGTCGCGGGCTATGCGGCTGGATTTCGATTTAGCCCGGACAGCCGCTGGCTGGTGCGAATGCAGAAGCTGGGCGCAGGTTACTCCACACTCTTTTTATATCGCAGGAAGGGCAATCAATTCCTGCCCGCGACCACAAAGCCCCTCGGCGATCTGGCCTGGGATCATTTCTTCGCCTCACCGGAGGCAAAAGCGACGCACCGGGACCCGAAGGACCGGGATTCGCTGGACCACGCGCAAGCGATCCTGCTCAAGGGAATGGACGATAACTACGCCTGGTTGGGCGAACACTGGCCCGACAGCCGCTACGTGGTGATCAGCCTGTCTTTTGACGCCCAAGGCGAGGAAAAACCCTTGCCGTGGATCGAAGGCTGGCGTTGCGTCTACGACCTGAAAACGGGGACGTTTTCGGTCCCTGCCAGCTTCGCAGAAAACAACGCCAGGGCCGTCAAGTCTCCCGGCACCCGATCGGAATGACGGGCTTACGCTTGGCGGCCGGCGCGACCGAATCCCCTGAATTCGCGGCCGTCAGCGAGCCGCCCGAAAGCCCGTAAAACGCTGGCATCCAGCGGCAAAATCAGTATGTTGCAGCCCGAAACCGCTTCGCTGGCCTCGGGATGCCCATGTCCTGATCGGTCCCGGGCCAGAACACCAGGAAAAACAGCTTTGAAAGTCATCGCCAGTTCTATTCGCAAGGGCAACGTTATCGAGCAAGACGGCAAGCTTTACGTAGTCCTGACCGCCGAAAACATCCATCCCGGCAAGGGAACACCGGTCAGCCAGATCGAAATGCGCCGGATCAGCGACGGGGTGAAAATTTCCGAGCGCTACAAAACCACCGACCAGGTCGAAAAGGCGACGATCGAGGATCACAACTTCAACTATCTCTACGAAGATGCCGACGGCTTCCACTTCATGAACACCGAGACCTACGATCAGGTCATGGTGGCGAAGGATGTCATCGGCTCGGCCGCGCCCTATTTGCAGGAAAACATGCAGGTGAAGCTGTCGCTTCACGGTGTTTCTCCCGTGGCGATCCAGATGCCGCAGCGCGCGACGCTCGAGGTCGTGGACACCGAACCGGTCACCAAGGGCCAGACCGCATCGTCCTCCTACAAGCCCGCCATCCTTTCCAACGGCGTACGCACCGCAGTGCCGCCACATGTAGGCGTCGGGACCCGAATCGTGGTCATGACTGACGACGGATCTTACGTGGAACGCGCAAAGGACTAGGCGATATCGGGGCATGCTGCGGGGGCGGTTGAGAAACAACACTGTCTGCCGTTCCTTGCCCCGGCTGGTCATCCCTGCTCTGACGTGCCTGGCACTGCTGACTTTCGGCTCCGCTGCGCACGCCGACGAATTCAGGACCCCCGTGGTCTCGGCGGTTCGGGTTGACTGGCGCGCCGCGCTCGACCAGTTCCGGTCCGAGATCAAGACAAGCCCGGCGGTGGCGTCCGCGTTTACATTGACCCGCCGCTACCGGCTGCCCGCATCTGACCCGCGTTCGATGCCGGCCCTGCTGCAGTTGAACGCGGTGACTTCGACGATCTTCACTGGCATCGGGCGCAGTCCAGTGCCGGTGCTGCTGCCCTTCGACACCGCAGCTTTTCTCGATGCGCGGTTGAACGGCCCCGCGGCAAACCCCTCCCTGTCGCATTATCAGGCGGACTTCCGCCCGGCTGATGTGTTTGACGCCGGGCCGGCCGGCTATGATGCGGTGTTTTCGCTGGAGCCCGGCGCCGGCGACGGCATGCCGCAACGGACCTTTGCCAGGCCGGTCGAAGTGCAGATCACCGGCTCGATGCTGATCTACGACATCGACGATCCCGCCGGCGGCAAGGGCGAACCGGTCAAGGCATTGTCGGCCGATTTTCCCGACCTGCGCCGTTTCATCCGGGAAGGCTATGTGCGCTATGCCTTCACCCGTTTCGGGGTGCCCTATGTGGTGTCGATCCAGTGCCTCGACTCGGCGGCGCGGGCACGACGGCTGGCCTGCCGCGAGGCCTATCCCGTCGCCGAGCGTTTCCTCAGGGCGTTGCATGTCGCCGGCGGCCTGCCCACGCGGCCTCGAATGGATCTTGCGGCCGGCGTTTCCGCGCGGCCGGCGGAACGCTCGCCCGATTTCACCTATCGCCCGAGCGGCGACATCATCGCCAACTCGGGCTCGCGCAGGCAAGGCGGCCGCCCTGATCTGACGGCCTACTCCCAGATTCGATTTCCGCTGCAAAAGCCGATCGCGTTCGTCCACTCGCAGGAATTCAGGAATCGCAGGTCGCGCGACAGACCGCTGGACGAATTCGCCGGCGGAAATACCAGCTATCCCTGGCGCGACAATTTTTGCGAGGCCCGCAGTTTCAACGTGGGCCAGTGCCCCGGCGGCTTTGGCCATCAGGGCGAGGACATCCGCCCCGCGCCCTGCCCGCTCTCTATCGAAGGCGCCGAACGCTGCGATCCCAGGCAGCGGCCGGTGGTCGCGGCCCGCGACGGCGTCGTGATCCGCTCACCGAAGCAGCAGGCGGTCACGCTGCAGGTCAATACCACGCACCGAGCACGTTCGCTTTCGCTACATGCACATGAACCCGGCCGCGCTCGATGCCGACGGCGTGCTGAACGGCCGCGGCGTGGGCGAAGGCGAGAAGATCGGCGTGGTTTCGAACTATCTCGACCACCCCAACGGCACCAGCCTGCACCTGCATTTCGACGTGCAGGTGTTCACGCGCGACGGCTGGATCTGGGTCAACCCCTACGTCACGCTGATCTCGGCCTATGAGCGTCTGATCCGCGGGCGCGGCCGCGAGATCGGCCCCGAGGTCGCTGCTGCGCCGGCCGTGGCGCATGCACTGCCGGAGGACACCACCTCCCGCAACTCGACGGAAGGCAGCGAGAACTGATCGCCCGATGGTTATGACGCTGCCGCCGCGACCGTCTTCTGCCGTGCCGGTGGGCTCCAGCGATAGCCCGCGCCGAACCGATTCCAGACATTGATCGAGGCGATCGCCGACGTGAGGTAGAGCAGTTCCTTCTCGGAGAACGCCGCGCTCGCTTCCGCATAGACGTCGTCGCCGACGCCGCCCGGCAGCAACGTCAGCGCCTCGGTCCACGCCAGCGCCGCACGCTCGCGCGGCGAAAACAGCGGCGCCTCGCGCCAGACCGCGAGCAGGTTGAGCTTGTCGACGGGGACGCCAAGGCTCTCGCTCAGCAGGACGTGATGCTGCACGCAGAATGCGCAGCCATTGATCTGCGAGGCCCGCAGCTTGATCAGTTCCAGCAGTTGCTTGTCGATGCCGGCCTTGGCGGCGATCTTGCCAAGCGCCAGAACGTTCTCATAAACGTCCGGCGCCAGCGCCTTGAAGTCTTCATATTCCTTGCGGGCATGTGACATGTTCATCACCTGTTATCGTAAGCGTACTGAGGAGTTATAGGAGCTCTTACGTCCTGCGCAACCGTCGGATAGGCCACGGTGCGGCGCTGGCTGTCCGGGATCGCCGCGGAACTGCAGCGGGATGGCTAGTTGCCGCAGCGAGGGGCACTGCCGCGCCCTCGCCGGTGCCGCTAGACTATTCCGATGACTTGGAATGATTCCCAGCACGCGCTGACGCGCCGCACCCTGCTGCGATCCGGCTTTGCGGCCGGAATCCTGCTCGCGTCTCCGCTGCGCGCGCTCGCAGCGGCTCCTCCCGGCTTCGACCAGTGGCGGGACCGCTTCCGCGCGCACGCGCTGGCAAAAGGCATTTCCGAGGCGACCTGGAACCGCGTCATGGGCCGCATCGAGCCGGACATCACCGTATTCGATCAGATGGGGGACCAGCCGGAGTTCAGCGAGGAGACCTGGCAATACATCAATCGCCGCGTCTCCGACTGGCGCATCACCGCCGGCAAGGAAGCGCTGCGGAAAAACGAGGCGCTGTTCGCGCGGATCGAACGGGATTACGGCGTCGAGCGCGGCACGCTGCTGGCGCTGTGGGGCGTCGAATCCGCCTTCGGCGATCCCCGGGTACAGCGCAACCACATGCGCCCGGTGTTTCCGTCGCTCGCGGCACTTGCCTGGAATGCGCCGCGCCGCCAGGCCTATTGGCAGACCGAACTGATCAATGCGCTGCGGATCGTCGACCGCGGCTGGAGCACGCCGGAGGAGATGCGGGGATCGTGGGCCGGTGCGATGGGCCATACCCAGTGGATGCCGGAAGTCTGGCTCAATGTCGGCATCGATTACGATCATGACGGCCGGGTATCGCCGTTCGGCAAGCCGGACGATGCGCTCGGGTCCACCGCGCGCTATCTGGTCGATCGCGGCAAATATCATCGCGGTGAACATTGGGGCCATGAAGTCCGCGTGCCGGGCCGCGCATGCCGGCGGCAGCCGCAGCTACGCGGCATGGGCCGCCGCCGGTGTCACCCGCGCCGACGGCCGGCCGTTCCCGCAGCCGCATGCCTCGGCGAAGCTGTGGATACCCGAGCCGGGCGGACCGGCTTTCCTGCTCGGGCCGAACTTCTATTCGGTGCGCAGCTACAACCCGTCGATGAATTACGCGCTGGCGATCTGCCATCTCGGCGACCGCATCCTCGGCGCCCCGCCTTTCCTTCAGCCCTTCCCGGGCTCGGAACGCGCGCTGACGCTGGCCGAAGTGCAGGAAATGCAGGTCCGCCTGACCAAGGCCGGTTTCGACACCGGCGGCACCGACGGCCGCGTCGGCAACGACACCATGAAGGCGGTCAGGGATTATCAGGTGAGGATGGGGCTCGAGCCCGCCGACGGTTATGGCGGGCTGAAGGTGCTGGCGCGGTTGCGACAAGGGAGTTAGGTCCGCCGCACCCCGCCCGCGTTCATGCCGCCGTCGATCACGAGTTCAGTCCCGGTGACATAGCTCGACGCGTCGGAGGCCAGGTACAGAACGCCCTTTGCGATGTCCATGGCATGGCCGGCACGGGCCAGCGGCGTCGCGAATTTCGCGACTTCATCGAGATCGATCGGCGCGTTCTGTCCCTGCGCCGCACTCGCCGGGATCTTGCCCCAGATCGGCGTGTCGATAATCCCCGGGTGGACCGAGTTGACCCGGATGCCGTCGCCGAAGGTCGCGCATTCCATCGCGATCGCCTTGGCGAACAGGCGAACACCGCCCTTGGTCGCGCAATAGCCGGAAAGATTGGCCGAGCCGCGCAGACCCGCGAGCGAGGACATCATGATGACCGAACCGCCCCGGCCGCTCCGGCGCATCGCGGGCAGGCAGTGCTTCACCGAGAGAAACACGCCGTCGAGGTTAATCGCGGTCTGCCGGCGCCAGTCTTCCAGCGACATCTCGGTGATCGACGGCACAGAGATGCCGATGCCCGCGTTCGACACCAGGATGTCCAGCCGTCCGAAGCGCTTTTCCACCTCCGCCACCACTTCGATCCAGCGCGGCTCGCTGGTGACGTCCTGATGCCAGAACATCGCCTGATGGCCGGCCTTCTTGATCCCTGCGACAATTTCGGGACCCTTCAGCTCATCGACATCGGTGACCGCAACCGAGGCGCCCTCGCGCGCCAACAGCTCGGCGCATGCCGCGCCGATGCCCGATGCGCCGCCGGTCACCAGCGCGACCTTGCCTTGAACCTGCCCCGTCATTTCCACTCCCAATCTGCTTCTTGTGATGAAGTTCTACCTGATGATGGCCGGCCCCTGATCCGGCACCGCGACATCGAGGAGGCGCAACTGGACGCGCTCGTTGCCCTGCCAGCGATCGACCGCGAGCGATCCCGCGACATGCAGCGGCTGGCCGCGATTGGCGATCAGCGCGTTGCCGAGCTTTTGCCCGATCGAACGAAAGGCGATGCCGTTGACGATGGCGCCGTCGCCGGATTTGAAGCGGACGCGCAGATGCGCCTGGCCGACTTCATCGGCATAGACCAGTTGATGCGCCGGCAGCGCGATGACGGGCTCCGGATTGCCGCTGCCGAAGGGCCCCGCGCGATTGAGCGTCGCGGCGAGTTCCGGCGTCACCGCGCGCGCGCTGACCGCGCCGTCGATGAAGAGCTCGTTGACATGGCGCGAGGCGGCGACGTCATGCGCCAGCGCGCTTTCCATATAGGCGCGGAATTCCGCCAGCTTCTCCTTGCGCAAGGTCACGCCGGCGGCCATGGCGTGGCCGCCGCCCTTCAGCAGCAAGCCGTCCTTCACCGCCTGCCGCACCGCCTTGCCGAGATCGACGCCGCCGATCGATCGTCCCGAGCCGGTGCCGATGCCGCCGGGCTCCAGCGCAATGGCAAAGGCCGGCCGCGCGAACTTCTCCTTCAGCCGGGAGGCGACGAGGCCGACCACGCCGGGATGCCAGCCTTCCGACGCCGTGACGATGACCGAGCCCTTGTCTTCCAGCCCGAGCGAGGCCAGCGCCTCGGCCTCGGCCTGCGCCTCCGCCATCTGTTCGATGACGCGGCGCTCGGTGTTGAGGCGATCGAGCTCGGCGGCGATCCGCGCGGCTTCCGAGACATCGCCTTCCAGCAACAGCCGCACGCCGAGATCGGCGCGCCCGATCCGGCCCGCCGGCGTTGATGCGCGGCCCCAGCATGAAGCCGAGATGCCAGGCCTCGGGCGGTCCGTTCAGCCTCGACACGTCCATCAGCGCGGTGTGGCCGACATGATCGCGGCGGCGCATCGCGATCAGACCTTTTGCGACGAACGCCCGGTTGAGCCCGACCAGCGGCGCGACATCGGCGACGGTGCCGAGCGCGACGTGGTGCAGCATGCCGAGCAGATCCGGCTCGGGCCTTTCGGCGTTCCAGAAGCCGCGGGCGCGCAGCTCGCGATTGACCGCGACCAGCGTGACCAGCACGAGACCGACGGCGGCCAGATGGCCGAGACCGGAGAGGTCGTCGGGCCGGTTCGGATTGACCAGCGCCTCGACCTCCGGCAGTTCATCGCCGCATTGGTGATGGTCGATAACCACGACCGACATTCCGAGCCGCCGCGCTTCGGCCAGCGGTTCGAGGCTGGTGGTGCCGCAATCCACCGTCACCAGCAGCGTCGCGCCCTTGCCGGCGAGCGTGGTGATGGCTTCGGCGTTGGGGCCGTAGCCTTCGAATATCCGGTCGGGAATGTGGATCAGCGGATCGAGGCCGCAATGGCGCAGGTGCCAGGCGAGCAGCGCCGCCGAGGTCGCGCCATCGACGTCGTAGTCACCGAAGATCGCGACCTTTTCGCCGCGCGCCGCCGCGTCCGCGATCCGCTTGGCGGCCGCTTCCATCTGCGTCACGGTGTAGGGATCCGGCATCAGTTTGCGGATGGTGGGATCGAGAAAGTCCTCGACCGCCTCGATTGCGACCTCGCGCCCCGCCAGCACCCGCGCCAGCATCTCCGGCAACTGGTAGCGCTGCGCCATCGCCAGCGCCCGCGTGACGCCGCGCGCATCGAGCCGGTCGCGCCACAATTTACCGGTCAGGGAATGCGACACGCCGAGAAACGCCTGGGGCGCTTCGACGGGCAATGCGGATGCAGGGAGCGTCATGATGCCCTCAGCAGATAGGCCAGATCGCCCGGCGTTCAATAATTCATGCGCGCCGGCGCCGACTTATACCCGTCTTCCCCGGCTATTTGCCTGCGGCGGCCAAGACACGGCTCTGCCATCCCGCGGCGCGGCTTGCGCCCGAGTTTTGCAAGAAACCTTCCGCCCTCGAACAGAGGGCGCGCGGGAATGCCGGGTGCCCAGTGCACCCGCAGCCTCGTGTGCGCTGGGGTAGTGAAGAATGCACACGAGTATTCACAGCGGTCGCACCGGAAATCACCCGGCATCCCCGCACGCGAATGGTTTTAACGGCTTCCTTCGTGCTCTCCCCGGCGATCAGGATTTCTTGTCACCGTCGCCCCCGAGAAGCTTGCTTCCCGGGAGCTTGAACGCCAACCATGAGGCGTCAGGACCACACGACTTCTCCGTCCGCCTTGGCGCTGTTCGTCAAAAGCGCCGCCGCGTCCACCGCATCCGGTCCCAACGTTCGTGACGATGGCCAACGCCCCTCCTTGCGGGACCGGACGGCTGGGGACATGAAGGTGATTTGCATGAAAGGAAAAGAGAAAAAATTCTGAAAAAAGGGCTGGACACGCTCATCCAAAAACCCGCCGCTGATTTGCCCGTCGGGTTGTTTTCAACCGCCGTCAGGTGCGCTGCGGGCCGAACAGTCTCGATACCTTGGCCAAGGTGAGACTGGATGCACCCAAATGCCGGAAATTCACCGCCGCGACTTTTCGCAACAGCAGATTTCCTTTCTTCGTGAGCGTCACCAGCACACGCCTGTTGTCGCTCGCATCAACCGTCCGTCGCAGAAGCCCAAGTCCCACCATGCGCCCCACAAGTTCAACCGCGGTGTGATGCTTGATCAGCAGGAATCCGGCAAGCTCACCGACAAACATCGGAGTCTTGCCGGAAAGCCCCTTGATGGTGAGGAGCGCCTGATACTGTTGGGAGGTCAGGCCGACGTTCCTGGCGTTGGTGTCGGCGAATTCCAGGAAAATTCTCAGGCGATAACGGAATTGGGCAAGGGCCTGGTAGTCGACGGCTCGACTCGTCTTCTTGTCGCGCTGCTTCGCGCTCGCCGCCGCCTGCGGCTTTCCTCGCTTTGGCAGTTTCATGCCCCGGCCCCACGCCGGTCAATTCCCGGCTCGGAAAAATACTGTCACATCGGGAGCGAAATGACGATATCCGGGCCGAATTATCAGCAGGCCGGCGACACGGCGTGACGAAGATCATTCACCCGATAATCAACATCAGAAGTATCTTCTGGAGCGCCACGGGAATCCGGGTATTTCGACGGCGTGTCGAGGTCTCCAGCGCTTCGGCGACCTCGGCCTTTGAAATCTCGCCCGTCGAGCATTTTGCCAGGATGTCCTGCCACATGGCGGAGAGCGATTTTCCCGCGTAGAGCGAACGCCGGATGACTTTCCCCTTTGCTTGCGCCCACTTGACGATCTCATCCGTGGTGTGGGGACCACAGTTCCGGGCGGTCGCGAGATGCTTCCAGGTCAGCCTCTGCAGCAACACATCGGAGGGTATCCACCTGCCCCGCGGCGGCGTTTCGCCGGTCAATTCCGCAGCCAGGATCTTCAGAACATTTTCCGCGCGAACGCTGAGCTTATCCGCTTGGGCCGGTTGTTCGGCCACGGCGTGCGACAAAACCGCCGACCCGGCCTTGGGAATGACGCTCAATCGGGCAGAGGCTGTGGGCCGCTTCCCATCAGGGATTGAAGCCCTCCCGACGCCGAGTGGGCCACGCTCGTTCCCGTCCGCGGCTATTGCGGCCTTGGCCCGCCAGGATCGCGGTTTCGCGTTCGCAGCCTTCATATTTTCAGCCCGTCGAGTGTCCCGCAGGGAAAAGGTAAATCCCCCAGGACGAAGGAACTTGCATTGTAGGATAGAGATCATCCCCCCGAAAGGGAGGATTTCAGGCATTATATCGCGCCCCGATACATTATTGCGCGCGATTTAGTTCAACCAAAGTCACATTGACCGGGAACTGCCTTGAATGAAACTGTCCCTCACAAAGTGTGCTGCGCGGCGGCAGGGTGGCGGTTGGCTCCATCATGCGCGGCAACGGAACGCGTTCAGGGAGGATCAAGTCATGACCAAAGGGTTATTTGAGCAAAGCATGAATTCGTTGCTGTCGCGGCGGACCCTTTTACAGGGTGGCGCCGGCCTGCTCGGCGGGACGATGCTGTCGGGCGGCACGCCCCTGCCCGCCTTCGCCGCCGGCGAGGCGCCGATCGGCACCTGGCCCGCAGGCTCCGAGAGCGACACGGTCTTCATCGGCGCCTCGGTTCCGCGCACCGGAACCTACGCCGTGCAGGGCGAGGACGAACTGAAGGGATACCAACTCGCCGTCGAGCACATCAACGAAGGCAATGAGCTGGTCAGGAAGATATCGCCCAAGACCAAGAAGGGCGTGCTCGGCAAGCAGCTCAAGCTCGGCGTCGCCGATTCTGCGGCCAAGCCGAACGAAGCCGTGCAGGCGCAGCAGCGTTTCATTTCCGAAAACAAGGCCGTGATGATCACGGGCGGCACGTCGAGTGCGGTTGCGGTCGCGCTCAACAAGCTGGCGCAGCGCGAAAAGGTGCTGTTCGTCTGCGGCATCTCCGGCTCGAACGACACCACCGGAAAAGACTGCGTGCGCTACGGCTTCCGCCAGAACTTCTTCGGCCAGACCGCGGCGGCGGCCATTACTCCGGTTCTTGTCAAGGAATTCGGCAAGAACAAGAAGGTGGCGTACATGACGCCCGACTACACCTACGGCCATACCGTCACGAAATCGATGCAGGACAATACCGCCGCCGACGGCTGGACCACCGTGACCAACCAGGTTTCGCCCCTCGGCGCGCCCGACTTCTCGTCCTATCTGCTCAACGTCGCCAATTCCGGCGCCGACATCCTCGTCAACGTCAACTGGGGCCATGACGCGGTGCTGTCGATCCAGCAGGCCAAGCAGTTCGGCGTGCTCGACAAGATGAAGCTGGTGGTGCCGTATCAGGTGCCGTTCCTGGCGCGGGAAACCGGCGGGTTGATGCAGGGCGTCTACGCCGCCACCGACTATTGGTGGACGCTGGAAGACAAGTTCCCGCTCGCCAAGCTGTTCAACGCCGCTTTCGAGAAGAAGTACAACTACAAGCCGGAATGGGGCGCGGAAAACGCCTATATCAGCTTCGTGCACTGGGCGCGCATGGTTGAGGAAGCCGGCACCTTCTATCCGCCCGAAGTCATCAAGATCTACGAAAAGGAAGAGACCATTCCCTCGCTGGTCGGCGATGTCTTTTACCGCAAGGAGGACCACCAGTGCGTCCGCCCTGTCATCATCGTCAAGGGCAAGCAGCAGAAGGATATGAAGGGCAAGGAAGACTATTACGACATCGTCGAAATCGTCCCCGGCAAGGGCGTGATGCAGAAGCCCGACGCCTTCGGCTGCCAGCTCGGCGACTATACCTGAGATCGACGGCACCACGGCGCCGCGGGCGGAGGATTGCCGCCCGCGGCGTTTCGTTTATTGTCGGTCGTCAGCTTTTTATTTCCAAAAGGCCGCGGATTCGCGCGACACATCGTCATGGTCAACTGGGCTAATTTCGTTTCGCAACTTTTCAACGGGTTGGCGCTCGGTGCCTTGCTGGCACTGATCTCGTCGGGCCTGACCATCATCTACGGCACCCTCGGCGTCCTGAACCTCGCGCATGGCGCGATGTTCATGCTCGGTGGTTACGCCGGCTTTGTCGCGTACGGCTACACCGAATCGTTCACGGTTGCAGTCATCGCGGGATCGCTGTTCGTGGCCATCGTCGGCATCCTGATGGAACGGATCATCATCCGCCATTTCTACAGTCGGCCGCATGAGGATCAGCTTCTGGTCACCTTCGGCCTCAGCATCGTTTTCGTCGAACTGGTCCGTTTGATATTCGGCAGTCAGTCGCAAATGGTGCCGGCGCCACCGCTGTTCGCCGGCATCACCTCGCTCGGTTTCATGTTTTACCCGACATACCGTCTCGCGGTGGTCGGGATCATCGCCGTGGCGCTCACCGCGCTGTTCGTCGTGCTGTACCGGACGCGGATCGGCATGATCGTGCGCGCCGGCATCGAGGACTTCGGTCATGGTCGATGCGCTCGGCATCAACGTCTATCGCGTGTTCATGATCGTATTCGGGATCGGGGCGATGGCGGCGGGCTTTGCCGGAATCATCAATGCCCCCGTGGTCTCGCTGACGCCGGGCATCGGAGACGACATCCTGGTCCAGACCTTCGTCGTGGTGGTGATCGGCGGCGTCGGCTCGTTTCCAGGCGCCATTCTCGGCGGGTTGATCGCAGGCGAGATCATCAGCATCACCTCCATGTTCAACCCCGGCTACGCCTACGTGATGCTGTTTGCGGCAATGACGCTCGTGCTGGTCGTGCGGCCCTACGGGCTGCTTGGCACCAGGGGTCGCGAATGAAAGTCGCCGGCTGATGTCCACGCAACGTCGCTACCTCATCGAGATATTCACGGCAGCCGGCTTGATCGTGGCGCCGTTCATCCTGCCGCATCTCGGCTTTGCGCCGAACACCGTCAACCGCATCCTGGTCTGGGGCCTGTTCGGGATCGGGTTCGACATCCTGTTCGGCTATACCGGGCTGCTGTCGTTCGGCCAGTCCGCGTTCTACGGCACCGGCGGCTTTGTTGCCGCCTATCTGCTGACCCGCGCCGGCTTTCCGAACGTGCTGCTGGCAATCATCATCGGCATGATCGCGGCCGCCGTGGTCGGCTATCTCGTCGGCCTGATCGCGCTGCGGCGCACCGGCATCTATTTCGCCATGATTACCGTGGCGATCGCCGAGGTGTTCTTCTTTGTTGAGTTCAATCCACTGGCGGCGTTTACCGGCGGCGAGAACGGGCTGCCCGGGGTGCCGACGCCGACCTTCAATCTCGGTTTTACCACGCTTCGCTTCGCCGACGGCTGGTCCCTGTATCAGTTTCTCGCGGTTTGCTATTTCATCGGCATCGTGATCGCGCTGCGCATCGTGCGCTCGCCGGTCGGCGCGATCCTGAGCGCGATCCGCGACAATCCGCTCCGTGCGCAGGCGGTCGGCCACAACATCCACGGCTACAAGCTGACCGCCTTCGTGATTGCGGCCGCCTACGCCGGATTTGCCGGCGGCCTGCTCGGCGTTTTGCAGGCGTTCATGCCGCCGGACGCATTCACCTTCGAGACGTCGGGCCAACTCGTGATGCAGACCGCGATCGGCGGCATCGGCACCCTGTTCGGGCCGTTGCTCGGCGCCGCCGTCTGGCTGTTTCTTCAGGACTTCCTGCAATCCGCGCTCGGACTCGGCGCAGCCTGGAAGCTGGTGCTCGGCACCGTATTCGTGCTGCTGGTTACCTTCCTGCGGCGGGGCATCATCGGCGGCCTGAAGGATCTGTATGAACTCGCGGCCAACCGCAAAAAGCCGGCAGAGCCGACCGACGCGGCCTCGCTTGCCGATTTCCGCTCGGGTCAAGGCAGCGGCGCAGCCGAGATGGTGCCGCACAAGCGTGCGGGCGACCGCAGCAGCGGGCCGATCCTTCAGGCAAGCGGGCTCAGCAAGCGATATGGCGGCCTGCTCGCCAACAGTAACATCGACTTCACCGTCAATCACGGCGAGCTGCGCGGCGTGATCGGGCCGAACGGGGCCGGAAAGTCGACCTTCTTCAAGATGCTGACCTGCGAAATCGCGCCGACCTCGGGCAAGATCCTGTTCGAGGGCCGCGACATCACGGGCAAGAGCGTCACTGACGTCTGCCAGCTCGGCCTCACCAAGAGCTATCAGGTCAACCAGCTCTTCACCCAGCTCACGGTGCGCCAGAACCTGACGGTCGCGGTGCTGGCCGACCTGCGCGGCAAGTTCAAGCTCGACCTGTTCCGAGACCCGGATTCGGTCCCCGGTCTCAAACAGCAGGTCGAGCAGACGCTGCAACTGGTGCGGCTGGCCGGCCGACCCGACACCAAAGTGTCGGATCTGGCCTATGGCGAAAAGCGGCGGCTGGAAATCGGCCTCGCGCTTGCCACCTCTCCCAGTCTGCTGCTGCTCGACGAGCCGCTCGCCGGCATGAGCCCGCAGGAACGCCAGGAGACGGTCAAGCTTTTGAAATCGATCGGCCAGGGCCGCACCATGATCGTGATCGATCACGACATGGACGCGCTGTTCGAACTGGCCGAGCGCGTCACGGTCCTGCAGGAGGGCCGCGTGCTGGTCGAAGGGACGCCCGACGAAATCAAGGCCAACCCTGCGGTCCAGGAAGCCTATCTTGGTGGGGTGCTCGAATGAGCCTGCTCGAGGTCTCAGGGCTGAACGCCTATTACGCCGATTCCCACATCCTGTTCGATGTCGGCCTGCGCGTCGAGCGCAACGAGGTCGTGGCCTTGCTCGGGCGCAACGGCGCCGGCAAGTCGACGACGCTCAAAAGCCTGATGGGCGTGGTGACGCCGAAGAGCGGCAAGGTGGTGCTCGATGGCGCCGACCTCGCCGGGAAAAAGAGCCACGTCATCGCCCAGGCCGGCATGCAACTGGTGCCGGAAGACCGCCGCATCTTCGGCAGCCTCAACGTCGAGGAAAACATCATCCTCGCCGGATTGACGGCGTCAGGCAAATGGCCGCTGGAGCGCATCTACGCGATGTTCCCGCGCCTGAAGGAGCGTCGCGGCAGCAGCGGCACCGACTTGTCAGGCGGCGAGCAGCAGATGCTGGCGATCGCCCGCGCGCTGGTGCGCGACCCCAAGATCATCCTGCTCGACGAGCCGTTCGAGGGGCTGGCGCCCGTGATCGTGCGCGATCTCGTCAATGCCTGCCGCGAGCTTGCCGCCGCGGGGCAAACCATCGTGCTGGTGGAACAGAACCTGGCCGCGACGCTGGCGCTGGCGAGCCGCGTCTACATCATCAACAACGGCCATATCGTTCACGAGGGACCGGCGCAGGAAATCAAGGCGCAGCCGGAAATGCTGCAACGCTATCTCGGGGTCTAGCGCAAGCGGATATCCGGCCGAAGGGCCCGTGCCGCCGGCGATGACGTGCCGGACTTTTGGTATCCTCGATCAGCGAGCAACATCTTCGTCCGATGGGAGCCGCGAGAAGCGAAAATTGCAGTGGCTCGCGCCGCCGGCCAGCGTTTGTGTCCTTTCCAGGTGGATGCCTCGCGCTGCATAGGCGTCGAAATCAAGCCCGCAAATGTTCGGCAGGATCTCTTTATCTCCGTGGCGAGCCGCGAATTTGCAAAAGCCGCAAGCCCTGTAGTTGATGCCGAATTCAAAGTTGTCATCCGGACCCGGCTCGACGAAATCGTAGACGAAATCTTCCGGAAACTCCTTCCGATGGCTTTCTGCAGCGCTTTTTGTCGCCTGCTCGCGCAGCAACGCCTGATTCTCCGGCGACATGAATTGACGCCCCGAAGCCAGACGTTCCGCTTCGGGCAAGGTGAGCAATTGCGCCTTGTAGGTTTCCCGCTCGATTTCGCCGATCACGGGCAGCGAAACGCCGTGTCGCCGGAGCACGCGGCTGATGGCCATGAAGCCGATGAGACGCATGAAGAAATCGCTCATGCGACTTGCCGCGCCGCCGACATAGGGCATCTGGGTGAGCACGATTTCGAATTCGTCCATCACCTCCTGCCTGATCCCATCAATATCAGATAGCTGCGCGCGCTCGCCCAACATCGCTTCGGCAAGGTCGAGGCGATGGCGCATGGCGGCCTCCATGGCACCGCGATGCGACTCGTAAAAGGGATGGATGGTCCCGGCCATTGGAAAACTCTCCAACACGATTAGCCCATTTCGGTCATGAAGACCTTTTGCGCGATCTGCCAGCGGCCATCGATCTTGAGCAGCGACAACTGATCGGTGAAGAAGCGCGGCGGGATCGCGCATTTGAGCTTCACATAGGCCATCGTCGGACTGACGAGGTCGATCGTCAGCACCTCATCGTGACGCGGCAGGCCCCGCTGCTTCGGCGACGGCCTGGTCCGAACCTTGTCCAGCCAGGCCTCGCGGGGCGTGATGACCAGTTCACCCTCGTCGGTCACGCTGGTCAACGCGCTGGTCGGATGAAATACGCCCGCGATCTTGTCCGCATCGCTCTCGTAAAGTCCGTCGAGGTAGCGCTGGATCACGTCTTCGATGATCTTGACGTCGTCGGTGTCGGGCATGGAGGTCGGGTCCTCTGATATTGGTCACTTGGATCGCGGCGGTTTCGCGAACACCGGTAACCGGCCCCCGGGCGGGGCGCAAACGAGTTAAATTGAGCGATTGACGCAGAAAATCTATTGCATGACATTTGGCCGGTCCGGCACGACAAATTCGGGATCAGGATGAGTTATCGGCTGCCACCCCTCAATGGTCTGCGCTCGTTTGAAGCGGCGGCGCGCCATCTCAGCTTTACGCGCGCGGCCGACGAATTGTGCGTCACGTCGGGCGCCGTCAGCCAGCAGGTCAAATCGCTGGAGGAAGCGCTCGGCGTCACGCTGTTCCGCCGCCTGCCGCGCAGCCTCGTCCTGACCGACGACGGCGAAGCCTATCTGCCGGCCATCCAGTCCGCGTTCGCCATCATTTCAAAGGCGACGGAATCGACCGCACCGGCCCTGCGGGGACGCAAGCTCCGTCTGGGTGTCGCGCCTCAGATCATGAAGATCGCCGCCCCGGCGCTGCGCCCGCTTCGTCAGGCCGCGTCCGACCAGGGAGCCGTGACGGTGAAAGCCACCGACGACATCGCCGAACTGCTGAGCGGCAAACTGGACGCCCTGCTCCGTGGCTCAGGCGGCTCCCACCCCGGGATGCATGTCGAGCGCCTGGTGCTGGCCGGGGCCGACGGGAAGCCGACGCCGGTCGTGCTGTTGACGCATCCAGGCCTCGCCGGATGCCGCGAGCATCGCGGGCTCATGAAGCGGCTGACCGAACCGACGTGAACTGCACAGAATCGTGAATCGGGGAACCGTCGACGCCCGTAACAAAGCGTCCGCGCGTACGTAGGTCCTGGATATCGGGCGCGCCATTGCGGCGGCCGCAGCCAATCCTGACCCGGGAGCGAGACGAATCGCATGAAGACAGCTTTCAACATCGCCGAAAAAGGCACCGGACCCTATGGTCCGCTGGCCCTGTTGCGCTGGGTCATGGTCCTGATCTTCGTGTCGTTCGGCATCCAGAAGTTCACGCTGCACTCGGCTCAGGGCATCGAACAGTTCATCGTCCATAGTCCGTTCATTTCATGGCTGTCCATATTCGGATTGCGGGGAGAAGCGTATTTTCTCGGCGTTTCCGAGCTTTGCATCGCAGCGCTTCTCGCCGCGGGCGCATTCAGCCCGATCCTCTCAGCCATCGGTTCGCTGATGGGCGTGGTCACGTTCGCCGTCACCTGGTCGTTCTTCTTCACGACGCCGGGTGTCGTCCAATGGAGCCTGTCGACCGACCCGATCGCGTGGAATCTGACCGGCGAGTTCCTGTTCAAGGACATCGTGCTGCTGTGCGTCTGCGTCGTGCTGTTTCTAGCCTCCCTGCCCCAATCGGTGTCTCGATCGCGCGCCGCCTAGCAGGCTTCCACCGCTCCGGATGGCGTTGTCACACCGCTGACATCTGGATTTGCACAGTACGGAAGGACCCCTTCGCTTTTTCGAAGCCGGAGCCTTCCATGACCGAAAAGCCCTTTAATGCCGCGCAGACGACCAGCGAGCGGATTCACGCCGAAATGCTGGACAGTTTCGATGAAGAACTGGAAATGGAGATCGACGACGATCGCCTGGATGCGCTGAGCAACGAGCTTTCCGGCCATTCCACCGTGGAGACGGTCGACCGGCGGTTCTATTTCAAGGAGCT
Organism: uncultured Alphaproteobacteria bacterium; assembly: GCA_963843225.1. Classification (GTDB taxonomy): domain Bacteria; phylum Pseudomonadota; class Alphaproteobacteria; order Rhizobiales; family Xanthobacteraceae; genus Bradyrhizobium. Next base: position 80,721 of record CAWJJT010000004.1, on the reverse strand, counting down.
GTTCCGCCTGCAGGGCGAGCTCGTGAAACTGCAGGAATGGGTGCAGCACCACAAGCTCAAGGTCGTGGTGATTTTCGAGGGCCGCGATTCCGCCGGCAAGGGCGGCGTCATCAAGCGCATCACCCAGCGTCTCAACCCGCGGATCTGCCGCGTCGCCGCGCTGCCGGCGCCGAACGAGCGCGAGCGCACGCAATGGTACTTCCAGCGCTATGTCTCGCATCTGCCCGCCGGCGGCGAGATCGTGCTGTTCGACCGCAGCTGGTACAACCGCGCCGGCGTCGAGCGGGTGATGGGCTTCTGCACCGAAGCGGACGTCGAGGAATTTTTCCGCTCGGTGCCGGAATTCGAGCGCATGCTGGTGCGTTCCGGCATCGTGCTGATCAAGTACTGGTTCTCGATCACCGACGACGAGCAGCATTTGCGCTTCACGATGCGGATCCACGATCCGCTGAAGCAGTGGAAGCTCAGCCCGATGGACGTCGAGGCGCGAAGCCGCTGGGAGCAATACACCAAGGCCAAGGAAGCCATGCTGGAGCACACCCACATCCCGGAAGCGCCCTGGTACGTGGTGCACGCGGTCGACAAGAAGAAGGCGCGGCTGAACTGCATCGCCCATCTGCTGGAGCAGATTCCCTATGAAGTGATCGTGCGCGATCCGGTGCTGCTGCCGGCGCGCGTCCACAACCCCGACTACCACCGCAACCCGATCCCGCAGGAAATGTACGTGCCGGCGCGCTATTGAACGCAGCCGGGACCGGCGCGATCGGCTGCTTCAGTAGTCGCGCTCACGGTGGACATCGTGAACGACGATGCCCATGCCGTCCGCCGGCAACGCCAGCCAGTCGCGGCGCTTCAGGGTGCGGCGCGTATCCTCCAGTCCGCTCTGCCAGTGCTCGCGCATCGAGGTCGCCGAGAATTCGTGATCCTTGGAATCGCCCTCATAGGCCTTCTGCTGATAGATCATCTGCAGGATGGTGATCCCGGGCAGATCGGCGAGACCGTCGCGCATCGAGCGCTCGTGGTCCGTCAGCTTGTCTTCCGGAATTTTCAGCAGCGCCTTGTAGTAATCCGCCTTCAGATTGTTCATGCGCTTGTAGATGTCGGTGTTGTGGCGGGTGCGCGACGAATAGACGATGTCCTTGTGCCGCGCCAAAACCTCCTGGATGTCGCGGGGCAGCACCCCGCGGGCGCTGAACAGATCGACCTGGAATACCAGGGAGTTCATCTTGTCCTCCTGGTCCAGCAGGTGCTGCAGCGGGGTGTTGGACACGATGCCGCCGTCCCAGAAATGGTCGGTGCCGATCTTCACCATCGGCAATGCCGGCGGCAGCGCGCCGCTCGCCATCACGTGCTCGGGCTCGATCACTTCCTTCTTGTTGTCGAAGTAGAGGAAGTTTCCGGTCAGGACGTTGACGGCGCCGACCGCGAAATGAATCTTGTGGGCATTGATCAGGTCGAAGTCGACCAGTTCGAGCAGGGTCTCGCGCAGCGGCGCGGTGTCGTAATAGCTGGTCGCCGTCCTGGCGCCGGCGGGGCTGAACCAGGGATTGACGTCGTGCGGCTTGAAGAAGCCGGGCTGGCCCAGCGTCGTCGTCATCAACGTGCTGGTGAGGTTGCGCGCCTTGCGGTAGATGTCGCCATCCGGCGTGTAGTGCCAGATCTTGCGCGAGGTAATGCGGTCCCAGAAGATCCGCAGCTTTTCCAGCCGGTGCTCCGGCGGATTGCCGGCGATGATCGCCGAATTGATGGCGCCGATCGAGACGCCGCAGACCCAGTTCGGCTCCATGCCCTCCTCGTGCAGCGCCTGATAAACGCCGGCCTGATAGGCCCCCAGCGCGCCGCCTCCCTGCAGCACCAGCGCGACGCGGTCGCATCGATCCGGCCACCAGCCGGACGCGGCAGCGGTAGCCGACCTCGGCGTTTGCGCGTCCATGATGCTCTCCCTCGACCAAATGATGAAATCCGCAGCCAGCATTCAGATGAGCGGTGACATCGCTGTGACAGCGCACCAATTGCCGCGACCACCCGCCGGGTGGAGTGCAAATCACGCCTGCTTGTCACGGGTCTGAAGGAAATGTCTCACATCGCCGTCAAACACGGCGGATAGCTGTCGTGCAGCGCGCTCAATCATGACCTGTGCCGTTGGCTCGTCGGCGAGCCGGACCGCTCACTGAAGGAGAAGTCAACCGATGCGAAAGGCAGACGTTCTCAAGCTTCCGTCGATGCCGATGGCCGGCCCGAGCTATCCCGCAGGCCCCTATCGCTTCGTCAACCGCGAATTCCTGGTCATCAGTTACGAGACCGATCCGGACCTGATCCGCGCCGGCCTGCCCGAACCACTGGAGCCGGTCGACCAGCCCATCGTGCATTACGAATGGATCAAGATGCCGGACAGCTCGGGCTTCGGCAGCTACACCGAATCCGGCCTCGTCATTCCGGCCCGGCTGAACGGCGAAGAAGTCAACTTCGTCTCGCAGATGTATCTCGACGACGATCCGCCGATCGCCGCGGGCCGCGAAATCTGGGGCTTTCCAAAGAAATACGCGCATCCCAAGCTTGAAGTGGTGAAGGATACGCTGACGGGTACGCTGGAATACGCCAACCAGCTCGTGGCCATGGGGACCATGGGCTACAAGCACGAAGTCGATGGCCGGCAACGGCGATTTGACGCGCGCCACGCTCTCCAAGACCCAGATCAACCTGAAACTGATCCCCGGTGTCGACGGCCGCGCGGAGGTCTGCCAGCTCGTTGCCATCAACCTCACCGACATCGCGGTGAAGGGCTCGTGGATCGGGCCCGGCCGGCTGCACCTCGTGCCGCACGTCAACGCTCCCGTCGCCGATTTCCCGGTGCGGCGGGTCATCGGCGCGCATCACTTCCTGGCCGACCTGACGCTGCCCTATGGCCGCGTGGTTTATGACTACAACAAGCAGGACGAAGACCTGGCGGAAGCGGCCGAATAGCGCGACCGACACATAACCGTAACAGAAATGACATTCTATCGGTCCGCCCAGGGGAGATGCGCGGGCCGTGACGCCTGCCCTCACCTGTTTGGGCGCTCGTGATTTTAGCGTTCAGCAATTTCCGGTGTCAGATGCAGAGTGAAACCTCCGTTGCCGAAGTTTTGCCCGTCGACGATGTCGCGAGGTCGGCGAGGTCGTCCGCACCCATTCCGGGCCTCGTCTGGGCGTTTCGCATCCATTCCGACGGCAGGCCGGAAGCGCTTCCGACCAACGAGCCGATCCCGTTCACGCATGACGGGATGCTGTGGCTGCACTTCAACCTGGCCGACGCAAGGGCCCTGCAATGGCTGGCGGCGGCGGAGCTGGACGCGCCGGCACAGGCCCGGGAGCTCCTGCTGTCGAAAGACAACTACCAGCAACTGCACACCGCCGACGACAGCGTTTACGGCGTCATCTCCGACCTGATGCGGGATATCGCCGAAGCGACCGAGGAGACCGCCTATCTGCGTTTCGTCATGACCGAGCGGCTCCTGGTGAGCGGCCGGCATCACGCACTGGCCGCGGTCGACGCCACGCGGCGCGCCCTTGAGGGCGGGCGCCGCATCGAAAGCGTAGCCGCCCTGCTCGAGACGATCGTGGAGAACGTCGCGGAAACGATGGACCGGGTTTCCGACCGTATTGCCCGCTCGCTCGATGAAATCGAAGAACAGGTGTTGTCGGACAACGCGGGCGATCTCCGCCTGACGCTCGGCCGGCTGCGGCGAAGCTGCGTGCGTCTGCACCGGCAGCTCTCCGGGCTGCGCATCATCTTCCACCGGCTCGAACAGAAGCGTCCAGAGGATTTGAAGCCCGCGCTGCAGCTTCGCGCGGGCAAGCTGGCGCAGCGGCTCGACGGCCTCGATCACGCGATCGTCGAGATGCGCGAACGCAGCCGGCTCTTGCAGGAGGAGCTGCATCTGAAAATCGAGGAGCAGGGCAATGACAGCCTTCGCGTCCTTTCGGTCCTGACCGCGATCCTGCTGCCTCCGACGCTGGTGACGGGCATTTTCGGCATGAACACCAAGGGCCTGCCTTTCACCGAGCTCGATACGGCGTTCCTGTGGGCGTCGGTGCTGATGGTGCTGTCATCGTTCGCCGCCTACCTGATCATGAAGCGTATCGGTATCATCAAGTAGCCTGGTCGCGGGACGGGACCGTCGCGAATGTCTTCGTTGCGCAGATCGGTGCTGGTGGCGGCGTGTTTCGCCGGCCTGACGGCGGCCACCGGCGCGCATGCCGGAGCCAAGGACGAAAGCGCCGCCGAGTGGCTGGCGCCGAAATGGCTCAACGAATGGCATGACGGACTTGCCGCCAAGGGACTGAATTTCGGCGCAACCTATATCGGCGACTTCATCGGCAACGCTACCGGCGGGACCGCGCGCGGCTTCATCCATCTCGGCCGCTTCGATCTTTCCGTCGATGCCGACCTCGAGAAGCTGGTCGGCTGGAGCGGCGGCAGATTCTTCGCCAACACCTACGAGATCTACGGCCGCGGGCTGACGCGCAACTACATCCACAATCTCGCGACCATCAGCGAAAGCGAAGCGCTGCCGGATACGCGGCTCTATAACGCCTATTTCGAGCAAAACCTGTACAACGGCGCCCTCAACATCAGGGCCGGCCAGCAGGCCGCCGACGTCGAGTTCTTCGACAGCCAGACCGACGATCTCTTCATCAACGGCACCTTCGGCTGGCCGGCCATCAAGGCCAGCAACCTTCCGGCCGGCGGTCCGGCGCCGCCGATCGCGGTGCCCGGCATTCGCGTCAAGGCCGCGCTTTCGGACAGGATCACCGTGTTCGGGGCGGTATTCAACGGCAACCCGGCGGCGCCCGGAGACGAAGACCCGCAGCTTCGCGACAATCACGGCCTGGCGTTTCGCGTCAACGATCCGCCCTGGGTCATCGGGCAGGTCCGCTGGGACTACGATGTCGACATTGCCGGCCGCCCGCTGGCGGGCAACTTTACCCCCGGAGGTTGGTATCATACCGGCGAATTCGACGATCAGCGCTTCACCGCGCAGGGCCTGTCGATCGCCGATCCCAGCGGAAGCGGCATCGCGGCAAAGCTTCACGGCAATTTCGGAATATTCGCGGTCATCGAGCAGACGCTCTACCGCCCGGCATCCGTCACCGAGAAGGGTGTTTCGAACTCATTGCCCGGCGTGACGGCTTTCGGCCGGATCGCCTACAGCCCGCCCGATCGCAACCTGATCGACCTCTATCTCGATGGCGGCATCGGCTTCGTCGGCATGGTCCCCGGTCGTCCGCTCGACCGGTTCGGGATGGCGATCGCCTACATGCGGATTTCAGGCGCTGACCGCAACCTCGATCGCGATACGCAGTTCTTTTCCGGCCTGCCGAGCCCGGTGCGCAGCAATGAAACCCTGATCGAGTTCATCTACGAAGCCCATATCAAGCCGGGCTGGCTGCTGGCGCCCTATTTTCAATATGTGTTCCGCCCCTCCGGCGGCATTCCCAATCCGAACGATCCGAGCGGCCTGTCGCGGATCGGCGACGCCGCCGTGTTCGGGGTGACGACGACGCTCAGATATTAGGAAAACCGGGGCGAACCCCGGGCGGGCGGACGGCGCCGCTGGCGCAAGGCCGCCCTCGTGCCTATCTAGGCTGTTGCATCGTTCGGCCCGATAGGCCTTGATCAAGCTGCGGGAACGACCCTCGCGGCGAACCGAAGGAGGACAGACATGACGGTTTCAACGGAACGCGCGGTCCTTGCCGGCGGCTGCTTCTGGGGCGTGCAGGATCTCGTGCGCCGCTATCCCGGCGTGATTTCAACCAGGGTTGGCTATACCGGCGGCGAGGTCCCAAACGCGACCTATCGCAACCACGGCAATCACGCGGAAGCCATCGAGATCACCTTTGACCCGCAGATCATCAGCTATCGAAAGCTGCTGGAATTCTTTTTCCAGATCCATGATCCCTCGACGTTGAACCGCCAGGGCAACGACCGCGGAGCGAGCTACCGGTCGGCTATCTTCTACACCACCGACGAACAGAAGCGGGTCGCGCAAGACACCATTGCCGATGTCGATGCTTCCGGGCTCTGGCCGGGCAAGGTCGTCACCGAGGTGGCGCCCGCCGGACCGTTCTGGCAGGCCGAGCCCGAGCATCAGGATTATCTGGAGAAATATCCTGATGGTTATACCTGTCACTTCATTCGTCCGGACTGGGTCCTGCCACGCCGGGCGGAGAAGGCGGAATCCGGCACGCGCGGTGTGTCCGCCGCCTGACGCGAAACACCGGAGCATGTTCTGATCGAGTCAGAACATGCTCTGGAGATTGCTGTTTTGACGCGCTGTCTTCACCCGAACCGACGCGCTCAGCGCTGCTGCTCGCCCGTTACGCGCCAGATAACGTTGCCGACGTCATCCGCGACCAGAAGCGAGCCATCGGGACCAAGGGTTACGCCAACGGGCCTTCCATAGGACTCCCGCTCGTCGGGTGCGAGGAAGCCGGAGAGAATATCCCGGGGCGGCCCGGCGGGGCGCCCGTTCACGAACGGCACGAAGACGACCTTGTAGCCACTCAGCGTGCTGCGATTCCAGGAGCCGTGCTGCCCGATGGCCATGCCATCTGGAAACCCCGGAAGCGTGCCGGCCGGCATCCAGCACAGACCGAGCGACGCGGTGTGCCCGCCCAGCGCGTAGTCCGGCTTGATCGCCCTGGCGACCGCGGCAGCATCCTGCGGAACACGATCGTCCACCGTCTGCCCCCAGTAGCAATAAGGCCAGCCGTAAAATCCCCCCTCGCGAACCGAGGTCAAATAGTCGGGAGGTGTCTCATCGCCGAGGCCGTCGCGCTCGTTGACGACCGTCCAGAGCACGCCGGTCGTCGGCTCCCATGCGAGCCCCACGGGGTTGCGCAGGCCACCGGCAAAGATCCGGTTGGTGCCGGCGGCCAGATCGAGCTCATAGACGGCCGCGCGGCCTTCCTCCACGTCCATGCCGTCGTCGGCGATATTGGTCAGTGAGCCGACGCCGACATAGAGTTTCCGGCCATCCCGGCTCGGCAACAGGCTCCGCGTCCAATGCCCGCTGGGCTTGAAGGTGGTGAGCCTGCGCCCCGGCGCGGTGATGCGGTCCGCGCCCGCCACATACGGAAAAGCCACCACGCCGTCGGTGTTGCCGACATAGAAGGTATCGCCCAGCAGAGCCATGCCGAATGGCTGGCTCAGCCCTTCCATGAAGGCGCCGCGCTTCTCGGCGACGCCGTCGCGGTCGGTGTCGCGCAACAAGGTGATGCGGTTCGCGCTGACGCCAAGGGCTGCGGCACGCCGCATCGTGGCCTGCATCGCATAGCTGAACACGCTTCTGGGAGGACCTGCGATCTGCGTCGACTCGGCGATGAGGACGTCGCCGTTCGGCAGCACGTTGATCCAGCGCGGATGGTCCAGACCCGTCGCGAACGCGTTGACCTTGAGCCCCGGTGCAGCCACCGGCTTTTGCCCGTTGCTCCAGCCCCTTGCGGTCGGCATCTTGAGCGTCGGGAGGCTGCCCTGCGGCCTCGCTTCCGGGACCACCGGAGCGTTGCCCCAGGCCGGCGCGGGCGCGGCGCCCTGCCCGCGCCGCCAAAGCAGCGCAGCGGCGCCGATCAGCGCGACTATTCGCGCAAAAAAGCTGGAAAAACTCATTTTCATTTCCTTGTTGATCGCGTGCGCGCGGCGCGGAAACGCGCGGCTTGCCTGCAACGTGTGACGGTCGGCCCTAGCAGCCCATCCGCTCGGCGATGCCGTTGAAATCCTTCGCTACGATATCCCAGTCGCCCTTGGCTTCGAAATCGTGCTTCTGCAAGGGACCGTATTCGGTAGGTCGTGCGGCGAAGGCGGTTTTCAATCCCAGCTTCTGGGCGGCTCTCAAATCGTGATTGTGAGCGGCCACCATCATCACCTGCTCCGGTTGCAGGCAGAGCAGTTTTGCCGCGCCCAGATAGGTTTCGGGGTCGGGCTTGTAGTGTTCGAACAGCTCCGCCGACATCACGAGATCCCAGGGCAGGCCGGCGAACTTGGCCATGTTGGTCAACAGCGCGACATTGCCGTTGGAAAGCGGGCTGATGATGTATTTGGTCTTGAGCCGCGTCAGGCCGGATACGCTGTCCGGCCAGGGATGAAGGCGATGCCAGCCCATCGTGAGGTAGTGCAGGTCGGCGTCGTTCAAGCCGGATATCCCGAGCTGCGCCACCAGCTTTTCCAGCGACTGGCGGTGCAACTTGTCGAGGATCACATAGCCGCGCTCGGGATGCTTGCGCACCTCATCCATCGAGGCGGAATAGACCGCACGCCAGCCGTCGACCAGCGCGGTCCAGTCGGCCTTGATGCCCCGCTTCTCGCTCCATTTGGTGAAATCCGCGATCAGGCTGGTGCGCCAGTCGACCACCGTGCCGAACACATCGAACACCAGTGCCTTGACCCCGGAAATATCGGACATTTTTTTCCTCTTCTTACTGCTGTCATTCCGCGACGGTCCGAAGAACCAGACCCGGAAAGACCATTCAAAGCTTCTTGCGGTACTGCACGACGCCCGGCCGTTCGGCGACCTTGTCATAGAGCCTTTGCGCGGTCTGGTTGGTTTCGTCCGTGATCCAGTAGAGACGGCTTGCGCCGGCGTCACGGGCCGCGGCCTCGACAGCCGCAATCAGCGCACGCCCTGCGCCGCCGCCGCGGACCGACGGTTCGACGAAGAGGTCTTCAAGGTAGCAGTAGCACACCGGCGCCCAGGTCGAGCGGTGCAGCAGATAATGGGCAAGACCGATCAAGTGTCCGTCGCGCTCGGCAACGAAGGCGCCGAGCCCTTCAAGCGGATCGAAGAACCGGCGCCATGTCGCTTCCGTGACATCGGGGGCAAGCGTGGCCTGGTAGAAAGTCAGGTAGCCCTGCCACAGCGGCTCCCACATCTCGCGGTCGCCAGGTCGCACGGGTCTGACGACGGTTTCGCCAGCCATGCCGCAGCCCTCAGTCGAGGTGGAATTTTTCGAGCTGGCGGTGTTCGGCCTTGATGTAGCGCACCGTGCCGGTGACCGAACGCATCACCACGGTCTCGGTCTCGATCACATCCTTGCGGAACTTGACGCCGGAGAGCAGCGAACCCGTGGTGACGCCGGTCGCGGCGAACAGGCAATCGCCCCTCGCCATGTCCTCGATGCCGTAGATCATGCGCGGATCGTTGACGCCCATCTTGCGGGCACGCTCGCGCTTCTCCTCGGTGTCGAGGATCAGCCGGCATTGCATCTGGCCGCCGATGCAGCGCAGCGCCGCCGCCGCCAGCACGCCCTCGGGCGCGCCGCCGGTGCCGATATACATGTCGACCCCGGTATTGTCGGGGTCGGCGCAATGGATGACACCGGCGACGTCGCCGTCGGTGATGAGGCGGACCGCAGCCCCGGTCGAGCGCACGCCGTGGATGATGTCGGAGTGGCGCGGGCGATCGAGCACCAGCACCGTGATCGCGGAAGGCTCCACCCCCTTGGCCTTGGCCAGCCGCTTCACATTGTCCGCCGGCGTCGCATCGAGCTCGACGACGCCCTTCTTGTAGCCGGGGCCGACCGCGATCTTCTGCATGTAGACGTCGGGCGCGTGCAACAGCGTGCCGCCATCCGCCATCGCCATGGTCGCGATCGCACCCGGCATGTTCTTGGCGCACAGCGTGGTGCCCTCGAGCGGATCGACGGCGATATCGACCTGCGGCCCGGCATTCATGCCGACCTTCTCGCCGATAAACAGCATCGGCGCTTCGTCACGCTCGCCCTCGCCGATCACAACGGTGCCTTCGATCGGCAGCTTGTTAAGTTCACGGCGCATGGCGTCGACCGCGGCCTGGTCGGCGGCCTTCTCGTTGCCGTGGCCGCGCAGCCGCGCCGCCGACACCGCCGCGCGCTCCGTCACCCGCACGATTTCGAGCGTGAGGATGCGCTCCAGCAACAATTGCGGGGGGACGGAAATATGGGTCGACATCGGCAAACTCCTCAAGACTTCACGGCGGGTTTTTCGGCCCGCAACCAATTATTGGGCGCGCGATCCGTTCGGAGCGCGCGCTAGTTTTTTTCGATCCGTATCACCTGCGGCCGGCCAGAGATCACCTTGTCGCGCTGCACCGCCTGCAGCGCGCGATAGACGGCATCCTCGCTGGTCGCATAGGTAATCAGGATGACCGGCACCGGCGAAGTTTTCCCCTTCGCGCCGGCTGCGTCAACGCCGTCCGGATGGCGCTGCACGATCAATTCAATGGAAATCTTCTGTTCCGCCAGGCGGGTGGCGATCGTAGCGGCAGTTCCTGCCAGATCCCGCGCCATCAGGCGGATGTAATAGCCGCCTTCATGGCGCTCCATCGGCGCCTTGCGCGTGTCGCGCAATCGGTCCACCGGTCGCCCGAACGGCCTCGCGCGGATGCCGCGCGCGACGTCGGCGATATCGGCGACCACCGCCGATGCCGTCGCAGCGCCGCCCGCACCCGGGCCGACCAGCGTGATCGGCGGGATGCCTTCGCCATCGATGGTCACGGCATTGGTGACGCCCATCACCTGGGCGATCGATGACGATTTCGGCACCATGGTCGGATGCACGCGCTGCTCGATGCCCTTGGCGGTCCGCACCGCCACGCCAAGCAGCTTGACGCGATAGCCGAGGTCCTCCGCGGCCTGAAGATCCTCCGGCGCAATGGAGGAAATACCCTCGACATAGATCGCGCTCTGCGCGACCTTGGTGCCGAAGGCGAGGCTCGCCAGGATCGCGAGCTTCTGCGCGGTGTCGTGGCCGTCGACGTCGAAGGACGGATTGGCCTCGGCGTAACCGAGGCGCTGGGCGTCTTTCAGACACTCGGCGAACGACAGGCCTTCCTGTTCCATCCGGGTCAGGATGTAATTGCAGGTGCCGTTGAGGATGCCGTAGACGCGGTTGATGTCGGTGCCCGCCAGCCCCTCGCGCAGGGTCTTGACGACGGGGATCGCGGCGCCGACCGCCGCCTCGAAATTCAGCGCGCCGCCGTGCTTTTCGGCGAGCTTCGCCAGCCTGATCCCGTGCCTGGCGATCAGCGCCTTGTTGGCGGTAACCACCGACTTGCCGGATTTCAGCGCCGCCTCGATCGCCGACAGCGCGGGTTCACCGGACCCGCCCATCAGTTCGACGAAGCAATCGATGCCGGGATCGCTGGCGAGCGCCAGCGGGTTCTTCGCCCAGTCGATGCCGCGCAGGTCGAGACCGCGCTTCTTCACCTTCGATCGCGCGGTAACGGCGACCACGCGCACGCCGCGTCCGCAGCGCGCCGACAAAATGCGGCTCTGCTGTTCGATGACGCGGACCACTTCGGCGCCAACCGTGCCGAGCCCCGCGATACCCACTTTCAGGGGTGCGACCATGACGCAAAAAACCTGCCGGAATGACCTAAACCAGGCATGATCTGGTCCGAACTCTCGATCCCCGGGTCAAGTCCGGGGACATGCTTTTCGGGATCATGCCTAACGCCGGTTGGCGAGAGGAACCACGTTGTGCAACGTTTCAATGCCGCTTTCAAGGAAGCGGCGCACGCCGCGGGCCGCCTGGCGGATACGTTGCTCGTTTTCCACCATGGCGATGCGGACATAGCCCTCGCCGTGCTCGCCGAAGGCGACCCCGGGCGACACCACGACGCCCGATTTTTCCACCATCAGGGTCGCGAACTGCATGCTGCCGACGCCGCGGAAGGCGGCAGGCAGCGGTGCCCAGGCGAACATCGAGGCCTGCGGCGGCGGAATATCCCACCCTGCCCGGCCGAACGATTCGACCAGCGCGTCGCGGCGCTTGCGGTAGGTATCGCGCATCTCGCGGATGCAATCGTCCGGACCGTTCAGGGCCGCGGTCGCCGCGACCTGGATCGGGGTGAACGCACCGTAATCGAGATAGGATTTGACCCGCGACAGAGCGGCGATGATGCGTTCGTTGCCGACGGCAAATCCCATGCGCCAGCCGGCCATTGAAAACGTCTTCGACATCGAGGTGAATTCCACGGTCACGTCGATCGCGCCGGGAACCTGCAGCACCGAGGGCGGCGGGTTGTTGTCGTCGAAATAGACTTCGGCGTAGGCCAGATCCGACAGGATGAAGATCTCGTGCTTCTTCGCGAACGCGACCAGGTCCCGGTAGAAATCGAGGCTCGCGACATAGGCGGTCGGATTGGAGGGATAGCAAACCACGAGCGCGATCGGCTTGGGGATCGAATGGATGATGGCCCGCTCGACCGCCTCGAAGAATTGCGGTGTCGGCTCCGAGGGGACCGAGCGGATCACGCCGCCCGCCATCAGGAAGCCGAAGGCATGGATCGGGTAGCTCGGATTCGGGCACAGGATCACGTCGCCGGGCGCGGTGATCGCCTGCGCGACATTGGCAAATCCCTCCTTCGAGCCCAGCGTCGCCACGATCTGGGTTTCCGGATTGAGCTTCACGCCGAAGCGGCGGGCGTAATAGGCCGCCTGCGCCCTGCGCAGGCCGGTAATGCCGCGCGAGGCCGAGTAGCGGTCGGTCCGCGGCTTGCCGAGGGTTTCCTTGAGTTTTTCGATGACATGGGGCGGCGTCGGCAGGTCGGGATTGCCCATGCCGAGGTCGATGATGTCGGCGCCGGCATTGCGCGCGGCCGCCTTGGCCCGGTTGACCTGCTCGAACACGTAAGGCGGCAAACGGCGGATGCGGTAAAATTCTTCCATGGACCTTGCTCCGGCAACCGAAGGGGCTAAATCGCCGAACTCTGCGGTTTCGAAGCCGGAGGCGGCTTCGTCCAGAAATCACGCTAAATCAATGATTTAGGGCGAGTTCAGGCGCAAAATTGAGTGGCTTTGCCCCGATTTGCGGTTGAATTGGGCTTCTTTTACCACGGACGCCCGGCGGCGCCAGTGTCGGCGGGTCACTTTGCCGCGGCGTCTTTGGCTGCGACCTGCGCCTGCCGGTCCCGCGCCGCAGCAAGTTCCTTCTCGATCTTGGCCCGCTCGGCGGGCGGGATCACCGCCTCTGCGCGATCCGGCGGCAGATCATGAACGGGAAGGTAGGCGCCGGGCTCAGCGGGCCGCGCAGGCGCGTCAGCGGGCGTGCCGACCAGCGGCAGGTCGGCGATCGAACTCGAGCAGCCGCCCAGCGCGAGCGCCGACAGCAGCAGCGCGCCAAAGGCCAGCGCCCTCTTGTTTCGTTCCACCGACATCCGCTTCAGGAAATCCCCGCCTCACCCGTTCAACCCTGCAGCAGCCTGACGCAAATTTCATCAACTATTGCTACAGCTCAAACCATTCTCGCCCGAAACGATTAAAGCCCAAACAGCAAAACCGGGCGCTGGGGCTTCAATATGACCGAACCAAGAAATTTTGTCGCAGTGCAACACGTATTCCACTGCGATTAACTTCGAAGTCGCATCATCGATCAACGCGGTGACGAACAGGAAACGAACCTATAATGTTGCAGGCATGAGCGACGTTACGATTGAAACCCAGGCCGCGAAAAAATTCGACCCCGAAGCCTTTGCGATGAACCTCGCGCGGGCGATGGAGACGAGCGGCCAGGCGCTCGCGGCCTATCTGACGCCACGCGAGAGCGGCGGCGTGCCGGACAAGCCGCCGAACGAACTCACCGAGATGGTCAAGACCTTCACGGCGGTGGCGGAATATTGGCTGTCGGACAACGACCGCTCGGCGGACCTGCAAACCAAGCTCGCCAAGGGCTATCTCGACCTGTGGGGCTCGTCGATGCGGCGGCTCGCCGGTGAACAGGCGCCGCCTGCGATCGAGCCGTCGCCGCGCGACAAGCGTTTCAGCGACCCCGAGTGGAAGTCGAACCAGTTCTTCGATTTCGTGCTGCAGGCCTATCTGCTCACCACGCAATGGGCGCAGGAACTGGTGCGCAACGCCGACGGCCTCGACGCGCACACCCGCAAGAAGGCCGAGTTCTACGTCCTGCAGATCACCAACGCGCTGGCGCCGTCGAATTTCGTTCTGACCAATCCCGAAGTGCTGCGCGAGACGCTGGCCTCCAACGGCGACAATCTCGTGCGCGGCATGAAGATGCTGGCGGAGGATATCGAGACCGGGGGCGGCACGTTGCGCATCCGCCAGTCCGACCCGTCCAACCTCGTCGTCGGCGTCAACATGGCGACGACGCCGGGCAAGGTGATCTTCCAGAACGATCTGATGCAGTTGATCCAGTACACGCCGGCGACGGAGAACGTGCTGCGCACGCCGCTGCTGATCGTGCCGCCGTGGATCAACAAGTTCTACATCCTCGACCTCAAGCCGGAAAAATCCTTCATCAAGTGGTGCGTCGATCAGGGCATCACCGTATTCGTGATTTCCTGGGTCAACCCGGACAAGACTCTCGGGGCGAAGACCTGGGAAGACTACATGAAGGAGGGCCCGCTGGCGGCGATGGACGCCATCGAGCGCGCCACCGGCGAGATGAAGGTCCACACCATGGGCTATTGCGTCGGCGGCACTTTGCTCGCCACCACGCTCGCCTGGCTTGCCGAAAAGCGGCGCGTGCGCGTCAGTTCGGCGACCTTCCTGGCGGCGCAGGTCGATTTCACCCATGCCGGCGATCTCCTGGTGTTCGTCGACGAAGACCAGATCTCGGCGCTCGAACGCGACATGCAGGAATCCGGCATCCTCGAAGGCAGCAAGATGGCGATGGCCTTCAACATGCTGCGCTCGAATGACCTGATCTGGTCCTACGTCGTCAGCAATTACCTGAAGGGGAAACCGCCCTCCTCGTTCGACCTGTTGCATTGGAATTCGGATGCGACGCGAATGCCGGCGGCGAACCATTCCTATTACCTGCGCAACTGCTATCTGGAGAACCGGCTGTCGTCCGGCAGCATGGTGCTGGACAACACCCTGCTCGACCTGTCGAAGGTGAAGGTGCCGGTCTACAATCTGGCGACGCGCGAGGACCACATCGCGCCGGCCGAATCCGTGCTTTACGGCTCGCAGTTTTTCGGCGGGCCGGTGAAATACGTGCTGTCCGGGTCCGGGCATATCGCCGGCGTCGTCAACCCGCCAGCGTCCGGCAAGTACCAGTTCTGGACCAACGACAACATCCGCGACGTGACGCTCGCGGACTGGCTCAAGGCCGCGCAGGAACACAAGGGATCGTGGTGGCCCGACTGGCGCGGATGGCTGGAAGCCATCGACGCCGAAAAGGTGCCGGCGCGCGCGGTCGGCACCGACGGCATTGCCGCCGATCGAAGACGCGCCCGGCAGCTACGTCCGGGTCCGCGCATAATCTTCGCAGGATCGGAACCGGTTTGCCTCGGGACGAACGCGATGCGTTGGCCCAAAGATCACGCTCGAATAAAAAGAAGGCACCACGTCCGATTCGACGCAGTAGCGCCGGACTCTGCGCTATAACCGGCCGTCCCGCCGGGACGAGGGTCAAGAACTCGAATTGAGGGGAAAACCGATGACGCGCGAATTGTTCTGGCTGACGGCGACAGTCATTCTGACCGGATTGCTGTGGGTCCCCTACGTGCTCAACCGCTGTCAGATTCGCGGCCTCACGGGGGCGATGGCCAATCCGTCACGCACCGACAAACCGCATGCGGAATGGGCGACGCGGCTGATGTTCGCGCACGACAACGCGGTCGAGAACCTCATCATCTTCGCGCCGCTGGTGCTGATCCTGGCGCAGATCGACTATTCGACCAAATGGACGGTGCTGGCCTGCGCGGTGTATTTCTGGGCGCGCCTCGCGCATCTGATCGTCTACACGCTGGGCCTGCCGGTGTTCCGCACGCTGGCCTTCACCGTCGGCTTCCTCGCGCAGGCGGTGCTGGTGCTGGCGATTTTCGGAATCGTTTGAAGCACTATCGCAAGGTGCATTAGCGGCGAAGCAATCCGGCCTTCCTTTGCGGCATGGATTGCTTCGCTTGCACTCGCGACGATGATTTCAGCAGTTCGGCGTCACGCGTCGGCAAAGCCGAGCATCAGCCGCATGTTCTGCACGGCCGCGCCCGAGGCGCCCTTGCCCAGATTGTCGAGACGCGCGACCAGAAGGGCTTGCGGGTATTTCGGGTTCGCAAACACATAGAGCTCGAGCCGGTTGGTCTCGTTGAGCGCCTCCGGTTCGAGGCGTCCGCTCCTGGTCGCACCGTTGTCGAGCGGCATGACCGAGACGTATTTGCTTCCCGCGTAGCGCTTGGCCAACGCGGCGTGGAGATCGGCGGCGCCCGGCTTGCCCGGCAGCGTGTCGAGATGCAGCGGCACCGATACCAGCATGCCCTGCCGGTAGTCGCCGACCGAGGGAATGAAGATCGGCCGCCGCGTGAGCCCCGAGTAAAGCTGCGTCTCCGGCAAATGCTTGTGCTCGAAGCCGAGGCCATAGAGTTCGAAGGCCGGCGCGCTGCCGTTCTCGAAACTGTCGATCATCGACTTGCCGCCGCCCGAATAGCCGCTCACCGCATTGATGGTGACGGGATAATCCGCGGGCACGAGCCCGGCATCCACCAGCGGCCGCAGCAGCGCCACCGCCCCGGTCGGATAGCAGCCGGGATTGGAGACCTTCCGCGCCGTTCGTATCTTGTCCGCCTGGTCGGCCGCGAGTTCCGGAAAGCCGTAGGTCCAGTCGCTGGCGACACGAAACGCCGTGGATGCGTCCAGCACTTTGGGCGCCGCGGCTCCCATGCCGTCGATCAGCGCAACGGTTTCCCGCGCGGCGTCATCCGGCAGGCAGAGGATGACGAGGTCGACCTCCTCCATCAGCGCCCGCTTGGCCTGCGCGTCCTTGCGTTTGTCTTCGGCAATGCTCTTGAGCACGACGTCGTTCTGCAGGCCGAGGCGTTCGCGAATGCCAAGGCCAGTCGTTCCTGCCGCGCCATCAACGAACACGGTGGGCCGGGCGGATGTGCCGGCGGTCGGGGATTGGCCTTTCGGCTGCCTGGTATCGGAGAGGGTCATGATGTGCTCCTTCAATCCGCGGATACGCTGGCAGGCGCGGATGATTTGTAGTCCAACTGCGGCCGCAGCGCGACCATCTGTTTTCCGATCGTCTGGGTGGCTTCGTCCGGCCGCGCCAGCAGTGCCGAGGCAATCGCGACATGGTCTGCGTCGGATTTGTGCTGGTTGAGCTTGAAACTGCCCTCGACCTCGTCCACCGTCATGACCAATCCCACAATCGCTTTCTTCAGCGCATCAAGACGTCCGGCCGTCACCTTCGACATCGCCCAGGGCGGTTTCGGCGCCAGCCAGCTTTCGAATTTGGCGCTGAGCGCTTCCAGATGCGGGCCGAGTTCTGAATCGGACAGCATCCGGACGGTCCCCGTCAAATGCACGGCCTGGTAAAGCCAGGTCGGCACCTGATCGGGCGAGACGTACCAGTCGGCCGACACATAGGCATCGCGCCCATTCACGGCCATCAGCCAGCTCGATTTTCCGTCCGCCAGTTTGGCGAGGGCATTGTTGCGCGCGACATGAAAGGCGGCGTGCGGCGTGCCGTCGTCGGCAAAGGTGAGGTAGAACGGCAGCGACGAGGCGAGCGGCTTCTGTCCGTCCCAGGCCGTGACCGTGCCAAATCCGCGCGCCTGCGCAAACGCAAGGCTCGCGGCGCGGTCGGGCTTGAACATGGGAGGCGTATACATGGCAATCTCCTGCTGGCTCTGGTGAGCCGCCGGGTCAGATCGCGCTGCAGGAGGAAGAAGGTGCCGCGGACCGGATCCGGCGGCAAAGGCTGTATCTTAAACGCAGATATCCGCCCATACCGCTGGTGTACGGCGGCGGCGGCGAGCGATGACAATGGTCACGGCGTTGTTCATGGCGGGGGCTATAAGGCCGCGCCCGGCCGGCGTCAAGCCGCGGAGGCGCCATTTTCGCGATTTCAGACCGTCCGCCACAACCACCCGGCGATCTCGCCAAGCACGTCGCCGAACAGCAGCAGTGCGGCCGACCAGACCAGCGCCGAGACGAAATTGGCGATCTGAAATTGCCAGTACGGCATCTCGAATATCCCGGCGGCGAGCGGCACCGAGGCCCGCAGCGGTCCGAAAAACCGCCCGATGAAAATGCTCGGCACGCCCCAGCTTTTCACAAAGGCTTCGCCGCGCTCCACCAGTCCCGGATAGCGCGACAGCGGCCACATCTGCGCGACCTGTTCCTTGTACCTGAAGCCGAACCAGTACGAGACCCAGTCGCCGAGCGCCGCGCCGAGCCCGCCCGCGATCCACACCGGCCAGAAGCTGATGCCGCTGACGCCGATCAGCGCGCCGATCGCCACCAGCGCGCCCCAGGCCGGGATCAGCAGCGAAATGAAGGCAAGCGACTCGCCAAACGCCAGCAGCAGCACGATCGGCGCGGCCCAGGTCTGATGGTCGCGCACGAAATCGGCCAAGGCGCGCCCAAGATCTTCCATTCCGAACGCCCTTCCCCGGCGATTGTCGCGTTTGAACCTTGTTTAGGGTCCGATGGCTAAGAACAGGTAAGCGGGCCGGCTTCGCGACATCAAGTCACAAAGACGCGGAGCCAGCGTGAACTCCCGCTTCCGGCGCGTATCGATCGGGGTGCGGAGGCGAGCCAATCATGTTCCGTACTACGCCCGCTTGAGCGAACGCTTGGCTTCAACTCTGCGGCTCCGCCGGCGGAGGTTTTCTCGGCGGTCGCGGTTTTGCTGGCCGAGGCGATACCGGGGCGAGCGGCTGCAGGGTCACGATGACAGGATTCGGTTTATGATCGAGGGCGGCGCCGGTAACGGCATCCACGCCCATGCCGACGACACCGCCGAGCAGAACGTTGCCGGCGAATCCCGCAGCGCCGGTTGCGGGAACCTCCTTGGTGAGAGGGATGGTTTGCGGCTCATACCCCTCCTTGTTGATCGTCACGGTGATCTCGGCGTTGCGCTTGGCCTGAACCACGCAAGGCGTCACGCAGGCGGTCGGAATATCGAGTCCCGTTATGTCCGCCGTTGCGCCCGAAGGCGTCGTCGAAATCGAAATATTTTCCGTCGTTCCGCGCGTCACCGACGCGCAGCCGACACACGGCAGCGCGAGCGCCGCAGCCAAAAGCAGCCTGATCATTGGAATGTGTTCCCCCAGCCCGTCGCAAGCTTCACGCAACCCCTGGGTGAAATCAAGGGGCCGCGGGCGACCGTGGAGTCGTCATCAAGTACGCGCGTCAAGGCTTCCCCTGATCCGGGCCGCGCCGCCGGGAATACCTATCCTTAGGCCGCCGCCGTCACTTTTTAAGCTCATCCATGGCATAGTCAGACCAACCGATTCGCCGCCGCCGTTGCGCGCAACACATGAAAAAGTATGAACAAGCCATTGAAATCCCAAGCCAAGACAAAATCCTCCAGCGATCTGTTCGGAACCGGGGAAGCGAAGGGGCGCGGCCCGGCGAAGGCCGCCGCACGCACCTCCAGCGCGGAAGCCGGCTACACCGCGGCAGATATCGAAGTGCTGGAAGGACTGGAGCCGGTGCGGCGCCGGCCCGGCATGTATATCGGCGGCACCGACGAGAAGGCGCTGCATCATCTGTTCGCCGAGGTCATCGACAATTCGATGGACGAGGCGCTGGCGGGCCATGCCACGTTCATCGAAGTGGAATTGAGCGCCGACGGATTTTTGACCGTCACCGATAACGGTCGCGGCATTCCGGTCGACCCGCATCCGAAATTCCCGAAGAAGTCCGCGCTCGAAGTCATCATGTGCACGCTGCATTCCGGCGGCAAGTTCGACTCCAAGGTTTACGAGACCTCGGGCGGCCTGCATGGCGTCGGCGTATCGGTGGTGAACGCGCTGTCGTCGCGGCTCGAGGTCGAAGTCGCCCGCGAGCAGAAGCTCTACCGCATGACGTTCGAGCGCGGCCATCCCAAGGGCAAGCTCGAGGACCTCGGCAAGATCAACAACCGCCGCGGCACCCGGATTCGCTTCAAGCCGGACACCGAGATTTTCGGCGCCAAGGCCGTCTTCAAGCCGCAGCGGCTGTTCAAGATGGCGCGCTCCAAGGCCTACCTGTTCGGCGGCGTGAAGATCCGCTGGCGCTGCGACCCGGCGCTGTTGAAGGGTGTCGAGGATGTACCGGCCGAGGACAGTTTTCACTTCCCCGACGGCCTGAAGGATTATCTCGCCGCCGCTATTCATGCCGACACCCTGGTGCATCCCGATATCTTCTCCGGCAAATCGGGGCGCGTCGGCGCGCATGGCGCCTGCGAATGGGCGGTCGCCTGGACCGCCGACGCCGACGGCTTTCTCTCCTCCTACTGCAACACTGTGCCGACGCCTGATGGCGGCACCCACGAGTCCGGCATGCGCAGCGCGCTTCTGCGCGGCCTGAAGGATCACGCCGAGCGCGTCGGCCAGGGCAAACGCGCCGCCAGCGTGACCTCGGAAGACGTCATGGTGGGCGCCGCCGTGATGCTCAGCGTGTTCGTGCGCGAACCGGAATTCCAGGGTCAGACCAAGGACCGCCTCGCCACCGCCGAGGCCCAGCGCATCGTCGAACAGGCGATCAAGGACCCGTTCGACCACTGGTTGTCGGGCAATCCGCTGCAGGCCAACAAGCTGCTGGATTTCGTCGTCGAGCGCACCGAAGAGCGCTTGCGCCGGCGAGCGGAAAAGGAAACGTCCCGCAAGACCGCGGTCAAGAAGCTGCGGCTGCCCGGCAAGCTCGCCGACTGCACCAACACGGCAACCGAAGGCAGCGAGTTGTTCATCGTCGAGGGCGACTCGGCCGGCGGCAGCGCCAAGCAGGCGCGCGACCGCAAGACCCAGGCGATTCTCCCGTTGCGCGGAAAAATCCTCAACGTCGCGTCAGCGACCAAGGACAAGCTCACCGCCAACGCGCAACTCGCCGACCTGATGCAGGCGATCGGCTGCGGCACCGGGACCCAGTACCGCGAGGAGGATCTGCGCTACTCCCGCATCATCATCATGACCGATGCCGACGTCGACGGCGCGCATATCGCCTCGCTCCTGATCACGTTCTTCTACCGGCAGACGCCGCGGCTGATCGATGAAGGCCATCTTTATCTCGCGGTGCCGCCGCTCTACCGCCTCACCCATGGCAGCAAGACGGTCTATGCCCGCGACGACGCCCACAAGGACGCGCTGCTGAAGAGCGAATTCAACGCCAACGCCAAGGTCGAGATCGGCCGCTTCAAGGGCCTGGGCGAAATGATGCCGGCGCAGCTCAAGGAAACCACCATGGATCCGGCCAAGCGCAGCATGCTGCGGGTGGTGCTGCTGGCCGACGATCGCGAGGGCACCGCCAATTCGGTCGAGCGGCTGATGGGCACCAAGGCGGAGGCCCGATTCGCCTTCATTTCGGACAAGGCCGAATTCGCCAGCGACGACCTGCTGGACGTCTAGCCGCCAACCCCCGGTTCAAAGCGGCTCCCGGAGGGTAAAATCCTGCCTTTCGGAGCCGATTTCGGGCGTTTTCGGCCCCTTTTTGCCGGTTAACCCCCGGGTTTCCCCGGGGCGTTTTCCGGAAGGTGTGCCCCCCCGGCAACAGCATTTTTGGTCGAACCGTCTATAGTCCGGCTATCAGGTTTTGAGAATTCCACGCTCGCACCGCCATCGGCCGGTCCGAACGCAAGCTACTGGGGATTATAAGATGAAGAAGGTTGTACTCACGCTGGCGGCGCTGGCGGCATTCACCGGATCGGCCATGGCGGCGGATATGGCTCCGCGCTACACCAAGGCCCCGATGCCGATGGCAGTCGCGCCGAACTGGACCGGCTTCTACATCTTCGGCGGCGGCGGCGGCGGATTGTGGTCCTCGGATGAACACACCCAGACCACGGCGGGCGCGCTGCCCCTCAGCATCGACCAGCGCCAGGGCGGCTCCGGCTGGTTCGGCACCGTCGGTGTCGGTTACGACTGGCAAGTCAACAGCGGCTGGGTCGCCGGCATCTTCGCCGACGGTCAGTTCGGCAGCATCAGAGGCACCCTTCAGGATCCGACGGTGGGCTTCACTTCTACTTTGAAGATGCAGGACGCCTGGGCGGCCGGTGCGCGCGTCGGTTATCTCGTGGCGCCGAATGTCCTCTCCTACGTCAACGGCGGTTACTCCGGTTCGCATTGGTCGGGCTCGACCTTCCTGAGCGCGGTCAGCGGCGCCCCGGTTGGTGATCACACCAACTCGTTCAACCGCAATGGCTGGTTCATCGGCGGCGGCGTCGAGAACAACCTGAACATCTTCGGCATCACGGCTCCCGGCTGGTTCATGAAGACCGAATATCGCTCGGCCTTCTACAACGCCAAGAACGTGAACGAGCTCGTCGACGGCACCAATGCTCTCGTCGGACGCGATATCCGGTTCAACACCTGGACCCAGACCATCTCGACCTCGCTGGTCTACCGCTTCAACTGGAGCGGCCCGGTGGTTGCCAAGTACTGATCTCTGCTGAACGTCCAGCAACTCAAAAGCCCCGGCATCGTCCGGGGCTTTTTTGTATCTCGCATCAGCGTGCCGTGCGCGACTGATCCGCGGTGCGCAAGCGTCGAAACGCGCGGCCTGCCCTTGCCCTGACTAGACGAGCGCGCCACTGTGACCGCTCACGCGCCGGCCGAGCGCGGCCATAACGGGCGGGGAAATGCCATGCGTCAATTGCTTCTGATTCTGGGCCTGCTCGCGCTTGCCATCGGCCTGCTCTGGATCGGACAGGGCCTGGGCGTAATCGACTGGCCGAAATCGAGCTTCATGATTCGACAGTTGCAGTGGGCCGGCTACGGCGCAGCGCTGGCCGCCCTCGGCCTGGTCCTGATCTGGCAAAGCAAGCGCTGACCATTCCGGAGGACATCGACGATGAAGACGGGCTTGTTCGACCTCAGCGGCAAGGTGGCGATCGTCACCGGCGGCAATGGCGGCATCGGTCTCGGCATGGCGCAGGGACTGGCCGACGCCGGCGCCGATATCGCTGTCGTCGGACGCAATGAAGCCAAATCGGCCGCAGCCGTCGCCGAGTTGAAGGCTCGGGGCATCAGGGCGATTCCGGTCACCGCCGACGTCACCGACAAGGACGCCGTGGCCGCCATGGTCGAGCGAACCCGGGGCGAACTCGGCCGGATCGACATCCTCGTCAACAACGCCGGCATCAATATCCGCAAACCGCCGCATGCGCTGGATCTCGCGGAATGGGACAGCGTGATCAGGACCAACCTCACCAGCGCATTCCTGTGCTCGCAGGCGGTCCAGCCGGTCATGAAGCAACTGGGCGGCGGCAAGATCATCAACATCGGCTCGATGATGTCGATCTTCGGCGCCAGCTTCGCGCCGGCCTACGCCGCGAGCAAAGGCGGCATCGTGCAGTTCACGCGCTCCTGCGCGGTCGCCTGGGCTGCCGACAACATCCAGGCCAATGCCGTGCTGCCGGGCTGGATCGACACCGATCTGACCCGGCGCGCCCGCGAGCAGATCGACGGCCTGCACGACAAGGTTCTGGGGCGCACGCCGGCGGCGCG
Source organism: uncultured Alphaproteobacteria bacterium (assembly GCA_963843225.1). Classification (GTDB taxonomy): domain Bacteria; phylum Pseudomonadota; class Alphaproteobacteria; order Rhizobiales; family Xanthobacteraceae; genus Bradyrhizobium. The sequence goes on along the minus strand of CAWJJT010000004.1, from coordinate 57,313 downwards.
GTGGGGAGCGATCGACGGACTTCGCCGGCGTCGCGGTGTTTCTCGCCTCACATGCGTCCGACTTCGTCACCGGCACCGCGATTCCCGTCGACGGCGGTTTTTCGATCATGGGCTAGCCGCGCCAAGCAGCGCAAAGAAAACCCCGGACGATGCCGGGGCTTTTCAGTTGCAGTCTCGGGAGAACCCCATATCGAGTGAAACCGGCACTTCCTCACGATCGGTTGCGACGGTGAACTCGAAATCCACCCCCGGGATACTTCATCAACTCGAGCGCGAGTTCTAACGGAAAAGACGTTGTTAGACCGGTTTTGCCCGAAGCAGTTGCACAACCGCAACAAGAACCATCGGAAGCCCACAGCCAAATACCGCATGAGCATCGACGGTCAAATGCGAAGCTCGTTTGCTCGCACCCTCCGCAAATCCCGCGCATGAAGCAAAAAGCCCCGGACGATGCCGGGGCTTTTTTTCTCGGAAGCTTTTGCAGGGATCAGTACCCCGTCACGACCGGACCGTTGAACTTGTAGCTCACCCGGCCGACGACGGACTGGATATCGCGCGGCCTCGCATCGAACTTGTACGAGCCCGCAGAGTTGCCGGCGAGCTGATAGCCCTTGGTCTCGAAGGTCGCGTAATCGTATTCAAGGCCGACGATCCAGTTCTGGGTAATGCCGTATTCCCAGCCCGCGCCGGCGGTCCAGCCATTGTGCCATTGCGTATCCGAACCCGAGCCGAAAGGCGCAACATTGTCGACGACCGCCAGATGGTTGCTCGCGCCGGCGTAACCGCCCTTCACGTAGAACAGGTTGTTGTTCATGGCGACGCCGGCCCGACCCGTGATGGTCGTCATCCAGTTGGTGCGCCAGCTGAACACATCGTCCCGCCCGCCGAAAACATTGTTGGGCGCGGTTGCGTGGTTATCCATTCCCGAGATCGTGCCTTCGAGGCCGAACACGTAGTTATAGGCCTGCCAGTTGTAGCCGATCTGGCCGCCGCCAAAAACGCCGGTGCTGCGCTGGCGGAAGCCCTGTCCCGGAGACAGGTCTCCGAAGTTGGTGGTGTCAGCGGTATTGGTCCAGCTCTGGTCGGTCCAGGAACCGCCGATGTGACCGCCGACATAGAAGCCGGCCCAGTTGTAGACCGCATAAGGCAGCGGCGGCGCCTTGGTATAGGCGTATGGCGCGAGGTCCGCGGCGGAGGCCGCGCCCACGCCGAGTGCGGTGACCGCCAGCGCGGCAACGAATTTTGACCGGATCATCTTTCATCCCCTCACGAGATATCTTCCCCACTAGCTGACTAGCGCGGAGTCCTTGCCAATTCGTCGACGAAGGCGGCGGGCGGCTGCAAACCGGCACAAGGCGGGCCCGCCGATTGTGCCTATGGTTAATTTGCGATGGGCTTGGGATGACCCGCTCGCTCCTGACATCCCGATGTCAGGAGCGAAGTCCGTGGTTGCGCTAGCGCCGGAAGCTCTTGATCTCCGACACGCTGCCGTCGCGATAGGTCAATTCGACCGACACCGATTGCGTCGAGGGCGCGAGCTTCAGATAGGGCTGCGCGTCGTGCGGAATCGGCTGGGATCCCTGGGATCGCAGGGCGGCATTTTCAGAACCTTGTCCGGCACCGAGGTGTCGATGCCGACGCGTACTTCGCGGATCGCGCAGCGATACGACATCAGGTGCGTGTAGTAGACGAGCAGCCCGTTGAACTCGCGAAACGACAGCCAGCTGGTCGCGGTCATGTCGAGGATCTTGCGCTGATCGCGGATCAGCGCCGCCTCGGGATCGAACCTGATCGGGAACGGGCCCTGCATTTCGCCTGATACATCGACGTAGCGCAGTTGAATCGTTGCCGCCGGCGCGTCGGCGGCAAGCTCGATCGACGGATTGGGCATCCGCTTGCGGGTGCGCGGATCGAGCGTGTCGAGAAAGCCGGTCTCGCGGAACTCGCCGGCGTCCCCCATCCGCCATGAAATGCCGAGCGTCGGATCGGCGATCGAGAACACCACCGTCCAGCCGCCATTGTGACGGGAGAACGCGGCGATCGGCGCATTGATGCTGTCGTTCGGCGGCGCGATCCGCGGCACCGACACCGGCGGCAGCGCCGCAACCTGCTGCGCCGGCTGGGCAGGTTTTGCGACCTCCTTCGGGGTTTCGGCTTGCCCCTTCGCCACGCCATTCAGGAACACGTCGTCGACCATCTGGTCGAAATAGACCGGGATCTGCTTGTGGTTGACGGTCTCGGCCATCTCGCTGACGATGCGGCGCGTGTGCTGGGCGACCTGAACCAGGTTCTCGCCGGGCTGCAGCAGCTCCTTGGCGAATGTCCGCGTGAACACCGAATTGGGATTGTCGTCGTTGTTGGAAAGACGATCGAGCGCGGTCTGCCGGGGACCGGCGGAGAACACCGAGAACACGCCTTCCGGCAATTGCGTCATCGGCGCGAGCCCGCCGCCGCCGGCCACCGCGCGCGTGCCCGACCGCTCGAACGGATTGTTGCGGCAGGCATCGAACACCAGGATGGCGGTGCGCGCCTTCTTGTTCTGCAGCCGCTCGATGACGCGGTCGGCGAGAACCGAGGCGTCGCGCACCAGTTCTTCCTGGCCCTCGGTCGCGGCCGGCACGTCAGTCGGCAGCAGAAAATTCTGACCGGCGATTTCGAAGCCGTGGCCGGCATAGAAGAAGAACGCGGTATCGCCCGGCTCGACCGCCTTGTCGAACGCGAGCAGCGTCTCGCTGAACGCCTGCCGGTTCTGGTTCTCCGCCACCATCACGGAAAAGCCGAGCTGTTTCAGGGTGGCGCCCATGGTGCGGGCGTCGTTGACGGCCTTCTGCAACTTTGGAACGTTCTTGTAGTCGTTGTTGCCGACCACCAGCGCCACGCGCTTTTCGGCATGGGCCGGCACTGCAAGCGCCAGCAACGAGGCAGCGAGAGCCAACGTCAACGCGGCCTTCAACGACAGCCAGTCTCTCATCCCTGTTCCCCACCTTGCACGCGGCCATCCGTGGCCCGTGCGCACCATTGAAATTGGTCGGAAAAGCCGCACCCCGGTTCAATCCAGCGCCGCCGCCCGCTTGCTCCATACTTTGATCACAGGCGCGGCAAAATTAAGCGCCAACGCCCACAGCGCGATCCGCACATTGACGAAGCTGAGCGCAATCGCCAGCAGCGACGACACCATCAGCAGCATCGCCGAGAGCTGGCGGAGCCGCAGATGGTCGCCCTGCTCCAGATGCGGCGTGATGGCGACCAGCCGCAGGCCGACAGCGGCAATCAGCAGGGTGTGGCCGGCGTAAAGCCAGACCGCCGGAGCAAAATGCCCGAAGCGGCCGACCACGATGGTCGTGAACGGCACGCAGGTAATCAGGAAGTGGTAGAACAACCACCAGTTGACGTATTCGCGGTTGAAATACTCGGCGCGGCTGCGGACCTCGATATTCGCCAGCCAGCGCAGACCCAGCACGCCGAAACTCAGCACATAGGGCAGAAATTTCGGCCAAAGCCCTGCAAGACCCCGCAGCAATTCGGTGCCGTCCCGCGGGTGAAAAATCCTCCGGCAGGCGCACGTCGAGGATCAGCAGCGTCATGGCGACGCCGAAGATTCCGTCGCTCAGGGCATCGAGGCGGGCTTTTGAAAACATGGCGTTTCCTGCGGGCTGGACCCGTATTTGTTCAAAAACATTAAGCTTTTTCAACGCTTGGCGCGCCTCTTCCATTGACTTTGGCCAATTCGTCCCTATCTTCCGCTTCGACGCGGCCCGGTATCGAAACGCGATATCTTGATTAAGCCGCCTGTCTGCGTATCCGAAAATCCCGAGCAAATCTGCGTGCCGTTCCGGGGTTGAGCGCGACAGTTATTTCCGGGATTCCAAGCGGCGGTTTCTACCAGAGGCTCAATGTCTTTTTCCCATCTCGGCTTGTCCGACAAGGTGCTCGCCGCCGTAGCGGCCACCGGTTACACCACCCCTACCCCCATTCAGGAACAGGCGATCCCCCACGTTCTGGCCCGCCGAGATGTTCTCGGCATCGCCCAGACCGGCACCGGCAAGACCGCTGCCTTCGTCCTTCCGATGCTCACTCTGCTGGAAAAGGGCCGCGCCCGGGCCCGAATGCCCCGCACCCTGATCCTCGAACCGACCCGCGAACTCGCCGCCCAGGTCAAGGAACAGTTCGATAAATACGGCGCCGGCCAGAAACTCAACGTCGCGCTTCTGATCGGCGGCGTCTCGTTCGGCGACCAGGACGTCAAGCTGACGCGCGGCGTCGATGTCCTGATCGCAACGCCCGGCCGGCTGCTCGACCACACCGAACGCGGCGGGCTCCTGCTCACCGGCGTCGAATTGCTGGTGATCGACGAAGCCGACCGCATGCTGGACATGGGCTTCATTCCGGACATCGAGCGCATCTGCAAGATGATCCCGTTCACGCGGCAGACGCTGTTCTTCACCGCGACGATGCCGCCCGAAATCGCCCGCATCACCGAAACCTTCCTGCACAATCCCGTCAGAATCGAAGTCTCCAGGCCGGCGACCACAGCCGTCGGCGTGTCGCAGTTTCAGGTCCCGGTCGGCCGCGAGCCGCACGACAAGCGCGAACTGCTTCGCCGCCTGTTGCGCGAGGCCAAGGATCTCAACAACGCGATCATCTTCTGCAACCGCAAGCGCGAGGTCGCGCTGCTGCACAAGTCGCTGCAGAAGCACGGCTTCAGCGTCGGCGCCCTGCATGGCGACATGGACCAGTCGGCGCGCACCGCCGCGCTCGATCAGTTCCGCAAGGGCGAAATTCCGCTGCTGGTCGCCTCCGACGTCGCCGCCCGCGGCCTGGATATTCCGGCCGTGAGCCACGTCTTCAATTTCGACGTCCCGCATCATGCCGACGATTACGTCCATCGCATCGGCCGCACCGGCCGCGCCGGGCGTGCCGGCACCGCGATTTCCATCGTCTCCCCGCTCGATCACAAATCGATCGCAGCGATCGAAAAGCTGATCGGACAGCCCATTCCCCGCGTCGAAGGTCACGCCGAGAGTCCGGCCATGGATGGCCCGGAGGCATCGCCCAGTGGCGAGGCCGAACGGCCGCGGCATCACCGCGGGCGTGAAGGCTCCCACGACGGAGCCAAAGAAGGATCGCGTGAAGGCTCACGCGGCGGCCGCAAGCCGCGGCGCGAGCGCGAGCCCCGGCGTTCCGGTGGCGGCCGCCACTCCGGCCCGAAGCCGCAGGCACCGGCCGCTTCATTCGCCCCGCCGGCCGCACCCGCGCCCTCGCGCGCCCCTTCGATCGGTCGCGCCGAGGCACCGCAGGCGCCGCGCGACGCCGCTTCCGAGCCCGCCGACCACTCGCATCTGCCGGCTTTCCTGCTGCGCCCCGTTCGCGCCCGGGTCTGAACTTTCGTTAAACCGCCGCAAGGACTCGTTTACCGGTCGTTCATTCTCCTCCCTTAACTTGACGGCGATAATGACGAAATTATTGCTGCGTCAAGCATGCGGTGCTGTCCGTTATTCTGGGGACGTGATCTGTGATCAAGGTGCTGGACGACCACGAACGCACATTGGCCTTCGCTGAAGTCGCGTTGGGTCAGATCAAGTCCCTTCGCCAGACCGCCATCCCCCGCAATTACGAGATCTGGTACGTCTACGCGACCGGGTACAACTCGCCTCTCAACAAGATCATCAACGAGACGCTGGCGCGCAACGGCAAGCTCACCGAATCCGATCTCGAACAGATCTACGAAACCTATCTTTCGCAGATCAAGACCACCGACCGCATCGACAAGGTCGGCGCGCGGGTGATCGGCGAAATCGACGACGTGATGGCGCTGATCACCGAAGCGCTCGGCGTATCCGCAAGCTACGACGCCAGCCTGACCGGCGCGGCAAAGGAACTCTCCGACGCCGAGACCCGCGACCAGGTCAAGGCGATCGTCGAAACGCTGGTGAAATCCACCCGCGAGATGCGCGACACCAACAAGGCGCTGGAAGACCGGCTGTCGCTGTCGAAGTCCGAGATCAGCAATCTGCAGCATAGCCTCGAGGCGATCCGGGCCGAGAGCCTGACCGATCCGCTGACCGGGCTCGGCAACCGCAAATATTTCGACCGCTCGATCGATGCCGCCGTGCAGAACGCGCTCGCCAATGGCGAGCCGCTGTCGCTGCTGATGTTCGACATCGACCACTTCAAGTCGTTCAACGATTCCTACGGCCATCTCACCGGCGACCAGGTGTTGCGGCTGGTCGGCATGTCGCTGAAGCAGACCATCAAGGGCCAGGACATCACCGCCCGTTACGGCGGCGAGGAATTCGCGGTCGTGCTGCCCAATACCGCGCTGCGCCAGGCGCTGACGGTCGCCGATCACATCCGCCGCGCGGTGATGGCGAAGGAATTGAAGAAGAAATCCACCGGCGAAATTCTCGGCCGCGTCACCATCTCGGTCGGCGTCTCCATGCTGAAGGCGGGTGACGACACCGACTCGCTGATCGAACGCGCGGACGCCTGCCTCTACGCCGCCAAGCGCAACGGCCGCAACCGCGTCATCTGCGAAGTCGACCCGGAATACGCCGCCGAGAGCCGCAGCCAGGTGGCGTGATTCAAGCCTGCCCTCTCGATGATGAGCCTACGTCCTGAACCCTCATGGTGAGGAGCGCGTCTTTCGCGCGTCTCGAACCATGAGGCCCGATTGCCGCCCGCGGCCATCCTTCGAGACGCGCGCGATGCGCGCTCCTCAGGATGAGGCCTTTTCCTCGGCGGCTTCTTTTTCTTCTTCACAGCAGGCTTCCTGGTCGCCGGCTTGCCGGCCGTGGCCCTTTTTCGTCGCGGCCTTCCGTGCCTTCGCCGCCTTGCGCGCCTTCGGCCGCTTGCGCAGCGCTGCGCGTTGCGCGGCCGCCAATGCCGCCCTCGCCCAATCCGTCAGTTCCTCGGGATCGTCGAACAGCCGGGCCGGCAATTGCCAGTACGAGTTCACCGTGACGGTCTTCGCCCGCGTTTGATACTGGAACGGCTGTGAGCCTTCCGCCTCGAACCGGGGAATGGTGGCTTCATCGGCTCGGAAAAACAGACCGGCGCGCAGCGCCAGCGCGAAATTGATGCCATCGGCCGAAATGCCGAAGCCCGAGAACATCGGCCGGATCGTCACCGGGCCGAAATCCGAAAACAGGTCGATCAGGAAATCGCGGTCCATGAAAGCGCCACTCGCGCCTCCGCCGTCGTCCCGGCGAACGCCGGGACCTCCAGCGCGAGCGACATTGCGCTCATCGCCGTGCCGAGGCTCCTCATTTCGGAACTATGCTCGATGAGTTCGGGGAAAAGCAACCGTGGTGACGATGGGTCCCGGCTCGAGGCCGGGACGAGGCGCGGTCAGGTTGGCGTCGAAGAACTAGCCGTCGACCTTCGCAGCCGTGAGCTGCACCGATTCGCCGCAGCCGCAGGCGCCGGTCTGGTTCGGGTTATTGAAGATGAACTGCGATTGCATCTTGTCGGCCTTGTAGTCCATCTCGGTGCCGAGCAGGAACAGCACCGCCTTGGGGTCGACCAGGATCTTGACGCCCTTGTCCTCGACGACTTCGTCGGTCGGACGGATATCGTGGGCGTATTCGACCGTATAGGACTGCCCGGCGCAGCCGCCATTCTTGATCCCGACGCGAAGGCCGACGATCTCGGAATTGGCGCGGGCCGTCAGTTCGGCAATGCGCTGCGCGGCGGCATCCGTCAGTTTCATGACCTGCGGGCGCGGCCGCGGCTTCGGCTTGGAGGCGGGTGTCTGCGAAGTGGGTGTCATGTCAGTCATGTGGTCAATCCCAAGGGCAAATCAATGCCGGCTAGTTCCCGTTAACGCGTAAAACCCAAGCCACTCTAACCCTCACCACATGTTGAGGACGAGGCGCGCCTCGTCGCTCATCCGGTCCGGCGACCATGCCGGGTCCCAAACCAGGTTGACACTGACCAGGCCGATGCCGGGAACGCTGGCGACCGCGTTCTCCACCATCGTCGGCAATTCGCCGGCCGCCGGGCAATTCGGCGTCGTCAGCGTCATGACCACCTCGACGCTGCGGTCGTCCTTGATGTCGACCTTGTAGATCAGGCCGAGTTCGTAGATGTCGGCGGGAATTTCCGGATCGAACACCGTCTTCAGCGCGGAGACGATTTCGCCGCCCAGCCGCTCGGTTTCCTCCGGCGGCAACGCCGAAAGCGTCTCCATGTTGGCGACTTTGACGTCAGGATTCTTGGCTTCGGCCGTGTCGGTCATGAAAACAATTCCCGCGCCTTGATCAGCGCACTCGCCAGATGGTCGACTTCTTCGCGTGTATTATACATGCCGAACGAGGCCCGGCACGTTGCCGTCACGTTGAACCGCTCTAAAAGCGGCATCACGCAATGGGTGCCGGCGCGCACCGCGATCCCCTGCCGATCGATCACGGTCGCGACATCGTGGGGATGCGCGCCCTTCATCTCGAAGGAGATCACCGGTCCCTTGTTGCGGGCAGTGCCGATCAGGCGCAGCGAATTGATTTCTCGCAGGCGCTCCTGCGCGTAGGTCAGAAGATCGTGCTCGTGGGCGGCGATGCGCTCCTTGCCGATCGAATTGACGTAGTCGATCGCGGCGCCAAGCCCGATCGCCTGGACGATCGGCGGCGTGCCCGCCTCGAATTTGTGCGGCGGGTCGCCATAAGTGACCCAGTCCCTCGCGACCTCGCGGATCATCTCGCCGCCGCCATTGTAGGGCCGCATCGCGACAAGGTGCTCGTGCTTGGCATAGAGCACGCCGATGCCGGTCGGGCCGTACAGCTTGTGGCCGGTAAAGGCGTAGAAATCGGCGTCGATATCCTGCACGTCGATCGCAAGGTGAACGGCTGCCTGGGCGCCGTCGACCAGCACCGGAATGCCGCGGGCGTGGGCCAGCCTGACGACCTCCTTGACCGGCACCAGCGTTCCGAGCGCATTCGACATCTGCGTGATCGCGACCAGCTTGGTGCGCGGCGTCAGCAGCTTCTCGAATTCCTCGATCAGGAAATTGCCTTCGTCGTCCACCGGCGCCCATTTGATCACGGCGCCGTGGCGTTCCCTGAGGAAATGCCAGGGCACGATGTTGGAATGGTGCTCCATGATCGAGAGCACGATCTCGTCGCCCTCGCCGATATTCGGCTCGCCCCACGACGAGGCCACCAGATTGATCGCCTCGGTGACGTTGCGGGTGAAGATGATCTCCTCGCTGCGCCTCGCGTTGAGGAATTTCGCCACCTTGGTGCGCGCGCCCTCATAGGCTTCGGTGGCGGCATTGGCCAGATAATGCAGTCCGCGATGCACGTTGGCGTATTCGGTCTTGTAGGCTTCCGTCATCCGATTCAGCACCGCATCGGGCTTCTGCGCGGAGGCGGCGTTGTCGAGATACACTAGCTGCTTGCCATAGACCTTCAGCGCCAGCGCAGGAAAATCTTCGCGCACCCGCGCCACGTCGTAGGAACCGTTCAGGACTGAAGGATGCTTGGTCATCCCCGTGCCTCCAGCCAGCGCTGCGCCGCGGAGATCGCAAGGTCACGCAAGGCGTCATTGGCGATGGACTCGATCGCCTCGCCGACGAAGGCCTGGATCAGCAGCGCCTGCGCTTCCTTTTCGGAAAGGCCGCGCGCGCGCAAATAGAACAACAGGCTCTCGTCGAGCGCGCCGGTGGTCGCGCCATGGCCGCAGGTGACGTCGTCGGCAAAGATTTCCAGTTCCGGCTTGTTGTCGGCTTCCGCCTCGTCGGACAGCAGCAGCGCCCGCGTCATCATCTTGGCGTCGGTCTTCTGCGCGTCGGGACGGACGATGATGCGGCCCTGGAACACCGAATGGCCGCGGTCGTCGGCGACCGCGCGGAATATCTCGCGGCTTTCGCAGTTCGGCACCGCGTGGTCCAGAAACAGCGTCGTGTCCGCATGCTGGCGGCCATTGAGCAGATTGACGCCATTGGTCTCGACCCGCGAGCCTTCGCCGGCAAAGGCGATCACGGCCTGATAGCGGCTGACGAGCGATCCGCTGGTGAGCCCGAAGGTGTTGAAATGCGACTTTCGCGCCCAGCGTCACCTGGCTTGAGGAGATGTTGAAAGCCTCGCGGCTGTCTTCCACCAGGCGCACATGGTCCAGCCGCGCGCCGTCGCCGATCGCAACGATGAGGGCGTCGTGGACCTGATAGGCCTTGGCGCCTTCGGCGGCGATGTAGCTTTCGACCAGCGTGGCGCTCGCGCCCTTGCCGAGCTTCAACAGCGAGCGGGTGAACATCGCCGCAGGCGTTGCGCCACTGGCGATATGGACGATATGCAGCGGCTGGGTCAGCGCGACGCCATCGGCGACCTCGATCACGACGCCGTCGGTCATCATGGCGCCGTTCAGCGCCACCATGGTGTCAGGGTTTTCCGGCCCCAGCAGTTGCGCCTGCACCTTGGCATCGCCGGCCTCCAGCACCTCGCGCAGCGAGCGGATAGCCAAGTCCCTTCTCGGGGTTGCCGGCTTCGGACAGGCTGGACGCGAAGACCCCGTCGACCAGCACCAGCCGCCGCGCGCCGTCGATCGCGTGCGGTTTCAGAGCCGCAGCGGCGCGCTTGAGCGCTGCCGCATCAGGCGCGGCGGCGAGCGGCAGCACCTCGCGCATCAGGACGCGCAAATCGGTGTATTTCCAGTCCTCGATCCGCCGGTGCGGCAGGCCCACGCGCTCGTAGGCCTCGAACGCCTGCCGGCGCGCTTCCGCGACCTTGCCTGTACCGGGCAGACGATCGCGCGCGAGCGCGAATGCGTCGCTCAGTGCGCGTCCCGTCTCTGTCTTTGCCAATGCAACGTTCATCACAAAATCCGTTCGCGGGTCAGGCCGCGTCTTCGAACTGGGCGTAGCCGGAAGCCTCCAGCTCCAGCGCCAGTTGCTTGTCGCCGCTCTTCACCACGCGGCCCTTCGACATGACGTGCACGAAGTCCGGCACGATGTAATTCAACAGCCGCTGATAGTGGGTGATCACCACCATGGCGCGATCTTTCGAGCGCAGCGCATTGACGCCGTCGGCGGCAATCCGCAGCGCGTCGATGTCGAGGCCGGAATCCATCTCGTCGAGGATGCACAGGCTCGGCTCGAACAGCGCCATCTGCAGCACTTCGTTGCGCTTCTTCTCGCCGCCGGAAAAGCCGACATTGACGCCACGGCGCAGCATCTCCTGCGGAATGTTGAGTTTCGCGGCGACCTCGCGCACCTTCTTCAGGAAATCGGGCGTGGAGTACTCGCCCTCGCCGCGCGCCTTGCGCTGCGCGTTCAGCGCGGTGCGCAGGAAATTCATGGTGGCGACGCCGGGAATTTCCACTGGATACTGGAACGCCAGGAACACGCCCTTGGCGGCGCGCTGGTCGGGCGACATTTCCAGCAGGTTCTCGCCGTTGAACAGGATCTCGCCGCCGGTGACTTCATAGCCCGGCTTGCCGGCGATGACGTGGGAGAGCGTCGACTTGCCGGAGCCGTTCGGCCCCATGATGGCATGCACCTCGCCCTTGTTCACGGTGAGCGAAAGCCCGTGGAGAATCTCACGCTCATCGACACGGACTTGCAGATCTTTAACTTCCAGTAACGCGGTCATATTGATCTTCCGTTTTTGCCCCGTCCTGCGGAGCGCCGAAGGCACATCCCGCAAGAAACGTAGCCGACAATCTTTCTTCTCATCCTTCGAGCCAGGCGCCTTCGCGCCCTCCCAAGGGATGAGGAACTACCCAACCGAACCTTCGAGCGAGATCGAGATCAGCTTCTGCGCTTCCACCGCGAATTCCATCGGCAGTTGCTGCAGCACATCCTTCACAAAGCCGTTGACCACGAGGCCGACAGCTTCTTCCTGGGAGAGCCCGCGCTGCACGCAATAGAACAGCACGTCCTCGGAGATCTTCGACGTGGTCGCTTCGTGCTCGAACAGCGCCGACGAATTCTTGGCCTCGATATAGGGCACCGTGTGCGCGCCGCATTTGTCGCCGATCAGCAGCGAATCGCAGGCGGTGAAGTTGCGCGCGCCGGTGGCCTTGCGATGCGCGGTGACGAGGCCGCGATAGGTGTTCTGCGAGACGCCGGCCGCGATGCCCTTGGAGATGATCCGGCTCGTGGTGTTCTTGCCGAGATGGATCATCTTGGTGCCGCTGTCGACCTGCTGATGACCGTTCGAAATCGCGATCGAATAGAACTCGCCGCGCGAATTGTCGCCGCGCAGGATGCAGCTCGGATATTTCCAGGTGATCGCCGATCCCGTCTCGACCTGGGTCCAGGAGATCTTCGAATTGTTGCCGCGGCAGTCGCCGCGCTTGGTGACGAAATTGTAGATGCCGCCGACGCCCTCGGAATTGCCGGGGTACCAGTTCTGCACCGTCGAATATTTGATCTCGGCGTCGTCCAGCGTCACCAGTTCGACCACGGCGGCGTGCAACTGGTTCTCGTCGCGCTGCGGCGCGGTGCAGCCTTCGAGGTAGCTGACATAGGCGCCCTTGTCGGCGATGATCAGCGTGCGCTCGAACTGGCCGGTGTTGCGCTCGTTGATGCGGAAATACGTGGACAATTCCATCGGGCAGCGCACGCCCGGCGGCACATAGACGAACGAGCCGTCGGAGAACACCGCCGAGTTCAGCGTGGCGAAATAATTGTCCGAGGTCGGCACGACCGTGCCGAGATATTTCTTCACGAGATCAGGATGCTCGCGGATCGCTTCCGAGATCGGCATGAAGATCACGCCGGCCTGCTTCAATTCCTTCTGGAAGGTGGTCGCGACCGACACCGAATTGAACACGGCGTCGACGGCGATCTTGCGCTCGCCCTCGGGACGCACGACGCCCTCCAGCACTTCCACCTCGCGCAGGGGAATGCCGAGCTTCTCGTAGGTCTTCAGGATTTCCGGATCGATCTCATCGAGCGACGAGACCTGCTTCTTCGGCTTCGGCGCCGAGTAGTAATAGAGATCCTGGTAATCGATCTTCGGATAATTGACGCGGGCCCATGTCGGCTCGGTCATGGTCAGCCAGCGGCGATAGGCTTCCAGCCGCCATTCCAGCATCCACGCCGGTTCGTTCTTTTTCGCGGAAATGAAGCGGACGGTATCTTCCGATAGCCCCTTCGGGGCCTTGTCGGACTCGATTACAGTCTCAAATCCATATCGATATTGATCGACGTCGATCCGGCGCACCCGATCGACGGTCTCTTGTACGGCCGCCATTCCATCCTCCGCTCGCGGTTTCAAGGACCGCGGTGGATCAATTCAGAACGTCTCTTACGATGTTTCCTGGAGGAAATCACCTGCTTAGAATCGTTCAAGCAGTGTTTCGTCGCTTCCCTTAGTTAAGGTCCCGGCGAGCTTTCGCCAAGCCTCCAGACAGCGATCAATGTCCGCTTCGCACGAAGACCAGCCCAGACTGAGCCGCACCGCTCCCTGCGCCAGTTCCCGGCCAAAACCCATGGCTTCCAGCACATGCGAGGGCTGCACCTTGCCCGAGGAACAGGCGGAGCCGGAGGAAACCGCTATTCCCGCGAGATCGAAGCCGATCACGGCGGTTTCGGCCTTCGAGACCGGGCATCGTAAAGAGAGTGGTATTGGGTAACCGCGGAACATCATCCGAGAAGATCAGCAGGCCGGGGGTCTGGCGCAGGCCGCTTTCAAGGCCGATTCCGCAGGGTTTCCAGCCGGGTGGCATCCTTTTCCAGCGCGCCCATGGCCGCTCTCACGGCAGCGCCGAAACCGGCAATTCCCGCGACATTTTCGGTTCCCGCCCGGTGGCCGCGCTCCTGACCGCCGCCGCGCAACAGCGGCTCGAGCCCCTGCACGCCGTCGGCCCAGGCCACGGCGCCGACGCCCTTCGGACCGCCGATCTTGTGCGCGGAAACCGTCACCAGATCAGCATTCAGATCATTGATATTGAATGGTATTTTTCCGAATGCCTGGATCGCATCGACATGCAGCAGGCAGCCGGCGGCATGGACGATCCCGGCCACCTCGGCGATGGGCTGGATCGCGCCGGTCTCGTTATTGGCCAGCATGACCGACACCAGCGCCGGCGGCCCGCCTGCCAGAGCCTCGCGCAGACGATCCAGATGCACCAGGCCGGAACCGGATACGCCGACCCTGACCATCGCCCCGGCTGCAAACCGGCCGCCCGCCAGCACGGAGGCGTGCTCGATGGCCGAAACCACCAGCCGCTGTACCGGCGCGTCGGTCCCCCGCCGCAGCCCCGGCGTCAGAGCCAGCGCGTTGGCCTCGGTTCCCCCCGAGGTAAAGACCACGTTGCGGGGCACCGCACCGACGGCCGCTGCGACCGCGGCCCGGGCATCCTCGACCAGCCGGCGGGCCTTGCGGCCCTCGTCATGGACCGAGGAGGGATTTCCCGGCAGATCCCACGCCGCGGCCATCGCCTCCCGCGCCTCGGGGCGAAGCGGAGTGGTGGCATTCCAGTCGAGATAGACGCGATCGGGCATGGGTCGTCTTAGCACTTTTCCCGCATTCGCAACTCATGGCGCGGGCTGCGGAGCCGGCTGCACCGGCGCCGCCGGCTCGAAGGCCGACGACCCGCAGTCCGAACAGCGGCCTGAGCACGGTGATCCGCCGGACGATCTCGTAGGTCAGCGCGCAGGTTGCGATCGTACCCGAAATCACGATGCCGGCTTCCAGCCACGCCGGAAGATTGGCGTCGCGCAGTTCGTGCGCGATCAGGATGATCGCCGTCTGGTGGACGATGTAATAGGGGAAGATCGCATCGGTAAGATACCGCCGCGCCGCCGAATCCGCGGTGAGCCAGCGCCGCGCAAAGCCGAGCACGGCGACGATGCACAGCCACTGAAAACCGCCGTAGGCGACTGCCGCCGTAAAGCCTCAGCAGCGGCGATGGCGGCGCGCCGGCCTGCCTGCTCCAGAGCAGGACGAGGAAAGACAGAAACAGCGTGGCCGCGATCCCCAGCGCCCACCGCCGTTGCCGCTCGACCGCGTCCCAGAATCCGTCCGCGCGCGCCAGCAAAAAGCCGATCAGAAAGGCGGTCGCGAAGACGGCGTGATTGTACCAGTCGCCGAACAGCGCCATCGTCGATGGAAATTTTGGCCACAAGACGAACCGATAGGCCGCGAACGCAATCGAAGGCAGGATCAACAGCCAGCCGCCCGACAGCGCGGACGCCAGCCGCCGTTCGATCCACCCGACAAGTCCGGGGACCGCTGCGAGCACGACGCCGAGCGCCATGGTGTAGACCCACAGATAGGCGACGAACCAGAGGTGGTTCCAGGTCGGCAGCAGGATGCAGGGGCCGGGATCGCAGAACTGCGGCGCGAAGGCGAGATAGTGGCGCGTATAGAAATCGAGGAAACCGGCCGGGTAGCCCAGGCTCTCGACGATCTGCTCGTAGGACTGCGGCGGCACGATCACGAGCATGCCGAATACCAGCGGGATCAGGAGCCGGGTGGATCTGGCGCGAAGCAGCGGTCCGACCGCATATTTTCGCAACATGAACCGGGTTGCGGCGCCCGAGACCAGGAACAATAGCTCCAGCCGCCACGGATTGAGCGCCAGCATCAGCGGCTCCAGCGCCGTGATGCGATGGACGCTCTTGATGTGGAACCGCCAGGACACGTAGAGCATGCCGACGTGGTAGAAAATCAACAGCCCGAAAGCGCCGATCCGTACCCAATCGAGATCGATGCGCCGCTCCGGCCTTGGCGGGTCGAATGGCGGCGAAAGTGATATGATCTGTTGCTCCATGGCCGGTCTCCGAATGCGCGATGAACAGGATGAGTGACGTCAAAAATGCGCAGGAAAACGCACGCGTCGAGCCGGTTTGGGACAAGGACCCGCCCGGCCGGGATGACGCGAGTCCCAAAGGGACGAGCGGCTGGCCTGGCGGGATAACCGGCAGGGATTGGCTGCTCTACGGCGCGGTTGCCGCGGTCTCGCTCGGAATCGGAATCGTCAACGCCTTTTCCGCCGCGCAGGACGCCGCCTGGCGTGGCGGCGCTTACGACCTGCGCACGCCGCTGTTCTGGGAGTTGTCGAGCATCGTCACGATCATCGCGGTAGCGCCG
This sequence comes from uncultured Alphaproteobacteria bacterium, assembly GCA_963843225.1. Taxonomy (GTDB): domain Bacteria; phylum Pseudomonadota; class Alphaproteobacteria; order Rhizobiales; family Xanthobacteraceae; genus Bradyrhizobium. The sequence continues at coordinate 41,282 of CAWJJT010000004.1, read as the reverse complement.
GTGCTGTTCGTCGCGGTGCGGCGGATGCGCCATGTCCCCGGATGGCCGCTTCGCGCCGGCCTTGCGGTGGCGGCTATCGTCGTCTTCTCGGCCCTCCACATTGCCGGCATGGTCGGCCTGCGCAAACTCGTGATGTGGCTTGCCGGCGGCACCTACGATTTTCACTTCTCGGTCGCGACGCTGATCTACGAATTCCGCAAGGACGTCATGACCTGCGTGCTGATCGGCAGCACGCTGTGGCTGATCGACAGCCGCCGCGAAAACCGCCGGGCCGGACCGGACGCGACGGCGCCGCGCGCGGACCCGGCCTCGCCGGCGCCTGAAACGATCTGGCTCCGCGACGGCTCCTCGCGCATCCGCATCGAAGCGCGCGACATCCTCACCGTCGCTTCGGCGGGAAACTACGTGGAATATTGCATGGCCGACGGGCGCACCCACCTCGTGCGGGGAACGCTGGCCGCCGAAGAAACGCGGCTGACCAGATTCAACATCGTGCGGGTGCACCGGACACGGCTGGTCAACCTGTCCCGCGTGACCGGGCTCAAGGCAGGTCCGAACGGAGACTTCGAGCTGACGCTCGACACCGGCCAGCCCGTTTCCGGCAGCCGCCGTTACCGCGACGCCGTCGCGTCGATCGAGGCGCCGGCCGGCGAGCCGGCACCGCTTGACGGTGATAACGCGACGCGCCGCTAGCGCGAGGCGCCGCCGGCGTCCCCTAGCCGCCGGCTCCGCGCGAAATTCCGTCGATCTTACATAATCTTAATCCGGGATCGCGATGCCGCGCTGAAGGCCGTCCGGGTGCATAAAACCCTTGCTTTTTGCCCCTCGCCTCATGCTAGAACGCGGCCTCCAGTTCACTGGGCGCCGTTCGCGCAACGCTCCGACGACGTCCGATCAGCCCTTATCTCCCGCGAGGTTTCGCAGATGAAGCCTGCAAGAACCGGCTGATCTTGCCAAGGACCACCCATGCCTGAAGTCATTTTCACCGGCCCTGCCGGCCGCCTCGAAGGCCGCTACCACCCGGCGAAACAGAAGAACGCGCCGATCGCGATGATCCTGCATCCGCATCCGCAGTTTCACGGCACGATGAATCACCAGATCGTCTACCAGTGCTATTACGCCTTCGCGCATCGCGGATTTTCGGTGCTGCGTTTCAATTTCCGCGGCGTCGGCCGCAGCCAGGGATCGTTCGATCACGGCACCGGCGAACTGTCGGATGCGGCTTCCGCGCTCGACTGGGCGCAGACCATCAATCCCGAGGCGCGCGCCTGCTGGGTCGCCGGCTTCTCGTTCGGCGCCTGGATCGGCATGCAGCTCCTGATGCGCCGGCCGGAGGTCGAAGGCTTCATCTCGATCGCGCCGCCCGCCAATCTCTACGACTTCTCCTTCCTCGCGCCCTGCCCGTCCTCCGGGCTGATCGTGCATGGCGAGAAGGATGCCGTGGTGCCGCCGAAGGACGTCAACACGCTGGTGGAGAAGCTCAAGACCCAGAAGGGTATCGTGATCGATCAGCAGGTCATCCCCGGCGCCAACCATTTCTTCGACGGCAAGCTCGAGCCGCTGATGGAGACGGTGACCGGCTATCTCGACATGCGGCTCGCCAACGTCCGCTGAGATCTTGCAGCCCGCGAGATTGTGTAGCCCGGATGGAGCGCAGCGAAATCCGGGAGCCGCATCGACAAGAGATCCCGGATTGCGCTTCGCTCCATCCGGGCTACGAATATCGGGAAAAGTCAGGCCGCCGCGCGCGCCTGCAAACCTGACAGCCACGAATTCCGCCGCTCGATGAAGGCGCGCAGCAGCGCCGGATAGTCGGCGCTGACGGCGGCGCGCACCGATGGCCGCGCCGCGAGCGCTTTGCGCCAGCGCGCGAGTTTCGGCTTGTCGGCGAGAATGCCGAGATCGGCGATCTCGTCGAACACATCGAAATAGCGGAACACCGGACCGAACACGGCATCGACCAGCGAAAAATTCTCGCCGTCGAACCACGGCGCGGCCGCGACGCGCGCCTCGAGCCGCGCGAAGCGCTGTTCGAGCTGCGACGTCTTGGCGTTGAACGTCGCCTGGTCCGGCGCGGCGTAGAAGCCCGCGATGTCGTTCAGCACGGCGGAGCCGAATTCGATCCAGCCGCGATGCTCGGCGCGGCGCAGCGGATCGGCCGGATGCAGCGGGCTTGGCTGGGTCTCCTCCAGATACTCGAGAATGACCGCGGACTCGAAAATCGGGACGTCGCCGACCAGAAGCACCGGCGTCTTGCCGAGCGGCGACAGCGCCAGGAACCAGTCCGGCTTGTTGGCGAGATCGATGTCGACCCGCTCGAAGGGGACGCCCTTCTCCGTCAGCGCGATCACCGCGCGCTGCACATAGGGACAAAGCTTGTGGCTGATCAGTTTCAACGGCGCGGCCATGCCCATTCCCTCCGATTAATGCAGATGCATCTAATTACATGCAAATGCATTAAATCGTCAAGACCGACAGGCCGGCATCAACGGCAAGTGATCACGGCCGCGCAATCACCCCGCCGGTCATCGGGATCGGCACGCCGGTGGTAGCGGGATAGCTCAGCGGCAGGCCTTTCAGGCCCCGCGCCGCCAGAAACCCGAACGCCTGCGCCTCGATGGCGTCGGCCGACCAGCCCAGCGTATCCGCGGATTCCACGGTGGCCGGATGAAGCCGCTCGCGCAGCATCCGCAGCAAAGTGAGGTTGCGGGCGCCGCCGCCGGCGACGATCCAGCTCTTCGGCTCCTTCGGCAGCAGCGGCATGATCCGGGCGATGGCTTCCGCGGTCAGGGCCGTCAGCGTCGCGGCGCCGTCGGCGGGCGACATCGCCGGCAGTTTGAGGGAGGCGAAATCGTTGCGGTCGAGCGATTTCGGCGGCGGCAATGCAAAGAACGGATGCTCCATGGCGCGGATGACCCAGGCCACGTCCACGACGCCCTGCCCGGCGGTACGGCCGTCGCAATCGAACGGCTGGTTCATGGTGCGGAGCATGAAGTCGTCGAGCAGTGCGTTGCCCGGACCGGTATCGCAGGCGATCAGCGTATCGGCGCCGTCGATATAGGTGATGTTGGAAACGCCGCCGACATTGACCACGACCAGCGGCCCCTCGCGATCCAGCGACTGGGCCAGCGCGCGGTGATAGACCGGCACAAAGGGCGCGCCCTGCCCGCCGGCGGCGACGTCGGCGGCGCGGAAATCATGCATGACCGGGATATGGATGGCCTTGGCGAGCGCGGCGGCGTCGCCGATCTGCACCGTCATTTTCTGCTCGGGGCGGTGCAGCACGGTCTGGCCGTGAAAACCGACAATATCGACGTCCCCCGAGGAGATGCGGTTCTGAGCGGTAAAGGCGGCGACGGCTTCCGCATGGGCAACGGTGACCGCGCGCTCGGCCTCGCGCAGGATGCCCGGCCGCGCGTCGCGCTGCGGAAGGTTGACGGCCTCCGTCAGGGCCTGCCGCAGCAGGCTGCGTTCTCTGTCGGTATAGGGCCGGTAGCTGGAAGGTCCGAACGCCCTGACCCGCCGGCCGTCGGTCTCGATCAAGGCGACGTCCACCCCGTCAAGCGAGGTACCGCTCATCAGACCGATCGCTGTCAACATTGTCGGCATGGTGCCTTCGCCAGCTTCCTGCTGCCCTGACGCCCCTGCTTGTGTCAAACAAGCACATCTTATAATGCCACAGCGCGCCGGCCCGCGGCAGTCCGTCCCCTCAGGGTTTCCGCAGAATCCCTGAAATTAACGTAAAGTTAGCATGATCAGAGTCGCACACAGATGACCGCATTTAAATCGGACTTTCTCAAGGTGCTGCAGGAACGCGGCTTCATCCACCAATGTTCCGATTTCGAAGGGCTCGACGCGCTGGCCGCGAAAGGCCAGGCGACCGCCTATGTCGGCTATGACTGCACGGCGCCGTCGCTGCACATCGGCAACTACCTGACGATGATGATGCTGTACTGGCTCCAGCAGAGCGGGAACAAGCCGATCACCCTGATGGGCGGCGGCACCACCATGGTCGGCGACCCCTCCGGCAAGGATGAATCGCGCGCGCTGCGCTCGGTCGAGGAGATCGAAGCCAACAAGACGAGCATCCGCGGCGTTTTCGCCAAGGTGCTTCGCTACGGCACGGGCCACAGCGATGCGGTCATGCTCGACAATGCGGAATGGCTGACCAAGCTGAACTGGATCGAGATGCTGCGCGACATCGGCCGGCATTTCTCGGTCAATCGCATGCTGACGATGGATTCCGTGCGCCTGCGCCTCGAGCGCGAGCAGGAGATGAGCTTCATCGAGTTCAACTACATGGTCTGCCAGGCCTACGATTTCGTCGAGCTGTCGCGCCGGGTCGATTGCCGGTTGCAGATGGGCGGTTCGGACCAGTGGGGCAACATCGTCAACGGCGTCGACCTCGGCCGCCGCATGGGAACGACGCAATTGTTCGCGCTGACGACGCCGCTGCTGACGACGGCGTCCGGCGACAAGATGGGCAAGACCGCCAAGGGCGCGGTCTGGCTCAACGCCGACCAGTTCAGTCCCTACGATTTCTGGCAGTACTGGCGAAACGTCGAGGATGCCGACGTCGTCAAGTTTCTAAAGCTGTTCACGATCCTGCCGATGAGCGAGATCAGCAAGCTTGCGGCGCTGGGAGGCTCCGAGATCAACGAAGCCAAGAAGGTGCTGGCGACCGAGGCGACGGCTCTTCTGCACGGCCGTGACGCCGCGAACGCCGCGGCCGATACCGCGCGGCAGACTTTCGAGGAAGGCCTGGTCGCCGAAAATCTTCCCACGGTGGAAATTTCCCGCGCCGAACTCGAGGCCGGCATCGGCGTGCTGGCCTGCTTCGTCAAGGCCGGCCTCGTCGCCTCGAACGGCGAGGCGCGGCGCCAGATCAAGGGCGGCGGCCTGCGCGTCAACGATGTCGCCGTCACCGACGAGAAGATGATGCTCAAGCCCGCCGACCTGACGCCGGAAGGCGTGATCAAACTGTCCATGGGCAAGAAGCGCCATGTTCTGCTCAAGCCTGCATAGGCGCATTCGTTTTTGAGCCTTGCTCCCGGACGCGGAAACGCGCTCCCTGCGCGTCATGGACAAGAACACGCCACCGCAGGAAACCCTGGCGAAGCCATCGCAGCCGGCGCGCGTGGCGCTCAACGTGCTGGCGCTGTGCTTCGTGCTGTCGGTGTTCGGCCGCGGCCTCGGCGAGAGCTTTACGGTCTTCCTCAAGCCGATCTCGGAGAGTTTCGGCTGGGACCGCGCGCAGGTGGTCTCGGTCTATTCGCTGGCGGCGCTGGCCGGCGGCCTCGCCGCGCCGCTGATCGGCCGGCTGTTCGACCGCTCGGGACCGCGCGCGGTCTATTCGCTCGGCCTGCTGCTGCTCGGCGGCGCCTTCCTGGTCGCAGCCCATGCGCAACATCTCTGGCAGTTCCAGCTTAGCCTCGGGCTTTGCGTCGGCACCGGCATCGCCTTCATCGGCAATGTGCCGAATTCGATCCTGCTCGGCCGCTGGTTCGGCCCGCGACTACCGACCGCGATGGCCGTCGTCTATTCCGCCACCGGCGCCGGCGTCCTGATCCTGTTGCCGGCCTCGCAAATCCTGATCGACCATATCGGCTGGCGCGACGCCTACCAGGTCTTCGGCATCGCCTCACTGGTCCTGCATGGTGCCCTTGTTGCTGCTGCCGTGGCGGCTGTTCTCGACGGGTTCGCCGCATCTGGCCAGAAGTGCCGCCGCCGATTTCGCCGACGAAGGCTGGACGCTCTTGAGCGCGATGCGCCACCACGCGTTCTGGGCGCTGTTTGCCACCTTCTTCTTCACTGCCATCGGCATGTACGCGATTTCGCCGCAGGTCGTGGCCTATCTGATCGACGCCGGCTTCCCGCCGTTGCAGGCGGCCACCGCCTGGGGTTTTTCCGGCATCGTGCTGTTGTTCGGGATGCTCGGCGTCTCCTGGCTCGACGGCATCATCGGCCGCAGGCCGTCGGTGCTGTTCAGCTATGCCGTTTCGATTCTCGGCATCGTGATGTTGTGGCTGCTGCAATGGTATCCGAACTTCTGGCTGCTGTCGGGCTTTGTGATCTGCTTCGGCAGCATGATCGGCTCACGCGGGCCGCTTTTGAGCGCCACCGCGATGAAGATCTTTCGCGGCAAGCGCGTCGGCACGATCTATGGCGCCATTTCGTTCGGCAGCGGGCTGGGATCGGCACTCGGCTCGTGGGGTGGCGGCCTGATCCACGATTGGACCCACAGCTATAATCCCCTGCTCGCCTTTGCGCTGGTCAGTGTGCTCCTCGGGATGATCCCGTTCCTGGTAGTGCCGGCGCTGCGGCGCTGACGCGTCCGCGATCCCTGTCCGGTTGGCGCATCGCACGCATGCGCAAGCGGCAGTTCTACGTTCACGTTTGATAAAACACTCGCCGATATCGTCCCGCCAACCAGTTTGCCGGGGACGAAAATGAATCTGCTCAGCCAATTGAAGATCCGTACCAAGCTGGCGAGCATGGTGCTCCTTGCGGCACTGGCGGTTTGCGCGATCGTCGCGCTCGCGGCTTCGCTGAGCCAGAGCCGGATGCGCGAGGACCGGATCGCCCAGCTCCACACCGCCGTCGACATGCTGGTACGGCCTGGCCCAGTCGCTGCAGGACGAGGTCGCGGCCGGAAAGATGACGCTCCCCGAGGCGCAGGCCCAGTTTCGCCAGCGCGGTCGCAAGATGACGTTCGGCAACGGGCAAGGCTATCCGATCACCTACAATGTCGACACCTCGTTGCTGCTCAATGGCGCGAACCCGCAGCTTGAAGGCAAGATCACCGGCGCGACCGATTCCAACGGCGTAGTGATCGCCAAGGCCCAGGTGGAAGCCGGGCTGAAGAACCCCGAGGGCGGTATCACCTCTTATCTGTACCCTCGCCCCGGCCAGACCGTGCCGGTGCCGAAAATGGTGTTCGTGCGCAGTTTTGCGCCCTGGAACGTCGTCATGAGCTACGGCCTGTATGTCGATGACCTCGATGCCGACGTCAATGCGTTGCTGATCGCGCCTCGGGGCGATCGGCGCCGCCGTGCTGGCGCTGATGGCGCTGCTGTCATGGCTGATCGCCCGCGACATCCTCGGCGCGCTCGAGCGGCAGAAGAACCGGATGCAAAGCATTGCCGGCGGATCGCTGGACCAGCCGGTCGAGGAAACCGAGCGCGGCGACGAGATCGGACGCATGGCCGAAACGCTGGAGATGCTGCGGCAAACCGCGCGGACGGCGCGAGCGCTCGAAGCCGAGCAGGTCGCAACCAAGCAGCAGGCCGAAAGCGAGAAGCGCGACGCCCTGATCGCGCTCGCCAACCGGTTCGACGCTTCGGTGGGCCGGCTGGTCGGGATGATGGCGTCCGGATCGACCGAACTGGAAGTCGACCGCGCAATCCATGACCGGCACCGCGGAGCGCACCAACCAGCAGGCCACGATCGTCAGCACGGCCGCAACCGAAGCCAGCGACCGCGTGCAGACGGTCGCCGCGGCCGCGGAGGAATTGTCCTCGTCGATCTCCGAGATCAGCCGTCAGGTCGCGCAATCCGCCGAGATCACCACCCGCGCCGTCGACAACGCGCGCCGCACCGACACCATCGTGCGCGCGCTCGCCGATGGCGCCCAGCAGATCGAGCACGTGGCGGAGCTGATCTCGAATATCGCGGGACAGACCAACCTGCTCGCGCTCAACGCCACCATCGAAGCCGCGCGGGCCGGCGAGGCCGGCAGGGGTTTCGCCGTGGTCGCGGCCGAGGTCAAGGACCTCGCAAGCCAGACCGCCGACGCCACCAAGGAGATCGGCACCCGCATCAGCCAGATCCAGAGCGCGACCAAGGAAGCCGTCGAGGCGATCCAGGGCATCACCGCCACGATCGAGGAAGTCAGCGTGATCGCCACCGCGATCGGCTCGGCGATCGAGGAACAGGGCGCGGCGACCGCGGAGATCGCGCGCAACGTCACCCAGACGGCGCAAGGCGACGCAGGATGTGACGACGAATATCGGCGGGGTCAGCGCCGCGGCCAACGAGACCGGTGGCGCCGCCGGCCTGGTCCTGTCCGCAGCCTCCAATCTCTCCAAGCAGGCCGAGCAGTTGTCGGGCGAGGTCAACGAGTTCCTGGCCGGCGTGCGCGCGGCATAGAACGCCTCCGACCAGTATCCTCGCACGAGGACTGAGCGTTGCTCGGGCCTGCGCATTTGCCCGCGTATCCTCTCGAACCACCCGGCAAATGCGCGGCGAATGCAAGCAAGAAGGCCGGGTCCGCAGCAGTAGACCGAATCAGCGGGATGTTTAACCATGGGCGGCTCGTTGCGTCCTTGAGTCCATCCGATGTCACAGGCTGAATACTTCTCGAGACCATTCCCCTTCGTTGCGAAACTTGCGTCGATGCTGCGCAACAATGCAGCGGTGCAGTTCGTGGTCGCCAGATTTGCGGGGTTGCGGCGCGGCAGCAAAAGCAGCGACGAACCGCTCGTCAGCCCGTTTCTTGGTGAAATATCCGATGCCGATGAAACGCCGGGTGCCGGTGAAAGACCCGCTCTCGACGAAGCGCCGGCTCTCGATGAAGCTGCCGATCCCCAGTGAGACCACGAGCCTTGACGAAGCGCCATGTCATGATGAAGCGCCGAGCCTTGGTGAAGCGCCGGGCCTCGGTGAAATATCCGGTCTTGAACTGCCCGATTCCGGCGAACTACCCGGCGTCGCAACTGTGGAACTTCCCGTGGTCGCGCCGGAAGTATCAACCGAATCCACGACGGCGGCCGATTCCGGTCAGTCGGAGCGGGAAAAACTCATTCGGCGGCGCTGGGCGGAAACGGGAATCAAGATGTGGAGTGCAAATGGCCAAGGCGCTGCACTGACCATCCAGGGACGCGCCGATCTGCTGCCGGCGAAGCCCGGCGCATCACGGCGCGAATATGACCGGCTCGAATTCAAGCTGATCGCGGGACTGATCGTTTGCGAAGGCGTCACCGTCGATCCGCCCAAGCTCCGGAAATAGCAGCGGCTGCGGGTCAGTTGTTGGGCGGAAATTCGGTCGGCGTGTTCTGCTTGCCCGGGTTGAACTGGAAAATCTTCCGGAGCACGCCGGGCGCCATCGCCGAAATCGGATTGACGTTCAGCACGGGCTGGCCAACCGTACCGACGATCTCGTAGGTGACGCCGATCAGTCCCTCATTGCTGCCGCCGCCGAGGAACAATCCAACGATCGGAATCTGGCCGAACATGTTGTTCAGCCCGTACACCGGAACGAAGGTGCCGCTCATGCGCACCTGGTTGGCGGGATAATCGATACTGCCCTCGATGGTGCCGCCGATCATCGGGCCCTTGACGACACCGTCCCGGATTGTGAGCTGGCCGTTTTGCCGGGTGAACTCCGCACGCAAGCGCGAGAAGGCGACGCCGTTTTGGAGTCCGGTCTGTCCGCCTGCCGCCACCCGATCGAGCGATGCCTCGCCCTTGACGGAGAAATCGCGGACGCTGATCAGGCCCTCTTTGGTGCTGGGCTCGACCGTCGGAGGGTCCATGGCCAGTTGAAGCTGGCCGCCGATCGCCTTGGAATAGGTGTCGGTGAAGCGGAAGAATGCGCCGGCGTCGTTGGTCTCGACGTAGATCACGTCCTTGCCCTGCGGGCGGCTGCGCAAATCTGCCGTCAGCGCGCTGTTGTCTTTTCCAAGCTTGCCCCCGAGCGAAAAGCTCTTGATCACGCCATTACGCCTCGAGACTTTGCAGTCGACGCTGCGCAGCGCCTCGCCAAAATAGCCGGCCACTGCTCCGAGCTTGAGGTCGACATCGAAGTCGATGCTCTTGACCTTGCTCTTGACGTCGGCCTCCTTGCCCGAAATGGCCGACTTGAGGAAACCGCGTCCGTCGAACACGTCGCCGCGCATCGTCACCTTGACCACACCGTCGGGGCCCCGCTCGGCCTTCAGCGTGGTCCTGTCGCCCTCCGACGGCGAATAGTTCGGGAAGTTCGCGTTGAGCAGATCGCCGTTCTGGTCGACTTCGAGCGATCCCTTGATCGACATCCCGCCGCCCTCGACGACGATATCCTCGAAGCGGGTCGATTGCGGCTTCTGCACCACGTTGAAAACGGCGCGGCTCGACTTGCCCGGCAGTTTGACCCAGCCCGGCAGGATATTGTCGAGCTTCAAGGCGGTCAGGTCAGCTTCGACGCCGAGGCGGCTGTCGGAGCCGATCTTGCCGCTCAGCTTCACCGGCAGCGCACCGCTGACGGCGGGCCCGAGATCCAGTCCGAGCTTGGCGCGGCTCGCGTCATCGAGCGTTGCCTGCACTTTGATATCCGCATCGCCCTCGGCCGGCTTGCGATAGTCCAGCGAGGCCGGCTGTCCGTTGATCTTGACGTCGCCCTTGACCTGATAGCCTGCGTTGTTGGCGACGATCTTGAGCGCGCTGGCTTCGAGCTTCTGATTCATCACCAGCTTGTCGGCGGCAAATCCGTTGAGATCGGCCGACACGGCATAGACGGTGTCGGCCTTGGTCAGTTCGCCCTTGACCGGCAGATTAAGCGTGATCGCAGCCGAAACCGTTCCCTTGCTCGAATTGGGATCGATCAGGGTCCCCGAAAGATCGCTGAGACGGTCGGATGCGAGAATTTCAGCCGCCGCCGGCACCGGACCGTCGATCCGGAATCTGATCTTGGCCGGCGAAGGTTTCGGCGCCATGTCGGGCACCTCGAACACGAAATCCGAAATGTTGAGCTTGCGCCCCGCCGGCGTATCCGAAACCCCCTGCCCGATCGTCACGGTCGCGGTGCGTCCGGTCACGTGCGCTTTCAGATCCGCATCGTGCACCGAGGGCATTTCGTCCACGGGATGCACGGCGACGCCGCTCGCGACGATGTTGACGGCGAGACCGTCATCGGGGATCGGCGGGCCACGCCGCGAAAGGTTGCGCACCGGCGAATTGACGCCGACCTCGATGCGCTGAAGCGAGCCGCGTTCGATGCGCTCGATGACCCATTGCCGAACCTCCGGCACGATCAGGACCGGCCACATCCGCTTCAAGGCGGATGCCGACATCGGCGTGCCCGCGAAACCGAGCATCAGGCGCGGCTCGGCGGAATAATCGATGCTGCCGGTCCCGGCGATGCCGATTTCGCCGTTGCTGATGTCGGCCTGGGTCAGCACCACCCGCCGCTTGTCGGTGTCGAAACGCAGCCCGACGGCGATGCGGTTGAAGATCAGCGGCGGCTGATCGGAATCGATTTCGGCGAGCACGATGGTGCCGCCGGAAAAGCCGAGCCGCCAGTCGGGAATGCTGTCATTGGGCGGTTCCAGATGAGCCAGCAGCGTGATGCGGTTAGCGCCGGAAATGATCTTGAACGGCGCCACCAGAACCCGCCGTCCCGCATCCCATTCGAGACTGACTTCCGCCGAATCGATCGCCATCGGATAATCCGGCGTATCGCTGTCGATAATGGTGCCCGCACCCGCGGTGAGTTTGCCGCGGAAATAGGTCGGCAAGCCGTCGCGGCCGAGTTCACCCTTCAACTCGCCGGTGAGCGGCAGATCCGCGTTGTAGGTCAGGTCCTTCAGCCGCAGCGCCAGCAGGATATTGCTGGTCGAGACCTTGTCGGCGCGAATGTCGACCGATCGCACGCCGTTCTCTTGCGGTCCAACCAGCACGCGCAGCGACCAGGCGCGGCTGCCGTCCTCGCCGAGGCTCAGCGCCACGCCGCCGGTGCTCGGCCTGCGAAGGCTCAAGGAGATATTTTCGAAATTCCATTTGTTGCCGCGCTGCTGATCGTCGATGACCAGGCTGCCGTTCTTCAGGCCGATCTCGTTGAGGTTCTGTCCGTCGAGGCCCGGTGAGGCTCAGGCTGTCGAGCCAATCGAGGCCGGCCAGCAATCCGCTTTGCGAGGAGTCGGGAGTGCCTGCGGCGGGCGCGGATGGGGCGGCGGGTGAAGACGGAACGGTGGCGGCCTGCGGCGAGGCGGGAGCCTGACGCGGAAAGGTGGGCGCGATGCCGGCCTGCTTTTTCGAGGCGACGCCGGTGGCGAGCGGCTTTGCGTTATCGCCGGCCGAAACGGTCACGTAGCCGTCCGGCGTGATGCGCACCGAGAGCACGGCGTCCACCAGATTGAGGCTTTCGGCGCGCATCCGTCCCATCAGCAGCGCGGCGCCCGACAGCCTCACCTCGGCCTTGGGTGCGCTGGCCACGATCGCATGGTCGCGATCCCTGACGATGATGTCGCGGATGCGCACGGCGATACGGATCCGCCCCGCCCGCTCGATTTGCGTGCCGCCTACTTCGACGGTGTTGCCGTGGCCGATATTGTCCTCGATCGCCGCCGCAAGCCACGGCGTGGCCATGTCGAGATTGATCGGGCCGGCGCCGAGCCGCAACCACAGCGCGGCGAAACAACCGGCGAAGATCACCATCAGGGCCCCGACCACGATCGCGAGGCGCTTCACCCAGCGTTCGGCCGAAAGCCATCGCCGCATCCCTGCGACACGGTCACCGAACCGATGCAAACCGGAGTCCGATCGCGACAGCAGCCGTCGCGCCCGATGACCTGCCGCCTCGTCCTGGTCCTGATCCCAATCGGAATCATCCCATTGCGAGGGCTGGACGTCGGCATGCGGACCTGATCCCTGGGGCGACGTATTCCTTCCCATTGCCTCTCGGTGCTGGCGCTGATTGTTGGATTGATCGCCGCCAAGGCGTCGCCCGTCGATACGTAACGAGGGCTCCTGTGTCGGCATCCCTGCCAATCCTCGATTATTACTGTTACTCGTCATCCGGCCCAAGCAGCGCGGTCAACAAGCGAACGGGTGGTGCGTCGAGTTCCTTGTAACCATACTCCGAGGCCATCAGACTTGCCCAGCAACTGGCCTGATTCCGGCCTTCCGGGACAAGACCAGCAACCGTCCATGATTGATCTGCCGAAAGCGACGAAAGGAAGGCGTATGTCCAAGAAAACGCGCAAGAAATCCCCCAAGAAGCCCCCAAAGGCATCCCCGCGCAAGGCGGCCTCCCGCGCGCAATCGGCGAAATCGGCGAAACCGCAACGAGCCAAGGCCGCGCCGGCCAAGGCGAGCGAATCGGCCAGAAAGCCGGCGAAGAAAGCTGCCAACGCTACCCGGAAAGCATCGCAGAAGGCCCCCTCGAAAGCGTTAAAGTCCACAGGCCCGAAGGCGCCCGAGAAATCGAAGACGGCAGCGGTCAAGGCCGCCAATCCGGCCGCGGAAAAAGCGCCGCCGCAAACGACAGGCACACCGGCCGCTGCCAGATCCGGTTTGACCGAGGGCGCCAGGGCGCCCGCCTTCCAGTTGCCGCGCGATGGCGGCGGCACGGTGTCGCTGTCCGATCATGCCGGCAAGAACCTCGTGCTGTTCTTCTATCCGCGCGCGGACACGCCGGGCTGCACCAAGGAGGCCATCGACTTCACCCGCCTGGCGGGCGCCTTTGCCGAAAGCGGAACCGCCCTGCTCGGCGTTTCCGCCGACCCTCCGAAGGCGCAGGAGGCCTTCCGGGACAAGCACGAGCTCGCCACTCCTCTGGCGTCGGATGAACAACATCAGATGCTGGAGGCCTATGGGGTCTGGGGCGAAAAGTCGATGTATGGCAGGACCTTCCTGGGAATTGTTCGGACCACGGTTCTGATCGGCGCCGATGGCCGGGTGCTCCGGATCTGGCGCAATGTCAGGGTGGACGGCCACGCCGACGAGGTGCTCGCGGCGGTGCGGGGGTCCTAATCTGAAGGACCCCATTCGCTAAAAATTAACCATGAGAGGGTCAAATCAGTCCCGGTAATCAGGCCGTACGGAACCCATGTCCGACCGGCGCGGGAGTGCTGATGTCGTACCGTTCCAGTCACTATTCCGAGTACCCTCACCACCATTCCCATGACCACGGCAGGGCAACCTCCCGCCGTCACCCGGTGAGCCAGGCTTCGACCCCGGCGGCGGCGGTACAAGCGCAGAACGGCTATACGCTGGTCCATGCCGGCAAACAGGTCCGGTTCGGGCCTGTCGTGTTCTGGATCGTGGTCGGAACCGTGATCGTGCTCGGCATGTGGTCGGCGGCGACCGCGACCTATTTTGCCTTTCGCGACGACGTTTTGACGCGGCTGATCGCCCGCCAGGCGGAAATGCAATACGCCTACGAGGATCGCATTGCGGAACTGCGCGCGAAAGTCGATCGCAGCACCAGCCGGCAATTGCTCGACCAGGAACAATTCGACCAGAAGCTCGACCAGATCATGCGGCGTCAGACCGCACTGGAATCACGGGCCACGGCGCTCGGCGCCATGCCCGACGTCGGCGTGACCGGATCGATCAGGCCGCCGGCGCGGGGCAGCGCGGCCAATGATTCGCCTTCGGGCACGCCGAAGCCCTCGCCGATCAGCGATACCGTGATCTTCGTGGCGCCACCGGACCGCGAGGCGCGGCTGGAATCGCGCGCGCCGATCACCCCTGCCATCCAGCCCAACCAGTTCGCCAAGGTCCAGGGCATGGATAGCGTGCTGGTTCGCCTGCAAAGCTCGCTCGACAAGGTCGAGAACCGCCAGATGGCCGCGCTCAACGCGGTCGAGGACGGTATGGATTCGCGGATGCGCCGGATGCGCGGCGTCTTCAGCGATCTCGGCCTCGACATGGCGCAACTGGAAGCGGCAACGCCGCGCGCGCCGATGGGCGGTCCGTTCGTCCCCGTAAAACTTCCGCCCAATGCCGGCGCGTTCGAGCGCCAGCTCTATCGCATCAACATCACCCGCGGCCAGGTCGAGCGCCTCAACCGCACGCTCGCGCTCGTGCCCTATCGCAAGCCGGTGGTCGGCGAGGTCGAATTCACCAGCGGATTCGGGGTCCGCAGCGATCCGTTCCTCGGCCGTCCGGCGATGCACACCGGTCTCGATTTCCGCGCCGCCATGGGAGATCCCGTGCGCGCGACCGCGAACGGCAAAGTGGTGTCGGCGGGATGGAGCGGCGGCTATGGCCGCATGGTGGAGATCGACCACGGCAACGGCCTGTCGACCCGCTACGGTCATCTTGTCCGAAATCGGCGTCAAGGTCGGCGATCCCATCAAGATCGGCCAGGTGATCGGCGAAGTCGGCTCGACCGGAAGATCGACCGGCCCGCATCTGCATTACGAAACCCGTATCGACGGCGAAGCCGTCGATCCGCAGAAATTCCTGCGCGCGGGCGTGCGGCTCGCCGCCGGCTGAACTCGCGGCACGACCAGCCGGCTAGTGACCGACCTCGCCGGTGATGACGTCGCCGAACAGCCGCCAGGCCTCGCCGTCGAATCCGGATTGGCCTAATTTGGCCTTCGGGCTATTCTGGATCAGTGTTGCCTTTCCTGAGTTGGAGGCCCCATGCCGCAGCAAGCACTGACGGACGAAATCAGAAAATTCTTTGACGACTACAATCGCACGTTCGCTGAAAGGGACGGCGCCGCCATCTCGATGTTCTATTCTGTACCTAGCCTCTCGATGCGAGGAGATAGGTCGACCCATTGTTTTCAATCCCGCGAAGAGTTGGTCGCGTTTTTTCAGGAGGTAGCCGATCGTTACGAGCGAGAAGGCGCCAGTGGCGCTCTATTTCTTGACCTCGCGGTGCAGCCAATAGGAGGACGAAGTGTACTTGCCACATTGGAGTGGCAAAACACGCGTCCGGACGGCAGTATTGTTCGCAAATGGCGGCAATCCTACAACCTCATTCGCCCCGATGACCGCTGGCAAATATTCGTTTCCACCTTCCACGTTGAATGATGACCGGCTATCCAGGCCGGCGGTCTCACCCCACCATTTTTCTACATCGCCAACAGCAAATCGCCGACTACGTTCGGATATCATCGCGAAAGCTTTGGCAAACTTCGCCGGGTGGCAAATATTTGCGACCCGCCTAGTTCCTCCTGGACAAGCGGATTGCGCTAAATCGGCTGCTGGCCCCGCCGGCCGCTCGAGCTTGTTGGGGTTCACGCCCTAGTGGCCGACCTCGCCGGTGATGACGTCGCCGAACAGCCGCCAGGCCTCGCCGTCGAACCTCTCGAGCTGCATCTGCTCGATCGGGAAGAAGTCGTCGGGGCCGGTGTTGACCTTGATCCCCGGCAGCATGACGTCGCTGGAAAAGTTCTTCAGGCTCGCGGCCTGCTTCATGATGTTCTCGCGCGTCAGTTCGTCGCCGCACTGCTTCAAGACCTGAACCATGGTCTGCGCCACGGCATAGCCGTAGACATTGTTGCTGTTGGTCCTGTCGCCATCGGGATAATATTTTTCCATGAATTCGCGCCACGCCTTCACACCCGCATCGTCCTTCCAGGCCGGGTCGGTGGGATCCTTCAGGTAAGCCGTCGAGATGATGTCCTTGGCGAATTCGAGACCCGCCTGCTTCAGCACGCCGCCCACCGAGGTCGAGACATTGGCGAGGAAGAATTTCGGCTTCCAGCCGAGTTCGCCGACCTTGCGGATCGCCTGCGCCGATCCTTTCGGCGCGGCCCATGAGAAGAAGATATCGGCGCCGGAATCGTGCAGCGCGACGATCTGCGAATTGATCGAGGGATCGCTGACCTCATAGGATTTCTCGGCGATGATCATATTGGCCTTGGCGCCGAGCCCGTCGCGCAGCCCCTTGACCTGATCCCGGCCGGCGTCGTCGTTCTGCCAGAACACGGCGATCTTGCTGTCGGGAAAGTGCTCGAGGATGTATTTGGCGTAGATGCGCCCCTCGCTCTGGTAGTTGGGCTGCCAGCCCATGGTCCACGGAAAATTCTTCGGATCGCCCCATTTGGTCGCGCCGGTCGCGACGAAAAGCTGCGGCACCTTCTTGGCGTTCATGTATTTCTGGATCGCCGAATTGGATGGCGTTCCCAGCGGCTGGAACAGAAACAGCACCTCGTCGCCTTCCACCAGCTTGCGCGCCTGTTCGATCGCCTTGGGCGGACTGTAGGCGTCGTCGTAGGTGACGAAATTGATCTTGCGGCCGTTGATGCCGCCCTCGGCATTGACCTTGTTGAAATAGGCGGCCTCGGTCTTGCCGATCACGCCGTAGGACGAGGCGGGACCGCTATAGGGCATGGTATTGCCGATCTTGATCTCGGTATCGCTGGCGCCCGGATCGTACTTCTTTTCCGCATTCGCGGCGGTCGCGGTCATGGCAGCAGCGGCGGCAAACACCGCCATGGCCATCAGGCCTTGCTTACGAGCCGGCATCACTCCCTCCCCCTTGGCGTTTTATTTTCCGGAAGTGTCGCAAGCCGCGCGCGGGCTGGCAAGCACCGGCTTATGCCGTCGCACGGAACGGCATTGTTGCGCGCGACCAATTATGATTGATGCAGGGCGGCAACCGTCACTCACAAGGCCCCGCAGGCGTGGCACCGAACAGACGAATTGGCGCACGACACCCCAGGCTCGGCGAAGCCGGATTTCGCGCGACGCGATGGCTCGCGACGCAACTGATGGGGCTGGCGGGATTTCACCGGCTCGGCTCGGGCTTTGCGAAAGCGCGGATCGCGTTCGTCCGCGACAAGCTCGAGCGCGGGGAAACCGTCTACCTCGCGGGGCTCGCACCTCCCGGCACCCACAATTCCGGCGTCGCGCTGGTCGAGGTGACCAAGGCCAACGGCCCGCGCCTGATCGTCAACAACGAGGAAGAGCGCTTTTCCGGCAACAAGCACACGACCGAATATCCGAAGAGTTCGATCGACGCGATGGTGGCGACGCTGCGCGGCATCGGGCGCGATATCGGGGATATCGACGCCTGGCTCACCAGTTGGGATTACCCTGATCTCGCCGGCACCATTGCCCGTTCGGTGCTGGAGGAAGCGCCGCAAAGCCTGAAACTGTTGCGCACCACCGAAGCCGCCGGCTTTGACGGCCGCCGGCTCGATCAGATGACCCGCACCCCGAAAATTCTCGCCCGGCAGCTCGGCGTGCCCGAACGAGTGCCGCTGATCTGCATGCCGCATCACGACAACCACGCCTGGTTTTCGTATGCCGCCTCCCCGTTCGCCGACGACGATGAGCCCACGGCCATCGCGGTGCTCGACGGCACCGGCGACAGGGGATCGATCTCGCTCTACGTCGTCGAGAACGGCGGCATGCGAAAGCTCTATTGCAACGACAGCATGTTCGACTCGCTCGGCGCCTTCTACAGCGTGATTTCATCGACGCAGGGCGGCTGGACCTGGCTGTCCAGCGAGGGCCGCTACATGGGCGCCGCCGCCTGGGGCGACATGAACCGCGCCAGCAATCCCTATTACAGCAGATTGAAGAGCGTTCTTGATTTCGGCGAGCGCGGCGAGGTCCGGATCAATCGTGCGCTTGCCAACTGGTACTGCGACCCCTTCGATCATCCCTACAAGGCCGCGCTGATCGATATCCTGGGCGAGCCGCTCGAAACCGGATCAGCTCTGGAATCCCGACGCGGTGCTGCGCGTCGAGGACATCCATCACCGTCCCGACACCCGGGATCGTCTCGACAAGGCCGCGGCGACGCAACTGGTGTTCGAGGATGCCATGATCCATGTCGTGGATCATCTCCTGCGCGCGACCGGCGCGAGCCGGCTGGTGCTTACCGGCGGCGTGGCGCTCAATGCCATCGGCAACATGCGGCTGCTCGAACATTTCGACGAGGCGTGGTTTTCGAGCGCGCAACGGCGCAAGGCGCGCCTGCATCTCTGGGTGCCGCCGACGCCCGGGCGATCCCGGCGTCCCCATCGGCGCGGCCTGGCTGTTCGCGCATCTCGCCGGCAGCCCGCGCGGCGCGCCGATGACGCACGCCTTCTATTGCGGCCTGCCGCCGTCGCCAGCAGACATCGCGGCGGCGCTTGGCGCCGACGACATCGCCTCGGAGCGGATCGGAGATATCTCGACCCCCGAAGGCCGCGACGCCATCGCCGATCTCATGGCGTTCATGGTCGCCCAAAACGGCGTCATCGCGCTCTATCAGGGCGCGGCCGAAACCGGCCCTCGCGCGCTCGGCCATCGCTCGATCCTGGCCAATCCCTGCGACGTCAACGCGCGCGAGCTTCTCAACGAGCGGGTAAAATACCGCGAAGCGATCCGGCCGCTGGCGCCGATGGCGACGCGGGAGGCGGCGAACGAATATTTTGAATTGCTCGAAGGCGCCTCCGACGCCGACTACAACGCCTACAGCTACATGGTGCTGACCGCGCAATCGAAGCCGCACGCGCGCGACAAGATTCCAGCCGTGATCCATGCCGACGGCACCGGGCGGATCCAGATCGTGCGCAGCGAGGACGATCCCCTCACCTACGCGTATTTGAAAGCGCTTGGCCGCCGCATCGGCGTCGAGATTTCCGTCAACACTTCCTTCAATGTCGCAGGCCCGATCGCGCAGACGCCGCTGCAGGCGATCGATACGCTGCGCCGTTCCAGGGGCCTCGACGTGGTGCTGCTGGTGGCCGGTGACGGCGCGGTCACCGCCGCATGGCACGGCGGCGCGCGTGACAGCGGCAGATTTCGCGGATGGCATTCGCAGTGGATCAGCGCTGCGTCGAGCGGAACCACACAAAACAGTGGCGGCTTTATCGGCCCTTGAACTAATGGAAGACGCCCCCGTCGTGACGCAGTGGCCCGCGGTAAGGTTGACGGGTTAGCTTAACCGGCGACTTCAGTTGCGCCGTGACCGCGGCGTCCTATCGTCGGCGCACCGGATATTTTGGTCATTCAGGCCGGTATCGGCAAAGTCGGCGGCCGAGCACCCATTTGCCGAACGCCTCGCTGGATCGTGAACGCCGATGGACGCCCAAGGCCAGGAACGGTTTCGAATCTTTAACCTCAGCCCGAAGCCTGCCTGGACCGAGGTCTGGCACCTCTGGAAGGTCATCATTCCGCGGCGCTCGATCAGCGGAAAACTGCTCACCGGCCAGGTCTGGCGGCGTTACGACGGCCGGCGATGGATCTACAAGCGATTTACCGAATACACCGATTGATACTCGTCGCCGCGGACGGAACCAGCCGCAGGCGTTATTCGACCGCAAGCGGGCGTCGAACGAGACGGAAGACGCGGCCGTCGATCAGCAGCAGCGCGCTGCCGATCACCAGCGCGCCGATGATCTCGCGTAGCGAGATCCGTTCACCCAGCACGAGATAGCCGAGCAGGATCGCTGTCACCGGTATCAGCAGCGTCACCAGCATCACGTTGGTCGAGCCCGAGCGTCTCAGGATCTGAAAAAACACGATATAGGCCAGCGCGGTCGACAATCCCGCGAGCCCAACCATTGCGAGCCAGGTGGTCGCGCCCGGCATCGGCAATTGCCAGGGCCGATCGACGATCCCGGCGACGATCGCCATCATCAGGCTCGATGCCAGCAACTGAAAGGTCGCCGTCGCCAGCGCCGGCGAGTTGGACAGTTTGCGGCGCGCGTAGAGCGCCGACAGTCCGTAGGATAGCGCCGCGGCGAGGCAGAGCAGGATGCCGATGCCCTGGCTGTTGTCGAAGCCGAGATCCTGCCCGTGAAGGATGATCACGCCGATCAGGCCGGCGACAACACCGCCAACGCGGCGCGGCAGAAGTTTCTCGTCGCCGCTGGCCGCCATTACCAGCACGGTGAACAGCGGTGTCGTTGCATTCAGGATCGAGGCCAATCCGCTCGGGATAAAGGTCTGCCCCATTACGATCAGTGAGAACGGCAGCACGTTGTTGAGCAGCGCGATGCCGAAAAAGGGCCGCCAGCCGGCAAGCCCCCGGGGAAAGTCAATTCGATAGACCCACAGCAGCGGCAGCAGGATCAACGCCGCGAGCGCAACCCGCAGGAAGACCAGCGTGAACGGCGGCAACTCTTTCAGCGCGACGCCATTGAAAAAGAACGATCCGCCCCAGAGAACCGACAGCACCCCGAGCAGGACCCAATCCCGGCCGTCAATCCGATGATCCCCGAGTTTGCATGGCGGTTCAATGGTTGGAGGTCGAGCCGATGACTAACCGGAAGCGCGATGCCGCCGCCACCCGATTTCCGTGCAGCTATTTCGGGCGCGACACGATCTCGATCATTTTGGCTTCGTCGTCATCCGGCGCATGGGCTTTCGCGCGTGCATAGGCCTCGACCGCCGCGCGTCCCATCAGGGGCGCGCCGGACAGCAGGCTTTCGGCCAGCGCCACCGCGTAGGCGGCATCCTTGTGCCGCAGCGCCGCGGTGAAGGTCGCGCCTTCGAAATTGCGCGCCGCCATCCGCCTGGAGTGCCGGATCACCTGCGGGCTGGCGGCAACCCCGGTCTCGACCGCCTCCAGCACCAGCTTCATGTCGAGGCCGGCCTGCTCGGCGATGGCGAGGCCCTCGGCGATGCCGGCGATCTGGATCGCGCCCATCAGATTGTTGATCAGCTTGTAAACCGTGCCGCTGCCGACCGCGCCGAAATGCCGGATCGTGCTGGAGAGCGGCACGAGAAAGGGCCGCGCGCGTTCGAGGTCGGCGGGCTCCGCGCCGACCAGCAGCGTCAGCTTCCCGCTCGCGGCCGCATCGGGCAGGCCAGTGACGGGGCAATCGATATAGGTCAGCCCGCGTTCGCGCAGTTCGCGCGCGAGATCGAGCGCGTGCTGGTACGACACCGTGGAACATTCGATCGCGAGAGTGCCGGCCTTTGCCGCCGAAGCCGCGCCGTCCTTGCCAAGCCACACGGCGCGCGACGCCTCGTCGTCGGCGACCATGGTCACGATGGCGTCGGCGCCAGCGGCCGCCTCGGCGGGAGACGAGGCCCATCGCGCCCCGCGCGCAATCAGGTCCTCCGCCTTGGCCTTGCTGCGATTGAAGACCGCGACCTCAAAACCCGCATCGAGATAGCGGCCGGCCATGCCGTGACCCATGCGCCCGAGACCGATGAAAGCGACGCGTGCCATGCGTTAATCCACGTCCTCGACGGCGCCCGGCGAGGTGCCGAAGGCGCGCTGCGCCAGTGTCGCCGCCATGAATTCGTCGAGGTCGCCGTCGAGCACGCCCGAGGTGTCCGAGGTCTGCACGCCGGTGCGCAAATCCTTCACCATCTGATAGGGCTGCAGCACATAGGAGCGGATCTGGTGGCCCCAGCCGATGTCGGTCTTGGCGGCCTGGTCGGCCGCGGCCTGCGCCTCGCGCTTCTTCAGCTCGATCTCATAGAGCCGCGCGCGCAGCATGTCCCAGGCCTGCGCCCGGTTCTTGTGCTGGGAACGGCCGGCCTGGCAGACCACCGCGACGCCGGTCGGAATGTGCGTCAGCCGCACCGCCGATTCGGTCTTGTTGACGTGCTGGCCGCCGGCGCCGCCCGAACGCATGGTGTCGGTGCGCACGTCGGCTTTCCTTGATGTCGATCTTGATGCTGTCGTCGACGACCGGAAACACCGCCACGCTGGAGAACGAGGTGTGCCGGCGCGCGTTGGAATCGTACGGCGATATCCGCACCAGCCGGTGCACGCCGCCCTCGGTCTTCAGCCAGCCATAGGCGTTATGGCCCGAGATCTGGATGGTGGCCGACTTGATGCCGGCCTCTTCGCCCTGCGTCTCCTCGAGATACTCGACCTTGAAGCCGTGCTTCTCGGCCCAGCGCGTGTACATGCGCAGCAGCATCTCGGCCCAGTCCTGGCTTTCGGTGCCGCCGGCGCCGGCATGAACCTCGAGATAGGAATCGAAGCGGTCGGCTT
This sequence comes from uncultured Alphaproteobacteria bacterium, assembly GCA_963843225.1. Lineage (GTDB taxonomy): Bacteria > Pseudomonadota > Alphaproteobacteria > Rhizobiales > Xanthobacteraceae > Bradyrhizobium. Next base: position 18,673 of record CAWJJT010000004.1, on the reverse strand, counting down.
CGCCCGACAGCAGCGCTTCGAGCTCGCGGCGCGCGACTTCCTTTTTCAGGTTCTTCAGCGCGGTCTCGGCTTCGGCGACAACGCCGGCGTCGTTCTCGGCCTCGCCGAGTTCGATCATGTCGACATTGTCCTCGAGTTCGCGCTCGACCTTGCCGATGCCGTTGAGCGAATCCTCCAGCGAGGTCCGCTCCTGCATCAGCTTCTGCGCCTTCTGGGGATCGTTCCAGAGATTGGGGGCTTCGGCGAGCTTGTTCAGCTCCGCGAGGCGTGCCGTGGATGTTTCGACGTCAAAGATGCCTCCTCAGCAGCCCGACTGACTGCTTGATCTCTTCGACTAGGCGTTCGACTTCGGCGCGCATGGGTGCTCTGATCTGCGGCGCTGGGCCGCCTGCCTTTTGTTTGGACGCGTTTTCTTCACGCGAAGCGGGGCCGCTTCGCTCGAAAACGCGACCGTCACGATGGGGATGTAGCGGCGGACGCCGCAAAGCGCAATCGCTTCGCGCACTTTCCTGGCGCGAGGTGGCTCGTCCCGGAGGCTACGCTAATAGAGCCCGCCGGTGCCGGAACGGAACAGGCTCCGATCCCCGTCGACATAAGGCTGCTGCGCGCGGCCATCGGCATCGTCGGACGCCGATGACAGCGTAATTGTCCGGCGGGCGCGGTACCCGGCTTGAAGGCCTCGAGAATGGTCTTGCCGCTGTCGCCGGGGCCGGCGCGCATGCCGGTCTTGGCATCGACCCTGATCAGCTTGATGCCGGCCGGCATCTTGAACGGAATCGCCGGCTTGTCGGCGAGCGCAAGCTTCATGAAATCCCGGGCGATCGGCGCGGCCGTGTGGCCGGCTTGCGCGTTTCGGCCCAGACTGCGGGGCTTGTCGTAGCCGAGATAGAGACCGACCACGAGATCCGGCGAAAAGCCGACGAACCAGAGATCCTTTGCCTCGGTGGTGGTGCCGGTCTTGCCGGCGATCGGCTTGCCCACTTCGCGCATCACGGTCGCCGTGCCGCCCTGCACGACGCCTTCCATCATCGAGGTGATCTGGTAGGCCGTCATCACATCCAGCACCTGCTCGCGGCGATCGACAAGCTGCGGCTCGGTCTGGTTCTTCCAGCCATCGGGCGCGTCGCAGCCGCGGCATTCGCGCGCGTCGTGCTTGAAGATGGTGTGGCCGTAGCGATCCTGGATGCGATCGATCAGGGTCGCCTTCACCCGCCGGCCGCCATTGGCGAACATCGAATAGGCCGTGACCATCCGCATCACCGTGGTCTCGCCGGTGCCGAGCGCATAGGACAGATAGTTCGGCAATTCGTCATAGACGCCGAAGCGCTTGGCATATTCGCCGATCAGCGGCATGCCGATGTCCTGCGCCAGCCGCACCGTCACGGTGTTGAGCGACTGCTTCAGCGCATTGCGCAGCGTGGTCGGGCCATGATAGCTGGCCGACCGAAAAGTTCTCCGGACGCCAGACCCCGGCGCCCTGCCCCTGATCGATCTCGATCGGCGCATCGACCTGCACGGCTCGACGGCGTATAGCCGTTGTCGATCGCCGACGAATACACGATCGGCTTGATGGTCGAGCCCGGCTGGCGATAGGCCTGGGTGGCGCGGTTGAACTGGCTTTGGTCGAACGAGAACCCGCCGACCATCGCCAGCACGCGGCCGGTCCAGGGATCCATCGCCACCATGGCGCCGGAAACCTCCGGCAACTGCCGCAGCCGGTACTGGCCCTCGACCGGGTTGCCGTCCTTTCCGATCAACGGATCGGCATAGATGACGTCGCCCGGCGAAAGCACCTGCGAAACCGTGGTCGGCGTCTTGCCGCGCGTCGGGCCGGACGGCTTCGCCCATCTCACGCCATCGAGCGTGATGATGCCGGTCTGCCGGTCCTTCGCAACCGCGCCGCCCAGTTCGCGCCCCGGCTGAAAGCCGATCCGCGCCGATTGATCGCTGGTTTCCAGCACCACCGCCAGCCGCCACGGCGAGATGTCCGACAGCGACTTGACGTCGGCGAGCCTCACGCCCCAATCGCCCGAGATGTCGAGCTTGCTGCTGCGCGCCGCGCCAGCCCTGCGCCTCGTCGAAATTGACGAGGCCGGCCGCCATGGTCTTGCGCGCCATCACCTGCAGCTTCGGATCCAGCGTGGTTCGTACCGACAGACCGCCTTCGTAGAGTTTCTTCTCGCCGTAGCGCTCGAAGATGTCGCGGCGGACTTCCTCGGCAAAATACTCGCCGGCGAAAATGTGCGCGGCATTGCTCCGGTTGGTGACGATCAGCGGATCCTTGCGGGCCGTGTCGGCATCGGCCTGCTTGATCCAGCCGTTCTCGAGCAGGCGGTCGATCACATAGTTGCGGCGCTCGATGGCGCGGTCGTGGTTGCGGACCGGATGCAGCGCGCCGGGCGCCTTCGGCAGGGCCGCGAGATAGGACGCCTCCGCGACCGTCAGTTCGTTGACCGACTTGTCGAAATAGACCAGCGACGCCGCGGCAATGCCGTAGGCGCCGAGGCCGAGATAGATTTCGTTGAGATAGAGTTCGAGAATCTTGTCCTTCGAATAGGCGCGCTCGATCCGCATCGCCAGCAAGGCTTCCTTGATCTTGCGGGTGAAGGACACCTCGTTGGTCAGAAGGAAGTTCTTGGCGACCTGCTGGGTGATGGTGGAGGCGCCCTGCGGCCGGCGGTTGGAGCCGAAGTTCTGCGCATAGAGCAGCGCGGCGCGCGCCATGCCGGAGATAGTCGATGCCGCCATGCTCGTAGAAATTCTTGTCCTCGGCGGCCAGGAAGGCGTTGATGACCAGCTTCGGAACCGCCTGGATCGGCAGATACAGCCGGCGTTCCTTGGAATACTCCGCCGAGCAGCGCGCCGTCCGCCGCGTGCACGCGCGTCATCACCGGCGGCTCGTAATCCTGAAGCTGCGAATAGTCCGGCAAGTCCTTGGAATAATGCCAGATCAGTCCCGCCGCCGCGGCGACGCCCACCAGGAACACCACGGTTCCGGCGGCGAACAGGAAGCCCACGAACCGCACCAGCAAGCGCATGATCGACTATCCGTTCAGCCTGTGCGCCGTGACAACCGGCAGGTTCTGGTTCTTCAAACGCAATCCCCGGGCGGAACCGGTCCGTTCAGGGGCAGCGCATCGTGGATGATCCGGGAGGAATCCTTGGAACGCCTCCCGGGGGCGCTTTATAGGGCAACCGCTGTGGCCGAACTAGGGCTTCCGGCCTCGGTCCCTTTATCGGAGGCTCGCTTATCCCCGCGCTAATAAAGGCCGCCGGTGCCGGGGCGGATGATGCTGCGATCGGCGTCCGGCGCACGGCTGCAGCGAGCGGCCGTCGGCATCGGCGACGCCGATGACCGAGTAATTATCCGGCGGCGCGGTACCCGGCTTGAAGGCTTCCAGGATGGTCCTGCCGCCGTCGCCGGGGCCGGCGCGCATGCCGCTCTTGGCATCGACCCGGATCAGCTTGATGCCGGCCGGCACCTTGAACGGGAATCGCCGGCTTGTCGGCGAGCGCGAGCTTCAGGAAATCGCGCGCGATCGGCGCCGCCAGATGACCGCCGGTCGCGCGTTCCGTGCCGAGATTGCGCGGCTTGTCGTAGCCGACATAGATGCCGACCACGAGGTCCGGCGAGAAGCCGACGAACCAGGCGTCCTTCTCGTCGTTGGTGGTGCCGGTCTTGCCGGCGATCGGCTTGCCGACTTCCTTCACCACCGTCGCCGTGCCGGCCTGCACCACGCCTTCCATCATCGAGGTGATCTGGTAGGCGGTCATGGAATCGAGCACCTGCTCGCGGCGGTCGACGAGCTGCGGCTCGGGCTGGTTCTTCCAGCCGTCGGGCGCGTCGCAGCCGCGGCATTCGCGCTGGCGTCGTGCTTGAAGATGGTGTGGCCGTAACGATCCTGGATGCGATCGATCAGGGTCGGCTTCACCCGCCGGCCGCCATTGGCGAACATCGAATAGGCCGTGACCATCCGCATCACCGTGGTCTCGCCGGCGCCGAGCGCGTAGGACAGATAGTTCGGCAATTCGTCATAGACGCCGAAGCGCTTGGCATATTCGCCGATCAAGCGGCATGCCGATGTCCTGCGCCAGCCGCACCGTCACCGTGTTCAGCGACAACCGCAGCGCGTTGCGCAGCGTCGTCGGGCCCTGATACTTGCCGGCCGAATAGTTCTCCGGACGCCAGACGCCGGCGCCCTGCCCCTGATCGATCTCGATCGGCGCGTCGACCACCACCGTCGACGGCGTATAGCCGTTGTCGAGCGCCGAGGAATACACGATCGGCTTGAACGACGAGCCCGGCTGCCGATAGGCCTGCGTGGCGCGATTGAACTGGCTCTGGTCGAACGAGAAGCCGCCGACCATCGCCAGCACGCGGCCGGTCCAGGGATCCATCACCACCATCGCGCCGGAAACTTCCGGCACTTGCCGCAGCCGGTACTGGCCCTCGACGGCGGCTGCCGTCCTTGCCGATCAGCGGATCGGCATAGATCACGTCGCCCGGCGAAAGCACCTGCGAGACCGCGGTCGGCGTCTTGCCCCGTCGCCGGCCCGGAAGCGGCCTTGGCCCATCTGACGCCGTCGAGCGTGATGATGCCGGTCTGCGCGGTCCTTGGTGACGGCGCCGCCCAGTTCGCGGCCCGGCTGGAAACCGATGCGCGCCGACTGGTCGCTGGTCTCCAGCACCACCGCCATCCGCCACGGCGAGATATCCGACAGCGATTTGACGTCGGCGAGCTTGACGCCCCAATCGCCTGATATGTCGAGCTTGCTGATGGCGCCGCGCCAGCCCTGCGCCTCGTCATAGTTGACGAGGCCGGCGGCCATGGTCTTGCGCGCCATCACCTGGATCTTCGGATCGAGCGTGGTGCGCACCGACAGGCCGCCTTCATAGAGCTTCTTTTCGCCGTAGCGCTCGAAGATGTCGCGGCGGACTTCCTCGGCAAAATATTCGCCGGCGAAGATATGCGCGCCGTTGGCGCGGTTGGTGACGATCAGCGGATCCTTGCGCGCCTTGTCGGCGTCGGCCTGCTTGATCCAGCCGTTTTCCAGCAGGCGGTCGATCACGTAGTTGCGGCGCTCGATCGCGCGGTCGCGGTTGCGCACCGGATGCAGCGCCGCCGGCGCCTTCGGCAGCGCCGCCAGATAGGAAGCCTCCGCGACCGTGAGTTCGTTGACCGATTTGTCGAAATAGACCAGCGACGCGGCGGCGACGCCGTAGGCGCCGAGGCCGAGATAGATTTCGTTGAGATAGAGTTCGAGGATCTTGTCCTTCGAATAGGCGCGCTCGATCCGCATCGCCAGCAACGCTTCCTTGATCTTGCGGGTGAACGACACCTCGTTGGTCAGCAGGAAGTTCTTGGCGACCTGCTGGGTGATGGTGGAGGCGCCCTGCGGGCGGCGGTTGGAGCCGTAATTCTGCGCATACAGCATCGCGGCGCGCGCCATGCCGGAATAATCGATGCCGCCATGCTCGTAGAAATTCTTGTCCTCGGCGGCCAGGAACGCGTTGATGACGAGTTTCGGAACCGCCTGGATCGGCAGATAGAGCCGGCGCTCCTTGGAATATTCGCCGAGCAGCGAGCCATCGGACGCGTGCACGCGCGTCATGACGGGCGGCTCATAATCCTGAAGCTGCGAATAGTCCGGCAAGTCCTTGGAGAAATGCCAGATCAGCCCGGCCGCCGCGGCGACGCCGACCAGGAACAGCACGGTTCCGGCGGCGAACAGGAAACCCAAAGAACCGCACCAGCAAGCGCATGATCGACTATCCGTTTCAGTCCGTGCGTCGCGACATCCGGCAGTCACCCAGCAATGCCCTGCTGCGGAACCATCCGCCGCTCCGCAGGGGGAACTGCATCATATCTGGTCCGGGACGGATTTTTGAACAATTCCCGGGATGCGTCGCGTTTTTTATAAGGCAGGCGCTGTGGCCAAACTAGGGCTTCCGCCATGGTCCACCTGCCCTTTTCAGCACCTGTATTGTCTCAGTTCGCGGCCCCTGCCCTTGCCAGCGCTTGGCCAGGAAGACGTCGATGGCCTGCGCCATCGCGGCGACGGTACGGGAACGCCAGCTATCCGATACCAGATGCTCGAGGTCGCCCTTGTTCGAGACATAGCCGAGTTCGACCAGAACCGAGGGAACGTCGGGCGCCTTCAGCACCCTGAAGCCGGCCGATTTCAGCGGATGCTTGTGCATCCGCACCGTGCTCTTCATCTCGCCCATCAGGAGGCGCGCGAACCGGTTTGAAAAGGTGCGGGTTTCGCGCCGCGCCAGATCGATCAGGATGTCGGCGACGTCGGTCGGCTCCTCGGTCAGATTGACCCCGCCGATGGCGTCGGCCCGGTTTTCCGTCTCGGCCAGCCGTTCGGCCTCGGCGTCGGAGGCCTTGTCGGACAGCGTGTAGATGGTTGCGCCCTGGGCGTCGCCCTCGCCGCGCGGCAAGGAGTCGGCATGGATCGACACGAACAGCGACGCCGATTGATTGCGCGCGATTTTGACGCGGTCGTCGAGCGGGATGAAGGTGTCGTCGGTGCGGGTCATGCACGACCCGGTATTTGCCGCTCATTTCGATGCGGTCGCGCAACGCCAGCGCAAATCCAAGCACCAGGTTCTTCTCGCTTTCGCCCGCGTTCTGCGTGCCATTGTCGACGCCGCCATGGCCGGCGTCGACCACGATCACGGGCCGGGAATCCGGCATCGCCGGCCTGGACGGTACTGCGGCTTCCGCCGGCGCGGTGACGGAAGCGACGGCGTCGGCGATGGCGGGCTTGAGCTGGGGCCGGCCTTCCGGCGCCAGCGACTGGACGAAACTGGTGCGATCGACTTCCTCGAACTCGAGCACCAGCCGCGGCGGCTGGCCGTTGGCCGCATCCAGCACATAGGACTTCGCGATCCTGGCCGGGCCGGTCAGGTCGAACACGATCCGCGAGCCGCCCGGCATGACCAGGCCATAGCGGAACGCCTTGACCAGCCCGCGGCCGACGGTGCCGGCCCCGGCCGGAAGGCGAAAGCTGACCTCGGGAATGTCCACGATCACCCGGTATGGATCGGCCAGCGTGAAGGCACGGAACTGGATGGTCTTGTCGAGATCGAGCACGAAACGGGTCTGTTTGGCGTCACCAGCCAGCCGGGCGTCCGAGGCAACCGGAAAATTCGAGGCCACCGCCGGAACCGGCGACGTCCCCTCGGCAGCCAGAATCGCGCCGCTCGGAACAGAGCAATGCTGCGGCGCACACAAGCGCGCACCCCAGCAAAACAACATGATTTGCGCGGCTCGCCAACTAATCCGTCCTTCCGAGCAGCCTCTTACCGCAATAGAACCACAGGGTTAATCGAAGCTTAATCCAGTCCTGTGGATAACGGCTGACTGTGGCCGCCGGCGACGCCCCAAGATGCTTCCCTTGCACGGTCGACCCAATCCACGTATGTATGGGGAGCTGACGGCTAAAACTCCCGGTTGTGTCGCGTTCAGCCTCCCGGTGCAGCGCCGGAACTCTCGATTTCGGGAATTCCAGCGTCTTTCCGATCCCTCCACAGCCAGCGCAGCGCGCGGCTGACAAGGAGCGGCGGTTTCGAGCCCGAGCGGCGTCCGTTCCCAGGTTACCAGCTTGTTCCAGGGACGGCTTTGAGATGCGGCAAGACCGATTATTCGGGCCTGCAACGGCCCGATATGCGAACAGCCGGCGAGCGCTTTGGCGCCGCGCCGGGCTTTCAGCGACAGAATAAGGCGGCCGCTTTGCCGCCCACGTTTTCAGACGGGCCGACGCTTGATGCGCCAGACTGTATTACCGACCAAGATCCACGGAAGAACCGCGCCGACGCGGAGCGAAAGCTCCGCGCGTCGTTTTGCTCCGCAAGGATCCCGTTCGGAGAGGCGCCCCGGGTTGCGTTTTGGCCTTCCCCTCACCCCCGAATCAGGTGGACCGTTGCGTCACCCGGCGGCGCGATACGCGCCTGCCGCGATACGCGCGCCCCGCCGCCATGAGCTCCAAAATGCCCAACAAAATGTTGATCGATGCTACCCACCCGGAAGAGACCCGGGTCGTCGTGGTCCGCGGCAATCGCGTCGAAGAATTTGATTTCGAGACCGCCCAGCGCAAGCAACTGCGCGGCAATATCTACCTCGCCAAGGTCACCCGCGTAGAGCCGTCGCTGCAGGCGGCCTTCATCGAGTATGGCGGCAACCGCCACGGGTTCCTCGCCTTCAGCGAAATCCATCCCGACTACTACCAAATTCCGGTCGCCGACCGTCAGGCCCTGATCGAGGCGGATGAACGCGCCCATCGCGAGGCCGAAGAAGAGAGCGAGAACCGTTCCAGCCGGGGCCGCCGTCCGCGCCACCGCAATTCGCGCCGCCGCGGTCATGGCGAGCGCGTCCAGAGCGAGATCGTCGAAAACGCAAGCCTCGATCCGTCGCAGGCCGCACCGTCCCATGAAGGCCACGAGCATGGCCACGACCACGAGGGTTCTCAGGCCGGAGACACCTACGCCGACGCCGGTCATGTCCACGACGCCGAGCCGCACGATGCCGGCGCGGAACATCATGATGATGCCGGGCATCACGACCACGACCATCACGAACATGCCCACGACGAGCAAGGCACCGAGACGCACGCCAGCGAGACGCTGGCCGCGGTGACGCTGCCCGATACGGCCGCCGTCGAGGCGCTCGCGGCGGAAGCCCGCGAAGACCAGGAAGAAGAGCATGCTCATCACGACCAGGATGAAGCGCATGCGGTCGAGAACGCGGCGCATGCCGACGACGCCCACCGCGCCGAACACGGCGATGGCGAGGCCGCCGCACCGGATCACGCCGAAGCGCCGCATGGCGACGAAAATCACGACGATGAAGACGACGGCGACGAAGCCGAGGAAGAAGTCGTCGAATCCGTCGGCGGCGACGACGTGCTGGAAGAGGTGCCGGAGCGCGCCTTCCGTCCGCGCCGCCAATACAAGATCCAGGAAGTCATCAAGCGCCGCCAGGTGATGCTGGTGCAGGTCGTCAAGGAAGAGCGCGGCAACAAGGGCGCCGCGCTGACGACCTATTTGTCGCTGGCCGGCCGCTACGCGGTCCTGATGCCCAACACCGCGCGCGGCGGCGGCATCAGCCGCAAGATCACGTCCGCGCAGGATCGCTCGCGCCTGAAGGAAGTGGTGCAGGATCTCGACGTGCCCGAGGGCATGGGCATCATCCTGCGCACCGCGGGCGCCTCCCGCACCAAGCCCGAGATCAAGCGCGACTTCGAATATCTGATCCGCATGTGGGAAACCGTGCGCGACATGACCCTGAAGTCGCAGGCGCCGACGCTGGTCTATGAGGAAGGCTCGCTGATCAAGCGGTCGCTGCGCGATCTCTACAACAAGGAAATCGACGAGATCATGGTCGCCGGCGAAGCCGGTTACCAGGAAGCCCGCGATTTCATGAAGATGCTGATGCCGTCCAACGTGCGCGCGGTGAGACAATATCGCGACGGCCAGCCGTTGTTCTCGCGGATGGGCGTCGAGAGCCAGCTCGACGCGATGTTCTCGCCGACCGTGCAATTGCGCTCCGGCGGCTACATCGTGATCAACCAGACCGAGGCGCTGGTGTCGATCGACGTCAACTCCGGTCGCTCGACCAGGGAGCACCATATCGAGGATACCGCGCTCAAGACCAACCTCGAGGCAGCCGAGGAAGTCGCGCGGCAGCTTCGTCTGCGCGACCTCGCAGGCCTGATCGTCATCGACTTCATCGACATGGACGAGAAGCGCAACAACCGTTCGGTCGAGCGCAAGCTCTCGGATTGCCTGCGGCAGGACCGCGCGCGGATCCAGGTCGGGCGCATCTCGCATTTCGGCCTGCTGGAAATGTCGCGCCAGCGCATCCGCGCCAGCGTGCTGGAAAGCTCGACCGAGCCCTGCCCGCAATGCGGCGGCAGCGGCCATGTGCGCTCGGTATCTTCGGTCGCGCTGCAATTGCTGCGCGGTCTCGAGGAAATCCTGATGAAGGGCGCCACCCACAATCTCGTGGTGCGGACCCGGACCGACGTTGCGCTCTACGTCCTCAACCACAAGCGCGGCCATCTGCGCGATCTCGAAAGCAGCTTCAAGGTCACGCTCTCGGTGATCGCCGACCCGACCGTCAGCGGCCAGCAGTCGTTCATCATCGATCGCGGCGAACAGGTGCACACGCTGGAGGCGGCCAAGGCGCTGCTCGCGGCGCAGGTCGCGGCCTTCCCGCCGCAGACCGAGGAAGCCTATGACGACGAAGAGCCGTTCGACACCGAGGTCGAATCCGAAGTCGAAACCGACGAGACCGAAGGCCTGACCGACGAGGCCGGCGCCGGCGAAGAGAGCGGCGGCGAAACGGAAGCGGACGGCAGCCCCCGGCGCAAGCGGCGCCGGCGGCGGCGCGGCCGTTCCGGTGAGCCGCGCGAGGGCGCGCCTGCCCGCGACGACAATGAGGCCGCGCGCGCGCCGTTCGACGCGGCAGCCGCTCCGGGCGTGGTCGCCGATGACGGCGAAGGCGACGAAGACGAATCCGACGAGCAGCCGGGCCAGGCCCGCGCCGACCAGTCGCCGAACGGCGAGCGGCGCCCCCGTCGTCGCGGACGCCGCGGTGGACGCCGCCGGCGCGGTGGGCCAGAGGATGGGCTTGCCGGATCGATCGCGGACGAACTCGGACCGCCTGCGGCTCCGGAAGCATCCAGCGCGGTGGCCGATTTCGACGGCAATCCAGCCCAGCCCTCGCAGCCGGTAATGCAGCCTCAATCGAATCCTTTGCGCCGGCGCACGAGCAGCCGTCGGTGGATCACGGTCAGCCGGAACCGGCTCGCACGACGATGGCCACCGAGGCGGAGTTGGCCCAGGAGGCCGAACACGCCGCCGCGCGCCGCCGGTCCACCGTGCGCGAGAAGGTGAGCTTCCTGGCCGACGCTCCGCCGGCTTCGCCCTCACCCGCCAGCCAGAGCCCTGTCGAACCGGCACCGGCTCCCGGTCCCGCTCCGTCGCAGGCTGAGCCCGCCGCCGAGACGACCACGGACGCCCAGCCGCGCCGTGCCGGATGGTGGTCGCGACGTTTCGGCAACGGCGAATAAGACAAACCGGTTTCGAAAACAAGAAAACCGCCCGGCCAAACCGGGCGGTTTTTGCTTGTCGGCTATTGAACCGGGTGCGTGCACCCACGCCGAATCAATTTCCTACCAATGACCTCTGCGACGTCCCCAGTAACCGCCGCCGCCGAACAACAGCACCAGAATTACGATAACAAGGATCAATTCCATCGAAGCCTCCTCTGAGACGATCTCTCCAGGAGGGAACAGCCTGCGGTGAACTAAGTTCCGTCAAGTCAACGAGCCATGGCGCTTCATTCGAAGCGTCCACGGAATCTTTGCAGCGAAAGCGGCCTTGCGAATCCAGGAGGGCACCGATGCGAGACCCCGGACGCTTCGTCGCGCTTCAATCCGTCGTCAGATCGTAATCGCGGCGCAAGGCGCGCTGGACATTGAGCGCTGCCCCTGCCGCCGTGTTGGCATCGGCAGCGCCCGCCGACAACACGCACATGGACCAATTATGTTCGGCGCGTCCGTTCGCGACGCGGTTGATGGCGATCCGGCGAATGCTCGAGCAGCCGGGCTGCTTCTGCAGTTCAGCCAGCGCGCGAGCCTGCAGGTCCTGGATCGTCAGCAGCGTCTTGGCCATCGGGACCACGCCTTACTTCGAGGCGTGGTCGATCTTGTGCCCGAGGTGGCCGGTGTCGTGATCGCGCCGGAGCTGGCTCAGCGAGGTCTCGTTCAACTGCTGCAGAACGTCGCTCAGCTTGTCGGTATCGGGATAGCCGGCGGCGAAACCCCGTCCGTAAATCGCGCGCAACGTCCGCACGAGTGTGTTTCCATGCTTGTGGCTGATTTCGCCATCCTTGTTGCGGTGGCGATTGTCGAGACCGGCCTTGCTCATGCTGCCCTCCCTTGTGCCCACAAGCGACAGCATCCTCCCGGTCGGAGCAAATAGCAAATGAGCAACTGCGGCTGGCAGCCGGGCACTGTCGGTCAGCAAACGCTGTTGCGGCGCATCATGATCGAAGCGCGCCGATCAGATCACACCTCACTGGCGGTTCATCGGTCGGACCGGCTACACGCCCGTCGCCTAGCCGGTGGTGATGGCCGTCTCCACGTCCGAGGGGTCGATCTGCTTGTTGAGGCGCGCGTGCAGCTTGTCGTGATCGAGTTCGCCCTCCCACCACGAGACGAACACGGTCGCGATGCCGTTGCCGGTGATGTTGGTGAGCGCGCGCACCTCGCTCATGAACTTGTCCACCGAGAACACGATCGCCATGCCCGGCACCAGCGCCGGGTTGACCACCGTCAGCGTCGCCGCCAGCGTGATGAAGCCCGCGCCGGTGACGCCGCTGGCGCCCTTCGACGTCAGCATGGCCACGACCAGGATGGTCAGTTGCTGGCTAAAGGTGAGATCGACGCCGAGCGCCTGCGCGATGAACAGCGTCGCCAGCGTCATGTAGATGTTGGTGCCGTCGAGGTTGAACGAGTAGCCGGTCGGCACCACGAGCCCCACCACCGGCTTGGAACAGCCGAGCCGCTCGAGCTTCTCCATCAATTGCGGCAGCGCGCTTTCCGATGAGCTCGTGCCGAGCACGATCAGAAGCTCGTCCTTGATGTAACCGATGAACTTGAAAATGTTGAAGCCGACCATGCGCGCGATCAGCCCGAGCACGATGACCACGAACAGCCCGGCGGTGATGTAAAACAGCGCGATCAGCCCGAGCAGATTGGCCAGCGCAGCGGTGCCGAACTTGCCGATGGTGTAGGCCATGGCGCCGAAGGCGCCGAGCGGCGCAGCCTTCATGACGATGGCGATCACGCCGAACACCGCATGCGAGGTGTCGTCGATGACGTCGCGCAGGCGATGGCCGCGTTCGCCCAGCGCCATCAGCGCGAAGCCGAACAGGATGGCGAACAGCAGCACCTGCAGGATGTCGCCGCGGGCCATCGCGCCGACCACGCTGTCGGGAATGATATTGAGAACGAAATCGACCGACTTCTGCGCTTCCGCCTGCTTGACGTAAGTGGCGACCGCCGCGGCGTCGGGCGAGGCGGCGAGCCCGCGCCCGGCCTGGAACAGATTGCCCATGATCAGACCGAAAATCAGCGCGAACGACGACACGATCTCGAAATAGACCAGCGCCTTGACGCCGACGCGACCGACCTTCCTCGCATCGTCGATATGCGAGATGCCCGAAACCACCGTGCAGAAGATGATCGGCGCGATCACCATCTTGATCAATTTGATGAAGCCGTCGCCGAGCGCCTTGATCCACTCGTTGGTGGCCAGATGCGGCCACAGCCAGCCGACGATGACGCCGAGCACGATGGCGGTCAGCACCTGAACATAAAGTATCTGGTACCAGGCCTTGGCCGCGCCGCCCGGCGCGTTGGCCGAAGTTACTGCCGTCATGATGCTCCCTCCCCCTTGCGAACCTGTCCACCGGACGCGCGCCGTTGCGCGGACGGCCATCATACATACACCTGAGATCAATTGCTCCGGCACTGTCAACAACGCTGCGTGAACTCGCCGGTACTTTTACCCGCCGGCACTGAGCCAGCGCGCGATGCGCGCGACTGCCTCGCGCATGTCGTCGGCCGATCGCGCGTAGGAAAAGCGGATGAATTGATGGCCGTGAATCGGATCGAAGTCGATGCCCGGCGTCGCCGCGACATGGGCCTGTTCCAGCATCTGCTTGGCAAATTCGAAACTGTCCGAAGTGAATGCCGAGACGTCCGCGTAAAGGTAAAATGCCCCGTCGGCAGGCAGGAACTTGTCGAGGCCGGCTTTCGGCAGGCCATCGATCAGGATGCGACGGTTCTCCTGGTAGCCGTGCTTGACCGCCTCCATCTCGTCGCGCCCCTCGAACGCCGCCTCGGCGGCAATCTGCGACAGCGTCGGCACCGAAATGGCAAGATTCTGCTGCAGCCGCTCGATCGGCCGGACCAGCGCGTCCGGCACCAGCATCCAGCCGACCCGCCAGCCGGTCATGCAGAAATATTTCGAGAACGAATTGATCACCAGCGCATGCGGGGAAAGTTCGGCCGCCGTCACCGCGGGAAATGCATAGTCCAGGCCGTGGTAGATCTCGTCGGAAATGAAGCGGATGCCCGCGCTCTCCGCCGCTGTGATCAGGCCGGTCAGCGCCTCCCTCGACATCATCGTGCCGGTGGGATTGGCCGGGCTTCCGACCAGCACGCCCTTGAGCGGCGCCTTGCGATGGGCGGCGAGCAAGGCCTCGCCGGTCAGCGCGTGACGGTTTTCGGCCGAGGTCTCGATCAGCACCGGCTCGCAGCCGAGCGCGGTGAGGATATGACGATAGGGCGGATAGCCGGGCACGGTCACCGCGACCCGGTCGCCCGGCTCGAACATCGCCAGGAACGCCAGGATGAACGCGCCGGAGGAGCCGGTAGTGACGACGATTCGCGCCGGATCTACCGCACAGCCGTAGGTGTCGCTGTAGTGCCGCGCGATGCGTTCGCGCAGCGAGGGAATGCCCAGCGCAGAGGTATAATCGATCCGTGCGCTGTCGAGCGCGGCGTGGGCAGCCGCAAGCGCTGTTTGCGGCGCCGGGGCCCAGGGCTGGCCCACTTCCATATGAATGACATGGCCGCCGGCGGCCTCGATGCGCGCAGCCGCCGCCATCACGTCCATCACCATGAACGGCGGAACATCGCTGCGCCCGGACGCCGTCACCAGGTTCCTCGCGCGGTCTCTCAATGTCGCTTCAAGCATCGATATCTGCTAATGACCCCGTGCCCCAGACTAGCCGCATTCCACGGTTTGGTAGGGCATAACCCGTATCCGCGCCGCCGCCAATCGTTAAAGACCGTCCATGTTGCTCCGCCTTGCGCCACGCCAAAACGCCTCGAAACTGACCGCGCTCACGGTCGCGGCGGCGCTTGCCTTTGCGCCGATGTCATCGGCGCTCGCGCAGGACAAGCCGCCGAGCGTCATCCGCGACACCGAAGCCGAGCAATTGCTGCGCGACTATACGCGGCCGATCCTGCGCGCGGCGGGCCTGGAAAAGCAGAACATCCAGGTCATCATCATCAGGGACGCCACGTTCAACGCCTTTGTCGCGGACGGCCGCCGCATTTTCGTGAATTACGGCGCGATCATGCAGTCCGAGACGCCCAACCAGTTGATCGGCGTGCTGGCCCACGAAACCGGCCATTTGGCGGGCGGCCATCTCGCCAAGATGCGCGAGCAAATGGCGCAGGCGCAGACCCAGATGATCATCGCCATGCTGCTCGGCGCCGGCGCCATGGTGGCGGGCGCGAGAGGCGGCAACAGCAACGGCGGTCTGAGCAATGCCGGCGCCGCCGCAGTCGCCGCGCCGCAGGAAATGATCCGCCGCAACCTGATCTCCTATGTGCGCGCGCAGGAAGAAAACGCCGACCGCGCCGGCGTGAAGTTTTTGGCCGCTACCGGGCAGTCCGCCAAGGGCATGTACGACACCTTCAAGCGCTTCACCAACGACAGCCTGTTCGCCTCCCACGGCGCCGATCCCTATTTGCAGTCGCACCCGATGCCCGCCGACCGCGTCTCCGCGCTGGAAGAACTGGCGCACTCGAGTCCCTATTGGGACAAGAAGGACGACCCCTCCCTGCAAATGCGCCATGACATGGTGCGGGCCAAGATCTCCGCCTTCATGGAACGTCAGGACACCGTCTACCGGCGCTATCCCCTGTCGAACGACAGCCTGCCCGCGCGCTATGCGCACGCGATCACGACCTATCTGCACGGCGACCTGCGCACCGCGCTCGGACAGATCGACAGCCTGATCCAGTTGCAGCCCAACAACCCCTATTTCCAGGAATTGCGCGGCCAGGCGCTGCTCGAAGGCGGCAAGCCGGCCGAGGCCATTGCCCCCCTGAAGAAGGCCGTGGCGCTGTCGAACCATTCACCGCTCATCGAGATGTTACTTGGGCAGGCGCTCGTGGGGACCGATAATAAGGCCTATACCGACGAAGCCATCGGGATTCTGCGTGCTGCGGTCGCACGCGAGACCGAGGCTCCGCTGGGGTACATGCAACTCGCCATGGCCTACGGCCGAAAGGGGGATTACGCAGAAGCCGATCTCGCCTCGGCGCAGGCCGCCTTCCTGCGTGGCGACAACAAGACCGCGCGGGAACTCGCCGCGCGTGCCAAGACCCGTTTCGCCGTCGGCACCCCAGGATGGGTCAAGGCCGACGACATCGTCGCGGCAAAGCCATTGAAGAACAACTAGAGACGAATCAAGCCGCAATGAATTTCGAAAACCGGCTTTCACCCAAGAGGATTGTGCCAATGCCTTCGTTTCGCTTTCTCGTTCCCGCGCTGCTCGCGCTCGCCCTCGGCGGCATGCCGGCTGCTTCGGCGCAGAGTTTTTCCGATACCCAGCGCGGCGACATCGAGACCATCGTCCGCAACTACCTGATCGCCCATCCGGAGGTGCTGGAAGAGGCGATGGCCGAACTCAACAAGCGCCAGACCGCGGCCGAAAACGAGAAGCACGAAGCGAGCGTTTCGGCCAACGCCGAGACGATCTTCAACTCCCCGCGCGGCGTCGTGCTCGGCAACAAGGACGGCGACGTCACCTTCGTCGAGTTCTTCGACTACAATTGCGGCTACTGCAAACGCGCGATGTCCGACATGCTCGATCTCATGAAGGCCGATCCGAAGCTCAAGGTCGTGCTGAAGGAATTCCCGGTGCTGAGCGAAGGCTCGGTCGAGGCCGCCAAGGTCGCGGTCGCCGTGCGCATGCAGGATCCCTCCGGCAAGAAATATCTCGATTTCCATCAGAAGCTGCTCGGCGGCCGTGGTCCCGCCGACAAAGCGCGCGCGTTGGCGGCGGCCAAGGATGCCGGGCTCGATACGGCCAGGATCGAGAAGGACATCGCCAGTCCTGAAGTGCGCGCCACCATCGAGGAAAACTTCAAGCTCGCCGAAGCGATGGGCATGAACGGCACGCCGAGCTACGTGATCGGCAAGCAGATCGTGGTCGGCGCGGTCGGCCTCGACAGCCTGAAGGAAAAGATCGGCATTGCCCGCTGCGGCAAAGCGACCTGCTGAGGGCCGCCGCGACTACACATCTTGAGATCGAAAGGCCGGCTCTCCAGCCGGCCTTTTTGTTTGCGCAATTTCCGTGGCAGCCCCGTTCATCACGCGTTCAACAAACAAAGCCGATGGAACCGGCGAAAGCGAGGAACCTCACGCATCGGCTTTCGTTGTCGGCGCGGGCAATGCAAACACGTGAGGAGAAATTCAATGACTAATCGTTTCCTGATCTCGGTCGCCGCGGCGGCTCTGATCGCAGGTACCGGCTTCGCCAACGCACAGGGAACCGGCATGAGCCGCGAAGGAGGAGCGTCCGCCGGTTCAGCCGCGCAGAGCGCGCCGTCATCCGGACCGTCGTCGGCCGGCTCCGCAACGGGCCAGATGAACCACGAATCCGACTGAATCGAAATCCCCCGAAGCGACCAAGCCAGCGCCGGGCATGAAGTCCACGCAGTCCGAGCAGAAGTCGCCATCTGCGGCCAAGAACGACCGCGCCGAGCGACATGCAGAAGTCCAAGAGCATGAGCTCCGAGAACGACGCCAAGGGCGGCGCCAAGGACATGAAGGCCGAGGGTCGTGAAGACCGTGGCGGCAACATGAAGGCCGAAGGCCGCGAAGACAGCGGCAAGATGAAGGCCGAGGGCCGCGAAGACCGCAACGGCGGCATGAAGGCCGAAGGCAAGCCCAATACCACCGTCGGCCAGGCCGGCGCAGGCGCGAAGCTTTCGACCGAGCAGCGCACCAGGATCACCACCGTGATCCGCGATCAGCACATCGCGCCGGTCAACAACGTCAACTTCTCGATCTCGATCGGCACCCGCGTGCCGCGCGAAGTGTCGTTCCATCCGCTTCCGGCGGAAATCATCACGTATTATCCGGATTGGCGTGGCTATGAGTTCTTCCTGGTCCGCGACCAGATCGTCGTGGTCGACCCGCGCACGTTCGAGATCGTGGCCGTGCTGGAAGCCTAACCAGCCGCTCGCAATGGGTTCGGGGCGGGCAGCGATGCCCGCCCCTTATCCCCTGCCGTCTAGCGCGGCTTCGCCGCGAACCCTTAACGTTGGTTAACGAGCGATTTCCGTAGGTTCCACGCGGGTTTTTACGAATTGGATGAGGCATTTGGGGCAGGTCCGAGGCGGCCTAGAGGCTTCCCCTTGGGCCTGTTGTTACCTATAACCCCGGCCACCTACAGCCCTCATTGCCGGGATTTGAATGGCCAAAAGCCTCGCCGACAAAAGCCTTTCCGAAACCATCTACGTGCTTAACGGCCCGAACCTCAATCTGCTGGGGACCCGCGAGCCCGAGACCTACGGCCATGCGACGCTCGCCGACGTCGAGAAGCTTTGCGCCGACACCACGGCGCAGTTCGGACTGAAGGCCGATTGCCGGCAGTCCAATCGCGAGGGCGAGCTGATCGATTTCATCCACGAGGCCCATGCCAAAAAGGCCGCCGGGATCGTCATCAATGCCGGCGGCTATTCGCACACCTCGATCGCCCTGCACGACGCGCTCGCGGCAGTGAAGATCCCGACCGTCGAAGTGCACATCAGCAATATCTACGCCCGCGAGAGTTTCCGTCACCATTCC
>CAWJJT010000003.1:0-727047 GCA_963843225.1 uncultured Alphaproteobacteria bacterium | reverse complement strand
AATCGGCCTAGAGCCAAGTCAATTCCGTAGGGCGGATTAGCCGAAGGCGTAATCCGCCGTTCCAGGCCAGCCGCGGCACGGTCATCCTCGTTCACCGAAAATCATCGCTCATTTCGATCTCGCCGCCCCAATCTTCCTGAAATAATCCCGCGCGATTGCGAGGAGCGAAGCGGCGAAGCCATCCAGCTTGCCTACCCCGTGCTCGTCTTCATCGCGGTCTGGAACTTGTCGCTGAACTCGGCGAGTTCGTCGGGGGCGATATCGGAGACCGCCCAGTAGTTCAGCCCGCCCTCGCTCCAGCTTCGGACATTGAAGCCCTGAAACGTTTCGGTCTTCGCCGCGCGGGTCTCGGTGCGCGAGGTCTGCGCCACGAACAGGTTGATGACGTGCAGGCGGCGGCGGTAGACGATGGCGCCGACGGGGCGGGCGTCGATGTAATCGAGCCGGCCGCCGATCAGCGTAAATCCGAGCGCGGTGAGGTCGATCACCGGCGGGGCCACGTCGAGCCTGCCGTTGAACCACGGCTTCACCGTGTGCTGGTCGGTCGAGAGCACGTCGGTGAGATGCCCGGCCTGCAGCGAGCGCAGATGCGCCGAGACGATCTCGGAGGTGATGCGGGATTCGTCGTCGTTGCGCAGCACGATGGCGACGAGACCGGTGGCGGCGATCGCCGAGACCGCCGATCCCATGGCAAAGCCGCGCAGCACCGTGCGCCGGCTCGCCGGCCGCGCCAGGGCCGGGGATTGGGCTTGCGGCAACGAAGCCTCGATGCGCTGGCGCAGCGCCGCAGGCGCGGTGTAACGCAGATCGGCGCCGGCGATCGCCTCGTGCATCTCGCGAACAGCGGCAAGCTCGGCGGTGCAACGCGGGCAGGTGGCGATATGCGCTTCGACGTCGCGCGCATGCCCGGCGTCGAGTTCGCCGTCGATCAGCGCGTGCAGAAGAATTTCGGCTTCATCGCAGGTCATTTCGGTGGCTCCTGTTCCGCCAGCCACGCCGAGCGCAGCATGGCGCGGGCGCGCGCCAGACGCGACATCACGGTGCCCACGGGCACTTTCGCGACATCGGCAATCTCGCGATAGGAAAGGTTTTCGATTTCGCGCAGGACGAAGGTCTCCCGGAATGGCTCGGCCAGCGCGCTGACCAGCCGCTGGATCGCGCTGGCGTCGCGCTGGCGCAGGATCTGGTTCTCCGGCGTCTCCGGCGCCTCGCTCCACAGCGGCGTCTGCTCCTCCTTGCCGGCGACGTCCTCGATCGGGTCGGTCGGGGCGCTGGCGCGCCGGGCGAATTCGGCGCGGCAGACATTGCGCAGGATCGCCAGCAGCCACGGCTTCATCGCCGGCCCGCGATAGCTGTCGAAATGCTTCAGCGCGCGCAGGTAACATTCCTGCACGGCGTCTTCGGCATCGCTCGCATTGCGCAGCAGATAGCGCGCCACCGTGTAGACGGCGTCGAGGTGTGGAAGGGCTGCGTCGCGAAAGCGTCGCGCCTTCTCCGGATCGTCGTTCGCAGCGTTGACCGCCATCGTGCCTGGCCCGGTTTTTGTAGAAACGGCTCGTGCCCGGCCGGTTTCGATCCACCGGCCGGGCAGTGCTGTGATGCCTTGGTTTACGGCGCTATTCAACCTTGATCATTCCGGTCATGTGCGGGTGCAGCGAACAAAAATACTTGTAATCGCCGGCCGCCGTGAAAGTGAACGAATAGCTGTTGTCGGTATCCAGCGTCTTCGACCTGAACTTGCCCGCGGAGACCACCGTGTGGGGTATGTCGTCGTGGTTGGTCCAGGTCACCGTGGTGCCGACCTTCACCGTCAGCTCCGCCGGAGCAAAGGTGAAATTGTCGATCGTCACGCTGGTCGTCGGATTGGCATCCTCGGCATAGGCATGGGGAGCGCCGAGGCAGAGGGAGATCGCCGCGGCGATGGCCAATCTGCCAAGGCCGCGCAGGACTGCGGATATCATTTCGAAATTTCCTTTGAACGAATTTTTCCAGTTCGGTGGCTTCATCCTTCGAGACGCATCGCTTCCCGCGATGCTCCTCAGGATGAGGCCCAGGCTCTGTTGGGATCCAGGACCCTCGTGGTGAGGAGCGCGGCGACGCCGCGCGTCTCGAACCACGAGGCCGTGGAGGGTGTCGTTGATTCCGCAGGACGCTCTAGCCCTGCAGTGGCGTGTCGATGATCGCAAGGCGCTGGTCGCCCGGCTTGAAGTTGATGCTGGCGACGCCGAGCAAGGTGCGAAGCTTGGAGTCTTCGACCTTCATCGGGCCGGGCGAGGGCGCGGTGCCCGGCGCCGGCTGCGGGAAGGCGGTCGAGCGCGCGGTGTGGAAGGTGACGTTGCCCTCGACCTTCTGCATCACCTGATGGATGTGGCCGTTGAGCACGGTCACCGAGCCGAATCCTTTCAGGAAATCCAGCGCGCGGCCGCCGTCCTCGGTGCCCCAGCCCCATTGCGGATAGACCGTCCACAGCGGGATATGGGCGAACACCACGACCGGCGTCGATTTCGAGCGACCCCTGAGGTCGTCCTCCAGCCAGGCGAGCTGCTCGGCGCCGAGATTGCCCAGCCCTCCGCCCTTGAGGTCGACGACGTTGACGAGGCCGATGAAGTGGACGCCGTTGGCGTCGAACGAATACCAGCCCGCGCCCTGCGTGCCCTTGCCGTAGCGGTCCTTGTAGAACTTGACCTCCTCGTCGAGGAAATCGTGCTCGCCCGGCACGTAATGCACGTCGAGCTTGGCCTGCGAGATGATGCGTTCGGCATCGTCGAATTCGGACGCCTTCGACAGATGGCTGATGTCGCCGGTGTGAATCATGAAGGACGGCTTTTTCGGGATCGCCTTGATGCGGTTGATGGCTTCCTCGAGCGTGCCGAGCGCGTTCGGATTGGCCGGCTTGTCGAAACCGACATGGCTGTCGCTGATCTGCAGGAAGGTCAGCCCAGCAGGCTCGGCCGCCAGCGCGGAATCGACCAGGCCCAGCGAGCGCGGCACGCCGCCGGAAATGGTCCAGAGCACGCCGGTACCTGCCCAGGTCATGCATTCCAGTACTTTGCGGCGGCTGACGCCGGGCTTGTCGTCGTGATGGTCGTGATCGCTCATCGCCAATTCTCCATGGACCCTTGATTGGGTTTCCACGGGCTTGATCGGGCGAGGGGACGGTTTATTCCCGGCCGGGCGGGATCGGCGGGCCGGGGCGATGACGATTTCGTGAGGAAAGAAATACTTGAGTGTTTACCAACGCCATCGGCTGACGTCCGTCGGGGCGCGACAGGTATCGCTGCGCTTCCCCGTCCTGCGCGCCCTGTCATTGAACCCGTTCGAATGGCCGGCGACCAAACTTTCGGGGCTAACGCCTTTTGCGGGGAGCCTTGGCCGATCGAGTCCTCGTCCGCCGGAATCCGGCGCTTACCCGGCGAGACGCGCCTGGCCCGCATACGGCTCAACCGCCTGATTTACCTTCCCGGAGAAGACCCCCGTGCAAATGGACCAGAGCGACATCAAGAAGTATCCCAAAGCCGCCAAATTCATTCAGGGCATCGAAGGTGCCTTGAAGCTGCAGCCCAAGATACGGAATGCGTTTCTTGAAGCTTGCATGGCCGATGATCAGTTCCAGTCTACCAACGTGGCCGAGAAGCTCGCCAAGGAAAAAGCCCTGAGATGGGCGGCCGGACCACTGGTGGATGTGCATGAGGGACTTATCAGGGCCCCCGTTGCGGGGCAGGTCGGGGATGCCTGCGGATTCACGGATACGTTCGGCTTCAGGAAGCCGTTTGTGATCATCACCTCGTACTGGTTCGACGCGTTCGAGTTCGGCTTCGATGTCGATCCTGATCGCGCCGGCAATCGGCTGATGAGGACCCTGCTTCATGAACTCGTTCATTGGGTCCGCGACCAGGCAAAGGCTTCAGACCAGATACTGGTCGGCGGATACAAGGGCCACTACCAGGAAGCCGGCCACGTCTTCGAGGAAGCGGCTTACGGCACCGCCAATATCTGTACCGAAAACGAGGTATGGGACGCGATCCTTTCGAGGAGGAACTAGGCTGTCAGGCCCTCGAATGTCTCCAGCGCCTGCAGCAACGCATCAGGCGCTTCCTGCGCCACGCAGTGACCGACGCCGTCGAACCTCCACTGGCTCGCGCCCGGGATCAGCGCCACGGCCCTTGCAGCCATCTCCTTGTAGATGGTCCACGAATTTTCAGCGGTGGCGACGCGGACCGGGCAATCGATGGCGGTGAGCGAGGCGAACGGATTGCCGCGTTCGTCGCCGGCATAGACCTGCTCCATCGCCTCGAAGATCGGCCCGAGCATCGCTGCCTCGATTTCCGGCCGGCACAACAGTCGCACCCGGCCGTCGGGCAGTGTCTCGAAGCCGTGCTGCATATAGGCCGAGAGGGCGTCTTCCGACCAATCCACGAACGCCGGCGCCGTGCGATAGCGGTCGAATGCGGCGGTGGCGCTCTCGAACTCGGGCCGCCGGCGCAGCATTCCCTGCAAGGAGGCGGTGGCCTCATCGCCCGGCTCGCCATCGGTTCGCGCGCGGGGATCCATGATGGTCGGCTCCATCACGAACAGCCGGGAGAAGCGGCTGGGTAGCAGGTACGCGGCAAGCAGGAGATCGGTCGCACCGGCGCTGTGTCCGACGCCGAAGATATCCTTCAGGCCGAGCGTTTCGATCACCGCGCAAACATCGGATGCGAAATCGAGGAAGTGATACCGATCGAGGGAAGGCTTGTGGCTGCTGCCGTGGCCACGTCGGTCGATGCCGTAAACCGTATATCGGCGCGCAAGCCCGCGCGCGACTTCATCCCAGACCTCGGCGACGAAACCGGTGCCGTGCACCAGAAGTGCAGGAGGCTTGCCGGCGTCAACGTCTCCCCATCGCGCGAGCGCAATGCGGCCGCCGGCATGTTCGACCCAAATGCGATGCCGGTTCGTCATGCGAGCTGCGGTGGTCCATCGGAGGCGGGATGCCGTTACAGCAGATGTAAAGCAAATGCTGCTTCGGCTCAATCCGGCCTCGAAAAACGCCGTCGCAAACAACCCGACGGGCAAATCACCAAAATCCTGTCCAGTCCCTTTTGAAAAAATATTCTGATTTTCCGAAGACGCAAATCACCCTTATATACCCGCGCCGTCCTGTCCCATCGGAGGGGCGGCTCGAGATCGTCACGGACGCGGGGCAGGATGCGGTGGACGCGAATGGCGCTCTGGACGAGAGCGCTTGAAGCGGACGGAGAAGTCGTGTGGTCCTGATGCCTCATGGTTGGCGTCAAGTTCCTGGGAAGCAAGCTTCTCAGGGGCGACGGTGGCAACAAAGCCTGATCGCCGGGGAGAGCACGAAGGAAACCGTAAAACCATTGCGCGGGGAATGCCGGGTGATTCCGGTGTGACCTGACTAACGCGTGTGCGTTCTCACACTACCATTGCACACGCGGCTATCGGGCGCATCGGGCGCCCGGCATTCCCTGCGCCCTCTGATCGGAGAGGGCGGAACGAGCAGGCCAAGACTCGCGCAAAACATGCGGCGAGACCGTGAAAGTGTGTCCGCAAGGGTGTTGCTGTTTGAATTGATGTTGGCGCACGCAAACACACTCGTCATGCCCGGACTTGATCCGGGCATCCATCAATCTTCGCAGGAAGTTCTTTCGAAGAAGATGGATTGCCGGGTCAAGCCCGGCAATGACGTCTGGTCGTCATTCGCGCGACGCGCTTCGCTCCATCCGGGCTACGCAATCATTTCGCATCCTGCAAAATCATCGCGGCAGCCTTCTCCGCGATCATCGCCGTCGGGGTGTTGGTATTCCCCGAGGTGATCGTCGGCATCACGGAGGCGTCGGCGACGCGCAAACCACTGATGCCGAAAAAGCGCAGCCGTTCGTCGACCACGGCCGTGGGATCGCTGGCGGTGCCCATCTTTGCGGTGCCGACGGGATGGAAGATCGTGGTGCCGATATCGCCGGCGGCTTTGGCGAGCGAGGCCTCGTCGTCGCCGACGGAGGGGCCGGGAAGGAATTCTTCGGGGTGATACGGCGCCAGCGCCTTTTGTCGCATCAGCCGCCGCGTGGTGCGGATCGCGTCGGCGGCGACCTGGCGGTCCTCGCCGGTCGACAGATAATTCGGCGCGATCGCGGGCGTCTCGGCGGGCGCGGCCGAGCGGATGCGCACCGTGCCGCGCGAGGTCGGCTGCAGATTGCAGGCGCTGACGGTGATGGCGGGGAAGCGGTGCAGGGGATCGCCGAACTTGTCGAGCGACAGCGGTTGCACATGGAACTGGATGTTGGCGCGGTCGCGATGCGGATCGGAGCGGGTGAAGATGCCGAGTTGCGAGGGCGCCATGGTCAGGGGCCCGCGGCGGCGGAACGCGTAGTCGAGGCCCATCAGGCCGCGCCGCACCAGCGAGTAGTAGGTCTCGTTCAGGGTGCGGACGCCCGAGACCTTGTAGATCGCGCGCTGCTGCAGATGGTCCTGCAGATTGCGCCCGACGCCCGGCCGGTCGAGCACGGTTTCGATGCCGAGCGGCGCCAGCCACTCCGCGGGTCCGATGCCGGACCGGTGCAGCACCTGGATCGATCCGATCGAGCCGGCGCACAGGATCACTTCGCCCTTGGCGCGCGCCTCGATGGTTTCGCCGTCCTGGATAAAGCGCACGCCGGCGGCGCGGCCGTTCTCGACGATCAGGCGGTCGACCAGCACGTTCTTTTCCAGCCGCAGGTTGGGGCGGTTCAGGACCGGCTTCAGAAAACCGCGCGCCGACGACCAGCGCCGTCCGCGCTTCTGGTTGACGTGGAAATAGCCGATGCCTTCATTATCGCCGGTGTTGAAATCCGCGATGCGCCGGATGCCCATCTGTTCGGCGGCGTCGCCGACCGCGTCGAGGACGGCCCAGGACAGTCGCGCCGCCTCGATCCGCCAGCCGCCGCCGGCGCCGTGGTGTTCGCTCTCGCCGAGAAAATGATCCTCCAGCCGGCGGAACGCCGGCAGCACGTCGTCATAGCCCCAGCCGGTCAGCCCAAGCTGGCGCCAGTGATCGTAGTCGGCGGCCTGTCCACGCATCGAAATCATGGCGTTGATGGCCGACGAGCCGCCGATCACCTTGCCGCGCGGATAGGCCAGCGAGCGGCCGTTGAGGCCGGCCTCCGGTTCGGTCCGGAACATCCAGTCCGAGCGCGGATTGCCGATGGCGAAGAGATAGCCGACCGGGATGTGAAACCAGATCCAGTTGTCGTTGCCGCCGGCTTCCAGAATCAGGACGCGGTTTCTGGGATCGGCCGACAGCCGATTGGCCATGATGCAGCCGGCGGTGCCGGCGCCGACGACGATATAATCGAAATCACCTTCAAGCTGTCTTGTCATTGCTTCCGACGCGGTTTCCGCAGCATCACCATGCTCTAGGCCTTAGCGTTGCTGTGCACCAATGTATAGTTTAAACGAATTCGAGTGCAGGTCGTAAGATATAACCTTTGATTGCAAGAGGATGTGTTGCGATGGACTGGTGGGTCGGGAAATATTGGGTGGTGTTGGTAGTAACCGTCGTCAGCGGTGTTGCCGGACTCCTGTGGTTCCGCAACAAGGCGCCCGGCGAGGTCAAGGACTGGCGTTTCCCGAATTACCTGATCTTGCTGGGCGGCGGCATCGGATTGCTCGCGCTTCTCATCGATGCGCAAAAAGATATCGGCCAGCGCGCAATCCAGATCGAATTGCCGCTCTATCAGAGTTCCCTGAATTTCCTGAAGTCCGACATGCACTCTTCGCAGCGCTACTTCTGCGACACGAGGTTTCAGAAGAGCGATATGTCGCCGCCGAATTTTGACGAGATCAGTGCAGAGCAGAAAGTGCTCTGCGACTGGTTTCAAGGTGCGACCGCGAAAATCGATCCTCTCGTCGGGCTAAATGCGAAAGGCTTCAGGATCGATCAGGTGGGAGGATTTCCAAACTCCCGCTTTTTCGCCGACACGGTAAAGCTCGCGCGCGATAGCTACGGTCGATTTGACCGGGAGAGGGAAGTGTTGCTCGCCGCCGAGAGCAGGTCCGACACCGACGAAGCCAGGATTTACATCTCCGTATTCGGTCCGCTGCTTCTAGGGGCGGCTTTGGGACTTTCCCTGGCCAAGGCGTTTTACGTCCCCTGACAGGTACGGAGTGCAGGAACTCGTCAATTCCACCAAAGATTGAGGCCAAGCCGGTGTTGGGTGGACCGCCTCTTGCATGCTACACAGTCCAAAACGTCAAACTGGAAAGCTGAGAATTCACATGCCCATCGTCAACCGCGTCGCCGATCTGCAACCCGATATCCAGGCCTGGCGCCGGGATATCCATCAACATCCCGAGTTGCTGTACGAGGTGCATCGCACTGCAGCATTCGTGGCGGAGCGGTTGAGGGAGTTCGGTTGCGACGAGGTTGCCACCGGCCTTGGCCGCACCGGCGTGGTCGGCGTCATCAAGGGCCGCAAGCCGGCCGGCAAGGGCGAGATCAAGACGATCGGACTCCGCGCCGACATGGACGCGCTGCCGATCGAGGAGGAGACCAATCTTCCCTATGCCTCGAAGACGCCGGGCCTGATGCACGCCTGTGGCCATGACGGTCACACCGCGATGCTGCTGGGGGCCGCGCGCTATCTCTCGGAGACGCGGAATTTCGCCGGCGACGCCGTCGTGATCTTCCAGCCCGCCGAGGAGGGCGGCGCGGGCGCCGCCGCGATGATCAAGGACGGGCTGATGGAGCGCTTCGCCATCGACCAGGTCTACGGCATGCATAATGGCCCGGGAATTCCGGTCGGCTCGTTCGCGATCCGCTCCGGTCCGATCATGGCGGCGACCGATGCGATCGATATCAGGATCGAAGGCCATGGCGGGCACGCGGCGCGTCCGCACAAATGCATCGATTCCGTCCTGGTCGGCGCGCAGTTGATCACGGCGCTGCAGTCGATCGTGTCGCGCAGCGTCGATCCGCTGGATTCCGCCGTCATCTCGATGTGCGAATTCCATGCCGGCAACGCCCGCAACGTCATCCCGCAAACCGCCGAGCTCAAGGGCACGGTGCGCACGCTGACCGAGGAAGTGCGCGCGCTGGTCGAGAAGCGCGTGCACGAGGTCGTCGCCGGCGTGGCGCAGATGACGGGCGCCAGGATCGATCTGGTTTACGAGCGCGGCTATCCGGTGACGGTCAACCATGCCTCGCAGACCGATCGCGCGACGGCGGTAGCCAGGGAAATCGCGGGCGAGGGCAACGTGCACGAGACTCCGCCGCTGATGGGCGCGGAGGATTTCTCCTACATGCTGGAGGCGCGGCCCGGCGCCTTCATCTTCTGCGGCAATGGCGACAGCGCCGGCCTGCATCACCCCGCCTACAACTTCAACGACGAGGCGATCGTCTACGGCACCTCGTACTGGATCAAGCTGGTGGAGAGCACGCTCGCGGCTTGAGGCCGGGGGCGCGCGCCTTCGCGGCCTATGACGCCTTGCGCGAAAAGTTCTTCGGATTCCAGAACCGGCCTCGTGGGCCGATCCTCTGCCGGTCTGCGGCAGAGGATCGCGCTTCCCGACTTACAGGATGTTGTAGAACAAGAGGTACAGGCTGCCGGAGATCATCATCGCGGCCGGCAGGGTCAGCACCCAGGCGAGCGCGATGTTGCGGATGGTCGACCATTGCAGCCCGGATCCGTTGGCCGCCATCGTGCCGGCAATGCCGGACGACAGCACGTGGGTGGTGGAAACCGGCAATCCGTAGCCGTCGGCCGCCGCGATCGTCGCCGCCGCCGTGATCTCGGCGCAGGCGCCTTGCGCGTAGGTCAGGTGGGTCTTGCCGATCTTCTCGCCGACCGTGACGACGATGCGCTTCCAGCCGACCATGGTGCCGAGACCGAGCGCGATGGCGACGGCGATTTTCACCCAGCCGGGGATGAACTTGGTCGCGCTGTCGAGCGAGCCCTTGTAGCTGTTGAGGGTCGCGACCTCGTCGGCGTTGAGCTCGTTTTCCTTGTCCTTCATCAGGAAGCGGATCGCCTCCGACGCCAGATACATGTCGTTGCGGGTGTTGCCGACGGCTTCCGCCGGGACCTTCGCCAGCGATCCGTATTGCGTGACCTGGTCGCTGATATCGCGCACCAGCACCGCGAGCGAGGGATAGGTTCCGCCGTCGATCTGGCGTTGCGCGACGTAGTTGGTCACCGCCGGCCGCGGATTGCCCAGCACGTTGTAGCCCGCCGCCTTCCTTTCGATGACGGCGATCGCGGCCCTCGAATTCGCGACGAATTGCGTGATCTGGCTGTCGGGCAAAGCGCGGTTGAGCGCGTAGGCGGTCGGCACGGTGCCGATCAGGATGAGCATGATCAGGCCCATGCCCTTCTGGCCGTCGTTCGAGCCGTGGAAGAAGCTGACCAGGGTGCAGGTGAGGATCAGGATACCGCGGATCCACCACGGCGGCGGCTGGTCGCCCTTGGGTTCGGCGAACAGCGCCGGCGCCGCATGCTGCATGATCATCTTGACGACAAAGAGCAGGCCCGCCGCCAGCGCAAAGCCGAACAAAGGCGACAGCAGCAAGGCCTTTCCGATGTTGGTCGCCTGCGTCCAGTCCACGCCGGAGGTGCCGTCGCGTCCGCGCAGCAGGGCGTTGGTGATGCCGACGCCGATGATGGAGCCGATCAGGGTGTGGGAACTGGAGGCGGGCAGGCCGAAATACCAGGTTCCCACGTTCCAGATGATGGCCGCGATCAGCAAGGCGAACACCATGGCAAAGCCGGCGCCGCTGCCGACCTGCAGGATCAACTCGACCGGCAGCAGCGACACGATACCGAAGGCGACCGCGCCGCTCGACAGCAGGACGCCGAACAGGTTGAACATGCCGGACCACACCACGGCGATGTTGGCGGGCATGGAGCGGGTATAGATCACGGTCGCCACCGCGTTGGCGGTGTCGTGGAAGCCGTTGACGAATTCGAAGCCGAGCGCAATCAGCAGCGCGACAAAGAGCATGAGGTAGGGCAGATAGGTCGTGACCTTGGTGCCGGTCGCGTCGACGTCGGAATAAATGCTGTAGGCGACGAACAGCAGCGCGGCCGCCACCACCCCCATGTAGATGATACCCGTCATCGGATGAAATCCACCGTCCAGGTCCGGTCCGTGCCGGCGGGCGGGCTCGATTGATCCGGGTAACGCAAGATCGCTCATGTGATATCCCCTTTTGCTCCCAATCCTGGGATTTTAGCTCGGGGCATGTGACGGTAGCGTGAAACGGTGAGAGGAGAGGGACATGCTTGCACAGCCTGTCTGACGATGGCCCGATGGGCTGTGCTCGGGAAGCCTCTCGGAACATTGATGCGGAGGAGACGTTGGGGAGTCGGGAAACGTCCCTCATCGCCAACGGAGTGCGCCATGACCGCGAAAGACAAGAACCTCAACGACCTCTTCCTCGATACGCTGAAGGACATCTACTTCGCCGAAAAGCAGATTTTGAAAGCGCTGCCGAAGATGGCGAAGGCCGCCACCTCCGACAAATTGCGCGCGGCCTTCGAAAAGCATCACGGCGAGACCGAAGGCCAGGTCGAACGGCTGGAACAGATTTTCGAATTGCTCGACAAGCCGGCGCGCGGCAAGACCTGCGACGCGATCCAGGGCATTCTCGACGAGGGCAAGGAGATCATGGAGGAGTACAAGGGCTGCGAGGCGCTCGATGCCGGCATGCTTGCCGCAGCCCAGGCCGTCGAGCACTACGAGATTTCCCGTTACGGCACGCTCAAGCAATGGGCGCAGCAGCTCGGCATGAAGGATGCGGTGCGGCTGCTGGATCAAACGCTGCAGGAGGAACGGAAGACCGACGAGAGCCTGACTTCGCTGGCGGAAGCGGCCGTCAACCTCGCCGCGGCGGCCTGACATGAGAGTGGCGCGCTGTGTGGCTTCCGGGGCTAGTCAACCACACAGCGCGCCGACCTCTTGAGCGGCGTCGCCGCATGTCTTTCAATTAAAGGTTGCACGTGTGCATGTCAAACCTGGAGGGCGATGGAACCCGCATCAATTGTGGGAAAATCCTCTGGGTTGTACAAACGTCAGGCTGCACGCGAGGATTTTTGCAGCAGCGTCGCGGCAATTTTCAGGTCGTCGACAAAGCGTTCGTATTCCCGCGCCTTGGCGTCCTCGTCCGGCAGCCGCAGCAAATAGGACGGATGCACCGTCACCAGTACCCTGGTTCCATCATCGAGTTCGATCAGGCGTCCGCGATTCCTGTTGATCGGGGTGATCTTGCCGAGAACGCTTTGCGCGGCTGTCGCGCCCATCGCCACCACCAGGTCCGGTTTGATCGCAGCCAGTTCGCGTTCGTACCATGGCCGGCACGCCTTGATCTCCGGCGTCGTCGGTTTCTGGTGCAGGCGGAATTTTCCGCGGGCCAGGAATTTGAAATGTTTGACCGCGTTGGTGACGTAGGCCTTGTTGCGGTCGATGCCGGCTTGTTCCAGCGCGCGGTCGAGCATTTGTCCGGCGGGTCCCACGAAAGGTTTGCCGGCGATGTCTTCCTTGTCGCCGGGCTGCTCGCCGACCAGCATCAGGGACGCATGCGGCGGGCCTTCGCCGAACACGGTCTGCGTCGCGTTTTTCCAGAGCGGACAGGCATGGCAGTCGGCAGCCTCCGCGCGCAGGGTTTCGAGGTCTTGGGATACAGTCGCCATGGGCATTTTCCGCTTGCTGGAAGAACAGGATTGCGGCGGGCGAGGTTCAATTCGGGCAGGGCCGTGAGAGTTCCCTTGATCCCATTGGGATTGCTCAGGAAAAACATAAGCACCGGACCCGATTGACTCTCCCTGCCACGTTAGCTTTATATTAGAACATATCATGAACAAATGGGCCAATCACGAGTTCATCAGAAGAACCAGTGACGGCGATTTTCTCAAGGGAGCGGCGCGCATGCGCGAGCGCGATCAGCAAAAAGCGGAAGCCGGTTTTGCGCCCGATCGCGCTCGAGAACGCGCATGATCTTGTCGCCAAACCGCTCACACCTTGGCGGATCATGCGCCGCACGCACGAACACGCTTGCGAATTTGCGCGGCAACATCGAGCGCATCGAGGCGGATGGCGATGCCTATGCGCCGCGCAAGATGGCGCTCGGGCATGCCGATGCGGATGCGACGCTGCAGGGCGGCCTCGCCTTGGGCGCGATGCACGAGGTGTTCGCGGAAGGTGGCCGGCAAGGCGCCACCGCGACGGGATTTATCGCGGGCCTCGCGGGCCGGGTAGCGGCGCGGCGGCCGCTGCTGTGGATCCGGCAGGATTTCGCCGAAATCGAATCGGGCGCGCTGTCGATGAGCGGACTGGCCGAACTCGGTCTCGATCCGCGCCTGCTCGTGACGGTGCGCGCCGCCGACGTGGAGGCCGCGCTGCGGACCGCCGCCGACGCGCTGGCCTGCGATGCGCTCGGCGTCGTGGTGCTGGAAGTCTGGGGGCAAAGCGCGTCAGCTCGATCTCGTCGCCAGCCGCAAGCTGACGCTCGCGGCGCAGGCCTCCGGCGTGACCGGCCTGTTGCTGCGGATGGCGGCGGAGCCGCAGCCCTCGACGGCGGAGACCCGATGGATCGTGCGCGCGGCGCATTCGCCGCCGGCGCCGTCATCGAGCGCGTGGGGCGCGCCGGTGTTCGACGCGCAGCTTGTCCGCAACCGTCATGGCCCTGTCGGCCGGTGGATCATGGAATGGAAATGTGATGAGTGCCTTTTCGCGAAACCGGCGGCGGATCCTCAGCCTGTGGCTGCCGCGCCTGCCCATCGATCGCATCAAGCGCCAGTTGGCACACGACAGCGCCGGGCGGGCTAAAGCGTTTCCGAACAACGTGGGTGCCGGTTCGCATGGCAATCAAGTTTACGCAGATTGCGTGGACCTGTCTGCGGCAGACAGCGCGTCGAGACAAAATGATCTTCCCAGCATCGTCGTCGCCAAGCAGAACAACGCGCTGCAGATTTTCGCGCTCGACGATGCGGCCGCGCAGCTCGGTCTCGATATCGGCCTGCCGCTCGCCAATGCGCGCGCCATCTGTCCGCAGCTAAGGGTATTCGATGCCGACGAAGCCGCCGACGCCCAGGCGCTGAACGCCATCGCCGAATGGTGCGACCGCTTCACGCCGCTGGTGGCGCTCGATCCCCCGCATGGCCTGTTTCTCGACATCACCGGCTGCGTGCATCTGTTCGGCGGCGAGGCCGCGATGATGCGGCTGATGTGCGACGTGCTGACCGCGCAGGGTTTTGCGGTCAGCGCCGCCATCGCCGGCACCCCCGTCTGCGCGCGGACGCTGACCCGCGATGTCCATGGCCGCATCGTCGGGCACGGCGAGGAAGCCGATGCGGTCGGGCCGCTGCCGGTATCCGCGCTCGGCGCCGATGCCGCCGTGGTCACGGGCCTGCGCCGCGCCGGCCTGAAAACCATCGGCGATGTCGCCTCCCGCGCGCGGCATGAAATCACCGCGAGATTTGGCGCCGGTTTTACCGCGCTGCTGGAACAGGCGCTGGGGCAGGGCGATGCGCCGATCAGCCCCCTGAAGCCGCTGCCGGATTACATCGTGGAGAAGCGTTTCGCCGAGCCGGTGGCGACCGAAGCGGTGATCTCCGCGACCTTGTCCCATTTGGCCGGGATGCTGGTCGCGGCGATGGCGCAGCAGGGCAAGGGCGCGCGGCGGCTGGAGGCCCGTTTCTTCCGCACCGATGGCGCGGTCCGCACCATCATGGTCGACACCGGCCAGCCCGTGACCAGGCCGGAGGTGATCGACCGGCTGTTTCGCGAGCGGCTCGGCGCCCTGAGCGATCCGCTCGATCCCGGTTTCGGCTTCGATCTCATTCGCCTGTCGCGCCAGCCGCACCGAAATCGTCGTGCAGGAGCAGCGCGATCTCGATGCCAATGTGCACGACAATGACGAGGTGGCCGCATTGATCGACCGCATCGCCGCGCGCATCGGCGGAAAACGCGTGGTCGTGCATCTGCCGCAGGACACCCACATCCCGGAGCGCGCGGTGATGGCGGCGCCGGCGCAGCATCATCTGGCCGCTGCCGCGCATGCGGTCTGGCCGGCGCGCGCGAAAGGCGAGCCGCCGCTGCGGCCGTTGCGGCTGTTCGAGCGGCCGGAACAGATCAAGGTCATCGCGCAGGTGCCGGATGGTCCGCCCGCCCGTTTTGTCTGGCGCCGCGCGACCCATGCCGTGGTCCGCGCCGAAGGCCCCGAGCGCGTCGCCATGGAATGGTGGCGCGCGCGAAGGCGAGATGCTGACGCGCGATTATTTCCGCGTCGAGGACGAGACGGGCTTGCGGTTCTGGCTCTATCGCGACGGACTTTACGACCGCGAGATCGTGCAGGAGGAGGGCAGG
Organism: uncultured Alphaproteobacteria bacterium; assembly: GCA_963843225.1. Taxonomy (GTDB): domain Bacteria; phylum Pseudomonadota; class Alphaproteobacteria; order Rhizobiales; family Xanthobacteraceae; genus Bradyrhizobium. The sequence continues at coordinate 711,711 of CAWJJT010000003.1, read as the reverse complement.
GTCGTTCAGCCGAACTGGTTCATGCATGGATTGTTCGCATGACCACCCTGCGGCTTATCGCGGAAATCGGCGATCACCACCAATTTCTCGTTCCTGCGCGGCGCATCGCATCCGCAGGAATATGTGCATCAGGCCGGCGACCTGGCCTTCCCGCCATCGGCATCGCCGACCACAATACGCTGGCCGGCGTGGTGCGGGCCTACAACGAACTTGAAAAATCCGGAACTCACATCCAGGCCGAAGCTCCTGATCGGATCGCGTCTCGTCTTCATCGACGGCACGCCGGACATCCTGGTCTATCCGCGCGACCGCGCCGGCCTATGGCCGGCTCTGCCGTTGCTCACCCGCGGCAAGCGAGGGGACGTCGCGACGACCGAGAAAGGCGAATGCCATCTCGACTCGATGACCTCCTGGAATTCAGCGAAGGACTGCTGCTGGTGCTGATGCCTGCCGTATCGCTTCGAGACGGCGATGCGCTGACGCGGATGCTGGAGCGACTGCGCGGCAGCCGCGCCGATGGCGTGTGGCTCGCCGCCAGCCTGTTGTATCGCGGCGACGACAAGCGCCGTCTGGCGCGGCTTGCAGCGCATCGCCACAGACGGCCGGCGTGCCGCTGCTCGCGACCAATGACGTGCTGTATCACGATCCCTGCGCGCCGCCGCGCTGCAGGATGTCCTGACCTGCATCCGCGAAAAGACCACCATCGAGACCGTCGGGCAGCCGGCTCGAGGCCAACGCCGAGCGGCATTCTGAAGCCTGCCGAGGAAATGGCGCGGCTGTTTCGCGACGTGCCGGAGGCGATCGCCGAAACCATGCGCTTTGCCGGCCGCATCGCATTCTACGCTCGACGAACTGAAATACCGTATCCCGACGAACCGGTGCCGCCGGGCAAGACCGCGCAACAACATCTGGAAGACCTGACATGGCAGGGCGTCGATCGAATATTTTCCCGGCAGGATCGACGACACGCTCCGCGCCACCTTGCGCAAGGAACTCGATGCTGATCGCCGAGCTGAAATACGCGCATTATTTTCTGACCGTGCACGACATCGTTCGCTTCGCGCGGAGCGCAGCACATCCTCTGTCAGGGCCGGGGATCGGCGGCCAACTCGGCCGTCTGCTACGTGCTCGGCATCACCTCCGTCAATCCGACCAAGGTCGATCTTCTGTTCGAGCGTTTTATCTCCAAGGAACGGCTGCGAGCCGCCCGATATCGACGTCGATTTCGAGCACTCGCGGCGCGAGGAGGTGATGCAATATGTCTATCGCCGATATGGCCGCCACCGCGCCGCGATCATCGCGACCGTCATTCACTACCGGCCGCGCAGCGCGATCCGCGACGTCGGCAAGGCGCTGGGACTGACCGAAGACGTGACCGCGGCGCTGGCCGACACGGTGTGGGGAAGCTGGGGCGAGGGCCTCGACGAAATGCAGGTCAGGCAGGCCGGCCTCGATCCGCAAAATCCGATGATTGGGCGCGCCGTCGAGCTCGCAACCGAACTGATCGAATTTCCGCGCCATCTGTCGCAGCATGTCGGCGGCTATGTGCTGACGCAGGACCGGCTCGACGACCTATGTGCCGATCGGCAACGCCGCGATGGACGACCGCACCTTCATCGAATGGGACAAGGACGACGTCGACGCGCTGAACATGATGAAGGTCGATGTGCTGGCGCTGGGCATGCTGACCTGCATCCGCAAATGCTTCGACCTGATCGCGGATCACAAGGGCAAGCGTTACGAGCTGGCCGACCATCCCGTCAGAAGACGACGACGAAGTCTACGACATGCTGTGCCGGGGCGAATCGCTCGGCGTGTTCCAGGTCGAAAGCCGCGCGCAGATGAACATGCTGCCGCGCCTGAAGCCGCGCACGTTTTACGATCTGGTGATCGAGGTCGCCATCGTTCGGCCCGGCCCGATCCAGGGCGACATGGTGCATCCCTATCTGAAGCGGCGCAAAATGAGGCCGGAGGATATCGAATATCCTTATCCCAAGGGCGGCAACAAGGATGAGCTGCGCAACGTCCTGCACAAGACACTCGGCGTGCCGCTGTTCCAGGAACAGGCGATGCGGATCGCCATCGAGGCGGCGAAATTCACCTCCGAAGAGGCCAACCGGTTGCGTCGCGCCATGGCGACATTCCGCAATGTCGGCACCATCGACAAATTCGAAGAGAAGATGGTCGGCAACATGATCCGCGCGCGGCTACGATCCGGAGATTCGCGAAAAACTGTTTCAACCAGATCAAGGGCTTCGGCGAGCTACGGTTTTCCGGAAAGCCACGCCGCGAGCTTTCGCGCAGCTCGTCTATGTCTCGTCATGGCTCAAGTATTTTCATCCCGATGCCTTCTGCTGCGGGCTACTGAATTCGCAGCCGATGGGATTTTACGCCCCGGCGCAGATCGTCGGCGACGCCCGCAAGAACGGCGTCGAGGTGCGCGAGATCGATGTGTCGTTCAGCCACGCGCAGAATACGCTGGAGGAGCGATGCGGAAAATATCACGCGGTGCGGCTCGGCTTTCGCCAGATCGACGGGTTCAAATGGGCCGATCCGGACGAGGAGCGGTTGAAGCAAATCCAGTCGTCATTCCGGGGCACGCGAAGCGGGAACCCGGAACCTCGAGATTCTCGGATGTGCAATGGCACATCGGAGTTCGCGCTGACGCGACGCCCCGGAATGACGGCGGAGGGCGACGACTGGGCCGAGCGCATCGTCGCCGCGCGGCAGCGCCGTCCCTTCACCTCGCTGGAGGATTTCGCCCGCGACACCGGTTTGCCCAAGCGCGCGCTGATCCTGCTGGCGGATGCCGATGCGTTTCGCTCCATCGGGCTCGATCGCCGCGCCGCATTGTGGGCGGTGCGGCGGCTGCCCGACGACGTGCCGCTGCCGCTGTTCGAAATCGCCGCCGCGCGCGAGCAGCCGGATGAGCAGGCGCGGCCGCTGCCGCTGATGCCGCTGCCGGAGCAGGTGGTCGCCGACTATCAGACCATCCGGCTGTCGCTGAAGGGCCATCCGATGGAATTCCTGCGGCCGATGTTTGCCGGTGAGCGCGTCATAGCCTGCGCCGCCGTTTCCGATGCCAATGACCGGCAACATGTCCGCTGCGCCGGCGTGGTGCTGGTGCGGCAGCGTCCGGGCAGCGCCAAGGGCGTCGTCTTCATGACGCTGGAGGACGAAACCGGCATCGCCAATATCGTGGTGTGGCCGAAGGTGATGGAGCGGTATCGCAAGGAGGTGATGGGCGCGCGGCTGGTGCTGGTCGAGGGCTATATTCAAAGCAGTCCCGAAAAGGTCGTGCATCTCGTCGCCGAGAAACTGTTCGACCGCTCCCGCGATCTGGTGGGCCTCGCCAATGACTCGCTCAGCCGGAAATCCGCGGTACCGGCGGGCCCGGCGCTGATCGAGCCGCTGCATGATGATCCTCGCCAGCATCCGGATAATCCGGCCCAGAAAATCCGCCATCCCCGCAACGTGCGGATCTTGCCGCGCTCGCGGGATTTTCATTAGGCAACCGTCATTGCGAGCCAACGGGTCGGCGCGAAGCGCCGCCCGATGACAGGCTCCGCGAAGCAATCCACAAAGCCGCAAAAGCAAGCTGGATTGCTTCGTCGCTTCGCTCCTCGCAATGACGGCGGCACTATTCGGGCGCGGCGCCGACTGGCGGACCGCCAGGTGGCCGGTGCAGGAATGTGATTGTTGCGAACGCGCCGAGCCATGAACCGATCGCGGCGAAGGCCACATAGACCCAGTTTTCCGTATAGCTGATCACCGCGTAGGACGAGAGCAGATACCAGACACTGCTCCAGGTCGCGGCAGGCACGCGTTTGCGCGCTACCACCGCCGAAGTGAACATGACATAAACCGCGTCCGTTGCGGCCGTTGCCAGCAGCACGCCCGTGGCCGTCAGCGGATCGATGGATGCCATTGCAGCTCCTCCCATGGTAAGGCAGAAAAACACCAGGACGGCTCGACGAGGCCGGAGGAATTCCGGCCAGTCCGAGCGTAGGGAAAAGTGACGGTCATGCAAACGCCTCGCGAAATTCTCGCCGAGTCTCTGGACATCGGCCGGCGGCGAGCCTGCGGCGCTCGATGCCGTCACGCTGACCGGAGAAGAGCCGCAACTGCCATCGTCGTTTCGCGTCGCCGCCGCGGCGCAGGCCAGCATTGCCGCGGCCGGCCTTGCCGCCGCGCAGATCTGGCAATTGCGCAGCGGACAATCGCAGGGCGTCGCGGTCGACATGCGCCATGCCGTCGTCGAATGCCGCAGCGAGCGCTATCTGCGCGTCGACGGCAAGCCGCCGCCGCCCGCCTGGGACGCCATCGCCGGCGTCTACAAGACCGGCGACCGGCGCTTCGTGCGGCTGCACACCAATTTTCCGCATCACCGCGCCGCCGTCTGCAAGGTGCTGGACTGCAAGCCGGAGCGTGACGACGTCCAGGCCGCGCTGATGCAGTGGGAGGCCGAAGCCTTCGAGACCGCGGCCTATGCCGCGGGCGGCGTGGTCGCGATGATGCGCTCCCACGAGGAATGGTCCGATCTGCCGCACGCCAGGGCGCTGGCCGCGTTGCCGACGATCTCGATCGAAAAGATCGGCGAGGCCGCGCCAAAACCGTGGCCCGCCGGCGACCGTCCGCTGGCGGGCTTGCGCGTGCTCGACCTGTCGCGGGTGATCGCCGGTCCCGTCGCCGGCCGCACGCTCGCCGCCCACGGCGCCGACGTGCTGCTGATTTCCGGTCCCGATCTGCCGGCGATCCCGTGGCTCACCATCGACACCGGGCGCGGCAAGCTGACGACCTTTGTCGAACTCAAGAGCGAGCAGGGGCGGGGCGTGCTGCGCGATCTGCTGGCGCAGGCCGATATCTTCTCGCAAGGCTATCGTCCGCGCGCGCTTGCCGCGCTCGGCTTCTCGCCGGAGGACGCCGCGCGCATCAACCCGGGCATCGTCTATGTGTCGCTGTCGGCCTACGGCCATGCCGGGCCGTGGGCGGAGCGCCGCGGCTTCAACTCGCTGGTGCAGACCTCGACCGGTTTCAATCATGCCGAAGGCCAGGCCGCCGGCGTCGAGGGGCCGAAGGAATTGCCGGCGCAGATGCTCGATCACGCCACCGGCTATCTGATGGCGTTCGGCGCGATGATGGCGAAGGCGCGCCAGTCGCGCGAAGGCGGCAGCTGGCATGTCCGCGTATCGCTGGCGCAGACCGGACGATGGCTGTGGAATCTCGGCCGTGTCGCCGACGGGTTCAAGACCGAGGATATGAAAGGCGACGCCGTCGGCCCCTTGATCGAGGAGGTGCCGTCCGGCTTCGGTCCGCTGCGGGCAGTCAGCCATTCGGCGGTGCTGTCGAAAACGCCCGCCTTCTGGGCGCGCCCGGCGATGCCGCTCGGCAGTCACCCGCCGCAATGGCCGGCGCGCGATTGAGGGCGCGATTGACCGGTCGCTATCGTGCGACCATCCGCGTGTGCCAGGCCTTGTTCGATGCATAGCGGTGCACGATGCGCCTGACGACCACATGGCAGTCGTAGCCATACACGTTCTGGCCTTCGGGACCGCGCCGGGGCAGAAGTTTCCAGCCTCTTCCCGGTCCCAAAATGCTGATCTCCTGCGCCATCGCCGGAATGGATGTCAGTGACAGCAGCAGCACGGCTGCGACGGCGCAGATCGTGGATTTTCGCCTGGTCTTGCGCAGGTTGACTGACGCAGCGTGCCCGCGAGGGGCGTTGACGGATGCCGGGATCGTCAGGTAAATCATCAGGGTTCTCTCGAGGTGTTCGACGCACTTGCAAACCGTTTGAAGCGGGCACCGTTCCCACGGTTTGGTTCGCTCAACCCGAGTTGAATTCGCCGTGATGTCGTGCCGTCCACCTTGTCAGGTCCCTTGCCCGGACGGCGACCGCCGGTGCGGGACGGTGATCCGGACCGCTGAACCCTCTCGAAAATAAGACACGTCTCTCCAAATTTTAACCTGAAACGCCGGCGCCAATGGCGTTTTTAGGTTGTTTGAAACATCAAATCGGCACTATTAGCGCAGCGATGAGGCAGTCATTGCAGGAATCATCGCCGAACTGACTGGACCCATGGCGTCGGAATTTATCAAGCAATTGCAGATGCTTAACCGGCAAAGGCTGGTCATCGGCGCGGCGCTGCTGGTGCTGGCCGCCGCGGCTTTCTATGGATGGTCGCACATCGGTGAGGCAGGCCGGGGGCCTCCGAGGTGTCGAGCCAATCCCGCAAGGGATTGCAGCGCTACACCCCGACCCCTGCGGAATGGGCCAGCCTGACCATCGAGCCTGTCACCGAGCGCACCTTCCGCGCCGAGACCGTCACCGAAGGCAAGGTCGCGGTCGATGAGGATCGTTCGACGCCGGTGTTCTCGCCCTATGCCGGCCGGGTCACGAAGCTGCTGGTCCGGCCGGGCGACAACGTCACCCAGGGACAGCCGCTGTTCGTGATCGAGGCCGCCGATACCGTGCAGGCGCAGAACGATTTCGTTGCGGCGATGACCGCCCTGAACAAGGCGAAGTCGGCGCTCGATCTCGCGCAGATCCAGGACACGCGCGCCAAGGATCTGTTCGAGGGCAAGGCCGTTCCGCTGAAGGATTACCAGCAGACCCAGGCGACCCTGATCCAGGCGCAGAACGATCTGCGCTCGTCGCAGACGGCGCTGGAGGCGGCGCGCAACAAATTGCGAATTCTCGGATTCACCGACGAGGCCATCCCGGCCTTTCAGGAGAAAGCGCAGCATCAATCCCGAACACCACCATCTTCTCGCCGATCGCGGGCACGGTCGTGCAGCGCAAGGTCGGCCCCGGCCAATATGTGAACTCCGGCGCCAGCGATCCGGTGTTCGTGATCGGCGACCTCTCCACGGTCTGGCTCACCGCCTTCGTCCGCGAGACCGATGCATCGAAGGTATCGGTGGGGCAGGAGATTGCCTTCAACGTGCTGGCGCTGCCGGGCCGGACGTTGACGGCGCATATCGACTATGTCTCCGCGGCGATCGATCCGGCGACCCGCCGGCTTCTGGTCCGCGCCACCATCGACAACAAGGACGGCCTGCTGAAGCCGGAAATGTTCGCCAATGTCACGATCTATTCCCCCGGCGATCATCCGGCGGTCGGCGTGCCGAAGCAGGCCCTGATCTACGAGGGCGATCAGGTCCGGGTCTGGGTCGCGCACGAGGACAAGTCGATCGAACTGCGCCAGATCAAGACCGGCCTCACCAATGGCGACCTCGTCGAGGTCGAGAGCAATCTGAAACCCGGCGAGCAGATCGTCACCAAGGGCAGCCTGTTCATCGACCGCGCGGCATCCGGCAGCTAACGTGAAACTCAGCCCATTGAAAGCTTCGATCTGAATGGATCGCCTCGTCGCCATTGCCGTCAGCCGCCGCTATCTGATGGTGGGCCTGCTCGCCGTCGTGTTGATCGGCGGCCTGATCGCGTTCAAGCAGCTCAACATCGAAGCCTATCCCGACCCGACGCCGCCGATGGTCGACATCGTGACGCAAAGTCCGGGACTGTCGTCGGAAGAGATCGAGCGCTACATCACCATTCCGATCGAGACCCAGGTCGTCGGGCATCAAGAACCTGCGCACGATCCGCACGATTTCGCTGTACGGACTGTCCGACGTCAAACTGCAGTTTTCGTTCGACTACACCTATGACGAGGCGCTGCAGCAGGTGCTGAACCGGCTGTCGCAGATGGCGCCGCTGCCCGGCAACGTGCAGCCCGGGATTTCGCCGCTCAGCGCCATCGGCGAAATCTACCGCTACCGGCTGGTCGGGCCGCCGAACTACAGCGTGCTCGACCTGAAGACGCTGCAGGACTGGGTGCTGCAGCGCCGCTTCCGCGCCGTGCCCGGCGTGATCGACGTCACCGGCTGGGGCGGCAAGACCAAGACCTACGAATTGCAGGTCGATTTCAACAAGCTGATCGCCAACGGCCTGACGCTGCCGCAACTGCTGCAGGCCGTCAGCAATTCCAACATCAATGTCGGCGGCAATACCGTCAATATCGGCACGCAATCCGCCGTGGTGCGCGGCGTCGGCCTGATCCGCTCGATCGACGATCTCGCCAACACCATGGTGTCGCAGAGCGGCGGCAATCCGGTGCTGGTCAAGGACATCGCCACCGTGACCGTCGGCGAGAAGCCGCGGCTCGGCATCGCCGGCCTCGATCAGGACGACGACATCGTGCAGGGCATCGTGCTGATGCGCCGCGGCGAGCAGAGTTCGCCGACGATCCTGCGCGTCGAGCAACTGGTGGCGCAGATCAACAATTCCAGCATCCTGCCGCCCGGCGTGCAGATCGAGCGCATCTACGACCGCAAGGACCTGATCGACATCACCACCGCGACCGTGCTGCACAACATGGTGGTCGGCATTCTCCTGATCGTGCTGTTGCAATGGATATTCCTCGGCGATCTCAGGAGCGCGCTGATCGTCGGCGCCACCATTCCGTTCGCGCTGTTTTTCGCCGTCATCATCCTGGTGCTGCGCGGCGAATCCGCCAATCTGCTGTCGGTCGGCGCGATCGATTTCGGGCTGATCGTGGACGCCACCGTGATCATGGTGGAGGCGATCTTCCGCCGGCTGTCGCAAACCACGGCGCTGTCGGAAGCCGAGCAGAGCCACATCTCCTACGACACCACCATGGACATGAAGAGCCACGCCATCCTGTCGGCCTCCGCCGACGTGTCGCGGTCGATCTTCTTTGCCGCCGCCATCATCATCGCGGCGTTCCTGCCGCTGTTCACCCTGAGCGGCGTCGAGGGCAACATCTTCGGGCCGATGGCGCGGACCTATGCCTACGCGCTGGCGGGCGGCCTGCTCGCGACCTTCACGATCACGCCGGCCCTGAGCGCGATCATCCTGCCGTCGCACATGGAGGAAACCGAAACGCGGATCATGGCGTTCCTGCACCGGATCTATGTGCCGGTGCTGAACTGGGCGGTCGGCAACCGGAAGCTGGTGATGGTTGGCGCCGTCGGGCTCGTCGTCATGACGGTCGTATTCGGCCGCCTGCTGGGACTGGAATTCCTGCCCAAGCTGGAAGAGGGCAATCTCTGGATTCGCGCGACCCTGCCGCCGACCATCTCGCTCGAGGAAGGCAACGCCTATGTCAACGAGATGCGCAGGCTGATCCGCAGCTTCCCGCAGGTGGAAGCGGTGGTGTCGCAGCACGGCCGTCCCGACGACGGCACCGACGCCGCCGGGTTCTTCAACGCCGAATTCTTTGCGCCGTTGAAGCCGGCCAGCGAATGGCCCGACACCCATGACAAGGATGAGCTGACCGCGCGAATGCTGGCGAAGCTGCAGGACAAGTTTCCCGGCGTCGAATTCAACTTCTCCCAGTATCTGCAGGACAACGTCTCCGAGGCCGTCTCCGGCGTGAAGGGCGAGAACTCGATCAAATTGTACGGCAACGATCTGCAGGCGCTGACCGACACCGCCAACAAGATCAAGTCCGTGCTCTCCACCGTGCAGGGCATTACCGATCTTGCGGTGTTCACCTCGCTCGGCCAGCCGACGATCCAGATCGATATCGACCGCGCCAAGGCCGCCCGCTACGGGCTGGCGCCCGGCGATATCAACGCCACCATCAAGGTCGCGATCGGCGGCGACACCGCGGGCGATCTCTATGAGCCCGGCAGCGACCGGCATTTTCCGATCATCGTCCGCCTCGCGCCGGAATATCGCAAGAGCGCCGAGGCGATCCAGAATTTGCGGATCGGCGCGCCGGGTCCGAACGGCACCATCACGCAGATTCCCTTGAGCGAAGTGGCGTCGATCAACCTGGTCTCGGGCGCGGCCTATATCTACCGGGAGCAGCAGGAGCGCTATCTGCCGATCAAGTTCTCGGTGCGCGAACGCGACCTCGGCGGCGCGATCCGGGAGGCGCAGGACAAGGTCGCGGCCCAGGTCCAGCTTCCGCCGGGATCGCGGCTCGAGTGGGTCGGCGAATTCGGCAATCTGCAGGACGCCATCAGGCGGCTGTCGATCGTGGTGCCGATCAGCCTCGCGCTGATCGCGGTGCTGCTGTGGTTCAATTTCGGCTCGATGGTCGACACGCTGCTCGCCATGAGCGTGATCCCGATGGCGATCTTCGGCGGCGTGCTCGGGCTGCTGCTGACGGGCATTCCGTTCAGCGTGTCGGCCGCGATCGGCTTCATCGCGCTGTTCGGCATCGCCGTGATGGACGGCATCATCATCCTGTCGCAGTACAACCAGTTGATCGACGAAGGCTTCGACCGGATGAGGGCGGTGATCCGCACCGGCGAGCTGCAATTGCGCCCGGTGCTGATGACCTGCGTGGTCGCGGGCGTCGGGCTGTTGCCGGCGGCGCTGTCGGCCGGGATCGGATCGCAGGTGCAGAAGCCGCTGGCGGTGGTGGTCGTCACCGGCATGATGCTGGCGCCGCTGGTGATCCTGGTGACGCTGCCGGTGCTGATCTCGCTCTTTCTCGCGCCGGGCGCGGTAACGGGGGCGGATTTCCAGGGCTCATACCTATGGGCAAGCGCCCATAAATCCTGCCCACTCCGTTTGTGGTTGACGTTACCTGACGGCTGTCCCTTGAATGTGACAAGGGACAAATACCGCGGGGAGCACACCATGCGGATCGGGGAACACGGGGAACGCACCACATCGGGGACGTCGGACCAGATTCTCGGCGAAATCCGGGATTACTGCCGCGCGACGCAGACCGCCGAATCCACCTTCGGGCGGCTCGTCGTCAACGACGGCAAGCTGGTGTCGCGGTTGCGCGACGGCGCCAAGATCACGACCGGCACGCTCGACAAGGTCCGCGCCTATCTGACCGAGCATCGAACCGCCTTGCCGTCGGAGCAGGGGCGGACCGTTGGCGACCTTCAGGCCGGTCAACGGCGCAGCCACGCGGCCGATGTCGCGCCGCCCGGTTTCCGGTTTTTCGACAACCGGCAGAAATATCTGCTGTTCGTCTCGACCTGCAGCGAGAAGACCGAGGTCGCCAATCGCGTCTCGCTCGAACTCGGCAATCTGCAGCCGTCGCCGCCGGCGCTGCGGATCTTCGACGCCGGCGTCGGCGACGGCACCGTGCTGTCGCGGGTGATGCGGGCGGTGCACGCCCGCTTCCCGACCATGCCGCTCTACGTCGTCGCCAAGGAAATCACCTACGAAGACGTGCGGCTGATGCTGGAGAAGATGGCGGACCGCCTGTTCGAGCATCCGGCGACGGTGCTCGTCATCACCAATCTCTATTATGCCGAGGCGCCGTGGCTGACGCCGCGCTCGGCGACATCGGCGCAGGGCCTGATCTGGAAGGACGTCGCGCTGTCCGGCAATACCGCGCACGGCTTTGCCGAGCAGATCGGACGAGCTCGAGGGATTCCTGGCCGAGAACTGGCGCGCCGGAATCAGTCCGACCACCGGCAACCCGGTCTATACCCGTCCCATCATCCTGACGCTGCGGCGCGAGGACCACTCGTTCCTGCTCGATCCGATCATGCCGCGGCCGGGCAGGGTGATGGCCGACTACGATCTGGTGATCGCCTCGCAGCCCTATCGGGCGCGGGCCAGCGTCGAATTCAAGGCCTCGAAGGTGGTGACGCCGCTGGTGCGCGCGCTGCGGCCCGGCGGCCGGCTGATCGGCATCCATTCGCACGGCAACGATCCCGGCATCGAGATCATCGACGAGGTCTGGCCCGGCGACGATCCCTTCAAGACCGATCGCTACGCCATCCTGCGCCAGGTCAAGCATGAGCTTGGCGGCGAGGCGCGGCACTACAATTTCAACGCATCCTCCGATGCGCGATCGATCTTCCGCTATCACATGCACACGCTTGCCGGACGAGGTGAGCGGGCCGATCGGAACCTCGACGCTGTTCGCCGCCTGGAATGCCGCGATCTATGTCGCGCAGATCGAGGATGTCAGGCTGTCGGAGGTGGTCCGCGACGGCCGTTACCTCGAAGCCACCGACCGGGTGCTCAAGAAGCACGGCGGCCTCTGGTTCAACGACGAGACCTACGTGATTTCGCGCCGCCGCGCCTAAGGCATGATCCCGAAGCCGTCGGCGAACGCCGGCTTTCGAAGATCATGCCGCTCAAGCGACCTTAACCGGAGTGAGATGTGACCGCACCCGATCATGCTCCGTCGCGCGAACTCGACGCGCTGCTGTCGTCCGCCTCGGTCGAGGTCTCCTCGCGCGGGCATCAGTTGCGGCGAATTGCGGGATCATTTCCTCCGGGCACGGATGTGACGATCACCTTCCTGCCCGGCGACAATTATCGCCACAACGTCGAGACCGCCGTGCGCGCTGCGCCGCGCCGGCTTCAACCCGGTGCCCCATATCGCCGCGCGCGAAATGCCGTCGCGCGAGGCGCTCGACGATTTTCTGGCGCGGGCGCGCGGCGAGGCGGATGTCACGCGCATTCTTCTGATCGCCGGCGATGTCGCGGCCGCAAAGGGGCCGTTCAAGTCAAGCCTCGATGTCCGCGCCAGCGGATTGATCGAGGCGCGCGGCATCGCGCGGCGTCAGCGTTGCCGGTCATCCCGAAGGCCACCCTTATCTGGGATCGGCTGCGACCTTCAGGGTGCTCGAGGCATGGCGGGACTGGGGGCGACAGACCAAAATCCAGCGTCGATGTCGTGACGCAATTCTGCTTCGAAAGCGCGCCGATCCTGGGCTGGATCGGCGAACTCGATGCGCGCGGCATCGGCCTTCCCGTCATCGTCGGTCTCGCCGGTCCGGCGACGCCCGCCACGCTGACGAAATTTGCGCTTCGCTGCGGCATCGGCAATTCGATCCGCTCGCTGCGCAGCCAGATCGGCCGTTTCGGCCGGCTGCTCGACGGATACCGGGCCGGATGACGTCATGCGCGGCCTGCAGTCGGCGCCGGACAGCGCGACGGCGTCGATCGCCGGATTCCATCTGTTTCCGTTCGGCGGCTTGCGCAAGGCCGCCGACTGGTTGCGCCGCTATCGTGCGGAAACGCTGCGGCAAAGCGAGCGGGCGGCGTCTCGAACCGGCGCTCAGAACCCGTAAAGCCGCGCCGGATTGTCGACCAGGATCTTCTTGCGGATCGCCGCATCCGGCGCCCACACCGGCAGTTGATTGAGCAGACGGCCGTCGTCGATCTGGTACAGCGGCGTCACGCTCGGTCGGCTTCCTGCCCGGCGGCGTCACCGAATTCGGATGCGGCCAGTCCGTGCCCCAGACGATGCGGTCGGGATTGGCCGCGATCAGCGCCTGCGCGAGCGGAGCCGCGTCGGAATAGTCGGGCCCGAGCTTCGAGGCCCGGTAGGCGCCGGAGATCTTGACGTAGGCCTTGCCCGATTTCACCAGTTCCACGCAGGTCGGAGAAGCCCGGCTGCGCCGACGCCGAGTTCGGCCTGCGCGCCGCCGAAATGATCGAACACGACCGGCACCGGCGAGGCCGCGACGAGATCCTTGATCGCCGAGATCATCGCAAGGCTCGTGAACAGCTGGACATGCCAGCCGCGCGCCTTCACGCGCTCGACCGCGGCCTGAAAGCGCGGGCGGCCGACCGTGGGATCGTTGACGCCGCCGGTGGCCAGATTGAGCCGGATGCCGCGAATGCCCGCCTGGTCCATGGCGTCGAGATCGGCTCTCCGGCGTCTTGTCGTCGATCACGGCGACGCCGCGCGCGGTCGGCGCCGCGCGCCTTCATGCCGAACAGCGTCGCCGAATTATCGGTGCCGTAGACGCTCGGCGTGACGATCACCACGCGCTCGATATGCAGCGCCTTGTGCAGCGCCGACATTTCCTCGGGCGACGCCAGCTCCGGCGTATAGACGCGGCCTGCGAAGAACGGGAATTTCGCGGGATCGCCGTGGATGTGGGTGTGGCAGTCGCAGGCGCCGGCCGGAACATCGAAATTCACCGGCGTCGAAGGCTGCGAGGCTTTGGCAAGGGCGTTTCGGTTTGGCATGCTCACTCCGGCCGCAATCGAGGCGAGCAGAACACCGCGTCGCGTGAACATCGTCTCCCTCCCTCGCTTGTTGTTATCTTATTCTCGGGGGCAGAATAGCACGTCCTTGCTTCGGCAACAGGTCGCGCAGCAGTGCAGGAAGGCCGGCGGCCATCATTGCCCCGACGGGGTGCGCAGGCCGTGCCAGGCGTCGCGGACCTGATGGTAATGCACCTCCGGCAGATAGTCCGGCGTGTTGAGCGCCAGCGTCTTGACGTCGAGCCGGCCGATGGCGCTGAGCAGGGTGTAGGAGGCGATCACGCGATCGCGTTGCGCGCCGATCAGCCGCGCCTTGGCCGAAATCAGGTCGGCCTGCGAGTTCAGGACGTCGACCGTGGTGCGCTGGCCGCCCTGCGCCTCCTTGCTGACGCCCTGCAGCGCGACGGTCGCCGCGCGCACCTCGGATTCCGATGCGGCTACCGCGATCTTGGCGCCTTCGTTCGCAACCCAGGCGCCGATCGCCGCGGTGCGGGCCTGATTGCGCACCTGATCGAGCACCAGCCGGCTTTGCGCGGCCAGCTCCTTGGTCTGCCGGGTCTGCGAGGCCGCGGTGCCGCCATCGTAGATCGGCTGCGTTCATCTGCGCGACGACCGAAGCCTGGTCGGTCCCGCAAAACGCTGATCGTCGGATCGGCCTGGCTCGCTGTGGCTGGCGCTGCCCTGCAACGTGATCGATGGGCAACAGGCTGCTTTCGGCGACGCGGATCGTGGTCGAGGCGACATCGACGTCGAAGCCCGCGGCCGTCACGGCCGGATTTTCCTTGACGGCAAGTCCGATGGCGTCTTCGCGGCTGCGCGGCAGATAGCGGTCCACGGCTTCGGCGGAACGCAATGGCCCCGGCGCGTTGCCGATCACCTGGGTGTAGGTCGCCTGGCTGATGGCCAGATTGATCTCGGCGGCGTTCAGGTCGGCGAGCCCGCGGCTGAGCCGCGCTTCGGCCTGCGCGGTATCGGTCGGCGTGACGTCGCCGGCGTTGAGACGCTTCTGGGTGATGCCGACGGTTTCGCGCAGGAACGCGACGTTGGAGCGCTGCGCCTCGACCAGCGACTGGTTGGCCAGCACGTTGGTGTAGGCGGTGACGGCGTCGAGCAGCACGCCCTGACCGACATTGCGCAACGCCTCGCGGCCGGACTGCACCTGCAGTTCCGCGACCCGCACGCTGTTGGCGGTCTTGAAGCCGTTGAACAGCGTCTGCGTCACCGTCACCCCGATGGTCCAGGGTTTTAGGGTCGCGGATTGAATGGTGTTGTCCGGCAGCAGGTTGCGAACCGCCTGCAGGCCGGCGCTCAGGGACTGGCGATGATCTGCGGCCGGTAGCCCGCCAGCGCCTGCGGCACGTTTTCGTCGGTGGCGCGCTGGCGCGCCCGTTCGGCATTGAGCTGCGGGTTGGTCTGATAGGCCTTGGCCAGGGCCTCGGGGAGGGATTCGGCGAAGGCTGTGCTGGCGCCAAGACTGACCGCGGCTGTAGCGGCAAAACCGACGCAAGCTGCCACGCCAAGACAAATGCCCGATCGAAGCACGCGCCTTGCCACGTGGCCAACTTTAGCGGCACGCCCAATCATGTGATCCCGAAGCAACCCCGGCCGTCCGCCCCCGCCGACGACCCCGACAGTCTTACCTGTTTAGAGGTCGCTGCAGCCACAGGCAAACCGTGGAACCAAGAACCCCCATGAATTCAGTGATTCGCTGTTGCCGGGTCGTCACAGACGAACATATCGTTACAAATAGTTCAGGTGCCGGGCTGGCGTCTGATTCCAGCGCCGGCTCAGTTCAGCGACGTGCAGTTGTCACGCTGAACTGATTCGGCTCAGGCGAGCTCCGCCGCGATCGCCTTCCGAACTGCCGGGCGTTCGGACATCCGGCGCCGGTGAGCGATGACGTTGGGAAATTGGGAGGGATCGACGCCGTCCTGCTCCAGCCACTGCGCCAGGGTGAACAGGTAGGGATCGCAAATCGTATAGCGCTCGCCCATCACCCAGGGCCCTCGCAGCATGTTGGCCTCGATCAATTCGTAGCAACCGCTCACGGATTGCGGGACCTTGCGTTGCATCGCCGTGATGGCGGCGGGATCGTCGGCCCAGCGATATCCGCGCATGCGATGGGCATGGGCCACATGCAGGGTCGCGCATATGTAGCTGTTGAAGGCCTGCACCTCCGCAAAGAGGAAGGGATCGTCCAGCGGCGCCAGCCGCGCCTGCGGGAAGCTCTGGGCGATGAAGGCGAGCATCGCAGGCGTCTCTGTCAGCGTGCCCCTGTCGGTGACCAGCGCCGGCACGCGCCCCTTGGGATTGACGGCCAGATACGCCGGCTTGCGCTGCTCCTCGTCGTCGAAGTTGATCCGCACGGTGGCGTATTCGGCGGCCGCATCCTCCAGCGCGATATGCGATGCCAGCGAACAGGTGTGCGGGGCGTAGAACAGTGTAATCACCATGGTTCTCCCTTATGGTTCTCCCTTGGGTGGCTGATGTCGGCAACCGGAGCGCCTCAATCGGCAACGCCGTCGATGATGATGAAGTCGGCGTCCGCGTATTTCTGACGAATGGTCCGCGCGCCCTGATATTCCGGGCTATGGTAGCAGGCCAGCGCCGTCGTGCGGTCCTTGAACTCGACCACCACGTTGCGCTCGCGGGAGTTGCCTTCCATGGCTTCGAACGCTCCGCCGCGCACGATGAACCGCGCTCCGAATTTCTGAAACGCCGGACCTGCCGCGGCGAGGTATTCGGGATATCTTTGCTCGTCACGCACCGAGACACGCACGATCCAATAGGCCTTTGACAATGTCGCACTCCCTCGCTGTTTCCCGGCGACGCGGATGCGCCGTCCATGCCTCGTGCTTTACGGGGGATATCCGATCAGATAAAATGAATTATTATGATAGAATTGATCTCAAGGAGAGATAATTGGATTTATCGGATCTGACGATCTTCAGCGCCGTCGTGCGCGAAGGCGGCGTCACGCGCGCGGCCGAGCGGCTCAACCGCGTCCAGTCCAATGTCACGACACGCATCCGGCAGCTCGAAGAGGACCTGCGCGTCGCGCTGTTCGTTCGCGAGGGCAAACGGCTTCATCTCGCGCCGGCCGGTCAGGTCTTGCTCGACTATGCCGATCGCCTGATTGCGCTCGCCGGTGAAGCCCGTAACGCCGTCCAGGACGCGAGGCCCCGCGGGACTTTCCGGCTTGGCGCGATGGAGAGTACGGCCGCCGTCAGGCTGCCGGGCCTGCTCAGCGAATACCACCGGCGGCATCCCGAGGTCATCCTCGAACTGCGCACCGGCAACCCGCAGGTTCTGGGCAGCGCCATCCTGGCTGGCGATCTCGACGCGGCACTGGTCGCGGAGCCGATCGCCGATGTCCCGTTCGAGAAGACCTTCGCCTTTGACGAGGAACTGGTGATCGTGGCGCGGGCAAAACATCCGCCGATCGGAAAGAAGAGCGGCCTGCCGCCGACGATCATCGTCTTCGAGCATGGCTGCCCGCATCGGAAAGCGGCTCGAGGACTGGTATGAAAGCCGTCGCGAGATGCCGGAGCGCACGATCGAGATCGCGTCGTATCACGCCATGCTCGGATGCATCGTCGCGGGCATGGGCATATCGCTGATCCCCAAGAGCGTCCTGACGACTTTTCCGGAGAGAAAGCGTCTGAGCGTGCATCGCCTGGCGCGAACGGAGAATTCCGCACAGACCGTCCTGATCTGGCGCAGAGGCGCGAATTCCGCGAACGTCAGGGCGTTGGAGGAGATCTTGCGCGGCCGCGTTTCACCTTCCCGCTAGAATTCCAGATAGCGGGTGAGGACTGTATAACTTCAAAGGGTGACGCCCAATTCTTCGATCGCGCCGGGCTTTGGATTCGCTTCGCTCCAGACGTGGATATCGATGCCAAAACTGTTTTCAGACCCCGAGGCGATTGCCGAGGATATCATCCGCGACATCGGGACCAATCTGGTCGTCGGGTTGCCGCTCGGGCTCGGCAAGGCGAACCACATCGTGAACGCGCTCTATGCGCGGGCCAGCGCCGACCGCACCATCAATCTCACGCTGTTTTCGGCGCTGACGCTGGAAAAGCCGAAGCCTTCGAGCCTGCTCGAGCGGCGCTTCATCGCGCCCGTGATCGAACGGCTGTTCGGCGGCTACCCCGACCTTGCCTACGCCAAAGCGCTGCACGCGGGCGCACTGCCGCCCAATATCAGGGTGATCGAGTTCTTCTTCCTCGCCGGACGATGGCTGCATGTGCCGTTCGCGCAGCAGCACTATATTTCCGCCAACTATACTCATGCCGCTTCCTATATCCTGGCCGGGGGCATGAACGTCGTCACCCAATTGGTGGCCAAGCGCGTCGTCAACGGTGTCACGCGCTACAGCCTGAGCTGCAACACCGACACTACGCTCGACATCCTGCGCGCCCGCAACGAGGGTCGCGCCGCGTTCAAACTGATCGGGCAGGTCAATTCCGAACTGCCGTTCATGCCGGGCGAGGGCGATCTGCCGGCGGAGGAGTTCAGCGCGGTGCTCGACAGTCCCGAGACCGACTTCCCGTTGTTCGCCCCGCCGTCCGAGCCGATCACCGATACCAAATATGCGATCGGCCTTCACGCCGCGGGATTGATTCGCGACGGCGGCAGCTTGCAGATCGGAATCGGACAGGTCGGTGACGCGCTGGCGCAGGGCCTGATCGTCCGCCATCGCGACAACGGCCGGTTTCACGATGTCATGAAGCGGCTGGCGCCCGCCAGCATGCCGGCTTCGGCGCTGGAAACAGGATCGTTCAAGCAGGGTCTTTACGGCGTCAGCGAAATCCTGACCGAGGCGTTTCTGGGCCTGATCGATGCCGGCATTCTCACGCGCGAGGTCGACGGCGTCGTGCTGCACGGGGCGTTTTTCCTCGGGCCCAAATCGTTCTATCGCGCGCTGCGCGAGATGACGCCGGACAAGATCGCCCGGATCCGGATGATGCCGGTATCCTTCACCAACCAACTGTACGGCGACGAGGATTCGAAGCGTCGCGCCCGTCTCCACGCCCGTTTCGTCAACAACGCGATGATGGCGACCCTGATGGGGGCGGTGGTTTCCGACGGCCTCGAAAACGGGCAGGTCGTGAGCGGCGTCGGCGGCCAGTATAATTTCGTTGCCCAGGCATTCGCACTGGCCGGCGCACGCTCGATCCTCACGCTGGAAGCGACCCGGCAGGCCGGCGCCAGACCGCAATCCAACATCCGCTGGAGCTACGGCCATGAGACCATCCCGCGGCACCTGCGCGACGTTCTGATCACGGAATACGGCGTCGCCGATCTCAGGGGAAAATCCGACGCCGATGTGATCGCATCGATGCTGCAGGTCGCGGATTCCCGCTTCCAGGACGAACTCGCGCGCCAGGCCAAGGATGCCGGCAAGCTGCCGAAGAATTATGAAATTCCGGCCGCGCACCGCGACAATCATCCGGAGCGGATCGCGCGTGCGCTGAAGCCTGCGCGCGAGGCGGGCCTGCTGCCGCCGTTTCCGTTCGGCAGCGATTTTACCGACGTCGAACAGCGGCTGATCCCGGCGCTGCAATTGCTGCAGGAAGCGCAGCGGGCGCCGCTCCATCTGGCGGGATTATTGTGGCAGGGGTTCACCGGCCATCCCGATGCCGCCGACAGCGAATGTCTGGCGCGGCTCGGCCTCGATAAACCGGCAACCCTGACCGAACGCGCTTACCGCGCACTGGTCAGTGCGGCGTTGGCGCGGAGCCGCGGGGCCTAGCCGCAGGCTTACCAATTCTTGTTCACCGGTTTGCGTTTCTCGATGAACGCCGCCATGCCCTCGGAGCGATCTTCCAGCGCGAAGGTCGAATGGAACAGGTTGCGTTCGACGCCGAGCCCCTCGGACAGCGGCGTCTCAAAGGCGCGGTTGATGGCTTCCTTCGCCATCGCGGCCGCGGGACGCGACATCGAGGCGATCTTTTCCGCCGCCGCCAGCGCTTCGGCCATCAACTTGTCCGCCGGCACCACGCGGCTGACGAGGCCCGATCGTTCCGCCTCGGCGGCATCCATCATCCGTCCGGTGAGACAGAGGTCCATCGCCTTGGATTTGCCGATCGCGCGCGTCAGGCGCTGCGTTCCGCCGATGCCGGGAATGGTTCCGAGCGTGATTTCAGGCTGGCCGAATTTCGCGGTGTCGGAGGCGATGATGATGTCGCACATCATCGCCAGCTCGCAGCCGCCGCCGAGCGCGTAGCCGCTGACGGCCGCGATCGTCGGCTTGCGGCACCTGGCGACGCGGTCGCCGCCGATGGCGGCGAAATCGCTGGAAAACATGTCGATGAAGGTCTTGGGCTGCATTTCCTTGATGTCGGCGCCCGCGGCAAACGCCTTCTCGCTGCCGGCCAGCAGGATGCAGCCGATGCCGTCGTCGGCTTCGAGGTCGTCGATCGCCGCGGCGATCTCCTTGAACACGCCGAACGACAGCGCATTGAGCATCTTCGGGCGATTGAGCGTGACGATGCCCACCGCGCCTTTGCTTTCCACAATGATGTATTCGAACGTACTCA
This sequence comes from uncultured Alphaproteobacteria bacterium, assembly GCA_963843225.1. GTDB lineage: Bacteria > Pseudomonadota > Alphaproteobacteria > Rhizobiales > Xanthobacteraceae > Bradyrhizobium. The sequence continues at coordinate 691,215 of CAWJJT010000003.1, read as the reverse complement.
TGACCGACCCCGCGCTGATTTCGCGGGCAATGTGCCCGCTGGCGCGGTGGCCATCAAGGGGAGAGTGGGACGGGCTTGCGCGCGTGTCCGGGCGCCGTTACTGCGGGAACGCGCAAGCAACGAAGCAATCCGGCCTCTTGCCGGATTGCTTTCCCCTGCGTCCAAACGCTAGCCGACGAACATGCGCGCGGCGGAGGCCATCGTCAGCAGCGCTCCGAAGCCAATGAAGATCTTTCCGATCAGGGAGGTCTGGTCCCAGGCGGAGCTATCCTGGCCGCTGGCGGCGACGGGTGCAGCGGGCGTCTCGGCCGCCGCTGAAGCCTCGGGGGCCGCGGGCGTGCTCGCCGCCGGGGGGCTTTCGCGCAGCGCACGGTCGACGTCATTGAGCTGATCGGCGGCAACGACCTGCGCATCGGGCTGGGCGTTTGCGGGCGGCGTGGCGTCAGCCGACCGGTCCGGCGCGGCCTGCAGAATATCGTTGGCTCGGACGCTCATCGCCCTGACCGCATTATCGGTCGGGCTGTCGGCCGATGTCGGCTGCGCTGCCGTCAGTTGGGCGTTGGCGTTGGCCACCGTTGGCGGGATCGCCGGCGCATGATCGGCGTCATCGGCCGTCTTGTCGGGAGAAGCTTTCGCCGCCGTCTTTTCCGACTTGCGATGCGCGTATTTTTTCGTATGGCGCGCGGTGTGTGTGACGTTATTGTGGAGCGCAACCGGCGTCCCGGCCGTTTCCGGTTTCGTCGCTGCCGCTGCATCTTCTGCACCCGCTGCCGCCGCCGGCGCGGGTCCCGCAAAACACACAAAGAGCCCGGCTGCCGCTAGCAAGGCTGAGCGCCCGATGGCTTTGGTCATGCGCTGATCTCCCCATTTGCCACCCACCCGGCGCGAAAAGAGACCCCGGGGCGTGTCGGCAGCGGGGCAAAAAGAGGGAATCTTCGGGCATTCGCCGGCTAAAACAGGGCAGCCGGCCGCGCTGGCCGACCGTTTTGGGAGCTTCTGGCCGCTGCGCCCCTGGCATCCCGGCGATGGGTGCCAGTGCAACCGATCAATGTTATGTGCCAAAGATCGAGGAGCAGCGGTCGCCGCGATTCCCCCGCGCGATCGCCATGGACAGATGCGCCGGGATCCTGCGATCACGACTTCGTGATCAGAGCTTCCCAACGTAACAAATTGTAAGATCGACCGAATTGCACTGTGGGAGCGCGCGTGCGCGAACGTGAAGACGAATGGACCGGCCTGATGCGGTCGGCCATGTCAGGCGATGATGCGGCGTATCATCGCCTGCTCAAGGCAGTCACGCCGGTACTGCGGGCGGCGGCTCGCCGCGGGCTGGCGCGGGCAGGGCAGCCGGTCGATCAATCCGAGGACATCGTGCAGGACATTTTGTTGGCGGTGCATCTGAAGCGGCATACCTGGGACGCCAATGCGCCGTTCGCCCCGTGGCTGTTTGCGATCGCGCGCAACAAGCTGATCGATGCGCTGCGCCGCCGCGGTCGCCGGGTTTTCGTCAACATCGACGATTTCGCCGACACGCTGCCGGGCGAGCCAGTCGCCGAGACCGCGGCCGCGGGCGAGGTTGCCGCCCAGTTGCAGTCGCTGCCGGCCCGTCAGCGTGAGGTACTGCAATCGATCGCGGTCGAGGCGGCCTCGATCAAGGATACGGCCGCGAAGCTTTCGATGACCGAGGGCGCGGTGCGGGTGGCGCTGCATCGCGGGCTTGCCAGTCTCACCGCCAGGCTGAAGGAGCCGTGAGAATGGAAACCGATCAGCTCATTCGCTCGCTTGCCGCCGACAACGCCCACCACCCAAGGTCGGTCGGGCTGGTGCTGGCGCTGGCGCTGCTGTCGGCGGCGCCGGTCTCGGCGGCGATGTTCTTCGCGAGTCTGGGCGTCCGTCCGGACGTGATGATCGCGATGCACAATCCGTTCTTCGATCTGAAGTTTGCCGTGACGCTTGGCGCTGGCGATCACGGCGATCGCCATCGGGCTGCATCTGTCGCGGCCAGAAGCCTCGCTGCGCGGCTGGGGCTGGCTGCTGCTGATTCCGGCCGGGCTTCTGGCCGGCGGAATTGCCGGCGAAATGATGATGCCGCAGCGGCTGCCGATGATGACCCGCCTGGTCGGCAACAATTCGCGGGCCTGTCTGACCGCGATACCGCTGATGTCGCTGCCGCTGCTGGCGGCGGCGCTGATCGGCTTGCGCCACGGCGCGCCGACGCGGCCCGCGGTTGCCGGCGCGGTCGCCGGGCTGTCGGCGGCGGGGCTGGCGGCGACGCTGTACGCCTCGCACTGCACCGACAATTCACCGCTGTTCGTGGCGACCTGGTACACGATCGGCACGGCGGTGGTCGCCGCGATCGGCGCCTTCGCCGGATCGAAGGTCCTGAGGATCTAGCGCGCCGATCCGACCGGCTTTGGTCGCGTGAACCGGCGTCCACTTCGCTCGCAATTAACGTTGCGTCATGCCGCAGGGGCGCTCTGCTGCATGCGGTGGAAGCGCAGCACCTGCTGCGCGGTCGAGGGCCGCAGCCGTTCATAGGTGATCTTGCAGGCCGCAATATCGGTCGGCTCCCCGCCGGAGAGCTTGTCGCGCATGTGGATGATCGCCTTGACCGTCGACCACGACATCCCCGAGACCTTGGCCAGGATCATGACGCCTTCGGCGCGGGTTTCGATCATCATGTTCTCGGCGATCGATACCGAGACATTGGCAAGTGCCGCCATCGAGGCGTTGGCTTCGTCGAACTTGCCGTCCTCCGCAAACGTCGCCACCTGCTGCTCGTCGAGCCTGCCGTCCTCGTAAAGCGACTTGATGAGTGCATGGGCAATCGCCGTTTCCGGGGTGATCGCGGACGGCGCGCTACGTGCGCGCTGCGTCGCCTCCCTCACGGCGTTCGGAATGTCTCTCGCCTGGTGCGGGTTGGCGGCCTCGAGCCTTTCGCGCACTGTCGCGGAAGCCTTTGCGAGCAGCTTCAGGTAAAGGTGGCGCGGAATCGTCGGGCGCATGGCGAGGCAGGTTGCGAGATTGTCGTCTCCCTCGGCGCGATCGACCAGCCGGGTGAAGCCGCGCTCGGAGAACTCCGCGCCGGGGTTGTTGACCGTGCTCTGGATCACCTCGTCATTGCCGCGCAGCACCAATACGTCGGTGACCGCGCCGCTCAACACCTTGCGCACCGAGATCGCCATCAAATGCGCCTGGCTCTTGTTGCGCGCGGTCTCGATCAGCGTTTCGTCGTCGAGCCGTTCCGACTGCGAGAGCACGGGAGCCGCGACCTCGATCAGGTCGTCGAACGCCAGCGCGCGAACGGTGCGCGGCGGCGCGGTGTTGATCGGCGCCAGCCGTTTCGACAGCAGGACCTTGGCGGAAGTCTCGATGTGCTCCGTCAGGCACTGGAAGACGTCGTCGAAAAGTGAAACCTGTTCGTTCGAAAAATCCACCGCGCCGTTGAGGAACAGGTCGGTCACGCGGCGGAGCGTCTCGACCCGGCGCGCGACGGTGCCGTGCGCGAGCGTGTTCTGCAACTCGTCGAGCAGACCTTCGGAATTGGCGGCTGATTTCGAACCCATGACTCTATCCTGGAGCATACGTACAAGACGACGACGGTTTCTCCGGCGCCGGTGACATTAGTGACCCGAGGCGCGGGCGATGCGGTTGCGTCCCTGTGCCTTGGCTGTGTAGAGCGCGCCGTCGGCGCGCGCGAGAAATGTGTCGGCGCCCTCGTTCGGCGCCAGTGTCGCGACGCCGGCGGAGATCGTCACCCGCATGCCGGGCGAGAACGCGCTCCAGTCGAGATCGGCGATGATCGCCCGCAACCGGTCCAGGGTGCGGGCCGCTTCGCCGTTCGGCGTCTCGGGAAGCACAAGCAGGAATTCCTCGCCGCCGTAGCGGCCGAACCTGTCGATGCTGCGGATATTGGCAAACATCGTGATCGCGAAGGTCCTGAGTACCTCGTCGCCGGTGGGGTGGCCGTAAGTGTCGTTGACACGCTTGAACCAGTCGAGATCGATCAGCGCGATCGAGCAGGGCGCGTTGGTGCGATGTGCGCGCGCGATTTCGTCATCCAGCATGCGCATGATGCAGCGGCGGTTGAAGGAGCCGGTCAGCTCGTCGAGTTCGGCGAGTTCTTCGATCCGCTTGTAGGCTTCCCGGAGCTTGAGGCCGTTGGTGTAGAGCGATCGGCGCATTGAAGAAGAGAACATGCCGAGAAACATGCAGCGCCCGATGGTCAGGACGAACACCAACATGGTCGCAAAGCGCTCCGGATAGCTCTCGTGCGGCATCGCGATCGGCTTGTCGGTCAAAAGAAACAGCGCGGCGAGGCCAAGCGTGGTGGCGGTCCAGACCATGGCGGTCTGCCGCGGCGGCGAGCGCAACGAGCCGAAGTTGAACACGACGAACAGCGTGCAGAGAAACACCACGCCGACTTCGGGCGCGATATAGGTGAAGGCCAGCATGATCACCACGCTGATGATCAGTTGCGGCGCGACGAAATAATGATCCTGAAAGCGCTCGGTGAATCCCGATTCCGAAAGCACGAGATAGACGGCGACGGAGACGAGCCCGCAAGCGGCGAAGGCCGGACCGATGGTCGTGGGTATGTCGCCGGCATGGGCGTAGATCGCAAGAATCAGGGCATCGATCACGTAGCTGGCCGCGACCATCGCCTGGATTTGACGGCGCTGCCGGGCGCGGCGCGCCAGCACTTTCGGCGTCGGCTTGGGCCCTGCGCCTTCCAGTTCAGCCGCGATCGGATGCAGAAAAGGGGAGGCGACGGTGCCCATGATCTCGCCGTTAGTGATGCTCAGGCTGGAAAATCTACGTGGGAAGCCTTTAGTTTTGGTATCTTTTGGAACCCGCGCGCTGGACTGAAAAAACTGTGGTTTTGCCGCAGTTTGAAAGCGGAAATGGCGGGGATCGCGGTAACGTGGCGCGATCTGTCGCAGGGTGGCGGGCGGCGGCTATCGGGCTCCCGTTCCGTTGGAGCTGTTTTGTCGGCGAAGCCTTGGTAAGGTCGCCCTTTAAGACGGGGCTAGGCGCAGAGAGAGTATTTCTATACTATGATACCGTGCTTTTTTGACGATACTCGGCAGGCCCGCGCGTTGCCTGAAAATTGCGTTCTGTGGGGCATGTCACAGATGCCATCGGGCGCTTGCGATAATTTGAAGAATCTTGCCTTTCCCATCGAACCACCTGCCAACCCAATCCGACCAACCTTGCGAGACGGCCATTGAGCGCGACACAGGCGGCCTCGGACGATGTCCTGATCGCTCGGATCGCTCAAGGCGACCGGCTCGCCATGCAGGTGCTGTATGGACGGCACCATGTCAGGGTGTTCCGTTTCGGACTTCGTCTCGTACGGGACGAACAGGTTGCGGAAGACCTCATCAGTGAGGTGTTCCTTGATGTGTGGCGCCAGGCCGGCAAGTTCGAAGGCCGATCCGCCGTTTCCACCTGGCTCCTGGCGATAACGAGATTCAAGGCCCTGTCTGCGCTGCGGCGCAGGAAGGATGTCGAACTGGACGATGAGGCCGCCAACGCGATCGAGGATTCGTCCGACGATCCGGAAGTGGCGGTGCAGAAGAAGGATACCAGTGAAGCGTTGCGCAAGTGCCTGACGGCCCTTACGCCGGAGCACCGGGAGATCGTCGATCTCGTCTACTACCACGAGAAATCCGTGGAAGAGGTAGCTGAGATCGTCGGCATTCCGGAGAATACCGTGAAGACGCGCTTGTTCTATGCGCGCAAGAAACTGGCCGATCTGCTCAAGGCAGCCGGCGTGGAACGAGGTTGGCCATGATGGCAGCGAGCAAGAAAATACTGGAGCAAGAGCCCAGTGAAATCGAAATGCTGTTGCCATTCCATGCGACCGGCACCCTGAACGCGCGCGATGCCCGCCGCGTCGAGGAGGCGCTGGCCCGTGATCCCGAGCTTGCGCGGCAATACGCCGTGATCCGGGAAGAATACGCCGAAACCATTCATCTCAACGAAAGCCTCGGTGCACCCTCGGCGCGCGCCATGCAGAAGCTGTTTGCGGCGATCGACGCGGAACCCGCGCGCCGGCCGTCGGTTTCGTTTAATTTCTCCGCGCGCATCTCGGAGTTTTTCGCAAAGCTTTCGCCGCGGACGCTGGCCTGGTCGGCTAGTCTCGGAGCGCTTGCACTGTTGCTGCAGGCCGGTGTGATCGGCGCGGTGCTGGTCAAGAGCCAGGACTCCAGCTTCCAGACCGCGTCGTTGAGCACCAACGAGCCCATCACCCGCGACCTCGCCGCAGGCACGCCGCCGCACGCGCTGGTGCGGTTCGCGCCCGACGCGCGCATCGCCGATATCACGGCGCTGCTCGACAATTACCACGCCTCGATCATCGACGGCGCCAAGGGCGGCATGTTCAGGCTGCAATTCGGCAATAGAGCCATGAGCAAGGAAGAAACCGCCGCGCTCATCAGCAAGCTGCAAGGCGAGAAGATCGTCAGTGTCGCGGTGCCGACGCCCTGAAGCCGCGCGGCGTTTTGGGCATAGGCCGAGGTCCGATGATCCACGATCGTGCGAACTGGCGGATGACGGCACGCCGCATCGCGCTGGCATCGGTGGCTCTGGCGCTCATATCCCTCGATGGATCGGCGGTCTACGCGCAGAGCATCATGCGCTCGCCCAGCATCAATGTCGGGGCCCGCATTCCGAGCATCAATCCGACGATAACGCCGCGGATCGATCCGGGCCTCGTCGCCAGAACGTCACCTAACCTCCGGATCCGTCCGGCCTGTGGCTCCGCCTATCGCGACGGCAGACGGCGCGTGTCTGGATCAGCCGGTCACTTCGTCGCCGGTCACTACGGTTGACGGTGCCGGCGGCAGCGGGGCGTCGGGCAAGGGCAAGAATGGCGGTCCGCGCCGCAACGTTTCGCAGGTCGCGGGGCTCAACTCGCTTACGGTCGCAAACGAGATCGTGGCCGAGATCGACGGCACGCTGACCGATGCCCAGGCCGACGCACTGGCGCGGCGACACGGGCTTGCGCGTCTGCGATCCCAGAATTTTCCGCTGATCGGCGCCACCATCGGCCTGTTCCGCATCACTGACCGGCGCTCGATCGAGACCGTCAGCCGCGAATTCGCGGCCGACGCCGGCGTTCGCTCCGTGCAGCCGAGTTTCCGCTATTTGCTGCAGGAGCAGAATGCCGCGCCGAGCGAGGGCGATCCCGCGCAGTACGCACTCGCAAAGCTCCGGCTGCCCGAGGCCCATACGCTGGCGCACGGCGCCAACATTACTGTCGCCGTGATCAATTCCAGCATCGATGCCGGGCATCCGGAACTTACGGGTGCGATTGCGGACAGCTTCGATGCGCTCGGCAGCAAGGAAGGTCCGCATCTCCACGGCACCGGCGTCGCAGGCGCGATCGTGGCGCATGCGCGACTGATGGGAAGCGCGCCGGCCGCCCGGATTCTGGCGATCCGGGCTTTCAGCAACGCTCCAAAGGGTGCGGAAAGCACGACCTTCGTGCTGCTCAAGGGGCTCGACTACGCCACCTCGCATGGCGCGCGCATCATCAATATGAGTTTCGCGGGGCCGAAGGATCCGCTGATCGAACGCGGCATCGCCGCCATCGCGGCCAAGGGCATCCTGATGGTCGCCGCCAGCGGCAATGCCGGGCCGAAGTCACCGCCGCTCTATCCGGCCGCCAACCCCAACGTGATTGCGGTCAGCGCCACCGACGCCCAGGACAAATTTTTCGGGGCCTCGAACCGCGGCCCCTACATCGCGGTCGCCGCGCCCGGCGTCGACATCTTCCTGCCGGCGCCTGACGAAAAATATCAGATGGTCTCGGGCACGTCTTTTTCCGCCGCTTACGTCTCCGGGCTCGCGGCCTTGATGCTCGAGCGGAATTCTGCATTGAAGCCGGATGAACTGCGCGCGATTCTGATGAAGACCGCGCGCGATCTCGGCGCGCCCGGCCGCGACGATTTGTTCGGCGCCGGAGAAGCCGATGCCTATGCGGCGGTCTCGGCCGCCGGCAACGTGCCGCTCGTCGCGGCAACCGATGCGCCGCAGCCGGCTGCTCTCGCAAAGGGATCTGAACGTCAGGATGCGCCTTCGACCCGTGCCCCGACCACACCGGCAGCCGCCATGGCTGCCGACAAGCCGGCTGCGACGAACCGCCCCAGCGGGCGATGAGTTTCTCGCCCGGCGCGCTTTGCGTTTTGGCGTGAAACGAAGCTCTAGGATATTGATTTTACGTGCTTTTTCGGCGAAGGCCGGAGCCTGAAGACGCTCCGGAAGGCGGCCGCCAAAACGTTAAAAAAATTCACGTCCGGTTTGAACGTTCGGTGCCCCATGCGCGACAGAATAGATGTGGGAGCGGTTATCCCTCCCCATCGAGGCTGTATTAGGCGCGAGCGCCCATCCACCCCAAGCGCCCATATAGCTTGACCCGTCCGGTTGTCCCCCCGGACGGGTCTTTCGTTTCTGGCACTGCTTGCGGCACATCATCCAGTGAGAAAGCCGAACGAGGCGACGTGCGTTCCGATGCACGGAACTTCGCAACGCGGCCATGCCGTCACGCGGCTTGACTGCCGACAGGCGAAAAACTCGCGCGACTGCGGCTTTTGTTCGATAATTTTTAGACCGATAGCGGCGACCGCTAGACTTCTTTGAGGTTTTCCACAAAATATATCGGTCACGTGTGATTGATTCGTGCCGGTTGCGTCAGCGTCCGTTTTTCTCTCCTACGGGCTGGTTCATGACACATCAACTCGACGTGGCGCGTGGCCGCGACGTGGTCGCTCGATGGTGCGCTCTTGCGGAGCAGCGCCTGGAATACCTCACCGAATTGTTCGAGACCGGCCGCTGGCGGCGCTTTCACAGCGAACTCGATTTTCTCGAAAACATCCAGGAAGCCAAGGCCGCGGTCGAAGCCTGGCGCGATCTCTCGTTGCGCGAGGCGTCTCGCAACAACGGCGCCATCGATCTGTCCTGGCTCGGCCGCCCGAAGACGAAGCTGCCGCCTCCCGAACGTTGGTCCAATCCTGTCGCTCGGCCGAAGCCGGCGCCGGTTTCGGTCGAACCGCCGCGATCGATCATCTCGATTGTCCCGGAACCCGATCCCGCGCCTGCGCAAAAGCCGCCCGCACCGACGGTGCCGGAAAAGGTCTGGGGCATGAAACGGGATATCGCGGCGGCCATCACGGAGCGCTATCCGCTGCTGCGCAACGCGCTGTAAGTAGACGTCATCCTGAGGTGCGAGCCTCTTCGGCGAGCCTCGAAGGATGACATGCTCAGTCCTTCCTTGGAGAGTCTCCGCGGCGACTGGAAAGCTTGCTCAGATTCGTCCAGTCGGAATGAATGAGTGCTTCCTTTTTGGCCCGGCTCCATCCCTTGATCTGACGTTCGACGGCAATGCCGTCCGTAATTCGATTGAAATATTCAGACCAAACAAGGATGACCGGCCGTCTCGTCAAAGTATATCCTGGATAGGATCCTGCGTTGTGCTGATCGATGCGCGGTGAGAGGTCGTGCCCCGTCGCGCTTCCCACGTAGTAGGAGCCATCGGTGCAACGCAGCATGTAAATGTAGATGCCCACGAATGTCATCCTTCGAGGCTCGCAAGCGCTCGCACCTCAGGATGACGGACGTCGGCGTGCTGTCAACAGACTACTGCCGCACCGCGTTCGTCCCCATCACCACCTGGGCAAAACGCTGCGCGCCTTCGGCGGAAAGATCCGGCGTCACCGGGCGGGCATGGTCGAGCCCGACCACGGCGCCGCGCGGCGTCTCCGAGATCGTGTTGTTGTTGACCAGCGCCGTGCCCGCGCCTGACGTCACCGATATCCCGATGCCGATGAAGGCCCTGCGGACCACGTTGCCCGAGATCGAGACGTCGCGCAGATACTTGCCCCAGCCGGCGACGATCCCGAAGGAGGGGGCGTTCTCGATCGCATTGCCCGTCACCGAGGTGTCGGCCTCGACATAGATGCCGATGCCCGCGTCGTCGTCCGGCGCGGTGCCGATCGGCCGCTTCGGCAGCAGGTTGCGGATGACGTTGCCCTGCACGACCGCGAGGCGTCCGCCCTCGTTGAAATTGCAGACGGAGACGCCGACCGCCGCGCCGTCCACGGTGTTGTTGGCGATCACGGCGCCCTCGAACGAAAACTCCGAATACAGCGCCACCTCGCGGACGTCGCTGACGCTGTTGCCCGTGATCTGGATGTTGGAAGCCGAATTGCCGCGCACCGCGGAATAGTCGCAGTTGCGGATCCGGTTGCCCCGCACGATCACGTTGCCGGCGCGAAAGGCGTTGATGGCGTTGCCATATTGTCCGGACCCGCCGGGGCCGGCCTTGATGTCCTCGATGCGGTTGTCGGCGACCAGCGTGCCGTCGTCGCCGATCGCGGTGCGCAGGATCTCGATGCCGTTGTCGCTGGTGCCCGAAATCGTGTTGCGCGACACGACAAGGCCCTGGGCATCGAACGAAACGATCGCCGTGGTGGCCGTGTTGGTGATGATGTTACCGGAGAGGTCGCCGGAGACCTGCTCGAGCCAGATGCCGTTGCCGCCGCTGCCGCTGATCTCGCAATCGGTGATGCGGATGTCGCGTCCGCCCAGACAATGTATCAGGCCGCGCCGCGACGGCAGTGGAATGCCGCCGCCGTCGAGCGTGATGTTGGCAAGGCCGACGTGGCCCGCGCCTTCGCCCTGAAACATCGACGCGCCGCCGTTGAAGATCAATCTGGTCGCCCCGCGCACGCCGATGAGTTGCGTGCCGTTTTGCAGGCGAAGCATCGAGGTGCGATAGACCCCGGGCGGCAGCGCCAGCGGCGCCTGCTCGCGCGCCGCCTCGTCGATCGCGCGCTGCAGGGCCTTGGTCTGGTCGTCGGGGCTGCCGGGCCGGACGCCGTATTGCGTGACGTCGCGGCCGAGGGCGGAGGTCAGCGGCGCGGCTCGCGCGGGTTCGGGCGGCATCGCGAGAGCACCGGCAAAACCGGCGGCGGATGCTCCGATGAGATAGCGGCGATTGACGTCCATGTTCGCGGTCTCCGGCGACGCACACACGGCGTTCGCGATCGTGGAGTAACGCAAAAATGCGATCGCGCAGGGTGCGGCGGTAGAACGGAGAGGGCGATTGTTGGGGGTAGGGTTAACCGTTGAGGAACGCAATTCAGCCGTTCCGCGCCGCCTGCCGCGTCAGCCTCACCAGTTCCAGCAGCATGGCTTCGCCGGCGTCGACCAGCTCCTCCAGCGTGATGCGGTGCGGCGCGCTCTTGCGCTGCGATGCGCCGCCGCGCGCGAGCAGCGGTATGTGGACGAAGGCGGCGAGGCGCGGGCCATCGCCGGTCGCGACTGCCTCATTGGCGCGCCAGCTCAGGTAGTTGCAGAGGTAGCTCCCGGCGTCGCGCGAGGCCCGGGCGTCGAGCCCGGTGCCAACAGCCGCGCGCAACAGCTTGGCGGTGTGCGGACCGAACATCATGGCGTCGGCGCCGCCGACGATCGATCCCTTGCGCGCGTGGTTGCGGTCGGCATCGGGGAATCGCGTGGTCACGGCGTTGCGGGCGCGGGTTTCGATGCGGACATGCGTGGTGCGATCGGCGAGGCCGAACATCAGCAGCGCTTGCGGGCGATGTTTGGCGATCAGTTTGGGGAGTTCGCGGTCGACGGTGGCGTAGGTGACGTGGAAGATGTGGCCGGTCATTTCGACGTTGTCGAAGGCCGGGCGGCGCAACTGCGTCAGCCGCTTCACCAGCGGCATCGTCGGGTTGAACGGCGCACCGGGAAAGGGCCCGAAGCCGGTGATGAGGATGCGCAGCTTCTCGTTCATATCACCTCAGCATATCCGCGATCTGGTCGGCCGCCAGCGCCGGCGTAATGCGGCCGTCGGCGACCTCGGCCTCGATCTTCTTCACCTTGGCGCGGATCGCCGGGTCGGCGCGCAACTGCGCCATCATCCGCTGTTCCAGCATCGACCACATCCATTTGACCTGTTGCTGCCGCCGCCGCGCGGCGAATTCGCCCGAGGCGTTCATCGCGGTCCGGTGATCGAGTATCTTCTGCCAGAGTTCGCCGATGCCGGTGCCGGTCAGCGCCGAATAGGTCATGACCGGCGGATGCCAGTGCTCCGAACGGGGGGTGAGGATATGCAGCGCGCCGCGATATTCGGCGGCGGCGAGGTTGGCGCGCTTGATGTTGTCGCCGTCGGCCTTGTTGACCGCGATCATGTCGGCGAGCTCGACCAGGCCCTTCTTGATGCCCTGCAACTCGTCGCCGGCGCCCGGCAGCATCAGCGCCAGGAAGAAATCGGTCATGTCGCAGACCGCCGTCTCGGATTGCCCGATGCCGACGGTTTCCACCAGCACCACGTCGAAGCCGGCGGCCTCGCACAACAGCATCGCCTCGCGGGTTTTCGCCGCGACCCCGCCGAGCGTGCCGGAGGCCGGCGAGGGCCGGATATAGGCATCGTCCGACGCCGACAGCCGCGCCATCCGGGTCTTGTCGCCGAGGATCGAGCCGCCGGTGCGGGCGGAGGAGGGGTCGACCGCGAGCACCGCGACCTTGTGGCCGCGCTCGATCAGGAACATCCCGAGCGCGTCGATGGTGGTGGATTTGCCGACGCCGGGCGAGCCGGTGATGCCGACGCGAACCGCCTTGCCGGTGTCCGGCAGCAGCGCCTGCACCAGATCGCGCGGCTGGCCGCCTGATGGTCGCCGCGCCGGCTTTCGATCAGCGTGATCGCGCGCGCCAGCGCCGCGCGCTGCCCGGCGCGCAGCTCTTCCGCTGAGCCTGGCTGATGTCGAGCTGATTACGGCCGGTCATTGCGTCTCGTCATCGTCGCCCTTGGGCCGCGCGCCACCAAAGATCTTCGTTCCTTCCGCCGACAGATAGGCTTTCAGGCTTTCCCACGGCACGAACGCGGCGTATTCGCCTTCGGCATAGGGTCCGACCGCATAGGGCGGATAATGAAAGGTCAGGCCCGCACTCTTGCCCGGCTCGGTCGATGGCGCCAGCGTCACCGCGCCGATCTTGAGCAGCTCCGGGCTCGACGCTCTTGTACCATTCGGCGGTGGCGGTAGCGCTGCTGTCGCGTTTCTTCTTCTCGATGTTGAGCGCCGCGATCACCGCCTTGCGCATCGCCGTCATGGTCGGGCCGTCATCGGCGGTCTCGGTGAAGAAGGGGCGGATGCTGATGCGCTTCTTTGCGGTCTGGTCCCACAGGATGGTATTGACGTCCGAATTGGGATGCGCGCCACCGGTGTTCATGTAGTCGGATCTGACGACGCTGACATAATGTCCGTCGACCACGGAGCGGACGCTGTATTTGCGCTCGAAGGTCCAGGCGCCGTCGCGAAACAGGATTGGATCCTTTTCGTTCGAGGCGTCAGCGGCATGCTTGTCCATCCATTTCCTGCCCTCGGCGAGGCAGTCGGCGGCCAGCGCGGGATCGGCCTTGATCTTGTCGTCGAGCAGGACGCTGGCGTCGATGCGCTCTGGTCTTGAGGACGGCGTCGGGCTTTGGCTCGGCGGCAAGGGCCGTGGCCGCCGCGAGGCAGGCGAGCGCGCCAACGAGGGCTGTCCTGCGGGCGGGCGTGAGCGATATTGCGGGGCGCAAGGGCAATCCTTCGCAGTCAATTCAATCGGAGCGGTCGTCATTCCGCCGCCTCGCTGTGCCCGAGCCGCGCATTGAGCTTGTGGATCAGTTCCTCGGCGGCGTCCGCGATCACCGTGCCCGGCGGGAAGATCGCCTCGGCGCCGGCCTTGTACAGAGCATCGTAGTCCTGCGGCGGCACCACGCCGCCGATGATGATCATGATGTCGTCGCGGCCCTGCTTCTTCAGCGCGGCCTTCAGTTCCGGCACCGCGGTGAGATGCGCCGCCGCCAGCGACGACAGCCCGAGAATATGCACGTCGTTCTCGACCGCCTGCCGCGCCGCTTCCTCGGCGGTGGCGAACAGCGGCCCGATATCGACGTCGAAGCCGACATCGGCAAAGGCCGAGGCGATCACCTTCTGGCCGCGGTCGTGGCCGTCCTGGCCGATCTTGGCGACCAGAATGCGCGGCCGGCGGCCCTCGGCGTCCTCGAACGCATCGATCAGCGCCTGCACTTTTTCGACCCGGTTGGACATGGTGGACGCCTCCCGCTTGTAGACGCCGGTGATGGACTTGATTTCGGCGCGGTGCCGCCCGAACACTTTTTCCATCGCGTCGGAAATCTCGCCGACGGTGGCCTTGGCGCGCGCGGCATCGATGGCGAGCGCCAGAAGATTGCCGTTGCCTTCGCCGGCGCTGCGGGTCAGCGCCGCGAGCGCGTCGTCGACATCCTTCTGGTTGCGTTCGGATCGTAGCCGCGACAGCTTGTCGATCTGCAGCCGCCGCACGGTGGAGTTTTCGACCTTCAGCACGTCGATCGGCGCTTCGCTGGCCGGCTTGTACTTGTTGACGCCGATCACCGCCTGCTTGCCGGCGTCGATCCTGGCCTGCGTCTTGGCGGAGGCTTCCTCGATCCGCAGTTTCGGCACGCCGGCCTCGATCGCCTTCGCCATGCCGCCGAGCGCCTCGACCTCCTGGATGTGGCCCCAGGCTTTCGCGGCGAGATCGCGGGTCAGCCGCTCGACATAATAGGAGCCGCCCCAGGGATCGATGATGCGGTTGGTGCCGCTTTCCTGCTGCAGGAACAACTGCGTGTTGCGCGCGATCCGGGCGGAGAAATCGGTCGGCAGCGCCAGCGCCTCGTCGAGCGCGTTGGTGTGCAGCGACTGGGTGTGGCCTTGCGTCGCCGCCATCGCCTCGATGGTGGTGCGCATCACGTTGTTGTAGACGTCCTGCGCGGTCAGCGACCAGCCCGAGGTCTGGCAATGCGTGCGCAGGCTCAGCGAGCGCGGGTCTTTCGGATTGAACTGCGTCAGCAGCTTGGCCCACAGCAGCCGCGCCGCGCGCATCTTCGCCACCTCCATGAAGAAGTTCATGCCGATCGCCCAGAAGAACGACAGCCGCGGCGCGAAGCGGTCGACGTCGAGGCCGGCGGCAAGGCCCGGCGCGGAGATATTCGACGCCGTCGGCCAGCGTGTAGGCGAGCTCGAGGTCCTGCGTCGCGCCGGCCTCCTGCATGTGATAGCCGGAGATGGAGATGGAATTGTATTTCGGCATCTTCTGCGAGGTATAGGCAAAGATGTCGGAGATGATCCGCATCGAGGGCGCCGGCGGATAGATGTAGGTGTTGCGCACCATGAACTCTTTCAGAATGTCGTTCTGAATGGTGCCCGACAGTTTTTCCGGCGGCACGCCCTGTTCCTCGGCGGCGGCGACGAACAGCGCCAGGATCGGCAGCACCGCGCCGTTCATGGTCATCGACACGCTCATCTGGTCGAGCGGGATGCCGGCGAACAGCGTGCGCATGTCGTAGATCGAATCGATCGCGACGCCGGCCATGCCGACGTCGCCGGAGACGCGCGGATGATCGGAGTCGTAGCCGCGATGGGTGGCGAGATCGAACGCGACCGAGAGGCCCTTTTGGCCGGCGGCGAGGTTGCGGCGATAGAATGCGTTGGAATCCTCCGCCGTGGAGAACCCGGCATATTGCCTGACGGTCCAGGGCTGGTTGACATACATGGTCGGGTAGGGGCCGCGCAGATAGGGCGCGATGCCGGGCCAGGTCTCGAGGAAGTCGATGCCTTCGAGATCGGCTTCGCTATAGCCGGGCTTTACCAGGATGCCCTCGGGCGTGAGCCACGGCTCGGCGCCGCCGGCAGGTCCGACGCCGGCAGTCTTCTCAAAGGCGATATTCGCAAAGTTCGGTATGCGGCTCATGGTGTCCATCTTAGCACAGGCGGCCCCCGGGGGTCGCTACCCCTAATCGTGGTCCGGATGCTGGTGGTTGACGATTCCTGAAAGCTTCTCCGCCCCGTAGTTCTGCAGCGTGGTCTGGCTCGGCAGATTGGCGATGCCGACCACCCAGCCGAGCCGGGACTCGGAGCCATATTGCAGCGTCGGCGCCACCCGGTCCGGGCGATCGAAGGCGCCGGTCATGATCTCGATCCGGGGGCCGTCGATGCGGCGGAAGCTGAGCGGCGTGCCGCAATCGGCGCAGTAGTCGCGCATCGCGATCGAGGAGGAGCGGAACGCGGCCGGCTTGCCGCGGGTCCAGGCGAAATCGCTGCGTTCGATATCGGCAAAGGACGCGAACGGCGCGCCGGATGCCTTCTGGCACATCCGGCAATGGCAGATCGCTGACCTTCGCCGGCGGCGCCGACACGGCAAAGCGGATGGCGCCGCATTGGCAGCCGCCGGTCAGGACGGGCTTTGGGGCCGCTGTCATGCTCACTCCATCAGCCGATAGGCCTCCCGCAGGACGCTCAGGGCGTCGCCGCCGGCCATGACAAAATCGTTGACGCCGGCGGCTCGCAGCGCGGCTTCCTGTTCGCCGGGTCGGCCTGCCAGATAGATATGTCTTGCGTTCGCGGCGTGAAGGGCCGCGGCCACAGCAGTGGCCTGACCGGCATAGACCTTGTCGGATGAGCACAGGCAGGTGAGCTGCGCGCCGGAGGCCTTGAACGCCTTGGCGAGCGCGGCTGGATCGGTAAAGCCTTCGCTATCGACGGCCTCGATGCCGCCGGTCTCGAAGAAGCTCTTGGCAAAGGTGGCGCGCGCGGTGAAATCGGCAGGCGTGCCGAGATTGGCGAGGAAGACTTTTGGCCGCGCGCCCTTGTCCTTCCGGATTTGATCCGAGCGGTCACGCAGCGCCTCGAACGGCGTGGCCAGCCGCATCGGCGGCAGCGCGTCGAATTTGAACTTGGCCTCGCCGTAGGGCGGAAGCACGACCGGCCTTGCATCCAGCACCGCGACGTGGGCCTCATGCAGATTGGGGAATTCGGTGGCGCCGGTCAGCACTTCCTTGCGCCGGGCGATATTTTGCTCGCGCACCGCCCGCGTTGCCGCGACCTTGCGCTGGATCAGGCTTTGCTCGAGGGAAGCGAACACGCCGCCGGCCTTCTCGATTTCCTGAAACAGCGTCCATGCGGCTTCGCAGAGTTGTTGCGTCAGGCCCTCGATGCCGCCGGAGCCGGCCGCCGGATCGGACACCTTCGCGAGATTGGATTCCTCCAGCAGCACCAGTTGCGTGTTGCGCGCCACGCGCCGGGCGAAGGGATCGGGCAATCCGAGCGCCAGCGTGTGCGGCAGCACGGTGATGGCATTGGCGCCGCCGAGCCCCGCGGAGAACGTGGCGATCGTCGCGCGCAGCATGTTCACGTAGGGGTCGCGCTGCGTCAGCATCCGCCATGCCGTGTCGGCGGCAACGAACATCGGCTTGGGCGTGAGGTCGCATGCCTGTTCGACCCGCGCCCACAACAGCCGCAGCGCGCGGAACTTCGCCAATGTCAGGAATTCGTCGGCATCGGCGGAAAGCCGCGCATAGACCATGTCTCGCGCAGCCTCGAGCGCGACGCCGGCGCCTTCCAGCGCGCGCAGATAGGCGACGCCGGTGGCGAGCACGAACGCCAGTTCCTGCGCTTCCGATCCGCCGGCGTCGTGGATCACCCGTCCGTCGGCTGGCGTGAACGGACCCTTGAAGCCCATGGCGGCGAGGCCTTTGACCGCGCCGGTCACCGCGGGCGCGATCTCCGGCCAGGCATAGGGGCTGGATCCCCAGACCGCGCAGGCCCCGATCGGGTCGAGACCGAAACGAATATCGCAGGCGGCGGGGTCGAGACCCCTGCGCTTCACATATTCCGCGACGTGGATGGCGGCCATCCGCGATTGCGGCCCGACCTGAAGCTCGATCGATATCCCGGCATCGAGGAAAACGCCCTCGAAAACCTTCTCGACCGCTTCCGCCGTCGGCTCGAGGCCAAAGCCATAGGCGCCATTGGCGCCCGCGAACACCAGCGTCAGTCCGGTGGCGCCATTCTCCAGATCATGCAGCGCCTGCGCGTTGGCCTGCTGCCGCATCGGGATGATCGATCCGCTGCATGATCTGCCAGGGTGCGGCCGCCGGCCGCCCCGCGACGACAGCGGCACCGTGGGCGCGCGGATAGATCGGGTCGATCTTCAGGCCATCGGCGGTCTTGCCGACCAGCTTCTCGAACGGCGCGCCTTTCAGCACGCCGTCGACCAGCTTGCGCCAGTCGTCATAGGTCGCGGGCTGAAAATCCGCCGCCAGTCGCAGGTCGTCAGGTGCAGAGGTCATTCGGCAGGGTGCTCCCGGGCGCCGTTCTTGTTGTTGAGCCCGAAATTGCCACGTGACGACGGCCAAGCCAAACGGTTGTTTTCGGGGGAGGGGCGGTGTCGGGTCAGCTCAATTCGGGTAGCCGCT
The DNA here is from genome assembly GCA_963843225.1 of uncultured Alphaproteobacteria bacterium. Taxonomy (GTDB): domain Bacteria; phylum Pseudomonadota; class Alphaproteobacteria; order Rhizobiales; family Xanthobacteraceae; genus Bradyrhizobium. The sequence goes on along the minus strand of CAWJJT010000003.1, from coordinate 672,929 downwards.
CGATCCCCTCGGTGGATAGCCGGGCCAGCGCGGCGGCGACGCTTTCGTCCCGCAATGACGCGGTCGGGCGCGATCTCGGCGAGCGGAACCAGCACGAAGGCGCGCTCGAACAGCCGGGGATGCGGCAGCGTCAGTTCCGGCGTCTGCATCGAAACGTCGTCATAGGCGATCAGGTCGAGGTCGAGCGTGCGCGGGCCCCAGCGCCGTTCGCTGAGCGCGGTCGCGGCCGAATTTGTTTTCGATCTTGTGCAGCGTGAACAGCAGCGCGTGCGGATCGAGCGCGGTTTCGATTTCGATGCAGGCGTTGATGAAGCGGAGCCTGCTGCTCGTCGCCCCAGGGCGGCGTGGCGTAGTCGGACGAACGCGCCTTGAGCGCCGCCTGCGCCATGCCGCAGATGTTGGCGATCGCCTTTTGAAAGGTCGTGCGGACGTCGCCGACATTGCCGCCAAGCGCGATCAGGACGTCAGCCATGTGACGGCGCTTGCCGCGTGCGCGTCAACACGACGCCGACATCCTCGAAGATCGCGGCGATCGGCGCGTGCGGCTTGTGAACGGTGACCTTGACCGCGCTGATGCGCGGGAAGGCCGCCAGGACCGCGTCGGCGACCGCGCCGGCCGCGCGTTCCAACAGCTTGTAATTGGCATCCTTGAAAGCCGCGGTCGCGGTCGCGACCACGTTGGAATAGGACACGGTATCGGCAAGCCGGTCGGTACGCGAGGATTCCGACAGATCGGTCGAGAGTTCGAGATCAATGACAAAGCGCTGGCCGACCTCGGTCTCATGTTCCATCACGCCGTGGCGGGCATGGATGACGACGCCGGTGATGAAGATCATGTCGGTCATCGCTTGTCCCAAATTGCTTTTGCCACGCGCAGCGCCTGCACGGTTTCCGCCACGTCGTGGGTCCGGATGATGCGCGCGCCGCCTTCGGCGGCGATCAGATGTGCCGCGATGGACCCGCCGAGCCGTTGATGCGGCTCCGAAGGCGTGACGGAACTGATAAAGCGCTTGCGCGACGCGCCGACCAGCAGCGGCAGGCCGAACGCGCCGAATTCGCGCAGCCGGGCCAGCGCGATCATGCTCTGTTCGGGCGTCTTGCCGAAGCCGATGCCGGGATCGAGCACGATGTTTTCACGTGAAATGCCCGCCTTGGTCGCGATCTCGATCGACCGGGCGAAGAACGCGGCGATGTCCTGCATGATATCGATGCCGGCATCGGCGCGGTCGCGGTTATGCATGACGATCACCGGCGAACGGCGCGCCGCCAGCAGGGCGGCCATATCGGGATCGCGCTGCAGGCCCCAGACGTCGTTGGCGATGGATGCGCCTGCATCGAGCGCCCAGCCGACCACCGCCGATTTCATGCTGTCGATGGATACGGGAATACCAAGCGAAACCACCTCGGCCAGGATCGGCCGCAGGCGTTGCAATTCCTGATCGGCCGAGACCGGTTCCGAGCCGTAGGGGCGGGTGGATTCCGCGCCGATGTCGATGATGTCGGCGCCCTCGGCGATCATGCGGCGCGCCTGCGCCAGCGCGCGCTCCGGCGCGATGAACTGGCCGCCGTCGGAAAATGAATCGGGCGTGATATTCAGCACGCCCATCACGGCCGGGTATGGCCTGGACAACAGCGCCGGCAACAGCGGATGACCGGCAGGGACGGCCGCCGGGGCGGGTCTGGACGTGGTCGCGATCATGCGGTCGCTTTGCGCGGTCCGCGCATCGGAGTCAAGACGCTCCGGGGCGTCGCGGGAGCGTCAGCGGGCCCGGTTTCCGCCGGTCTAGTAGGTGATTTTCGGCTGCAGCTTGCGGGCCTGCGCGATCAGTTGCTCGACCGATTTCTCCGAAGGCAGGACGCGGACGAGTTTGCGCCTGGTATTCACTTCTTTCATGTTCTGCGCCAGCCGCGCCGGGTTGCGAAGCGCGAGTTCGCGAACCGTGGTGACGCCGGCGGCGCGCACCAGCCCGACCTTGGCCTTGCCCATCCCTGGAATCCGCATGTAGTCCGAAACATTGGCCCATTCGAGCAATTGCTGCTCGCTGATGCCGGTCTTCTCCGCCAGCGTCTTGCGGCCCTTCACGGTCCGCGCCGCCTCGAGCAGCCCATCGGTGGTGCGAATGCCCAACGATTTCAGTTTTGAAGCGGCGAAGGATGGCAAGCCATCAATCTCGGAAATTGGATATGTCATGGTGCTCAATTTGAAAAAAGGTGCTTCAGGCGAACTGGCTGAGGCCCGGTGTCCCCTTGATGATCTCGCCCATCTGATCGGCCCCGATCTTGTCGCGGCCGAACCTGAAAAGTTCGCGCGCGACGCTCTGGATCTCGCCCATGCCCAAACCAAGTCCCATCAGCTTGGTGCCGAGCGCCATCAGGCCGCCGCCCATCAATCTTCCGAGACCGCCGCTCTTGCTCGAGGCTGCGATCGCGGCTTCCGCGCCGGGAATCGTGTCGATCAAAGCCTGAACCTTGTCGGAAGGACCCTCGTTGCGAAGGAATCCCAGAATGATGCCGATGGTTTTTTCCGCGACAGCATCATCGATGCCGGCCTTTGCAGCCAGCCGCCCAATCAATTCGTCCATATTGGCCCGCCCTCATCCGGTTTTGTGCCGGATCCGTCCTTGTGAATTATCTTGATCTTCCGCGTCGCGAATTACAAGCGACGACCGCCTTGCGCATGCCTCGATCGCGTGACGAGTGTTGCAGCAATGCAAGAGCAGATGTTGATTTCTCGTAAAAATTGTCGCGTCAGACCCATTCGTTGCAACTTTGGTAGGAAGTTTGCACGAAGCCGGTCGATCGGGGTCGACGTCGGAGGGTTTCCAATCCGCTCGAAGGGGGTGTGGGCGGTTTCAATCGGGATGCAACATGCAGTATGATACCTCGGTCTGTACGGCTGAGATGCGCCGACACGTGAGAGGCGATGCAATGGTTACTCCCGATAACAAGTTGGCCGATACCGACGAGAAAATTTTCATCGGCAAGGGTGAAGCAGCCGGCGTGGCTGACGCTTGGCCTCGCCAATCGCCATGGTCTCGTCACCGGCGCTACCGGAACCGGAAAAACCGTCTCGCTGCAGGTGATGGCGGAAGGGTTTGCGCGCGCGGGCGTTCCGGTGTTCGCCGCCGACATCAAGGGAGACCTCTCCGGCATCTCCGAAGTCGGCGAGGCCAAGGATTTTATCGTCAAGCGGGCCAGCGATATGGGCCTCAGCTTCCAGCCCGACCAGTTCTCGACGGTATTTTGGGATGTGTTCGGCGAGCAGGGCCATCCGGTGCGCGCCACCGTCACCGAAATGGGGCCGTTGCTGCTGTCGCGGATGCTCGATCTGAACGACGTGCAGGAAGGCGTGCTGAACGTCGCGTTCCGTGTTGCCGACGACAACGGTCTCGCGCTGATAGATATGAAGGACCTCCGGGCGCTGCTGGATGCGATCGTCCCGGACAGCGGCAAAAAGGGAGCGATGGCGACGACGATCCGCTGGCGCCGATCCGCAAGGCCGCGCAGGGTTTCGGCAATGTCACCAAGGCGACGGTCGGCACCATCCAGCGCCAGCTATTGGTGCTGGAAAACCAGGGCGGCACGAAATTTTTCGGCGAGCCGGCGCTGACGCTGAAGGATTTCATGCGCACCGACAGCGACGGCCGGGGCATGGTCAACATCCTGGTCGCGGACAAGCTGATGCAGAGCCCGCGGCTGTACGCGACCTTCCTGCTGTGGATGCTGTCGGAGCTGTTCGAGGAACTGCCGGAGGTCGGCGATCCCCCGAAACCCAAGCTGGTGTTCTTCTTCGACGAGGCGCATCTGTTGTTCACCGATGCGCCGAAGGCGCTGATGGACAAGATCGAGCAGGTGGTGCGGCTGATCCGCTCCAAGGGCGTCGGCGTCTATTTCGTGACCCAGAATCCGATCGACGTGCCGGACAAGGTGCTCTCGCAACTGGGCAACCGCGTGCAGCACGCGCTCCGCGCCTTCACGCCGCGCGACCAGAAGGCGGTCGCGGCCGCGGCGCAGACGTTCCGGCCCAATCCGAAGCTCGACACCGCCAAGGTCATCATGGAGTTGGGCAAGGGCGAGGCGCTGGTGTCGTTCCTGGAAGGCAACGGCACGCCGGCAATGGTCGAGCGCGTCATGATCCGGCCGCCATCGGCGCGGATCGGACCGATCACGCCGGAGGAACGCAAGGCGATCATGGACGCAAGCCCCGTGAAGGGCAAATACGACACCGCGATCGACGCCGAATTCCGCCTACGAGATGCTGCAGAAGCGCGTGGCCGGAACGGCGGCGCACGCCGACGGATCGGCCGGCGGCGGCGGAGGAATTCTCGGCCAGATCGGCGGCATCGTCGGGACGATCTTCGGCACCAACGTGTCGCGCGGACGATTGTCGACCGGTCAGCTCATCGCGCGAAGCGTCACGCGCTCGATCACCAACAAGGTGGTCGGCGGGGCGGCGGCCGATCTCGGCAAATCGGTTGCCGGCTCGATGGGCGGCTCGGTCGGCCGCGCGCTGGTGCGCGGCGCGCTCGGCGGCCTGTTGCGGCGATGATGTTCGATCCGTTGCCGCGGCGCGACCCTTCTTTTATTTTGCGGAAAGCCTGAGTGTGCTGAGATATCCGTCGCTGCGAGCTCCGCTCGATATTCTGTTTCTGGTCTGCTGTATCGCGCTGACGGCCGACGTGCTCGCTCCGGAGATTTTCGGGCACGGCAAGACCAAGGACTATCCGCTCTGGTTCTGGGCGGGCCAGCAGGTCCTGCACGGCGGGAATCTCTATCCCAGCGATCCCAAATCCTATTTCGAATTCATCTATCCGCCGCTGCCGGCGGTTCTGCTCGCGATACCCGCTTATTTCGGCAAGCTGTCCTCTATACATGCCTGTCGGTCCTGAACGCGGTGGCGTGGTGGATGACGGCGCAACTCTCCAGCGCGATGACCGGATCGGGCCGGACAGCCGGCCCGTGGCTGTTCGCATTGCCGGGCTTTCGTCACGGTTACCTTCGTGTTCGACATGTTCGATCTCGGCCAGCCGAACCTCGTGCTGCTGGCGATGATGCTGTACGGGTTCTGGCTGCTGCAGCACGCGCGCCCATGGATGGCGGGGAGCATGTTTGCGCTGGCCACCGCGATCAAGGTTTTTCCGGTGGCGGTGTTTCCCTATCTGGTCTGGCGACGGCAGTGGGCCGGCGCCGCAAGCATGGCCGTCTTCACCGCGATTTTCCTGTTCGTCGTCCCGGCGCCGGTGCGCGGTTTCCAGCACAATGTTTCCGAACTGAAGACCTGGTTTCAGGGAATGGTGGGAACGAGTTCGGAGCAGGGGTTCGGACAGCGTGGCGAGCAGAACTGGTCGTGGGTCAATCAGTCGATCATCGCGGTGACGCATCGCCTGACGCGCCCGGTCAACTACAACCAGGATGATCCGGCCAAGCCGCCGGCCTACATGAATCTGGTCGATGTCAACTTCAAGACCGCGAACTGGATCGTGCTGGCGATCTCGCTGGCGATCGGGCTCGGCTTCATCGCGGTGATGCCGCCGCGTGCGCGGATGACGGCGCGTTCCAACGCCGAAGAACTCGGCATCCTGTTTTGCCTGATGACGGTGGCATCGCCGCTCGCCCGGCAGTATTATTTCATGTGGCTGTTCTTTCCGATCACGGTCCTGATGCACCGCGCGGCCTATGACCCCCGCATGGCCGTGCGGGCGGGGACCTGGGCCGGTCTTGCGGTCGCGGGGCTGCTGATGTGCCTGTCGTTGCCGCTGTTTCCCGAGGGACTGCAGGCCTACGGGAACAATCTCGCGGCTACGGCCGTAATTGCGGGGGCACTGGTCTGGCATATCCTGCATCCGCCGTCGGATGAGATCGCTGGCTCCCTGCCTCCGGCGGAGCTAAAAACCGAGACGTAGAACCAGCCCCCAAGGAAAATTGCAGATGTCCAACGCGCCGCAACTGCAACCGGTCCTCGACCGCATCGATGCCGATTTCGACAACAGCCTGGAGCGGCTGTTTGCGCTGTTGCGGATCAAATCGATCTCGGCCGATCCGGCCTTTGCCGGCGACTGCAAGGCGGCCGCCGATCATCTGGCCAGGGATATCGCGACGCTCGGTTTTTCGACCGAGGTCAGGCCGACCGCCGGTCATCCCGCCATCGTCGCCAAAAGTAATGGCAACGGCAACGGCAGTGGCGCGCGGCCGCACGTGCTGTTCTACGGCCACTACGACGTGCAGCCGGTCGATCCGCTCAATCTCTGGCACCGTCCGCCGTTCGAGCCCGCGGTGACCACGCATGCCGACGGGCGAAAGATCATCGTCGCGCGCGGCGCCGAGGACGACAAGGGCCAGTTGATGACCTTCGTCGAAGCCTGCCGGGCCTGGAAATCCGTCACCGGCTCGCTGCCGCTCGACATCACCATCGTGATCGAGGGCGAAGAGGAAATCGGATCGAAGAATTTCGTTCCGTTCCTCGAGAAGAACAAGGACGAACTCAAGGCCGACTTCGCGCTGGTGTGCGACACCGGCATGTGGGACCCGAATACGCCGGCGATCACCACCTCGCTGCGCGGGCTGGTCTACGAGGAAGTGAAGATCAAGGCCGCCAACCGCGATCTGCATTCCGGCATCTTCGGCGGCGGCGCGCAGAATCCGATCCGGGTGCTGACCCGCATCCTCGGCGGCCTCTTCGACGAGAACGGCCACATCACCATCCCCGGCTTCTACGATGGCGTGAAGGATCTGCCGCCCGACGTTCTCGCGCAGTGGTCGAAGCTCAATCTGACGCCGGATAGCTTTCTCAAGCCGATCGGGCTTTCGATTCCGGCCGGCGAGAAGGGCCGCCTGCTGATCGAGCAGATCTCCTCGCGCCCGACCTGCGACATCAACGGCATCATCGGCGGCTACACCGGCGAGGGCTCGAAGACGGTGATCCCGGCGGAGGCCTCCGCCAAGATCTCGTTCCGGCTGGTGGAGGGGCAGGAGCCCGACAAGATCCGCAAGGCCTTTCGCGACTACGTCACGGCGCGGCTGCCGGGCGACTGCACGGCCGAATTCGGCGACCATTCCAGCGCGCCGGCGATCGCGCTCGACTGGAACATGAAGCCGCTCGCCGCCGCCAGGCGCGCGCTGACCGAGGAGTGGGGCAAGGAAACGGTGCTGATGGGCTCGGGCGCCTCGATCCCGATCGTCGCCGACTTCAAGCGCACCCTCGGTCTCGACACCGTGCTGGTCGGTTTCGGGCTCGACGACGACAACATCCATTCGCCGAACGAGAAATACGACCTCAAGAGCTTCCACAAGGGCATCCGGTCGTGGGCGCGGATTCTCGCCGCGCTGGCGGAGGCGCCGCGGTGATCTCCGGGCGACGCGTGCGCACCGAGGCGTCTGCCAAAGTAAAAACGCCGCCCGGGATTGGGCGGCGTTTTGATTCGAGCAGTGCAGAGGTCGTTGCGTCGATACTTACACCGAGATGCCGAAATTTTCAATTCTTGTAGCTGGGGTCGAGGCGGTCGACCTTGCGCAGCAGCGCCGGCCACACCAGCGTGGTCGAGCGCAGTTCCTGCCGGTCGGGGTTGGCGAACAGGCTGGCGTTCTTGTCGATCACGGCCTGTTCGACCGGATAGGCCGTCGGGCCCAGCATGCGGGTGCGCACCTGCATGGTGCAGGCCCGCTCCAGATGGAACATGCGCTCGAAGGCGGAGGCGACCGAACGGCCGACCGTCAGCGTGCCGTGATTGCGCAGCAGCATGTGGTTCTTGTTGCCGAGGTCCTTTTGCAGGCGCGGGCGTTCGTCGTGATCGAGCGCGATGCCTTCATAGTCGTGATAGGCGAGATCGTGGGTGACGAGCTGCGCGGTCTGGTTCAGCGGCAGCAGGCCTTCCATGCAGCTCGCGACCGCGGTGCCGTCGGGCGTGTGCAGATGAAGCACGCAGCCGGCGTCCTCGCGCACCTCGTGGATCGCCGAATGGATCGTGAAGCCGGCCGGGTTGATGCTGTAGTGGCTCTTGGTGAGCTGGTTGCCGTCGAGGTCGACCTTCACCAGGCTGGAAGCGGTGATCTCGTCGAACATCAGGCCGTAGGGATTGATCAGGAAATGATGCTCCGGTCCCGGCACCCGCGCGGAGATGTGGGTATCGACCAGATCGTCCCAGCCGTAATGCGCGATCAGGCGATAGCAGGCGGCGAGATTGACCCGCTGGCTCCATTCGGCCTCCGTCATTTCCGACGGCACTTCCTTCAGGCGGGCTTCCGCTGGCGACATGACCGGTTTCTCCCGTTGGAATTGTTGATTCGGCGCGAGCCTAGCCCTGCGAATGGTTTGCAGCAAGGCGCGGGGCCTGCGTGGCAGTCATGCTCTGGCTAGCGTGCGTTCGTCTCAAGGCGCCGGAATCGCCAGCAGGCTGGAAATGCTGCGGCCGCGGATGTCGTAGACGCGGGCGAACACCACGTCGTCGCGCTTGATTTCCACCAGACCGGCGCGGTCAGGCCCTTGCAGTAGAATTCGCCGAGCGTCATCGCGAAATCGGCGGCATGGCTGTCCCAGCCGATCGTGAAATCGGGGCCGAGCGCGACCTGCGCCGGGCGTTGCGGACCGCAGACCGCGACCTTCCATTTGCGTCCCTTGCGGCGGGACTTCCTGCCGCTCGATGAGTTCCTCGCGCAGGCCGTCGGAGGCCTGCTTCAGCGCAAGGCCCCAATAATCCAGCATGAAGCGATCGTCGGCGTCGCGCACCGTGCCCGCGATGTGATTGAAATGGGTGTATTGATAGGGGTGCAGCCGGATCATTTCGGCGAGCGGCAACAACAGGCCGAACGCGAAGACGGCGACCGCGGCGGGCTGCCAGCTGCGGCGGTTTTCCCGAGCCAGTTCATCCCCCATGCGAAGGCGGTGCCGGCGAGCACCGTCATCGGCGGAATCACGAAGATGAAATGGCGGATGCCGTTGTAGAGCGCCGGGCGCTTCACCATCGCGATCAGCAGCGGCAGCGTCGCCGCCAGCGTCAGCATCAGGAGGATGGTCTTGCGGCGGGCCGAGACGTCGCTGCGCGGCAGCGACATCAGCGTGCCGACGACGCCGGCGATCGAGCAGCCCGAGCAGCACTTCGGGAAGCTGCAGCGCGAACAGCGTCGGCAGATAGGACCACGGCATGTCCGGCACCGACACCAGCGCGCCGTCGAACATTTCCTTCCACGGCTTCTCGAAGAAGTGCGAGAAATAGGTCAGGGCCTGGAACGGATTGTCCGGCTCCATGATCGACCACGGCCAGATCAGCCCCATCACGAGATAGCCGAGGATCAGGCCGGGCAGCAGCACGTAGAGGACATGCAGCAAGCGCTGGGCGGCTTCGCGCGCGCCGTGGGTGTGGATTTCCTCCAGCAACAGCGGCACGAAGCCGACCAGCGCATAGACCAGCGCGAGCCCGCCGAGGATGCGCGAGCCGATCGACAGGCCGGCGCCAAGCCCGACGATCAGGATGGTCCGCGGCGAGGGCGGCGGATATTCCTCGGCCAGCCGGACCAGGCCCAGCATCAGGATCACCATCGCGACGGCGAACGGCGCATCCTTCGGATTCATGAACATGTGCCCGTAGAAGGTCGGGCACAGCGCCAGCAGCAGCAGCGCCGCGAGACCGGCGAGCGGGCCGCCGACGCGCCGGCCGAGCCGCCACGTCACCGCAAGGCCGATCACGCCGACGATGGCGCCGAGCAGGCGGCGGGTTTCGAACAGCTCGAGCGGGATGATCTTGTGCAGCAGCGCGGCCGCCATGTCGAAGCCGCCGCCATACATATAGAGATTGGCGAACGACAGCGCGCCGGTGTCCTTGAAACCGGAACCGTACATGCGCAGCAGCAGATCGGCATATTCGGCGTGGGTGTAATCGTCCCAGCCCAGCCCATAATCGCGGAACGTGAGGCCAGCGATCGATCGCGACCGCAGCCAGCACGAGGATGGCGAGGTCGTCGCAGGTCCGCTCCACCGAGCGCCGCGCAGGCGTGTCGATGGCCGAAGTCGTGATGGATGACATGGCTATTGGTAACCCGGCGTCCCTTATGGCCCAGCTGTGGCGCTTTTGGGCCTCGTTCCCCGGCATCCATATAGCGCAGTTCCCTTACCAAGTAATTGGCAATTGTGGCGTAATTTCCCTGATGCAGTGCAGCAATTCAGGGGGCGTGGCCGCCGGCGGGCGACAGTGGTGTGATCCGGATGGCGGTTAAGCCCGGATCTTGATCCTCCATGGGAACCGTCCGGGCAATTGCCGTTGGCGAGTGCGCACAATATGACGGTATCGTGGCATCGGCGGCTGACGCGCATTTCGGGGCGTAGCCGAAGGTGATTCGATGATGATTGTGGTGTTGATCGGCGGGCTGGCCTGTCTGGTGGCCGGCCTCGTGACGGTCGGTCTCGGGGTCGAACTGGACCTCAGTTTCGGCAACACCTTGATCCTCGCGGGCGTCATTGTTGCCTGCACCGGCGTCCTGATCATGCTCGGCCTCTGGATCGTGGTCCGGGAGTTGAAGGAGATCGCGCGCCAGCTTGGTCCGGGCTGTCGGCGCTGGCTCCGGCGGCAGGCCCGCGGCCATCGGCGGGACTGGGCGCTGCGCTGGGCGATCAGGCGCCGGACGATGGCGGGTTGCGTTCGACCGCGATCAGCCGGCGCCGGGACATGCCGACACCGGCGGTTGCAGTCGCCCGCGCCGCCATGGCTCGACGAGGCGCGCTTCGCGCGGGCCGCGGCGAGGCGCCGGCGGAAGCCGCCGCCAGCCGCAAAGCCGCGGCGCAACCTTTTGTTTTCCTCGTCGTCGCGGAAGGAGCGCGAGCGCGCCCAGGCGCGGACGCGCCGAACCATCCGTCACCGATCTGCCTTCGATACCGCCGGCTCTGCATCGTCCGCGATGGAGCCGGCGGATCGGGATGCGGCGTCCGCGACGTTCGACGACGCCTGGCCGAAATCGGAGCGTCTGCGAGGCGGCGAGGCGCCGATGCCACGGCGCAGCGGCCGGGCGCCATCGACCTTCGCCGAGAGGGCCGCCGGCGTCGGCGACGCGGATCGCGTCGCGCCGGTCGCGCGAAGCGAAGATCAGCCGCCGGTCACGGTGCTCAAATCGGGCGTCGTCGATGGCATGGCCTATTCGCTGTATTCCGACGGCTCGATCGAGGCGCAAATGCCCGAAGGCATGATGCGGTTCGCGTCGATCGACGAACTGCGCGCGCATCTCGACCAGCGTCCCTGAACGCGGAACTGTCGGCAGCATACTTGCGCTTGAAAAATAAAGCGCTGTCGTTCTTGTCACATCAACAGCAATCCGCTCATATTCGGTGTAGTGGAAGATTCCGAAAGCGTATTGACCGCTGTCGGATACTGTCCGATCCGCAGATATCCCTGGGATTTCAGACCTTCGAAAGGTTCAGGCCATGAGCGACGGTGCCGGCAAGAATTTCATCGACCTGACTGCGAGTATCGTGTCGGCCTATCTCAGCAACAATCCGACGCCGGCATCCGAAATTCCGAACCTGATCAGCCAGATTCACGCCGCGCTGCTGCGGGTTTCGACGGGCCGGATCGAAACGCCGCTGGAGCCCGCCAAGCCGGCCGTGTCCGTCAAGAAATCGATGACCCCGGATTATCTGGTGTGTCTCGAGGACGGCAAGCGCTTCAAATCGCTGAAGCGTCATCTGCGCACGCAATACAACATGACGCCGGAACAATACCGGGACAAATGGGGCCTTCCGGCCGACTATCCGATGGTGGCGCCGAACTATGCGGTGGCGCGTTCGGCAGCTCGCCAAGAAAATGGGGCTCGGCCAGCAGCGGCGGCGGCGGAAATAGCGTCCGAGACGTCGACTCAGGCGCTGCGCAGATTTGCGCCTGCGCCGCGTCGTCGCGGCCGATGAGTTCGGAATATTCCGATGATCGGATGGGGTCGTCCCATCAGGTAGCCCTGCACTTCATCGCAGGATTCGGCGGCGAGAAAATCGAGCTGGGCCTTTGTCTCGACGCCCTCCGCCAGCACCGGCAGATTGAGCCCGTGCGCCAGCCCGATGACGGCGCGCACGATGGCCGCCGACTGCGGATTGCTCTTCACCTTCGATATGAACGACTGATCGATCTTGATCTTGTCGAACGGGAACGACTGCAGATAGGACAGCGACGAATATCCGGTGCCGAAATCGTCCATGGCGATGCGAACGCCAAGCGTCTTGAGGCGACGCAGGATCGAGACGCCGCGGGCGAAATCCTCGACCAGCACGCCCTCGGTGATTTCGAGTTCCAGCCGTGTCGGCGCCAGGCCGGTTTCCAGCAGCACCGAATGGACCAATCCCGCGAGGTCGCCGTGGCGGAACTGGATTGGCGACAGATTGACCGCGATCTGGCAGCGGCTGCGGCCATGACGCCGCCTCGCGGCAGGCCTCGCGGAGCACCCATTCGCCGATCTGCATGATGAGGCCGCTTTCCTCGGCGACCGGAATGAAGGTTGCGGGCGAAACCATGCCGCGCTGCGGATGGTGCCAGCGCACCAATGCCTCGAACCCGATGACCTCGCCGTCGATCTTCGCCTGCGGCTGGTAGTGAAGACGGAGTTCGTTGCGCGCGATGGCGGAGGCCAAGTTCGTGCTGAATGGCGCGCCGCTCGCGCAGCCGGTTGTCCATTTCGACTTCGAAGAAGCGCGTCATGCCGCGGCCGGCGGTCTTGGCGCGGGTGAGTGCGGCGTCGGCATTGTTGAGCAGCGTCGTTGCGTCGGACGCCGTCGGTCGGGAAAGATCGCAATGCCGATGCTGAGGCCGACGCGCGAGATGCTGGCCGTTCAGTTCCAGATCGGTGGCGACGGCCGCGTGAAGGCGTTCGGCGAGGACTTCGGCGAGCGCCGGCTGATCGCCGTTCGGCGTGACGAGGACGAATTCGTCGCCTCCGAGCCGCGCCAGATAGGCGTCGCCGGCGAGCACGCGCAGTTGCTGCGAAAGCTCGCGAAGCACATCGTCGCCGACCGCATGGCCGAACACGTCGTTGACCTCCTTGAAGCGGTCGAGGTCGATGCTCAGCACGGCGAACAATTCTTCGCTCGCCTTTGCGGCGCCGATCGCTGCGGGTGAGATGCTCCACGAAGGCGGCGCGATTGGGCAAATCCGTCAGGGCGTCGTGGTGTGCCAGATGCTGGATGCGGGCTTCGGCCTGCTTGCGCTCGGTAATGTCCTCCGAAAGGCTGAGGAGATAGCGCGGTTCGCCGGTCTCGTCCGGTATCGAAAGATTCCTGGTTGTCAGGATGCGCGTGCCGTTGTGATGGGTATCGAACCACGTGCTCGTCGATGATTTGCAGGTCGCGCGTGCGCAAGGCCTCGCCGGCGAGCGGAAACAGGTCGTTGACGGTTTCCTTGCCGGGCGGATCGTCGGCTGGTTTGCCGATCAGGTCGCCGCGCGCGATCCCGAAAATGGCTTCGGCGGTCCGGTTGATCAGGACATAGCAGCGATCGCGCGCGTCCTTGACGGCGACCGACACCGGCATGTTCTCGATGATGCTGTCGAGAAAGTTCTGGGTGCGGCCGAGCTTCGCAGCGGACGCATCGAGCGCTTCGAGCTGGCGGAAATGAATCAGTGAAATCATCAGGCCGGCGAGCGCCAGCGCGAGAAAGAGACCTACGCCGATGCCGGCGCTTTGCCACATCACGGTGCGCAGGAACGGCGAGATCGGCACATCGATCACGAACGCGCCGATGACGTCGTTGAGATGCCACTGCGCCTTGTCGGGCTGGAGCGCGTTGTGACAGCTCGACGCAACTCTGTTCCTGCGCCACGGTCGGATAGACCGTGCGGAACATCTGTTCGCCGTTGACGTCGAGCAGCTCGGACACCGGTTTTGGGTTGTGGCGTCGCCGCGAAGGCCTCGATGCGTCTGGGCCATCCGGGCGTCCGTTGGCGGCGTCAGGATCTCGCGTCCCGGGCGGCCGACCGAGCGCAGGCGAAAATCGGAATTGTCGCCGTTCTGCTTGTTGAAGGCCTCGATCGCATGGGCGCGGAATGACGCCGGGACCGGCGCGTCTTGTCCGAATTGCGATCGGATCGCCGAATAGTTGGTGACAAAGGCGTCCACCAGCTGGAGCGCGATGATCTTTTCGCCGCTCTTGTGCTCCTTGAACCAGTTCAGGCTGAAATAATAGAAGCCGTAACCGACCGCCACGGACAAGGACGGCGCAGAGGCCCAGATGCAGCAGAAAGCCGCGACCGGATCGCGACCGCATGAAGCGCCAGACCGGCGGAAAGCTCACTCATCCGTCAACTCTCTGTTTTCGGCGGATAATGCGGAAATGCCTTAAAAACAGGTTGACCTTCGACATCGTCAGGTTGTCTATGGGCCTGAATACCCTGAAATGGTTGTCGATCACGGCGCCGTGAACGCCAGATCAGGGGTTGGTCTCAGGAGGCCGCGGCAAGCGCCTCGCGGGCGTCGGAGCGAATGCGCTCGACCATGGCGCGCAGGCCGTTGGAGCGCTGCGGCGTCAGATGCTCGCGAAATCCGAATTCGTCGAACACCGCGATCGCATCGGTTGCCAAGAATTTGCTGCGGCGTGCGGCCGGAATACAGGGTCAGCAGGATCGCGATCAACCCGCGCACGATATGGGCGTCGCTGTCGCCGAGATATTTCAGCAACGGCTCGCCGCCACTGCCGCGGTCGACCTGCCGGGAGAGCCAGACCTGGCTGGCGCAGCCCTGCACCTTGTTGGCCTGCGGAATGCTCGGCTTCCGGCATGGGATCGAGCGTGCGGCCGAGTTCGATGACGTACCGGTAGCGGTCGTCCCAATCGTCCAGCAGCGCAAAATTGTCCCTGATCTCGTCGATCGTCATCGTGTCCCGCGCTCAATCCCGTAGCCCTATATAGGACGGCGGCAGATCGAAAGCGATACTGGTCGGTCAAAAACCGGAATGGTTCCGTGCCTCGCTGACGCCGATGGCGCGCCGCGCCACTCGGCCTGCAGATCGTCCAGCGTCAGCGTGTCGCGCGGCGCTGCGTCCGCACGGACCGATGCCGCCGATCGAGCCGGTATGGTCGGGCGCGCGCTTGTCGGTGATGATCTGATACAGCTTGCGCGCGCCGTCCTGGGCGCGCTGGCCGATCACGGTCGCGGCCTGGCCGCCGACTTCACACGCGGCCGGCTGGCGCTTGCAGAATTGGCTCATGTCCGAGACCGCCGCGGTCGCAGCCGACACGGCTTCGGACGCTCCGACCTGCGGCAGCTTGTCCGATTCAGGTGTCTTCTCTCTGGGCAGCAGCACGAGCACCAGCCCGAGCCAGAATGCCATGCGAAGCAGAAAGAACATCTCGCGATCCCGGTCGTCTTTTTGGTTCTGTTGCGGTTGATCTCGCAATCACCGTCTGACTAACAGCCGTCGATAAATCGCAAGTGTTTGCCTTGAGTTTAAATCGGCCGAAAATTTGCGAAAAATCCGAATCAATTGGATTCGGTGTAAATTTTCGATTGATGGCGATTTCCCGCGAAATAACCGGCCCCGGGCCGGCTACCATTTCGAAACCATACCGTCCGGGTGCTGGAAACCCGACGTTCACCATTTGCGTCGAATGAACGTGGCGCGCGTCGCAAAAACTCCGCGAACACGCGGTCTTCGCGGCGCGCCGCTGGTGCCTTAGCGTTCGCTTAATGTCGCTCTGACACGGTGGGTCAACGATAAGGGGGCGTTCCGGCGCGTCTGTTTGACGATCCAGCCGAAGCGCGAGAGCCGTGACTGTTTTGAGTATCATTCGCGATTGCCTCGATGCCTTGCTGCATCCGTCCGCGCGCTACGATGCGCTGACGAGCGCGCGTCATCGCGCCTTCATGGCGCCGCGTCTGCTTGGAAGCCTGGTCGGCCTTCGCGGCGTTCCCGATCTATCTGGCGATGCGCGGCGCGCCGACCGCGCTCGAGGTCGCGGCCTTTGCGTGGCTGATCGCGCCCATCCTGCTGTCGTGGTTCCTGTCGCGCACCGGCCGCTACGAAGGCGCCCATGTGCTGTCGTCGCTGGCGCTGTCGGGTCTTGTCATGACGCTGGCGATGACGACCGGCGGCATCGAATCCTTTGCCGCGATCTGGCTGGTCGTGGTTCCGCTGGAAGCGGCGCTCTCGGCGTCGCGCCGCGTGGTCGTGTTTGCCTCGGCGCTGGCGCTGTCCTGCGCGGCGCTGCTGATCGTAGCCGGACATTTCGACCTGTTGCCGGCGCCCCCGGCCAATCCGGTGCTGCGCAGCCTGTTCATGGCGTTCGGCGTCGCATCGGCGACGCTCTATGCCGCGGGGCTGGCCTTCGGCGCCGAATCGCTGGCGCGCACCGGCGTCGCGCTGCTTACCGTCGAGGAAGATCGATATCGCCTGCTGGCGCGCAACATGAGCGACGTGATTTCGCGCCATCGCCGCAACGGCGCCGTGCAGTTCATTTCGCCCGCCATCGAGACCATGCTGGGCACGCAGGTGACGCGGCTGCTCGGGCACGGCCTGTTCGACCGTGTCCACGTGGCCGATCGGCCGGCCTATCTCACCGCGCTTTCCGACGCCGCGCGCGGCGGCGAGGCGCGCAGCGTCGAATTCCGGCTCCGGCGCGATGCGCCGCGCGGCAACGAGCGCAGCCATCATCAGCAGGTGGATTTCATCTGGGTCGAGATGCGCTGCCGGCCGCTCGAACAGGCGTCGCAGGCTCCGGCAGGCGAGCCCGAGGTCGTTGCCGTGATGCGCGACGTCACCGACCGCAAGATCCAGGAGCAGGCGCTCGACATCGCGCGCACCGAAGCCGAGCAGGCGGATGCGGCCAAGACCCGCTTCCTCGCCACCATGAGCCACGAACTGCGCACGCCGCTCAACGCCATCATCGGCTTCTCCGAGATGATCGTTCAGGAACAGGCGCTGATGCTCGATGCGGCGCGCCGCAGGGAATACGCGCAACTGATCAACGATTCCGGCCAGCACCTTCTGTCGGTCGTCAACGGCATCCTCGACATGTCCAAGATGGAATCCGGCAATTTCGAGATCACGCCGGAACCGTTCGCGCCGCGCGAGGCGCTGATCAATTGCTGCAGCCTGCTGGCGCTGAAGGCGCGGGAGAACGGCATCGATCTCGTGACGCGGATCCCCGAGGATCTGCCGGTCATGACCGGCGATCCGCGCGCGTTCAAGCAGATCGCGCTCAACCTCGTCTCCAACGCCATCAAGTTCACCGAGCGCGGCGGCAAGGTGACGGTGTCCGCGGGCGTCGAAGGAGCGCGGCTGCTGCTGCGCGTCACCGATACCGGCGTCGGCATCGCCGTCGACGACCTCAAGCGGATCGGCGATCCCTTCTTCCAGGCCGGCAAGACCTATCAGCGCCGGCACGAAGGCACCGGCCTCGGGCTGTCGATCGTGAAAAGCCTGGTCGCCTTGCATGCCGGCGAATTGACGGTACAAAGCAAGATCGACGAAGGAACCACCGTGACGGTCGCGCTGCCGCTGATCTTCACGGCCCCGGAACCAACGAGCAATATCGCGACGCTGCACGCCGGTGGCGCGATCCGCGACCCGGACAAAGCCCATCAGGTGAAGAAAAGTGCCTAGAAAAGCTGCGAGAGATGATGACGACACGCCGCGCCGCCGCCGCCGAGGTGCGCGCGCGAAAGCGGTCGAGGCCGAACGCGGTCTGGCGATGCGAATCCTGCTGCACAGTCCGAAAGACAGCGTTGCCGGCCTGCTGGCGTTTTCCGCCGTCAGTGCCATCCTTGCCAACGCGCTGTTCCTGCAGAGCGGGCATCATCCGGCGCCGATGTTCGGTTCGGTCGTCGTGATGCCGCAGACAGGCGCGGTTTCCGCCAACCTGTTGCCGCGTCCGCGCCCGGTCGATGCCGACGGCGCCGTCCCCGAGCTGCGGCCGGTTGAATCAAGGGTTGTCGAACCGAGGGGCGCCGAAAGACCTTACGAGCCCAGGCCTGCGGATTCCGTGAGTCTGGTCAAAGCGGCCGGCGCGCCGCCGGCGACGCCCGCCAGCGTATTCCGGCCGCCCGCGCCGATTCCGGCTGCGACCCGCGCGGAGCCGACCGGTCCGCGCCGGGTGGCGGCGGTGCAGCGCGTGCTGACCGAATACGGCTACGGCCAGCTGAAGCCGACCGGTACTGCCGGCACCGACACGCAGATCGCGATCGCACAAGTTCGAGCGCGAGCGGAGGCTGCCGGTGACCGGGCAGGTGTCCGATCGGCTGGTGCGCGAACTCGCCGGCGCGATCGGCCACCCGATCGAGTAGCGCCGCAAACGGTTCGGCGCTAACCGGCCGGTTGCCCCAGAGCGCAGGTGCGCGGCTCCGGCAGTCTTCATCCGTGATTCCAGCTTCGGTTGATTGCCTCGGCCGCACGCAGGGCAAGCCCGGCGTGCGGTCGAAGGTGGATGCTCAGGGCCTTGCTTCGAGAATCATGTTGAAGGGCGTTTCGGTTGCGCGACGCACGCTCGTAAAGCCGCCTTTGAGAATGACCTCGCGCAGCCTGGCTTCGCCGGCCTGCGCACCGAGCGCCGTGCCGACTTCCTGCGAGAGCGATGTGGGCACGCAGATCATGGTCGATGCGGCATAGAAGAGACGGCCGACGGGATTGAGATTCTGCTTCCAGACGATCGCCGGCCATCGGCTCGCAGATCATCCAGGTTCCGTCTTCCTTCAGGGACTTGCGGATGTGGGCGGCTGCGCCGGCGGGATCGCCCATGTCATGCAGGCAGTCGAAGCAGGTCACGAGATCGAAGTCCTTGCCCGGATAGTCCTTGGCCAGGCCCGACCTCGAAGCGCGTGTTGGCCGAAACGCCGTGGGTTTTGGCATGGGCCTGCGCATCGGCGATCGAGCCGGGATGGAAATCGTAGCCGACGAACTGGGATTTCGGGAAAGCCTTGGCCATCAGGACGGTCGACCAGCCGTGGCCGCAACCGACGTCCGCGACCTTTGCTCCGTTCTCGAGCTTCTCCATGACGCCGCCGGCCAGCGCGGGAAGCCAGGTCGATACCAGATGGTTGTGATAGCCGGGCCGGAAGAAGCGGGCGACCGCGCAGAACATGCAGCCGGCCTGGTCACCCCAGGCGACACCGCCGCCGGACTTGAATGCGGCCTGGACCTTGGGCTGGTTGTCGAGCATCGCCGCCATCAGATCGAAGCCGCCCATCAGGTAGACCGGGCTCTCCGGAATCGCGAACACCATGGCCTGCTCGGGCGTCAGCGAGAATTTCGTCGATGCCGGGTCGTAGGACAGATAGTTGGAGCTCGCCTGGTTGGACAGCCACTCGCGCAGATATCGTCCGATCGACCTTGGCGCTGTCGGCGAGTTCGGCGGGATGTCATGGGTCCCTTGGCGTGAAGGTTCTTGTACAATCCAAGCGCATCGCCCATTCGGACCATGGCGATGCTCGATGCACCTCCCAGATCCGTCAGCATCTGACCGACGAATGCATTGAGCTTGCTTGCCGTCAACCTGTGTCGTATTGCTTAAATCCTGCATAGTTACCTCCAATGAAACTGATAATCAGAAAAGATCCGCAATCATCGCTGCGGCACGCGCGGCACCGCCGGCTTCGACGGGTTTGAATAGGGTCGGCGCACGCAGCGCGTCGACCATTGCGTCGGCAATCATGTCCGGCGTCGACGTCGCGAACTCCATGCGCCGTCCGGCGCCATAGCGATCGAGACGATGCGCGACGTGGAAATTCTGCTCGAAATGGTTCTTCAGCGGAAAGTAAAGGAACGGCGTGCCGGCGGCGGTGAGCTCCATGCAGGTGGTGAGGCCGCCTTGCACCAGGGCCAGATCGCAGGCGGCGAGATGGCGATCGAGGTCCGGCACGAAGGCGCGCACTTCGACACCTTCGGGCGCGTCGAGCGAGGCAGGATCGATCCGCGGGCCCGCCACCACGATCATGCGCAGCTCGGGCAGTTTGGCCCGGGCCATCGGGTAGCTCTGCAGAATGCGCCGGAGCAGATGCGTGCCCACGCCCGAGCCGCCGACGGTGACGATGCACACGCGCTCGTCGGGCCGGTAGCCGAGCCGCGCGCGCAGTTCCGCGCGACCGCCGAAGGATTGCGGATGTTCGCCGATGATGTATCCGGCGAAATCAAAGTGCGCCGGCACCCAGTCGCGCATCGCCGGCAGGTCCTTGCCGAACGACAACGGAACGATGTCCTCGGGATCGCCGACGAAGATGGCGCGGTCCCGCACGCCGGGATGCCGCTCGATGTGTTCGATCATCTCGGCGTTGTAGTCGGTGGTCAGGAAGGCCTCATGTTCGCCGCCCGACGGCATCGGCACATAGCCGACGAAATCGGTGAACCAGGCGAGCCCGGCCTTCTTCAACTCCGGGATGCTCGTGCCAGTAATGATCGATGTCCCAGGCTTCGTCGGCGATCACCACATCGTAGCGTCCTTCGTCGACGGCATCCTGGAAGATCATGAAGTTGGCGATCAGCACTTCGTCCATGCGGCGGAGGCCTGGAAGCAGTGCAGATCGTGCTCGCCCGACTCGAGCTCGATATGCCGTGACTCGCTTGCGAGCCGCGAACTGAGCGGATGGATTCGCTCGCCATTGGCTTCCAGCAGCCGCGTCACCGGATCCTGCGCCAGCCAGTCGACCTCGAGATCCGGATCGCAGCTTGCGCAGTTCGCGCGTGATGGCGATGTCGCGGCGGCCATGACCGAATCCGATCGGGGAGGAGAGGTAGAGCGCTCGCCTGGTCTTTCCTGCGCGTCCGGTTCGCCCGTTTCGCGGGCGCGGCAATGCCGAGCCTGCGATCGAGGAAATCGACGATCAGGGTGTTGCACTTGGCCGGAATGCGACCGAGCGGATTGTGGCCGCCGCCGGCGATGGTCACCAACTCGGCGCCGCTGAGTCTCGGCCACGGCTTGCGCGCGCGCGTAGTGCTGGATCTGGTCGTCGTCGCCGTGGATGATCAGCACGGGACAGCGGATCTTGCGATACATCGCCTCGCTGACGTCGAAGGACGGCACGATCGCCCGGGCCTCGACGGTCTTCGCCAGCACGGCGCCGGTGGTCTCGCTCGCCCAGTCGATGCCGTCCTCGATCTGCTTGGTCGAGTGCGGATCGGAATGGATGTTGCGGACGAAGTGCTCGGCGAAGTCCGGGATAATTCGTCATCCAGTAATCGCGGTTGAATTTCTCCCAGCCCTCGAAATGTTCGCGTTTGGCGTGGAAATTGGCGGGTCGCCAGATAGTCGATGATTGGGAGGACCGATGCTGGCGACTGTTCCGACCAGGATGGCCGCCTTGACGCGTTCGGGGTGATGGGCGGCCAGCACCGAGGCGTGCATGCCGCCAAGCGAAAGGCCGACGAGGATCGCGGCTCCCGCTTCGGTGGCATCCATGACGGCGATGGCGTCCGCCACATATTGCTCCAGCGAGTAGGCGGCCACCTCCGCCGGCCGGTCGGACTTGCCGTTGCCGCGTCCGTCAAAGGTGATGCAGCGGAAGCGTTCGCTGAAATAGGGCAGTTGCGCCTTGTAGATGCGCGAATGGACGATGGACCAGGGCGGCAGGAACACCATCGTGTCCGGACCCTCGCCATAGATTTCGTAATAGATCTTGACGCCGT
The DNA here is from genome assembly GCA_963843225.1 of uncultured Alphaproteobacteria bacterium. Taxonomy (GTDB): domain Bacteria; phylum Pseudomonadota; class Alphaproteobacteria; order Rhizobiales; family Xanthobacteraceae; genus Bradyrhizobium. Next base: position 651,360 of record CAWJJT010000003.1, on the reverse strand, counting down.
CGCGCTCGATGAAGCCGCTCTGGTCTGGTTGCTTGGCAAGCATGGCGTCACCTCCTTGCTTTTCGCTGCGTCGCCTCGGCGCCGCGAACGAGATCGCCGATCCGCCGCAAGGCCTGGCGCACCGGCGAGCCCTTCTTTTCGATGCCCAGCAAATAAAGACTTTCCGCGCCGATGAACGCGTTGGCGGCGAAAGCGCCGATTTCCTCGGGCGTAAACGGCCCCATGCTGCCGAACTCGCGTTCGGCCTTGCGCGCGACGCTGACGATCAGATCGACCCATCCCATCAGCGAGGTGCGAACGACCTGGGCGACCGCCGGATCGGACCAGCTTGCGGCGATCAGTTCCTGCAGCACGCGCACATAGCCCGAGGCGATGTCGTCATCGAGAAAGTCGCAGGCGCGGTCCCATTGCTCCGACAGCTTGAGACTGGCGTCGCCGAACATGGCGTTCTGCCGGTCGAGCAGTTGCGCGTTCAAATACTCGAACAGCGCCATCACCATCCCCTGCTTGGACCCGAAGTGATAGTGGATCTGGCTCAATGGAATGCCGGCGACGGCGGCCACGTCGCGGGTCGACAACCCCGCATAGCCGTTCTGTCGAAGCACCTTCTTGGCTGCCTCGAGCAGCGCCGTGCTGGTTTCAACCTTCTTGGCTGCTTCTCGCGCCATGCCCTAGTCCTCCAGCGCCGGTTTGCGGATTGGCAGGGTTTCTTCCGCCTGGCGCGATGCGAACCTGACGCCGATCGACTGTCCTTCCGCCGGCGGCGAGAACAGCGAGATGTGCTGGCGATGGCGGCTATGTTGACCGCCAAACAATGCGATCGGATCGTGCCTATCCAGGCAGATGCCGATGAAAACGTAACCGGCTGCAACGGCGGCAAACGACAAACGCCCGGCTCTCGGCGACAACATCTTCCACGAGGGCCGCGACAGCCCGAAATGATTCGGACGCCGGCGCGCCTTCTGAAATAGCGGCGCAACGGCACAGTACGTCGCGCCCGAGAGGGCCTGACGAAAAACCATGCCGTAGAGAACCGAGGCGACCATTTGTCATTTCTCCGTGCGAAGCGCCCGGCACTGCCGTAACGCTGCATTTCTTATAATTCGGTCGACCGACCGAAGTCAATTCTCGACGTCATCACGACTTCGTGCGGAACGTCCTGTGACAGGTAGCGACGGTGCTGCGCGCCGCAGGAGGCGCGGACGAAGGCAGCGACTTCGCTCGACGGCTCGCGACCAGCGCCGCTATGCCATCCTTATGCGACGGCTCGTTCGTCCGTCTCGTTTCTTTATGCCGCTTGGCCTATCTCGCGGAGGCGGTCGCAAGTCCGGCGCGGAAGCCAGTCACTGCAGGTGATTGGCCGCCGGCACATTTGAACTCGACATGAGTGGGCGGGCCTCGCGACAGCGGCCACGCCACCAACACTCAGGCGAGGTTGGCGCGAGACGCCGACCCGCGTCCGGCCGTCCTGTCTCCCGCCGGCTTCAGACACGAGTTGGACAAGGTGACACCATGACTTCCCCACACACCATTGCCGCAGGCGATCGGATCATCGACCCGATGCTCGCGCTTGCGGCTTGCTCGAAGCAGCACCGGATCGTCGTAGCCGGCGCGAAGGGCATTGAGCTGATGCTCGAGCTGCAACGCCGCGGCTATGCGCGAACTGCAGCTACGGCCAATTGCGGTCATGCGGCCGCCCAATACGACGTGGCGCTGGTCGATTGGCGGCGCCGCACGTTCAAGACCCTCGAGGTCGCGCTGGACTGGCTGGTGGATTTCCTCCGTCCCGACGGGGTTCTGGTGGTCTGGGTCGACCCCCAGAAGGCGGCGGCCAACGACGCCCTTCGCGCCTCGCTGGAACGGCGGGGCTTCGTGGTCGAGGCCGGAACCGTCCATGACTGCGGTTGCGCCGTTTCGGCGCGGCGCCGCGCGATCGATCCGCTTCGCAAGGCCGCTTAGCCGGCGGCGATGCGGCTGGCGGGATATGCGGTTTAGCTGCCTGCAAGGCCGCGAAACGTGTTAGGCACGGGCCAGACATCAGAAGGAGCCGGCAAGCGCCGTATCATGGAAACCAGACCGCCAATTCCGCGCGCGATTCTCGTCGGCATCCAGACCCCCGATGTCGACGATGTCGAACACGCCGCGAGCCTGGAAGAACTCGCCCGCCTGGTGAAGACGCTGGGTTACGACGTCATCGGCACGCTGTCGCAGAAGCGCGACGAGGTCGGCGGCGCGACGGTGCTCGGCAAGGGGCGGCTTGAGGAACTCGCCGCGATGACCGGCGGGACCGGCGTGGTCGGATCGATGGCGATACAACGCAAGTCGAAGGCCCGCGAGCGCTTTGAGGACGCCGACGAGAAGAAGCCTGACGCCAGGCGGGGCGAATCGAATCCGGAGGCAAGGCCGGAGTTCGTGATCGTCGACCACGATATTTCGCCGAGCCAGGCCCGCAATCTCGAGCGCGCAACCGGCGCGCAGGTGCTCGACCGCACCGGGGTGATCGTGGAGATCTTCCATCGCCATGCGCACAGCCGCGAGGCGAAGCTGCAGGTCGAGATCGCGCGGCTGAAATACGTCGCGCCGCGCTTGCGCGAATCCTCGGGTGGCGGACGGCAGCAGGGCGTCGGCGCGGGCGAGTCCGATCTCGAACTCGATCGCCGCAAGATCCGCGATCGGCTCGCGGAGCTGAAGGGACAGTTGGAGGCGATCCAGCGCGACAACGACCAGCGCCGGGCGGCGCGCCGCGACCAGCTCCGGGTCGCGCTGGTGGGCTACACCAATGCGGGGAAATCGTCGCTGATGCGGGCGCTCACGGCGAGCGAAGTGCTGGTCGAGGACAAGCTGTTCGCCACCCTCGATACCACGGTCCGCGCGCTGCAGCCCGAGACGCGGCCGCGCGTGCTCGTCTCCGATACGGTCGGCTTCATCAAGAAGCTGCCGCACGATCTCGTCGCCTCGTTCCGCTCCACGCTTGGCCGAGGCGCTCGAGGCATCGCTCCTGCTGTTCGTCGTCGATGGCTCCGATCCGACCTACGAATCGCAGCTCGAAGTCAGCCGCAGCGTGCTGCGCGAGATCGGCGCGGATGCGGTCCCGTCGCTGCTGCTTCTCAACAAGATCGATCGCGTCGGCGAGGCGGATCGCGCCGCGCTGCGCGAAAAGCATCCCGACGCGATCCTGCTGTCGGCAAAGTCGGCCGAAGACGTCGCCACGCTGCGCGAAACCATCATCGCGTTTTTCGAAGCGGCGATGGTGGACGACCAATTGGTGCTGCCCTACGCCAAGCAGGGGCTGCTCAACGACGTCTATGAGAATGCGCGCGTGCTCTCCGAGAACTACGACGCGACGGGGCGGATCATGCAGGTGCGCGGCCTGCCCGGCGCGATCGCGCGGCTGCAAAGGACGCTGGCGGCCTCCTGATCGGCTGAGCCGGCAGGCTAGCTTCGGCCATCGCGCTGGCCTATCGTCCGCGCATGCGATTGAAATCAAGCATTTGGGTGGCGGCCTATCTGCGCCGCTGCCAGACCGAAGGCGTATTCGGCGCCGTGCGCAGGCGCGGCGCGGAAGAAGCGGGCGCGGTGTTCGTCAAGGTGGCGCTGCTCGACGGCAACGCCGTGCTTTATATCCCGGCGCCGCAGACCGTCTATGACGACAGCCGGCCGATCGAGCGCTTCTTCGTGCCGACCTCGAAGGAGCCTGTCCCCGAGACCACCGTGGAAGAACGCCTCGTCAAGGAAATCCGTTTCGATCCCGACGCCTGGATCGTCGAGACCGAGGACCGGGCAGGGCGGCATTTTCTCGAACTGGCCAAGGCCTGATGGTGAGCGACCATTAGGCGGCTGCCGGGACGAATGCGCATCCCCCGGGGTTCGCGGCGGCGAGGCGGACACCGGACCGGTGTCGAGCCCGCGGGATGCGCATTCGATGCGTGATGCCGGACGACTCCGCCTAGGGGGTCAGTTCGAGGATCAGGTTGACCGGCGTCTGCGCGGCGCGCCGCAGGTTGGAAAACCCGGCTTCTCGCGCCACCTTGCGCAAGCGCTCTTCACCCGCCTGCGCGCCGAGGCCGAGCCCGACTTCCTGCGACAGCGAGTTCGGCGTGCACGCCATCGCCGAGGCGGCGTAGTACATGCGGCCGATCGGGTTCAGGTTCTCCTCCAGCCTGTCGCCGGCATAGGGCTCCACCAGCAGCACCTTGCCGTCGGGCTTGAGCGCCTTGCGGCAGCGCGCGAGCGCGCCGACGGGATCGCCGAGATCGTGCAGGCAGTCCATGAAGCAGACGAGGTCGAAGTCGCGGCCGTCGAATTCGGTCGCGGCCTTGACCTCGAACGCGATGTTATCGGTCACGCCCTGTTCGGCGGCGCGCTGGCGCGCGGTCGCGATCGATGCGTCGTGATAATCCAGGCCGATGAAGCTCGACTTGGGGAACGCCTGTGCCATCAGGATGGTGGAGGCGCCATGTCCGCAGCCGATGTCGGCGACCCGGGCGCCGCGCTTCAGGCGCTCGACCATGCCGTCAAGCGCCGGCAGCCACTGGCTCACCAGAATTCGCGCGATAGCCGGTGCGGAAGAAGCTCTCGGTGCCGCAGAACAGGCGATGGTTATGCGCGTGCCAGCCCAGGCCCTCGCCTGAGCGGAAGGTTTCGACGATCTTGTCTTCATCGGCCCAGAACGAGGCTGCGACCTCGAAGGCGGGCGCCATGAAAATCGGGCTTTGGTCGAGCACCAGCACCATCGCCTGCGCCGGCGGCAGGGTGTAGGTCTGCTTCTCGCGATCGAAGGCGACATAGCCGCCGGCCGCCTGGTTGGCGAGCCACTCGCGGACATAGCGCTCGCGGATGCCGGTTGCTTCGGCGAGCGTCACCGATGTGCACGCGCCAAGGTCGGCCATCGCCTGATACAGGCCGAGCTTGCGCCCCACATTGACCAGCACGCCGGAAAAGGCCGCGCTCAGGTCGGTAACGACCTGGCCGACGAAGGCTTCGACCTCGCCCGGCGCGGGCGGTGGTGTAAATTGGGTCATGATCCGATCCCTTTGCGTTCATATGACACGGCCGGAAGCGGCCGCTTTATGTCGCTTGAGGTACTCGGCAAAGCCAGGACGGTCTTGATATAATCCGCCAAAGCCTTGCGAGGTCGCGCCAATGACGACGGAAGGACGCGCGGCGGCCAAGCTCGCCGCGCCGACCATCAATCTGGCCAGCGTTGTTTACGGCCTCGACGCCTATTTGCGCTCGCGCGGGGCCGACGCCGGTGACGCTTTGCGCCGCGCCGGTCTCGAGCCCGGCAACCTGACCGATCCCGACCGGCGCGTGCCGCTCATTCGCTATCTGGAGCTGCTGGAGATCTGCGCCGATCTGCTGGGGGATCCGCAATTCGGCTTGAAGTTCGGCGCCCAGTACGAGCCGAGGCACGCCGGCGTCGTCGGCAATGCCGCCCTGGCCTCGCGCAAGGTCGGCGAAGCCTTCGAAACGATCGGGCGCTATCTGCCGACCATGGTCGACGCCACCGTGCACGGCATGGAAGTCAGCGACGGGATCGTGTTTGTGTATTCCTACTATATCGATCCGCTGATGATGTCGTACCGGCAGAAAGCCGACTGGGCGATCGCCTTCGCATGCAACCTCATGCGCGTCGGGCTCGGCGATCCGCGTTGGACCCCGCAGGAGGTCCTGCTGCCGCAACTGGCGGACGAAACGCCGGCGCAACGCCGCACGCGCGCGGAGATCATGGGCGACAACATCCGGGTCGGCCATCCCTGGGCCGGCATCCGGTTCGACGCCGGCCTGCTCCAGCGGCCGATGGCGACGGCCGATGCCATGATCGAGAGCCTGATGCGCCACTACGGCGATCTCAGGCTCGCCGCCTTGCCGGAACAGCACGGCGAGATCGAGCAATTGCGCCGCGAGATCGCCCGCGTGCTGGTCAAGGGCGAGGGCGGCATCGAGCACCTCGCCAAGGCGACCGGCACCTCGGTGCGGACGCTTCAACGTCGATTGAAGGATGCCGGCGTGAACTACTCCGACCTGCAGAACGACGTGCGCAAGACGCTGGCGCTGAACCTCCTGGAAAACGAGACGCTGGCGCTGGCGGAAATCGCCTTTTCGCTCGGCTACTCCGAAGTCAGCGCGTTCAATCACGCCTTCCGGCGCTGGGTCGGCCAATCGCCGGGCGATTATCGTCGACTACGCGCGGTTCATTTCAAATCCGCCGCAGCGTTCACGCGCTAACCCTCGGAGCCCGTGCGCTTGACGATGCCGGAGCCCGGCTGCACCGCCGCGGGGCGCCTCTCGGTGGACGCGGCGCGCGCGCGATTGCGTTCGTCGTCGTAAAGGCTGGAGCGGAATTTGGCGCGGGTGGCCGCCATCGTCGAGCCGCGCCACGCCGCCAGCATGACCAGAGCGGATCGCTCGCTCAACCGCTCGTAGAGCCGCGCCAGCCGGTAGACGGTGTGCACCGAGGCGCCCATTTCCGGCTTGAGAAACAGCAGCACGCGTTGGAACACCGCTTCCGGCATGTCGAGCGCCTTGGCGGCGCAGGCCAATTGCTCGCCGCCGGGATCGTTCACCACTTGCGTGGCGACCCGCCACGGCAGGATCAGCGTTTCGCCGAGTTCCAGCGTGAAATTCTCGACATCCTCGGCGAAGGCGGCCATCTCCAGCGTTTCGATGGCGCGTTTGGCGCGCGCAACCGGAATTCGCGCCGCGGCCCGCAACGGCGTGTCGTGCAGATTATAGAGGATCAGCGCGCGCTCGCTGGCGTCGGCGCGGGAAAACAGGTCGTTGATCTCGGCGGCGTCCTTTGGCTGCATCGCCATATTGGCTGCGATCCGCAGTTCCGCCTCGCTCGGCGGTTTGACCGGCGGCGTTATTGGCGGGGCGCTGACGGCGAATCTCCCAGGCGAGCGGTTCGTGCCGATCCGGCGCCGGCGGCCTGATCCCGAGCTTGCCGAGTATTTCGGCAGGCGTCCCCGGATAAATCGCCAGCCGCGCGCGGACGGCGGCGCGCGTTGCGTCGTCGACCTCGTCGATCAGGCGGGACGTCAGCTCGATGAATTGCCGCTCTTCGTCGGCGCTGTGCGCGCTGGCCTGAACGTAGAGATCGGTCAACACCCGCAGCAGCGTGGGTCTGATATCGACGCCCTCGCGGCGGGAGAGCGTCATCAACCCGTCGAAGCCCGGAAAAAATGGAGGTGTGGTCATGTCAGGTACGCGACTGAGTAATTCTCGGTCGAATCCTACTTCGGTTGCTTTAACAGCTCGTTAAGGAAAACAATCCGTGAAGACGCGCCCGTATTCGGAAGCGGCTTTGTGCCGATGCGGGGCAGGAAGCCACTGTTGCGATGAAATCGGCGCCTCGGCCGGCAAATTAAGATGCCGTTAACCACGTCCTGATCTTAATGAGGGCGTGTCGCGGGCAAAATCGTGCTGAGCGGCAATCAGAGAGACGAACTGGACATGGGCACTATCATTGAATTTCCGGCGGATGCGGCATCGCGGCGGCTGGGCTCAACCATGGACGGCGCGCCTCGCGAAGGCATGGGAACCATCCTGATCCTGCCGGTGGTCCGGATCCAACGCGAACCCGATGAAACCAGCGGGGGCCGCGGACCGGAACAGGGTACGGCCCCGGGCCGTCGTCGTCGCCGCCGCTGAATTTCAGGACATTTCGACATGCCGGCGACGCGCTTTCCGATCCGGACAAGCCGACCGAGCCGGCGCTCTTTGCCGGCGCTGGCGCTGTTTCTTCTGGGCTGCGCGCTCGGCGGCTGCAGCGGCGGCGATTTCGGCCGCACCCGCCAGGATTTTCTCAACGACGACATGCATCGCTGGATCGGCGGCGAGGTGACGGGAAGCCTTGGCCTCAAGGCCTCGCAGTTCCAGCTCACCGACAATGAACGCCAGTTGCGCGATCTGGCTTACCCGCTGATCGAGCCGCCGCATTCGCGTCCCGCCTGGCGGACCGTGTTCGGCGAATACAGCGCGCTGCCCGCGCCATGGCGGCAGCAGGTGGTGTTCGACCGCACCGCCTATGGACGCAGCCTGATCGACGAACCGCATCGTTCGCATTTCTCGCGCTACTCGCAGCTCACCGACGACGTGCGCGACGACATCACCCGCTTCGAGCCGTTCTTCGCCTCGGCGGTGCGCGTGATCGATCTCGACAGCAAGCGCAACGCGGCGATGGCCCAGATTTCCGCCTTGTCGCCCCGCGAGCGCGCCGACGCGGTCGCCCGCATGCAGGAGAACAGCCTGATCGTGCAATGGGTGCAGCAATGCCTGGAGCAGCGGGTGTCGTCCTATCGCTGGGCGCTGGAGCGGCTGGTGCTGCAGGCCCCCGACAACATGGCGGCCGACGCCGACCGGCTGATCGGCGAACTCGCGGCGCAGACCGCGAACCCTCCGGTTGCCGTGCGGCCCGTGGCCGGCGCGGCCCTGAGCGTTCGGGGCTAGCTTTTTTCGGAACCCGCGCGGTGAATGGAGGGCAGGGCAGCCTTTCGCGTTGCCACTTCCCGGAGCCGGGATATTTTCCCGATCCATTCGGGAAATATTCCCGATTGCGCAGTGGACCTTGAAGGCGAACTGAACTGACGGCACAATCTCAATGTCGCGTCCGGTAGCAAGCGTGAGGTACATCATGTTCAAGGCCGAGTCCTCACGACAGAAAGCCGGATGGAGCCCGCGAGAGCGCTCAAGGCTTTGCTTTCAGATTTGCCTGGTTGTCGCTGTTTCGCTTGCCTCTTTCAGCGTTCGCGCTGAAGAGCCGGCAGCTAGCGGCCGTTTGACGGAGACAGCCCCCGCCGCTTCCAGTCCGGCCAGCGTGGCCCCCGCGGATCCAAACGTCACGACCAATGCGCCCGCGGCGGCTGCTCCCGCATCGCGCATCGAGCCGACACCGGTCGCTGCTCCGTCTTCTCCGACGGCGCCGCTGCCTTTGCCGGCAACGAAAGGGACGGCCTCGGTCGGCCCGTTGCCCGACGCCATGTCGCCCGCGAGCATGTTTCTCCAGGCCGACATCGTCGTCAAAGCCGTGATGATCGGCCTTGCGCTGGCGTCGGTGGCAACCTGGACCGTGCTTCTGGTCAAGATGATCCAGTTGCGCAACGCGCGACGTCAGGCGCGCAGTGCGCTGGCGATCGTTCTTTCCGCCCGCTCGCTGGCCGATGCCATCCGGCAGACCGGGCAACAAAATAGCGCAATCGGCCGCCTGCTCGGCATGGCCGACGACGAGATCGAGAAATCACACGGCTTGGCCGCCGACGGCATCAAGGAGCGGGTGGCCTGGCAATTCGAGCGGATCGAGGCCGCCGCCGTGCAGCACATCGGGCGCGGCATGGGCATTCTGGCCACCATCGGCGCCGTGGCGCCCTTCGTCGGCCTGTTCGGCACCGTCTGGGGCATCATGAACAGCTTCATCGGCATCTCCCAGGCGCACACGACGAACCTCGCCGTGGTCGCCCCGGGCATCGCCGAAGCGCTGCTCGCCACCGCCTTCGGCCTTGTCGCGGCCATCCCCGCGGTCGTCATCTACAACGCGTTCGCGCGTGCAACCGGCGGCTATCGTGCCATTCTGGCCGATGCGTCGGTCGCGATCCTGCGCCTGCTCAGCCGCGATCTCGACCGGCAATCGCAGTCGGTCGAAAGCCGGCGCGGGTTGCGCGCGGCGGGCTCGCCCTCGCTCTCGATCGCAGATTCGGCGGAGTGAGCGATGGCTATCCGGCTGGCCAGGCGCGAGGATGACTTCGTCGAAACCCACGAGATCAACGTCACGCCGTTCATCGACGTCATGCTGGTTCTCCTGATCATCTTCATGGTCGCGGCTCCGCTCGCGACGGTCGATGTGCCGGTCAATCTGCCGTCCGCCTCGGCCGAGCCGGCGGCGCGCCCGGAAAAGCCGGTCTTCATCACGATCAAGGCCGACCGCTCGCTTGCGATCGACGACGAGGCCGTCACGCGTGCAAACCTTGGCGCGGTGCTCGACACGGTCACGGGCGCGGATCGCACCCAACGCGTGCTGCTCCGCGCCGACCAGAGCCTGCCCTATGGCGAAGTCATGGAACTGATGAACCTGCTGCGCGGCGCGGGCTATGTGAAAGTGGCGCTGGTTGCGCTGGAGACTCTGGAGCGGGCCGTGAGCGTGATGACGGTCGATGCGTACGGACGGGAACGCGCCGGGGACACGGCGCTCTGGACCGTGGCCGCGCTTGTCGTCGCGGCCCTGCATGTCGCGTTGGTCGCCTCCTATCTGCTTCTTCGACCTGCGCCCGGAGACCGCGCCGAGGCGCCGGTGATCGATGTCGCCTTCATGCCGGCTGTAAACACGCCCGCGCGCGCCGCGCCCGAAGCCCAACCGGCCGAACCGACCCCGCCGGTCGAGCGGTCCGATCTCGCACCGCTCCAGGACGAGCCTGTGATGCCGCGAGAGGCCGTCACCGAGCCGGAGCCGCCACAGGAGAAGGCCGAACAGGCGCCGCAACCCGAACCGCTGCCGCCGCCTGTCGCGCTGACGACGCTGGCGCCGCTACCGGAGCCGACGCAGCCGGAAGAACCTGTCGTTATCGCGCCACCCCCGAAGGCCGCCGAGCCTTTGCCGCAAGCCAGCAAGCCCGCGACGATCCCGGAGCGAACCGCGCGCAAACCGGTCGACGACAAGATCGAGAAGGAGAAACGTCAGGCGGCGCCGCCAAAGCCTGCCGCGGCGCCGGCCAGCAGGCCTTCCCGGATGGCCGCGGCCCCCAACCCCGGCGCGGACAGCGAGGGAGCGAGCGCCGGGCGGGCGTCGTGGGAAAGCGAACTGGCGGCGCACATCCGGCGCTACGCGACCTATCCAGCCAATGGCAGCAGGGACAGCGGCACCGTGCGGGTCGGCGTGACCATCGATCGCAACGGACGGCTGCTGTCGCGCCGGCTCGCGGGTAGCTCAGGCTCGTCCGCGCTCGACAGCGCGGCGATGACCGTCATCGAGCGCGCGCAGCCCTTTCCGCGTTTCCCTCCCGGGATGAGTTCAGGCCCAGATCGCGCTCACGATTCCGCTGCACCTCAGGCCGCAATAAACCGCGACGCGGCGATCAGCGGTGTGCGCACATTTCGTCGTCTGGTTTCTGCGGGCGCGATCTTGACGACGACGGCGTTGCGCGCGCTTTCCAGACGCAGCAGGCTACCCTCAAAGGCAAGCTACTGATCCATGTACCGCTGGTCTGGACGGCCAGCGCGCACCAGCCGGCAAAGTTATTTGCATCGTATCTCATGATTCGAGGCCCCCGGTTCGGGGGCTTGAATCACGCCGGCGCGGTGATCGCAACGTCAGTTTTAGTCGTCAATCTCAAGACCGCGAAGGCGCTTGGCCTCGACATATCGTCGACACTGCTCGCTCGCGCCGATGAGGTGATCGAATAGCAACGACTTCCGCTATTGGTCCTTTCGGACGTTCCGACCACGATTGAGGATGTCCGTTGTCGGGCGTGAGCCGGAAGCGACTAGAGCCAGCGGCGACTTCCGAAAATGACCCTGAGCGGTCATTACGCCGCTTGAACCCCGGTCTGCGCCCCGCCTGATGCACGATATTGTTCGCGGCCCCGAACGCAGCGCCTGTCTGGGCCCGGCAAATGCCGCTTGGGGGCAGATAGGGCTCTCCCGCGATTACCGCTCACAGGTCCGCAACAAAGTGCTAGGCTTCTCCCTGTCCCACCGGCGTGGTTAGTCTGGTCGTTCGGAGGGCGCTGTGACAGAGCAGCGGGTTCAAAGGCGATTAGCGGCGATCTTGGCTGCCGACGTGGTCGGTTACTCCGCGTTGATGCAACGCGCTGAGGAAGCCACCTACGCCGAGTTCGAGCGGCTGAAGCGCGAAGTAATCGAGCCCGGCCTCTCCCGCCACGACGGGCGACTGATCAAGACCACGGGTGACGGCGCGTTGGCCGAGTTCGCAAGTCCATCGGCTGCGGTGCGATGCGCGGTGGAGATACAGGAAAGCATCGCGTCAGGCCGAAGCTCCCTTAAGCTACGCATTGGGGTCAATCTCGGGGAGGTTATCGTCGGGGCGGACGGCGATCTATTTGGCGACGGGATCAACATCGCTGTCCGGCTGGAAGGGGTCGCCGATCCAGGCGGCATCCTGATTTCCGAGAAGGTGTACAGCGAAGTCGAAGGCAAGCTGGACGTTGGCTTCGAGGACCGGGGCGAACAGCAGCTCAAGAACATCTCCAAGCCGGTCCGCGCTTATGCTGTACGCGCGGGAGCGCATCAGCGCGCTGACCGAGAGGCTAAGTGCGGCCCCTCCACTTCCCGACAAGCCATCCATCGCCGTGCTGCCGTTCGAGAACATGAGCGGCGATCCCGAGCAGGAGTATTTTGCGGATGGAATGGTTGAGGAAATCATCACGGCGCTCTCGCGGTTCAAATGGTTGTTCGTGATCGCTCGCAATTCGAGCTTTACGTTCAAAGGCAAAGCCGTCGATATCAAGGAAGTCGGACGCAGGCTTGGCGTGCGCTATGTCCTCGAGGGGTCTGTGCGCAAGGCCTCAGGGAAAGTCCGCATCACAGGGCAGTTGATCGACGCGGTTACAGGCGCGCACATTTGGGCGGACAGGTTCGAGCGTGACCTGACAGACGTCTTCGCTCTCCAGGACGAAGTCACGGTCGCCGTTGTCTCCGCCATTCAGCCAAAATTGCTTCAAACAGAAATTGCAATGGCGGCGCGGCGGCGACCGGAGAACCTCACCGCCTATGATTTTTATCTCCGAGCTATGCAGCAGTTGTACCCAACGACCCGCGAAGGAGTGGCCGAGGCGATCAGGCTGGCTCGTCGTGCTTTGGAGCTGGATCCGCGGTTCGGCTTGGTCGCGGCTCTGGCAGGTGCCGTGTCACACGCGACAACGTCGTTTTAGGCTATGCGATCGATCCCCAATTCGAACGCAACGAAGCAGTTCGGCTTCTTCGCTTGGCACTTGAGCCTCGACGATGGTGATCCAGACACGTTGGCAAGGGCTGCCGTAATCTCGGCATACATGGTCGGCGATCGTGAAAGTGAGATCGAAATGGCTGACCGGGCGGTCGCGCTCAACCCAAATTCATATCTCGCATGGAGCGCCAGAGGCTGGGTCTATAGAGTTGCGGGGCTGCCGGAGGAAGCGGTCCGGAGCTTTGAACGTGCCATTCGCATGAGCCCGGTAGACCCGCTGCTACACCGGGCGTTTACCGGGATGGGGATATGCCTTTATTGAGCTTGGTCGCTTTGACGAGGCCATCGTCGCCGGGAAGAAAGCCCAACGTCAGAACCCCTCCTATTCGGCAGCTTACCGCTGTCTCGCATCCGCTTTCGCCCATCTCGGACGTGACGCTGAGGCGCGTGAGGCGGCGGCGCGTTTGCTTGAGGTCGATCCCGCCTTTACAATATCTGCGTGGATCGCTCGGGGCGGGTCATCAAACGTGAAGCTGTTGATTGAGGGTCTTCGGAAAGCGGGGTTGCCCGAATGAGTATGGTGCGCCGCTGCGACAAGGTGATCGAATACGTCCCCCTCTCAGTGTCCGTTTCTGAGGGAACAACGGAGCCGTCCACGTCCTCTTCTCATTTATGAGTACGCACCCTAGCCTGATTTCGGCGATCGGGAAAAATGTCCCGGTTTGGTCGGGATAAATTCCCATTGCGGCGATTTGCCCAAGCAACTAGCAATATCACTCTATGTAGCAGTGCATTCGACCGAAGCGCGCCTCCTCGAGGTTCAGGGGACACTGAACCGCCGGGAATCAAGAATAGCGCGGTCGAAAGTGACTTGGGGGGTTGCGTTGACCAAGCTCAAAGCGCTGAAAGGCGCGCTTCTGCTGACCTGTTCCGTTCTGCCCGGGATTGCGTTCGCGCAAGAGACCCTGCAGACGATCGAGGTCGTCGGCGTTGCACCGGTGCCCGGCGGCGGCATCGACCGGGAAAAAGTCCCGTCCAACGTGCAGTCGATCGACGCCAGGCGATCTCGTTCCTTCCAAGTCGCCGTCGCTGCTGGACGGAATCGTGCAGTTCATGCCGTTTGTCTCCCTGAGTGACCAGTCCGGCAACCAGTTCCAGCGCAACCTCGACTATCGCGGTTTTACGGCCTCGCCGGTGCCGGGCACCCCGCAGGGGATCGCCGTCTACCAGAACGGCAACCGGATCAACGAAGCGTTCGGCGACGTCGTGAATTGGGACTTGATCCCGCAAATGGCGATCGCCCGCATGACCTTGATGCCGAACAATCCGTTGTTCGGCCTCAATGCCACCGGCGGCGCCTTGTCGATCGAGATGAAGGACGGCTTCAGCTATCACGGCACCGAGGCCGAACTGTTCGGCGGATCTTTCGGGCGAATTTCCGGAGGCGCGCAGTCCGGCTACCAGGACGGCAACATCGCGGCCTATGTCGCGGCTGACAGCACCTATGATCGCGGCTGGCGCGACTTTTCGTCGTCCTCCCAGGTCCGTCGCATGTATGTCGATCTCGGCGCCCGCGGCGATCAGACCGAGTTCCACGTCTCATTCACCGGCGCGGACAACAAGCTTGGCGCCGCCGCGGCGACGCCGGTCGAGATGCTGAACCAGCGCTGGTCCAGCGTCTACACCTGGCCGCAGACGACCCATCTTCAACTCGCCTTCCTGCAAGCGAACGGGAAATGGACGCCGACCGACACGTTCACGCTCCAGGCCAACGCCTATTTCCGCGCCTACCGCGCGTTCCATGTCGACGGCAACGGCTCGGACGCGCAGGCCTGCGACGACGGCGGAGCGCTTGCCGGACAGCTCTGCATCGGTGACGACGCCACGCCGCTCAACCGGAACATGCCCGTCCTCAATACGCTTGCCGCCAATTCGGCGATCGGCGAGATCGATCGCAACCGGACGAGCTCGAACAGCTACGGCGGCTCGTTGCAGGCGACGAGCACGCACCAGTTATTCGGGCATGACAACCATTTCGTGGTCGGCACCAGCGTTGACCGTGGGCAGTCCCGCTTCCAGGCGACGTCTGAACTCGGCACCATCGACCAGAACTTCTTCGTGACCGGCACCGGCGTCTTCATCGACCAGCCCGACGCCGGTCTCACACCGGCGAACATCACCGCCAACAACACCTATGTCGGCGTCTACGCGACCAATACGTTCGATATCACCCAGCAGCTCTCCTTCACCGCCGGCGGGCGCTTCAACTACGCCCAGATCAATTTGCAGGACGAGACCGGAATCAATCCGCTGCTCACGAGCCAGAACAATTTCCAGCGCTTCAATCCGGTGGTCGGCCTGACCTACAAGGTCACGCCGAACGTCACCGCCTATGCTGGCTATTCCGAAGCCAACCGCGCGCCGACGCCGCTCGAACTCGGCTGCGCCGATCCCGCCATTCCCTGCCAGATCGACAACTTCCTGATCGCCGATCCGCCGCTCAAGCAGGTGGTGTCGCACACGGTCGAAGCCGGCCTGCGCGGCCAGCTCTCGGGTGGCGCCGCGGCCGCGGAGCCGTTGCCGCGCAAGGCGCCGGTCAAGGTCATCGAGAACGGCTGGCGGCTGCGCTGGGGCGTCAGCGTATTCCACACCGAAAACACCGACGACATCATCAACGTCGCCAGCGACGTGGTGCCGAACTTCGGCTTTTTCCAGAATGCCGGCACCACCTTGCGCCAGGGCGTCGAGGCGAAGGTCGACCTGACCTGGAATCGCCTGACGACATACGCCAACTACACCTTCGTCGATGCGACGTATCAGAGCAATCTGACATTGCCCGGCGTGAACAATCCGGCGGCCACCGTCGATCCCGTTACCGGCTCGAGCGTCATCAACGTCGTGCCCGGCAACCATATTCCGGGCATTCCCGCGCATCGCCTCAAGCTCGGCGCGGAATATGCGTTCACCGATGCCTGGAAACTCGGCGCCGACCTCAATTATGTCGGCAGCCAGTATCTGATCCACGACGACTCCAACCTCAATCCCAAGGTCCCGGCCTATTGGGTCGTCAACCTGCATACTTCCTATCAAGTGACCAAGAATGTGGAACTGTTTGGGCTGGTGCAGAACCTGTTCAACCAGCACTACTACTCCGCGGGCACGTTCTTCGACACGGGTGGTTACAACAACTCCACCCCGGGCGGCGCCAACCTGATGACGTTCAACGATCCCCGAACGTTCCTGCCGGGGATGCCGCTGGCGGCCTATGCGGGCATCAGGGCAACGTTCTGAGCCCGGCGCTCAGCGAAAGCGCGGTTGGAAAAGTCCAAGCCAGCGATGGGAATTTTTCCCGACTTGAGCCGGCGAGTGGTGTGATATCCCCACGATTAGCCCGGGTCATTGGGCGTCCCTTGCCAGCTCGGGTCAGAGCCGAGGTGGAGTTGCGAGCTTCGCCTCGGTTCGCTTTTTGAGCGTGCAGGTTGGCCCGCAGAATGGGTGGAACGCTACCCGCCGCTATGGCCGATGAGGGCCGGGCTGCGCCCTCGGCCAATCGGCCTCGCGAGCTAAAAGGACGAAACGACAATCAGCCGCGATGCGCCGTCAGTGCGGACTGACCGAGAAAAAGCCGCCGCCGCCTACCGTGCCGCCTGTCAGAGAATTTGAGAATCTGTTTGGAGAAGGACCGTTACCCGGCAGGGGTCCACCGATGTTTGGACCGCCAGTCGCGGTTTGAACGCCGGTGGGACCACCGGAGCCGCCGCCGCCACCGCCGCCCCCAAGACTTCCGGTCGTCAATGCGTCTTGCGCCTGCGCGAAACTTGTCTGGCCGCACATGCCGTTACAGGCGGAGTCAAAGGACCAGGAAGACGACGACTGGAGCGCGATATCGATTCTTCCGTTGGCCGAGGTCACGACGGCCGAATCGCCGGGTTTCGTCAACTCGATACAGTTGCTGCCCGCGCACACCCGAGCCTCGCCTTCCTTGAGGACCACGGTGTTCTTCAATCTCTCCAGCAGGAAGTCGAGCGTGGTTCCTCGAACGCCGAGCGTCGCCATCGGAGTGTTGATGACGTAGGACTCCTTGGCCTGATTGCCGGTGATGAACCGGAACGCTCCGAGCGTCAGGTTTACCGCGATATCGCCGACGCCTTTCTCACCCGAAAAGACCGCGCGATCGAGTTTCAGGCTGGAGTTCGGACCCAGCAGGAGATTGGTATTGTCGCGCAGCACGAATTTCGCGCTGCTGTCCGTTTGGGTGCGGACAAGCTCGTTGCGGACAATGTCATCGCCGGGAACGATCTTGGAAATGATCGGCTCGACCTGCGAAACGTCGTTTCGAATGACGACCGCGAGGCCAATCTGTTCCGTAGCGGACATCGCGGGGCCCGCCAGAACGCCACAAATGGCAATTGGAAAAATTGCACGCAAATACGCGGGGTATTTCAAGGTGTACTCGCCCAAAATGAGATACGAACGTCTATTATAGGGTGGCTATGGCAGTTATTAAAAAGAACGGAACTGAGGAACCTTCGCAGATTCGCCAATAATATCCGTGGTCTGTGGCGAAATCTGGATTGTGCGCTCTCGTTTTCGTGAAGTGAAAACCGTGCCAGGCGCGGGAAATGGCTCAAATCCCCCGGATTTGCGCCCAAAATCCGATTTCGCCAGCCGGATCAAGGCGAATCAGCCTGTCCAGCCCCTTTTGAAAAAATATTCTGATTTTCCGAAACCGCAAATCACCTTCCTATCCCCGGCCGTCCGGTCCCGGAGGAGGGGCGTTGGCCATCGTCACGAACGTTGGGACCGGATGCGGTGGACGCGGCGGCGCTTTTGACGAACAGCGCCAAAGCGGACGGAGAAGTCGTGTGGTCCTGACGCCTCATGGTTGGCGTTCAAGCTGGCAGTAAAGGCGTTCGCGGGCGACGGTGACAAAAAATCCTGATCGCCGGGGAGAGCACGAAGGAAGCCGTTAAAACCATTGCGTGCGGGGATGCCGGGTGATTTCCGGTGCGACCGCTGTGAATACTCGTGTGCATTCTTCACTACCCCAGCGCACACGAGGCTGCGGATGCACTGGGCATCCGGCATTCCCGCGCGCCCTCTGTTTCAGAGGGCGGAAGGTTCTTTGCACAACTCGGGCGCAGCGCGCCGCGAGATCGCGGATTTATGTTTAACCGTCATTGCGAGCGCAGCGAAGCAATCCAGCTTTGGTCCGCGTACAGAGAAAGCTGGATTGCTTCGTCGCGTTGCTCCTCGCAATGACGGACGTGGCTTGTCGAAATTTGAATCAGTGATGGTGTCATCCGCCCGAGCGAACGTTTGCGTTCTACCCCGACATCGCGCGTCAGCGCTTCGCCGGCGGCCCTTCCGCCTGCTTGGCCGGGGCGTCGGACTGCACCTTGCAGTTCGAGGCCGCCAGCGAGGCCTGCGCCTGCGGCATCAGGCCGGGCTCGGGCGCGAGCGCCTTCAGCACGATCAGGCCGGTCGTGGTCGGGGAATCGATGATCAGCCGGTCGGCCGCCGTTACTTCCTCGTCCTCCGGCAGTTCGGCGTGCTGGGCTTCCGTCATCAGGTCGAGTTCGATCACCTTGCGGCCCGCGGAGCGGTCGTTGATGGCGTAATAGGCGACGTCGTTGCGGGTATAGAACGACACCGAAGTGTAGGCCTGGCTGACCGGAACGGTCAGCTTGATCGATCCACCGGTGAGATCGTAGCGGCAGACCGCCATTGCGAAGGCCGGGTCCATGAACGGCATCGGCTGGCTGCCTGGATCGGCGAGAGGCAGCGGCGTGACCGCATTGAGTTTCGTCGTCGGCGCAAGTCGGGCATAGGCGTCGTTGCTGGCAATGCGCGGCAACGCCAGCACGCTGACCAGGTGCACGATGCCGCCCAGCAGCACGCCCGCGAGGATCGTGAACAGCACGCGGATCATGGGCATGCCACCGTGGCAATGCTGGGCATCGGCGCGTCGCGCTTCGACCGCGTCGCAACGCCAACCGGCGTATCGTAGAGCCGCAGCATCAGCGCATAGCGCTCGATGCCGCCGGTGGGCAGCCAGTTGCCGGCGCGCGACCGTGACGCGATGCGGATCTCGAAGGTGCCGTCGGCGCCGCGGATGATTTCCTGGCTGGTGAAGCCGTAACGCTGCAGCGAATTGGCGACCAGCCGGCCCTTCGAGTCGTAAAGCGTCAACGTCCAGAAGCGGGCCGCCGGCGTGACGCCGCTGACCACGACGTCGCAGCGCCCGTCGAGCGGTTTCCTGCGGTCGTCGGCCGTTGCCGAGAAGGCGACGCCGTCACCGGTGCCGACCGGAAGTTCGCCGCTGCGCGCGATGGTGGCGCGCGAATAGGGATCGACATCGGCGGTGCCGGTCTTGGGCCGGGCCGTCCAGGCGCCGATCGTGAGCGTGCCGAGGTCGGTGCCGCGCGTCGCGGTCATCCACGTCGCTCCGATGCCGACGGCGGCGGCGATGACGAGCGCCAGCAGGGTGATGAAGATCAGCCGCACGATCAGTTCTTGCGTGGCACAGGCGTTGCCGCGTTGTCCGGCCCCGCCGCGGCGAAACTATCCGGGAATGCAACGGCGTTCGACGAAACCGGCTTGACCGGCTTTTGCGGATCGCCCGCGGTCTTGGCGGCGTCGTCGAGCATTTTTTCCACCTGCACCAGGATATCGGCGCCGCGCTTGGTGAGCACCGGCGGCGGCCCCGGCTTGATCTCCGGCGGCTTCGGCGCGCCGTTGGCGGCAACGACCGGGGAGGCGGCGGGAGCGGGCAGTTTGGTGCCCATGCCGACGCCGGCAAGCTCCTTGATCTCCACGCCCTGATGGGCGGCGACCATGATGTCGTGCCAGGTCTGCGCCGGCAGCGAGCCGCCGGTCATGCGGTTGGTCGGCGAGTAATCGTCGTTGCCGTACCAGACGGCGCAGGTGAAGTTGCCGGTGTAGCCGACGAACCAGGCGTCGCGATAGGCGTTGGTGGTGCCGGTCTTGCCGGCGGTCGGAATGCCGTCGAGCGTGGCGCGCCGGGCGGTGCCTTCGCTGACGACGTGGCTCATCATGCCCGCCATGTCGGCGGCGACCGATGCCGGTATGGCCTGCCGGGGTTTCGGACCATCGCGGTCCCAGCGCCACACCAGATCGCCGGCGCCGGTGCGAACTTCGAGCACCGAATGCGGCGTGACCGCCTTGCCCTTGTTGGGGAAGGTCGCATAGGCCACCGCGTGCTCGATCACCGTGACCTCGTCGGCGCCGATCGGCAGCGAGGGCGTGTCGGGCAGCGGCGCCTTGATGCCGAAGCGGCGCGCGACTTCGACGATCTTGGCGCGGCCGACCTTGGCCGGGTTGGGCGACTTGCCGCCCAGCGCGATCGACAGTTTGACCGGGACCACGTTGATCGAACGGGTGATCGCCTGCGTCAGCGTCACCGCGCCGGAATAGGAATGGCCGTAATTCTGCGGGCACCAGTTGCCGATGCAGACCGGGCCGTCGACCACGATGGAAGTGGGCTTGAAGCCGTTGAGAAGCGCGGTGGTGTAGACATAGGGCTTGAACGACGAGCCCGGCTGCCGGTAGGCGTCGGTGGCGCGGTTGAACTGGCTGGCGCCATAGTCGCGGCCGCCGACCATGGCGCGGATGCCACCGTCGAGGTCGGACACCACGGTGGCGGCCTGGGTCGCGTGATAGTCGCGGCCGAACTGGCGAAGCTGGTTTTCGATGGCCTCTTCCGCGCCGCGCTGCACGTTCATGTCGATCGCGGTGCGAACCACGAACACGCGCTCGGTGTAGGATTTCGGGAAGGTGTCGACCAGCTTGCGCATCTCGTCGAATGCGAAGTCGAGATAGTAGTTCGGCGAATTCTCGTCGCGGCGGTCGACCGCGGTGGCCGGGTTGCGCCGGGCGCCGAACACCTGGCCCTCGGTCATGAAGCCGGCGTCGACCAGATTGTCGAGCACGACGTTGGCGCGGGCGCGGGCGGCGGGCAGGTTGATGTGCGGCGCGAACTTGGTCGGCGCCTTGAACAGGCCGGCCAGCATCGCGGCTTCCGCCAGGTTGACGTCGCGCACCGACTTGTTGAAGTAGAAATGCGCCGCGCCGTCGACGCCGAAGGTGCCGCCGCCCATGTAGGCGCGGTCGAGATAGAGCTTCAGGATTTCGTTCTTGGTCAGCCGCGTCTCCAGCCAGATCGCCAGGAAGGCTTCGTTGACCTTGCGCTCGATGGTGCGCTCGTTGCTCAGGAACAGGTTTTTCGCCAGCTGCTGGGTGATCGAGGAGCCGCCCTGGCGCACGCCGCCGGCCTGCGCGTTGGTGACCAGCGCGCGCGCGGTGCCGGCGATGTCGATGCCGAAATGATCGTAGAAGCGGCGGTCCTCGGTTGCGAGCGTCGCCTTGATCAGATTGTCCGGAAAATCCTCCAGCGGAATGGAGTCATTGTGCTTGATGCCGCGGCTGCCGATCGGATTGCCGTAGCGGTCGAGGAAGGTGACCGCGAGATCGGATTTCTTCAGCCAGTCGTCGTCGGCGGTCTCGCGGAAGGCGGGAATGGCCAGCGCCAGCATCAGGATCATGCCGCCGAGCCCGATGGTGGCGGCTTCCGACAGCGGCTCGATGAACACCCAGCGCTTCCAGCGGCCGACATAGAAGCGGTCCATGAAGGTCGAGTACCGCTCGTAGAGCTCGCGCGCGCCCTTGCCGGTCGAGAACAGCGTCGAGTCGATGCGCGCGTCGAAATCCAGCATCCAGTGCCGGATTTTTTTCTTCCATTCCGCTGGTACGATCTGGCGCACCGAGGCCCCTGGTCAGTTCGAAAGCCCTCAAGCGCCCGGCCGGGCACCGTCGAGCCGTCTTGCGGGAATGTTGCGGCAAACCCAAGGCGCTTCTGCGCCGCTGGGGACTCACTCTCTATCTAGCCGAGCAGGGGCCATAAACCAATGGTCGGGCTCACGATTTCGATCGGCAGGGCTAACGCTGTCCCGGGCTTTTTTCAGCCTGTTCAACAGCCTACTTGCACGCTTGCCGCCGCAGCCCCTAGAAGGGCGCGAGCCCATCGCCAAGAATCGTCAGGACATATGACCGCGCGACCCAAGCCGCCCTCGGGTCAAGAGGGTTTCTTTTGGAAAACCAAGACGTTGGAAGAGATGTCCAACGCCGAATGGGAAAGCCTGTGCGACGGCTGCGCGCGCTGCTGCCTGGAAAAGCTCGAAGACGAGGATACCGGCAAGATCTATTTCACCCACGTTTCCTGCAAGCTTCTGGATGCCGGGCTATGTGCCTGCAAGGACTATGCGAACCGCTCCGACAAGGTTCCGGATTGCGTGCGGCTGACGCCGGAAAACGTCCGCACCCTGAACTGGCTGCCGCCGAGTTGCGGTTATCAAGCTGGTGGCCGAGGGCCGCGATCTCTATTGGTGGCACCCGCTGATCTCGGGCGATCCCAACACCGTGCATGAAGCGGGCGTCTCGGTGCGCGGTCGGGTGCAGGGGACCGAGAACGAGATCGCGGACGCCGACCTCGAAGACCACATCGTGCAATGGCCGGCGCTGTTGCCGAAGCGGGCGCGGCTGAAGAAGCGGCCGCGATCGTAAGGGAACCGATCACGCGATTGCGATTGCCACCGCGCGGGATGCACCCATGCGCGTAACCCGCTGCCGCGGCTGGGATTTGCCGCCTAAAGTGCAACCGAACCAGCGATTCCACGCGTGCTTTCCGCCGCGCAGCCGATAAAACACCTCCGCATGAACAAGTTCGAACGGCAACGCCGTGACCCGGCCGGCCAGCAGGCATTGTCCGAAACCATCGCCGGCGAACTGTCGAAAATCCCGCCGGAGGTGCTCGAACTCAGCGACGCGCCGCCGATCGCGCCGAAGCGCCGCTGACCCCAAGCGAAGTCCGCACCATCCTGATGAGCCTGTTGCTGACGATGTTCCTGGCCGCGCTGGACCAGACCATCGTCGCGACCGCGCTGCCGACCATCGGCCGGCAATTCGGCGACGTCTCCAATCTGTCCTGGGTCATCACGGCCTATCTGCTGGCCTCGACCGCGGTGGCGCCGGTGTTCGGCACGCTCAGCGACATCTATGGCCGCCGCGCCATGATCATCACCGCGCTCAGCCTGTTCATCGCGGGCTCGATCCTGTGCGCGCTGGCGCCGAACATGCCGGTTCTGATTCTCGCGCGCGGGCTGCAGGGGCTCGGCGGCGGCGGCATCATGCCGGTGCGTGCAGACCGTGATCTCCGACGTGGTCAGCCCGCGCGAGCGCGGCCAGTACCAGGCCTATTTCAGCGGCGTGTGGATGGCTGCCGGCATCGGCGGACCCGTCCTCGGCGGCGTATTCGCCGAGCATCTGCACTGGTCGATGATCTTCTGGATCAACGTGCCGCTCGGGATTGCCTCGCTGGCGATGCTGCTGCCGAAGATGGCCAAGATCCCGGTGTTTCACCGCCGGCGCAAGATCGACTGGCTCGGCGGCGTGCTGCTGATGGCCTCAGCCGTCGTCTTCATGCTGGTGCTGACCTGGGGCGGCAACCGCTTTCTCTGGCTGTCGCCGACCATCATGGCGATGGTGGGGGCTTCGGTGGCGCTCGCGCTGGCGTTCGTATGGCAGGCCGGAAAGGCCGAGGAGCCGTTCCTGCCGCTGTCGCTGCTGGGCGGGACGGTGGTGCCCTACGCGATGGTCGCCGGCGGCTGCGCGCTCGGCGCGATGCTGGGGCTGACCGTGCATCTGCCGCTGTACTACGAGGTGGTCTATCACCTCAGCGCCAGCCAGGCCGGGCTTGGGCTGATCCCGCTGGCGGCCATTTCGACCTTTGGCGCGGCGATCGCCGGACGCACCATGGCCCGGGTCAAGCACTACAAGCGGGTGGCGATCATCGGTACCTGCTGCGCGACCCTGATGGCGGATTGCGCTGACGCTGACGGCGCTGCCGCTGTGGGCGCTGTTGGTGCTGATGTCGGGGTTCGCGCTCGGTCTCGGCACGGCATTTCCGGTCAGCGTGGTCTCGCTGCAGAATTCGGTGGCGCGCGCGCAGGTCGGCACCATCACCGGCGCGATGAATTTCTTCCGCGCGCTGATGGCCTCGTTCACGGTGGCGGCGTTCTCGGCGATCCTGCTGATGGCGCTGGGCGCGGATATTTCGCTGGTCGGCGAGCATCGCGGACCGGTGAATTCGATTCCCGCCGCCGACATGATCGTGGCGTTCCGCTATGTATTCGGCGCCGCCACGGCGATGATGGCCTGCGCGGCGCTGTGCATGATCCTGATGGAAGAAAAGCCGCTGGCCGGCCCGGCGAAGCCGGTGGAGATGGTGGAGTAGGGCGCCATCGGCCCGGCTATCCATCGGCGGCGATTTGATCTAACAGCGGCGCCAGCAAGTCAGTTATCCAAACCGACCAGGAGCCGGCCATGAGCAAACCCTCCATCGAACAAACCCGGATGGGCACCGAGGGCATCGCCTTCTGCATCGCGCGGACCTTGATCGAACGCGATCCCTCGCTGAAGGCGCCGATGCGCGCCAATTTGCGCAAGATGTGGGAACTGCTGGAGGAGCGTGAAGACCATGGAGCGGCCGACATGGTCGACACCATGATCAAGGCGCTCAACGATCCCGCATTCTTCAAGCCGTGATTTCGAAATTCAGCCCGCCTGCTGCAGCCGCGTGTCGATTTCCTCCCGCAGCAGGCCGAAGTCGATCGGCTTGGTGAGCAAGCCCTCCGCGCCGCCTTCGATCGCCTTGCGCCTGGTCTCGGGATCGCCATAGGCGGTGATCATGATGACGGGAACGTCGGGCCGCAATTCCCTGACCTTGGGCAGCATTTCCAGGCCGGTCATGCCGGGCATGTTGATGTCCGACAGGATCAGGATCAGCGACTGCTCGATGGTGTTGGCGATCCGCGCCAGCGCGTCCGCCGCCGACATCGCAAAATCCATCACGAAGCGTTGCGCGCGCAAATCCCGCCGGAACTGCTGGCGGAACAGCGCCTCGACGTCGGGCTCGTCATCGACCACAAGAACCAAAACGCTCACGTCTGACCTCTGTTTTTGTCTGAATGCGCTGCTCGTCCGCGGCAGCACGATCCTGAATTCGGTGAACTCTCCGGGCTCCGTCTCGACCTCGATCCTGCCACCGTGTTGTTTCACGATGATGTCGTGGCTCATCGACAGGCCGAGCCCGGTTCCTTCACCGGCCGGCTTGGTCGTAAAGAACGGATTGAACATCTTTTCCTTCACCTCGGCCGGGATGCCGGTGCCGTTGTCGCGAATGCGGATCTCCACGGTGTCGCCGAGATTGCGCGTGGCGGCGCTGAGCACCGGCTCGAAAGCCGGAACCGCCATTCTCCGACTTGCGCTTGGTGACGGCGTAGAAACCGTTCGAGATCAAATTCAGGAACACGCGGGTGATTTCCTGCGGAAACAATTCGATCATGCCTGCCATCGGCGTCGAAATCCCGCTGCAGCGTGACGTTGAACTGCGGCTTCTCGGCGCGGGCGCCGTGATAGGCGAGGTTGAGGCTTTCGTCGAGCAGCGCGTTGATGTCGGCGGGCCGATGCTCGCCGGACCCCTCGCGCGAATGCAGCAGCATGTTCTTGACGATGGAGTCGGCGCGCTTGCCGTGCTGGACCACTTTTTCGAGATTGTCCTTCAGCAGGCTGGTCAATTCGTCGACTTCCTCGCGAACATTGTCGGCGAGGGATGCCGGCCCAAGCACGTCGTTCAATTCGTCGGTCAGTTCGGCCGAAAGTGCCGCAAAGTTGTTGACGAAATTGAGCGGGTTCTTGATCTCGTGCGCGATGCCGGCGGTGAGCTGGCCGAGCGAAGCGAGTTTCTCGGTCTGCACCAGGCGATCCTGCGCGGTGCGCAGATCGTCGAGCGACTGCGACAATTCCCTGGTGCGCGCCTGCACCTCCTCGAACAGCCGTACATTCTCGATAGCGATGACGGCCTGATCGGCGAAGGTCTGGACCAGTTCGATCTGTCGCTGCGAGAATTCACCGACCTGATTGCGACAGAGGCCAAATACGCCGATCCCCCGGCCTTCTCTCATCATGCGGTACAATGAGCATGGCCCTGAAACCGAGGGCTTCCCGGAACGTCCGCACCCGGGTGGTTGTGTCGCTGTCGAAGTCCGGAACATTGGCGACGGTTCCGTTCAGGATGGCACGCCCCATGTGACTGTGATCGTCGATCGGGACTCTGGCGTGCCGCAGAAAGTCGACCACTTTGCCTTCGACGTCCGACATGCCCGCGGAGCGCGAGGAAATCACCGTCTCGAAAAAAGAGGCCGCTAAAATCTGCGTCGCACAACTTGGCCGCCGAGCGTGCAAGTGTATTCATGACGGTGTCGAGGTCGAAGGCCGAGCGGCTGATTACCTTGAGCACGTCAGCTGTGGCGGTTTGCTGCTGCAGGGCCTCCGATAGATCGCGGGTTTTCGCCTGCACCTGCTCGAACAGCCGCACGTTCTCGATGGCGATCACGGCCTGGTCGGCAAAGGTCTGCAGCAACTGTATGTGGCTGGGCGAGAACGCGCCGGTCTCGAGGCGCGTGACGGTGATGATTCCGATCGGGACGACGCCATTCATCAGGGGCACGAACAGCATGCTGCGGAAGCCATGCAGCCGCGCGATTTCCCTGATCGGCGCGTGCGGTACCTCTTCGGTGTCGGGGATAGGGAACGGCTTGCCTTGCTGGGCCAGTCGAAACGCCTCGAAACTCATCGCTCGACCTGCGGGAAATCCGCTTTGAGTGCTGCATCGGCAGCCGAACTGACCGGAGTGAACGCGGCGAGATGAACGGTGCCGTCGAGGAAGCGGAAGACTGCAGCTGGAGAATCCGCCGAGCAGGCGGTTGGCGCTTGTCGCGATGGCCTCGAACACCGGCTGCACGTCCGACGGCGACGAGCGATCACCTTCAGGATGTCTGCCGTCGCGGTCTGCCGCTCCAGTGCCTCCCGTGTTTCGTTGAACAGCCGCGCATTCTCGATGGCGATCACGGCCTGATCGGCAAAACTCTGCTGAAGCACAAGCTCCTCGTCGGTGAAGGGCAGCAGCCGGTCGCGGTAGACGATGAGGACGCCGATCGCGCTGCCTTCGCGCCGCAGCGGGGTGCCGCACATGGTGCGGGTGCCGGCCGCCCGCGCGGGCGGCAAGCCGGGCCAGTCGGCCATCGAAGGATCAATGTTGTCGAGATCCGGAATATGGATCTGCCGGTTCTCGGCGATCACGGTGCCGGGCAGATTGCGGCCCCCGATCCGGATCGCCGCGAGCGGAATGGCCGAGCGAACCTGTTCCGCGCTTTTGCCGAAGCGGAATGCCTGTCCCCATTCGCCGTTTTCGGCGAGTTGCAGCGAAACGCTGGGAGCGCCAAACAGGCGGGCGCTGGTTTCCGCGATCTGCTGCAGGGAGCGTCCGGCGTCGCCTGGGGCGCCCGCGATCGTGTGCAGGATTTCGGCGGCGGCAGCCTGGCGATCACGCATGGCGCGCAGTTCAGCCCGCAGGCGGATGTTCTCCTGGCTGAGATCGGCCGGTCCCTCCGGGCGAAGCGCGGTCATTCGCTCAAATCCATTTGCGGTGCCTAGTGGCGTCGCGCCCAATCACGAACCTGCCGGCAAGCCTCCGGCTTACGGGCTGTCCGGCAAATCCATGGAACAGTACATGAATATCCCATCCCGGAGCTTCCGGGCCAGCGCCGTCTTTCATCGAGGTTAAGCCAAAAACCCGTTGGGATTCAGGTCCCTGGCCTCGAAACCTCGGTCTCCTTGGAGGTGATGAACTCGAGCAGCACGGGGATGCCTTCCCGGGTCTTCTGGATGCCGCGCTTGATCGCGGGAACGATGTCTTCCGGCTTCGTCACGCGCTCGCCATGGCCGCCGAAGGCCCGCGCCATCGCGGCGTAATCGCCGGAGATATCGGTGGAGCGATATTTCTCGGTCGAGATCGGCATCACCTTCAATTCGATCGCCATGCTGAAATTGTTCAGGAGAACCGACATGATCGGAATCCGCTCACGCACCGCGGTTTCGAAATCCATGCCGGTAAAGCCGATCGCGGCATCGCCCCAGACGTTGATGCAGAGCTTGTCGGGTCTGGCCAGTTTGGCGCCCATCGCAAGCCCGAGCCCATAGCCGAGCTGGGTGGTCTTGCCCCAGCCGATATAGGACAGCGGCTCGACCGCCTTCCAGAACGGCGACAACTGGTCGCGCGGGCTGCCGGCGTCATGGGTGATGATGGTGTTGTGGATGTCGACGGTGTGCTGCAGATCCCAGAGCACGCGATAGGGATTTAGTGGCGCGTCGTTGCTGGTCAGCTTCGGCATCCATTTTGCGAGCCATTCCTTGTGCGAGGCGGCGATCTCGGCGGCGACGGCGGATGCGTCGCGATCGGACGCGACGCTCTTGCCGATCTCCTCCAGCAGCGCGTCGAGCACGAGTCCGGCATCGCCGACCAGCCCGATCCTGGCCTCGACGTCCTTGTTGAGATGCGCGGGATCGAGCGTCGAATGGATGATGGTCTTGCCCTTGGGCATCGCGATGCCGAACGAGGTCTCGGTGAACGAGCAGCCGATGCCGAAGATCACGTCGGCCTCGGCCAGGAATTTCGGCACGGCGCGCGGCACCGCGAGACCGCCCGAGCCGAGCGACAGCGGATGCGTCTCGGGGAAGGCCGATTTGCCGCCGAGGCTCGTCGTGACGGGAATAGCGAGCCGTTCGGCGAGCCGCCGCAACTGCGGCCAGGCTTGCGCGTAATGCACGCCCTGGCCGGCATAGATCACCGGCCGCCTGGCCGACATCAGCAGCGCCGCCGCTTCCTTCACATGCAGCGGGGTCGGCGCCGTAGCGGGTGCGCAGCACCGGGGTGTAGTTCAAGGGCTCCGGCACCTCCTCGTTCCACATGTCGGCCGGGATTTCCACGATGACCGGTCCGCCGCGGCCATTCTTCAGCTTCGTGAAGGCGCGGCGGAAGATATTGCCGACTTCGGCGGCGAGGTTGATCGGTTCGGATGATTTCGAAAACGCCTTCATTGCCTGGCTGGAATTGAAGTTCGGCTCGATATTGGCAAGCCGCCGCGCGTAACCCATCGGCAGCACCAGCACCGGCACGGACTCGCCGTAGCACTGCGCCACGCCGCCCATCGCATTTTCCGCGCCGGGGCCGTGCTGCATGCAGAACGCGCCGATGCTCCGCCCGGAGGTCACGCGGGAGATCGCATCCGCCATGTGCAGGCCGATGCGCTCCTGACGCACCATGACGGGGCGGATATCGACATTGGCGGCGTGTTCGATGAGGTGATTGACGGGATAGCCGCAGAGAATTTCGATTCCCTCGCGCTTCATGATTTCCGCGATGGCTGCGCCGAGCTTCATGGCGATTCCTCCCAGGATTGGCCGATGTTGGGCTCGGCCTTTACGGGCTAGTTGGAACAGGAATCGGCTGATTGGTAAAGCTTGCGCGCCGCTGCTTCTGGATATGCTGATATGCGCAGGAGCAGGTTGGCTCCAGGCGGATCGATCGAGTACGCCGCGGCCGACGCCACATGCACAGTCGTCGGCCGCGGTTTCTCGACCGCTAGCGCGCTTCGACGTCGCGGTCCAGAACAGCCGCTATCACGCTGAGGAGATATTGCTTCGCAGGCCGGTCGGATTTTGGCAGTAAATCGACCGCGCGCTGCTCATCGGTCTTGTCGGAGACGACGCCGATGTAGTTCTTTTTCAATTCCTGCTGCTGTGCTGGCATGTCCGCTAACGCCAGGGGGCGCCGACCGATCCACCGTGTTGGGGCAATCCGGAAGCGAGGGTTAATTCTTTGTACCGTATAAATACCAGTGCCGCGGAACCTGAGCCTTTGCGAAGCACATGGGCGCGTACCCTGAAAAGCCGACCTTGGCCTTAACCGATCGTTCAGCGCGTCCGTGAACCCACCAGCAACCAATCCGGCCTAGATTGCGCGCTTTAGCGGTCGGGCCGGAACAGGCCGCGGCAGGTGTCAAAAGGAATTTTAAATGCGACAGCTGTTTGCAAGATTTATTGCAGATCAATCCGGCGCCACCGCCATCGAATATTGCCTGATCGCGGTCGGGCTGAGCATTGTGATCATCACCGCCGTCAACGGCATCGGCTCGACCCTCAACAACAGGTTCGTCTCGGTGAATTCGTCGCTGAAATAGCACCAGAGGCTGCAATCACCGCGCCTGGCTGTCGCCATTCAGCGCCCGCATCACCCCGATCCGCGCAAACATCAGCCAGCCGCCGCCGGTTTCCGCGGCGTTGATCAGGTTTTCGACCGCGATCTGCCAGCGTTCCTGTTGCTGGATCGTCTTCCGGCATCTTCATGATGTAGTCGGCGGCCTGCTGCAGCGTCGTCAGCCTGCGGCCGCCGCGCAGGTTTATCGGTTCTTCGAACGGCGTCGACCACGGCATCTCAGGCTTCGCCGATGATGTTCACGCGCCGCCGCGACGGCTGCGGCATCAACCGGCCTTTTTCGAGCGGGCGGCCGTCGCACGCACCGGTTTCTCAGCCTTCTTCGATTCCTGAACCTTTGGCTCTTCCTTGGCGCGCTTGCCGCTGATCGGCAGCAGCATTTCGCGCTGGCCGGAAGCGGCCTTGCGCGGCTTCTTGCCTTTGGCCTTCGTCGGCGGGAGGAGCCTGCCGCTCGCTGGCGAGGCTCTTCTTCAGCGCGTCCATCAGGTTGATGACGTTGCCGGCGGTTTTCGGCGCGGCCTTCGCGGTCAGGCGAACGCCGCTGCGCTTCTTGTTGATGAGATCGATCAGCGCGGATTCGTAGTGATCCTCGAACTTGTCCGGCTCGAACGCGCCGGATTTCTTCTCGACGATATGCCTGGCGAGGTCGAGCATATCCTTGGTGACCTTCACGTCCTGGATGTCGTCGAAATAATCCTTTTCGCTGCGCACCTCGTAGGGATAGCGCAACAGCGTCCCCATCAGGCCCTTGCCGAGCGGATCGAGCGCGATGATGTGCTCGCGGTTGGTCAGCACCACGCGCCCGATCGCGACCTTGTTCATGCTGCGGATGGTTTCGCGGATGACCGCGAAGGCGTCATGGCCGACCTTGCCGTCGGGCACGAGATAATAGGGGCGGATCAGATAGCGGCTGTCGATGTCGGACTTGGGCACGAACTCGTCGATCTCGATGGTGTGGGTCAATTCCAGCGCGATGTCGTCGAGTTCGTCCTTCGACATCTCGATGTAGGTATCGGTATCGACCTTGTAGCCCTTCACGATGTCATCGGAAGCGACTTCCTCGCCGGTGTCGGCGTCCACCTTGGCATATTTGATGCGGTGACCGGTCTTGCGGTTGATCTGGTTGAAGCTGACCTTTTCGCTGTCCGAGGTCGCCGGATACAGGGCGACGGGGCAGGTCACGAGCGAAAGGCGCAGGAAGCCTTTCCAGTTGGCGCGGGGGGCCATGGCATACTCCGAAACGCAACAGACGACACGCCAAGAATAGCACCGCGGAACCGGCTTTCAAAGCAGACGCGGCGGGGAATTTCGGGACGGAGTTAACCGTCAATGGAACGCGAGGGCGCGGCGAGCCGCCGCAGCGCGGCCATGGCGCCGCGACCAGGACCGCGGGGCTCCAACACCCCAAAACACGGAACATCACCGGAGATCATGCGTTGCCGTCGGTACCTGACGCCTCAAAGACTGGCGTTCTCCCGCGACGATGCAAGGAAACGAGGGCTCCATGGCAACGAGACGGCATTCACAGATCATCGAAACCCCGACCGAAGCTCGTCAGGGTGAGCCCGGGCCGTCGGTGCTTGCGCTCCTGGCTGTCTCTACCGGGCTGGCAATACTCATCCTGGGTGTCGTCTGGTTCGTGTTCTTCCGTACCTGACGAGGCAAGGTTGATCGCAACAAGCCGGAGCACAGCGAGTTGAACTGCGGGGCGCGGCCGGCTGATTGATGGCGGAGATGGATCGGGTTAGGACCCTCGCGAGCCCGCCCGGAATGCAACCGCCCCATGAGCCTGACTTACGTCATTCCCGACATTCACGGCCGCCACGACCTGCTCAGCGAGGCACTCGCCGGGATAACCCTGCATTCCCGCGGCGAGCGGTGCGTGATCGTCATGATCGGCGACTACGTCGACAAGGGTCCTGACAGCAAAGCGGTGATCGACCGGCTGCTGGCGGGCGTCGAGCCGGTTGGCGTTTGGTGACGCTGAAGGGCAACCACGATGCCCTGATGTCGGAGGCGCTGCGCGACCCTTCGAAAATGGCGGCGTGGATCGCGAAAGGCGGCGACGCGGCGCTGGCCTCGTATGGCGGTGACCCCGCGGCGGTGCCGCCTGCCCATATCGATTGGCTCGATCGGCTGCAGTTGCTGCATGTCGACGCGCATCGCGTCTACGTCCACGCCGGCGTCGATCCCGAGCTTCCGCTGGATCAGCAGAGCGAAGCGACCTTGTTGTGCAAGCGTTATCCGAAGGAATTTTCCGGCGGCTTCGGCGCGCGGCACGTCGTCCATGGTCACGACAATCATCCGGAGGGGCCGCTGCTGTACGAAGGCCGCACCAATCTCGACACGCTTGCCTGGCGGACGGGACGGCTGATGGTTGGCGTTTTCGATGACGACAAGCCGGGCGGCCCGATCGATTTTATCGTGGTCAAGGGAGCGCCAGCAGGGCGCTGATCGAGCCGGCAGGTGCTTGCCCGCACCGGCTTCTCAAGCCGAAAATTCCACTTGGACGCCAGTGGATTGGCACAGCAGTTGCTTCAATCCATCGCTGGCTAATCACATTCGGGTGGAAAGCGGGAACCGGTGTCGACAGCGAACGGTATCGGTTCGAAAAATTGAAAGGGTTGTCGTCGCTTGAGCGCCTTATCCGGCTTGTCGCAAAATTCAGGCAACATGATTTCAAAGAGCGTGCGGGGTATTTCAATGAATTTGATTTTGTCTGGCAATGAGGCAGTGCGGGCGCGAATCGAGCGGGAAATTCGCGAGCGCGAATTGTTGCTTTCAATAATCGACGAGCGTCGGCTTCGATTCAACATTCTCGTTGGAAAATCCAATTTAATGCGCTCGTGGCTGGCAAGCAGATACCGCAGGCCCCAATCCAGAAGACCGCGGCCTTCACAATGCCCGATTTCACATTAAAAAGCTCAGCCTGCATCTTTGCGGGGATAACCTGGGCATAAGGGTCTCCTCGGTGCAATCTTCGGATGCGGCAACAAGTGTTCGCTATTAAAGCGATGGAAGATGCGTTGGCTTCGCGCTGAGTTTGCCGATCAAATCGATCTGAACCTCCGCGGCCATTTCGCTGGTGCACGATAACGCAAAGTCTCGGCGATCGAACGGCCGGGAAAAGCTTTGGTCCAATGGAATGGACCGGGGAGAAATTTTATGGCGGACAACATGAAGTCGAGCAAGCTGGATTTGAAATCGATGTCCATCGACGATTTGTGGGCGGTCTACGAAGAGGTCGGCGTGGTGCTGTCCGAAAAGATCAAAGCGGAAAAGCGGGGTCTGGAAAGCCGCCTTGCGCGCCTCAATCGCGGTGTGTTCGGAAAGCCCGCGGCGGCGCATGCGGCTTTGAAAATTCGTGGACGCCGCACGATGCGCCGAAAATATCCGCCGGTTCTTCCCAAATACCAGAATCCGAGCGATCCATCGGAAACGTGGGCCGGTCGAGGCAAGCAGCCGCGGTGGCTGACGTCCCAACTCAAGGCCGGCAAGAAGATCGACGATTTTCTGATCGACCGCTCCAAGCGCGAGGCAGCGGCGAGGCGCCGGTCGGCCTGAGGCCGGCGGCACTAGTGCCGCCCGGAAATGACGCATCCGTCTTATTCGGCTGTGAACGGCATCCGATCGAGCCGCGCCGGCAGGTAATCACTTTTGGACCGTCGCTCGTGGATCCCGGAGGGCCCCTGAAATGATTCAGGGCGCGCTTCCGGGGATTTAAATGCAGCCGGCAAACCGTGTCATCGTCTTGATAGACGAGATGGGCTGTCTTTCCCGAACTCGCTGGCCGGTGTTTTTTCGCCGGGATTCCAGGCAGGCCGCTGAATATCCAAATCCCCGTTGTTCTTGTCGCCGATCTTTGCAGACTTGCGCGGATCGCGAAATCGTCGGTTAATCAGTCCGAGGGTTCGCTGGATTCCGATTGTCAGCAGCGCGCGGTCGGCTGTCCGTGGCTGCAAGGACGAGATTATTCGGCTTTATGATTTTCTGCAAAAAGAGGAGCGTTATCTGATGGTCAACCGGAAGTTTGTAGGCGCCGCAATATTCTTCGGCGCGATTGGGCCGATGGCGACCAGCGCCTCTGCCATAACGGCAGAGGTGGCAAAGGCCTGCGACATTCTGACCGCCAAGGCATTTCCTCCGCGCCAGGCGGGAAATCCGGCTGCCGGCAGCGCAAAGGGAACTGCCCAGTCGCAGCGGGCTTATTATAACAAATGCGTCGCGAACGGCGGAAAAGTGGACGATGCCGGTTCCAAAGACACCAAGTGATGGTCAGCGGAACGCATAGCCGGCGCAGTAAGGTTGAGTGGTTATGTTAATTTGCCCGGCGTGATCGGGCGCTCGCCAAACGGTGTTATCGTTGCGTGATGACTGTGCTTGCGACTGTGGGTGTAATC
This sequence comes from uncultured Alphaproteobacteria bacterium, assembly GCA_963843225.1. GTDB lineage: Bacteria > Pseudomonadota > Alphaproteobacteria > Rhizobiales > Xanthobacteraceae > Bradyrhizobium. The sequence goes on along the minus strand of CAWJJT010000003.1, from coordinate 616,874 downwards.
TTCGCGGCCGGCTTCTTCGCAGGCTATGCAGTGCGATCGTGGCAGTCTCACAGGCGGAGAGCGGCGGCGAGAAATCGCATCAAGTAGTCGCCGCGCGATCGAGATATTTGGATGAATGGATTTTGGTTTCTGGTGCTGCCTTCGATTATTCTTGGCGTTCACGGTTTCATGCGGGCATACCGGCGGCATCTTGACGCCATGACCGGGCCCTGGATTGCAGGCGAATTGTCGTCCAATGACCAATCGCAGTGACGAGTATTCTCCGCGACGATATTTTCCCGATAAAAGCGGACAGCGCGTCCTTATCGGGCTGACCATCGAGGAGACATCGGAGTTCGAGACCCTCGACAGCCTGCCGGCTTCGCATGCCACCGGCGGCCACGTCGCGGGTTACGCGTGCGGAATAACGACGACCATGCGGCAGGAACGCTGGTTTGAACTTTACGCCAAACATAGTGCCGCATGGACCGTGTGGCTTGCCGAGACTTGCGCGGACCGGCGTCAAACCTTAATCATTTCCTAACCATGATAGACCAACTTGGAGCATTGCGCTGTATGCCGTGGCGGCGGAGCGGACCAAACGATGTTTCAGCTGTTTTTGCGGGCTCGCGTTCATAAGCTTTTTCGGGGCGGTTCCGCGGAGCCTGAATTCAAGGCGCGCTCGACCGACCGCGACGCCGAGACGGACCGCCAGCGCGTCGGGTCGATCCTGATGTCAATCGAAGCTGCCCTGGCCGCCGCCGAGGCCGAGCATTCGGGCCTCACGCGACGGGTGGATGATTTCCTGGCGCGCGCCGCCGTCACCTTTGGCAACGGCACGGATGAATATCTGACCAGGGAAGCGCTCGATAGCCTGCACCAGGATCTGTTCGACCAGGAAATTTCCAGCGGGCAACGTCGCCTTCAGGAACTCGTTCTCACGATTTCCCATTTCAAGTTCCTGAAGGCGGCGATGCTCAGCAGGTTTCCCGACTTCAGGCCGCCGGCTATCGACAAACGGCCGGCCGCAGTTGCCCCTCAATCATAATTGATCCGGCCAGTGTGTCCTCGGGACAAATGAACGTCGACGGCAATCGCTCATTGCCCTTTGTATCCAAGCGGGTTGCCGCTCTGCCATTTCCAGGTGTCGCGGCACATATCGTTCAGATCGCGCGTTGCTTGCCAGCCTAACGTGTGCTGGGCGAGGTCGGGGCAGGCATAGAAGCAGGCGATATCTCCATCCCGTCTTGGAGCAAACACAACCGGCACGTCTTTGCCGCTTACGGTGGAGAAGGCATTCGCAAGCTCGAGAACGCTGGTGCCGCGGCCGGTGCCCAGGTTCACCTTGATGAGGCGCTGCTTTTCCAGGCTCTCCAGGGCTCGCAGGTGGCCGACGGCGACGTCGACAACATGGACGTAGTCCCGGACGCCCGTTCCATCGGGAGTGTCGTAGTCGGACCCGAACACATTCAGATGCGGCCGTCGGCCGACGGCTACCTGTGCAATGAACGGCATCAGATTGTTTGGCGCGCCGATCGGATCTTCACCGATCAAGCCGCTTTCGTGAGCGCCCACCGGATTGAAGTAACGCAGGATGGCGACCTCGAACCGATCCGACGAGTTTGCCAGGTCGCCGAGCATCTGCTCGACCATCAGTTTGGTGCGGCCGTACGTATTGAACGGCAACACCCGATGATCTTCCTTGAAGGGAAGCGTGATCGGCTCGCCATAGACCGTCGCCGACGAGGAAAACACCAGCCTGCGAACGTTGGCGTCCTGCATGGCCTGGATCAGTCTCAGGCTGCCAAGCACGTTATTGTCGTAATATTCGAGCGGCTGGACGACTGAATCGGCCACCGACTTCAGTCCAGCGAAGTGGATGACCGCGCTGCACTGGTATTTGGTCATCGTATTCTTCAGCAGATCGCGGTCGCGAACATCGCCTCGCACCACCGCGGGGGAAACGCCGGTTATTCGCTCGATCCGGTTCAGTACTTCCGTCTGGCTGTTGCAAAAATTATCAAAGACGACGACCGAATGTCCCTCGCGGATCAATTCAACGCAGGTGTGCGAACCGATATAGCCCGCGCCGCCCGTAACCATGATCGTCATTTCAATCCCCGAACTGGAACAAAATATCCGGCAGTCATGACCGGATTCGACCTGCCAAATGCCGGTCCTGAAACATCATGCGCCGAACGAATATATCATTGTTGGCTGGTTTGTTACCCGGCAACGTCCCGACCGGAAGGCCGTTCGGCATTGAAAATAGCAACAGGGTTCATTTTTGGCTGCATGGCCGTCGTGCCTGGCGTGGCCCGGCTCGATGACTTCCGCCTTGGCGCAGGGTACGAAAGACCCCTCCAATCCAGTCGTTGCCTATCCGACCAATCCGTTCCGTTGAGGATGAGAGTTGCGGCGTTTCGACGCCTTGGGACGGTTCTCGTTTGCCCGAGCCGGGCAGGCGTGGAAGGTCTGCCCTTGCGAAAACAACCGGCGACCGAGGCACATTAACGATGGCGGCTTGATCTCTCGTCATCGGCTAATTTTGTGTTAACCTTGAAAAAACAGCAACTCGAACCAGCCGGCGCGGCAAAGTATTTCATGGCCCGGATCATCCCGCGCAAGGAACCTAGCGGGGAGGTGAAAGCCTCTTCCGAAGTCGACTTTGCCCTCGTCCTGTCGCGGACGATCAGTTCCGTCATCGCCGATCCGGAGCAACTGCGAACGACTGTCTATGAACTCGCCCGGCACAAGTTGCATGAACAGATCGCCGATGAAGCGCCTGAAGAGATAGACCGCCTCGCCGACGCCCTCGAGGTGGCCATCAAGGGCGTCGAGACCCATTTCAACCGAATGGAGTTGCGGGCTCTCGATGGGCCCGACGAGCAGCCGTTACGATTAGGGGCGCCGGAGAACCAGACGATCCTTGCTCCGAACGCAGCGATCGCGGGTTCGACGATATTCGACGCCGGATACGATGCCGAGCCGTTTTCGGACGAGAAGCGGTGGCACCAGCCCGATTGGAAACCCAAGGCCGCCCGCAAGCAATGGAAATTCACGGCGCCCTGGCGTTACGCGACGGTGGTGGCGGTGGTCGTCGCCATCGCCTTTGCCATTCAGCAACGCGTCAATCCCCTGGCGATGATGCGGTCCAATGTCGGGCAGGGGACGGTTGCCTCAAGGACAGTATTGAAGCCTGTTCAGGCCACTGCCGAACAGACATCCCGGCGCAAGCGGAAGCCGAGCCGGCACAGCCGGCGGGCCTTCTTCCGACGACGTTCGGAGTCTATGCCGTCAGTGACGGCAAACTATATCCGCTCGAATTGCTGCCGGGCCATGCGCCAAGTCCCCGTGTTGCAATTTCAGCCGCGATCTCCACGCCGTCGAAAACGGTGCTTCCCGATCCGCGTGTCAAGTTTATCGTGTTCAAGCGCGACTCCGCCACGAGCGCGCTGGACCGCGCCGAAGTCCGCGTCATTGCAAAGATCTCGCAAGCCATGACCTTCGATAAGGCCGGCAAGCCCGTCATCACCAAGGCCGAGGACAGCAATTGGGTGATCCGGAACATTTCGTATCCGTACCTGACCGCCCCTCTCAAGGGGCAGCGGGACATGTACGAAGTGGTTGGCGAGGACGCGGAAAAGCCGCTGGCGTCCGGTCGCTACGCCCTCATTCTCAAGGGCGAATCCTATGATTTCACCGTCGCCGGCGACGTCAAGGATAGCAAGCATTGCCTGGAAAGTGTCGCCGCCGCGAACGGCGCGTTTTACTCCGAGTGCCAGAAAGCGCCCGCGAAATAAGCCTCTCGGGATGGGGCGGCTTGGCCCCCGGGCAGTCGGAAGATTGATCTCTTATTCCTTGTCCCGCGGCGACCTGTCGTATCTGGTCCCGTCCCAGGGACGCGCGGTGACCTTTTCGTTTTCGCGATCGTATTTGGCCCGCTCGGCCTTGATCTGCTCGCGATGGGCGCTTTCTTCCTTCTGGCGATCGCAATCCTTGCAGTCGGACGGTTCGGCTACGGCCGCGGACGCAAACATCACCAGAATAGATACAATGAACAACTTTAAGAAATTTGTCATTCGCGACCATAACACGCCTTGCCGGTCGCGGGCGGTCATATTGGTCGCATAGCTAATTCGTGATCGCCGCCTGGTTTTGCCTCTCCATGAGGCAAAGTGACGCGCGAAACGGCGCGACCGAGCCTCGTGCCCGCAAGGGACGATTGACGTGCAGCCTGCGGCGAAAGTTATCGCGCGTTCCGAAACGAATCGACGAATTTCGGATCGAACGTTCGGACGCTCTCTTCGAGGAATGCTTTTCCGATTGAAGAGCCGCGAACGTAGTCACTCACCAGCGCCGGGCGTTGATCCGGAAATTGCGTGAGAATGACGCGAACGTCGCTGCGCGCGAGTTCCTTGAGATCGGCATCGTTCAGAGATTGCTCAATGTCACGGTATCCAGGCGGGCTGGAATAAGCTCGGCACGGTTTGGACCGGTCAGATAAGACATCTTCAGCGATTCAGCGATGAGAGAATCGCCAAGATTGCTTCGCGCCTGAAGCAGCGCGAGGACGAGCCACATCCGCGAGTCATGCGGGCCAATTTTCAACGCGCTCTTGACGGCATTTTGTGCCGTCTCATCGTTTGGAGTTGCCCGAGTTTTCGGATTTGAGCGCCTGGCCGGCAAGCGCCACAGCATAATCGGCCTTCAGGTCCGACCGAAACGGCGCGATTGCCGAAGCCCGGCCTGCTGATGAAATCTGGTCCGGGGTCGGAGCCGTGCTGGTTCTGCGACGGTAGCGGAGAAGGAGCCGGCCGCAGAAATTCAGCCACCAGGTTTGAGATCGAAAGACCCCCGACAAACACAAAGACGAGCAGGGCAAGAAGTCGAAATTTCCAGATCGGTTTCATCGCAATCCTGCTTCAATCAGTAAATCCAGCCTGGCGCGACATTGCTGCGAGATCTGAATGGTCCGATTAGACCGTCAGCATGCTACTTCCCTGAATTGTTAACAATGTTAAATTCCCGGTTGCGTAGGCGCCGGTGTCGATATTGATCCGGTTCGGCCGGATATCGGGTTCGCGGACCGGGGTGTGACCGTGAACGATGAATTTGCCGAAGTTCTCGTCGCTATCGAGGAATTCGTTCCGGATCCACAACAGATCAGTCTCCTGCTGCTCGTTCGAGAGGAATCCCGGGTCGCACGCCGGCATGGACGAAAAAGAAGTCACCGCAAACGAATGAAGGTTTGAGGCCTTCGAAGGAACCTCAGATGGTCGCCGGGCATGACCTCGGTGAGCGCGCTTATCAAGTCAGTCTGCTCGGCTGCGTCCGGATTGAGCGTCGGCTGGATGCCGTAGGACATCAGGGTCTGCAGACCGCCGAATTGCCGCCAATCTTCGAGCTTGGCTGGGATCGCGAAGCACCTCCAGGAAATATGCCTCATGATTGCCCTTGAGGAACACCGTCTCGCGGTAAAGACTTCGCTCGATGAGAAGATCGAGGGTATGGGCGGAATTGGGTCCGCGGTCGATGTAGTCGCCCAGAAAAACCTCAATCGGTCGGCTCGACCGGATTTCGCGCGATGTCAGCGTCAATCACGGTAAACATTTTCTTTAGCAAATCGGAACGCCCGTGGATGTCGCCGAAGGCATAGATCCGAATTCCGTCGGGCAGCCGGGGCTGTTTCACAATCCTGCGTGATCGCAAAAAACCCAGCATAGCAAGGAGAATTCCCGATTTGGAGCTTTGAACGAGCGTCCCGACTGCTCGATCATGACAAGGAGGCTCAATCAAATGGTTAACAGATCCTCGATGCGGCCGCTCGGATTTGAATCAAATATCTCGAGCGCAATCGAGCGAGATCTCAAATCTTGTTCTCTAGGTTCCCCTGCAACGAGACGGGGAGCCGACAAAATGCGTACCATTTCCAAATGGCTTGTTGCAATCACCGCGACCGTGGTCGTGGGCGGATACCAGAGCGCCAACGCCGGCTTTGTCGGGATGCCGCACGCGCTCGGTCTCGATGGTGAAGCGGATTTCGTTCAGCAATTTTACCCTGCCGCCGATGGCGTTTACCCAGTTTTGCCTGCGCTATGCCGACCAGTGCAAACCCCAGCGGATGGTGTTTCGGGGCGGCCCGGTTCGCCTCACGGCGCGAGCGCTGGGAAGATCTGCAAGGCCGTCAACAAGACCGTAAATGCGGCCATTGTACCGGAGCGCAATACGCGAAGGTCTGGCCGGCGAAAAATGGCTGATCAATCCCTGCCAGCGGCGACTGCAACGACTATGCGGTGACCAAGCGTTCCGAATTGCTGGCGCGCGGTTGGCCCACTCGCGCGCTTCTTCTCAGCGAAGTCGTCACTTCCTGGGGAGAACACCATCTGGTGCTGGTGGTGCGAACCTCGGCGGGCGATCTCGTGCTCGACAACATGACGTCCCAAATTCGGCCGTGGGCGCGGGCGCCGTACCAGTGGGTCCGAATTCAGACACCCAAAAATCCGAACTATTGGGCTTCGCTCGGCGGTCGCAACGTCTAACGGCCGGTCCTGGCCGTGAGGCCGACATCTCAAGGCTGCGAGCCATCCCGCTGACTGACGCTTTGCGCCAATCCCAGTCCAATCACGGCGTCAGCCGACCACGGCGACGCAGGAATGCAGCAGGCTTGCATCGCAAAAGGCCTGACCGAGAATGATGATGGTGCAGGCCGCAGCGGCGGCCGGATAAAACGAATCCCGTCCGCGGACGAGGGCGCCGCGATAAAGCGTGACGATAAGCCCGACCGTCGCTGCGATCGTGAAGAGGGTCATTGGCCAACCCAGCTCGATTGCAAATGCCGAGGCCGTTGATGGGGCGTTCGTGACCGAGCTGCCGAGCTCCTGGTAAATAGGCAAGAGCGGCGCAAAAGTTGCCGCGCCAGTTCCCAGCCAGCCCGTGTCCGACAATATTCGCTGCGTCACTGAAATTGCGTCGGGGGATGCCGCGGTTGCGAATTGCAGAAACGGCGAGAGCATGCGGGCGGAATCATAACGCCAGAGAACGATCATCGCGGCCGCGGTGATCATGGTTGCGACGAAGATCCCGATAGCCCAGCTTGCCAGGCCGACCCGGCGAATGGCCTGTATCGAACCAAAAGCGACGACTCCAAACGCGACGGTCAGGGCAACGTTCAATGTTGCGCTGGCGGCCAGGCCGGCAATACAAACCAGCAATCCGGCGCCGCAAGCGGCCAAGACCAGTTCGGGTATTTTGCGCGGCGTCGGTTCTGCCGGTCCTGCTCTCGTATCGTTCGACGGCGCGCACGCCGGTCGTCAACGACAATATGATTCCCAATGAACTGATGGCGCTGAGCATTTCGTTCATCTCGCTCGCAGCCACGCCTGCGATCAGTCCGTCTTGCTGATCAGCAACGCAATCGTCGTTAGCGTCGTGATCGCGGTGAGGGCCAACAGAGTGAGTTCTGCCCGCCGGCGATCTCTGGTCACAAATACAGCGACGACGATCAACGAGATATTGGCCAGATAAAAGGCCAAGGCCTCGATGGTCTTGCCGATATCGATGCTGATGTGCCCCCATGATTGCTGGTTCAGCGCTTCGTTGGCGTTGATCCAGATCGAGTGTGACATCCCGGAAAAAGGCAGTCGGCAGAATCTGGACAACCATCCAGATCGCCGGAACGGCCGCGGCGAGCTTGAAGCGTCGCGTGACCTGAGCGGCAAAATTGACGTCCGCTGCTCGCGCGGAAATTCCGACGAAGGCAAGTGCGGCGACCGCCAAGGCTGCGATGAAGGATTGTGCCACAAGCCCATCGAGAATCGCCAGGGCGGGTACGATGGCAATTGAGATAAGCAGCAGACTGAAGGCGATCGACAAGCGGTTGCTCAATTCTTCAAACAATGAACTTGAACGATACATGATAAGGCGCGCCTTGCAACGCGCCAGATCGCTCGGTTGCAAGAGTCTGTGTCAGCGACTTTTGGCTGAAATGCCGTGCTCGGTACGCGCGATGCAAGCGCCGGCGCAGGGCTTACCGGTCTCAACTCAGCAAATTGCGCGATCCCTGACGCGGAGCGGATCAGCTTCGGACGGTGGTCGAACGCAGCGAGCGATGGGATGCGACCCGGGATGCCGCCATGCAAAAGCGCGTGAAAAGTCCGCCGAGATACCCGATCTGCAGCGAAATCACGCATACGATTGCCGCCACGATCGCCGATGAAATGGCCGAGCCCTTGAACGCGGCAACGGCGGCCACGATCACACAAACCAAGCATCGCGGCTGGAAACAGCACCTGGACCCTAAAGCGAGTGCCCAGCACCGCGCCGATCAGCGAACTGCAAAGCGCAATCATGACCATACGGGAAGGCTCCTTCCCGGGGATCATCGGCATGGCGGACTAACAATTGGTTAAGATGGGCCGGCGATCGGCGCGGCGCGGCGGCGACCGCTCGCCGTCAGGTCATCCCGACGGGCAGCTTGCCGAGAGCTTTGCCATTGCAGGGGCAAGACCATCCAGCGGGATCACGCCGCGAATTTCGGCTTCAGGGTCCTTGATCGTAACGGCGAGTTCTTTCAGTCCCTGCCAGGGGCCGGTTGTAAATGCCGTGGCTTCGATCGGGAGAACAAGCGCAGTTCCGGTAGGTGAGGCTTCCGCGTGGAGGACGGATTGGCGTCGTTCCCGAAGTAACAACGACGTCCCTCTTGGTGCGCGGCGGAAATGGTCGCACCAGGGCCAGCAGCACCTCAAGGCCCGGCTCTTCCTTGCAGCGGATCATGAGCCCGGCCAGATCCGGGTCGGATTGTGCGGTGTCGGCCGTCCTCATGATCGCAACGGCATCCGGGCCTCCCTTGGGATGAGGCGTTCTGACCAGCGGCCACGAATCGCTGGCGGCGGAAGTCGGCGGGCTCCGAGGAAGCGCTTCGGAAGCAAATTCTTTAGGCAATTCAGGCGAGCCTGATCGTCTGCGATAACTTTGCATTTCTCGAAATCTTGAGAAATGTCACGCCCTTGGGCGAAAGCGGATGTTGCTCCAGCCAGGTACGCCAAAGTCAGGCCCAGGGTCGTCGAGATCAGTTCGGTTTGACCGGAGGCCATCCGTCGTCCAGGCGCTGTTTCGCGGCGATTGATTTGGATCACGTTATCTCCGGTCGACAACTCGGCGCATTCCGATTTATGGAAGGCCCTGATTTTTTACGAAAATACAATAAAAACATTTAAGAACAGGATGTTGTGCAATCGGGATTGAAGTCCCAGTTGTTGCATTTTTGACGCACCGCCGAGCAAATTTTGGATCGCTCGAGCGGATGTCCTTGTCGGGAGGGAGTGCTTCCAATAATGATTAGAGCATTAGGGCAGGGCTAGGACTTTATGTTTCGGCGGCAAATGTCAGAGCGGTTTTTGTGGCGGCGGGGGTTTTGCTCCTCGGTGGCTGCTCTTTGGTGCCAGCCTCCGGTCCGGCAGACTACAATATCAGATGCCGCAGTCTTCGCCCACGGTTCCCTACGCGCTGGTTAAGCTGACGGCCGAGACGGTATGCACCGCTCGCGCCATTATGAGCCGCGCGGGCTCGCGGGCGTTTTCCCCGACAAGCGGCTGCCGCCGTCCAAAATAAAATTCGGCATCGGCGACGTGGTTAGCGTCACGATATTTGAAGCGGCCGCAGGCGGATTGTTCATTCCGACCGAGGCCGGTGTCCGGCCGGGTAACTTCGTCACGATTCCCGATCAGACGGTCGACAACGACGGCAACATCAGCGTTCCGTATGCGGGCCTCGTGAAGGCCGCGGGCCGGTATAACGGCGAAATCCAGCAGGACATCGTCAATCGCATCAAGAACCGCGCGATCGAGCCGCAGGTTGTCGTTTCGCTTTCGCAGCAGCGGACGTCGCTGGTCAGCGTATTTGGCGAAGTGAATACGCCGGTGCGTTATCCCGCGGCGGCGTCGGGCGCGCTGGATCGCATCACGGATGCGATCACGCGCGCCGGCGGCATCAAGGGGCAGGGCTATCGAAACCTGGGTGATGCTGCAGCGTGGCGACGACGCCGCGCGACCGTGCCGTTTGCCAATCTGGTCTACGAGCCGTCGAACAATATCTTCGTGCAGCCGGGCGATCGCGTCTACGTCTACCGCGAGCAGCAGAAGTTCCTTGCATTCGGTGCGTCCGGTCAGCAGGGCGAATTCAACTTTGACGCCTGGCGGATCAATCTTGCCGAGGCTGTCGGAAAGGCCGGCGGTCTGGTCGATGTGCAGGCTGATCCTGCGATCCGTCTTCCTCTATCGCGCCGAGCCCCGCGAAGTCGCCGAACTGCTGGGTGTGGACGTAAGCAAGTTCACCGGTGAACTGATTCCCGTGATCTTCAGCATCAGCTTCCGCGATCCGGGTGGCTACTTCCTGGCAACAAACTTCCAGATGAGAAATCAGGACGTTGTGTTCGTCGCGAATTCGCCCTCTGTCGACGTTACGAAGTTCCTGATTTACGTGAATGCGTATGATGGCGACGGGCAACAACGGTTTCCTCACTCGGACAGAACGGGATAATCCTGCGCAATTCGATCAGGGCGCTGAAGGGAACCTGATTTTCTGGCTCGAGCAGTTCACGGGCGCCGCCTATTGATATCGTTGCCGAGCCGGCCAGTGGTCTAACCTTGCCAAGTCAGTTCCGGCGACGTGAGAGCCGGCGAGTTCCCGCGAAGAGCAGATCGCGCTCCAACCGGGATCTGCTGCAGGCATCCTTTATGTCGCGCTTGGCCGGACCGCCGCTGTTATTTGGCTCCCGAGAGCCGACAACGATCGCGCTTTGGTGCGCGTTGTTGGGCGTGGGCCTGGTTCTCGCGTCGCCGAAGCGGCTTGCAGAAAGGACATTTGTTCCTTTTGGGGGGCCTTGCCTTCGTTGTGTTGTGTTTTGGCTTCGTCCTTCACGAACAGCTTTCGGACCATCCCTGGATTGCTGCATTCAATCCCGTGTGGGCCAAAGCGTCGGAAGCTTTGGGACAGCAACTTGTTCCATCGGTATCGATCGTAAGGGGACAGCCCTTCTTCGCGATTGGATCGCCGCTGGCGAACATGCTTGCGCTCGTTCTTGGCTTGATCGTCGGAGCTGATTCGGATCGAGCCCGCCGGGGCGTTCGCGTGATGGCGTGGGCAGGGGTCGGCTATGCCGTCTACGGCATCCTTGCGCTCCTGCTTGACCCAACCGAGATCTTGTGGCGCGAGAAAACCGCGTATGTCGGAAGTTTGACCTCGACGTTCATCAACCGGAATACCGCCGCGGCCTACTTCGGCTCGTGCTCGGCGGTTTGGTTCGATTTTGCTGATGGCTGCGATCAGAGGAAGCCTTCCCCGGGGCGAGATCGAATGGAAGAGGGTGCCGCACCATCTTTTGGCCGAAACCCGCAAGGACGTGCTCATTCGATTTGTCATGCTGTTCGTCTGCCTGTCGGCCATGTTCATGACCGGCTCGCGTGGCGGCGTTCTCGTATCCTTGATGGTCTTGATCCTGACTTTCATGATCTACTTCGGGCGTGACCTGTCGCGGCAAGGGACTTCTGATCGCTCTTCTTGGGTGCGTCGCGACGAGCTTGCTTCTGCTGTACGTCCTGGGGAGCAACATTGGCGGCCGCATAGATATGCTGGGTCTTAGCGATGCGGGGCGGCTATCCGTCTATCGCTCGACGCTGAAGATCATCGCCGACAATCCATGGTTTGGAACGGGATTGGGGACGTTTGCCTTCGGCTTTCCGGCCTATCGCAGCGACGATATTTCCATGCAGGGCATTGTGGGACATCGCTCACAATACGCATCTGGAATTCGCATCCGAGATGGGGATTCCGCTCACGCTCATTGTCGCCCTGGCGTGGATTGCGGCTCTTATCGTCCTGTCTTTTGGATTGCGCGGGCGACGACGAAACATGATTGCGCCGCTGTCGTCTCTCGCGGTTTCGCTCATCGCGCTCCTGCACTCGTCGATCGACTTCTCCTTGCAGATCGCGGGCTATTCAATTGTCGTCTTCGCGCTTCTCGGCTTGGGACTTTCGCAAGCCATTCGCGGGTACGAGAGGAACGATTTCGCGCGCCAGCCAGGCCTCGGATCAGCATCGAGAAAAGTGAACCGCTAACGCCGCATTAGCGTTAATTTGCCATGGTTTGACCGGCAAGCGCGAAATATCCTATAAATTATCAATTATAATCAATATGTTGAATTGGTATTTGATGTGAGCGCATATTGGGCTTTAGTGTTTCCCTTGCGCGTCAGCTATATTTAGACGAATTTTAGACTATAGGTGATGCAGCTGCATTTTGACCGTTGGAATGCTAAGGAGACTGAAAATGATGGTTCGCTTCGTCGTTCGGTGTTCTTGTCGGTGGTCATTCTTATGCTGTCCGCGCAATTCGCGAATGCTCAGATCGCCGGGCAAGGTGCGACGTTGCCGCCTGCTGCGGTATGCCGCTTTCCAGGCCAATCCAGGTCAGTTGCTGAGTCAGTTTCGCGACGGCGGACCTGGACTTGACAAAGCAGGTCAGCGACCTGGTTGGCTCGGACAAGGCCACGCTTGCTACGATCATTGCGCTTGCCAAAACGGCCAACGAAGATCAGCGCAAGGCTATCGCCAAGGGTCTCGCGCAGGTTGCGAAAGCCTATGCAGCAGGGCGACCCGGGCTTTGCAAATCAGATTCAGACAGCGGTCGCGAATTCCGGACTTCCGGAATTCGCCAAAGCTTACGCGGAAGCTGCTGGTGATACCGGCACCGCTTCGACCGGCTGGCGGTGGCGGCGGCGGCGGTGGTCCGAATGTGGCTGGCGCCCCGACCGGTGGACCAAACACGGGTCCACTTCAACGGCGGAAATAACTTCGCTGCCAACTGGCTCGAATTTGCTGAACGGCGGAGGGTCGGGTGGGGGTGGCTTTTCTCAGGTAAGCCCGCCGCTAAGACATCTTCAGCAGAGTTGCCATTCAGGCGAAGCAATCGCAACGCTTCTATGTTTGTGAGTCAGAGCGGAAAGCGATTTTTGCCGAATGCTGACGGTTGCTAGCAGCGCTTCCCGAAGATCAAAGGTAGTTTGCATGGACGCGCCTTTGAACTTCAATCGGCAAAGTAGCGATCGATTTGAACGCGAAGGTCCGAGTCCCGAAGATTCGATTTCACTTTCGGAGATTGTCGAGCAGCTCACGGGATTTGTTCGGCGTCAGTTTCCGATATTCGTTTTTGTTTTCGCCTGTGCCATCGCGCTCGGGCTTGGTTTATCTCTTTACGACTCCTGCGAGCTTTACCTCGCACGCAATGTTGCTGATCGACTCCAGCAAGCTGCGGATATTGCAGCAGCAGAAGCGCCGATGGGCGATGTTCCCATCGATACCGCGCAGGTGGAAACCCAGGTCGAAATCCTGAAGTCCGAAAATATCGGCTTGTCCGTCATCAAGGACTTGAAGCTGACCGAAGATCCGGAATTTGTGGGATCGGGAGGAGGGCTTGTTGGCAACATACTGGGTCTTCTTGCGTCACCCAAAGTGCAATCGGAGACCGGACTAACTCGCCAGGCTCTTGGGTACGTTCCTTGCCAAGCGCACCATTACGCGAGTTGGCCGAACCTATGTTCTCGATATCGGCTACACGTCACTTGATCCAGGCTCGTTCCGCGACGATCGCCAACGCCATAGCGGACGCCTATATCGTCGATCAGCTTGAGTCCAAGTATCAGGCAACGCGGCGAGCGAGTGGCTGGCTGCAGGATCGCATCAAGGAGCTTCGTCAAGCAGGCTTCCGACGCCGATCGTGCCGTGCTGGATTACAAAGAGAAGAATAATATCGTGGCCGTCGGCGGAATTCCGCGGCGCGGCGGCCCGCGGCTGTTGGGCGAACAGCAACTCGAAGAATTGAATACCCAGCTCGGTACTGCGCGCGCGGCTGCGGAAGAGGCAAAGGCTCGTCTGGAGCGAATTACCGAGGTCATGAAGAAGGACGTTCCGGATGCGACGGTGACGCAACGGTCACCGACTCCCTTCACAGCGATGTCATCAACCGGTTGCGAAACAATATCTCGATCTTGCCGCGAAAGAGGCCATCTGGTCGGCGAGATATGGCGCCAACCATCTGGCGGCGGTCAATCTGCGCACCCAGATGACCGAGTTGCGTCGATCGATCCTCGACGAACTCGGCCGCATCGCCCAAGGCTACAAGAGCGACTACGAAATCGCAAAATCGCGCGTCGAAGGTCTCGAACGAAACCTCGAAAGTCTGGTCGCCAACTCGCAAGTCATCAATCGCGACCGGCTGGGGCTGCGCGACCTCGAAAGCACGGCCCAAGTTTATCACACGCTCTACGACAGTTTCCTGCAGCGATACATGGAGGCAATTCAGCAGCAGTCGTTTCCGATTACCGAGGCGCGGGTTATCAGTCCGGCCGCTCCGCCTCAGCACAAGAGCGGTCCTCTGACGTTCGTCGTGCTCGGAATTGCGGGCGCCATCGGACTCGTTCTGAGTTTCGGCGCCGCCCTCCTGCGCGAGGCCGTTGACCGGGTGTTCCGGACGGCGCGCCAGGTCGAAACCAATCTCCACACCCATTGCCTTGCCGTGTTGCCGCTGCTCGTTGACTCGAAATCAGCGAAGAGCAAAAGCTCGATCGCGGATCGCGCCCCGTCGGACGCAGAGTGCCGGCCGGCGAGATGCTGTCGATCAGCCCCTCGGTGGCGGCCGCTTCGCGATAGGCCGAGTCGCACGGTTCAGAGACGTCAGTCTGGCGAAGGTGTCTCAGCTGACACAATCGGAGCTGAGCCGGAATTCCTCGAAGAAAGGCGGCGTTTATCCCGCGGAAATGTCGCGGCGAAGCGACCGATTGCTCCGAGCCGGCCGTTCATGCGGCAGGTCATCGACGAACCGCTTTCCGCGTTTGCGGAAGCTTTCCGGTCGATCAAGGTTGCCGCGGATATCAGCGGATCCCGGGTGATTGGAATAACGTCCACGGTTCCGGGGGAAGGCAAGTCGACGATTTCGTCAAATCTGGCCGAGCTGATCGCGCATACCGGCAAGCGGATCATCGTGCTGGACGGCGATCTGAGAAATCCGTCCCTCACGCGGGCGTTGGCGCCAAATTCAAAGGCTGGTCTTGCTGGAGGTTCTCAACGGGCAGGTGGCGCTGGATGACGCGATCTACGTCGATGAGGATACCGGCTTGCGCTTTCTTCCGGCGGTGATGAACTCGCGTCGTCACCTATACAAATGAGATTTTGGCATCGGATGATTTCAAGAACTTCGTCGAAGAGCCTGCGTAAGGACTATGACTACGTTATCATCGATTTTTCTCCGATCGCTCCGGTCGTCGATGTTCGCGCCACGACGCAGATCGTCGATTCCTATATCTATGTGATCGAGTGGGGGCAGACCCAGGTGAACCTCGTGCAGCATCAGCTGGCGGGTTTCCCCGAACTCCAGGATCGCTTGCTGGGCGTTGTACTGAACAAGGCGGACGTTCGCGTGCTGCAGCGCTATGAGACGTATTACGGGAGGTATTATTACAAGAACTACTACGGTGGCCAGTATCCCAATTCGGCGTAGGTGATATGGCGAACGCTCGTG
Source organism: uncultured Alphaproteobacteria bacterium (assembly GCA_963843225.1). Taxonomy (GTDB): domain Bacteria; phylum Pseudomonadota; class Alphaproteobacteria; order Rhizobiales; family Xanthobacteraceae; genus Bradyrhizobium. Next base: position 601,321 of record CAWJJT010000003.1, on the reverse strand, counting down.
CGGCGAGGCTTCATTGCCATATTCGGAATCTGCGCAATCGCATGGGCCATCGACGCAATTCTGGTTTATCGCGCAGAAGCTTCGCTCGACGGACACCGCGCAGACGCATATTGTCGGGCGACAAATTCAACGCCGCGCAGCTGAGTGCGATGAAACGTCAGCTGGATGCGGCGTCGGCGCAGGCCGCTCCAGGCGTCAGCCTTGAGCAGCGCCGCGGTCATTCGCCTGCTGTTGCTGGAAGATGAGCTGAAGCGCGGGTAATCGGCCAGCCGTCTGCCTCGGATATCGCTGATCTCCAGACGAGTCGTGAGCGCCGCGCTTGCTCAATCTCCGACGAACTCCTTTATGTGGCTGACGGATTTCTGGCTCAAGCGTCTGCGCGGTGAATCCGATCGACGGCAATTTGAATTTGCTGCGTATGTCCTATTGGTCCGGACCGAATGAAGCCTGGATAGCGGTCAAGAGAAATCCGTCTGGCGCTGGGCATTTTCTCGTCATTGCCCGGTGACCTTGCCGAGCAAGCGCAGTCGGAATTTGTCGGGCTGGTGCGTTCAGGCCTTTATGAGGATGCGTCGAATATCCTGGCCGGGCCCTGGATGGGCCATCCACGAGCAACTTCTCAGCCGGCTCGTTCAGGTCGACGGAAGCAGATCGTCGTGGATTTGCGAGAGCGCTGGCGTCAAAAGATACTGATGATGTGACAGTTCCGGGTCTGGAAAAACGGCCCGCTCGTCCGTTCTGAGCCTGCCTTTGGGGAGATGGAAGGCAGAGTGGTAACTGATTTCGGGATGATTTTGGCTCCTTCAATGACTTTGGCGCTTTCAACCCTCAGTGCGGGAGCATGCATGACTTTCCCGGTCACGGGGACCTGCGGGTATCGGCGACAGGAATTCGGCTCGGATCAGGGACGAGTGTAATGAAGAGAATACAGACGAAATCCCTGCTCGTGGTCGCGCCGTCGCGCCTCGTCGCCGTCTTGTTTGGCATCCTGGACAGTTCAGTCTGGCTCATGGCTCTGTTGGGCAATCCTGAACAAGGGCTCCAGTCTTCGCTCTATTACGCGATTGCCATCCCCCTTAAGGCGGCGACCTTGCTCTTCCTGACGAGGATCGTCCGACCCAACAATGCGAAGTTTCTCTGGCCGCTTTATTTGCCGATCGGCGTCACCGTTTTCGCGTCCGTTGTCATGGGCAACACCAATCTCGAGGGGGTCGTACAGCCTATCGGAGCCCTCGGTAGTTTGGCCATGACCGCAATGGTTCTCAGTGACGAGAATCTCGCGGCTTATATGAAGGCTTTCGGGCTATCCTGTTTGATGTCCTGCGCGGTCTTTTTATTCCAGTTCAATTTTGTTCCCCTGAATGGCAACGGCATCGTCGAGCAAAGCGGGCGCTACAGCTTTATTTCCGGTACCCAGCCGAATTTCGGAGGAGAATTTCTGGTCACTGGCTTTCTGGCCTTCTGCATGGCGCGCGTGAACATAAAAGTGGTTGTCGCGACATTCGTTCTGTATCTCGTCTCCCTTAATCTCATGCAGTCCCGGGCGGCCATGCTGTCCATTTTTATCGGGTTCTCCGTTTACATATACGGGGAGAAAATACGCCGGTTTTCGCCTGCTTCCCGTCTCGCATTGACCTTTGCGGTGATTTTGCTCGCTGGCGTATTTTTCGCGCTGAATACGCAAAGTCTTTCCGATCTATTCCTGCTGCAGGATGAGAACAGGGGTTTCGGCTCCGGATATGTTGGCCGCGAGGAGCATTGGGAAGCCGCGTTATCCGTTTTTCTGCAGTCCCCGTTCTTTGGCATCGGATTTGGCTATTTCAGACATGACGTCGTGACGCCCCACAGCATGTGGCTGGCTATGCTCAGCATGATGGGGGCAATGGGATTTTTTGTCCTGGTGGCGATGTGGAAAAGCGTTTCGAGAATATATGCGGCGAACAAAACGATGTTCTTGTTGCTGTTGGCATTCATCCCGATGACAATCTTCAATGACCGTTTTCTGAATCTCAATCCCTATCCATTTCTGCTTTTTGTCGTTTTGTTCCTCCCGGAAAGGGCGCTCAGGACGAGTACTCAACGGCCTGAACTGGGGGTCGCCGTGCGCAGAAGTTCGCGCGAGAGCATTCGTCTGGGGCCTGTCCGTTAGGCAAATTCAGGCTCCTTTTTTGGAAACATAAGGCGAATGCATATAAGGCGCGGGAAGGCCGGCGATTTGAAGCCAGGGGTGTACAATCGCTTCAAGACCATCGGTACATGTCTATGGCTGCTTGCTGCGGTGAGTCCTCCGGCATCGGCTCGCGACACCAGTCCAGCGTCTTCGGATGCTCCGCCTCAGGCGGCCGCGGTTCGTTATACTGTCCGCACCTTTTTGAGCACCTTTGACGAAAATCAGGTTGATATCGCCGGCACGTCGAAGTCGGGATTCAAGTGGTATCCTTATCAGTTCTTTGGTTCTCGTACCAAACTGAGCGGCTTGAGTTTGAATCCGGATGGAAGCATCACCCTACTGGGTGACACAACTGGCCCGAACGGGGCGCTGGCAACGGCCGCGCCCACCGGCACACCCGGCGGTTTTGTTGGTGTCGCGTTTGGCGGTGGTGGCTATTTCGAGGCGACGTTCAAGTTTGATCCTCAGGATGTCATCAAGCATGATTTCGACGGCTGGCCGTCATGGTGGTCGATGGCCATCGAGCACATGGTGAATTTGGATGGCAGGCAGTGGCCGGGGCAGCAGGCGGGCTACGAACATTTTATCGAGGCGGACTTTTTCGAATATGACGCCAAGGACTACGTCAAGGACGGGAAACTGAACAATTTCGGAGGAGCGTTGCACGATTGGTTCGGTCTTCCGACGGCCCAATATAATGATGCAAGCCTGCCATTCAGGTTGATCGTTCGCGAAGTGCCGGCCAACACCGATTTTACCCAATACCATCGCTATGGCTTCCTGTGGGTGCCGGCCACGGCCGCGAGAGACGGATACGCCGAGCACTATTTCGATGGCAGGAGAGTAGGAAGGCGCATCGCGTGGAGGCCGTACAACAACCAGGCGCCGCCACCCAGGCCGCCATGGATGTTCAGCGTCATCGATCGCAATCACCTGGTGCTGATCCTTGGCACCGGTGTCAACCAGCCCATGACGGTTCAGTCGGTCGAGGTGTGGCAAGCATCAGGGGCGCGGAACATGAAACGTTAATAGCCGGGCTGATTCGCATTCCGTTCGCGACGATAGGCCGCTATCCAGCGACCGGCGGTTAACCAACCGGCTCCCCCCGGAAAAGTCTGAACGTTGAGTTGTTTGAACCATCATCACGGCAGGATTTTGCAGTGCCGCAAACCATGACTTTCGAAACACCCCAGCGACCGCTGTCCGGCAAGTACTTGCATGCTAGAAGGTATGGCTCAATGTCCTCAACCAACGCGGTAACTCGATGTCGCTTCTAGCGCTGCGCGTAGAAAAATTATTGGCGAGCCTGACAAATCCAGCTTACCGGAAGGCGCTGTCCAAGGGCGTTCTGCCGTCAATCGAACATGGTCTAGCCCTCAAGGGCCGGAGGTTCGACTGTGTCGTGGACATCGGTGCCAACAAAGGCCAGTTCGCAACGTTCGCGCGAAGCTCTTTTCCAGAGTGTCGAATTGTCAGCTTCGAACCCCTCGATCGGCCCGCCAGTATCTATAATTCGCTCTTCCAAGGTGATGCGAAGACGCGTCTGGTCCGGGCCGCGGTCGGCGCCGAGCGCGGCAAGGTGGTGATGCACGTGACGGCTGAAGACGATTCTTCTTCGCCGCTCGACATTGGAACGCTTCAGAAGCAGGCATTCGGAACGGTTGTCGTTAACACCTTCGAAGTTCCCTGCGGTCCATTGTCGGACTACCTGAAAGATGACGACCTCGGGGAAGAAAACCTCCTGAAAATAGATACGCAGGGTTTCGAACTGCCGGTATTGCGCGGAGCCGAAGGGGTGCTTGACCGGTTCTCGGTGATCTATTGCGAGTTGTCGTTCAGAGAGCTCTATGTTGGCCAGTCACTTGCCTCGGAGGCGATTGCGTACCTCTTCCAACGGCAGTTCAATCTGGCAGGTGTGTACAATCTGGCGTCGGCGCCGAGTCTGGGGCAGATCCAGGCAGACATGCTCTTCTTTCGGTCGCCGCCACCTGACGCAAGATGACTGTTTGAAAAATGATCGTCATCGTTGGTTCTCTTCCTCCGCCCGTTCATGGAGCCTCTCTGGTCACGCAGAGGGTCGTGGAGCGGCTGATCGCCGACAATCTGCCGGTTCTGCTTTGCAACACCTCTCCGGGGAACAGCGCCGGTAGATTGAAGTACCATCTGAACCGTCTCATAAGCTACGTTCGATGCATCGGAGTCGTGATGCAGCGCGACCGAGGAACGACAGACCCCGCGGCTGTCTATATTTCTCTCTCGGGTGGACTCGGTCTGCTCTATGATTTGATCGTTGCGGCAGCCGCACGATTGAAGCGGCACAGGCTCATTTTCCATCACCACAGCTTTTCTTATCTCACCAAATCGAGTCCAATCATGCGCGCCATCATTGGCGTCGCGGGGGAGGATCAGGTTCACATCGCCCTGTGTTCGATCATGGCGGCCCGGTTGCGGGAACGATACAATCATAAGTTACAAATAGAGGTGATCTCGAACTTCGCATTTCTCGGAGTGCCGGCGTCTGACAGCGTTGATTCTGGTCGTGGCCTCAGTGTGATCGGCTACCTCTCGAACATTTCTTTCGAGAAGGGGATAGATCGCTTTCTCGATATCATGGCTGCACTCAGAGCCAGGGGATCTCGGCTAACCGGGCGGATCGCTGGGCCATTTGCCGACGAATCCGTCAGACACTATGTGGAGACGCGTATCGCGGATATAGGCGGGATTGAATATGTCGGGCCCGTTTTCGGTGATGGCAAGTCCCGGTTTCTTTCGTCGATCGACATGCTGATATTTCCGACGCGCTATGTGCACGAGGCTCAGCCTCTTGTTATCTACGAAGCTCAAGCCGCGGGCGTGGTGGTGTCGGCTTCAGACCGCGGTTGTATTGCCCAAATGGTGCCTGCCGGATTGCGGCTCGATTCCGTCGCATCGGATATTGGGGGGATTGTTGAGCAGATGCTGGTCTGGGAGGCCGCGCCGGAGCTGTTTTTGCCGGTGATGCGGGAGGCTAAGAAACAGCGCGGAGAACTCGCCGGACAGCAATTAGCGGAGTCGGTGAGGTTTCGTGATATCTTCTCGTTGTACAAATAGCCGGGGTTTGATTTCACCCGCTACCGTGGCGCGATCGCAAGCCGAATTCATGCAACCATGACAGCAACAGCGTCATCAAAAATACGGTCTCTATCGGCGGTCAAGCAAATCGCCGAGACGCAGCCGCTCTCAATTCATATCAGCTCTCGGAGCAAGTAACGTGGTTCGCGCACTCTTTTCATGGGAATTTGTCGGACCCCATCATTTGGCAAGGGTGCATTCCTGCCAAAAGCGGGACGGGACTATCGAGTCTCGGATTTTTGCGCTTTCCGATCGTTCCCGAACATATAATTTCTACGAGAGTGAAGATGTCCGATCCCGGCGTTACGGTCGCATATCGCTCCGCTACGGTCGAGGATCTGTCCTTTCTGCAAAGGCTAAGAGCCTATATGCGGCACGTGTGGGCCGCTGAAGAAGATGTTTATTTCCTCTGTCATTATGAGCGCCCGGAGGTTTTCCTGACGGCCGTTGTCCTGCGTTTGCGCGGCAGAAGGGTGTTTGTCATGAACGATTCCAAGTTCGATGACTACCAGCGATATATTTTCCGCGAGGTGGGTAAGTCGATCATGTACATCCCCTATAGCGGGGCGCTGGTTTCGGGTACCCGAAGTGCGAGCTATCTGCGCTTCCTGGGTTTGCGCGGCAAAATCGAACTTGGATACGACACGATTGACGCGGAGCAAGGGAAGGAAGGGGCCCGGCCGCTTCCCGCGGGGTTAAAGCCAAAGAGTTTCTTCATTACGATTGGCCGCCTTGTGGAGCGGAAAAATATCGAAATCGTGATACGGGCGTTCGCTGCCTCCTGCCGGGAGCGCGAGCACACGATCGATCTGGTTGTTGTAGGTGAGGGCCCCGAAAAAAGCTGCCCTGCAGGAATTGGCGTCCTCTTTGCAGATCGACCACAGGGTTCATTTTCTCGGGCTCGTGCCCAACGATGAGGTGCCTTCGCTATTGGCCAATTCGATCGCGCTCCTGCTGATGAGCGTCAGTGAGCAATGGGGGCTGGTGGTAAACGAAGCGGTTGCCTGCGGAGTACCGGTAATCGTTTCGGACGCTGTCGGGGCCCGCGACACCCTGGTGCGAAATTTCGTGAATGGGTTTGTCATTGAGAGCGACAATTTGCAGGGACTGACACGCGCGATGCTTGCCGTTTCGCTCGACGCCGGCGGGTTGACCCAACCTGACCATATCGTACGCTCCGCCAGCACGGAGTGTTTTGCGGATGCAGTAACGAGTTTATGCGCTACACGCTGAGATTGAATCGTTGGCTTTGCCGGTTTGCGTTGAGTCTGGGACTTGAGGTCGTCTGTCGTTGTACTTTGAGGATCGCTTCCAGTGGCGCGATCGGGGCAACGCGTGCGCTGCAGTCGAAGGTCAACTGGACGCACCGCCGGCGACGCCGCCGCGCATCGGGATCGGCTTGATCTTTCGCGGGAGGGTCAAAGCTCGGCTGCTCTCTCGGGTGCCCAGCGGCCGGACAGGATATCCGATACGGCAATCATGTTTCCCCTCAACCGGCCCCGGCGGTCGACCAGGGAATCCCGAAAGATGCTTCCTAACGCATTTATCACGAGAGTGCGTGGGATCGACCGAAAAATATCGAAGCGCGTCATGCTTCCCTTCTTCATCAGGTACCACGGGTTCACGACCTGCGAATAGCCAAAGCTGAGACCCGAGGCGCGACCGCGTGTCGTACCGAGATGGGCGCCCCAAAGGGCATCGGTCCGTATCCGCCTTTCGCCCACCCGAAATGCGAAATCACAATCTTCCAGCCAGCCGTAAAGCACCAATCGCTCGTCGAAAGAGAGGCGTTCGATGCTGCTGGCACGAAATGCCATGTTGCAACCATAAGGTGATTGGGAGTCTTCCGCCCGGTAATCGTTTATATCACTTCTGCTGGAAGCATCGGCATCCGCGACGATGGAGCGGCCCTTTGACCACTCAACTCCACCAATCGTCACACCGTCGAGGAGCACCTTGCCCGTGACGCATGCAACGTTCGGTTCGGCCTTCAAAAGCAGCTTGAGATGTTCGATCCAGAATCGGGAAGGAATAAAGTCATCATCAAAAAAAATCACGATATCACACTTGCCACGAACCGAGGCGAGGGCCCGATTTCTCTGAGCGGGCAATCCAGGAGTTCCAAATAGAACTTCGACCCCCTTTTTGGCGACGCCACCCTGCGCGATATCGTTGGCGTCACAAGCCGAAACGACAATCATATCGGGTTGAACGGTTTGCAGCGCGAGGGTATCGAGCAGATTGGACACCTCCTGGGGCCTGCCTTTCGTCGCTATGATGACGGCTGTTCTAAAATCCATAAGACTACCTGGCGCTGCCTTGCGTCACGATAACAAATGCGTTCCGGTCTGTCCAAGTTGGAACGATGGTCATCCCGATCGGCAGCCTGCGCATGGGCACGACCGTGGGCCGCCCCAGCGTCTGTTAAAGTGGGCGGCGCGCAGGGCCGCTACCCCGGCTTTTTTGCCGGTCATGCAGCTCGAGATGCCCGAAATCGCTATTAAGGTTGTTTTATTTTCACATTAGATAGTTTCGGAGGCAGGGGCTAAATATCAGGGGATTTTCTCGGTCTCTCAGGAGGTCGTTTTTGTCAAATTGCCAAAAATCCCCTATGTGAGCCAGGGCAGCGACCGGAGAGACGTCTCCGACAAAGGGCGCTCGATTAGCTGGAACAGACAGTGCCGAAACAAGCAATTCTGTACTTGAGCCATGTTGTCAATAAAACGCAGTGGCGTTGCTATAAGCAATTAGAGCGCGAATGTGCCGGCGTTGCCGACGCCTATTATGTTTCGAACCTGAATAGCGAGAATGTTCCCCCGGATCTGGCGAACACGTTTCCGATCACGCCGGCCAAGCGGGCCGCACTCGGACATCCGAGCCGGGCGGGCGACGTTGGCTGGTGGATGGACACTTCGCCAAATCATACGCGCGATATTAAATCGGGTTTTGATCAGGCCCTTCTGGCGTTTCGCCAGGCCAAGCCCGAATACGACTACTACTGGGTCGTGGAATATGATGTCGAATTCTCCGGAAATTGGGCCGAGTTGTTCAAGGCGTTTGCCGAAAATACGTCCGATCTGATCTGCTCCAGTGCGCACCGATACCAGACAAACCCGACATGGGATTGGTGGCGAAGCGTTACCTGGCCGGGCACGGCCGAGCCGGAATTGATCCGGGGCTTCTTTCCGATTGCCCGGCTCTCCTCGCGGGCCATTGATGCCATCATCGATGCGGGACGGAACGGCGTGGACGGGTTCTACGAAGCCATATGGCCGACTGTCGTAAACGATCGCGGTATGGTCGTCGAGGACTTCGGCGGCGACGGAGAGTTTGTGCGGCCCGGCAATATAAACCGCTGGTATACCAGCACGCTTTCAAGTCAGACCCTTGCGCCAGGCAGTCTGGTCGCTCGTCCGATCCGCTTTCGTCCGGGGTTGAAACCGAACAAGCTCTGGCACCCGGTGAAACGCCGCTTCGTACGCCATATCCTGAGTCGGCTGAGGGCGAGAATGTCGCCGAGCTGGTGGATGGCATGATTTTTGCTGTCATTTCGCAGGATATTCGCAACAACGTTTCTGGCGATCCACAATTAATTTGAGAGGTGAGCTTATGAATAATCGATCCAATAAGACCCCGGAACCGATTCTCGGCGCGCATTTCCGCATGCCCGGACTTTCGGACGTTGAGCGAATTCTCCTCGTTTCGGATGGCACGTTCACCTATCAACTGGAGGCATTCGCGCGCGAGCCGATCCGCGTGGAGATTCTCTCGAACGAGTCGGTTCCGCTTTCAGCAGGCGATGCCGAACTTCTGCAGCGTCCCGAGGGCGGTCCGGTTTGGGATCGTCGAACGCTGCTGCGGGGCAAGAACACCGGCACCGCCTATTGCTACGCGACGTCGGTCATTAACGATGAGGGGCTGGATCCCGCTTTCCGCGAGGAATTGCGCGTTACGCAATCCGGAATTGGCCATCTCATGGCGAAGTATCGCATTGGAACATTCCGTGAGCTCTTGACCTACCATATCGATGTCGGACCGGACTACGCGCGTCATCTGCCCCACTTCCGGGACGCCGCCTTTCTGTCGAGGACCTACCGGATTGTCTTCGAAGGACAGCCGATCATGCTGATCACGGAGAATATGCCGCGTACGCTGTTTGCAAAGTCGATCCCCCTCGATCACACGTTCGCGTCGAAAACGCCGCAGGAAACCTGATCAGGGCATTTCGGACAAGATCGGGATTAGCAAGCCCGCTCTCGCTCGGTTCGCACGCCTCATTGAACAAGGCTTCGGCGGGGGCGTTCGTTTTGGCGCCCGTCCAGCCTATGACTGCGCAGCGCGTTTTCGCTTGCTCATGAAGGAGATGTCGGCCTGAGGCCGCTTTGAGCCAAAGAGTGGCTCAAGGCCAGCCGCTGTGTCCAACCTCACTAGGGTAGGGGCTTGCAGATTTGCTTCTGCTGTCCAACTCCGGCCCCGGTCCTCTTCTAGGACGTCGCCCTGCAACTCGATCATTATCGCCGAGCCTTAAAGAATATTGTCAACAGCTCCAGATTGGAGCGTCCGCGCAGCAACCGCAGCCCCGCAGACGCCAGAAAAACGAACTGAACAAGTTTTCCACTCCGATAGAATGCCGCCTCTGGCCAAACAGGGCTATACACCCTGATCTTCAGCTTTTCGCGCAATCGCCATGGTATCAACGTCTTGACTGCGTCGAACAGCCGCCAAGGCTGCAAGAGAGGTTGCGAAGGGACCGCGGAGGTGCCGTCAGTGACCATGATATGGTCGAGCGCCGTAAGAGCCGATCTGTTGGGATGAAAACACCACGTGCTGACCAGCGCGTCGATGATCTCGCGAGCGGTGTCATCATCAGAATAAAGTGACACGTGCTCGGAATTGCTCTCGCAGAATATCTCAACCGCGGTCCCAAGTTTACCGACAAACTCAGCGTGGTATTCAGTTTCGGGAGCGCACACCGGTTCTACTGTTGACTCTCTGATTTTGTATCCGATTGCACTTCCATAGGGTGCCAGCCCGAATACGTTATCCAAGACATCCACTCTCCTGACCAACTCATACTGAGGCGCGGTCCATTGGTGATAGGTCGCTTGCTCGTAGAATAATGCCGTAACATCGCCCGCATCAGAGGGAGCCATCCGCGTCATGGCAAGGCCCAGAAAATAGCCCCTTGGCGCCTGGATACCCGCGCTCCGTTCCAGCAGCTTTCGCAAGCTCGTCTGAACTGACATATGCCAACCGACATCCACCACGCCGGCGGGCACGCCGTCGCACAATCCCTCCGCTCGTAAATACGCCAGAAGATCCTCTCGTCTGCCGCGGATTTGCTCCCACACAAGATCGACAACGGGCGGACTTTGCACAATATTCCAAAAATCGTTCCATTCACTGTCCGTAGTCAGCGACCAGGAATCTCCCTCGCCCTTGGTCAGCGATGAAAAATGCTGCGCCACATCCGACCAATTGAGGGACAGCTTCAACAAAAGATCCCTGAGGGGAATTGGCTGCGCCGGCCGCCGCAGCCACGGCATTTTTGACGGGCTGATCTCGTCGGTCGCCGGAAGTAGGGTCGATTTTCTGGAAACCTTCAAATGGCGGCAGTCGATATCACCAAAATGGGGAGCCAAAACACGTGCGGCTCTGCAAAGCAGGTACGCGTCACGCGACAGAAAATACAGACGGCGAATCCCATCCCGCTGCGCGGCACCGAGAACCCACGCAGCCCAGACCATCAGCGCCGGTCCCAGAAGTGTTGCTACCAAGGTGTTTGTGCTCTCGTCGTCAGGTTCGAAAGCGGTGCTGAGCCGGAATGCGCGCATCGATCCCGCCAGCAAAGATCTGGCCGTTCGGTGCCCGACTTGCTTCGACAGGATGGCGTTTTCCCAAGTGTTGAGCCTTGCATCCGTAACCAGCGTCGCTTTAATCCCTAAACGGCGTGGCGCGGCCACATCGGCCTCGGTATCGTCCCCGTAATGGTGCAAATCGCTTGGCGCGATACCTTCCCGACGAAGAATTGTCTTGAATAGCTCACCTGTCCATTTAGCCACGCCGGCAGCATTCGATACGTAGAGTCCGTCTCCAGGCTGGATAAGGCCGTAGCGTGATAGTTGCTCGCGTAAAAACTCCTCCGGGAAATAGGTGTCGGACGCAAAAATTATTCGTGCGCCTGTTGAACGCAATCGAGCGATCCGTTGCGCGACTATCGCGTTGGGCAGCAACTGGTCTCGCTCGATATCCAGTTCATCCTGGAAGCCACAGTTCGACGGCACTTGTGGCACCATCTCGCGCAGAATTTCCCAGATTTGGCCAAGGGTTGTCTCCGCGCAAACAGATCTCGCGGCCTTTTCAGCGCGAATTCTTGACGACAGGAAGTCTTCGATAAAGATGTTCTCATCCGCGATATTGGCCTTGCGGGCGACGAGGGCGCCAACAAGGCGAAATACGTCAGGCGGTGACGCCACCTTGCGGATCAGCGACGTATCGAAGACATCGAATGAATGCACATTAGCCATAGGAGGGCGCCAAGATTAAGCTCGATGCAGCTAGCCCAGTCTGCCTGGTCTTGCACGGCGCCTAAACGGCAGCCGGCGGGCCGCCGTGATATCGCATTTTTCCTTAATGGAAGTAATAAAAACCAAAAATTATAGTTATATTGACCATGCTGTTTTGGAAATAACAGCCAAAGTTCGGCAGCTCAAGATAAACAAAGTTCCGAGAGGTGGGGCGATATGGCTGGGGCTGGCCCGGCAGATGGCAAGAGTGGGGATCTACGCGACCGGCGATCAAGTTCTTGATGCCCGTCAGAAAGCAGCGTTAACAAAGCGGCGTTAATAACGGCTATCTTTCGATATTAAGGAAGCGAAGACGTATTGGTAGCAATGAATGAAAAACGGCGGCTATCGTTACCCTTGGGACGCCTTTAGTGTTTTTGGTGGATGTTTGGAACGCATGGATTAGCCTCCGGCGGTGCAAGCAGGCTCGCAGGCGATTTTGTGGACGAGGCGGGCTTAGGCTCGCGTTGATTCGGAAGAAATGGCGATGACATCCGAACCCGCGCTTGCTCAAGTTCTGCGACGCCACCACGCTAGAAGCGTTGCGCACGACCGCGACCCACGATGCCATCGTCGTCGGAGGCAGGGGCTTCCGGGGGACTGGCGGCAATGCTGCTTGCCGAGTGCGGGTTGCGCGTACTTGTGCTCGATGCCGGTATCCGCTCTCGCTGGTGGCAGGCCCCTTTGCGCCGCTTGACCGGAAAATTGGTTCGCCGCGTACTGCAGCCCGATGCTTCGCGATTTTTGCCTCCCGTCGTTATTCCTCATGCGAGGCAAGCGGTAAGGGCGCTTGGCCGGTGGCGTCAGCCGATTCAATCGCGTTGCCATGCCTGGGAGCACGCTCCCGATGCGTTTGTGGATGATCTCGACTGTCCATATGTAACGCCGCCGGATAGTCCTTTCGACTGGTTCCGCTCGCGGATGCTGGGTGGGCGCCTCGTCGTTCCGAATCACGGTCGGCAATATTACCGCTTGGGCGCCGGACGATTTTGCGCCGGCGGATGGCTTGAGTGCGCATTGGCCACTAAAGGCTGGCGAATTGGATCCGTGGTACACGTTGGTAGAACATCGGCTGGGGCTCGCGGGAACGCGAGATAACCTTCCCTGGTTGCCGGACAGTGAAATCGCGAACCTCCTCACGCCGACGCCAGAGGAAGCGATGCTGCGCGGACAAAATCCTCGGTCGTTGGCCACGATGCCCGACCGATCTTGGTCGCTATGCACCTCCGTTGCAGGCATTGGAAGCCGCCGCGCAAACCGGCCGGCTGCAGTGCCGTCAAGGTGCCGTCGTGCGGGAAATTTGCGTCGACGACTCTGGAAATGTCTCCGGAGTATCCTGGATTGATCATCGCGACCGGATCCGAACAGCGATCGTCCGCCCCGTTGGTTTTCCTCTGTGCATCCGCACTGGAGTCGACCCGTTTGCTGATGCTCTCGCGTTCGCGGCGAAGTCCTCAGGGACTTGGCGCGAGCTCCGGCGCCTTGGGACGCTATTTGATGGATCATGTTATTGTGGGCGTGGAAGGATTTGGTCCGCCCCGGTCTGACTGGTCCGCGTTCGAACAGGGCAGGTGTCTCTATTTGCCGCGCTTCGACGCGCGCGCATTTCCGGTGCCGGGTCCTACGCGCGGTTATGGCGTGCAAGTCTATCAATTTCCGGTAGGTGGAGGCAGGTCCTACTTTCTTGCCTTTTCCGTTCGCCGAAATGCTGCCCCGGCCGGAGAACCGCGTCACCCTTGATCCTGATCGGCGAGACGCATGGGGGATACCGGTATTGCGCATCGACTGCACCTATGACGAGGCGCAATTGGCTCTCGTTCCGGATCAAACGCAGGCGTTGCGCGAGCTTGCAGAGCTTGCCGAGGTTGACGTCACAAGATTGGATGAAGAAGCCACGCCCGCCCGGCACCGCGGTCCACGAGTGCGGAACCGCGCGGATGGGAAGCGACCCGACGAACTCGGTGCTGGACAGCAACAATCAATGCTGGGACGCGCGCGGTCTCTACGTGACCGACGCGTCGTGCTTTCCATCCCAGGGGACCCAAAATCCGACCCTGACCATTCTTGCACTTACGGCGCGCGCTTGCCATCACGCGATAGATAGTGCGGGACGCGGATCGCTCCGGACCGCGGATAGCAATGAAGTAAGCTGTCCGATTTAGCAGCGTACCAAAGCACGCGCAAACGTCGCTAGCTCATCAGAAGCCTGAGCTTTTCTGAAAATACGCGGGCAGGATCTGCAGGCACGAGTTCCCTTATTCGTCTTGGCACCGGCCTTTCCCATATTTTCAAGATTTTGCTCGATTCGCCCAAAGCCTCTCCAGGGTCCGCGCCACAGACGCAACCGTGGGCAGACTCCGCCAGGAAACCGGTCACTCCATCAACCACAATTTCCGAATGTCCGCCGACGTCCGTTGTGAGGACGGGGCGAGCGCAAAGCATCGCCTCGACCATGGCCAGCGGCAATCCCTCGAGGCGGGATGGCATCACCAGAACGTGATTCGAAGCCCAGATATCTTCAATCGAGTTTACGAATCCCGCGAAAGTCACGCGCTCTGACAATCCGAAACGCGCGAGAAGTCTCTCGAGCAAATTTCGCATGTTGCCCTTGCCGTACAAGGTACAGATGCCAATTGCGGCTCGCCCAGGCTGGGCTCGCGAGAGCCTCAAACAATATGTCCTGCCCCTTGTGGGCTGGAAACAAGCTGGCGACGCAAGCCAGGCGTAGCTCTCCGTCCGCGCCCAAAGCGGGCCACGCAGGCGATGAATTGAAGTTGACGTTATACGGATTCCGAACCACTTCCGCGTTCGGCAAGTCAAAGCCGAGTTGCGTTCGCGCAAGACGCAGATTTCCCTCCGAGACGAAATAGCAGCGAACGCGCGCGGCTCAACGCATTTCGGTAGCGTTCAGCATCTGCGTCAGTCAGCCACCAATTTTCGAAATTTATGTGTGAGATGGTTACGAAAGGCACGTTCTTCGAAACGCACAGCTCGAGTAATCCGATAGGCGGATAAGTGAGGCCTTCCGAGATCACGACAAGCTTGGGCGATCCTGTGTGCAAGAGTTTTTCGACCTCACGGGCCTCCTTTCGCCTTGCCTCTGGAGGAGACGAAATGCCATGCGCGCTTCCACGGCGAGTATTGCGCGGGGCGTGAATGCACGCGTATTCCGGCGGTTCTTCAGATTTTCTATTCGTGGGTCAATTGGCGAGGTTTCGCTGACGCTGGCGGAAACGTCAAAACCTTGTTTGGCGAACTCCACCGCAGTCTGTGACCAAAGCTCCTCACAGGCCCCCCACTCGAGCACAGTCGAGATGAACATTATGCTTTATCTGACATCAAGAATGTCTCCGGTCGGCAGGTGGGTCGATTGTGCGATCACTAGGTGCGTCCCCTGGCGCCTGGATTCTCCGCGCCATGGTAAACTACGAACGCAAGGCTTGCGAGGCGTCGAGACATGCAGCGTCTAGGCGGAGAGCAATTGGCGGGAGCGAGCCCATTCGGCGGTGAGGAGCCATTCCGTCGTCCAGGTTAGCCGCAGGGTCATATCCGAGCAATTTACGCGCCTTCTCAATCCGAATATGAGTTCTTGAGGCATACAGCGCCCGCAGCGGTCCGTCAGCCAGGAATAGTGGCAGCTCGGCTTCTGAGGCGCCGGTCGGGAGACTTTGCTTGAGGACTGCCTTGAAGGGGGCAGGCAACAACCGTCTGGCAATCGCGCGGCGTACTCGGGGAACCAGGGATTCTCTCTTCTGCTGGCGAAGCTCCTCGATCCGCAATTGTGCATCGTCGAGATCGATGACGGCCTTCTTGCCCAGCATCTTTTCAAAGGCGGCGTAAAATTCACGCCAGGTTACCGGGGCTGCGCCCGAGATCAGAAATGTCTCGCCGACGGCCGCATCACGTTCCGCAGCAAGCGTAAGAGCCGAAACGACGTCGTCGACATAGACGGCATTGCAAAGGCCAAGACCACCCGCCGGCAATGCGATGCGCATGGATCGGACCTGCTGCAGTGGCTCCGTCGTCCAAAAGGTTCCGCGAGGACCATAGACGATGGTTGGCTGGATGATGGTGACGGGGAAGCCGCGCGAGCGGTGCATCTCCAGAAGAAGCAGATCGATCTGCCGTTTGGTTTCCGAATACGGATCCGCGCTCGGCCTTAGCGGCGTATCCTCCGTGAGATCCTCATCGCGCGGATCGCCATAGGCGCACATGCTGCTGACGTGGACGAACCGGCGTCCGCCGTTCCTGCCAAATGCCTCCGCAAGGACGCGCGTGCCGTCGATATTGACCTTCTGTTGCTCAATGTCGCCGCCAAATCGATATGCGGCATGGAAGACGACGCTGCAGCCGGCGACAGCATCGGACAAGGCGTCATGATCGCCAAGCCCCGCCTTCACAATCTGGACAGGGAGGTGGGCGATGTGCTCACAGTGTCGCAAATCCGAAGTCGTCACCCGAACGGTGATACCCCGGTTCACCAGGGTTTCGACGAGCCGCCCGCCGATGAAGCCGCTGGCGCCCGTAACCAAAACTCGATCGGTGTTGTCCATTGGCTTCGACTTGCTTTGGCTCTTCGTGCATCGAGGGGTGATGAATCCCGTATAATCACCGACCTAATTGACGGGAGAAACCGTCGCGGACGCAACAAGCGCGCCGCCGAGATATAGAGCGTCGATCGCGGCCGCTTCCGGGCTTGCAGTGATTTCAAACGGCACGGCTTCCGGGATGTAACTTTCGAACCCGCGGCCCATGCCAAGGTTGATGCCGAGAGCATATTGACCAGGAAGCAATCGCAGATCGTTGAATTGGACTCTAAAGGTGTTGATCCCGGACCGCACGGGGAGTTCCACATTGCTGCATTTGTTCGTCCAGGTCGCGACCTCGAACCCCCGCGCTCTCACATCCAGGGCTATCTCAATCCGGTCGGCTGAGGGCTGCAGGACATCTACCGAGATATCCACCGACAACGGTTGCCCGTAGGGGATCGACCAACTGCCCATCGATTCCGAGGGAGCCACGCTGACAAGACGTGCTTTCTTGGCAAATTCAGCCGACGGCGTTTCGCTTGAAAAATCGATGATTCTCGGGGTAGACGGCCGGCTATTCAGGTAAGTAGCAACCACGGTTTTGGCATCGCCTGTGGCTTTGACGCGGCCTTCTTGAAAGAAAATGCCGCGCGTGCACAGCTTCAGCACCGTCTCCATATTGTGGCTGACGAACAGCACGGTCCGTCCCTGCTGCCTTGAGACCTCATCCATTTTCCCGAGGCACTTCTTCTGGAATTCGGTGTCGCCGACTGCCAGCACCTCATCGACGATGAGAATTTCCGGCTCAAGGTGCGCCGCCACGGCGAACGCAAGCCGTACATACATGCCGGACGAATAGTGTTTTACCGGGGTGTCGAGAAATTTCTCGACCTCGGCAAAGGCGACGATCTCGTCGAACTTCTTGCGAATTTCCTGCCGCGTCATGCCGAGCACGGCGCCATTGAGGAAGATGTTCTCGCGTCCGGTAAGCTCGGGATGGAAGCCGGTACCGACCTCGAGCAGGCTGGAAACACGTCCGCGCAAGATGACGCGTCCCTTCGTGGGTTCGGTGATTCGGCTCAGAATCTTGAGCAGCGTGCTCTTGCCGGCGCCGTTGCGGCCGATGATGCCGAGAACCTCGCCCTGCTTGACCGCAAAGTTGACATCCCTGAGCGCCCAGAATTCCTCGACCTCATCGCCCTGAACGATCTGGCGTCCACGGGCGACATCGGCCGCCTTGCGCGCGAAGTTGCGGATTTCCTGTCCGATGACGTCGCGCAACGCCGTGTACTTGAACGTTTTCTCGGAGGCGCGCCGATGTCCGATCAAATAGCTTTTGGACAGATTCTCGACGATGATTGCGTCTTCGGACATGTTGTTTTTCGCTCAAATCAGATCAGCGAAGCTTTTTTCCGACTTTCGGAACTGACGAATCCCGAACCACAGGAAGAAAGCCGTCACGGCGATGCTGGCGGCCAGGCCCGGCCAGTACAGTTCGCTCTGTCCGCGAAGGATGCACCACCGGAACCCGTCGATCACACCGACCATCGGATTGAGCGAATACAACAGCCGCCATTGCTCGGGCACGACGCTGGAGCTGAATCCGACCGGCGACACATAGAGACCGAACTGCACGATGAATGGGATGACGTAGCGAAAATCCCGATATTTCACATTGAGCGAAGTGATCCACAGCGCCGGACCGACGCTGGTCAAGAAAGACCAATAAGGCGAAGACCGGCAAAACCAGAATCCGCCAGTCCGGCAGGAACCCGTACCAGGCCATCAGCACGAACAAAATGCAAAAGCTGATGAGAAAATCGACGAACGCCACCACGATGGTGGCGATGGGCACGATCAGGCGCGGAAAATAGACCTTGCTGATCAGCTTTTCGTTGTTGATCAGGCTATTGGAAGCCTCGCTCAAGCCCGTGGAAAAGAAACTCCAGGGCAAAATGCCGGCAAACACCATCAGCGCGTAGGGCGCGTTGCCGTCCGTCGGCAGTTTGGCGATGCGGCCGAAAATGATGGTGAAGACCAGCATGGTAAGCAGGGGCCGAATAAGCGCCCATAGCACGCCGATGACCGTCTGCTTGTAGCGGACAGACAGGTCGCGCCACGCCAGAACCCGGAAAAGCTCGCGATATCGCCAGAGGTCCAGCCAATAGTGGCGTTCAGATCGGCCGGCCTCGACAATAATCACGTCCAGCGTATTCATATCGTTGGGGCTCTACCGTCCAAGGGAAATTAGATCGCGGCCAATCGCGCATCGTATATTGCCGCACTGCAACAATTGCAAGTGAAATCAGTAACTTATGGCCAGTATGGTGAATTTACCGCGGCGACCGTCGAAGGTTTTGCATCCCATGCCGTTTTGAAGAACGCGACGCGGCGGTTTTGCCCTTTACCCAACTGCACGTGTGCCCCGTTCGAATTCCCTCACCATTGCCGCCGGCGACTGGCCGGCCGCAATCGCGGAATACACCACGGACATTCGTTCGGCGACCTTCTGCCAATCGAATTTGAGGGCCTGGGCCCTCGCGTTCGTCCGCCTCGAACGAACGATATTCTTGTCGGCACAAAGTTGCCTGACCAACCCAAAGGCGGTCTCCGCATTCCCCGCTGGAATGAGCCAGCCGGAGTCGCTGCTCATGTAATCAGGTATGCCGCCGACATCGCTGGCGATCACTGGTGTTCCGCAAGCGAGCGCTTCCAGTAGCGAGTTGTTGGCCGTGGCACCTAAGAGCGGCAAAAACAGCGCGTCAGCAGCTCGATATAGTTCGATCAGGTCGGGTTCGGAAACGTTTGAGTGCAACGTGACATTCGAACAGCCGGTAAAATGTGGGAAGACATTTTCTGGAGCGACGACATCGAATTCAACTTCGAGATCACCGTAGCGGGCTTCATCGATGACTCGATGCGCCACGTCCCAATCCCTCATATGCTCCCCGACTATGAGAAGTCTCAGTTTATCTTGAGCTGGTTCATGGTCACCTGGCCGGAATCGCGTTGTGTCGATCCCGTGGGGAACATAGACCACCTTGTCCGCGCCGAACCAGCGTTCGAAACTCGGAATCTCGCTCCTCGCCAGGACGATCGCCGCATCGATGCCCTTAATCTCGTCAGCTTGAAAATGCTCGAAGCGAGGGTAAGTTCTTGCGGCCGGTAAATGAAACGTCGCAGCCAGCGGACAGCGCAGCAAACTCCGCCACCGCAGCAGGAAATCCAATTGCTCGTCACCGTACAACACGTGCACTACATCGGGCGGATTGACGAGGCTTGCGGCCAGAAGGCGCTGTTCGGCCAGCCGGTCCTCGAGCCGGTAGTCCAACAGGTACTCGTTTGTGCTCGCTAGACTGTTCCAGAGCCTTTTGACGACCCGAGCCTTGTTACCAGTCAGTCTTTTCTGTTTGATCGTCGTAGCGCCGACCGCGGACGCCAGGCGGTCGTAGCCTCCGGAATCCGTGTGGTGATCCCACCGCTTAACCAGGCATGTGATGTGCATTAGGAAGGGTCAACTCCGCTCCGTCGGGAGCCTTCAGAGATAGCCTGGATGGAACTTAAGCGCTGGCCCGGAGCCGAGCTTTCAAGTCGTCCGCTATAGTGGCGAGATTGGCCGAGTTCCGGACCGCGTCACCGTGATCGCCCGAGAGGTTGATGCTGACGATATCTGGACTTATTCGTCGCCAAGGCGCGGGGCCATACACTGCTGCGTAATAGATCACCGGGGACGGCGAGAGGTTTCGGCGAGTAGATGGAAAGCGCTTCTACACTCGTAGGCCAATCGTCAATGTGACGGCTAAAGAGCTGCCCCAGGCGTGAACTCGCAAGCGTCGATATTGCCTGTCGATCGGCAACGGTCTGATCGCTGCTGGCGCGGGAGGGTCCCGACAACTTGTCCTTGAGCGCGGCCAATCGGTGCGAGATCGAAAATCTCCAGGGCCGGTCGAGCTTGGAAAGTTTATGCCAGACGAGCGGGGCCGCCCCATCGATGGCCGACGGGGCTATCGTCCGCAGACCGCGCAGCGCGGAAACCACTCCTTGCACGTAGGGTCGCGCGCTGATCGTCGGAGAGTCGATCATGCCGACCATTTCGACTTTTTCGCCGGCGTCCGATAAGCAAGCGGGCGACCTCGAATGCGACCAGGCCTCCAAGGCAATAGCCGTACAACCGGTACGGGCCCTTGGGCTGGGCATTCAAGATCAAGGGCAGGCGGTCGGCTGCTATTTCCTCGATCGGCAGCATGAGGGGGGCTTGGCCGAGGTCGTGCGGCGCAATGGCGAAAAGCGGCTGGTCCGGCTCCGAGGAAGTTGGCGAGCCTTGCGGCGTAAATCCTCCGCCGAAATAGTCGCCATGGAAAAGGAAAACCGGCGTCTTAGCTTGCCGGTCGAATTAATCTTGACGATGGGCTTCGGCTGAATATGCTGCATCGAAAGCGCCGTGGCCAGCTGACGGATGGTGCGGGCTTCGAACAGAATGGAAGTGGGTATGGTTTGGCCCGTCAGCCGTTCGACGTCGCTCAGCATTTCCATCGCGAGGAGGGAATCTCCGCCCCTCTCGGCAAAATCGTCGTCGATGGAGATCGGTGAAATCTTGCAGCAGCCGTTCCCAGATTTCGGTCAGTTGGGCGACCAGCGTGCTCGACAGCGGCATCCTTGTCCGATGTCGGTGCTAAGCACGATACCTGCCAACGCAGCCTTTTCGTCTGCCACCGGCTTTTTCATCTGGCGAGAGGCTGAGTTGGCGTCGCAGGATTTTGCCGGTCTTTCCCTTGGGCAACTGATCCTGGATGACGATCTGTCCGGGGACTTTGAACGAGGCGAGTTGATCCTGCAGATATCTACGAAGCTCGACCGGGGTGGTCGTCGCGCCCGGTCGGAGCACAACGGCTGCGGCGACATCCTGCCCGAGGCGTGCGTGAGGGACAGCAAACGCGGCAGCCTCCGCGATGGCGGGATGGCGCAGGAGCGCCTCATCGATCTCTACCGGAGAGATCTTCTCGCCACCCCGATTGATCAAGTCATCCTTGCGGCCATGAAGCGTAAGAAAGCCGTCCTCGTCGATGCTGCCGATGTCCCCTGACTTGAACCATCCCTTGACGAAGCTGGCCCGCGTGATTTCGGGCGCGTTGAGATAGCCCGCGACGACAGTCGGGCCCCCCACAAGAATCTCGCCGCGTTGTCCGCGAGGGCAGGCTGCTTCCATCATCCGCCATAACCTTGACGTTGTCCGGCGAGGGAATGCCGACCGTTCCGGGCCTGGAGCTGCCTGGCGTCAGTTGATTGGAGGAAATCTGCATGCCTTCGCTCGAGCCATAGTGCTCCACCACGGGAACGCCGAGCGTTTGTTGCAGGCCCTCAAGAATATCCCGCGGCAGGGGCGCGCCACCGGACAACACAAAGCGCAACGAATGTCCATCTCTTGCATTCGCTCTGAGCTTCGTTTGGTCGAAGACGAGACGGTGGAGCGTTGGGCTCGCCGAATACCAGGTCGGCTTCAGCGCGCCGAACCATTGATCATAGTCAAACTTGGTGGCGTCCGTCGCAAAGGCGATCGACCCGCCGTTGAGGAAGGGGGTGAAGACCATGACGTGCAGACCGTGCGCATAAAAAACCGGACTCACGCACAGACAGCGATCCTGCGGCGTCAAATCGAACCAAGCTCGGACCCTGGCGGCAGCGGCCAGCATGTTGCGATGGCTGGTCGGGATCAACTTGGGCTTTGCCGTCGTACCTGATGTCTGCAGAATGAAAGCGGGAGCTTCTGGATCCGGCTCGTCGGGTTCGCCAGGTGGTGCGGCCAGAGCCGATGGCGGGGCCTCGATGCTGACACCCGGACCGCCGTCCTGGGATCGAATCACTTCCAGGATCTTGATGCCCAGGCGACCGGCCACGCGCCTGACGATCGAGTCTCCCTTTGAAGAGAAGGACGGCGTCCGGAGCAAGGCTGGTAAAGCTGGCTTCGATTTCACGAAGCGTCTGCCCGGGATTGAGGGGGATGCTCACGGCGGAACAGGCGACGGCGATGATCGCCAGAGCGGCCTGCGCGCCGTTCGGCATGGCGATCGCGATCCGCGCACTTCGGCTCAATCCTGCCGCGCGCAACGCGGCGCGGAAGTCGCGAAGCAGAATTTGCAGATCGCGGTAGGTGAAGGGAGCAAAGCCGGACGCAATGACCGCGGCTTGATCCGGTTGCGTCTCGGCGCGCAACTGGATTGCGGTGCCGAGCGTGGTCGGTTCCGGCGGTCCTACAGCGGCGGTCTCGAAAATCGGCTCGCTTTCACGAGCCTCAAACGTCTCATGATTTATCTTAACCCTCGAGGGCCGGCTGTTTGTCGGGACCCCTTAACCTAACAAAGCGCTGAAAAACCAGAAATGACTAATGTCCGCCATGCTTAATCATGGAGGCCGAAAAAGCAATGAAAATGGCCGCGTTACCCAAATTCGCAGATATTGCGAGACCGGCTGCTCAGCGAGATTGCATGAAGCCATCGTTAAGTTGGCGATGAGAAACCATACTTCCGCGCGCTGAGCGTAGCCCGTATCAACCGGACCCGTCGCGGCGTAGCGACGCATCGCCGATTTCCTGCGCCTATCGTAAACTGACGCTCGTTAAGATTTGGCACGTTAATGTTGCAGCCGTATGAGGCGAATCCGCAAATGCCCATTTTGGGGCGATATTGGTTGCGTGGATTAAAGTATACCAATAAACTTGTTCCAGTCGGCTGGATTGCAATGCGATTGTTGCAAAGTGTTGACAGGACCAACTCCGCTTCATGACCGCCGGTTTGACAAAGACAGCGATCGCCACATGGTTTGTCGCAGATAAGCCGGGCGAGGAAACCAGTTTCCCGCAAGTTGGAGGACAGTCGTCCTCGATCAAATTCCAGAATATTTACTGGCGTTGCGTCGCCTGCTTTTTCGCCAGCAGCCGGCAAAGTAATCCGACGGCAACTCATTTATTTTTCACTAATGCGGAAATACCCGTCGTAGATGGCGTCGATTTGGCAGGCCTGTTTCGCAGCTGGCAGGTGCAGGTGATTCATCTGCCCCTGACGTATCGCCTGCCACCCGGCGTGAGCAAGGCGTGGGGCAATCAGCTTTATATCCTCGATATCATCAAATACATGGCCGCAAACCCGCGTTCCGACGAGATCATCGTGCTCGACAGCGACTGCGTCTGGACAACAACGGCAGAGCCGATTTCCAGGGCGATCTCGAAATACGGGTGTCTGACCTATACCCTTAACGACGAGCATTACGCGTGGGATGCGGCGATAAACGGCGTCACGCGTCAGGAGATGTCGGATGCCCTTCGTAGGTGGACTGCCGACTGCGATATTGCTGCGCCTGCCGAATTGCACAATGGCCCGATCCAGTATCACGGTGGCGAGATATTCGCCGCGACCCGGGAGGTTTGTTGTGACCTCAGTCTCTTGATAGATTCTCTTTGGCATTGGTGGCTCAAGACAGGCCCCGAGCGCTGCGGGATAAAGGAAGAAGCGCATTTCCTCAGCATTCTGTATGCGCTGCGTTCCTATCCGAGCTATACCGCGAATCCCTTCATCAAGCGGATTTGGACGACTTTTCTATTGAGCAACAAGACACAATCCGATCTCGATCTTGCGATTTGGCACGTTCCCGCGGAGAAGAAGACAGGGTTTGCGCGGCTGTTTCGCGAGATAACCGGAGCCCGGCGCGAAGCCTGGGCCACGGCTCCCCGGCAGGACTACAACAAGATGCAGGCGGGCTTTTTGGGTATCCCGCGCAGATATGCGGCATGAAGTTTTTTTCTGACCTCTTTTTGAAGCTGGCGGAAAAGGGGCGGGGCATATTCAGGGCCGCTTCGACGTTGGCGGCGTAACCAGCCTCTTTGCGTCTGGCTCGATGCCCTTTGTGGCGACGATCCTGCCGCTTTGTATCAACGAATTCGCCAGCGCCTGGAGAAGACGGGCTCCTCGCCAGGAACGCCCCGGAGTGTGATAGCGATGACTAAAGACGTCTATGTGCAATACGGATGCGGTTTTTCACCTGGGGAAGGGTGGCTGAACTTCGACAGTTCGCCGACCCTCAGAATGGAACGCATTCCACTTGTTGGTAAGCCGTTGTCGAGCAGTTTCTCGGGCAACAGTTTGAGATTTGCACCTTCGGTGCAATACGGCGATATCTGCAGGGGATTGCCGATAGCGGACGGGTCGGTGCGTGCGGTGTACGCATCGCACGTGCTGGAACATCTGAGCCTGGATGATCTGCGGCAAGCGCTCGTGAATACCTACAAACTGCTCGCGCCCGGCGGCGCCTTTCGGTTGATCGTGCCCGATCTGCAGGAGCGCGCTCGACGTTATGTGGAGGAGGCCGCCAAGGGCTCTCCCGATGCCGGCGGCATGTTCTTGCGCACGAGCGGTTTGGGTCAGGAGCGCAGGCCGCGAACCCTGTTGCAGCACGTTCGCCAGATGTTTGGCGGTGCGAAACATCTATGGATGTGGGATGAGCATTCGTTGGCCGACGAATTGAGGAAGGCCCGTTTTGTGGACGTTAGAAGGTGCGAGTTCGGAGACTCGCCCGATGCCATGTTCTCGAGGGTGGAGAGACATGGTCGTTTCTTTGACGAGGAATTCGAGATCAGGGAATGTGCGCTCGAAGCTCGCAAGCCGAGTTGAACCACGTCGTGCCTACGGTGATCTGATCAACTTCGTCAGTGTGGAGATGATTGGCTTCTTGCCAGGGACGTGAGGGAAATCAGGACAACGACGCCAATCACCAGGGTCACTCCGGCGAGCATTCCTGCAGCGCCGTAGGCCGCGGGAACGACCAGCGCTCCCACTGTACCCGCCGCCAGCACGGCGGGTCCCTCGAGCCAAAACAGCCAGCGCAATTGCGCGGCCACGGTTGGATCGGGCGCGGTGAGCGGGAAGAGAAGGGTTTGCGCGAGAAAGAGTGAGGCGAAAGCCGCAAGAGCAAGCTGCTCAGCCGGATCGAGCGTCACGGCTCCGCCCGTCCATCTCCGGAAGATCGTCTCGCCGAAGACAGCGAAAAGTCCAACAGCGGCGACGGCAACCGCTGCGGCTCCCGCTATACCCAGACGGGTCCATAGCCGTCTTGCGGCCTGGTCGCGGGCGTGAATGGCCGCTCCGATCCGCAGGAACAGGATCGGCAGGACAATCGTGAGGCCTCCATTGATGATCGTGACAAGCCGGAAGCCAAGTCCGACCGGAGCGATCGAATTCAGAAAGCCCAGGGCATTGAGGAGGGTCAGCGGCGCCTGAAGTTTGCAAAACGCCGATATTTCATAGCCAAATCCGAAGATACCGACGCCAATAAGCCGTCGCGCGGAGCTGGCAAATTCCTGCAGCGAAGGCCTCACGGAAAGATGCAGCCGTGGAGCGACGATGAATGTCGCGACGACGACCGGAAACAGCATGCTCAGGTAGAACGTCACGACAAAGCCCGCAGCCGTTCCGTGCGTGTGGGCCAGGAAAACAGTGGCGGAGAGGCTGACCAAGGTACCGGCCATGTTCAGGACGTTGAATTGCGCAATCCGGTCGGTGGCCTGAAATATCTTTTCCGAAAGGTTGAAAACAATTGTTGCCGCATTGCAAATCGCCGCTGTCGCAATCGGAGCTGCGGTTTGCCCCTCCATCAAACCGGTGTTGAGGAAAAGGAATGTCAACCCCAGGGCGCAAAAGGCGCCGATCACGGCCATCAGGTAGGCGGTTTTTGCGATCGACGTAAAGGCTTCGGTATTCGTGCCGGAACGGATGAGGAGAATCGGAAGTGCGGTATGCGTTCCGCATAACGCCAGATTGAACCAGCTCACGAAGGCAATTGCCAGCATTTGCTCCTGCAAGCCCTCGGCGCCGAGCGCGCTCGAAATCAGCGTGACGCTGACGATCTGGTTGATCAGTCCGAGTATCTTGCCCGCAACTCCCGATCCCGCCGCCACGAGCGATCGAAGAAACAATGTTCGGTTGCCGCCTCTGAAATCACGGAGCATTGGCGGCCGGGAGCTGGCAATGTTGAGTACCATTTTCATGGACCATGATTTTCACTACCAAAGACCGATCCGCTTTTTCAGTGACCGGACTGGATGCCGTTGGTTACGCCGGCCCAACTCCATTGGCATACCGGCTTGCTGCGGCGTTGCGGCCAACGGAGCACACTGTGCCGCTTCCGGATGCCGATCTCGTGCTCTTCGAGATGACGCCTCATGAGGACCGCATTTCTTCCTATTCGAATCGATTGGAAAGAGATTCCGATCGCCAATCCCTGAGGGCGCCTTGCAGGTCAAACGATCGATCAAAGTGCATATCCTGGAGCCGCTTGGGGACAACGTTGGTCGATCTGAAGAGCTTCAGGATACGTTCCTGATTGATGGACGTCCTGATCCCGATCTTGCTCAAGCACTCGAACAGCCACCCGCCGATCAAAAACGGCTTGATGGGGAGGACCAGTTTTGGTCTTGCGAAGTTTGCGACGTCGCAAAAAGCCTCGCAGATGCTTTCCGTTGTCAACGGCTCGTCGAATGCGAAATTGTACAGGATGAAATCCTGGTTCTGCCGTTTCGCGAATTCAAACGATCTGACGAGATCCTTGACGTAACCACATGCCTTGATCGTATCCTTGCGGCCCGGATACAGAAAAACCCGCCGCTTCAGCAATTTCGCCAGCCGTGTGAAGTTGCCTCGCTCCTGATAGCCGAAGATGACCGCTGGGCGGGCGATGATCAATTTGCGCGCATCCGGTCTTTCCTGGAGCCATCGGCTGTGGATCTGTTCAGCCAGGAATTTTGACCTGCCATAGGCGCTTACGGGCCTTGGCGCCGAACTTTCAGACTTTGCGTCCTCGTCAGGCCCGTAAACCGAAATGGAGCTGGTGAAAATCAGCGTGCCGACATTTGCCCTGCGCGCGTAATCGGTAACGTTCAGTGCGCCTGAGATGTTGGTCCAGTAATATTCGTCGTCTGGATGCCCGGGCGTCACGTGTACCGCGGCCAGGTTATAGATTTCCGTCACGCCAGGGACAAAATCGGCATCGATGGCGGTCCTGACGTCGCAGTGGACATACTCGACGCCCTCGGACCGGAATCTGGGAGCCGGCGCTATATCGGCGCTGACGATCCGGGAGTATCGGCCGGTCGATGCAAGATGCCGTGCGAGGTGCGATCCTATGAAGCCATGGCCCCCAAAGATTACCGCAATCATCGAAGCTCTGCCTCACCAGCACCCAGGAGTACCCGGTGGTATTCCCGCATAATGGTTTCCTTGCTCATGTGAGTGCTTACGAAATCTCGACCGTTACGGCCTTTAATCGCCTGATCTTCCAAATTGTCTGCGAGCGAGACGACGGCTTCGAAAAGCGTTTCTTCGTCTTGTGGGGAGACGCAAAGCCCGGCGCCGGATTGCCGGGTCAGAGTGTCCAGGGGACTGTCTGCTTCGGCGATGCAGATGAAGGGCCGGCCGACGGACATGGCCGAGAACAGCTTTGAGGGCAGGGCATAATTTGCAACATTCAATGCTTGCGGCACCAAATGAATTGAGGCTGCTTGCAGGCTCGGCACGAGTTCGTTTGCCGCGACAAGCGGCATGAACCGTGTATTCGAAATTCCCGCGGCGGAAAACATTTCCTCAATTCTTGCTTTTTCGGATCCGTCACCCTGCAGGATGACCTTGATGGACGGCTTTGTGTCGGACAGCCTTTTGATGAGCGGCACCAGTTGGTCGAGATTTTGCTTTTTCCCAAAATTCCCGGAATACATCAACGATACGGGAAAGCCCGGGGCAGGGGCCTCCGGCGCAGGCGACGCCCAGATCGAGATGACGGAAATAGGCCGCTTACATCCAATTCTCCGCAGCTCCGATCGCATGCCTTCCGTCAGGACGATGACATGGTCGCAACGATTGAAAGCGAATCGTTCGGCCATATTCATCGCAAAAAGGAGGACGCGGCTCGAGGTTAATCCGAGAGACTTTGCAAGCCCGCTCTCGATGTCGTGCACGACCGCGACCAGCCGCGCTCTCGTCACCAGGCGAATCAGCATTGCGCCGAACAGGGTCAGAACGCTGGGTACGTAGGCAATTACCAGATCGGTCCCTCTAAACCGCCCCCGGAATGCACGCGCCCATACGCCGGCCAGAAAGCGCAGATCGTTCTTGATGCGCTCCTTGAAGCCGCCAGTCCCGCGTTCCGTCACGGCAATGCGGGAGATACGGATGCCGCCTAGCTCTTCCTCGTCGCGAGCGCCGTCCATCCAGGGCGTAAAATTGCCGATGGAGGGATAGTGGGGCCGAAACGAGACGACCTGCAGGTTATGGCCCTGTTGCTTGAGCCACAGTGCAAGTTCCGTTGCATAGGGTGCGGAGCCGATTTCCTCGGGCCAGAAATAGGGAGACAGGTAGACGATATTACTGGACACGACCGCTCACCGGGCTCCCGCACCGTCATGCGCGACGGGCGTTCGGTAAAACGACATCGATTCCCGGAGAAAGGAGGCACGTTGGACCATACAATTTTCTTTCGAAAAGAGGCCGAGCAAAAGCGAATTACCTTTTGTTCACGGTAGCATGCCGCACCTGCGAGATAACACAATTGACGCCGTAACGTTAACTCGGCCGGCATTTTATTTTATTCGTTATTGGCCGCCATCAGGCCAGCAGCCTCATCCACAACCAACGCGCGGAAACCTTCTCAGGACAGGCAGGAGCTAAAACGCGGTGGTTTGTCGCAAAGCTACGACGACCGTCTGCAGGACGATCCTCAAGTCCAGCAGAGGGCTCCAGTTGTTGATGTACCAAAGATCGTGCTCGACGCGACGTTCCATCTGCTCGATCTGGCGTGTCTCGCCCCGGAAGCCGTTGACCTGCGCCCACCCGGTCAGTCCCGGTTTGACGTGATGCCGGAAGGCGTAATTGGCGA
The DNA here is from genome assembly GCA_963843225.1 of uncultured Alphaproteobacteria bacterium. Taxonomy (GTDB): domain Bacteria; phylum Pseudomonadota; class Alphaproteobacteria; order Rhizobiales; family Xanthobacteraceae; genus Bradyrhizobium. The sequence continues at coordinate 572,033 of CAWJJT010000003.1, read as the reverse complement.
TCAGCTTTTCGTATTCGGAATTATGCGAGATGGCGTGAGGGCGAGGACCGACGAGCGACATGTCGCCCCTGATAACGTTCAGCAGTTGCGGCAACTCGTCGATGCTGGATCTCCGGAGCCAGCGGCCCAGGCGTGTGACGCGGGGATCGTTCCGCGTCGCCTGGGCGATCACCGGGCCGTCTTCAAGAACATGCATGGTTCGAAATTTGAAGATGTTGAAGGCCCGGCCGTTGAAGCCGTTTCGCGTCTGCAGGAAAAAAACCGGCCCGCGCGAATCCAGTTTGATGAGGAAGGCCGTGACGAGCATCAACGGCAACAACATCAGCAGTCCGGCGGTCGCAAGTCCGACATCGAAGCAGCGTTTGGCCGAGCGTTCCATCGGGCTCAGCGGCGCTCGCCGGAGCACCGCGGTCCAGGTGCCGCCGATGGTCGTAACCGGATAGCTCATGAACTGCGCGGCGCTCTCGTCGGGAACGAGGTGAACCGAAATCGGAAGCACGTCCAGCGCCTGCAGGATTCCGTAGATGGCGCGATGATGGTGCCAGCTCACCAAAAGATAGATGTCTTCGATGTGCTCGTCTTTTGCAAATTGGATGACGTCAACGAGCTTGGAACGCAGCGATCTGGTGATGCCAAGCGAGGTAACTTCCTCCCGGGAGATCACGCAGGTCTTCACGGCATGATACCCGTAGCGCCGAAGCTCGATCAGCGGTCGCGACGAAACGTGTTGATCCTGCTCCGCGATGACAACGATTTTTTTTCGGGCGAATGATCCGTTTGCCAATGACTGGAAAATCAGGTTCGAAACGACGAAGCGCCAGGAGAGAAGCGTAACCAGCCCGCCGGCGAAAAACAGAATGGCTGAGCCACGCGAAAATTGACTGCTGACTTTCATGGTGAAGCCGGCCACCGCGAGCATTCCATAGACGCCGGACCAAATGATGATGGTGTCCCGGGCCTGCCGCGCCAACAGCGCGAGATTTTTCAGGCGGTAGTTCTGCCGGGCGGCCATGATGGCTGCGAAATTCACGGCAACGAGGATGCCGACGCCGACGAACGCGGCCACGTGGGCGAGATCGTCGCCGGTCCCCATCCATTGATAGCCCAGACTGCAGACAAGACTGGCTGCCAAAATCAGGATCACGTCCGCGGTCAGGACGACTTTTTCGACGAGCTTGGGTCGCAGGACCTCTCGCCAAATTCGATTTCGATGGGGAATATCGCCAGCAAGAGGCGTTGCATCTACCGATGCCGTCGCCTCTTCCTGCGGCGTGGAGGACGAAATCCTCGGTACTTTACTCATAGCCAACCGGATCGTGGGCCCATGATCAATTTGCTAACATTTGTTGAGAAACGGCGTGAGTTAATTTTTATTTGTCTCAATAGCTTAGCATTATTAGGGTTATTGTGACGCCCGCGCAAGGTATCATGGTACTCAAAAACCGCGGGCCGAGTCTTTGTTTCGCGCGCGCATGAATGTATACACGTCTGATGACGCGAGAGGATGGGGGAGAATTCAATGCTTAAGAAGTTTGGCTTCGTCTGGTTGCTTGGGCTCCTGCTGGTGGGCGGCATCGATACGGCCTCGGCTTTCGGGCCTGTCAATCCGATCGGCGCGAGCGCGGCCCAGCGTGACGTGCTGGATGTGTCTTTCTGGGGCCGCCCCTTTCCCTATGGCTACACCGGCTGGGGGCCGTGCATGCGCTACGTCGAAGTGCAGACCCGCTGGGGTGTGCGCCTGCGCCGTGTCTGGGTCTGCCGGTAATTGATCTGAAGTAGGTATGAGCGCAGCGGACGCATCCAGCGCCGCTGTGCTTTTGGTTTAACGGCTCGCACATTCCCGCGGCCTCCTGAGAGGCCTATAGACCGGCGCTCGGGTGGCTGACCGAGCGGGCGTGTCGAGTTTCCCGTCGTGAACGGGATGCTTCGATTGATGTCTGAGTATCGTCGGGCACTCCAAAAACGCCAGCGCAAGCAACTTCCGCCGCCCTGCCAGAAAAAGGCAAAGATGGTCGGGAAAAGGCACAGATGGTATTGTGCCCGGATTTCTCCTTGAAATTGTACAAATCGGTCGTCATTCTGATTCTCACGGAACGGTGAAAGTTCTGGGATCAGGGGGGACGACCTTGAACTCAATGATGTGGGTGTGCCTTGGCATATGGGGCGCGATCAATTGCTTAATTGCGGTTCGGTTGGGCCAGCGGCCTCGACCGGCCGAGACCCGGCGGCAGATGCTTCCTGAGGGCAGCACAACGACCGGTTGAGGGTCGAGCAGTCCGACGCCGGGATTTGGCGATCTCGTTAGAGCCGTGCGACAAGGGCGCTGGCGAAACGAGGGCTATTGGCTCCGCACATTCGGCTGTGGACAACGATTCGGGTTATTGCCTTATTTCCCGGCGTGGCGCCGCGTCACTGGTGTGTGGCCCGATGCGGGAACTCGATCCGAGGGCGCGCGTTGAAAGCTGACAAGGGCTGTACAATGCGCGCTTCGATGCTGTTTTTGACTGTGGGTTTTTGCGTTCCCATTTTTTGTGGTGCGGCCGCCGCCCAGGGGACGAAGGATCCATCGAATCCCGCGCCGACGATGGTCTATCCGATCCGCCCGCGTGATGAGCCCGCGACGTCGTCGCCGGTGGTCAATCCGAATGTGGCCAACCCGAACAAAGCTTCCGTTCGCAGCCTATCATTCGGTTGCGGCGCAGTTATCCGGCTCGCGTTCTCAGATAGGAAAAGGCGCGCGCTTCGCTGCCCTTGCGAGCCGGCGGCGCGTGCCGCGAATCATCCCGATTTCGGGGGAACAGGCGCGGGGACGTCGCCGTTCTTGCCGAGACAATCCCGGAAATAAGCCTGCCGATCGCCGCTCATGTGCACCGCCCCCGGGCGTTTGAATGGGTAGGCAATATACGAGAAATGAAGGCAGCGCTTGGCGACTTCGGCACTTGGCGCCGCCGAAACGGCTGAGAGGCCGAGCGCCACGGCGAACGTCGCAATGGCGGACAGGCTGGCACCGAACGCGAGCAGGAAGCGGGTCATTCGTTTAATCCGGGATTTATTTCCAAAAAATCTTGCGGCAAATGGCACGGTCGACCGAGAAAAGTAAAGCGAACTTGGCAGGCGAGCCGTCCGGGAAGGTCGCATCATCACCAGGTAATGGGTTGATGCCTGCGTCGTTTCGGAAGATCCCGAAGCCGCGCAACGACCGCTTTCAGAATGGTCGGGCTGTGTGTCTTCGGGCGCGCCCCGGTATTATCTTTCGCGATCACGTGGTATGGACATCGACCGATTGAATTGTCGAACGCCTTAAACGGCAGCCATTAGTTTCCATAACACAGGAGAAAGCGATGAAGAGTCTTGCTGGTGCCTTCGCGGTTGCAGCATTGCTCTGCGTCAGCCCGATTTCGCTGGGCGGGTCGCACGGCAAGGGCATGTCGGTCGTGTTCGAGACCGCCGCCGCCGCTGAACTGGCCGTTCCGGCCCGGCACCGAAGCGCCCGGCATGGCCATTACCGCGCCTATTCGCGCCTCTACGATCCCAATTGCGGAGGCCCGTATGTTGGGGGCGGTTGGAATGGCGGGACGTATTATGGCGGCCCCTGGATCGACCTTCGTTGCTACGACGGCGTGTACTGAGCAGCGCCGCAAACAAAAGCGGCTCTAAATCCGGCAACCCACTTGCCCGCTGTTGAGGCCCTCTTTCTCTCGCGCACGAGAGAAATAGGCCTAGCCAGATATTCGGCGACCGCGGAGGCAGTCACCGTTGTCGATCGCCTGTCCGCCGATCGCCGGGACCGCCGTCGCGCCGCCTTGGATCGGCCGGCCGTCCGACGCTTTCGTAGGTGAAGCCGTGTTCGGCCATCTCGTCCGGGCGATAGATGTTGCGCAGGTCGACGATGACAGGCTGCGCCATTTCCTTTTTCAGCCGGTTCAGATCGAGCGCGCGGATTTGCTCCCATTCGGTCACGATCACCAGCGCATCGGCGCTGGTCGCGCAACTATAGGCGCTGTCGCAATAGGTGACCCCGGGCAACTCGTGTTTTGCCTGGTCCATGCGAACCGGGTTGTAAGCACGGACGACCAGCGCCGAGGTCGTGCAAGGCGGTGATCAGCGGGATCGACGGCCCCTCGCGCATGTCGTCGGTGTTTGGCTTGAAGGTGAGGCCGAGCACGCCGACGGTCCTGCGCGTAGATTGCCCCCGAGCGCGGCTGCGACCTTTCGCGCCATCGCGCGCTTGCGCATGCTGTCATTCTAGTCAGTTCAAGGCCTTGCAAACAGGCAATGCCTTTAACAGGTGCCATGTGCTCTGGCGAGGGTCCGAAGCCGGCGCTTGATGACCAGATCGAGAGGCGGCCAAAGATCCCAACCATCGAACTATGAGATGATCATTAATTGTCAGATCTAATCGGACCTCCACATCGGTCCTTTTGGGCGAGAGCTCCTTCCCATTTACGAGCATGCCTTCGAGAACGAGGAATCCTCGGTGAAGGGAACGCATCGACACCAGGTCGGGTTGCGGATTCTCAGCCGTGAGTGGGGTTCAAAAAATGCTGACGGTGAAACAAAGTGCTGGCGCCGTTCTTCCGGGGTTTCAAATTCGATACCGGCCATCATTATGAAAATCTAAGAGACTTTCTTACTATGGACGCCTTCGCGATGATCTATCGCTTGCGGTTTGGTGGAGAAGGACGAGCGAATGATAAAAATCACAAATGCAGCGGCAGGCACAGAGTTGTCGAGCCGCCCAAGGTTGTGCCCGAGTGTGGACACAAACCGCGAAATCGATAGACTGCCGGGATGAAACGTCGATTTGTTCGGAACGTTTTCGCCGCTGGTCTTTTCTGGGCGCTCGCGCCTACATTGGCCGCTGCGGGTGATTGCCTGTCGCATCCGGATCCCTTCCGGCTTCAGTCCGATACGGTCCAGTGGTCGATGGTCATCGCCCCCGGCGGCGAATGTATTCAGGGTCTCCGGGGGAAAACTATGGTATTTGAAAGTGTATCGGTCGTCGAGCAGCCGAAAACAGGACGACTTGTCCTTCAGCGGCCGTCATTTCGTTATTCAGCCGGTCCCGAGGCTGGCTCCGATTCATTCAGGCTGGTAATCGCCGGATCGTCGAGGCGTATGAACGGAACATCAACAATCTGGGTGGACGTGCAGGTTCGTTAGCTCAGAAAATCGAGCCGTCCGGCGGTGGAGTTATTCGCGCCGAGTTGGCTGAACCCGGACTATGGAGGCCGCAATCTTGGTCGCATCCATCGTCGATGGAGGTGGTGTAGTGACCGAAATCGGCGAAGCACGCGTCGGACACCAGCCCGACATACCCGTCCCGATCATCGCGATACACATATGTACATCCAATCCCTTCAAATACAGCTATGCCAGGGAGCGGATTCACAATCTTTGCTGCATTATTTCGGCCGAACCGAACGCTGTTGCTTCCGAAGACGTACGCCAGGTCCTCCGCCGTTCTCCGCGATAAACTCGACGCCGGCCGCCTCCAACGCGCGCTGAATCGCTTCGAGGTTGTTCGTCACAGGAACCGTTCTGCCTGCCTCGAAATTTCGAACAGTACTTTCGCCGACCTTAGCTTTGGCAGCTAGGTCGGTTTGCGAAAACTCGATCAGGGCGCGCGCGGCGCGGCATTGAGAAGGTGTCATTCTATAAATCTAAAGTAGATAACGATTTTCGACAAGGACAACGAATAGTGCTTGACAACGTCTGGATAACGATTATCGTTGTCTATAACTAATATCGTTATCCTATTCAAAGAGAGAGCCAAAATGAACAAAGCAACACCCAGTCACGATCGGAGCCACTTCATCGGCGGCTCCGATGCCCGGGTCATCATGGGCAAGGACGAGAAGGCCCTCCATCGTCTCTGGCGGGAAAAACGATGCGAGGAGGCTTCCGCGGACTTATCAGCCATCTTGATCGTCCAGCTCGGGCTGGTTACCGAAGATCTCAACCGCCGCTGGTACGAGTTGAATTCCGGCCACCAGGTCTCCGATATCCAGCGGCATGCCGTGCACCGCACGATTCCCTGGATGGCCGCCACCCTGGACGGATTGGTCAAGGAGACCGGTGCCGTTTTCGAGGCCAAATTCATGCTGCCGTGGTCGTTCTCAGAAGAGGCCGCCGCGGAGAAGCACATGGCGCAGCTTCAGCACAACATGTTGGTAGCCGGCTCCAAGAAATCCGTGCTCTCCATCATCAACGGTGGTGGAAAGTGGATTGAGCTGTCGATCGAAGCCGACCCAATCTACCAAACCATCCTGATCGCCGCGGAGAAGGCCTTCTGGCGGGCGATCAAGACCGGCGAGCCGCCAGCTCTGTTTGATTGCGAACCACCAAAGCCGCGGATTCAGGCGGTTCGCGTGGTCGATATGAACGCTTCCAACTCGTGGGCTGAGTTCGCGGCGCTATTTCGCGACACCCACCAACCGCACCTCGACCACGAACGGGCCAAGAGCGAACTCAAGGGGCTGATGCCCGAGGATGCCAAGGAGGCCATGGGCCACGGCATCCGGGCCAAACGATCCAAGTCAGGCGCGGTCAGTTTCGATCTAGTCGAGACGGAGGTTTCCCATGCATCGGTCCAGTGAAAGCGTCGCCTCTATTGCGACGGCCCTGGCGAAGGCCCAGACCGAGCTCTCCAACCCGGAGAAGACAATGGTGGGGACCGTCTATAACAATCGCTCAGAAAGCTCTCAGAGCTTCCGTTACGCTTCTCTGGCGAGCGGCCTGGACATCGTCAGGAAGGTCCTGGGCGGTCAGCAAATCGCCCTTGCGCAGACCACCGACATCGACCGCATCAACGGTATGGTCAACCTGACAACGGTCCTCCTGCATACCTCAGGAGAATGGATATCTTCAGATTGGCCGATCTGCGCATTAACCGAGACCTCCGCGCCCCGCCGGATGGGGGCCGCGCTCACCTACGCCCGGCGCTACGCTCTATTCACGATGGTAGGAATAGCCGGTGAGGACGACTTCGACGCGCCGCCCCACATCACCAGCGATCCGGCCGCAGCAAGCAAGCCAGATAGCTGCCGGCGTCAATTCCAGCATTAGGGCGGCGCAGACCGCGAACCAGATTGCAGTCGGGAACAAGACCAGCCCACCGGTCAGAGAAAAGCTAAGTACAGAGGAGTCCGCGGCGCACAGGTCGGAGCTGGTTCGCGAGATCGAAAAGCTTTCGGAAGATAACTTGCGGCCTCGCGCGATCGCCATCCTGAAGGCCAAAAATTGCCTTTTGGCTGATGATGCCAAATTAGTCGAAGATGCCTTCGCAGCGAGGATGGCCTTGCAAGGCGGCGCCAAAGAGAAATCGGGCATAGATGAGCCAGCCCTCACAGAGGCAACCCAGCCCCAGCCGGTATCCGTCTCAATGACCCTCGTTAAACCAGTGCGGCCGAGGGGACGTCCTCGAAAAATTGAAGCGTCGGCCGAGAAATCCGCCGTGGCCAAAATGGGAATTGTAAGGAAACTAAGAAGCAGGCCTAAGCAAGATCTAAATGCAACGACCGTCATCAAGATCGACAAGAGCATGCTCAAGTTTGGCGGAGATCCGTCGTCTTCGAGATAAAATTCACTTGCGATTTGTGGCGCTGCAGCCGTGCTTATTGTGCGGACGCACTCCAAGTGATCCGCACCATCTACGGTTTGCTCAACCTAGAGCCATGGGGCGCAAAACCAGCGACGAGTTCGTAGTACCCCTGTGCAGAACTCATCACCGGCAAAATCACCAGTTTGGCGATGAAGTGTCGTGGTGGAAAAGATGTGGAATTGATGCTGTCCAAGTAGCCAACAGGTTGTGGTCGATCAGTCGGGGAAACGCGGACAAGCCGCGCTAAGGGGCAAAACGGAACCGCAAATCGGGGATGTGGCGCCGCTTATCCTGGGTCCGGCCTACTCATTGGCACGCAAAATTTGCGCTCGGGAATTTGAGGCACACAAATTCCGCGCCACGTAGCTCCACGATCGCGTGGTCTTGCAACTATCCGCTGGGTTGCGGTTGCAGAACAGAAACATGATCGACCATTTCAATGGTTGCCTATTGCTCTGCCTCGATTGCTTGTTACCGCAGCAAGCTGATCGCTTGTTACCGCTCCTTCGAAAGCTGCTTGAGTTGCTATCGTTTCAGCGATTCCGATCTCTCTCTTGTTACCCTTTTTCACCTATTTTTTTGCGCGTTGACCTCGATTGCTTGATTTAGGCCCGAGAAGAAATTAGATCAGATTTCTATTTCATCGAAAGGGGATCACATGTCTGCGCTCAATCAAGCAAATAAGACGGTCAATAAAATCGACGACTTGTTCGGTGAACCTTCGTTGATCATTGGCGAAGACAAAGAACGTTACCTGAGATTACGCGCCGCTGTGGAAGCCGACATTAAACCGAAAAACGTCTTTGACTGGATAATGGTCAGAGAGCAGACCGACAAATATTGGGAGGAGCTTCGCTACAAGCGCGGCGCGGCAGCATTGATTGATGGCGCCTTCCAGGAAGCTTTGGAATCTTGCCTCCCTCCCGATAGCCAGACTGAAACTTCCAACATCGACGATCGGCCATAAATATTTCAGTGCGGATACGGAGGCCAAGAAGGAGGCAGCCGCGTTTCTAGAGAAGCATGGCGTGACGATGGAGCAGATCCAGGCAAAGGCCATGCAGATCGTGGGGGGTGCTCTACAAATGCTCGATCGGATGATCATCAACCGCGAGACGTCACGACGTATTCTTCGGAAGGAGAACGGAACGGCGTTTGTCTGCGACCGATAACGCATCTGCCCCGTCAGATCCGGCAAGGAAAGTCGGAAGTTAGAAAACCGCATCCGTGGCCACCGAAAGGCAGATCGCAGCTAACCGGGCCAATGCCAAGCGTAGTACCGGGCCTAAAACCGTTGCGGGAAAGATGGCGTCGAGCCGAAATGCCTACCGGCACGGCCTGTCGGGCCAGTTGTGGCTTGATCCCGGGACGCTCGTAAAGGCCAACGCTATCGCGCGCGCGGTGGTCGGGGAAGGCGCCAATGAGGAGCAGTTGAAGTCGGCCGCAGAGTTCGCCTTGGCGCAATTCAAGTTGCTGAGAATCCGATCGAAACGTGCCACCTTGATGACGAATTTTGAGCTTCTCCTTTGCAACACGCGCGAGTTGCGTCGCTTGCTGGCGCTCGATCGTTACGAACGTTATTGTCTTACTGGGCGCCGGCGAGCGTTGCAAAAACTTTGATGCTCGGATCGAGCAGGCGAGCTACGATCGAAGTCCGTTTGCCAAAACGAACCCAATTCGGGACCCTTGGGATGACGCCAGAAGCGCCCCGAACCGGCGTTAAGCTTGACGGTTCAGCTTAACGGCTAGCTTAGGTTGAATAGGGGGTGGGGCTCCTTAAGCTTCCTCCGGGCAAGAAAGGGCACTCGGCTTCCATCCTGCTTGGGGGTGCTCCTCGTCCAGTAGAGCGGAGACCGCGATGGCCGAGCGGCGCCAGGTTGACAGGCTGAAGTGCACGAGCGGCGCGCTGATTTTCTCCGACAGGCAGCGCGGGGTGCATTCCTGTGCGCTGCGCGACATAAGCGACACCGGCGTCGGACTTCGGCTCAACCACCACGATGCCATTGCTCCCGTCTTCAAGATGACGCTGGACAATTTCAGGAACGTCTGGACATGCCAGGTGGTCTGGTCCCGCGGCCGCTACGTCGGCGCAACCGTCACGGCGAACCAAGGCACGCGTGTTGTAAAATTCATTGCCTTTGGCGGAGGGGGCGCTGGTACGCATTCCCTGCCAAGTCGACGCCATCGCCGACAAAATCCTCAAGGCGATCCTGGCCGTCGCGCCACCTAAGGTATAGCGAGCAGGGCCCGCGCCCCGAGCACTACGGTAGCTTCGCGGCCGCGCGCAATTCGATGCCACTAAAGCGACTCGATAAGCCTGCCGCTTCCGTGATTTGCTTGCCGAGTTTACATAAAAAGACCGCCGTCATTTGACCTCATTTTGCGATGCAGCATCTTGCGAGCAGCATATTTAATCTTTTTTATTAGCTGCGTTCGGGCATTATCTGAACTTCAGACTCGAATCATGATTGGGGACCGTCATGAAGAGAAACAGCTTCGAATCTTTATCGATTGACGAGTTGTGCGTTTTTCGTAAGCAGGTTGCCACGGCGCTCGCCGCTAAGCTGATCGCTGAAAAGAATGAGCTGGAAATTCGCTTGATCCAACTCACCGGCGAAACTCAAGCCGATCAAATTGGCAATAGATCAAAACGCCGTTCTTATCCGACTGTTTTTCCAAAATATCGCAACCCCAACCAACCTTCCCAAACATGGGCAGGAAGGGGCAAACAGCCTCGCTGGCTGGCAGCAGAACTCAAGTCAGGTAAACGGCTTGACGATTTTCGAATTGAATCTCGTGCTGCGTAAGTACCTTTGTTTAGTGCGGACCGAAACCGGCCTTAGCCTTTTTGGTCCGCGACTCGGCCCGACGAACGGCCTCTCGAAGGCGGAGCACTTCCTCGTAAAGGCGAGCCAACTCGCTGTTTTCAGTGCTGAGACGCCGCGCGAGGATCAACGTCTTCTGCTTTGAACGTTTTTTGGTCGTCATAGGCTTTGGCCCTGCCTATTACTTAGCCTTCGGTTCTCGTAAGCCGTGTAGCGTGACGCCGCAACGAAACTCGCTTGTTAAGCTTGATGCCGCACCTGCGGCTTAATTCTGGAACCGGTAAAGGTGACGAGCTAGCGACCACGCCGGCAAGCGGATCGCATCACCGGAAGGCCGCTGCCATGATTTGTCAGGCGTCGGTCAGGCCGATTGCCGGGCTTCTTTGCGGTCGGATATTAGCTAATCCCGAGCGCGCTCGAGAGTGTGGTCAGGGATAACCGGCGCATCACCAGAATGGCCGAGGAGAATTGCAAAGCCTGTGATGCTGATCCGCAAAATCGCCAGAACTCTGAAGCTTCGTCTAAGAGAGACTGAGAGTCGCAGCCCGAACGATTCGAAGCGCTACTGCTTGCTTTGAGATTTTAAAATTCGTTAAAATTTTCGGTAATTCCGATCCATTTTGCTCCCATGTCGACCGTCGCCACAGCAAATCGCTGCACATGGCATGACCAGATATGGGCAATGCAGGGTTGCCGTTCTGGAGGCCGGGAGATGAAGCGCTGTCCTTGCCGCAAGAGGGCAGGTCTGTTGACGATGGGTTCACCAAATAACCACGAATCAGTCGCTGATCTTACGAAGTGTTTAGGTCCGAGCAGTCATTCTCCCGTCTGAAAACAAGGATCCAGACGAATGTCCCGAACACTCGACAGGCTGCTTTTGGCGATCGGCTTCATGGCCGCTCTCACCGTCTCGGCTCACGCCAGTCCGACTTGCCTGAAAGGACAAGCAGGCCTTCGCGCTCGAAGACGATTTCGTCAGCTGGACCATGTCCGCGGCGCCGGGATCCGAATGCATCCAGGGACTGCGTTGGTCCTACATGCAGATCTACAGCGTTCTGGTTTTGAAGGCTCCGACAAAAGGCAAGCTTGTCATCGTCGGATCCGGTTTCCGATACGTTGCGGATTCCGGCAACCGCGAAGCAGACAACTTCACCTTGGTGGTGTTCGGAAAAAACCGGTTCGAACCCGGTAAATCCATATTGGACATCACGGTAAAGCGTCCTCCGGTAACGATGGTCAGCGAATTGCCGCAACGCCCTTGAGGCATCTCCTCTTGCTTCGTTCGCCTCACCAACGCTTCGCAGCGCAGCGTTTCACGTAACAAGACCATGGCTGCTGAAGTTGGTCACGTCGTCTAGCGCCACGCGGCCTTTGTTTTGGCAGAACGAAGCCAATCGGGTCTGACATACCGCGTTCTTACGGGTAGAGGGTTTGATTCGAAACGTTATCATAGGTTGTCGGCGCCACTGAGTTGCTGGGGAGAAGGCATGTTGTCGACGATCATGATCGTGCTGGCCGTATGGTTGGGGTTGAATGCGGCCTTCGTTGCGATACGCTTCTACATCACGGCGGATCAAGCGGCGCTACGGAGCATGATTTTGTTCGTTATCCGAGAGCCGTCAACTAGCTGGATCGTTGGACCGTTGATCTGTTGACGGTCGCGGCCTGCTACTCGGCATTGAAAGCCGAACAGATGCTCCGGCTCGCGCGGCCGTCCCTCAAGCGAAAATGTGTTGGACTAGCTGGCGCGCTTGACTTGGGTCCGCAACGCGAGCTGTGCCAGCTGAACGATACCGATCCCGCAGACGCCGCCCGCCGCTTTGACGACGGCATCGAGCAGACGGGCATGACGGTCGGCCGTCAGCAACTGCAAAGCCTCCAGCCCGAACGCGCTGACCAATATCAGGATCACCACCAGAACGACCCGCTTCGGGTACGCCAGACCGAACGCCAGCCCAAGGACAGCAAACGCGGCGAAATGTTCGAGCTGCGCGCCGGCAACGACAGGACGGTCGTTGATCGGAGACAGCGTCGCGAACACGATGAAGGCGAAAACAAGCCAGCCCGCGATTGTGGATACCCTTTGAACCATCGCCGCTAGATAGGCCACAAAGCAACTGATCTCAACTGTTCGACACCGCGCAAGACGGGTCAAAGGAGCGATTGGTTGAACATCGTTAACCCCGGAAGCGTTCCCGTTGCCAACGCGCCGGCGCCACGGTCTCGGCCGGCGCTGCACCCGCGCCGGCGCGGCCATTTGGGGCTTCCAACCCGGTATGTTAGGCGTGTTGGCCGGCCGGCGAGGGCGCCCCGAGCCGGTTCAAATAGGCTCATGACGAAAAAGTAACATTGCACTATGTGGCCCGTTCATAGCCCGTTCACGCCGGCAAGGCTCAAGTTGAAGGCGGAATTCGTGCAGCTCTCATGCGGAGGCCAGCGTGCGCCTGCTCGTCGTTGAAGATGATCCCGATCTCAATCGCCAGCTCACCACGGCGCTGAGCGACGCCGGTTACGTGGTGGACCGCGCTTTCGACGGCGAGGAAGGGCACTATCTCGGCGACAGCGAGCCCTATGACGCGGTCGTGCTCGATATCGGGCTGCCGAAGATGGACGGCATTTCGGTGCTGGAAGCGTGGCGCCGCAATGGGCGCACCATGCCGGTGCTGATCCTCACCGCGCGCGACCGCTGGAGCGACAAGGTGCAGGGCTTCGACGCCGGCGCCGACGATTACGTCGCCAAGCCGTTTCATCTCGAGGAGGTCCTGGCCCGGATCCGCGCGCTGCTGCGCCGCTCCACCGGCCATGCCCAGTCCGAGCTGACTTGCGGCCCGGTCTCGCTGGACACCCGCACCGGCCGGGTCAGCGTGTCCGGAAATCCGATCAAGATGACCTCGCACGAGTACCGGCTCCTGGCCTATCTCATGCACCATAGCGGACGCGTGGTGTCGCGCACCGAACTGGTCGAGCATCTCTACGATCAGGACTTCGACCGCGACTCCAACACCATCGAGGTGTTCGTCGGCCGCATCCGCAAGAAACTCGACGTCGACATCATCCAGACGGTGCGGGGGCTGGGCTACCTGCTGACGCCACCGCCGCCTCCGAACTGATCGGTCACGGATCAAGGGTGTTGATCGGGCAGCCTTCTTGCTCTTTTGTGCGGGCATGACCTCGTCCAGCCAGCGGCATCCACCCATCGGGTCTTCGCCCGGGGACATGCGCTTTGGGATCATGCTCTGATGCGCGCAAGTTCGCTCGCCACCCGGCTGTTTCTGTCGGCGACCGCCTGGGTGGTGGTGATCCTGCTCATCACCGGCATCGTGCTGTCGTCGGTCTATCGCGACGCCACCGAGCGTGCCTTCGACCGCCGGCTCAATCTCTATCTCCGCACCCTGATCGCGGAGGTCGCGACGCCCGACGAGCCGCCCGACCACCAATTCCAGTCGCTGGGCGAGCCGCTGTTCGAACTGCCGCTGTCCGGCTGGTACTGGCAGATCACCCGCACCGATTCCGAAAAGCCCGACGTACGGGCCTCGCGCTCGCTGTGGGACAAGAAACTGCCGAAGCTCGAGGAGCAGGGCGTCGACCTGACGTCGGCCGGCATTCGCCTCGGCTATGTCGATGGACCTGAGGGCCAGACCCTGAGGATGGTGGAACGGCCGGTCGATCTCGGCGCCGACGGCAAGTTCCTGGTCAGCGTCGCCGGCGACGCCAGCGAGATTTTCGACGAAACGCGCACTTTCGACTACTACCTCGGCGGCACCTTCGCCGCGCTGGCGATCGTGCTGGTGCTGACCACGATTTTCCAGGTCCGCTTTGGTCTAGCGCCGTTGAAGCGAATTTCGGACTCGATCGCCGATATCAGGTCCGGCCGCGCCGAGCGTCTGGAAGGCGAATTTCCCATCGAGATCGCGCCGCTGGCGCGCGAGACCAACGCGCTGATCGACGCCAACCGCGAAATCGTCGAGCGCGCGCGCACCCATGTCGGCAATCTCGCCCACGCCATCAAGACGCCGTTGTCCGTCATCGTCAACGAGGCCGCCACGCACCGCGCTGATCCGTTCGCGCACAAGGTTCTGGAGCAGGCGGACGTGATGCGCGACCAGGTCGCGCATCATCTGGAGCGCGCGCGCATCGCGGCAAGGCTCACCGTCATTGGCACCGTCACCGAAGTCGCCCCGGCGATCGAGGCGCTGCGCCGGACCATGGAGAAAATCCATCGGGATCGCGGCATCGCCATCGCGGTCGACGCCGACCCGCGCGCGAAATTCCGGGGCGAACGGCAGGATCTCGAGGAGATGGCCGGCAACCTCGTCGACAACGCCTGCAAATGGGCAGTGTCGCAGGTCTTCATTGAGGTGCTGGTGCAGCAGCCGACCGAGCCCGGAGCCGGCCCGATGCTGCGGGTCATCGTCGACGATGACGGGCGCGGGCTATCGGCGGCCGAGCGCGCCCAGGTCTCGCGCCGGGGCCAGCGACTGGACGAGTCCAAGCCCGGCTCCGGGCTTGGGCTATCGATCGTGGTCGATCTCGCCGCCCTTTACGGCGGCAGCCTGACGCTCGGAAGCGCGCCGATAGGGGGTTTGCGGGCCGAATTGGTGCTGCCCGGCGTCTGAACGGGGCCAATTTGGACGTCAGGGACCGGCCCGCCGGGATTGTTCCTAAGGACTTCTTAACGCCGGCGCTTTTATGATGGCAGGCGGACGGTTTTAACCGTCTGCCGACACACGCATTCCTACCGGGCAAATGGGCCAGACATCGATCGAGCGGCTGAGAGATTATCTCGCGCAGCTTCCGCCGCAGTCGCAGGCGCTGCTGATGCGGGAGTTCGAGCGCGCCCTCGATCGTGGCGAGGATACTTCCGTCGCGACCTTCGTGCTCGAACAATTGCGCTGGGTGGTACGAGGCCCGGAGCCGGCCGCATCAAAACCGGAAGGCGATCCGGAAGACCGGGAAGAGGCCGTCAGGCAGCGCAGCGGAGAGGCCGCGCGGCTGCTGTACCGCCCGCTGGATCCATTTCTTGTCGGAAGCAATTCCGCCCGGCCTGGCCAGATTCGCCGCTCGTCGCTGTTGTCGGTGTGGCAGTGGCTGGCCCGTGACGGCGCGCCCGAACAGGTGCGCGAGTACGAAGCGACGCTGGAGCGGTCGCGTCAGTCCGGAAGTTCCCACGAGGTGGAGGTCTCCGTTCGCAAATTGCAGATCGCCGCAGCGGAGGCCATCCTCAAAATTGCCGGCCCAGCGAACGGCGGCGACAGGCAGCGCGAGTTGGCCCGCGTCGGTCCTCCCAACGTCGTCGAAGACCTACTGCCGATCGGCTATGTCTTGCAGGCTCGCGAAGCACTCGACGCCCTCAGCGGCAAGCTGCCGGCCCAGCTGCGGGTTTTCGCGGATTCGCAGATCGCCTCGGTTACCGCATCACTCAACGTTCCCTTGCTGCAGACCCCACAGATGCTGCCCTTCGCGCTGTCGCTGATCATGCAGCGACTGAGCGCGCCGTGGCAGATCATCCGCCTCGCCATCAAGATGGCGGCGTCCGACGACGAAATCCGCGTCGCCGCGACGCCTTACGGAATTGCCGTCACCATCGCGTTGCACGATCTTTCCTTCCTCGCAGCCAACTTGCGGATGGATATCAAGCGCGGCCATTTCGACAACGTTGCCGAGCAGCTCAAGACCCTCCATGACGGCGTGCGCGGCTTGCGGACCGAACTGGACCTGCGCAACGAATCCAACTGGGGCAAGCAACTGACCTCGATCCGGGCCGACATCTCCAATTCCCTGCAATCGGAAATCGACAGCGTGCCCGGCCGGGTTCGGCGTATCCTGCGTCAGCGCGCCGACAAGGATATTCCGGCCGGCGCCAGGGTCGACACGACAGAGGTCGATGAAGCCTGCGCATTGATCGACTTCGTCGCGGTCTGCCGCAACTATGCCAGCGAGCTTGCGATCAACGAAGTCACGCTGCGGACCTATTCGGACCTGCAGCAATATGTCGAGCGTTCCACCGAGGCGCTGGTGCAATCGCTGCGTGGCGGGGATACCAAGTCGCGCGCCTACCGGCAGGCGCAGGTTGCGGCGGCGATCCGCTTCTGCGACCTCCTGTTCGGCCACGACTATGCGCAACTGATGAGCCGTGCGGCCGAAAACGCCGTGGCGGTCGAGCGCAAGCCGTCTCGCGCCAGCTAGACAATAGCGCCTCCCACAATTTCTGATTGACGTGATCCGGCGGGACACGTACCGTTTTGACGTGACCCGATCATTAATTTTGTTGATTTTGAAATGAACCCCGTCGTTAGTTTTGTTGAATACGAAAACCGTGTAATTTCGGCGACATATCGAAACCTGATGGTAAGGGCCAAAGTCGTCCTCGTCGACAAGACGAGCGGCGAGCATTTGCCCGATCCGGTAGCCACGATATCGTCACCGATGCCCAACGGCTCGCTAAGGATGAGGCTGCCGGAATTCGTCAAGCCGGGAATCTATTATCTGAAAGCGCTGAACGGACACGGCGAATATGCCGCACAGAGTGTCGATTTCGACGTCCGCTGACACGTACAGCGGATAGCGGAGTTTGCGCCGGCGGACACCGTTTCCGGGAGGCTTTCCGGGCGTTGCCGGTCGCACCGGCGGCCTGAGAATTGCCGATTGCGAGGCTTGGCGCCGCTGGTGTAAAGCGGCCCGACGGCGCTAGTGTTATCGCGCCGTTTGGGACCGCCGGATGACCTTGTGGTTTGTGTTCGCGCTGATGACGGCCGCGGCGAGCTTCGCCGTGCTCTGGCCGTTGAGCCGTCGCGGCCTGCCGCTTGGCGGCGGCAGCGAAGCGGCCGTCTATCGGGATCAACTCGCCGAGATCGATCGCGACCTTGCATCCGGCCTGATCGAAGCTCCCGAAGCGGATGCGGCGCGCGTCGAAATCAGCCGTCGTCTGCTGGCCGCGGCCGACGCGCAGCGCGACCCGCCTGCGGTGTCGTCGAATCTCAAATGGCGTCGTTCGGTGGCGGTGGTTGCGCTGGTTGGATTGCCGATGCTGGCGGTCGCGATCTATCTTCCGCTCGGCTCGCCGCAGCTCGGCGATTTTCCGCTTGCCCAGCGCGCCCGTACGCCGGATGGCGCGCAGTCCCTCGACAGTCTGGTGGCGCAGGTGCAGGCGCACCTGGAAAAGAATCCAACCGATGGCCGCGGCTGGAGCGTATTGGCGCCCGTGTTGGCGAAGCTCGGCCGCTACGACGAGGCGGTCCGCGCCTATCGCAATTCGATTACCTATATCGGCGACAGCGCCGAGCTCAGGGCCGATCTCGGCGAAGCGATGGCCGGCGCCGCCGGTGGCGTCGTCACCGCGGACGCCAAGGCCGAGTTCGAGCGCGCGATCGCGTTGAACGCCGACACCGTCAAGGCGAACTTCTTCCTTGGGCTCGCGGCCGAGCAGGACGGGCGCGGCGCCGAGGCCGCGTCGATCTGGCGGACGATGCTCGCCAAGGCGCCGCCGAACGCACCTTGGCGCCCGCTGCTGGAGACGTCGCTGGCGCGGGTCGGCGGGGCTGGCGTGCCGGCGCCGTCGGATGATGCGGTGGCGGCGGCAAAGGAGATGAGCGGAACCGACCGGGACGCGATGATCCGCGGCATGGTCGAGCGTCTCGCCACTCGATTGAAGCAGAATGGCAGCGACGTCGACGGATGGCTGCGGCTGGTGCGGGCCTATGTCGTGATGGGCGATCGCGACAAGGCAAAGGGCGCGCTCACCGAGGCGCGCCAGGCCGTCGCCAATGACGCCGAACGGCTGCGGCAATTGAACGACGGCTTGAAGGATCTCGGGCTCGATGGATGAACGGGATGCCGAAGGTGTGAAGCGGTTTCCGGATCGCAGTGTGCGAAAAACTCGGTGCGGCGGAGCGATCACATGAAGAAAATGCTGGCTGTCATCTTTACCCTGGCTGCGCTGTCGGCATCGTCATCGGCTTACGCCGTGGAGCCCGACGAGATCATGGCTGATCCCGTCAAGGAGGCGCGGGCGCGCGAGTTGTCGAGCGAATTGCGCTGCATGGTCTGTCAGAACCAGTCGATCGACGATTCCGGAGCCCCGCTGGCGCGGGATCTGCGGTTGCTGGTGCGCGAGCGGATCTCGGCAGGCGACAGCGACGCCCAAGTGATCGATTTTCTGGTCGCACGCTACGGTGAGTTCGTGCTGCTGAAACCTCGGCTGGAACCGCACACGTTCCTGCTGTGGCTGTTGCCTCCGATGGTGCTGGTCGGGAGCGGGATCGCCCTGTGGATGCATCACCGGCGGCGATCCAGACCGGCAGCGGAAGCCACCGTTGCCCTGACCGCTGATGAGAAGGCGCGGCTTGCGGCGCTGATGGCCGACAAAGGTTCTACCGAAAAGCCGGCGTAGCCCGGTAACCCGGGACGCCTCTATCGGTGCGAAGAAGCGGCCACGGAGGGCAGGGAACCGGCTCCGGTGGCCCTCGTCCTAACCCGTTGGTCGCCTGCGATAATCTGCCGCATTGGCGCACCCCTTCATTACAAAAGTTTAATTCCGCCGCCAGCGCGCCGTAAGGCGAAAATCCCCATCTTGGGGCAGAAGCGGAACACTTGCCCTCATCATCGATTCAGGCCCTGGAGATTTTTTGCATGAACGACCGTCCGACCGACCTTTCGTCCCGTCCGCCTGTTCAGGCGCCCCGCCGTTCGCTGTTCTCCGCCCGCAAGATCGCGCTGATGGCTTCGGTCGTCGCCGGCCTCGGCGTCGCCGTTTATGGTTTCGGCCCGTCGCATGGTCCGGCCGACATCTTCAGCAGCCCCGCGCATGCGCAGGTCAACAACGAGGTCAGCAAAGTCGATAAACCCGTCGGTTTTGCCGACATCGTCGAGCGCGTGAAGCCGTCGGTGATTTCGGTGAAGGTCAATATCAACGAAAAGGTCGCCAAGGACGATAGCGGCAACAACAACAACGATGACTCGCCGTTCCAGCCGGGCTCCCCGATGGAGCGCTTCTTCCGTCGTTTCGGCGGACCCGATAATCTGCCCCCGGGCCTGCGCGGCGGTCCCCGCGGCGGACGCGGCGTCGTGACCGGTCAGGGCTCCGGCTTCTTCATTTCGGCCGATGGTTTTGCCGTCACCAACAACCACGTGGTCGACGGCGCCGACAAGGTCGAAGTGACGACCGACGACGGCAAGGTCTTCAAGGCCAAGGTGATCGGCACCGATGCGCGCACCGACCTGGCGTTGATCAAGGTCGAGGGCGGCTCGAATTTCCCGTTCGCCAAGCTCTCCGACGGCAAGCCGCGGATCGGCGACTGGGTGCTCGCGGTCGGCAATCCGTTCGGCCTCGGCGGCACCGTGACCGCCGGCATCGTCTCGGCCAGGGGCCGCGACATCGGCAACGGCCCCTATGATGATTTCATCCAGATCGACGCGCCCGTGAACAAGGGCAACTCCGGCGGTCCGGCCTTCGACACCTCCGGCGAGGTGATGGGCGTCAACACCGCGATCTATTCGCCGTCCGGCGGCAGCGTCGGCATCGCGTTCTCGATCCCGGCGTCGACCGTGAAGAGCGTGATTGCCCAGCTCAAGGACAAGGGTTCGGTCAGCCGCGGATGGATCGGCGTCCAGATTCAGCCGGTCACTCCCGACATCGCTGACAGCCTCGGCCTGAAGAAGGCGGAAGGCGCGCTGGTGGCAGAACCGCAGGCCAACGGTCCGGCCGCCAAGGCCGGCATCGAGTCCGGCGACGTCATCACCAAGGTCAACGGCGAAACCGTGAAGGATGCCCGTGAACTCGCCCGCACCATCGGCGGCTTCGCGCCCGGCGCAGCCGTGAAGCTCGACGTGCTGCACAAGGGCCAGGACAAGGTCATCAACCTCACCCTCGGCCAGTTGCCGAACTCGGTGGAAGCCAAGGCCGACACCGACGACAACAGCGACAAGGGCAACGCAACCCGCGGCACCGACGTGCCGAAGCTCGGCCTCACCGTCGCGCCCGCCAACAGCGTCGCCGGTGCCGGCAAGGACGGCGTCGTGGTGACGACGGTCGATCCGAACAGCCCGGCGGCGGACCGTGGTTTCAAGGAAGGCGACGTCATTCTCGAAGTCGCCGGAAAGACCGTCGCCAGCGCCGGTGATGTCCGCGATGCGGTTAACGCCGCGCGCACCGACAACAAGAACAGCGTTCTGATGCGGATCAAGAGCGGTGGATCGTCGCGGTTCGTCGCAGTCCCTCTGGCGAAAGGCTGAGCGGTTTACCAGATGGAGGGTGTCGCCGGCATCAGTCGCCCCCGCCGACGGCTCTTTCCGGGGGGCGGGTTAAAAGCCCGCTCCCACAAGTTCCTTTCGATGGAATACGCCCCCCTCCGTCGGAAGGTACAAAGGGCGGTGAGGTCCCCCCAGCTTCACCGCCCGCTTTTTTGCCGAGAGGAAAGACGGCCGGTCGCCTTGCATGAGTGTGTCGACCGCGCCATGGTGATAGAAGGCTAGCCCCGTTGAGTGCAACCGACCAGAATATGCGCCTGTTGATCATCGAAGATGACCGCGAATCCGCCGACTATCTTGCCAAGGCGTTTCGCGAAGTCGGCTATGTCACGGACCTTGCCGGCGACGGCGAGGAAGGCTTGGCGCTGGCCGAGACCGGTGAATACGACGTGCTGGTGGTCGACCGGATGCTGCCGAAGCGCGACGGCCTGTCGCTGATCGGCTCGCTTCGCGACAAGGGCAATCGCACGCCGGTTTTGATCCTCTCGGCGCTCGGGCAGGTCGACGACCGCATCAAGGGCCTGCGCGCCGGCGGCGACGACTATCTGCCAAAACCCTACGCGTTCGCCGAATTGCTGGCGCGGGTCGAGGTGCTGTCGCGCCGCCATGGCGGGCCCGCCGAGGAAACCACCTACCGCGTCGGCGATCTCGAACTGGACCGCCTCTCGCATCGGGTTGCGCGCGGCAAGGATGAATTGACCCTGCAGCCGCGCGAGTTCCGGCTTCTGGAATATCTGATGAAGCACGCAGGACAGGTGGTGACGCGAACCATGCTGCTGGAAAACGTCTGGGACTATCATTTCGATCCCCAGACCAACGTCATCGACGTGCATATCTCGCGGCTGCGCTCCAAGATCGACAAGGGCTTTGAACGACCCTTGCTGCACACGATCCGCGGAGCTGGATACATGATCCGTGACGGCATTCGGTAAGCTGATCCGAACCACGGCGTTTCGGTTGACGCTGGTCTATCTGTTTTTGTTTGCGCTGTTTGCCGCTTCGCTGCTCGGCTATTTCGCCTGGAACACGCGCCGCCTGATCACCGAGCAGATCACCACGACGGTCAATGCGGAAACCGGCGAACTGTCCGATATCTTTCAACGCTGGGGCTTGCGCGGGCTGGTCTCCAACATCGAGAACCGGGCGCTGCGACCCGGCGCCAATCTTTACCTGGTCACCACGCCGCAGGGAATGGCGATTGCCGGCAACGTCGGCTCGCTCGCGCCGGGCGTGATGGGAATGACGGGATGGACGGAGACCGCCTACCGCCGGCTTGATGACCAGGACAACGCGGACCATCGCGCGCTGGTCATGGTCAGTCAACTCGGCGGCGGCTTCCGGCTGCTGGTCGGGCGCGATCTGGAGGAGCGGCGGCGGCTGTTCGGCATTGTCGCCAAGGCGGCGCAATGGTCGGTGCTGATCGTGGTCGTGCTCGGGCTTGGCGGCGGCATATTCGTCGCGCGGCGCGTGCTGCGACGGATCGACGCCATGACAGGCACCACGCAGACCATCATGGCGGGCGATCTGAGCGGGCGGCTGCCGGTCGGACGCAGCGGCGACGAACTCGATCGGCTCGCTGAAAATCTCAACGCCATGCTGGAGCGGATCGAGGCCCTGATGACGGGGCTGAAGGAAGTTTCCGACAATATCGCCCACGACCTGAAGACGCCGCTGACGCGGTTGCGCAACCGCGCCGAAGAGGCGCTGGCGAAATCCGCCAGCGAAGCCGAATACCGCGCCGCGCTGGAACGGACCATCGAGGAATCCGACGGCCTGATCCGGACCTTCAACGCACTCCTGATGATCGCGCGCGCCGAATCCGGGCAGGCGCGCGGAAACATGGACGACTTCGACGCTGCCGAGGTCGCCAACGGCATCCACGAGCTCTATGAACCGCTGGCGGAAGACGACGGCATGATCCTGCACGTGAGGACCGCGTCGACCCCGGTCCACGGCAACCGCGAATTGATCAGCCAGGCGCTGGCCAATCTGGTCGAGAATGCGATCAAATACGGCAAGCCGGATCCGGTCGTGCAGCCGCTGAGCGCCGCCATCGACGCCAGGGAAATCCTGATCGAAGCCCGGCGCGAGGGCGATTCCGTGCTGCTCAGCGTCACCGACCACGGCCCCGGCATTCCCGAAGCCGACCGCAAGCATGCGGTGGAGCGCTTCGTGCGGCTGGAGGCGAGCCGCACGCAACCCGGTTCCGGCCTGGGATTGAGCCTCGCCTCGGCGGTAGCGACGCTGCATGGCGGTGAACTCCGGCTCGGCGATGCCCATCCCGGCTTGACCGCGACGCTGGCGATACCGGCGGCGGCGGGGGTGAGTGACAGGCTTGCGGCCCAAACGCCGGATGTGCCACAGAAGGTGGCATGACCTCATCCGCGAAGGGCGACGCGGACCGACATTGTCTGGCCGCGCGGTTCGTGGACCGGCCGCATGTGTCCGCTCCCGACAGTGCCGACCAGCGGCTGGCAGACTGGCTCAGCGATCTCGCGCCGGGGCAGGCGGCCGCGGTCAATGATCTATGCGCCCGATTTCCGCTCGCCAAAGCCATCCTGCAGGGCATTGCGGAAGCCTCTCCCTACCTTTTCGACCTGGTGCGCGCCGACGCCGCGCGGCTGATCCGGCTGCTCGAATGCGATCCGGAGCGGCATCTCGCCGTCTTGATCGAAAAGACCTGCCGCGAGGTGACGGCCGCGGCGGGCGAAGCCGACGCGATGCTGCTGCTGCGGCGCATGAAATCGGAAGCCGCCCTGTTGATTGCATTCGCCGACATCGGCGGCGTCTGGCCGGTGATGCAGGTGACGGCGGCGCTGACCGATCTCGCGGTCGCCTCGGTGCAGACGGCGCTGCGCTTTGTGCTGCGTCAGGAAGCCGCACGCGGCCGGCTGTCGCCGCCCAACCTCGACACCCCGGAGGACGATAGCGGCCTCGTCGTGCTCGCCATGGGCAAGATGGGCGCCGGCGAACTGAACTACTCCAGCGACATCGACCTGATCGTGTTTTTCGATCCGGCCGCGCCGACGCTGGTGCCCGATATCGAGCCGCGCCGTTTTTCGTTCGCGTCACGCAGGTCCTGACGCGGCTCCTGCAGCAGCGCACCGGCGACGGCTACGTGTTCCGCGTCGATCTGCGGCTGCGGCCGGATCCGTCCTCGACGCAGGTGGCGATCTCGACCGAGTCGGCGCTGCATTATTACGAGCGGGAAGGGCGGACCTGGGAACGCGCGGCCATGATCAAGGCGCGGCCCTGCGCCGGCGACGCCAAGGCCGGCGAGGCGCTGCTTGCGGAAATCGCGCCGTTCGTCTGGCGCAAGCATCTGGACTTCGCGGCGCTGGCCGACGTGCACGACATGAAGCGGCAGATGCAGACCTATCGCGGGCAAAGCGAGATCGCGGTCGAGGGCCACAACGTCAAGGTCGGGCGCGGCGGCATCCGCGAGATCGAGTTTTTCGCGCAAACCCAGCAATTGATCGCCGGCGGCCGGCATCCGGAATTGCGGGTGCGGCCGACGCTCGAGGCGCTGAAGGTGCTGGCGTCGAGCAACTGGATCACCTTCGCCGCGCGCGACGAGTTGACCGCCGCCTACGAGTTCCTGCGGCGGGTCGAACACCGGCTGCAGATGGTCGCCGACGAGCAGACCCACAGCCTGCCCGACGATGTCGAGGCCGTGGAGCGCTTTGCCTGCTTCCTCGGCTATGACAGCCGCGCGGCGTTCGCCAAGGACCTGCTCGGCCATCTCAACGTCGTGCAGGGGCATTACGAAAAGCTGTTCGAGGGCGATCCCACCGGCACCGAGAAACTGCCGGCGGTGGATTACCGCGCCGGCCCCGAAGATCCGCGCCTGCTCGATTACCTCGCCACGCTCGGCTTCAAGAAACCGGTCATGGTGGCGGAGACGGTGCGGCAATGGATGTCCGGCGACTATCGCGTGTTCCGGACGGAATCGACGCGCAGCGCCTTCGTCGAGTTCGTGCCCGCGCTGATCGACGGCCTGGCGCACGCCGAAGAGCCCGACAGCGCGGTGACGGCGTTCGACCGCTTCCTGCAGGCGCTGCAGCGCGGCGGGCGGCTGATCTCGCTGCTCAGCCAGAACCGCGATCTCGTCGCGCTGGTGGCGCTGATCCTCGGCGCAGCGCCCCGGCTCGGCGACATGCTGGCGCGGCAGCCGCAGATCATGGACGGGCTGATCGATCCGCGCTTCTTCGGCGCGATGCCGGACCAGCGCGAACTCTCCGAGCGGCTTGCGGCGACGCTGGCGGATGCCAATTCCTACGAGGAGTTCCTCGACCGGCTGCGACTGTTCGGCCAGGAAAGCCTGTTCCTGATCGGCACCCGAATCCTGTCCGGCACCGTCTCCGCCCAGCAGGCCAGCATCGCCTTCGCCGACGTCGCCGAGGGCATTGTCCATACCGTGCATGGCCTGGTCACCGACCGGTTCGCGGCCCAGCACGGCCGCATCAAGGGACAGCAGACCGCGATCGTCGCGATGGGCCGGCTGGGCAGCCGCGAGATGACGGCGTCGTCCGATCTCGATCTGATCCTGCTCTACGATTTCGATTCCGAGCAGCCGGATTCCGACGGCGCGCGGCCGCTGCAGGGCGCGCATTATTTCGCGCGCTTTACCCAGCGGCTGATCAGCGCCTTCACGACGCGGACCAATTACGGCGTGCTCTACGACGTCGACATGCGGCTGCGTCCCTCGGGGCGGGCAGGGCCGGTGGCGTCGCACATCATTTCCTTCGCCGAATACCAGGAGCGCGAGGCCTGGACCTGGGAACACATGGCGCTGACCCGGGCCCGGGTGATTTCGGCGTCGCCCGGCTTCCGCGGCCAGATCGAGAAGATCATCCGCGATGTGCTGACGCGGCCGCGCGACCGGCCGGCGTCGCCAACGACGTCGCGGAGATGCGCCGCGCCATTGCGCTGGAAAAGGGCGAGGACGACGTCTGGGACCTGAAATATGCCGCCGGCGGCATGGTCGATATCGATTTCATCGCGCAATACCTGCAGCTCGTGCACGCCGCCGCCAAGCCCGACATTCTCGACGTCTCGACGCTGCAGGTGCTCGACAACGCCGCGCGGCTCGGCGTGCTGCCGCAGGCCTCGGCGGAAATCCTGCGCGCGGCGGCGCGTCTCTATCACGACCTGACGCAGATCCTGCGGCTCTGTGTCAGCGAACGGTTCAAGCCGGAAAGCGCGGGCGAAGACCTGTTGCGCGTGATGGCGCGGGCCGGCGACGCCCCGGATTTTTCCTCGCTGCAGGCGCGGGTCAAGGAGACCCAGGCCGAGGTGCGCCGGGTGTTTCGCGAGATTGTCGAGGGCGGCTGATTTGTTATCTCACCATGCCGGCGACGATCGCTGCCATCTTCTTGTTGCCTTCGACGCTCAAATGAAGCCCGTCCGGCAGCGCCATGCCCGGCTGCCTCAGCACCGATACATAAGTTCCCATCGCATCGATGATGCGGATGCCCCGCGCGCTGATTTTCTTCTTGATTGCGGCGACGTTCGCCGCCGCTCCGGCCGCTCCGCCGCGAAGTTTACGGGCGTCGTTGAATCCGTTGACCGTCAGGATGACGATTTTCGTGCCATTCGGGACGGCGCTGTCGACCCGCGCCAGTTCGGCCTCTGTGGTCTCGCCGTTGACACCGGCGTTTATCACATGGACCTGGGAGCCTCTCGCCCTCAGGATATTTTCCAGCACCGACGACCACATCTCGCTTTCGGCGACGTAGCCGTGGGCCGCACTGTGCCCGAGCACCACGATCTGGGCCGAAGCGCACCCCGTTGAGGCGAGAATGATACCGACAAGGGCCGATAGAAAGACGCTCAGTCTTGGAAAATTCATGCTGGCTCCCCGGTCGTCGATATGCCGCCGCAGCGGATCGGGGATGGATGCCATCGGTCGAGCCCGATCCAGCCGCTCAGCCTGCATAGGGCCGAAATGTCCGACCGTCGAGTCCGCGCGGCGTCAGCGGGAGGCCTGCCGCCGCGATGTCCGGGACATGGAGGCTAGCGCGCAGGACCGGTCGTTGCGGGCTCGGTCCTGAGCGTCGCGAGGGCCTCGCGCACATCAGGATCGAGCCCGGCGCCGCCTGCGTCCAGATGCGCGAATATCGCCTTCCGCATCCGCGGGTCCCAGAACTTGTGGATGTGGTCGGCGATGCCGGGCACTGCCTTGCCGTGGCCCTGGCTCTGAAAGAACTTGCCGATCTGGTTGGCCATATAGATCAGCCGGTCAGGCGACATGGACGACTCCCTCGGCGACGACGCGCGGTAATTCGGTTCGGGTGCGTGAAAATCTCAAAACCGTCGGCACGCGCGATCGCCGCGAGCGTGATGCCGGCGGCGTCCGCCATCCGTACCGCCAGCGCGGTCGGCGCGGATACCGCGACCATCAGCGGCGCGCCCATCGCGGCCGCCTTCTGCACCATCTCGACCGAAACCCGGCTGGTCAGCAGCACCATGCCCTCGCTGGTGGCAACCTTGCCCTGGGCCAGAGCGCCGGCCAGCTTGTCGAGCGCGTTGTGACGGCCGACGTCCTCGCGAAGCGCGACGATGCCGCGCCCGGGCATCCAGAACGCCGCGGCGTGCACCGCGCGGGTCTCGATATTGATCGTTTGCAGCGGCGCGACGGCCTGTATCGCAGCCATGATCTGTTGCGGCGAAAACGGCCGGCCTTCCCTGACGATCGCGGCGGGGCGAATGGCTTCCGCGATCGATTCGATGCCGCAGAGGCCGCAGCCGGTGGGACCTGCGATATGGCGTCGCCGCTCGTTCAGCCCCTCCGCCCGCGCCGGCTCGAGCCACATCCGCAGCTCGATGCCGTCGTCGAGAGGCACGATGTCGAGCGATCGGATATCGTCGGGGGATTGCACGATGCCTTCGCTGAGGCTGAAGCCGACCGCGAAATCCCGCAGGTCCTGCGGCGTCCCCATCATCACCGCATAGGTGCCGCCATTATAGGTCAGAGCGAGCGCGGTCTCCTCCGGGATGGCGCGGAACCCCTCGCTGACGCCGCTCTCGCGCCAGACCTGGCGATGCACCGTGCGAACGGGCTCATGCATCAGCGCTACTCCGCGGCCTCGGCCGGCGCGATGCGCCGGGAATGGCGGGCCTGCTCGTCATAGGCCTTCTGCCATTCCGACGGGCCGTTCGACGGCGATATCTGCACCGCCGTGACCTTGTATTCCGGACAATTGGTCGCCCAGTCGGAATAGTCCGTCGTGATGACGTTGGCCTGCGTGTCCGGATGATGGAACGTGGTGTAGACCACCCCCGGCGCGACCCGGTCGGTGATCAGCGCGCGCAACGTGGTTTCGCCGGCGCGGCTCGCGAGCCGCACCCAGTCGCCATCGCGCACGCCGCGCTGCTCGGCATCGTGCGGATGAATTTCGAGCCGGTCCTCGCTGTGCCAGACGACATTCTCGGTGCGGCGGGTCTGCGCGCCGACATTGTACTGGCTGAGGATGCGGCCCGTGGTGAGCAGCAGCGGGTAGCGCGGGCCGGTGCGCTCGTCGGTGGCGATATATTCGGTGATGACGAACTTGCCCTTGCCGCGCACGAAGCCGCCGATATGCATCACCGGCGTGCCCTCCGGCGCCTTCTCGTTGCAGGGCCATTGCACCGAGCCCAATTCGTCGAGCTTGGCATAGGAGACGCCGGCGAAGGTCGGTGTCAGCGCCGCGATCTCGTCCATGATCTGCGAGGGATGGTCGTAATGCATCTTGAGGCCCATCACCTCGGCAAGGCGGATCGTCACTTCCCAATCGGCCAGCCCGTTGCGCGGGGTCATCACCTTGCGCACGCGCTGGATGCGGCGTTCGGCGTTGGTGAAGGTGCCGTCCTTCTCGAGGAAGGTCGAGCCCGGAAGGAAGACGTGGGCGTAGTTCGCGGTCTCGTTGAGGAAGAGGTCGTGGACGATGACGCACTCCATCGCCGACAGCGCGGCCACCACATGCTTGGTGTTGGGGTCGGACTGCAGGATGTCCTCGCCCTGCACGTAAAGGCCCATGAATGTGCCCTCGACGGCGGCGTCGAACATGTTGGGAATGCGCAGGCCCGGCTCCGGGTTGAGCTTGACGTTCCACATGGCCTCGAAGGACTCGCGCACCGCGTCGCCGGCGATGTGGCGATAGCCGGGCAGTTCGTGCGGGAACGAGCCCATGTCGCAGGAGCCCTGCACGTTGTTCTGCCCGCGCAGCGGATTCACGCCGACGCCGGGACGGCCGATATTGCCGGTCGCCATCGCGAGGTTGGCGATCGCGATCACGGTGGTCGAGCCCTGGCTGTGCTCGGTGACGCCGAGCCCGTAATAGATCGCGCCGTTGCCGCCGGTGGCGAACAGCCGCGCCGCCGCGCGCAGGTCCTTCGGATCGACGCCGGTCATGATCGCGGTGGCTTCCGGGCTGTTCTTCTTGTCCGAGACGAAGGCGGCCCAATCCTGGAACTCGCTCCAGTCGCAGCGCTCGCGCACGAAGGCTTCGTCGACCAGGCCTTCGGTGACGATCACATGCGCCAGCGCGGTGAGCACGGCGACGTTGGTGCCGGGCATCAGCGGCAGATGCAGCGCCTTGACGTGCGGCGGATTCCACCATTTCGGTGCGGCGCGGATCGACCACGATCAGCTTGGCGCCCTGGCGCAGCCGCTTCTTCAGGCGCGAGGCGAACACCGGATGCGCCGCCGCCGGATTGGCGCCGATGATCATGACGACGTCGGTATGCTCGACCGAGTCGAAATCCTGCGTGCCGGCCGAGGTGCCGAAGGTTGTCGACAGGCCGTAGCCGGTCGGCGAGTGGCAGACGCGGGCGCAGGTGTCGACATTGTTGTTGCCGAACCCGGCGCGGATCAGCTTCTGCACCAGATAGGTCTCTTCATTGGTGCAGCGGGACGAAGTGATGCCGCCGATGGCATCGCGGCCGTACTTCGCCTGAATGCCCTTCAGCTTGGCCGCGGCGAACCCGAAGGCTTCGTCCCAGGAGACTTCGCGCCAGGGATCGGTGATCTGCTCGCGGATCATCGGCTTGAGGATGCGCTCCTTGTGGGTGGTGTAACCCCAGGCGAAGCGTCCCTTGACGCAGGAATGGCCGCGATTGGCCTTGCCG
Organism: uncultured Alphaproteobacteria bacterium; assembly: GCA_963843225.1. GTDB lineage: Bacteria > Pseudomonadota > Alphaproteobacteria > Rhizobiales > Xanthobacteraceae > Bradyrhizobium. The sequence continues at coordinate 542,252 of CAWJJT010000003.1, read as the reverse complement.
TCCTTGTACGGCATCATGCGCACGACTTCCTCGCCGCGCATCTCCGCCTTGAAGGTGCAGCCGACGCCGCAATAGGCGCAGGTCGTCACCACCGAATGCTCGGGCTGGCCGATTTCGATGACGGATTTTTCCGTCAGCGTCGCGGTCGGGCAGGCCTGCACGCAGGCGCCGCAGGACACGCATTCCGAGCCGAGAAAGCTCTCGCTCATGCCGGGCGACACCCGGCTGTCGAAGCCGCGTCCGGAAATGGTCAGCGCGAAGGTGCCTTGCACCTCCTCGCAGGCGCGGACGCAGCGCGAGCAGACGATGCATTTCGAGGGGTCGTAGGTGAAATAGGGATTGGATTCGTCCTTCGGCATCCAGGCGTCGTTGGCCGCGCCGTTGGACTTGGCGAACACATGGTTCTCGCCCTCATAGCCGTAGCGCACGTCGCGCAGGCCGACCGCGCCCGCCATGTCCTGCAATTCGCAGTCGCCGTTGGCGGCACAGGTCAGGCAGTCCAGTGGATGGTCGGAGATGTAGAGCTCCATCACGCCCTTGCGGAGCTTTTTCAAGCGCTCGCTCTGGGTGTGGACCACAAGGCCCTGCGTGGCCGGCGTGGTGCAGGACGCCGGTGTCCCGGCGCGGCCGTCGATCTCCACCAGGCACAGGCGGCAGGAGCCGAAGGCGTCCACCATGTCGGTGGCGCAGAGTTTCGGGATCTGCGTGCCGGCCTCCATGGCCGCCCGCATGATCGAAGTGCCCTCGGGAACCGTGACGGTGTTGCCGTCGATGGTCAGCGTGACCATGGTCTCGGACCTGGAGCGGGGGGTGCCGAAATCGATTTCCTGGATCAGCGACATGGCGATCGTCCTTTATTCCGCGGCCTGCAGGCGCGGCGGAGCCGCCCCAAAGTCTTCCCGGAAATGTTTGAGTGCGCTCATGACGGGGTAGGGCGTGAAGCCCCCCAGCGCGCAGAGCGAGCCGAATTTCATGGTGTTGCAGAGGTCTTCGACCACCGCGATGTTCTCGGTCACGCGCTCGCCGGCGCGGATCTTGTCGATGGTCTCGACGCCGCGGGTCGAGCCGATCCGGCAGGGCGTGCATTTGCCGCAGGATTCGACGGCGCAGAATTCCATCGCAAAGCGCGCCTGTTTCGACATGTCGACACTGTCGTCGAACACGACGACGCCGGCATGACCGATCAGGCCGTCGCGTGCGGCAAAGGATTCATAGTCGAACGGCGTGTCGAACAAGGCGCGGGGAAAGTAGGCGCCGAGCGGGCCGCCGACCTGCACCGCGCGCACCGGGCGTCCGGTCAACGTGCCGCCGCCGATGTCATCGACCAGTTCGCCGAGCGTGATGCCGAAGGGCGTCTCGAACAGGCCGCCATGTCTGATGTTGCCCGCGAGCTGGATCGGCATGGTGCCGCGCGAGCGTCCCATGCCGAACTCCGAATAGGCCTTGGCGCCGCCATCGAGGATGAAGGGGATCGCAGCGAACGACAGCACGTTGTTGATGACGGTGGGCTTGCCGAACAGGCCCTTGTGCGCCGGCAGCGGCGGCTTGGCGCGGACGATGCCGCGGCGGCCCTCCAGGCTTTCCAGCAGCGAGGTTTCCTCGCCGCAGACATAGGCGCCGGCGCCGACCCGGACCTCCAGATCGAAGCTGTCATCCCGAGGAACCCGGCGCGCCGCGCAGACAGGATCGCCGCGTTCATCGCCGCGACGGCATGGGGATATTCCGAGCGGATGTAGATGTAGCCCTTGCTGGCGCCGACCGCGATGGCCGCGATCGTCATGCCCTCGATCACCACGAAGGGATCGCCCTCCATGATCATGCGGTCGGCAAAGGTGCCGCTGTCGCCCTCGTCGGCATTGCAGACGATGTATTTGCGGTCGGCGCTGGTCTGCGCCACCGTCTTCCACTTGATGCCGGTCGGGAAGCCGGCGCCGCCACGGCCGCGCAGGCCGGAGGCGGTGACTTCGGCCAGGATGCCGTCGGAACCAAGCTCCAGTGCCCGCTCAAGGCCCTTGTAGCCCTGGTGAGCCCGGTAGTCCTCGATCGAGCGCGGATCGACCACGCCGCAGCGGGCGAAGGTCAGGCGGGTCTGGCGTTTGAGCCAGGGAATCTCTTCCGCGACGCCAAGTCGCAGGGGGTGGGGGCCGTCCGCGACCATGGCGTCGAGCACGGCCGCCACGTCGCCTTGGGCGAGCGGGCCGAACGCGATGCGCCCCTGCGGCGTTGCGACCTCGACCATCGGCTCCAGCCAATACAGGCCGCGCGAGCCGGTCCTGACGATCTCGACGGGAATGCCGCGGCTCGCAGCCGCCTGCTCGAAAGCGAGGGCCACCTCGTCGGCGCCGACCGCGACCGCGCCGGCGTCGCGGGGCACGAAAATCCGCAAATTCATCGCTGCGCCTCCGCCACCAGCGCATCGATGCGCGCTTCGTCCAGCCGCCCGACGATCCGGCCGTCCAGCATCGCCGACGGCGCGGTCGCGCACAGCCCGAGGCAATAGATCGGCTCCAGGGTCACCCGCTCGTCGGGCGTCGTATTTCCAAGCCGGACGCCCAGCTTTGCCTCGGCGCGGGCGGCCAGCGCGTCGCCACCGGCGGCCTGACAGGCTTCGGCCCGGCACAATTTCAGCACATGCCTGCCTGCCGGTTCGTGACGGAAGTCGTGATAGAACGAAAACACGCCATGGACCTCGGCGCGCGACAAATTCAGCGCGGACGCGACCATGGGAATGGCGGGCTCCGGCACATAACCGAAGGCTTCCTGCAGCGCGTGCAGGATGACCAGCGTGGCGCCTTCGAGTTGAGTGTGCTCGGCGATGATTTCAGCGCCACGCGCCTCATTCCATGGTTCGTAAATGGGCGTCATTTGCGGCCTTCGCTGAACGTCGAACGAAACGAATCATAGAAGTTGGAAAAGCTCTAGAAATCAATAAAGCAGTCCCGTGCGGCGATACTGAAACCCGATTAATAGGCATTTGAAATCAATCGATATAAAACTGGAATGACTGGAATGGCCGCGCGCATCCGACGCGTTCGTTTTGGATATTTGTCCGGCGTGGAGCGTGATATTCGTTCCACTGGTACGGTGAGGTTCTGTGCGTGATCGACAAGCTTGAACTCCTGCTCGCCCTGGCAAAGGAGCGGCATTTCGGACGGGCCGCGGAAGCCTGCGGCGTCACTCAGCCGACGATGTCGACCAGCCTCAAGCAGCTTGAGGAAATCCTCGGCGTGATGCTGGTGCAGCGCGGCTCGCGGTTTCAGGGGTTTACGCCGGAGGGCGAGCGCACGCTCGACTGGGCGCGCCGCATCGTCGGCGACGCCCGCGCGATGAGGCAGGAAATCAACAGCCTGAAGGACAAGCTTTCCGGCGAGATCCGGATCGCGGCGATCCCGACCGTGCTCGGCATGGTGGCGGCGCTCACCACGCCGTTTCGCGCGCGCTATCCCGATGTGCGCTTTCGCATCGAGTCCTGCACCTCGGCCGACGTGCTGGGCCTGTTGGAAAACCTCGAGGTCGATGCGGGCCTGACCTATATCGAGAACGAGCCGATCGGCAAGGTCCGCACCATTCCGCTCTACAACGAAAGCTATCGGCTGCTGACGGCGCCCGATGGCATGTTCGGCGATCGCGATGTCGGTCACCTGGAAGGAAGTGGGGCAGGTGCCGCTGTGCCTGCTGACGCCGGACATGCAGAACCGGCGCATCATCGATCGCGCGCTGCGCTCGGTCGGGGCCGAAGCGACGCCGACGCTGACGTCGAACTCGTTGCTCGTTCTCTACACCCACGTGAAGACCGGGCGCTGGGCCAGCGTGATGCCGGCGAAGCTCGCGGAGACGCTGGGGCTGGCCGACACCGTGCGCAGCATTCCGATCGTCGATCCGGTGGTCAACTACAGCATCGGCCTGGTCATTCCCCAGCGCGATCCGATGACGCCGCTGATCGCGGCCCTGGTGCAGATCGCGCGCGAGGTCGCGCCGACGCTGGAGAACTGAGCGGCGATTTTGCAGCTGCCGCCCTAGGCGGCCGCCGACATTTTCGCCGTGGCCTTGCGCGCGTCGCGCGGCAGCGACACGCAGACCACGGTGCCGGTGCCGAGTTTCGAGCGCAGCCGCATCGATCCGCCGTGCAGGTTGGTCAGCGATCGCGCGATCGCAAGCCCCAGTCCCGAGCCGTGATAGGTCTTGGTGAGCTGGCTCTCGACCTGCTCGAACGGCCGGCCGAGCCGCGCCAGCGAGTGCGGCGCGATGCCGATGCCGGTGTCGGCGATCATCAGCACGATCGAATCGTCGCGCACGCGGCTGCGCACCACCACCTTGCCGCCGTCGGGCGTGAATTTGACCGCGTTGGACAACAGGTTGACGATGATCTGCTTGATCGCGCGGCGATCGGCCACCACCGAAATGGTGCCGTCGATATCCGCGTCGAGCACCAGGTTCTTGTCGTCGGCGCGGCCGGACACCACGCGCAGCGACTCCGCCAGCGTCTTCGACAGATCGAGCGTGCTCCATGTCGAGCTTCATCCGGCCGGCCTCGATCTTCGACATGTCGAGGATGTCGTTGATGACTTCGAGCAGATAGTGGCCGCTGGTCAGGATGTCGTGGCAGTATTCCTGGTATTTCTCCGAGCCGAGCGTGCCGAACATGCCGCTTTCCATGATCTCGGAGAATCCGATGATGGCGTTGAGCGGGGTGCGCAGCTCGTGGCTCATATTGGCGAGGAATTTCGATTTGGTCTGGTTGGCTTCCTCGGCGCGGTTCTTTTCCCGTCGAATATTTCTCGGCGAGGTCGGCGAGTTCGATCGCCTGCCGTTCCAGCGCGGCCTGCGAACGTTTCAGGTCGATCACGGTGGCGCGCAGGCGCAGGTCGTTGTCGACCAGCTTCTGCTCGTGTTCCTTGATGCGGGTGATGTCGGTGCCGACCGAGACGTAGCCGCCGTCCTTGGTGCGGCGCTCGCTGATATGCAGCCAGCTGCCGTCGTCGAGCTGCGCCTCGAAGGTGCGGGCGCCCGGCGCCTGGGCGGCCTCGTGCAGACGGGTGCGGACCTCCGGCATGCTGCCGACCTCGATCACGGTCTCATAGGAGGTGCCCGGGGTGACGGCCGAATCCGGCAGCTTGTGCAGGCGCTGGAAATGCGAATTGCACAGCACCAGCCGGTCGGCGGCGTCCCACAGCACGAAGGCTTCGGGAATGGTCTCGATCGCGTCGCGCAGCCGCACGTCGGCTTCGACCGTTTTCTCGGCGAGGCTCTTCTGCTCGGTGATGTCGACGGCGATGCCGATCAGATGCAGGCCGGCATCGCCGGCGCCCTGGCTGAGCTCGCAGCGGACCCGCAGCCAGATCCAGTGGCCGTCGGTGTGCTGCATGCGGAAGGTCTGGTCGATGTGATCGAGTTGCGAGGAAATCAACTGATCGGCGATCGCGAACAGGTCGATGTCGTCGGATTTCACCAGCGCGTTGACCTCGCCGAAGGTCAGGAGATCGCTGCGGGTATCGAGGCCGAGCATCGTGAACATCGATTGCGACCAGAAGATCCTGCCGCGCGACAGGTCCCAGTCCCACAGCCCGCAGCGTCCGCGGTTGAGCGCGGTATCGATGCGGCCGCGGACGGCGTCGTTGATCAGGTCGCCTTCGCGGGCGCGGGTCGATTGCCAGTGGAAGGCGAAGCCGAGGATCAGCACCACGAAGCCGGTCGTGGCCGACAGCGTCACCGACAGCGCCGCGTCCGACTGCCAGAGCGACTCGACCCTTTCCTGGATGATGATGACCTGACCGGGCAGCGCCTTGACGAGGTGCACAACCGCCAGCGCGCTGCTGCCGTTCGGCAGGGTGATGTCGGTGACGCCGGCTTGCTGCCCGGGCGTGGTCAGCGGCAACGCCGCGCTGACCACGTCGAGGACGCGGCTGGTATCGCCGATCCCGTCATCGACCGGCACGCGAGCGAGGACGCGCTGGTCGGCGCCGACCACGATGACGTGCCGGCCGGCCGCGGCGCCCCACGACGGAATAAGGCCGGGCAGCAGCAATTGCAGGCGTTCGAACGGAATACTCTGGTCCTGCCGGGCCGAGGCGATGCGGTCGAGACGTTCGGCCAACACGTCGGCGAGCGCGGCGAGGTCGCGCTTGACCGACGCGCGCTTTTGCCGGTTCTGATCGACCACCTGGACGAAGGCGCCGAGGCAGATGGTGATCAGGAAGGCGATGATCAGGGTGGGCACCGCGCGGCGAAGCGCTGGCTCCGCTATCAACAGCCGATGATAGGCCGGTTTCGCGATCGACTGCGCCAATCCCTTGATCGAATCGGATTGTGCGCATGCGCTCGCCGCGTGTGCACGCGCCATGCCTTTAGCCCCCTCAGAACCTTGCTTGCACCTTGTTCGGAACGGCCCCAGTCCCATTCCGAATCAAGGTGATTTGAATCCAGTTTTCTCGGGCTGTCGAGAGTCAACGATTCGTTAATTCAAATAAATCTTGTCCCACGGAGAATCGCGCCGCGAAATGTCCGCAGAAATACCCGCAAGACGAGTCCGAAACGGGAACGCGTGCGATCGGGATTGCAGTCACGCGTTCGGCGGCTCGGCGTGGCTGATGACGCGCTTCACGGTCGGGAACGCGCGGCGCAACGCGCGCTCGATCTCGTCGACGTTCTCGTGGACCTTGATCACGCTCATCGAGGGCGCGGCGCGGCAATGGAAGTTAACGATTTCGCCGGCGTCGGTGTCGCGCACCCGGACGTTATGGATGTCGTGGATCGCGGTGTCGGCGGCGAAGCGCGACAGCGCGCCTTTGATGGTTTCGACGCGGTCGGCGGGGGCGTCGGTGCCCTGCGGCAGTTCCGGTTCCAGCGGTTCGATGTGGGTGTCGACCTCGACGTCTTCGCCGAACTCGTCGAGGATGTTCCGCTCCAGTTCCTGGGCGATGTCGTGGGCGGAGGTGAGCGGCATCTCGCCGTCGACTTCGAGGTCGATGCTGACCGTAAGCCGGCCGCCGAGGTCGTGCACGGTGACGTGGTGGATGGCGAGGCCGGAATTGCGCGCGATCACCATGATGCGTTCGCGCACGCTTTCATTGTCGCGCGCGACCGGCACCGCGGTGAACGTCAGGTCGGCGTCGTCGAGCGCCCGGGCGACCGCCGCCTGCGCCTTTTGCTTGATCTGCTCGACGCGGTCGATCGGAAAGGTGCGGGGAACCTCGACGATGGCGTCGATGAAATGCGTCGCCCCGACCATCCGCACCCGCAACCGTTCGACATCGATCACGCCCGGCACCGAGCGGATGGCGGCGGTGGCCTTCTCCGATGCGCCTTCGGGCGCGCGGTCGAGCAGGGTCTCCACCGTGGAGCGCGCCATCCGCAGGCCCAGCAATGCGATCATGATCGCGACCCCGATGGCGGCGGCGGCGTCTCCCCAGGCATAGCCGAATCCGGCCAGCGCCAATCCGACGATGACGGCGAGCGAGCCGAGCACGTCGGAGGCGAAATGCAGCGCGTCGGCCGCCAGCGCCTGGCTCTTGGTGTCGCGCGCGGTGCGATGCAACGCCCGGGCGCGCCAGAAATTCACGGCGATATCGATCAGCAGCACGACAAAGGGAATCGCCGAGATGGTCGGCGGCGCCGCGCCGTCGCGCAGCCGGCTCCAGGATTCCACCAGAATGCCGCCGGCCAGCACGTAGAGCAGCGCAATGACACCGAGCGCCGAGATGCTTTCGAACTTGCCGTGGCCGTAATGATGCTCCTCGTCGGCGGGCAGGTCGGAAACCCGCACCACCATCCAGGTGATGACGGTCGCGACCACGTCGACCGAAGAGTGCAGCGCCTCCGAGATCAGAGCGAGACTGCCGATGGCGATGCCGACGGCGAACTTGGCCGCGGCCATGCCGGCGCTGGCGAAGACCGAGATCGCCGCGACGCGGGCTTTGACGGTGTGGGCGGGTTCGTTCATGGGCGGGGTTTAGCAGCCGGTCCGTTAACATCAAGCGCCGATATCAGGCGCAATCACCACTCACTTGCAGGATCGATTTGAACGAGCGCGATTTGTTGCGAATTGTTCCGAATTAAGAAATCGTCATTGCGAGCGAAGCGAAGCAATCCACCTTTTCGTTTGCGAGGACAACGGCGTGCTTCGTTTTCGCTCGCAATTTGTTTCCATTGAACGCAGTTCCATGATCTCGCGGCGCGATGCGCCCGAGGTTGTGAAAATCGTTCGCCCAAAATAAGAGGGCGCAGGGAATGCCGGGTGCTCGCTGCACCCGCGGTCTCGTGCGCAAAACTGTGCAAAAAAACGCACACGAGCATACAGGTACAGACGGGGGCATCCCGACATTCCCTGCGCAATGGTTTTACGGCTTATGTCGTGCTCTCCCCGGCGACGAATTCGTCTTGCCACCGTCGCTGACGGATTGAGCGGCTTGTCTAAACCCGGTTGGGTCGACGCGCCTCCGTCAGCTTGACATGGTCCAGCAACGGGCTGCCCGGGTACGCCTACTCGAAGGCCGGGCTTTTCGACATCTGAAATGCCGAGGAGCGGTGAGGCGGCCGGCACCGTAGCCAAGCTCGAGCGTCACCACCGTCGGACTGAATGCGACATCGATCGCGCGTGCCGCCGTGGCGTTGCTGAGCGTGAAATCGACGTCGCCCGCCTTCATGCCTAGGACACACGGTTTTGCCGTACGCCTCAACGCTGTCGTCTGCATGTCGTGAACCGCTCACGGGATACCCGCCCTGCGATTCCGTTTCATGCCAGCGCTGCCGCGTCCACCGCAACCCGTCCCAACGTTCGTGACGATGGCCAACGCCCCTCTACCGGGACGGGATGGCGGGGGATGTAGGGGTGATTTGCGGGCAGGGTCAAGGATAATTTCGGAAAAACAGAAACTTTAAATAGGCGCGCAATCTGCCTGTGGACGCCAGTACCGTGCTTGCGTCAAAGCCAAGCCGGCCGCTCAGGGATAGCCGGCGCCGGGAATGGCGACCTCGATCGCGTCGATGCGGGCCGAGGATTTGCGTTGCCGCAGTTCCTCGTAGGATGTCGCAGCGCTCAGGCAAAACAGCGTCCGCCGTTCTTCGCCGCCGAGCGCGCAGGCAATGGCGCGGCGGCCGGGCACCTCGATGCGCTGCAACTCGTGCCCGTCGCGGTGCAAGCGAATGAAGGCGTCTTCGTCGAAGGCGGCGACCCACACCGCGCCCTCGCGATCGAGGCAAATGCCGTCGGGAGATTTCATGGTTCCGAATCGGCGGCGAAAGCTCAGGCCGCCGTCGGCCTCGATGTCGTAATCGGCGAGGCATGCGCCATCCATCTCGGCCACGACCAGCCGCTTGTTGTCGGCCGAGACCGCAATGCCGTTGGGAAACCGCAATCCCTCGGCGACAACGCGCATCGCGCCGTCGGGCGTCACCAGAATGATGCGGCCGACCGGCGCCTCGATCCGGAGGCGGCGGCAAATCGAAGCCGAGATCTCCGACATAGGCGCGGCCCAGGCCGTCGACGATCATGTCGTCGATCGTGCCGGTCGCGATATCAGACAGGTCGGCGTAGAGCGAAAGCTGGCCGTCCTTGTAAGTCAGCAGGCGCTTCTTGAACATCGTCAGCACGATCAGCCTGCCGTCCGGCAGGACGCCGAGGCCGCAGGGCGTGTCGTCATCGATCTTGGCGTGCTGTTCGCTTTCGCCCGAGGGCGCGAGGCTCAGCAGCGTCCGTGTCCATGCAGTCGACGAACCAGAGCCGGCCCGCGTGCCAGCGCGGCCCTTCGAAATAACGTCCCGCCGTCGAGCACGGTTTTTGGCTTGGGTGAGGTCATCATTGCGGTCGCCTTCGCTTCACCTCTCCCCGACGGGGAGAGGTCGATTTGCGCAGCAAATCGGGTGAGGGGGCTCTGCTCCAACGAGAGACCGTAAGCCCTCACCCGGCACTTCGTGCCGACCTCTCCCGATGGAGAGGTGGAGTTCCCGATGCCGTTCCTTCTCAACCCAACACGCCGCTACAGCGTCACCACGATCTTGCCGAGATGCTTGTTGGCTTCCATGTGCTCGAACGCCTTGCCGATATCGTCGAACGCATAAACCTTGTCGAGCGGCAGTTGCAGCTTGCGTGATTCCACCGCACCCCAGATATCCCTGCGGACCTCGTTGAAGATCTCGCGGATTTCCTCGATCGTGCGGGTGCGGAAGGTGACGCCGATGTAGTTGATGCGGCGCGCGGCGTGCAGGTCGAAATTGAAATCGCCATGGGTGCCGCCGAGCCGGCCGACATTGACGATGCGGCCTTTGACCTTGGTGGCCTTGAGATTCTGGTTGGCGACGCCGCCGGAGACCTGATCGACGATCAGGTCGACGCCTTCGCCGCCGGTCGCCTCGAGCACCTGGTCGACCCAGCCGGGATCCGACGAATCCACGGCGAGATCGGCGCCGAATTCCTTCAGGCGGCCGCGGCGCATCGCATCCGTCGAGGATCCGACCACCAGCTTCGCGCCCTTGAATTTTGCGATCTGCATCGCCATCAGCCCGACGCCGGAACTCGCGCCCTGGATCAGGACCGACTGGCCCGGCTGCAACGCGCCGTTGGTGACGACGGCGTTGTGCATGGTCGCCAGCGCGACGGGGAGGGTGGCTGCTTCCTCGAAGTTCATGTTGGAAGGCGTGCGAAACAGCCGGCCGTGATCGGCCAGCGTATATTCGGCGAACGCCGCACCTCCAGAGCCCATGATCCTGTCGCCGACCTTGACGCCCTTGGCGTCAGGGCCGAGTTCGGCGACTTCGCCGGCCCATTCCATCCCGAGCACGGTGCCGACGCCGCCAGCGGCGCCATGAACGTGGCCCTTGGTCATGCCGAGATCGGCGCGGTTGAGGCCGCAGGCGCTCACCTTGACCAGCACCTGGGTGCCCTTGGGCTTAGGCTTCGCCACATCCGTGATGGTGGCGCCGTTGGCGCCGTAGACATAGGCTTTCATGGGTTCTTCTCTGATGTTGATGGCGGAGGCGTGTTGCCTGACCTTGCTTTGTGTTCATGATTTCCGCGAGCGCTCAAGGCGGATGGGCTTCAACCAGATGCTTGCGGAAAAAAGCCAGTACGGTCGGCATTGAAGTCCTTGTGGAAAGCCGCACGGTCGAAATTCGGCCGGTCCGTGCGAATTCTCGGCACGTCCCTTGCGAGTTCCGGGGAGCAGGGCGGCAGGAAGGCAAAGTGCCCGGCATTCCGCACAATACGATAATCCGGCGTGACCGGAAGATTTCGATCGATCGCCGCGACGTAGTCGGGGGTTACCTCCCCGCCTGTTCCGTCCTCGCCGCTGAGCTCCGAGGCCCAGAGCTGGACCGGTATTCTCACATCCTTCAAACCGTCTCGATCGAACAATGGGCCAGAACCGGGATCGGCGATGACCAGCGCCTTTACGCGCGGGTCATGGACGGGTGCTTGCGTTGGAATCTCGTTCCTCCGCAATTCCTCGCAACTTGGCTTGCGAGAGCCAGGCAGGCAGAACGCAATCGCCTTGCGGATATCCGGATTGCCGCCGGCGATGACAAGGCCGGTGTAGCCGCCCCTCGAAAAGCCGAAGAAACCGATTTCCTCGGGATCAAGCTTGGCACGATAAGGCGACACGCCGAGCATGTAATCGATCAATCTCTTGATGTCGGCTGGGCGCTCGATCAGGGCGGACAGAGTATCCGCACGGCTCATATCGCCTGCGCCGGTATCGACGGGATGACTGAGGGCGACCACGACGAATCCCGCGTCTGCCAGCGTCTCGGCCGTATCATGGTTTCCAGTGAAACCTCCTCCGAAACCGTGCGACATCACAATGATCGGAAGTTTTTCGCCGGCGACGGGACAGTCCGCCGTTCCAGGCAGCGTGGTGCTGCGAAGCTTCACCTCGCCCAGGGGCGCGAGGCAAGGTGACCACACCGCGATCTGCAGCACCGGGAGCGCTCCGTCGGCAGGCACCTTGATCAGCCGGAGGCCTGCGGCCTGCGTGACCGTCACCGCCGAGCAGAACACCGCGACCAGAGCAAACCCGAAAAGCCGCATGCGGGGATCGCCTATTCGGCGGCTTCACGACGGCTGCCTGCCATCATGCCTTCGAGCCGGCTGCGAATGATGGCTTCCGCCTCGTGCATGATGCGCGACACCAGTTCGCCGCAGGTCGGGATATCATGGATCAATCCCTGCACCTGGCCTGCCGACCAGATGCCCTCATCGGCGTCGCCGGTCGCATAGACCATCTTGCCGCGCGCGCCGGCCACGAGTTCGCGGACATCCTCGAATTTCGCACCTTCCTTCTCCATCGCGACGACCTTGCTGCTGATGGTGTTCCTGGCGACGCGCGAGGTGTTGCGCATGGTGCGGAAGATCAGTTCGGTCTCGCGCTCGTCATTGGCGACGATGCGTTCCTTCACGAGTTGATGGATCGGGCTCTCCCTGGTGCACATGAACCGCGTGCCCATGTTGATGCCCTCGGCCCCGAGCGCCAATGCGGCGACGAGGCCGCGGCCGTCTCCGAAGCCGCCGGAGGCGATCATCGGGATCTTTACCTTGTCAGCGGCGGCCGGGATCAGGATCAGGCCGGGGGTGTCGTCCTCGCCGGGATGGCCGGCGCATTCGAAACCGTCGATCGAGATCGCATCGACGCCCATGCGCTCCGCCGACAGCGCGTGGCGGACGCTGGTGCATTTGTGCACGATGATGACGCCGTGCTTCTTGAACTCGGTGACGTGTTCCTGCGGCTTGTTGCCGGCGGTCTCGACGATCCTGATGCCGCTCTCGATGATGGCCTGGCGGTATTCCGCATAGGGCGGCGGCTTGATGGAGGGGAGAATGGTCAGGTTGACGCCGAACGGCTTGTCGGTCAGGCCACGGCAGCGCGCGATTTCCCTGGTCAGGTCCTCCGGCGTCGGCTGCGTCAGCGCGGTGATGAAGCCGAGCGCGCCGGCATTGGCGACGGCTGCGACCAGTTCGGCCCGGCCGACCCATTGCATGCCGCCCTGCACGATCGGGTGTTCGACGCCGACCAGTTCGGTAAATCGTGTCTTGAGCATTTTGGCCCTCTATTTCCCCCGGTGCGGACGATGCGCGCACCTCGTTTATGTGATTTCGGGGAACAGGATGCAGTCACCCCCCGCAAATGTCCACGGGGCGCGAGGCGGGGTCGGGGCAGCGATCATGCAAAAACGCGGGCTTTTGTTTCCGTGGGGCGGACAATTCCCGTGTGCGGCCCGGCTGGTTTACGTGCGCGTGCCACGCGTGTCGTCGGATCGGCGCAGATCATTTGGAGATGCAGATTTTCACGACTGTTTTCGCGCGCGACGGAAAATTCCGCACAGGCAATATGCCGGCTGCGACAGCTCAAGCCACAGGTGATCAGGGAGCGGGCGCCCGTCAGGCGACGGATCGTGCGGCGGCGGTGGCCTCGTCATCGAATGCGCTCGAAATGTCGCGCATGCTGATGACGCCGATCAGGCTGTAATTGTCGATCACGGGCAAATGGCGGATGTGGTTCAGGTTCATCAAATGACGAACATGTTCCAGCGTGTCGACCGACTTGCAGGCGACCAGTTGCTGCACCGAGATCAGTTGCGAGACCTTCAGGTTGACGCCGGCCGCGCCATGCTCGGCGATGGCGCGGACCACGTCGCGTTCGGTGAACATGCCGACCGCGGTGTTGCCTTCGGTCCGCACGACATCCTTGACCACCAGCGCGCTGATATTGCTGGCGCGCATCAATTGAGCGGCAATGCCAACGGTCTCATTCATTCGCACCGTCGCGACGCGAGCGGTTTTCTTGCGCAGGATGTCTCCGACTTGCATCGCAACCTCCATCGGGTGAGCCAGGGATGTTTTGGTCTCGATCATATTGGTATACATTATGCCAGTTGTCAATTTGATTGCGAAAGAAACAATGGCGATTGCGAAATCAAAGAAATAGCCAGTGATATTGACCTGTCAGCGATTTAAATCCTCCTCGGGCGGCGCGCTTGTGGATATCGCAAGCGCACGAAGCACTTCGTGGCGCGCCTGCATGTCGATTTTCTCACGCAAAGAAAAAGGCGCACCGGAGTGCGCCTTTTGTCGTCTTGGGCAGATCGTCGTTCTGACGCCCGTGGACGGACGCGCCAGCCTCGAGCGATCCGTCACTCGGCCGGGTGCGCCTGTCCGAGCGCGCTCTTGTCTTCCGAAGCGCTCATCGAGCGCCGCATCGGCAGCACCACGAACAGCGCAAGACCCACCACGATCAGATTCATGATCGATGCGACCACAAACACTGCGTGCCAGCTTCCGGTGTATGTCTTCAGCACGTTAGCCAACGGGACCACAAAAGCCGATGTTCCCTTCGCTGTGTACATAAGTGCCGTGTTGGTCGTGGCGTATTTCGGTCCGAATATATCGGTGGTGGTCGAGGGGAACAGGCTGAAGATCTCGCCCCACGTGAAGAAGACAACCGCTGCGCTGATCACGAATGCCCACGGCGTCGAGCCCGCCGCTCCAAGCAGCCAATAGGCGGCCGCTCCCAGGGAAAATGCGATAGCCATGGTGTATTCGCGGCCGATCTGGTCCGACACCCAGCCAAAGAACGGCCGGGCGCCGCCATTGCATAGACCGTCGATGATGGCAGCGACCGTCAGCGTGGACGCGCCAAACAGAATGACCGTCTCTGCCACACCGTAGTCCTTGGCGATGACTGCGACCTGCGCCGCAACCATGAGGCCGCTGGCGGACACCATGATGAACATGACGTAGAGGACCCAGAAAATCGGAGACCGGAGCACCTGAGCCGGGTTGCTGCTGACCTTCGTCTGCATGACTTTCACGGCCGTGGCGGCCGGGGCTTCGCCAGGCAGCGGTGGGCGGAGAAACCAGGCGAGCAAGAAGACGACGCCGCCCTGAACGAGCGCGAACCAGAAGAAGGTGTCGGCGTAGCCGATCGAGGCGATCATTCTCTGGATGGGAATGACGGTCAGGACGGCGCCCGCACCGAAACCTGCGGCTGTAAGTCCGACGGCCAAGCCACGGCGATCAGGAAACCATTTCACTGCGTTGCCCACGCAAGTGGCGTAGACGCCGCCCGCACCCGCGCCCGAAAGGATCGCGCCTACGTACAGCATCTCCAGCGTATTGGCCTTCGAGTTGATGAGCCATCCGAGAGCGGCGAACACGCCGCCGACCGCGACCATCAATTTTGGACCCCGCGGGCCGAGGGAGTCGACGATGAATCCCTGAACCGGGGTCAACCAGGTCTCGAGCGCAATGAAGAGGCTGAACGCGACCTGGATGCTGGCGACACTCCAGGAATTCGCTTTCGCCATCGGGCCGACGAAAAAGGTCCAGCCGTACTGGAGATTGGCCATCATCGCCATGCAGACGAGGCCGATGATCAGTTGCGTCCAGCGAAAGCTGTTGGATGGTGCCGGGGTTGACGCAGTTGCTGCGTTAGCGGTCATTGTTTCCTCCGAATTCGCGCTTTTTGGAACTGACTCGGAAAGTCTGCCAGCGCTTCATTCCAAAGTCTGGTATATTATATTCCAATGCGCAAGATCGAATTTAGTCTACTCTGCGGCGTATCCACCTTCGAAACGGAAAATCCGGGTAGCAGCATTGCGGTTCCCGCGGTCAGGCCGATGCTCGCAAAAAAATGCGCCCATCCCCTGAGGGATGAGCGCGTTTCAGTTTGATATGAGGGGCTTAGGTCCGCGCCTTGCTACGCAAACAGTCATTTAAGCGATGGCCTTGGCGACGACAGCGCGTCGCCAGGGTTTGAGCACGAGGAGGGCGAGCAGCGACGCCAGGATGTTCGCGCCTGCAGCAATCAGGAAAACCCGGTCCCAGGAACCGGATGACTGCTGCATGTAGTTCGCAACGGGTACCAGCAGGGCTGCGGTACCCTTCGCGGTATAGAGCAGACCGGCATTGGTGGTCGCGAATTTCGAGCCGAATGTGTCGGTGCAGGTCGATGGGAACAGCGAGTAGATCTCGCCCCAGGCAAAGAACACCAGCCCCGACAGGATCACGAACCAGACGGGATTCTGGCCGAAGTTGTAGAGCGCCCAGATGCCCAGGCCTTCCAGGCCGAACGCGATGAACATGGTGTTCTCGCGGCCGATCTTGTCGGACACCCAGCCGAAGAACGGCCGCGTCAAACCGTTCAGGATACGATCGATCGTTGCGGCAAAGGTGACGGCCGTCATCGTCATCGCCATCAAGGTGACGGGCGTGCTGTCGATTTTCCAGTCGACGGCGATCGGCTTGAGGTTGGCGGTGATCATCAGGCCGCCGGCGCCGACGATCACGAACATGAAGTACATCAGCCAGAAGATCGGACTGCGGATCACTTCCGTCGGTTCGTAATCGCGCCGGCTCTGGACGATCCTGGCGTTGTTTACTGGAGGAGGCACCTGTCCCGCCTTGGGCGCGAAAAGGAAGAAGGCGAGGATGACGATGATGATGCCCTGGCCGAGGCCAAAATAGAGGAAGGTGTTCTGAAAGCCGGAATCCTTGATCATCGCCTGGATCGGCGCGACGGTCAGCGCCGAACCCGCGCCGAAGCCTGCCGCCGTGATACCCGCCGCGAGGCCGCGCTTGTCTGGAAACCATTTGAGCGCGTTGCCGACGCAGGTGCCGTAGACGGCGCCGGCGCCGATGCCCGCCACGATCATGCCGAGGTAGTAGCCGTTGAGCGTGGTTGCCTCGGCGTTGATGGCCCAGCCGATGGCGCACAGGATGCCGCCGATCAGAACCACCAGGCGGGGACCGTATTTGTCGACGAACCAGCCTTCGATCGGCACCAGCCAAGTTTCGAACAGAACGAACAGGGTGAAGGCAAGCTGGATCGATGCGCGATCCCATCCGAATTTTTTCTGGATGTCGGGGACAAAGAAGGTCCAGCCATATTGGTAATTGGCGATCATCACCATGGCGGCGACGCCAACGGCCAGTTGTGTCCAGCGATAGCTATCGCTGACCCGAGCGGCGGATGGTGCAGCCCCGTGAACCATGTCGGTCATTTGTTTCCCCACGATACGCTTCTCTGAAAGTGGCGAGCGTTATCGTGGATCATTCTGGTCTTCGAATATGCCAGAGCGCAAGATTTGCACGGCGCGTTCGACCTGTGCACTTTGTCGCAGGCTTCAACTTGTCGCAGGCCACGGAACCCGCGCAGCGAACGCCGGGCGAAGCCGGCGGACGATGAATCGCGGACAACGTGAATAGCGCTGTCGCGAGCATGCACAATCGCGGTAGCGCGAATGCCCGTCGAAAACGTCCACAAAAATGAAACGGCCCCGAGGATCGGGGCCGTTTCAATTTGATGCGGACGCGCCTGCAGCGCAGTCCCTCGAAAAGTTCAGACGTTGGAACGCGGCGTATCGCCGTTGCGGATCGTCATCTCGGCGTAGGCCAGCAACAGCCGGTCGATCGAGGCGAGCAGGCGACCGAACGGGGAGCTCGAGGGAGCGAACGGGATGGAGGCAGTTCTGGACATTGAGTTCCCTTTCCTGGATGGCGGCATGCGCCGCCTCGTCATCTGAAGGGGAAATTATGTATACCAGATGCCAGAGACAACCGATTTGTTTGCATAGCAGCATTTTTGATATTGCATTGCAATATAGGGTGATTTGAATCCTCTATTTATCTGTAAAAATTAAAGAAAAGGGCCGCCTGAAAGGGCGGCCCTCGGATTCTGCCGGACGGAGCGTGCTTACTCGGCGGCCTGCTTGCGCGGCGGGTCGAGCGCGCCGGAATCGTGGATTTCCGCGACCTGGTGATCGCTGAAGCCGAGAACCTGGCGCAGGACCTCGTCGGTGTGCTCGCCCAGCAGCGGCGAGCGCAGCACATCGGACGGGCTGTCCGACAGCTTGATCGGATTGCCGACCGACAGGTACTTGCCGCGGGTCGGGGTGATCGACCTCGACCACGGTACCGGTGGCGCGCAGCGACTGGTCTTCCGCCAGTTCCTTCATCGACAGGATCGGGCCGCAGGGAATGTCGTCCTTGTTGAGGATGTCCATCGCCTCGAACTTGGTCTTGGTCATGGTCCATTGCTCGATGCGCGAAAAGATTTCGTTCAGACGCGACAGCCGGGCGGGCGGCTTGGCGTAATCGGGATGGGTCTTCCAGCCGGGTTCGCCGATCACGTCGCAGATCTTCTCCCAGACCGGCGCCTGGGTGATGAAGTAGATGTAGGCGTTGGGATCGGTCTCCCAGCCCTTGCACTTGAGGATGCGGCCGGGCTGGCCGCCGCCGGAATCATTGCCGGCGCGCGGCACCGCGTCGCCGAACGGAATCCCTTCGCCGAACTGGCTGTATTCCTTGAGCGGGCCATGGGCGAGCCGCTGCTGGTCGCGCAGCTTGACGCGCGCGAGATTGAGCACGCCGTCCTGCATCGCGGCGGTGACCTTCTGGCCGCGTCCGGTCTGGGTGCGCTGGTAGAGCGCGGTGACGATGCCGAGCGCCAGATGCAGGCCGGTGCCGCTGTCGCCGATCTGCGCGCCGGTGACCAGCGGCAATCCATCGCGGAAGCCCGTGGTCGATGCCGCGCCGCCGGTGCACTGCGCGACGTTCTCGTAAACCTTGCAGTCCTCGTAGGGGCCGGGGCCGAAGCCCTTGATCGACGCCACGATCATCTTCGGATTGATGCTCTGGATCTTCTCCCAGGGAAATCCCATGCGGTCGAGCACGCCGGGGCCGAAATTCTCCACCAGCACGTCGCACTTCCTGATCAGTTCGGTCAGGACTTCCTTGCCCTTCGGATTCTTGGTGTCCAGCGTGATCGAGCGCTTGTTGTGGTTGAGCATGGTGAAATACAGGCTGTCGACATTGGGGACGTCCTGCAACTGACCGCGCGTGATGTCGCCGACGCCGGGGCGCTCGACCTTGATCACGTCGGCGCCGAACCACGCCAGCAACTGGGTGCATGTCGGTCCCGACTGGACGTGGGTGAAATCGAGAATGCGAACGCCGTTCAGCGCCTTGGTCATCGTGTTGCTCCGTCTCGTATCTGGTCCTGCAAGAGCAGGAGGGAATGGGGCGGGGCCGTGGCCCCGCTTCTCAATGGCCGTTATTTCTTCTTCAGCACGCTTTGCGGGTTGAGGTTGCCGATGCGGCCGCTCTCCGAGCCGGCCGCCGGGTCGATCACCGCGTTGATCAGCGTCGGCTTGCCTGAATCCATCGCCGCGTTGACGGCGCGCTTCAGTTCGTCCGGCGAGGTCGCGTTGACGCCAACGCCGCCGAAGGCTTCCATCATCTTGTCGTAGCGCGAGCCCTTGACGAACACCGTCGTCGCCGGATCCGCGCCGGCCGAATTGACGTCGGTGCCGCGATAGATGCCGTCATTGTTGAAGATGACGATGCAGATCGGCAGATTGTAGCGGCAGATCGTCTCGACCTCCATGCCTGAAAATCCAAACGCGCTGTCGCCTTCGACCGCGAGCACCGGCTTGCCGGTCTCGACGGCCGCGGCGATCGCCGTGCCCATGCCGATGCCCATCACGCCCCAGGTCCCGACGTCGAGCCGCTTGCGCGGCTTGTGCATGTCGATGACGCCGCGCGCGAGATCGAGCGTGTTGGCGCCTTCATTGACCAGGATGGCGTCGGGCCGTTCCTTGATGATGGTGCGGAGAACGCCGAGCGCGCCGTGATAGTCCATCGGCGAGTTGTTGTTCATCAGGCGGGGCGCCATCTTCGCGACGTTGTCGTCGCGCTTGGTCTTGACGGAATTGAGCCAGCTCCGCCGGCGGCGCCGGCCAGTTGCCGCCCATGCCCTCGAGCAGGGCGCTGACGCAGGAGCCGATATCGCCGACCAGGGGCGCGGCGATCTCGACGTTGGAGTCCATTTCCCTGGGCTCGATGTCGACCTGGATGAATTTCTTCGGCGCTTCGCCCCAGGTCTTGCCCTTGCCGTGCGACAGCAGCCAGTTCAGGCGCGCGCCGATCAGCATCACGACGTCGGCATCCTTCAATACGGTCGAGCGCGCCGCGCCCGCGCATTGCGGATGCAGATCGGGCAGCAGGCCCTTGGCCATGCTCATGGGAAGGAACGGCGCGCCGCTCTTTTCGACGAAGCTCTTGATGGCGTCGTCGGCCTGCGCGTAGGCCGCGCCCTTGCCGAGAATGATCAGCGGCCGTTTTGCGCTTTTCAGCACATCCAGCGCCCGCTTGACGGCGCTCGCGGCAGGGATCTGCGCCGGGGCCGCGTCGATCACCTTGACCAGCGACTTCCTGCCGGCCTCCGCGTTCATCACCTGGCCGAACAGCTTCGCCGGCAGGTCGAGATAGACCCCGCCGGGACGCCCCGAGACGGCGGCGCGGATGGCGCGGGCGAAAGCGATGCCGATATCGGCGGCATGCAGCACGCGGAAGGCCGCCTTGCAGAGCGGCTTTGCGACCGCGAGCTGATCCATCTCTTCATAGTCGCCCTGCTGCAGGTCGACGATCTCGCGCTCGGAGGAGCCGGAGACGAGGATCATCGGGAAGCAGTTGGTGGTGGCGTGGGCAAGCGCGGTCAGGCCGTTGAGGAAGCCGGGCGCCGAGACGGTGAGACAGACGCCGGGTTTCTTGGTCAGGAAGCCGGCGATCGCCGCCGCATAGCCGGCGTTCTGCTCGTGGCGGAACGACAGCACGCGGATGCCTTCCGCCTGCATCATGCGCCCGAGGTCAGTGATCGGGATGCCCGGCACGCCATAGACCGTATTGAGCCCGTTGAGCTTGAGCGCGTCGATGACGAGATGAAAACCATCCGTCAGCTCCTGCTGGGCGTCCGTTGCCTCGGTCTTGGTCGCGGTGTTCAGCATCAGCGTGGTCTCCCTGATCGTTTCTTGGCAAGACGAGTTGATCGTCTTTTGGTCTTTGCCCCAAAGGGAAGGGCTGTCGCGGTTAAAACAGTTCCTGCCCGTGGGCTTCCACATAGGCGGCAAGGCCCAGTGTGTGATCGCGCGCGCGCTTTTCCGCGAGCTCGGTGTCGCGCTCCTCGAGCGCCTCGATGATGGCCAGATGCTCGGGCAGCGATACCGCGGTGCGATCCTGCCGTCCGATGGTCAATTGCCGGTAGCCGCGCACGTGCAGCAGGATATCGTTGGTCATGTCGACCAGCACCGGCGACTCGCTGAGCGAGATCAGCGCCTGGTGGAAGGCGATATTGGCCCTGGAATATTCCTCGACGTGATCCTGCGGCAGGCGATCCTTGCCGAAATTCTTGAAGAAGTCGCGCAGCGCCGAGATGTCCTTCTTGCGCGCGGTGGTTGTGATCAGCCGCGCCGCCATGCTCTCGAGTGCGGCCCAGGCCCGGATCATGTCGACGATCTCGGTCTTGGTGCGGCGCACGACGATGATGCCGCGGCGCGGAACCGTCTTGACGAAGCCGTCCTGCTCCAGCATCGCGATCGCTTCGCGGATCGGGGTACGGCTGACGCCGAGGCGCTCCGACAGCGCACGCTCGTCGAGCATGACCGGTTCCGGCGTTGCGTAGATGTCCATCTTGAGGATGGCTTCCTTCAAGGCCTCATAGGCCTTGTTTTTGAAGCTCGTCTCCGGGGCAATCCGGACGATTGCGATTTCGGCTTCGGCCATGATGGGCGGCGCCTTGGTTGGTTTCCGTTGATTCACGACTGATCTCCTCTGTGGGAGACGTCTTTGTAGCAGAACAATTTCCGGATTATTTTTGGCATGCCAAATGCCAGAATGTCAAGTTGGCCATGTTTTCAGCACTTCCAGCACTGGCCGTGCCTTGACAAGTTCGTTTCTGGCATACCAAATGCCATACCGAAACCATCAACGGTCGCAATGAACGTTGCGGCTGACGCGGACCCGCGTTTGCCACTACGGGGAACACCGATTGATTGCGCGGGTCAACGCGGTCTGTTGCCGCGTGTGTCGCCGCGATTAAAAAAGGGACTTCAGGGAGCAAGCCAATGTCGAATTCCAAAGATGCGGTCCGCAAGATCCTCGATTCCGTCAAGGCGGCCAAGCGCACGAGTCTGACGGCGCCGGAGGGCAAGCTTGTGTGCGACGCCTACGGCATTCCGGTGCCCGGGGAAGGCGTGGCGAAATCGGCAGCCGAGGCGGCCAAGATCGCGACCGACATGGGCTTCCCGGTGGTGATGAAGATCGTCTCGCCGGACATTCTCCACAAGACCGAAGCCGGCGGCGTCATGGTGGGCGTCAAGACCGCCGCCGACGTCGAAAAGAATTATGCGGCCATTCTGGCGAACGCCAAGAAGTACAAGGCCGATGCCACGATCGAAGGCATCCAGGTCCAGCAGATGCTGGCCGGCGGCACCGAGGTGATCATCGGCTCCATCACCGACGGCTCGTTCGGCAAGCTCGTGGCCTTCGGCCTCGGCGGCGTGCTGGTCGAGATCCTCAAGGACGTGACCTTCCGCCTCGCTCCCGCCACCAAGGAAGACGCCCTGTCGATGCTCGACGGCATCCAGGCCCATGACATGCTCAAGGGCGTGCGCGGCGGCGACCCGGTCAGCCGCGACGCGCTGGCCGACATCATCGTCAAGGTATCGCAGCTCGTCACTGACTTCCCCGAAATCATCGAACTCGACCTCAACCCGGTCTTCGCCACCAAGAAGGACGCCATCGCCGCCGACGTGCGCATCGTCGTGGACTTCGACTACAAGCCGCGCCCCGCGCCGCGCCCGACCGCGGAAATCGTCACCGCGATGAACCGCATCATGCAGCCGAAGGCGGTCGCCGTGATCGGCGCCTCCGCCGAAGACGGCAAGATCGGCAACTCCGTGATGAAGAACCTGATCAACGGCGGCTACAAGGGCGATATCTATCCGATCCACCCCAAGGCGCCGGAGATCCTCGGCTACAAGGCCTACAAGAGCGTCAAGGACGTGCCGGGCGTGATCGACACCGCGGTGTTCGCGATCCCCGCAAAATTCGTCGCCGGCGCACTGGTCGAGTGCGGCGAGAAGAAGATCCCCGGCGCCGTTCTCATTCCGTCGGGCTTTGCCGAAGCCGGCGCGCCGGAATTGCAGGCCGAAATCGTCGAGATCGGCAAGAAGTACGACGTCCGCCTGATGGGGCCGAACATCTACGGCTTCTACTATACGCCCGCCAATCTCTGCGCGACCTTCTGCACCGCCTACGACGTCAAGGGCCACGCGGCGCTGTCGTCGCAATCGGGCGGCATCGGCATGGCGATCATCGGCTTCTCGCGCTCGGCCAAGATGGGCGTTTCCGCGATCGTCGGTCTCGGCAACAAGTCCGATATCGACGAGGACGATCTGCTCGCCTTCTTCGAGCAGGACCCGAACACGACCATCATCGCGCAGCACTGCGAAGACCTGAAGGACGGCCGCGCCTTCGCGGAAGCCGCCAAGCGCGTCTCCAAGAAGAAGCCGGTGGTGGTGCTCAAGGCGGGCCGCACGTCTGCCGGCGCGAAGGCCGCTTCGTCGCATACCGGCGCGCTCGCCGGTAACGACAAGATCTACGAGGACGTGCTCAAGCAGTCCGGCGTGATCCGCGCCCGATCCTTGAGGCAATTGCTCGAGTTCGCGCGCGGCATTCCGGTGCTGCCGACCCCGAAGGGCGAGAACGTGCTGATCATCACCGGCGCCGGCGGCTCGGGCGTGCTGCTGTCCGACTCGGTGGTCGACAACGGCCTGTCGCTGATGGCGATGCCGCCGGATCTCGATGCCGCATTCCGCAAATTCATCCCGCCGTTCGGCGCCGCCGGCAACCCGGTCGACATCACCGGCGGCGAGCCGCCGATCACCTATGTCAACACCGTCAAGCTCGGCCTGTCGGACGATCGCATCCACTCCCTGATCCTCGGCTACTGGCACACCATCGTCACGCCGCCGATGGTGTTCGCCCGCAACATGGTCGAGGTGAAGAAGGAGATGGAGGCCAAGGGCTTCGTGAAGCCGATCGTCGCCTCGCTCGCCGGCGACGTCGAAGTCGAGGAAGCCGCCGAATATCTCTATCAGAACGGCATTCCGGCCTATGCCTACTCGACCGAATTGCCGGTCGAAGTGCTCGGCGCCAAGTACAAATGGGCGCGCGGCGCGGGGCTGCTGTAGGTAAAGTCGTTCGCCCCGAGCACTGTCATTCCGGGATGCGCCGCTTGGCGCAGGCCCGGAATCCATAACCACCATCGTGAGTATGGATTCCGGGCTCGCGCTCCGCGCGCCCCGGAATGACGAGTCTTTAAGCTACAGCGCCTCGCGCACGCCCATGCCGAGCATGAAGCGCTCGCGGATCTGCACGGGATCCCGGCGGGTGGCGCCGACGCCCGGCTTGTCGTCGATGCGCACGCCGATCAGCGTCGGCTCGGACGCCGACAGCGATTGCTCGACCAGCCGCTCGAAATCTTCCTCGTCGGCCGCCCAGGCGCTGTTCGAAAGGCCGCAGCCGATCGCGACCGCCACGAGATCCGTGCGTCGCCGCGGCCGGCGTCGGCTGCGCGCCGGTGATCTGGTAGACGCCGTTGTCCATCACGACCATGGTCAGGTTGTTCGGCTTCAGCATCGCGATGGTCGACAGGCACCCCATCTGCATCAACAGCGAGCCGTCGCCCTCCAGCGCGAACACGCGGCGCTCCGGCTGCGCCAGCGCGACGCCGAGCGCGATCGGGAAGGCGAGCCCCATGCTGCCCAGCATGTAGAAATTCTGCGGGCGATGGCCGGCGCCCCACAGATCGAAATTGGTGTTGCCGATGCCGCCGATCACGGCCTCTTCGTTCTTGAAGCTTCGCGACCAGCCGCGAGGTCAGGTCGGACCGGTTCATGATCTTGGTGTTGCGGGCGGGGGTGCCGGCTGCGGTGTCCATGGCTGCGCTCACTTGTCGAACACTTTGCCGCCGGTCAAAAGCGGCGACAGGATCAGCGCCACCGGCGCCTGCGTGGTGACGGCCTGCTTGATCGAGCGATCGACGATGAATTCGAACTCGTCGAGCCGGGTGCAGGTGTGATGCTCCATTGCGAGCGAATCCAGCACCGGCCGCATCGTGCGGCAGACCAGCGACTGGCCGTAATTGAATTCGCCGAGCGTGCCGCGTTCGGAGACGAACATGATCAGCGGAATCTGATAGGGGACGGCCAGCGAGGCCAGCACGTTGGCGAGTGTCGCAAACCCCGACGTCTGCATCAGCACCGCGCCCTTCATGCCGGCCATCCACGCGCCGGAGACGATGCCGACGGCTTCCTCCTCTCGCGCGGTGGGAAAGCAGGTGAAGAACGGATCGGCATGGATATTCCGGATCAGCGTCGTCAGCACGCGGTCGGGAACGTAGGGCACCAGGCGGATGTCGTTGCGCTTGAGGGTTTGCAGCACCACCTCGTGCCAGCTCTTCCCGGCAGAGGCCTGGGACGAGGTCTGTTCAGCGGCAGCCGCCATCGAATTCTCCCTTGCTGCGCGACGATCTTCGTTCGCGACAGGATCGCGGCCGTCTCTCTATTGAAGCCGAAACTTGACGCGATCCCCGGGATTGTCAACATGTCCCGACCGTAGCCGTGACCTGCGCCCGACGGCGATGCCATCCGCGGGGTTTGCGTGCGATAAAAGACAAAAGAAGCAATGAAAATCGGGAGGAAGCCTTGAACAGGTGGTTCCGGCTAGCGGCCGCCGCGATGGCCACGATTGGCGTGGGCGGAATGGCGTCGGCGCAGTCGCCGTTTCCCTCCAAACCCGTGCATCTGTTCGTGCCCTATGCCGCCGGTGGCGCCGTCGACATTCTCGCCCGCACGCTGGGGGATGTGGTCTCCCGGCAATGGGGCCAGCCTGTCGTGGTCGAAAATCGGCCGGGCGCCGGCGGAGTGGTTGCCTCGCAGGCGCTCGTTGCGGCGCCGCCTGATGGCTATACCCTGATCGTCGTTGCCAGCGGCCACGCCAGCAATCCGTTCCTGTACGACAAGCTGCCCTACGACACGTTCAAGGATTTCACGCCGATTACCCTGTTGGCGTCTTCGCCCAATATCCTGCTGGTGAAGGCCAACTCCAAGTTCAAGACGTTGGCCGATGTGATCGCGCAGGCCAACGAAAAGCCGGGGAGCCTGACATACGGCCACGCCGGCAACGGCACCTCGACGCATCTCGCCGGTGAACTCCTGAAGAACCTGGCCGGGATCGATATCGAGGCCATCCCGTACAAGGGCGGCCTGCCTGCGATCAACGATCTCCTGGGAGGCCAGATTGCGATGTCCTTCAACAACGGACCGGAATCGGTAGGCCAGATTTCCGCGGGCGCCGTTCGTGCGCTGGCGGTGACAAGCGCGGCGCGGGCGTCGTTCCTGCCCGACGTGCCCAGCATGTCCGAGACCCTGCCGAGCTACGACACCGAGGTGTGGTGGGGCCTGCTCGGACCGGCCGGCATGCCGCCCGATCTCGTCGCGAAGCTGTCGCACGATTTTGTCGCGGCGTTGAATACCGAGTTCGTCGTGCAGCGCCTGAACAAGCTCGGCGCTTCCCCGATCGGAAGCTCGCCGCAGGAATTCGACGCCAAGATTCATTTCGACTACACCAAATGGGGCCCGATCATCAAAGCGGCCGGCATCAAGGCCGAATGAACCGGATGATTCCCGCTTGCCTTGCGCCGCGTGATGTCAGCCGGCCGAAAGTGCCGCCGCCGGCGGACGCCTGCGATACCCATGCCCATGTGTTCGGGCCTGCGTCGCGGTTTCCCTATGCCGATGACCGCAGCTACACGCCGCCGGATGCGCCGCTGGAAAAATATCTGGGCATGCTCGATGCCATCGGCTTTGCGCGCGGCGTGCTGGTGCAGGGCAGTGCGCATGGCCGCGACAATTCGGCGATGCTGGATGCGCTGACGCAACGGCCGGACCGCTTGCGCGGGGTCGCGGTGGCCGATGCCGAGGTCGCGCCCGCGGCCTTGCGCGAATGGAATCGGATCGGCGTTCGCGGCCTGCGCTTCAACCACTTCTTCCGCGACGGCCAGTTGCATTATCGCGGCGGCGTGCCGCTCAAGGCAGCCGAGACGCTTGCGCCCGTGATGGCCGAACTCGGATGGCATCTTCAGCTCTGGATCGATGTGAAGGATCTGCCGGAGACGATACCGGTGCTGAAGGCATTGGGTTTGCCCGTGGTGATCGATCACATGGGCCGCACCGACGCCCGTGCCGGCACCGGCACGGCCGGCTTCCAGAGCCTGTTGCGCGCGGTCGGCGACGGATGGTGCTGGGCGAAACTGTCCGGCGCGCACCGCCTCAGCCGCGCCGCGCCCGATTATCCCGATGCGCGGCCATTTCATGAGGCGCTGGTAGCTGCCAATCCGGAACGGCTGGTGTGGGGCGGCGACTGGCCGCATCCGCGCGTCGAGGGCGAGATGCCCGATGCCGGGCACCTGTTCGAACTGTTCCAGACGTGGACGCCGGACCTGCCGACGCGGCACCGCATCCTCGTCATCAATCCCGCAAAGCTCTATGGTTTTTCGAACTGAAGGTTTCGCAACGATGTCCGTCAACAACAAGCGCGTGTTCTACGTCAAATACCTGGCGAACCAGATCTATGCCGACATCCTCAAGGCGCGGCCGGACGTGCGGCTCGACCGGCTGGAGAACGAAAGCCCCGAATCAGACTCGGCGCCGATCCTTTCCGCCGCGCACGCCTATCAGATCGGGGCCGCGCGCGACGAACTCGCGCCTCACTTTCACGTCCATGCGGATCTCCTGCGGCGCGCGCCGAACCTGCTGATCGTCTCGAGCAACGGCGCGGGCTACGATCCCGTCGATGTCGAGGCCTGCACCGCGGCGGGCGTGCTGGTGGTCAATCAGTCCGGCGGCAACGCGCATTCGGTCGCCGAGCATGCGCTCGGCATGCTGCTGACGCTGTCGAAGCGTATCATCCAGGCCGACCGCGCGCTGCGGCGGCAGGCCAATGTCGATCGCAACGCCCTGATGGGTACCGAAGTGCAGGGCAAGACCATCGGCATCGTCGGGCTCGGCAATGTCGGCCGCCGCATCGCAGCCCTTTGCCGCGGGCTGCTCGGCATGAACGTGCTGGCCTACGATCCCTATCTCTCCGCGACCGAGATGGCCGAGCGCGGCGGCGAAAAGGTCGCGCTGGACGAATTGCTGCGCCGATCGGACTACGTCTCGATTTCATGTCCGCTGACCAAAGAGAACCGCGGCATGATCGGCGCGCGTGAATTCGCGATGATGCAGCCGCACGCCTATTTCATCACCACCGCGCGCGGGTTCATTCACGACGAGACGGCGCTGGCTGATGCGCTGCGCAACAAGCAGATCGCCGGCGCGGGCCTCGACGTCTGGGCCAAGGAGCCGCCGCCGCCGGACCATCCCTTGCTGCAGTTCGACAACGTGCTGGCGAGCCCGCATACGGCTGGTGTCACCAAGGAAGCGCGCGAGAACATGGGCCGGATCGCCGCCGAGCAGATGCTGGATGCGCTCGACGGCAAGCGGCCGCCGCGCATCATCAATCCCGAAGTCTGGGCCGATTATGCCAGACGTTTCGAGCGGGCGTTCGGATTTACGCCGGGGTAGTCCGGCGAGGACTGGAATTGTCCAGGCAAAAGCAGAACGCCGGCGAGCACAGGGCTCGCCGGCGTCGCGCGTTTCATAACCCGTATTTGGTCATGGCCCGTATTTGGGGGCCGGCGTCTGGTTGAAGTCGTGCTCGTCGGTGACGCAGGTGAAATTCGCCGCGATGCTGGTGCTGCCGCTTCCGTTGTACTTCGCGACCTTGGGGATAGACGCAGAGCGGCCGGGTCATCTGCACCGCGGGCGGCGTATCGTTGACGAACTTGGTGGCGACGATCGTCTCCGGCGCCACGCCCTTCTCGACCCAGTTGACGAGCGGGGTGAGCGCATCGAACGTGTTGGGGCCGGGCCCGCCGGAGCAGTGATACATCCCGGGCACCATGAACAGCCGGGCGTAGCTCTGGGTCCGCTCGCAGCGCCGGGTTGCCATGTCCGCCGAAGCTCGCCTGCTGGAAGCCATGGTCTGGCCGTCGTTGCCCACCAGCGCGTTGAAGTAGTTGATGCTGCTCTGCGACGGGATCAGCGGGTCGGCCCAGCCGTGATACATCAGCAGCTTGCCGCCATGCTCCGCGGAACTCGCCGAGATCGGTGCTGTTGGCGTTCAGCACCGCGGCAAGCTGGTCATCGACCTTGTCGATGTCGCGGTGGAAGTCGAAATTGGCGAAATTGACCGCGCTCGCCGGATAGCCGAAGCTCGGGCCGAACACCCAGTAGAACAGGCCGTCGAACGCCGGCTCGGGAAGCTGCTCCTGGAACGCCAGGCCGAGCGCGAGAACGTTGTCGGTCTCGTTGCCGCGTTCGGAGCCCGGATTGATGACCTGGCCGTTCACCGGGTCGATCGTGCCGACGTAGTAGTTCTGCATGGTCGTGACCTGCTCGGCGGTCAGGCATGCCGGGGGCACGTTGCCGCCGGTGCACTGCAGCACCTTGGGATCGAAATGACAGTCCCGCGGATCGGTCAGGAACTGGTCGGTCTTGGCGCCGCCGTCCTGGCCGACGCACTGCTTGAGCACGGCCTGGTTGATCAGCGTCATCTGGCCGGGCTGGATGAACCGGCCCGGGGCTCGCTGGGTGTTCTGCCACGCCGAAAGCCCTGCCATGTGCAGGTGCGTGCGGTTGAACGCCGCCGCGCCGGCCAGGATGCCGTCGTAGTCGTCAGGGAAGCGCTGCGCTTCCATCAGGGCGTTCTGGCCGCCGGTCGAGCATCCGGCGAAATAGGCCCGTTGCGCCTTCTGCCCGTAGAACGCGTTGGCGATCTCCTTGCCGCGCACCGTCATCAGGTGGATCGCCCGGAAGCCGAAATCCTTGATCCGCTCGGGATGCCCGAACAGGCCGGTCGACGGCGCCGCCGGATCGCCGAACGCAGTCGCCAGCGGATTGCCCATGTTGCCGGCTGAACCGCAGAACAGCGGGTTGCATCCGCGATGACCGGTGCCGAGATCGCTGTTGGTCGACGCAAAGCCGGCCTGGATGCCGGCGGCGAGTTCGCTGTAGGTGATCACGCCCTGGAATCCGCCGCCGCCGGTGCCGAGGAACCTGCCGTTCCATGTGGTTTCGGGCAGCCAGACCTCGATCTTGATGGTGGAATCCGAACTGGGGGTCAGGGTCGCGGTGACCCGGCAGAACGGCGGAAGCCCGGTGATCGTGGGCGGGCTGAACCGGGCGGGGAGAAGATGCCGCTGGTGTTGTCCGTCGCCGACGTGATCGTGGTGTGCTGAAGCTGCAAGGATTGAAGATTGGTGCACGGCGTCGCCATCGCGGGCGTGCCGGCGATCGCGACACAGGCAAACATGCCCATGGCCGCGCCGACGAGATAGGATCGATGACGCATCGTTCTGTCCTCCCTCTTATTGATTGATTGTCGTTTTGTTGGACCATCACGATAACCGATCAACATGACAGCCGCAATGTTGCGTGCGCTGCACGCAAGCCTCAACTCAGGAGTGATCCCAAAAAAAATGCGTCGAGTGGCCGGCGGATCACACGATGATGCTTTTTGTTGCGGCGGGACGGGCGGAGGGCAGGTGCCCACAGATTCCGCGGCGGCTGTCTTCACGAGACCGTTGTTGGACGCTTGTTGAGCGGCCGTGGTACGCGGTCGCGAAAGCAAAAAGAAGGTCATCATCCTCGTGCCGAAGCCTCCTTCCTTTTCGTCCGCCAACCGCAAACAACATGCCCGCGCCCAGGTGCTTGAACGCGCCGTCTCCGCGCTGCGGATGCGGCGCTTCGCCGAGGCCGAGCAACTCGCCGCCGAAATTCTCAGGGCGAACCGGACGGACGCTGGGGCCGCATCGATATTGGCGCGAGCCCTGATCGGCCAGAACCGTCACGAGGAGGCGATCGCCCCCCTGGAAAAACTGGCGCGCCGCGACAACGACGCGGGTGTCGAAACCCTGCTCGGGGCGGCGTTGGGCGGCGCCGGGCGCCGCGACGAAGCGATCGAACAATTGCGCAGGACGACGGCGCGCCGTCCGCCCTTTACGCCGGCCTTTCAGGAACTTGCGGGGCAGCTTGCCAAGGACGGGCGCCTTGAGGAGGCCATCACTGTTGTCGAAAGCGGTCTTGCGTTGGCGCCCGAGACCATCGAGCTGCAACTGGATCTCGGCGCGTCTGCATCTCGACCGTAACGAACGCGGCAAGGCGCGCGCGATCCTGCTGAAAGCCCGTGAAGCTGCGCCGGGCCGCCCCGAAATATTGACGGCGCTGGCCCGCGTCCTGGTGCTGGACGGCGAATATGCGTCTGCCGCCGACGCTTACCGGCATGCGCTCGCGCACCGTCCCGACGATGCCATGACGCGCGCCGATCTCGGCATCTGTCTTCTGGAAATGGGGGAGCGTGACGCGGCGAGGCCAGCCTGCGTTCGGCGTTGCGCGGCCGGCCCCAGATGTTCGGCCGCACCGCCCACGCGCTGTCGGCCTCGGCGCACGGCCGGTTCTTCTTCCGCCCGAGCGGGGTCGCGAAATTCCTGCAACGCGACCCGGCGTGAATCCGGTTACGCCCGGAATTTCCGCCGGTACAGCCCGGGCTCGCGATAGATTTCCTTCGTCAGTTCATGCACCCGCTGGGTTTCCTCGGCGGTGAACGGCGCGGTATTGGCTACCCAGTCCTCCCGTTTCACGAGCAGGCATTGCGCGACCGGCGTGCCCTTCGGCAGGACGCCGCTGAAATTGGTGTCGTGCCAATGCGCGGGGAAATGGATCAAGCCGTCGCGATAACGGTCGCAGTCGACCAGGCCGCTCAGCGTGGTGAACGGCAGGTCGAAGCGATTGAGCGGATGGGTGAACAGCAGCGAATAGCCCTCAGGCGCTTCGATGCTCCACAGATTGTGGAACTTGATGACGAAGCGGTCGGGCTCGAACAGCGGCGTGCCGGTGACCTGGCTCACGTCATGGAATCCGATCGGCGAGCGCGGGAATTCGGTCGATCCGCCGGGCGGCAGATCGTTGTCCCAGGTGATCGAGCCGTTCTCGATCCGGAGATCGCAGATCAGCGGAATCAGGAAACCCGCAGGTCATGGCGTCGATGAACGGAGGGCAGCGCTTGATCGTGTCCTCTTCGCGCATGTTGATGGCGTTGAAGGCCTGCGTCGGCATCGTCTTGAGCCAGCCTGGAAGACCCAGGTTTGCAGGAACGGGCGGCGGAAGCTTTCCGTCGAGCTCCGCCGGGCAGCGGAATTGGACCGTTAGCGGTCCATTATTGTTGGGCACGGTTATTGCTCTTGGTTGGTTGGCTCACCTTTTCGGTGCGCCTTCACCTTCTGGTTAGCACGCTGCGGGGGCGTCGCAGTAGAAGGAGAAATGCAGGGACGGTTGCTGCGGTTGCATGAGGTCCGGCCGTGCGCGCGGCGATCGGCTATGGAACGTGTTCCACTGGCGCGGAAAAGGTGGAAGATGCGACAATTGCGGGAATTGCAGCGAAAGACGCCCTCGAGGATTGGACGCCGTATCGCCGAGATCGTTGCCATCGCGACCGCCAGCCTTCCGCCGGCGCTTAACTCCGCTACTCAGCCGACCAAGGCTTCTGCCGCGGCCTGCGCAGCCGGAACCACGTCATGGTCGTAGAGCCGTTTGCGGAAGGCGGCGTGCGCGGTGATCTCGGCGTCCCTGACACCCAAATCGGAATAGGCCGAATTATAGCGGAGCCCGTTCTCGCGCGCGCCGCGCTGCACTTGCGCCACGCGTTCGCGGCGCAGCCGTTCGTAGGCCAGCAGGGCGGAGGGCGCGGTCGCACGGTTCGCGCGCGCCAGGATGGTTGCAAGCGCGATGCCGTCCTCGATCGATTGATTGGCGCCTTGGCCGAGATGCGGCAGCATCGGATGCGCGGCATCGCCGAGCAGGCTGAGCCTTTGTTTGGTCCACACCGGCAGCGGCTCGCGATCGTAAAGCGCCCAGCGGAATGTCATTGTAACTTCCTGCAGTAATCGGGCGATGCGGGGATCCCATCCGGCAAAGGCCTGCCGTAGCACCTCGGGATCGCCGGGCGCCGACCAGGATTCCTTCATCTCCTCGTCGGTCGGCACGAACCCGACATAGTTGATCAGCTTGCCGGCGCGGACCGGGAAGGCGAGGAAATGCCGACCTTTGCCGAGCCACATCTGCCAGCGGTCGGTCGGCCAGTCCGGAACGCGCTCATGCGCCACCAGGCCGCGGTAAGCGACCGATCCCGAAAACACCGGCTGGGACGCCGCGAACACATAAGGCCGAAGTTCCGAGTGGATGCCGTCGGCGGCGATGACGATGTCGGCCTCGGCCGAGGCGCCATTGGAAAACGACACCCGCGCGCGGTCGCCGTCCTGATCGAAGCCCGTGGCGCGATGTCCGGTATGAACCGTGCCGGGGGGCAGGGCGCGCGCCAGCATCTCGACCAGATCGGCGCGGTGCATACCGAATGTCGCATTCCACCCTGCGGAGTCCGTAACCTGGACCGGCGCGATCGGCGCCCCGTCATGGCGGAAATAGTGCGAATCGTGGCCGACGCGCGCTCCCCATTTTTCGACTGATGGTTCAAGTCCGATCCGCTGCAGATGCCGCACGCTGTTGGGGGTGAGAAACACGCCGGCGCCGACTTCGCCGATCGCGGGCGCCTGCTCGTAGACCGTCACGCGCAAGCCTTGTGCGCCCAGCGCATTTGCCGCGAACAGGCCGCCGATACCGCCTCCGACGATCACGACATCCAGACCGGGTTGCACCATTCAACTCCTCGTCACGAGCGTCAGAAAAAACTGTTGCGCGATTGTACTCTCCCACAGACCAAGGCATTTTGCCATCAAGCACGGTCAAACCGTGGAAAATTCGGGGAAGGAATTTCATGTCCGGCGCGTACACCCAGTTGTTGACCCTGGTCGGCCGAACGATGGCTGCATTGGCGGTCTTGTTTGTCCTGTCCGCGCCGTCGGCGATACCGGCCCGTGCCGCGGATTACCCGGACCGGCCGGTCAAGATCATCGTGCCGTTCGCGGCCGGCGGCACCGCCGACGCCGTTCCGCGCCTCGTTGCGGATTGGCTGTCGCGCAAATGGGGCCAGCCGGTCATCATCGAGAACCGCACCGGCGCGGCAGGCAACATCGGCGCCGAATTCGTCTATCACGCGGCCCCCGATGGCTACACGCTGCTTTCGTGCCCGCCGCCGCCGCTGGTCATCAACCAGAATCTCTATCCGCAACTCGGCTTCGATCCGGCGAAATTCGAGCCCATCATCGTGATGGCCCATGTGCCGAACGCGCTGATCGTCAATCCAAAGAAGATCAAGGCCACGAGCGTGCCCGAACTCATCGAGTACCTCAAAAAGAATCCCGACCAGGTGACGGCGGCCACGCAAGGCAACGGCACGACCTCCCACCTCACGGCTGAACTTTTCCAGGTGATGGCCAAGGTGAAGATGCGTTCGATTCCCTACCGGGGATCGGCGCCGGCACTGCAGGGCCTGCTCGCCGGTGACGTTGACCTGATGTTCGACAATCTCGGGGTTTCCCTGCCGCTCGTCGAGGCGGGCAATCTCAAGCTGCTCGCCGTGGCCTCGAGCCAGCGCCTGCCGTCGCTTCCCGATGTGCCGACGATCGCCGAAACCCTGCCGGGATTCGAGGCGGTGGCCTGGTATGCGATCACGGCACCACCGGCCACGCCGAAGAACATCACCGAAAAGATCAACGCCGATGTCAACGAAGCGCTGCGCCAGCCGGAAATCCAGGACCGCCTGAAGAAATTGTCGGCGGAGACCTTTGGCGGTTCGACGGCGAAGGCCGCCGGCTACATGCGCCAGGAGGTCGATCGGTGGGGCAGCGTCATCAAGGCGGCGGATATCAAGCTGCAATGATCGGGGCAGGGGTTCCCGAATTGGCATGTTTCAGTGCAAAGGCGGCGCCAATTGCCCAGCTTTTGATATCGCTCAAAACCCCTTCCCGTGACATGAATTAAAAGGGGATGCGCGGGGCGCTATCGACGCTGCAGGAGGTTCCATGTCGCGATACGTCGTTCGATTCCTGAAGGACGTGCTGGGCGAGAATGGCCGCGAGAGCGAAGTCTGCCAGGGTACGCTGGAAGTCGACGCTTCAAGCGAAGGCCAAGCCACCGAACTCGCCAAGCAGAAATTCTGCGAGGCGCAGGCATTGCGCGACTGGTCGCTGCATGCCGACCGGATTCATGTCAGCGCCGCTGATTATCCTTCCTGAGCATGAGGCATTCCTGCGTGCGGGCAGGTCGCCGCGATCCCGTCGTCATGGCGACGGGCAGTTGAGCATCCACTGCACACCGAACCGGTCGGTGAACTTTCCATACCAGGCGCCCCACGGCTGGACGGCGAGCGCGGTTGTCACGCTTCCTCCGCGGGCCATGCGCTCAAACAGCAAGGTCGTTTGCTCACGATCCCCGATCATCAGGATATGTGCCGAGCCCCTCATCGGTTCGGCGTCGTCATTGTCGGAGGCGTAAAAGAGAACGCCCGGCCCTTCGAACTTCGCATGCATGACCTTGCCGCGCATGGCCTCGTTCTGCACCGGCATTCCGTTGTCGCCGCAGCGTCGAATTTCCGTAACCTTGCCCAGGCCGCAACTCGTATAGAAGGCGAGCGCCGCCTCGCACGTCGTGGTGAAGAAGAGATAGTTGGAAAGCTGCATCGTCATCGTCGTTGCACTCCGTGCGTGCGCGCTTCGCAGCCGTGCGGCATGGCCGCACGGCGAGGGCGAGCGCCTTCATACCTATCCGGCCTTGGCGACTTCCGCGCCGATTTCGGCGTTGGTCATGGCCTTGCCGTTGAAGTTCCAGGCGCCGTCGACGGCATGAACGACGTTGATGAAGATCCGGTCCCGGGGCTGCCGTCCGCCGGACATCTCATGGATGATGCCGGTAGCCTCCTCGAAATAGCCCTCCTGGATCTTGCGATCGGTGAAGGCGAACGACGGCACCTTCCATTCGATGAACGCCACCGGTGTTTCGTCCATTCCGGTGAACGTATGGTCCTTGCCGACGACATGGATCGAGCCGACGACGTTGGACGTCATGAGCTTGTTGCCGGCAAGGCCGTGCCATTTGAGCATGGCTTCGGACAGTCGCCGGTAGGCTATCTTCTCCTGGCCTTTCGGCAGGACACCTTCGGTCAGCGTGAGCGTCAGCGGCATCATGGTCTCCTTCGGTGCGAGATCAGGGTCGCGCGACCGCACTTGCCCGCGGCAGGGCGGACATGATATAACGATCGCAATATCATCTTTAAAATAACGATCGTTATTGAGTCAAGCGATAAAAATAACGACCGTGATGCAATGAGAGAGCGCATGCGATACGGACCCGATCACAAGGGCGCGGCACGGACCCGGATTCTCGATGCCGCGGGGCGCGGATTTCGGCGTCTCGGCTTCGGCGGCGTTGGCGTCGACGGCCTGGCGAAGGAGGCCGGTGTCACATCCGGTGCATTCTACGGGCATTTTCCGTCCAAGGCCGAGGCCTTCAAGGCCGCGGCCGTAGCCGGTCTGGTGCAATTGCGCGAAGGGATCGAAGGCCTGCAGGCCAGCGAGGGCGAGGCGTGGCTCGAAAAGTTCGTCGATTTCTACCTGAACGTCCGGCGCACCTGCGATCTCGGTGAGAGCTGCGCGCTGCAGAGTCTGACGCCCGAGGTGGCGCGTGCCGACCGTCAGACCAGGGCCGCCTACGAGAACGAACTGGTCAGGGTGGTCGAGGCTGTCGCCGGAGGATTGCCGAACGGGACGCTGGCCGCGCGGCGCAAGGCGGCGTGGGCCATCCTGTCGGTTCTTTCAGGCGGTGTTTCCATCGCGCGTTCGGCGGCGGACCCCAAGACCGGGGCGCAGATCGCAGCAAGCATCAAGAATGCCGTGCTCACATTGACGGACAACGCCTAGATCGAGGCAAGCGCCCGATCGGTGTCCGTTGCCTCAGGCTGCGATCAGGCTGCCTTGCCGTCCTCGACCGGCGTGCATGACAGCCCCAGGCTTTCGGCCACGGCCTTGTTGGTGATGCGGCCGCGGTGGATATTCAGACCGGCGCGCAGGTGCGGATTCTGCGTGACCGCGGCGAGGCCGTCCTTCGCGATGGCCAGGCCGAACGGCAGCGTGGCGTTGTTCAGCGCATGGCTCGAGGTGAGGGGGACCGCGCCCGGCATATTCGCCACGCAGTAATGGATGATGCCGTCGACTTCGTAAGTGGGGTCGGCATGCGTGGTCGGATGCGAGGTCTCGAAGCAGCCGCCCTGATCGATCGCGACGTCGACCAGCACCGCGCCCTTCTGCATCGACTTCAGCATCTCGCGCGTGACGAGCTTCGGCGCGCTGGCGCCGGGGACGAGCACCGCGCCGATCACGACGTCGGCGGCGAACACCTCATGCTCGACCGCCTCCGAGGTGGAGAACCGCGTGCGCGCGCGGCCCTCGAACAATTCGTCGAGTTCGCGCAGCCGCGGGATCGAGCGGTCGAAGACCGTGACTTCGGCGCCGAGGCCTGCGGCCATCCGCGCCGCGTGGGTGCCGACAACACCGCCGCCGAGCACCACGACCCGCGCCGGAACCACGCCCGGCACGCCGCCAAGCAGAATGCCGCGGCCACCCGAGCTGCGCTTCAGCGCGGAGCCGGCCGCTTCGATGGAAAGCCTGCCGGCGACCTCGCTCATGGGAGCGAGCAGGGGCAGGCCGCCTTTGGAATCCGTGACCGTCTCATAGGCGATGGCGGTGCAGCCGGAAGCCATCAGGCCTTTTGCCTGCTCCGGATCCGGCGCCAGGTGCAGATAGGTAAAGAGGATCTGGCCTTCGCGAAGCAACGACCATTCGCGCGGCTGCGGCTCCTTGACCTTCACGATCATGTCGCAGGTCGCAAAGATCTCGGCCGCGCTCCCGGCGATCGCGGCGCCCACCTTGCGGTAGGCCTCGTCGGCGGCGCCGATCCCCGCGCCGGCATTGGTTTCGACCACGACGTTATGCCCGGCGGCGACATATTCGCGCGCGGCGCCGGGCGTGAGACCGACCCGGTATTCGTGGACCTTGATCTCCTTCGGCACTCCGACGCGCATGGCTGAAGCACTCCCTGTTCGAAAACGTGCTGTTAATCGTAGGGGAGATTCGGGTTTGAAACCTTGCGATCTTGGTGCTCTAATCCGATTTTCCGCCGGAAACCGGCGAAAATGTGCCTGTTAGCGCGGGAATCACAACCCATGAAGCTCGATCAGTTCGATACGACCATCCTGTCGGAACTCACCATCAATGCCCGGGCGAGCCAGGTCGATCTCGCCGAGCGCGTCGGGCTCTCCTCCACCGCGATCGCCCGGCGGCAGAAGGTGCTGGAGGACGAGGGCTACATCCGCGGCTATCAGGCCGTTCTGGATCTGGCGCGCTTCGGCCTCTCCACCACCGTGCTGGTCAGGGTCACGCTTGAAAGCCAGAACGAGGATGCGCTGAAATCGTTCGAGGCCGCCGTCATCAACTGTCCGTCAGTGGTGCGCTGTTTCCTGATGTCCGGCAGCGACGACTACATCGTCATCGTCCTGGCGCGGGACATCGAGGATTTCGAGCGCATTCACCGCACCGAACTGTCGCGATTGCCGCGGGTGGCGCGGATCCAGTCGAGCTTTTCGATGCGCGAGGTCGTCAACCGCGCCGTTCCGCCGGTGGTCTTCGGCGCAACGCGAAAACCGCGATCCGGTCAGGCCGCGCGGTAGTCGAATGGGCCGTTCGCGACATTGATGTCGGTCCGAAACCGCCGACGGCCCTTATGGCGTCCGCGGGAACAGCCGCTTCAGGATTCGTGCAGGATGGATCGCAGGCATTGCGCCAGGTCTGCCCGCCGGAACGGCTTGCGGATGAACGGAAACTGTTCCGCCGCACCCTGCCGTTCCAGTGCGTCGGCGGCATAACCCGAGGTGAGCAGGATCTTGATGTCCTTGCTCAGTCGCCTCGCTTCGTGGGCGAGTTCAACGCCGCTCATTCCGCCCGGCATCAGGATATCGCTGAACAGAAGATCGAATCCCTGATCCTCTTTGAGTATCTGGATGGCGTCCGTCCCATTCGTCGCACAATGAACATCGTAGCCCAGCCTTGAGAGCATCTCCGATGTCGAGCCCAGAATGTCCGCATCATCCTCGACCACCAGGATGCGCTCCGATCCAGCCGGTGTGTTGTCCCGTGCTTCAACGGATCTTGCCTGGGCATCTGGCTCTTGCTTCGCCGCGGGCAAGTACAGGCTGATGGTGGTCCCCACTGCCTGTGCGCTTTCGACGGTGACGTGCCCGCCGGATTGCCGGGCAAAGCCATAGACCATGCTGAGGCCGAGCCCGGTGCCCTTGCCGGTTTCCTTGGTCGTGAAGAAGGGCTCGAAGATCCGATCGCGCACTTCGGGGGGCATCCCGCAGCCCGTGTCCTTGACGGACAGTTTGACATAGGGTCCGGGCAAATATCCGGCGCCGGGTCGTTCATCCAGGACGACGTTCCGCGTCTCGATCTCGAGGATGCCGCCATCCGGCATGGCGTCGCGCGCATTGAGCGCAAGGTTGAGGAGGGCGGTCTCCAGCAGCGCTGGATCGACGAGGCACAGCCACAGGTTTTCGTCGGTTCGCAGCCTCACGTCGCACTTCGCGCCAATGGCCTGGCTGATCAGCCCTTCGAATTCGAAAACGAGCGTGCTGGCATTGACCAGTTCCGGGTTCAGTTTCTGCTGCCGGGAAAAGGACAGAAGCTGCGCCGTGAGTTTTGCTCCGCGGTCGGCGGCGCGCCGGGCGGTCGCGGCGAACCCTCGGGCCCGGCTATTGGTCGCCATGTCCTCGATGAGTTCGAGGTTTCCGGAGATGACGGCAAGCATATTGTTGAAGTCGTGGGCGACGCCGCCCGTGAGTTGGCCGACCGCCTCCATCTTCTGGCTCTGGTGGAGTTGGTCCTCGGCAAGGCGTCGCGCCTCCACGGCGCGTTTGTGCTCGGTGACGTCCCGGAAGTAGACGGCAAGGCCTTGATCCGCCGGGAAAGCGTTGAGCAGGTACCAGGCGGCGCGGCGAGTGCAAAACACTTCGAACGTGGCCGGACGCCCGGCCAACATGACTTCCCGCAATCGCTTGGGCGCCTCGGCTTCGGCCGTGTCCAGAAACGCCTCCGAGAATTTCATGCCGACGACGTCGCGTCCTTCCGAAACCTGCATCCTGGCCCGTTCATTGAGATAGGTGACGCGCCAGTCCCGATCGATGATGAGCACGCTGTCGGTCGTGCTCTCGAAAATCCTCGTGATCCGGGCGACGGCCTCTTCGGCCTTCTCCTTTGCCGCATTCAGTTCGCGCTCGCGGTGCTCCAGCGCATCGGCCATGACGTTGAACGCGTCGGCGACCCGGCCGATTTCGGACTTCTCCTGGATGTTGACGCGCTGGGCGAATTCACCGCGCCGCCATTGGTTCGCGGCGTCGACCAAGAGGCCGAGCGGGCGATGGATGAAGCGCCGGGCGCCCAGCGAGGTCAGGAGCAGTACAAGCGACATGCTCAGGACGATAAGGAAGATGTCGCGCTGCGTGCTGTGCTGGATCTCCTTGAAAGCCTGGGCCCTGTCGAGGCCATAGCTGACAAGAAGTCCTCCCGAACTCCGGCCCGAGCGGGGCGAAGCCGACGATCCGCGCCACGCCATCGAGGTCAACGATCTCGGTCGCAGTGCCCTCGTCGAGTTTCAGATATTGGTCCGCGACCATCTTCCTGCCGACATACTTGGCGTTGTCGGGGTAACGGGCGAGGCAGATTCCGTTGCGATCCGTGATGACCAGCGCATCCCCCGGCGAAACAGCCTTCAGGGCGACGTAACGGGCGAGCCAATCGAGGCCGAGAGCCGCTATGATGATGCCGTCGAGGCGGCCGTCGTTGTCGTAGAACGGCAACGAAAACTGAATCACGTTCCGCGGCACCGAGCAGGCCGACCGAGAATTCCCCGACGGTGAACGCGCGGGTTTTCAGGGTCTTGACGAAATAGGCCCGCGCCGAGACGTCGACGGTTCGATGGTCGCTGTTGGTGTCGCAGAAGGACCGCCCATTCAGGTCGACGGCAAGAAAGGTGAGGAACGCCGGAAACCGCTGCTTCATCGCGGCCAAATAAGCATTGCAGGCGTTGCTGTCGCCGTTCTTGATGGCGGGAAGTTCGGAAAACGCGACCAGGACCTGGCGGATTCCCTGGACGATCTGCTGCTGTTCCGCGGCGGTGAGCTTGGCCAGGCTCAATGCCTGGTCCTGGAGCTCGACCTGGCGCGCGGCGCGCAATTCGAATTCGTTGTATCCCTGGATCGCTATTGCCGGCAGCAAGGCTACCGCGACCAGCACGAACAACCGCGATAAAAGGTTCACCTTTCCGGATCCTCGATCCCGCGATCCACGGTTCGTCGAAGACTCGACACAAAGCTGGCGTCGATCATTGGCGAAAAGCTCGTCGATCGGTCTCGTTCCGGCCGCGATACGAACATTGAGCTCGATGTCGTTGGCCCCCGCCGCCAATGGTGCAGGGGCCTTGTTGCGGCTCGGTGTCAGCGGCAACGAACTTGGTTACATCCGTAACATGCCGCGGTAACCCATCGCGAAACCGGGAACGCCTTCGGCGGCAAGTTCCCGATCAAGTGAAACCGAACCTGATGAACGTCAGGCAGAGCTGCAATACTTTGCTTTAACGGCCTGATTATTCGATGAGAATCGAGCGGCGTCCTGCCTCTGCCCCGATGGACAGGCTGCAGCGGCCACGCGAGAAAAACCAATACGCTCGGCGCTTGGGGGTGGTCATCCCGGCCATGTTGTAGCAAATGACGGACGCGCGCTCGAATCGTCATTGGGCGCTCTTCCCCCACAGGACGCCGCGACGTGACCGACAGCCAGCCTCATCCGCAATTATCGCTCGCCAAGGACAAGATACGGGTCCTGCTGCTCGAAGGCGTCAACGACAGCGCCGTGCAGACGATGACGACCGCCGGCTATTCCAGCGTGACGCGGCTGTCGAAGGCGCTCGATGGGGATGAACTGAGGGAAGCCATCAAGGGCGTGCACCTGCTCGGAATCCGCTCGCGGACCCAGATCACCGCCGACATCGTCGAAGCCGCCGACAGGCTGATCGCGATCGGGTGCTTCAGCGTCGGGACCAACCAGGTGGACGTCGACGCCTCGAGGCGGAACGGGATTCCGGTCTTCAACGCGCCGTTCTCCAACACGCGAAGCGTGGCGGAACTGGTGATCGGCGAGATCGTGTTCCTGCTGCGCCGGGTCGTGGCGCGATCCAACGCCGCGCATGAGGGCAAATGGGACAAGTCCGCCACCGACAGCCACGAGGTCAGGGGCAAGACGCTCGGCATCGTCGGTTACGGCAATATCGGCTCGCAACTCTCCTATCTCGCCGAAGCGATGGGCATGCGGGTCGTCTTCTACGATCACACCGACAAGCTTCGCCACGGCAACACCGAGCCGACCGCGAGCCTGCATGAACTGCTGGCGCAGAGCGACGTCGTCAGCATGCATGTGCCGGAAACGCCGGCGACGCAGGGCATGATCGGGCGCGCCGAGATCGAGGCGATGAAGCCCGGCGCATTTTTCATCAATAACAGCCGTGGCACGGTCGCCGATCTCGACGCGCTCGCGGATGCCCTGCGGCAGGGCAGGCTGCGCGGCGCCGCCGTCGACGTCTTTCCGGTCGAGCCGGGGTCGAACAGGGAGCGCTTCGCATCGCCGCTGCAGGGGCTGGACAACGTCATCCTGACGCCGCATGTCGGAGGCTCGACCGAGGAGGCGCAGGAACGCATCGGCGCCGAAGTCGCGCGCAAGCTCGTCGACTACAGCGATACCGGATCCACGATGGGCGCGGTCAACTTTCCGCTGGCGCAGTTGCCGGCGCGCGCCGCGGGCACGCGATTTATTCAGGTACAGCGCAACCTGCCGGGCATGCTCGGACGTCTCAACGAAGTGTTCGCGCGGCACGCCGTCAACATCGCGGCTCAATATTACGAGACCCACGCCGACGTGGGCTACGTGGTGCTGGACGCGGACGCCTCGGCGGCGGACGGCCAGCGCGTCCTCGCCGACATCCGGGCGCTGGAAGGAACGATCCGCGCCCGGCTACTGTATGAACACAAGGCCTGACCCCGCGAGGTCGACGGGCTCGGCATCCCCTTCATTCGCATCGGTTTGAAACGCCCGACTGCGTTGCGGCTCAGTCCGCCTCTACCCGGCATCCACAGATTACGCTCACCGCCTTCCGGGCAACCTCCCTCAGTTGGGCACGGCTGGCGCCGGCGCGGGCGCGAATGGCGATGCTGTGCATGGTG
This sequence comes from uncultured Alphaproteobacteria bacterium, assembly GCA_963843225.1. Lineage (GTDB taxonomy): Bacteria > Pseudomonadota > Alphaproteobacteria > Rhizobiales > Xanthobacteraceae > Bradyrhizobium. Next base: position 499,051 of record CAWJJT010000003.1, on the reverse strand, counting down.
GCCGATGCGAGTATCGCGAGTGCTGCGGGATCGGCATCGGGCTTCAACTCGCCTTTCTCGACCGCCGTGCGGAGACGGGCTTCGAAATCGGCGTCGGTCATCCGCAGTCCCGCCGCGACGCTGTTCCGGATCGCAGCGTCCTCGACGGCTTCGGTGACCGCGGTCCCGACCACAAAACAGCCGCGCGCACTTCCCTTGCCCGAAAAATAGATCGACAGCGCCGCCTCGTAGGCAAGCATCAGGGATTCCGCGAGGGGAAGGTCCTTCGCGAGCGCCTCGCGCGTCGCGGCCAGGCTGATCTCCCAATAACGCGCGAGCGCTTCCAGATAGAGCGCGTGCTTGTTGCCGAATGCCGCATAAAGGCTCGGCGGATTCATCCCGGTCGCGGCGGAGATCGTATCGAGGGACGTGCCGGAGTAGCCGGTCCTCCAGAAGGAATCCGTTGCCCGCTTGAGGGCGGCCTGGGTGTCATAGGCGCGCGGCCGGCCTCGACGCGCCGGTCCGGTTTCGCTGCTTTTTCGTGCCATATCGCAAAACTCCATGGTCGCTGCGTGCTAGTACCATATTTGTATCATACGCTACAAAAATAAATGGACCAACACCTTGATTGCCGCTTCGCAATGCCGTATTTGTAACGAACGTTACGAAATGCAATAGAGGTGAGGGCTTTTCGATGCGGTTTGATTTTTCGCCAATCGCCGGCTGGATGGGCGGACGCAGGGAGTTTGCGGGCATCGGGGTAGCTTCTGCGGGAATCGCGCACTCTACGATGGAGATGCCATTCGAGCGGGCTGGCGATAGCTCGGCACCCGATCGCGTCGCCGTCATGCCTGGAAAGGGAATTAGCGAACGACTGCGCCGGCCCCTGATGCTGGCCCTGCCGATCCTGGCGGCGGCGTTTGGCGCCGCTCTCTATCTTGCGGAGGAGCCTTACGTCTCGACCGACGATGCGTTCGTTCGCGCGGCGAAGATCACCGTCAACGCCCGGGTTGCCGGTCAGGCGGTTGAAATCGCCGTCCGTGACAATGAGCGCGTCCGGCGGGGCCAGGTCCTGTTCCAAATCGATCCCGAGCCGTACCAGATTGCGGTCGATCAGGCCGAGGCGCGGCTCGGCAGCGCGCGCCTCCAAATCGAAGCCCTCAAGGCGACCTATCGCCAGCAGCAGGCCGAACTGCAATCGGCGAAGGAATCGGCTGCTTTCGACGAGCGCGAGTACGACCGCAAGAAAGCGCTGGTTGCTTCCGATTTTACCCCGCGCGCGGCGTATGAACGCGCCGAGACGGATTTCAAGGTCGCCCGCCAGCGCACCGCGTCGATCGAACAGCAGGTCGCCAATACCGTCGTTGCATTGAACGGCGATCCCGACATCGATATCGACCGCCATCCGACGGTTCGCGCGGCCAGAGCCCAACTCGACCGTGCGCGGCTCGATCTCACCTATGCAACGGTGACGGCGCCCGACGACGGCATCGTCACAAGGGTCGACGACCTGCAGGTCGGCGGCTTCGTCAATCCGGGCGCCGCCGTGTTCTCGCTGCTGTCGAGCAAACACATCTGGATCGAGGCGAATTTTCGCGAAACGGGCCTGACCCACATGCGTCCGGGTCAGAAGGCGACGATCGACGTCGATGCTTATCCCGGTCGCACGTTCAAGGCGCATATCGTCAGCATGAGTCCAGGCACCGGATCGGATTTCTCGGTCCTGCCGCCCGAGAATGCGACCGGGAATTGGGTCAAGGTCGTCCAGCGTCTGCCGGTGCGTCTCGAGCTCGATGATGTCGATCCGACCCGGCCGCTGTTCTCGGGCATCAGCGTCACGGCGCGGGTCGACACCGGCTATCGCCGCACCTTGCGCCATCCGCTCCAGCCCGCGTTCGCGTTGGAGGGCAAATGAGCACCGCCCTCCCATCGAGCACGGCGGTCGAAGGCCGTCGCGCAATCGCAGTGGCGGCGCTGATGGCGACCTACATGCAGGCCGTCAACATTTCGCTGCCGAACGCGGCGCTGCCGCACATCCAGGGCACGCTCTCGATGGCCAACGACGAAGTCGGCTGGGTGTTCTCTTCCTATATCGCCGCGAGCGCCGTGGTCATGCCGATGGCGCTCTGGCTCGCGGGGCGCTATGGCCGGAAGGCGGTCTATCAGTTCTCCCTGGCTGTCTTCGCGTTCGCCCTGATCCTGGACACGCTGGCGACGACTTCGGTCCAGTTCGTGCTCGCCAGAATCCTCCAGGGCGCCGCGAGCGGCCCGCTTGCGCCGCTATCGCTGGCGATCCTGCTCGATGGACTGCCGCCGGCGCGCCATGCGCGGATAAGCCTGGCGTGGACGCTGTGCTTCCTGCTCGGCATCAGCAGCGGACCGAGCATCGGCGGCTGGCTCAGCGAATATTACGGCTGGCGCTCGATCTTCCATTTCAGCCTGCCGATGACGGGCTTCATCGCTCTGACGATGGCGCTCCTGCTGCGCGAGAAGAAGGCGGAGCAGAGCCCGCCCTTCGACTTCTTCGGCCTGGCGACGTTCTCCGCTCGGCATGATCGGCCTGCAAATGCTGCTCGACCGCAGCGAGCGGCTGGAATGGTTCGCCTCGGCGGAAATCTGGATCGAAGCGGTCGCCTCGGTCCTGGGGTTCTATCTTTTCATCGTGCACGTCCTGACGACGAAGGCGCATTTTCTCCGCACGGCGCTGTTTCGGGATCGCAATCTCGTGCTTTCGACGATCATGTCCTTTGCGCTGGGCTTCGTCCTGCTGCCGACCTTGGCGTTGACCTCGCCGATGCTGGAGGAACTGCTCAATTACCCGGTCGATACCACCGGCTACATGACCGTCCCGCGCGGCGTCATGCTCGTGGGGACGGTGGTGCTGACGAGCCTGGTTCCGGCGCAAGTCGACTACCGGCCGTTCATGCTCGGCGGAATGGCGCTGGTGGTCTATGCCAATTGGCTGATGCTCGGCTACTCGCCGGCGATGGATTGGCAGTCGGTGGTCAAGACCGGCCTGCTTCAGGGAGCCGGCCTCGGCCTGTTGATTCCGGCGCTCGCCAGGGCGGCGTTCGGCACGCTCGATCCGAAGCTCCGCCCGGAAGGCAGCGCGCTCCTCAACCTGTCGCGCCTCTATGGCAGCACGATCGGCATCGCGGTCGTCCAGATCTTCTTCTACGACAACACCCAGGCCATGCACGTCGCGCTCGCGAGGGATCTCACGCCCTATCGCGCCGCCGCGCATGTCGCGGGTTCGATTGCGAGCCCGGCTCTTGCGGCGCTCAACGGCCTGGTCACCCAACAGGCGGCCGTCATCGCGGTCATCGGCCAGTTCAAGATCCTGATGTTCGCCATGCTGATCGTGAGCCCGCTTGTGCTTTTTCTCCGCAAGCCGCGACTGGCTAACTAGTGAAAGGAAAATATGAGCATGACACGCGCCGATACGCTGCGTTTTACGAGAATTGCCCACGGATCGATCAATGATCCCCGCGGTCGGGTTCGGCACGCTGATTCCGGATCCTCTCGCAACCAGGCAGGCCACCAAGGCTGCACTGGAAGTCGGATTTCGCCATCTCGATTGTGCGGAACGCTATCGCAACGAAGAAGCGGTCGGCGATGCGATTCAGGAAGCTGTCAAGGCGGGGACGCTTCGGCGCGAGGACCTGTTCGTCACCACGAAGCTTTGGAACACCAATCATCGCCCCGAACGGGTCAAGCCCGCCTTCGACGCGAGCCGGCGGCGGCTGCGGCTCGATGATATCGATTGCTATATCATCCATACGCCCTTTGCCTTTCGACCCGGCGACGAGCAGGACCCGAGGGACGAGCACGGCCGGGTGATCTACGATTCAGGGGTGACGCTGGCGGAGACATGGCAGGCGCTGGAGCGCCTCGTGGATGACGGTCACTGCAAGTCGATCGGCCTGTCGGACGTCACCCTGGAGAAGCTGCGCGAGATCGTCGCGGTCGCGCGGATCAAGCCCGCCATGGTGCAGGTCGAATCGCATCCGTATCTTCCCGAATGGGAGCTGCTCGACTTCTGTCGGGAGCAGGGGATCGTGCTGCAGGCGTTCGCGGCGCTGGGACATGCCATGAAGCCAAGCGTGGTGGAAGACCCGGTGATTACAGACATCGCCCAGCGCGTGCACAAGACGCCGGCTCAGGTTGCTCTCGGCCTGGGCCGTGCAGCGCGGCACCGCCTTTTTGACCACCTCGACCAAACCTCGGCGCATCCAGGAGAACTTTGACATTTCGGCGCTGCCTGAAGACGCCATGCAGGAGATCCGGGAGCGCATCACCGTGAACGTCAGGTTCAACTCGGTGGTGGAGACGGGCGTGCCCGGATTCATTCCCGGCACCCGGTGAACTGTATTCGCGTGAACGCTTCCATCGCGGCTTGCCGTTCATCGGCGGCGTGCCGTGCCTTGGGTAGCCTGGTGATGTAGAGCGCGGCGTCCCTGGCGATCTGCCGCCATTCCAATATTACCTTAGAATGCCTAACCGGCCCGACGCCGGGTTGATCTCGATGTCTTGTTGGATGACGGCGTCCAAGTTCAATAATTCGGGTTCGCAATGCGCTGAGTGATCCAACTCCGTTCGAAATATCGGGTATGCTACCCGGACATTGTCGTTATCAGGGACTGTGACTGGCGCAGCCACCGCAAGTTTGCCGGCGAAGGCGCTTATGTGCAGAACCGTCGTCTGGGTCTCATCAATACGAATGGTACAATTGTGCATTACGGAAATCGCAAAGAGTGCGATGGCGGTCCGATACTGCAGAAATGCCGTCATTTCCTCGGTTTTCAGAATTGAATTCCGTCGAAGCGTTTCCAGGAAATCGCTGTAAAGTCTATCGTGATCAAACGCGGCCTTGTTGTTAAATCTGCCAGAGAGGTGGCGTATCAGTGATGCGTCCGCGCCGGTCAGGCCGCCTCTCACCAATAGCGTGCCGTCGGGGTTTTCGGAGAAACGCGTTTTGATTTCCGAAAGGCGTCGTTGGGCTTCGACCCGCTTCATCTGGAGGTCCTGACCCCGAATTACAGCTCTCTCGGATCGGAGCGATGCTTCCAGCACGGCGTAAAAGTTGCGAGGCAGTCGATCTTCGGTGATTTGACCAGCCCTAAGTCGAAGAAAAAACTGAACTGTAATGAACCAGTCGCGGGCTGCTCTCGTAACGATGCCTTTTGTACGTTCACTATGGTGGGCGACAAAGTCGCCAATTTCTTGCACGGATTCCCGGCCTTCGCAGCGGTCGCGCGCGAACAAAAATAGCCTGGTTAGATCATCGTTCCTAAAGTCGCCCGACAGCAATCTTGCGACTCTGGCCCGCATCTGGGAATCGGGTTGTTGCAATATCATTCGCGTTTCGTAACGTTGCAAAGATTTAATAAAGCCTGCACCTGCGGCGTCGCCTTAAATCCTAGCGGCATTGCGCCCCGCAGCAAGCCCGCTGTAATCCCTTGTCAGCACCAAATCGCGCCAGACGATCTACGACGGAGACCATCCGTAGCTGACGGCAAGCACTTTCAATCGAAGGCAACACCGAGCGGAGAGACTGAAATTCGTTTGGTAGGCGCGAAGAGAGAGCGGTCCGTCAGACATGGATACATTTTAATCCAGATTACATATGTTTCACTGGTTGCCAGCCGTCGCTCCATTTATCGCGACGCGATGCGCTATTTCTTTCACGTCGTTGGCAGCTCAAGACTGTATCCCGATGAACTCGGGCACAGTCTGCGGACGCTTGAGGCCGCAAGGCGTCACGCGAGGGCGCTCGCCGAAGATTTGAAAAAGAGCGGCGGCTTTTGCGGATCGTGTTTCGTGCGCGTTGCTGATGAGCGGGGCAATACTCTGTTCGAGTTCCCGGTCTCGTTCCAATAGACAAAAGGGCCAGCGGCGGGATTTTGTACGGTTCTCGCAGGCACATTCAGTGTGTCGCGATCTTTCGGCGAGAAGCCGATCCTGGACAGTTTCGACGCTACGGTGGCGTCGGGAGTTGCAGTGGTTGAATTCCATCGCGGGCGTGCGAAAACTCCTTATCGCCCCGACTCCGTTCGGCAACGGGACGCGCGACGACGAAGCGCCCAGCGTTGCCACCCGATGCATCTCGCCCGACTGGAACAGCGCGGGATCGTCGAGATAGGCCCGCGCCATCGGCAGCGCGTCGACGCCCCAGAAAAGCTCGTCGCCGATCCGCAATGTCGGAACGCCGAAAAGCTTCGCGGCGATCGCTTCGTCCGTGTTGGAGCGAAGGCTGGCCTTCGTTTGGGGGGCGTCGACCAGTGATGCGGCTGCGGCGGCATCAAGTCCGAGCGCCCCGCACATCGCACTCCAGCCGGCTTCGGTGGAGACGTCGAGCCCCTCTCGCCAGATGCAGTCCATGACGGTGCGAACGGCGCGAGGCTCTGCCTTGAGCGCTGTCAGCAGCCGCAGCGGCTTGAGCGGATTGAACGGGTGCGTCGACGGAAAGCGAAAGCGAATCCCCCGCTGCTGCGCCTGGAAGACGCTAAGACGATAAGTGTGTATCCGTTTCGGCGGAATTTCGGCCGGACCGAGGTGCTTCCAATGCTGCAGCAAGCCCGCGAACAGAATCGGCCGGTAGGTAATGGCAACAGATTTCGCCAGTTCTTCGATCTCGCCCAGAGCCAGATAGGCGAAAGGAGAGATCACATCGAAATACCAGGTCGCCGACGCGGTCGAGGTACGAGACAAGGAGGTCATTTGACTAACGCGACCGCGTCGCGACGGTGAGGGCGTTCTGCGGTCTCAAGCCATTCGAACACGACGATCTCGGATCCACTGCGGTCATCCAGACTACTCCTCCATGAGATAAGCGCACGCGCCACAGCATCGCCGCGGTTGGTCCGACAATGCAATGCGCCCGGTCTGGCGGATGAGGGGAAATCGTCGAAGCCGAAGCCAAGGCATTGAAAAGAAATGAATTTCGTTTAGTTCTTATCGGGCTTCATTGGCCGCGGTTCCTTTTTCGCCGGGACGAGTCCAGTGTGGAAACGCGAGCAATATCAATAAGTAATATCAATATGTTAGACACGAAATTTTCCTCAGTGGCCCCGATGATGGACTGGACCGACCGGCATTGCCGCGTCTTCCATCGCCTGATGACGGCCCGTGCAAAACTCTACACGGAGATGCTGACCACCGGCGCCATCCTTCACGGCGACCGGGCGCGGTTGCTCGGTTTCGATTCCAGCGAACATCCCGTCGCGCTTCAGCTTGGCGGCTCCGATCCGTCCGATCTCGCGGAGGCCGCCAAAATCGGCGAGGATTTCGGCTATGACGAAATCAACCTCAATGTCGGCTGTCCGTCGGACCGGGTGAAGGATGGCCGCTTCGGCGCCTGCCTGATGGCCGAGCCGGCTTTGGTCGCCAGAGGCGTCCTGGCCATGAAGCAGGCGGTCGGCATTCCCGTCACCGTCAAGTGCCGGATCGGCATCGACGATCAGGACCCGGAACTGGCGCTCGACGAACTGGCGCGCGGTGTCGTTGCAGCGGGTGCGGATGCGCTGATCGTCCACGCCCGCAAGGCCTGGCTCAACGGCTTGTCGCCGAAGGAAAACCGCGACATCCCGCCGCTCGACTATCACAGGGTCTACCGGTTGAAGGCTGCGATGCCGCATGTGCCCGTCATCATCAATGGCGGCATTGCGAGCCTTGCCGAGGCGAAGGCTCATCTCGACCACGTCGACGGCGTGATGCTGGGGCGCGCGGCCTATCAGGAGCCGTGGCGCTTGCTGTCGGTCGATCCCGAGCTGTTCGGCGAGGCGGCGCCGTTTGCCGCGATGAAGGACGTGTTCGAGGCCATGATGCCGTATATCGAGCGCGAACTCGCGCGGGGCACGCGGCTGCATTCGATCACGCGGCATTTTGTCGGCGCGTTTCACGGGGTGCCGGGCGCCCGCGCATTCCGCCGCCATCTCGCCGAGAACGGCGTCAAGCCCGACGCCGGCGTGAATGTGTTGCGCGATGCGATCGCGCTGGTCGAGGACCGCGCGAAGACGCCGATCGCCGCCTAGATTGCAGGCCTGATTGCAGGATTGACGATGATCTCGCGGGAGCAGGTATCGAAATTGCTGGGCGAGCAGATTCTCGATCCCGGCACTCAATGGAGCATGGGCACCTTCGGAGGCATTGCGGAATTTTCCCGCGATCCCGGCGAGCCGGCGAAGCTGGCGGCTTCCGAGCCGCAGGTGGTTGCCGTCACCGCGCGCGGCGGCATCATCATTCGCATGTCCGGCCAATTGCGTCCCTTCGCCTCTGAAAGCATCACGAACCTGAACTGGAACCATCGCGTCGCTTTGTGCCTGCCGAGAAAAGCATGCGAGATGAACCGGCGCGCGGCGCTGACCGAGCTGGGACCCGACACCGACGCGCTCCGCGCCGAAGACCGCGGGGGTGTCCTCTTCGATCTTGGTCTCGACATCCTGCAAGCCGACCTCTGCGTTCGAATTGCCGATGAGGCCACGGCCGACAAATTGCGCCGCCATGTCGGCCGCCCGGTGTTCGACCCCGATAACCCGGCGATGGGCATCATTCTCGCGGCGAGCCCGCACCGGGTGTTTGTGAGCCGGATCGGGCGCATTGAAGTTTATCAGCCGATCCCGCCGGCGACGGGCAAGAGTCCGGAAGGGCCGCACACCCACGTGCTGCCAAAACTCCTGAAGAGCAGACGAACGCATCCGGCAACCGAGCCGATACCCGACGACTGGATTCCCTGCGCGCATTTTTATCCGGCGCATCCGCTGAAAGATGCGAACGGGATTCCACGGCCATACGACCGTGCTCAATACGACACGTTCCAGCGGCTGCTCGATCTCTGCGGCGCGCCTGAGCATATCGATACGAAGAGGAAGGTCGTTGCCGCTATCTCTGCCGAGCAATCGCCGGGGCTTTCCGACATGCCGGTCGATCGCAATGTCCGCACGACCATCCGCATCACGCTGCGGCAAATGAGGGCGTCGGGGCATCGCTCGCGCTCGTTGGCGTCATGGCTGGAGGCTTTCGACAGGAGCGAAGCGCCCGGCGATGATGACGACGCGAAGCAGCATGGTCATTGAGCTTCGATTGCCCGGAAAAGCAGATTTGTCTGCCCAGTTGACTGCGACGCCCGGTTGCCGGTAACTGGCGCTGTCGTGGTTCTTCGGGAAGGTTTGCCCGGAGCTAAGAGGGAAGCCGGTGCGGCGTAAGCCAAAGCCGGAGCTGCCCCCGCAACTGTAAGCGGCGAGCCGCTGTCCAATAATGTCACTGGAGCCTGCAAAGGTTCCGGGAAGGCCGGACAGCAGCACTGACCCGCGAGCCAGGAGACCTGCCTCGACAATATACACGTCCTCGGGCGGGGTGTCCCGGTGGTGCGGTTGCGATTCCGCGCGCCCTGTGCCGTCCGGAATCCAGACGTGTCACTTCGGCCTTTGCCCCCAACTGTTTGGGGTTAAGCCATGTCTATCCACTCACTTGCCGTTGCTACTCTCGGGACGCCGCGGATCGGTCCGCGCCGCGAACTCAAGGCGGCTCTGGAAAGCTTCTGGTCCGGAAAGTCGGACGAGAAGGCGCTGGTCGAGGCCGCGGCCGCGCTTCGTGCGGCGAACTGGGCACGCCAGAAAAAGCTCGGCGTCAGCGTGATCCCTTCGAACGACTTCTCGTTCTACGATCAGGTACTCGACACCAGCATCATGGTCGGCGCCATTCCGGAGGTTTACGGCTGGAAATCGGGCCCTGTCTCGCTCACGACGTATTTCGCGATGGCGCGAGGGTCGGAAGGCGACGCGCACGATGACGGTTGCGCGCATGGTCATCAGACGCAGGGCGTGCCGGCGCAGGAAATGACCAAATGGTTCGACACCAACTATCATTACATGGTGCCGGAACTGCGAGTGAACCAGGAATTCAGGCTGGCATCGCGCAAGCCGATCGAGGAATACGAGGAGGCGAAGGCGCTTGGATATCAGACCCGCCCCGTGCTGATCGGACCCGTCACGTTCCTGAAACTCGCCAAGAGCGCCGATGCCGGTTTCGATCCGCTGACGCTGCTGGATCGGTTGCTGCCGGTCTATGTCGATGTGCTTCGCGAACTTTCGAGCCGGGGAGCCGAATGGGTGCAGATCGACGAGCCCTGTCTGGTGCTCGACCTCGAGGCCGACGTGCGCGATGCGCTGCGCCGGGCCTACGATGCGTTTTCGAAGGCGCTGCCCGAATTGAACATCATGTTGACGACCTATTTCGGAGGGCTGGGCGCCAATCTCAATACCGCGCTGGCGCTTCCCGTCAGCGGACTTCACATCGACCTCGTGCGTTCGCCGGCCCAGTTGCACGACGTCCTGAAGAAGGCGCCCAGGGAACTGGTTCTGTCGCTGGGGGTCATCGACGGGCGAAATATCTGGCGGGCGAATTTGCCGGCACTGCTGGACTGGCTTGAACCCATCGTTTCGAAACGCGGTTCGGACCGGTTTCAAATTGCGCCATCCTGTTCGCTGCTTCATGTTCCCATCGATCTCGATCAGGAAGCGGGCCTTGATCCCGAGCTGAAGGCCTGGCTGGCTTTCTCCGTTCAAAAAATGCTCGAACTGGCCGCGCTCGGCACCGCCATGGCGAGCGGCCGGGATGCGGTCAAGGACGCTCTCGCTGCGTCCGCCGCGGCTGCGGCGGCCCGCAAAGCATCTCCCAAGGTGCATGACGCCGCGGTGGCCGGTCGAATGGCGACCGTCAATCCCGCGATGGGCAAACGCGTCAGCGCCTTCGCGGCTCGCGCCGAAATACAGCATCGGCGTTTCAACCTGCCGCCATTTCCGACTACGACCATCGGCTCGTTTCCGCAGACCGCCGACGTCAGAAACGCGCGCGCCGCGCACGCCAGGGGGGCGCTCACCGACGCGGCTTACAGGACCTTCCTGCAAAACCAGACGGCTCGCGTCGTTCGCTGGCAGGAAAATATCGGCCTCGACGTGCTGGTTCACGGCGAGTTCGAGCGCAACGACATGGTGCAGTATTTTGGCGAGCGCCTCTCCGGCTTCGCCTTTACCAGCCATGGCTGGGTTCAATCGTATGGATCGCGTTACGTCCGGCCGCCGATATTGTTCGGCGACGTGTCTCGCCCGCGGCCGATGACGGTCGAATGGTGGGAATATGCGCAATCGCTGACCAGCAAGCCGATGAAGGCGATGCTCACGGGGCCGGTCACGATCCTGAACTGGTCATTCGTGCGCGACGATATTCCGCGCAGCACGGCCTGCCTGCAGATTGCGCTTTCGATCCACGACGAAGTCGCCGATCTCGAAAAGGCCGGCGCAGGCATGATCCAGATCGACGAAGCCGCACTTCGGGAAGGTTTGCCGCTGCGGCAAATCCGAATGGGGCGACTATCTCGCCTGGGCCGTCGAGAGTTTCCGGATCTGTTCGTCAGGCGTGCGTGACGAGACGCAGATCCACACTCACATGTGCTATTCGGAGTTCAACGACATCATCGACGCCATCGGCGCGATGGACGCCGACGTGATCTCGATCGAGACGTCCCGCTCCAAAATGGAGCTGCTCGACGCGTTCGAGAGTTACAACTACCCCAACGAGATCGGCCCCGGCGTCTACGACATTCATTCGCCGCGCGTGCCTGAAATCGGCGAAATGACGGAGTTGCTCAAACTGGCCCGCAGCAGGCTTTCCGACGCCCAGCTCTGGATCAATCCCGACTGCGGTCTGAAGACCCGGAAATGGGAGGAGGTTCGGCCTGCGCTGGTGAACATGGTTGCGGCTGCGCGCGAATTGAGGGCGCTCGTCTAGCAGCATGCGGCGTCGCCCGTCTCGAATTTTGAACGTATACCGGAGAACACCATGCGCTTCTGGATCAGATGTACGAGGTTCGAGACGGGGTTGCCGTATCACGTGAATATTTCGCTGGTGGGAGGCATGTGGCGGGACGGCGAACGTACGATCCTCGCGTTTGTCGGCGGCGACGCGCAAAAAGTGGAGGTGGTCGAGACACCGGAGGAGATTTTGGCGATGCATCTCGGGCCAACGACGTGATGGTGTCGTGACGCTTGTCGCGGAACGCGCTCGGGGCGTGTCTGCGCCCGATCTCCGAAAGACGGCACGCGAATGCAATGTCAGGGATAGCCGTGCAGCATCAACCGGTCGGCATGTACTTCCCAGCTTTCCAGCCGGTCCAGGAAGCTCATGCCGAGCAGGTTGGTCTTCATCTGTCCGTGCGGCACCACCAGCGCCGGCACTGAACGTTCGACCAGCTTGCCGATCGCCAGGCGGTCGAGCGTGAGACGCGCCGCCTTGGTGTGTCCGCCGGCGGTCTCGACGTCGACGTCGTATTCGAGCAGTTCCAGCGGCAACCCGGCGGCCTTGGCGGTCTCGTAGGTCAGCACCACCGCGGTCGCGCCGGTGTCGATCACCATCGGGGCCGTGACGCCGTTGATCCTGGCCTTCAGCGCGAATTCGCCGCCCGGGCCGCGGGCGATCTGCACACCCCGCGTCGGCGCGCCCTTGCGCAGCATTTTGGAGACGGTGTCGCTGGCACGCGCCACCTGTTCGGGATCCTTGTAGGCCATCAGGGCGCCGGCGGTCGCCGCCAGCATCAGCACCACCAGCAGAAAGCGGCTCACAGCCAGCCTCCGTCGCAAATATTCGTCAGCCGGCCTTTGGACGGGCGTCGAGCGGCGTCAGCCCGGCCTCGGCCATGCGCGCCGCAAGCTCGGCCATCACCGCCTGCCGCTCCGGGCTCTCCATGCGGTGCCAGCGTGCGATCTCCGGCAAGGTGCGGCCACAGCCCAAACAGAGGCTGGTTCTTGGATCGATCATACAGACTGCGATGCACGGCGTTTCTTTGCTCATTCTCGAAGTGTGAAGCGTATTCGGGCGTTTTGCGCAAGCGTTCCTGCTACAATCCGGTTCCGGCACTCATGATCGGCTTGTGGCGGCTGCGCCGTTTCTCCTCGGGCACGGTTTCGGGCTGCAGCGGTGGAGTTTCTTCTTCCATCATCGGAGCCAGCGCGGACATCACGCGCTCCGGCGGGAAGGTGACGACGACCTCGGTGCCGATGCGCAGCTTCGACTTCAGCGTGAAGGTGCCGCCGTGCATGTCGATCAGGCTTTTCGCGATCGGCAATCCCAGGCCCGCGCCCTGTTCGGCCGACTTGATCGAATTGGAGCCCTGACCGAAGGAGGCGAGCACCACGGGGATTTCGTCCTCGGCGATGCCGGAGCCGGTATCCTTGACGCTGAGATATTGTCCGCCCGAGGCGGTCCATCCCACCTTCAGCCAGATATCGCCGCCCTGCGGGGTGAATTTGATGGAGTTCGACAGCAGGTTGAGCACGATCTGGCGGATGGCGCGCTCGTCGCCCCAGATGCGCGGCATGCCCTGCTCGAACACCTCGTGGATGGTGATGCCGCGGGTCGAGGCACGCAGCTTCAGGAGGTGATGGCAATCGGCGACCACATGCACCAGCGATACCGCTTCCTCGTTGAGTTCGTAGCGTCCGGCCTCGATGCGCGACAGGTCGAGAATTTCGTTGATGAGATTGAGCAGATGCACGCCGGAATTATGGATATCGGCGGAATATTCCTTGTAGACCGGAACCGTGTGGGCGCCGAAAATCTCGGCCTTCATCACCTCGGAGAATCCGAGGATCGCGTTCAGCGGCGTGCGCAGTTCATGGCTCATCTGCGCCAGGAACCGCGACTTCGCGACATTGGCCGCTTCGGCGCGATGGCGCGCTTCGTCGGATATCGCCTTGGCCTGTTCGAGTTCGCCGATCAGCGCATCCTTTTCGGCGCGCGCCTCGAGCGTCGCCAGCGTCGTCGAATGCAGGCGATGGGCGAGCAGCCCGAAATAGCCTTCCGCCGCCAGCGCCAGCACCGCGAGTACGTAGTGGTCGAATGTGCCGCTCAGCACAAAGTTCAGCGCGATCGCCACCGTGACCGGCGCGGTCGCCGCCAGCGCTGCGATCGGCAAATTGGCCGCGAGCATGCTCGATACCGCGATCACCAGCAGCATCAGGAACATCATCAGCGTGTTCGAGACCATGTCGAGCCCGGCCGGATGGACCAGGATCGCGGTCCAGCTCAGGCCGTAGACGAGATCGAGCAGCACGAACCGCGTTCGCCACTTGCGGCTCGCGGTGAGCGAGGGGGATTCGGCGAGGAACCGTCCGCAATTGCGAATGATGGCGGCGTGGATGCAGAGCATGCCGCAGGTCCAGGCCGCGGCCGCGACCGGCTGCATCCAGAACCCGAAGAACAGGCCGGTCGCAACCACCAGCAGCATCACGACAAACGATGCCGAGATCCGCGTCTGGGCATATTGCCGGAGCAATTCGCGATCGAACGCCGGGCGGGTTCCACTGGTCGACGTTAACCGATCGCGCGCCTCGCGCACCCGCTGCGACGCCGCGCGGCGCTGACTTGCCGGCGCGGTGACGGGCGGTTCAGCCGGAAGCTGGACAACCTCGGGCTTATCGGCGGGTTTACTCATCAAACAACACAATCCTGCCCGCGAACCGCGCGAGCTTTTGCATTGTCTATCTGTGCCGCCAAATCCTTAAGAGCTGCCTTAAAGCGCTAAATAATCACCTTAACGGGAGGTTAAATTAATCTCTGAGGCGGCTTTTCGGATCAGCGCTGCAGCCGCGCCAGAAGGCTCGATGTGTCCCAGCGTTTGCCGCCCATCTTCTCGACTTCCGAATAGAACGCATCGACCAGCGCGGTCACCGGCAGGCTTGCCCCGTTGCGGCGGGATTCGGCGAGGCAGATCGACAGGTCCTTGCGCATCCATTCCACCGCGAAGCCGAAATCGAATTTGCCTTCGTTCATGGTCTTGTAGCGGTTTTCCATCTGCCAGGACTGCGCGGCGCCCTTCGAGATCGTGTCGATCACGGCCTGGACGTCGAGGCCGGCTTTCTTGGCGAAATGAATGCCCTCGGAAAGCCCCTCGACGAGGCCGGCGATGCAGATCTGGTTGACCATCTTGGTCAACTGGCCGGAGCCTGCGGGTCCCAGCAGCTTGCACATCCGGGCATAGGCCGCGATGACGGGCTCGGCGCCGGCATAGGCGTCTTCCTTGCCGCCGCACATCACGGTCAGGACGCCGTTTTCCGCGCCGGCCTGTCCGCCGGAGACGGGGGCATCGACGAATTTGAAGCCTGCCTTGGTGGCGGCCGCGTCGAGTTCGCGCGCGATCTCGGCGGAGGCGGTGGTGTGATCGACGAAGGTCGCGCCTTTTTTCATCCCGGCAAAGGCGCCATCGGCGCCGAGCGTGACCGCATGCAGGTCATTGTCGTTGCCGACGCAGCACATCACGAAGTCTTGTCCCTCCGCGGCGGCCTTGGGCGTGGCTGCGGTCTTGCCGCCAAATTTCTCGGCCCATTGCTTGGCCTTGGCGCCCGTCCGGTTGAAAACCGTGACCTCGTGGCCACCTTTTTTCACCAGATGCCCCGCCATCGGAAAGCCCATAACGCCGAGACCGAGAAAAGCGACTTTAGCCATGTGTGTAACCCCGGGGGTTTTGCCGGCATCGAATGCGCCGGACCGTGTTCTGGAGGAGGGCGGCAGACCGGCCGGGTGGCCGAAACCGGTTCCGCTCAGGAAGTGGAGCTGGCACAATAAACACTGTGCCATGAAGGGCAACGCCTCCGTTTGCCGGGAGCCGCGCCTTTCGTGCTAAGGTGAGCCGTATCAAAGACTTCAACAAAAAGGGAGCGATACCAGATGAACATGAGTGTTGGCGTGCTCGACCATTTCAACATCCGGACCCGCAAGCTCGCGGACACGGTGCGGTTCTATGAGGACGTGCTGGGACTGGAGAAGGGCGCCCGGCCGGATTTCGCATTTCCCGGCGCCTGGATGTACTCGGAAGGCAAGGCGGTGGTGCATGTGGTCGATGTCTCCAAGACCGACGAGCCGCAAAAGCCGGATTCCGGCGTGGTCCACCATGTCGCCTTCGTCAGCCAGGGCTTTGCCGGCATGAAGAAGCGGCTGGAGTCCAAGGGGATGCCGTTCGACGCGCGCCAGGTTCCGGGCGGCGAACTCTGGCAGATCTTCGTCAATGACCCCAATGGCGTCATGATCGAGCTGAACTACGAAGCCGCCAAGGAGCAGGGTGGTTCGGCGCCCCGCGAGCGGACGGACGACGTTGGAGCGAGGTAGCCTTTTGGGCGGGAGCGCTCTATGGGTCGCATCCGGAATTGACTTGGGAGATGCGCTTTGAGCGTCACGCAGCAACAGGTTTTCGAAGCTCTCGGCAAGGTCGCCTCGCCGCGCGGCGTCGCTCTGACCAACGCCAATGTCTTGTCGCCGGTCACCGTCACCGACGGCAAGGTGTTCTTCTCGATCAATGTCGATGCCTCGGAAGCCCGCGCCTGGGAAAGCGTGCGCGCGCAGGCTGAAGCCGCCGTGCGCGCCATTCCCGGCGTCACCGTCGCCATGATCGCGCTCACGGCGGAGCGCAAGCCGGGCGCCACGCCGGCTGCGCCCAAGGGTCCCGCGCCGGGCGTGCAGCCGGTCGCTTCGCACCGTCCGCCGCACAGCCCCGCATCGCCAATGGCAAAGCAGGCGGAGATTCCCGGCATCGCCGCCGTGATCGCGGTCGCCTCCGGCAAGGGCGGCGTCGGCAAATCGACCACCGCGCTCAATCTGGCGCTGGGCCTGCGCGATCTCGGCTTGCGGGTCGGCCTGCTCGATGCCGACATCTACGGGCCGTCGGTGCCGCGACTGACCGGCATTCGCGAGAAGCCGCAACTCGACGACAACAAGAAGATGATTCCGATCCGGCGCTTTGGGCTCGCCATCATGTCCATCGGCTTCCTGGTCGAGGAGGACACCGCGATGATCTGGCGCGGGCCGATGGTGATGTCGGCGATCACCCAGATGCTGCGGGACGTCGCGTGGGGCACGCTCGACATTCTCGTGGTCGACATGCCGCCCGGCACCGGCGATGCGCAACTGACGCTGGCGCAGAATGTGCCGCTCAAGGGTGCGGTCATCATTTCGACGCCGCAGGATCTGTCGCTGATCGACGCGCGGCGCGGGCTTGCGATGTTCAAGAAGGTCAACGTGCCCGTGCTCGGGATCGTCGAGAACATGAGCTATTTCCAGTGCCCGCATTGCGGCACGCGGTCGGACATTTTCGGCCATGGCGGCGCGCGCCACGAGGCCGAGCGGCTCGGGGTGCCGTTCCTGGGCGAAATTCCGCTGCACATGTCGATTCGCGTCACCTCGGATTCGGGAACGCCGGTGGTGGAAAGCGAGCCGGACGGCCCGCATGCGGCAATCTATCGCGCGATCGGCGCCAAGGTTCGCGATCAGCTCCAGGGTGCGATCGCCGCCGCTTGACGAGAGAGCCCGGTCGCATGAGAACCCCGCATCCCACGCTCATTTGAGGCTTTTTGCCGGCGCGAATCGCCTACAATCCGGAACGGATGCGGGGCAGATGGCCGCTCGAAAAACGCCATCAACACAGCTTTCCCGGGAGGTATGCGACTTTCGTTTAAACAGTGCTGTCATGCCTTCGTCGCCTATTGGGCGGCCAAAAATCCGTGTTAAAGACCGCCCGCCAGAGCGCCCCGGGGGCTGAGGCGAAAATCGCCTCGCCGGGAGACCGGCTCAAGGAAAATCCGGGGAACGCCCCCTACAAGGAGATGCCTTAATGAAGCGTCGTGATTTTTTGAAAGTTTCGGCAACCGGCGCTGCGGTGGCCGCCGTCGCCTCGCCGGCGATCGCGCAGTCCTCGCCCGAGATCAAGTGGCGCATGACGTCCAGTTTCCCGAAGTCGCTCGACACGATCTACGGCGGCGCGGTGGAGCTGTCGAAATACGTCGCTGAGATGACCGACAACAAGTTTCAGATTCAGGTGTTCGCGGCCGGCGAAATCGTTCCCGGCCTGCAGGCGCTCGACGCCACCTCCAACGGCACCGTCGAGATGAGCCACACCGTCTCCTATTACTATGTCGGCAAGGATCCGACGTTTGCGATCTACGCGTCGGTGCCGTTCGGCCTCAATGCGCGCATGCAGAATTCCTGGTGGTACCAGGGCGGTGGCCAGGAGCTCGGCAACGAGTTCTTCAAGAAGTTCGGTGTCATCGGCTTCCCCTGCGGCAACACCGGCACCCAGATGGGCGGCTGGTTCCGCAAGGAGATCAAGACGGTCGCCGATCTCTCGGGTTTGAAGTTCCGCATCGGCGGCATCGCCGGTCAGGTGCTGCAGAAGGTCGGCGTCGTGCCGCAGCAGCTCGCCGGCGGCGACATCTATCCGGCGCTGGAGAAGGGCACCATCGACGCCGCCGAATGGGTCGGCCCGTATGACGACGAGAAGCTCGGCTTCCAGAAGGTCGCGAAGTATTACTACTATCCGGGTTTCTGGGAGGGTGGACCGACCGTTCACGCCTTCGCCAACCTCGAAAAGTGGAATTCGCTGCCGAAGAACTATCAGGCCATCCTCACCAACGGGATGGCGAACGCCAACAGCTGGATGGCGGCGCGCTACGACATGCAGAATCCGTCTGCGTTGAAGCGTCTCGTCGCCGGCGGCACGCAGCTTCGTCCCTTCACCAACGAAGTGCTGGAAGCCTGCCTGAAGGCGACCAACGAATTGTGGGGCGAGATTTCCGCGAAGAACCCGGACTTCAAGAAGTCGATCGATGCGATGCAGGCCTATCGCTCCGATCAGTATCTGTGGTGGCAGGTTGCCGAATACACCTTCGACAGCTTCATGATCCGCTCGCGCACCCGCGGCTGATCCGCTACACCTTAAGTCCTGCGACAAAAAGCCCGGCCTTTTCGAAGGCCGGGCTTTTTGCGTTGCGATACCCTAGTTCGCCGTGGAAATCGCGAACCAGATGTTCCATGCTGGCGGCAAGCCTCGACAAGAAGGCTCGCAATCACATCAACGGAGGGAGAAAAGCTCAATGAAGCGACGCGACTTTATCAAGGTCACCGGGTTGGGCGCGGCAGGCGCCGCAACCATTGCCGCGCCGGCGATCGCGCAATCGATGCCGGAACTCAAATGGCGCATGACGACAAGCTGGCCGAAATCGCTCGATACGCTGCATGGCGGCGCCGAGCTGATGGCCAAGGCGGTCGCTGAAGCCACGGACAACAAATTCCAGATACAGACCTTCGCCGCCGGAGAAATCGTTCCGGGGTTGCAGGTGCTGGACGCCGTGCAGAACGCCACCGTCGAAATGGGTCACACCGCGTCGTATTATTATTTCGGCAAGGATCCGACCTTCACCTTCGGCTCGTCGGTGCCGTTCGGGCCGAGCATGCGCCTCAACCAGGCCTGGTACATGCTGGGCGGCGGCAAGGAAGTCCTCAACGAATTCTACAAGGGCTACAACGTCACCTCGCTGCTGGCGGGCAATACCGGCTGCCAGATGGGCGGCTGGTTCCGCAAGGAGATCAATACGCTCGACGATCTCAAGGGATTGAAATTCCGCATCGGCGGCTTTGCCGGGCGCGTAATGCAGAAGCTCGGCTGCGTGCCGCAGCAGCTCGCGGGCGGTGACATCTACCCCGCGCTCGAGAAGGGCACGATCGACGCGGCGGAATGGGTCGGTCCCTATGACGACGAGAAGCTCGGCCTCTACAAGGTCGCCCCGCATTACTACTATCCGGGCTGGTGGGAAGGCGGCCCGATGCTGCTCGCCATGATCAATCTCGAGAAATGGAATGCGCTGCCGAAATATTACCAAAACGTTCTCGAGCAGGCCGGCCACTACGCCAACAACTGGATGATGGCGAAATACGACAGCGTCAATCCGACGGCGCTGCGCAAGCTGCTCGCCGGCGGCACCAAGCTGCATGCGTTCTCGCCGCCGATCATGGAAGCGTCGTTCAAGGCCGCGAAGGAACTGCACAGCGAGGTCGCCGCGACCAACCCCAATTTCAAGAAGGTGCTGGAATCGCTCACGGCCTACTCGAACAACGGCTACGCCTGGTTCCAGGTCGCCGAAGTCGGCTACGACAACTTCATGGCGCGTCACTCGCAGAGCTGATCGCTCGCGCCAACGAAAAACCCCGGAGCGAAGGCTCCGGGGTTTATTTTTTGCCGCGAGGTCGTCAGTTCTTCGGCGGCGGACCAAAATCCAGCGGCGGAATGTCGATCTGCGGCACTTCGATCTTGACCTTGTTCAGATCGACGTTGAGGGGCTTGTCGAGCAAGCCTGTCACCGTGACCGGGAACGCGATCACCAGCACGACCATGATGACCTGCAGCCCGATCCATGGCATCGCGCCCCAATAGATGTCGGAGCTCTTGACTTCCTTGGGCGCGACGCCGCGCAGGTAGAACAGCGCGAATCCAAACGGCGGATGAAGGAACGACGTCTGCATGTTCACGCACAGCATGACGCCGAACCAGATCAGCGCGGCGTCCGGCCCCACGACCGGCGCCAGGACTTTCTGCGCGATCGGCGCGATCATCGGCAGGATGATGAAGGCGATCTCGAAGAAGTCCAGGAAGAACGCGAGGAAGAAGATGAAGAGATTGATGAAGATCAGGAAGCCCCAGACGCCGCCGGGCAGGGAGGTGAGCAAATGCTCCAGCCATACTCCGCCCGAGACGCCCAGGAACACCACCGAGAAGCAGGTCGAGCCGATCAGGATGAAGACGACCATGGTCGTGATCCGCATGGTCGTCTCATAGCCCTGCTTGATCAGGTCCCGCAGTTCGGGGATGCGGACGGCCTCGAGGCAGATCCAGACCACCGCCAGATAGGTGACGGCAAAGGCAAGCTTGAAGATCAGGCCCTCGGTCACGAACATCCCGATGATGGTGCCGACGCCGCCGGCGATCACGCCGATGATCAGGACCCTGCGGCCCGTCGTGGAGAAATCCTTGTGGTGGATCGCCGCCAGCACGATCGCGCCGACGGCGCCCATCGCGCCGGCCTCGGTCGGCGTGGCAAGCCCCATCATCATGGTGCCGAGCACGACGAAGATCAGCACCGCCGAGGGAATGATGCCCATCAGGCATTTCTTCCACAGCGGCCAGCCGGTCAGCGTCAAGGCTGTCTTCGGCACGGCCGGCACATGATCCGGCTTGAAGATTCCGAGCAGGAAGGTGTAGCCGGCAAACAGGAAGATCTGGAACACCGACGGGCCCCAGGCCCCGAGATACATGTCGCCGACGGACTTGCCGAGCTGGTCAGCCAGCACGATCAGCACCAGTGAGGGCGGCACGAGCTGGGTGATCGTTCCGGATGCCGCCAGCACGCCGGTGATGTAGCGGATGTTGTAGCCGTAACGGATCATCACCGGCATCGAGATCAGCGCCATGGCGATGACCTGCGCCGCCACCGTGCCGGTGATGGCGCCGAGGATGAAGCCGACAATGATCACGGAATAGCCGAGGCCGCCGCGGATCGGTCCGAACAACTGGCCCATCGAATTGAGCATGTCTTCCGCAAGACCGCATCGCTCGAGCACCGCGCCCATGAAGGTGAAAAAGGGAATCGCGAGCAGCAGCTCGTTGGAAAGCACGCTGCCGAATACCCGGCCGGGGATGGCCTGAAGGAAATTCATGTCGAAGAAGCCGAGATGAATCGCCAGGAAGCCGAACGAAAGCCCGACGGCGGCGAGCGTGAAGGCCACCGGGAAGCCGATCAGCATGGCCAGAACCAGCCCGCCGAACATCAGCGGCGGCATTGTTTCCAGCGTAATCATTGGGTCGGCCTCTCGTACTTCGCATCGATCGTCACAAGGTTCTGCAGCGCGGCGATCCGCTTGATCACCTCCGATACGCCTTGCAATGCCAGCATCACGAAGCCGGACGGGATGACGAATTTGATCGGCCAGCGGACGAGGCCGCCGGCGTTACTCGACATTTCGCCGACTTCATAAGCCTGATGGAAGAACGGCCAGGACAGATAGGAAAGCAGCAGACAGGAGGGAATCAGGAAGAACAGCGTGCCGATCAGGTCGAGCCAGAGCTGGCCGCGTTCGGAAAGGAACAGATAGAAGATCTCGACCCGGACGTGCTCGTTGCGCTTGAACGTGTAGGACGCGCCGAACATGACGAGGATGGCGAACATGTACCATTGCAGTTCAAGCCAGCCGTTCGAGCTGTAGCTGAACGCGTAACGGATCATCGCGTTGCCGGCGCTGACGATGCAGGCGGCCAGCACCAGAAGATTGCAGACGTAGCCTATCTTTTCGTTGATCAGGTCGATGGCCGAGCTAACCGCCAGCAATGGGCGCATCACACTTTCTCCGGCGGTCGCCATTAAAGCCCGCCCAACGGTTCAACATGCATCGTTCCGCCGCCACGCGTGAAACGCGTGGTGCCATGGCTCGCCAGCAGGAGCGATTGCAACGATAGTCCTCCCCCAATTGCGCCTTCGCCGTCTTGACCGCGCCCGTCAGGCGCAGCGGCTCATCCAGCCGAGCAGGCGTAAAAGCAGCCGCACCATTTCAGCGCGGCGTGGCCTCGTCAATCCTAAAATGGACAAATTGACGCGGGAGGTCAGAGAGTTAAGGGGACAACCAATCAGCCGGCGAAAGCTGTCGGCGCGATGGTCCGCAGTCCAACGGAAGCATCCATCGCCATTGCGGTCGCAGGTGCAGCCGATGCCGTGAGGCACCCCCGCGATCTCAACCGCCGGTGACGCTCATATGGCGGCTGACGCTGGGGCGGTTGTGCCGGCGGTCGATGATGAAGTCGTGCCCCTTCGGCTTCAGGCCGATGGCGCGGTCGATCGCGGCGCTGAGCAGGTCGTCTTCGGCGGAGGCCCGCAGCGGCTTGCGCAGGTCGGATGCATCCTCGTGGCCGAGACAGGTGTGCAGCGTTCCGGTGCAGGTGATCCGGACCCGGTTGCAGGACTTGCAGAAATTATGGGTCATCGGCGTGATGAAACCGAGCTTGCCGCCGGTCTCGCCGACGCGGACGTAACGCGCGGGCCCGCCGGTATTATCGTCAAGGTCGGTCAGGGTGTATTGCTGGGCGAGGCGGGCGCGAACCAGCGACAGCGGCACATACTGATCGATCCGTCCCTCGCCGATGTCGCCCATCGGCATCACCTCGATCAGCGTCAGCGCCATGTCTCTCGCGTGAGCCCATTGCATCAGCGCGGGGATTTCATCTTCGTTCAGGTTCTTCAGCGCCACTGCGTTGATCTTGACCGCAAGACCGGCCGCTTGCGCGGCGTCGATACCGGCCAGCACCTTGTCGAGATCGCCCCAGCGGGTGATGGCGCGGAACTTCGCGGGATCCAGCGTATCCATCGACACGTTGATGCGGCGAACCCCGCAGTCAGCGAGCTCTCGAGCGAAGCGCGCCAGTTGCGAGCCGTTGGTCGTCAGCGTCAATTCACCGAGCGCGCCGGTCGCAAGATGGCGCGACAGCGAACGCACCAGCGACATGACGTTGCGCCGGACCAGCGGCTCGCCGCCGGTCAGTCGCAGCTTTCGCACGCCCTTGGCGATGAAAGCGGAGCAAAGCCGGTCGAGTTCCTCGAGCGTGAGCAGATCGGCCTTGGGCAGGAATGTCATGTCTTCCGACATGCAATAGAAGCAGCGCAGGTCGCAGCGGTCGGTGACCGATACCCGCAGATAGCTGATGGTCCGGCCGAACGGGTCGGTCATCGGACGGGACAGCGATGGACTGAGCGCGGGTCCGTTCATTCAATACGCCTTGCGGGATCCCCTGGTCACAGCGGCAGCCGCATGAACCATGGCGCAGCGTTAGCCACAATCTATGCATGAAGCAATCCGCCTACAATCCGGGCAAACCCGATTGGTGCGGCGCAAGCAATCAGCGGCTGGGCGGCGGCGGACCGCCTTGCGACGGATCGGGGAACGGGGATGCGCCGGGCGCGGGTGCCGCAGCCGTGGCCTTCGGTTTCTTTGGCTTCGCAACCTGCTTCCGGGCGGCCTTGGGCGGCGGACCGGCCGGCTGAAGTTCCGCGACGACCGGATTGGGATCGAAGGTCGTGGAGGCGGAGGTAGTCTGATCGCCGGGAATGCGAATGACCTGCACCGGGACGGTCATCGGCTGGAAATTGTTCAGCGTGTAGGTCACCGCGAAGCCAGTATCGGGGGCTGCTACAGCAACGGAACAGGGCGTCTTGCAGCTCGGTCCCACGGAAGTGACGGCATTGGCGCCCTGCGGCACCGAGTTCGAGCTGTATCTGGACGGTCGGCGGAGCCGATTTGAAAGCATCCATGGAAAACGAGGAGCACGCGGCGAGGCTAGCTCCCGCTACGGCAATCACAATGACCCGACGCATAGCCCATCCGTCATTCTTGTGCGGCAAACCGCCACAATCCCCATTTTGACCATAGGAGCGTCGCGAAAGTCGTGCAACGGGGCGGCGCTTTATAGTTAAGGAATGGTTAATTCCGCCATTTGTCGCCCCGAAGTGGCGAACCGCCGTTCAAACGTAGGGGCTCTCGACAGCTCCTCGCCGAAGCGGCAACCTGAGCCGATTGAGGTCCGAAGGAAACTGCCATCATGAGCAAACCAGCCAAAACCGAAGCCGAGTTGATTGCGATGGCGAAGGCGGAGCTCAAGGTGCATGTCGATTGCCCCGACGGCATCCGGATTGCCGTGTTGCGCGACGATGACGGCTGGGAATTCCGCACCGAGGCCGACGCGGCCACCCAGGCGAAACCCGGCTATCCCGAATGCGTCGCGATGATCGTGCAGATCGGCGACCACCTCAGCAAGCAGTTCGACGTGAAGAGCTAGATAGATACGCACATAATATCAGTATCTTATATGCGTTTCCGCAGGTCGGACTTCAGGCAACCGTCAGGCCGCGCACGGCCGCCGGCAGCTCCCGCATGTGGCTGATGAGGCGGTCGGGTTTGAGGTCGGCGATCGGAACGTCGGTATAGCCAAATTCGACCCCGATCACGGGGATACCGGCGCGGCGGGCCACCCCGATATCGGGCCCGGCATCGCCGACCATGATGGTGGACGCAAGCTGGCCGCCCGCGCGCGCCACCGTCTGCTGCAGGATGACGGGGTCGGGTTTGGAAACCCCGAAAGTATCCGCGCCGCAGATCGCGGCAAATCTCGGGCTCAATCCAAGCTGGTCGAGCAGCAGCTTCGACAGCCACTCCAGCTTGTTGGTGCAGACCGCGAACCGGTAGCCCTGGCTGTGAAGATCGTCGAGCGCGCCTTCGAGGCCTTCGAACGGGCGCGAAAATTCGGCGATATGGGCCGCGTAGTAATCGATGAAATCAGTGGTCAACCGGTTGATGTCTTCGACGCTGGCAAAGCGGCCTTCCAGTTCAAGGCCGCGTTCGATCAGCTTGCGGGCGCCGGCGCCGATCATGTTGCGCGCGGAGTGCAGCGGGACCGGGGGCAGGCCCTCGCGGGCGAGAACGAAGTTGAGTGCGTTGATCAGGTCGGGCGCCGTATCGACGAGGGTGCCGTCAAGATCGAACACAACGGTGCGGGCAGGGGTCATTGAAAATCGCTACCGGTCCGCACCCGATCATGCAAGGTGGGATGACAGGCATCTGCCATGGGCAGGGGTGATCCGTAAACCCAAAGTTGCCGATTTCGGCTGCTGATAGCGCTATTCCTGACCGTAAAACGACGCTAGACAAGCGCGCCGGACACCGCCAGTCGCCCGATCGGCGATGCGCAATGTCTGCGGTTTCTTGCGATTTCTCGCGATCGTCGCGATTTCCTGAGGCATCGTTTTGCAAGTGGATATGGACGGACTGAAGCGGCAGGCGGCGGCGCGGGCACTGGAGCATGTGCGCGACGGCATGAAGCTTGGTCTTGGCACGGGTTCGACGGCGAAGCATTTCGTCGAACTGCTTGGCGAGAAGGTTCGCGCCGGACTCCGCGTCATCGGCGTGCCGACGTCGGAGGTGACCCGCGCCGATGCCGAGCGGTGCGGCATTGCGTTGACCACGCTGGATGACATCGATCGGCTCGACCTGACGGTCGACGGCGCCGACGAGATCGACACCTCGCTCAACCTCATCAAGGGCGGCGGCGGCGCCTTGCTGCGGGAAAAGATCGTTGCCGCGGCGTCGGATCGCATGATCGTGATCGCCGACGACTCGAAATGGGTCGAGACACTCGGCCGCTTTCCGCTACCGGTGGAAGTGATCCCTTTCGGGCTCGCGGCCACGCAGCGGGCCATCGGCCAGGCATTTGCGCAAAGCGGCAATTCCGGGCAAATGATGGTCCGAAAGGGCAAGGACGGCCACGTTTTTGTCACCGATGGCGGCCACTGGATCATCGATGCCCATCTGGGGCGAATTACCGATGCCCCGCGCCTGGCAGGCCTGTTGGCCGCCATCCCGGGCGTCGTCGAGCACGGACTGTTCATCGGTCTCGCCAGCACCGCGATGCTGGCCGGCCCTCGGGGAATTCGCGTTGTTGAACGGCCATAGGCCGCAATCTTGGGAGAATTGGAATGAAGAGCCTTTCGGGAATTTTGTCGGCCGCTTGCCTGGCGCTGGCTCTGACCGCCTTGCCGGCCGCGGCCCAGCAGCCTGCGAAGCCCGCTTCGCCGGCCGCGATCGCAGCAGCCAAGGAGATCCTGACGATGAAGAACGCGGGCGCGATGTACGCCCAGGCCGTTCCGAATATCGTGCAGCAGACCAAAGACCAGTTGATGCAGACCAATCTCAACTACCAGAAGGACCTCAACGAGGTTGCGGTGATCGTCGCGCAGAAACTCGCCGGCAAGGAAAAGGAAATCGGCGAGGGCATGGCTGCCGTCTACGCCGGTGACTTCACCGAGCAGGAGTTGAAGGACCTGGTGGCGTTCTACAAATCGCCGCTCGGCCAGAAGCTGCTGACCACCGAACCGCGCGCGATCCAGCAGAGCATGGGCTTCATGAATCAGTGGGCCCAGCAGTTCGCCGAGACGGTCAACGGCGAATTCCGCGCCGAGATGCGCAAGCGCGGCAAGCAGATATAGTCCCTGGATCTCCTTCGGTCCGGGATCGCGACAGGGGCTGGAATGGCTGAGTTCGACGTCGATCTGTTCGTCATCGGAGGAGGTTCGGGCGGGGTTCGCGCCGCCCGCATCGCCGCCGGCCACGGCGCGCGGGTGATGATCGCGGAAGAGTACCGCATGGGCGGCACCTGCGTGATCCGCGGCTGCGTGCCGAAAAAGCTTCTGGTCTATGCCTCGCATATCCAGCACGAAATCGAGGACGCGGCGGGCTTCGGCTGGACCATTCCCCAGGCGAATTTCGACTGGCCGACCCTGATCGCGAACAAGGACAAGGAAATCGCGCGGCTGGAAGCCGCCTATACCGCCAACGTCGAGAAATCCGGCGTCCGCGTCGTCAAGACCCGCGCGGTGCTCGAGGATCCGCATACGCTTCGGCTCGCGACCGGCGAGGCGGTGACGGCGAAATACGTGCTGATCGCCACCGGCGGTGCGCCAAACCACGGCAAGCCGATCCCGGGCATCGAGCATGTGATCTCGTCGAACGAGGCGTTCCATCTGGAAACGCTGCCGAAGCGCATCGTGATCCAGGGCGGCGGCTATATCGCGCTGGAATTCGCCTGCATCTTTGCCGGCTTCGGCACCGACGTGACGCTGATCTATCGCGGCGAGAACGTCCTGCGCGGCTTCGACGAGGACGTCCGCAGCCATGTGCGCGCCGAGATGGAGAAGGAAGGCATCACCATTCTCACCGGCTGCACGGTCAACAAGGTCGACAAGCACGGCAAGGAATTCACCACGCATCTCTCCAATGGATCGAGCGTCGCCTCCGACCGGGTGATGTTCGCGATCGGGCGGCATCCGAATGTCCGGGATCTGGGGCTGGAGAAGGCCGGCGTCGCCCTCAACTCGGAGAATGGCGGCATCGCCGTCGACCATTTCTCGAAGACGTCGGTGGACAACATTTATGCGATCGGGGATGTCACCCACCGCCTCAATCTGACACCGGTCGCGATCCGCGAGGGGCATGCCTTCGCCGATACGCTGTTCGGCAAGCGCGAGGTTCGCGTCGATCACGCTGACATTCCGACCGCCGTGTTCAGCCAGCCGGAAGTCGGCACCGTGGGGCTGACGGAATTGCAGGCGCGCGAGCAGTTCAGCCGCGTCGATATCTACAAGGCCGATTTCAAGCCGATGAAGGCAACGATGTCGGGCCGCGACACCAGGATGCTGATGAAGCTCGTGGTCGACGCCACCAGCGACCGCGTGGTCGGCTGTCATATCGTCGGCGACGGCGCCGCCGAAATGGTGCAAGTGCTCGGCATTGCCATCAAGATGAAAGCGACCAAGGCCGATTTCGACGCCACCATGGCGCTGCATCCGACCGCGGCGGAAGAACTCGTGACCATGCGCACGCCGACCGCGCGCCACGTGCGGCAGGCGGCCGAGTAGGACAGGGGACGGTTATCCCGTCGACCTGAGTGCGTGTCGGGCCGGCCATCCCGACGCGCGGCGCGACAGACCCGCCACATCTTGCCATCCTCATTGTGCCCGAAAAGACAGCGCCGCTTCCCGAGCCCGGCGCTGGCTGCCGTTGGCGCATCCCGTCTCACCTGCTGACCGGTATGCGCATCGGCTTTCCCGCAAACTTTCCCAGCGCCATCGCTCATGGAAGCGCCGCAAAGTTAAATTTACCCACTGGACTCTAACTTACCTATGGGTAAGATATGGCCTGTCGATCGGATCAACGCGCTCGCGGGTGATTGAAAAAATGGACGCGCCGTCTGCCCCGGAATCCTCGCCCTGGCTGCCGTTTGAAAGCCGCCGCCGCGCGCGCGACCAGAAGCGCGAAGCCGTGTTGCGAACGGCCGTGCAGTTGTTCCTTGAACAGGGGTACCACCGCGCCACGCTCAACGAAGTCGCCGAGCGGCTGAACATCACCAAGCCCGCGCTCTATCATTACTTTCGCGGCAAGGACGAGATCCTGTTCGAGTGCTGGGCGATGGGGCAGGAACTGGTCGACGGCGCCATCGCCGACATCAACGCCAAAGGCGGCACCGGGCTTGCGAAACTGCGCAAACTCGTGCGCGCCTATGCCGGCGTCATGTCCACCGATTTCGGCGCCAGCCTCGTCCGGTTCGACGTGCGCGATCTCAGCGCCGCCAATGGCGAGATCGTCCGCGCCGGCAAGCGCCGCATCGACCGCACCTTCCGCAACTATATCACCGAGGGCATCGCGGACGGCTCGCTGAAGCCGTGCGACGCCAAGCTGTCGGCGTTCGCCATTGCCGGGTCGCTGAACTGGATCGGACACTGGTACCGGCCCGATGGCCCGCACTCGGCCGAAGCCATCTCGGAAGAATTCGCCATCCGTCTCACCGAAGGGCTGGCGCGCCGGCCGTCAGGCAGGAGAGCACGCCGATGAGGTGAGAAGGGATATGACGAACTCGGCCGGGAAAACAGCGGCCGAATGCCTGCCAAAAAATCAAAACAAGAAAACCGGGAGATGGAAATGCTGCACAGGATGAGGCTGCTCGTAGTGAGCGCAACGCTGGCGCTGGTCGTGCCGGCATCGGCCCAGGAGCAGGTGCCGGGAGTTACACCCACCAAGATCAAGCTTGGGAATACCGCGCCATATAGCGGACCTGCGTCCTCCTACGGCACGATCGCGAAGTCGGCGATCGCCTATTTCGAAATGGTGAACGAGAAGGGCGGCATTCACGGGCGGAAAGTCGAAGTCATCAGCCTCGACGACGCCTATTCGCCGCCCAAGGCCATCGAGCAGACCCGCAAGCTGGTGGAGAGCGAAGAAGTCTTCGCGATCTTCATGCCGCTGGGTTCGCCGACATCGGCCGCGACCCAGAGCTATCTGAACAGCAAGAAGGTGCCGCAGATATTTGTCACCTCGGGCGCCGAGCGGTGGAACCAGCCGGATAAATTTCCCTGGAGCATCGGCTGGAACGTCGAATATGCGACGGAAGGACAGAGTCTATGCCCGGTACATCCTGGCCAACATCAAGGATCCCCGCATCGCGGTGCTCTATCAGAACGACGATTTCGGCAAAGCGGTTCTCAGTGGACTGAAGGACGGCCTGGGCGAACATGCGAACGCCATCGTCGATGCCGTCAGCTACGAGGTTTCGGACCCGACGGTGGATTCGCCGATCGCGAGGCTGAAGAACACCGGGGCGACCGTCTTTCTCAGTCTCACCACCCCGAAATTCGCCGCACAGTCGATCCGCGCCGTCGACAGTCTCGGCTGGAAGCCGCTCATCATCCTGCCCAGCGTGTCGAATTCGATCGACCCCGTCATGAACAGCGCGGGACTTGAGCGATCGATCGGCGTCCTTTCGTCGTCCTACGCGAAGCAGCCGTCCGATCCGCAGTGGCGCGACGCGCCCGATTTCAAGGCCTGGTCGGCGTTCATGGACAAGTATTACCCGTCCGGATCCAAAACCGATTGGCTGAATGCCTACGGTTATGGAATGGCCTACGCCATGCACCAGGCGCTGGAGATGGCCGGTCCGGCTCTGACGCGCGATGGGCTGATGAATGCGCTGGAAAGCATCCGGAACATGGAGGTGCCCATGCTGCTGCCGGGCATTACCATCAGCATCTCCAAGACCGATCATGGACCGATCAAGGCGATGCAGATGCTGCGGTTCAACGGCAGCGCCTGGGAAACCATCGGCCCGCTCGTTTCCGGAAAATGATCGACGAGGCCAACGCCGGTCACGTCTGACTTGCCTTCAGACGTGAAGTCGGTCGAGCATCGGGTTCGCGACGCCGAAGGGAGCCCCAGGGAGCGCATGCCAGACAACGCCAACCATCCGCGCATCCGGTCAAGCCCGAGGACGCCAGCCTCGCCGACCGTGTTCAGCGCATGGTGCAGTCGGAGCGCGGGGCCGACGCCCGGGTGATCGATTTCGGCGTGATGGAAGATGGACATGCCGGGCTCACCTTCGGCTTCGACGTG
Source organism: uncultured Alphaproteobacteria bacterium (assembly GCA_963843225.1). GTDB lineage: Bacteria > Pseudomonadota > Alphaproteobacteria > Rhizobiales > Xanthobacteraceae > Bradyrhizobium. The sequence goes on along the minus strand of CAWJJT010000003.1, from coordinate 468,223 downwards.
GTCCGCGCCGATGGGGCGCCGGTTGGCTCCTACGTCCTGAAGATGGCGCCGGCTGGCGTCGTCCGCCGCGGCAATACCGACGTGTACCGCCAGGTTCCGTTGCTGCGGGCGCTGAAGCAATGCGGACTGCCCGTTCCCGAGATCCCCTGGGCCTCGCCGGACGAAGACCAGTTGGGAACACCCTTTTTGGTGATGGAGCGCCTGCCCGGGCGGGTGTTCGTGGTCTGGGAGCCGCATGCATCGTTCTCGCGCGATCCGGCGCATGTCAGGGAGATCTGGCTCCAGGCGGCCGCGCTGCTGGCGCGGGTTCATCTGATCGATTGGCCGCTCGCGCTGCGCGACTGGGAGAAGCCGAGAGCATTGCCGGAGGAACTCGATCGCTGGACGAAACTGCTGCGTCACGCCGAAGACCCGGATTGGCATGCGGCCGGCACGCGGCTCGGGGCGCTGCTTGGTCAGCGCATGCCGGACGACGCGCCGGTCGGCCTCGTCCACGGCGATTTCCAGCCCGGCAATATTCTGTACGAGGATGGCAGGGCAGGCGGCCTGATCGACTGGGAACTGGCCTCGATCGGCGCGCAAGGCCTCGACCTCGGATGGATGTTGATGATGATCGACGCCCACGCGTGGCATCCGGACTGGCGCCCGGTCGCGCCGATCTCCGCCGCCGATCTGATCGGATCGTATCGGCGGAGCGGCGGCCCGGCATTCCTGAACCTGGAATGGTACCAGGCGCTCGCCCATTATCGTCTCGGTTCGATCGCCTGCCTCAATGTCAAACTGCATCGAACGGGCAAGCGTCCGGATGCCCTGTGGGAACGTTTCGCGCCGTCGATTTCGTTTCTGTTCGCCCGCGGCATCGCCCTGGCCGAACGCGCGACCGCCCATCACCCAGAAGGAAGCCGTTGAATGATCGATTTCGAACTTCCAGCCGACCTCGTCGAGCTGCGCGATCGGGTGCAGCGCTTCATCGCCGAAAAGATCGTGCCGTATGAGAACGATGTCAGGCAGTCCGCCCACGGCGCATCGGAGCCCCTGCGCCGGGATCTCGTCGCGCTGGCGCGGCAGGCCGGTCTGTTGTCGCCGCACGCGCCGACCGAATATGGCGGGCTCGGGCTGGATCACCGCGGCATGGCGGTGGTGTTCGAGGCCGCCGGCTGGTCGACCTTGGGCCCGCTGGCGCTGAACATCCAGGCGCCCGACGAAGGCAACGTCAATCTGCTCAACGCCATCGCCACGCCCGAGCAGAAAGCGCGCTGGCTTGCGCCGCTGGTCCGCGGCGAAATCCGTTCGGTGTTCTCGATGACGGAGACCGTCAGCGACGGCGCAGGCTCCGATCCTTCGCTCCTCAACACCGTCGCGCAGCAGGACGGCGACGGCTTTCTGATCACCGGCAGCAAATACATGATCACCGGCGTGCCGGACGCCACGATCAACATCGTCATGGCGCGCACGCTCGATCTCCACGGCAAGGAACTCGGCGCGACCATGTTCTTCGTCGACATGGATGCGCCGGGGTTCCGCGTCGACCGCATGCTGGAAACCATCGATTCCAATTCTCCCGGCGGTCACGCGGAGGTTTCGTTCGACCGCGTCCGCGTGACGCCGGATCGCGTGCTGGGGCAAATCGGCCAGGGCTTCCGCAACGCGCAGGTTCGCCTTGGACCCGCGCGGCTGACGCACTGCATGCGCTGGCTCGGTGCGGCGCGGCGCTGCCAGGCGATCGCGGTGGACCATGCGAGGCGCCGGCATTCGTTCGGTCGCGTCATCGGCGAGCACCAGGGAGTGGGATTCATGCTCGCCGACAATGAAATCGATCTGCATTTGTCGCGCCTCGCGATCTGGCACACCGCGTGGCTGCTGGATCAGCACGACCAGGCGCGCAATGAAACCAGCATGACGAAGGTGTTCTGCTCCGAGGCGCTGGGCCGGGTGGTCGATCGCTGCATGCAAATTCTCGGCTCGGTCGGCATCACCCGCGACACCGTCGTGGAGCGGATCTATCGTGATATCCGGCCGTTCCGCATCTATGATGGTCCTTCCGAAGTTCATCGCCACGTGCTGGCCCGGCGCGTCCTGTCGCAGAATGATCCGATGAAGAGGTAAGCGCGATGCCGAGCCGGGCGAGCTACGAACAATTATATGCGTCGTTTCGCTGGAACATTCCCGCGCGCTACAACATCGCGGCCGACGTTTGCGACCGTCACGCCGTCGATCCCGCCAAGGTGGCGCTGATCGGCGTGGACAATGACGGCAAGACGACGGAAGTCACCTTCCGCGACGTGCAACGCAAGGCCAATCAACTGGCGAACCTGCTGGTGTCGCTCGGACTGGCCAAGGGCGACCGGGTCATGCTGCTGCTGGGCCAGAACGCCTGGACCGCGATCGGGCACGTCGCCTGCTGGAAGGCCGGACTGATCTCGGTGCCCGCATCGGGTTTGTTCGCGGCCGATGCGATCGCCTACCGTCTCAATACCGCCGGCGTGCGGATCGTGATCACCGACCTCGCCAACTTGCCGACCGTGGAGAAAGCGAAGCCGCTCGCGCCCTCGGTAGAGCGCGTGTTCCTGATCGACGGGGCGGCGCCGAATGCGGCTTCGCTTGCCGGATGCCTGGAATCCGCGCGTGACAGCTTCGACAATGTCGACACGGCGGCGGACGATCCCGCATTCCTCAATTTCACGTCGGGCACGACAGGCAATCCGAAAGGCGCGCTGCAGGCCCATCGTTCGATGCTCGGGCATCTTCCGGGCATCGAGCTGGGCTTCGACGGCTTTCCGCAGGCCGGAGACTGCATGTGGTCGCCGGCCGACTGGGCGTGGCTTGCGGGCTTGATGGACGTGCTGATGCCCGCCTGGTTTCACGGCGTCCCCGTGCTGACCTTTCGCGCGCCGCGCTTCGACCCGGAGCAGGCGTTTGCCATGATGGGCCAGCATCGCGTGCGGACCGCCTTGCTCACGCCGACGATGCTCCGGGTGATGCGGCAGATTCCCGATCCCGTGCAGCGTTACGGCATCGATCTGCGCGCGATCATTTCCGGCGGCGAGTTCGTCGGCAAGGATTTGCATGAATGGGCCAACGATGCGCTCGGCGCCCCCGTCAACGAAATGTTCGGCCAGACCGAATGCAATCTCGTGCTGGGTTCGAGCGGCAGCATCATGCCGGTCAAGCCCGGGGCATTGGGGCGCGCCGTCCCCGGACATATCGCAGGGATCGTCGACGACAATGGCCAGCCGCTGCCGACCGATACGATCGGCAATCTCGCTTTTCGCGGGCCCGATCCGGTGATGATGCTGGAGTACTGGCAAAATCCCGAAGCCACCAGGAGCAAGTTCGCGGATGGCTGGCTGATCACCGGCGACCTCGCGCGTTGCGACGAGGACGGCTATTTCTGGTTCCAGGGGCGCGCCGACGACGTCATCACCAGCGCCGGCTACCGCATCGGACCCTCCGAGATCGAAGACGCGCTGGCCCGGCATCCCGCCGTGGTGATGGCTGCGGCCGTCGGCATCCCCGACCCGATCCGCACCGAGTCCATCAAGGCGTTCGTCGTCTTGAAGGAGGGGATATCGCCGGACGAAGCGCTGGTCGAGAACGTCCGCGACTTCGTGCGCGACCATCTGGCGAAGCACGAAGTGCCGCGCGAAATCGAATTCGTCGCCGCGCTGCCGATGACGACGACCGGCAAGATCCTGCGGCGCGAACTGCGCGAGATCGAGCGTATCAAGGCCGCCGCGCGCAGCGGCTGACCCATGCAGGGCCAATCTTCACGGATGGCCTTGCCTCAGCTTTCGCACGCTCTGCTGCGGCCGCTTGGCGGCATTCGCGCCGCTCCAGAGCGAGCCCGGATTGGCGCGATCGGGATGGAGCTCCAGCATGGCTTCGTAGAGTTCGAGCGCGGTTTCCGTCGTGTGGTCCAGCCGGTTGAAATCGAGCAGATACTGCCGCGTATCGCCGATGTTGCCGGGATCGTCGTCGTTTTCCGGCTTCTTGTGCCCGGCGATCACCGCGCGCGGCTCAAGCGCTTCGAGCCGATACAGCGACGACATCCATTCGCGCCTGCTCTGCGTATCGGTCTCGGCAAGATAAGGATGAATTCCATTGTAGACGGTGTCGCCGGCGACGAGCAGTCCGATGGAGGGGACATGGAGGCTCGTGGAGCACTCGGTATCGGTCCGTCCCATGTTGATGGCGACGAGCTTGTGTCCCTCGAGTTCCAGTTCGCCCCGCTCCAGCGGCTCGGCCACCGGCAGGCGATCGAGCAACTGGCCGGGAAACAGCTTGCGCCAGAAGCCGTCGATCGACGCTGGCAATAACTGCGCCCGCATCGCCGCGACGACCGGCGCTATCGCAACCGCTTTCGCGCGCGGGAAGCGGTCGAGCAGCGGCGCCAGGCCGAAAAAATGATCGCCATGTCCGTGGGTGATGTAGATCGCGGTGAGGTTCTTGCCGCTGTCGACCACCCAGTCCAGCAATGTCTTCGATTGCTCAGCGGTCAGGAAAGTATCGACCAGTACGGCGTCCCGCTTGCCGAAGATGAGGGTCGAGGAATTGGCGACCCACATCAACTCCGGATCGCCGTCCGGCAAATCGCGACTGAGTCCGGGACGCTTGATCGTGAGCACCTCCCAATTCAGATCGGCGCTCGTGGCTTCCGCCGCACTCATTGAAGCTCCCATAGTGTCAGGGTTTACGCACCGCGGCGGCGACGGCGTCGATCGTGCTGTCCAGATATTCGCCTTGTTCAGCTTCGGGCTTTGCGAACCGCAAGCGTCGGCGCCGCGCCTATTGCTGGGCGCGGGCGGCGTATTTTTCCGCGTTCCGGGCGGCGTCTTCGATCACCGCCGCGACTTCCTTCGCATGGGACTCGTACACGGAATGGCTGGCGCCCTTGATTTCCGTGGTGTGGCTCTTGGCTCTCGCATAGTACCAGCGCTCGAGATCGGGATTGATGATCTTGTCGCCGCCGGCGACGACGCCCCAGCTTGGCTTCGTCTTCCAGGCGGCGGCCGTCAGCGGTGTGCTGAATACCTTGGCCGCGGCCAGCACCTGCGAGCGTGCCACGAACTCCGCCCGCTCGCGCGGCAGATCGGGCGCGAACAGCTTGGGAAATTCCGCCGGGTCGAGATAGGTGAATTCGTCCGGCGTCTGCTTGATCGCACCGGCCGTCTTGGCCAGCAGGCTCGGCGTCTTCTTGCCGAGCGCGCTCTCGTCTTCGCCGGCGTCGGGCGCGTGCGCGGCGACGTAGACGAGGCCGGCGACGTTCGGATGGACGCCCGCTTCGGTGATGATCGAACCGCCATAGCTGTGGCCGACAAGAAGCGTCGGGCCGTCCTGAAGGTCGAGGACGCGCTTCGCCGCCGCCACGTCGTCGGCAAACGAGGTTTCGGGTTCCTGCACCATGGTGACTTTGAACCCCGCTTTGGTGAGGATTTCATAGACCGGCTTCCAGCCCGATGCGTCGACCCAGGCGCCGTGCACCAACACGATATTCTTGAGAGGAGCGGCGCTCGCGGGGGCTGCCATCGAGGCAAGCGAGAGAGCGACCACGGCGGTCAAACAGGTTTTGAAGTTTTTCATGTCCATCGCTTCCAGTTGGGCGGGGGAGGCGGTTTACAGTCGGACACGTCCCGAAATATTTCTCCGGGCGCACCTATTTTCGGTTTTGCACGCCAGCGGTGGAGACCGGCCACACGACAACGAGAGCGCGCGTGAAGGCCACGCGGGCAGGCGATCCGTCCGGAGGGCGCATGGTCCGTCGCCGTTGAAGAGGTGTTCGCGCACCATCGCGCCGACGATTTCCGGATGCGATGAAACGAGCGGTCCTGTGGCAGACAGAACAGAAAGTGCCAACACTGCTCAAATAGCGCCTGATATCAGATGCTTCCTGAGCCTTCCCAGTAGAACTACGACGGCGGCTTTACGGTTAATTTCGAACCTTGAGCATATCTTTCTCGTGCTGGCGCGGGTGTTTTCGAGCGTCCGGCATGCCGCTGCCGGAAAGGCACAGGCCATTTTTGGGGGAATGACATGTTGCGGCTCATCCAGAATTTGCGGATCGGCACCAAGCTCGCCGTCGCCTCGGTGTTCAGCATTCTCCTGATCGGAGGCATGATATTCGCCCAGATGACCGGCAACGCCGCGGTGAGCAAGGCGACCGAGACGGCGAACCAGCAGCAGACGATCGCACGAGACGCCATCGACACCAAGGCTTCGATCCGCGGCATGCAAACCGGCGCTCGCGACATCCGCTTTGCGGGCAGTCTGGCGGAGTTGCAGAAAGCCGCCGACTATGTCGCGGCACGACTGAAATCGGTAAATGGGTTTACCGACGAGATGCTGAAATTGGCTCACTCCCCGGAGAACCGCGACCGCATCGCGAAGGTCAAGAGTTTGTCGGCGGATTACCTCAAGGCGAGCCAGCAGATCGGGGCCATCCGGAGCGAGGTAATCGGCATCGAGGCAAAACGCCAGGCCGGCGGCGAGCTGTCGGCGGAAGCGGTAGCAAGAACGGCGAAGTTCAACGAAGAGAGCGCCCGCATTGCGCAGGAAGTGGCGTTGCCGATGGCGACCGAGCTTGAATCGCTCGCCAACAAGATCGTCGATTACGCCAAGCACCGGGTGGAAGAGGAGATCACGGCGGCAGCCCAGGAAATGTCTTCCTCCGAAAGGACCATGCTGATGATCGGTGCTGCGGTCGCGATCCTGCTGATCCTGACCTGCGTGTTCTCCGTCTTCACGATTGCCCGCCCGATGAGCGCGCTGAGCGGCTCGATGCAGGAACTCGCAAACGGCAATTTCGCCGTGGTCCTGCCAGGGCTCGGCCGCAAGGACGAGATCGGCGACGTCGCCCAGGCCGTCGAGAATTTCAAGGTCAAGGCAGAGGAGAAGGCCCGGGAGGAAGCGGAAGCCAAGAACATGCAGGATCGTGCCGCAGCGCAACTGCGCAAGGCGGACATGATCAAGCTCGCCGACAGCTTCGAAGGCGCAGTCGGCCAGATCATCGAGACCGTGTCGTCGGCTTCGACCGAACTGGAAGCATCCGCCGGGACGCTGACCCGGACCGCGGAACGCGCGCAGCAAGTAACTGCGACGGTTGCGGCGGCCTCAGAGGAGGCCTCCACCAACGTTCAATCGGTGGCCTCCGCGACCGAGGAGATGGCGTCTTCCGTCAACGAAATCAGCCGCCAGGTGCAGGCATCGGCAAGGATGGCCAATGAGGCGGTCGATCAGGCGCGCAACACCAACGATCGCGTCGGCGAATTGTCGAAGGCCGCGGCCCGGATCGGCGACGTCGTGGAACTGATCAACACCATCGCAGGGCAGACCAATCTGCTCGCGCTCAATGCCACCATCGAGGCGGCGCGCGCGGGCGAGGCTGGCCGCGGCTTTGCCGTGGTGGCATCGGAAGTGAAGGCGCTGGCCGAGCAGACCGCGAAGGCGACCGGCGAGATCGGCCAGCAGATCTCGAGCATCCAGGCGGCGACGCAGGAGTCCGTGGGCGCGATCAAGGAGATCAGCGGCACCATCGAGAAATTATCGGAGATTTCGTCCACCATTGCGGCCGCGGTGGAGCAGCAGGGCGCGGCGACGCAGGAGATTTCCCGCAACGTGCAGCAGGCGGCGCAAGGCACCCAGCAGGTGTCCTCCAACATCACCGATGTGCAGCGTGGCGCGGGCGAGACGGGTTCGGCCTCCTCGCAAGTGCTCTCGGCGGCGCAATCGCTGTCGCGCGACAGCAACCAGCTCAAGCTCGAAGTCGGCAAGTTCCTGGACACCGTGCGCGCAGCCTGAGCCCAGACGCACAATCCGGGGTTGCCGGCTTGGGGAAGCCGCGGCGGTATCGGCGTCGGCTCAACGGCGTCGAGGCGATGCAGGACGCGGGCGGCGAACTGACCGTGGTGTCGAAGAGAACCGAGACGGTCAATTGTTGATCTCGGTGAGCGACACGGGTATCGGGCTTTCGAAGGACCAGGCCGCGCGCATTTTCGATGCGTTCTTCACCACCAAGCCGCTGGGCACCGGCATGGGATTGTCGATCAGCCGGCGGATCATCGCCTCCCATGACGGCCGATTATGGGCGAGCGCCAATACCGAACGAGGCGCGACTTTCCAGTTCACATTGCCTGCGGCGGCGACGCCATCTTCCGCGACCGCGTAGGGACGTTGCTTCACGCAGCATGGGCTGCGGCCGCGATGGCTTGCGGGGCTGTCTCAGACCGTTCTGCGGAACAGAAACTCGATAGTGGCCAGCATCGTCGTGATCGCGAAGGTGATGAAAGCCACCAGCATGAGATTAAGCGAAATCACCGGCTCGGCTTTGCGTTGGGTGATGGACGGCGACCCGCCCTGAGCAATCTCAAGCGCGCGCGCCTGGAGCGAGGGCATTGCCGGCTCGATATCCACCCAGCGGTCCATCCACGATGTCTGGGGAGCCATCTGCGCAGGTTCGTCGTCGGACAACATCTTGGACATCGACTCGTGCCACCTGGGCTGATGGGTGTTTCGCCGAACTTCCCGAATCCGGTGGTATGCCCGATCGCCGTAGGACCGGGCGGATCGATATGCCGGTCTCGCATCCCAGCAACGATCCCGGCCATGCCAATAGATATGCAGGGAGGCAAAATGCTGACGCGCCTCGGCTTTGCTCATGCAGGAGGGAGAGGCAGCGGATGGCGTCGCCACCATCAACATCATCAACACCGATATCGCAATCACCGCGACAGGCATGGATCGCTCCGTATCACTGATACAGAAGTCGCCTCCGCCGAGGTGCGCTTCTTCTAGCTGAACTAAATTGACAACTTGCGAATTGTGACTGGTTTTAAAGGACAACATGCTTGTCCAATCACGATCATCGTCAGTAATCCGCCGGTTCCTCTCGATCGCTTTTTGTCCGGTTTCCGATCCAGGCGGCTTTGCCGTTCCGGGTTAGCTGCAAAGGTTGCGATACGCGATCGCCGCCGCCGAATCCGCGGGGCCATCGACGACGTAGGCTTCGTCATCTTTCACGAGATACAAAAACGGCCTGTCTCCGGTATCCTCGCCTGACGCTTTTTTTCCTTTGACGCGGCCGCAAATGGTGTCGACGGACTCCCCGCGCACATTTTTCCGGACGGCCCTGTTCATCTCGCCGAACTCGGCGGATGCCGGATTCTCCAGCCTCGCCGCGATTGTGGCCTTCGCCTTGACAGTGACCGGATCGGACATCGCGGCGAGCGAGCTGGATGCGGCAGACTCGCCGATCGCCGCGACTTTGGTCGACTTGGCGTTCTTTGCGTCAAGACGGGTGGCCCACTCGGGGGTCTGGGCGATTGACGGCTTTTCCGCCTGCGCCAGCGCAGGTTGCGCTTTTGCCGGCTTGGAATTGGTATGGAATGCCGCGGGCTCCGGTTCCGCTGGCTCACTCTCAGCCGTCCTGTCGAAACAGACGAAGCCGTTCGCTTCCGAGCACACCTCCATGCGCTCATGCGACAGTAAAGGACAGCTGCAGCCGGCCAGGATCGCCGCCAGCGCGCCAATGAAAAGCGTCCTCACGCATTCCTCCTTCGAGGCTGAGTGTCGCTCGCAGTTCTTGCTGCGTCATGATATGTGCGCTGGTCGCCTATCTCTTGCGCAAAAAAGTTAAGCGCCCCTTAAGCGCGCGCTCATGGCCAAGGCGCCGCCCGGCTAATGTCGGCGCTTCTCGGCTTCGCCGTAGTCTTTCAACTGTCATTGCGAGCGAAGCGAAGAAATCCAGCTTTCCTTGCTCGGAGACATGGATTGCTTCGTGGGAGCCTGTCATCGGGCGCGCATTCGCGCGACCCGTTGGCTCGCAATGACAAACCCGAATGGATCGCCGCGAAACGCTCGATTGACGGGGCCGACGAACCTATTCGCCACCTTGAATCCAGTCCGCCGCACTTCGCCACAGCGTGTCGCGATGATCGGAGCGGAAGAAACCGAAATGGCCAATTTTGGCGGCGTCGGTGTCCGCCGGCACAACGGTGACGATCTCGGGCTCGATCGAGGTGAAGCCGGAGCAGAGCAGTTCGACCGACGGCCGCGTCGCCCAGGGGTCGTCGGACATCGCGAGTGCGCGCAGGGCGCCATGGAATTGCGAAAAATTCTTCAGGCCGCTGAGCTCGGGATCGTCGAACAGATAACGCTTATGCATCACCCAGCTGACCCATTGCAGAAACACATCTCTGGGCAGGTCCTCCGCGATACCGCTCCAGGCGGGCGCATAGCCGAGCATCCGGGTGAGGGGGGCGCCGACAAACTTCAGCATGGTGTAGACGCGGTATCGCTCCGGCGAGGCCATCAGCCTCCAATAGGCTGCCTGCGCCGCGACCAGGAGTGCGCGCGATATTTCGGTGTTGTTGGCCAGCAGTCCCAGCGCCTGGCCGCCGAAGGAATGGCCGACATAGCAAAGCGGCAGCGCATGGTAGCGCTCGCGCATCCAGGCCACCGCGCCGGTGACATCGAGCTCGGCCCAGTCCGACATCGAGGCCTTGAAGCCGACCAGCGATCTCGGCTGGTTGTATCCGACCATGGCCTTTTGCCTGCTGTCGCCGACGCCGCGATAGTCATAGGTCAGGACCGCGCAACCGCGCCCCGCCAGATAGCTGGCGAAGCCGCGGTAGATCTTGCGCGGCACGGCGGTCGCCGAGTTGATCAGCACGGCGTGGCGCTTCGCTCCGAGCGGCAGGAACAGGCTCGCCCCCAGCATGTATCCGTCGGCCGCGGGGAAGCTGATGTCGTCGATGAAAACGTCTTCCAGCGCAGCCACTGCTACAGCTCTTCGCCCTGTGTTTGCATAATTCATACAGCAAAGGCGAATTCGGCTTTTGCTGCAAGGGTTTGCCGGGCGGTAAGGAATTCCAACTGGCGGTCCCTGTTGGGCCTGTGTATAAACCGGCCTTCCGCTGCTTCCGACCCGGCTACGCCATTTTCAGTGTTGCTCCGCCGAAGCTTTGCCAAGGCGGGTAAGTAGCGGTTTTTGCTTGAGGAGTTGACGTCATGTCCGAGCGGTGGACCCCCGATAGCTGGCGGACCAAGCCGGTGCTGCAGATCCCCCAATACCCCGACACCAAGGCGTTGGCCGACGTCGAGGCGCAGCTTGCCACGTTTCCTCCACTGGTTTTTGCGGGCGAGGCCCGCAACCTGAAGAAGGCGCTCGCCCGGGTTGCGGCCGGCGAGGCCTTTCTGCTTCAGGGCGGCGACTGCGCCGAAAGTTTCGCCGAGCACGGCGCCAACAATATCCGCGATTTCTTCCGCGTGCTGCTGCAGATGGCGGTGGTCCTGACCTATGCCGGCGCGCTGCCGGTGGTGAAGGTCGGCCGCATCGCCGGACAATTTGCCAAACCGCGCTCTTCGTCGACCGAAAAGCTCGATGGCGTCGAGCTGCCGAGCTACCGCGGCGACATCGTCAACGATATCTCGTTCACGGCGGCGGCGCGCGCTCCCGATCCGCAACGCCAGCTAATGGCCTATCGGCAGTCGGCGGCGACGCTGAATCTCTTGCGTGCCTTCGCCACTGGCGGCTTTGCCAATCTCGGCAGCGTGCATCAATGGATGCTCGGCTTCCTCAAGGATTTCAGCGCAGTCGCGGCGCTACAAGGAATTGGCCGACCGCATCTCGGAAGCGCTGGACTTCATGCGCGCCTGCGGGCTCGATCTCGAGAGCCATCCCGAGCTGCGCTCCACCGATTTCTACACCAGCCATGAGGCGCTGCTGCTCGGCTATGAGCAGGCATTTACGCGCGTGGATTCGACCACGGGCGACTGGTACGCGACCTCGGGCCACATGATCTGGATCGGCGACCGCACCCGCCAGCTCGATCACGGCCATGTCGAATATTTCCGCGGCATCAAGAACCCGATCGGCCTGAAATGCGGCCCGTCGCTGAAGCCGGACGAATTGCTGAAGCTGATCGACGTGCTCAATCCCGACAACGAACCGGGGCGGCTGACGCTGATCAACCGTTTTGGGTCCGACAAGGTCGGCGACCACCTGCCGGCGCTGATCCGCGCCGTCAAACGCGAGGGACGCGTGGTGGTCTGGTCGTGCGATCCGATGCACGGCAACACCATCACCTCGACATCGGGCTACAAGACGAGGCCGTTCGACCGGGTGGTGTCCGAGGTGAAGTCGTTCTTCACCATCCACGCCGCGGAGGGGACGCATGCCGGCGGCGTGCATCTGGAAATGACCGGACAGGACGTCACCGAATGCATCGGCGGCGCGCGCGCCATCACCGACGAGGACCTCAACGACCGCTATCACACGGTCTGCGATCCCCGGCTCAATGCCGAGCAGTCGATCGACATGGCTTTCCTGGTCGCCGAATTGCTCAAGCAGGAACGCGCCGGCAAGGTCAAGCCGATGCCGGCCGCAGCGGGACTTTAAGCGTTGCTGCGGTTCTGGCGGGCCACCATCAATACGCGCAATGGGCTCGCCTTTGCGATTCGCTCGGAGCAGGCCATCCGCGAGGAGATCGTGGCGCTGGCACTGGCGCTGCCGATGGCGTGGCTCGTTGGCGTGACCACGATGCGCCGCGTCGAACTGGTCGCGGCGGTGGTTCTGGTTCTGATCATCGAGCTGCTCAACACTGCCATCGAGAAGCTGGCCGACCGGCTGACCACGGAGCACGATCCGCAGATCGGGCGGGTCAAGGACATGGGATCGGCGGCGGTGGGCGTCGCGCTGGTCATGGCCGGCCTGTTCTGGCTGTTCGCGCATCGCCGAACGCATCGGCGTCGTCTGATGCGATTGCAGTTTCGCCGGCATCTGGCGAAGCCCGAGGGGGCATGCTATATTTGATTTGCTCATTATGAGGATAATATCCGCTCCATGACCGAACGAGCCGATCAGTTTGCGATTACGCTGGCCCAGCTCAATCCAACGGTGGGCGATGTCACCGGCAACGCCGCCAAGGCGCGCGCCGCGCGCGTGCAGGCGCGCGCCGAGGGCGCCGATCTCGTCGTGTTTCCCGAACTGTTCATTGCCGGCTATCCGCCGGAAGACCTGGTGCTCAAGCCGGCCTTTCAGTCGGCCTGCCGCGCCGCCATCGAGGAACTCGCGCGCGAGACCGCCGACGGCGGCCCGGCGGTGCTGATCGGCAGTCCCTGGGTCGAGGACGGCAAACTCTATAATGCCTGCGCGCTTTTGGACGGCGGCCGCATCGCCGCCATCCGTTACAAGGCCAACCTGCCGAATTACGGCGTGTTCGACGAAAAGCGGCTGTTCGCCCGCGGCCCTGCCGCTGGTCCCGTCACCATCCGCGGCATCCGGGTCGGGGTGCCGATCTGCGAGGACATCTGGCTCGAGGAATCGCAAGACTACGAAAACGTCGTCGAGTGCCTGGCCGAGACCGGCGCGGAAATTCTGGTGGTGCCGAACGGCTCGCCTTACGCGCGCGGCAAGAACGATGTGCGGCTGTCGATCGCGGTCGCCCGCGTCACCGAAAGCGGATTGCCGCTGATCTATCTGAACCAGATCGGGGGACAGGACGAACTGGTGTTCGACGGTGCATCGTTTGCGCTGAACGCCGATCTCTCGGTGGCGGCGCAACTGCCGGCGTTTGCCGAAAGCATCACGACGCTGCATTGGCGCAAGGGCGAGAGTGGCTGGCACTGCGCCGGACCGATGGCTTCCGTGCTCGACGGCGATCAGGGCGACTACGCGGCCTGTGTGCTGGGCTTGCGCGACTATGTCGGCAAGAACGGATTCCCCGGCGTGCTGCTGGGCGTATCCGGCGGCATCGACTCGGCGCTGTGTGCCGCGATCGCGGTCGACGCGCTGGGCGCCGAGCGGGTCCGCGGCGTCATGCTGCCGTTTCGCTTCACCGCACAGGTGTCGCTCGACGACGCGGCCAAACTCGCCGGTGCGCTCGGCATCCGCTACGAGGTGCTGCCGATCGCGGCGGCCGTCAACGGCTTCGAGGAGATCCTGTCCGAAGACCTTCGCGGGCCTGCCGCGCGACATCACCGAGGAAAATCTGCAGGCCCGCGCGCGCGGCACGCTGTTGATGGCGATCTCCAACAAGACCGGCGCGATGGTGGTCACGACCGGCAACAAGTCCGAAATGTCGGTGGGCTACGCCACGCTCTATGGCGACATGAACGGCGGCTTCAATCCGATCAAGGATATCTACAAGACCGAGGTGTTCCGGCTCTCGACCTTGCGCAATTCATGGAAGCCGGACGGTGCGCTCGGTCCTTCGGGCGAGGTCATTCCCGTCAACATCATCACGCGGCCGCCGACCGCGGAACTGCGCGAAAACCAGACCGACCAGGATTCGCTGCCGCCCTACGACATGCTCGATGCCATTCTGGAACGGCTGGTCGAGCGCGAGGAGCCGTTGGCCTCGATCGTGGCGGCGGGTTTTGATCGCGAGGTGGTGGCGCGGATCGATCGGCTGCTGAATATCGCCGAGTACAAGCGCCGGCAGGCAGCACCGGGGGTCAAGGTGACGCAGAAGAATTTCGGCCGCGACCGCCGCTATCCCATCACCAACCGCTTCCGCGATGCCGGCAAGCCGTTGCCCAAACCCGACGACACGCTGGTCTCGCGTGCAAGAGGCGGATCGGCCGAAGCGTTCGAGGGATGAGCGAGCACTGCCGGGCTCAGATTCAGCGAAGCTAGATCAGACCCTAGCGCGCGGGGATGAAAGTCGGACCGATGGTCCGGATCTTGTCTCCCGCTCGCGCCGCTCGAAGCGGTGGCTGGCGCAGGCGCCGGGGCGTCCGGCGCCTGAGCGGCGGGAGCGGCTGCGGTCGAGCCTGCGGCGCCCTTTTTTCCGGTCGTCGTCGGGGCACCCCTGGCCGGCAGCGGCCGGGCCATCTTTTTCGCGCCTTCCTCCGTGACGATGATGTCGCCCTGCTGTTCGGCGGCGGCCTTGTCGTCGATGTTCTTCAGCGCGTCGGACCAGGTTTGTCCCGCGGCCTTGCACGAGCAGGAGGGCGTGAACTCCTGACGGAAGCGGAATGCGTTCGGCGACGACGTGTAGGGTTGGCCGCTGATCGACACGGCCTGGTTCATGTCTTCGCCGGGGTTGCGGTAGGCGTAGAGCGTCGCGTCCGAGGCCGGGCAGAGCGCCTTGCAGGTCTTCTCGTCGTCGGGAAAACGGCCGGGCACGGTCGCGAACGAAATCGGAAAATACGCGCCGTCGCAGGAGCGGACGCAGACCGTGCGGAAGGTGCCGGATTGCGGGCCGAGATCGGCGCTTGGCGCGCCTGTATTATAGTTGTTGTTGTTGCCGAACAGATTGTCGAGGAAGTTGCCCGAGCCGCGCAGCGCATTGGCGTATTGCGGGCCGCAATTATTCTGCGCCAGCGCGGTCAGCACCGAGCGGCGCTGGTTTTCGCGATCGGCGCCGCCGAGCCCGCCGGTGCGCAGCCGCTCCAGGCTGGACGTGATCTGATCCATATTGGCCCGCATCTGCTGGATCTGGTTGTTGACCGGGCCGCATTGCGCCGACTGGCCGGAGAACAGCGAGAAAAAGCCGGAACTCTCGCAACCCATGCGTTTGGCCTGCATCGTGACGCGGTCGAGTTCGGCCTGCTGCTTGGCCGCGGCATCCTGGTAGCGCCGGATTTGATCGTCCTTGGCCGGGTCGCCGTTGCCGCCGCGGTCGATGGTCGCCAATTGCGCTTCCAGCCGGGGACACATCGGGTTGACCGGTGCGCCAGGCGCCGCCCCCGGCACGCCCTGCGACGGCACCGGTGCTGGCGGATTCGTCTGCGCCGAGGCCTCGACACTCAGCGCACCCACGCCGATCAGCGCGACGCTGGCCAAAATCCATCGGGAAAAGAGGGCGCTCTGCGTTTCAGGCATATCCGGCCATTGAGGGGGCCCCGCGCAGGCTCAAGACACCGGAGGCGCGGTCAACGTGGCCTCCATAGCCGCTTCTCGGGGCAGCGTCACGTCGTTTCCGGGGCGTCGCCGTGGCAGGGCGATTCTGTCGCGGCCGGAAGGCTTTAGCGCTGGCAGGTAATGGCGACATATTCACTGCAACCGGCATGGGTGCAGTTCCCGCCGAGTTCCGCCGGCCTCGGGAACCGAGCCCGTGATCTCGTCCGGGTCGACGCGGCGATAGGAGGAGGCGTCGGCAAAATCGCGCGACTGGCAGTAGGAGCGGGCGGCATGGGCGCCGCATCTCTCGCCGCTCGCCAGGCACTGGTCGACGCCATAGCCGTCCGACTGGTTGGCGACGATGAAGACGCGGCTGTCGGCCGACGCCGCCGATGCGGCAGCAACAAGGGCACAGGCCAGGAAGGCGGATACGAATTCGCATGCGGCACCGGGAAAATGAGAGGATCGCCCTCATTCGATAGAGCCAAAACGTTAAGAATGATTAACCATGGCGGGCCGGCCGTTTGGTGCTCCAAGCCGGCTTTTCTGTGGCACCGCACGCAATCACTTGACGGAATCCCCCCGGCTGGCCCATGGTGGTTCCATGAACGGTTTTCTCGCCATTTGTGGCATTTGCCGCGAGATTATGAGCTAGCGATTTGCTGGCTGAGGCCGTCTTTTCTCACATGAGATCACTGGACGCCCGGCCGGAAAGGCACGGGATATCCATGGAATTACGCCTCTACGATACGCTGACGAAGGAGAAGCGGCTGTTCGCGCCGCTCGATCCCAAGAACGTGCGCATGTATGTCTGCGGGCCGACGGTCTATGACTTCGCCCATATCGGCAACGCGCGCCCGGTCATCGTGTTCGACGTGCTGTTCCGGCTGCTGCGGCATCTCTACGGCGACAATCACGTCACCTATGTCCGCAACATCACCGACGTCGACGACAAGATCAACGACCGCGCCGCGCGGGATTTTCCCGGGCTGCCGCTGAACGAGGCGATCCGCAAGGTCACCGAGAAGACCGCGGCGCAGTTCGCGTCCGACGTGGCGGCCCTGGGCTCCTTGCCGCCGACGTTCCAGCCGCGCGCGACCGACTTTGTGCTGCCGCGCGCGGACGGCAAGGCGGACATGGTGACGCTGATCCAGCAACTGATCGCGCGCGGCCATGCCTATGAAGCCGGCGGCGAAGTTCTGTTCGATGTGCAGTCGATGCCTGACTATGGCGCGCTGTCCGGCCGCAAGCTCGACGAGCAGCGGCCCGGTGCGCGCGTGGCCGTCGATGCGCACAAGAGAGGCCCGCTCGATTTCGTCCTGTGGAAGCAATCGTCCGGCGATGAGCCGGGATGGGAAAGTCCATGGGGCAGGGGACGTCCGGGCTGGCACATCGAATGCTCGGCCATGAGTGCGGCCTATCTTGGCGATGTCTTCGATATTCACGGCGGCGGCATCGACCTGATCTTTCCGCATCACGAGAACGAACTCGCGCAGTCGCGCTGCGCGCATGGCACGTCCGCCATGGCGAACTACTGGATGCACAATGAATTCGTGCAGATCGAAGATACGAAGATGTCGAAGTCGCTCGGCAACTTCGTCACGATCCGCGATTTGCTGGCCGACTGGCCGGGCGAAGTGCTGCGCCTCAACATGTTGAAGGCGCATTATCGCTCTCCGATGGACTGGACGTTGAAGGGCCTTGAGGAAAGCGCAAGGACGCTCGACGACTGGTATTGGGTCGCCGCCGACCTTGGCAGCGGGCGGCCGTCGGATGCCGTGATCGAGGCACTGTCGGACGACCTGAACACGCCGCAGATGATCGCCGCATTGCACGGTCTGCGGAACAGCGCGGCGTCCGGCAACGAGCCCGATCGCAGCCAGTTTGCGGCTTCCTTGCGGTTTCTCGGTTTCCTGTCCGAGAGCGCCGCGGAATGGAAGGGCCGAAAACAGCAGGCGAGCGGTGTTGACGCCAACCAGGTCGACAGTCTGATTTCCGCCCGGACCGCTGCCCGCGCCCGAAAGGATTTCAGGGAATCCGACCGCATTCGCGATGAACTCGCGGCGATGGGCGTGGTGATCAAGGATTCCAAGGAAGGCACCACCTGGGAGATCGCGCGATGAGCAGACCCGACACGCCTTTTCCAAAGCATTGGCGCTATTACATCGTCATCAAATGGGCGGTGATCGCGGCCGCCGTCGTGCTGGCGCTAAAACTGTTGGGAGTGTTTTGAGGCGATGGGACAGACGCTCCCCAAACCCGGCTTGCGGCCGTTTTTGCCCGCGGATACGCCCGTGCTGGCGGCGATCCTGGCTGCCGCGATCGAGCAGTTGACCGGCGATGATTACAGCGAGGCGCAACAGCAGGCCTGGGCCAGCGTCGCGGACGACGAGGAGGCCTTGGGCAAGCGTCTTGCCGGCGAACTCACGCTGGTCGCGACCTTGCAGAATTCGCCCGTGGGCTTCGCCGCGCTGAAGGGCGCCGATCACATCGACATGCTCTATGTGCACCCCGGCGCGATCGGGCAGGGCGTCGCGTCGATGCTGTGCGAGGCGCTGGAAAAGCTCGCCGGAAGTCGCGGAGCCAAGAGCCTCACGGTCGATGCCAGCGACAATGCGGCGGAATTTTTCGTCAAACGCGGCTACGTCGCCAAGCAGCGTAACACCGTTACCGTCAACGGCGAGTGGCTTGCCAACACCACGATGCAGAAGACGCTGGGTGACGACGCCAAGCCGGGAGCTCCCACATGAGCCGCGAACGTCTCTATCTGTTCGATACCACGCTGCGTGACGGCGCGCAGACCAACGGCGTCGATTTCACGCTGCACGACAAGCAGCTGATCGCGGGCATGCTCGACGAACTCGGCATCGACTACGTCGAGGGCGGCTATCCCGGCGCCAATCCCACCGACACCGAATTCTTCGCGGAAAAGCCGAAGCTCGAACATGCAAGCTTCACCGCGTTCGGCATGACGCGGCGGCCGGGCCGTTCGGCTTCCAACGATCCGGGCCTGGCGGCATTGCTGGAAGCGAAGGCGGACGCGATCTGCTTTGTCGCGAAATCCTCGGCCTATCAGGTGCGCGTCGCGCTGGAGACCACCAACGAGGAAAATCTCGCCTCGATCCGCGACAGCGTTCAGGCCGCGAAGCAGGCCGGCCGCGAGGTCATGCTCGACTGCGAGCATTTCTTCGACGGCTACAAGGAAAATCCGGAATTCGCGCTCGCCTGTGCGAGGGCGGCCTACGAGTCCGGCGCGCGCTGGGTGGTGCTGTGCGACACCAATGGCGGCACCATGCCGCACGAAGTCGAGAGCATCGTCGCCGAGGTGATCAAGCATATTCCCGGCGATCACGTCGGCATCCATGCCCACAACGACACCGAGCAGGCTGTGGCCAATTCGCTGGCCGCGGTGCGCGCGGGCGCGCGGCAGATCCAGGGCACGCTGAACGGACTCGGCGAACGCTGCGGCAACGCCAATCTGTGCTCGCTGATCCCGACCTTGCGGCTGAAGCGTGAATTTTCCGACGCCTTCGAGATCGGTGTGTCACCGGACAAGATGACGACCCTGATGAAGGTGTCGCGCACGCTCGACGACATGCTCAATCGCGCCTCGAACCGGCACGCGCCTTACGTCGGCGAAAGCGCCTTCGTCACCAAGACCGGCATTCACGCCTCTGCCGTGCTCAAGGATCCCCAGACCTACGAACACGTGCCGCCCGAAGCGGTCGGCAATCATCGCAAGGTGCTGGTATCCGACCAGGCCGGGCGCTCCAACGTCATCGCCGAACTCGATCGCGCCGGCATCGCCTATGACAAGAACGACGCGAAACTGCTTCGCCTGGTCGAGGAGATGAAGGAACGCGAGGCCGCCGGCTACGCCTATGAGTCCGCCAACGCCTCGTTCGATCTGCTGGCGCGGCGCACGCTCGGCAAGGTGCCGGAATATTTCCGGGTCGAGCAGTTCGACGTCAATGTCGAGCAGCGCTACAACGCCAACGGCCAGCGCATCACGGTGGCGATGGCGGTCGTGAAGGTCGATGTCGACGGCGAGAAACTGATCTCGGCGGCCGAAGGCAATGGTCCGGTCAACGCGCTCGACGTCGCGCTGCGCAAGGATCTCGGCAAGTACCAGAAATACATCGAGGGCCTGAAGCTGATCGACTACCGCGTGCGTATCCTTAATGGCGGCACGGAAGCCGTGACACGGGTGCTGATCGAGAGCGAAGACGAAGCGGGTGAGCGCTGGACCACGATCGGGGTGTCGCCCAATATCATCGACGCCTCGTTCCAGGCGCTGATGGATTCAGTGATCTACAAGCTGGTGAAATCCCGCGCGCCGGCGTGATCACCCGCCGTCATTCCGGGGCGCGTCGAAGACGCGAACCCGGAATCTCGAGATTCCGGGTCTGGTCCTTCGGACCATCCCGGAATGACGTTTTCAATATCGAAGGGATGCGCTGTCGATGATCGACCATATTTCCGTCGGCGTCGCAGACCTCGAACGCGCCGCGCGCTTCTACGAAGCAACACTGGCCCAGCTCGGGCTCTCGCGGCTGGTGACGCGGCCGAAGACGATCGGCTTCGGCAAGACCCATCCCGAATTCTGGATCAATCTGCGCGGCGGCATGGCGCCGGTCGCGCCGGACAGCGGCGTCCATATCTGCCTGCGCGCCAAATCGACGGGCGAGGTCGATGCGTTCCATGCCGCGGCGCTGGAGGCCGGCGGCCGTTCCGACGGCGCGCCGGGGCTGCGGCCGCACGATCGTGTGCGTTATTACGCGGCCTTCGTCATCGATCCCGACGGCAATCGCATCGAGGCGGTGACGTTTCCGGCCGAATGATGCTAGATTCTCATTTGACGCGTTTTCTTCACGCGAACCGGCATCCACTTCGCTCGAAAACGCTTTAAAGCCGGCGGGCCAATTCCGGGGCGAGTTCCTCGGCGCCCTCGGGGACGCGCGCGGCGGCAGCGCGCAATCTCGGCAGGATGTCCTCGACCCGTTCCGCCTTCAGAATATTGACCGCCAGCGAAGGGCGAATGAATTCGGTCGCGCGCATATGCGCGAGCAGGGTGAGCAACGGCTCCCAGAAGCCGTCGATATTGGCGAGCAGGATCGGCTTGCTGTGGCGGCCGAGCTGCTGCCACGTCAGTTGCTCCACCAGTTCCTCCAGTGTGCCGATGCCGCCGGGCAACGCCACGAACGCATCGGAACGCTCGAACATCAGCCGTTTGCGTTCGTGCATATCCGGCGTGACGATCATTTCCTGAACGCGCTTGAGGGCATTTTCGCGGCCGGTGAGGAAGTCGGGGATGATGCCGGTCACGAGGCCGCCATGATCGAGCACCGATGTCGCCACCGCGCCCATCAGTCCCATTGAGCCGCCGCCATAGACGAGGCGGATGCCGTTCTCGGCGAGAACTTTGCCGAAACCGATGGCCCCTTCGATAAAGCGGGGATTTGTGCCGGGGCCGGAGCCGCAATAGACGCAAACAGTTTTGATTTTATTTGTCATATCGGGCATGTGGCATCGCAGCGTAAGAGCGTCAACCCCAGACGATTCGCTTGGACTGATGAAATCTATCCGTAAATGCCCGGGATTCGTCGAAAGAATCGCGGCCGATTGGGGGTGCACGCGGCGTTTAAACGCTCTATATGACGGGCACAATGCAGAAAAGCAGAAAACGCAGGGTCGCGATTCTCCAGGCTGTTGATTGATGGATCATCACCACTCGGCCTCCGGCGCAGCCGAAGCGCTGCCTTCGTCGCAAAATTCCGCCGAGACGGCGACCCTGATCGGGACGCTGGCGCATCTGTGGCCGTATATCTGGCCGGGCGATCGCGCCGATCTCAAGATGCGCGTGGTCTGGTCGGTGGTTCTGCTGCTGATCGCCAAGGTGGCGACGCTGGCGGTGCCGTTCACCTTCAAATGGGCGATCGACGCGTTGACCGGCGCAGACACCGCCCCGGTCGCGTCGTCGAACTGGACGCTGTGGCTGATCGCCTCGCCCTTCATCATGACGCTGAGCTATGGCGGCTTGCGCGTACTGATGGCGGTGCTGACGCAGTGGCGCGACGGCATTTTTGCGGGCGTGGCGATGCACGCGGTGCGCAAGCTCGCCTACCGCACCTTCGTCCACATGCATGAGCTGTCGCTGCGCTTTCACCTCGAACGCAAGACCGGCGGGCTGACGCGGGTACTGGAGCGCGGCCGCCTTGGGATCGAAGTCATCGTGCGGATGGTGATCCTGCAACTGGTCCCGACCATCGTCGAGGTTACGCTCCTGACGGCGGTGCTGTTGTGGAAATTCGACTGGCGCTATGTGGTGGCGACCACGATCACGGTCGTGGTCTTCATGTCCTACACCTACATCGCGACCGAATGGCGGATCGAGATCCGCCGCAAGATGAATGAATCCGACACCGAGGCGAACACCAAGGCGATCGACTCGCTTCTGAACTACGAGACCGTGAAGTATTTCAGCGCCGAGGAACGCGAGGCCCAGCGTTACGACCGCTCGATGGCGCGCTACGAGCAGGCCAGCGTCAAGACCTACACCTCGCTTGCGGTTCTCAACACCGGGCAGGCGATCATCTTCACCGCCGGCCTGACCGCGACCATGGTGATGTGCGCGATGGGCGTCCGCAACGGCACCCACACGGTCGGCGATTTCGTCATGGTCAACGCCATGATGATCCAGCTCTACCAACCCTTGAACTTCATGGGCATGGTCTATCGCGAAATCAAACAGGCGATCATCGACATCGAGAAGATGTTCGACGTGCTGTCGCGCAACCCCGAGATCAAGGATGTTGCCGGCGCCAAGCCGCTGATCGTGACCTCAGGCAATGTGCGTTTCGACGATGTACGGTTTTCCTACGATCCCGAGCGGCCGATCCTGAAAGGGCTCAGCTTCGAGGTGCCGGCCGGCAAGACGGTCGCGATCGTCGGACCCTCCGGCGCCGGCAAGTCGACCATCTCGCGCCTGTTGTTCCGCCTCTACGACGTCTCCGGCGGCAGGATCCTGATCGACGGCCAGGACATCCGCAACGTCACGCAGTCGTCGCTGCGGGCCGCGATCGGCATGGTGCCGCAGGACACCGTGCTGTTCAACGACACCATCCGCTACAACATCCGCTACGGCCGCTGGGACGCCAGCGATGCCGAAGTCGAACAGGCGGCGCAGCTCGCGCAAATCGATCCGTTCATCCGGATGTCGCCGAAAGGCTACGAGACGCAAGTGGGCGAGCGCGGTCTGAAATTGTCCGGCGGCGAGAAGCAGCGTGTCGCCATCGCGCGTACTGTGCTCAAGGCGCCGCCGATCCTGGTGCTCGACGAGGCGACCTCGGCGCTCGACAGCCATACCGAACATGAAATTCAGGAGGCGCTGGAGCGCGTATCGCGCAACCGCACTTCGCTCGTGATCGCGCATCGGCTGTCCACGATCGTCGGCGCCGACGAAATCATCGTGCTCGATCAAGGCCGCATCGCGGAGCGCGGCACCCATACGCAGCTTTTGGCAACCGGCGGACTTTATGCCAGTATGTGGAACCGGCAGCGGGAGGCGCAGGAGGCGCGCGAGAAGCTGGCGCGGATCGCCGACGAGAACGAAGCGCCGAACCGCGAGCCGCCACCCGTCGACGATGCGCTGGTAACGCCTGCCGCGGCGGAATGACCGAAACGCAATTGCTTCTCCTGACACCGGAGAGCGCGCAAATGACAGTGAAACCTCGATGTCCATCGCCAATTCCATCCGTGCGCAAATTCCGCCGATCCATCCGGAAGGCTATCCGTTCATCGGCGGCTTTGCACTTGTCAGCCTGATCCTGTTCTGGATCTGGTCGCCGCTGGGCTGGATCGGCACGTTGCTGACGCTGTGGTGCGCGCTGTTCTTCCGCGATCCGGTTCGGGTGACGCCGGTGCGCGAGGGAATTGTGGTGGCGCCGGCCGACGGGCGCGTCTCGATGATCACGCAGGTGCTGCCGCCGGCTGAACTCGGTCTCGGCGATCGGCCGCTGCCGCGAATCTCGATCTTCATGAGCGTGTTCAACTGCCATGTGAATCGCAGTCCGGTCGCGGGCAGGATCGACCGCATCGCCTATCGGCCCGGCACCTTCATCAATGCCGAACTGGACAAGGCGAGCGAGGACAATGAGCGCAATTCGCTTGTGATCTCCACGCCCCAGGGGCGGATCGGCGTGGTTCAGATCGCCGGCCTCGTGGCGCGGCGGATCGTGTCGTTCGTGCGCGAAGGGCAGTCGATCGGCGCCGGTGAGCGGTTCGGGCTGATCCGTTTCGGCTCACGCCTCGACGTCTATCTGCCGGAAGGCACCAAATCGCTGGTTTCCGAAGGTCAGACCGCGGTTGCCGGCGAGACCATTCTGGCCGATTTCCGGGCCGGCGACAGCGGCCGGACCTACCGCGCCGATTAACCATTGCCCGCCGGGTTGCCGGCCGGCGCAATGGCGAAACGGGCCGGCGCCTGCTATATATGGTAGCCATGCAGATGCCCTTCGATCCCAACACCCCGGAAATGCGCCGTCGCCGGTTTCGTCCGATCCCGGTGCGGATGCTGGTTCCCAACGTCATCACCTTGCTCGCGATCTGCGCAGGGCTGACCGCGATCCGCCTGTCGACGGAAGGGCGGATGGACATCGCGGTTTACGCGATCGTATTTGCCGCCTTCCTCGATGGGGTCGACGGCCGCGTCGCACGCATGATCAAGGGCCAGTCGAAATTCGGGGCGGAACTCGACAGCCTGGCGGATTTCGTCAATTTCGGCGTCGCGCCGGGGCTGATCCTGTATTTCTGGCAGTTGCACGAGCTGAACAATGGCGGCTGGATCGCGGCGATGGTGTTCGCGATCTCGGGCGGACTGCGGCTCGCCCGTTTCAATGCGACCATGGACGATCCGAACAAGCCGGCATTCGCGGCGAATTACTTCACCGGCGTTCCGGCGCCTGCCGGCGCCATCATTGCGCTGCTGCCGATCTTTCTCGCCTTTCTCGGCCTGCCGAAACCCCCGGCGATGCTGACGGCGGTCTACACGCTCCTGATCGCGTTCCTGATGGTTTCGCGGCTGCCGGTGTTTTCCGGCAAGACGGTGCGGATGCGCGTGCCGCCGGAAATGGTGCTGCCGGTTTTCGTGTCGGTGATCTTCTTCATCGCACTCCTGATCAGCTATCCCTGGTACATCCTGTCGGCGGGGTCGGTGCTGTATCTGCTGAGCCTGCCGGCCGGGTGGCGGTCCTATCGCGACCATGCGCGAAAGGCCGGCGCCGCTGCGGCGGCGACGGCTTCGGCCACCGTTGCGCCGGCGGCTGCATCGTCACCGTTCGCGCCGTCGGTTTCGCCCGAAGCGGACGAGGATGAGCGGCCGCCGCGGCTGAACTGAGCAGCCTTCGGCCGGCTTCGGCGGCGCCACGCTTACGCCCGAAACCACCCCGGATATCTGCCATGAGCGAGGGCCGAGTTGGGTTCGACCTCGATCTCGGCTATAGGCTTGCGCATGCACGGTCAGCACGATCTGGCCGGCCCCTAAAATTCTGGAGAAAACGCCGTGACGGATTCCGCTAAAGCGCCGCTGCCTGCTTCGCTTCTCGAAGCGCTCGGGCGCTACGACACACCGACGATCTGCAACGCGATGGAAATCGTCGCGCCGGAACGCCGCCTGATCGGCTACACCACCAAGCCGCTGGTGTGTCCGTTCCCGGATCTGCCGCCGATGGTCGGCTATGCGCGCACCGTGACGATCCGCTCCGTGCTGCAATCCGGCCTTCCCGCCGCCGAGCAGGCCAAACGACGCATCGCCTATTATGAATATGTCGGCACCGGCTTTGGTCCGCGCATCACCGTGATCCAGGATATCGACGGGACGGATGTCGGATATGGCGCGTTCTGGGGCGAGGTGCAAAGCTCCGTGCACAAGGCGCTCGGCTGTCTCGGCGTCGTCACCGACGGATCGATCCGCGACATTCCGCAATGGGCGCCCGGCTTCCAGGCGCTCGCAGGATCGATCGGACCGTCGCACGCCTGGGTCCATGCCGAAAGCTTTGGCGGCGAAGTGCGGGTTGCCGGCATGACCGTGCGCTCGGACGATCTCATTCACGCCGACCGCCACGGCGCGATCGTGATCCCGATCGATATTGCCGCCAAGATCCCCGAGGCTGCCGAACTCTGCGGCCGCCGCGAGACGCCAATCCTGGACATCGCGCGAGCCAAGGATTTCAGCCTCGAAAAACTGAAAGAGGCGCTGAAGCGGTCGGCCGAGATTCACTGACGGCTTTGCCCGGCGCCGGGAAGGGGATTGCGATGAACATGGACGGCAAGACGGTGCTGGTCACCGGTTCGACCGATGGTGTCGGCCGTTACGTCGCCGGCAAGCTCGCCTCCGCCGGCGCCAAAGTGCTGATCCACGGTCGCGACGGCGGGCGGGGCAAGGCGCTTGCCGACGAGATCAAGCGGGAAGGGCGCGGCGAAGCCGTGTTCTACCAGGCCGATCTTTCGGCGTTGTCCGGCGTTCGGCAACTCGCCGAGGCGGTGCTGGCCGACAACAGGCGGCTCGACGTCTTCATCAGCAATGCCGGTATCGGATCGCTGAACGAAGGGCCGGCCCGTCAGATCAGCGCGGACGGTCACGAACTGCGGTTTGCGGTCAACTATCTCGCCGGCTTCCTGCTGGCCCATCGGCTGTTGCCGCTGCTCAAGGCGAGTGCGCCATCGCGCATCGTCAATGTCGCCTCGCTCGGTCAGCACCCGATCGATTTCGACGATGTCATGATCACGAGGGGTTATAGCGGCAGCCGTGCCTATGCGCAGAGCAAGCTGTCGCAAATCATGTTCACCATCGACCTCGCCGAAGAGCTGAAGGGGACGGGTGTCATCGTCAATTCGCTTCACCCGGCAACCTACATGAACACCACCATGGTGCGGGCCGGCGGCATCACGCCGATCTCGACGGTGGAGCAGGGCGGTGAGGCGATCCTGCATCTGGCGGCGGGCGACGACGTCGCGGGCAAGAGCGGGCTGTTTTTCAACGGCATGAACGAGGCCAGGGTCAACCCGCAGGCTTATGACGCGGTCGCCCGTCAGCGGTTGCGGACGCTCAGCCTCGAACTGACGGGCCTGAGCGCGGCTTGACGCCATCGCGTCTCTCCGGTCGCCGCTTCGCGCTCCCTGCTGAAGCGCGAAGTTCTATCGTTTCTCGCCCGGAGACCCGTCGCCAAACGCCGCCCGATAGATCGTCCAATACACAGCGCCCACCAGGCCTGCGCCACCCACAATATTGCCGAGGGTGACCGGGATGAGGTTGTGGATGATCCCGGATATCGTAATCGACGAGGCGTCGAAATTGGCCGGAACATGGCCTGTCTGGACCATGAGCCACGCCAGCGGCAGAAAATACATGTTTGCCACGCAGTGCTCAAAACCCGCCGCGATGAAAGCGGAGACCGGCAATGTGAGCGCGAGAATCTTGTCCGTAACCGAGCGTCCCGCATAGGCCAGCCAGACCGCCATGCAGACCAGCACGTTGCAGAGGATGCCCTTGACGAAAAGCGTCACGAAGTCTGGCTGGATCTTGGCGGCAGCCGTGTTCAATATCGACAATCCAATGCGGCCGCCGTTCATGTCCAGGTGATGTGACAGAAAGACCAGGACAGCAATGCCTACAGCGCCTGCGAAGTTGCCGAGATAGACGATCGTCCAATTCCGCAGCATCTCGCCGGTGGAGACTTTCCCGCTTGCCCACGCCATGATGATCAGATTGTTGCCCGTAAACAGTTCGGCGCCTCCCACCAGTACCAGCGCCAGCCCGAGTGAAAACGCGAGGCCGCCAAGCACGCGGACCGCTGCGAAGCTCATCTGTGCGTCGCTGGCAACGATGGTATAGTAGAGTGCCCCGAGCCCGATGCTGCCCCCTGCCACGATCGAGAGCATGAACGACGCCAGAAATGGCAATCTCGCCTTTTTGACCCCGGTCTTCTCGACGGCCTCCTTGATCTCCGCGGGGCTGTAGGCGTTTACATTGAAGATGGGTGGCTGCGGCGCTGGTGCCCGGTCGTCCATCCTGCATTTCCTCCGTACGTGTGCCAGCCGGTCTTTGGATCATCGCCGCGGTGGCGCCATGCGGCGAAAACTGGTTCTCGGGTGAGCTAGTTTGATTTTTGCCTGACGTACCGGCCGGGCGCGGGTTCGATCAAAGGGTACGTCGTGTTGCCGAGTTCCTTCGGAGCGTGAACGGTGCCGCTGGCATGGCGTTTCATCCAGCCATCCCAGTCAGGCCACCAGCTTCCCGGCTTCTCGTTGGCGCCTTCCAGCCAGTTTTCCGCGTCGCAATTCAGATTGTCATTGACCCAATGGCTCCGCCTGTTGCGGGCCGGCGGATTGATCACGCCGGCGACGTGACCGCTGGCGGCGAGCACAAAGCGCGGATCCCTTCCCATGATGTCCTTTGAGCGGAACGCGCTCTGCCAGGGCACGATATGGTCCTCGCGAGAGGCCAGTATGAACGTCGGCACCTTTACCTTTGTGAGGTCGATACGTTCGCCGCATTGGGTGGTCGCGCCAGGCTTCTTGATTTTGTTTTCAACGTAGGTGTTGCGCGTGTACCAGCAGTACATTGGCCCGGGCAAACTGACGCTGTCGGAATCCCAGTAAAGCAGATCGAAGGAATCACGCGGTGCGCCCTTGAGATAGCTCTCGACGACATAGCGCCAGACCAGATCGTTGGCGCGCAAGGTTCCAAAGGTAAAGGCCAGTTCCTTGCCGGGCAAAATGCCGCCCTTTCCGATCGTGGCTTCGCGCAGCGCAACCGAATTCCGGTCGATCAGCAGGCCGATCTCGCCAGTATCCGCGAAATCGATCATCGTAGTCAGGAGGGTTATGGTGGCGATCTTGTTCTCTCCGCGTGCGGCGAGAACCCCCGCAGCGCAGCTCAAAATGGTACCCCCGACGCAAAAGCCAAGGGCATGAATCTGATCGACCTTTGCAATGTCGCGCACAACTTCGATGCTCTGGAGCACCCCAAGGCCCAGGTAGTCGTCCCACGTTAGATGCTGGATTTCGGGAACGGCGCTTCGCCAGGAAATCAGGAAGACCTGATGTCCCTGGGCGACCGCGTATTCGACAAACGAATTTCCTGCGCCGAGATCGAGCAGATAGTACTTGTTGATGCAAGGTGGCACGATCAGGAGCGGCGTTTTTTCAACGTCGGCGGTCTGCGGCGCATATTGGATGAGCTGGATCAAGCTGTTCTCGAAGATGACCGATCCGGGCGTCACCGCCAGATTGCGGCCAACCTCGAAGGCGGATTCGTCGACCCGCGTGATGCGCCCCTTTTTGATATCTTCAATCAGGTTCTGCATCCCGGTCACGAGGCTCCCTGAACGTGTCCGGATGGCCGTTCGAATGACGTCGGGGTTGGTTGCAGGAAAATTCGACGGACTCATCGCATCGATGAACTGCCGCGCGTAGAAGCGAAGCTGCAACTTTGATTTTTCGTCAACCTCGGCCTGGTCGACAAGTTCGGCCAGTTGCTTTGAGTTCATCAGGTAGGACTTCTTGATGAGCTCGTAGTAAGGCGAATGTTGCCATGCCTCGTCCTGGAAGCGCTCTATCGCGGTCCGTCCGCTGCGCGCCTGTTGCAGATGCGGAGCCAAGGGCGCCTTTCCAGAAGTCCACAATCGGAGACCAATATTGTCGTTGCAAACTTGCCCCGACGGTAAAGGGCGACAAGGCATCAGGCGTCGCAGGCTTACCCTCAACGCCCATTGCGCTGGTAAGCGCATCGTCAAATTGCTTCATCGATTGCTGGCCGGCCCGCATCAGGCTCTCGAGATATGCCGATGATGACGGATTACCCATGTGAACCTCCCACAAGCGGCTCTCTACGTGTCGGCCGCCTCGGTGATCGCTGCAGGCGGATCGGCTCATGTTTCGCGCTGGATCACCGCGATCGCCGGAGATGCCATTTTTGTGCAGCAGGCGCCCCACATTGCTTGACATAGGTCAATAGAAATCGGCGCCGCCTCCAGCACGTTCCCCGGCAAGCGGCGCGATGTCTTCTCCGGAAGCCGGGAGCAGGGCTCCCAAGTTTAATGCTGCGTCGCACGCTGTAACCGTCGTGACAGATGTTACCGACCCACTCCAAGCCAGTTCGTAACCGGGAGGTGACGCACCATGGATCATCCGCTCAGACGTCCAGAGGAAATTCTGGCTTATCGCCCGTTAAAACAGATCATTGCTGCAAAGCCGCGATCTCTGTGGACCGTCGGCCCGAAGGATAACGCGCTCACAGCAATGCGGCTCATGGCCGAAAAGGATATCGGTCTTGTCGTGGTTACGGAGCATGGGGCCATCGCAGGTGTTCTTTCCGAACGCGATTGCGTGCGGCGGCTGGTCGTTGCCGGGAAGTCCCCGGAATCTACGCCAGTAGCCGACATCATGGTTCGAGAGGTCATCAAAGTTGATGTTGCGAAGACGTTCGCAGACTGCCTGAAGCTAATGCACCTGCACCGCATTCGTCACCTGCCGGTGGTCGAGAACGATACGCCCATAACCGTGATCTCGATTCGTGACTTGCTGGCCGAGGCGGTCGAACACCACACAAAGGTTATTAGCGAGTTGGAACGCGAACGCCTGACCATGCTCGTGTCCACGGCTTGAGCATCCCCGAAGCAATTGGCTTACCGTCGGAAATGGGAGCGCGGCCATGAGTCTCTTGATCGTGTTGGGTGCCCTTATCTTTCTGATGTTTGTCGCCTATCGCGGTTACAGCGTCATCCTGTTCGCTCCGATTGCTGCGCTTGGCGCGGTGTTGCTGACCGATCCCTCGCTCGTTCCACCCCTGTTTTCAAGCGTCTTCATGGAGAAGATGGTCGGCTTCGTGAAGAGCTATTTTCCCGTTTTCATGCTGGGCGCTGTCTTCGGCAAGGTCATCGAGTTGTCGGGCTTTTCCAAGTCGATCGTCGTCGCCGTCATCGGTGTGCTCGGCCGGGAGCGCGCCGTGCTATCCATTGTTGTCGTCTGCGCAATCCTGACCTATGGCGGCGTGTCGTTGTTCGTCGTCGTGTTCGCGGTTTACCCGTTCGCGGCCGAGATGTTCCGGCAAGGCGATATTCCAAAGCGGCTCATTCCCTGCACGATTGCGCTTGGCGCATTCAGCTTCACGATGGATGCCTTGCCGGGAACACCGCAAATTCAGAACATCATCCCCACGACGTTCTTCAATACGACGACGTGGGCTGCGCCAGTGCTGGGCCTCATCGGCAGCGCTTTCGTTCTCGGCGTCGGTCTCGGTTACATCGAAAACCGCCGGCGAGCGGCGCAGAAGCGCGGGGAGGGCTATGGCACGGAACTTCTCAACGAACCGGAGCCGTTCGATGAGAAGGACTTGCCCAACCCCTGGATCGCCCTGGCGCCGTTGGTCGTGGTGGGCGTCGCGAACTTCATATTGACGCATCTGGTGCCTCGGGCTTACGGCGCGAAGCATGAAGTCACTCTCGGTGGCCATGCGATCGTTACGCAGATTGGTCCGGTGGCAGCCATATGGGCAGTCGAGGGTGCGTTGCTGCTCGGCATATTGACGGTGTTCCTCTTCGCCTGGCGTCCCGTGCTTGCGAAGTTCGCGGATGGCAGCAAGGCCGCGGTCGCCGGCGCTCTGCTTGCGTCGCTCAATACCGCTTCCGAGTATGGATTCGGCGGCGTGATTGCGCTGCTGCCCGGCTTTTCGGCGGTTTCCGCCGCGCTCAGGTCGATCCCGAATCCGCTTGTCAATGAAGCCGTCACCGTGACGGTGCTCGCCGGTATCACTGGCTCGGCCTCCGGCGGCATGAGTATTGCCCTTGCCGCGATGTCGGATGAATTCATCGCCGCCGCGAAGGCGGCGAACATCCCGCTCGAAGTCTTCCATCGTATCGCGGCCATGGCGAGCGGCGGCATGGATACGTTGCCGCACAACGGAGCCGTCATCACGCTGCTTGCCGTCACGGGCCTCACGCACAGGCAGGCCTACAAGGACGTGTTCGTGATCACCTTGACGAAGACCGCGGCGGTGTTCGTGGCTATCGCGTTCTTCTACGCGACCGGGATCTACTGAGAGAGCCCGGTACGGGCGGAAACAGGGCCTTAGCCGCCATGGCCGACGGCCAGGAGACCCACGATCTGGGCGGCAATGACCTTAACTAGCGTCATCGAGGGAAAGATCATGGCGTACCCGATGTCTGGTCGCTCGGTCGGAGCCATCTTGGTCGAGTAAACGAGAATGGCTGGATTTCCTGTCGCGCCGGACGCGACGCCGACGAGGTCGTCGTACGGAATCTTCATGAGATAGTGGCCGACGAGCAGGACGATCGCCACGGTCGTCAACAGGACCGCGACGCCGATGAAGAGCATCGTCAATCCGGACTCCGCGACGGTCCGGACGAAAGGCTGTCCGGCGTTTACGCCAACGGTGGCGAGGAACATGGCGAGACCGAAGTTTCGCAGCACGATGTTGGCCGGCAACGGCATGGTCCATAGCATCGGGCCGGTGCGGCGCACCTTGCCGAGGATGAGCGCGACGATCAGTGGTCCGCCGCCGATGCCAAGGGTCACCGTGCCGACGCCGGGAATGGGGATCGGAATGAGACCGAGAAGAACGCCGAGAACCATCCCGATCCCCAGCGAGACGTAGCTGAATTCCGCAGCGGCCTTGACGGTATCGCCGAAGTGACGGCGGATTTCCTCTTTCCGCTCCGGCGGCGTCAGCACGCCGACGCGGTCTCCGAATTCCAGCATCAGATCGGGGGCAGGGACCAGGTCGGCGTCATATCGCCGAACGTGCAGCAGATGGGTTGGATAGCCGGCGGGCATGGGAAGTCGAGCAAGCGGGATGCCCACGACGCTGGCCTTGCCGACAAAAACCCTGACGTAGTCGAGGTCCGCGCGGTCGCTGGCCAATCGGCCCGGTTCAAGTTTTCCGAGCTTGGCCGCGGCGGCAGCAATCGCCTCATTGTCTTCGGCCACCACCAGAATGGCGTCTCCCGCCGCCAGAATCGAATCGTCGTTCGGAACGAAATTGTGCCCGCCCGTCCGAACCATGGTGACCCGCAGGCCGCTCGGCGCGCTCGACATCAAGTCGCCGAGACGCCGGCCGGCGAATGCTTCACCAATCGAAATCTCCCCCATGTGAAAACGCTGCGTTTTCGCCGGGAATTTGGGCTTCACGATCTGCGTCATGAAATAGATGCAGAGGATGGGGCCGATGACGCCGAAAGGATAGGCGATGGAGTAGCCGATGGAAGGATCCTTGTTCTTGACGACGTCGAGCGCGGCCTGGAGGGTGGCGGTGCTGGTCATCGACCCGGCGTACAGGCCGAGCGTATGTCCGATCTTGATGCCAAAGATCTGCCCCAGGCCGAGTGCGACCAGCAGACCTGCCAGACACGCAACCAGCGCCAGCAGATTGTACTTCTGCCCGGCCCCGACCATCCCCTCGAAGAACTGGCGGCCGTAGAGGATGCCGATCCCGTAGAGAAACATGATCAGACCCGTCAGGCCGATCGGCCCGGTGATCTGGGCCTTCGGTGCGAACGCGCCGATGGCGAGCCCGACAAAGAGAACCGCGCCGACGCCGAGGGAAAAACCGAAGATGTTGATCTGGCCTACCAGATAGCCCAATCCGATGGCCAGGAAGGCGGTCAGAATTGGCTGGCTTTCGATGATATTGCGAGCAAGGTCCAACATTTCATATCCCCCACATCGAATGCGCGTGCCTAACGTGCGTTACAGCCCGCGGCCCGGAATTGTCCGATAACCCGATTGACCAGATCTTTGCTCGGTGGCGAAGTATCGAGGTGCTTGTAGTCGAGGCCCATGGCCTTCCATTTGAAGGCCCCCATCTGATGGAACGGTTGTACTTCGACCCATTCAACGTTCTTCATCGGCGCCACGAAACGGGCGATGCCTTCGACGTTGGCGGGATCGTCCGTTGAGCCGGGAACGAGCGTGAACCGGACCCAAACCGGCTTCGATAACGAAGCCAGCCGCTCGGCAAAGCGCAGGGTTGGCGCCAGGTCCCGGCCGGTTACGCGACGATAGGTGGCGGGATCGGAACTCTTGATGTCGAGCAGAACGAGGTCGATCTCCGACAAGAACGACTCGTCGGCCCGGTCGCCCAGAAACCCGGAGGTCTGAATGGCCGTATGCAGACCCATCTGCTTGGCGCCGGCGAATATCCTTCGGGTGAACGCAAGCTGCACCATGGCCTCGCCGCCGGAGATCGTCAGGCCCCCACCCAGGCTGCGGATCGTGGGTGCGAAGTCACCGAGACGGCGCAGCACGTGATCCGCCGATACGTAGGTGCCGTCCTTGAGGTGCCAGGTGTCCGGATTGTGGCAGTATGTGCAGCGGAGCAGACAGCCGGAGACGAAGAGGACGATCCGCAACCCCGGCCCATCGTAGCGCGACGAGGTCTCGTAGGAATGGCAATAGCCAAACGAGCCCTCGTCGTCCTTGATGCTGGCCTCATCAGGGGCGTCGGGTGAAATATCGGTCCGGAGGTCGTAACGACTTCCGGATTCGAGGGGCTGCACCGTCGACATCGCGACCCCCGGCTAGATCTGGCCGTGGAAGGTACGGCTGATCACGTCTCTCTGCTGTTCGGGTGTCAGCCGAACGAAATTCACCGCATAGCCCGACACGCGGATCGTGAGTTGCGGATATTTGTCCGGATTCTTGATCGCGTCCTCGAGCGTCTCCTTGTCGATCACATTCAGGTTCATGTGGAAGCCGCCTCGCTCGAAGTAGGCGTCGAGGGCCTTGACCGCCTCGTCGAGCAACTGGCCTTCCGACAGATGCGCCTTCTGCGGAGCGACAGAGACGGTATAGCTGATGCCGTCTTGCGCATCCTTGTACGGAAGCTTCGCCACCGACAGGCAGGACGCAAGCCATCCATGGCTGTCGCGGCCGTGCATCGGGTTGGCGCCGGGACCGAACGGTTCACCCTTGCGGCGGCCATCGGGCGTGTTTCCGGTGGCTTTGCCGTACACCACGTTTGAGGTGATCGTGAGCACGCTCTGGGTATGTGTGGCGTTTCGATAAGTGGGATGCTTGCGGATCTTTTCCATGAAGCTGGTGACGATGCTCGATGCGATCTGATCGACGCGATCGTCGTTGTTGCCGAACTGGGGCGTCGCGGTATTGTCGACGTTTTGATAGTCCACGACCAATCCGGTCTGATCGCGCATGACGCGGATCTTTCCGTATTTGATCGCACTCAGGCTGTCGGCCACCACCGAAAGCCCGGCGATTCCGAACGCCATCGTTCTCAGGATATCGCGGTCGTGAAGCGCCATTTCGAGGCGTTCGTAGAAATACTTGTCATGCATGTAATGGATACAGTTCATCGCATGCACGTAGGTGCGGGCCAGCCATTCCATGGCGATATCGAACTTCGCCATGACCTCATCGAAATCGAGGATTTCGCCGGCGACAGGCAAGGTTTGCGGAGCGATCTGATCGCCGGACACTTCGTCGCGGCCGCCATTGATGGCATAGAGCAACGCTTTGGCGAGGTTGACGCGGGCGCCGAAGAACTGCATCTGCTTGCCGAGCCGCATCGCTGAAACACAGCAGGCGATCCCGTAGTCATCACCCCAGAACGGCCGCATCAGGTCGTCGTTCTCGTATTGCAGCGAGGAGGTGTCGCGGCTGACCTTGACGCAGTAGCGCTTGAACGGCGCCGGCATGTGGTTCGACCAGAGCACCGTGATATTCGGTTCGGGCGCCGGGCCGAGATTGTAAAGCGTGTGCAGCATCCGATAGCTGCTCTTCGTCACCAGTGCGCGACCATCCAGGTCCATTCCACCGACGCATTCGGTCGCCCAGTAGGGATCGCCGCTGAACAGCGCATCGTAGTCCGGTGTGCGCAGGAAGCGGACGATGCGGAGCTTCTGCACCAGTTGGTCCCAGAGCTCTTGCGCCCGGGCTTCGTCCAGAACGCCGTCCTTGAGGTCGCGCTCGATGTAGATGTCCAGGAAGCTCGATATGCGGCCGATCGACATCGCCGCGCCGTTGGCCTCCTTGATCGCGCCGAGATAGGCGAAATAAGTCCACTGGAACGCCTGTTGGGCATTCGAAGCCGGCTTCGATATGTCCTGATCATAAAGCTTCGCCATCGAGGCCAGGTCCTCGAGCGCGCGCATCTGCTCCGACAGTTCTTCGCGCTGGCGAATGACCTCGTCGGTCGGCCACATGTCGTCGATCTGCGCCCGTTCAGCCTGCTTGGCCTCCAGCAGCCGATCGACCCCGTAAAGCGCCACGCGCCGATAATCGCCGATGATGCGGCCGCGCCCGTAAGCATCGGGAAGCCCGGTGATGATTCCGGACCTCCGGCAATTCATGATTTCCGGCGTATAGGCGTCGAACACGCCGTCATTGTGCGATTTCCGGTATTTCGTGAAGGTCTCGTGCACGGCCGGATCGGGCTTGAAACCCGCGGCCTTCAGGCCGGCCTCGACCATGCGAAGGCCGCCGAACGGGAAGATCGCCCGCTTGAAGGGCTGGTCCGTTTGAAGACCTATGATGATCTCGTTGTCGCGATCGATATAGCCAGGCTTGTGCGCCAGCAGCGTCGAGGGGGCCGCCGCATCGACCGCAAGGACGCCTTTCTTCCGTTCATCCGCGAAATACGGTTGCAGTTTCGCCCAGACGGCCTTTGTGCGCGCCGATGGTCCCGCCAGAAAAGTCTCGTTCCCGTTGTAAGGCGTGCAGGACGTTTCGGACGATGAAATCCCGAACGTTGATGGAGCGTGTCCAATCGCCAGGTCGAAAGCCTTTCCAGCTATCGTCCGAATCTGCTTCCTGCCTTCGCGCTGCGCTTCCCTTCATGGCACGTCTCCGAAAAGTGGTAACAGGATTGTTGCGCTGCACCCCGCGATCGATCCGGAGGCGCTTCGACTGAGCGCCGTCACCATCAAGGGGCCGGCGTCAGGAGCCTTGATCCATGTCAAGCCAGCGACTGCTCATGCTCGTGCTGAGTTTCACCAGACAAGACGGGGAGGGCCGTGTTACGTTCTGCGCTCGTTAAAGAGCCAAGGCGGCCGGGTCTCGCTCAAGACGCCGCCGGTCAGGCACTCTTCACCAATGGAATCCGGATCCTGACCGACGCGCCGCCGTGATCCCGGTTTTTTGCCCATATCTGCCCACGGTGCGCCTCGATGATGGTGCGCGCGATCGACAGTCCCATGCCCATGCCTTCGGACTTGCTGGTGAAGAACGGCTCGAAGACCTTTTTGAGCTTGTCTTCGGGAATGCCAGGCCCGCGATCCGCCACGGATAGCTCGGCAAACTGTTCGACGCGTGAAGTCCGAACGGTGATGACGCGATTTTCGCCCGGCGTGTCCTTCATCGCGTCGACCCCGTTCAGCACAAGGTTCAGAATGACCTGTTGAAGCTGGATGCGGTCGCCGAGGATCGGAAGCGCATTCGGTGTGATCGCGCTGACAAGTTCAAACTTGTCGTCCAACGGCAAGCGAGGAAAGAAACTGGAGCGTTTCGCGCACCAGGTCGTTCAGATCGATGTTTGTCAATTCAAAGGGCGCTTTTCTCAGCAGGCTGCGCATTCTTCGAATGACTTCAGTGGCGCGCCGGTCATCCTGCAGGATATCACGCACGATTTCCTTGAGCTCGGTGACGTCGGGCGTCGAGGATTGCAGGATCGCGTCGGCGGTTTCGGCGTTCGTCAGAATGGCGCCGAGCGGCTGGTTGATTTCGTGGGCAATCGATGCGGTCCATTCGCCCGCCGTCGAGAAGCGGTTGACATGGGCAAGCTCGGCCATGCGCTGCCGCGCCTGCACTTCGGCAAGTTGACGTCGATGATGCTCATGCAGCAGGACCGAGATGAACCCAGCCTGAATCAAAATCACCGCAGCGATAAGCGCAATTTGCCAGGAATACCTTTCCCATACCGTTTGCTCCCGGAACACGATCTCGGCCCGCGGTGGCAGCCGCCTCTCGCTGATGCTTCCAGCGCTGGAGTTGTCGCCAATCGTATTTCGGCGCCGAGAATTCGATTGCAGGAACCTTGATGCCATCCGCCTTCTCTCCTCCCAACATTCGGACGGCGACGGCAGCAGTCGGCCGGGCGCCCTCGGCCGGTGAAAACATCGGGCCACCAACAATCTCACCGTTAAAGTAAGACTGGTCGAACGAAAAGATGGGAGCGTTGGCAACCTGATAGATGCGCTTCAACGGCTCCTTGTCTCCATAGACGGCACCTGCGCCGTCCACCGCCGGCTGTTGATAAAAGATCGCACTGTGGGGCGGCAACCTTGCGACATCCCTCAATATCTCCTCGAACGGCCGCTCGTTGTAAAAGATCAATTCGACCCTGTTCGCCAGCAGCGGACCCAGTATCCGTTGTAGCTCGTCAGCCCAAAACCGCTCATTTGGGGAGTTTCCGATGATGATCGCGATGGTCTTCGTCTCCGGCAACAGCCGCAGAATGTTTTCGAAAAGAGCGATCGGATCGATCTGCACCGCAACCACGGCGTCTTGCCCGGACAACATGGATCGATCGACCCGGCGTTCTTCGACTGCCGCGAGCAGCATCGGCGTTGTCGGAAACAGGTCGGCCCTGTGTCGCTGGACGAAGCGAGCTGCGGCCGCACCCATGGCGACGATCAAATCGGGCTGCCGTTGAGCATAGAGCGCCAGGAGATACTCGACGAATTTCGGCTCGGCAGCGTGGTCACCGATCCCGAGCCGTGATGACGGAATGTTCCTGAATGTCCAGCGGCCAGGGCGACTGTCGGTTCAGTTCATTGCGGATCTCCCTGCTCCATGTGGCCCACGGCTGGAAATTCGGGCCAAACGATTGAAGGAACAGGATTTGTTTGGGCTGAGCGGCGCTCTCGCCGACTGAGACCAAAAGAAAGATGGCGGCGACGGTCCAAATATTGACCAGCCGCTTCATCCTCAATGTGCACGATGCGGCCATGCGGTCTCCATGGGTCGCGATCACTCCGCCCGGAATTTCCCGCCGCCCGATTGGAGCATTCGAGGTGGCCACCAAGGCTCAATCGCGCAACCAGAATTCAGCACGGCACCTTCCAACATTCTATACCTAAAAGCGAATGCCGGATAGGAGGTAGCTGCCGCGTGTTCGGATGCGGCTTAAAACCGCAGACGTAGTCCCAGGGTGCGATGGGCGGCGGCACGGCTGCGAGCGCTCACTATGTGGCGGGCAGGTAAAGGGCTGGCGCGACGCTTCGGTGAGCGTCGCCGGCGGTGCGGGGGAGGAAGGGTGATTTGAAAGCTACTGAACTTGTCTCGTTAGGCGCAAATAACCGGCCGTGATGTTCGCGCCGCATACGCGGCGCTCAGGATGCTTTCTTCACGATCTCAAATCCCTTGGCCTGCAATTCCAGTATGATGGCCATCGTCAGATGGGCGCATTCCTTCCCGGTGATCCAGTGCGGGCTTCTCCAATCCGGATCGTCTTCCTTCGGATAGCCGACAAAGGCTGAGCGAATGGCGGACTCAATCGTATCCTTGGGATCGTCGGACATATCTGACCTTTTGCTCGTCAAATTACGCGCAAGCTGTAGCCGGTATCGCCGCTTTCGCGGCGGCCTGCAAAGCGGCCTCCTTGGTGTGGTCGAGAGAGGTTTTCATGACCGTGCCGCCTTGGCGGGCAACATCGTGCGGGCAGGCCAGTTGCGATCGGGCGACGGTACCGTGGCGATAGCCTGAAAATCGCACTGCCTTTCGGCTCACTCGTACAAGGCGCAGACACCGGCATTCCATCGCACACACCTGCGGGCCGCGCGGCGCGCGTGGCGTACGGTGGTCCGCGCAACACAAATACCGTCGATTCTGGTCCTGCCCGGACCGCATCCGGCAGCTATTTGGGTCACCATGTCGTCCGGCGGAGCAATTGGAGCAGGCGTCATGCCCTGCGCGGAGGTCGCAATGGTTAAGGCGAAACCTGCAATAGCGATCAACTTAAGCATTGTTTTCCTCCCATAGGTTGTTCAGTCGACCCGAGGCGGTCTTCCAGCCGCCTCGGCCGGATCTCAGAGGTTCATTGGCAGACGTGCATCAGGCCGTCGTCGAGCTTGACCAGGGTGCCGGGGGTGCAACTGATGCCGTTGCGCGCCGCGTAATTATCCCACCCGCTGTAGCCGTACCACGGGCCACCCGCATAATAGGCCGCCACCGCTGCGTGAGGGCGGGTGACGATAGGTCCGGCGGCGTATGAGTTATCGTCATGGTATGCTGCGTGGGCTCCCCAAACGCCATTGGAGTAGGGACCGCCTGCGTAGCCCGCGCCCCATGCGGCGCCGCCGACGACCGCGGCCGTGCCGATCGCACCGCGCCGATATTGCCGGCGCGCGACACCCGCAACGCTCACGGGGCTAAGCGGGCGACCGACCCGCGCCTCAGCTTTCTCGACTGATAGCGAGACACCGCTCTGCCCTGACCAACCGAATGAAAAAAGTGCTGCGACCACGAATGTGGAAGCGGCAACGGTAAACTTTCTCATATTCTGTTTCATGCACCGTCTCCGTTCTCAGTAGAACTCTGTCGTGATGCACATGCATGTCGTTGCGTTTCGGCTTGGCGAGGCTTGACATAGATCAAGCGCGACGCAGTACCCACGATCGGGGAATCGTCGCGGTGATCGGTGCCAGGCAGGCAAACACCCGATTCAAAGTCACATGCCCGTTAGGACAATGGCCATCGGGGCAATAGTTCCGGGCGCACACCTGTCGTAGACTTTCGGAAACAACTCGCTCAGGCAGGGAGCGCAAAATGTCCGATCAATCGGAGCTTAGTTCACGTGCCGCACTATGCAGAAAACTGGCGCATCGTGAGCCAGCCAACCGAACGTTCTGGATGGCAGAGGCGGAAAAATGGTCGCGCCTGTCGAAAGAGGAGCGTCTCGGCGAGGACAGCCTAAAGATTTGGTTCCGGAATTTTAGTGCGTTTGCGCATACAATCGAGCAGGTTTCTCCCTGGTGCGAAGGTGGATCGTGAAAGAACTGATCTCGCGCGTTCCGTCTGGCCAGCACGGAATCCCTTGACCTAGATCAACCCTGTTGACCCCGGATCATTATCCGTTGCCCTATTCAGCACAGAGGTTGCAATGAGGAAAATCAGCGTCAAGCACGCATTGTTGGCTACCGCGACTCTCGTTTTCGGAACCCTTGCATCGATAAATTGGTCACCGGGCGGGGGTCCTTCCGTTGCCGTTGAAAGCGCGCAGGCCAGAGTGGGACGGCCCTTGACCCCGGTAAGTGTTGCGGGCGTTGCGCGGCGGACGACGCGCCGCGCGATCGTAGGTGGTGCGGCCGTGGGTGCCGCCGCCACCGGCTGCGTCCGCGTGCTGGTAAACGGCACATATGTTTGCCGCTGAGGCATAACCGCGCGGGTCGATGGCGCCATTCGTATGGCGCAGAGCGCCTTCCGACCCGCGCGTCCGCCTTTGCGGCGTATCGAAGCATGCGCGATTCGTACGGCCGCGATTTTCGAGCGTTTCGTATGCGGGGAGGAAGCTCGGGCGGTGGATATCACCGCTCACTTTGGTTGAGGTAACGCACGCCGACCGGGCGAACGATGCGGCGAAGTATCCGGTTCAAGGCAGTTGCAATACGAGATGGATCACTTGCGGGGAGCCTTTCGAGACGGTCTTGAAGCCGAATTTCTTGAACAGCTTCAACATCGCGCTGTTTTCGGGCAGCACTTCCGCGATGAGTTCCTTGAGGCCTGCGTCGCGCGCCAGGATCGCCAAATGGCGCATCAGGATCGTCCCGACGCCCTGGCCCTGATAGGCATCGACCACCACGAAAGCGATTTCGGCCTGGCCGGGCTGGACGACGATAAATCGTCCGCCGCCCGCGATGACCGGATGTCCATCTTCGTCGATTTGCGCAACGAGCGCGACATGGGATTCAAAATCGATATCGAGAAAAAAGGTCATTTCCCGTTCGGAAAATCCCTTCTTTGGTACAAAGAAGCGCCGTTGAAGCGATTGCATGCTGGTTCGTCCGATTGCCGCGAGCATGTCGGCCCGGTCATCGGGGCGAAGCGCGCGGATTTTAACCGGACGGCCGTCACGAAGCTGCTCTGGGACAGAATAATCGGCGGCTTCAGTCATGATGCATGGCTCCGGGGTTCTCGAGGAAATGCTCCCAAGAGCCAGAATGACCTTTTGAGTGTTCGTGCTTGATCTGGATCAAGCGGGAGCTTGCGTGAGCACCGATAGGCTCTGAACGCATGGGCGGGTCCTGCCGTGCTGCATCCGGACCGCGTGCGTGGCTGCACGTGTGCAACGAGGTATCCAACGATGACTCCGAGGATGTTTCGGCAAAACATGGCCGGCAATGAAATCATCCCGATGGCGATCCGTCTGGGGCTGCTGGCTTTCCTGGTTTACTGGTCGTTCGTTCTCGTCCGTCCATTCATTCCGATACTTGTCTGGGGCATGGTCCTGACGGTGGCCCTTTACCCGCCTTACGTCTGGCTATCGGAGCATCTCGGTGGCCGGCCGAAGCTCGCGGCCGCGACCATCACGATCATCAATCTCGCGATCATTATCGGACCGGTTACCTGGCTTGGTTTCGGCCTGGCCGACGGCCTGCAAAGCCTTGTGAGCCAACTCGGCACTGGCACGCTCGCCATTCCGTCACCTCCCGAAGGCATCAAGGACTGGCCGATCGTCGGCGGGCAGATTTACACCCTCTGGGACCATGCTTCGACCAATCTCAGGGCTGTGCTGCGCGAACTCGGTCCGCACCTCAAGCCACTGGCGGGCCCCGTAATCGCCTTCGCCGGCAGTGCGGGCCTCGGAATGCTCAAATTCGTTGCCGCGGTCGTCATTTCCGGCTTCCTGTTCCACTACGGTCCGCGGCTCGTTGCGGCAATCAGAAAAATTCAGGCGCGCCTGATCGCGCAGCGAAGCCAGGATTTCGTCGCGCTGGCCGGGCTGACGATACGCACGGTGGCTCAGGGAGTCATCGGCGTGGCCGTCCTTCAATCACTGCTGGCCGGAATTGGCCTGAAGCTTGCGGGCGTGCCCCACGCGAGCGTGCTGGCTTTCGCCGTGTTGATTCTTGCAATCCTGCAGATTGGGTCGGCGGTCGTTCTTATTCCCGTCATCATATGGATCTGGGCGACCAAGGATTTCGCCGTGGCGCTTCCACTGACGATCTACCTGTCGGTCGTGGGGCTCGCCGACAACATCCTGAAACCGATGCTCATGGGGCGCGGGCTGAACACGCCCATGCTTGTTATCTTCATCGGTGTTCTCGGTGGCATGCTAGCGCATGGCATCCTCGGTCTGTTTGTCGGGCCGATCATCCTGGCGGTGACATGGGAGCTGACCATGGCATGGATCAGCGAGGAGCGGGCGGAGACAGCCTCACCCGTTGTGGAGCAGGGCACGGAAAAACTTGCGGCGAAAGCGTAGCGATCCCGCCGCAGCATTCGGTCAGTGCCACGGTTCCGTGCGCCAGTCCCAACGACTAACATTATCGCGCGTCCAACAGACGCTCCTTGCCATTGACCTATGTCAATGGTCGCCCCTGCCGGAGCGCAATGCTGGCGTGGGCTGCAATCGGTGCAAGATTTGAGAAAGATTTGAGCATGTCTACCGACAAATCGACTATCCCGGGCGATGCGTCGTCTGGCCTCTTTGCATCCGGTCTCGAATATCTGATGGATACAGGCCAGCGGAGCGTCCTGTTCCTCGATGTCATGCGTCAGCGCGGGCAGCAATACCGCGAACACATCGCCGAGACTGCTCCCCACGTCCTCAGCTATACCGTCGACCTGATCCTCGATGGCAGGACGCTTCAACGGCCGGTCAACTATGTGCTGGTGCATGTCGCGCCACCAAGCGGCGTGAAGATCGATAACAGCCGCCGCCCATTTGTGGTGATCGACCCTCGTGCGGGTCATGGACCTGGCATCGGCGGATTCAAGGCGGACAGCGAGATCGGCGTTGCGATGAAGGCGGGTCATCCTTGTTACTTCATCGGCTTCTTGCCCGAGCCGATGCCTGGCCAGACGATCGAAGATGTTGCAAGGGCCGAAGCGGTCTTCGTCGAAAAAGTCATCTCCCTGCATCCGGAAGCCGATGGTAAACCATGTGTGATCGGCAATTGCCAGGCCGGCTGGGCGCTCATGATTCTGGCCTCGCTGAGACCGGAACTGTTTGGCCCGCTGATCATCGCCGGCGCGCCGCTGTCTTATTGGGCCGGCGTCCGCGGCAAGAACCCGATGCGTTACTCCGGCGGCCTGTTGGGCGGGAGCTGGTTGACCGCAATGACCAGCGATCTCGGCGGCGGAAAATTCGACGGCGCGTGGCTCGTCCAGAATTTCGAGAACATGAACCCGTCGAACACCCTCTGGACCAAGCAATACAACGTCTATTCGAAGGTCGACAGCGAGGCGGATCGCTATCTCGAATTCGAACGCTGGTGGGGCGGCCACGTCAATCTGAATGCCGATGAGATCCAGTTCATCGTCGATGAGCTGTTCATCGGCAACAATCTCGCGGCTGGACGCATCAAGATGTCCGACGGCAAAGCCGTCGACCTCCGGAACATCGCGTCACCGATCGTCGTATTCTGCTCGAAGGGCGACAACATCACGCCGCCGCAGCAGGCCCTCAACTGGATCCTCGATCTCTACAGTGACGTCGACGAAATCCGGTCCTATGGACAGACCATCGTTTACACCGTTCACGAGACGATCGGGCACCTCGGCATATTCGTCTCCGGCGGCGTCGCCAGGAAAGAGCACAGCGAGTTCTCAAGCAACATCGATCTGATCGACGTGCTTCCGCCCGGGCTGTACGAGGCGACCTTCGAAGCCAAATCCGCCGATACCGATCAATCCCGAATTCGCGGGCGGAAAATGGA
Source organism: uncultured Alphaproteobacteria bacterium (assembly GCA_963843225.1). Lineage (GTDB taxonomy): Bacteria > Pseudomonadota > Alphaproteobacteria > Rhizobiales > Xanthobacteraceae > Bradyrhizobium. The sequence continues at coordinate 423,478 of CAWJJT010000003.1, read as the reverse complement.
TCATGCGCTGCGAGCAGCGCACCCTGGACGATATCAGGGCCATGGGCGGCAATACGGCAGAAGACGAGCGACGTTTCGCGACAGCCGCGCGGGTGTCCGAGATCAATCTTGCCAATTACCGGAATTACGTTCAGCCGTGGATCCGCGCGGCTGTTACCCCCCAGATGGCGGAATGGATGCGCAAATCGCACCCGCTTCGTGTCTCTTACGAGGCGTTCGGAAACGACAACCTCGCAATGAAGACGGTGGCGACCGCCGCCGACAAGATTCGCGAACAGCGAAAGGTAGCGCCTGAGGATAATCCGTTCCTCACGTTCCAGGAAACCGTCTCGAAGAACATCGTCGATGCTCTCGACAAGTGGCGCGATGCGCAGGAAGCGCTGAGTGAAGTCGCTCTTTCTCGGCGTCTATGGGTCGCCGGTCGTGCAGGCCGCGGTCGGCATCACGCCCGATGTGGATGTTTCGCCCAAACTGCAGATGTCGGCCGAATACAGCAAGCGCCTGGAGGCGCGCATCGCCGAGCTGAAATCGCAGGTCGGCAAGGGCGGTCTCCGGGAATGCGTCATTCGCGGACTGCTTTATGTCGGGAGTTCGCGGGGAATGGTTGACGAACGGAGCCTGGAGGCGCTGCGGCGGGTCCGCGCGGACGACAAGGGGGCGCGCCTTTCGCTCGCGCAGTTCAAGGCGATGGTGCGGGAGCAATTCTTCATGCTCTTGCTCGTGCCCGAGGCAAGCCTTGCCGCCATCCCCAAGCTGCTGCCGCCGGACAAGGATGAACGCCGCGCCGGCCTGGCCTCCATTCGTGACGTGCTCTCCGCCAGCGCGGAGATATCGGGCGAAGCCGCAACGCGGCTCGACCGCGTGACGAAATTGTTCGGTCTCACCGGCGAATTGCAGGCGAAAGCATCATAGGGAATGGCGAGTAGATCGGAGAATCGATATGGCTGTTGCACTCAAGGACGCGGATCAAGCCAAACCAGGCACCAAATATGATCGTCTGATCGCAGCGGCGAAGGCGATTCCGGCGGTGTCAACCATCGTTGTCCATCCGTGCGACGAAAGCTCGCTGCGCGGCGTGGCCGATGCCGCCGCGGCCGGCATCATCAAGCCGATCCTCGTCGGACCGTCGGCGAAGATCAAGGCGGCCGCCTCCCAGCACGGTATCGACATCGGCGGATATGAACTGGTCGATGCCGCGCATAGCGAGGCGGCCGCGGCCAAGGGCGTCGAACTGATTCTCGCGGCCAAGGGCGAGATGCTGATGAAGGGCAGCCTGCACACCGACGAACTGATGCGGAGTGTGACGGCGAAAACCGGCGGGCTGCGGACGGAGAGACGGATCAGCCACGTATTCGTGATGGATGTCCCGGCTTACAGCGAAACCATCTTCGTCACCGATGCCGCGATCAACATCTTTCCGGATCTCGATGGCAAGCGCGACATCATTCAAAACGCGATCGATCTCTACAATCAGGCTGGATTTGGCACGTCTCCACGGGTGGCCATTCTCTCCGCGGTCGAGACCGTCACCTCCAAGATCCCCTCGACCATCGAGGCCGCGGCGCTGTGCAAGATGGCGGACCGCGGCCAGATCACGGGCGGGCTGCTTGATGGCCCGCTCGCATTCGACAACGCGATCGACAAGGAGGCGGCAAGGATCAAGGGCATCAAGTCGGAAGTTGCCGGACGGGCGCAGATCCTTGTGGTGCCGGACCTGGAGTCCGGCAACATGCTGGCCAAGAACCTTGCCTACTTCGCCAAGGCCGATGGAGCCGGCATCGTGCTGGGCGCTCGCGTTCCGATCGTGCTGACGTCGCGCGCCGATTCGCCGAGAGCCCGCATGGCATCCTGCGCGGTTGCGACGCTCTATGCCGATGGACGGCGGCGTCACGCCCAGACCGCTGCCGCGTGATTGCCATGGATACGATCCTCGTCGTCAACGCCGGCTCCTCAAGTGTCAAATTCCAGGTATTCGCCTTGGATGGCGACGGCAGGCTGCATCGGCAGATCAAGGGGCAGATGGACGGGATCGGCAGCCGTCCCCGGCTGCGGGCTACCGACGCAGCGGGCGGGACCATGGCCGAGCGGGCCTATCCGATCGAGGCCGTGCCTGAAGTCTCGGCCGCCCTGATGCTCGCGGGTTCCTGGCTAGGGACGAACTTCAATTGAGCCCGCTCGCGGTCGGCCATCGGGTCGTCCATGGGGGTCCCGATTATGATCGTCCCGTGCTGATCGACCATGGTGTGGTCGCGCGTCTGGAACGGTTCACGGCGCTTGCGCCGCTGCATCAGCCCCACAATCTGGCGCCGATCCGCTCGCTGCTCACCAATTTCCCCGCGCTGCCTCAGGTCGCCTGCTTCGACACCGCGTTTCACCGCAGCCACGGCGAACTGGCCGATCACTACGCCATTCCCCGCCGCCTGCACGAGGAGGGGATCCGGCGCTACGGATTTCACGGGCTTTCCTACGAATATATCGCGAGCATCCTGCCGGACGTCGCACCGGAAATTGCCAAGGGACGGGTCATCGTCGCGCATCTCGGAAGCGGCGCCTCCATGTGCGCCATCCACGGCGGACGCAGCATCGAGAGCACCATGGGCTTCACCGCGCTCGATGGACTTCCGATGGGAACGCGGACCGGTCAGATCGATCCCGGCGTCGTTCTGTACCTGATGGCCGCAAAGGGCATGTCGGCTGCCGAAGTGCAGGATTTTCTCTACCGCGATTGCGGGCTGAAGGGACTTTCCGGCGTCAGCAACGACATGCGCGAGCTTCAGCACAGCAAGGATCCGCACGCAGCTTTCGCCGTCGATTATTTCGTCCATCGCGCTGGGCTCCATGCGGGAATGCTGGCCGCCGCTCTCCAGGGTCTCGATGGCTTCGTATTCACCGCGGGGATCGGCGAAAATTCCGACAGCCTTCGGGCGAGAATCGCGGAACGGCTGGAATGGCTCGGAGTGTCACTTGATCCGGCCCAGAACGCGCGCCACGCCCCAAGGATATCCCGCGCAGACAGCCGGATTCCGGTCTACGTCGTGCCGACCGACGAGGAACTCATGATCGCGCGGCACACATTGTCGCTGGTGTGGAACAAACATTCGTCCTCCAGTCCGAAACGCGAGAGAGCGTCATGACGATTCCGGTATTTCCAGAGACAAAGGTTGCGCTAAAGGGACGGAAGGGGCTGATCGTCGGGATCGCCAACGACCAGTCGATCGCATGGGGGTGCGCCAAGGCATTTCGCGCGCTGGGCGCGGATCTTGCCGTCACCTATCTCAACGAACGGGCGAAGAAACACGTCGAGCCTCTGGCAAAGGCGCTCGAAGCGCCGATCTTCATGCCGCTGGACGTCAATGCCGAGGGGCAGACCGAGCAGGTTTTCGAGCGAATCGCGAAGGAGTGGGGACAACTGGATTTTATGCTGCACTCGATCGCCTTCTCTCCGAAGGAAGCGCTGCACGGGCGCGTGGTTGACGTCGAGCGCGACGGCTTTCTCAAGACGATGGACGTCTCCTGCTGGTCATTCATTCGGATGGCGCATCTGGCGGAGCCGCTGATGAAGAAAGGCGGCACGCTCTTCACCATGACCTATTACGGCAGCCAGATGGTGGTCAAAAACTACAACGTCATGGGGGTTGCAAAGGCGGCCCTGGAAGCCGCGGTCCGCTATGTCGCGGCCGAACTCGGGCCCAAGGGGATCCGGGTGCACGCGATTTCGCCGGGGCCGCTGGCGACCCGGGCGGCCTCGGGCATCCCCGAGTTCGACGAGTTGATGGACAAGGCGCAGACCACGGCGCCGACACGCAGCCTCGTGAGCATCGACGACGTCGGCGCTGCAACGGCGTTCCTGGCGCTCGACGGCGCGAAGCTCATCACGGGCGGCGTCATGTATATCGACGGTGGCTATCACATCATCGATTAGGTTCCTGGAACGCTCCGTCGGGTATCGAGAATGACCCTCGAAGCCGGCATCTGATCAGCAAAAAGGCCCCGGCGGACAATGCCGGGGCCTTAGTTGCTGGAGAGAAGCGGTCGGTCAGTAGTGGGCGGTCAGCGGTGCCCCGTAACCACCGAATTTGTAGTTGAAGCGCACGGTGACCATATCCACGTCCTGACTGATTCGATCGTTCCGGAAATGCAAGACGCAGATTGGACCGAGAAGGTGTTGTTGGCGGTGCCCATGAACAGGTGATCGTATTCAATGCCGGCCGACCAATTCGGTGCGAAGCCATACTCCAATCCAACTCCCACCGTGCCACCCCAGCGGGTCGCGCTGGCCGCGGCCAGCTCAGCGCCAGAAGCGCTATTGAGGATGCTAAAGCGGGTGTCTCGTCACCGCAGCGCCGCCCTTGAAGTACAACAGCGCCGCATTCCATGCATAACCGATCTGGCCGGTAAAAAGGCCGATGCCATTCGTTCTGCTGCGAGTCGAACAGGTCGGATCGATGATGCTGACACGCTGGTTTCTGAGATCCGCCCAATCGCCCTGGGCTTCCAGACCGAAGACCCACTGGCTGGCTTGCCAGCGGTAACCGAGCTGGCCGCCGATGACGCCTCCAGACCGATGGTGCAGCACGTCGGAAGCGACGGTACGCCAGCCCCGTCAAGGATGATCCACGCAATTACGGCTCTCGCCCCAGCCGCCATTGCCGCCGATGTAGAAGCCGGTCCAGTCATAGATGGGAGCAATGACGGGAGGCGGCGCCTTGTAAGTCCGCGCAGGAAGATCGGCCGCCATCGCAGACCCGGACAGGGCAACAAGACCAATTGTACCGAGTAACAACTTATTCATCAGATGTCCCCGCTTCTTGGAAGGAATTCCATTCGTTACCGTGTACATCCTAGGCGTGCAGGGCTGGATGCCGCGTATCAAAATGGCAACACTCAAGTGTATTCAGTTTGCGACATCCGGATTGACGGTTCCCGTTGCCTCGTGACGTTTGCGGTTCCTCGATAACGCTCGCGTGGTGCGGTCACGCCGATGGCCGCGCGCAACGTGGTGGCTGAAAGATGGCTATTTGTCGCTGGATTTGTGACCATCGGGATGCGAAGCGGTAGTGGGTGAGGGCTCGTCGGCTTCTCGCTATCGGCCCGTGCGCATCTTCGCCGTCTTTCGGTTCCAGCGCGCTGGCCGGCTTCAAGCCAGGCCGGAATCTCCGCCGAAGGGATTGCCCTTCTCGGCAACTGGGGGTTGATCGTTCCGGCGGTGACGATCAGGCCGCAATCGAATTTCGTTCGCGCAAAATCCCTGGCTTCCGCCTTCGGTGTCGAACGTGTGGGTCAAGCGGGGATTTCGTCGTTGTACCAAGGTGCCACTCCTGGGTACTTCAAACGTGACATACCAAGTATAGAGTCATACCTGATCCAGATGGTCGCGCCCTGCCGGCCCTTGTCATGAATGGCCTGCAGCGGTCGCCGGCGGCGATGCTTGACCTAGATCAAGGCTCGCCACCTGATGGCTGAACGGATCTCATGAGCTGGTTCCAAAACGTACTACTCGTCGGCGGTTCCATAGTTGGAACCCGATCCAATGATCTTGGCCGATGAGCCGGCGTTATCGAGAATCAGAAACGCGCGTGCTGTGGCGAACGCCAGCGCCGGAAGCGTCGCAGAGGCACTCGATACCGACTTGGCGAGGGTAAACCGGCTTCGCTTCGCGCGCGGCAGGCGAATGTCGCTCGGGCCTCGCGACGACGATTTCAAACCGGGCGACACTGAGGCGTCGAGGACGATAGCGCCAGGGCATTCGATTCGAACCGATCCGCGAAGAACTTTCTTCCTGGCCTGATCGCTCGACGTTGATCTTGATCAATGCGTCTCGCGTGCGACAGGGCCTGCTTCGCGAAAGGGGGGACACGGAGTTCCGAATGCCTCTGGCGCGGTATTTTTTCTTCGTTGGCGGAGCGCTGCTCGCGCTATTGTTCATTTTGGACTGCGTACCTTCCAAAGCCCCCGGTCGTGATCAGGGCAAACATCAATTCGCCCGTCATTCGTATCCATTCCGATCCAAAAATGGCCAGAGCGCATCGTGTACGATACCAACCTTCCCACGATCATTCCAAAGTCGATGGCAAATGCTGAGGGTATCATCCCGGCGTCCCGAATAGATTGCCGACGCTTCAACGAGAGAGAAGGAACGGGAGTCCTTGCGATGCTGCCGCCATCCATTGACCGATTGCAGCCATCGAGCGCCAGAATGCAGGGAGTTGAAGCTGCAGCATCGCACGGAAAATCGCCAGGAAACGCACGCCGGCGCCGATGATCGCGATGGCGCACCGCCCCCAATTTGGCTGGAATTTCTGGTGAATGATGTTTGATACCGACGCGCCGCTTGCGAGCCAGGGTCAGCCGGGCCGGGTTCGATCCGTATCAACGGGAAGGCCGACGCGGCTCAGCGGTAGTGAAGCACGATCAAGTCGGCGACACAGGCCGGACGCTGGCCGCCTTCGATTTCGATCACCATGTGATAGTTGACCCTTAAGCCGTCGGGCGGGACGTCCTCCGCTTCCGCAATGCTGGTCCGGCCCCTGATCCGTGAGCGTGCCGGGACAGGGGAGAGGTAGCGGACCCGGTCGGCGCCATAGTTCAGAGTGTTGCGCATTCCCCTGAGGCCCATCACGGAACGGATGAACAGCGGTGCGAGACTGAGCGACAGGAGCCGTGGGCGATGGTGGTGCCTCCCGGAAGTTCCTTTTTGGCCCGGTCCTGGTCGACGTGGATCCACTGCTCGTCGCAGGTCGCCTCCGCAAAGAGATTGATGCGCTCCTGGGTGATGTCGATCCACTCGCTGTCTCCGATCTCCGTGCCAGCCGCCGCTTTGAATTCACTGAAGTCGCTGAAGATACGCATATCCGGGTCCGCGGGTCTGTATGCCCTGTCGAATCAAATCGTCATTTCCGGAACGTTGGCCGGGACGAACAAGTCTGCCTCCGTCACCGCCATCACTTCGGCAACGCTGACGCCGGGCGCGGTCTCCTGAAGCATCATCCTTCCATTGGAAAAGGCGATCACCGCGAGGTCGGTGACGACGAGATCAACCGGCCGGGAAGAGGTCAGCGGAAGGGCGCATTTCTGAACGATCTTGGATTTTCCCTTCGCGGCGTGCTGCATGGCGACGATGACGCGCTTTGCACCGCTCACCAGGTCCATTGCACCGCCCATTCCCGGTACCATCTTGCCGGGAATCATCCAGTTCGCGAGATGTCCGTCGGCGTCGACCTGGAGGCCGCCCAAGAACGGTGACGTCGACGTGCCCGCCGCGGATCAATCCGAACGACATCGCGCTGTCGAAGACGCATGCGCCGGGAAGGGCGCTGATCGGGCGCCCGCCGGCATCCGTGAGCAATGGGTGGGCCATGCCTTGCTCCGGTATTGGGCCGGTGCCGATCAATCCGTTCTCGGATTGAAAGAATACCTTGAGGTCGGACGGAATGTAGTTGGCGACCAGGGTTGGGATTCCGATGCCGAGATTGACGAGGTTACCCGGCTTCAGTTCACGCGCCACGCGCCGCGCAATGAGCGATTGAGCATCCATGGTTCACCCGTTGGTGACGAGATAATCGACGAGCGGTGCAGGGGTCGCGACGTGGTCCGGTGCGATGACGCCGACCGGAACGATGTTCTCCGCGGTAACGATGACGGTTCCGGCCGCCATTGCCATCACGGGATTGAAATTGCGCGCCGTCAGGGCGTAGGAGAGATTGCCGAGGTAATCGGCCAGAAATGCATGGATCAGCGCAAAGTCCGCGCGAAGCGCCGTCTCGACCAGGAAGCTTTTGCCGTCGACGTCGATCCGATGCTTGCCTTCCTCGACCATGGTCCCGATGCCGGTCGGCGTCAGCACGCCCCCCAGCCCACATCCACCGGCCCGGATGCGCTCTACTAATGTGCCCTGTGGCACCAGGTTGACGGCAACCTTGTTGGCCATCATCTGCTTCTGTACGTTCGGATTGAGACCGATATGGCTCGCGGTCAGCGTCGAGACCAGCGAAGCGTCGAAGAGCTTGCCGACGCCTTTGCCTGGGACAGCGGCGTCGTTACTGATGATGGTGAGCTCGGATTTCCTTTGCCGGACCAGTTCGTCCAACAGGCGCTCCGGCGTGCCCACGCCCATGAAGCCACCCACCATTACGGTTGCGCCGTTGGGAATCATGGCGACCGCTTCTTCCACGGAGACGGCTTTCATTGGAAGGCTCCGAAATCGCTTTCACGTGCGGACTCGACCATCGAAGATGTCGCGATCCCGGCATCAACCCTTGATCTGTATCAAGGCCGCTTCGCGGTGATCCGCGCCATGTTGGGACGGTTCATTCGGTCCTGGCGGCACTCCAGCGCGAATTCCTGACAGGATGTCGTTCCATAGCCTGCGGACCTGTGCGTGACGGCTCTCGAGGGTCGCGTTCACGGCGTCGCGGAACGGCAGCAGATCGGCAGCTTTTCAGGAACAGGATTTGTGCCTGGATCAGGCGGCTGCTTTCAAACTCGATCTTTCGCAAAGCCAGCGCGAATGGATCGTGCAATGGGGCTGAATCCGGAAGCAGCGCCGCTGGCCGTATGACGCCGTGCGGGGCGTGGCCGAGCGCGGCCAAGTCGATGGTCAGCGCCAGCGCGCGATCCGGGATGTCGGCAATCGGCCGCGGCAGCCAGGCCGCCTCCCACAATGGCAGCAGAAACATCAATTCCGGATCGGGAATCCAGGACGCCGTTCGAAATCAGCAGCGAGACGAATTCGGACTCGCGGTAGAGCTGCGTATTCAATTCGGTATTTCCAGGCAGAATTCGCCTGCCAGGTGAGGGCAACCGCGAGCTGCCGGGCCATGGCGCCGTGACCGGACGCCAGGAATGCGGCCACGCGCGTCTGCTGCTCCGGCGGTACGCGACCCGCCGCATCGAGGGGACCGAGGAACGCGCTCACGATGATCCCTCGTGCGCGGGAATTGCGCGTAAATGGTCATGCCCCCTAGGAAAAGGGATAACGGCTCTCCCGGAGTTTCCGGCGCGATCCGCACCGAGCGGTCGCCCTTCCATTTCCGGGAGAGAACGCCTCGGCAAATCTGAAAAGCAGATGGGCCGTCAGCGCCGGCTTTTCCAGCGTGAATGCGTGAAAGGCGCGTGGAACGATCACGAGCGCGCTGTCGGGAATATGGAGCCGCAGGGTTTCATGAAGCGTGCGTGGAGTAAGAAAATCGAACTCGCCGTTCAGGATGATCGTAGGAACGCCGGTCGAATGGAGCCGAGGCGTCAGAGGTTCGAATTCGAAAAGGAACTCCAAACACCATGCCGCGGTTTCGCGAAGGCCTTGGCGAACTCTAGGCGTTCTACGAGTACATCCTGGATCAGACATTCGGCGTGTCCGAAGGCGTCTGGCTCGGTACGCCCCTACAACCTCAATCTGGAGCGGGAGCGCGGCGACCTGGAACGGCACATGGCGGAGATCCGGCATCCGCATCTGGTATTGTGGGGCGAGCGCGATGGCTGGATCGCGCCTGCCGATCTGAGAACCATGGCGGCGGCCATGCCGGATTGCCGGCTAATCACGGTACCGGGCATTGGGCATTCGATGAATCTCGAAGTGCCGGCTCTCTACGCCGGCTATTTCGGCGCATGGTTCGGCGGGTTGCCGGGAAGCGAAGTGGCGATTTGAGACCGGTCTTACAGGTCCATATTTGCGAGCCGCGTCCGGTCAAGCAGGACGATTTGCCGCTGCGTCTGGCCGAGGAAGTCGAGGATACCTTTGCCGTGGAGCTGCGAGAGCGCCCTTGATACGGTTTCGAGGGTAAGGCCGAGATAGTCGGCGATATCGCGACGGCACATCGGAAGGGCCATGACGCCAGCAGAAGGCAGCCGGCGGTCCATTTCCAGCAGGAATGCGACTACCCGCTCCAGTGAGGTCTTGCGTCCAAGCAGCAGCATGTGGTCCTCGGCATGCTGCAGATTGTTGGTCGTCATGTTCAGAAGGTCGAGCGCGACCTTCGCATCCGCTTCCGCGACGTGTTCGAGGCTGCGTCGTTTTGTCAACCTCACTGTCGTATCAACGATCGCCTCCGCGGTAAAACGGTGCTCGGCGCCGTTCTCCAGACCAAAAATGTCGCCGGTCAGGTGGAAGGCGCCGATCTGGCGGCGGCCATCGGAAAGGAGTTTGTGACTGCGAACCGCACCCTCGACGACCTGATAGATGTACTCGGCCGGCTCGGTCTGGCCGTAAATTTCGGTACCTCTATCATATTTGAATTCGCTCAGGACGACCCGTGCGCGGGAAAGCTGACCAAGCTCTCCGAGAGACTTCGGCTTGCTGCCAGGATGGGCGTTGGCGTTGATAAACATGGATCCGCCCCCGGTTTGAGACAATTTGTTCGCATCGTGAAGGTGGTAAAAATCGTTCGCTCGATCCCGCGATGCTGTTCTTAAACCGGTGCGTGTGGTATCGCTATTGTCTGGATAGTCATTGTCCTGAGGGTCATTGTCCCTAAGGACAATGACTGAAGGTCCAAGGTCCGGGTAGGTTCTGTACTGGCGCTTCGGCCGAAACAACGGTGGCACAAGCTGGATATTCGCAATCAGCAGATGGCGGAGGACGGCCCTTTGACCGGGCTCGTGCATGTTGTTGATGACGACGCCTCTTTTCGAACGGCGATCGAACGCCGTTTGAAGAATGCCGGCTACGCAGTTGCGGCTTATTCGTCGGCCCAGGAATTGCTGGATCGCCTGCCGATCGAAAATGAATCGGGCTGCATTCTGCTCGATGTGCGGATACCGGGATTGAGTGGTCCAGAGCTGCAGGGCCGGCTACGCGAACTCGGCTCGACCCTGCCAATCGTGTTTCTCACGGGCTATGCGGATGTCCAGACGACGGTCCTGGCCATCAAGGCGGGCGCGGAGGATTTCCTCACCAAGCCGGTATCGTCGGAGGATCTTCTTGCCGCGGTCGAACGTGCTTTGGCGCGCCACCGGGCAGGGCGCAGCCAGAGAGCCCGGCGCGACGCGGTACGCGCGCATATCGCGACGCTGACGCCGCGCGAACGCGAAGTCTTCGAACTCGTCATCCGCGGCAAGACCAACAAGCAGGTCGCCAACACGTTGGGCGCAACCGAACGCACGATCAAGGCGCATCGCCACAGGGTGATGGAAAAGCTGCAAGTCCCGTCGCTCGCGGAACTGGTCTCTCTTGCCGAGCGTGCGGGGATTTTGGCCGACCTGTCGGGTCCCGGACAGACGACTTAACGACATTTCATCAACAGAATACGCGTCTCTGTTGTCCCATGGGACAATAGGAATGACGGCGGCCTGAGCCTACCAAAACCCAAAATAATGGGGCAGGAAACCACAAACGGGTCAGGATCGCCTTTGCCAGATCGGAACACCGTCTTTGTCGTCGACGACGACCCCGGAATACTGAAGGGGTTGGAACGCCTGCTCCGTCAGCACGGCTACGAAAGCGTCCTGTTTTCATCCGCCGAAGCGCTCCGGCGCCAGGACGATTTCGAGGCGGCCTGTTGCATCATCCTCGATATCAACCTGAACGGCGAGTCCGGGATCGAACTGAGCGATTGTCTCAAGGCCGCGGGTATTCTCCTGCCGGTCATTTACATCACCGCGAACGACAACCCCGCCATCCACATGGCCGCCCTGGAATCCGGCTGCATTGCCTATCTTACGAAGCCATTCCAGGCGAAGTCGCTGATCGAACCGATCGAGAAGGCCGCGCCTGCGGCGGCATAGGTTGCCGACCGTCGCGAGCGCCAGGCATCACTCATCGATATTCTGTTCGAAGGTCTGCGCGGCAACGCCCTGCCGAACCGCGGCGAACTGATCAACCGGCAACGTCGTGCTCACCGTCAACATGCTGGAATCCACAATCTCGAGCAGGAGCTTCCGGCCTGTTTCCATTTCCTTGAGTAACGCGGGATCCGCCACATCGGCTGCGAGGCAGGTATTGGTGAGACACCACGTGTAAGGAATCCGGTGCGGTGGCTCCCTGATCGACCGTCAGCTTGACGGCGGCCTGAAGGTAGAGCCCGACGGGAAGGAACAGTTGCAGGCGCGCGGCTTTGTCGCCCTCGCGCTCGATCAAGTCGACGCGGATCGCGGACTGGCCCGTCACGAAAGTGCCCGTGATGGAAGTTCGGCATACCTTATTCGTTCCCGGCGTCTTGAAGCAGGTCTTGCGCCAATCGGAATATTTGATCTCTCTTGCCTCGCGTTGGCCGCGCGGCGCGAACTCTGCACCGGTAGATTTTTCGGTTGGCGGGCCGCCTTCCGGCGCCGCAGGCTGTTGTGCATATCCGGTGCCAAGGCCGAGGTTTAGCAGGGACAGAACCGGCAGTACTGTCAGCAAGCTCAATCTGCCAGGGGACGGGCGGGACTGCTGCCTTGTCATCTTTCGCCTCCATCGCGTTGTCGGCGCCGGCGTTATCCGTGCTTGTCGAGGAACGGTCCGACCAGAGGTGCCCACAACGGAATGCTGTCGGGCGACGTGATGAGGAAATGACCGTCGCCGCCGAAGGGAGGAAGCAGGTGATATTCGGCGTTCCCGCCGGCGCCGGTATAGGCCTCATACATTCGCCTGGATAAGGCTGGGCCAAAGAACGTATCGTTCTCGATATAGATCCACAGCATGGGGGTGCGAGCGGTGCGGCCGAGGTCCGCCGTAGCCGCAACCAGTTTGTCGGGTGCGCAATTGTTGTTGGGCTTGCCGCCCACGCGGCCGCCGCGGCCCGCCGCAAACGTAATGATTGCCCGTACCGCCGGCAGATTTTGGCTCGACAGTGCGAGCGCCGCCCAGCCACCGGCGGACTGGCCGACCACAATGACGTCGTCCGGCACGATCAGCTTTTGCTCGGTCATGTAGTCGATGATCCACTTGTCGATCAGCGCCACCGCAAATCCCGCATCGTGGAAGTTCGGATTGTCGCAACCGCCGATCTTCGAATAGAACACCGAATAGAGGCCGCGCTCCGGGTCATCGAGCGCCGTCGCGCCATATCCGGGACCGGTGGGCGCGACCACCATGTAGCCGCGGCGCGCGAACCACATCGCGGCGTCCCTGAATTCGACGAGTGGAAAGAAGCCGCGTTCGCGCTGATTGAGCGATACACCATGGTTCATCACCACGAGCGGAAACGGACCATTGCCCACAGGACGAACTACATAAGCAATGGTGGGGAGGGTGACGGGGATCGCCCAGACTTCCTCCTGGATCGCGCGACCGGCAGGCCGATCGTCGGCTAAGGCCGCGACGGCCAGCAAGAGAACCACGGCTGCGTAGGCGATGAGAACACGGAGCAAATTTCGAAGCATGAGGTGCATCCAGAGTTTTGCCGAAGCCGGTCGTGCCTGTTCGACGAAAGGCTTTCCTGACGGAACCAAGGCGACATTGATCTGAATCAACCCGGCGTACAGGTCCACGGCCTTCCGGAATCCGGTGGTCGCCGTATCCTGTGGCAAGGTCGGACCACGCTCATTCAAGCCAATTGACTCAGGTCAAGCTGGCATGCTCCGCCGGAATATTTTCCCGCCGATTTGTCTGATTGCTGCTTCCAACATCGCCGAACGGAGCTTTATCGTGTCGGTCCAGCAAGCTTCCGCCGCCTCGTTTCCCCGCGAGGAGGCGCTCTTGATCGCGAGCCTGCTGGCGCTGACCGGCGGATATCTCGATGCCTACACCAGGATCGTTCATCGGGCTTTCGCCAATGCGCATACCGCCAATCCGGTGTTCCTGTGGGTCTACGTGACCGGGGGAGAATGGGGCAGGGCGCTCCACTACGTACCCCCGCTGTTCGCCTTTGTCCTCGGCGTGATCATGGCGTCGTGGCTGCAAAAGTTTGCGCCTCACAAGGCCCCGGAGATCAGCGTCCTGACGGAGATCGTATTGTTATCGCAATCCTGCATAACAGGCTGCCGGGAGCCGCCGGCAGCCTTGGGCTTTCCTTTGTCGCGGCCCTCCAGACATCGTGTCTTTCCGGAGGTGGAAGGACGGGGCTACAGCTTTGTCATGGCGACGAGTAATTTCCGTTACGCCATCGAAGGCTTGTTCGCGGCTTTTGCCGGAAGCTCGGATGCCAGACCGTTTCGCCGGCCCTACGTGTTCGGCGCGATGTGCATCGCCTTCGGTCCAGGCGCCGCCATCGGCGCGCTCATGACGGAAGTGACGCGCGCTTATAGTCTCGCCATTTCCTTGGCCTTGCTTGTCATCGTGTTGTTTCTTTGCGATCTGACGACCACAAGGGAGCGACGGTGATACTGCATCTGGGGCACTTGATTTAAATCAAGACCCGGTCGGAACGTAACTGACTAGGTTTCGTGCATGAAGAAGCATCGATCGAGCTGGATGGCCTTGATGGCATTCGTCGCAGCGATTGGCGTCGCCACGCCATCGCATGCGATCACCGGGACTGTTCGCGTCACGATCGTCAAGGCGGGATTTGTCGTGGGAGCCGGCGGAGGCCGCGGGACCCTGGCCTTTCGTCACCGCCTCTATCCGTTCACGGTCCAGGGGTTGAGTCTCGGCATCACGGCCGGTGCCTCACTCAGCAAGCTGGTTGGGCGCGCAGATTACATCAACGAACTCGGCGACTTTGCCGGCACCTATAGCGGTGGTCGGCGCGGGCGGTGCGCTGGTCGGCGGCGTCGGCGGTGTGCAGCTCAGAAACGACAAGGGCGTTGTTATTACGTTGCAGGGCCCGAAGGCGGGTCTCGAAGTTTCTGCAAATATCACGAAGGTGGTGATCACCCTGGACCAGGCTGGTTCGACTCCAAACTGAAGTCTCATAATTGACGTTTCAACCTCGGAGAAAACACCAATGAGCATATCCCGGATTCGATTCCTTGGCGTTGCCTTGACCCTGTTGGCCATATTCGGCACGGCTTCCCCGTCGCGCGCCGATACTGGGACAGTTCGTGTGGTCTTCACCAAGGGAGGGTTCATCGTGGGCGTCGGCGGCGGCCACGGCGTCTTGAATTTCCGCGGCCATAATTATCGGTTCACGGTGTCGGGGATGAGCGTGGGCTTCACGATCGGCGCTTCGACCACCAATCTCGTTGGAAAAGCCCTGAACCTGCAAAATGCAGCCGACATCCAGGGAACCTACACTGCGGCCGGCGCCGGCGGCGCCCTTGCCGCTGGTGCGGGTGGCGTGCAGCTTCAGAACCAGAAGGGTGTGATCCTGCAACTGGCCGGCGGCAAGGTCGGCGTGGAGCTCTCGGCGGCGGTGGGTGGCGTTACCATCACGCTGCAATAAGCGCGAAGGCTTGCATTCAATATCGTTCCGCGACGAAATTCACCCCGCGCAGGCCGGCCTTGTCGTTGTAGCGGCCCTTGTCGGATCGTTTCGGCAATCGCACCCGGTTGCCCGAAACCTTCTTGAAGGGAATCGTCTTCAGCAAATGCGCGATGCAGTTCAGCCGAGCCCGTCGCTTGTCGTCTGAGCGGACGACATGCCAGGGCGCGTGCTTTGAATTCGTCGCCTTGAGCATGAGGTCCCGCGCCCGCGAATAATCATACCAGCGCCGGTAGGATTCCGTGTCCATCGGGCTCAGCTTCCATTGCCGCAGCGGATCGTCGATCCTCGCCTTGAAACGCCGCTCCTGTTCTTCCATCCCGACTTCGAGCCAGAGCTTGACCAGGATGATGCCGGCATCGACGATATATTTCTCGATTTGCGGGCAAAGCGACAGGAAACGCCGGTGCTCATCGGGCGAACAGAAGCCCATGACATATTCGACGCCGGCGCGGTTGTACCAGCTGCGGTCGAAGATGACGATCTCGCCGCCGGCCGGAAAATGCTGCATGTAGCGCTGCACGAACATTTGCGACTTCTCGCGATCGGATGGCGCCGGGAGCGCGATGACGCGGAATACACGCGGACTGACCTTCTCGGTGATCGCCTTGATCGTGCCCCCCTTGCCGGCGGCATCCCTGCCTTCGAACACGACGATCACCCTGAGCTTCTTTTCCTTCACCCATTCCTGCAGATGGCATAACTGGACCTGGAGCTTGCGCAGCTCCCGCTCGTATGCCTTCCGCTTCATTTTGGCGGGAACCTTGGAGACTTTGGCCATGGCATCGATCTTTCTTCGCGTGATGTACAGGAAGGATTAGTCGCCCCAGACCAGGACAGCGCTGATGTCGCCGGGCACGCCGCCTGGAAAATCGACGATCTGATATCGGATCCGGTAGCCGCGGGGCTTGAGGTGATCTGACCAGAGTTGATAGATTTCCCGCGCTATTCCCGTAAGCGTCTTTTCCCAACCTGGCTTCTGCTGATTGATGGCGCGGCCGTTGTCGGTGCAGAGCGTGTGGGGGAAGCGATAGACCTGGATCTCGGTCAGCCCATTCCGTACGGCGCGCTGTATGACGGTCGACGCCAGCTGCACCTTTTCGTCTTCGCTCAGGCCCGACGGCCTGGTCAGCTTTTCGAGCAGTTTGCGTTTTTCCGCTTCGACCGTGGCCTGCAGGCGGGCGTATTGTTCTGCCTTCTCTGCCGCCTTGATCGCGGTCTGCCTCTGGATTTCCTTGGCGGTCGGCAGCAGATCGTCGATCTTTTCGGACATGGCTGATCCCCCCGTGAAGCCCGAGGGTAGCTAGTGCCGGCGACCGGACCCACCCTTTGATCCAAATCAAGCGCCCGGTTCGCGCCGCTCTCACTGTTGGCGGCGGCGGTCGCCGACCGTCGGCAACGCAACGGGAGGCGGCATGGATCGGCCGGTTAAATTCGCAATCGCTGCGACGGTCTTGGCGGGTTTGTTCTTCACGAAAGAGGCGCATGCCGTCGATCTCGCCGGGGCATGGGCCAGCCACGCGGATGAATGCAGCCAGGTGTTCGTCCGGAAGGGCGAGCAACCAGATCGAATTCACTGCAGGATTCCGATCAGCACGGTGGCGGCTTTATCGTCGAGGCCGACCGTCTCAGGGGCAAATTTGCCACCTGCAAGATCAAGACAAGAAAAGAGGACGGCCAGAACGTGAGTATCATCGCGGCCTGCGCGACCGACATCATGCTTTCAAACGTCCAGTTCAATCTGAAGGTGCTCGAGCCGAACAAGATCTCGCGGATATTTCCGGGCATGCAGGATATAGAGATCAGCTACTATCGCTGCCCGATCTGAAAAAGAGGGGCTCGTTGTCGAGCCTGCGCGAAAAGCGAGACGCGTCCAAAATCACGCGAGGCCGCGGCGTCACCGCGAAATGCCAGGGAGATCGTTCTTGACAGCAACACCCAATCCGATCGCGACGACGCATTTGCCGTTCTTCATCACGGCGCCCGGCGAAACCGATGTCCTCTTCAACATTACGTTGTGGTTTGTCGTCGCATGCATCATTCTGACGGGTGTGGTGTTCCTCACCATCCACTCGCTTCCGGAACGAATGGCGCACAAGTCGAAGAAGGTTCTGCTCGACCTGATAGCCTTGCTCTGCCTGCTCGCGCTGCTGACGCACCAGCACCTTTTCTGGTTCATCGCGATCATACTTGCCTTCATCGACATTCCGGACTTCCTGACCCCGGTAAATCGCATCGCAAGGTCGGTGGAATCCATGGCCGGGCAGGAGGCCGGCGAGCAACCGGCGGATGGTTCGGCTTCCATCCCGCCGGAGGCTGCGACAGCCGGCGAACCCCACTTGAAGAAGCAGGGAGCCCGTCATGCTTGAACTCATGCTGTGCTCCACGCTGACGCTGCTTCCGGATTTTCTGTTCCGCCGCTTCTGGCAAGGCAAGCGACTCGGCAAGGAAATCACGTTGTTCTCCGTCTGGTACGAGCTTCGCTGGGGCATCACGCTCTGCCTGATACTCACCGTGCTGCTGATCACCGTGGTACTTTACAACCACCCCTCTTCGAACGACGTCAATGCGCTGTTTCGGACCACGTCGATCTTTGCGGAAACCGGCGGTCGGGTATCGGAGGTCTATGTCGGCTATAACGAGAAGGTGAAGAAGGATCAGCCGCTGTTCAAGATCGACAGCAAGCGACAGGAAGCCGCGATCGAGACCGCCCGCGCTGGCGTTGTCGAGGTGGAGGCAAACATGGGCACGGCCCAGGCCGACGTCCTGACAAGCCAGGGGAAACTCGACGAGGCCAAGAGTGATTATCAGCAGGCACTTGATGAATATAATACCAAGAAAAAACTGTATGACCGTAATCCTGACGTCGTCACAACGCGCGAACTCGAGAAGCTGCAAACCCTGGTGAACGCGCGGCAAGGCACCGTCGACGCCGCGACGGCGACCAAACAATCGGCAGAGACGCGCCTTTCGGTCGTCCTGCCGGCGCAGAAGGCGAGCGCGGCGGCGCAGCTTGCGGCAGCCCAGGTCGAACTCGATAAAATGACGATCCGTGCCGGTGTCGACGGACGGGTCGATCAGTTCGTCCTGAGGCCGGGCGACATCGTGCAGCCGGCGCCGGTGACCCGGGCCGCGGGGATTCTCATTCCCGATGCCGCGGGCGAAGGTCGGCTCTTCGCCGGTTTCAACCAGATCGAAGCCCAGGTGATCAAGCTCGGCATGGTGGCCGAGGCCACCTGCATCTCCAAGCCCCTGACCATTATTCCGCTGGTCGTCGCAAGCGTGCAGGACGTCATCGCCGCCGGCCAGATCTTGCAGACCAATCAGCTGACCGACATGTCGAAGCTCGGCGCCCCGGGCACGGTGCTGGTTTTTCTCGAACCTCTCTACAAAGGCGTGCTCGACGATGTTCCGCCCGGCAGCAGCTGCATCGCAAATCTCTATTCCGAACACCACAAGGAGCTTGAATCGAAGGACATCGGTTCGCTGGAGAAGCTCTATCTGCACATGGTCGATACGGTAGCCCTCGTTCACGCGCTGGTCCTTCGTATGCAGGCGGTTGTCCTGCCGCTGAAGGCACTGGTGTTCGGGGGACATTGAGCGGTAGCCGACGCTTGCCGCTGTAAGGTCGAGGGAGGGTATAATGTTTCGCTGTGGCAACACACTGGTCGCGCTCGCGATGCTGATGGCGATCCCCGTCGCCGTCTCGGCACAAACGGCCGACAACCCGCCTGCTGCAGGCAGCCAGGCGCAACCGGCTAGTCAACCTCCGCCAGATGCGGAGCTGCTCAAGCCCGAGCAACTCGCGGCGCTGGTTGCGCCGATTGCACTCTATCCCGACGAACTGCTGGCACATGTGCTGGCGGCGTCGACCTATCCGCTGGAAGTGGTGCAGGCCGATCGCTGGCTGAAGGAGCGCAAGACCTTGAAGGGCGACGCGCTGAAGAAGGAGGTCGACAAGCAGTCCTGGGACGACAGCATCAAGGCGCTCACCAGCACCCCGGACGTCATCTCGATGATGAGCGACAAGATCGACTGGACCAAGAACCTCGGCGATGCCGTGCTCGCGCAGCAGGCGGATGTGATGGACGCGATCCAGCGCCTTCGCACCAAGGCCTACGACAGCAAGAAGCTGGTCACCACCAAGCAGCAGAAGGTCAGCGTTCAGACGCAGGAAAGCAAACAGGTCGTCGTCATCGAGCCGACCGATCCCGACATGCTCTACGTGCCGTACTACGATCCGGCCACGGTTTACGGAGCCTGGCCCTACGCGGATTATCCGCCCTATTACTTCGGGTACCCGTCCTATATCGGCGCGGGCGTGATTGCGGCGGGTCTCGCCTTCGGTACGGCCTGGGCCATCGGACGCTGGGGCAATTACTGGGGCGGCGGATTCAACTGGGGTAACCGCAACATCTACGTCAACAACTTTAACAGGACCAACAACATCGGGAACAGCTGGCAGCACAACTCGGTGCACCGCGAGGGCGTGCGATACAACAACGCCAACGTTCAGCAGCGCTTTGGCAATAACAATCTGAAGGCCGGCGCCGCGGACCGGATGGATTTTCGCGGCCGCGACGGACAGCAGGTGCTGCGTCCCAATCAGGACCGGCCGGGTGCAGGAGATCGCGCCGGCGATCGCGCGGGCGATCGTACAGGTGATCGCGCGGGCTCGCGTGACCGGCCCGGCGGCGGGGATCGCGCCGGCGCTGCCGACCGCGCCAAGGGTGGCGGCGATCGCGCCAAGGGTGGCGGCGACCGCGCCAAGGGAGGCGGTGACCGCGCAAAGGCCGCCAACCGTGGTAGCGCTGGTGCAGGCAATCGCGCTGCTTCGGCCAATCGCGGTGGTGGAGGCAATCGGGGCGGCGCCATGAACGTCTCGTCGGGCCGGGCGGCCGCCGCGCAATCGGCTCGCGGCAGGGCGAGCATGGCTAGCATGGGTCCCCGAGGCGGCGGCGGTGCTCCTAGTTTCGCTGGCCGTGGCGGCGGCGGTGGCGGCGGTGGCTTCCGCGGTGGCGGCGGAGGTGGAGGAGGGCGCGGCGGTGGAGGCGGTGGTGGACGACGCTCCGACATCGCGCTGAAGCACGACATTGTCCTGCTCGGCTATCTCGCCAACGGCCTCGGCTACTACCGCTTCAGCTATATCGGCAGCCACAAGGCCTATGTCGGTGTCATGGCGCAGGAGGTCGAGGACGTGAAACCGGAGGCCGTGACCCGCGGCAGCGACGGCTATCTTCGGGTCTACTACGACAAGCTCGGATTGAAATTCCGTACCTACAGCGACTGGCTCGCCGGCGGTGCGCGCATTCCCGCGGAGGTCTCGCCATGATCAGCTTGAAGTCAATCCGGCGCGCCGTCCTGCCGGGCCTCATGGCGTCTGCGCTGCTCGGTTCGGCGGCGCTCGCGCAGCAATCCTTTTCCACGCCCGAGGATGCCGCGGCGGCCCTTGCTGCCGCGGTCAAGAGCGGCCCCAGGGACATTCTGAAGGTCCTCGGCAGGGATGCAGATGAAATTGTCTCGTCCGGCGACGAGGTCGCCGATATCGACATACGTCAACGGTTCACGTCGATGTATGACACCAGGCATTCGATCAAGGCGGAGGGCAACAAGACGGCCACGCTGATGCTGGGTCCGGACGACTTCCCGTTCCCGATTCCGCTCGTCAACAGCAGGACCGGCTGGGAGTTCGATACCGACAAGGGCCGCATCGAGGTCCTCTATCGTCGCATCGGACGAAACGAGCTCGACGCGATCCAGACAGCTCTCGCCTATGTCGATGCCCAGAACGACTATGCCGACAAGGATCGCGGCGAGGGTGCGGGCGTCTATGCGCAGCGCATCGTCTCGACGCCGGGCAAGAAGGACGGGCTGTTCTGGCGCGACGACAGCGACCCGAGCCCGCTGGGCGCCCTGGCGGCGCAGGCTTCCGCCGAAGGCTACAAGACCAGCGAGGGAGCGGCGCCGTATCACGGCTACTACTTCCGCATCCTCAAAGGGCAGGGTCCCGACGCGCCGGGCGGCGCGCTCAACTACGTCGTCAAGGGAAAGATGATCGGCGGCTTCGGGCTGATCGCATATCCCGCCGAGTACGGAAATTCCGGCGTCATGACCTTCATGGTCAATCATGCCGGTACCGTCTACCAGAAGGATCTGGGAAAACGAACCGAGGCTATCGCCAGGCGCATCGGCTTGTTCGATCCCGATCAGACCTGGAAAAAGATCGATGTAGCGAAGCCCTGAACGCGGGAAAAGCTGAAGCGGGATCATCCGCATTTGCGCTGGCCGCCCGCCGTGGAAGGCAATCCGCGTCGTCGGACCGCGCGGGTGGTCTCTCGGTGTTTGTCGGTTGGACGCGCAAGTGCGGGGAACGTTGAGTTCCCGCCGGCAACCGCTTGAACTTTATTTCTTAACCTCGGTTGTTTTCAGAAGAGTTTGACGCCGTTTGGGCGTCATCCGAGACCAGACGCGCGCGTGCAAAAGCCCAGCAAGCTCAGCGGGAAGGCAAGGTGACCGGGCCGGAGTTAACGCCTTGGTAATAGTTATCAATCTGGTAACGCGTCTTTAATGGCGGGTACGTAGGGTTCACTTCACGCGGTTCGGGTGGGCCGCGCCATCGACCAGAATGGCCGTTGGTTCGCGTACGTGTTGGAGTACCCCATGGATATCATGACGGGCGCCGGGCTGGTGGCTGGCATCATCGTTATTGCGACGATGATGCTCTTGGGCGGCGACCTCCACATCTTCATCAGCGAACACGCCATGATCATCATCTTCGGCGGTTCGATCGCGGCGACCATGATCCGCTTCCCGCTCGGCGTGATGCTGCACGGCCTGCCGCTCGGCGCCAAATTCGCCTTCACCATGAGCCGATTGTCCGCCCGCGACCTCGTCGACGAACTCGCCCGCATCGCTGAAATCGCCCGCAAGCAGGGGCCGGTCGGTCTGGAAAAGGTCGAGACCGACGAGCCGTTTCTGGCCAAGGGCATTCGCTACGTCGCCGACGGTTACGATCTCGAATTCATCCGCGACAATCTCGAGCGCGACCGCGACAATTTCCTGATGCATCTCGACGAAGGCAGCAAGATCTACCGCGCCATCGGCGATTGCGCTCCGGCCTTCGGCATGATCGGCACCCTGATCGGCATGGTGCAGATGTTCGCCAACATGACCGACCCCTCCAAGCTCGGCCCGTTCATGGCGACCGCGCTGCTCGCGACGTTGTACGGCGCGCTGGTCGCGAACCTGTTCTGTCTGCCGCTCGCCGACAAGCTGCACGGCAAGCTGCTCGACGAGGAAACCAACCGCACGCTGATCATCGACGGCATTCTGATGATCCGGGATTCCAAGAGCCCGACCCTGGTTCGGGAAATGCTGCTGGCCTACCTGCCGGAGAAACACCGCCACGAAGAGGGCGAACCCGTCCCGGCCTGAGCGGGCGGCTGACAGGGGTCCGGAAAGCAAGCGATGGCCAAGAAGAAACGCGGCGACGCACACGGAGGAGGACACGGCTGGTTCGTGACCTTTGCCGACCTCATGGGTCTGATGATGAGCTTCTTCGTGATGCTCACGGCATTTTCGACCATGGACAACAACAAGCTCAAGGTCGTCGCCGGCTCGATGCGGGACGCATTCGGCGTGCAGACCGCGCGCTATTCCGGCATCATCGAATCCGACGGCTTGCCGACGCGCGAGAAGCTGAAGAACGCCGAGCATATTCCGCCGGAAGAAGCATCCAACAGGCCGACACCGGACGAACAGGAACGCAGCGTCGCGCAGGGCGCCCGGGTAAAGATCGATCATGAGTTCGCGCTTGCCTCGGCATCGTTGCGGCAGGCGTTGCAGGACATGCCGGAACTGACCGAAGTCTCCAAGCACATCATGTTCGAGGAAACCAAGCTGGGCCTCAATCTGGAGATCGTCGACCAGGACGGCCGCTCGATGTTCGCCGACGGCTCCAAGGAGCCCTACGACCGCACCCGCCGGCTAATCGAAAAGCTCGCGGTTCCACTCAAAGCCACGCCGCTGCGTCTCTCGATCGTCGGTCACACGGCGGCGGGTTTCGTGCCGACGCGAAGCGATTACGGCGCCTTCGATCTCTCGGCCGATCGCGCCAATTCGGTGCGCCAGATACTCGAGCGCGAAGGCGTGCCGCCGGGACATTTCTTTGGAGTGTCCGGAAAGGCCGACACCCAGCCGTTGTTTCCGGACGATCCCACGCTGGCGGCAAATCGGCGCGTGACCATCACCCTGATGCGCGAAGATCCGCCGCTGCCTCCCGGCCTGAAGCCCTAGTCTTCCCTACTATTGTACCTCTACAGATCAGATGGATCGGGGCGGGTGTGACGACGCGGAGACAGGCGGCGCGACTTGCTGGTGCTATGGTTGATCGTTGACAGGCATTCCCGGAAAGCGTCGATAGCCGGTCGGATCAAATTAACCGATAGAGCGTTTTTCCATTATGGCCGTCAGCGTCACATCAACCGAAGCCCAGGATGGGCCGGTCACGACGGGCTTTTGGGCCCTGACGCTGGGAAGTATCGGCGTGGTGTTCGGGGACATCGGTACCTCGCCCCTTTATGCATTCCGCGAAGCCGTCGCAGGCGCGGCGCAGGGCCAGCCGGTCACCCGGGTCATCGTGCTCGGGGTGCTCAGCCTGATCCTGTGGGCGCTGTTCATCGTCGTCACCGCGAAATACGTGCTGCTGCTGCTGCGCGCCGACAATAACGGCGAGGGCGGTACGCTGTCGCTGATGGCGCTGGGGCAGCGCGCGCTGGGCCACAGGAGTTGGCCGTTGCTGGCGCTTGGCGTTGTCGGCGCTTCGATGTTCATCGGCGATTCCATGATCACGCCGGCGATTTCGGTGTTATCAGCGGTCGAAGGTCTCAAGCTCGCAACGCCGGCGCTCGAGCATTATGTGGTGCCGCTGACGGTCTTCATCCTGGTCGTGCTGTTCGCGGTTCAGAGCAGCGGCACCGCGCGGGTCGCATCGGCCTTCGGGCCGGTTATGGTGGTCTGGTTCAGCGCGCTTGCGGTGATGGGTCTCATTCATATCACCGACGACCCTTCGGTGCTGGCCGCGATCAATCCCTGGTACGCCCTCAATTTCCTGCTTACGCACGGGACCATCGGATTGGTGACGCTTGGAGCGGTATTCCTCGCGGTGACCGGCGGCGAGGCGCTTTACGCAGATCTCGGACATTTCGGACGCAAGCCGATCCAGGCCGGGTGGCTCTATTTCGTGCTGCCATCGCTTCTGATCAATTATTTCGGCCAGGGCGCGCTGGTGCTTTCCAACCCAGAAGCGATCGAGAATTCCTTCTACCGGATGGTGCCGGAAATCCTGCTGTTGCCGCTGGTCGGACTGGCGACCGCAGCGACCGTGATCGCGAGCCAGGCCGTCATCACGGGGGCCTATTCGCTAACTCGCCAGGCGGTGCAACTAGGTCTCTTGCCGCGCTTTGAGGTCCGCTACACCTCCGAGACGCATGCCGGGCAAATCTATCTGCCGCGCGTGAACCGGCTGCTGCTGATCGGCGTATTGATGCTGGTGCTGTTGTTCCGCACCTCCAGCAATCTGGCTTCGGCCTATGGCATCGCCGTCTCCACCACCATGGTCGCCGACGGCATCATGGGTTTCGTGGTGATCTGGAAACTGTGGAATTGGCGCGCGGCTACCGCGGCGGCGCTGATCGTGCCGTTTGTCGTCGTCGACATGACGTTTTTCAGCGCCAATCTCCTGAAACTGCTCGAGGGGGCGTGGGTGCCGCTGCTGTTCGGGCTCTTCATGGCGCTGATGATCTGGACCTGGCGCAGGGGTACGGCGATCCTCATGCTCAAGACCCGGCGGATTGAAGTTCCGCTCAACGATCTGATCAAGAGCCTCGAAAAGCGTCCGCCTCACATCGTCAAGGGCACCGCGGTTTTCCTGACCAGCGATCCGAGTTTCGTGCCGACGGCGATGTTGCACAATCTCAAGCACAACAAGGTGCTTCACGAGCACAATGTAATCCTGACCATCGAAACCGCGCAGACGCCGCGGGTCGACGTGGCCGAACGCGTCCGGATGGAAGCCATCAGCAACAAGTTTTCGACCGTCCGGCTGCGCTTCGGCTTCATGGAATCCCCGAACGTCCCCAAGGCGCTGGTGATCGCTCGCAAGCTCGGTTGGCAGTTCGACATCATGTCGACGTCGTTCTTCGTCTCGCGGCGGGCGCTGAAGCCCTCGGCGCAGTCCGGAATGCCGCTCTGGCAGGACCACATGTTCATCGCAATGAGCCGGTCGGCCAATGACGCCACCGACTATTTCCAGATTCCGACCGGACGGGTGGTTGAAGTCGGGACTCAGGTGACCATCTAGCGATTTATGCATTTTTGCATGGCGTGGCCCCAAAATCGGGCTAGGCTATGCTACAAGCGCAGGCCTATAAGCCGCGCTCGCTTTGCTACCATGCAGTGAAGCTTTTTGAGGCCGCCACCCCAATGACATCCGATGTTGTACTTCCCGTCCCGGAAACGGCGGCGGCAGACGGGCATGGCGATACCCATTCTACCGCGGGCTTCAAGGCATTGATGCTGGGCTGCATCGGCGTCGTCTATGGCGACATCGGCACGAGCCCCCTCTACGCGCTGCGCGAGGCCGTCATCGCGGCCAGCGGGCAGGCGGGCGTCGCCACCCCGCAGGCCGTGCTCGGGGTCGTATCCCTGATCCTGTGGGCGCTGATCATCGTGGTGACGCTGAAATACGTCGTGATCCTGCTGCGCGCGGATAACCACGGCGAGGGCGGAACGCTGGCGCTGATGGCGCTGGCGCAGCGCGCGGTCAGTTACGGCGGCGGCGCCATCGTGCTGCTCGGGATCGTCAGCGGGGCGCTGTTTTACGGCGACGCGGTGATTACGCCGGCGCTGTCGGTGCTTTCGGCGATCGAAGGTATCAAGCTCGTCACAGATTCGTTTGAACCCTATGTAGTGCCGCTGACGGTGCTCATTCTGTTTGTCCTGTTTGCGGTCCAGTCGCGCGGTACCGCGCGCGTCGCGGCTTTCTTCGGGCCGGTGATGTGCATCTGGTTCGGCGTCATCGCGATCGCGGCGATCACCCCGATCATGCGCCACCCCGAAGTCCTTTTGGCGGTCAATCCGCTTTATGCCTTCTCCTTCATGCTCCATCACGGCATCATCGGGTTCGTGACGCTCGGCGCCGTGTTCCTCGCCGTCACCGGCGCCGAGGCGCTCTATGCCGACCTCGGGCATTTCGGCAAGCGCCCGATCCAGACGGCGTGGCTCTTCATCGTGCTGCCGTCGCTGGCGCTGAACTATCTGGGGCAGGGTGCGCTGGTCATCGGCGACCCCAAGGCGATTGAGAACCCCTTCTTCCTGATGTTTCCGGACTGGGCGCTGATTCCGATGGTGGCTCTTGCCACCCTGGCGACCGTGATCGCGAGCCAGGCGGTCATCACCGGCGCCTATTCGCTGACGCGCCAGGCCATTCAGCTTGGTCTGCTGCCGAGATTTGAAATTCGCCATACGTCAGAGGCCCATTCCGGGCAGATCTTCATCCCGCGCATCAACATGCTGCTGCTGATCGCCGTGGTGCTGCTGGTGTTGATGTTCCGCTCGTCGAGCGCGCTGGCGTCCGCCTACGGCATTTCCGTGACCGGAACCATGGTGGTCACGGGCATGATGGGGTTTGTCGTGATCTGGAAGGTCTGGAAATGGTCACCGTTCGCGGCCGCGGCGCTGATCGCGCCGTTCCTGTTCCTCGATCTCACCTTCCTTGCCGCGAACCTGCTGAAGGTGCTGGAGGGCGGCTGGGTGCCGCTGGCGCTGGGCGCCGCGGTGATGCTGCTGATGTACACGTGGCGTCGCGGCAGCCGGCTGCTGTTCGAGAAATCGCGCAAGCTGGAGTTTCCGATGGCCGAGCTGGTGGCGATGCTGGAAAAGCGGCCGCCGCAGCGGGTGCCCGGCACGGCCGTTTTCCTGACCAGCGATCCCGTCAGCGCACCGACCGCCCTGATGCATAGTCTAAAACACTACAAGGTGCTGCACGAGAAGAACGTCATTCTCACCATCGAAACCGCGCCGACACCGCGGATCGACCCGGCCGAGCGGGTGAGGCTGGAAGAGATCAGCAAGACCTTCTCCAAGGTCACGCTGCGGTTCGGTTTCATGGAGTCGCCCAACGTGCCGAAAGCGCTGGCCATCGCGCGAAAACTGGGCTGGCAATTCGACATCATGTCGACATCGTTCTTTCTGTCGCGGCGCGCGCTCAAGCCGGCGGCCCATTCCGGCATGCCGCGCTGGCAGGACCATCTCTTCATCGCGCTCAGCCGCACCGCCAACGACGCCACCGATTATTTCCAGATCCCGAGCGGACGGGTGGTCGAGGTCGGAACGCAGGTCACGATCTGATGCCCGGTGCCGCCAAACTGCCCTCCGGCGCTTGATTTTCGTCGCCTGAGAGGCGAGGTTGGCGCCGCGGGCGAGCCCTCGGTAATCTCTACTGAATTCGCTCTTGCCGATCGTTGGGAGGAAGCGCGTGGGTCAACAAGTCACAGATTTGGCGCCGGAAGACGTCTCCAGGGGCATGGCCGAGGGACGCTACCTCCTGGTCGACGTTCGCGAGCCGAATGAGGTCGCCGTAGAGGCCTATCCCGGCGCCGTCGTGGTTCCGCTCTCCAGTTTCGATCCCAAGGCGATCCCCGATCCCGCGGGCAAGCAGGTGGTGTTTGCCTGCCGCTCGGGAAAGCGATCGGTCACGGCGTCGCTCGCCGCCCAGGCCGCCGGCCTTGCCTACGACAAGCATCTGGCGGGCGGAATGCTGGCCTGGAAGGCCGCGGGATTGCCGACCGAGACCGGTGGCTGACCGCTCCATGACGTCCATGAACAAGGTGTTCGCCGACCTTCCGGTCACGATCTTCGAGGCCATGTCGCAGCTCGCGCGCGACAACAACGCCATCAATCTCGGCCAGGGTTTTCCCGACGATCCCGGCCCCGAGGACATCCGCCGCGCGGCGTCGGACGCGGTGATGGACGGCTACAACCAGTATCCCTCGATGATGGGCATTCCGGAACTGCGGCAGGCGATCGCGGCCCATTATGGCCGCTGGCATGGTCTCAATCTCGATCCCATGACCGAGGTGATGGTGACGTCGGGCGGCACCGAGGCGCTGACCAGCGCGATCCTCGCCGTCGTCGAGCCCGGCGACGAGGTCATCGTGTTCCAGCCGGTCTACAACTCCTATTTGCCGATCATTCGCCAGGCCGGCGGCATTCCGCGCCTGTTGCGCCTCGAACCGCCGCATTGGCGGCTTTCCGAGGAGATGCTGCAAAGCGCCTTCAACAACAAGACCAAGGCGGTCCTGTTCAACAATCCGCTCAATCCCGCCGCGGTGGTCTATCCGCGCGAGGACCTCGAACTGCTGGCGCGGTTCTGCCAGAAGTTCGACACCATCGCGATCTGCGACGAGGTCTGGGAGCATGTGATCTTCGACGGACGCGAGCACATTCCGCTGATCACCATTCCCGGCATGCGCGATCGCACCATCAAGGTCGGCTCGGCCGGAAAGATCTTTTCGCTGACCGGCTGGAAGATCGGCTTTGTCTGCGCGGCGCCGCCGCTGCTGCGGGTCGCCGCGAAGGTGCACCAGTTTCTCACCTTCACCACCGCGCCCAATCTCCAGGCCGCGGTGGCTTACGGGCTCGGCAAGCCGGACGATTATTTCCACCAGATGCGCAAGGATCTGGCGAAGAGCCGCGATCGCCTGACCAAGGGGCCTGGAAAGCATCGGCTTCCCGGTGCTTCGCTCGCAGGGCACCTATTTTCTCACCGTCGACCTTTCGCCGCTCGGTCTCAACGAGACCGACGAGGCGTTCTGCCGGCGCATCGTGACCGACTACAAGGTGGCGGCTATCCCGGTGTCGGCGTTTTACGAGAAGGACGCCGTGACGTCGGTGGTGCGCTTTTGCTTCGCCAAGAAGGATGCAACCCTCGATACCGCGCTTGAGCGTCTCTCCGACGCGGTACACCGCCGATAAGAGGTCA
This sequence comes from uncultured Alphaproteobacteria bacterium, assembly GCA_963843225.1. Lineage (GTDB taxonomy): Bacteria > Pseudomonadota > Alphaproteobacteria > Rhizobiales > Xanthobacteraceae > Bradyrhizobium. The sequence continues at coordinate 394,162 of CAWJJT010000003.1, read as the reverse complement.
AGCGATGCGCGAGCGGAGCCGCCGCCTTGTCCGATGCGCCATTGCGGTGGCCGCGCTGCTTGCGGCGCTGTCGCCATCGGCGCAGGCCGCGGAGCGGACCGTCAATTTCTACAACTGGTCGAACTACGTGGCGCCGGATGTGCTCGAGGACTTCACCAGGGAGACCGGCATCAAGGTGGTCTACGATACGTTCGACGCCAACGAGACGCTGGAAACGCGGCTGCTGGCGGGCAAATCCGGCTACGACGTCGTCGTTCCCACCGCCTATTTCCTGCAGCGCCAGATCAAGGCCAATATTTTCCAGAAGCTCGACAAATCGAAGCTGCCGAACCTCGCCAACGCCTGGCCGGTCGTGACCGAACAACTCGCCATCTACGACCCCGGCAATCAATACGCCGCCAACTACATGTGGGGCACGACCGGCATCGGCTACAACGTCAAGATGGCGCAGAAAATTCTCGGGCCCGACGCCAGGATCGACAGTTGGGACATCGTTTTCAAGCCGGAGAATCTCGCCAAGTTCAGGGATTGCGGCATTCACATGCTGGATTCCGCCGACGATATTTTCCCGGCGGCGCTCGGCTATCTCGGGCTCGATCCAAATTCGACCAAACAGGCGGACCTCGAAAAGGCCGCCGATCTCGTCGCCAAGATCGCGGCCTTACGTCCGCAAGTTTCATTCGTCGGAATATCTGAGCGCGCTGGCGACCGGCGAGATCTGCTTCGTGGTGGGCTGGTCGGGCGACATCATGCAGGCGCGAAGCCGCGCCGCGGAAGCCAAGAACAATGTCGAGATCGGCTACGCCATCCCGAAAGAGGGCGCGCAGATGTTCTTCGATAATCTGGCGATTCCGGCCGATGCGAAGAATGTCACCGAGGCCTATGAGCTGATCAACTATCTCTACCGGCCCGATGTCGCGGCGAAGAATTCCAATTTCCTGTCCTATGCCAACGGCAATCTGGCGAGCCAGAAGCTGATCGATCCGAAGATCCTCAACGACAGGAACATCTATCCGGACGAAGCGACGCTGAAAAAGCTGTTCGTGATCACCGCGCGCGACCCGGCCACCCAGCGCATCATCAACCGGCTGTGGACCAGGGTGAAGACGGGACGGTAGTGACGGTCCCGTAGCCGGATGGAGCGAAGCGACAATCCGGGACGGGCCGTTCACCGAGACTGGTCCCGGATGTCGCTGCGCTCCATCCGGCTACGAAATGTCCTCACCGCCAGCGGCGGTGCAGCCACAGCCATTGATCCGGATATTCGCGGATCCAGCCCTCGACCACCGAGGTGATCGCCTGCATCGTGCCCTGAATGTCGATCTGGCCGGAAGCGTCGCGCACCGGCGCGACTTCCTCGGACAGTTCGGCGCGGAAGCGATGGCCGGGCAGGCGGATGATGCGGACGCCATGGATCGGGCATTCGATCTGCCGCAGCAGCCGCGCCAGCATCGGATTGGCCTTGGTCTTGCGGCCGAAGAACGTGACCTCGACGCCGTTGGTAAGGTACTGGTCGACCAGCATCGCGACGTGCTGGCCGTTCTGCAGCGCCTCCGCAAGCCGCAGCGGTGCGTCGCGGCCGGCCGGGATCAGCGTTCCCATCTTGACGGCGCGGATCTGTTCGATGATGCGGTCGGCCGATGCGATGTTGGGCCGGCGAAACAGGATCGTCGCATCCAGCCCGTGCGCGACCGCTGCCACGGCGGCCAATTCCCAATTGCCGAGATGGCTTGCAAAGATCAGCGCCGGCTTGCCGTCGAGCCGCAACTGCGCGAACAGTTCGTGGGTGCGCGGCTGAATTTCGATGCGGCTGTCCTCGGGGTGCGCGGGATCGTGCTCCCAGACATGATCGAGATGGGCGAATTCGGCGCCGAGCCGGCCGAGATTGTCCCAGACGCCGGCCAGAATGGTCTCGATCTCCTCCGGTGATTTTTCCGGGAAGGCGGCGGTCAGATTGGCGCGGCCGATCTTCTGCTCGCGCGTCAACGGTCCGATCCGGCGCAGAATCCCGCCGAACAGATTGGCGGTCTTGATCGGATCGAAATACCGCGTGGTGCGCAACAGCGCGATCGTCAGCGCGCCGACCGCGGCTTCGCCGAGCGGCTTGGCGGCGTCGCGCAGGCGCGCTTTGGTGCGGAGGAGCAGGGGATGCATCAGTAACCAACGACGATGGCGGTCGCCTGCGTATCGCCGGTTGGCGGCATGACGTCAATCGCCGGCATCGGAAAGCTCGGGCCGTTCAAGCCGGTTCGCGCGTCAGGATCAGCACGGCATTCTGGCCGCCGAAGCCGAACGAATTCGACATCACGGCGGTGACGCCGGCGTCGCGGGCCTTGTTGGGAACCACGTCGAAGGGGATCGCCGGATCCGGAACGTCGTAATTGATCGTCGGCGGAATCCGCTGGTGATCGAGCGTCAGCAGCGAGAAGATCGCTTCGACCGCGCCGGCCGCCGAGAGGGTGTGGCCGACCATCGACTTGTTGGAGGACACCGGGATCCGGCCGGTGCGCTCGCCGAACACCGTCGAGATGCCCAGATATTCCATCTTGTCGTTTTCCGGCGTCCCGGTGCCATGGGCGTTGATGTAGTCGATCTTCTCGGGATCGAGGCCCGCATCCGACAAGTGCGTTGCGCATGCATCCGATGATCGGCTTGCCGTCGGGGCTGGAGCGGGTGCGATGGAATGAGTTCGCCAGTTCGCCGCAGCCGGCGACGATGCCGAGGATCTTGGCGCCGCGCGCGGTCGCGGATTCGAGGCTTTCCAGCACCAGCGCGCCGGCGCCTTCCGCCATCACGAAGCCGTCGCGGTTCTTCGCAAACGGCCGCACCGCGGCCTGCGGCGGATCGTTGTGGGTCGACAGCGCCGACAGCAACGAGAACCGCACCAATGCTTCCGGATTGACCGAGCCGTCGGTGGCGACGCACAGCGCGGCGTCGGCTTCGCCGCGACGGATGGCCTCGACGCCGAGCTGGATGGCGCTGGCGCCGGAGGCGCAGGCGGTCGAAAGCGAGATCGGCGAGCCCTTGGTGCCGAACGTCCCGGCGAGGTGATCGGCGACCGAACCGAACAGAAAGCGATGATGATATTTCGTGAACCGCGCATCGCCGCTGACGCGCAGCAGGGCGTCGTAGTCGAATTCCGCGTCTGCTCCGACCGCGCGTCCGAGTTCAAACCGCTGCGGCCACTCGACCTCGACCGGGGCAACGGCCAGAAACAACGGTCCGGGGAAATCGCCTTTGCTGCCGATGCCGGCCTGCGCGATGGCTTCCTCGGTCGCGATGTCGGCGAGCCGCTCCGAAAGATCGGTCGATGAAAACGGCTCGACCGGGACGAAATCGACCGTTCCGGCCATCGTCGTTTTCAGGCCGTCGGTGGGAAAACGCGTGATGGTCCGGATGCCGGATTCGCCCGCCGTGAGCTTCTTCCAGTTGTCGGCCTTGCCGGCGCCGAGCGATGTGACGACGCCCATGCCGGTGACGACGACGATGGGCCTTCCCGATTTATCGCGTGGTGCTGTCATGTTTTCCCCACCCTTGACGCGCCCTCTTGGCGCATCCTCAACTGATCGCTTCGACCAGCGCCATGCCTTCGCCCCGCCAATGGCCGGCCCCGACCACCACAATCTGGGTCGGCGCCGTCGACATTTCAACCTCGAGCCCGGTTGGATCGTTGGGCGGAAACAGCGCGCCGCGCGAGATCGAAAGCGCCGCGAGCCCAATTCCCAGCGGAAACTGGGTTTCCATGGTGTGGCCGAACATGGTGCCGGTGGCCCGCACCGCAAAGTCCGGATGCTCCTGCAGGAAGGCCCGTTCCTGCGACGTGGCGGGCTCGGCGCCGGTCGCGCCGGTGATGATGGCGCCCTTGCCCTTCGAGCGTGCCGAGCTTCTTCCAGAGCTTTTCGAGCGTTGCTTTCACGGCACCCGGCTGCTTGCGCTGCGCCAGATCGGCGACCACGTTGGTCAGCCGCGCGTAGGGCTTGGCGCCGCGGGCTTCCGCGTGGGCCCTGGACTCGATGACGAGGAAGGCGCCGGCGGAGCCCAGCGCAAAACCGGCATGGTCCGCCCGCGCCCAGACCGGCGCAAACTTGTCCTTCAGGTTGAAGCCGCCGAATTCGTAGAGCACCAGCAGGTCCTTGCGCTCGCCGTTTTGCGAGCCGCCGATCAGCGCGATGTCGCTCTGGCCCGCGGCGATCCGCGCCAGCGCGATCCTGGCCGCGTCGACGCCTGCCGCTTCCTCGCCCATGAAGGTGCGCGACGATCCGGTGACGCCATGCACGATGGCGATGTTGCCGGCGAGCAGGTTCGAGAGCTGCGCCAGAAACAGCGTCGGGCGCAGATCGTTCATCAGCCGCTCGTTGAGGAAGCCGGGCGCCGAGTTGCCCTTGGCTTCCTGGTTGAGGATGCTGCAATCCACCGCGAGATCGCGCTCGCCGCCGCCGGCGGCGACGATCATGTCCATCCGTCCCAGGATTTCCTTGTTGCCCTTGACGCCTGCCGAGTCCAGCGCGAGCCCGGCGGCATAGGTCCCGATGCGCTGCCAGGCTTCCATCTGGCGCTGGTCGCCCTTCTTGGGGATCTGGGTGTCGAGATTCACCGGCGCCCAGGGATGGACGACATAGGGCGCGAAGCCCTTCTCGTCGACATTGATGCGCCGCGCATTGAGCGCGTCCCAGTTCGCGTCCAGCCCCTCGCCAAGCGAGGTCGCCAGACCAATGCCGGTGATCCAGACTTCCTTCGGCTCACGTCATGCTTCATTGCCTGCTGCGGAAAGCCGATCTTGTGGGCCATCGCATCCATATGCACGCGCAAGTCGGGATGGGGGAAGGGGATATGGCGGAAGGTCAGGTCGGCGCTGCACTTCAGTTCGCCGCCGACGCGGACCTTCGCCGAGGTAACCGCAAAGCCCGAGCCCTCGTGCTCGACCTTTGCCTCGATCGTCAGCAGTTCTCCCGGACTGACGAACCCGCGCATCTTGGCTTCCTTGATCATCGCCAGAAACGGCATGCGCTCGAACTTCATCAGACCGAGCAGAAGCCAGCCGGAACTCTGCGCCATGGCTTCGGTCAACAGGACGCCGGGCATGATCGGGTAGCCGGGGAAATGCCCCTCGAAGATCGTGCTCTGCTCGGGAACCTGCGCCTCGACCGTGATGGTTTTCCCGCCGATATCGAGGTCGACGATGCGGTCGATCAGCTGGAAATATTCGATCTGCATGACGGGCGGTTACGCGCCCTTGGCCGCGACCAATTCGTCGATGCGGGCGGCGAGGTTTTTCAGGACGAAATACTGTTCGGTGGTGGCCTTGCCGTCGTTGACCTCCTGGGTCCACTTCTCGAGCGGCAGCTTGATGCCGAACGCCTTGTCGATGGCGAACGCGATGTCGAGAAAATCCAGGCTGTCGATCCCCAAATCGTCGATCGCGTGGCTCTCCGGCGTGATCGTGTCGCGCGGGATGTCGCAGGTTTCAGCGATAATCGTGGCGATCTGATCGAATGTGGAAGACATCACTAAACCTTTGATATATTGAGGGTAAATTCCGGAGTGGCGCAGGAATCGGGCGCAGCGCCCCGGAATGCCCGATCCGCCGTCCGGAGTCGAGTGCCCGTATATCGGAGCGCCGCCCCGAGTTCAATGGAGGCGGGCAGCGGCCCGCTGGATTTGAGGGCTGGACCGGCCGTCCCGATCCTCAAAAAAGCCTAGAAATGCGGCGCGGAAATGCGCGCGCAATCGCGCCGTCCCATCAGCACGCAATCCTGGGTCTTGCGCATGTCGGCGATGCTCATGGCGAGCCAGATTCCCACCGCCGTCAGCGCGACCGTGAAGGCGAAGGCCGCGATGTTGGCCAGCATGCGATGACGAAAATCGTCCGGTTCGTCCCGCGGCCGCTCGTAGCGCGACAGGTCGTTGGGCTCGTGATCGACGTCCTGCCGGAGTGCCGGCTCGCCCGGCCGCCCCGGCGGGCGTGCCATGGTGCGCGGCCGGAATTTGAGCACGCGGTGTTCTTCTTCCGGCGCGATGGGCTGCTGGTTGTTCACTGCTGCCAGCTCCGAGTCATCCTGAGATTGTGTAGCACGGCCGCTCGAGCGTCTCACAGAAAATGTTGACATGGCGGCGATGCGGCAGGCTATCCCTCCAAAGTCTCATGGAACCTGCCGTAGTCGATCCTGATCCGGCCGTCGTCCGAGGTGTCGAGGATATCGGCGTAGCGATGGCCAAAGCGAATGTCGGAATGCTCGTAGGATCTGCGGGCGTGGACGGTTTGCGCTGCAACAACGTCATATCCGGACACCACCACGACCAGCGAAACGTCCTGTTCACCGAGGTTGCCGGCATCGAGCCCGTACAGCGGGCTCTGCTCGTCGAGCACATGATAGAGCGTCCAGCTCAGGGCAAGCGCGGGGTGCTCGTTGCGCACCAGCGGCAGTTCGTAGAACCGCCGGAATGGACTGCCTTCCAGGCTGATTTCCTTGCGCAGCAACCACACCCTGGCGGTGGCGTTGCCGATGATGTTGTGGCGTTCGTTGGCAAAGCGAACCATCAAGGTCGGCTTGCCGTCATGGCTCGAAATCACCGGATAATTGGCGAACAGCAACCGCGCGTTTGGCCGCGAGAACCGCGCGAAGATCAACCCGGTCATCAACGACATCGAGAAGATGCCCGTGAACAGCTCGATCGCGGCGATGAAATGACCGTAATGGGTCTGCGGATGCATGTCGCCGTAACCGGCGGTCGAAAGCGTCTCGATGCTGAAATAGAGATAGTCGATATAGGCGCCGCCGGCCACGTTCGCGATCGGCTGGTTTCCGATCCAGTAGAGCAGGGCGAAAATCGCGTTGAAGGCGACGAACACCAGCCCGGCGCCGGCGATGAAGGCCGGCCACGACGCCGTCATGCAGCGATGGCTGATATCCGCCCAGAAGCTGAGACGAAGGCCCTCGGCGACGATTTCGCGGCCGCCGAGCCGGACGATCTGCGTCGATGTTCGCTCGCCCGGGCTCCCGGCCATCTCTCTCGTTTCTCGTCGCACGTCAAGTTAGGCATTTAATGGCCTGCGCCATCATGGCATAATCCCAGCCGTTTTAGAGCATTTTTGTCAATCTGTCGGGAGTTTCGAACATGGCGAATACGCGTGAACCGATCCTTCAGCCGATTCCGATCCTGTCGCTTCGTCCGACCCAGATGACGGTGGGAATGATCGAGGTCAACGAGAAGCGCAGGCGCATGCGGGAGCATTGGAAGGCCCACAAGTCGCAGAAGAAGCAGGGCGAGTTTCTCGGCTCGCACATGATCCCGGTGGTGGTGGGACCGGACAAGCGCCATTACGTCGTCGACCACCATCATCTGGCGCGCGCGCTCCACGACGAAGGTATCAAGGATATTCTGGTGAGCGTGATTGCCGATCTCACCATGGTCGACAAGGACGCCTTCTGGGGCGTGCTCGACAATCACAGATGGGTCTATCCCTACGACGCCAAGGGCGAGCGTCACCACTTCAAGGACATTCCGAAATCGGTGACGGAGCTCAAGGACGATCCGTTCCGCAGCCTCGCCGGCGAATTGCGGCGCGTCGGCGGCTTTGCCAAGGACACCACGCCGTTCAGCGAATTCCTGTGGGCGGATTTCCTGCGCCGCAAGATGTCGCGCAAGAACGTGGATGCCAATTTCGAGAAGGCGATCGAGAAAGCGCTGGGCTTTGCCAAGAGCAAGGACGCGGTCTATCTGCCCGGCTGGTGCGGCGCCGCCTCGGACGATTAGGAAGCGGCTGCTATTTCGGCAGCCGGCCCATCAGGTAGAATTCGCTGTTCGGGCGCATCGCGGTGACGTTCGCCATCCGGTTCGACAGCGCGAAGAAGGCCGAGATCGCGGCGATGTCCCAGATGTCGTCGTCGGAAAAGCCGTGGCCGGCGACCGTCGGCAAAATCCGCTTCCGAAACCTTGTGCGCTTCCGCGCTCACCTTCATCGCGAAATCGAGCATCGCGCGCTGGCGCGGCGTGATGTCCGCCTTGCGGTAGTTGACGGCGATCTGGTCGGCGATCTCCGGGTTCTTGGCCCGGATGCGCAGGATGGCGCCATGCGCGATCACGCAATACTGGCACTGGTTGGCGCTCGACGTCGCCACCACGATCATCTCGCGCTCGGCCTTGGAGAGCCCGCTGTCCTTCTCCATCAGCGCATCGTGATAGGCGAAGAAGGCGCGGAATTCGTCGGGCCGGTAGGCCAGCGTCAAAAACACGTTCGGAACGAAGCCGGATTTCTCCTGCACCGCGAGCAGGCGGGTGCGGATGTCGTCCGGCAGGCTGTCGATGGCGGGGGTGGGAAAGCGTTTTGCGACGGGCTGGGTCATGGGCGAGGTTCCGGCTATGCGCCGCCAGATGCGGCGAGCCGGACCATAGTCGATGCGGCTGCAGTCGCAAAGCGCGGCCCGTTCTTTCCCTCTGGGGCGGTCTTCAGCTATCTCAACCGGTAGTATAACCCACCTTTCATAGGTTGAAAATCATGCCAACAGTCAGGCTTCCCTCCAGGAAAACCATTCGTGCGCGCGCCAGCGTCCCGCACAGTGATCGTGCCGGGATTCACGACAGCCGAGAAACAGAAGATTTCCGTTGACGAACGACGGCTCCACCACGAGTTCGGCCGGCTTGTTCGCAGATGGTCATGGTTACACGAACAGTTGGTTGGCGTCTTCAGGCTTGCAACAGCCACACATAACACAATTGCAGATGCGATTTGGCATTCTTCAAAGAGTGACGCAGCGCAACGCGATATGCTCGTCGCCGCACTCAATGCCTCAATAAGGGAGCTGAAGTTTCTTCCGATCGACGATCACAACGAATTTCAGCAGCGCGTCTTCAGCGAATACATTTGGATTGCAAAGGAGATCGACGAGAAATCTCATCACAGAAACGACTTAATACATTCACCTATCGCTCTTTTCTTCAAATCCGGCGCTGCGGAATTCGAGGCAGTTGTGACCGATGTGTATTCCAACCCACGAGCCAAGAAACTTGCGGACAAGGAACTCTTCCAACTATCGCGCTGGCTGATCTCGTTTTGCGAAGACATGGGTCGCCGCCTTCTTCGGTGAACCATGCTGTGCGGCTCAGAGGCACATTACCCACTCGCCCAAAATTCAAACAACGGTCCGATTTGCCCACTAGGCGACAGCAGCCCACTCACGGACGCTCTCGATCGACGAAGAGATCCAAACGCTAGCCACACCCTATTGTGCGCACACCTGTTGGTAAGTTGACAACCTCCGTTGCAATCTAGTGATTGCGCCTTGCAAAGGTCCCAACCTGCTAGATCGCCTTGATTCTGTGAGGACCTATGGCGGACGAAGATGAAACTGCAGTGGCTGGCCGTGATCGGTCGAACACTCTCGTATCTCTGCTTGGAACAAGCCCGCAGGGACGATCCGGAGAAGTTCGATAGTGTCCACAAAGAAGGTGAAATTCCTCCTCGGTATGGGCCTGCCAAAGGATGCGGCCGCGTATGTCGCAGGCAGTAGCCCTGCCTCTGTCGCGACGCTAACGAGTCGCGCAAAGAAGGGAGCCAAGGGTGGCAAAAGCGCCAAGAAGCGAAGGTGAGCCTGACGCACTCCAAATCATATCCCGCCTCCTTGCGCTCATCGTCGTCAAGGACCTGGAGAAAGACGATGCTATCCTTCAATTGAGCGGCGTCGGTTTTTCCGACGGAGCTGTGTCACAGATGCTTGGTGTGACCGAGAGCGCGGTACGAGGATTCCGCTTTCGTCGCGCAAAGAAACAGCCTGCTAAGAAAAAGAAGAGTAAGGCCGGATGAGCGGTCAGATACCAGCGCAACTCAAGACGGCTGTCCAGAAGCGATTGGGAAATGTCACAAACCGCCGCTTCAACCAAATCGTAGCGCAGATAGCATCTGATGAGCTCGTTTCTCGACGTGCGGCATCCATGTTACTCGCCAGAAAGCTTGGCGTTAACTTCAACCGCTTTGCGGACGCCGACGACCGAGCAGAAATGCGTGGCCACACCGTCGCAGAGGCTCAGATCGAAGAGCCAGTTGCCGCCACTCAATCTCAAGTCATCAAGAAGCAGCCCGTGAAGTTGAAAGTAAAGCCTACCAAAAACAATACCCTCTTCGTCGTTCACGGAAGAGACACAGCACTAAACGAGGATATGTTCGGATTGCTTCGCGCCTTGGCCTCAATCCTATCGAATGGACAAAGGCGGTCGCCAAGACAAAGGGCGATAACCCTGACGTCGATAAAATCATCGGCGGTCAGATGAAGTCGGTTCAAAGGAATAGTCGTTTTGATCTCCCCCGACGAGCAAGCAAAACTCAAACCCAAGTTTTGCGACCCTGCAAACCGCATCTGAAAAAACACTGCAGGACCAGGCGCGGCCAAATGTCTTGTTCGGAGCAGGATGGGCGTTTGGAGCCTATCCTGACAAGACGTTACTTGTTACGGGTGGGTAATACTCGCGCAATCAGCGATCTTGGTGGAAAGCACATTATGAAGTTATTAACTCTCCGGCGAGTCGGAAGGAATTAGCTCAGCGCTTAAAAAAAATGAAATTTAAGGTCGACACCGAAGGGACGTCTTGGCTAACTGAGTTTGATTTTGATCGTTAGTCCGAATTCATCAGCTAATGTCGTGTACCGAAAATAATCCCAAGGTAACTGGATTCTGTTGAACGAGCCCTCGATTTCCTCGATGGCCAAATAAGGAAAGCAGATCGACAACAATAGCTGGCGTAGCCACACCGGCTCAGGTGCAGTCCGGCAGGCTACCAACTGATTTGCCCGTCGGGTTGTTTCCGGAAAACCCTGTCTAGCCCCTTTTGAAAAAATATTCTGATTTTCCGAAGACGCAAATCACCCTTATAACCCCCGCCGTCCTGTCCCATCGGAGGGGCGGCTCGAGATCGTCACGGACGCGGGGCAGGATGCGGTGGACGCGAATGGCGCTCTGGACGAGGGCGCCGGATGCGGACGGAGAAGTCGTGTGGTCCTGATGCCTCATGGTTGGCGTCAAGTTCCTGGGAAGCAAGCTTCCCGGGGGCGACGGTGGCAACAAAGCCTGATCGCCGGGGAGAGCACGAAGGAAGCCGTAAAACCATTGCGTGGGGAATGCCGGGTGATTCCGGTGTGACCTGACTAACGCGTGTGCGTTCTCACACTACCATTGCACACGCGGCTATCGGGCGCATCGGGCGCCCGGCATTCCCCGCGCCCTCTGATGGGAGAGGGCGGAACGTAATGGCAAAGCTCGGGCGCGTCGCGCCGCGAGGAGTTATACGCATGTCCAGAGACCGTCATTGCGAGCGCAGCGAAGCAATCCATTTCGCCGCGCTAAGAAAGAGTGGATTGCTTCGCTGCGCTCGCAATGACGACGGCAGGGGACTCTGGCGATCGAACGGCCCAGCGGAAGCCGGCCTTGATCCCTCAGCGCAGCGGCTTTTTCAGCAGCGAAAAGCGGTCGGGGTCGAGACCCATCGAGGGCTGCAGCATCGGCGCCTCCACCGACATCGGACGGGTGGTGGGACGGTCGCTGATGCCGGGATCGTTGGGAGTGTCGCGGCTCGAAGTGGCGCCGCGCCAGCGCTCGAGCACCGCGCTCACGAAATGCATGTCGTGGCCGGCGGCGACCGACGGCACTGTCGCAATGGTGGCTTCGCTGCGCGGCAATTGGTGCGGCGGCACTTCCTTGAAGCGCAGGCGGGTCGGCAGCGCCACGCCTTCGCCGAATGCCAGCACTTCGCGGGTGCCGAGCGAGGGCACGAAGGACAACAGGTTGGCCGCGGCGTCGGAGACCGCGGAACGCAGCAGCGCCTGGTCGCGTTCGTTGGCAAGGCGCATCGTGAACAGCGTGTTGCACTGGGAAATGATGGTGGCGTCGAGTTCGGCGGGGCGTTGCGTGACGAGGCCGAGATAGACCCCGTATTTGCGGCCTTCCTTGGCGATGCGCGAGACCGCCTTGCGGGTCGGCCCGAACCCGATGCTGCGGTCGGCGGACGCGTAGCGATGCGCCTCCTCGCAGACGAACAACAGCGGCGAGACGCCGTCGCTCCACAGTCCGAAGTCGAACGCCATCCGGCACATCACCGACACCACGGAATCGATGACTTCGGCGGGGAAGCCGGCGAGTTGCATCACGGTCATCGGCTTGCCCTGGGCCGGAAGGCGGAACAGGTGGCTGATGACTTCCGCCATGGTGTCGCCGCCGACATTGGCGTTGTCGAACATGAAGGTATAGCGCGGATCGTTGCGCACGGTTTCAATGCGCGAGATCAGCTTGTGATAGATGATGCGCGAAGAACGGTTCTCGAGCTTGCCCATGCGCTCGTCGATCAGCGAAATCAGGTCGACCAGCCGATAGGGAACCGGCGTATCGACGGTGTAGCCGACGGTCTTGCCCTCGCCGCGCTTGATTCCAATGCGATCGGCGTTCTGATACTGCGTATAAAGTCCCTTCGCCGTTGGAATGACCTCGGCCAGGATGTCGAGTTCGTCCGGCACGCCGGGGCGCCCGGCGAACAGCACGTCGACGATCTCTTCGAAGTTGAACAGCCAGAACGGCAGCTTCAGATTGCGGGGGTTGAGCACCAGCGAGCGGTCGCCGAAACAGCGGCCGTATTCGTTGTGGACGTCGAGCAGGAAGATCCGCAGGTTCGGCCGCGACTTCAGGATTTCGTTCAACAGCAGCGACACACCGGTCGATTTGCCGACGCCGGTCGAGCCGAGTACCGCGAAGTGCTTGGAGAGCATTTCCTCGATATCGACATAGGCAAGGACGGAAGGGTCCTGCTGCAGGGTGCCGACATCGATCTGGTCCGATCCGCTCGGCGCATAGACCGTGCGAAGCTCCTGATTGGTGATCAGGTCGGTGGCATCGCCGATGGTCGGATAATTGGTGACGCCGCGCTGGAATTTCGGGCGGTCCGGCGTGCCGAGGATCTCGCCGAGCAGATCGACCGAAGCGGTGGCGATATAAGTGTCCGAAACCGGCAGATTCTCGCAGGACACCTCGGTGATCATGGCGATGATGGTTGAATTGGCGCAGCGGATGCTGACGAAGCGGCCAACGGTGGCCCGTATCTCCGAAAGGCCCAGCTTGCTCGCCGCCAAGAGCCCGACCCGGGCAAGCGAGCCGCGCACGGAAATCACACGTCCGAGGGATGTCACGATGGTTGAACCTGGCATGTCATGAATGAATCTGGGTTCCACTATCGCAGGCGGGGGCTGGAGAAACGGTTAAACCGCGGCGGCTCGGGATGCCTCAAATCCACGGCTTATTGGCCGCGATATCGCTGCGAGCACTTGGTCCGGGCCTCGCCGCAGCATCGATTGTGCAGGAAAACCGGGGGTTTCCGACACCAATCCTTAAGGGCCGGGTCGGCGGCCGGGTTAAGGTTTGGTTTACCAAACCGGCAAGGACAGCGGTGCGCGGACCTCGGTGATGGAACCGGCGCTGCCTTTGGCCAGCGAGCCGGTGATCAGGACAGCCTGGTTCAGTCGCCTTGGCCGGGATTGGGAGAGAAATGCTGCTCCAGCTTGTTGGCGACGCCGTCGAACGCCTTGGCGTCGGCCGGCGGCTCGCGCTTGATCGTGATGTTGGGCCAGGCCGCCGCATATTCCGCGTTCAGCCGGAGCCAGCTTTCCAGGCCGGGCTCGGTGTCCGCGGAGATCGCGTCGGCCGGGCACTCCGGTTCGCACACGCCGCAATCGATGCACTCGTCCGGATGGATCACCAGCATGTTTTCGCCCTCGTAGAAACAGTCGACCGGGCAAACCTCGACGCAGTCCATGTATTTGCACTTGATGCAATTATCGGTGACGACGAAGGTCATGGTGTCGGCTCCGGGGGCCACGGACGGTCCGGACGGTAGAACAGAGCGAGCTTCAAACTCTCGGCGATGCGCTCGGCCTTGATGCGAAAGGCTTCGCTGGTCGCGTCGTCGAACTGCTCGCGGCAGGTCGCGTCAAACAGCGCCAGCCAGCGCTCAAAAAGCGCGGGCTTGATATCGGGGATGACCAGATGCTTGACGACCGGATTGCCCTTGTAGCGGCCGCTCGTCAGCATCACCGACGACCAGAAGGCGTACATCTTGCTCAAATGCGGTTGCCAGTCGCCGGGGATGGCGCGCGCGAATATCGGCGCAAGCTCGGGGTCGGCGCGGACCTTGACGTAGAAGGCATCGACGAGTTGGCGAATGCCGTCCTCGGAAACGTGATCCAGTCTGTTTGCGGCCACGGTCATACCGCAAGCGCCACGACGATGACGCCGAACACGGTCCAGATCAGCGAGTTGACGAGCATGCGAACCAGGTTTTGCTGTTGGCCGAGCCCGAGGGCGTTGCAGGCAATGTTTCCCGGCAGCAGGAACGGCCATGCCAGGACGTGACCGATCGAAACAGTCTTGGTCATCGGGATCTCCCTTGAACGACGATCCATTCTATATGATCGCTCTTGCGTAAAAGCAATATTTAAAATATATCTTTTAGATCACGTTCCGGAGCAAGCCATGCGCCTCACCCTGTATTCCGACTATGCACTGCGTGTGCTGATGTATCTCGCCGTCAAGGAAAACGGGCTGGCGACGATCGACGAGATTGCGAAAAGCTACGACATTTCCAGGACCCATCTGATGAAGGTGGTGCATCAACTGGGCGTCGCCGGTTACATCGAAACCGTCCGCGGCAGAGGCGGCGGGATACGTCTGGCAAAGCCGGTCGAGGCGATCGGGCTCGCCGAGGTGGTGCGCTATACCGAGCCCGACATGGCCATCGCGTCATGTTTCAAGCCTGTCGACGCTCCCTGCGTCATCCGTCAATGCTGTGTTTTGAGGCGGGCCCTGGAAAAGGCACGCGACGCCTTCGTTGAAGTCCTTGAGGCCTATACGCTGAGTGATCTGATCCGGCCGCGCGGGCGCATGGCGGGAATGCTGGGCATTCCGGCGATCGGGCAATCCGCGCCTAATTGACACCGGCCGGATCGCCGCTACCCTGCATCCAACAAAAGGGAAAGCCCTCGCGGCGGCGATGGATTTCCTGATGAATAAACAGGGCAGGGTGGAACGCGATGAATCGCGGCATCGTATGGTGAGCGGGCCGGCGCGGCCTTCGGCGCTCGCACCCTTCCGAGTCAGGAACTACCGTTTCCAGTGGCCCGCCGATCTGCTCACCTCCTGGGCGTTCGAGATGGAGACGCTCATTCTCGGCTGGTACGTGCTGGTCGAGACCAAATCGGTCGTGCTGCTCACCGTCTTTGCCTCGCTCACCTATGTCGGCACGCTGATCGCGCCGATGTTCGGCGTGGTCGGCGACCGCATCGGCCACCGCGACCTGCTCGCCATGATGCGCGCAACCTATGCGGTGCTCGCGGGAACGCTGATGACACTGGCGCTGACGGGTCATCTGACCCCGCTTTATGTTTTCGTCATCGCCGCGATCATGGGGCTGGTGCGGCCGTCGGACCTCGGCGTGCGCGGCGCGCTGGTCGCCACCATCATGCCGCACGATCAGTTGATCGGCGCGATCAGCGTGTCCAGGACCACGATGGACACCGCGCGCATCGCGGGCGCGCTGAGCGGCGCCGGCCTGTTCGCGGCGCTCGGCATGGGGCCGGCCTATATGGCGATCGTCAGCCTTTATGTCGTCGCTACGCTCCTCACGCTCTGCGTGGTGGCGCCACGGAAACCGCATCCCGCCGATCCCGCGGCGGACGGCGTGTTGTGGCGTTCCCCGCTGCGCGACCTGAAGGACGGCGTGGCCTATGTCTGGACCACGCCACGGATGCGCGCCGCGGTCTGGATCGCGTTCCTCGCCAACTTGACGGCGTATCCTCTGTCCAACGGCTTGCTGCCCTATATCGCGCGCGAGGTCTACGGCACCAACCAGACCGGCCTCGGCTATCTCTCGGCGAGTTTTGCGGTCGGCTCGCTGGTCGGCTCGATCCTGTTGAGCGTGATCGGCGGTGTGCGCGTTGCCCGGCTGATGATCGCGGCGACCATCATGTGGTACGCGTCGCTTCTGATGTTCGCGCAGATCCACACCGAGACCCCGGCGATCGTCTGCCTGGCGCTGGCGGGCTTCGCGCAGAGCCTGACCATGATCTCGATCGCGGTGATCCTGATGCGGACCGCGAGCGAGCATTTCCGCGGCCGGGTGATGGGCGTGCGGATGCTCGCGATCTACAGCCTGCCGCTCGGCCTTCTGGCCGCCGGCAGCCTGATCGAGGCGATCGGCTTCGCCGCCACCGCCACGCTCTACGCGGCAGTAGGCCTGGCGCTGATGCTGGCCATTGTAACGCACTGGCGGGCGGATCTGTGGCATCTGCACGCGCCGGCGAATGCGAAGTAGCGATCGACCGGCAAGATATTTCTCCAACTCCCTGACCTGTCGGATGAAATCGAGGCGCCGAGCCTCCGCCGCCGGGGCCGCTGCTCAGGCGCCTGGCACATGCGATAGCTCCGCGAGTTCATGCGCTTTCTGAGCCCGGTTTCGATTTCGCCCGATGATATCTCGCCGGTTTGGCCGCGCGGATGAGGGTGAGGAACTTTTCCCGACACTCGGCATTGTTAGCCTTGCTTTGATCTCGCGCCCAACACCAGGAGCGTAGCGATGGCAACCCAAATCATCATGGACCACAACGGCGACACGCGGCACAGCTTCGATGCCGACGACGCGGAAGCCCTCTCGAAGGCCGAACGCCGGTTCAGGGCGCTGACGGGTGAAGGCTTCACGGCGGCGATCCGGAATGCGTCCGGCGAACCGGTCGTGACCCGCGCATTCGATCCGACCGCGGAGGAAACCGTGTTTTTTCCGCGGCTGGTCGGTGGCTGATCCAACCGGTTCAAATCCGTGAAATCGCTTGATATCGCGGCAGGTTGGCTCCGAAACCTCATGTCGGTCTGTTCCGGCCTGGGACGGACCTTGCTGGACTGGCTCTACGATCCCGGCGCGACCAATGAACACGAGGCGCGGGGCCGGAAGCTGTTGCTGGAATGGTTGTCGGAGCCGCAGCGGAAGCAATACGAAGAGGGCCGGTCCTTCGAGGTCACGGGCTGTCACAGCGGCAAGCGATACCGCATCCGCTATGGGATGGGAACGAACGTCTATGAACTCGACGACATAGGGCGGCCGGTGACCGGCTGGTGTTTCGTGCCCGACGGCTATCTCGTCGCAGGCGATGTCATGCTGGCCCAGAAGATCGCTTTGGAGACTGACGAACTGGGCGCGCTAAGGGTCGCCAACAATTTCAGCCTTAGATGACTGGCCGGTGGCGGTTGCGTCCGGCGGGTAGTGGCGGGGCGGGTGATAGCCTTCGCACCACAGACGCTACGAGCCCGTGGCCTTTCGTTCCGCCAAGTCGCGCTCCCACCCGAACACCGAGCGGCCGTCCAGATCAGGCGAGGCCGCGCGCTCGGTGGCGATGAAGGCCTCCAGCGATGGCCCTTGCGCCGTTCGCTCGAGCCGGCGCGCCTGATCGTCGAGCCGCTTCAGGGCCTGCATCTCCTCGTCGCGGCCGAGCCTCGCGTTCTGCAACGGCCGATTTCAGGACGCGGATGGTCTCGTCATAGACCTTGATCGGGACCGGATAGGGATGCCGGTCCTTGCCGCCATGCGCCAGCGAGAAGCGTGCGGGATCGCGAAAGCGGTAGGGCGCGCCGTGCACGACTTCGGCCACCATCGCCAGCGAGCGCACCGTGCGCGCGCCGACGCCCGGCGTCAGCAGCAACTCCGGAAAGTCGACGGGCCCGCGTTCGGCGGCGGCGGCCAGCGTGCCATGCAGGCGGCGCGATGAACACGTCGCTCGATCGCACGTCGTGATGCGCCGGCATGATGAGATGCGGCAGCATAGCCTGGGCGGGCGTTTCCCCGGTCATCGCCGCCAATTCGGTCGACGATGCGGTCAGGGCCGAGCTCGGTCAGCAATTCGAGCTGCGCCGCGCGCGAGGCTTCGGCGCGCCGGTCGGTGAGATTGACGATCTCGCCCTGCGCCGGCCCGTCGATGGCCGCTGTGCGGTTCGTCGACGAAGCTCGCCAGGTTTTCCGAATGCCAGTGGTAGCGGCGCGCCTGCCGCTTGTCGCCGTTCATGCCCTGCTGCACCACGGTCCACTTGCCGTCGTCGGTGACGAAGAAGCCGTGGAGATAGAGGTCGAAGCCGTCCTGCACGGCGGCGCTGTCGACCTTGGCGACCAGGCGGCTGGCGCGCGTCAGCCCGGCGCCGTCGAAGCCGATGCGTTCGCCGAGCAGCCGCAATTCGTCGGGCGTCTTTCGCGAATGCTGGCCGCGACCGCCGCAGACATGGATGCCGAGTTCGTCTTGCAGCGGCCCGAGCCCGCGCTTCAGCGCGCCGATGACGCTGGTCGTGATGCCGGACGAGTGCCAGTCCATGCCCATCACGGCGCCGAACGACTGAAACCAGAACGGATGCGACAGCCGCTGCAGGAATTCGTCGCGGCCGTAATGATGCACGATCGCCTGCGTGATGACGGCGCCGAGCGAGGACATGCGCGTCGCCAGCCACGGCGGCACGCGTCCGCCATGGAGAGGAAGATCGGCGCTGCCGGTGCGTCGTGCCATTCCGTCCTTGTAATCGCGGGAATTACGGCCGGATTCTATCGAGGTCTTCGTTCGGCCATGGTCCGGAACGTGATGGAATATCTGGGCGCTTCCACGGCGGGGATGCTGTGCTCCCAGACCTGCGCGGGAGGCGCCCGACATCATGTAGAGCGAGCGCGGCGCGGCATCGAGCGTGAAGCGTTGCCATTTCTCGCCGGCCGCCCGCCGGAACCGGAATTTGCAGGCGGAGCCGAGCGACAGCCCGAACACCCTGTCGAAATGCGGTTTGTCGCGGTGCCAGCCGATACCGACGCCGGTGTCGTATTCGGTGCAGAGAACCTGGCGCGATCCGGGTTTCGAGGCCGCCGAATGCCTCGACCTGCCCGAGCGATGGGCTCGAGCCAATCCGGAATCGGCTCGGCTTCCTGCAGTCGGCGCAGCGTGTAGTCGTAGCTGAAGCCGAAGGACGCCACCCGCCGTTTGCCTTCGTATTGCGCCGAACTGGAAAGGCTTCAGCGGCAGCGCCGCGATGCGGCCGATCAGATCGCGCTCGGTCTCGGGTGAGACAAAATCGGCAGCGTACCGCAATCCCTCGGGTTCCCCGGATAAACCCGAAAATAACGCGATCTGTTCGCTCAACAGCGGTCCCTTCTGCAATGACTGGATTACGTCCGCATATAATGATCCCGCGCCTCAAGGGAAGGTGACAAACCGCGGCTTTCCGTGTCGTCGGAGACACCGATGCCCCGCGGCATTGTCCTGCTGCCACTTTCGGAGTGACGCAGTCGGCGGCCCGTGCCTGACCAAAAGCCCTTCGTTATGGGCGGAAAGGGAAAACGCAGCCCGCCGCGTCTTCTCGCGCCTGCTTGACGCCGGCGAGCGGGAACACGACATATCCGGTTCTGTCGATCGCTCAGGAGCAAGATATGGACGCCTCACCAAACATCGATCCCGTCACCACGCTTGCTGACAGCGATGTTTTGCACTGGCTGACGAACGATGCGCGCGATGAGCGCTTCATTGACAATATTTTCGCCGAGCTATGTATCCGGCTCCAGCGAGCGGGCATCCCTGTCAAGCGAGCGACGCTTCACGTCCTGATCCACCATCCGCAATGGCTTGGCGCCCGGATCATGTGGGCCGATGGGATGCGCGAAGCCACGATCGACAGGGTCGACTACGATGTCACGGGGCGACCCGAATACATCGGCAGTCCCGCCAACGAAATCCGGGACGGCGCCGCCGAGGTGCGGGAGAAGTTCGAAGGCGATCCTTCGCTTGGCCGCAAGCATGCTGTGTATGACGACATGCGGGCAAAAGGCCTGACCGATTATGTGGCGTGGCCGCTGTACCATACGCTCGGCAAGCGGCACATCGTGACCTTTGCGACCGACCGGCCCGGAGGTTTCGACGACGCGCATATCGCCGATCTGTTGAAGCTGCTGCCGGTGCTGGCGCTGGTCAGTGAAATCCGTATCAAGAACCGGCTGGCGCGAACGCTGCTCGAAACCTATGTCGGGTCGCATGCCGGTGAGCTCATTCTCGCCGGCGCCACCAGGCGCGGAAGCGGGACGACGGTGCGCGCCGCCATCATGATCTGCGATCTGCGTGATTTCACCAGAATCTCCGACAACTGGCCGCGCGATGACGTCATTGATCTCCTGAACAGCTATTTCGATGCGATGTCGGAGCCGATCGCGCGGCATGGCGGGGAAATACTGAAATTTATCGGTGACGGCCTGCTCGCGATCTTTCCGCTCAGCCAGCCGTCGGCCTGCGCCAATCTGCTGCATGCCGTGGCCGAGGCCCGTCAGGCCATGGCTGCCCTGAACGAAAAGAACAGTGAAACCGGTCGTGCGCCGCTGAATTACGGCATCGGCATCCACGTCGGAGACGTCATGTACGGCAATATCGGGTCGCGCAGCCGGCTGGACTTCACGGTCATCGGTCCCGCGGTCAACATGGCTTCGCGTCTCGAAGCTCTCACCAAACAATTGGGCAGAACGGTGCTGCTGTCACGCCCGTTCGTCGACCTCGTCGGAAACGAATTCGATCTCGAACGCGTCGGCGAATATCCGGTCCGCGGCTTCAACGAGCCGATCGAACTGTTTGCATATCACGACTGAATGCCGAGGGAAGTCGAATCGAAATATCCCTGACTACGACCCCGGCGAAAGAACCCGCTGCTTTCGCAAGCGGTCGATCGCTTCATCGGACAGGCCGAGCAGGCCCGACAGCATCTCCCGGCTGTCGGCGCCGAGCCCGGATACCGTCGGACCGGCCGCCGTCGGCGTCGAAAACTGAAAGGGCGCGTTGGGCACCAGGAATTTGCCGGCGCTGTCGTCGATCTCGGAGAGGCTGCCTCGTTCGGCCAGTTGCGGATCCTTCATGGCGTCCGCGACGGTGAGAAAGCGGGAGCAGGGAACGCTGTTGGCGTCCATGATGGATTCGATCTCGACGCCGGTGCGTTGCTCGGTCCATTGCTCGATGATGGCCATCAGCTCGGTCCAGTGCCGCACGCGCCCGCTGATTGGTCGCAGAACCGCGCGTCGGTCTTTCAGGTCCGGCCGCTGCATCGCGTCGGCCATCTGCTCAAAGTTCTTCTGGCTGATCGGGGCGATGATGACGTGGCCGTCCCTCGGTCTTCATCGGCGCGTAGACCGGGCGCTTCTGCTCGCTCGGGAACTGCGCCTCCTGGCATTCGAACACCATCAGGTTCAGCATCGAGTCCATCAGCGACACGTCGACGGCCTGTCCTTGTCCGGTTCGTTCGCGATGGACCAGGGCGGCCTGGATGGCGCCGAAGGCGTAAGCGCCGGAGAGAATATCGGCGACGAATATGCCGGTCGAAGCCGGATACTCCTGCTCGACCTGATAGCTGAGGTTGGCGGCATCGTAGCCGCTGGCGGCGTGGACGATCGGCGCGTAGGCGGCGCGCGTCGCGCCGGGGCCCGACTGTCCGTAGCCGGAAATCGAACAGTAGACCAGTTTGGGATTATGCTTCTTCAGCGAGGCGTAGTCGAAGCCGAGCCTCGCCATCACGCCGGGACGAAAATTTTCGACCACGACGTCGGATACCCTGGCGAGCTGCGTAGATAATCGGCTTGGCGGCGTCGCTCTTCAGGTCGATCGCCAGGCTTTTCTTGCCGCAGTTGAGCGCGCCGAAATAGGTGCTGTTGCCGTCGCGCAGCGGCGGCCGGCCGCGGATCAGATCGCCCTCGAGCGCCTTCGACCTTGATGACCTCGGCGCCGAGATCGGCCATCAGGCGCGCGCAGTGCGGGCCGGCCAGCATCGCGGTGAAATCGAGCACCCGGATGCCCTGCAGCGGGCCCGGCCGCGGTTTGGCGCGGGTGAGGGCGCGGTCATCGCTCGTACCCCGTCATGGTGTCGCGGGCTTCGCGCAAACGCGGGCTTCCGATGCGCTTGTGATAGTCGGCGAGGCGTGGCGGCGCCGCTGACATAGGTGTCGAGATATTTGCGAACGAGGCGGCGCCGCCGCTCGCCCGGACATATTCCGCGAGATGTTCGTCGTCGGCTTCATACAGGCCGCCGCTCGAGGTCGGATGCGCCCCGAACGGCGCCTCGACCACGCTGTGCACGAACGCCGACGGCAATTTGGTCAGATGATTGTCGCGCCGGATCACATCGGTCGGCACGATGCGATCGACCGAGACGATGACCTTCTTCGCCGCCTGCGCCATCAGCACGTCGAAGAACACCGGCCCGAAATACTGCACATTGCCGAGTTCGTCGGCCTGCTGGGCGTGCAGCAGCACCACGTCGAGATGGATCGCCGGCACCTTCAGCATCGCGCGCTCGCCGGGCGCGCGCGGCACCGGCTGATAGGTCTGCGGATTGACGCGCGGCAGGTCGGTGCACATGTCCGGGATCAGGCCGTAGGGCAGATCGCAGGCGGCGGCGCGCAGGCCGCCGGCGATCGCCGGGCCGTCGAGTTCGTGAATCCTGATCGTGCCGGATTCGGCGGCGCGCCGGAAATGCGGCGCCAGCCCGAACTGCTCGAAGCTGATGAACACGCATCCGGTCTCGGCGACGCAGCCGGCGCCGATCAGCATGTCGGGCGCGATGCTGCCGGGGGCGGGCACCAGCCGCAGGTTGCGCTTGTTGCGGCGGATCAGCTCGCGCACCAGCGCCATCGGCTGCGAATTGAAAATCCAGCCGCCGATGCCGATGGTCGCGCCGTCCTCGATGCCGTCGAGCGCGTCGGAAAGAGTTTTGAGCTTGGACATCAGGCTTCCCTTCCCGAGCAGATGGCGCGAGATCACGATGCGCTGGATCTGGTTGGTGCCTTCCCAGATCTGGTTGATCTTGGCGTCGCGCATCATCCGCTCGACCGGATAATCCTTGAGATAGCCGACGCCGCCGAAAATCTGCACCGCGTCGGTCGTCACCTTCATGGCGACGTCGCTGCCGAAGCACTTGGCCATCGAGGCCATCATCGAAAGCTGGCTGAAATCGCCCATATCGACCTGCCGGGTGCATTCGAACAGCAGCGCGCGGGCGGCCTCGAGCTGCATCGCCATGTCCGCGATCATCCATTGCAGGCCCTGGATAGCTCGCAATCGGCCTTGCCGAACGCCTTGCGCTCCTTGGCGTAGGCGATCGCCGCGTCGAGCGCGCCCTGGCCGATGCCGATCGAGGCGGCCGCCACCGTCGGCCGGTTGAGGTTGAGGATATGCATGCAGGCCTTGAAGCCCTGGCCCTCTTCGCCGAGCCGGTTCTCGGCGGGAACGCGCATGTTCTCGAAGAACAGTTGCACGTTGGGCACGCCGCCGAGCCCCATCTTGCGTTCGTTGCGTCCGACCTTGAAGCCCGGCGTCTTGGTATCGACCAGGAACGCGCTGATGCCGTCGACGCCGCGGCCCTCGGAGGTGCGCGCGAACAGCAGCACCCAATGCGCCACGCTGCCGAAGGTGATGAAGCATTTCTCGCCGTTGATGACGTAGGACGTCGCCGTCGCGCACCGCCTTGGTCTTCATGGCCGCGACATCGGAGCCGCAATGCGGTTCGGACATGGCGACCGCGGTCAGGGTCCGCCCCTTGGCGACCATCGGGCAGAAACCGCTGCCGCTGCTCCTCGGTGCCGAAATGCAGCAGCGGCAGGATCATGCCGATCGAATTCTGGCCGGCCAGGATCGAGCATGCCATCGAAACCTTGGCGATCTCGTGCTTGGCGAGGCAGAGCAGCGTGAGGTTGCCGCCGGGCCCGCCATATTCCTCGGGCACCCATTGCTGCAGCAGGCCCATGTCGCCGAAGATCGGCACCAGCTCCTCGGGAAAGCGATCGGTCTCGTCGATCTCGGCGGCGATCGGCGCGACATGCCGCTCGACCATCTTCCTGATGCTGTCGACGAACGCGGTCTGCTCTTCGGTCAGATACATGGACGTTTCCCTTGGCGTTTCTTTCGTCATGTCGTTGGCGTCGGATCAGGCGCGGCGCCGCTCGCGCAGCACGCCGGTCGAGTCGACATTTTCGCGCAAGCACGCGCAGTTCTTCGGCCGATCGGCATCGAGGTCACCGGCGGCGTCCCCTCGACCAGGAGTTCGAAGCCGGTCTGCTTTCTGGACCTGCTCGATGGTCACGCCCGGATTGCAGCGACTTCACCCGCATTCGCTTCGACACCGGTTCGAAATCGAAGACGCCGAACGGGCTCAGCACCAGCTTCGGTCCGCCTTCCGGCAGGCCGCGGTCGGTGCGCGAGGTGCCGCCGTCGAGAAAGCCGGGGCCGTTGAGGAAGTCGACGCGTTCCGGAAAGCTGCCGCGGTCGTGCCGCGCCATCACGACATAGAAGCGCCGCGCCAGCGCGGTGAGGGCGCTGATGCCGACCGTGCCGGGGCCGCGCAGCCGGGGCTTGTCGTGCGGCCCGACGCAGACGGTGTTGATGTTGCCGAACCGGTCGACCTGGATGGCGCCGAGAATGGCGAAATCGAAGAAATGGATCTTCCAGTCGATGAAATCGACCATCTGCGGCAGATCCATCATCGCCTCGCTCCAGGCGATATTCTCGGTGCGGGCGGTCGAGCGGATCACCGGCTCGTTGCAGTTGACCATGCCGCCGGGGCCCGACACCCACCACAGCGTCGGCGCCTGACGGCAGCGGGCGAGGTTGCAGGCCGCGACCTGAACGTCGCTGTTGGTCCCGACGATCGCCTTTTCGCCGTCGCGCAGATCGCGCGCCAGCAGCACCGCCTGCAGTTCGGCCATCGAGCAATCGGGTATCGGTCATTTCCGATTTCTTTGCTTAAGGTTCATTGGTCAGACCATACTAGGAGCAGGTCGGATTGAATGTCAAACGGCCGAGATTGGCATGGCGCGGCGGTCGGCGCGCATGGCTTCGCCGCGCAGACTAGAGAGTTGCGCGGGCGGCGGGAGCGGATGCGCGAGGAGAAAATTCTACTGCGAGGTCTCTTCGGCCAGCGGCCGCGACCGTCTTGTTTTCGGCGGCGGTGCGTTCGGCGCGCATCAGATGGCGGCGAAGGCGCTGGAGATGATCGGTCATTTCCCGCTTGGCCTCGTCGACCTGACGGGTCGCAATGTATTCGACCAGCCGGCGGCGATGCGCGATCAGGTTCGGGAAAAACTCGATGTTGGATTGCTCGACCTGCTGCAGCACGATGTCGGTCAGGGCTTCGATGATCACCTGCAGCACGGTGTTGTCGGTCGCCTGCGAGATCAGCCGGTAGAACTCCGCGCTGATCGCGACGCGCTCCGAGGCCTTTCCGGAGACGGGAAGCGTCGTCAGGCGATCGACGTTTCTCTCCAGCGCCGCCACCGTGGTCGGCCGGATCCGCTCGCAGGCAAGCTGCATCGCAAGCTGCATCACCAGCGTGCGGGCTTCCGTGAGATTGTCCAGCGAGATGCGGCCGAGATGGAACATGTCGCGGATCGATCGGGTGACGAGATCCGGATCGCCCTTGAGGATGAAGGCGCCGCCGCGGGCGCCCTTGTGCAGGCCGACCACGCCGGCGATCTCGAGGCTGCGCAACGCTTCGCGCACCGCCGCCCGGCTGACCCCGAGTTTGAGGGCAAGCTCGCGCTCGGCCGGCAGCTTGTCGCCGGGACGCAGCGAGCCCGCGGCCATTTCGCGGCGAACCTGCTCGCAGATTTCCTCGAACACGCGCTTGGTGCGGATCGGCGCGAACCGCGGCTGCGACCGCTCCTTCGCCATCGGCTCGGTCGACCTTGGCCGGAGCCGTCGCGCGGCAGGCGCTTTTTCGCCCGGCCGGCGTCGTTGCGACGATCGTCGTCTTCCTGGTCACGGCTTTGTCCACCTCGTTCCAACCCGCCACGCATCCGGGCGCGCTCATCCTTTATACCAACCCGATCGGGATGGACAGCAGAACCGAACGTTCTTGACGGCCTCGGGGCAAAATGTATCAATGGTCTGTCCAATGGCCTAGACTGGCCGGCTGGGAACCCGCGGCCATCCGCGGGGCCGCAGGCCGTGCGGCCGGAAAAACGCGCCTGGGGCACCGCCGGCTCCAGAACGGCGCGATCAACAAACGGTGGGGAGAAGACGTCGTGGGCGGAGAGAGGCTGCAGCAGAGGCCCGGCGGGACGGCCCCCTGATGGACCTGTTGCCGCTTCTTCCCGCAGGCGCTCGCGGACGGGCTGCTGCTCGGCGGCGTCTACGCCATCGTCGCGGTCGGGCTGACCATGACGTTTGGCGTGCTGCGGATCGTCAATTTCGCGCATGGCGATTTTCTCGCGGTCGGGCTGTATCTGACTTATCTCGGCGCGACGCTGCTCGGCCTCGATCCCTATCTGTCGCTCGTTCTCGTGCTGCCGCTGGTCACGCTGGCCGCCGCCTTTACCTACAAATTGCTGATCGCGCCTGTCATCACCGCGCCCGAGCACAACCAGATCGTGGTGACGCTCGGCCTGTCGCTGATCCTGCAGAACGCGATGCTGGCGCTGTTCACGGCGGATCTTCACGCCATTCCGTCCGTGCTGTCCGGGCAATATCGTGCGCATCGGCAATGTGTTCATTCAGGCGGCCGCGCTGATCGCCAGCGCGGTGTCGATCGCGCTTTGCCTCGGGCTGTACTGGTTTCTGCGATCGACCGAACTCGGCCGGCTGATCCGCGCCTCCGCGCAGGACCGCGATGCGGCGCTGATGAGCGGCGTCAATGTCGACCGGATGTACCTGATCGCCTTCTGCATCGGCGTCGGCTCGCTCGGCCTGGTCGCGCCGCTGATCGCGCCGTTCAACTATGTCAGCCCGAGCGTCGGCTCCAATTTCACGCTGACGGCATTCATCGTCGTGGTGCTCGGCAGCATGGGCAATTTTGCCGGCGCGTTGATCGGCGGATTCATCATCGGCCTTGTCGAGGCGGTCGGCGGCCTTGTGACCGGCGGCTCGATCAACTTCATCATCACCTACGCCATCTTCATCCTGTTCCTGCTGTTCAAGCCGGAGGGGCTGCTTGGGAGGGCGCCGGCTATGAGACCGATGCTGCTTCTCGGCCTCGCGGTCGCGCTGCTTGCAGGCGCCGCCCCGTTGCTGTCCGATCTATGGGCAGCACATCTTCGTGCTGGTGGCGCTTTACGGCTCGGTGGCGCTGGCCTGGAATATCCTGGGCGGCATGGCCGGCCAGATGTCGCTTGGCCATGCGCTGTTCGTCGGCGCCGGCGCCTACGTCTCGACCGCGCTCTATCTCAATCTCGGCGTCAGTCCCTGGATCGGCCTTGTCGCGGCGGCGGTCATCGGTGGCGCGCTGGGTGCGCTGATGGGCTACACGGTGTTCCGCCGCAAACTGTCCGGCGTCTATTTCGCGCTGGTCACGCTCGCGGTGGCCGAGATGGCGCTGCACATCGTCAGCAACGTCGCCCTCGCTCGGCGGCGCCAACGGATTGGCCATTCCCTCCAGGCCGGATTTCGCCAATTTCCAGTTCGGCTCCAAGCTCGGATTTTGCTACGCGGCGCTCGGCTGTTCTGGCCGTCGTATCGGCGGTCATCCTGGCCATCCATCGCTCGCGCCTCGGCTACGTCTTTCTGGCGATCAGGGAGAACGAACGCTCGGCGGCGGCACTCGGCATCGACGTCGTGCAGGGAAAGGTGATTGCCGCCGCGATCAGCGGCGCGCTGGCGGCGCTGGTCGGCCCGGTCTACGCCAACTACGTGCTGTTCATCGATCCTGAATCGGTGCTTGGCGTGCCGCTTTCGATCGATGCGCTGGTGTTTTCCTTTGTCGGCGGTCTCGGCTCGCTGTTCGGCCCGCTGCTCGGCGCCGTCGTGCTGGTGCCGTTGACCGAACTGCTGCGCGGCATGCTGGCGGGAAGGCTCGCCGGCATTCATCTCATCATTTACGGCATCATTCTCATTCTGGTGATGCGGCTGGCGCCGCGCGGGCTTTGGGGCCTGCTCACGGATTCGATCGCGCGGAGGGCAAAATGAGCGCGCCGCTGCTGCAGGTTCGCGGCGTATCGCGCTGGTTCGGCGGCTTGCGGGCGGTCGACGAGGTGTCGTTCGATCTCGAAGCTCACGAAATCGTCGGCTTGATCGGGCCGAACGGCGCCGGCAAGACCACGTTGTTCGAAACCATCTCCGGCTTCATTCGCCCGACCAGGGGGACGGTCGACGTTCGACGGCCGCGATATCACCGGCCACCCGCCGCATCGCCTGGCGCGGCTCGGCATCGGCCGCACCTTCCAGATCGTGCAGCCGTTCCGGGATGTCTCCGTGCTGGAGAATGTCATCGCCGGCGTGGTCGGTCCGAACCGTGAAACCTCGGATCCCCACGCCGAGGCGATGGCGGTCCTGACCCGCGTCAAGCTCGATCACCGCGCCCCGGCGCTGGCGCGCAATCTGTCGCTTCCCGAGAAGAAGCGGCTCGAGATCGCGCGCGCGCTCGCGACCCGGCCGCGGCTGTTGCTGCTCGACGAGGTGATGGCCGGCCTCACGCCGGCCGAGATCGACGAAATCATGGTGATCCTCGCCGATATCCGCCGCGGCGGCATCGCGCTGCTCATCGTCGAGCACGTCATGCGCGCGATCATGTCGCTGTCGGATCGCCTCGTGGTGATGGCCAACGGGCGCAAGATCGCCGAGGGACTGCCGGCAGCCGTCGCCGCCGACCCCGCCGTCATCGAGGCCTATCTCGGCAGGAGGCATCATGGCGCTGCTTGATGTCGCAGGCCTGTGCGCCGGCTACGGCGATGTGCCCGTGCTCCGGGGCATCGACCTGTCGATTCCCGAGGGAAGCATCACCGCGCTGATCGGCGCCAACGGCGCCGGCAAGACCACGCTTCTGCGCACGATATCCGGGATCATTCCCGCCGAAGCAGGGACCATCCGCTACGACGGGCGGGACATCGTCGGGATGCCACCGCAGGACATCGTCCGGGCCGGGCTCGTTCAGGTGCCGGAGGGCCGCCGGCTGTTTTCGGAAATGACCGTGTTCGAGAACCTGCTGGTCGGCTCGTCATCGCCGGCGGCACGCCGCAAGCGCGACGAGAACCTGGCCATGGTGCTGGAGCTGTTTCCGAAGGTGCGCGAGCGCGCGGCGCAGCGTGCCGGCACGCTGTCGGGCGGCGAGCAGCAGATGGTGGCGATCGCGCGCGCGCTGATGGCTGCGCCGCGACTGTTGCTGCTCGATGAAACCAGCCTTGGTCTCGCGCCCATCGTCGTCGACGAGATTTTCGTCGCCGTGCGCCGGCTGGCGGCGCAGGGACTGACGATTCTGGTGGTCGAGCAGAACACGGCGCTGGCGCTCGAGGTTGCCGACCACGGCTACGTGCTCGAACAGGGGCGCTTTGCGATTCAAGGTCGCGGCATCCAGCCTGATGGCCGATCCGCGGGTCCGGCAGGCCTACCTCGGAATTTAGAGATCAACAAAACAAGGGAGACGCAGATGAAACGCATGGCTGGTTTTCTTCTTTCGACGACGGTGCTGCTGTCGGCTTTCAATGCGAACGCCGCCGATGCGGTCAAGATCGGCGCGGTCTATGCGCTGACCGGCCCGGGTGCGGTCGGTGGCGGCGACGGCATGCGCGGCACGGAGCTGGCGATCGCGCAGGTCAATGCGGCCGGCGGCCTGAAAAATCACGGCGGCGCCCAGATCGAACTCGTCAAGGGGGATTCGCAGAGCAAGCCGATCAATGCCGTCGGCGAGACCGAGCGGCTGATCAATCAGGACAAGGTCGTGCTGGTGATGGGTGCGGCGACATCCAACGAGACCGTGCCGCTTGTCCCAGGTCGCGGAAAAATACGGCATTCCGCACATCAATACGATTCCGCAGCAGGAATCGCATGACCAACGGCAGCCTGAAATGGACCTGGTCGACCACGCTGATCGACAGCGACTATGTCACCGGCATTTTCCGCGCGCTGCAGATGATCCAACAAGCTCGATCCGAAAAAGACCAAGGTGGCCGTGCTCTGCCCCGACAATGAATACGGCATCGAGATGGGCAAGCAGCTCAAGGCGGAACTTGCCAAGCGCAAGGACCTGACGGTGACGTCGTTCATCGAATACGGCGCCGCGGCGCAGGATCTGCTGCAACCCGTGCTGAAGTTGAAGGCATCGCAGCCCGACATCGTGGTGCAGGTCGGATATTTCAGGGCCGGCGTCCTTGCGTCGAAGGCCTACGAACAGCTCGACTTCCATCCCGTCGTGATCGGCACCGGCGGCATGTCGGGCGATCCGAAGCTGCGGCCGGAGATCGGCAATCTGGTGGCCTGGCAATTCGCCGTGACGCCGTTCTCGGCCGATCTTCCGGCGGCGGCGAAGGTCGGCGATGCCTTCGAGAAGAAATTCCAGCAGCCGCTGACGCTGAATTCGGCACTTGGCTATTTCGGCACCATGGTCGCGATCAGGGCGCTCGATGCGGCAAAGAGCTTCAAGCCGGAAGACATCGCCGATGCGCTTCGGAAGGTGAAGGTCGGCAAGGACGAGATGATCACCTCGTCGGACTATCTCGAGTTCGACGAGAACGGCCGCAACAAGGGTCGCGACACCACGGTGACCCAGTTCCAGGGCGACAAGCTCGTCACTGTGTGGCCGCCGGAAAAGGCCACGGCCAAACCCGTCCTCAAGGGCTTCAACACGCCCTGATCGGGGATCACCCATGCGGAAAACACGCCGGAACGTCGTGAACAAACTGACAGGGAGGAAAAGCAGATGCTCGACAGGCCGCTGGACAACGCCATCGCCGATCACAAGACCTACGGCAACGTCGAGGCGCAGCACCGGCTGTTTGCCGGGTTGAGGCGCGACGATCCCGTTCATTGGACCGAACCCGACGGCTATCGCCCGTTCTGGACCATCACCAAATATGCCGACATCATCGAGATCGAACGTCAGGCCGATCGCTTCATCAATCAGCCGCGGACGAAGCTGCTCAGCATCGATTTCGAGACCAAGATCAGGGAAGCCATGAGCGGCAAGCCGATGCTGGTCCGCACCCTGCCGCAGATGGATAATCCGGATCATTCGAAATACCAGAAGCTGACCCATGCCTGGTTTCAGCCGCGTCACATCCGCACCCTGGCGGATCGCATGGAGGCCCTGGCGAAGGAGAGCGTCGATCGGCTCTGCGCGCATTGGCGACGAGTGCGATTTCTACAACGAGATTGCGATCTATTATCCGCTACGCGTGGTGATGACGATCCTCGGGCTTCCGCGCGAAGACGAGGCAGCGCCTGTTGAAGATCACGCAGGCCTATTTCGGCGGCGGCGATCCGGAGATGCAGAAGGGCAACGACCTGATCGCCGCGACCATGGCCTATGTCGATTACTTCAAGGACGTCGCGAAGGAGAGGCGGCAGAACCCCAAGGACGATGTCGCCACCGTCATCGCGACATCGGAGATCGACGGCAAGCCGATCGGCGATTTTGAAGCCTACTCCTACTACATTGCGCTGGCGAGCGCCGGCCATGACACCACGAGCGCCACCATCGCGGGCGGGCTGCTCGCATTGATCGAGAATCCGGCCGCCATGGCTCGACTGAAGAGCCAGCCGGATTTGATCCCCGACGCGGCCGAGGAGATGGTGCGCTGGGTGTCGCCGGTCAAGCACTTCTTCCGGACGGCGGTCGCCGACTACGACATCCGCGGCAAGACGATCAAGGCCGGCGACAGCATTTTCATCAGCTATCCCTCGGGCAACCGCGACGAGGAAGCCTTCGATCGACCGTTCGAATTCATTCCCGACCGTTCGCCCAACCGGCATCTCGGCTTCGGCTATCGGAATTCATGCCTGCATCGGCAGGCACCTCGCCAAGGCCGAAGTCGTGGCGTTCTTCCGCGAACTGCTGAAGCGGGTCGATCAGATCGAACTTGCCGGCAATCCGGCCTGGACGGAAACCTCGTTCCTGGGCGGGGTGAAGCGGCTGCCGGTGCGGTATCGCGCGCACTAGACCTCAAGAACGGAAAGAAATGTCCGGGCTCGTCCGGTCCGACGAGCCGGTACGGAACGAGCCTTACGGCGAACAAGGATTGAGCATGACCCACACGACGGCGCGAGCGCTTTATCACCATGACGACCTCCGGCGTCTGATCAATCCGGGAGTTGTCGCGGTCGTCGGCGCGTCGGAAACGCGGGGCTCGTTCGGCGAGCGGACGCTGTCCAACATGTCCGACTTCACCGGCAAGGTCTTTGCAATCAATCCGAAATACCAGAGCTTGCTCGGCCGACCCTGCGTGCCGTCGCTGGCGGACATGCCGGAAAGTCCGGATTGCGTGGTGCTCTGCGTGGCGCGGCCGATGGTCGAGGGCATGATCGAGGCGGCCGCCGCCGTGAAGGCGGGCGGGGTCGTCGTCTATGCGTCGGGCTTTGCCGAGACCGCAAAGCCCGATCGCATCGAGGCGCAGCAGCGCTTGATCGAGCTTGCGCAGCGCACCGGCGTGCGCGTGGTCGGACCGAATTGCGTCGGGCTTGCCAATACGCGCTCGGCCGCCGGACTGAACTTCATGCCTGATTATGCCGGCATGGGCCACCGGCGCGGCCCGATCGGGATCGTCTCGCAAAGCGGCGCGCTGGGTTACACCGTTCTGCAGGGCATGCAGCGCGGCGTCGGCTTTTCGCATTACCTCGCGGCGGGAAATTCCTGCGACGTCGACGTCTGCGATTTCATCTCCTATCTCGCCGAAGACGACGACACCCGATCCATCATCTGCCTGCTGGAAGGCGTGAAGGACGGCGGTCGCTTTCTTGCAGCCGCGCGAAAGGCGCGCGATGCCGGCAAGGCGCTGATCGTCTACAAGACCGGCAACAGCGAGACCAGCAGCAAGGCGGCGATGTCGCACACGGGAACGATGGTCGGCTCGGTCGTCGCCTACCAGACGGCGATCGAGGAGACCGGCGCGATCGCAATCGACGATCTGGAGGCGGTGCTGGAGACGGCGTCGTTCTTTGCCAAGACCAAGGCGCCGACGGGCGGGCGAGGCGTCGGAATCCTCTCGACGTCGGGCGGCGCGGCGGTGATCTGCGCCGACAAGGCCGAAGCGCATGGTGTTCCGCTGCCGGCGCTGGAAGCAAAAACCGCAAAGCGCACTGCACGAGGTGGTGCCCGATTTCGGCTCGGTCGCCAATCCGTCCGACCTCACCGCCGAAGTGCTGAAGACCTCGGAGACTTTCGGATTTTGCCTCGATGCCTTCATGAACGATGCCGGCTTCAGCGCGCTGGTGCATGCCGATGATCTTTGCGCACGCGTCCTCGAGCGGCGCCCGGGCGCCGACCATCGTCGAGGCGGCGGCCCGCACCGATCGGCCGCTGGCGGTGGTCTGGATGAACGAATGGTACCAGGGGCCGGGCAGTGAGCTGCTCGATGCCGATCCCCGGGTGTGCATGTTTCGCTCGGCCGATCGCTGCTTTGCGACCTTGCGGGCCTGGTTCGACTGGCATGAGCGTCGGACTGACAGGCGGACAGAGGCCGCGCGGCGTTCGCCGCCATCGGCCGAAGCGGCGGCGCGCGCGATCTTCTCGGGGATAGCGAGTCCGCGGCGCGGCGTTGTCGGAGACGGATTCGAAGCGCATCCTTGCCTGCTATGGCATCGCGATCCCCCGGGAGATCGTGGCGCGCGATCCCGAACAGGCGGCCGTCGCCGCCAGCCGAGATCGGCGGTCCGGTGGCGGTCAAGATCGTATCGCCGGATATCCTGCACAAGACCGAAGCCGGCGGCGTCAGGCTCGGCCTTTCGACGCCCGAGAATGTGCGGGAGGCCGCGACAGATATCCTGGCATCGGCGGCACGCTACGCGCCGCAGGCCCGGATCGACGGCATCAGCGTGCAGCAGATGGCGCCGTCAGGCGTCGAGATCGTTCTCGGCGTCAAGAACGACCGTCAGTTCGGTCCGCTGGTGGCGGCCGGCCTCGGCGGGATCATGGTCGAATTGTTCGGCGACACCGCGGTGCGGCTTGCGCCTGTCGATGAGCAGGCCGCGCGCGCCATGCTCGCTTCGCTGAAGAGCCATGCCCTGCTGACGGGGTTTCGCGGCAAGCCCGGCGTCGATGTCGACGGACTCGTCGACACCATCTGCCGGCTGTCCGAACTGGCGCATGATCTTGCCGATGTCATCGACCAGATCGACGTCAATCCGGTGATCGCCAGCGCCGCGCGGCGTGATGGCCGCAGATGCGCTGATCGTATGCCGATGATGATGAGTTCGATCGATCCGCGGGAGGGCAGCACGATGACAAGAAGCGTCGCGATTCTGGGCGCTGCGGTATTGCCGGTCGCCAAATGGCAAACGCCGCGCGACGCCGAACTGCAGGTGCTCGAACACGAAATCCTCGCCAAGGTGGTGATCTCGGCGGTGGCGGATGCCGGCGTCGAGCGAAGCGAGATTTCGTCGCTCGCCTTTGCGCAACCGCGCCCCTACACCCAGCAGAAATATTTTGCGACCTTCATTGCGAATTATCTGCGGCTGCCCTGCACCGGTTCGGTGCAGGAAGTGCTCGGCAACGGCATGACGGCGGCGCTGGCGTTCGAAGCCGCCGCGAACGACATCCGGCTCGGCAAGTCGCGCGTGGCGCTCGCGCTCGGGATCAATTTCGAATCGGCGATACCCGCCGTCGAGCACATGATGAACTCGATGCGCGCCACCGGCGACGTCGACTTCCACGCGCCGTTCGGGTTCACGCCGATTTCCTGGTACGCGATGGACGCCGCGCGCTATATCCACGAATTCAAATCCTCCCGTGCCGAACTCGCGAGCGTCTCGGTCAAGAACCGCCGGCACGCCTCGCTCAATCCGATCGCGCAGTTCCGCAAGCCCATTACGCTGGACGAGGTGCTGGCGCAGAAGCCGATCGTCGAGCCGCTCGGACTTTACGAGGTGCCGCCGCGCGGCGATGGCGCCGCCTGCATCGTGCTGGTGGATGAGGAGATCGCGAAGGCGTCGGGAAAGCCTTACGTCCGCGTCCGCGGCAGGGGATTCTTCCACGAGGGCGCCCATCAGATCAACGAAGTGCCGAACGACATGATCGCGCTGGTCTCGGCGCAAAAGGCGGGGCAGGCGGCCTATCAGGAGGCCGGCGTGACGGCCGCGGATATCGATCTCGCCGAACTCTATGCGCCCTGCACCATCATCGAGATTCTCGCCAGCGAGGCGCTGGGCCTGCTGCCGCGCGGGCAGGGCGCCCGTCTTTGTTCGGAAGGCGTGACATCGCTGGGCGGACGGATCCCGGTGTGCACGTCGGGCGGGCTGCAATCACGCGGCCATCCCGCGCACGTCACCCCATTCTACAGCCTGTTCGAGGTCAACGAGCAACTCACCGGCCGCGCCGGCGAGCGTCAGGTCGCGGGAGCCCGGCTCGCCGTCACCAGCGCCGAACTCGGCAATTACAACGCGGCGCTGGTCCATGTGCTGGAGGCCGTCCGATGACGCTCACTTTGCAAACGATCGATCGCGCCCGTGCCTTTCCGCCGCGCATGACCGAATTCACCCGGCGGTTCTGGCAGGGCCTTGCCACGGGCCGTTTCGAGACCACGCGATGCGAGGACTGCACGCGCCTGACGTTTCCGCCAAAACCGTTCTGTCCGCATTGCTGGTCGCAGCGGATAGCGTGGGTACCGCTATCCGGCCGGGGAAAACTCTATTCGCAGACCGTGGTCCACGCGGCGCCGGCGGTGTTTCAGGACGAAGTCCCGTATCGGGTCGGTATCGTCGATCTCGACGAGGGCCTGAGGATCGCGACCCGGGTGCTGGCCGATGTCGAGCCGAAGCTCGATACCGCGGTGGAGATCGTGGTTCTCAACTATCGGGACGGACCGCTGTTCGCCGCGCGACCTCTCTGATGACAACTCTTTCGCTACGTTCAAAGGTCGAGCGTCAGCACCGCCGACTTCGAGCGGGAGCAGCAGACCATGATCTTGCTGTTCTCGGCCTTCTCCTCGTCGCTGAGGAAGGAGTCGCGATGATCGGGGAGCCCATCGATCACCCTGGTTTCGCAGGTGCCGCAGATGCCGTCGGAACAGGAGAAGGAAACGTTGACGCCGTTGTCGAGCAGGATGTCGAGGATGGTCTCGCCGGCCGGCACGGTCACGGTGCGGCCGCTGCGATGCAGGCACACGTCGAAGCCGTCATCCGGGCTGATGTTCTCGGTCATTGCGCGCCTGCCTCTGCCGAATGCGTCCTACAGCGCATAGCCGAAATCGGCGCCGAGCCGCGCCTGCATGTGCGGACGGCCGAAGTCGGCCCATGAGGTGGTCTCCGGCAGCGTCAGCGAGACCGCGCGCACCATGAAGGTGTCGGGATCGGTTACCCCGCTCGGCTTGATGCCCTTGTCGCGGTAGGCATTGACGGCTTCGAGCAGCAGTCGCCGCGTCATCGCGATCCCGGTATCGCTGGACCCGAGATTCTCCTTGCTGCGGTCGAAGATCGGCTTGGTGCCGCTTTGGCAGGCGCCGTCCTGCACCCACAAGCCGGGCAGGCCGGAAAACCAGGTATCGATCTGGCTCTGGTAGTCGAACAGAAAGCCGTTCTCGCGCGTGAATTTGGTCCAGTAGTCGGCATAGGGCGTGGAGGGGTCGCGCTTGACGAAGGCATTCCTGGCTGGCATGGGCCGATTTCCCGGCCATTGTGGCCGTGTTCGAACACCTCGCGCATTCGCGGCGGCAGCGGCGCGGAGGGGTGGTAGGAAAACATCAGGCAGATCGTGTGATTGTCGTCCATCGGCACCCAGGCGTGGCCGCTCAGTTCGGGATATTTCGATTGCGGCGGCACCAGCGAATAAAACGGCAGCATGAACTGGTTGACCCGCCAGTAATTGGTCGCCTCGTCCAGCCGCCGCTTCGCCGCGATGCTCATGCCGAAATCCTGCCGCATGCATTCGAAGGTCGGGCGCAGGTCGCGCGTCGCCAGCCATTTGTTGATCGCGCCCTTGGAATCGATCCGGCTGTGCAGGATCGGCGCGTGAGCGGAATCGATTTCTCCCTCCAGCGCCTGCAGCCAGTTGCATTCCTGGACGCGCATCGAGAGGTGGACGTTTTCCGCCGGGACCAGGTTCCATTCCAGATTCGGCAGCGCCGGCAATTCGCCGGTCTGCGGTCCCATATAGGTCCAGATCACGCCGTTGCGTTCCCGGCAGGGATAGGCGGTGATCTTGACCTTCTCCTTGAGCCGGCTCTTCACCGGCTCGGCCGGGGTATCCACCACCGCGCCGGTGACGTCGAATTTCCAGCCGTGATAGACGCAGCGCAAACCGCAATCCTCGTTGCGGCCGAACATCATCGGCGCTCCCCGATGCGCGCAGGCATTGGCGACGAGGCCGACCCTTTGCTCCGAGTCGCGGAACGCGACGAGATCCTCGCCGAGCAGCATGACGCGCTTCGGCCGGCCGTCGGCGACCAGGTCCTTCGAGAAGAAGAACGGTATCCAGTAACAGGCGGAACAGCGATCCCATGGCGGTGCCACGACCGACCCGAACCAGCGTTTCATTGTCTTGCTGCGAAAGCATCGGCGTTCCTTCCCT
The DNA here is from genome assembly GCA_963843225.1 of uncultured Alphaproteobacteria bacterium. Classification (GTDB taxonomy): domain Bacteria; phylum Pseudomonadota; class Alphaproteobacteria; order Rhizobiales; family Xanthobacteraceae; genus Bradyrhizobium. The sequence continues at coordinate 356,675 of CAWJJT010000003.1, read as the reverse complement.
CGGCTCTTTTTACCTTCGACGGCGTCAGTAATTGTCCTGCCCGGTTTGCGGGATCGCGAGGTCGTCGCGATCGATCAGGGCGATGATGTCGCCGGAGACGCCGGCCTGCCTTGCGACCCAGGCCGGATCGCAATCCCGCAAGGGAGGCCGCGGCACCGGCGGCGGCCGGCCTTCGCCGACCATGCGGACGATCAGTCTCGATCCGTCGCCGTTCGAGAGCCAAAAGCGCTTCCTCGACGACAAGGGCTTCGCGCGCTGCAATCCGGCAGTTCGGGATAGGCGACGCGCCGGACCCACGCATCCGGCGCGACCTCGACCGTCTCGGCTTCCAGCAGATACGGCACGCTCAGATATTCGCTCAGGCGCAAGCCCTTTTGCTCCGGTTATTTACTACGTATACGTAATATATGGAGCGGCGGCAAGAGCATTCTTGGCCTGCCCGTGCGGCGCAGAGCGTTTGACGGTAAGTCTGTGCCTGGAACGTCTAGCCGTCGTCCTTGGCCAGGACAGGTTCCGCGACCAGCTTCACGCATCGCATGAAGTGCGCCCGGTCTTCGGCCGGCAGCGGCGCGAGCAGCGCGCCTTGCAACTGGGCCGCGCCGTTGACGATCTCGAACAGCACCGCCTTGCCGGCCGGCGCCAGCAACACTTCAGCGGAGCGGCGATCGCTGCCATTGTTGCGCTTGGTGATCAGGGACCGCTCCGCCATCCGGTTGATCATCTCGCCAAGCGTGCTGCGATCGACCCGGATATGCCCGGCCAGTTCCGTCAGCGTCAGGGTGCCCTGCTGGTAGAGCGTCAACAGCACGCCAAATTGGCGCGGGGTGATATCGTTCTGCCCGGTCAATTGCTCATAGAGCAGATGCACACGGGTATCGAGCAGCCGCACCAGAAAACCGAGACCCTTGTCGAGTTTCAGCCTGCGGGCGATCTCCTCTGGAGAATCGCCTTCCGCGGGGGAACGGAGAGCCGCTTTTGGCGCTTTTGCCTTCATGGGATTCTCGCAGATGCAGACAATGCCCGGTGCCTATAGCACCGAAATCGCAAATTTCCCTAGAGCTTGGGCTCTTTCCTACGTGCTTGGCGTGTTTGATAATCCGATGGGCCGGAACAATGCTCGGCGCGGATGGCTCAGCCAGCCGCGCTTGACGGCTGCCGGCATGTAAGTCTACTTATGCAAGTAACACTGGCGACAGCGGGACCGCGAACTCCTGCTGCCGCGACACAACAAATAGTGCAGAGTTCGAAGCCGCCGATGGCGGCGGGAACCTCGGGTAGGGAATGCCGGATATCGTCCTGACCAAACGGGATCGCGTTGCCGTCGTGAGCCTCAACCGGCCGCAGGTGCGCAACGCCATGACCCTGAAGATGTGGCAGGATCTGGCGGCGATTTTTCTGGCCTTGCGGCCGACGATGACATCCGCGCCGTCGTCCTCACCAGTTCGGGCCCGGATTTCTGCGTGGGCGCCGATGTCTCGGAGTTCGACCGCATCCGGGAGAACCGCGACCAGAGCGCGGCCTATGAAGTTTCCGTCGATGCCTGCTCGGGCGCGATCGCCGATCTGGCGAAGCCTGTCATCGCCGCCATATCCGGCTATTGCCTTGGCGGCGGCTGCCACCTCGCGCTCGCCTGCGATTTTCGTTTTGCGGACGATACCGCCAAGCTCGGCATTCCCTCGGCAAAGCTCTCGATCATCTATGGCGTGAAGAGCGTTCAGCGCCTGCTGGCGATCGCCGGCATCGCGAACGCGAAACGGATGCTCTATTCCGGCGAGCGCTACGAGGCTGCGCGCGCCTGCTCGATGGGGCTCGTCGACGAGATAAAGGACGACGCGAAGGCCGCCGCGGTCGACTATGCGGAAACGCTGGCGCGGCAACGCGCCGCTGTCGATTGCGGGCGCAAAATTCATGCTCAACGGGCTGTCCATGGGCGATGGCGGCCTGGACGTCGCCGCGGCGCAGCGCATGATCGACGCCGCCGCCGATAGCGAGGATTTCAGGGAAGGCCGGCTCGCATTCGCGGAAAAGCGAGCGCCCCGGTTTCGCGGGCGCTAGATGGCCCGCGTCGTCTGGAGAGCGAGGATGGAGTTCGGACGGGCTTTTCGGAGCCGCACCATGAAGCCTGCCGCCTTCGACTATGTCGCGCCGCGCAGCCTCGAAGCGGCGGTCGATGCGCTCGCGGCGGCGAATGGCGACGGCAAGGTCATGGCCGGCGGACAATCCCTGATGCCCTTGCTGAATTTCAGGATGGCGCGGCCATCCGATCGTCGTCGATCTCACGCGCATTCCGGGCCTGTCGTTCATCGAGCTCGCGGGGCGACACAGGTCGCGATCGGCGCGCTGACGCGTCACGCCGACCTCGAATTTTCCGATCTGATCGCGGACGCATCTGCCGGTCATGGCGGCCGCCATGCCGCATGTGGCGCATCTGGCGATCCGCAACCGGGGCACCATCGGCGGCAGCCTGTCGCATGCGGATCCAGCGGCGGAACTGCCGATGCTGGCGGTGTTCTATGGCGCCACGATCAAGGCGCAGGGGCGCGGGCGGCCGGCGCGAAATCCCGGCCGAGGAATTCTTCGTCTCCGCGCTGGGCAATTGCCTCGAGCCGGATGAGATCGTGTTCGAGATCGATTTTCCGGTCCTGACCTCGCACACCGGCTGGGCGTTCGAGGAAGTCGCGCGCCGCTTCGGCGACTTTGCCCTGGCGTGCATCGCGGTTTCGCTCGAATGGCGCGACGGCCGGAATCGCCGACGCGCGGGTCGCCGTCATGGGCGTGGCGGAAACGCCGCTGCGTCTTCGCGAGGCCGAAGACGCGCTGCGCGGCGCCAGCGGCGGACGCGGGACGGCCGCCAAATTCGCCGCCGTCGTCCGTGCCGGCCTGTCGCCTGCCGGACGACATCCATGTCTCCGCCGAATACCGCCAACATCTGATCGGCGCACTGGCCGAAAAGGCCCTGATGACGGCATGGGCGCGCGCGGCGGGAGACGCGCCGTGAAGATGGATATCGTCGTCACCGTCAACGGACGAAAACATCAGGCGAGCGTCGAGCCGCGCCTGCTGCTTTCCGATTTCCTGCGCGACACGCTTGGGCTTACCGGAACCCATGTCGGCTGCGAGCACGGCGTGTGCGGGGCCTGCACCATCCTGGTCGAATGGCGACAGCGTCCGCTCCTGCCTGACTCTGGCCGTCAGGGCCGATGGCGCCGACATTGTAACCGTCGAAGGTCTGGGAACGCCGGATCAACTCAACGCGCTGCAGACCGAATTTCGCGAAAAGCACGGTCTTCAATGCGGGTTCTGCACGCCGGGCATGCTGATGACGGGCATGGATCTCCTGAAGAAATATCCACTCGCCAGCGACGATCAAATCCGCGAGGGACTGTCCGGCAATCTCTGCCGCTGCACCGGCTATCAGAACATCGTCGCCGCGATCCGCGCGGCGGCGGCCTTGCGAAACGGGAGCAACCCATGAAACTGCAATTCCTCTCGGCCGGCCGGCTTCGCCTGAAGAAGAGCGTCTATATCAAGACGGCCGATCGCAGCGAAACGTTCGAGGCGCCCGTCAGCAGCGCGCTGATCCGGCACAGCCAGGGCAATGTGCTGTTCGACACGGGGTGCCACCCTTCCGTCGTCGAGCACGGCGAAGAACGCTGGGGCTCGCTGATGAAAGTGATGACGCCGGTGATGCGCGCGGAAGACACGCTGCTGCCGAGTCTGGCCGGTGTCGGCGTCAGTCCGGACGATATCGACGTCGTCGTCTGCTCGCACTTTCATCCCGATCATTGCGGCTGCAACCAGTTCTTTCAGGAAGGCGACCGTCATGGTGCACGCCAGGGAGATCGAGGCTGCGAACGCGCCGGCGGCGGAGGCGGCCGGCTATCTGCGGGCCGATTGGGACCACGGTCAGCCGACCGATGCGGTCAGCGGCGAACGCGACGTTTTCGGGGACGGCAGGCTGGTGCTGATTCCGCTGCCCGGCCACACCCCGGGCTCGATGGGAGCCGCCGTTCATCTCGATCGGGATGGCTCGTTCCTGCTGGTGTCGGACGCCGTGAGCCTGCGCGAAAACCTGGATACGGATACGGCGCCGCGCAACACCTGGAACGCGGAAGCGCTGCTGCAGTCCTATGCCGAGATCCGCCGGATCGAGAAGTCGGGGGCGACGGTCGTCTGCGGCCATGACGATGCCCAGTGGCAGAGCCTGCGCAAGGGGGCAGACGCCTATGAGTAGGGACGACACCGTCCAGACCTCGGACCTGCTGCGGCCGCGTCATGTCGGCATGCCGATCAGGCGGACCGAAGATCCGCGCCTGCTGACGGGCAACGGCGAGTATACGGCGGATCGCAAACCCGATCGCGCGCTGCATGTTGCGTTTCGCCGCAGCGAACAGCCTCACGCGAATATCGTGCGGATCGATACCGTCGAAGGCGCAAGCGGCGCCCGGCGTCGTCGCGGTTTTCTCCGCCGACGATCTGGCCGGCGACTACAAGCCGATCATCCCGTTCTCCCGGATGCCGAACTACTACGCGACGCCGATTTTGGCTCTGGCTTCGAACAAGGTGCGCTATGTCGGCGAAGCCGTGGTCGCCGTCATCGCCGAGGATCGCTACCTCGCCGAGGATGCGCTGGAGCTGATCGATATCGAATATGCTCCGCTCGGCGGCGGTCACCGATCCCGAATTGGCGGCTTCCGAGGAAGCGCCGCTCTGCACGAGGAGGCCGCGACCAACGTCCTGATCGCGAGGGAATTCGGCAAGGGCGACGTTCGCGCCGATCTCGCGACCGCGGCATGTTCGCGTCCGCGATCGCTTCGAGATGACGCGAAAAGCCCCGCTGGCGATCGAGCCGCGCAGCTGTTCGGCCGAATTCGACGGCCGGCGCGATGCGATCACGCTCTACACGTCCTCGAACATTCCCGGCATCGTTCGCGACGCGCTGGCGGAATCGCTCGATCTGCCCGGCACCCGGCTGCGGGTGATCGCGCCCGATGTCGGCGGCAGTTTTGGTTCCAAGGGCTCGCTCTATCCCGAAGAAATCCTGCTGTGCGTGGCGGCAAGGAAACTGCGCCGGTCGATCAAGTGGACCGCCGATCGGCTGGAGGACATCTCCAGTTCGAGCCAGGCCTTTGCCGAGATCATCGAAGCCGAGATGGGGTTCGACGCAAACGGCATCGCGATCGCGCTCGAAGCCGACGTGATCGGCGACGTCGGCGCCTATTCGATCTATCCCTGGACCTGCGGGCTCGAACCGGTCCAGGTCGTCAGCTTCCTTCCCGGTCCCTACAAGATCAGGTCCTACCGGGGCGCCGTGCGCGGCGTCGCCACCAACAAGCCGCCGACCGGACCCTATCGCGGCGTCGGACGGCCGATTTCCACCTTCGTCGCCGAGCGGCTGATGGATATGGGCGCCCGGGCGCTCGGGATCGATCCGCTCGAGATTCGCCGGCGCAATCTCGTTCGATCAGATGAATTTCCCTATCGGATCGGCTCCGGGATCATCTGGGACAAGGCCGGCTTCATCGAATGTCTCGAAGCGGCGGCGCAGGCGGCCGGATATCAGGCGTTGCGGAAGCAACAGAGCGCGGCGCGCGCGGAAGGGCGCTATTTCGGCATCGGCCTGGCAAGCTATGCCGAGCTGACCGGGATCGGCTCGCGAATTGCCGTTGCGCCGGGAATGCCGATCAACACCGGTTCGGAAACCGCCAAGATCCGCATCGATTCGACCGGCGCGATCACGGCGGCGTTCGGCGTCGCCGCGCATGGACAGGGGCTGGAAACCTCGCTGGCCCAGATCATCGCGGACGATCTCGGCGCGAAATTCGAGGACATCCGGGTTGTCCAGGGCGACAGCGACGGCGTCCCGATGTCGACCGGGACCTATGCCAGCCGCAGCGCGGTTCTCGGCGGCGGCGCCGCCAAACATGCCTCGGCGATCCTGCAGGAGAAGATCAGGAAGGTTGCCTCGCATCTGCTCGAGGCGTCGGCCGATGACATCGAGGTTTACGGCGGCCGCGCGATGGTCACGGGCACCGACCGGTCGGTGACGCTTCCGGCAGATCGCGAAGGCGGTGTATTCGGACATGAAGACGCTGCCGGTCGACGCCCGCGTGGAGCTGGAGGGCAGCTTCACCTACGATCCCATCAACGGCACGACGGCATGCGCGACGCATCTGGCCGCCGTCGAGGTCGATCCGACGACCTGCTTTGTGAAGATCCACAAATATGTCGTCGCCGAGGATTGCGGCCGCATCATCAATCCGATGATCGTGGACGGACAGGTTCACGGCGGCGTCGCGCAGGGCATCGGCGCGGCGCTTTACGAAGAGATGATCTACGACGAAGACGGCCAGCTCGTGAGCGCGAGCCTCGTCGACTACGTCATACCGTCCGCGGTCGAAATTCCCGAAATCGACGTCGTCCATATCGAAAGCGAGTCGGGGGTCGCCGGCGGCTTCCGCGGCATGGGCGAGGGCGGAACGATCGGAGCGCCCGCCGCGATCGCAAACGCCATAGCCGACGCGCTGTCGCCGCTCGACATCAACATCTCGATCCTCCCGATGACGCCGGAGCGGCTGTTCAGGCTGCTGGAGCCGGCCCGTACACCAACGAAAGGAAGCGCATCATGAACAGTCTCGCAGGGCGTGTCGCCCTTGTTACCGGCGGCGGCCGGGATGTCGGCGCGGGAATTTCGCAGGCTCTTGCCGAGGCTGGCGCTGCGGTGGCGGTGAACTACCACTCGTCGAAGGGCGAGGCCGAGGCGGTGGTTGAAAAAATTCAGAAGGCCGGCGGCAAGGCGAAAGCCTATGGCGCCGATATCGCCGATCTCGAAGCCGTCAAAGCCATGGTCGCGGCAGTCAAAGCCGATTTCGGCGGCCTGGACATTCTGGTCAACAATGCCGGGCTGGTGCTGCGCAAGCGCTTCAGCGAGACGACACCGGAAGACTGGCACAAGCAGATCGATACCTGCCTCTATGGCGCGATCCATTGCAGCCACGCCGCCGCGCCCCTGCTGGAGGCCTCGGGCCGCGGCAGGATCATTTCCATCATGGGGGATTCCTCCCGCGTCGGCGAATCCGGCCTGGCGATCGCGGCCGCGGCCCGCGCCGGCACCATCGCGCTGATGAAGTCGCTGGCCCGGGAAATGGGCAGGAGCGGGACCACGGCCAATTCGATCGCGCTCGGCCTGATCGAATCGGCGCACGACAAGACCTGGGTGGAAGCCAATCGCGAGAAGCTCGTCAAAGCCTATCCGATCCGCAGGCTTGGCCAACCCTCGGACGTCGCCCCGATGGTTGCTCTTCTCGCATCCGACGCTGGGAGCTGGATCACCGGCCAGGTGATCAGCATCAGCGGCGGTTTCAGCATGGTCTGAACAGGTCGGGGGAAAACATGCTGCACACCGGGCTTGATCGCGCCGGTATCGGAGTTGCTCGAACGGCATCGCATGCAGCGGCCCGACAAGGTCGCGTATTGGGACGCCGCAAGGTCGGTCACCTATGCGCAACTCGCCGATCGCACCGCTTCGATGGCCGCCGGCCTGTCGGAGCAGGGCGTGCGGGAAGGGGACCGGATCGCCCTCTACCTTCCGAACGGTGTCGACTGGATCGAAGCCTGCTTCGCCGGACTGCGTTGCGGCGCGGTCATCGTTCCCATCAGCTACGACGCGGCTGAACTCGAGATCGCCTATCGGCTCTCCGATGCGGATTGCCGCATTGTGATAACGACGCCGGCCCGCAAGGAACTGGTCGAGAGGCTGGCGGCGGGGCAGAACGGCCCGGTCTCGCTGCTGTTTGCCGGCAGCGGCGCTCGTGAGGCCGGCCTGTGCCTGGATGAACTCGCCCGTAGCAGCGCGGGCCGCTCTGGATCCCGCCGACATCGACCGCTCCTCGTTCATCATCTACACGTCCGGCACGACCGGGCGCGCCAAGGGCGTGCTGTTGTCGATCCGCGGCATGCTCTGGATTGCGGCGGCGTGCTGGGCGCCGATCTGTGATTTCGGCGAGAACGACGTCGTGTTGTCGCCGCTGCCGCTGTTTCACTCCTACGCCCTCAACCTTTCGGTGCTCGGCGTGCTCGCCGCGGGGGCCAGCGAGCACATCCTGGAACGGTTTTCGCCGCAGCACGTGCTGGAGCTGCTGCAGACCGGAAAATACTCGCTGTTTCCGGGCGTGCCGACGATGTTCCATTACCTGCTGCAGCGCGCCCAGGAAGCCGGCGTCGACGGGCTCGGCGCAACACGCCTGTGCATTTCCGCCGGCGCCATCATGCCGGCCGCACTGAACCGCGCCTTCGAGCAACGCTTCGGGACGATGCTGCTCGACGGCTACGGCATCACCGAGACCTCGACGATGGTCACGATGAACTGGACCAGCGGAACGCGCGTCATGGGATCGTGCGGTCTGCCGGTGCCCGGTCTTGCGACCAGGATTGTCGACCCGACCACGCTGGAGGATCTGCCGATCGGCGCCGAAGGCGAACTGATCGTTCGCGGCCCCAATCTGATGCAGGGCTATCACAACAAGCCGAAGGAAACCGCGTCGGCCCTGCGCAAGGGCTGGTATCACACCGGCGATCTCGCCCGATCCGATCCGAACGGCTATCTCACCATCACCGGACGTATCAAGGAGTTGATCATCCGCGGCGGACAGAACATCGCGCCGGCCGAAATCGAGGAGGTCGCCCTTCTTCATCCGCAGGTGAGAGACTGCGCGGTCGTGGGCGTGCCGCATGCGACGCTCGGCGAGGTACCCTATTTGTTTGTCGTCGCCGCGCAGGACGAACTCGATGTCGAACTCGCTGCTCGCGCACTGCCGCAAGAGCCTGTCAGCCTACAAGATTCCGGAGATGACCCACATCGTCGCAGAGATCCCGCGGACCGGCTCGGGCAAGATCATGCGCTTCAAGCTGGTGGAGGCGCTGAAGCCGGTGTGAAGGAGCCCGCCAGTGCCTTCCTCAGTCAGGTGACGGATCTCGGGCCCAGCGCGCCGAATTCCCTGGGATCGTAGTTCAAGCGGTATTGCATGTCGGCGGCGATCACCGGCTTGTGGCACTTGTCGCAGATCACGGAGGCATGAAAATCATGCCCGCATGTGTCATGGCGCAACAGCAGCGGCGGCTTTCCCCTGGAAAGCCAGCGGTCGCCCCAGGCCAGCATGGTGATGAATGGTCCGTAGAGATCGCGGCCCATGTCGGTCAGCAGATATTCGTAGCGCTCAGGTGCCTGCTGATAAAGGCGGCGGTGGAAGATGCCTTGCGCCACGAGGCGGGACAGCCGGTCGGTCAGGATGTTCGGAGCGATGCCGAGTTCAGATTGAATGTGGTCGTAGCGCCGGTTGCCGAAGAAGCCCTCGCGCACGACCATGAAACTCCATTTGTCGCCGATGATCTCGAGCGCGCGCGAGACCGAACTCGGCCGTCCCAGCATGAACCGGCTGCCGTCCGAGGCGCGCCTGGTATTTCGTCCCGGCTTGGCCGGCCGGCGGCCGGCGCCGGGGCCATCGCGATACTGCACGGCGCGCGCTTCGAGCTCGCGGGCGCACGCCGAACAGGCGACGATCGGGTGGCTTTCGCAGCCGCAGGACCGGTGCACCAAAACCAGCGGCGGGCGCTTTCCGCCGGCGAGCCAGCGGTCGCCGAACTGCATCAGCGATATGAAGCTCGGATAGAGATCAAATCCCATCTTCGTCAGGCGGTACTGCTTGCGCTGGCCGGTCTCGGCCGCGACCTGCCGGAAGATCTGCAGCCGCGTCAGCTTCCTCAGCCGGTCGGTCAGCGTGGCGCGGGGAATGTCGAGCGCCGAGCGAAACGCCTCGAAGGTCCGGGCTTCGAAGAAGGCCTCCCGGATGATGAGAAACGCCCAGGCATCCGAGACAATGTCGAGCGTCCGGGCGACCGAGCAGTTACGCTCGCCCTTGGCCGCGCCTGCGGCTTTTCCGCGCGGTTGCCGGAGCTGCGGCACGGCCCGTACCGGAGCAATCTTTGCGGTCGCCGAACGGGCCATTACGCCTGCGCTCCGGCTTGGGGGAAGCCCTGCGCGCCGCAGCGCCGTGTGATCGCCATGCCGTCGCCCTTCGGGGAATGAGTTGCCGGTTCAGCGCGGCATCCTACACCACCCCGATTGACTTATAAAAAAAAGTAAGTCTAGTTATGCATGTCATAAAATCGGACGGAAACAAGTCCGCTGGTCAGGTCAATTGGGAGGTACGCCATGGTATGCGTTCGTCGCACCGTGCTCGGTGTTTCGCTGGCTGCAACGGTTGCATTCGGGTCCGCGGCCGCGCTTGCCGACGGCATCTCCGACAACGTGGTCAAGATCGGCGTTCTGACCGACATGTCCGGCCAGTTCTCCCATGAATCGGGCGAGGGTGCGGTCACCGCGGTGCGGATGGCGATCGAGGATTTCGGCGGCAAGGTGCTGGGCAAGCCGATCGAACTCGTGGTCGCCGATCACCAGAACAAGCCCGACATCGCCTCGGGCATCGCCCGCAAATGGTTCGATGTCGACAAGGTCGACATGATCGCGAACCTGATCAACTCGTCGATCGCCCTGAGCGTCAGCCAGTTGGCCAAGGAAAAGGACAGGATCGCCATCATCAACGGCTCCGGCGCGTCCCGGCTGACCGGCGACGCCTGCACGCCCAACAGCATCCACTATGCCTACGACACCTATTCGCTGGCCAAGGGCACCGGCACGGCGATGATGAAAGCCGGCGGCACGAGCTGGTATTTCCTCACGGCCGACTATGCGTTCGGCCACGCGCTCGAAGCCGATACCACGGCGGTGATCAAATCACTGGGCGGCGAGGTCGTGGGCTCCTCACGCTACCCGGTCGAGACGTCGGATCAATCCTCGTTCCTGCTGCAGGCGCAGGCATCGAAAGCGAAAGTGGTGGCGCTGGCCGGATCCGGCACGGTGTTCGTCAACGCCGTCAAGGCGGCGCAGGAGTTCGGTATCCTGAAGGGCGGGCAAACCCTGGCGGGCCTGCTGGTCTGGATCACCGACATCAAGAGCCTCGGGCTGGAGGCTGCCCAGGGGCTGGTTTTGACCAACGCCTTCTATTGGGATCGCGACGATGAAACGCGGGCATGGTCGAAGCGCTTCTTCGAACGGATGAAGCGGCCGCCGCACATGGGCGACGCCGGCGATTATTCCTCGACGATGCATTATCTCAAGGCGATCGAGGCCGCCGGGACCGACGATGCGAAGGCCGTGATGGCCAAGATGCGCGAGATGCCGATCAACGACTTCTTCGCCAAGAACGGCCGCATTCGCGAAGACGGCCGCATGGTGCACGACATGTACGTCTACGAAGTCAAGAAGCCGTCGGAATCGAAGGGCGAATGGGATTACTACAAGCTGCGCGCCGTGATTCCCGGCGACGAGGCGTTTCGTTCGCTGAAGGACAGCGCGTGCCCGCTGGTCAAGAAGGGCTGACGGCATACTCCTACAGCCGCAGCGGCGGCATCGAGGGGCGGGTGGGCATGGAATTGGCGTTCGCTCCCAACAAGGGCGAACGCATCCATGGTTTGCGCGATCGAACTTGCCCGTCTTGGTGGAACCTGTTCCTAAGTTCTCCCGGGCGGGTCTGCGGACGCGGTGATCGAAGGCGAAGAGCGCGAGTGTACGAGCGTAATTGACAGCCTGTCGGCAAGTCCCTAGCCTATTTCTTCGACAATTGGACAAACCCGATCAAGCGTCGCAGGGCAGTCCTTCCGGAAATCGGATGGACAACGAAAAAATGGGGAGGAGCAATCGCCATGGCGAGTGATGCTTCGACCGTAGAACCTGGCGGTTCATCGGGCGGTCTGCTGGCGCAATTTCTGAAGAAGCCGTCGCAGGAACAGATCGTGCTGCTCATCACGATCGCGCTGCTCATTCTGTTCAGCCTGACCCTGCCGGGCTTCTCGAGCGTCGCCAATCTGCTGAACCTGGTGCGCAGCATCTCCATTCTCGGCATCCTCGGTCTCGGCATGGGCCTGATCGTGATCAGCCGCGGCATCGACCTCAGCGAGGTCGCCATCATGGCGGGGTCCTGGGCGGTCGGGCTGATCGAGATGCAGATGGGCATGCCGATCTTCTGGGCGTCGGTCCTGGCGCTCGCCGTCGCGCTGTCGATCGGCGCCATAAACGGCATCATGGTGGCGTTCGTCGAGGCGCCTGCGCTGTTCGTCACGCTGGCTGCCGGTTCGGTGATCTACGGCGGCGCCTTCTGGTTCGCGCCGGTCTGGGTGGTCTATGCGCCGACGAATGCGCATTCGCTGCTCTTTCTCGGCGCCGGGCAGCTCTTTGGCGTGCCGATGCCGATCTTCGTCTTTGCGCTTTGCGCGCTGGTCGTTCATCTCTTCCTGTCGCGCACCTCGACCGGCCGCTTCATCTACTCCCAGGGCGACAATCCGGAGGCAGCCCGGCTGACGGGAATTGCGCTCCGCCCGCTGATCGTCCTCGAATACATGATCGTGGCCTTCCTCGCCTGGATCGCCGGGCTGATCTGGGTCGGCACCACCGGCAGCATTCAGATGGCGGTGGTGCAGGGCACCTACGTCTTCGACGTCATCCTCGTGGTCGTGCTCGGAGGCATCAGCCTGATCGGCGGCCGCGGCAGCGTGTTCAGCGTGGTGGTCGGCTGCGCCCTGATCGGCACCTTGCTCAATGCCTTCACCATCATGGACGTGAACAGCGAAGTGCAGAACATCATCCGCGGCGTGGTTCTGCTTGCCGCCATCATTCTCGACAACTGGCTGCATCCGCGGGACGAGGAGACCGCGCGGCAGGGCGATTGACGCGCCCTGGGGTCAAGCAAGCCGACCACAAATAACAACAAGAGGGAGGACGACGACAATGTTGCAGAAATCATTCCTGGCGAAGGCGGCCTTGACACTTGCCGGCTTCGCGCTGGTGGCGGGGGCGCCCTTTATCGCGATGGCGCAAGAGGAAGGCGGCACCAAGACGGCGCATGAGCTTCGAGCCGACTACAACAAGGCCGTCGAAGGCAAGACCATCGCCTTCCTGCCGATCGCGCTCGGCGTGCCATTGCAGGACGAATGGGAGCGCGTGGTGCGGACCGAAGCGGCCTGGCGCGGCATGAAGTATGTGGTGCGCGACCCCAACAACAATCCGTCGGCAATGCAGCAGGCGCTGACCGCCCTGGTCAATGACAAGCCGGATGTGCTGATCGTGCAGAACCCGAGCGTCACGCTGCTGATGAAGGAGCTGAAGCGGGCCGAGGCCCAAGGCACCCATGTCATCCAGGTGAACATGTCCTCCAACTACAAGTCGGACGCCTTCGTCGGCGCCGACTGGTATGAGGTCGGCCGTCTGCTGGCCGAGGACGTCGTCAAGCAATGCGGCGCCGGCAGCGGCAAGTCGGGCAAGGTCTCGATCGTGCAGGGCGAACTCACCGCCGCCGCCAGCGTCGATCAGATCGGCGGCATCATGGACACCTTCAAGAAGGATCCTTCGATCAAGGTCGTCTCCAACCAGGCAGCGAACTGGGATGCCAATGCCGCCCTCAACATCACCTCGACCGTGATCCAGCAGAACCCCGACCTCTGCGCCAGCATCGGCTTCTGGGGCATCATGGAATCAGGAGCGTCCCAGGCGATCCGTAACGCCGGCAAGATCGATCAGGTAAAGGTCTATGCCTCGGGCGAGGGCTCGCAGCTCGATTGCGACCAGGTCAACCAGGGGAACTTCTACAAGTTCCTGAGCTACAAGGCGACCGAGCAGGGCCACGACCTGGTTTCCGCCGCCGTCACCTTGCTGGAAGACAACCAGAAGCCGGGTAGCAAGCACTATGAGTACTACACGCAGCCGATCTGGCTCGACAAGAGCAACGCCAGCGGCGGCAATTGCTTCGCCCTGCCGAAGACGGCAGCAACCTCGCCGGTGCCGATGGCGCCAACGACCGACAAGAAGTAGCAAGGTTGATCGCGACTCCCGCCGCGCGGCGGGAGTCGTCCACCGGGAGGCGGGAGCTGCCCGCTGAAGGGAGCGCGTTGATGTCGGTCAACACCATGGGCACCAGCTTCGGCACGCGGTTGCGCGCCAGCCTGTCGCCGCGGCTCCTGCTCTCGGAACTGCTGCTGAAGCAGTGGTTCGAGCCGGTGATCCCCTTCACCTTGATGATCGCGTTGCTGCTTTGGTTCTCCGCGACGATTCCCAACTATGCCGGAATGGAGAATTTTCTTTCGCTGATGCGGCTCTACGCCGAGTTCGGCTTCGTCGCCATCGGCATGGCGTTCTGCCTGATCACCGGCGGCATCGATCTCAGCGTCGGCGCCATCTTCGCGCTCTGCAATTTCACCGCCCTGTTCCTGCTCAACGTCGCCGAGCTGCCGGTTCCGCTGGTCATCCTCGGCACGATGGCGGTCGGCGCGGCCGTCGGCGGCATCAACGGCCTGCTGATCGGCTATCTCAAGGCGCGCCCGTTTCTCACCACCCTGGTGACGCTGATCATCCTGCGCGCCTCGGTCAACATCCTGAACGAGAAATTCGCCACCGTCTTCGCCACCAACTCGGTCGACAGCGATACCTGGGACTTCCTCGGCGAAGGCTATGCGCTCGGCGTTCCCATCAATGCCGCGACGCTTATTGTCGTGCTGATCATCGGTCACATCTTTCTCAGCCGCTCGCGCTACGGCTGGCACCTGACCGCGATCGGCGCCAGCCGCAAGGCGGCGCGCCATGCCGGCATTCCGGTCGAGCGCATGCTGCTCTTCACCTATGCGCTGTCGGGCATGCTCTGCGCGATCGGCGGCGTCTTCTATGCCGCGCGCCAGAACAGCACGGATTCGACGACCGGCTACCTCTGGGAATTCCAGGCCCTGACCGCCGTCATCCTGGGCGGGGTCTCGCTTGCCGGCGGCAAGGGCACCGTCTGGCGCGCCATGCTCGGCGGCATCATCACCTTCGTCCTCACCAACGGCCTGGTCCGCATGGGCATCCCGGGCTACATCACCTCGGGGATCATCGGCATCATCCTGCTCGCGGCCGTCGGCATCGACGTCAAGTGGGCCAAGAACCGCGGCAAGGCGATCCAGAAGATCTACGTCAACCCGGCGGCTGTGCCCCTCGTCGACTCGCCGTCGCTGGAGCGCGGCAGCAACACGCCCTTTGCCCAGAACGACCGCCTGATCAACGCTGAAGCCATCGGCCTCAACCAGGTGGAGGGTCCCGAGGACGTCATTCTCGATCGGCACGACCGGCTCTACGGCAGCACCCGCGACGGCAACATCATCCGTTTCTCCGGCCCGAACTTCGAGCAGCGCGATGTCTTCGCCCATATCGGCGGACGGCCGCTCGGCATGCAGTTCGACAAGGACGAGAACCTGATCGTCGCCGTTGCCGGCATGGGCGTCTACGGCATCAAGCCGGACGGCACGCTCTTCAAGGTGACCGACGAGACCAACCGCACCTGGTACAAGCTGAACGACGACAGCCGGTTGCGCATGGCGGACGATCTCGACATCGCGCCCGACGGCAAGATCTATTTCAGCGATTGCACCACGCGCTACGAGATGACGACCAATTCCCTCGACATCATGGAAGGGCGGCCGAACGGCCGTCTCGTCGTCTACGATCCCGCCACCAGGAAGACCTGGACGGTGATCAATCATTTCTACTTCCCGAACGGCATCTGCGTGTCGCATGACGGCAAGTCGGTGCTGATCGCCAGCACCTCGCTCTGCCAGGTCTTCCGCTACTGGCTGGAAGGGCCGCGCAAGGGCGAGCTGGAGGTCATCCTCGATAAGCTGCCCGGCAATTGCGACAACATCAACCGCGCCTCGGACGGCAACTACTGGCTGGCGCTGGTCGGCATCCGCACGCCGGTCTTCGATCTCGCCATGAAGAAGCCGGGCTTCCGGCTGCGCATGGTGAAGCAGGTGCCGACCGACGAATGGCTGGCGCCGGGGCTGAACCATGGCTGCGTGCTGAAATTCACCGAAAGCGGCGAGGTGCTGGAATCCTACTGGGATCCCACCGGCATCTCGCATTCGACCTTGACCTCGATGCGCGAGCACAAGGGCTATCTCTATCTCGGCGGGCTCGAGAACAACCGGATCGGTCGCATCAAGCTCGACAACGTGGACCCGACCTGGACCGGATACGAGGCCTATTGGGGCGACAAGCGACGGGACCGGGCATAGATCATGGGCGTCTTCACCTATTTCCTGCGTGATCTCGAGCAGATCCTGTTTCCCAACCGGGATCAGCATGCAATTCCGGCGATGGACGGCGGCTATACCCCGAACGATCGGTTGGATGCGCTCGAGCCCGATCGGGGCGCCGATTCCGGGCGCCGACGATATCGCCGAAGGCAGCGACGGCGCGATCTATGTCTCCGCGGGCAAGCAGGTGCTGCGTCTGGCCGGTGCCGGATACGAGGCGCGCTCGGTCTTCGCCGAGTTCGACGGCGCGGCCGGTGGTCTGGCCTTTCATCCCGATGGGCGCCTGCTGGTCTGCGTCGCCGGCCGCGGCCTGGCCGCGGTCGACGCCGGCGGCCGGCAGTCCTGGCTCAATCAGGTCGAAGACCAGCCGCTGCAATGCCTCACCGGCGTTGCCGCCGCGGCCGACGGCAGCATCTTCATGACCGACGGCAGCAGTCGGCACGAGCGCGAGGATTGGGTTCGCGATCTCATGGAGAAGAACCACCTCGGCCGTCTGGTCGCGTGCGGCGCAGGGCTCGACGGCGCGAAGACCCTGCTGCGTGACCTGTATTATCCGCACGGGGTTGCCATTGCGGCCGACGGCAAGACGCTCTGGTTTACCGAAAGCTGGAAGCACCGGATCAGCCGCGCCGCCATTTCCGGCCGCGACATCGCGGCGCCGCAAACGGTCGTCGGCAACATGCCGGGATATCCGGCGCGGCTCGGATATTGCGTGGGCGGCGGGTTCTGGCTCAGCGTCTTCGCCGTGCGCACGCATCTGGTCGAGTTCGTGCTGCGCGAGGACGATTTCCGCGCAGGAGATGATGCAGACCATCCCGTCCGGCCTCTGGATCTCGCCCGCGCTCGCCACCAGCGGTCATTGCCACGAGCCGATGCAGTTCGGCTCGATCAAGGCGCTCGGGATCGAGAAGCCCTGGGCGCCGCCGCGCTCCTACGGGCTGCTGGTCCGCATCGATGAGGACGGCGACGCGGTGGAAAGCCTGCACAGCCGGGTCGGCGGGCGGCATCACGGCATCACCGCCGCGCGCGACACGGCGCAGGGCCTGGTGATCGTGTCGAGCGGCAGCGGTCGCGTGTTGCTGGATCGTTCGGGAGGCGGTGCATGAGCGAGACGCTGACAACGACGAGGCCAGCGAGCCGCCGCGCCATCGGCCGCCGCGCAACCGGTGCTGCAGGTCGTCGGCGGCAACAAGATCTATGGCGGCGTGCACGCCATCGAAGCGATCAATTTCGACCTCTATGCCGGCGAAGTGCATGCGCTGGTCGGCGAGAATGGCGCCGGCAAATCGACCCTCTGCAAGGCCATTGCCGGCGCCATCAAGCTGACGTCGGGCGAGTATTACGTCGACGGCAAGCCGGTCAATTTCGAGCGGCCGCGCGATGCGCTCGCTGCCGGCATCTGCATGGTCTATCAGGAGACCAGCC
Organism: uncultured Alphaproteobacteria bacterium; assembly: GCA_963843225.1. Lineage (GTDB taxonomy): Bacteria > Pseudomonadota > Alphaproteobacteria > Rhizobiales > Xanthobacteraceae > Bradyrhizobium. Next base: position 339,080 of record CAWJJT010000003.1, on the reverse strand, counting down.
TGGTGCCGACCATGACCGCGGCGCAGAACATCGAGCTCGGCAACGAGAAGCTCATCACCAGCTTCAAGAAGCTGAACATCCAGGCGCAGCAGTTGCTGCAGTCGCTGAACTTCCACATCGATCCGGCGACGCCGATCGGGTTGCTCGGCACCGCCAAGCGGCAGATGGTCGAGATCGCCCGCGCAGTCTACAACGACGCCCGCATCATCATCTTCGACGAGCCGACGGCGAGCCTGACGCCGGAAGAGATCGTCCACTTCTTCAACCTGGTCCGCGACCTGCGCGCCCGCGGCGTCGCCATCATCTACATCTCGCACGCGCTCGAGGAAAGCTTGCAGATTTCCGACCGCATCACGGTGCTGCGAGACGGCAAGCTGGTGATCACCGCCAGGACCGCGGAGATGACGCGGGAAAAGCTGGTGCGCCACATGGTCGGCCGCGACATCACGCAGACCCATTATGCGCACAAGGAAGGCCACGCCGAGCGCCGGCGCCAGCGGCGCGAGAAGGTGCTCACGGTGGAAAACGTCACCATGGGAACCATGGTCAAGAACATGTCGTTCTCGGTCTATGCCGGCGAGGTCGTCGGCATCGCCGGCTTGATCGGCTCCGGCCGCACCGAGATCGCCAAGATCATCTTTGGCGCCTTGAAGCGGAACCTGATCAACGGCGGCACCATCAAGCTGCGCGGTCGGCCGATCCGCTACCGCGTGCCGAAGGAGGCGATCAACGACGGCATCACCTACATCACCGAGGACCGCAAGCTGAACGGCTTCTTCGAGACCATGGTGGTCGACGACAACGTCTATGTCGGCAAGCTCGCCACCAAGGCAGGCTGGCGCTTCCTGCTCTCCGGCCTGATCGCGGAACAAGCTCGCCGGCTATTGGGTGCAGCGGCTGAAGATCAGCGCGCTGCAGCGCAAGGCGAAGATCGTCGAGCTCTCCGGCGGCAACCAGCAGAAGGTCGTCATCGCCAAGTCGCTGGTGCAGGATCCCTCGATCGTCATCTTCGACGAGCCGACGCGTGGCGTCGACGTCGGCACCATCCCGGAGATCCATGCGCAGATCCGGGCGCTGGCCGACGAGGGCAAGGCGGTGGTGGTGATCTCGTCCTATCTGCCGGAGGTGCTGAGCATCTCGGACCGCATCCTGGTGGCGCGCCTGGGGCGCATCGTCGCCGAGTTCGACGCTGCCGCGGCGACCGAAGAAAAGATCATGTACGCCGCGATTCATTGAGGGGCTTGGCAGATTTAGCCTGCCTCTCGCCCACAGCCGGTTCCAGGCCATCGAGAATCCGCTTGGCATGCCGCAAGTCCGCGGAGTCAAAGCCTTCGGTAAACCGGGCGTAGACGGGTTGGAGCAGTTGCAGCGCGTCTTTTGTCCGGCCTTTGCGTTGCCAGAGAGAGGCAAGGTCACAGGCCGCGCGCAGTTCCCAGCAGCGCGCTTGCTGACTCCTGGCGATCTCAAGGCTCCTGGCGAGCAAAATCTCGACTTGATCGCTCGCGCCCTCGGTCGCGGACAGCAAGCCTGCTTTGATGCGCAGGATCTCGGCCAGACACCAGCGCTCGCCCGTCTCATCGGAAAAAGCGATAGCCTGCTCGATCGCACCGAGCGCGGCCTCGTTGCGGCCCGCTTTGCTGTAGGCCTGCGGCCTCAAGCGCCAGAAAGAGGGGCAGCCACAGCCGCGCTCCTGCCTCTCGCCATGCAGCCACACCTGCGCGAAGCAACTCGATCCCGCGATCTGATCTCGCCCTCATTGACGGTGGCCCATCCCTCGAGAATGCGGCCGCAAGCCATCCAGTGCGACAGACCGTGCTCTTTGCAGAGGGAGACCACCGCGCCTGCGTAGGATCTCATTTCCTCCGAGCTTCGCTGGAAGATGTCGATCATGCCGCGGGCATGGCAAATGGTGAAGGCCTGGGAGTGGGGATGGGAAAGCTCTTCCGCGCGTTTCACCGCGTCGGCGGCAACCAGCGATGCCCGGTCGACGGAGCCGAGGTGCCACAGCGCCCAGCTCAGATAGCACAGAGCAGCCGACACCAACATCCTGACCGTACTGGTATTGCAACGGCGCCTCATGCCCGAGATCGTAGAGCGCTTTGGCCTGTTCGAGATGGGGCAGCGCGGCCGTGAATTCGCCTTTTGTCAGATACGTGGTGCCCATAATGCGATGCGCCACAGACAGCGCCGCGGAATCATTGTGACGTTCGGCCTCCTTGAGGAACTCGCGCGGCCGCGTCCGTCTGCTTGACGAGCTCACCCCCGACATAGTGGCCCGCCCAAATCCCGTAAAGGATGACCAGCTTCTGCGCGGGCTCGGTTAAATCGTCGATCAGGTCTTTCGCGCGAAGCAACACTTCGGCGGTCTTGCGTGCTGCGTAGCCATAGACGGCGATCATTGCCTGGCTGAGCATGACTTCCAGCCCGAGCGCCGCGCGTCGGCGTGCCGGGCCTTCGGGCTGCGATTGCAGCAATTCGAGTGCCTGGGTCAGATGGCGGATCGCCTCCGCGTTCGCCGAACGCTCGATCGTGCGCTGGCCGGCCTTTCGCAAATAGCTCGATGGCCCGTTCGGTACAGGCCGGCCTGGATGAGATGATGAGCCAGGAGTTCGGGCTGCGTCTCGACGGTCTCGGGAAACCCATGCTCGAGAGCGTCGGCAATTCGGCGATGGAGTTGCTGCCGCTTGCTGCGCACCAAGGTGCCGTATGCCGCGTCTTGAACCAGCGCGTGCTTGAAGACATAGGTCGAATCCGGTGGCTCGCCCCGGACAAAGATCAACTCGGGACCGGCAAGCTGGGCGAGAGCGGCGTGCAACGATGGTTCCGACAGCGTTGCGACAGCGGCGAGCAACCGATAGGAAAATTCGCGACCGATGGCGGCGCCGACCTGGGCGATCTCCTTGACCGGTCCGAGCCGATCCAGGCGGGCGGTCAGCGAGCCGAGCAGCGTCGTTGGAATCGCAAGCAGCGGAAGTGGGCCGGCGTTGGTGAGCCCATCGCCTGCATCTTCAAGCAGACCCGATTCCAGCACCGACTTCGTGAGTTCCTCGACGAACAGCGGAACCCCGTCGGTCTTGCTGATGATCTGCGCGCACATTTCCGGGGGGAGGGCCCTTTGCCCGGCCACGTCGAATATCATGGCCTCGATCTGTTCGCGCCCGAGTCGGTCAAGCCGCAGCATGGTTACGTGCGGCTCATTGAGCCATTGCGGGAAGAACTCCGGCCTGAAGCTTATCAGGACGAATACTTGCGTCGCTTTGATCGAAGCGATGATACGGCTGAACAGTTCGAGGGTGCTGGAATCGGCCCAGTGCGCGTCGGCAAGCTCGACAACCAGCGGCTGGTCGCCTGCCAAACCCAAGGTGTGCCGGATCAGCGCCGCGATGGTGAGGTCCTTGCGCCGCTGCGGTGTCAGGTCTTGCGCCGGAGGTTCACCTGTTGGGATCGAGAGCAGGGCAGCAAGGGAACGCAAATCGGCAGGGGTTGGGGCGCCGGATGCGGACAGCGCAGCTGCTCAGTTTCTCGAGCTTGGCATCGGGGGTGTCCCCTCGCTTGATCTGGGCTGCATGCCGGATCTGCTCGATGACCGGATAAAACGGGCTGTTCGCATGGTGCGGCGCGCACTGATAACGGATTGTGACATGCGGCGTTGCGCCGATCTGCTCCAGAAAGACTTCGAAAGCTCGCGACTTGCCGATGCCGGCTTCACCGCACAGCAGCGCGACCTGACCCTGGCCGGCTTTGGCTCGATCCCACAAGGCCGATAGCTGCTGCAATTCATGCTGCCGGCCGACAAACTGCGTAAGTCGCGGCCCCCGGAGCGGAGCTGAACCGGTTCTCGATGGTGCGCCTTCCCGCGACCAGGCAGGCGGTTACCTTCTCGGAAATTCCGGCAAGCTCGTACGAACTGGCATCGTCGCAAATGAATGCGCCACCAAGCAGCTTGCGCGTGCTCGCGGTAACGAGGATCGAACCCGCGGGAGCTATGTTTCGCAAACGAGGAGCAATTGTTGAAGGTTCTCCGACCACGGCTTGGTCTGCGACCACGACCAGGCCCGTGGCGATTCCGATTCGTGCCTGCAACGGACTGCCGGAGGGCCATACGAGCTCCTCGATCCCTGCCGCAAGATCGAGCCCGGCGTGCACGGCACGTTCCGCATCATCCTCGTAAGCCTTGGGATAACCGAATAACGCCAATACTTCGTGGCCTGCGAAGGCGACGATGCTTCCCCCCATATTCGCGATCGCGGCTGTGCAAGCCTCCTGGAAACGATGGACGACGCCAGCGAGGTCCTCGGGGTCCGCATCGATCGCGGCCGGGGTCGACCCCATAAGCTCACAGGACAGCACAGTCAGTTGCCGTCTCTCCGACCCGGAATGCGGCAGGCTGATCCGGGGACTGGGTGCCCGCTCCGGCGCAGCCTCCATTTGCTCTGCAGGTTCGATGGCCGCCGGTGACCTCGCGATTTTCTTCGACAATTCGCGGACCGGCGGCAAATTTGTAGCCGGCGCCTGACACCGTGATGATGAACCGCGGCGCCTTTGGGTCCGGCTCGATCTTTCGCCGCAGCCGGCCGACATGCATGTCGATGCTGCGGCCGTACAGCTCTTCGCCATGTCCGGCTATGGCCTGACTCAACTGGTCGCGCGACAATACGCGGCCCGGATTTCGTACGAAGGCAATGAGCAGCGCAAACTCCGCGCGGGTCAGCGCCACCTCGCGTCCGTCCGCATGCACGAAAGTCCGGCCGGGCAGGTCGATCCTGCAGCCCTCGATGCGCAGGGCCGCGGGGGTGAGCGCGGCAGGGTCTTCCGCAGGCGAAGCGACCATCTCCGCGAGGCGACCGAGAAGCCTCTGCTCATCCAAAGGTTGCGACAGACGGACATCGGTGCCCGGAAAAGAGCGATCCAGCCTGGCAAGATCCGTCGATCGCTCGGCCAGCAGAATCAATCTCGGAATTCGGTCGCTCAAGCGCCGTGTGAACGCCAGATCCGCAAGGCCAGAGCCCATGACAAGGATCGCGGCATCGATCCCCTCATGGGCGGCCAGATCGAGCGCACGCCTTTCGTCGGCAGCGAGTTCGACGGCATAGCCGGCCGGCTGCAGCAAGCGCGCGATCTTGGCTCGAAGCGCTGTCCCTTGCGCTACAACCAGTACGAGCTTTCCGAACTTTCCCATCCGATGTTCCGCCCGGCCCTTATCGCGCGAGCAACCGGAGCAAACCCTCCCCAGTTGTTACATTTTAATTACAATCCTGACAATGGCTCGGTTGTGCCGTTAAGTTATTGTTTACACAGCCGCAATCGGGAGACCAGTCCCTGTCCGGTATTAGGATGTTTAATAAATAATTTTAACTAAATTGTTGGGGGCCCGATTGAATTACACGGCGCGATTTTCACCCGGCGCATCGGACGCGGAATCCGTCCATTTCAAGTTCGAACTCGCTGCCGGATCACGGGCATGCGGCGACGTTCAAAGTTCCGGACGCACATCTACTCTTCTCCGGGGATTATCTGAGATCAGGCAGTGATCTGGTCATTTCGGACCACCTCCATCGTGTGATCGTTCCGGACTATTTCCACGGCGACAAGCGGCCTTTGCTTGTCTCGCCCGAGGGCGCGCCGCTCGATGCCAGGGTGGTTGACGCCCTGACCGGGTACACCCATTACGCGCAGGCCGGCGGAGCCGCCGCGGCCGGCAAGGTTGTCGGTCACGTTGCCAAGATGACCGGCAGCGCCAGCATCGTGCGCAACGGCGTAACTATCGCTCTCAATAACGGCGATGCGGTTTATCAGACCGATCTGGTGCAGACCGGCAGCAACTCGACGCTCGGTCTCGTGCTGGTCGATGGCACGACGTTCAATTTGACCGCGAATGCGCGGTTGATGCTCAATGACCTGACCTACGATCCGACCAGTACATCGAACACCTCTTTATACACCCTCGTGCAGGGCGCCGCCAGTTTCGTCGCCGGTCAGGTCGCCAAGACCGGGGATATGAAGGTCGGGACACCGGTGGCCGCTATCGGCGTCCGGGGCACCTCGGTGATCCTCGATATTTCCTCGACCGACGGGACGGTTTCGATCTCGGTCGTCGATCAGCAGGACGGCCAAACGCACGCCGTCCAGGTTTTCAACACCCGAGGCGATCTGATCGGCACGGTCACCAGCAGCGGCACGTCGCTCACGCTGACGCCCACCGCAAACTTTGACGTCATCGCGCGGGAGAGCAACAAGTCGCCGGCGCAGGTCGCGCAGGAGTTCAGTGTTTTCCAACAGGTGCTCAGCACCTACGACGCCTTCAAGGTGATCGCGCCCAATACACCGCCACCGTCCGACGGCAAGCGGGGTGATGCCAATCCGCAGTCAACGACCAAGTATGCGAGCGCCGGCAGCAGCACGCCGCCGACCGATACCAGCAGCGCCCAAATCATTCCGACCGGGGCCAGTACTCAACATCAGGACGCCGAGCCGGAGACCACCGTTGTAGTCACGCAGCCGTCATCGTCGTCGAGCGTTACGCCGACCCAATCGACCAGTGTGACTCAGGCGCTGATTATTCCGGCGCTTCCCACGACCGTTGCCATCACAAGCCCGGTTGTCGCAGGCAACTTCATTAACCTGAGCACGATATCGACCGGCTTCATTATCAGCGGCACGGCGACCGCGGGTAATCTCCCTGTGAGCGGCCAGACCGCCACGGTCGCGATCGTCGATAGCTCGAATGTCGTCAAATACACCTACACGACGACGGTGGCGAACGGGGCATGGTCGGTGAGCGTCACGGCAGCGCAGGCGCATGCGCTGGCCGACGGCAACTACAGCATCCAGGCGACCATATCGGATACTACCAGCAATTCGGCGACGACAGTATCGCAGACGATCACGGTGGACACTGTTCCACCGACCGTGACCATCAGCACAACCGATACGACGACCAATCAGCCGACGCAGACCATCTCCGGCCATGTAACCACGACCGAGGCCGGGGCTGGAGCAACGGTAACGTTGTTCGATACAATCAACGGTGTCACCACGCAGGTCGGCACCGCGACGGTTGGCAGCGACGGCGCGTGGAGCACCAGCGTTACCCTGTCCGGCGAAGGCACCCACAGCATCGTGGCCCAGGATACCGATGCGGCCGGCAACACCGGAGCCAGCGCGCCTGTTACGTTTGCGCTGAATACGGCCGGGCCATCGATCTCGATCACAGGCCCTGTCGCCGGGGACAACATCATCAACAAGACCGAGGCGGCGGCCGGTGTCACCATCAGCGGTACGGCTGTGGCCGGCAGCGGCGGCGCGGCGGTCAACGGCCAGACCGCGACGATCACGATTGTCGACAGCACCAACACCGTCAAGGACACCTATACCGCAACGGTCACCGCCGGGGCGTGGTCGGTCAACGTGACGGCGGCGGACGCGCAGGGCCTCGCTGACGGCAGCTACAGCATCAGGGCGAACGTGTCGGATGCGGCCGGCAATGCGGCGACGACTGCGACGCGGGCGATCACGGTGGACGAGACCGCGCCGACGATCGCGATCACGAGCCCGGTTGCCGGGGACAATATCATCAACAAGGTTGAGGCTGCGGCCGGCGTCACCATCAGTGGCACAGCCGCGGCCGGCAGCGCGGCGGTCAATGGCCAGACCGCGACAATCACGATCGTCGACGGCACCAACGCGGTCAAGGACACCTACACGGCCACGGTGACGGGCGGCGCGTGGTCGGTCAATGTGACGGCGGCGCAGGCGCAAGGGCTGGCCGACGGCAGCTACAGCATCAAGGCGAACGTCTCGGATGCAGCCGGCAACGCGGCAGCCACGGCAAGCCAAACATTGGCGGTGGAGACGCTCCCGCCGACGGTTCTCATCAGCACCGCGGGCACGACCACAAATCTATCAACGCAAACGATCTCCGGCACCGTGGCGGCCACCGAGGCCGCGGCCGGGTCGACCGTAACGTTGTTCGATACCATCAATGGCGTCACCACGCAGGTCGGTACCGCGACGGTCGTCGGCGGAGCCTGGTCGACCACCGTGACGTTGTCCGGCAACGGCGGCCACAGCATCGTCGCCCAGGACACCGATGCGGCAGGCAACATCGGCTCGAGCGCGCCCGTTGTCTTCACGCTGGCGACGGTGGCTCCGACGATCGCGATCACGGCTCCCGTCGCCGGGGACAACATCATCAACAAGGCCGAGGCGGCGGCGGGGGTCACCATCAGCGGCACGGCTGTTGCTGGCACCGGCGGTGCGGCAGTCAATGGCCAGACGGCGACGATCACGCTTGTCGACAGCACCAACGCCGTCAAGGAGACCTATACCGCCACGGTGACGGGCGGTGCGTGGTCGGTCAACGTGACGGCGGCGCAGGCGCAAGGCCTTGCCGACGGCAGCTATAGCATCAAGGCGAACGTGTCGGATGCGGTCGGCAATGCCGCCACCACGGCGACGCAAGCCATCACGGTGGACGAGACCTCGCCGACGATCGCGATTACGAGCCCGGTCGCCGGCGACAACATCATCAACAAGGCCGAGGCGAGCGGCGGGCGTCACCATCAGTGGCACGGCCACGGTCGGCAGCGCGGCGGTCAACGGCCAGATCGCGACGATTACGATCGTCGACAGCACCAACGCGGTCAAGGACACCTATACCACCACGGTCACCGGCGGCGCGTGGTCCGTCAACGTGACCTCGGCGCAGGCGCTGGCGCTGGCCGACGGCAGCTACAGCATCAAGGCGAACGTGTCGGACGCGGCCGGCAATGCGGCGCCCACGGCGAGCCAGGCGATCACGGTCGACGAGACCGCGCCGACGATTGCGATCACAAGCCCGGTTGCCGGCGACAACATCATCAACAAGGCCGAGGCTGCAGCAGGCGTCACCATCAGCGGCACCGCTACAGCCGGCAGCGCAGCCGTGAACGGCCAGACCGCGACAATCACGATCATCGACAGCACCAACACCGTCAAGGATATCTACACCGCGACGGTCACGGCCGGCGCATGGTCGGTCAATGTGACTGCCGCGCAGGCGCAAGGCTTGGCCGACGGCAGCTACAGCATCAAGGCGAATGTCGCCGATATTGCCGGCAATTCGGCGGCCACGGCCAGCCTGGCGATTGCGGTGGACGAGGGCGCGCCAACGATCGCGATCACGGCCCCTGTCGCCGGGGACAACATCATCAACAAGACCGAGGCGGCCGCCGGCGTCACCATCAGCGGCACCGCTGCCGCCAGCATTGGCGGTCCGGCGGTCAACGGCCAGACGGCAACGATCACGATCGTCGACAGCACCAATACGGTCAAGGACACCTATACCGCGACGGTCACCGGCGGCGCATGGTCGGTCAACGTAACAGCGGCGCAGGCACAGGGCCTGGCCGATGGCAGTTACAGCATCAAGGCGAACGTCTCGGATGCCGCAGGCAACGCGGCGGCGACGGCCAGCCAGACGATTACGGTCGACGAGACCGCGCCGACGATTGCGATCACGGCGCCTGTCGCCGTCGACAATATCATCAACAAGACCGAAGCGGCGGCCGGCATCACCGTCAGCGGCACGGCCACAGCCGGCAGCGCGGCGGTCAACGGCCAGACCGCGACAATCACGATTGTCGACAGCACGAACGCGGTCAAGGACACCTATACCACGACGGTTACCGCCGGCGCGTGGTCGGTCAATGTGACGGCGGCGCAGGCGCAAGGGCTCGCCGACGGCAGCTACAGCATCAAGGCGAATGTGTCGGATGCCGCCGGCAATGCCGCAACCACGGCGACGCAGGCGGTCGCGGTGGAAACCCTCGCGCCGACGGTTCTGATCAGCACCACGGGCACCACGACCAACCAGGCCTCCCAGACGATCTCCGGCACCGTCGCGGTCACAGAGGCCGCGGCCGGATCGACCGTGACGTTGTTCGATACGGTCAACGGCGTCACCACGCAGATCGGCACCGCGACGGTCGTCGGCGGGGCCTGGTCGACGACCGTGACCCTGCCGGGCAACGGCAGCCACAGCATCGTGGCCCAGGATACCGATGCGGCAGGCAATATCGGTTCGAGCGCGCCAGTCGTGTTCACGCTGGCGACCGCGGCGCCGACGATCGCGATCACGGCCCCGATCGCCGGCGATAACATCATCAACAAGAGCGAAGCCGCGGCGGGTGTCACCATCAGCGGAACGGCCACGGCCGGCACCGGCGGCGCGGCAGTCAACGGTCAGACGGCGACGATCACGATCGTCGACAGCACCAGTGCCGTCAAGGACACCTATACGGCGACGGTGACAGCCGGCGCATGGTCGGTGAACGTAACGGCGGCGCAGGCGCAAGGCCTGGCGGACGGCAGCTACAGTATCAAGGCTAATCTGTCCGATGCGGCCGGCAATGCGGCCACCACGGCGAGCCAGGCGATTACCGTCGACGAGACGTCGCCGACGATTGCGATCACGAGCCCGGTTGCCGGGGACAACATCATCAACAAGACCGAGGCGACTGCCGGCATCACCGTCAGCGGCACGGCCACGGCCGGCAGCGCGGCGGTGAACGGCCAGATCGCGACGATCACGCTTGTCGACAGCACGAACACCGTCAAGGACACCTACACCGCGACCGTGACCGCCGGGGCATGGTCGGTCAATGTGACATCGGCGCAGGCGCTGGCGCTGGCCGACGGCAGCTACAGCATCAAGGCGAACCTGTCCGATGCGGCCGGCAACGCGGCGACGACAGCGACGCAGGCGATCACGGTCGACGAGACCGCGCCGACGATTGCGATCACAGCGCCGATTGCCGGCGACAACATCATCAACAAAACCGAGGCTGCGGCCGGCGTCACGATCAGCGGCACGGCGACAGCCGGCAGTGCGGCGGTCAACGGCCAGACCGCAACGATCACGATCGTCGACGGCACCAATACCGTTAAAGACACTTACACCACGACGGTGACCGCCGGGGCGTGGTCGGTCAATGTGACCGCGTCGCAGGCGCAAGGCCTCGCCGACGGCAGCTACAGCATCAAGGCGAATGTGTCGGATGCGGCCGGCAACGCTGCTGCCACGGCGACGCGGGCGATCACGGTGGACGAGACCGCGCCGACGATTGCGATCACGGCGCCTGTCGCTGGCGACAATATCATCAACAAGACCGAGGCCGCGGCCGGCGTCACCATCAGCGGCACGGTCACGGTCGGCAGCGCGGCGGTCAACGGTCAGACCGCGACGATCACGATCGTCGACAGCACGAATGCGGTCAAGGACACCTATTCGGCGACGGTGACGGCTGGCGCGTGGTCGGTCAACGTGACCGCGGCGCAGGCGCAGGGCCTCGCCGATGGCAGCTACAGCATCAAGGCGAATGTCTCGGATGCGGCGGGCAATGCCGCGACCACGGCGAGCCAGGCGATTGCGGTCGAGACGCTCCCGCCGACGGTTGTGATCGGCACTGCAGGTACGACGACCAACCAGGCGTCGCAGACCATCTCCGGCACCGTTGCGGTCACGGAGGCCGCGGCCGGATCGACCGTGGCCTTGTTTGACACCATCAATAGCGTCACCACGCAGATCGGCACCGCGACCGTCGTCGGCGGGGCGTGGTCGACCACCGTGACACTGTCGGGCAACGGCGCTCACAGCATCGTCGCCCAGGATACCGATGCGGCGGGCAACACCGGTTCGAGCGCGCCGGTGGTCTTCACGCTGGCGACCACAGCGCCGACGATTGCGATCACGGCGCCTGTCGCAGGCGACAATATCATCAACAAGACCGAAGCCGCAGCCGGCGTCACCATCAGCGGCACCGCGACGGCCGGCGGAGCGGCGGTCAACGGTCAGACGGCGACAATCACGCTTGTCGACAGCACCAGTGCGATCAAGGACACCTACACGGCGACGGTGACGGCTGGGGCCTGGTCGGTGAACGTGACAGCGCTGCAGGCACAAGCGCTGGCCGACGGCAGCTACAGCATCAAGGCAAACGTGTCGGACGTGGCCGGCAACGCCGCGACCACGGCGACGCTGGCGATTGTGGTGGACGAGACGATCCCGACCATCGCCATCACGAGCCCGGTTGCTGGCGACAACATCATCAACAAGACCGAGGCGGCGGCGGGCTTTACCATCAGCGGCACGGCAGCGCCTGGTAGCGCCGGAGTGAACGGCCAGACCGCGACGATTACGATCGTCGACGGCAGTAACGTCGTCAAGGATACCTATACCACGACGGTGACTGCCGGGGCATGGTCGGTGAACGTCACGGCGTTGCAGGCCCAGGCGTTAGCCGACGGCAGCTACAGCATCAAAGCGAATATCTCCGACGCGGCCGGCAACGCGGCGACGACAGCGACGCGTGCGATCACGGTGGACGAGACCGCGCCGACGATTGCGATCACAAGCCCGGTTGCCGGGGACAACATCATCAACAAGACCGAGGCGGCAGCCGGCGTCACCATCAGCGGCACGGCTGTTGCCGGTGCGGGCGGGGCGGCGGTCAACGGCCAGACCGCGACGATCACGATCGTCGATGGCAGCAACGTCGTTAAGGACACCTACACGACGACCGTCACCGCCGGCGCATGGTCGGTCAACGTAACGGCGCTGCAGGCACAAGCGCTGGCCGACGGCAGCTACAGCATCAAGGCGAACGTCTCGGATGCCGCCGGCAACGCGGCGACCACGGCGACCCAGGCGATCACGGTGGACGAGACTGCGCCGACGATTGCGATCACGAGCCCGTCGCCGGCGACAACATCATCAACAAGAGCGAGGCTGCGGCCGGCGTCACCATCAGCGGGACGGCTGTGGCCGGCGCTGGCGGAGCGGCGGTCAACGGCCGGACCGCGACGATCACGATCGTCGACAGCACCAATGCAGTCAAGGACACCTATACGACGACGGTGACCGCCGGCGCTTGGTCGGTGAACGTAACAGCGCTGCAGGCACAGGCACTGGCCGACGGCAGCTACAGCATCAAGGCGAACGTGTCGGATGCCGCCGGCAACGCGGCGACCACGGCGACGCCAGGCGATCACGGTGGACGAGAGCGCGCCGACGATTGCGATCACGAGCCCGGTCGCCGGCGACAACATCATCAACAAGAGCGAGGCTGCGGCCGGCGTCACCATCAGCGGGACGGCTGTGGCCGGCACCGGCGGAGCGGCGGTCAACGGCCAGACCGCGACGATCACGATCGTCGACAGCACCAATGCAGTCAAGGACACCTATACCACGACGGTCAGCGCCGGGGCGTGGTCGATCAACGTGACGCCAACGCAGGCGCAAGCTCTGGCCGGCGGCAGCTACAGCATCAAGGCGAGTGTGTCGGATGCGGCCGGCAATGCCGCGACCACGGCTTCGTTGAGCGTTACGCTCGACACCACGGTGCCGAGCGGCGGCGCGCCGGTTCTGGCGACAGCGTCGGACTTCTGGAACCTCGCATACGGACGGTATCACCAACATAACGGCGCCGACCTTCACGGTGGCGCTCGATCCGACCGTCGCGGCAGGCGATACGGTCCAACTGCTGCTGGGCGGTTCGGCGCTGGCGCATCCAGTGACGCATACCGTCACCACGACCGATGTGACGGCCGGCAACCTCAGCCTGACGATCACCGCAGGCGACCTTGGAGCCGATGGCTCAAAGTCGATCACGGCCCGGTTCACCGATGCGGCGGGCAACAGCTCGACCACGTCGGCGCTAAGCTTCACATTGGATACCACGGCGCCGGCGAAGCCCGCGACGCCGGCGGATAGTGCGGTGATCAACGGCGTCGTCAACGCGGCGAACGACACGGCAAGCCAGGCACTGACCGGGACGGCGGAGGCCGGCAGCACGGTCACAGTTTTCGACAACGGCGTGCAGGTCGGGACCACGCAGACGGCCACCAACGGCAGCTGGAGTTCTGTCATCGGGGTGCTGGCAAACGGCTCGAGCCATAGCTACACGGTGACGGCGACGGACGCCGCCGGCAACATCAGTGCGCCCAGCAATCCGTTGGCCTTTACGGTCAATACCGCCGGGCCGGCGGAGCCATTGGCGATTACGGCGATTGCCGGCAGTTCATTGGCCAATAACACCACGATCACCGTCTCCGGCACCAACGGTATTCTCTCTTCCGGCCAGAAGATTCAGGTCAGCAGTGATGGCGGCTCGACCTGGACCGATGCCGTACGCAATACCGGGGGGAGCTGGAGCTTTGTCGATCCCGTCTCGCACGCCGCGAGTTTCACCTACCGGGCACGGATCGTCGACACGATCGGAAACTCCAGTGCTGTCGCGAGCCAGTCTGTAATTGTCGCCAGTGCCGGGGCAACCGTTTCACTGGCGGGTTCACCCCCGTTCATCGCGGAGTTTACGGGAACCGGCGGCAATCTTGCGCTTGGGTCGTCGGCCATCACCAGTACGGTGACCGCAATCGCGATCGCAAGCGGGGCGGTCGGTATCGTCGGTGGCGCGAACGTGACTACCAGCACCGGCGACGGCATCGATCTTGCTGCCAACGGCGGCACGCAGGCCAACCCGTCAAACCTCGGGATTGTCCCGACCGGTGCGGTTACCGGCGCGGCCACCGGAATTTCCGTGATCCAGAATGGTGTCGGGTCGATCGGTATCGTCACGTCATCGCCCGTGGTCGGTCTCGCCGGCAGGGGCATCCTTGCGGAGGAAAGTGCCACCGGCATCGGCGCCATCGTGGTCTCCGGATCCGGGAATGTGACGGGGACCGGCGACGCCTTCAGCGGGATTGTTGCACTGAATCTCGATACGGCCGACAGCAGCAATGTCACGGTGGGCCAGACAGGAAATGTCACGGGCGGCTACGACGGCATTCGCGCGGTAACCTACGGAAGTGGCAATGTCCTCGTCACGACCGGCGCGAACGCGACGATCGCCGGCCGGCTGAACTATGGCATCGAAGCGGTATCCAACGGCATCGGAAGCATCAATGTCACGATGGCGGCCGCCGCGGGAGATGTCATCACATCAGGCAGCGTCGGCATCAACGCATACAACCAGGCGACCGCGATTCCGCAGATTTCAGCGGTGACGTCGAGTACGATAGCGGTGACGGCCTACGGCACCATCAATTCTGGCGAATTGCTGACCGGCAGCAGCAGCCGGCCGGCGGGCATCCTCGCGGGCTACCGGGGTGGCACGACCAACACGGTCGAATGCCGCGGTCTACGGCAATGTCACGGTCGACAATTTTGCCAACATCAACGCCGCCGGCGGCGACGGCATCCGCGCCTACAATTTCGGCAACGGCAACGTCACGGTCACCGACCATGCCAGCACGACGATCGTGACCAAGGACCAGTTCGGCATAGATGCCCAGACCAACGGCACCGGTCAGGTCACGGTGACCACGGCTGTCGGAGATATCATTACGTCCGGCTCCTATGGCATCCAGGCGATCAACCTCGCCACTGTAGTTCCGCTCGGGGCGACATCAAGCGTGAGCGTGACCGCGCAGGGCACTATCCACGCAGGCTTTCATCTCTCACCCGGAGCCGGACAGAATCAGGGAGTCTCCGCGGGCTATTTCCCGAACAACGGAACTTCCGACATCAACGTCAACGGCACGGTCTCGATCGACAACTTTGCCAAGGTCACGTCGGACAATGGGTGGGGTGTCAACGCCTATAACTGGGGCAATGGCAGTGTCACTCTGACCGATGAGGCCGGAACATCGGTTTCCGGCATGCAATACGGCCTCAGCGGGTTCTCCGGCAGCACAGGTGCCGGCAGTTCCGGCAGCGTCACGATCAATGTTCTGGCCAACGCGACCATCACAGCCGGCGCGGCGATCAGCGCCGCTGGCATCAATGCCAATGAGCGCAATGCCGGTAATATCACCATCACCACGTCGACCGGCGATACCATCAATTCCGGCGGCTTCGGTATCAACGCAGGCAACCAGGCAACGAGTGCGAACTCGTCGAGCCAGATTTCCATTACCGCGCGCGGCGCCATCAATTCCGGCTTCAGCGGGTTTTCGGCAGCCGGAATCAACGCGGGCTACAATGGCGGATCGAGCGCGGTCAATACCGGTGTCGCCGGCAGCGTCTTCGTGGACGATTTCGCGACCATCAACGCTCCTTCAGGCTTCGGCATCAGCCTTTACAATTTTGGCACCGGCAATCTCAGCGCGACAGTCGAGGCGGGCGCGACGGTCGTTGGTGCGACAGCCGGCGTGAATGCTTTTGCGCAGGGCGGCGGCAATGTCACGATTGCCAACAGCGGCACGGTGACGGATGCGACCGGTAACGGCATCAGCGCCGGCACGGGGACTGGAAACAGCGGCAACGGGCTTCCCGGAAACGCGACCGGGCACGGCACCATCTCGATCACCAACGCCGGCGCGGTCACGGGACTCGGAGCGGCGAACAGCGCCGTCATCCAGGTCAACAACTTCAGCGCCAACGCGGCGACGTTCAACAATTCCGGAACGGTGACGGCGAACATGCTGTCGAGCGGGTTGAGCGTGGCGATCAGCGTCTACAGCGGCCCGATCACCGCCAATATCGGCGGCGTCACCGTCAACAATAACGGCGGTGGAACGATCTCCGGCAACGTCGTGCTGTCGCCGAATTTCCTTGTTTCGACCTCGACGTTCAATAATGCCGCGGGCGCCACCTGGAACGTCAACGGGAATAACTGGTTCGGCAGCGCCACGAGTGCCATCAACAATTTCGGCACCATCAATGTTGCCGGCAGCGGCGGCTTCTACGCCGTCGTGCTTGGCGCCGCGTTGACCTTCAGCAATTTCGGCACGGTCGAGATCCTGCCCGGCGGGTTCGGCCAAATCGGCGGAGCGGTCACGGGCGGCACGGCCCCGGCGCACGGGCAGTTCCTGATCGACGACCGCGCCGCGCTTGAATTCACGAGCTCGGTGATATCCACCCAGACGGTCTCGTTCGCCGATGGCAGGGGACTACTGAGGCTCGATAGCCCCGGAACCTTTGCGGGCACCATCTCGGGTCTCGCGGCCGGTGACATCGTTGACTTCGCAGGCAGCATCATTGTCTCCAGTGCCAGCATCGCGGGTCCAACGCTGACGGTGACCGAGAGCAATGCGACTACCGTTCAGCTCACGGTTGCGAATGTCGGGGCCAATACCAGTGCCAACTTCGACGTGCTGTCGACCGACAAGATCGTGGCGCTGCCGACGCCGTCGGCCAGCATCGACGTTTTGACCGTCAGTGGCTTGCTCAATACGACCTATGTGGCCGCTGCCCCTGCCAAATCGACCACCTATATCTTCTCGGGCGATACGATCACGGGAACCACGACGGGCATCAATATCAGCGCGCCCGGGGAAACCACGGCCGCTGACACCATCACCGCGCTTGTCAACCAGACCTCGCTGGTGTCGGTGACCGGGGCCAACGTCAGCGGTATCGTTGCCGCGACCGGCGGCGCCAGCATTGCCGTTGTCAACGCGGCCAACGTCACCTCGGCCGGCGGCGTCGGCATCGTTGCGAACAACGGAGCTACCGGAAACGGCTCGATCGATATCGTCGACTACGGCAACGTCAGCGGCGGCCCGGCCGGGATCCAGGCGCAAGCCGCGGGAACCGGACCGATCAACATCATCGTCGGCGCCAACGCGACAGTAACGGGCGCGACTGCGAACACTTCATCGAGCGGCATCCTTGCCATCCCCAAGTTGGGAAATGCGAGCGTGACGACCTTGCCGGGGTCGACCATCAATTCCGGACGGTCGGGTATCTTTGTGGAAAACCAGTCGACATCGGTTCCGCTGCTGAACGGCGTGCGGACGTCGATCGTGGTGACGACGTCAGGGGCCATCAATTCCGGTCAGGCCGGCACCACCGCTGCGACCGGTGATCCGGCCGGCATTGTCGCGGCCTATCTCGGGAACGCCACCGGCGAGCCGAGCATTCCCAACCCGCCGCTCACGGGCATTTTTGGCAACGTCTTCGTCAACAACAATGCCACCATCACCGCGACGAGCGGCATGGGCATCAGCGCGTTCACCTATGGCACGGGCGACGTCTCGGTATCGAATTCGGCCACCATTACCGCCACTGCGGCCGGTTCGACGGCGGCCGGATTCACCCAATACGGCATTTCCGCTTTCAATTACGGCATCGGAAATACCAACGTTGCGACGGCGTCCAGTTCTTCGATCGTCTCGGGCGGAACGGGCATCAATGCCGGAAATCAGGCGACTGTCATCGCGGCGGCGGCATCGAGCACGCTGACTGTTGAATCGCTTGGAGCGATCCATTCAGGTGCAAATCTGAACAATTCGGCGAGCGCACCGTCCGGCATCCAGGCCGGTTACAACCCCGGCAATCTCGGCGTCTACAATTCCAGTGTTTCGGGTAACGTCTTCGTCACGGACGGCGGAAATATCATCGCCGATGCGGGTGAGGGCATCAACGCCTACAATTTTGGTAACGGCAACGTAGCCGTCAATGTCGGGTTCGGCGTGACGATCACCGCATTGACCGCCGCATCGGCTGGATCGAAAGCCCCTTATGGTATCGGAGCCGCTGCATGGGGGCTCGGAAATGTTTCCGTCACCACCTCCGGAGGCGATATTATCAATTCCGGAAGCAGCGGTATCAACGCGGTCAACGAGGCGACGGCGATCGCCGTCGGCGTCGGTGCGCTGATCACAGTAAATACGTCCGGCACCATCAATTTCGGCGGCCTCGTAACGAACAGCAACGGGATCCCTGCGGGTGTGTCGGCCGGATACCTCGGCGGCACCGCCACCGTCGCGAACATGAACGTCAACGGCACCGTTATCGTCAACAACAATGCCAATATCGCCGCGACGGTCTTCAACGGCGTTGCCGTGTCTGGCAACGGCATCAACGCCTTCAACTTTGGCAACGGCGACATTACCGTCAATGACGGCGCCGGCACCACCGTCTCCGGCGTTCAGACCGGCATCGACGCGCATGCCGAAGGCGGAACCGGTGCCAACACACCGACCGGAGACGTCTCCGTCAATGTCGGGGCCAACGCGACGGTGACGTCGACTGCGGGCAACGCCATTCTTGCGTTCAGCACCGATGTCGGCAACATCTCGGTGGTGACCTCGTCGGGCGACGTCATCACGGGCGGCAGCGCCGGTATCAATGCCGTCAACGAACAAGCCAATATCCCGCCGTCGGCGAACAGCTGGATTTCCGTCACGACCGCCGGGACGATCAATTCCGGCACCGTCCTGACCGGGACCGGCAGGGAGCCGGCCGGCATCCTCGCCGGCTATCTCGGCGGCAGCGTCATTCCCACGAGCCTGCCGATCAGCGTCAACGGCGAAGTCGTGGTCAACAATAGCGCGAACATCAATGCCGGCGGCGGCGACGGCATCCGGGCCTACACCTACGGAATCGGGAACGTCACGGTCAACGAGTTCGGCGGAACCATCACGGCGCTCGATGCCTCGAGCCTGACGCCAGCCGGCTACGGTATCGGCATTGCCGCGAACAATTATGGCTCTGGCGATATCCACATCAGCATGAGCGCGGGCACGATCAATGCCGGGGGCTCGGGAATCTCGGCCCTGAACAGGGCGGTGTCGACGGCCTCATTCCCCTCTGTGCCATCCACCAGCCTCGTTTCGGTGTTGGCCTTCGGCGCTATCAATTCGGGCTCGATCACGACCGACACCACCACAGCCGTGAAGGATCCTGCGGCGGGCATCCTGGCCGGGTACAATCCGGGCAATTCCGATACGATCGATGCCAATGTCCATGGCAACGTCACGGTTGATGATTATGCAACCATCCTGGCGGCCGCCGGCACCGACGGTATCCGCGCCGTCAATTATGGCACCCCTGACGTCAATGGTCTCGGCGGCACCGTCACGGTCACGGTTGAAGCCGGCGCCCTCGTTTCGGCAGGCCGCTATGGCGTGGCGGCGCTCGGGTTTGACGGCGGCAATATCACCGTCACCAACGACGGTACGATCATCGGCACGACGGATGCCGTCGATGCGATGACCACGTCGACGGGAAAGGTCGTGCTCGACAACACCGGCTATCTCGGCGGCAACGTCATTTCCTACAATGCGACCTTCACCAATGAACTTTCGGCTATCTGGTCCTTGAACGGGCAGAATGTCTTCACGGGAGCGAGCACGCTGAGCAACGCCGGCGTGATCGACAGCAATGGCACGTCGGTGATTTCCGGGCTGTCGGGGATCACCAACACCGGATTGATCGAGGTATTGTCGGGCACACTCGTGCTTAGCGAGCCGGTGACCGGCGCCGGGACCGCGAATGTCTACAGTGCGACGCTTGAATTTGGCGGCGCCTCGGATGCCAATGTCCAGTTCGCTACCAGCACCACAGCAACGAGCGGCACGCTCGTCCTCGATGACGTTGCCCATTTCGCGGGCACGGTCACCGGCTTCACCCTTGGCGACACCATCGATCTGGTGGGGATCGCTCCTGCCAATGTCAGCATCACGAACGCCGGCTCGCTTCTGGTGAACTACGGCACCGGCAGCTTCGCGCTGATCGGCAATTACAATCCGGCCGATTTCTCGATCGTCTCGGACGGCCACGCCGGCACGGACATCACCTGGAGTCATCAAGCGCCGGTGATCTCTACCAGCAGCCTTACCGTCACCCAAAACGGCGATGGTACGACCACGATAACCGGCCTGCAGGTCTCCGATCTCGACGCCGCGGCGTCCACGGAGACTTTCACCCTGACGGCGACAACGGGCGCCGCCAGTTCCGGGACCACGTTTCACCGTCGACCGGCTCCGGCCTTCTGACCGCCATCAACACCGAACTCGGGACGGGCGTTACCTACAATCCTGGCGCGACCCCGCCTTCGACCGACAAGGTCGCCCTGTCGGTCACCGATGGCTTTGGCGCAACCGATACGGTGAATTTTGTCTTCAACGTCGGCTCTGCCGCGACGGGGCCCGTGACGCTGACCGGCACGTCCGGCAAGGACGTGATTTTTGCCACGGGCAACACCGATACACTGACCGGCGCCGGTGGCGCGGATCAGTTTGTTTTCAACAAGACGACCGGCGCACATACGATCACGGACTTCTCGACGGTCAATGACCACATCGATTTGACCGCGCTTTCGTCGATCGTGACAACGGCGACACTCAACACCTGGCTCGCCAGCAATGTGGCGGCAAGCACCACAAATCCAGCGGATACCGTGATTTCCTTGGGGAGTACCGAAACGATCACGCTGCACAATGTCCTGGCGTCGAGCGTGCATGCCAGCGACTTTATCGTTCATGCTTGACTTGCTATCGAATTTTCTTTTCGGCGATTGTATTTTTGTTCCTGCGTTTCCCAGTCATTTCACCGCGTGCGATTGCCAAGGCCCGACCAATGAGTGAGCGGTCCGCAAAAGGCCTTTCCGCATCAAAGAAAGAACGACGCCGCCCTGAAACCCGGGAGTCGAACCGGAACGGCGGTCGGTTGTCGGCGGCACCCATTGCGATAGGGGCCCGGTTCAGGATGAGCGCCCTCGGTGCGGCGCGCAGCCCGCGCCTCGCCAACAAGGAAGGCACGATTGTCGGGGTCAGCCGTCTCAACAGCAGCCTTCGTGTGCTGTTCGATGGTTCCAAGTCGCCAATTTCGCTGCACCGGGACTATATCGAGCAACTCACCGTCGAGCCGGAGTGAAATATTTTCGGCGCAGGCCGGCCGTTTCATCGGGGCAAGCGCTCATCTGGTTTGCGCGATTGGCGAAATCGATCCGTTTGCGTTGGCTATCGAACGAGGTGTCATCCAGGAATCACGATGCCATCCGCGGCCTGGAACGGTCTCGCTTGCAATGTTTAGTAAATCATGATCCACTAAACAAATCGGGCTTCGCCGGGTCCTAGAATCCGGGAAAGCGCGAGGAAACGTCCGTTTAGTCATTCAGCCGTCAAGGACTGTGTCGCTCTGCTCGAAGCTTTCGAGCGGGTAGGAAAGCCGCGCCATGTCGATGGCCGGCGCCACTGGGAGGGAGAACGCGTAATGAAACAGACAATGAAGGCGCTTCTGGTTGCTGGCGGGGCGCTTGTGTCCGCGCTTGGCGTCGGAGCGGCGACCACGCCCGCGCAGGCGCAGGGCAAGACCATCACGCTGTGTTGGGCCGCATGGGACCCCGCCAACGCGCTGGTCGAACTGTCGAAGGACTTCACCACCAAAACAGGAATTGGCATGAAGTTCGAATTCGTGCCGTGGACCAATTATGCCGATCGTTTCCTGAACGAACTCAATTCGCATGGGTCGCTGTGCGACCTCATCATCGGCGATTCCCAATGGATCGGCGGTGCCGCGGAGAACGGCCAGTACGTCAAGCTCAACGATTTCTTCAAGAAGGAAGGAATCAGCATGGACGACTACATGCCGGCGACGGTGGTCGGCTATTCCGAATGGCCGAAGAACTCGCCGAACTATTGGGCGCTGCCGGCCATGGGCGATGCGGTCGGCTGGACCTATCGCAAGGACTGGTTTGCACGACCCGACGTGCAGAAGGATTTCAAGGCCAAATACGGCCGCGATCTCGCCGTGCCGAAAACGCTCGATGAACTCCACGACATCGCGGCCTTCTTCCAGGGCCGCGACATCGACGGCAAGAAGGTCTATGGCGCCTCGATCTATACCGAGCGCGGCTCCGAAGGCATCACCATGGGCGTCTCGAACTATCTCTACGACTACGGCTTCAAGTACCAGGATCCCAAGAAGCCTTATGCGATGGACGGGTTCGTCAACTCGCCCGGAGCCGTGAAGGGACTCGAGGCCTACAAGGAACTCTACAAGTGCTGCACGCCGCCCGGCGCTTCCAACTCCTACATGTCGGAAGGTCTCGATGCCTTCAAGTCCGGCCAGGTGGCCCTGCAGATGAACTTCTTCGCCTTCTTCCCGGGCCTCTTCAAGGATCCGAATGTCGGCGGCGACAAGATCGGCTTCTTCGTCAATCCGGCGGGCCCCGCGGCCCAGGCGACGCAGCTCGGTGGACAGGGAATTTCCGTGGTTTCCTATTCCAAGAACCAGGGCGAAGCGCTGCAATACATCAAGTGGTTCTCCGGCGGCGACGTGCAGAAGAAGTGGTGGGCGCTGGGCGGCTATTCCTGCGCCAAGTCCGTGCTGAACGATCCGAGCTTCCCGGGCAGCGCACCGTTTGCGAAGGAATTCCTGCAGTCGATGGGTATGGTCGTCGACTTCTGGGCCGAGCCCTCCTATGCCCAGCTCCTGCAGGCCGAGCAGAAGCGCGTGCATGACTACGTGGTGGCCGACAAGGGCACCGCGCAGGAAGCGCTCGACGGCCTGGTGAAGGACTGGAAAGCCATCTTCAAGGAAGAAGGCAAGTAGTTCCGAGGTAACCGCCTGGAGCGCGCGCGAGCGCGCTCCAGGTTCTCTTCCGCATTACCGATACCTGTCGCAAAGCTGGCAGTCTCGGCGCCGGGATCGACCGAAGCAATGAACGATTTGAGTGCCTCATCGCAGATCATCCACCAGGCCGTGCTGGTCCGGCCCGGCGTGGTGCGCCGTATCCGGGGTCTGTCCGACAAGTCGCTGGCGTGGCTGTTCATCACGCCAACCATCGTGCTGCTGCTTGCGATCAATATCTTCCCGCTCGTCTGGACGATCTATCTGTCCTTCACCAATTACCGCGCCAACCGGGCAAACGCGCCAATGAAATGGCTGGGGACCGACTGGTACCAGTCGATCCTGACCGATCCGGACGTCTGGTCGGCGATGCAGGTGACCGCGCATTTCGTGATATGGACCGTGGCCATCGAGACCGTGCTTGGTTTTGGACTCGCCTTCCTGATCGACAAGAAGTTCCGCGGCCACGGCGTGTGGACCACGATCATCCTGCTGCCGATGATGCTGTCACCGGCGGTGGTCGGCAATTTCTGGACGTTCCTCTACCAGCCGCAAATCGGACTGTTCAACTATGTGGTCGCCTTCTTCACGGGCCGCGACGCCTCGTCGTTCCAGATGCTGGGCGACGTGACGCTCAGTCCCTGGGCCATCGTCATCGTCGATGCCTGGATGTGGACGCCCTATGTGATGCTGATCTGCCTGGCCGGCCTGCGCTCCATACCGGACTACATCTATGAGGCGGCGGAAGTCGACCGCGCGTCGAAATGGCGGCAGTTCTGGTCGATCACGCTGCCGATGGCGCTGCCGTTCATCATGCTCGCGGTGCTGTTCCGCGGCATCGAGAACTTCAAGATGTTCGACATGGTCAACCTGCTCACCGGCGGCGGGCCGGGATCGACCACCGAAGTCGCCTCGATCACGCTCAAGCGCGCGGCGTTCGAGAGCTGGCGGACCGGCTACTCCTCGGCCTTCGCGATCATTCTGTTCGTGACGGTGTTCGGCCTCGCCAACATCTATGTGAAGGCGCTGAACCGGGTGAAAAGCCGATGAGCCTTTCCAACGCAGCCCATTCCGTCGTCGAACCTTCGTCCGCCACGCGGCGCTTCGCCGGCTCGCTGGTGGTGCTCTATGCCGTCATCACCATGATTCCGCTGCTCTGGATCGTGCTTACCTCGTTCAAGTCTCCGGACGATGCGATCTCCTATCCGCCGAAGATCCTGTTCACGCCGTCGCTCGAAGGCTACTGCAATCTCTTCACGACGCGCTCGCGCCAGACGCCGGAATTCATCAAGACGCTGGGGCCGCCGCAGGGGCTCTGCGACAGCATCGCGCGCGACCGCAATATGGTCGTTGCCGGGCCGTCGAACTATGTGCCTCGCTTCGTCAATTCGCTGATCATCGCCTTCGGCTCCACGGTGCTCGCGGTCGCTCTCGGCACGCTGGCGGCTTATGGCTTCTCCCGGTTTCGCGTGCCGCTGAAGGACGACCTGCTGTTCTTCATCCTGTCGACCCGGATGATGCCGCCGATCGCGGTCGCGATTCCGATCTACCTGATGTACCGCACGCTCGGGCTGTCGGACACCCGGCTCGGGATGATTCTGCTCTACACCTCGGTCAACGTTTCGCTCGCGGTATGGCTGCTCAAGGGCTTCATCGACGAGATCCCGCGCGAGTACGAGGAAGCGGCGATGATCGACGGCTATACGCGCTTTCAGGCCTTTGTGAAGGTGGTGCTGCCGCAGGCGACGACGGGCATCGCGGCGACCGCGATCTTCTGCCTGATCTTTGCCTGGAACGAATACGCTTTCGCGGTGCTCCTGACCTCCGGCAACGCGCAGACGGCGCCGCCTTTCATTCCGATCATCATCGGCGAGGGTGGACAGGACTGGCCCGCCGTGGCCGCCGGCACGACCTTCTTCCTGGTGCCGATCGTGGTTTTCACGGTGCTCTTGCGCAAGCATCTTTTGCGCGGCATCACCTTCGGAGCCGTCCGCAAATGACCGCCGATGCGAACTCATCGATGCCCCGCCGCGGTTTCATGGACGGCATTCTGCGTCGCGGTCCGCTGGAGGCGATCGCGACGATGATCATCGCCGCGGGCGTCGTCATGTTGATGCAGCCGTTTTCCCTGACGCTGTATTCATGGTCGTTTGCGACCACGCTGTTCGGTACGGTGATGTTCACCATCGTATCGAAGGTCAGGGAGTAGGGCGCCATGGCACAGATCAGGGTCGAGGCGCTCAAGAAATCCTTTGGGACGTTTCATGCGGTCAAGACCGCGAGCTTCACGGTGGAGGACGGTCAGTTCCTTTGCCTGCTCGGGCCCTCCGGCTGCGGCAAGACGACGACACTGCGCATGATCGCCGGGCTTGGAATTGCCGACCGCCGGCACCATTCGGCTCGGCGGTGAGGACGTGACGATGAATCGCGCCTCGGCGCGCGATATCGCTTTCGTGTTCCAGTTGTTCGCGCTCTATCCGCATTTGAATGTCCGGCGCAATATCGGCTTTCCCCTGAAATGCGAGGGCGTCGGCGGCGCGGAGCGCGAGCGACGGGTCGAGGAGGTCGCACGCATCCTGCGCATTTCCCATCTGCTCGACCGGTCGGTGTCGGGCCTCGCCGGCGGCGACCGTCAACGCGTTGCACTCGGCCGGGCGATCGTGCGGAAGCCGAAATGCTTCCTGATGGACGAGCCGCTCGGTGCGCTCGATACCGAAATGCGCGAGGCGATGATCCGCGAATTGCGCGCGTTGCACGACCGGCTCGGAGCCACCACGGTCTATGTGACGCATGACCAGCTCGAGGCGATGGCGATGGCCGACAGGATCGCCGTGATGAACCACGGCGTCGTCGAGCAGGTGGCGAGCCCGCGCGATATCTATGACCGGCCGGCGTCGCTGTTCGTCGCGGATTTCATCGGTTCGCCGCCAATGAACTTTCTGCCGTTTCGCGACGGCCTGCAGGCGGGCGCGCGGGCGATACGGCTCGGCGAGCGCGACGTCGCGATTCCCGCCGCACGCGAGGCGCTGTCGGAAAGCGATCTCGTACTCGGCGTCCGGCCCGAGCATGTGCGTTTCACCGATCAGGGCATGGTGCGGGGCGAGGTCTATGGCTCCGAATATCTGGGCACGACGCAGATCGTAACCGTGACGACGCGCTACGGCGCGCTCAAGGCCCGCGCGTCCGCAAGCCGGTCTTTTCGGACCGGAGAGAATGTCGGGCTCGACTTCCGGCCCGATACGCTCTCGATCTTCGACAAGGAGACGGGACGGGCGATCCGCACCGCGCTGTATGAAGGGGCGGCTCATGGCTGAGGTCGAGATCAGGAGCGTCTCCAAGGCCTACGGCAAGACGCAGGCGGTCGGCGATCTGTCGCTGACCGTTGCGGACGGCGAATTCGTCGCGCTGCTCGGGCCGACCGGCGCCGGCAAGACCACGACCTTGCGCCTCGTCGCCGGATTGGAAACGCCGGACAACGGTTCGATCCGGATCGGCGGTCGCGACGTGACCCGCGACGCACCGGCCGATCGCGATGTCGCCTTCGTGTTCCAGCAATATTCGCTGTATCCGCATCTGAGCGTCTTCGAGAACATGGCCTTTGCGTTGCGCGCGCCGATCCGCCGGGTGCCCGAGGCAGAGATCCGCGCCAAGGTGCAGGAGGTGGCGCGGCTGCTGCACATCGAAGCCAAGCTGGACAACAAGGCTACTCAATTGTCGGGCGGGCAGATGCAGCGCGTCGCGATCGGCCGGGCGCTGGTGCGCTCGCCTTCGATCTATCTGATGGACGAACCTCTTTCTTCGCTGGACGCCAAGCTGCGCGGCGAGATGCGGCTAGAACTCAAGCGCATCCAGACCGATCTCGGCGCCACCATCCTCTACGTTACCCATGACCAGACCGAAGCCATGACCATGGCATCGCGGATCGGCGTGATCGAGGCCGGACGGCTGATGCAGATCGGAACGCCGCGCGAGATCTACGAGAATCCGGTCAACGCCTATGTCGCCGCGCGGCTCGGCCAGCCCGCGATCAATCTGCTGCCGGCGGTCTTGTTCGCGGGCGTGCCGTCCGCGGCCAAAACTATTGGCGCGCGCACTGAGCACCTGACGATCATGCGAGGCGGCGGCGACGTGTCGGCAACCGTGACGCGGATCGAGCACCTCGGCGATCAGAGCCATCTCCACCTCGACCTCGGCGGCCAGCCCGTGGTGACGTTGTCGGATCCCGAGGCAAATCTCGACGCCGGGGACGTCGTGTCGCTCCGCCTTCACAAGCCGCTGTTCTTCGATGCAGCCGGCGGGAGGGTCGCGGCGTGACGCTTGATCGGGCAGCGAGGGAAAAACTGGTGCGGGCGCTGGCGGCTTCGATGATCGAGCACGCCGACGAACTGACCAGCCTTGACCAGGCGATCGGCGATGGCGATCACGGCTTGAACATGAAGCGTGGCTTCGAGGCCGTGCTGGCGACGCTGCCAGGCCTTGCGGAAAAGCCGCTGCCGGAAATGCTGAAGGCGATCGGAATGACGCTGGTGATGAAGGTCGGCGGCGCCTCGGGGCCGCTGGTCGGAACGTTCTTCATGGAACTCGGCAAGGCGCTTCCGGAGCAGCCGGCTCGCGCCGATCTCGTCGCGGCGACGGACAAGGCGATCAATGCCGTCAAGGCGCGCGGACGCTCGGAGGCGGGACAGAAAACCTTGCTCGACGTGCTGGTGCCGGTACAAGGCGTGCTGGCCGGTGGCGGCGACGCCAGGGCGATCGCGGCCGAGGCGGCGCAGGCCGCCGATCGCACCACTCCGATGCTGGCGATCCGCGGTCGCGCATCGTTTCTCGGCGAACGTTCGATCGGTCATATGGACCCGGGCTCGCGCTCGGCGTCGCTGCTGATCGCCGCGGCGGTTGGGATACTGGAATTCGAGGCAAGTACATGAACAATTCAAATTCCGGTAACGTCGGAATCGTCATCGTTTCGCATTCCCCCAAGATCGCGGAGGGCGCGGCCGACATGGTGCGCCAGATGGTCGGCAATGCGGTGCCGCTGGCCTGGACGGGCGGCGATGTTGACGGAGGGCTCGGCACCAATGTTGCCGGAATCCTCGAGGCGATCGAGACGGCCTGGTCGCCGGCCGGCGTGGCGATCCTGGTCGATCTCGGCGGGGCGGAGACCAATTCAGAGATGGCGGTGGAGATGCTGGCCGAAGACCGGCGCGCGCGCGTCGTGGTCTGCAATGCCCCGGTGGTCGAGGGGGCCGTGATTGCCGCGACCGAATCTTCGGGCGGCTCGCCGCTGGCTGCCGTCAAGCGAAGCGCGGAGGAATTCTATGCATGATGTCAACGCCGGCCGCGCGGCTGAAACCTTCGCGTTGCTGACGGCCTCGGCGGTTCTCGTCAATCCGGTCGGCCTGCATGCGCGGCCCTCGGTGAAGCTGACCCAATGCGCGAAGGGATTTGCCGCCAAGATCGAGCTTGCGCTGGCGGCAGACGGACCCTGGACCGACGCCAAGAGCCCGGTGAAGGTGATGCGCGTGAAGGCGCCGCAGGGCGCGACGCTGTATTTCCGTGTCAGCGGTCCGGACGGCGAGGCGGCGCTCGCCGCCATGCTGGCGCTGGTGCATGACGGTTTCGGCGAGGCGTGAGGCGGTGACCGAGATCCATCTCACCGGCCGTCCCGCTTCCCCAGGCCTCGCCATCGGGCCGGTCACGGTGTTGGCGGCCGCGGTTGCGAACAGGACGGCGATCGGCGATCCCGCGCAGGAGACCGCCGCGCTGAAGGCGGCGATCGAAGCCGCGACGGCGGAGATCGCCGAATTGATTGCGAGCGTGCAAGGCGAGGCGGCGGAGATGCTGGAATTCCAGGTCGCGATGCTGGAAGACGATGCACTCGCAGAGGGGGCCTACGACGCCATCGCGGTAGGTGTTGCCGCCGACCATGCCTGGCGTTCGGCGCTCGATGCCGAGATATCAGGCTATCGTGCCGCCGAAGATGAATATTTCCGTGCCCGTGCCGCTGATCTGGCCGATATCCGCGACCGTGTGCTCGCGCGCCTGAGCGGCGGGGGCGCCGCCGCAAAGATCACAGGCGGTTCGATCGTCGCCGGCGAAGATATCTCGCCGACCACCTTTCTCGCCACCGACTGGACTCGTGGCGGCGCCATCGCGCTGGCCGCCGGTTCGCCTTCCTCGCATGTCGCGATGCTGGCGCGCGCGAGCGGAGCGCCCATGGTGGTTGGGCTCGGCGCGTTTTCGTGGAACGGGCATCCGCCGTCATTGGCGCTCGTCGACGGCGATACAGGTACGGTGATCTTCGACCCCGAGCCGGAAACGCTGCGCCTGTTCGAGCATCGCGTGGCAGCCGCGAACGCCGAGCGCGCCGTCGCCGATGCCGGCCGTACCGAGCCTGCCTATACGGCGGACGGCCGGCCGATCGCAGTTCTTCTCAACATCGCCGCGCCGGAAGACCTCGCCGGCCTCGATCCCGCCATCTGCGACGGCATCGGCCTCGTGCGCACCGAGTTTCTGTTCGAGGCGTCCCACGGCCTGCCGGATGAGGACACCCAATATGCCGTTTACCGGCGCATCATCGACTGGGCCGAGGGACGGCCGGTGACGATCCGCACCCTCGATGCCGGCGGCGACAAGCCGATCAAGGGTCTGACCATCGAAGGCGAGGGCAATCCGTTTCTCGGCCTTCGCGGCATCCGGCTCTCGCTGGCGCGACCCGAGGTGTTTCGCGTGCAATTGCGCGCGCTGTGCCGCGCGGCCGTGCACGGCGCGCTGAAGGTGATGCTGCCGATGATCGCCGTGCCATCGGAACTCGACCGGGCCGCCGCCATGCTCGACGAGGAGTTTGCTGGCCTGAAAGCGAAAGGTATCGCCTGCGCCCGCCCGGCGCTCGGCATCATGGTCGAGGTTCCGGCGGCGGCGCTGCGCGCGGAGGATTTTGCGGCGGCGTTCTATTCCATCGGCTCGAACGACCTGACCCAGTACACGATGGCCGCGGCGCGCGACATCGGTGCCGTCGCTGACCTCAACGATACCGGCAATCCGGCGGTGCTGACGCTGATCGCCGGCACCGTCGAGGCCGGACACAAGCGCGGTGTCGAGGTCTCGCTCTGCGGCGACGCGGCGGCCGATACGCGCCTGACGGCGGCGTTGCTCGCCACCGGGCTGACGACGCTCTCGGTGTCGCCAATTGCGGTTGCCCGGCTCAAGGCTGCCATCGCGACGGTGGATTCGTGATGGACGGCGCGGGCGGAGGAAAAAGCGGACCCGGCGACGGCGATGTCGCTGAATACAAGCTCATCCTGCGGCGGGTGCTCGACAACCGGCCGTCGGGAACGCGGCTGAAGCTGGCCGCGGCACTGGGCAAGAACCGGTCGTTTGTCACCCAGATCACCAATCCGGCCTATCTGGTGCCGATCCCGGCGAAGCATGTCGCGATCATTTTCGAGGTCTGCCATCTGTCCGGCGCCGAGCGGGCGGCATTCCTCGAGGCTTATGGGCGGGCGCATCCAGGCCGGTTGCGCGCACCGCACCGCGATGCACGCACGCGCACCCTCACGGTGACCGTGCCCGACCTCGGCGACGACAAGAAGAACCGTACGCTCGAACAGCTCATCGTCGATTTTGCCGCGCGGCTCGCGCGCTACGCCGAAAGCGTGGGCTGACGGCGTGATCCGGACTGCAAGATAAAGCAAGCGGGAGGACGTTCATGAAGAAGCTGATCAACAGCACCGATACCGTGCTTGAGGAGAGTCTCGACGGCCTCGCGGCCGCACACGCGGATATCCTGCTGCTTGGCGCCGAGCGCAAATTCGTGCGCCGCCGTACCTTGAAGCCGGGCAAGGTCGCACTGATTTCGGGCGGCGGCTCGGGACATGAGCCGCTGCATGCGGGCTATGTCGGCCTCGGCATGCTCGATGCCGCCTGTCCCGGCCAGGTCTTCACGTCACCTACGCCTGACCAGATGATCGAGGCTGCAGAAGCGGTCGATACCGGCGCCGGCGTGCTGTTCATCGTCAAGAACTACGAAGGCGACGTGATGAATTTCACCATGGCCGCCGAGATGGCCGGGCGAGAGATTGCAACCGTGGTCACCAACGACGACGTGGCGGTCGAGAAATCGACCTACACGACGGGCCGTCGCGGGGTCGCGGGTACGCTGATCGTGGAAAAGATGGTCGGCGCGGCGGCTGAAACGGGAATGCCGCTTGCGGCTCTCAAGACGCTCGGCGAGGAGGTCAACCGGCGCACCCGCTCGATGGGTGTGGCGCTATTGCCGTGCACCGTTCCGGCGGCGGGCCGGCCGAATTTCACCCTGGCTGACGATGAAATGGAAATGGGCGTCGGCATTCATGGCGAGCCCGGCCGGCGCCGGGTGCCGCTGGCCTCGGCCGATGCGATTGCCGCCGAACTGCTCGACGCGATCCTGAAGGATCTTGCGCCGGGCAAGGGGAGTGAAGTCTTGCTCCTCGTCAACGGATTCGGGGCGACGCCCCTGATCGAACTCTATTTGATGGTCAACAGCGCCAAGCGGATTCTGGATGGCGCTGGGATCAAGGCGGTGCGTTTCCTGACGGGATCCTATGTCACGTCTCTCGACATGGCCGGTGTCTCCATCACCGTCTCCGCGCTCGATACCCAGGCAAAGGCACTGTGGGACGCTCCGGTGCACACCGCAGCGCTGCGCTGGAGTGTCTGATTTCGTCTCGCGGCTTGAGAATGCTGCCGCCTCAGGGCTGTCTGCCTTGTTACCGTAAAGCGGACCCTCACAAAATCGAAGGGTCCGCTCGCTCTTCTCACATCGCCCGGCTCTGCGCGCGCACGCCGCTCGCAGGGTCGCCGCGATCGGCAGCGACATCGCCCGCGGGCGCCGTTTTGCCGGGTTCGGCTTTTGGCTTTTTACGCTTGAGCTTGCTGGCGACGGTATAGAACGCCGGCGTGAACAACAGGCCGAATGCGGTCACGCCGAGCATGCCGGCGAACACCGCCGTGCCCAGCGATTGACGCATTTCCGAACCCGCGCCGGTTGCGACCACGAGCGGCGCAACGCCGAAGACGAACGCCAGCGACGTCATCAGGATCGGCCGCAGCCGCGTGCGCGCCGCGGCGACCGCGGCTTCGCCCGGCGTGGCGCCGGCTTCCTCGCTCTGGCGCGCGAATTCCACGATCAGGATCGCGTTCTTGGCCGCGAGCCCGACCAGCACGACGAAGCCGATCTGCGCCAGCACGTCGATCGCCATCCCGCGCCACAACAGCCCCGTCACGGAGGCAAGCAGGCACATCGGCACGATCATCACGACCGCGAGCGGCAGATTCCAGCTCTCATACTGCGCGGCGAGCACCAGGAACACGAACAGCGCGGCGGCGCCGAACACCAGCAGCGCCGAGGTGCCCGGCTGTTGCTGCTGGAACGCAAGCTCGGTCCATTCGAAGCCGATGCCGGGCGGCAAGCACTTCGCGCGCCAGTTCCTCCATCCGGTGCAGCGCGGTGCCGGTGGCAACGCCGGGGGCGGCGACGCCCATCACTTCGGCGGCGGGGAACAGATCGTAACGCGGCACGCGATAGGCCGCGTTCTCGGATTTCAGCCGCGCCACCGTGCCGACCGGCACCATCTCGCCTGACGTGTTGCGGGCCTTCAGCCGTGCGATGTCCTGCGGATCCTGGCGGAAGGAGCCGTCGGCTTGCGCGATCACCTGATAGGTGCGGCCGAGATAGTTGAAGTCGTTGACATATTGCGAGCCGAGATAGACCTGCAGCGTGTTGAAGACGTCGGTCGGCGTGAGCCCGACCTTCTCGGCCTTCTCGCGATCGATATCGGCATAGACCGAAGGCGAGCGCGTGCCGAACAGAGTGAAGACGCCGGCAAAATCCGGATCCTTGTTGGCGGCGGCGACCAGCGTCTGCGCCGCCTTCGACAGCGCCTCGGAGCCGAGGCCGGCGTGATCCTGCAGCATCATCTTGAAGCCGCCGGCATTGCCGATGCCTTGGACCGGCGGTGGCGGTATCGTCAGGACATAGGCTTCCTGGATCACGGACAGGCGCTTGCGCAGGTCGGCGAGCACGCTGGCCGCGGTCAGGCCCTTGACCTCATGATTGTAGAGCGAAGGCAGCCCCGAAAAGATCGTTCCTGCATTGGAGGCGATGGTGAAGGTCGTGGCATCGAGCCCGGCGAACGGCGCCACATGCTCGACGCCCGGTGTCGACATGATGATGTCGATCGCCTTCTTGACCACGGCCTCGGTACGGTCGAGCGTGGCGCCGGGCGGCAGTTGCACGACGGTGATGAGATAGCCCTGGTCCTGCTCCGGAATGAAGCCGGTAGGGGCGCGCGCGAACTGGAAGCCGGCGACGCCGATCAGCGCGGCATAGACCAGCAGCACGACGCCCGTGATCTGCACCAGCCGCCGCGTCAGCCGGCCATAGCTGGTCGACAGCCATTCGAAGCCATGATTGAAGCGGGTGAAGAACGCCTGTACCTGCCGGACGATCCATGCGCTTTGCCGCTTGTGGCCGGGCTCGTGCGCCTTGAACAGCACCGCGCACAGAGCAGGGCTCAGGGTCAGCGAGACGAAGCACGAAATCAGCGTCGAAACGGCGATCGTGACCGCGAACTGGCGGAAGAACTGCCCGGTGATGCCCGACAGGAACGCCGAGGGCACGAACACCGCGCACAGCGTCAGCGCGATCGAGATCAGCGCGCCGCCGACTTCCCTCATGGTGACGTGCGCCGCCTCGTTCGGGCTCATGCCGCGCTCGAGGTTGCGCTCGACATTCTCCACCACGACGATGGCGTCGTCGACGACGATGCCCACCGCCAGCACGAGGCCGAACAGCGACAGATTGTTCAGCGAGATACCGAGCACGTAGAGGAAGGTGAAAGTGCCCACCAGCGACACCGGTATGGCGATCACCGGGATGATCGCGGCACGCCAGCTCTGCAGGAACAGGAACACGACGCCGACCACCAGCAGGATCGCGACGAAGATCGTCTTGATCACCTCGTCGACCGATTTGCCGACGAAGATAGTGGGATCGTAGATGATCTTGTAGCTGAGGCCGGGCGGAAAATCCTTCGCCAGCGTCTGCATGGTGTCGAGCACTTCGTGCTCGACGGCGAGCGAGTTCGCGCCGGGCTGCGCGAAGATCAAAAGCGGCATGCCGGGCCCGCGGTCCGCGAACGCGGTCGAGCCGTAATCGGCCGCGCCGATTTCGACCCGGCCGACGTCGCGCAGCCGCGTCACGCGGCCCTCGGTGTCCGACTTCAGGACGATGGAGGCGAACTGTTCAGGCGTCGACAACCTGCCGAGCGTCTGGACGTTGATCTGGTAGGCCTGCTTTGAGGCGACCGGCGGCTGGTTCAGCACGCCCGCCGAAACCTGGACGTTCTGCGCGCGCAGCGCGGCGAGCACCTCGCTCGCGTTCATGTTGTGGGCCGCGACCTTGTCCGGATCGAGCCAGATCCGCATGGCGTATTCGCGGCCGCCGAATATCTGGACATCGCCGACGCCGGGCAGGCGCGCCAGCGTGTCCTTTACGTGCAGCGTGGCGTAGTTCGAGATATAGAGCGTGTCGCGGGAGCTGTCGGGCGAATAGAGATGCACCGCAAGCAGGATGTTGGGCGTTGCCTTGCGCACCTGCACGCCGAGCCGCTGCACGTCCTCGGGCAGGCGCGGCAGCGCGTCCTGCACGCGGTTCTGCGTCAGCATCTGTGCGACGTTGAGGTCGGTCCCGATCCGGAACGTGACGGTGACGGTCAGCTTGCCGTCGCCGGTCGACTGGCTCGACATGTAGATCATGTTCTCGACGCCGTTGATCTGCTGCTCGAGCGGGGTCGCGACCGTTCGCGACACCGTCTCGGCGGAGGCGCCGGGATAGGTCGTCGTGATCTGCACCGTGGGCGGCACGATCTCCGGATATTGCGAAATCGGCAGGATGTAGAGCGCCCCCAACCCGATCAGCGTCAGGAACACGGAGAGCACGGTCGCAAAGATCGGCCGGTCGATGAAGCTGTGCGTCACGGGAAGCTCCTGATTTCAGTCCTGCACTCCGAAGAACCCTCGTGGTGAGGAGGCGCGAACGCGCCGTCTCGAACCATGAGGCCGCGCTGTTGCTTCCTCCGTCGAAACGCCTGCTTCGCAAGCTCCTCTGGATGAAGCGACAGACCGCCAATTCGATCACTGTTCATCGACGTTTCAGCCCTGGTCGGCGGCTGGGTCGTAATGGATGGTGCCGTCCTGCGGCGCGACCTTGGTGCCGGGAATGGCGCGCACCAGGCCGTCGATGATGACGCGATCGGTCGCGTCGAGACCCGACTGGATCACCCGCAAGCCGCCGCGCAAATCGCCGGTGGTCACGATCTTCGGCTTTACGGTCGCATCGCTCCCTACCGTCATCACCAGGCGCTGCGACTGGTCGAGCACGACAGCCGAATCCGGCACCAGATAGGCCGGCGCGGGCGAGGCGATCGCAACCCGCAGCCGGGCGAACTGGCCCGGCGCCAGGAACAGGTCGGGATTCGGCACCGTGGCGCGCGCGTGAATCGTGCCGCTGGAGCGGTCGAGCGCGTTGTCGATGAAGTCGAGCGTACCCTCGCGCCCAAAGCTGTTCTCGTCGGAAAGCGCGACCATGACCTTGTCGGCGAGCGGGCCCTTGAGGCGCGCGCGCTCGCGCGAGAATGTCAGGAAGTCGGATTCGCTCATGTCGAAATCGAGGTAGAGCGGATCCAGCGACACCAGCGTCGCAAGCAGCGTGGTCGGGCTGGTGGCGGCGCGGCTGCCGGCGACGAGGCTGCCGATGGAAACCTGGCGCGCGCCGATGCGCCCCGTGAAGGGCGCGCGGACGTGGGAATACTCGAGATCGAGCTCGGCGTCGCGCAGCCGTGCCTTGGCGTCCTCGACCGCGGCCTGGGAGGCATCCTGGTCGTTGGTGCGCTGGTCGACCGTCTCCTGCGTGGCGTAATCATTGCGCTTGAGCGATGTCGCCCGCGTCAACTGGTTGCTGGCAAGCGCGACGCGGGCGGTCGCGGTCTGCAGCGTCGCCTTGGCCTGCTCCAGTCTTATCTCGTAAGGCCGGGGATCGATGACGAAGAGCAGGTCGCCCTTGTGGACGATCTGCCCGTCCTTGAAGTGGATTTCGGTCAGCGTTCCGCCGACCTGGGCCCGCAGTTCGACCCGGTCGATGGCGGAAAACTGGCCGAGAAAGCCAACCCTGTTGTCGACGGCGCGCTGCAAGGGCTGGCTGACTGTCACCGGCGGAGCCGGAGTCGGCGCCGCCGCCGCCTGGTTTCCCTTGTGGGTGGCAAGGCCGAGCCATGCCAGGACGACGCCAAGAGCCACCGCGGCAGCGAGCGCGCCGATTCTCCAGCTCCTTCGGCGCGGATGTGCCGCGGGTTCATCGAGCCGTTCTCTTTCAAGCCTGGAATGGTCGCTGATCTGATCCATGATATTTTCCATAAGTCCTTGCCACGCCGTCCGAAAATCGGTCGCTGCGGGATGGTCGGCGGTGTGAGCCGCACGCGTTGAGGGTGTCCAGGGTGTCGAGAGGGTGATGCCACGTCGTCGTCATTTCGAAAGGTGAAACAGTGCACTTCGGGATTGATATCTGGAGCACGTACTCCAATATGTCGGGGCGATATAGACGCAGGGAGGCGCTGTTCAAGGGATTTTTGGAGCGATGACATCAAAAATAGTTCAAGGGAAGAAAATCGAGGAGGGCAGGCGTGGTCGGGGGCGGCCGGCGATGTTTGACCGTGACGTCGCGCTGAAGGAAGCGATGAAGCTGTTCTGGGAGCGCGGCTATGAGGGCACGTCGTTCGACGACCTGATCGCGGCGATGGGGATCAGCGCATCGAGTTTCTATAACTCGTTCGGCAGCAAGGAAGAGCTCTATGGCGAGACCACGCAGTCCTATCTGGAATGGTCGGGCCAATGGTTCTTCGCCCTTCTCAATGATCCTTCGATCGATACGAAGACGGCCTTCGCAGCGCTGTTCGAGGCAACCGCAGAAGAGTTCACCCGCGGCGATCATCCGCTCGGCTGCATGATCTCGCTGGCGGGAACGCACTGCCCGCCAGGCATGAGCAACATCCGGGGCATGATGGCCGAGCATCGTGCGTTTTCGGAAAGCGCGATGGCGGCGCGCATCCGCAAGGGTGTTGCGAATGGGGATGTTCCCGAGGACGCCGACTGCGACGCGCTGGCGGCCTATTACAGCGCCGTGGCGCGCGGGCTTGCGGTCCAGGCGCGCGACGGCGCCTCGCGCGAGAAGCTGGCAAAGATAGGCCGTCTCGCCATGAGCGCGTGGCCGGCGGGACAGAGTGGACGATCAAGGCTCGACGGCTAGGAGCATTCGGACGGCACCGGATGGGTTTGATATTCGCCCGGTTTCATCGGGTAGTCGTCCAATCACATGGCCTGGGCGCGTAGCGCGGAGAAGCGTCAACCGGCGCAACTGCTCTCCACATGAAAATGACCCCGATCCGGGGCTCTCTCATCTACAAAAATAGTATCAATTTCAGTGTTTTAGATGCTGGCTGGGGAACTAGGATTCGAACCTAGACAAACAGAGTCAGAGTTTGTTGTGCTACCGTTACACCATTCCCCAATGATATCAGATGCTTAAGTGATATTCTTCCAGCTCCGGCGACGGATCAGGCGTCCCCCGCGCGAGCGTGCGTCCTTCTACTAGTTCAGTCCCGGCCTTGGCAAGCGCGCGAGGATGGGCTTCTTGCGAAGGGGCCACAGCGAAAGGCGTCGCCATGGGTGCCGCGGTTTCGAATGGCGATCGGGGACGGCCGGCGATGAGCGTGTATTTCGAGGAACTGGATTTCCGTCCAACCGAAATGGGCGTGCTCAGCCTGCGCCGGCGAAGGCAGCTCGATTCCGGTCTGGACGTCTATGAGATCAAGCTCGGCGACGAGTTCCTGATGTCGAGCCTGTTCACCGTCGCCGAGATCGCGCTCGCGCGGATCGGACTGGCGGCGCTCGAACGTGGCGATCTCGACGTCGTCGTCGGCGGCCTCGGGCTTGGCTACACGGCGCAAGCCGCGCTCGAAAACCCTTCCGTCAAATCATTGCTCGTGGTCGACGCGCTGGCCGAGGTGATCGAATGGCACGCGCAGGGCCTGCTTCCGCTCGGCACACAGATCACCGGCGATCCGCGCTGCCGCCTCGTTCACGGCGACTTCTTCGCGATGTCGGCGTTCGCCGGCGGGATTCGATCCGCTCAGCCCCGGCCGTCGCTTCGATGCGGTGCTGGTGGACATCGATCACTCGCCGCGAAATTTCCTGCATCCGCGCCACGCCGCGCTGTACGAACCGGCCGGCTTGACGGGGCTCGCCGGCCATTTGAATCCCGGCGGCGTGTTCGCGCTGTGGTCGAACGATCCGCCGGATCAGGCATTCCAGGGTGTGTTGGCAGGCGCGTTTGCAATCTCTGCGACGCATGTCGTGAGCTTCGAGAATCCGCTCCAGCATCGTGAAGCCAGCAACACGATCTATGTCGGCGTCAAAGCGGATCTGCCCGTACGGAAGGCAATTACCGGCGCAAGCCCTTAACCGGCCTGATACTTTCGGATCGG
This sequence comes from uncultured Alphaproteobacteria bacterium, assembly GCA_963843225.1. Lineage (GTDB taxonomy): Bacteria > Pseudomonadota > Alphaproteobacteria > Rhizobiales > Xanthobacteraceae > Bradyrhizobium. The sequence continues at coordinate 300,167 of CAWJJT010000003.1, read as the reverse complement.
TGCTCGCGGGGCCAACTTGCCGATGCCAACCGGGCATGCAATGCTGCCCGCGCCAAACAAGGAAGCAGCGGGCGGCCACGTCTCCTGCATTTCCAAGCCTTTTAGAGCCTTGGCATCGGGTGGGACCTTTCGGAGACGTTCAGATGAAGTTCAAGCATATTCTCGGGCTGCTTTGCGCTGCCTCGATCTCGGTCATCCTCGCAGGTAACGCTTCGGCGCAGGACAAGACCGTCAAGATCGGCGGCATATTTCCCTTGAGCGGCAACGCCGCCTCTACCGGCGTCCACACCAAGGCCGCGCTCGAAGTTGCGATGGATATCATCAACAACGCCCATCCCGAGCTCGGCAATTTGCCGCTGGCCAAGAATGCCGGGCTCGCCGGCCTCGGCGGCGCCAAGGTCGAGGTCGTTTTCGCCGACAACCAGGGCAGCCCCGCCACCGGACAAAATCAGGCGCTGCGGCTGATCACCGAAGAGAAGGTGGTGGCGCTGACGGGCGCGTATCAATCCGGCATCACGCTGACCGCCAGCGCGATTTCCGAAAAATACGGAATTCCCTTCGTCAACGGCGAGTCCGTAGCCGCCAATTTGACCGAGCGCGGCTTCAAATGGTTTTTCCGCACCACGCCGGTCGCCTCCGATTTCGCCAAGATCTATCTCGACTTCCTCAAGGACATGAAGTCGGCGGGCGCCAAGACCGACAGCGTTGCGCTCGTCCATGACAATACCGAATACGGCACCTCGGTCGCGAGCGTGATCACCACCGTGTTCAAGGCAAACGGCGAGAGCGCCCCGATCGATATCGCTTATGCTCCCAATGCGACCGACGTGCAGGCCCAGGTGCTGCAACTCAAGGAGAAGAAGCCCGACGTCGTGATCATGATCAGCTACACCTCGGATGCGATCCTGTTCTCCAAGACCATGCAATCGCTCGACTACAAGCCCGCGATGCTGATTGCCGACGACTCCGGATACTCCGATCCCTCCTTCATCAAGGCGGTCGGCAAGATTACGCAAGGCGTGTTCAATCGCTCGTCATGGAGCGTCGGGCCTGCGGGTTCGCCGACCGCGCTGATCGCCGAGATGTACAAGAAGAAGAGCGGCGACGAGATGGACGATACCGCCGCTCGCCAGATGCAGGGCTTCTTCGTGCTCTGCGATGCGATCGACCGCGCCGGTTCGACCGATCCCGCCAAGATCCAGGCGGCGCTGAAGGCCACCGATCTCAAGCCCGATCAGCTCATCATGGGCTACAAGGGCGTCAAGTTCGACGACAAGGGCCAGAACATCCTCGCGGCCGGCGTCATGATTCAACTGCAGGACGGCGAGAACTACACCACCATCTGGCCCAAGGCCAACGCCCAGAAAGCGCCGATACTGCCCTACAAGGGCTGGTAACAGCCGGGAGGGCGGGGCAGGTGTCCCGCCCCCCATGACCACCTTATCCTCGTCGCACCGTTGCCCGAGATCAACCCGCAAGACTTGACCCTGGCATGTCCATTATTCTCGTTCAGGTGATTGTCGGCGGGCTTCTGCTCGGCGCCGTCTATGCGCTGTTTTCCTCGGGCCTGACGCTGGTCTGGGGCATGATGAACATCGTCAACTTCGCCCACGGCGATTTCGTCATGCTCGGCATGTATGTCGCGTTCGTGGTCTATACGCTGCTCGGCGCCGGGCCCTTGCTGGCTGCGCCACTCGCCATGCTGGTGCTCGCGACCGTCGGCGTCATCGTCTATTTCGCCTTGATCCGCGACATCATGAAAGGGCCGATGCTGGCCCAGATTCTCGGCACCTTCGGGCTTGCGCTGTTGCTGCGCTATTCGGTGTTCTGGTGGTTCGGCGCCGATTTCCTGTCGCTGCCGCAAAACATCGTCGGCGGCACTTTCGAAATCCTGGGCCTGCGGATCGAAGCGTCGCGGCTGTTGGCCGGCGCGGTAGCGTTGCTGGTGACCCTCGGGCTGCATCTATTGCTGACGCGCACGTCGCTCGGATCGAAAATGCTGGCGGTGGCCGAAGATTCGACCGCGGCGCAATTGATGGGGATCCGGCCCGACACCATGCAGGCCATCGCCTGGGCGATCGCCGCCGGCGCAACCGGGCTCGCAGGCGCGCTGATCGCGACCTTCTTTTACATCGTGCCGACCGTGGGCGAGACGTTGGGCATCGTCGCCTTCGTCACGGTGTCGCTCGGCGGCTTCGGCAGCGTGCCCGGCGCGCTGATCGCGGGACTCCTGATCGGCGTCATCGAGTCGCTGTCGGCCTACTGGATCGGCGCCGTCTACAAGGACATGGTGGTGTATTCGCTGTTCCTCGGCTTCCTCTGGTTCCGGCCGCAGGGCCTGATGGGCAAGACGTGATGCGCCGGCTGGTCTGGGCCTCGGTGGTGCTGGCGGTCTTCGTCGCCTATCCCCTGCTGTTCTCGACGCCGTTCCAGCAGCGGCTCGGCGCGCTGGTGCTGCTCTATGCGATCGCGGCTTCCGCCTGGAACATCGTCGGCGGCTATGCCGGCCAGGTGTCGGTTGGCCACGTCGTCTTCTTCGGCTGCGGCGCCTATGCCGCGATGGGCGCCTACGCGCATTTCGGGCTTTCGCCGCTGGTCGGCATTCCCGCCGGCATCGTCGCCAGCGTGGCGATAGCGGCCGCGATCGGGGTGCCGACGCTGCGGCTGTCCGGTCATTATTTCAGCATGGCGACCATCGCGGTTGCCGAACTCTGCCGGCTGATCGTCACCAACACCGATTATCTCGGCGCGGCGGTGGGCTTGAGCGGTCCGACCGTGCCGCGCAATGTGTTCGATCTCTCCTTCATCTCGGCGCTGCCTTATTACTATCTGTTTCTGGCCGTCCTCAGTCTTACGCTCGGCATCACCTGGTGGATGGCGAACAGCCGGATGGGCTTCTATCTGCGCGCGATCCGGGATTCCGAGCGCGCGGCGCGCTCGCTCGGCGCACCCGCGAGCCGCACCAAGCTCTACGCCTTCATGCTGAGCGCCGGGTTTACCAGCGTCGCCGGCGCGCTCTATGCGATGATGTTCGGCTTCGTCGATCCGGAGTCCGGGCTCGGCATCCTGATCTCCGTGAAGATCCTGATCATGGCGGCGCTTGGCGGCGCCGGCCTGTTGTTTGGACCGCTGGTCGGAGCCGCGATCCTTGTGCCGCTGGAGGAAATCTCCAACAACCTGCTCGGCGGCAAGGGCGCTGGGCTCACCTTCGTTGTCTATGGCGCGATCATCGTGCTGATCGCGCGGTTTCAGCCGGGCGGTATCGTCAACCTGATCAAGCGGCTGTGGGCCAAGCGCGGCAAGCCGCCGGCAGCACCGGTCGGGGCGGGAGCAAGCCATGCTCCTTGAAGCCCGCAACGTCACCAAGGCCTTTGGCAGCTTCAAAGCCGTGGATGGTGCTTCGGTGACGCTGGAGCAGGGCGATATTCTCGGCTTGATCGGACCGAACGGCGCCGGCAAGTCGACCTTTTTCAACTGCCTGACCGGCGACCTCACCTCGACCTCCGGCAAGGTCATCTTCGAAGGCCGGGATATCACCGACCTGCCGCCGGAGGGGCGCGCGCGGCTCGGTCTGGCGCGCTCGTTCCAGGTGCCGCAGACGTTTGAGAGCATGTCGGTGCTGGAGAACGTCATGATTGGCGCCTTTCTGCGCACCCCGCATCGCGCCGAGGCCGAAACACGCGCGCGCGCCGTGCTTGAGCAGGTCGGCATGAGCCGGTTGGCCGATGCCCCGGCGCGCTCGCTGGGAACACCCGGCCGCAAGCGGCTGGAAATCGCGCGTGCGCTGGCGACCCAGCCCAAGGTGCTGCTGCTCGACGAGGCCATGGCCGGGCTCACCCAGCGCGAGGTGCAGCTTGCGATCGATCTCGTCCGCGAGATCCATCGTTCCGGCATCACGCTGGTCATCGTCGAGCACATCATGGAAGTCATCATGTCGCTGGCGTCGCGCGTGGTGGTGTTTCACCAGGGCCGCGAAATCGCGCGCGGCAGTCCGCGCGAGGTCACGGGCAACCCGGCCGTGATCGAGGCCTATCTCGGCAAACGCGCCGCCAAGGCGGCCGCGGGCCATACGCCGATCGAGCTGATGGGCGGGCCCGCGACATGACCGCGCCCCTGCTCACGATCGAGCATCTCGAAGTCCGCTACGGCGACCTGATCGGCGTCTCCGACGTGTCGCTCGAGGTGCCGGAAGGCAGCGTGGTTGCGCTGCTCGGCTCCAATGGCGGCGGCAAGACCACCACGCTCAACGCGATTGCCGGTCTCATTCCCGTGCATTCCGGCCGAATCGGCTTTCGCGGCGAGGAGATCGGCGGCGAGGCGGCGTTCTCGATCGTGCGGAAGGGGCTGGCGCTGTCGCCGGAAGGCTGGCGGCTGTTCGTGCAGCAGAGCGTCGAGAACAATTTGCTGCTCGGCGCGACGCCGTTGCGCGACAAGGCGCGGGCCGCCGAACTGCTCGAGCGCGTCTACGAAATCTTTCCGCGGCTGGCCGAGCGGCGCAGCCAGCGCGCCGGCACCATGTCCGGCGGCGAACGCCAGATGCTCGCGGTCGGCCGTGCCCTGATGAGCGATCCCAGGCTTCTGATGCTGGACGAGCCGTCGCTCGGGCTGGCGCCGGCCGTGGTCGAGTCGATGTACGAGACGTTCGGACGGCTGCACAAGGAAGGGCTGACGATCCTGCTCGCCGAGCAATCGATCGAACTCGCGCTCGAGGTTTCCGATTTTGCCACCGTGCTGCAGGTCGGCAAGAGCGTGCTGTCGGGCCCCGCCTCGAGCCTTGCCGACGATCCGCAGGTGCAGCGGGCTTATCTCGGCACCGCCTGAGCTCTCCGGTTATTTCCTGCGCCTGCCGGCCGGCTTCATCTCGGCTTCGAGCAGCAGCAACAGGCAGCCGCTCAACCGGTCCTCCATCTCCTTGTCGTGAATCGACAGTGGTCCGGGATCGTTGAGGATGGCGTTGACCAGCGTTCCCAGCACCACCTGAAATCCGAAGGCGATGCCGCGGCGCTTCGCGGCCGCGCGGCCTTTGCCCATGGCGCGGAGCAGGGGAGGCGTGGCGCCGGCGGTGTTCGCGCGCGCCAGGCCCTTGAAGGTATTCCAGCGGTCCGGCCTGGTATCGTCGTGCTGGAGCGCGGCGCGCAGCACCCCCTCATGATTCCGGGCCCAGCCGAGGATCCCCGTCACCAGCAGGCGGCAGAGCCCGGCGAGCGAGGTGTCCTTCAACTGCGCGTTTTCGGTCATCGCCGACAGCCTGCGCTCGCCATCGCGTGCGGCCAGTTCGATCAAGGCGTTGAAATAGGCCTCCTTGCTCTCGAACCGGCTGTAGAACGCGCCGACGGTGGCCCCGACCTTGCCGCACAGCGCCTCGATCGACAATTCGGCCAGGCTGCGCGTTCGCAGCATGTCGGCGCCGGTCTTGAGCAGCGCCGCCGTCATCTCGCGGCTGCGCTTCTGCCGCGACGGGACGACGCCGGGAAAGTCGAGATGGCTCGGTTCGCGCTGCATCGGTTGTTGCACTCTCTCGCAAAATAATCATAATGATAATTCGGATTATGGTTTGTGGCAATGCTTGCCGGGCCGGCGGATTGGCCCGCACGCCGGGCAACGCAGGCAAAGCCGCAGCCGAAACCAAAGCCAGGGTACGACGACCAGCGGATCAACCGCCGGCGCCGGTATGGGAGGAACGCATGAGCGCAGGCGGCGACAATTCGTTTCGCGGCACCATCGGCAAGACCATCGCCGGCTCAAAACCCTGGTGGCCGCCGGCGCCAAAGCCGCCGGCGGGCGCTCCCAACATCCTGGTGGTGCTGTTCGACGACGTCGGCTTTTCCGATTTCGGCTGCTACGGCTCGCCGATCAGGACCCCGACCATCGACACGCTCGCGGCCGAGGGCCTGCGCTATTCGGGCTTCCACACCACCGCGATGTGCTCGACCACGCGCGCCGCGCTTCTGACCGGGCGCAACCATCACTCGGTCGGCGTCGGCTGCCTCGCCAATTTCGACACCGGCTATCCCGGCTATCGCGGCAAGATCGCGCGCGAGGCGGGAACGCTCGCCGAAATGCTCAAGGCGCACGCCTACCGCAATTACATGGTCGGCAAATGGCATGTCACGCCACTGACCGAAAGCGGCGCCACCGGCCCGTTCGATGGTTGGCCGCTGGGGCGCGGTTTCGACCGCTTCTATGGTTTCCTCGACGCCGAGACCGATCAGTTCGCGCCCGAACTGGTGTCGGACAACACCCACGTCGATCCGCCCGGGACGTTCGCCGACGGCTACCACCTGACGCCCGATCTTGTCGATCAGGCGATCCGCTTCATCGGCGACCACATCGCCGACCGCCCCGATCTGCCCTGGCTGACCTGGGTCGCGCTCGGCGCCTGTCATGCGCCGCATCAGGCGCCCGCCGATATCATCAGGAGCTATGACGAGGTGTTCAGCCACGGCTGGGACGTCGAGCGCGAGCAGCGGATGGCGCGGCAGAAGGCCCTGGGCATCGTTCCGCCGGAGACCCGGATGCCGCCGCGCAATGACGGCGTGAAGGCGTGGGACGAACACAGCGATGACGAGAAGCGTCTGTTCACGCGGCTGCAATCGGCGTTCGCCGGCATGCTCGACCATGCCGACCGGCATCTGGCGCGGCTGATCGCGTTTCTGGAAACCGCCGGTGTCCGCGACAACACGCTGGTCCTCGTGCTGTCGGATAACGGCGCGAGCCAGGAAGGCGGGCCGTTCGGCTTCGTCAATGCGATGGGGCCGTATAATTTCCGTCCCGAGCCGATCGCGGAAAAGGTGCGGCGGATCGACGATATCGGCGGCCCGGACTCGCACAGCAATTTTCCGCATGGCTGGGCGATGGCATCCAACACGCCGCTGCGCCGCTACAAGCAGAACACCCATGGCGGCGGCATCCGCGATCCCTTCGTCATGTCGTGGCCGAAGCGGGTGGCGGCGCGGGGCGAGTTGCGCCATCAATTCGTCCACGCCAGCGACCTCGTGCCGACCTTGCTCGAACTGATCGGGGTCGAGCCGCCGAAGCAGATCGCGGGCTGCGCGCAAATGCCGATTGAGGGCGAAAGCTTCGCGCGTTCCATCGAGGACGCTACGGCGCCGTCAAAATCCTCGCCGCAATATTTCGAGATGTTCGGGCATCGCGGCATCTGGCACCAGGGCTGGAAGGCGGTCGCCTTCCATCCGCCGGGCACGCCGTTCGAGAACGACAAATGGGAGCTGTTCCATCTCGATCGCGATTTCTCCGAAACCCACGATCTCGCCGCCGCGGAGCCGCAGCGGCTGGCTGACATGATGAAGATGTGGTGGAGCGAGGCCGAGAAGCACAACGTGCTGCCGCTCGACGACCGCTTCGCGGCGCGCTTCGCCGAAAACGCCGCGCGGTTCCAGGGCGCGCGCAACCATTTTGTCTTCCACGCCGGCATGGGCCATGTGCCGACCGATGTTGCGCCCGACGTGCGCAGCCGCAGCTACACCATCGAGGCCCATGTCGAGATCGACGATGCCGGCGCCGAAGGCGTCCTCATCGCGCACGGCGATGCGACCTCGGGATACAGCCTCTACATCAAGGACGGGCGTCTGGTGCACGACCTCAACATCGGCGGCGGCCACGAGATCGTCACTTCGGATCGCAAGGTGCCTTCCGGCGCGCGCCGGCTCGGCGTGCATGTCGAGCGTCTGGTGCGCGAGGAGCCGCCGGCCAAGGGCGCGCGCACCGGGATCACCGCCTATACGCTGCTCATCGATGGTGAGCCTGCCGGCTCGCTGCAAACGCAACTGGCGTTCAATAATTTCATTTCGTGGTCCGGCCTCGATATTGGCCGCGATCGCTCGAGCCCCGTCTCGCATTACGAGGCGCCGTTCGAATTCACCGGGCGGCTGCTGCGGGTGACGGTCGCCATGCACAACGACCAGAAGCTCGACGGCGATGGCGTCGGCGCCGCCGAAATGGCAAGGCAATGATAAGGCAGTAATTCCGTCAGTGCGAGCGCAGAGGATCTGCTGGCGGATCGGGTTGCGGGAGGGCGTGCCGTTCGGGTGCGCCGCTGCGCTCCCGACGTCAAATCACTCCGCAGCCTGTTTGATCGAGCCTTGCTCGCTTTCGGGATGATCCTGGTCGGCATCTCCCGATCGTCCCCAGCCCGAGAACCAGTTCGATAGCCGGTCGAGATAGAGATACACGACCGGCGTCGTGAACAAGGTCAGCGCCTGGCTCACGATCAGGCCGCCGACCATCGCATAGCCGAGCGGCTGGCGGATTTCCGATCCCGTGCCGGTGCCGAGCATCAGCGGCACGCCGCCGAGCATGGCGGCCATCGTCGTCATCATGATCGGTCGGAACCGCAGCAGCGCGGCCTTCCGGATCGATTGCTCCGGCGACAGATGCTCGTCGCGCTCGGCCGAGATCGCGAAGTCGACCATCATGATGCCGTTCTTCTTGACGATGCCGATCAACAGGATGATGCCGATCAGCGCGATCAGGCTGAAATCAAATCCGAACGCCATCAGGATCGCGAGCGCACCGACGCCGGCCGAGGGCAGCGTCGAGAGAATGGTCAGGGGATGGATGTAGCTCTCGTAGAGAATGCCGAGGATCAAATACACCACGACCAGCGCCGCCAGGATCAACAGCGGCACGGTGCTAAGCGATTGCTGGAACGCCTGCGCGGTGCCCTGGAAGCTCGAGTTGAGGGTGGCGGGCGCGCCCAGTTCGACCATCGCCTTTTGCACGGAATCCGTGGCCTGGCCGAGCGCCACGCCTTGCGCGAGGTTGAAGCTGATGGTGATCGCCGGGAATTGGCCCTGGTGGCTGATCGAGAGCGGCCGCACCGGAACGCTGCTCCAGGTCGCGAATGTCGACAACGGCACCTCGTCGCCCGTGGTCGGCGATTTGACATAGATCGTATTCAGCGTGTCGAGGCTGCCCTGCAGGTCGGGTAATATCTCCAGGATCACGTGGTAGCTGTTGAGCTGGGTGAAATACTGGGTGACCTGGCGCTGGCCGAAGGCGTCGTACAGCGTATCGTCGATCAACTGCGGCTGGATGCCGTAGCGCGCCGCGGTATCGCGGTTGATCTTCAGCTCCAGCGTCGTGCCCTGGGTCTGCTGGTCGGTTGCAACGTCGCGCAGCTCGGGCAACGTCTGCATCTTCGCCAGGATCTTCGGCGCCCATTCGTTCAGCTCGCCGAGATTGGCGTCCTGCAGCGTGAATTCGAACTGCGTTCGTGTCGGCCGGCCACCGAGCCGGACGTCCTGGGCCGCCTGCATATAGAGCCGGGCGCCCTCGACCTTTTCGAGCTTGGGCCGCAAGCGGGCGATGATCTGCTGGGCCGAGGCGCTGCGCTCATTGCGCGGCTTCAGCGTGATGAACATGTTGCCGTTGTTGCCGGCCCGACCGCTGCCGCCGATCGCCATCGCCACACTGGCGACGTCGGGATCGGCTTGAACGATCTTGCCGAGTTGCTCCTGCCGCTGTGTCATCGCGGCGAAGGAGATATCCTGCGAGGCTTCGGCGGTTGCGCTGATCAGGCCGTTGTCCTGCTGTGGGAAGAATCCCTTGGGAATGACGACGAACAGATAGACCGACAGGGCAAGGGTCGCGAAGAAGATCAGGAGCGTGATCTTGCTCCAGCGCATCGCCCGGTCAAGGCCAGCCTCATAGGCGTGCAGCATCGCGTCGAATGCACGTTCGCTCCACTGATAAAAGCGGCCGTGTTTGGTTTCGTCGTGCGCCCGCAGGAAACGGGATGCCATCATCGGCGTTAGCGTCAGCGAGACCACCATCGAAACGAAGATCGTCATCGCCAGCGTCACCGCGAATTCGCGGAACAGGCGACCGATGATGCCGCCCATCAACAGCAGCGGGATCAGCACTGCGACCAACGAAATGCTGATCGACACGATGGTGAAGCCGATTTCCTGGGCGCCCTTGAAGGCGGCGGCAAGCGGCCGCTCGCCTTCCTCGATGTAACGGGTGATGTTTTCCAGCATCACGATGGCGTCGTCGACCACGAAACCGACCGCGATGGTCAGGGCCATTAGCGACAGATTGTCGAGGGTGTAGCCGAACACCCACATCAGCGCGCAGGCGCCGAGCAGCGCCAGCGGCACGGTCACGGTTGGAATGACGGTCGCCCAGAAACTGCGCAGGAAGATAAAGATAACCATGACCACCAGCGCGATGGTCAGAAGCAGGGTGAATTGGACGTCCTCGACAGCGGCGCGAATGGTCTGGGTGCGGTCGCTGATCAGCTCGATCTTGATCGACGGCGGGATCGCCGCGACCAATCTCGGCAGCATCGATTTGATCTTGTCCACGGTCTCGATGACGTTGGCGCCGGGCTGCTTGAACACCACCAGGAACACGCCGCGCTTGCCGTTCGCCCACGCCGCCTGCTTGGCGTCTTCAGGCCCGGTGACGGCTTGGCCGATATCCCTGATGCGCAGCGGCCCGCCGTTGCGGTACGCGATGATGACGTCGTTCCAGTCCTTTGAGTCCAGAAGCTGGTCGTTGGCGTAGATGGTATAGGCGCGGGTGGCGCCGTCGATATTGCCCTTCGGGCTGTCGACCGTCGTAATCGCGATCTGACTGCGGACATCCTCCAGCGACAGGCCCTTGGCGACCAGCTTGGCCGGATCGACCTGGATACGGATCGACGGCTTTTGCTGACCGCCGATGACGACCTGTGCCACGCCGGAGATCTGGCTGATCTGCTGGGCGAGCTGGGCGTCGACGGCGTCGCTCACGGTAGTCAAAGGCAGAGTATCTGATGTCGCCGACAACAGCAGGATCGGCGAGTCCGCCGGGTTGACCTTGCGGTAGGTCGGCGGCGAGGGAAGGTTTTTAGGTAACTGGCCGCTGGCGGCGTTGATGGCGCCCTGCACGTCGTTGGCGGCGCCATCGATGTTGCGGTTGAGATCGAACTGGATGGTGACGGCCGCCGTTCCCAGATAGCTCGTCGACGTCATCTGCGCGATGCCGGGAATCTGCGCGAACTGCCGCTCCAGCGGCTGCGCCACCGAGGTCGCCATGGTTTCGGGGCTTGCGCCCGGCAATGTCGCGGTGACCTGGATGGTCGGAAAGTCCACCTGCGGCAGCGGCGCGACCGGCAACAGCGGATAGGCGACGAGGCCGACGAACAGGATGCCGGCCATCATCAGCGAGGTGCCGATGGGGTAGCGGATGAAGGGTGCGGAGATGCCCTCGCTCATTCCTGTTTGACCCCGGCTTGTGCTGGATCCGAACTTGCAACCGCCGTGCCGACGAGTGTTCCAGGCTGCACCTTGTAGACGCCGGCGGTGATCACCTGTTCTCCTGGCGACAGGCCGTCATCGACCACCGAGCGGCCGTCGATCGACTGGCTGACCTTGACCTTGCGCAGCTCCGCCTTGTTGTCCTTGCCGACGGCATAAGCATAGAGGCCGTCATTGCCGTGCTGGATCGCATCGTCGGGAACCACCGTGGCGTCCTTCAGCGTCTTCACCAGAAGCCGGGTGGAGACGGACTGGCCGGGCCACAATGCGTGGTCCTTGTTGTCGAACACCGCCTTGAGCCGAATAGTCCCGCTGGTCGTATCGACCTGATTGTTGATCACCGACAGCTTCCCCTCCGAGAGGGTCTTCTTGCCGTCCGTCGTCAGCGCGATGACCTTGAGCGGCTGAGCCGATTGCGCCTCACTTATATACGGTAGCTGCTCTTCCGGCGCGGTGAAGATGACGGCGATCGGCTCGACCTGGGCGATCGTCACGACACCGGTTTGGGTGGCGGCGTTGACGATGTTGCCGATGTCGACCTGCCGCAGGCCGGCAACGCCCGAGATCGGCGCCTTGACCTGGGTATAATCGAGCTGGGTCTGGGCATTGAAAATGGCCGCATCGTCGGCGGCGAGCTGCGCGGTCAATTGCGCGACGGTGGAGCGCTGCGTGTCGGTCTGCTGCCGGGTCGCGAATTCGCCGAGCTTGGTGTAGCGCTGCAGATCCAGATTGGCGTTGGCCAGATTGGCCTCGTCCTGGGCCTTCTTCGCCTTGGCCTGATCGAGCGTCGCCTGATAGGGCCGGGGATCGATCTCGACCAGCAAATCTCCTTGCTGGACGAGCTGGCCTTCCTTGAAGGCGACCTTGTCGATCTGACCATCGACGCGCGTTCGCACCACCACGGTATTGAAACCCTGTACGGTTCCAAGCCCCATCAGATAGACCGGAAAATCGGCTTTCTGCACCGGTGCGATTGTAACGCGAACCGGATTTCGGGCCGATTTTTGAGCATTGCTTGCCGTGGCCGTCGGGCTTTCGCCGTGGAACCGCTGCCAGCCGTAAAACCCTGCGGCTGTGAGCAGGGCGACCAGTAAAACCCAACGGATGGTGCGCGCTAAGGTCATGTCAGCTCATGCGTTCAAAAGTAAGTAATGGGTCTTCCAAACGGTTCCCACCCGACAGATATAATATGCGTGCACTTTATGTGTAAACACACTATAGCTTGAGGAAACCTAAACAATTGGAAAGCTTTGGGAGACCGCACGCCTGATGTCGCTCGACCTGAAACGCCAGCTTATATCGCAAATTGTCGAGAGTTCGCGCCTGCTGCGCAACTACATCGAACACCGCGCCAAGGGCCGTGGCACCACGCGCGCGCAGTGGATTGTGCTGTTTCGTTTGCGGCAGCAGGAAGGCCTGTCCCAGGTCGATCTGGCCGAGGTCCTCGAATTGCAGCCGATCTCGCTGGTGCGCTTGCTCGATCGCCTGGTCGAGCACGGCCTGCTCGAGCGCCGGCACGATCCCAGGGACCGCCGCGCCAACCGGCTGTTCCTGACCGCGAGCGGCCGGCAGCTTGTCGACGATCTCGACAGCCTGCGCGATTCCATCGCCTCCGATGTGCTGCAGGAGATCCCGGACAGCGCGATCGAAACCAGCCTGAAGACGCTGCAGGACATCAAGGACCGCATCAAGGCTCAGGCCGAATCTTCCGGCACCATCGCGGCCAAGTAGCGGCCAAGTAAGCGGGCACTGCAAGCCGGGCGAGCGCCGGCGTGTCTGCAAACGCCGCACGCGTATATTTTTACGAAAATTGAACGTTTCCAATCTGGATCATGACGCGATCCGTTGTCTCCGCGTCACGCGTCGTTCATATCTCGCCGCGCATCGCCGCCGCGCCAGGATGGCAGCGCGCCCGAGGAGTTGCGTGATGGACGAATTGAACGGACGCATGATCGCCTGCCAGATACTGATCACCGGCCTGATCGCGCGCGTCGCCAACAATTCACCCGATCCGCTGCGATTTCTCACCGATTTTCGCGATGAAATCAGGGCGGTGGTGAAGGGCGTCAACATCGCCGGGATGGACAATACGGATCGCGTGCGGCAGGCCGCGCAGCTCACCGTGGATGAATTGTTTTCGCTGATGAAGCCGCCCAGCGTCGATTGATCGATGCAGCAAAGCCAGATTTGGCGGCCACTTTTTGCAACAGTTTAGAACGCTTACAAACGCTGTTTTAGAACGATTTCAAACTTCGATTTAGAATCGTTTTGATCTGGACCTATTCAAGCAGCGTAAAGCCGCCGTCGCATTGACCCGAATTTTTCTGCTCGATACCAACATCTCAGCGCTCGTTGCAAATGAACCGCATGAGCGAATGGGGATCTGGTTTTTAAGGGGCAAGTGGGATGGGTCAGGCAATAGCACCGAGGTCGTTGCGTTCAGCCGCAGCGGTGAACCTGGTGAACGAAACTTTCGAAAATTATTCCGGGCGAAAAGTCTCGGCGGTCGCCAGCCTGATTGCCGTGGCCTCGTTCTCGGGCGCTGAAGCCCAGCAATCCAATCTGCCGCCGGTGACGGTCGATGCCCCGGTCGAACGCCCGCGCCCCGCCGCGACAAAACCTACGCCGGATCAGATCCGCGCCCGTAACGCGCTGCGTCGCGCCGCGCGGCGGACGCAGCCGGCGCAGGTCGCGGCGGTACCATTTCCCAACGCGGGCGGCTTGCAGGCCGACCGCAACCCCTATGCGGACCCCGCGGCGCCCTACAAGGTCGACCACTTGCAGGCGTCGGGAAAATTTCCCGAACCGATGCTGAATACGCCGAAGTCGGTGACGGTGCTGAGCAAGGAAGTGCTCGAGGACAAGAACGCCACCACGCTCAAGCAGGCGATCCTGAGCACCGCCGGCGTCACGCTCGGAACCGGGGAGGGCGGCAACGCGTTTGGCGACCGCTTCTTCATCCGCGGCTTCGATGCCCGCAACGACATCTTCATCGACGGCGTGCGCGATTCCGGCGTCAGCGTCCGTGAAAACTTCTTCACCGAGCAGGTCGAGATCCTGCGCGGACCGGGTTCGTCCTTTGCCGGCCGCGGCACCACCGGCGGCGCGATCAACATCGTGACCAAGCAGGCGACGACCGAGAAAAGCTTCTACAACATGGACACCACGTTTGGCACCGACCAGACCAAGCGGGTGACGCTCGACGTCAACCAGGTGATCAGTCCGACACTGGCCATTCGTGCCGGCGGCCTGTTCCAGGACGCCAATGTCGCCGGCCGCAACTACGTCACCGACGACCGCAACGGCGGTTTCGTCGCGGCGACCTGGAAGCCGGTCGACGCGGTCAAGATCACCGGCAACTACATCCACACCGAACTGACCGGCATTCCCGATTTCGGCGTGCCGTACTACCGGCCGAGCACCGCCACCACCGCCGGCGGTCCATTCCCGGATTTCGGCGTCAATCGCAACAATTTCTACGGCTTCGTCAATCGCGACTTCTTCCGGACCGGACAGGACATCGGCACGATCAACGCCGAGGTCCAGATCACGCCAGACCTGATGATCAGCAACAAGATCCGGGATTCGCGCTCGACCCAGAACTACATCGGCACGCTTCCCGAATTGCCGATACTCGCTGACCCGCTTTCGGCCTTGACGCTCAGCGCCAATCCGCAGAGCCGCCTTCAGATCACCGACGTGCTCGCCAACCAGACCGAGGCGACCTACAAGTTCAACGATGGCGTGGGCTTCAAGCACACGGCGCTCGCCGGTGTCGAATTCGACCGCGAGACCTCGTCGATCGACAAATATGTCGGGCTCAGCTCGGAAGCGCTGCCGGGTGGTTTCAGCGGCACTGGATCGTTGACCGGCGTCAGCATATTCAATCCGCAATTCTCCCAGTTGCCCTTTGGGGCCACGGCGCTGGCGGGGTTGCCGACCAAGATCGGGATCGACACCAAGAGCGGCTACGTCATCGATTCCGCCAACTACCACGACCTGGTGATCCTCAACGGCGGTTTCCGCTACGACGACTACAGCATCAAGACATCGGGCTATGCAGCGAACGGCACCCTCGGCCAGCAGTCGGCGGAATTCCTGATTCCCAACTTCAACCTGGGCCTGACGCTGAAGCCCTTGCCGAACGGCAGTGTCTATGCGGCCTACGCGACTTCGGCGAATCCTGTCGGCGCCGAGTTCGACGGCACCAGCACGGCCTATGGCGGCATCAATCCGGTGCTGCCCGGTGGCAACACCCAGATCTTCGGGCCGGAAAAGAACAAGGCGATCGAAGTCGGCACCAAGTGGGAGCTGTTCGACCGGCACCTGCTGTTGACGGCGGCGCTGTTCCAGACCGAGAAGGAAAACGCTCGCGAGGCGCAGAACGTCAACAACGCCACCACGGCTGCCGGGCTCGGGTGCGTCTATCCGGCCGGTACGACGGGCAACATTTCCTGTATCACCGCCGGCGCCGCCTACCGCATCCGCGGCATCGATCTCGGTGTCGGCGGCAAGATCACCGACAAATGGAGCGTGTTCGGCGGCCTTGTCCTGATGCAGTCGGAAGTGACGAAGTCGCTGGCGCCGTCGCCCAACCCGGCGCTGTATCCCGACCAATGTCGGGCTGCAGCTCGCCAACGTCGCGCATCAGTCGTTCAGCATGCTGACAAAATATCAGCTCACGGATGTCTGGGAACTGGGCGGACAAGCGGTGTACCGCTCGCAGATCTACGGCGGCACGCTGCTTGCCGCGAACCAGGGCACGTCGATCCCGGGCTACTGGCGTTTCGACACCTTCGCCGAAGCCAAGATCAACGAGAACTGGAAGGTGAAGCTGTTCGTCAACAACATCCTCGACAAGCGCTATTACGACGCGCTGTACCAGAGCGCTGCTCCGTTCGTGCTGGAAGCGCCCGGCCGCGCAGCCTATCTGGTGATCTCGGCGCGGTACTGACCGGATGCTGATCTGTGTCCCAGAGGTCCTGAGCAAACAAGAGGTGGCGGATTTTCGCCACCTCATGGATGCCTATGCCTGGGAAGACGGCCGTTCCACCGCCGGCGCGCAGTCGGCCGACGTCAAAAGCAACGAGCAATTGCCGCCGGACAGCGAACTGGCGCGCAAGCTCGGCAACCGCATCATCTCGGCGCTGACGGCCAGTCCGCGGTTCGTCTCCGCCGCGGTGCCGCTGCAGATCTTTCCGCCGCTGTTCAACCGCTACGCTGCGGCGGGCGGGCATCATTTCGGCATCCATGTCGACAACGCCGTGCGCGGCGATCGCCTGACCGGCATGCGGATCCGGACCGACCTGTCGGTCACCTTGTTTCTCTCCGAGCCGGCTGAATATGAAGGCGGGGAATTGGTGGTCGAGGACCTCTACGGTTCCCACGAGGTCAAGCTGCCGGCCGGCGATCTCGTGCTCTATCCCTCGTCCAGCCTGCACATGGTGACGCCGGTCACCCGCGGCATGCGCGTTGCGTCGTTCTTCTGGTTGCAGAGCATGATCCGCGATGTCCAGGCCCGCACGATGATTTTCGATCTCGATACGGCGATCCAGCAATTGGTCGATCGCTTGGGACGAAATGACCCTGAAACGGTCAAATTGACCGGCATCTATCACAACCTCATTCGCTACTGGGCCGAGGTATGAACACTTCGCTAGGCGCGCTCCCCGAGATGTTATATTGTAACAATTGGAGCAGCCGCGGCGAGTTTCCAGAACGCCCGGTCAAGGCACGTGCCGATATGAAATGGTTTCGATCAAACATCAGGATGGGATCGCGGCTCGCACTGCTGGCGCTCGCGATCCAGTTTCTGCTGTCGTTCGGACATTTCCACGAGGGCAGCACGCATGCTGCGTCGGTGGACGCCAAGCGATCGGGATTGCATCACCGGCTTGAACTCGCGGCTGCGCTGTCGGGCTCGTTGGAGCGGGCTTCGCAGGCAAATGTCCTCAGTCCGGTCCGCTCGCAGGACCGTGTCCCGCTGGGGCATCCTGATGACGATTGCGCGATCTGCGCCGTCATGGCGCTGGCCGGTACCGTTGTGGATGCGGCGCCCCCTTTACTGCCGACGCCTTATGTGACCACGTTCTCGTATCTGGCTGCCGACGACGGGTTTACCGAACCGCACTCGGCGCGTGTTGCATTCCAGCCCCGCGCGCCTCCGATCGCCTGACATCGGCGGCCGATATGAGCGCGTCGCGCCCATGTCGCCGTGTCATGGTCTTTCCCGGCATTCCGCAAGTGCCCCGACTGGCTGAATGCCTGCGTCACAACCTACTGGACCGAAATATGAACAGTCTTTTCCTTCGAGCGACGTATGCCGTGATCTGCGCGCTCGGAATGCTGCTGCTGGTGTCGCCATCGTCCGCGCAGCAACCGAATACGGCCCCGGCAGCGCAGCAAGCGCCCGCGCAGCCCGCAACCGTTCCCGTGCAAACCGCTCCGGCGATGCAGGCTCCGGCGCCGTCAACGATCGTTCCGCCGGCGGTCGTTCCGTCGGCGTCCCCGGCCGCGGACACGAGCGCGGCAACCTCGGCCGATGCCAAACCCCTGAAGTCGACCGGGCTGCGCGAGCTGTCGCCGTGGTCGATGTTCCTGTCGGCCGATATCCTGGTCAAGGCGGTGATGATCGGGCTGGCCTTCGCCTCACTGGTGACCTGGACCGTCTTCATTGCCAAGATGATCGAGCTGTCGGTCGTGCAGCGCAAGCTGCGCAAGGCGCTCCGCAAGATCGGCGATGCCCGGTCGCTGGCGGAAGCGCAGTTCGCGCTCGGCGCCAAGGACGGCGTGCTGTCGTCGTTGCTGGCGGCCGCGATGCGCGAGGGACGGCTGTCGGCGGGAATTTCCAGCGACGCCGGCATCAAGGAGCGGGCGGCCTCGAGCTTCTCCGAGATCGTGCGCGCCGAAGCGCGCCGGATCCGGCTCGGCATGGGCGTGCTCGCGACCATCGGCGCGACGTCGCCTTTCGTCGGGCTGTTCGGCACGGTGTGGGGCATCATGAACAGCTTCATCGGCATCTCGAAGTCGCAGACCACCAATCTGGCCGTGGTCGCGCCGGGCATCGCCGAAGCGCTGCTCGCCACCGCCTTCGGCCTCGCCGCGGCGATCCCGGCCGTGATCATCTACAACCACTTTTCGCGGGTGACGAAGGGTTACCTCGAACTGGTCGGGCGGGCCTCGGGCGCGGCGGCGCGGCTGTTGTCGCGCGACCTCGATCGCACCCATGTCAGTTCGCCCGGCAATCTGAATTCGCGCGCGGCGGAGTAGGCCATGGCCATTTCGATCTCCGACGGCGACCTCGACGACGACCACGATTTCGCGGAAACGCATGAGATCAACGTGACGCCGTTCATCGACGTCATCCTCGTCCTCCTGATCATCTTCATGGTGGCGGCGCCGCTGTCGACGGTGGATCTTCCGATCGACCTGCCGTCCTCGACCGCGGTCCCGCAAAAGAAGCCGGACAAGCCGACCTATCTCACGATCAAGCCGGATCTGGCGCTGGCGATCGGGGAAAACCCGGTCAAGCGCTCGGAACTGGTGCGCACGCTGGATACGATGGCCGACAGCAGCAAGGACCGCTTCATCTTCCTGCGCAGCGATCGCGCGGTGCCCTATGGCGAGATGATGGACGTGCTGGAGATCCTGCGCGCCGGCGGCTATTCGAAGATCAAGCTGGTGGCGCTGGAAGGCGTTCCAGTTGCGGCCCCACCGACGCCGGAAAATCCAAAACCTTGACCCCGAGCATGTAGCCCGATCGCGATGTCCGACTTCGACACCCAATCAAGATCATCCCGGCGGCTGTGGATCTTCGCAGGCGTCGGTGCGCTCGCGCTTCATCTGGGCGGTGCGGCGCTCGCGGTCGCGCATCTGAACAATGCCGATCTCGACGACGACCTCGGCGCGCCCGCGATCGAGATCGGCCTGGAGATGACCTCGCCGCATCTGGAGCCGACCGACCTGCCGCCGGGGCCGGACACCGAGGCCTCCGTCGCCTCGCCCGCGATTGCCGAACAGAAGGCCGAGCTGAAGGATTCGGAGCTGCCAAAGGATATACCGACCGAAACCGAAGATCCCGATCGGGTGGTGACGCCGAACGATTCCAACAAGCCGAAAGAGGATGACACCAAGATCGCGACCGTGCAGACCTCCGCTTCCACGGAATCGGTCGCGGCGGAAGCCACGGCCACACCGAGCTTGGAGAGTGTTCCGGAAGGGCCGCGCTCGGTCGCGCCTGCGCAGGGCACCGGCGAAAGCGCCCGCCGTGTTCGTGTGACCTGGCAGAAGGAACTGATTGCGCACCTGGACAAGCACAAGCGCTATCCGGCGGAGCGTTCGCTGAAGAGCGCCGAGATCCTGATCTCGTTCGCGCTCGACCGGATGGGGCATGTGCTGTCGACCACCATCGTCAAGGGATCGGGCGACACGGCGTTCGATCAGGCGGCGCTGGCGATGGTGAAAAAATCCGATCCGGTGCCGCCGCCGCCGCCGGCGGTCGCCGACGAGGGATTGAGTTTTACGCTGCCGGTGATTTTCAGGGTCAAGGGCAAGAGCTGACGGTCGCAGTACCGCCGCGCTCTGTCTTCGCGTCAGCGCAGGTAATACCGGATTCCGACATAGACCACGACGAGGCAGGCGAAGATCAGCGCCACTGGAAGCCGGGGCTTTGCCGCCGGTCCGCCCATGGCTCTCGGCACGGCGGGCTTCTTGGGGGCTGGCGGGCGTTTGAAGGCGGTGACGTTGTCCTTGGCCTGGTGGGTCGACTGGACCGGAAGCTCGGGCGGCGCGCCGGCCCCGCCCATTTCGCCGTAATAGGTCTGGTACATCAGCTTGATGGTCGCCTCGCTCGCCTCCGGCTCGGGCATTTGCCGCAGCAGCGCCTTGTAATTGTCGAGGAAGGTCTGGGCTTCGGCGGGCAGGGCGGAGGCGCCGTTCAGCTTCGCCATCATCTTCCAGGTCGCGAAATCGGCTCGAGCCCGGGTGTCGGCGCGCCGCGCGATCAGCATATCAGCAGCCTTGATCACCATGCCCTGAGCCTTTGTCGCGTTTCCCTTGCGCAAAGGGATTACGCGTTTCCGGTCACCACCAGAAGGAGCTGGATCACATAACCGGTCATCGTTCGCAGTATAGTTGAGATAATATCAAGATTTAGACCGAACTGCGAACCGGCCAGGGGAAGCAGGATCAGAATTCCGATCAGGATCAGCATCCCGAACGGTTCCAGCCGGGCGAGCGGGGCTGCCAGCGCCCTCGGCAGCAATCCGACCGCGACCCGCCCGCCGTCCAGCGGCGGTATCGGAAGCATGTTGAAGACCGCCAGCACGACATTGATGAGAAGCGCGTTTTTGAGGTTGTCGGCTACCCATTGCGCCGACGTCGGAGGCACAACGCCAATGATATGGAACGCCGCGGCGGCGGCCAGGGCCAGCGCGATATTGGTGGCGGGGCCGGCCAATGCCACCCAGACCATGTCGATCCGGGGATGGCGTAGTGCCCGGAAATTTACGGGCACCGGCTTGGCGTAGCCGAACAGGAACGGCGAGTGGGCAAGCAGCAGCATCGCCGGCAATATCAGCGTCCCAAAGGGATCGATGTGCTTGAGCGGATTGAAGCTGACCCGGCCGCGCTCATAGGCCGTGTTGTCGCCGAGCGCATGCGCGACAAAGCCGTGCGCGGCCTCGTGGAAGGTAATGGCGACGATGAGGGGCAATACCCAGACCGACAGATCGTAAAGGCTGATGTTCACTTGTGTCCTGACCGGGCTGGAAGGATGGCTCACCCTATCATGTAGTCATGAACGGTCCGCGTCGACAGGGCCCGCCGGTCAGGGCGGCGGCATCCCCGGATGTTGCGGCAGGCCGTCGTCGAGCTTCACCCAATCGATCTTTTCGGCGACCCAGATGTGCTCGGTCGGCGCAAACGCGTTACGGTCGTCGAACACGGCGAGCGCGACGCCTGCCGCCGTGCCGTTACGCCGCCAGGTGAACAGCCGCGTGCCGCACCTCTTGCAGAACACCCGATCGAGCGTTGCCGACGAGGGGTAGCTGGCGGTCTCGCCTTCGACCGTGATCGCGGTTTGCGGAAACAGCGCGCGGGCAAAGAACGGCGATCCCATCGCCTTCTGACAGTTGCGGCAATGGCAAAGGCGGACATTGATCGGTTCGCCCTCGCACCTGAACCGCACCGCGCCGCACAGGCATCCGCCTTCTCTGGTCATGATGGACCCCGCTGCGCCATGAGGAGCTACTCTCTAGTAGGTCGCCCGTCCGCCGGAAATGTCGAACACCGCGCCGGTCGAGAACGAACAATCCTCCGACGCCAGCCACGCCACCATGGCCGCAAGCTCTTCCACCAGCACGAAACGGTTCTTCGGAATCTTCGACAGCATGAAATCGATATGGGCCTGCGTCATCTGATCGAAGATCGCGGTTTTCGCCGCGGCCGGGGTCACGGCGTTGACCGCGACATTGTAGCCGGCGAGTTCCTTGCCGAGCGATTTGGTCAATGCGATCAATCCCGCCTTCGAGGCCGAGTAATGCGATGCGTTGGGATTGCCTTCCTTGCCGGCGATGGAGGCGATGTTGACGATGCGGCCGTAGTTCTGCTTGACCATCGCGGGCACGATCGCCTTGCAGCAGATGAAGGGCCCGTCGAGATTGACGCGCAGCACCTTGCGCCATTCGTCGAGGTCGGTTTCCCACACCGTCTTGTTGATGCCGGCGATGCCGGCGTTGTTGACGAGAATATCGATCTTGCCGAACGCCTTCAGCGTCGCGTCGCGCGCCTGCTCGACCGCGGCAAGATCCGACACGTCGACCTTGAATGCGGTGACGCCGCTGCCGATTTCCTTCGCCGTTTTCTCGGCAAACGGCAGGTCGTGATCCCAGATCGCGACCCTGGCGCCGGAATTGACAAAGCGCTCGGTGATCGCGCGCCCAAACCCCTGCGCGCCGCCGGTGACGACGGCGCAGCGGCCGTTCAGATCGATCTTGTTCATGGGGAACATCCTCCTTCCCGTCGGGTGATCCTCATGGTCCGGGAGCGCGCCCTTGCGCGCGTCTCGAACCATGAGGCCCGTCGGCCATCCTGTGAGTCGCGGCCACGAGGCCGCTCCTCAGGATGAGAAGTCTCGGAATGACATCTAAAGCGTCCAGCCGCCGTCGATGATGTGGGCGACACCGGTGGTGAAGGCGCTCTCGTCGCTGGCGAGATAGACTGCGAGCGAGGCGATTTCGTCCGCGGTGCCGAGCCGTCCCATCGGTTGCCGGCTGACGAACATCTCGCGGCCGCCGGGGCCTGCAGCCGCCGCGCGGCCCAGCATCGACGGCGTCTCGATGGTGCCGGGGCAAATGCAGTTGCAGCGGATGCCCTTGGTGATGAAATCGACCGCGACCGCACGGGTCAAAGCCGCGACCGCGGCCTTGGTGGCGCCGTAGACGTAGCGGTTGGGGGCGGCCTTGAACACGCCGGCGGCCGAGGAGACGTTGACGATCGAGCCGCCGCCTTTTTCCAGCATGCCCGGCAGGAACGCCCGCAGCGTGCGGTGCATCGACTTGACGTTGAGGTCGAAGGAGAAATCCCAGTCCTCATCGGAACATTCGAGCACGGTGCCGTGATGCACGAAGCCGGCCGCGTTGAAAAGGATATCGACCGGGCCGACGCGCTTGGCCATCGCGTTGACGGCAGAAGTGTCGCGCGCATCGAGCCGCGCCACGTCCGACACGCCTTCCTTGGCGAGCGAGCCGAGGCCCTTTTCGTCGATGTCGGTGACAAACACGCTGGCGCCTTCGCGCGCAAAGGCGATGGCCGTGGCGCGCCCGATGCCCGCGGCGCCCGCGGTCACGAATGCACGTTTGCCCTTGAGGCGGTCTGACATTTTTTTCTCCTTTTTCGGTTTTTCTCTCGTCATTCCGGGGCGCATCGAAGATGCGAGCCCGGAATCCATAACCGCGATCGAGGAGTATGGATTCCGGCCTGCGCCTTGCGGCGCATCCCGGAATGACAGTGACTGTCTAATGATTGTCCCTCGCCACGCCGACCGTGCCGGCGATGTCATGATAGCGGGTGGCGAATTCCACGCAGGCGCCGGTGGCGTGCTGGCCCACGGTCGAACGATAGAGCTCCTGCCAGGGCGTCTGGTTGGCGGGATAGGGGAAGCCGCCCTTGGCTTTCAGTTCCGCGCGCCGCTTCTTTATCTCGTCGTCCGAGATCAGGATATTGGCGCTGCCCTTGTTGAGGTCGATACGGACCTTGTCGCCGGTCCTGAGGATCGCGAGCCCGCCATCGGCGGCGGCTTCCGGCGTCGCGTTCAGGATCGAGGGCGAGCCCGAGGTGCCGGACTGCCGGCCGTCGCCGATGCAGGGCAGGGAGAGGATGCCGCGTTTGATCAGCGCGGCCGGCGGCTGCATGTTCACGACCTCGGCGCCACCGGGATAGCCGATCGGGCCGGTGCCGCGCACGAACAGGATGCAGTGCTCGTCGATATCCAGCGAGGCATCGTCGATCCGCGCGTGATAATCCTCCGGTCCCTCGAACACGATGGCGCGGCCTTCGAAGGCGTTCGGATCCCTGGGGTTGACCAGATAGCGGTCGCGGAATTCCTTCGAGATCACGCTGGTCTTCATGATCGCGGAATTGAACAGGTTGCCGCGCAGCACCAGGAAGCCGGCGTCCTTTACCAGGGGCTTGTCGTAGCCCCAGATCACGTCGCCGTCGGGCTTTGGCGCCTGCCGGCAATTGTCGCCCATGGTGTGGCCGTTGACGGTCATGGCGTCTTCATGGATGCGCTCGTGCCGCATCAATTCGCCCACCACGGCCGGCACGCCGCCGGCGCGATGATATTCCTCGCCGAGGTAGAAGCCGGCCGGCTGCATGTTGACCAGCAGCGGCACGTCGTGGCCGAATTTCTGCCAGTCCTCGATCGATAGCTCGACGCCGATATGACGCGCGAGCGCGTTGATATGGATCGGCGCGTTGGTCGAGCCGCCAATCGCCGAGTTGACGACGATGCAGTTTTCGAACGCCTTGCGGGTCAGGATGTCCGACGGCTTGAGATCCTCCCAGACCATTCCGACGATACGGGTGCCGGTCTCGTAGGCGATCTGGCCGCGCTCGCGGTAGGGCGCGGGGATCGCGGCGCAGCCGGGCAGGGACATCCCCAGCGCCTCGGCCAGCGAATTCATGGTGGATGCGGTTCCCATGGTGTTGCAATGGCCGACCGAGGGCGCCGAGGAGGCCACGATGTTCATGAACTCCTCGTAGTCGATTTCGCCCGCGGCAAGCTCTTCGCGCGCTTTCCAGACCACGGTGCCGGAGCCCGTGCGCTGGCCCTTGTGCCAGCCGTTGAGCATCGGTCCGCCCGACAGCACGATCGCCGGCAGGTTGACGGTCGCCGCCGCCATCAGGCAGGCGGGGGTGGTCTTGTCGCAGCCGGTGGTCAGCACCACGCCGTCGAGGGGATAGCCGAACAGCAGTTCGACCAGGCCAAGATAAGCGAGGTTACGGTCGAGCGCGGCGGTCGGCCGCTTGCCGGTCTCCTGGATGGGATGCACCGGAAATTCCATGGCGATGCCGCCGGCGGCGCGGATTCCCTCGCGGACCCGGTGCGCCAGCTCGAGATGGTGGCGGTTGCACGGCGAAAGATCGTTGCCGGTCTGCGCGATGCCGATGATCGGCTTGCCGGATTGCAGTTCGTGGCGGGTCAGGCCGTAATTGAGGTAGCGCTCGAGATAGAGCGCGGTCATCCCGGGGTTGTGGGGATTGTTGAACCATTCGCTGGAGCGGAGCTTGCGCCTGGTGACGCCGGTCAGCGGCTTGTTCATTGTTGTTTCCTCCGCGGGTAGCATTCTTTGCGACGCAGCCTACCGCGCAGCAGCGGCTTCGACCACGTTCAGAAATGCATGTTCTTGAGAGCCGGGATGCTCCCGGCTCGCTGTCTAGAGATTTAGTATTAGCCGCGCCGAAAAGGTAGCGCTACCATTTTTTCGCTACAATCATTTGATCGCGGCGGAGCGTCGCGGGCGGCTTCAAGGGGCGCGCACCGACGAACTTTGCCGGATCATGAGCTCGAAACCGAGATCGATGACCGGTTCAGGTGGGCGATTACCGTCTATCGCCGCCGTCACCATGGTGATGGCGCGCCGTCCCATCTCATAGCGGTTGGTTCGCACGCTGGTCAAAGACGGCACGGCGGATGCCATGAACTCCAGGTCATTGAATCCGATGATCGCCATGTCGTCGGGAACGGAGATCAAGCGGCGCTGGCATTCGAAGAGCACGCCGAGGGCAAGATCGTCGTTGACGGAGATCACCGCCTCGACGTCAGGCGTTCGCGAGAGAAGGTCGGCAAGCAGCGTTCCGCCCAACGTCACGGTCGTGGGTACCGGGGTGGTGACGATGGTGCGCGGATCGAATAGCGAGGCGGCCTTCATGGCGTCGCAGTAGCCTTGGAGGCGACGCTGCACGCGAGGGTCCATTTGCGCGCCGAGAAATCCGATGCGCCGGAAACCCTGTCCAATAAGGTGGGAAACCGCTGCAAAAGCAGCATCGTAGTGCGAGAACCCGACCATCATGTCGACCGGGTCAGGCCCGAGCTCCATGATCTGCGCGATCGGGCAGTTCATGGCTTCCATGACCGATCGGGATTCCGCGGTCTGGTCGATGCCGGTCACGATCAGGCCCGCCGGCTTCTGCGCCTGGAACAGCCGCAGCAGCTTTTCCTCCTGCAGGATGCTGTAGCGCGTGTTCGCGAGCTGAATGCTGTAGCGGCTTCCTTCCGCGCCGTCGTAGATGCCGCGCAGCACGTCCGAGAACACGTTGTTGGTCAAGGACGGGATCAGGACGCCGATCACCTCGGTACGCTGCGAAGCGAGCGCGCGCGCCGCCAAATTCGGCACGTAGCCCAGTTCTTTCGCCGCGCTCGCCACCCGTTCCCGTTTGCTCGACGACAGCGCCTGCGGATTCCTGAAGAACCGCGATGCGGTGATCGGGCTCACGCCCGCGAGCTTGGCAACCTCGGTGAGCCGGATTTCGCCGGACTTCGCGCGTTTGCGTTCCATGACGCGCTCATATCACAACAATTCCGGCAGTTGAACAAAGATTGACAGCGCTACCACCGGATTGCTAATGATCTTCGAATTGCGGACAATGCTCCGCCAAGATCGACTTCCGCATCGAAGCAAGAAGACAGAGCAGCGACGGTTTCGCCGTACGACGCCGGAAACGTGGAGGGAATTAATGTCGTCCGTGCAGATTCGCGACGTGCGGAAATCGTTTGGCGCCTTCGAAGTGTTGCACGGCGTGTCGATCCCGATCGAGGATGGCGCCTTCGTGGTCCTCGTCGGTCCGTCCGGCTGCGGCAAGACGACCCTGCTGCGGATGCTGGCGGGGCTCGAAAACATCACCTCCGGCACAATTTCGATCGGCGACCGCGTCGTCAATAATGTGCAGCCCAAAGAGCGCGACATCGCGATGGTTTTTCAAAACTACGCGCTCTACCCGCATATGAGCGTTGCCGACAACATGGGATTTTCGCTGAAGCTGCGCGGCGCCGGCGCAGAGGAAATCAGCAAGGGCGTCAAGCGCGCCGCCGAGATCCTGGCGCTGACGCCGCTGCTCGACCGCTATCCGCGGCAATTGTCGGGCGGACAGCGCCAGCGCGTCGCGATGGGGCGCGCCATCGTTCGCGACCCCCAGGTGTTTCTGTTCGATGAGCCGCTGTCCAATCTCGACGCCAAGCTGCGGGTTGCGATGCGCACCGAGATCAAGGAACTGCATCAGCGGCTGAAGACCACGACCGTCTATGTCACCCATGACCAGATCGAGGCCATGACCATGGCCGACAAGATCGTGGTGATGCACGACGGCATCGTCGAGCAGATGGGCACCCCGCTCGAGCTTTACGATCGCCCGGACAACCGCTTTGTCGCTGGTTTCATCGGCTCTCCGGCCATGAATTTTCTCGACGGCAAGCTCGTCTCCAACGGTCGCGCCTATGTCGAGACCGCGAACGGCAGCCGCTTACCGATCGCGACGGCGCCGGCGGCGTCCGAAGGCAGGCCTATCGTTTACGGCGTCCGCCCCGAGCACCTGGAAATGGCCGATGACGGGATCGAGGCCGAGGTCGTGGTCGTCGAACCGACCGGCGCGGAAATCCAGGTGGTCGCCCGCATCGGCACCCAGAACATCATCGCGGTGTTCCGCGAGCGCCATATGGTGAACCCCGGCGAAAAAATCCATTTGAGGCCACGTATCGACCTGGCCCATCTGTTCGACAAGGACACCGGCCAGCGCTTGTAGGCTGGGAGAAACAAACCGGACCGACCAACGCCAACAAAAGCCTCATAACAGGGAGAAAGAAACGATGAGTGATTTCAACAGACGCGACGTCCTCAAGGTCGGCGTCGGCGCCACTGCAGCGCTGGCGGGCTCCAGCATCGTGCCGGTAAGCGCCGCCACCTGGACCAACACGCCCGAGAAGGATGCCTCGATCCGGGTTCTGCGCTGGAAACAGTTCATCCAGGCCGAGTTCGACAAGTTTGCCGAACTGACCAAGAAGTTCTCCGAAAAGACCGGCGTCAAGGTGAAGCTCGAGGCCGAAAGCTGGGAAGACATTCGACCCAAGGCCGCGGTGGCAGCCAATGTGGGCGCGGGTCCGGACCTGATCATCGGCACCCTCGATGATCCCTTCAAGTTCCCCGAGAAGCTGATCGATATGACCGACGTCGCGGAATATCTCGGCGCCCAGTATGGCGGCTGGTATCCGGTGGCCGAGAAATACGGCAAGAAGGACAAGACCTGGATCGCCATTCCGCAAGGCGCCACCGGCGGCTGCCTGAATTACCGCATCAGCCATATGAAAGCGGCTGGCTTCGATGAGTTTCCGAAGGATTTGCCGGGTTTCCTCAAGCTCTGCCAGGCCTTGAAGAAGAACAACACGCCGGCCGGCTTCGCGCTCGGCCATGCTACCGGCGACGCCAATGGCTGGTGCCAGTGGCTATTGTGGGCCCACGGCGGAAAGGTCGTCGACACCAAGAACCAGGTGGTTCTGGATTCGCCGGAGACGGTGGCGGCGCTGGAATACGCCAAGCAGCTTTATCAGACATTCATTCCGGGTGTGCTGTCCTGGAACGACTCCAACAACAACAAGGCGTTCCTGGCCGGCGAACTCAGCCTGACATTGAACGGCATCTCGATCTGGACCGTGGCCAAGAATTCGTCGGATCCCAAGCAGCAGGAAATCGCCAAGGACATGGACCACGCGCCGCTTCCGATCGGAGTTAGCGGCAAGCCGACCGAGCAGCAGAACGTATTGGTCGCCTACGGCTACAAGCACTCGAAATATCCCAAGGCCGTGAAGGAATATATTCGCTTCATGTGGGACAAGGAAAATTACGACGCCTGGGAAGTGGCTTCCAACGGCTACGTGTCGCCGCCGCTGCCGGCCTACAACGACAACCCGGTCTGGACTTCCGATCCCAAGATCACGCCGTATCGCGATTGCCTGAAGCGCTGCCAGGACAACGGCTTCGCCGGCGATCTCGGCTACGCCTCGGCCGGCGTCATGGGCGATTTCGTGGTCGTCGACATGTTTGCGGAAGCCGCCTCGGGAAGCCAGACCCCGGCGGATGCCGCCAAGCGCGCAGCCGAACGCGCCAAGCGCTACTATAACATCTGATCACGAGAACCCCGCGGCGTCCGGCAAACCCGGACGCCGCGTCGGCTTTAGCGGGAGTACATCATGGCCGTCGTTGCTGAACCCGTCGCGCCACCACGGCGTGCCAGCTTTTTCTCCCTGGCGCTCGAAAACCGCAACGTGCTCGGCGCGATGTTCATGCTTCCGGCGCTGGCCATTCTGATCCTGTTCCTGGCCTATCCGCTCGCGCTCGGCTTCTGGCTCGGCCTGACCGATACCAAGATCGGCGGAGCCGGCCGCTATGTCGGCCTGGAAAACTTCATCTCGCTGGGCAAGGACACCGTCTTCTGGCTGTCGGTGTTCAACACGCATCTTCTACACGGTCACCGCCAGCGTGATAAAATTCGCGGTAGGACTTTATCTGGCGCTGCTGCTCAACGAGCGCCTGCCGTTCAAGTCGATCATGAGAGCGATCGTGCTGCTGCCCTTCGTGGTGCCGACGGTGCTTTCCGCGATCGCCTTCTGGTGGATCTACGATTCCCAGTTCTCGATCATCTCCTGGGTCCTGATCAGGATGGGCTTCATCCACAGCTACATCGACTTCCTCGGCGATCCCTGGAACGCGCGCTGGTCGGTGGTAGCGGCCAACATCTGGCGCGGTGTTCCGTTCGTGGCGATCACGCTCCTGGCCGGGCTGCAGACCATTTCGCCGTCGCTCTACGAGGCCGCCAATCTCGACGGCGCCACCAACTGGCAACGTTTCCGCTTCATCACCCTGCCGATGCTGTCGCCCATCATCGCCGTGGTGATGACGTTCTCGGTGCTGATGACCTTCACCGATTTCCAGCTCATCTACACCATCACGCGCGGCGGGCCGATCAATGCCACGCATCTGATGGCGACGCTGTCGTTCCAGCGGGCCATCACCGGCGGCCATCTCGGCGAGGGCGCCGCGATTTCCAACGCAATGATTCCCTTCCTTGCCGCAGCGATATTGCTGAGCTTCTTCGGCCTTCAACGCAGCAAGTGGCAACAGGGCGGGAGGGACTGATCATGGCGACTGTCGAGGATCAAAGCGATGGCATGTCCTATCTGGAAAGCTGGCCGCGCCGTGCCCTGAGGGTTTACATTCCGCTGACCCTGATCATGCTTTTCCTGTTGTTCCCGTTCTACTGGATGGCGATCACGTCGTTCAAGCCGGACGCGGAAATGTACGATTACGAGAAGTTCAATCCGTTCGGGATCGTTCACCCGACCCTCGACCATATCTACAAGCTGTTCTTCGAGACGGACTATCCGCAGTGGATGTACAACACGGTAATCGTGTCGATCGCATCGACCTTCATCTCGCTGTTTGCCAGCGTCTGCGCGGCCTACGCGATCGAGCGGCTGCGCTTACAAGGGATCGCGTTACCTCGCGCTCGGGATTTTCCTGGCCTATCTGGTGCCGCCGTCGATCCTGTTCATTCCGCTCGCGACCATCGTCTTCAAGCTCGGCATTTTCGACAGCAACCTGGCGCTGATCCTGACCTATCCGACCTTCCTGATCCCGTTCTGCACCTGGCTGCTGATGGGTTACTTCCGCACCATTCCCTATGAGCTCGAGGAATGCGCGCTGATCGACGGCGCGACGCGGTTGCAGATTCTCACCAAGATCACGCTGCCGCTCTCGTTCCCCGGCCTGATCTCGGCCGGCATCTTCGCGTTCACGCTGTCGTGGAACGAGTTCATCTACGCGCTGACCTTCATCTCATCGTCCGAAAACAAGACCATCCCGGTCGGCGCCATCACCGAATTGGTCAACGGCGACGTCTATCACTGGGGTGCCCTGATGGCCGCGGCCCTGACCGGTTCGGTGCCGGTGGTCATCCTTTATTCCTTCTTCGTCGAACACTATGTGTCGGCGATGACCGGAGCCGTGAAAGAGTGAGCCGGCGGCGCCCGGCGGGCGGTTGGTCGGTTCGAGAATCCGCAATTTCGGATCTCATGCCTGCGGGAGCGCGCACTTGGCGCGCGTCTCGAAGGATGGCAGCTTGCACGGTCGGTGATCCCATCCTTCGCGACGCATCGCTTTCGCGATGCGCCTCGGGACAAGCTTAAGAAAAACAACAAGGAGTTGGCTCTTGCACATTCTGGTTCTCGGCGCCGCCGGCATGGTCGGCCGCAAACTCAGTGAACGGCTGCTGAAGGACGGACGCCTCGGCAAGCAGGACATCACCCGGATGACGCTGCAGGACGTGGTGGCCCCGGCGCAACCGGCCAAATCCGGGTTTCCGGTCGACACCGTGACCTGCGATTTTGCCGTGCCGGGCGCCGCCGAAAAGCTCGTGAAGGACCGTCCCGACGTGATCTTCCATCTGGCGGCGATCGTCTCCGGCGAGGCCGAACTCGATTTCGACAAGGGCTACCGCATCAACCTCGACGGCACGCGGATGCTGCTGGATGCGATCCGGCTGGTGGGCGGCGGGTACAAGCCCCGCATCGTCTTCACGTCCTCGATCGCGGTGTTCGGCGCGCCGTTCCCGGACAAGATCGGCGACGAATTCTTCAATACGCCGCTATTGAGCTACGGCACCCAGAAGGCGATCGGCGAACTCCTGCTGGCCGACTACACCCGCCGCGGCTTCATGGACGGCATCGGCATCCGCCTGCCGACCGTCTGCATCCGCCCCGGCCTGCCCAACAAGGCGGCTTCCGGTTTCTTTTCCAACATCCTGCGCGAGCCGCTCGCCGGCAAGGAGGCGATCCTGCCGGTGTCGGAGGACGTCCGCCACTGGCACGCCACCCCGCGCTCGGCGGTCGGCTTCCTGCTCCACGCCGCGACGATGGATTCCGCTACCGTCGGGCCGCGCCGGAACCTCACCATGCCCGGCCTGTCCGCAACCGTCGGGGAACAGATCGCCGCGCTCAAGCGGGTGGCGGGCGACAAGGTCGCAGGCAGGATCAAGCGCGAGCCGGATCCGTTCATTGTCGGCATCGTCGGCGGCTGGCCGCGTGATTTCGACCCGAAACGGGCGCTCCAGCTCGGTTTCACCACGGCCGAAAAGACCTTTGACGACATCATCCGGATTCACATCGAGGACGAACTTGGTGGTAAGTTCGTGGCTTGACCCGCTTGCCGGAACCGGAATCTGAGGGAGAAACGCCATGACAGCCAGCATCGTCGGATGGGCGCACACGCCGTTCGGCAAATTCGATACCGAGACCGTGGAAAGCCTCGTCGTCAAGGTCGCCAACGAGGCGCTGGCCGATGCCGGCATTTCGGCCGGCGATGTCGACGAGATCGTGCTCGGGCATTTCAATGCCGGCTTCTCGCCGCAGGATTTTACGGCCTCGCTGGTGCTGCAGGCCGATCCCGCCTTGCGCTTCAAGCCGGCGACGCGGGTCGAGAACGCCTGCGCCACCGGTTCGGCCGCGGTCCATCAGGGCATCCGGGCGATTGCGTCAGGTGCGGCCAGGATCGTGCTGGTGGTCGGCGTCGAGCAGATGACGCGCACGCCAGGCCCCGAAATCGGCAAGAACCTGCTGAAGGCGTCCTATCTGCCGGAGGACGGCGACACCCCCGGCGGCTTTGCCGGCGTGTTCGGCAAGATCGCGCAGGCCTATTTCCAGAAATATGGCGACCAGTCCGATGCGCTGGCGATGATCGCCGCCAAGAACCACAAGAACGGCGTCGCCAATCCCTATGCGCAGATGCGCAAGGATTTCGGCTACGAATTCTGCCGCTCCGAGAGCGAGAAGAACCCGTTCGTGGCCGGACCCGCTGAAGCGCACCGATTGCTCGCTGGTCTCCGACGGCGCGGCGGCGCTGGTCCTGACCGATTCCGAGACGGCCAAGACCATGGGCAAGGCGGTCAACATCCGCGCCACCGCGCACGCCCAGGATTTCCTGCCGATGTCGAAGCGCGACATCCTGCAGTTCGAAGGCTGCACCGTGGCCTGGCAGCGCGCGCTGCAATCGGCCGGCGTGCAGCTTTCCGATCTCTCCTTTGTCGAAACCCATGACTGCTTCACCGTCGCCGAACTGATCGAATACGAAGCGATGGGCCTGACGCCGCGCGGGCAGGGCGCGCGCGCCATCAAGGAAGGCTGGACCCAGAAGGACGGCAAGCTGCCGGTCAATCCCTCCGGCGGATTGAAGGCCAAGGGCCATCCGATCGGCGCCACCGGCGTGTCCATGCATGTGATGACCGCGATGCAGCTCGCCGGCCAGGCGCCCGAGGGCATGCAGATCAAGAACGCAAAGCTCGCGCGGCATCTTCAACATGGGCGGCGCGGCGGTCGCCAACTACGTCTCGCTGCTGGAGCCCGCGAAGTAACGGCTGCGAGGGTGAGCGATGAACGTTGCCGAATGGCTGGCGGCAACCGCGCGAGTGCGTCCCGATGCGCCGGCGCTGCTGACCGGTTTCGATCTCGATGCCGACTACGCGACCTTCGCGCAGCGGGCCGCGGCGATCGGCGCAGGCTTGTCGCGCGACTCACGGCATTGCGCCCGGCGACCGCGTCGGCCTGTTCGCGACCAATTGCACGCAATATCTCGAATGCCTCTACGGCATCTGGTGGATCGGCGCGGTCGCGATCCCGATCAATGCCAAGCTGCACGGCCGCGAGGCGGCCTGGATCCTGCGGCGATGCGCGGCGCTAGCCTCGTCTTCGTCTCCGACGACACGGTCGAGGCCTTGAGCGGAGGCGAAAGACGATCTGCCGGCGGCGATGAAGATGCTGTCGATGGACAGTGACGATTATCGCTCCATGCGAAGCGGCGAGGGCGCGCCGGCGCCGCTGCCGCGCGAGGACCGACGATCTCGCCTGGCTGTTCTACACCTCCGGCACCACCGGCCGTCCCAAGGGCGTGATGCTGAGCCACGGCAATCTGGTGGCGATGTCGCTGTGCTATCTCGCCGATGTCGATCACGCGACGCCGCACGATGCGACGCTCTATGCCGCGCCGATCTCGCACGGCGCCGGCCTCTACAATTTTCCGATCGTCCGCATGGGCGGCCGCCACGTCATTCCCGAATCCGGCGGCTTCGATCCGGACGAAGTGCTCAATCTCGGCCGGCAGCTCGACAATGTCGTGATGTTCGCCGCGCCCACCATGGTGCGGCGGCTGGTCGATGCCGCGAAGAAGCGCGGCGAGAACGGCGAGGGCCTGCGCACCATCATCTATGGCGGCGGGCCGATGTATCTTGCCGACATCCGGGACGCCATCGCGACCATGGGCCAGCGCTTCGTGCAGATCTACGGCCAGGGTGAATCGCCGATGACGATCACGGCGCTGAGCCGGCGACTGGCACGCGCGCACCGATCATCCGCGCTACCTCGAGCGGCTGGCCTCGGTCGGCACCGGCGCAAAGCGTGATGTCGGTGCGCATCACCGGCGCCGACGGGCAGCCGTTGCCCGCGGGCGAGACCGGCGAGGTCGAGGCCAAGGGCGCCGCCGTGATGCTCGGCTACTGGAACAATCCGAAGGCCAATGCCGAGACGCTGAAGGACGGCTGGCTGCGCACCGGCGATGTCGGCCGGCTCGATGAAGACGGCTTCCTGACGCTGTCGGACCGCTCCAAGGACGTCATCATCTCCGGCGGCACCAACATCTATCCGCGCGAGGTCGAGGAAGCGCTGCTGACGCATCCGGACGTGCGCGAGGTCTCGGCGATCGGCGTACCCGATCCCGACTGGGGCGAGATCGTCGTCGCCTGCGTGGTGCTGGAAGACGGTGCTGCCGCCGACGACGCCAAGCTCGACGCGCATTGCCTCGCCTCGATCGCCCGCTTCAAGCGGCCGAAGCGCTACGTCTATCTCGACGCCTTGCCGAAGAACAATTACGGCAAGGTGCTGAAGACCGAACTGCGCGCGATGATGCGGAAATAGCGCTCGTCGGTCCGGCGAAAGCCGGGTGTGCGGGCCATCGCGCATACGCCCATACGCCCGGCGCCCTTGATCTTGTCTGCGCCCTGCCGTTACCTGACCGGAGCAAGGCTGCGAGCCATCGCGCCTGATATCGCCGGGAGCGAAACCACCATGGGACCACTGGAGGGCATCAAGGTCATCGACATGACGACCGTGCTGATGGGGCCCTATGCCACCCAGATGCTCGGCGACTACGGCGCCGATGTCATCAAGATCGAGTCGCTGGAGGGCGACGTCACGCGCCTGATCGGTCCGACCCGGCATCCCGGCATGGGCCCGGTGTTCCTCAACACCAATCGCAGCAAGCGCTCGATCTGCCTCGACCTGAAGAAGCCGGCCGGCCGCGACGCGGTGCTGCGGCTGATCGCCTCGGCCGATGTGCTGGTCTACAACGTGCGGCCGCAGGCGATGGCGCGGCTGCAACTCGGCTACGACGTGGTCTCGAAGATCAATCCGCGCCTGATCTATGCCGGTGTCTTCGGTTTCGGCCAGGACGGCCCCTATGCCGCCAAGCCCGCTTATGACGATCTGATCCAGGGCGCCACCGCGCTGCCGGCGCTGATGGCGCAGACCAGCGACGGCGTGCCGCGCTATGTGCCGAACGCGCTGGTCGACCGCATCGTCGGCCTGACGGCGGTCGGCGCGATCTGCGCGAGCCTCGTGCATCGCGACCGCACCGGGCGCGGCCAGCGCGTCGACATTCCGATGTTCGAGACCATGGCCGGCTTTGTCATGGGCGACCACATGGGCGGCCTCACCTACGAGCCGCCGCTCGACAAGGGCGGCTATGCGCGGCATCTGTCGCGCGACCGGCGGCCGTACAAGACCTCGGACGGCTACATCTGCGTGATCGTCTATAACGACAAGCAGTGGGAGAATTTCTTCAAGGCCACCGGCCGCGACGATCTGCGCAGCGATCCCAGGTTTGCGACCTTCGCCGGGCGCGCGGTCAATATCGACATCGTCTATGCCGAACTCGCCCGCATCTTCGAGACGCGAACCACCGCCGAATGGACCGCGCTCCTCGACAAGGCCGACGTGCCCGTGATGCCGATGCACGATCTGGAGAGCATTCTGCAGGACCCGCATCTGGTTGCGACCGATTTCTTTCCGGTGGTCGATCATCCCACCGAAGGCAGGATCCGCAACATGAAGGTGTCCGCCACCTGGTCGGAGACATCGGTCGAGCCGACCCGGCTGGCGCCGCGGCTCAACGAGCACGGCGCGGAAATTCTGCGCGAGGCCGGGTTTTCCGCCGACGAGATCGCAGCGCTGGTGCGCGACGGCGTCACCCGGGCGGCGCCCGACAGCAAGAGGGATTGAGACCCATGGATTTTGCGCTTTCCGCCAACCAGGAATCGATCCGCGACGCGATCGGCAAAATCTGCTCGCGCTTCGACGACGCCTACTGGCTGAAGAAGGACAAGGAGGGCGGCTATCCCGCCGACTTCCACCGCGCGCTGGCGGATGCCGGCTGGCTCGGCATCTGCATCCCCGAGGAATATCGGCGGTTCGGGTCTGGGCATCACCGACGCCGCGATCATGATGCGGACCATCGCGGAATCCGGCGCCGGCATGTCCGGCGCTTCCGCCGTGCACATGAACGTGTTCGGGCTCAATCCCGTGGTTGTGTTCGGCACCAAGGAACAATGCCGGCGCATGCTGCCGCCGATCATTTCCGGCGCGGACAAATCCTGCTTCGCCGTCACCGAGCCGAATACCGGGCTCAACACCACGCAGCTGAAGACACGCGCGGTGCGTCAGGGCGACAAATACGTCGTCAACGGTCAGAAGGTCTGGATTTCCACCGCGCAGGTCGCCAACAAGATCCTGCTGCTGGCGCGCACCACGCCGCTGGAAGAGGTGAAGACCCCGACGCAGGGCCTGAGCCTGTTCTATACCGACTTCGACAGAAGCGCGTCGCGGTGCACGAGATCGAGAAGATGGGCCGCAAGCCCGTCGACTCCAACGAATTGTTCTTCGAGAATTTCGAAATTCCGGTGGAAGACCGGCTCGGCGAGGAGGGCCGCGGTTTCGAATACATCCTGCACGGCATGAATCCGGAGCGCATCCTGATCGCGGCGGAAGCGGTCGGGCTCGGCAAGATCGCGCTGTCGCGCGCGTCCGCCTATGCCAAGAGCCGCATCGTGTTCAACCGGCCGATCGGCATGAACCAGGGCATCCAGCATCCGCTCGCGAAGAACTGGATGGAGCTGGAAGCGGCCTGGCTGATGGTGCTGTCGGCGGGCTGGCAATACGACCAGGGCCTGCCGTGCGGCCCGGCCGCCAACGCCGCGAAATATCTCGCGGCCGAAGCGGGCTTCCACGCCTGCGAGCAGGCGGTGATGACCCATGGCGGCTTCGGCTACGCCAAGGAATATCACGTCGAGCGTTACTTGCGGGAATCCCTGATCCCGCGCATCGCCCCGATCAGCCCGCAGCTCATTCTCAGCTTTATCGCCGAGAAGGTGCTGGGCCTGCCGAAGTCGTATTGAGGGTTTGCGGGATGGAAGCCGGTCGTCACTTTCAAGCCGTCATTCCGGGGCGCTGCGCAGCAGCGAACCCGGAATCTCGAGATTCCGGGTCTGGTCCTTCGGACCATCCCGGAATGACGGTGAGACGAGAGCACACGCCATGAGCTTCATCACCGGCGTCGGCCTCACCTCCTACGGCAAGCACGAGGGCTCGTCCTCGCTCGACCTCATGAGCAAGGCCGCCGCAGCTTGCGATATCCGATGCCGGGCTGAAGCGCGCCGACATCGACGGCGTGCTGTGCGGCTATTCGACCGTCGCGCCGCACATCATGCTGGCGACCGTGTTCGCCGAACATTTCGGCATACGCCCTTCCTACGCGCACGCCGTGCAGGTCGGCGGCGCCACCGGGCTCGCGATGACCATGCTGGCGCACCATCTGGTCGAGGCCGGCGTGGCGAAGCATGTGCTGGTGGTGGCCGGCGAGAACCGGCTGACCGGCCAAAGCCGCGATGCCTCGATCCTGGCGCTGGCGCAGGTCGGCCATCCCGACTACGAAGTGCCGCTGGGACCGACGATTCCGGCCTATTATGGCCTCGTCGCCTCGCGCTACATGCACGAATACGGCGTCACGCAGGAAGACCTCGCGGAATTCGCGGTGCTGATGCGCGCCCACGCCGTGACCCATCCCGGCGCGCAGTTTCACGACCCGATCACGGTCGCCGACGTGATGGCCTCGAAGCCGGTGGCGCTGCCCCTGAAACTTCTGGATTGCTGCCCGGTTTCGGACGGCGGCGCGGCGTTCGTCATCAGCCGCGAGCCGACCGGCGAGACCGGCGTGCGCGTGCGCGGCTGCGCGCAGGCGCACACCCACCAGCATGTCACGGCAGCGCCGGCCTTGAGTGAACTCGGCGCGGAGATCGCGATTGCGCGCGCGAAAGAGGTCTCGGGCATCGCGATATCCGACGTGCGCTACGCCGCGGTCTACGACAGCTTTACCATTACGCTGGCGATGCTGCTGGAAGACCTCGGCCTTGCCGGGCGCGGCGAGGCGGCGGCGCGGGTGCGGTCCGGATATTTCGGCCGCGACGGCGAGATGCCGCTCAACACCCATGGCGGACTGTTGAGCTACGGCCATTGCGGCGTCGGCGGCGCCATGGCGCATCTGGTCGAAACCCATCTGCAGATGACGGGACGGGCGGACAATCGCCAGGTGCGCGACGCCTCGATCGCGCTGCTGCACGGCGACGGCGGCGTGCTGTCGTCGCATGTCAGCATGTTCCTGGAGCGGGTGCGATGAGCGGAAGCGGGAACTTAGAGGACTGGACCACGGGCGCGGAAGCGATCGTCTATCAATCCTGCGCGCGCTTGCGGGAATTTGCAATATTTCCGCCGCAGCTTCTGCGCCGCCTGCGGCGCGCCGGATCCGGTCGAGAAGCGCGCCAGCGGCGAGGGCACGGTCTACGCGACCTCGCTGGTCTGCCGCGCCGCGACGCCGGAAACCCGCGCGCATGTTCCCTACAACATCGTCCTGGTCGACACCGTCGGAGGGCTTTCGCATGATGGCCCATGGCGACAACGATCTTGCCATCGGCGATCGCGTCACCGTGCGATTCGTGCCGTTCGCCGGCCGCCTCGTTCCCCATTTCACGCGAGCATGATCCGAAAAAGTGGGAGCCGGCTTTTTCGAGGACAAACGCAAGGCGTTTGCCCGGAAGTCGCCGGGGTGGGGTGATACTCAAACCTGCCCTTCACCCCACCCCGTCCCGGATCGCCTACGCGTGATGCTTCACGACCCGAGTATAACCGCCGCTCGTCCCGCCTCATCCGGGCGGATGACGAACGGTCTTTATCGCCAGTAGAAGACCACGCTGGCGATGACGAGCATCGCCGTCACCGCCAGCGTCTGCGCAAGTGCCTCCGAGGCCGCCCTCTTGGTGGCTACCTTCATGCCAATCTCTCCCTAGACTTGGGCATGACTTATCGTCGCGCGCGACGATGCGCGCCCCCCGACGGTCAGATTTTTCTACTCGGAACACCCCACGACGAAAATTCGCTTTTGACTGAGTCCCCACCCAGCGAACATCGACTAGCGCAAGTTCGACCAGTAATACGGCGGCATTTTGGCCCGGGTGCAGCCGGTTTGTGCGCGCGGGATGGAATCTTCAAAGCGTATTTCGGGCGGACGACACGCTCGGCGCGAGCGCCGCGGGCGGTTGCCCGGGGGCAGGGGCCCGGATACTGTTTTCGCGAAAACCGCTGGAAAACAGCCCGCTATAAGCCGAAAAACCACCGGGGAGAACCATGGCCCGTATCGACTATTGCGATACTTCGAAATCCAACGAACGCACCCGCGAAATCCTCGGACAAGAACCGCAACGCCAACATCTTCCGCATGATGGCGCATTCGCCGAGCTATTTCGAACAATATTGCCGGCTCGGCGGCGCGATCCGCCACAAGGGCGAGCTCGATCCGGTGGTGCGCGAACTGGCGATCACGCGCACCGGGATCCTGTGCGAGGCGCCCTACGAGGTGGTCGCGCACAAGCGCATCGGCAAGAATGTCGGCGTCACCGACGAGCAGAACGAGGCGCTGGAGAACTGGCAGTCCGCGACCTGCTTCGACGACGTGCAGCGCGCCGCGCTCGCCTTCACCGACGAGATCGTCAGGCTGCGCCGGCCGACCGATGCGACCTTCAACGCGATCGCGTCGAAACTGACGCCGGCGGCGCTGGTCGAGCTGCAGCTCTCGGTCGGCTTCTACATCATGACGTCGAAGTTCCTGGAAACGTTTGCGATCGACATGCAGCCGGTGTCGGAAGTGGTGTGATCTCCTAGTTCGCCGTCAGCAGATTCACCTTGGTATTGGCCACGATCAGCCGGTCGGCGAGGAGCTGCGCCAGATTGCGCATGATGCGCTCGCCGGTGCGCGGATGCTGCTCGCGGAAGCGCTCGAAATCGGCGAGCGAGATTTCGAGCGCGGTGGCGGACCTGTCGGCGAGCACGTCGGCGGA
Organism: uncultured Alphaproteobacteria bacterium; assembly: GCA_963843225.1. Lineage (GTDB taxonomy): Bacteria > Pseudomonadota > Alphaproteobacteria > Rhizobiales > Xanthobacteraceae > Bradyrhizobium. The sequence goes on along the minus strand of CAWJJT010000003.1, from coordinate 259,869 downwards.
GCGATGCGTTTCCAACAGCGCCATCTCGCCGAACGCCATTCCGGCGGTCAGGGTCGCCAGCCGGACGCCGTCCGGCAGCGTGACGTGGACCACGCCGCTGCCGAGGAAGAACAGCGAGGTCGCGGGATCGCCGGCGGCGACGATCCGCTCGCCCGGCTGATAGGTTCGCATCGTGCCGAGCGAGGCGAGGCCTCGAGCTCCTCGCGCCGAAAGGCCCGCCAGCAACGGCTGCTCGGAAAGCTCGGTGGTCTCGTGGAAGTCGATCGTGCCGCCGTGGCGGTAGACGATCTGGTCCTCGGCCCATTCGATGGCGGTGTCGAGCAGATAGAAGTCGCGCAGGTTGGAGAGGCCCTCGGCCTGCTCCTTGATCATCTTCCATTCCGCCGAGGAGCGCCTGATGCCGGACAGGATCACCGTGACGTGGAAGCCGGCCAGTTCGCGAAAGCCCTCGGCGAGCAGGCGGGCGCCGGCGCGCGTCATCGCGGCGACGCGGCGCAGGTCGAAGATGACGAATTGCGGGCGCGGCTTCGCCGCGAGCTGGCGCGAGACGTAATCGACATTGGAAAACGATCAGCGTGCCCACCAGTTCGATGACGCGGACGTCCTGATGATGGGCGGCGAGAATTTTCCGCTCGTGCGGCCGGCGGCTGCGCCGCGACGCGCTCTTGCCGATATTGTAGTCGGCGATGATGCTGTTGCGCGCATCGTCGCTGCGGTTGAGCATGTGCAGGTCGTAATGCGCCGACAGCGCCTCGCAGACCTTGATGCCGCGCACGCTGTTGCCGTGGCTGTCGAGCCGCGGCGAATAGCTGCCGAGCCCGAGCCGCGCCGGCAGCGCCGCCAGAATGCCGCCGCCGACGCCGCTCTTGGCGGGGATGCCGACGCGATAGATCCATTCGCCGGCATAGTCGTACATGCCCGAAGACGTCATCACCGACAGCGTGCGCGAGATCGCGTAGGGCGTCATCACCTGCTCGCCGGTCACGGGATTGATGCCGCGATTGGCCAGCGTCGCCGCCATGATCGCGATGTCGCGCGCCGTCACCAGCATCGCGCATTGCCGGAAATAGACCTCCAGCACCTTGCCGACGTCATCCTTGATGACGGTGGAGTTGCGCAGGAGATAGCCGATGGCGCGGTTGCGGTCGCCGGTTGCGCTTTCGGACGCAAAGACGGCTTCGTCGACCTCGAGTTCGCGTCCGGCAAAGCGGCCGAGCGCTGCGCGGATATATTCGAAGGCGTCGTCGCCCTTGGCCTCGCGGATCAGGCCGGAGCAGGCGATCGCGCCGGCATTGACCATCGGATTGAACGGATGGTTGTCGGCATTGAGCCGGATCGAATTGAAGGGATCGCCCGACGGTTCGACGCCGATCTCGCTTTCGACCCGCGCCGCGCCCAGCGTGTCCAGCGCCAGCGCGAACACGAAGGGCTTTCGACATCGACTGGATGGTGAAGGGCACCCGGCTGTCGCCGACCTCGTAGACATGGCCGTCGAGCGTGGCGAGGCTGATGCCGAAATGATCGGGATCGGCCTTGCCGAGTTCGGGGATGTAGTCGGCGACGTCGCCGCTGGTCTCGCCGCAGAATCCGCGTGGCAGGCGGTCGAGAAACCGCAGCAAAGGCGGCTTCAGGGCGGCCCAGTTCATGGCGCGCAACTGCACTCGATGTCATGTCGTCTCAGGGTTGTGTCCCGCCGCGCAAAGTGTTCGCGCGTCCCGACATTACGTTGCATCGGCGCAGGCTGAAACCGGCCCGATGGGCTTTTATCAGGCAGTCCGCGCGCGGCGATCGTGCATCAGGTCTCGACGATCGCGAGCACCTGGCCTTCGGCGACGACGTCGTCGATGCTGACGAGCAGGGATCTTGAGCGTGCCGGCGGCCGGTGCGGCGACCGGTATTTCCATCTTCATGGCTTCGACGAAGGCGATGTCGTCGCCATCGCCGATGCGCCTCCGACCTCGACGGGAAGCGCGCAAACGCGACCGGCCACCTCGGTCACGATCTTGATATCTGGCATACCACACTCCGGGAGAGCCGCCGCGCGCGCACCGCCCGAAATGCGCGCACCATGAAGGGCGGACGCCCTCGGCTTTTTGTTGTGGCCGCAGATTGCCTGAGGTAGCTTGATCTGCAAGTGGAATTTTATTCCGCACAGCGGAATGAATGGGCAGGAAACCACATGGGACGACGCTCGGAGCGGCTGAGCCGGCAGGGAATGCTCGCCAGCGATCTCGCAGGCGAAGGAGACGTCATCCAGGTGGTGTCGCGCGCCTTCGACGTGTTGCGCTGCTTCGAGAGCCACGAGGCGCGGCTCGGCAATCTGGAGATTTCCAATCGCTGCGGCCTGCCGCGATCGACGGTGTCGCGCCTGACGCACACGCTGACCCGGATGGGCCAGCTCGTCTATCTGCCGCGCGACCAGAAATACCGCATCGGCCCGAGCGCGGTGGCGATGAGCACCTCGATGATGCGGGGCCTGCAGTTGCGCAACCTGATCCGGCTGCGGCTGCAGGACGTCGCCGAGCAATTGCCGGGAACCGTCGGCTTCGTCATTCCCGATCGCTTCCATCTCGTCTATCTCGAGTTCGCCCGCGCCGCCAACGCGCTCGGCCTGCATGAGAGCACCGGCAGCCGCATCGCGATGGCGAGCACCGCCGCGGGCCATGCCTATACCGCCGCGCTCGACGAGGATGTCGGCGACGCGCTGCTGGCGGAAATGGAGCGCGAAATGCCCGAGGGCGCCAAGATGCTGCGGCCTCGCCTCGAGACCAACCGGCGTTTGCTGCGCGAACACGGCTATGTCGTCGCCTGCGGCCTGTGGAGCCCGCATATCAACGGGCTCGCGGTGCCGCTATGGTCGCCGCAATACCAGACCTTCGTCGTGGTCACGATCGGCCTGCTGTCGGCGATGTATGACGAGAAGCGGCTGCACAAGGAAGTCGCGCCGCAGATGCGCCAGCTGGCCGCCGCGGTCGGCAGCCTGCTCGAAGGCGCCGACGGCGAGCTCTTCAGCAACCGGCTGGAGAGGAAAGCGCTTCCGGTGTCGCTCATAACAATAATAAAATCATCAAGACGGAGGATGTGAATGAACTGGAAGCCGGAACTCGACGATCTCGCTCGGCGCGAAGCGTTCGCGCGCGAGATGGGAGGCGTTGACAAGGTCAAGCGGCAGCGTGACCAGGGCCGGCTCACCGTTCGCGATCGCATCGACAGCCTGGTCGATCGCAAACAGCTTCCACGAGGTCGGCGCGATTTCCGGCATCGCCGAATATGACGAGCACGGCGAACTCAAGAATCTGACGCCGGCGAACTGCGTGTTCGGCCGCGGCAAGATCGACGGCCGCACCGTGGTCGTGGTCGGCGACGATTTCACCGTGCGCGGCGGCTCGGCGGACGCCTCGATCTCGGCCAAGCCGCTGATGGCCGAGGAGATGGCGCACGACTTCCGCCTGCCGATCATCCGCATGATCGAAGGCTCCGGCGGCGGCGGCTCGGTCAAGACCATCGAGACCAAGGGCGCGGCCAATCTGCCGGGCGGCGTCGGCGGCACGCGCTGGTACTGGTACACGATCGCGAACATGGCGCGCGTGCCGGTCGTGGGGCTGGGGCTCGGTTCGGTCGCAGGCCTCGGCGCGGCGCGGCTCGCCGCCAGCCACTATTCGGTCATGACGAAAAACTCCGCGATGTTCGTCGCGGGTCCGCCGGTCGTCAAACGGCTGGGCCAGGACCTCACCAAGCAGGAACTCGGCGGCGCCGAGATCCAGACCCGCGCCGGCGGCGTCGATGACGCGGTCGAGACCGAGGAGGAGGCATTCGAGCGCGCACGGCGTTTCCTGTCCTATCTGCCGTCGTCGGTCTACGAGCTGCCGCCGACGCTACCCAGCGACGACGATCCGGAGCGATCAGAGGAATCGCTGATGAAGGCGGTGCCGCGCAACCGCCGCCAGGTCTACAAGATGCGGCCGATCATCGAGGCGGTGGTCGACAAGGGTTCGTTCTTCGAGGTCAACTCCAATTTCGGCCGTCCGATGATCACCGGCCTTGCCCGCCTCGAAGGCCGCGCGGTGCTGGTGCTCGCCAGCGATCCCTTCCACTATGGCGGGTCGTGGACGGCGGACGCCTGCCAGAAAGTGGTGCGCTGGGTCGACTTCGCCGAGACCTTCCATCTTCCGGTGGTCTATCTGATGGATTGCCCGGGCTTCATGATCGGGCTCGAGGCCGAAAAGTCGGCCACCATCCGCCACGGCGTGCGCGCGATGGCCGCGGTCAACCAGTCCACCGTGCCCTGGTGCACCATCATCGTGCGCAACGCCTTCGGCGTCGCCGGCGTCGTGCACCAGCCGTCGAACCGCTTCTCGATGCGCTATGCCTGGCCGTCGGCCTATTGGGGCTCGCTGCCGCTGGAAGGCGGCATCGAGGCCGCCTATCGCGCCGACATCGACGCGTCGGACGATCCGCAAGGAAAGCTGAAAGAGATCGAGGAACGGCTCAACAAACTGCGTTCGCCGTTCCGCTCGGCCGAGAAGTTCTGGGTCGAGGAGATCATCGACCCGCGCAAGACCCGTTCGCTGCTGTGCGAGTTCGCGCGGCTCGCCGAGCCGCTGGGCACGCCGGGCCCGCCGTCCGGCATGACGACACGGCCGTAGGCGCCCTTACCTCTCCCCGCGAGGGCGTCGCGAGGGAGAACGGGAACTGCTTCGCGGCGGCCGTCATGGCCGGGCTTGTCCCGGCCATCCACGTCTTCGCTTCAGGGAAAGAGAATGCCCGGCACAAGGCCGGGCATGACGTGCTGAGAGCCTGCCTTCGCTACGCTGCCGCCGGCTTCGGCGGCCGCGAGATCGCCAGCACGATCAGCGCCGCGACGACGCAGAGTGCGCCGGCGACGAAGAACGCCGGCAGATAGGTCGCGAGCAGCGTTCGCGACAGGCCGGCGCCGAAGGCGGCGGTGGCCGCGCCCATTTGATGGCCGGCGAAGATCCAGCCGAACACGAGGTTGGCGCGTTCCGGCCCGAACCGCTGCGCGGTCAGCCGCACCGTCGGCGGCACGGTCGCGATCCAGTCGAGGCCGTAGAACATCGCAAACAGCGACAGGCCGTAGAACGAGAAATCGGTAAAGGGCAGGAACAGCAGCGATAGCCCGCGCAGGCCGTAGTACCAGAACAGCAGCCAGCGGTTGTCGTAGCGGTCCGACAGCCAGCCCGACATGATGGTGCCGAAGAAATCGAACACGCCCATGGCGGCGAGCAGGCTCGCGGCCTGCACCTGCGGAATGCCGAAATCGAGGCACATCGGAATCAGATGCACCTGGACCAGCCCGTTGGTGGAGGCGCCGCAGATGAAGAAGGTCGCAAACAGGATCCAGAACACCCGCTGCTTCGAGGCATCGCGCAGCGTGCCGAGCGCGGCCGCCATGATCGGCGCGTTGTTCGGCGGGCGGCGCCGGCAACGGCTCCGTGCCCACGTCGCCGAACGGCCGCAAGCCGACATCGGAAGGACGGTCGCGCATCAGCATCAGCACCGCGAATGCCGCGACGCCAAGCATCACGCACATCAGCCCCAGCGCGACCCGCCAGCCCACGCGCTCGGTGACGCTGGCGAGCAGCGGCAGGAACACCAGTTGTCCGGTGGCGACGCTCGCGGTGAGGATGCCGACCACGAGCCCGCGCCGCGCCGCGAACCAGCGCGCGGCGATGGTGGCGCCCAGCACCAGCGCGGTCATGCCGGTGCCGATGCCGATCACGACGCCCCACAGCAGCATCAATTGCCAGACCTTCGTCATCGCCAGCGAGGTCACCAGCGCCGACGCCACGACCAGCAGCGCCGTGAGCGTCACGTTGCGCAGGCCGTAGCGGTTCAACAGCGCGGCCGCGAACGGCGCCATCAGGCCGAACAGGATAAATCGGATCGACAGCGCCGAGGAAATCTCCGCGGTGGTCCAGCCGAATTCATGCTGCAGCGGCACGATGAAGACGCCGGGCGCGCCGACGGTGCCGGCGCTGATCAGCGCGGTGAAGAAGGTCACGCCGACCATCACCCAGCCGTAATGGATGTTGCGGCGGGCGAGGGCGGCTGACAGCCAGTTGGAGATCATCGAATTTCAAGCTTCCTGCCGGCTAGGCGTTGGCGAACAATCTATTTGGCAATGACTTCTCGGCCATGATTAAACCGGGCTGCGCCAGCCGCCTATCCATTTTGCGACAGAGCTATCCCGGGGGCGAAGGCTTTCGTCGGCGCTTCAGTGCACGATGCGCTCCACGGCGATGGCGGTGGCTTCGCCGCCGCCGATGCAGAGTGCGGCTATGCCGCGTTTCAGGTTCTGGGCTTCCAGCGCGTGCAGCAGCGTCACGATCAGCCGGGCGCCGGTGGCGCCGATGGGATGGCCGAGCGCGCAGGCGCCGCCGTTGACGTTGAGCTTGTCGCGGGGAATCCCGAGGTCGCGTTGCGCGGCCATCGCGACCACGGCGAAGGCCTCGTTGATCTCGAACAGGTCGACATCGCCGACGCTCCAGCCGACCTTGTCGAGGAGCTTGCGAATCGCCGGGATCGGCGCGGTGGTGAACCATTGCGGTTCCTGGCTGTGGGTGGCGTGACCCTTGATCTCGGCCAGCATGGGCAGGCCGTCGCGATCGGCCAGCGACCGCCTGGCCAGGATCAGCGCCGCGGCGCCGTCGGCGTTGGCCGAGGAGGCGGCCGGCGTGATGGTGCCGTTGGGGCGGAACGCCGGCTTCAGCCCGGGAATCTTGGCCGGGTCGACCTTCAGCGGATGCTCGTCATTGGCGATGGTGCGGGGGCCGGCTTTTTCCTTCACCGTGATCGGCACGATCTCGGCCTTGAACGCGCCGCCTTCCACCGCCTTGCGCGCGCGGCTCAGCGTCTCCATCGCGTAGGCGTCCTGCGCCGCGCGCGTGAACTGATAGGCTTCCGCGGTGGCCTCGCCGAAATCGCCCATCGAGCGGCCGGTTTCGTAGGCGTCCTCGAGGCCATCCATGAACATGTGGTCGATGATGCGGTCGTGGCCGGCGCGATAGCCGCCGCGCGCCTTCGCCAGCAGATACGGCGCGTTGGTCATGCTCTCCATGCCGCCCGACAGCACGATCTCCGCGGAGCCGGCATTGATGATGTCATGCGCCAGCATGGTGGCTTTCATGCCGGAGCCGCAGACCTTGTTGACGGTGGTGGCGCCGGTCGCGTCCGGAAGTTTGGCGCCGCGTGCCGCCTGCCGCGCCGGGGCCTGGCCCTGTCCGGCCGGCAGCACGCAGCCCATGAAGACCTCGTCGATCCGCTCGGGCGACAATTTGGCCCGCTCGACGGCGGCGCCGATCACGTGGGAACCGAGCTGATGGGCGGAAAACGGCGAAAGTTCCCCCATGAAACGGCCGAGCGGGGTGCGGGCGGCGGAAACGATGACGACGGGATCGGAAGCTGCGGTCATGGCGGGCTCCTCAATGGCGCGTGGTTTCTTACATGACGTTCATCATATGATGCGTCGCAAAAATTGCAACGGTGGCGCCACATAATTTGTCCGCCGGTCGGCTAGCGCTTGCGGTTGACGAACGCCTGCATCAATTGCTGCGGTTCACCGGTCAGGTAGGATTGCCCGAACACGGCAATCGAGAGGTCGACCGATTCCTTCAGCGGCAATTCCTCCCATTGCCGGAGCAGCGCCTTTTGCGCGCGCAGGGCTTCCGGCGCGCATTCCAGCAGCGCCTTGACCGTGCTGCTCGACCGCGGCATCGAGGCCGTCTTGCGGGGCGACCACGTCGATCAGTCCCCAGCCGAGCGCGGTGGGCGCGTCGATATTCTCCGCGGTCATCACCAGCCAGCGGGCGCGGCCCCAGCCGATCAGCCGCGGCAGCAAGGCGGCGTGAATGACGCTGGGGATTCCGACCCTGACCTCGGGCATGCCGAATTTGGCGTCGTGGGCGGCAATGCGGAAGTCGCAGGCGGCGGCAAATTCCAGGCCGCCGCCGAGACACCAGCCGGGCAGGCGCGCGATGACCGGCGCCGGAAACGCGCGCACGGTTTCGCAGAGATCGCGCAGGCCCGTGATGAACTTTTCCGCGGAACCCTGATCGAGCGTGGCCATTTCCTTGATGTCGGCGCCGCCGATCATGCTCTTTTCGCCGTGGCCCGAGATGACCAGCACGCGGATCTGCCGGTCCGCTGCCAGCAGTTCCAGCCCTTCGCGCAAGCCCTTGATCACGGCCGATCCCAGAATATTGAGCGGCCCGGCATTGGAGATCGTCAGGCGAACGACGCCGCGCGGGTCGCGGTCGACCCCGCAATAGGGATTGAGCATGTGCATGGATGTTCCCGGTTGTTGCGAACGAAGATTGGCCTTGAGCAAGGCTCATTCCCGGTCAAAACGGTCGCTTGTCAAGCAGGGCTGACCTGATCTATGCCGGGCCGGGCTGGGTGCGATTAACCGCTCGATCAATGTCCGGTAGCAACCCCGGCAATTAGCTGGAGCTTTTTCCGGCTGCCTTGGCTATTATATGACTCCAGACATATTATAGGACTGCCGGAATGCGCTACTCCAGGGAACACAAGCTCGAAACCCACGCCCGGATCGTCAAGCGCGCCTCGGTGCGGCTGCGCGAAAAGGGCGCGCACGGTATCGGGGTCGCCGACCTGATGAAGGACGCAGGGCTGACCCATGGCGGGTTCTATGCCCATTTCGATTCCCGGGAAGCGCTGGTCATCGAGGCGTTCGCCTATGCGATGGATCGCTCGACCGAGCGTTGGCGCAAGCTCGAGCGAACAGACGCCGCCGGAGAAGCGGCTGGCGGCGATCGTGGATTCCTATCTGACCACGGTCCACCGCGACGATCCCGGCCATGGCTGCGCGGTTCCGACGCTGGGCGCGGAAATCGCCCGCGAGAGCCCGAAAACCCGCAAGGCCTTCGCCGCCAAGCTCGAGCAGATGGTCGACATGATCGCCGAACAAATTCCGGCGCTGCCGCGCAAGACCGCGCGCAAGCAGGCGGCTTCCGCGCTCGCGACCATGATGGGTACCCTGGTGCTGGCCCGCATCGCCGGCAATGGCGAGTTCTCCGACGAGATTCTGGCCTCAGGCCGCGAGGCCGTGCTGGAGCGGGCGACGCCGCTGAAGCGGGCGCCCAAGAAATCAACGGCCAAAAAAGCCGCCGCGCCGGCCCGGACCTGAGCGGCGGCGCGCGCCGCCTCATGCGACATTCGTCGTAGGGGAGCGAAAAGCCGGCCAAGCCCGCATTTTCGCAAATCCGCCGCGCGTCGAGACCCTTTCCAAACGCCCCAAAGACTGCAAGATGCCGCCAAAACCTGCACCCGACGGTCTTGGAGGAACGCATGCGTACAATCGGACATTTCATCGGCGGCCGTGAGGTCAAGGGCACCTCGGGACGCTTTGCGGACGTCTTCGAGCCGATGACCGGCGACGTCCAGGCCCAGGTGGCGCTGGCCTCCAAGGCCGAGCTGCGCGCCGCCGTCGAGAACGCCAAGGCCGCGCAGCCGGAATGGGGCGCAACCAATCCGCAGCGCCGGGTTCGCGTCCTCATGAAGTTCCTGGAACTGGTGGCGCGCGACAATGACGCGCTGGCCGAATTGCTCGCCCGCGAACACGGCAAGACCATTCCCGACGCGAAAGGCGATATTCTGCGCGGCGTCGAGGTCGTGGAGTTCGCCCTCGGCATTCCGCAAATGATGAAGGGTGAATACACCGAAGGCGCGGGGCCGGGCATCGACATCTATTCGATGCGGCAACCGCTGGGCGTCGTTGCCGGCATCACGCCGTTCAATTTTCCGGCCATGATCCCGATGTGGAAATTCGCGCCCGCGATCGCCTGCGGCAATGCCTTCATCCTCAAGCCATCGGAGCGCGACCCCGGCGTGCCGATGCGGCTTGCCGAACTGATGCTGGAGGCGGGGCTGCCGCCGGGCATCCTCAACGTCGTCAACGGCGACAAGGAAGCCGTGGACGCCATTCTCGACGATCACGACATCGCGGCGGTCGGCTTTGTCGGCTCCTCCTCGATCGCGCAGTATATCTACGAGCGCGCGGCTGCGACCGGAAAGCGGTGCAGTGCTTTCGGCGGCGCCAAGAACCACGCGATCGTCATGCCCGACGCCGACATGGATCAGACCGTCGATGCGCTGGTCGGTGCCGGATACGGCGCCGCGGGCGAGCGCTGCATGGCGGTGTCGGTCGCTGTTCCCGTCGGCAAGACCACCGCCGACCGGCTGATGGAAAAGCTCATTCCGCGCGTCGAGAACCTGAAGATCGGACCCTCGATCGATCCGACCGCCGATTTCGGTCCGCTGGTGACCAAGGCCGCGCTGGAGCGGGTCAAGAACTATGTCGAGATCGGCATCAAGGAAGGCGCCAAGCTCGCGGTCGACGGCCGCGGCTTCAAGATGCAGGGCTACGAGAACGGCTTCTACATGGGCGGCTGTCTGTTCGACAACGTCACCAAGGACATGCGGATCTACAAGGAAGAAATCTTCGGTCCGGTGCTGTCGGTGGTGCGCGCCCATGATTACGATGAGGCGCTGAGGCTGCCGTCCGATCACGACTACGGCAACGGCGTTGCGATCTTCACCCGCGATGGCGACGCGGCGCGCGACTTCGCGGCCAAGGTCAATGTCGGCATGGTCGGCATCAACGTGCCGATCCCGGTGCCGGTCGCGTATTACACCTTCGGCGGCTGGAAACGTTCCGGTTTCGGCGACCTCAATCAATATGGACCGGATTCCGTTCGCTTCTACACCAAGACCAAGACGGTGACCTCGCGCTGGCCGTCCGGCGTCAAGGAAGGCGCGGAGTTCTCAATTCCGACGATGAAGTAGACGCGTCGACAGCAGATGCAATTCGCTCTCAACGAGGACCAGATTGCGGTTCGCGATATGGCGCGGGAGTTTGCCGCGGAGAAGATCGCGCCGCATGCGCTGCGCTGGGACGAGGAGAAGCATTTTCCGGTCGATGTGATGCGCGAGGCGGCGAAGCTCGGCATCGGCGGCATCTACATCCGCGACGATGTCGGCGGCTCGGCGCTGACGCGGTTTGACGCCGCGCTGATCTTCGAGGCCCTGGCGCAGGGCTGCCCGACAGTGTCGGCCTTCATCTCGATCCACAACATGGCGTCGTGGATGATCGACGCCTACGGCAATGACATCCAACGCCGGAAATTTCTGCCGAAGCTCTGCACCATGGAGCTGTTGGCGAGCTATTGCCTGACCGAGCCGGGCTCCGGCTCGGATGCGGCCGCGCTGCGCACCCGCGCGGTGCGCGACGGCGATCATTACGTGCTCAACGGCCAGAAGCAGTTCATCTCCGGCGCCGGCAAGGGCGACATCTACGTGGTGATGGTGCGCACCGGCGGCGACGGGCCCGGCGGCATTTCGACCCTCGTCGTCGAGGGCGATACGCCCGGGCTGTCGTTCGGCGCCAATGAGCGCAAGATGGGCTGGAACGCGCAGCCGACCCGCGCGGTGATCTTCGAGAATGCGCGTGTGCCGGTCGCCAACCGGCTCGGCGAAGAGGGCATCGGCTTCAAGATCGCGATGGCCGGCCTCGACGGCGGCCGCCTCAATATCGCGGCCTGTTCGCTCGGCGGCGCGCAATCCGCGCTCGACAAGTCGCTCGGCCTACATGAAGGAGCGAAAAGCCTTCGGCAAGCGGCTCGACGAATTCCAGGCGCTGCAATTCCGCCTCGCCGACATGGCGACCGAGCTGGAGGCGGCGCGGACCTTTGTGTGGCGCGCCGCTGCCGCGCTCGACCGCAAGGATCCGGAAGCGACCATGCTGTGCGCGATGGCAAAGCGCTTCGGCACCGATGTCGGATTCGAGGTCGCCAACCAGGCGCTGCAATTGCACGGCGGCTACGGCTATCTCAGCGAATACGGCATCGAGAAGATCGTGCGCGATCTGCGCGTGCACCAGATCCTCGAAGGCACCAACGAGATCATGCGGCTGATCGTCTCGCGCAAGCTGATCGAGGGCGCGCGATGACCGCGCGAGCCCCCGCCACCGTCGCCGAGCCCGACGTGATCGTGCGGCGGGAAGGTTCGGCCGGCATCATCCGGCTCAACCGGCCGAAGACGATCAATGCCATGACCTTCGAGATGTCGATCGGCATCGACAAGGCGCTCGACCGGTTCGAGGCCGACCCGGCGGTGGCGCTGGTGCTGCTGGAAGGCGCCGGCGAGCGCGGACTTTGCGCCGGCGGCGACATCCGCGGGCTGTACGAAAGCTCGCGGGCCGGCGGCGACCTCGGCAAGCGCTTCTGGCGCCAGGAATACATCATGAACGCGCGCATCGCGCGATTTCCCAAACCCTATGTCGCCTTCATGGATGGGCTGGTGATGGGCGGCGGCGTCGGCCTTTCCGGCCACGGCAGCCACCGCGTCGTGACCGAGAAGACAAAACTGGCGATGCCGGAAGTCAGCCTCGGCTTCTTCCCGGATGTGGGCGGCACCTGGCTGTTGTCGCGCTCGCCGGGCGAGATCGGCACTTATTTCGGGCTCACCGGCGAGACCATGAACGGCCCGGACGCGATCCATGCCAAATTCGCCGACGCGGTCGTGCCCACGGGAAAACTCGCCGTGCTGCGCGAGACGCTGGTCGGCCTTCGCGCGGGCGCGAACGCAGCCGAAGTAAAGGCCGCGATCGGGCAGTTCGCGACCGGCGAGACGGCGGGCCCCGTCGCCGCGCAACAGCCGCAGATCGACCGCTGGTTCGCCCATGACCGGATGGAAGATATCATCGCCGACCTCAAGCGCGACGGTTCGGAGTTCGCGCGGGCGACGCTGAAGACGTTGAACGAGAAGTCGCCGCGCGGCATGGTGGTGGCGCTGAAACTGCTGCGGCTGGCGCGGCAATCGTCCTCGCTGGAACAATGCCTGGTGCGGGAATATCGCGCCGCGCTGGAAGTGTTTCGAAGCGACGATTTCCGCGAGGGCGTGCGCGCCGCCGTGATCGACAAGGATCGCAATCCGAAATGGTCTCCGGCGCGGATCGAGGACGTGACGCCGGAGATCGTCGCGCCTTACTTCGCCGGGATCGGCGCCGACGAACTGGTATTCGACAAAGCGACATAGAAACTGCTGACGGAGGGAACGGGACATGGCAAACATCGCATTCATCGGCCTCGGCAACATGGGCGGGCCGATGGCGGCCAACCTGGTCAAGGCCGGCCACAAGGTGACCGCGTTCGACCTGGTGGCGGCTTCGCGTGATCAGGCCGAGGCTGACGGCGCCGCGATCGCCGACAGCGCGGTTGGCTCGGTGAAGGGCGCGGACGTAGTCGTCACCATGTTGCCCGCCGGCAAGCATGTCGTTTCGGTCTGGACCGACGTGGTGCCCTCGATGAAAAAGGCCGCGCTGATCATCGATTGCTCCACCATCGACGTCGAGAGCGCCAAACAGGCCCATGCGCTGGCGGCCAAGCACGGCGTGCTCTCGGTCGACGCGCCGGTGTCCGGCGGCACCGGCGGCGCCAAGGGCGCGACCCTGACCTTCATGTGCGGCGGCGAGGACAAGGCGTTCGCGACCGCCAGGCCCGTGCTCGAGAACATGGGCAAGAAGATCGTGCATTGCGGCGGCGCCGGCGCCGGCCAGGCGGCCAAGATCTGCAACAACATGATCCTCGGCATTTCCATGATCGCGGTTGGGGAAGCCTTTGCGCTCGCCGAAAAACTCGGATTGTCGCACCAGGCGCTGTTCGACGTGGCCTCGACCTCGTCGGGGCAATGCTGGTCGCTGACGTCTTATTGCCCGGTGCCGGGCCCGGTGCCGGCGTCGCCCGCCAATAACGGCTATAAGCCCGGCTTTGCCTCGGCGCTGATGGTGAAGGACCTGACGCTGGCGCAGGACGCGGCCAAGGCGGCCGGCGCCGCGACGCCGCTCGGCAAGCACGCGCAGGAAATCTACAAGGCGTTCGATGCCGCCGGAAATGGCGGGGTCGATTTTTCCGGGATCATCCGGCATGTGCGCGGGTTAGCCGGGAAATGATTGCTACCGTCATCCTGAGGTGCGAGCTCTTGCGAGCCTCGAAGGATGACAAGGATCGGTGCAATCGGCCATCCTTCGAGACGCCGCGCGTAGGCGCGGCTCCTCGGGATGACGGTGTTGCAGGTGGTGGAACCGCAGGGTGAACATGACGACATTTCAGCAAGCGCGCGCATTTCTCCTCCAGCATCGCACCGACTACGACGCCGCGGTGAAGGGATTTCACTGGCCCGATCCGGTGCCGTTCAACTGGGCGCTGGACTGGTTCGATGCCGAACTGGCGCGCGATGCCGCAGAGCAAGGACCGTCCCGCACTGTGGATCGTCGATGCCGGCAGCAACAAGGAGACGAAACTTTCGTTCGGCACGCTGTCGCGCCGCTCCAACCAGGTGGCGAATTTCCTTCGCGCGCAGGGGCTGAAGCGCGGCGACCATCTGCTGCTGCTGCTCGGCAACGTCGTGCCGCTGTGGGAGACCATGCTGGCGGCGATGAAGCTCGGCATCGTGGTGATTCCCGCCACCACGCTGTTGACGCCGGACGAACTGCGCGACCGGCTCGATCGCGGCCGCGCCAAGGTGGTGGTGGCCTCGCAGGAGCAGGTCGCAAAATTTTCAGGGCTCGGCGGCGACAAGCTGATCCGGGTGGTCGTGAATGCCTCGTCGAAGCACGACGGCTGGCTGGCGTTCGAGCAGACCGCCGAGTTTCCGGAGGAGTTCACGCCTGATGGCCCGACCGGGCCGGACGACCCGGTGCTGCTGTATTTCACCTCCGGCACCACGGCGAAACCGAAGCTGGTGCGGCACAGCCAGCGCAGCTATCCCGTCGGCGCATTGTCGACGATGTACTGGCTGGGCTTGCAGCCCGGCGATGTCCATCTCAATATCTCTTCGCCCGGCTGGGCCAAGCATGCCTGGAGCTGTTTCTTCGCGCCCTGGAATGCCGGCGCCACCGTGTTCGTGGTCAATCAGCCGCGCTTCGACGCCAAGGGATTGCTCGCGACCATCGGCCGCTGCGGCGTCACCACGCTGTGCGCGCCGCCGACGGTGTGGCGGCTGTTCATCCAGGAGCGGCTGGCCGATTTCAAGGTCTCGCTGCGCGAAGTCTGCGGCGCCGGCGAACCGCTCAATCCCGAAGTGATCGACCAGGTGCGCGGCGCCTGGGGGCTGACCATCCGCGACGGCTACGGCCAGACCGAAACCACCGCGCTGGCCGGCAATTCGCCGGGGCAGAACGTAAAGGTCGGATCGATGGGCCGGCCGCTGCCGGGCTACCGGGTGCAGATCACCGATGTCGACGGCCATGTGACGAGCGAAGGTGAAGTCACGCTGGTGCTCGGCGCCGACCGCCCGGCGGGCCTGATGCAGGGCTATCAGGGCGATGACGGCAAACTGAGCGGCGCCGACGGCGAGCTTTACCGCAGCGGCGACGTGGTGTTCGCCGACGCGGAAGGCTATTTGACCTTCGTCGGCCGTTCCGACGACGTATTCAAGTCATCCGACTACCGGATCAGCCCGTTCGAACTCGAGAGTATCCTGCTCGAGCACGAGGCGGTCGCCGAGGCCGCGGTCGTGCCCAGCCCCGATCCGATCCGGCTTGCGATCCCGAAGGCCTATGTGCTGCTGGTCGCGGACGCCGGACGCACGCGCGAGACCGCGCTGTCGATCTTCCAGCACCTGCACACCCGGCTTGCGCCGTTCAAGCGCATCCGCAAGATCGAGTTCGTGACCGAATTGCCCAAGACGATTTCCGGAAAGATCCGCCGCGTGCAGTTGCGCCGGCTGGAGCACGACAACGATCGCGACGATGCGCTGCGCGGCATCGAATTTCGCGAAGAGGATTTCCCGGAATTGCAAAAAATGCGGCCCGCCGGGTCGACGGAGAGTTGACGGATGAATGAAGTCTGGAAGAAGCCGCCGCTTTCGCTTGAAGCCTATCAGGCGATGGTCGGCAAGGAGGTCGGCGTCTCGTCGTGGCATCTGCTCGACCAGAACCGGATCGACGCCTATGCCGACGTGATCGAGGATCATCAGTTCATCCACGTCGATCCCGAGCGCGCCAGGCGCGAAACCTCGTTCGGAACGACCATCGCGCATGGCTTCCTGACGATGTCGCTGATGAGCATCATGTCGTATGAGGTGATGCCGGTGATTGCGGGCACGACGATGGGCGTCAATTACGGCTTTGACAAATTGCGCTTCATCTCGCCGGTGCGCGCCGGCTCCCGGGTCCGCGGCCGCTTCACGCTGATGGAAGCGACGTTGCGCAAGCCCAAGGAATTGCTGTCGCGCACCAGCCGTCAGCGTGGAAATCGAGGGCGAGCAGAGGTCGGCCCTGGTGGCCGACTGGATCGGCCTGATTTACTTCGCCTGACCCACTGCCCGCCCACGCGCCCACTCGTCATTGCCGGGCTTGACCCGGCAATCCATCGCTGCTCAAAACAAGCGATTTTTCGTTAGATGGATGCCCGGGTCGAGCCCGGGCATGACGAGTGAACCACATCCAGGAATCCAATCTCATGACAATCAGGTTTGACGGACGCGTCGCTATCGTGACCGGCGCGGGCAATGGTCTTGGACGCGCGCATGCGCTGGGGTTGGCGAGCCGCGGCGCGAAGGTCGTGGTCAATGATTTCGGCGGCGCCCGCGACGGCAGCGGCGGGTCGCTGACCCCTGCCCAAAGCGTGGTCGAGGAAATCAAGAAGGCCGGCGGGGTGGCGATGGCCGACGGCGCCGACGTCTCCAATTTCGAGCAGGTCAAGGCGATGGTCGCCCGCGCCACCAAGGAGTGGGGCAGCGTCGATCTGCTCTGCGCCAATGCCGGCATCCTGCGCGACAAATCGTTCGGCAAGATGGAAGCCGCCGATTTCGCCAAGGTGCTGGATGTGCATCTCACCGGCACCTTCTACTGCTGCAAGGCGGTGTGGGACGGCATGCGCGAGCGCAATTACGGACGCATCGTGCTGACGACGTCGTCGTCGGGCCTGCTACGGCAATTTCGGCCAGGCCAATTACGGCGCGGCGAAATCCGGCATGGTCGGCCTGATGAACGTGCTCGCCGAGGAAGGCCGCAAGAACAACATCCGCGTCAACATCATCTCGCCGACAGCCGCAACCCGCATGACCGAGGAATTGCTGCCGCCGCAGGCGCTGGAGCTGATGAAGCCGGAAGCGATCACGCCGGCGGTGGAATACATGCTGAGCGAGGATTCGCCGACCCGCACCATCATGGGCGCCGGCGCCGGCTCCTTCGCGGTGATCAGGATCGTGGAAAGCGAAGGCATCAACCTGGCGAAGACCGACTGGACCCCGGACGCGATCGCCGCGCACTTCAACGAGATCAGCGACATGTCGAAGGCGAAGGCGTTGCAGGGCGCGTTCGAGCAGACCCAGAAATATGTCGGCCAGGCCGCGGCGCGGGCAGGGATCAAGCTGTGCACCACTCCGTCATTCCGGGGCGATGCGAAGCATCGAACTACGATGTGCATTGCACATCGGAGAATCTCGATGTTGTTGCGCGAGATTCCGGGTTCGCGTTGACGCGCGCCCCGGAATGACGAAACAGTTCTTCGTCATGGCCGGGCTTGTCCCGGCCATCCACGTCTTTGCCGCCGCTCGAAAGTAAGACGTGGATGCCCGGGACAAGCCCGGGCATGACGGTCGTTTAGTGGCTATACACTCGCCCCATGCGTCCCGATTCCAGAAACATCGCCGTCATCGGCGCGGGCCCCGCCGGGTTGATGGCGGCCGAGGTGCTAGGCGACGGTGGCGCGGCCGTCACGGTCTATGACGCGATGGCCTCGGCGGGCCGCAAATTCCTGATGGCGGGGCGCGGCGGGCTCAATCTGACCCACAGCGAGAAGCTGCCGGCATTCCTTAGCCGCTACGGCAAGGCGTCGCCGCAACTCACTGCTGCGATTGAAGCATTTCCGCCGGAGCGCTTGCGCGCCTGGAGCGAGGGCTTGGGCCAGCCGACCTTTGTCGGCTCCTCGGGCCGGGTATTCCCGAAGGCGATGAAGGCCTCGCCCTTGCTGCGCGCGTGGTTGCGGCGGCTCGACGCCATCGGGCGTGCAATTCGCGCTGCGCCACCGCTGGACCGGCTGGGACGCGACGGGCCGCCTGCTGTTTCAGGCTCCCGACGGGCCAATGGCCGTCGACGCCAGCGCGACCGTGCTGGCGCTCGGCGGGGCGAGTTGGCCTCGGCTCGGCTCGGACGGTGCATGGGCGGAAACGCTCGCGGCGAAGGGCGTGACGATCGCGCCGCTCAAGCCCGCCAATTGCGGTTTCACGGTCGCCTGGTCGGAGATCTTCCGCGATCGTTTTGAAGGCCAGCCGCTCAAGGGCGTGGCGCTGTCGTTTGGTCCGCGCACGGTGCGCGGCGAAGCCATCATTACGCGCACCGGCATCGAGGGCGGCGCGATCTATGCGCTGTCGGCCGAATTGCGCGAAGCGATCCTCGCCGCGGGGCAGGCGACGCTCCACATCGCCTTGCGGCCGGATATCGACATCGATGCGCTGACCACGCGGCTGTCGGCGCCAAAAGCAAAACAGTCGTTCTCGAACTGGCTGCGCAAGGCCGCGCAGCTTTCGCCTGTCGGCATCGGCCTGGTGCAGGAGGCGGCCATGAACGCCGGCGTCAGCTTGTCGTCGCTGTCGCCCGCGCAATTGGCGGAACGGATCAACGCGGTGCCGGTCAAACTCAATGGCGTCGCGCCGATCGCGCGCGCGATTTCGACCGCGGGCGGAATATCCTTCGACGAACTCGATTCCGATTTCATGCTCCGCCGCCTGCCCGGCGTGTTCGCATCGGGCGAAATGCTCGACTGGGAAGCGCCGACCGGCGGCTATCTGCTGCAGGCCTCGTTCGCGACAGGGGCTGCGGCGGGACAGGGCGCGCTGAAATGGTTGCGGAACCGCGCCCCATGACTTCCGTCTAGTTCAGCGTGGCCGCCGCGGCGGGAGGTTGTTGCCGCACCTGATGGGCCATCTTGACCGCAATTTGAATGGACTGGATCAGGCTTTCCGCGGCGGCCTGACTGCACGCAGGTTGCCCGTGGGGACATCCTGATTTCCACGCCGCCATCCCTTTTCGCATCGATGGAGCGGCTGATCGACAATGCGCCATGCCCATGCCGTCCGATCCCGTCGTGTAGACAAAGGACTGCGCTGCGAACAGGCGGACGTCCAGCGTCTCAGGTGCTCGAATCCTCGGACCCGTATCCCTGCAGGCAACACCGACGCCGCTCTCCGCGTCTCCTCCGAGGGGGCAGGCCGCGAATGGCCGGCGAACAGATGCACCCCTGAAGAAGACCGGCGGCGGCTCCCCCGGAGCTGCCGCCATCCCCCTCGCCGTCCGCACAGTGCCATCGCCCGAAGCAGTTGCGTTGGCGATCAGGCTAGAAGTGCCACACCTGCTGGAGCTGCACCCGGTCACCTGAGGCGCGCCAACGCGAGGTCGCGAGGCGCTTGTGAATGCGACGGCGTCGCCTGAGGGCTTCGCTGTGGATCAGTGCCAGAGTCCCCACGATCGCGTCCCATTGATGTCCAGACTCCGTCCGCGGCGCCTCGCATTCCTTGTGAGGTCCATCGGCCGTTGATAACGTCGTCTTGCCCGACGGGTTTCCTCGACGATGCTCTCGAAATGAGTTGTTCCCGCTCGAGGTCGGGTGGCTTCGGCGCAAGCCAGTTCATGCCGGCGTATCGGCCGATCGCCGACAGGCTGCTCACGGGTCGCCTGAGTTCGCTGCGGCAATCGATGCGGCCCTGAGTTGTCCAAGGATCGCCGACGCGCGTTGCGACCGCGCGCGAGCTCCCCCTGCGCCTGTCGAAGTTCGCGCCGAATCTGGGCGACGATCGGGATATCCAGCGCTAATTTCGCTGGCTTGCCTGGCCGGGGCAACCGCCTGAAGCTGGTTGTTGATCACGTTGGCTTCGGACAGGAAGGCCGACCAGAAATTCGTCTGGGCCTGATTGTCCTGGAATTGCGTGATCGTTCCGCCGTGGCGTTCACCCCGTCCGGACCGTTAGATAGGCCGGCATTTCGCTGAACCCGCCTACCGTGCCGGCGTTGCCGTTTCCGCCGGCCGCCGTGTTCAGATGGCGTCGTTCTGAACGATGTCGACGATATCGAGCAAATTGTCGTTGGTCGATCGCGCCGCCACGTTCGGATCGGTGGCGTACAAGCCGTCGAATTTGCTGGTCTGAAGATTGATCTGATCGAGCACGGTCTGGAGGTGAAGGTCGTGACACGTCCGAGCTTCCCTGTCCGACGAAAGGCTGCGCGGCCGCCGCGCATTCAGGCCGATAAATCGACGCCATCGTCCTTCAACAGGGGGAACGGAGATTGTGGCCGCCGACGGCGAGATCATCCGCGGCATTGAAGACGACCACCGTGGCGAGCGTCGCCGCCGCGATCAGCTTTCATGTTGCAGGATCTCGGGCCCGTGGAGCGCCTCGAACCCGAATTTTTCGCGCCGGTCCGGTCGCAGATTGCACCTAGATAAGCGCGGCCGCGAGCGAGGGATCGCCGGCGACTTCGCTCAGTGTTTCGGTCGATCGCGTAACGCTCTCCTGCGACGCACCGCGGCCCGCGAATTTCCTTCGGATGAGGAGCGGCAGGGCAGATCTGAAGCTGGTTCGCGACCCGGCAGAGTCGCGTAGCGCTGTCGAGGGGGTTTCGGAGACCCGTTGAAGGTCGTTGCGGCGAACGGCGAGCTCGCGGCAAGCACCTCCGACATGGCCGCTCTGTCTGCGCAGCTAGTTCGGCTACCTGCTCCCGCAGTTCTGACCGGGAGGGGATACGGGGCGCGACGGGCGCTTGCTGGCCATTGCTCTCGTCCGAACGGATCCCTCGCCGGCTCGGGCAGGCGCGGCTCGCGATCCTACACCGCGAGTCACAATCCTTGAAAGCGGTTCGCGTCCCGCCATCCAGAATAGGCCGTTCAGCCGGGCGGTCGCGAGCGGGGCAAGCCAGCGGCAAGTCCGTCCAGGTCCCTCATGCCGTTGAAAGCGAGGGGATCAGCGTAATTTGCCCCGCGCCGCGACGGGGAGTGTGCCCACGATCTCCTCGCCGCGCACCATCACCACTTCGTCCATCATGTTGACGACGACGCAGACATGGTTCGGCACGATCCGCACGACATCGCCCACATTGGGGCGGGTGTTGCTGCGGGCGAGGTCGAGGAAGCCGTGTTCCTCGGCGAAACGCGCGATTTTGGCTTCCGGATGTTCCAGGATCAGGCCGTGGCCGTCGAGCCCGCCGCCGGTATCGGACGTCAGCGTCTTCGAGCCGGCATCCAGAATACCGCGGTCCGGACCGGCGCGGCTCACCACGGTGGAATAGATGTTCAGCGCGCAGTCGTCCCAGCTCGCGACGCCGGCGGCGACCTGCATGCGGTCGTTGTAGATGTAGGTGCCGGGCCGGTGCTCGGTGGCGCCCCTGAGCTTGCCGACGTTTTTCAGGTTCGGCGTGCCGCCGGTGGACACCATGGCGGCGTCGAGTCCATGCGCGCGCACGCCGGCCAAGGCTTCATCGTAGAAGCGTTGCGCCTCGGCCCAGCCGCTCTCGGTCGGATAGAGCATGAAACCCGCGAAGATCAGTCCCTTCGAGGCGGCGATCTCGCGCGCCAGCGCTATGGCTTCACCGGGCGTCTCGACGCCGGCGCGCTTGCGCCCGGTATCGCATTCGACCACGACCGACAGCGGCCGGCCGGAAACGCTCGCGGCCTGCGGCAGGCCGGCGATAACAGTCGAATTGTCGGCGGCGACCGTCATGTTGGCTTTGGCCTGCAGCGCGCCGAGCCGGGCCATCTTCTCGTCGCCGATCAGATTGTAGCTGATCAGGATGTCGTCGATCCCGGCCTCCGCCATCACCTCGGCCTCGCCGAGCTTCTGGCAGGTGATGCCGCGCGCGCCGGCCTCGATCTGCAGCTTGGCCAGCATCGGGCTCTTGTGGGTCTTGATATGCGGGCGGTTGGCGACCCCCGCGGCATCGCACGCGGCCTGGACCCGCGCGATATTGCGCTCGACGCGATCCATGTCGATGACGGCGCACGGCGTGCCGTAGTCGCGGGCGATTTTGGCGGCGAGGGGGGTAGTCATTGAAGACTGAACGTCCACGTCTTCGCAGCAACCTGGGTGCTGCGTCATTGTCGAGCGAGCGGTAGCGACGAAGCTAATCCAGTTCCTTGTTCGACATGGCACGTGTAATCCTTGAAAGATGGATTGCTTCGCTTCGCTCGCAATGCACGTCGTGTCGAAATATCGACGCATTCGGCCTCAGGCCTGTTCGATCTCTTCACGCAGCACTTCGAGTTCCAGCCACTTGTCTTCGGCCTCCTGCAATTCCTTCTGCGCTTTGGTCAGAGCATCAGAGGCCTGGTTGAACTTCTTGCGATCCTTCTGGAACAGATCGGGGTCGTCAAGGTGGCGCTGCTGCTTTGCGATCTCGGCCTGCAATTTGGCGATGGTCTTCGGCAGCGTTTCCAGCGCGTGTTTTTCGTTGAAGTTCAGGCGGCGCCTGGCCGCGCCCGGGGGCGCTGCGGTCTTCGATTCCTTTTTCTCCTCGGCGGCCGCCTTCGCCGTCTCGCGCTTCAAATCCGCGCCGCGCTGCGCCAGCATGTCGGTGTAGCCGCCGGCATATTCGATCCAGCGGCCGTCGCCATCAGGCGCGATCACCGAGGTCACCACGCGATCGAGGAAATCGCGGTCGTGGCTGATCAGGATCACGGTGCCCTCGTAGTCGCCGAGCATTTCCTCCAGCACGTCGAGGGTTTCGAGATCGAGATCGTTGGTCGGCTCGTCCAGCACCAGCAAATTCGAGGGCTTTGCGAGAGCCCGCGCCAGCATCAGCCGGCCGCGCTCGCCGCCCGACAGCACCTCCAGCGGCGTGCGCATCTGCTCCTGCCCAAACAGGAAGTCCTTCATGTAGCTGACGACGTGCTTCGGCTTGCCGCCGACCATCACATGGTCGCCGCGGCCGCCGGTCAGGGCTTCGGCCAGCGTCGATTTGGGATCGAGGCTTTCGCGATGCTGGTCGAGCGTCGCCATCTCGATATTGGCGCCCAGCCGGATGGTGCCGCTGTCCGGCGGGCTTCCGCCGGTCAGCATGTCGATCAGCGTGGTCTTGCCGGCGCCGTTGGGACCGACGATGCCGATGCGGTCGCCGCGCTGGATGCGAATCGAGAAGTCATCGACGATCTTCCGCTCGCCGTAGCTCCTGGAGATGTTCTTCGCCTCGATGACGAGCTTGCCGGACTTGTCGGCCTCGGCGGCGGCGAGGTTGGCGTTACCGGCGGCGCCGCGATAGTCGCGCCGCTGCTGGCGCAGCGCATGCAGATTGCCGAGCCGCTTGACGTTGCGCTTGCGGCGGCCGGATACGCCGTAGCGCAGCCAGTGCTCCTCGTTGACGATTTTGCGGTCGAGCTTGTGCTGGTCGCGCTCTTCCTCGGCCAGCACCTCGTCGCGCCAGGCCTCGAACGCGGAAAAACCGCGGTCGATCTGCCTGATCTGGCCGCGATCGAGCCAGGCCGTCGCGCGCGACAGGTTCGACAGGAAGCGGCGGTCGTGGCTGATGATGACCAGTGCGCAGCGGCGGCTGTCGAGTTCGCTCTCCAGCCATTCGATGGTGGTGAGATCGAGATGGTTGGTCGGCTCGTCCAGCAGCAGGATATCGGGCGAGGGCGCCAGCACATGCGCCAGCGCGGTGCGGCGGGCCTCGCCGCCGGAGAGATGGGCGGGGTCTTCATCGCCGTGCAGCCCGAGCTGCTCGAGCAGATAGGTGGCCTGATAATGGTCGTCGCCGGGAGCAAGACCCGCCTCGACATAGGCGAGCGTGGTGGCGAACCCGGAAAAATCCGGCTCCTGCGGCAGATAGCGGATGGTCGCGCCCGGCTGCACGAAGCGGCTGCCGCTGTCGGGCTGCACGAGGCCGGCCGCGATCTTGAGCAGCGTCGATTTGCCCGAACCGTTGCGGCCGATCAGGCAGACGCGTTCGCCCGCGGACACCGACAGTTCGACGCCCGACAACAGCGGCGTGCCGCCAAACGTCAGCTTTATCTCCTTCAACTGGATCAGCGGTGGCGCCATTTACTCAGCTCTGTTTCTGTGCGGCTTGATCCGCGCGCTGGCGCTGGATGCGGCGGATGGTCTGGTCGAGCGCCGACAGGAACGCCGAGCGGTCGCGCGGCGAATAGGATTTCGGGCCGCCGGTCACCTCGCCCGAGGACCGTAGATCGGTCATGAGATTGCGGACCGCAAGGGTCATGCCGATCGAGGCTTCCGAAAACGGCTTGCCGTTCGGCGCGATCACCTCCGCGCCCGCCTTCACGCAGCGGCTCGCCAGCGGAATATCCGATGTGATCACGATATCGCCTTTGCCGGCGCGCTCCGCGATCCAGTCGTCGGCGGCATCCATGCCGGAGCCGGCGGCGATGCGCTCGATCAGGGGATCCTGCGGCACCCGGATGAACTGGCCGGCGACCACGCTGACGGGCAGGCCGTGGCGCGCGGCGACGCGGTAGATCTCTTCCTTGACCGGGCAGGCGTCGGCGTCGACATAGATGCGGGTGGCGTTCAAATTCATATCATCGGTTGTGGTCAAGGCGGGGCCTGCGCCAACGGCGCGCTCCGGATGCGCGTGGTAGCCCAACGGGCAGGGAATTGCGAGCGAAACACCTGTCGGAACGCGCTTGCCACGGGGGTTTGTTTGCGTACCATCATGGCCGCCAAACGTGACAAAAATCAGGGAAAACCGGACATGACCGACCGGCTCGAAACCTACCGCGTCGAGGCCTACAACACCGCCAAACTCTCCGAAAACAAGATGCACGACGACACGGTGGCGAAGCGCTTCGGCTTTTCCGGTGGGCTGGTGCCGGGTGTCGACGTCATGGCCTATATGATCCACATGCCGGTGGCGAAATGGGGCCGTGCGTTCCTGGAGCGCGGGCTGATCGAGGCGCGGTTCGTGAAGCCGGTCTATGACGGCGAGATCGCCGACGTGACGGCCACCGAGAGCGATGGTGTGCTGTCCATCGAAGTCCAAAGCCGCGGCCAGCTCTGCGCCACCGGCTCGGCGTCATTGCCGGCGTCGGCGCCCTCGCTCTCGCTGGCGGATTTTCCGGAAACTTCCGCGGCCGCCGAACGCAAGCCCGTCAACGAGGCCTCCTATCAACTCGGCAAATGGCTCGGCACCGTGCCGCGGAGCTGGGCCGGCGAGGCCGCGCGGGACTATCTCACCGACGTGCGCGAGCGCGATCCGATCTACGCACAGGAAGGGCTCGGCCATCCCGGCCTGATCCAGCGGGTGATGAACCGGGTGCTGGTCGACAACGCCATCCTGGGCCCCTGGATTCATGTCGGCAGCCGGATGCAGCTTCTTGGCGCCGGCAACGCCGGCGACGAGATCACCGCGCGCGCGAAGGTCACCGGCAATTACGAAAAGAAGGGCCACCGCTTCGTCGAACTCGACGCGCTGGTCGTCGCTAACGGCACCACGCCGCTGGCCCACTGCCAGCACATCGCCATCTACCAGCCGCGCGAGCAGGCGGCGGCATAGGCTCGTTTGTCATCGCGTGGCGGAACTTACGATCCGCCCAGGCCTTGCCGGCATGTTGAAATTGCCGGTATTTCCGCCCCTTGTTCCGCCCTGTCCCACGCACGGGCGTACCGTCTTCCCGGCGACAGATGGGATGCCTCGCGCCGATTTATTGCAGTGCGACAGCGTTTTCCATATGAGGGCTGTTGCGCAACCGTTTGGCACTGCTAATGTTTCCGTGAACAGAAATTCCTCGTCAGCCCCCTTGGGGTCGCGGAAAGACATTTTGGATGAACGATGACACGCGGCTTCGCGCCGGCGCTGCGCCGCGCGGAGAGGTCGGCCAGAGGCCGCCGCTGTGAGCGGCGACGAACAGGTGACGCCGACTGGCGCGGTTCCCGCGCAGGCCGCGGCGACCGGCGTCTACGCGGCGCTCGACCTCGGCACCAATAATTGCCGGCTCCTGATCGCCTGTCCTTCCGGCGACAGTTTCCGCGTGGTCGATTCATTCTCCCGGATCATCCGGCTGGGCGAGGGCATCTCGGCGACCGGTTGCATCAGCGAGGCCGCGATCGAACGCGCCATCGCCGCGCTGAGCATCTGCCGCGACAAGATCCAGTCCAAGAAGGCGAAGCGCCTGCGGCTGATCGCGACCGAAGCCTGCCGCGCCGCCGCCAACGCCGACGGTTTTCGCGATCGGGTCGCGGCCGAAACCGGCATCCGGCTCGAGGTGATCGATCGCGAGACCGAAGCAGCGCTCGCGGTGATGGGCTGCTCGCCGCTGCTCGATCCGCAGGGACGCGGCGCCATCCTGTTCGACATCGGCGGCGGCTCGACCGAGCTGGTGCGGATCGAGCGCGATCCGGACGAGCCGGACAGCCCCCCGCGCATCAAGGCGTGGATGTCGATCCCGCTCGGCGTCGTGACGCTCGCCGAGCATTTCGGCGGCAAGGACGTCACCGCGCAATCCTATGCGCAGATGGTGGGCGAGGTCGCGCAGCACGTGGCGCCGTTCGCGGCCGAGCACGGCGCTGATTTGACGGACATGCACCTGCTCGGAACCTCCGGCACGGTGACGACGCTCGCCGGCGTCCATCTCAACCTCCTGCGCTACGACCGCCGCCGGATCGACGGGGTCTGGCTGAGCGACGCCGAGATCACCGCGGTCATCGCGCGCCTGCTCGGCATGAGCTATCAGGAGCGCGCCGGCAATAATTGCATCAGCGTCGAGCGCGCCGATCTGGTGCTGGCGGGCTGCGCCATCCTCGATGCCATCCGCGACGCGTTCCCGCTGCCGCGGCTGCGGGTCGCCGACCGCGGCCTGCGCGAGGGCATGCTGGTGGAGATGATGCGCGAGGACGGCGCGATCGGCTGATGCCGATAGGCGCGCGGCCGCGCGATGTGCTACAGCCCGGTCGGTGGCTTCATCCTTCGAGACGCATCGCTTCGCGCTGCTCCTCAGGATGAGGTCCAACCCCTCATGGTGAGGAGCGCGGCCATGCCGCGCGTCTCGAACCATGTGGCCTCGCATGACCTGATTCGAGACAAGCGACACCGACATGGCGAAAGACACCACCGGGCGGCTGCACGTCACGGTCAAGACCGGCGGCAAGCGCAAGCTGTCTTCGAAACTCTGGCTGGAGCGCCAGCTCAACGATCCCTATGTCGCGCAGGCCAAACGCGACGGGTGGCGTTCGCGCGCGGCCTTCAAGCTGATCGAGATCGACGACAAATATCATGTCCTCAAATCGGGCCTCACCGTGGTCGATCTCGGCGCCGCCCCCGGCGGCTGGAGCCAGGTCGCGGCCAAACGCATCGGCACAGCCAATGGCAAGGGCCGGATCATCGCGATTGATCTTCTGGAAATGCCGGAGATTCCCGGCGTCACCTTCGCGCAGCTCGATTTCCTCGCCGACAACGCGCCGGCGAAGCTGCTGGACATGATCGGCGGCCGCGCCGATGTGGTGCTGTCCGACATGGCGCCCAACACCACCGGTCACCGCAAGACCGACCAACTGCGCATCCTCGGTCTCGTCGAAGGCGCCGCGGCGTTTGCAGCCGAAGTGCTCAATCCCGGCGGTACGTTCGTGGCGAAGGTTTTCCAGAGCGGCGCGGATGCGGCGCTGATGACGGAACTCAAGCGCGACTACGCCACCGTCAAGCACGTCAAGCCGGCCTCCAGCCGTCAGGACTCCTCCGAGCGCTACGTGCTGGCGATGGGATTTCGCGGCGCAGGTGCGAAGCCGGCATAGTGTGGAAGGAAGGCGCGGTCACACTGGCAGCCGCCGTCACCGAGGGCTTACTCTCTCCCGTGAGGGTAGAGAGCCGTCACGACAGCGTGACCGCTTCGATGTTGTAGCCCCCTGCGTGGCGTTGTGTCACCCGGATTTGACGGACGAATTGGCCATGACCCCGGCTGTCCTCAGATGATTTGCAAGCGCCGTCCTTCCCGGACGCCGCGCCGCAACGCCGCCGCAAATGTCAGACCTTGTTAATCTCCTTGCTCGACATTGCCTGTCAGTTTGCGCCGGGGAATAGGTCGATGGACCGGGATTTCCGTCATCGCGGAATTGAAATGGGCGAGGGGTCGAAGCTGCGCGCGTTCGGCTTTCGCAGCCTGCTGGCCGGCGCGCTGCTGGCCGTGATGGACCCGGCCGTTTCCGCGCCTGCCGTTGACCAGATCGCTCCGCAGGCAACGCCACAACCGAACACGGCGGCGAACGCGCCAGGGATCGAAGCGCCCGCCGCCGACGCGACGGGGCCTTCGTTCCGGGCGGCGGTGCGCGCCATGGTCGAGCAGGAGGTTCGCAAGACCGGCCTGCCGGCCGACATTGCGGATGCCGTGGTGCAGGTCGAGAGCAATTACAATCCGCGCGTGGTCGGCGGCGTCGGCGAGATCGGCCTGATGCAGATCAGGCCGCAGACCGCGGCGATGCTGGGTTTCAAGGGCAGCGCGGCGGATCTCGCCAAGCCCGAAGTCAACATCCACTACGGCGTGACCTATCTGAGCAAGGCATGGCGGCTTGCCAATGGCGACCTCTGCCGCACCCTGATGAAGTATCGCGCCGGGCACGGCGAGGAGGTCATGAGCGCGCGCTCGGTGAATTATTGCCGGCGGGCGAAGATCCGCCTTGCGGTGCTCGGTTCGCCGCTGGCGGATGGAGCGGTGCCGCCGGCCATCATCCCGGCGTCGGTGCTGGCGAACAACCAGCCGAAGTCGCTCTCGATTTCACCGAGGGACGTCTATGCGCAGTACCGGCAGGGTACGCCGGCGGCGAGCCGGGCGTTCTGGGCGGCGCAGGAGGCCCGCGTCCGCGCCATCAAGGCGCGAATCGCGGCCAGATGGCATCGGCGGCTGGCATCGCGCTGACGCTCGTTGGCCGTGCCGACCCGGCGAATAGGACATTCGCGCGTCGGCGTCCGCGCCGCCTGTTCGCAATTGGCCAAGAACGCCACCCCTGCATTTGCTAGCGTTTCGAGCGCCGTTGTCCGTGAACCGATTCTGATCGGGCGCCGACGAAGGGGAGCAAGCGCTTCGCCTTCAACGCAACGAAACAATGGGGTTCTCGATGAAACCATTTTCGCTGGCTGACGAAGATGCCCGGAAACAGAGGCTGGTTATCGTTTGAACATGGATCAGTAGGGCCCGGCCACATCGGACGTCGCATTGGTCCAGTTCAGAACCGCCGAACACCAAGTGCTGAAATGAACGCAAAATCCAAGTCAGAAATCGACGAATATGTCGGCGCCCGCATCCGCGAAGGCCGGCTTTCGGTGAACCTGAGCCAGGAACAGCTTGCCCGCGCGCTCGGGATCTCTTTCCAGCAAATCCAGAATTACGAAAAAGGCGCCAACGGCGTCAGCGCGGTGCGCCTGTTCGACATCTGCAGGATACTCAACGTCTCCCTGGCGTCGATGTTTCCGCGGGATCGTTCGAACGATTTGCTGCGTCCCTATTCGCAGCCGTCGTTGGATCACCCTGCACGAGGCATGACGAACTAGGGCGGTGCTCCAAATTCCCATCGCGATTCGCAGTGCGAGAGAACGCTATTTGATCGTGACCTGCATCGTAATTACGGACGTGCCAGAAGCCTTCTGCCCCTTGCCCGTTGCTGTAATGGCAAAAGCGTCGCTGCCCTTGTATTTGGCCTTCGCCGTATATTGGTAAGTCGATGTGTTGATCTTTTTCAACTTGCCATGTCCCGGCTTTTGGGAAATTTCCGAGCTACTCGCCGTGTCGAGCAACTTGATCGCAAATTGGCAACTTCCCCCTGACGCGATGGTAAAGTAGCCAGTCGAGTTCTCGCCCCAATCGGCTAATGTTACCGATAGTGGACAGTCAGCAGGAGCGGCCCGCGCCAAAGACGCGGAAGCGATGCCTGCAGCTCCGACGATAAGCAACACAGCAGCGACTTTTGACATCCGCATTTTTGATTTCCGCATTGTCGGCTTCCTTGTCCTTACGCAAACCACACTGTTTCCTCGGGCGATCCTGGCTGCGTCTTTTGCCGTGCGACCCAATCGTCCAGCGCGGCTACTTTGTGATGCTTGCCCTCGCTATGCGTCACGATCCTCCGGGCATCTCCTTCGGAGCTTCACAAGTTGGACGCATTTAAATCGTACTGCGAAGTACTTTCCCTGCGGAACTCCGCACGTTCAATTCAAAGAAAGGGTGGACATGCGAGCGCATCCAATTTTCCTGATCTTTGCGATAGCGACGGGTTGCGGCATCACCTTTCAAAGTAGCGCGTTTTCGCAGGAGAATCGAGGAACGTTGGAACAACAAATGGCCTGCACGCCCGACGTCTGGCGGCTGTGCGGCGCGCAAGTTCCCGATGTGGACAGGATCACGGCTTGCTTGCGGCGAAATACCCCGCAACTGAGCGCACCGTGCCGCGCTGTTTTTGAACAAGGCGACAATGCGCCCAGACGTGGCGAGGATCGCGATTACGGGCAAAGACGTTACGACAGGGAGTACGAGCAAAGGCGTCACGACAGAGAGTATGGGCAACGACGTTACGACAGAGAGTACGGGCCGAGGCCTTACGACAGGGACTACGAGCCGCGGCGTTACGAGGATGACGACGAATAGAAGGGGTCACCCCAGCCGCTGATCCCGCGCGTCCTGGGTGCCTTGGCTGGTGGCCTTGACCGCCGCCTTTGCCGCGCCCTTGCGGCTGGAAATCTCCACCGCCTTGCGGCCGGAGATTTCGTGGCCGGCGTCATCGGGCATCTGCCAGAAGAAATAGGCCGACACCGCCGAGATGATGGAGACGACGAGGAACGCCGGCGCGAACACGGTGGCGTCCAGTTCGGTGATATGGCGCACGAACATGGTGGATTCCACGCAGAACGCGCCGACCGCGACGCCGGCCGAAATCGCCAATTGCTGGTTGACGCTGACGAGCGTGGTGGCGCGGCTCATCTGCCCCGGTTCGACCTCGGCATAGGCAACCGTGTTGATCGCGGTGAACTGCAGCGAGCGGAAGAAGCCGCCGACCACCAGGATGATCATGATCAGGAGCAGCGGCGTCGCTACCGTGAACAGCGCGCAAGCCGCGAGGAAGACCGAACTGACGACGGCGTTGATCGTCATCATGTTGCGAAAGCCGAAGGTCCGGATGATGCGCGCGGCGAGCGTCTTCATGCCCATGGCGCCGACCGCCGAGGAGAATGTCACGAGGCCGGACTGGAACGGCGACAGGCCGAAGCCGACCTGCATCAACAATGGCAGCAGGAACGGCAGCGCGCCGATGCCCAGGCGGAACATGAAGCCGCCGATGATGCTCGCGCGCATCGTCGACAGGCCCAGCAGCGAAAAGTCCAGCACCGGCGAGGCGGTTCGCCGGGCGTGGATGACATAGAGCGTCATCGAAATGCTCCCGATCGCGACCAGCGCGATGACGATCGTCCATGGCAGCAAATTGAGGCCGGCCACCGACAGCCCGAAGGCGATGCCGGCAAGCCCGATGCCCGCCAGCACCAGCCCGTAGAGATCGAAGCGTTCGGGCTCGTCGCTGCGGATCGGGTCGATGTAGCGCAGCGCCATGAAGATGCCGAGCAGGCCGATCGGGATGTTGATCAGGAAGATCCAGTGCCAGGAAAAATAGGTGGTGATGAATCCGCCGAGCGGCGGTCCGATCACCGGCCCGATCAGCGCCGGCACCGTCACCCAGGCCATCGCGTTGACGAGTGCGCTCTTGTCGATCGTGCGCAGCAGCACCAGGCGTCCGACCGGCGTCATCATCGCCCCGCCCATGCCCTGCACGATCCGTGCGATGACGAAATCGGTGACGTTAGACGACAGCGCGCAGCCGATCGACCCCGCCATGAAGACCGCGATCGCGAGGCTGAACACCAGCCGCGCGCCGAAGCGGTCGGCGGTCCAGCCGCTCGCCGGAATGAAAACCGCCAGCGACAGCAAATACGAGGTGATGGCGAGCTTCAGCGTCAGGGGACTGGTGCCGATATCGGCGGCGATCGCCGGCAGCGAGGTCGCGATGACGGTTGAATCCATGTTCTCCATGAACAGGGCAGTGGCCACGATGAGTGGGATCAGGCGTTCTTTGTTCATGAAGATTTGGAAAGAAATCGAAGCGGCGGGAGCCCGGGCTGTATCACCCCGGGCCCCGGCAGGCCATTGCGGAAGCCGGCAAACTACCTAAATCCTGCGTAACAATTTCCTCATGGAATCCTGCAAAACGGCCTTCCCCCAGCGGGTTTTCGGCACTTAAGCGGGATTTGAGGCTTTAGCCCCTTTGATTCGTCATGGGGCCATGCTATCGACCGGCGCCAACCCTACCGATGGGCGATTCGACGGCGATGCCAAAGGGCGTCGCCGGAGCATCTTTTCATCCCTCGGGTTCTAGCGCGGCGATTGGGCTGCTGAACGGAGTTGGCAATGGCGGTTGTAACGGGAATTCAGGGTATTCGCGAAGCCTATACGTTCGACGACGTGCTTCTGAAGCCCGGACTTTCGGACATCCTGCCCTCGGAAGCCGATATCCGCTCCCACGTCACCCGCGCGATCCCGCTCAATATCCCGATCATTGCCTCCGCCATGGACACCGTCACCGAAGCGCGGATGGCGATCGCCATGGCGCAGGCCGGCGGCGTCGGCGTCATCCATCGCAATTTCGACGTCGAGGGTCAGGCCGCGCAAGTGCGGCAGGTCAAGAAGTTCGAATCGGGAATGGTGGTCAATCCCCTGACCATCGGGCCGGATGCGATGCTGTCGGACGCGCTGGCGCTGATGAACGCTCACGGGTTTTCCGGCATTCCGGTGGTGACCGGCGCCGGCAAGGGCGCTCCGGGCAAGCTGGTCGGCATTCTCACCAACCGCGACGTGCGCTTCGCCACCGACCCGAAGCAGAAAATCTCCGAGCTGATGACGCACGAGAATCTCGTGACGGTGCGCCAGGGCGTCAGCCAGGACGAAGCCAAGCGGATGCTGCACAAGCACCGCATCGAGAAACTGCTCGTGGTCGACGACCAGTATCGCTGCGTCGGCCTGATTACGGTCAAGGACATGGAAAAGGCGGTCGCGCATCCGCTGGCCTGCAAGGATGCGCAGGGACGCCTGCGCGTCGCGGCCGCGACCACGGTCGGCGAGGGCGGCTTCGAGCGCACCGAGCAGTTGATCGACGCCGGCGTCGACCTGATCGTGGTCGACACCGCGCATGGACATTCCTCGCGGGTGCTGGAAGCCGTCAACCGCATCAAGCGGCTTTCCAACGCCGTGCAGGTGATCGCCGGCAACATCGCC
This sequence comes from uncultured Alphaproteobacteria bacterium, assembly GCA_963843225.1. GTDB lineage: Bacteria > Pseudomonadota > Alphaproteobacteria > Rhizobiales > Xanthobacteraceae > Bradyrhizobium. Next base: position 226,588 of record CAWJJT010000003.1, on the reverse strand, counting down.
ACCCAAGAGGGCGCGCAGGCGCTGATCGATGCCGGCGCAGACGCGATCAAGGTCGGTATCGGGCCGGGCTCGATCTGCACCACCCGCATTGTCGCCGGCGTCGGCGTGCCGCAACTGACCGCGATCATGGATGCGGTGGAAGCCGCGAAGAAGGCCAAGGTGCCCGTGATCGCCGACGGCGGCATCAAATATTCCGGAGATCTTGCGAAAGCGCTCGCGGCCGGGCGCCGACATCGCCATGGTCGGCTCGCTGCTCGCCGGCACCGACGAGACGCCGGGCGAAGTGTTTTTGTGGCAGGGCCGCTCCTACAAGGCCTATCGCGGCATGGGCTCGGTCGGCGCGATGGCGCGCGGCTCCGCCGACCGCTACTTCCAGCAGGACATCAAGGATACGCTCAAGCTGGTGCCGGAGGGCATCGAGGGCCAGGTGCCCTACAAGGGCCCGGTCGGCAATGTCATGCATCAACTCGCCGGCGGCCTGCGCGCGGCGATGGGATATGTCGGTGCGCGGAACCTCGCCGAATTCCATGAGAAGGCGCAGTTCGTTCGCATCACCGGCGCGGGCCTGCGCGAGAGCCACGTCCACGACGTCACCATCACCCGGGAAAGCCCGAATTACCCGGGCGGGGTGTAGTTTTCGGCCCCAAATTGCCCCCACACCGGGGGTAAAACGCGGTACTGTTCGAAGGGCCATTGCCTGGCCCCGGCGGTCCCCGCGGGCTGCCCGCGATTGCCGGAAATTTCATCCCATCACGTTCACAAGAGAAGTTGGTTTTTATGGTCGATTGGTCAGACGACAGGATTGCAGCGCTTTCGGACCAGGATCTGAAGAATCTGCTTGCCAATGCGGAGCGGAAATCGCCGCGGCCCGGTCGTTGCGCAATGCAAGGCCGAGATGGAAAAGCGCGACGCCTTGAAGCCGCGGAAGGCCGCAAAGCCGCGCACCGAGCTGAAGGAATTCGAACACGACGTGTCCGGACAGCTTGCCGTCGTCGGCAAGGAGATGGCGGAGAAATACGATCTGTCGGAAGAAACCGCCAAGGCAAGATCGGCCGGCGTGAAGGGATTTCGATCGCACAAGCTTCTGGACGCCAAGGGTTACGCCAAACTCGGCGGCCACCAGCGCGACGGTACGGTTGCGATCGATCGCTATATCTCCTACCGGCGCGGCAACGACATCGTGTCGCTCGGCGTCTGGCTGCCCAAGGACGCGCCGATCGAGGACCATGAATTCCACGTCGCCGCGCCCGCCGGCATGATCGAAGGCGGCAAGTCGTTTGTCGAGGCTCGTCCCGGCATTTCGGAAAAGGACGCGCAGGAGACGCGGCAAATGCGCGTCTTCAAGGATCTGCCGAGCGCGGCCGCCGCATTCGACGCGGCGCTGGCGAAGATCACCGCTTGAAGTCACACACCGTCATTGCGAGCGCAGCGAAGCAATCCATCTTGCGAGCAAGCACGAACTGGATTGCTTCGTCGCTTCGCTCCTCGCAATGACAAGAATTCAAAAACAACCGGAGGAAACAACCATGTCTCAATCAGCCAAACGCGTCGTTCTCGTCTCTCGCCCCGTCGGCGAGCCCAAAGCGTCGGATTTCCGGATCGAGGACTACGCGCCGCCGTCGCCGAGCGACGGGCAGGTGCTGTTGCGCACCATCTGGCTGTCGCTCGATCCCTATATGCGCGGTCGCATGAGCGACGGTCCGTCCTATGCCGCGCCGGTGCCGATCGGCGGGGTGATGGAAGGCGGCACCGTGAGCGAGGTGATCGCCTCCAACAATCCCGGCTTCGCCAAGGGCGATATCGTGCTGTCGCGCGCAGGCTGGCAGACCCATGCGCTCTCCGACGGCAAGGGCCTGGCCAAGATCGATCCGAAACTCGCGCCGATTTCGACCGCGGTCGGCGTGCTCGGCATGCCCGGCATGACCGCCTATACCGGGCTTCTGGATATCGGCAAGCCGCAGGCCGGCGAGACCGTGGTGGTCGCGGCCGCTTCCGGCGCGGTTGGCTCGGCCGTCGGGCAGATCGCGAAGATCAAGGGGGCGCGCGCGGTCGGTATCGCCGGCGGCAAGGACAAATGCGACTACGTCAAGAAGGAACTCGGCTTCGACGAGTGCCTCGACCACCGCGATCCCAACCTCGCGGCCAAGCTGAAGGAAGCCTGCCCGAAAGGCATCGACGTCTATTTCGAAAACGTCGGCGGCGCGGTATTCGAGGCGGTGTTCCCGCTGCTCAACGCGTTCGCACGCGTTCCCGTCTGCGGCCTGATCGCGCATTACAACGACACCGAGGCAACAGCGCCGAAATGGGCGTCGGCGATGATGCGCAACGTGCTGACCAAGCGGTTGACCATCCGCGGCTTCATCGTCAGCGATTTCGCCGCACGCCATGGCGACTTCCTGCGCGACATGTCGGGCTGGGTGCGCGAGGGCAAGGTCAAGCACAAGGAATTCGTCACCGAGGGTCTCGACAGCGCGCCCGCCGCATTCATGGGGCTCCTGAAGGGCGCCAATTTCGGCAAGCAACTGGTGCGGGTCGGACCGGACAAGGCGTAAGCCGCGCAAAGCGGACGTCCGCTCCAGGGCGGACGCCGCAAGGCGGCATCGCTAGAATTCGACACAACGCCTTGCAGGCGGGGTAACCAGCCGGCTTTACGCCGCCTCAAGACTTGTCGGCTAGGAAGGAGCGCAGGGTTCGCGCTCTTTTCGCAGGCGGGTCAAAAATGCGTACAATTGCAGCTATCGTGCTCTTCGCCGCAGTCGGCGTCTCCACGGCGTCCGCGCAGCAGGCGAAACAGGATCCCGCGCCGAAACAGGATACGGCGCCAAAGATACCCTTCTCGATGGACCATGGGCGTGCCGCCGACGCGGCCGCCGTTGCGCAGGCAGCGGCCGCCGCGAACGCCGCCAAGGCGGCTGCCGCCGCCGCAGCGGCCAGTTCCAGCTCAACTCAATCCGCCGGCTTCAGCGTCAACGGCGGCAGCGTCATTCCCGCCGCGGCGCCGCTCACGCTCGAGCAGCAAAAGGCCGAGGAAGATGGGCGCGCCGCCTGGCAGGCGCGTTGCCGTCCGGCTGTCGTGGAAGATCGCGACGGCATGCGGCGGACGAAATATGCCGAACCCGATTGCGACCTTTCCCGCTTCAACACGGCCGGCAATTAAGCGAAGCGGCTTCACCGCCGTTCGCAGAAGCAGAACCCTGCTTCAGCTCGCAGCGGTTTCCAGCAGCGAATCCAGATCGACATCGATCTGGCCCGGCGCCCTCAAGTGAAACACCTCGAAGCTGTCGGGCTGGAAGCGGTATTCCACCAGCCCCGTCTCCTTGATTCCGATCACGTCCTGGCGCTTGTCCGAGATGACAAAGCCGGCCGATGGCGCCCAGATGTGACGGACCCGGGAATAGGTGAAATCCCGTCGCTGGTGGACATGGCCGCTGGCCACCAGCCGCAGGTCGACCGATCCCAGCATTTCCAGCAGTCGGCCGCGCGCCGGCATCGGCACGTAGCGGATCGCGGAGGCCGCGAGTTCGGGATCGCCGGGCGCGTTCAGAAATAGCGGCTTGTGCAGGAACAGCGCGACCGGCTTGCCGCCGGCGGCGGCCAGTTGCGCCGCGAGCCAGTCGAACTGTTCGGCCTCGCTCGCAATCCCCGTGTTCATGACCAGTGAATTGAGGCCGATGAAGCACCAGCCGGCGGCCTCGAAGCGCCAGCGGTCTTCGCCGAAGGCCGCGATGAAGGCCTGCCGGCCGGCTTCGGTGGCCAACTGCGGCGGGGTCGGGCCGAGCGAGGTGGGATTGTCGCCGATGTCGTGATTGCCCGGCAGATAGCGGCAGGGCACCGGCAGCGCCGCATGCAGCGATCGGGCGAATTCGAGATCGTCGGAACTGGTCGGGCCGTCGAAGGCGACGTCGCCGCTGTTGACGACGAGATCGGGTCGTCTGGCGTCGATATGTTCGCTCACGCGATGGAAATTGCCGGTCAGACTGGACAGGCGGCGGGTCAGATGGGTGTCGGAGATCTGGATCAGGCGAAATTCGGGCATGCGGCATTCCTTCCGCCCGGAACATATCGCGGGCCCACGTCGGGAAGATGAAATTTCAGGCAGAGGCGCGACGATACGCCACTTCCGGGTGGGTGGTGGAACCCGGTCATCGGCGGCGCGATTTCGGATTTTTTAATTAAACGCCGGTAAATTTCCCGCAGACAACGGGGTCAGGCTGCGCCAGCGGCCGTGGGGATACTGCACCATGAATTTCAGAATTACGATTTCGCGCGCGATTTTTGCATTCGGCGCCCTCGTTGCGGTAGGCCTCATCTCAGTGATCTTTGCGAGCAACTTCGCATTGTCCCAGCTCAAGGTCGGCGGGCCGCTCTATGACAAGATCAAGCTCGGCAACGACCTCGTCGCCGATATCCTGCCGCCGCCGGAATATGTGATCGAGGCCTATCTGGAGTCGACGCTGGCGCTGCAGGACCCAGCGAGCGTGCCGGCGCGTCGCGACCGGCTGGCGCAGCTCAAGAAGGACTATGACGAGCGTCACGACTTCTGGATCAAGTCCGACCTCGATCCCGTCATCAAGGCGAAGCTGGTCGAGAAGTCGCACGGCGAAGTCCAGCGCTTCTGGACGCTGATCGACCAGTCGTTCCTGCCCGCGCTGGCAAAGGGCGACAGCACTGCCGCGGCGAAAGCCTACGCCGACATCACGGCGGCCTACACCGCGCATCGCGCCGTGATCGACGACATCGTCAAGCAGACCAATGACGAAAACGCCGCCACGGAAGCCGAGGCGACGAGCCGGGTGCAGTTGTTCACGATGATCCTGTGGAGCATCTCGGCCTTCGTCTTCCTGGTGTTTGGCGCCGGCATCGCCGGTGTCGCAAAGGGCGTCATCCAGCCGATCATCAAGATGACCGCCGTGATGCAGCGCCTCGCCGGCGGCGAACTGGAGAGCGAAATTCCCTCCCTCGGCCGCAAGGACGAGGTCGGCGCCATGGCCGGCGCGGTGCAGATCTTCAAGGAAAATGCGCTGCGGGTTCGCGACATGGAGGCCGCCCAGGGCGTTGCCGCGCGGAAGTCCGAGGAGGACCGCAAAGCCGCGATGCGGCAGGTGGCCGACGGCTTCGAACAGGCGATCGGAAGGATCATCCGGACTGTCGCGTCGGCCTCATCCGACATCGAGACCGCGGCCGACGGTCTGAAGAGGACCGCGGAGACGACGCAGAAATTGTCCACGACGGCCGCGGCCGCATCGGGGCAGTCGTCGTCGAACGTGCAGTCGGCGGCCGCCGCGTCCGAAGAAATGGCGTCTTCCGTCGCCGAGATCGGCCGGCAGGTCCAGGCCTCCCAGAAGATCGCCCGGTCGGCCGTCGAGCAGGCCGAGCGGACCAATGTCGGGATATCCGAACTGTCGCAGTCGGCCGACCGGATCGGCGAAGTCATCAAGATGATCACCGAAGTCGCCGAGCAGACCAACCTGCTGGCGCTCAACGCCACCATCGAGGCGGCGCGGGCGGGCGATGCCGGGCGCGGATTTCGCCGTGGTGGCGGCCGAGGTCAAGGCGCTGTCGGCGCAAACCGCGAAGGCGACGGAAGAGATCGCCGCCCAGGTGACGCAGATGCAATCGGCGACCGCCCAGTCGGTGGCCGCGATCAAGGATATCGGCGGCACGATCGGCGAGATTTCCGAGATTTCCACCGCGATCGCCGCCGCCGTCGAGGAGCAGGGCGCGGCCACCAACGAGATCGCCCGCAACGTCGCGCAGGCCGCGGAGGGCGCCACCCAGGTGACCGGCAGCATCACCGACGTCAATCGCGGCGCGGCGGATACCGGCTCCAAGGCCGAACAGGTCCACGGCCGCGCCGTGTCGCTGCTCGCCGAAAGCAATCAGCTCAATACCGAGGTGGAAAACTTCCTGCGCTCGATCCGGGCGGCCTGACGCCGCCGCGCGCGATGGAACCGTCAGAGCACGCGATAGCGGATCGCGAAGGCGTCGTGCTGCTGGCTGCGCGTTTCCTCGCCCGTGACCGGCGACGCCACGCGGTCGGCCAGATGCCACGGCCCGAACTGCGTCGGACGGCGAGGGGCTTGCCGGCAGCCGCAGCCTGAACTCGCAACTGGCCTGGCCCGGCAGATTGAGGATCACGACGCGATCGCTGGTGCGGTAGTCCAGCGGCACCGAACCGCGCAGCACGGTCAGGCCGTCGCTGTCGGAGGCCGGCGTGCCCGCCACCTGGCCCTGTAGCTGGGCAAGCTGCTGGTTCCGGTCGGTATGCAGTTCGACCTGGGTATTGTCGCTGATCGCGGACGCCGCCGTGTTCGGCAGCCGGATCTCGAATTCGATCGCGGGCTTGCTGGCGTTGATGCCGAGATAGGCCATCGCGGCATGGCGCATGTCGTAGGCCACGAAGGCGAGCAGGCCGAACACCGCGGCGGCGGCCAGCCCGTGCTGGAGCACATCGCGCGCACTGCGGTAGCTGCTGCGGAAATAGACGGTCAGGACGATGGCGACCGCGAGCGCGGTGGCGACGCCCGCCAGCCCCGACATCAGTATGCCAATGACGCCGTCGGAAGCGTCGTCGGCGTACAGGCCGGTCACGTCGGCGACCATCTTGAGGGCGGAGGTCACGGAGTTGCCGGGCAGGGCGGCCGCGTCCGCAGCGCCTTTGAGGATCGGGGAGGTGATGTTCATCGCGCGCTGCTCGCCTGGGACGCGTTAATGCCGGTTCGGGACTGAAATCGCTGGAACTCTCGTGCGTTGGTCACCGCAGCGGCGATTGTGGTTCAACGAAAGGGATGCGGATTTATTGCCGGGAGCGGGCGCGGTCGCTATAGCGGGGGCCTGGGCTACCACTGGGGAGGATTTTCGATGTCGATTCAAATGGTTTTGCTGCCGGTCTTCGTCCTGGTGGGACTGACCTTCGCGCTTCTGTTGTGGATGGCCTCGGCGCGGGGCCGGACGTTGCGAACGCGGGAAACCAGCGTCAAGGATATCGCGCTCGGCGAGAACAACTGGCCGACCCAGACGGCCCAGGTCGGCAATTGTTACGGCAACCAGTTCGAACTCCCCGTGCTGTTCTACGTCCTGATCGCATTGGCGCTGCCGCTGCGGCACGCTGATTTGTTCATCGTGCTGATGTCGTGGGTCTTCGTGGTCATCCGCTTCTTCCATGCCGGGATTTTCGTGACATCGAACAACGTGCAGCAGCGCGGGACCGTGTGGTTTGCCGGCGCGCTGGTGCTGCTCGCCATGTGGATCTACTTCGCGCTGAAGATTCTCCTGCTGATCTAGGCCAATCTCGAACCGAAGGCTCTCAATGACCCCCGCCGCGCGGCTGTCGGCCGCCATCGAACTGATCGAAACCATCGAGAGAGAGCGCGTTCCCGCGGCGAAGGCGCTCAAGGAATGGGGCACCGCGCATCGCTACGCCGGATCGGGCGACCGTGCCGCGATCTCCGGCCTGATCTGGGACGTGCTGCGCCGGCGCGCCTCCAGCGCCTGGCTGATGGATGCCGATACGGCGCGTGCGCGCGTGCTCGGCATGCTCCGGCTCGAGCGGGGAATGGATACCGACGCCATCGCCGCATTGTGCGACGGCGGCCGCTTTGCGCCGGAACCGCTGACGGACGCCGAGCGCGCCGCGCTCACCACCCGTTCGCTCGCCGACGCGCCCGCGGCCATCGCCGGCGATTACCCGGAATGGCTCGACGGGTACCTGACGCAGGTGTTCGGCGACGAGCGCGTCGCCGAAGCGGTCGCGATGGCGAGCCGCGCGCCGCTCGACCTGCGCGTCAACACGCTGAAGGCCAAGCCGGAAAAAATCCTGCGCTCGCTGGCGCATCTGGGCGTAGCGGCGACGCCATGGTCGCCGGTCGGTTTGCGCATTGAGCTCGGCGCCGACGCGCGTAATCCCGGCATCCATGCCGAGGAGGATTTCATCAAGGGCGCCGTTGAAGTGCAGGACGAGGGCTCGCAGCTCGCGGCGCTATTGTCGGGCGCCAAACCCGGCGAGCAGGTGATCGATCTCTGCGCCGGCGCCGGCGGCAAGACGCTGGCGCTGGCGGCGATGATGCAGGGCAAGGGAAGGCTGATCGCCACCGACCATGACAAGCGGCAGCTCGCGCCGATCCATGAGCGGCTGTCCCGCGCCGGCGTCCACAACGCCGATGTGCGTACGCCGAAGGGCGAGGCCGACACGCTCGGCGATATCCATGCCTCCGCCGATCTCGTGCTGATCGACGCGCCCTGCACCGGCACCGGCACCTGGCGGCGCAACCCGGACGCCAAATGGCGGATGCGCCCGGGCGCGCTCGAGGTGCGGCTGAAGGACCAGGTCGAGGTGCTCGATCGCGCCACGGCTCTGGTGAAACCGGGCGGGCGGATCGCCTACATCACCTGTTCGGTGCTGCCGCCGGAAAACGGCGAGCAGATCCGCGGCTTCCTCGCCCGGCATGCGGATTTCGCCGTGGTGCCGCCGGCGCAGACGGTGACCGCCTTGTGGGACAAGGCGGACGAGTTCGCCGCGGCGACGCGGCAATCACAGGAAGGTCTGTTGATGACGCCGCGCCGCACCGGGACGGACGGATTTTTTGTCTCGATCCTGCGGAAGACTGCGTCATAATCCCAAAAGCTCGATCGCAATATAAAAGCGGAACGAGCATAAAAAACTGGGGAGGAGCGGCATGAAGCGACATCATTGGATCGGCCTGTTGTGCCTTGCGTCGATGCTGGCTGGCGGGGCGGCATGGGCGGATGAGACCGTCAGTATCGGCGGCACCAACGCGGTTTTGATCAGACCCAAGGCGCCGCGCGCCAGCGTGATCCTGATGCCCGGCGGCAGCGGCGCGATCGCGGCGGGCCCCAACGGCGACATGCACGGGATGCTGGGCAACCAGCTCGTCCGCACCCGGCAGGCCTATGCGGCGCGCGGGCTTGCGGTGCTCATCGTCGATGCCGGCACGCCGCTAGCGGCCGCCGTGCAATACATGGCCGCGATCAAGCGGCCGGTGACGGTGATCGCCACCAGCCGCGGCACCCTCCGCGCCGCCCAGGGGATCGCGGGCGGCGCGCGGCCGGACGCGCTGGTGCTGACATCGGGTTTCCTCAGCCCCGAATCCGGCAGCAGCCAGAACGTCATGTCGATCGTGGGCTCGCCGGCGGCCTTGCCGCGCACGCTGGTGATCGAGCACCGGGAAGACAGTTGCAAGTTCACCTTGCCGGCCGGCGTCGATCCGTTCGTGAAATGGTCGGGCGGCCGCGCGCGCGCGACCTGGGTCTCGGGCGGCGCCAACGAAGGCGACGCCTGCGAGGCGCGGCGCGCACCACGGATTTAACGGCAATGACGGCCAGGTCGTCGGCATCGCCGCGGGTTTCCGCTGAAGCTAGCGGCGCCCCATCCACCGTCATTGCGAGGAGCGCGAAGCGACGAAGCAAGTCCAGCTCCGTTTGGCGCAACGACAGCGAAAGCTGGATTGCTTCGTCGCGTTGCTCCTCGCAATGACGGTTGAGGCTCTGTTGCGAGTTTACTCGTCATTCCGGAGTCCGAGGATCAGATCCGGAATCTCGAAGAGAGCGTTGCGAACCAATATCGGGATTCCGGGTTCGCGCGCGCGCACCCGGAATGACGGGTACCGCGCGGGCACTCACAAGCCGTCATCCGAGGTGCTCGCCGTCTTCGGCGAGCCTCGAAGGATGACTGGCGACGGGCCGTCGCCCTTCGAGACGGCGCCAAGCGCGCCCCTGAGTGACGGGAAGGCTTGCGCCAGATTGGCCGGCCCTGCGCAGGCTCGGCATGATTTCCTCCTGAAATGGGTTGGGATCAAATTAGGTCAATAGTACTTACCTATATAGGTTTGTCCAGTGCCCGCAGAAGAATGTGGGCCAACCGTTTGCCGCGGTTGCGAGGCCAGCCCCCGTCGCGTATCTGCTTGCCATGACAGCAGCACATCAAGCCCGCGAGTCGTCGGCGCCTTCAGTGGCCTCGGCGCATGACAAGATTCTGATCGTCGATTTCGGCAGCCAGGTGACGCAACTGATCGCGCGCCGGGTGCGCGAGGAGGGCGTCTATTCCGAGATCGTGCCGTTCCAGAAGGCCGAAGCCGCCTTCAGGGAGATGAAGCCGAAGGCGGTGATCCTCTCCGGCGGGCCCGAATCCGTTCACGAGGAAGGCTCGCCGCGCGCGCCGCAGGCGATCTTCGATTCCGGCGTGCCCGTGCTCGGCATCTGCTACGGCCAGATGACCATGGCCGCCCAGCTCGGCGGCACCGTCGAGGGCGGCCACCACCGCGAATTCGGCCGCGCCGATGTCGAGGTCAAGGGCGAGAGCCGGCTGTTCGATTCCACCTGGGGCGTCGGCGAAAAGCACCCGGTGTGGATGAGCCATGGCGACCGCATCACGCAGATGCCGCCGGGCTTTGCGGTGGCCGGCGTGTCGGCGAACGCGCCGTTCGCGGTGATCCAGGACGAGAAGCGCCGCTATTACGGCCTGATGTTCCATCCCGAGGTGGTCCATACCCCCGATGGGGCAAAACTGATCCGCAACTTCGTCCGCAAGGTCGCGGGCCTCACCGGCGACTGGACCATGCGCGCCTTCCGCGAGGAGGCGATCGAGAAGATCAGGAAGCAGGTCGGCAAGGGCAGGGTGATCTGCGGCCTCTCCGGCGGCGTCGATTTCAGCGGTGGCTGCGGTGCTGATCCACGAGGCGATCGGCGACCAGCTCACCTGCGTGTTCGTCGATCACGGCATGCTCCGGCTCGACGAGGCCAAGACCGTCGTCGACCTGTTCCGCCATCACTACAACATCCCGCTGGTGCACGTGGATGCCTCGAAGCAGTTTCTGGGCGAACTCGCCGGCGTCACCGACCCCGAACAGAAGCGCAAGACCATCGGGCGGCTGTTCATCGACGTGTTCGACGCCGAAGCGAAGAAGATCGGCGGCGCGGATTTCCTGGCGCAGGGCACGCTCTATCCCGATGTGATCGAGAGCGTCTCCTTCACCGGCGGTCCCTCGGTGACCATCAAGTCGCACCACAATGTCGGCGGGCTTGCCGGCGCGCATGAACATGAAGCTGGTCGAGCCGTTGCGCGAACTGTTCAAGGACGAGGTGAGGGTGCTGGGGCGCGAACTCGGCCTGCCCGAGATTTTCGTCGGCCGCCATCCGTTCCCCGGCCCGGGTCTCGCGATCCGCTGCCCCGGCGACATCACGAAGGAAAAGCTCGACATCCTGCGCCAGGCCGACGCGGTCTATATCGACCAGATCCGGAAAGCCAACCTCTACGACACCATCTGGCAGGCCTTTGCGGTGCTGCTGCCGGTGAAAACCGTCGGCGTGATGGGCGACGGCCGCACCTACGACTACGTCGTCGGCCTGCGTGCGGTCACCTCCACCGACGGCATGACCGCCGACTTCTATCCCTTCGACATGAAATTCCTCGGCGAGACCGCGACGCGGATCATCAACGAGGTCAAGGGCGTGAACCGTGTGGTGTACGACGTGACCAGCAAGCCGCCGGGGACGATCGAGTGGGAGTGAGGGGTATAGGATTTGACTACTGTTTTTGACCCAAAGCGGACACGCGACAAGTAGGCACCCAGTGTCTCCGTAAACGACTGGAACTAGTTGAACGCAAACCAGGCCTTGGCAACGAATGTCGCGCCGCACCAATTCGAGACCAGGCCATCCGGGTTGGTAACAAGATCAACGCGGCCACCTGGCCGCGCATTTGGATCGCCTGTAAAGACAAAGCAGTTTTCCCTCGACAGATTGGTACCGTAGTAGCGCAGATCGAGGTTGAAGGCCTTGTGGGTGAACGTAACGCCCGCCTGCCAATTGAGATAGGCAGGTAGCGGGAAGCCGCCGAGTTGGGAAGCCTGGTTACCGAACCAGGAATAGCCGGCAGCAGTCGTGAACGACACGGCAAGGTTTTGCGGCAGCAGCCTGCCCGGTACGTCGAAGCCAATCCCGGCCGCCAAATATTGGCTCCAGGCGCCGGTGTTGGAGACATTCGGCGAATAGGCATAGCCGGCGGCGACGTGGAGCTGTTCGCCGATGCGTCGATCGCCGCGGATAACCGCTTCCCAATAATTGATGCCGTTGGTCTCGCCGGGAAGCCTTTCGCCGGGATAGGCGAAATAGGTCACCCCAACATCAAAATCGATCGTCGCAAACTTCGGTCGGACACCGCCGGCAAAGGTGAATTCGGCAGCGGGTTGGGTCGGCAGCTTGACGGTGGCGACCGTGGTGCCGGCATAAAGCGGGCCCCATCTTGTTTCGAAGGCGGCGCCCGCCGCGGGTCCGTGATCGGACAGCGTGGTCCCGCGGTAGATGTAGTCGGATGCAACCCCCGCGCGGGCGCTGAATTCAAGTTCGTTCGCAGACGTTGCCTGGCTTGTATCGGCCGCCGACCATCCGCGATTGCCAAGGCCGATCGCACCGGCCGGACTGGGCGGTTCGGCACGCGCCGGATCGACGGTCATCGGCGCAAGGCACAACCCGACCAATGCGGTGATCGAGGCACCGCTTGCACGCCGAACCGCTGCAACGCCTCGCAGCCGCACTGTCGATCATCCTCCAAGAGCCACCGCGACACCAACCAGCGCACTGCCAACAGCCACCATCGAAAGACCGGCCACCCAGGGCCGTAGCCCACTGCGAATTCCGAACACGTAGCCACAGCAGAACAGCATCACAATGGCGACGGCGTAGGAGACGCGCAGCGCCAGCCTGGCATCGTTCAGGAACAGGAACGGGATGACCACCGGAAAGGTCGAAAGGAAGCTTAGCAGGCAAAGACCCAGCGCGCCGGTCCAGTCACGCCCCGTCAACCCTGGACCGGGAGACGGCTCGGGCAATTTCTGCAGTCCTTGCCGCATCAACTCCAATTGTTCCTGAGGCAAGAACGCCGCCAATTCCGGCGGCAGCGCGCCGGCGATGACGCGCCGTGCGGCTTCGGGATCCGGCGCCTGCCGTATCGCTCGCAGTGTCAAGATCCGGTGTCCCCGGTCATTGATGCGAGCCAGCAGATAAAGACCGCCGTCAACAATACCCCAGGCGAGATTGCAACCGAGCGCGCCGACCAGCATAGTCTGAATATTGATGTTGGTCCCGGTCGCGACACCGAGCGAGCAGATGAAGGTGAGGGCCATGATCAGCCCGAACAGGGTCTCCGAGATCCGTTCCATCGGATCAAGCACGTCGGCGAAGGGAGAATATGAAGCTTCTGACATCCTGCTTAAACACCCAAGGCTCGATGTTCGAGGACTGGTTGCTGATGATCTTAGCCGCTCACGCTTGCGCGACCGCAGAAATATTGCTGTGGATTCATAAGGGGCGGGTTGTGACGGTCCGGCCGCCCGTGCTTTGGACTGATCAGTTTGATTTGTATCGCAAAATCAGAACGATAGGTCGATGCAAGATAATCGAGTGGGAGTGAAGTTTGCGGCCTGGCTTGCCTCCTGTGCAGTGCGATCGGCGTGCTGAATTGGACCGTTGATGGCGCCCGTCAAAATCAATCCCGACAATATCCGCGCGTTCAAGGACGCCGAGAGTTTCCATAAGTGGCTCCACAAACACCACGACAAGGAAACCGAAATCTGGATCAAAATCCACAAAGTGGACTCATTGCTCAAATCGATCACTCCGAAGCAGGCCATCGACGTGGCACTTTGCTGGGGCTGGATCGATGGTCTCCGCAAGGGTTTCGACGACAAGAGTTTTCTGCAGCGCTACACGCCGCGCACCAGCAAAAGCATCTGGAGCCAGATCAACGTGGATAGCGTCGCGCGGCTGATCAAGGAGGGCCGCATGACGGAACACGGGTTAAAGCAGGTCGATCAGGCCAAGTCTGACGGGCGCTGGTCGCGCGCCTACAAGAGCGGCAAGCAAATGACGATCCCCGATGATCTCCAGGCCGCGATCGATGCCGAGCCCCGGGCAAAGGCAATGCTGGCAAAACTCAGTGCGCAGAACCGTTTCGCGCTGGCCTTTCGCACGCATAATATGAAAACCGAAGCCGGACGTAAGAAGAAGATCGAGACCTTTGTCGCGATGCTCAAGCGCGGCGAAACGATCCACCCGCAAGGCGCTTCCGCCCGTTCAAAGCTGTCGAAGCGGTAGATGACGGTCACTGCAGGGTTGTTTCGACGTGACGTGAAAGCTGGCGGGGATTGAACTTGATCCCTGTTGAATTTGCAGATGTCCGCCGAATCCTGCCGCCGATGCCCGGTGCGATGGACATGGTCTCGGACTGCGCAAGATCGCGCAGGGCGCCATCAAACGCGGTCGCAAGCTGCGCCGGCCGCGGCCCCTAGGGGCGCTATTTCAGCGGCAAAAGACGTCCTACTGGACATTTTGTCGTCTACGCGAAATGCGTGCGCCTCCAAATCTGGTTCGGATAGGTTTGTCCGTTTGAGCTGCTTGAAACAGAACTGAAAACAGGAACAAAACCCATTTTGTGGTGAAACGCGTCAGATGCGGGATTTGCGGGCTCAGTGACTATCGCACTGAAAACATAAGCGCAGCGTAACCTCGACAGGAACTCCTGCACGAGGACGCGACCGATCCCCTTGTGACGCCCGTTCGAATCCGCCGCGATCTGCTTGAGCACGTAGTAGGTATCTTTGCATCGCGCCGCAATCGCGGCATCGGTCTCGCTGCCTGACCTGCGAGACGCATAAACGTCATTATAACCGAACAGAAAACCGACGGCGTCCTCATTGCTCTTCGCAATCAGAAAAACAACATGCTCCGCATTGTCTCCGGGTTCGGAGTAGGCGAGAGCGTTGGCGTAGGTGTCCCGACCGAGAGCCGCAACAAGGAATCCCTTTTCCGTGTCCGTCTCAGGACTTAATTGAGCAGCCCGTGCCAACCTGAGAATGTCATCCAGATCTGCCGCTGTCACCGAACGCACTTCGATTGCGTTTGGGCTCTGCGATGTCTCTGACATCAATTGTCTCCTTTTGATCGCTTGGGAGTATCCTTACCTGGCGAAGCTTGTCGAGCCCGAGATCGAAGTCGTAGCAGAAGCGTGTCCCGACAACGGCCACGTCAAGTGCTGTCAAGAAAGAGTGATTAGCGAAATCGCTCGCAGCCAAGACGACGACTAGACGATCGGTCTAATTTGTGGCACCTCGAAAAAACGCGGTGATAGTCAGCTTTGGTGTCGCTCCGTCGCTGCCGAGCGCTGACCGGTTGATCAGGGCATCTTCAACAAACAACGTCCGCCGGCTCTTTCACGGTTGGCGAGGTTCCAACATTAGAGGTCACGCATGGTTCGCAATATCGCGCTTGGAACGACGATTGCTATCGGAATGGCTCTGACCGCCCCGGTGGCCATCGCCCAACAAAAGCAACACGTCAGCTATGATACCCCGGCAATTCATACGACATACATCCAACAACACTTAATCGACATTGGCGATATTCCGGGACATCAAGCTCGGCTCTTTGAGATCAAGCGGACCTATGGGGACGATGCTCCCCTCATCGCCGGGCATAAATTGAAAGAGCAGTTCACGCGCGGCATGTCGGACTACATCGACAACAATGGTCCGGCCACCCTCTACAACGTCTGGGTGCTCGATAATGGGGACAAGTTTTTTGTCAGGACATCTCTGGTGGCCCAGAGCAGTGGAGACGGAAAGCTTATGAATATGACATCGGGCGTCATTACTGGAGGCACGGGTAGCGTCGCGAGAATACGTGGCATCATTAGTAGCCATGGCCCGTCCGAGCCGAAGGCCGGCATCAATGCCAATCAAACCGAGATCGACTATTGGATGGAGTAGGAAGGTTTCGCGACAGGGCGACGGACCGGTGAGTAATCGCCGGTCCATTGTGTCCATTTCTGATCATATCGTGCGCCGTCGTCGGATGCAGCCCGACGAGCCCACAGGCGCGCAGCTTGCGAGTAGTCCTTTTCGCTGATCGCCCATCTCACGGCGCGTCTCCGCAAACCGGGCGTCAGAAGTTTTTTCCGAACAGCGGTTTTCCTCTTCGAGCCCTTCGGCTTGCGGGCGTCGGAGATCTCAGTTCCGCCACAGCGCATCGCCACTTTTAGAACGTCGCATCATGGATGCCGTGCTTCCGACACAGATCGCGTGCCGAGGACCCGGCAGCATGCTCCTTCAGCAACTTGATGATCTGCTCTTCCGTGAACATGCTCTTACGCATCGTCGTGTCTTCATTGGAGAACAGAACCTGACTTGAAACCGGGGGAGCGGAGCAGGTCAATCCAAGCGGGCCCCAGGTGCTTGCTTCTCCTAGACGATCGGTCTATTGGAATTTTTATGAGCAAGACGCTGCCTCTTCGTCGTCGCGGGCGACCGCCTAAGGAATTTGCCGGCTATAGCGCGACCCGTGACGCGCTGGTCCGTGCAGGTGTCGTAATGTTGACGGAGAAGGGCTATTCCGCGACGGGGATCGAGGAAGTCTTGCGTAGCGTCCGCGTGCCGAAGGGATCATTTTACCACTACTTTCCCAGCAAGGAAGCCTTCGGAGCGGAGCTGATCGACAACTACGCTAGCTATTTTTCGCGGAAGCTCGACAGCTTCTTTCTGAATGAGCAGCACCCTCCGCTCGAAAGGCTTATGGGTTTTACCGACGATGCTACGTCCGCGATGGAGCGCTTCCGTTATACGCGAGGCTGTTTGGTCGGCAATCTTGGCCAGGAGATGGGCGCACTTCCGCAATCTTTTCGTCGGCAACTATTCGATGTATTCATCGACTGGCAACAGCGCACTGCCAGGTGCTTGAGGAGTGCTCAAACTACGGGTGTGATCTCATCCAGCCATGATTGCGACTGGCTCGCCGAATTCTTCTGGATCGGCTGGGAGGGTGCGGTCCTCCGCGCCAAACTCGAGCGCCGTTCCGAGCCGCTTCACTCCTTTTCGAAAGGTTTTTTCAAGCTCCTCGGTGGATGAGCTTTTTTTGCCCGGAAGTAGACGTTTGGTCTAATAAAGGGTTAGCCGAAGGCATAACCCGCCGTCCTTCTGTGCGCATTAGTGGATTACGATTCCTGATCCACCCTGCAGCGCTTCGAGGCGGCGCTGATGCGCCTCTTCACAAAGCGTATTCCGCCTTATCCTCTCACGAATCGTAATTGCGATGGCGGACTACGCCCTCGGCTAATCCGCCCTACAGCCCTTCAAAAAAATTTTGGATCCCATGTCGGATTGAGCAAGCCTTGTTCGTCCTCGGGGCATGGATCTGCAATTGGTGGCTTGGGAGGTATCCCGGCCAATACCCGCCGCAATCCCCACAGGAGAGGAACCCGCATGGCTACGAACGACACCTATATCGCCGTCTTTCTCGGCAGCAAGACCAGCCCGCGCATGAAAGCCTGGATGGCGCTTGGCGAAGCTGAACGGCGCGCCAGGGAACAGGAGGGCATGGCCATCTGGAAAGTCTGGGTCGAAAAGCACCAGGGCGCGATTGTGGCCATGGGCGGGCCGCTCGGCAAGACCAAGAAGGTCACCGAGCGCGGCATCGAGGACGTCAGCAACGAGATCAGCGCCTTCACGGTCGTGCGCGCGGACTCGCACGAGGCAGCCGCCAAAATGTTCGAGAAGCATCCGCACTTCACGATCTTTCCGGGCGATTCCATCGAGATCATGCCGGTGCTGCCGATCCCGGGCGCCTGATCGGCGCCAGGGTCTATTTCCTCTCATTCACAGGTACAATCGAACATGCCCAACACCATACGTTTGCACCGTGTTCTCGCGACGAACCCGGAGAAAGTCTATCGCGCGTTCCTGGAAGCCGACGCGCTGGCGAAATGGCTGCCGCCCAACGGCTTTGCCTGCACCGTGCATCATCTGGAAGCCAAGGTCGGCGGCACTTTCAAGATGTCCTTCCGGAACTTCACGACGGGCCATAGCCACGCCTTTGGCGGCGAATATGTCGAGCTCGTTCCGCACCAGCGCCTGCGCTACACCGACAAGTTCGACGATCCCAACCTGCCCGGCGAGATCGAGGTGACGGTGAGCTTGAAGAAAGTGTCCGTCGGCACCGAGGTGGATATCGTGCAGGCGGGCGTGCCGGATGTCATCCCGCCCGAGGCTTGTTACCTCGGCTGGCAGCAGTCGCTGCAAAACCTCGCAAAGCTGGTCGAGCCCGAGATCAATCAATAGCCGGTTGGGGGTGGATTAGTTCGGTGCCGGCGGGGCCGGCCGCCGATGCAGACATGCAACGGCGGCGCAATTCAAGAGCGGTCAACGAAACGTCGGGGCTCCCGATGTCATTGCTTCGCGGGATTGCCGCCGACGCTTCTGTGGCCGGATCGCCGCCCGTGCTGGTCCCCGGCTTCGGCACGTGCGTTGTTCGCACTAGTGGCGGAATTCGCAGGGTTCGCGCCTGCTGAGCCCATCTTGCTGGCGGGGGTTGGTGCGCCGTTGTTCAGGACATCGCGGTCAGGATGGATGGCGCATTCCACGCACTGCGCAGATGCCGCGGACGTCAGAGCGACCGACATCAAAGATGCGGCAACGAGCATTTTGTAGTTCATAGGTCTTTCCATTTCCAATCAGTTCCAGCGCCCCGGCTGCCTTATTGGCCTGTTGTCCCGGAAGCGATAACCCCGATTTTCCGATAAGGTCTTTTTCGTATTACGGGACAATCGATCGACCCCGGTCTTGCGCCGATCAACAATGCCTCACCAAATAGTGAAATGACGTTGCGAGGTTCAAATTCGGGGATCACCGGCGTGATGCGCTCCCGGACGCCATACGCTTCTCAAACCGCTTGATCAGCCGCTCGCGCTTCAGCCGCGACAGCCGCTGGATCCAGAACACGCCGTCGAGCTGATCGATCTCATGCTGGTGGCAGACCGCGCGCAGGCCATCCGATTCCTCGGTCTGCAGTGTTGCCGTCGAGATCGCTGATAGCTGATCCGCACGCTTGCATGGCGCTGGATGTCGTCGTTGACGCCGGGCATCGAGACGCTGCCTTCCCGGTGCATGATCATGTCGGGCGAGGCCCAGACGATCTCCGGATTGACATAGGTCCGCGCGCCATCGACTCGGGTCGAGGTCGAGCACCACGACGCGCAGCGGGATGCCGATATGCGGCGCGGTGATCCCGATCCCCGGCGCGGCGTGCATGGTGTCGAGCAGGTCTTGCGCCAGCTCGCGCAGCGCGCCGTCAAAGGCGGTCACGGGCCGCGCCGGCGCGCGCCAGCCGGGGGTCGGGATAACGGACGATGGGACGGATGGTCATGATCTCTGTCGGGTGCCGGTGAGCTTTAGTCCTTGGAGCCGTCATGGCCGGGCTTGTCCCGGCCATCCACGTCTTCTTGCTCCGGGACTGCAAGGACGTGGATGCCCGGCACGAGGCCGGGCATGACGGAGTGGATGTCAAACGCCCGATTTGTTTATCACCCAGGGGAGGCGTTTGGCGGCGCTCGCAAGAAAAAGTGAGTTAGGCTGACAATCCGCCTGTCGGTTCCCGCCCATCCCGTTCGTCTTGCATTCAGAAAGACGCATTGGAGACCGCAAAATGAACAATTCCCGCTATCGCTGGGTGATCGTCGCCGCCGGCGGCCTGCTCGGCTGCGTCGCGATCGGCGGGCATGTTCTCGCTGCCGGTGTTTCTGCAGCCGATCGCGCGGGATACCGGCTGGTCGGTCACCGGCATGTCCAGCGCCATGACCATCGGCTTCCTCGCCATGGCGCTGCACCAGCATGATCTGGGGCACCTTGTCCGACCGGCTCGGGCCGCTGCCGGTGGTGCTGACCGGCTCGGTCGTGCTGGCCGCGAGCCTCGCGCTGGCGAGCCTCGCGACCTCGCTGGTCGCGTTCCAGTTCATCTTCGGGCTGTTGGTCGGCGCCGCCTGCGCCGCGATCTTTGCGCCGATGATGGCGTGCGTCACCGGCTGGTTCGATACCCATCGCAGCCTCGCGGTGTCGCTGGTGTCGGCCGGCATGGGCATGGCGCCGATGACCATGTCGCCGTTGGCCGCCTGGCTGGTCTCGCACCATGACTGGCGCACCTCGATGCAGATCGTGGCCGCTCGTCGTCGCCGTCATCATGATCCCGGTCTCGCTGCTGGTGCGCCGCGCGCCGGCGCTGGCAGGCGGGCCGTCCGCGCCATCGGGCGATCCGGCCGAGGCGGAGATGTCGCTGTCGCAGGCGCTGCGCTCGCCGCAATTCATCATCCTGCTGCTGACCAATTTCTTCTGCTGCGCCACCCATTCGGGGCCGATCATCCACACCGTGAGCTACGCCGTCAGCTGCGGCATCCCGCTGATCGCCGCCGTCACCATCTACAGCGTGGAAGGTCTCGCCGGCATGGGCGGCCGCATCGCCTTCGGCCTGCTGGGCGACCGCTTCGGCGCCAAGCGGGTGCTGGTGCTCGGCCTGCTCGCGCAGGCGTTCGGCGCGCTCGGCTACGTCTTCGTGCGCGAACTCGCCGCGTTCTATACCGTGGCCGCGCTGTTCGGCTTCATCTATGCCGGCGTGATGCCGCTCTACGCGGTGCTCGCGCGCGAAAACTTTCCGCTGCGCATGATGGGCACCGTGATCGGCGGCACCGCGATGGCCGGCAGCCTCGGCATGGCGACGGGACCGCTGGCCGGCGGTCTGATCTACGACACCTTTGCCAGCTACGCTTGGCTCTATATCGGCTCGTGGATCATGGGCCTCGGCGCTTTCCTGATCGCGATGACGTTCAGGCCGTTCCATCGGCGCGTCGCCGCGCCGGTAAAGCCCGGCGAAGCCCTGGCGTAGCCGGGCGCCATCTCGATCGTCATGCCCGGGCAAAAGCGCGGAGCGCGTCTTCGCGCAGATGTCCCGGGCATCCACGACTTAGCTCGATCTGCCGAAGAAAGACGTGGATGGCCCGGACAGCCCGGCCATGACGGAAATTAATGCTTCGCTGCCGATTGCTTCCGCCTTCGCTCGTTGAGCTACGGCGGACGAGTCGCTTCGCCCGCAAGAACGAATGCGCTCGTTCGCCTGCGACAAATCAACCCGACGGGCAAATCACCAAAAGTCTGTCCAGCCCCCGCTCGCAAAAATATTCCGCTTCCGCTCCCGCGCAAATCACCGGCATATCCGCGCCGTCTCACCCGGATGAGGGGCGGCTCGCGATCGTCACGAACGTTGCGGTGGGATGCGGTGGACGCCGAGGTCACGACGACGAACGTGGCCTGAGGCGGACGGCGAAGTCGTGTGGTCCTGACGCCCCGGTGCTGGCGTCAAGTCGGCGGGAAGCAATTCTCGCGGGCGACGGTGGCAAGAAAGCCGGTCACCGGGGAGAGCGCGAAGGAAACCGTTAAAACCATTGCGCAGGGAAGGCCGGATGTTCTCCGCTGAACCTGTATGCTCGTGTGCACTCTTCTATTCCATTGGCACGCGAGACCGCGGGTGCAGCGCGCACCCGGTCTTCCCTGCGCCCTCTGCCTGGAGGGTGATTGGCGCAATACCCGGGCATCCCGTGCCGCGGGAACGCGGACCCATATTCATCGAGCCGCGGGGGGTCGGCGGTATTGGATTGCAGAGCGTATCCGCCCGATTTCCCGATCGGATGCGTCTCCCCTCGGATTTTCATTTCGCACGCGCGCGTGAGGCGGACATATTTTCGTCACTTGCATTCGCGTCCGTTTCGTCCGTGACTAGCCTCCGATAAGGGAGGTAAGCCATGAAGATCGTCGTCATCGGCGGCACCGGCCTGATCGGCTCGAAGACCGTCGCCATTTTGCGCCAGGGCCGCCACGAGGTGATTGCCGCCTCGCCCAACAGCGGCGTCAACACCATCACCGGCGAGGGACTGAAAGAAGCCCTCACCGGCGTGCAGGTCGTGATCGACCTCGCCAACTCGCCGTCATTCGAAGACAAGGCCGTGCTCGAATTTTTCGAGACCGCCGGCCGCAACCTCCTCGCGGCGGAGGCCGCGTCAGGCAGCGTCCGGCACCATGTCGCGCTGTCCATCGTCGGGATCGACCGGTCCGACAACGGCTATTTCCGCGCCAAGGTCGCGCAGGAGAAAGCTGATCGAGGCGTCCCGGATTCCCTACACCATCATCCGCGCAACCCAGTTCCTCGAATTCCTCGGCGCCGTCGCCGCCTCGGCCGCGGATGGAAACACCGTGCGGGTTTCGCCCGGCCTGTTCCAGCCGATCGCGGCGGACGACGTGGCCGCCAACGTCGCCGCGGTCGCGGTCGCGCCGCCGCGAGACGGCATCGTCGAGATCGCCGGCCCGGAACGGGCGCCGTTCAACGAAATCGTCGCGCGCTATCTGAAGGCGGTCGGCGATCCGCGTGAGGTGGTGCGTGATCCCGATGCGCCATATTTCGGCGGCCGCATCGAGGAACGTTCGCTGGTGCCGTTGGGCGAGGCGCGCCTCGGCCGCATCGGCCTCGACGAATGGCTCCGCCGCTCACAGGCGGCAGCCTGACGCGACGCTGAATTTCCCCCGCGATGCCATCGCGGGGGCGCTCCTGAATATGGCCCGGGCGGCCGGCCCGCGCTGACCTGCAATCAAGGAGGTCGCGCGGATCGGGCGTCGCATCATGTCGAAGGTCGCTCATGGCTGAGAAACAAGGCGCGGAAAGCGACCAGTCAACCCGGACCGACGCCGAGCCCGAAGCCGGGTCCTCCGCACGCGGTGCCACCGGCGCATCACCGGCCCGGATGGCAACGGACGCTGGCGATCGCAGTGCTGGCCGTCCTGGTCCTTGCAGGCATCTGGATCTACGGCGTCCCCTGGGTCCAATTGACCCTCAACACGGTCTCGACGGACGACGCCTTCGTCAACGGCCACGTCACCTTCGTTGCTCCCCGCGTCAGCGGGCAGATCGCCCGGGTGTTGGTCGACGATAACAACGCGGTTCACAAGGGAGATATCCTCGCCCAGCTGGACAAGGAGCCGTTGCAGGACGCGGTCGCCGAGAAAAAAGCGGCCGTCGATATCGCAAAGGCCGATCTGGTCGCGGCCACCGTCAACGTGCGCGGTATCGAGGCGCAGGCCGTGAGCCTGCGCTGGAAGCTGCAATTCGCCATCGACGACGTCGACAACCGCGTGGCGCAGTTGCATTCCCGCGTTGCCGCGCTCGACAAGAGCAAGGCCACGCTCAAATTGGCGCAAGTGGAATTCTCGCGCGCCGAGCAACTGCTGCCGCAGTCGACCATCAGCCGGGAGGAGTACGATCGGCGGCAGGCGGCCCTGTCGGTTGCGCAGGCGGACGTCGTCCAGGCCATGTCGGATGTCCATCAGGTCCGTGTCTCCCTTGGATTGCCGGCGCAGCCCGCAAGCGGAGACCTCGGCGAGGTGCCGCCCGATCTCGATCAGACTTTCTCCTCCGTCCGCGAGGCGCAGGCAGCCCTGATTCAGGTCGCGGCGCAATTGGGCGTGGCCCATTCGTATGAACAGCAGCCGAAGCGGATGGTCGAGCAGTTCGAGAAGCTCAATCAAGGCGATGTCGACCAGACGCTCGCCGCGCTGACGGCGGACGCGCCGGCCGTCAAGCAGGCGCAGGCGAAGCTTGAATCCGCCAACCGCGATCTCGTTCAGGCCGAACTCGACCTTCGCTACTGCGACATCGTCTCCGAGATCGACGGTGTGGTGACGCGCCGGAATGTCAATCCGGGCAACAATGTGCAGGCCGGGCAGAATCTGATGGCGATCCGATCGCTCCGCGAGATCTGGGTCGACGCCAATTTCAAGGAGACGCAACTGCGCGATTTGCGCATCGGCCAGCCGGTCGATCTCTATGTCGACATGTACGGAGGCCGGCAGGTATTCAACGGGCGCGTCTCCGGCTTTACCATGGGGACCGGATCGACCCTGGCGTTGCTGCCGCCCGAGAACGCCACCGGCAATTTCGTCAAGGTGGTGCAGCGGCTGCCGGTTCGGATCGAGCTTGAGGGATACGATCCCGGCAAGTCGCCCTTGTTCATCGGCACTTCCGTTGTGCCCTACGTCTATATCAACAAGCCGGCGACCGGACCCGATGCCGGGAAGTTTCTGCAAACCCTGGTGCCGCAGGCGCAGGCCGCAGCTCCGTCCCAGAGCGCGGCTGGTATGGGCAAATGACGGACGCGGTCGTTTCCCCTCAAGATCCTCCGTGGCGGGAAACCCGTGGTTGCTGGCCGCCGTGGTGGTGGTGCCGACTTTCATGGAGGTGCTCGATACGACGATCGCGGTGGTGGCGCTGCGCTACATCGCCGGCGGCCTGTCGGCGACGGTGGATGACGGTGAATGGGTTCTCACCAGCTACCTTGCCGCCAACGCCGTCATCCTGCCGATCACCGGCTGGCTGAGCGCGCATCTGGGACGCCGCAACTACTTCCTGGCGTCGATCGCGATATTCACCCTCAGTTCCGCGCTGTGCGGAATGGCCGGCAGTCTCGGTCAACTGATCCTGTTCCGCGTCATCCAGGGCCTGGCGGGCGGCGGCCTGCAGCCCAGCAGCCAGGCCGTGCTGCTGGACGCCTTCCCGCGGGAAAAGCAGGGCGTGGCGATGACGCTGTTCGGCCTGGCGGCGCTGCTCGCGCCGGTCGTCGGTCCAACCCTCGGCGGCTGGCTCACGGATGAGTACCAGTGGCGGTGGGTGTTCTTGATCAACGTGCCCGTCGGCATCCTGGCATTTGCCGGCAGCTACGCGCTGCTGCGTGACCCGGATTATCTCGTCGAGGAGCGCGCGGAGCTGAAGCGCCGGCCGTTCCATTTCGACTCGATCGGGCTGTCGCTGCTGATCATTGTCATGGTCTGCTGGGAAGTGATGCTGAGCAAGGGCCAGCAGTGGGACTGGCTGGGCGATCCATTCTGGCGCGTGCAGACGCTGGCCACGCTTTTTACGGTCGGCCTTATCGGATTGATCTACTGGGAATTGCGCAGCCCCAACCCGGTCGTCAATTTCCGCCCGCTGGCCGAACGCAATTTCGGCGCGTGCTGCATCATCATCTTCGCCGCCTATGCCGTGCTCTACAGCGCCAGCACGTCCTTGCCGGGCCTGCTTCAATCGCTGTTCGGGTACAACGCCTTGAACGCCGGGCTGGTGATGTCGCCGGCCGGTTTCTTCGCGGTCATTGCGATGCCGATCGTCGGCTTCATGCTCGGCCGAAGGACGGATGCCCGATGGTTGATGGGCGCCGGATTGCTGCTGATGGCCATCAGCAATTACTGGATGTCGCAGATGAACCTCTTGATCAGTCCGGGCCAGGTGGTCTGGCCGCGGGTCGTCATGGTCCTGGGGCTATCGATATGTTTTGCGCCCGCAAACGTGGCTGCCTATCTCTACACGCCGACCGCCTTGCGTGGAGCGGCTGTCGGCTTGTTGAGCCTTCTGCGCAACGAGGGAGGCAGCGTCGGAACGTCGATGGCGCAGACGCTGCACGAACGGCGCGACGAATTCCATACGTTGCGGCTCGGCGAGTATCTCGATCAATTTAACCCGGCAGTACGATCCTTCTTTGAGCAAACCCAGGCGCGTTTCCTGCACGAGACCGGAGATCCGGTTGCCGCGCAGCAACTGGCGTTGCAGGCACTCGAAAACCTGCGCCAGCAGCAGTCATCCGCGCTGGCCTATTTCGACGTCTTCTGGCTGATGGCCGTGGTGATGCTCGTGCTCGTGCCCGTTCTGCTGCTGATGAAACGTTCAGTGGCCGAAAAAGGCACGCGCATCGGCGGCGAGTGAATGTGTCGCAGTTGCGATGATGGTCATCGTTTGCAGAGGGCAGCGAAGTACAGCGGCCGCGAGCGATAAATCACGCCATACTTGTCACTCCCATCGTTCGATCGTCTCGCGGCAAGATCATCTCATGACCAACAGCAGGCGATCGGCCGTGAACACGAAGAACACGCGATCGCCCCAGTCAGGAGGTTGCGATGACGACGACATCACCCAGGAAACAACAGGGCATGACCGCGCGGCCGATTGTGTCGCAGCTGGAGTGGGAGGCTGCGCGCGAGCAGCTTCTCGCCAAGGAGAAGGCCATGATCCGCGCCCGCGACGCGCTCGCCGCCGACCGGCGGCGGATGCCGTGGCTTGCCGTTGAAAAGGACTATGTGTTCGACGGGCCCAACGGCAAAGCGAGCCTGCTCGATCTGTTCGAGGGTCGCCGCCAACTGATCGTCTACCGCGCCTTCTTCGAGCCCGGCGTGCACGGCTGGCCGGAGCATGCCTGCATCGGCTGTTCGCTCGGGGCCGACCAGGTCGGGCATCTCGCGCACTTGAACGCGCGCGACACGACGCTCGTCTATGCCTCGCGCGCACCGCAGGCCGACATCGCGCGCCTGAAGGCGCGGATGGACTGGGAGATGCCCTGGGTCACCATCACCGACAGCTTTGATGCCGACTTCGGGGTCGATCAATGGCACGGCCACAACGCCTTCATCCGCGAGGGCGATCGCGTGTTCCGCAGTTACTTCATCAACAGCCGCGGCGACGAGGCGATGGGCACCATCTGGAGCTACCTCGACATGACCGCGCTCGGACGCCAGGAGGAGTGGGAGAAATCGCCCGAGGGCTATCCGCAGAGCCGGCCGTACAAATGGTGGAACTGGCACGACAGCTACGTGCCCGACGCCGCGCCAGATCCGAAATGGGTCAAGGTGTCGGACGCCGGCGAGGCCGCCTTTCGCAAACGCGACGGCTGACGCGGTGAGGGCGTGGGAACACTACGCGTCGCGGCCTCAGCGCGGATGAGCCTCGGCGTAAGCCTTCAGCGTCTTCATCATCCGGTCGTTTTCAATCCGGAACATTCGTTTCACGAATGGCATGGCGACGCTGATCGGACCTTGCGGCGTGAGTTCCAGTTCGCGCGAGAGGTGAACGGAGGCTCCGTTCGGGGTCAGCGTGTGCGACAGCTTGATGCCGATCACGCCGGTGAAGCGCGGCTTCAACGTCATCGGCTGCTCGAACGCCAGCCGGGTCGGGCGATCCATTTCGGTGACCACGCCGTGCCGCGTTCCGAACGGGCCGGGCTCGACATAGGTCGTGCCAACCGCAATCGGCCCCTCGGAAATCGCGACCGTGCCGTGGAAGGCCTGCGATCCCGGAAGCCAGCGGTCGTAGCCGCGCAGATCGGACAGCAGCGCGAAAACCCGCTCGGCGCTCGCACCGATATCGGTTTCGAATTTCAGCGCAATCATGGCAGCCCCCACAGCTTCACGGCGATCCCGGCAGCATACGAAGCTCGGCTGCCACCGATTCACACAATGTTGCGAGGCGGCCGATGCCGGTCTAGCGGCCGTTGCCCACTGCCGCGCCTCGCCTGGGGCGGCGGACCGCGCGCACCTTGCCGCTGCTGCCGCCACCGCAGAAGAACTGGTCCTTGCCATCGGATTCGAGCCCCGACACGGCAAGGCCCGGAGGCATATCGAGCCGCTCGAGAGCCTCTCCCGTCTGGGGATCTATCCGGGTCAATTCGCTCTGGTCGTTTTCCCAACTGCCGTGCCAGAGCTCGCCGTCGACCCAGGTGACGCCGGTGACGAAGCGGTTGGACTCGATGGTGCGCAGGATCGCGCCGGTTTCGGGATCGATCTGATGGATCTTGCGCTCGCGATAATGCCCGACCCAGAGCGACCCTTCGGCCCAGGCGAGCCCGGAATCGCCGCCGCCGCCGGGCGCCGGGATGGTGGCGAGCACGCGGCCGGAGTTCGGATCGATTTTCTGGATGCGATCCTCGGCGATCTGAAACAGATGCTCGCCGTCGAAAGCCGTGCCGGCATGCGCGGCGACTGTGATCGAACGCAGCGTCTTTCCGCTATCGGGATCGATGGCATTCAGCTTGTCTCCGGCGGCGATCCATAGCTGCTGGCCGTCATAGGTGACGCCGGCGACCCGATCGACATCGGGGAAGGGCCCATACTCGCGGACGATTTCGGCTGACGATCGCTTCATGTTTCCACCCCGATCAAACGCATGGATTCACCCTAGTCGCCCGGCAGGGGGGCGGGGAGTAACAAGGTTGTCGGGAATCCCGGCACCGGCGGGGTCATCCAGCGCCGGGCCCGGCCGCGGCCGAACCACTGCACCTTGCTCGCCGCTGCAAGCTGGTCAAGCGCCCGCTGCACGGTGCGCTGGCTGGCGCCGAGTGCGAGCGCCAGCGCCGAACTCGACCATGACTCGCCGTCGGCGAGGAAGGCGAGCACGTCGGCATGTTCCTCATCGACCGGCCGCGCCAGCACCACGACCTCGCGCGCGCTAAGCGGCACCAGCGCAAATCCTTGAGCGGTCGCATTCACACTCGCCAGCGTTCGAAGCGCCTTGCGAAGCCGCCCGATTTCGACCCGCAGCCGTGCGCGATGGAACTCATCGGCGTGCTTGGCGCCGAAGGCGCGCGCCAGCAGCGTGCTCCGGGCCACGTCGGCGGGCCAGGCCTCGCCGAGCGCGCGGGCGAGCGCGAACAACACCGGGCGGCTTTCGAGCGAGACCAGCGTATTGGCCTGCCGCACCGCATGACGGCAGGCGTCCACGACAAGCGCCTTCGACGCCAGCAATGCTTCGACCTCATCGAGCAGGAGAGGGCGCTCCTCGCCGCGTTCGATCAGGCGCGCCGCGGGCGTGTTCAGGATCAGGGACGCGCTTTCGACCTCCGCCGTCAGCCCGGGGATGGTCGCCTGGTGCGCGGCGCGCGCGGCTCGCCCAAGCGCGGCGCGGGCCGCCTTGGCGCGGAGACGCCGCATCGCGATTCCCGCCACCACCAGTTCGTGGGCGGCGCGCGAGGCCGGCGGCAATGGCGCGGGATCGAGTCCGGCGAGCGTGCGCTCGGCCTCGTCGAGGCGCCCGATCAGGAGCAGCCGCCGGACTTCGAGATAGCGCGCATGCGCGGCGTTCACCCGGTCGCCATGCGCCTCGAGCGTCGTCCGCGCCGTGTCGAGCGCTTTCGCGGGCCAGCCGAGGTCGCGCGAGACCAGCGCGATCTCGGCTTCGGCGACGATGCATCTCGCCCGCGCCACCGCCTCCCTCGGGCCGAAGGCGCGCGCCGCGCTTTTCAGCAACGCCTTGGCGCGAACGAGATCGCCGAGCTGCGCCATCGCGATGCCGCGCAGCGCCAGCGCCGGCGCGTCGTCGCGCAGCGCGACCCGCTTCAATGCGCCGAGGGGGTCGCCCGCCGCGAGCGCACGGCCTGCGGCGATGATCAGCGAGTCCATCGGAATCCCGTCACACTTGTCACTCTCACCGTTCGATACCGCGGTCCTAGTCTATCACACGACGACAAACCAGTGCGTCGGAGCGAGAAGGCCATCATGGTTGACTGGACGATCCTTTCCCCAACGTTTCTCACGGCCATGGTCGAATGGGCGGGAGCCGTTGTGACTGTGCTTGCCGTCGGCCCGGGCCACTCGACCAGGAAAGCCAACGGAGAAGAGTGATGACCGAACACATGACCGGAACACGCGAGGCATGGCTGAAGGCGCGGCTCGAACTGCTCGAAGCGGAGAAGGAACTGACCCGGCGCAGCGACGAGGTGGCGCGACGGCGCCAGGCCCTGCCGTGGGTCCGCGTCGACAAGGAATACCGGTTCGAGACCGATGCAGGCAGCGCCTCGCTGGAGGATCTCTTCGCAGGGCGTTCGCAACTCCTCGTCTACCACTTCATGTTCGGGCCCGACTACACCGCGGGATGTCCATCCTGCTCGGCGATCGCGGACGGCTTTGACGGATTTGTCGTGCATCTGGCAAACCATGACGTCACGCTCTCGGCTGTGTCGCGCGCGCCGCTTGCCAAGCTGCAGGCGTACAAGCGGCGGATGGAATGGACATTTCCGTGGGCGTCCTCGGCCGGCGGCGAGTTCAACTTCGACTTCAACGTCTCCTTCACCGAGCAGCAGCAGCGCGAGGGGGCCATTGAATACAATTACAAGCGCGGCGGCCACGCGATGGACACGGCGCAAGTACCGGAGCCTGTCGCCCAGTTCGCGGCCACCTGCGGGACCGATGCCCGCACATACCGGCGCGACAGGCCGGGTCTGAGCGCGTTCGTGCGCGAGGATGGCGTGGTCTATCACACCTATTCCACCTATGCGCGCGGCGTGGACGGCATCTGGGGCATGTACCAGTGGCTCGACCGCGCGCCCAGGGGCCGCAACGAGAAAGGCCCATGGTGGCGCCGTCACGACGAATACGCTGCGCAGACTCTCTGGCGGGAGAGAACCATGAGCGAGGTCCATCGCAGCGGGTGTGCGCCCGGCGCGATCCCTCGTGAACACGGCGATCCGGTCGCGCTCGGCGCGGCCGGCTGGCTGGGCCTTGCGGCCGCGCCGACCTTCGCCATCATGGCGCTGCTAGCGGCTCTTCCCGATGGCGGCGCGCCGGACATGGTCTGCTCGGCCATGCAACATGGTTCATCGCTCGGCGGAATGGTGCCGATGTATTTGCTGATGAGTGCGTTCCATTCGGCGCCCTGGCTGAAGCTGATCTCCAGCCGGCGAAGCGGCGATGGCAGCTCCGCTCGCAAACGGCCTTGAAACCCTGCAGCCTAGACGCGGACGCTCGATGGATAGGATGCGGCGATGGGTTCGGCCTCGTCGATGACGAAGCGAAGGCGGCCGGCGCTGAGGACGACCCTCAGGTTACGGTACTTCACGAGATAGTGGATACCGACCAGGGCGGCGGCAAGACCGGAAGCGGCGGCGACGCTGAGCGACCAGCGTGCGCCGAACCGGTCGGCGACCCAGCCGACGATGGGCGCGCCGATCGGCGTGCAGCCGAGCGCGATCGCGAGCCGGATCGCCATCACCCGTCCGCGCATCGCGGGCGCGGTGGACAATTGCATCAGGCTGTTGGTCGAGTTGGTCAGGGTCAGGGCCGACACACCGATAATGACGAGCGCCATGCCGAACAGCCCGGCATTGGGCGCAATCGCTGCCAGCGCACAGCCGAGGCCGAAGACCGCGGCGCCGTTGAGCAGGAGCGTGAAATGGGGCTTCTCGCGCCGGGCGGCCAGCAGCGCGCCGGCCACGGTGCCAATCGCCATGATCGAGGTCAGCAGGCCATATTGGCTGGCGCCGCCGTGAAACACCGTCACCGACATCGTCGAGATGAAGATCTGGAAGTTCAGCCCGAACGTCGCGATCAGGAACAGCATCAGCAGGATCGCCTTGAGGTCCGGCCGGCTCCAGACATAGCGGAAGCCTTCGACGAAACTTCCGGACGTGCGGATGGCCCTGTGCTGCGGATGAAGTTCATCGATGCGGAGCAGCGCCAGCGAACAGAGCACAGCGACAAAGGAAGCCCCGTTGATCAGGAATACCCAGCCGGAGCCGACGGAGGCGATCAGCGTGCCGGCGATCGCCGGGCCGATCATCCTGGCGGCGTTGAACGAGGTCGAATTCAGGGCCACCGCGTTTGCCAGATCGGTATCGCCGACCAGTTCGGCCACAAAGGTGTGGCGCGCGGGCGCATCGAATGCCGTCACGCAGCCGAGCAGGAAGGCGAATACATAGACGTGCCACAACGCGACGTGGCCGGTGATGGTGAGGACGCCAAGCCCGAAGGCAAGCACACCCATCGCGGCCTGGGTGCCGAGCAGGAGCTTTCGCCGGTCGAGATGGTCGGCCGCAAATCCGGTCACGGGCAGGAGCAGCAGATGCGGTCCGAACTGCAGCGCCATCACGACGCCCATCGCGGTCGCATTGTTGTGCGTCAGTTGCGTGAGCACCAGCCAGCCCTGGGCGATGCGCTGCATCCATGTCCCGATATTGGAGACCAGCGCGCCACACGCCCACACCCGATAATTGAAGCCCTTCAGCGAACGGAACATGCCCTTCACAACTCCGCCAGGCGCTTGATCAGCGTTGCCGCAGCGAGCAACGTTTGCCGGTCCGCCGGATCCAGCCGCTCCATGGCGGCCAGCAGCCATTCCCGCCGGGCGATGCTGCGCTTTCGTCTGGCTTCGGCCCCAGCCGGGGTCAGCCCGAACAGCACTTGCCGGCCGTCGGTCGGATGCGGTTGGCGGTGCACCAACCCCGCCTGCTCCAGATCGGCGAGGGTGGTGCCCATCGACTGGGGTTTGACGAATTCCGAGCGGGCGAGATCCGCCGTGGTCATCGCGCCAGCCTTTTCGAGCCGGGCCAACGTCGCGTTCTGCGACCAGGATAGTTCGCCGGGGTTGACTTCCGCACGCATCCGCCGCGCCAACTGGCCGATCGCCAGCGAGAGCTCGGTCGCGGCGGCTTCCAGAAGCACCTGAGAATCGGGGGTTAGGTCCATGGCGATAACATAGGAGTTAACAGACCAACTGGCAAGTTAAACTTGCAAGTTTTCCTGTTATTTCGTTCTCGCCCGTGAAAATCCGGGAGGAAGGTGAGGGCGCCAACCGCGTTGTGTATGATGCGACGAGTCACTGCGGCCGATCCAGGCCGCATATCCCCCAACCAGATGAAAAGCAGGATTCCTATGGCACGCGTGCGCTGTATCACCGAAATGGGCATGGGCGTTGATGTTCACGGCAAGGACGCCACCAAGGCAGCCAGGCGCGCGGTGTCGGACGCCATTCGCCATAGCAGCCTCGGCTTCTTCCGCATGCTGGGCAAAACCGCCAAGGACATGTTCGTCGATGTCACCATCGCCGTGCCCGACCCCGGCGCGGTCGACACCGCGGCGGTGGCCAAGGAGCTTCCCTACGGAACGGTGACGGTGTCCGCGGTCAAGGGCGGGCTCGAGATTCCGGCCGAGCAGGGCAGCGATTCCATCCTCATCGCCAATGCCGCCGTGATCGTCAGTCTCGATGACGGCGCGGCGGGCTAGGCCTCCGTTGCCGACGGCGTAAGCAGGAGCCAATTGTGATGTCCGACCTATCCGCCTTTCCGATCACGCGACGCTGGCCCGCCAAACACCCGGACCGGCTTCAGCTCTATTCGCTGCCGACGCCGAACGGCGTCAAGGTTTCGATCATGCTGGAAGAGATCGGCTTGCCCTACGAAGTGCATCTGGTCGACTTCAACAAGGACGACCAGAAGACGCCGGAGTTTCTGTCGCTGAATCCGAACGGCAAGATCCCTGCGATCCTCGATCCCGATGGACCGGGCGGCAAGCCGCTCGGCCTGTTCGAGTCGGGCGCAATCCTGCAATATCTCGCCGAGAAAACCGGCAAAACTGCTGCCGGCCGACGCCGCGCGCCGCTACCAGACCATCCAGTGGGTGCACTTCCAGATGGGCGGCATCGGGCCGATGTTCGGCCAGGTCGGCTTCTTCCACAAATTCGCCGGCAAGGAGATTGCGGACAAGCGGCCGCTGGACCGTTACGTCGCGGAGTCGAAGCGCCTGCTGGGCGTGATGGAGCAGCATCTCGGCGGACGGCAGTGGTTCATGGACGAGGACTACACCATCGCCGATATCTCGATGTTGGGGTGGGTGCGCAACCTGATCGGCTTTTACGGCGCGCGCGAACTGGTCGGATTCGATGGTTTCGGCAACGTCGCTGCCTGGCTCGAGCGCGGCCTGGCGCGGCCAGCGGTGCAGCGCGGGGTCGAGATTCCGAAGCGGCCTTGAGCGGGAAGGCGTTCATGGACCCATCGATGCATCCGCTCGATCACCCCATCTGGTTTGCGCTGACCACGCGGCAAGCGGCGCTGGCGGAAGGCGGCGCGCTGGCGCGGCGCTATCCGCCCGACATTGGGCCGTTCGCGGCCTTGAACGAGATGTCTCCGCAATGTTTTGCCGCGCTCGGCGCGCTGATGTCGCCATCCGACTACGCCGTGCTGTTCACGCCCGATCCGGTATCCGCGCCTGCGGAGTTCAAGACGCTGCTCGCCAAGACCGGCGAGCAAATGATCGGGATGCCCGCCGAGGTCTCAAGCGGTGCCACCGATATCGTCACGCTCGGCGCCGGCGACGTCCCGGCGATGATGGAATTGACGAAACTCACCAACCCCGGCCCGTTCGCCCTTCGAACCCATGAATTGGGCACGTTTCTCGGGGTTAAAATCGACGGAAGACTGGTGGCGATGGCGGGCGAGCGCATGAAGCCGGCCGATCATACCGAGATCACGGCGGTCTGCGTGCACCCGGATTATCGCGGCCGAGGTTATGCGCAGTTACTGCTCGGGGCGGTCGCACGGCAGATTGCGGCGCGCGGGGAGATACCGTTCCTGCACGTCTTTTCGGATAATGAGAGCGCCATCGCGTTGTACCGGCGGCAGGGAATGGAAATCCGGCGGCGTCTATGGGTGACCGTGTTGGGGAGGAACGTTTAATGGCTTCGACGACGATCTACGGCATCAAGAACTGCGACACCATGAAGAAGGCGCGCGCCTGGCTCGACAGCCACGGCGTCGCCTATCATTTCCATGACTACAAGAGCGAAGGCATCGCCAAGGACAAGTTGAAAGGCTGGAGCGACGAGGTCGGCTGGGAAATCCTGCTCAACCGCGCCGGCACCACCTTCCGCAAATTGCCCGACAGCGACAAAGAGGGACTCAACGAGCGCAAGGCGCTCGCGCTGATGCTGGCGCAGCCCTCGATGATCAAGCGGCCCGTGCTCGAACTCGGCGGCAAATTGCTGGTGGGTTTCAAACCGGAAATCTACGCCAGCGAAGTGGCGCCGCGCGGCAAGGCCGGCGCAACGCGATAGCGCTACTTCAGCTCGATGATATCTTCCGACGCGCGGGTATGCGTGGAGCTGCGAACGATGTCCTGGTCGATGACGGCGCGCACCATGATCGCCGGCTCGGGCCGGGGCCGCATCCCCATCAGGTTCCTGATCTTGAAGCGGCCCTCGGTGCTGATGGCCTTGTAGGAGCCGACGATCTGCTCGACGCTGTCGGCGCTGCCGAACGGCAGCAGCAGGCGCTCATACTGGACGTCCTTGCCGTCGGGGTCCTGCACCAGGGATATCGAATAGGTCGGCCGCCTGCACGCGAGGCAGGTGCGGTACAGGGTGATGACGTGTCGATATCGCTCGGGACCTATCGCGTCGTCGAGATAGCGGTTGGTCCGCTTCTGGGGATCGACGTGCTCGTTGCCATAGACCTTGGTCAGCGTGGCGCCCTCCTGGGTAATCAGGAACCGCGCCTCGTCGCCGCAGCCTTCGACGTCAAATCCCATCATGTCGGGAAGCTCGTCGGCGAGGTGCTCCGGCCGGAAATCGGCGCGGAGCGGCAAGGGACGCGGCTTGACCACCGCGCGCAGCCAGGTGTTGAGCAGATCGCGTTGCCGGATGGATCGGACCACCGAAGGATTGGCGCTTTCGAACTGCATCCCGCGCTAGCCGAATTCGATCACGTCGCCGGAGGGAATGCGTCCGGGCGCGCGGTGGAAGAGGTCGCGGTCGATCACGGCGCGGAGTTTCGGCGTCGGCAGTGCGTCACTTCCCCGCATCAGGTTCTTGATTTCGAAACCGCCGTCCTCGCTGATGGTCTTCAGCGAGGCGATCATATGGCTGACGCCGCCGCCGTCCGAGAATGGCAGCAGCAGCCGCTCATAGGCGACGATCCGTCCATAGCTGTCGTCGATGTGGGCGATGGTGTAGACGGGCAGCGCGCGGGCGACGCATCTGTAATAGACCGGCATCACCACCGGCGCGAGTCTTGGTCCGAGATACTCGTCGAGATCCTTGCCCTTGCCGGTATGGCCGTAGGCGTTCGATATCCGCGTGCCGTCGCTCTGGATCGTCAGGCGCGGGGACTGCTGGGCGGTGTCGACGGTATAATAGACGAGGTCGGTAAGCTCATCGGCGAGGCGCTCGGGCTGGTAATCCTCGATGCGCGGCAATTTCTGCTCGCGGGAATAGAGCCGCAGCCAGGTATTCAGCAGGTCACGCTGCTTGATCGATTTGACGACCGACGGGTTGGCGCTTTCGAATTCCACCGCTGCGATCCGTTCCCAGTACCGAAATAATCAAACCACCGAACCATCGGCCCGAGGGGCAAATATTTTGTGAAACCGTAAGATTGCATCCAAACACCGTTAATGACGGCTTTCCGGACTCGCCCTGAGGGCGGCCGAACAGATCGAGCAAGCGCTTGGGTTGTGAGCTCAAGGCAATTGGACTTTTGGCCGGTTCATCGGGGCCGTGGTCCCGCCGGATGCCCAGCTTTCCACCTTGCGTAAAGCCTGTCGTTGACGGCATATTCCGGCCGGAGGGGCAGGCTCCGGGACGCAATCCAAGAGGCGTCCTCAATGAGAGCCTGCCGAACAGGGAAATTGGCCATGCGCGGGGGCTTCGCGGCGATGGTTGATGGGGGAAATTTGATTGGCCGATGAGTTCATTCTCGAGACCCGCGGCCTGACCAAGGAATTCGCGGGTTTCTTCGCCGTTCGCGATGTCGATCTTCGGGTCCGGCGCGGCAGCATTCATGCGCTGATCGGTCCGAACGGGGCCGGCAAGACCACGTGCTTCAACCTTCTGACCAAGTTCCTGAAACCGTCGGCCGGGCAGATCCTCTACAAGGGGCAGGACATCACGGCGATGGCGCCTGCCGACGTGGCGCGCCTGGGTCTGGTGCGCTCGTTCCAGATTTCGGCGGTGTTTCCGCACCTGACCGCGCTGGAAAATGTCAGGGTCGCGCTGCAGCGGCAGCACGGGCATTCCTTCGATTTCTGGCGCTCCAAATCGGTGCTCGACCGCTTCAACGGCCGCGCGCTTGAACTGCTCAACGACGTCGGCTTGAGCGAATTCGCAAAGACACCGGCGGTCGAAATGCCGTATGGCCGCAAGCGCGCGCTCGAAATCGCGACCACGCTGGCGCTCGATCCCGAGATGATGCTGCTCGACGAGCCGATGGCCGGCATGGGGCACGAGGACATCGACAAGATCGCTTCCCTGATCAAGCGCATCTCGGCCAAATACACCATCCTGATGGTCGAACATAACCTCAACGTCGTGGCCAATCTGTCCGACATCATTACCGTGCTGACGCGCGGCCAGGTGCTCGCGGAAGGCAATTATGCCGAGTTGACCAAGGACGAGCGCGTCAAGGAAGCGTATCTGGGGGCGGGTCATGGCTGATCTGAAAATGGCCGGTGCCGCGACAAAACCCGCAACCGCGAGCGGCGCGGCGCCCGTGCTGGCGGTGCAGGACCTGCAGGCCTGGTACGGGGAATCCCACATCCTTCACGGCATCAATTTCAACGTGAATGCCGGCGAAGTGGTCACCTTGCTCGGACGCAACGGCGCCGGCAAGACCACCACGCTGAAATCGGTGATGGGGATCATCGGCAAACGCACCGGCTCGGTCCGGTTCGACGGCCAGGAAATCATTCGCACGTCCTCTGACAGGATCGCACGCATGGGCGTCGCCTTCTGCCCGGAGGAGCGCGGAATTTTCGCCAGTCTCGACGTCCGCGAAAATCTCCTGTTGCCGCCGATCGTGCGCCCCGGCGGCCTGTCGCTGGACCAGATCTTCGACCTGTTTCCCAATCTGAAGGAGCGGCTCAACAGCCAGGGCACCAAATTGTCGGGCGGCGAGCAGCAGATGCTGGCGATCGCGCGCATCCTGCGCACCGGCGCGCGCTTCCTGATGCTGGACGAGCCGACCGAGGGGCTGGCGCCCGTCATCATCCAGCAGATCGGCCACACCATCGCGCGGCTGAAGAAGGAAGGTTTCACGATCCTCCTGGTCGAGCAGAATTTCCGTTTCGCCGCGACCGTGGCGGACCGTTACTACATCGTCGAGCATGGCAAGGTGATCGACGGCTTCGCCAATGCCGACCTGCAGGCCAATATGGACAAGCTGCACACCTATCTCGGCGTCTGAAGGCAGTCGGAAGAGTTCGTTACGAAAGATCGGATCGATGCAAGCGCTCTACGCACAGCTTTTGGTGGGACTGATCAACGGTTCGTTTTACGCGCTGCTCAGTCTCGGGCTCGCCGTCATCTTCGGCATGCTCAACATCATCAATTTCGCCCATGGCGCGGTCTACATGATGGGCGCGTTCGTCGCCTATTTCCTGTTGAACCTCGCGGGCATCGGCTATTGGCCGGCGCTGGTCATCGCGCCGATCGTGGTCGGCATCTTCGGCATGTTCCTGGAGCGGACCATGCTGCAATGGTTGTCCGGTCTCGACCATCTCTACGGGTTGCTGCTGACCTTTGGTCTGGCGCTGATCATCCAGGGCGTATTCCAGAACTATTTCGGCTCGTCCGGTCTGCCCTATTCGATCCCCGATGAGTTGAAGGGCGGCATGAATCTCGGCTTCATGTTCCTGCCGATCTATCGCGGCTGGGTCGTGGTGTTTTCGCTGATCGTGTGCCTCGCCACCTGGTACCTGATCGAGCGGACCCGTCTCGGCGCCAATCTGCGGGCCGCCACCGAAAACCCGACGCTGGTTCGCGCCTTCGGCATCAACGTGCCCCGGATGATCACGCTGACCTATGGTCTCGGCGTCGGTCTTGCCGCACTCGCCGGGGTGCTGTCGGCGCCGATCAACCAGGTGCGGCCGCTGATGGGCGCCGACCTCATCATCGTGGTGTTCGCGGTGGTGGTGATCGGCGGCATGGGTTCGATCATGGGATCGATCATCACCGGCTTTACCCTCGGCGTGGTCGAGGGGCTGACGAAATACTTTTATCCCGAGGCCTCCAACACCGTGGTATTCGTGCTGATGGTGCTGGTGCTGCTGGTTAAGCCCTCGGGACTGACGGGACGGGCGAACTGACATGACCGCAATGACCGACGATACGATTCCGGTGACGCCGCGCGCCATCCACGACGAGATGGTCGCATTCGCCCTCATGACGGCGCTGTTGCTGATCGTGCCGCTGACCGGCATTTACCCGTTCTTCGTGATGCAGGCGCTGTGCTTTGCGCTGCTCGCCTGCGCCTTCAACCTGCTGATCGGCTATGGCGGCCTGCTGTCGTTCGGCCACGCGATGTTCCTGGGAACGGCGGGCTACATCTCGGCGCATGCGCTGAAGGTGTGGGGCCTGCCGCCGGAACTCGGAATCCTGGCCGGCGTCGCCGGCGCCGCCGCGCTTGGCGTCATCACCGGCCTCGTCGCGATCCGCCGCCAGGGCATCTACTTCTCGATGATCACGCTGGCGCTGTCGCAGCTATTGTATTTCATCTATCTGCAGACGCCCTTCACCCATGGCGAGGACGGCATCCAGGGCATTCCGCAAGGCCATCTGTTCGGGATTTTCAATCTCGCCAACCCGACCATCCTTTACTACGTCATTCTCGCCGGCTTCCTGTTCGGCTTCCTCCTGATCTTCCGCACCATCAACTCGCCTTTCGGCGAGGTGCTGAAGGCGATCCGGGAGAATGAACCGCGCGC
Source organism: uncultured Alphaproteobacteria bacterium (assembly GCA_963843225.1). Classification (GTDB taxonomy): domain Bacteria; phylum Pseudomonadota; class Alphaproteobacteria; order Rhizobiales; family Xanthobacteraceae; genus Bradyrhizobium. The sequence continues at coordinate 187,436 of CAWJJT010000003.1, read as the reverse complement.
GATTTCGCTCGGCTACAAGACCGACCACTACAAGCTGCTCGCCTATATCCTCTCCGGCACGCTGGCGGGCTTTGCCGGCTCGCTGAAGGTGTTCGTCGCGCAGAATGCCTCGCTCACCGACGTGCACTGGAGCATGTCGGGCGAGATCGTGCTGATGACGCTGGTCGGCGGCCTCGGCACCGTGTTCGGCCCGGTGGTCGGCGCCTTCGTGATCATCGCCATGCAGCAATATCTGGCGGGCTTCGGGCAGTGGGTGACGGTCATTCAGGGCGCGATCTTCGTGATCTGCGTGTTGACGTTCCGTCGCGGCGTGATCGGGGAAATCGCGCATTATTTCCGCCGATCGCTCTGAAACGGCCGATTTTCGCAGCGTTTTCGGTCCTACAAAGCGGTGGATGACCGGGTTCCACCGTGCCGCCGGCTACCCGCTCCGCCGGAAAAATGCTCTATGACAGTTCTGTGACGGGCCGCTTTGCCGGCCTTTTCCGTAAGTTGGGACATATCCGATGCTGCGTTGGTTTCGCGCCTTTCTGCCCAGGGAGGAGCGGTTTTTCGAGCTGTTTGCCCGTCACTCCCAGACCTGCGTTCAGGGCGCGCTGGCGTTGCAGGGCATGCTGCGCGGGCGGCGAGGAAACCCCGGTATTCTGCCAGCGCGTCAACCAGTTCGAGAACGACGCCGACAATATCACCCGCGAGGTGCTGACCGCGGTGCGCCGGACCTTCATCACCCCGTTCGACCGCGGCGACATCAAGAACCTGATCACCGCGATGGACGACGCCATCGACCAGATGCAGCAGACCGCCAAGGCCGTCATCCTGTTCGAGGTCCGCACCTTCGAGCCGCCGATGCGCGAAATGGGGACGCTGCTGGTCGAATGCGCCAATCTGGTCGGCCGCGCGCTGCCGCTGTTGCAGGCGATCGGCGACAATGTCGCGATGCTGACCGCGATCACCGAGGAACTGACAAAGCTGGAAGGGCGCGTCGACGATCTCCACGACATCGGCCTGAAGGAACTGTTCCTCAAGCACCGCAACGCCAACACCATGGATTTCATCGTCGGTGCGGAGATCTACGACCATCTCGAGAAAGTAGCCGACCGGTTCGACGACGTTGCCAATGAGATCAATAGTATCGTGATCGAACAGGTATAGGGCAGGGCCATCAATTGGACGCCACGCTTGGTCTACCCATCCTGTTCGGATTGATCGCGGTCGCGCTGCTATTCGACTTCCTCAACGGCCTGCACGACGCCGCCAACTCGATCGCGACGATTGTGTCGACCCGGGTGCTGCGGCCGCAATACGCGGTGTTCTGGGCCGCGTTCTTCAATTTCGTCGCCTTCACGGTGTTCGGACTCAACGTGGCCCACACCATCGGCACCGGCATCGTCGAACCGAGCGTGATCGACACCCAGGTTATTTTTGCGGCGCTGATCGGCGCCATCGTCTGGAACCTGATCACCTGGGCACTGGGCATCCCTTCCTCCAGTTCGCACGCCCTGATCGGGGGGCTGGTCGGCGGCGGCATGGCCAAGGCCGGGACTTTCGGCCGCGGTCTGGAGCGGACTGACGAAGACGCTGGTCGCGATCGTGCTGTCGCCGCTGGTCGGGTTCCTGCTGGCGATGGTGCTGGTCGCGATCGTGTCCTGGGCGTCGGTACGCTCGACGCCGTTCGCGGTCGACCGCGCCTTCCGCGTCCTGCAATTCGCCTCGGCGTCGCTGTACTCGCTCGGCCACGGCGGCAACGATGCGCAGAAGACCATGGGCATCATCGCGGTGCTGCTCTATTCTCAGGGTCAGCTCGGCACGGAATTCTACGTGCCGTTCTGGGTGGTGTCTGTCCTGCCAGGCCGCGATGGCGCTCGGCACCCTGATGGGCGGCTGGCGGATCGTCCGCACCATGGGGCTGCGGATCACCAAGCTGACGCCGATGCAGGGATTTTGCGCGGAGACCGGCGGCGCCGCGACCCTGTTCATGGCGACTTTTCTCGGCGTTCCCGTCTCCACCACCCACACCATCACCGGCGCCATCGTCGGCGTCGGCGCGGCGAGGCGGGTCTCGGCAGTGCGCTGGAACGTGGCAAGCTCGATCGTCTATGCCTGGGTGATTACCATTCCGGCCTCCGCCGGCGTCGCCGCGCTGGCCTATTGGGCGGTATCATTGGTGGGTTACCACTGAGATTCGGCCGCGCAATCCCTATATGCGTCGTGCCGATCCTGCTTGATCCAGCCCGTTTTCCCTGCCAAACGCTCGATTCATGTCCGACCTCGCCATATCAGCCGAATCGCCGTCCCGCACCCCGCTCGCCGCCGAGGTCGCGCGGCGGCGCACCTTTGCCATCATCTCCCACCCCGACGCCGGCAAGACCACGCTGACCGAGAAGCTGCTGCTGTTCGGCGGCGCGATCAACCTGGCGGGGCAGGTCAAGGCCAAGGGCGAACGGCGCAACACCCGTTCCGACTGGATGAAGATCGAGCGCGAACGCGGCATCTCCGTCGTCACCTCGGTCATGACCTTCGAATTCGAAGGCCTCGTGTTCAACCTGCTGGACACGCCGGGCCACGAGGACTTTTCGGAAGACACCTACCGCACGCTGACCGCGGTCGATTCCGCGGTCATGGTGATCGACGCCGCCAAGGGCATCGAGGCGCGGACGCGAAAGCTGTTCGAGGTCTGCCGGCTCCGCGACATTCCGATCATCACCTTCATCAACAAGATGGACCGCGAGAGCCGCGACACGTTCGATCTGCTGGACGAGATCGAAAAGACGCTGGCGCTCGACACCACGCCGATGACCTGGCCGGTCGGCCGCGGCCGCGATTTCCTCGGCACCTACGACATCGCCACCGGCGGCGTGCGCCTGCTCGAAGGCGGCGGCGCCAAGACCGGCGCGGCCGAGCAGATCGACATCGCCGATCTCGCCGGCCGCAATGCCAATCTCGACGTCGGCGCCATCAAGGAAGAGCTCGAACTGGTTTCGGAGGCCTGCAAGCCGTTCGACCTCGAGGCGTTCCGCGAGGGCCATCTGACGCCGGTCTATTTCGGCAGCGCGCTGCGCAATTTCGGTGTCGGCGATCTCCTGGAGGGGCTGGGGCGCTTCGCGCCGCCGCCGCGCGCCCAGGAAAGCAATTTGCGCAAGGTCGAGGCATCGGAGCCGCGCATGAGCGCCTTCGTGTTCAAGATCCAGGCCAACATGGATCCGAACCATCGCGATCGCATCGCCTTTGCGCGGCTGTGCTCGGGCAAGCTCAATCGCGGCATGAAGGCGAAACTGGTGCGCACCGGCAAGAACATGTCGCTGTCCAGCCCGCAGTTCTTCTTCGCCCAGGATCGGGCGCTGGCGGACGAGGCCTTTGCCGGCGACGTCGTCGGCATCCCCAACCATGGCACCCTGCGGATCGGCGACACCCTGACCGAAGGCGAGGACCTCACCTTCGTCGGCGTGCCCTCTTTCGCGCCGGAAATCGTCCGTCGGGTGCGGCTGACGGACGCGATGAAGGCGAAGAAGCTGAAAGAGGCACTGCAGCAGATGTCGGAGGAGGGCGTCGTGCAGGTGTTCCGCCCGCGCGACGGCGCGCCGGCGCTGGTCGGCGTGGTCGGCCCGCTGCAGCTCGACGTGCTGAAGGCGCGGCTCGATGCCGAATATTCGCTGCCGGTGGAGTTTGAAGTCTCGGAGTTTCAGCTGGCGCGCTGGATCTCGTCCGACGACCGCAAGAAGCTCGACGCCTTCGTCGCCGCCAACGGCTCCGGCGTCGCCGACGATGTCGACGGCGATCCGGTGTTTCTGGCCAAGAACGAATTCTATCTCGGCTACACCAAGGAACGCGCCGAAGGCATTAATTTCTCCAGCGTCAAGGACGTGAAGAAGAAGGCGTAGGCTGCGCGGGATGCGAAGGAATTCGCCGTGAACGCGGGGATGTGAACGAGCCGGCCTTGATACCGCTCGGGGCGCACATCATCTTGGCCTCGCAGCCACGGTCTGCCCGTAAGGAGCTGCGTCATGATCAGGCGCATCATTTTTTGTCTCATTGTCGCCGTTGCGGGCATGATTATCGCCGGCGGCGCCGAGGCGCGGCCACGGCGCATCGACGCCACGCCGTTTTCGCACGCGCCCTGCAGCGTGCTGTCCCACTCTCCCTGCACGCCGACATTCTGCAGCGTGCTCAATCGCGGCCCGTGCATTCCCGAGATCGACTATCCCTACGGTGAAAATCTGCAGGTCACGGTCGAGAGCGTGCCGCCGCCGGACGACGCCGCCAAGTATCAAAAGCCCGACCACGATCTCGACACCATCGGCGACCTCTTTGCGACCATTCGCTCATGCTGGACGCCGCCGCCGATCGACGCGGCGCGGGCGGACATGCAGATGACGGTGCGCTTCAGTTTCAACCGCTCCGGCGGGATCATCGGCACGCCGCGCATGACCTTCGCCACGGCGGGCGCGCCTGCCGACGTGCGCACCACCTATCTCAACGCCATCAACGCCTCGCTGAAGGCCTGTGCGCCCCTGAAATTCACCGGCGATCTCGGCGGCGCGCTGGCCGGCCGGCCGATCGCGATCCGCTATGTCGACAACCGCGATCTGGGCACCCGGCAGGGCGCGAAGTAGCCGAAAATATGTGGAGCGAGGGCGCGATGGCAACGGTCCCGCGCGTTTTCGCGCGTTGCGGCTTGCGCCCGTAAAGTGCTACGCGAACCTGACAAAATGGGCGCTCGGCGGGGAAGAATATCATGGGACTGGCGGTGATGATCCTGGGGCTCGTGCTGTTCCTGGGCGTCCATACGCTCACGACTCAGCGCGAACTGCGCGCCGGCCTGATGGCGTCATGGGGCGAGGGTGGCTACAAGATCGGCTATGCGCTGGTTTCGCTCGCGGGGCTGGTGCTGATCGTCTGGGGCTTTGCGCATTATCGCAGCGACGGCATGATCGAACTCTGGACCCCGCCGCGGGCGCTGAAGCACCTCACGGTGGCGCTCATGCTGCCGGCCGTGATCCTGGTGGTGGCCGCCTATCTCCGCGGCCGCATCTATGCGACGGTCAAGCATCCCATGCTGTCCGGCGTCAAATTGTGGGCGGCGGCGCATCTCATCGCCAATGGCGATCTCGGCGGCATCATCCTGTTCGGCTCATTTCTCGGCTGGGCGGTGTTCGACCGCATCTCGCTGAAACACCGCGTGGACGCGGGCGGACCGCCGATACCCGTCGGCGGCTGGGGCAACGATCTGATCGCGGTCGCGGTCGGCATCGTCGCCTATCTGGCGCTCGTTTTTGCGTTTCATCCCGTCGTGATCGGCGTTCCCGTCGTCGGAGTATAGCATGTCCGTTCAATCCACCATCAGGCGCAAGACCGCGCCGGATATCCGCGCCCGCAAGAATGGCGAGCCGATCGTGATGCTGACCTCGTATCACGCTCACACCGCCGCTTTGGTCGATCGCTACTGCGACGTCATCCTGGTCGGCGATTCCCTCGGGAACGTCATGCATGGTTTCGAGACCACGGTGCCGGTGACGCTCGAGATGATGATCCTGCAGGGCCATGCGGTGATGCGCGGCTCGCAGCACGCGCTGGTGGTAGTCGATATGCCCTTCGGCTCCTATGAGGCTTCAAAGGAGCAGGCGTTTCACTCCGCCGTGCGGATCCTCAAGGAAACCCATTGCGGCGCGATAAAACTGGAGGGCGGCGTGCGGATGGCGGAGACGGTGGCGTTTCTGTCCGAGCGCGGCATTCCCGTGATGGGGCATATCGGGCTGACGCCGCAGTCGATCAACACGCTCGGCTCGTTCCGCGCCCAGGGTCGCGAGGAGGGGAGTTGGGATCCGATCGAGAACGACGCGCGCGCGATTGCGCAAGCCGGCGCTTTCTCGGTGGTGATCGAGGCGGTCGCCGAACCGCTGGCGCGTAAGATCACCGAGACCATCGATATTCCCACCATCGGGATCGGCGCCAGTGCCGCGTGCGACGGTCAGGTGCTGGTGCTGGAAGACATGCTCGGCCTCTCGCCGCGAGCTCCGAAATTCGTTCGCCGCTACGGCGATCTCGGACCTGCGATCGAAGCCGCGATCGAGGGCTATGCCAAGGACGTTCGCTCGCGCGCCTTTCCCGGGCCCGAGCATGTCTACGGCATGAAGAAGAAAAGCTAGCAGCACAATCCGGCAAACAGGCTTTCCGCAGAGATCATGCTCGACAAAGAGCAAACCGGAGTCCGATTCAACCGCAATTGAATCGGACCGTCGATCCTCCCGGCGATGATCGCGGATGCGGCTTTTCAACCCAGTGTAGAAATACACGTCGTAGCTCTCGTGTCGCGCCGGATTTTTTCCGCCGATAGCGGCAGAACTTTGCGGAAAAAAAAGCGAAGACGATTTATGCGCGCTTGCAGGCTGTGACCTGTCGCCGCAGCACACGCCCAGAAACCGTCCAGCTACGGGCTCATTCGCAGATTTATTTTGCGCGACGGCAGAGGGCTTGTGCCTCACGTTCCTCTGCCACGCGATTCATCAAGCTGCATGTGGTGATCGCTCGTTGCGTGTGAGGTGTTTTCATCTGAAAGGGTTGATAATGCCAAGGTTCAATATGATGGACAGGTTGTTTCACGACAGCCGTTTCGAAGACTTTTTCGCCAGCATGACAGGCGGCAGTTCCGGTCACGATCATCTCAACGGCACCTCAACCGGCAATGTGCTGTTTTCCGGAAGGGGAGACGACGATGTTGCGGGCATGGCCGGCAACGACATGCTCGATGGCGGCCGCGGCAACGACATGATCTGGGGCGGCTCGGGCAACGATCGGCTGTCCGGCGGCGTCGGCAACGATCTCCTGGTCGGCGGCTTCGGCTCCGATCGCATGGACGGCGGAAGCGGCAACGACACGCTGCTCAGCCGGTCCGATGCGGGCGAGATGGTGGCGGCGCAGGACGGCAAGACGCAGATTTTCGCGTCCGAAACCGCCGCATTCACCTCGGTGAGGGATGTCCTCACCGGCGGCAGCGGCGCCGATACGTTTCGCTTCGAAGGTCTTGTGAATGCCAAGGACGAGATCGTTGCCAAGCACGTCAATACCGATGGCACCATCGACTGGCATGGCGTGACCGGCGAAAACACCAACGTGCATGACCACTGGGTCGACGGCTTCGGCAACGACGTGATCACGGATTTCAATCGCAAACAGGGCGACAAGATCGAAATCTCGGCGCACACCGCCGAGGTCAAGTCGATCCAGCACCTCGACAGCAACGGCGACGGCAGGGCGGACTACAGCCTGATCACCGTCATCAGTCAGCAGGGCGCTTCCGGCGCGCACGACGAGGACCTGCTTGGCACGATCACCGTTTATGGCAATCTGGTGAAGGCGAGCGACATCCATGTCGACGCGGCGTCGGTGTATGGCGCCTATGACAAGGTCGGCGAACTGCCTGCCGGCGTACATTTCAAACTGGAGGACGACGAAGTCCTTCCGGGCGGGAAAAGCGACGGCGGCCACCACGACGAAATGGCGATGCACACCAATCTTGCGATCGCCAATCACATGTAGCGGACAATCGTCCGCGGCATGAAGGGGAAGGGTTTGGGCGTAAGCCGGAAAGGCCTGCATTCGGTCGATGCCCCGATGGATGCCGGCATTCCGAAAAGATCATGCTCAGACAGGAAAACGGCGCCAGAGTCTGGTTCAACGAAAGTTGGAATCAAACTCTGGGGACGGAAATGGACGGTCGCATTATCCGATTCCCGCGATGCGGCCGGAGTCGTGGTTCGGCGATCGCGTGGTGCCGGCGTTTTGCGAGCGGCGGGCGAGCCGGGCGTAAGGGCCGCTACGGTTCCCTGGGCCGTCGGGGACGCCCCCCGCCCCGGTCTGCCGGGGTTAACGCTTTGATCCCGCTGCTTTTGCCTTGCCACCGCCATATCGCTAGGGTATCGCCGCCGCACCATGGGAGCGGGCGCGCGGGGCGCCTTCGGCTGAAGCTCGACCGATCGGGCATGGGATACCCTTAAGTGTCTGAATTATTTGATGAAGTCGACGAGGAAGTACGTCGCGAACAGCTCAAAAAGCTGTGGGACAAATATTCGATTTTCATCGTCGCCGGGGCGCTGCTGATCATCGCCGCGGTCGGCGCTTGGCGCGGCTACCAGTATCTGGAGGCCAAGAAGGCGGCCGAGGCCGGCGCCGCCTTCGATAAGGCGGTCGAGCTTGCGGACGCGAACAAGCCTGCCGAGGCGGAAGCGGCCTTCAACGAGCTCGCGGCGAAAGCGCCGGCGGGCTATCGCATGCTGGCGCGGCTGCGCGCCGCGGCGGAAGTGGCCGGCCGCGATCCCAAGGCTGCGGCGAAACTCTACGACGACATTGCCGCCGATCGCAGTATCGGCGCGGAACAGCAGAATCTGGCGCGGATTCGTGCGGCCGGCTTGCTGGTGGATAGCGCCAGCTATTCCGAGATGCTGCAGCGGCTGGAATCCTCGACCGGGCCGGAGGCGACCTTTCGCCACACCGCGCGCGAACTGCTGGCGTTGTCGGCCTGGCGGGCCAACGATGCGACAGCGGCGCGCAAATGGCTGGACCTGATTGCCAATGACGGCGAAACGCCGCCCTCGCTGCGTTCGCGCGCCGAGGCCCTGCAGGCGTTGCTTCCGCCGGTCGCGAAAAGCTGATCGCGGGTAGACGAGTTGAGTGGGAAACCGACCATGCGCCTCTCGCAACGTCTGATCGCCGCCGCCGTCCTGATCGCGCTGTCGGGCGCGCTGGCGGGCTGTTCCAGCCTCTATAGCTGGGATCCGAGCGATGTCTTCGACTGGCTCGACACCAAGAAGAAGCTGCCCGGCGAGCGCAAGGCGGTCTTCCCCGAGGGCGTGCCGGGCCTCGAGCAGGGCGTTCCGAAGGACCTTTACAAGGGCAACGCGGAGCAGCAGCAGCGGGATCAGGCTGCCCAGGCGGCTGCGGCCGCCGCCGCGCCGCCGCCGGAAGAGCCGAAGTCGAAGCACGCCGCGAAATCCAAGGGCAAGGGCAAGCCGGCCACTGCCGCCACCGAGCCAGCCGCCGCGCCCGATGCTGACGCCGCAGCCGAGGAGGACGGGTCCACCGCCGCCGCACCGCCGGCTCCGCCACCGAAGAAGATCGTCCGCAAGCGCACCACCGCGCCGCCGCCCGATCAAACCGACGCGCAACCGGCGCAGCCGGCCCGATCCGCGCAGAGCGTGCAGCAGCCGCAACCATCGGCGGCGCCATTCCCGGCGCCGATGCCGAGCGGTACGTTCTCGCGCTGATCGCGTTTCCTCATCGATCGACATGCGTATCGATTGAATAATCCGCGCGTATTTTGCCGCAGATCAGTGTAGGCAATCCGCGTAAACTTGATTGCGGCGTAAACCCGCCATTTTGCTGACTACGCGCCATCACGCGCCCGGATCGCTTATGTCTTTCACGATTGCCATCATCGGCCGGCCCAATGTCGGAAAATCGACGCTGTTCAACCGGCTGGTCGGGCAGAAGCTCGCTTTGGTCGACGACATGCCCGGCGTCACCCGCGACCGCCGCGAAGGACAGGGGCGGCTCGGCGATCTCGAATTCACCATCATCGATACCGCCGGCCTCGACGAGGGCGCCAAGGGCTCGCTGACCGCGCGGATGCAGGAGCAGACCGAAACCGCGATCGGGCTTGCCGATGCCCTGATGTTCGTAATCGACGCGCGCGCGGGACTGACGCCGAACGATCGCAGCTTTGCCGACTTCGCCCGCCGCGCCAACAAGCCGGTGGTGCTGGTCGCCAACAAGAGCGAAGGCAAGCACGGCGAAATCGGCGCGATGGAATCCTATGCGCTCGGGCTCGGCGATCCGATCCAGATTTCGGCCGAACATGGCGAGGGCCTGAGCGATCTCTACGACGCCCTGCGGGTGCTGATGCCGGAGCCCACCGAGGAGACGGAAGAATTCGACGACGACGATATCATCGAGAGCGATGAGGAACTGGCAAAACGGCCGATCCGCGTCGCCATCGTCGGCCGCCCCAACGCCGGCAAGTCGACGCTGATCAATCATCTGCTCGGCGAGGAGCGGCTGCTGACCAGCGCGGAAGCCGGCACCACCCGCGATTCGATTTCGGTCGAGGTCACCTGGCAGGGCCGGGATTTCCGCGTGTTCGATACCGCGGGCTTGAGGCGGCGTTCGCGCATCGAGGAGAAGCTGGAAAAGCTCTCGGTGGCGGATTCGCTGCGCGCCATCCGCTTCGCCGAAGTGGTCGTGCTGATGATGGATGCGCAGAACAAGTTCGAGGAGCAGGATCTGCGCATCGCCGATCTGATCGAGCGCGAGGGCAGGGCGCTGGTGATCGCGGTCAACAAATGGGACCTGATGGAGCAGAAGTCGAACCTCATCTCCGCGCTGCGCACCGAGGCCGATCATCTGCTTCCGCAGGTCAGGGGCGCGCCGATCATTGCGGTCTCCGGCCTGATGGGCGAGGGCATCGACCGGCTGATGAAGGGGATCGAGGAGGCCTATGCGGTATGGAATAGGCGGGTGCCGACGGCCTCGCTCAATCGCTGGTTCGAGCAGGCGGTCGACAACAATCCGCCGCCGGCGGTGTCGGGCCGGCGGCTGAAGCTCAACTACATCACGCAGGCCAAGGCGCGGCCGCCGAGTTTCATCCTGTTCTGCTCGCGCGCGGACGCCGTGCCGCAATCCTATCTGCGCTATCTCGTCAATTCGCTGCGCGAGTTCTTCGAACTGCCGGGCACGCCGGTGCGCATCAGCCTGCGCGAGAAGGCCAATCCCTTCGCCCACAAGCGCAGGCGGCCGTCCTGAACCGGGCAAACCCGCACTTTACGCTTGCGTCCGCTTCACCGTCGCTTCCGTCCAAGTGCCTGATTTCCATCGCAACTATGGTGCCTCCCGATACCGGCGAACGTTGGCGTCTCGCCGACGAGGCCAGCGGCTCAGGGCAATTCGGCTAGGCGTGTTGAAGACGATCTTTGACCCCGGGTCTTTGAGGATGGACCATGGGTCAGGAAACGCGGTTCTTCGAGCTTATCGGCGATATCTATGACGCGGCGCTGGACCCTTCGTTGTGGGCCGATGTCGTCGGCAAGGCCGGGCACTTCGTCGGCGGCCCTGCGGCGGCGATCTTTTCCAAGAGTCCGATCGCGGGGACCGGGAATGTCTATTACGAATCCGGCATCGATCCGCATTACAGCGAACTCTATTTCGAGAAATACGTAAAGCTGGACCCGGCCACGACCGGCCATTACTTCGCCGATATCGGCCAGCCGATATCGACCGCGGACCTGATGCCCTATGATGAATTCCTGGAGACGCAGTTCTACAGGGAGTGGGCGAAGCCGCAGGGGCTGGTCGATTTCTTGTCGGCGGTGCTGGACAAGTCGGTGACTTCGGCGGCGCTGTTCGGCGTATTCCGCCACGAACGCGACGGTGTCGTCGACGCCGACGCGCGCCGGCGCATGAGCCTGATCGTTCCGCATATCCGCCGCGCGGTGCTGGTCGGCAGGCTGATCGATCTGAGGTCCGCAGAGGCCGCGACCTTCGCCGACACGCTCGACGGCCTGAGCGCGGGGATCTGCCTGGTCGATATCTTTGGGCGTATCGTCCATGCCAACGCGGCCTGCCATGCCCTTCTCGACGCCGGCGACCTGTTTTTCGCGGCCGGCGGCCGGCTCGTCGCGCAGGACGCGGAGATCGACGAAGCCCTGCAGAAGCTGTTTGCGGCCGCGGGCGACGGCGACGTCGCGATTGGAACGCAAGGCATCGCCTTGCCGCTGAGCGGCCAGGACGGCGCGCGCTGCGTCGCCCACGTGCTGCCGCTCACCTCCGGTGCGCGCCGTCAGACCGGTGCCGCCTATACCGCGGTCGCGGCCGTTTTCATCCGCAAGGTCGCGCTGGAAACCTCGTCGCCGCCGGAGGTCATCGCCCGGACCTACAAGCTGACCCCGACCGAATTGCGCGTGTTGCTCGCCATCGTCGAGGTCGGAGGCGTTCCAGAAGTCGCGGTGACGCTTGGCGTCGCCGAAACCACCATCAAGACCCATCTCGGCCGCCTGTTCGTCAAAACCGGCGCCGCCCGACAGGCCGATCTTGTCAAGATCGTCGCCGGATACGCCTCGCCGCTGATCGGGTAGGTCAGTGCCTTCCCGGCATCCCCCGATCGGGGGATGAGGACGTCCGATGGGGATGTTATTGGACCGTCAGCCGAAACAGACAGGCCCGTGCCCATGTCCGGAGACAGCAGGTTTTCCGGCCTCGTCGAGGCCGTCTACGACGCCGGGCTGCGGCCCGAATTGTGGAACGATGCCGTGGTCCGCATCAACGAATTCGTCGGCGGCCGGGCCTGCGGATTGTTCTCCAAGGATTCCATCAGCAAATTCGGGGTGACGCATTATTATTGCGGCGCCGATCCCCACTATATCGCGCTGTATTCCGAGACCTACTCCAGGTTCGACCCGCTGACGATCCTGCCGCGTTTCGGTCATGTCGTGAGCATTCCGGATCTGGTCCGCTTCGATGAATACCGGCGGGGCCGTTTCTATCAGGAATGGTTGCGGCCGCAGGGCTGTATCGACGCGGCCAACGTCGTGCTGGAGAATTCGAAGTCGAACTGCCCGGTTCTCATGACCGTGCTCGCGGGCAAGCGCATGGTCGACGGCGAGATGCGCCGGCGGGTGGCGATGGTCGTGCCGCATGCGCACCGCGCCCTGATGATCAACAAGGCGATCGAGGCCAGGCAATCCGAGGCGATGGCGCTATCGGACATACTGGACGGGCTGAGCGCCGGAATATTCCTGGTCGATGCCAACTGCCGCCTCGTTCACGCCAACGCCGCGGCCCGGGGGATGCTCGGCGCGGATGATTTCCTGCGCGCCATCGGCGGACACCTCGTCGCCCGCGAGGCGCAGGCCAACCAGACCTTGCGCGAAGCCTTCGCCACCGGCGACGACCATTGCCTGTCCATCAAGCCGATCGCGTTTCCCCTGACGGCGCATGACGGCGATCGTTACGTCGCGCATGTGCTGCCGCTGAAATCGCTGGTGCGCAACGGCCGCGGCAAGGCGCCCAAGGCGGCCGTCGCCGCGCTGTTTGTCCGGAAGGTGGAGTTGGACAGCGGATCCTATGGTGAAATCGTCGCGCGCACCTTTGAATTGACCCCGGCGGAACTGGGGGTACTGCGCCGGATCGTCGAGGTCGGCGGCGTGCCCGAGACGGCGGAGAGCCTCGGCGTCGCCGAAAGCACGGTCAAGACGCATCTGCACCGCGTGTTCGCCAAGACCGGCGCCAGCCGTCAGGCGGATCTCGTCAAACTCGCCGCCGGATTCTCCAATCCGCTGGCGGCGCCAGCCAACCGCGCCCCGCCTCATGCCCGCGAATATGATTTGCGATCGGTGCAGGTGGATTCGCCGAATCCCGACCGCCCCGGCCCGGCGGAGAAGGTCCACTAAATCCCAATCGCTCAATAAATCTTGAAATCACCCATCCGCGCCTCCTCCGACCGCAGGATGCGGCGAATTTGGCCTGAAGTTATGGTCGCGCGATATTTGTTCAGGAATTTGTCGGTGGGTAATGTGACCTTTCTTTCGTCGCGCAAGCTGGCGCAGGCTTGCGCGGATTTTCTGTGGCGACAGGACGCGACCTTGCGCAGCCTTGGCCTGGAGCGATTGTCGATCGAGGCCGGTTGCGCCAGCGTCGCGATGACCGTGCTGCCGTCGATGGTCAACGGCATCGGCATCACCCATGGCGGGGCGATCTTCACGCTGGCGGATGCGGTGTTTTCGCTGGCGTGCAACAGCTACAACGAGCGGACGGTGGCCTCCCATTGCAGCATTGCGTTCCTGCACCCGACCAGGCTCGGCGACCGTCTGGTGGCGACGGCCAGCGAAGTGGTGCGTTCGGTGCGATCCGGCATCTACGATGTTCGCGTCAGCCTGGAAGATAACGTTGTCGCGGAATTCCGCGCCCACTCGCGCGTGATCGGCGGCGCGCTGCTGCCGGCGACCGCCGAGCAAGGTTTGACCTGCGCCGAGACGTAATTCAGCGCGCCTCACGAGTTCCGCCTCCCCAGAGACGGAAGCCGGGACACTTCGAGTTTCCTCCGAAGTGTCGCACTTGAGCCCAGCGCTTTCGCGCTGGGCTCTTTTTTGGTCGGCCGCGCATGGCGATTCATGTTTTCGATTCCGATCCTGCAGATTGCCATCGGCGCGAACGCGTGGCTTAGTCGGCGGCCCGCAACCCTTCCGCCTGCAAACCCACGCGAGACTCATGACCGACGAACCGCCGGCGACCACGATGGTGGCGCCATCGCCAGACGCCCCACGCCGCGGCGCGGTGGTCTTCATTTTCGTCACCATTCTGCTCGACATGTTCGCGCTCGGCCTGATCCTGCCGATCCTGCCCAAGCTCGTGGAAAGTTTCGTCGACAACGACACCGCGAGCGCCGCGCGGATCTTCGGCTTGTTCGGCACCGCCTGGGCGTTGATGCAGTTTCTGTTCTCGCCGGTGCTCGGCGGCCTGTCGGACCGGTTCGGCAGGCGGCCGGTGGTGCTGTTGTCGAATTTCGGCCTGGGGCTGGATTATGTGCTGATGGCGCTGGCGCCGTCGCTGAGCTGGCTGTTCATCGGCCGGGTGATTTCGGGCATCACCTCGGCGAGCGTCTCCACCGCGTTTGCCTACATCGCGGACCTGACGCCGCCGGAGCAGCGCGCGGCGACGTTCGGCAAGATCGGCGTGGCCTTTGGCGCCGGATTCATTCTGGGACCGGCGGTCGGCGGGCTGCTGGGCGGCATGGATCCGCGGCTGCCGTTCTGGGTCGCCGCCGGCCTGAGCTTTGCCAACACGCTCTACGGCCTGTTGATCCTGCCGGAGTCGCTGCCGAAGGACCGGCGTTCGCCATTCCACTGGAAGAGCGCCAATCCGCTGGGCGCCCTGCGCCTGCTGGGCTCGGACCGCGTGCTCGCGGGGCTGTCGGTGGTGAACTTCCTCGCCCAGGTCGCGCATGTCGTGCTGCCCTCGACCTTCGTGCTCTATGCGACCTATCGCTATGGCTGGGACGCAACCACGGTCGGCCTGACGCTGGCGCTGGTCGGCGTCTGCTCGATGGCGGTGCAGGGCCTCGCGATCGGGCCGATCGTCCGCCATCTCGGCGAGCGCCGGGCGCTGCTGCTGGGGCTCGGCTCCGGCGCCGCCGGCTTTTTGATCTATGGGGCCGCGCCGACCGGCCCGCTATTCTGGATCGGCATTCCCGTGATGTCGCTGTGGGGCGTGGCGGGCGCGGCGACCCAGGCGCTGACGACCCGACTGGTCGCGCCCGACCAGCAGGGCCAATTGCAGGGCGCGACGTCGAGCGTGCAGAGCGTGTCGCAGATGGTAGGGCCGTTCCTGTTCACGCTGACATTCGCCTATTTCATCGGCGCCGGGGCGCCGATGAAATTGCCGGGCGCGCCGTTCCTGCTCGCCGCGGCGCTGCTGCTGATGGCGCTCCTGCTCGCGGCCCGCACGCTGGCGAAGGCGCAAGCGCGCTAAGGCTTGCGTGAGTGCCCGGTCACGGCGTCAGCAACTGGCGGAAGCTCGAGTCGAGCCGCGCGTCAGCGCTTTTGATGTTCGTCCTCGCGGTCGTCATCCAGGTCTTGTCGGCGTCCAGTGTCTTCAGCGCCTCGGCGATTTGGCGTTCGACCTCCGCCGGCTGCGGCCCGCCGATGCCCACGCGCGTCTTCACCATGAACGCCGGCGACAGCACCTGCCGGAACTCGGTCTCGTCCATCGGCAGCTTCGCGTCGGGCAACTGGAACGAATGGATGGCGTCGGCGTACAATTCGACGGCCTTGGCATAGGGGAAGGTCTTCGGCTTGAAGCCGTTGGCCCGTGCGAACGTCACGATGGAGGAGGCGAACCCGTGGCCGACGCGGAAGGGAATATGATGTTCCTGCTGCAGCGCTTCGGCCAGTTCCATCGATGTCGTCCAGTCGTCCTCGAGTTCCTCGAGCGAGCGCTGCGGGTTGACCGTGAGCGCATCCAGAACGATGTCGAAATCCCCGACCATGTGGACCGCGTGCACGAACAGGCCGATCTCGGCCCACGACGCCTTGTAGTCGGTCATCCCCGTGGTCACGTTGTGCGCGCGGAAGGTTACGGTGTCGGCGAGCCCCACGACGTCGGAGGCCTCCTCGCGCGCGCGCATGATGACGCCGGGATTGCGCTTCTGCGGCATCGCGCTGCTGGTATAGGTCGAAGCCTCGTCGAGCAGCAGCCAGGGCCGCGTCTGGTGGTATTGCGTGTGGATGTCGTTCAGCACCGCGCCGAGGCGGATCGCGTTGGAGGAGACGATCGCCGCCGCCTCGAGTGAAACGTCGGACGGGCTGATCTGGCCGGCGTCGATGGAATTCTCGATGATTCCGTCGAAGCCGAGCAGGTCGGCCATGCGCTTGCGATTCAGCGGCCAGCTCGAATTGGCAAGGACCGCGGTGCCCATCGCGCAGCGATTGAGCCGCTTGTAGAGTTCGTGAATGCGCTCGGCGTCGCGCGCGAACGAGGCTTCATAGCCCAGCAGATAGTCCGCATAGCTGGTGGGCTGCGCCTGCACGCCGTTGGTATAGGCGGGCACGATCGTATCGACGTTTTTGGCCGCGACCGCCAGCACGCGCGCCCGCATCGCGTTCAGGGCGTCGGAGAAATCGAGCAACTGGTTGCGGAGTTTCGCCATCCGGTAAGTGGCGTACATGTCCTGCCGGCTTCGCCCGGTATGAATGAACGACGCGTCGGGACCGATCGAACCGGAGATGATCTTTTCGATCTGCAGCACGTCGCTCGGCCTTTTTCCGTCCGGCTTCGCCGCCTGCTCGATGGTGAAATTGACGCCGGCGGCGAGCTTTCGCCCGAGATCGGGCGCCACGATCTTTTCCTCGACCAGCATGACGGCGGACGCGCGGTTGATCTTGTTGAGCCAGTAGAACTGATCTTCCGCCTGATCGGTCTTGCTGGTCGAGGACTCGCCGAGCGCGACCGGCGACGCGCCGACCTTGGCGGCCTGCTGGTTGCATTCGGCCGTGGTCGCGCACGGCAATTGACCGGTGTCCGCCGCCCCGGCGATGCCGGGAACGCAGGCGATCGAAAGCATCAGGGCGGTAATGGTCGGCTTCATGGGCGTTTCCTCATTTGCGGCTTCGGGCGCCATCGCGGACCGAAGCAGGCGCAGCTTGTTTTCTTTTGCCTCGGTGGCGCTGCTGCCGTGAGCCAATCTGATCGACGGGTGTCGTTTTGACAATCCCCGGGCGCTGGCGCGCGTGACCGCAGCGCAGAATCCGGCCGGCGGCGATTGGCTATTTCCCTTCAACGGTGGCGCGGAAAAACTCGCGCAGCGCTTCGCTGGATTGGTCGACGGCCGACTTGTTGAATTCGACGTGACGCCCGCGATACCAGGTCGTGGATTTCCGGATCGGAAGATCGAACGCGAAATAGGCGTCGGGATAGACGACCAGCCGGATCGGCGCGCCCTGGTCCTTCCGGCGGGAAATTCCCATGTCGTCTTCGCGGGCCGCCAGCTTGCGGCAAGCGTCCGCCGTGGCGAGATCGTCGCGCTCGCCGATCAGGATCAGGGTGGGGACAGTCATGTTGCCCTTGAAACTGCCGCAGAGCGGAAAAAATGCCGCGGCCGCGCGAAACTTGTGTTCGGACGATGGTTCGAACTCGCCTTGTTCGACCGCGGAAAGTGTCTGCATGGCGCCCCATGCAAAGCCCACCACGGCAACGCGTTTGGCATCAACGAACTTCTTCGACACAAGGAAATTCAGACCCCGGTAGGCGTCGAGGGCGAGGTCCGGGTTGTCGTCGTTGTCGTGGTCGCAATGGGTGATGCCGCGCGGACCGTACCCGTCGATCGTCAACGCGACGTAGCCCCAGGATGAAAGCCGCGCCCCCCAGTCCTTGTCGACAAGTCCTGTATATTCGCCGCAGGCGGGCAGCAGCACGACAGCGGGGAAACGGCCATTGCCCTGGGGCCGCCGCAGCAGACCCTTGAGGTCGAACGGCAACGGGCTGAGCGAAATTTCGATCTGTTCGGGCGGCGATGACGAGGATTGCTGGGCCCGGCACGAATACGGATGGCTGAGGCCAAGAAAGACAATGAGCGCGGCGATTTCGAACGGGCGAAACGATCGGATAGTGGACATGAAACGTCCCCCTCGTCGTTCTCCAGGCTGGCTCAGAGGCTCCGCTCGAAGCGGTCGTCTTGTCAGGTGCCGTTGGTGTGGGTGCGCCGTCGTCGTTCCAACGGTCGGTCTGCAGAGCAGGCCGGCCGGATCTTCGCAGATCCGGCCGGATGCAAGTTGCAGCTATTTCTTGATCAGCGGACAGTCACTCTGGCTGAGCGGCTTTGCAGCATCCTCCGGCGAGATCACGGCGATCTGCTTGTAGTAGTCCCACGGATATTTCAACTCTTCCGGCTTCTTCACCTCGAACAGATAGGCCGGGATGAGGCGGCGGCCGTCGGCCCGCAGCGGGCCGTTGCCGAACAGGGGATCGTCGGTCGGCAGTTCCTTCATCTTGGCGACGACCTTGGCGCCGTCATGCGGATTTCCGCCGAGCGCGTCCATCGCCTTCAGATAATGCAGCACCATGGCGTAGTTGCCGGCCTGGGTCATCGACGGCATCGCATTGTTCTTGGTCAATGCGGCGAACCGCTTCGACCAGGCGCGGGTGGCGTCGTTATGGTCCCAGTAGAAGGATTCCGTGAAGGTCAGGCCCTGCGCGGTCTTCAGGCCGAGCGAATGCACGTCGTTGACGAAGAGCAGGAGCGCGGCGAGCTTCTGGCCACCGGAGACGATGCCGAATTCGGCGGCCTGCTTGATCGAGTTGGTGGTGTCGCCGCCGGCATTGGCAAGGCCGACCACCTTGGCCTTCGAGGCCTGCGCCTGCAGCAGGAACGAGGAGAAGTCCGATGAATTGATCGGATGCTTGACGCCGCCCAGCACCTTGCCGCCATTGGCGGTGACCACCGCGGTCGTGTCACGCTCCAGCGCGGCGCCGAACGCATAATCCGCGGTCAGGAAGAACCAGGTGTCGCCGCCGGCCTTGGTCAGTGCCTTGCCGGTGCCGTTGGCGAGCATGTAGGTGTCGTAGGTGAACGACACCGTGTTCGGCGTGCAGGCCTTGCCGGTGAGGTCGGCGGAGGCGGCGCCGGAGTTGAGCAGCACCGCGTTCTTTTCCTTGACGAGGTTGTTCACGGCAAGCGCGACGCCGGAATTCGGCGTATCGGCGATCGCGTCGACCTTGTCGTTGTCGATCCATTGCCGCGCGATGTTGACGCCGACATCGGGCTTGTTCTGGTGATCGCCGCTGACGACGTCGATCTTCCAGCCCTTCTTGGTGAGGCCGGAATCCTCGACCGCCATCTTGATCGCGACCACCGAATTGGGGCCGCCGATGTCGGCATACAGGCTCGACATGTCGTTGAGCACGCCGATCTTGACAGTCTTGTCCTGGGCAAAGGCCGGTGCGGCGAACGAAAGCGCGGCGCAGGCGAGAAGCGCGGCGGTGCGCCGCGCAAGGGTCGTTTTCATCAAGGAATCCTCCAGATTTGAAACCGGGCAGCTCTCTTGCCGGAGCCTGGTCCCGTCAGGGTTCGATCGAATGGGCGATCTGGCTTCCCGATAGACGTTCCCGGGCTCTGCTGCAATGCGTTATCGCGACCCATCAGACGTAAGTCTGAGGTCTGCAGGGCACGCCCAAGGGGTATAAATTCCTAGGATATGCGCGTCGTTTGAAGTTGCCCGTCCTCGCGGCCGGCAATGCATTTGGCTCCAGGGGGCAGGCACCTGACGAAGGCAGATGCGATGGCGTCTCGCCGGGGCAGAGCGTCCTCTATCGCAACGCGTCTGAAGTCAGCTTGAACTTCTGGATTCGCTTTCCGGTATCGACTTCCGCGGTATAGACGTTGCCCTTGGCGTCCACCGCCATGGCGTGGATCCAGTGGAATTGTCCGGCGTTGCGGCCGTTACGCCCGAAACTGCCGACCACGGTGCCGTCGTCACGCTTCAGCACCCGGATCTCGTTGTTCTCGCCGTCGGCGCTCAAGAGCCAGGTCTGCTTCGGATCGGGCCAGATGGCGATGTCCCACACCGCGCCGTTGCCGAGCGTGTTCTTCTCGAAGAACCACTCTTTCACGAAGCTGCCGTCCTTCTTGAACACCTGAATGCGGTTGTTGATGCGGTCGCAGACATAGACCAGCCCGTCATTGGCGATCTTCACGCAGTGCACGGGGTTGGCGAATTGCTGCGGCACCGGCGCTGCGGGATCGTAGGCTGCCTGCTTGGCGTCATCGGGCTTGTTGCCATAGGCGCCCCAGTGCCGCTTGTAGGCGCCGGTCGTGGCGTCGAACACGATGACGCGGTGGTTGCCGTAACCGTCGGCGACATAGATTTCGTTGGCCTCCTTGTCGATCGCGGTCTCGGCGGGCTTTCCGAGTTGCGTGGTGTCGTTGGAGCCCTTGCTCGGCGCGATGCTGCCGATCTGGGAGACGAACTTGCCGTCGAGGGTGAATTTCAGGATCGCGTTGTCGTTGTCGGCATTGCCGCCAATCCAGACAAAGCCACGCTCGTCGACCTCGATGCCGTGTTCGCGGCCGACCCATTGATAGCCTTCGCCGGGCCCGCCCCAGGAGCGCAACAGATTGCCGTCGGTGTCGAATTCCAGGACCGGCGGCGCGGAGACGCAGCATTTCGAGCGCGGCGGCGTCAGTGCCGCGCCTTTCTCGTCGTCGGTCAGCGAGCGCGGGCGATGGATGACCCAGATATGGCCCTGCCAGTCGACGGTGATGCCGCCGACCTGGCCGAGGATCCAGTTGTTCGGCAGCGGCTTGGGCCAGGATGCATCGACCGCGAAGGTTGGAATCTCGGTGGCGTTGGCGGCGCGCGTCAGCGCGGGCGCTGATGTCAGCAGGGCGGAGGCGATGAGGAGCGAAGTTATCTTGGCGGCGGCGCGAAACTGATAGCCGCGATGGCGCATCGGCGTCATGGCATCCTCCCGGGATTTTTTGCGCGCGGGTTTTCCCCGCTTTCGCAGGCAGTCAATCGCGGCGAGAGAAGGGAGTCAAATGCGCAAGGCGAGGCCAACTCTAGCAAACGTCATTCCGGGGCGATGCGAAGCATCGAACCCGGAATCTCGAGATTCCGGGTTCTGGTGCTCGCACCATCCCGGAATGACGTGGAGAGACCGGAAACGATCAAGCCGGCGCGCTGAAACTCAGGAGCTTGCGGGTCGGATAATCGTAAAGCTTGCCGGTCTCGGTCCACGCCGGCGTGCACATCGGCAGGATCAATTCGGCGGCCTGCTCCGGGGTGTCCAGCGTCATCGGGTCCTCGCCGGGAAACACCGTGGCGCGCATCCGGGTGCGGATCGGACCTGGATTGAACAGATTGACCCGAATGGGCGTCGTCGCGACCGTCTCATTGGCCCATACCCGCACCAGCGCCTCCAGCGCGGCCTTGGAAGCCGCGTAGGGGCCGAGATAGGCCAGCGCCTTGCTCGCCGCCGCGGACGTGACGAATACGGCCCGGCCGGCGTCGGACTGCCGCAGCAGCGGCTCCATGCAGCGGATCAATTGGAAGTTCGCCGACACGTTGACCGCCATCACGTCGTTCCACGGCTTCAGTTCGATATGGCCGAGCGGCGAGGACGGGCCGGCGACTCCGGCATTGCCGACGAGAATGTCGATTTTGCCGTGACGCTCGTGGAGCGCGGCGCCGAGCCTTGCGATGCCATCAGAGTCGGTCAGGTTCAGCGGCACCAGCGTTGCGGTCCCGCCCTCTTTACGGATCTCGTCATCGAGTTCTTCGAGGCCTGCTTGGGTCCGCGCCAGCGCCACCACATGCGCGCCGGCCTTTGCCAATGCGCGCGCGGTGGCATAGCCGATGCCGCGCGAAGCGCCGGTGACGAGGGCGATGCGGGAAGCGAGGGGTGTTGCTGTTGTCATCGACGCAGTCTCTCCACGGTCGTCCCTGCGAAAGCAGGGACCCATACGCCGTGACGGTTATGATGGCGAAAGGTGGGAATTGCCTTCGCGTCGCATCAACGAAGGCCGGTGGTTATGGGTCCCCGCTTTCGCGGGGACGACAATTAGCTCGCTTCGGCCAGCAGGGAAAGCTGGTGCGGCTGGGCTTCGGCCTGGGTCTGGTCGGTCAGGCTGGTCGGGTAGGCGCCGGTGAAGCAATGGTCGGAGAATTTCGGATTGGCGGGGTCGCGACCGGGCTCGCCCATGGCGCGATACATGCCGTCGATCGACAGGAACGCCAGCGAATCCGCGCCGATGATGTCGCGCATTTCCTCGAGGCTGTGGGTCGCGGCCAGGAGTCCTCCGCGATCGGGCAGGTCGATGCCGTAATAATCGGGGTAGAGGATCTGGGGCGAAGCGAGCCGGAAGTGCACCTCGGCCGCGCCGGCGTCGCGCATCATGCGCACGATCTTCTTCGAGGTGGTGCCGCGCACCAGCGAATTGTCGATCAGGATGATGCGCTTGCCTTCGATGGCGGCGCGATTGGCCGAATGCTTCATGCGGACGCCGAGTTCGCGCACGCTCTGGGTCGGCTGGATGAAGGTGCGGCCGACATAATGGTTGCGGATGATGCCGAGTTCGAACGGCACGCCGGAATGCTGGCTGTAGCCGACGGCGGCGGGCACGCCGGAATCCGGCACCGGCACCACGACGTCGACGGGAACGTGGCTTTCGCGCGCGAGCTGGGCGCCGAAGGCCTTGCGGACGTCGTACACCGAGCGGCCATGGACGATGGAATCGGGCCGCGAGAAATAGATGTATTCGAAGATGCAGGGCCGCGGCGGTTTTGGCGGGAACGGCTTGTGGCTCTGGGCGCCGCGCTCGTCGAACACGATGATTTCGCCGGGCTCGACATCCCTGACATATTTCGCGCCGATGATGTCGAGCGCGCAGGTTTCCGACGCCAGGATCGGGCAGCCGTCGAGTTCGCCCAGCACCAGCGGGCGGATGCCGAGCGGGTCGCGAGCGCCGATCAGCTTCTTGTTGGTCATCGACACCAGCGAATAGGCGCCCTCGATGGCGCGCAGCGACTCGATGAAACGATCGATGAAGCGGTTGCGCTTGGACTGCGCGACCAGGTGCAGGATCACCTCGGTGTCGGTGGTGGACTGCATCATGGCGCCGTTGCGCACGAGTTCGCGGCGCAAGGTCAGCCCGTTGGTGAGGTTGCCGTTATGGCCGACCGCAAAGCCGCCGGCGTTGAGCTCGGCGAACAGCGGCTGCACGTTGCGCAGGATGGTCGCGCCGGTCGTGGAATAGCGGACATGGCCGATGGCCATCGGGCCGGGGAGGCGTTCGATCACCTCGCGGCGGGAGAAGGTGTCGCCGACCAGACCCAGCCGCCGCTCGCTGTGGAAACGCGTGCCGTCGAAGGAGACGATGCCGGCGGCCTCCTGGCCGCGGTGTTGCAAAGCGTGCAGGCCGAGCGCGGTGATGGCGGCAGCCTCGGGATGGCCGAAAATGCCGAAAACCCCGCATTCCTCGCGAAGCGTGTCGCCGTCCATATCCTGGTCTGTCAGATCGAGTGGACCGAGATCCAGTTGGTATTGTGCGGCGTCATCGGAAGGGCTCTGATTGCGGTCCATCGCGCCTCTCTTTTGGCCGGGTTTCACTTCGCCGCCGGCTTCTCGATCAGCTTTTTGAGGCTGTCGCGCGCAGGCTTGGTGTAACCATCGCCGGACGCCGGCGGGGCCGGCTCGGTGTCAGTTTGCTCTTCGTCTGGTTTATTCTTCTTGAATTTCTTCAAGATGGTGTTCTCGGGGTCGTCCGGCAAGAGCGACATTAACCAATCCCCGGTTCCCTGCAGGACCACCCGGGATTTGGCCCCGGTAACCCAATCGGGCCGCTGCTTGTCCGGGACCAGCCAGGAGAAGAACAGGAAGGCGACGACGACGATCAGGAGGCCCCTGGCGAGGCCGAACAGGAACCCCAGCGTCCGGTCCAGGGCGCCGATCCGGGAATCCAGGATCATGTCGGAAATCCGCACCGTGATGATGGAAACCACGATCAGGGTGCCGACGAAAACGCCGGCCACCACCACGACGCTGGCGACGGTATCGTTGTTGAAATAGGTCTTGGCGGTCGGCAGCAGCTTGCCGAAGGCATAGAGCGTGACCAGCGCCGCCGCGCCCCATGCCGCGATCGACAGGATTTCGCGCATGAAGCCGCGCACCATCGCGAGCAGGCCGGAAATCAGCATCACACCGAGCAGGACGAGATCGAGTATCGTTATTGGCATCGGCTAGTCAGGTCCGCCCGTGAGTTCCAAACCGCGAATCGGCATCTCGGTGCCGCGCCCTAACTGAGGGGCAGATGGCCCCCCTCGCAAGGCCGGAAATCGCGCCATGCCGATCCTTCCGCGCGGGTGGTATAGCGGCGAGGGCGAGGTGCGTCACCTGCGGCTAGCCTTCCTGACGCCGGAATCTGGCAGGTGTGGCATTTTTCTCTGCCGGCGCGGTTTCGCGGTTGCCGTCCCGGTTGCCCCTCGGGGTTCCACGCGCGGCGATGTCAGCCACCAGAGTGGTCAATCCGCCCACGGTGTTGAGGGCGAGCCCGGCATCGCCGCCGACCTCGCCGCGGGCCGATTCGGGCAGCACCGCGCGGCCGAAGCCGAGTTTCGCCGCCTCCTTCAGGCGCGCCGATGTCTGCGCCACCGGGCGGACCGCGCCCGACAGCGAAATCTCGCCGAAATAGACCGCATCCGTCGGCAGCGGCGCATTGACCAGCGACGAGACCAGCGCGGCGGCGGCGGCAAGATCCGCTGCCGGTTCCTGGATGCGCAGGCCGCCCGCGACGTTGAGATAGACGTCATGGCCGGAGAGCTTGACGCCGCAATGGGCCTCCAGCACCGCCAGCACCATCGACAGCCGGCTCGGGTCCCAGCCGACCACGGCGCGGCGCGGGGTGCCGAGCGTGGTCGGCGCCACCAGCGCCTGCAATTCCACCAGCACCGGGCGGGTGCCCTCGATGCCCGCGAACACCGCCGTGCCCGGACTGCCGAGATCGCGCTCCGACAAGAACAGTTCGGACGGATTGGAGACCTCGCGCAAACCGAGGCCCGTCATTTCGAACACGCCGATCTCGTCGGTCGGCCCGAACCGGTTCTTCACCGCGCGCAGGATGCGGAATTGCTGCGAGCCTTCGCCCTCGAACGACAGCACCGCGTCGACCATGTGCTCGACCACGCGGGGACCGGCGATCTGGCCGTCCTTGGTGACATGGCCGACCAGGATGATGGCGGCGCCGGATTTCTTGGCGAAGCGAATCAGCGCCTGCGCCGAGGCGCGCACCTGCGTCACCGTGCCCGGCGCGGATTCCACCGTGTCGGTCCACATGGTCTGGATCGAATCGATCACGATCAGCCGCGGCACCGCCCCTTCCGACAGCGTGGAGACGATGTCCTCGACCGAGGTCTCCGCCGCAAGCTGCACCGGCGCGTCCGCAAGGCCCAGCCGCTCGGCGCGCAGCCGCACCTGCGCCACCGCTTCCTCGCCCGAGATATAGACCGCGCGGTGCCCGGCGCGCGCCATCAGGCTGGTGGCCTGGGTCAGCAATGTCGATTTGCCGATGCCGGGATCGCCGCCGACCAGCAGCACCGAGCCGCGCACAAACCCGCCGCCGGTGACGCGGTCGAGTTCGGCCATGCCCGACGGCAGGCGAGGGGCGTCCTGGCTCTTGCCGGTCAGGCTTTCCAGCGCGAACGTCCGGCCCTTGCGTTTGCTGCGGATCGACACCGGCATGGAGGTCGCGCCGGTCGTATCCTCCTCGGAGAGCGTATTCCACTCGCCGCAGGACTCGCACTTGCCCTGCCAGCGGTTGTAGGCCGCGCCGCAGTTCTGGCAGACGAAGGAGAGGGTGGATTTGGCCATTGGGGAGCGATGAATCGGTTTGTCGATGTTCTTATTTTGTTCTATACCCCATCCGGACTCGGATCGCGATAGAAAACTTGCCTGGCGCCAGTCGCCGCGCACAAGTTCATCCAGCCGTCGCCACCGGGTTGTTGCGATGGCCGAAAGCCGAGAGCGGGCCGATCAGTTCGCAGACCACCCCGTCGCTGCGATAAGAAGTCTGGACCTTTCCGGCGAAATCATTCTCGAGCATCTGCTCGATCAGGCGTGAGCCGAAGCCTTTGGAGGCCGGCTGCGAAACCGGCGGGCCTCCGGTTTCGGTCCAGGTGAAGCGGAAGCTCGGCACCTCCTCGGCGTTTCCGATCGACCAAACAATCTCCACCCGTCCATTGGCGGAAAGCGCGCCGTATTTCGTGGCATTCGTCGCAAGCTCATGCACGGCGACTGCCAGCGCGAGCGCTTGCCTGGGCTGCAGTTCCAGAGCCGGTCCGGTCGTGTGAATGCGACCCTGGCTCGATCGGTGCGGCGCGAGCGCGCCGTTCAATACTTCCTTGATCGATGCGGCGGTCCAGCTTGTCCGGGTCAGGATGTCGTGCGCGTGGCTTAGCGTCATCAGCCGGGCGGTGAATGCCTCGCGGGCCGCCGCGACGTTGTCGCCTCGCATGGTCTGGTTCGCGATCGCGCCCACCATCGCGAGCGTGTTCTTGATGCGATGCTGCAATTCGGCGGAAAGCAAGGCCTGGCGTTCGGCCGCCTCCTTCAATTCCGACGTGGCCCGCCATTCCTCGGTGATGTCGCGCGAAATCGAAAGCAAATGGGCCGGCTTGCCGTCGCCTCCCAAAATCGGCGAGACCTGAACATCCCAGTAGCGGGGCGTGCCCTTGGCCGTGTCGGCTGCGCCCTTGAACCGCGCAACGCCGCCCGCTTTCGCCGTCTCGATCGCCAGTTTGGCGTCCACGTTTCCGGCGCCGGCCCAGAAATCCGGCCACGGACATCCCTTCAGGGCGCTGAAGTCTTCGACTTCCATCACCCGCTTGCCGCCCTCGCTCATGAACTGCAAGCGGCCATCGAGATCCAGAATCTTGATGCAGTCTCCGCAGCCGGCAAGGACGCTCCTGAGAACGTCGGCGTTTTCCGCCAGCCCTTCACCGGCAGCGATCAGTTCTGCCTTCATCGATGCGACGGTCGAAAGCTGGCTGGGGGTCGTAAACATCGGCACTCCGCGCCCTGATCCGGATTGGGTGAGGCAGGTAAACACACCGCCTGTTAAGTGCCAATCAGATGTGGAGTTCCATTATTCGGGTTCCACGGGCCCCAATGGTCTCGTGAAGTGCCCTCGGCTAAGTTAAACCTTAGATAGAAGCGGCGACAAGCCTGCCGCGGCCAAACGCGGCGCACCAAATCAGGCTTCAAGAGCCTAAATAAAATTTTAGGTCGACGCTCCGCCGTCGCGCATCGCGATGTGGCGCGAATTTTCAATGCGATTGAGACAGCCATAACGCGTGCCGAATGCCGTTCGCGCAAGAGTGATGCTGACTTGACGAGCATTCGCGGGCGCGGCGCCTACATAGCATCTATTAGAAAATCCCTCCAGGAAACGTCCTCAACCGAGCAGCAGTGATCGCCGGCGCAAATTCTCCGCACAGAACAATACGGAGAATGACAATGACTACATTCAAAATTCTGATCGCGGCGACGCTGGTATCGATGGCCACGATAACTTCCGCAAGCGCGCAGTTGCCGCCCTGGGCGGTCACGAACCCGGATTCCTTTCAGGCGCAATACCCGGACCGGGATGTCCTGAACGGTGGCCGGCTGACGCCGGCAGGCCGGATGGGCCTGGAACTGCCCGGCGGTGCGGCGCCCGTCTTTGGGTCGCGCGCCTATCACGACGCTTACCAAGCAGCACGTCATGCTGCCGGCGAAAGGTGAGCCCAAACCACATGACCAGGATGCGGCCGCCACATGGCGGCGCATCCGGCCGTGACACGTTGACCGGATATCCGGAAACCCGTCCTCCACGCTTTTCCCCGCGCGTTTTTTTAGTATAGGCTCGCGATACGACGGTGCGGCGAAGTACCGCGACCGCTTTTTTGGGAGGAAGGCATGGCTCTATTCAGGTCGACGGCTGCTGCTCGTGTTGGCACTCGGCGCGACACTCGCAACGCCCGCGCTGGCTCAGAAGAAATACGACATCGGCGCGAGCGACACCGAGATCAAGGTCGGTCAGACCATTCCGCTCAGCGGACCGGCTTCCGCCTATGGCAGCATCGGCAAGGTGCAGGCCGCCTATGTCCGCATGATCAACGAAAAGGGTGGGGTGAACGGGCGCAAGATCAACCTCATTCAGTACGACGATGCCTACAGTCCGCCGAAGACGGTCGAACAGGTGCGCAAGCTTGTCGAAGGCGACGAGGTGTTCACCACCTTCCAGATCATCGGCACGCCGCCGAACGCCGCGGTCCAGAAATATCTGAACGAGAAGAAAGTGCCGCAGCTTCTGGCCTCGACCGGCGCGACGCGCTTCACCGATCCGAAGAATTTCCCGTGGACGATCGCCTTCAATCCCAACTACCAGTCGGAAGCGCATATCTACGCGAAATACATTCTCGCCAACCATCCGAACGCGAAGATCGCCATTCTCTATCAGAACGACGACCTCGGAAAGGATTACGTCAAGGGGCTGAAGGACGGGCTTGGGGCGAAGGCTTCGAGCATGATCGTCGCCGAGGCGTCCTACGAATTGTCCGATCCGACCGTCGACTCGCAGATGGTGACGCTGAAGGCTTCCGGCGCCGATCTTTTCTATAATATCACGACGCCGAAATTCGGCGCGCAGGCGATCAAGAAAGCCGCCGAACTCGGCTGGAAGCCCGTCCAAATTCTCGACATCAACGCCACGCCGGTCAGCCAGACGCTGGTTCCGGCCGGCGTCGAGAACGCCAAGGGCATCATTTCGGTCAATTACGGCAAGGACCCGCTCGACCCGCAATGGGCCGACGATGAGGGCATGAAGCGTTACAAGGCTTTCATGGCGAAATATGCTCCGGCCGAGGACGCCAACAGCGGCATCGCGACTTACGGCTACTCAACCGCGGCGCTGCTGGTGCAGATACTGAAGCAATGCGGCGACGATCTCACGCGCGCAAACATCATGACACAGGCGACGAACATCAAGGACTTCGTCGCTGACCTCGCGTTGCCCGGCATGACGATCTCAACCACACCGGATGATTGGCGCATCAACAAGCAATTCCAGATGATGAAGTTCGACGGCCAGCGCTGGGTTCTGTTTGGGCCGATCCTGACGGACGAATACAAGACGAACTGAACGACTCCGGTCATCGCGACCGATTAGGTCCGCCGCCAGCGCGCACATCGAATGGCAAGCATTCGATGTGCGTTTTTGCCGGGGTGACGGCCGCACCCGCATCCGAATTCTGTTCAACTGCATCGCCGCCTGGCGGCACGTCACCCTGTCCCCAGCGACACGAGGTTGGGGTAGGAGGCCGGCAACAGTTTTCCGAGGAAAACTGCGGTGCGAAATCATCCCGTCACAAAACGGCATAAGAAGCCGACGATATTGCGCGCCGCTGTAAGCTACGAGCTCTCCGTGGCCAGGGGTGGGTGAAGATGATCAGGACGAGAGTGGCAACGGGCCTTGCGTTGCTGGTGTTTTGCTTCGGCATGCGTCCGTCGGTCGGTGCACCCCTCGACGAAGCGGCGGAACGCTATCGGCCCTACATGATGGAAGGCATTGGCGACGCGCTGGCGGGCGCGCGGACACTGCAGGAACGGGTCGCCGCATCGGATCTGGCCGGCGCGAAGAAGGCCTGGATTTCGGCACGCGCCGGCTGGGAGCGCTCGGAAGTCTTCACGGCCGGATTTGTGCCCGAGCTGGACGCGCTGATCGATGCCTGGCCGAATGCCGACAGCGGATTTCATGCCATCGAAGCCGAAGCTGTTCGGCGCCGGTCAGACCGATGTCGGCAAGGATGCCGCCGGGCTCGTGGAGCATCTCGACAGCCTCAACGGCAAGCTTCGCGACATTCCGCTGCCGGCGCAGGGCCTGCTGGACGGTACCGTGCGGCTTGCCTACGAGGTAGGCGAGAGCAAGGCCGACGGCGGCGAGTCGCGGATCAGCGGCACTTCGCTTGACGACATGCGCAACAACATCGCCGGGATCGACTTCGCCTACCGGACGATCTTTGCCGATGCGCTGGGCGCCGCCGACGCCGGACTGGCCGAAACGGTGGCTTCGCGGATCGCGCAGCTCAAGACGGTGGTCGCCGTACCCGATCTGCCCCACGTCGATCAACGCGCGCTGCGGCGTGCCAGCGAGGAGCTGGTGGTTGCGCTGCAGTCCGCCTCCGCAAAACTGGGACTGCAGAAGCCGACGCTCGAGGCCCAGTCGCGATGATCCGCGGGGCCTCCTGGACCGCCGCGTTGGGATGCGGACTCCTGCTCGTTGCCTTTCACGGTGGTGCCGTGGCTTTTCCAGTCGACGGCGACCAGACGGTGCTGCCGGTCAAGACCGAACTCAACGAGGACGCGCTCGACAAGCCGCGCGAGGTGTTCCGGTCCGAGACCGCCGGCCGCAAGTCATATCTGGTCAACCTCGGCAACCTCGCCTTCAGTTCGCCCGGGATTCTCGGCGGAGTGGCGCGCCAGGCTGGCGTGAGTTGCGAAACTTGCCATGTCAACGGCGCCGGCAACGCCAAATTCTTCATGCCGAAGATGTCGACGCGGCCGGGCAATTTCGACACCACCGGGCCGTTGTTCAACCCGAATGCCGACAACCAGGTGCTCGATCCCGTGCGGATCCCGAGCCTGCGCGGCGCTCGCTATCTGTCGCCTTACGGGAACGACGGGCGCATGCCGTCGCTGCGCGATTTCGTCCACAACGTCATCGTCAACGAATTCGCCGGGCCCGAACCCGAGCCGCGAATCGTCGATGCCATCGTCGCCTACATCCAGGACATCGACTTCCTGCCCAATCCGAGTCTGGGTCCGGGCGGACGCCTGACCGGCGCGATCAGCGAGTCGGAGCGCCGTGGCGAAACGCTGTTTTCCAAACCGTTCCCGCACGATCCCGGCATGAGCTGCGCCGGCTGCCACGTTCCGTCGGGAGGTTTCGTCGATCATCAGCAGCATGACGTCGGCTCCGGCGGTCTGTTCAAGACGCCGACGCTGCGCAACGCCGACTTCAACGCGCCGTATTTTCACGACGGCCGTTTCGACAGTTACGATCAGGTGGTCGGGCATTTCGATCGGGTGTTCGATCTCGGCCTGTCGGCGCAGGACCGCCGCGATCTGGTCGCCTATCTCACTGCGGTCGGCGACGGCAGGCAGCCCTATGAGCGCGACGGCGCGGGGGCGACGCTGAAGGAGATAAATGATTTCAACACCGTGCTGGAGACGGCGATACCGGCCGGCGACAAGGAAATCGTCGCGCTCGCGGTCGACACCATCGGCAACGAGCTGCGGGAGCTGACCGAACGATATCCGGCGCTCAAGAACACCAGCGTGTCGGGTGGCGAAGCAGCAGCGCATTCTTGCCCGCAATGCGTTGAAGGATCTTGTGCTTACCTTGCGGCGCATCGATACCGCGGTCGCGGAAGGGCGTTCCGCGGATGCATTGGCGGATTACCGGAATTATCGCAATCTGATGGCTGCCGCGGTGCCGGCGGTGCTGGCCGGCGCTGAACCGTGGTCGCTGTTCAATCCGGTCGTGCATGATTCGCACTTCGCCGCTTTGCGCCAGGTGATGCAGTCGAAGCACTCCACTCGATAGAAATTTCCAATCGCTTGATGAAATTGTCGGAAGAGCGCCGCGCCTGGCGCGCTGAAAGCATTTTCATGCGCTGCCGAATGCGTCACTGGGACTCATGCGACGACGATTGCGACAAAGTTCGATGCGCAGCGATGCGAGTCTCGTGGAAATAATTCTGTTTGTTTCTCGTTTTCACAACTTCGAGATACATGCGTCATATCGACCCACTATCCAGTCCAGCGCTAACCACAAACGCTAGGGGTCGACAATGATTTTTGACTTTAAGAATAGCCTGCGAGCCACGACGGCGATCTGTCTTGTCTCGACTGTCTCGATCGCCACGGTGGCCTACGCTGCCTCCTGGGGCGGCGTGAGCAATTGGGACAAGCGCCCGCATCACAACCGTTTCGCCCATGACGGAAGAAACGGCGGCAACAACGGCAACCACAACGGCAGCGGCAACGGCAACGGCAATAATAACAACAACAACGATCCGGCGGACAAGCTGAAGACGGCTTCGCCGATCAAGCATGTCATCATCCTGATCGGTGAAAACCGTGGCCTCGATCACACCTTCGGTGTGTACAAGCCGAAGGGCAAAGGCGAAACGATTTCCAACCTGCTGTCGAAGGGTATCGTCAACCAGGACGGTTCGCCGGGTCCGAACTTCGCGAAGGCGCAGCAGTTCTCGGTTGCCGCGCAGCCGTCGTTCTATCTCAGCCCGCCCGCGATCGCGAAAGCGCCTTACAACGCGACGAACCTGATGCCGCAGCCGAACACCGCCGGCACCCCGACGGCGGCGAGCGACACCAGCTCCTCCGTTCAAGACGATCGCCGAAGCGAGCGTCGAGGCCGACATGGATCCGTCCGATCTCGACATCCTGACGACCGGCTTCAGCGGTTTGGCGACCAACATCACCGACACCCGCGTTCCCGGCGCCGGCACCCTGATGGGACCGTTCGCGCTGCAGGGCCCGAACCTCAGCGACGACGACTACACCGGTGACACCACGCACCGCTTCTACCAGGACTGGCAGCAGGAAGATTGCAGCGCCGCCGCCGCCAACAAGGGCAACAATTCGGGTTGCCTCAACGACCTGTTCCCGTTCGTGATGGCGACCTACTCGGCGACCAACAAGAGCGCAGGGCAGCTCGATGGGCTTCTACAATGCGGAGCAGGAACAGGCTCCGATCCTGAAGATGCTGGCCGACCGCTTCACCCTGGGCGACAACTTCCATCAGTCGTTCCACGGTGGCACCGGTGCCAACCACTTCATGCTCGGAACCGGCGATGCGGCCTTCTGGAGCGACGGCAAGGGCAATCCGACCACGCCGCCTTCGATCGCGAACCCGAACCCGCAGGCCAGCACCAACAACCGCTATACGGTTGATGGCAACTTCAGCAACTGCAACGACATCTTCCAGCCCGGCGTGCAGCCGATCGTGACCTATCTTTCGAATCTGCCCTATGCGGCCGAGCCGAACTGCAAGCCCAACCACTTCTACATGCTCAACAACACCAATCCGGGCTTCCTCCCGAATGGTGCGCTGTCGGGTGGCACCAACCTCCCGCCGTCGTCTGTCCGGACCATCGGCGATGCCTTGATCGAGAAGCAGATTTCGTGGGCGTATTACGGCGGCGCGTATAATGACGCCGTGGCGCTTTCGAACGCTGCGGTTACCGCCAATCCAACCAGCCCGAACCTGACGGCGGCGGCGGTTGCCGATCCGGCGCATGCTCTCGGCGTGGCATACTGCCAGATCTGCAATCCGTTCCAGTATGCGACCTCGATCATGTCCAACCCGACGGTTCGTACGGCCCATGTCAAGGACACCGCTGACCTGATCACGGCGATCCAGACCAACACGCTGCCTTCGGTGTCGTTCGGCAAGCCCGATGGCCTGCTCGACGGTCACCCGCAGAGTTCGAAGGTCGACCTGTTCGAGGCCTATACGCTCAATGTCCTGGCTGCACTCGATGCCAATCCGGACCTGAAGGCGGAAACGGCCGTGTTCATCACCTGGGACGAAGCCGGCGGCTACTGGGACTCGGGCTACATCCAGTCGTTCGACTTCTTCGGCGACGGACCGCGTATCCCGATCCTGATCCTGTCGCCGTATTCGACCGGCGGCAAGGTCTACCACAACTACGGCGACCACGTTTCGCTGCTGAAGTTCATCGAGCGTAACTGGGCGCTGAAGCCGCTCACCAACCGCAGCCGCGACAACCTGCCGAACCCGTCGTTCGCGAGGAACAATCAGTATGTGCCGACCAACAGCCCGGCGCTTGCTGACCTGTTCGACGCGTTCGACTTCAACAGCCGGCCGGTCGTGCAGGCTTACACCGAGTGATCGGCACGAACGTCGCGACTTGACGTGACGTGACTTAATCGAGATGGCGCCGATCGGACCATTGGTCCGGTCGGCGCTGCACCATTGGATCGCGCATTGACAGGGTTGTTGACGATGATCGAGCGCCCCACGCTGGTCTGGCGGCCGAACAAGGTTTGGTCCGGCTTGTTTGCCCTGGTGGGTTGCGCCGTTGTCGGCCTTGGGGCTGCACGGGCGCAGCAATTTTCCGCCGACCTTGTCAAGGCGCAGGACAATGCCGCGGCGGTATCAGCAGGTCGCGTGCGCGTTCTCCGTGACATGGTTCGGCTGGAAACGCCGGAGATCGCCGATGGCTTCTTCCTGATCGATGCCGGCAAGACAACCGCCTATCTTGTGCGGCCGCGCGCGCGGGTATTCATGGATGCCCGGCAATCGAACTCGCTCACACGAACATTCGTGATCGTCGATCCGGAAGACCCGTGCCGGCCATGGCAGGCGATGGCGCGACAGGCCGGCGTGGACGAGAACTGGCGCTGCGAGCGCATCGGCGAGGAAATCATCGAAGGGCGCAATACCATTATTTATCGCGCGGTCTCGGCTTCGGGGCGGCAGTTCTCAGGCTGGATCGACCGCGAGCGCAAATTCCCGCTGCGGATAAAGGCGGAAGACGGCACGATCATCACCGCCGAGCACGTTCAGGATGAGCCGCTCCCTGCGGAATTATTTCAGATACCGCCGGGATTTCGCAAATTCGATCCGCAGCAGCTCATCGACCGGATCAAACAAAGCGACGTCTGGGTTGCCGACTGATCGCGAGCCCGATAGCTGGTGCGGCGTTCTATGAAAATGTCGCGTTCCACAGCATGGACAGGCCGGCGGCGATCATGATGGCGTCCATCACCAGCCGAAACATCTCGGGCTCCAGCCGCAGCACAAAACGCTTGGCGATGAAGGCGCCGAACATCAGCGAGGAGCCGGCGACCAGGCCTTTCAGCGCGACATCGCCGGTCAGCGCGCCGAACCGCTGAAAGGTGATCGATTTGCTGAAATAGAGTCCGAGCGAACTCGCCGCCTCCGTGGCGAGGAATGCGCCGCGGCTGAGGCCGTAAAACAGAAACAGCGGCACGCTCAACGGGCCGGTCGACACCACGATGCCCGTGAGATAGCCGATGACGGCGCCGCCCAGCGCGAGATGCCACAGCGAGAATTTCAACTGGTGCCGGGCGAGCCAGTGCCGCGCCGGCACCATCGCAATCAGAAACAGCCCGATCGAGATGTCGACCGCGCGCGCCGGCAGCGCCAGCAGGGTGCGGGCGCCGAGCGCTGCAGCCGGAATGCCCGTGACGGAATAGGCGGCACAGGCGCGCCAGTCGACCTCGCGCCACCAGGCGAGGATGCGCGACACATTGGCGAGCACCGCGGCGACCGCCATGATCGGCACCGCCTGCTTCGGCCCATAGGCATAGACCAGCACCGGCATCAGCATGATCGACGAGCCGGTACCGACAATTCCTGAAATGGTGCCGGCGACGAGGCCGACCGCGAGGACGAAGAGAAGGCTCAAGGCGGCGTATCTCCCGCGAATCGGCGCGATGTTAGCGCGTCGCTGAAAGTGCGGCGAAGCAATACCGCCAAAGCGGAGAACTGGATCGCTTCGTCGCGTGACGCATGGAGCAGCGGCTCCTTGGTTAACCGGCCCTCACCGTAAAGGCGAAAAGGCACACGATCCCGCGTCCGGCCCATTAAAAATTGAAGCGTATTCAATTCAGATCACCGAGGAGCCTGGATCGTGAATCGTCAGAACACGCCGTCGCTGCCCGCCGCCTTTCAGGCGATCGCCGATATGCCGGAACAGGCACGCTTCCCCTGGCTCGCCACGGCCATGTTGGCCTGCGAATCCCTGCAGGTAATCCAGCTCCGTCTTGCAAAAATTGCCATTGGCGGTGATGCCGCGGATCAGGAAGCCTGTCTCATGATGAGCGAGAAGGTCGAGGCCATGTTTGAGGCCGGGGAGAACCTGATGGCTGGAGCGACGCCGGCCTCCGTCGTCGACCGCTATCGCGAGCATGTCGCGGCGAACGCCAGGCGTCTTTCCGCTATTTGAGCACGATCCACGCCGGCGCGTGGTCGCTGGCGCCTTCTTCGCCGCGCACCTTGCGGTCGACGCCGGCCTTGGTCAGGCGCGGGGCGATCGCCGGGCTCAGCAGCAGATGGTCGAGCCGCAGGCCGGCGTCGCGCGGCCAGCGGTTTCGCTTGTAGTCCCAGAAGCTGAAGATCGGCATTTCGGGGTGCAGTTCGCGGATGGCATCGCACCAGCCTTGCGCCACCAGCGACTGGAACGCGGCGCGGCTCTTCGGCTGGATCAGCGCATCCTTGTCCCATGATTTGGTCGGATAGATATCCAGCGCGGTCGGCGCGACGTTGTAATCGCCCGCCAGCACCGTCGGGATCTCCTGCTTGATGAACTTCGCGGCGTGCGATTTCAGCCGCCTGAACCAGTCGAGCTTGTAGTCGAATTTCGGCCCGGGCTGCGGGTTGCCGTTCGGCAGGTAGATGCTGGTGACGACGATGCCGCTGACGGCGGCCTCGATATAGCGCGCTTCGCTGTCGCCGGAATCGCCGGGCAATTGGTCGCGGATCAACACGGGATCGGCGTTGCGCGCCAGGATCGCGACGCCGTTCCAGGTCTTTTGCCCGCGCCAGACCGCGCCGTAGCCGGCCTTGTCGATCGCGGCCTGCGGAAATTCGGCGTCCGTCGCCTTCAATTCCTGCAGCGCGACGACATCGGGCTTTGCCGCGCGCAGCCAGCGCAATAGGTTGGGCAGGCGGCGGTTCACATTGTTGATGTTGAAGGTCGCAATTTTCATTGGCAGACTGACGGATATCGATCAGGAGGGAGCACCATGCCAAAAATCAGTTTCGCCGTTGTCGCTATCATGCTGGGATTTTCCACCGCCGCTCTCGCGCAGACGCTGACCGCCGAAGAGCAGGCGGCCTGCAAGGCCGATTTTGAAAAATACTGCAAGGGCACCGTACCCGGCGGCGGCCGCATCATCGCCTGTCTGGACAAGCACTCCGCCGCACTCGCCGCGCCCTGCAAGAAGGTGCTCGATGCGCAGAAGAAATAGCGGCTAGCTCGCGACGGCCGCGGCTGCGGTCTCGGCCGCGCCGCCTTTGTAGACCCGGGCGTAGCGCGCACCGAGGCTGGTGAGGACTTCGTAGGCGATAGTGCCGAAATGGTGCGCGAGTTCGTCGACCGTGATGCCCTCGCCAATCAGCGTTGCCATGTGGCCACGCCGCGCGGCGTTCTTTTCGACATCGGTGACGTCGACCGCGATCAGGTCCATCGAGACGCGGCCGGCGATCGGGCAGCGCTTGCCGGCGACGATCACCTCGGCGCCGCGGGTGCCGTCATTGCTGCTGCCGGCGCGGAAATATCCGTCGGCATAACCGGCGGAGACGATTGCAAGCTTCGTCGGCCGCCGCGCGGTCCAGGTTCCGCCATAGCCGACGGTCTCGCCCTTGTCGATCGAGCGGACATGCACGATGCGGGCCTTCAGGTCGACCACTGGCTGCATCGGGTTGTCGGCTTCCGGCGTCGGATTGATGCCGTAGAGCCCGGCACCCGGCCGCACCACATCGAACTGGAACGGCGCCCCGAGGAAGACGCCCGACGAATTCGCCAGCGAGGCCGGCACGCCGGAGAACAGACTGGCGATCTCGCGGAAAGCGCCGAGCTGTCTGGCGTTTTGCGGATGATTGAGCAGTTCGGCGCTGGCGAGGTGGCTCATGACCAGGGTGATGCCGTGATCGCCGGCATTGATGCGGGGAATGATGCCCTGGGCTTCCGAAACCGTCAGGCCGAGCCGGTTCATGCCGGTGTCGATATGGATGCCCGCACCGCCTTCCCAGCCGGAGCGGCGGCAGAACACATCCCATTCAGCGAGTTCATTGAGGTCGCCGATCACCGGCCTGGCGTTGGCCTCGGCAT
This sequence comes from uncultured Alphaproteobacteria bacterium, assembly GCA_963843225.1. Taxonomy (GTDB): domain Bacteria; phylum Pseudomonadota; class Alphaproteobacteria; order Rhizobiales; family Xanthobacteraceae; genus Bradyrhizobium. The sequence goes on along the minus strand of CAWJJT010000003.1, from coordinate 149,463 downwards.
AGGCGTCGCCGCAATTCTGGAAGAAGCCGTCGAGCACATAGATGGCGGCGGAGGGCAGGGCGGCGCGCGCCTTGCGGGCTTCGCCCACGGTGGCGACGAAAAACGTCTTGCAGCCGGCGGTGGCGAGGGCGCGGGCGACCGGCGCGAGGCCGCAGCCATAGGCGTCCGCCTTGATCACGCCGGCGCATTCGGCGGGCACCGCGGTCTTCTCGAGCTTGCGCCAGTTGGCGACGATGGCGTCGAGATCGACGGTCAGGACACCGGTGGCGGGTGCGATCGCCGCCTGATGGGCGTCAGGTGAAAGCGGCTCGCTGACCGATTTCGGGTCGGGGACGATGTTCATGCCGCCGTTTTACGCGCGACCGTGCGGCGGTTCAACCGGGCAGGTTCCGTCAATAGGATCGCTCCGGAAGCTGGCCATCGGGCGCGAGGTCGCCGAAGCGGGTGACATTGGCCTCGAAGTGCAGTTCGACGGTGCCGGTCGGACCGTGGCGCTGCTTGCCGATGATGACTTCGGCCTTGCCGTGCGCGAGGTCCATTTCGGTCTGCCACTTGGCGTATTCCTCGGTGCCGGCGCGCGGCTCCTTGTTCGCCAGGTAATATTCCTCGCGGTACACGAACATCACCACGTCGGCGTCCTGCTCGATCGAGCCGGATTCACGCAAGTCCGACAGTTGCGGACGCTTGTCGTCGCGGTTTTCCACCTGGCGCGACAACTGCGACAGCGCGATCACGGGAACGTTGAGTTCCTTCGCCAGCGCCTTCAGGTTGGTCGTGATCTCCGTCACCTCCTGCACGCGATTGTCGTTGCCGCGCTTGCCCGATCCCGAAAGCAGCTGGATGTAGTCGATCACGATGAGGTCGAGCCCCTTCTGCCGCTTCAGCCGCCGCGCGCGGGCGGTGAGCTGCGAAATCGACAGGCCGCCGGTTTCGTCGACATAGAACGGCAGCGACTGCAGCTCGATGGAATAATCGCGGATCTTCTCGAAATCGACTCTCGGTGATGCCGCCGCGGCGGATCGAGCTCGAGGGAATGCCGGTGCGCTCGGCGATGATACGGGTGGCGAGCTGTTCGGCGGACATTTCGCAGGAGAAGAAGCCGACGACGCCGCCATTGATCGATTTCATGGTGCCGTCGGGCTGCACCTCGGCGCGGTGCGCGCGGGCGACGTTGAAGGCGATGTTGGTGGCGAGCGCGGTCTTGCCCATGCCCGGGCGGCCGGCAAGCACGATCAGGTCGGACGGCTGCAGGCCGCCCATCTTGGTGTCGAGGTCGCGCAGGCCGGTCGCGATGCCCGACAGCTTGCCGTCGCGCTGGAAGGCCTTGGCGGCCATGTCGACGGCAACCGTCAGCGCCTGGGAAAAGCGCTGGAAGCCGCCGTCGTAGCGGCCGGATTCGGCGAGTTCGTACAGCCGTCGTTCGGCATCCTCGATCTGGGCCCGCGGCGCGAAATCCACCGGCGCCTCGTAGGCGACATTGACCATGTCCTCGCCGATCCCGATCAGATCGCGGCGCAGCGCCATGTCGTAAACGGTACGGCCGTAGTCCTGGGCGTTGATGATGGTGGTGGCTTCGGCCGCGAGGCGGGCGAGGTATTGGCCGACCGTCATCCCGCCGATATCGGCGTCCGCGGGAAGGAAGGTCTTCAGCGTCACCGGGGTCGCGACCTTGCCCATCCGGATCAGGCTGCTCGCGGTCTCGTAGATCGTCTGGTGCAGCGGTTCGAAGTAGTGCTTCGGTTCCAGGAAGTCCGACACGCGGTAGAACGCGTCGTTGTTGACGAGAATCGCGCCGAGCAGGGCTTGTTCCGCCTCGATATTGTGCGGTGCGCTCCGATAGGCCGGATTTCCGGCGTCGGGTGCGAGCTTCAGAACGTTCGAATCAAGTGCGGCCATGGTGCTCGAGTGTTCGTGGAACTTGGGCAGATACGGGGCGGCGATAAAGCGCCCGTCTTGCGGCAAGCGGAAGCGCTGTGACGCCTTATGCACGATTCACACAATGCGCGTATCGAATTCACGTCGCTGTGGCGCCATGGCGCTTGACGGGTTTCCGCCGGGCGGACCGGCGGGAACGTCATCATTCGAAAATGAAAGAAAATGGATTCGAAAAAGGAGGAAACTGATTGAAGCGCAATGAACCTTATCCCGTGCGGGAAATACCCATCCCTAAGGGCAAGGTGTCCCGTCGCGCCGGGATCTCAACGCTGGATCAGACCAGCACGAGATAAATCAGCGCGATCAGGGCCGCTCCGACGCTCCCGGCGATCAAGGCGTAGTCGGTGCCGAGGTCGGCCTTCGGGTCGAACGATGGATAAGTTCTTCGGGTCATGGCGGAGCGTTTAGGGCAAGCCGCCGAGGCCCTCTGTGAAGCACCTCACACATGGCCGGTTTTCTTTGCGGCAGGTGGTGAGGAACGGGCAGCCGCCTTCGGAATTGATACCGCTACGGGTTCAGGCAGGAACGGACGATGGGTCAGCGACTTCAAACTTGGCAACCGGCGGCCTGGAGATCCGGGCGCGGCGAACAAGTGTGGCTGTCGATGCTGGTCCGGGCCATGGAAGAGGCGTCGCGGCCGGAAATTCGCAAAATCCCCTGCGATCCGAACGTCCTGACCGCACTTCGCGCCCAGCTCGCGCGTCCCGCCGCGCCTTATCCTTACGGTTCCTCACCCTACAGCCTGCGGAACTGACATCCACGGTCAGCGGTCGGCTTATTCTCCGGCAATCTGCAGCCGCGGCCGTTGGCCGCGCTCGATGACGCGAAGTTTTGCTTCTTCGTGGCCGATGTAATCCCGCGTGATGGGCACCACGCCCTGGCGCTTGGTGAGCTGGATCTGGAAATTCATCATGTTCTGCTTGCGGAACGACATCTCGGAGCAGGCGAGGTAGAACTCCCACATCCGTGCAAAGCGCTCGTCGTAGAGCTGCACCGCTTCCTCGCGCCGGGCCATGAAGCGCTGGCGCCAGGCTTTCAGGGTCTCGGCGTAGTGCAGCCGCAGGATCTCGGTGTCGCAGACCAGCAGGCCCGAACGCTCGATCGCCGGCATGACCTCGGAAAGCGCCGGGATGTAGCCGCCCGGGAAAATGTATTTCGCAATCCAGGGATTGGTGGCGTCTGGACCCTCGGACCGGCCGATCGAGTGCAGCAGCATGACGCCATCGTCGGCGAGAAGTTCGGCACAGTGGCTGAAAAAGCTATCGTAGAAGTCGACGCCGACATGCTCGAACATCCCAACCGACACGATGCGGTCGAACGGCCCGGCGACGTCGCGATAATCCTCGAGGAAGAACTTGGCCGTCAGATTTTTCTCGGCCGCGCGCGCGTTCGCCACCTGTAGCTGCTCGGTCGACAGCGTGACCCCGGTGACGCTGGCGCCGGTCATCTCCGCCAGATAGAGGCTCAATCCGCCCCAGCCGCAACCGATGTCGAGCACGCGACTGCCGCGTTCGACCAGGAGTTTTGCGGCAAGGTGGCGCTTCTTGGCGAGCTGCGCATCGTCGAGGGTTGCGTCCGGCGTCTCGAAATAGGCGCAGCTATATTGCTTGTCGGCATCGAGGAAGAGCGAATACAGCCGTCCGTCGAGATCGTAGTGATGCGCGACGTTATTTTTGGAGCGGCTGCGGAGATTGAGCTGCCTGAGATGCCTGCCCAGATACCGCGCCCATGCCTGCAGTTTGGCCCAGCGCGGCACCATCTCGGGCTGATCCATCAGGATCGCCAGCACGTCGGCGATCGAGCCGTCCTCGACGACGAAACTGCCTTCCATGTAGACTTCGCCGAAGGCAAGTTCCGGGTTGAGAAGCACCCTGCGTTCCGCCTCGGCCGTCAGGAACCGCACGGACACCGGCTGGCCGGTTCCATCGCCGCAGCTAAATTTTGCCCCGCTTGCAGTGGTAAAATTCATCGCGCCGCGGCGGATGAACTGCTGGAGGCAATAACGCAACACTCGTTCCATCGAAACCACCAAACTGAGCGATCCCAACGAGGCTAACGCACCGGCCGTCAAACTCGGAGCATGTGTGGCCGAATGGTCCCACACGGCACATTTCTCAAAATAGGAGCGAACAAACGCCTCCGCTAGTGCGTTGTACACAAAGCAGATATTTCGGAATCGCACGCTCACGCGTTGCGTCATAAGTGCGCTTCCATTCGCGGGATAATCGGCTAAAAGGTGACCGCCGCCGGTGCCCGATTTGGGGGGTACAGGAAGCGATTTCCGCATCCGGAGAATAGGGAATGTTGAGCCGAGCGCTCATTTTAGCGACGGTGATGCTTCTGATCGGCTGTTTCGCGGCGGACACGGCGCTGGCGCAGGCGACAAATCTCGAGGCCGGCAAGAGCCCTTCCCAGATTTTTGCCGGTACGTGTACGGCCTGCCACAAGACCCCGCGGGGGCTCTTGAAGACCGTGCCCGCCGGATCGCTCCAGGGTTTCCTGAAGCAGCATTATACGACCAGCCCCGAAATGGCTTCGCTGCTTGCGGCCTTCCTGGTCTCTAACGGGGCGGCGGATCCCCGCTATGTCGGCGGCCCGGGCAAGCCCGGCAAGGATGAAAAGCCCGAAGCCAAACCGAGCGGGCTGTCCGAGCAACTCGACCGCTTCGGCCGAAGACTGCGCGCTGCGCCGGAGGCAACCAAGCCCGAGGCCGAGCCAAGGGAGGCCGCAAGGCCGGACGCCGACGGGCTGGATCCCGCCCGTCGCGGCCGCAACGCCAAGCGCATGGCGCGACCGGGCGAGCCGGCGGCGGAGGGGGCGGCTCCCGACCAGGCGGTCAGTGAGCGCGGTCCCGACGGTCGCAGATTGTCGGCCAAGCAAAAGCTGGGCAAGCGGGGCAGGCCCGGCGGGGAAGAACTCCCCAAATCCGAATCCACCAAATCCGAGCCCGGCAAGGAAGAGCCCGCAAAGGGCGAGGCGGCAAAGGACGAAACGCCCAAAGGCGAAACAGCCAAGACGGAAACGGGCAAGCCTGAGACCGGCAAACCCGAAACCGACAAGAGCGACGCCGTTTCCGAAGGTAGCAAGCCCGAGGCCACAAGGCCTGAAGGCATGAAGCCGCCCGCCGAACCCAAATCGGAATCTGCCAGGACCGAAACGCCGAAGGAGACGGGCGGCACGGGGGCTTCATCGCGGCCAGATCCCGCTCCCCCTGTCACTCCTGCGCCTGCGGCATCCTCCGCGGCCTCCACAGCCGTCTCGAGCGGCACCGCGGAGCCATCTGCCGGACCACCGGCAGCGCCCGCACAGCCAGCGCCGCCGGCTGTGGCGGCCTCGTCGCCGCCCCCGCCGCCTGCCGCTCCGGCCGGGCCACCAGCGCCACCGATCTCCCAATAATTTCTGCAATACGCGACTTGCGGCCCGCGCTCCGTTCTGCCGGGCGCGCGTGAACAAGCCCGGATGTCAGGCCGCTGCCGAACTCAGAGTCTGCTTCAACCGGAGTTGAAACGGACTCTGAGAGCCGGGTTTGGGCAATCGGCCCTGCTTGAGAGGCGAGAAGCCTGCGTTACTTTTCCGACGCCGCTTCGCCTTCGGGGGCTTCGTCGCGGCGCGCCTCGGGGTCGAAGAACTCGCCGGCCGCGGCCAGCGCTTCGGCGGCGGCATCCTGGTCTTCCTGACGGGTCGAGATGTCCTCGCCGCGGTTGATGCGCTCGGCCTCGTCGGCGCTGCGCGCCACCGTCACGCTCACGCCGACCTCGACTTCCGGATGCACGGCGATCGCGATGGTGTGCTTGCCGATGGTCTTGATCGGCGCGTCCAGCATGACCTGGCTGCGGCTGATGGTGACGCCGTCGGCTTCGAACGAGGCGATGATGTCGCGAACCGTCACCGAGCCGAACAACTGGCCGGTTTCCGAAGCCTGACGCAGCACCACGACGTTGCGGCCGTCGATCTTCTCGGCGACCTTGCTCGCCTCGCCCTTGGCCTTGAGGTTGCGCGCTTCGAGTTCGGCCTTCATGCCATCGAATTTGGCGCGATTGTCCGAGGTGGCGCGCAGCGCCTTGCCGCGCTTCAAGAGAAAGTTGCGGGCAAACCCGTCCTTGACGCGGACGACTTCACCCATCTGGCCGAGCTTGGCGACGCGCTCCAGCAAAATCACTTCCATGTTGGTTCTCCTTCGAATGTGGTTAGAGGTTGGGTTTTCGGTTGAAGAGTGAGGGTTCAGGATACGGGCAGTGGCGGGGGTTGCCCGCGCCGGAAGCGCTGGCGCAGTCCGAAGATCGCGTCGGCGATGCCGAGGATCACCATGGGGACGAGGAGCCAGCCGCCGGACGCCACCAGCATGGCATAGGCGCAGCCCAGCCAGAGCGCGCGGCTTTTGAAGCCGAGCGTCAGCGTGTGCAGGACCGCGAAGCCGGTGAGCGCGTACGACATCAGCAGGGCCGCCGTGACGGTCTGAGCGATAATCGCAAGCAGTCCGCCGGTGAAACAGAATGCGATGGCGGCCGACAATGCAGCGAGCGTCATCGGTGGTGGTTCGGTGCTCTTCAGAACCGGCCACGGACGATGCATTCGTCCTGATGTCACCGTGATCTTCGCAGCGAGCCCGAGGTTGAGCGCCAGCATGATCATGGTGCTGGCGGCAGCGAGGGCCGGCGCGATCATGACCAGCGCGTCGATCCGTTGCTTGATCCCGTCGCTCGACGCCGCGTCGGGCGGGGCGAACATCCGCAGCAGGCTTGAACGCATGGTTTCGGTAATACTGGCGGCGTCGGTACCGAAATTAAGCAGGGTCGCTATCGTGATCAGGACGGCGAAGCCGGCGATCCAGAGCAGCAGGCGGCCGGTCGGATACCACTCAAGTGCCGGAGAGACCGGCGCGGCGCCGTTATCGGACGGCGCGGCATGGGCTCCGGGGCGCCCCAGCAGCGCGAGATGTCCGAGCCACCAGGCGGGCAGCGCCATCATGATCGCAAAGGCGATGCAAATCGACAGCCCGAAGATCGCGCCGAGGCTCGTCGCAGCCGCAATGCCGCCGATCGTGGCCGCGAGCGGCCCCCAGCCAAGCGCCGCCACCATCAATGGCAGCGGGGCGAAGTAAATCAACAATAGCGAGACCGGCGCGCCCGAGATGATCGAGGCGAACATCAGGGCCGACGCGGCGCCGGCGGCAAGCGCAATGAGAACGATCGCGATCATCAGCTGTCCCGCTCCCTTCGAGCGGTTAGAGGCTCCGCTCGGGAGCCCCAACCATCGGCAACCGGACGATCCGGGAGCCTTATGAAAGATTTTGCGATCCGCGGCGCGAGCGCCGCGGATCGCGATTTGTTTTAGCGAATGACGTAGGGCAGCAGGCCCAGGAAACGCGAGCGCTTGATGGCGCGCGCGAGTTCACGCTGCTTCTTGGCGGAGACGGCCGTGATGCGGCTCGGCACGATCTTGCCGCGCTCGGAGACGTAACGCATCAGCAGCTTGGAATCCTTGTAGTCGATCTTCGGCGCATTCGGACCCGTGAACGGGCAGGTCTTGCGGCGGCGGAAAAACGGACGGCGTGCACCAGCTTCAGCCATGATTCTTACTCCTCAACCACTGCGTCGTCGTCGCGCGGACGGCGCGGACCACGGTCACCACGGTAGCCGCCGCCATCGCGGTCGCCACGGAAACCACCTTCGCGGTCGCCGCGGAAGCCGCCGCCGCGGTCGTCGCGATCACGGTCGCGATCGGCCTTGCGCATCATCGCCGAGGGGCCTTCCTCGTGCTCTTCGACGCGGACGGTGAGATAGCGAATCACGTCTTCGCTGATCCGCTCCTGCCGCTCGATCTCGCTGACCGCCGCAGAGGGAGCGTCGATGTTCATCAGCACGAAATGTGCCTTGCGGTTCTTGTTCATGCGGTAGGTGAGGGAGCGCACGCCCCAGTTTTCCATCTTGACGACCTTGCCGCCGAGACCTTCGACGATGCCGGTCATCTGGGTGGTCAGTTCTTCGACCTGCTGGGTGCTCGCATCCTGACGCGCGAGAAATACATGCTCATAAAGAGGCATGGGTGTCCTTTCCTAGTGTTGGCGCGGTTCCCGGCGGCAAGCCCTTCGAGACCTTCGGAAAAGGACTCGACGATAAAGCTCAGAAGGCGGAAGCACGGGACGACGGGCCGACTGGCCCTGCCACATCAACATCGCCAAAAAGGTGAGATTGCTGAGACCGTCCGTTCAGCTCCCGGCCGGGATCCACGGATGCGCGGTTTATAAGGATTTTGAGCGCAATGGCAAGGGAAAGCGGGGCCATTTGAGCGACCCGGCGCCGATGGGGCGGGAACCGGCTGCGGCTTGACATGACCGGCTTTGGCGGTGTCTTTCGGCCCGGCTTTAACCATTTCCGGCGGGGGCCTCAGGGGCGATCCTGGGGGCCATTCAGGGGCACTGATGACGGCAGCATTCACTTTTCCAGGGCAGGGCTCCCAGGCCGTGGGCATGGGCAAGGCCCTTGCCGAGGCATTTCCCGCCGCGCGCGCGGTCTTCGACGAGGTCGATGCAGCGCTGGGGGAGAAGCTGACCGCCACTATCTGGGAGGGCCCGGCCGAGACCCTGCAACTCACCGAAAACGCCCAGCCGGCCCTGATGGCGGTTTCGTTGGCGACCCTGCGGGTCCTGGAGGCCGAGGCCGGATTCTCGGTGGCGCGCGATGCCGCCTTCGTGGCCGGACATTCGCTCGGCGAGTACTCCGCGCTGGCCGCTGCCGGCAGCCTCAGCATCTCCGACACCGCGCGCCTGCTGCGCACCCGGGGGCTGGCCATGCAGAAAGCGGTGCCGGTGGGCGTGGGCGCCATGGCGGCACTTCTCGGCCTCGATTACGAGGCCGCAGTGGCGGTCGCCAGCGAGGCGGCGCAGGGCCAGGTGTGCCAGGCGGCCAACGACAATGGCGGCGGGCAGGTCGTGGTCTCCGGCGACAAGGCCGCCGTCGAGCGTGCGCTAGAGATCGCCAAGACCAAGGGCGCCAAGCGCGCCATGTTGCTGCCGGTGTCGGCGCCGTTCCATTGCAGCCTGATGCAGCCCGCCGCCGACGTGATGGCCAAGGCGCTGGCTGGCGTCACGATCAGGCCACCGGCCTCGCCTTTAGTGTCGAACGTGCTGGCTGCGCCGATTACCGATCCGGACGAGATCCGCCGCCGCCTGATCGAACAGGTCACGGGAACCGTGCGCTGGCGCGAATCGGTGGCTTACATGGCGGGCCGGGGCGTCACCCGGTTCTTCGAACTCGGCGCCGGCAAGGTGCTGTCGGGGCTGGTCAAGCGCATCGCCGAGGGCGCCGTCGGCGTATCTGTCGGCGGTCCGAATGATCTTAACGCCGCCAAAGACGCGCTCGCCGCTGCGAAGACGGCCTGAGCGGGGAGGTAACAACGATGTTCGATCTGACTGGCAGAACGGCACTCGTCACCGGCGCGACCGGCGGCATCGGCAGCGCCATCGCGCAGGCCCTGCATGGCCAGGGCGCGACGGTAGCCATCTCCGGGACGCGGCGCGAGGTGCTGGACACGCTCGCCGGCAAGCTCGGGGACCGGGTTCAGGTGTTGCCCTGCAATCTCTCCGACGCCACCGAGGTCGAGGCGCTGGTGCCCGCAGCCGAAAAGGCGCTGGGCCAGGTCGACATCCTCGTCGCCAACGCCGGCATCACCCGCGACAATCTCTTTGTGCAGTTGCGTGATGAGGACTGGGACGAGGTCATCCGGGTCAATCTCACCGCGACCTTCCGCCTCGCCCGGGCCGCCACCAAACTGATGATGCGCAAGCGTTTCGGCCGTATTATCGCCATTACCTCCGTGGTCGGCGTCACCGGCAATCCGGGCCAGGGCAATTACACGGCGTCGAAGGCCGGACTGATCGGCATGATCAAGACGCTGGGCGCCGAATATGCCAAGCGCAACGTGACCGCCAACTGCATCGCGCCAGGCTTCATCAAGACGCCGATGACGGATGCGCTGAACGACAAGCAGCGGGAAACCATCCTGTCGAAGGTTCCGGCGGCGCGGCTCGGCACGCCCGAAGACATCGCCGCGGCGGCGGTCTATCTGAGCTCGAACGAGGCGGCCTATGTCACCGGGCAGACCATTCACGTCAACGGCGGGATGGCCATGTTTTGAGCCGGTTAACAATGGCTTTCGCAGGGCGGAATGCTGTTTCGGAGGCCGGTGGAGGCTTATAGTCAAGACTTGGGAAGTATGATAACCGAACCCTCAACGGATGGGCAAAGAACGCCTTGCAGGAAGTTGAATCCCTGTATATTGGCGGTGCAGAGCCTGCGTCGTTCGCCGGGCCTTTGTTCGCTATGACGGGGCCAATCAAGACTATGCGCGATTGCGAAGGAAAGTTTACCGACCAGGATGGCTCGCATCGTCTTGGGGACGGGTCTAATGGGAACAAGCACGAGGTTGAACGATGAGTGAGATTGGCGAGCGGGTTAAGAAGATCGTGGTCGAACACCTAGGTGTCGAACCCGAGAAAGTGGTCGACAACGCGAGCTTCATTGACGACCTCGGCGCCGACAGCCTCGATACGGTCGAGCTCGTGATGGCGTTTGAAGAAGAGTTCGGTTGCGAAATTCCCGATGATGCCGCCGAGACGATTCTGACCGTCGGCGACGCCACGAAATTTCTCGAAAAGAACGCGAAGAGCTGACGCCCTGCGCGGTGCTGACGGAGCCGGGCGGGCCGCGGTCGTGCGGTCCACCGGTTTCTTGTTATGGGCCGCAGATTTTGGGCTGGAGTGCAGGATATGAGGCGGGTTGTCGTCACGGGCCTCGGCATGGTGTCGCCACTTGGCTGTGGCGTCGAACCGACCTGGAAGCGCATCCTCAACAGCGAGAGCGGCGCCCGGAAGATCGATACCTTTGACGTTTCCGATCTGACCAGCCGGATCGCCTGCGTGATTCCGCGCGGCGACGGATCCAACGCTACGTTCAATCCCGACCAGTGGATGGAGCCGAAGGACCAGCGCAAGGTCGACGATTTCATCATCTTTGCGATGTGCGCGGCGCGCCAGGCGCTGGACGACGCCGATTGGCATCCCGTCCACCGAGGAAGATCGTTGCGCCACCGGCACCATGATCGGTTCCGGAATCGGCGGCCTGTCCGGGATTGCCGACACCGCGCTGCTACTCAAGGAGCGCGGACCGCGCAAGGTGTCGCCGTTCTTCATTCCCGGACGCCTGATCAATCTTGCTTCCGGCTACGTCTCGATCGAGCACGGGCTCAAGGGTCCGAACCATGCCGTGGTGACGGCTTGTTCGACCGGCGCGCATGCGATCGGCGATGCCGGCCGGCTGATTTCGCTCGGCGACGCCGATGTGATGGTGGCGGGCGGAACGGAGTCGCCGATTTGCCGGCTGGCGATGGCCGGGTTCTGCGCCTCGCGCGCGCTGTCGACCGGCTTCAATGAAACCCCCGAACGAGCCTCGCGGCCCTACGACAGGGACCGTGACGGTTTCGTCATGGGGGAGGGCGCGGGCATCGTGGTGCTCGAGGAATACGAGCATGCCAAGGCGCGCGGCGCCCGGATCTACGCCGAGGTGATCGGGTACGGGTTGTCGGGCGACGCCTATCACATCACCTCGCCGTCGCCCGATGGCGATGGCGCATTCCGCAGCATGAGCGCCGCGATGAAGCGCGCCGGAATCAGCTCCTCCGACGTCGACTACATCAATGCGCACGGAACCTCGACGCAGGTCGGCGACGAGATCGAACTCGGCGCGGTCGAACGGTTGCTGGGCAACGCCGCTTCCCGCGTGTCGATGTCGTCGACCAAATCCTCGACCGGACATCTGTTGGGCGCGGCGGGAGCGGTGGAGACCATCTTCAGTATCCTGGCGATTCGCGATAACGTCGCGCCGCCGACGATCAATCTCGAAAACCCGTCGGTGGAAACCGCGATCGATCTCGTGCCGCAGACGCCGCGCAAGCGCGAGATCAATGTGGCGCTGTCGAATTCGTTCGGTTTCGGCGGCACCAACGCTTCCGTGATCCTGCAGCGCGTGGCCAACTGACGCGCTTGCTATAAAATCCACCGATTCGCCGTATTCGGTGCTAATTCCTAGATGTGGGCGTAGACTACCGGCAATACGCGGCGATCTCGCGAATTGAACCGACAGGATCCCAGGTTGCATCGATGACTGAGAGGCCGCCCATTTCGCCACGTAGTCCGCGCGCTGCCCTGGAGCCCGAGCAGGTTCCACCGCCGCCGCGACGCTCCGAACGCGCCCGCAATCCGTTTGTCATTGTCGGCAACGCCATCATCACCATCATTCTGGTGCTGATGATCGGTGTCGGCGGCGGATATTTCTATGGCAGGCAGAAGATCGAGGCCCCCGGTCCGCTGCATGAGGACAAGGTTGTCAATATTCCCTCGCGCGCGGGAATGACCGACATCGCCGACACGCTGCAGCGCGAGGGCGTCATCGACAACAATCGCTGGGCGTTCATCGGCGCGGTGTTCGCACTGAAGGCGCGCTCGGAGCTCAAGCCGGGCGAATACCTGTTTCAGAAGAACGCCAGCCTGCGCGACGTCATCGGCACCATTGTCGAGGGCAAGGTGGTGCAGCACGCCGTCACGATCCCCGAAGGCTTGACCTCGGAGCAGATCGTGTCGCGGCTTTCGGACAACGACATCTTTTCAGGTACGGTCCGCGAGATACCGCGGGAAGGCACCCTGCTGCCGGAAACCTACAAATTCCCGCGCGGCACTACCCGCGACCAGGTGATTACCCGCATGCAGCAGGCGCAGAAGCGCGCGCTGACGGAAATCTGGGAGCGCCGCAGCCCGGACCTGCCGATCAAGTCGCCGGAACAACTGGTCACGCTGGCCTCGATCGTCGAGAAGGAAACCGGCAAGGCGGATGAACGCAGCCGTGTCGCGGCGGTGTTCGTCAACCGGCTGCGTCAGAAAATTAAACTGCAGTCGGACCCGACCATCATCTACGGGCTCGTCGGCGGCAAGGGAACGCTGGGGCGGCCGATCAGGCGCAGCGAAATTCAGCAGCCGTCGCCCTACAATACCTATGTGGTCGAGGGCTTGCCGCCCGGGCCGATCGCCAATCCCGGCCGCGCCTCGCTGGAAGCCGCCGCCAGTCCCGCCCGCACACGCGACCTGTTCTTCGTGGCCGATGGCACCGGCGGCCACGCCTTCAGCGATACCTACGACCAGCACCAGAAGAACGTCGCCAAGCTTCGCGCGATGGAGAAGCAGATCCAGAACGACACTGTCGAGCCGGCGGCTGACGATCCGCCGCCTCCGCCGGCCACGGCGAGCACTCCGGTCGACAACGCCCCGACTGCCACGACGACCAAGCCCGCTCCGGCCAAAAAGCCGCCGCGTGCGGCTCCGGCCCGACAGGGTGCCGCGCAGTCGACCGCGACGCCGCCGGTGACGCAGCAGTAATCTGTCGTGGGGCGAAAGGTCCTTCGCGAGGGTTCTGCGAGCACCGTACCGCGGCGCCGCTGACCGTCGTTTTACGGGCACTGGCTCTGCAAAACCGGTATCCACTTTTGCGCAATACGCGATAAGGTCGCGCCGTAAAGTTTCTTTTCGCGAATCTCACACCTTCAACTGCCCGGGAAATTCACGCGATGGCGCTGTCGAGCATGACCGGTTTTGCGCGCAGCCATGGCGCCAGCGGACCCTATACATTCGAGTGGGAGTTGAAGTCGGTCAACGCCAAGGGCTTCGACCTGCGGATGCGGCTGCCGCCCGGATGGGACGAACTCGAAGCCTTCGCCAAGAAGCGTGCCGGCGAGATGCTGTCGCGCGGCACCGTGTACGCCAATCTGAGCGTCAAGCGCACCGGCGCGGCCTCGACCATCCGGATCAATGAAGAGGTGCTGGCCTCGATCGTGAAGGTGGCGGGCGTGCTCGCCGGCAGGATCGACGCAGTGGCGCCGAGCATCGACGGGCTGCTGGCGATCAAGGGCGTCATCGAGGTGGTCGAGCCCGAGAGCAGCGAGGACGAGGACAAGGCGGCGAAGGCGGCCGCTGCCGTCGCATTCGATCAGGCGCTGCTCGACCTCGTCGGGATGCGTCAGCGCGAGGGCGTGACGCTCGGACAGATTCTGAGCCAGCGCATGGACGAGATCGAGCGACTCGCGCAGAAGGCGGAGGCCGCTCCCGGCCGCAAGCCCGAAGCGGTGAGGGCGCGGCTTGCCGAGCAGATCGCAGCGCTGCTCGAAACCGTCCGACCGCTTCGACCCCGACCGGCTCAACCAGGAAGCACTGCTGATCGCCGCCAAGGCCGACATTCGCGAAGAACTCGATCGCATCGCCTCGCACGTCTCGCAGACGCGCGAGATGATCGGCAAGGGCGGCCCGATCGGACGAAGGCTCGATTTTCTCGCGCAGGAATTCAACCGCGAGGTCAATACCTGCTGCTCCAAGTCGAACGACCTCGAACTGACCAACACGGGGCTTGCGATGAAGAACGTGGTCGAGCAGTTCCGCGAACAAGTCCAGAATCTGGAGTGAGACATGACGGCGGGCGGCCACGGCTTCAGGGGTTGAGCGGCGCGGACTGATGTTCGTGCTGTCATCGCCGTCAGGCGCCGGCAAGACCACGCTGTCGCGCCTGCTGATCGAGCGGTTGGCCGGCCTGAAGATGTCGGTGTCGGCGACCACGCGGCCGAAGCGGCCGGGCGAGGTCGAGGGCCGCGATTATCGCTTCATCGCCAAGGCCGAATTCGAGGCGATGGCCAAGCGCGGCGATCTGCTGGAATGGGCCACCGTGTTCGACAACCGCTACGGCACGCCGCGCGCGCCGGTCGAAGCCGCGCTTTCGGCCGGAGAGGACGTGCTGTTCGACATCGACTGGCAGGGCACCCAGCAATTGCGGGAAAAGGCGCGCGCCGATGTCGTCAGTGTCTTCATCCTGCCGCCGTCGGCCGCCGACCTCGAAAAGCGGCTGCATTCCCGGGCCCAGGATTCCGATGAGGTGATCCGCGGGCGGATGAAGCCGCGCCAGCCACGAGATGAGCCACTGGGCCGAATACGATTACATCGTGATCAATCACGACATCGACGAAGCGTTCGCCGAAGTGCAGTCGATCCTCAAGGCCGAGCGGCTCAAGCGCGAACGTCGCACCGGCCTGACGACGTTCGTGCGGGAGCTGCAGCGGCAGCTCGAGAAATAGCGAGCCTCACCTCCTGCGGGCCTGCTTCGATATCTGCCCGTAGAAATCGGCGACCCTGTCATTGTGCTCGGCGGGTTGGTCGAGGTCACGCGGCAGATGGGGCCGCCGCGGCAATATCTCGGCGTTCCGGCGAGCCGGCAGCCTGACAACGTCCTGATCCACCGAATCCCAGATCCTGTCGCGGCGGATGCGTCCGCCGGCGGCGCCGCGCGCACGCCCGAATTTGAGAACGATGCTGGCGGTGATGCCCGCGAGCATCAGCGCGCCGGTCATCACGGCGAGCAGCATCGGAAGCGAGGCGGGCAGGCCTTGCGATGAATCGGCTGCGGCGAGCGGAACCACCGCGGCTGCGGGCGGCGGAGCGGCTGCTGCATCGGATTGCGTGGAATCGGCTTGCGGCGAATCCGCTTGCTGCGGATCCGGCTGCGGTGGCGCGTTCGCGGCGATCTGGGTTGGCGCCGGTGCCGGGCGGATCGTCGAGCTTACGGCGGACGGGTCAGGCCAGCGCGAGGCGACGACCGATGACAGCGCGTTCGCGTCCAGCGCGCTCGCGCGGTTTGCGTTGCTCGTGGCCGGATTGACCGGCGCCGCCGAAGCAGCGCCATCGTTGCGCCTGGGCGGCTCGATGCTCGCCACGGGCGGCAGTTCGGCACGCGCATCGGCGACCGCGCGCTGCATGGGAACCGCGGCGATCGGCGCGGCCGGCTTTGCGGGAACGACGACATTCGGTGCGGAGGCAGTCGGAGTGGAAGCACTCGGAGTGGATGCGATCGGCGCTGCGGCTTGCGACGAAGTTTCGCCTTCCGCGCGGAGATACCAGCAATGGCGCTTGGTGGTGCGCTCGATGCGGTAGAACCAATGGCTGCCTGCGGGGGTCTCGGCCTTCGGCGTGAGAAGACAATCGTCTGCGGCGCGAACCGCGTTGAGCGACAGGGCTGCGAAAGAGCCACAAGCGAGCACGCTGGCGAAAATTGCGGCGACGAATTTCGCAGCTTTGTCTGGCATATGTGTCTCCGGCGGTGATACGCGACGCGTCATACTCCCTGTGTCCGCAAAGACTTGGGTGGTAATGAGCCGCAATTCCGGAGGCGGTGGGGCTTAATTTAGGCCTGTATTTCCAGCCGAAATGCCCCATTTGGGTCGAAAAAACAGCGGTTGTTTGTTGTTGTTCTGGCGGCCGCCGTTGGCGGGGCTGGCTGCGGAAATTGCTGGAATTACCGACGGATACCTCTGAAGTTGCGGCGCGCGCCCGGCGAACCGCTGGCGTGTCCGCGCACGCAAGGCGCCGCGAGCCGCGGCGCCGCGCTTTCCGGAGCGAATTCAGTCGCTCGCGAGCACGTCGCTGAACAGCACGTAGCGCGAGCCGTCGAAACGCACCAGCCGCATCTGCTTGATCGGGCGCAGGTCGGTCGGGCTGGTCTTGAGACGGATTCCCGGCAGCAGCAGCGGCAATTCCATGTCGAGATGGGAGGCCTGCTTCATGATGTTCTCGCGGGTGAGATTGTCGCCGCATTGCTTGAGCAACTGCACCACCGCGTAACCGATGTTGTAGCCATAGGGCGCGTAGTAGTCGCTCTTGCTGATGCGCGGATTGTATTTGTCCATCCACACGTTCCAGGCCTGCATCTGCGGATCGTCGCGCCATTGCGGATCGGCCGGATCCTTCTGGTAGGCCGCCGAGATGATGCCCTTGGCCGCTTCGAATCCGGCCGGCTTGATCGCGCCCGCGATCGACGAGCCGACGCTGACCACGAATTCCTGCGGATGCCAGTCGATGTCATAGGCCTTGCGAATGGCTTGCGCGGAGAATTTGGGGATCGTGATGATGAAGAAGACGTCCGCGCCCGAGGTCTTCAGCGAAACCACCTGGGAATCGACGGTGGGATCGGTGGTGTTGTAGGTCTGCGTCGACACGATCATCGTCGACGCCTTGTCGCCGAGACCGCGCTTGAAGCCGAGCAGATAGTCGCGGCCGAGATCGTCGTTCTGCGCCAGGATGCCGATCTTGGCATCGGGTTTCACCGACAGAATGTACTTGGCGTAGATCTCGCCTTCCGACGCGTAATGCGGCGTCCAGCTCATCGTCCACGGATAATGCTCGGGATCGTTGAAGACCGTTGCGCCGGTGCCGATGAACAGATGCGGCACCTGCTTCTGGTTGATGTATTTGACCACAGCCATGTTGGTCGCGGTGCCGATGGGATTGACCAGAAACAGCACCTCGTCGCTTTCGATCAGGCGCCGGATCTGCTCCACCGTCTTGGGCGGGCTGTAGGCGTCGTCGAGGCTGATGAAATTGATCTTGCGGCCGTTGACCCCGCCCTGGTCGTTGATCATCGAGAAATAGGCGGTGGCGGAGACCGCGCCGGCCGAATAGGCCGACGCCGGGCCGCTGTAGGGCGTCGTGGTGCCGATCCTGATTTCGGTGTCGCTGGCGCCGGGACTGTATTGCTTCTGTGCCGCGGCCGGCGTCGCAGCCAGGCCAAGCGCGAGCGCCGCCAGCGCGGCGAGGGTCGAATGCTTCCTCCAACAAGCCATCAGTCTCCTCCCTGTCAAGCGAGGCTACCTGGCACTCCGCCTCTTTTGGCGAGGCTTATAAGATGCTGTGCCTCAGTTCTTCAGCACGATGCGGCCGACGACTTTTCCGGCCCGCAATTCATCGATCCATTTCTGGACGTCGCCCATCGGCTCTTCCTTCATGGGGGTCGGCTTGATCTTGCCGGCGCGCGCCAGCGCCATCAGTTCATGCCCTTCGGCCAGCGTTCCGACCATGAAGCCCTCGATCGTCATGCGCTTGTAGATCCACTGTACCATGGGCAGGCTGAAATTGCCGCCCATCAATCCCGACACCACGATCTTGCCGCCGCGCGCGACCACCGAGACCGCGAACGCCATCGACTTCTCGTTGCCGGCGAAGTCGACGATCTCGTCGAACCCGCCTTCGGTTTCCTTGATGATGCGTTTGGCCACGTCGGCTTCGGAAGGATCGTAGGCGACGGACGCGCCGTTTTTCAGCGCGGCCTCGCGCGCCGCCGGGCTCAAATCCGCAACCGAGATTTTTTGCTTGAACATCGCCTGCGCGAACGACAGGCCCATCATGCCGACGCCGCCGAGCCCGATCAGCAGGAGATTGCGCTGCCGCGGCCGGTCGACCAGCCGCTTCAGCGCGCCATAGGCGGTCACGCCGGAGCACATCAGGGTCGCCGCCTGATTGACCGGCAGCGGGTCGTACTCGAGCAGGTATTTCGCGTCCGGCACCAGCACGTGGCTGGCGAACCCTCCGTCGATGGAGACGCCGAGAAAACGTTGCTTGACACAGAGATTTTCGTCGCCATTGGCGCAGTCGCGGCATTGACCGCAGCCGATCCAGGGAAACACCGCCCGCTTCTTGCCGATCAGGTCCTTCGAAACGTCGGGGCCGACTTCCTCGACGACGCCGGCGATCTCGTGTCCGAGCGTGAAGGGCAGCGTCATGCCGCGGGTGGTGTCGAGCCGCTTGCCGCCGCCGAGGTCGGCGTAGCCGTCCTGGATATGAAGGTCGGAATGGCACAGCCCGCAGCGCTCGATGCGGACCAGGACTTCCTTGCCCGCCGGCTTCGGCGTGTCGACGATGGTTTCGCACAGCGGCGCATCGAATTTGACCAGTGATTGACGTCGCATGAGCGCCATGATGCTTCTCTCCTTAAGGCACGTTCGATTTTGTGCCGCGTATATCGGTCAATTCGCGCGCCATGGCAACAAAGCCGGAGACCGGAATGGTCTCGGCGCGCCGCGTCGGATCGACATCGGCGGCCGCGGCCAGCCGGGCCGGATCGACGCTCGAGCGATTTGAGGCTTTGCCGCAGCATCTTCCGCCGCTGGCCGAACGCGGCGGCCGCAACCTGTTCGAGCGCCCTGCGGTCGCACGGCTCCGGCGTGCGCGCGCGGCACCAGTCGCACCACGGAAGAGGTGACCTTGGGCTGCGGCACGAAGGCGGCCGGCGAAATGTCGAACAGGATCTTGGTCTCGGCGCGCCAGTTGGCGAGCACCGCCAGCCGTCCATAGGCCTCGTCATTCTCGCGCGCCACGATCCGCTCGGCCACCTCGCGCTGAAACATCAGCACCATCATGTCGTACCATGGCGGCCACGGCTCGATCGACAGCCAGTCGATCAGGAGCGCGGTCGCGATATTGTAGGGCAGGTTGGCGACGATCTTCGCCTTGGTGGCGCCGAGCAGCGGCCGCGGATCGAAATGCTGCGCGTCGGCGCAGACGATCTCCAGCCGTCCCGGATATCGCCTGGAAATATCCTCCAGCGCCGGAAGCGCGCGCTGGTCGCGCTCCACCGCGATGACGTGCCGCGCGCCCAGCGCCAGCAGCGCGCGCGTCAGCCCGCCGGGACCCGGGCCGATCTCGACGATGGTGGCGTCTTCCAGCGGGCCCGCGGCGCGCGCGATCCGCGCGGTGAGGTTGAGGTCGAGCAGGAAATTCTGGCCGAGCGATTTGCGCGCCGACAGGGCATGCTGGCGAATGACCTCGCGAAGCGGCGGAAGGTCGTCGATCGCGCTCATGCCGGCCGCGTCGCCGCCATGCGGGCGGCCAGCCGCAATGCCGCGACCAGGCTGGACGGATTGGCCTTGCCGGTGCCGGCAATATCGAAGGCGGTGCCGTGATCGGGCGAGGTGCGGATGAAGGGCAATCCGAGCGTGACATTGACGGCATCGTCGAAAGCCAGCGTCTTGACCGGGATCAGCGCCTGATCGTGATACATGCAGATCGCGCAGTCATAGGTCTTGCGCGCGGCGTCGTGGAACATGGTGTCGGCCGGCAGCGGTCCGCGGACCGCGATGCCTTCGCCGCGCAGGATCTCGACCGCCGGCGCCACGATGGTCTGGTCCTCGGTGCCGAGCGTGCCGTCTTCGCCGGCGTGGGGATTGAGGCCGGATATCGCCAGCCGCGGACTGGCGACGCCGAAGCGGGCTTTCAAATCCGCGACCGCGATGCGGGCGGTGCTGACGATCAACTCGCTCGACAACTGCGCGATCGCCTCACGCAGCGAAAGATGGATGGTCACGGGAACGACGGCGAGCGTAGGGGACCACAGCATCATCACCGGCTGCGGCGTGTCGGCCGCCGGTCGCCGCCAGTTCGGCGAGAAATTCGGTGTGGCCGGGATGCCGGAAACCGGCGCGGTAGAGCACGCTCTTGGCGATCGGGTTGGTGACGACAGCGCCGGCCCGCCCCTTCGCGACGTCGACGACCGCCTGGCGAATGGAGCTGATGGCGGCGTCCGCGCTGGTATCGTCCGGTTGGCCCGGCCGCGCGGTCGCAGGGTGGCCGGTGGCCACGACCGGCAACGCATCGGCGAAAGCGGCAACCGCGTCCTCGGCGCTGACGTCGGCGATCTGGACGGCGAGCCCGAGCAGCTTCGCGCGGTGCCTGAGGAAATCGCGATCGCCGAGCAGGTAGAAAGCCGGGAGTTTCAGCTCACTCCGGCGCAGCCACGCCGCGATGGTGATATCCGGTCCGATACCCGCGGGTTCGCCTGATGTCAGCGCGAGGGGCTTTGCCATGCGTCAGCGATATTCGATCATCGCGGCTTTGCGGAGTTCGCCCAGATACCATTTCGACTTCGCTTCGTATTTTTCCGCATACATCTTGTCGCGGATTTCCTTCTTTTTCGGCGTGTCGATGGTGGTGGGTTGCCGCGCGCACAGCGCCACCATTTCAATGCCCTGCTTGGTGATTTCGGGCGCGGTCAAATGGCCGATCGGGGTCTTGTCCAGGCCCTCGCGAAGGACTTGCGGGATGTCGGCCGAGGTCTTGATCACGACGTCGCGGATCGCGGCATTGGGCATGGACTTGAAGAGAGAGTTGGCTTCAGCACAAGTCTGCACGCGGCCGCGCAGCGCTTCGGCCTCCTTCTGCCTCGCTTCGACGAAGGCAGGCGCGGAGCCGCGCGGCACCACCAGAACGATCGGCTGCATCTTGTATTCGTAGGACTTCCGACTTCCTGCTTTTCATCGCCGCCGCCGCCGGCCTGGACGGCGGCGGCGACGTCCTTCTCGCCGACCTGAAGGCTCTCCTTGTAGCGCCCACGCACCAGGCTCGTCCAAACCATGTCGGCCCTGATGCGCGCCTTCAGCGTGTCGCTCCGAATGCCCTGGCTTTCGAGCGATTTCGTCAGTTGCTCCGGCGACACCCGCATCCTTCCGCTCATCGCGCGCGAAGGCCTGATCGACATCGGAAGCCGAGGGGTCGACGCCGTATTTCTTGGCTTCCTTGATCTTCAGTTTTTCATCGACCAGTTCGTTGATCACCTGTTGCCGGTCGGCAAGCCTTGTGCGTGGTCAGGAAGTTCAGCTTGGTGCGCTGTTCGATGTCGTAATGCGTGATGGGGTCGCCATTGACCATGACGGCGACCTGGCGCGTGGGCCGGCGCGGCGCCAGCCAGCAGGACGAGGCTCGCGGCGCAGGCGAGGATGAGGGACGAAAGGCGATGAGAGAACGTGGTGTTCATTGTCATGTTCGCGATATCAGCCGGTTCGAATTGCATGGCGAGGGTGGGAACCGGTCCTGCGGTCGCGCGCCCGACGCCGGTTCTACTGGAGCCCGCTGGCTCCGCCGGCCGACGTGGCCGAATTGGCGATGGTCCGCAAGCCGATCTGCAGCATGAAGGCGTGACTGAGCACGGGCGGCGCAACCCCGGCGGAGTAGTTGTAGGACGTCACGTAGTTGGCGGCCAGCACGAAGCAATCGTCCACGTAGCCGGCGCCGATGATGTACTGGTTGATCTTGTTGGCCTCGAGATCCCACCGGGCGCTTCCCGACACCACCCAGTTGGCGGCGAGCTTGACCGAGGCGCTGCCAAGCAGGCCTTCACGGCGGGTCAGATATCCCAACTCCGGCTGCGCGGCATAATTGCCGTACAGCATGCTGACCGACCAGCGGTCGAAAGCCGCGCGGCCTTCAGCCTCGAAGCGGTTGATGTTCAGCGTCGCCTCGTCCATGCGCGTGCGCACGCTGAAAGTATAGGTGCGGTTGGGCGAATAATTGACGCGGGCGACATAGTCGGATTTCGCATTCTGCAGGCCGGAATCGACGCCGGTATTGGTCACGTCCTGCACCGCGTAAGAATTCAGGCCGAACAGCTGGTAGGACTGCCCGAACAGCACATTGACCGTGCCGCCGCGGTCGAACTGCGTGGTCGCCTGCGCGCCGACATTGGCGCGGCCGCCGCCTTCAACGCGATCGTAGCCGGAGAATTTGTCGACGCTGAACAGATTGCTGGCGTCGAACACCATGCTCTGCGCGTCTTCGTTGGGGAGCTTGCCGGCGTAGGATTCGTTGGGGCGGGCGATGACCTGCGCGATCGGCTCGATCGTCGTGGTGCCCCAGGGCTGAACGTTGATGAAGGGATAGCGATATTCGAGACCGATGGTCGGCATCACCCGCAGCGCCTGGGTATTGCCGGTCGGCAGGAAGTTGGAAACGCCGGGCTGGTTCGAGATCTCGGCGTCGATCGCGTCCGCGCGGATGCTTGCGAACGGCGTCCAGATTTCGCCCGCGGAATCGGTGAACGAGCGCCGCCACTGCGCCTCGGCCGTCGCCCGCGTGTAGGTGCCCGGCATGCCGCGCAGCAGGCATTGCGTCGGCAGCCGCGCCATCGGATCGGCGGAGGCCGTCGTGCACAGCGCATTGGTGTTGGCGAGCGTCGTGATCGGGTCGAAGGCCGCGTCGTTGCGCGTCAGGCTGGTGAAGTTGGTCTTGTAGCTGACTTCGCCGCCGAAGACCAGTTGTTGTTCAGGACATTCGAATAATCGACGACCGGGTGAACGACCGGGACCTGCTGCTGGAAGCCGGAGAAGCTGAGATAGTAGATGGTGCGCGCGTCGAAGTAGCTGCGATTGCCGACGCCGGTCAGATAGAGCTGCGAAATGGCTTCGGTCGGCAGGCTGAGGAACGAAGCCAGCGGATCCTTGTACTGGGCCAGCCGGTAGTCGGACATGAAGTAGTAGTCCGAGAGCAGGACGCCGTCCCAGCCCCATACCCATTTGTCGGTCAGCGCGAACTGGCCCTTGGTTTCGATGCCGCCGCGGAACTCGCGGTCGCCGGGCTGGCCGGCGAACGCGCCGCGATCGAGCTGGTCGATGCCGTAGGCGCGGATCTGGTAGGCGCCGTCCAGCAGCCGCTGGCGGAATTCGCCCTGGAACAGCACGCCCTGGCGGCTCGTGATGCGCGGGCTGAACGTTGCATCGTAGTCCGGAGCGATCGCCCAGTAGAACGGCACTTCAACGCCGAAGCCATAGGTCGAGTTTGACGAGAAGGCCGGCATCAGGAAGCCGGTCTTGCGCTTCACGGTCGGGTCGGGCGTCGAGAAATACGGCATGTACGCCATCGGAACGCCGAAGAACTCGAGCTGCGCGTTCTCGAAATACAGCATCTTCTCGTTCTGGTCGTGAATGATGCGCGCGCCCTTGACCTGCCACAGCGGCGGCTTCTTCGGATCGTCCTTGCAGGGGGCGCAGGCGGTATAGACGCCGTTTTCGAAGACGGTGTAGTTGCCGCTGGACCGGTCGGCGCGGGTCGCGGCCATTCGCGTCGCGTCGGCGGTGTCGACGCGCAGCAAATCGACGAACCCGTCGCGGTAGTCGTCGCTCAGATCCATGATGTTGGCGTAGGTGATCTTGCCTTCCGCATCGGTCATGCGGATGTTGCCTTCGGCATGCAGCCGCTTGGTCTTCTGGTCGTAGATGACCTTGTCGGCCTCGACGCTCGTGCCGTTGTAGAACATCTGCACGTTGCCGACGGCCGACACCCGCGAGTTGTTGTAGTCGTAGTCGACCTCGGTCGCCTGGACGAGCATCTGCCCGTCATTGGCGACGCGCGGCGGCACCACGCGCGGGCGGCTGCGGATTGTAGGTGAAGCTCTGCGCGGCGGCCGGGGCCATCGTCGCAAGCCCGAGCGCGCCGGCGGCGGCGAGGCCCAAAACCAGCAAGGCCAGGGCACGCCCGGCGCCGGTCAAGCGGAGGCGATGACGGCGCACGGGGGTGCGTCGCCCGGATGCAGGCAACAAGCTATGGCGGGCGGCGACGATAGCCACTACCCGTCCTCCTGGTACAGCAAGGCCAAAAAGCCGGTGAGGCCGCCCACGAACACGGGCAGCCACGCCGCAGCGATCGGATGCATCAACTCAGCCTTGCTCAAATCCTCAGTTACTTTCGATAGAACGTAGAGCAGAAAGCCTGCGCCCACGCCACTCAAAACCATCTTTTGCACGCCGCCGAAACGGAAGAAGCGCAGCGAGACGGACGCCGCCAGCATGACCATTGCAGCCAGCAAAAACGGCTGTGCGATGAGCTTATGGTACTGCAGCCGGTAGCCGGCCGTCGCAAATCCGGAGCTTTCCGACGACCGGATATAGCTCGGGAGTTGCCAAAAAGACACAGTTTCGGGGGTCGAGAAACTGTTGCGGACCTGGGCCGGGGTGAGGCTGGTCGCGAGTCGGAAGTCCTCCTGTTCGACCGGGGGCGAATCGAGGGAGTAGCGGCGGACCGATTTGAACAGCCAGTAGCCGTCCTCCAGCGTCGCTTCGCGCGCCTCGATTCGCTCCTTGAACTGGAAGTCGTTGTCGAATCGGAACAGCGTCAGTCCGGTCAACCGCACGCCCTGTTGCTCGCTGCGCGCCGCGTTGATGATGACCTGGCCGTCACTGTTGATCTGGTTGATCCAGAAGCCGGATGCGTCCTGGATGCCGCCGCCGGGCGCGGAGCCGAATAGCTGCGCCTCCATCTGCTTGGAGAGCTCGCGCAAATTGGCGGACATCGGATTGTAGGCGGTGGTGGCGAGAATGCCGAGCAGGATCGCGCTGGCCAGTGCCGGTGCGATGAACTGCCAGGCCGAGACGCCGGCGGCGCGCGCGACCACCAGTTCAAGCCGCCGCGAAAGCGCGAGATAGCAGGTCATGGCCCCGATCAGGATGCAGAACGGCATCATCTTCTCGAGCAACTGAGGCACGCGGAACAGCGAGGTTTCCGCGACAACGATCGCCGACGCCGAGACCAGGCCCGAGGTCTTTCGGACCATTTCGATGTAGTCGACCAGCACCAGCAGCAGGAAGATCGACGCGAACACGCCCAGCGCCGAGACCACAAAGCGGCCGGCAAAATATCGTCCGAGCGTGTTGGTGACCATGCTCATGCTGTGACGGGCCGCCCGATCAGGCGCAACAGGCGCTCATTCGACTTGTTGATGGCTTCGATCAGCGCCGCGGGCGGCTCGATCACCACGCCGGCGAGGATGATCCAGAGGCCGGCGGCGATCGCCCCCAGCAGCATCAGGTACTGGACAGCCGGCGCGAACGGCGATTTCACCGCCATGACCGAGCAGGCAAATCCCGCCATCCGCAGCCCGAACACCGCGAGGATCGAACCGCCGATCGAAAAATTGCGGCTCTGCCGCGTCGTGCGCGGTGCGCCGAGAAACGCGAAGGTGAGGGCTGCGAACGCGAACGGGTAGATCGGCGCCATGAACCGGTCATGCAGCTCGGCGCGGAACTGTCCTGGCAATTGCATGTAAACCGGATCATCCGCCGCCGGCGCCAGCAATTCCCAGAGATAGCGTTCGCGAATCCCGAGCGCCGCGTCGTGGCCCTGATTGGAGAATTTCGACATGTCGAATCCATAGCGCTCGAACTTGACCAGCGCGGGATCGCGTTTGCCGGCTTCGAACCGCTGCAGATTGCCGTCCTCCAGGATCAGAAACGACCCGGTGCCGTTCTTCACGACCGTCCCGTGGTCGGCGACGATGCTGACGCGCTCTTTCGGATCGCGCCGGTCATCGACGAAAATCCCGGCGAGCACCCCGCCGGGCTGCCGCTCCCGGATGCGGATGGTCAGGTTCTGGTCGAGCTGGGCAAAGCGGCCGGGCTGCAGGATGTTGGTCAGGACGTCGGCGGTGATTTCGGCGTCCCACTGCTTCAGGCGGCGCAGGCCGTCGGGCGAGAGATAGGCGGCGATGAAGGCGACCATGAGCGCGACCACGACGGTCGCGTAGAGAAAGGGACGAAACAGCCGGAACGGCGAGAAGCCGGCCGCGTTCATCACGATGATTTCCGAGTCGGTCGCGAGCTTGTTGAGGGTGTGCGAGATCGCGATCATCAGCGCGATCGGCGAGATGATCAGCACCAGCGCCGGGATCACGAGGCTCGTGATGCCGAGAAAGGTGACGATGGTCTGGCCCTGGCTGGTCATCAGGTCGATGCCGCGCAACGCCTGCGTGATCCAGATCACCCCCGTCAGGCTGACCAGAACCAGCGCAAACGACGCAAGCGTCGTGCGAAAAATGTACTTGTCGATCGACCCCATCGCCTACCGTACGATCCCGCCCTGCACACCGGATCTGCGGTTCCACGACCAATCCCGAGCCGGGATCCCCTAGGTCGCGCCGCGCTTCATCCAGCCAGCTATTCTGTCATACCATCCCTTTGATCCGTCAACAAAATGGCTGTGCCGTGGCGCCCTCTGTATAAGCTTAATAATTCGTCCGATGTGGCCCGGCGGCCACTGCCGGAGCTTGGCAGCGGGCGCCGGCAGGTCATAGTGTGGCCGGCGTGCTCTTGACGGACGCAAATCGCGGCCGGAAGAGAGCACTCCGACCCCCGTTCGGCGGGTTCCCGACCAGCGATAGCCCCGATTTTGGAGGATTTTCCTATGCCCGACGCCGTCAAGGTCGGCTTCGTCCCGTTTTCAGCCGCCCCGCGCGGCATTCTGGTGGTTTTTTGCGATGATTCGCTGAAATTCGGGTCGGCGACCCGCAAGGCGCTGGGCGAGGCCGCCGATCTGGTCGCCCGGGCGGCCGCCACCAACCAGTTCAAGGGCAAAAACGGGTCCACGCTCGATATTCTGGCCCCGGAGGGCCTCAAGGCCCCGCGCCTGATCGTGGTCGGCGCCGGCAAGCTGGCGGCCCTGAAGGATTACGACTTCTTCAAGCTTGGCGGGGTGGCCGCCGGCAAGCTGCTGGCCGGCAAGGAAGCCGTGACGATCATCGCGGAATTGCCGGACGGGCCGATGAAGCCCGGGCAGGCGGCCGCGGTCGCTTCGGGCCTGCGGCTGCGCGCCTACAAGTTCGACCGCTACAAGACCAAGAAGAAGGACGGCGAGGAGGCGGCACTGCGGGCGGATATTTCGCTCGCGGTCGGCGACGTCGCCGACGCGCGCAAGGCCTTTTCGCCCGACGCCCATATCGTCGAGGGCGTCATCACCGCGCGCGATCTCGTCAACGAGCCGCCGAACGTGCTTTTTCCCGAGGAATTCGCGCGCCGCGCCGGCCAGTTGCGCAAGCTCGGCGTCGGTGTCGAGATTCTCGACGTCAAGGCGATGACCAAGCTCGGGATGGGCGCGCTGCTCGGGGTCTCCCAGGGCTCGGCGCGGCCCGGCCGCACCGTGATCATGCGCTGGGACGGCGGCAAGCGTGGCGACCGGCCGGTAGCTTTCGTCGGCAAGGGCGTTTGTTTCGATACCGGCGGCATTTCCATCAAGCCGGCCGGCAGCATGGAGGACATGAAGGGCGACATGGGCGGTGCGGCCTGTGTCGTCGGGCTGATGCAGGCATTGGCGGCGCGCAAGGCCAGGGTCAACGCGATCGGCGCCATTGGCCTCGTCGAGAACATGCCCGACGGCAACGCGCAACGCCCCGGCGATATCGTCACCTCGATGTCGGGCCAGACCATCGAGATCATCAATACCGACGCCGAGGGCCGGCTGGTGCTGGCGGACGTGCTCTGGTACGTGGCAAAAAAATTCAAGCCGAAATTCATGGTCGATCTGGCAACCCTCACCGGCGCGATCATGGTGGCGCTCGGCACCGAACACGCCGGCTTGTTTTCCAACAATGACGAGTTGGCCGAGCGGCTGACCAAGGTGGGGCTGGAGACCGGCGAGCGGGTCTGGCGCATGCCGCTCGGTCCCGAATACGACAAGCAGATCGATTCGCAGTTCGCCGACATGAAGAACACCGGCGGCCGTCACGGCGGTTCGATCACCGCCGCGCAGTTCCTGCAGCGCTTCGTCGATGACACGCCATGGGCGCATCTCGACATCGCGGGAACGGCGATGGGCGCGCCGAAATCCGAAATCAACCAGAGCTGGGGCTCGGGCTATGGCGTGCGCCTGCTGAACCAGTTGGTCGCGGAGTACTACGAAGGCAAAAAATAGCAGGAATCCGATGACGGAAGTGCTGTTTTACCATCTGCAGAACATGTCGCTCGAGAAGCGTCCTGCCGCCGCTGCTCGAGAAATCGCTGGAGCGGGGTTGGCGGGTCGTGGTGCAGTCGACATCGCAGGAGCGCGCCGAGGCGCTGGATGCGCATCTGTGGACCTATCGCGACGATTCGTTCCTGCCGCACGCCATCTGGCGCGCGGGCGATACCGGGCGCGCCGGCGATGCGCAGGACCAGCCGATCGTGCTGGCCGCGGAGGACGGCAATCCGAACCGCGCCAATGTCAGGTTTCTGATCGACAACGCTGCGCTGCCCGCGGACTCCGATGCCTATGAACGGATGGTGCTGGTATTCAACGGCGACGACGGCGATGCGCTCGCCGCCGCGCGGGGCGCCTGGACCGATTGCAAGGCGCGGGGCTTCGAGGTCACGTATTGGCAGGCCGACGAGCGCGGTCGATGGCAGCGGCGGGAATAGCGAACCTGCGCAATTGATGATAAGCACTGGTTTCGGTAGTCGCGCTTGAGTCTAGCCACGGTCGTGCCGCAAAGTGATGGTGGGACAAACGCTTATACCGCCGGGGTGGGAATCCAGTTGATCGTTCGAAACAGCAACATCAGGCGAGGACGGCTGCTGGCGCTGCTTGCGTTCGCGCCGCTGATCGCGGGCTGCGCCGGTGCATCCGACATGCTCACGCGCGATGCGGAGTGGTTCTCGGGTCCGAGCAGGCTGTTCATCCGGAACATCCAGGCGCCGCCGCTGTCACCCAACAAGCCGGTCACGGCGGAAGATCTGGTCAGCGCCGAAGGGTTTTGCCCGGGGATGGAGCCGCCCGCCGGCAGTCCCGCGGATGCCAACGCCGCGGCGGCCGACGCTGCGGCTGGTGGGCCGGTCGTTCCCTCGACATCGGGAACGGTGGCACTGGGGCATACCGAATGCGACGTCGTGCGCGGCATCGGTGCGCCCGCCAGCGTCAGTCTCTCCAATAATCCGGGCGGCGATCGGGTCGCGGTCGTCACCTATCTGCAGGGGCAGCGCGCCGGAATCTATACCTTCACCGCCGGACGCCTGTCCTCGATCGAGCGCGCGCCGCAGGCCGAGCCGGCGCCGAAGACGGCCAAATCGGCGAAGCCGAAGAAAAAACCGGCGGCGACCTGATCGCTGTCGTCAGGCCTCGTTTGGCGATCTGACGAAAATCGTACTCCAAGACATCCTTCAGTTCGGTGGTTTCATCCTTCAGACGCACGCTTGCGCGTGCTCCTCAGGATGAGGTCTTGGACCCTCATGATTGAGGTCTTTGACCCTCATGGTGAGGAGCGCGGCAAGCCGCGCGTCTCGAACCACGAGGCCGGGGAATGCATCGTGATTCCACGCGAGCGCAATGTGCGCTGATTTGGCGCGCTGATGCGTCAAGTCCGCCTTAGCCCGCGGCCTCGTCAAATTCCGAACTCGCCGCCAGCCAATCTTCCTCGGCCCGCTGCAACGCGCTCTCGGCGCCGGCGCGCGCCTTGGCCAGTTGGGCGGCCTGCTTCGGATCGCGCTTGAACAGGTCCGGCAGCGCCAGCGCGGTGTCGATCTTGGCGATGATGCCGTTGATGCGCGCGATCTCGGCCTCGGCATCCGAGATCCGCTGCTTCGGCGAGGCGCGCTTTTCGCCCTTGCCGCGCTGCGGTTTGTCGCGGCCGCGCTCATTGGCGCCGGCGTCGCGCGAGCTTGCGCGCATGCCGCGCGCCGACAGCACCATGCGCCGGTAATCGTCGAGGTCGCCGTCGAAATCCGTGACGGCCTGATCGGCGACCACCCACAATTGATCGGCGCAGGCTTCGATCAGATAGCGGTCGTGCGAAACCATGATCACCGCGCCGGGAAAATCGTTGATGGCCTCCGCAAGCGCCGCGCGGCTGTCGATGTCCAGATGGTTGGTCGGCTCGTCGAGGATGATCATGTTGGGACCGAAGAAGGTCGCAAGCCCGAGCAGCAGCCGGGCCTTTTCGCCGCCCGACAGGCTTCTGACCAGGGTATCGCCGGCCTTGCCGGAGAAGCCGATCGCGCCGGTCCGCCCGCGCACCTTGGTCTCCGGCGCATCCGCCATCAGCCGGCGGACGTGATCGTAGGGCGAGGCGTCGAGATCGAGTTCATCGACCTGGTGCTGGGCGAAATATCCGACCGAGAGCTTGTCGGCGCGGGTGACGTGGCCGGAAAACGGCGGCAGCTTGCCCGCCAGCAGCTTGACGAGCGTCGACTTGCCGTTGCCGTTGGAGCCGAGCAGGGCGATGCGGTCGTCGGTATCGATCCGCAAGGTGACGCGATTCAACACCGGCTTTTTCGGATCGTAGCCGACGGAGACATTGTCGACCGCGATGATCGGCGGCGACAGCATCTTCTCAGGCACCGGAAACGAGATTTCGCGCACGTCCTGCGTCACCAGCGCGGTGACCGGCTTCATCCGCTCCAGCATCTTGACGCGGGACTGCGCCTGACGGGCCTTCGAGGCCTTGGCCTTGAAGCGATCGACAAAGGCCTGCAGGCGCTTGCGCTCGTCGGCCTGGCGCTTGGCGTGCTTGGCGTCGAGCATCTCGCGCATCGCGCGCTGCTCTTCGAACGACGAGTAGGTCCCCTTGTAGAGCGTCAGCTTGCCGCGATCGAGATGCAGGATCTGATCGACCGAGGTGTCGAGCAGGTCGCGATCATGGCTGATGACGATCACGGTGCGCGGATAGTTCGCTAAGTGGTCCTCGAGCCACAGCGTGCCCTCGAGGTCGAGATAGTTGGTCGGCTCGTCCAGCAGCAGGAGATCGGGAGCGGCGAACAGGGTCGCGGCGAGTGCGACGCGCATCCGCCAGCCGCCGGAAAATTCCTCGCAGGGACGGGCCTGATCCGCGGTCGAAAATCCGAGGCCGCTGAGGATCGCCGCGGCCCGCGCCGGCGCCGAATGGGCGTCGATATCGACAAGCCGGGTCTGGATGTCGGCGATCCGATGCGGATCGTGGGCGGTGTCGGCCTCGCGCAGCAGGGCGTCGCGCTCGAGGTCCGCCTTGAGCACGACCTCGATCAGGCTTTCCGGCCCGTTCGGCGCTTCCTGGGCGAGGCTGCCGACGCGCCAGCGCGGCGGGATCGCGATGGAACCGCTTTCGATCGGCAATTCGCCGCGGATCGCCGCGAACAGCGTCGATTTGCCGACGCCGTTGCGGCCGACGAAGCCGACGCGGGCGCCCGGCACGATCTGCGCGGTGCCATGATCGATCAGAAGCCGTCCGGCGATGCGGACCGATATTTCGGTGAGGGAAAGCATGCGGGGTTGTCACCGCTGCCGCTGCCAAACGCAACCCTGTTTTTTCGCGGGAGATATCGCGTTCGCGCCGCTCAAGCCGAAAACTTGCCTGGTGGAGGCATCAGCTCACGAGAAGGTCGGGATCGACAGGCACGAAAAACACGAAGACGTGTCCCTCGTATTCCCTGTGGGCGCGTTCGGTGGCCTTGGCGATCTGCAGCTCGGCGATTTCCGCGGCGTTGGCGCATCGAATCCGAAAGTCGGCGCTGCCATCCCAGATCGGCTGGCCGCCCGATCGATAGGACGCGAGTTCTTCCACGAACCAGTCCTGAGCGCAGAGCTTTTTTGCCTTCTCCATGCTGCGGGCCGAAAACGCCAGCACCGCGCGTCCGCCCATCTCCAGGACGAAGCCCTTTTGTTCCGGTTTCTGTCGTTTGCCCGTCAACGGTCTGCGTCCACTCGAGGTTGCATAACTCCCGGCAGACAGAACTCCGTAGCTTCGAAATTATTCCGGATGATGCCGTGGCCGTGAACGAGGCGCATCTCGCGGCGGCACTGCGTTGTGCATCGCTCGATTCGATGCGCGCGATGACGCGAATGCTTCATCGGTCACGCGTTCACTCATCCACGCGCAGAGTCCGGCGACGCGATTGAGATTGGCAACCGTCGATGACGCGAGCGTCCGACCGCGAGGCGAACAGCGAGCAGGTATCGAGTTGCCTGTTCGGCGATTTGTCGTCCGCAAAGTGACGATTCCGCAGCGTCGTATTAAATTTTGCTGCGCCGCACAATGATCGTATTTGAATTGGTAATGGCCTCCATCAACTGCGAACCGGTTTCGAGTTGATGCAATATCAACAACATATGAGGCTATAGAGTGAAGTGGCAACGCATCACAGTACTTGGAGTTGGAATTCTAATCGCATCTATTTCGTTTTCCTCTGCATCTAAGGCGGCGATGCAGACAGGAATTGCATCGGTATACAGTGGCGAGAAGACCGCCAACGGCGAGTATGCCCATGCCTCCGCATTGACTGCGGCTCACCGCACGCTGCCGTTCGGCACGATGGTGGAAGTCACAAATATCAAGACCGGCCGCTCCGTCGTCGTGCGCATCAACGACCGCGGTCCCTACATCCGGGGTCGCGTCATCGACCTGACGCCGGCCGGCGCGCGGGCGATCGGATCCTCCGGCCTCGCGCAGGTCACGCTGACCGTGCTGTCCATGGGGACCAGCGCCAGCCGTTCGGAGAAGAGCTGAGCCAGCTTCGGCTGTGCGGATACAAGAGGGCCGTGGAGAAATCCGCGGCCTTCTTCCGACAGTCGGGAGCGTGAACACGGCGAAGCCATCGGGCAGTCGCGTGAAATTCAGCCTAAATTTCGACCCACTACGACCAGATTTTAAAGCGATACTTCACTTGCAACGTCGCGATTCAACTTGGGCCTCGCATGCAATTTCACTGCATGAGGTACTGAATGAGGAAGCAGACTCCGTTCATCGCTTTCGCCGCTTGCATTGCCACGCTCTCGTCGATCGAGATACCGAGTGCGGAAGCGAAGCAAAAATGCAGCGTCGCGAGGCCGTCACAAGCGCACGGGTATTGGTCCTGGCGTCTGATTGACGGAAGAAAATGCTGGTACGAAGGCCAGGCGATGCTTTCGAAATCCTTGCTGGAGTGGTCCGTACAGGCTTCGGCCCGGCCGAAGTCTGACGCAAAACCTGCCAATGTCTCTCCGGACAAGTCTGCCGATCCCCTGGATTCGCAGGCGTGGGCGCCGAATGATTCCGACACTTTCGATGCGCGGTGGCGTGCGATCGGAATGATGCGTTAGGCGCCGGCTTCGCAGGCATTGCCCCAAACGACAGATCGCGCCCATCGCACCGCGCGACGTCCGTACGGGAATTGCCAGCTCGGCGTTGCGCCGAACGCCCAATTGTGTCGTGATCGCCGCATGTCTGCATCCAGCCTCGGACGCATCAACGTCGGCTCCACATGCGCGATGACGATGGCGGCTTTCGCCATTTTCATGCTTTCGGCAGGCAGCGCCCAGGCTCAATTCTGGTTTGGGCCCCGGCACTCGTTCTGGCCGGGCCTATATACTCCGTTCAAACACAGGCACCACCACCGGCAGGCAAATTCGCAGTCGACCGCGAAGGCCCGGCCCGAAGCCGCTTCGAAGGGCCCGCTCCAGATCATCGTCTCGATCGCGGACCAACGGGTCTCGCTCTTTGACAACGGGACCTTGATCGCGCGCTCGTCGGTGTCCACGGGAGTTCAGGGGCATCCGACGCCGCTCGGCGTATTCAGCGTGATCGAGAAACGACGATGGCACCGCTCGAATATCTATAGCGCCGCGCCCATGCCCTACATGCAGCGCATCACCTGGTCGGGGATCGCGCTGCATGCCGGCGTCGTGCCCGGGCATCCGGCATCGCACGGCTGCATCCGTTTGAAAAAAGACTTTGCCGCCCGGCTCTGGCATCTCACGAAGCGCGGCGCGCGCGTGATCATTGCGCGCGACGATGTTCAGCCGGTTGAGACGACCAGTCCGCGCCTCTTCAAGCCGAAAGCCGTTCCCGGTCCGCCGGAAATCGCGGCCGGCACAGTCGCAGGCAACAGCACAGCCGCGGCGACGCAGGGATCATCCCCGTCCAATGGCGAAACGCCGGAAACCACTGGTCTCCAGACTCCGGCTCCGCCCCGGCTCGCGCGGCAAGCGCACCCAAAAAGATCGTTCCGATCTCCGTCTTCGTGAGCCGCAAGCTGAGCAAGCTCTTCGTGCGCCGGGGCTTCGCGCCGTTGTTCGATGTTCCGGTCAAGATCGAAAATCCGGAGGAGCCGCTGGGAACGCACGTGTTTACCGCCCTGGAATTCCAGAACGAGGGAGCCGCCATTCGCTGGAACGTCGTGTCGCTTCCCAGGCAATTTCCGCGCATGTCCGAAGCTGCCCCGAAAGAGCGCGAAGCGCCCGCGAAGCAAACGGTCCTCTCGACGCCGTTGCCCGACAAGGCCAACGCTGCCCTTGACCGCATCGAAATACCTCAGGATGCGGTTGACAGGATTTCTGAACTGCTGACGCCGGCCTCTTCGCTGATTATTTCCGACGATGGATTTAGCCGGGAGACCGGCAAAGGCACGGACTTCATCGTGCTCACGCATTGATGCGATGGCGACGGATCGGAAATTACGCCGTCCGCTTTTGCCCGATCGCCTCGAACTGCGCTTTCTGCTCGTCGCTCAGCGTCGCATAGAAGCCCTCGAGCGCGGCGCTCACCAGACCGACCGCTCGCTGCATGGCGGCGAGCCGCCCGTCGACCGCGTCAAGCCGGGCGGGCGGTGTGTCCGCGTCCTGCGGCAGGCATTCGGCGCTCAGGATCCCGACCGCCGTGGCGTTGGCGTCCTGCAGCACCTTGAGGGCGGCGCGTTGAACGTCGTTGGGATGCAGCCGGGCCTCGATCTCGTCCGCCGGCCATGGCAACCCTGCTGATTGCGCCAGGCCGCAACCCTGGGCGGGCGCTTCCATGGCCCCGGTTGGCGCTGAGATCTTGCGCCGCTCTGCGGCGATGGCATTGAACCGCGCTTCCTGCTCGTCTTCCAGCAGGTCATAGAATTTTCCGAGCGGCTGCTGCACGGCTTGCTCCGCCATGATCATCGTCCCGATGCGCTGCTGCATGGCGGCCAATCGCTCCGGCGCCGTGAACGCGGTGCGCTTCGGACACGAGGCCCGAATGGTCTGGGCGGCCGGGATCAATGCCTTGGCGAGATCGCTCAAGGCCGCCTGCTGCGCCTCGTTCGGCTGGATCGCCTGCGCAATCGGGTCGATCGCCGGGCCGGCAATGTCGCTTCTGTCGTCGCCGCAAAGCTGCTGCAGCGAAGCCACCCTGCGATGTCTTCGCCCGAACGGACTCGGTCCGGCATAGGCGGCGAGGTCATCGGGGCCGTAAGGCGCAAAGATCGCGGCATAGATGTCGGGATACCCGTAGTTCCAGAATCCGGTGCCGTCACCCCAGATGGCGTAGTCGTAGATATCGTCGATGGCGAACGGCCAGAACAGCGGCCCGACCCAGCCATATCCGCCGTCGACGTGTCGCCACCACCCGTTCGCGGTGCGCCCGCCATGCCAGCCCGCCAGCGCCGCGGCCGCGACGATTTGCCGGCGCACCGCCGGGTTGCCGAGCCCGGGTTCTGCGGCATTGCGGATGTCTTGCGGTCGGATGAGGGACGCCGTTCGGATCGGGCTGCGACGCGCATAAGCGCGCGGGTGATGCAATCGCCCCAGCAGCAACACGCGGGAGACCGCGAGCCTTGCGACTCCAAGGGGGCCGATGCCAAGACGCATTCTGGCTTCCGCGGCACTCGACAGCAGGGTTGCCAGAACGACGACGGCAATTCCAATGCGGGTCTTCGACATGGCACCCTCCTGCGCCAGGCCTGATCGCGTCACCTGAGATGACGCCGGGAGGAACCCAAAGTTCCCTGCATTCCCCGTGGCGAACATCTGATCACAGGTCAGCTATTTCCGGTAGAGGCAGAAACGCCGCATTGAACAACTTCAGTTGCAACCGCAGCCTGTGGAACGGGTGGCGTGCAGCGATACCGATCACGTGATGGAGGTGTTGCGAGATGATGGGTTTCGTTGCGCTCGACTTGTCCTGCGGCTGCAACGGCTGACATGGCGTGCTAGGCTGGTCGCCCCTGACATGGAAGGGAACATGCCCGCTGCAATGTTGCGAACAGTCACCGTTGCGCTCGCCGCCATCTGTTTCTCGGGCGGAGCGTTTGCCGTCGACGGCGGACGACCGCACACCACGCAAGCGCAGGGATCCGTCTCGCAATCCGGAAAGGCGTTCACGCCACGCTTGCGTGCGACAGGCTGGAAATCGAAAGCCGCCCGGCCGCTGGCGGCCGACCGCGATCCCTATGCCGATCCGGCCTCACCCTATAAAGCCGACCGTCTATCGTCGCCGCGGGCGGCCGAGCCGATCCTCAATATCCCCGGGCAAGTCACCGTCCTCACGAGGGAGGTGCTCGACGACAAGAACGCCACGACCCTCCGCGATGCCCTGCGTACGACCGCGGGCGTGACGGTCGGCAGATGAGATGGCGAATTGCGCCGTCGGCTAATCCAGCCTGCGGCGCTGCCCCCTCATGTCCAGCCGCGCTTGCTGGTCGGCCAAGGTACGCCATGCGGCTTCCATTCGCATGAAGGCAGCCTTGGTCTCTGCGTCTTCGGCTCTTTCAGCCAGGAAGGCGCAGTCGGCAGCATTATCGCGATATAGATCAACCAAACTCATTCCCGCTAAATGGACGGGCGACGATCCGTTTCAACGGAAAAGCTGGATGAAATATTCGTAAGCGTCGCAGTGTCGCACTTGTGCGAGAGCGCGAGACCGAATGCTTCCGTGTAAAGGCGCCAGGAAGGAAGCTCATCACCGTGAACAGTCATCCGGAGCAGGCTTTCCGGCAAACCGGTCGCTCGTCCAGTCGAGCACAGCCTGGGTGCTGGCCTGGGCCGCCCTGCCGTGACCGATGTTCGGCATCGACAGGATGCGCACCTTGCTGCCGGCGCCGCACAGCGCGGCGGCATAGTCCTGGGTCACCTTGGGTCGAATGATGACGTCGTCGGTCCCTTGCGCCAGAAAAACCGGAATCTCGGCGGGCAGGGCGCCCGGCGAGTTTTTTGCCAGCAAGGTGTGCCAGGGTTCGACATCGGAAGGATGCTTGGTGGTCAGGAAATACTTTTCAAGCGGCTGCTCGGTGCGCTGGCGGCGCCGCGATGTCGAACGGTCCTTCGATGCATTCCTTGGCCAGCTGGTCGATCGCGGGCATCGCTCTGCGGGTCGA
Organism: uncultured Alphaproteobacteria bacterium; assembly: GCA_963843225.1. Classification (GTDB taxonomy): domain Bacteria; phylum Pseudomonadota; class Alphaproteobacteria; order Rhizobiales; family Xanthobacteraceae; genus Bradyrhizobium. Next base: position 112,047 of record CAWJJT010000003.1, on the reverse strand, counting down.
CCACCTTGTCCATGTTGGCGTCAAAGACCCGCTGCCAGGACCACAGCGTCATCGCGGTGATGTTCTTGCCGCCGACGGAATCGATGTCGTCGTTCATCAGCGTCACCAGATCGGTGGCGGGAGCGGCCGCCGCGACACCGAGAAGATCCAGTTCCGGCGCGTAGGTTTTCGCGATCAGGCCGGTGAACAAAGCGGCATGGCCGCCCTGCGAGTGGCCCCAGACCACGAACTTCTTGCCGCCGCCCGCGCCGGGCAGCTGGCCGGCGACACGCACGGAGTCGATCACCGCGCGGGCCTCGCTGGTGCCAACCAGATAGGGGTGCGGTCCCGCGGTCCCGAGGCCGGGGTAATCGGTCGCCGCGACGACGTAGCCGTCTCTCACGAACGAGCGCAGCCCCTGGATCTGCTGAAACAGGAAGATCGCGAGCGACGGCGCGCAGCGCGGCACGATGCCGGACGTCGGATGGGCCCAGGCCACGATCGGCCTGCCGCCCGGCGGCGGATCGCCTTGCGGCACGATCACGACGCCCGACACCAGGATCGGCTTGTCGTCCAGTCCGGTCGAACGATAGAGCACGCGGTAGGCGGTGGCGCCCAGCGGCGCGCCATCGATCACCTCTTGCCGAACGAGCGTGCCCGGCGCCCCCGCGACCGCGGATGCCGGCGCGCGATAGAAGGCGGTCTGTGCGGCCGCCGCATCCGCACCGGCGAGTGCGCACAGGATGCCGAGGATGAGCCCTGAATGTGACGGGCATGGCTTACATTCCATAGAGAATTTTGAGATCGCCGCTGACGCGCAGCGCGATGCTGACGCCATCGGCCAGGAGCTGGATACTGTCCAGCTTGGCGGCTGCTGAGCTGCCCCTCCATGCGGAAGCCGTTCTTCAACGGCCGGTTCAGGCGCTCATTGGCCGCGTTGAGCAGATTCTGATAGGCGACGCCATAGCTGACGTCGGGGATTTCCTTGAGCTGCCCGAGAATCTCGTTCTGGATTTGCGCCGCCTCGGAACCGTCGGGCAGCGAACTGTCTCCCGCCAGATTGGAGATCCGAACCGATTGCTGGCCGGGATCGACATTCAGCGCGCCGGACAAATAAAACCATTCGCCGGCGGCGGCATCGCTATCGCCAGGCTTCGCCACCCGCACGCCGATCACGAGCTTGCCGGACGACGGATAGATCTGCATCTCCTTGACGATCGCGCCGGCTTTGGTGGCGGCGACCGTTTGCATGAGCTTGTCACGCAAGGCGTCATAACCTACCCGCACCGGAAGCAGGACGTCGAACGTGCCGGGCTGACTGACGTCGTCGCCAAGCGGAGGGAGCGGCGTTGGCGTCACGGCGGACGGCGCCTGACCGACCAGCGTCTGTACCGTGCCCGTCAGTTCGAGCGAGCCCGAAAGGTTCTTTGCGTTGGCGTGGACTCCCGCGAAGGCGGCGCTTGCCGGCGTGATTTGCAGCCAGACCGGCGGATCCGCGGAAATCTGGACCGGCTGGAACGCCTGCTCCCAGGCCTTGGTCGCCTTGTCCTGCAGATCGAGACGCCGCACCGCTGCCTGCGCGTGCGACCGCAGGCGGCCGAGTTGCTTGCGGATGCTCGGCTCGGCGTATTTCGTCAGTGCGATTTCGCGCCCGAGAACATGCAGGACCGGCGGTTCGCTCCAGTGGTAGGAGTCGCTGAAATTCAGGTCGAGCGACCAGTCCTTGCGCAGCTTCGGGCGCGCTTCGATCTCGACCATGGCCCGTCCCTCGGCGTCGCCGTGAATACGAGACGTAAACCTGTTGGCGCCCTGACCTTCGATGCTTCCAAAGATCGGAACGGAGCCGACAATGCGATCGCCGCGGCCATAGAGAGAGATCGGTCCCCGGTCGACAAAACCGTCGACGTCACAATTGGCCCTGATCCGAAACACCAGAACGCGCCGGTTCACGCAGCCGATGCGTTCGTCGATGGTGGCGAGCCGTCTTGGAACGTCGCGCTCGATCGCGGAGGCGATGGCCGGCAGTCCAAATTCGACCGTCGCTGAAACCCTCGAGGCGGTCGAAAGCGACGACGGCTGATCGGGAATCACGGGCGGCTTCTCGCCCGCGACCGCCGGCCCGGCAAAGGAGGCCGCGCAGAACAGGACCAGACAGGCATTGCTCAGATGATTTCGCCTTGCTCGATGGTAACGAGTCATTTTTGTTTTTCCTGCCAATCCGGTTGACGTCGACGCGGGTGCCTCTCGGTGCCAAGCGTGGAGTCAGAATATGGCAGAGCCTTGTTCCAGCCAAGCCGCGTCGCGCCGTTCAGTTCTCCGGCGCGTGCAAGCGAGCCATGTTCGCTCCGGGTGACCTCAGTCTGGTCCCGCGGCAAGTTTTGCCCGGACACTTTTGCCGGCGTGAAACATCTGTCATCCCGAATTCGTGATAACCCGCTGAATGCGCAAGCCATCCGAATTGGCACGCCTATTGCTCACAAGAAAATGTTTGCAATCGAAAGTGGAGTTCGTGCGTGAGCATCAGCAGTATTCCCGGCGGCAGCATCCCGAGCTGGCCTTCCTCCGCCGGTTACACCAAGTCCGCTTCTACCTCCGGTTCACAGGCCGATGGTTCGAAGCTGCCGGCCCTCATGAATACCGACGGGCCTTACAACTCGGTGAGCGTCAGTCTGCCGAATGGCATGACGGTCGGGGTCGTCAACTTCGGCGGAACAGGGCTCGATAGTACAGCTCTCAAGGCCATTGAAGACTTCGTGCAGAGGTTTGCGAGCCAGAATATCCAGGGGCAGCCGGCCTCGAGCGCGGACGGGACAGGCGCAAGTTCGGCCGCTGGTGACCAACCGAACGTCGTCGGCTTGGACGAAATCCATGTAGATCTGCCGAACGGGATATCGTTCGAGGTTCGTCACTCGTCCGGCGGTCAGCCGGCAGATAGCGCCGCCGTCATGAAGGAGCTCACAGACGCCGCCGAGGAATTGGCCGAAGTTTTCGGGAAGTACTCGCCGGCCTCGACCGCTGCGGCCGCCTATGCCAGCAGCCAGGCCGCGGTATCGAGCCCTGCCAGTCGAGTTGACACTCAGACCTGAGGCGCGCGCCTGCGAGAGGTTGAGTGTGTGGGGCGCGTTAGTGACCCGTCCGTAGCTCGAAGAGATTAGGTGGAAGTGTAACCCGCCGCTTGTGGTGAGGGGACGACGGATTACGCCGGAGCCCGTCATCGGGCCGCGCTTCGCGCGGACCCGTTGGGCTAGTCCACCCTACGTCCCTTGCGATCGTGGCGCGGACATCGGAGATCGGCCATTTTCGGAAGTGCCGGGCTCCATTCGAGCACTGCGTCGGCGCGGACAGGACAGGATCGGCGGCAAAGGCGCACTTCCTGAGCGCCAATATTCACGAAGCCGGTCTTGATGTGCGTCAAACCGTCGGCAGGCAAGGCGGCTAGTAATAAGGCCCTCCTGGCCAGCGTCGGAGCGCGACATGATAAAATGTGGTGTAAAATGGCTGATCGTGACCAGTCTTGCCGCTTGTTTCGCCGCCGCGGCTCGGGCTGAAGACGTCGACATCGGTAAGTCGGAATTTCAGTCTTCGTGCGCGAGTTGCCATGGTCTGGATGCAAAGGGCAAAGGACCGGTGGGCGATCAGCTCAAGGTACCGCCTCCCGATTTGACGGTGTTGGCCAAGAACAACAACGGGGTCTTTCCCACCAACGCTGTTTACGAAACCATCTATGGATCGAAAACAATTCCCGCTCACGGCAGTCGTGAAATGCCGATCTGGGGGGAACAATTCAACCCCATTGTCAGCCTGCCTCACAGTGTCGATCCGTTTTATTGGAAGTTGGCCGGGCCGGAGCAAAGCCCGGAAGTCGTCGTGCGAACACGCATCCTTGCCGTTATCGATTATCTCAATCGTGTTCAGCAAAAGTAGCAACCGAGTTCTGAAAACAGCGACCTTACCCGGTAGCGTAAGCCGCACTTTTGGTCGGAATCCGTGAGCGTTTGTCGATAGCAGAGCGGAGGACGATGGAGCGTGGTCTTTTCGTCAAACACGCTGGGGCTGCCGGCCGCCCGCTCGCCCCGCGGGTCTGCGCCTAAAATCTAATTTCTCCGGCCGTATCAAGCCGAATCAGCCTGTCCAGCCCCTTTTGAAAAAATATTCTGATTTTCCGAAACCGCAAATCACCTTCCTATCCGCAGCCGTCCGGTCCCGCAAAGAGGGGCGTTGGCCATCGTCACGAACGTTGGGACCGGATGCGGTGGACGCGGCGGCGCTTTTGACGAACAGCGCCAACGCGGACGGAGAAGTCGTGTGGTCCTGACGCCTCATGGTTGGCGTCAAGCTGGCAGCTAAAGGCGTTGCTGGTGACGGTGACAAGAAATCCTGATCGCCGGGGAGAGCACGAAGGAAGCCGTTAAAACCATTGCGTGCGGGGATGCCGGGTGATTTCCGGTGCGACCGCTGTGAATACTCGTGTGCATTCTTCAACTACCCCCAGCGCACACGAGGCTGCGGATGCACTGGGCATCCGGCATTCCCGCGCGCCCTCTTTTCGGGGGCGGAAGGTCTTTTCACAACTCGGGCGCATTCCACGCCGCGAGATCGCGGAGTTGTATCTTGAGCATCGGTCCCATCGATGAAAATTCGCGCGTCATGCGACCGGATCGGGCTTTGGCTTGCCACATCGGAGTTTTCCGACTATTGCCATCCGCGACATCAAGAGTTGAGCTGACGCTCAACGCCAACCTGCTCCCGAGCAAGGTGGCGTCCCCGCGAAAACGGGGAGATGTGGCCGATCCGGCAACAAACGGGAATGCGCCACACTCGTCAGCTTTGCCTCGGGATGGCCGAGACCTGATGAACCAAAGGCGGTGCGGTATGAGCAACCCCCAGCAATTTGCCAGCGACAATTATTCCGGAATTTGCCCGGAAGCCTGGGCGGCGATGGCCGAGGCGAACGAGGGCCACGCGCCGGCCTATGGCGAGGACGCCTGGACGGCGAGGGCGGCGGACGCCTTTCGCGTGCAGTTCGAAACGGATTGCGAGGTCTTCTTCGTCTTCAACGGCACCGCGGCCAACTCGCTGGCGCTGGCCGTCGCTGTGCCAGTCCTACCACAGCGTCATCTGCTCGGACGCTCGCGCATGTCGAGACCGACGAATGCGGCGCGCCGGAGTTCTTCTCCAACGGCTCGAAACTGCTGGTGGCGCCATCGGCCGGACGGCAAGCTGACGCCCGAGGCGATCCGCGCGATCGCGACCAATCGGAACGACATCCATTTTCCCAAGCCGCGCGTGGTCACGATCACGCAGCCGACCGAAACCGGACTGGTCTACAGCCTTCGCCGAGTTGCGGGCCATTTCCGCCGTTCTGCCGCGAACTCGGCCTGAGCCTGCACATGGACGGTGCGCGCTTCGCCAATGCGTGCGCCAGCCTTGGCTGCAGCCCGGCCGAGATGACCTGGCGCGCCGGCGTCGACGTGCTCTGCTTCGGCGGCACCAAGAACGGCATGGCCGTCGGCGAAGCGATCGTGTTCTTCAACGCGAAACTGGCGGAGGATTTCGACTATCGATGCAAGCAGGCCGGCCAGCTCGCGTCGAAGATGCGTTTTCTGTCGGCGCCCTGGGTCGGCATGTTCGAAACCGGCGCATGGCTGCGCAACGCCGTGCATGGCAACGCCTGCGCCGCGCGCCTCGCGCGCGAGATTGACGGATTGCCCGGGCTCGAGATCATGTTTCCCGTCCAGGCCAACGCGGTCTTCGTTCGCATGCGCGGAGGCTGACTCGCGTCGCTGCGCGACCGCGGCTGGCGTTTCTACACCTTCATCGGCAGGCGGCGCCCGCTTCATGTTCGCCTGGGACTCTTCGCTGCAACGGGTCGATGAATTGGCACGCGATATACGTCAGATCGCATCGGATACGGAGGAGGGCGGATGACTTCGCGACCTAATAACCGGGTTGCCGGTGCGAATCCTCACGGTCCTGCTTTCGGAATTCCTCCATCAGTTGCTGCAGGCGAGGGGACAGGCGCAAATCTTCGAGGCGCAGGCTCTGTTGCAGCCGTTCGCCGATGGCGTCGCAGATCGACCGGCTGGTCCGGTAATCGAACGTCTCGCTGCTGTCGGTGGTCCAGCCGTTCATGACGGTTCCGCCTCGGGTCGCTGCAAAATGATGCTTCAATAATTCGTGGGCGCGGGGATTGTTTCCTCTCGCGGGCGGATTGCATGCCCTTTAGTAAAATTTGCATGAACGGGAACCGGGGCCTTGGCCGCAAAAGCAAAAGCCCCGGCGCAACAGGGCCGGGGCTTTCGAGATCGAACGATGGCGCTTCAGTAGCAGCGATTGACCAGGCGCGCGCGCGGACCCCACGGCGTCGGGACCACGCGGCGGACATAGCAGCCGCCGTAGCCATAATAGGCCGGGCCGCCCACATAGAAGCGAGGACCGACAAAGCCGCGATGCCAGCCGCCGCCATGCCATCCACCGTGCCAGCCGCCCCAGGCGGAAGCGGAGGTCGGCGCCAGCGCCGCGGCGAGCGAAGCGGCGGCAACTGCAACAAGCGAGAATTTGCGTAACATGGTCGTCTCCTCGGGTTCGGCGCCAATGGCGCCATCGGTGAGGTTCTTCCCGTCAACGCCGCCCAAAGAAGCGGCGTCCGGTCGATTGCAGCCTATGTCCTGCCAAGCTGAACGAAGCCGGGACGCGGCTTTCAGGGAGGGTTAATCTTCGTGAAATCGTCGTAATTCATCAGCCCGGTCGCGGCCGCCCGCGCAGGCGTTCGCCGGATCGCTTGCCGTTCGCCGACGGCGCCGATATAAGCCGCCCACAACTCCCCATCAGCTTTGCAAGGACGAGATTATGGCGATTGAACGCACCTTTTCGATTATCAAGCCCGACGCGACAGCGCGCAATCTCACCGGCGCGATCAACGCGCTGATCGAGAAGGCCGGACTGCGCATCGTTGCCCAGAAGCGCATTCGCATGACCCGCGAACAGGCCGAGACCTTCTACGCCGTGCACAAGGCGCGTCCGTTTTTCGGCGAACTGGTGGACTTCATGATTTCCGCGCCGGTCGTGGTCCAGGTTCTCGAAGGCGAGAACGGCGTGCTGAAGTACCGCGACGTCATGGGCGCGACCGATCCTTCCAAGGCCGCCGATGGCACGATCCGCAAGGTGCACGCCAAGTCGATCGGCGAAAATTCGGTGCACGGTTCGGACGCCCCGGAGACGGCCGCCATCGAGATCGCGCAGTTCTTCTCGGGCAACGAGATCGTCGGCTGATTGGCGCGCCGGTGCAAGCGAGGCCGTCGCCAGCAGTCGTGGCGCGGCCGCTTGCGCCAAGGGGGTAGGCTGTGAACTGGCTGCTGCAGGTCGTTGATCCCGCGAACATCGGTGCGATTCTCGCGCAGCTTCATGCCGAGATGCAGACGCCGACGTTCTGGCTGGCGGTCGGCAAGATCATCTGGATCAACGTGCTGCTGTCCGGCGACAACGCGCTGGTGATCGCGATGGCCTGCCGCGGTCTGGCGCCACGGCAGCGCGTGTGGGGCATGGTGATCGGCGCCGGCATCGCGGTGGTTCTGCTGATCGTATTCACCGGCGTCGTCGCCAGGCTGATGGTGCTGCCCTATCTGAAGCTGGTCGGCGGACTGGCGCTGCTCGCGATCGCGGCCAAGCTTCTGGTCCCGGAAGACGAAGGCGATGAGGTCACCGCGGGGGCGAGCCTCTGGCATGCGATCCGGATCGTCGTGATCGCCGATATCGTCATGAGCCTCGACAACGTGATCGCGGTCGCCGCGGCTGCGAACGGAGAGCTTCCGCTGCTGATCCTCGGTCTTGCCATCAGCATTCCCATGATCATCGCCGGCGCGGCGCTGATCATGATGGTGCTGGACCGGTTTCCAATTCTGGTCTGGCTGGGTGCGACGCTGCTGGGCTGGATCGGAGGTCAGGTCATCGCCACCGACCCCGCCATCGCTCCGCGGCTTCGTACGTTGCTCGACGGCGACGTCAGCCTGAACATCGACACCACGTCATCGCTGTTCGGGTTTGTCGAGCATCTGCGGATCGACACCGAGATCGACGAACTGGCGTTTGCGCTGCTCGGCGCGGCGCTCGTGCTGCTCGTCGGCTCGATCTGGCGGCGCCGCAAGCTGCAGGAGATGGCAACACTCGAGCCGGTCTGAGGCAGCGGGCGCGAGCGCGTTCGCCTTTAGTCCGGTCGTGTTTTCGGATTTGCGACAAATAGTCGCCGGACGCCCCGATGGTTTTGCGATAGCGAATGCCCGCGCAGTCGCTATTGGAGGCCGGATTGAACTGGTTGCAGGAACTTTTCAATCCCGCCGCATTGGGCGCCGTATTCACGCAATTCCAGGCCGAGATTGCTCATCCCCAGTTCTGGGCGGCGCTCACCAAGATCATCTGGATCAATGTGCTGTTGTCCGGCGACAACGCATTGGTCGTCGCGATGGCCTGCCGCGCGCTGGCGCCTCGCCAGCGGCTCTGGGGCATGATTCTCGGCGCCGGCGCCGCGGTGTTGCTGCGCATTGTTTTTACCGCGATTGTCGCGACCGTCATGGAACTGCCTTACCTCAAGCTGGCGGGCGGACTGGCGCTGATCGTGATTGCCGCAAAACTGCTGCTGCCCCAGAACGAGGACGACGACGAGGTCAAATCGGCATCGCATCTGTGGGCGGCGGTGCAGATCGTGGTGGTCGCCGATATCGTCATGAGCCTCGACAATGTGATCGCGGTCGCCGCCGCCGCCAACGGCAGCATTCCGCTGCTGATCTTCGGGCTCGCCAGCAGCATTCCGCTGATCGTCGCCGGGGCCGCGCTGATCATGGCGATCCTGACGCGTCTGCCGATCTCTGATATGGGCGGGCGCGGCCCTGCTGGGCTGGATTGCCGGTGATGTCGCGGCGACCGATCCCGCCATCCAGCCGAAGTTGCAGAGTCTGTTCGATGGTTCGCTCGGCATCGAGCTCGATGCATTACTGGCATCGCTGGGAGTGGCGCCGCTGTTTGCCAATGGCGGCGACGGGCCCGACTTGATCTTCAGCGCGGCGGGAGTCGTCGTCGTGCTCGCCGCCGGATCGATCTGGCGGAGGTTGCGGCACGTCGAACGCACCGCGCCGTCAGTCTAGCGCCTGACGATCGATCCGGAGCGGCCGACCAGCCGCGCCAGTTGCTTGAAACGGCTGCCGACGCGGTCGGCGACGAGATCGACAAGCCGGTGTTCGAACACCAGCATCAGCTTGCGGCCGTGGCTTCGGAAATGCGTCGCCGGCAATACGCCCGGCCGTGCCGCCGAAATCAGGTGGGCAACGCGGAATGCGGCGCCGAGCAGCCGCGCGCGCTCGTCCATCGCCGGCGGCACCAGCTCCCGAATCTTGGCCGGCGGCTCATTCTGTTCGCTTAGGCCCGCATAGCGGTAGAACACCGACAGCGCGACGAATGCCCGGCCCTGATGGCTGATCGAGCCGAAATTGCCGTTGGTGATCAGATTGAGCGTTTCCTCGCCGCGATGGTCGGGATGCACCCGCCAGCCGATGTCCGACAACAGGCAGGCGGCGTGGCGCAGGCGGCGGTCTTCCTCGGTCTCGCGCAACTTGACCACCCGCACGAGGCGATCGGTCCATTCGGTCAATTCCTGGGCGTGGCGCGCAGATCTCGACAACAACTGGTTCAGCTCCTGGGCGGCGCAGAGCAGTCCATCCTTCGAGCGCTCGGCCTCCGGCAGCTTCTCGTAGAGCAGGCCTTCACGCACGCCGAAGGTGGAAAACACGATCGTCTTCGGCTGCGCGACCCGGATGATATGTTCGAGAACCAGCGCGGCATAGGCCAGCAACGGCCGCCGGGCGTCGGCGACGACTTCGATATTGGCGAGCATGTTCGCCACCACCAGCCGGCGCAGGCGCTGCGCGAAATCGAGCGCGTCGGCCGCCGGTATCGAATAGCCATGCATCACCCCGAGCGGATATTCGCTCTGGATGATGTGGATGCGCGCCAGCGATCGCCATGTTCCACCGACCGCGTAAAAGGTCCGGCCGCGTCCGGCCTTGAGCTGGTCGACGTCGGAGAGCTCGGTCCTGACGATACGCTCGGCGCGCTTGAGCGATTTGTGCGACAGGTCCTGCAGCGCCAGGCTGCCCAGCGGCAACGTCACGCCGCCGCGAACGCGATTGCCGCGCACATCGATCAGTTCCAGCGAGCCGCCGCCGAGATCGCCGACGATGCCGTCGGGCCGGTGAACGCCCGAGATCACGCCGAGTGCCGAAAGTTTCGCTTCGCGCGGGCCGGACAGGATTTCGATCTTGCCGCCGCAGATGCGCTCGGCCTTGGCGATGAAATCCGGGCCGTTGCTGGCGTCGCGGCAGGCGGCAGTCGCAATGGCATGCACGCGGCCGACCTTCATCACCCGGCACAGCGCGCGAAAACGGCGCAGCGCCGTCAGCGCCTTGGCGACGGCGTCCGGCGCCAGAATGCCGGTGGTCTGGACCTCGCGGCCGAGGCCGCACAGCGCCTTCTCGTTGAAGATCGTGATCAGGCTGCGCGCCATCTTTTCATAGACGACGAGGCGCACCGAGTTCGAGCCGATGTCGATGACCGCGACGCTGGACGCGCGCTTGCGCGGCCGCTTCACCGCGGAGATCCCTTATGACGAATGCTGACGCTCGTTGCGGCGCGTGAGGCGGCGCGGCGATGATTCCTTGAGCGACTTTCCACGGCCAGACAAACTCGGATTTGTCATGAAATAATTGTGAAGGTTGAAAGGCTCTTCGCCTTTCGCGGCCTTCATACGCGTTGACGACCCATCCGGCAACAACTGCCAGCTCTGCTCGGTATCCTTCAGGTTGGCGACCATGATCTGTTCCAGAACCTGCTGATGCACCGTGGGATTTTGCAGCGGGCAGAGGACTTCGACGCGCCGGTCGAGGTTGCGCGGCATCATGTCGGCGGACGAGATATACACAGCCGCTTTCGCGCTGGGCAGGCCCTGGCCCATGCCGAAACAGTAAATTCGGCCGTGTTCCAGGAAGCGGCCGATGATCGATTTGACGCGGATGTTGTCGGAAAGACCGGCAATGCCCGGCCGCAGACAGCAGATGCCTCGCACCACCAGCTCGATCGACACGCCGGCCTGCGAGGCCTCGTACAGGGCGTCGATGATGTCGGGATCGACCAGCGAGTTCATCTTCATCCAGATCGCGGCCGGCCGGCCGTGACGGGCATGGCTGGTCTCGCCGTGGATGTGTTCGATGATTCGCTTGCGCAGGGTGAGCGGCGATACCGCCATCTTCTCGATGTCGCTCGGCTCGGCATAACCGGTGATGTAGTTGAACACGCGCGCGGCATCGCGTCCGATGATCGGATCGGATGTGAAATAGGACAGGTCGGTGTAGATGCGCGCGGTGACCGGATGATAGTTTCCGGTGCCGGTGTGAACATACGTCGTGAGGCTGCCGCCTTCGCGCCGCACGATCAGCGACAGCTTGGCGTGGGTTTTCAGTTCGAGGAATCCGTACACCACCTGCACGCCGGCGCGTTCGAGGTCGCGCGCCCAGCGAATGTTGGCTTCCTCGTCGAACCGCGCCTTGAGCTCGATCAGCGCCGTCACCGACTTGCCGGCTTCCGCCGCTTCCGCCAGCGCACGCACGATCGGCGAGTTGTTCGAGGTGCGGTACAGCGTCTGCTTGATGGCGACGACGTCGGGATCGCGGGCGGCCTGCTGCAGGAACTGCACCACGACGTCGAAGGATTCGTAGGGGTGATGGACGATCAGGTCCTTCTGCCGGATTGCCGCGAAGATATCGCCGCCATGGTCGCGCACGCGTTCGGGATGGCGCGGGACATAGGGTACGAATTCAAGGTCGGGGCGGTCGAGGCGAGTCAGTTGCGACAGTTCGTTCATCGCCAGCACGCCGTCGACCAGCCGAACCTCGTCGTCGGTGGTCGAGAGTGCGCGCTGCACGAAAGCGCGCAATTCCTCCGGCATTTTGGCTTCGATTTCGAGACGGATCACCGATCCGCGCCGCCGCCGCTTCAACGCGGTTTCGAACAGGCGAACCAGATCCTCCGCCTCTTCCTCGATTTCGAGTTCGGAATCCCGGATGATGCGGAAGGCGCCCTGGCCCTTGACGGTGTAGCCGGGGAACAGCCGGCCGATGAATAGGCCGGTGGCCTGCTCGAGCGTGATCAGCCGCACCGCGCTGTCCTTGCCGGCGGGCAGGCGAATGAAGCGGTCGATCTTGCCGGGCATGCGGATCAACGCGTTCATCGGCTTGCCGTCGGAGACTCGCGCCAGATGCAGCGCAATGGTGAAGCCGAGGCTCGGGATGAAAGGGAAGGGGTGTGCCGGATCGATCGCCAGCGGCGTCAGCAACGGGAAGATGTTGTGGAGGAAATGATCCTCGATCCACGTTCGCTCGGACTTGGTGACATCGCGGCCATCGACGAGAACGACGCCGACTTCGGCCAGAACGCCGCGCAGATCGCCCCAGATCGCCTGCTGATCTTTGGCGAGCGTTGAGACCGTCTCGTTGATAAGCAGAAGCTGCTCGGCGGGCGTGAGCCCGTCCGGGCTGCGCTCGGTGATGCCTTCCCGTACCTGCGCCTTGATACCGGCGACGCGCACCATGAAGAATTCATCAAGGTTATTGGCTGAAATCGACAGAAATCGCACCCGTTCCAGCGCGGGGTGGCCCGGATTGACCAACTCCTCCAGCACGCGGCGGTTGAAATGCAGCCAGGAAAGCTCGCGATTGATGAAATCTTTCCGGACTGCGGGCGATCGTCGGAGTGACCTCGACATCCGCCTCTTTTTCTTTAATTACAATGGCTTGCGCGGGTTCCATAAAATTTCAATCTATCCAGATCTGACGTATGCGTGTTTCCCGCATAGGCGGCGCAGAGCATGTGTTATCGCGATGACCTTTCGATGACATTGACGCTCGCCTGCGCCGACGCCGTCAAGGTGTGGATAGGCCTTACGGCCGTTAGGCATTGCGGAACAATTCGGCGGCCAGCGCCCGGGTTACCGGCCGGCCCTGCCGCAGGGCTTCGGCGTCCATCAGTTCCACGGCCGGCCCTCGCGGCCGCGTAGGACCGCTCGATCCGGGTGGCCAGATAGCCGACCACGCTCTCGTCGATCGCCAGTTGGCGGTCGGCGCAAAACTTGACGATCAGCGCGCGAAACAGGGCATCGTCAGGCGGCAACAACGATACTGTCGGCACGGCGCGCAGGCGCGAGCGCAGATCGCGCAGTTCGATCGGAAATGCCGACGGTGGCGCACGCGCGGTGATCAGGACGAATGCCTCGTCCTCCCGCGCCAGGTTCATCAGATGAAACAGTGCGCGCTCATCGAGGTCCTGCGGATTCAGATCCTCGACCACCAGCGCTCCGGTCGCCAGCGCAGCGGGCACGGCGGCTGCGGTCAGCGTATGCGCCGATGTCGAGCGCGCGCCCGCTTGCTCGGCCCAGATCGCGGCAAGATGGCTTTTGCCGGACCCCTCCGGTCCGACCAGCAGCATGATGCGATTGGGCCATTCGGGCCAGCTATCGATCAGCACCAGCCCGGCGGCATTGGCTGGTCCCTCGAGAAAATTGTCGCGGGTCAGGCTCTCCGCGTGCGGCAGCGGAAATGCGAGCTGGCGGGGTTCAACGCGGCTTGGCACCTCAATCACTCCATGCCGGGACCGGTCGGCGCATCATGGATCTCTAGCTTTGACGCGCGTTTTCTTCGCGCGAACCAGTGCCCACTTCGGTCGAAAACTAGATCGCTTCGATCGTGCTCATGTGGCGCACCCACTCGACGAGATAGAGCGATACGGACGCCAAAGTAAAGACCGTCACCAAACCCATCAGGATCCGATCGTACGGCATCGGATCGAATCCAAATCCAAGCGCTGCAAGCACCAACGCGGCGAACGTCACCTGCGCGGCCGTGTTCAGCTTCGACACCATCAGCGGCTTCATCGGAATCGGCTTGCCAAATATCCATGACACAATCACGGCGGAGACGATCATGATGTCGCGCGAGACCACCAGGATGACGATCCAGCGCGGTACCGCGCCCCAGATGCCGAGCGCCACATAGATCGAGACCAACAAGCGCCTTGTCGGCCAACGGATCGAGCAGGGCGCCCAGATCACTCGCCATGTTGAAGCGCTTGGCGAGAAAGCCGTCGACCGCGTCGCTGACGCCGGCGATGATGAAGATCGCAAAAGCGATTTCCATCTGGCTGGAGGCGATCGCCCAAACGATGATCGGCACCAGCAGAATGCGGCCCAGGGTAATGATATTTGGGATACTCACACGGCGCTTCCCGGCTACCGGCCTGATATTGCGAAAGATCCGGCCCTTGGCGGGGTGAGCCGGTTCCTGTCCTACATAGTATAAGCACGCCTCGCTTGCGAGCCATTGCACGGGAGCGGAATCCGACGTAACCAGCCGCCATCATCTGGAACAGGCCATGGTCGACCGCAAGAACGGGCTCACTTACGCGGATTCAGGCGTCGATATCGACGCGGGCAACCGCCTGGTCGATCTGATCAAGCCGATGGTTCGCGCCACCGCCCGGGCCGGCGCCGATGCCGAAATCGGCGGCTTCGGCGGCCTGTTCGATCTCAAGGCGGCGGGCTTCAAGGACCCGGTTCTGGTCGCTGCCACCGACGGCGTCGGCACCAAGGTCAAGATCGCGATCGAGACCGGCCTGCACGGCGGTATCGGTATCGACCTGGTCGCGATGTCGGTCAACGACCTCGTCGTGCAGGGGGCCGAGCCGCTGTTCTTCCTCGACTATTTCGCCTGCGGCAAACTCGACCCGGAGGCCACGGCTGCCATCGTCGCCGGCGTCGCCGAAGGTTGCCGGGAGTCCGGCTGCGCGCTGATCGGCGGCGAGACCGCCGAAATGCCCGGCCTCTACAAGGACGGCGACTACGACCTCGCAGGCTTTGCGGTCGGCGCGGCCGAGCGCGGCACGCTGCTGCCGCGACCCGATATCGCCGCAGGCGATGCGGTGATCGGACTGGCCTCGTCGGGTGTCCATTCCAACGGGTTTTCGCTGGTGCGAAAGATCGTCGAGGCCTCGGGTCTTCCCTTCGACGCGCCGGCGCCGTTTTCGCCGGTCATGACGCTCGGCGGCGCGCTGCTGGCGCCGACGCGGCTCTACGTCAAATCATGCCTGCGCGCGATCCGCGAGACCGGGGCGGTCAAGGGGCTCGCCCATATCACCGGGGGCGGGTTCACCGACAACATCCCGCGCGTGCTGCCAAAGCATCTTGGCGTCGGCATCGACCTTGAGCGACTGCCGGTGCTGCCGGTGTTCAAGTGGCTGGCCGAGCAGGGCGGCATCGCCGAACTCGAACTGTTGCGCACCTTCAACTGCGGCGTCGGCATGATCGCGATCGTCAAGCCGGACGCGATCGATCAAGTTGCCGGGATCCTTGCCGAGGCGGGCGAAACCGTCGCCCTGTTGGGCGAGGTGATCCCGGCCGAAGGCGACCACCGCGTGGTCTATAACGGCCATCTTGATCTCGCATGGTGAGGCCATGAAGCGCCGGGTCGCAATCCTGATTTCGGGGCGCGGGTCGAACATGACCGCCTTGATCGAGGCTGCCGCGGCGCCCGATTTCCCCGCCGAGATTGTGCTCGTGATGTCCAACCGCGCCGATGCCGGCGGGCTCGCAAAAGCGGCAGCCTGCGGCATCCCGACGCTCGTGATCGAAAGCAAGCCGTTCGGCCGCGATCGCGCCGCCTTCGAGGCCGTGCTGCAGACGGCGCTGGATCAGCACAGGATCGAGCTGATTTGTCTCGGCGGGTTCATGCGATTGTTCACCGCCGAATTCGTGCAGCGCTGGTACGGCCGCATGCTCAATATTCATCCCTCGCTGCTGCCATCGTTTCCGGGGCTCGAACCGCAGGCGCAGGCGCTGCGCGCCGGCGTCAAGATCTCGGGCGCCACGGTGCATTTCGTCATTGCCGAAACCGACGCCGGTCCGATCGTGATGCAGGGCGCGGTCGCGGTCCGCGATGACGACACGCCCGCGACGCTGGCCGAGCGAATCCTGACGATCGAACATCGAATCTATCCCGCGGCGCTGCGGCTGCTCGCCAGCGGTCAGATCCGGATCGAGGGCGATATCTGCAAGATGGTGGGCGGCGCTGGCTCGGGCGGCAGCTTGATTTCGCCCGGCGTCGGCCAGGTTTTGCCCGGAGAGTGATGGCAACGCCGGCTATGCCGTGAGCAAATAAAATCCCCCGGCAGAGGCCGGGGGTACATCAGGATTGCTTGCGCGCATCGTGACGAAGCTTAGGAGACCTTGAGATTTTCCGCGGAAGTCTTGCCGCAATTCTCCACGAGGTCATATTCGATAACTTGATTTTCGTTGAGGGTGGAGAGCCCAGCGCGCTCGACCGCCGAGATATGGACGAAGACGTCCTTATCGCCGACCATCGGCTTGATGAACCCATAACCCTTTGTCGGGTTGAACCACTTGACGGTGCCTTTTTGCATCGCCTGTCTCCTGGTCTGGACATAAAAAAGACGCGGCCACGCTTTTCGCGTGCCACGCCACAAGCGGGCTTGTCAGATGTCTGCTCAATTTCTCAGTCGCGAAACGCACAGTCGATCGGCCTAAATCCGATTGTGCCTGATATTGCAACACGAATTTTGCGCGTTAGCAAGCTTTTGGCGCGGCAAGGGAAATCCGGGCGGCGACAGGATCGCCTTTGGTCGGCTGTGGCAGCCGAACCACAATGCCGGCCAATCGCTCCTGGGCAAGGACCAAGACCGATTGACCGTCCCGGTGAAGTGGGGGCAAATCAGCCCGGTCCCGCGTAATTTTATTCATTTTCTCGAATTGGCGCTCTTTGGAATGGCATCCATGTGCTGCTCGCCGCGGCCCGCGCGACCAAGGGAGATGGGCACCGGAGGTAGCCCTTCCAAGGCTTTCGCTTTCATCTTCGGTCTGGCGCTGGCCGCCATGGCGGCGTCTTCCGCCGCTCAGGCGCAGGTATTCGCGCCTCCTCCCCCAAGCCCCACTCCGGCCCCGACATCGATCAGCGCCGACCTCTCGGCTGGGGCAACCGTCACCAATCTCGGCAGCACCTTCCTGGAGCGGCTTGGCGGCCTGGCATCATCCGGCGTTGGGCGCGCGTCGCGGAGCAATCCGGGCGGGGGCGGGGCCTCCGAGGCGGCCGATGCGCCGCAGTTTCGGACCTGGGGCGAAGCCTACGGTATCTCGGCCAGGAACGGCCCACAGGCCGATTTCGTCGGCGATCACCGGACGACCTGGGGCGGCATCGCCGGCCTCGGCGCCACCATCGCGCCCGGGGTCAATCTCGGCGTCTCGGTCGACCAGAGCCGCACCGCCATCGACGTTCCGCTGGCTATGCAGTCGGCCAACCTCGACCTCACCCAGTTCGGTTTCAACGCCTCGGTCGACAAGGGGCCGTGGACCTGGGCGGTGGCGCTGATCCACGGTTTCGGCAAGGTCAATTCAAGCCGTGACACCGGGCTCGGCTTCGCCGATGCCGCCTACAATGCCCGGATCGACGGCGCCCTGACCGAGCTCAGCTACTACTGGACGATCGACCAGAGCCGGATCGTACCGAAGGCCGCGCTGGAATATGTGCGGGCCACCACCGGATCGTTTCAGGAGGTCGGCGGGTCCGGCCCGTTGACCGCGAGCGGGGCAACGGTGGAGCGCTCGCGCCTGCTGCTCGGCGCAGAGGTCGGACACTACTGGATATTCGATCAGAAGGTGTTCGACCTGTCCGCCTATGGCAAGTTCGTCGACAATACATCGCAGAATTTCGGTTCGATCACCGTCAGCCTCGGCACCGAGAGCATCTCGGTGCAGGGCATCGGCGAAAGCCGCTATGGCGCGGATGCCGGCGCCTCTGCCTCGCTCAGCCTGACCAATACGGCGCGGGTCTATCTCAATTATGACGCCAAGTTCCGCGCCGCGCTGCAGTCGCATCAGGGAACGCTCGGCCTCGAGCTGAGGTTCTAGAACGTCAGCCGAAGGGTGCGGCCGCCGCATATCCTTCAAGCCCGTAGGTCTCTTTCGCTGAGGCCATCAGGGGGATGAGATCGTTCGGGTGGATGAATTCATCCCTGAAGCAAGGATACACTTTCGGATCAAAGATCTTCTTGATCCAGTCGATGACGATCTTGTGCCGGTCGGAGTGCCGGAACTCCTTGTGATAGGCAAGCCAGAGATCGGCATGATGGTGGACGCCCAGGTCGACGGCGACCAGGTTCGCCCCGAGTGCAACCAGCGCGGTCGGCAGGAAGCCCATGCCCGCTCCGCGCTCGATCGCGTAGAGAACACCAATGCTGGAGTTGGTCTTAATTCCGACGATGCCTTCCAGTGAAGTAAGTCCCAACACCCTAGCATAGGCGGAATCGTCGACCTGGGGTGCGTGCTGAATGACCAGCCTGTGGTTCCTGAGATCGGCCAGCGAGGGGACGCCGTGGAGCTTGCGATATTCCTCCGAGACGAACGCGTAGATGTGAAGCCTGCCGAGCTTTGCAACGATGAGATCGGGATTGGTCGGCGGCTCGAGCTGGATCGCGATGTCGGCTTCCAATCTTGCGACGTCGGCCTGCTCCATGGCGCAGCGAAGGTCGACGGTGATCTTGCGGTAGGTTCTGTGAAAATCGATCAGCCTCGGAAGGATCCAGAAATTGCCCGGCCCCTCGGTCACGGCGACGCGCACGGTGCCGGCGGTGTCGCTCGATTGGGACGCGCGGCGAAATACGTTGAAGGCGTGACGCTCCATCTCCATCACGTCGCCGATCATCGCGGCGCCATCCTGGCTCAGTGTCAGCCCGCTCTGATCACGCAAGAACACCTTGCAGCCGATGCGTTCTTCGAGCCGGTCGATCCTGCGCATCAACGTGGTGCTGGTGAGGCCGAGCACGTCGGCGGCGTTGCGAAAACTTTTGTACTGCGCACAGGCGAGGAACGATTTCAGGTCGTCCCAGGACGCATCCAGGATCTCATCGGCTCGGTGCTGCGTCATCGCAGCACCCCGGTGCAATAGTTGCTGCATACCCAAATTCCCCGCCCGCTATGGTTCATTTAGCAGGCAGGAGTGACGATAGATGCGTGATCCCGTTAAGGAAAGGCCGACTTTGGCCGCAAAACGCGATTTCGACATGCTGCCCCGAAGCGCGGAGATCGATGTGCAACCCGCGCGGCGCCACGAGCTTTCCGCTATCGCCGAGATGGGCAACCGGATGGTGCCGGGCGTGCATATCTCGGAACCGGACCTGGAACGCTACTTCGCGTTCGATCCGGGCAGCATCCTGACGTTCAGCCGGCAACAGACGCTGCTCGGGGCCGTGGCCTTCCTCTATCTCAACCGGCGAGGGCATGATGCTCTCTTGCACGCGGAAATGAATCTCACGCATCCCGATTTCTCTCTGCTCGCCGATTGCTCCCACGATGCGTCGGCGATCTATGTGTGGGCAATCGCGGGCCGCGGCAAGGCAATGGCCGGATTGGGCAACGTGTCGAAGCATCTCTGCCAGACACGGCTGGCGGCGGCCGATCTGTACGCGCAACCGTCGAGCGAGGATGGGCGCGACCTGATGATCGCCATTGGCTTCGAGCCGGTCGCCCAGCCTTCAGCGCGAGCTCTGGCGTTACCAGCGGCCATGGAATCGCATCTCGACCAATGCGCGGGCAATCACATCAGTAGGGAGTTTTGCAGATGCACGGCACTAAGCCCCCACCATCGCCCAAGCCAGGCCCGCGTACGATCTCGATCCGCATCGCGCGCGATCCCAACGACCTGATGCTGGTGACCGCCATTCGCGCCGCCGTCTACCTCGCCGAGCAGGATTGCCCGATCGAGGAGGAGTTCGACGGCAACGATCTGGTCGCCGCGCACTTCATCGGATTTATCGGCAACGAGCCGGCGGCCTGCCTGCGGGTGCGTTTCTTCGGCGAGTTCGCCAAGATCGAACGTCTCGCCGTGCGGCATCAGTTCCGGCGGTCGCGCATATCGTTCAAGCTGGTGCAGGCCAGCTTCGAATACATCAAGCGCAAGGGATTCAAGAAGGTCTACGGCCACGCGCAAGACCGGCTGGTGAATTTCTGGTCGCACTTCGGCGCCAAGCCGCTCGGCCACAACCGGAAGATCACCTTTTCCGATTTTTCCTACACCGAGATGGTGCTCGACCTCGAGCCAAGCCCCGACGCCATCACGCTCGATAGCGATCCTTACGTGATCATCAGGCCGGAGGGCGACTGGGACAGGCCCGGCGTGCTCGATATGTCCGCCGGTCGCGCGGTGACCTCTCCGCTTCGCACTGCACGCCTTGGCTGACACATGATCTCCAACCGCAAGATAATGCCGGCTTCGCTCCACGACGATCCGCCGATCCTGGTCTGCGCCGATCTTCAGACCGAGTATCTCACCGAAGGCCGCAGGCACGTCATATCCGACGCCGAGGCGATCACGGCGCGCTGCCTCGAACTGATGACGCTGTGGCGCGACAATCTCTGGCCGGTCATGCATCTGAAGCGGATCGCGCAGGCCGCGTGGTTCAATCCGGCGTCGAACCTGACGGACTGGATCGCGGAGCTGAAGCCGAGGCCGGGCGAACTTACCTTCGAGCATCCGCTGCCGTCGGCCTACAGTTCGACGCGGTTCGCCGAATACATGTCGAACATGAGAAACATTCGCTGCGTGCTGATGGGATTTTCCCTCGACGAGACCGTGCTGTCGACCGTGGTCGACGGCTTTCACCGCAGCCACCGCTACCAGGTCGTCAGCGACGCGGTGGCCTGCCGGCGTCCCGGTGTCGACGACGCCGCGTCGTACAAGCTCGCCGTCGTGAAAGTCATCAGCAATTTCGCCGGCGTCCTGGGAGCAGCTGAGCTGATCGAGGCAAGCGGCAAAATCGCGGTATGACCGATGTAGCGATCGCGCCGCGTCGGGGTTGACGCGCGGGCTCCCGGTCGTTCGGGCGTCTGCGCGGTAGAAGGCTTCAGAAGTGAGTGAAAATGGCGACCCGTGGGGACGATCTCAACGAACTGGCGCAGGACATTACGTCGGCCATCGCAAAAGCGCGTCGGCTCAATCTGCCGACCAGCGCCTATATCCTGTCGATGGTGCTGGTCGAGGTCTCGGAGGCGCTGAAAGCCGCCGGCGATGACGACGAACAAGAGGAAGGCGATGCGGCGGGATCAGCGTTCCCGGCTAGCTTCGATCCACCCTGACCACCCGGCCTTTTTCGATCGCGAGCGCGAGCCGGCCGTGCTTCAGCGACAGCGCGGCTTCGCCAAACAGCTCGCGGCGCCAACCGTGCAGCGCGGCGACATCGGCATTGTCGTCGGCGGCGATCTGTTCGAGATCGTCGACGGTGGCGATGACCTTGCTGGCGACGGCATGGCGCTCCGACGTCATACGCAGCAGGACCTTCAGCAGTTCGACGATCGCCGCTCCGTTTGAATTGCCGCGCGGCTTTTCAATCTTCGGCAGCGAGGCCGGGTCGCGCGCCAGGCCGCGCTGCACGGCGGCCACGATATCGGTGCCCCATTTCGACCGGTCGAATCCCTTCGGCAGCGAGCGCAGATTGGCCAGCCGTTCGAGGCTGGTCGGCGCGTGGGTGGCGATGTCGCCGACCGCATCGTCCTTCAGCACGCGGCTGCGCGGAACGTCACGGCTCTGCGCCTCCTGCTCGCGCCAGGCTGCGACTTCCATCAGTACCGCAAGCTCCTTCGGCTTGCGCACCCGTGTCTTCAGCCGTTCCCAGGCGCGTTCGGGGTGAAAGTCGTAGGTCTTCGGCGAGGTCAGGACCTCCATCTCCTCGCTCACCCAGTCGCTGCGGCCGCGCTTCTTGAGGTCGGCATCGAGCGCCGGGAACACGTCGCGCAAATGGGTGACGTCGGAAACCGCGTAGTGCATCTGCTCTTCGGTCAGGGGCCGGCGCGACCAGTCGGTGAAGCGATGGGTCTTGTCCGGCCGATGGCCGGTGATGCGTTCGACCAACTGGTCGTAGGCGATGCTGTCGCCATAGCCGAGCACCATGGCCGCCACTTGCGTGTCGAAGATCGGGTGCGGAATGGTGCCGGACTGGTGCCAGACGATTTCGATGTCCTGACGGGCGGCGTGGAAAACCTTCAGCACCCTCTCGTTGGCCATCAGCTCGAAGAACGGCTTCAGGTCGATGCCTGCGGCCAGCGTATCGACCACGACCGCTTCGTCTGCGCTCGCCATCTGCACGACGCAGAGCAGGGGGTAGTAGGTGGTCTCGCGCAGGAATTCGGTGTCGACGGTGATGACCGGGTGCTGGGCGAGGCGGGTGCAGGCTGGCTGCAAGGTCGGAGGTGGTGGTAATCAGATCCATGAACAATCCATGACGCTTCTGATGACGGCGTTCTGCCGAAAGCGCTGATATGTCAAGGGTCTTGGGGCGAATTCGAGCCTTGCATTTCCGCACGCCGGCGGTTTTCCGCTGAGGATTTAGCCATCCAAGCGGAACCGGGACGGTCCCATGAAGCCAATATTCATTTCAAGATTGGATTGGTCAGGAGTCGCGGAGCGTGCCGGGCAGGCGGTCGCCGCTGCGAGGGCACGGCAAGCACGATGACGCAAAGCCCGAGCATCGCCAGGCCCATGAATTCAAATACCAACGCGTCGAACACGAGAGTTTCCCCCAAGCCAGACCGTTAGACTTGTCGGGAACGCATTGACCGTCCCTTAATTCCGGCCGCGCGGCCGCGAGCCGCCGCTTGGAATGTTTAACGGGGGGTTAGCGGATCACGTGCCGCAGAAGGTCTGAAGCACGCGCTCATGCGATTGGGGCGGCTCGGCATAGGCCGAATACGCCGGCTGATCCTCGAACGGTTTTGACAGCACCGCGAGAAGCTCCTCGAAGGGCGCAAAATCGTCGCGGTTCACGGCGGCCTCGATCACCGCCTCGACGCGGTGGTTCCGCGGAATGAAGGCCGGATTGACCGATCGCATCGCCGCCCGCCGGGCGGTGGAATCCTGCGGTTCGTCGGCGAGCCGCTGCCGCCAGCGCACCGCCCATTCGTCGTAGGCGGCGGGGTCGGCGAACAACGGCCTGACTCGCATCGTCATGTTCCGGACCGAGCGCGGCATCGCCGAGCCGCCGGAAGGTAAGCGTGAAATCGGCCTGGTTCTTCGCCATCGCATCCAGCAGGTCCTGCGCCAGCGCCCGGTCGTCGTCGCGCGCGCGTGAACAGGCCGAGCTTGCGGCGCAAGCCTGCCTGATAGGCGTTGTCGAAAACCTCGACGAAATCGCCGAGCGCAGTCTGCGCCTCGGCGATGGCCTTTTCCTGGTCGTCTGGAAATCAGCGGCAGCAGGCATTCGGCGAGCCGCGTCAGGTTCCACTGCGCGATTCGCGGCTGGTTGGCGTAGGCATAGCGGCCCATCTCGTCGATCGAGCTGAACACTTGCGCCGGATCGTAATGGTCCATGAAAGCGCAGGGGCCGTAATCGATGGTCTCGCCCGAGATCGAGGTGTTGTCGGTGTTCATGACGCCATGGATGAAGCCGACCAGCAGCCAGCGCGCGACGAGATCGGCCTGTCGCGCGATCACCGCGCTCGAGCAGCGCGAGGTAGGGACGCTCGCTGCTCGCCAGCTTCCGGATAGTGCCGGGCGATGACGTGATCGGCGAGCCGCCGCACGCCCTCGGTATCGCCGCGGGCCGCGAAATACTGGAAGGTTCCGACCCGGATGTGGCTGGAGGCGACCCGGGTGAGGACGGCGCCGGGCAGGGCCGTCTCGCGCAGCACGCTTTCGCCGGTCAACACGGCGGCGAGCGATCGCGTGGTCGGAATTCCCAGCGCCGCCATCGCCTCGCTGACGATGTATTCGCGCAGGACCGGACCGAGCGCCGCGCGGCCGTCGCCGCGGCGCGAGAACGGCGTCGGACCCGAGCCCTTGAGCTGGATGTCGCGGCGGACGCCGTCGGTGTCGATCACCTCGCCGAGCAGGATGGCGCGGCCGTCGCCGAGCTGCGGCACGAAATGGCCGAACTGGTGCCCGGCATAGGCCATGGCGATCGGATCGGCGCCGTCGGGGACGCGCTTGCCGGCGAGGATCTCGGCGCCTTCCGGGCTTTCCAGCCGGTCCGGATCGAGTCCGAGCTGGAGCGCCAGCGGCCGGTTCAGCTTGATCAGCCGGGGCGAGGCGACCGGGGTCGGCGCAACGCGGGCGAAAAAGTTCGCCGGCAGCGCCGTATAGGTGTTCTGGAAGGGGAAATGCACCGTCATGGCCTCAAGATAGGCATGTGGCGGAAATTGACAATCGGCTTGCCGTCGCAGGCATGTGACGGGCTTGTTGTTTTACCGTCACTTTTTGCGGGGCGGCGGCCATTTTGACGGGGCAGTTTTGGGGCCGCATTCGGTTGCCGCGCCTGACGTGCTCGGGTAAACCCTGACGCTCTTCGGGGCCGGCAAATGCCGGCCCGATTCTGCCCTCTGACCGCCTTTTTCGGGATTTCCATGCATCGTTACCGCTCCCACACCTGCGGCGCGCTCCGCGACAGCCATATCGGCGAAACTGTCCGGCTGTCGGGCTGGTGCCATCGCATTCGCGACCATGGCGGCGTGCTGTTCATCGATCTGCGCGACCATTACGGCCTGACCCAATGCGTCGCCGACCCGGATTCGCCGGCGTTCAAGGACGCCGAGAAACTGCGCTCGGAATGGGTGGTGCGGATCGACGGCAAGGTGCGCCGGCGTCCGGCCGGAACCGACAATCCGGAACTGCCGACCGGGGCGGTCGAGCTTTATGTCAGCGAAATCGAGGTGCTGGGACCGGCCGGCGAACTGCCGCTGCCGGTGTTCGGCGAGCAGGAATATCCTGAGGACATAAGGCTCAAGTACCGCTTCCTCGACCTTCGCCGCGAGAAGCTGCACCAGAACATCATGACCCGCGGCGCGATCGTCAATTCCATGCGCAAGCGGATGAAGGAACAGGGGTTCTTCGAATTCCAGACCCCGATCCTGACGGCGTCGTCGCCCGAGGGCGCGCGCGACTTCCTGGTGCCGTCCGCGGATCCATCCGGGCAAGTTCTACGCGCTGCCGCAGGCGCCGCAGCAATACAAGCAGCTCCTGATGATGAGCGGCTTCGACCGCTACTTCCAGATCGCGCCCTGTTTCCGCGACGAAGACCCGCGCGCCGACCGTCTGCCGGGCGAGTTCTACCAGCTCGATCTCGAGATGAGTTTCGTCGAGCAGAACGACGTTTTCGCAGCCGTCGAGCCGGTCATCACGGGCGTGTTCGAGGAGTTCGCGAAGGGCAAGCCCGTCACCAGGGGCTGGCCGCGGATTCCCTTCGCGGAAGCGTTGCGCAAATACGGCAGCGACAAGCCCGATCTGCGCAATCCGCTCGTCATCCAGGAAGTCTCCGAGCATTTCCGCGGCTCCGGCTTCAAGGTGTTCGCGCGGATGCTGGAAGACCCGAAGAACCAGGTCTGGGCGATTCCCGGACCCGGCGGCGGTTCGCGCGCGTTCTGCGATCGCATGAATTCCTGGGCGCAGGGCGAAGGTCAGCCCGGGCTCGGCTACATCATGTGGCGCGAGGGCGGCGAGGGCGCGGGCCCGCTTGGCTAACAATATCGGCCCCGAGCGGACCGCGGCGATCCGCGCGCAGCTCGGATTGAAGGAGGGCGATGCCGCGTTCTTTGTCGCCGGCGATCCCGACAAGTTCTGGAAATTTTCAGGCCTGGCGCGGACCAAACTCGGCGAGGAGTTGAACCTGATCGACAAGGATCGGTTCGAACTTGCCTGGATCGTCGACTTCCCGATGTACGAATACAACGAGGAAGACAAGAAGGTCGACTTCTCGCACAATCCGTTCTCGATGCCGCAGGGCGGGCTTGAGGCGCTGCAGACGCAGGATCCGCTGACCATCAAGGCGTTCCAGTACGACATCACCTGCAACGGCTACGAGATCGCTTCCGGCGGCATCCGCAATCACCGGCCCGAGGCGATGGTGAAGGCGTTCGAGATCGCCGGCTATGGCGAGAAGGATGTCGTCGAGCGCTTCGGCGGCATGTATCGCGCATTCCAGTACGGCGCGCCGCCGCATGGCGGCATGGCGGCCGGCGTCGATCGCATCGTCATGCTTCTCTGCGGCACCACCAATTTGCGCGAAATCTCGCTGTTCCCGATGAACCAGCAGGCCGTCGACCTGCTGATGGGCGCGCCATCGGAGGTGACGGCGAAGCAGTTGCGCGAGCTTGCACATCCGGCTCAATCTGCCGGACAAGTAGCTCGGCGGATGGGCGTCGAAGGCGCAATCCGCCAACACTAGGACCAGAGGCAAGTCGTCGGGCAGGGGTACTGTTGCCAACGCATATCCGTGCCACTACGTTTTGCACTTGGTAGGCCCAAACGGTCTTTCGATTGGCCGCGCATATGCCCAAGTTCCTTCGCATCGGTGTCCATCAGTCGAACGTTTCCGGATATACGTCGAAGGCATGGTGCGTTCGACGGGTTGGCTCCGCCATCTTCCTCAAGTGGGGCGCGGTGGAGGTCCAGGGCGTCGGAGACGGGCGAAAGGTCTACTGGACGCTTCCACCGCGGGACAAAACGATTTGTTGCGGCACGGTGCAGCGCGCCAAGGACTATGCCAAAGCCGCGATCGCGCGGCGGCGCAACCATCGCTATGAACCGCTGGCTGGAAACATTGCGGCCATGCGCCGATCCGCCGGTCGTGCCGCAGAGCTCGAACAAGCGCTCGCCACCATCCTGTTCGTTGATATCGTCCGGTCCACCGAAAAAGCCGCGCGGCTCGGTGACGCCCGTTGGACGCAGGTGATGAGTCACTATTACGCCGCCGTCCGTCGAGAGCTGAAGACCTTGCGTGGGAAGGAAGTCGTGACCACCGGCGACGGACTGCTGGCGACGTTCGCCGCGCCGGCTGCCGGTATCCGATGCGCGACCGCGATCCGCGAGGCCGTGCGCACGCTGGGGCTGGAGATCAGGGTGGGACTGCATGCGGGGGAATACAAGACGAGCGGGGCCGAGGTGGTCGGTCTCGCCTTTCACATCGGCGCGCGCGTCGCCGCGAAAGCGCGTGCCGGCGAAGTGCTGGTCTCGAGCGCGGTCAAGGACCTGATGTCGCAATCGGGAATTCGCTTCAAGGATCGCGGCGTTCACCAGCTCAAGGGCGTGCCGAAGCGATGGCGCCTGTACCGGGTCGAACATTAGGATGTCTCGCAGCACCCAGGTCCGATTGCAGCCGAAGGCGCGGTCGGCCGTCCTGGAACGTCAATGCGAGTCGGTTCAGGTGTTGCGCGAAAGTACTTGAGCGTGCTTCACATCCGGACCAATTTGCAGCAGAACTGAAACCGCCCCTGTCACAATCGGGGCCGGGGGAAGCGAATGTCCTATTCCGAAGACCTGCACAGCGCGGCGTTGGCTTATCACCGGTTGCCGCGGCCCGGTAAGCTCGAAATCCAGGCGATCAAGCCGCTCGCCAACCAGCGCGACCTTGCGCTGGCCTATTCGCCCGGCGTGGCCGCTGCCTGCACGGCGATTGCCGAGAACCCGGCGGAAGCGGCCTCGCTGACCATCCGCGCCAATCTCGTCGCCGTCGTCTCCAACGGCACCGCCGTGCTCGGCCTCGGCAATATCGGCCCGCTGGCATCGAAGCCCGTCATGGAAGGCAAGGCGGTGCTGTTCAAGAAGTTCGCCGGCATCGACGTGTTCGACATTGAAATCGCCGCCGACACCATCGAGCGCGTGGTCGAGACGGTGGCCGCGCTGGAGCCGACCTTCGGCGGCATCAATCTCGAGGACATCAAGGGTCCGGAATGTTTCGAGATCGAGGCGCAGCTCAAGGCGCGCATGAAGATCCCGGTATTTCACGACGACCAGCACGGCACCGCCATCATCGTCGGCGCCGCCATCACCAACGCGCTGCTGCTGAACGGCAAGAAGCTTTCCGACGTCAAGATCGTCGCCTCCGGCGCCGGCGCTGCGGCGATCGCGTGCCTCAATCTCCTGGTCGCGATGGGCGCGCAGCGCAAGAATATCTGGGTCGTCGACATCGACGGCGTGGTGCATGAGGGCCGCAACACGCTGATGGACCGCTGGAAGTCCGTCTATGCCCAGAAGACCGACAAGCGCACGCTGGCCGACGTGATCGGCGGCGCCGACATTTTCCTCGGATTGTCGGCGCCCAACGTGCTGAAGCCGGACATGGTCAAGGCGATGGCGGACAAGCCGCTGGTGATGGCGCTCGCCAACCCGAACCCGGAAATCATGCCGGACGAGGCCCGCAAGGCCCGCCCCGATGCGATGATCTGCACCGGGCGAAGCGACTTTCCCAACCAGGTCAACAACGTCCTGTGCTTTCCTTTCATCTTCCGCGGCGCGCTCGATGTCGGCGCCACCGCGATCAACGAAGAGATGAAGAAGGCCGCGGTCGACGCGATCGCGCAGCTCGCGCGCGATCCGCCGGTGGACGCCGTCGCGCAGGGGTTCGACAGCGGCGAGACGCAGGGGTTCGGCCCGGGCTCGCTGATCCCGAGCCCGTTCGATCCGCGGCTGATCCTGCGCATCGCGCCGGCGGTGGCGAAGGCGGCGATGGATTCGGGCGTCGCCTCCCGTCCGATCAAGAATTTCGAGGATTATACCGCGCAACTGGAGCGCTTCGCGTTCCGCTCCGGCCTCGTCATGAAGCCGGTCTTCGCGAAAGCGAAAACCCAGCCGGTTCGCGTGATCTACGCCGAAGGCGAGGACGAGCGCGTCCTGCACGCGACGCAGGTGGTGCTCGAGGAGAAGCTGGCGCGGCCGATCCTGGTCGGACGTCCTTCGGTGGTCGAGGCGCGGATCAAGCGGTTCGGCCTTGCCATCAAGGCCGGCCGCGATTTCGATCTCGTCAACCCCGAGGACGACCCGCGCTACCGCTCCTATGTCCAGTCCTATATCGACGTCGCCGGCCGGCACGGCGTCACCCCGGACGCCGCGCGCACGGTGGTCCGCACCAACGCCACCGTGATCGCAGCGCTGGCGGTGATCCGCGGCGAGGCCGACGCCATGATCTGCGGCGTCGAGGGCCGCTACATGAGCCATCTGCGCCACGTGCGCGAGATCGTCGGCTTCCTGCCGGGGGTGAGCGATTTCGCGGCACTGGCCATGATGATCACCAGCAAGGGCGCCTATTTCATCGCCGACACCCAGGTACGGCCGAACCCGAGCGCCGAGGAACTCGCGGAAATGGCGGCGTTGGCCGCGCTCCATGTCCAGCGTTTCGCGCTCAAGCCCAGGATCGCGTTCGTGTCACATTCCGACTTCGGCAGCTATGATACGGACTCCTCGCGCAAGATGCGCCGCGCCACCGCGCTTCTGAAGCAGAACCATCCGGAACTGGAGGCGGACGGCGAAATGCAGGGCGATACGGCGCTGTCCGAAGCCGCGCGAAAACTGATCCTGCCGCACTCGAAGCTGGAAGGTGAGGCCAATATCCTGATCATGCCGAATCTCGATACCGCCAACGTCGCCTATCAGATGATCAAGGCGCTGGCGGACGCGCTGCCGGTGGGGCCGATCCTGATCGGTCCCTCGCGTCCGGCCCACATCCTCACGCCATCGGTGACCGCGCGCGGCGTCCTCAACATGACGGCCGTGGCCGCCGTCGAAGCCCAGGAGCGCGCCGGTCGGCAGCAGCCGACATTGTTTGGCTAGAGCCTCGGTTCTGCCATTTCTTGACCCGTTTTCTCAGCGTATCAACTTCGCGGGAAACGCCAGCGCCTGGCGCCCATTCGATCAGGTTCCGGCTTGGGGTCGGGAGACCTGGAGCGTCTGATTTGAAGGTTTGAAAAGCCGGGACGGAACGACCATAATCGCCGGATATCGCGAATTCGGCTTATTTGCAGCATCCAGTGAGGCCTTACTCATGCCAGCTTTTATCACCTTCGGAAGAATATTGTTCGCGGTGCTGTTCATCTATTCCGGTGCGACCAAGCTGTTGGCCATACCGGCCACGGCGGATTTCATGGCGGCCAAGGTCGCCATTCCGGCGCTGCTCGCGCCTTATGCCTCGCAGCTCGAAACGATCACGGGAATGCCGACGCCGCAAATGCTCGCCATCGCGGTCGGTTCCTTCGAGGTCATCAGCGGATTGATGATCGCGTTGAATTTCGGCGCCCGGTTCTTCTCGATCCTCCTGATCTTCTTCGTTGCCGCGGCGACCTTCTATCTTCATGATTTCTGGAATCAGGCGGCGCCCGAAAGCGGCAGGACGCTGGTCGACGCGCTGAAGAATCTCTCGATCATCGGCGCCCTGTTCATGATCGCAGGCTACGGCCGGTTGCCGCGCACATCGGATCCCGTCTACGGCGAGATGTGATCCACGCGCCGCCACGGCGTCACGCTGACATCCTCGCCGCTATCGAGAATTTGGCCTTTGCCGGCCTTTAGCCCGTGCGCGGCCAGGATCTGCTCCGGGGATTGCGCGGGCACGCCCGGGAAGCAGGGTTCGCCGCCCGGCAGCCGCACCCGCGGGGCTTGCGAAAGCCAGAACGTGTCATAGCGATCCATGAACATGCCGAATATTTCGGGGCCGCCGATGATCGCGACGGTGCCGGCGCTCACGCCGGCGAATTCGCAAGCCGCCTCAAACGAAGCTCCGGCCGGATTCCACAGCGTCGCTTTCGGATTCGACGGATCCGGCGCGATCGCAGCGATCTTCCCGGTCACGATGATCCGCTTTCGCCGCGGCGAGTTCGGCTGGTCTTCGTAGGAGTTGCGGCCGTGCACGATCAGGTCGGCGCGATCCAGCGCCGCGGTGAAGAACTGCTTGTCGCCCTCGAATTTCAATTGGTCCGGCATCACGCGGGCAGCATTCGCCAGCATGCCGTCCGCCGACACGATGACATAACCCTCGATGCGCCGATCCGGCATCTGTTGGAGAATGCTATTCCGAAATCGTCTGCACCACGCTGGAGACCGGACGCGAGCTCACGGTCGGCAGCTTGGTGTCCTTCAGGACCTCGTCGTCATACTGCGGCAGCGTCTGCACCGGGGCTTTGGGGATCATCTTGACCACCTTGTAGCCGCCGGCCTTCAGGCGGTGCAGCAACTCCGGTAGCGCCTCGGCAGTGTGCTTGTGGAAATCGTGCATCAGGATGATGCCCTTGCCGAGCTTGTCGAGCTTCTTCATGGTGACGTCGATCACCTGCTGGGCGTTGCGCGCCTTGAAATCGAAGGAATCGAGGTCGCAGGAGAACATCGCGATATTTCGGGTGCCGAGATAGGTCACCATTTCGGGCGGATGCTGCAGCGCCGGGAAGCGGAAGAACGGCGCCGGCGAAACGCCGCCCAGGGCCCATTTCACCGCGCTGAAGCCTTTCTCGATCTCTTCCTTGCGCTGGTCTTCGGTCAGCTTCTTGTTGGTGAGGGTGGCGTGCGACCAGGTGTGCGAGCCGACGGTATGGCCGGCCGCAAGAACTTCCTTGAGGATTTCCGGATAGTAGGTCGCGTGCTTGCCGATCGAGAAGAAAATGCCGGTGGTGCATTCGTCCGCCAGCGTCTTCAGCACCGAAGGCGTGTTGACCGGCCACGGGCCGTCGTCGAACGTCAGCACCACTTCATGGTCGCGCAGGAAGTCCAGTTGCTTGAAGTGCTCGAAGCCGAAGCCCGGGCCGCCGGTGGTATCGATCTCGACCACGCG
Source organism: uncultured Alphaproteobacteria bacterium (assembly GCA_963843225.1). Classification (GTDB taxonomy): domain Bacteria; phylum Pseudomonadota; class Alphaproteobacteria; order Rhizobiales; family Xanthobacteraceae; genus Bradyrhizobium. The sequence goes on along the minus strand of CAWJJT010000003.1, from coordinate 80,394 downwards.
GGCGATGCCAAGCGCATTGGGATTGGCGCAGGTTGCCTTGGCCGGAGCGGGCGCCGGAGCAGGGGCTGCTTGCGGAGCCGCCGCCTGAGGGGCGGGCGCATTCTTGGTGGCGGGAGTCTGCGACCAGGCGAGGCCTGACGCACACAGCGAAACCACCCCCGCAAAGATCAATCCTGCCGCAATCCGCATCTTCGTTGTCCTTACGTGATCCCAAGCTCGCCCCGGACTTTTTGCCGTGGTCCGAGCGCTTTCCGCCCCTGATAATTCTAGCCTAATTGGACCTGCGCCGCCACGGCAACGCTATTCTAACCACAGGCCGATTCGCCGTGGCGGACTGGTTAATTATGGGGACGAAAGAGGCGCCGTCAGGACTCGGCGAGCGCGCGCGCGATCGCGGTCTTGACCCGGGTATCTGACGGCTCGACCGCCGAGGGAAATACTTCGGCGATGTAGCCGTCATGCCCGATCAGATATTTGTGGAAGTTCCAGCGAGGAACATCCTTCGGGCGCGCCGCCGCGGCCCATCGGTAGAACGGATGCGCATCCGGACCGTTCACCACGGCCTTGGCCGTGATCGGAAAGGTAACGCCGTATTGATGCTGTGCGGTTTCCGCGATCTCGCTCGAACCTCCCGGCTCCTGTGCGCCGAAATCGTTGGAGGGCACGCCGATGATCATCAGGCCGCGACCGTGAAATTCGGCCCACAACTGCTGCAGTCCGGCGTATTGCGGCGTGTAGCCGCACAGGGAGGCGGTGTTGACGATCAGCAGTGGACGGCCGGTGTAATCGGCGAGGCTGATATCGCCGCCGTCCAGGGCGTGGAATGAAAAGGCATAGGCGGTGATCCGGCTCATGGCCGCCTGCGCGCCCGCTGCCCTTGGCAGCAGCGGAGCGGAGGCCGCCGCCAGCGTCGCGGTGAGGATGGTCCTGCGGTCGATCATGGTGCCCTCCAAGCAAGCCAACGATAACCCAGCAGGCAGCGAGCCGCCTCTCAAGAGATGTTGATGCCGCAGGAGCGGAGACGGCAAAAGGTCCGTCGGACTCGCGCCGACCCAACGTCGCTCGCGCTAGCGTCGCGATCAGCGCAGCGAAACGATGAAATCGGTCCCTTCGCCGGTTTCTCCGGCATTGATGCCCTGATCGGAAACGATGATCGAAGCGCCGGTTGAAAGCGCCTCTGCAATTCGCGCCATCGTATCGGCGGGGATGGTGATGCGATCGAGCGCTTCGCCAGGGCTGTCCGGCGCCGGGGACGGTTTTGGATCGACGACGGCCACCGGGGCGGCTTTCCGCGGGCGCGCGGCGCGTTCGTCCTCGTGACGCCGCTCCGTGTGCCGCGATGACAGCGAGACCACCGACCAATGCACGGCATTGGGATCGTTCCTGTCGATCTCGGCCGTGAAGACATGCGTGCCCAGCGGCCGGTCGCTCGGCGCGATCGTCACGGGCACGTCGAACAGCGGCGCGAAATTCTGCCGCACGTACAGCTTCGAATCCTTGCGGCTGATGAACACCGCGATCTGACCGCTGCGCTTCGGCGCCGCTGCTGTTGCCGGATCGCCTGCCCTGACGGCAGGCTTCGCGGGATCTGGCAGACGAGCCTGATCCTTTTTCACATCGGGAAGGCTCGGGCTGTTGGCTGGCGCTGCCTTTGCGGCATCGTCGGCCTTGTTGGCCGGCTTATCCTCGATGAGGGTGCTTCCGGTCGGGGACAGGTCGGCGTTTCCCATGACCGGTGGCGTGGCGACGGCGGCTGGTCCGGCTTCGGATGTCCCCGTTTGCGGATTGACAGCTTCAGTCGCTGGTCCGGTCTTCGATGTTTCGGCCGCGTGGTCTGGAACCTGGTCCATCGTGCGGGCCGGCGCGACGTCGGTTCGCGACTCCTCGCGGGGACCGGCATCGACGCCCGCTGAACGCGCATCGGTCGTCGTCGTCGCCAATTGAGAGGTCGGCAGGGCACCGCTGGCGTCGGCGGTATGGGTCTGGTCGCGAAGGGATCTGGATGCCGGCGGCTCGCCGATGATCGGCCTTGCACCGTCGGCGTGGCCGATGGTCGATCTCAACTCGAGATTTGCTTCCGAAATGATGGGCGCGGTCGGCGTGTCGGCCTCGGACGCCTTGTCGGATTTCGGGGCGGGCGGCGCATCCGCCTGCGGCTCGGCTGCGGGCTGCGGGACGACCTTCTGCGCCACCAGTAGCGGATGCGAAAAGCTGGCCGGGGTGATCTCGCCGGGCGTGACGATGACCCGCGCGCCCATGCGGGTCCAGTTCCACATCTTCATGGCGAACGACATCGGCATCCGGATGCAGCCATGGGAGGCCGGATAACCGGGCAGCACGCCGGCATGGATGGCGATGCCCGACCATGTGATGCGCTGCATATACGGCATCGGCGCGCCGCTATAGATGTTGGAATGGTGCAGCTTCTGTTTCTGAATGACGCTGAAGACGCCCATCGGCGTCGAATGGCCCTTCATCCCGGTCGAGACCGGGGCTTCCGCGAATAATCCGTTGGCGTCGTAGATCTTGAGGTTTTGCTTCTCGATTGAGATCGCGATGATGACCGGCCCTTGCGGCTTGGCCGCTTCCTTTTTGGACGGTTCGACCTTCTTGACCTGAGACCGGTGCGGCTTCTGCCGGGCGATCGGTCGCGGCCGGTAATATCCGCCGTCGGAATCCGACCAGTAATACAGCGCGGCTTCCGCCCGGCTGGATACACCGATCGCACTGCCAGCCGTCAAAACCGCAACCGCCCAGAGCCACCGGGCCCCGGGAACCCTACACGCACGCACGCACACCATACTTCCAAATCCTTAAGCCCGATCGGCTCCTTAGTGTCTCAGACGAGGTAGGCGTTCACCAGCGGAAGGCTTCCAATCGCCGGTGGTTTCGGACCCAGCGTAACAAAAAAGTCTCACACTCCGTTAAACGGGGCCGGCGGCCCCGTTACCGGTGGGCTTCCTGCGGGACGGTTCGGCGCCTACATGGACGACAGCGCCAACGGAGCAAGACATGACACCCAAAGCCCTAATACTCCATGACAGGAAGTGGAGCCTGCTTGCCCTGCTGGTGCTGGTTTTGGCGCTGTGGCCGGGTTCGTCGGTCCACGCTGCCGACGAGCCGGACCTGATTTTCCGCCGCTCGACCGTGTTCAAACTGCTCAGCCCGAACGACAAGCTCGCGACCTATGGCGTCGATGATCCCGAGGTCGAGGGGGTCGCCTGCCATTTCACGGTGCCGGAACGGGGCGGTTTCAAGGGCTGGCTCGGGCTCGCCGAGGAAGTCTCGGATATTTCGCTGGCTTGCCGCCAGATCGGGCCGATCCACTTCAAGGACAAGATGGAGCAGGGCGACGATATGTTTCGCAAGCGGCGCTCGCTGTTCTTCAAGAAGATGCAGATCGTGCGCGGTTGCGATGCCAAGCGGAACGTACTGGTTTATATGGTCTATTCGGATCGGCTGGTCGAAGGTTCGCCAAAGAATTCCACCTCATCGGTGCCGATCATGCCGTGGGGGACCGCAGATACGGCGATCCAGAAGTGCGGTGACTTCATCCAGTGAAGGGCGGTTAAATACCTCTCCCGCACCCGACTGAATTCATTGGATTTTTCCCTGCATTGTTTCGTCGGGTGAGTTCCGACGAAACAATTCTCGGCGCGACGAAACCGTTTTACGCTTTTGGCGCAGAACTCCGGAAACACCGCATGGTTATTGAGACCGCAACGAAAGCGGCGGACAGCGCCGGTGGCGATAACCGGAGACAGTCATATGCGAACCTTCAGCGGCGTCCTTCTCGTCCTTGCCTTCGTGCTCGCCGCCGCGCCAATGGCCGGTTCGGCCGATGGCGGTTTGCCCGGCGCGGGTACGTTTGCCTATTCCGGTTTGCCGATGGTTGCTTCGGGTCCGCAATCCGTGGTCGTCGCGATCCGTTGATGTCAGCCGAATTGACGCGTCCCAGGAAGCTTGCCGGTAAGACCATCATGCATCTTCGTATCAGTGCCGCGGTTGCCATCGCCTCCTTCATTCTGGCGGGGCCGGCATCGGCGGAAGTCGAAGAGATCAGGGTTGGGCCAGTTCAGGTTCAGCAGGTCCGGATCGAACGGGTTCAACTCCACGCTTTGCAGAGACTGCCCGATCCGCGCGCCGAGTTCGTGCGGCAGTGCGCGCCGCACATGGCGGGGCGCTGGGCCCATCCCGAAACCGTCTGCGGCTGCCTGCATGATCATGCCGCCGCTGCCGTCGAGGACAACGACCTGCGCGAAGCGCTGCTACGCGGTATCGGCGAGACCGGCGTACCCACCATCGAGACCGATTGGGTGCCGGCGTCAAAACAATCCGAGATCGGCCCCACGTTCACCAGGATTGCCAAGCCGACACTGCAATGCATGTTCGAGCCGGCGCAATAAACTAACCGCCCCAACGCATCCACCGTTTCCGATTTAAGCCAGTCCGTGCATGGGCTGGCCGCGATGCGCTCGCAAGCCGATCATTTCTTGCGCTGAATGCATCTCGCCGAGCGCTGGACTCCGCTCGCGGTCATCTTCGCGCCGGCAATTTCCTTGATCTGGCCTGCGGGACAGGTGCCATCGTCGACCTTGACGCGCTGGCCCAATTGCAGATTGACGATGTCCTGTTCCCGCGACACCTGGCCTTCCAGGGCCGATGACGGCAGCGGCCACAGCACCAAACCGCCAAGCAGCAAAACCGGGAAAAGTCTGATGTGTGAGGTTGTCATGGCCGGTGCAGCGCGTTGTTTCACTTGTTTTGGATCTTGAGGCCGTTCGGGCCGACGTTGATCTGCAGGCCCTCCGGTTCCTTCTTGGTCTGGTAGAGATTGTAGCCGAGCACGCCTACCGCGACCACCAGCGCGCCGATGATGAGGTAGAGGATATTGCCGTTGCCGGGCATCCGTGTCTCCATGGGCCGCGAAATCCCGCGCGCCGACCAGGTGAGTGTATTGGCGCGGGTGCGATTCTGAAAGCGGCAACGAAATAGTGACGGACATGAACGCCATCGACACCCAGCAGAGGATTCTCGACGCCGTCGACGCCGGTTTCGACGCGCAACTCGCTACGACAAGGGATTTTGTCGCGATACCCTCGACCCGCGGCGCGGAGGGACCGTGCCAGGACATGATCGGCGATCTCTTGCGCCAGCGCGGCTACGAGGTCGACGACTGGCATATCGACGTCGACGACTTGAAGGATCTGCGCGGCTTTGGACCGATCGAGCATGATTTTTCGAGGGCACGCACCGTGGTTGGAACCCGGCGCCCACAGAACAGCAAGGGGAAATCGCTGATCCTGCAGGGTCATTGCGACGTGGTGCCGGCCGGTCCGCTGGAGATGTGGGACACGCCGCCGTTTTCGCCTGTCATCAGAGACGGCAGGATGTACGGCCGCGGCGCCTGCGACATGAAATCCGGAACCATCGGCGCGCTTTATGCACTGGACGCGATCGCGGCGGCTGGATTGCGGCCAACCGCGCGAATTCACTTCCAGTCGGTGATCGAGGAAGAGAGCACCGGCGTCGGCGCGCTCTCGACCTTGCAGCGCGGCTATCGCGCGGATGCCTGTTTCATTCCGGAACCGACCGGCGGCCAGATGGTGCGATCCCAGGTCGGCGTGATCTGGTTTCGCCTGAAAGTTCGCGGCCACCCCGTGCATGTGTTCGAGGCGGGCGCGGGTTCCAATGCCATCACCGCGGCCTATCACCTGATCCAGTCGCTGGAAAAGCTCGAGATCGAATGGAACGAGCGCGCGAAAGGCGACCGTCATTTCAAGGCGGTGACGCATCCGATCAATTTCAACCCCGGGATCATCAAGGGCGGCGACTGGGCGTCCAGCGTGCCGGCGTGGTGTGATGTCGATTGCCGGATCGCGATATTGCCGGGCTGGTCGGTCGCCGACTGCCAGGCCGAAATCCTTAGCCATGTTTCGGCCGCGGCGCGCGATCACCGCTTCCTCTCCAACAACCCGCCCGATGTGGAATGGTCCGGCTTTCTGTCGGAGGGCTATGAGCTGAAGGATTCGGCGGAAGCGGAAGCAGCCTTCGGAAAGGCCTTCAATACGGTGTATGGCGGATCGGTGCAGGACCTCGTCTTCACCGCGCTCACCGATACGCGTTTCTATGGACTGAACTACAACATACCGAGCCTGTGCTTCGGCGCCAGCGGTGCGGCGATGCACGGCTTCAACGAATATGTCGATCTCAACTCCCTGCGGAAGTCTACCAAGGCGACCGCGCTGTTCATCGCGGAATGGTGCGGAGTGGAAAAGGTCTAGCCGGGTTCACGGGGGTTTTTGCTCATCGTCGCGAGTCAACGGGTCGCGAGCATGCGAACCCGATGACCGGCTTCGTGCAGCAATCGATGGCATCCAGGCCATCGATCAGCGACATAGCCTGTTCCTTCTCATTTGCGCCGTCAACGGCGACAACTACCTCAGACGTCATTGCCTGATTTGATACGGCAATCCATGCTCCTGAGGAATGACCTGAAGAAACACGGGGAGGTCCGATGACGCCGCTCGAAAAAGTGAACTCGATGAAGATGCCTTTCGCCGAATTGAAGGGCGTCACCTTCACCGAAGCCGACCAGGATCGCGTGGTGGCGAAGATGCTGGTCCGGCCGGATTTGTGCACCCTCGGCCATACCATCCATGGCGGCGCGATCATGGCGTTTGCCGATTTGGTCGGCGCGGCTGCGACAGTGATTAACCTGCCGGCGGACGCCAAGGGCACCACCACGATCGAAAGCAAGACCAACTTCATCGGCGGCGCCAGGGAAGGATCGACGCTGGTCGCGACCGCGACACCAGTGCATCGGGGCCGCCGCACGCAGGTCTGGCAGACGCGGCTTCAGACTGAGGATGGCAAGCTGGTGGCGATGGTGACCCAGACCCAGATGGTCCTCGTATGAATACGGGGGGTTGGATTTAGTTAACCATTCGCATCCTGCTGTTATTTGAGGCGGGATACGGACTTGAATTCTATGTTGCGACGCACAATATTTGTGATCTAGGGATTCGACGCCTCCTCGAGGGCCATCCAAGAGGAGTTTTGACGTGCCACACCAAGACACCACCCGTTCCAGGTTTGCCAGCGGCTACGTCCGGACGCTGTATCAGCAAGAAGAACTCCCGCTGCTGCGTGACCATCTGTTGCGGCTCGATCCGGAGAGCCGGCATGACCGTTTCAACGGCTTCCTGGACGACGGCTTCATCGAGAGCTACGCCGCGAAATGCGCCGACGATGGCACCGTCATTGTCGCCTATATCGAGGACGGCGTGGTGCGCGGCGCAGCCGAACTGCATCCGCCGGATCAATCCCCCGACGCGTTGCCCGAAATCGCTTTCAGCGTCGAGGCGTCCGTGCGCCGCCAGGGCGTTGGCATCATCCTGTTCAAGCGGCTGATCCAGGAAGCCCGGTGGAAGGGCTACCGGGCGCTGCGGATCACCACCGGCGCGGAAAACCAGGCGATGCGGGCGCTCGCCAATAAATTCGGCGCGCAGTTGACGTTCCGTCATGGCGAATCGACCGGCACCATCGATCTGAAGCCGCAATCGCAGCTCGAGCTCGCCAAGATGGCGATCACGACGCCGACCGATGCGACGCGCGCCATGGTGCAGTTCAACCGCGCCTATTGGAAGGCCGTGCTGGGAATCGTTGGCGGGGGCCGGACCGCCTGAGCGGTCGCGTTACAAACATCAAATCGCCGGCCTGTGGGCCGGCGATTTGATGCAGCGATGCGCGAGGATTCAGGTGCCGGTGCGCTTGTCGTTGCCGAACCGTCTGACGACGCGGCGTTCGACCACCACCGAGCGCTGCGCGCCCTGTTCGCCCGCGATCACGCGGGTCGTTGAACGCGCCGTGGTGCGCGCGACCTTCTTCACTTCGGCCAACACGGATTCAATCGGCAGCCCCATCAGCGAAGCGGCGATTTCAGCCTGTGCTTCCTGGTCGTCGGTAATGCCAACCGCGGCAAAAATCGCTTCATCCAGCGTCGGCGGATCGCGGCGGACGCGCCGCGTTCCGTACTTCGTATTCCAGTCTTCGCTCATCGGGGCCTCGCAGTTGGTCCGAAGTACCTAGGCCTGCCCATGCTGCATTGCAATATATAAGTGATGCGGCAATCCAGCTATGCGCCAGAGCTGTGGATTTGTCGCATTGTCACACTCCGGTCACTACCATCATTCCAGTCGTCGCGATTTCCGATTGCCACGGTTCAGGACGCTGAATCGCCGGCGTTTGCGAAATCGATCGGTTGCTGCGGCCAGCGCTTGAGCGCGGCATGTCCGGCTTCGGTCAGGACGTAGACGCCACGCTCGGCGCGATCGAACCAGCCATAGACGTTATGCAGCAGAATCTTCGGTGCGTCGGGAATCTCCGGCTTCAGATCGCGCACGCGCCGCGGCCCCTGCGACAGCGCGGAAGCGCAAGCCAGCGCCTGCTGGCGGTAGGCCGTCATGATCGGTGAGCGCGTGCTGCCGCCGAGCGCCGGATCGCCTTTGCGGCGCCGGTGTTCGGCGACGAGACGGGAGCGCTTCTTCGGATCGCGCCGCGGGCTGGCGGTCGGCGGTTTGACGATCACCTCGACGTCGCCGCTGTTGGTGACCGCGAGCATGCCGAAACCGAGCCGGCGGCAGAGATTGCGGTAGCGGGAATCGTTCTCGCGTCCCTTGCCGCTGACGGACAGCTTGGCGGCGAGCCAGACCTCGTCGCAGGCGCCGGCGCGATCAACCGCCTGCAGCACCAACTCGAGATTGAAGGACAGCTTCAATTCGCCGATCACGACGATCGGGGGATCGTCGCCGCTCAAAGCCACGAGATCGCAGCCGCCGACCTCGCCCTTGACGGTGAAGCCCAGGTTTTCGAGGAACCGTTTGACGGGCAGGTAAAGCGCGGTTTCCAAGAGGGCTCCCGGGTAGGTTCCGTGTCGTCCGTGCAACTCAATGCGGCCAGTTTAGCCCGGATCGCCGCAAGCGCGGACCCGCGATTTGGTCAAACGCGGCAGGAGCGGCTATTGTGGACGCGGGACGGAACGGGCGCCAAGCGGATCATGATCAGGAATGGGCTCTACCACATCACCGTGGAGATGCTTGACGGCATCGAGGGCGGCAATCAGGGCGTCATGGTATTGCGCGATGGTACCCTGCGCGGAGGCGACTCGTTCTTTTATGCCTACGGCAGCTACACCGCTGCCGACGGCAAGTGGAAGGGCGAAGTGACCAACCAGGAGCACTCGCCGACATTCGGGGCGCGACCGGTCTGGGAACGCAAGGTGGTGACCATCGGCTTTACCGGGACCTACACCGACGGAACAGCCGAAGGCGACGGGATGGCGCTCGCCGGCAAACAGAGCATTCGATTCAAGTCGAAGCTGCGCTTGCTGATTCCGGACTGAAGGGAACGGCGCCATCGGCGCCGGCCGAGCGCAAAGGTACAGGCCAGGAAGGCCGAAGCGACATGCTCAAAGGACTTCTACAAGGTCGAAATGTACACGGCGCACGGTTCGCGCCGCGGCGTCATCTACGTGTTTGACGGCAAGATGATGGGCGGCAATTCGGCCTTCGCGTTCATCGGCACCTACCGTGAATCCGACGACGGCGAGGTGTCGGTGGACATATCGACGAAGCGGCACAACGAGGATCCCAATTTTGCGCCGCTGCTGAAGGCCGACACGGTCACGCTTGCGCTCAAGGGCCGGCCGCAGGGCGAGGGATATGTTTTCGAAGGCGGCACCACGCAAGTCCCCAGCATTGCCTTCAACTCGGTCATGACCCCGATCAGCGAAGCGGCGGCGCCGCCCGCACCAGAGGCGAGTGTCGATGGCATCGGGAACGGACTGTATTCCATTCACATCCGGATGCTTGACGGCATCGACGGCGGCAATACCGGCGTGATGATGCTGCATGATGGCCGGATCCGCGGCGGCGACGCGTTCTTCGACTATATCGGCGCCTACACCAGCGCCAACGGCAGATGGAAGGGCGAACTCGTCAATCACGAGCACACCCCAAGCGAGGGCGAACGGCCGGTCTTCGGCGGCCACGAAGTCGGCATCGGTTTTTCCGGCACCTACAGCGACGAGGGCGCCGTCGCGGAAGCCACCGCGCTCGTCGGCAAGCGCAGCATTCGTTTCAGCGCGGTGTTGAAGAAGCTCGCGGAGGCGTGAGGGCGCGCTTATACGCGTCCGCTCACCGGCAGCAGCGCACCGGTGACAGCGCTGGCGGCATCGCTGATGAGAAACAGGATCACCTCGGCCAATTCTTGCGGCGCCACCCATTTGGCGAAATCGGCCCGCGGCATGCTGGCGCGATTGGCTGCGGTATCGATGGTGGAGGGCAGCACGGCATTGACGGTGATCCTTCCCTTCCATTCGGCAGCCAGCGCCTCGGTGAGCCGGTGTACGCCGGCCTTGGACGCGGCGTAGGCGCCCATGCCGGAGGCCGCCTGCAGCGCGCCCATCGCGCCGACATTGACGATCCGTCCCGCGCCGGAAGCGGCCAGGTGCGGGATTGCCGACCGCGATGCGTTCAGCGCCGTGAGCACGTTGAGGGCGTACATGCGTTGCCAGGTTTTGCGGATCGCCGTCGGCCACCGTTTCGAAGGCGAAGCCGCCGGCGATATTGACCAAAGCGTCGAGCTTGCCGAAATGCGCTGCGACCGCATCGATGGCTTTCTTGGCCGAGACAGCGTCGGAAAGGTCGACGCCGCCGAGTTCGATCCGCTTCTCCGTCGCCGGCAGTTGGGATGCCGCGTGATCGACGCCTGCAACCTTGGCGCCCCGCGCCAGCGCCACTTCCGCGACCACTCTGCCGAGCGCTCCCGAAGCGCCGGTAATCACAACGACTTTTCCGTCCATGGGGAGCTCCGCGCGAGGGGTGAGGGCAGCTATTACTATGACGACGGTGAATTCATTTGCAATGCGGGGCGGTTTTGGACCCAATGAGGGTTTCAAGAGCACCACACCGCAACCTTAAATTTTTGGAGGTTCAGATGGTTGATGCACCAAGGCCTTGCAACACACACCTCGATCTCGTCGGTTTCAAATTTCCATTGCCGCATTTGGCGCAAAGTCTGAAGCGCCAGCGCAAGACCAGGATCGTTGCGATCGGCGCGTCGTCGACCTCGGGCGAGGGCAACATCATTCCCTATCCGGCACGGCTCGAAGTGGCGTTAAGGGGGCACTCCTATGGCCGGATGGTCGACGTCCTCAACCGGGGTTTCGGTGGTCAGGAAGCTCCAGAGGAATTGTCACGCTTCGAGTCCGATGTGATCGCCGAGGCGCCGGTGCTGGTGATCTGGCAGGTCGGCACCAACGCGGTGTTTCACGATGAAGTCTATAGTCCCGACGCGGTGGGGGCGGCGATCGTGGCGGGCTCGATTGGCTCGCGGATCTGCCGATGGACGTGGTGCTGATGGATCTGCAATACACCACCGCCATCGTGAAACCTGAGAAGATCAAACGGGCGCAGGACATCCTGGGGCGGATCGAAGCGGCTGCGGCCACTGCCAAGGTCAACCTGTTTCGGCGTTTTGCCTTGATGGAGCGGTGGGTCGTCCAGGACGGCATCCCGATCGACGAACTGATCGATCCCACCGACGGCGACCGGCTTCACATGAGCGAATGGGCCACCAACTGCATGAGCCAGGCGCTTTCGGGCGCAATCGCGGGCGTGCTCGATGCGGCGGCCTAGACCCCCGCATCCCCCAATTCCCGGCATTTAGTTAAAATTTGCGGGAGTTCTATAAGCCGATTGCAAAACGATCCGGATATGTTGGCGCTATCTCCAAGAGGGTTGGAAGCTTGTCATGGGATATCTGCCAGATCACGGGTTGCCGCTGGTTCAGCTCAAGGAACAGCGGCGGGATTTGATTGTCGCGCTGCAAAACCGCAACGGTCCGATCAGCAGCTGGGAATTGCTGCAGATCGCCGCGGTTCAGCAGGCGATTTCGGCATTCGAGGACGTCATTGCCGACCTGGATGCGGAATTGGAAGCGGCGGCCTGACGCCGGTCTCGCCGCTCCGGCCATCTTTGGGCGAGGCGGAATTCACGCGTCCAGGTAGCGATTTCTTAACGATACGCGTTCCCCGGTTCCCAGCCCCAGGCCGTCGCTGAAATAACCCTCGAGATCGCCGTAATCGGCCTTGATGGCCTCGAACGCGGCTGCGAGGAAGGAGCCTTCCACCGATCCCAGCACCCGCCCGACCTCATCGGGCAGGTCACCGGAGACCCCGGGATCGCGGCGGTAGAAGCGGTTGGTCAGCAGGTAATCCTCCGCAATCACCTCGTCCGTCACACCGAGCGCGTGCAGGATCAACGCGCAGGCGAAACCGGTGCGATCCTTGCCGGCGGTGCAGTGAATGACCAGCGGCGCGCGGTCTTCAAGCAGATGCGCAAACAGCGCGCGGAATCTCGGCGTGTTGTAACGCACGTAGTTGCGGTAGGAATCGCGCATCACCTCCAGCGCATCGGTCGACGAGAGCGCCGAGCCTTCGGCAGCGCGCGCCCGCAATGCGGCGACCACGGTCGGCTCGATCGGCAGCGAATGAACCGCGATTTCCGCCAATCCGCAGCTTGCGGCCACGCGCTCCTCGGTGCCGCGGAAATCGAACGCGCTCTTCAGGCCGAGCGGTCGCAGCACTTCGACATCGGCCTCGGTCAGGTGTCCGAGATGGTTGGAACGGAAGATCTGCCGCCAGCGGACCATACGGCCGCCGGCTCCGGGATAGCCGCCGAGATCGCGGAAATTGCTGGCGCCGGCGAGGCTGAGATGGCGGGGAGGGGTGTCTGACATCGGCGCAGTCTAGGCCATCAGCCGCGGCAGAGAAATGACCGACAAAGGCGTGGCGTGCGTCCGGCTTGGGCTATACTGATGATTTAGGGGGGAACATGCGATCAGGTCTTGCTGCAATCGTGCTGCTCGCGGCGGCCGGCCCAATGGCGGCCGAGGCGCAGACGTTCCAGACCTATCGCTGTGCCGACGGCACGCAATTCATCGCTGGATTTTTCGAATACGACAGGCGCGCGCATCTGCAGATCGACGGCAAGGCGGTGACGCTTGCCCGGCGCTTTAGCCTGACCGGTACGCGCTATTCGGGCAGCGGCATCACGTTGAAGATCAACAAGGCCGGCACCACGGTCAAACGCGCCAGGCGGCCGGCGACGGCGTGCGAACCCGGATAGCGGAATCGGACTGAAGAGCTGGAAAAATCACCAAAGAAAAAGGGCCGGAACATTCTCGTCCCGACCCTTTCAACCCACCCGATATCGCGGCAACGACGGCCAGCGGATCGGTATCCGGCTTGCGATTGGCATCAACGCTCCCATGCCGGCTTGGATTCCTGGATCGCTGCCTCGTGGTACCAGCTACCGCTGCAGGCCGTCTCGTTCAGGCGCGGCGAATCCTGCTGAGTGGCCGGCTGGGCCTCGTCATGGCGACGTTCACCGAGAGCCGCGCGACCCCCGGTCGGGAATTGATAGATCCTGGCGGACCCCTGATTCGAATTCGAAGTCATCTTCTCATCTCTCCTTTGTCGGTGCCCCTTGGCGCATGTTGGGCCGGTCCGCCGTCGAACGGCTGATGCAGATCAACCATGCTGCGCCCGAACTCGTTCGCGATTGGTTACGCAATTTCGATATCGTCCCTGCTTGTCGCGGGTGCAACCTGATCAAGGGAAAGTCATTCTGTGTATAAATTATAGGCATTTCGCTGCTTTGCTTTGGGGACAGCAGTTGTCGGGCGGCTAATGCTTGAGCCATTGGCAAGGTCGCGGCAGCGGGGCTCCTCCAGGCCTGAGGTCGCCGGAACATGCCGCGGCTTTAATCGCCGCGAGCAGACAGGCTGCGCTGTGCCGCAGAATCGAGCGTCATTTGGGCCTCAATCGCGTCGTTGGGGTGCCTTCCCGAACGGCATCCCGCGCGCCTTTGCCGCACCTGAAAATTCGAATCGAGGGGCCCGAACCGGGGGCGCCTTGGTTGCCCGATCCGGCTGCCGCGCTGCGGCAATTTGGCACTTTAATTGCTTGGTAATGGCTGGCCGATGGTGGCCGGGTCCGCATGTGGTGACCACTAGCCTTCGGTTCACCGCTTTTTGCAGCATCAACTCAAGAGAGGCTCAATGACCAAGTACAAGCTCGAGTATATCTGGCTCGACGGATATACGCCGACGCCGAATCTGCGCGGCAAAACTCAGATCAAGGAATTCGACGCATTTCCGACGCTCGAACAGCTCCCTCTGTGGGGATTTGACGGCAGCTCGACCATGCAGGCCGAGGGCCACAGCTCCGACTGCGTGCTGAAGCCGGTCGCCGTTTATCCGGATGCCGCCCGCACCAATGGCGCTCTCGTGATGTGCGAAGTCATGATGCCCGATGGCAAGACCCCGCATGCCACCAACAAGCGCGCGACCATTCTCGACGATCCCGGCGCGTGGTTCGGCTTCGAGCAGGAATACTTCTTCTACAAGGATGGCCGTCCGCTCGGCTTCCCGACCGCGGGTTATCCGGCGCCGCAGGGCCCGTATTACACCGGCGTCGGCTACTCGAACGTCGGTGACGTCGCCCGCGAGATCGTCGAAGAGCATCTCGACCTCTGCCTCGCCGCCGGCATCAACCACGAAGGCATCAACGCCGAAGTGGCCAAGGGCCAGTGGGAATTCCAGATCTTCGGCAAGGGCTCCAGGAAGGCCGCCGACGAAATGTGGATGGCCCGCTATCTGATGCAGCGCCTGACCGAAAAGTACGGCATCGACATCGAGTATCCACTGCAAGCCGCTCGGCGACACCGACTGGAACGGCTCCGGCATGCACGCCAACTTCTCGACCAAGTACATGCGCGAAGTCGGCGGCAAGGAGTACTTCGAGGCAGCTGATGGCGGCCTTCGAGAAGAATATCATGGATCACATCGCGGTCTACGGTCCGGACAACGACAAGCGCCTGACCGGCAAGCACGAGACCGCACCGTGGAACAAGTTCAGCTATGGCATCGCGGACCGCGGCGCCTCGATCCGCGTGCCGCACAGCTTCGCCAACAACGGCTACAAGGGCTATCTGGAAGATCGCCGCCCGAACTCGCAGGGCGACCCCTACCAGATCGCTTCGCAGATCCTGAAGACGATCGCGTCGGTGCCGACCTCCGCCAAGGCGGCTGCGGCTTAAGACGAAAAGACATGTTGGCCCGGACCCCTGGGGTGGTCCGGGCCGCAAGCTGATCCGCCGAGGCGCTGGCCGCTTCGGCGGATCATTGCTTTTGGGCGCCTTCGCATCGAGCGCCCCCGCGGTCTCTTCCCGCTGTTTCCTGCTTCACCTCCGGCGCGCTGGGCTGCTAGAAGCTGCCCGAGCGGCATCGCTGAATAGCCGCGGCGAGGTAGCCGAGATGGAAGATGTCGTTCGCGTGCTCTCGACGCTCGCCCTGATGGGCGCGGTGCGCGGCCTTGCCGGACAATATCAGGCCGCGGGCGGTGCGCGCATCGATGCTGATTTTGCCCCGACGCTCGGACTGTTGGAACGATTGCGCGGCGGCGAAACCGCCGATGTCGTCATATTGACAAGGCAGGGGCTCGATGAACTCGCGCGCCAGGGCAGCGTGGTCCCCGCAAGCTGCGTCGATCTCGCGCGCTCGTTTGTCGGCATCGCGGTCAAGGCTGGTGCCGCGCATCCCGACATCGCAACCGAACCGGCGCTGCGCAGGGCGTTGCTCGGCGCGCGTTCGATCGCCTATTCGCGCATCGGCGCCAGCGGCATCTTCTTCGCGCAATTGATCGAGCGTCTGGGAATAGCTTCCGAGATCAATGCGCGTGCCCGGATCATCCCGTCGGGCTTGACTGCCGCGTTGCTGGTCAGTGGCGAGGCCGATCTGGCCGTGCAGCAGATCAGCGAGCTGAAACAGGTCGCGGGTGTCGAAGTGGTCGGGCCGATCCCGCGCGAACTGCAGACGGCGGCGGTGTTTTCCGCCGGCCGCTGGGCGGCGTCGGCGAAATCCGAGCAGGCCGACGCGCTGTTGAAATATCTCGCTTCGCCCGAGGTCGCTCCGCTGCTGCGCGAGTCCGGGCTCGAGCCTTGAATCCGCCTGTTCTTCGAAGCTACCTTCCGCCGTCAATCGGTGAATCCTGATGAAACGTTGGTACGCGCTCACTCGGGCCGCAGCCGGCCGAATGGTCCTTTCGGCCGTGGCGATCGCGGCGGCGGGATGGTTGGCGCACCCATGTCAGTCAAGAGCGCAGTCGGCCGATCTCGTGCTGTGCGATCGGCTCGCCGCCGACCCCGCCGATCCCGACAAACCGGCCGACGTCAAGGGCACGCCCGACGTGGCGCAACCGGATATCGCGACTGCCATCAAGTTTTGCAGAATTGCCGCCGGCTCGTCGCGCCGTGCGCTTTACCAGCTTGGCCGCGCTTTCGCCGCCAACCGGCAGTTACCTGAGGCGATTGCGGCCTGGCGCAAGGCAGCCGACAAGGGCTCGACGTCGGCGATGGTCGAACTGGGCGTGCTCTATGGCACAGGCTCCGGCGTCGCCAGGGACGAAGCGCAGGCGCGAAAACTGTTCGAGCGCGCGGCGGAAGCCGGCAATCCCCGCGGCGTCAGCAATCTTGCGGCGCTTGGCGGCAGTGGCGGTGCGACGGCCGATCCGGTTCGCGCTCGCGAGCTGTTGGCGAAGGCCGCCGAAACCAATGCAGAGGCGCAGTATCAGCTCGGGCTGATGCTGTCGGAGGGCACCGGCGGACCGAAGGACGATACCGCCGCGCGAAATCTGTTCGAGAAAGCGGCCGCACAAAACCATCCGGGCGCGCTGGCGCAGATGGGCGCGTTCGCCCAGGAAGGCCGCGGCGGCCCCAAGGACAACGCCGCCGCCAAGGCCTATTACGAGCGCGCCGCGGCACTGGGCGACGAGGACGCCAAGAAGGCCTTGAAGCGCATGGAATGCCCGCTCGCGATCAAGGACAAGCGCGGGAATCTCGTCACCAATCTTTGCTTCTAGGCAATGTTCGTCCCGCGCTCACTTCTTCGTCAGGCGTATCTGGCCCGGTGACGCGAGCAAGGACGATCGCCTCGATTTCGGGAGCGGAACAACCGCGGGGCGATTGCGGTTGTTACTTCGAGGAGAACCCATTCCATGATCCGAAAATTGCAATCGGGCGAGTACCGGCTCTATTCCCGAAAAGTGAATCCGAAAACCGGCAAGCGCCGCAATCTCGGTACTTTCAAATCGCGCGCCGCGGCTGAAAAGCACGAACGCGACGTGCAGTATTTCAAGCGGCACTGATCCGTTCGATTTCGACGAATCGAAACCGTCCGCTTGAATACGCCTGGGGCTACGCCGCCCGGACCTCGGACAGAAACCGGTTGACCTGCGCCGCGAGGTCGCCCGATTGCGACGACAACTGGGCTGCGGCACCGAGCACCTGGCTCGCGGCGGAACCGGTGTGGTTGGCTGCCTGCTGGACGCCGGAAATGTTCGAGTTGACTTCCTGGGTGCCGCGCGCCGCTTCCTGAACGCTGCGGGAGATTTCCTTGGTCGCCGTGCCCTGTTCTTCGATGGCAGAGGCGATCGCAACGCCGATCTGGTCGATCTCGGCGATCACGTCGGCCACGTTCCTGATCGCCGTCACCGTTTCGTCGCTGGCGGTCTGGATAGCGGTGATCTGTTCCGATATTTCGGTCGTGGCCTTCGCCGTCTGACCGGCCAGGGATTTGACTTCCGACGCCACGACGGCAAATCCGCGTCCGGCGTCGCCGGCGCGCGCGGCCTCGATGGTGGCGTTGAGCGCGAGCAGATTGGTCTGCGCGGCGATGCTCTGGATCAGGGTCACGACGTCGCCGATCTTCTGCGCACCGTCGGCCAGCGAGCGCGCGGTATCGCCGGTGCGACGGGCGTTCTCGACGGCGCGGGCCGCGATCTCGGCGGATTGGGCGACCTGCCGACCGATTTCCGTGATCGAGGACGTCAGCTCTTCGGTGGCGCTGGCGACCGTCTGCACGTTGCTCGAGGTCTGTTGCGAGGCGGTGGCGACGATCGCGGCCTGGCGGTTGGTGTCGGCCGCGGTCGAGGACATCGACTGGGCGGTATCTTCCATCTTGGCCGAGGCCGACGACAATCCGCCGACCAGTTCGCTCACCTTTGCCTCGAAGGCGCGGGTGAGGTCATCGAGCACGCGTGCGCGCCGAACCTTGACGTCGTTCTCGGCTTCCTTCTCGGCGGCCAGCCGATCCGCCGCGATCTTGTTGTCCTTGAAGACCCCGACGGCCGCCGCCATCGCGCCGATCTCGTCGTGACGGTCCGTGCCCGGGATTTCGCCGGAAACGTCGCCGGCGGCCAGTCGCGACATCGAGACGGTGAGGTCGATGATCGGCAGGCAGACGCGGCGGCGGACCATCACCACCAGCGCGGCACTCGCCGTGGCGACCGCGGCAAGGCCTGCGAGCGCGATCATGAAGCTGAAGCGCGCGACGGAATAGGCCGAGCCGAGGATCTGCTCGGCATTGTCGTAGAAGGCGTCGCGCACCTCGACGACCGCACCCAGGCCGCGCTGCGATTCCACGAAATAAGCATCGGCGTCGTGCTCGTATTGGCCGCTGACGGCGCCGTCCTTGACCATCTTCAACTCCTTGCCGAACCGCTCGACATAGGCGTCGTTCATGTGATTGAGCGCCGCTGCCACATTGGCGGGCGTGGCAGGATTGCCCCGCAACGCCTGCAGCGACGACAGGATCTGGTCGGTGCGTCCCTGCGAGCGGCTCAACTCCATTTTCTCGGCCTCGGTGGCCGCGCGCCTGGCGCCGACCAGATTCTTGTGAAGGCTGGCATTGAGACCGCCAATGTCACGCAGGGTCCAGGCGATATTGGCGTAGCTCGCCTGGCGGTAGGCGTCGCCGTCGAGCCGGGCCATCTTGCGGACCTGCTCGTCGAGCAGCGCAGTGACGGCGCTGTTGAACGCCGAATTGTCGGCGACGATCTTCTTGGCCGAATCGCGGCGGGCATCGACCGGACCCGCGATGGCCTTGTCGATGGACTCGCGCAAGGCTGTAAACTTCACGTTCAGCGCATCGATGGCGTTCCCCACGGCGCCGCCGTCGTCGAGCGCGCCGGGCAGGGTGCTCCTGACCTGGTTCATCCTGTTACGCGCGCCGTCGGTGTCCTTGCGATATTTGTCGTTGAGTTCGGCAAGCTGTTTCGGATCGACGGTGGGCGGCCCGAACAGGATGTTGGTGGAGAAACCGCGCTCGGGGTTGATATAGCGGGGAAGGTCGCCGACCGCCCGAACGATCTCCAGCCTGCCCTGCGCGACCGAAACCTGGTCCATCGTCCTGTATTTCGTGACCGCGACGTAGGCTGCGAGCCCGCCGCCGACGGCCGAAAGCGAGACGATGGCGGTGGTCAGGAGGGTGCCGATTTTCATGGATTTTGAGCCGTTCACGGTGGGGCGGGACGCGGCCTGCACCGTAAATTGCCGGTGTTAATCCCGGGTTTACGTTACTGGTCCGGCGCGGCTTGCTACGATCTTCGGATCGCTGCCGGGCGCGGCTCTCATTTCATGTTGTGGGCGACCCAGTTGCGGGCGTCGCGGTAGGTGGTGGCGAGATAGTGGGGATGATCCTTGCCGGCGAGGGCCACGGCACGGACGACATCGTCCCAGCAATCGCCGCCGTTGCTGGAAAAATACCTGAAGCAATCGTCGTCGAATTTGACCGCCGCCACGATCGCCTGTTTCAACTCGGCCAGGTCGGCGCGCGGATGGGCCCGTTTCAGGCGATCACAGGTGGGGCCGTCCTGCGCATTGTCGCGCTCGCGTTTGAGCTGCGCGCTGACCCGGCGCATCGATCGCGCCGCGACGGCAGGCGTTCTCACGTCGGGGGGCCGCCAGCGCCGGCCCTCGAGCCGTTCGAACGTGGTCTTCTCGCGCCAGATCAGGTAGGCGGCATCCCACAACGGCAGGCGCGCTGCCTCGCTGATGATGTCGTCGACCGTGCGTGTCATGCGCCGGCCGTCAGCGCGGCGGCAGCGAATAGGTGAAATGGCCGGTCCACCAGCCGTCGGCACTGAGGCGCAGCGCAAACAGTCCGATGCCCGCGACCAGCGCGATCCAGAACAGCGGCTTCGGCATCGCGCCCCTCAGCCCGATCAGGCCGGCCAGCATCAGGGCGTCGAACGTCATGGTCATGACCTGCTCGGTCCGCATCGGATATTCGTGCGCCGGCGTCAGCAGAATTCCAGAGGAATTGGAGGATCAAGACCCAGGGCAGCACCCTCGCGATCCACGGCCCGCGGCTGATGGCGACAGGTGTCGGCTGGTCGGTCATGATGGGCCCCCGTTCGATTGGACTACTGTTCTAGTCGTCCGTCGGCGGCGGTAAGTTCAAAGCGACAAGGCACGATCGGGGCTGTGCGGGGTGCCTGCCGTGCTATGGTGCGGCCATGAGCAGCCGCATTCTCGTCTTCTACGGATCCTACCGGTCGGACCGCCTGGGTATCCGCCTTGCGCAGTTCGTCGTCGACGGCTTGCGTGGCCGCGGCGACGATGTCGAACTGATCGACGCCCAGGCGGTCGGCCTGCCGATGCTGGACCGGATGTACAAGGAATATCCGAAAGGCCACGCACCCGCCGTTCTGGAAAAGCTCGCGGGCCAGATCCGCGACGCCGACGGGTTTGTGTTTGTCACGGGCGAATATAATTGGGGCATCCAGCCGGGGCTGAAAAACCTCACCGATCATTTTCTCGAGGAATGGTTCTGGCGTCCGGCGGCCATTGCCTCCTATTCGGCCGGCCGTTTTGCCGGCGCCCGCGCCGCCCTGGCGTGGCACGGCACGCTCTCCGAAATGGGCATGGTGGTGATTTCGAGCTCCATCGCGGTCGGGCCGATCACGCAGACCCTATCCCCGGACAGCAAGCCGATCGGCGAGGGCGGTAAGGCGCTGGAGCAGACCTTTCCGCGCTTCGCCGATGACCTCGCGTGGTGGATGGAAGCGGCGAAGGCCCAGCGGCAGCGGAAGAAGCCGCCTTATTGACGGCAGTTATTCCGTCCGTCTGCGATTGAAATAGTAGAGCGTCGCCGCAAGAATTGCCGACATCAGCAAATAGAGCACAATCGCGTCGACGTTCGGGTGTCCTTCCACCAAGGAAATCATCGCTATCCACTCCGTGGCTGGCGTGGCTTCTTGTTCCCCTCGGGCGAGCCTTGATGGGTGAAAGCTAGGCGCACGCGGACTGCGCCGGTAGTCGACTTTTGGGGAAGGAAGGCGAAGCCCGCGTTCTCACTCCGCCGGCGCGGGCTCGGGCACGGCCTGCGAGAAAGCCACGCCCTTCGCTTCGGCGCCCAACGCCGTCAGCACGGCGATGATGATCGCGACGGTGCCGGCGACGACGGCGAGCGCGAGGCCGTAATTGCCGCCGAACGCCGTGGCGATCCCGGCCTGCAGCGTGGCGTTGACGGAAGCGAGCAGGTTGCCGAGCTGGTAGACGAAGCCGGGAAACGTTCCGCGCGCGGTATCAGGCGACAATTCGTTGAGATGCACCGGCACGATGCCCCAGGCGCCCTGGACGAAGAACTGCATCAGGAATGCGCCGACGGCGAGCAGGGCGGGCGTGGACGAAAACGCCCAGAGCGGAATAGCCGGCAGGCTGAGCAGCGCCGCGATGACGATGCAGCGGCGGCGGCCGTACCGCTCCGACAGCGAGCCGAAGAAGATGCCGCCGCAGATCGCGCCGATATTGTAGATCACCGCGATGATGCCCACGGCATGCGGCGACAGTTTGTGTTCGACCTGCAGGAAGGTCGGGTAAAGGTCCTGCGTGCCGTGGCTGAAGAAGTTGAACGCGGTCATCAGGATCACCGCGTAGATGCCGAGGCGCCAGTGCGACTGCAAAACCGTCAAGGTGCTGCCGCGCTCGGCTGCCGCTTGTTTGCTCCAGCTCGGCGATTCCGGCACCGTGCGCCGGATGTAGAAGACGAGCAGAGCGGGAATGACGCCGACCATGAACATGCCGCGCCAGCCGATGTACTGGAAAAGCAGGCCGTAGACGATCGAAGCCAGGAAATAGCCGGTCGGATATCCCGATTGCAGCAGGCCGGAGACGAACCCGCGGGCATGCGGCGGAATGCTTTCCATGGTCAGCGAGGCGCCGACGCCCCATTCGCCGCCCATGGCGACGCCGTAGAGCGCGCGCAGGATCAACAGCGCGGTCAGGCTGGGCGCGAAACCGGAGGCGAATTCGAGCACCGAATACATGAGCACGTTCACCATCAAGGTCGGGCGGCGGCCGTAATGGTCCGCCGCGCGGCCGAACAGGAAGGCCCCGATGGGGCGCATCGCCAGCGTCAGCAAAATGGCGAAGGTGACGTTCGAAATGTCGGTATGAAATTCTGCGGCGATGTCCTTCAGCACGAACACCAGCAGGAAGAAATCGAACGCGTCGAGCGTCCATCCCAGAAAAGTGGCGGCGACCACGTGCCGCTGTGCGCTGGTCCAGCCGGAAAGCGCGGCGAAGGCGGGTTTGGAGGAAAGGGAAGCGGGCAGGGACATCGCTGACATCCGGCAAATGAGCGCGAAAGGCTAACGCGAACGCGGGAACATTCGTTCCCTACCATCCGGGCGGCGGCGCGTTTGCGGATTCGCACGACGCGGGCGACCGTCACGCTGAGACGAGGCCCGGCAGCGGGCCGCGCTTGTCGTCAACGCCGGGCGAGGGCAGACTGCGGCAGGGAGTACCCACATGAGCCTGCTGCAAAATCCGTTCGATCCCGCGCGCGAGGCCGCGCTCGTCACCGGGGCGGGAAACGGCATCGGCCGTGCGATCGCCCAGGCTTTGGTCGGCGAGGGCGTGCGAACGGTGTTCGCCGACGTGAACGCGGAGACGGTCGCTGCGGCTGCAAAGACTTCGCCCCGGCCGGAGCTCGCCGTGCCCTGGGTCGGCGACCTCGCCGATCCCGCCGCGTGCGATGCGCTGCTGGCCGCCGCGCAATCTGCGCTGGGGCAGGTGACGCATTTCGTTCACAGCGCCTCGCCCGCGCGGCGCGAGGCCGATCACGCTTTCGCGGTGAGCACGGCGACGTGGGAGCAGATGCGCGCGGTCAATGTCGATGCCGGCTTTCACCTCGCGCGCGAACTGGCGCGAAAGCTGATCGCCGCCCGCGAGCCCGGCTCGTTTCTGTTCCTGACCTCGCTGCATGCCGGCACGCCGCGCAACCTGCCGCATTACTCCACCGCCAAGGCCGCGATGGCGATGCTCGTGAAGGAACTGGCCAAGACGTTTGGCCGCTACGGTATCCGGGTCAACGCGCTGGTGCCCGGCGCCATCGCGGCAGGCGGTTTCGTCGCCGATCCCGCGCTCGCCAGACATATCCCGCTCGGCCGCCTTGGTCGCGGCGAAGACCTCGCGCCGCTGGCGTTGGCGGTGCTGTCGAACCGGGTGTCGGCCTATGTCACGGGCGCGGCGATCGTGGTGGACGGCGGCCTGTCGCTGACCAACTGGTTCGAGCCGCCCGACCTCGGTGATTCGTAAGGACGCGGCGCTTCCGCAATGACAGTGATTCGTCGCCCGTTGGCTCCATCCAAGCCACGCCGGTTCCGGATGGCCACTTTCGACCGCAATGTTAGCCAAGTTCTCGGCTAATTTTCGCCCATTGGATTCGCCGACTGATTCGCGGCGGGATTGCTGGTGACGAGGGGCATTGCCATGGGATTTTTCAAGCGGGAGCTCAGCCCGGTCGAGCGCTTCGAGAGTGCGCTCCGGGAAAAACAGGCGGCCCGGCAGAAGCTGGCCGACCGGTTGAGCCTCGCCGAGGCGCTGCTCGCGGAAAAACGCGCCGCGGCCGAACGGCTGGCGGTGGCCGGCGCCGCCAATGCCAGGCTCGATCGCGCCGAAGCGGACATGCGCAGCGTGGAGGAGCGCGTCAATACGCTGCGCGCCGCGTTGGCGGAGTTCGACGAACAGGTGGCTGCGACCGAGCGCGCATTGGCCGATGCCAGGGCGCAGCGCGATCGAAACAAGGAGGCGGACGAGATCGAGGCGATGGCCGCCGCGATCGAGCGCGCGATCCCCGGATTTGACGCCGGCACCGCCGCGCTGGTGGGCGCCGTCACGACAAGCGATTCACCGCTGCCGGAGGCGACGCGGTTTTCGACCAGCGTCGACGCCATACGCCAGGAGATTCTCGCGGCCGCGGATTTGATCTGCTGGGAGCTGCGTTCCGCCGCGGTGCGCACGCGCGCCGGTAACGCCAACGTTGCCTTGTTGGCGGCGCCCGAGCCCGCGCAGCCGCCATCGTCCGAGGTCGAGCGGCAATTGATCTACACGCTCAATCCGCTGCTGTGGCGGGAGGGTGGCGAGGTGCGCCGGGTTCCGGCGTTTGCGCTGGTGGGGCTGCCGAAAGGATTGCTGCCGATCGCGTTGCGGCACCAGCATGTGGACCATCTGAATGCCCGGCGGGTGCAGACCCTGATGCATGTGCACGGCAGCGTGCGGGCGGACAGCAAGGTCAATGCCGACGATCCGCAACTCGTCGATCTCGATGCGCTCGCCGCGGGTGAAGCCGAGAGCACCCAGGCCGAGGTGGCCTGAGCGCCCTGATCCAAACGTCACCCACGACATCTCCGTCCAAGTTCGTCATTCTCGAACCTGTCCCGCGCGGCGATCGCCGGATGATGGAGAACGCACATGACGACCTGGATCCTGTTCGTAGGTCTGCAACCGGAAGCGGTGGATTTCTCCGATCCGACGCTGCCGCCGGGCTTCAACGCGGAAAAAATCCATGCCGGTATCGCGGTCGCCATGCGCGAGATTGCCGAGCGCGGATGGCAGGCCGATCTCTGCCTGGTCCAGCCGGACGAAACCGCCGGGCCTGCCTTCGCGCATCAACTCTCCAGCAAAGTCTATGACTGCGTTGTGATCGGAGCGGGCGTCCGGCTGCCGCCGAAGAACCTGTGGCTCCTGGAGGTGCTGGTCAACGCAGTGCTCGAAGCAGGTCCGGGCACGAAGATCGCGTTCAACACGCGGCCGGAAAACTCCGCCGACGCCGCGGCGCGATGGGTGACGGCCGAGTGAAGCATGATCATGGGCCCTCTTGGTGGGGAGCGTGGCAACGCCGCACGTCTCGAACCGCGGGGTCTTGGAGAAGCGCTCATCTCGCATCGGCCCACTGTGGCGAATTGACCACACTCTCGTGGAATCGCCTGTGCGGAGTCCGACTCCGGCCACGGTTCTGCCCGGATTGGGTTCCGCCATGGCCCGATTGAACTGGGGTCGGGTTTGGGGGCACGGATTGGGGATGCAACATGCTTTCCATCAAACGTGCCGGAGCAGAGTTTGAAGCGTGCCGCCGTCGTGGTGATGCGGCATTCATGCCGTTCGCCGCCGGAAATGCCGTTCGGCTGATCGCCGTTGTGCTGGCCGGCGCAACGCTGGCGGCTTGCGCGCAGTCTTCCGTCGTCAGCCGCAATTCGGGATTCGCCGCGCCCAGCCGGCAGGCTTCCTTGCAGCACGAACGCGCGCCATCGTCAGTGGTGCGCGTCGCGTCGACGAAGCCGCGCGCGCCGTTCGTCTCCAGCGCAACCGGAACGAAGATGGCGGGCCTCGCCAGCTTCTATTCGGAGGGCGTGCAGACCGCGAGCGGCGAGAAGTTCGACGCGCATGAACTGACCGCCGCGCATCCGACCTTGCCGTTCGGGACGAAACTGCGCGTCACCAATGTTGCGACCGGCCGTTCAGTGACGGTGCGCGTCAACGACCGCGGTCCGTACGTTCCCGGACGCATCGTCGACGTCTCCTATTCCGCAGCTCAGTCGCTCGGAATGGTCGACAAGGGTGTCACGAACGTCAAGCTCGACGTCGTCCAGTAGCCGCGCCTCAGATGTCGTGCTTGGGCACGTAGTTGCCCATCACGCATTTGTAACTTTGCAGCTTCCACTCATGATAGGGCCCGTGCGCGAGCCAATCGGCAATGCCGATCTGCCCCTGCACCGTGCAGGCCGTCATGGTGATTCCCGACTGCTCAGTGTTGGTGACGACTTTCTCCAGGCATAGCTGGCCGTTGCAGAGAACGGCGACGAGAGTAACGAGCATGGTGTCCTTCGTTGATCATGAATGACCCGGTTACTCAGGCGGATGCAGGGTTCATGCCAGCATTGGGGCACACTGGAATTCGCCGGACATCACGCCGGACGCTACCCACTCGCGAAATCCGGCCCTTCAGGCGGGCGGAATCGGCGGATCACGCTGTGCAGATACGCGCTACGAATTTTACCGGCGCTTGCGCGCCATGCCTCAAAGCGCGCCGCTCTCGCCGCGGCCCTGATGCTTTGCGTGCCACTTCGGGCCGCGCCCTCGCATGTAATGAAGTTCGGGCCGGTAGGGATTGCCCGCGATTCGGATCAGCCGCTGCCATCGCATGATCAGGTTCATGCATTGGCGAAGCGGCGCCGATGAATTTGCTGATCCACATGGCGCGGCTCAATGCGGTTTGCCGAGCTGTGAGGTGAAGGGCAACGCTGAAGATCTCTTCGCCCTTGTCGTCGGTGACGTGAAGGACCCAGGCGCGCCAGTCTTCCAGGGTGGCCGTCATCGACCAGCGAGCGCACCACGAGCGCGGCGTGCTCGCGCGCCTCGGTCAGGTCGGCGACGGCGCTGCCGCAGCGGTCGACCGAAATTCCCACTTGGTTGGAACAATGGAAATAGACCTGAGCCATGTTCGCTTTTTCTCGAATCACGAAATGCAAGTGCAAGCGCTCTGGATAGCAGCCCAGAGGCGAGCTGAAAATTCCGATGGACTCCGTACGTGGTTTTACGGGGGTGCCGGTTTCGCGGTTCCGGGGCTGATCGGTTGCCGGGCAAAAGAACTTTGCGCACAGGCGCTTGCCATTCGAACGGGAGGCGCGGCCGGGCGTTGTAGAGGGCAGGCGCGCGCGGACACGTCCAGGTGGCTCGGCAGCGATCGGCCGCCGCGGTTCCCGGCGCGGAACTTGGGAGAACGACATGATATCGGAGACGGAAGTCCATACCATCGCCCGGCGAATGATCGACCAGCACGGTTTTGAGGCGGTCGCCGAGGTGGCTCGCAATGCCCAGATCTGCGAGGGGCAGGGCGAGAGCGAGGAAGCCGGCGTATGGCGCCGGATCGAAGGCGCGATGAAAATCATGCGCGGACCGCATCAGAGCTGATCCGCGCCGCCTAAGAAGGACGCGGCTAGCCTGATAAGGGCGAGCGGTAACGACGTCCTCCCTCGGACGGCCGTGTCCGGCCATGACGGAACTTTCCGGGCAGTGCGGCCTCAGCGCGTCTGCTGCTCGGAGTTTCGCGCGGCCGATTGGTGCGGGGATTGCTGCGGCGAACCCAGTTCCTGACAGGGCAGTTTTTCCCAACTTCCATCGGCGGCCTGTTGCAAAGCGCTGCACGACGATGACGCCGGCGGCTCGGCGGCTGCCTTGGCATCGGTATTCGTTGTCTCCGAATGCCTGGCCAGCGCCGGCATCGTCAACGCAGACAGGGCGACTACGACTCCGGCGAAGATCGCGCATTTGATCCGCATCGGGCTCTCCTTTTCTCGAGACGATATGATTTTTTCGAATGGATTTTGGCGTTTTTTTGCTCGCCGCAGCAGCCGATCGGAGCAGGGGTGTTCCAGATCGGAACCCCGGCAGCAAATCCGGCGGTCTCGCCTGCCGCGCCGTGCAAATCCGCTGGCGCCGTTCGTTCCGGAAAGCCCGGAAATCCGATGATGCAGCATCCTGCCCAGATTGAACCCGCCGGATAATCGAGGCGAGGAATCCGCAGTTCCGGCGAGAGCCCTCCGGGCTTGAGGAAGCGATGATGACGCCGTTGCGGGAAGGGCGCGATGAGCCAGACTGACATCGGGCTGCCTGGATCGTCTTCGCTGCAGGCGCTCACCGTGGCGCGCCTGACATCTGCGTTGCGCGCCGCGATGCCGGCGCTGTTGTTCGGCCTGCGGCTCTGGGCTGCGGTGTGCCTGGCCCTCTACGTCGCGTTTTGGCTTCAACTGGACAACCCCTCCTGGGCCGGTACCTCGGCGGCCATCGTCTGTCAGCCGAACCTCGGCGCCGCCTTGCGAAAAGGCTGGTTCCGCGCCATCGGCACGATCGTCGGGGCCGTGGCGATCGTGGTGCTGACCGCATTGTTTCTGCAGGATCGCGCGGGCTTTCTGCTCGGCCTCGCGCTGTGGTGCGCGGCGTGTTGTCTGGTGGCGACCTTACTGCGCAATTTCGCCTCCTACGCCGCAGCCCTGGCTGGTTACACCGCAGCCATCGTAGCAAGCGACGAACTGGGCGCGGTCGGTGGCGCCACCGGCGATGTCTTCATTCTCGCGGTGACGCGCGCCACCGAGATTTGCATCGGCATCGTCTGCGCCGGCATCGTGCTCGCCGGCACCGATTTCGGGGGCACGCGGCGCCGGCTGGCGCTCCAGCTCGCAACGCTTTGCGACGAGGTCGCGCGCGGGCTTGTCCACACCTTCCGCCTCGTCGGCCCCGAGCAGTCGGGAACGCAGGCTGTTCGGCGCGATCTGATCCGGCGCGCCATCGCGCTCGACGCCGTCATCGACCAGGCGCTTGGCGAGGCCTCCGACCTGCGCGCGCATTCCCCGAGATTGTACGCGGCGCTCGGTGGTCTGTTCGCAGGCTTGTCCGGATGGCGGACAGTAGCCGGCTGTCTCGAATGGCTGCGCGGTGACGAAGGCCGGCTGGAAGCGCAAACCATCCGCGAGAATATCCCGCCAGAGCTGTCGCGCGCCGCCGCGACCGACTGGACGGCCGATCCGTTGCGCATGCGGCAGCTCTGCACGGCGGCCGCACGCGCGCTTTCCGCCCTGCCGGCCAGGACGCCGTCGCTTCGCCTGCTGGCCGACCGGACGACCGAGGCGATGATCGGCCTTCGGCGGGCGCTCGACGGGGTGCTGGTGCTGACCAATCGTGCCCCTACCGTTCGTGCGCCTCGCGCCTTCCGGTTTCACGTTCCCGATCTGCTTCCCTCCCTCGTCAACGCCGTGCGCGCATTCGTCACGATCGCAGCCGTCGAGCTGTTCTGGGTGGTGACCGGATGGCCCGATGGTGCGCTCGCCATCACCTTTGCCGCGATCGCCGTCGTACTGTTCGCGATCAACGCCGATCAGGCCTACGCCACCACGATGGGATTCATGATCGGCTCGTGCATCGCCACGGCGCTTGCGGCCGTCATCGCCTTTGCGGTGCTGCCCGGCGTCACCAGTTTTGCGGGGCTGA
Organism: uncultured Alphaproteobacteria bacterium; assembly: GCA_963843225.1. Classification (GTDB taxonomy): domain Bacteria; phylum Pseudomonadota; class Alphaproteobacteria; order Rhizobiales; family Xanthobacteraceae; genus Bradyrhizobium. The sequence goes on along the minus strand of CAWJJT010000003.1, from coordinate 51,163 downwards.
GCCTTGTCATCGGTCTCTATCTGGTGCCGGTCGGCGCCCTGATGACGCAACCCCGGCACACCGTCATCTTCATCGCCATGACGATCAACTTCATTCCGCTGCTCGCCCCCGCCAACCAGATGACCTACGACCCGCTGCAATTCACCAATGCCGCGCTCGGGATCATTGCCGGAATAGGCGCGGGCGCGATCGGATTCCGGCTCTTGCCGCCATTGTCGCCGGGCTTCCGAACCCGGCGGCTGCTGGTGCTGACGCTGCGGGATTTGCGCCGGCTGGCGACGGGCGCCAGCCACTCCACTCGGGAGCGAATGGGAAAGCCGCACCTACAGCCGTTTGTCCGCGATGCCGGCGCAAGCTGATCCGCTGCAGCGCGCGCAGCTTCTGGCCGCGGGCGCGGTCGGCGCGGCGATCATCAGCCTGCGCCGTAGCGCGCGCCGGTTCGGCGGGGATAACGAGCTCGACATGGCGCTCGGTGCAATCGCCGGTGGCGACAGCGCGGGTGCGACCGAACATCTCGCCCGACTCGACGCCAGGCTGGCGGCTGCGCCCGGCGCCGGACCGGTCGCGCGCTGGAGGCTGCGGATGCGCGGACAGATCATTGCGATGTCGGAGACGCTGTCGCGGCATCACGCCTATTTCGATTCGGGAACAAGTTGATGAGTTTTTCCGAAGTGAACCTGCTCGGCGTCTACGTCGCGCCGATGTCGCTGATGATGGTGGCGGCATGGATTGCGCTGATCGCGTTGCGAAGGACGGCGGACCATTTCGGCCTGCTGCGCTACGTCTGGCATCCCGCGCTGTTCGTGTTCGCGGTCTACGTGATCCTGCTCTCGGCCATCGTGCTCGTCGTCGCGCGCCTGAGGTGATCCGATGCTTGACAAATCCAGCGCGGAGCACGGGGCAGGCGAGGGGATCGACACCCCGCATCGCCGCCACAGCCGGCCGCAGCAAAACGGGGTTTCGTATTTCGGTAGCACCCGTGCTCATCACGCTGGGCACCGTCGCCGTCGCGGCGTTGCTCGGCTGGGCCATGTGGCAAGCTTATATGGGTTCGCCCTGGACGCGCGACGGCACCGTGCGGGCCTATGTCGTAACCATGGCGCCGCAGGTGGCGGGGCGAATTGTCGGGCTTCCCGCCGCCGACAATCAGCTCGTGCGCAAGGGCGATGTGCTGTTCGAGATCGAGCCGTCCGACTATCGCATCGCGCTCGACGGCGCGCAGGCGCAGATGCAGCGCGACGCCGCCGCGCTCGACTACGCGCGCGCCAACGAGGGCCGGCAGGCGAGCCTGGAGGGAAAGGGCTGGGTTTCGAAAGACGTCTTCCAGCAATCGGCGAGCACGCTGCACCAGCTCGAGGCGGCGGTCGCCGTCGACAAGGCGGCCATTGCGAAAGCGCAGCTCGATCTTTCCCGCGTCGTCGTTCGCTCGCCGGTCAATGGCTATGTGACGAACCTGCTGGCGCAGCTCGGCGATTACGCCACCGTCGGTCAACGGCTGATCTCCCTGGTCGATTCCGATTCCTTCTGGATCGACGGCTATTTCGAGGAGACCAATCTCGAAAAGATCCATGACGGCGATCCCGCGACCATCAAGCTGATGGGCTACCGCGAACTCGTCCACGGCCATGTCGGCGGCGTCGCCCGCGGCATCAATATCCCGAACGTGCAGCCGGATTCGGCGGGGCTCGCCTCGGTCAATCCGATCTTCACCTGGGTGCGCCTTGCCCAGCGCGTGCCGGTGCGCATCCGGATCGATGAGGTGCCGGACGGCGTGCGGCTTGTGGCGGGCATGACGGCTACGGTGCAGGTCGATGCGAAGGGCGGCTGCTGCTGTCGCGGCCCATCATTGACGTCGCTGGGTCGCCCCCAATCGAATCGCCCGCATTCTCGGCTCGTCATTGCGAGGAGCAAAGCGACGAAGCAATCCAGCTACCTTCGCGCACCAAAGCTGGATTGCTTCGCTGCGCTCGCAATGACGGCTGGACATACATCCGCGATCTCGCCGCGTGTTTCGCGCGAGGTCTGGCCTGTTCGTTCCGCCCTCTCCAATCAGAGGGCGCAGGGAAAGCCGGGTGCCGGTTGCACCCGTGGGTCCCGTGCAAAAAAAGCACGGGGGTAGGACCACAGGTGTCGCCGGATCATCCGGCTTTCCCTGCGCAATGGTTTTAACGGCTTCCTTCGTGCTCTCCCCGGTGATCAGGATTTGTTGTCACCGTCGCCGGCAGCGTCTTCGCTGCCGACTTGAACGCCAACCATGAGGCGTCAGGACCACACGACTTCTCCGTCCGCAAGAAGGCGCTTTCGTCAGCAGCGCCCGCTTGCGTCCATCGCATCCCGTTCCAACGTCCGTGACGATCGCGAAACGCCCCTCTGAGTGGGACGGGACGGCGGCGGACATGAAGGTGATTTGCATCGGATGGAAACGGAAATATTTTTTTGGAAGGGGCTGGACAGGGTTTCAACTGATTTGCCCGTCGGGTTGTTTTGTTGAATTGAAAGGAGAAAATCGTCTCTTTTGCCATTCCGGGGCATCGCGAAGCGATGAGCCCGGAATCCATAATCCCGAGTCGTGGTTATGGATTCCGGGCCTGCGCCAGGAGGCGCATCGGGGAATGACGGCTATTCCGGTGCGATTTTTTTCAATCCGACCGACGGCGAGGCTGCGGCGGCTTGGGACGGCGCGCCATTGGGCCCATTTCAGCACGGTCGCAGATGGTCTGGAGAAGATGCGATGCGTCACTGTTTTGACTGCCCTCTCGACCCTCGGCCTGTTGATGATCTTCTGTGCCTCCGCCAATGCCGCACCGGCTCACCCGCGCTCACATGCGCGTGTGCACGAGCCTGTTGTCGTTCACGGCCACGGTGAAGGCGCCGCGCGCTTCGCAGTCCCCGGCTGGAGCAACGGAGACACCGAGCGCTGGCTCGATAACGCCAGTTCGCAATGGACCAACGGGTGAGCGCACGCATTTGCCGACACCAACGTATGCCGCGGAACGAAACCGGCGTTGAATGGAGTGATGCTCACGCAGGGTTACGTTTCGCGGAAGCCGAGATCGCCGATGGTCCGCGAGATCGCGGCATCAGGGAAGCCGCACGAATGATCATGCAAGGAGGTTGACATGTTTCTTCATCTACCGATCGCCATGATGGGAATGCTTTCGCCGGTTGCCGTTTCCGACACGGTGCCGTCGTTCAGCATTGAGAAAGAGTGCCGCTTTGAAGGCGAATCGCGCGAGGTCGTCGACCGCTGTTCGAAGGATGAAACGGAGGCGCGTCAGCGGCTCGAAGGCGAGTGGGGACAGTTTGCCACCGCGGACAAGCACACCTGCATCGTCGAATTGACCGTCGGCGGCTTCGCAAGTTACGTCGATCTCCTGACCTGTCTGGAGATGTCGAACGACGTCCGCAAGGAAGCAGGTAAATCCGGGGGTTCGCCGATGAACGAGTCCTCGCCGACGGTGGGACAGGGACAGGGGCGGCCGTGAGTTAAGCCCCGGCGACGGACGCGATCCAAATAGCCGGGATAGTGAACTCGTTCACATTCGTTGGGGCGAGAAGCGAGGTAAAAGACGATCGCCCGATATAACGGGCGAGGATCGGGAGAGGGCGTGGCACGTAGCCTGTCAACAGTGGAAGAGCAGGCGGCCGCCGCGTTGCGCCGGGCGCGGCGTTTGCCTGTCGGTGCGGAGCGCAACGACTTGCGGCAGCTCGCCATGGGGCTGCTCTGGCTGCACCGCAATGGCATGGAAGCCCTGGTGAAGCATCGCTCGGCGTCCCGATTGATGGCCGAGGACGAAATGGCATCCGTGCAACCTCCGTTCATCAAGACGTCGCAAGAACGGGGCACACTGATCAGCGACGATTAGCAACGTATTTTTATTTGCAATGACCGCGCGCTTTTCGCGATTTCCGCGGTCACAAAGCTGATTTCAACCTGGAGCGCTACCGGGGTAGTAGCGGCGGATCTCATCCGGATTTCAAACGGATCTCGCGCAGGGCGCGATGGACCTGCGCGTCATTTTCATCACCCATCGCGCACAGGAGCAGCACAATGAACATGCAACAGCGGGTGGTTTCATTTTCGATCGGCGCTCTCGTCACCATGGCGGCTGGTCCGGCCCTGGCGGATTGCTCCGCCGTGCCGGGCTTTTCCGAGCTTCGCTCAGCGCTGATCGGCGCGATCACGCCCGCCTCCGGCGCCAATGGCGGCCTGGGCTTCAACATGTGGGGGACGCTCGTCGCCAACGACGGCACGGTCTGCGCTGTCGCGTTCTCCGGCAGCCAGGGCACCTCGCAATGGCTGGGCAGCCGCGTGATCTCCGCACAGAAAGCCAACACCGCGAATGATTTCAGCGTCGGACGCAACGCCACCCCTTCCGGCAGCCTGTTTCCCAGTGGACTGGCGTTGTCGACCGCGAACCTGTTCACGGCCGTGCAGCCGGGCGGCAGCCTCTACGGCTTGCAGCACAGCAATCCCGTCGATACGGCGGTCGCCTATGGCAACCACCCGGCGTTCGGCGCCGGCCTGAGCCAGGCCAGCTTCAACCAGGGACCCGCCAGCGGTGCTTCGTTCGGCACGCCCAACGATCCCATGGTCGGCCAGCGCGTCGGCGGCGTGAACGTCTTCGGCGGCGGGCTTGCGCTTTACAGGAACGGCATCAAGGTTGGCGGCGTCGGCGTCAGCGGCGACACCTCCTGCACCGATCACATGGTTGCGTGGCGGGTGCGAAGCGCCCTTGGCCTCGATCAATTCCAGGGCGTCAAGGGCGTGGCGGATGCGGCGCATCCCGACAACATCATCTTCGACATCAAGGCGAATGCCGACGGCACCGGCGGCACGGGCCAGGCTCCGAACGGGCAGGGCGGCGTCGGCCAGAGCGCCGGCGGATTTGGTCATCCGAAATGCCTGAACAATCCGTCGGATGCCGCCGTGGCCGGTCTTCCTGCGGTGAAGTGACGTCATGCGCGCGGGAGGCGGCGCATGCAGCCTCCCGCGTGCGCGACCAGCTTGAAGCGAGCGTGCCTCGTCATTGCGAGGAGCGGCAGCGACGAAGCAATCCATTCCGCGCACGCGGCGAGATGGATTGCTTCGCTTCGCTCGCAATGACGATTTAACTTAGTCTCATCCGGGCTACGATCCACCCACGGCGACAGCATCGAACCGGCGTTTGGGATGCACGAGCCATTCACGGCTCTCGACGATGCGCATTTCCTCACCGCCGCTAGCCGCGGTGCGCTCCAGCACGGCGAAGATGGCGGACGCGGCATGGCCGAGCGCTTGCGGCGTGTCCGATCCCAAAACGCGCGCGGATGCGAACAGCGCGGCAAAGAGATCGCCGGTCCCGTTCGGGCTGATGGGCAGTTTCGGCGTGCGCACGCGCCAGGCGTTTGCGCGTTCGATGGCGAGGGTCTCGATCTCGGCGGCCGGCGTGTCCTCAAGGTCGGCGCTGGTGACGACGACCGTCGACGGCCCGCGCGCCAGCAGCGTTCGCGCCTGCGCGATCGCCTGACCGATCGTTGAGGCCTTCTCGCCTGTGAGAAGCTCGAACTCGAAATGGTTGGGGGTGACGATATCGGCCAGCGGGACGAGACGATCGCGCACCAGCGGCGGGATATCGGCGTGGACGAACAGGCCGCGGTCGCGATCGCCGAGCACGGGATCGCAGCAATAGATGAGATCGGGATGGCGCGCTTTGGCCCGCGCGACGAAGTCCGCGACCACGGTGGCGATCTCGGGCGAGCCGAGATAGCCCGACAGGATCATCCGGCAGGTGTCGAGCGCGCCGCGCTCCTCGACCCCGAGCAGGAGATCGGCGACCAGTTGCGCATCGAGCACCCGACCGCGAATGGTCGGGTAACCCGGCCGGTTGCTCAACAGCGTGGTCGGCACGGCGATGACGTCGATGCCGTGCATCTGCATCGGAAATACCGCGGCGCTGTTGCCGACATGGCCGAAGGCGACCTGCGACTGGATGGAGATGACGGTCATGGGGTTCGGGCCTGCGATCGGGTGAACAGTGCGTAGGGCGGGTTAGCCAAAGGCGTAACCCGCCACTCTCTCGTCCGTGAACGGCGGATTACGCTAACGCTAATCCGCCCTACGGGCTACTCTGCTGTGGAGATGACGGTCATGGGGTGGGCCTGCGATCGGGTGAACGGCGCGTAGGGTGGGTTAGCCAAAGGCGTAACCCGCCATCTCGCTCCGTGAACGGCGGATTACGCTAACGCTAATCCGCCCTACGGGCTACTTGCCGGCCCGATCACCGGAACAACGCGACATAGATCACGTAAAGCCAGCCCAGGATGCCGTGGATGATCGCCCACAGGATCGAATGGTTGTTGGTATAGGAGATTGCGATGGCGAGCGCCGAGCCGAAGCCAACGCCGTACTTTGCGCCCTCGACGCGGACGCCGTAGAAGCGGTTTCCGTTCATGGTGATCCCCCCGGGGTGAAGGCCAGTCCTCTGTCCGAGGCGCAAGCCTACTCCTTGAGGAGACCTGCCGGGAAGAGCAGACGGCGCTGCGAGAAAGTCCGCACCAGGGACAGGCGCGGCCTGTGTTGGCTTCGCTTTACCTGCGTACGCCGGTGTTGTTCCAGGTGGGGACGGCGTTTGTCACGCCGACCGACGGCCAATTATACGATCCCACCGACGGGGCGGTGACCGTCCCGATAGGAGATCCGGATCGCCCGAAATTCGGCGTCGTCAACGATTGCTGCAGTCCGGGACCATCCAATTGCGTGGTCGAGATGTACCTGATGTGCTTGTGCTTCTTGGCCTGCGCGGCAAAGGGCGTAGCCGCCAACCCCACAGCCACGAGCGCGGCGATCGCCAGTCTGGTCGTCATCATGATTGATCCTCTCTTGTCGTAGACAGGGGACGACGTCCTCTTACACTGTAATAGATAGGGTGCGAGGCGCATTCCGCACGGCCTCAACATCCTCAAATCTTATTTATTGAGGCGGAGCCTGTTACCGGGCACGCATTCGTGCGACCCGCTGGCTGATCGGGGCTACGCTGGCCGAGCTAATTGCGGCCATCGGCCGCGAGGCGCAGGAACTGCCGCTTCATCGCGTTGACCCCCGAGAGATAGGCCGCAACGAGATGATCGCCGCACCGTTCGCCTGATATCATCTGGAAGTGACGGCGTGCGTAAGCGGTGGCCGGACCCGCGCCGCAGAGATGGATAAAGGCAGCCAGATCCTGCTTCTGCTGCGGGCTTGGCTTCACATCGCCCGCGAGGGCGAGAACCGATGCCACATTCCGGTCGAGATACACCGATGCGAGTTCGATGGCATGGCTCGGGAACGCGCGGAAATAGAGGCTGGTGAACCCGCAGCCGGTATCCGTGACCGCATGGTCCCGGATACAGAACCGCGCGGCCTCGGCGTAGGCCGGATCGGTCGTCTGGTAGAGGCCGACGGCGCTGGAGGCGGGCTGGTAAATCGCGAAGGGGTTCAGGCTCAATCGCCAGCGCCAGTAGGTGCGCGCGACCGGATTGCCCGAACTCTCGACCTGCGCCAGCGCGGCCAGCAATTCGGGCGTGATCGAATGGGTCGAATAGGCGCGGAACAGCGGCCCGTATTGCCGCCACGTCTCGGCCGGTTCCTTGTCGAGGCCGCTGCCGACAAAGAAGAACATCTCGGTCGGCTTGTGGATCACGTGATAAACGAGGTTCGTCAGCGTGAAGGCCGCAAGCAGGATCGCGGCGACGCCTGCGATCCGGGCTGCGCGCGGCGCCTTCGCAAGTTTCCGTCGCGCCCACCGTGCGCCCCGCCGCCAGCGGCGAAGGCGGAGAAGGAGGCTGTTGGCTTTTCTTGGCATGGGTGGTGGGGAATCGCGCGGGGCACAATAACGGAACCTGAGCACCGTTAATCATCTTTCGGTCCTGCGTCCCAGGTTAACACATTGGTTATTCTCTTGCGGGCATTTTCGCGTTTCCAATCATCAGGGAGGCACCATGTCTGACGTCACCATTCCCGGCGGCAAGATTCGCGCGTTCGTCGAACGGATCGAAAATCTGGACGGCGAGATCCAGGAATTGAACGAGCAAAAGAAGGAAGTATTTGCGGAGGCCAAGGGCGAGGGGTTTGACGTGAAGATCCTCAAGGAGATCGTCAAACTCCGAAAGCAGGACGAGGAAGAGCGCGACGAGCGCGAGAGCATGCTCGATCTCTATATGCGCGCCATGGAGCAGGCGGCCCCGGAAAAGGTCGCCAAGGCCGCGTGACGAAGCAGGGCGGTTTGCCAGCGAAGCTGTAGCCCGGATGGAGCGTAGCGCGATCCGGGACAGCGGTGTGCGGCGAGCGATGTCCCGGATGTCGCTTCGCTCCATCCGGGCTACGCTCGCTGCGATGATTCGCGCGCAAGGCATCCACTCGCTGGTCAACGCACGTCTGAAAATGCTGATCGGCAGCCTGATTCGCTGGCTGTCCGCACCAGAAAGGGCCGATTGACCTGTACCGCCATTGGAACAACATAATGTAGGCGAAGAAGATGCAGCGGGCCCTTGAGTCCGAGCTCTTCAGCGCCCAGTCGACGGCCAGGCATTCAGCATTGGATGCAGGAGAGCGACTAGGAACTTCCGGTCGGCGACTGGCCGATGCTACCGTGCCGACGTTCCGAAGGGTTCTGGACGTATTTCCACGATGACGCGGGGGAATCTTCTCGCCGCGACGTCGTCTGCGGGCTCGTGCGTCCTCGAGAGCAACCATCCCGCCCGCCACTGCAGCGACGTCCAAGCGCCCGTATTCCTCCTTGTGCGGCAGCCCGCCTCGTACCCAGACGGCCAATCCGGTGCATGACACCGGAGAAAAGTGGTTCGCCCCGTGCACGCTTGCCTATCTGGATTCCTCGTAGAATGTACCGTCCGACGATTTCGAATTCCGCGAGCAACTCCGCCCCGCGTCGATCCAGTCTTGACCGCCGTGAAACCGGTCTGCTCGCTCGTGAGCTTCGCACCCAACGCTGGTATCCGGCCTGCGATCCATCTGCGAAAAGCTCCTTGTACGGTGGCGTTGACCCGGCTACGGGCGACCGTGGCGCGAAAAGTACCCACCACGGGGATCACTTACGGCCGAGCGATCGCACGAAGGGAATGTCGATCGTCTGCTGTCCAATGTACACCTTTAAGCGAGCGCCGGATATCGTTGCGCCGCCTCCACGCCGTCCGCCCGTTGCTGGCCATACGAAAGGACGTCGATATCCAGCGTCGATGGTACGCTCTCGACGGGCGGCATTGTCCCGCGGTTTTGGCCTCGCCGCGACCGCAGTTATTTGCGAGCTGAGCCTTGAAATCGCGCGATCCGCTGAACGGCCGTACACGCACCGCCGCGAGGGCAGCCAAAGTAGCGAGCGTACGATGGATTTCTTCGAGAGGCGTACCGCCTCAGATTTAGGCGATTCGTGCGCGCAGTTCGCCGCGAAAAGCCGTTCCTCAGCGACACGTCGGAAACCGCCGCCTTGGCGGAGCAGCCTGGTGCTCCGCAATCCTGTGTAACAACGGCCATCATCGCGCGAAGCGTTCGATAATCTGTGAGGATGCGCCTCTCGGCGCCGAGCGTCCGAGGAGCTATGGCTTCGCGCTGATGAAATCTCCCGGCTTAAGATCGGAAATCCTTCGCCGCGTTCTTCGAGATACGACGTACCGATCCATAGCCGCTAATGCCGGCAACCGCAAACGACTTATTGAAAGTAGTCGAGGTACGGTAGATGACCGCTCTCCACCACAGCCTGCGAACCTTAAATTGGTCCGCGACGCTCTTAACCCCCTGCCGCAGGGTCGATGGGGATGGGAGCATGTCAACAAGCACTTGAGGTTGGTTGTTCACGTCTTGGACGTTCGAAAACCACATGACCTGAACGCCGCCCGCGTGGGAACGGGCTCGCCATTGATCTCGTAATGCAGCGCAAATCCAAATTTCGCAGCAAAGGTGTGCATGTAATGAGTTAGTAACGGCCCATTTGCTCGCAACGGATGGACATCAGTCGGAAGATTATACTGCTTTCTGCGAATTTTTCGCCAGCTCGGCCGATGCTCATTTCGCTGTAAGAGTCTGGGAACGTTATTCGCGACGGCACCGAGTCAGCTTTCTAGATCCTTCTTTCGAATTTCAGAATCGCGTCCGGCCAAGCTCCTTGCCATCAGTGCAGCCACAAGGTCTGAGTGGCTTGTTCCGTTGTTGCACGGTCCGCACGCAGGAAACTCAAATCCCTTGGGCGTTGTCTGCCCTCGAACACCGCGATGCGGGGGCATGTGTTCGATCAGTAGTCGCCGCATTCGTCCCCGCGCAATAGATGCAGCCTGGACATGAGCCAAAATTGCAGCGTGTGCTATTCGTTTAAGCTTGGCCTGTCCCATGGTCTGGAGCTCCAGATAAAGAGCGGCCTTTCGGCCGCCCTTTAGTCGTGGATGCCCGGGTCAAGCCCGGGCATGACGTTCAGCGAAATCTCACGAACACCCCGTCGTAGACCCGCACGTATCGCACTTCATGCAGGTCCCGTTCCGCACCAGCGTGAAATTCCCGCACTCGCCGCACATCTCGCCCTCATAGCCCTTGGCCTTGGCTTCCGCCCGGCGTTCGGCTTTTGAGGGCGCGGCGTGGGCCGCGGCGCCCGCCTTGCTCCATTGCAGGGCTTCGAGCTTTTCGGTCGGCGAGAGGTCGTGCTGGGCTTCCTGCTTCAGCGCGACCGCGCCTTCGATGGCGTCGCCGGCGCGCGCGGTGGCGCCGTGGGAGGACAGCGAGGTGACGTTGCCGGAGCCGCGCGCGTCGGTCTGCGGCTCGCCGCGCATGACGACGAGATTGTCGGTGCGCGAGCGGGTCAGGCCCTTCGACAGGTACTTGTTGGAGGGCGCGTCCGGCTGCTTGCCTTCCTCGACACCCCGGCCCATCGCGTCGAAGTTCGACTCGGAGGGGTCGACATGGGCGAGGTCGAACCGGCCCATGTAGCTGACCGCGAGTTCGCGGAACACATAGTCCAGGATCGAGGTCGCGTACTTGATCGAGTCGTTGCCCTGCACCGGACCCGCGGGCTCGAAGCGGGTGAAGGTGAAGGCGTCGACATATTCCTCCAGCGGCACGCCGTATTGCAGGCCGAGCGAAACGGCGATGGCGAAGTTGTTGATGAAGGAGCGCAGCGCGGCGCCTTCCTTGTGCATGTCGATGAAGATCTCGCCGATCCGGCCGTCGTCATATTCGCCGGTTCGCAAGATAGACCTTGTGCCCGCCGACCACGGCCTTTTGCGTGTAGCCCTTGCGGCGATCCGGCATCTTCTCGCGTTCGCGCATCACGACGATGCGCTCGACCAGCCGCTCCACCACCTTCTCCGAAAGCGCCGTGGCGCGCGCGGCCATCGGCTTCTCCAGGAAGGCGTCGATGCCGTCGTCCTCCTCGTCCTCGTCGCTGATGAGCTGCGAGTTCAGCGGCTGCGACAGTTTCGAGCCGTCGCGGTAGAGCGCGTTGGCCTTCAGCGCGAGCTTCCAGGAGAGCAGATAGGCTTCCTTGCAGTCGTCCACCGTGGCGTCGTTCGGCATGTTGATGGTCTTGGAGATCGCGCCCGAAATGAACGGCTGCGAGGCCGCCATCATGCGGATGTGGCTCTCCACGGACAGATAGCGCTTGCCGATCTTGCCGCAGGGATTGGCGCAGTCGAACACGCTGTAGTGCTCGGCCTTCAGATGCGGCGCGCCTTCCACCGTCATCGCGCCGCAGATGTGCACGTTGGCGGCCTCGATCTCGCGCTTGGAGAATCCGACCGCGGTGAGCAGGTCGAAATTCGGCGCCGCAATGGCTTCCGGCTCGATCTTCAGGGTGTCGCGCAGGAAATCCTCGCCGAAGGTCCATTTGTTGAAGGCGAACTTGATGTCGAAGGCGGTCGGCAGCGCCGCCTCGACCTTCGCCAGAGCTTCGTCGGTGAAGCCCTTGGCCTTCAAGGTGGAAACGTTGATGGCGGGCGCATTGGAGAGCGAGCCGTGGCCGACGGCATAGGCCTCGATCTCCGCGATGTCGCTCTCGCGGTAGCCGAGCGCGCGCAGCGCCTCGGGCACGGCGCGGTTGATGATCTTCCAGTAGCCGCCGCCGGCGAGCTTCTTGAATTTCACCAGCGCGAAATCAGGCTCGATGCCGGTGGTGTCGCAATCCATCACGAGCCCGATGGTGCCGGTCGGCGCCACCACCGTGGTCTGCGCGTTGCGGTAGCCATTGACCTCGCCGAGTTCGAGCGCCCGGTCCCAGGCGGCCTTGGCGCGTTCGATGATGTCGGCCTGGTTGCAGGAGGCATGATCGAGCGGCACCGGGCTGACGGCGAGCGCCTCATAGCCGCGCGATTCGCCGTGCGCGGCGCGGCGGTGGTTGCGGATCACCCGCAGCATGTGGGCGGAGTTCTTCTTGTAGCCGGGGAAGGGGCCGAGTTCCTTGGCCATCTCGGCCGAGGTCGCGTAGGCGACGCCGGTCATGATGGCGGACAGCGCGCCGCACAGCGCGCGGCCTTCCTTGGAGTCGTAGGAAAGCCCCATGGTCATCAAGCAGGCCGCCGATATTGGCAAAGCCGAGGCCCAGCGTGCGGAATTCGTAGGACAATTCCGCGATCGCCTTGGACGGGAACTGCGCCATCATCACGGAGATTTCGAGCACGATGGTCCACAGACGACAGAGATGCTCGTAGGCATCGACGTCGAACAGCTTTGTCGTGGTGTTGTAGAAGGTGATGAGGTTGGCCGACGCCAGATTGCAGGCGGTGTCGTCCAGGAACATGTATTCCGAGCACGGATTCGAGGCGCGGATGTCGCCGGACGCCTTGCAGGTGTGCCAGTCGTTCATGGTGGTGTTGAAGTGCAGGCCGGGATCGGCCGAGGCCCAGGCGGCGTAGCCGATCTTTTCCCAGAGCTCGCGCGCCTTCAGCGTCTTCGTCACCTTCTTGTTGGTGCGGCCGATCAGGTTCCAGTCGCCGTCGGTTTCCACCGCGCGGAGGAAATCATCCTTCAGCGAGACCGAGTTGTTGGAGTTCTGGCCGGAGACGGTGAGGTAGGCTTCCGAATCCCAGTCGGTGTCGTAGATCGGGAAATCGATCTCCTTGTAGCCTTGCCGGGCGAACTGGATGACGCGCTTGATCATCGCGTCCGTCACCATGGCGCGGCGCGCGAGTTTGATCTCGCGGCGGAGCGCCGGGTTCTTTTCGGGATCGAAGCAGTCGTCGCCCGAACCTTCGCAGTTGACGCAGGCTTTCAGCACCGCCTTGAGGTGGCGCTGGTTGAGCTTGGAGCCGGTGACGAGGGCGGCGACCTTCTGCTCCTCCTTCACCTTCCAGTCGATATAGGTCTCGATATCGGGGTGATCGGCGTCGACCACCACCATCTTGGCGGCGCGGCGCGTGGTGCCGCCCGACTTGATCGCGCCCGCGGCGCGGTCGCCGATCTTGAGGAAGCTCATCAGGCCGCTCGAGCGGCCGCCGCCCGACAGCTTCTCGCCTTCGCCGCGCAGGCGGGAGAAGTTGGAGCCGGTGCCGGAGCCGTATTTGAACAGGCGCGCCTCGCGCACCCAGAGGTCCATGATGCCGCCCTCGTTGACGAGGTCGTCATTGACGCCCTGGATGAAGCAGGCATGCGGCTGCGGATGCTCGTAGGAGGACTTTGACTTCGTCAGCTTGCCGGTGAAGGGATCGACGTAATAATGGCCCTGGCCGGGGCCGTCGACGCCATAGGCCCAGTGCAGCCCGGTGTTGAACCATTGCGGCGAGTTCGGCGCGACCATCTGCTTGGCCAGCATGTAGCGCAGCTCGTCATAGAAGGCTAGCGCGTCTTCCTCCGAGGCGCCGAAATAGCCGCCCTTCCAGCCCCAATAGGTCCAGCAGCCGGCGAGGCGATCGAACACCTGCTTGGCCGAGAGTTCGCTGACATAACGCTGGGCTTCCGGCAGGTCGGCGAGCGCCGCGGTGTCGGGCACCGAGCGCCACAGCCAGGACGGCACGGTCTCTTCCTCGACCTTCTTCAGGCGCGCGGCGACGCCCGCTTTGCGAAAATACTTCTGCGCGAGAACGTCGGAGGCGACCTGCGACCAGAATTCCGGCACTTCGACATTTTCCAGCCGGAAAACCACCGAGCCGTCGGGGTTACGGATCTCGGATGTCGTCAATCTGAAATCAATCCCTGCGTAGGGTGACTGGCCGGAAGTGGTGTTGCGCCGTTCAATTCGCATTTTGGTCGTGCCCCATTCTCTATCTGTCCGGGCTGCATTGCCGCAGGCCGGTTGTTCATCCTTGAGCGGACCGGCCGGACTCAAAGTCGACGACTTTGGCCTGGACGCCCGCAAGCTCTACCGGTGGATCCGGCCCTTTTTCTCTGCCGGCGAAACCGGTGCCCACAACCGCCGTCGCCGCCGCATGGCCTGACGGAACACCCCCGTTCCGGATTCTAGGTCCAGTTCACGCGGCGCTACGCACCAGCGTGAGGTACATGCTCTCAACGCCCCAACTCTTCACATGAGCCATTCTGGCTCGTTTTTGGCGCTCCGAAAGGCCCAGAATTCAGGGCGCATCAGCCCGTCACCCGTGCCTCAACCGGCAGCCGGAGTGGTCATTCTGGAACCCTGTCAGGGAGCGTCCGGCGGGACTGAAAACCACCCGGCACCGAACGATCCAAAGCTAGGCCAACTCCGTCGCGCCCGTCAAGGATTAGTATGAGTTCCTGAATCAAATACTAAATATGGTGGAAAGTTGGGAAAAACAGGGGGCCTCGGGCGCTCTCTGTGGGTCCAAGTATCAGTGAGTCCTCAGGGAATCCCAAGGGAAAAAATTGTTGATCGCTGGCGGTTTTCGGGCTTCCGCCCGCTGTTCACAGGGCAAGTATTTATTGCGCCCGGAGGGGTTGCTCCGCCGAGAAACTCAGGGCATCACGGGCAGGGCCGGGCAGGCATGCCCGCCGGCCGATGGCTGGATGGGCGAATAACCGGCAAGGTGGCGCCAATTCCCACCCCGGTTGATTCCTCCATGACACCTCCAAAGCCGTCCATCGTGCGTGCGCGCATCACGCCCGCGGGCCTCATGTTCCTCGCCATCACCTCGGTCGGCTGGGGATTCAACTGGCCCGTCACCAAATTCCTGCTCGGCGAATTGCCGCCGCTGATCCTGCGCGGCGCGACCGGGGTGGTCGGCGCCGCACTGCTGGCCGCGCTTGCGCGTGCTGAGCCGGCAAAGCCTGCACGTGCCGCGCGAGGTGTGGCCGCGCCTCGTGCTCGCGGCCTTCCTCAACGTCGCCTGCTGGATGGTGCTGATGGGGCTGGCGCTGCTCTGGCTGCCGGCGAGCGAGGCGGCGCTGATCGCCTACACCATGCCGGTCTGGGCCTCGATCCTGGCCTGGCCGATCCTCGGCGAGCGGCCGAACCTGTTGCGGGTGATTTCGCTGGTCATGGCGTTCGCGGGGCTTGCGGCCATCATGGGCGGCAATGGTTTTGCGGCCAGCGTCGAGAAGCTGCCGGGAATCATCATGGCGCTCGCCGGCGCGATCGGCTTTGCCGTCGGCACGGTGCTGGCGAAGAAGCTGCCGCTCAACCTGCCGCCGCTCACGGCCGCCGCCTGGCAGATCGGGATCGGCTGCTTTCCGATCGTGATCGTCGGCTTCCTGGTCGAGAAGGCCGACGTCGCGGGGATCACGCCAGCTCGGCTGGCTCCTGCTGGTCTATTCCGTCGTGATCCAGTTCTGCGTCGCCTATGTGAGCTGGTTTGCGGCGCTCGCGCGGCTGCCGGCATCGGTCGCCGCGATCGGCACCATGGCGGTGCCGGTCATCGGCGTGGTCACCTCGGCGGTGGCGCTGCACGAGCCGCTCGGCCCCGGCCAGATCGCGGCGCTGGTGTTCACGCTCGCCGGCGTCGTGCTGTCGACGCGGTCGTAAGGCGACGCGCTCATCCCTTTATTTGAGCATGATCTTTTCGGAAAACCGGTGCCCACTTTTCCGGATCATGCTCTAGGCGCTGGCGGCCCCGGACGGCTTGGCCAGACATTCGGTCACGGCCGCGACCAGCGCGCTCGGCCGGAACGGCTTTCGCAGCGAGCATGCTGGCGCCGTATTGCAGGGTCATCGCCAGGAAATCGCCCGAAGGCGTCGTTGGGCTGGCGAAGGCGTAGCCCGACATCGCGATCAGCGGAATGGTCGGCGCCCGTTCGTGGAACACGCGAACGGATTCGTAGCCGCGCATATGCGGCATGAAGACATCGACCAGCATCACGTCGAACGCAGTCGTGTCGAGCGCCGCAAGGCCGGCCTCACCGCCATCCGCAACGGTGATCTCGAAGCCCTGATGTCGAAGACAGGCCTCGATGGCTCCGCAAACCAAGGGATCGTCATCAACCACAAGAACGCGCGGCAATATCTCATTCTCCCTGATCGCGAGAGCAGGAATGAATTACGCGTAAGCAGCCGATTAGGTCCGAGCCTGCGGGAGGTGTCTGCACGTGGGCGTGCTTAGCCCGATCCCTTTGGCGTGATGGTGTGCGGTTGTCACCACACAAAAGGCGGCGCGAACGGCGCGCCGCCTTTATGCATCACAGGGGGAGGCTGGTTACGGGCAGGCGTGCCGGTAGCCGTCATAGCCGAGATAGGTGCCCGTTCGCGGGTTGTAGGAGCGATAGGTCTGCATGCAGTAGGCCACATCATCGCCGCCGCCGGCCTGAGGTCCGGCCACCACGGGGCCGTCATAGCCCTCGTCGTAGCCCTGCCCGTAATATCCGGGCGCGTAATACCCCGGTCCTCCGCCGTAGTAGCCGTAACCGTAAGGCGCCGTCGCGATCGCGCCGCCGATGATCGCGCCGGCCACCGCGCCGGGGATAAAGCCGCCGCCGCCCCAACCGCCGCCATGCCAGCCGCCACCGTGCCAACCGTGGCCTTGCGCGAAACTTGCGGTCGGAGCCGCCACCGCCATGGTCAGGGCGATTGCGGCAACGCTGCTCAATACTTTCAACTTACTCATGGTGGACTCCATCTGCGGGACACGGCAATCCTCTCACGGGTTGGCCGTTCCCGAGCCTCGCACGCGTCGGTGCGGTGATTATGAGCCTGCCAGAGCGGAACTGTACGCGGAATGAATGGATTGCGCCAATTCCGCGACAGTTGGTCGCTCCCGTGCCGCTCGATCACAGGCCGGAAACGGCAAGTTTGCTGGACAATTCGGCCTGCCGATGGCATCAGGGCGCAGCTGTCCTCGAACCGGCCAGGCCTCATGAAGCAGTTCTTTCTCAAGCTATTCACCTGGTGGAACAGCGAAACCTTCGGCACGCAATTATGGACCTGGCGGTTCGGCGAACTGGTCGGCACCGACGAGCAGGGCAACCGCTACTACCGCACCAAGGGGCGCAAGATCGATCCGACGCTCGGCTTCGAGCGGCGCTGGGTGATCTACAACGGCCTCGCCGAGGCCACGCGCATTCCGCCGGAATGGCACGGCTGGATCCACCACACCGTCGACGTCGCGCCGACCGAAGAGAGCTACACCCCGCGCGAGTGGGAAAAGCCGCACGTCCCCAACATGACCGGAACGCCCGCTGGCGTACCGTCCATCCGGCTCGACGCTGGCGAGCGGCCGCCGGCCCAAGGCCACCGGCGACTACCAGCCCTGGACGCCGGGAAGCTGAATTTTTTCCATATTCATTTTCAAGGCGCGCGTCAGCGCCAACCGCAGTCGCGCGCGCCAACCCTTGGATTTCCGGCTCGCGGCTTCGTCCCGCCGCGGACAGAGCAATTGAACCGCTGTGAATAGCGGGATCAGCGGGGACATCGGTCGCGACCTTCTTGAGGTGCGAACGGAGCGGGTGTTCAATCAATCATCTTACGGAGTTGGGAAACCAACGCGACGGTTCGGGCAACAGTTCGCGACTGCCCCGATATGCAGCGGCTGCCGATCAGGATGTCACCGGGAGATAGGCCCCCGGTACTGAACGCCTGAAATCGCCCGTCAATGTGGAGCTGCCGTAAGACAGGAAAGGCCGTCCGGGAAACCGGGCGGCCTTTTTCTGTTGAACGCCGTTTGTGTTGAATGCGCTCATCCCGCCGGAACGCCGCTGTCCAGCCGCGCTGCGGCGCGGTGGATCGCCTCGGCGCGTCGCGCCTGTCCCGGCGCGATCTTCTCTTTCATCAGCGCGAGGATTTCGGCCGGCGCGGTGTCGGGCGAGCCGGAGTTGAACGGCGGCGCGGGATTGTATTCGAGCCGGAGCTGGATCGCCTCGGCGGTCTGGCGATCGACCAGGATCGACACCAGCGTCAGCGCGAAATCGATGCCTGCGGTGACGCCGCCGCCGGTGACGCGGTTGCGGTCGATGCAGACGCGCGTCCTGGTCGGCGTCGCGCCGAAGGCCTGCAGGAAATCCATCGCCGTCCAGTGCGTCGCCGCGCGGTAGCCGCGCAGCAGGCCGGCCGCGCCCAGCACCAGCGATCCCGTGCACACCGAGGTGACATATTTGGCGCCCTCGGCCTGCCGGCGCAGGAAGTCCAGCATGTCCGCGTCGTTGATCATGTCGTCGGTGCCGACGCCGCCGGGCACGCAGATCACGTCGAGTTGCGGACAATCCGCAAAGGTCGTGGTCGGCGTCAATGTCAGCACGGAATCGCTTGCGACCGGCTCGATGCGTTTCCAGATCAGATGCAGCCTGGCGCCCGGCACGCTCGAAAACACCTGCACCGGCCCGGTGAGGTCGAGCTGGGTCACCTTCGGAAATATCACCAGACCAATCTGCAGCGGTGCGGACATGGGAGGAGCCTTTCTCGGGTTGCGACAGCGACCATACCCTCGCTCTCGTCATTGCCGGGCTTGACCCGGCAATCCATCTCCTTCGCAAGACTTTTTCGAAGAAGGATGGATGCCCGGATCAAGTCCGGGCATGACGACCGTGGACATCATCTCGTACTTGACAGCGATATCCTGCCATGGTCGGCTCTTGTCCGAAATGTCGTATTTCCCTCATTTCAGGACATAGCCAAAAACATGATCGGCGTCTTGGTCTTTCCCGACTTCCAGTTGCTGGATGCCGCCGGCCCGATTTCGGTGTTCGAGATCGCCATGCGCCTTGCGGGCAACCCGCCGTCGATCAGGGTTTTGGCGGCGATGCCGGGCCCGGTGCGCAGTTCCTGCGGCGTCGAGATGCTGGCGCGCGGCCTGAAAGCGGCCGGCACGATCACGACGCTGATCGTGGCGGGCGGTGAGGGCGTGGACGCCGCAGCGAAATCCGCAAAGACGCTGGCGTTCGTGCGCGCGATGGCGAAACGCGGCGTGCGCGTCGCCAGCGTCTGCTCCGGCGCCTATATGCTGGCCGAGGCGGGCCTGCTCGACGGCCGCCGCGCCACCACCCATTGGCGGCGCACGCGGCAATTCCTCGCCAGGTTTCCCAAGGTGAAGTGGGAGCCCGACCAGATTTTCGTCCGCGACGGCGACATCTGGAGTTCGGCGGGGATCACCGCGGGCATCGATCTGGCGCTCGCGATGGCAACGGAGGATTTCGGCGAGGAGATCGCGCGACAGACCGCGCGCCAGCTCGTGCTCTATCACCGCCGCAGCGGCGGCCAGTCGCAATTCTCGTCGCTGCTGGAATTGAAGGCGCCTTCGGGCCGCTTCGGAGCGCTCCTGACCTGGGCGCGCGAACATCTCGACGCGCCGCTGACGGTGGAGGATCTCGCCGAGCAGGCCGGCATGAGCTCGCGGCATTTTACCCGCGCCTTCATCGCCGAGACCGGATCGACGCCGTCGAAGGCGGTGGAGCGGTTGCGGATCGAAGTGGCGCGGCAGCGCGTGCAATCCTCCAGCGAGGCGATCGAGCGCGTCGCCGAGCAAACCGGCTTTCGCGATCCCGAACGGATGCGCCGTGCCTTCATCCGCGCCTTTGGCCAGCCGCCGCAATCCCTGCGCCGCGCGGCGCGGGTGGGTTAGGCGGGGCGCCTGATGTCGGGGGCCATCCCCCGGTGATTGTACGTCGTTCTCAATAAAGCCTTAACTGGTAAAGAGATACTGTCCCTGTCGCTTTAGTGACGAAGGGACACGCTATGCGACACCTCACCGTCTACAACCGCTTTGCGATGATCATTGCGGTTTTGACCGTTGTCTTCGTCGGCGCGCTGGCCGCGCAAGTGATGGTGCTTCGCAATACTGTCATCGAGGAACGCCGGACCAAGGTGTTCGATATGGTCGAGGCCGCGACGAAAGTCCTGGCGAAGTACGACCAGGAAGCCAAAGCCGGCAAGATGTCGGCGGAGCAGGCACGGCAGCTTGCCTTCGATGCGATCGGCGCCATGCGCTGGGGTGCATCCAACGACTATCTCGGAATTTACGGTGCGGGCAGCAGCAATGCCGGCGTCACCTATGTGCACGCCAATCCGAAATACATCAACGTCAACCGCTGGGAATACAAAGACAATCAGGGCCAGCTCTTGATCCAAAGCATCGTTGGCAAAGCCCGCACCGGCGGCGGCTTCCTCGAATACCAAGTGCCGAAGGCGGCGGGTGGTCCGGAGTTGCCGAAGCTCACTTATGCCGGCGGATACGGCGAGGGCGAGAAGCTGCTGGCGATCCAGGCAGGCGTCTACACCGACGATATCGCCGCGGTAGTGTTCGAGCGCGCCATGTGGATCACGGCCGGCGGCCTCGTGGGATTGTTCCTCGCGGGACTGGCCGCCTTCGCGCTCGGTCGCGGCCTGGTTCGTCCGCTCGGTGCGATCTGCAACGTGATGGACGGTCTCGCCAAGGGCGACCTGAACGTCGAGGTGCCGTTCGTCGAGCATCGTAACGAGATCGGCCACATCTCGCGCAGCCTGGCCGTCTTCAAGGATCGGTTGATCGATGCCGAACGTCTCCGCGCCGAGCGCGAGGAGGCGTCGGCGCGCGCCGTGGCGGAACGGAAATCGACCATGAGCCGGATCGCCGGCGAGTTCGAAAAGAGTGTCGGCGGAATCGTTGCCGGGGCCGCCTCGGCTGCCACTGAAATGCAGCGCTCGGCGCAATCCCTGTCCGAAATCGCGCAGGAGACGACGCGGCAGAGCACCACCGTCGCCGCAGCCGCGCAACAGACCACGACGAACGTCCAGACCGTGGCCGCCGCGGCGGAGGAATTGTCGACGTCGGGCCAGGAAATCTCCCGGCAGATCGCTCAGTCGGCATCGATGGCGCAAAGCGCCGTTGCCCAGGCCGACCGCACCAATGCCATGGTCGACGGGTTGCTCGAGGCGACACAAAAGATCGGCGAAGTGATGGGGCTCATTCAGAACATCGCCGGACAGACCAACCTCCTGGCCCTGAACGCGACGATCGAGGCCGCGCGAGCCGGCGAGGCGGGCAAGGGTTTTGCCGTGGTGGCAAGCGAGGTGAAGGCGCTGTCGACCCAAACCGCGAAGGCGACGGAGGAGATCGCCGATCAGATCCAGGCGATCCGGGACGCGACCGGGGCAACGGCGGGCGCTATCCGCGAGATCGGCGCCACCATCGCGCAGATCGACGAGATCGCCACGACCATCGCCGCCGCGGTGGAGGAGCAGGGTGGATCGACCAAGGAAATTGCCCGCAGCGTGCAGCAGGCCGCGCAGGGCACGCAGGGGGTGATGCAGAACATCGCCGGCGTCACGCAGGCATCGGGGCAGGTGGGCACCGCGGCCGAACTGGTTCTCGGTTCGGCCGGCGAACTCGCACAGCAGTCCGAGCGCCTGAAGGTGGAGGTCGAGAGTTTTCTCGCCACCGTCCGGGCGGCGTAGTTCGCGATTGAACCAGGGCGTGGCTCATTAGCACGTAGCCAAATTCGGATGGGTAGCCCTTCGAGCGAATGACCCGAAGCGGACATCGGTGCTGTCTCAAGCTGCAGACCGTGCCTGGCCAAGAAACCAGGTACGTGTAGGGCCGATGCCACAAATCTCAATGATGCCACGTTCGTCGAAAGAGAACGCATCCTCGACGAGAGACCGAAACGCGTCAGAGACCTGAATTCGGCCCGGCAGGCCGTGCAATTCCATGCGCGAGGCCATGTTTACGGCATCGCCCCAGACGTCGTAGGTGAATCGGGTGTCACCGATGATGCCTGCTGTGGCGCTGCCAGTGTGCAAGCCGATCCGTAGCGCGAGGCGTTTGCCGCCCAGTACGGGAAGATCGGCTTGGGATCGCAGGATCGCGAGGGCGAGCTTTGCAGCCGCGACCGCCTGATCGCGAGAGTCGCCGGTCAGGCCGCCGACCGCCATGTAGCGATCGCCGATAGTCTTGATCTTTTCGACGCAATTTTCGGCGCTGAGTCGATCGAAGCAGCGTACCATGCCGTCGAGATAACCGATGATCTCCTCTGGCGGCAGATCGTGCGCGGCCTCCGTGAATCCAACGACATCCGCGAACAGAACCGTCAGCCCCTCGATCCGGTCGGCGATCCGGTCCTCCTTGCCTGAAGTCAGCCGGGCGACGATAGAGGCAGGAAACACCGTGTTCATCAATGCCGACGAGCGATTGTACTGAACCTGCAGCCCTATCTCCGCCTTGCGCAAGGTCGCCATCGCAAAGAAGACGATCAGCGCCATGACAGCCAGCGTATTAAGGAATGCATGTGCCGCTATGATTTCTCGCAGCGCATGGTTCTCGGTAAGGATTAGTCCCTCCTTTGGCGCAAAATTCATCGATACCAGCATGCTCGCAACAGCGACGGCAAGCCAACCTGCATAAGTGCGCCAGCGCTCCATTCCAAAAATGAAGATCAAGACGCCGCCCGCCAAGGTGCAATAGACGTAGATCTGGCTGTCGCGTCCGAAGCACCAGTTAAACAGGAAGATGCAGGAAAGATTAATCGCTACCAGCGTATGAGCGCCTAGATTGGGTCCATACCTGTGCAGACGGGGGATAAAGAGCAATGCAATGGCTACCGCGGCAAGAATGATATGCAGGATGAGAAAATCTGCAAACGCCTGAAGGGCAACGACGATCAACTGCGAAGCGGCGCAAATCGAGGAGCCGTACGAGAAGATATTCGTGAGCCGCTGACGTCGCATCAACTGCGGATCCGTTGAATCGATACCAAGATCCGCCAGGCGTTCGATCCACCGAGGCAAGTAGACCCTCACGGGTTCCTGGCTGCGAACGAGTTCCTGCAGGTGGCTCATCCCGCTTCTCCCCGGCTTGTTGCTCAACGAGTATAAGGCAAGCCGATGATGGGGGTACGCTCTATTCCGCTTGTGGCACGAAACGGACCTGGTGCTGCGCCGACGGATGCCTGTTCGTCGGAGTAGAGCGGTTTTAAATCGCCGTCCGCCCCACCGATTTATGGGTTGGCGCCAAGCCGCTAATTCTCCAGTTTTATGTCGGCTTTCGGCGGCACAGCGGACATGGCCGGACTTGTCGCTAGGTCGCCCCTGGAGCGAATGACCGGTAGCGGACATCACCCCTCGGGCACACCCGCCAAGCGCATGCCCTCGTAGACGTGTTCCCGCCTGGCCAGGTAAGTCGGATTGATGCTCGATGCGCCTTCGCGGTAGCGGCGGATAGTGAACCCCGCATCAAGCGAAAGTCCCGCTTGCACGGCGGCACGCGCCTCGTCCAGCGCGCCCAGCGACGCGAGCACGGCGGCTAGAAAAAAATGCGTGAAGGGAAAATTGCGGTTTGCCTCAATGCTCCGGCGCAGCCACGCGACTGCTTCGGCATCGGCACCGAGCCAGAACTTGGCGATGCCCACAACCATCATCCACCGGTAAGCAAAGATATCGCGAGGTGAGAGGCGGAGCGCCTCGTGGATGTGGGCCTCGGTCTCCTCAGCGCGACCGAGATGGAACTTGCCGCGACCGATCCAGCCATGAGCGTTAGCCAGGTTTCGATCCAGCGCCAACGCCCGCTCGCATTCGGCAATCCCTTGGGCTGCGCGGAATGTGAAAATATACACCACGCCCAGATACATGTGGGCCTGCGCGTGCTGTGGAGCCATCGACAGAGCCTTGTTCAGGGCCGTCTCGGCCGCCGCGAGGGGCGCGGCTCGTTCGTCGGTAAAGAAGTTAACGCCCATGGTGTAGTCAACTATGGCCGTACCGACCAGTGCTTCGACACTTCCGGGATCAAGCGCCAGAGCGCGTTCGAAAAAGCCGCGCGCTTGCGTCAGGTGCTCGACGATTACTCCCTTGTGTAAGTGAGCGACGCCCTGGAAATACAAATCCATCGCGTCAGGATGTACAGAGCGTTCTGCCCGTCGCGCCTCAGCCTCAATCAGTTGGGTATTCAGAGCGTTCGCGAGCCGCGAGACGATTTCGTCCTGCATATCGAAGAGATCGGCAACGGGCTTATCGAAGCGCTCGGCCCAGAGGTGATTGCCGGTCTCGGCGTCGATCAGCTGCACGTTCACCCGGAGCCGGTTGCCGTTGCGTTGCACCGAACCTTCCAATACATAGCGGACGTTCAACTCGCGCCCGACTTGCCGTACGTCGGGTGATTTGCCCTTGTAGGAGAACGCGCTATTGCGAGCGATCACAAACGAGCCGCTGATACGCGATAAGTCCGTGGTGAGGCTGTCGGTCACGCCATCGACGAAATAATCCTGCTCGGGATCACGACCGATATTCGCGAATGGCAGCACCACCATCGACAGACGCGGCGCTGAAAGCGGGCTTGGCATCGTATCGCTGCTATGCGCCGCCGAGCCAATCGCCTCAACTGCGGCCGTCTGCGCTTCGAGGACTGTACCAACGAAGCGGAAACCTTTGCGCGGCAACGTTTTGATTAGCCGCTGTTCCTCGCCCGTGTCGCCGATTGCGCTCCGAGCGGCATTTAGGCGGGTCGTCAGCGCGGTATCCGAGACGATACGTCCGTTCCAAACGGCGTTGATAAGATCGTCCTTGCTGACGACGCGCTCCCTGTTACGGATCAGGTAATCGAGCAGGTCGAATACCTGTGGCGTGACTGAGACGACGTCGGCCCCGCGATGCAGCTCGCGCAGGCTGGTATCGAATGTGTGCTCGTCGAACAAATACCGCAAGCTGCCAACTCCTTGGATGGCCGCCGACCGTCCAGAGTTTGCAACATTCTAGACGATCCGGTGAGGTAAGGCGATGTCGCTTGGCATAACGTCGTCTTGCCGCGATGCCGAATTTGGTCCGCTGTCCGCCCTAGTCCGTTTCCAAAAGCCCCAGCCGCTTTCCGAGCCACTTCGTGGTCGGCGCCTGGATCAGGATGGTCATGAGAATGGCGATGAAGGTGACCGAGGCGATCATCGGGGCGCCGGGCGCGTTCATGCCCAGCAGCAGGCCGGCCAACGCGCCGGGAATGACCCCGGTCTCGCGCGTCCAGCACATGAACAGCATTTCCTTGACGCTCCAGCGCGCGCGCCGGTCGGGCAGCGCGCAGGCGAAGACGGTGATCGGCCGGGCCACCAGCATCAGGACGGTGACGACGATCACGCCGCCCCACAGATACTGATTCATCAGGCCGAAATCGACCTGGGCCCCGACCAGGATGAAGATGAAGAGCCGCATGATGAAGGCGGTGGTCGAGACGTATTCCTCGAGCTTTTGCTCCTCGCCGGGCTCCATGGCGAAACCGAATGCTTCCTTGTTGCCGAGCACGATGCCGAACACGAACACCGCCATGAAACCCGAGGCGTACAGGCTGTCGGCCGCAAAATAGGCGCCGATCACGCCCGCCAGCGTCACCACGGGCGCATATTCGGCCGGGAACGCCCAGCGTCTATGCGCGATCAGAAGCGCGGCGAGATATCCGGCGATGATGCCGGCGACAATGCCGACGGCGGATTGCCAGAACAGATCCGCTGCCGATGCCATCAGCGAGAACTCGCCGGTCCCCATCGCGACCGCCAGCACGCTGAAGGTGACGATGGCGCTCATCGCGTCGTTGAATGCGGACTCGCTCATCACGGTTTGCGCGACCCGGTCGCGAATGTGGATCTGCCGGAAAATCGGCACCAGCGTCGCGGGATCGGTGGAGGCCAGCGTCGCGCCGAGCAGCAGCGCCACGATCCAGGGAACGCCGAAAACATAATGGGCGGCCAGACCGGTGATGACGGCCGTAATCAGCACGCCGACCGTGGCGATGACGACGATGGTGATCCAGACCTGCTTCAGGACGTGGAAGCGCAAGGAAGCGCCGCCATCGAACAGGATATAGCTGGCGCCGAACAGGAGGATGATCTGGTTCAGCGCCGAATCCACCTTGAGGTCGATCAGGCCCAGCGCTTCCGGACCGATCGCCATGCCGACGACCAGAAACACCGCGACATCGGGAACCCTGATCTTCCGGGCCAGCAGGCCGGTGAGGGTACCGATCGCAAGGATGAGCCCGCACGACAGCAGCGTATGTTTGGCGATTTCAAGTGAGGCCGACGCTTCCAATTCGTTTCGTCTCCCCGCGGCCAAGATAAATGGATGCGCGCACCGATGTCGCCGGACCATGATTTGCCCGGACGCTGCCCGACGCGCCGCGAAATGGCAAGGTCGCCGTCTTTTCAGACATGGGCTGACAACACGAGTTTCTGCGCATCGGCGTCGGCAACATGCCGCAGGTGAGACGGGACGACCGAAGAAGGGATGCACCGATGGCATTCCTCTAACCGCCGGAGCGACGCACTCTTCTTGCCGTCTGGCGGTTCGTCTCCGTCGTCGTGGCGCGCGGGTGTCGAGGCCGCCGCGCTCAGTCTCATGACCACCGGCTTGAGCAGTTGCGGTGACAGGTAGATCGGAAACTGCGACAGTGCGAAATAGAGCCACGTCGTCCCCGGCAATACGCCGTCCGTCGCGGCCACCATCAGGCCCATGTTGCGCTGGGACACCAGCAGGCCGAGCGCCAGCGCGCGCTCGCGGCCGATCGTTCGGAAGATCAACGCGGTGATGCCGACCAGCGCGAAGAACACCGCGAAGGCCAGCAGCGTCAATTCGATCGTCCTGAGCGGATCGGCCCAGAACCCGCCGACGACGTTGCCCATCACGGCGGCGACGAACACGTAGCAGGATCAGGATATTGAGTCCGTCGATCGGAGCCTTGTGCCGTGCGATGGCGGCTCCGCCGACGCCGCGGCGGATCGCGCCCGCGATCACCAGCGACCCCGCAAGGATCGCCACCAGCTTCAGGCCGAGCCCGAGCGGCGACAGCGTCAGCGCGGTGCCGAAGAAGATGTAGGCGAACAACGGCGCCGTGAACGGCACCAGCGCGGTGCTGGTCACCAGCGTGATCAGCGCCAGCGTGGAGTCGAGGCCCATCACCGCGGCCAGCGACGGCGCCGCCATCATCGGCGATGCCACCGCCTGCAGCATCAGCGCGAGAAACAGATCCGGCGAATGGGTGTCGAGGCCGGCCGCGAGACAGACTGCGCCTGAAATCAGGGGCACGCCGAGCATGGTCCACGCGGTCGCCGCGACAACGATGCCCGGCCGCCGCAGAGGTCGCGCAACGCGGCGATGTCGACGCGCATGAAGGAGATGCAGAGCAGGAGAAAGATCGCCTCGGTGACGAAGGGCTTCAGCAACTCGCCGACCGGCGGCACCGCGACCCCGATGAACACCAGCGCGGCGATCGCGCGGGTGCCCTGACGGCCAAGCCAGGCCAGCGCCTGCACGGGAAGGGCCGCGGCATTTTGCAACGGGGAGGGCATGTGGCTTCTGAATGCAGGCCACATCGAAAGGATTGGCCGAGGAAATCAAACTGGCGGTTGTGGAGCGCGACCATGCGTCAACCACTCCATGGGGCGAAGTAAAATCTCGTTACCGTCTGTTGCCGCCACCGGGGAGGGGCGGTCCAGCATCCCGATCGGACCAGCATTATCTTCTGTGGCATTGACAGGTACCTTGCATTAGTATGTACCTTGCTATATGTTCCAGATAACGCCCACTGCCGCACGGCCTCGATGACCGAGTCGAACCAGATCCAGCTCAAGAAAGGCGCGCTCGAATTGTGCGTGCTGGCGCTTCTGGCGCGCCGGGAAAGCTACGCCTATGAGATCGCCAGCACGCTGGCTGACGGCGTCGGCATGGGGGAAGGGACGATCTACCCGCTGATGCGGCGCATGCAGAATGACGGGCTGGTCGATACCCGTCTGGTCGAGTCGAACAGCGGGCCGCCGCGAAAATATTATCGGCTCACCCCGACCGGCCGCGCGGCGTTCGCGGCGCAGAAGCGCGAGTGGCGGGCGTTCATGGATTCGGTCAACCAGTTGCTGGGAGAAAGCTGATGAACCGCGACGACTTCCTGTGCACCCTCAGCGATGGCCTCGAGGGGCTTCCGCCCGACGAAGTCGACGACATCCTCGCCGATTACGTCGCCTGGTTCGACGAGGCGCGTGCGTCCGGGCGAAGCGAAGAGGAAGTGGCGGCCGCGCTCGGCGACCCCGGGCGGCTGGCGCGCGAATTGCGCGCCGAAAGCGGGCTGCGCCGCTGGGAAAATCACCACAGCTTCGGCAATTCCGCCGCCGTGTTGCTGGCGATCGGCGGGTTGGCGGCGGTCGATATCCTGTTCCTGCTGCCGCTGTTGTTCGCGGTGATGCTGGCGATGTTCGTCATGGGCCTCGTCATCTTCGTGCTCGGGATGTTCGGCATCGGATTGCTGCTGAGCCTTTTCAAGGTCGGACACTTCGCCTCGATCGCCGCCATGGTGCTGCGCGCCTGCGCGGGCATCGGACTGATCGCCGGCAGCCTGGGCTGCATCGCGCTGATGGCGCTGGCGCTGAACGGCGCGGTGAAGATGCTCGGGAATTATGCGCGGCTGCATTACCGCCTGCTCAAGCCCGAACAACGCGCCGCCTGAGGAGCCCGACAATGATCTACAAGCTGCTGCTTCGTCGCGGTCGGCGTGCTGATCGTCGCGATCATCCCTGTCGCCGTGATTGCGTTCGACGCTCCGGTCTCGCCGCCGCCGATGGCCTCGATGGCGGAATCCCTCAAGCGGATCGACGCCCCTGAGTTTCCGCCGCCTCGGCAATTCCGGGCGCGGGATGGTGCTTCCTTGCAATATTACGCCTATCCCGCCGCGCCGGACAAAGTCGCTGTCCTGATCCACGGCACGGCGGGACCGGGAACCAGCATGCATGCGCTGGCGGAGGCGTTGCGCGCCGCCGGCGTCACCGCCTATGTGCTGGATATCAGGGGCCATGGCGGATCGGGCCGGCGCGGTGACATCGATTACATCGGGCAGATCGATGACGATCTCGTGGACTTCGTCGCGCAGCTTGGGCCGGAAAAAAGTGGCGAGACCCGTACGCTGGTCGGCTTCTCCGGCGGCGCCGGCTTCACGCTCCGGTTCGCCGGCGGTCCCTCGGGCAGCCTGTTCGACCGTTACGTGCTTCTCGCTCCGATCCTGCCGGGATCGGCGGCATGGCGTCCGAGCGCCGGCGGATGGGTCAATATCGCGCTACCGCGCCTGATCACGATCGCTTATCTCGGTCGCGCGGGCATTCACTGGTTCGACGGATGGCCCGTCATCAGCTACGCGGTATCGGCCGATCCGTCGCGCGACACGACCGCCAGCTATTCCTATCGGCTGTCGACGAATTTCGGAGCCGGCCGCCTGTATGAGGGCTATCTGAAAAATCTTCGCCGGCCGGCCGCCATCCTCGTCGGCGATGCCGACGAACAGGTGGTCGCCGACCAATTCGCGCCGTTGCTGCGAGGCCTTGGCGTCGACATCCCGGTCACCATCGTGCCCGGCATGAAGCACGCCGACATGATCGCCCGGCCCGAAGCGCTGCAGGTGGTGGTTCGCGCCGTCGCGCTGCAGGAATAACGCCGGCACCTCATTTTCGAGCGAGGTGCATGAGCCGTTCAGTGTGTCAGTTCAGCGCCTTCAGCCAGCCGCCGATTTCGGTGGCGGCGACATTGGCCTGCGGCAACAGCTTGCCCATGGTGAAGAAGCCGTGGAACTGGCCGGGAAAACGCCGCCAGGTCACGGCGACACCGGCTTCCTTCAGCCGTTGGGCGTATTCGTCGCCTTCGTCGCGCAAGGGATCGCCGCCCGCGGTCAGCACGTAGGCCGGCGGCAGGCCGACCAGCGTGGTCGCGCGCGCGGGCGAAGCGCGCCAGTCGTGCACGTCGGCGGCGCCGTTGAGATAATGGTCGCGAAACCATTTGATCACCGTATGCGTCAGCAGGAGGCTGGTCTCCGGATCGGCGTGCGAGGGATGGTCCATCGCAAAATCGGTTGCCGGATAGATCAGCACCTGTCCTGCTATCGCCGGGCCGTTGCCGTCGCGCGCGGCAATGGCGACGACCGCGGCGAGGTTGCCGCCGGCGCTGTCGCCGCCGACGCAAAGGCGCGCCGCATCGATCCCGAGCTTGCGCGCATTGTCCGCGATCCACTTCGTCGCGGCGATGGCATCGTCGACGGCGGCGGGGAATTTGTGCTCGGGCGCGAGGCGGTAGTCGACCGAGATAACGATGAGCTGGCCTTCGTCGGCGAGTTTCCGGCACACCACGTCATGGGAATCGAGATCGCCGATCACCCAGCCGCCGCCGTGAAAGAACACCAGGCAGGGGGCGAGGCCCGCTGCCAGCCTCGGCGCCTTCGGCGTGTAGATGCGCGCCGGGATCGATCCGTGCGGGGAGGGGATCGCAAGCGGCTCGACCGATTTGAGTTCAGGCGGTTCGGGATTGGAGACGGGGCGCGCAGCCAGATAGAATTCGCGAGCCTCCTGCGGCGTCAGCGTCTCGTAAGCCGGGCGTCCGGCTTCCTGAAACGCCTTGAACACGGCGGCGGCATCGGCATCGAGGGTCACGGGCATGCTGGGGAAAACCTTCTGAGTATTTGCAACCTGTCATTCCGGGATGCGCGAAGCGCAGACCCGGAATCTCGGGTTCCGGGTTCACTCGCTTCGCGAGCGCCCCGGAATGACAATCTCTAGCTGGCGGTCCGGGCGCCATCCACGGTGTAGGCCGAGCCCGAGACATAGCTGGCGTCGTCGGAGGCGAGGAAGGCGACGACCGAGGCAACCTCGGACGCCTGGCCGAGCCGGCGCGCCGGAACCTGCCCCAGGATCCTTTCGTTCGGCACCGGCGCATTGCCGGCATTGCGGCCCTGGATGATCGAACTCAGCATGCGGCTGTCGATCAGGCCGGGGCAGACGCAGTTGACGCGCACGCCGGTGTCCGAACATTCCAGTGCCGCGCTTTTGGTCAGCCCGATCACCGCATGCTTGCTGGCGCTGTAAACCGCGATCTGGCTCGCGCCGGTCAGCCCGGCGATCGAGGCGGTGTTGATGATGGAGCCCTTGTTCTGCTTGAGCATCACCGGCAGCACATGCTTCATCCCCAGGAACACGCCGACCACGTTGACATCGAGCACACGGCGAAACGCTTCGAGCGGGTATTGGGTGATCGGGGCGATGTCGCCCTCGATGCCGGCATTGTTGTAGAAGACGTCGATGGTGCCGAATTTGTCCACGGCGGCGCGGACGTAGTCGGCGACCTCGTCCTCGCGCGTGACATCGGCCGCGATCGCCAGCGCCTGGGCTGAAGCCGGCAGGTCCTTGATCGCGGTATCGAGGTCATGTTCCCTGCGGTCGACTGCGACGATACGCGCACCGCGTTCGGCGAGCAGCCGAAGGGTCGCGGTTCCGATGACACCGGCCGCGCCGGTCACGACGGCGACCCTGCCATCCAGGCGAATTCGATCGGGCATGGGGATTTTCGCTTCCTTCTGGCTCATCCGGTTGTCCCGGATTTTGCTGGGTTCGGCGGAGGGCGCGCGAACCCTGATCGAGACCGACTATTTCATCTGGCGCATGGGCTGACCAGTGGTCCGGGGTGGGCAAAAGCCGCCCTTTCCCCGCCGTATTCGCCGTGTTAACCGGGTCTCCTGCGAGCGGCGTATAAGTCTGTACTATGTCGAAAGCCCGATTCGCCTTTTAAAGCCGCGAGATGCTTCGAACCATTACGCTAGCCGGTTTTGCGGCCCTTCTGGCCGCCACCACGATCTCGCTTGCGCCGGCGGCGCGCGCGCAGATCGGCAATATCTTTTCCGATCCCTCGCCGCGTCCGCCCGGCAACGTTCCGCGCGGCAACCAGCAGCCGGCGCCCGACGACGAAGAGGAAGTGCCGGAATTGCCGCAAGGCAGGGTGCTGCCGGCCCCCAACCGTCCGCTGCCGGGGCAGAACGTTCCGCCGCCCGGACCGGTGCAGTCGCAGCCGCTGGCGCCGCCGCCCGGTACGACCATCGTTCCGCAGAATCAACCGGGCATCGCGACGACGCCGCCGCAACCCGGTCAGGGTGTCGCGGTCGCCCCTCCCGGCGCCAATCCGCTGCCGGGCCAGAAGCAGTCCAAGGGCGTTCCCCAGGCGCCGGCTACCTTGCAGCCCGGCGATGAGGTCGTCACCGAGCCGCCGGCGCAGAAGATCCTCAACAAGAAGGCGAGCTTCTCGGGGCTCGACAAGATCACCGGCCGCATCATCAATTTCGACGAGGATATCGGCGAGACCGTCCAGTTCGGCGCGCTGCGGGTGAAGACCGACGCCTGCTACACGCGCCCCGCCACCGAGGCCGCCAACACCGACGCCTTCGTCGAGGTCGACGAGATCACGCTGCAGGGCGAGGTGAAGCGGATCTTCTCGGGCTGGATGTTCGCGGCGAGCCCCGGCCTGCACGGTGTCGAGCACCCGATCTACGATATCTGGCTGACCGACTGCAAAGGCCCCGACACCACGGTCGTCACCGCGGCGCCGACCGAGCCGCCGAAGCCGGCGCCGCCGCCGCCCGCGCAGAAGCGCGCCGCGCCGAAACAGGCGCCGCGCCCGCCGTCGCCCTTGCAGCAGCAGCAGACCCAGCAGCAGCCGCCTCAACAGCAGCAGCCACCGCCGCAGCAACCCGGCGGTCCCGGCGGCCTGTTCGGGATTTTCAGGTAAGCGCAACCATCACTGCCGCTCGGCAATGATCCCCAGCGCCTCTTCGCCGCTGAGCGGCCGATCGATCGGCAGCCTGCCGAAATCGGCTTCGCCGCGGATCGCCCGATCGAGCAAAGACGTGTAGCGGCGCCGCGGGATCTCGACCGCGCCGAAGCTGCGCAGATGCTCGGTCACATATTGGGTGTCCAGGAGTTCGAAGCCGCCGGCGATCAGCCGCGCCACCAGATGCACCAGCGCCACTTTCGAGGCGTCGCGAACGCGGTGAAACATGCTCTCGCCGAAGAAGGCGCGCCCCAGGCTCACGCCGTAGAGTCCGCCGGCGAGATGGCTGTCCTGCCAGACCTCGACGCTGTGGGCATGGCCGAGTTTGTGCAGGCCCTCGTAGAGATCCTTGATGCGCTTGTTGATCCAGGTGTCGTCGCGCCCGGCCTGCGGCGCTGCGCATTCCGCGATCACGGCCTTGAAGGCCTTGTTGACGGTGACGGTGAAGGCGTCGGAGCGCACGGTGCGCCTGAGCCGCGAGGCGATGCGAAAACCTTCGAGCGGAATGACGCCGCGCATTTCCGGCTCGACCCAGAACAGGGTCGGATCGTCGGCGCTCTCGGCCATCGGGAAGATGCCGCAGGCGTAGGCGCGCAGCAGCACTTCGGGCGTGATCTCGGAAGAGGCGGAGTCGCGTGACGTCATGCCGGCAGGATAGCAGGCGAAAGGCCGCCGCGGCTAGCTCGCCGCCCGACAGCCGGGTTCTGCCGCGGGCTTGTTGACGCGGCAAAACCGCAGCACGATCCGGGTTCCGGCATGGCCGGGGTCGCGCTCGACACTGGCGTCGAGCTTGGTGGCCATGGCGGTGACGATGCGCTGGCCCATGCCGGTGGAGCGCGGATCGGTCTTGACGTTGAGGCCGACGCCGTTGTCGGCGATCGACATCACGACATCGTCGCCCTTGCGCGGTAAGGTCGACGTGGATCGGACCCGCGCCGTCGGGATAGGCATATTTGACGGCGTTCATCACGAGCTCGTTGACGATGATGCCGATCGCGACCGCCCGGTCGGGATCGATTTCGACCGCTTCGGCCTTCAGGGTCAGCCGCGACATCCGGTTGCCTTCGGCGGAACGGCGGAGATCCTCGAGCAGGGCATCGAGATACTGGTTCAGCAATACGCTCTTGAGGTCGTGCGAGGTGTAGAGCCGGCGGTGAACCTGCGCCACGGCGGCGACCCGGCCCATGGCGTTGGTGAGCGCCGCCTTGACGTCGTCCTGCGCGCTCGAATTGGCCTGCAGGTGCAGCAGCGAGGCGATGATCTGCAGCGAGTTGCCGACGCGGTGGTTGACCTCGCGCAGCAGCACCTCGCGCTCGGCGGCGAGCGCGGCATAGCGATCGCGCGAGGCATGGACCTCGGCCTCGGCGTCGTCGCGGGCCTTTTGCAACTGCGCCTGCCGCAGCGCGCCGTCGACCGCGACCTGCAGCAGCGGGATGAATTCGCCCTGCACGTCCTTGACGAGATAGTCGGCAGCGCCGGCCTTCAGCGCGGTCACCGCGATCGAGGAATCCTGCGCGGCGGTGACGAACACCACCGGCGGCGCGTTCGGGATCGCCATGATCCGTTCCAGCGTCTCCAGACCATCGAGGCCGGGCATGAACTGATCGAGCGCGACGACGTCGATGCCGCCCTCGCGCAGGCGCTCCAGCCCGGCGGCGCCGCCAACGGCATGCACCACCTTGAAGCCGAACCGCGTCAGACCGCGGTCGACCAGGCGGGCGAGCCCTTCGTCGTCGTCGATGTACAGCAGCGTGGGCATCGGGGGACTCATGGGGCGGCGGGGGGGACCTGGATGACGGAGAAGAACAGGCCGAGCTGGCGAATGGCGTTGGCGAAGCTTTCGTAGTTCACGGGCTTGGTGATGTAGACGTTGCAGCCGAGTTCATAGCAGCGCTTGATTTCGTGGGAATCGTCGGTGGTGGTGAGCACCACGACGGGCGCGCATTTCAGATATTTGTTCTCCTTGACCCGCCGCAAGATGTCGATGCCGGTCATATCGGGCAAATTCAGGTCGAGCAGGATCAGCAGCGCCTCGCCCTTGTGGGCGAGCCCGGTCCCATCCTTGCCGAAGAGGTAGTTCACGGCGTCTGTACCATTGGTGAACGGCATGATGTCGTTGTTGACGCCGGAGCGGCGGATATTCCGCTCGATCAGCCGCGCGTGGCCCTCGTCATCCTCGATCATTATAATGCTGACTGGTTTGCTCATGTATCTCTATTCCGGTTACTGGCTGCCCATTCTATCGGCAGTGTGATGGTGAAGGTGCTTCCATTGTTAAGCTCCGATTGCACCGACATGGTTCCACCGAGGCGGCGCACGAGCGCGCGAACATGGGCTAGTCCGATGCCCTGTCCCGGCCTGTCCTGGGTCCCGGCGCGGCGAAACAGGTCGAAAATACGCTGATGGTCCTTGGGGTCGACGCCGCGCCCGTTATCGGTAACCTCGAAGATCGCAAAGCCCAACTTGGTGCGGCCGCGGACCGCAATGTCGCCGGGCACGCCTGGCCTGAGGTATTTCAGCGCGTTATCAATCAAATTGGAGAAGATCTGTTCCAGCGCGAGGCGGTCCGAAACGATCTCGGGCAGCGGCTCGATGCGAATCTGGGCTTCCGCCTCCGCGGCCTGATGCGCCATCGTCGTGACGATGGCCTCGATCAGTTCGCGGGTGTCGATCCGCACCGGCTCGAACTCGCGCCGCCCTTCGCGGGTGAGGTTGAGGATCGCGGTGATCAGCCGGTCCATCTTGGCGATCGATGACTTGATGAATCCCAACGCTTCCGAGAAATTCTGCGAAAGCTCCTTGTCCTGCCCCTCGAGTTCGGGCTCGGCGTCTCCGGCGAGCACCGGCACGGGAGCCGCACCGACGGCGCGGCCGAGCGCTGCGATCCGGCGGAAGATGTCCGCGCGCAATTCCTCGAGTTCGCTGGTGAAGCCCATGATGTTGACCAGCGGCGAGCGCAGATCGTGGCTGACGATATAGGCGAAGCGCTGGATCTCGTTGTTGGCCTCGCGAAGGTCGGCGGTGCGCTCGTCGACGGTCGCCTCGAGATTGAGGTTGTTGTCGCGCAACCGTCCCTCGGCCCGGTCGCGCGCCCCCGCCGATCGCCGCACCAGGAAAATCGAGATGGCGGCCAGCGCGATCACCAGCGCCGAGCCTGCGATGGTGACGGCCGAGGCGACACGCTGGCTGAAGTCGGCTGCATTGTTGCGAGCCACGAACAGGCGATCTTCTTCGCTGCGCATCGCGAACGCGATCTCGCGAATCGTGCTGCTGCTGTTGTCCGCGGTCGCCTCACGAACCAGCGCGACCGCGTCAGGAAGCTGGTTCTGCTTGATGAGGTCCATTTCCCGCGCGAACTGGTCGAGCCGCCGTTTGACGGCTATTCGCAATTTGTTGGCGCTTTCGACCTGGACCGGATTGTCGGCCGTCGACTGCGCGAGCATCTCGACCGCCGGCTTGATCGTCGCCACGGCCTTGTTGTGATCGTCGAGAAATTCCGGTCCGAGGGTCAGCAAATAGCCCCGCGCGGCGCTCTCGGCCCGACGTATCTCCAGCAACACGGCGTTGATCTGGTTCTCCACCTCGACGGTGTGCACGACCAGACCGCTGTCTTCCCGGGCCTTGTTGACGAAGATCACGGACGATGCGCTGATGGCGACCAGCACCAAAAATCCCGCCGCAAGCAGCAGGATTTGTCCAATCGCGCGCCGGCGCGTGGCGTCAACCGTCACAAGTGTCTCACGTAGCGAAATTCAGCGGTCCCCCGAGGGGTGCAGTTCCCAGCCAAGAACTTTCGTCGGCGCAAAGGGTTCCAACGCGTTGGACGTTTTTTCGGGTGGAGAGCGGTATCAGCCGGTCTTGCCGGCCAAGTACTGTTCGAGCCAGTGAATGTGATAGTCGCCCTCGATGATGTCGGGTTCGCGGACCAGGGCGCGAAACAGCGGCAGCGTGGTCTCGATACCCTCCACCACCATCTCGTCCAGCGCCCGGCGCAGCCGCATCAGGCATTCGCCGCGGGTCTTGCCGTGGACGATCAGCTTGCCGACCAGCGAGTCGTAATAAGGCGGGATCATGTAGCCTTGGTAGACCGCCGAGTCGATCCGGACCCCGAGGCCGCCCGGCGGGTGGTATTGCATGATCCTGCCGGGCGAGGGCCTGAAAGTCTGCGGATTTTCCGCGTTCACCCGGCACTCGATGGCATGGCCGATGATCTGGACCTCGTCCTGCGTCGCCGGCAGTTCGCCGCCGGCGGCGATGCGGATCTGCTCCAGCACGAGGTCGATATCGGTGATCATCTCGGTGACGGGATGCTCGACCTGGATGCGGGTGTTCATTTCGATGAAATAGAACTCGCCGTCCTCGTACAGGAATTCGATGGTGCCGACGCCAAGATACTTCATATCCTGCATCGCCTTGGCGCAGGTGGCGCCGATCTTGGCGCGCGCGGCTGCCGACAGCACCGGGGAGGGGCCTTCCTCCCAGACCTTCTGATGGCGCCGCTGCAGCGAGCAGTCGCGCTCGCCGAGATGGATCGCGCCGCCGCGGCCGTCGCCGAGCACCTGGATTTCGATGTGGCGCGGCTTCTGCAGGTATTTTTCCAGATAGACCGAGGCGTCGCCGAAGGCCGATTTGGCTTCGTTGGAGGCGGTCGACAGCGCCAGCATCAGATCGTCGGCGCTCTGCGCGACCTTCATGCCGCGCCCGCCGCCGCCTGCGGCTGCCTTGACCAGCACCGGGAAGCCGATGGCTTTCGCGATCGCCATCGCGTCATCGTCGGGGCCGACCCCGCCGTCGGAGCCGGGCACCACGGGAATGCCGAGCTTCTTTGCCGTCTTCTTGGCTTCGATCTTGTCGCCCATCAGGCGGATGTGCTCGGCCTTCGGTCCGATGAAGTGCAGATTGTGCTCGGCGAGGATTTCGGCGAAGCGGGCGTTTTCCGACAGAAAGCCGTAGCCGGGATGCACGGCGTCCGCGCCGGTGATCTCGCAGGCGGCGAGCAGCGCCGGCACGTTGAGATAGCTGTCCTTTGACGGCGGCGGGCCGATGCAGACGCTTTCGTCGGCAAGCCGCACATGCATGGCGTCGGCGTCGGCGGTGGAATGCACCGCGACGGTGCTGATGCCGAGTTCCTTGCACGCGCGCAGAACCCGCAGGGCGATCTCGCCGCGATTGGCTATCAGGATCTTGTCGAACATCGCGGCGCCTGACTCTGACGAGTTCTATTCAATGATGACCAGCGGCTCGCCGAATTCGACCGGCTGGCCGTCCTCGACGAGAATTTGCGTCACGGTGCCGGCGCGCGGCGAGGGAATCTGGTTCATCGTCTTCATCGCCTCGATGATCAGAAGCGTCTGCCCGACCGAGACCTTGGTGCCGACCTCGATGAACGGCTTGGCGCCGGGCTCGGATGCCCAATAGGCGGTGCCGACCATCGGCGAAGGCACCACGCCCGGATGTTTTGCCATATCCGCGACAGCGGCGGGCGTGACGGCCGGGGCTGCCGGTGCGGCAGCGACGGGCTGATATCCGCCAGGCACCGTTGCCGCGATAGTGACATTGCGCGCGACGCGTACGCGCAGGCCGGCGCGCTCGACCTCGATCTCGGTGAGATTGGTCTCGTCCAGCAGCAGCGCGAGTTCGCGGATGAGCGCGCCGTCGTCGCTCTTGGATTTTGCGGCTGTCTTGTCGTCAGGCTGGCGCGCCATGAGCTTGATCCGGAACTTTCGTAAAGGGGATGACGAGCGGTGGTGTCAGGCTTTTGGCCTTGGCGCCGATCCTGGCGGCAAGACCGGAGATCGCGAGCCTGTAACCGTCGATGCCGAAGCCGCACAGCGTCGCGAAGGCGGCGCGCGCGGTGAAGGGACGATTTTTCGGCCGCTCGCGGTGACGGCGATCGAACAGGAGTCCGCGGACGTGGTCTCGTTGACGATGCAGAGCACGGACGGAGGGCCGCTGCCCCCTTCCCTGCCCGGCCAGTACGTAGTCTTGCGTCTGCAAACGGCTGCCGGCGTCCCGCCTATTTTCCGCAGCTATTCGCTCTCAGGACCGCTCTCGGCGGAGCGCTATCGCATCAGCGTGAAGATCGAGCCGAACGGGGCCGCTGGCAACTATCTGCGGGGGCATGTCCGGGTGGGCGATGTGCTCGCCGTCAGCTCGCCGCGCGGAAGCTTCATTCTGCAGTCCGGAGAGCGGCCGGTGGTGCTGGTCAGCGCGGGAATCGGGGCGACACCGGTTCTGGCGATGCTGCACACCTTGGCGGCAGCCCACTCGACACGGCAGGTCTTGTGGCTCCACGGGGCGCGCGACCGGGAACATCACCCATTCGCCGCCGAAGTCCGCCGGCTCATGCCCGCGCTGACGAATGGCCGCAGTTATGTTTGTTACAGCCGGCCAGGCTCGCTCGACAAGATAAGTGAGGATTTTGACGCCACCGGTCACCTGTCGCGATCGGTCTTCGAGAAGGTCGCCATCACACGAGAGGCGGATGTGTACATCTGCGGGCCGGCTCACTTCATGGCGGAGATGAAAGAGGCGCTCCGTGACATTGGGCGTGGCGGCGGAGCGGATTCACCTCGAGCTCTTCAACGGCAGCGAGTCGATGACTCCGGGTGTCGTCGGCGCGGCGGTGCGAGCGCCGCATCTGCCCGAGGGCGACGCCGACACCGGTCCGCTGGTATCGTTCGCGCGCAGCGGCATTGCCGCACATTGGAAGGCCTCGGGCTACCAGAGCTTATTGGAACTGGCCGAGGCGTGCGACGTCCCGGTCCGATGGTCGTGCCGGACCGGTGTCTGTCACAGTTGTGAGAGCGGTTTGGTTTCGGGGGAGATCGCCTACAGCCCGGAGCCACTCGAAAGGCCCGCCGATGGAAACCTGCTGATTTGCTGCTCCCAACCGATTCGCGACGTTGTCATCGATTTGTGAGGCGTGGCTGGTCGTGCAGCAACGTCAGTTCAATTCGATCGCAATGCAACCATCGGATCAATCCGCGACGCTTTCCAAGCGGGAATATACCCGGCGACGGCCGCAACCGCGATCAGCAGCGTTCCCATCAGGATAAATGTGATCGGGTCGCCGGAGGTTACGCCGAACAGCAGGCTTCCCAACGCGGTCGACAGAACTCGCGAGGCTGTCATTCCTAAAACCGAGCCCCACGGCGGCCAACGCCAGCGTCCGTAGAAGGATGCGGCCCTGCACGTCCCTCGCGGACGCGCCCAGCGCCATCCGAATTCCAATTTCCTGCACGCGTTGGCTTACCGAATAGGAAATCACGGCGTAGATCCCCAGAGAGGCGAGTATCAAGGCGAACACAGCGAAGCCGGCCAGCATCAGCACCAGAAACCGTCGGGGCGACACGGCCTTGTCCACCAGATCCTGGAAGCGTCACAAACTCGCGGACCGGCAGACTCGGGTCGATCGGCCGCAGTGCCGTTCGAATTCCCGCTGCCAGACTGACCGGTGGAAGTGCGGTTCGCACCACGAGTTGCATGGCAGCGTAGTCCCCGGTTTGCCGCAATGGCAGATACATTTCAGACCCGCTTGTCGTTTCCAGAGCCGTATGACGGACGTCGGCGACCACGCCCACCACGCGCCGCCCACCGTCGGTGGTAATGCTTTGTCCCAGTGGATTCTGGCTCGGCCAAAGCGTCCGGGCAAACGTCTCATTGACCACCACGATGCGTTCGCTCGATGCACGATCGCTCTCTGTAAATACTCTTCCCGACCGCAACGGTATGCCCGCAGCCTCGAAATATCCGTCGCTCACAACCCGAACGAATGTCTCTGGCCGGTAGCCCTTCTCGTAGACCCGTCCTACGGCGGAGACAGCCCAACCCCGGTCGTCGCGCAGTGGCAGGACATCGGTAAGTCCAGCCGCCACAATGCCGGGAACGGACCGGGCTCGATGCAGCGCATCGTCGATAAAGGCGTTCTGCTGGGCGAAACCCGAGATCCGAAAGCTCGGGTCAATCCGCAGCGCGGCCGCTCGCTCCGGTTGAAACCCTAGATCGACGTCGAGGACCCGCACAAAACTTCGAATCAGCAGCCCCGCGCCAACCAGCAGTAAGCACGCGAAGGCGAACTCGGAAACCACCAGTCCGTCGCGAACCCAGGCATGCCGCTTGCCGCCGCTGGAACCGCGGCTGGCATCCTGCATGCCTTCGCAAGGGAGACCGCCGAGACGCGCAATGCCGGCAGCAGGCCAAAAAGTACGCCCGAAGCCACCGCGGCCAGCAAGGGCAAAAGAAGTGCGCTGCCCTCGATCCGCACGCTTTCGAGCAAAGGAAGGTTGAATGCATGCAGATGCGCCAGTTCACGTGTGCCCGCCACCGCCAGCACAGCCCCAGCACCGCACCGCAACAGGAGAGCGCCACGCTCTCGGTAAGCATCTGCCGCAGCAGTCGCGAACGGCCCGCGCCTAACGCGGCCCGCAGCGCCAGTTCCCTTTGCCGCGTGCCGCAGCCGTGCCAGCATGCAGATTCGAAAGATTGGCG
The DNA here is from genome assembly GCA_963843225.1 of uncultured Alphaproteobacteria bacterium. GTDB lineage: Bacteria > Pseudomonadota > Alphaproteobacteria > Rhizobiales > Xanthobacteraceae > Bradyrhizobium. Next base: position 9,821 of record CAWJJT010000003.1, on the reverse strand, counting down.
CACACAATCAGCATCACCACACCCGACCGCGCAGGCCAGTACGAACAGCGCCGGACGCAGCTGGCCCGCTCACGTGTTGCTCCAGCGGGACCAGCTTCGGAGCGATCGGGTTCCGTTCCGGATGCTGGCTCCCCAGTTGTCTCCCCAGCGTCGATAGCTCGGCCTGCGCGCCCTGCCCGGTGCGCCGGGTTTCAGTCTTCCGATGAGCTTCATCGTATTTCCCATGGGTTTTGTTTTGTCCGTCAGCGGCCAGGGAACAAACAGATCGATCGGAGTCCCCGGGAGCAAAGATGCTCCCGAAATCAAAGGATGCAGGTAGCACGCCCACCACTGTCACCGGCCGATTGTTCAAGGTCAGCTTCCGGCCCACCACGTTGGGGTCTGACGCAAACCGCCATCGCCAGAAGCTGTAGCTCAAGAGCGCGGCCAGCGGAGCCGAGTACCTTCCCTCGCACTCTTCGGCGGTGAACGATCTTCCGATCGCCGGCTGCACACCCAGCACTGCGAAGAAGTTCCCAGTTACCGGAACGCTTGTCAGTCGCTCGGGCTCGCCGCTTCCGGTTAGCTGTCGATCGCCCACTCCGTAACCGGCGAAGCCCGCCAGGTCGTCGAACGAACGATTCACTTCGCGGAGATCCGAATAATGTTCCGTCTGGGTGGAGGTCCAGTCGTCGCCGTTGGTAATCCACACCAGGCGTCCAGGGTCGCGAAACGGAAGCGGGCGCATTAGGAGTGCATTGACCACACTGAAGACCGTGGAACTGGCTCCAATGCCGAGGCCGGCGATGAGGATCGTAAACGCCGTAAATCCGGCATCGCGCCGCATGCCTCGAAACGAGCAGCGTAGATCCTGCGCCAGGTCGCTGATCCAACGCGCGATCCAGGTGGAGCGAGCTTCTTCCGATTTTTGTGTCATGTTGCCAAACTTTCTGTAGGCCGCGGCGCGAGCTACCGGCTCTGGCGTGCCTTGCCTGAACCAGTTCCTCAGTCAGCGACTCGATGTGGAACTGCATCTCCTCCCACAGCAGGCGATGCCTTTCGCCGTGGTTCCACCAATACCGTATGCGGCGTCGAAAACACTTCCACCTGGAACCCGTTCCCATAGACAGTCTGATTATCAGACGACCAAGCTTTTGACTGGTTAGGGGGAAATAGGAATCTTTTCCACTTACAAGAACAACCCGCTCCACGACCGGTCCAGATGCATCCAGCTCTGCGTGCGGAATGAAACTGTCGGGATTTCGGGGACGTGCAGTAAGCCATGGCCTTTCACGCACGCGAACTCAGTCCCATACCACGCGAGAAATGTTTGCGAGGGCAACCCGATCCGCGCGGGATGCGCGAGCAGGCGGAGACATTCGGGACAGCGCCGCCGCTGATCGATCAGCGCCCAGCGGAACGCGGCGGCGTTGCCGATCAGGATGAAATGGAGCGGCCCGGCAAAGATTTTCAGCCCGGTCATCGACGCCAGGTCCAGCGCGCCAAAGAAAACGATAGGCAACAGCAGCGCGATCTTGGTGGCGAAGAACGCCCAGCGCCACGCGTGGCGATTCGAAGGAACCTCTCCCAACCGCAGGGATGTGATTGCCGGCAATGCCGGCAGTGCCATCGCAGCGAGATACAGCATGGTGAGAAGCGGCCCGTGGAGCGGCAACCTGAGGTCGGCCGGGTAGTAGCGCAGTGCCAGAAGCACGCACGCCGCCGCCAACAGGCCCAAGGACCCCAGACAGCGGACTGGCGATTCGAACCACGGCGTGGACGGCGCATCCGCCGGGCGATTGCGCCGCAGCCACAGCGCATCCCGGAACGCGCCCAGGCAAAAGCCGGTGGCTTGCCGCTCACAACTCCGCCGGACATGCCACAGTTCCGCGATCCACTCGGCAAGCCACTCCGCCCGCTGCTGGCCGGGGACCAGCCACGCGGCGGTGCGCAGCATGGCAAGGTGAATCGTCATGACCGGCCCTCCACTGCCGCCAGCTTGGCCAGCAGCGGATACCGTTTCTGCGACGCCTCGAGTGTCGCCTTGCCCGGAGCGGCGTCAGCTTGTAATACTTGCGCGGCGGCCGCTGCCCCGCATCGGCGATCGATTGCGCGCTCCCAGTGCGAGCGGATCAGGCCGTCCCGCTCCAGCCGGCGCATCGCGGGGTAGACCGTGCCGCTGGGAAGACCGGTCATTTCCATCACGCTGAAGCCGTAGCCGTCCCCCGCCTGGATGGCCTGCAGGATCAGCGCCGCGGTGTGCGAAAGCTTGGGCTCGGCTGCCATGCACCGATTATACCTATGTAGCATGCTACTTGACAAGCATCAGTAAGTAGTTTGCTACATAGGTAGGCCATGCTCGAACTGCGCAAGCGTCACGCAAACGCTTCCTCGGCATCGCCGCCGTCGACGACGTCAGCTTTTCCGCGCGCGCCGGCGAAATCACCGGCTACCTGGGGCCCAACGGCTCCGGCAAATCCACCACCATGAAGATGATCACCGGCCTGATCGAGACGACCTCCGGCGAGATCCTCTTCGAGCGGCGAACCCATTGAGCGCGACCTGATCGCCTACAAGCAACGCATGGGCTACGTGCCCGAAGAGCCGCATCTCTACGCGCACCTCAGCGGCCTCGAATACCTGGTGATGGTCGGCCAGTTGCGCGATCTGCCCGCGCAGCCCACCGCCGGACCGCATCGATGGCCTGCTGCGCCTCTTCTCGCTGCACGGCGACCGCCACGTGCCCATCTCGGCCTACTCGAAAGGCATGCGGCAGAAGGTGCTGCTCTCCGCCGCCCTGCTGCACAATCCCGACCTGCTCCTGCTCGACGAGCCTTTCTCCGGGCTCGACGTCGGCACCGGGCTGGTGCTGCGCAGCCTGATTCAGGAACTGGCGGCGCGCGGCAAGGTCGTGCTGTTCAGCTCGCACGAACTCGAAACCGTGGAGCGCGTCTGCTCGCACGTCGTGATCCTGCACCGCGGCAAAGATCGTGGCCGACGATTCCATCGAGCATCTGCGCACCCTGATGGCGCTGCCCACGCTCGAAGACATCTTCTCGCAACTCGCCGTCGAGCAGGACACGGCCGCCATCTCGCGCGAGATCGCCGACCTGATTCAGGCATGAGGCCCAATGGACAAGCTGCAATTCCGCGTCCTCTATCGCGAGTTCCTCTTCCGCATGGTCGATCTCGAAGCTGCTCTCCGCCGCATGCGCCGGGCGATTCCAACAAGCTGCTGGGCCAGTTCGCCGCGCTGCTGATCTTTGTCAGCGTCCTGCTTTCGATCGGGCCCGCCTTCGGATTCGCGGGCGGCGCGCATGCACGCCGGTGCCGCAAGCCTCGGTTCACGCCTGGAGCGGCGAGCACTTCCTGATTGCCACCACCATGCTGGTGGTCGGCCTGTTCGCCGTCCTGAGTTGGGATTCCACCTTTCCCGGACCGCCGCGACGTCCTGGTGCTGGCGCCGCTGCCGGTGCGCGCACGAACGCTGTTTCTGGCCAAGGTGGCGAGCGGTGGCCACGGCGCTCGGCCTGACCGTCGTCTGCCTGCATTCGGCCGCCGGCCTGGTGGGTCCGTTCGCGCTGGGTTCGCAAGCCGACGGGCCGGTGACCATGCCGGCATTTGGCTATCTCCCTGCCCTGCCCCCGGCAGGGGCAGCCGGCATCGAAGCGCTGTTGAAACGCGACCTGCCGCCCAAACTTCCACCCGGGATGGGCGTCGTGGTGGGAGTGGTGAAACACGGCGAGCGGCGCGTCTTCGCATACGGGACTGCGCATACGGATTCCATCTACCAGATCGGGTCGATCACCAAGACGTTCACGGGCCTCCTTTTGGCGCAGATGGTGGTCGAAGGAAAAGTGCGCCTGGACCAGCCGGTGCGCGAACTGCTGCCCGCCGGCACGGTCCGCAAACCGGACGGACGCGAAATCACGCTGCTCGATCTGGCGACGCATCGCTCCGGCCTGCCTCCGATGCCCGAAGACTTCAACCCCAGACGCTTTGCCACTTCGGCCGCCGGCTATGCAGGCTATCACGCCGCCGATCTCTACGCTTATGTCGCACGGCGCGGTGTGGCGCGCGAAGCCGACCCACCGTTCGTCTACAGCAACCTGGGATTCTCCCTGCTGGGAGAGGCCCTCCGCGCGCAAACCGGCATCTCGTATCCGGACATGATCGCGCAACGGATCACGGGTCCGCTCGGAATGCACGACACGTCCGTCCTGATCTCCGACGAGCGCCGGGAACGCCTGATTCAGGCATACGGCGACCGGCACCAGCCGTTGGAACCGTGGGAACTGGACGCGTTCGCCCCGGCCGGCGCCATCAACTCCACGGCAGGCGACATACTGACGTATCTGGAAGCGCAGCTACGCGCCGATTCGCCCGCGCTTCGCCTCGCCCAGGAACCGCGTGCCGGCGATGGCCGCGACGGGCGCATTGCTCTCGCCTGGTTCTATTCCCCCAAAAGCCGTACCTACGCACACAGCGGAGCCATCTCGGGATATGCCAGCTACGCGTTCTTCCATCCCAGTGGCGACTACGCAGGGGTGGTCCTGGTGAACCAGGCGACGTCGTTCTTCGCGGCCTTATTGCCCCTCCACATCCAGCAGCGGCTGGCCGGCGAACCGGCGATCTCGCTCGCACTGGTGACCGTCCCCCCTACCGGCGGCCTGGCCGGCAAGCCGCGAAAGTTCGCGGTCTACTGGGGCATCATGTTGCTCGCCGGGGCGTTCGTCTACTGCTGCGTGCTGGGTCTGCAGGGATTCGCCGCACAGTTGCTTCCACGTCGGTTGTTTTTGCGCGCGTCTTCGTGGCTGCAACTGGCGGCATTCTGCGTCATCGTCTGCGTCTATTGCCTGCAGCCGATGATGCCGCCGGACCTGGTACACGCCAGCGGCCACGGGCTGCTCGCATGGTCGCCGTCCTACTGGTTTCTGGGCCTGTTCCAACAGTGGAACGGATCGCCGGCGCTCGCGCTGCTGGCGCGGCGCGCGTGGATCGGCCTGGGGATCGCGCTATCCGCCACAGCCGCCGCCTATGCACTCTCTTACTTCCGCACACTGCGCAAGATTGTGGAGGAACCGGATATCGTTGGCGGCGCCCGTGGGCGTACGTGGCTGCCGCGCATGGGCAATGCGGTCGAAACCGCGCTGGTTCAGTTCAGTGTACGAACCTTGCTGCGCAGCCGGCTGCATCGCATCATACTCGCCTTCTATTTAGGGGTGGGATTCGCGGTGGTGATCGCCATGGTAAAGAATGGCGCTCCCCCAAGCCAACTGCCGGATGCCCCGGCCGCCGACCCGTGGGGCCGGGTGAACGAGCCGCTGCTCGCCGCCACCATCACCATGATGGGTTTCGCCATGATCGGAACCCGCGTCGCTTTCTCCATACCGCTCGATCTGCGCGGAAACTGGATCTTTCGGGTTACCGGCGCGCGCACGGTACCGGAGTGCCTGAGGGGCGCCCGCCGTTCGCTCCTTCTGCTATCCGCCGCGCCGATGTGGATTCTCTCGGCCGTATGTTGTTTCCGGCTATGGCCGTGGCAGGCGGCCGCGGGTCATCTTGCGATTCTCGCGCTTATGGCGTTGATGCTCGCCGAATTGTGTTTGCACGGGTTCCACAAGATCCCGTTCACGTGCTCCTATCTGCCGGGCAAGTCGCAGATCCATCTGGCGATACTGGGCAGTTTGGCTCTCCTTTGGTTCATCCTTCTGAGTGTCGTGTATGAGCGGCAGGCACTGGCCGACCCGAAACGGTTCGTCCCGGCGTTGATCGGTTTCGCGGTCGTATGGGCCTGCCTGCGGTGGCGAACCGCGGCCCACGCTGCCGAAGAGGACGCCGAGGTGCAATTCGAAGAAATCGCAACTCCGGCCGTCCAGCTGTTGGGTTTGAACCGCGACGGCTCGTGGCCGATCGAGCCGCCTGCAGCTTCAATAATGCGGCAGCGATAACCGGTTCAGTGCGGCGTGGATGAGCGTGCCGGCGTATGCGTGATCTACACCTGTCGGCGTATGGAAAGCCATTCCGCGTCGCCAATCTGCGGGAGCCTCGGGGTGTACCCCGCTAAGGATGACCCACCCACTCCCAAAGCTTCCTTCTACGATTGCGGGGGTGCCGTCGGGATACTTACCGACAACTGCGCCCCAGCCGGTAAACTCCGGGCCATCCTCCCAGTAGTGATCGAGTATTGGTGCTCCCGCAACGGCAATAGGCACTGCCGCCTTGTGGATGCCCCGACTTTCGGCCGCGTAGAAACCAAATCGCACGCCAGAGGTCAGATTCAAACCGTTATAGGGTGGATCATATTTCCCGGCCAGGAAACCACCACCACAGATTCCCAGGTAGTTCAAGCCGCCCTGCACGGCGTTGCGTAGGTTCGCGGTGGCGCCCTGTGTCAGGCTCTTACCCATTTCAACGAAATTTCCACCCGGAACAAGCAACAGGCGATATTGGCGGATTTGTGATTGCTCCATCCGGTTCAACTGTGCAGACTTCGCCGTCGCATAAGTAAGGTGGTTATCTTTCAGAATGGCTTCGATCGCCGCGACATCGGTGCGTAGAAGCCCCGGTTCCATTGAACAGGAGAATCGAAGCGGTTTGGGCCGAAGCGTTCGTGTCCTCCGCAGACCTGCTGCTGTGGTCGCTACGAACTCCGCAGGCGGCTGAAATCAGGACAAGAGAAGGAATGATGAGAGCTCGATACAATGCATCCGCTTCTGGGAGTGAAAGACGACAGCGCACCACTTTATTGTAGATGCCAAGGGCACGCGGGCCGCCACTTCGGGCAAACTGCTCGCACGGGCGGTTGTTTTCCGGCGATCCCTTTTTCCCCCAACGCATGGTGATCGTTTTTTTTTGGAGGAGGCTTGCAGTTTTGTGGGTTGATTCCCGCCTGAACATATAGAGCGAGCGGTTCGGTAGATGCAGCCGGCTTACGCACGACAAGTCAACCCGACCCTCTCCCTGCAAACTCTTCGAAAAGGCACAGGTGAGAATAATGAGAACGAGACAGTTGTGGAAACCATATTGCACTGTGATGGCGCTACTGATGATGCCGGCGGCCGGCAAGGCCGACGTCATTCTGGACTGGAACGCGATCATGCAGGCCACCATCGCCGCGCAGCCTCCCCTTCCTCAGGCGCGCTTCGCGGCGATCACCCAACTCGCGGTATTCGAGGCCGTCAACGCGATTACCCGCGATTACAAGCCCTACCTGGGAACCATCACCGCGACGCACAACGCCTCGACGGAAGCGGCGGCCATCGCTGCTGCCCATAAGGTGCTCAGGAATTACTTCCCCGCCAGCGCGATCAGCCTCGACGCCGCGCGTGCGAACTCGCTCGCTGCGATCGCGGACAGCCCGGCTAAAGCTGCCGGAATTTCCGTTGGAGAAGCGGCGGCAACCGGCATGATCGCCGCGCGCGCGAACGATGGCTCTGCCTCGCCGGCGTTCTATCTGCCATCCTCGACGAATCCCGGCGAATGGCAACCGACGCCAGGCTGCACCGCTGCCGGTGGGGCCTTCTTCCATTGGCAGAATGTGACGCCGTTCGGTCTCCGGAGCGCCAGCCAATTTCGCCTGGACCCGCCCCAGACTCTCAACAGCGGCCGCTACACCAGGACTTTCAACGAAGTCAAAGAAATCGGCGACGTCGAGAGTACGGAACGGCCACAGGATCGAGCCACCGTGGCGGTATACTACGCCGCCGTTTCGGCCGTTCTAGTGTTTAACTCCGTCGCCAGACAACTCAGCACGGCACAGGGAAAGTCGCTCTCCGAAAACGCACACGATTTCGCGGTACTCAACATGGCCATCAGCGATGGCGCGGTCGCCAGTTTCGACACCAAGTATCGCTACAATTTTTGGCGGCCCGAGACTGCCATCCGCGCCGCGGGCCAGGATGACAATGACAAGACCCAGCCCAATTTCAACTTCAAACCGTTCGTCGTGACTCCTTGCTTCCCGGGATATCCATCGGCTCACGCTACGTTGAGCAATGCGGCGCGCGAAGTGATCGAAGAGAGCTACGGCAACGTTCACCAGGCTCTCACCCTGTCCAACCCGGCAGTACCTGGAGTGACCCTCAACTACACTAACCTCACGCAGATCACCGATGACATCGACGACGCGCGTGTCTACGGCGGGATCCACTTTCGCACCGACCAGGACGCCGGAGCCAAGTTGGGACGTCGCGTCGGACAATACGTCTATAATCAAAACCTCCGCCCTGCGCGCGGCGGCCACGGCCACTAAGACTTGTGCCCAAGCCAGGGTACGCCCGGGGGGACGAGCGGCAGGCGAGTGATATAATTCAGTCGCCTTACACGCTCAGACCCCGGAAATACCTAATGGCGCCGGCATCTCCGCAGGACATCACCGAGCTTCTTCTGGCATGGAGCGAGGGCAAGCAGGACGCCCTGCAACGGCTGACGCCGCTGGTCTACGGGGAACTACACCGCCTGGCGCATCACTATATGGCCGGCGAGCGTACTGGCCATACGCTGCAATCAACGGCTCTGGTCAATGAGGCTTACCTGCGCCTGGTAGACTCGAGCCGCGTGCGATGGCAGAGCAGGGCGCACTTCTTTGCGGTTTCGGCACAGCTTATGCGGCGCATCCTGGTGGACTTCGCCCGCTCCCGCCGATACGCCAAGCGCGGTGGCAAAGCCATCATGCTGTCGCTGGACGAGGTTGCCGTGGTTGGCGAAGAGTGCGCGGAATTGGCGGCGCTGGATGATGCGTTGACTTCACTTGCCGCCTTTGACCTTCGAAAAAGCCAGATGGTTGAGTTGCGTTTCTTCGGTGGACTGAGCGTCGAGGAAACGGCCGAGGTACTGGGAGTTTCCGGGGAAACCGTCATGCGGGACTGGAGACTCGCCAAGGTCTGGCTGCGCCGGGAACTGCGTCGTGGATAGCGCCAATGAATGCAGAGCGATGGAATCAGGTCGAGCAGTTGTACCACTCCGCCAGGGAACAGGAACCGGGTCAGCGTGATCGTTTTCTAGGCCAGGCCTGTGCAGGCGATGAGGACCTGCGACGGGAAGTCGAGTCGCTGCTCAGTTATGAGACCGAGACTGCGATGTTGCTGGATCGGCCCGCCCTGGAGGTGGCAGTCCGGGCGCTTGCGATGGACCGGCGGAACGGGATGATCGGGCGCACGCTAGGCCACTACCGCATCGAGTCGTGGCTGGGCGCCGGCGGCATGGGCGAAGTCTATCGGGCCACAGACACGCGGCTGGATCGCGCCGTGGCGGTGAAGGTCCTTTCCGAGCATCTCTCCACCCATCCGGACGCCCTCGCGAGGTTTGAAATCGAGGCCAAGGCGGCAGCCGCCCTTTCGCATCCCAACATTCTGGCGATTCACGACTTCGGCGACGAGCAAGGTATTGCCTACGCGGTAGCAGAGTTGCTAGACGGCGAAACGCTGCGGGCGCGCTTGACGCGCTCGCCGTTGGACTGGCGCAACGCCGTGGGAATCGCGATTCCGGTCGCCGAGGGTCTGGCGGCGGCGCATGCGAAGGGCATTACCCATCGGGACTTGAAGCCGGAGAACATCTTTCTCACCGAAGACGGGAGAATCAAGATTCTGGATTTCGGGCTGGCACAAATGGGGCCGCTCCTCTCGGACGAACAGCCGGGCCGGGTATCCGCGGTGTCCGCGGCTTCCGAAGCCGGCACCCTGATCGGCACGGTCTCCTACATGTCTCCCGAACAGGCTGAAGGCAGAAGGGTCGACCCTCGTTCCGATGTCTTCTCCTTCGGATCGGTGCTCTACGAAATGCTCACGGGGCAGCACGCATTTCACGGCAAGACCAAGCTGGATACGCTCGCTGCCATCCGT
>CAWJJT010000002.1:0-320776 GCA_963843225.1 uncultured Alphaproteobacteria bacterium | reverse complement strand
TGGTGGCGGTCGTCGTGACGCCAGCCGTGATACGAGTCGCCATGATCATGTTGCCAGCGCTGCATGTCGGCGCGATGCGCCCAGCGGTGCCAGCGATGGTCGCGGTCGTAATAGCCGTCGGAATAACCGAGGGTGACATTGCCGAAATCGAAGGCTGACGCCGACGGCGGCGCTGGCGCTGCCGGACATCCCAACGTGGCGCCCGTCAATGGCGATCAGCGGCGGCGGCAATTTTGATTTTCATGCTTGATCCTCGCTTGTTCCGGTTCCGAGTCCCCTGTCGGGCCCTTCACGGGTTACGCATGGAACGTGGCAAATGCGTGCAATTGTTCCGACATTCTCTGTCGCAAATTGTCGGCGTATCTGATTTGCGCCACACTCTTACAGAAGAGCGCACAGCCGGATCGCGGCGTCGCGAATGGCGTCCGGCCCGAAACTGGAAAATCCCAGCACCAGGCCCTGCTTCGGCGGGCGCATCGATAAACATGGGCGACAAGGCGCGGGCGCCGATGCCGGCGGCCTTCGCGGCCGCCGCGATTTCCATATCCGGCCTGTCGCATAAAATTTTTGCCACCAGATGCAGGCCCTGCTCCGGCGCGGCGACAGCCAGGCGGCCGCGCCCATGCGTCTGAAGTGTCTCGACCAGAACATCGCGCGCGGCCTGCACCCGGCGGCGCACCCGGCGCAGATGGGCCGCGAAATGTCCCTGGTTGAGAAGATCGGCCAGCGGCGCTTCGGTCAAGGTCGGCGGAAAGCGGTCGGTGCGCGCCCGCACCGCCAGCACCGCGTCCAGCAACGGCTCCGGCGCCACCAGATAGCCGGTGCGCAATCCCGGAAACAGGATCTTGGAGAAGGTGCCGACATAGGCGACGCGGCCCGCGCCATCCATGCCCTGCAAGCGCGGTGAGCGGCGGCCCGGCATAGCGGAATTCGCTGTCGTAATCGTCCTCGATGATCCAGGCATCGTTGCGCCGGGCCCAGTCGAGCAGCGCCAGGCGGCGGCGCATGGTCATGGTCACGCCCAGGGGAAATTGGTGCGAGGGCGTGACATAGACCGCCTTGGCTTTGGGGCAGAGCTGTTCGCCGCTGCGCGGGATCGAGGCCTTCGTCATCGACCGGCACGCCGATCACGTCGCGCGCCGCGCGCCTTTCAGTGCGGTATGCGCCATCGGATAGCAGGGATCCTCGGTCCACACCGCATCGCCCGGCCGGATCGCGGCGCGGATCAGAAGATCCAGGCCCTGCTGCGCGCCGCTGGTGACGACGATCTGATGCGCCTCGCAGCGCACGCCGCGCGCCGCGCGCAGATAGGCGGCGATGGCTTCGCGAAGTTCGATGCCGCCGCGCGGATCGCCATAGCGGAAAAGCTCCGAGCGTGGGACGGGCGAGATGGCGCGACATCAAGCGGCGGAAGATGCGCGCGGTGCGCGGGTCGGAGGCCGTGACGCCCACGGTCAAAGGCAGCGCGGGCGACGTCGCCGGATCGGGCGCGCGGCTTGCGGTTTTTTCCTGGGGCAGGCGCGGCACCTGGCCCGCCACGAAGGTGCCCGCGCCGACCCTGGCCTCGGCGAAGCCTTCGGACACCAGGGTCTCGAAGGCGGCGATGGCGGCGGCGCGCGACAGCTGGAACCGCCTGGCCAGGTCGCGGGTGGTGGGCAGCTTGGCGCCCGCCGGCACCGCGCCGCTTTCGATCAGGCCCCGGATGGCGGAATACAGGGCTTTCGACCGGGGCCGTCGCCCGGCAGAACCGGCACCAGGGCCGACCAATCCGGCGAATTGGTCGGTAAATTCAGGCTTGGAATTGGTTCTTTTTCGGGCCAATCGCATGGCGCATGCTGCACCTTCCTTTCAAGGATTCAAGTGCCGTGAGCGATGTGATCCATCACCATTCCCGCCAATGCCTTCCCGGTCAGCGCCCGCAACAAGGTCAAGCGCAACCATGACCGCGGCAGCTACGACAAGGCGGCGGTGTTCGCGATCCTGGATGCGGGGCTGCTCTGCCATGTCGCCTATGTGCTGGAAGGCGGCCAGCCCTTTTGCACGCCGACTTTGTTCTGGCGCGAGGACGATGTTCTTTACTGGCATGGCTCGTCGGCCAGCCGGATGCTGAAGCATCTGAAGCAGGGCACGCCCGCCTGCCTGACGGTGTCGCATCTCGACGGGCTGGTGCTGGCGCGGTCGGGATTTCATCACTCCGCCAATTACCGTTCGGCGATGTGTTTCGGCACCGCGCAGTTCGTCGAGGATCGCGGACGAGAAGTTGAAGGCGCTGGAAGGCGTGGTCGACCGTTTCTATCCCGGCCGCACCAGGACCTTGCGCCCGATCGATCCGCAGGAATTCAAGGCCACCACGCGTGATCAAGATGAAGATCGAGGAAGCCTCGGCCAAGGTCCGCGCCAAGAATGTGGTGGACGATGAAGAGGATTACGCAACGCCGCTATGGGCCGGCGTGATCCCGGTCGCCCAGATCATCGGCGCCGACGAGCCATGCCCGCGCCTGATGCCGGGCGTGGCGCGGCCGGACAATCTCTCCGCCTATCGCGAAGGCCGGCGTCTGGACGAGACTTTCGTCGAGATGCAGCGGTTATACGAACGCGGCGACGGTTAGCGCCGGCTTTTGCGCGCTTGGGCGGATGCCGGCTTTTTTCTTGTTCTTGAATTTTCCCGGACGCGAATTTCTTGTCGCCGAATTTCTTCTGTGCCGGGTTTCTCGCCGCCGAATTTGCGCTGATGGAAGCCGGGCTTCCTTGCGCGGCGGCTTCGGCGTGGCGGCGGCTTCTTCCACGCGGCGCGTGCGGCACGCTTGGACGGGCGCGGGATTCGCCGGTCTGGTCCAGGGCGGGCGGAATGCGCACGCCGCCCTTCTTGCGCTCGCTGACCAGGGTGGTGAATTTCGCGCGCCACCTGCGGCATCGATCTGGAACAGGGTCTCCGTCTCGAAGACCCGGATGGCGCCGATATCCTTCTTGGTGACTTCGCCCTGGCGGCAGATTTCCGGCAGCAGCCATTTGGGATCGGCATTGCGCTCGCGGCCCGACATTCAGCCGGAACCAGACGCCATTCGGCCATGCCGCCGGGCGCGGGGCCGCGTTCGCGCGGCGGGTTGCGAGCGGCGCTGCTGATCGCGTGAGGCGTGTTCGCGCGGCGCATGTTCGCGCGGCGCATGTTCGCGCGGCGCGCTCGCGTTCGCGCGGCGCGTGCTCGCGCGGATCGCGCGGCTCATGGTCGCGCGGCGCGTGCTCGCGCTGGCGCGCTGCGTGAAGGGCTCGTCCTCGATCTCTTCCGGCGCGGGCAGTCCGGCGCGGTACATCTTCACAAAGGCCGCCGCCACTGGCGCGGGCTCGTGCTGCGTCAGCAGTGCATCGGCCATCGCCAGATCGTCGTCGCTGGCCGGCTCGGTCAGCAGCGGATTCTGCAGCAGCCGTTCCTGGTCCAGCTTGCGGATTTCGTCGGCCGAGGGCGCATTGCCCCAGACGGCATTGACGCGGGCGCGGCCCAGCATTTCCTCGGCGCGGCGGCGGCGCGACGGCGGCACCAGCAAGACGCTGACGCCCTTCTTGCCCGGCGCGGCCGGTGCGGCCGCTGCGATGCTGCAGCACTTCGGCGTCGTTGGGCAGTTCGGCATGGATGACCAGACCGAGATTGGGCAGATCGATGCCGCGCGCCGCCACGTCGGTGGCGACGCAGACCCGGGCGCGGCCGTCGCGCAGCGCCTGCAGCGCATGGTTGCGCTCGCTCTGGCTGCAGTTCGCCCGACAGCGCCACGGCGGAAAAGCCGCGCTCCAGCAGCATGCGCTTCCATGTGGCGCACCGCGTTGCGGGTGTTGCAGAACACCAGCGCGCTCGGCGGATCGATGAAGCGCAGCAGATTGACCACGGCGCGTTCGATCTTGTTGCGCGGCGATGCGGATGGCGCGATATTCGATATCGGCATGGCCGCGCGTCTCGCCGCGCGTGGCGATGCGCAGCGCGTCGCGCTGGTAATGCGTCGCCAGGGTGACGATGGCCTTGGGCAGGGTGGCCGAGAACAGCAAGGTGCGGCGTTCGGCCGGCGTGGTTTCCAGGATGAATTGCAGATCCTCGCGAAAGCCCATGTCGAGCATCTCGTCGGCTTCGTCCAGCACGACGGCCTTCAGCGACGAGACTTTCAGGGCGCGGCGTTCCAGATGATCGCGCAGCCGTCCCGGCGTGCCGACCACGATATGGGCGCCGCGCCGCCAGCTCGCGGCGCTCGCGGCCCGGGTCCATGCCGCCGACGCAGGAGACGATGCGCGCGCCGGCATAGTGATAGAGCCAGGTCAGTTCGCGCTGCACCTGCAGCGCCAGTTCGCGGGTCGGCGCGATGATCAGCGCCAGCGGCTCGCCCGCCGGGCCCATGGTCTCGGCGCCGTCCAGCAAGGTGTCGGCCATCGCCAGGCCGTAGGCGATGGTCTTGCCCGAACCGGTCTGGGCGGAAACCAGCAGATCGCGGCCTTCCGCCTCTTCCTCCAGCACGGCCGCCTGCACCGGGGTGGCGTCTTTATAATCGCGCTCGGCAAGGGCGCGGGCGAGGGCGGGCGGCGTGGTCTGAAACGTCAAGGGAGCTCTGTCGGATGGATTTCGCGCACTCTTTAGTCTTATTGGCCGGAAAAGCCAGATGCAGTGCAGCATTGCCGGGAAATGTGCCGGAAACCGGGCTTTTCTTTCCGCGGCGAGGATCGCCAGACTGTCGGCGCCGAGCGCGCAGACGGAGGGGACCGGAATGAACGACAGAGCTTCGTTCGCTTCCTGAAAGAAGAATGGTTCCTGGGCATCAGCCTGGCGACCATCCTGATCTTTTCGCTCGACGGCAAGGCGCTGTTCGACGATCTGCCCGATCCGGTCGGTCTCACCCTGATCTTTGTCTGGCTGTTCGGCGTGGTGCTGGGCTCGTGCCTCTGCGTCGTGCGTCATGCCGACGGCGTCGCCGAAATCATCGGCGAACCCTATGGCACCTTGATCCTCACTTTGTCGGTGACCACCATCGAAGTCCTCAGCATCTCCGCCGTGATGCTGCATGGCGAGAACAATCCCACCCTGGTGCGCGACACGCTGTTCTCCGTGGTGATGGTCATCCTGGGCGGCATGGCGGGCGTGTGCCTTCTGGTCGGCGGCTGGCGGCACAAGGAGCAGGCCTACAATCTGCAAGGCGCCAATTCCTATCTGGGCGTGATCATTCCCCTGGTGGTGATCAGCCTGGTGCTGCCGAATTTCACCGTGACCACGGCGGGGCCGACGCTTTCCAAGGCGCAGCAGGTCTTCGTCACCTTGATGTGCGCCGGACTCTATTGCGCCTTCCTGGCGGTGCAGACCGGACGGCATCGCGGTTATTTCACCGCCATCGATCACGACGAGAATGCCGATCACGCCGCCGCATGGCGGTGATCCCGCTGTGGCGCCATGCGGTGCTGCTGCTGGCCTATATGCTGCCCATCGCGTGCTGGCCGAGGAGATGGCGCATCCGATCGAGTATCTGATCGAGACCCTGCATATGCCCGATGCGCTGGGCGGCGTCATCATCGCCATCATCGTGGCGACGCCCGAAGCGATCGGCGCCATGCGCGCCGCGATCGCCAACCAGTTGCAGCTGGCGGTGAACATTTTCCTGGGCTCGGTGCTGTCCACCATCGGGCTGACGGTGCCGGTAATGCTGGTGATCAGCCATTTCACCGGGCATGAGGTGTCTTCTGGGCCTTTCCGGCGCCAACGAGGTGCTGCTGCTGCTGACCCTGGCGGTCAGCGTCGTCACCTTCTCCAGCGGCCGCACCAACATGCTGCAGGGCGCCGTGCATGCCGTGCTGTTCGGGGCCTTTGTGCTGCTGATGTTCGAAGCGTGAGCAACGCGGTTCAAGGCCGCTCGAGCTGCCGGTGCTTGTCGACCAGGCCGCGAAGGCGGCGGCGGGCCAGCCGCTGGCGCGCCAGATTCGGTGATAGCGCGACCGTCCCGCCGATATGCTGAATCGCCACCGGATCGCTGGCGGGAAAAGTTTCCTGCAGCGCTTCGTCGAGCCGCCGTTCCTGGCGGGCCCGCGCGGTCTCGGCGGGTTTGTCGTTCATGACGGAAGTGTAGCACGGCGGGGCCGCCATATCCCGCCAGCGGCCACATATTTTTCGCGGCTTCGATCCATATCGAATTGCTATGCGGGCATGCCTACCTTTCTGCGCGTCGTTCGGCGGCTTTATCCGGACCGATGCAAGGCCCAGGGCCGCCGGACGTTTCAACATGGAGACGTTCATGACGCTCGCTTACCGTTTGCCCGCCACCCCCTCCGCGCCGCAGCCCGCACAGGCACTCGCCAACGCCTATGACCGGGCAGGCTATCGTTATGGCCTGTATGCCGACGGCGATGTGCGCAAGCTGTTCGCCTTTGACGGCAAATATGCCTATGGCGACCGCAAGACCTGGGACGCCATCGAAATCGCTTTGCGCGGTCTGCGTGCCGGCGGCAAGGAGACGCTGACGGTGCTGGATCTGGGCTGCGGCCCTGGCACCTGGCTGCGCCGTACCGTGACGCGCGCGCGCCAGCTGGGTTTCACGCATATCGATGCACTCGGTCTCGACATCGCCACCACCCAGCTTCAGCGCGCCCGCGCCCATGCCCGCGCTTTGTCGGAGCTGCCGGGCATCACGCTTCGTTTTGAGCGCGGCGATCTGTGTGGGCCGATCGCGGCCGCCGACCGTGGAATCGATTTATGCCTTTGCCTGAACGGCGTGCTCAACCATGTGCCGCCGGTGTTGTTGCCGCCGGTGTTCGCAGAGATCGCCCGGGTGACGTCGGGCTGGTTCCTGGCCACGGTGCGCGCCGTCGGCAGCACGCCCACCGTCTATATCGACGAACTGAGTGCGGCGCGGCGTTTCCACCAGGACAACCGGCAAAACCGGTTGGAGGTGGAATTCCACAATGGCAGTCGTGCGGCTTTCGATTCCCATCTCTTTGCCCGGCGGGAATTGCAGTCCCTGGCGCAGCGCCATTTCGCGCTCGACGATCTGAAGGGGTTGGACCTGTTCCATGGCCGCTTCGCTGCCGATCCCCGCTGGAATCCGGAAGGCGGGACGTCATCCAGCCATTTCGACGAGCAGTTGGAACGATTGGAAAACCGCTATTGCCGCGATCCCGGTTTCATTGATCGTGCCACCCATCTGCTGCTTGTCCGCGCGCGCTGCACAGCCGAGTACGCCATGAATTTCGACATCTTTCGCGACAGCGTTGGGCATTGGCGTGCCCGGCGCAAGGACGGCCTGGTCTGCGGCATCTTCCGCGAGAGGAGGACGCGGAGCGATTCGTGCGGCGGGAAAGTGGCGGGGCGGCGAAGGTCGTGTCGAGGTGAGGGTTCTGATTGAACAAAAAGCCCGGGTCTGATGGGCCCGGGCTTTTGGTGTGCGTCTCTAATTTTGAGGATGGTGTTTGAAGCGGCCTTCGGCCGCTAAGGCCGGCCCGGCGCTTGGGCGCGCCGGGCTTTTGGCCGCTGCCGCGGCTTAGCGCGGCGCCAAAACCATCATCATCTGTCGGCCTTCCATCTTCGGATACTGTTCCAGCTTGGCGAAGACTTCGGTGTCCTTCTGGACCCGGGTCAGCAGGTCCATGCCCAGATGCTGGTGCGCCATTTCGCGGCCGCGGAAGCGCAAGGTGACCTTGACCTTGTCGCCTTCGTCGAAGAAGCGCTTCATCGCCCGCATCTTCACGTCGTAATCGTGATCGTCGATGGTCGGGCGCATCTTGATCTCCTTGATCTCGATGACCTTCTGCTTCTTGCGGGCCTCGTTGGCCTTTTTCTGCTGTTCGTATTTGTACTTGCCATAGTCCATCAGCTTGCAGACGGGCGGCTTGTTGTCGGGCGAGACCTCGACCACGTCGAAGCCTTTTTCCTCGCCCAGGGCGAGGGCTTCGTCCAGGCCGATCTCGCCATATTTGTGGCCGTCGTCGCCGATCAGAAAAATGGTGCGTGGCGGTGATTTCGTCGTTGATGCGCGGGCCATCCTTGGCGGGCGCGGGGCGTTACCCTGAAAACGTCTGGGGACTATGACTCTCTCCTGTTGTACAGCCGTGCGCATCCACGCTCTCGCCGGTTCCGTTGGGGCCCAAGCGAAACGAGGTTCGATCATGGACGCAAGCGGGGGCCTTTCGTGTGGTGCGCCGGGGTGGCGCGATCCGGCCGATTGCCGGCCGGAGTTCGGCGCTAAGATAGGGCGTGAAACGCCGCTTCGGAAAAGGGCTATTCGGCCACATCCTCGCGGGATTCCGCCTCGTTTTTGATGCGGGCGATGAATGTTTCCAGGGGCATGGCGCCCAGATCCTTGCCGGACCGCAGGCGGACCGCGACCTTGCCCTCCGGCCGCCTCGCGCTCGCCCACCACCAGCATATAGGGGATTTTCTGGAGCTGGGCGTCGCGGATCTTCTTCTGCATCCGCTCATTGGAGGTGTCGATGTCCACGCGCAGGCCCGGCGGTGCCGTTGACCACCGGGGTGGCGAACAGCGTGTCCAGCACCTTCTGGGCGTAGTCGGCCGCCTTTTCGCGAGATCGGGATGACCCGGACCTGGATCGGCGCCAGCCAGGTGGGGAAGGCGCCGGCATAATGCTCGATCAGGAAGGCGGTGAAGCGCTCATGGGTGCCCAGGGCGCGCGGTGGATGACATAGACCGGATGGTCGGCCCCGTCCTCGCCGATATATTTGAGGTCGAAGGTCTGGGTCGCCAGGAAGTCGAGCTGGTTGGTGGAGATGGTGTATTCGGTGCCGATCGCCGACTTGATCATGAAGTCGATCTTGGGGCCGTAGAAGGCGGCTTCGCCCTTGCCCTCGACATACTGGAGAGCCGGATTCCTTCATCGCCTCGCGGATGATGTCCAGGGCCGTCGAGCCATTTCTCCGGCTGGTCGACATATTTGTCCAGCTTGTCCAGGTCGGGCAGCGACAGCCGCATGTAATATTCTTTGATGTTCATCAGGTCGTAGTAGCGGGCATGCAGCGTCATCACCCGGATGAACTCGTCCTTGGCCTGGTCGTAGCGGCAATAGATATGCGCGTCGTTCATGCAGAAGCCGCGCACCCGCATCAGGCCCGACAGGCCGCCTGACGGCTTCATAGCGATAGTCCTGGCCATATTCGGCGATGCGCAGCGGCAGCTCGCGATAGGAATGCCGCGTCGCGCCATAGATCAGATGATGGTGCGGGCAGTTCATCGGCCGCAGGCGGTAATTCTCGCCGTCGATATCGAGCGGCGCATACATGCCTTCGCGCGTAATAGGGCAGGTGGCGCGAGCGGTAATACAGCGCTTCCTTGGTGATGTGCGGCGTCGCCACGCGGCGATAGCCGTCCTTGCGCTCTTCCTGCAGCGCCAGGAATTCCAGTTCCTGGCGGATCACCATGCCGTTGGGCATCCATAGCGGCAGGCCGGCGCCGACATCCGGCGAGAAGGTGAAGAGTTCCAGCTCGCGGCCCAGCTTGCGATGGTCGCGCTTCTCGGCTTCCTCCAGCCGCTCGAGATAGGCGTCCAGTTCCTTCTTGTCGCGCCAGGCGGTGCCGTAGATGCGCTGCAGCTGCGCGTTCTTGGCGTCGCCGCGCCAATAGGCGCCGGCGATCTTGGTCAGCTTGAAGGCGTCGCCGATCTCGGCGGTGGTGCGAAAATGCGGGCCGCGGCACAGGTCGTGCCAGTCGCCATGCCAATAGATCGAGACATCCTCGTTCGCCGGAATGCTTGCGATCAGTTCGGCCTTGTAGCTCTCGCCGATGTCCTTGAAATGCTGGACCGCCTTGTCGCGCGGCCAGACTTCGCGGCGGGTGGGCCGCGCCTGCTTTGATGATCTTGTGCATCTTGCGCTTCGATCTTGGGCAGGTCTTCGGGCGTGAAGGGCTCGGCGCGGGCGAAGTCGTAATAGAAGCCGTCCTCGATCGCCGGGCCGATGGTGACCTGGGTGCCGGGATAAAGCTCCTGCACCGCCATGGCCAGCAGATGCGCCATGTCGTGGCGGATCAGCTCCAGCGCCTTCTCGTCCTTCTTGGTGATGATGCGGATCTTGGCGTCCTGCTCGATGGGGCGGAACAGGTCCCATTCCTTGCCGTCCACCTTGATGATCAGCGCGGCCTTGGCCAGGCCCGGCCCGATGGCGGCGGCGATTTCCGCGCCCGTGACGCCGCGGGTGAAGGTCATCGTCTTGCCGTCGGGCAAGGTGATGGTCACTTGGGCGGGGGCTGCGGACACGGGGTTTCTCCTGGAAGACGGGTTGGGAGGCGTCATTGGACCTAGCGAGACGCCGTACGTCAAGCAATCTGGTCGATTTACGCCGTTTTCCAGGCCTTGCCGGGCCTTGAGCCGCCTCGCCTTGCGCGAAAATGGCGCGGGTGAGGGCGTTTGCTACGGAGGTACCGATGACGAAGGTCATATCCGGTGCGGCGATGCTTGCCGCGATGATCCTGACGGCGACAATGCCCGCGATGGCGGCATGGCCGCGATCTGCCTTGCCAGCCGCGATATCAAGGACACCGACGCGCAGAAGGACGGCACCGCGATCCTGTACACGATGCGGGACGGTTCGGTGTGGCGCAACGACCTCAGAGGCCGCTGCCCCACATTCGCTGGAACGGCTTCGGCTATTCCACCGCCAATCCGCAGTCCTCGATCTGCGAGAATGAGCAGACGTTGGTGGATTTCCGCTCGGGCGAAACCTGCGGGCTGGGCAAGTTCACCCAGGTCGCGCCGCCCCGCATGGAACACCAGGCGTCGCGTTGATTTCGCACTTCGCAGATCACACATAATGTTTGCCGCCGTCCGGGTATTTCACCGGCGCGCGCGGCAGCAAGGAGATGTCATGAGCAAATTTCTTTTCGGCACGGCGGCGGTTGCGGCTTTTCTCGCCGTCGCGGCGCCTGCTCTTCGCGGCGGGCAACATCTGCATTTCCACCCGCGACATCGCTAATCCTCGACGCCCAAGGACGACGGCGGCGCCATCACCTTCAAGATGCGCGACGGCTCGGTGTGGCGCAACGACCTCAGAGGCCGCTGCCCGGACCTGAAGTTCGACGGCTTTGTCTGGACGGTGCGCAATCCGGACGGATCGGTGTGCGAGAATGAGCAAACCCTCCGGGTGCTGCAGTCCGGGCGAGGTCTGCGTCCTGGGCAAGTTCACCCAAGAGAAGCCGTCCCGCGCCATGGAGAAGCACGCGGAGAAGTAGCGAAAAAGGCCCGGCGCGGTACCGGGGGATATAGGAAAAGGGAGTTCAGGTGACGCTTTTGGCAACACCCGCTCCCTTTTTTCTTTGTTGAATCACCTGCGCTAAATCAGCTCTTCACACAGTTCCGAGGCTATGTCCGGTGTGGTCACCAGGGTCAGAGAGCAACAACACGGACTTGACATCGCCCTCGGCCCATTAAGTTGGGTCTGGGGCATTTTCTTATGAACTTTCGGCAGCACCCTTAAGGTTGGCAGCGCTCCAACGAACTCCAATGGTTTTGGACCCAGGCGCAGGATGCGCGATCGATGCGTTCCGAACCGCCGCTCTTCAAGATTTTGCATTCGGTGACATCGCCCTTGGTGTTGCTTTTCACTGCAACAAGAACGGAGCCCTGCTCACTCAGTCGCACCGAGATCAATGAAGTGTCTGAATTTTTCTCAATGCCTGTCACGCAGCTTGGTGCAGCGCTCGGTTGAGCAATCGCGCCATTTGTGAACAGTGCGCTCATCGCGAGTAGGCATAGCGTTGACCGAAGTAGTTTAGGATTCATCCGTTGCCTCCCATTCTTTCGCTATATTTTTGACTGGGTCTGTAAGGCTCGATACTTGTCACTACGACTTCCGGGCGTTGTCTCCGATCATTACAGAGCGAGCCGGTCGCCCGGCCTACGTAAACAACCGCATCAATTTCGCCTATCTCCGACATCATTTTAGAGAATCCGAAATCCACGACTCTTGCTTTGCCATCTGCCGTTAATTCTCCAACCGTCCACTCGGCTTTGCCGCGTTCGAATGTCACGTGATAGACATCCGAACCGTTTGCGTCGCCGTGATCGAAATCGATGGCTTGCAACGCGCCAAGCGATTTGATGAGGCCGATCAGCTGCGGCAAATTCTGGGCGCACGGCGGCCGCCAATGTCGGATCCATATCGTCATAATTGGGCGATCCCGCCTGCAATGACGCGATGTAGCGCCGCAACGACGCTTCCCGGTCGGGTGCGGCTGGGCATCGGTGATGACGGTGTTGGTGACAAACACGCCGCCAATCTTGCCGTCGATCAAAGGCTGTATCGTCCACGCCGCGCGGCCGTTCTCGTACACTGCTTCAAAGTTATCCCAACCGCGCGGGCTGACGCCTTTGAACGTTAGTGTCTTAAGGGGACCGAGGGCTTTGGCCATCTTTTCAAGGCCCACTAGCTGCCGTACTGTAGCTTGGCCGGTTCCCGCCAGCATGATCTGGAACGCTGGGGTGCCAGCCGCCAGCCCGTCGATATTTTGGCGTAGCGCATCCTGCGTGCCGGGGCTGGGGCCATTGTCCGTGCGGACCGTCGCCGGAATAAAGCCCAGCCCGCCGATTTTTCCATCGACCAATTGCGAGATCAGGCAGGTCAAGGCGCCATGCTGGAAAGTGGCCAGATAGACGTCCCGTCCCCCTTCGTCGCGGCCTTTGTATGTGAGGGATTGCAGAGGTCCCAGCCCATCCATCATCATCTGTATGGTGGGCTGCTGCTGACGCGTCAGATCGGCCATCTCTTGCGTCAGATCGCTGGTGACGGGTTGACGCTTCTCCCAACCCGCCAGCTGCTCGCGAAGTGCTGCTTCCGTGCCGGGATAAGGCGTCGCAATGGTACTTTGCGCGATGGCGGCCGGGGCGGTGAGCAGACCGAGTATCATGGGCACCGCAAGGACGGTCATCACTGAACCGGCCAGGACTGCTTTCTTGATTAACCCGACATAGGCAATGGATTGGTTTTCCATGATCCTCTCCACACGTTGCTTGAGATCAGCGCCTGAAACGCCTGCCGCGCAGGCCAAGGGCGAATGGATGTAGAATTTGCAGACTTTGAGGATGCTCTCGGCATAGGCGTTTGGATCGCACCCCGCCGCCACTACCGCTTCATCGCAGGCTCTTTCGCGCTCCGCGATCAACCGCGTCTCCAGCCACCACACCAACGGGTAAAACCAGAAAATCGCTTCGACCACCATGTGCAACGACGCGGTCAGATTGTCCCGCCGCCGCCAGTGGCAGACCTCATGGGCGACAATCGCTTCCAACTCCTCGCGGTCAGCTGACCGGCAACACCTTCCGGCAAAAGAAGGATCGGATGGAAGGCTCCCACCAACCCAGGCTCCAGAAGGGCCGGCGATGATTTGACTGGCATAGGTGCTGCTACGGCGACCGGCCAGCAGCAGCGACAAGGCCACGCAGGTCGCGCCAGTGGCGCGCCCTCGAACCGCGCAGAAAGCGAATCCGGCAAGCTTCACGAGTGCCAGCAGGAAGCTCCAATTCCATACGGCAGCGGATGCGGAACCGCGCCGGTCAGCCCGCCGATGGTGACAGTTCCGCTGGAGAATGGGTCGGCCGCGCCGTCCAGTGCCAAGATGACGGGCCCTGCAGGGAGAGGCGGTAGCACCGCTTGTGAAATCGCCTTTCCTGCTGTCACTAACAGCACCAGCGGAAAAAGGAATTTGAGCGAGGCTGAAAGCCAGATGCCGTAACGCACTCGCGCGCTGTTGGTCTTGAAGCACAGCGTCAGCAGGCACGCCACCATCACAAAGAGCGTGGATTGCCAGAGGTGATCGAGCAATCAACAGGATCATTTTTTCCGCCCCTGCTTTTTCGCGAGATCGCGCACGTGGCGCTCGGCCTCCTGCACATCGTCGAGCGTCAGTTTTCCACTTTCGGCTAATCGCGCCATCAGCAGTTTTGGCCTACCGCCGAACATAGCCAAAAACTCGTCCAGCACGCGCCGTTGCACCAAATCGCGCGAAATAGACGCTTCAAAGATAAAGGCGTTTCCTATTTTGCGCGTGCGCTTCAAAGCTCCCTTTGCCTCCAATCGCCCCATCAGTGTTTGAATTGTTGTGTAGGCAGGACGTGGCGGCGGTAATGCGGCGTGGACTTCCCGGACAGACAACCCGCCCTGGACCCAGAGAATGTCCATGATCTGGAATTGAAGCGCGGTGAGCCGAAGCTGCGGCATGGCGATACTTCCTTGCTACTACAGTAGTTCACAATCTAATACAGTTGTACTAAATCGGCAAGAGCCATAGGGCCGCCGTGATTGAATTGCGTAGATTTCATGTGCTGGAAGCCGCCAACCAGCTGATCCGCAGCTGACGCGATTATAGCGCACGAATGGAAAAGCACGCTGAAAAGTAGCGAAAAAGGCCCGGTGCGTTACCGAGCCTTCTTCTTTTCACCTTGAAACTAGACCGAGGCCCGTCTCCCCTCTGCGCGTCGCGCATGGAGGGGGTAAACTAATGTCCCGTACCGTCGCCTGTTCTGCTGGCTTCGAACAGGAACCAGTTGCGCTTCTCGGCCTGGTCGATGAAATTTTCCAGGATCGAGGCGGTCGCGACATCGTCATGCTTGTCGGCGATCTCATGCGCCTTGCGCATCGCCTTGATCACGGTCTTGTTGTCGTCCATCAGCTCCTTGAGCATGTCGGCGGGCGCGACGAAATCCTTGTCATTGTCCTTGATGCTCTGGCGCTTGGAAATCTCGCCGATGGAATGGATGGTCCTGGCGCCCAGCTTGCGCACCCGCTCGGCCAGCTCGTCGGTCGAGGCGATAGATTTCCGCCGCCTGCTCGTCGAACAGCAGGTGATAGTCGCGGAAATGCGGGCCCGAGACATGCCAGTGGAAATTCTTGGTCTTGAGTGTAGAGCGCGAAGGCATCGGCCAGCAGCCCGTTCAGCGCCTCGGCGATTTCCGGCACCGCATTGCCGGACAGGTCGGTCTGGGTCGAAAGGCGGCGGCGGCTTTGGATTTGGCGGATTTGCTGTCTTTGGCCATGGGGTTACCTCAATGGAAGGGGAGAAATCGTCCTTAGAACGATTATAAACTAATATGGTTGCAGCCGCCAGAAAAGGCCGCCCATAGCCACGCATGGGTCTTACGCGTTTGGTGCAGGCGCATTTGCCGCTACTTGAGTTCCAGCACCACCGCGCTCACCTTGCCGCTGTCCCATGCCTCGGAATGAAGGCGGTTGGGTTCGGTGAAACGGATTTCGCCCGCCTTGGTCGGACCGATCGTGACCTTGCCGTCCGGCGTGATGGTCTTGATCGCGCCATCGAAGCGCTCTGCCACCACCTGCTGATGGATGTGGAAATGCATCGGCGCGGGACGGCCTTCGATCCAGCTGTAATTCCAGGCGATCACCCGGTCATTCTCCAGCGTCTTGACCGCGCCGGGCCGGGGCCAGGCCGTGGGATATTTCGTGGGATTGGCGATGGTCTTGGGTTTGGCATTCTTCAGCCAGACCACCACCTGATGTGCCGGGCCGCCTTTGACCAGGGTGTCGCGGACATTGCTGCCTCTGGGAATGAAGACAGCATCGCCGAAGTCATGCGGTCGGCGGTGTTGCTGCCCGCGGACGTCGCCTTCGCTTTTGATGGTGCCGCCTTCCAGATACAGCACCACCGCATCCTGGTCCTTGGGCGTCGACAGGTCCCTGCTGACCCGGTTTGAGCGTGATGTCCCAGACCGTGACCTGGTCATTGTCGATCACCTTGCTGGCCAGGAGCCGGCGACCGCTCGGCCGTCAGCGTCAGTGCCTGCCAACACCAGAGCCAGAGCGATGCGCATCGCGGCCTCCCGAATTTGCGCATCGCCGCTTGTCCCCTGCCGTCGGGCTGGCGGATATAGACCGAAGGCCGGCCCGCGCGACAGGCGCGGACGGTCAGCGGAAGGCCCGAAAAGCCAGGAATCCGCGCCTTGGCGGCCTTGTTCGGGGCGGCCGGGGTCTATAAGTTTCCGGCGCCTCAGCCGCCCTATCCGCCGAAAGTCCGCCATGCCGCTGCTGCGTTTCATTCCCGAAGCCACCAACATCAATTTCGTGGGCGTGCGCTATATCGCCTTCGCCATCGACGGGCTGCTGCTGCTGGTCTCGATCGTCTCGATCGTCTGGCACGGCTTCAATCTGGGCATCGATTTCACCGGCGGCGTGCTGATGGAAGTGAAGGCCGCGCATGCCGTGGACATCGGCCCGCTGCGCGAAGAGATCAACACGCTTGGGCTTCGGCGAATCCCAGCTGCAATTCTTCGGCGGCGGCGAATGCGACAAGCCCGCCAACAGCTGCGTGCTGATCCGCGTCCAGCCCAAGCAGGTCAAGGCAGGCCAGGACCAGAACGCCGCCGACCAGGCGGTGGCGCAGGCGATCAAGACCAAGCTGGGTTCGGAATTCCACGTCCGCAGCACCGACGGTGGTGGGCCCGAAGGTCAGCCAGGAATTGTTTCACGACGGCGTCATCGCCACCCTGCTCGCCATCGGCATGATCGCGATCTATGTCGCGGTGCGCTTCGAATGGCAGTATGGCATCGGCGCGGCCGTCGCCACCGGCCATGACGTGCTGGTGACGGCGGGACTGTTCTCGGTCTTCCAGCTGGATTTCAGCGCTCACCGCCGTGGCGGCGCTGCTGACCCTGGCGGGCTATTCGATCAACGACACGGTGGTGGTGTTCGACCGTATCCGCGAGAACCGGCGCAAATATAAGCGCATGGCGCTGCCCGACCTGATCAATCTGTCCACCAACCAGATGGTGACGCGAACCGATCCTGACCTCGGTGGCGACGGCGATCTCGATGCTGCCGCTGCTGCTGTTCGGCGGCCCGGCGCTGTTCGACTTCTCCGCGCCCGATCCTGTTCGGCATCGTGGTCGGCACCTTCTCGTCGATCTATGTCGCGGCGGCGCTTGCTGCTCTATCTGCCCGCGCCGGCAGGCACCGTCGAAGGCCCCGCCGAAGCCAACGCGCTTAGAGCCGCGGTCCATGCGCGTCGCTTTGCCGCCGCTGTCACAGCGGCCGAAATTGGCGATGCGAGGTGATCACGCTATGCTGCGGCGCGGTGCTTCTGGGGTCTGCCATGAAAACGCGATTTTCCTGGCTCTGTCCTTCGCGCTTCTGGCCGGTCCGGCTTGGCGGCCGCGCCCGCGACTGCGCCCACGCCGGCTGACGCCAAGGCGATGCTGGACAAGGCGGTTGCCTATCTACAAAGAGCATGGCCGCAAGGACGCGCTCGACGCCTTCAACAAAACGACGCCGCCTTTTTCCGACCGCACGCTCTACGTCTTCTGCATCGGGCCGGACCGCACGCTGGTCGCCGATGGCGAATTCCGCGACTTCATCGGCCAGTCCGCCGATCTCATCAAGGATGCGTCCGGCAAGAAGCTGGGTCAGGCGCTGCTGGGATGCGGCCAGAAAGACGGTCATGGGCGAGGTGCATTATCAGTTCCTCGATCCCGCCACGCAGCTGATGAAGCCGAAAGTCTCCTATGTCGCGAAGGTCGGGCGAGGACGTCTGCGGCGTCGGCACGTACGAAGCGAAATAGACTCGCTGTTTCCGCGCGGTTTGTAAGCTGTCGGGAGCGAGGGATTTTGCGACTTGAACAGGAGCGTCGCGCGGAGCGTGCGAATAGCACGATGAGCACGCGCGACGAACTCAAGGCGCAAAAGACCCGCGACCTATAAGCGGGAACCAGTCGCGGCGGTCGGAATAGGCCTGGTAATGCACATTGGCGCCGGCGCGGAAGCCGACGCCGGTGCGCATCGGCGCCAGGGTGACGCCGCCGGAGCGCTGGTAATTCACGCCCAGCCCCGCCACGAAATAGAAGCTGCCTTCCACGCCGGGGAAGCGCTGGAACAGGCGTTTGTCGTCGCGCAGATTGTAGCAGAGGGTGAAGCATTTGGAGGCGTTGCCGCCGACATCGAAGCCGACCGAGGGTCCGCGCCAATAGACCATGCGCGGGCTCGCGGGTCTTGCGGACCAGATAGCCCGAGCCATAGCGCAGCCCGACCACGAAGGCGCCCGAGCCTTCATCGCCCTTGATATAGGCATCCGGCTCGCCCAGATCGGCGAAGACATGCTGCACCGCCTTGGCCATCGCCTCGGTGGTGATGCCGAAGAAATCCGCGCCCGCCTGGGTGATCTCGTTGGCGGTATATTTGGCGTCGTCGCCGACATCGGCCACGGCCGGGCCCGGGACCAGCAGCGCGCCCGGCACCAGCGAGGCCAGGCCGGCGATGAAATTCCTTGCGGTTCATGGGAGGCGCCCTTTCACGAATCAGTTGCCATGCAAGTTTTGCCGAGATTCAGGCAATTTTACAGCGGTTCGCGCGTTCGGGCGTATAATTGCGGGACGGAAAGGCAGGCCGGCATGAGCGAAGACAAGCGCGAGAACCGGGCTCTCCGCCTTCGGCGTCGGTGGCCATCCTGATCATGGTGGGCCTGCTGGGCTGGGCCGGCTGGTACGCGGTGTGGCGCCTGGAATGCGATGCGCGGGGTGTCGATCTCGCCGCTGGGCTGGGTCTTCATGGTGCTGGGCGTGGTCGTCACCTTCCTGGTCGGCGCGGGACTGATGGCGTTAGTATTTTACTCATCTCGCCACGATATGGATCGCTGATCGTGAGCCGCAAATTGTTTGAAAAGCGATGCGAAATCACGACGCTTTCAGACGTTCCGGCCCGGCAAGGCGCAGAAATTGCTGCGCTGGTCGGCGCTGAATTTCCTCAGCCTGCTGATGATCCTGCCCTACCGCTACGAGCATCCCTCCGCCCGCGTCGCGCTGATCGCGGTGCTGGGTTTTCGCTGGTGGTGCTGCTGGCGCTTGGCGGAAGCACCACCTCTACGAATCCCGCCGCTCTTCGACTTATAATCGCGCGGATCTTTGCCCTGGGTCGTCGGCGTCTCACGTGCTGACGCACGCTCCGGGCGACGCTCCTGCCACGACAAAATTCCTCGCGCTGGCAGTGTGCGCTATTCGGGATAAGCCCCGCGACGAAGCGCCATTCTCGAAGCCCGGCTTGCCATACAGGAAGGGCGCGCCGTCCCAGCGCGTGACGCGTGCCGCCCGCCGCCGTTCAGCACGGCATGGCCGGCGGCGGTATCCCATTCCATGGTGCGTCCGGCGCGGACATAGATGTCGGCTTCGCCCGCCGCCACCAGGCAGAATTTCAGCGACGAGCCGGCGCTGACGAATTGGCGCGACGGTGAAAGCGCTTGAGAAATTCATCGGTCTCCGCATCGTGATGGCTGCGGCTGCCCACCGCCACCCAGCCTTCGGCCGACGGTGCGCGCGCCTGGATGCGCCGCGCCGCGCGCAATGCCGATGGCGCATCCGGATCCTGGCCGCATCTCGAAAGCGCCGTCCGCGCCGCCGAAGAACAGCCGCGCCTTGGCGGGCGCATAGACCACGCCCGCCACCGGCATGCCGTCCTTCACTTCGGCGATGTTCACCGTGAACTCGCCATTGCGCTTGAGGAATTCGCGGGTGCCGTCCAAGGGATCGACCAGGAAGAAATGGGCGCAGGGATCGCAGCCCCGGCCCGCCGCCGCCGCTTCCTCCGCCGCCACCGGCACGCCGGGAAAGTCGCGCGGCCAGCGCGGCCAGGATGAAAGCCTCGGCTTCCTCGTCCGCGTCGGTGACGGGCGAGCGGTCGTCCTTCAGCCGCGCCTGCGGCGCCGGCCCGGTAATGGCGCATCACGATGGCGCCGGCCTCGGCCGCGATGGCGGCAAGCTGGACGGCGGTGGCGTCCATGGCAGTGCTCACGAATCCTGTCCGATGCCGTTATGGCTGCCGTTCGCGGACGGTTGCATCACGGTAAACGGACGCATGCGACCTTAAGAATTCATTAAGATTCCCCATGCGTCTTTACCATTTGGAACCATGGCCGACATGACCGATAGCCGCGAACACGGAATTTCTTCCCCCGCGCGGCAAAGCCGCTGGCGGGGGAAGATGTGCGGTAGCGGGCTTGCCCGCGTGCCGCACAGATGGGGGAAGAAACATGAACGAGATCGAATTTTCCGCCCTGATGGTCAGCCGGGTCTGCCACGACCTGGTCGGGCCTTTGGGCGCGGTGGTCAACGGCCTGGAAGTGCTGGAGGACGAGCGCGACGCCGCCATGCGCGAGGACGCCCTCAAGCTGGTCACCTCCAGCGCCAACCAGGCGCTGGCCCGCATCCAGTTCATGCGCATCGCCTTCGGCGCCGCCGGTTCGGCGGGCGCCGAACTCGATCTGGGCGAGATCGGCCGGCTGATCGCGGGCCTGCTGGAAGGCGGCAAGGTCAAGCTGGAATGGAATGTGCCGCATGCCTATTGGGCCAAGGACTGGGCCAAGCTGCTGATGAACGCGACCCTTCTGGGGGCCGACTGCCTGCCGCGCGGCGGCCTGGTCACGGTGGATGGCGGGCGAAGACGCCAAGACGCCCAACTTCCAGATCGTCGCCACCGGCCAGGTGGCCCGCATCGCCGAAGAGGTGGAACGAACCTTCCGGGGCGAGCAGCTGGCCGGTCGCGGTGGACGCGCGGGGCATCCAGCCCTATCTCACCTACCGGCTGTCGCGGACGGTCAATGCCGGCCTGACGGTCACGGCGGTCGAAGGACGGTAGATCGGTCGAAGTTGACGGCGCACGGCTGAGAAGACCGCGGCGTTTACGCTTCAGGCGCCGTGTACCTTTCCTGGCTTAGCTGCTTTTCGCAGCCAGACGTTTCCGGCTTAGCTCGCCGCAGTCGGACTCCGCGACGGGCGGGAAGGTGCGCCCATGAAACATTGCCTGGTCGTGGAAGACAGCCGCGTCATGCGCACCGTCGCGCGCCGCATCTTCGAGGAATTGCAGTTCGACATCGGCGAGGCCGAAGACGGCATGGCGGCGCTGCGCGCCTGCCGCGAAAAGATGCCCGACCTGATCTTCCTGGACTGGAACCTGCCCGTCGCATGCCGGGCCTGGAATTCCTCAAGAGCGTGCGCGGCCAGCCGAACGGCGCCCATCCGGTGATCCTGTTCGCCACCACCGAAAACGATCCCGACGAAATCGCCGCTGCGATCGCCGCCGGCGCCGACGATTATCGTGATGAAGCCCTTCGACCGCGCGTCGCTGCGCACCAAGCTGGTCGAACTCGGGCAGCCCGTCTGAGCGCATCCGAGCGCGTCCGCATGACGCGCCGAGGATTTTCGTCGTTTCTCGCCCGGCTGGTGCGCCGGCGCGGCGGCCTTGTCCTGACCGACGGCAAGGGCGCGGCGCTGGAACGGCGCCTGGCGCCGGTGATGCGCCGCTTCGGCTTTCGCGGATCTGGACGCGCTGATGCAGCGAACTGCGGCTGGGCCACGAGGCGCTGGCCGCGGCGGTCACCGAAGCGATGACGGTGAACGAGACCTGCTTCTTCCGCGATCCGCGATCAATTCGCCCGGCTGCGGCATCAGGTGCTGCCGCAGCTGCTGGCGGCGCGGGCGCGATGAAAAACGCCTGCGCATCTGGTCGGCGGCCTGCGCCGCCGGCCAGGAAGCCTAGTCGCTGGCCATGATGCTGGACGCGATGGCTGCCGCCGATGGCTGGACCATCGATCTGATCGCCACCGATATTTCCGGCGACGCCATCGCCCGCGCCGAGCGCGGGCATTATTCGCAAGCTCGAAGTGATGCGCGGACTTCCGCTGGAAGATGTGGCGCGTCATTTCCGCGCCCAGGAACGCGGCTTCATGATTTCCGAGCGGCTGAAGCGGATGGTGACGTTTCCGCCGCTTCAACCTGCTCGATTCCTTCGGCTGGCTGGACGATCTCGATCTGGTGTTGTGCCGCAATGTGCTGATCTATTTCGACCGCGCCGCCAAGGCAGTCGGTGCTGGAGCGCCTGGCCGAAGCCCTGGCGCCGGATGGCGTGCTGCTGCTGGGCGAAGCCGAAACGCGTGCAGCCGTCTGACGATCGCTCTATCAGGAACTGCCGGGCGGCGCGCGGCATTTATGCGCAAGGCGCAAGCGCGCCAGGTCGACGCGCCTCGAGCATCGCGCGGATCTAGGCCAGCGCTTTGCCCGTCAGTCTTTCCAGCACCTTGATCGGCGCGCGTGTCCGGCTCGCCCATTTGCGCGACATCGAAATGGAAGGTCTGCTCCAGCGCGAATTCGCCTTTCAGCGCGGCGTGCAGCACCTGGTCGGTATAGACCAGCCAGCAGCTGCCCGGCGGGAAATTCCAGCGCGGTGTGCGGCGCGGTCTTCTGATAGTGCGCGTCGCGCTTGGCGGCGTCATGCAGCGACAGCATCATCTCGTCATAGGCGATGCGCCGGCCCCGCGTCACGCCCAGCTTTTCGTAGAGCCAGCTCTTGCCGGGGAAATGCGGCTTGATGCCGGGCGCGAATTTGCGCGGCGAAATCCGCGAAAGGCTCGCCCACTTCCCAGTGGCGCGAGCCGCCGCCGTCAGGCTTGCCGGCGCGACATTGGCGAAGAAGCGCAGGATGCGCCGGCCATTCTTCATCGGCCGCGAGGGAAAGGCATCGACATGCAGCAGCCGGTCGTCCTGGATCACCGAATAGGCGCCGGCCTTCCACTTCCACCGGGCGATAGGAGGTGCGGGCCCGCTCGACGCTGGCATAATTGGGCAGCAGGTCCTTGACGAAGCGCGTCGCGCCGGCGCCGAAGCGTTCGATCATCGCCGCCAGCCGCTCGGCCCGCTCGCCGGTCGCCGAGGTGCCCTGCAATTTGCCGCTGGTGTGATCCAGGCTGATATTCTTGGCCTTGCCGTCGGTCAGGCGGCCGTCGAGAAATTCCGTCTCGCTGTTGGAAAGCTGGAACGGCATGCTGGGAAAATACAGCAGCTGGCCATGCTCCAGCGCGGCTCTGCGCGCGGGCGCGGGTCTCCGCCTCGAACGGGCCGTGCCAGCTGTGATGTCGAATTCCTCGCGGATCATCACGCAGAACGACTCCGTCATCGCGCCATAGACCAGGGTGCGCAGATCGCGGCGCAGCTTGATGCGGTCGGGCGCGAACAGCACCTGGGTCATGAACACCACCGCCAGATCTTCCTTCGGATCGTTGAAGAAATAGGTCGCCGCCGCGCCGCCCCAGGAATATTCGCCCACCGTGCCGGGAAGGCCGGTGGCCGCCACATCCTGGCGTCACCGCCACGCCCAGGCCAAAGCCGACGCCGGCATAGCCGCTTTCGTTGAAGGCGCCGGTCGACGGCATCATCTCGGTCATGTCGCGCCCGCCGGGCAGATGGTTCATGGTCATCAGCGCCACGGTCTTGGGGCTGAGCAGCCGCGCGCCGTCCAGCTCGCCGCCATTCAGCAGCATGCGGCAGAAGCGCAGATAATCCGTGGCGGTGCCGGCCAGGCCGCCGCCGCCGGATTCCAGTTGCGGCGGCTGGGCATAGGTCGAGTTCTGGGCATCGTCGAACACCAGCAGCTTGCCGTCCCGGACATAATAGCAGGTGGCGAAGCGGTCGCGCTTGGACGGCGGGCACCAAGAAATCGGTGTCGTGCATGTGCAGCGGCGTGCAGAATGCGGGTGCGCAGGAAATCCGCGAAGCGCTGGCCGGAAATCTTTTCCACCAGATAGCCCACCACATCGGTGGCGACGGAATAATTCCACATCTCGCCCGGCGAGAACTCCAGCGGCAGCTTTTCCAGCTGCCGCGATCATGCCGGCCAGGCCGCCCTCGCTGTTCGGCTTCGCGCGATCTTGAGCTTGCGATAGGCGGCATCGAGATTGGTGCGGTTGAGAAAGCCATAGGTGAGGCCCGAGGTGTGGCGCAGCAGATCCACCACCTTCATCGGCCGGGTGTTGGGGCGTGGCTGAGAAACGCGCCCAGATCGCCGCCGGCAAAAACGCCCAGATTGGCGAAGCCGGGAATGATAGCGCGACACCGGATCGTCCAGCGCGATCTGGCCTTCCTCCATCAGCATCAGCAGCGCCACGGCGGTGATGGGCTTGGTCATGGAATAGATGCGGAAGATGGCATCCTCGCGCATCGGCGAGCCCGCGCGCCAGATCGATCACGCCGCTGGTGCTGCGCCAGACCAGTTCGCCCCGCCGCCAGACCAGGGTCAGCGCGCCGGGAATGGCGCCCGGTCTCCACATAATTGCGGGCGATCGCCTCATCGATGCGCTGGAGGCGGCGGGGGTCGAAGCCGTGAAGGGCCTGGGCGTGCTTGTTCATCAGGCGTCCTTGGCTGACCAAGCTGTCTGGCCAAGCTATACAGGCTCCGGGGCCTTTGGCTAAAGCCGTGGATCATGAGCGGTCTTTTCATCCGTCACGGGCTGATCATTCCCGACGCCGAGCTTGACGAAAGTTTCATCCAGTCCTCCGGTCCCGGCGGCCAGAATGTCAACAAGGTGGCGAGCGCGGTGCAGCTCAGCTTCGATGTCGGCCGCAGCCCCAGCCTGCCTGAGGCGGTGCGCGACGGCGATCCTGGCCTTGTCCGATGCGCGGCTGGACAAGGACGGGCGTCCTGACCATCACGGCGCGGCGCTTCCGCGAGCAGGAGCGCAACCGCGCCGACGCCCGCGCCCGGCTGGCCGAGCTGATCCGCGCGGCCGCCACGCCGCCCAAGCCGCGCCGCGCCACCAAGCCGACCTATGCCAGCAAGAAGCGCCGGGCCGAAGCCAAACAGCGCCGCGGACGGATCAAGAAGGATCGCTCGCGGCCTTCTTTCGATTAATGGGCCTTCGATTCGAGCGCGCCTGGCTTGCGGCGGATTAACCAGCCGCATGCAGGCGCGCGCGATAAAATAATTCGCAAACGGCGCTATATTGACGGCCTCCGGAGCGGGAGAATCATGACGGCCGTGTTGGACTTTCTGCGGCAGCGGTTCTGGACCATCGCCTTCGGCGCGGGCGCTGGCGGGCGCTTTGCTGCTGCTGCTGGGGCCCAAGCGGCGTGTGGGCGCTGCTGCTGCTGATCCTGGCCGCCGCCGTGATCTTCCGCCTCTTCGTGCCCGCGCCGCGCGCAATTGCAAAGCGTGCCGGTGCCCGCCGGCGACGAGGGCATTCTCTCGCCCCTGGTGCGCCGGGTGCTGGGCCAGATGCCGGTGCCGGTGATGCTGCTGGACGGCGGCTCGCGCGTGCTGTTCGTCAATGAGCCGATGCGCGGCGTGGTGGGCGCCGGCGGTCGAGAAGAAGCCCATCAGCGCGGTGCTGCGCAATCCCGAAGTGCTGAACGCCATCGACCAGACCGCCGCCGACGGCGAGCCCGCCATCGTGCAATTCACCTTGCCGGTGCCGATCGAGCGGCACTACGAAGCCTATTCCGCCCGCGTCAGCATCATCCCGCCGGTCACCGTGCTGCTGCTGCACGACCTCACCGCCATCCGCCGCAGCGAACAGATGCGCGCCGACTTCGTCGCCAATGCCAGCCATGAATTGCGCACGCCGCTGGCGGCGGTGTCCGGCTTCATCGACACCTTGCGCGGCCATGCCAAGGACGACGAGGCGGCGCGCGACCAGTTCCTGGACATCATGAGCGTCGAGGCCGCGCGCATGCGCCGGCTGATCGACGATCTGCTGTCGCTCACCCGCATCGAGCTGAACGAGCATGTGCCGCCGCAGGGCCGCGTCGAGCTGGAAGGTGTGGTGCGCGAAGCCGCCGCGGCGCTGGAGCCGCTGGCCCGCGCCGACCGCATCACCATCGCGATCGCCGCGCAGGCCAGACCTGCCCGCCGATCATCGGCGAACGCGACGAGCTGATCGCAGCTGTTCCAGAACCTGATCCACAACGCCATCAAATATGGCCGCGAAGGCGGCCATGTCTGGATCACGCTCGGCCGCGCCGCCGATGGCGAGCATTTGTCGGTGGCGGTGAGGGATGATGGCGAAGGCATTCCCGCCAGCGCGGTGCCGCGCCTGACCGAGCGTTTCTACCGGGTGGATGTGAAGCGCAGCCGCGAAAAGGGCGGCACCGGCCTGGGCCTGGCCATCGTCAAGCACATCGTCAGCCGCCATCAGGGCCGGCTCACCATCGAGAGCAAGCTGGGCGAGGGCTCCACTTTCACCGTCGTTTCTGCCGGTGCCGGCCGACGGAAAACAGCCAAAAACCGCCGGTCCCCCGCGCCTGTCACGGAAATGTTATAAAACTGTCGCATAGAATTGGCGGAAAGCCCCTATCCCGAGGGGCGACCGATCAGCAGACCGAGTCGCGATGACCGATCACACCGTCAAGTCCTTTACCGAACAGCTTGAAGGCGCTCTCCGCCCTGGTGGCCCAGATGGGCGGCCTGGCCGAAGCCCAGTTCGCCGCCGCCATCGAAGCGATTGCCCGGCGCGACAGCAAGGCGGCCGAAAGCGCGGTGGGCGGCGACGCCCGCATCGACGCCATTCAGCAGGAGATCGAAGACCGCGCCCTGAAGCTGCTGGCGCTGCGCCAGCCCATGGCGGTGGATCTGCGCGAGACCCTGGCGGCGATCAAGACCGCCGCCGAGCTGGAGCGCATCGGCGATCTGGCCAAGAACATCGCCAAGCGCGCGCTGGTGCTGAACCGCGAACCGCCGATCCGCCTGACCCAAAGCCTGGCCCGCATGGGCCGCGCGGCGCTGTCGCCAGCTCAAGCAGGTGCTGGACGCCTATTCCAGCCGCAACGCCGAACTGGCCGAAGCGGTGTGGAACCAGGACGGCGAGATCGACGAGATCTACAACAGCCTGTTCCGCGAACTTCTCACCTACATGATGGAAGACCCGCGCACCATCGGGCTGTGCACCCATCTTCTGTTCGTCGCCAAGAATATCGAGCGCAGCGGCGATCACGCCACCAACATCGCCGAAGTCGTCTATCACATGGTGCGCGCC
Source organism: uncultured Alphaproteobacteria bacterium (assembly GCA_963843225.1). Taxonomy (GTDB): domain Bacteria; phylum Pseudomonadota; class Alphaproteobacteria; order Rhizobiales; family Xanthobacteraceae; genus Bradyrhizobium. The sequence goes on along the minus strand of CAWJJT010000002.1, from coordinate 294,025 downwards.
GGCCATCTCGCCAACAACCGGCCCAAGGCCGACACCACCAGCGAAACCTCCGTGCCGTTCGAGGCCCAGCACGATGAGCAAGCCCACCATCCTGGTCGCCGAAGACGAAGGCGCCCTGGTCACCCTGCTGCGCTACAATCTGGAGCGCGAAGGCTATCGCGTGCTGGAAGCCCAGGACGGCGAGGAAGCCCTGCTGGTCGCCGCCGAGGAAAAGCCCGATCTGGTGCTGCTGGACTGGATGCTGCCGCAACTGTCCGGCATCGAAGTCTGCCGCCGCCTGCGCGGCCGCCAGGAAACCCGCAACGTGCCGATCATCATGCTGACGGCGCGGGGCGAGGAAACCGACCGCATCCGCGGCCTGGACACCGGCGCCGACGATTATCTCACCAAGCCTTTCTCGATGACCGAATTGCTGGCGCGGCTGCGCGCCGTGCTGCGCCGCATCCGCCCCAGCCTGGCCGAAGACGTGGTCAGCGTCGGCGATATCGAGATGGACCGCGCCGCCCACCGGGTGCGCCGCGCCGGCATCGAAGTGCATCTGGGCCCCACCGAATACAAGCTGCTCGATCATCTGATCCAGCATCCCGGCCGCGTGTTCAGCCGCGAGCAGTTGCTGGATGCGGTCTGGGGCAGCGACGTCTATGTCGAGGCCCGCACCGTCGACGTGCATGTCGGCCGCCTGCGCAAGGCGCTGAATATCGAAGGCGTCAGCGATCCGATCCGCACCGTGCGGTCGGCCGGCTATTCGCTGGACGAAAGCGTCAGCGTCAGACGGCTCCTGAACGCGTCGCGCCTGCCATCGCGCGGCTTACAGGCAGCTCCTCTCGCCATGGCCGGGTTCAGTCCGGCCATCCATCGCTCGTCGTGCGGCGCTGGACGTGCGGCTCGAGGCCGCCCATGGTCGAAGTTCTCACGCGGCCATACAACGCTCCGGCACGTGTCGACGCCCGTGCGCGTCGCGGTCTGAATCGTCACGGCAGCTGCTGCACGTCAGAGCAGCTTCCTGATCGGCGCTTCCAGTTCTTCCGGCTTGGTCTGGGGCGCGTAGCGCGCCACCGGCTCGCCGTCGCGGTCGATCAGGAATTTGGTGAAATTCCATTTGATCGCTTCGGTGCCGAGAAAGCCGGGCTTGTCGTCTTTCAGATATTTGTAGAGCGGATGGGCGTTCGCGCCATTGACCTCGATCTTGGCGAACATCGGAAAGGTGACGCCGTAATTCTTCCGGCAGAAGGCGCCGATCTCGCTTCGCTGCCCGGCTCCTGCGCCCCGAACTGGTTGCAGGGAAAGCCCAGCACGGTGAGGCCCTCGCCGTGCAGCTTTTCGTACAGCGCCTCCAGCCCGGCATATTGCGGGGTGAAGCCGCAGTGCGCTGGCGGTGTTGACGATCAGCAGCACCTGGCCGCGATAGTCGGCGAGCGATTCCTCGTGCGCCGTCGAGCCGCGGCGGCGGAGAAGTCATAGACGGACATGGCGGCACTCCTTGTCATCACCCGGCTGCGGCGATCGCAGGACTGTCCAGTTATCCTCGAAGCGAGCTGGATGCGACGCTGGTGCCCGACGGACGCGCTTCGCTCGGCGTCTCGGTTGCGCTCGGCCGCTCGCTACGCTCGCGGCGTTCATCGCTCGAATTGGTCCACCGGACCAATTCGCGCCTGGCGGACCGCGCCTCACCCAGTCATCCGGCCCTTGTCCTTGTCGCGGCGCTGCTGCTGCGGCTGATAGGCCTTGCGGGCATGGGCCTCGCAATAGGGCGAACCGGACTTGGGCGAGCGGCCGCAGAAATGGAATTCGGTCGGCGGCGGGATCGCCGATCGGCCAGCGGCACATGCGGTCGCTGATGGTCAGCACGGTGGCGTGATTGCCGTCGTCCAGCGTGCAGCGGATCTTCCTCCACCACCGGGGCGGCGCGGCACATGGCTGCGCAGGCTGGGCGCCTTGGGCGCCATCGGCAGGCGGGGCCGCTCGCTGCGCGGCGGGGCTGGCGCGGCCGGCCAGGCCCAGCCGGTGCACCTTGCCGATCACGGCATTGCGGGTGACCCCGCCCAGGGCGCGGGCGATCTGGCTGGCCGAAAGGCCCTCGGTCCATAATGTCTTGAGCTGCTCGACCCGGTCGTCGGACCAATTTGCCTGTGTCATGGCTATCGCTCCTGGCTGCCAGGGCGGGCTCTGTCAACCCCCCGGGCACAAGATATCAGTACCCCTGGCATCGCGCCGCACAAGCGTTGCGGGGCTGCCCCCAGCCCTTGTCCACATGATTCCGAGTTCCGCCAGCCGGCGCCGCCGCTGCGGACTGCGGCCATGGGCGCGGGCTGCATGCCGATGCGCGGGGTTGTAGGAACGTCACGGAAAGCAGATAAACGGGCCTTCCAGCCTCGATTTGTATTTTTATTTCAATCGCCAACAGAGGAGATTGTCCCGTGTTTCCCGGCATTGCTTCCCACCTATAACCGGACGGATATCGCCTTCGTCCGCGGCGAGGGTTCCTACCTTTTCGCCGAGGATGGCAAGCGATACCTGGATTTCGGGGCGGGCATCGCGGTCAACGCCTTCGGCCATGCCAATCCCAGGCTGGTGGCGGCGCTGACCGAGCAGGCGGGCAAGCTCTGGCACACCTCCAACCTCTACCGGGTGCCGGGGCAGGAAAGCCTGGCCAAGAAGCTGGTGGCCAACACCTTCGCCGACACCGTGTTCTTCACCAATTCGGGCGCCGAGGCGTCGAACTCGCCTTCAAGATGGCGCGGCGCTATCAGTTCGTCAGCGGCCATCCCGAACGCTTCCACATCGTCAGCTTCGAAGGCGCCTTTCACGGCCGCACCCTGGCGGGCATCGCTGCCGGCGGGCAACGAGAAATATCTCGAAGGCTTCGGCCCGCAAGCATGCCGGGCTTCGACCAGGTGCCGCTCGGCGATCTGGAGGCGCTGAAGCAAGGTGATCGGGCCGCAGACCGCCGCCCTCATGATCGAGCCGATGCAGGGCGAAGGCGGCGTGCGCCCGGTCGGCGCCGGATTTCCTGCGCGCCCTGCGCAAGCTGTGCGACGACAAGGGCCTGCTGCTGATCTTCGACGAGATCCAGACCGGCGTGGGCCGCACCGGCAAATTCTTCGCCTATGAATGGCTGGGCGTCGACGCCCGACATCATGTCGCGTGGCCAAGGGCATCGGCGGCGGCTTTCCGCTGGGCGCGGTGCTGGCCACCGCCGAAGCGGCCAAGGGCATGACGGTGGGCACCCATGGCACCACCTATGGCGGCAATCCGCTGGCCATGGCGGTGGGCAATGCCGCGATCGACATGGTCCTGGAGCCGGGCTTTCTGGATCATGTCAACAAGGTCGCCAATTATCTGCATCAGCAGCTTGGCGCGCTGGTGGCGGCGCATCCCGGACGTCTTCGAAAGCGTGCGCGGCCAGGGCCTGATGCTCGGGCCTGAAGATGAAAGTGCCCAGCGGCGATTTCATCGCCGCGGCGCGCGAGCCAATGGCCTGATCGTGCTGCCGGCGGGCGACAATGTGGTGCGCCTGCTGCCGCCGCTGACCTTGAGCGAAGCCGAAGCGCGCGAAGGCGTGGAACTGCTGAACAAGACCGCGGCCGCAGATGGAAGCGCAGAAGGCGGCCGCCCAATGAACGCGCCCCTGAAGAACAAGCCCCGGCATTTCCTCGATCTGTCGGATCATGACAGCGCCACCCTGAAGGCGCATCATCGCCGACGCCAAGCAGCGCAAGCTGGCGCGCGCGCGGCCTGTCCAAGGGCGTGCCCGACGCCGACCAGCCGCTGAACGGCAAGGTGCTGGCGATGATCTTCGACAAGCAGTCCACCCGCACCCGCATCTCCTTCGACATGGCGGCGCGGCAGCTGGGCGGCACCACCCTGATGCTGACCGGCAACGAGATGCAGCTGGCGCGCGAGGAAACCATCGCCGACACGGCGCGGGTGCTCTCGCGCTATGTCGATGCGGTGATGATCCGCCTGCTGGATCATGAGATGGTGGAGGAGCTGGCGGCCAATGCCACCATTCCCGTCATCAACGGCCTGACCAAATGGTCCCATCCCTGCCAGGTGATGGCCGATGTGATGACCTTTGAGGAGCATAAGGGCTCCGATCGCGGGCGCCACCGTGGCCTGGAGCGGCGACGGCAACAATGTGCTGACCAGCTGGGTGCATGCGGCGGTGAAGTTCGGCTTCAAGCTGAATGTGGCGTCGCCCAAGGAACTGACGGTGGATCCGGAAACCCGCGACTGGGCGGCGCGCCAGCGGGCTGGTGCAGCTTCACCACCGATGCCGAAGCGGCGGTGGAAGGCGCCGATTGCGTCGTCTCCGACACCTGGGTCTCGATGGGCGACGACAACGCCACCAAGCGGCACAATCTGCTCAAGCCCTATCAGGTCAATGCGCGCGCTGATGGGCCTGGCCAAGAAGGACGCCATCTTCATGCACTGCCTGCCCGCCCATCGCGGCGAGGAAGTCACCGACGAGGTGATCGACGGGCCGCAATCGGTGGTGTTCGACGAGGCGGAAAACCGCCTGCACGCGCAGAAGGCGATCCTGGCCTGGGCGCTTAATAAGTTCCGGCTTGACTCACACATAGCCCGGCGGTTATACGTTCATCAATAACCAACGGGTTATGGGTGACCGATGCCGACCGCGCATGATCTGCTCTTCCGTACGCTCGCTGATCCGACCCGGCGCGCCCTTTTCGAACGGCTGTGCCGCGAGGAGAAAACGGTTGGCTCCCTGACCGCGCGGGCCAGGATTTCGCAGCCCGCGGTTTCCAAGCATCTCGGCATCTTGAAGGACGCCGGGCTGGTGCAGGGCCGTCATGACGGCCGCCAGACCATTACAGCGCCCAGCTCAGCGCTTTGGCGCCGCTGATCGACTGGACCAGCCAGATGACCGGCTTCTGGCAGGGCCGGTTCGACAAACTCGAAGATCTGCTGAGAAGGATGACCAATGAGCGACAGCCGAAAGTGTTTCCGTCATTGTCGAGCGGCAGATCGCCTATCCGCGGAAAGATTGGCGCGCGCTCACCCAGCCGCATCTGATCGCGGAATGGCTGATGCAGAACGATTTCGCAGCCGGTCGCTGGACCATCGTTTCCGCTTTCAGCGCATTGGGCGCGTCGATTGCCGGGTGCTGGCATAGCCGAACAGGACACCTTTCTTACACTGGGCGCATGGTATGAGAGCGTCGTCATCTGGACGCTTCGCCTGCCGACACGGACACGCATCTCGCATGGAGCATGCCGGCTTCCGCCCGGACCAGAAGCCGCCTATTGGCGGCGCCAAGCTGGCTGGCGGCAATTCCTTGTAACTGAGCATCCTGGCTGTTATTGACGTCGCCAGGACGAAACGGATATGCCGAAAAGTGCTGCGCCGAAGACGCCGTCCCAACTGATCGATGCGCGGATCAAGAATGGCCGATTGGCGGCGAAATGCTCCCGCCTGCGCGCGCTCTCAAAGCGCCGATCCATTTGGTCGAGATATGCCGTCCACCGCGCGGCGTCCGCGGGTGTCGCGGCTGTGCCGGCGGCAGAAATCCGCAATCGGGATTGGACGGCGGGCATAGCGCCCGGCGCGCATTCATCGATTTGATCAATCCCACGCCCAGCAGGATCGCCAGCAGCACCGCGACCGTAATGCGGCGATGACGAAGCGGCGCGAACGGCGGCGTGTTTCGCCCGGTCGTGGCGGTACGATCATGAAGCCCCAGCAATCGTCCACCCTAGCAGAAGCGGCGGGGTTTCGGGCGGCGATTGTTGATACGGTTGAACGCAAAGCCGTTCGCCGCCATATAGGGGCCATGTCCGAACAATCCCAGGCCCTTTCCGCCCCCGCGGGCGACTTCGTTCTGCCGTTCGATATCGCCAAGGCGGGCGTGCGCGGGCGGTTGGTGCGGCTGGATGCGGCCTCGGCCCGCGCGCTGGGCGCCCATGCCTTGCCGGAAGCCGCCGCGCGGGTGGCGGGCGAGGTGGTGGCGCTGGGCGGCGCTGCTGGGAACCGCGCTGAAGCTGGACGGGCGGCTGACGATCCAGACCAAGGGCGACGGCCCGCTCGATCTGGTCACCGCCGATTATTACGGCGCCGACGAGACGATAGCGCGCCATCGCGGCGTGCGCGGCTATGCCCGGCTGGATGCGGAGCGCTTCGCGGCGCTGGAGGCCAAGCGAATTTCGCCAAGCTGGCGGGCAAGGGCGCGCTGGCCATCACCATCGAGCCCAAGCGCGGCGGCCAGACCTATCAGGGCATTGTCGAACTTTCGCCCGACGGCATTGGCGCCTCGGCGGAAACCTATTTCGCCCAGTCCGAACAATTGCCCACCGTGATCCGGCTGGCGGCGGCGCCGCTCTATGTGGCGGGCGACAAGACAGCCGCACTGGCGCGCCGGCGGCATCATGCTGCAGATGACGCCGGAAGCGGCCAAGCAAGGCGCCGAGACGCAGCTCCGACGATTGGGAGCGGCTGTCGCTGCTGCTGCAAGACGGTGGAAGATCTGGAACTGGTCGACACCGAGTCTGGCGCCGGAAACCGTGCTGTGGCGGCTGTTCCACGAAGACGAAGTGCGGGTGCAGCCGCCGGAGCCGGTGGTCTTCCGCTGCGACTGCGACGCCGCGCGCATCACCCAGGTGCTGAAAAGCTATGCGCCGGAAGAGCGCGCCGGCCTGGCCGATCCCGACGGCATCATCCGCGCGCGCTGCGAATTCTGCGGCAAGACGCATGAGATCGGGCCGGAGGCGTTGGCGTAACCTCACTCTGTCATGGCCGCGGCTTGAGCCGCGGCCATCCATGGCAGTGCTCAGTGCCGACTGATTCGCGCGGTCACCTGGATGGCCCGCGGCTCAAGCGCGGCCATGACGAGTGAGTTAGGTGGACGCTTTCGCAATCACTTTGCGCAGAAACGCCTCGCAGGCCTCCAGCTCGCTCAGCGCGCAGAATTCGTCCGGCCGGTGCGCCTGGTCGATGGAGCCGGGGCCGCAGATCACCGCCGGAATGCCGTAAGCCTGGAAATGGCCCGCTTCGGTGCCATAGGCCACCGCTTCGACCGGTTGGCGCCGGTCAGTTCGCGCGCCAGCGCGGACGGCGGGCGAATCCTCGTCCATCGTCAGGCCCGGATACTGGGCATGCAGTGTGGTGTCGAACGCCGCTTCCGGCGCGCGGCGCGGTATTTGGGCAGAATTTCCGCCGCGTGCGCGCGCTTCACCCGTGTCGATGATCGGCTGCCGGATCGCGGTCGGGCAGGCAGCGATATTCCCAGGTCACCTCCGCCTCGCGCGCCAGGATGTTCACCGCGGTGCCGCCATGAGATCACGGTGGCCTGCACCGTGGAATGGGGCGGATCGAAGCGCGGATCGGCATCGGCGCGCAGTTCGTCCCACACATTGTCCAGCAAGCGTCACGAACTCGCCCGCCATCATCACGGCATTGGCGCCTTTTTCCGGGCGCGCTGGAATGATGCTCCCGGCCGCAGCAGCGTGGTCACCAGCTTGGCGCCGCCCTTGTGCGCGCCCACGATCTTCATCAAGGTCGGCTCGCCGATGATCGCCAGCGCCGGTTTGAGATTCTGCGCCTTCAGATCGTCCAGCAAGCCCGGTGACGCCGACACAGCCCACTTCCTCGTCATAGGACAGCGCGAAATGGATCGGGCGTTTCAGCTTCGCCTTGGCGATCTCCGGCGCCAGCGACAGCGCGATGCCGACAAAGCCTTTCATGTCGCAGGCGCCGCGCCCGTACAGTTTGCCGTCGCGCACTTCCGGCTTGAAGGGATCGGACGACCAGTCCTGTCCGTCCACCGGCACCACATCGGTATGGCCCGACAGGACATAGCCGCCATCGCCGTCCGGACCGAAGCTGGCGAACAGATTGGCCTTGTTGCCGGGTCGCGTCATAGGTGCGGCGGCAGCGCGCGCCGGATTTCGCCGCTTGCGCGTTAGCCACGGAAGGCGTCTCTACTCGCTTGGCAAGCACGAGGATATCCCGCTGTACGCGATGCTGGCGCGCTCGCGCGAAAGTCTTCGAGATCGTGCTGCCCGTTACGTCAATGAACTTCCGCTCGAGGCCGTGGAAACCCAAGCGTTTTTAGGAGGCGGATCGCTGCCGGAAGATGCTCTGCCCTCAATTGGCCTCGCGTTGGATTTTGGTGAAGGGCCGGACGTTGCCGCAGAGCGGTTGCGGCGCTCCGATCCGCCGATCGTCGCACGCATCGAAAACGGACACGTCGTGCTCGATCTGCGCACGATTTCGCCCGAGGACGATGATCGCGTAATGAGCGCACTCCGCGCAATCGCCTAACGATGCATATCATCGGGACCGCGGGTCACGTCGACCACGGAAAGTCGTCACTCGTTCAAGCGTTGACCGGGACCAATCCCGATCGCTGGCTGGAAGAGCAGGAGCGCGGCATGACGCTGGATTTAGGCTTCGCGCATCTTCAGGCTCGGCAACGATCGTGAGGCCGGAATCATCGACGTCCCCGGTCACGAGCGATTTCTGCACAACATGCTGGCGGGCGCTGCGGGAATGGAACTGCTGCTCCTGGTCGTCGCAGCCAATGAGGGCGTCATGGCGCAGACGCTCGAGCACTTGGCGATTCTTCGCTATCTCAACGTGCAGCGCACCATTATCGTCGTGAGCAAAGCGGATCTGCTTTCAGAAGCGGAACCTTGCGCAACGTCTCGAGACGATTCGCGAATCCTTGCGCGGCACGATCGCCGAGAACGCCCCGATGCTAGCGGTCTCGACGATTACCGGCGCGGGAATGGAGGCTCTGCGCAGTACGATTGCGGCGGAACTCGACCAACTGACGTCGCGCCGTTTCGACGCGCCGGCGTACCTGCCGATCGATCGCGTCTTTGCGCTTTCAGGGCACGGAACGATTGTAACTGGAACGTTGATGCAAGGCCGAATGGCGACCGGCGATCGTCTGCTGCTGCAACCCAGCGGGAAGTCCGTGCGCATTCGCAGTCTGCAAACGTTCGGTCAAACGCGAACTTCGGTTGAGGCGGGCGCGCGTGTTGCCGCAAACCTCCCGGGCGTCGAGGTTTCCGAAATAGCGCGCGGCGAGATATTGGTTGCTCCTGAGTTTACACCGGTTTCATCCTTGCACGTGCGCTTTGAAGCGCTGCCGGAGACACGCCCGCTTTTGCACCGCAGAAATGCCGTTCGGGTCTATGTCGGCTCAGCCGAAATTCTCGGCACGTTAGTGCTGCCTCCCAGTGTCACCCTGAGCCTGTCGAAGGGCGACACTGTCGACGGCGAATTGTTTTTGAGGAAACCGACGATAGCATATCCGAACATGCCGTTCGTCGTGCGCAGGCTGTCGCCAAAGACGCTCCTCGGCGGCGGAACGATTGCGCGTACGGCTGCATCTGGCGAGCCGCCGGCGCCTGCGGCCTCGGAAAACGAATCGGTCGTCGCCGGAGTGCTAAGAGACGGCGGTTTGCGCGTGCTCACGCTCGCGCAAATTGCGCGAGAGGCGAACTTGCGCGAGAACGTTGTTAAGGAAGAAGTGGAGCGCTTGCGCGAGCGCGGTGCGCTTCTCGAGGTCGAACGCCCGCCCGCGTACGTCGATGCGCAAGAAGCGGAAAACCTCCTTGAACGCGCGGAGCAATTTTTAGCGGGAATTCACGCTGCCGAACCGTGGGCGATGGGCGTCACCTCGCTCGCGCTCGCGCGCGCGGTGGCTTTTCCCGAGCGTGACCTCATCCGCATCTTGCAAACGCTCGTCGAAGATGGGCGCCTCGGCTACCGCGCCGGCTACTATTCCCTGACAGGGCACGAGCCCGCGTTGACCGCCGAGCAGCGCCGGTTCCTGGAAGCCCTCGTGCCGCTCGATCCAGCGCAGCCGTTTTTGCCGGCGCCGCTTGCAACTGCGCTCGCGGCACTTCGGGTTTCAACCACTGTGGGAATCGGTAAAGCCTTTGATACGATTCTTGCCAAAGGAGCGTTGGTGAAGGTCAACGACGATCTCTATCGCGGCACGCAGATCGCTCAGTATCCGCGCGCGGTGGAGTCATTCTTGGCGCAGCATGGACGCATGACGATGGCAGAATTCCGCGATTTGATCGGCACGTCGCGAAAATACGCCGTACCGCTATTGGAATGGTTCGACGCGCGCAGCATCACGGTGCGCAGCGGCGATTATCGCATGCTCCGAGGTACGATCGAGAAAGAACCTGTGGTGGCACATGAACGTTGAACGGATGACCGAGCGCGTGCAGGAGGCGCTCAATGCGGCATATACTCGAGCATTAAGCGAGCACAATACACAGACCGCTCCCGAGCATTTGCTGGCAGCCCTCCTGGATCAGGAACGCGGCATTGCCTCGGAAATCGTACGGCAAGCGGGTCTCGATCCAAACGCTTTGGAGGCGCAGGCGGCGGAGGCGATTGGACGCCTTCCGCGTTTGACGGGCGCAAGCGCCGCGAAGGCGACCGTCACGATCTCTCCGGAAGCTGGCGCGGATTCTCACGCAGGCTGACAACGAAGCCAAGAAGCTGCAAGACGAGTACGTTTCCGTCGAGCACCTGTTGCTCGCGATGGCGCAGGGCAGCGGAAGCGTCGGGAAGTTTCTGCGGGATGCCGGTCTCACGTACGATAAATTGTTGACGGCGCTGCGCGACGTGCGCGGGAACCAGCGCGTCACGACGCGCGATCCCGAAGGCACGTATCAAAGCGCTCGAACGCTACGGGCGCGATCTGACGCTCGAAGCCGAAGCCGGGAAACTCGATCCGGTGATCGGGCGCGACGACGAAATTCGCCGCATCATTCAAGTGCTCTCGCGCCGCACGAAAAATAATCCCGTGCTCATCGGCGATCCGGGCGTCGGTAAAACCGCGATCGTCGAAGGGCTTGGCGCAGCGTATCGTGCGCGGTGACGTTCCCGAAGGGTTGAAAGACCGGCGCATCGTTTCGCTCGACATGGGCGCGTTCATTGCCGGCGCAAAGTATCGCGGCGAATTCGAAGAGCGCCTCAAAGCGGTGCTCAAAGACGTGCAGAAGTCCGAGGGCCAAATCATTCTGTTCGTTGACGAAGCTGCACACCGTCGTCGGTGCCGGGCGCACCGAAGGTTCGATGGATGCGGGCAATCTGCTGAAGCCGATGCTCGCGCGCGGCGAACTGCACATGATCGGTGCGACGACGCTCGACGAATATCGCAAGTACATCGAAAAAGATGCTGCGCTGGAACGGCGCTTTCAGCCGGTGATGGTCGATCAGCCGTCGGTCGAGGATACGATTTCGATTCTGCGCGGCTTGAAAGAAACGTACGAAGCCCATCACGGCGTGCGCATTAAAGATGCCGCGCTCGTTGCGGCGGCAGTCTCTCGAATCGCTATATCACCGATCGCTTCTTGCCGGACAAGGCGATCGATCTCGTTGACGAGGCGGCTGCCAAGCTGCGCACCGAGATCGATTCGATGCCGCAGGAACTCGACGAATTGACGCGGCGCGTCATGCAACTCGAGATCGAGCGCGAAGCGCTGCGCAAAGAAAACGATACCGCGAGCAGAGAACGCCTCAAGCGCTCGAAAAAGAACTCGCCGACCTGCGCGAAGAGCAGACCGCGTTCAAGCTCGAATGGGAAGCCGAAAAAAAGCGGCTGCGAGCTGCGCGAGCTGCGCGAACAAATCGAGCAAACGAAAGTGCAAATCGAACAAGCCGAGCGTCAATACGATCTCAATCGGGTCGCCGAATTGCGCTACGGAAAACTCGCGGAGCTCGAAAAACAGCTGGCGGGAGGAAGAGCAGCACTGAACCAATCGCGACGGCAAGGCGGCCTCTCAAAGAAGAAGTCGACGAAGAAGACATCGCCGAGGTCATCGCCGCTGGACCGGCATTCCGGTCTCGAAACTTCTCGAAGGCGAGAAGCAAAAACTGCTGCACCTCGATGAAGAACTGCATCAGCGCGTCATCGGGCAAGACGAAGCCGTCGACGCCGTTGCGGAAGCGGTCATTCGCTCGCGTTCGGGTCTGGCGGATCCGAATCGTCCGATCGGTTCGTTCATTTTCCTCGGCCCGACCGGTGTCGGAAAAACCGAGCTCGCGCGGGCGCTGGCGGAATATCTTTTCGACGACGAACGGGCGATGATTCGCATCGACATGTCGGAATACCAAGAACGGCACACGGTTGCGCGGCTGCTCGGTGCACCGCCCGGCTACGTCGGTTTCGAAGAAGGCGGCCAGCTCACCGAAGCGGTGCGCCGCCGTCCGTATTCCGTCATTCTGTTCGACGAAATCGAAAAGGCGCATCCCGATGTCTTTAACGTGTTTCTGCAGATTCTCGACGATGGGCGTCTGACCGACGGTCAAGGCCGCACCGTCGATTTCCGCAATACGATCGTCATCATGACGTCGAACATCGGCAGCCACCGGATTCTCGATTACAAGGGCGACCTCGGCGGCGCCGAATACGCAGTCATGCGCGCGACGGTGCTCGACGAACTGCGCCAGCATTTCCGCCCGGAGTTCTTAAACCGCATCGACGAAATGATCGTTTTCCACGCGTTGACGGAAGAGCAACTCACGCAAATCGTCGACATCCAACTTCAACATGTTCGCGAGCGGCTTGCCGCGCGACACATCGATCGCTCATCGTGACCGATGCGGCGAAACGCCATCTCGTGAAAACCGGCTACGATCCGATCTACGGTGCGCGCCCACTCAAGCGCGCCATACAAAAGGAAGTCGAAACGCCCCTCGGCCGGCGAATTCTCGGCGGCGAGATTCGCGACGGAGGGCGAGTCACAGTGGACTATGACGCCATCCGCGGCGAACTCACTTTCAACACAGAACCCGCGCGCGAACCCGCCCTGTCATCGTGAGGTATTGGTGGTAAAGATAATCTACTATTTTCACGGACTCTCGCAGTGGTCGTACTTTGCATATCTCGCCCTCGATAAGATTCTCGAACGCTTCGGTGCCGACATCGAGTTCGAGTGGAAAGTGACCGACGGCAAACCTATCACTACGAATCCCGACGACTATCGCTGGATTTACCGGCGTTCGAAGTATGTCTCGGGCATAGAGACAAATCCGGCTTGGCGGCGCGAGGGAGACGTAACGTTGCCCGCGTCCTCCGGGATTGAAGCGGTTCGCATACTCGGGGCCGATGCCGATAGTCTTGCGCCGGCGATTCCTCAAAGCAGTCGTGATCGATGGAAAACCGGCCGGATCGTTTGACACCGCCCTCGACCTGATGTCTTCATTGAGCGGAATCGATCGTGAAACGCTCGCTCGTGCCATGCCCGGCCGCCGAAAAGCGCGTGCTCGAAGCGACTGCCGAGTATCGGTCTCTCCCGGTGAATGTCGTGCCGTGTCTTGTCGCATGCAATGATATTGGCGATACGGCGATTTTGTCAGGTCTATTCAAATACGAGACGTTTGAGCGCGTTATTTCCGAGATGCTGGAAGCCTCGAAGAAATATGCCGAGTTCGCCGCGGCAAATCAGCCCACAGGAGGAAAGAGATGAGAGCAACTTGGCGTCCGCATGAAAAACACGGACGGCTGACGAGGCAAAGCGATCTGCCGGATAGCGTCTTCGCCTTTCCCAAACAGCGAAAAGAGCCGCTGACCGACGCAAGGCACGTCCGAAATGCCGTGGCTCGCTTCGATCAGGTCACCGGCGTTTCGGACGAAGACCGCGAATTGGCGTTTGCTAACATCAAGAAAGCCGCCAACTACTACGGCGTAAATTCTCGGAGAAATCATGGCGCGACCTTGGGGTCCATTCGCAACCAACCGAAAGAGTCCGCGCGCAAAGGTGCGGCAACGCGTAAACGCGCCGGCGTTGCAAAGATTGCGGCTCGAAAGCTGCAGCAACGCGTGGGCGAAAAAGCTCGAAAAAAACGTTAGGTCGGCTCGATATCCTTGAACTTCTTTTTACGCGGGAAGGTGATACGCTCCGCTTGCTCCGCGATGATGCGAGATTGTCGCGACGAGTCGTCCCGGTTGAAAGTGACGAACCCTACATGGATATCGACGAACCCACCCAGATGTTCAACTGGCTCAAGTGAGGTTCAGCTGATTGCCTCGAAAGCGTTAACGTAAATATCGCTGGAACCAGTCGACCATCCGATTCATGTAGTCGATTTGGTACTTCATCGGCCACGTGTCTTCGGTGTGATTACCCGCCGGATATAAAACAGCCTCGGCATTCTTGTTGGCCTGCAACAGCGCGGAGAACGCCTGCTCTGCATTCTGCGGGATAAACGTTTCCATCTCCAGCAGCGTGAATGATGAGAACGGCGCCGGCGACATGGTTGAGGCGATATAGCGGAGATTCGGCGAGATACCGTTTCGGATTCGTCCAAATATCGACTCCGAGCCCATATCTCGGGTATGCGGTCGACGCTTTCGCATTGCCGAGCGTTGGAGTACTTCTGTCGCGCGGGCGGTCTAACTCCGTTCCGTAATCAACCCAATCGGCTATACCGGCGCGCACCACCCCGGCCTTAAAACGTGTGCTCTCCGACATGAGTGCATAGGCGTCGTAGCCGCCGTGACTATGTCCCATGATCCCGAAACGATTTGGATCGCTGTATCCGCGCGCAATTGCAGTGTCCATCGCAGCAGTTGCTTCGGAGAGGTCCTCTTCCATCAAATCATTTCCGCTATACACAATATCCGGAACCAGGACCGCAAAACCGCGCGTTGCTAGAACCTGTAAGTCTTCTAATCCAGCGTCATATTCGCCCAATCCGAAATCGTTCAAGCGTTGCGAATTATACAAGCCGCCATAAAGATACACGACCGTTGGCAGACGCGTTCCCGGGCGATATCCGGGCGGTAAAAGTATCGCTGCGTGCAGCGGTATGCCATTTGAGGTTGTGTACGATAGCAATCTACTCTTTCCGAGGGGCCACTGCCGAAATCCATCCATCACGTGCGTAATGGCCCGGGGCGACGTGTCGGTTGCCGGATTGAACGCGTAGATGTCTGGAGCGAGATCAACTTTTTGGCGAAGGAAGTACATATTCGCTCCCTGCTCGTCTCCGCCGAAACCATCGTACACGGCGTTTTCGGAAAGCAACGTTTTCGGCGCTCTTGTCCCGAGGTCGATACGAACGAGGGAGTATTTGAGATTTGAGAGGTTCTGTGTAGCGAGGATAATTGCGTTGGAGTGAGCGGGCGCCCAAGCAGCCGATGGATTCTGCGCGATTGGGATCGGCTTTCACAATGCGCTCGTTGGTGTTTGAAAAGAGCAGTTGCGATCGTCCCGTTGCAACGTTGGTTCCCCAAAGTACGTTTCTCGCAAAAGGTGATTTCGCGCCAGGAGCCCGTAGAAGCGTAAATATCTGCGTTCCGTCGGCGCTCCAGACGATACCGCCCGATGGGCGGTGGGGACGTCGTCGGAATACGTGAAACGATTCGTACGGAATCGTCCTTAATGCCGGCCATAAAGATTTCAAGGCTTCGTGCCTTTGCCGTTTGTGCACACCATGCGACAGACGTGCCGTCGAGGGAAGAGGCAATCTGAGCGCGATTCTGGAGAAGCTTCGTGAATGTCCGAACCGTGTCGCCGTTGCGGACATCGATAATGCGCACTGCGCCGTTGGTCGAGCGCATCGTGACTTGCGAGAATTTTGCCGATGTCTCCGCTATCGAAAGATAGGGAGAATTCGGGACGCCGTCGATGTGGGCGTCTCCGGTTGGCGTATTCTCGATCGTTGTTAGGACGCGGAGGCCACCGCTGAGGTTCGCCGCGTAAATTGTGCGCGGACCATGCGGCGTGACGATGCCCGGAGAAACGGGCGGGACTTCGTATTTATCCGGGCGCGGATCTGCTACTCGGTTTTCCTTTGTGCGGTACACGACAGGAGTGGTCATCGTCTCAGCGACCACCGGGTAAACGGTTCTCGGCAGCTCTCCGGGCAACAACGCGTTCGCGCCGTCGACGACGAACTCTGTATTAGATATCCAGCGAATGGTAGATACCAGATCGAGCGCAGCGCGTGGGAAACGAACGAGCTTCTGATTCCGATTGGACCACACGCAGAGGCTCATGCTGTTGGCCTTGGGACAGTTGAACGCAAGGGCCGTTCCGTCGGGAGACCAAGTCCCGCCAAACGTTTCGGGTTGGAAACGATGTACGATGCTTCCCGAGCGAACGTCCGCGATCACTAAGGTGCAGCCGACAGCGCCCCCGGAAAAGTCCCGTTCCTGCTCGGATCGTTTTCGTGGAACACGCATTGGTCGTATGCAAGAAACCGGCCATCTGGAGAGGGCTTTCCAATAGCATTTTCGTGCCACGCGACGGTACGATCTCCGAAATTCCCTTGGAGTGCCGCGGTCGAAATGGGCAGCGGCTCGGTCGCGGCAATCGCCACTGTCGAGAGCGCTACGCACGCGGCGAGAACGGGATAACTAAAAATGCGGCGTTTCAAAATGATCCCTTTCCGTATAGCCAACGATTATCGAGACACCGGCAGTATTGACCGCGATCGCCGGCGATACATTGTCCGGCCCCTAGCGAGAGGCTTTCGGCAAGGAGCATCGTCGATGGGGTCGCATTTCCTGACTGCTCCGCGTAATTCCCGAGCTGTGGGAGAGTACGGGTCTGGTGGCCCGCACGGTCTTCAAATTCCCTGCAGCGCATTTCTCGCACAAAAACGCTGACGCGCGTAGAGACAGTGCGATGACGTGGAAACCCTTGCTGCATAAGGCGTTTCACGCTCTCGCGTAAACACGTCGAGACTCGCCAAGACGTGCGGCGGGTGGGACCCAGTGGACCTGAATCGCGCGTTCTTTTTGGCGCGGGAGCGCGCGCATGCCGTTCGATGATGTTCTTATCATCGCGAGCGTTCGGGCGCGTCGCGTGCCCACCAAAGGCTCGCAGGTGTGCATCATGAGCGGTCGCATCGCCGCGCTCGAAAACCTCGCGCGCGCGCGTTACGGCTGAATGAAATGTCAAACCCCAGCTGATATGCCGTTCGGACGAAGGTGGTGAAGAACAAGCTGGCGCCGCCGTTCAAGCAGGTCGAGTTCGACATCATGTATGGCGAGGGCGTCTCCAAGATGGGAGAAATCCTCGACCTCGGCGTCAAGGCCGGCATCGTCGAGAAATCCGGCGCCTGGTTCTCCTATGACAGCCAAAGGCTCGGCCAGGGCCGCGAGAACTCGAAGGCCTTCCTCAAGGCCAACCCCGACATGACCGCCAAGATCGAAGCGGCGATCCGCCAGAACTCCGGCCTGATCGCGGAACAGATCCTGGCCGGCACCCCCGAGCGCGACACCGACGGCGACGAGCCGGCGGAGGAGTGAATTTTCTCAAGTCTCTTTTCGGGCTTTGGGCCCGCGTGGTTGCGGAAGAGACGGGAATCCTCTTCCGAGGGATCGTGGGCCAATAGACGGATGAGATCGTGATCCGATGCACCGGATCGTGATCAGTCTGCCGCTTCAAGGCCCGACATCGGCAGGCACTGAGGACGTTGAGTTGCCGGCGTCCCCAGTGCCTGTTTTTGTTTTGTGTATTGCCGGTGCCGAGCATGACACGTTTGATCCTCACCACTGACAGCTCTGGTGCGGGCAGCCTCAAGTGGGCCCGTCGCGCCGAGATCGTGATTTCCGCTCGAACCTCGCCTCGTCTGGGGGCCGCTGCGGCCTGAGGCGGAACTCGAAATGTTGTTGGCGCGGCGTGAAGCCGCCGATGATTGGTTGTGGAACGTCTATCGGAAGTACTTCGGAAAAATCGATCGCAGCGAAATAGGATTGATCGACTTCTGCGAGCGATGCGAGAGCATCGAGTTGTGGATCGATCCGGAGCCCAATGCGCAACTGACATTGATTTGGCTGCTCGGCTATCTGCGCTGTCACGAGCAAATTGCTTCAAAGCTTACCTTGATCCAGTCGGAGATCGGCATAGGCGAAAAATCGCCGAAACAGCTCGCCAAGTGGAAGCCGACCGTAGTCGATGTCGGAAACGATCATTTCGAAATCGCAGACCTTGCCTGGCAAGCTTACCGCGCACCGACGCCGCAGGCCTGGTTCGACCTGTTAGACAAGGATTTGAGCCTCTTGCCGCGGCTTCGGCGCGTGCGTTGTGGAATTGCTCGAAGAACTCCCGCAGCGGCGACCGGGCTTGGCGCCACCGAAATACGGATGCTCGAACTCATCGCGGAGGGCGAGGCGGGTCCGCTCGACATCGTTCCCGGCCACTTGAAACGCAACGAGCGGCACGTGTTCGACTTCGGAGAAGTCTTATGCTTGCTGGACGGGCTCGCGCGTTGTCCCGCACCCGCCGTCGCCGGTCTCGACGAGGGGCCGTTCGACGAGGCGATTGCATCGCGACCGTCACCGGCGCGAGCGATACATGCACAGCAAACTGAAACTCACCGCGCTCGGCGAGGCTGTTCTGGCGGGCACTGACGATTTCAGCCGGCACAACCCGATCCATCGCTGGTGGGGCGGCACCGAATTGACCAACGACCGGCTGTGGCGCTGGGACCCGGAGAGCCGGGCTTTGATTGCACCTTGAGCGAAACGCAGCTCGCAGTCAGTAAGTTGGATCGAGGATATTGGGTTGCCGACCCGTTCGGTGCTCGTTTTTATTCTGGTGCATAGAGTAGGAGGGGCCCATGAAGCGTCTGATCCTGACCGGCGAGCACGGCGTCACTTTCATGCACTCCGAACACTCCGATCTTGTGATCCCTTTTTCCTTTCGCTTCGTGTTCGGATCCGTTGCCGTCTCCGGACGAGCTTGCACACTACGTCGCCGCGCGTTCGGAGAAACACGGCCCAGGGAGCCACTGGTCGGATTATGCCGGTCGGTGGCGTCAAGCCCACGAGGGGCGCAAGGACCTCGGGTTGGTCGAGTTTTGCCGGCCATACGAAACAGTCGAGCTGTGGTTCGATCCGCGCCCGAATGACCAACTGCAATTGGTCTGGCTGCTCGACTATTTCCGGTCTCATCCGGAGATCGTGGCCCGGTTGAGATTGCGCCTGGTTGACTACGACCTGATCAAGGCTTCGTCCGAAGAACTTGACCGGTGGGTGGTGCCGGCCGTCGACGTCACGAGCGATGAGCTTGAGACGGCCAGCATGGCCTGGCAGGCGTATCGGGCCGCGACGCCCGAAGCCAGCTTCGGGTTGCTGGGCAAAGACTTGAGCGCGTTGCCCTTGTTGAAGCCGGCCTTGCTTGATCTGATCGAAGAGCTGCCCTCCGGCGCAACAGGACTTGGCGCAACGGAAATGCGGCTGCTGGAACTGATCGCACGGGGATACGAGCGGACGAATGCGCTGTTTCACCTTCGAGGGCTCCGCCGGCGGCGTGTATTCAGCGACTGGGAAATCGGCTCCCTGCTCGAGGGTCTCGCCCACGGCCCGACACCAGCCATTGCCGGCCTTGACGACGAGCTCCGCACGATCAGGAGGGAGAATTACCGTGACCGCGACGCGGCCTACAAACGAAGCCGGTTGTCGCTAACCGAGTTCGGCTGGGCGATCGTCGGGCACAACGAAGATTTCAGCCGCTACAATCCGATCGATCGCTGGTGGGGCGGCACCAGGTTGACCAACGATAGAATGTGGCGCTGGAATCCGGCCCTGGTCGCGCCTCAGCCATCGCGGCCATCCTTATCGTCATTTCAACCGGGCTCCACAACTCATCCGTCTCGTTTGCCTCTTTGACGGATGCGCGGGTGCTGCCTCCGCCGAAGCGCGACGAAGCAACCCCGTCCAGGACACGCGAGGTTCACTCCGCCGCCTGCGCGTAGTCCGTGATCGGCGGGCACGAGCACACCAGATTGCGGTCGCCATAGACATTGTCCACGCGTCCGACCGGCGACCAGTATTTGTCGATGCGCGAGCTGCCCGCCGGGAAACAGCCCTCGCTGCGCGAATAGGCGCGGGCCCATGCATCGTCGGCGATGTCGTGCACCGTGTGCGGGGCGTGGCGCAACGGCGATGCCTCGACCTTCCAGCGGCCGGCCTCGATCTCGGCGATCTCCCGCCTGATCGCGATCATGGCGTCGCAAAAGCGATCCAGTTCGGCCTTCGATTCGGATTCGGTCGGCTCGATCATCAGCGTGCCCGGCACCGGAAAGCTCATGGTCGGGGCATGGAAGCCATAGTCGATCAGCCGTTTTGCAATATCGTCGACGGTGACGCCGCTCGTGTTCTTCAGCGGCCGCGGATCGATGATACACTCGTGGGCGACGCGACCTTTGGCGTTGCGGTACAGCACCGGGAAATGCGGATCGAGCCGGGTGGCGATGTAGTTGGCGTTGAGGATCGCCATTTCGGTTGCCCGCGTAAGGCCTTCGCCGCCCATCATCAGAATGTAGATGTAGGAGATGGTCAGGATCGAGGCCGAGCCGAACGGCGCCGCCGACACCGGCCCGACGGCGGAGGGATTGGCGCCATCGGTCGCGGGATGACCGGGGAGGAACGGCGCAAGATGCGAGCGCACGCCGATCGGTCCCATGCCGGGGCCGCCGCCGCCATGCGGGATGCAGAAGGTCTTGTGCAGATTGAGGTGGCTGACATCGGCGCCGTAATCGCCGGGCCGCGACAGCCCGACCTGTGCGTTGAGGTTGGCGCCGTCGAGATAGACCTGTCCGCCGTGGCCGTGAACGATGTCGCAGATCTCGCTGATGTGCTCCTCGAACACGCCGTGGGTGGAGGGATAGGTGATCATCACCGCGGCGAGGTCTTTCGAATGCTGCCCGGCCTTGGCGCGTAAATCATTGACGTCGACATCGCCCCTGTCGTCGCAGGCGACGACCACGACTTCCATGCCGGCCATGTGGGCGGAAGCGGGATTGGTGCCATGGGCCGAGGAGGGGATCAGGCAGACCTTGCGGTGCGGTTCGCCGCGCGAGGCGTGATAGCCGCGGATCGCCAGCAGCCCGGCATATTCGCCTTGCGCGCCGGAATTCGGCTGCAGCGAGATCGCGTCATAGCCGGTGATGTCGCACAGCCATTTTTCGAGCCGGGCGAACAGCGCGTGATAGCCGCCGGCCTGTTCGCGCGGCGCGAACGGGTGCAGCGAGCCGAATTCGGGCCAGGTCAACGGGATCATCTCCGATGTCGCGTTGAGCTTCATGGTGCAGGAGCCCAGCGGGATCATGGCGCGGTCGAGCGCGAGGTCGCGGTCGCTGAGCTTGCGCATATAGCGCAGC
This sequence comes from uncultured Alphaproteobacteria bacterium, assembly GCA_963843225.1. Taxonomy (GTDB): domain Bacteria; phylum Pseudomonadota; class Alphaproteobacteria; order Rhizobiales; family Xanthobacteraceae; genus Bradyrhizobium. The sequence goes on along the minus strand of CAWJJT010000002.1, from coordinate 272,917 downwards.
AGTTCCGTCTCCGAGCGGTGCGCATGGAACACCGGATGGGTCAGGAAGGCGCTCGATCGTTTCAGGTCCGCCGGCAGCGCATCGCGCGCGCCGGCCTCGATCTCGGCATAGGCAAGTTTGCCGCCGAACGCCCGCCACACCGCTTCGACGATTTCAGGCGTGGTGGTTTCGTCCAGCGCGACGCGGAGCGTGCCCTGGCCGATCCCGAGGTTGATTTTTTCATCGAGCGCGCGGGCGACGATCTCGCTCTGCCTGCCGCCGGCATCCACCGTGACCGTATCGAAGAAGGTTTCCGACCGCGGGACAAAGCCGAGCTTGCGCAAGCCCGCCGCCAGCACGGCGGTGCGGCGATGCACGGTGCGGGCGATGTGGGTCAGCCCCTCCGGCCCGTGATAGACCGCATACATCGAGGCCATCACCGCCAGCAGCACCTGCGCGGTGCAGATGTTGGAGGTGGCCTTTTCGCGGCGGATATGCTGCTCGCGGGTCTGCAGCGCCAGCCGGTAGGCCGGCTGTCCGCGCGAATCGACCGAGAGGCCCACGATGCGCCCGGGCAGCGAGCGCTTGTGCGCATCGCGCACCGCCATATAGGCGGCGTGCGGCCCGCCATAGCCCATCGGCACGCCGAACCGCTGCGCCGAACCGATCGCGATGTCGGCGCCGAGTTCGCCGGGCGAGGCGAGCAGCGTCAGCGCCAGCAGGTCGGCGGCGACGATCGAAAGCGCGCCCTTGGCGCGCAGGCTCGCGGTCGCCCGGCGCAGGTCGCGCACCGCGCCTGACGTTCCCGGATATTGCAGCAGGCCGCCGAACACTTCGGCCTTGTCGAGGTCGGTGGCGGGATCGCCGACGATCAGGTTCCAGCCCAGGGGCTCGGCGCGGGTGCGCAGCACGGCCAGCGTCTGCGGATGCACCTCGGAATCGACGAAGAAGGATTTTGTCCTGGCCTGCGCGGCGCGTTCGGCCAGCGCCATGGCTTCGGCCGCGGCGGTCGCCTCGTCGAGCAGCGAGGCATTGGCGACGTCGAGCCCGGTGAGGTCGCAGATCATGGTCTGGAAGTTGAACAGGGCCTCCAGCCGGCCCTGGCTGATCTCCGGCTGATACGGCGTATAGGCCGTGTACCAGGCGGGGTTTTCCAGAATGTTGCGCTGGATCACCGCCGGCAGGATCGTGCCGGAATAGCCTTGGCCGATCAGCGAGGTGAAGAGCCCGTTCCGCGACGCCAGATCGCGCATGTGGGAAAGCGCCTCGGTCTCGCTCAGCGGCGTGCCGAGATCGAGCGGCGCCTGCTGGCGGATCGAGGCCGGCAGGGTTTCGGCCATCAGCGCCGAAAGGCTTGCCGCACCCACGGTCTCCAGCATCGCCGACATGTCGCGCGGCGAGGGGCCGATATGGCGGCGGACGAAGGTGGTGGCGGCTTCGTCAACGGGTTTGCGATGCGCGGTCATGGGATATTCCTCGCTGGCTCAGGCCGTGTGCTTGGCGTAGGCGGCCGCATCCATCAGGCCGCCGAGTTCGCCCTTGTCGGCAATCTTCATCTTGAAAAACCAGGCCTTGCCGGCGGCGTCGGAATTGACCAGCGCGGGCTCGGCGACGACGGCGTCGTTGACCTCGAGCACTTCGCCGGAAATCGGCGCGTAGACGTCGGAGGCCGCCTTGACGGATTCGACGACGGCGGCGGCCTCGGCCTTCTTCAGGCTGCGGCCGACCTTCGGCAGTTCGACGAACACGACATCGCCGAGCTGCGACTGCGCGTAGTCGGTGACCCCGATGGTGGCGACGTCGCCCTCGATGAGGAGCCATTCGTGGTCGGCGGTGTAGAGCGTCGGCATGACAAGTCCCTCGGCGTTTTACGGATTTAACGTTTGTAGGTGTTGGCAACGAACGGCATGGAAGCGACCTGCAGCGGCAGCCGCTGGCCGCGGACTTCGGCGAACACGGTGCCGCCAAGGCCTGCCAGCGGCGTCGGCAGATAACCCATCGCGACCGGCGCATTGAGGCTCGGCCCGAAACCGCCAGAGGTCACCGCGCCGATCTGCTCGCTCGAAGCGGCATCGGCGAACAGCGGCGCCCCTTCGCGCACGGGCGCGCGGCCCTCCGGCCGCAAGCCGACCCGGCGGCGCGGCGCACCCTGTTCAAGCTGGGCGAGGATCTTCTCGGCGCCGGGAAAACCGCCGGCGCGCGCGCCGCCATGGCGGCGGCTCTTTTGAATGGACCATTCCAGCGCGCCCTCGACCGGGGTGGTCGAGGTATCGATGTCGTGACCATAGAGGCAAAGCCCGGCCTCCAGCCGCAGGCTGTCGCGCGCGCCGAGCCCGATCGGCATCACGTCGCCGTCCGCCAGCAGGGTTTTTGCAAGCCGCTCGGCTTGTTCGGCCGGAACCGAAATCTCAAAGCCGTCCTCGCCGGTATAGCCGGAGCGCGAGACGAAGCAGTCGATGCCGTCGATGCGGCGCGGCCCGGCATCCATGAAGCGCATCGCCGGGACCTCGGCGCAAAGCCGCGCCAGCACCGATTCCGCCTTCGGTCCCTGCAGCGCCAACAGCGCGCGATCGGGGAGGGGCTCGACGATGCAACTGTCCGAAAGGCCGGCGCGCAGGAGCGCCTCGTCCGCCGCCTTGCAGGCGGCGTTGACCACCAGGAAGAGGTGGCTGCCGAAATTGGCCACCATCAGATCGTCGAGAATGCCGCCCGCCGCATTGGTGAACTGGGCGTAGCGCTGCCGTCCCGGCGCGACGCCGAGGATGTCCTGCGGCACCAGCCGTTCCAGCGCGAGCGCGGCATCCTCGAGCCTGCCGGATTTCGGGCGCAGCGCGATCTGGCCCATATGCGAGACGTCGAACAGCCCGGCGGCCGCCCGGGTATGCAGGTGCTCCCTGAGCACGCCGGGGGCGAACTGCACCGGCATCTCGTAGCCGGCGAACGGCACCATCTTGCCGCCGCAGGCCGCGTGCAGCCCCTGCAAGGGCGTGGTTTTCAGCGTGGAGAGGTCGTCGCGTGCAAGCATCATCGGGCCCTCGCGGTTCCCCGGGGACCGATTCCCTGGAAAACCCGTCGAAGCCCCATCTGTCGCTGTGCCTGAGAGTATTATCCCGTCGGCGGACGCGTCCGGGCCCAAGCCCTTCGGCGTCTCTTTCCAGATGCTAGTCCATCACGAGGGTTCGTTTGCCTGAGAGTTTCCGGGGCGGTTGCTCCTTCGGCGCCGGCATTTAAGCCGATCTCTCCCGACGTGACGTCTTGAACAGATAGGAAGAAAACACGCCCGCACCAAGCCTGTCAACGCAGCCGCAGCATCTATCAACGGCCCTGCGGCAAGCCGCTGATCTCCTGCACACTTTCTGGACACAATGGGCCCCCTTGTCTAAAAGCGGTGCGCGGGACACATGCCCTTTTGCGGGCGAATCCCCCTGTTTTTGCGATTGGACCAACATGAGCGGCGTTAACGAAATCAGGTCGACTTTTCTGAAATTCTTTGCCGACAACGGTCACGAGATCGTGCCGTCGTCGCCATTGGTGCCGCGCAACGATCCGACGCTGATGTTCACCAATGCCGGCATGGTGCAGTTCAAGAACGTCTTCACCGGGGTGGAGAAGCGGCCCTATCAGCGCGCCACCACCTCGCAGAAATGCGTGCGCGCCGGCGGCAAGCACAACGACCTCGACAATGTCGGCTACACCGCGCGGCACCACACCTTTTTCGAGATGCTCGGCAATTTCTCGTTCGGCGATTATTTCAAGGACCGCGCCATCGAGCTTGCCTGGAATCTGGTGACGAAGGAATTCGGCCTGCCCAAGGACAAGCTCACGGCCACCGTCTATATCGACGACGACGAGGCGTTCGATCTGTGGAAGAAGATCGCGGGCCTGCCGGAGTCGCGCATCATCCGCATCGCGGGTTCGGACAATTTCTGGCAGATGGGCGACACCGGTCCGTGCGGACCCTGCTCGGAAATCTTCTACGACCACGGCGACAAGATCTGGGGCGGACCGCCGGGCTCGCTTGAGCAGGACGGCGACCGCTTCATCGAGATCTGGAATCTCGTGTTCATGCAGTTCGAGCAGCTCGAGGGCGGGGTCCGCAATCCGCTGCCGAAGCCCTCGATCGATACCGGCGCGGGGCTGGAGCGGGTCGCAGCCGTGTTGCAGGGCAAGCACGACAATTACGACATCGACCTGTTCGTCGCGCTGATCCGCGCGATTTCCGAATTGACGGGCGCCGATCCGCATGGGCCGCAGAAGGCCTCGCTGCGCGTGATCGCCGATCATCTGCGGGCGTCGTCGTTCCTGATCGCCGACGGCGTGCTGCCCTCGAACGAGGGCCGCGGCTACGTGCTGCGCCGGATCATGCGCCGCGCGATGCGCCATGCGCAGTTGCTCGGCGCGCGCGATCCGCTGATGCATCGGCTGGTCTGGGCGCTGGTGCGCGAGATGGGCCAGGCCTATCCCGAACTGGTCCGCGCCGAAAACCTGATCGAGGAAACCCTGCGGCTCGAAGAGACGCGCTTCCGCAAGACGCTGGAGCGGGGTCTTTCGATCCTCGACGAGAAGAGCGCTTCCCTGAAGAAGGGCGACATGTTCGACGGCGATACGGCGTTCACGCTGTACGACACCTATGGCTTTCCGCTCGATCTCACCCAGGACGCGCTGAAATCGCGCGGCATCGGCGTCGATATCGCTTCCTTCACCGATGCGATGGACCGGCAGCGCGAGAAGGCGCGCGCGGCCTGGGCGGGCAGCGGCGATACCGCCACCGAGAACATCTGGTTTCCGCTGCGCGAGAAACTCGGCGCCACCGAATTCCTGGGTTACGAGACCGAGACCGCCGAAGGCGTGGTCGGCGCGCTGGTCAAGGACGGCAACGAGGTCGATAGCCTGAAAACCGGCGAGGCCGGCGCCATCGTGCTGAACCAGACGCCGTTTTATGCGGAGTCCGGCGGCCAGGTCGGCGACACCGGCGTGCTGACCGGCGAGGGCGTGCGCTTTCGCGTCACCGATACCCAGAAGAAGGCCGGCGATCTCTTCGTGCATCTCGGCACCGTGGAGCAGGGCACCTTGAAGCCCGGCGCGGCGCTGCAGCTCGAGGTCGATCATCTCAGGCGCTCGTCGATCCGCGCCAATCACTCGGCGACGCATCTGTTGCACGAGGCGTTGCGGCAGGTGCTCGGCGACCACATCGCGCAGCGCGGCTCGCTGGTGGCGCCCGATCGGCTGCGCTTCGACTTCGTGCATCCCAAGCCGATCTCGCCGGAAGAACTGTCCCGCATCGAGGACATCGCCAACGACGTGGTGCTGGAGAACGACGAGGTCACCACGCGCCTGATGGCGGTGGACGATGCGCGCGAAGCCGGCGCGCGGGCGCTGTTCGGCGAGAAATACGGCGACGAGGTGCGCGTGGTGTCGATGGGCAAGACCGCGCGCGAGCACGGCGCCAACGCGTTCGGCTGGTCGGTGGAATTGTGCGGCGGCACCCATGTCAGGCGGACCGGCGACATCGGGCTGATCACGGTGACCAGCGAGAGCGCGGTCGCCTCGGGCGTGCGCCGTATCGAGGCCTTGACCGGACGTCATGCCCGCAAGCATGCCAACGAGACCATGGCGCTGGCGAAGACCGCGGCGCAGGAACTGCGCACCTCGGTCGAAGAAGTGCCGGCGCGGATCGCTTCGCTGATGGAAGAGCGCAAGAAGCTCGAGCGCGATCTGTCGGATGCGCGCAAGAAGCTCGCCATGGGCGGCGGCGCGGCGGCGTCGGCCGGCGCGGGAGACGGCGCCAACGGCGTGCGTCATGTCGGCGACGTCAAGCTGATGGCGCGCGCGGTCGAAGGCATCGAGATGAAGGATCTCAAGAGCCTCGCCGATGACGGCAAGAAGCAGCTCGGCTCCGGCGTGGTCGCGATCATCGGCGTCACCGGCGACGGCAAGGCCGGCGTGGTCGTCGGCGTCACCTCCGATCTCACCGCGCGCTACAACGCGGTCGATCTGGCGCGAGTAGCCTCCGTGGTGCTCGGCGGCAAGGGCGGCGGCGGTCGCCCTGACATGGCGCAGGCCGGGGGCCCCGATGGCGCCAAGGCGGACGCCGCGCTGTCGGCCATCGAAAAAGCGATGGCCGGCGTCTAGCTCGTCGACAATCTTGAGGAATATCAAATCCTTGGCCGCACGAAGGGCTATGGATGATGTTCCTCTGATGCCCTGAGTTCGCATCCGAGGCAGGCGAACTCCGGAAGCGGGACGTCAAAGAGTGGCAATCCCTGCGCGCAAAGGGCGGCGGCTGAGCGATCCGGACTTGCGGGATCGCCTTTACGAACTGCTCGAGCACGATCATCTGCCGTATTCGGTCGGCTCACGCTTCGTCCGGCTGATCGTGCTCATCGTCATCCTCGACGTGCTGGCGATGATCCTGGCGTCGGTCCCGGAATACGATGCGCGCTTCGGCGGCCTGTTCACCGCCGTCAAGATCGGCGCGGTGATCGCGTTTGCGCTGGAATATCTGGCCCGGCTCTGGAGCGTGGTCGGCCACTCGCCACGCAAACTGTCGCCGTTGCAGGCCCGGCTCGAATATGTGTTCTCGAGCTTGGGCATTATCGACCTGCTGGCGTTCCTGCCGGCAGTCGGTGGCGCTTGTTGCCGGCGACCGCACCGCGCTGGTGCTGTTCGGCGTGCTGCCGTTCTTCAAGCTGGTGCGCTATTCGCCGGCGATGCGCTCGCTGCTCGCCGCCCTTCACGCCGAGCGGCGCACGCTGATCGGCTGTCTCGTCATTCTGCTCGGCGCGGTGCTGGTGTTCGCCTCGCTGCTCTACGCCGTCGAGCACGACGTGCAGCCCGAGAAATTCGGCACCATTCCGCAGGCGATGTGGTGGGCGATCGTGACGCTGGGCACGGTCGGCTATGGCGACGTGGTGCCGGTCACGCCGCTCGGCAAGCTGGTGTCGGTGTTCGCCATCGTCGGCGGCCTGACCATGATCGCGCTGCCGGTGGCGATCATCTCCACGGCCTTTGCCGACGAGATCAGGCGGCGCGATTTCGTCGTCACCTGGGGCATGCTGGCGCGGGTGCCGCTGTTCTCGCATCTGTCCGCCACCGAGATCGCCGACATCATGCGGCTGTTGCGTGCGCGCACGATCGAATCGGGCGAAATCCTGGTGCGGCGCGGCGATGCCGCTTCCTCGATGTACTTCATCACCGCGGGCGAGGTCGAGATCGAACTGCCGAGCCAGCGGGTGCGGCTTGCGGACGGCACCTTCTTCGGGGAAATCGCGCTTCTGCACCGGACCAAGCGCAGCGGCACCGTGACCGCGATGCGCAAGACCCGGCTGCTCGCGCTCGATGCCCAGGACTTTCACGCCCTGATCGAACGCATGCCGGCGCTCGCCGCCCATGTCCACAAGACCGCCAAGGCGCGGATTGCCGATACCGCGGAGGCCGCGAAGGGCGATCTGGCGGCAGCCGAAATCGCCCAGGCCGCGCACGACGATCAGCCGCCGAAGGAAAGATAGGCCGGGCCCGCGGCGAAGCCTATGGCGCAGGCGTCGGAGCAGTAGGTTGGCCGTCGCCTGCTGCAAGCCGGCGATGGCCTGCTTCCGTCAGTCCGAGCACACCGAGTCGCCTCAGGGCATATCCCGAGGCAACCAGCCGTTCCCAATGGAGTTGTGGAATGTCGCTCTGGGCATCACCCTTGCTGACTTCGCGCAGGGAGGCGAATTCGTCTGAGCTCAGCAATGCCGGGGGATCGTGAGGCATCGGATTATCCCTTATGCGGCGTGGATGCCGCTTCGCTGCTTCGGCGGTAGCGGATCGATCTCCGCGATCTTGCGAAGGCAATCGGCTTCGGAATCGTGGGGCCCGGAGACAAACGTTCCGCTGACTTTCGTGCTGTACCAGCCGGATACGACGCCGAGCCAAAGCGCCTCTTCTGTCTTGACGTGACGCGGCGAAAGATTCTGCATGTCTTTGCTTTCAGGTTTGTCGCTCGGTCGCTCGTCGAGCGTGTGAAGTTTCCGGTTGTTCGACGAACAACCGTTCGTTCAGTTCTGCTCGGAGAGCCGGGCAAAATCGGCAAGTACAGCCGCGACCAGGTCGCGATGATGGGTGTCGTCCGAAGCGAGCCCTGCGGTGTACAAACTCAGGACATAGCGCGCCTTGGCCGCGGCCTCTGGCCAGGATGCTGCCGGCGCCGATAGAAGCTGGCTCTCGACGATGGCCTGCCGGTCGCGCAGGTCCCTCGCATTGGTCTCGACGTCAGCGAGAATGCGCCTGATGTCTGTCGCCTTTTGCGCGGCCATGCCGCGATGCTTGTCGAGATCGAGCGGCTTTTCAGTCACGGGGCGCACTCGCATCGATGCGCTGTGCATCGGAAAGCTCGACCGCGCCGATGGATATCATCTCCATCGTGGAACCGCGCGGTGCCGCACCCGGCACCATGATCATGGTGGCAACACGGCGGAAGGATGCAAACGACAATCCTTCGATCATCTCCTCGTCCGTGATCACTTCGTAAGCACCCGCGGGCAACTCGCGATCAATGCTCTTGATCCGGAAGGGGTGGCGGAAGGTGACGATTTCTCGCCGCGAGCGCGTGGTCATCGCGCGCAGAACTTCGCGGGCGGTCCGGCGGCGGCGCTATCGCTGTGCATGCGTTTACCGTGCGCTCTTTTAGTTCGATTAGCTATCGCTATCTCGGCGATACAGGGCGAATCGCAGAATAACGGCCGACTTGCCTTGTATCCCGCCACCTTCGTCGCCATTTGTGAGTAGAGCCGGGGAATTAAGAGAGATATTCCGACCTAATGGGTCGCATGATCGAAGTGCGCCCGCGCCTTCGCTTGGCCTTCCGACCACCGCTTGTGGATCGCACCGCGTGGCGCGGTGATGCCGGCGTCCGATTTCTCGAACGGCGCCACCAACGGTTGGGCAGGGGATTCGCATGAAGATTCGGGTCGGCTACGAGATGATCTATGACTTTCCGCAGCCGACGCCGTTGATCGCGGTGCTGGGCGCGCACTTCACGCGCGCATCCGACGTCATCGTGCCAGATTACCTCACCACCAGTCCTGCCGTTCCGATCACGCCCTATCGCGACGGCTTTGGTAACTGGTGCAGCCGACTCGTCGCACCTGCCGGCCGAATGCGCCTCGCTGCCGACGGCACGGTGCGCGACAGTGGTCTGCCCGACGTGATCGTCCCATCGGCCACACAACACGCGGTCGAGGATCTCCCGGCGGAGGCGATCGTCTACCTGCTTGGCAGCCGCTATTGCGAGACGGACCGGCTTTCCGATATCGCCTGGAAGCTGTTCGAGAAGACGCCGCCGGGCTGGGCGCGGGTTCAGGCGATTTGCGATTTCGTTCACAACCACATCACATTTGGCTACGAGCACGCGCGCTCCACCATGACGGCGTGGGAAGTGTTCAACGAGAGCAAGGGCGTCTGCCGCGACTACGCGCATCTCGCCATCGCGTTCTGCCGCTGCATGAACATCCCGGCGCGGTATTGCACCGGCTATCTCGGTGACATCGGTATGCCGCCGCCTTACGCTGCCGGCGATTTTGCCGGCTGGTTCGAGGCCTATCTCGGCGGCCACTGGTACACCTTCGATGCCCGCAACAACATTCCGCGAATCGGCCGCGTCCTGATCGCCCAGGGCCGCGATGCCGCGGACGTCCCGCTCACCCAGACCTTCGGACCGAACACCCTCGTCAGCTTCAAAGTATGGACCGACGAGGTGGTGTGAAGCGGTCCGGCAGTACCGATCGCCTGCGGTGAAGCATGCGGCCGCCCGATCGGGATTAACCTCGCTATTTGCCGAGTCGGCTGCTACACCCTAGGCATCATCGCGCGCCCCCTGGCTGTTATCGGTGACTGAGAGCGTTGCGCTCCCGCCTCAACCAAGTGAAGGCGGTGACATGCCCGATACCAAAAAATTCGATTTTCGCGAGTGGCTCGTACCCCCGGTACTGATGCCGATCTTTTTCGCGCTGCTGATCGCTGCCGCCGTCATTGTTCAGCGGTAGTCCGGACGCCGTCGATCGGGAGACGGCGAGCGTCCCGAGCGCTTGAGAGCATGCAGAGGTGCCATGGCGAACACAGCAACTGTCAGGGACGCCTACGGCGTTCCCGCAATTTTCGTCGGTTCGAAAACCGGACAGGACGATGCTCCCTTTGTCTTCATCAGGGTCGGCGATGAAGAGCGCCGGATGCGGTGGGCCGAATGGGACGCGCTTCCTGCCTGGACAGGCGCCCGTCCTTCCTGGGCGACCAAGCGTTGATGCGCGCAGGGACCGCCATCGAGCTTTATTCACGCGCAAAGCAGTGAAACCGCGTTCATGAAAGACCCCGCTTCCTGGATTGCTATCGGCGCCGCACTGATCTCGGCATGCGTCGGACTGTACGCAGCCGCGGGTAGCGACGTTCGCGACAAGGTCGAGAAGCTTATTCCGCAAATAGGCGCGCAGTCTTCCTGGGCGGCATGGGCCGCGATCGCGGCTGCCGTGTCGGTTGTGGCGCAGGCCATGGAAAAGCTGCCGAATTGAACGAACTCGGACAGCGTATTGGACGCCTCGGGTGTTCTCCGGAGAAGCCCCCAGGGTTACTCGGTCGCCATCGCCATGAGGGACAGCAAAGGCACGTCGAGAGCGTAGACGAAGCCCGTGGGTTCGTAGCCCAGTCGCACATCGCCGTTCAGTTGCTTACCGAGTGTCTCGATCAAACGCGTGCCGAAGCTGCGCTTTTCCGGAGCCCGAACCGTCGGCCCGTTCTGCTCAGTCCATGTCAGGTGCAGACGCTGCGTCTTGTGATCGATTGTCCAGGCGACGTCGACGCGACCGGCAGGCACCGACAATGCGCCGAATTTCGTCGTGTTGGTGCAGAGTTCGTTCAGCGTCATCGAAATCGCGATCACGGCTCCCGATGTCATCCGGACATCGGGGCCCGCAATCGTGAACTTGGGCATGTCGGGATTGTCGAATGCTTCGGTGGCGCCGCGAACGATTTTTGCGAGATTCGCGCTGGTCCATCTTGCCTGCAGGAGAAGATCGTGAGCACGCCCGAGCGCCAGCAAGCGGCCTTCGATGGCATGCTGCGCGTGTTCTGCGCCCGACACGCCGCGCAGGCTTTGCGAGGCGATGGCGCTGACTGTCGCCAGCGTATTCTTGATGCGATGGTGCAGTTCCTCGAGGATCAGCTTCTGAAGCTTGTCCGCCGCTTCGCGTTCCCTGGCGTCGATGCCTGCCTGCGCGAGCAAGCTGCTTGCATCGATGTGAGCCTGCGCGAGCAAGAGTCGAAGGCTGACGTTCTCCGCCGCCAGAAACTCCGGAGCAGGGGACGCTTCGTCGCTCAACGGCGCTGGTCCTGGCGATGATCGGTCTCGAACATCGCTGACGGTATCACCATAAGTCGAGCCCCGCACGGATCAATTGGGGCTTGGTTAGCGCCCGGTAGCGTGATTATGGCGCGTTTCGCGGAACATCCTCGCTCAGGGCGATGATGCTCGCATTGTGCTGAGCGTCTTGGTAAAGCCTCACTAGAGCTTTATTGGCTGCTGCGATCCGAACAGCTTGGCGTCACCAACGATTCATGAGGGAACAGCCTATGCGGAAATTTGCAAACCCGACCGAACAGGAAATCAGCGAGGGTCCGCAATCGGTAACCTTTCAGATAGCGAATGGTAACCGGCGGCAGCGCTGCATCCTGCAAACCGGGCTCCCGACCAAGATACAGGCGCAGAAATATCTTCTGACGAACTGGTTGATTGTGGAAAAGATGGCGCGGGAAGCGCTTGAAGCGGGAGCCATGGAAGACGGCGAGATCAAGCTGGTGATGGTTTAATCATGCTGAATGATCGAGAGAACATCCTGAATTCGCTTCGCGAGAAAGCGCTCAATGTGCGCGAGATCATGCGACGCGCCAACGTCGCCAATGAGGAAGTCTGCCAAAGTCTCTTGCTGAAAATGCGTGACGAAGGTGCGGTGAAATTCGATATCCACACCGGGCGATGGCTCATCGCGTGAATCAAGCGCGTGCGGCCCGGGATCGAAAGCCCGCGGCAAGCCGTTCGAGCTACGGGGCCTGCTGAGCCTCCGGGAGCGGGGGCTTGCGCTGGGGCGCGGTTCTCGGGTGATGGTTGTGAAGAAATACAGCAAAGCTGTATCTCAACAGCGGATTGTTGGGAACGGCAGCCTCGAAGAGCGTCTCCTGCATGTCGCGCGGCAAGTCCGGCCACAGCTTGAACGCCGCGTGACCCAACAGCAGCTCGAATCCGTTGGACAGATCATTCATGTGCCACCTGTGATTCGGAGGCCTCATCAAATGGCTCCAACCCGTCGTTAGCATTTCCGGGACAGGCGCGATAGCGCTTGCATCGAGTTGGATGCCGCTCACGGCAAAAAGCGGGCAACCCAGGAATTGGTGCGGCCAATCAACAGGGGCTGCGAGCTAGCCGTGATCTTTCTTGGATTTCGGCGGCTGCTTCGCCCCGTCGGACGTGCCGGCTTGCGTGTTGCGGACCGCCTCGGTCAGCATCTGCCGCAGTTCGGCCTTGGTCTTCGGTGGTGCGCGCGTAATCGATGCCTGCCATTGTGCCATGATTGCTATATGGGGATGGGCGCGGGGAATTAAACCCCGCTGGAGGCAGAATGGATCAGGGAAAGCGGAGGCGCATTCGCGATAACGCGCCCGCCATGGAAGCTTGGTTGCCCTAAAGTGGGACACCGTCTGGGCCCGTATGGTGCCTGACGGAAGCGCCCAGAGGCACGAGCGGCGGTTTAACAGGCCGCTGGGACCGCAGGCAGCTTGTTATCGCGTTCCAGAGTAGCCATCTGCTAAGATAGCGCAATTGGATCGCTGCAACAGCGCATCCCCGAAACGCGACGCCTTAGCCACACCAGATGCTACGAACGGCATAGACCAGCGGCATATCCCCGATATGCGCGTGACAGGTCGGGAGAGCCTATGGCCATCGAACATGCCTCCGTCCAGGTCGCGCGCAAGCCGTGGGGGGTCGCCGATCTCCATCCATGGAGCATCATCGATGGTTCTGACGCCGCCGTGGGCGAGTTGTGGTTCCAGCGTGTCGACAAGCACGCAGCGGAACCTGGCTTGCTGCTCAAACTGCTGTTCACCAGCGAGCCGCTGTCGATCCAGGTTCATCCGGACGATGCCTTTGCGCGCTCGATCGGACTTTCGAACGGCAAGACCGAAGCGTGGTATATTCTGTCGGCAACGCCCGAGGCGCGGGTTGCTCTGGGATTGAAGCGGCGCCTCACGCCCCCGCAGTTGCGCGCCGCGATCAGGGACGGCTCAATTGCCGCTCTAGCCCAGTGGCGTTCCGTAGCGAAAGGCGACATCATCTTTGTCCCCGCCGGCACGATTCACGCTATTGGCGCCGGCATCGTGCTCGCCGAGATCCAGCAGCGCAGCGACGCGACGTTCCGTCTGTTCGACTATGGCCGGCCGCGCCAACTGCACGAAGACAGCGCCGTCGCCGTCGCCGATGCCGGGCCGGTACAACCTCAAGCCGTTCCGCGGCCTCTCACCGCGGCTCGAACGGCCCTGATCGCAAACCCGCATTTTGTGTTCGAGCGGATCGACCTTCCGGCGAATTCCAATTGGTCGCTCGACGCGCAGCGGGAGACCTGGATCCTGGTGATCGAAGGATGCGCGCGAATCGGCTCGATCACCGCTGCCGTCGGCGATGCCGTATTCGCCGAGGCGGACCACGCCGACATTGCAGCCGGGCCCGCCGGCATGAGCGCTCTGGTTGCCTATCCGGGGCCCGATCCATTCATGCCGTTGCTGCAGGAAAAACAAATGACCGAATCCGTCGATGCGTCCGTCATCGGCTCGCCGAAGCCGAAACAGACCATCGAGGTACAGACATGACGCCGTTCCGCCGCATCGCCTTTATCGGCAATTCGCTGCCCCGCCGCTGCGGGATCGCAACCTTTACGACCGACCTGCAACAGGCGATATCGACTTCACGACCGAATCCGGAAACCTGCATCGTGGCGATGACCGATCACGGTCAGGCCTATGATTATCCTCCAACGGTCGCCTTTCAGATCAAGGACGACAATATCGAAGACTACATTCGTGCGGCCGATTTCCTGAATGCAGGCCGGTTCGACACCGTGTGCCTGCAGCACGAGTTCGGAATTTTCGGCGGCGAAGCCGGCGCCCACATTCTCGTGCTGCTGTCGCGTCTCACGATGCCGGTGGTGACGACGCTCCACACCGTGCTGGCCGATCCGACGGCGGCGCAGCGCGCGGTGATCGATCGCATCGTCGACGCCTCGTCGAAGGTCGTGGTGATGGCCGACAAGGGCAGGGAGTTGCTGCGCAGCGTCTATCAGGTGCCGGACGACAAGATCGAGGTCATTGCCCACGGCATTCCGGACGTTGCCTTTGTCACGTCCGATGCGGCAAAGGCCACGCTCGGATTTGCCGGCAAGTCGGTCATTCTGACCTTCGGTCTGCTGTCCCCCAACAAGGGCATCGAAGTCGTGATCGACGCCATGCCGTCGATTCTCAAGCGCCGCCCGGATGCGGTCTATGTCGTGCTCGGCGCAACGCATCCCAATCTGGTGCGGGACCAGGGCGAGGCCTATCGCGAAAGCCTGATGGCGCGGGCGCGCAAACTCGGCGTCGAAGACCACGTGGTGTTTCTCGACCAGTTCGTCGACCAGGCCACGCTGCTCGAATTCATCTCGATGTGCGACGTCTATGTCACGCCCTATCTCAACGAGGCGCAGATGACGTCGGGAACGCTGGCCTACAGCTTCGGTCTCGGCAAGCCGGTCGTCTCGACGCCATACTGGCACGCCAACGAATTGCTGGCCGATGGGCGCGGCGTTCTGGTTCCTTTTGGCGACGCCGCCGCGATCGGCCATGAGATCGCGGAATTGCTCACCGACGATGCTCGCCGGCAAGCAATGTGCAAGCGCGCCTATGCGGTCAGCCGGTCGATGACATGGCAACGTACCGCCGAGCGTTACATGTCGGCCTTCGAGAATGGCCGCCAGGGCCACTGGCTCAAGGTCATTGCGCGCTCCGACGTGAGCCTGCCGGAGCCACGCAGCCCTGCGGTGCCCGATATGCAAATCGGCCATTTCCTGTCGATGTGCGACGATACCGGCCTGTTTCAGCATGCCGTGCATTCGGTGCCCGACCGCTCGCACGGCTATTGCGTCGACGACAATGCCCGCGCGCTGCTGCTGGCGTGCGCGCTCAACAATCCGGGCGAACAGCCGCTATCGGAGGTTCTGACGGCCCGCTTCGCGGCTTTCGTACAGCATGCCTGGAATCCGGACACCGGACGATTTCGCAACTTCATGGGCTTCGACCGAGCCTGGCTTGAAGACAGTGGCTCCGAAGACAGTCACGGGCGCACGCTGTGGGCATTGGGCGAATGCGCGCGCAGCGACGCAAGCCCGTCGCGGCGCCGGTGGGCCGCCGCATTGTTCGCCGAGGCGTTGCCGACCGCCGAGGCCTTTCGCTCGCCGCGCGCCTGGGCGTTCACGCTGCTGGGCCTGGATGCCTATTGCGCGGTCGCCCCGCATGATCTCCACGCCGGGGAAGTCCGGCATTCCCTGGCCGACAGGCTGATGTCCGCTCTCGCGTCGGTCGAGACGCCGGACTGGGTCTGGTTCGAGGAAGGGCTGGCCTATGACAATGCGCGCCTGCCGCAGGCCTTGATGATGACGGGCATGGCGACGGAAACACCCGATTATGTCGATGCCGGCCTGAGATCCCTGCGCTGGCTGATGACGCAGCAAACGACCTCGTCGGGCTATTTCCGCCCCGTCGGTACCGCCGGCTTCGGCGACCAGCGTCAACCACCCCGCGCCTTCGATCAGCAGCCCCTGGAAGCCACGGCGACGATCGCCGCCTGCCTGGCGGCATGGCGGGCGGATGGCGATGCCGAGTGGAAAGCGATCGCCAACAGCGCTTTCGCCTGGTTTCTCGGCAGCAACGACCTGTCCGTGGCGCTGGTCGATCCGGATACCGGCAGTTGCCGCGACGGCCTGCATCCCGATCGCGCCAACGAAAATCGCGGCGGCGAGTCGGTCGTGTCCTATCTGCTTGGTCTCGCGGAGATTCGTCAGCTTGCGCGCGTCAGCGCCGGCCTGACGAAACCCGCGGCACTTGCGCGCCGTGGGAGCCTGAAATCACCTCCTGCTCAAGCGACCGAGGACACATTGTGTCACAAGCCACCTTCCTGAACCGGCAGGCGCTTTATCTGCGTCCAGACCCGGCGCGGGTGATCGTGCGCCCGTTCAAGCCGGCGACCGAACCGCGCGATCTCAATCCGACCGACAAGACGCGCGCCAATCATATCGTCGACCGGGTTCTGGCGCTCGATGCCGAAACGGTTGCCGCCCAGCTTGCCGACGTCCTGGAGAATTTCCAGGGCCGGCATCGCAACCTGCTGGAGACGTTCGAGGCCCGCGCCGAAGAGATGGAAGAGGCCTTGGCCGCTCACGGCAGCTTTTCCAAGGACCAGCGCCAGCTGATCGGCGCCTATTTTCTCAACGAATATTCGTTCGAAGCCTCGGCCCTGTTCAATCCCAGCATCGTGCCGCACCCGGACCAGTCGGACGCGCCGAAGGGCGGCCTGCGCTTCATTCTCAGTCTGCGTGCGGTCGGCGAAGGGCATGTGTCGTCACTGACGTTTCGGGCCGGCACCATCGCGGCCGACGGCAGCCTGACCGTTGATCCGACGGCGCGCCTTGCCTCGAGTCCGCGGATCAGCCGCCGCATATCCGCACCGGACGGCGACCATGTCGAGCTGACCTTCAATCCGAACGAAGAACTCAGCGAGCGCGTCATCTTTCCGATCACCGAATTCCCAGTCGAACGGCATCGAGGATGCGCGCTTTGTCGAGTTCAGCGACGAGGGGCGGAAGACCTACTACGCCACCTATACCGCCTATAGCGGTCGGGCGATCCGTTCCGAACTGATCGAGACCCACGATTTCGTGTCGTTCCGGCTGGCGCCGCTGCGGGGCGACTGCGGCGCAGAACAAGGGCATGGCGCTGTTCCCGCGCAAGATCAACGGCAAATACGCCATGATCGCGCGGCAGGACAACGAGAACCTGTATCTGATCTATTCGGACGACCTGTACACATGGGATGGCGGTCAGGCCGTTCTGAAGCCGGAATTTCCCTGGGAGTTCGTCCAGATCGGCAATTGCGGGTCGCCGATCGAACTCGATGAAGGCTGGCTGCTGCTGACGCACGGCGTCGGCCCGGTCCGCAAATACTCGATCGGCGCGGCGCTGCTCGACAAGAACGATCCGTCCAAGGTGCTGGCGCGATCGCGCGAGCCGTTGGTGCGGCCCGAGCCATCCGAGCGCGAGGGCTATGTCCCCAACGTCGTCTATACCTGCGGGGCCATGCGGCATAACGACCAGATCATCCTGCCCTACGCGGTGTCGGACACCTTCTCCAATTTCGCGACCATCAAGATTTCGGCGCTGATGCAGGCGATGAAAGCGTGATGGCCATCTCGCTGCACCGACGACCGAGCCAACTGGAATCTTCTTGGCCGCCGTCAGCTCTTAACTAATGCATGGCTATTGACCGACAAAGGGCGCACAGTATCGAAATGCGGGATATTTTGCGCCGCACGCGCGCTTTCAAAGCTTTTGACCCGACGGCTCCCGGCACCTCACGAAGCCAATCTGGTGCAGTGATGCTGACGCTGTCCGCACTGCTTCTTGAGAATGGTCTTCATGATCTTCCGGTGGTGCTGATCGAGCCACACCGCAACCCCGGCGGAATTTGGCGGATCAGGTTCAGCTACGAAACCGGCGAACCGCTCTCCATGAGTGCGGTGCAGGCATCGACGATGGCCGCTGCTCTTCAAGAGATCGGTGAAGCCGAACTCGCGGAAGAGATCGACGGCGCGATAAAGACTGCAATTCGCTACGCGTCGATGTGAGAATTCCTTACTCATTGTTGCATCATCAAACCTGAGGAGACCGGCATGGCCAAGGGCGAACAAAAGGGTAATCGGGAATCAAAGAAACCGAAAAAAGAGAAGATCAAGACCATTGCGGCCGCGCCAAGCCAGAAGACCGCGGGATGGCAGCCGAGCTTCAGTTCCGGCAAGAAGAAGTAGCGGCACGAGTTTTTACAGCATGCTGCGCGATCGGTATTGGAGCTGACAGCCCGTCAGCTCGCGGTGGGCAATATCGCCTGCGAAGGAAACCAGATGAAAACAACTCTCGCCCTATTGCTGCTCTGCGCGTTCACGCAAAGCGCTTTCGCCAAGGAACCGGAATGCAGGGCCATCGAAAGCACGAGCGGCCGGCTGGCTTGTTACGATGCCGCGTCTCCCCCGAAACTGCAAAGACCTGCAATTGTTGAAAACGACGTATCGCGACCTGCCTACAAGGACCCATTCCTTGAGGAAGACGCCCGGACGACCGCGAAGCTGAAGAACATCTGTCGCGGCTGTTGAACTCTGCGGCAGCCGCGCGTCCGACCGCGGGTGAACAGCAACGCCGACGTCACTCCTCGCGCGGGAATACATAATCCGCGGAGTGTGCGGCGTCTAGCCCTTCGGCTCCGCCATGACCTCGCGGCGGGAGAGGCACCAGCCCTCACCATGCAGCCAGCAGGTTTCGTCCTCGGCGTGAGGGTCGCGGCGCAGCGATTTGACGCCGCCGCCACGGTCGCGCGTCAGCGCCTGCGCAAGGCGAGTGCTGATGTCGGCGTCGCGCGCACCGCTGAATTCATAGAAGGCCGCCGGGCACAGGAACTGCGCGCTGAACTCATCACCGTCGCAACGCGTCACCAGCAACATGCCGCCTGGCCCCCGCGTGACCGTCATCGGAAACAGCAGCCGTCCGCCGGGTTTGAGCGCCTCGACCCAGGCCGGCAGCGGATGAGTTGCGCCCGCGCTGGCGACGATCACGTCCGCCGGTGAAAACGGGCCGTTGGCGCCGTCAGCCTGGATGGCGACGACTTGTGGCCACGGCGCGAGCGCCAGTTGCGCGCGTCCGGCCATCGACGGTTCGATTTCGAACGCGGTAACACGGCCTTCCGCGCCGGCGAGTTCGGCGAGGATGGCGGTGTAATATCCGGTGCCGCTGCCCAGATGCAGAACCTGATCGCCGGCGGCGACGTCGAGCCTGTCGATCAGAAAAGCCCAAAGGCTTGGCTGGCCGTTATTGAGGCCGAGCCTTTCGTCGAGCGCGATCAGGACGTCATGATAGACGTGCTTCGGGTCGGCATCGTCGGTCGTCCAGTAGTCGGCCATGTTCCAGAGGCTCTTGAGCCGCCACGGCCCATCGCCAACGAACTTTTCGCGCGGGACGGCCGCGAACGCCGCCAGTACCCGAGGCGAGCGCATGCGCGTGGTGAAGCGCAGCTCCTCCGCATAGAACCGGCGTCTTGTTTCGATCGGATCGCTCATCCCGGCTTCCAATGACGGGTGCACATTTGATCGGGGCTCTTGAACCGGCAGCAGCCTACTTCGAATCCGGAAATGGCGCGACGACTTCGCGGCGCGCCATGCTGGGCACGACCGGCACGATCTCGAAGACCTGCAGCAGCCCCGGCGTCAGCCCTTGCGCAGGAATACGTAATCCGCGGAGTAGGGCGCGTTGCGGAAGGTGCCGGGCTGGTCGCACGCGCCGTCGAGCTTGCCGCCCTGGGTATGGATCCGCTGCACGGTGGTGACGCCGCTGAGAATGCCGCTGCCGCGATGGGACACCACCTCGAGCTTCAGCCAGGCGATATCGTTGGCGGTCGCGCCGGGAGCGCTGCCGGCGACCTTGCCGACGATCGCGCTGCCGTCGCTGTGTTCCCAACTCGGTCCGGCGATAGTGCCGGCCGACGGTCTTGCCGTCGACCATGAGCGTCGCGATCGGCTCGCGAAACGTCCAGGCCGGCTTGCCGTCGGTGCCCGCCTTGCATTCGTACACCTGGGCGCCTTCGGCATGCGTGGTGAGCACGATGGTCTCTCCCGGCGCCGCGATGGCGTCGGGAAGGGGCGTATCGGCGGCGGCCGCGCTCACGAGCGAGCCCGAGAGCAACAGGATCGCGGCCGACGGCGTTCCGAATGAACGGCATGATAGAACTCTCCACGTTGTGCCGAGGGATCGGCGCAATCGGCGTCACCGGCCGTTTATGCAGCCATCGCCTTGGTCAGGTTCTCCGCGACCTTGTCGAGGAAGCCGGTGGTGGAGAGCCAGCGCTGGTCGGCGCCGACCAGCAGCGCGAGGTCCTTGGTCATGTAGCCGGCCTCGACGGTCTCGACGCAGACCTTCTCCAGCGTGTCGGCGAACTTCGCCAGCGCGGCGTTGTTGTCGAGCTTGGCGCGATGCGACAGGCCGCGGGTCCAGGCGAAGATCGAGGCGATCGAGTTGGTCGAGGTCTCCTTGCCCTTCTGGTGCTCGCGGTAATGCCGCGTCACCGTGCCGTGGGCGGCCTCGGCTTCGACCGTCTTGCCGTCCGGCGTCATCAGCACCGAGGTCATCAGGCCGAGCGAGCCGTAGCCCTGCGCCACCGTGTCGGACTGCACGTCGCCGTCGTAGTTCTTGCAGGCCCAGACGTAGCCGCCGGACCACTTCATCGCGGCGGCGACCATGTCGTCGATCAGGCGATGCTCGTAGGTGATCTTCTTGGCGTCGAACTGCGGTCTTGAATTCCTTGTCGAAGATCTCCTGGAAGATGTCCTTGAAGCGGCCGTCATAGACCTTGAGGATGGTGTTCTTGGTCGAGAGATAGACCGAGTAGTTCTTCGCACAGGCCCATGTTGAGCGAGGCGCGGGCGAAATCGGCGATGGAATCGTCGAGATTGTACATCTCCATCGCGACGCCGGCGCTCGGCGCCTTGAACACTTCGCGCTCGATCACCGTGCCGTCGTCGCCGACGAATTTCATCGTCAGCGTGCCCTTGCCGGGGAACTTGAAGTCGGTGGCGCGGTACTGGTCGCCGAAGGCGTGGCGGCCGATGATGATCGGCTTGGTCCAGCCCGGCACCAGCCGCGGCACGTTCTTGCAGATGATCGGCTCGCGGAACACCACGCCGCCGAGGATGTTGCGGATGGTGCCGTTCGGCGACTTCCACATCTCCTTCAGGCCGAATTCCTTCACCCGGGCCTCGTCGGGGGTGATGGTGGCGCATTTGACGCCGACGCCGACCTTCTTGATGGCGTTGGCGGCATCGACCGTGACCTGGTCGTTGGTCTTGTCGCGGTATTCCATCCCGAGGTCGAAATACATCAGGTTGACATCGAGGAACGGGGTGATCAGCTTGTCCTTGATGTACTGCCAGATGATCCGGGTCATCTCGTCGCCATCGAGTTCGACGACGGGGTTGGTCACCTTGATTTTTGCCATGGGAGATCGGGCCTTTTTGGAGAATAGCGCGGTGGACGGAGGGATGATGCATCCGCGCTATAGCACCGCACGACGCCTGAGGCGAAAGCCAAGGCGCTATGCAGTTTCAGCCGATCTTTTAGCTTAGAACGCCGCCTGCGTGGCCGTGCCCGCCACCACGTACCAGGTGACGAACAGGCCGCAGATCAGGGCGCCGGGCAGGCTTGAGCCGGTCCGCCGCCAGGTGAAGGTGGCGATGACGGCGCAGATCGCCAGCAGCGGCACGAACTGGATCGCGACGATGGTGGACAGCGGCACGAAGCCGGGATCGGGCAGCGGATTGAACAGCTTTCCGGTCAGCCACAGCGTGCCGTATTGCAGGACCAGCAGCACGATGAAGCCGAGCGTCAGCGCCAGGATGTTGGTCAGATAGAGCGCGGCGCGGCCTGCGCCCATGGTCGAGAAATTCCGGTGCAGCACGTGCAGGGCGATCACGAAGAACGCCGTGAACGGAACAAGGTAGATCAGGAAGATCAGGAACTGCTTGGCGCTCATCAGCTTGAGCGCGACGATCCAGAACCGGAAATCGATCTTGAAGGCGAGGTCGGCCAGCCACAGCACGGCATAGCCGACGATGATGGTCGCGAGCGCGATCAGGATCGACGGCCCGATGATGCCGCTGCCGGCTGGCGCGCTTGGGCGCGAACGGCATCAGGGCCAAGCGTGATCAGCGCGTTGATGATGGCCCAGACCATGATCTGGTTGGTGATGCCCTGGGGCAGCCAGGCCGACGGCGTTACGAAGGTGCCGCCGAGCGCGAACGCCGGGTAGTAGGTCAACGCGGGAATGAAGGCGGACAGGATCAGCGCCGCGGTCCAGCGGCCGCCGTTCGATGGCCGGAGTGGAGCCGGCACCGTGCCATCGGCGATCTCGGGCAGTCGCAAATGCGAGAACATGCGGCGCCTCGAGCAGGCCGTCGAACACGCCGAGCAGCAGCGCGACAAAGCCGATCAGCGCGATCAGCGTGCCGATTTCCTTGCGGAACCAGATCTGGTCGTCGGACGGCAGCGGCGTGCCGCCCTGCAAGGTCCTGGCGAACCAGTCGAGGCTGTAGCCGATCGCCTCATGCGAAATGTGCTCGGCCGGATGGGTCATCGCCGGCGTGTAGAGCACCCGCGCGGTGCCCTGCGGCGATGTCGCCATAGACCTTGCCGGGCTCGACCGGCCCCTGCGTGCCGAACAGCGCCCAGAGTTTCGGGCTCTGGGTGACGTCGCGCGCCCGCTCGACGCCCCACATCAGGTTGGAAAATTCCTCGTATTGCGCGAACACCAGCGCGACGTTGCGCGGCCAGCTGGCGTGCCGTCGGCCGCGAACGGTTTGCCGGTGGACGAGCCCTCCAGCACCATCGATTTGTAGTCGTTCGGCATCGCGGTTGCCGCCGCGGCGAGCATGGTCCAGCCGCCCATCGAGTGGCCTTCGAGGCCGATATTGGCCTTGTCGACGAAGTCGAGGCTGCGCAGATGCGCCAGCCCATCCGGACCGCCAAAGCCGTTGGCGAAGGCCGGCGGGTCGCTGTAGCCGTGGCCGGTCTGGTCGAGCGCCAGCACGACATAGCCGCGACGGGCGAATTCGATGGCAAAGCCGTCCTGGGTCTCGCGCGAATTGATGTAGCCGTGGACCGCGAGAATGCCGGGCGCCGGGGTCTGCGCGGTCGCGTTCGGCGGGATGTAGAGCAGGGCGCTCATGGTGTTGCCCTTGGCGCCCTTGAAGCGGACGTCCTCGATCCGGATGCCGCCGGAGGTCTGCGTCAGCTAGGCCAGCACGCCGCCGGCCAGAATCAGGATCACGCCGGCAATTGCCAGGGACCATCTGCGGCGCATGGTAGCCTCCCCATGTCCCCGAGCCGTTGAGCCGGCCCTTTGGCGTGTTTTGCAGCTTCGTTTTATTTGTGATTGATAGCGTATCCGAAACTCGAACGCGCGCAAGCTGTGTCGCCGAAGCTTTCAACCGAAAATCAGGAAGCATTGCTAAGCCGATTATTTTGCTTGAGAAATGTCTGCACAGTCCGGCCATCGAAGGCCGGCCGATGCGCTCAACGCGGTGGGCGAGGTGCTTCCGGGGCCTGCTTCAGGCGTCGAATCAGAAAGTGAAGTGAGATGTCCGGTTCGGGCACCGACAAGACCAAGACCGGCTTCGAGCTCGCCGGTCCCGTGGTGATCCTGGTCGAGCCGCAGCTCGGCGAGAACATCGGCATGGCCGCGCGCGCGATGGGCAATTTCGCGCTGTCGCGGCTGCGCATCGTCAACCCGCGCGACGGCTGGCCGAACATCAGCGCGCAGCGGGCGGCCGCCGGCGCCGACCATATCCTGGAACGCGTCGAGCTGTTCGACACGGTGGAGCAGGCGGTCGCCGATTGCACGCTGCTGTTCGCGACCACCGCGCGCGCCCACGACCAGGCCAAGCCGGTGGTGGCGCCGGAAGCGGCGGCGCAGGAGATGGCCGGCGAGACTCGAGGGCGGCGGCACCGTCGGCATCCTGTTCGGCCGCGAGCGCTACGGCCTGCAGAACGAGGAGGTGGCGCTCGCCAACCGCATCATCACCTTTCCGGTCAATCCCGGCTTTGCCTCGCTCAACCTGGCGCAGGCGGTGCTCCTGATCGGCTATGAATGGTTCAAGCATTCGACCGCGGGCGCGCTGCCGTTCGCGATGCCCGAACGCTCCGAGCCCGCCTCGCAGCACCAGATGCAGGCCTTCTTCGACAATCTGGTGCGCGAACTCGACCGGGTCGAATTCCTGCGCCCCGCCGAAAAGCGCGACACCATGCTGGTCAACCTGCGCAACATCTTCACCCGGATGGACCCGACCAAGCAGGACATGCACACCCTGCACGGCGTGGTGATGGCGATCGCCGAGGGACGCAAGGGGCCGGCCAAGGGCGGCGTGCTCGACGGCGAACAGGCCACGCGGCTGCGCGCGCTGCTCGCCGAGCACGGCCAGGGCGGCGCGCCGGCGGAGCAGCACGGTGCGCGGGCTGGCGCGGCTGTTGCGGCGAAATCCGACCGATGCCGAGCGCATCCTGTGGCAGGCGCTGACCCGCGACCGCCGCTTCGCCGGCCAGTTCAAGCGCCAGACCCCGGTCGGCCGGCACATCCCGGATTTCGTCTCGTTCGTGCACCGGATCGCGATCGAACTGATCAATGCCGACGAGACCGAGACGATCGCCGACGACCGCGCGGCGCGGCGGGCGTGGCTGGAGGCGCGCGGCTACCGCGTGATCGACATGAGGGTCGCCGACGTCGAGGCCGATCTGGCCGCCGAGCTCGACCGGCTGGAAGCCAATTTTTGCAGAGCGCTAGCGTCGTCTGCCGATCTGGCACGCCCCTTGCGTGCAATATTTTCCGTCTAATCGACCAAATGCGGAGATGACCCATGAAACGATCCGACCTCACCGAAAAGCTGCTCGACATCAAGCGCGAGAAGGGCTGGAGCTGGAAACACATCTGCGAAAAGATCGGCGGCTATTCCGAAGTGCTGATCGTCGGCGCCATCCTCGGCCAGATGAAACTGACCAAGCCGCAGGCCGCCAATGCCGGCGAATTGTTCGGGTTGTCGCAAATCCGAGACCGCGATGCTGAACGAGGTGCCGATGCGCGGGGAGGGCACGCCGATGCCGCCGACCGATCCCCTGATCTATCGTTTCTACGAACTGGTGATGGTGAACGGCCCGGCCTGGAAGGCGCTGATCGAGGAGGAATATGGCGACGGCATCATGTCGGCGATCGATTTCGACATGGTGATGGAGCGCCTGCCCAATCCCAAGGGCGATCGCGTCAAGATCACGATGTCGGGCAAATTCCTGCCGTACAAATATTACGGCGCCAGCGGCAACGTGCCGGAATACGGCTTCAAGGAGGGGTGATCGCGTTGACCGTCATTCCGGGGCGCGCGAAGCGCGAACCCGGAATCTCGCAGTTGGTTTTCATCCAATCGGGATTCCGGATCGCCCCTCCGCGGCGTCCGGAATGACGCAGGGAGGAAGCGAAGCCTCAAATCCCCGCCTTCACCTGGGCGATGGCCTGCTCCGCCAGTTCACCCATCTTCAGCCGGAGCTGCTGTTCGGTGAGGGCAACGCCCTTGGCGCTGAGATCGCCCATGACCTTGCGGATCACATTGCCGGCGCCCTCGAACTCGGCCGCGACGACTTCCCTGGCGTAGGCGATGGGGGCGTCCCCGGACAGGCCCAGCTTTTCCGCCACCCAGAGTCCGAGCAGCTTGTTGCGGCGCGCCTCGGCCTTGAATTTCTGCTCTTCGTCGAGGGCGAACTTCTTCTCGAAACCTTCTTCGCGCTGGTCGAAAGTCGTCATATCCGGGAGTTCCAATCCGCCAGCCGAAATGCTGATGGCCGCCTCGTTGCGGCAGGCTGCCTGCGCGCTTAGATAACGGTGGCAAATGGTTAAAACAACAGCCTGCGACAGCCGCAGGCAGCACGGTAAAACTAGGCTACGAGGGGACCGGATCGATTGTGCTGGAAAGGCCAATCGGATAGGTTGGATTCTAGGCCCGGTTCTCGTTCTGTTTCTCGTCCCAGGCCTTCACGGCAGCTCCGTCGTGGGTCGCAACCCTAGGTCATCCGGAGCACACCAAATTCATGGATTTCAACAACACACGGTACATCCCAATGAGCCGTCGGCGCCGCATTTATGAAGGCAAGGCCAAGGTCCTGTACGAAGGACCGGAGCCGGGTACCCTGATCCAGCACTTCAAGGACGACGCGACCGCGTTCAATGCCAAGAAACATCAGGTGATCGAGGGCAAGGGCGTCCTCAACAACCGGATTTCGGAGTACCTGTTTCAGCACCTCAACGATATCGGGGTGCCGACCCACTTCATCCGCCGCCTCAACATGCGCGAACAGCTGATTCGCGAGGTCGAGATCGTGCCGCTGGAGGTGGTGGTGCGAAATGTCGCCGCCGGATCGCTGTCGCAGCGCCTCGGCATCGAGGAAGGCACCCAGCTTCCGCGCTCGATCATCGAATTCTATTACAAGAACGACCAGCTCAACGACCCCATGGTGTCGGAAGAGCACATCACCGCGTTCGGCTGGGCGACGCCGCAGGAAATCGACGACATCATGGCGCTGGCGATCCGCGTCAACGACTTCCTCACGGGCTTGTTTCTGGGCATCGGCATCCGTCTGGTCGATTTCAAGATGGAATGCGGACGCCTGTTCGAGAACGAGATGATGCGAATCATCGTCGCCGACGAGATATCTCCGGACTCGTGCCGGCTGTGGGACATCAAGTCGAACGAGAAGCTCGACAAGGATCGTTTCCGCAGGGATCTCGGCGGCCTGCTCGAGGCCTATACCGAAGTGGCGAAGCGGCTCGGCATCCTGATGGAGAACGAGCGGCCGGCGGGCTCCGGTCCGGTGCTGGTCAAGAGCTGAGGCAGAACGTGAAAGCACGCGTTACCGTTACGTTGAAATCCGGCATTCTCGATCCGCAGGGCAAGGCCATCGAAGGAGCGCTGAAATCGCTCGGCGTCGATGGCGTTGCCAGCGTGCGCCAGGGCAAGGTGTTCGACATCGAGCTTTCCGGCTCCGACAAGGCCAAGGCCGAGGCGGCGCTGAAGGCCGCCGCCGACAAGCTGCTGGCGAACACGGTGATCGAGAATTACCGGGTCGAGGTTCTGAGCTAGGCACGCCGATCGATGAAATCCGCCATTCTCGTTTTTCCCGGAATCAATCGCGAGCGCGACATGGCGCGCGCGCTCAAACTGATCTCGGGGCATGAGCCGGCGATGGTCTGGCATGCCGAGACCTCGTTGCCCAAGGGTACCGATCTCGTGGTGGTGCCCGGCGGCTTCTCCTATGGCGACTATCTGCGCTGCGGCGCGATCGCCGCGCGCGCGCCCGTGATGGACGCGGTGCGCTCGTTCGCGGCCGACGGCGGTCTCGTGCTCGGCGTCTGCAACGGCTTCCAGATCCTGTGCGAGGCCGGGCTGCTGCCCGGCGTGCTCATGCGCAATGCGCGGCTGAAATTCATCTGCCACGACGTGCATCTGCGGGTCGAGCGTTCCGACACGCCGTTCACCCGCGGCTACAATGCGGGCCAGGTGATCCGCGTGCCGATCGCCCATGGCGAGGGCAATTACGAGGCCGACGAAGAGACGTTGAAGCGGCTCGAAGGCGAGGGGCGGGTGCTCTATCGCTACTGCTCGCCCGAAGGCGCGGTCGACGAACCCTCCAACATCAACGGCGCCGCGCACTCGATCGCCGGCATCGTCAACGACGCGCGGCAACGTGCTCGGCATGATGCCGCATCCGGAAAACCACGTCGAAGACATCATGGGCTGCACCGACGGCCGCGGCCTGTTCGCGGGCCTTGCCGCGCATCTGGATCGCGCGGCGTAGGCGCTGCGAAACGCGACATCGCGCAATAGCGCAGGTCACGCGTTTGGTGTCGCCAGACGCTTTTCCATGAAGATGCTGGTCGCAATGGCCTCGGGAGGCATCGTCGCGTAGTCGCCGAATGCCCCGCAGGGCACAAAGCCGGCCTGCGCATACAGCCGCAATGCCGCTGTCTGCCGTACTCCCGTTTCCAGCCGCAAGACGACCAATCCGGCGGCGCGAGCCTCCGTTTCGATCCGTGTCAGCAAGGCCTGCGCCACGCCGCGCCCGCGCGCGGGTTCGCGCACATACATCCGCTTCACTTCGGCGAAATCGTCAAGCAGGGCCATGCCGCCGCAGCCAATGGCAACGCCGTTCAACCGGGCAAGGAAGAAGCGAACGTAGCGGTTGGAAGAGCGCCTCCAGCGCCAGCCCGTGGCGCTGCTCGGGCAGGTATTCGGCCGCGAGCGCCTGGTCGAGTTCGCCGATCAACAGCCGCACATCGTCGGTTGCCGTCGTTACTCGTTCGATGCGGACTTCAGCGTCCCTGCTCACCTGCCACGCCCCTTCGGGATGTTAGCGGCGCCTCAGCGGGTGCCGTTGCTCGGGACCGGCGGCGAACGCCACTTCACCCGCTTGATGGTGCCGGAGAAGGTGAACAGCGGACGGGTGCCGCTCCTGAGGATTCCGCGCAGGAAGATCATCGAGGCGCCGGCGCGGGTGATTTCGCCCGTGCCCTCGACCAGTTCGCCCTCGCGCGCGGCGTCGAGAAATTCGCAGGCAAAGGACAGCGTCA
This sequence comes from uncultured Alphaproteobacteria bacterium, assembly GCA_963843225.1. GTDB lineage: Bacteria > Pseudomonadota > Alphaproteobacteria > Rhizobiales > Xanthobacteraceae > Bradyrhizobium. The sequence goes on along the minus strand of CAWJJT010000002.1, from coordinate 244,416 downwards.
CGCCCGGTCCCTGCAGCACCGGCGTCGCCATCGCGAACAGGCAATAATCGGCAAACGACATGAAGGCGCCGCCATGGACGTTGCTGGCGCCGTTGAGGTGCTTGCTTCTCGACCCGGAAGGCGCAGCGGATTTGGCCGTCGTCCTCCATGCGGTGATAGAACGGCCCGTTATGGGTCTCGAAATTGTCCCGGCTCCAGGTGCGCCAGCCGGCAAACTCGCCTGTCGTTTCGACGTGCAGGTCGGGGCGGTTGTGAAATGCGGATTTGGTCAGGTCGTCCACGCGATTTGGCCCTTGGTTTGAGATATTTAGTCCTTAAATCCGATCCGTCGGCGATGTGCAAACCCTGCAAGCCCGCCGCTTGCCCGCAAAGCTCTGGACAGGGCGGAATTGCGCCGTAAAAGGCCTTTTCCGCCCCTTCCGATCTCCCTAATAAGGCCTCATGAACCAGCCGCAGATCACCCCCGAACTCGTCGCCAGCCACGGGCTGAAGCCCGACGAATATGAGCGCATCCTGAAGCTGATCGGCCGGGTGCCGAGCTTCACCGAGCTCGGGATCTTCTCGGCGATGTGGAACGAGCACTGCTCGTACAAATCCTCGCGCATCCATCTGCGCGGCCTGCCGACCAAGGCGCCCTGGGTGATCCAGGGGCCGGGCGAGAACGCCGGCGTCATCGACATCGGCGACGGCCAGGCGGTGGTGTTCAAGATGGAGAGCCACAACCATCCGAGCTACATCGAGCCCTATCAGGGCGCGACCACCGGCGTCGGCGGCATCTTGCGCGATGTCTTCACGATGGGCGCGCGGCCGATCGCGTGCCTCAATGCACTGAGCTTCGGCGCGCCGGAGCATCCCAAGACGCGGCATCTGGTGTCCGGCGTGGTCGCCGGCGTCGGCGGCTACGGCAATTCGTTCGGCGTGCCGACGGTCGGCGGGCAGGTGCGTTTCCACACCCGCTATGACGGCAACATCCTGGTCAACGCGATGGCGGTGGGCCTCGCCGACACCGACAAGATCTTCTACGCGGCGGCCTCCGGCGTGAACATGCCGATCGTCTATCTCGGTTCCAAGACCGGTCGCGACGGCATTCACGGCGCCTCGATGGCGTCGGCCGAATTCGACGACGATAGCGCCGAGAAGCGCCCGACCGTGCAGGTCGGCGATCCCTTCGCCGAAAAGCTGCTGCTGGAAGCCTGCCTCGAAATCATGGAGGCCGATTGCGTGATCGCGATCCAGGACATGGGCGCGGCGGGCCTGACCTGTTCGGCGGTCGAGATGGGCGCCAAGGGCGACCTCGGCGTCGATCTCGATCTCGACGCGGTGCCGACGCGCGAGACCGGCATGAGCGCCTATGAGATGATGCTGTCGGAAAGCCAGGAGCGCATGCTCATGGTGCTCAAGCCCGAGAAGGAAAAGCAGGCCGAAGCGATCTTCCGCAAATGGGGGCTGGATTTCGCGGTGGTCGGCTACACCACGCCGAGCAAGCGTTTCGTGGTCAAGCATGGCGGCGACGTGATGGCCGACCTGCCGATCAAGGAACTCGGCGACGAAGCGCCGCTCTACGACCGGCCGCATGTCGCCTCGTCGCCGTTGCCGGTGGTCCATGCGCGCGAGGTCGCCGCGCCGATGACGGTCGCGGCCGCGCTGGAAACGCTGATCGCGACGCCCGAACTGTGCTCGAAGCGCTGGGTGTGGGAGCAATACGACCACGTCATTCTCGGCAATACCCTGCAGCGCCCCGGCGGCGACGCCGCGGTCGTGCGGGTGCAGGACGGGCCGAAGGGGCTGGCGCTCACGGTCGACGTCACCCCGCGCTATTGCGAGGCCGATCCGTTCGAAGGCGGCAAGCAGGCGGTGGCGGAAGCCTGGCGCAACATCACCGCGGTCGGCGGCCGGCCGCTGGCGATCACCGACAATCTCAATTTCGGCAATCCGGAGCGGCCCGAAATCATGGGCCAGTTCGTCGGCTGCCTGAAGGGCATTGCGGACGCCTGCCGCGCGCTCGACTTCCCCGTCGTGTCCGGCAACGTCTCGCTCTACAACGAGACCAACGGCCGCGGCATCCTGCCGACGCCCTCGATCGGCGGCGTCGGCCTGCTCGACGATTTCACCAAATCCGCGACGCTTGCGTTCAAGGCCGCCGATGAGGCGATCCTGCTGATCGGCGAAACCCATGGCTGGCTCGGCCAGTCGGTCTATCTGCGCGACATCTGCGGCCGCGAAGAGGGCGCGCCGCCGCCGGTCGATCTCGCCGCCGAGAAGCGCAACGGCGACGTGGTGCGCGGCATGATCCACGCCGGCACCGCGACCGCCGTGCATGATCTCTCCGACGGCGGTCTCCTGATCGCGCTCGCGGAAATGGCGATGGCCAGCGGGATCGGCGCGCAGCTATTGGCCGCGCCTGCGTCGATCGTGCCGCATGCCTACTGGTTCGGTGAAGACCAGGCGCGCTACCTCGTTACCGTTCGCGCGGAAGACGCCGGTCGGGTGCTGGCGAAGATGAAAGGCGCCGACGTGCCGTGCGTTCGCATTGGCACCACCGGCGGCGACGCGATCGCGATCTCGGGCGAAGCGCCGGTTTCGATTGCCTCGCTCAAGACCGGCTTCGAGGGCTGGTTCCCCGCTTATATGAACGGCGCCGGGCACTAAGGATGCCGATCCGGCACCAGCAAGGTGTTGGCCACACAAGTTCCTGCGTCTCACGCCAGCCAGAATGCGGCCTGGATGCTGCTATTTCGCGCGCGGAAATGGATCGCAAGCAGGCAGCCTTAATGTCAAGTAAATGCGTCGTCGCGGAACTCGCGGCGATTGCAGGTTGGGTTCGATGGTTCCATCGAGCGCCGGCCTGCTCGAGCCCTCGCATTTACCCGTTCTTACCGAGTTTTCCCTACCGTCGCTCGCAATAGCGCCACTGCCATTGCCGAGTAAGTGAATGCTCAGGATCTATGACTGCATCGCCACTGCGCACGATTTGAGGCTTGTTGTTCTCGCCGCCATCGTGTGCCTGCTGGCGTCATTTGCCGCGATCAACTTGCTTCGTCATGCGCGGCAGTCCCGCGGCCAAATGCGAAGCGTGTGGCTCGCCGTATCCGCCATATCCACCGGCTTCGGTATCTGGGCGACGCACTTCATCGCCATGCTGGCGTTCACGCCGGGCATTCCGAGTGGCTACAATATCATCCTCACCATCCTGTCGCTGATCGCGGCGATCATGCTGACCGGCGTCGGGCTCGTCGTATCGATCATTCCGGGCTGGCGTCACGGACCGTGGGTCGGTGGCGCCATCATGGCCGGCGGCATCGCGGCGATGCATTACACCGGGATGGCTGCGTTCGAAATCGCAGGCGTCATCCTGTGGGATCCCGTGCTTGTCGCCGTATCGATCGTGCTCGGCGCGGTCATCGGCGCGGTTGCTCTTCCCGTCGGTCTTCATGGCAAGAAGCTGGAATGGACGATCGGCGGCACCCTGCTGCTGACGATCGCCATCTGCAGCCATCACTTCACCGCGATGGCGGCTGTATCCATCATTCCCGATCCGACCGTCGAGATTTCGCCGTCTGCGCTGCCGGTCGGATGGCTTGCGACCGGGGTTGCGATCGCGAGCCTCGCCATTCTCGGACTGGCGTTCGCTGGCGTGATACTCGACGTCCTCGATCATCGGCGCTCGGAACTGGAAGTCGAGCGCATGCGCGATCTCGCGAATGCCTCGGTCGAGGGGCTGCTGGTTTGCGACGGAGAGGTGATTGTCTCCATCAACACGAGTTTTGCCCGTCTGGCGGGCTCGTCGGCTGCCAACCTCGTCGGGGCAAAACTCGATCGTTGTTTTCCGAATCCGGCCGCTCGCGCCAAATTGATGTCTGGATCCGGCCAGTCCGTTGAAACGGAGCTGCGCCACCTTGATGGCGTGATGACGCCGGTCGAGTTGATCCTGCGGCCGATCGTCTTTGCCGGACGGCCTCACCATGTTGTCGCCGTCCGCGATCTGCAGTCGCGAAAAGAGGCCGAACAACACATACGCTATCTGGCGCATCACAATTCACTGACCTCGCTGCCCAATCGCAGCCATTTCAACGCCAGGCTCGATCAGGAACTCGCTCTTGCCGATGGCAACAGCTTGGCCGTGCTCTGCCTCGACCTCGACCGGTTCAAGGAAGTCAACGATCTCTTCGGTCACGCCGCGGGCGATGCCGTGTTGCAGGCGGTGGCGGCGCGCGTCCAGGCCGTACTCAGCGGGCGTCAGATGATGGCGCGGCTGGGCGGCGACGAATTCGCCGTCTTGATGCCGGGGCCAACAAATCCTGGCGCCGCGGGCCGGCTTGCCGAGAGCATCCTCGAGGCGCTGCGCGCGACCAGCGAAACGTCCGACGCCAACAGCATCTCGACCAGCATCGGCATCGCGCTTTATCCTGACGACGCGACGGATCGTCAGTCGCTGCTCATCCATGCCGATACGGCCCTCCATCGGGCCAAGAGCGAAGGCCGCAATACCTATCGCTTCTTCGAGGCGAACATGGGGATCGAGGTTCGCGAACGCCGGACGCTCGAACACGATCTGCGGCTCGCGATAGCGCGCGATGAGTTGCGGCTGGTGTTCCAGCCGCAGAAGGAGATTCTGAGCGGGACCACCATCGGGTTCGAAGCGCTGCTGCGCTGGAAACATCCGACACGCGGTGACGTTTCGCCCGCTGTCTTTATCCCGATCGCGGAAGAGGGCGGCGCGATCATGGAGATCGGGGATTGGGTGTTGAAGACGGTCTGCCGCGAAGCGGCGACCTGGACGCAGCCATTGATGGTGGCCGTCAACGTTTCGGCGGTTCAACTGTACAACGACAACTTTGTCCAGGAATTGCACCGCATCCTGCTCGAAACCGGCCTGCCGGCCTCCCGGCTTGAGATCGAGATCACCGAGACGGCGCTGGTTCGCGATTTCAACCGGGCGCTGACCACGTTGCGGCAGATCAAGGCGCTCGGCGTTCGCATCGCGATGGACGATTTCGGCACTGGCTATTCGTCGCTGTCGAATTTGCGCGCCTTTCCGTTCGACAAGATCAAGATCGATGGCTCGTTCATCAAGTCGGTCAATTCCAACGGGCAGGCGGCCACCATCGTGCGGGCCGTGTTGGGTCTTGGCCGTGGCTTGGGCCTGCCAGTGCTCGCCGAGGGCGTCGAGACCGATGCCGAACTGCAGTTCCTGCGGGATGAACGTTGCGACGAGGTGCAGGGCTATCTGCTGGGACGGCCGGCTGCGATCGGCAGCTTCCGTAAGCTGACGCACGCGGAGGCTGGTTCGGACATCAGCAGTCGCGCTCCCGTGCCGCAGGCGCAAATCGCCTGAGAGCGGCCAACTCCTAGAGCACGTGTTTTGCGCCCGGGATCTTTCGTAGCGCTGCCGATGCAGCCCAGCTCAAGGCCACCGTCAGCACGAACGCCGTCACGGCCTTGACGATCGCCGGCAGGTCGAAATCGAACAGCCAATATTGCAGCCAGAGCACGATCGGGTAATGCACCAGGAACATGCCGTAGGCATCCGGCTGCATGGGATCGAGGATGCTTGAGCCCGATTGCTTGAATCTCAGGAAATAGGCCAGGATGGTGAACATGATGGCCACGCTGAAGGCAGCGAAGAACAGGCCATAGGTCGCCTCATACCAGTCCGGCAGATCTTCCGGATTCCCCAGAATTTCGCGCTTGATGTAGATCAGCACCCACATGCAGGCAATACGGAACGACCGCAGGGATCACCCAGGCCCAGCTGCGCTTCGCCAACTGGCCGTCAGTCGCCAGCAGCCCGCGATCGAGGTATCTGGCGCCAATACCCGCACCGAAAAAGAAATAGGTCGCATAAAGCAGCACGCGGCCGTGCTGGACCGCGAACGGCCCGAACTCGAACCAACTGCCTGCTCCCCAGTGGACACGCCCGGGAATGTAGAGCGCGGCGGTGACAGCAAGCATAACGACAAAGAATTGAGCCGGGCGTTCACGCGCGCGCAGCGCCAGTCGATTGATCGGGTCGAGCAGGGCGGGTGACAGCCGATACAGGATGGCCGCGATCACGTCGAACGTGAGCAAGACCCAGAGGAACCAGACCGGTCCGCTCGGCCACGGTCCTATGGTGACGGTTTTCCACCAGAACTCGCCGAAGCTCACCTCCGGCGACTCGCGCAGCGAGATCGCATAATAGGCCAGCGGAATGATCGTGAACGCGCAGATCACGAAAGGCAGGCCAAGCCTGACCAGGCGATCGCGCAATTGGTCCAGCGGTCCTTTGCGCGCAAGGCCTGGCCACACAAACAGCCCGGACAGAAGGAAGAACATCGCCATGAAGAAGCTGTCGGTGGCGAGCACGATGGCGTCGAAGCCGATCCAGGACTTCGGATCGGTATGACCGAAATGGGTGTAGGGAATGACGGAATGGTGGATGATGACCACCAGCGTCAGGAAGGTGCGGGCCCGGTCGAGCGCGAAGTTGCGCGCATGATCCTTGGGTGCTGCCTGGACGTCCGCAGCTGCCGCGGAAATGGTTGTCATGCGTGCCCCCTGTCAGGGTAACCACCCGGGCGATGTTGCCGCCGGGAACCGAATTCAGCAAGCTCAATCATTGCGCGAAACTTCTTCAAATTTGGTGTTTTTCCGATCCGGCTGGACCGGGCGGCGGGATTGTCCGCGGCGCCATGGAACCTGTCCTGTCGCGCCAGGTTAAATCAGCGATTTCGCAAAGGGCGGCCGGGGGACGGACGCCAACGCCGGAGAAACAGACGATGACAATTCTCAAATGGGCGCTGATCTTCTTTCTGGTGTCGATCGTCGCCGGCATCCTCGGCTTCACCGGGCGTATCGGCGGCGTCGGCGGATGTCGCCCGCTTCCTGTTCTACGTCTTCGTGGTGATCTTCCTGGTGCTCCTGATTCTCGGTCTTACGGTCTTTCGAGTATAGGCCTCGATCGCGAGCCGGTCACGTCACGCGAACGCGCGCCCGGCGACAACCCATGGAAGCCCTGCATTGCCGTGTCGCTGTTCGGCGATGCTGCTTTGGCGCACGATGTCTGCGGGGGCCGTTACGCCACTTCCTCGATCTTGACCTTGTCCGGATAGAACGCCAGGTGCCCGGTGATCTCGGTCATGGCCGGAAACGGCGTCTCGTAGGTCCAGATCGCATTGTCCAGCGTCTTGCCGTCGGCCTTGATGCTGAAATAACTCGCATCTCCCTTGTAGGGGCAGTGCGTTACCCGGTCGGTGCGCGCCAATAGCTCCATGTTGGCGTCCCCGCGCGGGACATATTGCACGGCCGGATAGCTCGCCTCCTTCAGCGTCAGGGCATGGGTGGTGTCGGCGATCACGACGCCGCCGGCGGAGACGCGGATGCGCTTGGGATTTGCCGTAATCGTGATCGGGTGGTCGGGACCGGGGAGTTTCATGGTCAACCCTCTGTTTGGTCAGCCCGTTGTGATCGTGCGGGCGATCCGGGCGGTTTTGCAGCGCTCGGATCGGGAATATAGTGCGAGGCAGCGTGACGTAGAAGGGCTGCCGCGCTAAGTTCCGGAGGCCCCGCGGCCCTCGCTGACCGCGATTCGACCCAAAGGGAATGGAGACCGACCGGGATGCCGATGGACGCCCACGATATCGAATCGATGATCAAGGCGGCAATTCCCGACGCCGAGGTGACGATCCGCGATCTCGCCGGGGACGGCGACCATTATGCCGCGACCGTCATTTCGGAGTCGTTCCGCGGCAAATCCCGCGTCCAGCAGCACCAGATCGTCTACCAGTCGCTGCGCGGCCAGATGGGCGGCGTTCTGCATGCCCTGGCGCTGCAGACCGGAGTCCCCGAGGGTTAGTTCGGACCGGCAGGACAGGGGGCGCGATGGCGCGGGACACTGAACGCGGCGCGCTGTTTCGCCAGATCGTGCCGAACCAGCACAGCCGCGTCACCTACGCCGAGCTGTTCTTCGACCTGGTGTTCGTTTTCGCGGTCACGCAGGTATCCCACACCTTGCTCGGCCGCTTCACCCCGCTTGGCGCGGTGCAGACGACCATGCTGTTTCTGGCCGTCTGGTGGGTGTGGGTCTACACCTCCTGGATCACCAACTGGCTCAATCCGGAAACCACCCCGGTCCGGATCCTGCTGTTCCTGCTGATGCTGGGCGGTCTGGTGCTTTCGACCGCGATCCCGAAAGCTTTTGAATCGCGAGGACTTTGGTTCGCGCTTGCCTATGCGGCGATGCAGGTCGGAAAGACGATCTTTCTCTGGGCCTCGACATCGCGGCGGCAAACGCTGGCGCGCATGAATGCGGTCCGCATCACGGTCTGGCTGTCGGTGTCGGCGGTCTTCTGGATCGCGGGCGGCTTTGCCGAGGGCAACTTGCGACTGGCATTTTGGGCGGTGGCGCTGACGATCGAATATATCTCGCCGGCGGCGCGGTTCTGGATTCCGAAATACGGCGCGTCGGACGTCGCGGACTGGGTGGTCGAGGGCGGCCACATGGCCGAGCGATGCGCCGGCTTCATCATCATCGCGCTCGGCGAATCCATCGTCGTGACCGGTGCGACCTTTGCCGATCTGCCCTGGACGCTCGCAACCGTCTCAGCCTTCGCATCGGCCTTCGTCGGCGCGATCGCGATGTGGTGGATCTATTTTCACAAGGGTGCAGAAGCCGGCTCCGAGCAGATCTCGAACTCCAGCGAGCCCGGGCGGCAGGCGCGGCTCGCCTATACCTATCTGCATATGCCGATCGTGGCCGGCATCATCCTCTCGGCGGTCGCCGACGATCTGGTGCTGACCCATCCGGCGGAGCATTCCGATTCCAGAACGGTGCTGAGCGCGGTCGGCGGACCGTTGCTGTTTTTGATCGGAACGATCCTGTTCAAGCACACCTTCCGCGGTTTTCTTCAACTTTCCCACGGTGTCGGTATTGTCGCGCTGCTGGTGCTGGCCTGGTTCGCAGGCAGCCTGTCGCCGCTGATGCTGTCGCTTGTGACATCGGCGATCATGATCGTGGTCGCGGTGTGGGAATCGGTTTCGCTGGGGTCTGGCGAGGCCAGATCCACCCCCGAACAGTCCCGGTCCGAGACGTCTCAGTCGGAGGCCACCAGCGCGTGAACCGAAAACATCCCGGCGCTATCGGTCCAGGTGGCGCTTGGGGTCCAGCCCGAGCCGCGCGCCAGCGCCGCGAAGCGCTCGAGGCTGTATTTGTAGCTGCTCTCGGTGTGGATGCTTTCGCCGGCGCGGAATGAGAAGCTGCGCCCCAGCAGGCGCACGGTCTGGGCCTTGCGGCTGATCAGGTGCATCTCGATGCGATGACGGTCGCGGTTATAGATCGAGCGATGGGTAAAGGCGCTGATGTCGAAATTGCCGCCGAGTTCGCGGTTGATCCGGTGCAGCACATTGAGGTTGAAGCGCGCGGTGACGCCGGCCTTGTCGTTATAGGCGTCGTACAGCACGCGCTCGTCCTTCTCGAGATCGACGCCGATCACCATCTGCGCGCCCCGGCCGAGAATTTCGCGGGCGCTGCGCAGGAATTTGCAGGCTTCGTGCGGCTCGAAATTTCCGAGGGTCGATCCCGGGAAAAAGCCGACCTTCGGCATGCCGGCGACCGCGTCCGGCAATGCGAAAGGCACCGTGAAATCCGCCGCCACCGGGTAGACGGCGAGGGTCGGGAAATCCTGCCGCAGGGCGTCGGCCTGCGCCTTGAGGAAATCGCCGGAAATGTCCACGGGCACGTAGGCGCCGAAGGCGCACTCCTTCAGCAGCAGCCGCACTTTCGTCGTAGCGCCGGCGCCGAATTCCACCAGTGCCGCGCCCTTGGGCAGGATTGCCGATATCGCGCTGCCGCGGTCGCGCAGGATCGAAAGCTCGGTGCGCGTCGGGTAATATTCCGGCAATACCGTGATCTGCTCGAACAGCTCGGAGCCCGTGGCGTCGTAGAAATATTTCGGCGACAGCCGTTTCGGGTGCTGCGACAGACCCTCCAGCACGTCGTCGGCAAACGGCGAGGTCTGCTCGTCGAAGCGCTGTGCTTCGGCCAAAGCGGGGGCGCGCACATTCATGATACTCTCCAGAAGGCGCACTCCGGCGCGATTGCTATTGAACGATCAGGCGGCGTAGTCGGCGAGGCGCAGTCCCGTGAATTGCCAGCGGTGATGCGGATAGAAGAAGTTGCGATAGGTAATACGGCTGTGTCCGTCCGGGGTTGCGAGCGAGGAGCCGCGCAGCACCAGTTGATTGACCATGAACTTCCCGTTGTATTCGCCGAGCGCGCCCTCGATCGCCCGGTAGCCGGGGTAGGGCGAATAGGCGCTGCGGGTCCATTGCCAGACGATGCCGAAGGCGTCGTTGAGCTGGCCGGCGCGGGCGGCGACCTCCCATTCCATTTCGGTCGGCAGGTGCCTGCCGCTCCAGCGCGCGAACGCGTCCGCCTCGTAATAGCTGACATGGCAAACCGGACCGGAAGGATCGACCGGCTGCAGCCCGGCCAGGGTCATGACCTGCCATTGTCCGTCGATCTCGCGCCAATGACCGGGGGCCCGCCAGCCCTCGTTGCCGGCGGCGGCAAAGCCGTCCATCAGCCAGAGCGTCGCGGTGTCGTAGCCGCCGTCCTTCATGAAGGCGAGCCATTCGGCGTTGGTGACGAGATTGCGCGCCAGTTTCACCGGGCCGACCAGGGCCCGGTGCGCCGGTTTTTCATTGTCGAAATGAAAGCTGTCGTCGGGATGCCCGACGGTGTGGATGCCCTCGTTGAGGCCGACCCATTGCTCGCCGCTTGGCGTTGAGGCCGGGAATTTCCAGGCCGATATCGTAAGCCGGCGGGATCGGGTTTTGCGCAAATGCGTGCAGGATGTCGGTCAGCATCAATTCCTGGTGCTGCTGCTCGTGATTGAGGCCGACCTCGAGCAGCGGCGCCAGCTTTCGCAGCGCGTCCTCGCCCGCCTCGTGGAAGAACTTCACCACCGCGGCGTCGACATGCCGGCGGTAGGCGGTGATCTCGTCCGCGCCCGGCCGGGTCAGATGGCCGCGCTGGTGGCGGGCATGGCGCGGGCCGGCGCTGACATAATAGGAATTGAACAGATAGGCGTAGTCGGGATGAAACGGCCGGTAACCCTCGCAATGCTCGCCGAGCAGGAATTGCTCGAAGAACCAGGTGGTATGGGCGCGGTGCCATTTCGCCGGGCTCGCGTCCGGCATCGACTGGATCAACTGATCTTCCGGTGTCAGCGGCGCCGCGCGGCGCTCGGTCTCGTTTCGAACCGCCAGATAGGCTTCCACCAAATCCTGGGCGAGACTGCCGGACTCGGAGAACAATGACGGGGAAGGGGAGGGTAGGCTGGCCGCGGCGGATGCTGGTTTCGTCACGGGTATCTCCGGTTAGGGACAAAACGTCGCTCCGGCCGACGGGTTCCCCAAAAACAGTCTGTCCTAGATAGGGGCTCCCGTCAGGGAAAAAAGCCTCCCCCTGAAGATGATATCGATGCCATCAGGCTACGGCCGGGCATTTGGGATAACCCGGCGGGATCGGCCCCGAGCATGCCAGCTACTCGCCATTTTACTTTGGATGCACAACGGTTTGGGGTACATATATGACAGTACCGGGTTTCACCGGCTGACGCCGGCCCGTAAGGCCCTGCCGCAGGGGCAGTGCCCAAAAGGAAGCGAAGATGAGCATCGAGCAATTTATCGATAACGAAGTGAAGTCGAACGACGTCGTGCTGTTCATGAAGGGCACGCCGCAATTTCCGCAGTGCGGATTTTCCGGACAGGTGGTCCAGATCCTCGATCACGTCGGGGTCGGCTATAAGGGCCTGAACGTCCTGGAATTCGACCGAACTGCGCAACGGCATCAAGACCTATTCGAACTGGCCGACCATCCCGCAGCTCTACGTCAAGGGCGAGTTCGTCGGCGGCTGCGACATCATCCGCGAGATGTTCCAGGCCGGCGAATTGCAGCAGCTATTCACCGACAAGGGCGTCACGGTCAGCGCACCCGTCGCCTGAATTTGGCAGCGCGCCAGGTCGGTCCGGCGCGGCTCGAAGTTGTCGTCGCCGACATCACGACGTTGCGCGTTGACGCCATCGTCAACGCTGCCAATCGCTCGCTGCTCGGCGGCGGTGGCGTGGATGGGGCGATCCATCGCGCGGCGGGACCGCAGCTTCTCGCCGAGTGCCGCACGCTTCGCGGCTGCGAGACCGGTAGCGCCAGGATCACCAGAGGTTATGACCTGCCGGCCCGGCACGTCATTCACGCCGTCGGCCCGGTCTGGAATTCGGGCACCGAGGGCGAAGACCAAGCGCTGGCGTCGTGTTACCTGACCGCGATCGGGCTGTGCCAAGCTCACGGCCTCGCCTCGGTTGCCTTTCCCGGCCATTTCCACCGGTGTTTATCGGTTTCCGGCCGACCAGGCGGCGCGGATCGCGGTCTCCGCAACGGTCGAGGCTCTGGCGGCGGCGCCCGGAATAAGCCGGGTCATCTTCTGCTGCTTTTCCAATGACAGCGCCGCGCTGCATGTGCAGGCGCTGGCTCAATTCGGCGGCCCTTGTGCCGATTGAGCCGGCCGCTAAACTCCGGGTTCAAGGACGTGGGAGAGGGTTGATGAAATCGGGTCATGTGTTGCGTCTGCTTGCGTGTGGAGCGTTCTTGCTGGCGGTCGCGCCTTCGGCGAGAGCGGAAGGCACCTACGAGATTCCCGCCGGCGCGCATTTCAACAAGGACAAGCTGGAAAAGCTCAGTGAGTTCTTCCGCAACGAAGTGGCGACGGGGAAAATTCCCGGAGCGATCGTGCTGATCCAACAGCACGGCAAGCCGGTCTATCACGAATCCTTCGGCGTGCAGGATGTGGTGTCCAAGGCGCCGATCACGGACAAGACGATCTTCCGCCTGTTCTCGATGACCAAGGCCATCACCAGCGTCGTTGCGGTGAAGCTGCTCGATGAGGGCAAGTTCTCGCTCGACGACCCCGTCGCGAAATACATTCCGTCCTTTGCCAATGTGAAGGTCGGCGTCGAGAAGAAGGCCGACGACGGCAGCAAGACGCTCGAACTGGTGCCGCCGGACCGGCCGCCGACCATGCTCGACCTGATGCGCCAGACCTCCGGAATCACCTACGGTTTCTATGGCGACAGCCTGGTCCGCAAGGCCTACAGGGCCGCCGATATCTATGCCGGCGATTTCGACCTTGCCGAGTTCGCCGAGCGGATCGCAAAACTGCCGCTGCACAATCAACCGGGAGCGCTCTGGCAATATGGCCATTCCACCGACATCCTGGCGCGAGTCATGGAAATCGTGTCCGGCAAGTCCCTGATCGACGTCGACAAGCAGGAACTGCTCGATCCGCTTGGCATGAAGGACACCGGATTCTTCGTCACGGACCCGGAGAAGCAGAAGCTGCTCGCCCAGCCGGTGCCGAACGACAGCGACTTCCGGGTCGGGCGCGACAACAATCCGACCGTTCCGAAGAAGATGATGTTTGCCAGTGGCGGCATGGTTTCGACCATGGCGGACTATTCACGCTTTGCGCAGATGCTGCTTAACGGCGGTACATACGACGGCAAGACCATTCTCAGTCCCAAGGCGTTCGAGCAGTTGACGACGGATCGGGTCGGTCCGGGTTCGGGCGTCGACCGGGATTATTTCTATTTCCCCGGCGACGGCTTCGGCTTCGGGCTCGGCCTTGCCGTGCGCACCGATCCCGGCAACGCCAAGCCGCCGCCGCCGGGCGATCTCGGCGAACTGAAATGGGACGGCGCCAGCGGCTGCTATTTCGTGATCGACCGCAAGCAGGACATGTTCTTCGTGTTGCTGGAGCAGACGCCCTCGGAGCGCCAGCGCATCCAGAAGGCAGTGAAGCTGCTGATCTATGAAGCCATGGAGAACTGACGGCGCCGCGCCGCGGCGGGCCGTTGCGGCGCTTGCGCTTCTCGCGCTCGCGGCTATCGGCGGCTGGCCGGATCCCGGCGTCGCGGAGACCGCGGCCACCGGACCAACTCTTTCGCGCGCGAAACTCGAGCGAGCCGGCGAATTCCTGCGCAACGAGATTGCAGCCGGCAAGATTCCCGGTGCGATCCTGCTGGTCCAGCAGCACGGGCATCCCGTCTATTTCGAAAGTTTCGGGGTTAGGGATCCCGGAACCAAACAGCCGATGACGCCGGATACGATCTTCCGGCTCTATTCGATGTCGAAGGCGATCACATCGGTGGCGGCGATGATGCTGGTCGATGACGGCAGGCTCCGGCTGGACGATTCCCTTTCAAAATACATACCGGCCTTTGCCGATGTGAAGGTCGGCGTGGAAGGCGCGGATGCCAGCGGCAACCCCTGGCTGACGCTCGAACCGCTCCAGCGCCCGATCACGATCGAAGACCTGCTGCGCCACACCTCCGGCCTGACCTACGGCTTCAGCGGCGGGGTAGTGTCCAACCTGCTTGGCAAGGCCGATCTGCACCGGGGAAATATCGACAACGCCGAATTCGTCGAGCGGCTGGCGAAGCTGCCGCTGGCCTCGCAGCCGGGGACGCTGTGGGACTACAGCTACTCGACCGATGTGCTCGGCCGCGTCGTCGAACTGGTGTCCGGGAAAACGCTCTTTGAGTTCGAGAAGGAACGACTGCTCGACCCGCTGGGCATGAGCGATACCGCCTTCTACCTTGCCTACCGTGCCAAGGCCTCGCTGCTTGCGCAGCCGATGAAGGAGGATCGCGCGGGAATGAGCGATCCGCTGCGATGGCAGCGGCTCCAGTCCGGCGGCATCGGCATGATCGGAACCGTCGGGGATTACGCCCGGTTCGCGCAGATGCTGCTGAACGGCGGCATGCTCGACGGCAGGCGCTATCTCAAGCCCGGGACGGTCACCATGATGACCTCGGACCGCATCGGACCCGAAACGAAAGTCAGGCAGGATAGTTCGCACTCTCCAATCCCCTATAGCGGGTTTGGTCTCGGCTTTGGGGTGCGGACCGTGCCGCTCCCCGATACGCGGCTGCCGATCGGCGCGTATGGCTGGGCAGGCGCCGGCGGCACTTTCTTCGTGATCGATCCCAGGGACGATATGTTTGTGATCGGCATGATGCAGACGCTGTCGCAGGGCACCCCCATTCAGGCGGCGCTGAAGACCCTGATCTATGAAGCGCTGGAGAACTGACGGCCCGATGCCGCGGCGTCGCATCAACGTCGTCGTGGCTGCCAGGAGAATGCGGGTGGGGCAGCGGTCGGCGGCAGACCCGCTACTGCCATCTCACGCCCCTCGCACGATCTCGCGCACCAGCCCGACCGTCTCCTCGATCATGCCGGCGGTGACATCGAGATGGGTGCAGGCGCGGATCCGGCCGTCCATCATCGCCAGCAGCACGCCGCGCCGGTGCAGGGCTTTCACCATGTCATCGCCGGAAACGCCGGCGCCGTCGGGCTTGAAGAAGACAAGGTTGGTTTCGGGCTCCTGCACTTCCATGCCCTTGATCTGCGAAAGCCCCCGCGCCAGCGCGCGCGCATTGGCGTGATCGTCCGCAAGGCGGTCGACATGGTGGTCGAGCGCATAGGTGCAGGCGGCGGCGCACACGCCGGCCTGGCGCATCGACCCGCCCAGCCGCTGTTTCCAGCGCCAGACCTCGTCGATGAAGTCCCTGCTGCCGGCGATGACGGCGCCGACCGGCGCGCCCAGGCCCTTTGAAAAATCGATCCAGGCGGAATCCCAGCCCGATGCCATGTCGTGGGCGGCGATCCCGGTGGCGACGCAGGCGTTCAGCAGCCGCGCGCCGTCCATGTGGGTGGCAAGCCCGTTGGCGCTCGCGATCTTGGCGACCTCGTCGAGCGCGGCTTTTTTCCAGATGGTGCCGCCGCCGATATTGGCGGTCTGTTCGACGCTGACCACGGTCTGCGGCGGCTGGTAGCGGCTGCGCGGGTGGAGCGCCTTGCGAAAGGCTTCGGGCGAAAATTGTCCGTCGGCGCCGGGCAGCGGCGTGATCTGGAATCCGCCGAGCGCGGCATGCGCGCCGCCTTCGCGGGCGATGATGTGCGCGGTCTCATGCGCGAGGATCTCGTCGCCCGGCCGGCAGTGCACCAGCGTCGCCGCGACGTTGCACATGGTGCCCGACGGCATGAATACGGCGGCTTGCTTGCCGAGCAGCCCGGCGACGCGCTCGCACAATTCATTGACCGAGGGATCGTCGCCGATCTGCTCGTCGCCGACCTCGGCGCGCGCGATCGCCTCGCGCATCGCGGGCGTGGGGCGGGTCTGGGTGTCCGACAACAGGTTGATGCGGATCGGCGAGGCCTTGGGATCGCGCGGAGGAGGGGTGTAGGTCATGGCGATTTCTCAACACTCACGGGCGTCATGGCCGGGCCGTCCCGGCCATGCACGCCCCGTTTGCAGGTTTGCGACCATAAGGCCGTGGAGGATCGGCACAAGGGCGGGCATGATGAATGAAAAAGGCCCCGGCAGAACCGGGGCCTTCGATCTCGATAGACGCGACCGATAACAATCAGCGCGAATAGAATTCGACGATCAGATGCGGCTCCATCTGCACCGCGAACGGCACGTCTGACAGCGCCGGGATGCGGGTGAACTTCGCCGTCATCTTGGAGTGATCGACCTCGAGGAAATCGGGCACGTCGCGCTCGCCGAGCTGGGTCGCTTCCAGAACCGGGGTGATCTGCTTGGAGGATTCCTTGAGCTCGACCACGTCGCCGGGCTTGAGCTTGTAGCTCGAGATATTGACGCGGCGGCCGTTCACCTTGATGTGGCCGTGATTGATGAACTGGCGCGCGGCGAACATGGTGGCGACGAACTTGGCGCGGTAGACCACGGTGTCGAGACGGCGCTCCAGAAGGCCGATCAGGTTTTCACCGGTGTCGCCCTTCATCCGCCCGGCCTCGACATAGATGCCGTGGAACTGGCGCTCGCTGATGTTGGCGTAGTAGCCCTTGAGCTTCTGCTTGGCGCGCAACTGCACGCCGAAGTCGGAGAGCTTTCCCTTGCGGCGCTGGCCATGCTGGCCGGGGCCGTATTCCCTGCGGTTGACCGGGCTCTTCGGGCGGCCCCAGATATTCTGGCCCATCCGGCGGTCGATCTTGTATTTCGCCTCACTGCGCTTTGTCATCGCGTCCTCTGTTTTCAAGTTTGAGTATTGAGGAGACGCGCCCTCCTGTGCACCGGGAATTTCCCGGGGCCGACAGGCCATCCCTTTAAGCTTGAAAGGGAGGACCACGGGTCGCGAAACGCATCGCGGGCCGAAACCGGCCCGCGAGCAGGCGGTTTCTAGGCAGAAACCGCTGTCCTGTCAACGGAAAGGGGCCGGGTCCTAAGTCGGGTCCTCAAGCGTCATTCCGGGGCGTTGCGGCAGCAACGAGCCCGGAATCTCGAGATTCCGGGTTCGATCCTTCGGATCGCCCCGGAATGACGGTTTGGGGGCAGAATTGACGGCCCTGCGGCCATCAGGTCGCGACCGCCCGGACGGCTTTTGGCTCGGTTTGCTGCCGGCCGGCCCGTATTTCGGCTGATATTTCGGTGTTCAGCACCTGTTCCAGCCGGGTCAGCACCTTCGCGACCAGGGCCGCGTCGGTAATGCGGTGGTCCCACCGGATCACGACATCGATGGTCTGGTCGGGCGTCACCACGCCATAGCTGACGATATAGGGCCCCGGGCTCAGCGCATGCAGCTCGCCCGGTCCGTAGGCCGCGACCGAGGTGACCCCGAAATTGCCGAACCAGTTGGCGCGCTGGCGGCCGAAATTGAGGCCGACCGACCAGAACAGCCGGCGCAACGGCAGCGGCAGCCGTGTCACCCGCAGGATCTTGCGAAACGAGGGCACATCCTCGACCGGCGCCGCCTTGGCGTGGCGGATCTGGGCTTCGATCTCGGCAAGCGGCAAACCGTCCGCGCCCGGAACCTTCTGCGGCAGCACGCAATCCTGGCCGTCCTCGACGCGCGCGATCGCCACCATGGCGATGTTCTTCGGCAGTTCGTAGAAGCTCGGCCACGGCCATTTGGCGTAGAGCGTGCGCAGCACCGGCTGCTCTCTGGCCACCAGCGAAAACGCCTTGACGAAAATCGCAGCCCAGCCGGGCGGCTGCGCGGCCTGCGCGCGGGCTTCCAGCAATGGACGGATGTCGAGCGGGCGCGTCAGCGAGACAAAGGGCACGCGGATCGAGGCGTGCATGAGGTCGGCGACGAGACGGCGCGGCATTGAGATTTTTCGAACCGTTCCGCGCATCGATCCACTCAAGTTCCCGCAACGCCGAAGCCGGCGAGTCGGCCCGGCCCGCCAGCCCTTCATCTAGCACGAACCAGCCGGCCTGAGGCCAGATGGTTGTTGTTTATGGCGCGGGTGAGGCTCCGCGCCGATTTTTGCGCGCCCCGTAAATCCCTGCGTTTTCAGTAGCTTGTTACCAGCAATGATTTCAGCGCTTGATCCCCTCAAAACTCGCGGCGATCCCGCGCGCCAGCAGCGACCAGTCGAAGCCGAGCGCCAGCGCCAGATAGCCGCGGTCGATCATCCGATTGGCCTGCTCGGCGGTGCGCGCCACGCCGCCGATCGGCACGCCGCTTTTGAGGATGCCGGCCTCCGCGCGCGCCATCAAGGCCTGCACTTCGGGGTCGTCGATCAGGCCGCGCTTGTCGATGGAGGTGGCGAGGTCGCCGGGTCCGATCACCGCGACGTCGATGCCGGGCACGGCCATGATCTCGTCGATGCGGTTGACCGCCTCGACATGCTCGATGGTCACCATGCAGATCATGTCGTCGTCGGCGGTCGCCATGTAGTCGGCCATCGAGACGCCCCAGCGGAACGGCGCGTGGAACGGACCCCACAGCCGTTCGCCGCGCGGCGGATAGCGCACGCTGCGCACGGCCTTCTCGGCGTCGGCGCGGCTGCAGATCATCGGAAAATTGATGCCGAGCGCGCCGATATCCATCGGCGCCTTCGCGAGCCACGGCTCGTTGGCGGCGATCCGCGCCAGCGGCACGCAGGGCGTGCCGGAAGTAGCCGTGATCATCGCATGCGCGGAGGTCAGATCGATCGGACCATGCTCGAGGTCGACGATGATCCAGTCGAGCCCGGAGCGGGCCATGATCTGCACCGTCGCGATGCCGGGAATGGTCGCGATCGCGCCGAAGGTGGGACGCTTCTCCCGCCATTGCTGGCGCAGGCGGTTGAGGGGCGTGGGGCTTGCAGAGGTCAATTGCAAAACTCCGTTCGGCGGTTCAAGGCCGTTGGCTTGACTGGATGTCTACGCGCACCAATCGCTCCTCGCAATAACCGCTGCCATTGCAGGCGCAAATTCGCGATCTCGCGGTGCGGATCGCGCCCGAGCTTTGCGTCGATGGCCACCCTCTGAAAACAAGAGGGCGCAGGGAAAGCCGGATGCGCGCTGCACCCGCGGTCTCGTGTGCACGAAAGCACAAAAAAACGCACACGAGCATACAGGTCCAGCGGAGGCAATCCGGCTTTCCCTGCGCAATGGGTTACGGCTTATTTCGTGCTCTCCTCGGTGACCGGGCTTTCTTGCCACCGTCGCCCCCGAGATGTTTCTCGCGAGCTTGACGCCAGCGTCGGGGCGTCGGGACCACACGGCTTCGCCGTCCGCGCGACTTGCGTTCGTCTTCTCGCAAGCTGCACGTCCACTGCATCCCACCGCGCGTTCGTGACGATCGCGAGCCGCCCCTCTCATCGGGTGAGACGGGCGAATCTAAAGAACTGATTTGCTTCGCACGTTAAGCGAAATATTTTTCGCAGTGGGGCTGGACAGGTTTTTGAGTGATTTGCCCGTCGGGTTGTTTTGTCGCAGCAGGGGCGTGAGATTGTGCTTGCGCGCGAAGCGAAGCAGTTGGGGGGCGTGAACCCATAAATCAGGAGGGGTCGGCGGGCGTCTGCTTTGGTGCTCATACCGGACTCTAGCCGACGTCGCACCATGTCCGTGAAGTGCCAAATTACGACATTGCAGGCTCGGCTTAAAATGAAAGAGGCCACCAATTGAGGTGGCCTCTTCCTGTTTTATTTCTTTTTCGGCTCTCTCCGCGAAGGTCAACGCGCTTTTCATCGTTTTCCGCCACTGGCTCCTTGTTTGGTGCTCTTCGGTGCTTCAATCGGATCCGGTTCCGGCGCTGCCATAGGCGCCAATTCCGCCCTCGGTTCCGTTACGGCCTTGTTTTCCGGTTCGAGCTTGAACGTCAGCTTGTTGATCTTGCCGGTGAACTTGAACGGAGGATCGTAGCGATACTCGATCATCGCCACCCCGGTGCGGGTGTCCTGGCCTATGTCGAATGTTTCGTCCTCCGGGAACGTGATCGGCGTGCCGTGTTCGATGGATTTCCGGTCCACGTCCTTGCCGTCCACCGAGAGTACGCCTGTGCCGCCCTTGCCAAGACCCGGGCCATCGGACTTGAAGTCGAAGACGATGGTGTGCTTGCCCGCGCCCAACTCAGGCCCGGACCAGATCGTGCGCTTGAGATTAAGCAAGTTGTAGAGGAACACCGGTCGGCCACTGCGGATGCCCGCCACACCCTCGCTCAGGAACAGCCCGTAGCCGCCGAAGCGTCCGCCTTCGGTGACGATCATCCCCTCGGCACCGCCCTTCGGAATCTCGACTTCGGCGGTGATGGTGTAGGACTTGTTAAGAATGCTCGGGGCGGCGCTGGCCGGCACGCCGGTCAGTTCGCCCGAATAGGTGAAGACCGTCTGCCCCGCCGTCAGGCTCGGTCGCGCCGTATTCCAGCGCAGGAGCGTCGTGTTATCGAGCGGCAGCACGTTGTACTTCTTCGCCTCGACATCGAAGAGGGCCTGCATTTCCTTGACCTTTTCCGGCATCCGCGTGGCAAGGTCATTGAATTGAGTCGGGTCTTCCTGGACGTTATAGAGTTCCCACTTGTATCCCGTGATCACATCCGGCGGGGGCGCGCTGCTCAGTTCCCAGGGAAGCGTGATCGGCGTCGTGCACGCAACCCACCCGTCGTTGTAGATCGCGCGATTGCCGAGCATCTCGAAATATTGGGTCGTGTGCGTCGACTTGGCATTGGCGTTCGCCTTGTCCCATGTGTACGCCATACTCACACCTTCCATGGGACTCTGCTTGATACCGTCGATCGCATCGGGTTGCGAAATGCCGGTCACTTCGAGGATGGTCGGGGCGATGTCGATGACGTGATGGAACTGGCGGCGGATGCCTCCCACGTCTTTGATATGGCCGGGCCAGGACATGACGACGCCCTGGGCGGTCCCGCCGAAATGTGACGGCACTTGCTTGACCCATTTGAACGGGGTGTCCATCGCCCACGCCCACGGCGCGGCAAAATGCGGGAAGGTCTTGTCCGAGCCCCAGAACGGGTACCAGAGGTACTGAGCCTTCACCGGCACCGGGACGCCATTGAAGGTCGTGAACTCGTTGGGAGTACCGTTGATCATGCCTTCGGCGCTCGCGCCGTTGTCGCCGCCGATGTAGATGATCAAGGTGTTGTCAAGCTCGCCGAGGTCTTCTACCGCCTGGATGACCCGACCGATTTCGTTGTCGGCGTAGGCGAGGTAAGCGCCGTAGACATCGGCTTGCTTGATGAAGAGCTTCTTCTCCAGCAAACCGAGTGAGTCCCACTGCGGCAATTCTTTCGGCCACGGCGTCAGCTTGGCGCTTTCGGGCATGATACCCAGGCGCTTCTGGTTGGCGAAGATCTTCTCGCGCACCTTGTTCCATCCATCATCGAACAAGTGCATATCGCTGATCTTCTTGATCCACTCCGGTGTCGGATGATGGGGCGCATGGGTTGCACCTGGCACGTAATAGACAAAGAACGGCTTGTCAGGCGCAATTTCCTTGAGTTGCTTGATGTGCTGGATGGCCTCGTCGGCCATGGCCGTCTCCAGGTTCCAGCTGGGATTGCCCTGGAAAGGATAGATGGCCGTTGTGTTGCGAAACAGGTTCGGCTGCCATTGGCTGGCGTCGCCGCCGACAAAACCGTAAAAGTATTCGAATCCCATGCCGTTGGGCCATTGATTGAACGGTCCTGCCTGGCTCGACTGGAACGACGGTGTGTTGTGGTCCTTGCCGAACCATGATGTGGCGTACCCGTTCGCCTTTAGGGTCGTGCCGATAGTGCCCTTCTCGATCGGGATGATGGAATCGTAGCCCGGGAATCCCGTCGATATTTCGCCGACCACTCCGAAGCCCACCGAATGATGATTGCGGCCAGTGATGAGCGCCGCCCGCGTAGGTGAGCAAAGTGAGGTCGAATGAAAATTGGTGTAGCGCAGCCCATGCGACGCGATGCGATCCATGGCAGGCGTGGGGATGACGCCGCCGAAGGTGCTCGGCGCTCCGAAACCCTGGTCGTCCGTCATGATGAGCAGGACGTTGGGAGCCCCCTTCGGCGGCACGACACGCGGCGCCCACCAAGCCGTAGACTCCGAGGCTTTCTCCTTGATCACCCCGCCGAATGCCGGATCGGGGGGTGGGAGTTGCTTCCCGTCGATAGTGGTGGTGGCACCGGGCGAACCTGGAACACCTGTGACCTGCTGAGCCGATGCTGAGGTACAACTAAGGGCGAGAAGACTAACGCCCGCAAAGATGCGGTGACTGATTTTCATGGCGGAAACCTCCGGTTGGAAGTTGGCCTTTGCAGAAGAACAGGTCGCGTCTTCGATAGAATAATCGCATTGAGCGGACCGACTTTGATCGAGGTCAAACCCGTGGCTGCACAAGGGTAGGATCTTTAAGGCTTTGTGGGAATAGTCGGCGGACTACGAGAAGTGAAATCGCGTTGCTGTGCCGCACAAAAAGGGCAACGGCCCATGTCGCCGATGTCCGCTCCGGGTCATTTCCGGACCTCAGATCGCGCAACAGCAAGGTCCGCTTTGCCCCCGCGAACGGACCTCGTCAGCCAGTCCTCTCGGGTCCGAAAAGTGCCAAGAGCTGACATCGCGACTTGCTGGCGAAGATGTTGGTTTCGCGAGCAGGACTAAACCATCCCCAATCCTCGCGCATTGCAGCTCGGAAACCGTCATAGTCCAATTTTGGAGCGCTGAGAAAATCGTCGTTCGGGTGCATCAACGCCTCCACGGGGAAATAATCCAGCAAGCCTAATCGTGCGCTTTATGAGCCTGCGGCCGAAGCCACGGGCAGACGTCGATCAGCCTAGCGCGGCCCCGAGACAGGTCCCGCTCACCTCTCCGTCACGCCAAATCACGCCTCCGACAAGTCACGCCTCCGAGATGTGTCAGCGCCGCCGCGGGGGCGTCGGGCGGTGCGCGCCAGTACGGACGATCGGGCGCGATCGCCTCACGACGCCTGAGGTCCAGCCGCTTAGATTCCGACCTTGGCGGCCGTACGTGGCAGAGATCGGAGCAAAGAACGGAAGCTTCCGAGCGCTGTCGATCAAGGTTCTGGATAATTCTGTGTCAATCGTCACAACAGTGGAGATTACAATGACGCTAACGGGAAAACAGACTCTTGTGACGGGAGCAAGCAGCGGTATTGGCGCGGCGATTCCTTACGTTTTCGGTCATTCCGATTCCGAACTTCACCGTTTGATGCGTCAGGCGGCAGTGCTTACGCCGATCACACGGCGCTTGCTTGGCGACGCGGGCCTGGCGCGCGATATGCGCGTGTTGGATGTCGGCTGCGGTACCGGCGATGTGTCGATGCTCGTCGCCGACATGGTCGGCTCGGGTGGCGCGGTGGTGGGCATCGATCGCAGCAAAGATGCTCTTGCCATTGCGCGCGAACGCGCGCAGGCGGCCGGCCATGACAACATTGAATTCCGCGAAGGAAGTGCCGAGGCATTCACCACGCGGGTCCCATTCGATTTCGCCATCGGCCGCTATGTGCTCGTCCACCAGCCCGATCCTGCTTCCTTCATCCGCGCTATCGCTAAAAATGTTCGTCATGGCGGCGTGGTGGCGTTTCACGAGCCCGGCTTGTACGATACACGCAATCAGACGGTGCCACCAATTGCGCTGTGGTCCAAGGTATTCGATTGGATATATACGGCCCTCCAGTCAGTCATGACGCACCCAGATGCGGGCGCTCGAATGGTAGGGCACTTCCACGAGGCCGGTCTAAAGCGGACACCAACACTATTCTGCGAGATACCCATCGGCGGAGGCGCTCAATCTCCTCTTATCGGCTGGGTCGTTCATACCCTGCGCAGTCTCATTCCGCAGCTTGAGAAAATCGGTGTCGCGACAGCCCAGGAAATCGACATTGACACTTTAGAGGATCGTCTGCGCGCGGCCGCCATCGGCTCGCACACTCAACTCATGACTTTGACTCAATTCTGCGGATGGGCCCGATTGTAGCGACATGTGCGAATCATAGGCGACCCACAACAAGAGTCGGGACGCGATGTTCGCGGCCGATCACACGTCCGACTCATGCGCCAACTTGCGCTCAAATGCTGGACCTCAGCAAAAAGTGAGGCTGCCTCAGTTGGCGACCTCCAGCTTTTCTCAGCCCTGGAGCGCCCGCTTCGACCGCTGCGCTTCCAGATGAAGAACGACAGTTTTGTTTTTCCGCTTTTCGGGCCGCCTTTTGGGTGTCACCATGCCCGTGATAAGGACGGGAGGGCCGCCATGCGCTGGTGTGTCTCGGTAGGCGCGGTGCTTGTTGCGGGCGCGATCGTCGGAGGTGACGTTGCCGGCATTGCCGCGCCGAACCCGAAATCCGGTTTCGCCGACATCAAGGACGTACCAGCCGTAAACGTCGAACTCGTTCTCGCCGTCGACGTCTCCTATTCGATGGATATGGACGAACTTGCCATTCAGCGCGAGGGCTATGCACAGGCCATCGTCTCGAAAGACTTCCTTCAGGCGCTGAGGGCCGGTCCGGGCAGCAAAGTGGCCGTGACTTATTTCGAGTGGTCGATGTCGGGTGACGACAGGATCATTATTCCCTGGCGGTTGATCGACGGCCCGGAATCGGCGGATGCCGTGTCCGCCGAGATCATGAAATCACCAATTCGCCGAGGTTCGAGTACCTCGATCTCCGGTGCGATCAATTTCGCGCTGCAATTGTTCGAACAGAATCCCTATCGCGGGTTGCGGCGCGTCATCGATATTTCCGGCGATGGGCCGAACAACGATGGAGCCCCCGTGACCGGCGCGCGCGACGCTGCCCTGGAGAGGGGCGTCATCATCAACGGCCTGCCGATCATGGTGAAGGAGCCATCCTATGCGACAACCGATATCGAGAATCTCGATCTCTATTACGAAGACTGCGTGATCGGAGGGCCGGGCGCCTTCATCATGACGATCAGGGATCGCGAAAAATTCCAGGAAGCGATCCGGACCAAGCTTGTTCTCGAAGTTGCCGGCCTCACGCCGGCGCACGGGATTGTGCCAGTCGCCGGGAAAGAGCCCCGGGTGCCCTGTCTGATCGGCGAAAGAAAATGGCAGGAGCGGGGGCTGCGGTGAGTGTCGAGACCATCATTCGGAGCCGCACGGGGTGTGCTAGTAGCGGCCGGACAGGCTAACGATCACGACCGCGGTTGCGGCGCGTCAGCGCTTTTCCGACCCGTGCAGTCGCATTTCCATGACGTTCACAGATAGACGATCGACGTAGTGGCGTTCGGCCGCTTCGATGAATTGGTCCGCGAACGAGGAGCCCTCGACCTGCGAAATGGCTTGCGAGGCTTGCTTTTTTTCTTCAATGCAAGCCAAGGCCGCGAGATGTGCGACCACCGGCGCACTTTCGGTGCTTTTTGAATACCGTGCCGCTGCGGCGTCCCCGCAGGCTCGCCATTTATCGACGGCCGGCTTCCAATCCTGTGCGGCGGCTGCCGTGGAAATCATCGACGCCAACGCAATTAGCAATGGCTTGCGCATGTCCGCCACTCCGACGTTGTGGATTGCTCGCACTTCGCCTTTCGCGGGTGAGATCATAATCCCAAATGGTTCGTTGGGTATAGGGATTTGTGTCAACTTGTCGCACCGATTGCCGCCCGTCGATGCAGGAAAGATCGGAACGCATAACCGGTCTTTCGAGACAACTTCGCGACGATCGGCAAAACGCGGAGCCGACTCGTTCCGACCCTCAGGCAGTTTTCGCCCGGTCGATATTGGGGAGCTCGTGGTTTCCGTAAAGCTCCCTCAGCTTCGTCTTCAGGAGTTTTCCGGTCGCCCCGTGCGGAAGTTCATCGACGAACAGCACGTCGTCCGGCATCCACCATTTCGCTATCTTGCCTTCGTAAAAGGCCAGCAGATCGGGTGACGTGAGCTTTGATCCCTTGCGCCGCACGGCGATCACCAGCGGGCGCTCGTCCCATTTCGGATGCGGAATGCCAATCACGGCCGCCTCGACGATTTCGGGATGGGCCATGGCCAGGTTCTCCAGCTCGATCGACGATATCCACTCGCCGCCGGACTTGATGACGTCCTTCGAACGATCCGTAATCTGCATGTAGCCATCGTCGTCGATCGTGGCGACGTCGCCGGTGAAAAACCAGCCATCGCTCACGCTCGCTTTCCGGCATCCTATAATAAGCCCGCGCAATCCAGGGGCCGCGGATCACGAGGTCACCAAACGCCTTGCCGTCGTGCGGCAGTTCGTTGTTGTCGCCATCGCGAATGCCGATCTCGACCCCGAAAACCGCGCGGCCCTGCTTGACCTGTCGATCCCGCTGCTCGGTCTTTGACAGGGTCTTGTGCTTGCGCAGCGCCTTCGAAAGCGTTCCGACCGGGCTCGTTTCTGTCATGCCCCAGACATGCAGCACCTCGACGCCGTATTCATCCTGCAGCGTCTCCATCAGGGAACGCGGGCACGCCGTCCCGCCGATCAGCACGCGATTGAGCGTCGTCGGCTTCACGCCCGCGCTTTGCAGGTACTGGACATAGCCGAGCCAAACCGTCGGCACGCCATTGGCGAAGGTCACTCCGTGATCCTCGAACAGCCTGTGCAGGCTTTCACCGTCGACCTTCTGTCCGGGCATCACCAACTTGGAGCCCATTGCCGGCGCGCAATAGGGCATACCCCAGGACATGGCATGGAACATCGGCGAGATGAACGCGACCGTATCGTCCAGGGAAATCCCGCAAGCGTCGGGAAGGGCGGCGGCAAGGGAATGCAGCACGGCGCTGCGATGGGCATATAGTACGCCTTTGGGATTACCCGTTGTTCCTGACGTGTAGCATAGACCGCATGCCGTGTTTTCATCGAACTGCGGCCACACATAGGCGTCCGATTGTCCGGACAGCAGATCCTCATAGGACGGAAAGTCTCCGGCTCCCGCGAGCTTCGCGTCGCCGGCTTCACCGAGATAGATCCACTTTTCGACGCTCGGGCACTTTGGCATCAACGTCTTCACGAGGTCTACGAAGGTCAGGTCGAAGAAAACCATGCGATCTTCGGCATGGTTGATGATGTAGACGATCTGTTCGATGAACAGCCGTGGATTGACCGTGTGGCACACGGCGCCCATTCCGGAGATGCCGTAGTAAAGCTCCAGATGTCGGTAACCGTTCCAGGCCAGCGTCGCCACGCGATCACCCGGCTTGATGGCGATCGAGTTCAGTGCGTTCGCAAGCTGCGAGCTGCGCCGCAGCAGGTGGCCGTAGTTCGTGATGTGATCTGGCTTGTCGGGTGTACGGGAGACGATCTCAACATCGGGAAAGGAGCGCGCCGCATGCGCCAGGATGGACGACAACAGCAATGGCGTTTGCATCATCAAACCAAGCATGACGATCACCCTCGGTTCTAAAAAATCATGACTGTGCCTGGAAGCGAAACCAGCCGCGTGCAGGCAGCGAGCATCGCTCCAAAGTGAAAAGTTTTTTGTTCTTGTTTCGCACCGCAAGGACGGATGCCAAAGCACCCCCGACCTGTCGTTCGCGGCAGCTACAACTTAACGTATCCGCTTAAGTTGCTCAAGCAATCTTGCCCACACCACGGGCCCGAGGCCATCCGCGTTGATGGCCGTGGTCAGGGGCCGAACCCTATCAGTGCCGGCACGGTTTTCTACTTCGAGCGCGGCGTGGGAAAGAAGAATTTGGCCAGGCGAATTTCGACGCCGATGTTCTCCCTGAACCCGCCAGTCGCCTGGAAATCGTGAAACACGTCACCAGCTACGGTAAAATCCGGAGCGAGCGGGATTTGAAATTGGAAATGGCCCCTCAAGAAGTCATCTCGACCGATCGGCATATTGGGCTGAGGGATCTCGACCGGCAGTCCGGCAACGATAAATCTGCCGTTTGTGCCGATCTGCTCGCCTCCCCACGACTTCTCTATGCCAACGGCGGCAAAAAGAAACGTGCTCGGATTATAGCGCAGGAAGGCCTTGACGTCGTACGACGGCCGTTGCGTCAACGTATCGTATCTCAGGACTCCGGGGAGCGGGGCGCCAGGCGGATTGACCACCTCGAGAGGACTGTCGCCGTCGGTGTGGAACGATGCGTCGGCGATCAGATCGAAAAACAGCCCCTTAAGGCTTGGCGAAAACTTTTCAAGTCCCTCGGTCCATCCGAACTGAGGGGTGTCGGTGAACTGCCGCGGCGTGGAGACATTGACCGCACTGCGGTTGTCAAAGTTGCGCCCCCACGGCAGCCAGAAAAAATTGGTGACGCCGACCCAGCGCTGGACCGTCGCGTCGGTGATGAGGAAATAGGTCAGGTGAATCACGGGGTCCACCAGTCCTCCGGCAACCCGGTTGTTGGTGCCGGGGATGTTCACGTCCGTCAA
The DNA here is from genome assembly GCA_963843225.1 of uncultured Alphaproteobacteria bacterium. Lineage (GTDB taxonomy): Bacteria > Pseudomonadota > Alphaproteobacteria > Rhizobiales > Xanthobacteraceae > Bradyrhizobium. Next base: position 215,782 of record CAWJJT010000002.1, on the reverse strand, counting down.
TGTCGCAAATGGCAGGTCCGCCTCGATCACAAGGGGACGGTTCGCGAACTCAGCAAAATAGGTCACCCGGGTAAACTCTACCCAAGTATTGGCGTGCGAGTCCGGCAGCGCGTGGCCGGTGGGATCGACGAAAGCATCGGAATGAGCAAAGCTCGCGTATTGGAACGCAATGAAGGTCCCGATCGGAAGCGACCCGCCCTGGTAATCTCCCGCGTATGTTCTTGGGTTGTTGTCGGAGGCCGCGATTGCGGGTGTATTGCCTCCGATGACGCTGCCGAGCACCGCGGCCGCTCCAGTCAACACGACGCTCAACCAGGATTTCGCCGACATCTCCCTCTCCTTGCTGTTCGTACGGCCGAGCCCGGTCTGCCCACTACCCCATGTGAATTGTATCAACCTGAGATGGTATTCCTGCTGGAGACGAATGCTGTGACGCCTAGCAACAATACGAATAAATGTTCAGGGATCGCGCCCCGGCAGCACATGATAGTTGGGAGCGATCGCGCACCCGATCAGGCGCGCCCGCGACGTCGAGGGCGCTTCAGTGATCGCATTTCCGGAAGGTTGTGCCTGCCGTCGGGTGCTGCAACGCTGGCTGGGTCGAGATCGTCTCGCGACGGCGCGTGTGCTTGCGAGGAATCCTCGAAGCGTAAATAAACCTAGCCTCCTGGCTCAAACCCCTTCGCCTTGAAGTGGGGTCCGGCCTCTTGCCCCGTGAGAAAATCGATCAGGGCTTTCGAGGCGTCCGCGGATGTCGACTCCGCGCCAATACCGCCGCTGAACTGCGTCAGACTGCCGAGTTCGCCCGGTAGCGGTCCAACCAGTTGTGCCCCTGCAATCGGCACGATTTCCGACGCCTGCGCGATGCCGAGCTCCACCTCTCCCTTCGCCACCAGGTCCGGCGACTGCGCACCGGGCACGAGCGTCGTCTTGGACTTCATCTGCTCGGCGATACCTAAACGCTCGATGGCGCGGCCGGCGACCACGCCGCTCAGGCCTCCCTTGGCCGGATCCGCATAGGAGATCGACTTGGCCGACAGCAATGTTTGCTTGAACGCGTCCGCTGTCGAGATATCCGGCTTCGATGCGCCGGCACGAGCCGCCAAGGCAACCGGAGTACCCGCAACATTGACGATGTCGCCTGGCGCCAGTTTGTTCTGCTTGGCAAGGTCGTCCATCATGCCCCGCGTCAAGATGATCACGTCGGCCCGCTCGCCGTCGAGGATGCGCTTCTTCTGAACCGCGGCGAGGTCATAACTGATTGTCAGCTTGTTGCCCGTCTTCTGCTCGAAGATCGGCGCAAGCTCGTTGAGCGCGTTCGTCAGCGCGACGGAGGTAAACACTTTCACCTCGGCCGCGTCCGCAACCAGTGTTGATAGCATCAGCCCTGTCAGAGCTGCCGCGGTCTGCATCGTCAGTGATCGCCCGTTCATGAATATCTCCCGGCCTGCACACGGTGACGCGATTAAAGGTCATCACAACTCACTCGACAAGGCGGGGACTTCATCTTTTGCGGTGCAGTAAGTTGCGAAGGTGCGCAGTCGTAAGCCCACCCCGGTCCCGAAGTGCGACTTCCGCTTTACCCTCAAAGGCGGACTGAACTCGGACATCGCGCCATGTCCGAAAAGGGCCACAAGCAGACTTCAAGCCCACTCACAATCACGAAGAGACTTTGGTCCCAGCCGACATAGGCATCACCGAACTTTGTTCATTCTTGTTGACCTTAAACAGAAGCAGAAAAATCAGAACGTGACTGACAAGCAGCAACGGGACGTAAAGTGCGGGGACATAGATCCCGGCGCCCATGAGACCGGGATCTTCGAGCTGCGTTACTCCCATGTAGTATGCGTTCAGAAGGTCGATCGTTCCCCAGATATTGAACACCCAGACGACAGGGATGGCGATTGACCAACGCCAGGAGAGCGCCGCCATCGAAACAAGGGCCAAAGCCGCGGCAATGAGATCGCCCCATCCAACTCTACTGGCGAAATCGGGACTCTAATTTCGGAGACACAAAGCCAGCCACCAGGAAGTTCATTCCAAAAAATCTGAACGCATGAAAGGCCGCAAGTAGCCGTAACGCTTCGAATCGCGGCAAGGCACGCACCGACGGCCAGACGTAGATGTAGGCGACTGCTGAACTTGTCAGGAAGGCACCAGCGACGCTCAGAACAAATGGCAGATTGAAGTCTGGCATTCTCTGCCTCCTCGCTATTGCGGGCGTTCCGGACCGGCCAGGAGCAACCGAAGAGGCAACAATGGACCGATCGCGATATACTCGTGTTCGACGAGGTGTTGCCTGGCCAACGGCAGACCCTCCATGATCGCGTGCGCTTCCGCGACATCTGCGGTACTGAGCAAGAAGACAGCACCGCGGCCATCGGCACGCGAGAACCATTCACGGATTTTCCCACTGACGTAAAGCTGCACGGTTTGCCGAATTTCGGTCGGCATGACAGCCATAACTTGTTCGCGTGTGACATCAGCCTTCGCCGTCAGGATAACCATGACCCCAGTTGCTACGGGTGCGGCGCTTTGTGTTTGGGCAATGGATGCTTCTGTCATGACAAGTGCACCTACGAGAGTGAGGGTGAGTGCGAGGGTGGCGTTTCGGACTGGCTTCATCGGTTCTCGGGCTCCGCTGTGTCAGGCTGCCTCAGCTTCGGTTCAAGATCGCGACAGCGCCGGCATCGAACTCAGCGGCGCGGGCGTCTCGTTTCTTCAGCTCAAACCCTAAGACGCCTTCCCTCAGGTCACAATCCGCTATAATCTAGATAAGGCATGAAGCAAAACTTCACAGTCAAGCAGAGCGCGCTGGGTGGCGTGGAGGCATTCCTCAGCGTTGCCCACCACCGCAGCTTTCGCAGAGCGGCCGCAGAGCTGGGCATTAGCCCTTCGGCAATGAGCCAGGCGGTGCGGGCACTCGAGGCCCGCATGGGCGTTGCGCTCTTCGTTCGCACAACGCGCAGTGTCGGCCTCACTCAAGCGGGCGAGCGGTTCCTGTCCCGGGCGAAACCTGCTTTCGAAGAACTCGCCGCCGCCGGAGCCGCCGTGCGTGAACTCGGGCAACGTCCCACCGGACTTTTGCGGCTCGCCGTTCCCAGAGCGGTCGTTCCGCTGATCCTGAAGTCGGTAATCATCTCTTTCTGCAAAGCTTATCCCGAGATCGAAGTGGAGATCGCTGCAAGCGAGGAACTAGTTGATCTCGCCGCCGGAGGATTTGATGCCGGCATCCGGATGGGTCAGTTCATCGATGCCGACATGATTGTAGTCAGGCTCTCTGAGCCGTTCTCGTTCGTGGTTGTCGGGAGCCCCGATTATCTGCGCTCGCGGACACGGCCGAAGCTCATCGATGACTTACGTGGGCATGCCTGCCTGCGCATGCGCCGACCGAACGGTTTGGTTGTGCCCTGGTCGTTTCTCCAGGGCAACAGGCCTATCGAAGCGGTCGTCTCGGGTCCGCTAATCGCACACGATTATCCGACACTTATCGAAGCGGCAATGGAGGGTCTGGGACTTGCACAGGTACCCGGCCCACCTGTTAAGGCGCATATCGCAGGGGGTCGATTGCAGGGGATGTTGACCTCCTTTTCCAGGACAACACCGGGCCTCTTCCTTTACTATCCAAGCAAGCGTCAGATTTTGCCCAAACTGCGCGCTTTCATCGACCATCACACCAAGGCTCGGCGCCGTTGACGCTTCGGACTTACCTCGTCGCATTTGACGACGCCGAAAGCAGGACGCAGTACGATCAGGACAAGAGCCGTGCGCGTGGGAGCCTCCAACTAACTGAACCGGGTTGTTTCGAACGCACCATCCTACGGCTCCGCGCACCCAAAGCCATTTTTCATGACCCGGCCAAAATGGTCAAATGGCTGCTAAGGGTCAAAAAGCGAATTTAGAGCGCATGCCCGCTTCTGGCGGAAAGCGGTCCTTTTTCGTGAATCCCATCCGCGCCGATTGCGCAAATCCGCCTACTGTCCGTCCACGGAGAAGGCGAGCAGCACGTTGCCGGGTGCTGTGCCGTAATTTGTGTAGCCCGAGTTGGTGTAGAGGATCCCCCCGGCGATCACCGGTCCCGGTCCATCAAGCGAACCGCCATGCGCTGGCACACCGTTTATGGTCGCGTAGTCCTGCATGGTGTCGACGTCCCAGATGATCTCGCCGCTCTTGGCGGCATAGGCCCGCAGGTGGCCGTCCAGTCCTCCGGAGAACACCACGCCAGGGATCGCGGTCACCGCAGCCGACTGCGCAGGGCTGCATCCCGGCCGATCTCCGCAGCCCGGATGTGCCGCGTGCCAGACGATCTCGCCCGTCGCCTGCTTCATCGCATACAGCCCGCCGCCCTGGTTCGGATCGAGCTTCATGGGTGTCCCAAAGACCGATTTTTGTGCGCCGGCGGTGGCCGCCGGCACGGCCTTCATCCCGACATCCGACACCGCGACATAGACATTCGCATCGTCCGCAGCGGATCCCCATTGCACGCCGCCGAGCGTGCTGCCGAGCCCCACCCGGCGTTGCCAGAGGATGGCGCCATCGCGGTCCGGATCCAGCGCATGCACCATGCCGGATTTCTGGCCGGCAATGAGCGCACGACGTCCGTCAGGAAGATCGACCAGGATCGGAGAGGAGCCGAAATCGAAATCGGGACCCTTGGTGCCGGGGCAGTTAGAGCGATACTGGCCGCTGCACGCGATATTGTAGGAATTACCTTCGGTCATCTGCCGCGACCATGCGAGCCGTCCGGTGGCGAGATCGAAGGCCACGAACGCGTCGGAGGTTGTGGAGGCCGGGTCCAGATAACTATCCCCAGTCGTCGCGTAGATCCGGTTCGTCTTGAGGTCGATGGTCGGCGACGACCAGATCGCGCCGCCTGAGGGCCCGAAGAGCTGGACACCGATCTCATTCAGGCGAACCGGCTGGGCCGGCGCGCTGACATAGCCGCGCCACAGTATCTCGCCGGTCCGGGCGTCGAGCGCGGCAATCAGGCCGCGGAAGGTGCAGCAAGAGTAGCGTGGATCGATCGCCAATACCTCTTCAACGGAGGAGACCGGCACGTAAAGCACGTTATTGGCCAATGTCGGGGCGCCGGTGATCACGGCTCCCGCATGCTCATCGACTCGTCTCTTCCACAGCAAATTCCCGCTCTCGGCATCGAGCGCATAAGCGTCGCCGCGTTGATCGCCGAAATAAGCGGTCGTGCCGCGCTCGTCCTCGCCGATGGTGATCGCGGTACGCACGCCGAAGCCGGCGTCGAACACCCAGCGCTGGCAGCCAAGTCTGGCGTCCAGCGCATAGACCTTGCCCCCCGCACTGCCCACGAAGACTCGGCCGCCCCAGACCGTCGGCTGCGCATAGGCCTTGGTATCGCCAGGAAAGCCGAACGCCCATTTCAGCTTCAGGCGCGGAACGTTGTCCGGCGAAAGCTGGGCCATGGCAGCGGGTTGAAACCGGTGTTGGGCGATGTCGACGCCCCAGCCGTTCCAGCGTGGCAATGAGGCATCCGCAAGCACGGGGCCCGGCTCACCGCATTTGGAATCCGGCAGCGGCTGCCGCTGCTCCACCGATGCCCCGACGAGATAGCGAACGATGTCCTGAATTTCACCTTGGCTCAGGTCGCGCCCCTGCGGGCTCATCATTCCGAACATCAGGGCAAAGGTCGTCCGCTCCGGCCTGAGTTGCCGCAGCGCGTTGGTGTCAGGTGCCCGCGCCACGCCACCCTCATGGCATGAGGCGCAGCGCGTGCGGTAGAGCGCTTCGCCGCGCGAGCCCGGCGCCTCTTCCGCCCGAACCGGGAGCACGCCAGTGAGCAATATGCCTACTCCAAGCAGGAGGCGCGCGGCGAGAGTACATCCAGAGCGGTGCGTGGGCATGCTCATCATTGTCGCCTCTCTCGCATAGCTGGAACGCGCTTCGACAACAGAAGATCAATCCCGCGCGGCGGACGATTGCACGCCGCAAACAGTGAAAGCAACACCGCGGTTATGACCGGGCCGCGCCGGTTCTTCATGATTTATCAATCCGATGCGGCCCATTCAGGCCAACATGGAACAATGCGGTGTGCTTTCCTTGATCCAGGTCAACGTGATCGCGCTTGGTATCTTGCCTAGGTCGTAGCCGGAGTGTTGTCAGACGTCCGCCAAGGCCAATTTGGGTCACTAGTGGACCTTTCGGCCCAAGCTGAATGTGTTGAACGGCCGCAGGGAGAACCGCGACAATGAAACTTAAATTGTCCGCCATCGTACTGCTCGCGATGAGCCTACCGGCGCAGACGCGCGCCGCAACGCTCACCGACGCCGAGGCGACGTTTCTCGAGCAACTCGTCACCGCGGGCACGGTGCTCGCACGACGATGCACCGGCTACGAGGCCAATGGTGTCGGCGGCGTCCAACGAGGGGCCAAGCTTCTCGGAAGCCCTCAAGCGGCGATGGCAATGATCGCCGCCTATGACGCTGCCATAAAGGCCCACGATGGTAACGACTACGACCCGAGTAAATTCCGACCTGAAGTGTTCGAGGCGGCCAGCAAAACGTCCAGCCGGGTCTTGGCGGCCTTGCTGAAAAACCCGGAAGCGGCCTGCGCTGACTATGGTGATACCGGCGTGGCGCAGGGCCTGCTGAGACGGTATTGAACTGCCTTTACGCGTAGCAGTCCTGGCCCCCCGGCCAACGCGTGCTCTACTCACCGCCACCGACCTAACGCACCGCACCGGTCCTTATCCCCTGCTGAAGCTACGCCTCAACGCATCCCTATCGGATTCCCGCCATCCACGACGATCGTCTGCCCTGTTACGCTGTCCGCTCGGCAATAGGTGACCACCATTTGGGCGATGTCTTCAGCGCTCCCGGTTCGTCCAAGGACCGACTGACCGCGAACCATCTGCTTCATTGCCTCCGGCACCCGCTCAGCCATCCGCGTTCCTTCGACAAAACCGGGTGCCACGCAATTGACGGTCACGTCGGGCGCGAGTGCGACTGCCAAACAACGCGTGAGATGGATCAATGCCGCCTTGCTGACCGCGTAAGCGATGCTGCTGCCACCGGGCCCGATCCCGGCTAGAGAAGCGATATTAACAACACGGCCGGATTTGTGCCGGCGAAGTTCAGCAGCAAGCCTTCTTGCCAGCAGAAACGGCCCGCGAAGGTTTGTTTCGAGGATGCGATCCCAAATGTCCGGCGTCAATGCGTCCAGTTCGCTAAACGGGATGCCAACGTTCCATCCTGCATTGTTGGCGAGAATGTCGATCCGCCCAAAATGGTCGATCACATTTCTTGCGCACTCATCAATCGAATGGGGGTCCCGCTGGTCAAGCTGCACAGCGTGGCCGCGCCGGCCAGCCTTCCGCAGCGCCTCCACGACCCCGCCGGCACGAGCCGCTTCTCCTATGTAGGTAACCGCAACATCTGCTCCGGCAGCGGCGAGAGCCTGCGCGATCGCTGTCCCGATATCGCCAGATCCTCCGGTGACCAGTGCGACCTTTCCCGCCAAATCCATGTGTTATCCACTCTTCATGTGAGCGCCAATTGTCGGGCCTAGGACTATGCCCTCTATCCTAGCTGGCAAAATCACGATCCTGGCTGGCAAAATCACGTTGAGTTCAGGTTTGCGCTGAATGTCCGCTCCGGGTCATTTTCGGAAGTCGCTGCTGGCTCTAGTCACTTCCGGTTTACCCCCGACAACAGACATTCTCTACAGCGACCGGCGTTTCCGAAAGGGGCCAATTCCGGACCAATTGTCCGTCGCAATCGGGACACTTTGCACGTTCGAATTTGCCGGAGCCTGATGTAGCCTACAGGCGCGCTGCACGTTCAATCAGTGTGCGAGGATGGCGCCACATATGTTCAGAACACGCCGGGCAGCAACATGGCGACCTTTCGCTTGTAGCGGCGGTATTCCCCACCGAACAACCTGACCAGATCGCGCTCTTCGAGCCAGATACCGACAAAGATGTAGGTCGTTGTCACTGCCGCGAATAACAGATGGCCCAGCGTCATGGTCGGCGCCGACCAGAATGCGATGATAAAGCCGAGATAGATAGGGTGCCGGATCACCCGATAGAGGCCGGGCATCTTGAACTTGACCGGCTCGCCGAGCCGACCCGTGAAATGAGTGACCACCTGCGTCAAGCCGAACAGCTCGAAATGGTTGATCAGGAAAGTACTGTAAAGCACGATCAGCCAGCCGAGAAAGCCTCCGGCAATCGCGGCAGAGACAAGCGCAGGCGTCTTGATTTGCCAAACGACCGTCGTGATTGGCTGCCACTGCCAGAACAGTAGCAGAAGCGTCAAGCTCGCCAGCAGCACATAGGTGCTGCGTTCGAGCGCAGGCGAGGCGAAGCTCGCAAACAGCTTCTTGAATCCTTGTCGCGCCATGCCGCTGTGCTGGACGGCGAAGAGCGACATCAGCGCAAGGTCGACAATCAGGGCATGCAGGGGCGAGTTCGCCGTACCACTATCGATTGTCTTCGGTACCAGGAACTGCGACACGAAGCCGATAGCGTATAGGAACGCGCCGAGAAAGATGAGATAGGCGAGCGTCCCATAGCCGAGCACGAAGCTCCGTGCGACGAGCGAGCCGAGGGCGGAGGCCGGCCGATGTGCTGGCCCATTTTGCAGGGATTGTGGACATATTCAATTCTCATGATTTGAGGTACGAAATCGCCGTTGCCAAAGTCGACCCCGCTCGCGCGATGCGTCGCCGCTGACCCGACTGCCAACGGACTCTATGCGGCTGGACCTCAGGTGGCCTGAGGCGATCGCGCCCAATCGTCCGTACTAGCGCGCACCGCCTGGCGCGCACCGCGCCAATGTGAGGCGTCTGCCTTGGGTCAAAACGGTCCTTGGCGCCCCCTGATCCGACTTCTGCAATACCTCCGGGAGCGGACATCGCCATGGTCTGTTGGCATGTCTCAAACGGCCGGAAGCACACATACCAAGTGATGGCAGCCCGGCAGACATCGACCGACCGGCTGGCGCACTCGCGCGGATTACTCGAAACATATTGGGCTTTTTCATCAAATTTTTAGGAAGTTTTGCGCGAGATGTTAGTCGCGGCACTGCTTCTTGGAGCGTTCCTCGGTTTGTGCGTCGTTGCGGAAGGGGACAGATTCGCGCGGGAGAGGGTCATTGCCCTTCCGCAGCAGACAGAGGAGTGAATCTTGCTTCGAGTTGAGCCGGGTCTGGCATATTCCATTTCGCTGGCTGACGGCGCCCCGCCACGCGTCTCGGCCGATGCCGAGGCAAGCAGCAGGCCGGGACGCACCATCGTTCGACTGGTGCTGGCAAGCTGCCTTATGCTCTTCCTCGAACTGGCGTTGATCCGATGGCTCGGCGCGAGCGTCGTGCACCTGTCGTATTTTTCGAATTTCGTCCTGCTGGGTTCGTTCCTCGGTATCGGTGCGGGCTTCCTCATCAGCCGGAAAAACTGGTCTATCTGGCCGGCATCGATGCCGCTGCTAAGCATTCTCGTCGCGGGCGTGCTTTGGTTCCCCGTCACAATCGAACGGACCGGCTCCGACGTAATCTATTTCACCTCGCTCGAAGCCAGCGGGCCGCCCGCCTGGCTCGCACTGCCGATCATTTTCGCGATGGTCGCGGTCATCATGACCGGGCCGGCCGAAGTCGTGGGTCGCTGTTTCGGCAAACTGCCTCCGCTGACGGCATACCGCTACGATCTGATCGGATCGCTTCTCGGCATATCCGCGTTCACGGCGCTCAGCTTTCTGCATGCCCCGTCGGTGGCCTGGGGTTTCATCGCGTTCGTCCTCTATCTGGTGCTGGCCAGTCCGTCCCGCCGGCTCGTGACTTGCGCATGGGCGCTGCTGCTGGTTGGCAAGCTGCTGCAGGAGACGCTGGCTCCCGGCGTAAGCTGGTCTCCCTACTACAAGGTCGTCAACACGAAACTCGAAGCCGGCGAGGGGGACCTGCACCTCATCACCGTCAACGGCGTGCCCCACCAGTTGATGGCCCCCGCGAAGTGGAAGCTGGAGCAAGGCGAAAGAATTTACGAGACACCCTATCTCCGGCTGCCCGATAATCGCCTCGATGACGTCCTGATCATCGGAGCGGGGTCCGGATCCGACGTGGCGATCGCCCTGCGCAAGCAGGCCCGCCATGTCGATGCAGTCGAAATCGACCCGCAAATTCTCAAGATCGGTATCGAGCAGAACCCCGACCAGCCATACGCCGACAAGCGGGTGACGACGCACACGAATGACGGGCGGGCGTTTCTCGAAAGCGCGGGCCGCAGGTATGACCTCGTTCTTTTCGCGCTGCCGGACTCGCTGACGCTGGTCAGCGGGGCCTCGCAGATTCGGCTCGAGTTCATTCCTGTTCACGCAGGAAGCGCTCGCTTCCGTGCGGGAGCACCTGAAACCCCACGGCGCCTTCGCCATGTACAATTACTACCGGGAGCGCTGGCTGATCGACAGGCTGGCCGGAACCGCCGCTTCGGCATTCGGGCACGCTCCATGCGTCGACACTTTCGGCGATGCGCAAGCCGTCATCTCAATCGGGATGACGGCCGCGGACCAGCGCTGCGAAACGACCTGGGCCCCGGACTCGCGCAGCGCCGTGGTTTCTCCGGCAACCGACGATGCGCCGTTCCTCTACTTCAGGGGCGGCTCGTTTCCCCCGTTCTATGCGATTACGCTACTCGCTATTCTCCTGACATCGCTGGTCACCGTGCGCACGCTGGGCGGGCCGATGCGGGACATGCGCCCCTATGCCGACCTGTTCTTCATGGGGGCGGCGTTCCTGCTGCTGGAAACCAAGAACGTAGCGACCTTTGCGCTCCTTTTCGGCACGACCTGGTTCGTCAACGCGCTGGTCTTCGCCGGCGTGCTGGTCATCGTGCTCGCGGCAGTTGAGACGACGCGGAAGTTCCGGACGCCACCACTGCCGGTGGTTTACGTCGGTATCGCCGCATCTCTGGCCCTGGCCTGGGTCATCCGTCCCGAGTGGCTGCTGCCTCTTCCCTTCGTGCCCCGGCTGCTGGCCGCGACGCTGCTGGCGTTCCTGCCGATCTACCTCGCAAACGTGGCCTTCTCGAAGCGCTTCCGGAGCTCGTCGGACTCGCAGTCGGCATTTGCAATCAACCTGCTGGGAGCGATCGTCGGCGGTTGCCTGGAATATTCAGCGCTGGCTATTGGCTACAACAATCTGCTGATCGTAACGGGCCTGCTCTACCTCGCGGCTTTTCTGCTGATGCCAAGGACCGCCGCTCATTCCAGTTGATGGGCATGGCGGTCGCAGCGCTCCGCGCTGATTTTGCACAGCCTCGAGACGATGGTCAGCATTGCGTCAAACGCGGTCCTTGGCGTCCCGTGATCCGACTTCTGCAATACCTCCGGGAGCGGACATCGCCATGGTCTGTTGGCATGTCTCAAACGTGCCAGCAGCGGACTTATGCATTGACGGCGACCTCAGTCTGACGCGCTCCGAGGCGGCTTTGGAGCCGCCTCGTTTCGTCTCTCGAATGCTCACCGGCAGGCGTACATCTGTCCGTCGTCAAGCTTGGTCATGGTGTCGGGCTTGATATCCCTGAGTCGTGTTAATTCCTGATATAAAGGTCGTAGTCGCTGCTACTCACACCACCCCACGCTGCGGATGGGTAACCACCGGAGTAGGCCGCTCTGGCGCTCCGAACATCCCCACCGTAGTAAGGACCACCCGAGTAGTAACCTCTGCCTGTGTAGGCGGGGCCGCCTCCCCATCCCCAGTTAGGTGAGGTGGCCGCAACTGCGGCAGCCGTGCCGACCACAGCCGCGCCTGCAATGCCTGCGCCTACGACACCGGGACCATACCCGTATCCGTACGCGGCCCGCCGGTTCTGTCGCCGCGCAACACCCGCAACGCTCACGGGGGTCAGCGGGCGACCCACCCGCGCCTGGGCGCTCTCGATTGAGAGCGAGATGCCGCCTTGCTCAGACCAACCGAAGGACAACAATGCCGCACACGTGAACGCAGAAGCTGCAAGGGCAGTCTTTCGTGCATGTTTCATGGGGTTTCTCCGTTGTGCAAACAATATCGATGCTCGACCCGGATCAAGATCAGGGCTTGACCCAGATCAAGGCTCCGACTTTCCAGCGGAAAGGTTGATAACGTTCATGTTATTGCGGTGGCGGCACGGGGGGCTCCCGCGCCCCCACTTCTGCAACGGGTCAATTTCGGAAGCCGCGGCTGGCTCCGGTGACGTCAGGTTCATCTCCCACAACGGATATTCTCCACGGCTACTGCGTCCGAAAAGGGCCATACCCGGACCCTCACGCTATTGCCGCCCCCCGAGAGCTGTTACGATCGCGCGGCTTTTCAAGGGAAGCAGTCCAGGGGGCTGATCGTGTCTCCGGCAGAGCTATCCGCCAATGATGCGGAACGATTGCGCGTCTTCGAACGTCAGGGTCATGATGCTCTGGCAGAGAGCTATCACGCGTTTTTTTCATCGGTGACCGCGCTAGCTACCATTCCCCTCATCGATGCCGTTCGTCTGCGACCCGCTTCACGCCTGATCGATGTCGCGAGCGGGCCCGGTGCTCTTGCTGCCGAGGCGGCAAATCGCGGCGCACGTCCAGTCGGCGTTGATTTGTCGCCGAAGATGATAGAGCTGGCCCGGCGATTGCACCCTGCCATCGAATTCCGTGAGGCCGACGTAGAGCATCTCCCATTTTCCGATCATACGTTTGATGCGGTTGTCTGCGCGTTCGGGCTCGGACATTTTCCCCGGCCGGAACTTGCGGTCGCAGAGTGCGTGCGAACCTTGCTACCCGGGGGACGGATTGCATTCGCCTGGTGGGACGATCCGTCTCGCCAGCGAATCCAGGGTATTTTCCGAGAGGCTATTGCCGAGATCGGCGCACCGGTAGCGTTGGACGTGCCGCAAGGCCACAACGTGTTCCGCTTCTCCAATTCGGAAGAATTCCTGCGGCTACTGGAGGGAGCCGGGCTTGCCGAGGTGGTGGTTGCCGAGCACACCACGACTTTTCTTGTCCCTGATACGGAAACCCTTTGGCGAGGCGGCCTGGGAAGTCTCGTTCTGACCGGCGCTGCCATCAGACAGCAGGATCAGGAAACTCAAGGCGCGATCCGAGCCGCCTTCGAACGTCGCGCCAGCGCCTACAAGACCGCCAATGGATTGGATCTGCCTGTTGCATTCAAGATTGGATCAGGCCAGCGACCGACTTGATGAGTGCCGTAGTTCGGGTCGCTAGCGGATTGTCCGTGCGGTCCACCTTCATCCTGCGACGAGGTCGCCGATGCAGAAATGAGCCATGTGCGCGACAGCTTCGGCACTGTGGTAGTCCCCGAATTCCGCCGTGGCTTCCTTGCCGGCATACATTCGGGCAATTCCGGCGCCGCCGGGATGATGGGGCGCCCACTCGGTGATGTCATAAACCTTTCCCGAGATGATGACCCAGCAGTCGTCTCGTGTGTTGTGCCGGGCGACCTCTTCGCGCGTGACGGGGCGTGTAGCGCTGGCGGGAGAAGCTGGTTTCCACAGTGCGCCGGTAACCGTGGCGTAGTTGGCTTTGGCGGCCCGGCGGAAGTCCCACGGCCCTAATCTCTTGTAGGGCAATTCGGCGCCGATATTGCGGGCGTCGTACGCGTAAATCCAGGAGTTGTCCTCGCCGCCGCGCTTGTCGTGGGCAAAGGCCGGGCTCACCCGCTCGTCGAGCTTCTCGAGCAGCGCCTTCTGCTCAGCGGTGTCCTTTGCGCGCAAGTGATCGAAGGCGAATTTGGAGCCGAGCTGGAAGCGGGTGGCGCGGTAATGCCGCACGCGTTCGTAGTGCAGCATCGCTGTAGTCACGTCGCGTTTGTGCAGGGTGAAGGCGCTGGCGAGCGCGGCGGCGTCCTCGAAGGACTGCGCGGCGCCCTGGCCAAACGTGGGAAGCATCGGGTGCGCGGCGTCCCCGAGCAGACAAATGCGGCCCTGCACCCAGGTTTCGAGCGCGTCACGATCGTAGAGGCCCCACTTCGTGGGACGAACGATCGCCCCCGCCAGCGCGAGCAGGTCGTCTCTGCTGGCGCTCCCCTTGAATGCCTCGCCCACCTCGCGAAGGATCTCCTGCTGACCGACGGGAAACCAGTCGCCTTCCTCCTGCTCGAACGCGGCGGAGTCGGGTTCATAGCGGGCGATCCACACGTTCAACAACTCGCCGCCGCGCACCCAGTACGTCGTCGCCCCGCTCTTGTCGTTCCGATGGCGGTCCATGCTGAAGGAGTTGATGGGATTGTGGTCCAGCGGGCTGCCGTCAGCCTTGCGGAGCGAGGCGACCACCGTCCGCGGGATCAATCCACGAAAGCAGGTCACCTCCGTCCAGCGCTTGGGACGCGGGGAGGGCCACGCCAACTGCAATGTGGCGGAGTTGATCCCGTCGGCGCCGACGAGAACGTCTCCCGTGGCGGTTCGACCATCCGAAAAGGTCGCCGTTACCTCGCCGGCGGTCTGACGCAACGCTGTCAGCCTGCAGTCCATGTGCACGGTGATCGGGCAGGGCGCCCCGCTGTCGGGACCGAACTCGAACACCCGCTTGTACAGGCACATCAACAGGTCCAGCCTGTGCATGTGATGAAACCCGGCGCCGTCGCCGGCGGCCGTGACATGATCGAACGGCCGCTTTGTCACGCTTCCATCGGTGTTGAACTGCCGTGTCGATTCCAGAATCGCGGCCCGGCCACCGTCGATCGCTCCATCGGCGCCCCTGGTATCTCCGCCATCGAGATCGACGCCCAGCCAACGACATATCCGCGCCCCGTTAGGCGGGATGTTCAACCCGGCGCCCGCGGTGCTGGGCACCTTCGTTTGCTCGTAGATATCGACCGATGCGAACACGCCGGACTGTCGCAGCGCCAACGCCGTCATCAATCCGCCCATTCCCGCACCGACGATCACTGCCCGCATCCTGTCGTCCTTCCGAAGTAAGCGAACGCATCGATTTCCCGACTCGCGGCGGGAACAAGATGGATGTCGCCTGAACTGGTGGGGTCGAGACTAGCCGGGGGCGGACGGGCAATAAAGCGGCTTCTCGCGTGAACAGGAAGCGCCGACTCCACGATTTGCCGGGAAGCTTTCGTCGGGCCAGCCCAGCGCGATACTCTTCATGATAACCTGATCGTCAGCTATTCCGGCGCGCTCACGCACGACAGGCGAGTGCATGATGCCCTGGCTGTTGATCACAGCGCCCAGCCCACGAGACCAGTCGGCGTTAACCAGGGCGTTCGTCACAGCGCCGCAATCGAAGGGTGTATCCGTCGCTGGTTGCAAAATAAACGGTAATCAACTCTTAATAGACGAAGTGCTAAATTTCCCAATAAGACAATACAAATTCTGCGTTGGGTCAGATGCGGTCCTGACGGTGCCGAAACTTCGGCGAGGTTGCGCGAATGGATAAATGGTGGTGGCTCACAAGCTTCGACTCCCGCTGGTCACGCGAAGAGGTGTACGCGCGTTCCCAGATGGGTGGCGCTGCCTGCGTCGTCTTCCTTTTTTTTGAGATTCCCGTTCTTGCCTTCTTGCCAAGACACTTGAATACACCGCTGGTGGCGACCTTGTTGGTCATTCCGGCTCTTTTCACATCGGTGTTGGCGGCACGACCGATTTGCGAGCGTCTTTGGCCGGACCTGATTAAGTCCGGTGATGAAAAGAACGTTCAAAGAGCCAACAAAGAGAATCTACAGTAAAGATCGCCACTTCCGCTTCGAGTCAAACTCGGCCGAACTCAATTCGAGCAAATGTCTTCTGCATCGCCGCTGAAAGCGGACATCGCCGAATACGATTGGCATGTCGCAAAAATCGAGAGCGCCGCCGCTTACGCCGGCACGCGGCCGCCGAAGAACGGCATCAGCGCGCGGCTCAGCGTGTGCGGCTTGCCCGACGTGAAAATCATTGCGGCGCCGGCAGAACCGGTCTCGCCGCCGGGAGATCCAAGCAAGTCCACCACGCGCCGGGCAATCGCGGGCGCGGGATCGATCCAGTCGACCTCCCAGGGCGCGAGCGCGACCAGCCGGTCCATCAGCAGCGGGTAATGGGTGCAGGCCAGCACCACGGTATCGGTGCGCCCGAGAGGGTCATTATGATCGCCGACGAAACAGGGTGCGAGTTCGGCCGCGATCGCCTCGTCGCCGACCTCGATGCCGCTCAGCGCCGCCTCCGCGAGCGATGCGAGTTCGCCCGATCCCACCAGCGTCACCTCGCAGCCTTGCGCGAAATCGCGGATCAGCCCCTTGGTGTATTCCCGCTTCACGGTGCCGCTGGTGCCGAGCACCGAGACGCGCTTTGTCGTTGATTTGGCACAGGCCGGCTTGATCGCCGGCACCGTGCCGACGAACGGCACTTCATAACGCTCGCGCAGGTGCGACATGACCAGCGTGGAGGCGGTGTTGCAGGCGATCACCACCAGATCGGGGTTATGCTTGCCGATCAACTCGCCGATCAGCGGCACCACACGCGCGATGATCCCTTCCTCGCTGTGATGGCCGTAGGGAAAGAACGCGTCGTCGGCGACGTAGACGAAGTGCGCGTCCGGTCGCGCGTTGACGACTTCGCGCAACACCGTGAGCCCGCCGAGGCCGGAATCGAACACGAGGATCGTCGGGGATTTGGACACGGAGGCGATGTTATCCGATCCGGGGTTACCATTCAGTTGTCTATACGGCGGCCGCTGGCAGCCCGCCGGATCAGCTTTCGCCGAACACGCGCCTGAAGATCGTATCGACGTGCTTGAAATGATAGCCGAGGTCGAACTGCTCGGAGATCTCGGCGTCCGAGAGATATTTCTTCACCTCGGGGTCCTTCTTCAGCAGCGTCTGGAAGTCGCCCTGGCCGCGCCACACCGGCATCGCGTTGCGCTGCACGAGCTTGTAGGCGTCCTCGCGGCTGGCGCCCTTCTGCGTCAGCGCGATCAGTAGCCGCTGCGAATGAACGAGGCCGCCGAGCCGGTCGAGATTTTTCTGCATGTTCTCGGGATAGATCAGGAGCTTGTCGATCAGGCCGGCGAGGCGGTTGAGCGCGAAATCGAGCGTCACGGTGGCGTCGGGCGCGATCATGCGCTCGGCCGAGGAGTGCGAGATGTCGCGCTCATGCCACAGCACGACGTTCTCCATCGCCGGCGCCACATAGGCGCGGACCATGCGGGAGAGGCCGGTGAGGTTTTCCGACAGCACCGGGTTGCGCTTGTGCGGCATCGCGGAGGAGCCCTTCTGGCCCTCGGAGAAGAATTCTTCGGCCTCCAGCACCTCGGTGCGCTGCAGGTGGCGGATCTCGGTGGCGAGCCGCTCGACCGAGGAGGCGATCACGCCCAAGGTCGCGAAATACATCGCGTGGCGGTCGCGCGGGATCACCTGCGTCGAGATCGGTTCCGGCGTCAGCCCCATCGCTTTCGCCACGTGTTCTTCCACGCGCGGATCGATCTGGGCAAAGGTGCCGACCGCGCCCGAGATCGCGCAGGTCGCGATTTCCTTGCGCGCGGCGACCAGCCGCTCGCGGGCGCGGGAAAATTCCGCATAGGCGTAAGCGAGCTTCAGCCCGAACGTCACCGGCTCGGCGTGGATGCCGTGGGAGCGGCCGATGGTCGGCGTCATCTTGTGCTCGAAGGCGCGCTTCTTCAGCGCGGCCAGCACCTTGTCGACGTCGTCGATCAGGAGGTCGGCGGCGCGGGTGAGCTGCACGTTGAGGGAGGTGTCGAGCACGTCGGAGGAGGTCATGCCCTGGTGCACGAAGCGCGCCTCGGGACCGACGATTTCCGCCAGATGGGTCAGGAAGGCGATGACGTCGTGCTTGGTTTCGCGCTCGATCTCGTCGATCCGGGCGACGTCGAAAATCGCGTCGCGGGCCTTGGCCCAGACGGCCTGGGCGGCCTCCTTGGGGATGACGCCCAATTCCGCCTGCGCGTCAGCCGCATGCGCCTCGATCTCGAACCAGATCTTGAAGCGGGTCTGGGCCTCCCAGATGGCGGCCATCTCCGGGCGGGTGTAGCGGGGAATCATCGCGGACTCGTGGGGCAAGGGGGATTACGCCGCGCTTTAGCAGAGCCGATGACGCGAGACAAACGCCTCGCCGCGCGCCCTGGGGGTGGCTCCCGACGGGCGCGGCGTCGCCGGCCGGGACCCCGACAATCACGGATTATTGACTGACAGATATTGAAATCTGTCAGCGGGATGTGCTATATACCTTTTCGACGCCAATGATTGGGTGTCACCCGGGTGCTCTGGCCGAGCCGGTTATCTGGGGACTTTCAAAGGACGCTGCCATGACTATCGAAATTATTCACCTGACCGCCCAAATCCAGCGCTGGATCAATGCCCGCGTTGCCCATCACCTTGCCGCTCAGGCCGAGAGGCTTGCCCGCTAAAGGGTATATCAATGACCATCCGCCAGATCGCTTTGCGAAAACCGACGGTGCGCGCATGAACGAGAACGTTGTTCTGACCCCTGAACGAATTCTGGAGGTCACCGAGGACGTGCTGCGCCGGTTCGGTCTGGCGAAGGCCACAGTAGTGGACGTGGCCCGTGCGCTGGATGTCAGCCACGGCAGCGTCTATCGCCATTTCCCGAGCAAGGCTTCGCTGCGGGAGGCGGTCGCAAAACGCTGGCTCGACCGCGCCAACGCGCCGCTCGAAGCGATCGCGGAAAGCAACGGCCCGGCGCCGGCCCGGCTGGAGCGCTGGCTGCGCACCATGATCGAGATCAAGTACAAGAAGGTCTGCGACGACCCCGAGATGTTCGCGACCTATCTCGCGCTGGCGCAGGAGGCCTGCAAGGTCGTTAGGGCGCACAAGGATCGGCTTGTCGATCAGATCGCGCACATCCTGGAGGATGGCGTGAAGCAGGGCGCGTTCCAGGTCACCGATGCCAAGGTGACCGCGCGCGCGCTTTTCGACGCCACCAGCCGCTTCCATCATCCCGCCCATGCCGACGAATGGAGCGACCCGGACCATGCGGCGCGGGTCGACGCCCTGCTGGTGTTGTTGCTCAGGGGCCTGGAAGCGCCGCGTAAGCGCTAAAATCTCCCGCCATCTTTCACATCTGATAATCCCGCGCGGCGGATTCCTCCGCTCGCCGCCGCAGCCGCTTTCAATCCAATTGCGCGGCTGCCTTCCCCTGTTGTTTGATATCCGTCAAATCCGAGACCGGGCTGCCGAATAGGATCGGCGCGGAGGAAATGGTGCTGCTGGCTGTTTTCGCGGATATCCACGCCAACCGGCAGGCGTTTGCCGCATGTCTCGATTACGCGCGCTCACGCGGCGCGGAACGCATCATTTGCCTCGGCGACTACGTCGGATATGGCGCCGATCCCGAATGGACCGTCGAGACCGTGATGGACCTGGTCGGGAAGGGCGCGCTCGCCGTGCGCGGCAACCATGACAACGCCGTCGGCACCCCTTCCGAATCCATGAACGCCGAGGCCCAGGCCGTCGATCGAATGGACCCGCGGCCGGCTCTCGGCGGCGCAGCGGCGTTTCCTGGCGGAGTTGCCGCTCGAAGCGCGGGACGACGACCGCCTCTACGTGCATGCCGAGGCCAGCAATCCCCCCCGATGGCGCTATGTCCAGAACGCGACGGATGCCGCGCGCAGCATGATCGCGACGCAAGTGCATGTCACCTTCTGCGGCCATATCCACCGGCCGGCGCTGTACTCGATGTCCGCCACCGCGAAGATGACGAGCTTCATCCCGACCGCCGACGTCCCGGTGCAACTCTCGGGCGGGCGGCAATGGCTGGCCGTGCTCGGCTCGGTCGGACAGCCGCGCGACGGCGATCCGGCGGCGGCTTTCGCGCTGTTCGATACCGAGAGCCGGCAGATCCGCTATTGCCGCGTGCCCTACGACGCCGAGGCGGCGGCGACGCGGATTCGTCAAAACGGCCTGCCGCATTGGCTGGCCGATCGCCTGCTGGTCGGGAGGTAAGCGATGGCCCGGCACGCGGTCCGGCCCGGCGCCGTCATCGACGGCTTCACCATCGGGGAGTGCGTGCACAGCGGCGGCATGGCGACGCTGTGGAGCGTGACGCGTCCCGACATCACGACGCCGCTCCTGATGAAGGTGCCGAGGGTAGCCGAAGGCGAGGATCCCGCCGCGATCGTCAGCTTCGAAATGGAGCAGATGATCCTGCCGCGGCTGTCGGGACCGCATGTGCCGGCCTTTTTCGCCGCCGGCGATTTCATGCGGCAGGCCTATGTCGTGATCGAGGTCATCCCGGGCACCACGCTGTATGGCCGGCTCGGCGAACTGCCGCTGCCTTACGGGGAGGCCGGCGCCATCGCCGGAAAGATCGCGACGGCGCTGGCCGATCTGCACCGGCAGAACGTCATCCATCACGACATCAAGCCGAGCAGCATCATGTTTCGCCCCACCGGCGAGGCCGTCCTGATCGACTTCGGGCTGTCGCATCACAACCAGTTGCCGGACCTGCTGCAGGAGGAGTTCCGGATTCCCTACGGCACCGCGCCCTACATGGCGCCCGAGCGGCTGCTGGGGGTGCGCGACGATCCGCGCAGCGACCTGTTTTCGCTGGGCGTGCTGCTTGTATTTTTTCACCACGGGCGTGCGGCCGTTCGGCGAGAGCGAAACCCTGCGCGGAATGCGCCGCCGGCTGTGGCGCGATCCCTATCCGCCGCGCAAACTGAGGCCGATTATCCGCCCTGGCTGCAGGAAATCGTGCTGCGGTGCCTGGAGATCGATCCGGTCTGGCGCTATCCCACGGCATCGCAACTCGCCTTCGACCTGGCCCATCCCGACGAGATCAAGCTGACCGGGCGGGCAGAGCGGCTCGACCGCGATCCCATCTCCACCGTCTGGCGCCGCCGCTTCAACGGCAACCTGATGCAGCCGCGCGGCAAAGCTGATCTCGCCGCGCAACTGGCGTCGGGGCCGATCGTGATGATCGCGCTCGACGTCTCGGAGGAAGCGCATGAGCTCAACGAGGCGCTGCGCGTCACCGCCGCGCGAATCCTGGCGACGCTGCCCGCGGCGCGGCTCGCCTGCCTGAATGTCCTGAAACTCGGCCGCGTCACCATCGACCGGACGCTGGACGAAGAGGGCAACAACAAGCACGTCGACCGCCTGGTGGCGCTGCGGCATTGGGCCCAGCCGCTGAAGCTCGATGAAAACCGGCTGACGGTGCACGTCCTCGAGGCCATCGACCCCGCCGCCGCGATCCTGGAATTCGCCGAAGCCAATCATGTCGATCACATCGTGATCGGCGCGCGACAGAACTCGCTCCGGCGGACGCTGCTGGGCGGCGTCTCGGCCAAGGTCGCGGCGGAAGCGCCCTGCACGGTGACCGTGGTGCGCCCGCCGCGGCTGGCCTTGTTGCGGGAGCAGGGGACCGCGACGGAGAATCCGGCCGAAACGAAAGCCAGAGCTGACGCGTTTTCTTCACGCGAACCGGTATCCACTTCGCTTGAAAACGCTTTAGATCGCCTCGCCGCGCGCGGCCGCCGCGGCGTTGCGGATCGCGGAGATATTGGCCTTGTAGGATTCCATCGTGCCGCCCTTGAACACGGCGGAGCCGGCGACAAAGGCGTTGACGCCGGCGGCGGCGAGCTGGCCGGCAATCTCGGGGGAGACGCCGCCGTCGACCTCGATGTCGATCGGCCGTCCGGCGGTCATCGCGCGCAGATCCCTGATCTTGCCGAGCGCGGAGGGGATGAAGGCCTGGCCGCCGAAGCCGGGATTGACCGACATCACCAGCACGAGGTCGATCATGTCGATGACGTATTCGATCGCCGAAATCGGCGTGGCCGGGTTGAGCGAGACGCCGGCCTTCTTGCCGAGGCCGCGGATCGCCTGCAGCGAGCGGTGCAGATGCGGACCGGCTTCCGCGTGCACCGTGATGTGATCGCAGCCGGCCTTGGCGAAGGCCTCCAGATAGGGGTCGCAGGGCGCGATCATCAGATGCGCGTCGAAGATCTTCTTGCTGTGCGGACGCATCGCCTTGATGACATCGGGGCCAAAGGAAATGTTGGGCACGAAATGCCCGTCCATCACGTCGAGATGAATCCAGTCGGCGCCGGCCGCATCCACGGCGCGGACCTCTTCGCCCAGCCTGGAAAAATCCGAAGCCAGGATCGACGGCGCGATGACGAGGGGGCGTGACGCAAATTGGGCGGACATGGGCGCTTTCCCGATGACACGTTCGAAGCCTTGAAGCGAGTTTCCGGGTACCACGCACGAGCCCTGCGGGCAAATCGCCGTCCCCGGGAGCGGAAAAATCTGCCGCCGGCGGCACCAATTGCCGGGGCGGCGGATCGGCCCTGGCGTGGAAAACCCATGTTTTATTGGGTTTTTCAGGCTGGCACGGGGTTTGCTGATCTTGTTCCCGTGAAAGTAGGCCGCGCGGTCGCGGCGTTTGTCGGAGTTTAAGCCATGTTGCTTGCCCTTGGCGCTGCTTCGTCCGCAGTGGACGCGCTGCAATCGCTGATCTCTTCGAAATCGACGTCGCCGCAGACCACGGGCTTTGCCCAGAACCCGACCACCCCGTTCGATACCGCGAACGGCTCGACGCAGACAGAAAGTCCGCCTCCAGTTACCGGTGGTGCCGGGTTTACGCAGATCTCGCCGGCGACGATGAGCGCGCTGATTGCGGCGCAGGGCCAGGATTCCGGCGCGTCGACCGCATCGGCATCAACGACGTCGGCATCGACTACATCGGCGCCCACGGACCCGGCCGCCGCGCTGAAGGATCTGTTCTCGCAGATCGACGCCGACGGCGACGGCGCGATCAGCAAGAGCGAATTCGAAAACGCGCTCGGCGCCGGCGGCACCAACCTCGCGCAGGCCGATGACGTGTTCAACAAGCTCGACGCCAATGGCGACGGGTCGGTGAGCCTCGATGAAATGCAGAAAGCATTGCAGGGGGCGCACGGCAAGGGCGGGCACCACCATCATGTCGCCGATTCCAGCGGATCCGACGGATCCAGCGGCGCTGCCGATGCTTGCGGATCAACCTCCGGCGCCGGCGGGTCGAATTCCGATCCCTTGCTGCAGGCGCTGGCGGGCGCAACCAGCACCTCCGTCACCAACAGTGACGGCTCGACCACGACATCCATCACCAATGCCGACGGCTCCGTCGATCACCATGACATCGCCCGCGGCGTCGACATCATCCAGCAGCGCGACGGCCTCCTACAATTTCCTCGAAAAGATGATTCAGCAGGCGGCGCAGGCGATCTCGCCCGGAGCTCCCGCGCCGCTTTCGATGAGCGTCTGATCGGATCCGGCGGACCGAACCCGGCCAGCTATCCGAACCGGTCCCGCCACGCCGGGAGCGCGCCCAGGAAGGGCAGCGCGGTGGCCTGGTGGACACCTCGCGCAATCGCCCGCGCCACCACGTTGGCAGCGACCATCCCGAGTTCGGTAAGGCCGGCCAGCGGTTCGATCGGCTTTTCGCCGGTCGCGGCGGCGAACAGCACGTCGCCATCGAGCGGCGCGTGCACCGGATAGATCGCGCGGGCAAATCCGGTCTGCGCGATCATCGCGAGCCGCTTGGCCTGCGGTTTGGTCAGCGCGGCGTCGGTGACGACCACCGCCAGCGTGGTGTTCTCCGCCGAGGTTGCGGCCGCGCCGCCCTTGATGCGCATCGCCAGCATGTCCGGCGTGAACGCCGGCGGCAGGCCGCGGCCGCCAAATTCGCCGTCGACTTCGAACGGCGCGGCCCAGAACCACGGCCCGTCGCCGACCGTGACGCTGCCGACCGCATTGACCACCGCGAGCGCGGCGACCTTCACGCCAGCCTGCGTCGCCGCCGAGGCCGAGCCAAGCCCGCCCTTGAAATTCGCGGTGGTGGCGCCGAGCCCCGCGCCGACGCTGCCGAGCGCGAAAGTGGCGCTCGCCGCGGCCGCCGCGGCGTAGCCGAGATCGCGGTAGGGCGCGAAACGGCCCCATGCCTTGTCGCCGCCGTTGAGGAGATCGAACATGATCGCGCCCGGCACGATCGGGATCACCGCGCCGCGCACCGCAAAGCCGCGGCCCTGTTCGGCGAGCCAGGCCTGCACCCCGCCGCCGGCATCGAGCCCGAACGCCGAGCCGCCGCCGAGCGCGATGGCGTCGATGCGTTCCACGGTGTTGGCGAGGTCGAGCAGGGCGCCCTCGCGCGTGCCGGGCCCGCCGCCGCGCACGTCGATCGCCGCCACCGCGGGGTGATCGAAAACGACCGCCGTGACGCCGGAGGCAAGCGCCCTGTCATCGGCGTGGCCGACGCGGACGCCGGGTATGTCGGTGAGGAGGTTTTTCATCGCGCCTTTCCTGCAAGATGCGAGATGACCGCAGGATGGCGTCGCGGTCAACCTGCCGGTGCCGCGCCGGTCCGGCTGTCGAGAGCCATTCGCATCATTCGCGCAAGGTCGGACCTGCGATAGGGCTTGGCAAGCAGCATCACGCCGGAGTTGAGACGGCCGTGATGAACGATGGC
Organism: uncultured Alphaproteobacteria bacterium; assembly: GCA_963843225.1. Taxonomy (GTDB): domain Bacteria; phylum Pseudomonadota; class Alphaproteobacteria; order Rhizobiales; family Xanthobacteraceae; genus Bradyrhizobium. Next base: position 191,380 of record CAWJJT010000002.1, on the reverse strand, counting down.
GTTCTCGGCAAAGCCCGACGTGAACAGCATCTTGAGCGAGGGACGCCGCTGCCGCGCTTCGTCGGCCAGTTGCCGGCCGTTCATCGGGCCGGGCATGATCACGTCGGTGAACAGGAGATCGACCGGGGCGGCGCTGTCGATCACCTTCAGGGCTTCCGTCGCGTCGCGGGCCTCCAGCGTGGAGTAGCCAAGGCTCTCGACCTGGGCGATCACATATTTGCGCACCAGTGCATCGTCCTCGACGACCAGCACGATCTCGTTCCCGCCCTCGGCGGTCGAAGGAGCCGGCGACTCGTCTGCCGGCGGATCGGCGCCGGTCGCGCGCGGCAGGTAGATCTTGATCGTGGTGCCGTGACCTTCCTCGCTGTAGATCTTGATATGGCCGCCCGATTGCTTGACGAAACCGAACACCATGCTGAGGCCGAGGCCGGTGCCCTTGCCGAATTCCTTGGTGGTGAAGAAGGGGTCGAACACCTTTTCCAGATTTGCGGCCGGAATCCCCGAGCCGGTGTCGCTGACGGCGATCATGACATAATCGCCCACGGTGACCTCGTCGTTCATGCCGGCATAGGCTTCGTCGAGATGGACGTTGTTGGTCTCGATCGTGACCTTGCCGCGGCCGGCCATGGCGTCGCGGGCATTCAGGGCAAGGTTCAGGATCGCGGTGGCGAGCTGGTTTGGATCGACCGAGGCCGTCCACGCGTCGGTGGCGAGCCGCGGCGCGATCTCGATTTGCTCGCCGACCGTCGGCTGCAGCAGCTTCGCGGTTTCCAGCACCAGCGTATTGACGTCGACCTCGCGCGGCTGCAGCGGCTGCTTGCGGGCGAAAGCGAGCAGATGCCGGGTCAGGCTGGCCCCGCGCTCCGCGGCCTCATCGATCATCCCGGCGACCGCGGCAAGCTGCGGGCGATCGGCGACGGCCTCGGCCAGAATGCCGATGGTCCCGGTGATGACGGTCAGAATGTTGTTGAAGTCGTGCGCGACGCCGCCGGTGAGCTGGCCGACGGCCTCCATCTTCTGGGCCTGCCGGAATTGGGCTTCGGCGGCGCGCTTCTCGGTGAGGTCGCGGCCGACGAAGAAGTGCCGCCGCACCGGCTCCGACCACGCCCCCATCCATGACAGCGTCACGGGCTGGCCCCCCTTGTGGAGGTAGCGTGTTTCGAAGTTGCGCATATGCCGTCCGTGCCGCGCGGAGCGCATCTCCTCGCGGGTGTTGTCGAGGTCGTCGGGGTGGATGAATTCGACCGCGCTGTGCCCGATCATTTCGGAGGGCTCGTATCCGAGGATGGTCCGGCAACTCGGGCTGACCTGGATGAAGGTGCCCCTTGTGTCCGTGACAAGGATGAGGTCCTGCGACGTCTCGAAGATGCGCTGGCGCTCCTCGATCTCCTGGTTGAGAGCCTGCTGTGTCCGCTTGGTCTCGCTGATATCGTGCGCGATCTTGGACGCGCCGACGATCTCTCCCGTCGCCGACCTGATCGGAGAGACGCCGAGCGAGATATGGACTTCCCGGCCATCCTTGTGCCGGCGCACAGTCTCGTATTGCTCGATGGCCTCGCCGCCCGCGACGCGGCGGAGGATGTCGTTCACCTCCGCGCGCCGGTCGGGCGGGACGTAGATGTCGGTGTGCCGGCCGACGGCCTCCGCCGCGGTATACCCAAACAGCCGTTCGGCGGCCGAATTCCATGCGGTGATGGTGCCGTCGAGCGCCTTGGTGATGATGGCGTCGTTGGACGATTCGACGACCGCGCTGAACAGCCGCTCGCGCTCGCTGTGACGATCCCTTTCGGTGGCGGCCTGCCGGCGCAGCCTGCCGAGCAGATCGGACAACTGGGCCTGGAGGGCGACGTTGTTGACGAGCAAAACCGCCAGCACGAAACTTGCCGCGCAGAGTCCGTAGATCCGGCCGACATAGAAGCCGAGATCGAACCGGGTCACGTTGACGATCGCCGACAGCGCGATGTCGAACAGCCAGGCGCACATCACGACCATGAGCCAGATATCGAGCACCGAATGCGGCCGTCGGAAGTACAGCACGAAGAGAGTGATCAGGCTGAGCGACCACACGCCCGACACGACGCCGATCATGGTGGAGGTGTAACGTCCCCCAATCAACAGCGTCGGCAGGATCTCGTGTTTCGCGGTGACGAGCCAGGTCAGCGCCGATATCGCAACCACGATGGTGAGGATGCTGATCAGGATCGCCGCGCCGGCCGACCCGTGGATGCGGGCGCCACCGTCGGGGGCTTTCAGCAGGGCATAGCCGAGCGCGAGCAGCGGAAATCCGCCGTGCCAGATCATGTACAGCCAGACCGTCGTCTGCGGACCGGCGTCAAGAAGCCCGGTCGGAGAGAACAGGCCCGGAAAGGTCAGGGCATGAACGATCGCGATCGCCGCGGTGAACAGGTACCCGCTCGCCAGCAGCAGCAGCCCCCACGACCGCAACAGGCCGAACTGCGAGAGCAAGAGAACGGCGGTGATGACATCGCTGACCGCCAGCGCCGATTGATAGCTCGCGACGAACGCCGGAACCGGGGGAAGCGGGACGCCGGCGAAAGGCACGGCACACGCGAAAAAAGCCGACGAGATGCAGACAATCGCCAGCGCGATCGCGCGATCGCGTCTTGATGCCGGCAAGGTGGAGAGAAAGATGCTCCGCTCGTTCTCTGCCTGCATTGTGGCCTCCGGTAAACCGGAATCAGATGCACCATCGGACTTAGCCGATATCCGAATCGGGAGGAACGGGGTTTTTCAATTCACCAAGCAAAACGCCCCGGCGAACCGGGGCGTTCGACATTGGCGAGGCGAATTTCCGCAAGGGGTCGCTACGATCCCTTCGGATTGATCTCGGTGTAGCCGCCCTTGGCGTCCCATTTGTAGACGACGTAGTCGAGCTGCTTGATGTCGCCCTTGGCGTCGAATTCCAGCTTGCCGATCACCGTATCCCAGGCGCCGCCCTTGATCGTGTCCATGACCTTCTTCGGATCGGTGGTGCCGGCTTTCTTCACCGCCTGCGACCAGACCTGCATCGCGGCGTAGGTGTAGAGCGTGTAGCCTTCGGGATCGATGTTCTTGGCCTTGAACTTCTCGACGATCGCCTTGGCGGTCGGCTTGTTGCGCGGATCGGGGCCGAAGGTGAACAGCGTGCCTTCGCCGGCGGGGCCGGTGATCGAGGCGAACTCCTTGTCGGCCAGCGCGTCGCCCGCCATCAGCACGGTCTGCAGGCCCTGGTCGCGCATCTGGCGCAGGATCAGGCCCGATTCCTGATGATAGCCGCCGACATAGACCAGATCGATGTTGTCGCGCTTCAGGCGCGACACGATGGCGTTAAAATCCTTGTCGCCCTTGTTGTAGGACTCGAACATCTTTTCGGTGACGCCGGCCTTGTTGAGCGCCTTCTTGGTCTCGTCGGCGAGGCCCTTGCCGTAGGTGGTCTTGTCGTTGAGGATGGCGATGTTCTTGCCCTTGTAGTTCTTGGCGATGTATTCGCCGGCGACGAGGCCCTGCTGGTCGTCGCGGCCGCAGACGCGCGCCACGTTCCAGAGCTTGCGCTCGGTGAACAGCGGATTGGTCGAGGCCGGCGTGATCTGCAGCACGTTGCCGTCGGCATAGGCTTCCGACGCCGGGATCGACGACGACGAGCAGTAATGGCCGGCGACGAACGGGATCTTCGCGCTGGCGATCTTTTCCGCCACCGAGCGCGCCTGCTTGGGATCGCAGGCGTCGTCCTCGACATCCAGCGCGAGCTTCTTGCCGAGCAGGCCGCCGGCGGCGTTGAGATCGGCGATCGCCATGTCGGCGCCGTTCTTCATCTGCCGGCCGAACGCGGATTCGCCGCCGGTCATCGGGCCCGCCACGGCGATGGTGATGTCCTGCGCAAAGGCTGCCGTCGACAGCGCCAACGAAGTGCCGAATGCCAGGCCGATCAGTTTCAATGATTTCATGAGGAGTCCTCGCGGGTAGATCGCTACGGGAAGCCGGGCGAGCCGGGGTCGAAAATCGCGCTCATTGTCGGCTGAATTTGTCGCGAAGTCATCGGCAATTTTCAGGCAGCGCGGCACTTCGCCGCCGGGTATTCACCCCCGCCGGCCGCCTTCGAGATAGGCGGCGCGGATTTCCGGGCGCTGCAACAGTTCGGCGCCGGTTCCTTGCAGCGTAATCAGGCCGTTGACCATGACATAGCCGCGATGGGCAAGCCGCAGCGCGTGATTGGCGTTCTGCTCGACGATCAGCACGGTGAGCCCGTCCTGCCGGTTCAGGGTGCGGATTGCGTCGAAAATCTGGCGCGCGATCAGGGGCGCGAGCCCGAGCGACGGCTCGTCCAGCATCAGCAGGCGAGGGCGGCTCATCAGCGCGCGGCCGATCGCCAGCATCTGCTGCTCGCCGCCGGAAAGCGTGCCGCCGCGCTGGGTCATGCGCTCCTTCAGCCGCGGGAACAGCGCGAAGACGCGTTCGAGCCCGGCTTCGCGCTCGGCCTCGCTGCAGTCGGTGGCGTCGGCGCCCATCTGCAGGTTCTCCGCGACGCTCATGCGCGGGAAAATCCGGCGGCCTTCCGGCGATTGCGCGATCCGCAGCCGCGCGATCTCGTGGGTCGGCACGGCGGTGATGTCGCGGCCGTCGAACAGGATCTGGCCGGAGCGGGCGCGCGGCCTGCCGAAGACCGTCATCATCAGCGTCGACTTGCCGGCGCCGTTGGCGCCGATCAGGGCGACGATCTCGCCGGGGTTGATCGCGAGATCGACGCCCTTCAGCGCCTCGATCTTGCCGTAGGCGGCGCGAAGGTTCCGGATCGCAAGCAGAGGCTGGCCGGCTGGGGTCATCGCAAGACCTCACAGCCGCCATGACGGGACAAGCCCGGCCATAGCAAATTTGTTTGCCGCCGCCTCACAGCCCCAACTCCGACTCGACGGCGGCGACCTCATTGTCGTCCACGCCGAGATAGGCGGCGATCACCTTGGGATCGTCGCGGACCTCCTTCGGGCGTGCCCTCGGCGATCTTGACGCCGTAATCCATCACCACGACGTGGTCGGAAATTTCCATCACCACGCTCATGTCGTGCTCGATCAACAGGATCGAGGTGCCGTGGTCGTCGCGGATCGAGAGCAGCAATTCGCTCAAGGCGGCGCTTTCGCGCGCGTTCAGGCCGGCGGCCGGCTCGTCGAGGCACAGCAGCGCCGGCTCGGTGCACATCGCGCGCGCGATCTCGAGGCGGCGCTGGTCGCCATAGGGCAGATTGCCGGCGGCGTCGTCGGCGCGGTCGAGCAGCCCGATGCGCTTCAGCCAGACGCGTCGCCAGATCGATCGCGCGCTTTTCGGCCGTGCGCCAGGACGGCGCGCCGATCAGGCCGAGAAAAGTCAGGCCCGACGCCCGCATCAGCGCGTTGTGCTGCGCCACCATCAGGTTTTCCAGCGCGGTCATGCCGGGGAACAGCCGGATGTTCTGGAAGGTGCGCGCGACCTTCGCCTGCTTCGAAATCCGGAAATCGTTCAGCCGTTCGAGCTGGATCGGACGGCCGTCGTCATGCGTCAGCCGCATCGTGCCGCCGGTCGGTTTGTAGAAGCCGGTGATGCAGTTGAACACGGTGGTCTTGCCGGCGCCGTTCGGCCCGATCAGCGCGGTGATCCTGCCGCGCTCGGCGGTGAAGGACAGCTCGTTGACGGCGACGATGCCGCCGAACCGCATCGTCAGGCGATCGACGGACAGGATGCAATCGCCGCTCATCCGTGGCCCTCCTTGACGAGGTCGGACGAGATCGCGTGGCTGTGCTGGAGATAAACCGTCGGCGCGCGATGGCCGATCAGCCCGCGCGGCCGCCAGATCATCAACAGCACCATCGCGAGGCCGAACACCAGCATGCGGTACTGGTCGAGGCCGCGGAACAGCTCGAAGCCGCCGATCATGGCGAGCGCGGCGAGCGCGACGCCGAGCTGCGATCCCATGCCGCCGAGCACGACGATCGCGAGCACCAGCGCCGATTCCTGGAAGGTGAAGGATTCCGGGCTGATGAAGCCCTGGCGCGTCGCGAAGAACGCGCCGGCGAAACCGCCGAACATGGCGCCGGTCGCGAACGCCGTCAGTTTCGTCGTGGTGATGTTGATGCCGAGCGCGCGGCAGGCGACCTCGTCCTCGCGCAGCGCCTCCCAGGCGCGCCCGATCGGCAGCCGCCGCAACCGGATCGTCACCCAGTTGGTCAACAGCGCCAGCGCCAGGATCAGGTAGAACAGGAACACGATGCGATGGGTCGGCGAAAACTCGATGCCGAGTTTCGCGGCAAGGCCGTCATCGCCGGGGGTGAGGGGAATGCCGAAAAAACTCGGCCGCGGGATTCCGGAGACGCCGTTGGGGCCGCCGGTCAGGCTCTGCCAGTTGATGATCACGAGCCGGATGATCTCGCCGAACGCCAGCGTCACGATGGCGAGATAGTCGCCGCGCAGCCGCAGCACCGGAAAGCCCAGCATCACGCCCCAGAGCGCGGCGAGAATGCCGGCGAGCGGCAGGCAGATCCAGAACGACAGCCCGAAATTGGTCGCGAGCAGCGCGTAGGAATAGGCGCCGACCGCGTAGAACGCGACGTAGCCGAGGTCGAGCAGCCCGGCGAGGCCGACCACGACGTTCAGTCCCCATCCCAGCATCACATAGGTCAGCACGAGAATGCCGAGATCGAGGATGTAGCGCTGCTGATAGAAGATCACCGGCACGAGAAAAGTGAAGATCAGCAGCAGAGGCGCGATCGCGCGCCGCGCCAGCGCCAGCGCGCTCTGCACCTTTGGCGGAACGACCATGACGGTGCCGACCGGACCCCACCACAGCCGCAGCAACTCGACCACGATGCTGCCGGCGAACACCGCGCGCGACCATGCCGGCGAGTTCCGGCCATCGCGTCCAGAAGATCAATTGTCCGGTGGGTCCTGCCTCGGTGCGGATGCCGATCATCAGCGAGAACAGCACCAGCGCCACCAGCGCGCTGATCAGGGACTTCTTGAAGATGAAGGCAGCTACCGGGCCGTGCGAGCCCGGCGTCGGTTTGGGCGCGGATGCTGTCACGCTGCCGCCCGTCAAACTTTTTCAACTTCGGGCCGGCCGAGCAGGCCGGTCGGCATGAAGATCAGGACCACGATCAGGATCGAGAACGCGGCGACGTCCTTGTATTCGACCGAGAAATAGGCCGACCACATGGTCTCGATCAGGCCGATCGCGAGCCCGCCGAGCATGGCGCCGGGCAGCGAGCCGATGCCGCCGAGCACGGCGGCGGTGAACGCCTTGATGCCGGCGACGAAGCCCATGAAGAAATCCACCAGACCGTAATAGAGCAGGTACATCATGCCGGCGACGGCGGCGAGCGCCGCGCCGATCACGAAGGTCATGGAGATGGTGCGGTCGACGTCGACCCCGAGCAGCGCGGCCATGGTCTGGTCCTGCTCGCAGGCGCGCATGTCGCGGCCGAGCCGCGTGCGCGCCACCAGCCAGGTAAAGATCGCCAGCAGCACGATGGTGGTGACGACGACGACGATCTGCACGTTCGACAGCCGCACCACGAAGCCGTTGTTGTCCAGCAGCGTGTAGCCGCCGGTGATGATCGGCGGCACCGGCTTGACGCGGGCGCCTTGCGCGACCTGCGAATAGTTCGTCAGCACGAACGACATGCCGATCGCCGACAGCATCGGCGCCAGCCGGAACGAATGCCGCAGCGGCCGATAGGCGATGCGTTCCACGGTCCAGCCGTACAGCGCGGTGATCGCCATCGACACCAGCAACACGATCAGCAGGATCAGGGGAACCGCGGTCAGCCCGAGCGAGACCAGCACCAAAAACGAGATCAGCGCGATGAAGCCGCCGATCATGAAGATGTCGCCATGAGCAAAATTGATCATGCCGACGATGCCATAGACCATGGTGTAGCCGATGGCGATCAGGCCGTAGATCGAACCGAGGACGAGGCCGTTGATCAGTTGCTGGGCGAAATAATCCATGCGCTGCCGTTGACCCGAGCCTTTTCCGGCAAAGTCGAGACCGGTTTGCCGCGAGAATGGGCTCGCGTTTGGAGAGGGATGACGCGGCGAGGGCCCCCGGCAGCCTGAACGACGCATCGTGCCGTTTTCTAACAGTGGCAACCGGGGGCGGCAACAGCGCGGGGTGCGGCTTAAATGGCTTGTACAGTGCTCATTTTACCGGCGGTTCCGGCCGCCACGGTGGCGACAAGCCGCCGCCACGGAATGAGCATCGGGGAACCCCGGTTCCTCCGCAACCAATCGCGGTCAGCCCCGTTAAACTCGCACTAGATTCAACAAGGGAGATCCCGATGACCAGCCAGAACCAGAATCCGGGCCAGCAGAACCAGAACCCGGGTCAGAAGCCCGGCCAGCAGCAGGGCGGCGGCCAGAAGCCTGGCCAGCAGCAGCAGGATCCGGGCCGTCAGGGCCAGAACCCCGGTCAGTCGGGCAAGGACGACCGCTAATCCGGGCTTCAAAGCCCAAGCGAGAGCAAGAGAGCAGGAAGGCCCCGCCGAAAGGCGGGGCTTTTCTTTTGGCGCATGCGTGGGAAGGCCCGGCTCCGACCGAGCCGTCGATTAAGGTAAACAAAGGGTTTAAATTGCCCGTCGCAGTTTAAGGGCGTTACCTCGCCCGCAAAGCCGTGGGCTCCTTGCAGACCCGCGGCGCAACAGCGGGAAGCGGCAATGTCGACCAACTGGCGGATCAGTTCATTCCATGGCGCGCTGCTCGCCGCCTATTTCATTCCGACCTGGACCATCGTCGCCTACAGGATCATGGTGGCGCCGATCCACGGGCTCTATGAGCGGCCGAACATCGCGGTCGGATTGTTCATCAGCGATCATCTGCAACTGACGGGGATGACCGCGGTCCGCATCGCCTGGCTGCTCGCGCTGGGCAAGCTCACGGTGGTCGCGTTCTTCGTGCTGTTTCTGGCCTTCATCGTCCGCGCCGCGATCCGCAAGACCGGCGACCGCGACGAACCGCTCGCCATCGCGCTCACCATCGGCAGCGTGATCAGTTTCGCCAGCATGATCATGGCGTCGCAGGTCGGCGAGACCGCAGGCGCTGCGGCTGCATGCGACCGAACTGCTGCTGCTGCTCGGCGCCGCGATCCTGTTGCTGGTCGAGCGTCCCGCCGAGCCGCAGGCGGAGTCCGGCGTGACGTTGGACGCGATCGCCCGCGATCGGCGCGAACTCCTGAACAATCGCTGAGCCTTCGCGGCCCTCGCGATCGGCGTTTGAACGTCGGTTCTAGCGCTGCGTCAAAAAGCCGACCACCGCGTCGGTGAAGGCGTGCGGCTGCTCGACATTGGAAATATGCGCGGCGTCGAGAATCGTCAGGGCGGCGCCGGGAATCTGGCTGCGGATGAATTCGCCGGCCGCGACCGGCGTCGACATGTCGTGGCGCCCGGCGATGACCAGCGTCGGACTCTTGATTTTCGGCAGCAGCGCGCGCTGATCGAGCGTGCTCAGCGCCTCGCAGCAGGCGAGATAGCCCTGCACCGGCGTGGCCAGCAGCATCGCCTTCAGGTTTGCCGCGATCTGCGGCTCGCGTTCCCGGAAGTCCGCGCGTCAGCCAGCCGGCGATCACGGTGTCGGCGACCGCCGCGATGCCGCCTTCCTGCACCGCCTTGATGCGGTTCTGCCAGTTGGTCGGATCGGGATAGTAGCAGGCGGTGTTGGAGAGAATGATCTTGCCGAAGCGTTCGGGCGCGTTGGCCCCGAGCCATTGTCCGACCATGCCGCCCATCGACAATCCGCACCAGTGCACCTTCTCGATGTTGAGGTCGTCGAGGATCGCCAGCACGTCGCGGCCGAAGCGCTCCATGGAATAGGGACCGGGCGGGACGCTGGATTTGCCATGGCCGCGCCGGTCGTAGCGGATGACGCGGAACACCTGGGTGAGCGCCTTCATCTGCGGCTCCCACATCCGCAACGTGCAGCCCAGCGAGTTCGACAGCATCAGGGTCGGTCCGCCGTCGCGGCCCTCGACCGATACGTTGAGCAGGCAACCGTCGGCATCGATCATCGGCATGGGCTTGAACCTTCTGTCGTGCGCAGACTATGGCGCGTCATCGCGCCTGAGATCCGCGCAGTCATCCCGCGACTCTATTCAAGAGGGGGATTGCCGGGTCAAGCCCGGCAATGACGCTCCGGGGGAGAACCGCCGGTTTCCATCAACTTATTTGCGAGCCCAAAGCGCCTGGCGCAGGCCTGCTGCGCTGCGAATATGCATCGCTCACCCTCCATCCGTCCTCTTCCTTTTGGGCCAAGCGTGCTTTACTCCGGGCAACAAAGGCAACAGAAGAGCAATCCGGGAGGCACTCCAATGGCCATGACGATGAACGGCGAGGTTCAGCTTGCGGCGCCGCGCGAGGCGGTGTGGGCCAAACTGAACGATCCGGAAGTGCTCAAGGCCTGCATCCCCGGATGCGAGGAACTGGAGAAGACCGAGGACAACGGCTTCCGCGCGGTCGCCAAGATGAAGGTCGGGCCGGTGTCGGCGCGCTTCAAGGGACGGGTGACGCTGAGCGATCTCGATCCGCCCAACGGCTACAAGATATCGGGCGAAGGCGAGGGCGGCGTCGCCGGCTTCGCCAAGGGCGGCGCCACGGTGGCGCTGGCCGACAAGGACGGCGGCACGCTGCTGACCTACAATGTCGAGGCGCAGATCGGCGGCAAGCTGGCCCAGCTCGGGCAGCGGCTGATCAACGGTTCGGCCAAGAAGCTGGCCGATGAATTTTTCGCCAATTTCGCCAAGGCGGTGCAGGGCTAGCGATCGGGCCGAGCGCGAGGTCCGTCCGCCGAAAAGGCCAGTCCCGCCAAGGGTGTCAGGTCACCGGCCGATACCGAAGGTGAGGTTGCTCATTGCCGGAATGGCCCATATTATGGACCTGCTTGCGATTTTAACGGCTGTGCTGCCGTGCAATGCGGCGGTGCAGATGAAGAGAGTGCTGAATGGCCAAGATTTCCTTGATTGTGAACGGTAATCCCGTCAACGCCAATATCGACCCCCGCACCCTCCTGGTGCAGTTCCTGCGCGAGAATCTGCGGCTGACCGGCACCCATGTCGGTTGCGACACCTCGCAATGCGGCGCCTGCGTCGTGCATCTGGACGGCAAGGCGGTGAAGTCCTGCACCACGCTCGTGGTGATGGCCGACGGCCACGAAGTGCGGACCATCGAGGGGCTGGCGGCCGACGGCGCGCCGCTGCATCCGATGCAGGAGGCGTTCCGCGAGCATCACGGCCTGCAATGCGGCTTCTGCACCCCCGGCATGATCATGACCGCGGTCGATATGGTCCACCGCAAGGGCCATGATCTCTCCGACCACACCATCCGCGAAGAGCTCGAAGGCAATCTCTGCCGCTGCACCGGCTACCAGAACATCGTTCAGTCGATCGCGGCCGGCGCCAAGGCGATGGCGAATTCCGACCTCGCGTAAGAACGTCAGCGCACGGCGATCAAGGATTTTTCATGTACGAATTCAAATATCATCGCCCGGCGACCGTGCGGCAGGCCGCCAATCTCCTGGTCAAGAATGAAGACGCCAAGGTGATCGCCGGCGGCCACACCTTGCTGCCGGTCATGAAGCAGCGGCTCGCGAGCCCGCCGCATCTGGTCGATCTCTCCCACATCGAGGGGCTGGACGGCATCGAGATGAAGGGCCGTTCGCTGGTCATCGGCGCCACCGCGACCCACAACGCGGTCGCAACCTCCGCCATCGTCGGCGAGGCGATCCCGGCGCTCGCCGAACTCGCCGGCCTGATCGGCGATCCCGCGGTGCGCCACAAGGGCACCATCGGCGGCTCGCTCGCCAACAACGATCCCACCGCCGATTATCCCGCCGCCTGCGTTGCGCTCGGCGCCACCATCGTCACCAACAAGCGCCGCCTCAAGCCGGAGGAATTCTTCCAGGGCCTGTTCACGACTGCGCTGGAGAGCGACGAGATCATCACCCGCGTGATGTTCCCGCTGGCGAAGAAGGCGGCCTACGTGAAATTCCGCAACCAGGCCTCGCGCTACGCGCTGGTCGGGGTGTTCGTCGCCAAGCGTCCGTCGGATGTGCGCGTCGCCGTCACCGGCGCCGGCTCCAACGGCGTGTTCCGCGTGGCGTCCTTCGAGGAGGCGCTGAAGAAGCGCTTCTCGGCGAAGGCGCTCGACGGCCTGACGGTGCCCGCCGACGGGCTCAACAGCGACCTGCACGGCAGTGCCGAATATCGCGCCCATCTGATCGCGGTGCTGGCGCGCCGCGCCGTCGAAGCCGCGACCGCCAAAGCCTGACATTGGCGGTTCTTGGCCCATCGAGATTGGTTCTCCCATGACCGCATCGGCGCTTCCCAATTCCGTCGATGCGATGCTGGAGCTTCTCGGCTCGCGCGGCTATCTCGCGGAGCGGTCGCTGGCGACGGTCACCTATCTGTCGCTGCGCATGGGCCGGCCGCTGTTTCTCGAGGGCGAGGCCGGCGTCGGCAAGACCGAAATCGCCAAGGTGCTGTCGGCGGCGCTGGGGCGCAAGCTGATCCGGCTGCAATGCTACGAGGGGCTGGACGTCGCCTCCGCCGTCTATGAGTGGAACAGCGCCGCGCAGATGATCGCGATCCGGCTTGCGGAAGCGGCCGGCGATACCGACCGCGAGCAACTGTCGTCCGACATCTTCGCCGAACGCTATCTGATCAAGCGGCCGCTGCTGCAGGCGCTGGAGCCGGATGTCGCGGGCGCCCCGGTGCTCCTGATCGACGAACTCGACCGCGCCGACGAGGCGTTCGAGGCGTATCTGCTGGAAATCCTCAGCGACTTCCAGGTGACGATTCCCGAATTCGGCACCGTGAAGGCGCCGCAGCCGCCGATCGTCATCATCACCTCCAACCGCACCCGCGAGATCCACGACGCGCTGAAGCGCCGCTGTCTCTATCACTGGGTCGACTATCCCACGGCCGAGCGCGAACTCGCGATCGTCAAATCGCGCGTGCCCGGAATTTCCGCGAAACTGTCGCAGCAGGTCGTCAGCTTCGTGCAGGCGCTGCGCGACCAGGATTTCTACAAATCGCCCGGTGTCGCCGAGACGCTCGACTGGGCCACCGCGCTGACCGAACTCGACGCCCGCTCGCTGACCCCGCAAGTGGTCGGCGATACGCTCGGCGCGCTGTTGAAATACCAGGACGACATCGCGCGGATGCAGGGCGACGCGTTGCAGAAGGTTTTGAAGGAGGCGACGAGCGAGAATTAGCTCGCGCGTCGTGACAACGACCGTCATTCCGGGGCGCGCGTAAGCGCGAACCCGGAAGCTGCGGAATTCCGGGTTGTGCTACGCACCTCCCGGAATGACGGGCGTGAAAGACCGGGTTGTCCGATGGCCATCGATCATCTCTCGCCCCCGACCGGCCAAATGGCCGACAATGTCATCGGCTTTGCCCGCGCGTTGCGGGCCGCCGGGATTCCGGTCGGCCCGGGCGCCGTCATCGATGCCATGAACGCGCTGCAGGTGATCGAGATCGGCAACCGCGCCGACGTCTTCACCACGCTGGAGTCGATCTTCGTCAAGCGCCACGAGCATGCGCTGATCTTCGCGCAGGCCTTCGATCTGTTCTTCCGCGCCGCCGAGGAGTGGAAGCACATGCTGGATTCGGTGCCGCTGCCCGAACACGCCAGGAAGAAGCCGCCGCCGGCCTCGCGCCGCGTCCAGGAGGCGCTGGCGCAGCCGCAGATGACCGAGACGCCGCAGGCCCAGGAGCAGGAACTCCGGCTGTCGGTCTCCGACAAGGAAGTGCTGCAGAAAAAGGATTTCGCGCAGATGAGCGCGGCCGAGATCGCGCAGGTGACCCGCGCCATCGAGAAGATGAAACTGCCGCAGGCCGAATTGCAAACCCGCCGCTACCGGCCGGACGCGCGGGGCTTGCGGCTCGACATGCGCCGCACGCTGCGCGGCAGCCTTGCGCACCGGCGGCGACATCATCGACATCCACCGGCTGGGGCGGATCGACAAGCCGGCGCCGATCGTGGCGCTGCTCGATATCTCGGGATCGATGAGCGAATACACGCGGCTGTTCCTGCATTTCCTGCATGCCATCACCGATGCCCGCAAGCGCGTCTCGGTGTTCCTGTTCGGCACCCGCCTGACCAATGTGACGCGCAGCTTGCGGGCGCGCGATCCCGACGAGGCGCTGGCGAGCTGCTCGTCGTCGGTGGAGGACTGGGCCGGCGGCACCCGCATCGGCACCTCGCTGCACACCTTCAACAAATTATGGGGCCGCCGGGTGCTCGGGCAGGGCGCGATCGTGCTGCTGATCTCCGACGGGCTGGAGCGCGAGGCCGACGCCAAGCTGGCGTTCGAGATGGACCGGCTGCACCGGTCCTGCCGCCGCCTGATCTGGCTCAATCCGCTGTTGCGCTATGACGGCTTCGAGGCCAAGGCGCAGGGCATCAAAATGATGCTGCCGCACGTTGACGAATTCCGCCCGGTGCATAATTTGAGTTCGATCGAGGGACTGATAGCGGCGCTATCCTCGGCGCCGCCGGTGCACCATCGCAGCCTGATCCGGTCCGCAGCTTGAAAGAGGCTCCCATGCTCAATCGCGACGAAGACATCCTGAAGGCGGCTGAGGACTGGCAGAAGGCCGGCCACGGCGTGGCGCTCGCCACCGTGGTCGAGACCTGGGGTTCGGCGCCGCGGCCGGCGGGCTCGAGCCTCGTCATCAACGATGACGGCACCTTCCTGGGCTCGGTGTCCGGCGGCTGCGTCGAGGGCGCGGTCGTCACCGAGGCGCTGGACGTGATCGCCAGCGGCAAGCCCAGGATGCTCGAATTCGGCGTCGCCGACGAGACCGCCTGGAATGTCGGGCTGTCCTGCGGCGGCACCATCCGTGTGTTCGTCGAAAAGGTTGGCCAGTCGTGAAACTCGAGACGCTGCATCAGCTCAATACCGAGCGCGCCGCGCGCCGGCCGGTCATCCTCGTCACCGACACCGAAAGCGGCGAGCAGCGGCTGGTCAAGGCGGCCGATTTCGCCGCCGATCCGCTGCGGGCGGAGCTGGCAAAGCAATTGCGCATGGGCAAGAGCGGCACGATCGAGGCCGGCGGCAAGAAGCTGTTTCTCAATGTCTATGCGCCGACCGCCAAGCTCGTGATCATCGGCGCGGTGCATATCAGCCAGGCGCTGGCGCCGCTGGCGCGCTCGCTGGACTACGACGTGACGGTGGTGGATCCGCGCACGGCCTTTGCCAGCCCCGAGCGGTTTCCCGACGTGCCGCTGATCGCGGAATGGCCCGACGTGGCGCTGCCGCCGCTCAACGTCGATCACTACACGGCGTTCGTCGCGGTGACGCATGATCCGAAGATCGACGATCC
Organism: uncultured Alphaproteobacteria bacterium; assembly: GCA_963843225.1. Classification (GTDB taxonomy): domain Bacteria; phylum Pseudomonadota; class Alphaproteobacteria; order Rhizobiales; family Xanthobacteraceae; genus Bradyrhizobium. Next base: position 176,042 of record CAWJJT010000002.1, on the reverse strand, counting down.
GGCGCTGCTGCACGCCTTCGAGCGCGACTGCTTCTATATCGGCGCGCTCGGTTCGCGGAAAACCCACGCCAAGCGCGGCGAGCGCCTGCGGGCGCAGGGCGCCAAGGACAGCGACATCGCGCGTATTCACGCCCCGATCGGCCTGCCGATCGGCGCGGTGTCGCCGTCGGAGATCGCGGTCGCGATCATGGCCGAGATCACCGCGCAGCTTCGGCTGCCGAAGGAAGCAAAAGAGGCCGCGGCATGAAGTTCGGTCCCGCCAGTCCGATGGAGGCGATCGGCGGCGTCACCGTCCATACGCTGCGTCAGGGATCGCTGGTGCTCAAGAAGGGCACCACGATCGGTCACGCCGAGGTCGAGGCGCTGACCCGCGCCGGCGTCAAGGAAATCGTGGTGGTGCGGCTGGAAGACGGGCGACGTCTCCGAAGACGTCGCCGCCGCCAGCATCGCGCAGGCGGTGGCCGGCGAGGGCATCAATGTCGAGCGCGCCTTCACCGGCCGCGCCAATCTGTTCGCGGCCAAGGCCGGCGTGCTGGTGGTGGACCGCGCCAGGGTCGACCGCATCAACGGCGTCGATGAAGCCATCACCTTTGCGACGCTTGCGGCCTACAAGCCGGTGGTCGAAGGCGAGATGGTCGCGACCGTCAAGCTGATCCCGTTCGGCGTGGAGGCGAAACTGCGCGACGCCGCGGTCAAGGCGGCCATCGGCGGCGCGCTGCGGATCGCGCCCTATGTCATCAAGCGGGTCGGCATCGTCTCGACGCTGCTGCCGGGGCTGGCGCCGAAAGTGGTGGAGAAGACCCTGCGCGTCACGGCGGAGCGGCTGGCGCCCGCCGGCGCCACCATCATGGCCGAGCGCCGCGTGCCGCATGACGAGACGGCGCTGAAGGCCGCGATCAAGGAATTGCTCGGGCTCGGCGCCGAACTCGTGATCGTGTTCGGGGCGTCCGCGATCGCCGACCGGCGCGACGTGATTCCGGCGGCGATCTCCGGCATCGGCGGCACCATCGAGCATTTCGGCATGCCGGTCGATCCCGGCAATCTGCTGTTGATCGGCAGCGCCGGCGGCGTGCCGGTGCTGGGCGCGCCGGGCTGCGCGCGCTCGCCGGTCGAGAACGGGTTCGACTGGGTGCTGATGCGGCTGCTGGCCGGACTGAAGGTGACGCGCGCCGAACTCACGGGCATGGGCGTCGGCGGGCTGTTGATGGAAATCGTGACGCGGCCGCAGCCGCGCACGGTTCCCGACATCGAGGGCAACCGCAACATCGCGGCGGTGATTCTGGCGGCCGGCCGCTCGACCCGGATGGGCGGTCCGAACAAGCTTCTGGCCGAACTCGGCGGCAAGCCGCTGGTGCGGATCGTGACCGAGCAGGCGCTGGCCTCGAAAGCGCAAAGCGTGACTGTCGTCACTGGCCACCAGGCCGAACAGGTCGAGAAGGCGCTTGCAGGGCCTGAAAGTGACATTCGTGCGCAATCCGGATTTTGCCGGCGGGCTTGCCAGTTCGGTCAAGGCCGGCATCGCCGCGGTGCCCGGCAAAGCCGATGGCGCGGTGGTCTGTCTCGGCGACATGCCGCTGATCTCGGCGCATCTGATCGACCGGCTGATCGAGGCGTTCGCGCCGGACCGCGGCAATCTGATCGTGGTGCCCGTCAGCGACGGCCGGCGCGGCAATCCGGTGCTGTGGTCGCGCCGCTTCTTCAACGAATTGATGACGCTGGACGGCGACATCGGCGCGCGCCATCTGATCGCCAAGCACAGCGAGGCGGTGGCGGAAGTCGCGGTCGAGGGCCACGGCGCGTTCCTCGACATCGACACGCCGCAGGCGCTGGAGGCGGCGCGGCGGGCGTAAATCCCGCGCCCGCCAATTTCGATCTCCCGTTCACCAAGTTGAAACGTCCTCTCGCTTAGGTTTGCGCCGCTTGGCCTCGGGGGAGGGGAATCTTGATCGTTTCGACTGCCGTCGCGCAACGCCGCGCGCTGTTTGTGTTTGCGTTGACCCTGGCGATCGCCGGAACGCGATTCGTGACGCAGACCTGGGCGGCGGGCGCCTTCGCGGTCGGCAAATGCGGCGCCTATGGCCAGGCCTTCGACTATCCGGCCGAACGCGCGGCGCGCGAGGCCGCGCTCCGGCAGTGCGAGGGCGGCGGCTGCACCGCGGTGACCATGAAGCGGGCCTGTGCGGCGCTTGCGATCGACATGAGCCAACCCCTGCGGCGCCCATGGCTACGCGGTCAAGCCGCATATTTCGAGCACGCTCAACGAAGCGACCCGGAAATGCTACGAATTCGGCGGCAAGGAATGCGTGATCCGCGCCTGGGCCTGCGACGCCAAGGGGTAGATTTTTTCCGCACCGCGGCCTTATCGTCATTCCGGGGCGCGCGTCAGCGCGAACCCGGAATCTCGAGATTCCGGGTCTGGTCCTTCGGACCATCCCGGAATGACGGGAAAACCAACTCATGCAATTCGACACCAAGATCGCGGTCGTGATCCGGACCGACCTCGAAGCGTGGCAGAAGCTCAACGTGGCCTCGTTCCTGACCTCGGGCATATCAGCCGCATTCCCCGAATGCATCGGGGAGCCCTACGAAGACCGGTCCGGCACGAAATATCTGTCGCTGATCGGCCAGCCGATCCTGATCTACGGCGCCGACCGGGCCTGCGCTGACCCGCGCGCTCGAACGCGCGCTGGCGCGCAACGTCACGCCTGCGGTCTATACCGAGGACATGTTCAAGACCACGCATGACGCCGCCAACCGCGAGGCGGTGAGGGCGGTCGCGCGCGCCGATCTCAACCTGGTCGGGCTCGCGATGCGCGCCGAGCGCAAGGTGATCGACAAGATCATCGACGGTTTGAAGTTTCATAGCTGACGGCATCGGCCAGCCCCGGTAAGCGTGCCACCGCCTGCGGCAGACGCGCCGCCGGCGCGTTCTTCAAATTGCGCCTCGACGGTCCGGACAAACCGCGGCGTGCGGCGTCGTGATGCGATGTCGGCCGCGCAAGGCGCTTGACATCGGGCGAGGCTGCCCGTGTGATGGCCTCCAAACAAAAGCAACAAGACACGATCATAAGAATTCCAGGGAGGTTTCGATGCCTGTGCGTATGGCTGCCCGCCTGCTCGGAGGGCTGTTCGCCGCGGTCGCGGTGCTGGGGACGGCGGTTTGCGCCCACGCCCAGGAAAAGAAAATCAAGATCGGCGTGATCTTCGACCTGACCGGCCCGCTCGCCGGCGGCGGCTCGGAGCTGCAATACACCGGCGTCAAGATCATGCTCGATCACTACGCCAAGATCGGCGTCGAGGGCTACAAGGTCGAGGCGGTCTATGCCGACGCCCAGAGCAAGCCCGATGTTTCGATCAACGAAGCGGTGCGCCTGCTGGAGCAGGAAAAAGTCGACATGCTGATGGGCTTCTTCTCCTCGGCGCAGTGCGTGCCGGTGGCCGCCCGTGTCGAGCAGATGAAGAAGTTCATGTGGATCACCACCTGCATTTCCTCCGGCGTGTTCGACGGCAAGAACTACAAATACGTGTTCCGGCCGCAGGCGGCCGGCGACCAATACGGCATGATGACGACGGATTTCATCGCGCAGAACTCGCTGTCCAAGTTCGGCAAGGAGCCGAAGGATCTGCGCGTCGCCATCATCCACGAGGACGGCGCCTACGGCGTCGACGTGGCGAAGGGCAACGAGGCCGGCGCGAAGAAGGCCGGCTTCAACGTGGTGCTGAAGGAAGGCTATTCGGCGACGGCGCCCGATCTGTCGGCGCTGGTGACCAAGCTGAAGCGCGCCAAGCCCGATGTGATCTTCCACACCGGCTACAATCCCGACATCACCCTGCTGTTCCGGCAGGCGCGCGAGCAGGGCCTGAAGTTCGGCGCCATCGTCGGCCATGGCGCGGGTTACGGCGTCTATGAGAAGCTGAAGGAAGGCCTCGGCGGCGACGCCAACTACCTCTTCAACACCGATCCGATCTCGATCTGGCTGGCGAACCAGAAAACCATGGACCCGAAGCTTCCGGCCGTCATCAAGATGGTCGGCGAGGAGTTCGACAAGCTCAAGCCGGGTGTCGCCATTCGCTCGGCCCATGTCGGCATTGGCGCATCCAACGCCTATGTGTTCCTCGACGACGTGCTGCCGCGCGCCATCAAGAAATATGGCGGCGTCGATCCCGAGGCGCTTCGCAAGGCGGCGCTGGATACCGACATCCCCGAAGGCGGCACCATGCTCGGCTACGGTGTCAAATTCTATGGCGAAGGCACCCAGTTCGCCGGGCAGAACGAGCGCTCGTTCCCGGTGGTCCTGCAATATATCGACGACAAATCCTATGTCGTGTGGCCGAAGAGCCAGATGCAGCGCGAGACGGTGCTGCCGCTGCCGGCGGGCACCACCTACAGCTACAAGTAGGCGATCCCCGGACAAACGGAGGGGACCGCCGTGCTGGTAGTCGAGGGCCTGGTGAAACGGTTTGGCGGTTTCACGGCCGTCAACAAGGTGTCGTTCAAGGTCGATCAGGGCGAGATCCTCGGCCTGATCGGCCCCAACGGCTCGGGCAAGAGCACGATCTTCAACATGCTCTCGGGCACGCTGGCGCCGTCGGCGGGTTCGATCCGGTTCGCCGGCGCGGAAATCGCGGGCCTTGCTCCGCACCGCATCATCAATCGGGGCATCGGCCGCACCTTCCAGATTCCCCGGCCGTTCCACCGGCTGACCATGTTCGAGAACGTGGCGCTCGCCGGCTATTTCGGTCAGGGCCGGCACAGCCGCATCAAGGCTGCGGAGGCGGCCGAACGCGCGCTCGCTTTGGTCGGGCTGCCCACGGATCGCGCCGCGGTGGTCGAGGGGCTGGGCGCCGCCGGCCTGAAGAAACTCGAACTCGCCAAGGCGCTGGCGACCGGGCCCAAGCTGCTGCTGGCCGATGAAAGCCTCGGCGGGCTCGACGACACCGAGATGGGCCAGGCGGCCGAGATGCTGCGCAACATCCGCGACGAACTCGGCATCACCATCATCTGGGTCGAGCACATCATGGGCGTGCTGATGCGCGTGGTCGATCGCGTGATGGTGCTGGATCACGGCGAGAAGATTTCCGACGGCCTGCCGAGCCAGGTATCGAACGATCCCAGGGTGATCGAGGTCTATCTCGGGACCGACGCCGACGCGACCCAGGTCGCCGCGGCGCAGGCGCGTCGTTAGGCGGGGCGCGCGCATGCTCGAGATGAAATCGGTCGATGCGGGCTACGGAACATTCCAGGCGCTGTTCGGCGTCAGCCTCGACGTCAGGGCCGGCGAGGCGGTGGGCGTGATCGGCCCCAACGGCGCCGGCAAGACGACCCTGATGCGGGTGATCTCGGGCCTGATCAGGCCCCGCAGCGGGCGCGATTTCGATGGAGGGCGTCGACGTCGTGAAAACGCCGGAGCATCGCATCGTCAGTCTCGGCATCGCGCATGTCCCGGAAAATCGCCGCCTGTTCCCGCGGTTGACGGTGACGGAAAACCTCAAGATGGGTGCGTTCATGCCGGAGGCGCGGGCCCGTTACGCCGAGCGCCTGGCGTTCGTGTTCGATCTTTTCCCGCGCATGCAGGAGCGCCGCAACCAGCTCGCCGGCACCATGTCGGGCGGCGAGCAGCAGATGTGCGCGATCGGCCGCGCGCTGATGTCGGATCCGAAATTGCTGCTGCTCGATGAACCCTCCGCAGGCCTTGCCCCCGTCGTGGTGCAGCAGGTTTTCGAGCTGGTGAAGCGGATTCGCGCCTCAGGCCTGACCGTGCTGATCGTCGAGCAGAACGTGCAGCAGGTGCTGCGCGTGGTCGATCGCGCCTATCTGCTGGAGGCCGGCTCGATCCGCGCCTCCGGCAGTTCGGACGAGATGCAGGCCAACGAAACCATCCGGCAAGCCTATCTGGGAGTGTAGGATTTTGGCGCGAGGGGACATCGGCGGGCAGGTGAGGGGAGGCCGGGCAAGATCATGACGGATATTTTCGACATCTACCTGCTCGAGGCCGTCGTGAACGGCATCCTGCTCGGCGGCGTGCTGGCGCTATTGGCGCTCGGGCTGAACCTGATCTTCGGCGTCATCGACGTGACATGGATCTGCTATGCGGAGCTGGTCATGATCGGCATGTACGGCATGTACTATCTGGTCCAGTATTTCGGACTGCCGTATTACGCCGCGGCGCCGCTGACGATCCTGCTGGTCGCGGCCCTCGGTGCGCTGCTGCATCTTCTGGTGATCGCACCGCTGCTCTCGGCGCCGCCGATCAACCAGTTGCTCGCCACCGGCGGCGTATTGTTCGTGCTGCAGAGTTTTGCGACCGTCGCGTTCGGCATCGACTTCCGCAATCTCGGCATCCGCCTGCCGGTGCTGCAGTTCGCCGAAATGCATTTCAGCTACTCACGCCTGCTGGCGTTCGCCGCCGCGCTGGTCGGCATGGTGCTGGTCTATTTCTTCATGACCCGGACCTTCGTCGGCACCGCGATCCGCGCCATCTCGCAGGACCGCCAGATCATGCCGCTGATGGGCGTCGACACCCGCCGCCTGTATCTCATCACCTCGGCGCTCGGCGGCGCGCTCGCCGGCCTCGCATCCTGCCTGCTGGTGCTGCAATATGATGTCCATCCCTTCGTCGGCCTGTCGTTCGGACCGATCACGTTCCTGGTTTGCGTGCTGGGCGGGCTCGGCAACTTCGTCGGCGGCTTCGTGGCGGCATTCGTGTTCGCGCAAATCATCTCGCTCGGCGGCCTGTTTTCCGACCTCGAGTGGGGCTACGTGCTGGCTTTCGCCTTCTTCATCGTCATGATGTTCATCCGGCCCGCCGGCCTGCTGGCGAGGCGCCGGTGACGATGCCTCGGTTCGCGCCATGGATTGCCGCCGCAGTGCTGATCGCGCTGCCGTTCGTCCATCGCGACCCCTATCATCTGCACATCCTGATCCTCATCCTGATCTGGTCGTTCGCCTACACGTCGTGGTCGATGATGGGCCGCTTCGGCCTGGTATCGCTCGGGCACGGCGGCTTCATGGGCGTCGGCGCCTATGTGACGGCGCTGTTGTGGAATCACCTCGGCGTGTCGCCCTGGCTCGGCATTCCCGTCGCGATGGCCGGGGCCGCGGTGCTGGCCCTGATCGTGGCCTATCCGTGCTTCCGCTTCCGCATCACCGGCCATTACTTCGTGCTGGTCACGCTGGCGCTGTCCGGCATCGTCCTGCAGGTCATCACCGCGACGCGCGACTATACCGGCGGCTCGCTCGGGTTCACGCCGAACCGCACCAGCGGCAGCCGTCTGGTGGCGCTGCAATTCGACGACAAGGTCACCTGGTATCTGATTGCGCTCGCGATCTGGGCCATCGGCCTTTTGATCTGGCGCCGGGTCGACGCCGGCATGGATCGCTATGCGCTCGAGGCCATCTCCGAGGACGAGGACGCCGCCGCGGCAGCCGGCGTCAATGTGACGATGGAGAAGCTCAAGATCACGGTGATCTCGGCCTTGATGACCGCGTTCGCCGGCGCCCTCTACTGCCAGTACCAGATGTTCATCTCGCCCGACACCGTGAGCGGCATCGCGGTATCGCTGCAGATGGTCTTTGCCGTCATCGTCGGCGGTCTCTACGTCTCGCTGGGGCCGACGGTGGGGGCGGTCATCACCATCCTGCTGGCGGAGGTGCTGCGCATCGGCTTCGGCACCAGGGCGGTCGGCTGGGACAATCTCGTCTACGGCCTGTTGCTGGTCGTCTTCATCATCTTCCTGCCCAAGGGCATTTTGGGAAGCCTGGCCGAGAAGCTGAAGCTGCAGCGCAGATCCTGACACCGCTCGGGTCGGCCTCGCGCCGGCGAGGGCGGCCGGTCGGCGCGCAAAACGCGAGAAGCCTCGGACCGATCGCGGTCAGCCCTGATCAAGATCAATGCGTGCCTTCCCCGGATCGCGATAACGCCGATGTGAAAATCCAGGCCCGCGAACCTCCGTTGACAATGACTGACCAGTCAGTCATATTTGTCGCATGGCAAACAAACGATCGACATCCGCGGAAGGTGCCCCCGTCAGACCGGCGAAGCGCCGGCGCGCCGGGAAGCCAGCTTTGGACGGGGCAGCGGCGCCGGCCTTGCCGATAGCGCCGCCGTCCGAGCCGTTATCCGGCCGCGCCGCGCGCGCGGCGGAGCGGCGGCAGGCCATCATCGAGGCGGCGCTGGAGGAATTCATTTCGCGCGGCTTCACCGCGACGCGGCTGGACGACGTGGCCAAGCGCGCCGGGGTCGCGAAGGGCACGATCTACCTGCACTTCAAGGACAAGGAATCGATGTTCGAGGAATTGATCCGGACCGCGCTGGTGCCGCTGATCGGCCGGCTGCATGGGCCGCCGCCGACAGGCGGATCGGTACGGGACGCGATCGAGGGATTTGCCCGGAATTTTATCCAGGAGGTCGCCTCGACCCGGCGCGGCGACATCGTGCGGCTGATCGTGGCGGAGGGGCCGAGGTTTCCCGCGATCGCCGATTTCTACTATCGCGAGGTGGTGTCGCGGGGCCTCGCGGCGATGCGCGCGCTGATCGAACTCGGCGTCGCGCGCGGCGAAATCGCGAACAAGGAACTGGCGCGCTTTCCACAGATCCTGGTGGCGCCGGCGTTGATCGCGGTGATCTGGCAAAGCCTGTTTGCCAGACACGCGCCTTTGGACGCGCTCGCGATGCTGCGCGTCCATCTCGATCTGATCTTCGGCGAACGGAGGACGACATGACTTCGTCGCGAACAACATTGAAGATCCTGGCTGCACTCGCGCTGGCGGCGACGCTCGCCGGCTGCAACGAGCGCCGCGATCCCGGCTATCAGGGCTGGGTCGAAGCCGACATGATCTTCGTCAGCCCCGACGAATCCGGGCGTGTGACCAAGCTCAATGTCCGCGAGGGCGACGAGGTCAAGGCCGGCGAGCCGCTCTATTCGGTCGATGACGAGCTGCAGCAGGCGGACCTCAACCAGAACAATGCGACGCTCGCCAACGCGCAGCAGAGCTATGACCGCGCGGCCTCCCTGAGCAAGACCGGCTCCGGCACCCAGGCCAACCTCGACGCCGCGGTCTCCGCGCTGCGGGTCGCGGAAGCCCGGGTCAACACCTCGCAGACCCGGCTGGCGCGCCGCATCGGCTTTGCCCCGATCAACGGCACCGTGCAGCAGATCTATTTCCGCGAGGGCGAGACCGTGCCGGCGCAGCGGCCGGTGATCTCGATCATGCCGCCCGGCAACATGAAGATCCGGTTTTACGTGTCGGAGACGGAATTGCCGAAGCTTGCGATCGGCGACGAGGTGCGGGTGACCTGCGACAATTGCGCCGCCGATCTCACCGCCAGGATCTATTTCATCTCGACCACGGCCGAATACACCCCGCCGGTGATCTACTCGCTCGATGAACGCAACAAGCTCGTCTATCTGATCCAGGCGCGGCCGGCACGACCCGATTCCTTGCGCGTCGGCCAGCCGATCAGCGTCTATCCCAACCCCAAGACGCCGGTGGCGGACAAGCGATGACCGGGCTGCCCGATTCCGCCCCCGATATCGCGATCGACGTGCGTGGCCTGTCCAAGTCGTTCGATGGCCGCGAGGTCGTGCATGACCTCTCGATGCAGGTCAAGCGCGGCACCATCTACGGCTTCCTCGGCCCCAACGGCTCGCGGCAAAACCACCACCATCCGCATGCTCTGCGGGCTGTTGACGCCCGACAGCGGCGAGGGGTTGTGCCTCGGTTACGACATCCGCCGCGACGCCGACAGGATCAAGCGCCAGGTCGGCTACATGACGCAGCGCTTTTCGCTGTACCAGGACCTGTCGGTGCGCGAGAACCTCGAATTCGTCGCGCGGCTCTACGGCATGCGCGATGCGCGCGGCGCCGCGCGCGACATGATCAAGCGCCTCGGCCTGAGCGGCCGCGAGGAACAGCTCGCGGGCGAACTTTCCGGCGGCTGGAAGCAGCGCCTCGCGCTCGGCGCCTGCACGCTGCCCAATCCGCAATTGCTGCTGCTGGACGAGCCGACCGCCGGCGTCGATCCCAAGGCGCGGCGCGATTTCTGGAACGAGATCCATGCGCTCGCGGCCGACGGGCTGACGGTGCTGGTCTCCACCCATTACATGGACGAGGCCGAGCGCTGCCACGAGATCGCCTATATCGCCTATGGCCATCTGCTGGCCCACGGCACGGTCGAGGAGGTGATCGCGAACTCGGCGCTGTCGACCTGGACCGTCACCGGCGACGACCTCCACAAGCTGCAGGACCAACTCACCGGCAAGCCCGGCATCGACATGGTGGCGCCGTTCGGCACCAGCCTGCATGTCTCCGGCCGCGACAGGGCGGCGCTGGAAAGCACCATTGCGCCTTATCGCGAGAGCCCGGATGGCACTGGCAGCACGGCGAGCCGTCGCTCGAGGACGTGTTCATCGAACTGATGACCCGCTCGAAGGATAATTTCCAATGAGCGTCATCACCGAGTCCCGCCAAAACACTGGTCCGAGGGAGCCGCGATTCGGCTTCTGGCGGCGCAGCTATGCGATGGTGATCAAGGAATTCATCCAGCTCCGGCGCGATCGCGTGTCGTTCGCCATGATCATCATGCTTCCGGTGATGCAGCTTCTGCTGTTCGGCTACGCCATCAATACCACGCCGCACAATCTGCCGACCGCGGTGCTGCTGCAGGAGGACAGCGATCTCGGGCGCTCGATCCTGAAGGCGCTGGAGAACAGCGCCTATTTCCACTTCATCTACAAGGTGCGCGATGTCGCGGAGTTCGACGATCTCCTGCAGTCGGGCAAGGTGCTGTTCGGCGTCGAAATCCCGCGTGGTTTCGAGCGCGCGGTCCGGCGCGGCGACCGCCCGGCGCTGCTGGTCGCGGCCGATGCGACCGACCCCGTCGCCGCGGGCGCGGGGCTGGGGGCGCTCGGCACCCTGGTGCAGACCGCGCTCGAGCACGACCTCTTCACCGGCGATCCGCCGGAGATGCCGTTCGAGATCCGCGCCCATGCCCGCTACAACCCGGCCGCCTCGTCGCGGTTGAACATCGTGCCCGGGACTGGTCGGCACCATCCTGACCATGACCATGCTGATCTTCACCGCGCTGTCGGTGACACGCGAGACCGAGCGCGGCACCATGGAAAGCCTGCTCTCGATGCCGATCAAGCCGGTCGAGGTGATGTTCGGCAAGATCATGCCCTACGTGCTGGTTGGCTTTCTTCAGGGCACGCTGATCATCGGCATCGGCGTGCTGCTGTTCGGGGTGCCCGTTCTCGGCAGCCTGCCGTTGCTGGCGCTGCTCTCGACCCTGTTCATCACGACCAACCTGGCGATCGGCTACACCTTCTCGACCATCGTGCAGAACCAGTTGCAGGCGATGCAGCTCTCGATGATGTTCTTCCTGCCGAGCATCCTGTTGTCCGGCTTCATGTTTCCGTTCGCGGGCATGCCGGTCTGGGCGCAATATGTCGGCGAAGGCCTGCCGCTGACGCATTATATTCGCATCGTCCGCGCCATCATGCTGAAAGGCGCGGTCCTGCATAATCTGCAATACGACACCATCGCCCTGTTCGCCCTGATGCTGCTGGCCATGACGATCGCGGTGACGCGCTTCCGCCGCACGCTCGATTGAGGCAGGATATTTGCCGTCATTCCGGGGCGATGCGAAGCATCGAACCCGGAATCTCGAGATTCCGGGTCTGGTCCTTCGGACCATCTCGGAATGACTGGGAGAAGCGATGCCGGTTTCATGGTGGAAAAAAGCAGGCGAAGAACGCGCGGCGGTATCGGCCGATTTCAGCCATGCCCTGATGCGGCAGGTGCTGCGCACCGAGCTGATCCGGATCAAGGCGCTGATCGCGACGGCGGCGCTTCTCGGCCTCATGCTGCTGGCCCTCTATGTGCTCGACCCCTACGCGCTCGAGCATCTCTGGCATGGCCGTCTGACGCCGGCCTACCTCTACGCGGTCCTCATTCCCTTCATCCTGTTCGAATTGTGGGTTCATCGTAACATCAGCCGCGCCTTGCGGCTCGATCGCGACCTGCCGGTGTTCAGGCGGTATCTCGGCGTGCTGATCGAGACCTCGATGCCGACGATCGTGCTGGCGCTGCACATCGACAGCATGGGACGGGTGGAGGCGCTCGGCTTCGTGGCGCCGTTCATCTATTTCATCTTCATCATTCTCTCGACCTTGCGGCTGGATTTCTGGCTCTCGACCTTTACCGGCTTCGTCGCCGCGGCCGAACTGTTTGGCATGGCGATGTTCTACCATCCCGCCGGCGACGTCGATCCGGCGCCGGACCTGTACTTTCACTCGGTGCGCAGCGTCGTGGTCCTGATCGCGGGCATGCTGGCGGGCGCCGTCGGCGTTCAGTTGCGGCGGCAGTTCGAGGCCAGCATTGTGGCGGCGACCGCGCGCGACCGCGTCACCAATCTGTTCGGCCAGCACGTCTCGCCGCAAGTGGTCGAGCGGCTGATGGCGGAGGGCTCCGCGGGCGAAAGCGAAATCCGCCGGGTCGCGGTCATGTTCGTCGATTTCCGCAGTTTCACCGCGGGCGCCAGCACGCGCTCGCCGCGCGAGGTGGTGGATCGGCTCGACGGCGCCTTCGCGGTGCTGGTCGACATCCTCGACCGCCATGGCGGCATCGTGAACAAGTTCCTCGGCGACGGATTCCTGGCGTTGTTCGGCGCGCCGCTGGAGGCGCCGGACGCCGCCCACCATGCGGTTGCCGCCGCGCGCGAAATGCTGGCGGCGAACGAGCGCGCCAACCGGCAGACGAGCTGGCCGCTGCGCATCGGCATCGGCATCCATTTCGGCGAAGTGGTGGCCGGCAATATCGGCTCGCCCCGGCGCAAGGAATATACCGTGATCGGCGACACCGTGAATTTTGCCAGCCGGCTCGAAGCCCTCAACAAGGAATTCGACTCGCAGCTTCTGGTCTCGGCCGCGGTCCGCGACGCGCTCGGCGAAGCCTGCGACGACGCCAAGCCGCTCGGCGAGGTCGCGGTGAGGGGCTATGACCGGCCGATGACGGTGTGGCAGTTGGGATAGCAATTGGGAGACTTCGGATGCAACGGCGTTATGTCACCGTGGATGTTTTCACCGACCGTGCCTTCGGCGGCAATCCGCTCGCCGTGGTGCTGGACGCCGGAGGGCTGTCGACCGCGCAGATGCAGGCGATCGCCACCGAGTTCAATTATTCCGAGACCACCTTCGTGCTGCCGCCGCGCGATGCCGCCAATGACGCGCAGGTGCGCATCTTCACGGTGAACCGCGAGATCCCGTTTGCCGGCCATCCCAATGTCGGCACGGCTTACGTGCTGGCGAGCCGCGCCGCCACGCCGCCGCCGCGATTGAGGTTCGAGGAGGGCGCGGGCCTCGTGCCCGTCGAGATCCTGCAGCAGGCGGGCAAGGTCACCGCGGCCGAACTCACCGCGCCGATAGCCCTGAGCAAACACTCGCAATTCACCGTCGAGCAGGCGGCAGGCTGCGTTTCGCTGTCGGCGGCCGACATCAGGACCGACCGGCATCCGCCGGGGATATTCTCGGTGGGGCTGCCGTTCCTGATGGTCGAGATCGCCTCGCGCGAAGCCCTGCGGCGGGCGCGGCCCGGTGCGGCGGCGTTCGCGGCCGCGTTTCCGCGCGACGGCAGCGATGCGGTCTATCTTTACACGCGCGACGTGCCGCCGGCCGAGCAGCCGCTCGACCTCCAGGCCCGGATGTTTCACCCGGGATCGAGCGGCCTGTCCGAAGACCCCGCCACCGGCAGCGCCACCGTGGCCGCGGCCGCGATGCTCGCCGACCTCGCGGGCGAACGCGACGGCGAACTGAAGCTGCGGATCGGGCAGGGCGTCGACATGGGCCGGCCGAGCCTGCTGCTCACGCGGGTGGTCAAGGCGAACGGCGCGATCGTCTCCGCGCATGTCGGCGGCGGCTGCGTGGAGATGATGGAGGGCACGTTGACGCTGGCAGGCGAGGGGTGAGCGGGCATTCGTAGCCGGATGAAGCGAAGCGAAATCCGGGGTAGTCGCTGCGTTCATCCCCGGATTTCGCTTCGCTCCATCCGGGCTACGGACCGGCAGCGACTTTCGCGATGACGCTCAGACCTGCATCGCCGCCAAATTCTCCACCTTCACCCCGTCGCGATCCTCGATGATCTCGGCGATCCATTGCCGGTGGCATTGGCGGTGATCGCGCTCGTAGCAGAGAATGCAGATCGGGCCGGATTTTTTCACCAGCGCCGACAGCTCATCGAGTTCTTCCCGGGCCTGCGGCGTCTTCAGGTGTTTGGCGTAGATCCTGTGCATCAGCTCGAACTTGCCGCTGCGCACGGCCTCGCGGCCGTCCTTCGGCGTACCCAATCCGCGCAGGTGCAGGTAGGAGATGCCGCGCTCGTCGAGACCGGCGGCGAGCTGGTTCTTCGAAAAACCGGGCCGGCGCGAGGCGGCGACCGCGCGCACGTCGACCAGGAGTTTCACCCCGGCGTGTTCGAGTTCGTCGAGCACGGCCTTGGCCGGGGTCTGTTCATAGCCGATGGTGAAGAACTTTTTGGCCCTTGCCATTCGATGCCCGCCCGTCAGCTCACGCGCTCGATCAATTCCATCGCGCCGGCCGGCGCGCGCACCTTGCCCTCGTGGATCACATAGGCGAACACGTCGCGCGGGGCCTTCTTCGCTTTCGCCGGCTCGACGCGCGGCAGGTCGTCGGGCTCGCCGCCGCTGGCCCACAGTTCCAGCCGCTTCGCCCAGGCGTCGAGCTCCTTCGGCGGATAGCAGGTCTTGATGTCGTCATTGCCCTTCTGCAGCCGCGCATAGACGAAATCGGCGGTGACATCGGCGATCGCCGGATACTTGCCGTGTTCGGCGAACACCACGGGGATTTCGAACTTCCGCAGCAGCGCGATGAAATCGGGCGCGCGGAAACTGTCATGCCGCACCTCGACCACATGGCGGAGCGCGCGGCCCTCGAGCTTGCGCGGCAGCAATTCCAGGAATTTTCCGAAATCCGCCTCGTCGAATTTCTTGGTCGGCGCGAATTGCCAGAGCACCGGACCGAGGCGGTCGCCGAGTTCCAGCACGCCGGAATCGTAGAACCGCTTGATCGAGTCGCCGGCCTCCGCCAGCACGCGGCGGTTGGTGGCGAAGCGCGGACCCTTCACCGAGAACACAAAACCGTCCGGCACCTCGCGCGCCCATTTGCGAAAGCTTTCCGGCTTCTGCGAACCGTAATAGGTGCCGTTGATCTCGATCGAGGTCAGCTTCGAGGCCGCATATTCCAGCTCCTTCGCCTGCGTCAGCTTCTCCGGGTAAAACACCCCGCGCCACGGCGCGAACGTCCAGCCGCCGACGCCGATATAGATATGTCCGGAATTGCTGGAAGTGGATTTCGATGCCTTCTTGGGGGCCTTGCTCACCGATGCTCTCGTTGCGGAGGAGGGAGGGGGTCTTGCGGCCAAGCCTAGTCAAATCGATCGGGATTGGCCAGTTCGCCGGACCCGCGCGCCGAGCCGGCGATCCCCTCATTGCTCGCTTTTATTGAACCTCGACCGCGTCCGTAGGGAGGTTGGGCGGCGCATAGCCGACAACGAGTTTTTTTCGGTCGAAAACCGACTTGTGGACCTTGGCCGCCGCATTGACGTGACGCGGCCGGCCCCGATGCAGCATCCAGCTCGGCGCGAAATTGTTGGCCGGATCCTTGTAGCGTTTGGGGAAATATTCGACGATCCACCACAGGCCGGTGAGGGATTCGTTTTTCTCGGCTGCCGGATTCGCTGCGGCATATTTCGGCGTGCTTTGCGCCGGCATCACCTGCGCTTTCATCACCGGATCGAAAATCAGGCCCGCGGTTTCGGCCTTTCCGACCATCCATTGCAGCGTGATCGCGGAAAGGCCGGACTGGGGCTCTGGATAGCCGCCGCCGACATCGCAATGCACGCCGGGAAACCAGACCTGTTCGAGATCGACGGGCAAACTGCCCCAGAGATTTTGCACGAAGTAGGCGCGGCGCTCGTCGAGCGCGACAGCGTGGCGGACGATGTCCACGCTTGGATTGTTTCCGGTGTACTGGAAGTGCTGGGCGTCCCAGGCCCAGCCGACCGAACTCACCGTGTCCCAGAGCCCCAGGAAATGAACCCGCACCGGCCGGCTGAAGGTTTTCTTGAATTCTTCCGCGACCCGGTCCGGATCATCGGGAGGGCGCTTGAACATTTCCCACGCGAACGGGATCAGCTCTTCATTGCCCTGCGTGAGCAGGCCCACCTTGTGCAGCATGCCGGCCAGCACCCGCGCCGTGTAGGCCCCGCGGCTGAAACCGAAGATGAAGATGGAATCGCCGTCCTGATAGTAGCGCATCAGGAAGCGGTAGGCGTCGCTGACATGGTTCGGGAGCAGCCAGGCGATGGCGAGATCGAGCCGGGTAATGAACCACTGCTTGAACTTTCCCCAAACCCCCGGCGGCGGAATGGTCCCGATGCCCGGCTGGTAGTAGCTGAACTGGTCGGGCCGGGTTCGGTCGAGCATCGCGTACAGCTTGACGACGTTGGTATTGGCGGCTGCGAATTTGTTGCTGGTGCCATCAAGGCAGAGGACGATTCGTCTTGGCATCGATGTGCTCCCCCTCCCGCAAGCGAGACAGCGCTCGATCGCGCTGGCGTCCGAATGCCGGGATCGACTGAAAACATCTGAGGCGATGGCGGCGGTCGCTGGTGCGAACCAGCCGCCGGTGGCCCTTAATCCAGTAATTGCATCCTAGGAAATATAAATCCCAAAATTGCAAATAAACGGGAACAGTGCAAGCCAATCCGTTGGTGGATCGCATTCGCGCGGGATGAATGGGAACGGATTAGACGAAGGCTCCGGAAAACCGGAGCCTTTGTTGCGTGTCTGCGCCCGGATGCGACCGGCGTGCTTGCGACTTAGCGCTGGTCCCGGTCAGGCTTGTTCATCAGGCCCTCCAGCGGTTTCAGCGTCTGCCTGGCGAGTTCCCTGTGAAGTCCGTAAATCTTGCGCAACTCCATCACGAACATCTCGAAAGCGTGGTGGGCGAATTCGGTCTGCACCTGCACCGCCTTGTCGAGCGACCTCGCGCCCTTCAGCTTCTCGACGAAAGTGCGGGTCTCCTCCAGCGATCGCCTGGTGTAGTCGCCATAGGCCTTGGCGATGGTTTGCAGGTTGACCGTGGCGGCGACCGATGCCGTGTCCGCAGCGATCGGGCCAGTGTCCTCCGGCGCATCCGCCTCGATCGGGGCGGGTTCTTCACGCGCGCTCGTTTCGGCGGGGGTAGGCGCCGCGGCCGCCTCGATCGTAGCCGGTTCGATCGCGACCGGCTCGATCGCAACCGCGTCAGCGGGTTCGGCGACCGCTTCGATCGGCGCGGTTTCCTCGGTCGCGGCCGTGACGATCGGCTCTTCGGCAGCCTCCACTTGATCCGCTTGCGGGGTCTTGGCTTGCTTGGGCTTCGGGTTCCGCGCCGCCTTGCGATTGCGGCCGGATTTCGCGGCAGGTTTGTTCTGGTCCATACCCGGCATGCCCTGATCTCCCTTGATCTAACATCAAAATCAAACGCCCACTCTCCGCCATGTTTGCGCTGGAATAGCGTTTCCCAGTTGTTCCTTGCGCGGCGGTGATGTGGTGAGATTTTGGAATGCCTCCGTTGCAACCGCAAGACGCCGGCTTACCTTGCTGCGCTGTTCACGTTAGGATGCGCAAAAAGGAGAACAGGATGCGGATACTTATGGTGGCGGCGCTGGTGCTGACGGCTTCCGCCGCACTTGCCGACGAGGTCGACGACGCGCACCGGCTGGCGGTCTCGGGACGCAATTCCTACTGGAACTGCCTCGCCCGGGAATATCAGAACGAGAGCAACAAGGGCATGTCGGGACCGGATTTCACCGCGCGGCTCGCCAACGTCTGTCCCTCCGAGCGCCAGAGTTTTCGGGTGGCGCTGGTGGATTTCCTGTCGCTGCAATTCCCCAACGTCGATTCCGGGGCGCACATGACCACCGCCAACAACGCCATCGCCGCGGCACAGCAGGACGTCGTCAAGGCCTTCATCAACCACAAGGCGGCGGCGAAGTAGTGCTCAGCCGAGGAACGGCAGGGCGTGCCTGAGCTGCGCGATGGGATCTCCGGTCAGCCCGAGGCCGTAGAGGATCTCGGCGATCGCAAAGCCCGCTATCGCGCCCTTCATCGACACGATCAGGCCGAAGCCGACCGGGTTGTCATCGATGGTGCAGGTCCAGCCGCGGCTCGAAGCCGTGCCGGTCCTGATGTTCTGGCCGATGCCCCAGATCGCGGCGAGGCCCAGAACCAGAAAGACGGCGGCGTTGACGGCGGGAGGCATGACGATGTCCCATTTTGCTCTCGCATCCCAGCACGGGCCGATTAAGTTGTGCTGAACCCCACTCGCCATATCCCGCGGTTTTCTGCGATATGGCGTCGGGGAGACGCGGGGGGTATCGAGATGAATTCGCAAAAATTCGCAGGCATTCTGGGCACGATCGTAGCCGTCGCGGTGCTGGTGATCGCGTTCATGTTCGGGCCGATCGGAAGACCGCCTCCCAAGGCTGCCAAGGTCGAGCAGACGGCGCAGCCGGCAGCGGTCGCGCCGCCCGCCGTCAGGGGGCCGGTGGTGCGGGAGGTGCCGCAGCAGTAAGGTTACCGCCGTGCCCCCCTTGCGGAACGTCATGGCGATCCCCATTTGGTTGTTAACGGCGACGTCGACGCTTCAAAGCTCCGGCGCTGGGACGACCACTGAATAGTCAGGCAGCGCCGGATGTACGCGCGCCCTCTGTTCGTGGTCGTTGGCATTTTTGGACCTGTTTTGGTCCGTTTTCGGCAACCCCGGCTTGAATTCCGCCCCAACTGCTCCTTGGCTTCCCCGGAGGCTATCGGATATATGCTGGCGCATGAATGAAGCCATCACACCGGCCCCCGAAACCCCGCCGCAGGCGAGCCTCGACCCCCGCGCTTTCGGTCGTCGTGCCGACCTTCAACGAGCGCGACAATGTCACCACGCTGTTCCGGCGGCTGGAGACCGCGCTCGCCGGGAAAGCCTGGGAAGTCATCTTCGTCGACGACAATTCCCCCGACGGCACCTGGGACGTGGTGCGCGGCCTGGCGCGGCAGGATTCCCGCGTCCGCTGCATCCGGCGGATCGGGCGGCGCGGGCTGTCCGGCGCCTGCATCGAGGGGATTCTCGCCTCCAGCGCGCCCTGCGCGGCCGTGATCGACGCCGACCTGCAGCATGACGAGACCCAATTGCCGAAAATGCTGGCGCTGCTCGAGGCCGGCCAGGCCGACCTCGTGGTCGGCAGCCGCTACATCGAGGGCGGCAGCGCCGACAGCTTCAACAAGCAGCGGGCCGGCGCCAGCCAGTTCGCCACCGAAGTGGCGAGGCGCGTGCTGCGGGTCAAGATCGCCGATCCCATGAGCGGCTTCTTCATGATCCGCCGGGATCGCTTCGAGCAACTGGCGCCGCAGCTTTCGACGCAAGGCTTCAAGATCCTGCTCGATATCGTCGCCACCGCGCGCGGCGAGTTGCGGGTCGTCGAAATCCCCTACACGTTCGGCTCGCGGCTGCATGGCGAGAGCAAGCTCAATTCCATGGTGGCGCTGGATTTCCTCGGGCTGGTGCTGGCGAAGCTGACCCATGACGTGGTGTCGCTGCGCTTCCTGCTGTTTGCGATGGTCGGCTCGATCGGGCTGTTCGTGCATTTCGCCGCGCTGTTTGTCAGCCTGGAATTTTTCGATCTGTCGTTTCCCGGCGCGCAGGGCACCGCCGCGCTCTGCGCCATGACCAGCAATTTCATCCTCAACAACTTCCTGACCTATCGCGACCAGCGGCTGAAGGGCTTTGCAATTCTGCGCGGGCTGTTGCTGTTCTATCTCGTGTGCAGCGTCGGCCTGCTCGCCAATGTCGGCGTGGCGTGGTCGGTGTTCGACCAGGAGCCGATCTGGTGGCTCGCGGGCGCCTCCGGCGCGCTGATGGGCGTGGTGTGGAATTACGCGATGTCGGGACTGTTCGTCTGGCGCAAGCGATGAACCCGCCAGAGAATCCGGCAAAGAACGGGCGATGAGCGCGGACGAGGGGCGGCTCGTCCGCAACACCGTGCTGACGATCCTGGCGCTGGTCGCGCTGCGGCTGGTCGCCGCCGCCTTTACGCCGTTGACCTTCGACGAAGCCTATTACTGGATGTGGTCGAAGCATCTGGCCGGCGGCTATTACGACCATCCGCCGATGGTCGCCGTCGTCATCCGCCTTGGCACCATGATCGCCGGCGACACCGAACTCGGCGTGCGGCTGGTATCGATCCTGCTGGCGCTGCCGATGAGTTTTGCGGTGTTTCGCTCGGCCGCCATCCTGTTCGGCGGCGATCGCATCGCGGCGACCGCCACCATCCTGCTCAACGTCACCCTGCTGGCCGCGGTCGGCACCATGATCGTGACGCCGGATGCGCCGCTGCTGGTGGCCGCGAGTTTCGTGCTGTTTTTCCTCGCCAAGGTGCTGGAGACCGGGCGCGGCGCATGGTGGCTCGCCGTCGGCGTCGCGGTCGGCGCGGCGCTGCTGTCAAAATACACCGCGCTGTTTTTCGGCCCGGCGATCCTGATCTGGCTGATCTCTGTTCCCGAATTGCGGCGCTGGCTGCGCTCGCCCTGGCTCTATCTCGGCGGGCTCGTTGCGCTGGCGCTGTTTGCGCCCGTCATCCTCTGGAATGCCGACCATCACTGGGTGTCCTTCATCAAGCAGATCGGCCGCGCCAGGATCGAGGATTTCAGGCCGGTGTTCATCGCCGAATTGATCCCCACCCAGATCGCGTTCGCGACGCCTCTGGTGTTTATCCTCGGCGCCATGGGGCTTCACGCGATGGCGTGGCGGAAGGCCGGCCCGTTCGCCGCGCGGGCCCTGATCAATTCGATGTTCTGGACCATCGTGGCCTATTTCGTCTGGCATTCGCTGCATGCCCGCGTCGAAGCCAACTGGTTCGCGCCGGTGTATCCGGCGTTCGCGATTGCGGCTGCGGTCGCAGTCCATCGCGCGCAATGGGAGGGCAACGCGCGGCGCCTCGCCGATTTCTGCCTGCGCTGGGCCTCGCCGGTGGGCATCGCGATGTTCGCGCTCCTGATCGTGCAGGCCAACACCGGCTGGTTGTCGGGCTATCGCCGCGACGCCACCGTGCGCAGCGTCGGCGTCGGCTGGCGCGAACTTGCCGCCGGCATCGAGGCGGCGCGTGTTCGCACCGGCGCGACCTGCGTGCTGGCGCCGGACTACGGCACCACCGGCTGGCTCGCGTTCTATCTGCCCAAAGGTGATTGCGTCGTGCAGCCGACGCAACGCATCCGCTGGGTCAACATGCCCGAGCCGGATCCCAAGCTGCTCGCGGGCCCGCTGCTCTATGTCGACGAAGTGCGGGCCGGCGGCAGGCCCGATCTGATCGAAGCCTTCAGGCGCGTCGAACGGGTCGCCGAACTCAAGCGCATGCGCGGGCCGCTCACCATCGAGACCTATGGGCTCGATCTGCTCGAGGGCGCGAAGGGCGAAGTGCTCGATCGTTCGCCGCCGCCGGAACTGGAGTAGGGCGTCTATCGCTCGACGTCATCACGAACCAACGGTCGTGCGAGCGGTCCCGCAATAAGGCGTTTCTGGGGCGACAAGATGCGCGCGATTTGATGTCGATTGGGACCTGTTTCGGCGTCACGCTGGAGGCCTGCGGAACCAGTGCGATCCGAAATGCAAACATTGAAGAAACCCGCCAGAATTGGGCCTAACTTGGCCCCTATGCGAGGGCTGGAAAGCCCGCGTTAACCATGCCCAACATCCGCCCCGACTTAAGCCCCATTTAACTAAAAGTCGCCTTAATGACGCTCCGCACCTCTGCGAGATGATCAGGCGGACTTTCCGCTTCTTCATCGCGCGCCGGGGGCGCTCGATGCATCTCGCGGAAACGCGCATCATCGGGGCGCAGCCTGGAAGGGGATTAAGGTGGGACCAGTCTGGATGCAGGGCGGATGAGTTTTAGTACGCGTGCGTGTTTCGATTCCGAGTTGGTCAGATCCAAACGTACCTCTCGGAAGTCCATCCCTCAGAATTTTCTCGGCGGTGCGGCCCTCGCGTGTCTTGTGCTGGGCAGCGCCTGGACCGTCTACACCAACGTGTTCCGCGCCGATGTCTATCCGACACTCGACAGCGCCAATTTCGATGCACCGGTCGTGAAGCGCCAGGCTTCCGTCGCCGCGCGGGAACCGCAGGCGGTGGTGAACGATGCCTTCGCGGCCTTGCGCGAACAGGCGCCGCCGGTCGCCCAGGCGGTAGCGCTTGCGCCGGCGTCGACGCTGTCGTTCGACGACCGCTTCGCCGCTTCCGCTCCGCAAGGCGTTGAGCCCGCGCCGCAGCCCTCCGTGGTCGCCGAGGCGCCAAGCCGGCAGCCGCCGCGCCGAAACTCGCTGAAACCGCGAAGCCGAAATCCGAAACAACGAAACTCGCCGAAGCGCCGAAGAAGGCCGCAGCACCGGTTCAGGTCGCAGCCCTTCCGCCGCAACGCGCCGCAGAGACGCCGGAGACGAGATCGCCGACGTCCGCCGTCCGCGACATGGCGCAGCGCGCCAAGGCCGCCGTGATGTCGCTTGCCTCCGGTGAGCGTCAGTCGATCACCGAAAAGCTGTGGGGCAAGCAGAACTCGCATGGTTCGCTGATGGCCTACGCTTCCGCCGACGCCAGCGTCACCGGAAGCCTCGGCCAGGAACTCGGGCAACGCCAGAATCCCGCGCTCGGCGGCCAGGCGCCGTATGACCGCTCGACCGCGGTCTATGACATTTCCGCGCACATGGTTTACCTGCCCGACGGCACCACGCTGGAAGCGCACTCCGGCCTCGGGTCCGAACTCGACGATCCCCGTTCCGCGCGCATCCGCATGCGCGGCGTGACGCCGCCGCATATCTACGAATTGAAGCCGCGCGAGGCGCTGTTCCATGGCGTGCCGGCGTTGCGTTTGACCCCGGTCGGCGGCGAGGACGCGATCTACGGCCGCAGCGGCCTGCTCGCGCACACCTACATGCTCGGCCCCAACGGCGATTCCAACGGCTGCGTCTCCTTCAAGGACTACAACGCCTTCCTCAACGCCTACCGCAACCAGGGCATCAAGCGCTTGGCGGTAGTGGCGCGGGTGGAGTAGGGGCGGGGCGCTTTGTCCTCGTAGCCCGGATGAAGCGAAGCGAAATCCGGGATAAGCTCCCCCGATGGTGCGATATCGTCGAAACTTCATCCCCGGCGGGACCTTCTTTTTCACGCTAGCGTTGGCAGACCGGCGATCTTCAATGCTTGTCGATCACGTTGGGTTACTCCGCGCCGCGTTTCGCAGCGCTCGGGAGCGTAGACCTTTTGAGGTCGATGCGATCGTGATTCTGCCCGATCATTTGCATGCGATCCTGACATTGCCGCCCGGCGATTCAGATTTTTCCGGCCGATGGAAATCAATCAAGGCCAGGTTCACGCGCGGCATCGTCGCGACCGATGCCGGCATTCATCGGGATAATCGCGGCGAGTATCTGCTTTGGCAGCGACGTTTCTGGGAGCACACGATACGAGACGACGACGATTTCGAGCGCTGTGCGAACTACGTTCATTTCAATCCCGTCAAGCATCGGCTGGTATCGACGCCGGACGAATGGCAGTTTTCGTCTCTGCACCGATATGTCCGTGCCGGTATATTGCCGCCCGATTGGGGTGGAGGAAACTATCCGCCGGATACGACTGGCTTCGGGGAGCGCGGCGAGTAACCCCGGATTGCGCTTCGCTCCATCCGGGCTACGAACATGGCCAAACAAAAACCCCGGCATCGCTGCCGGGGTTTTGCATTTCTGGATAGTCGACGAAGCGGGTGGATCAGAAATCCATGCCGCCCATGCCGCCGCCCGGAGGCATGCCGCCGCCGCCGCCGGCGTTCTTCTTCGGCAGTTCGGCCACCATGGCTTCGGTGGTGATCAGGAGAGCCGCGACGGAAGCCGCGTTCTGGATCGCCGCACGGACCACCTTGGTCGGGTCGATGATGCCCTTCTTGACGAGGTCGCCATATTCGCCGGTCTGCGAGTCGAAGCCGTAAGCGTACGACTTGTTCTCGAGGATCTTGCCGACGATGACGGAGCCGTCCTCGCCTGCGTTGATCGCGATCTGGCGAGCGGGCCAGGACAGCGCCTTGCGCACGATCTCGACGCCGGTCTTCTGGTCGTCGTTCTTGGTGCGCAGGCCCTTGAGCTGCTCGGAAGCACGGAGCAGGGCGACGCCGCCGCCCGGAACGATGCCTTCCTCGACGGCCGCACGGGTCGCATGCATCGCGTCATCCACGCGATCCTTGCGCTCCTTGACTTCGACTTCGGTCGCGCCGCCGACGCGGATCACCGCGACGCCGCCCGCGAGCTTGGCCAGACGCTCCTGCAGCTTCTCGCGGTCGTAGTCCGAGGTGGTTTCCTCGATCTGCGCCTTGATCTGCTGCACGCGCGCCTCGATGTCGGCCTTCTTGCCGGCGCCGTTGACGATGGTGGTGTTCTCCTTGTCGATCATCACCTTCTTGGCGCGACCGAGCATGGCGAGCGTGACGTTCTCGAGCTTGATGCCGAGGTCTTCCGAGATCGCCTGGCCGCCGGTCAGCACCGCGATGTCCTGCAGCATGGCCTTGCGGCGATCGCCGAAGCCCGGAGCCTTGACGGCCGCGACCTTCAGGCCGCCGCGCAGGCGGTTGACCACGAGGGTGGCGAGCGCTTCGCCTTCGACGTCTTCGGCGACGATGACCAGCGGCTTGCCGGTCTGCACCACGGCCTCGAGCAGCGGCAGCAGCTCGTTCAGCGAGGAGAGCTTCTTCTCGTTGATCAGGATGTAGGCGTCGTCCATTTCAACGCGCATCTTGTCGGCGTTGGTGACGAAGTAGGGCGAGATGTAGCCGCGGTCGAACTGCATGCCTTCGACGACATCGAGCTCGGTTTCCAGCGACTTGGCTTCCTCGACCGTGATGACGCCCTCGTTGCCGACCTTCTTCATGGCGTCGGAGAGGAACTTGCCGATCTCGGCGTCGCCGTTGGCGGAGATGGTGCCGACCTGGGCGATTTCCTCGTTCGAGGTGACCTTCTTGGAGTTCTTGACGAGGTCGGCGACGACGGCTTCCACCGCCATGTCGATACCGCGCTTCAGATCCATCGGGTTCATGCCGGCGGCAACCGACTTGGCGCCTTCACGGACGATCGCAGCCGCCAGAACGGTCGCGGTGGTGGTGCCGTCGCCGGCAGCGTCCGCCGACTTGGAGGCGACTTCGCGCACCATCTGGGCGCCCATGTTCTCGAACTTGTCGTCGAGCTCGATCTCCTTGGCGACGGTGACGCCGTCCTTGGTGATGCGGGGAGCGCCGAACGACTTGTCGAGCACGACGTTGCGGCCCTTGGGGCCGAGCGTCACCTTGACGGCGTTGGCGAGGATGTCGACACCGCGCAGCATGCGATCGCGCGCGTCGACGCCAAATTTGACTTCTTTAGCTGACATATTTTGCTTCCTTGAAATCTATGAGGGGAAAAGGCGCTTAAGCGGCCTTCTTCTTGGTGGCGGGGACGTCGGTGAGAACGCCCATGATGTCGCTCTCCTTCATGATCAGGAGCTCTTCGCCATCGAGCTTGACCTCGGTGCCGGACCACTTGCCGAACAGCACGCGGTCGCCGACCTTGAGGTCGATCGGGATCAGCTTGCCGGCTTCGTCACGGCCGCCCGGGCCGACAGCGGTGATTTCGCCCTGCGAGGGCTTTTCCTTGGCGCTGTCCGGGATGATGATGCCGCCAGCTGTCTTCTCTTCGGCGTCGATACGCTTGACCACGACGCGGTCGTGAAGCGGACGGAATTTCATGCAGTCCTCCTAAGTTTCTGAAGATGTTGTAGGAATTTGAATTTTGGCAGTCCATGCCAGCGAGTGCCAGCGCGACTGCGATGGACATAGGCCAGACTTTGGCGGGGAACAAGGGCCTTTAGCAGAAAAATTGGCACTCAAATATGACGCCTGCCAATTTCCTTAATCATCGTTAATCCGGCCGGCCGGCTCCTGCGGACCCCGTATTAGCACGTGGGCTAAGCTGCTGCTAACGCACGATTTTTCAACAGATCGTTAAACATTTAGGCTTGTGATGCGTTGGTAGCGTGCGTCACATTTCTCTCATGTGAGCGCATCTCCGCCGGAGTGGCTCCGGTTGGTGGCCACTGTCGTGAAATGCGCTCCAGCAATGGAGGTTTGGCATGGTTTCGCGGGTTGGGGTTGTTTCCGAGGATTTCCGGAAGCAGGTTCTGGGTTATGGGCTGACGACGGCGCAAATCCTGTATCGGATGCCGGATCACCCGTCATTGCTGCAGACCTACGTCTGGCAGAATTACGATCTGTTTCCGAAATTTCCCGCGCTGAAGGATTTCCTCGCCTTCTGGGAGGAGAAGCTCGAAGGCCCGCTGTTTTCGGTCACCGTGGCGCACTCCAAGCTGATCAAGCCCGCCGAGCTGCGCGCCGTCGACGGCGTGTTCCGGCTGCACTGATCCGGGCCGGGCGAGGGCGCGCTGGCGCCGCGCCCGCCGCGGCTCGAACCGGCTGATGGCCCGTTGCGGCCTGGCTCACCTGCCAGGCGCGATCCGTGCTAACGTTTTCCCACGACACCGAAGGGGAGAACGTCGATGGCCAAGCAGAAGCCGAAATCACGGGCAGCGAGCAAGACCGCTGCGCAGAAGAAATCGCCCGCGCGCAAAACCGCCGGCAAGACCGCCGCCAAATCCACGGCGCGCAAGAAACTCAAATCCAAGGGCCGCGCGCCGGCTCCGGCCAAGCGCGCCGCGCGCCAAACAGCGCATCGCCATCAGCCATCACCGCGAAGAGGATTTCAAGGCCGACGGCTTGCGCGCCTACGCGCAATATCGCGACCTCGGTTTTGCCGATGCCACCAAGGGCCTGGCGCAGGCGCATGTGATCCGGTTGATCGGGCCGTGCGATCCGGCCGAAGTTTCAAAACTGCATTTCCATGACGTCGACTTCCAGATGGTTTATGTCCTCAAGGGCTGGGTCAAAACCTACATGGAAGGCCACGGCGAAAGCCTGATGGAGCAGGGCAGCGCCTGGATCCAGCCACCCCGCATCAAGCATCTGATCATGGATTATTCCGACGACGTCGAGTTGCTGGAAGTGATCCTGCCTGCGGAGTTCAAGACGGTTGAACTGGCGGTTTGAGCGTCGCGCTTTGATCGCGCTTGCGGTGCAAGAAGCCAAACTCATAGCTCGTCATTCCGGGCGATGCGAAGCATCGAACCCGGAATCTCGAGATCCGGGTCTGGTCCTTCGGACCATCCCGGAATGACGGCTGAGAGCTACGTCAGCACGCCCACGATCGCGCCCATCAGGCAGGTCGTCAGCGTGCCCGACACGATCGACTTCAATCCGAGCGAATTGATCTCCTCGCGCCGCTCCGGCGCCATGGTGCCGAGGCCGCCGATCATGATGCCGAGGCTGCCGAAATTGGCAAAGCCGCACATCGCATAGAGCATGATCAGCCGCGAGCGCGGGTCGAGCGCGTCCGGCCCCAGTTTCGACAGGTCGACATAGGCGATCAATTCGTTGAGCACGGTCTTGGTGCCCATCAGGCTGCCCGCGGTGATCGCCTGCGGCCAGGGCAGGCCCATCAGCCAGCACACCGGCGCCATGACATATGCCGAGCATCCGCTGCAACGAAATCCGCCCGCCGACATCGGGCAAGAGTCCCAAAATGGCGTTGGCGAGATAGACCAGCGCCACCAGCACGATCAGCATCGCGACAATGTTCAGCAGCAGTTCGAGGCCGGCGACCGTGCCCTTGACGATCGCGTCCATGGTGGAGGCGGCGTGCATCTCGGGATCGCCGCGACCCCGGGTTCGTCAGCGCGCCGCCGGTCCTGACGTCGCTGGTCTCCGGCACCATGATCAGGCTGATCAGGATCGCCGCCGGCGCGCCCAGCACCGAGGCAATGACGAAATGCGCGGCGGCATCCGGGATCAACGGCGCCAGCAAGGTCGCGTAGAGCACCAGCACGGTGCCGGCGATGCCGGCCATGCCGCCCGTCATCACCAGGAACAATTCGCTGCGCGTCAGTTGCGCCAGATAAGGCCGGATGAACAGCGGCGCTTCCACCATGCCAAGGAAGATGTTGGCGGCGGTGGAAAGCCCGACAGCGCCGCCGACGCCGAGCGTGCGTTCCAGAAGCCACGCCATGCCGCGCACGACAGGCGGCAGGATGCGCCAGTAGAACAGCAGCGTCGTCAGCACGCTCATCACGAGCACCACGGGCAGCGCCTGGAACGCGAGGATGAAATCCGCGCCCGGCGCCTTCAAATCGAACGGCAGCGCGCCGCCGCCGAGATAGCCGAACACGAAAGAGGTGCCGGCGCGCGAGGCCGACGAAATCGCGCCCACGGCGTCGTTGATGACGCCGAAGGCACGCGCGACGATCGGCAGTTTTACCAGCACGACGGCGGTGAGCAGGGTAACGGCGAGGCCGATGGCCGCCTGCCGCAGCGAAACCTTGCGGCGGTTCTCCCCGAACGCCCAGGCGATCGCGAGCAACGCGAACACGCCGAACGCCGATTGCAATTGAAGCATGATTCCCCCGAGGCCCCCGGGGATTATGGCCGCGGCAAGCTTCGAAGCGCAATGCTGTATCCCGCCAGCGCCCGAGCGCCGCCATTGACAACGGCGCAGCGGTCAGCCACGGCCTGACTGGAGACATGGAGCGGGTGACTGCTCGCATTTCGACGTGAAGCAGAACCGGTTGACCGATGTCGTCCCTGATCCCCGCAGGCTCCAGCGCCCTGCTCAAGCATCGCTCGTTCCTCTTCTTCGTGCTGTCGCGCGCGTTTTCGCGCTTCTCCGGCCAGATCGCCGCCGTGGCCGTCGGCTGGCAAATCTACGAGCTGACCGGCAGCGCGTTCGATCTCGGCATGGTCGGGCTGGTCCAGTTCCTGCCCACCGCCTTGCTGGTTTTCGTGGCGGGACACGCGGTCGACCGCTACGAGCGCAAGCGGGTCGTGCAGATCTGTCTGATCGTCGAGGCGCTGACGGCGCTGCTGCTGGCGTGGGGCGCCTATGCCGGCTCGCTCACGGTGTGGCAGATTTTCGTGGCCATGGCCGTGCTGGGAACGGCCGGTGCGTTCGAAAGCCCGGCGACGGCGGCGCTGCTGCCGCTGGTCACGCCATCCGGCTCGCTGCAGCGGGCCACCGCGATATCGAGCGGTGTCGGCCAACTCGCCACCATCACCGGCCCGGCGCTCGGCGGACTGGCCTACGCCGTTTCGCCGGCGCTGCCCTACGCCATGATGGTGGCGTTCTGCCTCTGCCGGTGTGATCCTGATGGGCGCGATCCGCCTGACCCAGCCGGCCGCCGTCAGGGATGACGCGACGCCGGCCGATCTGTTCGCCGGCGTCAGATTCGTCCGCGACAACCCCGCGATCCTGGGCACCATCTCGCTCGACCTGTTCGCGGTGCTGCTCGGCGGAGCCACGGCGCTGCTGCCGATCTACGCGCGCGACATCCTGCTGACCGGTCCGTTCGGCCTCGGCATTCTCCGCGCCGCGCCCGCGGTCGGCGCGTTGCTGATGACCATGGTGCTGGCGCGTCACGCCATCCACCGCCGCGTCGGCATGCGGATGTTTCAGGCCGTGATCGTGTTCGGCGTGGCGACGGTGGTGTTCGCGCTCTCGCAGTGGATGTGGCTGTCGATTCTGGCGCTGGCGATCATGGGCGCCGCCGACACCGTCAGCGTGGTGATCCGCTTCTCGCTGGTTCAGCTCGCCACGCCCGACGAGATGCGCGGCCGCGTCGGCGCGGTGAACTTCCTGTTCATCAACGCCTCCAATCAGCTCGGCCAGTTCGAAAGCGGCGTCACCGCCGCGTTGTTCGGCGCGATGCCGGCGGCCGTGCTGGGCGGCGTGGGGACGGTCGCGGTCGCGCTGTTGTGGATGAAGCTGTTCCCGACGCTGCGCGAGGTCGAACGGCTGGAGTAGGGGCTTCAACCGGTCATTGCGAGGAGCGAAGCGACGAAGCGAAATCCAGCTTTCGCGGCGCGTGGCGATACGGATTGCTTCGCTACGCTCCGCAATGACGGTGAGAATTCGCGAAGCCGCTACCCCCGTCCGACGAACGGCATCTTGGTCGCCATGACCGTCATGAACAGCACGTTGGCGTCGAGCGGCAGCGTGGCCATGTAGGCCACGGCGTCGCCGACCGCTTTGGCATCCATGCGCGGCTCCGGCATCTTCTTGCCATCGGGCTGCAGCACGCCGTCGACCATGCGGTCGGTCATCGGCGTTGCCGCATTGCCGATGTCGATCTGGCCGACCGCGATATCGTAGCCGCGGCCGTCGAGATTGGTGGCTTTGGTCAGTCCCGTGATGGCGTGCTTGGTCGAGGTATAGGCCGAGGAGAACGGCCGCGGCGCATGCGCCGAGATCGAGCCGTTGTTGATGATGCGGCCGCCGCGCGGGGTCTGGTCCTTCATGATGCGGAAGGCGTGCTGCGTGCACAGGAACGGCGCGGTGAGGTTGGTGTTCACCACCGCCTGCCATTGCGCCAGCGAAAGATCCTCGAACGGCACCGGCGGCGCGCCCATGCCGGCGTTGTTGAAGAGCACATCGAGCCGGCCGTAGACTTCCATCACCTTGGCGAACAAGGCCGCGATCGATGCGGGATCGGCCATGTCGGCGGACACCGGAAGGCTCTTGCCGATCTTGTCGCCGAGCTTTTGCGTTTCCTGCAGCATCTCGACGCGCCGCCCGGCGAGCACGACCGTGAAGCCGGCCTTCATCAGCGCCAGCGACGCCGCGCGTCCGACTCCCGTGCCCGCGCCGGTCACCAGCGCGATCTTGTTTGCTGCCTCGGTCATTGTTTCCTCGCCTTTTTAAGTTTCTGGGTCAGGTTTCGGTCTTGTAGGGTGGTCGCGGAATATTCTGGTGCGCCGCGCGCAACGCCGCCGACCAGCGCGAACGCAGATCGTGGAAATACGGTTCGCCCGCCTCGATGCGGTGGTTGAGATCGGCATCGCAGACGTCGGTGCGCACCACCAGCACGTCGATCGGCAGACCGACGCCGAGATTGGAGCGCATGGTCGAATCCATCGAGATCAGGCTGGTCTTCAGCGCTTCATACAATTCGACGTCGTAATGCATGGCGCGGTCGAGCACCGGTTTGCCGTATTTGTGCTCGCCGATCTGCAAATACGGCGTGTCGGTGGTGCATTCGATGAAATTGCCGGCCGGATAGACCATGAACAGCCGCATCCGCGACCCCTTGATCTGGCCTCCGAACAGAAACGACACGTCGAAATTGATGTCCTCGGACTGCAGCGCGGTGCCTTCGGTGGCGTGCACGGCGCGGATCGCCTTGCCGATGCGCTGCGCGGCCTGGAACATGGTCGGCGCGTTCAACAGCGTTTCGAGTTCGCCGGTGTGCGGATCCTCGAGCCCTTCGGTCAGGGTCGACAGCACGGACTGGCTGATCGCGAGATTGCCGGCGCTGGCGACCGCCATGATGCGTTCGCCGGGATTGGAGAAGATATGGAGCTTGCGGAAGGTCGAGACGTTGTCGAGGCCGGCATTGGTCCGGGTGTCGGCGATCATGACCAGCCCGTCCCGCACCAAAACTCCGCAACAATAGGTCATTCCCGGGTCCCCGAACGCATCAGACGGCGAGAATTACTAGCTAATTTTGCCAGACGCTCCAACCCCTGTTGGGACATTCCCGCCGCGCTGTGGACAGCCGAACGGACGGGAATCTGAAGACGGCATGGCCGCCTAAACCCATGCGAAGGCCCAGGGCGTGCTTGGCATGATACCGGCGGGGGCCAGGGCGTGTCGCGCAGCCCGATACGTGCTTGATCCTGGCTCAGCCGCTGCCGCCACGAGCCGCGATGATCCAAAGACGAGCCCGATGCGCAAACCATGTCGCAAAATTTAACGTCGCGAGGCATCTGCTCGGCATGATGTTTTCCCGTTTTCGTTGCCGGCAACGTGACCTTTCTGGCCGCCTCGGTGATCGTACTTCAGTTCGCCATGCCATTTCTCACGAGGCCGTCGTTGCCCGCGGCGACACCTGCGCCGCCGCCTCCGTCAAACTCCTGATCGCATCGCAGCGGAACGAGGATTCCAGACATGCATCACACGCTGAGGATATTCGCCTTTGCCTTGCTCTATCTGCTTGGGTCGCAGTCTTCGTTCGCCGCGACCTGCGGGACGTGGGACAGGATGGAAAGCTCGCGCGATTTTGCCGCCGAGCCGACGGGTACGCTGGCGCTGGTTCAGGGTTCCAGATATTACGTGCTTGGCCGTGGCGAATGCGTGAAATTCACGTTTGGGGATTTGTACTTCCAGATCAACCACAACGGCGCCAGCGTGACGCAGCCGACGTTCGTTTCCGTTCACATCGCCTTAATCAAGGTGGGCGCAAAGTCCGCCGACCAGGTGCATCTGTATCGCAGTCCGGGATCGTGGAACAAGGACCACAGCGGAGTGAGATACAATTCGGATCATCAGGTCTCGCATGACACCTTCAACCAGCAGATCGTTGGCGACCAGACGTCGTTCAACCAGATCTATCACGATGACGTTGGACGCACCTGGAACGACAGCGTCGACACCGCCACGCAGCCGCCGCTGAGATTCGAAAGCTGGAATTATGGCAGCACGTTTTCGGTCCGGCAGGATCTCAGGGACGCTATCAAGCGCGGCGAGATTTCGGTCCTTGCCCAGGACTATCTCGTGAGTTTTACCTCGCGCGCAAAGACCGACGGCAGACCGGACATCGGTTCTCCGCCGGATTTCACGGTCACGGCAGCCGGCTACGACTGCGCGGTCATTCGCATTGCTGGGACATCGATGCTGCCTGAATTCAACGGCGAATACATGATCAACCAGGGCCGTGGCACGGCTTGTGATCCGCTGGTATCCGGATTCACGGGAAGAAATCTTCTCTCCGTCTTGTTTGGACAATAGGGAGGCTTGCTGATCCGGCGCTAGCGCCTGATGGCGATCCAGCTGCCGACGCAGCCGTCGGATCGGTTGAACGTTCCTGAACCGGTGCTTCCCGAAAGCCGTCCGACAGCGGTCAGCGTCATGCCGCCGCCGGCGCCGACCGAATGCAGCGTGCCGTCGGGATCGACCCGGCCGCTGCCGCCTTTGATGATGATCTTTCCGCCGGTGATCATCGCCGGCAGCGAGCCCGTGTGCGGACATCCGGCGCTGGTGAAGGTCCAGGCCCCGTCGAAAATCCTGCTGTCGTCCTGCGGTGAGAGGGGCAGGCGTTGCTTCCGGCGGCGGAGCGGGTTCGTCCCGGGTTTCGGACAGGAACGCCATTCTGCCGCCGCCGACGGCTGCCTCGCCACGGTGCGAAAAGGCCAGTGCTTCGCTTGGACAAAATGCCGAACAGGCCGCAGCACAATGCAGCCTTCAGCCACATTCCAATGACATTCGCGGCGTTCATGGATCGGCCGGGCGTTTCCCGCAAAGCGCGACATACTTGCCGACGACGTTGCGGTTCGCAAGCGAGCGGGGATCAATTTTCCCGACGGCGCCGCGCTTCATGCCGGAGCCGCGGCGAGGCCGGTCACGACTGGCTCTGCCACTGACCCTGCCGGCCGCCGCTCTGCTCGACCTTGACGGCTACCGTCAGCGTTTCCATGCCGCCGCCATAGCGGGTGCCGCGCACGGGCGCCGCACCGAGATAATCGAGCCCGATGGCGACCCGGGCATGGGCGTCGGTGGTGCAGATGCCGTTGGCCGGATCGAAGCCGACCCAGCCGAGATCGGGCACGAAGGCTTCCGCCCAGGCGTGACCGGCCTGCTGATGCACCATGCCGTCGGAGCGCAGGAAATGGCCGGCGACGAAGCGTGCCGGAACGAGGCCGCTTCGCGCGCAGGCGATGAAGATATGGGCGTAGTCCTGACATACGCCGCGCTTGAGGCCGAACGCCTCGACCGCCGAAGTCCCGCTGTTGGTGGGATCTTCGTCGAAGGTCATGTGTTCGTTGATCTGCGTCATCAGCGCATGCAGGAATCCGAGGATGTCGCCTTC
Source organism: uncultured Alphaproteobacteria bacterium (assembly GCA_963843225.1). Taxonomy (GTDB): domain Bacteria; phylum Pseudomonadota; class Alphaproteobacteria; order Rhizobiales; family Xanthobacteraceae; genus Bradyrhizobium. The sequence goes on along the minus strand of CAWJJT010000002.1, from coordinate 141,968 downwards.
GGATTCCGCACGCAGCTCGCGCGCGAAATTCGCCATCGCCGGATTGACCTCGGTCAGCGGCGTCGAGCGCAGGAACAGGCTCTCCGGAAAGCGCTCGTCGGTGCCCCTGAGCACGCCGCCGGTGTCGTGCGTCTCGATCAGGCCTTCGACATTGATGGTGAGATTGGCGATCGCACCCTCGGTCAGCACGTGCGTGACATTGCCGAAGGCGTCCTGGTGCACCTGCAGCCGTGAATCGGTGGAGACGTCGATCTGCCAGTCGGCGACATATTGCCCGTCATGGCTGCCGGGCGTCATCCGCAGGATCTGGATGACGCCGGTGGCCGCCGGCTCGTAGCGGTAGCTGGTGGTGTGGGCAATTCGCAGGCGCATGAGGTGAGTTTTCCGAATCTCCGGCGAGCCGTCAAACCTAGCTGCTAGACCAGATATTGCCTGGTGATGATTTCGCCGAGCCGCGAATTGTCCGCAATGAATTCCTGGATGAATTCATGGACGCCGTGCTGGAAGATATCATCCATGTTGCTGTGTTCCAGCCGGTTGCGTACCCCGCGGGCATGACGCTGGGAAGGGCCCTGGCGGCCATAGGCGACGCCCATCTGATCGAGATTGCGCACCAGATTGCCGTAGCAGCTCGCCAGCGACCGCGGCAGCGAATCGTTGAGGATCAGCAAATCCGCGATCAGCCAGGGTTTCAGGGTTTCCCGATAGACCCAGTGATAGGCGGTCAGCGCCGAGACCGAGCGCAGGATCGAGGTCCACTGATAGTAATCGAGCGGACCGCCGACATGTTCCTCCTCCGGCAGCAGCACGTGATATTTGACGTCGAGAATGCGGGCGGTGTTGTCGGCGCGCTCCAGATGCAGCCCGAGCCGGGAGAACCAGTAGGCGTCGTTGCGCAGCATGGTGCGGTAGGCCGAGCCGTCGAACCGCAGCGAGGTTTCCTGCACGAACCGCAGGAATTTGGTCAGGTCCTCGCGGCTCTTGGTGCCCTTGCCCCAGACTTCCTGCAGGTCGATCCAGGCCGAGTTGATGGTGTCCCACATCTCCGACGTCAGCGCGGTGCGCACCGAGCGCGAATTGAGCCTGGCGCTTTCGATGCAGTTCCTGATCGAGGACGGATTTTCCGGGGCGAACGACAGATAGTCGACGACGTTGCGCTCGTTGGCTTCCTCGTGGACCTGATAGAAGCTCGCGCTGACGCCCGCGGTCAGCAGCGCCGAATCCCATTCGTTGGTCTGGCCGATATAGGTGTTGGGCAGCGCGGTGACGCGCAGCGTCGCCTCGATGGTGCGCGCCAGATACTCCGCGCGCTCGACATAGCGGGCGAGCCAGTACAGGTTTTCGGCGGTGCGCGACAGCATGCGACAATCTTGCTCTTTGGGTCTACTCGTCCAGTATCCAGGTGTCCTTGGTGCCGCCGCCCTGGCTCGAATTCACCACCAGCGAGCCTTCCTTCAGCGCCACCCGCGTCAAGCCGCCCGGCACGATGGTGACGTGACTGCTCCCGGTCAGCACGAACGGCCGCAAGTCGACATGGCGCGGCGCCAGCCCGCTCTCGACGCAGGTCGGGCAGGTCGACAGCGCCAGTGTCGGCTGGGCGATGAATCCCTCGGGCTCGCGCTTGAGCTTGTCGCGAAACGCCTCGATGGTGGCCTTGGTCGCGGCCGGTCCGATCAGCATGCCGTAGCCGCCGGAGCCGTGGACTTCCTTCACCACCAATTCGCCGAGATTGTCGAGCACGTAGGCGAGATCCTTCGGCTCGCGGCAGCGCCAGGTCGGCACGTTCTTCAGGATCGGCTCTTCGCCGAGATAGAATTTCACGATGTCCGGCATGTAGGAATACACCGCCTTGTCGTCGGCGATGCCGGTGCCGACCGCGTTGGCGAGCGTGATGTTGCCGGCCGCATAGGCCGACATCAGCCCGGGCACGCCGAGCGCGGAATCCGGGCGGAAGGTCAGGGGATCGAGGAAATCGTCGTCGACCCGGCGGTAGATGACGTCGACGCGCTTGAGGCCCTCGGTGGTGCGCATGAACACCTCATCGTTCTTGACGATGAGGTCGCGGCCCTCGACCAGTTCGATGCCGAGCTTGTCGGCCAGGAACGAGTGCTCGTAATAGGCGGAGTTGTAGACGCCGGGGGTCATCAGCGCCACGGTCGGCTCGGCGCTGGCACTGAGCGGGGCGACCGAGCGCAGCGCCGACAGCAGCTCGTCCGGGTACTTTTCCACAGGAGCGACCCGGTGGCGGGCGAACAGGTCCGGAAACAGCCGCATCATGATTTCGCGGTTTTCCAGCATGTAGGACACCCCCGAGGGCGTCCGTGCATTGTCCTCCAGCACGTAGAAATTTTCGGGGTCGACGCGGACGATGTCGATGCCGGCGATGTGGACGTAGACGTCGTGCGGAACGTCCTGGCCGTTCATTTCGGGGCGGAACACCGGGTTCTGGAAGATCAGGTCGTCCGGGATGATGTTGGCGCGCAGCACGTCGCGGCCGTGGTAGATGTCGCGCAGGAACATGTTGAGGGCGCGGACCCGCTGTTTCAGGCCTTTTTCGAGGATCGTCCACTCTTTTCCCGACATGATGCGGGGGATCACGTCGAAGGGGATCAGCCGTTCCTGGGCCTCGGCGTCGCCATAGACGGCAAAGGTGATGCCGATCCGGCGGAACAAGAGCTCCGCCTCCTGACGGCGATATTCCAGGGCGTCCGGTGGCGTCTCCTTGAGCCAGCGGGACAGCTCCTGATAGGCCGGGCGGACGTCGCCGCCGGGCCCGTTCATTTCATCGAAGGCAACTGCCATAAACCCCGACTGTTTTCTGGGCCATGCCGGACAGTGCATGACTTAAAGGGATGGTAGCAAGGCCCGGGCCAGCGCGATATGCATGGGAGGAGGCATTTGGGTAGGCGTAGTACCCGGGCTGCCTGAAAAATCGGCTGCCGGTTGCTTATTCCGGCAGCATAGTGCGTGACTTCGCGGTGTGGGTTGAGGAAGGTCAAATGCAGGGCGAGGAGAGGCAATGAGCGAGATCGTCACCGCGGGAATTCTGGTGATCGGCGACGAGATCCTGTCCGGGCGGACCAAAGACAAGAACATCGGCTTCATCGCCGAGTATTTGACCAATATCGGGATCGACCTGAAGGAAGTCCGCGTCGTCGCCGACGACGAGGACGACATCGTCGCCGCACTCAACGCGCTGCGCAAACGCTACGACTATGTCTTCACCACCGGCGGCATCGGGCCGACCCATGACGACATCACCGCCGACAGCGTCGCCAAGGCGTTCGGCGTCGCCATCCACCATCACCCCGAAGTGGTGGCGCGGTTCCGCGAGCGCTGGAGCGAGCAGGACCTGAACGAGGCCCGGCTGCGCATGGCCCGCGTTCCCGACGGCGCCGAACTGATCCAGAGCGCGACCATCCTTGCCCCCGGCTTCAAGCTCGGCAATGTCATCGTGATGGCCGGCATACCCTCGATCATGCAGGCGATGATGGATATCGTGGCGCCGACGCTGAAATCGGGCCTGCGGATGCTGTCGGACACGGTGCGCGCCAATGCGCGGGAAGGCGACATCGGCGGTCCCTTGCGGGCGATCGCCGCCGCCCACCCCGACACCGTGATCGGCAGCTATCCGTTTCAGGACGAGGACAAGAAGCCGAACACCAATCTCGTCGTCCGTTCCCGCGATCCCGACAAACTCGCCGCCGCCATGGCCGCGGTGAAGGACATGCTGGCGGGACTGAGCGTGGTCCGCTAGCGGGGCGGGGCAGAGAGCGCCGTCGCGGGCGCGATGGCGGCTGCCGCAATCCGGCAGGATACAGGAGAACAGAGATGGCCGAGCATCCCGAACTCAGCGCGCAGGAGCGGGCGGGCAGGGCCTTTCCGGTCTCGTGGGACCAGTTCCACCGGGATTGCCGGGCGCTGACCTGGCGGCTCAATGAAGGCGGCCCGTTCCACGCTGTCATCGCGATCACCCGCGGCGGGTTGGTGCCGGCGGCGATCGTCGCCCGCGAACTCGGGTTGCGCGTGATCGATACGGTCTGCATCGCAAGCTACGATCACACCAGGCAGAGCGAGCTTAAGGTTTTGAAAGGTGTCTCGGCCGAGACCGCGAAACTCGGCGGCGGCACGGGCAAGGGCCTCTTGATCGTCGACGATCTCGTCGACACCGGCAAGACCGCGCGCCTGGTGCGCGACATGCTGCCGGATGCTCATTTCGCCACCGTCTACGCCAAGCCGATGGGCCGGCCGCTGGTCGACACGTTCATCACCGAGGTCTCGCAGGATACCTGGATATTTTTCCCCTGGGATACCGCGCTGTCGTTTCAGCCGCCGATCCGCGACGGCGCGGCGTGACAGAATTGTCATTCCGGGGCGATGCGAAGCATCGAACCCGGAATCTCGAGATTCCGGGTCTGGTGCTAACGCACCATCCCGGAATGACGGGATGAACGATCGAGCTGCCGATGCCGCTGCAAAACCGCGTCACCCCCACCGGCGACATCATCGCCACGCCGCATCGCGGCCTGTTCACCGGCAATCGCGGCATCATCCACGATCCCGCCACGCGGACGCTGACGCGACGCTGGGCGAGCCAGGCGTGGCTCACCTGCGTCTGCGAATTCCGCGGACGGCGGCGCAAGGTGATGGGCGGGCGGAGCTGGACCGAGCTGTTCTTTCTTGACGAGGCCACCGCGTTCGCTGCGGGGCATCGGCCTTGCTTTTATTGCCGGCGCGACGACGCCAACCGGTTTCGCTCCGCCTGGGAAGCCGGCAATGGCGCCGTCGATATCCTCGCGCGCGAGATCGACGCCGTTCTGCATCGCGAGCGGCTGGAGGGGCGGACAAAGCGGCTGCATCCGCTGCCGATGCCGCTGGAAAGCCTGCCCGATGGCGCGATGGTGAGCCAGGGCAATGAAAATTTTCTGATCGTGCGGGGCCGCGCGCTATCGTGGTCACCCGCGGGCTACGCCCACGCGCAGCACGCGCTTGACGAAGCGATGCTGCTGACGCCGCCGTCGACGTTGCGCGCGTTCTCGGTGGGATATCGGCCGGTGCTGCATCCGAGCGCGGTCGTTTGAACCATGATGGATGTCATTCCGGGATGCGCCACTTGGCGCAGGCCCGGAATCCATAACCCCGACTCGTGGTTACGGATTCCGGACTCGCGCTAACGCGCGCCCCGGAATGACGCTAGCGCAGCGGCTTGCCGTTTTCGTCGACGCTCATCCGGGATTCCCGCAGCGTCCAGTCGCGGATGATCTGCCGGCAACGCGCCAGCGCCGCCTCATCGGGCCGTGTTGGCGCCGCCTGCGCCGCGCCTGCAACCATGGCCTGGCAGGATACGAACTCGCCGCGGCCCTCGGCGCTTGCCGGCAACGCCGACGCAGCGAACAGCGCAACCGAAATCGCGGCGGCGGATTTGAGCACCCTCATCAGCCGAGCTTCTGCCGCGCCAGTTTCGCGCCGGCGCCGAGCGCCTTCAGCTTGGCCTCCGCGATCTCGCGGCGCATCGGCGCCATGCCGCAATTGGTGGTGGCGACGATATTGCTCCTTCGGCACGAATTTCGACACCGCCTCGATCACCTTGACCACGTCCTCGGGTGTCTCCACGGTGTCGCTGGCGACGTCGATCACGCCGGCCTGCACGATCTTGCCCTTGAGCAGGCCGAGCAGTTCCAGCGGCACCTTGGAATTCCGGCATTCGATCGCGACCTGTTGGATCGAGCTGCGGTCGATCGCCGGGAAGATATCCTCGTACTGCCGCCACTCGTTGCCGAGCGTCTGCTTCCAGTCGGTGTTGGCCTTGATGCCGTAGCCGTAACAGATGTGCACCGCGGTGGCGCAGGTCAGGCCCTGGGCAGCGCGCTCCACCGCCTTGATGCCCCACTCCGAGACCTCGTCCATGTAGACGTTGAAGGCGGGCTCGTCGAACTGGATCACGTCGACGCCATCGGCCTGCAAGGCTTTCGCTTCCTCGTTCAGGAGCTCGGCGAAGGCGAACGCCATCTTGACTCGGTCGCCATAATATCGGTCGGCGATGGTATCGATGATCGTCATCGGGCCGGGCAGGGTGAATTTCAGCTTTCGCGTCGTGTGGTTGCGCGCGGTGAGGGCCTCGTCGGCATGGACGCGGCCTTTCAGCCGCAACGGCGCCACTACCTGCGGCACCATCGCTTTGTAGCGGTCGTTGCGGATTCCCATCTCGACCTTGTGGGCGAAGTCGATGCCCTCGATCTTCTCCAGGAATCCATGGACGAAATGCTGCCGCGACTGCTCGCCCTCGGTGAGGATGTTGATGCCGGCGTCTTCCTGCTGCTTGACGACCAGCAAGGTGGCGTCGCGCTTGGCCCGCGCCAGTTCGTCGCCTGTCGACTTCCAGGGCGCCCACAGCGTGTTGGGCTCGGCCAGCCATTCCGGCTTCGGCAGGGAGCCGGCGATCGTGGTTGGAAACAGCATGAGGGGCCTCCCGGGGTTTTGATTGAGGGTCTGTCTGCCATGTCTTATGGTCGCCAGACAAGAACAACGAAAGTCACCCGGGCCGGGTTTTGGGCGCGGTTGCGGACCCGCCGGGGAAGCCATGATCGACCTGCATTACGCGCCGACGCCGAATGGCTGGAAAATCTCGATCATGCTGGAGGAACTCGGCGTTCCCTACACGGTCGTGCCGGTCAACATCCGGGCCGGGGAACAATTCAGGCCGGAATTCCTGGCGATCAGCCCCAACAACCGGATTCCGGCCATCGTGGACCACGCGCCGGCCGACGGCGGGGGGCCGTTTTCGGTGTTCGAGACCGGCGCGATCCTGCTCTATCTGGCCGAGAAGACCGGCCGGTTCCTGCCGGCGGACATCCGCGGCCGCTCGGTCGTGACCCAATGGGTGATGTGGCAGATGGCGGGCCTCGGTCCCATGCTGGGCCAGCACGGCCATTTTGCGCTCTATGCGGTCGAAAAAATCCCCTACGCGATCGAGCGCTACCGCGACGAGGCGGCGCGGCTCTACCGCGTGCTCGATACCCAATTGGGCAAGACCGGCGCCTATGTCGCCGGCGATGATTACACCATCGCCGACATCGCCTGTTTCCCCTGGACCATGACCCACAAGGCGCAGGGTTTTACGCTCGACGACTACCCGAACATCAAGCGCTGGTACGCCACGGTGCGTGCGCGGCCGCAGGTGCAGGCGGGGCTCGCCATCGGCAAGTTCGTCAAGGAGCCGTTCGACGAGGAGGCAAGGAAAAACATGTTCGGCGCGAGGGCGAAGGAGATGGTGGGGAGGAAGTAAAAGCCCCTCATGGTGAGGAGGCGCGCTTGCGCCGTCTCGAACCATGAGGCCCGACGGTGCCATTCATCCTTCGAGACGCGCGCAAGAGCGCGCTCCTCAGGATGAGGGATAGAGAAATCAAAAACCAAAAGGAAACGCCATGATCGAGTTCTTCTTCGACTGCTCCAGTCCCTGGACCTATCTCGCCTTTCACAACATCCAGCCTTTGGCAAAGGAGTTCGGCGCCGAGATCGTCTGGCGGCCGATCCTGGTCGGCGGCATCTTCAACACCATCAACCCCAGCGTCTACGCCCAGCGCGAACACCCGGTCGAGACCAAGGTCGCCTACCAGAAAAAGGACATGGCGGACTGGGCGCGCTCGGCGGGCCTTGCCATCAAGATGCGGCCCACGGTATTCCCCGTGAACAGCGTGAAAGCGATGCGCGGCTGCATCTGGATCGCTCGGGATGGCAAGGACATGGTGCCGTTTGCGCGTGCGGTATTCGAGGCCTATTGGGGCGGCGACCAGGACATCTCGAAGGACGAGGTGCTGACGGAAGTGTGCAAGCGCGTCGGCATCGATCCGCAAAAATTCTTTGCGGGCATCGGCGAGCAGGCGATCAAGGACCAGCTCAAGGCCAACACCGACGAAGTGATGGCGCGCGGCGGCTTCGGCTCGCCGACCATCTTCGTCGACAAGACCGACATGTATTTCGGCAACGACCGGCTGCCGCTGGTCCGCGAGGCGCTGGCGCGCCGCAAGGAGCGGGCCGCCTGATGCCGAAGGCGGTCGTCTGCCGCGAGCTTGGGCCGCCCGAGCGGCTGCGGCTGGAAAGCCTTGCTTCCGCGCCGCTGAAGCCCGGCGAAATACGCGTCGCCATTCGTGCCGCCGGGATCAATTTTCCCGACATACTGATGGCGGCGGGCGAGTATCAGCTCAAGCCGGAATTGCCGTTCACGCCGGGAATGGAAGCCGCGGGTGAGGTGATCGAAGTTGGCGAGGGAGCCAACGGTGCGGCGGTCGGCGACCGCGTCATCGTCAAGATGCGCCATGGCGGCTATGCCGACGAGGCGGTGGTGACGCCGGCGCAGATCACCCCGCTGCCGCGGGCTTTCGATTTTGCCGAGGGCGCGACGTTCCTCGCCGCGCACGGCACCGCCTATCACGCGCTGATCGATCGCGGCCAGCTTGCGGCCGGCGAGGTGCTGCTGGTGCACGGCGCCGGCGGCGGGGTAGGGCTTGCCGCGGTCGAGATGGGCAAGATGCTCGGCGCAACCGTGATCGCGGCGGCGTCATCGGAGGAAAAGCTCGGCGTCGCCCAGGCGAAGGGCGCCGATCATCTGGTGCTGTACCAGCGCGAACCGTTCCGCGACGCGGTCAAGCGCCTCACCGACGGCCGCGGCGCGGACGTGGTGTTCGATCCCGTCGGCGGCCAGGTGTTCGAGGAAAGCACGCGCTGCATTGCCTGGGGCGCGCGGCTGCTCGTGATCGGCTTCACCGGCGGCATCGGGCTTGCCCGCACCAATCTGTTGCTGATCAAGGGCGCCAGCGTGCTCGGCGTCCGCGCCGGCGAGGCGGTGCGGCGCAATCCGGCGCTCGGGGAGGTGCGGCTGAAGGACCTGCTGGCGTGGGCGGAGGCCGGAAAAATCCGTCCCCACATTTCGCACCGCCTGCCGCTGGAAGATTTCGCGCCGGCGATGCGGCTTTTGGTCGATCGCAAGGCGATCGGGCGCGTGGCGCTGACGATGGGATGACGTCTCAATGTCGTCCCTGCGAAGAGCGAGCGGATCTATAGCGCCGTCATTGCGAGCGAAGCGAAGCAATGCCATCCTTTGCGCCGTGGTTATGGGACGCTGGATCGCTTCGTCGCTGCGCTCCTCGCAATGACGACGACGCCTCACTTATACTCCCGCTCTTCCCACCACGGGAAATAGTCGGGCATGTCGTTCGACACCTTGTCCTTGAACACGGCCGGGCGCTTCTCCAGGAACGACACCACGCCTTCCTTCACGTCCGCCGAGCGGCCGCGGGCGTAGATGCCGCGGCTGTCGACCTTGTGGGCTTCCATCGGATCGTCGGCGCCGAGCATGCGCCACATCATCTGCCGGATCAGCGCCACCGACACCGGCGCGGTCTTGGCGGCGATCTCCTTGGCCAGCGCGCGTGCGGTCGGCAGCAGGTCGTCCGGCGGCACCACCTTGCTGACGAGCCGGCCGGCCAGCGCCTCCTGCGCCGGGAATACGCGGCCGGTGTAACACCACTCCAGCGCCTGCGAGATGCCGACGATGCGCGGCAGGAACCAGCTCGAGGCGGCCTCCGGCACGATGCCGCGCTGGGAGAACACGAAGCCGAAGCGCGCGGCTTCGCGAGGCGATGCGGATATCCATCGCAAGCTGCATGGTGACGCCGATGCCGACCGCGGGGCCGTTCACCGCCGCGATCACCGGCTTCAGGCATTTGAAGATGCGCAAGGTCACCTGGCCGCCGCCGTCGCGCGCCTGGTGGTCGCTGTAGTCGACCTTGCCGTCGGCGCAGGCGCCGGACCGGCCCGCGCCGCGCGTCGCGGTCGAAGGTGTCGGCGCCGGAGGAAAGATCGGCCCCGGCGCAGAAACCGCGGCCCGCGCCGGTGACGATGACGGCGCGGATGTTGTCGTCATTGTCCGCGGCGTCGAAGGCGTCGATCAATTCCTGCTGCATCACGCCGTTGAAGGCGTTGAGCTTGTCGGGCCGGTTCAGCGTGATGGTGAGGATCTGCTCGGCGACCTCGTATTTGATCGTCTCGTAGGGCATGGTGTGGTTTCCTCTCGTGTTGTTTGGTTGTTTCTCAACGCGTCATTGCCGGGCTTGACCCGGCAATCCATCTTCACGAAGAAGATGGATGCGCGGGTCAAGCCCGCGCATGACGACTCGGCGCATGGAGCGCCGTTCTACTTCTTCGGCGGCGACGGCCAGGGCCGCTGCGCGCCGCGCAGGCCTTCGAACGCTTTCGCCATGCCGAGCACGCCGAGGTCGTCGAAGCGGCGGCCGATGATCTGCACGCCGATCGGGAAACCCTTGTCGTCGTAGCCGCCGTTGATCGAGGCGGCCGGGTTTTCCGACATGTTCCACGGCACGGTGTAGGCGATGTGCTCGAACGGCTTGGCGGGATCGTTGAGCGGGGAGGCGAGTTCGGCGCCGAAATTCACCACCGGCGATACCGGCGAGATGACGTAGTCGAGATCGCTGAACAGCTTCGCCGCGGCCGCCCGGATCGCCATGGTGGCGTTGAAACCCCTGATGACGTCGACGCCCGACAGTTTCGCGCCGGCTTCGGCCCAGTTGACGATGTAGGGCAGCGCCTTGCCGCGTTCGGCGGGCGCAAGCCGGGAAAGATCGTCCCACATCCGCGCGCGCCAGAAATTGTCGAGCCCGTCGAGGATCTCGCGCGACATCACGCCGGCCACTTCGGTGACGACGGCGCCGGCTTCCTCGAACGCCTTTGCGGCCTTCACGACGGTCTCGCGCACGTCCTTCTCCAGCGCCTGGCCGACGCCGGGATCGAGCATCAATCCGATGCGCAGTTTGCGCGTCGACTTGTCCAGCGCCTTCCAGTTGATGCTGTCGGGCGGCAGGCTCATGCTGTCGCGCCGATCGGGCCGCGACAGCACGCCCATCATCAAGGCGGCGTCATCGACGGTGCGGGTCATCGGTCCGGCGACGCGGCCGACATAGGGCGGGTCGATCGGAATTCGCCCGAGGCTCGGCTTCAGCGCGACGAGGCCGCACCAGCACGCCGGCAGCCGCACCGAGCCGCCGATGTCGGTGCCGAGATGCAGCGGGCCGTAGCCGGCCGCACCGGCGGCGCCGGCGCCGGAAGAGGAGCCGCCGGGATTCTTGGAGAGGTCCCAGGGATTGCGGGTGAGGGGATGAAAGCTCGACAGGCCCGACGACAGCATGCCGTAATCCGGCATCGTGGTCTTGGAAAAGATCACCGCGCCCGCCTCGCGCAGGCGCGCCGCCGGCGGCGCATCCGCGGCTGCGGGGACCTGCTTGACGCTGGCCGCGCCCAGCGGCACCGGCATGCCCTTGGTGGCGATATTGTCCTTGATCGTCGCCGGCACGCCGTCGAGCGGACCCATCGGCTCGCCCTTGTGCCAGCGTTCCGTCGACGCCTTTGCCACCGCGCGCGCGCCGTCGGGATCGAAGGCGTAGAGCGCCTTGATGTGCGGCTCCCACGCCGCGACATGCGACAGCACGTCCTCCAGCACTTCGGCCGGAGAAAATTGCCTGCCCTTGAAGCCCGCGATCAGGTCGGTGGCCGAAAGGTCGTGCAGCGAGGTAACCGCGTCGTCGGATATGGGTTTATGCATGGGCGCCTGCCGGAAGCCGGGTTTCGATGATGCGCGCGAACACGCTGGCGCCGACCGGCAAGGATCTTGTCGTCGAGCACGTAGCCGGGATTGTGCACGGGCACCGAGCCGTCGTGGCCGACCCAGAAATAGGCGCCGGGCACCGCCTGCATCATGTCGGCGAAATCCTCGCTGCCCATCTTCGGCTGCGTCCGGGTGATGACCTTGGCCGGGTCGACCACGGTGCGCGCCGACGTCCTCGACCACGCTGGACTGCTCTTCCTGGTTCACCAGCACGCTGAACGTGTCGCGGATATCGGCCTGATTTCGACCTGGAAGGCGCTGGCCATGCCGGCGCACAGCGCGCGCATCCGCTCGCGGATCAGCGCGCGCACCTCGTCGGAAAAGGCGCGCACGGTGCCGCAGAGTTTGGCCTCGCCGGGAATCACGTTGTAAGCGGAGCCGGCGTGGATCTGGGTGATCGACAGCACCGCGGCTTCCATGCAGGATTGACGTTGCGGCTGACGATGGTCTGCAGAGCCTGGCCGAATGTCATCGCGATGACGACGGCGTCCTTGGAGCGTTCCGGCATTGCGCCATGCGCGCCGTAGCCGTGGATCGTGATGTCGAAGAAGTCGGCGCCGGCCATCGCAGGTCCCGGCAGGATCGCGATCTCGCCGTGGTTCAGGTCCGGCGCATTGTGCAGGCCGTAGATCTCGTCGCAGGGGAATTTCTCGAACAGTCCGTCCTTGATCATGGCGCGGGCGCCGCCGAGGCCTTCTTCCGCCGGCTGGAAGATGAAATGCACGGTGCCGTCGAAGTTGCGGGTCTCGGCGAGATAGCGCGCGGTGCCGAGCAGCATGGTGGTGTGGCCGTCATGGCCGCAGCCGTGGAAGCGGCCGGGAATGGTCGAGCGCCATTTCAGGTTGGTATTCTCTTCCATCGGCAGCGCGTCCATGTCGGCGCGCAGGCCGATCCGCTTTGCCCCGCTGCCCTTGCCCTTGAGCACGCCGACCACGCCGGTGCCGCCCAGGCCCCGATGCACCTCGATGCCCCATTGCGTGAGCTTCTCGGCGACGATGCCGGACGTGCGAACCTCCTCGAAGCCGATTTCGGGATGGGCGTGCAGATCCCGGCGGATCGCGGTGAGTTCGTCGGCATAGCCTTCGATGCGTTCGATATTGGGCATGGGACCTCTATCCGGTTGAGCGTGTCTTGTTGTCGGGAGCGAAAGGGGCGCCGTTCGGCTTGACGCGGATGCCGGCGCGCAGCCGCGTCCACGGCAATGCGGCGCTGTCGGCGGGCATCGCGCCGGGCGCGGCGCAGATCAGGAGTGTTTCCGCGATCGGTTCGAAATCGGCGCGGAAATGCACCGAGCTCTTGTTGACAAGGATCGCCTGCTCGGTCGGCTCGATCCCGACATAGCGATACATGGCCTGGTCGGCGAGTTGCGCCTTGTGCGACGACACCACCACCCGGACATCGCCGATCCGCAGGGCGGCCGAGGGACCCATGTCCATGTCGCGCCCGCCATAATAGGGACCCGGCGCCACGAACTGTCCGTCGGACAAGGCTTCGACGATGAAGCTCTCCTTGTACGGCGCGTCGCCCGGAATGCCCGACTTGCCGCCGAGCGCCAGCGTCACCGTGGCGCCGACGCCGGCGGCATGCGCGGCTTTGGCCGAAGCGGGGTCGTAGATCACGCCGGTGGCGGCTCTCGTGGCATTGTTGCGGACCAGCGCGCGCAGCATGCCCGTGGTGTCGGAATCGCCGCCGGCGCCGGGATTGTCCTGGGTGTCGGCGATCACAATGGGCTTTGTGGCGGCCTTCGCCAGTTCCATGGCGTGGCGCACGCCCTCGTCGGGGGTGAAGATGCGGCCGTCGAAATCGTCTTCGTGGCTTTCGATCAGCGCGGCGATGCTATCCGCCGCCGCGTCCGCGTCGGCCTGCGTCGCGCCATAGGCGAAGACGCTCGGGCAGCAATGGGCGAAATCGGCCGCCGGAAAGCCCGGCGCAAAGGACAGCGTCGGCACCGCGTCGCTCTCGAGTGCCGCGAGCCGCTGGTAAATGCCCTTGGTGGGCTGGTCGTTGGTGCATTGCCAGCTCAGCGGAATCAGGAACGGCAATTGCCGGAACGCTTTTGCGAATTTCCGCCTGGTCTTGAGCAGCAGAGCGAGATGCTTTGCCGCGGCGCGGCCGGTCTCGGCCATGTCGACATGCGGATAGGTTCGGTAGGCGATGAGCGCGTCCGCATGCTCGACCATTTCCGGCGTGACATTGGCGTGCAAATCGAGGCTGACCACCAGCGGCAGTTCCTTGCCGATCACATCGCGCACGCGCGCGAGAATTTCGCCTTCGCCGTCGTCGAGATGTTCGGTGACCATGGCGCCGTGCAGGTCGAGATAGACGGCGTCGAGCGGGCCGGCGGCCCTGATGCCGTCGACCATCACCTTCACGACGCGCTCATAGGCGTCCTCGGTGACATGTGCCGACGGGCTCGCGCCGCAGGAAATGGTCGGCACCATTTCCCAGCCCTGGGCTTCCGCGGCTTCGACAAAGCCGGCGAGGCCGACATTGATGTTGCGCATGATCTTGAGCACATCGGCGCCACGCGCCATCGCCGGCCAGCCGCCGCCATGCACGAAATCGTCATAGGTCGCCTTCGTCGGCGCGAAGGTATTGGTTTCGTGCAGGAAGCCGCCAACGGCGATACGGGTCATCAATTCTGTCTCAGTGAGGTATTGGCGGGGACGTTAGACTCCTCATCGCCGGGAGCGCAAGCGACGAAGCAATCCCGTTTTGCATGCCGCGTGGGCGCATTGCGGGATGGCGTTCTGTGTCAGCCCGGATGGAGCGAAGCGCAATCCGGGAACGGTTCGTCTGCTTGCGCGGAGGTCCCGGATTTCGCTTCGCTCCATCCGGGCTACGCTTCTGGCTTGCGATGCCGCTTATTCCGCAGCCGCCGCCGCAACCGGCCTGAAATTCGCGAAATCCCAGTCCCGCCCGGGGGCGGCGTCGAGCAGTTGCCTGGTATAGGCCTGTTGCGGATGGGTCAGGACCTGCGCCGCCGGCCCCTGTTCGACGATGCGGCCATGCTGCATCACGGCAACGTCGTCGCAGATTTGTGCGGCAACGCGCAAATCATGGGTGATGAACAACAGCGCGATGCCGAGCCGGCGCTGGATTTCGTCGAGCAGCTCCAGCACCTGGGCCTGCACGGAGACGTCGAGCGCGGAGACCGCCTCGTCCGCCACCAGGACGTCGGGATCGAGCGCGAGCGCGCGGGCAATCGCGATGCGCTGGCGCTGGCCGCCGGAGAACTGATGCGGATATCGCGAGATCGCGTCGGTCGGCAGGTCGACCAGTTCCAGTAGCTCGCGCGCCTTGGCCAGCGCCTCCGCGCGCGGCATGCCGTAGTTGATCGGGCCTTCGGCGATGGTCTCGCCCACGGTGATGCGCGGATTGAGCGAGCGATAGGGGTCCTGGAAGATGATCTGGATCTTCTTGCGGTGCGGCTGCAACAGCCCTCGCGGCAGGTCGGAGATTTCCCGGCCCGCAAGGCGGATGCCGCCGGAGGTCGGGTCGATCAGCCGGACGATGCAGCGCGCCACGGTGGATTTTCCGGAACCGCTTTCCCCGACGATCCCGAGCGTGCGGCCCTTGCGCAAGGTGAGCGAAACATTCTGCGCGGCCGCGACCTCGCGGACGGCGCCGAAGAACGAGCGTTCGCGATAGACCTTGCCGAGTTCGCTGGCCTCCAGCACCACCGGCTCGGTGGTCTCGGCGCGCGGCGTGCGCGGCACCAGGCTCGGCACCGCCGAGAGCAGATTGCGGGTGTATTCCATCGTGGGGTTGCGCAGGATGGTATCGAGCGGCCCGGTTTCCACCAGCCGGCCCTGGCGCATGACCGCGACGCGATCGGCGATCTCGGCGACCACACCCATGTCATGGGTGATGAAGAGCACGGCGGTGCCGTGATCGCGCTGCAGGTCGCGGATCAAGGTGAGGATCTGCTTTTGCGTGGTGACGTCGAGCGCGGTGGTCGGCTCGTCCGCGATCAGGAGTTTCGGTTCCAGCACCAGCGCCATCGCGATCATGATGCGCTGGCGCTGCCCGCCCGAAAGCCGGTGCGGGTAGGACGCGAAAATGCGCTTCACCTCCGGCAGCCGCACCTGTTCCATCATGTCGAGGATGCGCTGGCGCCGCGCGCGGGCATCGAGGCTGGTGTGGGCGCGCAGCACCTCGTCGATCTGGCGGCCGACCGGCACCACCGGATTGAGCGCCGTCATCGGCTCCTGGAAGATCATCGCCATGGTGGTGGCGCGCAATTGCCGCAGCCGGCTGTCGCTCGCCGTCAGCAATTCCTCGCCGACCAGCTTGATGCTTCCCCCGGTCGGGCGCCAGCGAGCCCTTCTGCAACAGACCCATCACGCTCAGCGACGTCACGGACTTGCCCGAGCCGCTTTCGCCGACCACGCACAGCGTTTCGCCCTTGCTCACGCCAAGCGATACGCCGTCGATGACGCGCGGGCCTTGCGACGTCCTGCCGAGGCTGACGACGAGATCCCTGATGTCGAGGACGACGTTAGTCATCGCATTGCTTTTCCGGCGTCATTGCGAGCGAAGCGAAGCAATCCATAGTCCGTCATTCCGGGGCGATGCGAAGCATCGAACCCGGAATCTCGAGATTCCGGGTCTGGTGCTGACGCACCATCCCGGAATGACGGATTCCAATGACGTGGTGAGTGCCTCACTTGCTGCCCTCCCGCTGCTTCATGCGGGGATCGAGCGCGTCGCGCGCGGCGTCGCCGATCAGGTTGACGCTGAGGATGGTGATCGAGAGCAGCAGGCCCGGCCAGAAGATCAGCGACGGTTTCACCTGAAAATAGGCGCGGCCCTCGGCCATGATATTGCCCCAGGTCGGCGTCTCCGGATTGATGCCGGCGCCGAGGAACGACAGGATCGCCTCGGTGAGGATGGCGGAGGCGCAGACATAAGTGCCTTGCACGATCAGCGGCGCGATCGTGTTCGGCATCAGGTGCCGCCACATGATCTTGGGCAGGCTGGAGCCGACCGAGATCGCGGCTTCCACATAGGGTTCCTCGCGCGCCGACAACACCACCGAGCGCACCAGCCGCGCCACGCGCGGAATTTCGGGGATCGTGATCGCGACCAGCACCGTCATCGGGCTTGCGCCCGACAGCGAAACCACGGCGATCGCGAGCAGGATGCTCGGGATCGCCATCAGGCCGTCCATCACCCGCATCATCACGGCATCGACCCATCTGAAGAAGCCGGAGACGAGGCCGATCACCAGCCCAATGCCGACGCTGAACACCGCGGCGCCGAGCCCGATCAACAGCGAGATGCGTCCGCCATAGAGAATCCGCGACAGCAGGTCGCGGCCATAGCCGTCGGTGCCGAGCAGGAATTGCGCGCTCGCAGGCCTTAAGCCGCTGCGCCGGCGCCAGCAGCAGCGGATCGTGCGGCGACAGCCACGGCGCCAGGATCGCGGAAGCGATGACGAGGGCGAGACAGATGGTGGCGACGGCGATGATCGGCGTCGCCGTGAGAAATCCGAGCCCGGGCCGGAACGGCGTGGTGATCGGGATCGACGGTTCGGGAAGGATTTCGATCGCCATCAGTACCGTACCTTAATAACGAATTCTGGGATCAAGCAGCGTGTAGGCGATGTCGATCAGGAGATTGACGGCGACATAGATGCCGGAGGTCAGGAGGATCATGGCCTGGATGACCGGATAATCCCGCGCCAGCACCGCATCGACGGTGAGGCGGCCGATGCCGGGCAGGTTGAACACGCTCTCGGTGACGACGACGCCCGAGATCAGGAGCGTGAAGCCGGTGCCGATCACGGTGATGACGGGCACGGCGGCGTTGCGCAGCGCATGGTGCAGCAGCACGGCGGTCTCGCCGATGCCCTTGGCGCGCGCGGTGCGCACGTAATCCTCGCCCAGCACGTCCAGCATCGCCGCGCGCGTCATGCGCGCGATCAGGGCGACATAGATGAAGGACAGCGTGACCGTCGGCAGGATGATGCGTTCGAGGAACGGCCCGAGGCCGGCGCTGATGCTCTTGAAGCCCTGCACCGGCAGCCAGCGCAGGTCGATGGCGAAGAGCTGGATCAGGATATAGCCGATCACGAAGACCGGCACCGAGAAGCCGACTACCGACAGGCCCATCACAAAGCGGTCGATCCAGGTGCCGTGCTTCCACGCCGCGATCACGCCGAGCGGCACGGCGACCGCGATCGAGAGGATGATGGTCGACAGCGCGATCGAGATCGACGGCTCGACGCGCTGGCCGATCATCTTCAGCACCGGGATGTTGGAGATCAGCGACACCCCGAGATCGCCGTGCAGCAGCTTGCCGATCCAGGTGAAGAACTGGATGTAGAGCGGCTCGTTCAATCCGAGCGAGATGCGGATGCGCTCAAGCCGCTCCGGCGTGGCGTTGTCGCCGGCGATGATCGCGGCCGGATCGCCCGGCGTCAGCCGCAGCAGGAGAAACACGAACAGCGCCACCACGCCCATCACGGGAATGGCGGCCAGCACGCGGCGAACGAGGTATCCGAGCATCACCCATCCATCAGAAGATCACGCGGCAACCATAGACCGATGTTATCGGCCAAGGTTAGCGCGGATTATGTTCCCGCCCGCAAGGGTTTGGCGAGCAATTCCTGTGCCATGGGGGCTGCCAATGCGCCGATCGCCCTCACTCCAGCGTCGCCAGCAGTCCCGCCATCAGGCGGCCGCGCTCGGCGAGGCTGTCGACCTCGATATGTTCGTTGAGCGTATGCGCGTCGGCGCCGCGGACGCCGAGGCCGTCGAGCGTCGGGATTCCCATCGCGCCGGTAAAATTGCCGTCGGAGCCGCCGCCGGCGCTGCCGTGGGGCAGCTCGACGCCCATTTGTTTGGCGACGCCGCGCGCCTTTTCATACAGCGCCATGGTGCCGGCGTCGGGCTCCCACACCGGCCGCGTCACGCCGCGCGTCACCTTGAAGGTGACGTCGTTGGCGGTGCCGCTGAGCGCCAGCATCTGCTCGACGCCGCGATCGAGATCGGCCTGGCGCTTGGCCATGCTCAGCGCCTCGCCGGTGCAGGTGGTGGCGACGCAATTGACCCACTGGCCGCCATGCACGATGCCGACCGAGAAGGTGCAGTCGTCCGTGGTCATGGCGTCGATGGCGATGATCTGGCGCGCCATCTCGCGGATCGCGGAGCGGCCCGACGAGAGCGTGGCGCCGGCATGGCTTGGCTTGCCGATGGCCTCGAGATTGAAGCGGGCAATCGCATAGCGGCCGGTGACGACGCCGTTGTTGGGACGGCCCGGCTCCGGCACCAGCACGTATTTGTTGCGCGCGGCCTCCGCCTCGATGAGATCGCGCACCGACGGCGTGCCGACTTCCTCGTCCGGCGTGAACAGCACCGTGATCGGCAGCGGCGTCGTGAAGGCGGCGCGCGCCAGTTGCCGGATCGCTTCCAGAGTGAGGTAATTGCCGCCCTTCATGTCGAAGATGCCGGGGCCGTAGCATTTGTTGCCCTCGCGCCGGAACGGCAGTTTCTCCAGCGTGCCGACGGGATGGACGGTGTCGAGATGCCCCGCGATCAGGATTCCCGGCTCGCCTGCCTTCGGATGCGGAAACCGCGCCCGCACGCAGCCGCCAAAACCCTGCCGGCCGGCGATGCGCTCGATCGACGCACCCATGATCGCCATGTCGCGCGCGGCGATATCGAGCATGCGCTCGACCGCGCTTTTGTCCCAGGTCGGGCTTTCGCATTCCACCCACGCGCGCAATCCCTGCAGCATGGTCTCGGAATCGAAGGGAAGATTGGCTGGGTTCATCGGAAGTCTCTCAACGGTTGCGGGCGGATATTGGCGGTTGCCATCGCGGGAGTTACGAGCAGGAGCTCACGAGAATGACCGGCGATGAATTTGTAAAGTGAAACATCAGCCGATGGCGGCAAGCGGGTCCGCCGCGCCGCCATCGGCCAAAACCCGATTGACGCGGCAGGCGCTTGATGCAAGTCTCGAAAAACAAAGGATTTGCAGCATGTTATTGCGCCCAAAGAACGCGCGGCATGCCCAGGAAATCATCGGGTTTTGACCAGTTTCACGTCAGGGAGACTTCGCATGTTCCACTTCTCGCGCTGGCAGCGGCTCGCGTCAGCGTCGAACGTCACCCGGGCGCTTGCGCTCTCGGCGGCGCTGGCGCTGCCGTCGCTGGCGGACGCCAAGACCATCACCGCGGTGATGCATGCCGACCTGCGCACGCCCGGCATGATGACGACCGCCTACATCGTCCGCGATTTCGGCTACATGGTCTACGACACGCTGCTGGCGGAGGATTCCAGTTTCAAGATCCAGCCGCAGATGGCGGAATACAAGGTCTCCGACGACAAGCTCACCTACACCTTCACGCTGCGCGACGGCCTGAAATGGCATGACGGCACGCCGGTCACGGCGGAGGATTGCGTGGCCTCGCTGAAGCGCTGGGGCAAGGTCGACGGCATGGGCCAGAAGCTGATGGACTTCACCGCCAGCATCGAGGCGACCGACGACAAGACCATCACGCTGAAGCTGAAGGAGCCCTACGGCCTGGTGCTGGAGTCGATCGGCAAGCCGTCCTCGATCGTGCCGTTCATGATGCCGAAGCGGATGGCGGAAACGCCGGCCGACAAGCCGGTGCCGGAGCTGATCGGCTCCGGTCCGTTCAAGTTCGTGGCGGGCGAATTCCAGCCCGGCGTCAAGGCGGTGTTCGAGAAGAACAAGGACTATGTGCCGCGCAAGGAGCCGCCGAGCTGGACCTCCGGCGGCAAGGTGGTGAAGGTCGACCGCGTCGAATGGATCACCATGGCGGATGCGCAGACCGCGGTGAACGCGCTGCAGTCCGGCGACATCGATTTCATGGAGATTCCGTCCTACGATATTCTCCCGGTGCTCGCCGCCAACAAGGACATCACGGTCGAGACCCCGAACAAGCTCGGCTTCCAGACCGTCGGGCGGATGAATTTCCTGCTGCCGCCGTTCGACAACGTGAAAGTCCGCCGCGCCGCCTTCCTGGCGATGAACCAGAAGGACGTGCTGGACGCGCTGATCGGCAATCCCGAATATTACAAGATCTGCGGCGCGTTTTTCGTCTGCGGCACGCCGCTGGCGACCGAGGTAGGCGGCGAGACGCTGGTCAAGGGCAACGGCATGGCGGAAGCGAAGAAGCTGCTCGCCGAATCCGGCTATGACGGCACGCCGATCGTGATCATGGCGCCCGGCGACGTCGTGACCCTGAAGGCGCAGCCGATCGTCGCGGCGCAGTTGCTGCGCGAGGCCGGCTTCAAGGTCGACGTGCAGGCCACCGACTGGGGGACCGTGATCAGCCGCCGCACCAGCCAGAAGCCGGTCAAGGAAGGCGGCTGGAACATGTTCTTCACCAACTGGGCCGGCGCCGACGTGATCAACCCGATCGTCAATTTCGCGATCGGCGGCAGGGGCAAGAACGGCGGCTGGTTCGGCTGGGCGGATGACCCCAAGATCGAACAGTTGAAGGACGCCTTCGCGGTCGCGTCCACGCCGGACGAGCAGAAGAAGATCGCCGCCGACATCCAGAAGGAAGCCTACGACCAGGTGATCTACATCCCGCTCGGGCAATTCACCCAGCCGAGCGCCTGGCGCAAATCGCTGACCGGCGTGCTCGACGGCCCGGCGACGCCGGTGTTCTGGAATATCGACAAGTCGGAGTAGGGGGCTGGCGCGCAAGTCGCGCCTGCCGTGGCCACATGGTTCGAGACGCGCGGCGCTGCCGCGCTCCTCACCATGAGGGTCTGAGACCTCATCCTGAGGAGCGGCGCAGCCGCGTCTCGAAGGATGAAAGCCACCGAACTTGAAAAACCTGCAATAACGGTTTCGCCGTTGCAGCGGCGCCGTTGCGTTCTTGCGATCCGAAAAGATCAGCAGTCGCTGCTGCGCGGCAATTCCAGTCCGCCGTTCAGGATCGGCGGGCCTTGCGGCGACGGCGGCGGTGGAGTGGGTTGCCTTGCGCGGCGCGCGCTCCGGCGCGGCGCGGGAATCGGAACTGGTATTGCTGGCCATGTCGTCATGCTCCATTTGCTGCAGGACAACATTTTTGAGCCGGCGAAGTTCCGTGCGCCGGCCCTCAGGCCGGATACGCCGCGACGTGCTGCAGTAACAATTCGTTGACGCGCTCCGGCGCCTGGTCGGCCGCGAAATGGCCGACGCCGGGCAGCACCTCGAAGCGATAGGGCGCCGCGACGAAATCCACGGTGCCTTCGGCCGCGACGCGCCCGACGGTGTCGTCGGCGTCGCCCCAGATGAAGAGCGTCGGCACGCGGATCGGGCCGAGCGGCGAGCGGATCGCGCCGCGCGCGCGATACCACGCCAGCGCCGCCTCCATCGCGTCCTTGTTGCCGAGCACGCCGATGTGCTGCGCGATCGCGGCGGCCGGAACGCCGTTGGCGGCCAGCCGCTCGCGCAGCCATTTGGCAGTCGTCGGCCAGCACGACATCGGCCGCATCGGGCTCGAGAAACGCCGTGTGATGCCTCGAGCGCTGCGCCTGATCGCCGTCCGTTTCCAGCAGCGCGCGGTTGAAGGCGTTGGGATGCGGCCGCGACAGCACCGTGAGCGAGGCGATCCGCTGCGGAAAACGGTCGGCCAGCGCCCAGGCGATGCTGCCGCCCCAGTCGTGGCCGGCGAGATGGAAGCGCCGCTCGCCGTAGCCGGAGGCCGCGGCGATCGCCATCGCATCGTCCATCAGCCGCTCGATGTGATAATTCGAGGTCTCGTTCGGATCGGGCCGCGCGCCCGGCGAATAGCCGCGCTGGCTCGGGCGCCACCGCGCGATAGCCGGCCGCGGCGAGCGCGTCCACCTGCGCGTCGCCAGCAATGCATCGATTCCGCAAAGCCGTGCAGCAGCAGCACCAGCGGCGCGTCCGCGTTCGCCCGCGACGAGGGCGTCGAAGGTGAGGGCGGGGGCGATCGCGATTTTCTCGAGCCGGCGCATGCGACAATCCTAGAGGCCATTGTGGCCTGATGAAGTCGAAAGCGTACACCCCTCGTCGTGGCCGGGCCTGTCCCGGCCATCCCTCTGCCTGCGAGTGGAGGCGGAGGCGGCGGCACCTTTACTTGACGGGGTGGCGCAATATGCTCGGCTCGCGTCTCGCCCTGATCCGGCTGCGGCGCGTCGTACGCGGGGGAAATCGGATGCAAGTCGCCGGGCTGGTCCTTCCCGTCTTTGCGATCATCGTCACCGGCTGGCTCGCCGGATGGCTCGGCTATCTATCGCGCTCGCTGGCCGACGGGCTGGTGCATTTCGCCTACAACGTCGCCATGCCGGCGCTGCTGATCGTCACCATCGCGCAGGAGCCGGCGCGCAATCTTCTGGAGTGGCGCTTTCTGCTGGCGTTCGGCGGCGGCTCGCTATTCTCTTTCATGCTGGTGTTTCTGGCGGTTCGCGCCGGATTGGGGCGAGGCCGCGCCAGCAGCACGATGTATGGAATGACGGCCGCGATGACCAATACCGGTTTCGTGGCGCTGCCGATCCTGCATTCCATCTATGGACAGCCCGCCGTTCTGCCCGCCGCGGTCGCAACCATGTTCGTGGCGGTGGTGATGTTTCCGCTGACGGTTATCCTGCTCGAAACCGATGAAGGGGCCGCGCGCGGTCCGTCGGACGGCGCCGTCGTCCTGGTGAAGCAGATCGTTCTCAATCCGATGGTGTTGTCGACCCTGATTGGTCTGGCGTGGGCGATCGCGGGCCTGCCGATTTCGTCGCCCGTCGCGAACTATCTGAACATCTTCGCCGGCGCGCTCACGCCGTGCGCGCTCTTTGCCATCGGGCTTGGCCTGTCGGTCGAAGGAATGCGCTCGAACTTCACGGCGTCGGTCGTGCTGACAGCGGTGAAGCTCGTGGTCGTGCCCCTGATCGTCTACGGATTGTGCGTGGTTTCCGGCCTCAGTCCGCTTTACACCATCGCCGCCGTCGTCTGCGCCGCCGTGCCCACCGCCAAGACGGTGTACATACTGGCAAACGAGCACAAGGTGGAGCAGGAACTGGTCGCGGCCACGGTCTCGATGACGACGCTGTTCTCGGTCGCGACCTTACTGGGCTGGATCTACCTTCTTACGGAACTGACGGCGCACGCGAACTAGGACGTAGATCGGAGAAGAGACATGGCGCGCATTCTTGTCCTCGGCGCCGGATTCGCCGGCCTTTGGGCCGCCATCGGCGCGGCGCGCAAGCTGGACGAGATCGGCGGACGTGCGGCCGAAGTTGAAGTTCTCGTTGTCGACCGCAATCCCTATCACAACATCCGGGTTCGCAATTACGAAGTCGATCTCAGCGATGTGGCTCTCCCGCTCGCCGGGCTGCTGGATCCGATAGGCGTCAATCACATGGTCGCCGAAATCCGGTCGATCGATCCGGACAAGCAGCAGGTGACCGTCACATCAAATCGAGGCCAGGAGGTTTTGCCCTACGATCGTCTGGTGTTCGCGCTCGGCAGCGAGCTGGTGCGTCCCGCGATCCCGGGACTGGCGGCCCATGGCTTTGACGTCGATACCTACGCAGCGGCGGTCCGCCTCGACGACCATCTTGCCGCGCTTGGCGCGCGGGAAGCGTCGGAAGGCTGTGCCGCGGTGGTGGTCGTGGGCGCCGGCTTTACCGGGATCGAGGTCGCGGCGGAGATGCCGGGCAAGCTTGACCGCGCGCGCGTCCCCGGCGAGCGGCGCATCGTTCTGGTCGACCCGAACCCCGTCGTCGGCGCCACGATCGGGGAGCACGCGCGCCCCGTCATCAGCGAAGCCTTGTCGGCGCTGGGTGTCGAAACGAGGCTCGGCGTCGCGGTCGCTTCTGTCGATGCAAACGCCATCACGCTCAGTTCCGGCGAGATCATCCCGGCGCAGACGCTCGTGTGGTGCGCCGGCATGCGAGCAAGTCCCCTTGCTGCAACATTGGCGGTTGAGC
This sequence comes from uncultured Alphaproteobacteria bacterium, assembly GCA_963843225.1. Taxonomy (GTDB): domain Bacteria; phylum Pseudomonadota; class Alphaproteobacteria; order Rhizobiales; family Xanthobacteraceae; genus Bradyrhizobium. Next base: position 117,380 of record CAWJJT010000002.1, on the reverse strand, counting down.
GGGACCGGACCGGCCGGCTCATCGTGGATCAATTCATGCGCGCCACCGGCCTGACCAACGTTTTCGCCGCAGGCGATGTCGCGTGCAGTCTTGTCGATGGCGTTCATTCCACGGTGATGTCTTGTCAGTTCGCGCGGCCAATGGGCCGCTTCGCGGGACACAATGTGGTCGCCGACTTGTTCGGGCAACCGCTGCTTCCGCTTTGCATCGACTGGTATGTCACCGTCCTCGATCTCGGGAGTTGGGGAGCCTTGTACACCGTCGGATGGGATCGCCAGGTGCGCACGACCGGAGCCGCCGCCAAGGTGACCAAGCAGACCATCAATCACGAGCGGATCTATCCGCCGCGAAACGGCAACCGGGCTGATCTTCTGGACTCGGCTGCGCCGACGGTGCAGGCGCCGCCAAATGTGCGCCCATGACGCAATCGGCGTGCGCGTTCGCCTACGCGAACTCGCAGGGCGCCAGCGGATCAAGGGAACTTGTGGCTCGCAACGTCTGTTGTGCCTCCAACACAATCAAAATTCCGGAGGAAACAATGTTGAAGCTGGCCGCCGCCGCCATCGTGCTGATCTCATCCCCCGCCTTCGCGCAGACCAGCCCGGTCGACTGTCCACCGACGGGACAAACCGCAAAAGGCGAATTGGTCTACGGGATGGATTGCAAGGCGCTGAAGCCGGAGAACCGCGCGGAAAATCAGCCCAACATTCCGCCGACGAACATGAAGGATACGGTCGTTCCGAAGTCGGGCGCGACGCAGAACCCCGAGAGCACGCCGACTACGGGTGTAAATAAATAATTCGCCGTGATCCCTCCACGGCCTACCACCGGCCAAGCACATTCTATTTTGCTGCGGTCGGGGGTGGACGGAACAACACGGTATAATCGACGATGAAACGAAATTCCGGCTGAGTGTCGCGCAGGTTACCTTGCTGCCAGAGATTCGAGTATTGTGTCTTAAAGCGAAAACCTTTCAGCGGGCCTTCTGTAGGACGGTACTGTATCCAAAGGTCCAACTCGTTTCGATTCGGAATTCCCAAGTTGGTGCTGGTGTTGATCGCGTCCCAGCCAAGCGTGTACCACGCTCCTGTGCTGAGGCCGGAAAGACCTACCGTCCCGAAATCGTATGCTACGCTGCCACCAATAGCCTTCTCATTCGCGTTGTCGAAAGAAACTTGCTGCATGTCGGTGTAGTTCGGTTTGGTACCGTATTGCGAAAAAATCTTGGATTCGCGGCCGGTGACCGAGCCAGCGACGAATAAAGTCCATCCGGCATAAACCATCTGCGCCTTCGCGGAGGCCTGATAGGTCTCAAAAGGAGTTCCAGCGAGCAGGTTCGCCCCGACGCTTTGTTGATTGATGACGTTTGCGCCGATGATCCAGTTTGGAACCGCTTTCGGCTGCTTGAAATCGTACTCTGCCTGGGCAAACCCCGTATTGACGACGTCCTGGACGTTGTAGTCCATGGCTACCAGCGATAGCCCGGAAATCGGCCGGACTCTGAGCATCCCGAAGGCCGCGCCATGGTTGAAGACATCGGCGCCCGCCAGAGCATCCGACATGGGGATGAAATCGTTCGAGTCTCGCTGTTTTATAGTCCAGAGATAGCCGACCGAGTAATCGTAGTTTCGATCCTTGTCCGGCAACGAGACCAAAGTGGTACCTTCAAACGTGTTCGGCACCATGCGATTGTCTGAAGGGTTGATGAGGGGCGTGTCCACCAGTTGTCGACCGCCGCGAATTTCCTGGTCGCCGATTTGAATGCGCCCATAGATCTGCCCGAGCACGCCGATCGAATTTTGCGGGGGAGCCAGTAGCCTGGTGCCGCCTTCATCGGGCGGGGCGAAGATCGGCTGTGAGGTATAGGCGGCGACATGCACCCCGAACAGATCTCCTATTAGACCCGATCGAAATGCTGCCCAACCCCCACCTGCCAAAGCCTGCGACTTCGATCCATCAAAATTATCACGCGTCAAATAATACGTTCGAGCCACGAACTGCACCAGCGAGTCGCGAAAGAACGCCGGGGTGTCTTTGGAGTACTGCCAATAGATCTCGTTCATGTAAGGCTGGGGAGGAAATTTGCTCAGAGTCCAGGCAAGGCGCTCCTGATCTGCAATCTCCTCGCGGTCGGCCGGCAAGAGTTGCTGCGCGCTGGATTCCGTCAGCGCACCGACTAATCCCACGCAAGTCCCGATCCATCCCGCCATGAAAAGCCATGCCGATCGATAGCTTGGACGACATAGTCGCCTCAGCCCGGTTAGCGGCATATCAGTCCCTCCTCGCATTCGCTGCAATCGGTGTGCGCGTGCGGCCCAAGACTCAGGGAGGCCGCACGGCCATTTCATCCGATCAGGACGCCTTGCGGCTAATGATCTAAGTCAATGACCGTCGTTTCGAACCCGGTCGTGCCAAGCGAGCAACATATCTATCAGCCAGGCTGACCTAACCGCCTCGGATCCAAGTGATTGAAAACGGCTTGCCGTGACCTGTTGCGCGACGAGAAGTTTTCGCCAGGTTGGACGGCGCGCGGTGGCACCGCACATTTACGAAACTGCAGCCGAAGCAACGGTCCAACTGCAACCTGCACGTAAAGGAGTGGGCCGAAATGGGCTCAGCGTGGGAGACAGGCGCGGCAATGCGAGCAGCAGCGCTGGCAACATCGGGTTTGAGCCGTTGCTGGCCAGCATGGTTCGACAGGCGGGACTAGGGCGAGCGCGCGAGGTCCGGCCGCAGTCGAGCGACAGCGTTGATCTAGATCATGGCTTGCTGATGAGGTGGGGAAGAACAGGCCCGCCCGGGCAGAGCCGAGGGCTCTGGCGATTTGATGAGTTCAATCGGAAGTCGGTCTGACCGGGAGTTCCTCGTCAGCCTTTGCAGTGATTTCGCCAACCGGTGGCATTCGTCAACTGGATCGGCATCGTGCCAAGCAGGCGCTCACCCTCTCTGAACGAGAGGAGATTTCTCGATGGCTCAGCATGCGCCGCTCGTTGCGGTCGATCGCGCGCCACTAAGAATGAATTTTCTCTGGTGCGGGCGGTGGGACTCGAACCCACACGACGTTGCCATCGAGGGATTTTAAGTCCCTTGCGTCTACCAGTTCCGCCACGTCCGCTTATGCCACGAGATCAGCTACTTAGCGCGTTTTCCGGAGCAAGGGAATGAGGCTTCGCCTCAAGGAAAACGCAAGTCTTTCCTTAGGCGAGGGCGCTGGCTAAAGCAAAGCCTCAATCCGGTCACGGGGGGCTGGTTTACGCAACCTCAAGATTGTCGGTTTAGCAAAGCGCTCATGATCCCTGGCATTATCCCTGGCATTTTCCGGAAATCGGCGCGCCCTGCCGCGGCGGTGGCGCTGCTTGCGCTTGGCGCCGGGCTTGCCGGCTGCGCCAGCGTGGGCGACAGCATGGCGACCGCGTTTGCCGATCCCGCCAAATACGAGCTGTACGATTGCAAGCAGCTCGAGACCGAGCGCAAGAACCTCGCCAACCGCGCCGCCGCGCAGCAGGGCCTGATGGACAAGGCGCAAACCGGCGTCGCCGGCCCCGTGGTCGCCGAGCTTGCCTATCGCAACGAAGCCATCGCGATCGAGGGTCAGCGGAGATTTGCCGAGGAGGCCTGGGTAAAGGGCAAATGCCATGCCTCGCCGCCGACGCCGGCCACGGCCTCCGCGACGCCGCCGCCCAACGCGGTCAAGAATTTGCAGTCGGCGCGGGATGCGCAGGCGCCAAAGGCCGCGCGGCCGCCGCGTTCGGGCAGCACGGTCAATTAGGCTTCTGTCATGCCCGGGCTTGACCCGGGCATCCATCGATCTTCGCAAGGATGTTTTTTCGAAAAGGATGGATCACCGGGTCAAGCCCGGTGATGACGAACGAAACACATCCGGTGTTGCCGCCATAGGGTGAGTCGGTTGGCTGGCAAGAGCAGATGTGTTTTTCCGCTGCGACAAATCAACCCGACGGGCAAATCACCAAAAACCTGTCCAGCCCCTTCGCGAAAAATATTCCGCTTCGCAATTGGCGCAAATCACCTTCCTGTCCGCCGCTGTCCCGTCCCACACAGAGGGGCGTTGCGCAACGTCACGAACGCGGAGCGGGATGCGGTGGACGCCGACGGCGCTGAAGACGAGCAGCGCCGGATGCGGACGGCGAAGTCGTGTGGTCCTGATGCCCCGACGCTGGCATCAAGTCGGCGAGAAGCAATTTTCGCCGGCGAGGGTGGCAAGAAAGCCCGGTCACCCGGGAGAGCACGAAGGAAACCGTAAAACCACTGCGCAGGGAAAGCCGGATGATCCGGCTACACCTGTGGTCCTACCCCCGTGCTTTTTTTGCACGGGACCCACGGGTGCGACCGGCACCCGGCTTTCCCTGCGCCCTCTGATTGGAGAGGGCGGAACGAACCGATAAAACTCGCGCAAAACATGCGGCGAGATCGCGAAGTTGTGTCTGCCGTCTTGTCGCGGCCTTCCGTCCTTCGAGGACGCCGCGAAGACGCAGCTCCTAGCATGTCTATACGGCACGAACAGCTCGGATTGCTCTCGCTTCGCTCGCAATGACGAGCGTCGGATGCTGCGCGCGCGAACCACGAGCCCCGATGCGTATCTCCGTCGTCGTCCCCGCGAACGCAGGGACCCATAACCACAGGGCGTCGTTGTTGCGCGAAAGCCGGCGAACAGCATTTTTCACAACGGCCGACACGGCGTATGGGTCCCCGCTTTCGCGGGGACGACGTTGAGAGAGATTTCCCGCCTCGTAGCCCGGGTGGAGCGCAGCGAAACCCGGGGCCGGTGTCGCCGCTCTGCCGCGCTGTCCCGGATTGCGCTGCGCTTCATCCGGGCTACGAACAACGGACTCGCGCAATGCCACTCGCCTCACACCCGCCAGTCGTAGATCCAGTCCTGCCGCGCCAGCATGCGCCTTGCGCCCATCGCCTTGATCGCGAGGTCGCGCGCCAGCGCCATGGGACCGGCGAGATGATAGATCCTGCCGTTGCGCCGGGCCGTGCGCGCCACCCGCGCCACCCGCGCGCGGCGCAATTGCGCGTAGCGCTGCAGCGCGGCCGGGATGCCGGCGCTGTTCTCGCTCCCGGCGTCGCTCAGGCACTCTGCGAGCACCGCCGCGTCCTCGATCGCCATGCCCGCGCCTTGCGCGGCAAACGGCAGCATCGCGTGGGCGGCGTCGCCGAGCAGCGCGATCGGGCCGCTGGTCCATTCGTTGCCCTCGGGCAGCGTGAACAGCGCGAATTTGTTCCAGGCATCGACGGCGCCGATCATCATCCGCGCCGGCCCCGGCCACAGCGGCGCGGCAAAAGTGCTTTTCAGCTCGTTGCCGTCGGCGGGCGCGCTCCAGCCCGGCCGGTTCCAGGTTCCCGGCACCACCGCGACCATGTTGATCTGCCGCGCGCCCGCGATCGGATAGGCCACCAGATGCGCATTCGGCCCCATCCACAGTTGCACCCGGCGATTGGCGTATTCGCGCGGCAACTGCGTGGCCTCGAGCGTGCCGCGCCAGGCGATCAGCCCGGAGAAGCGCGGCTGCACATCGGGAAACAAATGCTGGCGTACCGTCGACCAGATGCCGTCGGCGCCGATCAGCGCCAGCGCCAGATCCTGCCGCCGGCTCACGCCGGCGCGGCTGACCACCGTCAGGCCCTTGGTGTGGCTGGCTATGTCCTCGAACTGGCTGCCGAGCCGCAATTCGACATCGGGATGATCACCGACCTTGGCCTGCAAGGCGGCCTGCAAATCGGCGCGATGCACCACCCAATAGGGCGCGCCGGCCGCGGTCGCGGCGGCCTCGCCGAGCGGCAGGCGGATCACCTCGCCACCGCGGCGCGCGCTCATCAGGCTGATGGCTTCGGGCGTGACCGCGCGCCCGGCAAGGGCGTCCCGCACGCCGAGATCGCACAGCACGCGGCTGGCATTGGGCGAAAGTTGCAGGCCGGCGCCGACTTCCTCGAGCCGCTCGGCCTTCTCCAGGATGACGACGCGAAAACCCTTTGCCGCAAGCGCCAGCGAGGCCGTCAATCCCCCGATTCCGGCTCCCGCGATGAAGACGGTGCGCGACGACGCCACCGCCCGGTCAGGCGGCTTTGTCCTTCACCACGCATTCGGGCGGGCGGGCTTCGCCGGGCTTCAGGTCGGCGGCGAAGCGGTACAGCGTCGAGCAATAGGGGCAGATGATCTCGTTGTCGTTGCCGAGATCGAGGAAGACATGGGGATGATCGAACGGCGGATTGGCGCCGACGCACATGAATTCCTGCGAGCCGATCTCGATCAGCGAGACGCCGGCATCGTTGTGGAAGTGCGGAACGACATGGTCGGACATAGTCTTCACCTTGGGTGGCAATCGAGCGGGACACAGGCAATACGTTGCAGCAGGATTGTGCCGCGCACCATAATGGTGGGAACCGGTGATTCCTAGTGCCCCAAACGCTGATGTGCTCATGCAAATTCGACACAATATTGTCGTCCCAGAAAAGCCCTTCTTTCGTCGGGGCCGTTGTGTCTGAAACGCGGCAAACCATCTTGAGGTAACGGAGGCAACGGGTTTCGGGATGAAGTGGCTGAGGGGTGGTTTGACGGTAACGGGGATGGCAGCGTGCGCGGTCGCGTGTGTGCTGTTGTGGCCGCATGCCCACGAAGCGGGCAGCATTCTGGCCGCGCAGGACGACCCCGTTCAACTCGCCGACGTCAACATCAATTCTGCTCTACGAAATAATCGGGACGTGGTGGCGCAGAATATCGAGGCGGCGCTCGCCGCGGGCGACGCCGATCTTGCCAACAGTTTCGTCGAGCTCGCGCGCGAGAAGAACGTCGCCCTCGGCGACGACCTGTTGCAACGGGTGAATGCCGCCGTCACGGAAGAAAATTCCACGTCGCATTTCGCCAACCGTTTTGCCTCCGGCCTCGTCACCGGCAACGCCGACGATGTCGCGAGCCTGTCGGGCACCGTTGCCGGCGATCTCTTCGTGTTCGGCGACATCCGCGACGTCGTGCGCGAAGGCAAGCATCTGGCGATGGGCGAGGACACCGACCGCCTGGTGCTGGGTCTTGCCGCCGCGGGTCTCGCGGTGACCGCGGCGACCTATGTCTCCGTCGGCGGCGTCGCGCCGGTGCGCGCCGGGCTGACGCTGGTCAAGGACGCCCGCAAGGTCGGCCGGCTCGGCGAGGGGCTCACCGAATGGGCCGGCCGTTCGGCGCGCGAGGTGGTCGATGCGCCGATGCTGCAGAACGCCGTCGCGTCCGGTTCGGTGCTGCGGCCGGGCGAGACCATGACCGCGATCAAGGCCGCGTTCCGCGCCGAGAAGGCCGGCGCGCTGGTGCGTCTTGCCAAGGATGTCGGGCGCGTCGGCGAGAAGGCCGGCATCCGCGCCGCGCAGGATACGCTGAAGATCGCCGAAAGCCCGAAGGACGTCGCGCGCGCCGCACGGCTCGCGGAAGCGAAGGGCGGCCAGACCCGCGCGATCATGAAGATGCTCGGCCGCGGCGCGTTGCTGCTGCCGCTCGGCGCTGTTCAATCTGGCGCTGTGGCTGTTCGGCGCGCTGTTTGCGCTGTTCGGCCTGCTGTCGTCGATCAAGGCCACCACCGAGCGGCTGACCCAGTCGTGGTTGAACCGCAAGAAGGCGCGGCGGCTGCGGGCGCAGATGGCTGCGGCGGAATCGGCGGTGGCGATGTCGGGCGCGATCGGCTAGCCCTCAATCTCTCCACAAAGCAGGGAATTGCTGATGCCGAGTTTTCACAACGGCGACGTTGAAATTGCCTATCTCGACGAAGGCGAGGGCGATCCGATCGTGCTGGTGCACGGCTTTGCCTCGAGCAAGAACGTGAACTGGGTCTATCCGACCTGGGTCTCGGAACTGAAGAAAAGCGGCCGCCGCGTCATCGCGCTCGACAATCGCGGCCACGGCGATTCCAGCAAGCTCTACGATCCCGAGGCCTATCACATCCCGACCATGGCCGGCGACGTCGCCGCGCTGATGGATCATCTCGAGATCGAGCGCGCCGACATCATGGGCTATTCGCTGGGCGCGCGGATGACGGCGTGGCTGGCGCTGCGCCAGCCGCAGCGGCTGCGCTCGGCGATCCTCGGCGGCATCGGCATCGGGCTGATCGAGGGCGGCGGTCCCGGCGAGAACGTCGCCGAGGCGCTGGAGGCGCCCTCGCTCGACGACGTGACCGATCCGGTGGGGCGCACGTTTCGCGCCTTCGCCGACCAGACCCGCTCCGACCGCCGCGCGCTCGCCGCCTGCCTGCGCGGCTCGCGGCGGCTGATGACGAGGGAGGAAGCCGCGCGGGATCGCGGTGCCCGTGCTGATCGCGGTCGGCACGTCAGACGAAATCGCCGGCTCCGCGCAGGCGCTCGGCAAGATCATTCCGGGCTCGGAGGTGCTCGACATTCCCAACCGCGACCACATGCGCGCGGTCGGCGACAAGGTCTACAAGACCGGCGTGCTGGAATTTCTGTCACGAGCGGAACTGAATCCGCGGCCGGCTCGTCGTCGCCGCCGAATTGCCGGATCGCGGCGATCAGCACCACGAAGGTCGCGATCCACACCAGGCGCGCGCCGTAGCGGTCATGCGGGCCCGAGATCACGCCGCAGATGAAGGCGTTGCCGAGCAGCGCGAGCGAGACGGTTGCCGCCAGCAGCGTCAGATCGTCGAGCCGGCGGCGCCAGAGCGCGTGGCCGACCATGGCGAACAGCGCCAGCATCGAGGCCAGCGCGACCGGAACGTGGATCCAGTTGATGACGCCGAAATCGAGATCCCAATGCTGCTGCCGCGCCGCGCGCATCGGCGCCACTTGCGCCGGGATATAGCGCTCGATGATGCCGTAGGTGTGCGGGATCCAGCCATTGGTGCCTTCGCCGGTCGCCACATGCACCAGTTGCTCGCGCGGTCGGCGGCGATGGCCGCCTCGGCCTGCCACAGCGGATAGTCGGCGAGCGAATGCAGCGCGATGTAGCCCATCTCGTCGTTCATGCCCTCGAAGCGGCCGAGCGTGTTGAACATGCTGTTGCCCCACAGGAACTCGTCGGCGGTGGCCGGCAGTTCGTTGCGATAGGGGCAGAGCTTGAAGTTCTGCTTCGGGCAGTGATCGCTGAGATAGCGCGCGACGATGCCGTCCTGCAGCATGCGTCCGAAGGCGACGCCGGAGCCGCCGGGCGTCCAGGCCAATTGTCCCGACAGCGCGAAGTTTGCCGCCAGCAGCATCGCGGCGCCCGCGACGATGGTGAGGCTGCCCTGCACCAGTCCGGCCACGGCGATACGCGTGCCGCAGAAAGGGCGCGCGATCCAGCCGGCGCAGCACAAGCCCGAACAGCACGCCGAGCGTGGCGCTGTGGGTCGCGGCGGCAAAGGCCGTGAAGGCGAACAGCGAGAGCTTCTCGATCGCCGAAATCCGCTCGCCATGCAGCACCAGGAGAAACAGCGACAGCACCGACAGCCCGGCAAAGATGTCGGTCAGCAGCATGCTGGCGAGCCAGGGCAGCGCGGTGGTCAGGATCAGGGCGAGGCTGAGCCGAGATCAGCCGCAATGGCCGCGCCATGCCGAACACGCGCAACGTCAGTTGCAGGATCCACAGCGTCGCGAGCGCCTGAATCCCGAGATTGATCCAGAAGCCGGAATGCTCGCCGTAGTGCAGATAGAGGCCGAACACGGTGGAGCGGCTCGGGACCAGATAGCCCTCATACCAGCGCGCCAGATAGCCGCCGGTGTCCCATTGCAGCAGCGGATAGCCGTTCCAGAACGCCGGCGCGAGCAACAGCAGGGGAATGGTGACGGCTGCGGCCCAGACCCAAGCCGGGTCTGCGGCGCGCGCGCGCAAAGTCTGCGTCGTGATGCTCAAAATGCCCCCGTTCCGTGGCTACCATGCCCGGATCGGGCGCGGCGTGGAAATCCCTCAATAGTCGGACAGGCTTGATTTCCCGGAATTGCCGACCACCTTGAGCCTTCGCCTTCCCTGAAGGTGGATTTCGGCCGAGTTAAGAAGATGTGCCGCTTCAATGTTTTAAGGCACAATTTTGGCTAAAGGCGGTGTTCACCTTTCGGCGAAGGCGGGGGACAGAAGTCCGCCCGTCATGCTATAATGCGGCTTGGAATACGAAGTCGGGGAGCAGCACATGGCCATGCATCAGATCAATCCGCAGGGCGCGAAGCTGGCGGCGCTCGATCCGATCTGGGATCGCATCCGCAGCGAGGCGGAGGACATCGTCCGCCGCGAGCCGGAACTTGCGTCCTTCATCTATTCGACCGTGCTGCATCACGACCGCCTCGAGGATTCGGTGGTGCATCGCATCGCCGAGCGTCTCGACCATTCGGCGCTGTCGGGCGACCTGATCCGTCAGACCTTCGACGAAGCGCTGCGCGACGATCCCGATCTCGGCAACGCGTTCCGCGCCGATCTGGTGGCGGTCTACGACCGCGATCCCGCGACCTCGCGCTTCATCGATCCCTTGCTCTACTTCAAGGGCTTTCACGCGATCCAGACCCATCGTCTGGCGCACTGGCTCTATCAGAAGGGCCGCAAGGATTTTGCCTATTACCTGCAGAGCCGCTCCTCGGCGGTGTTCCAGACCGACATCAATCCCGCCGCGAAGATCGGCCGCGGCATCTTCCTCGATCACGCCACCGGCTTCGTGTGCGGCGAGACCGCCGTCATCGAGGACGACGTCTCGATCCTGCACGGCGTCACGCTCGGCGGCACCGGCAAGGAGAACGAGGACCGCCATCCGAAGATCCGCCGCGGCGTCCTGATCGGCGCGGGCGCGAAAATTCTCGGCAATATCGAGGTCGGCCATTGCGCGCGCATCGCCGCCGGCTCGGTGGTGGTGAAGCCGGTGCCGCACAACGTCACGGTGGCCGGCGTTCCCGCCAAGATCGTCGGCGAGGCCGGCTGCGCCGAGCCGTCGCGCACCATGGATCAGATGCTGAACGCGATCGGACTTTGATTTCTTAGATGCATATTCGCAAGGCCGGTATCGGCTTTGCCACCCAAATGCGCGCCGGCAAAAACTTATCCGGACAGGGCGTTGTATTTCCGCAAGTTGGACTAGCCCTTCGTTCCGTCTCGTCCTAAAAACCTCGCGAAACCCGAATTCTATTGGAGACTGCCGTGGACGTTCAGGAAGTCAGGAAGCTCGACGCCTATCTCAAGCGCGTGTTCGGCAACCCCAAGATCCGCGTGGTGCCGCGGCCGAAGAAGGATGATTCGGCCGAGGTCTATATCGGCGAGGAATTCATCGGCGTGCTGTTCGTCGACGACGAGGACGACGACCGCTCGTTCCAGTTCCAGATGGCGATCCTCGAGGACGATCTGGTCGATCAGGGCTGAGCCTGTTCGATCCGGCTCGCCGCATCGTTGCGAGCCGACGGGCTGGCCGTGGAGCGCCGCCCGCTATGATGCGCCCGGCCCGTGCAATTGCACGGTCAGGCGGTCCATCGCATTGGCCACGTCGCGCCATTGCGCAAGCCAGCCTCGCGGAAACCGAAAGGTCAGGTCGGCGCCGTCGATCCGGCGCTCGCTCAGGCACATGCCGGGGGTCTTGCCGTCGCGCGTGCAGCGCGCGGTGAGGTTCGGCGTGTCGGCAGCGAACAGATCCTCGCCGCCATAAGGCGTGCCGTCGCGGAACGCGCGCATCGTCAGTCCGTCGGCTGCCGGCGTCGTGGCCTGGTCGAGGTAGCGCGGATAGATGGTCCGCACCATCATGTCCGGCGCCAGCGTGTCGTGATGCGCTGCGACCGACAGGAAGATCCGGTCGATCGGCTGTACCGCTTCCTCGACGACTGTGTCCGCGCTGAGATGCTTCGGCGCGTCGGGAGGCTCGAGCGACGGGAAGTCGAACGAAAGATCGATGCGCTCCTGCAGTCCGGAGTGGCGCTGGATCTTCATCCGGATCGCCGCCGTCGGTACGTTGAAGAGGGTGCCGCCGATGCTCACCGGCAGCCGCACGGGGGCGCTCGATACGTCCGCACCCCAGGTCGGCCACAGCAGATAGACGACCAGCGCGACCGCGACCACCGCGATCACACTGCCGGACACGATCGGAAGCAGATGGCCCTGCGAACGCCGGCGCGAGGTGCGCGCGATGTGCTGCGCCGTCGAGAAAAACGTCATGAACGGAATACCTGGAAGCTCGGCCGAATCAGCCTTGAATATGCCAGCGATATCGAGTTTCCGCACGATTTGGCGCGAATTGAGGCTGCTGCGAGCCATGTCCGCACGGCGGTCGCCATTAACCCTTTCTTAAGGATGGTGTGGCGGCGGCCAGCCGATTTTGCGAAGCAATGGGGGTCTCCTGTGTAGCGGAAGCCCCAGCGATGTCGCCTGATGCGTTGAATTCCCTGTTCTCCCTGTGCATCGGCTTCTCGTTGGCCGGTGCCTTGACCAGCGGGTTTCAGGCGCTGGTGCAGCGCCCGGCGGGGTTCGGACTGCTGGGCGAGGGCGTGGCGCCGAAGACATTCGCGGCGGTGCCTTTCCTGGTGTTCGCCGCGCCCTTCATCATCATGCGCAACACGCTGCGCGGCGCCAGGATCGAAAGCCGCCGCTTCGAATTCGTCATGATCGCAACCGTGCTGGCCGGCTTCTGGAGCATGATGTCCGGAACGTTTTTCCTGATGACGCTGCGCGCCGCCGGGCTGCTGGCCTGAACCGGAAGCCTGTGCCAAAGTCTCCGCGAAACCGGAGACTTGTGAGAGATGGCGATCTACGAACTTGACGGGCAGGCGCCCGATCTTCCCGCCGACGGCAATTATTTCATCGCCGAAACCGCCGCGGTGATCGGCAAGGTGCGCCTGCGCCCATCCGCCAGCGTGTGGTTCGGCGCGGTGCTGCGCGGCGACAATGAGTGGATCGAGATCGGCGAAGGCTCGAACGTGCAGGACAACTCGACCTGCCACACCGATATGGGCTTTCCGCTGACGATCGGGAAAAATTGCACGGTCGGTCACAACGTCATCCTGCACGGCTGCACGATCGAGGATGGCGCGCTGGTCGGCATGGGCTCGATCGTCATGAACGGCGCGAGGATCGGCCGCGGCAGCATCGTCGGCGCCGGCGCCGTCATCACCGAAGGCAAGCAGTTTCCCGAGCACTCCCTGATCATCGGTGCGCCGGCGCGGGTGATCCGCGCGCTCGATCCCGCGCAGGTCGCGGCGATGGGGGGCGCGGCGAAGTTCTATGCCGCCAACGGACCGCGCTTCAAAAAGGGTCTGAAGAAGATCGGCTGAGCGCGGCGCTATCTCGGTTTCCTTCGCGCGCCCGATCCGGCTTTCTTCTCCGCCGGCGTCTTCGTCAGTGCGGCGCTCTTGCGCAGCGCGTCCTTCAGATCGATCGGGATGCCGTGTTTCTTCAGGAGATCGGCGAACGCTTCGTCCGCCAGTTCCTGAATGGTCCCCATCCGGTCGCGCGCGAGTTGCTTCAGCTTGTCGAGCGTGTCGTCGTCGAAGTCGATCAGCTTGCGCATGGGTCGTCGGCTCCTGCGGCGGCCGGCGCCCGTCCAACATTTGCGGGCCAGCGGCAATGGTTCCCTGATGACTATCATCCGATCACGGGCCGCGCCAAATGCCGAAAGATGTCGCGCGTGAGGATTGCCTGACCGGTGGGTTTTTCCGGAGCGGCGAGCCGGAACCAGCGGCTTCCGATGCGGTTGAACTTCCAAAGGGAGTTTTTCCGATGACCAAAGCCTCGTTGATCGCCGCAATGGCCGCGGGTGTTATTCTGGTATTGCCGGTGGGTTCGTTCGCGCAAAGCAGTGGCGGGGCGAGCGGCGGAAGCGCAGGCGGCGCCGCCGGCAGTCCATCGGCTGGCACCGGCAGCGCCGTGGGTTCGCCGAATGCCGGCTCCGCAGGCGCGGGCACAGCCGGCGTCAGCGGCGTGCCATCCGGCCCTGCCAACGTCGGCGGCCTGAACAATTCCATCGACGATCCGAGCGGCGCAGGCAATGCAGGGAAGGTAGTCTCGCAGCCGCCAACGGGGACCAACAGTCTCGGCACCGCCAATTCATCGGACTCGTCGATGACCACCGGTTCGGCCGGCAGCAGAGCGGCCGGCGGCGGGACGGCGGCGACCGGTCCGCAGACCGACGGCGATGTGGCAATCGACAGGGAAGACAAGGCGATCGACCGCAAGCTGAAGGGCATCTGCAAGGGCTGCTAGGGCAAGCAGCGAACCACCGGGGTCGGAGCACTTCACGCCGCGATCACCGGCGCGCGAGCCTTTCACCCTCCCACTCTAAAGAAGAATTTAAAGCCGCCGTTGTTGCGTGTCTCTCAATTTTTGCGCCGCCGAGATTATCTCTCACATGACGCACGTCGTCGCTGGGAGCTTATCGACGGAGTAAAGTTATGTTGCGCAAAACGATGATGGCCCTGATGACGGTGGCCGCGGTCGGCTTGGTGATGCCAGGCGTTGCCATGGCTCGAGGTGGTGGCGGTGGCGGGGGTGGAGGCCACGGCGGTGGTGGAGGAGGCTTTGGCGGCGGTCACGGTGGAGGCTTCGGCGGTGGTCACGGCGGAGGCTTCGGTGGAGGTGGGTTCCATGGCGGCGGCTTCGGCGGCGGCGGTTTCCACGGTGGTGGCCTCGGTGTTGGCGGCTTCCATGCCGGCGCCATCGGTGGCGGCGCGTTTCACGGCGGCGCTTTGGCCAGCAATGGCTTCCATGGTGGCGGCTTTCATGGCCACGGCTTCCGTGGCGACGGTTTCCACCGCGGATTCCGCGGACGCGGGTTCGGCTTCTATGACCCCGGCTACTACGACGATTATGCCTACTACGACGATTACAATCCGTACTACGCCAACGACGATTCCTATTACGACAACGGCGACTGCTACGTCGTGCAGCGTCGCGTGCATACCAAGCAGGGCTGGCGCTACCATCCGGTCCAGGTCTGCAGCTGACCGGGCCGTGCGCGGGTGAGAAGAAGGTCGTTCGGGTCAATTAAAGTTGAGGGCGACGAAGCACGGAATGAGACCGGCGGTTCCGGTGTAATCTGCACCGAGACCGTCGGCGTGTGGTCTGCTGGTACGTTGCTTGCTTGTTGTGAGGAATGCTCTCCATGCTCACCGCTCCAGATCTGACCGTGCTGTTCCTCGGCGTCGTTGTCGGCCTCGGCACCGCGTTCGTCTGGATGATCTGGGAAGTCGAGCAGATGACGTCCAAGCCGCGTCGCAACCGCAATCCCTTCCGTTAGGGCACGCGGTTGTTGCCTGCCAACGGCGAATGCCTGGCGCCTGAGGCAAAGGCGGCTTCAGGCAAACACTGAGCCGCTCAATTCAACACATTGTATTTTCGATGGTCTTGTGCGCGGCCGCTGGCGCGGCCATCGGCAAATCATCCCCCGGGGATGAAGGCCTGACGGACGCCAAGGGATGAGGCTGTGGCGGCTATCGCCCGCGCACAAAAAACAAGGCCGTCGGCGCAGTATAACGCTAACGGCCTTGCCAGCCCCGGATATTGAAATTGGCTTGCGCCATCCGGTAACTGGGACAATGCCCCGGGATCGCACGGACATATGTGATCCAGTTCACAATCGTCGAAAAAAGTTCCGGCCGGCCGCTTTTGGGGCGCTCGAACGGTCGACGGCAAAGGAGGGATGAGGCCTCAGCCTTTGGAGCGGGCGCGGCGATGGGCGCTTCTGGCCGCCTGCGAACGGGTCCGGACCGCCTTGTTGCGCTGGGAGGGCGTGGCGGATGCTTCGGGCCCCTGGGCGCTGGCGAAGGAATGCCGCAGGCTCTCGACAGCTTCGGTCAGGGCCGAAACCTGCTCGGACAGTCGTTTGGTTTCGGCCTGCTGGAAGGCGAGCACGCGTCGGGTCGTTTGCAATTGGTCCTGGACCACCTGCAACTGGTCGATCGATTCCTGCTGGGTCTCTTCCAGACCCTTGGTCTTCTCGACCAGTTGCTCGGAAGCCTGTGCAGCGCGGGCCTGCAACTGGCGGGCGGCGACGATGCGGTCCTGCTCCGGGGTGTTGCCGGTGTATCCGCGCCACAGTGCGATACCGCCGACCCCGACCACCATCAGGATCAGCGCGCCCGCGGCCAGCGCGATCGGCTGCGAGCCGATACGGGCGATGCCGCCGCCGCTGTTGGCAGGCTCGGATGGGATTTCGATCATGCGACTCAAAACCACCGGAAACAGAAGTCGTAAAATTACCACGACCGGGGGTACGGAGCCCAGCGAAAACAGGGCCTTGCTGCGATGCACAAAATCGTAACCGGCGTTTCATCGAAGGCCCGGATGATGTGCTGGAGTGCCAGAGCAGGGCAGGAAAACGATTGAGGACGGCCCAACCGATTCCGGACCATGAGACCCGTCGCCGCGGTGCGCGGGGGTCGAGCTATGACCGGCAGTAACTCGTACGACGACCCAGCCGATTTAAAGAGAGCGTGCACGTTTCCGCGCACGCTCTCTCGTGTTGTTTCGAGACGGCTACTCAGTCGTGGTGGTCATCGCCAAATCTGTGGTGATCGAGGTCATCGTCCTCGCAGAATCCAGGGTCGAGATCAGCGTAACGCGCTAGCTGCGGGCGATAGAGTGCTCGACCGGCGAGGAGGTCTGCATGTTTACCTGTCTGATGGTGGTCACCGTGGCAAACGTGATTGCGACGCAAAAGGCAACAATGAATGCCGTGAAGACTATCTTCGGGCGCATGTTCCGCCTCACTCTTTAAATCTCCACCCGACATGGATTTAGCCACGCACCGCCGCCGTTCAACCGGGGTACGGTCGCAATTTTTTCAACAAGGCTGTGCCGGCGACACGCGTGGCCAGCTAAAACCGAATTTAATGGGATCGGCGACTCCACGAACTACATCAGCATCATGCCGCGATGCGGCATTGTGGGCTGGAGAACCAACGGTTTGCTGGAAATGCAAGAGATCGCCGCTTTTACCGCCGTCGCGGGCGCAGCAATTGCGCTTGTTGCGGCCTGTTCACTCTGGGCGCGAGGTGGGCGCAAATAATCGCCTGAAATAGGTCGGTCTTTTCAAAGCCATCGCTCAGCTCGGCAGAAAAGGGTGCGGCCAGCTCTTGGGGGAGAGCTGGCCGCGCGCGATCCGGTCTGGGACGGGGAGGGGTGGGGATGTGACCGGGTCGCGTGTCTCCGTTATCTCGTTGTCAGTGGCCGCGGGCGCTGGCAGTCGCGATCGCGGGGCGGTTGTCGCCGAGCGAGACCCATTCATTGGGATCGCTCTGCGACTGGCGCTTGACGAAGCGGTATCCAGTCTCGGTCCAGGCCACGACGTTTTCGTTCTGGTTGTCGAGAATGAACTCGCCCTTGTCGGTCTTCACGGTCAGCACCGCATGACCTTCGCCCTTCTTGTCGCGCACCACCGTGATCAGCAGCGCTTCGCGCGGCCATCCGGCGTCGATCAGCATCTTGCGCTTCAGCAGCACGTAGTCTTCGCAGTCGCCGTATCCGTCGGTCGGCAACGACCATTTCTCGATGACGCCCCAATGATCCATGTCGGTCATCGGCTTGACGGTCTCGTTGGCCCACTTGTTGACCCGCACGAGATCCCGCCACGCCGTCTGCGACATCACGATGTCACGCGGCTGCGTGGTGCTGCCCTGGCATTCGCCCGGATTCTCGGCGCAGAATTCGACCCAGCCGATCGGCGCGCGCGTGACGTCGCCAAGGCTCGCATAAAGAACGTGCTCGTCACCGGCATGCGCCGGCACGCTCAATCCGAACAGGATGGCGATGACCGCCAATCCGTTTCCCTGTCCCCTGAAACCAAACATTGTGGCCCCCGTTTCTTGTTGGGACCACGTTTCGCACAAAGGTTTTTCGCTGCCGCTAAGTAAGCCAAGTAGACTTGAAGCGAATACAAGTAAAAGGCGCGGCAAATTTGATCTATACTTGAATCAAATTTGACTAAAATTTTAAACAACTGCAATTGATTCAAATTTTAGACATTAACGCGCGGGGCCGCGCCGGCAGGGCGTTTCCGGGGGCAAAAGCCGGCCGCGTTAACCCGGTCAGGCCTTCCGGAAAGCGCCAAAAAGGCGGCTTCCGGCAGGCGCCGGCCGTGTTCGCATCTGCGAAAAGGGGGGAATCAGGGGGTGGCGCGGTTTACCGCGCGGTAACGTTGTCTTCGAGGGTTTCGACGAGCTGCTCGTGGACGAACTCCAGCGCGAAGCCCTCCTCGAGGTTTCGTACCACCCGGGACTGTACCCTGCCGAGCAGCACCATGGACCGCAGCGGCGGGCGGTTTTCCGCGGCAATGGCAGCCCCCGACAGCGACATATCGATGACCCGGCAGGTCATCTTGGTGCCGTCCTCGAGCGTGAGCAGGGCAATCGGGTTGCGCGGCACGATACGGTCGTGGCGGCGGTCTTCCGGCAGGTTGAGGATGTCGCGGTTGGCAAGCCAGGTCAGTTGCGCGGCGAGCTTGTCGCGCTTGCGGGCGGTCGCGCCGATGCTCATGGCGAAGCCGTTGTCGATGATCCGGGTGATCTTGCCCTCGACCCGGCCGATATGGTCGAGATAGGCGATCACGCGGTCGCCGACATTGCCGATGCCCGGCGCCAGCAAAGCCAGGCCTCCCGGCGACATGTTGATGATCTGGCAAGGAAATTCACGGCGGTCGGGAAGCATGTAGCGGCCGAGCAGGTGCACCCTTACCCGCTGAAAGCGCCGGCGCTCTTCGGTGGCCGGAAGGATCGATTTTTTGTTCGCTAACGACATTTAGCCATCCGACAACCGGCTGCTACGGTGTCACCTGACCCTACGGCCGGCAGGGTTAATGAGCGGTTAGCGGCGGTTGCAACAGTTGTGGGCGCGTTCACGCTGGGCGGGGAATACGCGCCGGCACGCGATTGAATCCCCACAGCAGCGCGGGGCAGGCCAGGATCAGCGCCGCGCCGAAATCGAAGGCCGCAGCCGCGCTGCCGGTCCACTTGGCGCAGGCGCCGCCGATGACCGGGCCCAACATCATCGCGGCGTAGTAGACCGTGTAGAATATGCCCATGCCGGTCGCGCGCGTCTCGGGTCGCAGCACGCGCGCGGGCAGGCTCATGATCGGGCCGGCCGGCAGGCCGCAGAGCAATCCAAGCGCGATGGTTGTCCCGATCACCGCATTTGTGCGCGGCAGCGCCAGCATGAGAATGGCGAAGACGATGGCGCCGGCGACCAGATTGAGTTGGGGCCGTCCGGTCCGGTCGGCGATAAAGCCACCGAGCGGGACGGAGACGACCGCCAGCCACAGCACGATGCTGATGGTGGATCCCGCTTCCGCGATCGACCAGCCGCGTTCGACCAGCATGGACGGCCCGAAGCTGAAGACCACGGCGAAGCCGACATTGAACAGCCCCCAGATCAGGCCCGCGATCGTCACCGCGAGGATCGCTTCGCGGCCCGGCCATGCCGATGCGGCCGCCACCGTCGCGGCGCTGGCGCGGGGCTGATAGAAGGCTGCCAAAACCCCGATCCCGCCGGCGATCAGGATCGCCACCGTAAAATACACCGCGCTGACGCCATGGGCGGTGCCGATCACGGGCAGGGACAGCAGCGAAAGCGCGACGCCGGCCGGCCATGAATTGACGAAGATCGCCATCGCGGTTGCGATCTCCTTGCCGGCAAACCAGTCGGTCACCATTTTCGTCATCTGCACATTGAGCAGGACGCCGCCGGCGCCGGCGACGAGCCGTCCTGCGATTTGCGCGGTCCAGGAATCCGACAGCGCCATCGCAAGGCCGCCGACCAGCATCAGCGCGAGAGCGCCAAGCACCGTCGGCTTGTCGCCGAACCTTTGGCCGATCGCGCCGCCCGGCAACGCGAGCGCAACGCCGGGCGTGAAATACAAACCGATCAGGAGGCCAATATCGGCGAGGCCCATTCCAAATTGCGTGGCCAGCAGCGGCGCGACCGCGGCGACGCTCTGGAACTGAAACGCCATGGTGAGGCGGACCACGAACAGGACGGCAAGAATAAACCAGCGATTGCGCAACGCCGCGGCCCCCATGAACTCGGCCGGCAAAGTGAGGCGGCGTGATGTGCCTGTCAATCTCGGGGCCTAAGTCCGCGCGCAAAACCGCGCATTGGCATCGCGGATCGCTTCACATACCCTCGTTTCCGCCCACACACCCAATCAACAATCGTCGAAGGGCCGGGGAGGAGATCACATGCGAGAGATCCGCGTATGCACCTATGACGGTCCCGGCGCGCAGCCGGTCATCCGCACCGTGCCGTGGCCGGCCATCTCGAAGAAGGCGGCCTTGATAAAGGTCGGCGCCTGCGGGGTCTGCGGCACCGATCTGCATATCCTCAAGGGGCATTGGCCGAAGCCGCTGCCGTGGCCGTTCACGCTCGGCCATGAGATCGGCGGCGTGCTGGTCGAGGTCGGCTCGGAATTCACCGAGGATTTCATGAGCAAGCCGCTGAAGGTGGGATCGAAAGTGATGATCCCGCCGCTGATGCCGTGCGGCCATTGCTACTACTGCATCCATTATCCCGAGAGCGCCAACAAGTGCCTGACGCCGGTCTATTACGGCCGCTATCTCGGCTTCGACAAGGCGCCGCATCTGTGGGGCGGCTGGGCCGAATATGTCTATGTCGATCTCGAGATGCTGCCGGGCACCAAGATCTACAAATTGCCCGACGACATGTCGCTGCGGCTCGGCGCCTTGTCGGAGCCCTTGACCTCCTGCATCCGCGCCTTCAACCGCGCCACGCGCGCCGGCGGATTCAAGTGGGGCGACACCGTCGTCATCCAGGGCTCCGGCCCGATCGGAATCCTCGCGGTCGCAGCCGCGCAGGAGATGGGGGCAGGGCGAGTGATCTGCGTCGGCGCGCCCGAGACGCCGCGGCTCGAGCTCGCACGCAAATTCGGCGCGGAAGCAACCGTCGACATCGAGGAGGTCACGACGCCGGAAGCGCGCATCAAGCGCGTTCGCGACATCGTCGGCGGCTTCGGTGCTGATCTGGTGATGGATTGCTCGGGCCATCCCAGCGCCGGTCCCGAGGGCATCGAGATGCTGCGCGACGGCGGCACCTATGTCGAGATGGGCCAGTTCACCGATGCCGGCTCGATCAACACCTCATGGCACCGCATCTGCACCAAGGACCTCAACGTGCTCGGCTCCTGGGGATTCACCGGCAACGACCTGCCGCTCGGCGTCGACATGCTCTATCGCACGCGCAACAAGTATCCCTGGCTCGAGATGCAGACGCTGTATCCGTTTTCGGAAGCCGGCATCGGGCAGGCGGTGGCGGATGCGATGGCGATGAAGACGGTGAAATCCACCATCATGCCGTGGCCCGAACTGGCGGAGTGATCCGGCGTCGTTGCCGGAAGGCGATCGCGCGTCCTAGCGCAGGCCTTCATAGACCATGAAGCCGCGCGCGACCGCCAGCCTGCGCAGCGCGCGTGGCATCAGCTTTTCCGGCGGCTGGTGGCCGAGATAGCGGTACGAACTCAGCCTGAAATCGCGCAGCACGCGATGTTCGCTTTCGAACGGCGCCAGCAATCCGGTCAGGCTGAGCGGCGCGTGCGCGCGGGCGCTGAACGGCAACAGCAGCAATTCCAGATGCGCAAGCGAGCCGTCCTGCGCGGTCGCGGTGAGGCCGGCGACGGCGGCGAGCATCTCCTCGGATACGACCGCGATGATGTCCTCGATCTCGCGGCGGGCATCCGGGGTAAACAGCGCCGAAAAGCTGCGGTCCTTCAGGTCGCCGCCGAGCAGGGCGCAGACCCGCGTGCCGGCGACGCGAAATGGATAACCTGATGGCGCGTCATAGGACAATACGAAGATGTCGCCGAGCAGCTCGCGCACTGCGCCGGGCTCGATCTCGCTGCGATCCGGGGCGCGCGCGGCGCCGCGTTTCTCGTCCCAATAGGCGAAAAATTCCCGGGTTGACGGATGTTTCATGTCGACCTCGCCCCGCGCCTCGCTCGGTGGGACATATCTGTCCCGCTTTTGCGCACGCGCATTCCCTTCTCTGTTTTGCAAGAGGGGCTTTGCAGCGTCCATGCCGCAGTCGCGGTTCCACGGCTCCCGCGGCGTCTTTGTGCTGTTAAGGTTAAATTAACTATCGCCTTGGGGATCGGCGCACGGCTGGCTAGTCTTCGGCCACTCCAAGGCTTCGCAGGTTTTGCAGGTTCCCGCGAAGTTGATACACGGGCGGCGTCAAACAGTTTGGTCATCGCGCAGGGAGGGGTGGGGATGCCCCCTCGGGGCCCGGCGCGAACAAGATCAGCAAGAGCGAGGGAGGACTTTCTCAGGGCCCTCCCTTTTTCTTTGGCTGGCGGACTACTCCGCGGCCTGACGCAGATCCGGCGCGGGTTGCGGCTCGGCCGTATCCACCTGCCGCGGGCGGCCCATCAGCACCGGCTGGAACAGCACCGCGGCCGCCATCGTGCACAGCAGCGCCAGCGCCATCAGCTTGCCCATGCTCGACATCCCCGGATAGTTCGAAGCCCACATGCTGCCGAATGCGATCGCGTTGGTCATGGCGGAAAACACCACCGCGCGCGTCAGCGTCGATTGCAGCAGGCCGGTTTTTCCGGCGCGCCACGCCATGATGTAGTAGATCTTGAACGCGACGCCGACGCCGAGCAGCAGCGGAAGCGCGATGATGTTGGCGAAATTGAGCGCAAGACCGTCGAGCACGCAGACCTCCAGCGTCACAGCGCCGGCGAGCAGCAGAGGCACGAGCGTCAGCAGCACGTCCGTCAATCGCCGCAGCGCGATGAACAGCAGGATGGCGATGGCGACCAGCGCCAGAACGGCGGCTTCGATGAAGGCAGCGGTGATGGTCTTTCCGGATTCGTAATAGCTGACGGCGGCGCCCGTGGCGGTCGGTTCGGCACGAAGAACCGCCGTCGCGAATTTACGCAACACGTCGGTGTCGTTGGGATCGCCCTTCGGCAGCGCCTGAACGCGGGCCCGGCCGTCGGGCAGCACCCAGTCGCGCACGAGGTTTGGCGGCAGCGTGCTGATGGTCACCGTTTCAGGGGCAAGGCTGTTGCGCAGCCGGTCGAGATCGTAGGTCAGCGGCGGCACCAGCGCGGCTTCGGCCTTGGCGCGGACGCCTGGATCGGCGCCGGCAAGACGCTTGAGCAGATCGGAAACCTGTCGCGCGGCATCGGCGCTGGGGCCGGTCGTCTGGCCCGCGGCCTGGGCCAGATCCTCGGCCGCGTGCTGGATCGCGGCGACGTTGTCCTGGTCGCTCGGCGCGGGCTGCTGGCGCGGCGGATTGAGGGCTCGGTCGAGCCGTTGCGAAGCCGCCTTCAAGGCGGCGATCTTTTCCTGCTGGTCGGCGGGAATGAAAGCTGCTCAGCGTGAGAACGCGCGATACCTCGGGCAGCGCGGCCAGGCGCTTTGCCGTGGCGTCGGCCTGCTCGAGCGAGGGCGCCAGGACCTCCGCATCATTGCCGCTGGTTTGCGGGTCGCTCTGCAGTTCGCGATAGGTGACGACGGAGGGCGAGTTGGGGGCTTGCAGATTGACCGGGTTGAAGTCGAACGGCAGATGCAGCAACAGCGGCGTTCCCGCCAGCACCACGAGGATGGTGCCGGCGATGACGGCGATGCGATGCCGCTGCAGGAAATCGTCCAGCGGCGCGAGGCTCGCGAAACCAACCGCGGCGGCTTCTCCGGCCGGGTTGAGCAACGCCAGCATCGCCGGCACCAGCGTGATGCTGCACAGGAAGGCGATCAGCATGCCGCAGCCGGCAATCAGTCCCAGTTCCGAAAGCCCGCGATAGCTGGTCGGCAGAAACGAGAAGAAGCCGACCGCGGTGGCCGCCGCCGCCAGCGCCAGCGGATCGCCCGCCTTGCGGGCGGCCCATCGCAGCGCCTCGCGCAGGCCGTGATGTTCGTGCCGCTCGGTGCGATAGCGCACGCTGAACTGAATGCCGAAGTCGACCCCGAGGCCGACGAACAGCACGAAGAAGGCGATCGAGATCAGGTTGAACGAGCCGACCATGACAAGCCCGGCCGCCGCCGTCACCGCGAGCCCGACCATCAGGCTGAAGAACACCGCGGCGATGATCTTCCACGAGCGCAGCGCCAGCCAGAGCACGATCAGGACGCCGAGCACCGCCGTCAGGGTGTCTCGCACGGCGCTTTGCCGGATCACCGAGAACTGGTCGTCGTTCATCGGCACCTGGCCGGTCAGGTCGACCCTGGCGCCGTATTTTCCGGTGAGACCGAGATCGGCAACTGCGCGGTGAATTGCTTCGGTTGCCTTGTGTCCGGGCTGCAGTTGCGAAAAATCGAGCGTCGGCTGGACCTCGATGAAGTGCCGCAGCTGATCGGCCGGCAGCTTGCGGCCCTGAAGCAATTCCTGCCAGGAAAATGTCGCCGGCCTGTTCGACAGAACATCGCTCAGGGTCCGCTCCGCGAGCGACAGCGGCCAGGCAAGCTGCTCAAGCTTTATCTTGCCGGCGCGGACACCCTCGGCTGCTAGCGACAGCGTCTTCATGACGCCGCGAAGGCTGGGATCGTCTGCCAGCGAAGCGATCAGCGGCTCCGCATTCGTCAATCCCTCGGCGTTCTTTCGGACCTCGGCGGGAGAGCCGAACAACAACCCGTTGCGCTCGAAGAAATCCCCGCTGTCGGGTTGGCCCACCAGCGGAAACAGGCTCTTGTCAGTCGCGAGACGTTGCGCCAGCGCGTTGGTCGCCAATTCGGCGTTCTCGGAAGTCGGCGCCTTCACGACCACCGAAATCCCGTTTTGCGGAAACGCCTTCGACATCTCCAACTGACGCTGATGCCAGGGGAGGTTTTGCGAAATCAGTCCTTCTACGTCGGTATTGATCGAGAAATTCGCGGCGGCGAATGCGCCTGCGCTCAGCATCAGCAGCGTGCCGGCGATGACCGTCGTCCACCGGTAATGGGCGCAAATATCGACGATCCGGACAATTACAGAATTGACCATGGCAGGCGTTCACGCTTTCCCGCTCGCAAAGTGGGAACTGGTGGATCAACGCGGCGGCCGGTGAAATCGTTCAGAGGTGAATCGAAATTTCAGATTGCCGATTTTGAAAGAATTCCGTGGCTCACCGATTCGTTACCCGAGCACACCGCAGAGATCAGTGGTTTGCGCAGCGAGGCGCCGCGCGCATCGGAGTTGAATTTTCAGCTCCATGGCCTGCGCACGAGTTTGCGCGGGCCATGCTTGCCGCGACTCTCGGTCGCGTCGTTCTTTCAAAACATTAATCCTGCGAACAGGACGTTGTAATGTGCGCTCGCCAATGTTGGGGGCAGGGATTTCCCTTAACCAGCATTGGAGACGCCATAATGATCGATCAATCGAATACCCCGCCTGTCGCGCCCCGAAAGGTTCTTCGGCCGCGCCGGCTGGCGCTGCTTGCTTCCGCCGCCGGCCTCAGCATGGCGGTTCTCGCCGCCGGACCGGTCGCGAACTATCTTCCGACGTGGACCGCAGCGGCCCATGCGGCAGAGACGACCGCCCAGGCCCCCGCGGGCTTTGCCGATCTCGTC
Source organism: uncultured Alphaproteobacteria bacterium (assembly GCA_963843225.1). GTDB lineage: Bacteria > Pseudomonadota > Alphaproteobacteria > Rhizobiales > Xanthobacteraceae > Bradyrhizobium. The sequence continues at coordinate 91,940 of CAWJJT010000002.1, read as the reverse complement.
AGCAAGGTCAAACCGGCGGTGATCTCGGTCCGCGTCAAGATCGATGAAGAAGGCGGCAACGCGGCCGTCACCCAGCGCGACAGCGACGAGAATTCCGATCAATCCGGTTCGCCCGAGCAGTTCTTCAGGCAATTCGGCTTCCGCGGTCCGAACGGCGGTGGCCTCAACGGCATGCCGCAGCAGCACCAGATGATCACCGGCGAAGGCTCCGGCTTCTTCATCTCGGCTGACGGCTATGCGGTGACCAACAATCACGTGGTCGACCACGCCAAGTCCGTTCAGGTCACGACCGATGACGGCACGATCTACACCGCCAAGGTCGTCGGCACCGATCCGAAGACCGACCTCGCGCTGATCAAGGTCGACGGCAAGAAGGATTTTTCCTTTGTGAAGTTCGCTGACCAGCCGTCGCGCGATCGGCGACTGGGTGGTTGCGGTCGGCAATCCCTTCGGCCTCGGCGGCACGGTGACCGCCGGCATCGTTTCCGCAAGCGGCCGCGATATCGGCGCAGGACCGTATGACGATTACGTCCAGATCGACGCGCCCATCAACAAGGGCAATTCCGGCGGTCCGGCATTCGACATGAACGGCAACGTGATCGGCGTGAACACCGCGATCTTCTCGCCGTCGGGCGGCTCGGTCGGCATCGGCTTCGACATTCCCGCCGCCACCGCCAAGCTCGTCGTCGCCCAGCTCAAGGACAAGGGCTACATCACCCGCGGCTGGCTCGGCGTGCAGGTGCAGCCGGTCACTGCCGACATCGCCGACAGCCTCGGGCTGAAGCAGGCGAAGGGCGCGATGGTGGACAATCCGCAAGCGGACAGCCCGGCTGCCAAGGCCGGCATTGAAGCGGGCGACGTCATCACCTCGGTCAACGGCACCGACGTGAAGGACTTCGCGCGATCTGGCCCGCACCATCAGCGTGCTGGCGCCGGGCACCTCGGTGAAACTCGACGTTCTGCACAAGGGCACATCCAAGACCATGACGCTGGCGCTTGGCGAGATGCCGAACGACCGGCAGGCCAATGCAGGCGGAGAACGTTCGTCGAAGGAGATGGCCGGCACCCCGCGTCTCGGGCTCGCCCTCGCTCCCGCCAGCGAAGTCGCAGGGCGCCGGCGACAAGGGCGTCGTGGTGACGTCGGTCGATCCGAACGGTCCGGCCGCGGAACACGGCTTCAAGACCGGCGACGTGATCCTCAATGTCGGCGGCAAGTCGGTCGCCAATGTCGGTGACGTCCGCATCTGCGCTGAGCGATGCAAGCGCCAACGGCAAGCACAGCGTGCTGATGCAGGTGAAGACGGCGGATGCGACACGGTTCGTCGCGGTTCCGCTGGCCAAGGGCTGATCTGCCTGCCAGTCGGCTGAACGAGAAGGGCCGGGCCTTAAAGCCCGGCCCTTTTTGTCGCGGGCGGCTTCGCGTCCGTCATTTCGAGGGCTTGCCGGGATCCTTGACGGCCTCGAAGGTCGCGAATTCGATATTATAGAGTTCGCCGTCGACCCTCTCGACCTTCCGGATATAGATGTTCTGAACGATGTCGCGGGTTTCGGGATCGATGGAAACCGGACCGCGCGGGCTCTCCCAGGCCAGCCCCTTCATCGCGGCGACGAGGGAATCGCCGTTTGCGTTGCCTCCGGTTTTCTTCAGCGCCCGATAGATCAGGTCGATGCCGTCGTAGCCGCCGACCGCGACGAAGCCCGGCCGTGCGTTGAAGCTCTTCTTGTATGAGGCGACGAAATCCCGGTTCTTCTGCGAAGGGTGCGCAGCGGAGTACATGTGCGCAGTGACGGCCCCGATTGCGGAATCGCTCATGCCGTTGAGGAGGTCGTCGTCCATGACGTCGCCGGGGCCGATGATTCGAATGCCGCTCTTGTCGAGCCCGCGTTCGGCAAACTGCTTCATGAAATTGCCGCCCTGGCCGCCCGGCACGAATACGAACATGGCGTCGGGCCTGGAATCCTTCATCCGCTGCAGGAACGGCGCAAAGTCCGGATTGACCAGCGGCACCTTGATTTCTTCGACGATCTCGCCGCCCGCCGCCGTGAAGCGCGCCTTGAAGAACTGCAGGGCGTCATTTCCCGGCGCGTAATCGGTGGTGAGGGTTGCGACCTTCTTGATGCCGTTTTTTGCGGCCCAGTCGCCGATGATGACCGAGGATTGCGCCAGCGTGAAGCTGGTCCGAACGATGTAAGGCGATCGCTCGGTGACGATCGAAGCGCCGGCGAGCATGACGATTTGCGGAATCCTGGCCTGGTTGGCCAGCGGGGCGGCGGCCAGTGCCGCCGGCGTGACCCCGAAGCCCGCAAGGATGTCGACCTTGTCGTTGACGATCAGTTCCTGGGCAAGCCGCTTCGTGGTGTCGGGAACGGCGCCGTCGTCCTTGACGATGATCTCGATCTTCCTGCCGGCAACCGTGTCGCCGTTCTGCTGCATGTAGAGCTTGATCGCGTTATCGAGCTGTTTGCCGGTCGAGGCCTGTCCGCCGGTCAAGGGCACGATCAGGCCGACCTTGACGGGTTCCTCGGCCCGGGCGGGCAAGGACAGGAAAGCGGCGGTGGCGGCGACGAGGGCGGCTGCTTGCTTCCACATGGAACATTCCCGGGTCAGGACGTCGTGAAGCCGTTGTGGCAGGCGACGACGGGAGGAATTCCCGTTCGCCGCCCTGGCGTTTTATTCCGCGGCAAACGAAACCGTGGAACGGTCGTAATCTCCCGATCCCATTTTGCCTTCGGCGAATATCTCGTGCTCGGCGATCCACTCGAAGGATTGCTCGAACACCTCTCTCGAGTACGGCTCGAACACGATCCGCTCGCCGGGACCCCAGCGTCGCGGATCCATCATGGCGTGGAAGCGCTCCGGAAATTCGTTCTTGTAATAGTGGGTGTAACGTTCGGGCCGCAGGTCGATGTCCCGCTGCGCCGATCTCAGCGCGCGGAAATACCGCCTTATGTCTTCCGGATCGGGATCGCCCTTGATCATGGCCGCGATCATGAAGGTGGTGTCGATCACCTTGCGAAAGCCGAGTTGTTCGGCGAGGTAATAGGGACCGCTGAAAAGTGCGGCCGCAGCACTCTTGCCTTCGATCAACTGCTCCATGCGGTGAAACAGCATGCCGTCTTCGAAGGTCAGGTTGATCTGTCCCGGCGGAATGTACTGCTCGAGCGCCTGGATCGTCGAGTAGTGGCTTCCGGACTGGAATCCCACCGAAATCGGCACGCCCGCCAGATCGGCCGGCGTGCGCACCGCCGAATCCGCCGGAACGAAAATCCCCGCCGGTGCGATCGAGTAGGCATCGGCGAAAAGCTTGGTGTGACCGTTCGAGGCCGCCACGTTCACGGTCCAGTGGCACGCGCAACTGACATTGGCCTCGCGGCCCTTTTCGATGCTTTGAAAGGCGCCCTCGTTGACCTTGTTGTGATGCTGCCCGTCGGTTGAACGGATCAGTTCGCGGAATTCGTAATCAAGTCCCTCGGCGCGAAAGTAGCCCTTTTCCTCGGCAACCCATTCCTGAAGACGAAAATGAGGTTCGACGATGAACTGGCCCATGGCTGTACTCCCTGAATTCGGCCGCGAGGCGGCATTTTGTATTTGACATCAGCCTATCCGCCGGTCGTCACTGGCGCCATGTCAGCATTGGAATGATCGATATGGGTGAATTGGCATATTCGGAACTGAGCCTGCGCGAGTTGCGGGTCCTGAACGCCTTGCTCAGGGAGCGCAGCATTACGCGGACCGCCCAGCTCCTGGAGACGGCACAGCCGGCGATCAGCAAGACGCTGAAGCACCTTCGGGCGCAATTCGCCGATCCGTTGTTCGTCCGCAACGGACATGCGATGCAGCCGACGGCCCGGGCGCTCGGCATGGCGGACCAGTTGCGCGTCTTGCTTGATGCCGCCGACGGCCTGCGCGCGTCCGGCGCGGCCTTCGATCCTCTGCATTCGGATCGTCTGTTCAGCCTGTTGCTGACGGACGTCGGCATGATCCGCTTTCTGCCGCCGCTGATTGGACGGCTCGCCGCCATCGCGCCCGGCGTGAAGGCACGGGCGGTACCGCTGGATTCGCGCCAGTTCGAACTCAGGCTCGAAACCGGGGAGGCGGATTTGGCGCTTGGGGCATTTCCAGGGGCCGCGGCTCACCTGCGGCGGCAAAGGCTGTTCTTCGACGGGTATGTGAGCGTCATCCGCAAGCGCCACCCGCGCGCGGCGAAGGCGAGGTCTCGGGCCGGCTTCCTGGCTGAACGGCATATTCTCGTGACCGCGTCCGAGACTGGCCATGCCGCGCACGGCGCGGCGCAGCGCGCGCTGTCCGCCGCGATCGACGTTTCGAATATCATGCTGCGGGTGCCGAGTTTTGTTGCGGGAGCCATCGTTGCCGCCGAAACCGATGGGATCGCGACCCTGCCGGCGAATCTGGCCAACGGTCTTGCAGGGCCGCTCGGCCTCAGCACGTTCGAAACGCCTATCGCCTTGCCGCGTATCGAAATCTCCCAGTACTGGCATGAGCGCTATCATCGCGATCCCGCCCATCGCTGGATCAGGTCGCTCACGTTCGAGTTGTTCGCCGAGAAGGCCTGACAAAGGTGCCGCTCCGGCCGCATTACGATCTTGCGCTGCAACCCCAAGCCGCCTAATTGGGCGCAATCGCTCGCGTGAGCCGCTCGCCTTAGGTCCTGAGCCCTTGGAATCCCCGCCAGAATTGCCCCAAGAGATCGCGGTGGACCCCCCGCGCGAACCGATCCTGACGCTGCCCGGCGCGCTGACCGCCTATGTCCTGCTGCTGGCGCTGATCCATCTGCGGGTGCTGTTGCCGCCGGAATGGGAAAACTGGACCATCGACGTGTTCGGCTTCATCCCGAAGCGCTACGATTCGACGCTGCTGGCGCTCGATTTTCCCGGTGGCGAAGGCGCCAAGGTCTGGACCTTCGTCACCTATTCGCTGCTGCACGCCAATCTCAGCCATATCGGCTTCAACGTGCTCTGGCTGTTGCCATTCGGCAGCGCGCTGGCGCGCCGCTTCGGCGCGTGGCGGTTCTTCCTGTTCATGGCGGTGACGGCGGCCGCCGGCGCGCTGGCGCATTTCATCACCCATGAGCACGGGGTTGCGCCGATGATCGGTGCGTCGGCCTCGGTGTCCGGGACGATGGCCGCCGCGATTCGCTTTGCTTTCGTGCAGGGCAGCTTCCTGTCGTTCCGCCGAGGCGACGCCGATGCCGCGGCGAGGGTGCCCGCGCTTTCGCTGGCGCGTGCGTTGCGCAATCCGCGCGTGCTTGGTTTTCTTGGCGTCTGGTTCGGCGTCAACATCATCTTCGGCGTCGGGTCGATCGCGATCGGAAGCGATGGCGGGAGCGTCGCCTGGCAGGCGCATATCGGCGGATTTTTCGCGGGCCTGCTGTTGTTTTCGCTGTTCGATCCGGTTCCACGCGGCACCGCGAATGCTGCGGATGCGTCGTCGCACGACGCATCGCACACCGGCTGATCGCTGCTTGCGGCCCAACTGGATTTCATCCATCATCAGTGCTGTCATGAGGCGAGGGCATAAGCCCTTCAGCGTGCTTATGCGCGTGATCGCCGAAGGCGCCGCAACAAGAACGGCGCGAGACTGTTGATTGAAGACTCAAGGAAATAAAGGTCGTGCCCCGTCAAGGGCGCGGCCGGCTTCAGGGAGACGACAATGACGGTACGTGCAATCCTCGATTCCAAAGGCCATCAGATCCAGAGCCTTGAGCCGGACGCCAAGCTCTCGGCCGCGATCAAGCTTCTGGGTGAACGAAAAATCGGCGCCGTACTGGTAATGAGCAGCGGCCGCATCGAAGGCATCCTGTCGGAGCGCGACATCGTGCGCGTGCTCGGTGAACGCGGCGCGGCGGTGCTCGACGAGCCGGTCAGCGCCGTCATGACGCGCAAGGTCGTCAGTTGCAAACCGGCCGACACCGTCGCCGCGATCATGGAAATGATGACGCTGGGCAAATTCCGGCATCTGCCGGTGCTCGACGGCGAGAAGGTCGTTGGCCTGATCTCGATCGGCGACGTCGTCAAATGGCGCGTCGGCGAATACGAGATGGAACAGGAAGCGCTGCGGGAATACATCAAGACCGCCTGAGCGGTGCTCGTAGGTTCTTCACCGCTCGCTGTCGGCCACTGACCCAGACTGCTTGATATCGGCCACCGGCCCAGGCCCGGAAGAAGCCGGCGCCAGGATGTGGATCGCTTCCTGAATGGAGTCGATGGCGCGCTCGGCGGCGCGCGCGCCGAACGCGATCAGATCGCTGGCGCGGTGGAAATCGAACCAGCCGATCTGGCCGACCCGCGGCGAGATCAACAGGTCGGGCGGATCGCCGGCAAGGCGTGCGCGGGTGATGCGGTCCTGCATGATGTTGAAGGCGTCGACCATGACGCTGGAGATGCCGGGGCGTCCGCCGCTGCCGAAGAATTCGCGCTTCATGGTACGTTCGGCCGAGAACAACTTGCCGAAGCCGCGCTTCGGCGGCGTTGGCTCGACGGGAGCCTCGTGGGGCTCCGCCCCGGCGCCGTGGGAATAGATCGTCGTGGAATGGGTGAAGACATCGCTGGAAAGGTTGGCGGCAATGACGATTTCCGCTCCCAGCGCGCGTGCCGCCGACACCGGCACCGGATTTACCATCGCGCCGTCGACCAGCCAGCGGTCACCGATCAGCACCGGCGAAAATATCCCGGGCAGCGCGTAGGAGGCGCGCATCGCATCGACCATGCGGCCGTGGGTCAGCCAGATTTCGTGGCCGGTGCGGACTTCGGTGGCGACGGTGGCAAATTTCAGCGGCAAGTCCTCGATCAGGGTCGGAACCGATCGCGGCCTCCAATTGGGCGGCAAGCTTGTCGCCGCCGATCAGGCCCGAGCCGTTGAGGCGGATATCGAGATAGCCGAGGATATTGCGCGGCTGCAGGCTGCGCGCCCATTCCTCGAGCGTGTCGAGCTGACCCGCGGCATAGGCGCCGCCGACCACCGCGCCGATCGAGGTGCCGACCACGACGTTGGGAACGATGCCATGGGCGATCAAGGTCCGGACAATGCCGATATGGGCGAATCCGCGCGCGGCGCCGCCGCCCAGCGCCAGCCCGATCACCGGCCGCCGGATGCTGCCGAGCCCGACCTTGTCGCGGCCCTCGGCGCCGTTTTGGCTGCGTCCGGTCAAAATTTCCAGCACCTGACTATCTCCTGAGCGCAACACTAACCGCGTCGGTTTGACCCGGCCACTCCGTAGCACAAGCATGGTTTATGCCGCGCTTTCGGGTGAACCAGGCAGGGATTGTGAAGGGATCGCGGACTTTTGAATAATCCCCGGGCCTTGCGGCCGGTTCCGGGGCCGGTATCCAACGGGGTCCTGCAGGCTTGAATTTGCCGCGTTTTCGGTGAAAAGCATGCTGCATGACTCGAGGGGGTAATGGCATCGATCGATTCCGGCCGGGCGGACGCCGGCTGCCTGCGCTTGCGCTGCTGGGCTTGCTGGTCTCGCTCGCGGTGCCCGCGAATGCCCAGATGTTCAGCGATCGTCCGCCGCCGGTGCCGCCGGTTGCGGTGCCCGAGCCCGCGGCGCCGGCGATGAATCTGGCGCCGCCCTCCGGTCCGGGATCGATTCCAAGTCTGCCCCCGACATTGACGCAACCTTCCATCATGCAACCTTCCACCGCCGCCGTGCCGCCGCTGGCACCGCAGGGTGCGGTAGCTCCGGGCCAGGGCGTGCTGTCGCTGACGGCGCGGTACGGCAAGGACCTGCCCGTCATCGGCGCCGGACTGGTGTGGCGGGTGTTTGCCGACCGGCCGGATGAGACCGGCACCTTCAAGATGATCCGCGAGGATCGCGGCGCCACGCCCAACATCGTACTGCCGCCGGGCGGCTATGTAATTCACGTCGCGTTCGGGCTCGTCAGCGCGGTGCGCTCGGTGACGTTGAAGGCCGAGACCGACCGCGAAGCCTTCCTGCTGCCGGCGGGCGGCCTGCGCATCGAGGGCCGCGTCGGCGGCAGCAAGATTCCGCAGAACCAGATCTCGTTCGCGATCTACAAGGGCAGCCAGTTCGAAGTCGGCGAACGCGCGCTCGCTGCTGCCGAACGTGCCGCCGGCGATGTCGTGCTGGTGCCGGAGGGGACCTACTACATCGTCTCCAACTATGGCGACGCCAATTCCGTGGTGCGCTCGGACATCCGCGTCCAGGCCGGCAAGTTGACCGACGTCACCGTCACCCATCGCGCCGCCGTCATCACGCTGAAGCTGGTCAGCGACAAGGGCGGCGAAGCGCTGGCGAACACCGCGTGGTCGGTGATCACGCCGGGCGGCGACGTCATCAAGGAATTGATCGGCGCATTTCCCCGCGTCGTGCTGTCCGAAGGCGAGTACCGCGCCATCGCCAAGAACGAGGGCAAGGTCTACGAGCGGCCCTTCAACGTCGTCAACGGCGTCGACGGCGAGGTCGAGGTCGTCGCGCATTAGCGCATGACGTCATGCGACTGTCATAGTTGCTAACGCGCACTAACCATCGGGCGACTTAAAACTGTCATAATCGCCGGTTCGCCGTGCCGATCCCGCAATTTTTACAACGCATTAAGCCGGTTCCTGCATTGGATGCAGCGGGTCAAACGTCTGCGCTGTGGGGAATGCATGATTGCCGCCAAGAAATCATCCGGGAAATTCAACACCGAAATGTTCGATGACGTTCCCGTCCTGCAGCGCAAATGGCAGGCGGCGCTGCGGCCCGGCGAACGGCTGCCGCGCTATGAAGATGTGATGCTGGGCAGCCTCGGCCGGCTGGCGGATCATATCGTCCTGCTGAAGGACAATAACGACACGCTCGAAGTATCGCGCAGCGGCCGCTATATCCAGAAATGGCTCGACGACGAGCGCTGGGACATTCCCCTGAACGCGCTGTCGCCGGATTGCGCCACCGCGCTCGGCGAGGCCGCGGTCAGCGCGGTGCGCAACGGCCGTCCCTATCTCGCGGTGGCGCATTGCGTGCGCGACGGCCTGGTCCAGACCTACGATGTCCTGGCGCTGCCGACGTCGTCGCGCTGGGGCGGCACGCTGATCGGGGTCTATGTCAACGAGCGGGCCCCGCAATATAATCTGCTGGATGCGATTTTCTCCACCACCGACGAGGGCGTGCTGTCGCTGGCGGCGATCCGCGATTCCGCCGGCGAGCCGTTCGATTTCCAGATCGTCCATCACAATCAGGGCGCCTCGCGGCTGCTGAAACTGCCGTCGACCGAGTTGCAGTGGCGGCGGCTCAGCGCGGCGGCAACCTGCTGTGCTCGCCCGAAGTGATCGAGCGGCTGCTCGGCGTCATCAGGAGCGGCAACCGCGATCAGTTCGAGATCGACAGCGATGATCGCAACCTGAAGCTCGGCGCGACCGCCTTCGGCGACATTCTCTCGCTGACGATTTCGGACGTCACCGCGCTGAAGCGGCGCGAAGCCTCGTTTCGGCTGCTGTTCGACAACAATCCGATGCCGATGTGGGTGTTCGATGCCGAGACCACCGGCTTTCTCAGCGTCAACGACGCGGCGGTGCAGCACTACGGCTACAGCCGCGCGACGTTTCTGCGCATGAAGCTTCGGGAGATCTGGCCGGAGGACGAATGGGTCAGCCATACCGCAGGCCCTGCAGCAGGTCGGCGACACCTATCACTCCGGCCGCAACTGGCGGCATCTCAAGGCCGACGGCAGCGAAATCCAGGTGCTGACATTTGGACGGCGCGTCAGCGTTCGAGGGCCGCGACGGCTATCTGGTCGCCGTTGTCGACATCACCGAACGGCGCAAGGCCGAGGCCCGGATCGCCCACATGGCCCACCATGACGGCCTGACCAATCTGCCGAACCGCGAACTCTATCAGGATCGGCTCCGCAGGCGCTGGAGCAGAGCGCAGGCGGCAACAGGCGCGTGGCGGTGCTCTGCGTCGATCTCGACCTGTTCAAGAACGTCAACGATTCCTTCGGCCATCCGATGGGCGATCGCCTGCTGAAGGCGGTGGCCGACCGGCTGCGGTCGGAGGTTCGCGGCAACAATCTCGTCGCCCGGCTTGGCGGCGACGAGTTCGCGGTCGATCCTGGCCTCCGACGTCTCGCCGAACGAGGCCAGCGACTATCGCGGCGCGGCTGATCAAGATCCTGAGCGCCTGCTACGACATCGACGGCATCGAGGTCGTGATCGGCGCCAGCATCGGCATCGCGCTTTCGCCCGGCGACGGCGACACCAGCGAGGAACTGATGCGCAACGCCGACATGGCGCTGTACCGGGCGAAGTCGGACGGCGGCGGCGTTCACCGCTTCTTCGAACGCGAGATGGACCGGCAGGCGCAAAAGCGCCGCGACATGGAGCTCGATCTGCGCCGCGCCTTCGCCAATGGCGAATTCGAACTGCACTATCAGCCGCTGGTCGATATCGCCGCCGACCGGATCAGCGGCTTTGAATCGCTGCTGCGCTGGCGCCATCCCGAGAAGGGCATGATCTCGCCGGCGGACTTCATTCCGGTCGCCGAGGACATCGGGCTGATCGTCGCGCTCGGCGAATGGGTGCTGCGCGAGGCCTGCACCGAGGCGGTGAAATGGCCCGACGACGTCAAGGTCGCCGTCAATCTGTCGCCGGTGCAGTTTCGCAGCCGCAACCTGGTTCAGGTGGTGATCTCGGCGCTGGCGCATTCCGGATTGTCGCCGATGCGGCTCGAGCTCGAAATCACCGAATCGCTGTTCCTGGCGGAGACCGAGGCCAATCTCGCGATCCTGCATCAGTTGCGCGAACTCGGCGTCAGCATCTCGATGGACGATTTCGGCACCGGCTATTCCAGCCTCAGCTATCTCCGGAGCTTTCCGTTCGACAAGATCAAGATCGATCGTTCGTTCGTGAAGGATCTGGCGGAACGCTCCGATTGCGTCGCGATCGTGCGGGCGATCTCCGGCCTTGGCCGCAGCCTCAACATCACCACGACGGCGGAAGGCGTGGAGACCATCGACCAGCTCGACTGGCTGCGCGCCGAAGGCTGCAACGAGGTGCAGGGCTTCCTGTTCAGCGCGGCGAGGCCGGCGGCCGAGATCGAAGCGCTGCTGTCGAGGTTTGGCGCGCGGGCGTCGCAGGCGGCGTGAAACCCTTGTCATTGCCGGGCTTGACCCGGCAATCCATCTTGCCCGAAGCCGTCTTGTGAAGAGTGATGGATGCCCGGATCAAGTCCGGGCATGACGAGTCTTCAAAACCGCGTCACGATATCGGACAGCGCCGGGCGCGGGCGGTCTTCGCTCGGCTTCGACGGCGTGCCGATATGGATGAAGCCGGCGAGCTTTTCGTCCGCCTTCAATCCGAGCCCGTCGAGCACGTCGCGATCGAAGGCGAACCAGCCGGTCAGCCAGTTCGCGCCGTAGCCGAGCGCGGTCGCGGCGGTGACGATGTTCATCGCGCTGGCGCCCGCCGACAATTCCTGCTCCCACGGCGGCACCTTGGGATGCGGCTTGGTGAAGCTGACCACGGCGATCACCAGCGGCGCATCGATCAGCCGGCGCTTCTCGATCTCGATCTCGGCTGCGTCGGCGCCGCGGGTTCTTCCGCGCGAACACCTTTGCGATCACCTCGCCGGCGCGCACGCGCGCATCGCCCTCGAACACGATGAAGCGCCACGGCGTCAGCTTGCCGTGATCGGGCACCCGCGCGCCGATGGTCAGGATGGTTTCGAGCTCGGCCGGCGAGGGGCCGGGACCGCTCATCTCGCGCGGCTTCACCGAGCGGCGGATTTTCAGGAGGTCGATGGCGTCGGGCACGGGCATCTCTTTTCGTCGCGAATGATCAACCCTGCAGATAGTGGCAGGGCCAGCCGGGCGGAAGTCGATTTAGACCGATTGTCAAACGGTCATGCGGTCAGCCGCATCCGTTTGACGTCCGGCGGCGTCGCCTCCTCGACCAGCGCGGCGATCGCCTCGTCGGTCGGCATCACCTTCTGGCCTTCGCTGCCGAGGCGGCGGATCGAAACCGAATGCGTCTCGGCTTCCTTCTTGCCGACCACCAGCAGCGCCGGGATCTTCGCCAGCGAATGCTCGCGGACCTTGTAGTTGATCTTCTCGTTGCGCAGGTCGATCTCGACGCGCAGGCCGGCGCGCCGCGCCGCGGCCGCGACCACCTTGGCGTATTCGTCGCCTTCCGAGGTGATGGTGGTGACCACCGCCTGCACCGGCGCCAGCCAGAGCGGGAAATTGCCGGCATAATGCTCGATCAGGATGCCGATGAAGCGCTCCATCGAGCCGCAGATCGCGCGATGCACCATGACCGGCGTCTTCTTCGAGCCGTCGGCGTCGATGTAGAACGCGCCGAAGCGTTCCGGCAGGTTGAAGTCGACCTGCGTGGTGCCGCACTGCCAGTCGCGGCCGATGGCGTCGCGCAGCACATATTCGAATTTCGGCCCGTAGAACGCGCCTTCGCCGGGATTGATCGCGGTCTTGATGCGCTGGTTGTGGCCTTGCGCCTCGATCTCGCGCCAGCACCGTCGCCATCACGCGCTCGGCATGATCCCACATCTCGTCGGTGCCGACGCGCTTCTCCGGCCGGGTCGAGAGCTTCACCGTGAGTTCGCCCTCGAAGCCGAAATCCGCATAGGTCGACAGGATCAGATCGTTGATCTTCAGGCACTCGTCGGCGAGCTGCTGCTTCGGTGCAGAACACATGCGCGTCGTCCTGGGTGAAGCCGCGCACCCGCATCAGGCCGTGCATCGCGCCTGACGGCTCGTAGCGATGCACCACGCCGAATTCGGCCAGCCGCAAGCGGCAGGTCGCGATAGCTCTTCAGGCCGTGCTTGAAGATCTGCACATGGCCCGGACAGTTCATCGGCTTCAGCGCGAACCAGCGCTTGTCCTCGGCCTCGTCGCCGGCGGATTGCGCCGCGAACATGTTCTCGCGATACCAGTCCCAATGGCCGGAGGTTTCCCACAGCGACTTGTCGAGGATCTGCGGCGCGTTGACCTCGCTGTAGTCGCCGGTCAGGCGCCGGCGCATATAGGCGATCAGCGCCTGGAAGATGGTCCAGCCCTTGGCGTGCCAGAACACCACGCCGGGGCCTTCCTCCTGGAAGTGGAACAGATCGAGCTCGCGGCCGAGCTTGCGATGGTCGCGCTTCTCGGCTTCCTCGATCTGCTTCAGATAGGCGTCGAGGTCTTCCTGCTTGGCGAACGCCGTGCCGTAGATGCGCGTCAGCATCGGATTGTTGCTGTCGCCGCGCCAATAGGCGCCGGCCACCTTCATCAGCTTGAAGGCGTTGCCGATCTTGCCGGTCGAGGTCATGTGCGGGCCGCGGCAGAGATCGAACCAGTCGCCCTGCTAGTAGATCTTGATCGGTCTCGTCGCCGGGAATGGCGTCGACCAGCTCGACCTTGAACATCTCGCCCTTGTCGCGGAACACCTGCTTGGTCTTCTCGCGGTCCCAGACTTCCTTGGTGAAGGGTTTGTCGCGCGCGATGATCTCGCGCATCTTCTTCTCGATCGCCGCGAAATCCTCCGGCGTGAACGGCTCGTTGCGGAAGAAGTCGTAATAGAAGCCGTTCTCGATCACCGGACCGATCGTGACCTGCGTGCCCGGCCACAGCGACTGCACCGCTTCGGCCAGCACATGCGCGGCGTCGTGCCGGATCAGTTCCAGCGCGCGGGGATCGTCGCGGGTGATGAATTCGATCTTGGCGTCCTGCTCGATCGGGTCGGCGAGATCGGTGACCTCGCCGTCGAGCGCCATCGCCACCGTGCGCTTGGCCAGCGACGGCGAGATGCCCTTGGCGATATCGAGGCCGGTGATGTTTTTGGGGAATTCGCGCGTGGCGCCGTCGGGGAAGGTGAGGGCGATCTCTGCTGGATTCGACCGGTTTCAGATTGGTGAGGCTGTACTGGAAGTCGGGCATGGCGGTCTCCTGTGGCTCACTCCTGCGAACGAGCGCAGGTAAGCGGGAATGCAGCGGTATAGCAGGCGATTCGGCTCCTGCAACCGCCAAAAGCGCGGGGTTTCGAAGGCTTGAACGGGCCTGGAGGGCGAGAGCGGCGTGCTCGCCATCGGTGGTTGCGGCGCTGCCATTCCTTGTGCAGCCGGCTGCCTCAGGGCCAAACAATTTCTTCCGCCGCCTTGAACGTGTCATCCCCCTCGCGCCACCAAGCCGGATGAGCCGCGTGCGCCGCCGTGGCCGCAACCCCATCACGCGAGAGGGCAATCGATATGACGGTGACGCCGGAAGCGCTGCGAGCGAGCCAGGAGATTCGCGACATGCTGTGGCCGTTCGATTTCGCGGTCACCAGCAACAAGGAGTTTGGCCCGGTCTGGTTCGATGCCGCGCCGCTTCAGCCCTTCGAGATCGTGGCGCAACGCGGCTCGGGCTGCGTCTATGCGCTGACCGGTCCGCAGCGTCAGGTCCTGCTGGCAACGTCCGAAGGGCAGGCGGGCATCGTGGCGGCTAATTTGAAGGAATGTCTCGAACTCGTGGTCGCCCATCCCTATTGGGAGGACATTTTGCGTTTTGGTGGCGGTGACCTCGCCGCGATGCGCGAGGTGTTGCGCGACCGGATCGAGGATTTCGAGGACGACGCGCTCGGCGACAATCCCGATATCGAGGAGTTTCGGCCGCTGTTGCGCGCGCGGCTTGGACTGGCCGAACCCGATGACCCGCTAAAACTGCTCCATCATGCCGTCACGGTGTTGGGCGCCGACGTCGTTGTCAGGGGACATGACGGCTATCCGTCGGAGCCGCTGGCGGGCCGCTTCAAAGGGCCATGATCATTTCCCTGGAACCGTCGCGGAAATATTGCCGTGCCGGTCTTTCATTCCCGGTCGATACGGGCTACATGCATCTGCATGAAAAATCCGCCTGCCGACGGCCACGTCCATCGCCGCTTCGCTCCCACCGCCCTGATGCTCGGAAATATCGTCACCGGCTGCTCGGTGCTGGCGCCGGCGGGCATGCTGAACGAATTGTCGAGCGGGCTCGGTGTCACGATCCGCGACGCGGGCCTGCTGATCACCTTCGGCGCGATCGTGCTGTGCATCGGCTCGCCGGTGACGGCGTGGCTGACCAGCCGGATCGAGCGCCGCACCTTGCTGACCGCGACGCTGGCGGTGCTCGCGCTCACCAACGCGGCCTCGGCGTTCGCGCCTGACTATGCGAGCCTGCTCGTCATCCGCCTGATCATGCTGGCGGTCGGCGCGCTCTATACGCCGCAGGCCGCCGGCACCGCCGCGCTCGATCGTGCCGCCGGAAAAGCGCGGCAGCACCATCGCCTATATCTTTCTCGGATGGTCGCTCGCCGCGGCGATCGGCCTGCCGCTGATCACCTTCATCGCCAGCCGCTACGGCTGGCGCACGGTCTATGGCGGCATCGGCATGATCGGCTGCTCAGTTTCCTGCTGCTGGCGTGGCGGCTGCCGGGCGGATTGATCGGCTCGCCGGTCGATCTCAAGACCTGGGCCGATGTCGGGCGAAACCGCATGATCGTTCTGCTGCTGTTGATCACGACGTTGCAGATGTCCGGCCAGTTCGTGGTGTTCACCTTCATGGGGCCGCTGCTGACGAAGCTGACGCATGCCGGTCCGGACGCGATCGGCGCTGGTATTCGCGGTCTACGGCGTTTTCGGCTTCATCGGCATCGCGATCGCGACCCGCATCGTCGATTCCTGGGGCGCCTACAAAACCTCGCTGCTGTTCACGGCCCTGCTGCTGACCGGCGTCACCGGATGGGCGCTCAGCGCCGGCATCTATCCGTTGATGGCCGCGTCGGTCGCGATCTGGGGACTTGGGCTTCGCCTCGACCAATTCGATGCAGCAGGTGCGGCTGGTCGTCGCGGCGCCGGCGCTGGCGTCGGCCTCGGTGTCGCTCAACACCTCGGTGCTCTATATCGGGCAGGCCGTCGGCTCGGCGATCGGCGGCGTGCTGTACGCGCGCGATCTGCTGTACGCCGCCGGCTACGTATCGATGGGATTTGTCGCGCTGGCGCTGCTGATGGTGGTCCTGACCGGACGATTGCAAGCCGCGGCGTCCCGCGCGAAAGCCTGACGACGGCGGCAGGGGGCCATCGACCCTATCTCGGGCGCGGGTTTGTGCCCCGAATTTCCGGCCTGCCGGCTCGACTCGCAGTTTGCTTTGCCTTACATCGGCGGGCGAAGATTTGGGCAAAAACTGTTTTGGCTGAGATGAGAAGCGACATGAGAACGGTACTTGCGCTCGTACTGGTCCTTTATTCCGGCGCGGCGCTGGCGCAGGCCACCGCGCCCGCCGGCAGCCCGCCGCCGACCGTCGGCGGAAAGCCGCTGGTCCAGGTGAAGCCGCGCGGTGCGGCGCCGCGCCCGCGGCGAAGGGCGAAGCCCCAGTCGATTGCCAAGAAGCTGCAGGCCTGTCTCGATATCGACGACGAAACCAAGGAGCGGCTGATTGCTACGACGCGATCTTCCCGCCCAAGCCGAATCCGAAAGCGCCGGCCGCGAAAGCCGTCGCGGATTGCCGCTTCACCAAGGAAGAAGACGAGCGGCTGACATGCTTCAACGGGTTCGCCGAGAAGATTCCGAAATTCTAGCGAAGAAGCGCGGCCGATTTCCTTCGGACCCAAACGCTACCCGCGACGCGGGATCATCGGCTCGCCGATGACGGCGCGCGGGCCGCGACCCTCGTCAGAGCCGGCGTTGCCGCCATCTTGACCAGCACTTCCTTGACCGGATTTTCGGTCCAGGCGTGGGTGACGTAATCGCGATGCGTCACGCCATCGGGGGTCTCGACGAAGACCACGCTGCCGGGCCGCAGCGGTCCGTCCATTTCGTCCGAGATCGCGATGCCCTTCTCCGGCAGCATCTGCATCAGTTCCTGATCGTGCCGCTGGGTGTAGCGCGTATAGGCGCTGACGAAGAAGCCGGTCCGGTTGTTCTCGATCCAGGATGCGAACTTGTCCAGTTCGCCATAGACGGCATCGAGCAGGAACACGCCGCGGACGCGATTGCCGAGGCCGCCGACGTCGAGGCTCCAGGCGGTCGGCACGAAGCCGCCGCTGTAGCCGACGAGAATGACCGGCATGTTGGCAAAGGCCTTGGCGCTGCGTCGGATCGCCATAGAGGCGCGCGAGATGATCGGCCGACTCGTCGATGAAGCGCTTGAGCCCGCCGGGCTGCCAGAACTTGCCGGCGCTGGAATCGGCGGCGTCGACCGCGAGCTGCGGCGCCAGCAGCACGGCGTTGACGCCGGAATCGGAGATCTGCTGCGGCACCAGTTGCCGGTCGCGCACGTCGCGTTCCAGCGTCGCGCCGTTGCCGTGGAAGAACACGACGATGACGCCGGGTTTGCGGACGTCGAAACTCTCCGGGACATGCATCAGGACGCGGTTGTCGTTGTAGGTCTCGTCCTGCCAGTAGACCCGGCCGCCATAGCTGCGGTGGCCGCGGCGCTCGTCCTTGGAGATGTTCAGGAACGGCTCGTCGGTGCGCGGATTGTTGCCGAGATAGGGAAATGCCGAGGATTTCAGGCTGACCAGCGTGGTCTGATCCTCGCGCGGCGGGCGCTGGTAGGGCACCGTCGGCGCCAGCGACGCCACCCGGTAGGGCGCCGGCTGCGCTTGCGCCGTTCGTTTGGGCGGGGGCGTCGGCGGGACTGAAGCTCGCGAAGGCTCTCGTTGGCGGTCGGGAAGCGGTCCCTGAACTGCGGCCCGGGGAAGCGGTCGTCGAAGGTGTCGCCTGTCGCTCCCTGCGCGTTGGCTGCGAGCTGCGCCGGCGCTGGGCGCCTTGCCGCATTGGACGAGCACGAACGACAGCGGCAGCAGGGCCGCGAGAGCGGCGATCCGCCGCCATTCGAACCGGCGAAGCGGGCAGGCGCCCTTGGCCCGGCACAGCGCGACCCAACCGGTGCCAGCACCCGGCCTGCGCGCTCAGAATTTTGCAATTCCGCCCCGACCATCCACCCATTGTCCCAATACGCCTCGGCGATCGGCGTATGTCAGCTCGTCAGCGTTGAGGTGACGTTAAACGTCCCGGAAAACTCCCCATCCGGGCCGCCAAAGAACACGAAATCGTGTCGTGATTGTGGGACGGCCGCCCTTGGGTCCCGCAGTGCGAGCGTAGCGCGTGCTTTCGGTATCGAAATACCGAATCTGCGAGTTTAGCCTCGTTAACCTCGCTTGAATTGCCTGGGGGTAGCCTGCACGATGAAAGCACGGGCGTGGACGCCCAAGGCGTGGACCGACATGGCGGCATCAGAGACGGGAAGCGCGGCGTGGCCCGGCCGGCTCCCCGAGGGCGGCACCGTTTCGGTGATCGTGGCGACCGCCATCGTCGTGGCCGACATGATCGGCGTCGGCGTCTTCACCAGCCTCGGCTTTCAGGTCAAGGACATCCCCTCCGGCTTTTCGATCCTGCTGCTGTGGACCGTCGGCGGCCTCGTCGCGCTGTGCGGGGTGTTCTCCTACAGCGAACTCGGCGCGATGTTTCCGCGCTCGAGCGGCGAATACAATTTCCTGAGCCGCGCCTTTCATCCGGCGTTCGGATTTCTGGCCGGCTGGGTGTCGGCGACGGTCGGTTTCGCGGCGCCGGTGGCGCTGGCCGCGATGGCGTTCGGCGAATACGGCAAATCGGTGCTGCCGGATGCCCCGCCGCTGGCGCTCGCCCTCGGCGTGGTCTGGCTGGTGTCGATCGTGCAGCTTGCCGGCGTCAGGCAGTCCGCGACCTTTCAGCTGATCTCGACCATCCTGAAGGTCGTGCTGATCGTCGCCTTCCTGATCGCGGGATTTGTCGATCGGCACGCCGCAACCGGTCTCGTTCGCGCCGCAGGCCGCCGACTTCGCCCACATCGCCAGCGCGCCGTTCGCGATCGGGCTCGTCTTCGTGATGTATTCGTTCTCGGGGTGGAATGCGGCGACCTACATCATCGGCGAGATGCGCACGCCGCAGCAGAACCTGCCGCGCGCGCTGCTGGCGGGGACGCTGATCGTGCTGGTGCTGTATGTGGCGCTGAACGCGGTGTTCCTCCACACCACGCCGATCGAGAAGCTCGTCCGGGCAACTCGACGTCGCCCGCATCGCCGGCAGCTACATCTTCGGCGATATCGGCGGCCGCATCGTCGGCGCCATGATCTGCATCGGGCTGATCTCCTCGATCAGCGCGATGATGTGGATCGGCCCGCGCGTGATGATGACGATGGGCGAGGACATCCCGGCGTTGCGGGTATTCTCCCGCAAATCGACCAAGGGCGCGCCGGCCTATGCCATCCTGTTCCAGCTCGCGGTCGCGAGCCTGATGCTGTTCACCCGCAGCTTCGAGGCGGTGCTCGATTTCATCCAGTTCGCGCTGCTGTTCTGCTCGTTCTTCACCGTGCTCGGCGTCATCAAGCTGCGCATCACCCATCCCGATCTGCCGCGGCCCTATCGCGCCTGGGGATACCCGGTAACGCCGCTGGTTTTCCTGCTCGTGACCGCCTTCATGATGTACTATCTCCTGACCGAGCGGCCGCTGCAGTCGCTGCTCGGGTATCTTGATCATGATTTCGGGCCTGTTGATTTATGCCGTTTTCCGCAGGCGGCCGGTCGATCGCGCCGCTTCACCCGGGCCGCGAATAGAGATGCTTCAGTTCAGGAAAATTGCGATCGCCGCCGCAGCCCTGCTGCTGGCGCGCCGTGCTGCCGGCGCGCGGCGCCGACGCCGTCACCGTCAACGACACCGCGCGCTTCCTTGCCGGCATGGCGCCGTCGGCCGATTCGCCGCTGATGCCGCTGACCAAGGATCCGTCCTGGCAGCGGCACGCGAAATTCTTCGACGCCGCGTTCGCGCAGCTCGAGCAGCGCCAGCTGTCGAAGATCCGGGCCTGGGCGGCCACCAATCTGGCGGCGCCGCGGCCGACCATGTTCTACATGTTCTGCGGTCCGGACTTCCTCTACGCCGACGCGTTCTATTCGAAGGCCACGACCTATGTGCTGAGCGCGCTGGAGCCGCCCGGTTCGGTGCCCGATCTGTCGAGACTGCCGCGCGGTCGGCGTCGGCGCCGCGCTCTACAATGTCGAGCGCTCGCTCGGCTCGATCCTGAGCTTCAGCTTCTTCATCACCAAGCAGATGAAGATCGACCTGCACGCCAGGACAGACTCAGCGGCACCTTGCCGATCCTCTATGTCTTCCTGGCGCGCTCGGGCAAGACCATCCGCGACGTCAGTCCGGTCGCGCTCGACGACAAGGGGACGGCGTATTTCGGCCAGCGAAAATCCGGGCCGGAACGCGACGCGCGGCGTGCGCATCATGTTCGCCGGAACGCGATGGCGCAGAGAAAGACGCTGTATTATTTCTCGACCGATCTTTCCAATTCCGGCGTCAGGGTGAGCGGCTTCCTGAAATTCTGCGAGACGCTGGCGCCCGGCAACAGCCTGCTCAAGAGCGCGTCCTATCTGCTGCACTCCGGCAACTTCTCCACGGTGCGCGATTTTCTGCTCGCCAACAGCGCCACCATCATCCAGGACGATTCCGGCATTCCGCTCGCGCATTACAATCCGAGGAAATGGCGGTTCTTTCCGTTCGGCCGCTATGCCGGTCCGATCGACGAATTCCCGGGAGATATCAGGAGCGACTACGCCGAACTGTTCCGCCGCGCCCAGCCGATGGATTTCGGCATCGGCTATCGCTGGCGCTCGCATGAATCGAATTTGCTGCTGTCGGTCAGGACTGCTTCCGACGATCCAGGCGGCGCCGACCCTGCGTCGGCAGCGCCATCGGCCGAACCCGCGCAGCCCAAGCCGCCGCGCGCCGGCGGGCCGCGTCCGCCGGAGCCGATCCGGCGCAGTCGCTCGCGTATCTTCTGGTTTTGGCGTCTGAAGCGCTATTCGTCGCAGCCTCACCAGCGAACGCTCTGGCTCGGCACGATGAAGGCCGGCCTTGCTCGGCGGCTGATAATTGCTGCTCGAGATAGCGTGCAGGCCGCGACGATCACGATGAGAAGCGCGAGTGCCGCGATCAGATCGAGCTGGCGGGGATCGTGACCTCGCGATGGCTGATTTTCCAGCGCATTGATTGGTCCTCCCTTGAAAGGCATCAAATCAATGCGACGCGGGGACCCCGGTTCCCGTCACGGCAGCAATGCGTCGGAAGCTTGAAAGCGGTGCAGCATGGATTTCAGGGCGCGTTGACGCCGCGCCAGCGTCCGTACCGCCACGGCAGATACCATCGCGCGCCCGGCGGCCTGGTCAGCGGCACGTTGTCGATCCCCGAGGTGCCCCAGGGCTGGCAGCGCAGCAGCCGCGCCAGCGTCATCCAGCCGCCGCCCCACAGTCCGAACCGCTCGATCGCCTCGTCGCCATAGACCGAACAGGTCGGCAGATGGCGGCAATTGTAGCCGACCAGCGGCGACAGCGTGTGCCGGTAGATCCAGATCAGGGCGCGCCCGGCGTTGCGCGGCAGCCGCGCGAGCCGCGCTGGCGCAGTCGGGACAATGCTGTGACGGTGAATGCTTCATGGGCGGCTTGCTGCGATCCTGGGCGCGGTTTGCGCGGTTCCATGGCAGGGAACCGCATCATCGCAGTAATTGTGCCACACTTCGAGAAATATCAATGGCTTGGAGCGCGGTGCAGCAAAGGTCCTATGGACGATGAAGTTCGCCGCGGTTACCCTTTTCATAACGCTCGCGTGACAGAATCATTGGCCGTTGAATTGGGGCCATTACCACTGCTCGTCTTGGGGTTGCGGGGAAGGAACCAAATTGAGGCTCGTGAAGTCGCTGGAATTTCGCGGCTGGGTGCTGCTTGGCGCCGCCGCCTTGTGTATCGCATTGTCCGGGCATCGCCACGCCCGGCGGTTCGGCGCATGCCGGCGCCACCCTCGAAGAACGCAAATTGCCGATGCAGTTCAGCTGGGTCGCCTGCGAGCCGAATTGCCGCGGCTGGGTCAGCGCGGTCGGCATCGTCACCGTCGGACAGTCCGCGGGATTTCGATGAATTCGCGCGCGGACGCGATCTCGACGGCGCGACCATCGTGCTGGATTCCAGCGGCGGCTCGGTCAACGATTCGATCGCGCTCGGACGGCGCTGGCGCGATCTCGGGCTGCTTTCGACCGTCGGCATCAGCGTTCAGACCCATACCGCGCAGGGCGATCGGGCCAGCGTCGATGCCCGAAGCCTATTGCGAGTCGATGTGCGTGTTCCTGCTGCTGTCGGGCAAGACGCGCTACGTGCCCGAGGCGGCGCATGTCCGGGTGCACCAGATCTGGATGGGCGACCGCGCCGACGATGCCAAGGCCGCGAGCTACAGCGCGCAGGACCTGATGATCGTCGAGCGCGACATCGGGCGGCTCGCCAAATACACCTTCGACATGGGCGGCGCCGGCGACCTTTTGTCGCTGTCGCTGAACGTGCCGCCGTGGGAAGACCTGCACGAACTGTCGCGCGATGAATTGCGGCTGACCAATCTCGTCACCACCGACGCGGTCGCCGATGGTGCTGCCCAGGGTGGACCTCGCCAACACGCCGGTCGCCGAGGCGGCGCCCAAGGCGGTGCAGGATCGTTTTGTCAGCAGTGCAGGGGATGCCGCGAGCAGTCCGCCGGCGGCGAAATCCACCAAGACGGCGGAAGCGGTGGTTCCGGCGCCACCGGCGAAATAGCGCCGGCCTTACGCCGATGCCGGCTGCTTTGCCTTGGCCTCGATCTGGCCGATGGCGTCGACCACGGCGTCGAAGGTCAGCATGGTCGAGGCGTGGCGGGCCTTGTAGTCGCGCACCGGCTCGAGCAGGGCGATATCGGCCCATTTGCCTTCCGGCGGCTTGCCGTTTTCCTTCAGCATCCTGCGGACGGTCTCGCGCAATTCGCGCAGTTCGCCGGCCGTCGAGCCGATCACATGGCTTGCCATGATCGAGGAGGAGGCCTGGCCGAGCGCGCAGGCCTTCACGTCATGGGCGAAGTCGGTGACCACGTCGCCGTCCATCTTGAGGTCGATCTTGACGGTCGAACCGCACAGTTTGGAATGGGCCGTGGCGCTGGCATCCGGGGCGGCGAGCCGCCCGAGCCGGGGGATATTCCCGGCCAATTCGATGATTCGCTTGTTGTAAATGTCGTTCAGCATAAGCTTAAGGCCTTAGTGTGCCAGACGCGATCGCCCTTGGCGGGCGCGGGCGGCAGCCCTATATATGGGGGGCGACGGGCGGAAATACAGTCCGGCCGTCGGTGTTAGAATTGTAGGCTCAGGCGTCCGGCGGCAAACCGCCCCGTCTGCCGGTGACACTCCGGTCCATTTCGGATCGGTCGAACGGAGTTGACATGGACGCATTGATAAAATCCCTCCGCCCGGGAAAATCCGCCGAGAGCAAAGCTTCAGAGACCAAATCCTCCGAGACGAAGGCCCCGGAGGCGCGTCCGGCCGAACTCGATCCTTCCGAATTCCTCGCGGCCGCCGTTCGCGCCGACCAGCCGCGCCCCTCGCGCGCCGAGGCGGAAGCGGCGGTGGAGACGATCCTCAGCTATATCGGTGAAAACCCGCAGCGCGAGGGTCTCTTGGATACGCCGCGCCGCGTGGTCGAAGCCTTCGACGAACTCTATCAGGGCTATCACCAGTGCCCGGCCGAAGTGCTCAACCGCACTTTCGGCGAGACCGCCGGCTATGACGATTTCGTGCTGATCCGCGACATCGAATTCACCTCGCAATGCGAGCATCACATGATGCCGTTCTACGGCAGGGCGCATATCGCCTATACGCCGGTGGAGCGGGTGGTGGGGTTGTCGAAGCTGGCGCGGCTGACCGACATCTTCGCGCGCCGCCTGCAGACCCAGGAGCATCTGACCGCCCAGATCGCAGCCGCGATCGACGAGGTGCTGAAGCCCCGCGGCGTTGCAGTCATGATCGAAGCGGAGCATACCTGCATGTCGGTGCGCGGCGTCGCCAAGCACGGCGCCTCGACCTTCACCAGCCGCTTCACCGGCATGTTCCGCGACAATCCGGCGGAGCAGGCGCGTTTCATGTCCATGGTGCGGGGACCGCAGCGGTAGCCTCGCTCGATATTTTTAAGCGAGAACCGGCTGTGTCGACATCGGCAGATATCAACGACATCGAGGAAGGGCTGAGCTTTCAGCCCAAATTCGACGCGTCCGGCCTCGTGACCTGCGTGGCCACGGATGCGGCGACCGGCGACGTGCTGATGGTCGCCCACATGAACGAGGAAGCCCTGCGCAAGACCATCGCCAGTGGCGAGGCCTGGTATTTCAGCCGCTCGCGCAATGCGTTATGGCGGAAAGGTGAGACCTCGGGTCAGACGCAACGCGTGGTCGAGATGCGGCTCGATTGCGATCAGGATGCGATCTGGATCCGGGTCGAGCAGACCGGCGCCGCCTGTCACACCGGCCGGCGTTCGTGCTTCTACCGCAAGGTCGAGGCAAGCGAGGGCGGCGCGCGATTGTCGTTCGTCGATGCCGACAGGCTGTTCGATCCGGCGACAGTCTATCGCGCCTGAAACGCACGCTCGTGACATTGATCTGACGCACCGGCTTCGTTGCTCCCATTCGCGCGATATGCAAAACTCCGCGCGCAGATTTGGAATGGGGTTGTCACGGTGCCGGGTCGCGGTCGACGGATTGTCGTTCTTCTCGCACTTATCGCGCTTCCCTGGGGCGCCGCGCGTTCACAGCCGGCCGAGCGCGCGCCCGACACCATGGCGGCGCGCGTTCTCGCCTGCGCGTCGTGTCACGGCGCCGAGGGCGAGGGCACCAGCGACGACTATTTCCCGCGGCTTGCCGGCAAGCCCGCCGGCTATCTCTACAATCAGCTGATCGCGTTCAAGGACGCGCGGCGCAAATATCCGCCGATGAACTATCTGCTGGAATTTCTGCCGAACGCCTATCTGAAAGAGATGGCGGAGCATTTTGCCTCGCTGCGGCCGCCTTTCCCGCGCCCGCGGTGCCCGTCGTCAGCAATGAAATCCTGGCGCACGGCGAATCGCTGGTGACGCACGGCGATCCCCAGCGCGGGCTTCCCGCCTGCGCGGGCTGCCACGGTCCGTCCTTCACCGGGATGGAGCCCGCCATTCCCGGCCTGCTCGGCCTGCGCGCCAGCTATATCAGCGCGCAGCTCGGCGCCTGGCGCTACGGCACGCGCACCGCGGCGGCGCCCGACTGCATGCAGATCGTCGCCGGACTTCTGACCGAGGACGACGTGAAGGCGATCGCCGCGTGGCTGTCGTCGCGTCCGGCGCCCGCCGATCCCGCGTCCGCTCCGCGCGGCACCTTCAGATGCCGCTCGTCTGCGGCAGCGAGCCGAATTGAGGGGGATGCCGATGACGCGAACCCTGAAAACGCTGATCCTGCTCTGGTCGTCGCTGGCGATCGGCGCGCCCGCGGCGGTCGCCCAGCAGGCGAGCCCGCCGGACAACACTTCCGTCGTCGCCAAGGGCGAATATCTCGCGCGCGCCGGCGATTGCATCGCCTGCCACACCGCGCCGGAGGGCAAATTGTTCGCCGGCGGGCTGGCGATGAAGACGCCGTTCGGCACGCTCTACACCTCGAACATCACGCCCGATCCGCAAACCGGGATCGGCACGTGGACCTCCGACCAGTTCTACTCGATGATGCACAACGGGCGTTTTCCCGACGGCGGGCTGGTCTATCCGGCGATGCCGTTCGCCTCCTACACCAAGGTGACGCGCGCCGACAGCGACGCCATCTTCGCCTACCTCAAGTCGATCCCGCCGGTGCGGCAGCCCAACCGTCCGCACGATCTGCGCTTTCCCTACAGCAATCGCTCGCTGATCATCGGCTGGCGCACGCTGTTTTTCAGGGAAGGCGAATACAAGCCGGATCCGTCCAAATCCGCGGACTGGAATCGCGGCGCCTATCTGGTCGAGGGCCTCGGCCATTGCGGGATGTGCCATACCGCGATCAACGCGCTCGGCGGCAGCTCGGACTCGCAGGCCTTCGAGGGCGGGCTGATCCCGATGCAGAACTGGTATGCGCCGTCGCTCACCTCGAACAAGGAAGCCGGCCTCGGCGACTGGAGCATCCAGGAGATTTCCGACCTGCTGCGAACCGGCATGTCCAGCCGCGGCGCGGTCTACGGGCCGATGGCCGAGGTGGTCTACAACAGCCTGCAATATCTCAGCGACGACGACACCCGCGCGATGGCGGTGTACCTCAAGAGCCTCGACGCAGGGGACCTCGCCGGAAAAACCCTCGCCGCCGTTGCCCTCGGCCGAAAGCAGCCTGCTGCTCAGCCTCGGCAAGACCATCTACGACCGCCAATGCGCGAGCTGCCATGGCGCGACGGGGCAGGGCATGCCGCCGCAATATCCGCCGCTCGCCGGCAACCAGTCGATCGAGATGGCCTCGGCCGTCAACGCGATCCGCATGGTGCTCAACGGCGGCTACCCGCCGGGCACCGCCGGCAATCCGAGGCCCTACGGCATGCCGCCATTCGCGCACCGCTTGTCCGACGACGAGGTCGCCGCCGTCGTCACCTATATCCGCACCTCCTGGGGCAACCGCGGCGAGCCGGTGTCGGCGCGGCAGGCCAACGAACTTCGCGCCGTAACGCTGAACTGAGGCGCCCGTCATGATCAATTCGCTGCCGCCTACCGCCGTCACCGGCTCCGAGAACGAAGCCGTCGACGCCATCGTCCGCTCCGGTCCGCGCGGCGCGATCGCGGTGGCCGGGATCGCGACCGCGATCGTCGTCGCGCTGTGGTTTGCGTTCTATCTGCTGGTGTTCCTGCCGCGCGGAGCGGTGCCATGACGGAAAGCGGACGGCGATGAGCGCTGAGGAAAACCACGGCGCCGCCGAAGCGGTCGCCGCCCGCGTCGAACGGCGATGGGCCACGATCTCGATCGCGATCGTCGGGCTGCTGGTCGGCATGGCGGCCTTCATCGGCATCCATCAGGCCACCATGCCGCAGGGGCACGTGGAAACCGCCGATCCCCGCACCTTGCACCTGTCGGGCGAATTCATCGAAAGCAACCTCGGCAGCCAGGTCGAGCCCGACGGCTCGGTGACCGTGCGCGCGATCGGGCAGCAATATTCCTTCACGCCGCAATGCGTCGTGGTGCCGGCGGAGACGCCGATCACCTTCCGCGCCACCAGCGCCGACGTGGTGCATGGCCTGCTGATCGAGGGCACCAACGTCAACACCATGCTGGTGCCGGGCTATGTCTCGGTGCTGCAGACGAGTTTCAAGGCGCCGGCCGAACACGTGATGCCCTGTCAGGAATTCTGCGGGATCGGACATCAGGGCATGTGGGGCAAGGTCAAGGTGGTCGACAAGACGGCCTTCCTCAACATGGTCGCGACGCGACGGAGGCTGACCTGTGTTGATTAACAAGCGGCTGATCCTGGCGCATTTCTGGCTCGCCTTCGCGGTGTTCGGTCTGGCGCTGCTGCTCGGCGCCTGGCAGATGTTCGTGCGCAGCCCGCTCAATGCCTGGCATTTCGATCCGGAATTCTATTACCGCTCGGTCACCGCGCACGGCTCGGCGATGGGCTACGTCTTCCCGACCCTGGTCGCGATGGGTTTCGGCTATGCCATCACGGAAGCCTCGCTCGAGAGGCCGTTGATCGGCGTGCGCTGGGCGTGGGCCGGCTTCCTGCTGGTGGCCGTCGGCGCCGTGGTGGCGATGGTGCCGGTCTCGCTCGGATGGGCGTCGGTGCTCTACACGTTCTATCCGCCGATGATCGGCAATCCCTTCTATTACATCGGCGTGGTCCTGGTCGTGGTCGGCTCCTGGATCTGGGTCGCGCTGATGTCGATCAATCTCGCGGCCTGGAAGCGCGACAACCCGGACAAGCCGGTGCCGCTGGCGATGTTCGCCAATGTCGCGGGCTCCTATCTCTGGGGCTGGACCGCCGTCGGCGCCGCGCTCGAAATCCTGTTCCAGATCCTCCCCGTGGCGCTCGGGCTTCGCACCACCATCGATGCCGGGCTGGCGCGGGTCTTCTTCTCGTGGACGCTGCACGCCATCGTCTATTTCTGGCTGATGCCGACCTACATCGCCTATTACACCATCTTCCCGCGCGCGATCGGCGGCCGGCTGTACAGCGACGCGATGGCGCGGATCTCGTTCATCCTGTTCCTGGTGGTCGCGATGCCGATCGGCGTGCATCACCTCTTCGCCGATCCGCAGGTCGGCGCCGGCTTCAAGTTCATGCATTCGGTCTTCACCGCCCTCGTCGCGCTGCCGACCCTGCTCACGGTGTTCACGATCTGCGCCTCGGCCGAAATCGCCAGCCGCCTGCGCGGCGGCCGCGGCGCGTTCGGCTGGCTCACGGCGCTGCCCTGGTCCAATCCGATCATGCTGGCGACCGCGCTCTCGCTGGTCATGCTGGGCTTCGGCGGCGCCGGCGGGCTGATCAACATGAGCTATCAGCTCGATTCCAGCATCCACAACACCCAGTGGATCACCGGCCACTTTCACCTGATCTTCGGCGGCGCCATCGTCATCATGTATTTCGCCATCGCCTACGATCTGTGGCCGCATCTGACCGGCCGGGCGCTGGATAGCTTCGGCCTGATGCGGACCCAGCTCTGGCTGTGGTTCATCGGCATGATCGTCACCACCTTCCCGTGGCACTATGTCGGCATCCTCGGCATGCCGCGCCGCATGGCGTTCTACGACTATGCCGACCCGGCGATCGCGCCCCAGGCGTTGTCGGTCTCGATGTCGGTGATCGGCGCGCTGATCCTGTTGACGTCGGGCATCCTGTTCTTCGTCGTCCTGATCCGGGGGCAGATGGCGCCGCACCGCGAGGAGGGCGCCTACCGCTTCGCGGTAGCCCTGCATATGCCGGCGAGGATTCCGGTGGCGCTGAACAGTTTCGGGCTCTGGCTCGCCTTGATGATCGGCCTGACGGTCGTGAACTACGGCTATCCGATCGCGCAACTGATGGTGCTGAAAGACACCAACGTGCCCGCGGTCTATGTCGGGGCCGCACGATGAGCGAGCAGAAACTGTTCTCGATTCGAAATCCCTGGTTCGCCGCGAGCGTCGGGGTGACGCTTGCCATCGCGATTCTCGCCGCTCTGGCCGGCCTGATCTGGCTGCCGCTGGCCCAGCCCGACCTCAAGCTGAGCGGAATATGGGACGCCATCTGCAGCGCCGCCGGCGTTCCCCGCGCGGCGCGCGAGCAGCCTTCGCTGCAGCCGGACTTCAAGACCTCGACCGTGGTCGTGACATCGGCGATGCTGCGGCGGAGCGATCAGGTATCGATCGGGCGTGGCGCGACGCTGGCGCAGCGCTGCGCGATCTGCCACGGGCCGCAGGGCGTGAGCGACGCCAATTCGCCCAACCTCGCCGGACAATATGCGGCGGTGACCTACAAGGAGCTGAACGACTTCAAGAGCGGCGCGCGGGTCAACGCCGTCATGAGTCCGTTCGCCGCGAACATGACCAACCAGGAAATGCTGGATCTCGCGGCCTATTATGCCTATCTGCCGCGCGTGCCGTCGAACCGCGCCAATCCGGCCGCCGCGGCTCCGCCGCTCGTGACCACGGGAGCGCCGATGCGCAACATCGCGCCCTGCGGCGCGTGCCACGGCGACTTCGACAACAAGACCGGCAGCCCGTGGCTCGGCGGCCAATCCGCGGTCTACATCAAGGCGCAATTGCAGGCCTTCGCATCCGGGACCCGGCACAACGACATCAGCCAGCAGATGCGCAATATCGCCCGGCACATGACGCCGGAGGAGATCGACGCCGTCGCGGCCTACTACGAGGCGCAGCCCTGAGGGGCAGGCCTGCGCCGCCGCCGGCTTCAATCGTTAACCCGCCATTAACCATAATCACCGCAGTGTGAGCGGGCCTGGACGTGAGTGGGAGCTCTCGAACAGGCTGGAGGGGTCGTTTCGCGGGGAGCGAGGACCGGGCATGTCGGTTGATACTTCGAGCGCCACCGCAGCGGCAGGTGTCGACCCGTCGCGCGTGCGGATAGCCGGCGCGATCAAGCAGGCCGCCGGCACCACCGGCACCAGCTTCGAATATCTGCTCGCCACCGCGAAGATGGAATCCGATTTCAATCCGACCGCGGGCGCCTCGACCTCGTCGGCGCACGGGCTCTATCAGTTCATCGACCAGACCTGGCTCGGCACTGTCAAGGAAGCCGGCGCCCAGCTCGGCTACGGCCAATATGCCGACGCCATCACCAAATCCTCCTCCGGCGGCTACTCGGTCAGCGACCCCGCCGCGCGCAACGCAATCCTGAAGCTGCGTGACGATCCCGCCGCCGCCTCGTCGATGGCGGGCGTGCTGACCCAATCCAACAGCTTCAAGCTCACCGGCAAGATCGGCCGGCGTCCGACCGACGGCGAACTCTATATGGCCCATTTCATGGGGGTGGGCGGCGCGGCCAAGCTGATCAACAGCGCCGAGGACAATCCGCAGGCGTCGGCGGCGCGGCTGTTTCCCAACGCTGCCGCGGCCAACCGTTCGATTTTCTATGATCACGCTTCAGGTCAGGCGCGCAGCGTATCCGAAGTCTATTCGGTGTTGACCGCGCGCTACGCCGGCGCCGCCAATTCCCAGGCCACCCGCACCGCGATGGCGTCGGTCGGCGGCGATGTCATCCAGCCGAGCATCGCGGTCGCAAGCGCAGCACCAGCCGCGCCCGTGATCGACAATGCCGCCTATCTCTCGACATTTCCGGATGTCCACGCGGCGGCGCCGGTCACGATGGCTTCCGCCTCGACGGGAACAGCAGGCAACAGCTCGCCGTCATCCGAGAGAGTCTTCCGCTCGTTGTTTCAGGTGCCGGGCGAACGCGCAGAGCCGATCTCGCCGACGGTTCGTGAATTGTGGGGCAAATCCTCGTCGCTGACGTCGGTTGCGAGCGCCGATCCGGCGACGGCCGCAAACCCTGCGCCGGCGCGAACGCCCGACGTCCGCGCCCCGCAACGGCTCGATCTCTTCAGCGACCGCGACGGCACTTTCAGCAGCTAGCGACCAAGCGGCAGAACGCTGAAAATTCCCGCTCGCCATCCGATCGATGACGATGCCCGACAGTGGCGGCCTCGAATGGCTGTCCCGGATATTTGATCGGGGCAAGTGAACCAATTCACATACGCGGGTCGGACGTTGCGCTAGTCACTTAGCCGCATAGTCGCGCTGTCCTGGCGACGGCGGCAGGTGTATTATTGGATTGTACGATTTTAGGTAGATTAATACCCCAAGCGACCTTGGTTGTGGTTTGACCGTCGGTATCGCCACGCGACACGGCTGGCTTTTTAAAGCAGAGGGGGCGCGCATGGTTGCGAAGAAGAAGACGAAGTCCGCGAAGGCGAAGGCCAGCGTAAAAACCAAAAGCAAAGCCAAAAGCAAGGCAAAGACCAAATCCGGCGCCAAGAAGGTCGGACGCGCCAAGTCCGCCTCGAAGGCAAAGTCGAAGCCGGCCAGCAAATCCAAGCCGGCAAGTAAGTCCAAACGGCCAGCAAAACCAAGACGGCCAGCAAAATCCAAGCCGGCTGGCAAACCGAAAGCCAAAACCACGCCAGCCACGACGACACCGCCCAAACCGGCCGTCCCTGTGCCTCCGCCCGCAACGCCCGCCGCCTCAAATCCGCCGCCAAGCGCTCCTTCGGGCTTCCAGGTGGAAGGCACCAACGCCAACGCGCTGTTCACGTTGAAGCTGCATCGCGGCGAAGGCATGACGCTCGTCGCGATGAACTGGAAGAACGGCCAGCCGCCGCAGAACTTCGTCGGCTTCGCGATCGAGTATCAGGAGCCCGGCGGCAGCCAGTTTTTCGCGCTGAACAACCGGCTCGGCTTCCTCGATGCGGCCGGCAATGTCGATCCGACCGCGCTCTCGACGCTTCAATCGCCGATCCAGAAATTCCGCTGGGTGCATTTCCCGCGCAATGCCGATCTTGCCGGCGACTTCAAATATCGCGTCACGCCGATGTTCATGGACGCGCAGGACAAGCTCAGCAGCGGCGAGCCGCAGCAGGTCGCGATCCAGCTCGCGCGCGAAACCTATCCCGGCATCGCCAACGTCACCTTCACGCGCGGCTTCGTCTCCTCGCAGGCCTTCGTCGACCGCTACGTCAAGGACGGCCCGATCAACACGCTGGTGGCGCCGGTCGCCGCCAAGGGTCTCGACTTCACTTCGACCCACCCGGACAGCGCCGCCGCGCTTGCCTGGATGGGCTTCGAGGCGCGCGCCGCGATCCTCGAGACGCTCGACCAGGCCATCGCCGACAAGGCCCAGGTCCGCGTCGTCGCCTACGACTTCAATCTGCCCGAAATCGTCGACCGTCTGGAGAAGCTCGGCAACTCGCTGAAGATCATCATCGACGACAGCAAGGGACATGGCGGCGCAGGCACCGCCGAGACCGAAGCCGAGGGCCGCCTGGTGGCCTCGGCGGGGCGGGCGAACGTACTGCGCCAGCACATGGGCAGCCTGCAGCACAACAAGACCATCGCGGTGAACGGCCCGACCGTGAAGAAGGTCGTGTGCGGCTCGACCAATCTTTCCTGGCGCGGCTTCTTCGTGCAGGCCAACAACGCGTTGGTGCTGACCGGCGAGACCGCCGTCGATCTGTTCTTCGCCGCCTTCGACAGCTACTTCGCCGATCGCGGACAACGACGTCGCCGAATTCGACGTCAAGCCGTCGGCCGATTGGAACGACCTCGGCCTTCCCGGCATCGATGCCAAGGTGGCGTTCTCGCCGCACAGCGCGACCAACGCCAAGCTCGGCGAAATCGCGGCCGACATCAAGAGAACACGACGTCGTCGCTGCTCTATTCGCTCGCATTCCTCTACGAGACGCCGGGCGTCGTGCTCGACGCCATCAAGGCCGTCACCGCCGACAAGAATATCTTCGTCTATGGCATTTCCGACAAGCATGTCGGCGGCCTCGACGTGCAGGATCCCGAGCGGCAATGTCGCGCCGGTCTTTGCGGCGGAGCTCGGCGCGAACGTGCCGGAACCCTTCAAGTCCGAGCCGACCGGCGGCACCGGCACGCGCATGCATCACAAGTTCACGGTGATCGACTTCGACAAGCCGACGGCGCGCGTCTATCTCGGTTCCTACAATTTCTCCACGCCCGCCGATCGCAAGAACGGCGAGAATCTCGTCGTCGTCAGGGACCGGCGCATCGCGGTGTCCTACATGATCGAGGCGCTCAGCCTGTTCGACCATTACTCGTTCCGCGTCGCCATGAAGACCGCGTCGGCCAAGGGCGAGAAGCTGCATCTTGTCGAGGCCTCCGCGCGCCGCCGGCGAAAAGCCGTGGTGGAACGACGACTACACGGTCGCGCACAAGATCAAGGATCGCGTGCTGTTTTCCTGACGCCGGCTCGCCGCCCGCGACCGGTCGGGAGCGGGCGCCCGGCGTTCTGCCTTAACAAAACGTCAACGAAACCAGCCGTTTATGGTGAACGCTTTGTTAAGCGTCGTGGTTTATTTTGTGTGCAGTGGCACCGCGTCACGGTGTCGTCTCAGGTTGCGTAAGCCGGCAGGACCATGATCGTTCGGCAGTTCATAAGTTGGATACGGACCGCTCCGGCAGGTGAGCGGGCAGAAGCCACGCGGGCGTTGGCGCGGGCCTGGCTGATTTCAGATCTCACCGAAGAGGACCGCGCTGCCGCCGAGGGCGCGCTCTTGATGCAACTCGACGACGCTTCGCCGCTGGTGCGCCAGGCCATGGCCGAAGTATTCGCCCGCAGCACCGAAGCCCCCGCGGCCGTCGTTCAGGCGCTGTCGCTCGACCAGCCGTCGGTGGCACTGCCGGTGCTCGAATTTTCCCCGCTATTGATCGACGCCGATCTCGTCGACATCGTCGCCACCGGCAATGACGAGATGCAGTGCGCCGTCGCCCGCCGCATCAATCTGCCGGCCTCGGTCTGCGCCGCGATTGCCGAAGTCGGCTCTGCGGCTGCCGCGCTCGAGCTGATCGAAAACGCCTATGCCGAGCTCGCGCCGTTTTCATGGGATCGCATCGTCGAGCGGCACGGACATCTCGCCGCAATCCGGGAATCGATGCTGGTACTGGAGGACCTTCCGTCCGCCACGCGGCTGGCGCTGGTCGGAAAACTCACGGACACGCTGGCGCAGTTCGTGGTCGCCCGCAACTGGCTGAGCGAAGATCGCGCGGGCCGCATTGCGAGCGAGGCGCGCGAGCGCTCGACCGTCAATATCGCCGCGCATTCGGGCGGCGATGATTTGCGCGGCCTGGTGCTGCATCTACGCGCCAGCGGCCAACTCACCGCCGGGTTGATCCTGCGCGCGCTGCTGTCGGGTAATCGCGAATTGTTCGACCATGCGCTGTCGGAATTATCCGGCCTGCCGCTGGCCCGCGTCTCCGCGCTGCTGCACGACCGCGGCGGCGCCAGCCTGGAGGCGCTGCTGCGGCGCGCCGGACTGCCGACATCGACTTTCGCCGCGTTCCGGATGGCGCTGGAAGTTTGCCGCGAGACCGGATTTGTCGACTCACCGGGCGAGGCCGCCCGATTGCGTCGCCGCATGGTCGAACGCGTGCTGACGCATTGCGAGACTGATCCGATGGCCGCCGAGCCGCTTCTCGTTCTGTTGCGCCGCTTTGCGACCGAATCGGCGCGGGAGGAAGCCCGCCTGTTCTGCGACGAGCTGCTGGCCGAGGACACCGTCGAGCCAATGCGACACGAACTGATCGCGGCTTAGCACCGCCTTCGCTGTCGTCCCTGCGAAAGCAGGGACCCATAACCACCGGCCTCGATTGTTTCAGAAGGCAACTTCCGCATCACCCGGCTGACAAGTCGGGGCGCGCGGCTCTGCTTTCGCGGGGACGACCAGATTGAAAATGCGAGAATTCAATCCGCGGGCACAAGGCTCGGCGCAAGGATCGCTTCGAGATGCTCGGGTCGGTCGCGGTTGGCCTGCATCAGAAATTCGTCGGCAACGCCGCGCAATTTCCGGCTCAACATGGTCGCCATCGCCACGGTATCGAGCTTGGTGCGCTCGCGCACGATCGCCTGGATGGCGTTGATGTGGTGGGCGATGAGGTTGGACGGCACCTCGGCGAGTTCGGGTGCGTGTTCGATCACTCGGCAAAGGCTTTCGGCGGCGGCGCCGGCGGAAGGATATCCGAAGGTGGCGGCGTCGCCCTTGATGTCATGGGCGGCGCGAAACAGCTCCTGGCAATTGGCTTCGGTAAATCCGTCCCTGAGCACGGTGGCGTGCGCGGCCGAGAGCCGGTCGGCCTCGACCGTCATCCAGTTCTTGAACTCGCCCGACAGGCCGGCAAGCGCTCTTTCCGCACGCGCCACGGGATCGTCGAGGTCCTTTTCCTTGACGCGCCGCAACACCTTGCGCAGCGGGTTGGGCTGCGTAATCACGTGATGGTCCGCGAAGGCCTTGACTTCGATGTCGCGTTTTTCGTTGGCCATGATGGGTTCCTTGCGACTCGCCGGCTAGACGGAGGAGCGGGCCTTGTCGAGCAGCGACGGCTGCTGCAGCACTTCCACCTCGCCGCCGACACGGCGTTCGGGACCGATATAGGCGGTCGAGGTATTGCGGCGGCGATCCGGGCCGAAATAGGTCTTGGTCTTGATGAACGGGCGTGGGTTGGCGACGACGTTCAGGATGCGCTGATAAAGGCCCTTGGCCGAGATCGGCTTGGCGAGGAATTCGGTGACGCCGGCATCGCGCGCCACGGTGACCCGCCGCTTCTCGGAATGTCCGGTCAGCATGATGATGGGGGCGAATGGATTGCCCTTCGATTCCGGCTGCCGGATCATCTGCGCCAGTTCGAGGCCGTCGAAGATCGGCATCGACCAGTCGGTGATGACGATATCGGGGACGTAGTGGCTGTACATTTCCAGCGCGGTCGCGCCATCTTCGGCTTCATAGACCTCGCGCGCGCCGAACGAGTGCAGCAGCGTCCGCAGAATGCGGCGCATGTGCGGATTGTCGTCGCACACAAGAAATCGCAGCTTGTTGAAATCGATGCGAAACATGACGGGGACCCTGGGGGCGTACCGATGACAACGGTATACCCGGCGTTAACCATATCGCGGTGGCGGTTAATGAATGGTTTCGGCGCGGGCCGGGGCGGTTTGGAAAATCGGAGGCTCAGACCCCGAATTGTTCGCTCAGGATGCGCTCTTCCAGGCTGTGGCCGGGGTCGAACAGCATCCGCATCGAGATGGTCTTGTCGGACAAGACCTCGACGCGGCAGACGTCGCGCGCCTCGTCATGGTCGGCCACCGCCGCCACCGGGCGCTTGTCGCTTTCGAGCACCTCGATCACCACGAAGGCGGTGTTGGGCAACAGCGCGCCGCGCCAGCGGCGCGGGCGGAACGGGCTGATCGGCGTCAGCGCCAGCAGCGGCGCATTGATCGGGATGATCGGCCCCTGCACCGAAAGATTATAGGCGGTCGACCCCGCCGGCGTCGCCACCAGCACGCCGTCGGCGGCCAGTTCGGCCATCCGCTCGCGCTCGTCGATCAGGATGCGCAGCCGCGCCGCCTGATGGGTCTGGCGGAACAGCGCGACCTCGTTGATGGCGTGATGAATATGCACCGCGCCGCGCACGTCGGTGGCGCGCATCAGAAGCGGATGAATCACCGATTCCTTCGCCGCCGCGAGCCGGGCGTGCAGATCGTGGGTGGAGAATTCGTTCATCAGGAAGCCGACGGTGCCGCGATGCATGCCGTAGATCGGCTTGCCCGTGCGCATCTGCTCATGCAGCGTCTGCAGCATCAACCCGTCGCCGCCGAGCGCCACCACCACGTCGGCCGCGGCGGGATCGTGATTGCCGTAGAGCGCAACGAGCTGCTTCAGCGCCGCCTGCGCCTCGGCGCCGGCGCTCGCGACGAGGGCGATCCGGTCATATCGCTTGGGGCTGTTCATGGGGGCGCGGGCTCATATTGACGCGGGAGAAGGAGTAGGGTCGTGCGGAAGGTCGTCTATACGACCTTGGCTGTCCTTGTCGAGATGATAGAACCCAACTTTCGACCCGCCGTTCGGACAAAGGTTAAATCTTGTTCGCCCCGGTGGCGATCAATATTTGGCCACGACCGTCACCTGTTATGGCCCTCTTGCCTGATCGCCCCTTTCCAAACCGAAGGTTTCCAGAATGAAGGCCATATTTTCTGCCGTTGTCGCATTCGTCGGTTTTACGGGATTGGCTGCGGCACAGGCTCCGGTCGCCGTCGTCGAGGACGTGCGGGGAAAAGTCACCGGCGCCGAGTTCATGGACTACGTCGCTCCCGGACAGGTCATCAAGCTCGGGCCGGGCGGCTCGATCGTGCTCAGTTACATGAAATCCTGCTGGCGCGAAGTGATTGCCGGCGTGGGCACGGTGATCGTTGGCGCGGAGGACAGCATGGTCCATCTGAGCGAGGTCAAGGCCGGCAAGGTCAAGTGCGACTCCGGCCATTCGCGACCGGTCGATCGGGAGGTCGGCGAAAGTGCCGCGACCGTGTTCCGGGGTTTGGCTGCAAACGACGACGCCTTGTCGCCGCAGTTCACGCTCTACGGCCTTTCGCCAATCATCGAGATTCCCGTCCGCGGCAAGCTGGTCGTTGAAAGGCTCGATCAAAAGGGCGAGCGGTACGACGTCGATCTCGCCACCGCTTCTCTGGTGCGGGACAAATTCTACGATTTTGCCAGAACCGGCAGAGCGCTGAAACCGGGCGGGATTTATGCGGCAAGTCTCGGCCCGCGAAGGGCCGTGTTCTCGATCGCGCAAAAGGCAGAACCGGGCCTGAGCCCGATCATTGGTCGGCTGGTGCGCCTGGAATAGCCGGGCGAAATCGGGCCCGGGCAGCGCCATGCGCCGCTTCACCAGACGAGATGTTGTCGCCGTCGTTCTGATCGCGCTGACCTGCGGCGTCATTCCCACCCTTGCTCCGTTCAACCGGATCCATGGCTGGTCGATCGATGCGCTGACGGCCCTGCGTTGGGAGGCGTTCGGCGCGCGCCGCGATTCTGCGCCTGCGCCGGTCGTGGTGATCGCGATCGACGAGGAGACCTACCAAACACCGCCCTTCAAGGGATCGCCGACGCTGACCTGGACCACGGAGCTCGGCCGCGTCCTGAGCGCGGTGATCGATGGCGGCGCCAGGGTGGTGGGCTTCGATATCGTGTTTCCGACCTCGATCGAGCAATCCGAGCTTCCCTTTGGCGACGATTTATTGGGAGCGCGAGTGCGCGGCTTCGACCGGCCCTTCCTTCGATCCCTTGCGAAGGGCGCTTCCGCCGGCAAGGTGGTGCTGGGCGAGACGCTGAGCGGCGAGGGGCCGTCGCCCGGACAACGGATCGCGGTGGGTCAGCAGAAGAATATCCGCCCGCTCAATGTGTTTTCCGACCCCGATGACGTGGTGCGTCGGGTGCCGCTGACGTTCCGGACTGACGGGGAGAAAATACCCTCGATGGCGCTGGAGCTGGCGGCGCGCGCGCTCAACAGTGAACCACGGCTTGCCGAGAATGGCGGCGTGACGCTCGCCGGCTATCTCATTCCAGATGCGGTGCCCAATACGCTGACCCTGAATTTCGAGGGCGGCGCCAATGATTTCAGGACGTTTTCGCTCGCCGATCTGCGTGCCTGCGTCGAGGCCAACAATACGGATTTCTTTCGGCGTGAATTCGCCGACAAGGTCGTCATCTTCGGCACCTTGCTCGGTTCGGAAGATCGAAAATTCACCTCCAAACGTTTCGCGACCGGGCTCGACGGGTCGCGGGCGCCGCGTTGCGCGCTGCCGCCGGCCGCTCCCGGGCAATTCAAGCGGGGTTCGATCGCCGGCGTTTATATTCATGCGACCGCCGTCCGGAACTTGATGACGCAAGACGCGGTGGTGGAGCCCAGCCGTTTGGCGGCGACGTTAATCGCAATCGCCTTTGCCACGCTGGCCGGGCTCGCGGCGCGAATGCTGGGGCCGGGTGCCGCTGCGGTCGTCCTTCTCGGCCTATTTGCGATCTGGACGGCGCTGGCAACAACAGTATTTGCATGGTCGTCGCTGGCGTTGCCGCTCAGCGAGCCGTTTCTCGCCGGGTTTTTCTCGATGGTTGCGATGGTCGGTTACCGCCTCGGCGTGACCGATAGGGGCGAGCGATTGCTCCGGAAGAGTTTTGCGCTCTATCTCGCGCCGCAGGTGATCGACAAGATGGTGGCGTCGAGGAAATTGCCGGTGCTTGGCGGCGAAACGCGCGAGGTGACCGTGTTCTTTTCGGATCTGGAGGGCTTTTCCTCGATCTCGGAACAGATGACTCCGGCGGAGCTGGTCGCGTTCATGAACGAATATCTGTCCGCCATGACCGACATCATCGAAAGCCGGGGCGGCTATATCGAGAAATATGTCGGCGACTCGATCGTGGCGGTGTTCGGCGCGCCGGCCGACGATCCCGACCACGCCCGCAATGCGACGCATGCAGCACTTGGTTGCCGCGCGCGCCTGGATGAACTGAACGAGGGCTCCGCGGCCTTCAGGGGTCATCGGGTGGCGCACCGGATGGGGCTCAATTCCGGTGACGCGCTGGTCGGAAATATCGGCTCGCGGCGCCGCTTCAATTATTCCGTGATGAGCGATGCGGTCAACGTCGCCTCGCGGCTCGAGGGCGCAAACAAATATTACGGCACCACGATCGTCGCCTCGGAAATGACGGTTGCGCTGACCGGGTCGAAATTCGCCTGGCGCGAGCTTGACGCCGTCCGGGTGCAGGGACGCGCCGCGCCCGTCAAGATCTACGAATTGCTGGCGGAGGCGGGGCAGGAGACACCGCAGCAGGTTGCGTCGGCTGCCAGCTATGCCGAGGGTCTGGCGCGGTGGCGGGCTCGCGAATTCGATGCCGCCGCCGCGTGTTTCGCGCGCGCCGCCGGGACCGACAGGCCATCCGCGCTGTTTCTCGATCGGGCGAACGCATTTGCAGGCAATCCTCCCGGGCCGGACTGGGATCCGGTCAGCACGCCTGGAAGGGAAATAGAGCCGGTGAAATTGCGATCGTTCCCGATGACGGTCTGTTGCCGATGACGCCAAGCTGTCGCAATTTTGAACGGAAATCCGCGGCTGTCCGGCAAGGTCTCGTGCGATAGTCGGACGATACCGGACGGATCGCGAGAAGTCGGAAAGAGGAACAGACATGGCCATTCGTTTTGCCACGCCGCGCCGTGCGGCTGCAGCCGCAGCTCTGCTGGCGTTCGCCATGTTGGCGACAGCGCGCGCCGAGGATGCGCCGCCGCCCCAGGAACATCCCGCGGAGGCGTCCCCGGGCCAGAAATCGGGGAGCGGCCGTGCGCCGGCTTCTCCGGCGGCCGCCGAGCAGCACAGATTGCCGCCGGATTCCACGACGAAGCAGACGCTGGCGCTGCCGGGGCGCTCGCTCGCCTTCACCGCGACCGCGGGATCGATCCGCCTGTTCGACGGCAAGGGCGAACCGCAGGCCGACATCGCCTATACGTCCTATCAACTGGACGGCGCCGATCCGGCCACCCGGCCGGTGACCTTCCTGTTCAATGGCGGGCCGGGGGCCGCCTCCGCCTATCTGCAACTCGGCGCGGCCGGGCCGTGGCGGCTGGCGATCGACGGCGATGCGGCAATTCCCTCCGCCTCGCCCGATCTTCTGCCCAACGCCGAGACCTGGCTCGATTTCACCGATCTCGTCTTCATCGATCCCGTCGGCACCGGCTACAGCCGTTTCGTCGCGACCGGCGATGACGTGCGCAAGCGGTTTTTCTCGATCGATGGCGACGTCACCTCGATCGCGCTGACGATCCGCCGCTGGCTGGAAAAGTCAGGCCGCCTGCTGTCGCCCAAATTCGTCGCCGGCGAAAGCTATGGCGGCATCCGCGGTCCCAAGATCGTTCGCAATCTGCAAACCGAGCAGGGCGTCGGCGTCAAAGGCCTGATCCTGATCTCCCCGGTGCTCGACTTCCGCGAGTTCACGGGCTCGAGCCTGCTGCAATATGTCGTGAGCCTTCCCAGCATGGCGGCGGTGGCGCGCGATGCCAAGGGCGCGGTCACGCGCGCCGACATGGCCGATGTGGAGAATTACGCGCGCGGCGATTTCCTGCTCGATCTGGCCAAGGGCCAGGCCGACACCGCGGCCACTAACCGCCTTGCGGATAAATTCGCCGCGCTGACCGGGATCGATCAGGCCCTGAGCCGCAGGCTGGCCGGACGCTTCGACGTGATCGAATTTCGCCGGGAATTCGATCGCAGCAACGGCAAGGTGACGGGACGCTACGATGCCTCGATCAAGGGCCTCGATCCGTTTCCGGACTCGAGTTTCTTTCATTTCAGCGATCCTTCCGGCGATGCGTTGCTGGCGCCGCTCACCAGCGCCGCGGTCGACCTCACCACGCGCAAGCTCAATTGGCGGCCGGACGGCTCCTATCGTCTGCTCAACGGCGAGGTCGAGAAGGCCTGGGATTTCGGCCATGGCATCAATCCGCCGGAATCGATATCCGAATTGCGCCAGATTCTTGCGCTCGATCCGAAGCTGAAGCTCCTGATCGGGCACGGGCTGTTCGATCTGGCCACGCCGTATTTCGGCACCCGGATCGAGCTCGACCAGTTGCCGGCCTTTGCTTCCTCCGATCGGGTGAAACTCGTGGTCTATCCGGGCGGCCACATGTTCTATTCGCGCGACGCCTCGCGGCGGGCGTTCCGGGCCGAGGCCGAGGCGCTGATGAAGTGAGAGCGGCAAAACAAAACCGGCGCAACCTCTTCAGGCTGCGCCGGCTGAACGTGAGTGACGGATCTCAGTAAACGAGGCCGGTGCCCGGCGGCTTTTCAAGCGCGGCGGCGAGCGAGCGATATTCCTCGCTGCCGGTGCCGGCGAGCGAGGCGATCTTGCTCAGATGATACTGCGCCTGGTCGCGGTTGCCCTGTTCGACCTGCCACAGCCCGTAATACTGCCAGGTCTTGACGTGGTTGGGATCGGACTTGAGCGCGCGCTCGTACCAGATCTGGGAAACCTTGTAGTCGCCGAGCTTGCGATAGGAATAGCCGATCAGGGTGGCGACCGAGGCGTTGTCGTCGTGGCCGAGCGCCTTCAACTGCTCGATCGCGGCGGCGTAATCGTTGCGATCGTAGACCGTGGTGTAGGCCGCATGATAGGCGGCGACGAAGCGGCCGTCCTCGATGCTGGAGCTCTTGTTCTTTTTTCCCTTCTTGACGTTCGACGACGCCGGCGGCGAGGGGCTTTCATCGCCCGACGCGTGGGCAGGCGTGAGCAGCGGCACCGCGATCAGCGCCATGGTGAACATTGCCAGCGTTAAAAGCCTGATTGCGTATTTGCTCATTCGTCGCTCCCGATTTTGAGTGAGATCGTATTGCATCCGAGCCTGCAGACTTGAACACTTCCGGGACCATAACATTCCCGGGCGATCAGGCCTAATTTGGGCCGCTTCACTTCGGCCATTCCCGCCGCAAGGCATGACCGAGCGGACATGACAATTATGTCATCCAGATGAACGAAGTCCATCGTCGCGCTTCAGGGTGGGTTCAGCGCCGCACCTCTACGCTCACGGCCATGATCGACGAGCCCGGCCATCCGACCGGCCCACTTGTGATCCCCCATACGGAGGAGACGACCATGTTGAAGACCATTTCCGCGGCGCTGCTTGCTGTTTCAGTTCTCGCCGCGCCCGCATTCGCCGGCGGCCAGGCCGCCAACAAGGCCACCAACCACGTCACCCGGACGGCGCCGGTCATCAAGGCGGAACGGGTGAAGCAGACGAAGCCGAACCTGTTGAACGCCAACGCCCGGATGGGCCGCCATCACGTGCGGCATGCGAGCCATCATCGCGCCCATCACAAGCATTTCGGCGCGATGAAGACGCACAAGTTCTCCAAGGTTTCGACCAAGCACATCACGCCCGCCACCAAGCGCGGCTAACGACTGACCCGCGGGGAGCGGCTTGTTCCACATTGCCTCCGCCGCTCCCGGCGGATATCAGGTCCGGCCCGCGTCATTGCGTCCCCAATGGCGTCGGGCCGGAATTAAATCGTGAACGGAGTGGGCAGCCGCCCGAAATGCGGATTCCCTTTGATGCACGGACGGTCTAGAACCGGCATCGGTCCTGAACCGCTGGGGCGTTCGGATCTCAAAACGGGTTTGAACTTGGGATTATCAGCAAAGTGTGCCGCGATCCTGCTGCTGCCGATCGTGCTTGCGGCTTGTGCCGGAAGCGAGGACCGTGACTCCGTCACCATCGACAGCGGTAACGACGCCAACCAGCCTTTTCCAAGCAATTACCGCGCGGAACTGCTGGCGTTCATGAGAACCTATCTCAACAATCCCGCCGGCCTGCACAATGCCGCCATGGCCGAGCCGGTACAGCGTACCGTCGGGGGACGCTTGCGCTATGTCAGTTGCGTGCGCTTTGCCGCGCGCGAAGCCGACGGCACGTACCGCGAACCGCGCGAACGCGCCATTCTCTACGTCAACGGCCGGCTCGACCGCGTGGCCGAGAATGCCGGCGAACTTTGCGCCGGCGCGGTCTACGCACCGTTTGCGGAACTGGAAAAGCTGACGCGCTAGCGCCGGCCCGATACATCATCACGCTTTCGTAATCACCACAGCTTTCGTAATCGAACGCATCCGAGCGTGCATATCGATTTGCCGCCGTAATCGCGCGCTACCTTTAATCGCGCTATCATAGCGCTGCGATTCGCACAGCGTGACAGAGAGGTTGCGGCACGAACATTGCTTGAGATGACAACGGGGTAGGCTTTGACATTCAGGAGCGTGGCACATGAAGCGCATCGTGTTTGGTCTGATCCTAAGTCTGATGGTTGCTTGCCTTGTCGGCAGCGTAACAGCGCGCGATCTTGATGGTCGCTACGCAAACTCACCGCTCAAACCATGGTTCGATCATCTCGCGAGCGGCAAGGGATTGTGTTGCTCGATGGCGGATGGCGAGAGCGTCGCGGATCCCGATTGGGAATCCAAGAACGGTCACTTCCGGGTCCGCCTCGAGAATAACTGGATCGACGTTCCCGACGACGCCGTGATCACCGAACCGAACCGTGCGGGGCGCACGATGGTCTGGCCGATACGGTTCGACAATCAGATATCGATCCGGTGCTTCATTCCGGGCAGCATGACCTAAGCTGCAGCGGTCATTTGTCGGCAACAACTGGTCCGTCTCGAACGGCGGACCTCCTGCTGTTCGCGCGGTCGGTGGTCTTCCATCGGCTTCAACAGGAATGAAGATCGCGCGGGATCGGCGTCGCGTCGTTTCCAAAT
The DNA here is from genome assembly GCA_963843225.1 of uncultured Alphaproteobacteria bacterium. GTDB lineage: Bacteria > Pseudomonadota > Alphaproteobacteria > Rhizobiales > Xanthobacteraceae > Bradyrhizobium. The sequence goes on along the minus strand of CAWJJT010000002.1, from coordinate 47,830 downwards.
ATCAGCACGATGGTGCCTGCGCTTCGCCGGTCGGTGTGAACGGCGACCGAAGCCGGCTTTCAGGCAGCGTTCAGCTACGCGGTGCGATGCTGGCGCATGTTCCCTGCCGGAGTTGAGCCGTGGACAATCTGTTGTTCTTCCGCCGTTCGCTTGCCACCCGTCACGCCGCTATCCAGACGATGCGACAAGCCCGTGCGATGCCGCCGGGACCCGAACGCCACGCCGCACGCCGGTTCGCCCGCGCGCTGAGAGACTTGGCGAAAACCGAAGCGTGGCTGGAAGGGCAGACGCCCGGACGGCGCACTGGCGGTTACGGGCGGGCGGACCCCGATCGTACGCCCGGCTTCCGGGGAGGGATGCCGATCGCCACGGCGCCCGGCGGTGCCCGGCTGGAACCGCGATCACTTTTTGGCGAGACCTGAACCGGGATGCCGGCGGTGGAGACGGAACAATATCCTCAAATCTGTCCGCGATTCCGCCAGAAAAACCGCTCCCGCGAGGGAACAAAACGGCGTTGTTGCCGTGCCGTCACAGCGGCAAACCATCACAGCTCCGGCATCGCCGTGAAGCAACCAAATTGACGCCACGTTGTTTGAATTGATCTCACAACGAGACTAACGGGGATCAGTAATGAAGAAATTTCTGCTCGGCGGCGTCGCTCTTGTCGCATTCGCGGCGCCCGCGTTTGCGGCCGACATGCCCGCACGCACCTATACCAAGGCGCCGGCCTATACAGCGCCGCAGGCGGTTTATAACTGGACCGGCTTCTACATCGGCGGCCACATCGGCGGCGCGTTCGCGGGCGACAACAGCCTGGAGGGTAACGGCGCCCGGTTCCTGGGCGGCGTGCAAGGTGGCGTCGACTATCAGTTCGCACCCAATTGGGTGATCGGCGCGGAAGCCCAGTATAGCTGGCTTGCCAACAACAATTCCGGCGTGCTCTTCCCGGGCAACACCCTGGTGACCACCAACAACGACCAGCTCGGCTCGGTGACCGGCCGGCTCGGCTACACTTGGGGTCCGGCGCTGCTCTACGCCAAGGGCGGTTATGCCTGGCGTGACAACCCCAATCTCGGGGTCAGCGTCGGCGGCGTGCCGGCGGCCTTCACGACCAGTGGAAACCACAAGGACGGCTACACGGTCGGCGGCGGTCTGGAATACATGTTCGCCCCGAACTGGTCGGCCAAGGCCGAGTACCAGTATTACAATTTCGGCAGCACCACCTTTACGAGCGGACCGGCCCCGATAGTCGGCGCGCGTTTCCGCGACGACGAGCACACCGTCAAGGTCGGCATCAACTATCGCTTCGGCTGGGGCGGCCCGAGCGGTGCGCGCTACTGACGCCATTGCCGCTTCGCACGATCACGGGAAGGCCGGCCTTGCGCCGGCCTTCTTCGCTTTACAGGTGCTTGCCCGGCGCCTCGTGATGCACGCGTCGTAATTGAAAAATAATTTTTGCCGTCTACGGAACTTGCGGCCGTGATCGGCTATTATGGGTTTGCCGGCTAGTGGACATCGAACATGCGTGCCTTGTTTTCAGTGTTGATCCTGTCCGCGCTTACCCTGCCGTGCGCTGCCCAAAACGTCCTGAAATCCGAGCCGCTCGTGCTGGCGCCCTATGAGACCGCCTACGTGCAGGATGCCTCCTGTCCCGTCGGAAAGGTGCTCAAGGTCACCGGCATGATCAGGGGCCTTCACCGCAAAAAGTCGTGTGTGGCGCTTATTTCGGATCAGGCGTCGCTGGCGATAGCGACACCCTAGGCAGGACGCCCCCCGTCCTCGATGGGCCGCGCCGACGAGCGCCGGGACCGAGAGTGGCCAGCCTTGTCCGTTTGGGACGAAGCCTATCTATGAACTGAACTGGAATTCCTGCTGCTCGTCGCGCTCGGCGTCGGCCTGGTTCTTGGCCGGGTCTTCCCAGGGGTCCGCCCGGCAGGGCCTGATCTCATAATCATTGTCCAGCACCGGCTGCGGCGCCGGTTTATCAGCCTCGGACACGATGTCGACCACGAGTCCGCTTTTGCGGGCGTGTTTCCAGACGTCGGCCTCGGTGGGGTAGGCCTTGCTCAATTTGGCATCATTGCTGAACAGCGCGTAGGGCATCGGATCTTTCCGCGAAAGCACTCTCTCAACGCGCCGGGGAGGGCTGGGTTCAGCCCGGCGGCGGCAGGTTACGCGCAAGTGAGGGGACGTGGACGGTTTAGGTGAAAGGCGGTTTGCAGGAGGAAAACGGGTCAAAAAGGACGATAAAGCGGCCACTTTCGGGCGTTGGGCCCAAAGCCCCTTAAGTCGTAAACGAGTTCTAAATCCCGCAAAAAATAAAGCCCGAGAACTCCCCGGCTAAAATCGCCGGATGTTTTGGCCATCATGGGAACGACCTTCAAAACCTCCGGAGAGCGCGTGCACGTGGTGCTGACGGTCGCCCTGCTGGCTGCGTGCGCGGCAAACCTGATGCTGGTGTGCTCCTGGCTTTAGCGCATGAGCCGCCGGAGCCGGCCCGCCGGCAGCAGCGCCGTGCTGGCGCCGGGTGGCCCGGGATCGGCCGACCCTGACGGAGCGGATTGACGCCGCCCCCATTCCCTCCATCATGAGCGACAAAAGCGCGACAGCGGCCGCGGGGAGTGCGGTTTTCCTGCGGGCATCAAGAAAGTTGGGAGGCCTCCGGATGATCGAGACGCTTTTGCAGCGGGTCAATGGCGATGAGGCGCTGGTGAGGCGCGGGCGCTTTCTGACGACGACGTTCCTGCTCGAGATCGGCCCGACCGCCTGGCTGATCTCGATCTTCGAGGGCCGGGTGCTGTCGGTGGTCCGCGGGCCTTTCGTGATGCCGTCGTCAGCCTTCGCGCTGCGCGCCCCGGAAGATGAATGGCGGAAATTCTGGAGCGATCGGCCGCCGCCCGGCGCGAACGACCTGATGGCGCTGATCAAGCGGCGCGTCCTGAAGGTTGAAGGCAACCTTTGGGTATTCATGGCCAATCTTCGCTACTTCAAGGAAGCGCTGGCCAAGCTGCGCGCGGAGGGGCCCAAGGAAAAGGGCAAGGAAAACGGCAAGGAAAACGGCAAGTACGGGGTAACGGCATGACCGCGCGATTCGAGCCGGTCGTCGGCCGCTACTTCCATCTCGATCTGTTCGGGCGCAACCACCGCATCTATGTCGAGCAGGCCGGCGAGGGCACGCCGCTGTTGTGCCTGCACACGGCGGGCGCCGACGGACGCCAGTACCGGGCGCTGATGAACGACGAACGCATCACGCGCAATCACCGCGTCATCGCCTTCGACATGCCATGGCACGGCAAATCGTCGCCGCCATCGGGCTGGCACAACGAGGAGTACCAGCTCACCTCGGCGCAATACACGACGATGATCCTTCAGATCATGACCGCGCTCGAACTCGACCGGCCGATCCTGATCGGCTGCTCGATCGGCGGGCGCATCGCGCTGCATCTGGCGCTCGAACACCCCGACCGCTTCCGCGCCATCATCGGCCTGCAGGCCGGCGCCCATGTCGATCCCTATTACGATCTGAATTTCCTGCACCGCCCCGACGTCCATGGCGGCGAAGTCGCCGCCGCCATCGTCTCCGGGCTGGTCGGGCCTGACGCTCCCTCGAGCGAGCGCTGGGAGACGCTGTGGCACTACATGCAAGGCGGGCCCGGCGTGTTCAAGGGCGACCTGTATTTCTACAAGCTCGACGGCGACATCCGCGGCCGCGTCGCGCAGATCGACACAAGCCGCTGTCCGCTGTTCCTGCTGTCCGGCGAATACGATTATTCCTGCACGCCGGAGGAGACGCTCGCGGTCGCGCAAAGCGTGCCCGGCTCCGAGGCGGTCATCATGAAAGGCCTCGGCCACTTCCCGATGAGCGAAAACCCGGCGGAGTTTTTCAAATATCTGCGGCCGGTGCTGGAGAAGATTGCGGCAATGGAATTGTCGGCTGCGGCGAAGCTGCGCGCGGGAGCGTGAAACGCTGCCGCGATTTTCGTCCGACGCCGATCTAGCTGAGGGCGTTGAACGCCTGGCTCAGGACATACCAGGATAGCCGGCCGAGAAACCAGAGCCATCCGCCCATGGCGACGATTGCCATCAAAGCATAAAGCGACAGCACGGCGCGATCATGAAGCAGGGCGAGCGAGCCGTTCTGATTCCGGATCCGTTGGTCGTCGGTTTGTTTCATGCTCACATAGGTCATCAATCGCTACCTTGACGTATAAGCGCGTCCGTGACGCGGGTAGTTAATTTAAATCGATTTTGGGATTGTTCTTTGCGCTTAACCTAACTGGTCAACCTTACCGCCTGTGGCGCGATAGAACTGTGAAATTTATCACACGGAATAGAAGTTCATGCGTTGTGTGTTCGTTGCGCCACAGCGGTGAAACACCCGCACATGACCGTGTTTTAACGCCTGCTTTAAATCCGGTTTTTTTTAATAACCGAGGCTTTCGGGCGACAGTGCCGCCTGCATTCCCGCGTGAAGTGCCTGATTGGAATTGCTTTCCGGGTGGGCGGCGAAAACGGCATTGCCCGGCAATGCATGGTGCCGGTTGAGAGGATTGAACTCCCGACCTTCGGTTTACAAAACCGCTGCTCTACCGCTGAGCTAAACCGGCGAATTCCATGGAATCAGGGACTGCGGAAATCGAAGCCGATTCCCGCTGATCCGGACGGCGGGTCAAATACCAGACTTGCCCGCAAAGGGCCAGAACCCTCAAAGGCAATCCCCTTGTCGGCAGGCACGAAAAAGGCGGCCTGGCAGCCGCCTTTTTCAGTCATTCCGGGATGGCCCTACTGGCAAAGATGCCGGCGGCCGTCTTCGCCCTTGAACCACGTGCCGGGCTCGCAGACGAAGCCGTTCAGCTTCGAATAGCTCTGCTGCGGGGCGTAGTTCTGATGGGGCCCGCCGCGATAGGTGTTGTCGTAGCGGTAGTTGTCGTCGTTGTAGTAGGCGTAGGAATCGTCGCGGAACGGCGCGGTGGCGATAGCGCCCGCGGTGCCGATCGCCGCGCCTGCGACGCCCGCGGCGGCATCGGCCGGCCAGAAGCCCCGATCATGACGGTCCCAGCGGTTGTCGTTCCAACTGTCGTGCCAGCCATTGTTCCAGTTGTTGCGGTTGTCCCAATTGTCATTGCGATTCCACGCCGCGTCGCTGCGATAGACCGTCCGGCGCTGATAGCCGTTGCCGGTGTAAGGATTTCCCGGCCCCAGATTCTGGCAATTCGCATTTGGATAAATTGCCGCGCATTTGGCGGGATCGCTGATCACCGCCTGCGCCATTACGGGGCCCGCCAGCGCGGATGAAAGAACCACGGCGGCCGCGCCGATAAGTGCGAATTTGGTCATGCGTTTTCTCCCTTGATTTGATCCGAGGGCTAAGCGTGCATCGCGGCCGACGTTCCAATTTTTCTTCACGCAGTCCTCAAACAGATGTGATGATTAGGCGCTGCCCGCGATGTTCCGGTTGTCCCGCTGGAACCGAATGGAGGGATTGAGGAAGAAAAGCGTCGAGGCGTGCGGTCGTCATTCCGGGCGATGCGGAGCGTCGAGTCGGGAAATGACGGAATTTCAGGCTGTTTCGCCGCTTTGTTCCGGGGGATGACGAGGGTACGGTTGGCGCGTAGTTGAGCGCGGGGCAGGGGATCAATGTTCGGAATTCTGGGGTTGGGTTTTCTGCTCGGCATGCAGCACGCGCTCGAGGCCGATCATGTCGCCGCGGTGTCCTCGATTGCGGCGCGCCGGACCGACGTCGGCGACATCGTCAAGCACGGCCTGACCTGGGGCCTCGGCCATACGCTCACGTTGTTTGCGTTCGCCGGAATTGCCATCCTGCTCGGCCACGCCATCCCCGAGCACCTGGCGCGGCCGCTGGAAACCGCGGTCGGCTTCATGCTGGTCGGTCTCGGCGCGCATGTGCTGTGGCGGCTGTGGCGCGACCGCGTGCATTTCCACGCGCATGGCCATGACGACGGCACGGTGCATCTGCACGCCCACAGCCATGCCGGCGAAACCCTGCCGCATGCCAGCGCGCGCCACGCCCATGCGCATGGCTTTCGCTGGCGCACGCTGCTGGTCGGACTGATGCACGGCATGGCCGGCTCGGCGGCGTTGCTGATGCTCGCGGTATCGCAGGCCTCCAGTGCCGCGGCCGGGCTCGGCTACGTCGCGCTGTTCGGGATCGGTTCGATGGTCGGGATGGGTGCGCTGTCGGCAATCATCGCGGTGCCGCTTGCGGTCTCGGCGCGCTGGCTGACCTGGGCCAATAGCGGCCTGCAGGGCGCCGTCGGCCTGACCACGATCGCGATCGGCCTGAGCACCATCGTTGCGACGGCCTTTGCGTAGCCGGGCTGCGTGCCCCCTTAACATTTCCTGATCGGGATCGCCGGCAATTGAGCGGGCGTAAACCCTTGGGTGTTAGGCTTACCCAAAATCGGGTCCGGGGCCTTAACCCCTGGGGCCGGTCGTTCGGATAGGTTGTCCGCAGCAATTGGGACCCGCGACAATGCGTATTGGGCTGGCACTGGCCATCTTGATCGGAACCACGGCCGCGGCGCTGGCCCAGGGTGGTCCCATCCAGGTGATTCCCGCCCGGCCCGGAGTTCCCATCGTCATCAACGGCGTCGACGCCTCCTACGCGGTGGTCGAGGGCGATTGGGGCCTCGGCAAGGGCTGGCACACCACGCCCACGGTCTTTGGCGGCCGCTATTACGACCCCAACCCCAATGTCGGTCATTATTATCCGAGCGCCGGCCAGCAGCCGGGTTACGGCCGTCTCGAAATCGAACCGCCCGCCAACCGCAAGCTGCCGCAGCCCGCGGAGAGCTACCACGACTCGTGGTCGGCGCAGTCCAGTCCGCCCCGGCCGCAGCCCGAGGTTCCGCTCTATCCGCCGCCGGTCCTTCTCGCGCCGCCAGGCGATAACGGCAGCCTGCTGCAGGCTCCGGTCGGCCCGCCAATAAATCCTCAGGCCGTAAGGCCCCCGAAACTTCCGCACTAACCCCACCGGCAGGACATACGCCCACAGGAGAGAGTAATGCGTCAGACGATTTCAGGATTGATAGCGGCGTTGGCCGTATTGACCGCGGGTGCTGCGCCCGCGATGGCCTGCGGAGGCGGCCTGTTCCAGAGTTGCTCGCCATGCGGACAGGCTTATGCCGAGCCGTGCGCGCAGCCGCACTACTACCAGCCTCAGGTCTATTCCGGCTGCAACAGTTGCGGCGGCGGCTACGAGCGGCTCGCCGATCCGTACTATCAGTATCACGCCGCCCCGATGTACCATCAGTATTACTACGTCAATCAGGGTCCGACCTTCAGCGGTCCCGGCGCGATGGCTCCCTATCCGACCTATGAGGAAGCCGCCATCGACGGCCACCAGGTGTATCGCTACCACACCCATCCCCATTATCACGGCTGGCACTACGGCCACCGCCAGCACGTGCTGCGCCGCTACTACTGATTCTCAGCACCGCAAGACGTCAACGCCCGTTCGCATCTCGCGAGCGGGCGTTGACATTTTCTCAGGGGCGTTTTCGAGCGCGCCTAACTCATCAGGCCGAGCCGGCTGGCGCCGATGTAGAGCGCGAGCACCGCAGCATTGGAGACGTTGAGGCTCTTGATCTCGCCGGGCATGTCGAGCCGCGCCACCACGCCGCAGGTTTCCCGCGTCAACTGCCGCAGGCCCTTGCCCTCGGCGCCGAGCACCAGCGCCAGCGGCTGCCGCAAGGCCACGCTGCCGAGATCTTCGCCGCCCTGGCTGTCGAGCCCCACGGTCAGAAAACCCTGGTCGTTCATTTCGGTGAGCGCGCGCGCGAGGTTTTGCACCGTCACCAGCGGCACCAGCTCCAGCGCGCCGGAGGCGGACTTTGCCAGCACGCCGGTGGCCTCGGGCGAGTGCCGCGCGGTGGTGACGATGGCCTTGACCGCGAACGCCGCCGCCGAGCGCATGATCGCCCCGACATTGTGCGGATCGGTGATCTGGTCGAGCACCAGCACGATGCCTTCCTGCGGCAGCGTGTCGATGTCGGGCGAGGGCAGGGCGTCGGCTTCCGCCAGCAGCCCCTGATGCACGGCGTCCGGGCCGAGCCTCTGGTCGATCAGGGCCGGGCCGCACGATTTCCGGCGTCAGGGGAAGCGCGATGTTCTCCTCCGCCAGCCGCCGGGCGGCGTTTTCGGTCAGCAGCAGCTTGCGGATATGGCGCTGCGGGTTGGCTAGCGCCGCCGCCACCGTGTGCCAGCCGTAGAGAATCACCGGGCCGTCGGGACTGGCCTCGCGGCCGCGCCAGGCCGGCCGCCGGCCGGATTCGCGGCTCCCCCCGGGGCCTTTGCCGCCGCCGCGCCTGAAATGCTGCTTTCGCTCGCGATCGCTCATGCCAAGCTTCTGTCACGGGTTCCGAATAATGGCAATTTGGGCCCCGGCGCGGCCCGTTTTGGCGCTCCGGCTTGGTTGACTTTGAAGGCCGGGTTCGCCCATAAACGCGCCGACCGGGAGCCCGCCATCGGCTCTCGGTACTAACGTCATCCATGGCCTTCCTGCCGCCGTTTCGGCGGGCAAGTTCCGATGAGGTTTAGACGGGGGAGTGTCCCGAGTGGCAAAGGGAGCTGACTGTAAATCAGCCGTCTTATGACTTCGAAGGTTCGAGTCCTTCTTCCCCCACCAGCCTTCGCTCGTGAAGCGAGCAAGGCTGCCGCGCCGAAGCCCAAAGGGCGCAGGCGGGCTGTTGGGCGCGAGCTACGGCTCGGCAAGCCATCCTGCTTCGCGCTGACGCTCTTATAGGATTGCCCGCTCAGCGCCTCTTCATTCCGCCGCACTCTCCGTCTCCGCAATCGCCGCCCCCGGCAGAAACAGCGCGACCGGCCGGATCTCGTAGACCGCCGTCGGATTGACGCGGCGCAGCTCGCGCGCGGCTTCGAGGGCGGCGTCGTCGTCGGCGCAGTCGACGACGTAGAAGCCGAGTAGCTGCTCCTTGGTTTCGGCGAACGGGCCGTCGATCGCCACCCCGGCGCCGGGGCCCCGCAAGGTGCGGGCCTTTTTGGTTTCCCCCAGACGGACCGCGGGTCCGAGGCGGCCCCTCTCGTTCACCCTTTTATGGGCGTGCTGCAGATTGGCCATCAGCGCGGCGTCTTCCTCCGGCGTCCAGGACATGACGCGGGCTTCCACGTGATAGGCGAGGATGGCGTAAAGCATTGGTACCTCATTGCGTTGAGAGCGGTTTTTCACCCAAACCTTACCCTAAAGACGTTTTGCCGAACCCGATCCCGACATTTCGGCGCATTTTCAGCCCGTTTGGGTGGCCGGCGGGGCTGCCATCCCCAAACGCATCTTGTGCAGCGCAGCATGACCGGTACAACAGGCGCTCATCAAGAGGTGCGCCTTAAGTGACTGACATCAATGCCAACGTCTGGGTTTCGTCGAACCACCGCCCGATGGGCTTTCCCGAGTTCGTGGTCATCATTGCCTCGATCATGGCCCTGAACCCGCTGGCGATGGACATGATGCTGCCGGCGCTGCCGGATATCGCCCAGGCGTTCCACATCACCGCCGCCAACCGGCCGCAGGCGGTGCTCTCGACCTTCATGATCGGCTTTGGCGTCGGCCAGTTCGTGATGGGGCCCTTGTCCGACCGGTTCGGCCGCCGTCCGGTCCTGCTCGGCGGCATGGTGCTCTACGTCATCGCCAGCCTGCTTGCGATGTCGGCGCCGTCCTTCGAGACGGTGCTGCTGGCCCGCGCCCTGCAAGGGCTCGGCACCGCGGCCACCCGCGTGATCGCGACCTCGGTCGTGCGCGACTGCTATGCCGGCCGGCGCATGGCCAGCGTGATGTCGCTGACGATGATGGTCTTCATCGCCGTGCCCGTCATCGCGCCGTCGTTCGGCCAGGCGGTGATGCTGCTGACGCAGTGGCGCGGCATCTTCATCGTGCTGACGCTCTATGGCGTGCTGGCATTGATCTGGAGCGCGCTGCGGCTGCCGGAGACGTTGCCGGTATCCGAGCGGAAGTCGTTGGCGTGGCGCGCCGTGCTCGCGGCCTTTCGCCAGACCGTGACCAACCGCCAGACCTTCGGCTATGCGCTGGCCGCCGGCGCCATACTCGGCGCGATGTTCGCCTACGTGTTCTCCGCCCAGCAGGTGTTCACCGAGGTTTTCAGGCTCGGGCATTATTTTCCGCTGGCGTTCGCCGCGGTTGCCATCGGCATCGCGATTGCGGGCTTTCTCAACGCCCGCGTCGTCGGCCGGCTCGGCATGCGCGTGATCTCGCATGGCGGCCTCGTCGGCGCGGTCGCGGTGGCCGGCGCCATGCTGGTGGCGGCAAAGCTGCAGATGCTGCCTTTGCCGCTGTTCATGATGTTGTCGGCGCTGATGATGTTCGCGTTCGGCCTGATGTTCGCCAATTTCACCGCGCTCGCCATGGAGCCGCAGGGCCATATCGCCGGCACGGCCTCATCGCTGTACGGCTCGATCACGACGCTGCTCGGCATCTGCATCGGCACCGTGATCGGGCAGGATTACGACGGCACGCTGTTGCCGTTCGCGACCGGGTTCTTCTGCTGCACGCTGGCGGCGCTCGCCGTGGTGATGGTGGTGGAAAAGGGCCGGCTGTTCACGCCTCACAGGATGGTGAGCTAGCCTCCGTTCCCGCGACATCGCGGCGAAACATTCCGGAAACACGATAGTCGGAAGCGCGCTTGAACGCGCTTCTTCGACGGCACGACTGACGGGCAGGACGCGAAATCGCGTCGAGCCAACAAGCGGAGGCCGTCATGTCCCGGAAGCCAGCCAACATCATCAGCTACAGCGTGCCCATGCCTGCGGCTTCGCAAGCGGGCGATTTCCACGACGTCAGCGGCCATCATCGCTATTACGGCAGCTCGGCCTGCAACGGCGGCGAGCGGCTGTCGGAGACCCGATGGGGCCGCCCGCCATCGTTGCTCGCTGTCTTCGGATTTCAGAATCTGGGATAGCCGAGGAAACGAGACCGATGACCACGCTGATCGCGACGCCGCATCTGGTTCTGATCCTGTCCCTGCTGCTGTCCGTGGCAGGGCTGGCGGGCGCGCCGAGAGGGCTATGCCTCGCCGGGCGCGTGCTGCTGCTGCTCGCCAGCATCGAGAACAGCCCGGCGCTGACGGACTGGATCATGGGCGCGGCCGTGGCGTGGTTGCCGGTCCGTGAGCGGATCGCGCGCCGCCGCGCGATGATGCCGCAGCCTGCGCCGCCGCACCAATAAAAAACGCGGCGGGATTGCTCCCGCCGCGCCATTTCTTGAAACTCGCTGGTCCAGGGCTGAGAGCGCCCCGATGCCGAACGCAAAAACGTTCAGCGGGCGATCCCAGCGAGGTGACAGCGCTTGGTACAAGACACTGGATCACCTCCTTTCATTGTTGATGGAAAGCTTAGTATAGGCATCGAATCAGCCCCTGTTAAGGGTGTCCCGTAGGGAACGCGGGCTTTGTCCCCCGAACCCTGCATGAGCGGTTGAGGCCGCCTGCGCGCCGTGATAGTTCATCGCCTGCGCGGGTGTAGCTCAATGGTAGAGCAGCAGCCTTCCAAGCTGAATACGAGGGTTCGATTCCCTTCACCCGCTCCAATCCCTTCAGGCGTTTCTAGCTTTGCCCCTGTGAACGGACGTCGTGAGCCGATCCTCTCGGGTCTGTTAAGCGCCAGCAGGCGACATCGAAGTGGCAAAGTCGGGCAAGCACTGCAAAGATGATCCAAACTGCTTCAACCGGATTCATTACGCGGTCAAGCCAGTCGCCCGTGTCAGTCCTGGGAAGCAGTTCATTCTCGAGACGCGCGATGGGCTCGACTCTGAGTTCACCTTCGAGTTCGACGGCCGCGGATGTGGCGGCCGTCAACCTGAACCTCTGCCATCCGCTGACGGGCCCCGTCTACATTGAAGGGGCAACGCGCGGCGACGCCATCGCGGTAACCGTGGTAGACATCGCGCCCGACGATTTTGGTACCACCACGATCGTGCCAGGGTTTGGATTCTTGCGAGATGTGTTTCCCGATCCTTATATCGTCCATTGGGAGCTGAACCGCCTTGAAGCGCGTTCGAAGGATATGCCGGGAATCGCGGTTCCCAACAATGCGTTCATGGGCACCATTGGAGTGCTACCGGGCAAGCCAGAACTCGACACGTGGCTGAAGCGGGAGAAGGCGCTGGCTGATGCCGGCGGTGGGGTGCTGACGCCTCAGTCGGTCGACGCTCTACCGGCGGGCCTCTGCGGCGTTAATGGCACAGCGAAGGATGAATGCGTGCGGACCGTCCCGCCGCGCGAGAACGGCGGCAACATTGACACCAAGGAGACCGTCGTTGGTACCACGCTGCTGTTCCCCTGTTTCATCGACGGCTGTGGACTCTTCGTCGGCGATGTCCACTTCGCCATGGGCGGCGGCGAAGTGGCCGGCACGGCCATCGAGATGGGCGCCAAGGTAAGGCTTGAGGCCAAGGTAATCCCGGGCGGGGCTTCGCTGCTTTCGACCATGCACTTCGAAGGCGGCGCGCAGCTCAAGAACCTCGCGCCGGCGAGTTTCTACGCGGTCACGGGCCTCCCGCTTAAGCCCGAAGGTGAGGTGCCGGTGTTTTCCACCTACCTTGGTGGCGAGAAGATTGCTCCGCTGGCTAACCTCTCCGAGGATCTCGCCCTGGCAGCGCGAAATGCCACGCTCAATATGATCGACTTTCTGGTCAAGACGAAGGGGCTAACGCGCGAGCAGGCTTACGTGCTGGTCAGTGTGGCCGTCGATCTCAACATCGCGCAAGTCGTCGATGTACCGAATGTGGGTGTTACGGCGATCTTGAACCGCGACGTGTTCAAGCCGCAGTAAAGGGAGGCAAATATGAAGCGGCGCGCATTGTTAACCTTGGGAGCGGGTGTGGCGGCGTCCATGCTCGCCGGGCTCAGACCAGCCGTCGCCGATTTAGAGCCGGACGGCCAGTGGTTGATCTATCGGCGCTACTCCCTTCTGATCGTCGGTCAGCGCGATAATGAAATTGCCAGTGCGTACGCCGGGGCCGTGGTCGATGTGCTCGCGCGCTTTCTGCCTGCTTCGCGTGCCCAGTTGGCCCGCGCAGCTGACGCCCGGCGCGTCGGTGTACTCATTGCCACGAACCAACAGGACGTCGCTCTAATGGAGGTAGAGAGCGCCGAGGCCCTGTTTTTCGCCAAACCGCCATTCGACGATATCCGCGACGTGTCGTTAAGGCTCATCGCCTCATTCGGAGGCCACGTCCTGGTATGTCGGCCGGATTTCTTGGCCGGCCACGCTTATCTCTTGGCGAAGACGCTGGCTGAGCATAAAGACGCGCTACCTACACCCGCCCGTGCCCCGGAGGGAGTTGTCCCGGCGCACCAAGGATCGCACGCCTTTTTCGCCGGCGAAGCGATCCCCTGACGATTCCCGATTGCTCCGCGAGGCTGATCTAAAGCGATTTGATCGCGAGTGTCGTCGCTCGCGACAAGTTTGAACAGACCAAATGCTTTCGTGCGTTCGCTAAAACAGCGATCTTGATGGAAGATGGCGTTGCCCATCACAACTACTGTGCATGTCGTGAGATTCGTTGAGCGCAACGACATTCAAACTGAACGAGGAAACAGGTAAATGACAAAAATACTGCATGTGACTTGCAGCCCTCTCGGGCAAGCCTCCAGAAGCTATCGGCTCTCTCAAAAAATCGTCGGCTGTTTGCTGAAAAGCGATCCAGCGGCAATCTTGGTAAATCGGATGATTGGTGGCGGCGCCATATCTCATATCGATGAAAGTTACGCGACTGCTCTCGGTGCTACGCAACGGTCGCTTGCCGAAATATCTCCGGAGGGGACAATGTCCCAGTCCGAAGAGCTGATTTCAGGAGCTGGAAAGTTCGGATTTTGTGGTCATTGGAACTCCGGTGCATAACTTCACCGTTCCCTCCGCGCTAAAGGCGTGGATAGATCATGTCGTTCGGATCCGTCGGACGTTCAACACGACCAAGGATGGATATGTAGGCATACTACATGATCGCCCGGTCTTTGTCGCCGTGTCCTCGGGTGGAAGATATTCCGGAGAGCGCGCACGCCAACCAGATTTTCTTACGCCGTATCTAAGGGCGATCCTGGGTATCATCGGCCTGCATGATCTTACGTTTTTCTCTGTTGAAGGATCGTCCCTTGGTCCGGATGTTGCTGCTGTGGCGGGGACCAAAGCAGATCGTGCGCTGCAAGAGTATTTTTCAACGTTTGAGCCGCAGTCTCATAGTCTCATCAATAGGTTTGGATGAGTGCTGTCATGGCCTAGTTCGGAAGGCTGATTATGGACCTTCTAAGATGGGCCAAGATGGAGCACGACGAAATCCACAAGGCGCGCGTCGGCTTTGAAGCGTTTCTGGCTCGCATTTTCGTCAGTGCATCGAGCCGGACGGGGGTCTCGTCTCCGTCGAGAGAGTCCTCGCCAAACGCGGCCGGCCCGTGACGCTCGCCTAAATATAACGAATGGATCTGTCACATGGCGTGGGCACTACTTAGTATCGCAGGAATTCTCGAAATCGCATTCGCGTTATGCATGAAGTGGTCTGAAGGTTTCACGCGATTGATACCTGGATTGTTTACGGTAGCGACCGGCCTGTCGAGCGTCTTTCTTCTTTCACTCGCGCTCCGCACACTGCCGGTGGGGACTGGCTACGCGGTCTGGACCGGTATCGGCGCGGCGGGTACTGCGATTTTGGGGATGGCAGTGCTGGGTGATTTCGCTGCGCCGATGAGGGTGCTTTGCATTGTTCTCATTCTGGCGGGCGTGATCGGACTCAAGCTGGCCTCGGGAGACTTAAGTTGATCGCGAAGGCAATTCGAGACAGCATTCAGCGGCGAGCGCGCCGCGGATATGCTGAGCCTTCATGCAAGGTCGCAACCCAAAAGCGACTGTCTGCGCGTCAGTGCAAGGTTGCCGCAGCTCGACTGCGTCGTCATGCCACCGGATTCGGAAGCGGCATTTCGATAGTATTCCACATTATAATCGTTGGTTCGTAGGTTTACATCCGACAAGGGCGAGGAGAGGTATTCAGAAGTGGGAAGGTTCCCGAGCACGAGACAGCACTGTCCGAAGGGCGTTGAGTGCGAGTTAGCAAACGACTTCTGCCTGCCGGTTGTTGACGGCGCATGCGGGGGCCAACGTTTGCGATGATCGATAGTCAGGGCGTCGCGGCGAGAACAGGTGGTTTCGTTCGGGCCGTTTCGTCTGCATGCAGCGCGAAGAACTCTCGAACGGTCCGGAGTCGCGCTGAACCTCGGCAGCCGGGCGCTAGAGCTTCTCATCGTCTTGGTCGAACGGGCAGGCGAGGTCGTCAGCAAGAATGAACTGATGACGCGCGTATGGCCGGACGTCACGGTTGATGACGTCAGTTTGCGGGTGCATATCGCAGCTCTCCGCAAGGCACTCGCGGACGGCGAGCCGGGCGCAAGGTATGTGGCCACGCTGACGGGACGGGGCTATTGCTTTGTCGCGCCGGTCGTCCGTTCGAATGAAGCGGGATCGCCAGTGTACGGCGAGCTTAGGGCTGCGATCCTTCGTCCAGTCTGCCGGCGCGTCTGACGCGGATGGTGGGACGCAGCCAGACCGTTGGCGAGATATCGGAGCAATTGAGGGTCGAGCGCTTCGTGGCCATCGTTGGACCGGGCGGAATCGGCAAGAGTACTGTTGCGGTATCCGTCGGCCACGAACTGCTCGCAGAGTTTGCCGGTGCCGTGCAGTTTTTCGATCTCGGGCCGATCAATGATCCGCTTCTCATCTCCAGCGCGGTCGCTTCCAGGTTCGGGCTATTGATCCAGTCCAGTGATCCGACTCCCGGCCTCGTCGCGGCTCTTCGCGACAAGCGAATGCTGCTGATCTTCGACAGCTGCGAGCACGTAATCGAAATCGTGGCAGCGCTAGCCGAGCGTATCTTTGAAGGCGCGCCGGAGGTTCACATCCTGGCGACCAGTCGGGAGCCGTTGCGTGTCGAGGGAGAGCATGTTCATCGGTTGACGGCGCTGGGTAGCCCGCCCGCTGATCGCAAATCTTACCGCGGCGCAGGCACTCAATTTTCCTGCGGTCCAGCTTTTCGTCGAACGCGTAAACGCCAGCGGACGGCGTTTCGAATTGAACGATGCCGATGCACCGATTGTCGGCGAGACTCTGTCGAAAACTCGACGGCATAGCCTTGGCGATCGAACTCGCCGCCGGTCGCGTCAATGCTTACAGCGTTCAGGAGACCATGGCGCAGCTCAACGATCGGTTCAGGCTTCTGTGGGAGGGTCGGCGTACCGCCTTGCCGCGGCACCAAACCATGCACGCAACAATTGAATGGAGCTATGATCTGTTGTCGACGCATGAGCGCATCGTCCTGTGCCGGCTCTCGGTATTCGCGGGCACGTTCACGCTTGAAGCGGCCCGCGCCGTCGCGACCGGCGCTGACCTCGACGAGAACGGGGCCGTCAGCGTCCTTGGAAGCCTCGTCGCGAAATCTCTCGTCTCGGCAAGCCTTGGCGATATCACGCGCTATCGCCTGCTCGACACCACGCGCGCCTACGCGTCAGGCAAGCTCCTCGAAGGTGGAGAATCGCACGCGATCAGGCGCAGGCATGCCGCCTATTACTTCGAACTGCTGGACCGAACGAACGCCGAGCCTGCGAAAGGCTCCGGCATCGGAGGCGATTGCTGCACATGGAGAGCATCTTGGCAATGTACGCGGAGCACTGGAATGGAGCCTTTCTGAGCGGGGCGACATTTCGCTCGGCATTGCGTTGGCCGCAGCTTCCGCGCCCCTCTTGGTCGAGATGTCGCTATTGACCGAATGTCAGCGCTGGACCGAACAGGCGGTCGCGATGCTTGACTCCGCCAACTATGGAAGCCGGAGCGAACTCGAGCTTCAAGCGGCCCTCGGGTTGTCGATGATGTTCACGAGGGGCAATAGTGACCAGGTACGAAGTTCGCTTCTTAGGGCGCTCGAACTGGCCGAGCAACTCGGCGATCCCCACAATCAGCTTCGGCTGCTTGGCAGGCTCCATATTTTCCACGAGAGGATTGGAGATTTCCGGAGTGCGCTCAAGTTCGCCGAACGCAGCGAGGCCGTGGCGGCCTCGATCGGCGATCCCGTAGGGATTGCGGAATCCCATTCAGCCTTGGGCATCTCGCGGCATCTGGAGGGTGACACCCTCAGCGCGCATGCTCACCTGGAAGCGGCGCTGGTTCAGCTTCCGGCGTCGCAGCGGATCGATACCTTCCATTTTGGATTTGACTATCGCAACCGGGCCCGGATCGCGTTAGCCCGGACGCTTTGGCTTGAAGGCTACCCAGATCGTGCGGCAATGGTCGCACGACAGACCGTCGAAGAAGCGGAAACCTTCAATCACCCGGTTACGCTGTGCATTGCGCTCATCTGGGCGGTGTCGGTGTCGATCTGGGAAGGCAATCTGACTGTTGCCGAGGAATATATCGACCGGTTCATTGCGGAGGCCGACAGACATTCCCTGGAGCCGTATCAAGCCGTCGGCCGGGGTGTCAAAGGCGAGTTGGCTGTGAAGCGCGGGCAAGCCGAGACCGGCATCTCGTTGCTGCGCGATGCTCTTGAGATGCTGCACGGACATCGCTATGAGCTGCTGACGACAACCTTCAACAGCGCGTTGGCGGAAGGTCTCGCAATTGCCGGGACGGAGCGAAGAGGCGCTCGCCGTGATCGATCAAGCCATCGCGTTGGTCGAACGGAACGGCGATCTGTTCATGATGCCGGAACTGCTGCGCATCAAGGCGGGGATCCTGATGACGTCACCTGGCCCGGATTTTGCGCTCGCGGAACGGTGTCTGTTGCAATCTCTCGGGCTTGCCGAACGACAATCCGCGCTTTCATGGCAGCTGCGGACCGCGACTAGTCTTGCGCAATTGTACTTGATGCAGAACCAATCTGACCAAGCGAAGAATGTACTGGCGCCGCTGTACCGCCGGTTTACCGAAGGTTTTGAAACTTCCGATCTGCAGGCGGCGAAGAGCTTACTCTAAGGATTGAGAGACCGTCCTGGACGAATTTTCGAGGGGTTGCTCGTCACGATCCGTCGAGTTCGAGCGGACGAGCGCCACGCGCTAGTTGGACATCCAGATATCGCACGCTGCTTCTCACCTTTAGACCTTTCGCTTCGACCGGCTGACGAAATTATGCAGACGCTTGATTGTGCTGGGCGGTACCTGATGCGTCCGAGGGCCTCGCGCACGCGCGGTGGCGTTTCCTCCAGCGCGCCGGCGTTTCGTCCGTCAGTCGTTTGAACACGGTCGAGAAGTGCGGTTGGGCGTAGAAACCGACGGCAAGAGCCACTTCGGCAAGCGGCATGTCCGTGGTCGAAAGAATGTCCTTCGCACTTTCGATCCGCTGTTGGAGCACATAGTCATGCGGACGGTATCCCGTTGCTGCCCGGAACTGCGCCGCGAAATGCATGCGCGAAAGCCCGGCCGCCTTGGCAAGATCGGCGAGACTGATGCACTCTTCGAGATGCGTGCCGACGTATTCCTGGACGCGCTTTATCCGCCACTTGGGCAGCGCTTTGACCGTATGCCGCGACGGCTCAAGTCGCGCGACGTGCATGACCAGGGTTTGGGCAACGCTCTCCACGTAGATGCCGTCGCCCGCGGGGCCGCTTTCGACCAGCGTCTTGCCGAGCAGTTCGGCAAGCGGGTCGCGGACAATGAGATCGTTCAGGTCCCGGTATCGGCTGGGCCTGGCTTGATCGCGCCGCCTCTTGGCACTCACGCAGATAATCGGATGATACGTGAAAGTGAACGAAGTCGCATGGCGCGCAAAACTCGGCAGTTAAGGGCTGATTTGGTCCGGTGATATGTAGGGTCCCTGCAGGCATTGGTCCGTCGAATACCGTCGACGACCCCCTCGTGAGCTTGACCCGCGTCGCCTTGAGGGCGACGCCGATGATATGCCGGCTCGATGAAGGCACCGCTTTCTCATGTCGGCAGGATGCACTGGTTTCGATCCAGCGTGACACGAGGATGCCGGCGTGGCTCGCGCCCGTCATTTTCAGTATCGGCAAGGCAACGCCAGCTTTTCTCCTCGCAAAATACGCGTGCCTGTCGTCGCCGCTATCAGAAGATTCCGGGTGGGCAGGTGACTGCGAATGGAGGGTTCGATCTGTCCCTGAATGTCTGCAAATGCATCGATGGTCCTCCTGGGCCGCAAGTCGCTTCAGAACTGCGACGCCTTGCAGCATAGGACCGGCTTCCGGATGGCGCTCGTTATCGGTCGTTGCCTCCTGTTAAGTGTTGTAAAGCGGCGCTTTGCGGCGCGGCGGGGGGAGTGCCACGTCGAAAGGCAATTCAAGCGGCTGGAACCTGGAACAAATGGAAATCATGGAGAAAAGGTCGGCTTGAGAAGGTCAGCAACCACGATCCGCGTGGCCGCGGATTCTGTCCGCGGCCCCGTTAACGACTTCAGCGCCGTCGGTGGATGGATCGAGTTTTGCAGTTCGCCGTGCCAAAATGGCATATCGACGGCCCTCACAATGGAATCCACGACGTCCTGCAGATTTGCGTCGCAGTTATTGCGTTCGATTTTGGAATCAGTTCGAACCTTTGAAAGATTAAAAAGGGAGTCCGTCTCATGGTCTCCTTGGCCAAGTGGGATCCAGCGCATGGCCTGGTTCGTGAGGCACATCTTGGCCCTGGGCAAACAGGGCTAGTCGCGTGACCATCCCGTGCTGACCGCGTCCAATATGAGGACTGGCCACTTCAAAAGTAAAGGATCAGGCAATGAACAGGATAGCATTCATTCTGTCACTAGCGCTCAGTGGCGCGGTGGCGTTTTCCGACGCTCATGCGGGGACCGGAAAAGCGACAACGTTGATGGCCAGAGAGTTTCCCGACTTCCCTGGAAAGGAAGGTATGGTCGAAGTCGTCGACTTTGCTCCGGGTGAAGTGTCGCAGCCGCATCGACATAACGCAGATCTTTTCGTATATGTTCTGGAGGGAAGTGTCGTCACGCAGGTGGAAGGTGATGACCCGAAAACTGTGAATGCCGGTGAAGTCTTCTACGAAGCGCCTACTGATGTACACATTGTGAGCCGCAATGCCAGCGCGACGCAACCCGCGAAGCTGCTCGTCTTCTACGTAAAAGTTAAAGGCGCTCCACCAACCGTACTCGTCGAGCATGAACATAAATGATGGCGATGGTGAGTCTCGACGGATCTTGTGCATGAGTCCGAAAAGGCTGATCCGCGGTAGGCTTCGTCAACGCGCGGGTGGGCAACGCCCACGGCCCGGCGACGCGCGGTTTGTAACGGAGTTCCGCGCAGTCATATCGGTAAGGTCTTGTAGCGCGAGTGACAGCTATTCGATTTGACGCTGCTGGTCATTCCGGCCCTCTACGCGCTGTTCAGAAAGGAGTTGCCATCCCTCTTGTTGGACCCGGACGAGGAACCGAAGTGACCGCGCTCCGGATGGACCGCACCCAGCGGCGCGCCAAAATGCCAGAACCGATCCCTGCTTCGATGTGCCGCTTTGAGAATTACTCTCGGCGCCGAGGCTTCGATCCGTCGTAAACTAACATCCATCGTACGCGGCGCGGTTGGCGGCGCCATCATCGGCGCCATCATCGGCGGCGCGATCGGCGGTCGTCGAGGAGCGGCCGTTGGTGCGATCGCAGGCGCGTCCGCAGAGAGCAGGCACCATCGGCGTGGCCATTACTACTGGCGCAATGGCCGCTGCCGGGTTCGCACGCACAGCGGATCGCATCCGGTGGCGTCCCGGTATTGCCACTGACCTGTCACGAAACCGGGAAATTGGCTGTCGCCGCCTCTTGGATGCCGCGAAACGATCCGTCGTTTATCGCAGCGTCAGCCTGGCCACTCCCAGAGCCAGATTGACACCAAACTGGCCTTCGACCGAAAGCGGCTGCAGGGAAATCGTGCGATGGGATCCGCCAACGAGCACGTTGGCGCCCAGGCCAAGACCAAGCGACGCGTTGCCGCTGGCGCCCACATAGGTGCCTCTCAACACCCCATATCCGACGTGCGAGGTCGGTGCGAACACTCCCCAGAACAATCGTCCTCCGCCGGTGATCCCGACATCGAGGCCGATCCGGCTGATTGTGCCTGAGTAGCTGTATTGCCGTCCCGTTGCGTTCGACCGAAAGACGCAGCGCAGGTTCTGTCTTGAACCGACAATCAATCCTACACGCGCGGCCGCGTCGCAGGTCAACCCGCCGACCCGGACAGGTTGGGCCTGCGCAAACGCCGCGCCCGAGAAGGCGACCATGGATGCGCACAGCAGTACCAGGCGAAGGACTCTCGACATCTGTTTCTCCGATCTTTGGTTAGGTTTCGGCAGGCGCTTCCAGGGATAGACGCGCCCGTATCTTGCGTTGCGTTGATGGGTGCTGGCCAAGTGCCTGGCAAGCCCGCCGTTCCGAAATGCCAAACGCCGCCGTGGCGTGACGCACATAGGTCGCACGAAGCTCCGGGCCCAGCACTCCCGTTGTGGTCTCCACCAGGACGAGCTTTTCCAATGTCAGATCCGACACCAGCCGGCGCAGCCGGGCAATCTCGCCCTCAAGTTCGGTGAGATACTCGGCCAGATCGCTCTCAAGGCCTCCGTACCTGTTTCCCCACCGATAGTAGGTTACTTCGGTTACGCCAATTTCCCGAACACATTCCGTAACTCGTCTGCCGCCGGCCACCAATCCCCTGACATGTTTGAGCTTTGCGACGATTTCCTCCGTTTTATGTCTTTTCATTGCCGACCCTCCGAGCGGTTCAAGATCGGCGCGGCTTACGGGATATTCAGCGTACTGATGCTCGGCAGGAGTTCGACCGCGGGTATCGGCTTGATCAGGCCAGCCTTCACCGGGTAGCCGCCTACAATGATCTTGGGACGAAGCTCCCGCGGCAGGTCTTGTGCCGCATTGGCGATCTCAACGACACGTTCGAACTGTTCGGTCAGGGCCATCGAGATCAGGAGATATTCGGGTCTTTCAGAGGCGACGCTCCGCATCAGGCCGACATTATCAATCCCGTCGTCGATGATCCGCACCCTCACTCCGCGGCTTTCAAGCCAGAGTGTCAGAATGGGCACGGCGAGATTGTGACGGTTACCCGGCGCATTCATCAGGAACAGCAGTGTCGCCTCGGCGGGCAAGGGCTCGTCACGGTCCGCATCGATCCTGGACTTGACCAGCTCGATCACGTGCTCCGAGAACGCGGTAAAGCGATGCTCCGCTTCGACACTGAGGGCGCCTCGCTTCCACTCTTCCCCGATCTCGTAGAGCATCGGGGCAATCATGCCGATCAGGATGTCGACGGGCCTGCAGTTCGCCGCAATGGCCCTTTCGATGACCCGGTCGGCGGTCTCGAAATCCTCGTGCCGTCCGGCGTCGAATAACGCGTGGAATATTTCCCTGAGGAAGCCTGCTCGCTCGATTTCACCGCTCGCGAACAGATCCGTGTGCGTGGTTTCGCATGAAGCGCACAGTCCATGCGTGATGCGGAAATCGTCGTAGGGAGCGATCTCGTGCAGGAATTGCTGACAATACGCGCACCACTTGAGCATGGTTGGCCTTCTCACGCTCCGAACCGATTTGACGACCATCACGCTCGATCCAACGAGGCAGGGCTATTTGAGCGTGACCGCGACGTTACGCTGACGGTGTTGCGGTGTCACGGTGCGTTCCGCGACCGCTTTGACTTAGCTGCGGTGGATGCGGCTTGTCGGCTTCATGGGACATGTTTTCACCGGTAACGGACGGTGGAAGCTATCAGAAGTTGCGTCATCTGCTATAGTGCAGCGTTACGCGCGTGGCGCGTTCAACGGCTGAGGCGTAGCAAAACGAGTACGTGTGTGTCTCTTTTCGTCGTCATCGAGGAGATCGCCATGACAGATTTCAACCTGCCACTCTCTGGACCTGTTACCCAGACATTTCCGTGGGCAAACTATTTCACGATCAATCTTGGAGAGTCCTCCAACCCCGACATCGAGAAGGAAGCGTTGGCTATCGCCAGCTACGGAAAGCAACTCGGCCGCATTGGCGAAGTCGTCGCTGTGATCCTCAGGCATCTTGATCTCAACAACCTGCAACACGATGAAAAAGCCGCGATCCGTGACTTCAACTCCATGCTTAACGAGATTGCCAACAAGAAAGAATCTCGCGGCGCGAAGCTGGTGCTTAGACCTCGTAATCACAGCATGTGATGCAGGCCGGGGGGCTCGTGGACGCCGTATCGTCCGTCGGGGTCGAGGCAAAGAAAGCGCAAGGCCGCAGAATGTCGGGATGGCGATTGAGCGCGCTTGGAAGTTCCAGGGTTTCCGAGCCGAATACGAGCGGTCGGTTGCCTTCACCCGTTCCCATTCGTCTCGCAAACCCTGAGCCAAGGACGTCGAGAGCTGCGCGATTCCGCGCGGCAGGCGGATGGCTTCATGCCGTGGACGCAGTGCTCGGCACGGAAAAATAGTGTATCGGCAGGCGTCATTCGCGCCGGCGGGGTTCCGCCGCCACAAGATCGCGAACTCCGGAGGAAGTGTTCATGTCGGCTCTGCCCCTTTCAGGCATCAAAATCCTTGATCTGACGCGCGTGCTGGCGGGGCCGTTGTCGGCGCAGATGCTGGCCGATCTCGGCGCCGAGGTGATCAAGATCGAGCGGCCGGGCGGCGGCGACGATGCGCGCGCGTTCGGGCCGCCTTATCTGGTCGACCCCGAGGGCAAGGCGAACAACAACAACTCGTTCTATCTCTGCGCCAACCGCAACAAGAAGTCGGTCACGGTCAATGTCGCGACCCCGGAAGGCCAGGCCATCATCCGCGATCTCGCAAAATCCTGCGACGTGATGATGGAAAACTACAAGGTCGGCGATCTCAAGCGCTACAAGCTCGATTATGAATCGATCAAGGCGGTCAATCCCGGCATCATCTATTGCTCGGTGACCGGGTTCGGCCAGACCGGGCCTTATGCGTCGCGCGCCGGGTATGACGCGATCCTGCAGGCGATGGGCGGGTTGATGAGCGTCACCGGCCATATCGACGGCGAGCCCGGCGAGGGCCCGATGAAGGTCGGCCCCTCCATCGTCGACTACATGACCGGCATGAACACGTCGATCGGCATTCTGGCGGCGCTGTATCACCGCAAGGCCAATGGCGGGGAGGGGCAGCATGTCGATGTCTGCCTGCTCGACACCGTGATCGCCTCGCTGTCGCATTGGGCGCAGATCTACCTCGTCAACGGCAAGACGCCGCCGCGGCGCGGCACCTGGGGCAATGGCGGCATGCCCGCCGGCGTGTTCCGCTGCACCGATGGCGAGTTGATGCTGGTGGTCGGCAACGACGGCCAGTTCGCGCGGACCTGCGCGGTGCTGGGTGCGCCCGAACTCGCCACTGATCCGAAATTCCTCAAGAACAACGATCGCGTCGTTCACGGCAAGGAAATCATGGCGATCTTCGCCGGCCTGTTCCTGAAGAAATCCGTGGCGCATTGGCTCGAAGAGCTGGAGAAGGCCGGCGTGCCCTCCGGACC
Source organism: uncultured Alphaproteobacteria bacterium (assembly GCA_963843225.1). Taxonomy (GTDB): domain Bacteria; phylum Pseudomonadota; class Alphaproteobacteria; order Rhizobiales; family Xanthobacteraceae; genus Bradyrhizobium. The sequence continues at coordinate 23,334 of CAWJJT010000002.1, read as the reverse complement.
GATCAACAATTTCGAGCAGGTGTTCGCCGACCCGCATGTGCGCTCGCGCGGGATGGAGATCAAGGTCGACCATCCCTTCGAGCACGCGCTGTCGCTGATCCGCAATCCCCTGACGTTCTCCGGCACGCCCGTGAAGGAATATCGCGCGCCGCCGCTGCTGGGCGCGGACACGAAGCAAGTGCTGGGCGCGGAACTCGGCTACGACGAGAAGAAACTCCAGGCGCTGAAGCAGCAGGGCATCATCTAGCCGCATCGGCGGCTTTGCCGGCGGCATCGACGCTTCCGTCGCTATCGAAGCCTGGCTGCCGCCGGCCGTGGCAGTGTTTTGCCGCCTGATCGATCCGGGCCGAAGGAAAATGCCATGAAACGGGAAGCCATCCGCGTCGAGCCGATCTCCTCTTATCTGGCGAAATGGAAGGCGCCGATCTCGCCGGTGACGCGCGGAGGCGGCATGGTGTTCGTTTCGGGCCTGCCGCCGTTCGATCCCGAGAGCGGCGAGATCCTGCCGGTGCCGATCGAGCGGCAGACCGAACTGGTGCTGGAGCAGATGAAGCTGTGCCTGGAAACCGCGGGCACCAGCCTTGCGAACGTCATGAAGTGCAACATCTACTGCACGTCAGCAAAACACTTCGCGACCGTGAACGCGATCTACGCGCGCTATTTTCCCGAAGATCCGCCGGCGCGCATCTTCGTCTGCGTGCCCGAATGGACCGGGCCGTTCGATATCGAGATCGACTGCGTCGCCATGGCCTAGCTGCTCGCGTGACGGAATCTGTCCGGCTCCCATCACTTGCCCGTTAGAAAGATCATTCCGGCAACGCCGAGCATTGCGACGTGAGCCGGTCGATCGGGCTAAGTTTGCCTCGTTCGGCCGCCACGCGGCCTCAGGTGCTCTCGACGGAGGGGATATGACGATTGCAGCGCGCTCCAGCGACATGAATCCGGCGATGCCGGTCTACGGCGATCTCCGCACGAACTGGACGAGGGAGGAGGCGCTGGCGCTGTACGAGTCCCCCTTCAACGACCTGCTGTTTCAGGCGCAGACCCTCCACCGCCAGAATTTCGATCCCAACCGGGTGCAGCTCAGCCGGCTGCTCAGCATCAAGACCGGCGGCTGCCCGAGGATTGCGGCTATTGCAGCCAGTCGAGCCATCATGAATCCGGCCTCAAGGCCTCCCGCCTGATGGAAGTCGAGCGCGTGCTGGCCGAGGCCCGCAAGGCGCGCGACGCCGGCGCCACCCGCTATTGCATGGGCGCGGCCTGGCGCAGCCCCAAGGACCGCGACCTCGATGCCGTCGTCGCCATGGTCGAAGGCGTCAAGGCGCTGGGCATGGAGACCTGCATGACGCTCGGCATGCTCGATGCGGGGCAGGCGGCGCGGCTCGGCGAGGCCGGTCTCGATTACTACAACCACAACATCGACACCTCGGAGCGCCATTACGGCAACATCGTCACCACGCATACGTTCGCCGACCGCCTGCAGACGCTGGCGCTGGTGCGGGAGTCCGGCATCAAGGTCTGCTGCGGCGGCATCGTCGGCATGGGCGAGGAGGCGAGCGACCGCGTCGACATGCTGGTGACGCTGGCGAACCTGCCGGAGCATCCGGAGAGCGTGCCGATCAACATGCTGATCCCGATTCCCGGCACGCCGCTGGCCAAGGCCGATCCGATCGACCCGATCGATTTCGTCCGCACCATCGCGCTGGCGCGCATCCTGATGCCGAAATCCTTCGTTCGCCTGTCGGCCGGCCGCACCGCCATGACCGACGAGATGCAGGCCTTGTGCTTCTTCGCCGGCGCCAACTCGATCTTCGTCGGCGACGTGCTGCTGACGGCCGGCAATCCCGGCAAGGACCACGACGCCGCGCTGTTCGAGCGTCTCGGGATCGAGGCGCTGGAGATCTAGGGCGAGTTCGGGCTTCATCCTTCGAGCGGGCTTCATCCTTCGAGACGGCGCTTCGCGCCTCCTCAGGATGAGGTCTGACTGTTCGTTCAAGATGAGGTCTAACCCCTCATGGTGAGGAGCGCGGCATCGCCGCGCGTCGCCGGACGATGCTTCGCATCGCCGGAGAACCACGAGGCCACCGCCGCCAGAACAACGGCGGCTACCGCGGCCAGCTCACCGCGCGTCCCGCGCCACCAGTTTCGCGGCCGGCTTCCGCTCCGCCGCGTTCCCCGTCAGCGCCATCACCGACACCGCGACGATGCGCTCGATCATGCCGGCGACGTCGTTGAGGTCGCATTTTCCGTCCGAAAGCCTGGTCAGCCGCTCGCTTTCGCGGATGGTGTGGTGCGCCATCGCCAGGGCAAAATGCAGGCCCCAATAGAGATCGGCCTCGCCGCGGTCGGGCAGCGAGCGGCGCATCGCGGCGGCGAATTTCCGCAAGTGATCGACCTCGCGGTTCTTGATGCGGCGGATCGGCGGCACGGATTCGATCGAGGCGCGGATCATGAAGCGCGCCGCGGTCGAGCCGCTCGCGGTCGGGCCCGAGGCAGCCGCGCAGCGTCGGGCCGACCAGCGCGCGCAGGATGGCGTCGATGCCGGCGCGGCCGCCGCCGGCTTCTTCGGCGGCCTTCAATTCGTTGAGCCGCTCGCGGTTGGTGGCGATGCTGCGCGTGACGAACAGTTCGGCGATCAGCTCGTCCTTGGAGCCGAAATGATAATTCACCGCCGCGAGATTGACATCGGCCGCGGCGACGATGTCGCGCAGCGTGACGTCGCCGAAGCCGCGGTCGGCGTAGAGCCGCTCGGCGGCGGCGAGGATGGCGGTGCGGGTCTGATCGGACGGCATGGCTGATCCAACCGAGGGCAGTTGCAATTCAAACACTTGTATGAAACTATCGTTTGAAGGGCCGGAAATGTCAATCCGCAGATTTTCTGCGCGGCGGTATTTCGGGCCCGCCGCGGGCCGCCAGTCCCGCCGCGCCGGCGCGAGAATTGATCTTGCGGCGACGCAGCGGCGGGCAGACAGTTGCGGCCAACAATTTCGAGAACCGTAGCGAGGAGCGTCCCATGGACTTCAATCCGTCAGATCGCCAGAAAGAATGGCTCAACCGCGTGCAGGCTTTCATGACCAAGCACGTTCGCCCGGCGGTGCCGATCTACAAGCAGCAGGACGAGGACGGCGAGCGCTGGAAGGTGATCCCGATCCTCGAGGACCTGAAGAAGAAGGCGAAGGCCGAAGGCCTCTGGAACATGTTCATGCCGCCGTCCTCGCATGAGGACGATGAATTCCACGGCGCGGGATTGAGCAACCTCGAATACGCGCTGCTGGCCGAGGAGATGGGGCACATCGGTTTCGCCTCGGAAGTGTTCAACTGCTCGGCGCCCGATACCGGCAACATGGAAGTGTTCATGCGCTATGGCTCGCAAGGAGCAGAAGCGGAAGTGGCTGAAGCCGCTGATGAACGGCGAGATCCGCTCCGCCTTCCTGATGACCGAGCCGGCGGTGGCCTCGTCGGACGCGACCAACATCGAAACCAGCATCAAGCGCGACGGCGATCACTACGTCATCAACGGCCGCAAATGGTGGTCGTCGGGCGTCGGCGATCCCCGCTGCAAGATCGCGATCCTGATGGGCAAGACCGATCCGACCGCGGCCAAGCACCAGCAGCAGTCGCAGATCCTGGTGCCGCTCGACACCCAGGGCATCACGGTCGAGAAGATGCTGCCGGTGTTCGGCTTCGATGACGCGCCGCACGGCCACGCCCAGGTGCTGCTGGAGAACGTCCGCGTTCCCGCCGAAAACATCCTGCTCGGCGAGGGCAGGGGCTTCGAGATCGCGCAGGGCCGTCTCGGCCCCGGCCGCATCCATCACTGCATGCGCACCATCGGCGTGGCCGAGGAAGCGCTGGAGAAGATGGTGCGGCGGCTGTCGTCGCGCACCGCGTTCGGCAAGAAGATCATCGAGCATTCGATCTGGGAGCAGCGCATCGCCGAGGCCCGCACCGACATCGAGATGACCCGGCTGTTGTGCCTGAAGGCCGCCGACATGATGGACAAGGTCGGCAACAAGACCGCGCAGCTCGAAATCGCCATGATCAAGGTGGCGGCCCCCAACATGGCGCTGAAGATCATCGACGACGCCATCCAGGCCTATGGCGGCGGCGGCGTGTCCGACGATGCCGGCCTTGCCAAGGCCTACGCGCACATTCGCACGCTGCGCCTCGCCGACGGTCCGGACGAGGTCCACAACCGCGCCATTGCCAGACTTGAACTTCGGAAGTATGCAAACTCTCCTACGCACTAACGGGAGTTCCACAGATATGGCGCTCCCCACGAAATATAGGGAGCGTCACCGTGGCCGACGGCGTCAGGAACGACGAGGAGTTTTCGGGCACCAAGCCGGTCGAGGAGCGGCATCGGGTCGATGAGCTGCGCCTCGACGGCTGGATGCGCGAACACGTTGAAGGCTATCAGGGCCCGCTGGTCGTCCTGCAGTTCAAGGGCGGCCAGTCCAACCCGACCTACCGGCTCGACACGCCCGGGCGATCCTATGTGATGCGGCGCCGGCCGTTCGGCAAATTGCTGCCGTCGGCGCACGCGGTCGATCGCGAGTTCCGCGTCATCGCCGCGCTTGGCAAGCAGGGCTTCCCGGTCGCCAGGGCCTATGCGCTCTGCACCGACGACAGCGTCATCGGCGCTGCCTTCTACATCATGTCGATGGAAGAGGGCCGGGTGTTCTGGGATCCCGGCCTGCCCAGCCAGACGCCGGACGACCGCCGCAAGATCTTCACCAGCAAGATCGAGACGCTGGCGAAACTGCACACCTATCGATCCCGCAGGCGATCGGTCTTGGCGATTTCGGCAAGCCCGGCAATTATTTCGCGCGCCAGGTCGACCGCTGGACCAAGCAGTACCGCGCCTCCGAGACCCAGCACATTCCGGAATTCGAGAAGCTCGCCGAATGGCTGCCGAAGACCGTGCCGCAGCAGGAGCGCGTCTCGATCGTCCATGGCGATTATCGCCTCGACAACATGATCTTCCACCCGACCGAACCGCGGGTGCTGGCGGTGCTGGACTGGGAGCTCTCGACGCTCGGCGATCCCATGGCCGATTTCACCTATCTCCTGATGCAATGGACCATGCCGGGTCTTGCGAACTCCGACCTCAAGGCGTTGGGCATTCCCAGCATGGAGGAAGCCGCGCAGATCTATTGCAACGTCACCGGCACCGCCGTGCCCGACCTGAACTGGTATTTTTCCTACAATCTGTTCCGGCTCGCCGGCATCACCCAGGGTATCGCCGGCCGGATCCGCGACGGCACCGCCGCCAACGCCAAGGCGATGGAATCCGCCAAGCGCACGGTGCCATTGTCAAAGGACGCATGGGCCTACGCGCAGAAGGCGGGAGCGAAGTAGGGAAGGGCGCGGCACGAGAGTGTCGCGCCTTTTTCGTTTGCCGTCATTCCGGGGCGCGCGCAGCGCGAGCCCGGAATTCATAACCACGATCGCGAGTATGGATTCCGGGCGCGCGCCAATTGGCACGCCCCGGAATGACGGATTCGATTGAAACGAAATCGTAGAACGAGCGGGGCGCAGCGATATCCATCACTTTCCTCCGGTGACGTCGATCGGTCTCGCGAAGACTCAATCCGTCCCACGGAATAAATAGCCGCGAACACCTCCAGTAGATTTCGGGTCGCGAGTCGCTGGACATCGCGATGAATTGCGCAGTATCGTTCAAGCTGCGATATCGTGCTGTCACAACCTTGGCTTATCAAGGCTCACGCGAAGAAAATCCTGCCGGGCGTGCAGGGATCGCGTGGCGGTTCGGGTCGCATCGAACGAAATCTCGAAGCAAAACAATCTTTCAGCGGGAGGAGACGTCATGTTCAGAGTAAAAGTCGCTTCCATTCAACGACGGCAAGAATCGGCGCGGCCGCGACCGTGGCTGCGGGGCTCGCTCTGCCCCATGCTGCTCGGCGCAGCCTTCGCACTGGCCGCGCCGGCTGACCGGTCGTTCGCGGGCTCCACGCTGGTGGCAGCGCCGGACGGCAAGTTCCAGGGCAAGCTCGACACCACCGGCACCATGCGGGAATTCCTCGGCGTCCGCTACGCCCAGCCGGTGACCTTGAATCTGCGCTGGAAGCCGCCGCAGCCCGTGACGCCCTCGGCCGTCACGCAGGACGCGACAAAATTCGGCAACCATTGTCCGCAGGGAGCAACGCCCTTCGGCAACGCGACGATGACCGAGGATTGCCTGTTCCTCAACGTGTACACGCCCAACCGGGGCGGCGATCACGATTCTGACCGCGACGACGGGCGCCATTCCGATCACGACGATGGGCATCATGACGGCGACGAGCGGGCGTCCGGTGATGGTGTGGATCCACGGCGGCGCCTTGGCCGTTGGCGAGAGCAACGAATACGACGCCAGCAAGCTGGTGCAGCGCGGCGTGGTCGTCGTGACCATCAACTACCGGCTCGGGGCGCTTGGATTCCTCGCCCATCCGGCGCTGACCGGCGAAGTCTCCCGATCGCATATCGGGCAACTACGGATTCCAGGACCAGCAGGCCGCGATGAAATGGGTGCGGCGGAACATCCGCGCGTTCGGCGGCAACCCCGAAAAGGTGACGATATTCGGCGAATCGGCGGGCGGACTGAGCACGTTCGTCAACCTTGTGTCGCCGACGGCCCGCGGATTGTTTGATCGCGCGATCGTCGAGAGCGGCGCCTATCTGCTGGCGCCGCCGACGCTGGCTCAGGCCCAGGTGGCCGGTACGAGCTTCGCGAACGCAGTTCAGTGCAATCAGGCCAATCCGGCTGATGTGCTCACGTGCCTGCGCGCGCTGCCGGTTTCGACGATCCTCGGCGTTGCCAGCTTCAGCCCGGCGCCCAACATCGACGGCAAGATCCTGACGCAATCGATCAGCTCCGCGCTCGCGAACGGGCAGTTCAATCGCGTGCCGCTGATGAACGGCTCCAATCACGACGAGTGGAACCTGTTCGTGGCGCTCGACTTCGATCTCACCGGTCACCCCGTGACCGCCGCCACCTATCCGGCGGCGATCGCCGCCACGATCGGCGTCCCCCTCACGAGCCCGGCGGTGGCGCTCGTCCAGGCGCAGTATCCGGGCGCGAGCTTCCCGTCTTACGACCAGGCGGTCGGCGCGCTCGGGACGGACGCGATATTCGCCTGCACGGCCCGGTTCGCGGACGAGCTTGCGTCGGGGTTTGTCCGGACCTTCGCCTACGAGTTCAACGACGGGAATGCGCCGCAGAACTTCCTGCCGCCGGTGACCTTCCCGTACGGCGCATCGCATGCCGCGGAGATCCAGTACATCTTCCCATCAGCCAATCCGTCGGGAGTTGGCCTGAATCTCCCGCAGACGCCGCTCAACGCCAATCAGCGGGCGCTGTCGGACAAGATGGTCGGCTATTGGACGGAGTTCGCCAGGAACGGTGACCCCAACGGGAACGGCGCGCCGCACTGGCCGCAGTTCGAGCGCGGGCATCAGGTGATGCAGTCGCTCGTCCCGCCGACGCCGGCCACGGAGACCAACTTCGCGACCGCGCACCAGTGCGCGTTCTGGGACCAATTAACGGGCCGCATGGTGGTCGCCCGGCGCTGATTACGGCCACACCGCCCGCAAATGGTGAGAGCGAGTGCTGTCGCCGAGCTTAAGCCCCATCGCGTACGCGCGATGGGGTGTCCCGGGGCATGGCCCGACTCGTTCACGGTCGTCGCCCCGAATTGTCGCGAATCGTTTTCGCCAAAACTCTCAAATCTCGATCTCAGTGCCAAGTTCCACCACTTGTCTCGCGGGCACGCCGAAGAAGGTTGCGGAGCCTTTGGCGTTGTGCTGCAGAAATGCGAAGAAAGTCTCGCGCCAGACTGCCATGCCCGCGACTTCTTCACTCGGGATGATCTTCTCGCGGCCAACATAATAGGTGATATTTGCGGGATCGATGCCGCATATTTTTCCTTGATCGCAGGCGGCCTGCAGTCCTTTTGCGATCGTGATGTTGTTTTCCATAAAGCCAAAGTGGAGAATGACACGTGTAATGCCCTTCATCACTTCAATGACAACCACCCGGCTCTCGTCGGGGACACGCGGCGTCTCCTCGATAACGACAGTGAGGAGCAAAATACGCTCGTGCATCACATGATTGTGCCGGATGAATTGGGTCAGCGCGAGTGGCACGCCTTTGGCCGCGGATGCGAGAAACACAGCGGTACCGGGTATTCGGGCCCGGCATCCGCTGGTGGCGGTCTCGATCAGGTCTTCTTCCGGCTGACGCAAGTTGCGGCGGGCCCCCTCGACCAGCTTGGCACCGCTCCGCCAGGTCAGCATCACGAATGCAACCGCCCCCGCGAGCACAAGCGGAAACCAGCCGCCCTCAAGCAGTTTGGTCGAATTCGCGGCAAAGAAGATGCAGTCGATGATAAAGAAGAAACCGTTGACCGGGATGACGACGATCGGATGGTAGCCCCATTGCAGCGCGACCAGCGCCGCAAGCAGCGTGGTGATCGCCATCAAAAGCGACACCGCGATCCCATAGGCGCCTGCGAGCGCGTCGGATGTGCCGAAGCCGATCACGGCTCCCAAGGTTGCCGCCGCAAGCAGCCAGTTCACAACTGGCACATAGATCTGGCCGATCGTGTGGCTGGTCGTGTGCCAAATCTGCATGCGCGGCAGGAAGCCGAGCTGGATCGATTGTTGCGTCAGTGAAAACACGCCTGAGATAATCGCCTGCGAGGCAATCACGGTGGCCACGGTGGCGAACGCTACGAGCGGGTAGTGCACCCAGTCTGGCGCAAGCTGATAGAATGGATGGTCGAGCGCGCTGGCGTCAGTGATCAGCAGCGCGGCCTGTCCGAAGTAGTTAAGCACGAGGCCAGGAAGTGCCACCGCAAACCATGCGAGCCGGATTGGCACCCGGCCGAAATGACCCATATCGGCATACATCGCCTCACCGCCTGTCACCGCGAGAAAGGCGGCGCCCAGGACGGCGAAACTGATGTGGAAATCCCGGTGGATCAGAAAATCGAAAGCGTAAAGCGGGCTCACGGCAACGAGCACCCCGGGCGCCTTTACAATACCGTGGATGCCGAGCAGTGCGAGCACCACGAACCAGGCCAGCATCACCGGCCCGAAGATATTGCCGATGAAGCCAGTGCCTTTCCGTTGCATGACGAAAAGTCCGACGAGGATGATGAGGGTGAGCGGCACCACGGCGGGCGCCAGCGACGGCGCATCGACCTTCAGGCCTTCAAGGGCGCTGAGCACGGAGATGGCCGGCGTGATGGCGCCGTCGCCATAGAGCAGCGCCGCGCCGACAAGGCCGACGACCAGAAGCTGCGCACGCCACGTTCCCGGCTGCGCGTTGCGGGCGCTAAGCAGCGCCAGCAACGCAACGATCCCGCCCTCGCCACGGTTGTCGGCGCGCAAAATAAGCAGCGCATACTTGACTGAAATAATCAGGATCAGCGCCCAGAGGATCAGCGATACCACCCCGAGGATCGCCTCAGGGATGAGCGGTCCGCCATGGGCGGCCGCCCTGGCCGCTTCCTTCAGGGCATAAAGAGGGCTGGTGCCGATGTCGCCATAGACGACGCCGAGCGCGCCCAGTGTGGCGACAATCGGAAGACCTTTGGTGTGTGCCGCTGCACCTGGGTGAGGAACAGCCATTGTTTCCCCCGATCAGCATTTTTTCGCTGCACAGTCTGCATCCGGCCGACGCGAATTGCCAGCGGCGACGTCGGTTGATCTGCGGGTTCTGAGTTTTCGGTGCACACAGGAGGGAATATGGCTCAGTAGAGCCACTCTCAAGTGTCGCACAACCGCCGTTTCGCGACCGCAGTCCGAATTTGGCAGCGTGCTAATGAGTCCACGCCCTAGATATCCGCGAACAGCTCCAGCAGATTTCCGTCGGGATCGCGGAAGAACAGCGTGCGATGGCCGAAGGCCTGATCCGTCGGCGGCGAGAGCAGATGGATGCCCCGCCGCACCAGTTCGTCGGCGCATTGATCGACTTCGGCAACGCCGACCCTGAAGGCCAGTTGCAGCGAGGCGCTGCCGCCGGGCGTCGGAACATCCGAGGCCGTCAGGCTCGGCCTCGCCAGCGCCAGGGTATTGCCGCCGACGCGATATTCGATCCAGCCCGATGACAGTTCGCGAAGCAGCGGGAAGCCAAGGACATCCTCGTAGAAGCGGCGCATCGCCGCCATGTCGCGCACGAAGATGACCGTATAGTCGATCGCCCGAATGGCCTGAAACGCCGAACCGGAATGCGGATGTTGTTCGTTCACGACTTCTTCCTCATACGTCCGGACCGCCTTGCGCGGTCACCACAGATGCTTTCAGGTCTCGCGCCGTTCAGCCGTAAGCGACGCCCGGCTTGCTCTGGCCGACTTCGATAATATAGCCGTCGGGATCGCGAATGTAGCAGCGCGTCTCGCCGTACTTGACCTTTGGCTCCGTGATGAACTCGGCTCCTCGGCTTCGCCATAGTTCGTAGCACGCTTGAATATCCGCAACGCGGATGTTCATGAAGCTGCTGATTGAATCGGGGTCAGCGGGGACGCTGAGCGTTACAGATGGTTTGTCGGGTGTCGGACCGCCCCCGACGTTGACTATCAGCCACGTGTTCGCGATCTGGATGTAGGCTGGCGCGCCGCTGCTGTCGCCTCTGCTCAGAATGCGGCCTCCGAAGACCGTTTCGTAAAATCGGGCCGATCGTTCGATGTCGGCGACGGTCAGAAAATGTGCGATGGTAAACCCATCCCGAGGCGGCATCTGGTAGCTTTTCTGCTCGACTTGTACAGGGTTCATGGACGACTCCAATTCGAATTGACCGTGGTGACGCTGGAGCTGGTATCCGCAGTGCTTCTGATGAATGCGCTCGGTCGCGTGGAAAGGCGTCCGATCGCTGGCGAATGAGCCGCCGGGGCCGGACGGTACAGCAACGCGTAGTTTTCGTCTCCCGTCTCTTGCGGGTTCAATGGCGTAAACCGAAAACTTCAAGTTAAGTACATAATCAGCGGGCACCGGAAGCGCATCCCGGAGGCCGCCCGTGCCGCCGGAATTCAGCGTCGTAGTGACGAGAAGGCAGAGATGAGGCCCGTGTCATGGAGAACGGCATCAACGATGGAGTTATCCTCGCGGCGCGTCTTCTTCTCGCGGCGCTCTTCTTGATTTTCGGTTGGAGAAAATTGACGGACTATTCCGGCACGGTGAGCCGTATGGTGCAAGACGGCGCTCCATTTCCGGCGCTGGCTACGCCGATAGCGATCTTCATGGAGCTTCCGGTTGCGTTCGCGGTCGCGGTTGGAGCGTACACGCGTCCTTCAGCCGTGCTCCTGGCCTTGTACACGCTCGGAAGTGGGCTCATTGCGCATCGCTATTGGACAGTCACAGGCCCGAATAAAGTCGAGAGCATGGAAAGCTTTTACAAAAACCTCGGTATCGTGGGAGGTTTTCTGCTGCTTTGCATCACGGGTGCCGGGAAATATTCGATTGATGCCATGTTGGGATCGTAGGAGATCCGTCAGGGTGACTTGCGGACTGTTTTTCCCAAGGTGATTTCCGGCCTGCGGAAACCCATCGCGATCCAGGCAGCGATCAGCTTCAACAAGAACTTGCCGGAGTGACTGTCATAATTCGGCACGTCATCGGCAAGCGCGACGCCGTCTCGTCGTGCTTGCGTCATGAGCCGCATTTCAAGAGGCGGCGCGCCGGCCGGAAAGCGGTTCCGGTACATCGTCAGCCAATGTCCCCTGGTAAAGTCGAGGAACATTGCCGAATTGCAACAGGTGGCAATGACCCGCCGGGTCGGTGAATCCTGCTTGAGCCGATGCTCTTCGAGATATTCCTGTCCCGCCACGCATTGCACCCGATCCTTTCGATACATGACGTAATCCGTTCCACCGTCGGGATCGAGGACGGGTGGCGCAGAAGGTAGTTGCTGGAGGCGGCTTCCGGCCTCCTGGCAACTCGCGCAATAGCAGGAGGCGGTCAGGATCGGCCGGCCGACGGCCTCCAGTTTCACCTTGCCGCATCGGCATATGCCGGAGAGGTGTTGTTGCTGTTTCTGGTTCACTGCGACCGCCCGTTCACGGGTCCTGTCTACGAAGTTATTTTGGCGTTAGTGAGAAATGTCCGCACGACGGGCCGAAGAATTTCCGAGGACGTGGAGTCTGTCTGCCGCCTCATCGAGACGACGGCCAATGAACATCGGCTGGCCGCCGACGGACAACTACTGATCGTCGGGTTGCAACTGGGTCGGGGCCTGCGGCCGCGCCCTGGCCGGCGGCGGCGGACGGGCCGGCACAGGCTTGCGCGTCGCGGCAGCAACCGGCCGCGCCGGAGGCGGCGACGTCCTGGGCCGCAGGCTCTGCTCCGACGTCTTGTTCTGCTCGGAAATTTTGGCGATCTGGCGCATCATTTGCTCCTGGCTCGCCTTGAGCTGCTCGATGGCCGTCGTACTTTCCCGGGCCGCTTGTTCCTGGTTCGCCTTGATCTGCTCGATCTGTTGCCCGACGTTTGCGAGATCGCGTGCCATCGTCTGGAGCAACTGCGCCATCTCTGGAGGTATCGGGGCGGGTGCGGGCGCGGCGTCTTGCGGGGCAGCCTGAGCTGAAGGCGCTGCTTGCGCGAGCACCGGCGCGGCTGCGGGCGCCTGGGCCGTAGAAATCGGCTGCGCGGGCAAGCCCTGCTTTTCCGTCGAGGGCGACGCAGCGAGGATGAGCTGCGGCGCCCATCGGGCGACAATCGATTTGGTCGCATCGCCATAGGAGGATTGCGAAGCGAGAGCGCCGACAATAACGCACAGGGATAGCAGTACGCCGATGATCCCGCGCAGCGCCGATCTGTCTCGCGGCCGGCGGGTTACAATCGAAGGCTGGTACGCGGCCTCGTGCTCCAGCCTCGAAAGCTGATCGTTCAACTGCGTCAGCTCTTCATCCGCCCGCGCGATCTCGTCATGGGCGCGCACAAACCGCTCATCCGCATGCGCGGTCGAGACATTATCGGGCTCGATGGCTTTAGGGTCCGTCGCGGAACTCATGGCTCCCTTTCCCGTCAGTTTACTGCCGAGGGAGGCGGTCGAGTTTGTACCCGGTTCGACCAACGGTCAAACACTTAGCGCAGTTTTGGCCAAAGCATGACCGGACGATGGAAAGTGTGGGGCCACCGACGACGGTGGGCCACGGGAACTCCCTTTCGGGGAAAGCAGGCGAGGGTAAAGAGGACTGGATTTCGGGAAGAACTTAACCCGACGGGCAAATCACCAAAAACCTGTCCAGCCCGTTTGCTAAAAATATTTAGCTTTCTTGTCGATGCAAATCACCTTCCTGTTCGCGGCCGTCCCGCCCCACTCAGAGGGGCGTTGCGCAACGTCACGAAACGCGGAGCGGGATGCGGTGGACGCGGGCGGCGCGCTTGACGGGCGATGCGGCCGGCGTACGGAGAAGTCGTGTGGTCCTGACGCCCCGGTGCTGGCGTCAAGTTTGCGGAAGGCAACTTTCGCTGACGACGGTGGCAAGAAAGCCGGTCGCCGGGGAGAGCACGAAGGAAGCCGTAAAACCATTGCGTGGGGAATGCCGGGTGATTCCGGTGTGACCTGACTAACGCGTGTGCGTCTCTCTCACTACCCTTGCACACGCGGCTATCGGGCGCATCGGGCGCCCGGCATTCCCTGCGCCCTCTGATCGAAGAGGGCGGGATGACAAAGAGCAAAACTCGGGCGCATCGCGCCGCGAGAACGCGGATTTACGTCAGTAGTCTTGTTGCGGCCTATCCTTCGAGACGCCGCGCCAAGGCGCGGCTCCTCAGGATGAGGTCGTCACACGTGGCACGCAGTCAGACCCTCATGGTGAGGAGCGCGGCAAAGCCGCGCGTCTCGAACCATGCGGCCCCGGGGAATGCGGGATGAATCGCAGATCGGCCCGTTCAAAACCTGGGCGCGCCTCAAATCGGTTTCCCCGCATACGGCATCGATGCAGTAAGGCCGCCGTCGACCGGGATCGCCTGGCCGTTGACATACGAGGCCTCGTCGCTGGCAAGGAACAATCCCATCGCCGCCAGCTCATGCGGCTGGCCGGCGCGCTTCAGGGGATTGAGCTGGCCGATCTTGTGATCGGTGCCACGCTCCTTCGCATTGTCGAAGATCGGCTTTGTCATTCCGGTTTCGATCAGGCCCGGACACACCGCATTGATGCGAACGCCGGTGCCGGAGAGCGAATAGGCCGTGGTCTGAACGAGGCTGATGACGCCGGCCTTGCTCGCCGCGTAGGGATGGCCGCTGGCGCCGGATTTCAGTCCCGCCACCGAGGCGGTGCAGACGATCGCGCCGGATTTCTGTTTGATCATGTGCGGCATCGAATACTTGATGGCGAGGAACGGGCCGATCAGATTGATCCGCAGAATTTCCTGCCAGTGGTCCACGGTCTGGTCGGCGAGCGGCACCAGCCCGCCGCTGATGCCGGCATTGGCCCAGATCGCATCCAGCCGGCCGTGGGCGGACAACGCCTTGTCGATGAAAGCGATGACGTCTTTTTCCGAACCGGCGTCGGCCGTGACCGCTTCCGCCTTGCCGCCGGCCTTGCGCACCTGCGCCACCGTCTCATTGACGCCGTCGGTGCGGTCGACCGCGATCAGCCTTGCGCCTTCCTTGGTGAAGAGAAGCGAGGCCGCGCGTCCGATGCCGCTGCCCGCGCCGGTGATGATGACGGATTTGCCTTCGAGGCGGCCCATGAGTTTCTCCCTTGTTGCGTGGATTGTTGCCGGCGCTTGCCGCCCAGCGGAATTTCAAACAAGATTTCAAACGTCGAAGTGACGGCTTCCAGCGTGCAAGTCACTTGAGACGAGGTGCGCTCTGACGTACAGCGACGGCAGACATTATTGAAGGGTGTTCGGGATGTCCAATCAGGGCCAGCCAAAAGTCGTCACCACGCGATGGTGGTGGGTGCGCCACGCCCCGGTGCGCAGCGACGGCGGCAATATCTACGGCCAGAAGGACATTGAATGCGACACCGGCGACCGTGAAGTGTTCGAGGCCGTCGCGAAGATCCTGCCGCGCGGCGCGGTCTGGTATTCGAGCAACCTGATGCGCACGCACCAGACCGCGGATGCGATCTGGTCGGCCGGCTTTCCAAGGCCTGCCGACATGAAACAGGTGGCCGATTTCGCCGAACAGCATCTCGGACAATGGCAGGGCATGAATCGCGCCGCCTTCCTCGCCAGCCGGCCGGCCGGGAGCAACTGGTTTGCCGATATCGACGAGCCGGCGCCCGGCGGCGAGAGTTTCATGGACCTCTATCGCCGCGTCTGTGGCGCGATCGATCGCATCACCGTCGAGCAGGGCGGCAGGGACGTGATCGCCGTCGGCCATGGCGGCACCATCAAGGCCGCGGTCGGTCTTGCGCTCGGCGGCCAGCCGGAAAAGGGCCTCTCCTTCGATATCGACAATTGCTCGGTGACGAGGCTCGATCATTTCGCCGGCGAAGGCCGCAGCAACTGGCGGCTGCCGATGGTGAACCAGCAGCCGTGGATCGCGGACGCCAGGCACGCCGCGATGCATCAGCCGGCGGGCCCTGAAATCGTGCCGGAGACCAAGCTGGCGTGAAGCGCGGTTGTCGAAGGAAGACGAACGCTGCTTAGCTCGGAATTGAAAATCAAAACCGCATCTGGGAGAGAAACATGACCTTGTTCGACATGACCGGAAAAGTCGCCGTCATCACCGGTTCGACCCGCGGCATCGGCCGCGCCATCGCCGAACGGATGGCCGAGCACGGCGCCAAGGTGGTGATTTCCTCGCGCAAGCAGGACGTCTGCGACCAGGTGACGAAGGAAATCAACGACAGGTTCGGCAAGGGCACGGCGGTCGCGATCGCGGCCAACATTTCCAGCAAGGAAAATCTGCAGAACCTGGTCAACGAGAGCAACCGCAGCTTCGGCAAGATCGACGTGCTGGTCTGCAACGCCGCGTCCAATCCCTATTACGGTCCGCTCGGCGGCATTTCCGACGATCAGTTCCGCAAGATCCTCGACAACAACATCGTCGCCAACAACTGGATCATCAGCATGGTGGTGCCGCAGATGATCGAGCGCAAGGATGGCTCGATCATCGTGGTGTCGTCGATCGGCGGGCTCAAGGGCTCGACCATCCTCGGCGCTTACGCGATCTCGAAGGCGGCCGACATGCAGCTCGCGCGCAACCTCGCCTGCGAATACGGCCCGAAGAATGTGCGGGTCAATTGCATCGCGCCCGGCCTGATCAAGACCGACTTCGCGAAGGCGCTGTGGGACAATCCGGAGAACCTGAAGGCCTCGACCTCGCGCTCGCCGCTGCTCCGCATCGGCATTCCCGACGAGATCGCCGGCGCCGCGGTATTCCTGGGGTCCGCGGCCGGCAATTTCATGACCGGCCAGACCCTGGTGATCGACGGCGGCGCGACGATCAGTTGAGCGCCATGGCGTCGTCCCGGGGCGCGCCGTTCGGCGCGGACGACGGGATCTCGTTTCGCGATGACGGCGACCGTGTCACTCCACCGCCGCGTGGACGAGATCGCGCAAGAGGATGCGGAGATAGTGCCGCTGCGCCGGTCCCTGCATCATGAACACGACGAACATCTGCTCGACCGGGTCGATCCAGAAGAAGGTCCCGGCCATTCCGCTCCAGAAGTACTCGCCGAGCGATCCCGGGAACGGCGCCAGGCCCTGGGCGGTGCGGACCGCAAAGCCGAGACCGAAGCCGTGGCCGTCCGGCATCAGGATGGAGTTGGCCTTGACGTTGGGGCCGAGGTGATCGGACGCCATCAGTTCCAGCGTCTTGCGGCCGATCAGCCTGACGCCGTCGAGCGCGCCGCCGTTGAGCAGCATCTGGCAGAAGCGGGCGTAGTCCATGGTGGTCGAGACCAGACCGCCGCCGCCGGATTCCATCACGGGCTGTTCCAGCATGTTGAACAGTTCGACCTTCTCGCCGCTCCAGGGATCGACCGGGAACGGCTCGGCGAGCCGGCCGGCATTTTCGGGACCGGTGTGGAATGCGGTCTCGGTCATCTGCAGCGGCGCCAGGATCCGCTCGGTCAGGAACGCGGAGAGCGTCTTGCCGGAAACGATTTCGATGATGCGGCCGAGAATGTCGGTGGAGCGGCTGTAGTTCCACTCGGCGCCGGGCTGGCATGTCAGCGGCAGGCTGGCGACGAGGGCGGCGTGTTCGGCGTTGGTGATCTTGCGGCTGCGCAGCCGCGACTGCTGATAGAGCTGCTGCACCAGGCCGTTGCCGGTATGGTCGTACGTGATGCCCGAGGTGTGCCGCAACAGGTCCTGAACCGTCATCATGCGCTTGAGCGGAACGAGATCGAGCTTGCCGTTGTTCTCGACGCCGACCTTCTGGCTGGCGAATTCCGGAATGAATTTCGCGACGGGGTCGTTGAGAACGAAATGGCCTTCCTCGACCAGCATCATGATGCCGACCGAGACGATCGGCTTGGTCATGGAGAAGATGCGGAAGATCGAATTGTGCGCCATCGGCGTCGACGCCGCCGGGCTCTGCCGGCCGAGCGCCTCGAACCAGCCGATCTGGCCGCGGCGAGCCACCAGCACGGTCGCGCCGGGGAGGGTTCCCTTGTCGATCTCGCGCTTGAAGGCTGTCCGACATCCGCTGCAGCCGGGCGGGCGAAAGGCCGAGCGCTTCCGGCTTTCCCTGCGGCAGCGGCGGCGTTTGGGGGGCGGAGGCGGGTTTGGTGGCGGCTTGCGGCGTCATGATCTCTCCCTTTGCTCTTGCTTGGCTTGGCTGGAAGTCTGGCGCAGAACGGCCGGGTTGAACAGGGCGCTGGCTGCGCTTCGCCCTTGCAATCGGGGCGGTCCCTATGCTTGAAACGGCGCGGATCGGCGGCGACGCGGTTCGCAATAGGGGTGTAGCTCAGTTGGTAGAGTACCGGTCTCCAAAACCGGTTGTCGCAGGTTCGAGCCCTGCCGCCCCTGCCAGCCGAGTCCTGGCCAGCCGAATCCGTCCATAAGCCGTTGATTTTAACCGTTCCGGGCCTGGCGCCTCCGGGCTGAATCCGAAGCCGGCGGCCCGGCTCACCTTGACCTTTCACCCCGCCCGCAGTACATAGCCGCCACCTGCTGCCGGCCCGCTTCATGCGGATATCCGGCGCGGCTTTGAAATCCCCCGAACAATCGAGCCCGCTTGCCGGCTCAACCTTCGAGACGAGGGCTGGGCTCAAGAGGGCTGTTCGGATTCCTATGAAATCGTCCACCAAGGCGGATCACATACAACGATGGCTTTCAGCCCGTTCAAATTCCTGCAGGAAGTGCGCTCGGAGACCGCCAAGGTCACCTGGCCGACCCGCCGCGAGACGACGATCACCACCATCATGGTGTTCGTGATGGTGGCGCTGGCTTCGATCTTCTTTTTCGCCGCGGATCAGATCATCCGCTATCTCGTCACCTTCATACTTGGCATTCATTGATGGCAAGCGCCGGAACCCAAACCATGGACAAGCGCTGGTATATCGTCCACGCCTATTCGAACTTCGAAAAGAAGGTCTCGGAATCGATCCGCGAGCAGGCCAAGCAGCGCGGGCTTGAGGAACTGTTCGAGCAGGTGCTGGTGCCGACCGAAAAGGTCACCGAAGTGCGCCGCGGCCGCAAGGTCGACGCCGAGCGCAAGTTTTTCCCGGGCTACGTGCTGGTCAAGATGAAGCTGACCGACGAAGCCTTCCATCTCATCAAGAACACCCCGAAGGTGACGGGCTTCCTCGGCGCCGAAAACAAGCCGATGCCGATCTCGGAAGCCGAGGCCATGCGGATCCTGCACCAGGTGCAGGAAGGCGTGGAGCGCCCGAAGGCGTCGGTGTCGTTCGAAATCGGCGAGAATGTGCGCGTGGCCGACGGCCCGTTCGCGTCGTTCTCCGGTGTGGTCGAGGAAATCGACGAGGCGCGCTCGCGCGTGAAGGTCGCGGTCTCGATCTTCGGCCGCGCCACGCCGGTCGAACTGGAATTCGGTCAGGTCGAGAAGGTCTGATCGTGCGTCATTGCCGGGCCTGACCCGGCAATCCATCCGCTTCGCAGGAATGATTTGCGAAGATTGATGGATGCCCGGGTCGAGCCCGGGCATGACGAGGAGAGGAGGCGGCGACGCCTCCGAAGAGCCGTGGGAGGAGACGGATGATCGCCAGTCATCCGTTGAACCGCACCACGGTCCTGTGAAGCGTCCGGACTGGTCCGGAGCAACATGAGGAGTGACATATGGCGAAGAAAGTGACCGGATACCTGAAATTGCAGGTGCCGGCCGGTGCGGCGAATCCTTCGCCCCCGATCGGACCCGCGCTTGGTCAGCGCGGCCTCAACATCATGGAATTCTGCAAGGCGTTCAACGCGCAGACGCAGAAGGAAGAAAAGAATACCCCGATTCCGGTGGTGATCACGATCTATGCCGATCGTTCGTTCACCTTCGAGATGAAGACGCCCCCGATGTCGTTCTTCCTCAAGCAGGCCGCCAAAATCCAGTCCGGGTCGAAAGCCCCGGGCCGCGACAAGGCCGGCAAGGTGACCAAGGCGCAGGTGCGCGAGATCGCCGAGAAGAAGATGAAGGATCTCAATTGCGATACCGTCGAAGCGGCCATGAAGATGGTCGAGGGCTCCGCCCGTTCGATGGGTCTGGAAGTTGCGGGGTAACGGGTCATGGCAATCGGAAAACGTTTGAAGAAGGCCCGCGAGGGCGTCGATCGCGAAAAGCTCTATCCGCTCGCGGAGGCCGTCAAGATGGTCAAGGAGCGCGCCAAGTCGAAGTTCGACGAGACCATCGAGATCGCGATCAATCTCGGCGTCGATCCGCGTCACGCCGACCAGATGGTCCGCGGCGTGGTGACCCTGCCGAACGGCACCGGCCGCACCCTGCGCGTCGGCGTGTTCGCGCGCGGCGCCAAGGCGGAAGAGGCCAAGGCCGCGGGTGCTGACGTCGTCGGCGCCGAGGACCTGGTCGAGAAGGTGCAGGGCGGTCAGATCGATTTCGACCGCTGTATCGCCACCCCCGACATGATGCCGCTGGTCGGCCGCCTCGGTAAGGTGCTCGGTCCGCGCGGCATGATGCCGAACCCGAAGATCGGCACCGTGACCATGGACGTCACCTCCGCCGTGAAGGGCGCCAAGGGCGGCTCGGTCGAGTTCCGCGTCGAGAAGGCGGGCATCGTGCAGGCCGGCGTCGGCAAGGCGTCGTTCTCGGAAGAGAAGCTGGTGCAGAACGTCAAGGCGCTCGCGGATGCGGTCGCCAAGGCAAAACCGGCGGGCGCCAAGGGCACCTATATCCAGCGCGTGGCGGTCTCCTCCACCATGGGTCCGGGCGTCAAGGTCGAGCCGGGCACGCTGCTCGGCTAAGGCGCGGCGGTGAAAGAATGAGTAACGAGGGCGGGACGGGGAAACCTGTTCCGCCCTTTGTTGTCCGAGGTGAGGAAATCGGCCGATGCCCGACAAGGTCCTGATCTATTCGCGCTTTCCCAAGGCTTTGATGCTGCGGATCGGCGAGCGGTTCGAACTGCTGGACGGCGGCGGGAAGCCGCCGGGCGAGGTTTTCACCGCGGATCAGCTTGCGGACGTTCGCGCGATGATCACCGCCGGCGGCACGCCGCTTCCCGGCGCCATGATGGACGCGATGCCGAAGCTCGGCGCCATCGTCTGTTACGGCACCGGTTATGACGGCGTCGACATGGCCGCGGCCACGCAGCGCGGGATTACGGTCGGCCACAGTCCGGGCGCCAACGCCGCTTCCGTTGCCGATATCGCCGTGACCCTGATGCTGGCGGTGACGCGGCGGCTGCTGCCGGCGGACCAATATGTCCGCAGCGGCAACTGGGCCGACGCCAAACCTTCACCGCTGATGCGGCCGCAGCCGGGAAATCCCGGCCGCAAGATCGGCATCTACGGCATGGGCGAGATCGGCCGCAAGATCGCGGCCCGCGTCGCGGCGTTCGAGGCCGACGTCGCCTATTTCAGCCGCAGCCGGCATGACGTGGCCTATCAATATCTGCCGAGCCTCGAGGCGCTGGCGGAATGGTGCAGCGTGCTTGTCATCGCGGTTCGCGCCGGCGTCGACACCCATCACGCCGTCGATGCCAATATCCTGCGAAAGCTCGGCAAGGACGGCTACGTCATCAACATCTCGCGCGGCTCGGTGATCGACGAGAAGGCGCTGGTGGCAGCACTTGCGGAGGAGGCCATCGCCGGCGCCGGTCTCGACGTTTACGAGACCGAGCCGCATGCGCCGGACGCGCTGACCGCGTTTCCCAACGTGGTGCTGACCCCGCATGTCGGAGGTCATACCCTGGACTCGCACACCGCCATGCAGGACTGCGTGATCGCCAATCTGGAGGCGTATTTCGCCGGCAAGCGATTGCCCTACGCGGTGTCGCTCGGCTGATTTCGACTCCGCGGCACTATTTCAGCTGAGCGGGCGGGCAACTCGCGACAGATGCCGCAACTTGTCGGGATTGCGGACGAGATAGATCGCGGCGATCCGCTCACCGTCGATGGCCATGCTCAGGGTGTGATCGAGTTCGCCATCGAGGTAGAGCAGGGCGCCGACGGCTCCGTTGATCGTCGCAGGTTCGATGCGGATGTCGCGGCCTGCGTTCTTGGCGGCAATGCCGATGAAGAAGCGCGCGATCCTGTCGACGCCCATGAGCGGATTGAGCGCTGCGGTCTTGCGACCGCCGCCGTCGGTGATCGCAACCGCATCTTCGCGCAGCAATTCGGCCAGACGCGTCACGCTGCCGCTGGTCACCGCTTCGCTGAAAGCCAGCAGAAGGCGGGCGTGATCGTCCGGCTTTTCCGTGGGCGCCGGACGTTCGTCGCGTACCGCGCGGCGGGCGCGCGTCGCCAGTTGCCGGCAAGCCGCCTCGGTGCGGTCGAGCGTGGCGGCGATTTCGGAAAACGGCGTGTCGAAGACGTCGTGGAGCAGGAAGGCGGCGCGTTCCATCGGCGACAGCCGGTCCAGCGCCAGCAACAATGCGAACGAAAGATCGTCGGCCAATTCCGTCGCAGCGTCAGCCGAAAGGCCCTCCGCATCGCACACGGGCTCGGGAAGCCAGGGCCCGACATAGATTTCCCGCTGGGCCCTGGCGCTTTTCAGCCGGTCGAGGCAAAGCCGCGTCACCACGGTGACGAGAAAGGCCTCCGGGTTGTGAACGTCCCGGGCGCCCGCGAAGCGGAGGTAGGCATCCTGCACGATGTCTTCCGCGTCGCTGCGGCTTCCGAGCATGCGATAGGCGAGCCCGAGCAAGCGCCCGCGATAGGGCGCAAGCGGGTCGCCGTCATGCGGCTTGTTTGACGACGTCGACATCGTGTCCATCCACGGTAACGCGGCGGCATTCGTTGGCGAAGCCGAGCGCCCTCTTCACCATCGGGAACATCCGGCTCATTTGCAGCGCCAGCGTCAAATCGGTGATCCCTTTTTGGCCCCACTGAGCGCGAACGGCATCTCGATATTCTTCGTCATGGGGCGACCGGCGCGCCACGGCATCGGCAAACCTGAACGCCAGCAGGGTCGGGTCGCTCATCGCGCGCGGATCGCGGCGTAGCACTGCTTCAATCTGGTCCTTCGACATGCCGGCCTCCAGCGCCATGTCGACGCACAATTGGGTGCAGGGACCGCAATCCTCCGATAAGGCACCCACGATCTTGGCCGCGAAGCTCGCCTCGATCGGGACGACTTCGCGATGACTGGACGCCTTCGTGACGGAGGCGAACTTGAAGAAAGCGGCAGGCGAGGCGTCCAGCATCATTTCGAGATAACTTGTGTCGTAACCATAGCGCTTGCTCGCTGCGCGCAGCATCCGGCGCGCGATCCAACTACGCATGATATTCTCCTTTACCGGGGAAAGCCGAATAGAGGGCGAGGGCCGCCGGCAGAACGACGGCGAGAAAGTCAAACCCCGCCTGGTGATCGTGGCCGCCGATGATCGCGACCAGATGGATCAGGGCGTGAGCGGCGAGGAATCCGGCACCCGCGACAGCCGCCGGCCAGTATCGCGGCCGCCATGCGCGCGCGGCGAGCGCCATGCCGGCGACGAGGAACGCCACGCCGATATCCTGCACAAAATGGGGATTGAAAGGCCCGCTGCTGGACGCTCCGGGCACGCTGGAGTACCAGAATGCACCGGCGAAAAGCATCGCCGGTCCGTTGAAAAGGGTGGGTATCGCAAGGAAGATTGCTATTGAACGCCGCATGGGACCTCCTGTGCCTCAGACGAGCGAGGCCGCCGCCGTGTGACGAAACCGCCGAAAAAATTTTGAAACCCTTGTTTTGCACCCCTTTTGTTCTGGGTCCGGCGCGGCCCGAATTTTGCCCTTGGCAAGCCGGAAAAAACTCGTTAAACAGCCGCT
>CAWJJT010000001.1:0-1286302 GCA_963843225.1 uncultured Alphaproteobacteria bacterium | reverse complement strand
GGAATCGGGTGGGCCGAGGGCCTTGCCATCGGCAATGTGAAGGCAGGACCCGGCGTGGGGCAGGCCCAACGGCTTGATGATGATCTCCCTCACTCAAGCGATGAGAACGAATATGACCCTGATCCACGAAGAGCACCAAAGACAGAACCGAGCTGTCGTAGCCAATGATCCGCGCTGGGCGCGCATTGTCGCCCGCGACCGGACGGCTGATGGTCATCTTTGGTACTCTGTTTTAACCACCGGTGTTTACTGCCGGCCATCCTGCCCCTCCCGGATCGCCAATCCCAAGAACGTCCTACTTCATGACACCTTCGAGGAGGCCAAGGCGACGGGCTTTCGACCGTGCAAGCGCTGCAATCCGGACGGACTTTCGGTTGAGGCGGAGAACGCCGCCATCGTCGCGCGTGCCTGTCGGCTTATCGAGGAAAGCGAGGAGGAGCCGTCTTTGGCCGATCTGGCCGCAGCATTTTGGCCCGCAGTCCGAGCTATTTCCATCGCCGCTTCAAGGCGGCCACGGGTTTGACGCCCAAGGACTATGCGGCGGCCAATCGCGCATCGAAGGTCCGGGAACGCACGGCAAGTGGTACCAGCGTCACGGAGGCGATCTACGACGCCGGCTTTAATTCAAGCGGCCGCTTTTACGAGAAATCCACGGGCATGCTCGGCATGACGCCGTCCCAATATGTCGCCGGTGGTGCCAACGAGGAAATTCGTTTTGCTGTCGGTGAGACATCGCTCGGTACATCCTTGTCGCGTCGAGCAAGAAGGGAGTGGCCTCCATTCTTCTCGGCGACGACCCGACCGACTCGCTCCACGAACTGCAGGATCGCTTCCCCGAGCTCACCTGATCGGCGGCGACCGAACTTCGAGCCGCTTGTCGCCCGCGTTGTCGGCTTCGTCGAAGCCCCTCCGCCAGCCTCGATCTCCCCCTTGACGTCCGCGGCACCGCCTTCCAACAGCGGGTCTGGCAGGCACTCCAGGGGGTCCCGATCGGTCAGACCGTCTCCTACACGGAAATCGCGCGGCGGATCGGCTCTCCCCACGCGGTGCGCGCGGTCGCCGGCGCCTGCGCCGCGAACGGCCTCGCGGTCGCTCTACCGTGTCACCGGGTGGTTCGGAATGACGGGTCGCTCTCAGGCTACGCGTGGGGTGTCGAGCGTAAGCAGGCCTTGCTTACGCGCGAGGCGGCACGCAGCGTTTAGTGCTGCGGACACCGTTTGGCGCGTTCGCAATCTACCTTCTGCGCAACGTAACCGACATCTTTAATATCAAAGCGAAAACCGGAGTGAGCTAACGCGGTCGCGTTCGTAGGGTCGTCGGCGGAACAAAACCACCGGAGTTAGGCCCATAAATCTGATCGTCACCGATCTCGCGTCCCGAGAGACCGCATCAATCAAGAGCACCGCGCCCGAAATCGAGTTCGTAGTCGGCAACTGCGCCCTTGGGAAGGTTCTTGTCGCGCGCAGCCCAATCGGCGTTTGCGCAATCTCGTTTGGCTCGACGGCCGAAGAGGTGGACCAAGATCTGGCTGCAAGCGTCCCGGGCAGCCGGATTGTCTCGAATAACCGCCGGCTTCGCGATGACCTGACCAAGGTTCTGCAATTCATCGCTGTCCCCCGCAACCCGCTCGAACTTGACCTCGATATTCGCGGCACGCCATTCCAGCGTCGTGTTTGGGATGCGCTTCGCACGATTGCCTTCGGAAAGCCCATCACCTACGCCCAACTCGCCCGACGTGTGAGCGGCCCCAAATCGCTGCGAGCGATCGCCCAGGCTTGCGCGGAGAACCCAATCGCCCTGGCAATCCCCTGCCATCGCGTCATGGGAAACAGTGGATCAATGGCGGGCTATCACTGGGGTATCGAACGTAAGCAGGCGCTCATCAACAAGGAAGTCGCGGCTTGATTTCGAAGTTGCTGAGCGATGCCTGCCGAGCAGCTATCGCGGAGTTTCAATTTCCCGGCAACAACCGGAGTTCAACAATCATCATCCAGATCTACCTTGGAAACATCCACTGATCGTGGACTGCAACCAAAGCACCCAACAGGAGAACTGATCGTGTCAAAGGAAGAAAACAATAAGGCCATTGTTGGCCGGTGGTTTACAGATTTTTGGGGCAAGACTTGCAACCTCGGGATTGTCGATGAACTCGCTGCGCCCGACATGCTCCTGCAGTATTCGCTCCATGAACCGCGCCGTGGCCGTGAAGACATCAAGGCATTCATGACGGACTTTCGGAAGGCGTTTCCCGATCTCAACTTCTGGGGCGCTGCGGATCTCATCGCGGAAGGCGATTACGTCGTCGGTCGATGGGAAGGCGGCGGCACGCATACCGGGCAGGCGTTCAGCGACTTTCTGGCGGGGGCATTGCCGGCCAACACTGGCCGGACGATGAAATTCACCGGTACGACCGTCTTAAAACTCAAGGACGGAAAGATCCTCGAGGAAATCGGTCTTGACGATGGTGTAACGGCCTTGCAGCAGCTCGGCCTCATCCACGCCGCGTAAGTCGTATCGTGCTCTGTGCCGGTCACAGAAACGTCCAAGATAGACCCGGCGACCCTTGCGGTCGCCGGAGCTACCCCATCTATCAAGCCGACGCCGTGGTTTGGCCGAGTCCGCTTTGCACCCAAAAGCGGACGTTCGCCAATCGAATGTTATTTTGGGTTTTCGACCCATACTTATACCACTCAACCGGGTACCTATCCTGACCGGTCGCCCACCCAGCCCGCTTCAGCTTGACCAGTTGCTTAAGCCTCTGCCGGATCGGGAGTGGGACCAACAGCGGACGCTGCGAGTCCGCTGCATCTAGTCCGCCAGAGCAGGCTCACAGCAATTCGATCATGTCGCCTTCATCCGCTGCGCTATCGCTCGATCGATCAACCGCCTTACGGTGGGGTCAACGGCTCTAAAAGTACAGCGTCTCATGAAATCTAGGGCGCCTAATTCTAAGAAGAGCTTCCCAAATACCTCATCGGCGAAGCTCGATGAAACTAGCGATACGCCTTCAAAGTCGAACTCGATAATTATGTTTTTATCAACGAGGATATTATCAATCTTCAATCGCGCGCGACGACCGTACTCCCTGCTTCCAAATCCTTCGACTTCCGTCGCGACCTTAAATATGACTTTCTCACCGTCCGTATCGTAGTGCGCTTCGATATAGTGATTTGCCGGCTCATGAACTCGTCCCCCAAACACGAAAGCCTTCTCCAAAAGGCCCGCGGTGGAGTAGTTTATCGTTGCACTAATGAAGGAACCGCGGAAAGGCACATTGTCTTGTTTGATGGACAGGCCAGTTTTCTCAGCCCACGTGAGGTTGGCGTGATTTGAAACGATTTGGAAACTCCCATTTGATACCTCGCAGCATTTAAAGGTACCAAACAATCCATTGCCTTGATTCGTCTTGGCATTTCTTGTGACGCCTTCCCTAATGGCGCGGTCGAGAGCGTCCGTATCGCTCGTTATGCTCGGTATGGCTTGTCTTAATGTAGCGGGGATGCCCAGCCCAGTGTCAGCAACAAAGAAGGTCACCGTGTTTTTTGTGGGGAACGATTGAATCTGAACCATGCCACCGGTCGGGCTTTCAGCATGGTTGAGCACGTTGTCCGTTATTTCATTTAATGCCCATTCAAGCGCTTTTAACTGTGTCCGCTCTTGCACCTTGATGGTCTCCATCAACACTTCCATCGCCCTATTGACTACGTTGTGCTGGGCGTCCCCGTCCAAAAACTGAAGGGCCGGTAAATTATTAAAGCGGCGTTTATCGTTCAGTTCGTAGGTCTCTGGATCGATGAAGTGTGCCCAGTTGGTATTACCGGCTTAACTGCCAGTTAGTTCGACCGGAGAATGGGCGAAACTTGACCGGTTTGGCGGAGAGAGTGTCCTGTCAACCCCATTGAAAAATCAACTAAATATCACGCCCGAAAGATCAAACCCACGGTCTCGACTACGGTGAAGGGTGGCCCTGTGATATCCTGATCCGGAAGCCAAACCCCCAAGGGATTCACAGCGAACGTGTTCCGGGGTAGTTCGGTCGACCATGATGATGGTCGAGCAGCACCAGCATGTTTCCGCAGTCCTTCGGATCCGCCGTGCCCTTGCGCTGCCGATCTACATACTCGCGCTGCTCCTTGACCTGGCCGGCGCCGGCCTGGGCTGGCTGGCCGCGGCGATCGCCGGCGACGACTGGCCGGAACAGCCCCTGCATAACTCTAGGAAGGCCGCTGGTGAGTCCGGGGAATTTCGGGATATGGGTTCGTTAGCAAATCTTTGCGGGTTGTTTGAAGTCCCTAAGGCGCTGGGGGTTACTTTGGTTTGACCGCTGGATGGGACCAGTTTTTCGAAATCGTTCGCAATCCAGCGGTTAGCCTCTTCCTCGGTAGCAAAATTTCCGACATGCGAGACGGGGCCCTGTCCAGTATTTACGGCAACGGTCCAACGGCCGTCCTTGATCATTTTCGAGTGAAATTTGGGCTTCTCGCTCATCCCAAGAATACGCGGCTGCAGCAGCGGAACTTACGCCCGCCGGATTTGACTAGAATGAATCTCATCGGCTTTCCGCACTCTGGGCATGTGGGAGGCGGCGTATTCTTGGGCATGGGACGCTCGCGTTAAAAAGGCGGGAGCATTACAGAACTCTCTGTCACCGATGATTACCGGGACTGGGCGGTGATGGTTTATCTTCTCACCAAATGCCGAGAATAGCGGGCCAATTCGCTCGCGACGAACTTGATGTCCGTTTCGAGTCATCAACGGACCTGGCGACAAGGTAACGAGACTTCCGCTTTACCCCCGTGAGCGGACATAGTCTGCCACTGAGGCCACGTCCGCCGTGAGCGGACTCCCGGTTGACTATTCGATCAACTCGTCAACCGGCGATCGGCGAAAAACCAAACGGCAGCCGCAACAAGCAATGTTACAGGGATCGCAAAAACGATCGATCGCCCTTGCTAGCACGCCAGCCGCAATTCGTCAGACCTGTTCTAACAAGAGATCAAGATCCAAAGTGGAGCGTCGTCCAAGATCCGATGTATGGTGCTCCAAAAAGACTTGCGCCGACTTGCGACCCTCATCGCGCAGCAATGCGAAGAACTCCCATTCCGCGTTAAGCTTGGAGGAAGCGCCGAGCTCGGTCAGTATTTCGCTCGCAATGCGGTGGATGCGCATGCCAGCCCATTGCGCGCCCTCGCTGTTGCCCGGATCGGCGACCTGCCGAAGCAGGGCGATCATGCGTAGCTCCTTCAGTAGAACAGCGTTAAAGGACACTTCATTCAGTCGGTTGAGAATTTCTGAGGCGGAGCGCGGCGAACTCCCGCGTTCAACCGGATTGATCTGAACGAGAATAGTATCCTGGGACTTGCACTCTCGAATGAGAGGCGTGATCGTGGGATTGCCAGAATAGCCTCCGTCCCAGTAGGGCTCGCCGTCAATCTCCACAGCCTGAAACATGGTGGGCAGACAGGCGGAGGCGAGCAGAACGTCCGGCGTAACAGCGTCGTTTTTGAACACGTGACCGCGGCCGGTCCGGACATTGGTCGCAGTGATGAAGAGTTTCGTCGGTGCTTGCGCCAATCGCTCGAAATTGATTGTTTCGGCCAAAATAGCACGCAAAGGATTTTCGCCCATCGGGTTCAAGTCATAGGGCGAAACCAGGCGAGACATGAGATCCATGGCGACATAGATAGGCGAAGACTCCAGCGTCCAGCGACCGAGAATCACATCGAGGGGGCCGCGCCGCAAAGGACTGAAGCGAGCCGCCTCGGAGACGCGGCGCCAGAAATTCTCCAGAGCTTTCCTGGCACCCGCGGCCCCGCCTTTAGCATGACCATCGACGAGCACCGCGGCATTCATCGCGCCCGCCGATGTGCCGGAAATACCATCAATTCCAAGCCACGGTTCCTCGAGCAGACGATCGAGCACGCCCCAAGTAAATGCCCCATGCGAGCCACCGCCCTGCAACGCAAGGTCGACAAGGATGGGATCGCGAGTGACGGCTGCTTTGACAGCGTCGTTGGCCATTAGATCTCTCTTCGAAGAAAGAGTGCTCGTGCGGCATGCGACCCACGGTTAAATGTGATTGATGGAACCGCGATTGCAAACAGCCGCCACGAATTAAGGGTTGCTTCTATTCTAGGCTGCGCGGAATCCGCAGCTCGAACAACGAACACTGTCTCTTTGCCCTACCCGCTGTAATCAGGTGATTCCCTGATGGAGCACGGGGTCACTGGCTTGCCCCCGCTGGAAAGCAGAACTCAGACGCGGCCGGCTGGATAATCGCTGGGGCCCATCCTCGTCGTAGTAGCGCCTGCCGGGTCATTGGTGGATGTACTAGCAGCCAAAACAAGGAGCAGATCAACGCGTTCCTGGCAAAATTGAACTAGGTAAGCTCAGCTCACAGCAATACCATTCGAGCAGACGAATGTCTCCGTTGGGTCAAACTCAGAAGTCTCGATCTCACACCGCTGTCCATCGGCGAAATCGCGGGGGCGCAGTCCACGCGCAGCAAGCGAATTTTGGCAAAGCATTCCTCAATTGGAACGGCGTGAGCCCACCAATGGCGTCACCAGTCAGTCCCTGCGGTCGCCGCATATGGTTGAATTCCGCTTTGGTCAAAAACGGAAGTCGGGCTACGCAATCGCGGCTTCCGAAGCGGACATTCGTCAGTCTGCCCATGCCAAAATCGGAAGCCTCACTTCTGGGGCCGCCTGAGCAACCTTTGCGGACCTCACACAACAAAGGCAAAGGATCGTTCAATCAGCCAAAAGGCCGCCACCGTGCCGATCGCGTCGAGCCGATTGCCGGTCGATGAATTAGGGCAGGTTCGAGACGAAGCGCCATTGCGGTGCGGAACAAGCCGCCCGCCGTTAGGACCGCGCCCACGAACACCAACTGCCCGATCTACACATCCAGGTTGAAAAACAGCAGCGCAACGGGGACCGCATGTTGAGGTAATTCCACTTCAGCCAGCGCTCCTCGAACCTTGTAAAAGCCGAAAGCTGAAGGCAACCAGCTGCGGCAGACTGGTCAGACTTGGGTTTCCACGCGTGAATTAGGATCTCAGAGGTGCAGCCCACGGTTTTTGCTGATGTCCGCACCTTCCGAAGTTCGATTAAATCGGCATCTTCATCCCCGGCTCATTCCGGGCGCGCGAGTCTGTAAAGAACCGTTATACCCGCGCAAGGAGTTGCTACCAGGGAGTTAAACGCCTGTGCCCCATCATCAACCGCTCGAAGCCAGCACCTCCACAAACTCAAAGTCCCTAGAAGGCTCAGCAAATCTTTCACCGCTCTCGATAGAAAGGCGAACGCTCCTCTTCGGCGCCGCCGCTCTTGCAGCAGGTGGGCTCTCCACTCAGGCGTCTGCTGCGCCTCAGGCTCCTGACCTCTCCGCCGCCTTGGCGAAATTTCGCGCTACGATCCCAAGCCACTTCGCCCGCGAGTACGTCGACAACGCAGTGGTCCCGTTCTTCCTCGGCAGCATCTTCGCCGGCGAGCGGCCGATCCTTCCCATGATCGACCTTCCTCTCACTAAACAGGACGCGATCCCTTGGGACTTTTGGGGAATGCTCTACGAAGATTGGAAGCCGACCCCTTCGGATGGGGTGACAGTTTTCCTGGAGGGACTCGAGAATCGCGGCGCCAACAACCTGCGCAAGCGTATCTATTTCACCGGCGTCACCCCCGACCTTTATGCTCCGAAGTATAAGGCCAAGGTCGTCGCATTTTTCGACACGCTTCTCGACCCTAAGCACGCCGACACGCCTTTCATGCGCCACTACCTCGACTATTTTTGGGATATCTATTGGGATCTGCACCTCGGCGTGAAGGGCGACGCCGTACCGCCTCAAGTCCGCGCGATCGGGGAGGCCTTCAACACGGTGCTCCCCTTTCGCAATCCATTGCAGGAGATCGTATACGAAAACTATATGACCGTGAGGGCGCTTCGGCCGTTCCTTGCGAAATGGATTGATGCGAAGCTGGACGACATCGCGAACGGAAAAGTTTCCGATCCCGATAAGACCATCGCTTATTACTGGCTCAGGAATGCGGGCGACGGAAAGTATTTCGCCAAGAAGGCCGTTATCTTCGAATGCTTCCACAATTTCGTGGCGCTAAGCCAATGGGGAAATTCCATTTTCGGCATCATGACGCGCTTGAACCAGACGGAGGGGACCAAGCGGTGCGAGCGGCCTTCCAAAAGACGATGAGCGGGGACTTCGACAATGCGAGCGGAGCGCCTTATGCGTCCGCGGATGGTCCACGGATGATACAGGCGCCCTCGACTGATTCGGGTTCATCTCGGGATAAACTCGTGGAAATCGCCACTATTTTGGCGCTTGGCCTCCAGCGTCTTTCCGAACGGAAGTCCAGTCCGAATTCGCCCTCTGAAACCGATAGTCCGCTCGACTGTGAGCGGGTTTTTTGCCGTCATGTGACCGGTAATTTTGAGGATTACGGGCAATGAGAGCATCGGTTTTGACCCAATTGGCGGCACTGAAGGGCGCTTCCGCACCAGATTTGAAGGCAAAATGGCGCGAGCTGTTTGATACCGAGCCGCCAGCTTACAATCGGCGTTTCCTGGAAAGCCGGCTGGCCTACCGCATCCAGGAATTGGCCTATGGCGGCCTGAGCCGCCAGACGTTGGAACGGCTCCAGGCGATGGCCAAGCAGTATGCGACCCGGGATGCGAGCACGCGGAAGGCGCGGCCGCTTCGCCCCATTGCTGGCAGCAAGCTAATCCGGGAATGGCAGGGTGTGGAGCACTGCGTGACGGTACGTACCGACGACTTCGAGTATTTGGGCCGGCCCTATAAATCCCTGTCGTCGGTCGCCCACGAGATCACCGGCACGAAGTGGAACGGTTGGGTGTTCTTTGGCCTCAAAAGCCATCAGAGCCGGATATGAGCTCCCGCCGGGCCCGTCCCGATCGACGCGATGCCGGCCGCGATGTTGTCGATCGGGAATCCGCGTCGGGCAACGTTTTGCCGCCGGTGGTGCGCAAACTGCGTTGCGCTGTTTATACCCGCAAGTCCACCGAGGAAGGGCTCGATATGGAGTTCAACTCGCTGGATGCCCAGCGCGAGGCCTGCGAGGCCTATATCGTCAGTCAGCGCGCGGAGGGATGGCTTCCAGTCCGGGACCGCTACGACGACGGTGGAGTCTCCGGGGGCACGCTGGAGCGCCCTGCCCTTAAGCGGCTGCTGGCCGATATCGAAGCCGGCAAGATAGACGTCGTCCTGGTTTACAAGATTGACCGGCTCTCCCGCTCAATGCTCGATTTCCTCAAGCTGGTCGAGACCTTCGAGCGTCACGGCGTCACCTTCGTCTCCATCACGCAGTCGTTCAATACGACGAGCTCGATGGGGCGCCTGACGCTCAATGTGCTGCTTTCCTTTGCCCAGTTCGAACGCGAGGTCATCGGCGAGCGCATTCGCGACAAGGTCGCAGCCTCCCGCAAGAAGGGCATGTGGATGGGCGGCTGGACACCGCTCGGCTATGAGGTCAGGGACCGAAAGCTCCTTATCCACCAGGAAGACGCCGAACGGGTCCGGTCCATCTTCGAGCGGTTCGTCCAGCTAAAGTCTGCCACCCTGCTGGCAAGGGAATTGGTCCTTGCGCGGGCGACCAACCGTTACGGTCAGCTGCTCGACAAGGGTGTTCTCTATAGAATCCTGAACAACCGGGTCTACATCGGCGACGCCGTGCACAAGGGCGTCTCCTACCCCGGCGAGCACCAGGCCATCATCGACCGCAGGCTCTGGGATCAGGTGCATGCCATTCTCAAACAAAGCCCGCGCCGGCGGGCGGCTAGCGCGCGGGCGCAGACGCCGGCACTGCTGAAGGGGTTATTGTTCGGGCCGGATGGCGCGGCGATGTCGCCGACCCACACCCGTAAAGCGGGGCGGCTCTACCGTTACTACGTCAGCCAGAGCGTGATGAAGCAGGGCGCCAACGCCTGTCCCGTCAGGCAAATCCCCGCTGCCGAAATCGAGCGGATCGTCATCGAGCAGATCCGATCGCTGCTGCAGACGCCCGAAATCATCGTCCAGACCTGGCGCGCTGCCCGCAAGGCCGACAGGACCCTTGCCGAGAGTGAGGTCCGCGGCGCCCTCCTTGAGTTCGAGCCGATCTGGAATGAGCTGTTCCCGGCCGAGCAGGCCCGCATCGTTGAATTGCTGGTCGAACGCGTCGACCTGCAGCCTGATGGTATCGACCTGCATCTGCGGATCGAGGGGCTCGACATCTCTCTGTAGCGAATTGCGCATCAGCGGCGGCTCGCACGCAGGAGGCAGCATGACCAGCACCTGCAACCATACATGCCGGTCAGTTCGGCCGCCCCACCCTAAGCAAAGACGGTCGCACCATGACGGTGCACATCCCCATCACGCTGCGCCACCAGGGTGGACGCAAACAGGTGGTAACGCCGGCCGGCGCCACACCATGGATCCCAACCCCGTCTCGCGTCGACAACACCATCGTCAAGGCCATTGTCCGCGCCCGCCCATCGCTGGCGCGACATGCTGGAATCCGGACGCCATGCCACTGTCCGCGATCTCGCTAAGGCCGAAGCCATCAACGAATCCTACCTCGGCCGCGTCCTTCGTCTTACTCTGCTCTCCCCCAGCATCATCGAAGCCATCCTCGAAGGCCGCCAGCCCGCCAATCTTGGACTTGATGATTTCCTCAAGCAATTCCCTGTCGCATGGGACCAGCAGCTTGAAACACTGATCAAGGGTTGAACGGTACCCTCAAAGCGGACGTTCGTTGATCGCGCCTCGATGTCCGAAAAGTGCCACAAGCGGAAATCGCACTAGTTAAAGTCCTTCCTCAAGTTCGTCTTTTTGGCATAGCCGAATTGGAGCGCGGCCGCTTCGCCCGATGCGCAGGCGATATGCAAGCTGCTTGCATGCTGGCGAACAATAGATTGCATCAGATCGCTTCGGCATGAATAGCTCCCCGCATCTACACTTCCGCTCGACATGCCACCGCTTGCATCCCGCTGGCCTTCTCCGCATGCGCTGCGTGCATCGACCGGAGCATGCGCGAACCGGCCATCGCTGACCCTTCCGGAGCTTGGCTACCGTCATGATGCGCCGCCCGCAACCGCCACAGGTCGTCTCAATGTGTCGCCGTCGCGTTTGATCGGGAAAGGCAAGCAGCAGGAGCTTCAGGTCCTCCCCCTCCTCATCCGTCATGCACTTCTTGCACACCCCGACGATAGCTCCCTCTCTTACCATGAAAGCCGTTTCGTCAGGATCGAAGCATGCTTCGCATCGTGAGCAGTGTCCTGATCGCCTGAAATATGGCATGAGGGTTACGGCTAGTTGGCTTTCCACAACACGGCACATTAGATTCGGTCGTGTGATAGGGGCGGCGAAGTGCGTAGCGGAACGATTATTTTGTTGAGTCCCGACATTCTACGACCACGTCAAATGTGCAAAAAATATCAATGTCCGCTCAACACTAGCGTCTTTATGGGAAGAAGAAGGGCCTGGATGCGCAACAACATCGCATGCACGATGCCTACTGCGTCGACGGCATGCAGCACGAAACCCTTGAAGGCACCAGTGTCCTTTGCGGCAATCAGGTCGTGGTTGCTCGTGTAGGCGTTGACGACGCAACTGCTTCCGGGCGTGACGCCATCCAGGCCGCCTTTATAAAGCGGCTCCAGCAGCGCCAGAATTGTGCCGGGAGCCAGCACCTGTTGTGCTTCGACCAGTTGTTCGCCGCCTCGGAACTGACCCGCGGCGATGTAATCCTGCTCGCCCGTCACCAGCATCGGAATGATGCTCCAGGGCTTTGAAATGCAGGTGGCCTCGGCGACCATTCCGACCCGGATGACGTTCGCTTCGATCTGTCCGAACCCTGCCGCAAGGACGCTTCGTCCCGCGCCTTCGGGAATGAGAATACCGGCGGACCGCATCACCGGATTGACAACGTCTCCCTGCCGCAGCGAAAACTGCTCCACGCGCCCGTCGAAACCCGCGCGAATGATGGTCTTGTTCATATCCACCTGCGCTTCGGCGAGTGAAGCCTGTGCGCTGGCTTTTTCCGCGGGGAGAAGCGCCGTTACCCGGATGGTCGCGGATTGTTTCGCAGCCGTTGCAGCATCGAGAGCGCCCTGACGGCCCCCGAGCAGAACCTGGAGCTTTTCGATATCGCGCTGCGGAACAATTCCCGCATTGCGTTGCTGCAGCTCGCGCTTGGTGTTCAACTCATCCGAGGCCTGCTGATAGTCGCCCTGCGCTTGCTGAATTTGTCCTTCCGCCTTGAGAACCTCCGCCTGCGCGGCGAGCATGGCGGCATCGACTTCGGCTATCCTGCGCCGGGCCGTTTCCATCGCGGCTTCCTGCTTCGAACTGTCCAGCTTGAAGATCACGTCACCTTTCTTCACGCGGGCGCTGAACTCGACATTAACCTCCGACACCCGTCCGCCGATTTCGGGGAGGATCGGGACAGTTCTGTAATACAAGGTCGCCGTGTTGGTGGGGGGATGAAAATAGAAAATGACCGTAATCAGGGCAACGGTCAGCATGAGACAGGTCGTGATCCCCCACCTTAGTTCGAACCACACCGAAAAGAATGTGATCTCGTGGCCGAAGCGCTTTCCCTGCCTGTAGCGGCGATAAAGGTAGTCCGGGAGAATGGTCAGTACGGAGCAGAGAAGCAGCTCAAGCATGGCTCTGCACCTCACCCTTCGCAGCCCCGGCCTTTATCGCGTCTGGACCTTCGGCAGCGACGCCGTGAGTACCGCTGTCGGCCGCCAGCTCGGCGGCTTCGTCGCCTGGCGGAACGCCCGCGATCTGCTTGACCGATCCTGCGATGCTGCGCAGCGGCGTGCCCCAGTCGGGCAGATCGACCATGGCAAGCAACAGGCCGATCACCCAAAACAGGTGGATGTGCGTAAAGAGTGCCAGCAAGCCCAGCACAGCCACGATTTCGAATTGCAGCTTTTGCGATTTGTGCGCCATTTGCTCCGGCAAGGCGTGCAAACGCAGATAAAGATTGCCGATCATCAGAATGGCACCGATCAGCACTATGCCAACGACGACCATCAAGACATCGGTTTGTCCCGGTTCGGTGATGAAGGCCGGCAGATCATGCGGGGCGCCTGGATGAAGTAATTCGTTCACGCGACACCCTATTCCAAAATGCAAGGCGCTCGGCGACCAGAAAGCGGCCTACCCCGTATATGATCGTTAGCTTATAGTTGCAGAAAGCTGGGACTTGGCAAGCTCAACCTTGCCGAAAAGCGCTAACCCAAATGAATCAAGACGGGCCGATTGGACAGGGCGGGACGATTCGGTGCGATGTCTCGTTCGGGTCAAAAGGCGACATGGCCGCCCCGAAATCCGACTTCCCTTCGTCCCTAGAAAGCGGACATCGCCGAACCAAGAGCGGTGACCCTATTCATCCCGTGCCAACTTCCGCCGACCCCAATGCGTATCCTTCCGGTCCGATTTAAACTCCCGCTCGACGTGACGATTGAGCGCGCGCATCACGCCGATCCGGGCGAACATCGTCGGGCCGCCGCTCTCGGCAACCAGCAACAGCGCTTCCATCGCCGCCTGCCATTCGGCGGCGTCGTGTTCGGCCTTGGGGAGCTTGGTGATGTAGGTGGCGGCGTCACGCAAGGTAACGAGCGGCTTGCCCTTGGGCAGTTTGGTTATTCGGCTGTCCCGCGAAAGCCGAAATAGATAGCAACCTTTCTGCTAACGGTTCATTGTCTCTCCATCACAGCCCGGTTCGTGGCTTTTTCCTGTGATGAGACCGCATCCACTGAGCGCTCCCGCCCTATCCAGCGGAGTGTGCCATGTGCAGCGAATGCGACGAAATCGACATTAAAATCGCCCACTACAAGAAGCTCGGAGACCAGATCACCGACAAGCAGACGACGGAAGCCGCCAGCCGCCTGATAGTGGAACTGGAAGCAAAAAAGCTGGCTCTACATCCCTAAGGCCGCCTCAGTTGGCGGTCTCTGCAATTAATTTCCTTAGTCGCACCCGTGGAAACAAGTCGGTGCGCCGCCTAGGTGTGCATTCCAGACTCAAATCGGGCATCACGTGAGGTCCGAAGAGTGCCAACAGGTGACATTTGAAATGTAAGAGGCCGCCAACGGAGGCGGCCTTACTTATTATCGTCGAGCTTTTGCTGGTCGTCCTTTTCCTGCTCCAGATCGCTTGTCAGCTTGTCCATGCGCGCCGTGGCGACATCGCCTTTTGCGGCCTTCGACATGCGTTGGGATTCATCTATCTGCCGGTCAAAGGCGCGTACTTCGTTCGATGTGTGCTGAAGCACGACAACGAGACGAGCGCCGTTCCAAAGCTCGACATCATGACCGTCAACGAACTGCTTGGCCTCCTCGATGGCTTTTGCGTCATTGTCGCAGACCATCGCTTCAAAGCCGGAAAAGTGGCCGTCGTGGCCGACTAAAAATACGCGATATTCCGGCATGCTGCCGTTCCCAAGATCAGGCGGGAGCACTACCGAACTCTCGGTCACCGATTGATGCCGAAGGAGGGGCGGTGATGCCTTTGACGATAAGGCCGCCCACATGCAAAAGTCGATTTAAATCGGCGATAGAGGCCAGGTGTTTGTCGTCGGGTTTGGCGGCACCGTAGCAAACGATAACGTCACCATCGGCGGGGGTCATTTCCGACGGTTGCATCGATTAACGGCTTTCCCGTGAACAATCGTGCTACTGCGTTGCAGCAGGAGGGCTGCTATGGTTTCGATCGACTACTTCCGACAAGGATTGCTTGAGCAGATGGACCGTGCGGCCAACGGCGGTCTGATAGACGTCCTGGTCACCTCCGGGGCGTTATACCGCTCGCTCGGTGGCTATCCCGGATCAACACACGGGATGCCTTCATGTTGCGACGCCATGCAGGCCGAAATGAAGTGCGGAGATACGATGCTTCTTGACCGAGCCAGCGGGGTCGGAATGACCGTCCGGTACCTGTTGCCCCGAACCCACTGAGACGCCCTTAGGCCGGGGGCTTCAATGCGCCCGAGAGAAGCTTTTCCATTTCGGGTAATTGGAGCGGGTCCGGGACGTCGCAATCGACGCAGCGGAACTTACGCCCACCGGATTTGACAAGGATAAACCTCATCGCCTTGCCGCACTTTGTGCATGTGGGAGGTGGCGTATTCTTGGGCATGGAACGCTCGCGCTAAGTAAAGGCGGGAGCACTACAGAACTCTCTGTCACCGATAACTACCGGAACGGGGCGGTGATGGTGCGATCCTGCTCACCAAATGCCGAGAATAGCCAGTCAATTCGCTGCCTTACTTCGACTTGTGTTCCACCCGAGTAATGAAGCGCTCACCACTCCAAAGCTCAATTGCGCTATTGTCGGACAGGCGGCGGGCTCTGTCGATTGCTTCGACGTCGTCAGCGCAAAACAGCACCTCGTATCCATCGAAGTTACCATTCGGTCGAACGGCATATGCCCGGTAGGCTGTCATCTACAATCCCTCAGGCTGGCGCGACAGCCGTTTCGCTGTCGGCACAGTGAGCGCAAAAATAGGTTCGCAGATCAAAGCCGGGTTCGAAGGCTTCAGTCCGGGTTAGGACCAATGGCCTCCCGCATCTGGAGCATGGGGGGCGAAGCTTACCAAATTGGTAGGTAGGACTGGGAGCGGTCATGCCGAAACTCATCAACGCTCTAATTGTCCAAATAGCGAGCTAATTCGCTCGCGACGAACTTGATGTCCGCTACGGGTCATTTTCGGACCTCGGCGCGATCCCGGACAATGTCCGCTTTACCCCGACGAACAGACCTCACCGAGCGCTGTCCTCAGGTCCGAAAAGTACCAACAACGGAAGTCACGGATTCCCGGATTTTTTATTTTGCGAGCCTCATATCGGAACCGAGGCGCTCAGCTCGCTCTCATCTTTGAGGCTGCTGCAGCTCTCGGGCGCTTCGCGAGACTCGGGTCATCCCGTGTGGCCACGCGCTTCACCTTCTTCACGTCCGATCTCGCCTGTTTGGAGCCGCGGTTATGCGCCGCATATTCCTGGCCGTCGACCGGTGCGACATGCGGCGGGTCCCTGCCGAGATATGGGCGCCCGATTCCGAACTCCTTCCCATGTGCATCAACCCACTTCCAGAGCACTTCGGAGGAGGCCCATCGCTGGTCGCGAGTTCCGCCTTGGACACTTACGATATCGGCCGCAAGCCCATGCCCATAGCCGCCGCGGAAGCTCCCGCCATGGTATGACCTGTTGCTCGCCGCCTTGAGGCCGCTTGCGATCGACTGGCGGTAGTCATCTCGGAATGCGCTGGTGATACCGGGCGAAAGGCCCGCCGCCTCCGCGGCGTGAAGCGTATGAAACAATTTTAGCTTGAAGCTGCGATCCATGCCTCCGATCACGTAGTCCATCATCGACATGCCGGCTCGTTCCGCCGCTTTCGGATCCTTCCACCCGAAATCTTCGTCGACAAGCTTGGTGAAGGCTTTGGCGACAGTCACCATTTTGCCCTTCCGCTTGACGGCGACGTTCCTCCGTTCAAGCTCCTTGATGGTGTCCTCCTTGGGCGTCCGTTGATAAAGCGCCCACAGATATCGATCGACGCAATTGTCCACGACCCGGCACTCGTCGATTTCGATGGAGCTCACGGCCTTGCCAGCGTCGCCAGGCTCGAGGTCCGACGGATTTGCCATTGCGACTTGCACAGGCGCTGGTTCGGTTGGCGGCGCATCCGGCGAATTGATCGAGGACGTTTCGACAACCGGTTTCGGCTTGTTCAGAGCGCTCGATGCGTCGGCGACTTCTCCTCTTGCAAGCGATAGCTCGGACGTCGCTACATCGGTTTGACAGAGATCGTCATTGAGCATCGAACTTGGCTGCGGTGCCCCGGCGAGCTCCTGTTCGGTGGAGAAAGGGGGAGCGCTGATGTCCTTGGGTGTCGTCGCGCCGGTGTTCTGGATTGCTGCAGGCCCGAAGGCAGCGAGCAAGCCGACGACCCCGGTCGCGAGAATGACCGATCGCAACAATGGCGTCGGCACTGTCGAAAGTAGCCGCGGATTCATCATCCCAGCCTCATCGGAACCGGATTGCACAGCCCAGCACTGATTGTTCGGACAAGGTAATGGCCGCGCAATGGCGCAAATGGACAGGTCGCATCCTTTTCGCCAAAGTGTTGCCTGTGTGCAACGGCAGGCGGCAGGCCTGCGAACGCCCACTCGATGCGGTTAATTCATACAAAAATCGCGATCTGACACTTAATCAACGCAGGCGCGGACGCGCATTTCAACCGGGGCATGGCATGGCAAATCGATTGACGAGGGCGCGATCCACCGCAGCGATGCGGCGTTGGCGGTCTCCCGCCATTGTGACGCTCGCGGCGATCGCTACACTGACGGCGCTCACCGCCGACGCCGCGGCGAGACAGGCGCGCCCGGCGCCACCCACCGAGGCGACGTCGCCGCGCGAGGCAGGCGAGCCGATCATGGCGATCGTGTCGATCAAGAGCCAACGGGTGACCTTCTACGACGCCGACGGCTGGATCCTGCGCGCGCCGGTATCGACCGGCATCGCGGGACGCGAGACGCCAGCCGGCGTCTTCGCCCTCCTGGAGAAGGACAAGGACCACCACTCGAGCCTCTATGACGATGCCTGGATGCCGAACATGCAGCGCATCACCTGGAACGGCATCGCGCTGCACGGTGGGCCGCTGCCCGGATATGCGGCCTCGCACGGCTGCGTGCGGATGCCCTTCGGCTTTGCCGAGAAGCTGTTCGACAAGACCCGGATCGGGATGCGGGTGATCATCTCCCCGAACGACGCCGAGCCGGTCGAGTTCTCCCATCCGGCGCTGTTCGTGCCGAACCGGGAGGCCATCGCGGCCGCGCCGGCCAAGGCCGAAGAGCTCGCCCGCGAGGCAGTCGAGGCCGTCAAGATGGCCGACGAGACAAAGAAAGCCGCCGCCACAGCGACGCGCGTGACAGCATCGCTCCCGGCGTCGCTTCGTAAGCTGCAGGGGCTCAAGACCCGCGCCGACGCCGAACTCGCCTACGCCGACAAGGCGCTCGCCGCCGCCAGGACGGACGAGGCCAAGGCCCGGGCCGAGGACCTCAAGCAAAAGGCTGCCGCCAAGGCCGCGGAATTGGGGACGCAGCTGGACTCCGCCAAGGCCGACGCGAAATCGCTGCTCGACACGGCCGCCACCGCAAAGGAAGCGGCCAAGGCGGCCCAGACGAGGAAGACCGACATCACCAAAGCGGCGAGCGAGGCGAAGCTCGCGCTCGAGCCCGCGTCGATCTTCATCAGTCGCGCGACACAGAAGCTCTACGTGCGGCGCAACACGCACAAGCAGTGGCCGGACGGGGGCGAGGTGTTCGAGGCGACTATCGAGGTTCCGGTCACAATCCGCAATCCCGACGAGCCGATCGGCACGCACGTGTTCACGGCGATGGCGCGCAACGACGCGGGCCTGCGCTGGAGCGTGGTCACGGTCGACAACGGGGACGACGCCAAGGACGCGCTAGACCGCATCACGATCCCGCAGGATGTGCTGGACCGCATCGCGCCGATTGCGTTGCCGCGATCGTCGATCATCGTCTCGGACGAGCCCCTGAGCAGCGAGACCAACTATCGCACGGAGTTCATCGCGGTGCTGAACAACCAGCCCCAGGGCGGCTTCGTGACACGCCGGCCTACGGTCGACCTCATCGCGAGCGGCAACGGCTGGGACAACGACGGCTTTGGCTCCCTTTTCCAACGCAATTGGGGTTCCCAAACTGGCGATACCCGCCGGGGCGCCGGCCGTCCGGTGCAACGAGGCTGGTGGTGAGATGCGGCACGCCGCGCAGGCCCCATGCCCGCTCCGGGTGCCAAACTCAGAAGATCTCAATGTGAGCAAATGTCTACGCCAGTAGACATTCGCAGTTGGTGATACCTAGAGCTCCTAGTCTAGAGACTCAGTTACTCTCGCTCATCCAACGGAGAAGCGAACCGAGGCCGACTTTGATTTTCAGTTGTACCTCTGGCGCCTCATTTTTCTAAGCCGTACTAAACCAACGTAGTACGAAGCCCTGGAGAAAAATGCCTTCTCCAGGCCA
Organism: uncultured Alphaproteobacteria bacterium; assembly: GCA_963843225.1. Classification (GTDB taxonomy): domain Bacteria; phylum Pseudomonadota; class Alphaproteobacteria; order Rhizobiales; family Xanthobacteraceae; genus Bradyrhizobium. The sequence goes on along the minus strand of CAWJJT010000001.1, from coordinate 1,267,232 downwards.
ATTGCGCCAAAAATCGCCGATCTCCGGTACAGCCATAATCCTCCAAAACCCCACTTTTGCTCGGGGTTTTTCGGCCTGTTCTTTGACACGGAAGTCTGAACGCTCGGTCGGGTGGCGGAGCGAGAGGAACTGGGATCGAACCTTCTCCGCGTAGCCCAGCGTACTCCAGCGAACTCTGGCGGGCCGCAAGGCCCTCCCTACTGCGCCGAACCCACCGGGGCCTGCACAACCCGTTCTGGGTAAGTGTCGGGTCCTGTCGCAATTTGCCCAAAATATCCGTGCCAATTGCGAGCACCGTCGCTGGCCGGATGTACGTCAACGGCGGTTACGTAGGCCCCGGAGCAAAAATCCGGGGCCTTACTTTTCCGATCGAGCCGCCTGGTTTAGTCAGACGAGCCGCCATTGATCCGGCTTCTTCTTATCGTTCAGGTGGCGAACGCGCGCGACGTGCGGAGAGTGGCCTTTCTTTTTGGCTCATTCGATCGCCTCTTTTTGCGTTTTGAATGTTGCTAGCGCGTGAGGTCAAATCCGGTAGATTGCTCAAATTGGTAGGTCGCCCGCGATACCTCGCCGCTCGCGCCACCACGTCGCGAGCCACTCTTATCCGGTCGTTTTGCCGGATAGCGAACGTTGCTCCGCTCACTTTCCTGACCGAGCTTAGGCTCGCTTTCGCTCGTCGGCGGCTCGCAACTACAGCCGACCCAATCGCGCGCTGCTGGTCCAAATTGTCCATGGCTGACGTGCTGAGGGCGCATTGTATCTCCCTTTTTCCGTCAACCATGGAAAACAGGACCCCATCCGGTCGAATTCGTAACCAACGAAGTTGCCGCGTGTCAGTGCCATTGACTTGCCTCCTCAAGAACGTTCCTGGATACCAACAGAGCTCCGTCGGCTGCGAACCGGTGTTGATTGTCACGCGGTCGGCCTGACTTTCAGGTGTTTTGCCGACGGTGGATCGATTTCAGCGATCTTGCGAAGGCAATCGGACTCAGAATCGTGGGGACCGGAAACGAAAGTTCCGCTGACCTTCGTGCTGTACCAACCCGATACGACGCCAAGCCACAGTGCCTCTTCCGTCTTCACGTGCCGCGGCGAGAGATTTTGCATGAAACGTTCTTTCGTGTGGGCGCTCGATCCTGTATCGAACGCGGAGGGAAGTCTCGTTCGACGAACAACAATACGTTCAAGGCTCGCTCGAGAGCCGGTCGAAGTCTGCAAGCACAGCCGCGACCATGTCGCGATGTTGGGTGTCGTCCGCAGCAAGCCCGGCGGTGTACAGATTGAGGACATAGCGCGCCTTGGCGGCGGCGAGGCTGCCTGTGCCGACAGAAGCTGGCTTCGACGGCCGCTTGCCGATCGCGCAAGTCGCTCGCATTGGTCTCGACATCAGCGAGAATGCGCCTGATATCGGTCGCCTTCTGCGCGGCCATGCCGCGGTGCTTGTCGAGATCGAGCGGCTTGTCCGTCACGTGGGCGCACTCGCATCGATGCGCTGTGCATCGGAAAGCTCGACCGCGCCGATGGATATCATCTCCATCGTGAAACCGCGCGGGGGCGCAGCCGGCACCATAATCATGGTGGCAACACGGCGGAAGGAAGCAAACGACAATCCTTCGATCATCTCCTCATCCGTGATGACTTCGTAAGCCCCTGCGGGCAACTCGCGATCAATGCTCTTGATCCGGAAGGGGTGTCGGGAGGTGACGATTTCCCGCCGCGAGCGCGTGGTCATCGCGCGCGGTATTTCGCGGACCGTCCGGCGGCGGCACTATCGTTGTGCATGCCCTCACCGTGCGCTCTTTTGTCGGCGGTTGTTCTGCAATTCGCCCTTTGTAGCCGAGATAGCGGTGTGCGGCCACACCTTCGGTTGCCTTTGCTGACCACCGCTTGTGGATCGCACCGCTGGCGCGGTGATGCTGGCGTCCGATTCTGGGACAGCACCAACGGTTGGCCGGGGATTCGCATGAAGATTCGGGTCGGCTACGAGGTGATCTATGACTTTCCGCAAAGGCCGAATGACAGTCGCGCGCGGAACGCATCAGCGGTCCTAAGAAATTTCGTTCGTCACCCAAAAACGAGTTTTTCAACATTATCTGCCAGGAATAGACATGGCGTCGCCTAAAACGGGCGCTGGCAAGCAGCGTCGCCGGGAAGCGCAGCATCTCGATGTCCGCCGCTGGGTCTCGGAGGTTGCGGCAAGCTTAGGGCATGTGCGCCAATCTTCGTGAAAGGAGAGCCGGATTTCCTCCAGAAGGCCGTTTACCACATATTGCTGCGCGCAAAAGCAGGCTCCCGGGCCATCCCTCTAGGAACCGTCCAAAGGTGGCTCCGGTCCCAACTCTGGCGGCGATGTTTTTTCGACTTTAGCGATTTCGCCGGCGCCCTTACTCCGGCGATGCCATCGGGCGATGCCAATGCCATTGCTTCCTCACCCTTGGCTCGTTCGCTTCCGACTTCGCGGCGCGGCCACGCAAAATCATCGGCGCGGCCGGGGGACGGCGTCAGCGCTTCGCCCTTGACCAGCGTGCGAGCGGCGAGCGCATCGACCGCGGCCGGGGGCGTTCCCGGCCCGCCGAGCAATTGATCGGTGCTGACGGAGGAGACGACCAGCGGCAGGATTGGTCCGGCCAGCGGGCGTGGCGCAGGCTGACCGGGCACGGCATTGGCATCGGGCGTCGAAGGCTCGGTTGGCAGTGTGATCGGCGCCGAACGCGCGGCGAGCAGGCGCGTGATTTCGCGCTCGGCAAAATGCGCGAGCTTGCGCGCGCCGGCCTTGGTGAAATACACGCCGTCGGAAGAGCGCAGCTGTCGGATCTGACCTTCGAAGTCCGGGCCCTTCTGCACGAAGTGGCCCCCCTCGTCGACAAAGCCGTCCCTGACATCGACATATGTGATGCCGGTCTTGCCGGCCACATCGCGATAGAGCGAATCCAGGAACAGCGTGTCGGCGGTCGCCTTGGGGCCATATACCACCGGCAGACCGACCCACAGCACCGGCACGCCTTTTGATTTCAGCATGCCGATCATCTCTTCGATCTTTTTTGTGTAGAGCTCGACCCAGCGCTCCTCACGAAATTCATAGATGCCGTTCGGCGCGCGCGTGCTCTTCGCCGGCGCGATGGCCGGCGGCGCGTCATTGTCGGTGACGTCATCCGGCGACAATTCGGTATCGACCGGCTTGTCATCTGGCTTCGCGGTGGCGTTTATACCGCCATTCGGTTTGGCGCTCGGTTTTCCGTCCGGAGGCTTGGCGTCCGGTTTGGCTTTGGCGTCCTTCTTGTCGGTCTTTTTGTCCGACGACGTGCTGCCGGATTTCTCAGTCGCCGGCTCGCGGATCGCGACACGGTCATTGAGCCCGAGCATTACGACAATGGCGTCAGCTTTTTCGGCGGCGAGAATGCTTTTCGCAGCGGCAGCCCAATCGGCCGGATCACCCTTGGGCTGATATTTGATCAGGCCGGAGGCGGTCTTGTGCCTGCGGATCACGCCCATTTCCGGCTGATCGGCATAAGCGTCCTCAAGGCCGTAAGCGAGCCAGTCCGCCATGGCGTCACCGAGCACAAGAATGTGGTGCTCCGGTACAGCGTCGCGTTTCTCGGGCGGCGGCGCCTTTGAAAAATCCTCGCGCACGGGCGGTAGTGTTTGCCGCCGAGGCTGGGGCGCGTGCTGCTGGAATGGCTCAAACGTGTCATTACCAAACCAGCCGCCACCGAACCCGCCGCCACCGCGTTGTGGCTGCGGCCGCTGTTGAAATCCGCCGAAATTGAAGAACTGCGCCGAGGTGGGTCCGACAATGCCGAACACCATCCCCGCCGCGATGGCTAGCGCAATCAGCGGGCCTCTCTCGGTAAAGATGCACAGCTTTCTTGGCATGCTCTTGGACCGCACAAGAACTTACCCCGACACAAACTAGCACTCAGGCTCTATGACGAGTCTCAGATTACCGTGAAGTGCGTTACCGTCAGTACGGACGAAACGAAGCGTTTGGGATGGTCGACGGCGGCCTTGAAGGCCAGCGCGGTGAGATGCCAACGCCCGGGATCGGTCGCGTTGCCGCCGGGCCGGGCGAGGCTCGCGACAAGACCAAGCTGGACCGGTCACCGCCGACATCGAAGACGATCGGGATCGTCGCTGTTGCAGCTTTGGCCGCGAGCGAGGGCACGTCGCTGGGCGTGGCGATCCCCCGCTACTTGTCGGCGAACCAGATCGACCAGATCGGCCAGCAGCGCCGGCAGGCGATCGTACTGGCCCTCCGGCCAGTGGTACTCGACCGTCACGTTCCGGCCTTCGACGTAGCCGGTTTCGCTGAGACCTTCCGTGCGCAAAGGCTTGCTCGGCTTCTCAGGCCCTGAGGCCGGTTCGTCATCTTGCGGCTTCATTGAAGGGACCTTGAGGCCTCAACATTGGCTCACCGCCAGCAACTCATGGAACGCCGCTCTTCGTGGTTGATCTAGATCAAGGAATGTCCGTTCGGGCTGAGAAGATCTCAATAATATGAGCAAATGTTTTCGGCTCTTGAACCAATAGCGGACATTCCGCGGCGGTGATGCTGAGAGCTCTAGTCTAGAACTCAGTTGCTCTCGCTTAGGGCCTCTTGGCTTTGCGATCCCTGTCCTGTTGCTGTTCGATTTTAACCATCCACCAAACATAGGGTATCGAAGTAATGATGCCTATGATGACCTGACCCCATTTCGTCTCATGGATGAGTGCAAGGCAAAAAACAGCGACGACCGAAACGCTGATGACTGCGGATATGGGAACGGATCGCAACCTCATTCCGCAGGCATATCATAGAGGTTGCAGTGTCCTAATTCACGAGTACGAGTGTCCTAATTAAGGACAGCACTGGCCAGCGAGAGACTCCATGGAAATTACGGCTAGGCTATTGCGCCCTTAACACGCTGAATAGTGGCGCGGCGCCCATGTCCCATTTGGGTCAAAAGGCGAAATACTCGCTACGAGCAAATGACGTCCGCTCTGGCCCCGACAACGGACGTGGAGCGGTCACTGCGGCAAGTCCGTTTTGTGCCGCCATGTACGGACATCAGCGAGTTGCGTTCGCTCTTTCACGAGTTCGAAATCCGCCAGTTGCCACGTCTTGTTGAAGAGCGGCTCAAGCGGACCATCCGTGAATTTGGGCATCCCAACAGCGGCGACATGCTCTAACGTACCAGCGAGTCGCCTCGCGCTTTTGCGCGCCTATTGTCTCTCCCAGTTTTAGCAGGTCTTATTTGCAGGATCGCGCTTGTTAGGAGACTTAACAGCGCAAACGGGCGAGCGACGACGTCCGCCGTTTCAGTTCGCGCGTTGGCTGCGCAGCGGGTTCGATTACGACTTCGCGGGGCCAGTGGAATTACTTAGCTGCGCCGGTAGTTGTACCTGGGGCGGTATTTGTACCTGTGCGCCGCACCTCACGTCGCTCGTGCCGTCCTGCGCGCCGCACCTCACGTCGCTCGTGCCGTCCTGCGCGTCGCTCCTGTCGCCGCTCCATGCCAACGGTCTGAGCCTCAGCGTCAGATACTGTCAGTACCGTAGGGGCCGCCGCGAGGCCGAACGCAGCCGCCAATCCCATCAGTGAAAGGGCCTTTCGGCGAGAGATCATTTCCGACTTGACAATTGCACTCATGTCAAACCTCCCTTGGCTAGATGAACCCTCTGCCAATGCACCCAATGCCAGAGTGCCTACATTGTTCCACATCAACAGGGGCGGTCCGGCTACCATAAGCTGCGCTGAAGGCGTTGGACATTCCAGCCCTGCCTTAGCAGCGTGGAGCACCCCCGTCCTTCCATGCGTCCGAGGTCGCTTTTGGGTCAAACTCGGACCTCGGGCCGCGTCTGAGCTTGGTCCGTTCATCCCTCAGCAACGGACATGCGGCGACTACTGCGGCATGTGCGAAAAGTGCCAGTTTCGGACTCGTCAACACAGCGAACAAAAGCAGCTTTTCAAAAAACGCGCGCGCGTATTTCGTATTGTTCAGCGTGCCCGGAAAGGTCAGCACGTGTTACCCGTAAAGATAGAACCTGCCGTTTTGCCGCCATCTTTGAAAAATTGAGTGTTGCCCCTGGGATACGCAATTTCTGGCTGTAAGGGCCTACAATAATGTGAGGAATCGCCTACTCAATATCGACGGACATGGGGAAAATGCGATGAAGAAGTTTTTGCTGGGTACGGTTGGTTTAGTTGCATTGGGTATGGTCACACCCGCTTCGGCGGCTGATCTTACTGCTCGCCCTTACACCAAAGCACCTCCGCCGATGGTTGCTCCGATCTACGACTGGACCGGTTTCTACATCGGCGCCAATGGCGGGTGGGGTGAGAGCCGCAACTGCGTCGATTTCTTTAATGCAGCCGGGACAGATTTCGCTGACGGTTGCCGCGATCGGTCCGGCGGCGTGGTCGGCGGCCAGCTCGGCTACCGTTGGCAAGCCAGTCAGTGGGTTTTTGGCGTGGAAGCACAGGGTGATTGGGCAGACCTCAGCAACACGCGTCTCAGCGTTATCAATCCGGCGTTCTCGACCCGCACAAAAACCGATGGCATCGGCCTTTTCACCGGCCAGATCGGCTACGCTTGGAACGCCTCGCTGTTTTACTTCAAGGGCGGTGCGGCGGTGACGAGCAACCGTTTCAGCATACTCGACACGCCTTCAGGAACTGAACTGGCCGCGGCAACCTCGACGCGCTGGGGTGGTGCCGTGGGAGTGGGCTGGGAGTACGGCTTCGCACAGAACTGGTCTGCCGGTATTGAATACGACCATCTGTTTATGGGTAACTCAAACAACTCGTTCTCAGTCGTCAATCCGATTAATGCCGCTTTTCTCAACGACCGGATCAGCCAGGACGTAGATATGGTCACCCTTCGCATCAACTACCGCTTCGGCGGATTCGGCGGATACGGCGCACCGGTCGCAGCGAGATACTGATCTCGACTATTTTCGATATCTCCAGCAAACTTAGGCCGGCAGAAATGCCGGCCTTTTTTGTGAGCCCAATGTCAGAAAAATCTAGGAATTTGCCGACCGAGCCACGATCGCGTGAGGCTGCGGATTACCTCAATCATGCGTTTGAGACTTCGGACATCGGCGAAATTTGTAAAGCAATTGGCGTCGTCACCCATCGCTACAACATCGCAGATATCGCAAAAAAAGCCGGAATTCAAAGATCGAGCCTATACCGAGCTTTTACAGGGAGCCCAAATCATCCAAACTTTAAGACTGTTCTGAGCGTGCTGGATGCAATGGGTTTCCAATTGCAGGTCACCGCGCGCAGGGACGAACGCGCAACGCCAGCAGGTCTGGCAACCGGTTCCGATTCGGAAGCATAAAACGACGGGCAGAGTACGAATACATCTTGAGCCACACTTTCGACGGTTTGCTCAAGTCCGCTCGGGGTCAAAAGATACTCTCGCCGAGCACATGTTTTCCGCTTCACCTCCGACAACGGACATGCGGTGGCGCACCGCAATGACCGTTTCGTGCCAATGGGCGACGTCGCAGGGTTTTTCGAATAAGCTAGGTAGCCATGCTTACTATTTGATGTATGAAGCAATTCGCTCCGATTGAGCAACTGCGTCGGCAAAGTGGGCAAATCCCGCGAGCTTCGGCCAACCCGGTTCCATTGATGTTGCCGGGGCGCGGTGCCCATACTTCGCGGGTCTCAAGAATGTAAACGCCGTAGGCTGCCCGCAAATCTGGCAATTCGTGGGCGACGAACTTTTGCTGGATCGAGTAGGCCGAAAGCAAAGTATTGGTGCCGATCGATGCCTCGATCAGTGCCTGCCGGTATCCGGGGTTGCGTGCAACGCCGGGGCCGAACGCTGAAAGCAATTTGTTCGCTGAAGCCTGGACTACGATAAGCGAGCGGTCGAGAATATTCCGAATTGAATGCTTTGCCGCGATTGTCAAGTAGTCGGCCGGGTTGAGAAACACATCGACGGCGGTGGTGAGAGCCCCACATCCACTGTGCCCGAGCACAACAATAAGCTTCAAGGTGCCCCCCAAGTGATCCACTGCGAATTTCAGACTGCCAAGTACCTCTAGGCCGAGGCCGTTGCCTGCTACGCGGACAACGAAAAGATCGTTTGGTCCCTCGTGGAAAATGAGTTCGATTGGAACACGGGCATCCGAACACCCGAGCACAGCGGCAAACGGACGCTGTTTAGGTGTCCCTGCAACGTCCGAACCGAAGCTCAAATCTCTCGGATCAACCGGAATTATTCGTTGAATTCCGCTTTCGTCGTTGACTTGATCGAGAAGCGCGGCGAAATCGCTGTTACCACCATTCAGCCTGAGCAGGGCGGCACTGCTATCCTTCGGTAAAGGCCTCGCAGAAGTATCGCTCGCCTCATAACGATAAATAATGTCGACCGATTTCACATAGGCCTCCATTAGCTGGACCTTGGGATGTGTCACAGCACAGACAGGTCCGTTCTTACGCCAAACGGGATGTTTCAAATGTACATCGGAGCTACGTACGATAGTTAGTGAAGTACGGCGAGCTATACCATCAGCGCCGGCCCCGCACGATCAACCGACCAACGCGATTCATCGGTGTTCCAGGCCGCACCGCAGCGCGGCCAGTCGTATTTGCGGCAAATCAGCTCGTTCTAAGCATGTCCGGTTTCGCCCCAACGTGAAATTAATATGGGCTCGAACATCGTCGCCTGCTTGCCCTCGTCAGTGGCGAGCCATTCGTTTAGTTCCTGATCAGATTTCGGCCGACGACCCTTCATGCCTTCGAAGGCATCACACAGGATCTGGACTTGTGTCTTCTCGACTTTCTTTTCTTCGCTCATGGTGACTGCTCCTAGGGTCTTTGCGAGCATGTTTTCTTGGGAATAAGCGAAAGGCATCCGGCCGCTTCTAGGCAAGGCGGATGGCGATCTGGTCGCATTGATCCAGATCAATCTTTTGAGCCATGAGAGGTCTACTTGCGGCCCAGAGCCGCCAGGCTAGTAAGATACGGCTGATAAATGAACAGCCCGAATGACCATTGTGGGTCAAAAGCTGAAAAGCTCAACGCGATGATATGTTTTCCGCTTCACCCCCCGGGAACGGACAATTCCCAATGCCGTCGGCATGTCAGAAAAGTGCCATGAACAGACATCGGATCGTCAGTTCACCCGAAATGCGCTATCCAAAGTCCGCGATGTCGGAACTAATCTTCATTGTTTTTTGCAGCACTTCAAAAATGACAGCCGTCGACCACCCAAACATTAGAGCACCATTCATCGCCGTTATGGGACCAAGCAGCTTCCAGTCTTCCACCGGTGTCACGTCACCATAGCCAAGTGTCGCGTAATTTACGAATGCGAAATACACGAGGTTTGTGCCCGCAGGCGCGGCGTCCACAATCGAGTAGGCCAGCGACCAAACAATCACTTCGAGAACATGCGCTGCCATTAAGACCGAAACGGTTGCAATCATAGTGATGATTAGGAGCAGCGACGGATGGGGACTTTTTGTAGCCGATGCTCGTGCTACTCTCACCACCGCGGTCATCACCATCGCATGGATTGTAATGTTACAGACACTAACGAGGCCGCCTATCAGAAATTGGATTAGCATAACTATTCACCACCTTGGTAAGTGGGCAGGAAGACCCGAATTAGCATAGGCCAGCTTGAAAATGTGAGCGATGCCGCGTTATGCTTCCGAGGGGCTGCGGAACGAAATCGGTCCAACCGCAGGCAAATTGAAGGCGTGCCGTCTGATGCCTCTCTGGTTGGTCCCAATGATATACGCTGCTGCGAGTTTCTTCATTGGGATTACGCTGCCGCGACTTGAGCAGGCATACTTTCCATACAATTCCGGCATTTCCGTTGCCTCGGCTCAGGCATTCCTTTCGGCTGTCGCTTCCGGCATGATCACGCTCACTGGCATCGTGTTTACGGTCGGCTTGGTCATGGTGCAGTTCAGTGCCATTGCATACTCACCTAGGCTCGTTCTCCTTTTAGCTCGCGACCCAAGGCTATTTCATTCGCTAGGTGTGTTTATCGCCACGTTCACTTATTCTCTTTCAGTTCTACTCCATGTCGATCGCAATGGGTCCGAGGTCGTGCCGCTGGTCTCCGGTTTCGCGGTCGCTGGATTGCTTTTGCTCAGCATGCTTCTGTTTTCCGCGCTGATGAAGGGCTTGAGCGACCTCCAGATCACTAACGTGCTTCACGTAATCGGCGACAAAGGTCGCGAAGGTATACGCGAGATGTTTCAGCGCCTCGATGAGAAAACGAAAAATCAGTCGAAGCGCGGACAAGAGACGTACAATGTCTCTGACTTTGGTCCGGTTGTCCAAACGTTGAGGTATTTCGCCGGGCCGCGCACGATTGTTAAGTTCGATATCGACGACTTGGTTCTCCAGGCTCAAAAAGCCTCAGCCGTCATCGTGATGGCATGCGGGGTCGGCGATACCCTTGTCGAAAATACACTGCTGTTGCAGGTTCATGGGGCTAAAACTGCGCTGCCCGAAAGCGACCTCATGCGAAGCATCCACTCTGGATTTGAACGGACTTCCGAGCAGGACCCGAAGTATCCCATTCGGCTGCTGGTTGATATTGCCATTAAGGCGCTGTCGCCGGCGATCAACGATCCGACTACGGCGGTCCAAGCTATCGATCAGATCGAGGATTTGTTGCGTCGGCTGGGAGGGCACGATTTGGACGCCGGCTATGCCCGCGATGCGGATGGCGTTTTGCGTCTCATTTTCCCGATGCCTACATGGAAGGACTATCTGGTGTTGGCATTCGATGAGATTCGCCACTACGGTGCGGATTCAGTGCAGGTGATGCGCCGCCTGAGGTCGGCGCTCGTGGGGTTGGCCAATTCGGTGACAGCCGACACGCGGATCGGGGCGGTGCAGCAATATCTCAAGCAACTCGATTTGACTGTCAATCGCTCAGATCTCACTGCGGATGATCAGGAAACGGCGCGCCAGGAGGATCGGCAAGGTCTCGGCCTATCGCGCCGACAAAGAACTTCGTCTTGATCAGAGATGTCCGGTCCGGCTCAATTTCCGACGTCAGGGTGCGCGCCAGGTTGGTCTTTTCATCCCCTGATAGCGGACATGTGAGGACTGGTTCGGCATGTCTGTGTCGTGCCATAAGCAGGCCTCCGTTCTCCGAGAACAGAAGAATTGCTGATGACAAAAATGTAAACGGGTCACGGACCTGGCTTGCCGTCTGCCGCGCCAAGGTCGTGACCCGCAAACAAGTGCTTTACCGCCGCACCCCAACGCGATTGACGCCGCCATTTAAATTGCCACCGGCGTTATGACGGACCGCAGCGCGCGCCACCGGACGAGGCCTGAGCACGACGCCGGCCCTCGCCACGCAACCGTGCGGATATTCAACGTACTGGCAGTAAACTACGGCCCTAGCCGGTGCTGGACTGAGAGTGACACCTGCAAGCCCCAACATGAGGCTGGCCGCAATTCCCGCAACTGTCACTGACTTAGTCGAGAGACTCTTCGTCCGATGCATGGTGATCCTCCTTATTGTACGCGAACCGAAAGGTGATGGAGCCGCTTCAGGCGCGGCCAAACATATTGTGGGTGGCAAAGGATAGGTGATGTTGACCTGGATCAACGTAGTCATCCCACCCGCTGTAGACCTCTAACTCGGACAACCCTTTGTCGGAAAGGGCGCGGCCGCGCCCTGGCACAACGGATCAAGGCGCGGCCGGCGGACCACGCTTCACTTAAGTTCGATCCGCCATTCAGCATGGCCCGAGGGAATAACGGTCGCGAGCCAAGTCGTTCCTCCGACGCGGGGCGGTGGAACGGCCCGGCGCACTTTGCTGGGTATGAAGTGCGCCGGGCCGATCTGCCAAGCCGTACCAGGGGCCGCCCGCGTAGTAGGCCGTAGTGAGGGGTGCCACTAGTTGAACGACGAAACCTGACGCTATTGCGCCAACCCGGAGTCGTGTAGATTTCGGATATACAGGTCGTGGTCGGCGCTACTCACTCCGCCCGTCCAGACCGGAGACGCACCCACACCGGCATAACCACCATAGTAGGCCGCTCTGGCTCCCCGAACAGGACCACCGTAGTAAGGGCCACCCGCGTAGTAACCCGTGCCTGTGCCTCTCCATCCCCAGTTAGGTGAGGTGGCCGCAACCGCGGCAGCCGTGCCGGCCGCTACGGCGCCTGCGCCGACTACACCGGCGCCATACCCGCCGCCATAAACCGCCCGCCGGTTCTGCCGCCGCGCGACACCCGCAACGCTCACGGGGGTCAGCGGGCGACCCACCCGCGCCTGGGCGCTCTCGATTGACAGCGAGATGCCGCCTTGCTCAGACCAACCGAAGGACAACAATGCCGCACACGTGAAGGCAGAAGCTGCAAGGGCAATCTTTCGTGCATGTTTCATGGGTTTTCTCCGTTCTGCAAACAGCATCGATGCTTGACCCACATCAAGATCAGTGCTTGACCTAGATCAAGGCTCCGAGTTCTTAGCGGGAATGTTGATAGCGTTCATGTTACTGCGGTGCTCGGCATAGTGGGGCAGCGCTCCCGAGCCCCCACTTCTGCAACGGGTCAAAAGCGCTGTTTTGACCACCAACCGGCCACTTCCGGTCTTCCCCCATCAACAGACATTGCCAGATCGTGCCGGCAGGTCCGGTTCGTGCACCATAAGCAGTCATGCCCGTAGGTCCCGATGCGGCTTCCTGAGCATCGTTTCACTCGAACTCGGTCCGCCGTCATTGAAAAGGATCAGGGGCCGGCACTCAATACGTCGGCTAAGCGGCATCCGATCGCAAAGAGTCAGGTTTGCTGACCGTCTGCCGACACACAAGTTAATCCTGCGCAGAATTCGAGGCAGGGGAGAGACGTGCTCATGCGATTTCGAGAGCGAGTGATAGAAGGGGCCGGCCAAATACAAGAAGGAAGGGGCCAAAAGCCATCCCGATGAGGCGCGGGACATTCGCTCAAGCGCGTGGAGACTGACCGGTCAGTCCATGAGGATGAGCTGTGCCTGCGCGACGAGAGGAATTCCCTTGAATTGGGCCCCACTTCGCACGAGCCGCAGCGAAAGCTGCCGGGCGCGGCGTATAGAACTCAACAAACTCCCCAGGTTCCGAATAGCGGGTTGCCGTCTCTAACCGGCTCCGGCTGACATCGTTTCGAAATCCTTCTCAACCCAGATCCGCGGCTTACTCGCCCGGCGAGGAAAATAAGGCGTCAGGCGCTGCGCCGGCGGATCCGCGAAAGCCCGCCGGGTTTTTCACGCCTCGCTCCGCCAGATTCAAAACCCGGGCCGCCAGTGGATGGGGCTTTGGCGAAATACCCGCAAAGAAGGCCAAGCGGAAGTGGATGGCACCTCCTGCCCCGGCCCGCGTTAGTTCGTAGCTGCGCTCTTGGGCATGGTTAGGTCCTGGTGCAGTCTCAACCCTTCTGCATGAGGGCCGACGCCCCGTCTCGGTAAGGCCTCGAGCCCGCTCGGACGGGGCACCCCTTGCACGGGATTGGCTTGAGTGGGAGCGGCGCGCTCCGTCGGCCTTGAAGGCAAAGAAAATGTTCTCTTCAATGCAATATCCGCACTGGATGATAGTGGGCGGCGTTGTCCTCGTGATGATCGGGCTTGTCGGTGTAGCACTTCGGAAAAACGACGAGGAAGTGCAGGCTGATGAGCCGCCGCACGCGGCAGAGGCCCAGGAAAAATAACCCATCGACCGTTTCGTTCGCCGCTGCCAGAATCGTGCGGTGGAGCCAGTATCTGTTCGCCTGTTGTTGGTTGTTGGCATTGTGGTCGGTATTGGCATGTCTGACGATCAAAGGGCGTACCACCGTATGGCGTGTGGTCGTAGCGCAAAGCAGAGCAACTTAGTTGCTGTTTTCATGTTGCAGCAGCGCACGCGAAGGGCAGTCTTCGATGTCGCTGTGCGACGTGCATCCGCGCGTGGGCCAACTGGCCGCGTGTCCCGGCCGAAGCGGAAGGTATTGCATCTTGGGTCAATGGCGCCCCAACGGCGGTTTGTATGGCTGTGGTTGGCTAATTAGCGCCGAGCCAACCCGCTGTATCTGTCCAACCACTCCTCCATGTTGGCGCATGCCACAGGCACGATCGCAATCGGGTGGCGGAGGATTCGGCAGGCCGAAAGCTGGAGCCGCTCATGGGGCGTTGGAGGATCGCTGAGGCGGACGACATATGGAAGGGTGGCCGCCCGTCCACCAGAACCATGGACCTCGATAGCATCACCGAGCAGCGTCCAACGGCAGGTAATCTTGTCGAACCGGCAGGCAGTTTCTTTCTCCTCGATGTCTCGACCTCTCGCGTGCAGGGTCACGCTGCCAGCCTGGCGCCTCAGCACCAGTATGGTGTCGGCAGCGCCGGTGATTACCGATGCGCGCCAGCCGCCTTCCGCCCTGATCGTGTCCGGCGTCCATAGGGGAGCGTCCGAAGCCCGCCTTTCAAGATCTATCGGACTTGCAATCTGCAGAAAATCGCTCACGTCATTCTTGGGTGGCAGCTCAGGGAATTCAACGACTTTCACTGAGTTGGCGATGGAATGGGCGATTTCTGCTTTCTTGACTGCATGTTTTTGGCCGCCGACGTCGTTGTCGGCAAGGATCACAATGTCGCGGCCTTCCAGATAGCGACTGATGCCGGGCGGCAATCCATCGCCTGTTCCACCGAAGGTAAATGCCGGCAGCCCCTCTCGGCTGAGCGCGTCGCAGTCCTTTTCCCCTTCGGGCCAATAAAGAGCCTCTGTCCGGAACTCAGAATCGAATGCATCGAACTCGCCGGTGTATGGACAGGGCTCGTACCCTTCCGGCTTTCCCGCCTGCCAGCCACCCGTCACTCGATACCAATTCACGTATCCACCACCGCGACGCTTGATCTTGACCCGCACTATGTTTCCATTGCGTCTGTACGGGTGCCGGCGTACCTCATCACTCGATGCGGAGGGGCCATTCTCAGTGCCGATGCAGAAGGCTGGCGGTCGCTCGCCTTGAGCGGTGGTAGATCGGCTGGGCAGTTCAATCGACCCATCCGGCAATGGCCCCACGCCCTTAGGGCCATTCTTGATTGGACCCGGAACATTTCTTGGGTTCTCACGACCTGCTTTGACACCACTTTTCACAGTCGAGTAGATCTCGCTTCCGCGAAGCCCGATGGTTTCGGCGGTGGGCTTTAGATAGCGAAGTATCTCCCCCTCCCGGATCCCAAGGCTTGCCAGCGAAGCGGTCGCTTTGAAAAGCACGTCATTGCGTTCCCCTGATGCGGCGCAAGCGAGCCGTGATACTTCACCGTCGATGGCAGCTTGCACGTAGGAATGATGATGGCAGTTCATCGTGACGACTGCCTCGCCTCACTCGAACGCGCGCTATGCGAGCGAGTTATTTCGAAGGCTTCGATATCGTCGAGACGGTAGACCAGCGCCGAGCGCCGTTCCGCTGACATCAACGCCTTGGTCGAGGAGAGCCTTAATCTCGCCTATCATGGCGCACGCGCCGAAAAGCCGCAGTTCAACGTCACGCTCCAGCGCGACTTCGATCCGCAGGCAGGACAGGTCGAGGTGTTCCCGCAGGAAATCACCCGCGTGCTTCTCCGGCTTCTATGCGGTGACCGAGCGCAAGGCCGGCGATGGAGCTGCGGATTTCGAGCCACAGATTACCGCGACCACGAGCGCGCGCGACGATCGTGTCGAAATCCGCATCCGCGACAATGGCACTGGCATTCCACCCGAGGTGAGAGAGAAGATGTTCAACCCCCTCTTCACCACGAAGCCGGCTGGGGAAGGCACAGGGCTGGGCCTATCGATGAGCCACGACATCATCGTCAAGCAACATGGCGGCACGATCGATGTCGAGACCGAGCCCGGCGTCTTTACGGAGTTCACGATTACCGCTCCCGTCGCTTGGGCGGCTCCATCCAAAAGACTTCCAATCCAGATTTCCATAAGCTGTATTCACACTGGGCAGGTCAAGCACAAGTCCTTCATAACCCTAGCCCATCTCGAGACGGTAAGTCCGGGCCATTGCTGTAATTAGCATATCGCCCGGCTGCAATGCGAAGGATTGGTGTGCATCCTCGTAACGCACGGTCCCTTCGAGTTGCCAAATGAGTTTGAAGTGCATGCCAAAACCAGCTTGTGTCGCCTTCGTACCCGAGGCGTCGATTATCGTTTGGGGTGTCAGAAGATGCGCAATGGCATGACCTTCGATTCGTCGGGACAAGATCGAGCGACCGACACTGTTGTTCCGGAGCGCTATCGATATGTTCGGGCAGACTCGCTTGGCCTGCTCGACCGCCGCCGCGCCCGAGTGAGGGCGAGAGGACGAGCCTGCTGGGTCAGGGAAGATCATTGGTAGAGCAACCCACTCATTGGTAGCGCAACCCACGTGAAGCCCTGAAGTTTTCTGCAGAGATAGGCCGACGACTGCAAGGGGTTATCGATGCCTCTCATTTCCTGCAGGCAGAGGATCCGTCGCTAACAGAATTAATTCCGCAGGATTTGAAAAGGGTTGCAACGCTTGCGGTCGTGCCGCTTGAAAGATGAAACGACGCAAGAGCTGACCGATAAATTAGGAAAGCGAGCGGCAATCGTCGGCGCGAGCTTCGTCGGACTAAAAGCCCGGTATTCACGCCACGGGGCTTACGCACCGCCCACTCTACTTCGCGCTGGCTTTCGTGAGTTCGAGAAAATGGATCGCGAAGTGGTGCCGACCAGTCCCGATCGTTGGGAGCGCTTCCGCTCCCTGCTCAGAGCTTGGCGGCAGTCGAAATGGAGCGTTCGAAAAGGCAGTTGCGATCTGGCGTCCGTGCACGGGCTCTGGGCGCTCATGTCGTGGGGGCAGCTCGGGTCAATGCTAAAGAAAACTGAGGGTGCGGCGCGCTTTGGGCAAACTGTGATCGATCTGGTCGAACGAGGCCTGGGTGGACCAGGGGCTCTGGTAACGCCAGATCAGCAAGCAGCATTCCGAGGCCGAGCCGTCAGCGGAACATCGCGAACCGTTCACCCAGGGGCCTGTGATGTACAGCTAAGTGCGTGATGGCACCCGCGGCATTTCGCGTAATCACCGTGATGCCGCTCAAGCCCTTGCCCCCGAAAGCGTGCGCCTTCCACTCGACATACTGGTGGTCTCCATCCGCTGCCTGCTCCGTGAATTCCAAGTCCTCGTAAGATCTTGCTCGCGGCCTCCATGACGCACTTAACGTGTTCCTGGCCGCTCACTGGCCGGTAAAGAGTACTTGCTTCGAGAACCACGTCCTCAGCAAGGGCGCTGGCGAATGCGCTCGCGCTCCGCTGCGCAAAAGCCGCCTGCCAATCCGCAGCGGCGGCGAATACAACTCCTCGGCGGAGTTGGCCAAGGGCCGAACAGGTAAACGACTCATATCTCAGCCGCATACTCCGGCTGACTTTGCTCTCGCCCGACATCGTGGAAGCAATCGTTAGCGGGCGGCAACCCAGCACGCTGCAGATCGACGACCTGTTGCGACCGTTGCCATCCCTATTGCAGCAGCAAAAATCCATTTTGGGCTGGGCGCGCTGATCAATTCGCGTCCGCTTTGGTCCCAGACCGGACCTTGCCCGGAGGTCTGCTTTTGACCCAAAGCGGAAATCGTCAATAGGAAAGGCCAAATGACAGAACAAATAAAGGTTGTCTCACCGGAACTTCTTCTCGTTTTGGTTGTTGTCATGCCGATCCCCGCAAGCAGAGGGATCAAATCGAAAAGTCAGCAGCCCAAAATGGTCAAATCACTGTCAGCCCTGGCGATCTTCTCGCTCCTCGGAGCGTCGGTGATCGCGTTGCCGGGCTTTGCCCCCAAAGTGGAAGCGGGCGAGGTCCCAGCGTTGACCAAGAGCGACCGGCTTAAAGTCCGAGTGGCCGCCTCGAATTGCTCGACGCAGGTCTGGCCGGATCTCACCGCATCTTGTCTGCGAAAGGCGGGTTCGCACGTGACAATCGTGGAAGCTCGTCTTGTCACTGCCCGTCGGTAGGGCCTCTTCATTCCATTTCCCCGACGGGTCCATTGGATTTTCTCATGACTTATTCCGCGCAACGAGGTGACGTCGAGATCAGCCGCACCCATAACGTCGCGCTCCGCAAGGAAATCGGCGAGCGGCTTGGCATCAGTCTGGATCTGCAGCCGCCTCAAATGTCGCCGCATTTGGCGATGCTCGTCACGCGATTGGCCCTCTCCAGCCTAACTCGCTTGAGTTACCGCGCCGCTAATCCCGCGACAAAGTGACGGGCCTGCCGGGCAGCGCGATTTAGCTCGCTATCCCTGCTCGAAAGGCGCAAGCAACGGTCCATGCCAAACGCTCAGCAGCTGCTGAGTGCCCGGGCAATTGCCCGGTGAGAGAATGAGGCTATCCATGCCGACCGATCTAACTCCGGTGCCGAACGTTCTTGTCGTCGAAGACGAGATGATTTTGCGCATGCGCGCGGTCGACATCGTTGAGGATGCGGGGTTTAACCCGGTCGAGGCGGTCAACGCCGATCAGGCATTTTCAATCCTTGAATCCCGTTCGGACATTTCACTGCTTTTCACCGACATTCAAATGCCGGGCAGCATGGACGGTTTGAAGCTTGCCCACGCGGTTCACGACCGTTGGCCTTCCATCAAGATCATTCTGGTTTCCGGTCAAGTGAAGCCATCAGACGCGGAAAGGCCGGCGAACAGCCGCTTCTTTGGCAAACCGCTGGGTGTCGACCAAATGATTACTGAATTGCAGGACATGGTCGGCGCGGGCGCATTGAAGATTTTTCCTGACACAACGATATTGCCGCTGAACGTGGCGCTTCCCAGCGCAGAGCCAATTGTCCCGTCCCCACGCTCCGCGCAGGAAGTTGTGTTATCGGCAGAAAACGACAGCCTCCGGCTCCTGCTGGAGCAAGCTGGCATCGATGCTGAGAACTTACTTGTCCAGGCCGGGATCGACGCCAAGCAACGCGAGGCGGCCGACAAGTTGCAGAAGCTGATCCTTGGTGAACTACATCATCGCATCAAGAATACGCTTGCCACCGTGAGTGCGATTGCGTCGCAGAGTTTTCGTGCAGCGCCCAGTATTGAGGCCGGGCAGAAGGCCATGGAGGGGCGGCTGACCGCATTGGGCCGAGCCCACGATCTGCTGATGCAGGTCAGTTGGGCGAGCGCAAGTCTTACCCACACCTTTAGCAGCGCAACGGAGCCGTACGACAGCCAAGGGGGCCGGCGCTTCCATTTCAACGGGCCGGATCTCAGAATTACATCAGGCGCGGTCATTGCGCTTGCGATGACTTTCAATGAGCTGTGCACGAACACGACCAAATTTGGCGCTCTTTCCGTCCCTGCCGGGCGCGTGGAAATCGCGTGGACGATCGATGAGCCCAGACAAAGGCTTCACCTTGTCTGGACTGAAAGCGGTGGACCCGCAGTTGAGCCGCCGGTACGGCAGAGCTTCGGCACCCGCATGATGAAGTCTCTCGGTCAACAATTGAACGGCCAAGTGCAGCTCGCCTACCAACCGTCCGGCTTCATCTATTCGCTAGATGTGCCACTTAGCTCTGTCGCGGCAGCCGTTTGACGATTGTCAACTTCCGCTAATGGCAGATTTTGTTGTAAAAGTCGGCTGTGATCGATGATGCCGCTCAGCCATTTTACTTGGGGTGACGGGGGTTTGGTCCCCCGACCCCGACGCTCTCTACGCAATTTTTACGCTACGCAATACAGAGAACCTGAGCGGGTGGCGGTCGCGCAACCAGCGATGCAAACCGGCGCAGGTTCTGAGCGATGGCGGCCAGAACAAACTCATCCTGGGCGCCTCGTGGACCACGCAGTCGAAGTCGGCCGAGCTTCAGGATGCGTTTCAGGTGCGCAAACCGCATCTCGATCTTCTTGCGCTCACGTCGCGATGTCTCGAAGCCCTCGGTGCCAGCCAGCGACCGGGCAACGTCCCGGGCGTGCTCATGTATGTCGCGCGGGATCTTGCGCGATGGTTCTTTTGGACAGCACTGCGGTTTGAGTGGGCATACATCGCAGTCGAGCTCGCTTGCACGATACAGAAGTGTCTTGCCCTCGTGCACGGTGCCGCTCGTTCCGAGCCGCTTTCCTCCCGGGCAGTGGTAGACGTCGCTGGTCGGATCATATCGAAAGTCGCTGCGCGAGAAGGTGCCATCATCCCGCTTTGACTTGTCGAACACAGGGATATGTGGCGCGATGCCCTTCTCCTCGACCAGCCAGTTCAACATCGGAGCTGCACCGTAAGCGGTATCGCCGACAAGCCGCTCCGGCTTGAGGCCAAAGCGCTCCTCTGTTCGCTCGATCATGGTCTTCGCCGCGCCGACCTCGGCCTGGCGAATGGAGCGGGACGCCTCGACATCGACGATGACGCCGAACTTCACATCGATCAGATAATTGTCGGAGTAAGCGAAGAATGCCGGCCCCTTGTGAGCGCCGGTCCACTGCGCCGCGGGATCGGACGGTGAGATGAACTTCGGGACGACGTCGCTGGCCGCACCCCACGCCGGTTCGTCGAGGGTCGCCAGATACTCCTTCACGGCGCGGCTGGACCTCGCTGGATCGCGATCCCTGCGCCAATCCTGACCTGCGATCGAACGCTGCTTATTGGCGTCGGCTTGGATCAGGCTCGCATCGACTGCGAAGCCTTCGCCGCCAACCAGACCGGCCGCGATGCACGCCTCGACGACTCGCTCGAACATGTGGCGGAAAACATCTCCATCGCGGAAGCGCTCGTTGCGGGCGCGCGAAAATGCCGAATGATCCGGGATAGCGTCCTCGATACCGAGCTTGCAGAACCAGCGATAGGCCAAGTCATCTGCACTTCACGGCAGATCAGCCGCTCCGAGCGGATCGCAAATACATACCCCACAACCAGCATCCGGATCATCAGTTCCGGATCGATCGAGGGGCGACCCATCGACGAATAGTGAGATGCAAGTTCGCTGCGAAGCCAGGACAGATCGAGAGCGGCATCGATCTTCCGCACCAGGTGATCCTCGGGGACCGCGTCGCCAAGATGAAACTCGTAGAACAGTTGACCCTGGTCACTCTTCAGACGGCCCATCATGGATCGACCTCGCCGAGATTCGCGTCAACGTAACGGAATCACGGTTCGTGGCCTGCCTCAACCGACTTTTGCAACAAACTCTGCCACTATCGGAAGTCAGCGGCAGGACTTACCTGAGACGCGCATTGTCTTTATGTGGAGTCGACGTCGTTCAGTCGATCGTCTTCGCCCAAGCTGCGCGCTCAAAGTCGACCATAAAATCGCGCCGGATCGGCACCGCATCACGTTGGGTCGACAGCAGTATTTGAAACACCATGTGAGAGCCATGCAGGAATTCGAGTTCGACGGCAGCGAGATAGAATTCCCACATCCGGCAAAACCGTTCGTCGTAGATCGCAGCAGCCCGGGCTCTATTTTTTTCGAAGCGCCCGCGCCAGTGTTTCACCGTATAGCGATAATGCAGTCGCAGCACTTCCATGTCGTCGCACCACAGACCGCAGCGCTCCGTGGCAGCGAAGGTTTCGGATAGCGCCGGCACATAGGCGCCAGGAAAGATGTATTTGCGGATGAAGGGGCCGGTGGTGCCAGGCTGCGACATACGGCCGATGCAATGGATGAAGGCATAACCGTCGGGCGTGAGGAGCTCGCGGATCTTGAGGAAATACTCGTCAAAATGTCCGATGCCGACATGCTCCATCATGCCGACCGAAACCACCCGGTCAAACTGGCCGGTGAGTTGGCGATAGTCCAACTCCCGAAACGCGACGCGATCGGAAACGCCGGCGGCCTCGGCATGAACGCGTGCTGCCTTGATCTGCTCGGGCGATACATTGACCGCAGTCACATGGGCGCCGGTTTCGCGCGCCAGATGAATGGCGAAGCCACCCCAGCCGGAGCCGATCTCGGCGATGGTCATGCCTGGCTTAAGCTGCAGCTTGCTTGTGGCGTGGACCAGCTTGTTGCGCTGCGCCTGTTCGAGCGTTTCATGCTCGGGGTCTCGAAAATAAGCGCAGGAATATTGCATCTGATCGTCGAGGAACAGACGGTAAAGTTCAGTCGAGATGTCGTAGTGATGGCGGGCATGAGCGGCGGCGAGCCCGATCGGATTGGCCTGATGCCAGCGGCGCAGGCCGCGCCACACCCGCCGCATCAGCTTCTGAGAGCCGTATGAATAAAGTCCGGCGCGGTTGACCGAGAACAGCAGCAGAAAATCATGGATTGCGGCACCGTCCTCCAGCGTCAGCGTGCCATCCATATAGGCTTCGGCGGCGTATAGCTCCGGATTGATGAAAAGCTTGGTGTGGAGCTTGCGATCGTGGAGGCGGATGGCGACGTCGGGCCCGGGCAGGAGTTCGCCGAAAACATGGACCTTGTCGTCGGCGTCGCGGACTCGCAGGGTGCCCTGGCGGATGAAGCGTCGAAGCAGATTGGACAACAACAGCACGTGGCAGTCCTCCGTGGTCGCCGCAAGTCTCTGTAGCAATGTGCCCGAACGAGATCACGCGGCGCCGGACGAAGCCGCGCTAACCGGGACTGCCGCGGCATGCCATTTGGTGCTGACTAGGGAAGTCGCAAGCGCGATATGCGCAAGCTCTTGGCATAAAGCAGTCTTATTCTTCTCCCCTTGCCATCTTTTTGAGCGTGGCAATTTGTCGGAAAAAGTCTTTTATTGGTTGAGCAGGGCTTCCAAGCACCTTAGCACCGGGAGCCATATCTGAAATGACGCCCGCCTGCGCTCCGATCTCCCCGCCTTGACCTATCCGAAGATGCCCGGCCATAGCCGCCTGCCCCCCGACGCGGACAAAATCCTCAAGTACGGTTGAACCCGAAATACCGACCTGTGCGACGATCACACAACACCGGCCGACGATAACATTGTGGCCGATCTGTACGAGGTTATCGAGACGAGAGCCGGCGCCGATCACCGTATCTCGCGATGATCCACGATCAATCGTCGTATTAGCGCCAACTTCGACATCATCTTCTAGAATGACCCGCCCAAGCTGGGGGACCGATACAAATCCTTCTTTGACGGAGGCGAATCCAAACCCTTCCTGTCCGATCCGGGCGCCGGGATAGACGTAAACGCGTGCTCCCAAAACCGCGTAGCTTAAGCTCACATGTGCGCCAATCCGGCAATCTCGACCGACGATCACGCCGCTTCCGATAACCGCGCAAGATCCGATCCGACAGCCAGGTCCTATCTCTGCTCCTGTCTCAATCACAGACAGCGGTCCGACCTCCGCCGACGGATCGATGAGCGCCCCGTCCGCCACAATTGCCGAAGGGTGAATACCTGGAGAAATCGGTGGCATCGGATAGAACAGCGCAGCAACGCGCGCCCAAGCCGCGTATGGTTCGGTCGTTAGGATCGCCGCCGCTGTCGTTGGCACTCGCGCTGCCATATCAGGATGCACGATCACAGCACCGGCCAACGTCTTATCCAGTGCAGAAGCGTAACGTCGATTGTCGAGAAAACTCACTTCATTCGGGCGAGCTGTTTGCAGAGGGGCCACACCTTCGAGGAGCAGTTCGACTTCATCGGCAACCCCGCGTGCCATGCTCGCAACAATTGCAAGCGGATATGGTCCACTTCGGCAAAAGAACCTTGCGTTGCCCAAAGTTGCTTCGACCATTTCCCGTTTCCCGCTGGCGAACCGACTTCAACTAGCGTTGTTCTTGACAGTGTTGATGTCAAGGCCAAGGTCTCTTTTACTCGGCAGTGGCGGCGCTTCCACGCGACTTCCGTATTGCCCAAATCAACGGACATCGCGCGACCCCTGTGGCATGTCCGTTTCGTGCAATTAAAGGACATCCGCCGGGCAGCATGCAACAGAAAATCACCGCGGCGCCGCCATCACCCTAGCGCCAATTCTTTTGCATTGCGTTCATGACGGTATCTGACTTGTGCGTCTTGCAATAGCTTCCAACCACCTTCGCGTTCCTCTTCACGTAACGGAAGTCGAGCTCGTTAAGGTTCTTTGTCGCACTAAAATAGCCGCTCATCCACGAGCTTATCAGCGCCTGCCGTTCCGCATCCGAATCAAGGAGTTGCTTGCAAGTGATCAGCGAAAGATCGATCACCACTTGCGCGCTGGCTGGCGCAATGGACGTGAAGAGCAGCACACAGAAGCTGACAGCGATGTTCCGTTTCATAATGGCCTCCGTTTCTCGCCTGCGATCGCTATCGGGCGGTGGCGCGCTGAAGGCCTGCCATGACGGTTTGTGTCGGGTTTGAAGCGCACCATGACTTCACATTCGCGACGTTTCGAGCATAGGCATTCAAGTCGACGAATACGTAGCCGGTCTTCTGATTGAACCAGCCGCTCATCCACGCAGAGAAGACTGCAGAGTTTGCGGCTGACAGCGCCAGATAGTCGGCACAGGTTACACGGGCCATATCGATGCTCACCTGGGCATGGGTTGCGGACGGCAAAGTCGCGCCGGCGAGCATCAGGCAGAACACGGATTTCTTCATGATCAACTCCCTCTCCAATGCCCGGGCATTGAGGAAGGAAGGCCGGCTGGCCATCATTGATCCAGATCAATCCGGGATTGCGGCGGCACAAACGTCCGCCAGACCCGCCGATCTGTCCGCAGGTGTGTGCGATGCCGTCCGGGCTACCTGATCCGCGTTCGATCCGAGCTTAGAGAGTTGATCCATTAAGCCGCGCGGTTTAGCAGGTAACGCCGGCAGCGCAGTGCGGTACTGCGCGCCGCGTACTTCTCCGCGCCACACCCACGACGTTGCCTGGCGTCGCCGGCCGCCCGACCCGAGCTTCGGCTTTAGTAGCAAGGTGGGTTGGGATAGTATCCGCAACGTGTTCCGTAAGCTCCGTAAGCTCCGTAGGCAGCGGCACCGACGGCAGCAGCGCCGACGCCTACCGCCACTCCACGGCGTACGGCTGCGCCACGGTAAACACCGCCACGGTAAGCAGCGCCGCGATAAGCGCCGCCGTGATGAACGCCAGCGCGGCCAACACCGGCGCGCCCACCGCGATATGCGAACGCATCGGTTGAAATCGTAGCAATGCACGCGATGCCGATGATGACCGATGCAGCCAACGAGAAGATCGTTCGACGTGACATGATTATTGTCCTTCCACGGTTGCCGAAAAAAGCGTGTGCCTCTAGCCCCACTAGACGATTTTGGAACAAGTTGCGCCGGACAGGCGCAACCTGCCGCAGCAGCGTTGCGCCCTGTGTCATTGCTTCGTTGATTTAGATCAACCCCAGCACGTTGGAACCGCGTGCATTAGAACAATTCACCAGACACGCCGACGCGGGAGCAAGGTCGCGTTAGCCGAGAGCCGATTTTGTGCTGGTACGCTCCCCAAGTGTCAGGTTACTAGGCCGCTCAGAGAACAATCCGGTCGGTCCAAAGGGCACTGCAGTCTCTCCACCGCGCGTGCCAAGCGCACGTTCGGATGTTCCGGTTATCTGGCGTCGTGGCGTCCGGTTTATGAAGGCCGTGGCGCGCGATCAGGATCACCGGCTCGCCCTTTAAAACTTTCGACGAGGCCGACGCCGCCTGCGACGCGATGCTGAAACACCTGGCGAGCGACTAGGACTGCGTGAGGCCATCTACGCCGCTGCCCGATCTTCCTTGTCCAGCCCGCGCATCACGATCTTCATCAGCGCGCTATAGCTCGATCTCCCTTTGCTGAAGCGCTTCTTTTCTCTTTCGTTTTTTCTTTTGCTCGATGAACCACAACCACGCAAAACCAATGGCGAGGATCACCATCACGATCAAAATGGCGTACTCTATCATCGGAGCTGCCCTTCGCTAATGTTCACCGACCAAGATTGCGGTTCCGTGTTTCACTCAGCCCTTGATCCACATCAAGAGAGGTTTTTTCTTTTGGTTGCGAGCACGTGGCTTCTGTTTGGCTAGGAGCTACACCAGTGCTGCGAGACCCTCTAGCTCTAGCTAGTTCAGCCGAGGCGCGGGCCTGATCACCTTGGCCCACCCACTGGCCTTGGGCGTTAGGTTGCTTGCTTCACGAGCCTTACGGACCGCGAGCAGACGCAAAGGGCAAGTCGGCACCATTGACTTGGATCAAATGTCCTACCGGGCGTTGCTGGTGCGTGCGTGGCGACGGTCGCGCTACGATCAAGCTTCCGCAAAGAAGCCCCAAGGATGCGGCTATCAGGCGGAGAAGGCGATCAGCCCCGATTGAGTGGCCATGAGGACAGTGGCCATGAGGACAATAGTGCCCCGTGGAAATCTTTGATCTCATGCCGGGCACCGTGCTGGAGTGGCTCTCCCGAGCATAGGACAGCGCGAGCCTTCGATGAGGCTGTTTCGCTCACCGCCCCCTCTCGAGCGGAGCAGCCGCGTCGGTGCCAGCGAGGGGGCGACCACGAAGCGAGCATTGGTCATGGAAATCCCTCTTGACCTTGAAAGAACGTTAGAGCGACGGTGGGCCGCCAGCGTTTACCGCACCAAACGCATCGCCCTGAAAGGCTGTATCAACCGAATGCCGCGTCCGGCATCGCATGCTAGCGAGAGCCAGCGATCAATTGTTGAGCAGCGTCAAGAAGCCGAGGCTTTCTTGAGCGGCTCGATCATCGACCTCGCAGAGATCGGCTTGATGAAATAGGCGAGGCATCCGGATTGAAGCTGGCGCGCTGATTGCGGCGATAACCTCTTTCATTTTTCCTTGCAGAAGCCCCGAAGCGTCTCTTCGGCGCCACGGGCCTTAGCGTAATCAATGAGTGCTAGGCGTGCTGCATCGCAACGCTCTGCGCTCGTAAATTCCTGTGTCGATATCGCGGCACCTTGGACGGCCCCGCCGAGCCAGCTGATGATGATCAGGACGTGGGTCACAGTATCCTCCTCACTTAAGGCGCTACTGGCAGGATGTTGGCAAAATGCGATCGGTCAAAATTGTAGCACCGCTTTGACGCAGGAGTTCGCTCCCTTCCGAGCGTCCAGCATAACCGTCCACCCGACCTCTCACAGCAGGGTCCGCCTCTAGTGTGAAAGCAACGCAAACTTCCTGCGCTGATCGCTCGAAGGCTTGAGATAGATCAAGGTCTTGATCGGCTCAAAATGGCGCATTGCTGCGGTGATGGGTTAATTCGGGGTAGCCGTATGGCGCGGTATATCGACAAAATTCTACAACCCGGTGAAAGGGTGCTGTATTCGACCAACGAGCATTGGATGTTCTTCCTGCCGGCAATCGCGGCATGGATCGTGGCGGTCGCATTTCTGGTGCTGTGGCGCTTCTTTGCTACCGACGCGCTGGTGTTGGTTTGCTTGGCATTCGCGGCGGTCGCTGGGCTTGCGGCCTTGTACTGGACGGCGACGGCTTGGTTCCGCCGCTGGACCACCGAGACCGACGTAACCAACATGCGGGTTGTCCACAAGACCGGTTTCATCAAGCGGCGGACCTTCGAAATGAGCCTCGACAAAGTCGAGAGCGTCGATGTCAACCAGAGTATTCTTGGCCGCCTTATGAACTACGGCGACCTCACCATTCAGGGCGTCGGTGAGGGCACGCAAACCATTTCCACCGTTACCTCCCCGCTCGCGTTTCGCAGCGCCATCACGACAAGACCGGTTGGCACATAAATCTCGGCATGGTGTGATAGCCGCCGGTTCCTCAACAAAAAAACATGCTTCACGCGTTTATTTTTTCTCCCTCCGGTGGGGTCCGCCCCGTTAGCATGTTGCTATCAATTTCTATCATCCGACAGAGCGGCGAATACCCGGGCGCATCACACGACCGCCGAGATGCCCAAGATGCCCATCAAATTACACGGGTGAGGCAGCAGCGTAACAAGGGGCACTATAGCCTACGCTACCCAGAAGGGATTTTTCATTGGCACGTTGTCGTTGCCGGGAAGCCCATGCCGCCGGGTTGCAGCGCGTAATCGGTGCGATCGGGCGTGTGGGAGCACAGTTCTTTCCGAACAAACCCCGTGAGGCGGCTTCAGCGCACGGGAATGGCAGCCATGATGACAGTCTATGGTCCACGGAATGCCGCGGATAAGATGATCGCCGGCGTAGTACGCCGCCACGACACAGTGTCTGGAACCACGCCCGATGGAGAAGCTTATCATGCGAACGATCGCAAGCTTCTCGATTGGGTGCAAGCAACTGCCGCTTATGGATTTGCAGAAGCGTACAATCGCTATGTGCACCCGCTAGGTGAGGAGGGACTCTCGCAAGTGTTCGCAGAAGGCGCCGACGCAGCTCGTCTCTTGGCGCAGCTGGTGCGCCAGTTTCGTGGGGCGGATGGAAGGAACTTCTGAAGAGTAAGCGTGATCGGCTGGAGCCGTCGCCGATCGTCTTCGAGTTCTTGGATATCATGGCAGACGCACCCGTTCTGCCGCCCGCGTTGCGCCCGCTGCAACGACTAATAATTCGAGGGGCGGCGGAGATGACGCCCTCGTGGGTCCGCGAGCGGGTAGGTCTCTCGAGACGATACGGCCTCGGGACCGCAGAAGAAGCGCTTCTGAGACAGGCTGGCAAGCTCGTCGATGCGATCGTTCTGCGGTCGAGCCCGGCCGTACAGGCGTGCCGCAGGCTGGGACTTCCTCCGGACTACCTATACGGACCGAAGGCCGCCAATTCAAACAAAGCGGCTTAGCTCGGTTGAGGTTCGGCCATCCGGTGCGATAAAAGTCAAAAACTAGTTCAGTGTTGGAGAAGCGTATTTCGTGGGGCCTGTCGGCACGAAAAATCTATTCGCCACGGCCAGCGCGCCACGCTCGTCGGTCTCGATCGCAATTTTTTGTGCCAGCATGACGTCACCTGCGACGAGGTAAGGCGTGGCAATCTGTCACCGTGCTGCGCTTGGTGGAACGCTTGAAGGGAGAGAGCCGCCCATGACGTTCTATGTTTACAAAGGGACTGGACGCTTGAGTAAAAATGTTTGGGAACTGGCTTCCGAGCTAGAACGCGGCGGCAAGATTGAAACCGAACCGGGCAACGGCTTACCGAAAGCTTATTTCGGTCCTGACTATCACGACCGCTGGAAAGCGATGATTTCAAAAAGGCAAATATTCCGATAGCCGCAAACCAAAAAGGCCGATTGCGTCCGTGAGGATCAACCGGCCTTTGATTTGGCACGCTGTGCGGCACTGTACGCTCACGGTGGCTCGTTGGTTGACCGCCAGCGGCGGCGGTCGCATCGAGACGGATCAATCGATGGCGCTTGGGGGTAGCGCGGTCGAGTGTCTGAGTTTCTTCCCGTCTATAAAAAAAGCAATTGCTAACTAGCCTGCCGTCCGGCTAAGCATGTTCGCGACCGAGGACACGTGCCATTTGCCGCCCCGCGCAGACTTAATGCCACGCTCATTGAGCACGTCGGCAATTGACGCGAAGCTGGTGGTTCCTGCCGCCTGGATTGCCCGGATTACCGGCAGCACGGTCTGGGCGAATTCGTCTGCCGCCCTGACCTGCATTGCCCGTCCTCGGGAGCCGGCTAAACTCAGATTGTGAGGGTTGCCGAGCCTTATCCCGCTCGCCCTCTTCGCCGATAAAGCAGCCTTGGTTCGTTCCGAGATCAGCCGCCGCTCCTTCTCAGCCAAAGCAGCGTAAAGATGCAGCATGAAGGGATCGGCGTCGCGGCCCAGTTCAGCAACGACGAAGGGCACCCGCTGAGCCATCAGACCGGCGACAAAGGCCACATCGCGGGAAAGCCGGTCCAGCTAGGCGACAATTACGCTGCATTTCGCGACTTTGGCGGCGGCTAAGGCTGCGGCTAGCTGGGGTCGCCTGTCGAGCGCATCGGCCCCTTTGCCACTTTCGAACCCGACGAACTCTGCACTGATCGCTAACAACTCGCTGGCGACAAATTGCTGGATTGTGGTACGCTGGGCTTCAATTCCGAGACCGGATCGCCGCTGCTGCCGGGTTGAAACTCTGAGATATGCGATCACGCGCTCCATGACCAAAGGGCATACCACCGTATGCCCTTTGGTCAGGCCGCGTCTTTACGTCAAATTCGCGGTTCAAATGTATGGAATGCCGATGGCAGCTATGGCGCCAACAGCGGACATTCACAGGCGAGAGTGCTACTTCAGCTAAGTGCCATGAACAGACTCATGCACCGCGGCAAACACCTCGTTATTCGATCGTGTTAGACGGCATATCTCGACGGTGCCTCCTCTCCAACAAGCGTGTCAGTGGAGTTCGGGCAATCAACTATCACGTTGACCAAACCCGGACGTCAGTCGAAGGCAAAGAGACGGGTTCAGCGCGCGGCACGTAACTGAAGATGCGACAGTCCTAGCGTGACGTCCAAGGCAACCGATCCCTCGATGGAGACCGGCTGCAAAGCGAAACTTCTTCCAGAGCCTCCGATCAGAACATTGACGCCGGCCCCGAGACCCATACCAACCTCGCCCGTGGCACCGATGTATTCGCCAGCAAGGGCTCCCGGTGGGGGCCCGGCGGTGGGCGCGAGCACGGCCCAGCCCAGCCGGCCGCCTGCCGAAATGCCAATATCGACACCTACGGTATTGAGCGCGCCGTCATAGAGTTGTATCGGGAATGGCGGATTTTGAACAAAACGGCACTCCATGGATTGATGGCCGAAAATGACGAAGCCAATGCTTGGGTTGAGCTTGCATGTCAGCATTCCTACCTGCGTCCACGTCTTAGGCTCCTGGGCCATTGCCGCCTGAGCACCCGTCGAGAGAGCCGCTGCGAGGATCAAGAATCGAAGCATTTCCGTTCTCCGTGGCGTAATTGTTGAAATGACGTCGCGTGTCGTCGGCTGTCTCAGTAGCAAAGCGGCCGCTTCTTGCGGGCACGTAGTTCAGTCGAATGCAAAGATCCGCTTCCAGTCCTTCTTCATGTCGACCACGGTCCACTTGTTCACCCCTGCCGCGTCCAGCGCTACGTCTAGCTTCCCGAAATGCGAATCGCGGTCATAGGCATATTCGCGCTCCGCGTCGGTGTGGTGCACGATCAGGCCGAACCGCGCCCCGCTGGCGCCCAGCGTTGTCCATTGCAGCATTTCGAGATCGCCGTCGGAGTTGCCGAAGGCCGCGATCGGGCGCCGCCCAATGTGCTCGTTGATGCCAACCGGCTTCCCCGCCTTGTCGTCGATGAAGTTGATGTCGGCTAGCCGGAAGAGCGTCGGCGCACCGTCCTTCATCTCAAATCGATTCTTTATCGACGAGCCGATGACCTGATCCCGGGGCACGCCGTAGATCCGCTCCGTCCACGGCCGCATGAACTCAATGCCGCCGCCTGACGCAATGAAGGTCTTGAAGCCGCTGGCCCGGAGGTAGGCGAGCAGTTCGAGCATCGGCTGATAGACCAGTTCGGTATAGGGCCGCATGAAGCGGTGATCGCGCGAGGTCGCGAGCCAGTCGGTGACGATTTTCTCGAATTCTGCAGTGGTCATGCCGGCATGCGTCACGGCGATGATTTCGACCAGTCCTTTTTCCCCGGAATCCGCCAGCGCCTTTAGATCGCGATCCAGCACCGCCGCGAACGGTTGCTTGGTCTTCCAATCCGGATGCATCGGCGCCATGACCTTCACGCGGTCGAGTGCGAAGGCCAGTTGCACATACATCGGTTGCTCGACCCACAGCGTGCCATCATTGTCGAAGGTCGCGATGCGCTGATCAACCGGCACGAAGTCGGGTCCGTCTTGCGTTGTCACGCGCGCGACGAAGTCGACGATCGACGATTTGGTCGCGCCCTCGTTCCACGACGGCAGCGGATCGCGCGGCACTTGCGCCACTGCGGAGGTCGAACGAAGCGAGGCAGACAGCAACGGAAGCGCGGCCAGGGACGAGAGCAGGACGCGACGATCGATAACAGGAAAACGGATGGTCGGCTTCATGGTCGACTCCTTCTGTTGCGAAGCGGGCGCACAGAAGCTCGTCGCGCCCCCATAAATCAGTCGAAGCATGGCAGCTACTTGGCCATCGCCGCCCTGGCAGCCTCTATTTTCTCTTTTACGGCGCTCAGATTGAAGCTCGCGCCCCTTTGCATCGGCGGAAACTCGATTGCGGTCATCGCCAGTTTTTCCACCTGCTGCTGCACAAACACGAAACGCCAGAATTCGTACTTGAACCAGTCAAAGTACTGCTGGGCGCCCTCTTTGGTCCCGCTATTGGGCCAGCCGGTGCGCTCGAAGGGATCGAGGCGAAGATTGATCAGGTAGGGCACGTCCGGCTTGGTCTTATCGCCCAGCCAGCCGCCGGGCTGGTCGATGAAACGATACTTGAAGTCGTCGATGCGGACGGCACCCAGTTCGCTTTCGCCGAAGTACCAGATTTCGTGCCGGTTCGACGGTCCCTTGCCAGTGATCATGTCCATCTGATTATAACCATCCAGATGACACTTGTAGGTGGTGTCGCCGATCTGCTTGCCCTTCTTCAACTCCTCGGCAATGTTCGGGTTACCAGCCGCCGCAAGGAAGGTCGGAAACCAGTCCAGACCGGAAATGATGCCGTTCTCAACCTTGCCGGCCGGCACCTTGCCCGGCCAGCGGATCATGCAGGGCACACGGAAGCCGCCCTCAAATACCGTGCCCTTGCTCTGAGCGAATGGCGTCTGTCCGCCATCAGGCCAGGTGAAGACCTCGGTGCCGTTATCGGTGGTGAAGACCACGATAGTGTTATCGTCGACGCCCATGTCCTTCAGCTTCTGCATTACGATGCCGACGTCGTCGTCAAGCTGCGCCATGCCGGCTTCATGAATGGTCCAGCCGTTCTTGGAATTGCGCATCGCCTCGTACTTCGGCGATAAATGCGTGACGATGTGCATGCGGGTCGGATTGAGCCACAGGAAGAACGGCTTATTGTCGGTCTTGGCCTTGTCGATGAACTTCAGCGCGAGGTCGCGGATTTCGTCATCCACGGTTTCCATCCGCTTGGGATAGAGTGTTCCAGCATCCTCGATCCTCTGTTTGCCGACTTTGCCCCAGCGCGGGTCCACCGTTGGGTCATCGACATTGGTCGAATACGAATGCACCATGTTGCGCGGACCGACGACGTTCAACAGCTCCTGCGGGTAGCCAGGGTGCGCGGGGTCTTCCATCGCGTCGAGGTGATAGAGGTAGCCGAAGAACTCGTCGAAGCCGTGCACCGTCGGCAAGAATTCATTCTTGTCACCAAGGTGATTCTTGCCGAACTGGCCAGTGGCGTAACCCATTCCCTTCAACGCCGCGGCAATCGTCACCGCCTGCGCCGGTATCCCTATGGCCGCGCCTGCCTGGCCGACCGTGGTCATGCCGGTCCGGATCGGAAGCTCACCGGTGATGAAGTTGGCGCGACCTGCCGTGCAACTCGCCTCGGCATAGTAATCGGTGAACAGCATGCCTTCGGCTGCAAGCTTGTCGAGGTTGGGCGTCCGACCGGCCATCAGACCGCGGTGATAAGCGCCGAGATTCCACATGCCGATGTCGTCTCCCATGATGACGACGATGTTCGGCCGTTGCCCGGCTGGCGCGGATGACGGTGTTGGTTGCTGCGCTTGAGCGGAGCTTGTCAGTCCGACGGCCGAGAGTGCCGAAGCCGCGACGAGAGAACTCCCGCTCAACAAGAGATCGCGGCGTTTCAATCTTCCGCCGATTGGTCCCGCGCTCATCTGAGACTGTTCGGGGATCTTATTGTTACTCATGAACGTGATCCTCCTGGTGTGATGCACCTGAAGCCGACATGGCTTGCTGAGGTGTCGATCGGCTCGGCATCACGCGCGACCGGACAATGGCTCGCAGTGGCTCGACGGTAGACGCCGCCTGAGCGTCGAGCGGGGATTAGGATGCTATCGCCGTTATCGACGGGCTCCCCCCTTAAGGGCGCCCGCCGAATTAACATCAGTCCTTGGTCGCTCCGGTTGTCGGACGTCTTGATCGGACGACTTGAGGTGCGC
The DNA here is from genome assembly GCA_963843225.1 of uncultured Alphaproteobacteria bacterium. Taxonomy (GTDB): domain Bacteria; phylum Pseudomonadota; class Alphaproteobacteria; order Rhizobiales; family Xanthobacteraceae; genus Bradyrhizobium. Next base: position 1,233,433 of record CAWJJT010000001.1, on the reverse strand, counting down.
CGGGTCATTCGCTTTGATGACCGGACTTCTTCATTTCGGCGAGGATGCCATCGAGGTTGTAAGTCTCCGGCGCCTGCATCGGCGGAAAGTCCTTGTACGAGAAGAGCTCTTTTTCCCAGAGCAGCTGACCGATGGGCAAGATATTCCAGTCATAAAGGTAGGCCGTGCTTGGCGAGCCGATCGAACCGGCATAACCCAGCAACGATTTAGCATCGGAGCCAACCGTCTGCTCGAACGGATCACGCTTGATGTTGGCGATCTGGGTCCAGTGGAAGGATTGGGCCCCGAACAACCCGCCGGTTCCAGTGTCCGGCACCATCGTGTAGTAGAACTTCCAGTTCTTGTAGCGCACCGCCGACGGCTGCGAGCCGGTGTAATAGAAGAAGACTTCGCGGGCCGATTTATCGGTGCCTTCGAGATAGGCGCGCTGATCGACGCCGTCGAGTGTGGTCTTGACGATGCCGGGATAACTTCCGGCCTCGATCTGCTTCTTCAGCGCGTCGCCCTTCGGTCCGCCGGCGATGTCGACCAGCGTCGGCAGCCAGTCGAGCGCCGACATCATCTCGTTCTTGACCGTACCTGGCTTGATGTGGCCCGGCCAGCGAACCACCAGCGGCGCACGCATGCCGCCCTCCCAGGTGGTCAGCTTGCCACCCTTAAACGGAGTTGTGCCGCCGTCGGGAAAAGTGATGTTCTCAGCGCCGTTGTCGGTGGTGAAGACGATGAGGGTATTGTCGAGCTGCCCCATGTCTTCCAGCTTCTTGAGGACGTAGCCGATGTTGTCATCCATCTGCTTCATGCCGGCCTCGTTGAGGCCCCAGTCCTTGCCGCCCGGTTCGCCGATCATCGCCTCGTACTTCGGCGGCAACACGGTCGTGATATGCATGCGTGCCGGGTTGTACCAGACGAAGAACGGCTTGTTGGTCTTCTTCGGATCGTTACGGTCAAGATAGTCGATGACCTTGGCCGAAATCTCCTCGTCCACGCCCCTCGATCGATCTAGCGTCAACGGGCCTTCGTCCTTGCAGGTCTGGTTCTGTTGCGTGCCGTCGGACGATCTGCACGCGAGCACAGGCCGCGGCGGCGTCAGGCACGTCGTTGTCCGCGGATCGACCGCACCGGGCACCTCAGTAAGGCCCGGGACCGGACTATTTTTGCAAGGGGGCGCGACCCCTTGCGCGGTTGGGGTCTTGTTGATGTCGGGGAAGCTCACGCCCTGCATCGCGTCGAGGTGGTACAAGTAACCCCAGAACTCCTGGAAGCCGTGCGCGGTCGGAAGTGCCTCGACATTGTCGCCGAGGTGATTCTTGCCGAATTCGCCGGTGCTATAACCGAGATCAAGCAGAAACTTCGCAACCGCCGGCGTGCCAGGGCGCAGCCAGGATGGGCTCCCGGGCAGCTGCGGGGGAATCATGCCTGTACGAAGCGGATGCATGCCGGTGAAGAAGGCGTTGCGACCGGCAGTGCAACTCTGCTCGGCATAATATGTCATAAAGAGCGCGCCTTCGTTTCCGATACGATCGATGTTAGGCGTCTCCCCCACCATCAGGCCGCGATGGTAAATGCTCGATTGCATGATGCCGATGTCGTCACCCATGATGAAGAGGATGTTGGGCTTCTGAGCCGATCCCTGCGCGGTCGCCGGGGTGGTCTCCAGTCCCGACAGGGACATCAACATTGTTGCGCTGAGCAGCGAAGCGCAGGATCGCTTGTGCCAACCGGCAGTCTTGCGTGGCGGCGCTTTGATAAAGGGCGGCGTGTCGGGCAATAAGGAACTCAACATGGCTACGCTCTCCTGTTTATGATCCGTCAGAGGCTCCTCGCCTGACGCATCGGAAGCCAAGATGGCTCGTGGATGTATCGACCGGCTCCGCGTGACGCGCTGCCGGTCGGTAGCGTCGGCAGTAGTTCGGCGCGCACAAATGCGAGCCGCCTTTGATGACTTTCCGTGGAATTTTCACGTTGGTCGTTCGGGGGTCGTAGCTATCGGCCTCGCGTCCCCCGCGGGGGTTTTCCGGGATGCAGCAGGCTTTTGGCGCATCGGCTTCGTGCCGCGGCGAATACCAGTCCGCTGTCCACTCCCAGACGTTGCCGATCAAGTCGTACAAACCGTAACCGTTCGGTGGGAATGCGGTGACCGGCGATGTCCGTTCGAATCCATCGTCCTTGGTGTTCTGGCGCGGAAATTCGCCCTGCCACGTGTTGGCCATGTGACGGCCATCCGGCGTGAATACGTCTCCCCACGCGAACTCGGCATCATCGAGCCCGCCGCGCGCCGCAAATTCCCATTCCGCTTCGGTTGGGAGGTCCTTGCCGGTCCATCTGGCGTAGGCGAACGCATCGCTGAAGGCCGCATGTACGACAGGATGATTGTCCAATGCTCGGTTGTTGCTCTTTGGTCCATAAGGATGCCGCCAGTCCGCGCCTTTGGTGAAGGTCCACCACTGGCTGAAGTCCCGGAGACTGACCGGATGCAGGGGCGGTGAGAAAGTCAACGAGCCCGCATAGACCATGTGCGGGAGCATTCCTGGATAGTCCTTTGGGTCGGGTACGAGCTCGGCAACAGTGACATGGTCGGTAGCCTCAACAAACGCCCTGAACTGCTTGTTCGTCACGGGATGACGATCCATCCAGAAGCCCTCCACAGTAACGCGATGTGACGGGGCTTCTTCCGGATAATGCCTGTCCGATCCCATGCGAAAGGTGCCACCGGGTATTGAGATCATCTCATCGGTGTTTGAAGGAGCGTCACAAATGGTGACATCTGACGTAAGCTTGGCCGCAGGCTGCGCCGTCATCAAAGCGTTCCCTCCCAACCGTGCATCGACGTGTATCTGAGTGGAATACGCTACGTAGGATAATGCTCCCCCGCTATTGGACCGTGGTCCAACATCGGACGAGGATCTGCACGGTAACCGTCGGTCGCCTTCGTATGGGTGGTGGTCGAAGCGTCATGAAGGGCTTGCCCTTAGGGGCAATGTCGCGTCGTTGATTTAACTGACAGAATGCGACCCAGCCTGATAGGAGGAAAAGCCATGAAACAAGTGCCATTCGTCGTCGTTGGCCTTTCGCTGTTTATCAATCCGGTGTTGGCGCAGTCACAGCCTCCGCCGCCGATGTCCGCACCGTTCGCGACGGAATCCGCCGCTAAAGCTGCCTTTGGCGTTCTGCCTGGTCGCTGGGTCAGGGTGCAGGGAGGCTATGTGATTACGATCAATTCGGTAGACGTCGATGGCCGGCTTGACGCCAGTTACGCCAATCCAAGGACGCTGCCTTTTCATACCGCCATGGCGATCAGCGACGGCAAAAGCCTCAAACTGTTCTTTGAACTACGCGCCGCCGGCTACAACGGTTCGACCTATACGCTCAGCTATGATGCGGCGAATGATCTGCTGACGGGTGTCTACGATCAGGTCGTCGTCAAGCAGAAGTTCGAGGTTGTCTTCGTCCGCTCCAAATCGTGACGCAGCATATGATCGTCTGGCCGGGGCCGAACGGCTACACCACGGGGGCAACCAAGATTGTATGCGCGACCGGTAAAATCGAGAAGGTCGGTCAGGTAAAAGTTTATGCATTGATTTTGCTTGTAAATCCCATTTCACTAGAGCGAGTGTGGGCCATCAAAGCGTGCTAAGGTTGCTTTCGATCCTTCGAACGGTGCGCCTTCAGGTGCCAGTTCGGGAAGTTTGTACTGGTGTATTTTTGGCGTGGCGGCCTTTTCGGAATGACAAGGACGCGCATAATTTGGTGGAGCTTGCTGCTCCTTTGTCTGTACGCGGCGGAATCTCGCGCCGCTGAGCCTAAACGCGTCCTGATGTTGCACGCTTTCAACTACACATTCCCGGCCACCACATTGATCGCGGATGGCGCTCGGAAGCGATTGTTGGAACTTTCGCCACAACCCCTAGAAATCGATGCAGACTTTCTTGACCTGGCGCGAAACACGGATGCCGCCTACGAATCCGCGATAGCGATGTTTCTGCGGACCAAGTACCAGAAGCGCCCGCCTGACGTAGTGATAACGTTAGGCAGCGCTGCTCTGCCTTTCCTCGTCAAGCACCGCGACGACATTGCCCCAAATGCGCCTGTCGTATTCGCGGCCATATCCCCACAAGGCTACAACGCGTTGAGGCTACCGGCGAACATCACCGGAGTAATTTCCGAGTTCAACCTGGACAAGACGCTTGCGCTCGCGGAGCAACTTCAGCCTGAAGCAAGCCGTCTGTTCGTCATCGCTGGCAGCGGGCAGGTGGATCGGCGATGGCAATCGATCGCTCGAAAAACCATAGAGGATCGTGAACGAAAATTCGAGGTAACGTATTTGTTCGATCGCTCCCATGCGAAGCTGATGGAGGAAGTGAAGAACATTCCCCGTGATGCGATCGTGTTATACTTGACGATCTTCGCCGACGGCGAAGGCAGCTCCTTTGTCCCTGCCGAAATGGCAGGTCCTCTGGCTGCCGTTTCGCCGGCACCGCTCTACGCGCCCTATGACACCTATATTGGCAAAGGTGTCGTGGGTGGCTTCGTCGAGACGTTTGAATCGGTTGGTGTCCAGGCGGCAGACATGGCGCTTAAAATCCTTGCCGGGAAAGATCCCGCCACGATCCCCCCGCAAACAAATCCGGAACAGGGCTATCGGGTCGATCACAGGGCCTTGGAGCGATGGAAACTCCAAGAGAGCAAACTTCCTCGCGATACCGTTGTTTTGTTCAAGGAACCGACGATCTGGAGTGAGCATCGAGGCATCGTCAGCGCGGCCGCCCTGATCGTTGCCGCGCAATCGATAGCTGTTGCAGCGCTGCTGTTTCAGAGACGGAGGCGGTTACGCGCTGAAAATCTCCTCAAGGAGAGCGATGAGCGGATGACGTTCGCAGCCGCTGCCGCCAATATCGGGCTCTGGCAATTTGACCAGCATCGAAATGAGCTTTGGGCGACGGAGCATTGCAGAATGCTGTTCGGCCTTGCGCGCAATACGCCATTGAGCCGTGATGCGTTCCTCGCGGCCGTTCATCCCGACGACCTGCAAAATGCGACCCAATCGCTTCAAAGATCACTGGAGCCGGAACAATCCGCAATCAGCGAAGTCCGAATTGTCCTGCCCGGCGGTGATGTGCGTTGGATTCGCATGCGAGCCCGCTCCCGTTCAGAGGGAGGTGGTCGACCGGGTCATCTTGGCGGCATATTTATCGACATCACCGAACAGAAGTCGGCCGAGGCTGAAGTCGCACTGCAGCGTCTGGAAGTTGAGCACCTGATGCGTGTATCCGTGCTCGGTGAACTTTCCGGCTCGATAGCGCACGAAGTCAACCAGCCGCTCACAGCGATCTTGTCAAATGCGCAAGCGGCCCTTCATCTCCTGGCAAACGAATCTCCGGACCTGGTCGAAATTCGCGATGCCCTAGAGGAGATTGTTCATGAAGACAATCGGGCCGGCGAGGTTATCCATCGTCTCCGCCGGCTTCTGAAGAAGGGTGAGCGGAAAGCGGAAAACGTCAACGTCAATGAACTTGTCAGATCGACCATGAGCCTGCTGCATAGCGAGCTAATCGGCCGCGATATCAATGTCAGGCTCGATCTGGAAAACAGCGTGTTTCTGACCCGGGGCGATTCTGTTCAGCTGCAGCAAGTCCTGCTGAATCTTATTATGAACGCGATGGATGCCATGGCCTCGACCCCCACGGCCCAGCGCTTTATCCTCGTCACCACTCGTGGCGCCCGAACTGAAATGGTAGACGTCTGTGTGAAGGATCGGGGACACGGTATCAGTCAAAAGGAAAACGGCCGTGTGTTTGAGCCGTTTTACACCACCAAGGACCATGGTCTCGGCCTGGGTCTGGCTCTCTGTTCGACGATTATACAAGCGCATCAGGGGAAACTGGCTCTGGTCAACGATGTGGGCGGGGGAGCCATTGCGGTGTTTTCGTTGCCAATCCAGCACGCGGAAATCGGTAATGCATGATGGAAAAATTCACGGTCTACCTCGTCGACGATGACCCCGGGGTGCTCAAGGCGCTAACGCGCCTGCTCAACACCAGGGGCTACGACGTCAGACCATATTCTTCGCCGCGAGTATTCCTCGACGAGAACGATGTGGCTGTTCCGGGCTGCGCTGTACTTGATCTTTCGATGCCTGGTCTTGATGGTTTGGAGATTCAGCGCGTGCTGACCGCAGCCAGCGGTTATCATCGTCCCGTCGTGTTCATCACCGGCAAAGGCGACATTCCCACCAGCGTGCGTGCCATGAGAGCCGGGGCGATCGATTTCCTGACCAAGCCCGTAAAGGACAAGGATCTGTTCGAAGCCATTTCCAGAGCGGAAGGCAGGGACACCGAGTCGCGTCGGCTTCATTCCGAGAGGGAATCAGTGCAGGCGAAGGTCCGCAACCTGACACCGCGCGAACGCGAAGTGCTTACGCATGTCGTGGCGGGACGGCTCAACAAGCAGATTGCCGGAGATCTGGGCACGGTCGAAAAGACCATCAAGGTCCACCGCAGCCGGATGATGGGGAAGCTGGGTATCCACACCGTCGCCGATCTCGTCCGATTGGCCGAGAAGCTCAACCCGTCGAAGTAGGGATCGCGAACCTATTAGCCCAAGGGCCAACTCGACGCGGGATCGCGCAACCGCGATGGTCTTTCATGGCGGAAACTTCCCCGTTGATTGCTATTGTGGACGACGATCCAGCCGTGCTCAGAGGCTTGAGCCGGCTGCTGCGTTCACACGCTTTTCGCGCTCGAACTTACGGATCGGGCCAGGAGTTTCTTGCAGCATTGCCGGCCAGTCTTCCGGACTGTCTGATTGTCGATCTCCAAATGCCAGAAATGAATGGCTTGGAGCTTCAGCAACATCTCGTAACTAGGGGTATAAGAGTTCCGACAATCTTGATCACTGCGTATGAGGAAGTCGCTTTGCGCGATCACGAAGGGCTAATTGCCAGTCTCCGGAAGCCATTGCAGCAACAGGCCCTGTTCGAAGCCATCGACAGGGCGATCGGCGGCTCGCGCAGGACCGGGTAGAGAACCGTTGAAGGTAGCCGCTTCTGTGCGGGCGAAAGGAGGAGGAGTGCCAAAATGCCTGTTTCAATCTCTATGATTATCGTGAGTTCGCAGCTCGCCGTCACAATTGCGGAAAGGGTGCCAACTTTCGACATGGCTCGCAGCTGCAAACTCGGCGTGGCAGCCACTGCTGGGCTCTCGGTCGATCAGTCGGTGCTGCATTCGCGATGAAAAGCAGGCGCGTCAGCAGTTGGCGAGCCAATGGTCAACGTTCTCTGGTCCGAGCAAGGCGGAAGGCAGCGCGCAGCAAAGCGTCCCTGATCAGCGCCCGAGACTTTAGCTGCCATTTTTGCCGTGGACGGCTCCAGAGTGCCATGGTTCGGGACTGCGCAAGGCGCGTGCTCAGTGGGGTCAAATGCGACAGCGCGAGTTCATTAAGCACTTTGGCGGTGCGGCGACAGCTTGGCCGCTCGCCGCACTTGCGCACCAACGGGACATCCTGAGGCGGCTGGCCATGGCCGTTTGCCTGGTCCTGCTCGCATCGCATCCTGCCGCTGCAACCGATCCAGTTTCCTTGCAGCTCAAATGGAAGCATCAGTTCCAATTTGCCGGCTACTATGCGGCGCTCGAGCAGGGCTTTTACCGTGACGCCGGTCTCGACGTCACCATCCGCGAGGGCGGACCCGATATCGACGCCGCCGAAGCGGTTGCCGGCCGCAAGGCGGATTTCGGCGTCTGCAGCTCAAGCGTCCTGCGCGAATGGGTCATGGGCCGCCACCTGGTCGTGCTGGCCGTCATCTTCCAGCAATCCCCGGCCATCATTCTGGTGCCGCGCCGGGCCGACATCAGAAGCGTCTCGGACTTGCGCGGCCGCACGCTAATGGACGCGCCGGGCAGCGATGAAATCGCCGCGATGCTGAAGCACGAAGGGGTGGATTATGCGGCACTGCCGCGCGTCGACCACCGGGGCGACCCACGCGATCTCCTGGTCGGCCGGGCCGACGCGATGGTCGCCTACAGCACCAACGAGCCGTTCGTCCTTGAACAGATCGGCGCCGCGTACCGCACCTTCTCGCCCGGTGCCTACGGAGTCGATTTTTATGGCGACAATCTGTGCACCTCCGAAGCGGAGGTGAAAGCCCGTCCCGGACCGGGTGGCGGCGTTCAGGGCGGCGAGCCTGAAAGGCTGGGCCTATGCGCTGGCCCACAAGGAGGCGACGGTCGATCTGATCCTCAAGACCTATTCGGCAAAAAAGAGCCGCGAGGCGCTGCTGTTCGAAGCAGCCCGCACGGATCTGCTGGTGCGGCGAGGACCCGGCCATATCGGTCGGGCAGGATGCTGCGCACTGGCGAAACATCGCCACGACCTATCGCAAGCTCGGGGTGCTCGCTGACGATACGCTGCCCGCGGGACTGATGTGGGACAGAGAAGACGAAATCGAAGGGCGCTGGCTGATCCCACTACTGCTTGTGCCAGTCGGATTGGCGATTGCGGCGCTGGTCGGGTACCGAAGCCGCCGCATCCCTGCAGGGGGCATTGGCCCGGTTGGGAGCGCTTGCGCCGGCGGCCAGGATGGGGCGGCCAAGGCTGAGCTTGGTCATGTCGTTGCTGTTCATCGGCCTCAGCATTCCCATTCTCATTTTCATCCTGATCTACAATTACAACAGGAATTCCGCCGGCATGGTGTCGATCCTGAACGATGCGGTTGCGCAGACCAGCCGTGCCAGCGTCGAGCGCACTCGAGAACTTGATCGACAGCACTGAAACCCCGCTGCGCTTTCTCGCCGAGGTGGCTGCCGCGGATCCCGGCTATTTCCGCACCGAGCAGAGCAATGATCTCTTGTACCGCGCGCTGACTTCGGCTTCGCATATCGACGCCGTCTATGTCAGCTTCGAGGATGGTTATCATCGGGTCGTCACCCGGATCGACGAGGACCGCAGGCGTAGCGACCCTCGTATTCCGGCGGCGGCGAACTGGCACGCCAGCTACATCGATGCGATCACCTTTGCGCTCTCGCGGGTCCGGCATCGTAAATTTTTTGACGTCTGGCCGCATCTGATCGGCGGGTACGATGTTGCAACCGACCTCGACATCAGGACTTTACCCGGTTATCAGACGGCCAAGACAACGCGGACGCTCGCGGTGACCGAGCCTGCGATCAATCCCGACACCGGTTTCCCTATTCTCTCCTTGCGCGTTCCAATCTTCCATGGTGTCGATTTCATCGGCTGCGCATCGGCCAACATCACCATGGACGTGCTGTCGCGCTTTCTCGACGAGCACCGGAGCCAGCGCGCGCAGCACCACCCTGATCGCCGACCGCAACAACGGCAAGATCATCGCCTTTCCGAACAGCAGAAGGGCGTGCGCGTCGAGAATGGCAAGCTCAAGATCGCGACCCTGGCCGATATCGACGATCCGGACGTACGCGAGGCCTCTCGCCAGCACGCCGGCGCCGACACCGACAGTCTCGTGTTCCGGTCCCCGGCAAACGGGGAGGATTTGATCGCGGCCTTCGCCAATTTCCCGGATGGCTTCGGCCAGCCCTGGCAGGTGATCACACTGACGCCGATCGACGATTTCGTGGGGACGCTGAAGGCGACCAATCGGTTGATCATGGTGGTCATCATCATCCTCACCATGATCGAGCTGTTCTTCATCTATTTCGCGTCCAGCCGGCTGTCGCGGCCGGTCGAAAACGTAGCGGAGCAATTGCAGGCGATCGAAAGCCTGCAATTCGACGTGCCGGCGTCGCGGCCATCCAACATCCGCGAGATCGCGAGGCTGGAATCCGCGGCTTCACTGCTTCGCAACTCGCTGAAATCGTTCTCGTCGTTCGTGCCGCTGGACATCGTCCGCCAGCTCATCAAGTCGGGCATTCCGCTGACGCTCGGCGTCGAACCGCGATTCCTCACCGTGTTCTTTTCCGACCTGGAGAATTTTTCCACGCACTCCGAAACCCTGGCGCCGGACGATCTGCTGGTGCAGATCTCGACCTATCTCGAGCAAGTTTCCGCCGCGATCTCGGAAGAAGGCGGAACCGTCGACAAGTTCATCGGCGACGGCGTCATGGCGTTCTGGAATGCCCCGGTTCAGCGCGACGACCACGTGTTGCGCGCCTGTGCCGGCGCGTTGCGGGCGGCACGGCGCATGGAGCGCGTCAACGATACCTGGGAGGCGGAAGGACGGCCGCGCATCCGCATCAGGATCGGGCTCAATTGCGCCACCGTCCTGGTCGGCAATGTCGGCTCCTCGGCTCGGCTGAGCTACACCGCTCTGGGGGACGGCGTAAATGTCGCCGCGCGCCTTGAAGGCATCAACAAGCAGTTTGGCACCACCATCTGCATCAGCGACAGCATCCACGACCACGTAGGGGCCGAGATACTGGCGCGGCCCTTGAAGCGGGTTCAGGTCAAGGGCCGCAAGACCGAGTTCATGATCTATGAATTGCTTGGTTTGCGCGCCAGCGACGATCCGGATCTAAGCGTCCGCGATCGGGACGAGCAGCTCTGCGCGATGACCTGGCAAGCCTCGCAACAGTTCGAGGCCGGCGATATTGCGGCGGCGCACCGCGCGTATTGTCTGATTCTTAGCAGCTTTCCCCACGATCCCGTGGCCAAGTTTATGCTGAAGGAATGTGAGGACATGGCCCCGGGAGTCCAAGACGACCAGCATTCGAACCTGAGCACAATTTCACGCAGCTTTCGTCTCGATTAGGTGTGTGCTGGCATTCTACCTCTGATCGAACTGAGTCTTCCACTTCCGTTTGCGCGCGCCGGTCTAAGATGTCCTTCGCGGATCGCCTACTGAGATCGGGGAGAGGTGGAGCGGAGAGATTAGTATCGGGTGTCGCCCGCAAAGCTGCCGCGAGACGCGTTGAATAGGTAGGAAAGGTAGATGGAAGTCTTATACTTGATCGTACGAGCAAGGCTGGCTGATGAAATTCTGCTCGGCGTCCCTACTGCCGCCGGGCCCGGCGGCCGCTTAGGTCGCGCCAGTGGTCCGCACCTGTCTGTTGGCCCAAAGACCAACTCGACCGACTTAGTTGCAACCAATAACGTTTCGATACTTGATTGGGCTGCTCAATCCGATTCCGTCAGGGGCTGCCGGAGTGCTCGCATTGACATCGATTTCTCAAGCAGCAGCGGCTGCTGACGTGCACACCGAGCCAAAGGCCAAGACGCGCAATCCTTCGCTCGACCGCGCCCGCACTTTCCTGACGCTGGTAGTGCTGCTGCACCACGCCGTCATCCCCTATACATATTACGGTCACACCGACCCGAAGGAATTCTTCGGCTTCGACATGATCGTGCTCGCCACCGACAGTTTCTTCATGGCGATGTTCTTTTTCCTGTCGGGCCTGTTCGTCTGGCCGGGCATCGCCCGGAAGGGACCGTTGAACTACTTGTCGTATCGCCTGCTCCGGCTTGGTCTGCCATTCATGATCTGTGCTTTCACGGTGATCCCGCTTGCCTATTACGCCATCTCTCTGCGGCAGCATCCCGAAATTGGTTTTTCGGAATTCTGGTGGGCCACAATCACGAAGGGACCGTGGCCGAGCGGACCGGTATGGTTCCTTTGGGTCTTGTTCACTTTCGACCTGGTTGCTTGCCTGCTGTATCGGCTGTCACCCAACATGCTCGATCCGATCAATCGCCTCTCGCTGCACGGTCGGCGTCGGCCCGCCGTATTTTTCGCGATCTTTCTTGCTGTCACGGCTGTGTTCTACGTTCCCGGGCTAATGCACTTCGGACCAAGCAGCTGGTTCGAGTTCGGGCCGTTCTCGGTCCAGCACGGGCGCGTGATGCTCTATGCCACCTACTTCTTTTTCGGCGCCGGTATTGGCGTTCAGAACATGGATCGCGGGTTGTTGGCGGCAGACGGCCGGATGGCGAAGGTCAGCTGGGATTGGATGATACTGACGATCGTTCCATATTACCTCTTATGGGTGCTGATCTCCATCAAACGCGAAAATCTGGGGAATCCGTCACGGTTGCCGAACTGGTATGAAGGGGCCTATGCCGTCTGCTTTACTGTCTTCAGCGTCGCCATCCTGTTCGCGATCCTGGCATATTTCCTGAGGTTTGCTAGCTCAGGCAGGAGCGTACTCGATCCGATGCAGGCTGATGCCTACGGCATGTTCCTGGTGCACTATCCGATCACGCTGTGGTTGCAGTATTGGCTGTTCGACTTCAATATGCCCGCGACTGTGAAAGCACCCATCGTGTTCGTGCTGACGATTGCGTTCAGTTGGGCGCTGACGCGGGCGCTGCGGCAGATTCCGGGCGCGAGGAGGGTGCTTTAGTCGGACGAGCCGCCTGCGTGGAACGCGCGCACGATAGAAGTGTGGGCCACTGTCGATCGCCGAGCCCGGTCCAGCACAGATAGCTGATATCGGGCCGCTTCATTACTCGCGGCACGGATCTGGAATGCAAATGACGCCATGCGGTGGAAAAGACTATCAACATGGCGCTCCAAGGCGGCGGATCTCACATCGCGCAGCGGTCGCCTTCACCCATGGTGGGGAATAGGCGCAAGGGCGTCCGGGCCCGGCGAGGAAATTTTTAGTCAGTCGTGCCGCATGAAACAGGTGCTACTGACACAGATCGTTCCAAGGCATGTACCTTGCTGAAACAAGTTTGCACTGCATTGACGCCTGTTGGGAGGGGAACGTCCAAGCAATGGCGCGCCCGGTTTTTCCCGGAATAAAATGCGATACTGTTCCACGTGCTGGTTGAGAGAAATTCCAGACGGGATACACGTCGTACACTACGCAAATGCTCTCATAGCTATTGTTGTGTACATAACAGGTCACGGTATCGGAATCTTTTATTCCTATTTGCGTCGTAATGTCTGGACTCGCACTTCTCGCTATCTGTCTGTATCCAAGATTTTTCGGAGCAGCTTCGGCGCTCCAACAAGGCATCACGGCAAGGACTAAGATTGCCGTCGCGAAGAAGTTCTGAGACGCCCCCGACAAAGACATCATCTCCTCCTTCTGCGAATTCTGGAGACGTGATCCTCCTAGGGTATATTTGGCGTGTCAACAGGATCTGGAAGGGTAGTCGCACCCTTTGAGGCAGCGCTCATCTCAGGTGGCTCTGCAGCGCAGATGGCGGAACACCCTTACCGATTGGGCACGCACCGGCCGTAGCGGTCGTTGTAATAGTAACCGTATGTTGGGCAAAATACACGCGGCCAATCCGGTCCTTCATCAGGCGTCACCACCAAGCGGGTCGGCACACCGTTGCGCACGCAGGCACCATACGGGCCACGGTGAAAGCCTTCTCCGCAGAGGCCCGTGCGTGGGTGCTGAAGGAAAGGGCTGAGGCGAACAGGCTGCGAGCCAAGATCGTAACCATCTTTGGCATGTTGAGTTTCCTCCCATGGCGCAACTGAGCTACCGTATTGTTTGCAGATCTAGTTCGATGCAAGGTCCTTGGGTGCCTCGTTTGTCTTGCAACAAGCTCATTGGGCAACCGCATTGCCGACGCCGTGCCAGATTTGATCCTTGAGAGCGATCAACGGTGGCGGCGGCAGTGTCTCTGGTGGCGCAGTTCGCTTGACACCATCAACGACCAGACTGGCAACGTCGATTTCTCCGTCCGTGTAATAAGGATCGCCTTCTCCATTTCGACCGAACAATGTCGGGCCCGTTCCGGAAATCTGGAAGAATGTCTGGACCATCCCCGCCTCGCCCAAATCGTGCATCAGCAGATCGCGCTCGGCATCGATGTCGGGCCCAATATGATGGGTGACTTCACCCGTATCGTGGCTGAAGCCCACGCCGCGGTCAAACGTGACCGAGCCGAGCCAGACCGGGCGGCCATCGGTCCCTTTTTCGAGGACCAGCCAAAACCGGACATGATGTCGCTTGTCGGCGCTCCTTCCATCCGGTTTCTCGAAAGCGAACTGCTCCTTCTTCCCGTCGTAGTAAAGGGGGCTGACAGGCGCATCGTGGTATGGCCGGTCCAGCGCCACACTGCCGATGATCTCGATACTCGTGCGCAACGTAATTGGATCGGCCGGAAACCAACCGGCCGCATGCATCGCGGGGAGGACATCTTCCTTGCTGCCAACAAGTCCTACATTGAGCGCGTCTCCTGGAATGCCACTGGCAGTCCGTGTCACCATCGGCAGGGAAGCCAGGCCGGGCTCACGCTCGTGATGGGTCCACAGCAGGGGAAGGAGGACATAAGCCGACAGGACATAGCTGATTGCTACGCCCGTCAGAATGAGCAGCCATCGTCGTTTCACAGGCCAGCTCCGTTCAAATTGCTTTCTACCGTGCACTTGGGCATTGCTTTATGCCGGGCGGAAAGCGGGTGTCAAATCTTGAAGCACCGAACCGTCGACTACGACGTTCAAGAGGTCCAGCCAGGTCGGTGGCGCTGGAACATCTACCCGATCGGTAAGATGGTCCAGGGCCCCCAAAATTCCGCACACGCGAACAAGCGGTCGCCGCCTGGACGCAAGAGATCAACGACGGTATCGAGCGGACCAATCGGCGTGCCAAGATGCCTTGAGGCGGAAATGTCCACCCGTCAACGGTACCGACGGAAAAATTCGTTGGATGACGATTTCGCCCGTGTGAGGCCGCGGTGCGCGCCAGGCGGTACGCGCTAGTATGGACGATTGGGCGCGATCGCCGCACGACACCTGAGGTCCAGCCGCCTAGTTTCTCAAGCTGACCTGACGCTTCCTCCATCGCTTGTTCGCGACGTCAGGCGTCCATTTCAAGCTTGCAAAGGCAGGAACCATGCAACACGACACGTCCGGATCGTCGAACATCGATCCTCGGAGCGAGGCATTTGCGGACCGGATTGAAGGCAACCAGCGAAAGCTGAGGGCTGATCTCCGCCAGACCTACGATTTCATCGTCTGTGGGTCCGGCTCGTCCGGCTCCGTCGTGGCGCGACGTCTTGCGGAAAATCCTACCGTCAGCGTGCTGCTGCTCGAGGCGGGCGGAACGGATGCCGTGCCGGAGGTCGAGGATCCCGCCCGCTGGACTGAAAATCTCGGAAGCGAACGGGATTGGGCGTTCAAGACCCGGCCGAATCCGAATCTGAACGGGCGATCGCTGCTTTGGTCCATGGGCAAAGTGCTTGGCGGGGGATCGAGCATCAACGTGATGATGTGGTCGCGCGGTCACAAGAGCGACTGGGACCATTTCGCCGCCGAGACCGGCGATGACGCGTGGTCGTATGAGAACGTGCTCAAGATCTATCGCGGGATCGAGGATTGGCAGGGAACGCCGGATCCCAAACGGCGCGGCACCGGCGGCCTGGTCGCAGTCCATATTCCGGCTGAGGCCAATCCCAGCACCATAGCCTTCCTTGAAGCGGCCCGCTCGGTCGGCGTGCCCACCTTCGCCGACCAGAACGGGATCATGATGGAGACGGCAGGCGGCGCTGCCCTGTCCAACCGACGGATCCGCGACGGCAAGCGCCAGTCAGTCTTCCGCACCTACGCCTATCCCTATATGGACCGGCCAAATCTCACCGTGCTGACCCACGCGCTGGTAACGCGGGTGATCGTCGAAGGCGACAAAGCGACCGGCGTCGAGGTGGCGCATGACGGCGCCGTGCGGAGGTTTGCTGCCGGGCACGAGGTGGTCCTGTCATTGGGCGCGATCCACACGCCCAAGGTCTTGATGCAATCCGGTATCGGTGATGCCGAGGAACTGCGCCGTTTCGGCATCGAGGTGAGGAGCCACCTTCCCGGCGTCGGCCGCAATCTGCAGGAGCACCTGCTTCTCGGCGGCTGTCTCTGGGAATATCCACGCGCGGAGCAAATGGGCGGCGACACCGGGCAGGCCACCTTCTTCTGGAAGAGCGATGCCGCGCTGGACCACCCCGACCTTCAATCCTTCTTTACCGACGGCGCCTTTCTCAGCCAGGAGCTCAGCCATCTCAACACCACAACGTCATGCTGGTCGATCACCCCGGGCATCGTCCGTCCGCACAGCCGCGGCGCGGTGCACCTCACGGGGCCCGATCCGACCGATCCCGTCGATATCGACGCGAACATTCTGGGCGATCCGGCCGATTTGAAGGCGGCGATGCGCTGCGTCGAACTCTGCCGGGAGATCGGCAATTCCGCCGCCATGCGCCCCTTCGTGAAACGCGAGGTCATGCCAGGCCCGCTTGGGAAGGCCGAGATGGAGAATTTCGTCCGCAACGCCGCGACGCCGTACTGGCACTACACCTGCACGGCCAAGATGGGGCGAGACGACATGTCCGTCGTCGACGGTTCGCTCAAAGTCTACGGGATCGACAGGCTGCGCGTCGCCGACGGATCTGTCATGCCGAGGGTCGCGACCGGCAACACGATGGCGCCATGCGTGATCATCGGCGAGCGGGCGGCTGCCATGATCCGGTCGACACACAATCTGTGAGAAGCGTGGCTTATGAGTAGCGTCGGCTGCGGTGAGCGGCCGGCGCGCTGTTATCCAGCCCAGCAGAGTGATGCATGCTGCTGAAAGGTGCCTGATGAAATTCGCCAATAGCCGCCCCTACTCCGATCCAGACAAGGCCGCCCGGAAGCTGGTCGAGATAGCCAACACGGTGGAGGCAGTCCAGGACGGCCGCATCGAGTTGATCAATAAGCCCTTCCTCGCCGCCGGCGCATGGGCAGAAGAATATCGAGCCGGCCTCGCTCGATCCGTCAGCGCCGGATGGCTCTGGAAACATGAATTGGGGGTTTATGTAAAGTTCACGAGCGCCGGCGCTTGAATGATTCGCAAGGGAGGGAGCGGTGCCAAAGCTCGCAGAATACCTTGAGCATGTGCGCCAGTTTGAGCGCTTAGCGGCTGAGGAAACAAATCCAGTCATCAAGGCTCAGTTTGAAGCACAAGCCGAGTCCTACCGAAACTTGCCGAACGACACGAGCCGCAGCTGAGCCATCTTGACCGTCAGGCGCAAAGTTTTGACTTGGGCGCAATAAAGCGTGAACGCGTGAATTGATCCAACTCCTGTCGGTTAGGAAGGATACACTCACCAAGAACTGATCAGCCCGGGAAAGGATTAATCATGTCGCGTCGAACTCTTCTATCGCTTGCTGCATCCGCTATCATTGGCATCGCGTGTATTGCGACTGTTTCAACTGACGCCTTCGCATATCGAAGAGGCGTTGGCGTTGGTCGGGCTGGCGTCTATCACGGTGGCGTCCATCGTGGTGGCGTTTATCGGGGTGCGCCCATAGCTCGTGGAGTGGCGGTAGGCGTAGGTGCGGCCGCCGTCGGTGCTGCTGTGCTGCAGGAGCATATTATAGGCCACGCTGCGGATACTACCCCTACCCACCGTGCTAAGCAGGACTTGGCGGTTATCGCGCTCGGTTACCGCCCCGCCGATCACCGTAGCGGTGCCGCTGTCGGCTTCCCAGCAGACGCAACACGCCGAACTCCACTGCGCAGATGCAGATGGACCCCACGGTTCAACCAGATGGTCGCGCAGGGCTCGACCTCTCGACCCCCCGACACGTAGCTCGTAATTTCCCGTCTATAAAAAGGGAGTTCACACCGGTTAGTTTGTGCGCTCCAGCAGATTGCGGACGGAAGACCTATGCCACTTACCGCCGCGGGCGGATCTTATTCCCCGCCGATTTAACTCCATAGCCATCGACGCCAGCGTGAGCGCACCGGTAGCGCGGATTGCCTGGATCACAGGCAGTAGACCAGATGCGAATTCGTCTGCGACGTCGATCAACGCTGCCCTTCCAATGCTGCCGGCATGAGCCGGGTTGCGCGGGTTACCGAGGCGAGCTCCCGCCGCTTTCTTTGCGGCCAGGTGCGCTCGGCTATCAGGTGCCGCTCCTTCTCGGCCAGGGCGGCATAAAGATGCAGCATGAACGGGTCGGAATCCCGGCCTACGGCGACCATGAATGGCACCCGCTGAGCCATCAGGCCGGCGACGAAGGCGATGTCGCGCGACAAACGATCCAGCTTGGCTACCACGACGCTGCATTTCCTGGCCTTCGCCGCCGCCAGGGCAGCCGCCAGTTGCGGGCGCCTTTCCAGCGCGTCGGCCCCCTTGCCGCTTTCGAATTCGACGAATTCAGCCGAAACAACCAAAGCCTCGGTCGCGGCAAATCGCTCGATCGCGGCCCGCTGCGCATCAATCCCGAGGCCGGATCGCTGCTGCTGCCGGGTTGAGACCCTGAGATATGCGATTACATGCTCCATGACCAAAGGCATACCACCGTATGCCCTTTGGTCAGGCCGTCAAATTCGCGGCTCAAATGTATGGAATGCCGATGGCAGCTATGGCCCCAACAGCGGACATTCACATGGGAGAGTGCTACTTCCGCTAAGTGCCATTAGGAGACATCTGCGGCGCCCGGTGGCGTTGCCTAATTGAGATCCCAAATCTCAAACAGCATCCGAGCGGCGCGCTTCCCATGCGAGCGCTGGATTTCTTGCTGCGTAAGGTTTGGTCGGATGCGCCTCGCAGAGATGAGTGCCGCTCGGGCGTGTTCTGTATTGCCCAGTTTTGCTTGTGCTGCGGCTTCAAGGATCGACGGCAGGTAAAGGCGCGGATCTCGTCGCGCTGAGATACGAGCCTCTTCTAACGCCTCATCTGCCCGGTTGGCACGCAACAAAAGCACCCCAAGCGCCCAGCCCCAGAACGCCAAACGCCGGTCGCGGGGGCTGAGTTTGATGCCATGGCGCATGTGCGCAATGCCTGTGTCGAAATCACCCAACAATGAGAGCGCCGCGCCGAGAGCCACCTCCGCCTGGGCATTGCTTGGGTCTATTGCGACAGCCAGACGCAGGATTTCGGCTCCCCGCGTAGTCTGTCCGAGATCGGAGAGCGCGCAACCCGCATAGCCCAAGACTTCTGAACTACCTGGATCACCCGCAATCGCCATTTCGGCTGCCGTCAGCGCCGCTTGAGTATGCTCCGCCGAAAATTCAACAAGGCCGGTACTTTGAGCAAGCGCCGACAAAAGGGCGAGTTGCGCTCGCGCGAGGGCGAAGTCGCCGTCGAGTTCGAGTGCCCGTCGCAGGAAATTCTGGGCCTCCAGGACCGTACGCTCATTCCACCCGTTGGCTCCAATCGAGCCTGCGGCTTGGTGGTAGCAACCCCAAGCGTCGACATTCTCCGGTCGCAGGCGCCGAATCACGGCGATTTCCGCCTGGGTCAGCGCAGGCTCCAATTCGACTATTATTCCGCGTGCGATGTCGTCTTGTAGATCCAGGGTCTCTGCCCGTGCAGCGTCGAACTTACGAGACCAGAGAATGCGACCTGTCGCGGCCTCGGCAAGTTGAATTGAAACCCGGACCCGGTCACTTCCGCCTCTTACACTTCCTTCCACGACGTACCGAACCCCCAATTGCTTGGCTACTACGGAGATTGGGATATCGGGATTGCGGAAAGCGAACGACGATGCCCTCGAAATCAAAAAGAAGCCGGGTACTCGCGCGAGCAGCGCGATGACGTCTTCTGCCAGCCCATTCGCCAGAAGTTCGAGTACTCGATCTTCAGACAGGACCATGAACGGCCGCACAGCGATCGATAGCCCCTCGGTAGGGATACCGGACGGCGCGCGCACAGCAGCCGGTATAGCACCGGTGCTCATTGCACCGTCTGCCGGCTTGAACATGACCTGGAATGCGCGTACCGGCCGCTCGATGTTCTTCAGTGAGAGTTCGCCAAGGTCACGGAACTCCGCCCCGACGCGATTGATCGCGATATCATAGGCGTTAGCGGAAATAACAACGCACCCGGGCTCCGCGACTCCTTCGAGGCGGGCCGCAATATTCACGCCGTCGCCAAATATATCGTTGTCTTCAATGATGACGTCACCGACGTTGATCCCGATGCGAAACTCAAGGCGCTTGTCCGGTGGGACAGAGACATTTCCCTCTTTAATGTCCCGCTGAACGTCTAGAGCACATCGGATGGCGTCTACGACACTCGCGAACTCGATCAAGAGCCCATCCCCAGTGGTCTTGACGATACGTCCCCGATACTCGGCAATCTTTGGATCAAAAAATTCACGCCGGTGTGCCCGGAGCGCCGCAAGCGTGCCTTCCTCATCAGTTCCCATCAAGCGGCTGTAGCCAGCAACGTCCGCCGCCAGAATTGCCGCCAGCCGCCGTTCTACGTGCTGCTCGGTCAAATGCAGCCCCTTGTTCGTAAGGTCAGGACGACTCATCAAAGCACGGAGGGCTGCCTTCGAGCTAGGGCCAATGTCCGAGTTGGGTCAAAAGCAGACCTGACGGGTCCTAAAATGCGACTTCCGCTAAACCCCTGAAAGCAGACATCGTCTGCCCGATCGGCCATGTCCGGAAAGTGCCAACAACGGACTCACGCACCGCAGCAAACAGCATGCCTATTCGATCACCTCGTCGGCGCGGACGAGTAACGATGGCGGCACAGTGAGGCTGAGCCCTTTGGCCGTCTTCATGTTAATCACTAGTTCGAATTTAGTCGGCTGCTCAACCGGCAGATCGGCGGGTTTGGTGCCTTTAAGAATTTTATCAACGTAGCCGCCTGCACGGCGGAACAGATCGACTATATCGGGGCCGTAGACGATCAATCCGCCGTTGGCGAATTGCCGGAAAAGATAGATCGCGGGCAGATGATGTTTTGCCGCGAGCGCGGTAACGCGTGGGGCCTCTTGATTGGTTAGATTATCGCCAAAAACAATCATCGCATCGGTTTGCTGGGCGGCGGCCGACGCAAAGGCCGTATCGAGTTCATCAGGCGTGGTTGCCTCGACTATCGGCAGAGCCACGCCCAGGCTCCGGGCTGTGCTAGACGCTTCGTTGTCTAACACCAGCCTGTGCATCGGGTTGCCGGGATTGACCAAGAGCGCAATCTTCGAGGCGCCAGGCACTAGTTTCCGCAAAATTTCTATTCGTTTTGCGATCCAATCTCCTGGCGCATAGGTCGCAAGACCCGTTATGTTGCCGCCCGGGCGCGACAGGCTTTGGACAAGGCCCATCGCCACGGGATCGAACACGGCCACGAGTACAATCGGAATGGTAGCTGTTGCCGATTTCAGCGCTACGGCTACCTGAGGGCTCGGGCTAACGATAAGATCGGGCTTGAGAGCGACAAGCTCGGCCGCTAGAGGCGGTAGGCGCTCGGCATGCCCCTCGGCCGATCGGTAATCAATGATCAGGTTCTTCCCTTCGATCCAGCCATGATCGCGCAAGCCGTCTAGCCACACCCTGAAGAGTGGCAAATTTTTGATCGCGGGATCAAGATAGCCGACCCGACGAGGCGGCCCCTGTGCCCACGAACGCCGTGGCGAAACGAGCAGTGCCGCAGTACCCGCTATGAAATCCCGCCGCCTCATTCGTTCCTCATCGCTGTTTGAGGACGCTGGCGCGGAGAGTATCACGTCTCGATTGTGGCCGCACTCACTGCGGGTGCGAATACTGTGCCGCAAATGCCGCGCGTGGCGCAAGACGGCGAGGTGTCAAACCCGGAAGTGGCAGGGCTCGCGGCAAGTCCGTTTTACCGCTTAACAGCGGACATCCTCAGGCCACCCCCGCAAGTTCGAAATGTGCCAATAAGAGACATACTCCCTTGAAGTTGCCGCGCAATTTGGCGTCTACTTGCAGGACATTTGGAGGACTGCATGTCGGCGCAGCAATATTCTCGTCGTAGGGCCGTTTCATCCCTGGCTGCTACACTCGCCTGTGCGTTGGGCGGCCCCATCTCCGCAACCGCAGAACCGGTTTCCCCCGGCGAGACGCAAGACTGCGCCGGTCCGATTTTCTCCTCAACAGGTCCAAACGCCGAGCTTTACGGCGCAAAAGATGGCTATCCCCTTCCCGACATTGGGGAAGCGCGGTGGCAAGGCGACCCTTGGGAGCCAAGATACCGTGTCGGCGCATTCACCCACGTCGATCGTATCTATCCTACACGGCTCGTCGAGCGAGCTGTGGTGCCTTGGAAGTTCAAGTGCTCAAGGGCAGAAGTTTACTACAATTTTCAGGGAAGCAAGTTTTCTCTCCTCGACTACATGTCGCGCAATCCGGTCACTGGGCTGCTGATCGCCAAGGACGATCAGATTATCTTCGAGCGCTATCAGCAAGATCGGTTCGTGTCCCAGTCGATGGTCAAGTCAATAACCGGACTGTTGATCGGCATCGCCATCTCCGAGGGTGCGATTAAGTCGGTCGATGATATCCCTGAAATTTATGTGCCGGGCTTTGTAGGCACGGAGTACGGCAGGACACCAATCCGCGATCTGTTGCACATGTCCTCAGGCGTCGATTTCGGTGAAACGAGAGATGGAGGACGCGACCTTAATCGCCTGTGGAACGGCATGGGGATCGCGTTCCCGGAATGGAAGTTGGGCACTGTTAAGAGCATCGTGCAATTCAATCATCGTATCGCCCCATCGGGAACGAGATTTTACTACGCCAGCATCGAAGCCGATGTGCTTGGCATGGTGCTGTCAACAAGTCAGCCTCCGACTATCTGCGCGAGAAAGTGTGGGAGCCGATCGGCGCGGAAGCCGATGCTAATTGGTTGATAGACGCAGACGGATTTGAACTGGGGCACTTCGGCTTCAATGCCGTTCTGCGCGATTACGCCCGGCTTGGTCGCTTGCTGGCGCATGACGGCGCATGGGATGGCAAGCAGATCGCTCCGGCGCAATGGATGATCGATGCAACAACCGTCCGAGCTTCGGATCGCTATTTGCTGCCGGGCGCAGCGACGAAAGGATTTGGCTACGGTTATCTCTTGTGGCTGCTTCCCGGCGAGAGGCGACAGTTCGCGTTGTTAGGATACAAGGGCCAGTATATTTGCGTTGATCCGCCCTCTAAGATTGTCATGGTGCACACTGCAATTGAGGACCCGGTACATCGAGACGAGCCACGGGCCTATGGTCGGCACTGGTCGATCAGCTAGGCTGACAATAGCTCGCGGCAAACCCGACATCGACCGCTTCGGGTCAATCGCGTCGTTCTGAACGTATGCCGGCCGCTTCCGGTCTGCCTTCAACTCCGGACATGTTGCGGCACTGCAGCAGCCGACGCTAAGTGCCAAAGGCAGACAAGGGACCGCCCGGTACTGCATCATGTCTCGCGAGGAATGACGTACAGGAGGGAAGGCAGTATGGTTTCGGGCGAGGAGTAAAACGGTCCTTCGCCGATCCTGATGCATAATTTACTCCGGCATACCTACGGGCATAACGGCATGTTCCGCCGCAGCCTCGCGGAGCGCCTTCTCGGCCTCTGCTCGCAGGTCATCTAGGCTCACGCCAAATGGCACCGGCAAAAACAAGCTCCTGCCGGAATTGTCGTTCCACTCAAGGTGAACAATCGACTGTTTCTGCTTTAGAAGGTGATTCACGCCAGCGACAGTCACGCCGGGGTAGACAGCTTCGGACATGGCGGGCTCCTGCTTTGTGCTAAGCATACCACGGACCGCGGCAGGACGCGTCCCCCCCCGGCAAGAAGCTGAAATATCAAACTGAGACACTACCCGCGCCTAATTCCGATGTCTCAGTTGGGTCATTTCCAGACATCGGCCCGCGAGATTAGGAAGTCCGCTTCACCCCCGGAAGCGGACATCGTCAGCCGGTCCTCTCGGGTCCGTTAAGTGCCAAACGGCGACATCCACTCGTCAGCCCATCACTGGAGCTGAAACACCCTTTTGAAGAGTTCTTTGACCGCTTGCTTGACTTCCTGGGTGGCAACTGGATCGTGGCCGGTGTGCGCGCCGTGAATGACGCATGCGTCCGTATAGGTGAATGGCTGCTTAGTGCCAGCGTTTATGAGAAGCCCGTTGCCCTCTTCTTGAATGTTGCAGTTGCGCACGCTCTGGAATCCGGGGCGCATCATTGCTGGCTGCGCGCCGAGCGGGTTGTCGAACGCGTGTGAGGCGTTCGGATATTCAGTCACCTCAACATCCGCGCCTGCGGCTCGCAATCGCTCGACGTATGCCTTGCAAGCTGCAACCAGGTTATAGTCATCCTGAATGCCGCCGAAGATGCGAATCGGTCTCTCGACGACGTCGGTATCGGACAGAAATGTCGTCATGCAGTCCGGGTAGAACGGAACGTAGGCCGCAAACTCCGCGCCTGACTTGTTCCACAGCCGATGGAATCGCTTGAGGCTCGCATAGAGGGTGGCTTGGCCTCCGCGCGAAAAGCCCATCAACGCGATCCGCTCTGGATCAACACTCGGATGGTTGGCCAGCACATCGAGACTACGATAGATGTCGAGTATGAAGTTGAGCCGGCCGAGCAGGGCTTGGTTGGTGTTCACCTCGGTGAGCCCACGTCCGGTAAAACCGTCGAGGGCGAATGTTGAAATGCCGATTTTGTTAAGCTCCCTGGTCCACATCTCAACATTGGGTGCCATACCGCCGGAGCCATGCTGCAAGACAACGACCGGCAACCGTCCCAAACTCTTCGCGAGCCGAAGCTGTCCGGAGGTCCTCGTCGCCTTCCCGGTGGCATCACCGCGTAAAAACTGAGCATCCGAAAGCGTCAACGTGTCGATTGAATGCAGTTCGGTGCGAGCAGCCAAGTCCTGCAAGACTGGCTCGACATTCGCCTCAATTGCCGCCGGCGCGGATGCTGGTCTCCTTTGTACGCGCTCGTCGCTCAAGACGGACTCGGCCCGGGAAATCGAATGCCCTATGTAGCACCAAAATGGGCGAGGTTCGACCTGCCAAATGTCCGCTTCGGGTCAAAAGGCGACCTGCGCCATAGGCATTCCGAAGGCCCGCTTTTGCCTCACCAACGGACATAAAAATCGCACGTCAGTTGTTATGGAAGAAATGGGCCAGCGGCCCAGCACAAGTTTGTTCCGGCAACGACTTCACGTACCAGTGGGCTGTCCGACAAGCGATCACTCCAGACGCAAAAACCTCTTCCGTATCGGAAGGAGTTTTTTAGCGCGGCGCATTCGATTCAATTTTTGGGCCTCAACCAGGAACGCTGTCCATAACCCTGGAGAAGGCCCCCCTTACCGAATTTAGCCGGGTCGTGGCCCATGCCGTTGATCAATCGCGTAACCGCTTCCACAACATACGCTTTGCAGCGTGCAGCTTGGGCGAGCCCTTGAGGATTTCGCCGCTTCCTTGCGGCTGTGCGTGGCGATATACTCGATTGGCGTCGGCACCTCTGCTGCTGGAGGAGCCCGCACGCGGAGGAGGCGGCGATGGCGTCAACTCTGATCGGCAAGCAGGCCGTCGTCATCGGTGCGGGAATGGGCGGCCTCGCGGCCGCGGGGGCGCTCGCTGATCACTTCGGTCAGGTTATTGTTCTGGAGCGCGACACTCTGCCCTCGGAGTCCACGTATCGCGCGGGAACGCCGCAGGCGCGGCATGTGCATGCACTGCTCCTGAGCGGCCAGCGCGCCCTCAGCGAGCTGTTCCCAGGGTTCGAGCAGGATCTCGCGCGGGCGGGAGCCGTGCCGCTCAGGGTCGGTCTGGATGTTCGCATGGAACGCCCGGGCTACGATCCCTTCCCGCAACGCGATCTCGGCTGGTTCAGTTACGCCGTGTCACGGCCGACAATCGAGCACGCTGTGCGGCGGCGGGTGGAAAGCCGCGCGAACACCACGTTGCGCCAACGCTGCCGGGTGCAGGAAGTGCTGGCCTCGCCAAACAAAGGAGCAGTCACCGGCGTGCGCTACGAAAACGACAATGGCGCGAGCGAGACGATAGCTGCGGATCTCGTGGTCGACGCCTCTGGACGCGGCGCCCTCACTCTCGCTCTGCTGCAATCCATCGGCCATCCACTGCCAGAGGAGACCACAATTGGCATCGATCTCGGCTATGCCACATCCGTCTTCGCTATCCCTGACGACGTCTCGACCGATTGGAAAGGTGTCATGACTTTCGGCCAGGCGCCCCAGAACAGCCGTGGTGGTCTGATGTTGCCACTCGAGGGCAATCGCTGGATGGTGACCATTGGCGGGCGCCATGGTGACGTGCCACCCGGCGATCCGGAGGGATTCCTGACTTACGCCCGGGCACTGCGGACGCCAACGATCTACAACGCGATCAGCCACGCGAAGCGCCTGGACGGGGTCGCACGATACGGCTTCCCCGAGAGCGTGCGGCGCCATTTCGAGCGACTCGATGTCTTCCCCCGCGGGCTTCTGCCGATCGGCGACGCAATCTGCCGCTTCAATCCCGTCTATGGCCAAGGCATGAGCGTGGCCGCGCTGGAGGCGTGTCTGGTCAGGAGGCTTCTCGAGAGCCCGGGAGAAGACAGCGATCCCATCGCCGGGCTAGCGATGACTTTCTTTGCCGAGGTGCAGGCGTTGATCGAGACACCGTGGTCGGTGGCCACACTCGACTTCGTGTTCCCCGATACGCGAGGGCAACGTCCGGCGGATTTTGAAACCACGCTCAAATTCGGCGTCGCCCTGACTGGGCTCGCAGCCGAAGATGCAGCCGTCCACAAGCTGACCGTCGAAGTTCAACATCTATTAAGGCCGCGAAGCGTCTATCGCGATCCCGCCCTGGTTCAACGCGTGCTCGCGAAGATGGCCGAGGCGTGACTTTGGCGTAGAGATGGACATCCGCCCAGGGGACTGGCGCTCTCGATCAGCCAAGTGCAGGCAACCGAGATACCCAAGCGAACTGTCCAGCGATCGCCATGAACGGCGGCGAGTTTGGATCGCGAACCAATCGGACCACCATGTCCTCCAGCTCCAACATCAGCATTGCCAAGAAAGCGCGCGCGAAGGCCGAGGCGGATTTTGCCACTTGGCTCATGATGGCCAAGCTCGGCGGTTTCGATGACCTTCCATCAAACGCACAGAGCTTTCTGACTAACTATCGAATCCGACTCGAGACGATGAGCGAGGCAGAGTCCACGGCCTCGGCCGTTCGCGAGGTCTACAGCGCGTATTACGGCGAGATGGGAGGCGTGGGCGCGGCGCCGGAACCAAAGACTTGCACACCGACGATAGAGGCTAAAGTCGTGCAGTTCCAGAGAAGGCCTAAACCTCAGCCCGGTCTATCGGCTGCGCGTCATTCGACGAGGCCAATGACCCGAAAGTCGCTCCAGGCCCTGCTGATTTTCGCGGGCATGGTGGCTCTGATTGTTGCATACAAATTTCTGACGCAGTAGCACCGCCGCTGAGGTCGAGGACAAAAAAATAGTTTTGAGAATTTTTTGCGTAGAAAAGAGAATCTAAGCTGCCGGTCCCAGCCCTTGGCCGTTAAACCTTTTGCAGCCCCCGGGCCAGCGAGTGCTCATGGCTCTGAAAAATAATGCTTCGGAAACGACCGGTGTGACAACCGACGCAGGGGCACGGCCTAGCTGATCCTTTCAAACGACGACAACCCACTGAGTGGTTCTGTTTAGTGTAACGGCAGCTACCCCAGGCTTGGTTGCAGGAGGCGGCAACTGAGCCGCAAATCCTCGCCTATCAGAAAAAAATCCCTGAGTGGCAGTGGGGCCGGTCCCCGAGCTAGAGAGCGCCAGGGATTTAACCACCCCCCTATCCATCAGCCTAGCTCGCGATCCGCCCGGGTCAGCTCAGTTAGGAACCTCGTGCGAGCGGCTGGGCGAGCGTCTAGCCAAGCCTCCCGCAGCGTCAGCACCTCGGCAGCTTCGCCAGAGGCCGCTCGCATCCCATCTCTAATGCGCCGTCGAACCTCCGGATCCGCCATTCGCAATTTTGTGCGCTGGCTGATCTCAAGACTACCGGACCGCATCGTTTCCGCGATCCGCGCCTTTGTTTCGGGTGAATGTTTCCACCCTCCTCGCTTCACCATCGCTCATACCCCGTGCCGACCGAGTGGCTTTTTGTATTTAATTCCAACTTTTTGCATGCGAACCAGTCCCACCGGTCCGAAAGAAATGTGCCGCAGAGATTTGGCCGCCCCCCTCCCCCCGGCTGTGGCGCGACGCAAAGTTATGCTTGCCGCCTCAATTGAACACCAGTTCTGATTGACAACCAGCTGCTCGCAGCTAATTGCTGCGCGATTATGTTGGCTGGGCGTCCGCACGCGTTAGCTCAGCGAGAAACCGTTTGCGAGCGGCTGGGCGCGCCGTGAACCAAGCCGCTCGCAGCATCTGGAGTTCGAGAGCCTCACCAGAAGCCGCCTTCATCCCGTCCCTGATTCGCTGACGGACCTCCGGGTCGGCCATACGGACTATGGTCTGCTGACTGATCTCGGCGCTACGCGATCGCATGGTTTCGGCGATCCGTGCCCGTGTTTCGGGCGAATGTTTCCAACCTCCTCGTTTCACCATCGTCTAGCCCTCACGATATCTCGTAGACTTCGCGCGCGCATGTCTCGGCGAGACGCCCTGCCAACTTGGCAACTTCTACAAAGTGGATTTTCCACTCCTGGTTAGAACTTCGCTGAACCTTTAGGCGGGAAGACCGAGGGCATCCAAACGATCAAGCGCGGTTTGCCGCCGATGGTTGCCCGATCGACAAACCCAGGCATGCCATCCACGCCACGAAATGCCAACCAAGCTTGATAAGGATTTGATCCGACATACACCGGATGGTTGCCGGCTGCCCGCGCCTGTTGCCCGAAGTCGGTAAATTCATCTTGGCAAGCCCGCTGCGATTCACCTTGCACCGTGGAGAGGAGTTTGGGGAAAGGATTGTTGAAGTCAGTATTGATCTCTTCTTTATTAATACCGGTGTCCTTTTAGCGCTCCGGTTCAGGGCGCAGCGGGACAGGTACATCGGCGTTTGTTTGCTCAGGTATATCCCGAACGATGTAATTCAGGGTCGTAAAACGATTGTACTCGTCGCGACCCTGCTCTTCATCGCGCTCCAAATAGCCAGCTTTTTCCAACTCAGTGAGATATTTCGAGAGCAGCTTGCGGCCGATGCCAAATTGGCGCTGAAGCTGATCGTGTCGGACGTTCCAGTTTCCCGGGCGCGACAATAAGTAGCCCAGCAAGCCCTTTGCCCCGAGGGAAATGCGGTCGTCAATAAAGATGGCATTCGGGACGACGGTGATCGGCGAGCGTATCCGCGACAAATTCGCAGCCTCCCGCCGCAAGGGGATGTGGATGGGCGGCTGGGCGCCACTGGGCTACGAGGTCAGGGACCGAAAGCTGGTCGTGAACGAGCAGGATGCGAAGCTCGTCCGCTCGATTTTCCAGCGATACCTGAAGACGGGATCTGCCACGATCCTGGCTCGGCAACTGATCCAGGAGAACGTTCGAAACAAGTACGGCAAATCGGTCGACAAAGGCATCCTCTACAAGTTGCTCAATAATCCCGTCTACATCGGCGAAGCCGTCCATAAGGGAGTATCCTACCCCGGAGAACACACCGCCATCATCGACCGCAAGGTCTGGGACAGGGTGCAGGCCCAATTCCAGGTCAACCCTCGCAAGCGAGCGGGCACCGTCAGGTCGCAGACGTCCTCTCTGCTGAAAGGCATTATTTTCGGGCCCACCGGCGTCGCCATGTCGCCATCGCACACGCGCAAGAGTGGCCGGCTCTACCGCTACTATGTCAGCCAGGCCGTCCTGAAGGAGGCCGCGGCGGACTGCCCGGTAGGACGCCTCCCCGCTGCTGAAATCGAAAAGATCGTTATCGACCAGGTCCGCACCATGCTTCGGTCTCCTGAGATCATCGTCCAGACATGGCGCCATGCACGCAAAACATCGAAAACTCTTACCGAGGCCGACGTAAGAACAGCACTATTCGAGTTCGATCAACTCTGGAACGAGCTATTTCCCTCCGAACAGGCGCGCATCATTCAGCTCCTTGTCGAGCGGGTCGACGTGGGCACCGACGGGGTCGATATCAGATTGCGCGTTGATGGCATCACATCACTTGTCGGCGAGTTGGTCGGCAAGGACACAGCGCAGCGGAACGCCGCATGACCACGGTCGCCCACCCTCCAAAAGTCAGTGTCAGCAAGGCTGGCGACACCGTCACCGTCCATATCCCGATCACCTTCCGGCAACGCGCCCGCCGGAAGCAAATCATTGGGCCTCCAGGTTCTGCACCGTGGTCACCGGCGCCTCGCGTTGACACAGCCCTGCTCAAGGCCGTCGTTCGCGCCCATCGTTGGCGGGAAATGCTGGAGATCGGCGAATACGCATGTGCCGCCGATCTGGCCAGGGCCGAAAAGGTCAACGACTCCTACGTCAGCCGGATACTCCGGCTAACTTTGCTTTCACCCGAGATTGTGGAAGCAATCGTTACCGGGCGGCAGCCCGGTACGCTGCAGGTCGATGATCTCTTAAGACCGCTGCCATCCCTGTGGCAGCTGCAAAAATCAAATTTGGGCTGGGCGCAGCCGCCAAGCACTCGCTGATCCATTCGATGTCCGCTTTGGTCCCAGACCGGAACTTGGCCGGACGTCCGTCTTGACCCCTCTCGGACATTGGGTCGCAGCGTCTGGGGCCAATTGGCTGCGCTTTCTCACTCGCCGCGCGTTCGCAAAGTGCTAGGCTTGAGGTACCGGGGGCACATGCGACGGCGCGACTTCATCGCTTTACTCAGTGGCGCAGCGGCTACGTGGCCGCTCGAAGCGCACGCGCAGCAGTCGGCAGGACGTATCTACAGGGTGGGATATCTCTCGGTAGCTTCCCGGGAGCGATCGCTCCGTTCCGCCGAAGCGTTCGAAGATGGCCTGCGAAGGCTGGGCTACCGTGTTGGCGAGAACGTCACCATCGAGTACCGCTTCGCCAACGGCGAGATGGAGCGGCTGCCTGCGCTTGCGGTGGAGCTGGTCCGGTTCCGCGTGGACATCATCATCGCCGCGTCCAATCCATCGACGGTGGCGACCATGACGGCGACCACGACCATCCCGATCGTCATGGTCGCCATTGTAGATCCTGTCAGTACCAGGCTGGTCGCCAGTCTGGCGCGTCCCGGAGGTAATGTCACCGGACTTGCTGTCGATGCGGGCGGCGAGATTTTGGGCAAGCGGTTTGAGTTGCTGAAGGAAACACTGCCGAACCTCTCGCGTCTAGGAATCATGTGGAATCCGGACGTTGAGGTCAATCGAAGCCGGCAGGCGGCGATGACGGAGACCGCCCGGTCGCTCGGGCTGACCACAATTCCGGTCGAAGTACGTGGGGTGGACACACTTGAGCAGGCGTTCGCGACAATGACGAAGGAGCGCGTGCATGCGTTCGTCGTGCAGGGAGATAGCGTGCTGCACGAGCATCGCGGCCAGATTGCAGAAATGGCTATAAGGAATCGGCTGCCATCCGCCGCTGTCGCGAGACAGTTGGCGGAGGCTGGTTTCCTTCTAAGCTACGGAGCAGATCTTTTGGACCTATATCGTCGCGCCGCGGGCTTCGTTGACAAGATTTTCAAGGGTGCGAAACCTGCGGACCTGCCCGCCGAACAGCCTACCAAATTCGAATTGGTGATCAATATGAAGACAGCCAAGGCGCTCGGCATCGACGTACCACCAACGCTTCTCGTTCGTGCCGACGAGGTGATCGAATAAAGATGTTAATTTGCTGCGGTGCATGAGTCCGCTGCTGGCACTTTTCGGACCTCTCGTGGTGACCGGTTGTTGTCTGCTTTCTTGGGTAAATCGGAAGTCGCGATTGCGTTGCCCGACTTCCGTTTTTGACCCATCTCGGACATTGGACGCGCCCTGACTTGATCCGGCGCAGCCATCGGCGCAACATTCTGCGGCAATTGTTCAGGGGAGCGCCCATGAGTGATTTCGAGTTGCCTGTGACCCGCTACGCGCTGAGCGGCGATTTAAATATTGCGTATCAAACGATGGGCGATGGGCCGATTGATCTCATCATCGTTCCCGGGATGATGTCTCATGTTGAGTTCATGCATGAGGGACCGGGATACACGGCCTCCTTGCGCCGCCTGTCCCGTTTTGCCCGTGTGGTCACATTCGACAAGAGAGGGCAAGGACTGTCCGACAGGATGTCGGGTGCTCCTTCACTCGAACAGCGAATGGATGACGTTCGCGCCATTATGGATGCCATCGGCTCGACGCGAGCGGCGTTGCTGGGTATTTCCGAAGGTTCGCCGATGAGCATCCTGTTCGCCGCTACCTATCCCGAGCGCGTTTCCCGCCTCATTCTATATGCCGGCTTTGCGAGCTCTCCCGCCCAAAAGCTTGCCAATTTTGAAGCGATCGCGTCTGAACGTGCGAAAGCCTGGGGAACGGGCACGCTGATCAATATGATCAATCCGAGTGAGGCCCATAACCCAGCGGCGGTGAGTCACTTTGCCAAATTTGAAAGGCTGTCTGCAAGTCCAGGGGCATATAAATCGTTCACATTGCTGAACGCCTCAATAGACGTCCGACCCATATTATCAGCGGTTCGCGTGCCAACATTGGTCCTTCACCGGGCGACGGACACCTTGATTCCGGTTGAGGCTGGTCGCGATCTCGCAAAGCGGATTCCCGGTTCCAAATACATCGAATACCCCGACGGCGATCACATCATGACGGTTGGCGACGTCGACACGCTGTTAGGGGACATAGAAGAGTTCATCACGGGACATCGCGAGAGCTCGTCGGCTGAAACTGAACGCATTTTAGCAACAGTCCTTTTCACGGACATCGTGGACTCGACACGCAGTGCCGCCGACATGGGTGACCAGAAATGGAGACAGGTGCTGGACCGCCATGACCAACTGGCGAAAGAGGCAATCGAGAAGCACCGCGGCACGCTAATAAAAACCACTGGCGACGGCATTCTTGCAACATTCGACGGTCCCGGTCGTGCCGTTCGATGCGCACTTGCCTTCAGGAATACTTCAGAGCAAATCGGGTTGGCATTGCGAGCGGGTCTTCACACCGGCGAAATTGAAATCAGGGGCAGCGATATCGGCGGAATTGCCGTGCACGCCGCGGCTCGAGTTCATGGGGCAATCGAACGCCAATGAGGTCCTTGTCTCAAGGGTCGTAACCGATCTGGTGGCGGGCGCCGGTTTGAAGTTTTCCGATCGTGGATCGCACGAATTCAAGGGCCTTCCGGGTCGATGGGACCTTTTTGCTGCCAGCTTGTAACTCTTGTCCGCTGTTGGCACTTATCCGACATGAACATATTGGCGAATATCCACTTTGCGCCAGAAGCAGACATTCCCTCCAGGTCAGCTTTTGACTCTTAACGGACATGACGTCCCTCGTGCCGATCATACCAGTATGCTAGAGTTTATAGCGCCGTTAACACTGACGATCGAGGAAGCATGCGACGTCGCGAGTTCATTACATTTCTTAGCAGCGCGGCGGCTGTATGGCCACTGACCGTGCTGGGGCAGCAGCCGTCGTTGCCCTTGATCGGTGTCCTGAGCAGTGGACCTAGCAAATTGCGTGAAGATCAGTCGGACGGTCTCCGGCGCGGGCTGAAGGAGGCGGGCTTCGCAGAGGGCGAGAGCTTGAGCATCTTGTACCGTGGGGCGGATGACCACTATGATCGCTTACCGGCACTAGCCGCCGAGCTTGTCAGCCGGTCAGTCGCGGTAATCGCGACCGCCGGCGGCCCAGTGGCAGCACTTGCGGCTAAGTCAGCGACCACCACGATCCCGATCGTATTTGCCGCTGTATCTGATCCGGTAAAAAGTGGCTTGGTTTCAAGTCTCAATCGTCCGGGAGGGAATGTAACCGGGAACGCAGGGTTGACCATAGAACTCGACGCCAAACGGCTTGAATTGCTGAGCGAGATTGTACCGACCGTGGCCGTCATTGGTGCGTTGTTAAATACCAATCGGCCAGGAGTTGAACTCGAAGAGCGCGATTTGCTTGCAGCGGCAAAAAATCTAGGCCGCGAACTCGTTGTACTTCGCACAGACGACGGCCCTTCGATCGAAGCGGCGTTCGCTTCTTTTGCCAAACGCGGAATTACCGGAGTTCTGGTGGGCGCGGATGCGTTATTCAATAACCACCGGCAACTCGTCATCTCGCTCGCAGCCCGTTACTCCATGGGAGGCGTTTATCCATGGCGCGAATACGTGACGGCGGGGGGCCTTGTGAGTTATGGGCCAAACCTGTCGGAAGGGTATCGCTTGTCGGGATTGTATGTGGGTCGCATCCTCAAAGGAGAAAAGGCCGCCGACCTCCCGGTCGTCCAGCCAACAAAATTTGAACTAGTGATCAATCTCAAGACCGCTAAAATGCTCGGTCTCATCATGCCTCCAACATTGCTCGCGCGCGCCGACGAAGTGATCGAATAGGCGGTTACTTCTACTTGTGGCACTTTTCGGACTGGCCGGGCCGGCCCGACGATGTCTGCTGTTGAGGGTAAAACCGACGTCCCGCGTGGGCCCTGCCACTTCCGATTTTGACCGGAAGCAGGCTGGGACAGGTCGCTAAAGCCTAGCCCCTCAGTATAAGGGATGTCTTCTCGGCGCGACGGCCTCGCTCATTGACTATTTCTTGACGCTGCAATGCATTTGAGACCAAACGTGACGCTCATTCTTGGGCCCCCCTTTCAGGAACGGTCGCTATGCGCAACTTGTGTCATTGGTTGGTCTTGCTGACCGCTGTGCTGCTTCCAGCTCATGCACACGCGGAGTCGCTTACCTTCAGAAGTGAGGCCATTCCCGCGGATTTGACCGCTACCATTGGCGGTGACCTCTCCCTTCCAAAAGGGAAAGGTCCGTTTCCGGTCGTCATCTTGTTGCATCCATGTGGTGGGCTGGAAGTTGTCCTAACGACACTTCAAGCTCACTCCCGGGAGTTGCTGAGGAGCGGATTTGCGACGTTGATTTTGGATAGCTACGGGTCTCGAAATCTGACAGGTGGCAAAATGTGCAGCAACAGACTGTACAGATCGGATATCCGATATGGGATCAGGCGAGATGACGCATTCAATGCGATGGCTGCTTTGCAGGGCCGTCCAAACATCAGCAAGGATAACATATTTCTTCTTGGTTTAAGCGATGGCGGGAGCGCCGCCGTCCTCAGCGCCAAGGGAGGATCGGTCGACCACTTTCGCGCGGTTGCTTCCTACTATCCTGATTGTGGAAAATTGCTGGGGGGAGTTGGTTACGTTTATAAGTCGCCGATAATTATCTTTGTCGGAGAGAAAGATGACTGGACTCCGCCAGCTGAATGCATCAAATCGAAAAGTCCCGGTGTCGTAACGGGTGCAGAGTTCGAGGTTATATCTTATCCAAACGCGTACCACGGCTTTGATCAGCCACGGCCGATGAGAAAAGTCCTGGGTTACACGATGGCATATGACCGTGAGGCCACGGTCGACAGTCGGAAAAGATACATCGAGTTTTTCATCAAAAATTTGACGGCTGAACTGAAAGCCGCGCCTCCTGTTGCCGGAAAGGCAAAGTGAGGTAGTGTCGCTCGCAGTGCTTTCAAAGCAAGGGGCACACCTGGGTCGGGGCGGATCCCGGCGGCAAGAGCGACCGCGCGAGACCTGCCACTTCCGATTTTGACCCATCTGCGATGTTAGCCAGCCGTCGGTAATATGCGACCCAGGCCGGCCCCAGGCCTTCCAAACCGATGGTTTAGCCCGATAAGATGCCGTCTCGACACAGAGAGGCGGATATGACGCGGCGTTCGAAGACCGAAAGCAAAACAAGCAAGTTGAGAGCCCGCAAGCCACCTCAGGCGAGAGGTCTCAATACCGCCTCCACCAAGCGCCGAGTTGCCCGAGAGACCAAACGGCGCAAGCGCCTTTTGTTCTCCGATCTGCAGGAGCAATCCGACCGTTATTTCGATGAGCTGAAGGAAGCACAAGAGCAGCAGGCAGCAACGGCGGAAATCCTAAAGGTCATCAACAGCTCACAAGGAAATCTTGCTTCTGTATTTGACGCCATTCTGGAAAAGGCTATGCGGCTCTGCGACGCCAGTATCGGTGGCTTGTTCTTACCCGATGGCGAACTAGCCCGGTACGTCGCAATGCGCAATCCGCCCGCGCAGTATGCCGAACTTCTTAACCGTCAACCTCCGCAGATGAGTGATCTTCTTGGCCGAAATTTCGTCAATCGGCCGTTCCTCCACATTGTCGACGTGACGGCGGAAAAGCCCTATCTCGTGCGCGATCCCATTGCCGTCGCCGCAGTCGAGCTTGGTGGAATCCGCACGATCGTTTCAGTGCCGCTCCGCAAAGACGACGGCTTGGTCGGGGTGTTCACAGTCTATCGCCAGGAAGTCCGTCCCTTTACCGCAAGACAGATCGCGCTGTTGCAGAGCTTTGCCGTCCAGGCGGTGACCGCGATCGAAAACGCTCGTCTGTTCAACGAAGGGCAGGCCCGAACAAGGGAGCTTGCGCATTCGCTCGACGATCTGCGCACTATGCAGAACCGCCTCGTGCAGACCGAGAAGCTGGCGTCGCTGGGCCAGCTCACCGCAGGTATCGCTCATGAGATCAAGAACCCGCTCAATTTCGTAAACAATTTCTCCGCGTTGGCGGCGGAGTTGGTCGATGAGCTAAATGACATTCTGAAGCCGGTGCTGCTCGATGAAAAGATGCGAGGAGAGGTCAGCGAACTGACCAAGATGTTGAAATCCAATCTTGAAAAGGTGACCCACCATGGCAAACGGGCCGACTCCATCGTCAAGAACATGCTGCTGCACTCGCGCGAGGGCAGCGCCGAGCGCCGTTCCGCTGACATCAACGCCTTGGTCGAGGAGAGCCTTAATCTCGCCTATCATGGCGCACGCGCCGAAAAGCCGCAGTTCAACGTCACGCTCCAGCGCGACTTCGATCCGCAGGCAGGACAGGTCGAGGTGTTCCCGCAGGAAATCACCCGCGTGCTGCTCAACCTTATCTCGAACGGCTTCTATGCGGTGACCAAGCGCAAGGCGGACAATGGAGCTGCGGATTTCGAGCCACAGATTACCGCGACCACGAGCGCGCGCGACGATCGTGTCGAAATCCGCATCCGCGACAATGGCACTGGCATTCCACCCGAGGTGAGAGAGAAGATGTTCAACCCCTTCTTCACCACGAAGCCGGCTGGGGAAGGCACAGGGCTGGGCCTATCGATGAGCCACGACATCATCGTCAAGCAACATGGCGGCACGATCGATGTCGAGACCGAGCCCGGCGTGTTTACGGAGTTCACGATTACCCTGCCGCGCGGCAACGGGGATGCAGTGTCGAAATTCGGCTGATTGCTGTTGGCACTTAGCGGACATTGACGTTTTGCCGAAAGGCTGCTGCTCGCCGAAAGCAGACATTCGCCGATCGAAAGTTATGGAACCTGCCACGCCAGCTGATAAGCTTTGTGTCACTTCCTTCTCAGTCGAATGCCAGCTCCATTTTCCGCGAAGCACACCCGGTTGAATTCGCCGAACTTCCGCGCTGTGTGTCAGAGCGGTTGACCTAATTGGCAACTCAGCCAATGACGGACGCATGCTCCGCCAAATGACCCTGAAATTGTTCGCGAATTGCTGGCCACTCACCAGAGCGATTAGCCGTCTATCGCACCAACGGACAATCCTACCATATTGAACGATGTCCGTTATTGGGTGGCAAAGCGGAAAACATCTGCTCGCACTGAGTATTTCGCCTTTTGACCCAAAGCGGACATGCCGCGCGCTCTACAACGCCCGCGCGATGCGCAGCTAGAGATTGACGCGTTTCAGCAAGGATTAATAAAGTCGCATTCGCTGGCTGAGCCAAAAGAGGGAAATGAGATGGGGAGGTTTCTTGCGTTCGTCGTTACGTCGTGGGTCTTAATTGCTCCGTCGCTCGCTTGGTCAGCCTGCACCCCGAAAACACTCGCCGGACAATATATTTTTCTAGGAAGAGGGTTCATTGAACCTCTCGCGCCAACCGTTCAGCGCGTACACTCGGGAATATATGTATTCGACGGCGTTTCGAATGTGCTTGGAACGGAGACGTCCAGCCGTGGCGGCAATGTTACTCAAGAACAAAAACTTAGAGGCACCTATACTCTAAATCCGGACTGCATCGGATCAATGACGATGATCTCATTGTTCGATCCGAAGCTGAGTACGCACTACGACATCTTCGTTACGGACGATGGCAGAAAAGCGAACATGATCCGCACCGATCCGGGGTCCATGGCCGTGCGCACTATCGAGAGGTGATGTCTGCTTCTGGCACTTTTCGGACATAGCGCGACGTCGGCGTTGGGTCCGTTATGCGCCGCAAAGCGGAGGTCGGCCCGACCTTGGTTCGCACACGGTGTGACGGACCCATACTCTGCCAATTTCGTTGGAATGATTCCTGAATTTTGGCCGCTCACGAAAGCTACTCACCCATACGACCCGTTGCCTTTGAAACAGGCCCCGCAGGGAATGCATCAGAAACCGCGCGGGTCCGAAATTGAGAGGCACGACTTGCCTCAAACGCCTCCCATCCCCTCTAACTGTCCATATTTGCGGTGCGAGGCCGCTTTTAGGATGGGCTATCGCTTGGAATACTTGCCTCAAAGTCAGAGCTACCCGCAGGGCTGTCAGAATTTATCGCAGCGGTTCAATAGAGATCGATCTTAGTCTCGTCGCGGGTCACCGGCCTGGCAGCAGGCACGTCAAATTTTCCGCAAAGTGGCGCGCGACCAAATTGGTTAGTCGCAATCGGTGAGTTCAAATCCGCTAAACGTTGAAAATATTTGGCTTTTTGACTTGACTGGCGGAGAGGGAGGCCCCGACCCATGAATTGTGATTCCGGCGCTCGAACGACCGATCCGTTTCGTAGAAACCTATCCAGTCACACGGGGATTCGAAACATTAGATGGCGAATTGCAAATGGGGCGCTCTCGCCTGTTCGAGAGAACCCGCACAACCCCTTTCCCGCTAAGTTCATAACTAACTCGAAACGTTGGAATTTCGAGAACCGTATCGAATTGGTGAAGTCCAGAGCTTCGGAGAGAAATGGGCCTTTCGGAGAACAATAGGCCGGCTCTGCCGATCGGGAGTCCGGAGATCGAATGAGAAATCGTCGCTGTTACTTGGTCTAATTGCCTGCGAATCCACCCGGAGAATACGCAGCCTCGAACAATCTGGCGGAGGGAGAGGAACTGGGGTCGAACCTTCTCCGCGTAACACAGAGTAGTCCAGAGGGCCCGAGCGGAGCAGGTTCCTATTGGGGAGCCCCCAACCCCACCCCATACCAGACCGGAGAAAATGGCTGTAGCGACCCCACACATGGCGGCCAGGCAACCCAACTACTGGGCGCGCACATGGTTATCCGCCCCAAGCCTATAGCCGCGACCCGGCGTCCGGCCAGGTCGGGGCGCGACCTACACCGGCCGGTGATGAACGGGCGGCGTTGAGGCCCTATGCTTGCTACTCACCATTCGGCCATGTCGATTACGATCTCTTCCCAGGGCACGACCCACGCGGGACGGCCGCCAGCCCACGCCTTGATCGGAGGGTCTGTCCCGAAAATGCGTCCAGCGATATAGCGATGGTTGCCTTCGACGATGATGCCTTGGTCGACATTGATGGCAGGGGGAATCTTTCCTTCGCGCAGCATTTGTACGTACTTGCGAATGGTCGGCAAGGAAACCCGCGCTTGTTGCGACTTCAAGGGCGCGTCTTTCATAGCCGCCCGCACCGTCGCTTCCGTAATTTCGGCCGCCTCCGCCACCGCCTTTGCTGGCGCTTTCGCCGCTGCTTCTGCAGCCTCTCTCGCGGCGGCCTCCGCAAGTCGTTTCGCCTCCAGCTCTGCTGCTTCCAGCGCTGCTTTCGCCGCCCGATTTACGGCCAATTTGATTGCCCGGATTTCTACCCGTTCTGCCACCCAGAGTCCCACGCGAATTAGGGCGACAGGGATGGTGACCAGGTCGATCACCATCCAAATCGTGAGAGCTATGTCAACGACCTTAAGAACAAGTCTGAGATCTCTTTCACTACGAGACTCATAATGGATCTTCTCCACCCGCAACAAGCCCTGGAGATGCCCGTCGGGCGCTACAAGAGCCAGACATCGATAGCCTTCAATCCAATACATTTCATATCGCTCACTGTCCCATAGCTCCATGGCAACCGCGCGACCCACGAGTGCCGTCCCGCCCGCTGCCAGAAAAAAGTTGAAGTTTTTCTGGTGTCTCTCTTCCTCCGACCCATCTTTGTCCCGCCCGGCGCGGACATCGGCCCAAAACTTTGTATCCGGTTCTGGACGCGCGCGACGAGCAGGAAAGGCGGGCAATGGGTCTCGATCATGGATCGACAGAACCCGCTGCCGCTCTTCAGCCAGTCGCCCCTTCTCCGCTTTCTGGAGGTCAAGCGCAGCGCCACCCCGTGCATCCGTCAATATGCAAATTTGGCTCATGTTGATCCAGCCCAAATGGCCGACAACCCGATAGCTCTCGTCGACAATCGGTGTAAAGCTTGGCTCCACTCCGTCGTCAAAGCGAGTAGGTTTCACCCCGGTCCCGAACAGGCTGCTATACAGCGACTCCCATTTGGTCTCATGGAACGGCCGAACGTGTGCGTGGATGGCATCGGAAATTAGCTTATCGCCAGAATAGCGGAACACCGGCGTAAGATTATAGGCATCGCTAAACGCGACGACATCGGGATTCTCGTCGATCCCGAGAGGATGAAACGCGCGGCCATCATCGTGAATATCTTGATGTGGATCGTCGCCGTGCAGGACCGTTTGATCATGCTCGCCCACGTTCTGCCTCCTCGCCGACTCTCATGGTCCCCCACAGGCCTGGTGCCGTCAGCGATGCAGGCTTGGAGGTAGGCCGTCTGATTCCATGTCGTGCTTAGCAGCCTGCAGATCATGGCAGCCGCAACCAGGTCCGTCTTGGTTTCAGGCGACAATCTCTGTTGAGATCGCCGCGGTTAGAGGGAAGTGACCCTGCGTAAAGAGGTCCGTCGCCTACGCCTCTTGGTGGTCAACGCACGATCGGGGCTACCCCCTGACGGCGGGAGGCGATCCTATGATTGTGGAGAACTGACCGCGGTTGCCCAATCCCGGATATGGGAGAATTTCCCCCTGCGGCTGATTGGCCTCACCAAGGATTGCCCCTATCCGGTTCCCTCCTGATTGGGTAAATTAGGCACCATATTTTAGGTTTTTTCAGCCTCCCGGTCCGGAGCGCGTAAATGGCGAAGCGCGGAAAAACTGCCCGCAGTCCTCCGTCGGCCCGAGAAACAGCGAGCCCCCGCAAACGCGCGCCGGTGGGTGTTAAAAGGGAGATCGTAGCTCTCAAGCGTGAGTTGGTCGAGGCACTGCAGTAGCAAGCCGCAACGTCAGAGGTCCTTCAGGTCATCGGCAGCACGCCTGGCGAACTCGGTCTCGTCTTTCAGAAAGTGCAGGAGGATGCGACGCGGGTCTGCGGCGCACAATTTGGTACGCTGACTTTGTATGATGGAGAGAGTTACAGCAGGGGTGCGACTTACAATGTGCCGGTCGCATTCGCCAACTCCTTGGAAAACAAGCTGATCCGTCCCCACCCGAAAAGTGGTCTGGGAATTGTCGCCAAGACCCGGCAGGTCGTCCAGATTCGCGATCTTCGGCAAAGTCCTGCTTATCTTGAAGGCAATCCAGCGGTTGTCGGGCTTACGGATACCGCCGGCGCGCGCACGCTTGTGATCGTCCCCATGCTAAAGGGCGCTGCGCTCGTCGGTGCGATCGCGTCGCTTGGCCAACTCACCGCAGGTATCGCCCACGAGATCAAAAATCCGCTCAATTTCATAAACAATTTCTCGGCCCTGTCAGCTGAGCTAGTGGACGAACTCGATAAGGTGCTCACGCCGGCCGCGCTCGACAAGAAGACGCGCGAGGAGACGGACGAATTGACCGATATGCTGAAAGGCAATCTCGAAAAGGTGGTGCAGCACGGCAAGCGCGCGGACTCAATCGTCAAGAACATGCTGCTGCATTCGCGCGAAGGGTCCGGCGAGCGTAGGTCGGTTGACGTCAACTCCATCGTCGAAGATAGCCTGAAGCTTGCCTATCACGGTGCGCGAGCTGAGAAGCAGGACTTCAGCATCAAGCTGGAACGGTCTTTTGATCCTGCCGCCGGGATGGTCGATCTGTTTCCTCAAGAGATCACGCGCGTTCTTCTCAACCTGATTTCGAATGGCGTCTATGCGGCTGTGAAACAGAAAGTAGAGATGTGGGATGGCTACGAACCAACCCTTACCGCCGCGACTGGCGACCTCGGTGACCGCGTCGAGATCCGAAATTCGCGACAATGGCGGCGGCATTCCTCCGGGGGTAAAAGAGAAAATATTCAATCCGTTCTTTACCACCAAGCCCCCCGGCGAAGGGACAGGCCTCGGTCTCTCCCTCAGTTACGACATTATCGTCAAGCAACACGCGGGATCGATCGAGGTCGATACTCAACCCGGCGCATTTACCGAATTCAGGTCATACTTCCGCGCAAAGCCGCCCTCACCAAAGCCGGAGTTAGTTCATGATCTTCCTTGTTCTCGTTGTTGACGACGAGCCCGATGTCGAGATGCTGTTTCGTCAGCAATTTAGGCGCGACCTACGCGACCACCGCTTCACGATGGAGTTTGCACAGTCGGCGGCAGGCGCGCTGCAACGCATTGGCGACGCCGCATACGAATCACTGATTTTGATCCTGTCTGACATCAACATGCCCGGAATGAGCGGCCTCGAACTCTTACCAAAGGCGAAAGCGCTGCGACCCGACGTTCCCGTCATCATGATCACGGCCTACGGCGACGAGAATACCAGGAGAAAAGCCTTGGAAGGCGGCGCTGAAGCGCTCCTAACCAAACCAATCGATTTTGGAGCGCTTCGCACAGAGATCGACGGTCGGGTGGCAAGCGTAGCGTAATCCCACACCCCTAGCTGGTCTGAAGCGAATACCCGAGGGAGAAGCGCAGCATATCGTCAGAGATTATCCCCTGCTGCTCGACGACCTCACAGGCGTGACGCCAACTCGATCCATCCCGCTGGTTCTGGTCAAGGCAAATGTCTGCCGGATATTGGAGCCATGCTATCGAAAGATGGATTCAATGTGCTTAACGGCGGAAGCGTCATCTATTTTCCTAGTCACGGTTGGCAGGCGGATCTCAGCCAGTGCTCTCAGCCATTCCGAGTGGTTCTCCTTCTCGTCGTACCATTTTAGAGGTTCCGTCACCACGAACGCCCTCCCAGGACCCCAAGCAACCCTTGCTCGTCGTCTCCAAGTGCAGCTTTTTCGAGCAAAAAGTGCTATGACAAGCGCCAGAATGTTTTTGTAAGGCGTGATCCTTGGAGCGCACATGCGACGGCGGGAGTTCATAGCAGGTACGGCGACCACGGCAGCCCTCAGTTTCGCAAAGCCGGTTTATACTCAGGCTGATGCGCGTCCGCCGGGCATGAAGCGCATCGCGATTGTCCATACCTCGGGCCTGAGGAATGACGATCACGGTCGCCACTCTCGCCTATTTGAGAGTTGAAGAGCTGGGCTATATCGAAGGACAAAACCTGCTCGTGGACCGGTATTCGGCGCTCGGTCAGTCCGAACGCTATGGAGACGTGGCTCGCACAATCGTTGCCAGCCATCCAGAATTAATCATGTCGCTAGGCGTCCCGATTGCAAGCCAGTTGAAGCTCCTGACCACCGCAATTCCAATACTCGTTGGCG
This sequence comes from uncultured Alphaproteobacteria bacterium, assembly GCA_963843225.1. Lineage (GTDB taxonomy): Bacteria > Pseudomonadota > Alphaproteobacteria > Rhizobiales > Xanthobacteraceae > Bradyrhizobium. The sequence goes on along the minus strand of CAWJJT010000001.1, from coordinate 1,190,030 downwards.
GTGGTGATCCAGTCGCCGCTGGACTTGTGACGAACCTGGCCAGACCAGACGGAAATATCACTGGCGTGAGCGTCGATGCGGGATTGGGAGTATATGACAAGCGTCTGCAACTGCTTGGCGAGACGGTGCGAAACCTGCGCAATGTGCGGGTACTCCTTCCTGCATCCGCGATGAGGTTTTGGCAAACTAGTCTCGCACCGCTCCGAGAAGCCGCAGATCGGCTTGGCGTTCGGATTGCCGTTGCAACGCTCAGCGAGAAGCTCGACCGACAAGCGTTTGAAAGGGTGTTCGATGAAATGGAAATAGACCGCGTTGACGGGCTTATCGTTTCGCACCACGGCGAGCAGGTTGCAAACCACCAACTCATCGCTGATCTCGCCGCCAAACACCGTCTGCCTGCAGTCTATCCTTTTCGCGACTTCGTCGATGTCGGCGGTCTGCTTAGTTACGGCAGTGACCTTGGGAGCGTCATGCGTCGTCTCGCCGATATGACAGATCAAGTCATGAAAGGCACAAAACCAGCTGACATCCCGTTTTACCAGCAAACCAAGTTCGAGCTGGTGCTCAATCGAACAACGGCAAAATCGCTTGGGCTGGAAATTCCGGTTAGTTTGTTGGCTGTGGCCGACGAGGTTATTGATTAAGATTCCGCTGACTTCCGGTTATGGCACTTAGCGGACATGATCGAATCTGGCAGTCGATGTCCGCTATTTGAGGAAGAGTGCACATGAAGCGTTCGAGGCGGGGGGGCCGCTTTTGACCCTTAGCGGAAGTGGAACGGCAACTCGTCGATTGCGGACAGACTCCCCGCCGTGTCCCCTTTTTATCTGTAAGCAATCTTGAACCGCGTGGAGCGGCTTGCTTACTTTTTACCCTTGACAGCATCACGAAAGTGTCCCACGTGATTCGTGACCCAGTCTGCAAGACAACGGTGTGCTGCTCGACGGGCAGGACGTCAACGATACGCACGAGGTTTATTTTTCAGATACCCTTGTGCGCGAAGTCGGCGCAATGGCTGATGCCTCAGTAACGCGGAGGCAGAAATGACTGAACCCGCACATTCACAAAATATCGCATCGTTGGAAGCGACAATTCCAGCGGCTCCCCTGGAATCAATTCTCTGCACGGACGAGTTGCTTAAACGCCCGCGGCGTCCACCCGATCACGAGAGGGAGAACTCGGCGCTCGCGGCACTGGTCAGCGCGGTAGCCGATTCCCCGCGCACAATTCTGCAAACACTGGCCGATAAGATCCTGGAAGTCCTGGACGCCGATTCAGCCGGCCTAAGTCTGCTGACGAAGGACGGAAATCGGTTCTACTGGGCAGCTATTGCCGGCGCCTGGCGGCCTCACCTCGGTGGAGGTACCCCGCGCGATTTTGGTCCGTGCGGTGACGTGCTGGACTGCAACACTACAATGCTGTTCACTCATTGGGAACGTCGTTATCCGTACTTGAGCGCCGCGATGCCCCTTGCCGAAGAGGGATTGCTCGCTCCTTTTTTTGTAAATGGAAAAGCGGTCGGTACGATTTGGGTGATCGCCCACCGCAATCATCGCAACTTTGACGCCGAGGATCAGCGGTTGCTCGAAAGCATGGGTCGCTTCGCGTCAGCCGCGTATCAAACCGTTGAATCCATCGAGGAACTTAAATCGGAAGTCGTCGCGCGCGAAAAAGCGGAGGCAGAATTGCGCGAATTAACCGATAGTCTGGAAAGACAGGTGCGCGCCAGGACCAGGGAGTTGGAGCACCGCAACGAGGCGCTCGCCAAGGCTCGATCGGAACTCGCGCACGTCAGCAGGGTCACGAGCCTCGGCGTGTTGACAGCCTCGATCGCGCACGAAGTCAATCAGCCGCTTTCAGCGATCATCACGAACGGCGAGGCCGGACTGCGCTGGCTGGCGCGGGACGAGCCGGAGATCGAAGAGATCCGGCGGCTCACAAAATGCGTCGTCGCCGACGCGCGGCGGGCGTCCGAGATCATAGCGCGCATTCGTGACATGACGAGCCAACGAGCGCCCGAACAGAAATTGCTGTCGATTGAGGATGTCATCAATGAATCACTGAGCTTCCTCCACCATGAGTTGCAGGAGAAAGGGATCATCGTGTCCCTCGATCTAACACGGGAGCTTCCCCAAATTGTCGGAGACCGCATTCAGCTACAGCAGGTCATCGTCAATCTGACCATCAATGCGGTCCAAGCGATGACGCAGCTTGCGCCAACGGACCGCAGAATTTCTGTCCGAACCATGCTCTCAGACCCTGAGACGGTGTGCTGCAGCATCGAGGACAGCGGCCCGGGCATCGATCAGAAGCATCTCCCTCGTCTTTTCGATAGCTTCTTCACGACCAAAGACACCGGCATGGGCATGGGTTTGGCCATCTGTCAGTCTATTGTCGAAGCCCACGGCGGCAGCATTCGCGCGAGCAACGATTCCGCCCTGGGCGGGGCCCATTTCAGTTTTGATTTGCTCACGCGCCGCGTACAATAGTCCCCGCATCAGACGGACACGCGCATTTTCCACTCAATCGTTGCTGGTCCGGTCTACTGGATCGGATCGAGGAAGGGTGTATCCGGATCACTGACATAGAACGTTACAACCCGCATTGGTTCAGTTATGCTGCGATTATAACCAATCATTTTCACGTTCGGCGGCTCCACCATGGCGTGGCCCGCCTTGATCGTGAACGGCGAGCGCCCCTCTAGCTCAAGCGTAAAAGCCCCCTCCAGTATGTACAAGGTAACTGGGAAACGGTGGGTGTGATAAACAGTCTTGCCTCCGGGTTCGAGGGTGGCAGTAAACACCCGAACCTGCTGTTTTTCGGCCTTGGGCATACCCGAGACAAGCTCGCTCAATTTCGTAATCTCCTGCGCAGACGCGCTGGCCAGGCTGAGCAATAGTCCAGCGAGGACAAAAGTGAGTATCGACGATCGCTGCATGACGCCTTCTCCCGATGTTTTAGTTCCTGCCGGTTACGAACCTTCATAACCGCTTTCTAGAGAGCTTCTGTTGGAGGCCGGCAAGGTTGGATATCTGTCTAGGCTGAAAACCCGTCAGTAAACGCTGAGCGTCTGATTGCCGACACCAGTTCAGCCGTCGTTAGGATCTCATGGGCAAAGGTCGGTCCGTCGATGTTGAGCACGGCATGCAGGGCCTCATGTGAGCGGGCTGCTGTGCCGTCTCGAACCAGCGTGACATGGAAGCCGAGCTCCATTCCGATGCGTGCCGTGGCTTCAAGGCAGGTATTCGCAAGCAGGCCGATGCAGATGATCTTTTCCTTGCCGTATCGCTTGAGCATGTGTTCGAGGTCGGTGTTCGGAAATCCACTTGATGCCCAATGCTCGGTTGCGACGATGTCGCTCGGCTGCGCCTGAAAGTCGTCGTGGAAAGTCCCACCCCAAGTGCCCTTCGCAAACGCCTGTCGCTCTGCAGCGCCGAGCTGATAAGGCGACGGGTATTTCCAATCTACATAATCGCCCGGCTCCCAACGATGATGCGGAACGTGATAAATTTTGATCCCTGCCTCGCGGGCGGCCCGTACGATCGTGCGAAGATTGTCCAGCAGGTTTACTTCCTCGGCAATATCCTTGACCCACGGCCAGAGCTTTCCTCCCGCACTCAGAAAGTCGTTGTAGAAGTCGATGCACAGCACCGCGGTGATCTTGGGGTCGTAGGTCTTCGTCATCGGGCCCTCCTTTCTGGCTCGCTTCCGTCACGGGTGATCGAGGCAGTGGGAGTTTGCGGCGGCAGACATCTGCGCGTCGTCCACTGCTAGATCGTCCGAACTAATCCAGGCGCCGCGCGTCAATCCCGAAGCTTCGTCGTTGATCGGAAACCTTAATAGTGAGGTGGCCCCTCCGAATCCAAATCGATGGTCGATCCTGCCATTTAATTCTCTTGCCAAAGCATCGACGATCTTCAGTCCATGTCCGGACTGGAGTGGGCCACGCGAGGATCCATCGTCCGTGATGCAGCATTGTGCAAACGCACCGGACGCGGACATTTAAATCCGAATTGTTCCGCCGCTGTCATCGAAAGCATGCCGCGCTGAGTTCGTGATCAATTCCGCAACTACCATTCCCAGCTTCCAGCATTGCCCGGATCGAAGCCGAAGCGGAAAGTCGTCCAGCACGAGATTGATATTTCTGTGATCCAGTCTGGCGCCCTGGATCGATTGGCAGACCGCGCGAATGTAGCCGGAAGCATCAATCGCAGTACTGTGTGTTGGCATTTGAAGCGCCCGATGTACGCCGGCGTAGCGGTGCAGAGATCGGCGACGCCAGCCAACGCCAATTTGGCATCCTCGCTCGTCGATCGCGACGCGATCGTTGAAATATAGCCGATTGCCGACGCGAACTCATTTTTGATCCTGTGCGAAAGCTCTCTGAGAAGTAGAAATTCGTTCGAAGTCACTTCCTGGTCGACGCTGATGGCCGTCGTAACGTCGCTTTTGATCGGAACTGTATGCATTGATCAAACTCCCCGGATAACTCGCGCGGCGCTCCGCGCAAGTTGTAAAAACACAATGAAATCCATGTGCTTCTGCATCGTGCAGTCGCTCCTTGCGCGAAACTCTTCAACGCTATCCATGCGACATGGGCTCCCGGTAGCGCAAATTCGCTGCTTTCGCTCACCGCATCCTGCAACTGCTCTCACATCAAGCCGCACTTACTGTGCAGCATTGATGAGGGCGTCATAGATTTTCTGATCGAGTTCTCTCGCCACGGCAGTCACATCTTCGTTGCCGTATTGGCCGAAGAGTGATGACGGTCGGTCGTATTCGAACGTCGACGTGCCGCCACTGTTCTCGTAAAGCACGATCCGGAGCGGTGCATAAAGGCCGGCAGCGAGTTCATGCTGTGTCATTTGCGTCGATACGAGGACATTGCCTATGACGTACTGCACAACATGGCGCTTTCCAGAAAAATCTGCAGCCAGTCGCCATGGGTTGCAATGGCAAAGATAACAAGCCCAGCATCCCCCTGAATGGTCCTCAGCTCAGCTTTGACGCGCTCGATGTCGCCATGCTGCAGGTGGGCTCTGATGCGTTCGTCGAACCGGGGAAGCGTTTCCAGCGCGGTCCTGGTTTTGAGGTATGGCTTCTCGGAATCGATACGTACATGTTCGACAAGGAGCTGCTGCCGGCTAACGCTCGGCAGGCTCGGTAAATCCGACATTGCCAGGCTGGACATTGTTGTCTCCGTTGTTTCACCTATCTGTAGATCGCCAGACCGTTAGGCTGGAACGCAGCATTGATTATCGGCGCTTTCGACAGCGATTGACGGAACCTGCGCATGATGTTCATGCACGTGGGCGGCAGGCGTGCGATTGATCAGAAGACTGAGCAATTCCGGACGGCTGTAGTGGCCGCGCGAATCCATCAGGCGCTTGCGCTTGTCGATCAGGGCAAAATCGAGATCGCCAATGACCGCTCCTTCGCCGGTGCGCAAGGGCTGCCCCAGCAACTGGCCTTGTGGCGTGACAATTGCGGTGAAGCATCCGCCGGAGATTGGACCGATGGGGCAACCGGTGTCTCGCGCAAGGAGGGCTTGTTGATCCGCGTCCAGCCAGGCGGTCGCGTTGACGACAAAGCAGGCAGATTCCAACGCGTGTTGCCTGATGTTGATTTCGGTTTGTTCGGCGAAAAGGTCGCCCCCAAAAGATCCCGGATACATCGCTGCATGAATTTGTTCGCCGTCGGCCATGAGCGCGTAGCGTGCCAATGGAATGTAGTGTTCCCAGCATGCAAGCTGTCCCACGCGCCCAACGGCACTATCGACAGCTCTCAGTCCCGAACCGTCGCCTTGGCCCCAGATCATGCGCTCGTGGTGGGTCGGCGTCAGTTTGCGGCGGTGCTGGATCAGCGTGCCGTCCGCATCGAAAAGCAACTGAGCATTGTAGATCGTTCCGCCATCGCGCTCATTGACACCAATGGACGCCACCACGCCTGCTTGCCTGCAAGCTTCACCGATCGCGAATGTGGCCGGCGACGGCACCGTCACTGCCTGCTCGAGCAGTATGAGGTTCTGCCCGAGCATTTCAAATGGCCGCTGCACGTATGAAAAATATGGATAGTAAGGTACGATTGCCTCCGGGAAGGTCGCGAACTGTACACCTTGGCGACCAAGCTCGCTGATTTTCTGGATGATCCTGTCCACGGTGCCCTCGCGGCTGTAGAGGACAGGACTGATCTGCACTGCGGCCGCCTTGACGATGGTCATGCCCGGATACCTTCTGATGACGTTTAATTTGATGGCTCGGATGTGTTGTTGGAAAGATACGCAGACCAGCGATTAAATCTATTGCACTTAGGTGTCGTGGGCACTTCTGCGCGCGGCTTGTTCATGCGTGACGGCCCAGCATGCACCGACATCTTTCGGCCGCTCGGAAACCCAATGAGACCTGAGTGTCAGTGAGGCGGCAACGGTGCGAGAGGCCGATTGCCGACCGGCGGCCTTGAGGGGATGATTGGCGTCTCGGCTCTTTCGGAACCGACACCAAGGTATCATCGACCTTCGCCCTTAACTTGGCGCATTCTCTCGGGATGGCGCGCGTTAGGAAAGGGATTTCCAATGGAGAACGACCTCGGTCCCTTCCTTGATGCGCTCCCGGGAATGGTCTGGACAGCGATGCCCGACGGGCGTCTGGACTTCGCAAGTCAGCCTTGGTGTGAGTACACCGGACTTGGTACCACTGAGTTGCTCGGAACGGGTTGGCAGCGCGCGATCCATCCGGAAGATTTGCCTGATCTGCTTGGACGCTGGCGATCCATTCTGTTAGTCGGCGAGGTAAGTGCCATGGAAGCGCGCCTGCGCCGCTTCGATGGAGGCTATCACTGGTTTACTTTCCGACTTCGACCGTTGGTCGATGCATCCGGAAAGATCGTCAAATGGCTCGGACTGAATGTCGATATTGAAGACCGAGGGTCTGGTCGTGCGAGCGAGGGCCTTTATCGTTCAATTACCGACACCATTCCGGCGATGATCTCCTTCATGACGCCGACCGGCGAACTCGAGAGCGTCAACCAGCACTTCCTGGAGTACGTTGGCACATCGCTCGAAGAGCTGAAGCGCTGGAAGTCAGGAAATTTAGTTCACCCAAACGATCTTCCCTCTGTGATTGCTGCCTGGAATCAAGCAATCGACACTGGGGAACCCTACGATACGGAGCACCGCATGCGCCGTGCTGACGGCGTTTATCGATGGTTTCATGTGCGTGGAATGCCCCGCAGGGATGTGCAGGGAAATATTGTTCGCTGGTACGTCATTGAGACCGACATCGATGACCGGAAGCGAGTCGAAACTCTACTCACGGGAGAGAAGCACCTACTGGAAACAGCGGCTGCCGGCAACTCGATGTCGAACATTCTCGCCGCGCTGTGTCGATTGATCGAAGCTGCGACCGACGGCTGCTACTGCAGCGTCGTGCTGGTCGATGCAGACGGCATGCGGCTGGAGAATGGAGCCGCCCCGAGCCTTCCCGCCAGCTTCATCAACTCAATTATTGGCCGGCCCGTAAATGTCGATTCGGGTCCATGCGCGATGGCGGTGTATCTGAATGAACAAGTGATTGCTGCCGATCTCACCTTGGAGACGCGATGGGAGACACATGCGTGGTGCGAAATGGCCGTGGCGCATGGTCTCCAGGCGTGCTGGTCAACGCCGATCCTATCAACGACGGGCAAGGTCGTGGGTGCTTTCGCGATCTACTATGGCGAGCCCCGGGCGCCGACGCCGGGGCAACAGGAACTCATTGCCCAGTTCTCCCACGTGGCGAGCATAGCCATTGAACGTGCGCAGAGCGACGCAGCACTGAAGCAAGGCGAGGCGCGCAAGGCCGCGATCCTTAACGCGGCGCTCGATTGCATCATCACGATAGACCACGAAGGGCGCGTCATAGAGTTCAACCCTGCCGCTGAGCGAACCTTCGGCTATCCCCGGAATGAGATCGTGGGCAAGCAATTGGCGGATGCCATTGTCCCGCCAGCCCTGCGGAAGAAGCATCGAGACGGAATGGCCCGATATCTGGCGACGGGCGAGACACGTTTAATTGGCAGGCGCGTGGAGATGACGGCGGTCCGTGCCGACGGCAGCGAGTTCCCGGTCGAACTCGCGATTTCTCGTATTCCGCTTGAGGGACCGCCGTCATTCACGTGTTACCTGCGCGACATTACGGACCGCAAACAGTCGGAGGAGGCGCTGCAACGAAGCGGGGCGTTTCTTGCCGAAGCTCAGCATCTGAGCCGAACCGGAAGCCTTTCATGGTGTTTGGCGACAGGGGAAATTGTTTGGTCGGACCAGGTTTATCGCATTTTCGAGTTTGATCAGGCGGCTCCCGTGACGCTCGAGCTGATTGCCACGCGAGTTCATCCGGAAGACATCCCGTTGATGAAGGATATGATTGCCCAGGCGAGAATGGAGGTCGCGGACTTTGAGTACGAGCACCGTCTGCTCATGCCCGATCATTCGGTCAAACACCTTCACCTCGTCGCCCATGCAACCCGAAACCGAAACGGTCAACTTGAATACATAGGTGCGGTGCAAGACGTGACGAAGCGTCGCATTTCGGAAGACGCACTGGAGGACGTGAGATCAGAGCTCGCGCGTGTTTCGAGGATCGCCAGCCTGGGAGCATTGACGGCGTCGATTGCGCATGAAGTCAACCAGCCGTTGTCGGGTATCCTCACCAATGCCAGCACCTGCTTGCGGATGCTGGCGGCGGATCCGCCCAATGTCGACGGAGCGCGTGAAACTGCGCGGCGCACCATTCGCGACGGCAACCGTGCGTCCGACGTGATCGTTCGGCTGCGGGCGCTCTTTGGCAAGAGACGATTTGCGATGGAGCCGCTGGACTTAAACGAAGCAACGCAGGAGGTAATGGCGCTGTTGACAAGCGAACTCAAAAGAGACCGAATAAATCTACAGACGGAGTTTTTCGACGGTCTTCCGCCGGTCATGGGTGATCGCGTCCAGCTTCAGCAGGTTATCCTGAATCTGGTTCGCAATGCGTCGGACGCGATGATCGGTATCGACAATCGTCCCAGGCGGCTGGTCGTCAGAACCGAACGGGATGCCAACGATACTGCGCGTCTGACCGTGCAGGACGCGGGAGTAGGCTTCAATTCGCAGGACCTGCACAAAATTTTTGATGCCTTCTTTACCACGAAGGATAGCGGCATGGGGATTGGCTTGTCTGTCAGTCGATCCATTATTGAGAATCACCGTGGCCGGCTGTGGGCGAAGCCGAATGATGGCCATGGCGCTTCATTTTCCTTTTCCATTCCGCTTGGACCTAGCAACGAGGGCCGCGGACTTGATGTCAGTTGGAGTCCTGTTGTGATGGAGCAGGCTATGAGGAGCTTGTAAATGAGGGGCCGTTTGCTCGTTTCGATTGTCGATGACGACGAATCGGTACGTGAATCGCTACCAGACCTGCTCAAGGAATTCGGGTTCGCGGTGGAAGCCTTTTCGTCGGCAGAGGAGTTCCTTGCTTCCGACCATATTGGCCGAACCAGTTGCCTGATTCTCGATATGGCCATGCCGGGAATGTCCGGACCGGACCTGCAGCAAGAGCTCAAGTTGCGTCTGCAAGACATACCGATCGTTTTCATTACGGCTCACGGCGATGAAACGGTTCGGCCGCGCGCGCTGGCGGAAGGCGCCGTGGAATGCCTGCTCAAGCCGTTTAGCGACGCCTCGCTGCGCGAGGCCCTCGATGCCGCGCTTCGTATGGGCAGAATGCCACGTGGTGCCGTTGACTGCGGGAAGGTAAGCTAAATTGTCAGAGTAATCGTTGTTTAGGTCAACACCCATGTCGCAACTCCTGCCGATTGTGTTCGTTGTCGACGACGATGTATCAGTGCGCGAGTCGCTGGAACTGATGATCAGCTCGGCCGGCTGGAAGCCGGAGATATTTGCTTCGGCAAAAGACTTCCTGTCTCGGCCGCGAGCACACGCGCCCAGTTGCCTTGTGCTCGACGTCAATCTCCCGGACCTGAATGGCCTCGATCTTCAAATGCGTGTCGCCGATGATCGGATCGACATGCCGATCATCTTCATCACGGGGTATGGGGACGTGCCTATGACGGTGCGGGCCATGAAGGCTGGCGCGATCGAGTTCTTGACGAAGCCGTTCAGCGACGATGCGTTGGTGGGCGCAATCCGGCACGCCATTGAGCGGAGCCGCGTGATACTTGGTCACGAGGCGGAGATTCGTATGCTTTCCGATCGCTACCAGACGCTGAGTCGCCGCGAACAGGAGGTGATGGCCCTGGTCGTCACTGGCTCGTTGAATAAACAGGTTGCGTTTGATCTAGGCATCAGCGAGATCACTGTGAAGGCTCATCGAGGCAGGGTGATGCACAAGATGCAGGCCGGCTCCCTGGTCGACTTGGCATCAATGGCCACGAAACTTCGCGTTGCGCAGGCGCGGCGTCCTTGAACCCACCCGCTTGTCGGCTGCGAAGGTTCGTTCCAAAAGATCTTTCGCTGCGAAGGCGCTGCACCGCACCTCGAAATATCCGGATCGTAACCTGTATCAATCTATGTAATTTTCCGGCAGCGGGGGTGCGGAACGCAATCGACAAACGACTGAAGCCGTCAAGCTGATCGCACACGTAAGATATGCAAGCCCCTTTCGCTGAATTAGGCTGCTTCGGCTTCATAGTCCGCATCCGGAATGCCGACTTCCACGACATCTATTACGGTCTCCGCCCAGGCGAGCGCAGTGCGCTCGCGGCCGTCGAATGCATCTCCCGCTCCACGCCACACCGGCGGGAGAACGAGCGTCACGACGGCAACGCCGAGCTTGAGCAGATCGCGGGAACGCATATCGATGCACTATGCGCAGCCATTTATGTGGGAAGCTCGTAGGTAAACGAGATACATGAGTTGCGCCGGATTTGCTGCTCTCAAGTCTGCCGACTGCCCCTGCAAGATCCATTTGGGCTGTTGAAGAATCCCCGGTTTCGCGCCAACCGATCCTAAGGTATCGGCGACACCTAGGTCTGATAGATTCATCTTCAGCTTGGTGCCATCACAGGGCCTAGATGATAAACTCTTGAGGGAGTGCATCATCGCCGCAACATCCGGTGAGGAGAGAGCAATGAGAGAATTCAAACTGCTGATCAATGGACAATTGGTATCCGGCGCCGCGAGGCTAGATGTCATCAACCCAGCGACCGAAGACGTGCTGGCGGAGGCGCCGCGAGCTGATCGCGCGCAGCTTGACGAGGCGGTCGCCGCAGCGAAGGCGGCGTTCCCGGTGTGGTCCGCCAAACCGACTCCTGAGCGCGGAGCGCTGCTGGGTAAGTTGGCTGATGCGCTGGAGGCTAGACAAGACGAATTCGCGCGGTTGTTGACTTCTGGAACAGGGCAAGCCGCTTTCCGAGGCGAACTGGGAGGTCGATTTTACCATCCGGATTATTCGCCACTACGCGACGCTCGATCTGCCAAACGAAGTCTTGAAGGACGACGCCGCACAAAAAATCGTGCGGCAGCACATCCCCCTCGGCGTGGTGGCGGCGATTGTGCCGTGGAATTTTCCGATGCTTCTGCTCGTCATCAAGGTGGCTCCGGCGCTGCTTGCCGGCGACACGCTGGTCGCAAAGCCGGCGCCAACGACGCCGCTAACCGCGCTCAGGTTCGGAGAGATCTGTGGCGAGATCCTGCCGGCGGGCGTGATCAACTTCATCGTCGATCACAATGATCTGGGTGACGCGCTCTCGAGTCACGCGGATGTGGCCAAGGTCGCCTTTACCGGTTCGACTGCGACCGGGAAAAAAGTGATGCGCAGCGCGGCTGGCACGTTGAAGCGTCTGACCCTGGAGCTGGGCGGCAACGACGCGGCGATCGTGGTTGATGATGTCGATCCAATCGAGGTCGCTCCCAAGTTGCTCGCCGCCTCGATGATGAACGCCGGCCAGATCTGCCTTGGGGCCAAGCGGATCTATGTCCATGAGTCACAATATGACCAGATCTGCGATGAACTGGGGCGCCTGGCGCGCGAGTCCGTGGTCGATGACGGACTGAAGCAGGGGACGCAGATAGGCCCGCTGCAGAACAAGGCGCAGTTCGAGAAGGTTAAGGGCTTTGTCGAGGATGCCAAGCGGAACGGCAGGATCGTCGCCGGCGGCGAGGTGCTCAGCCGCAGGGGTTACTTCATTAAGCCGACGATTGTCCGGGACATCTCCGACGATGCGCGACTGGTGACAGAAGAACAGTTCGGCCCGATCGTTCCGGTGCTGCGCTATTCTGACATCGACGACGCAATCACGCGTGCCAACGACTCGGATTATGGACTCGGCGGGACGGTATGGGCTAAGGATCTCGATCGTGCGTTCTCGGTGGCAGCCAAACTTGAAACCGGTACGGTCTGGATCAACTCGTTTCTTGACGTGTCACCCGACATTTCTTTTGGTGGCGCCAAGCAATCGGGCATCGGCGCTGAATTGGGTCGGGAAGGGCTCGAAGCCTTCACCCAAGCCAAGATCATCAACATGGCGAAGTAGCATTCGGCATCGATCCGAGTGTCATGGCAAAATTCGTTAGGGTTGAAGCCACCGGGTCAAGGGGAAGGTGGGCGATCTCGACGCCCATCTGGATCTGAGATTGAACAGCCCGCTTGGCAGCGCTGCGCTTCTTGGAGTGCATAGCGAAAGGAGTAACGACGATGAGTTACAGGATATTCCTTGCCGGCGCGTCCGGGGCCATCGGCAGGCGCTTGACGCCGCTCCTGCACAGTTCTGGCCATTACGTCTGTGGCAGCACCAGATCGGAAGCCAATGCCGAAGCGCTGCGCTTGCTCGGGGCGGACCCGATCGTGGTCGACGTGTTCGACGCGTCGGCGCTGTCACGCGCCGTCGCGGCGGCACGCCCAGACGTCGTGATCCATCAGCTCACCGACCTTCCGAAGGACCTTAATCCACGTGAGATGGGAGCAGCGATCGTTCGTACCGCCCGCATCCGTAGCGAAGGAACGCGGAACCTTGTCGCAGCCGCAATCGCAGCGAGTGCGCGTCGGTTGGTGGCGCAAAGCATCGCGTGGGTCTACGCGCCGGGGCCTGAGCCGCACGGGGAGACGGACCCGCTCAATACCGGGGCCGAGGGAGAGAGCGGTATCAACATGCAGGGAGTAATTGCGCTGGAAGATCTCACTTTGAAATCACCACCGCTCGAAGGCGTCGTCCTTCGCTACGGGCAGCTTTATGGCCCCGGAACCGCTTCGGACCGGCCGTCAAATTCTGCGCCCATTCATGTGGATGCGGCGGCCTACGCCGCTCTGCTCGCCATCGACCACGGCGACCCGGGCATCTATAACATCGCGCAGTCCAACAGACACGTTGCGACCGAAAAGGCACGCGCGGAGCTGGATTGGACTCCCGATTTTCGTCTTCCGGACTGACGACGCGCACGCCGGTTCAGCATGCCGAGCCGTGGCGATGCCTCGGCTCTCGCGACCAAAGGCGGAGCGCATCGCTCCAGAATGGCAAGCGGCAATGGAAGCGCTGATCTTGGTCGCGAGCGCTCGGCGGCTCGACGATGTTCGCACGCGCCGGGATCATGCGAGCGTTGAACCGCCGCGCTAAACGGGTCTTCGATCCATCGCGCAAAGATACGCGCATTGGGGAAAACACAAACTGGCCCGCGACCGCTAACTTTTTCTTCACCAGAAGCGGCGACATTGTCCGGTGGGTTGCGTATCATGCCCTGTACAGAAGCCGTCGCCGATATCTCAGCCCGGCGGCGGCTTTTTGCTGCGCTGTTCAATTGTTGATGTTCAGCCGTACTTCTCTTCGAAAGAAGCATCAGACATCGTGAGATAGATGATGCCTTCTATAATCCGATCACCGCAGGGATGAAGGTCCAACAAAATAGCAAATAAAGAATTCCCTGCCCGACCCTCCCTAGATAGAATTTGTGAATTCCAACTCCACCAAGAATGAGTGCGAAAAGCGCGGCGGCAATTCGATTTTTTCCGTTGGCGGTTGAAACCCCGATGAAGCCAGGAGGGGCGTGCTGTCGAACCCCACACCTAGGGCAAATTTCCGCCCTCGCATTAATCGCCGATCCGCAGTCAAAACAGAATTTCTCGTTTGCGCTTCTAGCTACTTCCGCCGCCATTGCCCCACCCCCTGTTTCCCTTCAAGCGTTTCACATTGTCGTCGTCCGAACAATGATCCCGGCGACAAAAGTCCCCTACAACCACCAGTTTTGATTGTTGACTTCGTATCGTTCCTATCCTTCGCCGGCACCTTGAAACTGGGGGAAGTCGATGCCAGTGACGCTTGGATTAACAGCGCTTGCACTGGCGCGCTCGGCGGACTTCACCACCACTACGCCCGACCTTAAGGTTTTCGGTACACACAACCAGTTTTCTCTTCGGAAACCTTATTCGCGGCGAAGCAGCACTTTGGCTGGCTCTTCCGGTTTATCGGAATTGCCCGGAAATAGTCTCCAAAGGCGTCGCGGGGGGTTACGAGCACGTTTGGAATGCTTACGTTGGGATCAGTTTCATTGGAGAATGATTGAAGCCGATAACGAAAATGTTGGAGCGGACAGGAAACTTTTCTGGTGCAGCAATTGCCGCCGGGGGTGATGCAGATGGACTTAGATCCGGTTTTCCTGTCGCGATTGCAATTCGCCTGGGTGATTGGCTGGCATATTCTGCTCCCGGCATTCACCGTCGGCGCCGCTGCGTTCATTGCCGTCCTTGAAGGATTTAATCTCGCGACCGGACGCGACGTCTATCTCCGCGTCTCCATGTTCTGGATCAAGATTTTCTCGATCGCATTTGGGATGGGTGTCGTCACCGGCGTCGTTATGCCGTTTCAATTCGGCACCAACTGGAGCCGCTATTCGGACGCCACCGCAAACGTTCTCGCGCCGCTGTTCGCCTATGAAGGGCTGACGGCGTTTTTCCTCGAAGCCGCATTTCTTGGCGTCCTCTTGTTTGGACGAAAGCTGGTGCCGCGCTGGGCCCACTTTTTTGCAGCGCTGATGGTGGCGCTGGGTACGCTGTTCTCGTCTTTCTGGATTCTGTCGGCCAATAGCTGGATGCAAACGCCGGCGGGTTACGAAATCATCGACGGCCGTTTCTTTCCGAAAGATTGGATGGAAGTCGTCTTCAATCCTTCCTTTCCGTCCCGGCTGGCTCATACCGTTGTGGCGTTCTATATCACCACCGGTTTCGTCGTCCTCGGCGTTGGCGCTTACTTGCTTAGACGCGAACGATTTGCGGTGGAAGGCCGCACGATGCTGTCGATGACGCTGTGGCTCCTGACCGCGCTGGTGCCTCTGCAGATCTTTCTCGGCGACCATCATGGCCTCAATACGCTGGAGCACCAGCCTGCGAAACTGGCAGCCATCGAGGCGCGCTGGGAGACCGGCCGCCGTATCCCTCTCACCCTGCTCGCCATTCCCGACGAAAAGACCGAGAGCAACTATGCCGCGATCGAGGTTCCCTTGCTGGGCAGTCTGATCCTCACCCATAGTTTCGACGGCGAAATCAAGGGCCTTAAGGATTTTCCCGCCGATCAACGACCGCCCGTCGCAATACCCTTCTTTGCCTTCCGGATCATGGTCGGATGCGGCATGCTGATGCTCGGCATCGTGCTGCTCGGCGGATGGCTGCGTTGGCGCGGGCGGCTCAACGACACGCCGCTTTTTCTGCGGCTGTGCCAACTCGCAATTCCTATCGGGTTCGTTGCGGTTATCGCCGGGTGGGTGACCACCGAGGTCGGCCGCCAACCCTGGACAGTCTATGGCCTGATGCGAACTGCGGCCTCTGTCTCACCATCGTTGACGGGCCGTGACGTGCTGATTTCGCTGCTCGCCTACATGGCCGTCTATCTCTTTATGTATCCCGCTGGATTGTTTCTCATGATCCGCATTGTCCGCCGCGGTCCGATGCCCTCCGAGGAACAGGACGCGACAGTCGAGGCCGGACGACCCCAGGCACCGGTGTTGGCCGGGCCTGTAATTTCCGAGGGGAGCGCACCATGAATCAAGTTCTGGACTTCGTGCCGATCTGGACGCTGATTCTCGGAATCGCGGTGTGCTTCTACGTACTCCTCGATGGCTTCGATCTCGGCGTCGGCATTCTCTTTGGCTTGGCGCCGAACACAGCCTCTCGCAATACAATCATGAATTCGATTGCGCCGATTTGGGACGGAAATGAAACCTGGCTCGTGCTCGGCGGGCTTGGTTTGCTCGCGGCCTTCCCGCTCGCGTTCGCCATCATCATTCCCGCCGTTTATTTTCCAATTCTCGTGATGCTGCTGGCGCTGGTTTTTCGAGGTGTGGCGTTCGAGTTCCGCTTCCGGGACGCCGAGCACAAAACGTTTTGGGATCACGCGTTCAATTACGGATCGGGCATTGCGACCTTCGCGCAGGGCGTTGTGCTCGGCAACTTCATCCAGGGATTTCAGGTCAGCGGGCGGGCGTTTTCCGGCACCTCGTTTGATTTCCTGACACCATTCTCGGTTTTGACCGGGATCGCCCTGCTATTCGGATATGGGCTTCTCGGGGCGGGCTGGCTGATTCTCAAGACCCAAGGAGACCTTCAGGACGCCGCCCGTCGTCAGGGCCGTGTCTGTCTCATCGGCGTTTTGGTTGGCGTCGGCATCGTCAGTGTTTGGACGCCGATTATGAACCCGGCGATCGCCTCACGTTGGTTTGCCTTTCCGAACATCATTTTTCTGGCGCCGGTTCCGATTGCGACTGTCGCCACTGCGCTGCTCACCTGGCGCGCGCTCGACAGCCGTTCCGACTTACTGCCATTCGCTGGTGGGATCGGCCTTTTCGTCCTGTCATATATCGGAATTGCCATCAGCCTCTACCCGATGATCGTGCCGCATCACTTCACATTGTGGGAGGCTGCATCTTCCGATCGGACTCAAGTTTTTCTGTTGGTCGGAACGCTCGTGCTTCTGCCGGTGATCCTGATGTACACGAGCTGGTCCTATTGGGTATTCCGCGGCAAAGTGCGGGCCGACATCGGATACCACTGACAACAACAATAGGGACCTTCGGTCCACGTGAAATACATACGAAAGCCACGGCCAGAAGATCTGCACCCCTCGCATCGAAATGACGACTGCCGATTACGGACTCCGTCCGGGCTTCATCCTGATCGAGTACAGCACTGCATACGATCACGTCCTTCCTTGCCCACACCTCCAATTCGATGGTTTTGGTATCCGCCCAATCAACAATGAAGATACCCATATCTCGTCCCGCCCAAGCTACGTTGCCAACGGACTCTCCTTCTGCAACGATTGACCATGGAACATGGGTCAGATTTCCTCCTCGTATTTGAACGCCTGCGCGACTTAAAGCTTCCTCGAGATCGACATGTGACACATTCATCTCCGATTATCAGCGGCGCCGAACGCAAGTGGACGATACCGAAGGTTAAGACACGACGAACTCAAATCGGTCTCAAATCGCTGTGCGTTTCTGCCTAACTGGCTACGAGTATAATGAGTTGCTATTGGATGGCTTCGTTCACTTACGTATGGCGCCGGCCATCTGGCCGACGAGCGTTCCCCAAGGCATGTCGAGCGCGCCATACACGATGCCGGCCTCCGACCGACTGTTGTCTTTGAAGATCTCGACCATCAGCGTGGCATAATCGGACACGATGACCCCGGCCTGCATCATGCGTAGCAATCCGGCCTGGCGCTTGGTTTGAGCATCACGCTTCCTAAGGTTTGGATTTGGAAAATCATTGGAGCCTAAGACGGGCTTTAACTATTTCGCCGTTCCAATATTCACGATCTGCACTCTTCGATTGACTGCATCGAGAGGCCTGGACGGGTCTGCCAGGTTATTTAAGCCGTAGCCGACCGTTTCAAGTCGGTTCGCACCAACATCGTATTGGGCAATGAGATAATCCCGCACGGCTTGGGCGCGGCGCTCGGAAAGTTTCTGATTATAATCCGCGGCGCCCGTTGCATCGGTATAGCCAGCTATCTTGAAACGGTACCCAACTAGTTTCGGATCACTGAGCGCACCGCCGAGCTGTCTTAACGTCGTGATGGCATCAAACGTCAGCTTGTCGGAGTTGTAGTCAAAGGGCAGATGGAGATCGACCGCGGGAGGTGGATCTTCGCCGGTTTCGCCAATGCCCTTTTCCTTGAAAGGGTCTCCTCTCAGAATTGGCTTCGGAAGAATCGAATTAGGATCGAGCTGCTTGATGATGTCGTCCTTCTTCAATTCCTGAGCCATTGATGGTGCGATAATCGTCAGACTGATACCCAGGAAAAAACTGACCTGCACTGAGCGTATTGTCATTTGCTCCTACTTTTCCTTTGTAACGATCGCATCAAACGATGCGACAATGTCGCGATCCGGCGCATTCGGATCGGGCTTGGCGATTAGTGCACGACGCAATGCGGTGAGGAACTGCCGCTCGGTCTCTTGCCTAGGGCGACGATCCGGAAAGATCGGGCTTCTACCGGAAAGCACGATGAGCATCTCTCGCCCATAGGGCTCCTGGACGAAGAAACGGCGGCCGCCCGCGGTGTTGTCACCAATGATTATCTTCGAACTGGGCGCGTAAGTACGCAAGGAGCCATCCCCGGGCTGGATCAGATTGATGACAGACCCGTCGGCCTGGATGTATGCGACATGCACATAGCTTGGATATGAGGGCGTCTGAATATCGAAGATAACTGGGTCTCCGGCCATCAGCGTATCGCCAGAGGACCGGCGGATAGACACCTTCGGTCGGTCGGAGGGAGAAAGCGCCTTTTCCAAAGTCTGCAAAGCCTCACATTGCGGCCACGGCCGCACTTTGACATCGAGTTCGGCACCCGGAGCGCTCGCCCGCACCAAATCGAAGTCCCTGTCGTATCCTACAAAACCCTCGACGATAACTCTCCCGCCCCGCCGGCTTACAGCAATCTTGCCGCATTCGACATTGGGTAGAGCAATTTCCTCAGACTGCAGGCTTGTTACGATTGCTTTGGCAACTACCAAGCCTGCAGCATTCTCTGCCGTCAACGTATAGGTCGTCGTTATCGACGGCGACACTTCAACTGAGCTACCGCTTACTTCTCCCACCCCATTGTCAATGCGAAGCGAGGTCTGTCCAGTTATTGACCATGAAAGTATTGATTTACGACCCTTCGTTACCGAACCTGGACTCGCATTGAAGAAGGCGATTACCGGCAGCACGACCGGCGGTTCATTGACCACGATCGTCGCCGCACAGGTTGCGGTACGGCCCGCTCCAGAAAATGCTCCGATGTAGGTCGTCGTCTTGGTCGGGAAAATGGATTTGGTGCCCGACGAAGGAACAGGTCCAACGCCATTATCAATCTTGCCGCCCTCGGCATTCTGCGAAGCGTACGTGAGTGTCGCCGCGGCTCCCCGCACGATCGGCGATGGGGCGGCAGACAGTGCACACGACGGATCTGTGAGGACCTGAGGAGCGACAGCGACTTTTGCCGTTGTCGTCGTGGTGCCCGCGCTGTTCTCCGCCGTTAACGTATAATCCGTTGGCACCGTTGGTGAAACAATAGCTGTACTGCCCGTTACCGCCCCTGTCCCGTTGTCAATCCGCACGGAAGTCGCCCCGGACACCGACCACGAAAGAACGGTCGATTGCCCCTTGTTGATGTTCGATGGATTTGCTTCGAATGAGCTGATGACCGGCTTCGCCAGAGGCGGCGCTAGTTCAGTGACTGTAACTTTGGTCTTGACGGTGGTGATCCCGGCGACATTCTCCGCGATCAGTGTGTAATCCGTCGTCACGGCCGGGGTCACTTCGACCGAATTGCCGGTAACCGATCCAATCCCGCTATCGACGCGGACCGACGTTGCTCCGCTGACAGACCAGGACAACGTTGCTATTTGGCCCTTCACTACGGAAGAAGGATTTGCGTGAAAACTGCCTATGGAAGGTTTTGTCGGGGGAGGTGGCTGAGGCGGCTCAACCTGCATAACCCATGCTTCCTCCACGTTGTTCATGAAGGTTTGATAATCAACCCAACCAAAGCCCCGATCGCCCCATGTAGTCTTCCATGAATTTATCAGCTTGAACGCCTGGCGGCGATCATCGTACCCGACGACGGTCATAGCATGGAAGTCGTGATTGGTATCACTGGCAAACTTTTGGGGCCCGTCACTGGTCCTGTAAATTTGACCTGCCTTGAGAAGATCAAACGGACCCGGTTGCCGGACGCCATTCGGATAAAACAGTCTCATACCAATGATGACGGGCTGACGGTTGCTTATCGCGCCCTTGATGTTGTCCAGAAAGATATCGCTGCGCGATGGCTCGATATAACTCCAGCCGCTAATTCGAAAATCATTGACCTGGGAGTCCAGTCTCTGGGGAATTGGCCCGCAATATGCCTCATCATAGGGGAGCTGCCTGAGAGATAGGCTTCCCGTATCCCTCAGCAGTATCAGCGCCAATCTTATGTTTGATCCGTTGTCACAGTTGGGACCACGAATCTTGTTGAAGATATAAGTTGGACTCGGAATGTTGGCACTGTTTCTCACATCCCTGCCTTCAGCTTTACGCGCCCAGTAGGCACGCGCAGCGTACCCTACTGCCCAGGCGCTGCACGATCCTTGAGATCCCTGATCTCCCGGAACTGGGAATAAATCTGAAAGATCGACACGCTCATCCAGAAACGCGCGATATATTGGCTGACGCGGCACATCCCTGATGTCGTCGGGAGTGGCTGGTATCGAATCCGGTGGCCGATGCACCTGGAACCTGGGCGACGGCATAAGATGCGCCAGCCGCGATCAAAAATTGGCAGACGGCCCATAGCGCAAAAGTCAGCCACCACGCTCTTAGGTAATTCCCGTTACATCGAAACAAAGCGGCCATGTGCGGACTTTCTAAACCGACCTAAGAATTTTTGGCATGAGCTGGAATTCGTGTCGTTGCCTGCGCCTGACCCTCAAGATACGAAGGACCCTTCGACGGAAAGGGACAAAGGGGCTGTGTAGAGGCGAGCAAGAGATACCGGCGCACTCAAAACTCCGTTTGTTTCTGCAAGAATTTTCTTGAGCCGTTCAAAAATTGCTACCGAGATCTGAATATCCGTCCGCAGCGTTCGGATCTGATAAGGTATCTAGCTGTTTTTCACCATCAAGTTCGCCAGCACTTCGATCGTCAAGGCTTTCAGGTCGTCCATTCAATATAATTTCGCGAAGGCTGGCAAACTCAGGATGTACAAGATAGCGCCGGGGGCGCTGACCATCTCGCGGCTAACCAAGTTCCGGGCGTGGAAAGCCGGCTGTGGCACGAGGGCCGCAAGGCCGCGCTGCTGTGCGCCAAAGGGCACTGATATGGCAGGCTGGGGGAAGGGTAATGTTGTGGACCAGGATGGTGTCAGCATGAAACATCAAGACCGCATGCCCGCGCTCGGTAAAAGAGGTCGCCTTGCATTTCGATCTCACTTAGATCAGCATCAAGGATTGCCTCCACCTTATTTTGTAGGATGTTATTATGTCCCGGTCAGTTTCAGGATTGATTTTGAGCGGTTTGGTGGCATTGGGCCTTTGGCTGCCTTGTAGCGGTTCTACAGCACAGCAAGTTGGGGTTAGTAGAGCGGCCCAGGATTTCCCGATCGAGATTATCCCCTCAACGATGAACGGCTGGAATAAGCCCAGCTTCACTTCAGACGGTCGATTCGCTGTGCTCGGAAACGGCAACGGCGCTCAGTTATGGGATCTCGATAAGAATCGTTTGGTAAGAACCTTTGTTGGACTAACGTCGATCAATTCTGCCGCTGCGCTCTCGCCAAATGGCCTACAAGTAGCAGCCGGAGCAGGCAAAGTTCTCAATGTTTGGGATATTGCAACAGGCCAAACAATCGCGACCCTCGACCTCCTGATGAGCACGGTCAATTCGATTGTATTTTCAAAAGACGGCACACGTTTGATTTACGTCGGCTCCACCGTTGGCAAGCAACCGAACTTGGTTATCACGGAAATTGCGTCCGGGAAAATCGTCAAAAGTCTTTTTAGTGATACCGACGCTGAAGCACTGGATATCTCACCAGACGGCGGTTTAATCGCATCTGGCGACTTGCACGGCGTCGTTCGAATTTTAGATCGCACTGGAAGATCTATACGATCTCTTGCTCATGGACACCGAGTCAAAGACCTCGCTTTTTCTCCGGATGGAAAGCTTCTGGCCACCGGCGGCGACGATGGCGCGGCGAAGCTCTGGGACGTGGCGAGCGGCAGATTATTGCGGACATTAAGCGGTCACGAAGGAACTATGCATATGGTTTTTTCGGTGTCCTGGTCTCCCGATGGGGCGCGGCTCGCTACGACTGACAATGGTTCGTTGCGGATTTGGAACTCAAGGACCGGGGTATTGGAAAGCAAATCGACCTTTAAAGATTTTTTGGCAAACAAGCATATATTTCGCTGGCGACTTACATGCCAGATGGCCGGTCATTGTTAGTTGATGCAGCAGGTATCAAAAGAATTGACGCCGAAACGAATAAGGTACTTTCCGAGTACAGCGGCGCAGGTGCCTTTTCGGAATTCGTAAAGGGTGTGCCGATCGTCGGTGACGAGGTCTACATTGATCGCGGCTATCCGCGTGGAGTTTTTTCGTTCGATTTTTCGACCCACAAATCTCGCAATATATTTCAAGGCTCAAACGACAAGGAAGGATGGGGCTATGTGTCGGGCTCGAAAGACGGTAGACGCTTTAGCGGCCTGGACAACGGGGCGCTTCTGTTCTTGGACCTAGACTTTGGCAAACCACCGAGGGTCCTGCTCAGCGGACTGAAAGATTGCTACACGACCGGTATTTCACCGAATGGAGAACTGGTGGCCGCAGGAGACGGTGCAAGTGCGATTGTCGTAGAAACAAAAACTGGACGGATCACTCAACGCTTCCAAGCCGAGGCGAAATATTCAGGTGGTCCAACCGAGCTTAGATTTTCACCAGATGGGCAGGTATTGGTTGCTGCCTTTACTGGAAATGTAATTCGAGTGATGCAGGTATCTTCAGGAAAAGTTTCGCCGTCGGTCAAACTAGACAACTATAACGCAATTAGTCTTTCGCCCGACGGCAAATCAATTGTCATTGCCGGAACCGAAACCTTCAATCTCGCTGTCGAAATTCGGTCTCTCGACAATCTTCAGCTTATTAGTCGTCTTCGCCTTCCGGGTGAAACAACCCTCGTTAAGCCGGCGAACTTTCATCCGAACGGAAAATTGGTGATCATCGGCAATTTTGACGGCGTGCTCAGACTATGGGACCTTACGCGCGGAGCGGTCGTCCGTACCTTTCGCGGCCACTCTGGCCCTATTAGTGAAGCTCAGTTCATTTCGTCGGGTCGCAGAATCGTTTCGTCAGCTAATGATGGATTTAAGATATGGGATACGGACACAGGAGAATTGTTGGTCACCTATATAATTTCATCTGACAGCACGTGGTTGGCGATAACGCCCGAGGGCTTCTTTGATTCATCGGATAATGGCGCGAAGACGCTCAGCATTGTTCGTGGGCTAGAGGTGTTCTCGATAGACCAGTTTTACAACCGATTGCATAGACCCGATCTTGTGCAGCAAAGACTCGCTGGCGACCCACAGGGAAAGGTGAAAGCCGCCGCCGCTGAACTTGACCTAACAAAGGCCTTAGCTAGCGGCAGCGCGCCATCGGTTAAGATCATCTCACCAAAATCTGCAAGCACGGTTGACAGCGGGAACGTGTCAGTTGAGGCAAAGGTCACGGATCAGGGCGGTGGACTTGGGAAAATAGAGTGGCGGGTTAACGGAACCACTCTCGGGATTGATCCTGTAAGCTCTAATAAAAGCGGCATGCAGGGCATCACGGTCAGCAGGACACTTGCTCTCATTCCCGGCGATAACCGCATCGAAGTAATCGCCTATAACGCGCAAGGGGTGGTTTCGTCGAATCCAGCCCAAATCGTGGTGACTACTTTGCAACAACCCTCTGGTCCACCGCAACTTCATATACTCGCGGTCGGCGTAAACGATTATTGGGACAGCAAACTACGTTTGAGGTTTGCGGTGTCGGATGCCAATTCAGTCGGCGATGGTTTGAAACGAGCCGGCCAGGAGCTTTACGAGAAGATCGATTTGACGACTGTATTGGATGCGGATGTGACGGCAGCCAACCTTGATCGATTGTTTGATGAGATTAGTCGCAGGGTGCGCCCGCAGGACGTGTTCGTCTTCTTTATGTCGGGACATGGTAAGACAGTGGATGGTCGCTTCTACTTCATTCCACAGGATTTCCGATATTCAGGCGAAGACTCAATCGTCAAAAGTGGCGTTGGTCAGGATGAGCTACAGCGCTGGTTCGCCAGAATATCTGCACAGAAAAGCGTTCTGCTCTTCGACGCGTGCGAAAGCGGAGCCCTGATAGGAGATCGAATTGCTAGTCGCGGGATGGAGGACAAGACAGCGATCGATCTTATGACGCGAGCGATGGGCCGCACTGTGCTCACCGCAACGACCGACGACAGACCCGCCGCGGAAGGCTACCGCGGACACGGAGTATTCACCTACACTCTGCTCGCAGCGCTCAACGACGCAGATAGCAACAGCGATGGTCTAATCGACGTCTTGGAGCTTGCAAACTTCGTCGACCGACAGGTGCCCATCCTGACATATGACGCCTGGAAAATGAGACAGGTGCCACAGATGAAGATCGTGGGCTCCAACTTTCCGCTGGTTTCAAAAACAGCTTTGTTGCCGGCGACAAACGACCCCGGGATTGCCAGTATTCCGACAATGCCTACACATGTGGTCATAGAAAAGGCTCCTGTCCGTCAGACGGCCGACGGTCTCGGACAACCCTCTAACGAACTTCCTGCGGGAACGCAGGTTCGTCTCGTGGAGATCTCTAACGGCTGGGTGCTAGTCGCCCGTGATGGAAAACGACTCGGCTACATTGAAGCCAAGGCGCTAGCTACTTTACAGTGAAATTCCTAGCTAGCTCTCTAACTATGCGATGCCATCTCGCTCGGCACGGTCCGTCCGCTATTGCTCAATTAAAATAGTATTGACTTGGTATGCTTCGCTGGAACAGCAGCATTGGCTCTCGCTCATGCCGTTGGCCCGCATGATTCACCTGGGAATTCGCGTACCAGATGTTGTGGAAGAAGCAGGCCATTGGCTAAGCGCCCCTCGTGGCAACGATCGAAAAGCTTCGGTCGATGGATCGGTCAAGATGGAGGCAACGTCTCCGACGATTGCTTTCCCGGCTCCAATATGATGGCTAGCCTGAGCAAAGCCAGCGTGCTCCTAGTCTCCGCACGAAAATTAGTCAGGCTTGCCCTAAGGCCAATTCTGCTCGCAGCTTAGCTCTGATGACCGGATCGAACCTGGAATCCAGAGCACGCAGGATCGGGCTGTCCGTCGATCCCGATGCTCAAGCAGCCCCGTGACACGTTCGAAGCGGACGTCGGCGAACCGGCTAACCATGTCGGCTTTGGGCCAAAAGCGACCATCCAGACGCACCCGACGTTTGTTCGTTCCCATAACGATTCTGCCCGACTTGGTTTTCGCTCAGCCAGAGCGACGCTCTGATGAGGCAATCAATCGCTATCTGCAGGGTGGCTTTGCTTCTGTACTACGATCGCAGCGTTTTCGGTGGCGATCGGCCCGAGGGACGCCGTCGTCAGGTCGGGATCATCGCCGGGATTCAAGCGCACGTCCTCTAAAAGCGACGAGGATACCGACGGCATTTGCGCGCCATCAGAAGCGCGAAAGACGGCGAACCGGGTCTTGTTGAAGACGCCTTCAGCGCTAGCATGTGCGTCGAGATTATTAAGCAACTCAGTAACGAGCATGCTGTGCTCGCCCTTCGTGTCATCGGCGACCTTGCCAGGTGTATTGGACGAGATGATGAGCGCGTTATTGGGAGCGCTGACTGGCGCAAGCCCGTGGGAAAATGAGCGAAAACGACGTTCATAGGGATTGCGGCGAGAGGCGTCGATGACGGCCAGCGTGGCGCGAGCGCCTCGCTCCTCAATTGCGCGGAGAACGGTTTCGACGGACATCCCCTCTTGGCGCACATCACGTTCCTTCCAGATTACCGCATCGGTCGGCATCATGTAGGTTTCGTGGCGAGACTGCACCCCATAACCGCCGAAAAACAACATCACGACAGATCCGGGCTTGATCCTGGATTTTAAGCGCTCGACCGCGCGAGCCATATCTGCCTTGGTGGCGTCCTCAACCATATCGACATCGAACCCGTGGCGGCGCATTGCATATGCCAGACCGCTTGCGTCGTTGATGGGTTGACTTAATGGCTCGGCGGCGTCCGGGTAATTGCCGTTGCCGATTATGAGCGCCAGCTGGATAGCGCTGTCTGTTTCCTGGGTAAATGCCATCCTTGCGGCTTCCGGGGCGCGTAGATCCAACGCTGCATTCGCGCCGATCGCCAACAATGCCACGCAGACAAAGCTGCAAACAGCGGCAAGCAAGTGACGAACAGCGTAGTAGTCAGTCGCTTTCATTTGATCCCCCAACTAAACCGCGAGAACTCCCATCCTGCAAAAGCGTTTGCGGCACGACGGCGCGCGAAGATCACAATCGGTCGCGAGAGCAGACGTCTCCCCGTGCCATTGGAAGAGCATGCGTGGAATTTCTTGACCCCCGGTTAGGCGACATGGTTTCTGGCAATTTGCGGTGTTTGGTAAATGAACTATGTGAGTGTCCCGGCGTAAACTGCATGCCATTGCTTGGACCAAATAAGCCCACGCTCTGGGTTTTAATCTAGCCAGTTGCCGACCAGAACCAAAATGAGCGCAAAGGACTTTGCTTGGACGCCAGCGCCGATCGCGGTTGGACGGGGCCGTGCTGATTAAGCAGGTCGTCCTTGGAACCAAGCGAGCAGATCCTATTATTCCCCGCCGGTTAAGCTCCATAGTCATCGACGCCAGCGTGAGCGCGCCGGTAGCGCGGATTGCTCGGATCACGGGGAGTAGGCCAGATGCGAATTCGTCCGAGACATCGATCAACGCTGGTCGTCCAATGCTGCCGGCGTGGGCCAGATTGCGCGGGCTCCAGCCGCCTTCTTTGCCGCCAGTGCGGCCTTGGTGCGCTCGGCTATCAGCCGTCGCTCCTTCTCGGCCGGGGCGGCATAAAGCTCAGCATGAAGGGCTCGACATCCCGGGCTAGCTCAGCGACGATGAATCGCACCCGTTGGGCCATCAGGCCGGCCACGAAGGCGACGTCGCGAGACAACCGATCCAGCTTGGCTACCACGACGCTACATTTTTCTTGCCTTCGCCGCCGCCAAGGCAGCTGCCAGTTGAGGACGCCTTTCCAGCGCGTCGGCCCCTTTGCCACTTTCGAATTCGACGAATTCAGCCGAAACGGCCACAGCCTCCGTCGCGGCAAATTGTTCGATTGCGGCCCGCTCCGCATCGATCCCAGACCGGTCCGCTGCTGCTGCCGGGTTGAAACCCTGAGATATGCGATCACGTGCTCCATGACCAAAGGGCATACCACCGTATGCCCTTTGATCATGCCGCGTCTTTACGTCAAATTCGCGGTTCAAATGTATGGAATGCCGATGGCAGCTACTGCCCCCACAACGGACATTCACAGGGGAGAGTGCTACTTCCGCTTTGTGCCACTTCCGGACTCAGCGAGCGAAGCAAACAGCTCTCCACTCGACGACCAATTTCACAAACGCGGGCGAACGGTTTTGCGTATTAGTAAGGGCTCTGTGGAAAGGTCAACATGGGTGACCCATGACCCACCATAAAGCGCGCCGTTTTCTTGCCATTTTTGAAAAACCGTGTGTTGCCCATATGGCACAAATTTTAGGCCGTAAGCGCTTACAATAATTTCAAGAGTCGCTGGCTCGATTTGACAGACATGGGGAAAATGCAATGAAGAAGTTTTTACTGGGGACGGTTGGTTTGGCTGCATTGGGCATGGTCACACCCGCATCGGCGGCTGATTTGGCCGCCCGTCCGTACACCAAGGCACCGCCTCCGATCATGGCTCCGATCTACGACTGGACCGGCTTCTACATCGGCGCCAATGGCGGGTGGGGCGAGAGCCGCAACTGTGTGGATTTCTTTAATGCAGCCGGGACAGATTTCGCTGACGGTTGCCGCGATCGGTCCGGCGGCGTGGTCGGCGGCCAGCTCGGCTACCGTTGGCAAGCCAGTCAGTGGGTTTTTGGCGTGGAAGCACAGGGTGATTGGGCAGACCTCAGCAACACGCGTCTCAGCGTTATCAATCCGGCGTTCTCGACCCGCACAAAAACCGATGGCATCGGCCTTTTCACCGGCCAGATCGGCTACGCATGGAACGCCTCGCTGTTTTACTTCAAGGGTGGTGCGGCGGTGACGAGCAACCGTTTCAGCATACTCGACACGCCTTCCGGAACTGAACTGGCCGCGGCAACCTCGACGCGCTGGGGTGGTACCGTGGGAGTGGGCTGGGAGTACGGCTTCGCACAGAACTGGTCTGCCGGTATTGAATACGACCATCTGTTTATGGGTAACTCAAACAACTCATTCTCAGTCGTCAATCCGATTAATGCCGCTTTTCTCAACGACCGGATCAGCCAGGACGTAGATATGGTCACCCTTCGCATCAACTACCGCTTCGGCTGGGGCGTACGGCGCACCGGTGACCGCGAGTTACTGATCTCGACTTTTTACATATCTCCGGCAAACTAGGCCGACAGAAATGCCGGCCTTTTTTATGAGCTAAAATGTCTCAAAAATCCGTCAGCTAGCGATCCGTCCGCCGAGCCCGTTATTCCTCTTCCCCAATCCATTGATTTATTTTCGATGCTGTAATGGTGCGTCGTATTGGCTGATGAGGACTCAGCGTCCCTGCAGTGACCTTTCGTCCTTCTGACAGCATCGCAATCGCAAATTGCTTGGCCTCAAATTCAGTCGGAAATGATTTTGTCTCTCGTGGAGGAGGTGCCGCAGAAGACAAAAGGCAACGCATTTGTTTCGGCGTTTCAACCGAAACGAACCAATGATTGGTAATCAACTTATATCTGTTCATGTTGGCTAACCGCTGACCACTTGAGCACCTAGCGCGAAACGAACCAAACGTGATCTAAGTCCAAGCACGGCGTAAGGTCAAACGGATCGCTCGATAGAGCCAATGTCCGGTCTGGGTCATTAGCCGACATAGGCGGCCCAAGACAGCATGTCCGCTCCTCGCCCCAGAGCGGACATTGCGATCTGAGCCGCGCCGCTCGGCTTACCAGCCCGAAGCACGTCGGCCAAACTGCAGGTTTGGATTCGCAAGCTAGGCGTTAATGGAATTTGCAGGCCATTGGCCGACAACAGCCTCTGCGGTTGAAAGGGCTGCTTTTCCGGATTCTGCGTCAATGCGCGATGGTCGATCCAATGCTGCCTGAAGAAGTCAGTCTGGCCGAGATGGCCGAAACACTTGCAAAGTCTCGGGATTACCGAGTGCTTCGCAGGCTGGTACCGCGCACCGATTTTGCTTCGCATGAAGGTCTGACGACCAGGACCGGCATCATGCTGGACGTCGAGACAACCGGTCTCGACACGGGCAGAGATGAAGTTATCGAACTTGCGATGGTGAAATTCACGTACCTTCCGGATGACCGGATTTGGCCATTATTCGAGCAAAAGCCGTGGGCTTGTTCGGCAACTGAGGTGGAATGGCGCAAACACGGATTTGATGGATCGCGGCTAGGGTATTTGCTGGCCGGCGTCGGGCTGTTTCACCATGCACATCGAGCGATCGACGACTGCCGCGCCCTCGTTGAAATCCTGGCTTCAGATCTATCGAAGACCAAATCGATTCGCCCTCGCCGTTCTCCTGGAACGCGCCAGACGCAAAACTATGCGCATTTGGGCCGAACAGTCTCCTTTCGAACTGAAGGACGAGTTGAAGAAGCGGGGCTATCGTTGGAGCGATGGCGCCGACGGTCGACCGAGGTCGTGGTACATCGATGTCGATGAGGCAAACGAAGCAACCGAAATCGAATTCTTGAGAACCACTATCTACCTGAGAGACGTTGAGCCTCGCATTCAGGCGATGAATGCGATCAATCGGTTTTCGAGCAGGGTTTGATCTCGCTGCGCTGTCGCGGCACGGCCGCTAACTACGTGGCACACTGACCTCCCCCTACCTAATTTCGCGACAATGTTCGCGCGCAACCACTAGCCGGTTCTGCCGTGAGCGGAAGATAAATGCGCTAAATTGCCGGCTTTCGCCGCAGCGACTGTCGGGCCATCTGGCTTTTCGAACGAATGGAAAGGCGATTAGCGGCGGTTTTGGCGACCATGCGCGTCCATCCGCCCCCTCAAAGGAGATGCTGGGATTGATGTTCCCGCCACGGAAACCCGCATGAGTTATCAATGGTTACGGTACGCGTTCTGCGACGCTCCGCAGACTGTCGGGTAACCGTTAAGCAAATGATCCGGTTGAGTATTGTTAAGCGGCACGCACCGTGTTGGGGAACTTGCCGACTTCAAGCTTTAGCCGGTTGCTGTCGCTCGACAGCGATTTCGCTGCGGAGAGAACCTGCGAAGAAGCCGACCCGGTTTCGCTGGCGCCTCGTTGCACATCGGTGGATGTTGGAGCTGACCTCTTGGGTACCCTGCGCCGCCTGCCGCACGTTGCCGGAAATTTCCTGTGTCGCCGCGCCCTGTTCTTCCACTGCTGCAGCGATGGTGGAGGAGATCTCGGACAGCTTTTCGATGGTGCCGCTGATTTCCTTGATCGCGCCACCGACTTATGCGTCGCTGCCGGGATTGCGCTGATCTGCTGACCGATTTCGCCGGTCGCCTTCGCCATCTGCTCGGCCAGAGCCTTCACTTCCGATGCGACGACCGCAAAGCCACGCCCCCGGCATCGCCCGCCCGGTCCGCCTCGATCGTGGCGTTGAGCGCCAGCAGGTTGGTCTGTCCCGCTATGGTGTTGATGAGTTCGACGACGTCACCGATGCGGGCCGCCACCTTGGACAACTCGCCGACCCGATCGTTAGTCAAGCACGCCTGATCGACGGCCTCATTGGCCATCCGGGCTGAATTGCACCTGGCGACTGATCTCATTGACCGATGACGACATCTCTTCGGTTGCCGAGGCCACCGACTGCACGTTGTGGAAGCCTCCTCGGATGCTGTCGCAACAGCGGTTGCGAGTTCCTGAGACCGCTCGGCAGTTGCCGTGAGTGTATTGGCGGAAGCCTCAAGCTCGGTAGAGGCCGACGACACGGTTTCGATGATCTCGCCGACCGCGCCTTTGAAGTCGTTTGCAAGTCTTTGCATGTCGATCTTGCGCTGCACCCGCGAAGGGCCTTGGAATGTCGATTCCGGATAAGGACATCGAAACGTCGAGATGCCGCGGCCTCCCAAAATCAAGTATCCACGCGGTCGCGCCCAGCGCCGGCGATATTCCTCTTGCTTAGGGCCTCACTTATGACATCCGGCGTTCCAAACCGTGCGATCACGGCCCGTCGTCCGGCTTGCAACAGGCCATCATATGTTTTCTCGCCTAGAAAAGCGCATTCCAAAATCTTTGAGGCGATAAAGGCCCGAGCATCCGTTGAGTGGTCAGGGATGTGGCGACAGACTTCTGCGAGAGCAGCCCGCATAATCTTAACTGTCTCAGGACTGAATTGGCTCATCGTTGTCTCACCAAAAACAATAAACAGGGCGAGCGGCGATGAGTTTCAGCCCGATTACCGTCCGATAAAGAAATCCCTCTGGGCGGAACTTTTTACCCGCCTGTTGGTAAATTGCGCCGCGCGGGCTGCCACTGGTCTGGCTCTCAAATCCGAATCGCGTTTATAAGATCCCTACGGTAAGCGGCCGGCGCGCCGTGATCCAGCCCGGCGGATTGATGCATGCCGCGAGAGCCTGATGCTCATCAACGAGCCCTTCCTCGCTGCCGGCGGATCGCCGACAGAATGCCGCGCCTGCCTCGCTCAAGCAGTCAGCGCCGGATGGCTTTG
This sequence comes from uncultured Alphaproteobacteria bacterium, assembly GCA_963843225.1. Classification (GTDB taxonomy): domain Bacteria; phylum Pseudomonadota; class Alphaproteobacteria; order Rhizobiales; family Xanthobacteraceae; genus Bradyrhizobium. The sequence goes on along the minus strand of CAWJJT010000001.1, from coordinate 1,158,096 downwards.
GCGGCATGAATCCGGGGTTTAGGTGAAGTTCACGAGCCCCGGCGCTGAACTGTTTGCGTGAGCATCCGGCCGGAACGATTCAGCGCCTGCCTGGTTTGAGCCCCGGTATGTTGCGCGGGGTTTGCGTAAAATGTCCGGGTCCCCTTCATCTGCGCGAACCTAGCCGTCCATCGGCGCTCGAACCGGTTGAGAACGTGACGTGGCAATTTGATTTCATCCATGGTGTATGCCCTCCTAAGCGGCCAGGGCCCGGGAAGTCGAACATCGACGGTTCGGCTTGCCGCCGGGCGGATTGCGCGGACCGCCATCGAGTTCGCAGAGGGCCTCGAGTATCTCGTCGATGGTGACGGGCGCCTTGAGGCCGGCCGGTGCCCGCAGCGCGGGGCACGAAGCGATCGCCGATGCATCCGATGCCCAGGATGCCAGGATGGCTCGTTTCTCCGAAACCGATAGCGAGGAGTCCGCGAGGACGTCCTTCGGATGGTCGAAAACCGTGCCGGGATGCAGCAGCGCGTTGAAGTCGAAAACATTGTCGTCGATCGCGGTCGTCGGCCGCATGTTGTCCTCCATTTCTAGACGATGTCCCGGTGCCGCGCGTCGAGCGACGCGCGGCACGCTCCTGCAATGTGATGATCAGGCCGCCTTGGCCTCGATCTGATGGACGTTGTCGGTGGCTCGATGCGCCGTTGATGGCGATCCGCCGCGGCTTCATGGCCTCGGGGATTTCCCGGACCAGTTCGATCTTGAGCAAGCCGTTGTCGAAGGCCGCGCCCTTGACCTGGACGTAGTCGGCCAGGCTGAACTGCCGCTTGAAGTGTCGCGTCGAAATACCCCTGTAAAGGAACTCGCGCTCGGTCTTATCGGTCTTGCCGCCTTCGATCGTGACCACGTTCTGCTCGGCCGTGATCGAGATCTCGTCCGGCGAGAAGCCCGCAACCGCCAGCGTGATCTGGTAGCGGTCCTCGGCCAGGCGTTCGATGTTGTAGGGCGGATAACCTTCGTCCGTGGCCCGCTGGGCCGTCTCGGCGAGGTCGAACAGGCGATCGAAACCGATGGTCGATCGGAACAGGGGGGAGAAGTCGTAAGTGCGCATAGCCAAATCCTCCAAAGAGCAAGATGGGTATGAGGCACCGGACACGACCGGTGCCCGTCTCGTCCCGAGGCCCAGTAGGCACCCCGGGAACCACCTCCAAGGTGGCGCCAAATGAATTAGAAAAACCGGTTTTGGTTTCAAGAGGAGAGCAGAAAAAATTTACTGCTCAGCCGGGTCGGCACGAAGCGTCAGTCGGTCAACTCATCCAGCCTCGCTGCACGTCGGCCACAGCCCGCGCCGGCGGGTGAGCGGCCCCAGTCCCGTGTCAAAAAAGCCGAGGCCGCCGCGCGATCGTGACGGCTCCGGGGGAAAGCCATCACCGCCACTGAACGTCATCTGCTAAAAATCGTTCCCAGCCCTCCGGCGCCGAGATGTTCACCAGAGCATCGCTCCGGAACAATTCCTCGCCTCACCGCCGTGAGTCGCGGTTGTGTTGCGTGGAGTTGCGTAAAATGTCCTGGTCCCCTTCGATCGTGCCCGGCGCCGGCGAGCCCGACGTCTACCTGGTGATCGACGATCTCGGCAGCAAATTCGGGTGCTGGTCTGTTTCCGACCGTAGTGGCATAATTGGAAAACCGGAGTGACCCGTTTCGACCTTGGGAACTTAAGTGCACTTTTGCACTTACGTTCCTGCCGCAATGACGCGGCTGGAGGGCGGGTGGTGCAAGAGGCGGTATTGCTGATCCTCGTTGTCGAGGACGATTTTCTTATGCAGGACATTGTTCGCGAAGCTCTAGAAGAAGGCGGCTTTCAAACAGAGATTGCGGCTTCGGGCGAGGAAGCGATTACCCTCCTAGATAAAGATGCAGCAAAATACCGCGCGTTGCTCACTGACATTCACCTAGCGGGCCCGCTTACCGGCTGGGACGTTGCCAAGCATGCCAGGGAGATCAATCCAGAAATCCCGGTCGTTTATGTGACGGGCGCTGCGGCCGATGAGTGGCCGTCCCATGGCGTGCCGAACAGCGTTCTTTTGAATAAGCCATTCGCACCTGCGCAGGTCGTTACGGCGGTCTCTCACCTACTCAACCAAGCGCCGCCGCCGCCACATGAGTAAGGCCGCCTCGCATTTCGGCCAGTACCCAAATTTGGCAAGGTGTGGCGCGAGGTCGACGCCGAGAGCAGGGATTACGAAACGGTCATCGCCGACCTGCTCAGCGGGCGATACAAAAGCCCGGTTCGGGTCATCAGCTTCAATCTGTCGGAAGGCTGGGCGCGCGACGTGTCCCGCGAAGTCGCCGAGGATCTATGCCAGCGCGCCGCCAACGAGATGCGGGAGCTTCCCGAAGGCCTGCAGCCCTTCCTTGAACGCGCGAAATTGGGAACCGCGACCAAGGAACGGCGTTAAGCGGACGCCGCCGAGCGTCCACGGTGGCAGGAGCGGCCCCGGTCTCTCATCCGTCCCCTACACAGGCCGGGGTCGTTTTTCAGGGATTTTGCTCCGATGATCAGCGTGCTCGTGATCGCTGCTTTCGGTTCCGGCTTCGGGCTCGGTTACGCCTATCGGTCCCGGCTGTCGAGGCGACGCTGGCGCGGCAAACCGATCGGGGCTTTCTGGTTTCGTTAGAGCCGCGGCCTGACCCTCGGCCAGACGCTTGAACGTCGCGATCCGACGATCTCGCTGCCATAGTTCTACGTCGTGGCCGTCCGCCAGCAGCCTGGCACGCTTTTTAGCCTCTTCCTCACTCTCAAAGAAGAAATCCGTGCGGCTGATGACGTGGCCATCCTTGTCGACAACGTAAGCGTAGAAGCCATCCATACTCGCACCCTCAGCACGAGAAACTATATGCCAACCTTGATCTAGATCAATCGCACCCGGTTGAACCGTGGGTCCGCTCGCCCATGGCCCGCCCCGATACGTTTGCACGCGTCGTTTTGACTATCTGGCTGGTCACCCTGGTTGGCGCCGAGCTGCTCCGCATTTTCGTAATTCCAAATTGATCCCCCTGCGGGCGTGAGCCGCGTTTGTGCAGCCCAAAAAAATGTGAATTGAGTCCGGAACCGTACAGCAACAATCTCCGTCTAGGTGTGTTTGTTGACCAAGGCGGGTTTTCCCATGACGAGACCGAAGCTTCCCGAGGTTCTCCCAATCCGTCGGCCGCACTGCCCGCAGTGCCACCGGCGAATGACACCGATCGATGTTTCGCCCGGACCCGACGGTTTCGAGCGCCGAACCTTCCGGTGCCGCACCTGCGACCATACCGAGGTCGACATCCTGGCTTGTGACCCTCTCCGTTCCAGAGCCGTTGGCTGGACCGAGGGTGAACTCAAGCCTCCGACCTGATTTCTCGTCAGTGGGCGGCCGCGTGTTCAACAACCCAATAAACGCCGAAGCCGCCGACCCCCGTGCAGAGAACAGCCGACTTCGGCCAGGCTGGCGGAGGGAGAGGAACTGGGATCGAACCTTCTCCGCGTATTCCAGAGCAGTCCGGCGCGCCTGAGCGCAAAGGCTCCAAGAAAGGGGCCGCAGGCATCGAGACATCGGTTTTCGTGAAAATCCGCTTTGCCTTTAAGAGCGAACATTACGAAGTCCACTTTTTGACCCCAAGCGTACGTCAAGCAGGTCGCTCGGTCGTCGCCGGGCTTCGTTTCAGCTATCCACCGTCTTTCTCAATTGGGGCAGACAGGACACCATGCCCGGCACAACGCCGGTCATGGCGAACCTGGTCGGAAGTGGCGGCTTATCTTGCTGCCCTGCTGCATTTTTTAACCAGCCTCACGGCTTCAGCGTCGGATCGTCGGCTGGATTTTCGTAGATCGTGTCAGTGGGGCCGCTACCGGTGAGCAGGACGACCACGGGCTCCCTGGCGGTCATCGCGAAGTGCGGCGCGTTCGCGGGTTCGGTGTAGACCGAGCCGACCGGCAGCGTCTTGAGCTTGGCCTTGTCGAACTTCTCGCCATAGCCGAAGTGCCAAGTGCCCTTAAGCACGGTCCCAACCCGGTCACCCGCATGATGGTGCGCCGGAATTTGCGCGCCCGCCCCGACCTTGAGCAGTTGCGCATAGACCCCGGGTTTGGAGGCGTCGCCAAGAATCGTCACCACCTGGACCTTGGCATTGCCGGAGCCGCCGGCGCCCCCGGTCGGCTGCACGGCGGACAATTCGGGGGGCGTCTTCGCATAATCGGGAAGCTTGGGGCCGGCGTCTTGCGCCAAGGCAGCCGTGGCGGCGAGTGCGACAGCCACGCCAGTGAGTAATCGAAAAATCGTCATGCGTCATCCTTTCTGCTCTGGTCTTGAACGGAGTGAAGCCCCACTTTCGCTCCAGCGTCCTCGAGGGTCGCCTATTTTGGCGCGTCCTCCGGAAGCTGGAGGAATTCGATGGTGATCCCGTCGGGTCCCCGCACGTAGATCAGGCGAAGCCCCTTGCGCTCGCCGGATTCAACGGTCTGAACATCGCCGACCGGCAGCCAGCCGAAGCGGGCGACACGGGCCAGCAGCGCATCCATGTTCTCGACATAGAAGCCGATATGGACGGAGCCCACGTCGGATGAGCGCGGCTTGTAGGTCTGCCGGTCGGGGGGCGAGGTGTACTCGAGCAGTTCGATCATATGGCCGGGCCCTTCGACCATCGCGAGCCGCATCGCCGCACCGGGCACGCCAACCATCTGCTCGATGAACGGCGTGGTCTCGAAGGTCCAGGTGTAGAGGTGCTTGAAGCCCATCCCATCGACCCAGAACTTCAAGGCGTCATCCAGTGAGGACACCGTGAGGCCGGTGTGGTCGATACGCTTGATCCCAAACACCTCCCCGCTCGTCATGGCACTACCGGCGAGCCTGGGGTTGGCGGGCTGCGCAGGCGCAGCGATCGCGGCGAGGGTGACGGCCACGCCAACCAGCAATCGGAGGAGAATCATCGCTCATCCTTTCTCCTCCGATCACCCGCCATACCTTGGCCAGAACCGGCTCAACTGAGCCACGATGAAGTCCGTCCTCTCTTCGAAAACCCAGTGTCCGCATTGCTCGATGACGCCGCCTTCCGCGCTGGTGGCGATCGCCCTGGCGGAATCGAAGCAGTGATCGCCGAAGGATCGCCGGCCACCCCACGCCAGCATCGGAACAGCAAGCTTGCTGCGGGTCAGCTCTCTGGTCTGTTCGGCCATCTGGGGGATGTAGCCATAGAGATTGAGGCTGGCGCGCAGGTTGCCCGGCTGCCGCATCTGCATGACGTAGAGCCGAATATCTTCCTCGGAAATTGCGTTCGGGTTGTAGGCAAAATCCCGGAAGAAATGCCTGAGATATTGATCTTCGCGCCCTTCCACCAGGAATCGGGTGACATCCATGTTCACGTGCATTCCCAGATGCCAATACGGCACACGCGGGTCCACGTAGCCGGGAAAGTTCAATCCGAAGAATGGCGTTTCGATCGTGGCCAGCGACAAGGCGCGGTTGGACGCGAGATAGGCCAGCGCCACCGAAGCCGGCCCGCCGAGATCGTGGCTGAGGATGTGAAAACGCCCGACATTCTCGGCGTCGAGCAGGCCGAGCATATCCTGTGCGATGGATTTCGGCTCGTACCCGTCATAGGGCTTGTCGCTGTCGGCGAATCCCCGAAGGTCCGGCGCGATAAAGGCAAACTGATCGGCAAGCCGATCGATGACCGGGAGAAACTCACGGTGGTTTTGTGGCCAGCCATGCATGCACAGGACGACGGGACCACGTCCTGCCGTGACATAATGGAGCGTAATGCCATTCGTCCTGACGCGCTTGTGCGTCAACGGGACGGAATTCGCTGTCGCGGGTGCCTCCGGCGCCTCTCGTGGAGGCGCCGCAGTTTGCCCCGTGGCTTGCGCCAGTGCATCTCCTGTCGTGTGAATCGTCGCAACGGTGATGGCTCCGCCGGCAACGGCCATGGCGCCGCGCCGGGTCAGGCTATTCGAGCGATTGTTGGCGTCTTGCATCGTCGACCTCCCGGTCGTGGCTGTTTTCACGCAGTTCTCGAACCGGCGTGTACCGGCTCCGGATGAAGCCCGAGCGCCGCGATTGCCATTGCGAGTATCGCCATGGCGATCGATGCGTAGGGCGTGGCCAGCAGTCCGGGGCCCTTCAACAACAGGCTGCCGATGAAGGACCCCGCTGATATCCCGAGATTGAAGGCGGCGATGTTGAAGCCGGACGCGGTCGCAACCGCATCGGGAGCCACTTGCTCGGCCGTGGACACGACGCCGGCCTGCATGACGGACGGGATCGCAAACGCAAAGACGCCCCAGATCGCCATCACAGCGAAGATAGCGATCTCGTTGTGGACGGCCACAGTAATGAGGACGAAGGAAACGATCAGCCCGCACAACAGGATCATCATCGCCTTGCGGGTGCCGACGGCGTCGCTCAGCCTTCCGCCGGCCAGGTTTCCAACCACCGTGGCGCCGCCGAACAGCAGCAATCCGATATTGACCGTCTCCTTGGGCACGCCGGTGACGTCGGTCAGCAAGGGCGACAGGAAGGTGAAGACCACGAAAGTTCCGCCGAAGCCGATCGCCGTCAGCAGATACATCGTGACCAGTCGTCGATTCGCGAGCAGGCTCAATTGAGTGGCAAAGGGGGCCGGCGGCCGATAGGAAATCTCATGCGGCAGGAGCCAGATCAGGCCAATCACCGCCACTGTCCCCATGCCGGTCACGATGAAAAAGGGAGTCCGCCAGTCGAACAACTGGCCGATCCATGAGCCAAGCGGCACGCCAACCACCATGGCGACCGTGAGCCCGCCCATCATCACGGCAACCGCGCTGCCGCTCCTCGATTTGGAAACAAGCGACGTGGCGCACGCCGCGCCGACGCCGAAGAAGACGCCATGCGCGACGGCCATCGCGATCCGGGACAGCAGCAGCATACCGTAGCTGGGGGAGACAGCAGCGGACAAATTGCAGGCGGTGAAGATGATCATCAGTGCAATCGCCAGCGGGCGGCGGGGAATTCTGCCGGTCAGCGCGGAAACGACCGGCGTGCCGACAGTGATCGAGAGGGCATAGAGGCTAACCAGCAGGCCCGAGGTCGCGATCGACACGCCAAGATCGGTTGCGATCTTCTGTTGCTTTCCGCTGTGCCGAGATCACGAATGCAACAACGAGAGATGTCATGGAAAACAGAAATAACCGCGGCACCTCCGGAAGCCTCACGACGAAAATCTCATGCTTCCAGGTGAATGAATTGATGGGCGGCACCAAGTAATAGTGAAAAGCCAAAAGGGCGAGCGCGATCGCCAGCAGCGCTGGGCCGAAACCGCCGAACCACGCAGCGAAAATGACAGCGCAAAGCATAGATGATGCGAACAGTCCGCGGATCATATCGGGGGTATTTCAGCGCCGTGCCGCGGCAACCGATGTGTCCCCGCCTGTCTCAACTGACCTCTGCATTTGATTTGTCGATCGCTTCGTCGGCGTCTTCTAGTCAGAAAAGTATCCCGGCAAGCGGTTCTCGTTTAGCCATAAAATAGCACCGATCGTGATACGATTTGGCGGCGTTTTGGGTTGACGGGCGCGAGAAATCGTAACCTAATCAATGTACTAGAGTAGTCCTCTTTGCAGGAGGCGCTCGTGAATGAGCTCTCGGGCTACGCATTCTCGCTTCTGAGAGAGGGAGACATCGCTCTCTACCGGGGCTCCGGCAACGACCTGGCGCCGATCCTGCTTGCTGCCGCGGAAGAAACCTCGCTCGATTGCGTCAAGCGGCTTGAACGCGAATATGCGCTCAAGGGAGAACTTGACGCTGACTGGGCGGCGCGACCGGTCGCACTGACACGCTACAACGACCGTATAGCGCTGGTGCTTGAGGATCCCGGCGGTGCGCCGGTCGAACGACTGCTTGGCTCGCCCATGGAGGTAGGGAGCTTCTTGCGCCTCGCGGTCGGCATCGCCGCGGCCCTGGGCAAGGTCCACCAGCGCGGCCTCGTCCACAAGGACCTGAAGCCCGCCCATCTCCTCGTGAACTGCATAGACGGACAGGTGCGGCTCACCGGGTTCGGGATTGCATCGCGCCTGCCGCGCGAGCGACAGGCGCCCGCACCACCCGAGGTCATCTCCGGCACCCTCGCCTATATGGCGCCCGAACAGACCGGGCGGATGAATCGGTCGATCGATTCCCGCAGCGACCTCTACGCGCTCGGCGTTACGCTGTATCAGATGCTCACCGGCCGTCTGCCATTCGCCGCGACCGATCCGATGGAGTGGGTGCACTGCCACGTCGCCAGAAAGCCGGTGCCGCCCGATGAGCAGGTCGCGGGCATACCGGGGCCGCTCTCGGCGATCGTGATGAAGCTTCTCGCCAAGACCGCCGAGGAGCGCTACCAAGCCGCCGCGGGGGCCGAGGCTGATCTGCGGCGGGCTCTGGCGGAATGGGAGTTACACGGCCGTATCGACCCGTTCCAGCTCGGCGCTCACGACGTATCGGACCGGCTGCGGATCCCGGAGAAGCTCTACGGCCGGGAGCGCGAGATCGACACGCTGCTCGCTTCCTTCGATCGGGTCGTGGCGAACAGCACCACGGAACTCGTGCTCGTTTCCGGATATTCCGGCATCGGCAAGTCATCGGTGGTGAACGAACTGCACAGGGCGCTGGTCTCGCCGCGTGGCCTGTTCGCGTCCGGCAAGTTCGACCAGTACAAGCGCGACATCCCGTATGCCACGCTGGGCCAGGCCTTCCGGAGCCTTGTCCGCTCGCTCCTCACCCGGAGCGAGGAGGAGCTTGGCCGGTGGCGGGAGGCTCTGCGTGGGGCGCTCGGTCTAAATGGTCAGCTCATCGTCAACCTCGTTCCCGAGCTGGAGCTCGTGATTGGGAAACAGCCGCCGGTCGCCGACCTGCCGCCGCAGGACGCGCAGAACCGCTTCCAGATGGTGTTCCGACGCTTCCTCGGGGTGTTCGCACGGCCGGAGCACCCGCTCGCGCTGTTCCTCGATGATTTGCAATGGCTGGATGCAGCAACGCTCGACCTCCTCGAGCATCTGGTTACGCACTCGGAAGTGCGGCACCTGCTGCTGGTCGGCGCCTACCGGGACAACGAGGTCAGTCCCTCTCACCCGCTTATGCGCAAGCTCGATGCAATACGCAAAGCCGGAGCGTTCGTGCAGGAGATCAGTCTTGCGCCACTCGCCCGAGAAGACCTCAAGCGGCTCATTGCGGATACGCTCAGCTGCGCGCTGGACCGTGCCGCCCCGCTGGCGCAACTGGTGCACGAGAAGACGGGCGGTAATCCGTTTTTCGTCATTCAGTTCATTTCTGCGCTCGCCGAAGAGGTGCTGCTCCGCTTCGATCACGACACGGCGCGCTGGTGCTGGGATCTAAAGCGGATTCACGCCAAGGGTTACACCGACAATGTGGTTGAGCTTATGGTCGGGAAGTTGACGCGCCTGCCCGTCGAGACCCAGGCTGCGCTGCAGCAGCTCGCCTGCCTCGGCTACGTCGCCGAGATCACGATGCTTTCGACCGTTCTCGGGAAATCGAACGAGGACGTCGATTCGGCTCTCTGGGACGCCGTCCGTCTGGAGCTGGTCGAACACTTGGAGGGCTCCTACAAGTTCATCCACGACCGTGTCCAGGAGGCCGCCTATTCACTCATACCGGAACGGTTACGCGCCGAGGCGCACCTCCTCATCGGAAGATTGCTGGTGGCGCACACGCCTGCAGAGAAACGCGAAGAGGCCATCTTCGAAATCGTCAATCAGCTCAACCGCGGCGCCGCCTTGATCACGTCACGCGACGAGCGTGAGCAGCTGGCAGAGCTCAATCTGCTGGCGGGCCAGCGCGCCAGGGCCACTACCGCCTACGTCTCGGCGCTCACCTATCTGACTGCAGGTGAGGCCCTGTTGCCGGAGAACTCGTGGGAGTGCCGGCACGAGCTCACCTTTGCGCTGGCGCTGCGCCGTGGCGAATGCGAGTTCCTCACCGGCGCGTTGGCGCAGGCGGAGCAGCGCCTGGCGGCGCTGTCAAGCCGCGCTGGTCGGCTCGTGGACTTCGCCGCCGTCACCCATCTGCGGGAGGAGCTCTTCACGACCCTTGGCCGGAGCGACCGCGCCATTGAGGTATGTCTCGACTATCTCCGGCACGTCGGCATCGAGTGGTCGACGCACCCGATGAAGGAGGAGGTCCAGCAAGAATACGAGCGGCTCCGGCGCCAGATCGGGCGTCGCTCGATCGATGAGCTCGTCGATTTGCCCCCAATGACCGACCCCGAGTGGCGCGCGACCATGGACGTCCTCACCGCGGTCGTGTCGCCCGCGTTATTTACCGACGAGAATCTGCTCTGTCTCGTCATCTGTCGGATGGCGAACCTCAGCCTGGAGCATGGCAACAGCGACGGATCGTGCTTCGCCTACGTCTGGTTCGGCATGCTCCTCGGGCCGCATTTCGGCGATTACCGGGCCGGGTTTCGCTTCGGTAAACTTGGCCTGGACCTGGTGAAGCAGCGCGGGCTACGTCGCTTCGAGGCCCGCGTCTACCTGGACTTCGGGCACCGCGTTATTCCTTGGACGCAGCCCATCCGAACCGGCCGCAGTCTGGTGCGGCGCGCCTTCGATGCGGCCAACAAACTCGGCGACCTCACCTTTGCAGCATATAGCTGCGACAACCTGATCACAAACCTCCTTGCCAGCGGTGATCCGCTCGGTGACGTTCAGCGCGAGGCCGAAGCCGGGCTCGACTTCGCGCGCCAAGCGCGGTTCGGCTTGGTCATTGACCGCATCACCACCCAGCTCAGGCTCATCCGGACCCTCCGCGGCCTGACTCCGGAGTTCGCCTCCTTCAACGATACCGAGTTCGACGAGGGCCGGTTCGAACAGCATCTGAAAGAGGAACCGCACCTGGCGATCGCCGCCTGCTGGTACTGGATCCGCAAGCTGCAAGCGCGCTTCTTCGCGGGTGCCCACGCTTCCGCCATCGCGGCGGCGGCGAACGCCGAACGGCTTCTGTGGACCTCGCCGTCATTCTTCGAGTTGGCAGAGTACCATCTCTACTCCGCTCTGACGCGAGCCGCGCTTTGCGATACGGTCGGCGCCGCGGAGCGGGCCCGCCAACTGGAGGCATTGGCCCTCCACCATCGCCAGCTCCAGGAGTGGGCCGAGAACTGCCCGGAGAACTTTGCGAACCGCGCGGCTTTGGTCGCCGCCGAGATCGCGCGCCTCGAAGGCCGCGAGTTCGACGCCGAGCGGCTTTACGAGCAGGCCATCCGCTCGGCCCGCGCCAGCAGCTTCGTCCACAACGAGGCGCTCGCAAACGAAATCGCCGCACGCTTCTACGCGGCGCATGGCTTCGAAAAGATTGCCCGCGTGTATTTGCAGGACGCCCGCTATGGCTATCTACGCTGGGGAGCCGATGGCAAGGTGCGGCAACTCGAACAGCTTCATCCGCATCTTCGCGACGCACCAATCCATGCATCTCCCACCGCCACCATTGGCGCGCCCATCGAGCATCTGGATGTCGGGTCGGTGCTCAAAGCCGCGCAGGCGGTGTCGAGCGAGATCGTCCTCGACAAGCTCATCGAGAGGCTCATAAGGATTGCGGTCGAACATGCCGGTGCCGAGCGTGGCCTGCTCATCCTGTTCCCGGGCGACGAGCCTCGGATCGCAGCGGAAGCCACAACCGCCCACCAGGCCGAAGTTGAGGTCACGCTGCGTAAGAGCGGCGTGTCACCGGCGGAGCTTCCCGAATCCGTGCTCCATTATGTGATCCGGACGAGGGAAAGCGTGATCATTGGTGACGCCTCGGCGCAGAATCCGTTCTCGGCCGATGAGTATGTCTGCCAGAAGCACGCCCGTTCGGTCCTCTGCGTGCCGCTGGTGAAGCAGTCCAAGCTGATCGGGGTGCTCTATCTCGAGAACAACCTGGCATCGCACGTGTTCACGCCCGCGCGGATCTCGGTGCTGGAACTGCTGGCGTCGCAAGCGGCGATCTCGCTGGAGAACGCCCGTCTGTACAACGATCTCCAGGAACGGGAGGCCAGGATCCGCCGCCTGGTCAATTCGAACATCGTCGGGATCGTGATCTGGGATGTTGCAGGGCCGGATCATCGATGCCAACCAGGCCTTTCTCGATATGGTCGGATATACCCAGGAAGATCTCGTTTCGGGTCGGCTGCGATGGACGGAGCTGACGCCGGCCGAATGGCGCGACGCCGACGAACAGGCCATCGCAGAGCTAAAGGCGGTTGGAACCCTCCAACCGCGTGAGAAAGAGTACTTTCGCAAAGACGGCAGCCGCGTGCCGGTTCTGGTCGCCCGCGCGCTTTTCGAGTGGAAACCAGACGAAGGAGTTTCCTTTGTCATCGACATGACCGACCGCAAGCGGGCAGAAGAGAAGCTGCGCGCAAGCGAACAGCGCTTCCTCGATGCTCAAATGGAGCTCGCACACGTGAATCGCGTCACGACGCATGGGGGAGCTGGCGGCCTCGATCGCCCACGAAACGAACCAGCCGCTCGCCGGCATCGTCGCCAACGCCGAGGCCGGTCTGCGCTGGCTTAACCGCGGAACTCCCGACCTGGACGCAGCGCGCCGCTCGTTGGAATGGATCATCCACGACGGCAATCGGGCGAGTGAGGTAATTCGGCGCGTCCGGGCGCTCGCGAAAAAGACCGAAATTGAGCAGGTGCCGCTCGACGTCAATGACGTCGTCAGGGAGATCGTGGCGCTGGTGCAGCGTGAGCTTACCAGCCATCGGGTATCGTTGCGAATGGAGTTGGCTCCGGCTCTACCTATGATCCTTGGGGATTGGGTCCAACTGCAGCAGGTGATGATCAACCTGGTGATGAATGGCATTGAAGCCATGCAATCGGTCACGGATCGGCCGCGCGAACTGGTGATCCGATCCCGCCAGGACGAGACACACCAAGTGCTCGTAAGTGTGACGGATTGCGGCGTTGGGATCTCCGCCGAGAATGCGGACCGGCTGTTCAACGCGTTCTTCACCACCAAATCCAGCGGTATGGGTATGGGACTCTCGATCTGCCGTTCGATCATGGAAGGCCACGGTGGCCGGATTTGGGTCACGGCAAACATACCCCACGGTGCCACGTTTCAGTTCACCCTGCCGGTGAGGGAACTCAATGTCTGAAACATCTTCCAAGGTGGGAAAGACTGCCGGCCTCAAAGCCAATCGCCGGCAGTTCACCGCCGGGACCGCAGCTGCCTTCCTTATGGGATTGCAGAAGCCGGCACGGGCGGAATCGGTCTTAAACGTTTTGACCTGGCCGGGACACGGCGATCCGGAATTCGTAGCGCCCTTCGAGAAGCAATACGGTGTCAAGGTTCGCGTCAAGGAATACGTCGGGGGCGAGCAGATGCTCGCCCTACTCAATTCAGCACCGCCCGGAATCTATGACGCGGTCTTGACCGATCGCGAATATATTCCCCAACTCAAGGCTGCCGATAAGATCAAGGAACTGGATCCCTCGGACTACCCATTTTCGGATTTTTTCCCGGAGTTCGCTAAGGTGCCCAATCACTGGGAAGGTGACAAACTCTACTCAGTCATCATCCGGTTTATGTACCTTGGCCAGGCCTACAATTCGAAGTTCGTGACAAAAGAAGAGGCGGAATCATATTCCCTCTTATGGGATCCGAAGGTTGCGAAAAAAGTAGGCTGGTTTGACTGGTATTTGCCGAGCATGGGTTGCGTCAGCCTAAGAGATGGTAACAGAAATCCAAGCCCGTTCGATATTGCGGCCAATCAGTTCGGAAAGCTGAAGGAATCTCTGTTTTCCCTTAAATCACAGACGAGCGGTTTCTATGCGTTTTCCAATCTGTTTTCCCAGTTTGCCAACGGTAACGTCTACGCCTGTGCCGGCATTGGCGATTGGCTGACCCAGCGGCTCAAGTCGCAGGGTCATCCGATCGAGTCCGCCATTCCTAAGGAAGGCGCTTTGGGCGTTGCGGAATCGATTTCGATCCTGAAGGGTGCTCAAAACCCCGATCTTGCAAAGAAACTGATTCAGTACGCGACGTCGCCGGAGGGACAGGTTCGTACCGCGTTGCTTCCGGCTTACGTGGACTACATTCCAAGCATGAAAGGCTGGGATCTGCTCGCCAAGACGTCGCCGGACTGGGCGAAGCGGTTGCGCATGACGATGGATGGAAGTCCCAACATCATCGACGATTTCCGTGCCGGCAAGATCGTTTGGCGCCAGACGCCGCTTCAGCAATCGATAACCGACTGGAATCGTGCCTGGACCGAGTTCAAGAGTCTGTAAGCTCGAATTCGCCGTCTGAGCATCAAATTCGGTGCGCCTACGGTGACTTCGGACGTCCAACCGCAGGCCTAGCAAGATTGACGGCGCGGCGCTCGACGCAAGGTTTGGCCAAAAAGTGACTTATGACAATCGACGGATTGCCGCTTCCAGCGGCTCGACAGCGCAAGGTAAACTGCCCATTCGCGGCTTTCTGTTCGCCGCTTTGTGGGGTCTCCCAATGGGATTATGGCTTTTACTTTTCTTCGTAGTTCCGCTTCTTCTGCTATTTCTTATCTCGTTCTGGCGCGTCGAAAATTTCCAACTCTCGGCAGTCTACAATCTCAAGAATTGGCATGACGTGCTGACGATTCCTTTTTTCCGTGTTGGGTACTATCGAACGTTCCTTTACGCTTGTTCGGCAACGGTGCTTTCCATCCTCCTTGCTTTTCCGTTGGCATATACGCTGTCATTCAAGCTTTCGCGTTCAGTGCGGCGGTTGTGCCTGCTTCTGCTGATAACCCCTTTTTTTACCAGTTATCTGACCAGGGCATATTCCTGGCAGGTTATTCTTGCCGATAACGGAATTGCAAATACGGCATTGGTCTTGCTGGGTCTGCAACCGGTACACATTCTCAACACCCCAGTCGCGACAGTCATAGGCTATCTGACATATCTGTTGCCGCTAGTGTCGCTGCTTTTGCTAGCTTCCCTCGACAACATCGACAGAACGCTTATCGAGGCGGCACATAATCTAGGCCTGGGCAGGCTTGGCTGCATCTTTCGGGTCGTTGTGCCTGCGGGCCGGGTCGGCATTGTCTTTGCGGCGACCTTCGCCTTTGTCATATCTTTTGGCGATTTTGTCGCGCCTTCCATTTTGGGCGGCGGCAACCCACCAACCTTGAGCATCCTGATCATTGATACCGTTAAGTCCGCTTCGGATTGGCCAAGTGCTGCAGCTGTCGCCGGCGCAATGATCTTCACCCTCCTGGCGGTATCCCTTTTGTCATTCAAGGTCGCGTTCAAGGGGAGGGCGTGATCATGGATCGGACCATATCGTTGGCTCTGAAGTTTTATAGTCTGCTTGCATTCATGTTTATCTTCATTCCGATCATCCTGTTCGTCGTGTTTTCGTTCGGCGTAGATCGTTACCCAAGCCTTGTTTGGCGCGGTGGAACACTGTCTTGGTATCGGGACGTATTTGCAGACCCCTCAATTCGGTCATCCTTCGCGAATAGCGTGAAGGTTGCTGTCTGTGTGTCGCTGCTATCGACGTTTATCGGATCAACTTTCGCCTACTTCACCAATCGTTGGAATTTCAAGGGAAAGTCGATCTTTCTCGCTCTTGCGGTGATACCACCATGCATTCCCTTGATTGTGCTTGGACTTTCGTTGTCGATTTTTCTCAACCGCATTGGCCTGGGTAGTTCTTTGATTGCGGTGGTCATATCGCAGACCGTCATCTGCTCCGCTTTTTCAGTGGCCATTATGCGGTTACGGTTGACGCAGATGGATCAGACCCTCGAGCAGGCAGCATGGAATCTCGGTTATTCAGAATGGCCGACTATTGTGCATGTCGTTATCCCACAGGTTGCGCCCGCCCTGGTGACATCCATTTTTTTGACGATGGCAATCTCGTTCGATGAATTTGTGGTCGCGTGGTTCGTATCTGGCCTCGACGTGACCTTGCCCGTGAAGATCTTTGCAATGCTGGGCGGCGACGTTAGTCCAAAAATTAACGCCATCGGCAGCATGGCATTCGGCATAAGCGTTACCCTGATTCTGATCGCTCAATTGGTTTGGGAGCTGAACGGGAAGCGGGCTCTGCGCCAAAACGCCTCGGATGACGCCTGATCGATTTTCCAGAGGACAAGATGGCCGAGAAAGTTCTAGAGCTGGAGAACGTCGTAAAGCGGTTTAAGGGCGTGACCGTCGTCGATGGCATTGACCTAGAAGTTGACAGGGGAGAGTTCATTGTCTTTGTGGGACCCAGCGGTTGCGGAAAGACGACAACGCTGCGTCTGATCGCGGGTCTTGATATCCCGACAGAGGGCAAGATCCGCATAAATGGGCTGGATGTAACAAATGCGAAGCCGTGGGAGCGCCAGACTCCGATAGTCTGGCAACATTTCGCGCTGTTCCCCTTTTTAAACGTTCGTCAGAACGTTGAATTCGGCCTCCGCGGCGACAAAGCGAAAAGCCGTTCGAGCAGGGTCGACGAAATGCTCGATCTGTTGGGCATTCTCGACTTGGCTGATCGCGATATCAGCCAACTCTCGGGCGGTCAAAAGCAGAGGGTTGGCATAGCGCGGGCGCTGGTGACAAAGCCACCCGTGGTCCTGCTCGACGAGCCAATGAGCGCCTTAGATGCCAGCCTCAGAATTCGTATGCAGTCGGACTTGCGCAACCTGCAGAAGATGCTGAACATCACATTCGTTTATGTGACTCACAACCAATCCGAGGCATTCGTGATGGCGGATCGGGTCGCGGTGATGAACAAGGGTCGCATATGCCAAATCGCGGCCCCGCAAATTGTATTCCGAAGTCCCGCGGAGCCCTTCGTTGCTGAGTTTTTTGGCGTCAATAATATCTTTCGCGGTCCTGTGAGCATAGATCACTCTGGCCGGCACAAGATCGCGACTAGAGCGGGGAATTTCTGGATCGTCGGCCGCGCTGATCAGGCGCGGCCGGCCTCATTTCTTATATCTGCGGACCGGGTAAAGCTTCTCGGTGAGGACATGGAAGCCGAGAACTCAGTGGAAGGAACACTGAGAGGAATAGAACATGTCGGCACACAGATAACACTCATCCTTGAGCTGAAGGACGGCAGCGAATTCAAAATTCAGAAGCCAGAGTATGAGTTTTTCTCAGCTGCGCTAAGTGCCGGACAGATCATAAGGTGCGGCTGGAAGACGGAAGACACCTACGTCTTTCCAAAGCAGCCCTGAAGCGAGAAGGCAAGGCAGAGTCGAATGGCCGGGGCTGGTGTCCGCTGCAGCGAACGGCTTGAAAAACCCGGAGGAGATTCATCGCCGCCGTGCCGCGACACTCTCCAGGAACTTTGTGACCCATCAAACCAGACGACATTGCTCCTTCAAGGTAGAGGGTTGCGTCGACCAGTTAAGATCACCGTGTACAATGGATGATGTCGTCTCCTTATATGCCTCTCCGATCGCCGCGGTGACCTAAAAAAAGACTTTTGCAACATGGGGTAATTCTGCGTGTTGGTGTGCCTCAGAAATGCACGACCCACAGCTTCCGAGATCGTTTTGTCCTAAGCCAGCTCTCGCTCGAGCCATCAGCGCTGGATGGCTTGGCGGCACGAGTCCGGCGTCTATGTGAAGTTTACGGCCGCCGGCGCTGATCTGTTTTCCTGAGAAAAGGGCCTACTTCGGCGGCTGAAGCTCCGGCGAGGAGATCCACTTCTTAACGGCATCGGTCTTCAGCGGGTCGGGGCGTTCACATTCAAAACATTGCAACGTCCGCCGCCCCTTCCCGCCTGGAGGGAGAGCAAGGATCAGATACTGCCCGCATTCGGGGCATGTTGGTCGTTCAGCTTGGCCCATAATGACGATTTTAAAACCGCGAATTTAAAACTGTCTACCAATTTCCGGAAAACTCACAGCCAAAGTTGGGACCGATCCGTTGGTATGTTCGCTGGGAATCGCAGTTCTGTAGTGTGGAGCTCGAGTAAATGGGCCAGCCCCGTTCGATCGGGCGAGCCCGACGCGTGTCGCTGAGGCTCTGGCGGGGGGCTTCCGGAGGGCCTGCAGGCCTTCCTGGAACATGCGAAATTAGGAACCGCGGCAAAGAACCTGCGTTAGGCGCTCGCCGCCAGGATCGTCCACCGGGCGGAAGAGCGGCCCCGGTCCCTCATTCCTCCCTGGCACTGAGACCGGGGCCGTTTTTTGAGGAAGTGCTTCCCGATGACAAGTGTGCTTATCATGGCCATTTTCGGCGTGGGATTTAATCACCGCGGCGCGCCGGTGGCGGCCAAAAAGCGAAACAGGCCACCAACGAAAAGCCCGGCCTCGAAGGCCGGGCGGGATCGCCAATATATTTTAAGAATGGGCAATGCCCGACGTTAGCGAAAGGCCGGTCTGGGCGTCGGCGCAGTTGTGAACATTGGAACAAGCGGCTGGCCCCGGAATTTATACCGCGTGTCGCGCCCCCCTTTCGACACATCCAAGCCAACGGCCTTAGCTCTCCCCCGAGCTGGGGCCGTTTCTTATTAAGGTGCGGGGCTGTATCCACCGTTGCGCCGCAACCTGACGAACCTGAACGGCATGCCCGCAACCGCCTTCGAACAGCCTCCGGACCCGGGCAAGCAGGTCCCCTCTAGCGCCGACTGGATCCACGAAATCAAGCATGACGGCTATCGGCTGATCGTCCAGCGCGAAGGCAAGCGCGTGCGGCTGTTCAGTCGGAACGGCTACGATTGGACGAAGCGCTATCCCCTGATCGTGGAGGCGGCGCTGCGCAACCGCATCAGCTCCTTCGTGGTCGACGGCGAGGCGGTGCTGCTCGGCATCGACGGCATCTCGCATTTCAACGGGCTCCATTCGCGGAAATTTGACGACGAGGTCCAGCTTTACGTCTTCGACGTTCTCTCACTCGAAAACCTTGTCTCCAAACACCGCGAGCGCCTACCTCGCCGGCAGGTCGCCGAACTGGATCAAGGTCAAGAACCGCAAGCAGCCGGCGATCAGCCGCGTCGGGAAGTCGTTCCGATGAAAACCATCTGGATTTACATCTACACACGCTACCACGTCGGCCATCCCGATCACGTCAAGGCGTTCACCGACCCGGAAGCCGCTGATCGATGGTTCATCGCCTGAAGCGCCACATGTGGCGCGGGCGCTGGGCAGGGACTTACGGCCCTGCCGGACCGCTTGATAATGCCAGAACTCTGGGCGGGCTCTCACCAGCAGTTCCGGTTGCATTGGCAGCGCGCAACGGGCCAATGCCGATGAGCATTGCGAAATTGGGGACAATCACCAACAGTGCTGCCAAGATCATCCTCATGTGCGTGTCCTCCCTACTCGGCGGCGCCGGGCGTTATGGCCGGCGATGGCTGCTCGGAAAGCTGGGTTTTGGCGTCTTACACCTTAGCGCATGGCCCGAGCTGAGAACAGCGCGATCGCACATCGACTGACGACGCGCGGGCCGAAAAAGACCCCAGCTCGGGGGACTGGCTGGGGCCGTGGGCCGGTTGTGCCGCCGTTAGGGGTCGCTCGACACGCGGGATAAAATAAGCACGCGGGATAAAATAAGAAAGTCTCGGAAATCGTTCCCGCTTTTTTGGCCGTTCAAGTCCTCTCCCTCGGCTGGTAATTTGCGGGTGGGCTGTTTTCGCCTCCCCCACCGCAGCGACTAAACCGCTGGGAAGGTCTGGGAAACTCTTCACGAGCCCGTCAAGGATTTGTTTCGATGACATGGCCCTGCAGAGGGGTCATCTTCTTTTAGGGCAAGAAGTGTAATGGGAGCCATCGACAAACTGCCGCCGCGCAATTGCGAGTTCATCAAGGCCCCAGCAGTAATCCGGTTAAATCCCGAATACCCAGACGCCCAAGATCGCGCCTAGCACGGCCAAACCGCTGATCGTCCAGCCTGTCACGTAAACCGCACCATCGGTAGAAGGCTGCTCCACCATCGTGTCGTGCCAGTAAGTCATGATTGCCTCCTGAATTCTCTCAGGACAATGGCGGCGGCTGTTGGGTTCCAATCGCGCTCCCCTAGGCGCGAAAACGTCTGCGGCTTTATGTGGCGACGCAGCAACAACTCGCTTGTTCCTTGGTCTGGAACCGCGCATTTTAATTTACGCCAGGCGCAACGCGGACTTAGCTTTGCGAACCGGGGCTGGGTAGGTTTTCTTAAACATTCAATTTTCGAACCCGGCGAGCCGCAGCGCGCGAATGCTCTGCGGCTTTTTGCTGCCAGTTTCCTTAGCCTTGGAAAAACGCATACCAGAGACCACCAAGGATCAGTGCCGCGAGGGCCGTGCCTATGGTCAGCACGAGCAGGACTGACGGGCCGGGTTCCGCTTGCCGGGCTTCGGTTGGCGTTTCGATGATTATGCCGTGCTTTTTGATCGGCATGATATCCCGCTAGATTTTCGGCGCTTGGGCAGCCCGGTCAAAGACCGGTGTTTTCTCGACATCTTCTGGATTGGCCCCACTCGGCGTGTCTTCGGCAGCGCGGCGTATCGCCTCTGTCGTGGCGTCCAACCCATCGACTGTTTCATTGGCCGCACTGCCAAGAGTCGTGCGGTCGCGCCGGTACCTGTTCGCCTGCTTCGGGCGTGCTTGGTTGTGGCATCGCGGTCTCCCTTTTTGAGTAAGACCAATCGGCTCGGTCGCCTTCCGTTCCGTCGCTGTGACGCGTGCGAGAGCCGACAGTATGCCATGTCTGACGATCAAACGCCGCTGACACCTTCGCGAATGGTCGGCATTGATCACCGAGTGCAGGAGCGGAGCCACTCATGGTGACTTGCCCTTGGGTATTTACCAGCAAGCAGGTCGCGATAGACCACCTGAAGGGCGTTCGCGAGCTTGGCCGCCGCGCGGAAAGTGCCTACCGCAAGATACCGTGGGATTTAGCACCGCTGGCGGAACCTGCTCTCCTCACCTTTGTTCTCGTACATCCTCTAGTGGCGCTGAAGACGCTACGCCGAAGGATGGAAACCAAGGAGAGCACAATGACTATTAGGCAGCTCATACTCGCAGGCTGCGCCGTCGCAGCTTTAAACGTTGGCAGCGCATACGCCGGGCCCTGCAACACCAGCGGCAAGGACGCGGGCTCTGGCCCGACGCCGGGAGCCACCGGCCAGGCAATCACCACCGGTTCAGCCGATACCAAAGAACACCCGCCGACCGAAACGATGAACCGGATGGCAGGAGACAAGGCCATGTCTTCACAGGATGCTCAAAGGCAACAGCAGGGTGAACCCACCGCGGCGCAGCAAGCCCAAGGCGCCAAGCCATCAGCAAAAATGGCGGATCAAGGCTGCTGAAGCCGGCTCCAAGTGGTCTCGCCGGCAAAAGGCCGGCGAGCGGGGTCGGGTAAGATCCACAGCCCTGAAAGCGAGACCAGTTTTGTGGAAAGACAACTCTTTGGTTCCAGCCAACTCTCTATTTGAAGCCTGCCCGCGATGCTCGGCGTGGCCCATGGCTGCGAATGTCGCCGTTCCGTGGCCGGGTAAACATGTGATCAGCTTCAGATGCGCACGCTGCGGCAAGGAAGCGACAGTGGCCCAAGCTCGTGGGAGCGAGGATGCGAAACCTGAAACGACTTTGGAGCGCTGACGAAGACGCTCGCCTTCGCCAACTGCTCGAAGGCGGCGCGTACTTCACAGTCGTAGCTGCCAAATTCAAGAGAACGGTCGGCGCGGTAAAAAGCCGGTCAAAGGGGCTGCGCCCGACCCCTCAAAGCAGACAGCCGCAGGGCGGGCTGGTCGGCCAAATCGTGGGCCTCCAAATTCGGCGGTAGCAAGGCACAAACGTCCCGTGCGGCGTTGAGAGGGAAGCGGCGGCAGCATCGGGGTAGCCCAATCATGGGAGGTACGCGATGAAACTTGTTGGACCAACTGCTAGGCCACGCCCCGCTCCTCATTGTCAAAGCACACGTTATTCCCGTCTATAAAAAGGGAGTTCACGCCGGTAGCTCTGTGCGCCCCAGCAGATTGCGGACGGACGACCTTTGCCACTTACCGCCGCGGGCAGATCTTATTCCCCGCCGGTTTAGCTCCATTGCCATCGAAGCAAGCGTGAGCGCGCCGGCAGCGCGGATTGCCTGGATAACGGGAGCTAGACCAGATGCAAACTCGTCCGCAACATCGATCAACGCTGCCCTTCCAATGCTGCCGGCGTGGGCCAGGTTGCGCGGGTTACCGAGGCGGGCTCCCGCCGCCTTCTTTGCCGCCAGTGCAGCCTTGGTGCGCTCGGCTATCAGCCGTCGCTCCTTCTCGGCCAGGGCGGCATACAGATGCAGCATGAAGGGGTCGGCATCCCGGCCCAGCTCGGCGACCATAAATGGCACCCGCTGGGCCATCAGGCCGGCCACGAAGGCGACGTCGCGGGACAACCGATCCAGCTTTGCTACCACGACACTGCATTTCCTGGCCTTCGCCGCCGCCAAGGCAGCCGCCAGTTGCGGGCGTCTTTCCAGCGCGTCAGCCCCTTTGCCACTTTCGAATTCGACGAATTCAGCCGAAACAACCAAAGCCTCGGTCGCGGCAAATCGCTCGATTGCGGCCCGCTGCGCATCAATCCCGAGACCGGATCGCTGCTGCTGCCGCGTTGAAACCCTGAGATATGCGATCACGTGCTCCATGACCAAAGGGCATACCACCGTATGGCGTTTGGTCAGGCCGCGTCTTTACGTCAAATTCGCGGTTCAAATGTATGGAATGCCGATGGCAGCTACGGACCCAACAGCGGACATTCACAGGGGAGAGTGCTATTTCCGCCAAATGCGAAGAGCCGGCAACGGGGTGCATTTATCTTTGCTTCGGTGATCTCAGCTCTTCGTGACGGCCACGCAGTCGATCTCGACATCGAACGGACCGGTCCACTCCGGGACGCAGAAGAAGATCCGGGCAGGCGGGTTTTTGGGGAAGTAGCGTTTGTAGATCTCGTTGAACGTCTTGAAGCGCTCGGCGGATATGCAGAGCACGTTGCACTTCAGCACGTGATCGAGGTCCGACCCCGCCGCCTCCAGCGCTGTCTTCATTTGTTCGAGGATGCGCTCGGCCTGGCGCTCGAACGGCGCATGCTGCAGGAGTTCGCCGGTGTCCGGGTCGAATGGCGGCATGCCGGACATGAACACCATGTTCCCAGCTCGGGTGCAGACCGAGACGGGAGCGCCCCATTTCTCAAAATTGGTGCTGAACGGTTCGACGCGGATGATCTCTCGTTCCATGGCCTTCCTCCTTTAAGGTCGCTACAGATGATCAATTCGACTACTACATCGTTTGCACGAAGACTGTGTTGTGCGTCACAGCAATTTGACCGCCAATGTCGCTGATGGGTCAAAAGCGGAAGTGCCAGGGCCAGCTCGGGACGTCCGTTTTACTCTCAACAGCAGACATAGTCAGCTCTGGCCCGGCACGTCCGAAAAGTGCCATTTTCGGACTTCGACGTCGAAACATCGCATGGCACCGCATGTCGTCACATCGACGCGGTCTATGTTGTGCCTCCCGGAGCTTCGCTTGAGACTGAGCTTGTATGTTATTGGTTTCGGTCGTACCGCCAGCTTACTTGGCGATGCGCTTGAGCATGTTCACGTCATCGGGATTGACCAGGCCGTGGCTGGTCCATCCGTCAAGATCGTATTCCGACATGCATTTGTCGGCGAAGGCTTGCATTCCGGCGAGTTGACCGGTTGCCTCCGACATCAACAAGGCTTCGATCCTAATGGCCTCGTGGTTGCCGCCATAATTGATTTCGTAAAGCTCGTGGCGACCGCCGAATTCCGTTCCGATGGCATCCCAGAGCAGTTTTAAGAGCTTGATCCGATCAATCGCGGCATATCCGTTTGAACCGCGAACAAAACGATCGATATAGGGTCGGACCTCGGGGCTCTGGAGGTCGTGGGCCGAGCCAGGCAAGTAGATCAGCCCTGATGCAACATGACGCTCGATTAACAGCTTAATTCGCTGGTATGCCATCGGAGCGAATACGCGATAGGCCGCGGCCGAGAACATGTTGGGAAGGCTATATCCATCCGTTCCGGGCCATGGCACCGGGTTAAAGACCATCGAGTCTGTTAGCCCCTTGAATAGGTTGGCCCAAGCGATCACTTCGCCCACCGCGGTCTGTACGCCACGAAAATCCTTGGTGCCGGTCGCTTCGACGGCCTTGCTGAAAAGACCGGCGATGAATTCGAGTTTCACTGCTAGCCGGGTTGCACCATGCAGAGTGAAGCGCGGAACGAACCCGCTCATCGGAAAGAAATTGTTCGCCTTTTCCAGATCGCCGTAGACGAAGATGTTCTCCCACGGCACCAGCACTTTGTCGAAAACAAGAATCGCGTCATTTTCATCGAACCGGCTCGAGAGCGGATAGTCGAAGGGCGATCCGGTGATCGCAGCATTTAGCTCATATGAGCTTCGCGAAATCAGCTTAACGCCCTTGGAAGCCGTCGGTGTGGTAAATATCAAGGCGAAGGCCTTGTCCTTCACCGGCACGCCATAATGGGCGATGAAGTTGAAGTGCGTCAGGGCCGAACCCGTCGCGACGACCTTGGCGCCGGAAACGATCAGACCAGCGTCGGTTTCCTTTTCCACGTGGACGATTACATCGCGAATGTCCTCGATAGCCTTGCCACGGTCGATCGGCGGATGGACGATGGCATGGTTCCAATAATCCAGGCGCTCTTGCACCTTGGCGTACCAGTTGAGGGCGTTCTGCTTGTAGTCACCGTAGAACTCGCAATTGGCGCCGAGTGTTCCTAGAAACGCTCCCTTGTAGTCCGGCGTCCGCCCCATCCAACCGTAGGATGTGCGCTGAAGTTCAACGATTGCGTCGCGCGACTTTACCAGTTCACCTACAGACTTACTGCCGAGGAAGAACGGATGGGTGAAGCCGCCGGATCCGGTATCAGTCGGTACACAGATCTGTTCCTTCTTTTCATGCAGGACGTCGTACCAGCGGGCGATCATCCGGGCTGAATTGCGGAAGGCTGGGTGGTTAACGATGTCCTTGACACGTTCTCCATGAAGATAAACGCAGCGGTCATCGTTGAGACTGGCGAGGTACTCGGCACCTGTATAGGGCAAAATTGGTGTGCTGTTGCCGGCTGTTTTGCTACTAGTCATTCAATGGACTTTCATTTCCGTGCTCGCTGATCCTTCCGGTAGAGATAAGTCGGCTGTAGTAACTCTCCTCAGTGAGGCGATGAATACTCGCCCACGGGATATCCTTTACTCGGCAGCCTAACTACGACCATATGCTTCGGAAATCATGTAGCCGGGTAGCGTGCCATAAGCGCTGCCCCACGCATCCGCCACTTCCGGCGTCCAGCCATCCCCCAGGCCTTCTCCAGCGTCCACAGCAACGCGGCGCCGACCACCGGATAGTGATCCGCCATCGTACCGTAGCTGACATGCCGCTTTGCCAGTGCGCTGACGGCCGGCAAAACCTGTTCAAGATTGCCAAGACCTTTCACCACCGTAGCCAGCATTGCCATCAGCTTGCGGCGCTGCCCGATCATATCGTCGGGAAACATTGCTTTCATCTGCGGGGCGATGTCGAACAGACGATCGTAAAATAGCGCGGCCGCGGCTTCCGAAATCAGTGCAACCTTGGCAAAACTGTCCTGAACCAGTGCGACTTGTTTCGGCGTCATTGCAATTCCCATCTGTTCGGTTTCGACCGGATTGATAGACTGATCGGCCTCCGCTGGCTTTGCGCGGATTGCGCACATCTTGTCATTTCTTGCTGAGCCGCGAACCCACGGCAATCGATCACGCTACCGCACGATTTCAGTCTCGGAAAAAATGGTTGCGTTTGTAGCCGGGCGAACAAGCTCTTGGTGAAAATGAAACGAAGCGCGGCTTTCCGCTGAGGTCCGAGTTGGGTCATAATGCGAAATACTCAGCCAGAGCAGATGTTTTCTGATCTTCCTTCGGAAGCCGACATTGATCGGGGCGGTCGGTATGTCTCAAAAGTGCCAAAAGGAGACAATACGGAGGGTTAGGCTGCTTGATCGCAGATGCGTGATAGGGCGGCGGCGAGAATTGCGGTCCGCCTCGAGTCCGCCCACATTAGCGCCGTCGAGCTGGCAGCATGTCCAAGGGTAACGTCCGCGTGAATTCATCTGGTCGAAATCAGGAATTGTCACCTCAGCCAACGTCGTCAGGCGAACGCAGCTTCAATAAATACGGCGTCGCCGGGCTGCTGGCCTCATCCGCCACGCGGGGTTGGTCGAATCTCGCGGCAGAGCTTCGCAGCCACAGCGGTATGGTCGCCTGGAATAATCCGCAGCCTGATGCCGAGATCTGCGTTGATATGGGTGGCAGTCGGTCCGTCATCACGCGACGGCTGGACGGGTTCATCAACTCGACCGTCTCCGAACGCGGAACGATCTGGTTTCGGCCGGCCGGCGTGCAGGAAGGCCTGATCGACATGTCCGAGCCGGTGCCAGCAATTCTGCACCTTTACCTTCCGCACAGTCTGTTCTTGTCGGACAATTTGGGTGAAGGGTTCTACACGACGGCGATCAATTCACTCCGCCACGAGGGTGGCTTCCGCGATCCACTGCTTGCCGAGATCGCCTATGCCATCATGTTCGAACTGGAACACGAGACTTCCGCGGGCAGGCTACTCGCCGAAACCCTGGCGTTGAGTTTGGTGGCAAGATTGATCCAGAACCATGCCGGTGCGGCGCCGTCCGGCATGGTCACCCCGGCCGTAGGGGAAGGGCTTGACCGGCGCAGACTGGCGCGAGTGCTTGACTATATCGAAGCCAATTTGGAGGGCGATCTGACGGTGGCGCGGCTGGCGTCAGTTGCCTGCCTGAGCGAGTTCTATTTCGCGCGCGCATTCAAGGCCGCCGTCGGCGAATCGCCGCATCGGCATGTCAGTGCAAGGCGCCTCGAACGCGCCAAGGATCTGCTCTCCGATGCGGACCGGGCCTTGGTCGATATCGCCCTCGCGCTCAGGTTTTCGTGCCAGGCCAATTTCAACCGTGCATTCCGGCGAGCCACGGGCCAGACGCCGGCGCAATATCGGCGTAACCTGCTGGCTTGACTTTGTTACCGATGTAACGATCTGCTCCCATCAGACGGCAGGAAATGACAATAGCTGAGCAGGTGATGCAAAGCTGCACGTCTCGATCAAGGGTAACTGTTCGCTCATCCATGCACTGATTGCGTGAAGGAGCGAATATGACATCTGAACCGAAGGTTGCCGTCATCACCGGGGCATCGCGAGGCATTGGCGCGGCATTGGTCGGGGCCTATCGTGATATCGGCTATCACGTCGTTGCCAGTTCTCGTTCGATCGGCAGGAGCGACGATCCGTCGACGCTTGCGGTCGATGGCGATATCGCCAGCGCAAAGACGGCCGATCGCATCGTGGGACTGGCCATCGAGCGCTTCGGACGAATCGATACGCTCATCAACAATGCTGGCCTGTTCATTGCGAAGCCCTTTACCGAGTATTCCGAGGCCGACTTCGCCACGATGGTCGGGGTCAATCTCGCGGGCTTTTTCCATCTGACGCAGCGGGCGGCGGCGAGGATGCTGCTCGCGGGCTCGGGTCACATCGTCAATATCACGGCCACGATCGCCGAGCAGCCGATGGCCTCGTTGGCGGCGGCGCTCGCGGCGCTGACCAAAGGCGGGCTCAATGCGATCACCCGCTCACTCGCGATCGAGTACGCAAGCCGGAATGTCCGCGTGAACGCCGTCTCGCCTGGTGCGATCGCGACCCCGATGCATGCGCCGGAGGCGCATGGCTTCCTCGCAAGTTTGCAGCCGATGGGCCGCATGGGAAAGACACACGAGGTCGTAGACGCCGTGATGTATCTGGAGCGAGCGGCCTTCGTCACCGGCGAGATCATGCATGTCGACGGCGGCGCGTCCGCTGGCCACTGGTAGGAGGTGTGCGATGTGGTCTAACAGACGTCTTGTTGAACTGTTCGAGATCGAGCATCCGATCGTGCTGGCACCGATGCTCGGATTGGGCACGGTAGACCTTGCGGCTGCGGTCTCGAATGCCGGCGGCATCGGCTCGATCGGTTGCGCTGTCTTGACGCCGGAGCTCATTGCGAAGACCGTTGCCGAGCTGCGACGACTGACGACGAAACCGATCAACCTCAATTTCTTCTGCCACGATCCGGCAAAGGCGGACGCCGCTCGTGAGCGTGCATGGCATGAGAAGCTTTCGTCGTATTATCGCGAACTGGGCATCGACCCCGCAACGATAACGCCGCGCCTCGATCTCGCTCCGTTCGGCGACGCTGCGTCCGCCGTGGTCGAACAGGTCCGGCCGGAGGTGGTAAGCTTTCATTTCGGTTTGCCCGAGCCCAGGTTGATCGATCGGGTCAAGGCAGCTGGCTGCAAGGTGATCTCATCGGCGACGACGGTCGACGAAGCATGCTGGCTCGAAAAGCATGGTGCCGATGCGATCATCGCCCAGGGGTACGAAGCCGGGGGACATCGAGGCTTATTCCTCGATTCTGACCGCAAGCGCGCGGTCGCCTCACAGGCCGGTGCGTTCGCCCTTGTGCCACAAGTCGCCGACGCCGTCAGCGTGCCCGTGATCGCAGCCGGCGGGATCGCGGATGGGCGAGGGATCGCGGCGGCGTTCGCACTGGGGGCCGCCGGCGTGCAGGTTGGGACCGCCTTTCTGCTTTGTACCGAGTCGGCAACGCCCCCGCTCCATCGCGAGGCCCTGCGGAATGCGCGGGTAAACCAGACTGTCGTGACAAACGTGTTCTCCGGGCGACCGGCGAGGGTTCTTGTCAATCGCCTTGCCGCCGAGATCGGTCCCTGGTCGGACGCGGTGCCGGACTTTCCGCTGCCCATGGGCGAACTGCCGTCGCTGCGTGCTGCGGCTGAGCAGAATGGGAGCACCGATTTCACGCCACTCTGGGCAGGTCAAGCAGCCGCGCTTGCCCGGGAGATGCCCGCCAAAATGTTGATCGACATCCTCGTGCGGGAAGCCACCAAGTTTGGGGGCGGCTGATGTGCGGCTTAGGATGCCGACCAAGTCCGAGTTGGGTCAAAAACGGAAGTCGGGTGACGCAATCGCGACTTCCGATCTACCCTCGAAAGCAGACAACAACCGGTCACCACGAGAGGTCCGAAAAGTGCCAAGAGCTTACTTCATTCGATTACCTCGTCAGCGCGGACAAGCAACGAGGCCGGTACGGAGAGGCCGAGCGCTTTGGCAGTCTTCATGTTGATCACGAGTTCAAACTTGGTTGGCTGCTCAACCGGCAGATCGGCAGGCTTGTTGCCTTTGAGAATTTTTTCGACGTAGCCGCCTGCACGGCGGAACAGATCGGCTAAATCAGGGCCGTACACGACCAATCCATCAGGAGCGAATTGTCGCAATGGTCGATTGTGCTCGCACCACGGCGTGGATGTCGATCGCTGTCCATATGTCAGAGATCGGAACTGTCTGCTTTGGGATTGCCGGCTCAATCGGTCGACGCAACACAGGCGTTAAATCTCTCTGCTGGGGTTTCAAATTGCAAGGTCTCACGTGGTCGTTCGTTTAGCTGACGAGCCACTTTGTTCAGATGGGCTTGCGAATGCACCGATAAGTCGGTGCCCTTAGGAAAGTACTGTCTCAGCAGACCATTGGTGTTCTCGTTCGACCCGCGTTGCCACGGGCTTTGCGGATCGCAAAAATAGACGTCGATTTTGGTCGCCAACGTAAAGCGACGATGATCCGTAAGTTCCTTGCCCCGGTCCCAGGTCAGGGACTTATACAGCTCCTTTGGTAGCTTCTTCGCCTGCTTGATCAGCGCGGTGACAACCGTCCGGGTGTCCTTACCTGCCACCTTGGCCAACATCACGTAACGGGTATGACGCTCGACCAAGGTCGCGATGTAGCTGTTGTTCGGCCCGGACAACAGATCGCCCTCCCAATGACCAGGCACCGCCCGATCTTCAACCGCCGCCGGTCGCTGACGGAGTGAGACGATATCCTTGATATGCCCCCGTCTGTCGCCGTTCGGATCAACCGGCTTAGAGCGACGCATCGAGCGCTTCGATCGGAGATGGCTAAGCAGCTCTTTCTTGAGCACGCCGCGCGCTTGGACAAACAGGCTGCGATAGATGGTCTCGTGTGACACCTGATTACACTCGTCTTCAGGATGCGTTCTCTTCAGCCAACCGGCTATCTGCTCGGGTGACCAATCCAATCTGAGCTTCCCTGCCACGGCCTGCCGAAGCCGCGGATTGATGGCCAACTTACAACATTTTGGACGACGAGATCGCGCCCAGGCATTCTCGTCCGCAAGTGTCGCTCGGTAGCGATCATAGCCGCCGTTGCGGCTCATTTCCCGGCTCACCGTCGAGGGTGAGCGGCTAAGCAATTTGGCGATCGACCGGGCGGATTGATGTGCCGTAACACCTCTGGAAATCACCTCGCGTTCTGCAAGCGTCAATGCCAACCTGGAGCGACGCCGCTCCGCAGGACGAATCCCACCATGCGGAGCCACCAGAAAATAGATCGACGATGACGGCTTACCAAAAGCCCGTCCGATCGCCTTCAGCGACTTCCCGCGCTTCCAACGATCCCATAACTCCGTCTTCTCCGCCGCAGTAAACCCTCTATGAAATCTTCGTTCCATCTCACACTCCATCTTTTCCCTCTAAGATAAAGTGTTGCGTCGACCGGTTGAGACCGCCGATTAAAAGCGGACGTCATACGCACCCTCAATACATGTCCGCTTTGTGCCACGAACGGACATGGTCCCTCATTCGATCAGTTCGTCGGCGCGCTGTTGGAGTTGCAAGGACACATCGAGGCCCAGCGCCTGCGCAGCCTTGAGGTTAATTGCTAGCTGGTACTTAGTCGGCGCCTGTACGGGCAAGTCGCCGGGCTTCGCACCCTTCAAAACACGATCGACATAAGTGGCAACACCTTGCTGCTGTTCGATCGCATCGAACCCGTAGGACACCAGACCTCCGTTAACAACAAACGCGCGGAACGGATAGATAGCCGGCAGACGCAACCGCCCGGCCAATTTGGGGAGCACTTCTAGGCTCTTTGTGCTGAGTGGGTTGGGCGCAATGATGAGGCCGCCATTCGATTCTTGAGCGAATGCCGTAAGGGTGTCCTCCGTGATTGCTGCCTCCTGCAAATCGATTGCTATAACTTTGATTTCCGATGAGGCCGAAGCAGTCTCGGCCGCATGCAGAAACGCGACATTGGCGGCGATGTTCTGGTTGTAGACGACGGCCACACGCCGCACCGCAGGCGCGATTTCTTTCAACAGCTGCAACCATTTCCCGCCGATCGCGGCCTCAAAATTCTGAAAGCCGGTGAGATTCCCCCCTGGGCGCGCCAGGCTGTCCACCACGCCTTCCCCGACAGGATCTGACACCTGCGCGAAGATGACTGAGATTGTCCGTGTCGCCTGCTTCAACGCCACCGCCGCTGGATTAGACCAGACGACAATCAAATCCGGCGTACTCGCGACAAGTTGGACGGCGCCGGCGTTGATGCGCCCTCTGTCCTGTCCTGTAAAATGTAAATCGAACTGGATGTTGTGACCTTCGCTCCAGCCAAGGTCACGAAGGCGCTGCGTGAATATCGGCCAAAGCTCCCGCACCTGAGGGTCGTTTTCATTATCGAAGGGCAGCAATACCCCTATCCGCCGCACGCGGTCGCCTTTCTGGGCCCGCGCCTCCAGCGGATACGCTGACGCTGCAGCACCGCCGAGAAGAGCTATGAACTCCCGCCTTTTCATAGAACCCCCTGAGGGTCGGACCGACGCATCACTTCACGCAAACTAGCACCTTGGAGGGTCGGGCGTTAGGGCACCGATGTCGGAGATGGGTCATTTCCGGACCTCAGATCGCGCAATAGCGAGGTCCGCTTTGCCCCTGTAAGCGGACGTCGTCAGCCGGTCCTCTCGCGTCCGTTAAGTGCCAATAGGCGACATCCCGCTTCACTCGATCACCTCGTCGGCACGGGAAAGCAGCGTCGGCGATACGGAAAGGCCGATCAATTTGGCGGCTTTGAGATTGATCACGAGCTCGAACTTGGTCGGCTGCTCGATCGGAAGATCGCCGGGTTTTGCGCCGCGCAATATTTTGTCCACATATTCGGCGGCTCGACGAAACAGTTCCGGCGTACTCGGCCCGTAAGACATCAGGCCGCCCGCTTCCACATACTCTCGGAAGCCGTGCATGGTTGGAAGTCGCTCCGCAAGCGCCAGCTCATTGATACGAATGCGGTTGGCATTCGCGAGTGGGTTGGACGGGACATAAAGCGCTTCTGCGCGCTTGCCGAGTGAATCAAATGCTGGCGCGATATCGTCGGCGGTCCGTATCGGCAGCTTGATCGTTTCGACGCCAAACATCGTAGCCGCAGTTTGTACTTCACGAATCTCCAGTACGGCGCCGCTAAAGCCGACGTACTCCAGGATCGCCAGCCGGCGGATGCCCGGAACGACCTCGCGCAAGAGTTCAAGCCGCTTGCCAGCAAGATCGGTCGATTGGAGCGACATTCCCGTAAAGTTACCACCAGGTCGCGACATACTCGCGGCCAAGCCTTGAGCAACCGGATCGCCCGAAAGCGCTGCGACAATTGGGATGCTCGAT
Source organism: uncultured Alphaproteobacteria bacterium (assembly GCA_963843225.1). GTDB lineage: Bacteria > Pseudomonadota > Alphaproteobacteria > Rhizobiales > Xanthobacteraceae > Bradyrhizobium. The sequence goes on along the minus strand of CAWJJT010000001.1, from coordinate 1,125,571 downwards.
GTGGCTTGTTTGGCTGCTTCGCCACCGACAGTGACGATCGCGCTCACCTTCAGTCGGGTGAACTCGGTGGCGATATCTTCATAGCGACTGGCGCTTCCTTCAGCCCACCGATAGTTGATGGTAACCGTTTTCCCCTCAACCCAGCCGAGTTCCGCCATTCGCTGGACAAAGGCGGCAGTCCATCGGCTCCAGCCTGACTGTGTACCAGCGCCCATAAATCCAATGGTCGGCATTGTTGCTGGCTGCTGCGCGCGCGCCGCGGGCGGCCCTGCTGCCGCACCGACCAGTACTCCAAGAAATTCGCGCCGCTTCATGCCGGCCCCCAAGCGGACACCTTACCACGCCGGCAGTTTAACGGGCTAGAACAATGGCTTCGAATGTCCGCTTCGGATGGCGGACATCAGCGGCCCAAGACAGCATGTCTGCTCCTTCCCCAAGAGCGGACATTGAGATCGGCGCCGCGGCTCGGCTTCCCAGCTCGAGCACATCGGCCGCACTGCAGGTTTGGATTCGCAAGCTAGATGTTACGGAATAAGTCAGCCAATGGCCTAGAGGTAAGGCCTCGTCGTCCGCTTACATTTGCTACGCGCTCAACACTTCGTTGACGAACGCGGTCGGCCCCTTCTGGTCAATCAGACGTCGTTGGCACGCATCGCAACATGCCACCTCCCGCTGCCGCGCTTCGCGATCTGCAAACACGAGTTCAAGCAGCCACGTCGAAAAGCTCCTACGTGTTGGGCGCTCGGGCCCGGTGAAATACCCAACGAGCGCCTGGCGGAAGCATCCCTCGGTCGTCGCTAAACCTGCCATTTGATCGATTTGCGCGCGCTTATGGCTCAAAGCAGCCGAGGCCTCGGCAGGCAACAATTGCGCGTTCCGCACCGCGCGGTCGGCCATAAACCGCAAGAGACCGATATCGCGCTCTGCTTTGCTCCGGTCGTGCAACAACACCGCAACAGAGGCTTTGCCGTCTCGGCCGGCGCGTCCGAATTCTTGCAGGTAGTCCTCAACTGAGGACGGATGCTGCCAATGGATGACCAACCGAACATTTTTGATGTCGAGCCCCATGCCGAAAGCGCTCGTACAGATGATCCGATCGACCTCCGGCCGACTTTCTCCGGAAAATCTCTTCAAGAGCTGCTCCCGCTTCCAGGCGTCGCTCAGCTGCGAATGATAGAAAGGCGTTTCCAGTCCCTGTTTGCTAAGATGCTTTTGCAGTGCCTCACCGATCTTACGGGTTGGTACAAAAATCATGACCTTACCCCTGCCCGGCATTCGAAAACGGCAGAGTTGGGCGATCACGCTTGAGCGCTCGTCGACCGGCACGTTTCGTCGAAGAAGCGCGATGTTTGGGCGGTCGACCCCACGCACAAATACGTCTGCGTTGGGAATCCCGAGCGACTCTAAGATGCTCTGTTGCATCTCCTGCCCGGCGGTTGCTGTGAACGCCAAAATTGGCGGCGATCCCAGGGCCTCGCGAACTTCCTTGAGACGGCCGTACTCAGGTCTAAAATCCCTCCCCCATTGGTCAACGCAATGGGCCTCGTCGATGACCAGAAACGCCGGGCGAACCGACCGCAGTTGCTCCTGTTCCTGAACGCTCTGAACAAAGAACCGCTCGGGTGCGACGTAGAGCAGCTTAAAAGAATTGCTTGCTAGCAGCCGATAACGAAGGTTCTTCTCGTCTGAGCCGATATCGCTGTTGATGAAGCTGGATGGGATTTTGCGTCTCAACAAGGAGGAGACTTGCTCGCCCATAAGCGCTTTGAGCGGTGAGACGACAACACTGACCCCTCGCCGCAGCACCGCCGGCAGCTGAAAGCATAGCGTCTTGCCAAAGCCGGTCGGACTGACAACCAGCAGCGAACGCCCCGCCAGAGCGGCCTGGACGATCGGCAACTGCCCGTCCCGAAAACGATCTAGATCAAAGAGCCGGAGCGCGGGCCCAAAGTGTTCACTTTGCTCAGATACCGAATCCTGTTGATCGAGCCAGAGGGCTAGTCTTGCTGCCCAACGTTCGATGGCACGGCGAGCAAGTCCCGCCGAGAGTTTCGGATGATGTGCCGCATGACAGCCGTCACAGAGAGTCACCAAATTGGATGGTTCATCGCTTCCGCCGGCCGACCGCGGCATAAGGTGGTGAATATCAGCTTCGGCTCGAGTGCACGGCTTTCCGCATTCGACGCACCTGAATTTGTCACGCCGAAGTACGCTCTCTCTCGTTCTGCGCCAATCCTCCTCGACTATGCCTTTCAAGCCGACCTCACTCCTTGGATGCGGCCAACGAGAATTCTGTATCTAGCAATGTGCGCACTGCCGCCGGCGTACTGAAGCCGTTCGCGACCAAAAGATCGGCAATATCTTTGCCACTCAAAAATATGATGGGATGGCGATCTTCGCGGACTTCTTCGTAAGCTTGACGCGCGATGGCCGATGTCGTGACGAGCACCCCGAACTGCCGATGGCGTATCCGAGAGATTAGTCGCGACACCTCTCGAACACCCACCGTATTGATCGGTATGCCATCCAATCCCGGTTGGTAGCATTTGGCTTCTAGCGAAAACTCGGCATAGACCGGGTCGTCCATCAGACCCAGCAAGTATCGACCGATGGCATCGCGGCCTCCATCGACGCTGCCCCGAGTAATGGTATCGACGATCACGCGAGGATCATGCATCTGAAAGACCCGAGCAGCGAATGCCTCAAATGCAACGGGAGCCTGCTCGAAGTATCCGAACACGACCCTCAATAGCTCCGCCTTCACGGAGCTGTCGGGCCGCTGCTGCTCGACACTCCTGATCGATGTCGTGCTCTCCGAAGCCAAGGCTGCCGCGCGACCGGTTTTTACCCAACTCTGCCAAGCGGGCGGTGCCGAGGCGAAACTATCGGAATTCCCGTCGCTCAACTTTTGTAACCATGACCGTGCGACAACCGGCGTGTTCAAGACTGTGAAGACTGCGCGGTAGTTCTGAAAACGCTGCCCTTCCGCCGCTCTCCACACGGCAACGAGATCGGCCGTCGACGGCAGACCCGCGAACCCAGGCGCCGCCAACCCCTTGAACTGCACCGACCGACTGCTGCCAGGCGTCGGATATTTTTTGAAGATAAGAAAGGGCGGAATATTCTCTCGCATTGGGGGAGACGCGTGCAAGAGCTCAAAGGTACGCCTTAAAATCTTATTGCCGCCGCGCCGGGTATCGTGAAGTTCATGCCCAGGTGTCTTGTTGTCACCGAAGTAGACGAATTGACCGGTATTCAAGTCCAGCGTATCCGGCCAATCGTGATCCTCCCCGCTCGTGTAGAGAACGACAAGCGTTCTATCCTGACCGCGCCCGGCGGCACGAAAGCCGCCTTGATTGCCAACCCCTTGCAAAATCCTCGAAATCGGATCGTCAGTGACATTACCACTTGCACCGCCCTCGTACATGGCGTCGATAATAAGATCTGACGAAGACAGGTGCTCATTCGGAATAATCCGCATTGCTTCCACCTAGCGCCGGCATGGGTGTTGCTCTAAAGCCCGTTTGACGCCTCGGCCGAGAGCCCCTTGGCGCCACGCAGTCCAACGGTCGATAGCATGTCGATGGAAAACATCAATCTGGCGGGAATGGCCGAGATCGTGGCTCGGTCTCCCGATTATCGCGTTCTCCGTAAGCTTGTCCCCAGAGAAGAGTTTGTGGCATGCGAAGGACAGGAGACCAGGACCGGCATCTTGCTCGATGTCGAAACCACCGGCCTGAACACCTCGCAAGATGAAGTTATCGAGCTTGCGATGGTGAAGTTCACCTATCTGCCGGACGACCGAATCGCAGCCGTGACGGGCGTGTTTTCATCGTTCAACGAGCCATCAATCCCGATTCCAGAAGAAGTTGTCGAGCTTACGCGTATCACCGACGAAATGGTGGCGGGGCATCGCATTGATCCGGATGCCGTCGCCGCCTTTGTCGCGGACTCGGCCCTAACCATAGCCCACAACGCAAATTTCGACCGAAAGTTTGCGGAACGGTACTGGCCCGTGTTCGAGCGCAAGCCTTGGGCATGCTCAGCAACTGAGGTGGAATGGCGCAAGCACGGCTTCGACGGATCTCGGCTCGGGTATCTGTTGGCAGGCGTAGGCCTGTTCCACGAAGCACACCGTGCCACCGACGACTGCAGGGCGCTCCTGGAAATCTTGTCATCGGATATTCCCAAGCTGAACCGATCCGCCTTCGCGATCCTGCTTGAACGGGCTCGCCGCAAGACTGTTCGCATTTGGGCCGAACAATCTCCATTCGAGTTAAAAGATGCGCTGAAAGAGCGCGGCTATCGATGGAGCGATGGCTCAGACGGAAGACCACGCTCCTGGTACGTCGACGTGGACGAGGCTAGCCATGCCGCTGAGATAGATTTCCTGCGGACGGAGGTCTATCTGCGTGATGTCAATCCGCGCATCCAGCTTATGAGTGCAATGAATAGGTTTTCGAGCAGATTGTGATCTCTGCCCCAGAGCGAATCGACCCAACCTCCCCCTACCTAATTTCGCGACGATTTCTGAGCCTGACTTCGACGCTCGGGGCCGACGAAAATAAATAGTCAAATTTCGCTATCACGAACGGCGACGATCGAGTGATGTTCGAAATTTGGTTTCACTAAGTATCGGAAAGCGCAAACTTTTCTCTCTCTACTGACCCACTGCCGGCTGCTACCTTGCCGAACAGGCCGTCCAAAAATCGTCTCCGAGAGAAAAAAAGTCCCTGAATGAAAGTGGGGCCGGTCCCCGAGCTAGAGAGCGCCAGGGATTCAACCACCCCCCCTATCCATCAGTCTAGCTCGCGATCCGCCCGGGTCAGCTCAGTTAGGAACCTCGTGCGAGCGGCTGGGCGAGCGTCTAGCCAAGCCTCCCGCAGCGTCAGCACCTCGGCAGCTTCGCCAGAGGCCGCTCGCATCCCATCTCTAATGCGCCGTCGAACCTCCGGATCCGCCATTCGCAATTTTGTGCGCTGGCTGATCTCAAGACTACCGGACCGCATCGTTTCCGCGATCCGCGCCTTTGTTTCGGGTGAATGTTTCCACCCTCCTCGCTTCACCATCGCTCATACCCCGTGCCGACCGAGTGGCTTTTTGTCTTTAATTCCAACTTTTTGCATGCGAACCAGTCCCACCGGTCCTCAACCTCATCGCGCCGGAGATTTGACCGCCCCCCGCCGGTTCCTGAGGCGCGGCGACTCGAGCGCCGTAACTTATAAGCAAAATCGTCAGCTTTTAAATGGCAGAGCCCTTAGTCCGTCCCGGGTCTAAGGTGGACCTCGGGAGGTGGGTCTTTGATGTTCGCTCTGCCCTCAATAGCGGACATTTACCAGAGCGATGCGCACGTCCGCTTTGTGCCAATAGCGGAAGTGAACGCACTCGTTCGATCATCTCGTCGCCGGTGGCGAGGAGCGTTTCTTCGCGGTCGTGCCGTGCTTGGTGGTGTACGGCGTCTCGCCTGCATTAGCGCTTTCACCTACCGCCGGCGCCTGTGGGAATCATGGGCCCATAGTAGGCGCCCAAGTGGCCCCACACATCGCGGTTCCCCGTTCCGCTGAAAGTTCCGTTTGGATTGCCATATTTCGGATGCGAGACGACGGACGACGCAGCATCCCTATACATGGGATCGGTCTTGACGTTCGACTTGTGACCAACTGTGTGGGCAAATGCGCAGGTGCTGGAGAACGCGAACGCAGAGGCCAGTGCCATTGCCGTAAGTTTCATGGTTGTCTCCTTTGTTGTTTAGATAAGAGACAACCGCACCGTCACCAATAAAACCTTTGTCAGCTGCCGATGTGGCCGACGGTGCCATAGCGTTTCCAAGCGGAGCTGACCGCGCGGCGTTGTCCGGCTGCAAGTTGGGGGACAGGCAGCAGAGCACACTCCTTTAATGAGGAGGTGGCTGCGGAGCTGGCTTCCAGTCGCGTGCGAGCTTCTGCGCTTCGGCTATCTGAGCTGGGGTCATCCTCCGTTCGACCATTTCTAGAGTCTTGACCGCTTTTTGCTCACCCTGTGCCGCCGATAGACTGAACCACATGTGGGCACGAACAAAGTCCTGCGGCACGCCTCGGCCTTCGGCGTACATGATCCCGAGAAAGAGCATGGCTTTGCGATGGCCTTGGTCTACAGCCTTCCGAAACCAGATCATCGCCTCACTATAATTTTGCGGTACGCCTTTTCCGAATGCGTACTGGTTCCCGAGTAGAAACTCAGCGACGGCGTCGCCTTGGTCTGCTGCCTTCCGAAACCACATTACCGCAGCGGTATCGTCCGGCGTCACGCCTCGGCCGTAGAGATACAGGGTCCCGAGATTGGATTGGGCGAGGGCGTAGCCTTGCTCTGCAGCTTTCCGAAACCATAATGCTGCCGCAGCATAGTCCTGCTGCACGCCCTCGCCAATCATATACATTAACGCAAGATTGAACTGGGCTGAGGCGTTACCATCATTGGCCAGCGGACGAATGAGACGCAGGGCCTTTGCGTAGTCGCCTCTGGCATGCGCATCAACCGCATCCTCGAACGTGCCGGCGGCCACAGGTGTAGCAAAGGCAGACACTAGAACGATGGCGGCGATCGCGCGCTTGAGTTTCATGGTCCGGCAACTTTGCTCTTGGTTATGATCGATCACCAATAAGGCGTCGTGACATGGTACCTTGATGAGCCGCAAAGCTCATCCGAAATCGCCGCTGCACTTGCTATCGCAACCTCCTGCCGACGGTGCCTAACTGGAGCTGCGGACGCCGTAGCGGACGTTCCTAGACCCATATGCCTGCTGTAACGACTGTGGCTCTTTGGTCGCAGTATTCATCTTTCTTGTCGCAATTGAACGTTTGCTGAATTTGCATGGTGAACCCCGCTTGTTCCAGGGTTACGATGTCACTGAAGTGCATTGGGAGGCGACACACTTACGGGGTGCAATATGACAGCGACAATTACACTGGCCGCGGCGAAAAGCGGGCGGCCAATCTCAGCTCATCGACGCAGACTCCGCCTTGCAGCAAGCATCTTAGTGTCGGCGATCATGGTTTTTTCCCAGTGTGCGTTGGCCGATGAAAGCGGCGTCAGTTTCTGGGTCCCCGGTTTCTTTGGAAGCCTCGCAGCCGCTCCCCAGCAACCGGGTTGGTCGCTGGCTAATATCTATTATCATACCTCGGTCTCGGCAGGTGGCGACGTTGCCCGGGCTAGAGAATTTCAAATTGGACAGGTCCCAGCCAATGTAACGTTAACGGCGCGTCTGAATGCAAGCGTGAATGCCACCGGCGATCTCGGTTTTGTCATTCCGACCTATGTCTTTGCAACGCCGGTACTCGGAGGCCAGGCGTCGGTTTCCCTTGTGAGTGCCTACGGTGTCGTAAGCACCACTCTGGCAGGCCAATTGGCGGGGAGCCTAACAGGACCGGGCGGCGGTAGCATCCCGTTCATGCGAACCGACAGCATCAACGATACGACGTGGGGTTTTGGCGATCTGGTCCCGCAATTCGCTTTGCGTTGGAACGCCGGCGTCAACAACTACATGACCTACATCACCGGCGACATACCTGTTGGAGCCTACCAATCCGACCGCCTGTCGAATTTAGGTATCGGGCACGGTGCGATCGACGCAGGCGGTGGCTACACTTATTTCAATCCGGCGACCGGCCACGAGTTCTCAGGTGTGCTTGGATTTACCTATAATTTCAAAAATACCGCAACACAGTATCAGAGTGGCGTCGACCTGCACTTCGATTGGGGCGCATCGCAATTCCTGACCAAGCAGGTTCAGGTGGGTCTGGTAGGCTACGCCTACAAAGACATCGGCTGCGACAGCGGCTCGGGCGATCACGTCGGGTGCTTCCAATCGCAGGTGTTCGGCATCGGGCCGCAGTTTGGCTACGTCTTCCCCCTTAGCCAGACCCTTCAAGGTTACATCAATCTCAAGGGCTACGCAGAATTTGCCGGCTCGGATCGGCCCACCGGCTGGAACACATGGCTGACATTTGCCATCTCACCCGCGGCGGCGCCTCCGCCAGCCGCGAGTCGGATGATTACGAAATAGCAGCGGAGTGAACCGTCGGAAGCTCGATGTCCGATTGGGGTCAAAAGATGACCTCGGACAGCGGAAATTCGATATCCGCTGTTCCCTCAGTAGCGGACATTCCAACAGACCGGCTGAACTAGAGACCGGTTTCGGGTGCACATCGTGCCAAGCGGGTGTTTCGTTTTGTGATACTAGAATCTTTTCAGAGTGAAACCGTCTCATCCGCCCGGTGTCTTTGAGGGACTACGAATCTGGCCTGGCGGGAAGACCGCAAAAAAATAAATCTGCGAATTTCATTCGACAACTCAAAGCAGGTGAGACCGCGACAAATCCTTTTGAGAAATTTCGCGTAAAAAGACAATGTTCTAAGCTACCGGTCCCAGCCCTTGGCCTTTAAACTTTTTGCACCCCCCCGGTGCACCGAGTGCTCATAGCTCTGAAAAATAATGCTTCGGAAACGACCCGTGTGACAACAAACGCAGGGGGACGACCGAGCTGACCCTTTCAAACGCCGACAACCCACTGAGCTTGTTGTGGTTCTGTTCAGTGTAATGGCAGCTACTCCAGCCTTGGTTGACATGAGGCGGCAACTGGGCCGCAAAATCCTCGCCTATCGGAAAAAAATCCCTGAGTGGCAGTAGGGCCGGTACGCGGATCTCGGCCTGTTGAGGATTAGACCACCCCCACCTTCGGCCCCGTGCGAGCTCGGCGTGCATATTCTTCCACGATCAAGCAAACGCCGGCGCCTTTTCGGCTCATTTCCGCTTTGGTGGCTGCGTCCCGAAGATCACTATCCACCATGTCGACGATTATTCCAAAGTCGGGAGAGGACACAAATCTATGCATCAGGTCTTTATTCCACCGTCGCATGGCAGCTTCCTGCGCGGCCTCCTGTGAGCTCGGCAGCTGTGTTCGCAACGGAAATGTTGATTGGTTATGCCGAGATAGCTGTTGAGTTCTTCCCTTGCCAAGCCCCTTTTGATCGTTCAGATGCCCATGTTTAGTCGAAGGATTGGCCAGATAGGTTGATTGGATATGGTTAGTGGAAGAGGTTTGGGTGACAACTTTGTCATCGTCGGAGTGACTGGGTTGGCACTCTGAAGGTGACAAGTTCGTCCGGTCGAAGCGCTTGGAACGCTCATGCCTCCGCTGCTTGTAGGTTAATTCAAGGGCACGAAATGTTTCCCAAATGGGCTCATAGTGGTTGCAATGATTGTGTCCGCCGTGCCTCAACTTTCGAAATAGCCTGAGTTCAACGAGCCGATTTCCTGCCCTGACTATCGATCTTTTGTGCCGCATTAGAATGAAGGCAGCGGTCTCCTCTGACGGATCACACCGACCGGTCTTGCGGTTGAAGCTATCGATCAAGAACACGGCAAATTGCTTGTCCGTACCGTTGAGATGGACAGAAAGCGCAATGTGTTTAAATGCCAGAAGGATAGCGGCGGGTTTTCCCATGCCTTCTGCATATCGGCCAATTTTCTCTGCAGCTTTGGATCTCCACTCGCATCGACTGCCGATTGAGCGTGAGCGAAATAACTGGACCAGCGCTCGGCTACTTTCTCTCGAATAGACGGCTTTAAATCTGCGCGAGGGCCCGGCAGCATACCTTCCATGGTGTTCATAAAGCCGACGGCCGACTGGCTCGCTTCCAATTGCACGACGAGATCCGCGCTTTTTGGGCAATCCGGTGGAACAGCATGATTGCGCTTGCTTATCAAACGGCGAATTTTCGACCCGAGACCCACGCCTGCGATGCTCGGCGGCAGGTCAACTCCAAATTTCTCACAAAAGGCCTCAACTCCGGCTTTTTTAACGATGACCTGTTGCAGCAGTTCGATTGCCGAGTCTCCGTTCATCATCCCGCTAATGCCAATTGCGATTCGCATAGCGCGATGCAATGCCAAAAGATCGATCGCTTGGCCGTTCGGTAACAAAAAGGTCTCGGTGGGAAATCCCCCACAAATTGCCCAATCACAAATCCGGCGTAAAATGACCCGCGGTAGCTCGCCGCTAAGACTCGACCATTCGCTGACAATATTTCTGAGAGGCAGGTACTTTGAAGCTACATCTGGCATTTGCCGTCTTTCGATATCCTGTATTTTTTCTCCTTTTTACTCCCATTTTTCAACCAAGACGCTTTGGAAAGCTGTGAGTAGATCCGACTGAGCCACCGAGGCCAGCCAATGACTGATTCGGATTTGCTCTGTTCCAATATGGAAGAAGTCTCGGCCATCTTAGCGGCCGGCCTTTTGCGTCTTCGGAGCCGAAAGTCCAGTCCAAATTCGCCCTCTGAAACCGATAGTCCGCTCGACTGTGAGCGGGTTTTTTGCCGTCATGAGACCGGTAATTTCGAGGATTACGGGCGATGAGCGTTTCGGTTTTGACCCAATTGGCGGCACTGAAGGGCGCTTCCGCACCAGATTTGAAGGCAAAATGGCGCGAGCTGTTTGATACCGAGCCGCCGGCTTACAATCGGCGCTTCCTGGAAAGTCGGCTGGCCTACCGCATCCAGGAATTGGCCTATGGCGGCCTGAGCCGCCAGACGTTGGAACGGCTCCAGGCGATGGCCAAGCAGTATGCGACGCGGGATGCGAGCGCGCGGAAGGCGCGGCCGCTTCGCCCCATTGCTGGCACCAAACTGATCCGGGAATGGCAGGGTGTGGAGCACTGCGTGACGGTTCGCGCCGACGACTTCGAGTATTTGGGCCGGCCCTATAAATCCCTGTCGTCGGTCGCCCACGAGATCACCGGCACCAAGTGGAACGGTTGGGTGTTTTTTGGCCTCAAAAGCCATCAGAGCCGGACATGAGCTCCCGCCGGGCCCGTTCCGATCGACGCAATGCCGGCGGCGATGATGTCGCGGGTCGAAAATCCGCGTCGGGCAACGTTTTGCCGCCGGTGGTGCGCAAACTGCGTTGCGCTGTTTATACCCGCAAGTCCACCGAGGAAGGGCTCGATATGGAGTTCAACTCGCTGGATGCCCAGCGCGAGGCCTGCGAGGCCTACATCGTCAGTCAGCGCGCGGAGGGATGGCTTCCAGTCCGGGACCGCTACGACGACGGTGGAGTCTCCGGGGGCACGCTGGAGCGCCCTGCCCTTAAAAGGCTGCTGGCCGATGTCGCAGCCGGCAAGATAGACGTCGTCCTGGTTTACAAGATTGACCGGCTATCCCGGTCAATGCTCGATTTCCTCAAGCTGGTCGAGACGTTCGAACGGTTCGGCGTCACCTTTGTTTCCATCACGCAGGCGTTCAACACCACCAGCGCGATGGGGCGCATGACCCTCAATATGCTGATCACCTTCGGTCAGTTCGAGCGCGAGGTCATCGGCGAGCGCATCCGCGACAAGGTCGCGGCCTCCCGCAAGAAGGGCATGTGGATGGGCGGTTGGACACCGCTCGGATATGAGGTCAGGGACCGCAAGCTCCATATCCACGAGGAAGACGCCGAACGGGTCCGGTCCATCTTCAAGCGGTTCGTCCAGCTGAAGTCGGCAACACTGGTGGCAAGGGAATTGGTCCTTGCCCGGGCGACCAACCGTTACGGTCAGCAGCTCGATAAGGGTGTTCTCTATAGAATCTTGAACAACCGAGTCTACATCGGGGACGCCGTGCACAAGGGCGTCTCCTACCCGGGCGAGCACCAAGCTATAATCGATTGCAGGCTTTGGGATCAGGTACATGCCATTCTCAAACAAAGCCCACGCCGGCGGGCGGCTAGCGCGCGGGCGCAGACGCCGGCACTGCTGAAGGGATTATTGTTCGGGCCGGATGGCGCTGCCATGTCGCCGACCCACACCCGTAAAGCGGGGCGGCTCTACCGTTACTACGTCAGCCAGCGCGTGATGAAGCAGGGCGCCAACGCCTGTCCCGTCAGGCAAATCCCCGCTGCCGAAATCGAGCGGATCGTCATCGAGCAGATCCGGTCGCTGCTGCAGACGCCCGAAATCATCGTCGCGACCTGGCGCGCAGCCCGCAAGGCCGACGGGACCCTTGCCGAGAGTGAGGTCCGCGGCGCACTCCTTGAGTTCGAGCCGATCTGGAATGAGCTATTCCCGGCCGAGCAGGCCCGCATCGTTGAGTTGCTGGTCGAACGCGTCGACCTGCAGCCTGATGGAATCAACCTGCATCTGCGGATCGAGGGGCTGACATCGCTCTGCAGCGAATTGCGCACCAGCGGCGGCTCGACGCAGGAGGCAGCATGACCAGCACCTCAAGCATACGTACCGGCCAGTATGGCCGCCCCACCCTAAGCAAAGACGGTCGCACCATGACGGTGCACATCCCCATCACGCTGCGCCACCAGGGCGGACGCAAACACGTGGTGACGCCCGCCGGCGCCACCCCATGGGTACCAACGCCGTCTCGCGTCGACAACACGATCGTCAAGGCCATTGTCCGCGCCCATCGCTGGCGTGACATGCTGGAATCCGGACGCCATGCCACTGTCCGCGATCTCGCCAAAGCCGAAGCTATAAACGAATCCTACCTCGGTCGTGTCCTGCGCCTCACCCTGCTATCCCCCAGCATCATCGAAGCCATTCTAGAAGGCCGCCAGCCCACCAATCTTGAGCTTGATGATCTCCTCAAGAAATTCCCTGCCGCGTGGGACCAGCAACTTGAGACGCTGACCAACAGTTGAACGGTACTTCTGCTTTTCTCCGAAGCGGTCATTGGGCTTAGTCAAAAGGATCGGGCTAACGGCAAACAAGGACATATCGTCATCGCGTAGTTCTGGCGCCGAGTTGCTGTCATCCACTAAGCAAAAAACGCCGCCGTCCGCTCGACCAGCCAGTAGGCCGCCACGGTCCCTATGGCATAGGCGACGGTTACATCAAGCCGGTCGAACGCGCGCTTGACGAGGGCGGCGTCCAATTGCTGTGACGCAGCCTGGCGTAATAGCCAGGTCAACGACAACACCGCGGCCACGAAGGCAAGCTGTCCCAACTCCACTCCGACATTGAAAAACAAGAGCGCCACGGGGATGGCATGGTGAGGTAGTCCGACCTCGGCAAGAGCGCCGGCAAAGCCAAAGCCGTGCAACAGGCCGAAGCTGAAGGCGACGAGCCAGGGCAGGCGAGCCGTCAGGCTTGGCTTTCCGGCTCGCGCATTCAGGATTTCGACGGCAACCAGTACGATGCTGAGTGCGATGGTTGCCTCCACCGGCGGCCCCGGAACGTTCACAAAGCCAAGTGTCGCCGCGGCAAGCGTGATGCTGTGCGCAATCGTGAACGCCGTCACCGTGACGGCGACACGCCGCCAGTCGCGAACCAGGATCACCAGCGCCAACACAAACAGAAGATGATCGAAGCCGAACAGGATGTGCTCGACGCCAAGGCGCAGATACGTCGCGGCGACTTCGCCAGCCCCTGGCGTGGCCTGAACGACGAACACCGTGTTCGTCGGCGAAAGCCGTTCGGTCTGTACGGCGCCGGCAACGCTCTCGACCCGCACCAATACGCTAGTCGAAGTCGCCGACAAACCTTCAATAGTGACCGCGTGTCCGGCGAGCCCTCCATCGCGCCGAATGATGCGGCGTTCGACATAAGCGCCATCGCCGAACGACGCCCGTGGAGCGCCGACGTCCGTCGTGCCTTCGGGCAGTTTGACGTAGATCGCGAGCCGTAAATCCTCGCCACGAGCCGGGATCTTGAAAAGCAGGCTGTAGGTATCGGGCGTGGTGGTCTGGCGCAGTTCCAGATAGCCCGGTCGGAGTTCATCCGCGCGCGCGGGTTGCGCAAACAGCAGAACCAGAACGGCTAAGATTATCGAGATTCGATTCATTGGCCGGCTGCTGCCTGTGCGGACTTGGCAAGCGGCGCCTCTATTACAATCTCATAGCGCTCCCGAAGAGATGCATAAAGCTTCTGCTCGGCCTTAAGCCGGCGCGCATTCGACCACTCACGGCTAACGGCTGCCCGGACAGTGTCGAGTGGCGGAACGCTTCCCGGTGTTCGTTCGCTGATATAGACAAAATGCTGTCCAAAGCTTGACGGGATCGGTCCTTGCCAGCGGCCCTTTTCCAAAGTTGCTATCCGCTTGGCAAAGCCATCGCCGAATATCCCCGCCGCGTCACTTTGCGAGACGGCGTGAAAGTCCTCGCCGAGCAGGAACGGATCGCCAAGCGCCCTGGTGTCCACCGTCGCATCCGCCCCCGCCAGCGCGTTCACGACTTGCTTGCTGTCGCTATCGATGGTGCCCGCACGCCCGGTCGCGCTCAGAAAAATCTGGCGGAATGTGACACGGTCCTCGGTCTTGAAGCGCTCTGGGTTCGACGAAAGATAGTCGGCAAGCTGCTGTTCGGTTGGTTCCAGAGCCGAGGAATCTTCGGCAAAAAATTCCATCTTCTGCCGCACCCGGCGGCGAATGATGACGTCGTCGCGGTCGAGGCCGGCCGCGCGGCCCTCGCGGTAAAACACCTCGTCGCGAATGTAATCATCGACAAGGCCCTGTAGTTCTTCCGGGGCTGGCGGGCGCTGCCAGGTGCGGGCGAAACCATCCGCCAGATTGGCAATCCGAGCAGAAGAGATGACGATCTTTGTCGGCGTGTCAGCCTTCTCCCTCTCAACGAGGTGAAACAGGCCAAACAGAGCCGCGCCGAGCAAAAGAAATTGCAGCAACGGCTCTCTCAGCAACGCGAGCTTCAAGGAGTATACCAGATCGGCGACGTATAGGCTCGCTCGGTTGTCGTCATCGGAGCTTCCTTCGGCATGGTGACGCCGAAATACTTTGCGTCATAGGCCGTCCAGCGTGGCGTCGGTATTTCGATCACGCGCACGTAATAGAACGCGCGCAATGCGGGGTCGAAGTCAGGGTCCTTCCACACCGTAATCATCTCGCCCGCACCAATGGTGTTGGTCCAAGTCGCGTTCGCAACGTCCACCGTATTGCCAACGGGGATCTTACTACGTCCATCCGCCTCAATCTTGCGGCCCCCGGAGACCGCGACGTCGTAGATGCGCTCTTGCGTCTGGCTGTCCTTTCCCAGCCAACCCTTGATGACCTGGATTCGGTCAAGATTGGCCCCGATAGGATCCTTGAGTGCAGCGACAAGGAACGTCGGCGACTTGCCTTGCGGCGCACTGCTGAGATCGCCGCCCATTGGGACGCCTTTGGCGTAACCAATCTTTGCCGGCATTCGGTTGTTGGCATCGCCGGCCTCGAAGTCCCAACCGCCGAAGAAGCGAACCACCATGCGTGGCCCCGTCGTGGCGTAGGTCTCGCGGCGCTTCATGGCGTCGAAAATCGCCTCGCGGGTATTTTCGGTTGCCCAAACCGCAGCGTAGCCGGAAGCCGTCTGTTCCCAACCCATGATGACGGCTTTGTCGGTCTTCACAAAGGGATGCGTCGCGCGCTCCGCGCTCGGCTCCGAGGAAGCTGTCTTGCCAAAGAAATTATCCTCCTCAACGGCCGCGAGTCCAGTATGCGCATCCGTGCTCCCGACAAGACCGAACTTGTAAGGGTTGACGCCGAGTTCGGCTTCCATCTTGAGGCCGTTCTTGAGGCCCGAGCGGACATACTCGAACTCCAGCATCTCGGGCTTCTTCAGTTCCGTCAGATCGAGGTTTCCCTTATCCCAGCGTTCGAAATTGGCGAACTCATCGTTGGGTGAAAGAAACGGATGCGTCTCGCCGTCGCCCTTGATCTGGGTTGCCTCGTAGAGCGGCTCCCAACGGGTGCGATTCTCGGCATATTCGCGGTCGATGCGTTTGCCGTTGAAGGATTCGATAATCGGAAACATGCGGCCATTGCTCAGATTGCCGTTATGCGCCAGCGCGAGAATTTCGGCGCCGGTTTTTTCCTCGCACATCGCCATCCATTTCCAGAGGTCGCGGGGGTTGGGACTTCCGAGCGGCGGCTGGGTGGTGAAGGGCTCGATCAAGCTGGCCTTTGCGCCATTGTCGCGCCAGATGATGTTGCGATGAAGATTGTTGCCGCCGGCGTTGGAGGTCCATTCGTACCCAATGAAGGCGGTGAAGCGGCCCGGATCGTTGGCCTCTTCCGCGGCCTTGATCGTCTCCCGCCAGGCGCTGCGGTAGGCGGGCGTGCCCGGCGTCGGGAAACCCTTCGGCAACTGCCCCTTGCCGAAACTGGTAATGATATCGATGGCGGCCGTTGCCCCTTGGCCGGAATTGATCTGGTCATACCATTTCCGTCCCTGCGGTGTGGCCAGCAGCGCTGGATCGGCGCTCATCAGTTGCGGAAAAAATCCCATGCCGTCGGAGTGGTCGGTCACGACCAAGAAATCCAGCGGTCGCGAAAGCTTCGCACGCTGTCCACTGGAGGCGATGACCTCCTCGCCCTTGGCGAAACGATAGGCGTCCTTAGGGCCGAGCCGGGCACCGAATGCACCGGCGTCCATTGAGAACGAGGTGTGAGTGTGGGTGTCGCCGAAGAACGGGCGGGTCGGGAAATTGCGCCCCGCATAGGGCGAGTAAGGCGGCTTGGCCGGGAACGCCTTCTCTGCCGCCTGCTGGTCGAGAGTGCCGATGTCTGTGTTCACGTCCTGCTCGGCGGCAAATGCCGTCGCTGCAAGGAAGGCGGCCAGAGAGGCTGCGAAACCTGTTTTCAATAGGGTATGCATTCTCATGGCGACCTTCTTTGGCTGTCTGGCTCACATTATCCGGACGCTCGGTAATTAGCGTCAAAAAAGAAGGGACTTTTGCGACGCGATGACCTTGCAAATTGTCGTCCTTCGGATCGATGAGGTCAACCGTGTAGCGAATGGCCGCGAGATGCGTCTCAATTACTCTCGCTCATCCAATAGAGACTTCGAACCGAGGTCGATTTTGATTTCAAGTTGTGCCGCTGGCGCTTCACTTTTCTAAACTGTACTAAACCAACGAAGTACGAAGCTTTGGAGAAAAATGCCTTCTCTAGACCAATTGTCCCAGAAATCCGCAATCTCCAGTACAGCCTTGATTCTCGAAAACCCCACTTTTGCTCGGGGATTTTCGGCCTGCTCGTTGACGTAGAAGCCTGAACGCTCGGGCGGTTGGCGGAGAGAGTGGGATTCGAACCCACGGTACGGTTTCCCGCACACACGCTTTCCAAGCGTGCGCCTTAAGCCACTCGGCCATCTCTCCGGATGCCCTCTCTTGAAGGGCCACCGCGACTTTTGCAAGTGAGGGCGGCGGAAACGGCCGAACTTTCCATAACTAACTGAATAAATTATATAATTTTATCGCATTGTCTGCCCCTGCGGGGCGCTGAACCGAAAGCCGGTCAGCCGCGACGACAGAATATGGCGGCGATTCCACGGGTGGGGGGCGACATGACGATCAATCGGGCGCTGGCATTCTCGATCTTGATGTCCGTGATGGCGGCGGGCGGCACGGCGCCAGCGCTGGCGCAGACCTGCACCCATCAAGGCGTCGATGTCAGTTGCGACGACGGCCGGCGCGGCATTCTCTCCGGAGATACGATCATCTGGGCCGACGGCACCCGGTCGAGCCTGACCTCCCCGCATCCGAGCGTCATCATCGGCAATAAATCGTCCGTGATCGTCGGACAGGGCGTGTTCGTCGGCAAGGGCAAGGGCGTCGTGCCCCTGGATAATCCGAGCGCACCGGACAAGGCGCGGTGTCCCGTCCTCGATGGCGTCGCGTATTGTTACTAGTGATAGCGCGCGTTGCTGTTGGCTGAGCGCAGCGGCCACGGCGCCGGCGGCTCCACCAGCTCCGGCGCCGGTACCCAGCGTTCGCCCTGGGTGCTCCTGCAGCGCGTCGACGAAATCGGCGAACCATTGCTGAATCGTGCTGGCGTGAAGCTTCTCCATCATCGCTTCCCAGCGCAGGCGCCGTTCGGTCAGCGGCATCGAGAGCGCGGTCGCGATCGTCCGCGCCATGCCATCGACATCGTTGGGATTGACCAGCAGCGCCGTGTCGAGTTCGTTGGCGGCGCCCGCGAATTTCGACAGCACCAGCACGCCGGGATCAGCCGGGTTCTGGGCCGCGACATACTCCTTGGCGACCAGATTCATGCCGTCATGCAGCGGCGTAACGACGCCGACCTGAGCCGTGCGATAGAGTCCTGCGAGCACGGTCTGGCTGAAACCCTTGTTGAGATAGCGGATCGGGGTCCAGTCCACCTCGCCGTGGCGTCCGTTGACGTCACTGACGAGTTTTGCGAGTTCGCTCTGCAGATTGCCGTAGGCCTCGATCGCGCCGCGCGAGGGCGTCGCGATCTGCAACAGCGACACGGTGCGCGCCAGCGACGGCTGGTTGGTCCACATCCGGTCGAACGCGTTGATGCGGTTGATCAGCCCCTTGGAATAGTCCAGCCGATCGACGCCGATCGCGAGCTTCTCGCCGTTCAGGCTGCGCCGCAGCCGCGACACGTCGGGATGCGACACCGCCTTGGCGGCCTGCTGCGCGAATTTCTCGGGATCGATCCCGATCGGAAACACCGCGACACGCGTCTTGCCGAAGCGCGAGGTCACGACACCGCCGTCGATATCGAGGCCGAGATCCGACGAGAGATAGCCGAGGAAATTGTCGCAATCGTCCTGGGTCTGGAATCCGATCAGATCGTAGGCCAGCATCGCCTCGATCAATTCGCGATGATGCGGCACGCCTTCGATGACGCCATGCGCCGGCCATGGCGTATGCAGGAAGAACCCGAGCGGCTGGGTGACGCCGAGATCGCGCAACTCCGCGCCGAGCGCAAAGAAATGATAGTCCTGGATCCAGAACACCGAATCCGGCTTCTGGAACCGCAACAGCGCCCGCGCCATGAAGGCGTTCACTTCGCGGTAGCTGAGATAGTCCTCCTGCGAGGCGCGGATCAGAGTCCGAGCGCGAATGCAGCGCCGGCCACAACGCCGAATTGGCGAAGCCCTCATAATACCCGCCATAATGCGCAGCCGGCAGGTCCAGCATCGCAAGCGCGCCGGCCCCGAGCGCTTCGATTTCGGCGAATGGTTCCTTCTGGGAACCGTCGCGAACGCGGCCTGAGGAACCCACCCAAATCGCGCCGGATTTCTCCACCACCGGCAGCAGCGCAGCCGCAAGCCCGCCCGTCATGGGCTCATTGGCCTTGCCGCGCGCCACGCGGTTTGAAACGACGACGAGATTCACAGGCGCCCTCCTGAAAGTACTCGCGTGTTAACAACCATTCATCAATATGGTTCCTCGTCACCCTTTCAACCAAATGAAACCAAATTCGGGCTGCGCCGCGGCGGAACCCGGCCGTTCCCGGCGCGAATTCAGGGTATTTGATAATGACAGCTTGAATGACAGAGAACGCTTTCGGAACTTGTTTGTTGCGGTTCCACTTCAGCGTTTGGCCGCGGCATCAGCATCGACGAGACGCGCAAGCCATTCACGCACGTCGCGCGGCTCGTCGAAATGATCGGCGACGCCTTGCGCACGCCTGCCGACGGAAAACGCCACGCCGCGAAAGTCGGGCATGATGGCGAACACGCTTTCGTCGGTGACGTCGTCGCCGATGAAGATCGGGCGACGCCCCTTGAAAGGTTCATGCGTCATCAGTTCGATGACGCCCGATGCCTTGTTGAATCCGGAATGCTTGATCTCGCAAACGCATTTCCCCGGCAACACCTCGATCGGCGCGTTCGGCAGGTCGGCCCTGATCAGCGACACCGCTTCGTAGATCGCCTTCTCCGCATGCGGCGCCAGCCGGTAGTGCAGCGCCAGCGAATAGCCCTTGTCCTCCAGCAGAATGCCGGGGCTGAGCTTGGCGATCGCCGCCAGCCGCCGTTTCAATTCCTTGTCCATCGGCGGCGCGTGAGTGGCAACGGCCTCGCTGTCGATCGAGAGGCGCATTTCCGCGCCGTGGCCGCCGACCGCCGGGAATTGCTCGGGGGCAAAGATCAGATCGATATCGTTGAGCGAACGTCCGCTGACCAGCGCCAGCGCGCCCGAGGTCTTTTCGAGCAGCCGGTTGAGGGTCGTCGCCAGCCCCGGCGGCACCCACACCTCGCGCGGCGTCGGCGCGAGATCGAGCAGCGTGCCGTCGATGTCGAGCAGGATGGCGAATTGGTCGAGCCGCCGCGCCAGTTCGGCCGCGGTCCATTTCGACGGCCTTTGATCCGGTGATGGAGTGTCCTGTTGCAACGTCGCCTCGGCCAAATCCTGATCCGCCAATTCCTGGTTCATTTCATTCTACTCCACAAAGGCCAGCGGGCGGGCAATCGATTCCAGGGACCGACGCTCGGCCGCGACCGCGTAACGCCAGGCGATGGCGGCCGCCGCGATCATCAAGGCCGACCCGAGCAAATAGCCCGCGAAAACGCTGTTGCGCGATCCGGTATCGATCAGCGCGCCGAACAAAGCGGGCCCGACCACGCCGCCAATCCCGGTTCCGATCGCATAGAACAGCGCGATCGCCAGCGCCCGCACTTCCAGCGGGAAGGTTTCGCTCACCGTCAGATAGGCCGCGCTCGCGGCCGGAGAAGCGAAGAAAAAGATGACCATCCATGCGATAGTCTGGGTCTGGGCGCTCAGGAACCCGATCGAGAACAGATAGCCCGACAGCGCCAGCAGCGCGCCCGATACGCCATAGGTGAACGCAATCATGACGCGGCGGCCGAGCGTGTCGAAGAAACGGCCAAGCAGCAACGGTCCGAGGAAATTGCCGGCCGCGAAGGGCAGAAGATACCAGCCGATCCGGTTGGCGGCGATGCCGTAGAAGTCAGTAAGGATCAACGCGAACGTAAAGAAGATCGCATTGTAGAAGAACGCCTGCGCGATCATCAGCGCCAGCCCGACCAGCGATCGCTGGCGATAGGTCGAGAACAGCGTATGCGCCACCTCACGCAGCGGCGTGTGATCGCGCATCTTCAGTCTGATCTTCGGCCACGCTTGCTGGCGCGGGTCCTGCACATGCCCGATGGCCGAGCGCTCGATATCGTCCACGATCGCATTCGCCTGTTCGGGATGACCATGAATCATCAGCCAGCGCGGACTTTCGGGAATCCACATCCGCATCACGAACACGATCAGGCCGAGGCCGGCGCCGGTGAGATAAGCAAGCCGCCAGCCGAGGTCGGGACCGAACAGATGCGGATCGAGCAGCACGATCGCGCTGACCGCGCCGAGCGCCGGCGCCGATCCAGAAGCTGCCGTTGATCACGAGGTCGGTCCAGCCGCGATAGCGCGCCGGCACCAATTCCTGGATCGTCGAATTGATCGCGGTATATTCGCCGCCGATGCCGGCGCCGGTCAGGAACCTGAACAGCGCATAGCTCGCCAGCCCCCAGGACAGCGCGGTCGCGGCGGTCGCGGTGAGATAGACCGCGAGCGTGATGAAGAACAGTTTCTTGCGCCCGATCCGGTCGGTGAGCCAGCCGAAGCCGAGCGCGCCGAACACAGCGCCCGCGAGATAGGCGCTGTTGGCAAAGCCGACGTCGAAATTGGAAAACTGCAGAACGTCGGGCTTTCCTTCAGCGCCCCCGACAGCGCGCCGGCCAGCGTGACCTCGAGCCCATCCAGAATCCAGGTAATGCCGAGCGCCAGCACCACGCGGGTATGGAAGCCGCTCCAGGTCAGCGCATCGAGACGGGCGGGAATGCTGGTCTCGATGATGCGATCGACGTCGCTACCGATCACGGGCGCGCTGTTATCGACCGCCGGGCTCAGCTTCAAATCCATCGATCGGGACCAATGACGAAACACCCGGGAATGATGCATTCGCGGGCTCTCAAGCAATGATGCGGCTTGCCTGCCACCGGGGTCAACGCCGCGGCAGCAATGGAGTTCCCGCAAAGGCGACTGCCGAACCAGTTGAGCTGTCTGCGATTTTGGCTGAAATGACATGGAGTTGTTGATGGCGGAAGGAAGGACCGCGTGCAAAAAACATACGAAAAAGCTGGCGCAGCAACGGAGCAGTTCGGCGCGCAGAAAACCAGCGGCGAAAAAGGCGCCATCCTTCGCAGGCGATGACGTCCGATGGGTACGACCCGGTTTTGGAGATCGTCATTGCGAGCGAAGCGAAGCAATCCAGCTGGCGCAGCGGAGAGAAGGCTGGATTGCTTCGTTCGCTTCGCTCCTCGCAATGACGGTGGGCACAGCTTCGCGATCTCGCCGCATGTTTCGCGCGAGCTTTTATCGGTTCGTTCCGCCCTCTTCGTCAGAGGGCGCGGGGAATGCCGGGCGCCCGATGCGCCCGATAGCCGCGTGTGCGAATGGTGAGCAAAAAGCACACGCGTTAGTCAGGTCACACCGGAATCACCCGGCATTCCCCACGCAATGGTTTTAACGGCTTCCTTCGTGCTCTCCCCGGCGACCGGCTTTCTTGCCACCGTCGTCAGCGGAAGTTGCCTTCCGCGAACTTGACGCCAGCACCGGGGCGTCAGGACCACACGACTTCTCCGTCCGCCGGCCGCACCGCCCGTCAAGCGCGCCACCCGCGTCCACCGCATCCCGCTCCGCGTTTCGTGACGTTGCGCAACGCCCCTCTGAGTGGGACGGGACGGCGGCGGACATAAAACTGATTTGCACAGAGCGGCAAGTTATATTTCTGAAATTCAGAAATATTCTCCGGGCGCAGCCCGACCCAAGGCGGACATGCACCGACTGCCTGCTCTTGGCCCTTAGCGGATTTGGCGATCACTCCGATGAATGTCCGCTTTTAACGCGCCTCTCTTGAACGTACTACTATACTCATAGTTGACACGCAGCAGGGAACGCGACATTATCTACTAAGGATCTAGTAGGAACGATGGGATGGACGTCCAGTTCACGGATCGAGAAGTCGACGTCATGGAGGTGCTTTGGGAGCGCGGGCCGTCCCTTGTCGCGGAAGTTCGAGCGGCACTCAGAGACGAACTGGCGTACACCACCGTGCTAACTATCCTGCGGACGCTCGAAGGCAAGGGTTATGTGAGCCGCGCGCCAGAGGGGCGTGGTCACCGATATTTTGCTGCCGTAAAGCAAACGGCCGCGCAAAAAAGTGCCCTGCAGCACCTGACCCGCAAGCTCTTCAAGGGATCGGCCGAATTGCTCTTCGTCCATCTGGTTTCGGATCAGAGGCTCAGTGAAAAGCAGATCCGAAACATGCGCAAGCTTCTGGAAAGCAAGTCGGACCCGGGGGAGACTTAAATGTTGTCCTGGATGCTTTATTCCATCGTCGTGAGCTTGCTGATGGGCTTGGCCGCGCTCGCGCTTGAGCGGTCGGCGCAGATCCGACAAAGGCCGGCGCGTTGGCTGTGGGGTGCGTGTATGGTTGCTTCTCTCGCGATCCTCTTTATCCCTTACAAGATGTCGGTGCAGATCCCGGAAACGACGCATGCCGACCAGGCGACATCTTCCGAAATACTCACGCCCCCACAAACGACGGCAATTGAAGCGTCGCGGTTCACGTTGCCGACCATTGGCACCGATCAAACCCCGTTATCTAATGGAGTGTCCACGCTGCTGGACTGGACCTGGCGTATGGCTTCCATGGCTCTCGCCCTGGTTATCGTCGCCAGTAGCGCCCATTTGTCGTGGAGACGACGTCGCTGGGACCGCGGTCATATGGCCGGGACGGCCGTCTACATATCGGAGGATTGCGGTCCCGCCGTTGTCGGGTTTTTACGTCCACATATTGTCGTGCCGCGTTGGCTGACAAAATTGTCTCCCGACAAGCAAGAAATGGTGATCGCGCATGAACGGTCCCATCTCGGCGCGTACGACGCCCAACTGCTGACAATCGCTGTCTGCCTTCTCGCCTGCATGCCTTGGAACCTAGTGCTCTGGTGGCAACTGCGGCGGCTCCGTTTGGCCATTGAAATCGATTGTGATGCCCGGGTCCTGAGCCTCGGTTATCCTGTTGCACGGTATAGCGAGACCCTGATCGCTGTCGGTGAAAGGCAGTCTGGAAGTTACGCCATGACAATGGCCAGGTACGGATCGAAATCATTCCTGGAGCAAAGGATCCACAATATGCTGCGGAAGAAAACCAGACACGCTTGGGTGTCGGCGCTGGCCTTGGCCGGCCTCGGCGTCGGCCTCGCTGTTTGTGCGGCCGAAGTCGCTCCCCCTAAGGTCGACTTTGTCGGCAAGACTTCGTACCAAGAAATATCGGTTGATCCCCAATTGCTCCAAGCCAATGGACAGACGGACGTCCGGGCTTTGCGAAGCCAGGTTCTCCTTATGCAGGCGGAGGGCATCGCTGATAAGCTTACTCAGTTCATTAAGGAGAGTCAGAACCAAGTCGGCTGGACCACGCAGCTGCCGCCGGCGGCAGGTTCCGTCGACCAGCATCGTTTCGACGCGCTGCGGCTTCTGCGCCAGGTTCCTGCTATCACCGAGCTGTCGCAGCTCGATGCCGAAGGGAAGGAATACCTCAAGGTATCGCGTCTAGCCATGGACGTGGTTGGCAGCGGCACTGACTACTCCAAGGAAGCGAAGTTCACAGAGACGAAGGCAAAGAAGATCTATTACGGGCCGGTCTACATGCGCCGCGCGTCGGAGCCTTACATGACCTTGGGAATGGCCGGTACGCGGTTCGACGCCGGCGTGAGCGTCGTCGAACTGAACCTCAAGCCAATGTGGGACATTGTGCAAAAGACCAAGGTCGGCGATCACGGCGTCGCTTATGTTGTTGACGCCGAGGGTCGTGTCATCGCGCATCCAGATTTTAGCGTGGGAAAGTCTCTGCGGGATGTGTCATCTCTTTCCCAGGTGCGGGAGGCCCGCACGACACCTTCGACAGGGTCG
Source organism: uncultured Alphaproteobacteria bacterium (assembly GCA_963843225.1). Lineage (GTDB taxonomy): Bacteria > Pseudomonadota > Alphaproteobacteria > Rhizobiales > Xanthobacteraceae > Bradyrhizobium. The sequence continues at coordinate 1,100,883 of CAWJJT010000001.1, read as the reverse complement.
GTCCGCATGGCGCGTAACATAAACGATCAAGAGGTTGTGGCGGTTTACGCGCGCGTCGCGGGGCCCGGCTGGCTGGTTTTTGTGGAGTTGCCGATCGGGGAGTGGACAAAAATTTGAAGCGACCAAGCTCGGCGATCCGCCAGCGAACCGCCGATCGGGTACAAACTTCGTTATCAATATCCTATTATGCCGCCGCGCATTCCTGCTCGCGCCGACGAGGTGATCGAACAGGCCCATCGCAATGTCGCCTTCTGGCACTTTTCGGACGTGCCGGGCCCGCCTGACGATGTCCGCTGTTGAGGGTAAAACCGACGCCCCGCGCCGAGCAAGACCCCGACGGACAGGGTCGCAGCGTCTGGAGCAGATAGCTGCCGTTCTCACTCTGCCGCTGTTAGGCTCTAGACTCGGAGCGTTCCTTTGGGGCTTCGTGCGACGGCGCGATTCATCACCTTTTCGGTGGCGCGCGGCGACGTGGCCGCTCGCCGCGCCGCGCAGCAGCCGGCCGGGCGGGTCTACAGGGTCGGGTACCTCTCGCTCGCGTTCCCGGAGCGACGCTCCGTTTCGTTGAAGCGTTCGAAGATGGCCTGCGAGCCTTGGCTACCGCGTTGGCGAGAACGTCGTCATCGAGTACCGCTTCGCCAACGCCGAGCGTCGAACGGCTGCCCGCACTTGCGGCAGACTTGGTCCGGCTCGGCGTGGACATCATCGTCACCAGCGGGGGCAATCTGATCACGGTTGCGGCCATGAAGGCGACCGCAGCCATCCCGATCGTCATGATCACCGGTGTCGATCCGGTCAGCACCGGACTCGTCGCCAGTCTGGCGCGCCCCGGCGGGAACGTCACCGGGCTCATCGCGGATGCGGGCGGCGAGATTTTGGGCAAGCGGTTTGAATTGCTGAAGGAAATTCTTCCGAACCTCTCGCGTTTGGGCATTCTGTGGAATCCGGACGTTGCGATCCTTCGGAGTCGCCAGACGGCGATCGCGGAGACCGCCCGGACACTCGGGTTGACGACTATTCCGGTCGAAGCCCGTGGGCTGGACAACTTGAGCCGGTCATTTCCGTTTTTGACCCAAAGCGGACATGGAGCGCTCGACCCGTTTGGGTCGACAGCGTTCTTTTTCGTTCGCAGTCCAAGCGTAAAGTGATAGGCTCTTGGCAATCGACGAAGCGCGTTTCTCCGGTAACGCAAATGCAACGACGCAGATTCATTTTGCTTGCTGGCGGGGCGGTTGCATGGCCGCTGAAAACGTTTGCGCAGCAATCATCCGGTAAAATTTGGCGCGTCGCTTACCTTTACCCGGAAAATTTCGATAATCCTGCAGATCGTAATGTATTTGACGCCTTCCGCGCGGAGTTGCGGCAGCTTGGCTACATCGAGGGCAAGAACCTTGTCATCGATATTTGGCTGGCGCAGGGGAAAATTGATCGCCTCCCGTCATTGGTGAGCGAGGCGATTGCCCTTAAACCCGATGTAATTGTTGGAGTCGCGACGCCGAGCGTAGTTGCTGCCCGGCATGCCACGTCGACCATTCCCATTGTAATGTCCCCCGGCAGTGATCCAGTTCGCGCTGGCCTGGTCACGAGCCTCGCCCATCCTGGAGGAAACATCACCGGCGTCAGCGATCTAAATGATGAGGCCTTGGGCAAATTGGTCGAACTTCTCCATGTCGTTGTTCCCACCGCGAAGCGCGTGGCGGTACTTATGTCCTCTAATCCGAGTCATTTATGGCGATACGGACTAACCGAGGCGGCTGCCAAAACCTTGGGGCTTACAACCGTTCAGATCGTGGCTCTCACGCCGGCTGATCTAGAGCAAGCCTTTGACAGCATGGTTCAGGAAAAGTGCGATGCCGTTGTTGTGCTTCCTGACGCCACCCGCTCCGCTATTGTTCCGCTGGCTGCAAAAGCGAAAATGCCCGCGTTTTATCCGTTGGCGACTTACGTTGCGCTAGGTGGTCTAGCAAGCTATGGCGCCAACCCCCAAGCAATGTTTCGAAAAACAGCGCAATACGTCGGCAAAATATTCATGGGAGCCGTTCCGGCAGACCTTCCTGTCGAGCAACCGGTGACGTTCGACCTTACCTTAAACCTAAAAACGGCCGCGGCGCTCGGCGTCAGTGTTCCAGACTCGGTTCTGGCCCGCGCCGACAAGGTCATCGAATGATGGCGATCACTTCTGTTTCTGGCTAGAAGCTGGCAAAATGATCGTCGAGGTGGAGGCTTCGATGGAACGACGCAATGAAGGGTTTCAGGTACTCGCCGACGAAGATCGATTTGGATTGGACCTTCGCTATCTTAACGGCAGATTTGATTGCAAAGTATCGACAAAAGATAGCGGTGGCCGCCTGTCCATCTATGACACCCTTCGGACGACGAAGGGCGGCCCCCCACTGCACTATCACCTGGCGCAGGACGAGTGGTTTTTTGTCAGGCAGGGAGAGTTCGTCTTCCAAGTCGGAGCGGACATCTTTCGGTTGAAAGCAGGTGACAGCGTTTTCGGCCCACGGAACGTGCCGCATGCATTTGCCAACGTTAGTGACACCGGCAGACTTATGATTGTGTATCAACCCGCCGGTGCTATCGAAGAATTTTTTCTTAACGGCAGCCGACTAGACAACCCGAGCCCGGCGGACTTGCAAGCCCACTACCGTGCTCATGGACTTGAAATCGTCGGCCCACCCTTGAAGCTGGATGCCCTAACATAAGCAGGTCGAGCGGCTACTGAACGGACGTCTCGGTCGCGACATGTCCGGACTTGGCACGAAACGGACCTCCGACCATGTCCGACATCGGTCCGCTATCGGGGGCAAAACGGAAGTTAGGGTTCGAGCCTGTCAGGGTCGCCTTTTGATTCGGAAGGGACATCAAACAGAACCGCGAAATTATGCCGAAGCTGCCTTCGATCCCTTCCGATACCGATTGGACCCGATACGATCCCCCATTGAACGGGAATGAGCATGAGGCGACGGCAAATCATCGCGGGCGTAGCAGGCTCGATGGCTAAGTAGGAGGAAGCAAATGAGACGGCGCGATCTGTTTACCGGCGTGTTCGGAGCTGTCTGTGCTGCAACGACAACTTCCGGCATTGCGCAAACGGTTCGCCGCCGGCGCTTGGCTTACCTTTCTGGGGGGAAGAAAGGAACGAGTTATTATACGATTGATGTTTTACGAGCATCGTTGCGCGACCTTGGCTGGCGAGAGAACGAGACCTTAGAGATCGATGCACGATGGGCCGACGGCGACCCTTCCCGCTTGGCGAGTTTGGCAAAGGAGCTTGTTCAACTTCGTCCTGACGTGATTGCTACAACAGGCGACAGCGAAACCAAGGCGCTGCAACTCGCCACTCAGGACATTCCTATCGTATTTCATCTGGTTGGGGATCCGGTTGCGAGCGGATTGGTCGCAAGCATCTCGCATCCGGGTGGAAACACAACTGGGCTTTCGCAAGGGCCACAAATTCTGTGGAGCAAGCGGCTTGGCTTGTTCACGGAAATGCTTGGGCGCCAGCCCCAACACCTTGCGTGGCTCGGCAATCCCGGAAATTTGGGAAGCGAGTTGAACTGGACAGATGCCAAGGATGCGGCGACACGGGTAGCCGCTGATCTCGTCAGGATCAACTTAGGCGAGGCCGAAGGACTTGAGGTGGCCTTCAAGAACGCGAGAGGCTTGGATGGTCTGTTGGTTCAATGGGATTTCCTGTTCTCGATCCTAGCAAACCAGATTGCTCAACGTGCTGCGCAAGAACGTGTTCCGGCTATCTATGAGAACCGGGCGCAGGTCGTAGCGGGCGGATTGATGTCCTATGGCAGTGATGTTCGAGAGGCTTTCCGGCAGGGTGCTGCCTATGTTGACCGCATCTTCAAGGGTACTCGCCCGGCTGATCTTCCCGTCATTCAAGCGAGCCTGTTCGAATTGGTTATCAATAAGGGGGCCGCTACAGCGCTCGGATTGGCTATTCCCAACTCTCTGCTCGTACGGGCTGATGAGATCATCGAATGATCTGATGTCCGTTATTGGCACTTTTCGGACGTGCCTGGCCGGCCCGACGATGTCTGCTGTCGAGGGTAAAACCGACGTCCCGCGTGAGCCCTGCTAATTCCGATTTTGACCCCTAGCTGACATCGTTCTCGCATCCCATTTCAATGTGCTAGGCTGAAAATTTGACGGTTTCATGTGGGGGCTCAATGAGACGACGCGAGTTCTTCACGCTTGTCGGTGGCGCTGCATTGTGGCCGTTTGAAGCACGCGCGCAGAAAGCCGGCCGGTCGTACCGCATTGCGGCATTGGGGCCGCCTCTACCGCAGAGCTTCTTCGATGAACTGGGCAAAGCCGGATTTGTAGAAGGCAGCAACTTTGAAATTGATCGCCGTGGTAACGGCATCGCTTCGGCCTCGTACGAGCCCGTCGCGGTTGAACTGACCCAAGCAAGTCCAGATGTACTGATGGTAGCCGGGGCCGAAGCAGCACGTGCAGCACAGAAGGCAACGCAACGCATTCCCATCGTGGCACTCGCGGACGACCTGCTTGGCAGTAAGCTTGTCGCCTCCATGGCTCATCCCGAAGGCAACACAACCGGTGTGGCCATCTTTGCCCCCCAACTTGACGCCAAGCGATTGGAGTTACTGCATGAGGCAGTACCCGGTGCTCGACGAATAGCCGTTCTCGCCGACCGCCAGCCAATACCGAACATAAGCGCCCTCGAAAGTGCCGCCCAAGGTTTCGGCATCGAAATCGCTCCGTTTGCCGCGCGGTCTGAGGAAGATGTCATCCGTGCAATAGACGCCATGAGGATGGCACAGGTCGAGGCAGTCAACCTGCTGGCGTCGCCAATACTATCGAGCAAACTCGGATCCGTGATCCGCGATCAATTGGCCCTTCGTCGCCTGCCCGCCGTTTGGCAATGGCCCGAGGACGCCGAGAGGGGCGGCCTGATAGGCTATGGTCCCCGTCTCAGCATGGTTTATGACCAATGCGCGCGTCAGGTCGCGAAGCTATTGCGAGGCGCAAAAGTGGTTGATGTGCCCGTTGAGCAGCCGACCAAGTTTGAGTTGATCGTCAATCTCAAGATAGCCAAAATGCTAGGTGTCGAAATCCAACCGACGCTGCTGTCCCGTGCCGACTCGACGATCGAGTGAGTTCGCGATTTTCTGTTATCATGCGGAACGACGGGCAGGATCGCCATGCAGCACTTCCGCTTTTGGCACTTTTCGGACATAGGGCCATGTCCGACCTTAGTCCGCCATGCGCACCAAAGCGGACGCCCGCCGTCCGCTTCACGTTTATGGATTCACGCGCTACGCCGCGCGGATATTCGCCATGAAGCGATCCAGCTCCTCGCGCAGCCTCGCGCTCTCGCTTGACAGGCTCCTGGCCGAATTCAGCACTTCCTCGGAAGCCGAACCGGTTTCGGTGGCGCCGCGATTGACCTGCATGATATTGGCCGCGGCCTCCTGGGTACCCTGCGCGACGTTCTGAACGTTGCGCGCGATCTCCTGGGTCGCCGAGCTCTGCTGCTCCACGGCGCTGGCGATCGCGGACGCGATGTTCGAGATCTGGCCGATGGTGCCGCCGATTTCCTTGATGGCCGCGACCAATTCCTGGGTCGCGCCCTGCATGCCGGCGATGTGGGTCGATATCTCGTCGGTCGCCTTCGCGGTCTGGCTGGCCAGCGATTTGACCTCGGATGCGACGACCGCGAAACCGCGGCCGGCGTCGCCGGCGCGCGCGGCTTCGATGGTGGCGTTGAGCGCCAATAGATTGGTCTGCTCGGCGATCGCCGTGATCAGCTTGACCACGTCGCCGATCTCCTGCGCGGCGCGCGACAATTTGCCGATGCGGCCGTCGGTCTCCTGCGCCTGCACCACGGCGGCTTCCGCGATCCGGTTGGAATCGCGCACCCGCCGGCCGATTTCGTCGACCGAGGTGGACAGCTCCTCGGTGGCGGTGGCGACCGATTGCATGTTGCTGGAAGCCTCCTCCGAGGCGCCGGCAACCTGGCTCGACAGGCTCTGGGTGGTTTCCGCGGTCCGCGTCAGCGTGCCGGCGGCCTGTTCGAGCTGAACGGCGGAAGCCGAGACGTTGGAGACGATCGCGCCCACCGCCGTCTCGAACTCGTCGGCGAAGCGGATGAGTTCGCCGCGCCGCGCCGCGCCGGCCGCCTTGTTCTGGGCATCGTGGGCCGCGGCGTCGCGCTCGGCCTTGGCGATCGCCTGCATCTTGAACTCCTCGACCGCGGCGGCCATCTCGCCGATTTCGTCCGTTCGTCCGAGGCCCGGCAGCACGACATCGAAATTGCCGCCGGCGAGTTCACGCATCGCCTTGCACATCTCGACCATCGGCCGGGAAATCCCCTTGCCCAGCAGCAGCGCCAGCACCGCGCCGAGCAGGAAGCCGCCGCCCGCCAGCATCACGATCAGCCGTTCGGTGTCGCGGATGGCCGCGTCCGACTCGGTTTCAAGCCTTTTCTGGTCGGAAGAAAGATCCGTCTTCAGCGCGCCCGCGCCCTTGACGATCGCGCCGGCCGATTCGTTCATCTCGGCGGTGAGCTTGTCGATCGACTTCGAGTTCTCGACCAGCTTGGTCAGCGCCTGCCGGTATTCCTCCAGCAGGCGCGCCGGCCTCTTTCAGGCCCTGCACGATCTTGTCGTTTTTGGAGGAGATCGTGCGCATCGAATTCTCGACGAATTTGAGGCGCGCCAGCGCGCTGTTGGCGACGGTCTGGTCGGAATTGATGACAAACGTATTGGCGAGCGCCGTCACCGCCTGGAATTGCTCGACCACCTTTTTCGCGCCGAACTCGATCTGCTGAAGCTCGGAATCATCGGCGTTGCTGGGGAGATCGTCGAGCTTGTAACGCAGCATGTTGCCGCTTTTCGACAGCTGGTTTTGCGTCATCAGCGCGCTCTCGCGCTTGACCTTGAGGATATCGGCGAAAAGCTTGCTGAAGGTGCCGAACTCGGCAGCCAGCCGCGTCACCTGATCGCGGCGCGCCGGATTGGCGGTGCCCTTCGTCGATTGATCGATGGCTTCCTTCAGGCTGGCTTCGGCCGCCAAGGCGGCCGTGGCGTCGTCTTCCTTGCCCGTCACCACATAATAGCGAACCAGCGCCCGGTACGAGATCAGCTCGCGGTCGATATTGCGGGCAAGATCGGCCTCCGAAACGCTGCTTCGGTAGGCGGCGACGCCTGCGGAGACCCGCTCGAAGCCGAAATAGGCGGTGCCCATGCTGACCGCCGTGATGGCCAGCACCACGGAAAAGCCGAGGGTGACCTTGCCGCGAAAGCGCAACCCCGGGAGTCTTGACGATGCCGATTTCGAGCCCACCCCGGACCTCCCAGCCATTTCCAACAGTCGACGCCGCCGGAAGCGCGAGCTTCCAGGGACGTACGCGGAAAACTAGAACAGAATGGATAAAGGCCCGTAAATTTACCGCCGCCCTCGCGTGCGGGTTGAGAGCCGGCAAGCGCGTCCCCTTCCCGGCCACGCCGGATCGGCCAAGCGCCGGCGCCCGTCCTTCCGCGCTGCCATCCGAAAGGCATCGGCCGACCGAGGAGCGCGAACGCTCAGACTTCCGGCGCAGGCCGGCCGGGACCGCCGAACAAAGCCGACAGAACAATGACTTCCGCGACGAAAATCCTAGTTGCAAAGTTCCGCTGCGGTGCTTCTAATTGGAATAATTAAAACATCGGGAGGTATCAGGCGTGTCGACAGTCAAATTGACGGTGAACGGCAAGGCGGTCTCGGCCGAGGTCGAGGACCGGACGCTTCTCGTCCATCTTCTGCGCGAACATCTGAACCTGACCGGTACCCATGTCGGCTGCGACACCAGCCAGTGCGGCGCCTGCGTCGTTCATATCGACGGCAGGGCGGTCAAATCCTGCACCGTGCTGGTCGGACAGGCCGACGGCTCCAGCGTCACCACCATCGAGGGCATCGCGAAGGGCGACGAGCTGCACCCGATGCAGGCCGCGTTCCGCGACAATCACGGACTGCAATGCGGCTACTGCACGCCGGGCATGATCATGTCGGCGATCGACATCGTCCACCGCTACGGCGGCAAGCTCGACGAGGACACCGTCCGCCACGAGCTGGAAGGCAACATCTGCCGCTGCACCGGCTACCACAACATCGTCAAGTCGGTGCTCGACGCCGCCGGCCGCATGAAGGTCGCGCAGGCCGCGGAATAGCTTCCGCGGATCATCGCTTGCTCAGCTCAAAGACCGCCGAATTTCGATGGAAATGGCGGAAAACAGAACTCCGGTAGGGAGACCAGGGATATGGGTGTTGAAGGTATTGGCGCCAGCGTGGTGCGCAAGGAAGACAGGCGTTTCATCACCGGCAAGGGCCGCTACGTCGACGACATCAACCTGCAGGGCATGACCTATGCCCAGTTCGTCCGCAGCCCGCATGCGCATGCCAAGGTCAAGGGCATCGATTCAGCGGCAGCGATGAAAATGCCGGGCGTGGTCGCCGTGCTGACCGGCAAGGAAATCGTCGACGACAAGGTCGGCAATCTGATCTGCGGCTGGGCGATCACCTCCAAGGACGGCACGCCGATGAAGATGGGCGCGTGGCCGGCGATGGCGCCGGAGACCGTGCGCTTCGTCGGACAGGCGGTCGCGGTCGTCATCGCCGAGACCAAGAACCAGGCGCGCGACGCGGCCGAAGCCGTGGTCGTCAACTACGAGGAACTGCCGGCCGTCCGCCGACATTCGCGCGGCGATCAAGCCGGGCGCGCCGCAGCTGCACCCGGAAGCGCCGGGCAACGTGATCTACGACTGGACCATCGGCGACGAGGCGGCGACCGACGCGGCCTTCAAGGCGGCGGCCAATGTGGTCTCGCTCGACATCACCAACAACCGGCTGGTGCCGAACGCGATGGAGCCGCGCGCGGCGATCGCCGACTACAACGAGGCCGAAGAGCATTTCACGCTCTACACGACCTCGCAGAATCCGCATGTCGCGCGCCTGGTGCTGTCGGCGTTCTACAACATCGCGCCGGAGCACAAGCTGCGGGTGATCGCGCCCGATGTCGGCGGCGGCTTCGGCTCCAAGATCTTCATCTATCCCGAGGAGATGGTGGCGCTGTGGGCCTCGAAGAAGGTCGGCGCCCGGTGAAGTGGACCGGCGACCGCACCGAGGCCTTCCTGACCGACGCCCATGGCCGCGACCACCTCACCAAGGCCGAGATGGCCTTCGACAAGGACAACAAGATCATCGGCCTGCGCGTCAAGACCTACGCCAATCTCGGCGCCTATATGTCGCTGTTCTCGTCCTCGGTGCCGACCTATCTCTACGCGACGCTGCTGTCGGGCCAGTACAACATCCCCAACATCTTCGCCGAGGTGATCAGCGTCTACACCAACACCGTCCCGGTCGACGCCTATCGCGGCGCGGGCCGGCCCGAGGCGAGCTTCGTGGTCGAGCGGCTGATGGAAACCGCGGCGCGGCAGTTGAAGGTCGATCCGGCCGAATTGCGGCGCAAGAATTTCATCACGCAGTTCCCGCACCAGACGCCTGTCATCATGGCCTATGACGTCGGCGATTTCGGCGCCTCGCTCGATGCGGCGATGAAGGCGATCGACTATGCCGGCTTCGCCGGCGCGCAAGGCCAAGGCGAAGGCCGAAGGCAAGCTGCGCGGCATCGGCTTCTCCTGCTACATCGAGGCCTGCGGCATCGCGCCGTCGAAGGCGGTCGGCAGCCTGGGCGCCGGCGTCGGCCTGTGGGAATCCGCCGAAGTCCGCGTCAATCCGGTCGGCACCATCGAAGTCCTGACGGGTTCGCACAGCCACGGCCAGGGCCACGAGACGACCTTCTGCCAGCTGGTCGCCGAGCGGCTCGGCGTTCCGATCAGCCAGGTGCAGATCGTGCACGGCGACACCGACAAGGTGCAGTTCGGCATGGGCACCTATGGCTCGCGCTCGCTCGCGGTCGGCGGCACCGCCATCGTCAAGGCGATGGAGAAGGTCGAGGCCAAGGCCAAGAAGATCGCGGCGCATCAGCTGGAGGCGTCCGAGGACGACATCGTCATCGAGAACGGCGAGTTCAAGGTCACCGGCACCGACAAGTCGATCGCGCTGCCGATGGTCGCGCTCGCCGCCTACACCGCGCACAACCTGCCGGACGGCATGGAGCCCGGCCTGAAGGAGACCGCGTTCTACGATCCGACCAACTTCACCTTCCCGGCGGGCGCCTACATCTGCGAACTCGAGGTCGATCCCGGCACCGGCAAGACCTCCTTCGTCAACTTCGTCGCGGCCGACGATTTCGGCCGGCTGATCAACCCGATGATCGTCGAAGGCCAGGTCCATGGCGGCCTCGCGCAGGGCATCGGCCAGGCGCTGCTCGAAGGCGCGGTCTATGACGAGAACGGCCAGCTCGTGACCGCGTCGTTCATGGACTACACCATGCCGCGCGCCGACGACCTGCCGTCGTTCAAGCTGAACCACACCACGACGCTGTGCCCGGGCAATCCGCTCGGCGTCAAGGGCTGCGGCGAGGCCGGCGCGATCGGCGCATCCGCGGCCGTGATCAACGCGATCACCGACGCGATCGGCAACAACAAGCTCGAAATGCCGGCGACGCCCGATCGGGTGTGGCACGCGATTCACGGTTGAGAGGGAACACAGTCATGTACGAGACCACTTATCATCGCCCTTCCTCCGTCGACGAAGCCGCGGCGCTGTTCGCCAAGGGCTCGGAGGCCAAATATCTCGCCGGCGGCCACACCCTGATCCCGGTGATGAAGCAGCGGCTGGCCTCGCCATCCGACGTGATCGATCTCGGCAAGATCAAGGATCTGGTCGGCATCGACGTGTCGGCCGATACGCTGACCATCAAGGCGGCGACGACCTATTTCGACATCATGCAAAGCGCGGACGTGAAGAAGGCGATTCCCGCGATCGTGCATCTCACCTCCGTGCTCGGCGATCCCGCGGTGCGCCATCGCGGCACCATCGGCGGCTCGATCGCCAACAACGATCCGGCGGCGGATTATCCGGCGGCCGTGCTCGCGCTCGGCGCCACGGTCAAGACCAACAAGCGCTCGATCGCGGCGGACGATTTCTTCAAGGGCCTGTTCTCGACCGCGCTCGAAGACGGCGAGATCATCACCGCGGTCTCCTTCCCGATCCCGGCCAAGGCGGGCTATTCGAAAATGCGGCATCCGGCGTCGCGCTTTGCGCTGACCGGCGTGTTCGTGGCCAAGACCAAGGCCGGCGACGTCCGCGTCGCCGCCACCGGCGCCTCGCAGAACGGCGTGATGCGGGTGCCGGCGATCGAGGCGGCGCTGAAGGCCAACTGGTCGGCAGCGGCGCTCGACAGCGTCACGATTTCCGCCGACGGCCTGCTGGCCGATATCCACGGCTCGGCGGCCTATCGCGCCAACCTGGTCAAGGTGATGGCGCAACGCGCGGTTGCGACGCCGGCTGGTCGCGCAATCCTTTCAACCGTCCGTGCGGCGCGCAAGAGCTTCGGTTCTGAAATCGAACCGAAGCTCTGATTTCACGCGTTTCTTCACGCGAACCGGCATCCACTTCGCTCGAAACGCTCCACGGAGCGCGCCGCACTGTTTTTAGCCGGCGTGAGCGCCAAAAGATGCTTGCCATGCCGCTCGCCAGGCGAGACAATTTAGCTAATCAGCTAATTAAGAGACGTGCGCACGATCCGGCAAAGCGGCCTTCGGTTTTCCGAAAAGATCTGCGCAAACAGCAGGGTGGAGCGTCCATGAAATTCGGCATTTTCTACGAGCATCAGTTGCCGCGGCCGTGGAACGACGGCGACGAGCACCGGCTGTTCCAGGAGGCGCTCGACCAGGTCGAACTCGCCGACAAGCTCGGCATCGACTACGCCTGGGAAGTCGAGCATCATTTTCTCGAGGAATATTCGCACTCCTCGGCGCCGGAAATTTTCCTCGCCGCCTGCTCGCAGCGCACCAAGCACATCCGGCTCGGCCACGGCATCTGCCTGATGCCGCCGAAATACAATCACCCGGCGCGCGTCGCCGAGCGCATCGCCACGCTCGATCTCGTCTCCAACGGCCGCGTCGAATTCGGCACCGGCGAGAGCGCGTCCCTGATGGAGCTCGGCGGCTTCAATGTCGGCTTCGATCCGGTCGAGAAGCGGCGGATGTGGCAGGAGGGCGTCGAGCAATGCACCGACATGATGGCGATGGACCCCTATCCCGGCTTCAAGGGCGAGTTCTTCGAGATGCCCTGCCGCAACGTGGTGCCGAAGCCGCTGCAGAAGCCGCATCCGCCGCTGTGGGTCGCCTGCTCCAACCGCGAGACCATCAAGATGGCGGCGCGCTGCGGCATCGGCGCGCTGACCTTCGCCTTTGTCGATCCGCGCGAGGCCCGGCAATGGGTCGACGACTATTACCGCATCTTCAAGGAGGAATGCGTGCCGATCGGCCACGCGGTCAATCCCAATGTCGCGATGGTGACCGGCTTCTCGCTGCATCCGGACGAGATGGAAGCGCGCCGCCGCGGCGAGGACGGCCTGCGGTTTTTCCGCTACGGCCTTGCGCATCATTATATCTTCGGCGAGCACAAGCCGGGCCGCACCGACATCTGGGCCAATTTCGAAAAGGCGCGGCACGCGCTGCCGCCGGCCGGCGCCGATCACGGCATCGGCACGCCGGACCAGTTGCGCACCCATCTGCGGCATTTCGAGGAATCCGGCGTCGACCAGACCGTGTTCATCCAGCAGGGCGGCCGCAACCGGCACGAGCATATCTGCGAGGCGCTGGAACTGTTCGCAAGCGATGTGATGCCGGAATTCCGGGCGCGCGAAATCGACGCGCGAAAAGGAAGCAGGAAGAACTCGCGCCCTACATCGAAAAGGCGATGGCGCGCAAGCAGGCGACCAAGCCGATGCGCGACGACGAAATTCCGGTCTATGTCGCGCTCGGCCGCAAGGTCGCCGAAGAAGGCACCGGCACCGAACGCCAGAAGCAGAACGCCAAATTATGGGCCGATGCCGCCAAGGTGACCCTGAGCGATCCCGGCGCGCCACAACGCCAAGGCAAGCTCGAAGCAATAACACCCCGAAACAACAACAACGGATTTTTGACGTGACCGATACCCTGACATCTCCAGCACCCAGGCCTCTCCGCAGCGCGCCAGCGGCCCGCTGACCGGCGTTCCGCATCGTCGAATTCGCCGGCATCGGACCCGGCCCCTTCGCCTGCATGATGCTGGCCGACATGGGCGCCGAGGTGGTGACGCTCGATCGCGTCGGCGCCAGGAAGAACCTGAAGTCGGTGGCCGGGCGCGGCCGCAAGGTCGTCGAACTCGACCTGAAGGACAAGGCCGCGGTCGCGCAGGTGCTCGATCTGCTCGCCAACGCCGACGCGCTGATCGAAGGTTTCGGCCCGGCGTGATGGAGCGGCTCGGGCTCGGGCCCGGACGTGGTGCTGGCGCGCAATCCGCGCCTGGTCTATGGCCGCATGACCGGCTGGGGCCAGGAAGGCCCGCTGGCGCAGGCCGCCGGCCACGACATCAACTACATCTCGGTCACCGGCGCGCTGGCCGCGATCGGCGCCGAAGGAAAGGCCGGTGCCGCCGCTCAATCTGGTCGGCGATTTCGGCGGCGGCGCGCTCTATCTCGTGGTCGGCGTGCTGGCCGCGCTGCTGGAGGCGAAGAAATCCGGCAAGGGCCAGGTGGTGGACGCCGCGATGTGCGACGGCGCGGCCTCGCTGATGTCGATGTTCTTCGACATGACCGCGATCGGCCGCTGGAACGAGGGGCGCGAGAGCAATTTCCTCGACGGCGGCGCGCATTTCTACGGCGTCTACGAATGCTCCTGCGGCGAGTTCATCTCGATCGGCTCGATCGAGCCGCAGTTCTATGCGCTGCTGCGCCAGCTCGCCGGCCTGACGGACGCCTGTTACGACGCCCAGATGGACCCGAAGGCCTGGCCGGCGCTCAAGCAAAAACTGGTCGAGGTGTTCAAGACCAAGACGCGCGACGAATGGTGCAAGATCATGGAAGGCACCGACATCTGCTTCGCGCCGATCCTGACCATGGCGGAAGCGCCCGAGCATCCGCACATGGCGGCGCGCAAGATTTTCGTCGAGCCGCCACGGCGTCACCCAGCCCGCGCCCGCGCCGCGCTTCTCGCGCACGCCGTCGGCGATCCGCGAAGCCGCAGGTTGCGGATATCGCTGAATCTTGCGAGCGAGTGGAAGGCGGGGAAATAGGGGCCTCACGGCGCCCGATGGCGATCCCTCCTCCCGACGGGGAGGGATAAGCCTACGCCGCGTCGTCCACCTTCAGCACGCCGCGGCGGATCTGGTCTTCCTCGATCGATTCGAACAGCGCCTTGAAATTGCCTTCGCCAAAACCGTCGTCGCCCTTGCGCTGGATGAACTCGAAGAAGATCGGCCCGATGGCGTTGGCCGAGAAGATCTGCAGCAGCACCTTGGTGTGGCCGCCGTCGACCACGCCCTCGCCGTCGATCAGGATGCCGTCGCGCTTCAGCCGCGCGACGTCCTCGCCATGCTTGGGCAGCCGCGCGTCGATCTTCTCGAAATAGGTGTCGGGCGGCGACGGCATGAACGGCAAGCCGGCGGCGCGCAGGGTTTCGACGGTGCGATAGATATCCCGGGCGCCGCAGGCGATGTGCTGGATGCCCTCGCCGCGATAGACCTTGAGATATTCCTCGATCTGGCCGGAATCGCCGGCATCCTCGTTGATCGGAATCCGGATCTTGCCGTCGGGGCTGGTCAGCGCCCGCGAGAACAGGCCGGACGCGCGGCCCTCGATGTCGAAGAAGCGGATCTGGCGGAAATTGAACAGTCTTTCGTAGAAGCCGGTCCAGACATCCATGCGGCCGCGATGGACGTTGTGGGTGAGGTGATCGAGGTAGTACAGCCCGGCGCCTTCCGGCCGCGGATCCCGCGCGCCGAGCCACTCGAACTCCGCATCGTAGGCCGAGCCCTTGGCGCCGTAGCGATCGACGAAATAGAGCAGGCTGCCGCCGATGCCCTTGATCGCGGGAACGTCGAGCGTCTTCTGCGCCGGCGGAAGGTCGGCCGGCTCCGCGCCGAGCGACAGCGCCCGCTCGTAAGCCTGCTTCGCATCGACCACCCGGAACGCCATCGACGGCGCGCAGGGGCCGTGCGCGGCGACGAAGTCGAAACCGTGGGTGCCCGGCTCCTCGTTGACGAGATAGTTGATGTCGCCCTGGCGATAGACCGTGATCTTCCTGGTCCTGTGGCGCGCGACCGGCGCATAGCCCATCAGCTTGAACAGCGCGTGCAGCGCCTGCGGATCCGGATGCGCGTATTCGACGAACTCGAAGCCGTCGGTGCCCATCGGATTGTCGGCGCTGATGGTCGCGGCCGGCGCGTCGTGCGGAAATGGACCCATGGCTGAGCTGTTCTCCTCGATTTGCCGGCTGGTATAATCAGTCACTGGGCGCACAATGTGCATGCAAATGATCGGCATTATCCGCCACTTGCATGCATGGTTCGTGCATAATAATGGTATTTCGCGCATGATATCGGTTGACGCCTTCGACCTCAAAATCCTGGGCGCGCTGCAGGACGACGGCCGCCTCACCAACCAGCAGCTCGCCGAAATCGTCGGCCTGTCGGCGTCGCAATGCTCGCGGCGGCGGATGCGGCTGGAAGAGGAGAAGGTGATATCAGGCTATCACGCCGACCTCGCCAGCGAAGCGCTCGGCTTCACCGTCATCGCCTTCATCCACATCACGCTCGCGACCCACTCGCCCGACAACGCCAAAAAGTTTCGCGCGCTGGTCAACCGCGTCGACGATATCCAGGAGGCCTATTCGCTGACCGGCGACGCCGACTACCTGCTGAAGGCGGTGCTGCGCGACCTAAAGAGCCTGTCCGACATCGTCAACAACGTGCTGATGCCGCACCAGAGCGTCGCCCATGTGCGCTCCTCGATCGTGCTGGACCGGCTGAAGGAAAGCGCGAAGACTGCCGCTGAAGGGATCATAGCGGTAGACGCCGCAGCCATCCCGGAATAACGACCTTGCGATGTCCGAAATCGAGGGAGATTTGCCATTCGAATCGGCTCGCCGGTTTGCGATGATGCGTCGCACCTCGAAGCGACGAGACGACCATGGCGCTGCAACTCCGGCCGAACTGCGAATATTGCGACAAGGATCTTCCGCCCACTGCCGACGGAAGCGCGCATCTGCTCCTACGAATGCACGTTCTGCGCGGACTGCGTCGAGACCAAGCTGCACAATGTCTGCCCGAACTGCGGCGGCGGCTTTGTGCCGCGGCCGATCCGCCCCGCGCAGGAATGGCGGCCCGGCGCCTGCGTCAGCAAACAGTTGCCGTCGGACAAGCGCGTGCATCTGAGTTACAGCCTTGAGGATATCGCGGCGCATTCGGCGCGGATCAGGGATATTCGCGCCGGAGGAGCGGTGAGCGCTTCGGCGCGGATCGTCATTCCGCGGGCGATTGCGAGCGAAGCGAACCGCAATCTAGCTTCTGGCGCTCGCGAGGACGAAATGCTGGATTGCTTCGTCGCTTCGCTCCTCGCAATGACGGAAGTGAATCATTCCGCCGGCAAAATCGTCCCCTCGACCTCGCCGAAGCCGACGCGATAACCGTCGCCCTGGCACCAGCCGCGGAAACTGAGCGAATCGCCGTCTTCCAGGAACGTCCGCTTGACGCCGCCCGGCGAGTTCAACCGGCTCGGTGCCGTTCCAGGAAATTTCCAAGGAGGCTGCCGCGCTGGTCCTTCTCCGGACCGGAGATGGTGCCGCTCCCCAGGAGATCGCCGACATTCATGGCGCAGCCGGAGGAGGCGTGATGCACCAGTTGCTGCACCGACGACCAGTACATGTATTTGAAATTGGTGCGGCAGATCCGCTGCCCCTCGTTCATCGGCGCGGCGCGCAGGGCGACATCGAGCTGCAGATCGTAATTGTTCGGCTGCGTCTGCCTGCAGATAAGGCAGCGGCGCCGGATCCTGCGCCGGGCCGTGAACCCGGAACGGCTCCAGCGCCTCGCGCGTCACCACCCACGGGCTGATCGAGGTCGCAAACGCCTTGGCCTGGAACGGCCCGAGCGGCACATATTCCCATTGCTGGATGTCGCGCGCGCTCCAGTCGTTCAGCAGCACGAAGCCGAAGATCATTTCCTCCGCCTGCGCTTCGCTCAGCATCTCGCCCATCGCCGAGGGCTGCCCGACCACGACGCCCATTTCCAGTTCGAAATCGAGCCGCTTGCAGGGACCGAAGGCCGGGCACCTCCGCGCTCGGCGGTTTCAACTGCCCGCGCGGCCGGCGCACCTTCGTGCCGGAGACCACCACCGTCGAGGCGCGGCCGTTATAGCCGATCGGCATGTGCAGCCAGTTCGGCTGCAGCGCATTGTCCTTGCCGCGGAACATGACGCCGACATTGGTGGCGTGCTCCTTCGACGAATAGAAATCGGTGTAGCCGGCGACCGCGATCGGCAGATGCAGCCTTGCCTGCGCCATCGGCACCAGCGCGCGCTCGCGCAGCTCTTCGTTGTCGCGCAACTCCGGATGATCGTGGCGCAGCAGCTCGCTGATCCGCGCCCGCGTCTGCGACCAGACCTTCGGCCCCAGCGCCATGAACGGATTGAGCGTCGGCGCCGAGAAGACGCCGAACTCGCCCACCACAAGCCGGCAGTCCTGTTCGAGTTCCCAGAGATCGAGCACGTGGTCGCCGATCGCCACGCCGACGCGCGGCGTCGGCGAAGCCGCCGTCGAGAACACGCCGTAGGGCAGGTTCTGGATCGGAAAGTCGGAAGCCGGATCGACCGGGATGAAGGAGCGAAGCGTGGGATCGTTGGGGTGGGGCATTGTTGCTCCTGATTGCTTCTCGGCGGCTATCGTCGTCATTCCGGGATGCGCCGTAAGGCGCAGGCCCGGAATCCATACTCACGATAGTGGTCATGGATCCCGGGCTCGCGCTGCGCGCGCCCCGGAATGACGGAGAGGCTGGTTGCTACGGCCTGTTCGGATCGAACCGCTTCTCCAGTCCCTTCCAGCAATCGGCATAGTCGTCCTGCAGCGTCGACGACTTCGCCGCATGCGCGGTGATGCGCTGCGGAAAGCGCGTCTCGAACATGAAGGCCATGGTGCCGGTCAGCTTGACCGGCTTCAATTCGGAATTGCTGGCGTGATCGAAGGCCTCGCGGTCGGGGCCGTGCGGCAGCATCATGTTGTGCAGGCTGATGCCGCCGGGAACGAAGCCCTGCGGCTTGGCGTCGTAGACGCCGTAGATCAGCCCCATGAATTCCGACATGATGTTCATGTGATACCAGGGCGGACGGAAGGTGTTTTCCGCCACCATCCAGCGCTCCGGGAAAATCACGAAATCGATGTTGGCGGTGCCGGCGGTCTCCGACGGCGAGGTCAGCACGGTGAAGATCGAGGGATCGGGATGATCGAAGCCGATCGCGCCGACCGGCGAGAAGGTGCGCAGATCGTATTTGTAGGGCGCGTAATTGCCGTGCCATGCCACCACGTCGATCGGCGAATGCGGCAGCGTCGGTCATGAACAGCGAGCCGCCCCATTTCACGAACAGTTCGGTCGGCGTGTCCTTGTCTTCATAGGCCGCGACCGGGGTGAGGAAATCGCGCGCATTGGCAAGGCAATTGGCGCCGATCGGGCCGCGCTCCGGCAGCGTGAAGGCGCCGCCGTAATTCTCGCAGAGATAGCCGCGCGCCGGGCCGGCTGTGATCTCGACACGGAACTTGACGCCGCGCGGGATCACCACGATCTCGCCGGGCTCGGCGTCGATCCGGCCGAACTCGGTGACGAAGCGCAAGATTGCCCTGCTGCAGCACGAACATCATCTCGCCATCGGCATTGTAGAAATGCTGATCGACCATCGATTTGGTGATGAGATAGACATGCGCCGCCATGCCGGCCTGCGTGTCGGCGTCGCCCGCCGTGGTCATGGTCTGCACGCCCTGCAGGAACGTCATCTCGGTCTTCGGGATCGGCGTCGGGTCCCAGCGCAACTGCCCGATCGCGATCTCCTGCTCGTGGCAGGGCGCGGTGCGCCACAGCCCGGCGTCGACTTTCGCAAAGCGGCCGGAGTGCTTCACCGACGGCCGGATGCGATAGAGCCAGGAGCGTTCGTTGCTGCCGCGCGGCGCCGTGAACGGCGAGCCGGAGAGCTGCTCGGCATAGAGCCCATAGGCGCAGCGCTGCGGCGAGTTGCGCCCGATCGGCAACGCGCCGGGCAGCGCCTCGGTCTCGAAGCTGTTGCCGAAGCCGGACATGTAGCCCGGCGTGATGTTGACGCGTGCTGCGGCTGATGGTGTCAGGCGAGGTGTTGATATTCATGATCATCCTCCTTGCAGGGCAGCCCACATTTCCAGGTCGCGTTCGGCGGTCCAGATCACGGGGTCGTCGATTCCCGAGGCTTCGTCGAAGGCGCGCGAGACGTTGAACGGCAGGCAGTGCTCGTAGATCGCAAAGCTCGAGAATTTCGGATCCATCACCTCGCGCGACGCCGCCATCGTGTCCTTGAGATTGCGGCCTTTGGCGACCGCGGATTCCGCCGCGCCATAAAGCGTGGTGACGAAATCGCGCGTCATCGCGATCGCGTCGCGCCCGGTCGAAAGGCCCTTCAGGCATCGCCGCGCCCCGGCGCGATCGCCTTGGGATTGAAGGAAGCGAATTTCGTTCAGTGTCGCCGGCCATTCGCGCAAATAGCGCGTCGCCGCAATAGCAGGCCGAATGATATTCGATCAGGTCGCCGGAAAACATCACCTCCGCATCCGGCACCCAGGCGACGATATCGCCGGAGGTGTGTCCGGCGCCGAGCTGCATCAGGCGCACCTCGCGTTTGCCGAGATAGATCGACATCTCGCCTTCGAACGTCAGCGTCGGCCAGGTCAGGCCGGGAATGCTCTGCGGCATCCTGGAACAGCCGCGGAAAGCGGCCGTATTCGGAATCCCAGTCCTGCTGGCCGCGCTCGTCGACCAGCCGATAGGTTTCCTGCGAGGCGACGATGCCTTGCGCCTGGTAGGCCGAGGCGCCGAGCACGCGCACCGCGTGGTAATGCGACAGCACCACATATTTGATCGGCTTGTCGGTGACGGTGCGCACCCGCTCGATCACCTTGCTGGCCATCGCCGGCGTCGCCTGCGCGTCGAACACCATGCAGCCGTCGTCGCCGACGATCACAGCCGAATTGGGATCGCCCTCGGCGGTGAAGGCATAGAGATCGGTGCCGATCTCGGAGAAGGTGATTTTCTTCTCCGCCATGTCGGTCGTCGATGCGAAACCTTTTGCCATTAATTCAATCCCTTTGCTGATTCTATCCCCGTCATTGCGAGGAGCGACGCGACGAAGCAATCCATGCTTGCTCCGCAGGCTTGCTGATGGATTGCTTCGCTTCGCTCGCAATGACGGCTTCAACATGTTCGTGCACTATTGTTGCTGCTGTTGCTGCTGCTGCTGCTGGCTTGCGTCGAGCATCCGCCGCTTCGCCAGCGCGATCGCCTCGCCCAGCACGTCGAGATCGCCGATATGATTGGCGAGAATCAGAACCAGCGCCGCGTCGAGATCGGCGCTCTGCTGCGTCGCTCAAGCCGCGATGCGCCTCGACGACTGCGCGAAACGCGTCGTCGGGCCTGGCGAAATTCGAACTGGTGGACAGTGCCATCATCGAACCTCAATTCATGCCGCACGCGCGCGCCAGCGCGGCGTCGAGTGCGGATCGCGTCGGATGCCGGAAGCGCGCGGCGACATAGCCGTCGGGCCGCAACAGATAGGCCGTGCCGGGCTCGGCGTCGTAGCGCGCGCCGGCCAGCCCCGCGGAATCGACAACACCATCGTGGCCGCCGATGCGGATCACGCCGACGCCTTCAGGCGGATCGATGGCGGCGCCATTGCTGAACGCGAGCAAGGTGAACCGCGTTCCCGCCCTCGACGAAGGCATCCGTCAGGAACATCGGAATCGCCGTCGCGCGCGGTCAATCGGCGCATCGGGCATCGAGGTCCCCGGCCGCGGGCCGCCGCGCCACGCCTCGCTATCGGCGGTCGAAAGCGGCGACTCGTAGATCGACGGCACCGACAGCCGCCCGCCATTGATCATGCGCTTGCCGAACTCGGTTTCCTTGGCGAGCGACAGCACCGCCTGGCGCAGCCGCGCTTCCTGGCGCGACGCCGGCGCCATGAAGTCGGTCGAGCGCGTCGATTTCCGGATATTTTCGTCGGCCGCCGCGCTGCGCTCGGCGTGGTAACTTTCGAGCAGGTGCTCCGGCGACAGCTTTCGCAGCACGCGGTCGAGCTTCCACGCCAGATTCTCGGCATCCTCCAGCCCGGAATTGGCGCCGCGGGCGCCGAACGGCGAGACCTGATGCGCGGCGTCGCCGGCGAAGATCACGCGGCCATGGATGAACTTATCCATCCGGCGGCACTGGAATTTGTAGAGCGATATCCATTCGAACTCGAAATTCTCGTGACCGAGCATGCGCGCGATCCGCGGCCGCACATTCTCCGGCCGCTTCTCGACCGTGGGGTCCGCATCCGGATGGAGTTGCAGATCGATCCGCCAGATGTCGTCGGGCTGCCGGTGCAGCAGCGCGGAGCGGCCGGCATGAAACGGCGGATCGAACCAGAACCAGCGCTCGGTCGGAAATTCCGCCGTCATCTTGACGTCGGCGATCAGGAACTGATCCTCGAACACCTTGCCCGAAAATTCCGCACCGACCATCTGCCGCAGCGACGACCGCGCGCCGTCGCAGGCGATGACGTGGCTCGCGCGCATCCGATAGGGTCCGTCCGGCGTGTCGATCGTCAGCACGACGTGATCGTTGCGCTGCTCGAGGCCCGTCACCTTGTTGCGCCAGCGCAGGTCGATCGCGGGAAGCTCCCGCACCCGGTCGACCAGATAGGCCTCGGCATAGAATTGCTGCAGGTTGATGAAGGCGGGCCTTTTGTGGCCCTGCTCCGGCAACAGGTTGAACTGATAGAGCTGCGAGGCGCCGTGGAAGATCTTGCCGACGCTCCACACCACGCCCTTGTCGACCATGCGCTGGCCGACGCCGAGCCGGTCCCAATATTCCAGCGAGCGCTTGGAGAAACAGATCGCGCGCGAGCCCTCGCCGATCCGGTCGGCGTCGTCGAGCAGCACCACGGGCTGGCCGCGTTGCGCGAGGTCGATCGCGAGCGACAGTCCGACCGGCCCGGCGCCGACCACGACGACCGGATGTTCGGCGATATCGGCCACGGTCCGATCCTGATCGGCGTGGCGGCGATAGCCGAACTGGACCTTGGGATTGCGCCATGCGCTCCATCTGCTCTGGCAAAGCGGCTCCGTTCCCGCTAAATAGTCGCAACTGCAACTATCTAGACTACCCGCGCCCGCCGTCAACTCAAATTGGAGCGATTTTTTGCCAAAGGCGATTTCAGGCGGGAGCACGCCCAGGAAGCAGACCGAGACGCGGACCCGACCGGGCCGCGACTTGCGGCAGAAGGCGCGGCTAATGCCGGCGCTACGCTCGATCTGTTCAAATTTGTCCCGTTCCGGCTCAACCGGCTGGCGGCCGAGGTCTCCGCCGCGCTGTCCAGCGAATACCGGGAGCGCTATGGGCTCGATATTCCGGAATGGCGCGTGCTGGCGACGCTGGGCTTCCGCAACGAGGCGTGCAGCGCGCAATACATTTCGCATTGCACCCGGACCCATAAATCCACCATCAGCCGCGCCGTCACCGCGCTGATGAAGCGGCAGCTCGTCGAGCGCGTCGAGAATGCCGACGACCGCCGCGAGTTCCAGTTGCGCATGACGCCGCAAGGGAAGCAGCGCTGTACCAGCAACTGATCCCGCGCCTGCTGCGGCGGGAGCAGGAGATCCTGTCCTGCCTGTCGGCGCAGGAGCGCAAGGATTTTGCAAAACTGCTCGGCAAGATCGAAACGAGTCTCGGTCTGGTGCAGACCAGCAAGGAAGCGGGCGAGATTGGGGAGTATTGATTTGATCCTCATGGTGAGGAGCCGCGAAGCGGCGTCTCGAACCATGAAGGCCCGATGGGCCTCATCCTTCGAGACGCGGCGAGACGCCGCTCCTCAGGATGAGGGTTTGTCCAATATGCTTCGCGATCACGGGAAAATACGCGCCGCCGGAACCGGCATCGATCGCTTCCTGCAGCACCTTGCCGATCAGTTCGGCGCCGCGGATTTTCAAGCCGGCATCGTCGGCCAGCTCCAGCGCATAGGAGAGATCCTTCAGCGCGTATTCGGTCGAGAACGCGCGCTCGGGAAAATTGCCCGGCACGATCGCTTTCATGCCGTGATTGCGCAGCGCGAAACTGTCGGCCGAGCCCTTCGACAGGGTATCGAGCAGCAGCGCCGGATCGACGCCGCTGCGCTTGGCCACGCTGACGGCTTCCGCCAGCGCGTTGACCGTCTCGAACAGCACCATGTTGTTGAGGATTTTTGTCACCTGCCCGGCGCCGACGTCGCCGCATCGCGTGACGTCGGTGGCAAAGCAGCGGATCAAGGGTTCGATTGCGGCGAACAGCTCGGGCGTGGCGCCGACCATCACGCTCAGCGTGCCGTCCTGCGCCGCCTGCCGCGTCCGCGCGATCGGCGCATCCGCCCACGACTGCGCCCTTCGCCTGCAACTGAGCGGCGAAATCGCGGGTCTGGTTGACCGACGACGTTCCGAGATCGACGACGACCTGACCCTTGCGGATATTTTTCAGGATGCCGTCGCCTTCGAACACGCTGCGCACATGCCTGGCGCTGGGCAGGCAGAGGAAGATGATGTCGCATGTGGCCGACGATTTCGGCGACGGAACCCGCGATGGCCGCGCCTTCCCCGCCCAGCCGCTGCAACGGCTCCGGCGCGAGGTCGAACGCGATCACGGGCGCGCCGCTCTTCTTCACCAGGTTGCGGCAGATCGGCTCGCCCATCACCCCGAGGCCGACGAAGCCGATGGTCTTGTACGATGCCATCTTCCGCCACCCGCTGTTTGTCTGGCGCGCTTCCTGACGCAACTCACTTCGCCCGAAACGCCTGTTATTTCACGAACGAGCGCGACGGCGGCAGATGCAGCGCGAAGGCATCGACCTTGTCGCTGGCGCGCGGATAGATTTCGCTGACGATCGGATCATGGCCGGGGATGATGCGGTCGGGATGGCCGGCGAGCCGCTCGACGGTTTCCCAGCCCACGCACATGTCGCCGATGTTGTAGACGATCGGAAACGGACTGCGGCGATGCAGATTGCCGTAAAAAGTGCAGGGCGTCCGACGCCAGCACCACCGGCCCGCGCGCGGTCTCGACCCGCACCACCTGCAATCCGTCGGAATGGCCGCCGACCCGATGCAGCGTCACGCCCGGCGCGACCTCGCCATCGCCGGAATGAAAGGTGACGCGCTCGCTGAAGACGTGGCGCACCATCAGCGTGACATGCTCCACCGAAAACGGATGCCGCAACGCGCCAAAGCACATGCAGCGCCCGGTGGCGAAGCTCATCTCGCGGTCCTGCAGATGAAAGCGCGCCTTCGGAAACAGATCGAGATTGCCGGCGTGGTCGTAATGCAGATGGGTGACGACGACGTCCTTGATCGCCTCGGCCGCGACGCCGAAGCGCGCCAGCGCCTCGACCGGATTGAGCGTCAGCTTGCGGTTGCGCAATTGCGCCTCCGCGGCGTTGAAGCCGGTATCGACCAGAATGTCGCGGCCGTGCCCTCGGATCAGCCAGACGAAATAATCGAGGTCTTGCGCGGTGGTCTCGTGCGGATCCGGGACGAGGTAATTGAGGTGGGGCGTGCGCGGCGACATCGTCGCATAGCGCAGCGCGTAGATTTCGTAGGCGTTTCCCATCGGTTCCACTTCTTGCTGGTTGGGTTGTTGGTTGGGCCCGACCGCAGCAAGCCATCGCCCGTCGCAAAAGGTCAAACCCGGCGGGGCCATGCCGCATTGCGAGATTCGTCGCATCAGGCAATCTGCTTCGTCATTCCGGGATGGTCCGAAGCGACCAGACCCGGAATCTCGAGATTCCGGGTTCGATGCTTCGCATCGCCCCGGAATGACAACGAGCGACTGATTGCTTCATGCGCTTCACGACCCTCGGCATTTGAAATTTTTGTTGCCGCTAATTGGCGGAAGAAAATCGGCTTTTGGACAGTTGACAGGGCTGGCCGGCCCGGTTTGATAATGCGGATTGCGTAGAGTAAGGTCGCCGCGGCGCGAGCTGGATCGGCGCCTGTTTTGCTGGACCGCCGTGGCATGAGAATTCTTTTCGCATTGCTTGTGACCCTGATCTTCTCGGTCGCGCCGATCGTGCCGTCGGCTGCCGCGGATCGTGGCGACCGGATTGCGCTGGTGATCGGCAACGCGAAATATCCCGACGCCGACGCGCCGCTGAAGGAACCGATCAACGACGCCCGCGACGATCGCCGACGAACTCAAGCGCGACGGCTTCAATGTCGAGGTCGGCGAGAACCTGACCGGCGACGGCGATGCGGCGCGCCTTCGATCGCCTGTATGGCACGGATCAAGCCCGGCTCGGTGGCGCTGATCTTCTTCTCGGGCTTCGGCATCCAGTCCAACCGCCAGAGCTTCATGATCCCGGTCGACGCCCAGATCTGGACCGAAGCCGACGTCCGGCGCGACGGCTTCAGCCTCGAGACGGTGCTGGGCGAAATCAACAGCCGCGGCGCCGGCGTCAAGATCGCGCTGGTCGACGCCTCCCGGCGCAATCCGTTCGAGCGCCGCTTCCGCAGCTTTTCCGCGGGGCTCGCGCCGGTGATCGCGCCGAACGGCACGCTGGTGATGTATTCGGCGGCGCTCTCGTCGGTCGTCTCGGACAATGGCAGCGACCACAGCCTGTTCGTGCAGGAATTGCTCAAGGAAATTCGCGTTCCCGACCTGATGGCGGAAGAGACGCTCAACCGCACCCGCGTCGGCGTCACCCGCGCCTCGCGCCAGCGAGCAGGTGCCGTGGATTTCGTCCTCGCTGGCCGAGGATTTCTCGTTCATTCCCGGCACCGGCGCGCCCGCCGCGCGGTCCCGTCGCCCAGCCCCGCGGTCGCGGCGCTGCCGCAGCCGGCCGCTCCCCAGCCGGCACCGCGTGCCGCCAACGCCGCTGCCGCGCCAGGATCCGGCGCCTCCGCCGCAGCCAAGGTCGAGATTCCGCCTCCCGCCGCCCAGCCGCCTGCCGCCAGCCGCCGCAGCAGCAGCCGGCCGCCGAAAAAGGAAAGTTCGCCGTCGGTCGCGCTGGCCGATGACCCGACCATCAAGAGCCTGACCGACAAGCTCGCAGGCCAATCCCGACGATCAGAACGCGCTGTACCGGCGCGGGCAGGTCTATGCCAGCAAGGGGGCATACGACCTCGCCATCAAGGATTTCGACGGCTCGATCCGGCTCAATCCCAAGGACGTCGAAGCCCTCAACAACCGCTGCTGGGCGCGCACCGTGATCGGCGACCTGCAGGCGGCGCTGAAGGATTGCAACGAAGCGCTTCGGCTGCGTCCGAACTTCGTCGACGCGCTGGACAGCCGCGGCCTCGTCAACCTCAAGAGCGGGCAGACCAAGAACGCCATCGTCGATTTCGACGCCGCGCTGAAGATCAACCCGCGATTGACCTCGTCGCTGTACGGGCGCGGCCTCGCCAAGAAGCGCAATGGCGCCGCCGCCGAGGGCGACCTGGACATCGCCAACGCCAAGGCGATGGATCCGAACATTGTCAAGGAATTCGCGGATTACGGGGTCAACTGACGGTAATTTCCATGAAAAGACCGTCTCCCCTCGAACCCTGGGCGGTCGCCAAAGACCAATAGCAAGCTGCCGCTGGCGATTTGGACCTTCGCCGTTGCAGCATCTTTGTGAAAATTTGATTGCAACGGCGCGGGCAGCGCGGGAGGGACTGGCGATGTCGACATTTTCCGGAAGGAGAACGCTGTCTGGAAGGAGCACCCTTGCCGCGATCGTCTGACGATCGGCGCCGCGCTTTGCTTCGGCGTGGCGACGGCGGTCGCCGGCGACGACAACGTCACCGAGGATCAGATCGTCCGGGCGCTCGCCCCCGCCAAAAAGCCGCTGACCCGGGGCCTGTCGGTGGGTCCGCAGACCCAGACCGATCCGGCGGCGGCCGCCGCCGAAGGGCAAATTGCTCCAGAGCGTTCGCGGCCGCACCACCCGGTCGCTGTCGGTCAGCGAGCGCGAAGAGATCGCCACCATCGCCCAGGACAAGCCGAATATCGATCTGGAAATCACCTTCGACTACAACTCGGCCGATATCAGCGCGAAATCGGTGCCCTCGGTTCAGGCGCTCGGCAAGGCGCTGACCAATCCCGACCTGAAGGGCTCGACCTTCATCGTCGCGGGCCATACCGACGCCGCCGGCGGCGAGACCTACAATCAGGACCTGTCCGAGCGCCGCGCCGATGCGATCAAGCGCTATCTGGTCGACAAATACGGCATCGCCGGTTCCGACCTCGTCACCGTCGGATACGGCAAGAGCAAGCTCAAGGATGCCGCCAATCCGATGGCCGAGGCCAACCGCCGCGTGCAGGTGGTGAACATGGCCAACAAGTCCACCGCGTCCAAGTGAGCCGGCAAGCGAACCGGTCGTGGCGCTGAGCGGCGTTTTGCGGCTAAAATGCGACTGCGCACCCCGCGGGACGTTGTCATCGGCATTGCGAGAAGCCTACCGACAACGCAATCTAGCTTCCGTCATTCCGGGATGGTGCGCTAGCACCAGATCCGGAATCTCGAGATTCCGGGTTCGATGCTTCGCATCGCCCTGGAATGACGGCTGAACTCTCTCTCGATTTTAGGTCTGGATTGATCCGGCGATGAGGCTTTCCGACTATCCCAAACCCGTGCTGGCCGTGGTCGTGTTCGCCGTGCTGGGCGGCGCATGGTACTGGTTCGAGCATCGCTCCCGCATTGTGGAGAATGAGACGCCGGGCGCAGCGCTGGTCGTCGTGACGAAAGCCACCAATGCCTGCTTCTCCGACATGGTGCGCGGTACCGGCTATATCGTGCCGCGCCGGGAGGCGGTGGTCGGGGTCGATCAGGAGGGTTCCAAGGTTACCGACGTGCTGGTGCGCGAAGGCGAGATGGTCACCGACAATCAGGAACTGGCGCAGCTGACGCCAGCCGCCCGGCGCAAGATCCCCGACGGCACCGGTATCGCTGCGCGCGCCGGCGGCCGGCCTCGTCACCGAGGTCAGGACCATCGCCGGCGCGCCGGCCTCGCCGCAGGCCGGGCCGATGTTCCGCATCGCCGTCAACAACGAAATCGAGCTCGACGCCGAGGTGCCGGCGGTCCACATGCTGAAGCTCAATCCGGGCGCGACGGTGCGGATCAGCCGGGACAACGCGCCCGATCTCGTCGGCCGGGTGCGGCTGGTGTCGCCGCAGATCGATCGCACCACGCAGCTCGGCCATGTCCGGATCGCGATCCCGAGCAACCCTTCGCTCAAGGTCGGCATGTTTGCCCGCGCCAATATCGACGCCAAGCGCAGTTGCGGCGTCGCGGTTCCCCGCACCGCCATTGACCATCTGACGGTTCAGGTGGTCAAAGGGAACACGGTGGAAACGCGCAAGGTGCGGATCGGTCTGGTGTCCGACACCTCGATGGAAATCCTTGAAGGCCTCGACGTCGGCGAAATCGTCGTGGCCGACGCCGGCTCTTCGCTGCATGACGGCGACCAGATCAAGACCATGTTCGCCGAGGACCTCGATCGCACGCGGGTACGCTGATGGCTCTCAATATCTCGGCCTGGTCGATCCGCAATCCGCTGCCTTCCATCGTGTTTTCGATCATCCTGCTGGTGCTCGGCTGGGTCAGCTTCACCAAGCTCGCGGTGACGCGGCTGCCCTCGGCCGACATCCCCGTGATCTCGGTCGCGGTCTCGCAATTCGGCGCGGCGCCGGCCGAACTTGAATCGCAGGTCACCAAGACCATCGAAGACGGCGTGTCCGGCGTCGAGGGCGTGCGGCACATCTCATCGTCGATCACCGACGGGCTGTCGCTGACGACGATCCAGTTCGCGCTGGAGACCAACACCGATCGCGCCCTGAACGACGTCAAGGACGCGGTCACGCGGGTGCGCGCCAACCTGCCGCAGAACGTCAACGAGCCGCTGATCCAGCGCGTCGACGTCATCGGCCTGCCGATCGTCACCTATGCCGCGATCTCGCCGGGCAAGACGCCGGAGCAATTGTCGTATTTCGTCGACGACGTCGTCAAACGCGCGCTGCAGGGCGTGCGCGGCGTCGCCCAGGTCGAGCGCATCGGCGGTGTCGAGCGCGAGATTCTGGTCTCGCTCGATCCCGACCGGCTGCAGGCCGCGGGGCTGACCGCGGTCAATGTCAGCCAGAGCCTGCGCGGCACCAATGTCGACCTCGCCGGCGGCCGCGCCGAGATCGGCAAGAACGACCAGGCGATCCGCACGCTGGCCGGCGCCAAGACGCTGAACGATCTCGCGGGCACCATGATCCCGCTGTTCGGCGGCGGCGAGGTGCGGCTCGACGATCTCGGCACCGTCACCGACACCATCGCCGACCGCCGCACCTTCGCCCGCTTCAACGGCGAGCCGGTGGTGGCGCTCGGCATCAAGCGCTCCAAGGGCGCCAGCGACGTGGTGGTCGCGGCCGCCGTGCAGAAGCGCATCGATGCGCTCAAGGTGGCCTATCCCGATGTCGACCTGAAGCTGATCGACACCTCGGTGGAATATCACCAAGGGCAATTACGAGGCCGCGATCTCGACCCTGTTCGAAGGCGCCATTCTCGCCGTCATCATCGTGCTGCTGTTCCTGCGCGACATCCGCGCCACCATCATCGCCGCGATCTCGCTGCCGCTGTCGATCTTCCCGGCGTTCTGGGCGATGGACCTCCTGGGATTCTCGCTCAACCTCGTCAGCTTCCTCGCCATCACGCTGTCGACCGGCATCCTGGTCGACGACGCCATCGTCGAGATCGAGAACATCGTGCGCCACATGCGGATGGGCAAATCGCCCTATCGCGCGGCGCTGGAGGCCGCCGACGAAATCGGCCTCGCCGTGATCGCGATCTCGCTCACCATCATCGCGATCTTCGCGCCCGCAAGCTTCATGTCGGGCATCGCCGGGCAGTTCTTCAAGCAGTTCGGCATCACGGTGTCGGTGCAGGTGTTCTTCTCGCTGCTCGCCGCGCGCTTCGTCACGCCGGTGCTGGCGGCCTATTTTCTCAAGCATCATGGGCAAGACGATCCGCCGCCCGGCCGCGCCTGCACGCCTACGTCAGGCTCGTCACCTGGTCGGTCGACCATTATTTCGTCACCGTGATGATCGGCTTCGCCATCTTCGCCGCCTCGATCTGGAGCATCAAGCTGCTGCCGCAAGGCTTCCTGCCGGCGCAGGACTCCGCGCGCTCGCTGCTGGCGATGGAATTGCCGCCGGGAACGCAACTCGCCTTCACCGAAAAGGTCACCGAGGAAATCGTCGCGCGCCTGCGCAAGCGGCCCGGAGGTGCAGAAGCGTGTTCGTCGACGGCGGCCGCGTGCCGCCGGGCATCTTCGAGGTGCGCCGCGCCGCGCTGATCATCAACTACACGCCGAAGACCTCGCGCAGCATCACCCAGCGCCAGCTCGAGCTCGAGATCGGCCAGGACCTCGAAAACGTCCCGGACATCCGCTACTGGTTCCTCGACGAAAACGGCCTGCGCGCCATCTCGCTGGTGGTGACCGGAGGCGACAGCAACATCGTCAACAACGTCGCCAGCGAACTGGCGACGCAGATGAAGCGGATTCCGATCATCTCCGACGTGATTTCGGAAACCGCGCTCGATCGCCCCGAACTGCGCATCCAGCCGAAGGCGGATCTCGCCGCGCGGCTCGGCGTCTCCACCGAGAGCCTGTCGCAGACCATCCGCGTCGCCACCATCGGCGACGTCGGTCCGGCGCTGGCGAAATTCGACGCCGGCGACCGGCTGGTGCCGATCCGGGTCCAGCTCGAGGACGCCGCGCGCGGCGATCTGCCGCTGCTCGAACAGTTGCGGGTGCCGCTCGGCCAGCACGGCGAAAAAGGCGGCGTGCCGCTGTCGGTCGTCGCCGACATCAAGCTCGACCAGGGCCCGACCAGCATCAACCGCTACGACCGCGAACGCCAGGCCACGGTGGCCGCCGACCTCGTCGGCTCCGCCGCGCTCGGCGACGCCACCAAGAAGATCTACGAACTGCCGGTCATGAAGACGCTGCCGAAGGGCGTCAAGGTCAGCCCGTCCGGCGACGCCGAAAGCCTCAACGAATTGTCGGAAGGCTTTGCCACCGCCATCACCGCCGGCCTGATGATGGTCTATGCGGTGCTGGTGCTGCTGTTCGGCACCTTCCTGCAGCCGATCACGATCCTGTTCTCGCTGCCGCTCTCGATCGGCGGCGCGATCGTGGCGCTGCTGGTGACCGGCAAGCAACTGACGACGCCGGTGTGGATCGGCATCCTGATGCTGATGGGCATCGTCACCAAGAACGCCATCATGCTGGTGGAGTTCGCGGTCGAGTCGATCCGCGCAGGGCAAGCCGCGCCACGAGGCGATCATCGACGCCGGCATGAAGCGCGCGCGCCCGATCGTCATGACCACGATCGCGATGGCCGCCGGCATGATGCCCTCGGCGCTGGCGTTCGGCGCCGGCGGCGAATTCCGCTCGCCGATGGCGCTCGCCGTGATCGGCGGCCTGCTGTTCTCGACCGTGCTGTCGCTGGTGTTCGTGCCGGCGATGTTCATGCTGATGGACGACATCGGCGCGCTGTCGTGGCGCTTTGGCAAGAAGCTCGTGGTCTCGCACGGCGAGAGCGAGGAGGCCGCGGCCGGATCACGCCGGCGACCGCCGCGGGCCGCCGCCGAGCATCGTCCGTTCACCGGCGGCGGAATAGCAAGCGCCCTACTCGTTTCGCGCGGCCGCCGTCAGCTTGGCCATGTTCTGCAGCAGAATGCGCCCGCGCTGCAGGTCCAGGATGCCGTCCTTGCGCCAGAGCTGCAGTTGCCGGTTGACGCTTTCGCGCGCGGCGCCGACGAACACGCCCAACTGCTCCTGCGAGATGTGCACCTCGGAGCCGAAATCGGAAGCCAGCGCGCAGAGCCGCCGCGCCAGCCGCACCGGCAATGGCTGCAGCATCGATTCCTCCATCCGCTCGCTCTGCCAGCGGATGCGCTGGCACAGCAGCATGATGATCTTGAGCGCGACCTTCGGCTCGCGTTCGAGATGCGAGAGGAAATCGTCGCGCCGCAGGACGAACAGTTCGGTCGGCTCGCCGGCGGTGGCGTCGGCGGTGCGGCTGAAGCCGTCGAGCACCGCGACCTCGCCGAACAGGTCGCCCGGTCCCATGAAGTTCAGCGTCAGGCGGCTGCCGTCCGACGCACCGGTTTCGATGCGGATCTGACCGCGGCGGACCCCGAACAAGGCATCGCCGGGATCGCCCTTGTGGAACAGCGTCTCGCCGGCGGCCAGATGCCGGGTGTGGCAAAAGCCCGATATCCGCGTCAGTTCGTCGGGGCCGAGATCCGCGAACATCGGGTTCATTTTCAACTGGACGGCAAATTCGGCCGCTTTGCTCATGGCAATGCCTTCTATCGGGCGCGCGAACTGGAGCCGGCGCGAGATCGTCAAATCGGGTCGTCTTCAAATCCGCGACCTGCGAAGTGTGTCATAAGTCACATAACTTTGCAGCACCCCCGGCCCATTTTCGGCGGCTTTGAGCGGTTTGCCCTTCCGCGATAGACTGACTGTCCTCTGCCCTTTCTGGAATGCCGCCATGAAAGCCCTGAAAATCGCCGGCAGCGCCGTTGCCGCCATCGTCGTCGTGCTGGTGCTGCTCGCGGTCGTCGGGATCCCTTCCGGATTCCTGACCTCGGCGATCCAGGCGCGGGTGGAGCGCGAGACCGGCCAGTCGCCTGACGATCACGGGCGCGACCCGGATCGGCGTGTGGCCGCAGTTCAACGTGACGATGAACGACGTCATTCTGCAGGATCCGAAGGAGCGCGACGACACCAGCCGCCTGACCATCGGCAGCGTGCGGGCCGACATGACGCTGGCGAGCGTCTGGTCGGGCCATCCGCAAGTCACCGAACTTGTCATTACCCGTCCCGTGCTGCATGTGCCGCTGCTGCGCGAACGCGCCGCGCCGCCCGCTCCGACCTCGCGGCCGGCCGCGCCCGGCGGCGAGCCGGACGCCGATGCGCCGACCATCGATCGCGTCACGGTGACCGACGGCGCGATCGAATTTTCCAATGTGCGCGACCGCGTCAACCATCGCATCGACGGCATCAACGCCAACGCCCTGATATCCGATGACCGCAAGGTCTCCATCACCGGCCGCGCCAAGGCGGGCGAGCAGCCACTCAGCTTCACCATCAACGCCACCGCGCCCGCCGGCCCCGGCGAGCGGCAGAACATTCCGGTCGAGCTCAAGCTCGAAGCACCAGGCGCGCTGCAGGCGCCGCTGTCGGCCAAGGCCGAGCTGCGGCTCAACGGCGCGGTGGTGATGATCAACGGCGTCTCCGGCACGCTCGGCGACGGCGCGTTCAACGGCTGGGCCTCGGCCGATCTTGCCAGCAAGCCGCTGGTCAAGCTCGACCTGGATTTCCAGCGGCTCGATATCGCCTCTTCCGCCACGGGCGGCGCACCATCTCCGCAAGGTGCGCAGCAGGGCTGGAGCAACGTCACGATCGACCTCACGGGATTGAACTATGTCGACGTGCAGGCGCGCATCTCCGCCGCCGAGATCAACATCGGCGAGGCGCATTTCGCGCCGGCGGCGATCGACGGCACGCTGGCGGGCGGCGTGCTGAAGGCGCGGTTCGCCAATCTCGGCGCCTATGGCGGGCAGGCCAATGGCGACCTGATCGTCGATGCCTCGCCGGCAAGCCCGACCTGGTCGCTGCGCAGCGACCTCACCGGCGTGCGCGCATTGCCCTTGCTGCGAAGCGCGCGCCGATTTCGACAAGCTCGACGGAAAGCTGCAGGCGAGGCTCGCGCTGCGCTCGAGCGGCAACAGCCAGCGCGCCATCATGTCCGGCCTCGACGGCACGGTGTTCGCGGTGTTGCAGGACGGCGCGATCCGCGGCCTCAACGTCGCGCAGATGATGCGCTCGCTCACCTCAGGCACGCTGTCGGGCTGGCAGGAGGGCAAGGAGCAGACCACGGACCTGACGCAACTCGGCGCCTCGTTCCGCGTCGAGAAGGGCCAGGCCACGACCAGCGATCTCAACCTGGTCGGCCCGCTGGTGAAGATGACCGGCGCCGGCACCGTCGATCTGGCTGCGCAGACGCTTGGCGTTCCGCGTCGAGCCGAAACTGGTGCTGACCACCGAAGGCCAGGGCCGCGCCGCCGATCCGGTCGGGCTCGGCATTCCCGTTGTCATCGACGGCCCCTGGGCCGAGCCGCGCATCTATCCGGACGTGCAGGGCATCCTCGACAATCCGGACGCGGCCTATGCGAAGCTCAAGGAAATGGGCAAGGGCCTGTTCGGCAGCGGCGGCGGACTGAGCGGGCTCGGCGGACTGCTCGGCGGCGGACAGGACGGCGGCGGCAACAACGGCAATTCGTCGAACCCGCTCGGCGGCGCCCTCGGCGAGACCATCGGCAAGTTGCTGCAGCAGGGGTTGAGTCAGGGCACGAAGCCAAGGAAACAGCCAAGGGCGAAGCCTTCCGCCAACGCCTGCTCCGGCGAGCCCGCCTGCGCAGAACGATGCGCCGCCGCAGCAGCCGGACAGCCCGGCGATGAATGACGTGCTGCGGCAGTTGTTCAATCGGTGAGTGAGCGTTCGCCATGACGCGGCGCATGGCGCGTCCGCCTGCCGCCTGATATCAATGACGCTCGAAAACGGGAACAGGAATTCCGATGCCCTCTTTGGCCGCCCTCACCCCTTCGCGAAAGATTCTCGCCGCTGCTCTCCTCCTCTCCCTCGCCTGCCCCGCGCTCGCCGCCAACGAGCCCGACGCTCCCAAGGGCGCGGCGGTCACGGTGCTCACGGCGGCGAAGGCGTGCTTTGCGGATATCGTCGAGGTGTCCGGCATCGTGATCGCGCGCGAGGAGACGATGGTGCGGCCCGAACGGCCGGGGCTGAAGGTTTCGGAAATCCTGGCCGAGGCCGGCGATACCGTCACCGCCGGGCAGATCGCTGGCGCGGCTGACGCTGCCCGAGGGCGGCATCGCCCAGGTGCAGGCGCCGGTGGCCGGGCTGGTCGAGGCCTCCACGGCGACGATCGGCGCGGTGGCGTCGGGCAAGGGCGAGGCGCTGTTCTCGATCATCGCGCGCAGCGAATTCGACCTGGTCGGCCTCGTCCCGGTGGAAGACATCGGCAGGATCCAGGTCGGCCAGACCGCGCGGATCAGGATCCTCGGCGGCGGCGAGGTCGACGGCAAGGTGCGCCGGATCGCGCCGACCATCGAGCCCAACAGCCAGCTCGGCCAGGCCTTCATCGGCATCACCACCAACCGGCGCCTTTTGGTGAATTCATCCGGGCGCGCGATGATCAAGACCGGGCAGAGCTGCGACAACGTCTCGGTGCCGCTCACCGCCGTGCTCTACGGCACCGCCGGCACCGTGGTGCAGGTGGTGCGGCGCGCCCACGTCGAAACGCGCAGCGTCGAGGTCGGGCTGATGTCGGGCGGCCAGGTCGAAATCCGCAAAGGGCTGAACGAGGGCGACATCGTGGTGGCGCGCGCCGGCGCGCTGCTGCGCGAGGGCGATCCGGTGCGCGCGGTGACGGCGGGCGCGGAGGCGAAGTAAGTTCGTGGCAATCCCGATGCGGCAACCCCTCACCCGGATTGCTGCGCAATCCGACCTCTCCCGCAAGGGGAGAGGCTGCACGGAGCGCGCTTCGAGCGCGCCCCGGAATGACGACGGATGGAAAAGGGTTAGCCGCCGGCCTTGTCGGTGGCGGCGAAGCTGACGTCTTCGAGCAGCGACGACGACACGGACGGCACCTGCTCGCCGTCGGTGGCCTTTGAGATCGCGACGCGGGTCTTGTTGAAGATGGCTTCGGCGGCGGTCGGCTTGTCGGAGTCGGGCACCGATGTTCGTCAGCAGCTCGGTCACCAGCACGCTGTGCTCGCCGTTGCCGTCGTCGGCGACCTTGCCCGGCGTCGCCGAGGTCAGGATCAGCGCGTTGTCGGGGGCGGTGATCGGCGCCAGCCCGTGGGAGAAGGCGCGGAAGCGGCGCTCATAGGGGTTGCGGCGCGAGGCGTCGATGACGACGAGCTTGGCGCAGGCGCCCTGCTCCTTCATCACCTCCAGCACCGATTCGATCGAGACGCCGTTGCGGCGGACGTCGCTCTCCTTCCAGATCGTGGCGTCGACCGGGATCATGTAGCTCTCGCGGCCGGCCTGGATGCCGTAGCCGCCGAAGAACAGCATCACCACCGAATCCGGGCGGACCTTGGCCTTCAGCCGGGCGACCGCGCGGGTCATGTCGTCCTTGCTGGCGTCCTCGATCACGTCGACGTCGAAACCGTCGCGGCGCAGCGCCGAGGTCAGCGCGCGGGCGTCGTTGATCGGCTGCGACAGGGGCGCGTTGGCGTCGGGGTAATGGCCGTTGCCGATCACCAGAGCG
This sequence comes from uncultured Alphaproteobacteria bacterium, assembly GCA_963843225.1. Taxonomy (GTDB): domain Bacteria; phylum Pseudomonadota; class Alphaproteobacteria; order Rhizobiales; family Xanthobacteraceae; genus Bradyrhizobium. Next base: position 1,064,353 of record CAWJJT010000001.1, on the reverse strand, counting down.
AGGCGCGAGGCCTTCTTGCCGGCGTCGACGCTGCCCGTGGTCGCGCTCGCCTGGGCGGCGTCGAGCGAGCGCATGTTCAGCGCCGCATGGGCGCCGATCGCGAGCGACACCATGCCGGCGATGGCGGCGGCAATGGTGACCGGGCGGCGGGAAACGCGGAGCGTTACTTTCATCTCGGATCGTTCCTCGTCACAAATGAAAGCGCGCCGACTTTGGTCGCGCCTACGCCATTCTGGTTTGAGGGGTGCCGGACGGATGTGCCGTCCAATTGCGCTCAATTTGCGGCACCGCAGCAAAGAAAGCATTAACCTGAGGGCGAAAATCGGGCAACCGTATTGGTGTACTGGCGGCCTCCGTTCGCAGTCAAAGTGAACGGAGGATTGCGGCGATTTCTCTCGGTCAGACAACTACTTAATGCCGCTTCCGGTCCGTGCAAACCTCGGCAAAATTGCCACATCGGCGCCGGAAATTCGTGTGACTTCGGTCACATTTGTATTTCACCATTTTTCGTATAATTTTTTCAAAGACTTGAAGGCGCCTTTGGGGGGTGCCCGGGAGGGGATGGCCGCTTTTTGCGGTCCGGCGTTGCCTGCCGGCAACGGGCGCGGGAAAGATTTTCATGCAATTCAGCTATTTCGCCGGCGCCGCCTACCGCGCGCTGACGGCCCGGAAGGATGGCCCGTCGCTGTACGACGTCTGCGATCCCCTGCTGCACAGCTCAGCCGGCGGCGACCCGCATCTGGCAAAATTCTACCGGACCGCGCTCGGCAATCCCGCGCTGCGCCCGCTGCTGCGGCGGACCGGCTTGACCGAACTGCTGCGACACGAGCCGGCGGGACGGCTTGCGCGCCGCGCTGACCGCCGCGCGCGACGAGACCGCGCCGGACTGGGCCGCGATCGGGGCGCCGGTGGCGGCATTGCTGGATACCATCCAGCTCAGCCATCCCAGGCCGAAGCCCATGGCGCCTCCGCGCCAGGCGCCCGGACTTGGCGAGATCGAGCACGTGATCCGCGCTTGCGGCGCGCATCTGCTGCGCGCGTTTCGCAAGAACGGCTTCATCCCGACCTATGCCGCCTTCAACCTGCTCGGCGATCCCGATCTGCGCGGCCGCGAATTGCTGATGGCGCTGACCGGGCTCAATTCGCGCGGCTACAAGAACTCGACGCTGCTGTTCAACCTGGCGCGGGTCTTCATCGCCCGCTCGCCGGCGCGCGACCTGATCAACCCGCCCTGGAAGGGCATCGCCGAGCCGATGTGGGAGCCGATGCAGATCCGCCACCGCTCGGCCTATTACGACGCCTTCTTCACCGAGGCGCTGCTGGGCTTCATCGAGACCGGACTTGCCGTCCCCGGCAGCAGACCGCGGCGGCGCGCAGCGCGATTTCGGACATGGTCGAGTTTTGCCTCACCACCAGCCGCGAGGAGGTGCGCGCGCGGGACGGCGACGACGTTCAACGTCGTCACCGCGCTGGCGCCGCTGCCGCATCCGCGCTTCTCGCGCTTCTTCGCCCAGATCAAGCAGGACCTCGGCTTCGGCGTCTACGTGCCGGATTGCGACACCACCGCCTGCTCGTTCTCGGCCGCGACCCAGGCCGGCTCCCACGACCCGATCCTCGACCAGCCGCTGCTGGACTTCTACGCCGGCTATCAGGTGCGCGGCGGCGCCAACGAGCCGCTGGTGACCGTGCCGATCAACGACAACATCGACTACGAAGGCGGCGTCGCCACCTGGATCGACAGTCTCGCGGGCGAACGTCCGTTCGGCAACGACCTCGATCCGACGCTCAATCTCGACATCCTCGAAGTCTCCTTCCGCAACCTCGCGCGCTGGAAGGTGCTGGAAACGCCGCAGCGGCTCGACACGCTGCGCCGCATCATCGCCTTCCAGCGGCGGCTGGCGGCGAGCGGCGCGTTCGCCGATCCGCGCTCGCACATCTATTATCTGCCGGAGCTTTATTGCGCCTATTTCGGCCGCTGCTACGCCGCCTTCCTCGCGCTGCCGCTCCGCGGCGCAAGCCGCGATCGATCCCGGACGGCGCGTTCGATTTCATCCGCGCCCGGGTGCTGGCCTATGTGCAGACCGAGCTGATGTCGTGCGAGATGAACGCCTTCGACGCCGCGCTGGCGCTGATCGCGCTCGGCCATCTCGGCGCCGATGTCGCCACCTTCACGCCGGCCCTGCACTGCATCATCGCAAGCTTCGGCGAAGGCGGCCGGCGCGGGCCGTTCGGGGCCTATGAGTGGAACAAGATGAAGACCCCGACGCGTATCCTGGTCGGCGGCCCCGAAGTCACCTCGGCCTTCGTGCTGATGGGGCTGGCGCTGGCGCGGCGGGCGATGAGGGGAGTGGGCGGACTTCGTCCGTGATCGTGATTTCCGTAGCCCGGATGGAGCGAAGCGTAATCCGGGACCGGTGCCGCTGCGTTCCCCCGGATTGCGCTTCGCTCCATCCGGGCTACGATCTTGATAACCTACGTCGTCCCGTCAATGAGAGTCGCTCGCAACGAGGATAGCGCAAAGTTGAAAGCCATCAGTCACCCCGCCCGCTGGCGCTTTGGGCTCATCCGCACCACAATCGCCCGCGATAGCAACCGATTCCATTGAAGTGGCCTCATTGCATGCGCATGAAATTCCTTCTGGCGACTGCATTCTTGTTCACGTCGGTTTTCTCGCCGGTTTTTCTGCCGGCGCCGGCGGCGGCCGCCGCCGACATCACCGGCGTGCCGAAAATCCGCGAGGGCGACTCCATCCAGATCGGCACCACCCGGATTCGGCTCGGCGGCATCGACGCGCCGTCGGTGGATCAGCTCTGCCTCAACAATTCCGGCGAGCGCTGGACCTGCGGCGTCGCCGCGCGCGACGAACTCATCAAACATGTCGGCGACAAGAGCTGGACCTGCCACCTGCGCCAGGCCGCCGACCGCCGCGGCCGCGTCGTGGCGCGGTGCGAGGTCGACGGCGAGGACATCCAGAAATGGCTGGTCGGAAACGGCTGGGCGCTGTCCTATGTCCGCATCTCGCACGACTACGAACGCCGACGAAAAGGCCGCGCGCGAGGCCAAGGCCGGGATGTGGCAGGGCGCGTTCATCGCGCCGTGGGACTGGCGCATCCGCAACAAGAAGACGACCATTCTCGGCGCCGTCAAGCCACCGCCGAACGCGCATCGCGATCCTGCTGGCCTCGGCCTCGGGATCGGTGGCGCCCTCGCCCGACTGCACCATCAAGGGCAACGTCAACACATCGGGCGAATGCATCTATCACACCCCGAAGAGCCGCTGGTACGCCCAGATCCAGATGAAGATCAGCAAGGGCACGCGCTGGTTCTGCTCGGTCGAGGACGCCGAAGCCGCCGGCTGCCGCGAGACGCGACGCTAGGCGCCTCACGGTTCGAGACGCGCGAAGACCGCTCCTCGCGATGAGGGGTTAGAGCCTGATCCGGAGAGGCAATGATTTCAGACCTCGTCGGAGAGGAGCGCCGCAACGCGGCCGTCTCGAAGGATGAAGCCATCGCGCCCGGAATGCGCTAAGCTGGCTGGCTTCTGTATGGTGAGCCGGCGCCATGGCGGACCTTTACGACCAGATCGAATCGCAGGCACCGCCGGATCGTTCGCGGCTGGAGCGATTCCTGCTGTTCGCGCTCGCGATCATGCTCGCCTACACGGCTCTCGCCTATCTCGCGCTGCCGGCGCTGTGGACCCATTACGAGCACCAGAAGGGCCTCGCCAATCTGCCGATGGTGACGCGCACCGCGCAGGGCATTCCCGGCGATCCGATCAATGTCGGACTGGTCGGCGACAACAAGGATGTGCTCTGCGCCATGCACGCCGCCGGCTGGTTTCCCGCCGATCCCGTGACGCTGCGCTCCTCGATCGAGATCGCCGGCAGCGTGCTGCTGGACCGGCCCTATCACGACGCGCCGGTCAGCCCATCTGTTCTATCTCGACCGCCGCGAGGATCTCGCGTTCGAAAAGCCGGACGGCAAGAGCGCCGATCACCGCCATCATGTGCGGTTCTGGAAAGTGCTGGAGCAGGGCCAGGAACAGCGGCCGGTCTGGCTCGGCGCCGTGACCTATCGACCGCAGCGTCGGCGTCAGCCATTATACCGGCGCCATCACCCACCACATCGGCCCCGATATCGACGCCGAACGCAAGCTGCTCACCTCCGACCTCGAAGCCGCCGGCATGGTCGACGCCAAATACCAGGTGACGGGCATCGGTCCGACCGTGACCGGACGCAACGGCGGCGGCGATCCCTATTACACCGACGGCGAGGTGTGGATTTTGCGGCTGGTCGTGGCGTGCCAGAAGCGGACAGGTCCCGCGGACGTCATTCCGAGCCCGCCGGCGACCGAGATCAAGGACCAGATCTGGCACGGCATCACGGATGCGCTGGGGAAATAAAGCGGGCTTGCAGGCCGTTGCCGTCATTGCGAGGAGCGCAAGCGACGAAGCAATCCATCAGCACGGCATAGTGACCGTGGATTGCTTCGCTTCGCTCCGCAATGACGATTATATATGTTCAGGTTCTGGCTTGAATTTCCCGCCATTCCCCGGCATCCCTGCCCGCAGACACACCCGAGAAGGAACAAGAAAAATGGTCGTTCGCGCGGGCCGGGAATTCCTGGCGATCCCCGGGCCCACCAACATGCCCGACGAAGTGCTGCGGGCGATGCATCGTCCGGCGCTCGACATCTATTCCGAGCAGATGGTCAATCTGACCGACAGCCTGCTGCGCGACCTGTCGAAACTGTTCGCCACCAGCGGTCAGTCCTACATCTACATCGCCAACGGCCACGGCGCGTGGGAAGCCGCGCTTTCCAACGTGCTGTCGCGCGGCGACAAGGTGCTGGTGCTGGAAAGCGGCCGGTTCGCGATCGGCTGGGGCAACGCGGCCGCCGCCATGGGCGCCGAGGTCGAAGTGCTGAAGGGCGACTGGCGCCGCGCCATCCGCCCCGCCGAGGTCGAAGCGCGGCTGCGTCAGGACAAGGAGCACAAGATCAAGGCGATCCTCGCGGTGCAGGTCGACACCGCCTCCGGCGCCTATAACGACATCGAGGCGATCGGCAAGGCGATCAAGGCGTCGGGCCATCCGGCGTTGTTCATGGTCGATACGGTGGCTTCGCTCGGCTGCATGCCGTTCGAGATGGACGCCTGGGGCATCGACGTCGCGATGTCCGGATCGCAGAAGGGCCTGATGACGCCGCCGGGCCTCGGCTTCGTCGCCGCCAACGACCGCGCCCGCGAGGTGCACAAGACGGCCGGACCTGCGCACGCCCTATTGGGACTGGACCGAGCGCGACGGCGCCGAGCACTACCGCAAATATGCCGGCACCGCGCCGGTGCATCTGTTGTTCGCGCTGCGCCAGGCGATCGACATGCTGTTCGAGGAAAAGCTCGAAAACGTGTTCCTGCGCCATCGCCTGCTCGGCGAAGCGGTGCGCCGCGCGGTCGCGGTCTGGGCCGAAGGCCAGGTGCTCGGCTTCAACATCGCGGAAGCGAGCGAGCGCTCCAACACGGTCACCACCGTGATGATGAACGGCCACGATCCCGGTGGAACTGCACAATTACTGCAAGGAAAAATGCGGCGTGGTGCTCGGCGTCGGCATCGGCGAGTTGCACGGCCAGGCGTTCCGCATCGCCCATATGGGCCACGTCAACGCGCCGATGATCCTGGGCACGCTCGGCGTCATCGAGGTCGGCCTCAACGCGCTCGACATCCCGCACGGCAAGGGCGGCACCGAAGCCGCGATCGACTGGCTCGGCGAAAGCGTGGGTGCGTGAACGCGTGGATCGGGAATCGTCGGACCGCGCTCCCGCTCTCGATTTAACTCTCCAACCGGCAGACTCCTATCAACACGTCGTCCCGGCCTTGAGCCGGGACGACGATAGCCGTAACGCTCACAAGCCTTTCCGACGGCCGCGCTTTCGTTCGTGCTTATGATTGATCCAGGCCGATAACATAGTAGCCGAAGCCATTCCGCGCCGCTTTCGTGCTTATATTGATCCAGCGATAAATAAGCGGCCGAAGCCGGGCTTGGGGAGGGGTTGATTGGCGTCCGTTGAATTGCGCGGCCTGACCAAGCGATTTGGATCGCTCGCGGTGGTCGACAATGTCGCCTTGCGGATCGATCACGGGCAACTGGTCTGCCTGCTCGGCCCCTCCGGCTGCGGCAAGACCACGACGCTGCGGCTGATCGCGGGCTTTCTGGAACCCTCCGACGGCGAGATCCATGTCGGCGATCGCATGGTGTCGTCGCGGCGCGCGCACCTTGCCGCCCGAGCAGCGCAAGATGTCGATGATCTTCCAGAGCTACGCGCTGTGGCCGCACATGACGGTCGCGGAAAACATCGTCTATGGCCTGCGGCTGCGCAAGCTCGACCGCGACACCATCGCGCAAGAAGCTCGCGGCGATCCTGGCGACGACCAAGCTCGAGGCGCTGGCGCAGCGCTATCCCGGCGAATTGTCCGGCGGCCAGCAGCAGCGGGTGGCGCTGGCGCGCGCGCTGATCGTCGAGCCGGAGACGCTGCTGCTCGACGAGCCCCTGTCCAACCTCGACGCCAATCTGCGCGAGGAAATGCGGTTCGAAATCCGCCGGCTGCACGACGAATACCGCTACACCACGGTCTACGTCACCCACGACCAGTCCGAGGCGATGACCACCGCCGACCTGATCGCGGTGATGAACGGCGGCAGGATCGACCAGCTCGGCACGCCCGAAGACATCTACGACCGGCCGCAATCGGAATTCGTCGCGCGCTTCATCGGCGCCAGCAATGTGATCAACGGCATCGCCCGCGACGCCAATCATGTCGCCTTTGCTGGCGCGACGCTGCAGGTGGTGGGCGCGAAACTCGATCCCGGCCAGAAAGCCAGTCGTCGCGATCCGCCAGCACGACATCCAGCTTTCGACGCGAGCACCGCCGACGCCGGACAATACGGTCAAGGCCGTCGTGACCCGGCAGGTCTTTCTCGGCGCCAGCCGCGACTACATGGTCGAAACATCTGACGGTACGACCTTGCGGGTGGTCACCTCGACGGACAACGCGGTCCCCCGGGGCACCGAGGTCTGGCTTCATCTGCCGCCCGAACGCTGCCGCGCGCTGAGCCGATGACACGGGAGGAGGACGCGATGAGAGGCAGGAAACTTTCCCGGCGCGAGGTTCTGCAGGCTTCGCTGAGGGGCTCAACGGCGCTTGCGATCGGCGCCATGTTCGCCTCGCCGGCGCGCGCCGAGGCGCCACCGGCCGTGGCGATCACGCCGCAACTGGTCGATGCCGCGAAGAAGGAAGGCACGGTGGTGCTGTATTCGTCGATGGACCTGCCGGTCGGCGAGAAGCTCGGCAAGGCGTTCGAGGCGCAATATCCGGGGATCGCCGTGCAGATCGAGCGCTCCGGCTCGGAGCGGCTGTTTCAGCGGGTCGGCCCAGGAATTTTCGAGCAACATCCACGCCGCTGACGTCATCAACAGTTCCGACGCCTCGCATTTCATTCCCTGGAAGAAGAACGGCTGGCTCGCGCCCTTTGTCTCGGAAGAGATCGCGAAATATTTTCCCGACCAATACCGCGATCCCGACGGGATGTTCGCCATCACGCGGATCTGGCTGTCGTCGATCGCCTACAACACCAATCTGGTGAAGGCGGAGGACGCGCCGAAAAGCTTTGCCGACCTGCTCGACCCGAAATGGGCCGGCAAAATGGTCAAGGGGCACCCCGCCTACAGCGGCACCATCATGACCGCGACGTTCCAGATGGTCCGCGAACTGGGCTGGGAGTATTTCGAGAAACTGTCGAAGCAGCGGGTGATGCAGGTGCAGTCCTCGACCGATCCGCCGAAAAAGCTCTCGCTGGGCGAGCGCGCGATCATGGCCGACGGCAACGAGTATGGCGTCGTGCTCCTGAAGGAAGCCGGCCAGCCGGTCGAGCCGGTCTATCCGGCCGAGGGCACGCCGACCATTTCTGGGCCGACCGGCATCTTCGCCTCCGCCCCGCATCCCAACGCCGCGCGCCTGTTCCAGGCCTGGCTGCACACCCGCGAGACCCAGCAGTTCTTCATCGACTTCACCGCGCAATATTCGGTGCATGCCCAGGTGCAGTCGAAGCCCGGCCGGCGGAAAATTTCCGACATCAAGCTGATGAAGGAAGATGCCGCCGGCGTCGAGCAAATGACCGACGAGATCAAGACGCGCTATGCGAAGCTGTTTCGGGTGTAATGTCCAGACCCTCATCGGTGAGGAGGCGCGGAGCGCCGTCTGCGAACCATGAGGCCACGCCGGGGCTTCATCCTTCGAGACGCGGCTTCGCCGCTCCTCACGGATGAGGCGAGAGTCCGGAGATAACAAGAGACATCATGACCCTCACCACCCCCATCGACGGCACGCGCGGCAAGTTCGACTGGACCAAGCCGGTGCTGGGGCTGTTCGCGGCGGTGCTGATCGTTCTGATCGCGCTGCCGCTGTCGTGGCTCGCGGTCTATGCCTTCACCGACAAGGCCGGCCATCCGACGCTGTGGAATTTCGTCACGCTGTTCACCAATCCGGATTTCATCGATCCGCTGCTGACCACCGCGATCATTGCCACCAGCTCCGCCGTGATCTGCTGCGCGGTGGCGGCGCCGATGGGATGGCTGGTGTCGCGCACCGACATGCCGGCGCGACAATTCATCCGTGCGCTGGTCACCGCGTCCTTTGTCACGCCGCCGTTTCTCGGCGCGGTCGCCTGGGAGCTGCTGGCGGCGCCCAACAGCGGCCTGCTCAACCAACTGTTTCGCTATCTCACCGGCGCCGATTCCGACGAGCATCTGTTCAATATCTATTCGCTGACCGGAATCGTCTTCGTCATCTCCTGCTACACTTTTCCTTTCGTCTTCGTGTTGGTGGCCAATGCGCTCGACAACATGCCCGGTGAACTCGAGGATGCTTCCGCGATCCTCGGAGGCAAGGCCTGGACCACGGCGCGGCGCGTCACTATCCCGCTGGCGCTGCCCGCCCTCGTGGCCGGCTCGCTGATCGCCTTCCTGCAGGCCATGACGCTGTTCGGCTCGCCGGCGATCCTGGCGCTGCCGGCCGGCTTCCACACCATGACGACGAAGATCTGGAGCCTGTTCCAGTATCCGCCGAAACTCGAACTCGCCGCCGCAGCCGCCGTGCCGCTGTTGCTGCTGACCATTTTGCTGTTGCAGGCGCAGAAATTCATCCTCGGCCGCCGCGGCTATTCGGTCGTGGGCGGCAAATATGGCGCGCCGCGTCGGGTCGAGCTGAACAGATGGCGCTGGGCGGCGCTGGCGTTCTGCCTCGCGGTGCTGCTCAGCCCCGTTTTCCTGCCCTATTTCGCGCTGCTCAACGCCGCGTTCTCGCCCAACGCGACCACGCTGGTAACGCCGTCGACCCTGACGCTGAAGAACATCGTGTTCGTGTTCACCGAACTGTCCGCGACCCAACTCGCGCTGAAGAACACCGTCATCCTCGGCACCGCAACCGCGACCATCGGCACGATCATGGCGCTGGTGATCGCCTATGTCACCACGCGCCGGGTGATCGCGGGGCACCGCATGCTCGGCTTTCTCGCCACCGCCCCGGTCGCGGTTCCCGGGATCGTGCTCGGTGTCGGACTGTTCCTTAGCTACACGCGGCCGCCCTTCGTGCTCTACGGAACGCTCTGGATCCTCCTGATCGCGTTCCTCACCATCAATATGCCCTCCGCCTATCAGCAATTGCAGGCGGCGTTCGCGACCATTCATCCCGAACTGGAAGACGCCAGCCGCATCCTTGGCGCCACCAGGCTGCAGTCGCTGCGCCAGATCACCGCGCCGCTGCTGCGCACCGGCGTGATCGCGACCTGGTGCTTCATCTTCATCGGCGTGATGCGCGAGCTGTCGGCGGCGATCGTGCTGTTCACGTCGCAGACCAAGGTGATCAGCGTGCTGATCTACGACCTCAATGAAAGCGGCGACCTCGCCGCCATCGCGGTGCTGGGCATCGCAATGCTGGTGATCACCTTCACGGTGGTTCTTGCCGTCAACCGGATCCCCGTATTCGGCGCGAACGCGAGCGCGCGGCTGCGGAACTAGCTGGACCTCATGGTGAGGAGGCCGACTACGGAGATTGTTCGAGCCGATACGCCTCCACCTGTGCCTTCAGCCGGTCCAGCGTTGCCGTCGGCGTTGCGCGGTCGACGACGTAATTTCCCGCCGCCAGCCAGGAGAGCACTTTCAGATCGACTGCCGGCGAGTGATGGATCACATCGGCATAATTATTCAGGTCGTGCGTGACGTCACTGATGGCGCGAAAGTCATGCAGCCTGACGTTCGGCAGTTCCGTCAATCGGCGTGCGGCGTAATCTGTGAAGTCGTAGACGATCTTGAGCGTCCGGGGCGAGGCGTCCCGCATCGCGACCCATTGCAGGATCGAATAGGCCGGCAGGTAGATATCGAACTGGACACCGGGATGTCCGGCGATCAGGCCGATCGCATCGCGCTCGAAGTTGCGGACCATCGCGTCATAATCATAACCCTCGGCGAGATATCTGCTGCGGCCGGGGGCGGTGATATAGGCGAACGCGGCGCGCGCCTTGACCGCATTGTAGGCTTCGGCAATTTCGACGTCAGGCCGCAGCGCGTTGATGTCATCGGGGCGGGCGATGGTAAATGTGAACACGAGCTCGGCGGTCGGCAGCGCCACCAGGCGGGCGAGCGGCGAAATCGACCGCACCATGATCCAGGCGGATTCGCGGACCATGGCGCCGTTGAACAGATAGCCCGCAACGCCTCTGGCGTTTCGGCGGTAGAGATCGGCGGGCAGATAGATGTCATGGTCGATATCCGGCGCGTCGCGGAAAATCCAGTCGTCCACCTGCCAGATCACCCGTTTGCCGCCACGCGCAAGCGCCGCGGCCAGCACAAAGCTCTGTTCGATGGGAGTTCGATCCGGTCATCGCCAGCTTGAGCGATTTCACGCCGAGCAGCCCGGTCGATATCGCTCTGCCGGAAATGGATCGCGAGCGAGGTGCCCATGAAGACGGTATCGAAATCCTGGCTCTGGATCAGGCCCGCATTCTGCATGCGGCTGTCCTGCGAATACATCGCGGGCAGGCCGCGCGCGGGCCCGAACAGTTGCAGCGGGTCGACCGCGAAATTGAGCCCGGCCGCCGCCAGCAGCACGAGCCCGCTCGCGCCGAGAAACCGGATCAGGTTTTTGGAAGCCTCACTCATCAGAACCTGAAATAGATGAATTCGCTGTGCTGCTGGATTCCGAGGATCGCGAAGGCCAGCAGCGCCGCGCTCGCATAGATGAACGAGCGCCGCTGCGGCCATGCGCCCACGGCTTCGCCCACGGTCCGGTTGCGGTGATCGTAGCCCATGATCTCCTGCGTATTCGGCGCGAACCAGGCCAGCACCGCGTAGCCCGCGACCATCGCGGCCGCCAGCATATCGCGATAGCCCAAATCAGGATGCGCCGGGCTTGCCATCCTCCCCAGGATGGTCAGGGCGGACGCCACGCTGTCGGCGCGGAAGAACACCCAGGCGACGACGACCGCGAGGAACGTCAGCACGAAGGAGGCGATGCCGGCCACCCGCGCATAACGCGGCCCAATTCCCGGGCCATAATTATTCCAGGCGTGGTTGATGCAGAGATAGAGGCCGTGCAGCACGCCCCACGCCACAAACGTCCAGGCGGCGCCGTGCCACAGGCCGCCAAGCGCCATCGTGATCATCAGGTTGACGTAACGCAGCACCGGGCCGCGGCGATTGCCACCGAGCGGGATATAGAGATAGTCGCGCAGGAATTGCGACAGCGTCATGTGCCAGCGTCGCCAGAAATCGACGATGCTGGTGGCCTTGTACGGCGAATTGAAATTCAGCGGCAGGAACACGCCGAACATCAGGGAAATGCCGATCGCCATGTCGGAATAGCCGGAGAAATCGAAATAGAGCTGGAAAGTGTAGGCGAGCGCGCCGATCCAGGCCTCGGCGAAGGACGGCGTCACCGGGCCGAAGGCGAGCGCGACAAAGGGCTGGATGCCGTCGGCGAGACAGGTCTTCTTGAACAGGCCGATGGCGAAGATCATCAGGCCGCAGAGAATCAGATGCGCCTGCGGCCGCTTGCTTTCCGCCCGCTCGAATTGCGGGATCATGTCCTTGTGGTGGAGGATCGGGCCCGCGATCAGATGCGGGAAGTAAGTGACGAACAGCGCATAATGCGGCAGCCGATAGCCCGCGACCTTGCCCCGGTAGGCGTCCACCAGGAACGCGATCTGGGTGAAGGTGTAGAAGGAGATTCCGACCGGCAGCAGGACGTCAACCGCGAACCCGGTGGAAAACACCGCATTGAGGTTGGCGGCGAGAAAGCCCGCATATTTGAAATAGCCGAGCACCAGGAGATCGCCGGCGACGCCGAGCGTGAGCACCGCGAACCGCAGGCGATGGCGCAACCGGCTCGTGATCAACAGGAATCCGATCAGGTAGTTGAACGCGATCGACCCGATCAGCAACGCCACGAATTGCCAGTTGCTGACGGCATAAAAGGCCAGCGACGCCAGCGCCAGCCAGACCACGGGCAGCAGATTGCTGAACCGGCCCAAAACAAAATAGCCGGTCAGGGCGACCGGCAGGAACAGGAAGATGAACTGGTAGGAGTTGAAGAGCATCCGGCCTGTCTCAGCTTTTCGTCATGGCCGGGCTCGTCCCGGCCATCCACGTCTTGCTTGCTCACGCAGAAGCAAGACGTGGATGCCCGGCACAAGGCCGGGCATGACGAGCTAGTGAACCCTAACCATACAAAGCGCCGGCCAACAAGCCGCGCAGGACTCCGCCGAAATATTGCGGTTTCGCCCCTATTCTGGGCCTCCCCTCATGGCGGCTCTGGCGCGGGAGCGCCACATCTGGCAATCCGCTGGCGAGCGCCAATATGGCATTGAGGACCGCGGCCCTGACCGCGGGCACGACAAGAACCAGGTGAGATACCGATGGACCAGAAGAGTTCCCTGCCCGCACCGGTCGCGCCGCGCCGGCCGTATTCATTCACCACCCACGGCATCACGGTGGAGGATGATTATGCGTGGCTGAAGGACGAGAACTGGCAGGACGTGCTGCGCGATCCCGCCGTGCTCGATCCCGATATCAGGAAATATCTCGAAGCTGAAAACGCCTACACCGAAAGCCTGCTCGGCCACACTGCCTCGTTGCAGAAGACGCTGGTGGCGGAAATGCGCGGGCGGATCAAGGAAGACGATTCCAGCGTGCCGTCGCCGGATGGCCCCTTTGCCTATATGCGGAAATTCCGCGAGGGCGGCCAGCATGAAATGTTCGGCCGCATGCCGCGCGACGGCGGCGAAATCCAGATCGTGCTCGACGGCGACGCGCTCGCGGAAAAACAGGAATATTTCAAGTTCGGCGGCGCGCGGCATTCGCCGGATCACAGGCTCGAGGCCTGGAGCGCCGACGTCAAGGGCTCGGAATATTTTTCGATCCGGGTACGCGACTGGACCAGCGGAAAGGACCTCGACGACCTCGTGGAGGAAACCGACGGCGCGGTGGTGTGGAGCACCGATTGCAAGAGCTTCTTCTACGTCAAGCTCGACGACAATCACCGCCCGATGCAGGTCTGGCGTCACCGCCTCGGCACCAGGCAAAAGGACGACGCGCTGGTCTATGAGGAAGCGGATGCTGGCTGGTTCACGCATCTCCATGAGAGCTCCAGCGGCCGTTTCTGCGTGATCGCGGGCGGCGACCACGAAACCTCCGAACAGCGGCTGATCGATCTTGCCCGCCCCGAGGCGCCACCGCGCCTGGTCGCGGCGCGCCAGAGCGGCGTGCAATATTCGCTCGCCGACCGCGGCGAGGAGCTGTTCATCCTCACCAATGCCGATGACGCCATCGACTTCAAGGTCGTCACCGCCCCGCTCGCCGCGCCCGAACGCGCCAACTGGCGCGAGCTGATCCCGCATCGCCCCGGCATCTATATCCTCGATGTCGAGCTCTATGCCGGCCACATGGTGCGGCTGGAGCGTGCCAATGCGCTGCCCTCCATCGTCATCCGCGACCTCAAGGGCGGCGGCGAGCACGCCATCGCCTTCGACGAGGCGGCCTATTCGCTCGACACCATGGGCGGCTATGAATTCGACACCACCAATCTGCGCTTCTCCTATTCGTCGATGACGACACCTTCCGAGGTCTACGACTACGACATGGCAAAGCGCACGCGCACCCTTCGCAAGCGCCAGGAAATTCCTTCCGGCCACAATCCGGCCGACTACGTCACCACGCGCATCATGGCCCCTTCGCATGACGGCGCCGAGGTGCCGGTATCGATCCTGCACCGCAAGGATCTTGCGCGCGACGGCACCGCGCCGCTGCTGCTCTACGGATACGGCTCCTACGGCATGGCGATGCCGGCTTCGTTCTCCGCCAACCGGCTGTCGCTGGTCGATCGCGGCTTCGTCTATGCCATCGCGCATATCCGGGGCGGCACCGACAAGGGCTGGGGCTGGTATCTCGACGGCAAGCGCGAGAAGAAGACCAACAGCTTTGACGATTTCGCCGCTTCCGCGCGGGCGCTGATATCGGAGAAATATACCGGCATAAAGCGCATCGTCGCCCATGGCGGCAGCGCCGGCGGCATGCTGATGGGCGCGGTCGCCAACCGCGCCGGCGAGTTATTCGCCGGCATCGTCGCCGAGGTGCCGTTCGTCGACGTGCTCAACACCATGCTCGACGACACGCTGCCGCTGACGCCGCCGGAATGGCCCGAATGGGGCAATCCGATCGAGAGCAAGAAGGATTTTGAGACGATCCTGTCCTACAGCCCCTACGACAATGTCGCAGTGAAGGAATATCCGGCGATCCTGGCGATGGGCGGCCTGACCGACCCGCGCGTCACCTATTGGGAGCCCGCCAAATGGATCGCGCGGTTGCGCGCCAATATGCGAGGCGGCGGCCCGGTGCTGCTGCGCGTCAACATGGGCGCCGGCCACGGCGGCGCCTCGGGACGCTTCAACCGGCTCGACGAGGTCGCGATTGCCTATGCGTTCGCGCTGTGGGCCGTGGGAATGGCGGAGAATACCTCGTAGCCCGGATTGAGCGATGGCCCGATACCGCAAGACGGATTTCCCCACCGACAAGGTCCGCCGTTTTCTCGAGCCGGGGCCGATCGTTCTCGTCAGTTCCGCCCACAGGGGCGAGGCCAACATCATGACCATGGGCTGGCACACGGTCATGGAATTCGAGCCGTCGCTGATCGGCTGCTACATCTGGACCGATAACCACTCGTTCGAGATGATCCGCAGGAGCAGGGAATGCGTCATCAACCTGCCGACGGACGATCTCGCGGCCAAGGTGGTGAAGATCGGCAACAGTTCCGGCCGCGACATCGACAAGTTTTCCGAGTTCGGCCTCTCGGCAACGTCCGGCACCCACGTACGCGCGCCGCTGATCGAGGAATGCTGCGCCAATTTCGAATGCAGGCTGGCGGACTCCAGCCTGATCTGCAAATACAGCCTGTTCGTGCTCGAGGTGGTGAAGGCGCATGTGGCGACCTCGCCAAGATATCCAAGGACGATCCACTACCGTGGCGACGGTGAATTCATGATCTCCGGCGCCAACACGCGCCGATACCGCAAGCTGTTCAGGCCCGGGATGCTGTGAGTTCACCGCGGCCGCGGTGGGCGTGACAGTTGTAACACGATTGTCAGTAACGTTGCCGTTGCGCCGCGACACCGGCTTCCCAAATCGAGGACGCAGCGGGCGAAATCCTCCCCCTCGTGATCTGCGCTTCGGATCATGGCTTTGAAGCCAAAATTGGCGAGCGCGCCATGCTGGCGAAGGAAACCTTCATGAGAGGAATTTGTGCGACGGCCGTGGCGCTGGTACTCGCGGCACCGCTTTGCGCGAAGGCCGATCCGGTCAAGATAACCCCGCTGCTGAGCACTGCCGTCACTTCGAGCGGGCAGCCGATCGTGCTGCCGCAGGGCCATATCCAGCTCATCACCTCGATCTACGAGATTGAGCCGGGCGCCAAATTGCCCGAGCACGAGCACAACTCCCAGCGCTACGGATATCTACTCTCGGGCCGGCTGCGCATCACCAATACCGAGACCGGCAAGAGCGAGGACTACAAGTCCGGCGACTTTGTCGTCGAATTGCGCGGACAATGGCACAAGGCCGAGAACATCGGCACGGAGCCGATAAAATTGCTCGTCATCGATCAGGTCGAACCGGGCGAGAAAACCACCGTGCTGCGGAATCCGGCCGCCACGGTGGGCCGGAACTGAATCGCCTCGGGTCCCGCTCGCGAGCGCGACGCAACCGCACGCCTGCGCGGGAAAAGACGGTCAGTAAATCGAGGGCTCGCCGACCGGCGCGCCGAAGGAGGTTTCGAGGAAATCGAAATCGCAGCCCTCGTTGGCCTGCCGGATGTGTTTCGTGAACATCCAGCCATAGCCGCGTTCGAAACGGCGCTCCGGCGGTTTCCATTCGGCGCGGCGTTTTGCCAGTTCGGCTTCGCTCACATCCAGGTTGATGGTGCGAGCGGCGACATCGAGCGTGATCCTGTCGCCATTCCTGACCAGCGCCAGCGGCCCGCCGATGAAGGATTCCGGCGAGACGTGCAGAATGCAGGCGCCGTAGCTGGTACCGCTCATGCGCGCATCCGACAGCCGCACCATGTCGCGCACGCCCTGCTTCACCAATTTGGTCGGGATCGGCAACATGCCCCATTCCGGCATGCCCGGCCCGCCCTGCGGTCCCGCGTTGCGCAGGATCAGGACGTGATCCGCCGTGACGTCGAGGTCGGGATCGTCGATCGCCTTCTTCATCGAAGGGTAATCGTCGAACACCAGAGCAGGGCCGGTATGCCGGAGGAAGCGCGGCTCGCAGGCGCTCGGCTTGATCACGCAGCCGTCCGGCGCAAGATTGCCCTTCAATACCGCGAGCGCGCCCTCGGCATAGATCGGATTTTCGACGGTGCGAATGACATCGTCATCATGGACCTCTGCGCCTTCGATATTCTCGCCAAGGGTCCGGCCGGTCACCGTCACACAATCCAGATGCAGGCGATCCCTGATGCGACTCATCAATCCCGGCAACCCGCCGGCATAGAAAAAATCCTCCATCAGGTATTTGTCGCCGCTCGGCCGCACATTGGCGATCACGGGCACCTTGCGGCTGGCGATTTCGAAATCGTCGAGCCCGATGTCGGCGCCGGCGCGGCGCGCTTGCGCGATCAAATGGATGATCGCATTGGTCGAGCATCCCATCGCCATCGCCACCGTGATGGCGTTCTCGAAGGCCCTTCGGGTCTGGATCCGTTTCGGCGTCAGGTCTTCCCAGACCATCTCGACGATGCGCCGTCCGCATTCCGACGCCATGCGGATATGACCGGCGTCGGCCGCCGGAATCGAGGACGCGCCGGGCAAGGTCATGCCGATCGCTTCGGCGATCGCGGTCATGGTCGAGGCCGTGCCCATGGTCATGCAGGTGCCGTAGCTGCGGGCGATGCCGGCCTCGACATCGACCCAGTCCTTGTCGGAGATTTTGCCCGCGCGGCGCTCGTCCCAGTATTTCCAGGCGTCCGACCCCGAGCCCAGCGTCTTGCCCTTCCAGTTGCCGCGCAGCATCGGACCCGCGGGAAGATAGATCGCGGGCAGATTCATGCTGGTGGCGCCCAACAGCAGGCCCGGCGTGGTCTTGTCGCAGCCGCCCATCAGCACCACGCCGTCGACGGGATGGCCGCGCAGCAACTCCTCGGCGTCCATCGCCAGCATGTTGCGGTAAAGCATCGTGGTCGGCTTCAGGAACGATTCCGACAGCGACAGCGCCGGCAATTCCATCGGAAAGCCGCCGGCCATCAGCACGCCGCGCTTGACGTCGTCGACCCGCGACTTGAAGTGCATGTGACAGGGCTGCGCGTCCGACCAGGTATTGAGGATCGCGATCACCGGACGGCCCCGCCACTCCTCCGGCGCGTACCCCATCTGCATGGCGCGCGAGCGATGGCCGAAGGCACGCAAATCGTCGGGCGCGAACCAGCGCGCGCTGCGCAGCGTTTCCGCAAGTTTCCTGTTGCCTGCCATGACCACACCTGTTCGAGACAGGTCAGGTCATCTCACAGGCCATACAGGGGATGCAAGCGCCGCCTTGAGAGGCGGCGCACACCAGGGCTCCTCGCCCGGAATATCGGGAGCGGGCCGGCCCGTCAGGCGGCGCGGACCGTCTGGAGGAACTTGCCGACCTCGAGCTTGAGACGGTTGCTGTCGCGCGACAGCGACTGCGCCGCCGAGAAGACCTGCGTGGAGGCCGATCCGGTTTCGCCCGCGCCACGCTGCACGTCCGTGATATTCGAGCTCACCTGCGTCGTGCCCTCGGCAGCCTGCTGGATGTTGCGGGAAATTTCCTGGGTGGCCGCGCCCTGTTCTTCCACCGCCGACGCGATCGTCGAGGAAATCTCGGACATCCGCGCGATCGTTTCGCCGATCTCCTTAATGGCGACGACGGAATCCTGGGTGGCAGCCTGGATTCCGGCGATCTGCTGACCGATCTCGCCGGTGGCCTTGGCTGTCTGTTCCGCCAGGGCCTTGACCTCGGAAGCCACCACCGCGAAGCCTCGGCCGGCGTCACCGGCCCGCGCTGCCTCGATCGTGGCGTTCAGGGCCAGCAGATTGGTCTGTCCCGCGATCGTGTTGATCAGCTCGACGACATCGCCGATGCGCCCTGCGGCCTTCGACAATTCGTCGATACGGCCGTTGGTTTTCTGGGCCTGTTGCACCGCCTCGTTGGCGATCCTGGCTGAATCCTGAACCTGGCGGCTGATCTCATTGACGGACGATGCCATCTCCTCCGTCGCGGAAGCTACCGCCTGCACGTTGGTGGATGCCTCTTCCGAGGCGGCCGCCACCGTCGTGGTGACTTGTTGCGCATGCTCGGCCGTCTTGGTCAGCGTCCCTGCGGAGGCTTCCAACTCGGTCGAAGCCGAAGAGACGGTTTCGATGATCTCGCCGACCGCGCCTTCGAAATCGTTAGCCAGTTGCAGCATGTCTGCCTTGCGTTGCTCGGCGCTGCGCTTTTCGGCCTCCTGCTGCTCTATTCGCAGGCGTTCGACTTCGAGGCCGTTCTTCTTGAAGACTTCGACGGTACGGGCCATGTCGCCGAGTTCGTCGCGGCGATCGACACCGGGAACGTCGGCTTTAAGGTCGTTATGGGCGAACGCCTCCATGACGGCCTTCAGCAGATTGACCGGTTTGACAATTCCGAATTGCCCGATCGCAAAGCCTGCCAGGATCCCGAAAATGATGCCTGCGGCAGCAACGAACATCAACTGCGACGAAGTCGACCGATATTCGTCGGAGGCCTGTTTGGCGAATTCGTCGACGCGAGTGTCCAGCCGCTCGGCGGCGGCGCGTATTTCGCCACGCAATTTGGCGGCCACGGCCTGGCTCTTGAGCGCCGACGCCCGCAATTGCTCGATTTCAGCGGTCAGTTGAACATCCTTCATTTCGTCGGCGAGGCGCAGCGTATTGTCGAGGTCCTTCTCGTAGAGCGACATTGTCTCCTTGATCGCGGGCAACATCGCTTTGGTTTTCTCGTCGCGAGTCTTGCCGAAGTCCTCTACGCGCTCGTGGAATAATTTCATCTGATCGTTGACGATCTTGCGCACGACGGCGCGATTCTCCGGACGAGGGTCCAGGGCGACCTGAAATTCGGCGCTGCTCAGTGTTATCAGGCTGGTGCTCGCGCGGGCTGCCTCGAGCGCGCGCTTGGCAGTGGACGTCATGGTTTCGGCATCGTCGTTCATCGAACTCATGGCGCGGATGCCAAGCCAGCTCGTTCCGACGGCGACCAGTGAAAGCAGTGTGATGACGGCAAGTATCTTGGTGATAATCCTGACACGAGCAAGCAATGACATCTTTGAATCCCCATTCCCGACGCCGCGGTTGCAGTCATTCAAGAATGCGCGCGGCGCCACAACCAGTAGTTAACCGCGATTCAGTACGAGTACGGAGGGGCATCCGAAGATCGGCAGCGGGTTACCTTCTTTCGAGAACAAGCAAAGTTTTTTTCATCACGCCCGCGTGATGC
Source organism: uncultured Alphaproteobacteria bacterium (assembly GCA_963843225.1). Taxonomy (GTDB): domain Bacteria; phylum Pseudomonadota; class Alphaproteobacteria; order Rhizobiales; family Xanthobacteraceae; genus Bradyrhizobium. Next base: position 1,044,284 of record CAWJJT010000001.1, on the reverse strand, counting down.
GGAATTCACGCGACTGAAGAGAACGGTACCGCATCACCGCCGCGCCTCTTCGCGCCATCAACGCGAGGCGGCTTGTTCGCGGCAGCGCAGCGCCAGGCACCGCCTGCTTCGCACTCGGCATGGCAGACATTGACCGGTCGCTTTTTCAACAACATCGCGCACGGGTAGCCGAAGAAAGGCTTGCGCGCAGCGGCCAACGGATTCACAACCCAGCACAATGGATGCTTTGCGAAAGGTCGGCTTTTGGCACACATCCTGATTGTCGACGACGACATCGCCGTTCAGGCCACCATCCGCCTGCTGCTGGAGCGGGCGGCCACAGCGTCGTCGTCGCCGGCGATGGCCGCAAGGCGCTGGCCATCATTCGAGGCCGGGTAATTTCGACCTGGTGTTTCTCGACATCTTCATGCCGGGAATGGATGGGCTGGAAACGATGCGGCTCATTCACCCCAGCAGCCGCTGATCCCGATCATCGTGATCTCCGGCCGGCCGGTCGACCCGGATCCGGGCGCGGGTCTGGACTTCCTCACCATGGCGACCAAGCTCGGCGCGGTCAGCAGCCTGCAAAAGCCCTTTCAGCCGGCCGCCTTGCTGGCGGCGGTCGCCGATTGCCTTGAAGCCGCAAAGCGCTCGTCGTCATCTTCCCTTCCAGCCGGCAATATTGCGTCGGGCCCCTGATGGCAGACCGCGTCGTCGGCCCTGTCCGGATGCGTACCAAGACGGTAAGGAAACAGCGCGAACGCCCAGATGACGCTTGCCACCCGACTAGCCATCGCGATGGTCTTGCTGGTTGCGATCGCGGTCTCCGCGGTCGGATGGCTGAGCTATCGCAGCCTGGAACAGGCGCTGCTGCCGCGCGTCCTCGATCGCATCGAGACCCATTCACGGCTGGTCGCCAGCGACTTCGAATCCTACGTGCGCGGGCGCCCGTGGCGACGTCGCCGGCTTTCGATCCGCGGCCGCGCTGGACGGATTGATACGCGCGCATCTGGCCGGCGGGATCGATCCCGTCGACGGCGTCTCCGAAGCGACATGGCGGGAACGGATCGCAAGCCGTATTGCAGCCGAACTCGAAGCCAAACCCGCCTATGCGGAGTTCCGCATCATCGGCATCGAAGACGGCGGCCGCGAAATCGTCCGGGTCGACCGCTCGGGCCCGGACGGAGCGGTCCGGCTCGTTCCCGAGGCGAAGAACTGCAGCGAAAGGGCGAGCGCGGCCTACTTCAAGGAAACGATCCAGCTGCGGCCGCGGCGAAATATACGTCTCGCCGCTCGATCTGATGGTGGACGAACGGAGGCCATCGAGACACCGCATGAGCCGATGCTGCGGGTCGCGGCACCGGTTTTCGCGCCCGACGGCAAACCGTTCGGCATTGTCATCGTCAATGTCGACATGCGGCCGGCGCTTCGACCGCGTCCGCTCGTCGGTGCGGCCGGGCGAGGCAGATCTATGTCGTCAACAGCCGAGGCGACTATCTGCGTCCACCCCGATCCGGCCCGCGAATTCGGCTCGCAGCTCGGCAGGCCGGCACAACTGGCAGGACGACTTTCCCGTATCTGGCGTCGTCGATCGGGGCGCGCGCAAGGCGTCGCCGCAGATCGTCGCCGGATCAAGCCGGACGAAGCCGGGCGGCGTGGCGCTCGCGCCCGCCATTCTGGCCGGCCAGCGAATGGGTCGGCATCATCGAAACCGTTCCGAACGCCGTCTTCATGGCGCCGGCGGCGGCGATCCAGAACACCTCCCTGCTGGTCGGGCTGATCGCGGTGTTGTGCGCGGCCGCATTGGCCGTGTTCATCGCGAGCTCGCTGACCCGGCCGATCCGTCAATTGACCGCGGCCGTCGAGGGCGCCGGCAAGAACGGCATCCGGTCGCCGATCCCGGTCGATGCCGGCGGCGAGACCGGCGTGCTGGCGCGGGCGTTCGCGCGCGTGATGGAGCGAAGCGAATGCCAAGACGGCAGCGCTGCAGCGCGAGGTCCATGGAACATCGCCGCACCGAGGCCGCGCGCGACCATCACGCCGAGCGCGAGCGCCTTTTCAGCGCCGCGGTGGAATCCTCCAACGACGCCATCATCACCTAATCCCTCGACGGCAAGATCACCGGCTGGAATCCGGCCGCGGAGCGGCTGTTCGGATATACCGCGGCGGAGGCGGTCGGCAGGAACATCGATCTCATCGTGCCGCCCGACCGGACGGCGGAGGTGCAGGACATCCTGCGCCGGATCGGCTGGGGCGAAACCATCGAGCAATACGAAACCGTGCGCCTGCGCAAGGACGGCAGCGCCGGTCGAAGTCTCGCTCAGCATCTCTCCGATCAAGACGCCGTCGGGCGCCGATCATCGGCGCCTCCAAGACCGCCCGCGACATCACCGAAAGCCGGCAGAACCCAGCACGCGCTGCGCCAGCAGATCGAGGAGCGCCGCCGCATCTTCGAGACCTCCCAGGATCTGATCCTGGTGATCGATCCCAAGGGCTCCTGGTTCAGGTCAGCCCGAGCGCCGAGGCCATCCTGGGATATCACGCCGCAGGAAATGATCGGCCGCAACGCCAGCGAATTCCTCCACCCGGACGATCTCGAGATCAGCCGCAAGGAGATGCGCGCTGGCGCGGCGCGGACAGCGCGCGCAGACACCGATTCGCGCTACATCCACAAGGACGGGCGGGTCGTGACGCTGTCCTGGATGGGCACCTGGTCGGAGCCGGTCAGGCGGTATTTCTTCGTCGGCCGCGACATGACCGAAAGCCGGCTGGCGCAGGAGACCTTGCGCGAAAGCGAACAACTGGCGCGCGGCATCATCGACACCGCGCTCGACGCCTTCGTCCAGATCGACGAGAGCGGCAGCATCCTGAACTGGAATTCGCAGGCCGAAAAGATCTTCGGCTGGTCGCGCGAGGAAGTGCTCGGGCAAGAACTTCATCGACCTGATCATTCGCCGAGAGCGAGCGCGACGATCTGAGGGCGGCGCTGGAACGCTTCCTGCGCTCCGGGCAGGACCAGATTCTCGGACGCCGCCGCGAAATCACGGCGCGTGCGGCGCGACGGCAAGGAATTCAAGGCCGAGCTCAGCGTCACCGCGCTGAAGACGCCGCGAGGGCATCCTGTTCAACGGCTTCTTCCGCGACCTCACCGACAAGATCGCGGCGGAGGACCGCATCCGGCAGTCCGAAAAGATGGAAGCGGTCGGCCAGCTCACCGGCGGCATCGCCCATGACTTCAACAACATCCTGACGGTCATCACCGGAACGATCGAGATCCTGGCCGACGCGGTCGAGAAGGAGCCGCAACTCGCCGCCATCACCCGGATGATCGACGAAGCCGCCGCACGCGGCGCCGATCTTACCCAGCATCTGCTCGCCTTCGCCCGCAAGCAGCCGCTGCAGCCGCGCGAGACCGACGTCAACACGCTGATCATCGACACCGCCAAGCTGCTGCGGCCGACGCTCGGCGAGCAGATCGAGATCGAATCGGTGTTCGAGGACGAAGCCTGCGTCGCCACCGTCGATCCCAATCAGCTGGCGACCGCGATCCTCAATCTCGCGCTCAACGCCCGCGACGCCATGCCGGACGGCGGCAAGCTGATCCTCGAGACCGGCTCGGCCTTTCTCGACGAGAACTACGCCAGCCATGCACGGCGACGTCCGGCCCGGCCGCTATGTCCTGATCGCCGTGAGCGACACCGGAACCGGCATTCCCGCCGGCCATCCTCGACAAGGTGTTCGACCCGTTCTTCACCTCGAAGGGCCCCGGCAAGGGCACCGGCCTCGGCCTCAGCATGGTCTACGGCTTCGTCAAGCAATCCGCCGGACACATCAAGATCTACAGCGAGGAAGGCCACGGCACGACGATCAAGATGTACCTGCCGCCGGGCACCGGGAGCACTGGTCGCTCGCCGAAGCCGCCAACGCGCCGGGCGTCGAGGGCGGCCACGAAACCATCCTCGTGGTCGAAGACGACAAGCTGGTGCGCGACTACGTGCTGACGCAGCTGCATTCGCTGGGCTACGTCACGCTGGATGCGGCGAACGCGGCCGAAGCGCTGGCGATCGTCGAGGCAGGCACAGCAATTCGATCTGCTGTTCACCGACGTGATCATGCCGGGCGCGATGAACGGCCGCCAGCTCGCCGACGAACTGCAGCAAGCGCAAGCCCGGCCTGAAGGTGCTGTTCACCTCGGGCTACACCGAGAATGCGATCATTCATCACGGCCGGCTCGACACCGGCGTGCTGCTGCTCGCCAAGCCCTATCGCAAGTCGGACCTGGCCGGCATGATCCGCAAGGCGCTCGCCGGCTGAGCGCCACGCGAGCGATGGAGCACGGCCTCGCGGTTCGAGACGCGCGGCACTGCCGCGCTCCTCACCATGAGCGGTTCAGGACCTCCGGTTAGGACGCGCGCGGGCGCGTCATCACGATCCGGATCAGATCGGCGGCATTCCTGGCGCCGAGCTTCTTCATGATGTTGGCGCGATGATCCTCGATGGTGCGCGGGCTGATGCCGAGCTGGCGTCCGGCTTCCTTGTTGGAAGCGCCGGAGGTGAATTGCTCCAGCACCTCGCGTTCGCGCCGCGTCAGCGGTTCGCGCCCGGGAAAATGCAGCGACGCGATTTTCGACGCGGAGTTCTCCGCCTGCCGGCGCGCATAGGCCCCGATCGCCTCATCCAGCCGCGCCACGATCTCGCTGCCGCGGAACGGCTTCTCGATGAAGTCCAGCGCGCCGTTCTTGATCGCGCTGACCGCCATCGCGATATCGCCCTGCCCGGAGATCATGAAGATCGGCGCGGGATAATCCTCGCCGTGAAGCTCCTTCAGAATATCGAGGCCGGATTTGCCGGGAATGTGCACGTCGAGCAGGATGCAGGAAGGCGTGCGGCTTCGCGCCACCGCCAGCAGCGCTGCGCCGTCCGCGAAGCAGATCACCTCGATAGCCGCCCGCCGACAAGACCATCGACAGGGTTTCGCGAACGGCGGGATCGTCGTCGACCACGAATATTTCGCCGCGGGAGAGGTGGTTTCTCAGTCATGTGCCATCGTCCATAGACAGTGAAAAATGAAGCGCACTCAAGTTCGCTACCGCGCACGTTCGAAACAGTTTCGCACCCACCCGTATTTGTACGGGACGACGACTTAACGCACAAGTAGCAGCCTGCACATAAAAAAACGGGAACGGAGAGTCCTTATGCAGAATGTCGCAGGCGACGCAACCACAGCCCCGTCGGACGATCGGAATGAACTTCACGATGCGATCGTCTCCGACCTGGTGTCCCTGATCGAGCACGTCCGGGCCAGCATGGAGCTGATCAACGCGGCCGATCGTCTCGGAAGAGCGCCTCGATTGCCCGGAAAACGACATCAACGTTGTCGTGCTGGATGACGTCACGCCGCGTTATGTGAAAGCGCGCGCGGCATTGGACAATTGCGAGGCGGATCTTGGCGCGGCCCTTCATTTTCTGCGGGATGCCGGAACACCGCAGCCTGGTACCGCGGAGATCGGCCGGGCCCGGCGGCTCGCTTACCCCTTGGCTCGCGCCTGAAGCGCCGAATGGCAATAGCGTATCTGCTTGCGGTCTTGTTCGTTCAAGCCTGATCGGCGCCGCGGCGGTTGTCGCCGTCATGGCGGGATTGCGCCGCTTTCCGGCGCAGCCGGCCGAAGCAGGCCTGCATTGGAAGCAAGTCGGGCTTGTTTCGTTCTGCGCGGGTGGCCCCAGCGTGATCGGCCTACGCGCTCGCGGATTCCTTGTGCGCAGCCCCGCCCGCCCGCTTCTTCTTGTTCTTGCCCTTCAGGAACTGGACGTCGATCTCGGTGCCGTTGACGCGGACCAGCTCGCAGCGGCGATAGGCGAGGCCGGTCGACGACAACAGCAGGAAGAACTCCTTGAGATTGAGGCCCTGAATGGAACCCTCGACGGTCAGGATGGCGTCATTGTCCGATATGGCGTTGAGCAGGCAATCGCGGCGCCAGGTGCCGTCGATGCCCATGATGCAGACGCCATATCCGCGGCTGAACGTGACGCGTTCCGGGCCTTTGACGTCCTCGGACATCTGTCAAAGCCCCGCCATTGCCGCGACCTTCGGCGACGGCCCCGGCGGCCGCCGGCATCTTCGCGGGCGTGTGCGCGCGCCGCTCGGCCGGTAGAGGCCGCGTCGATCCGGAAACGGCTTGAAGACGTCGGTCAGTCCGACCACCGTCTCGGCCGCGCCGAGCACCAGGAAGCCGTCCGGCTCCATGGTCTTGGCGAGGCGGTTGAAGATGTTGATCTTGGTGTCCTGGTCGAAATAGATCAGGACGTTGCGGCAGAAGATCACGTCGAAGGTGCCGAGCTGGGAAAAATCGTGCAGCAGATTGAGCTGGCGATGCTGCACCATGGCGCGGATGTCGGCGTTGATCTGCCAGAACTCCCCGGTCTGCTTGAAGTACTTGACCAGCATCTGGATCGGCAGGCCGCGCTGCACCTCGAACTGGCTGTAGATGCCCGCCTTGGATTTCTCGAGCACTTCCTGCGAAAGATCGGTGGCGATGATTTCGACCCGCCAGCCGCTCAGCGCCGCGCTCATTTCCTTCAGGCACATCGCCAGCGAATAGGGCTCCTGGCCGGTCGAGCCGGCGGCGCACCAGATCCGGATGCTCTTGCGGCCGGCGCGCGCCTGCAGGATCTTCCGGCATGATCGAATCGCGGAAATGATCGAACGGGACCTTGTCGCGGAAGAAGAAGGTCTCGTTGGTGGTCATGGCTTCGACCACCTGGGTGATGAGGGAGGTCGATCCGCCCTTCATTTTCTGCACGAGTTCGCTGATGCCGGCCAGGCCGGCCTTGCGCGCCAGCGGCAGCAAGCGGCTTTCGATCAGATACTGCTTGTCGGCAGACAGATCGAGACCGGAATGGTCCTTGAGAAGCTTGCGCAGATATTCGTAATCGGGCGGGGTCACGGGCGGCCTCTCAAAAGTGGGTCGACATGATTTCGGATTGATATCGTCCGATATGAAACCGTTCAGAGCCGACTACGCCGGCACCTCGATCAAGCCGACTTCCTGGAATTTGGCCGCGACGATGTCCTTGTCGAAGGGCTTCATGATGTATTCGTTGGCGCCGGCGTCGAGCGCGCGCGAGATGTGCTCGATGCCGTTCTCGGTGGTGCAGAACACCACCTTGGGCTCGTCGCCGCCGGGCATGCGGCGCAGATGGCTGAGGAAGTCGTAGCCGTCCATCACCGGCATGTTCCAGTCGAGCAGCACCGCGTCCGGCATGGCGCGTTTGCAGATGGACCAGCGCGTCTACGCCGTCTTCGGCTTCGATGACATGAAAATTCAGCCCTTCCAGGATACGGCGCGCGATTTTCCGTATGATGCTGGAGTCATCGACAACGAGACATGTTTTCATTTCCAAACTCCATCATTCACGCGTTGCACATGCCGATCGCTAGGCCGCAAGCGAGGTTTTGGGCACGATTTCGAGGACGCGATCGACATCGAGGACGACCATGAGCTGGCCGTCGAGGCGATGGACGCCGCCGGCGAGCTTGGCCATGCGGGGATCGAGGTTGACGGGGTTTTCCTCGCGGCCGTCGTCGGGCAGGCGGAGCACTTCGCCGATCTGGTCGATCAGGAGGCCATAGGATTCGCCGCGCAGGTCGACGCCGACCGCCATCGGCGGCTTGCCGTCGTCGTTCTTGGGCAGGCCGAGCCGGGCGCGCATGTCCACCACCGTGACGATGCGGCCGCGCAGATTGAGCACGCCGGCGATCTCGCCCGGCGACAGCGGCACCCGCGTCAGCCGCTCCGGCATGAACACGTCCTGGACGCGCGAGATCGGCAGCCCGAACAACTGGCCGCCGATCATCGCGGTGACGTATTCGGCGACCGCGCCTTCGCTGATGTCGGTCTTGCTGGTCATGTTCTTTGATCCCTTACTGCCGCCGCGCCGCTGCTGCTCGGCGGTCTGTTCCTTCAGCGCCGCGATCAGGCCGGGACGGTCGAACTTGGCGACGTAATCGTGGAAGCCGGCCTGCCGGCCGCGCTCGATCGCCGCCGGCGACACCAGCGAGGACAGCCCGATGATCGGCATCGTGCTCAGATGCGCATCGGCCCGGATGGTCTCGGCGAACTCGAACCCGTTCATGTCGGGCATCTCGATGTCGGTCAGCACCACGTCGAAGCTCTGGCCCGAGCGCAGCACGGTCAGCCCCTCCTGCGCGTTCGGCGCCACCCGCACCTTGTAGCCGGCGGCCTTCAGCACCGGCGCCAGCATGTTGCGGAAGAAGGCTGAGTCGTCGACCAGCAGCACCGACTGCGCCGAGGCCGAGGGCGTCATCTCCTTGCGCGTGAACCAGTCGGGGAACGCCATCGGGAGGAAGTGGCCGACGTCGATCACCTCGGTGGCCTGGCCCTTGATCACGGCCGAGCCCAGAATGCCGTCCGGCGAGCCGCCGACCTCGATGTTGAGCCGCTCCTCGACGATGTCGACGATCTCGTCGACCACCAGCCCCATCGAGCGGCGGTCGTCGGCGAACACCAGGATCGGCTGCGAGCCGGAGGTCTGGACGTTGACGCCGGCCATCTGCACCAGCGGCATCAGCTGGTCGCGGTACTGCACCATGTAGCGGCCGTTGGAGAGCTCGATCTTGTCGGAGGCGATCTCTTCCAGCCGGGTGACGAGGCCGAGCGGCACCGCCTTGGGCTGGGCACGTGCCGGCGCGGAACACCAGAAGCGAGGTCAGCTGCTCGGCGGCGCTGGCGCGGGAGGCGGCGTTCTCGTCCGCGATCTCGTGGCTGGACGCGCCCGAGGCGCCCAGCGCCTTGGCAATGCCGTTGGGGTCGATGATCATGATCACGGCGCCATCGCCCAGGATGGTATTGCCGGAGAACATGTCGATGTGGCGCAGCTTGGTCGACATCGGCTTGACCACGATTTCTTCGGTGTGGAACACGCCGTCGACCACGATGCCGAAGGTCTGGCTGCCGACCTGGGTCACCACGATAAAACCGTTCTCGGGATCGGAGGAGGAGCCGTCGTCGATCTTGAGCAGCTTCTTCAGGTGCATCAGCGGCAGCAGCTTGTTGCGCAGCCGCAATACCGCGGTGTCCTTGATGCGCTCGATGCGGTGCTCGGAATTGGCGCGCGCGCGCACCAGTTCGACCACCGAGAGCTGCGGGATCGCAAAGCGGTCGCCGGCGGCTTCCACGATCAGCGCCGAGACGATGGCCAAGGTCAGCGGGATCTTGATGGTGACGGAGGAGCCCTCGCCGGCCACCGACTTGACGTCGATGGTGCCGCCGATCTGGTCGATATTGGTGCGCACCACGTCCATGCCGACGCCGCGGCCGGACACCGAGGTGATGGCGGCAGCGGTCGAGAAGCCGGGCGCGAAGATGAACTTGTGGATCTGGGCTTCCGTCATCTTCTCCAGTTCGGCCTCGGTGACGAGGCCGCTGGAGATCGCCTTGGCCTTGATCCGCTCGGTGTTGAGGCCGCGGCCGTTGTCGGCGATGCAGATGATGATGTGGCCGCCTTCATGATAGGCCGACAGGCGGATGGTGCCCTGCTCCGGCTTGCCGGAGGCGGCGCGCTCGGCCGGGGTCTCCAGCCCGTGGTCGGCGGAGTTGCGCACCATGTGGGTGAGCGGGTCCTTGATCAGGTCGAGCACCTGGCGGTCGAGCTCGGTGTCGGCGCCGTGCATCTCCAGTTCGATCTGCTTGCCGAGTTCGCCCGACAGGTCGCGCACGATGCGCGGCAGCTTCTGCCAGGCATTGCCGATCGGCTGCATCCGCGTCTTCATGACGCCTTCCTGCAGCTCGGCGGTGACGTTGGAGAGCCGCTGCAGCGGCACCTTGAACTCGGTGTCCTCGTTGCGGCGGGAGATCTCCAGGAGCTGGTTGCGGGTCAGCACCAGTTCCGACACCATCGTCATCAGATGTTCCAGCGTATCCACGTTGACGCGGATCGACTGGTTGGCGACCTTGTCGGCTTCCTGCACTTCGTCGGCGGCGGCGGAGGCCTTGCTGGCCGCGGGCTTTGCGGCGGCGGCCGGCTTTGCTTCCTTCGGGCCTGCGGCCTTTGCTTCCGGCGCCGGTGCGGGCTGGGCTGCGGGAGCAGCGGCCTTGGCCGGCTCCGGGGCGGTCTCGATCGGGGTCTCGCGGAACGCGCGCTCCAGTTCGTCCAGCGACACTTCGCCCGGACGCAGCGGCCGTTCCAGCGTCTGCGGCACCAGCGAGCCCTCGGCAACCGAGGGCGTCACGGCGGCCGGCGGCTGGGCGCCTCTGCCGGCGAAGGCTGTTCTGTCATCGCTTTCATCCCACGCTCTACCATCGCTTCCAGTTCGCCGATCAGGTCCTGGTCGGAGCCATCCGGCTCCGCCTCATTGGCCTCGAGCTGGCCCAGGATGTCCTTGATGCGGTCGATCGTGGTCAGGATCAGCGTCACCGCCTGCCCGGTCACCGGCATTCCGTCGCGGAATTTGCCCATCAGCGTCTCGGCCGCATGCGCCAGCGCTTCCAGCCGCGGCAGCCCGAGAAAGCCGCAGGTCCCCTTGATGGTGTGCACCAGCCGGAAAATGTTATCGAGTATCTTCGCGTTGTTCGGTTCCTGCTCAAACCGCACCAGCTGATTGTCAACGGTATCCAGGCTCTCGCTGGTCTCCGTCAGAAACTCGCGCAACAGATCATCCATCAGAATGCGCCTTCCAATTCTTGGGGTTGCGGTCGACCGTCAACCATCTTCACGCCGGAGATCCGCTGCGTGCCGTTCTCGGCTACCGAACGCTCCGGCCGGAAAGTCACTGCACCGCCGACACAAGCCGCGACGAATGATGCCGGCAGCGGATATCCTTCCCTGCCACCGATACGCCTTCCGGTTGCTCATTCCCGTTAATTTCGATGTCCGTGCTAATACGGATCAATGCAGCGTCGCTGCCACGCTTGACCGTTGCGCGACACGCAACAGCACTCGCCGCACAAACGCACCGCAAGTTTTATCGCGTCAGCTCGGACGACTTGGAAAAGAACTGCACGAAAGATGCAGCCGCGATCTTGCGCGGATGGCAACAGCCGCGGCGCCAGCGGTATGGAAACAAGCTTGATGATACAGAAAATGCCAGTGGCGATCGAATTGGCAAAGCGTGGCTGTATTTGCGCGCGACATGTCGCCGCGTCCGCTGCTCGTCGACGGCGTTGCCGGCTTTCTTCGAAGTATCGCCTGCGAGAACAGGCGACAAGCGAGCCAGCCTGAAATCCGGCGTACGCTCAAAGCGAAAGCGGCGGGGTTTCCCCCGCCGCTTTGATCGTTTGTCTCGCAATCGGCTTCAGCGGAGCAGCTGAAGCACGCTCTGCTGCGACTGGTTGGCCAGCGCCAACGCCGAGACCGCGATCGACTGGCGGGTCGACAGCGCCTGGCTGTTGGCCGCTTCCTCGTTGGTGTCAGCCAGCGTCAGGTTGGACGAACCGGTCTGCAGCACGTTGATCAGGTTCTTCGAGAAGTCCTGGCGGATCTGGACGATCGACAGGTTCGAACCGAGACCGGAGGCTTCCGACCGCAGCGCAGTGGCGGCGGCGTTGAGGTTGGTGATGGTCTTGTTGGTGGCGGCGTTGTCGATGAAGTCGACGCCGTCGGTGAGGTTGGCAAGACCAAGACCCGGCGCATCGAAGTTGACGCCGGTGATGCTCAGGACCGACTTTCCGGTCTCGTTGAAAACCAGCTTCAGGGTGTCGCCGCCGAGCAGATTGATGCCGTTGAACGAGGCATCCTGGGCCGTAGTGGTGATCTGGGCCAGGATGTTGTTGTACTGGGTCAACAGATTGGAACGGACGGCCTGAGCCGAAGGATCCGCGATCGGCGTCGAGGGGGTTGACCAGGCCAATGCGCCGGTGACGGTGCCGCCGATCACGCCGCCCGCCGGTACCGACCCGAGGGTCGAGGAAGCGAAATCGTTGTTGATGGTGATCAGCAGCTTGCCAGTTCCGTCGACGGTCGCCTGCATATTGTTCGCTTGCAACGCGGCGTTCAACTGATCCAGCGTCTTGACCGTTCCGCCGGAACCGTCGCCGAAGGTGATATTCACCGGCGTGCCGCCGTTGAAAGAGGTGAAGGTCAAGGTCTTGCCGTTGATACCGCCAACTCCCGCAGCGCGGGCAGCATTGAAGCTGCTGCTGTTGCCGGTCGGACCGTTGAGACCGAGGGCGGCCAGGGCGTTGCCGATACCACCGTTGATGCTGAGATCAGCCGCCGTTCCGGTGCTGAGCTTCAGCGTGCCGTTCGCATTCACCGACGACGGGGTAACCCCCGGCGTGGGGGAAAATGTCGCGACACCGGCCGAGTTGGATGTGGTCTGCACGCCGGAAGCCAGGTCGATCGCGTTCAGCGTATCGGCGATGGTCGCCGTCTGCAGATAGACGATTGAGTTCCCGTTGCCGTCGGTCTGGACGGCGTTGAGGATGCCCGAACCGGTCGGGACCTGCGCCGCCGCTGGCACGTGCGCGTTGGAGAAGGTGATGGTATGGCCATTCACGGTCAGGGTCGATCCGTCCTGGATCAGGTTGGAGGTGGTCGTTGGACCGGTGGTTCGCGCAGAGCCAACGTTGACGTTACCAGGACCGACCGACGTGGTCAGTCCGAGTTCCTTCAGCAGGTCGGCCTTGCCGGTGATGTCGAGATCGGCGCCGGTCGACGAGTTGAGCGTCAGAACGCCGGTACCGGCGTTGATGGAGCTGGTCGAACCGGTGATCACGGCAGCGCCCGCGGTGTTGACGTCCTTGGCGAGGCCGCTGGCGAGATCGATCGCCTTGAGTACGTCGGCAAGCGTGCCGCCGCCCAGATAGACGTTCGAGTTGCCGTTTCCGTCGGTGACGATATTGCCGCTGACGCCGGATCCGGAGGGAACCGCAGCCGCTGCCGGGGGCGGTCCCGCCTTGAAGGTGATGGTCTTGCCGTTGACGACCAGGACGTCGCCGTCGTGCGGCGCGGCGGCCGCGGTAAGGTCGGTCGCGGCGTTCGTTCCGGTCAGCAGCAGGGTGCTGGCAAGTTTCGCCGTTCCGTCACCCGCGGTTGACGCAGTACCGACCAGCGGAGCGGCAACGCCGCCGAGCGTCGTCGTGCCTGTGATCGGGGAAGCGCCGCCGGCGGTGCCGTTGGGAACGACATTGCTGATCGCCGACGCGCTGGTGAAGGTCGTGGTGCCGCGCAGGTCGGTGGGAGTTGCGCCGGGGATCGTCGCCGAGACGTTGGACTTCGAGGAGTAGCCAACGGTGGTCTGCAGCGCCTGATTGGCGATCGATTTGGCGGTGTCGACCAACTTTTGCAGCGAGGTGAGGCCCGTGTTGGCCGCCTGCAGGATCTGCACGCCGTTGCCGATGCTGTCGAGCAGGTTGTTGATGTCGCTGGCGCGGTTATCGAGGCCCTGCGCGTTGAAGAAGTTGGTCGGATTGTCGAGAGCCGAGTTCACCTTCTTGCCCGTCGAAAGACGATTCTGTGTGGTGGCGAGGAGGTCGGCGGTCGACTGGAGCGAAAGCAGGTTCTGACGAACCGATGTTGAAAGAACAATGCCGGACATTCGGATACCTTTCTGGATTGAACCGTTTGTACGCTGGTTGATACTGTTTTGAGTTTGGGTTTTACGCTACGCGATACCTTTCACTTTGATGCTGTTCACAACTCGAACGACGAATGCGTCGTCAGGCACTCATCAAGAGGCCTTCCTCGACCTTCATCAGTTTGCGGAGTTCCTTGAGAGCCTTGTAGAGCGCGCCGCCCGCAACATGGGCGTTGACGGCGTCGACCACATCGCGCGAGCCCGGGAGAGCATCGCGAAGTTCCTTGATGAAGCCGAGATACGCAGTCCGATATCTCGGAATGTCGTTCTTCAGGTACATCATCTGGACGCAGAAATAGAGCCGCTTGACCGGCGTGTTGGCGGTCTCCGCGGTCACGGTGTCCTTCTCGCGAAGGATCGGGGCTTCGCCGTCGATCAGGAAAGAGGTGCGGGTGCCGGAATTGATGATGACGGTCTCGCCAATGACGATCCGTTCAAACGGCTTGAGCTCGACTCGCAGCGGCATCGTCGTCTCCTTTTCTAGGGTACGCGGGCAATAACCACCCCCGACCTTTTCGGGGCATCGCCTGCGTGAATACGCAACAGGCGAGCCGCCATAAAATTCCGGGTACGCTTAGCTCGAAAGCGGCGGGGTTTCCCCCGCCGCCGAGTTCGTTGTTTTCGCGACTCCGCCTGGACTTAGCGGAGCAGCTGCAGCACGCTCTGCTGCGACTGGTTGGCCAGCGACAGCGCGGAGACCGCGATGGACTGGCGGGTCGACAGCGCCTGGCTGTTGGCAGCTTCGGCGTTGGTGTCGGCGAGCGTCAGGTTGGACGAGCCGGTCTGCAGCACGTTGATCACGTTCTTCGAGAAGTCCTGGCGGATCTGCACGATCGACAGGTTCGAACCCAAGGCGGAAGCCTGGGAACGCAGCAAGGTGCTGGCGGAGGCAAGGCTGGAAACGACCTTGTTGGTAGCGGAGTTGTCGATGAAGTCGACGCCGCTGGTCAGGTTCGCCAGACCGAGGCCGGCCGCGTTGAAGTTGACACCGGTGATGCTCAGGGTCGACTTGCCGGTTTCGTTGAACGTCAGCTTCAGCGTGTCGCCGCCCAACAGGTTGACGCCGTTGAACGAAGCATCCTGAGACGTGGTGGTGATCTGCGCCAGGATGTTGTTGTACTGGGTCACGAGGCTGGCGCGAACCGCCTGCGCCTGGGAGTCAGCCACCGGAGCCGAAGCGCTCGAGAAGGAGAGCGCGCTGGTCACGGTGCCGCCGATCGTGCCGCCAGCCGCCACCGACCCGAGGGTCGAGGAAGCGTAGTCGTTGGTGGCCGAGATCGTCAGTTTGCCGGTCGAGTCGAGCGTCGCGGCCAGGTTGTTGGCCTGCAGCGTCGAGTTCAGCTGATCCAGCGTCTTGATCGTGCCGCCGGTGCCATCGCCGAAGGTGACGTTGACCGCAGCGCCGCCATTGAAGGAGGAGAAGGTCAAGGTCTTGCCGTTGATGCCGCCAACTCCCGCAGCGCGGGCAGCATTGAAGCTGCTGCTGTTGCCGGTCGGACCGTTGAGCCCGAGGACGGCCAGCGCGTTGCCCGTGCCACCGCTGATGGTGAGATCGGACACCGTACCGGTGCTGAGCTTCAGCGTGCCGTTCGCATTCACCGACGACGGAGCAACGCCCGTCGCTGCGGTAAACGTCGCGACACCGGCCGAGTTCGACGCGGTCTGCACGCCGGAGGCCAGGTCGATCGCGTTCAGCGTATCGGCAATGGTCGCGGTCTGCAGATAGACGATCGAGTTGCCGTTGCCGTCGGTCTGGACGGCGTTCAGGATGCCCGAACCCGTCGGGACCTGCGCGGCTGCCGGCACGTGCGCGTTGGAGAAGGTGATGGTGTGGCCATTCACGTTCAGGGTCGATCCGTCCTGGATCAGGTTGGCTGTGGTGGTCGCAGCCGTGGTACGCGCCTTGCCGACGTTGACGTTGCCGGAACCGACCGACGTGGTCAGACCGAGTTCCTTCAGCAGGTCGGCCTTGCCGGTGATGCTGAGATCGGCGCCGGTCGACGAGTTGAGCGTCAGAACGCCGGTACCGGAGTTGATGGAGCTGGTCGAGCCGGTGATCACGGCAGCGCCCGCGGTGTTGACCGTCTTGGCAACGCCGCTGGCGAGATCGATCGCCGAGAGCACGTCGGCAAGCGTGCCAGAGCCGAGATAGACGCTCGAGTTGCCGTTGCCGTCGGTGACGATGTTGCCGCTAACGCCGGATCCGGTGGGAACCGCAGCCGCTGCCGGGGCAGCGCCCGCCTTGAAGGTGATGGTCTTGCCGTTGACGACCAGGACGTCACCGTCGTGCGGCGCGGCCGCAGCGGTAAGGTCGGTCGCGGCGGCCGTTCCGGTCAGCAGCAACGTGCTGGCAAGTTTCGCCGTTCCGTCACCCGCGGTTGACGCGGTGCCGACCAGCGCAGCAGCGACGCCGCCGAGCGTCGTCGTGCCTGTGATCGGGGAAGCGCCACCGGCGGTGCCGTTGGCTACGACGTTGCTGATCGCAGCGGCGCTGGTGTAGGTCGTGGTGCCACGCAGGTCGCTCGAGGTCGCGCCCGAGATCGTCGCAGAGACGTTCGACTTGGTGGTATAGCCGACGGTCGTCTGCAGCGCCTGGTTCGCGATCGACTTCGCGCTGTCGACCAGCGACTGCAGCGAGGTGATGCCGGTGTTGGCTGCCTGCAGAACCTGCACGCCGTTGCCGATGCCGTCGAGCAGGTTGCTGATATCGCTGGCGCGGTTATCGAGGCCCTGCGCGGTGAAGAAGTTGGTCGGGTTATCGAGAGCCGAGTTCACCTTCTTGCCCGTCGAAAGACGGTTCTGAGTGGTGGCGAGGAGGTCGGCGGTCGACTGGAGGGAGAGCAGGTTCTGACGAACCGACGCTGAAAGAACGATACTGGACATTTTGAGATACCCTTCTGGATGAACACATTGACGCTACGCCGCACGTTTCAGCGGCGACGTATCACCCTGTTCTGTCCGGGCTACCTGTTCGTTAAATTGGGGCTCCGTACAAATACCCAGAAACACACCGCAACCGGGTGTGAATCCCCGTACAACTACTGAGGAATTAAGCGGACTGAAAGAAACGGAGCATTTTTGCGCTGTTTTCGTGCTCGCGCATCGACACGAAAACCCCTGCAACGCGACGCCGCGCGGGCCTTACTTCAGCAGCGCACGACAGCGTCGTTTGGATCGGAATTCGCTTTCGTTGAGTGCGCGAGCGCTGCGCGGATCAGGCTGGCCGGATCGACTTCGCCTTGTGGCGTGGCAGCAGTTCGCCGCCGACAAGATGACCACTCCTGATCATGGTGTTCTCCGAATAGCCGGAGCTTGCTCGCATTGATCATGTCGCACGCAGCTCCGCTAGCAGGCGTGCTGAACATTTCACGCTAAGACCTCCGCGCCGTATGCCAGCGCGCGTCATTTGTCGGCGCGATCGATCGCTTGCAATGACGCGGCGCACGAGAATGCAACCCCGCGCCAATTTTCCTTGCCAAGGTTACGTGCAGGGCTCATCCTCTACGTCCAATACCGTGCATCGTTAGCGGCGGTATCGGGGACCGGTGGTGCTCTCTTGAGGAAGGAGGTTTCATTGGAATCAGCCCCTCGTTCACCCAATGGATTTCTGTCGGCGCTCAGCGCGGATGATTTCGAATTGATCCGCCCGCATCTGCGAACCGTCGATCTGGTTCAGGAAATCGTGCTGGTCGAAGTCGGCGAAACGCTCAAGCGCGCCTATCTGCCGCACCGAGGCGTGATCTCCCTGGTCGTGAAACTTGCCAAGGGAGAGCACGTCCAGATCGCGATGATCGGCCGCGACAGCATCTTCGGCTCGTTCTCCGCGCTCGGCGACGCGACCGCGCTGAACAGCGCGGTCGTGCTGGTGCCCGGCGTCGCCTCGACGCTCGACCTCGATCGCCTTCGCGCCGCGGCCGACCAAAGCGCGACGTTTCGCGACGACGCTGGTTCGGCACGGGCTGGCGGTCTACGCGCAGATCCAGCAGACCGCCGGGCTGCAACGCCGCGCACACGGTGGAATCCCGGCTGGCGCGATGCCTGTTGCAGACCCACGATCTGTCCGGCGGCGACAAGCTCGTTCTGACCCAGGAATCGATGGCGCAGATGATCGGCGCGCGCCGCAACAGCGTATCGCTGGTGGCCAACACGCTGCAGCAGGCCAACTTCATCCACTACAGCCGCGGGACACATCGAGATCACCGATCTCGAAGGCCTGAGCAAGACCTCCTGCGAATGCTACGCGACGGTCAAGGCGCAGTACGACAGACTGCTGCGGCCTCGCTGCCTGTCGTGAGCGATCGCGCACGCGGCTGGCGCTAGGACAAACGATTGCCAGCTGACGCGTCGCACCGTATAACTACGGCCTACCGCTCGTGCTCGCCAGCAGATTTATTCCGCGCCGGAATTAACGGGCTGTTCAATGACCGCTGATAATTGTCACGATGCTGACGGGCGCGAGTTCGAAAAAGCGTCGAAGATTCTTCGCATGCTCACGAATTCTCGCCCGTGTTCGGCAATTTGCGAACTGCGCGGAGTAGAGACATGGCCTTTGATTTGTCGATGCCGATCCTGGTGGTCGATGACTACAACACCATGATCCGGATCATCCGCAACCTGCTCAAGCAGATCGGCTTCGAGAACGTCGACGATGCCAGCGACGGATCGGCCGCGCTCGCCAAGATGCAGGGCAAGAAATACGGCCTGGTGATTTCCGACTGGAACATGGAGCCGATGACCGGCTACGATCTGCTCCGGGAAGTCCGCGCCAGCCCGGAGCTGTCGCAAACGCCCTTCATCATGATCACCGCGGAATCGAAGACCGAAAACGTCATCGCCGCGAAGAAGGCCGGCGTCAGCAACTACATCGTCAAGCCGTTCAACGCCGCGACGCTGAAGACCAAGATGGAAGCGGTGTTTCCGGGATCGGCCGACTAGCATATCGCCGACGCGCCGCTGACATCGCGGATTTTCCAGACTATTCGGTACTGCGACATGCGCGTCGCGTGACGCCGTCGGCGCAACGCGATGCGTCATCGGACCGCGCTCCGCTATGCGCCTCGCCGCGGCCGAGTAATTTGTGCTGCCGGATTGCGCCGCGGCGCTGGCGATTCAGCGCTGACGGCTCGACAGGTCCGCGGCCGTACTTCTACGGTTTCGGATTTTCATACACGGATAACAATAAACGGCGATAGTCGCGTAAGCAAAGGAGAGCTTCATGTTTACGTTTGAAACGACCGACCAGAAAGAAGTCCGGCGTTTCCGCATCGCGCAGTTCAACGGCCGAACCGCGACCGTCAGGTCGGGCGGATCGACGGTCACCGGCCACGTTCGCTCGGTGCTGGAAAGCAAGTCGAGCGTTCCGCAGCGCTGGACCATCACGATCGTTCCGAGCGCGCCGAAGGCCAAGCCCGATCGCGCTGCGCGCCGCGCCCCGCGTTCACGCCTTCGCGGAAGATTTCTACTGAGCTGCGCCGCGTCGCCGGCAGCACCTTCGGTTTCCTGCAATTGCAATACGTGCCGGCGGGCGATGGCACGCGCCGGCGCATGACCATCGCATCATGGAAGGAACTTGCTGCTTCGGTTCAGCTCGACGAGAACCGGTCCGGCGCTAGACGGCGGGATGCAGCAGCGCCAGGCGGACGAGGTCCGCGGTGTTTCGCGCGCCGAGTTTTCGCATCGCCTCGGCGCGATGGCTTTCGAAGGTCCGCGGGCTGATGCTCATCCGCAAGGCGCCCTGCTTGTTGGAATAGCCCTCGCTGATCAGGCTCAGAACCTCGCGCTCGCGCTTGGTCAGCGGCTTCTGGCCGGCGCCCGATGAGAACATCACGCCCGGCGCGCGGACTTGCGTCCCTGCCGCGGCTGGCCGCGTCTCTCCAAACCGGCCTTGCGGCCGGCCGCGGCGAGCCGGCTCCTCGTGCGCGTCCGCGATCTGCTTGATCATGGCGCAGACGCG
Source organism: uncultured Alphaproteobacteria bacterium (assembly GCA_963843225.1). Taxonomy (GTDB): domain Bacteria; phylum Pseudomonadota; class Alphaproteobacteria; order Rhizobiales; family Xanthobacteraceae; genus Bradyrhizobium. Next base: position 1,024,758 of record CAWJJT010000001.1, on the reverse strand, counting down.
CTCGGTCTGCTGCAAGCGCGTTCTCGACGACCTGCTGCAGGTAAACCCGATTGCCGGCGGCCTGCGAAAGCTGCTGGCTGTGTTGCTTGATCTCGCCCATGTAGAGCAGCAGCGCGGTCAGCGGCCCGTTGAGCTGGCGGGCGATCGCGGCGCCGGCCTCGTCCATCGCCCGCGTGCGCGCGGCGGACAGCCGGACAGTTTCCAGGTCGTCGTCGGGAGGCGCGCTGCTTTCGATCCACTTCGAGAAAGGCGAATCGCTGATTCGGTTTTCTTGATGTCCCATACGATTTGTTTAACGAGCCTGCGCTCGTCGAGGGTTAATTTTTTACTCAGTAAGACTACGGAGTTTTTGGCGGCTCGCCGGAAGCGGGACAGACGTCGCTCCGCGGCCAAATTGGCCCGAACCCATTCAAAAACCGCCATGATTACGCAGCGAGCGACAAGACCCCCGTAGTTCTACGGGTCGTAGAATTCGCTTCCTCGGTAACCCGGCAATGCCCGTAGTTCCACGGGGATGCGCGTTTACTTCTTAATCTGACACGAACTGTTTTTGTGGTTCCATTGGACCGGATTTCACGCGCTTTCGCGTTGAAAATAGCTTGATAGCCGAGCCGGATCGCAGAGAAACACCGTTGCAATGACGCTCGCCGACCGAATTCAGGAGTTTCTGCAGCGGCTGACGCCGCTAACGCGGAACTGTCTCCTGACCGAGCTCGAGCGGCTGGAGAGCTGCGACGGCGAGATGCCCGGCTCCGCGGAAATCCTGGCCAAGCTGCGCGCGGAATTCCGCAAGGACGGCTCAGTCGCAGAATCGCGTCAACACGCCCTCGCGCTACTTCTTTGCGCCGCTGGACCCGCTGCTGGTCGACGGCGCTCCCGAGCATGCCAATTCCGGCCGGATACAGCGCGGCTCGCTGGCTGCGATCTGGGAGTGGATCAGCCGCGATCTGCTGCCGACGATGGCGCGCGACTACATCAAGCAGATCGAGCGACTGATCGCTTGCCAACAAACCAAAGGAAGCCGGCAAAGGTCGCCGCCACGTTCCAGATCAAGGTCGTCAAATATCTCGAAAACACGCTCGGCTCGCCCGACGGCGCCGAACAGACCCGCAAGAAGCTCGCGAACTACACGGCGTCGCGCGCGGCCTATGCCGACCTGACCAAGATGCAGTCCGCGCTGCGCGCAGCGCGATGCGCTGGCAAAGTTCAACGAGGCGCTGCCGGCCTCGATCGCGAAGTTCGACGACGCGCGGGTCGCCAAGATAGCGGCATTGCTCGATGCGTTCGCAAAGAAGCACGCCGACGTCGTTCCCTTTGCGCTGGCGTTGGTGGCCACGCGGCTCAAGACTCCCTGGCAACTGATCCGCCTCGCCACCAAGGCCGCGTCCAGCAAGAACGCCGCGGACGTCGCCGCCACGCCCTATGCGCTCACGGTCTCGATGGTGCTGGACCGTCTCGAAGACAACCGCGCGGCTGCTGCGCGTCGCGCTCAGGAACAACCGGGTCATCGTCGCCAAGGAGATCCTGACCGACATCTACGACACCGAATACGCATTGCGGGTCCGCATCGATCAATTCGACCAATCCGAGTGGGGAGTGCGGCTCGAAGCCCTGATGACATCGATCGCAACCCTGGTTGAGGCCGAGGTGGCGCGGTTTCCCGACAATGTCGGCCACGTGCTGGGATCGCGCAGCCTGCGCAGTCATCAATTCCCTTGCCGGGCGCCTGACCTATCTGGTGCACAAGGGCCGCGATGCCGTGACTGGCAGTGGCGGATCTTTCTTGAAAAAGCTGACCGGGGTGGCCTGAGCAAGCCTGCGCCGGCGCTGCCTCAGCGCCGCGACCTCAGGAATTTTTCCAGGAATCGTCCGGAGACGACGAACCTGAACCACCAATAAGCCATCCGTCGCGCCTTCATTTCCGCGTCCTCGATCCGGGAGTGATCCCGGCTGCGATCATGATTAGCCCCGAACCCTGCACAAGGCTGTGAGATGCTTCACATTTGCGGGCTCGACCGCCGCGGTCAGGAACCTGGCCGCAGGTCGCGAGTTGCGATCGTCGCCGCCCGCCAATCCTGCGGCCGCTGATGCGTGAGAAAAGGGAGATGCCGATGGGCCGGTGGACAAGATCACTGATGGCGATCGCTGCGCTGGCCGGTGTGCTGGCGCTGGGCGCGGACGCCGGTGCGCAGACCGCGGCAACGCCCACCGGGAACGCCGCGCCGGCCGCCGACAGCGCCGTGATGCTGACCGTGTTCTTCAAGCATGACCAGTCGCGCCCGCTGGGCGAACTCAACGCACAGCTCGAGAAGCAGGGCTTCTACAAAGCCTTTCCGCCTCCGGGCGTCGAAGTCGTCTCCTGGTATGTCGTGATGGGCATCGGACAAGTCGTCACGCTGCGGTTTCCGGCGTCCCGGCTGCGCGAAGTCAACCGCGTGCTGGAGGACACCGCCTGGGGAAGCTACCGCACCGAGTTCTATCCGACCTACGACTACAAGGCCGTCGGCATTGCCGCGCATGAGAAAGCGCAATGAGCTTCACGAAAAAGCCCACCGGTTCTGACCGGCGGGCTTGATCCTGTTCGCTAAGGTAACACTGCCGATCCGGGATCCCGGTACATCCGCGGTAATCCCGGTTCAGCCGGCGTTACATGGCGCGAAGATTTTCAGCGCTGGTCTTGCCGCGCTGGCTGTCGACCTTCGCTTCGAACGAAAGCTTCTGACCCTCGTTGAGCGAACCCATGCCGGCGCGCTCGACGGCGCTGATGTGCACGAACACGTCGTTGCCGCCATCGTCAGGCTGGATGAAGCCGAAGCCCTTGGTCGCGTTGAACCACTTAACTGTTCCGGTAGCCATTTTCATTTCTCCAAGATGCGCAAATGCGCGGGTACAGCCCGCACGACCTTCGCGCAGGCTTGATCCGATTTCAGCGATGTCTTGGGGAGTAGAGCCGGTTCGGCGCGATCAACAAGCAAATCGATTAACTCGAATGCGCGGCGTTTACGCCACTCCCGAGCAAATAGCAAGCCAATCCGGGCTCGATGACGAAATGCTAATGATTGGAGATGACGGATCAGCCGAGGCGGCTGATCTGCTCCTCGGTCACCACGCGCTCGACGTTTTCGGTCTTGCTCTTGATGCGGTAGCGCGGGCGGCCGTCCGCCTCGATCGGCAGACAACTGACGATGGTATAGATGCTTCGTTCCTTCACCACGGAACGGCCTTGCGGTCCCTGGAGCTGGTGGTGGACGTCGTCATTGATCGCGTAATTATGGGCCATGCGGGTGTTCCCTCGATGGCGGTCTTTTAGGCGTAACCGCCTCACAATGCAACAAATCTCGCCTGTCGGCGGGCTCGATTCTGACGGCTCGGGCGGCCTCTTCCGACCCGTTTACCATTCGCCTTGCGGTCCTCCGGGGGCCGGATAAGCTGCCGCGCTTTTGGAACCGCCGGGAACCCGCATGACCGCACCGCTCGATCCCGTGATTGCCCAGATCATTCCGCTGCTGCCGCTGCGCGATCCCGGGACGATGACGCCGCAGAGCGCGCGCGATTCACTCCGCGCACTCGCCGCGGCGCGGGCCGCCGTCCCGCCGCCGCCGGTCGCCAGCGTGCGGGATATCGAGGTGAAGGGCGCGGCGGCGCCACTGGCCGCACGGGTCTATCGCGTCTCGCCGGAGAAATCGCCGACCGTGATGTTTTTCCACGGCGGCGGCTGGGTCGCCGGCGACCTCGAAACCCATGACCGGCAGGCACGACTGCTCGCGATCGAGACCGGCGCAGTCGTCGTCTCCATCGACTACCGGCGGCCACCGGAAACGCGATTTCCAGGCGCGTTCGAGGACAGTTTTGCGGCCGCGCGCGATGTCTTTGCGCGCCTCGCCGAGTTCGGCGGAGACAGCGCGCGGCTCGGCGTCGCCGGCGACAGCGCGGGCGGCAATCTGGCGGCGAGCGTCGCGATCGGCTGTCGCGACGCCGGCATTGATCTCGCCGCGCAAATGCTGGTCTATCCGATCACCGATGCCGCCGGCGGCTACACGGACGCGACCGAAAACGCGCGCTTCCCCTCGCGCGCCGAAAACGCCGAGGGCTATTTCCTGTCGCACGCCGTGATGCAGTGGTTCGCCGGTCATTATCTCGAACACAAAAGCCAGGGCGAGGACTGGCGCGTTTCGCCGTTGCGCGCAAAAAGCCTGAGAGGGCTCGCGCCGGCCGTGGTGTGCACCGCGTGGTTCGATCCGCTGCGCGACGAGGGCAAGGCCTATGCCGAAGCGCTTGCCGCCGCCGATGTGCCGACGAAGTACCATCATGGCGCCGGCCTGATCCACGGCTATTTCGGCCTCCGCGACGCATCCGAAAGCGCGCGGCTCGAAGCCGAACGCGTGCGCGCGGACTTCAAGACGATGCTCGAACGCGGGACGTAGCCGCGCGAGCCGCCGCAGTTCGCATTGATCGCGCGCATGCTGGTTCCGATCAGGACTCGAACACGCGTTGTTGATCGGGCAAGCCTGATTTTCGTTCCAATGCGATTGGCCGAAATCAATTCATAATTAGGTGCGAAGCTCGGCCGCGATTGAGTTCGTGGCTTCGGGATTGACGGACCGAGCCAGCGGATTTTCCAGGTCGTTGGCGATTCCATGTCGCTCGGCAAGTCGCCCGTCGTGGATGGCATGACCATCGAAAGTTGTTTCGTTCCCCGCCGGTGACCGTGAGGCCGGCCCGGGACGAAAGAATCCGAGAGCCACATGTTGAGCATGGGGAATGCAAGCGCCGGGCGCGCCTTGTTGGTCGCATGGGGATTATTCCTGATCGCTCCACCGACCGCGCTCATGGCTGGCCCCCTGACGCCGGTCGAGCGTGCCGACGAACCGTTCGGGCTTTCCACCTCGACGGTGACCGCTGGAACGTTGCTGGAGAAATGGCGCGACGTCGAACGCAAGGCCGATGATGAACGGCGGGTCTTAAGGAACTGCGAGGCGAACCGCGCATCGTGTCAATCGCGGACAGCGCTCGAATTCATGGCGATCGTCGACGATGCGCGAACCCTGGAGGGGCGCGCGCGGCTTGGCGACATCAACCGCGCCATCAATCTCAGAATCAAACAAACGAGCGATCAGGCGCTTTACGGCGCGGAGGATGTCTGGAGCTCTCCCCTTGCGACCCTCGCCAAAGGCGCGGGAGATTGCGAAGATTACGCCATCGCAAAATTCTTCGCTCTCCAGGAGGCGGGGGTGGCCGCCGATGACCTTCGGATCGTCATCCTGCGAGACCACATCCGCGACGAGGACCACGCCGTGGTCGCGGCGCGGCTCGATGGCATTTGGCTCATGCTGGACAATCTGCACATGGCCATGGCCGAGGACGGCCAGCTACGGAATTACTACCATCCGGTGTTCCTGATCGATCATGGCGGCGTCAAGCGCTATTCCGGCACACCACCTGAGCGCGAGGCGATGCGTGGAAACGAACGCGTTGTCGGCCAGATCAGGCATTAACTGATCGGCGGGTTCAAGGCGCGCGATCAGACCTGCTGCACAGATTTTGCGCTTTCTGCGCGGGCTATGGCTCACGTCGCGCAAACGGCCTTGCACCGAATGGTGCGGCGCATGACGCCCTTCGAAAGTGGCGGGTTTTGTCGGCGGAACGAATTGAAGCGCGAAAGAAAAGCTCGCATACTCCATCGTCTACGTCACCCTCGGGCGGACCAATTCCATCGAAGGTTCAAGCAACCGACATCAGATTTCGTTTGACGGCTTCGCGTTGCCGCGCGTTGCCCTCGGACGCGACGTGCCCTCAGGCGGCAAGGCGGTGTTTTCGGCGCGACCGCGCGAAGGCGCCTCGCCGCTGCGGGTCACGGCCTCGCCGATGGACGATATTCCGGTCGGCGCCAGCGCCTGGCTCAAATTCGAACCGCGTCAGATGGCCCTCATCGCGTGATCCCGCCCAATTCCCCATAAAATCAACAGGAGCAAATCCGATGTCCTTTACTCCCGCCTCGCAGGCGCTCGCCCGTTTCAAGGTGCTCGATCTCACCCGGGTGCGCGCCGGTCCGACCGCCGCGCGGCAACTGGCCGACTGGGGCGCCGATGTCGTCAAGATCGAACTGCCGAAGGGGCTCGACGAGAGCGACATGGGCGGGCCGCGGCACGGGCCCGATTTCCAGAACCTGCACCGCAACAAGCGCAGCCTCACGCTCAATCTGAAAGAGCCCGATGGCGTCGCCATCTTCAAGAAGATGGTGGAGAGCGCCGATGTCGTGATCGAGAACTACCGGCCGGATGTCAAATTCCGTCTCGGGATCGACTACGAAACCCTTCGCGCGATCAACAAGCGCATTGTCTACGGCTCGATTTCCGGCTTCGGCGAGGACGGCCCCTATCGCGAACGGCCGGGCTTCGACCAGATCGCGCAAGGCATGGGCGGGCTGATGTCGATCACGGGCTTGCCGGGCCAGGGACCGGTGCGGGTCGGCATTCCCGTCGCCGATCTCGGCGCCGGGATTTTCTGCGCGATGGGAATCCTGGTCGCGCTGCTGGAGCGCGAGGTTTCCGGCGAGGGCCAGTGGGTGCAGTCATCGCTGCTCGGCGCGCAAATTTCGCTGCTGGATTTCCAGGCGGCGCGCTGGCTGATCGCCGGCGATGTGCCGGGCCAGGCCGGCAACGACCACCCGACCAGCATTCCGACCGGCGTGTTTCCGACCAGCGACGGCCACATCAACATCGCCGCCGCCGGCAAGCACATCTATACGCGCTTCTGCCAGACGCTCGGGCTCGACGATCTGCTCACGGATCCCCGCTTCGCCGAGGACTGGGCGCGCTCGAAAAATCGCGCGGCGATCAACCAGATCATCTCCGAGGTGACAAGGAAGCAGTCGAGCAGCGAGCTGATCGCGAAACTCAATAAAGCCGGCGTTCCCTGCGGCCCGATCAACCGGATGGACGAGGTGTTCGCCGATCCGCAGGTTCAGCATCTCGGCATGGCGGCGCCGGTGCACCATGGCGCGCTGGGCGATATCGCGGTGGTCAACCAGCCGGTCAAGCTCAAGCGCACGCCGAGCCAGGTCACGCGAGCGACCCCCGAAAAGGGCGAACACACCGACGAAATCCTGAAGGCATACGGCTATAACGACAAGTCGATTGCCGAATTCCGCGCCCGCAAGATCGTCTGAAGGAGACTGCCATGAAAACGAGCACCGAGCGGATGATCGCCAAAAAGGACGGGGCGATCGGCTGGATGCAATTCAACAATCCCGCCCGGCACAACGCCGTGTCGGTCGACATGTGGAGCGCAGTCCCGGAGATCATGGGCGAATTCGCCCGTGACGACCAGATCCGGGTGGTGGTCTTGAGCGGCGCCGGCGGCAAGGCGTTCATTTCCGGCGCGGATATTTCCGAGTTCGGGGAGAAGCGTTCCTCGCCGGAAACCGTGCTGGAATACAACCGGATCGCCGGGCGCGCCAACGCCGCCATCATCGAGTTCGCCAAGCCTACGATTGCGATGATCCAGGGTTATTGCATCGGCGGTGGACTTGGTGTCGCGCTGTGCTGCGATCTGCGGCTGGCGGCGGAGGGTTCCCGCTTCGCGGTGCCGGCCGCGAAGCTCGGGCTGGGTTATGCCTATGACGGCATCAAGCGGCTGGTCGACATCGTCGGCCCGTCCTTTGCCAAGGAGATCTTCTATACGGCGCGGCAATTCGATTCGACGGAAGCCTTGCAGATGGGGCTGGTCAATCGTGTGGTTCCGGCCGCGAACATCGAGACCTATGTGCGCGATTATGCCGGAACGATCGGCGGCAACGCGCCGCTGACCATCAATGCGGTCAAGCTGTGCGTCAATGAAACGACCAGGGATCCCGAAAAGCGGAACCTTGCGGCGGCGCAAGCGGCCGTCGATGCCTGCTTTGCGTCGGCGGATTATGTCGAGGGCCGCACCGCGTTCCTCGAGAAACGCAAGCCGGCGTTTCGTGCGCGGTAAGCCGTAAGCAGGCTCCGACCGCTCAAACCTTCATCGGCCGGTAAAGCGGGCCGGACGCTTCTCGACAAAGGCGGCCGCGCCCTCGCGCAAATCCGCGGTGCGGAAGGCGCGCGACTGCGACGAGGCTTCATCATCCAGCGTCGATGCCAGCGAGGCATTCCATGCCGCGTCGACCTGGTCCTTGATCAGCGCCATGCTGACCGGCGGACCGTCGGCGAGCGTTTGCGCCATGGCGAACGCCTCGCTCAGGAGATCGGCATCCTCCACCATTTTCCAGATCAGGCCCCATTGCTCCGCCTTTTCGGCATGCAGCGGCTGACCGGTCAGCGCGAGCGCCCGGGCGCGCGCGACGCCGATCGACCTCTGCAGGAACAGCGACGTTCCCCCATCGAGGGCAGCGCCGAGCCGGACGAAGCTCAGGATGAAGCGCGCCGAGCGCGCGGCGATGACGATGTCGCCTGCCAGCGCAATGCCGACGCCCGCGCCCGCGGCGGGACCATTGACGGCGACGACGATCGGCGTGGGCGAGCCGCGCATTTTCTCGATCACCGGATTGATGCTCGCGCGCATGTGGTCGCCGATCTGCTCGCCGGCCTCGAAGGTGTTGCCGCTGCCCAGTTGCGCCCCGGCGCAAAAGCCCTTCCCCGCCCCGGTCAGCAGAATCGCGCGCACCGCGGGGTCAGCGATCGCGTCGTCGAGCGCCCGGCTCAACTCACTCAGAACGCTGCCGGCCAGCGCGTTATATTGCGCGGGATTGTTGAGCGTGAGGATCGCGACGGACCCGCGCCGTTCGGTGAGAACCATCGACATTATCATTACTCCCAAATGGTTGACCGGCTGCGGCCGGCATTCCGGGAATCAAGTCGCCTCTACAGGGATCGCGCGATCAGCAGCTTCATGATCTCGTTGGTGCCGCCGTAGATCTTCTGGATGCGGGAGTCCACGAACATCTGTGATATCGGATATTCCTGCATGTAGCCGTAGCCGCCGTGCAGTTGCAGGCATTCGTCGGCAGTTTCCATCTGCTTCTGCGAGCACCACCACTTCGCCATCGACGCGGTCACGGTGTCGAGATCGCCCGCGACCAGGCGTTCCACGCACCAGTCGACGAAGACGCGCGCAATCACCGCCTCCGTCTTGCGCTCGGCGAGCTTGAAGCCGGTGTTCTGGAATTCGATGATCGGCTGCCCGAAAGCCTTGCGCTCTTTGGTGTACTCGGTCGTCAGCTTGATCGCGCGCTCCATCGAGGCCACCGCGCCGATGGCCAGCGCGAGGCGCTCCTGCGGCAGTTGCTGCATCAACTGGACGAAGCCGCTGCCCTCCTCGCCGCCCAGCAGATTTTCGGGAGGCGCCACCGCGTTGTCGAAAAACAATTCGGACGTGTCGGACGCGTGCAGCCCGATCTTGTCGAGGTTGCGCCCGCGCCGGAAGCCTTCATTGCCTTCCGTCTCCAGCACGATCAGCGAAAGACCCTTGGCGCCCGGCCCGCCGGTGCGGGCGACGACGATGATCAGGTCGGCGGCCTGGCCGTTGGTGATGAACGTCTTCTGGCCGTTGATCACATAATTATTGCCCTGCTTTCGCGCGGTCGTCCGCACGCCCTGCAGGTCGGACCCCGTTCCGGGTTCGGTCATCGCGATGGCGCCGACGTACTCGCCCGTCGCCATCTTTGGCAGCCAGCGGCGTTTCTGTTCTTCGGAGCCGTAATTCAGGATGTAATGCGCCACGATGGCGCTGTGCACCGACACCCCGGTCGTGACGTCGGACACGACACTTTCGAGATCCTCGAGAACAGCGGCGTCGTAGGCAAAGGTCGCGCCCAGCCCGCCATAGGCTTCAGGGATGCTCGGCAGCAGCGCGCCCATTTCGCCCAGCGCCCGCCAGGCCGAGCGATCGACCATCTTTTGATCGCGCCATTTCTCGGCGTGCGGGGCGAGATCCCTGGCGAGGAATTTGCGGAACTGGTCGCGAAAGACGTCCAGTTCCTCGGTCATCCAGGATGAGCGGTAATTCATGGCGCTTTCGCCCCCTCAGATCAGCAGGCCACCGCCGGCGACGATCACCTGTCCACTGATGTAGTTCGATTCCGGGCTGCAGAACAGATAAACCGCATCCGCGGCTTCTTCCGGCGTGCCGCCGCGGCCAAGGGGGATCATCCTGGCCATGGCGTCGAGCATCTGCGGCTGCACGCCGACCTTGATGTCGCGGCCGGCGACGTCGATGGTCTTCTGCTGGGCCTCGATCGGCTGGGTCAGGCGGGTGTTGATCAGGCCAAAGGCCACGCAATTGACGTTGACCTTGTAGCGTCCCCATTCCTTGCACATCGTGCGCGTCAACCCGACCAGCGACGCCTTGGCCGAGGAATAGCTCGCCTGCCCGGCATTGCCGTAGAGGCCGGCGATCGAGGAGATGTTGACGACCTTGCGGAATACCTCGCGCCCCGCCTCGGCTTCCTTTTTCGCCATGATCCGGATCGGCTCGGCGGCGGCGCGCAGGATGCGAAACGGCGCCACCAGATGCACGTCGAGCATGGCCTGGAACTGCTCGTCGGTCATCTTCTGGATCGTCGAATCCCAAGTATAGCCGGCGTTGTTGACGATGATGTCGAGGCCGCCGAATTTGTCCATGGCGGCGCCGACGAACCGGTCGGCAAAGCCCGGTTCGGAGACGCTGCCATTGACCGCGATCGCCTCGCCGCCGGCCGCCTTGATCTCGGCCGCGACCGCATCGCCCGGCGCGGCGTCGAGATCGTTGACCACGACGCGCGCGCCCTCGCTTGCGAGCTTCAGCGCGATGGCGCGGCCGATGCCGCGGCCCGATCCCGTGACCAGCGCGACTTTTCCCTTGAGTTTCGACATTTGTTCTTCCCGGTCAGAGAGCGATGATGGCTTCGCCGGCGAGTTTTATTTCGCCGTTCTCGTCCTTGGTCGTCAGCGCGAGTTTCGCCCGCCTTTCGCCGTTGTGTTCGATCAATTCGGTGCACATGGCCCTCGCAGGTGAGGCGCGCGCCGAGCTGGGTGATCGCCGCAAAGCGCGTCGAGAACGAGCGAATATTGGACGGCGCGATGGCATCGGTCAGCGCCTGGCCGAGATAGGCCATCACCAGCATGCCGTGCGAGAACACATCGGGAAAGCCGGCGGCTTTGGCAAAGTCGATGTCGACATGGATCGGGTTGTGGTCGCCCGAGGCGCCGCAATAAAGCGCGAGCGTGTGACGCGTGATCGGCGGGAACGTCTTGTGAACAATGCGCTCGCCGACGGCGGGATGATGGATAGCCATGCCGCTCATGCCGCCACCTGGTTCCGCACCACGATGGTGCGCGCGGTATCGGCGACATGAGCGCCGTGCTGGTTGGTGACCTCGGTCTCCACCACCACCATCGTCATCGCGCCGCCCTTCTTGTCGGCGACATCGGTGACGCGTGACTTGAACGTCAGGGTGTCGCCGACCACCACCGGCGCATGATAGGTAAAGCGCTGCTCGCCATGCAGCACGCGGGCAAGATCGATGTTCAACTCGGTCAGGAACTCGAACGGGCGTTCGGCATCCATCAGTTCAAGGCAGAACAGATAGGTCGGCGGCACGGGCCTGGCGGAATAGCCCGCGGCGCGCGCCGCTGTCTCATCGCGATAGAGCGGATTTTGCTCGCCGAGCGTGTTGAGGAAGAAGCGCAGCCGTCCGGGCTCGACGCGCGCGGTGACCGGCGTGAAACTGCGCCCGACGGCGGATTGATCGACCATGATTTTTCCTCACGCGCGCTCGTACAGCGTCACCACGCAAGCGCCGCCGAGGCCGAGATTGTGCTGCAATCCCAGCCGCGCGCCATCGACCTGGGTGGTTGCCGCGGCGCCGCGTAGCTGGCGCGTCAGCTCGTAGCATTGCGCGAGCCCGGTCGCGCCGAGCGGGTGACCCTTCGACAGCAGCCCGCCGGAGGGATTGGTGACGATCTTGCCGCCATAACTGTTGTCGCCCTCGCTGATGAAGCGATCCGCGCCGCCCTCCGGGCAAAGCCCGAGCGCCTCGTAGGTGATCAATTCGTTCTGGGCGAAGCAGTCGTGCAGTTCGACCACGTCGAGATCATCGGGACCGATGCCGGCCGTCTCGTAGACGCGGCTGCGCGGCTTCCCGCGCCATGTCGTAGCCGACGACCTGCATCATGTCGCTCGCGCCGAACGTCGAAGGGGTGTCGGTGGTCATCGCCTGGGCGGCGATCCGGACGTCCTTGCGCAGGCCATGCTGGCTGGCGAATTTCTCCGATACCAGCACCGCTGCCGCACCGCCGCAGGTCGGCGGACACGCCATCAGCCGCGTCATCACGCCGGGCCAGATCACCTGGTCCTTCATGACATCGTCGGCGGTGACTTCCTTGCGGAACAGCGCCAGCGGATTGTTCTTCGCGTGACGGCTCGCCTTGGCGCGGACCTTGGCGAAGGCCTCCAGCGGCGTGCCGTATTTCTGCATGTGGCTGAGACCGGCGCCGCCGAAATAGCGCAGCGCCAGCGGCACACCCGGAGCATCGATCAGCTTGCCCGCCGCCGCATCGAACTCGTCGAATGCGCTCGGCCGGTCGGTGAACACCGAGCCGAGCGCACCGGGCTTCATCTGCTCGAAGCCGAGCGCCAGCACGCAATCGGCGGCGCCGGATTCGATCGCCTGGCGGGCGAGGAACAGCGCGGTCGAGCCGGTCGAGCAATTGTTGTTGACGTTGACGATCGGGATGCCGGTCATTCCGACCGGATACAGCGCGCGCTGCCCGCAGGTCGAATCGCCGTAGACGTAGCCGACATAGGCCTGCTGAACCTTGCCGTAATCGATGCCGGCATCATCGAGCGCCAGCCTGGTCGCCGTCGCGCCCATCACATGATACGGCTCGTTGGCGCCGGGCTTGACGAACGGGATCATGCCGACGCCGGCAACATACACGCGAGACATCCGACCCTCCGTAAATTACCCATTGGACTTTTTATTACCGGTGGGTAATATACGGCCCGGCGTTATCGAGTCAATGCGGGAGGGACGGAAATCGACATGGATGCGCGCGATCCTTCTCCCGATTCCTCGCCGTGGATGCCGTTCGAAAGCCGCCGCCGCGCCCGCGACGAGAAGCGCGACGCGGTGCTGCGCGCCGCCGTGCATCTGTTTCTCGAGCAGGGCTACCACCGCGCGACCCTGAACGAGGTCGCCGAGCGGCTGAACATCACCAAGCCCGCGCTCTACAATTACTTTCGCGGCAAGGAAGACATCCTGTTCGAATGCTGGGCGCTCGGACAGGAGCAGGTCGACGACTTCATCGCCGGGATCGACGCCGCCGGCGGCGCCGGGCTCGACAGGCTGCGGAGGTTGATCCACGCCTATGCCGAATTGATGACCACCGATTACGGCGCGAGCCTGGTGCGATTCGACCCGCGGGACCTGACCGGCAAGAACAGCAGGGTCGTCCGCGCCGCCAAGCGGAGCATCGACCGCACGTTCCGGAAATACATCGCCGACGGCATCGCGGACGGCTCGATCAGGCCGTGCGATCCGAAGCTGTCCGCATTCGTCATCGCCGGATCGCTGAACTGGATCGGCCACTGGTTCCGGCGCGACGGCGCGATGTCGGCCGATGCGATCGCCGGCGAATTCACGGAACGGCTGACCGAAGGGTTGGCATTGAAACCAGCAAGGAGACGGCCGGCGTCAACGGCTGCAAAACGCAGGAAACCCAGCGGAGGAACGCGGTGAATACCACTCATGGATTACGGCGCGCATTGCAGATCAATCCCAACGGCCTTGCGACCGTGTTCGGCGCCCGGCGGCGGAACTGGCGCGAGGTCGGCGAACGGGTCGCGCGGCTCGCCTCCGGACTTCGCGGCGCTCGGCGCCAATCCCGGCGACCGCGTTGCGATCCTGTCGCTCAACTCCGACCGCTATCTCGAGCTTTATCTCGCCACCGCCTGGGCCGGCGCGGTGATCGTGCCGCTCAACATCCGATGGAGCCCGCTCGAAAACGAAGACGCGATGCGCGATTGCCGCGCCAATGTCCTGATCGTCGACAAGGCGTTTTCAGCGACGGGCGCGGCCCTTGCGAAAGCGCTTCCCGGCCTGAAGCTGGTTTATGCCGACGACGGCGACGCGCCGGCGGGAATGGAAGGCTATGAGGCGCTGCTGGCACGAAGCGCCCCGATTCCGGACGCGATGTGCGAGGCGGCCGACCTCGCCGGAATCTTCTACACCGGCGGCACCACCGGCCGTTCGAAGGGCGTCATGCTCAGCCACGGCAACCTGATGGCCGACGCGCTGAACGCACTCGGTGAAGGCCTGTTTCCTTCCACCGCCGTCTATCTTCACGCCGCGCCGATGTTCCATCTCGCCAACGGCGCGGCGATGTATTCGCTGCTGCTCAGCGGCGGTTCGAACGTCATCATCCAGTCGTTCACGCCGGAAGGCGTCATGGCCGCGGTTCAGAACGAGCGCGTCACCGACGTGCTGCTGGTCCCGACCATGATCCAGATGCTGGTCGATCACCCCGCGCTCGGCTCCCACGACATGTCGTCGCTGAAAAATCTGGTCTATGGCGCTTCGCCGATCAGCGAGGCCGTGCTCGACCGGGCCACCGCGGCGCTGCCGAACGCGCAGTTCACGCAAGCCTACGGCATGACCGAATTGTCGCCGATCGCGACCTTGCTGCACTGGAAGGAGCACATCGGCGAGGCCCGCGCCAAGGGCCGGCACCGCGCCGCCGGCCGCGCCACGCTCGGCTGCGAGGTCCGCATCGTCGACACCGACGACAAGCCGGTCGCCTTCGGCACCGTCGGCGAAATCGTCGTGCGGGGCGACAATGTCATGATGGGCTATTGGGAGCGGCCGGAGGAGACCGCGCGCGCGGTGATCGACGGCTGGATGCACACCGGCGACGGCGGCTACATGGACGAGCACGGCTTCGTCTTCGTCGTCGACCGGGTCAAGGACATGATCATTTCCGGCGGCGAAAACGTCTATTCGGTCGAGGTCGAGAACGCCGTCGCCCGACATCCCGCCGTGGCGCAATGCGCCGTCGTCGGCATCCCGAATGAGCGCTGGGGCGAACAGGTCCATGCCGTGGTCGTGCTCAAGAGCGGTGCGCAAGCCACCGCCGACGAACTGATCGAGTTCTGCAAGACGCTGATCGCCGGATACAAGTGCCCGCGCAGCGTCGATCTCAGGGAAACCCCGTTGCCGCTGTCGGGCGCCGGCAAGGTGCTCAAGCGCGAACTGCGCAAGCCGTTCTGGGAAAACCGCGAGCGGCGCGTCAGCTAGGTCGGCACTTTCGCGCGATGGCTGTCGATCCAGCCCGCGATGACGTCGTCTTTCGATTTGCGCCGGGCAATTTCCAGAATTGCACGACCGGGGCGGGCGCGACCCTTTGCGCGGTCGGCGCGTTCATTTGCGAAAGACATTGCGGCACCGGCAACAATGATTTAGGAATCCGTTGCCGGACGCAAAAGGGAGAGCGAGCCCATGTGCATCGCCGCGCGATTTGGTCCCGTCATCATTATCCTGCTTCTGACGATGGCGCCGAGCCATGCCGGTTCGTGCCAGGATTCGATTGATCGCGTTCAGGTCCGGCTCGATGCCATGATCGCCAAGCGCGCCGGCCAGGGTTCCTGGAAGCCGGAAAGTCTCGATGCGCTTCGCGGCTACCAACCGACCCCGCGATCGATTGCGGCCGCCGAAGGCGCCGGCAACGGATCACGCACGCAGCGCGCCCTCAACGCGCTCGATCGCGCGCGAGATGCCGATCGCTCCGGTAACGTTGCACTCTGCAACGCGGAGGTGCACAGAGCCGAGCGCGCGGCCGGGCTCCGCTGATTTTATGAGGCGCTGACCTGCCCGCTTCACGGCTCGCGATCTGACCTGCGGAGATTAAAGACGCGTCGGTTGAACTCACCGGGAACTATCGTTCGGCGGAAACCTGCTCAGCGCAATACGAACCCCATCGAGCAACTCTTCGTCCACAAATGGTTTTGCCAGATAGCAGATAACGCCGGCGTCAAGGGCGCGCGAGCGATCGCTCTCGGTCGGGTAACCCGTTATGAAAATGGTCGGAGGCGCGTTTCCGAGTTCTGACAGCCGGAAGTAAAGATCGAACCCGCTCATCTGGGGCATGTTGATATCGGCGATCAGGCAGGCGGCGCGAGCGACTTGCGGTGAGCGAAGGAAATCGATCGCGGAGGGAAATGTTTCGGCGGCGAATCCCATCGACCGCATCAGCCCCCCGATGGCTTCGCGAACGGATTCATCATCATCTACGATCGCAATCTGCACTTTGCGGTCCAACATTGCGGGGACACGTGGCCGAACGGCAGATCTGTCGCCGTCCGGTAGACCAAGCATAACTCCCGGACCGGGAGAAAGGTACAGCGGATGGGATTATACCGACGTATAGGAAGATTTCGGTACCGGCTGCGGCCGTTCGCCACGGCGCCGCTGGCGCCGGTGGAACGATAATCGAACAGCCGGTCGCTCGATTGTCGGGGCGCTTGGAGGCCGGCGTGTGGGCGACCCCGAATGGCCCAAGGGGGGTTATTTTCCAGTTCGTCCTGATTAGATTATCTGGATGAAAAAAATCGGCTTTCTCTCTTTCGGGCACTGGACGCCCTCGTCGCAATCGCAGACGCGCTCGGCCGCGGACACGCTTCTGCAATCCATCGAGCTCGCCGTTGCGGCCGAGGAATTGGGCGCGGACGGGGCCTATTTTCGGGTCCATCACTTTGCCCGCCAGCTCGCCTCGCCCTTCCCGCTGCTGGCTGCCGTCGGCGCGAAAACCAGCCGCATCGAGATCGGCACGGCGGTGATCGACATGCGTTACGAGAACCCCTTCTACATGGCCGAGGATGCCGGGGCCGCCGATCTGATCGCCGGCGGCCGCTTGCAGCTCGGCATCAGCCGAGGATCGCCCGAGCAGGTGATCGATGGCTGGCGGTATTTCGGTTATCAGCCGGCCGAGGGCCAGAGCGACGCCGACATGGGCCGGCGTCATGCGGACGTTTTCTTCGATCTGCTGCGCGGCGAAGGCTTCGCCAAGCCAAATCCGCGACCCATGTTTCCAAATCCGCCCGGGCTGCTGCGCCTGGAGCCGCATTCCGAAGGCCTGCGCGACCGGATCTGGTGGGGCGCCGGCTCGAACGCCACGGCGATCTGGGCGGCAAAACGCGGCATGAACCTGCAGAGCTCGACGCTCAAGAACGACGAAACCGGCGAGGCGTTCCATGTGCAGCAAGCCGCACAGATCCGCGCCTACCGCGCCGCCTGGAAGGAGGCAGGCCATTCCCGCGAGCCGCGGGTCTCGGTCAGCCGCAGCATCTTTGCGCTGGTCGACGATCGCGACCGCGCCTATTTCGGAGGCGCGGGCGACGGTGACGACCAGATCGGATTCATCGACGCGAACACGCGCGCGATCTTCGGCCGCAGCTACGCCGCCGAGCCGGATGCCCTGATCGAACAGCTCAGGCAGGACGAGGCTATCGCCGAGGCCGACACGCTGTTGCTGACCGTCCCCAACCAACTGGGCGTTGCCTATAATGCGCATGTGATCGAGGCTATTCTGACCCACGTCGCGCCCGCCTTGGGCTGGCGCTGACGAAGCGATCCGGCAAATCCTGCCTGAAAGGAGTCCGAGTTGAGCGTTGCCTTCACCAAGGAAGACAGTGCCGAAGCCGCGTCGGAGATTCTGCTGCCCGACCGCCCGGTTTCATCTCATCCGAATCTCGTGACCGAAGCGGGATTGAAGGCGCTTGAGCTTCAACTCCATCAGGCCCGCGAGGCGTACGAAACGACGCAGAAGATCGAGGACGTCAATGAACGGCGGCGGCAGGCCGCAATCCCGTGGCGGGATATGCGCTACTTTGCGGCCAGAGTCCGCACGGCTCAGGTCATCGCCAATCCGGCGTCAACCGACACCGTTGCCTTTGGCAGCACCGTGACCTTCCGGCGCGGCGATGGGCGCGTGCAGAAATATCGGATCGTGGGAGAGGACGAAGCGGACCCCAAGGCCGGTACCATTTCCTTCGTGTCCCCGGTGGCGAGGCTGCTGATGGGCAAAGCCGTCGGCGATGAAGCCGGTGCATCCGGCCAAGAACTCGAGATCATCGCGATCTCATAGCGCCATCGCAATCGGATTGCCGCCAAGCGCGGAGCGCTGCGCTCTTCCGGAGCTTCTCGCGCGAGTAGCAATCAGGATTTGAAAACTGGCGGATACGGAGTCAGTCAATCCTCATCGAAGGATAAAGCGTTTCGATCTTCCGAGACCAAAACCCACCATTCGAGCTACGGCCGGGCGGCAAATTTTTCCAACGCCTAGAAGGCGGGCTTCGCCGCCGCCCGGCGCGGCGTAACCTACAACCCCCTTGGCTGATGCTTGTCGGGAATCGGGTGGTTTGAAATAGGCCGGCATCCTACTCAACGAGCAATGATGACGTTATCGACCTGCCTTGTGCGGGACACTTTCTGCCGTTGGAGCAGCCCGAAGCCGTTACCCGCGCCGTCGCCGAGTTTGTCGGCGCTGCGCAATCTCATCCTGACTGGTTGCGGCAGATCGAGAGGAGCTGAAATGTCATGCTGCACACAAACGCCAGGGCGTTGCGACTGAAACTCGATCCTGCGAAAGCAGTGACCGCCATGATCTCGTATCGGTATGACGAGAACGCGAACCCCGAAGCCTTTTACGAGGGGCGGACTTGGCCAACCGAGGATGGTTTTGCCTACATCATTTGCCGTGAGCTGTGGGGAATTGGATGAAGAAGGACAGTTTTTTGAGAAGAATACCGTTTACACGACTCGGGGTGATTTCACGGCACACCCTGACGAACGATGCAATGCCTGCAAGGGCTATGGGTTCTTGCGGGTGGGATTGTGACGATGAGCAAGACAAGGCGCCCTATCAGCAGCTCTACCAACAGCCCAAAAGCGCCTGACGTTTGAGATAGAAATCTGCCCGTCCGAAGAAAGCCCAGGACCGAACAACACGAGGGGTTAAGACATGCGCGTTCTCATCGTTGGCGCCGGGGCCATTGGCGGATATTTCGGCGGCAGGATGCTGCAAGCCGGCCGCGACATCACCTTTCTGGTGCGACCGTCCCGCGCCTCGGAGCTTGCCGCCGCGGGCCTCGTGATCAAAAGCCCGAACGGAGACGTAACGCTGAAGGATCCGCCTGTCGTCCAGGCGGACACCATCAAGGACAAGTTTGACGTCGTGCTGTTGAGCTGCAAGGCTTACGACCTCGACGATGCGATCAAGTCGTTCGCGCCGGCGGTAGGCGAGGGCACCTCGATCATCCCGCTGCTCAACGGCATGCGTCATCTTGACGTTCTCGACAAGAAATTTGGCACGAGCCACGTGCTGGGCGGGCTCTGCGTGATTGCGGCGACACTCAACGAGAAGCGAGAAGTGGTCCAGCTCGGCCCGATGCAGTCGCTTGGTTTTGGCGAGCGCGACGGCAAAATGTCAGACCGGGTTCGCGCCATCGCGGACGTCGTCAGAAGCTGCAATTTCGACAGCGCGGCGAGCGAGACCGTCCTGCAGGACATGTGGGAGAAATGGGTGTTCCTGGCGTCGTTCGCGGCCTCAACCAGCCTGATGCGCGCCCCGATCGGCATGATCTTGGCGGCGCCCGGCGGTAAGGACTTCCTGCTTGGCATGCTCGACGAATGCAGGGCGGTCGCGACCGCCGAAGGCTATCCGCCCCGCGCGTCCGCACTGGAACGCGCGACAGCCATGTTCACCACGGAAGGCTCGCCGCTCACCGCCTCGATGTTCCGCGACATCAAGGCGGGTCAAGCGGTCGAAGCCGATCATGTGATTGGCGACCTGATTGCGCGTGCGGACACCGCAAAAGTTTCGGTGCCGCAGCTGCGCACGGCCTACACGCATCTGAAGGCCTACGAGCAAACGCGCGGCTGATCGCGCCCCGTCGTGCACATCGCAGATTGGGTGAAGTCGCTGACGGAATTTGGTGTCCCCATCGCAAGCTTCGTCGAGATCAACAGGCGCAGGTTGTCCCTTGGATCGCGACCAGATTCGTTACAATACTGGGGAGAACTGTGGCGTAGAACTGGCGGAGAGGGAGGGATTCGAACCCCCGATAGGCTTGCACCTATGCCGCATTTCGAGTGCGGTGCATTCGACCACTCTGCCACCTCTCCAGGCGCCATAACGGGCGATTCTCTCGCCCGCGGTCGGGGCGTGTTCTAGGCGAGGACGGCGGGGCAGACAAGGCGCTGGGGCCGGAAATTCCCGGCCGCGAGGCCGGCGGCGGGAAGGGGTGGGACCGCCAGACGCGAAAAAAACCGGCGGTCCCGTGTCGCGTCATTGAAATTGCGGCCGTGAAGTGCGGCTTCGACGGCCAGCCAGAGCGACGATCTTGACGGTAGCGATCACGGCCGGAATCGGCAACGCGATCCGGGTCTTAACCTAACCGGTCAAGGTTACCCGGCCGCGCTGCCTCAATCCTTGTTCTTCTTGTCCTTCTTTCGTCCTTGTCCTCCTTGTCCTTTTCCTTGCGGCGGTTGGTGAAGCGCGCATTGCCGAGGCCGGTGCCGATGGTCAGCACGCCCCAGCGCTCCACGTCCTGCATGAACGGAACCTCGGAAAGGCCCTGCGCCACGCCGTCATTGTGCATCAGCACCGCGGTGTCGTGATCGCCGATCTCGGGGATCGCCTCGACCAGGCTCGCCGGCAGGTTGAACTTGCTGCTCTCCCAGTTGCCCGGCAGGTTCTGCGCGCCCTTCTCGATCGAGCCGTCTTCCTTGATCACGCCGGGACAGGCGATCCCGATGAAAGGCGCCAGCTTCAGCCCTTCCTTCCCGGCATCCGTAATCAGGCCCTTCAGCATTTTCACCAGGCGCTTCACCGCGCCTTCCCGCGTCGGCTCGTCGTCGGCGTGACGCCACAGTTCGGACTTCCAGACCGACGCCTTCGACAGATCGGGCGCCTTCTTCCAGCGGGTTTCGACCACGCCGCAGCGGATATTGGTGCCGCCGATATCGACCGCGAGGATGCTGTCATAGGCCTCGAAGATCCACGACGGCGCCAGATGCAGGCAGCCGATCAGGCCGGCATCGTCGGGATGAAAGCGGATCGGCACCAGATCGACCTTGAAGTCCGCGGCCTTGAGAAGGATGTCGGTGCGCGCGATCGCGAGTTCGCCGACCCGGCTTTCGCGAAAGCCGCCGCCGACCACGATGCGTTCGGTATCGGCCCAGGCCTTGGTCTTGAGAAAGCGCTGCGTCACATAAGCGAGTTCCTGGGCGAATTCCTCGATCGCACCATGCACCAGCGCGGCGGCGGCGATGTCATCGCCGACCAGAGCCTCGTCGAGCGTGCTCTTGGCGATGGCCTCCGCGGGTTTGTCCCCCAGGGGATCGTCGCCGTTCTTCTTCAGCGGCTTGCGCAGGCCATCCAAAATCTTGCGGAACGCGCCCTTGCTGGCGCGGTCGCCGAGAAAGCCCTCGTCGTCCTTCAGTTCGATATTGAAGCTGTCCACGTCCACCGACGGCA
Organism: uncultured Alphaproteobacteria bacterium; assembly: GCA_963843225.1. Taxonomy (GTDB): domain Bacteria; phylum Pseudomonadota; class Alphaproteobacteria; order Rhizobiales; family Xanthobacteraceae; genus Bradyrhizobium. The sequence continues at coordinate 1,003,267 of CAWJJT010000001.1, read as the reverse complement.
GTCGGGTCGCGCCATGGCGGGCGATGCCCGTCGTCGTTATTGCATCGTCAGCCATTTTGCCCTTGCCCGATGGGGATCAGCCGGGACAACGGCGGGGGAACCCATTGGTTTCATTGGGCGGGATGGGCCGATCCGAAACGGGCGGCAGGCCCCGAAATGCGCCAAATCCCTCAGATTTGGCGGGTTTTCGGGCCAGTTTTCCTTGACTTACGGCCCTTCCCGGCTATAAGTCCCCGAACCCGGCGCGGGAAATTCCTCGCGCCGCTTGTTTTTGCGCGGATTTAAGGGATCGCTCCCGGATCGCGCGGAAATTCGCGACGGTCCCGATCGTCGCGGTGAATCCATAACGACTGAAGAAAAAGCCGGCCCGGACCCGTTCCGAGGCCGGGATCGAACACGAAGGAATAAAACGATGTTCGCAGTCATCAAAACCGGCGGCCGGCAATACCGCGTCGTTCCGGATGATGTGCTCGAGATAGGCAAGATCGCCGGCGATGTCGGGACGATCGTGCAGCTTGGCGAAGTTCTGCTGGTCGGCGGCGATACGCCGGTGCTCGGCGTGCCCACCGTGGCGGGCGCGACCGTTGCGGCCGAGGTGCTGCAGCACAAGCGCGGCCCCAAGGTGATCGCTTTCAAGAAGCGCCGCCGCAAGAATTCGCGCCGCAAGCGCGGCTATCGCGACGAGATCACGGTGCTGCGCATCACCGAGATCCTGACCGACAACGCCAAGCCTTCGATCGGGCCGCGCCCGAAGAAGGAAAAGGTCGCCCCGGCGCCGGTGGACGGTGACGACGAGGCGCCGAAGGCCGCGAAGAAAAAGGCAGCGCCGAAGAAGGCGGTTGCCAAGGCCGCGGCCAAGCCTGCGGCGAAACCGCGCGCCAAGCCGGATGCCAAGAAAGCGCCGGCAAAGAAGGCCGCCGCCAAGGCTAAAAGTGATAAAAAGTGAAGCGTGACAAAAAGTGAAATGATTCCGTCAAGGAATTGATTTAAAGATACGGCGAAGTTTGGAGACGGGCTATGGCTCACAAAAAAGCAGGCGGTTCATCGCGAAACGGGCGTGATTCAGCGGGCAAGCGGCTCGGGATCAAGGCCTATGGCGGCGAGCACGTGATTCCCGGCAACATCATTGCCCGTCAGCGCGGCACCACCTGGCATCCCGGCCTTAATGTCGGCATGGGCACCGACCATACTCTCTTCGCCAAGGTCGAAGGCCATGTCGAATTTCGCGCGAAAGCCAACGGCCGCACTTTCGTGTCGGTAGTCCCGATGACGGAAGCCGCGGCCGAGTAAACGGTGGATGATTATGAGTCCGCCGGGTCCTGTTGAACCGGCGGAGCTCAGAGGGCTCCAGGGGAGGCGGGAAACCGGCCTCCCCTTTTTAGTTTGCGTTTCATTTTCGCATACAGGAGCCCGACATGCTGCAGGACATCCCGACCCCGAAGTTGCGCGAAGCGAGTAGCTGCGTCCTCGAGACCGAACGGCTGGTGCTGCGCAGGCCGACGCTCGCGGACGTAAAAGCCATTGCGCGTCTCGCGGACGACCGCCGGATTGCGGAGAACACCCGCCGTCTGCCGCATCCCTATTCCCAGGACCACGCCATCGAGTTCGTGCGCGGGACCGCGGGCTGCGACCGCGGCACCGTGTTCCTGATCGAAAGCCATCACACGCCGATCGGCATGGTCGGCATCGACTGGCGTGACCCGGATGCGCCTGAACTCGGTTACTGGCTCGGCGTCGAGCACTGGGGCCAGGGCTTCGGCACCGAAGCCGCGCGCGGGGTGATCGACTTCACCTTCGAGGAATTCGATATCGAGCAGCTCGTCGCCGGCGCGCGCGTCACCAACCCGTCGTCGCGCAACATCCTGGAGAAATGCGGCTTCCAGTGGAGCGGCGTCGAGCTGCACCGCTTCGAGGCGCTGGGCTCCTCGACCCCGGTCGACTGCTTCCGCCTCTCCCGCGGCGTGTGGTCGTCGCTGAAGAACTGGGGCAGCTCGACGAGGCGCGGGCGGTAGCGCCGCCAAAGTCGTCGCCGTCCCGCGGACAGCAGATCGCCGTCCCCGCGAAAGCGGGGGCTTATTTGGTCGCATTTCGATTCGAAGTTCAAACAGCCATCGAGCACTCTGCTCCTTGCGAGCGGTGGGGAAGCGTCATCGTGCAGATTCCCGACAGTCAAGTCATTGCGAGCACAGCGAAGCAATCCATTGCTTCGCGAGCCTCGCTGCGCTCGCAATGACGCTCAGGATCACAGGCCTTCGCGATCTCGCCGCGCGTTTCGCGCGAGTTTTGGCCTGTTCGTTCCGCCCTCTCCGATCAGAGGGCGCAGGGAATGCCGGGCGCCCGATGCGCCCGATAGCCGCGTGTGCAACGATAGTGGTAGTGAGCACACGCGTTAGTCAGGTCACACCGGAATCACCCGGCATTCCCCGCGCAATGGTTTTAACGGCTTCCTTCGTGCTCTCCCCGGTGACCGGCTTTCTTGCCACCGTCGCCAGCGGGATACCTCCCGCCCACTTGACGCCAGCACCGGGGCGTCAGGACCACACGACTTCTCCGTACGCAACCCGTCTACGCCAAAGGCTTCGCCGGGCTTTGGTACCCGTCCGCCGAAGCTCTAGCGAAGGCGGAGGTCAGCGCCCTCGTCTTTGGCGCTGTTTGCGTCCACCGCATCCTGTCCCGCGTCCGTGACGATCTCGAGCCGCCCCTCCAGTGGGACAGGACGGGCGCGGATATAAAGTGATTTGCGACTTCTGAAAATCAGAATATTTTTGCAAGAGGGGCTAGACAAGCGGCCAAATCAGCAGGCAACGCGGCCGGGTTCATTGCCGGGAGCATTTGAACGAGGGCGTGAGCGCTTGAATCATGTCCGAACTGGCAAACGGTCGCCAAGATTCTGAGATTGCGCTCAATGCCGACATGCCAAAATCGACTCGACCGACCCACAGCAGATCTCAAGAACGGCAACCGCGAATTTCGGAATAGCCCCACTCGTAAAAATTAAGGACAAGTAGTCACCGAGCGTTAGGGCGTTCCACGTACAACCAAAAAGCGAATAGAAACCCGCTTGGCGCAATGATGCTCATTGATCCGGTTTGGCTAGGCACCCTTGCTGTGGTGAGTGCGTCCGCACTCATGGTATCGCGCCCGCTAACATTCTTCGGTCGACAATTATCGCTGAAGGAAGCGTTCGAGGTCTGCTGGGTAGCCTGGTTTGTCTACATGGGGGCATTCGTAGCCTACATCGGACTCTAAGATTCCTTTGGGTCTTTCGCGAGACGCCCATGCTCCCGCTGTCGGCATTGCCGTTTGCATATCGGTTCTTGCAGTCTTTTGCTTGGCGCGTGTTCCCACGAACTGGGAAGCGCGGTGACGAAGTCTCTTGTTGGTCTGTTAACTTTCACTCTAGCGGTAGTTGGGATCACTCTATTTCTTTCACACACCCGTCACTGATGTGCTGGGCTGCCTAAACCGATCAGCGATTGCCGCCTTTTCGGTCGGTGTGAGTAAGGCCAACGGATTGGCGGGCTTGCTTGTCCGACGTCGCGCTTGGCACTTTTCGGAAGTACCACAATGCCAGCCTTGACTCCGGAACGCGCACCAACGCGGACGTCCGCCGGGCAACTTGAGTTACGGGTTTGCGCCTAGTTACACCGGCGGGCTCGCCATCGCCTCCTCCCGTCCGAGCTTCCGCTCGCGCAGGAAGATATAGAGCCCGGCGCCGATGATGATCGCCGCGCCCACAATCGTCGCCGGCTGCGGCACGTCGCCGAACACAAAATAGCCGAACATCACGGCCCAGACGATCATCGAATATTGATAGGGCACCACGACGCTGGCCGGCGCGAGCTTCAGCGAACGGTTGACGCATAACAGCGCGCTCACCGAAATGCATCCCGCCGCGGCGAACAGCCCGAGGCTGCCGAGGCTCGGCGCGATCCAGCCGAACGGCGACATCAGCGCGCCGAGCGTGAAGGTGCCGATGAATTGCGACGTCGCCAGCACGATATCGGGCGTTGCCCGCAGCGAGCGCGTGATCAGCATCAGGACCGCAAACGACAGGCTGCCGCCGAGCGCGATCATCGCCGGCCAACTGACCGTTTGCGCCGACGGCTGCAGCGCGATCAGCACGCCTGCGAAACCGACCAGCACCGCGCTCCAGCGCCGCCAGCCAACCTGCTCGCGCAGCACGATCGCCGACAGCGCGGTGACGAAGATCGGACACGCCAGGTAATAGGTGACGACGTCGGCAAGCGGCAGATAGACCGTGGCCAGAAAGAACGCCGCGACCTCGAGCGTGGAAAGCACCACCCGGAGCAGTTGCAGCCACGGCCGCTCGAGGCGGGTGAAGGCTGCGCGATGCCGCCAGATCATCGGCAGACAGCACGATCAGCGCCGCGAAGGCCCGCAGCCACAATAATTGCCCGACCGAATAGGTCGCCACCATGAACTTGCCCGAGCGCATCGCCGAACGAGAACATGAAGATCGACACCAGCATCAGCCCGATGCCGGCCAGCCGCGCCGAGCGTTCGTCGGCGCTGGTGGAGATTTTGGCGAAGATGCTCATCTGTGACGGCCAGGCATGTATTCTCCGTCATGGCCGGACATAGCCGTCCGAAAGGACGGCGTCGCTTCCGCTCGCCTATGTCCGGCCATCCACGTCTTTCGTGCCGCGCTGTTTTAAAGACGTGGATGCCCGGGGCAAGCCCGGGCATGACGAATTGAACCAATTGCCGCAGCCTGACGTCTGCGATACCGATCAGCCGGACGTACAAAGGACCAGCCATGACCGAGTTCGATCCCGCAAGCCACCGCATGGTGCCCGAGCAACGCTGGTTCGAGGATTTTGTGCTCGGCGAGCGCTTCGTGATCCCGAGCCGCACCATGACGTCGGCGGTGTTCGCCGCGTTCCAGACCGCGAGCGGCGACACCCATCCGGTGCACTACGACGTCGAATATTGTCGCGCCCGCGGCATGCCGAACCTGCTCGCCCACGGTTTCCAGACCCTGGTCCACACCGCGCCGGGAGCCGGACTGTTTCCCTACATGGTCGAGGAATCGCTGGTCGGCTTCCTCGAACAGTCGAGCCGGTTCCTGAAGCCGGTCTACGCCGACGACACCATCTATCCGGCGCTCGAAGTGACGGAACTGAAGCCCGGGCGCACCACCGGCGTGGTGACGCTGCGCTCCACCGTGTTCAACCAGCGCCGCGAGCTGGTGCTGGAGGGGATGCAGAAATTCCTGATCCGCCGCCGGCAGGCGGGCGCGTAGGCGAATCCGTCCCGGCCTTACTCGATCACATCGTCCGCGGTAGCCAGCAGCGTCGGCGAGATCTCGATGCCGAGTGCCACGGCCGTCTTGCGATTGATCACGAATTCGAACTTGCTCGCCTGCTGTACCGGTAGGTCGGCCGGCTTCGCGCCTTTCAGCACGCGGGCGACGTAATTGCCGGTGAGTTCCATCAACTCGAAATAATCCGATCCGTAACTGGCAAGGCCGCCGGCATCGACATAATCGCGAACATCGAACATCGTCGGCAGCGCGCCGCGAATGGCCAATCCGGCGATCCGGCGCGCGATGAATGTAGAAAAACCCCTCGGGGCCGAACACCATGACGTTGCCGGGCGCGCGCGGGATGGCGGCGAAAGCCGCGTCGATCTCGTCGGCGGTGTCGGCGTTGAGAACATCGACGGCGATGCCCAGGCTCGCGGCGGCGCCCTGCAAATCCCTCACGAACGGCGCGGCGAGTTCGGAAGTCGGCTTGACCAGCGTAAAGTAACGCGATGCCTTCGGAACCAGCTCGCGCAGCAGCCCCAATCGCTTGGCTGCGAGCTCGGCGTTCAGCGAGGTGATACCGGTGACGTTGCCGCCCGGCCGGCGCAGGCTGTCGACCAGACCGAGCGCGACCGGGTCGGTGCCGGAGGAGAACACGACCGGAATGCTCGCCGTCGCCGCCTTGGCGACGACCGCCGCCGCTGTACTGCCCGGCGTCGTGATCACGCTGACCTGCCGGCGGACCAGATCGGCCGCCATCGCCGGCAGATCCTCATTCCTGCCCGCGGCCCAGCGATACTCGATGGCGACGTTCTGGCCCTCGACGAAACCGGCGGCGGCAAGCCCCTTCTGGAACGCAGCCAGCCGCTTGACGTTTTCCTCCCGGGAGCCCGCGTGCAGCAAGCCGATCACCGGCATCCCGTCCTGCTGCGCGCGCGCCGCAAAGGGCGACGCCGCCACGCCGCCAAGAAGGGCTATGAACTGGCGCCGTCTCATGGTGATTTCCGGATCTTGTGGGGTTACTGGCTGGGTAACGCTAGCACATCGGCGGGATTGTCGTTTGAGCCTCGCCAAAGCCGTAAAACGCTGAACTTTCGCGGATATTTACCAAGCTAAGAGGTTGCCGCACCGGCCTGCCTGCCCTACCTATGGGCGATGAAATTTCTCGATGAAGCAAAGGTCTATATCCGCTCCGGCGACGGCGGCAACGGCTGCGTGGCGTTTCGCCGCGAGAAGTATATCGAGTTCGGCGGCCCGTCCGGCGGCAATGGCGGACGCGGCGGCGACGTCGTCATCGAAGTGGTCGACGGGCTGAACACGCTGATCGACTATCGCTACCAGCAGCACTTCAAGGCGCAGAAGGGCACCAACGGCATGGGCAAGGACCGCCATGGCGCCAACGGCAAGCCGATCGTGCTCAAGGTGCCCGTCGGCACGCAGGTGTTCGACGAGGATCGCGAAACGCTGATCCACGACTTCACCACGCTCGGCGAAAAATTCGTGCTCGCCGAAGGCGGCAATGGCGGATTCGGCAACGCGCATTTCAAGACCTCGACCAACCGCGCGCCGCGCAACGCCAATCCCGGACAGGAAGGCGAAGAGCGCTGGATCTGGCTGCGGCTGAAACTGATCGCCGACGCCGGCCTCGTCGGCCTGCCCAATGCCGGCAAGTCGACGTTCCTGTCCAAGGTCAGCGCGGCGAAGCCGAAGATCGCCGACTATCCCTTCACCACGCTGCATCCGCAGCTCGGCGTGGTGAATGCCGACGGCCGCGAATTCGTGCTGGCGGATATTCCGGGCCTGATCGAAGGCGCGCATGAAGGCGCCGGCCTCGGCGACCGCTTTCTCGGCCATGTCGAGCGCTGCCGCGTGCTGCTGCATCTGGTGGACGCGACCTGCGAACATGCCGGCAAGGCCTACAAGACGGTGCGGACCGAACTCGAGGCCTATGAAGGCCATCTCGCCGACAAGATCGAGATCGTGGCGCTGAACAAGATCGACGCCGTGACGCCGGACGAGCTGAAGAAGCAGAAGGACCGGCTGAAGCGCGCCGCCAAGAAAACGCCGCTGTTGATGTCGGGCGTCACCGGCGAGGGCGTGAAAGAGGCGCTGCGCGCGCTGGTCGCGGTGATCGGCGAAGCCCCGGTGTCGGCGAAGGCCAAGGGCGCGGCGCAGGCCGAGCCGTGGGCGCCCGACGACGCCGCAGGGCTGATTTTTCATCTCATTTTCAAGCGAAATGGATACCGGTTCGCGTCGAGCGATCGAAGCAAAACAACGACAGTGGCGGCTTGCGCTGTTTTGTTCCGGCTGCGAAACTCGAAAGTCCCAGCAAACCTCAGGGGAGGACGATCATGATCGGTTACGTCACCGTCGGCACCAACGACCTGAAGAAGGCCGGCGATTTCTACGACAAGATTTGCGGCGAAATGGGCATGGGCCGCTTCATGGCCAATGACCGCATCATCGCCTGGGGCGGCCCGGGCGGCGGCGCCGGCTTCGGCGTCGCGCTGCCCTTCGACGGCAAGCCGATGACGATCGGCAACGGCGTGATGGCGGCGTTCGGCGCCAAGGACAAGGCCCATGTCGATCGCATCTACAAGCTCGCTCTGTCGCTCGGCGGCCTCCTGCGAAGGCGCTCCCGGCCAGCGCAGCGAGAAATTCTACGCCGCCTATTTCAGGGATCCCGAGGGCAACAAGCTCAACGCCTTCGTGATGGGCTGAGACAGGTTCAGGCCGTCCGACAAGCCGTCATTGCGAGCGAAGCGAAGCAATCCAGCTTTGCGCCGACGAGCGAAAGCTGGATTGCTTCGTCGCTTCGCGCCTCGCAATGACGGTGCACTACCGAGACAAGTCCGTTACCAGAGAAGCATTTCAGGTTTGACGCAAACGTCCATGGCCCGCCCCACTTTAAAAAAATTCCGTCGCATCGTCGTCAAGGTCGGCTCGTCGCTGCTGGTCGATTCCGACGCCGGCGAGGTGCGGGCGGCGTGGCTCACGGCGCTGGCCGCCGATCTGGCCAAGCTGCACGGCGAGGGCCGCGACATCCTGATCGTATCGTCGGGCTCGATCGCGCTTGGCCGCAGCCGCCTGAAACTGCCGCGCGGCGCGCTGAAACTGGAGGAAAGCCAGGCCGCAGCCGCGGTCGGACAGATCGCGCTGGCGCGGATCTGGTCGGAGGTGCTCGGCCATCACGGCATCGGCGCCGGACAGATCCTGGTGACCCTGCAGGACACCGAGGAGCGCCGCCGCTATCTCAACGCGCGTTCGACCATCGCCAAGCTGCTGGACTGGCGCGCGGTGCCGGTCATCAACGAGAACGACACGGTTGCCACCAACGAGATCCGCTATGGCGACAATGACCGCCTCGCCGCGCGCGTCGCCACCATGGCGAGCGCCGACTTGCTGATCCTGCTGTCGGATATCGACGGCCTCTACAACGCGCCGCCGGGCAGCAATCCGGACGCGAAACTGATTCCGGTCGTCGAGACCGTCACCTCCGAGATCGAGGCGATGGCGGGCGCGGCGGAATCCGAACTGTCGCGCGGCGGCATGCGCACCAAGATCGAGGCGGCCAAGATCGCGACCACCGCCGGCACCCACATGCTGATCGCGTCCGGCAAGATCGAGCATCCGCTGCAGGCGATCGCCGATGGCGGCCGCTGCACCTGGTTTCTGACCCCGGCAAACCCCGTCACCGCGCGAAAGCGCTGGATCGCGGGCTCGCTGGAGCCGAAGGGCACCCTGACCATCGACGCCGGCGCGGTGAGCGCGTTGCGCGCGGGCAAGAGCCTGCTGCCGGCCGGCGTGATCCGGGTCGACGGGCAGTTCGCGCGCGGCGACGCGGTGGTGGTGCGCGGCCCCGACACCCATGAAATCGGCCGCGGCCTCGTCGCCTATGACGCCGACGATGCCGAGAAGATCAAGGGCCGCTCCTCGGGCGACGTGATGGTCATCCTCGGCGTCAGCGGACGCGCCGAAATGATCCACCGCGACGATCTCGTGGTCGGCCCCAGCGGCGTCTATTCCCCGGGCTAGGCCATTGGCCGAGCCGGCCGTAAGGCAAAAACACCGCCGCCGCCCGCCAGCCATGTCCCCGCCGCAGTTCGCAAAACGGCGATTTCCGTGCTAGGACATCGCCTTAACGAGGGTTGGAACCGATTATGTCCGCGCCGCTGAAAGCCATCGACGGCAACGCCGATTTGCCTGGTCCTGATGACCGAGCTGGCGGCCCGCGCCCGCGCCGCCGCGCGGGTGCTGGCGCTTGCCTCCGCCGATCAGAAGAATGAGGCGCTGCGGGCGATGGAGCGCGCCATCCGCGCCGGCGCCGCCGCGATCCTCGCGGCCAACGCCGAGGACGTCGCCGAGGTGCGCGCCGCCGGCGCGAGCGCGGCCTTCATCGACCGGCTGACGCTGACGCAGGCGCGCATCGATGCGATGGCCGACGGCATCGCGACCGTGCGCGAAATCCCCGATCCGGTCGGCGTCGTGACCGAAAGCTGGCAGCGCCCGAACGGCATGGTGATCGAGCGGGTGCGGGTGCCGCTCGGCGTCGTCGCCGTGATCTTCGAAAGCCGCCCCAACGTCGCCGCCGACGCCGGCGTGCTCTGCCTGAAATCCGGCAACGCGGTGATCCTGCGCGGCGGCTCCGACAGTCTTCCGCTCCTGCCGCGCGATCCACGATTGCCTGGTGCAGGGCTTGCGCGAGGCCGACCTGCCGGAGGCCGCGATCACGCTGGTGCCGACGCGCGACCGCGCGGCGGTGGGCCTGTTGCTGACCGGGCTTGAACGGCGGGGTCGACGTGATCGTGCCGCGCGGCGGCAAGAGCCTCGTCGCCCGCGTCGAAGCCGAGGCGCGCGTGCCGGTGTTCGCGCACCTCGAAGGCGTCAATCATGTCTATGTCGATTCCGCCGCCGATCTCGAAATGGCGAAGTCGATCGTGCTGAACGCCAAGATGCGCCGCCCCGGCGTCTGCGGCGCGGCCGAGACATTGCTGGTCGATCGCGCCGGCGCGGCGGCGACGCTGAAGCCGCTGGTGGAGATGCTGATCGATGCCGGCTGCGAGGTGCGCGGCGACGCCACCGTGCAGAAGACCGACTCACGGGTGAAGCCCGCGACCGACGAAGACTGGGATACCGAATATGAGGACGCGATCATCGCCGCGAAAGTCGTCGACGGCGTCGACGAGGCGATCGCCCATATTCACAACCACGGCTCGCACCACACCGACGCGATCGTGACCGAGGACGCAGCCATCGCGCGCCGGTTTCTCGGCGAGGTCGATTCGGCGATCGTGCTGCACAACGCATCGACCCAGTTCGCCGACGGCGGCGAGTTCGGCTTCGGCGCGGAGATCGGCATCGCCACCGGGAAATTCCACGCCCGCGGCCCGGTCGGCGCCGAGCAACTGACGAGCTTCAAATACCGCGTCCACGGCACCGGGCAGACGCGGCCGTGAACGCCGAAGCGTTTTCAAGCGAAGTGGGCACGCCTTCGCGCAGCGATCAGGTTGCGCAGATTGCGTGGACTTGTCTGCGGCAGAAAACGCGGCAAACAACAGTTCATCGCGCCCGCGGTGGCTCATTTGAAGTCAGCTTCACTCGCGTTGCCGTCTCTCGCCCGGGCCATTCCGCTGCACACCGACGGCATGCGCATCGGCCTGCTCGGCGGCTCGTTCAATCCGCCGCATGAAGCGCACCGCGCCATCAGCCTGTTTGCGATCAAGCGGCTGAAGCTCGATCGGGTGTGGTGGCTGGTGACGCCGGGCAATCCGCTCAAGCAACACGGCGCCTTGCGCGATCTCGAACAGCGCAGCGAGGCCGCGCGCCGGATGGCCCACGATCCGCGCATCGACATCAGTTGTCTCGAATCCGTCATCGGAACCCGCTACACTGTCGACACCATAACTTATCTGCGCCGCCGCGTTTCCGGGCTGCGCCTGGTCTGGATCATGGGCGCTGACAATCTCGCGCAATTTCATCGCTGGCAGAACTGGCGGCGCATCGCGTCCGAAGTGCCGATCGCGGTGATCGACCGTCCTCCGCAAAGTTTTCGCGCGCTTGCCGCACCCGCCGCGCAGGCGCTGGCGCGCTACCGGTTGCCGGAAAGCGAGGCGGCCCGGCTTGCCGACCTGCCGCGCGCCGGCCTGGGTGTTTCTCACCGGCATGAAGCTCGATCTGTCGTCGACCGGACTGCGGAACCCGGACGGAAGCTGGAAGACAAAGTGACGGGGGTGCTTCACTGGATTATTGAAACCGTTAACCCCACATGCGTAATATAGCCCGTGGGCTCCGAGATTCGGCGCCCGCGATACAGTGAAAGGAATGGTCCCTGGCCACACCTGTATTGTCCAAGTCTGTTTTACCCACGGTTCCAAAAAAGGCTGCTGCCAAAACCACGCGTAAAACATCGACAAAAGCTGCGGCCTTGAAGGCGCAACCCGACGCCGACAAGACGCTGAATATGATCCTCTCCCGCCTCGACGATATGAAGGCGGAAGAAACGGTCACCATCGACCTTCGCGGCAAATCTGCATATTCCGACTACATGATCGTCACCTCGGGCCGGGCCAACCGGCACGTCGGCGCGATCGCGGAAAATGTGGCGAAAGGCGCTGAAGGAAACCGGAATCAAAAACCTCCACATCGAGGGCTTGCCCAATTGCGATTGGGTACTGATCGATTCCGGCGACGTGATCGTGCACGTATTCAGACCGGAGGTTCGCGAGTTCTACAATCTCGAGAGATTGTGGACGCAGGGGCCGACGGCGGCGAAGGCGATCTGACGGACGAGCCGATGCGAATCGGCCCGAGCGCATGGTAACCTTGCCGCGCGCGCTGGAGCGCGCAGGTCGATTTGACGCATCTTCCGCGGCAAGCCGGCTTCACCCTCGGATCAGGTCCGAGGGCATGCTTTGCCGGAACAGGCTTTGATGCGCCTCGTCGTCATTTCAATCGGCCGGCTGAAGCAGGGCCCGGAGCGGGAACTGTCCGAGCGTTACCGCGAACGATTCGACGACATCGGCCGCAAGCTCGGCTTTCGCGGCCTCGACATCCACGAAATTCCGGAAAGCCGCGCCCGCGACGCCGCGACCCGGATGACCGAGGAAGCGGCGGCGATCTCGGCCGCCATCCCGCAAAAATCCGTGCTGGTGGCGCTGGACGAGCGCGGCGACAATATCGACAGCGCGGCCTTTGCCCGCCATCTCGGCCGCTGGCGGGATGAGCAGGTTGCCAACACTATTTTTGCAATCGGCGGCGCGGACGGACTTTCGCCCGATTTGCAGCGCAATGCAAAGTTGAGACTGGCGTTCGGCTCCGCGACCTGGCCGCATCAAATGGTTCGCGTCATGCTTCTGGAACAGGTCTATCGGGCCGCGACCATTTTGGCCGGGCATCCCTATCACCGCGCCTAAATCGCGCCAGCCGCCAGCCTTCAAGAGAGCGCCGACCTATTTCGATGCAGCCAATGCAGGCCACTCACTCCTACCCTGACACCACCGGCCGCGAATGGGCCGCTTCGATTCGCATCCCGCTTTCGCTGGCCCTGTTGTCCGCGGGCCTTGCAGGCATGAGCCTGTCGCCGGCCGCCGCGCAGGTGCAGGCCCCGGCCCCGCAGACGACCGCCCCCTCGCCCGACGCCATCAAGCAGCGCGAGCAGGAGCTGGAAGCCGCGCGCGCGCAGCAAAAGAGCGCGGCCGAAGCGCAGGAAAAGCTCAAAGCCGAAATCGCCGCGGTCGGCCAGGACCGCAGCAAGTTCAATCAGCAACTGATCGACATCGCCGCGCAGGTGCGCATCGTCGAGACCAGGATCGGCGACGCCGAAGCGCGGCTGCGGCCGCTGGATAGCCGCGAGCAGCAGATCCGCAATTCGCTCGATTCGCGCCGCTGCCGAGATCGTCGAGGTGCTGGCCGCCCTGCAACGGGCGGGACGGCGCACGCCGCCGGCCTTGCTGGTGAGGCCCGAGGACGCGCTGCAATCGCTTCGCACCGCCATGCTGCTCGGCTCGGTGGTGCCCGAATTGCGGGCGCGTGCGGAGAAACTGACCGGCGACCTCACCGAACTGGTGACGGTCCGCAGAACCATCGCCAGCGAGCGGGACCGGCTCGCGGCCGACCGCGACAAGCTCACGGACGACCAGACCCGGCTCGCCGCCCTGATCGACGAACGGCAGCGCCAGCAGAGTTCGATCGAAAAGGACATGGAAGCCGAGGGCGCGCGCGCCATCGTGCTGTCGAAGCAGGTCGACAACCTGCAGGGCCTGATCGCCAAGATGGAGCAGGACCTGAACAGCGCCGCGAAGGCGGCCGCAGACCGCCAGCCTGCAGGGCGCGCCGGCCACGCCTAACGGCCGGCCCAATCTGGGGGCGCTGAAGGACCCGGCCCGGCTGAGCCCGGCCATTGCTTTTGCGTCCGCCAAGGGTTTATTCGCGTTACCGGTTAACGGCAGCAAGATTCGCGATTTTGGCGGTTCCGACGGCGCCGGAGGCGTCGAAAAAGGCATTTCTTTGGCCACCCGGCCCGGAGCGCAGGTCACAACACCGTGTGACGGCTGGGTTGTTTACGCCGGTCCGTTCCGCAGCTACGGACAACTCTTGATCCTCAATGCCGGGGGCGGGTATCATGTGTTGATCGCCGGGATGGAGCGCATTTCGGTTAACATCGGCCAGTTCGTACTTACGGGGGAGCCGGTCGCGACCATGGGCACGACCTCGCAGGTCGCATCCATTATCGCGGCCAATGCCAGCCAGCCCGTGCTCTATGTCGAGTTCCGTAAAGACGGCACTCCAATCGATCCAGGCCCATGGTGGGCCGCAAATGAAGGCGAAAAGGTTCGCGGATGATGCGCAAGACTTCAGTAATTCTCCTGAGCGCCGCCACCGGCGCGGCACTGACGCTGTTCGTGACCCAGCCTCGCTCCATGCTGATGGGATCGAGCGCGCGCGCCGCGACCTCGGATACCTATCGCCAGCTCAATCTGTTCGGCGACGTGTTCGAGCGGGTCCGCAGCGACTATGTCGAGAAGCCCGACGACTCCAAGCTGGTCGAATCCGCCATCAGCGGCATGCTGTCCGGCCTCGATCCGCATTCGAGCTACATGGACGCCAAGAGCTTCCGCGACATGCAGGTGCAGACCCGCGGCGAGTTCGGCGGCCTCGGCATCGAGGTGACGATGGAAGACGGCCTGATCAAGGTGGTCTCGCCGATCGACGACACGCCGGCGTCCAAGGCCGGCATCATGGCCAATGACATCATCACCAATCTCGACGACGAAGCCGTGCAGGGCCTCACCCTCAACCAGGCCGTCGAAAAGATGCGCGGGCCGGTCAACACCAAGATCAAGCTGAAGATCATCCGCAAGGGCCAGGACAATCCGCTCGACGTCACGCTGGTGCGCGACAACATCCGCGTCCGCTCGGTGCGCGCGCATGTCGAGGCCGACGACATCGGCTATATCCGCATCACCACCTTCAACGAGCAGACCACCGAAGGCCTCAAGAAGGAAGTCGCCAACCTGCAGAGCCAGATCGGCGACAAGCTCAAGGGCTTCGTCATCGACCTCCGCAACAATCCCGGCGGCCTGCTGGAAGAGGCGGTCACGGTCTCCGACTCCTTCCTCGAGCGCGGCGAGATCGTCTCCACCCGCGGCCGCAACGCCGAGGAAACCCAGCGCCGCTCCGCGCATCCGGGCGACCTGACCAAGGGCAAGCCGGTGATCGTCCTGATCAACGGCGGCTCGGCCTCGGCCTCCGAAATCGTCGCCGGCGCGCTGCAGGACCACAAGCGTGCGACGCTGGTCGGCACGCGCTCGTTCGGCAAGGGTTCGGTGCAGACCATCATCCCGCTTGGAAGCGGCAACGGCGCGCTGCGGCTCACCACCGCGCGCTACTTCACGCCGTCGGGCAAGTCGATCCAGGCCAAGGGTATCGTTCCCGATATCGAAGTGGTGCAGGACGTGCCGGACGAGTTGAAGGCGCGTACCGACACCAAGGGCGAAGCCTCGCTGCGCGGCCACTCTGAAGTCCGAAGGCGACGAGAAGACCGGTTCGCAATCCTACGTGCCGCCGGATGCCAAGGACGACAAGGCGCTGAAGATGGCCGACGACCTGCTGCACGGCGTCAAGGTCAATGCGAGCGCGCCGGCGACCGCCGACAGGACCGCAGTCGACAAGCCCGCCAACAAGGCGGCGAACTGATCCGGCCCGGTTCACCCGAGTTTTGCGCAAAGGGCGGCCCTCGGGCCGCCCTTTTTGCTGGATGGTTCCCAGAGTTCCCCGGCAGGTTGCTGTTTTCGCGGGTTTTGTCTGCGGCAACCGGCGGCGGCGCCTGAAGACGCACCGATCTGCCTTGGCCTCGCCCCGCCGTGGTATCGTCGCCCGGTTGATTCGGGAAAGATCCATGGCAGAGACGGCCGACGATCTGAGCACGCCGCTGGGGCAGACGACACCGCGCCGGAGACGCCGCTATCGGCTGCCCTTTACCGGAATGCAGTTGCTCGCGGTGCTGCTGGGCCTGTTCCTGGTTGTTTTCGCCGGCTTCGCCATCTTCAACGACAATCCGCTCGGCGGCGAGCCGATGGTCAGCCTCGCGATCAACCAGCAAAAGCCGGCGGAAGAAAAACACGCCGCCTCCGCGCCGGCCGCGGTCGCGGCCGAACACGGCGCCAAATCCGAAGCCAAAACCGCCACGCCGGACGGGCAGAAGACCGTCACCATCATCGACGGCTCCAGCGGCGCGCGCCAGGACGTCAAGATCGGCAACGGCGACGTCCCTGACAAGGCAGGCGCCGACACCGCGCCCGCCATGATGGCCAATATCGATCCGCGCCTGCTGGAGAAATCGCGCTACGGCATGATCCCGGTCGTGGCGGACGGCCTGAAACCCTTCACCGTCTACGCCGCCGAGGCGGACCGCGCCAAGGCCGCCCGGATGCCGACGGTTTCCATCGTGGTCGGCGGCCTCGGCGTCGGCGCCGCCAAGACCACCGACGCCATCATGAAGCTGCCGGCGGCGGTGACGCTGGCGTTCACGCCCTACGGTTCCGATCCCGGCAAGCTCGCCGAGCGGGCGCGGGCGCAGCGTCACGAGATCCTGCTGCAGGTGCCGATGGAGCCGTTCGACTATCCCGACAACGATCCCGGCCCGCAAACCCTGCTCACGACCCTTTCGGCCGACCAAAACCTCGACCGGCTGTACTGGCATCTCAGCCGGTTCCAGGGCTATGCCGGGATCGCCAATTTCATGGGCGCGCGCTTCGTGGCCGGCGATGCGGTCATGCAGCCCATCGTTCGCGAGGCCGCCAAGCGCGGGCTCGGCTATCTCGACGACGGCTCGGCGCCGCGCAGCGTCGCCGCCTCGCTGGCGGCAGGCCAGGCGATGCCGTTCGCCAGGGCCGACGTCTCGATCGACGCGGTGCCGACGGCGGCCGAGATCGACCGGGCGCTGGCAAAACTGGAGGATCTGGCGAAGGAGCGCGGAACCGCGGTCGGCATCGCCTCGGCGCTGCCGATTTCGATCGAGCGGATCGGCGCCTGGATCAAGACGCTCGAAAGCCACGGCGTCATGCTTGTGCCATTGACAACCGCGATGCTGAAATCAAAATCCAGCTAAATATCAACTGGCTGGCGCGACACCTGCCCTTGGCCGGGTACCGGTCCGCCCCCATCTGACGCGGAGAGGCTCTGACGGAATGGCGCGCTACGAAGACCTGCCCTATCGAACATGCGTCGGCATGATGCTGATCAACCCCAAAGGGCTCGTCTTCATCGGCCGCCGCGCCGGCGGCATCGAGCATGTCGATGAATCCCACGTCTGGCAGATGCCGCAAGGCGGGGTCGATCCCGGCGAGGACACCTGGGAGGCCGCCAAGCGCGAACTCTACGAGGAGACCAGCGTCCGGTCGGTCGAAAAACTCGGCGAGGTCGCGGACTGGCTGATCTACGACATTCCCCGCACCGTGGCGGGGCGCACCTGGAAGGGCCGCTATCGCGGCCAGCGGCAGAAATGGTACGCGGTCCGCTTCACCGGCAAGGATTCCGAAATCAACGTCGCCAACCCCGGCGGCGGCCACAAGGCCGAATTCGTCGGCTGGCGCTGGGAGCCGATGAAGAATCTTCCCGAACTGATCGTCCCGTTCAAGCGGCCGGTCTATGAGCGCGTGGTGAAGGAATTCTCCGGGCTTGCGGGCAAGTGATGCCCGACAGCAAGCCGTACCGCCCCAATGTGGGGATCGCGCTGTTCAACGCGGCCGGCCGCGTCCTGATCGGGCGGCGCTTCCGCGACGACGGGCCGGAGATCATCCTTCCCGGCCTCGAATGGCAGATGCCGCAGGGCGGCATCGATGGCGACGAAGATCCGCGTGACGCGGTCATGCGCGAGCTCTGGGAAGAGACCGGCGTCACGCATGCCGAGTATCTGTCGGAAACCGACTGGCTGACTTACGAGTTTCCGCCGTTCGACCGAGAGCCGTCACACCGTCTCGCAAAATTTCGCGGCCAGCGCCAGAAATGGTTCGCCCTCCGCTTCTCGGGCACCGATGATGAAATCGACCCGCTGACGCCGCGCAACGGCCAGCCGGCGGAATTCGATCAGTGGCGATGGGAGCGGCTCGACCGCGTCGCCGATCTCGTCGTGCCGTTCCGGCGCGAAGTGTACCGGGCGGTAGCGCAGTGTTTTGCGGCGTATGCACGCAGCGGCCCAGTTTAGGGCGTGTGCGCGTATCTGCGCGGTCCATGCGCGTGTCAGGACCAAAGCGGGCGATACCGGGCGCAGGCTGATCGCGATTTTTGTGGCCGACGTCGAGGAACACAAAACGACTTCTTGGGAATGTCGGTTATTTGACACCTTTGAGACGTGCCGATCGCTGCCGACCCAAACAAGCCTTGGCTAACTCCAGGGCCGGGTCTCGATGGAAGTGCTCAGCGGCCGGGGATACCGGCCGGGAGAATCTCATCCTCGCCTAGGTAATCACCCGATACTGCAAGTCGCTCACAACGCGTATCGTGCCGGCCGCGGGGGGCGAACGTCACCCAGGAGTTTGCGATGATGATCAAAAAAATTGCCGTTGCAGCCACCGCAGTTCTCATAACATCGTCAACACTTGCCTACGCAGCGGAGCCGTCTTCCACCGTAGGGATGCGGAGTCCCAGTGCCTCCGACCTGAAAGCCTTGACGGATGCGCGCGTTGCCATAGTCAAGGCCGCCTTGCAGCTGACGCCCGACCAGGAAAAATACTGGCCGGCCGTGGAAGAGGCCATCCGCGCGCGAGCGAAGAACCGACAAGCCCGGTTTGAAAGGGTGGCGGAACTGCGCAATAGCGGCCCAATGGAGGCGGTTGAACGCAATGCGGTCGAACTCATGCAACGTCGAGCGGAGGGACTGAGTCAACGTGCCGCCGACCTCAAGAAGGAAGCCGATGCATGGGAGCCACTCTACAAAACGCTAGCGCCGGACCAGAAGAAGAGGATGGCCTTCGCCATGTACGCGGCCGGACGGGGGATACGAGATGCGATTGAACATCGTATCGAGACCGAGGATGACGACGACTAAAGACAAGGTCGCATGAGACGCCACTGTCGCGGAGCAGCCGCTTTGGTCCGCGACGGTGCCGTCGTTCACGCGCTATAGGTTGCTGCCGCTATAAGCGCCCCTGACAGGGCCACATTCTCGCGGGGCCATCAGCAGGTAGTCCGGTGGGTAACAGCCCAATATCTGCTTTTGGATGGATGCGTTACCGGCTTTGACCCCTACACGGCCAATCTCGACCATGCACACGGCCAAGACCCAAATCGTTTGCCAGCCACAACGGAACCGTTTCCTCTTGAGGTCCAACTCTTATTACCGGCACTACGGGCCCGCCGCATGGATCGACGCGGTCGTCCTCAGGGCGATAACGATATCGTGGAACCACTAAGGAATCCCAGTAAGGCCTTTCCACGGGCACCACGAGAAGCCTCACCCGTGGTTCACGGACAACTTTGGCATCCCGCGCATGGGCTACGACACCAAACGTCCCCAGGTTACACAGCACCAGGGCCGTCCCGAGAGCGAACGCTTTCATTGTCCTCATGCCTTGGCCTCCTTGCCACACACAGCGTAGCCGCAACCTGGACATCTCGTGACGTCCGAACCAGCGCCGCTGTCGATGGCATATCGGACATCAAAGACGACTGATCCGCAATGTCTCATTTTATGAAGATCATCTGCCCGACGATGGCCCTGGCGCTGACTGACCCTGCACATATCGGGTGACCGTGCTCGCCCCAGAAGGCAAACCAGCAGGTCGTAACAGAAAATTTCGGTGCGCGTCGCGAGGCGACGTCTCGCCGCGTCTCCCGCTCGAGGAGCGCTCGTCCGTACACCATCACCGCCTTGAGTATTTCCGCGTTTTTCTCAAAGGCACGAAAATAAACCCGATTGATCGCGCGGTCCCTTTTGGTGGATGACGATATCTGACAACTTGGCGTTGAAGGGTTGTCGCGACCGTTCAGCATCTCCACCAAAACCACCCCAAGTCCACTCTCCGATACGCAAGTACGTCAGATACACGGGTGCGCAAGCCTGTTCTCACGTCCTCGATCCATTCGCTGTCGACGCATCGTTTGCGTCGCGCCGGCGGTTTGACCTTTGGTCCAAACGGCACAAACTCAGGAGAATTCAAATGTCGGGAATAAAAAATATCGTGCTGGTTCATGGGGCCTGGGCGGATGGATCGAGCTGGTCCAAGCTCATTCCGCTTCTGCAAGCCAAGGGCCTCCATGTTGCGGCGGTCCAGAACCCGCTGAGCTCCATCGCCGACGACGTGGCTTCCACGAACCGCTTGATCAATGCGCAGGATGGTCCTGTCCTTCTCGTCGGTCACTCCTACGGAGGCGCGGTCATCAGCGAAGCAGGCATGAACCCCAAGGTCGCCGGACTCGTCTATGTCGCGGCCTTTGCGCCCGACAAGGGCGAGACATTGAGCGGTTTGGCCGGGCAATACCCCAAGCCGCCTCTTTTCAACGAGATCAAGCCCATTGAAGATGGGTTTTTGATGCTCACCGACAAAGGCGTCGATGAGAGCTTTGCGCAGGATCTGTCCGCCGAGGACAAGGCTCTCGTGCGCGCAACCCAAGGAGCGACCCAAGGCGCCATCCTTGGAACACCGATCAGGGCCGCCGCCTGGCATGACAAGCCGAGTTGGTTCGTTGTCGCCTCTAACGACAGGGCCATTGCACCTCAGCAGGAGCAGGTCACCGCGGAACGCATGCATGCTAAAATCATCACGCTCCCGTCAAGCCACGTGCCGATGCTGTCGCACCCCAACGAGGTCGCCGAGTTCGTGATTGGCGCTGCGGCTTCGCTGACGCAGAAGCAACTCGATCACGCCTGATTTCGGCGAACTGATGAAGCACCAGCGCGAAGGTGCGGGCATGCGCCGAATGCAGGCCCGCACCTAATCTGTTTGCAAAGACAATCAAGAGAGGCGGCCACCAATGATCGCCAGTGCGGTGCCCACCGTTTCCAAGAGCGTCATCGACGAGCCGCTTCTGGAAGATCGCTTTGCGGCCCTGGAAGTCGCGAGATCGTGGAAGCCGCGCGTCCTGTCGCGCCTGGAATCGCTCATTCGGAACGGAACTGACCGCGACCTCTACCGGATCAATGCGCTGGCATTCGGGGCTAAGACAGGCATCGCGGAGGCTGAAGCCATCGATCTATTGGTTCACGCGGCGGCCATCGGCCTGTTCGAGATGGATTGGCTCCTGCTTTGCCCGATGTGCGCGTGCGTCGTCGAAAGCTTCAGAAGCCTGACGGGCGTGAATGAACGCTACCATTGCCCAATGTGCCGTTGCGACTACGATTCGACGCTTGATGAGTTCATCGCGATTACTTTTACGGTGTCGCCGGCCGTCCGAACGATTGTCTTCCACAATACGTCGGATGTAACGGCAACAGACTATTGCTTCGAGTGTCGAATGACATCCGATGGGCTCAGACCCGATGGTCCGCCTTTGGCCGCAGTTTTGAGGTCCGCTCTGCCAGGGCGTGCAATATTTGCCGCCAAACGCAGTCACGACTTTTCAGGCAACGTCCGAAGGCGGCTACTATTTCGGCTTCGACGTCGATTCCCGAGCCTATTTTGAATATCCCGTTGAAGGCGCCCCCTCGACTGAACCGCAAACGGTGCGTGTTCGTTACAGCCAGGACGGCTGCGAGCCCTCCAGCCGCTCCGTTTTTCCCGGTCCGGTAACCTTCGAGATCGAGAATACGACCGGAACGACCGGGCTGCTCACCATTTGCTCCATTCCGCCCGGAGCGGAGCGGGTAGAGCTTCGTTACGCGCCGTTTCTCACCGGCGCTCGCCTGCTGGTCACCCAGAGCTTCCGGGAGTTGTTTCGGTCCGAACTCATCCGGGCGGCCGAAGGGATCGGGGTCCGCGACGTAACCGTGCTTTTCACCGACCTCAAGGGATCGACCGCGCTATATGAGCGGATAGGTGATCTGAGGGCGTTTTCACTGGTGCAACAGCATTTCGAAAGGCTGCTTCACGTGGTGGTTTCGAACAACGGAGCTGTGATAAAGACGATAGGCGACGCCGTTATGGCCGCGTTTGAGAGGCCATCGGACGCGGTCCGCTCGGGCATCGCGATGCGCGAGGAAATCAGAAGGTTCAATGAATTGCGGCAAGGACAGGATATCGTGTTGAAGGTCGGTATCCATCGAGGTCCATCAATCGCCGTAACGCTGAATGAGCGTCTCGACTATTTCGGCCAGACTGTCAATGTCGCTGCTCGGGTACAGGGCCAGGCGAATGGCGACGAAATCTGCATGAGTTGAGATGTTGTTGATGCGCCGGGAGTGGGTGATTTGTTGTCTCAGTTTGAGATATCGCAACAGGACATCATGCTCAAAGGCATTGACCGCCCAGTAATTGTCTTTCGAGCTGCCTCTTCAAAGCTCGGCAACTCACCAACAGCACCTGCGCAATCTGACTAACTGCGCCACTTCTGACCCGAAGCGGTCCTTCCGGGCTCCGCTGACATATCTCCTGCGGTCCGCAGATGAAATTGCACGATCGCGGATGTTCCCCGCGAAATGGCAGGCGATGACATTTGGAATTTTCTCACACCTCGATGTGAGGATTGCTGACCACGCATAACCAAGTGCGCAGCGCGACTTCCGCTCTTGGCACAAGGCAGATGTCCCGAAGGCGGCCCGCACGTGCGCTTTCGCGGCATAGAGCGGATCGCCAAGCTGCGAGCCGCCTGTATTCATGAGCGTGCGCCTAGTTCGGTCCGACCGAAAACGGCCCGATGGCGATGACGCGGCAATCGCCGTCGCGTTTGGCGCAATTGCCGAGCGCCTCGTTCACCGCGTTCTGTTCGCTCGCCGCCTTCAACGCGAGCCCGGGACGCCCTGCTGCGCCGACCGCGACCGCGCTCCATCCGCCGGCTGCGTCCGCGAGCTTGCGTGCCACGTCGTCTCTCGCCTCCGCAGCGATCGAGGTATTGTCGGCGGCACGGAAAAAGCCGACGACCTTCAGCATGGTCGGCGCCGGCACGACCAGGACGTCGTCGACCGCAATGACCTTGCAGGCCACGCCGGCGGCGGCGCCGCAGCTCTCGAGCGACCGCCGCGCCGCTTCTTCCGCCAACTCCTGATTGAAATAGAAGAACATCTGCCCTCCCGGGCCGACCGCGATCGCTTTCGACTTGCGCCCCGGCAGATACCTTTCGTCGATGCTCTTCCTTTGGCTGTCGCGGACCATCGGCGCCTCACTGCCGACCACGGGTTTTTCCATCGAGGGGTCGCGCACCACCCATGGGACCGGAGGCATCGGCGGCGGGGCGTGCGGAAAAACCACCGTGTCGCCGACCGCATAGAGTTCGCATTTCCTCGGCGGCTGGGCCGCATCCGCGCGCTTCTGACAGAGTTCCAGCGCGCCGCTCCTGGCGGCCTCCTCGGTTGCCTGACCGGAGACGAAACCGATCGGGCCGCTGGAGATCGCGACCGCCTTGTAATTTCCCGCGGACGCATATTGCTGCGACAAACTCGTCCGGGCGCGGTCAGCGACGAAAGGCACGGTGTCCGCCGAGAAAGCAGCTTTCGGCGGGGGCGAGGATGCCTGCGGAGCAGCGGCCACGGCCTGAGCCGGCGCAGGTGGAGCGGGCGGCGCCGCAGCCGGCGACGGGTTCGTCATTGCTGCTTCGGCCGGCGGTGCGGAGGCTGCGTTCGACGCCACCTTGGGCGCGCCTGGCTGTTCCAGCTTGGTGACATACAGAAAGCCGGCAACGCCGATGGCCACGACGCCAACGATTGTCGCCGCCAGCGGCCACATCCAGTTCGGCGCAGCGGCTTTGGCCGGCGGCTTCTTCACCTGCGGCATCGCATAGGTTCCGTCGTCGCGCCGCATCGCCACCATGTAGGCGTGCACCGGCGTCGGAATGTTCTTTACTTCCTGCTCGCCGATATCGGCGAACTGCACCGACAGCTTGTTGGCGACCTGTTCATGCACCGCGCGTGAAACGCAGATGCCGCCGACCTCGGCCAATCCCTCGAGCCTCGCCGCGATGTTGACGCCGTCGCCGAGCAGGTCGCCGTCGCGCTCGACGACGTCGCCGATCGTGATGCCGATCCGAAAGCTCATCTGCCGGCTCGGCGGATACGCCATATTCCGGGTGCGCAGGCTTTCCTGGATGTCGATGGCGCAGCGCACCGCTTCGACCGCGCTGGGAAATTCAGCCAGCACGGCGTCGCCGGCGGTGTTGAAAATGCGGCCGCCCGATTTGGCGATGAAATCGTCGGTGACGGCGCGGTAGGAGGCGAGACGCCGCAGCGTTTCCTCTTCGTCCTCAGCGACCAGCCGGGAGTAACCGGCAATATCCGCTGCAAAAATCGCCGCGATCTTGCGTTTCATGGATGCAGCCCCGGACCACGATTATTGGTCGCAGAATGCCGCCAGAAGTTCACAGGCGCAACCGGGTTCCCGGCGCTGCTCACACCGCTGCGGGAGCCTGCCCTGTCGGGGTTTTTGCGCCGACGCTCGGCGGTTTAGTGCATCGCTGTGGAGCTGAGCTGGCTCTGGATGCTCTTGAAGTTATCGAGCCGCGCGATCTCGCGGTCGAATTCCAGCCCTTCCTTTTCAGGGAGCTTGGCTTCCATCTCGGAGATCTTGTCGGCAAGCTTCGCCCGGTCCAGTTCCTCGAGCGAGGAGGCGACCTCGGCCAGCACGGTCAGACCCTTCTCGGACATTTCGGCGATACCGCCATGGACGATGATCTTCTGCTGCGTGTTGCCCGTCATCACCGTGACGATTCCCGGCCGGATCGCGGCGATCACCGGTGCATGCCCGGCGAGCACGCCGAAATCACCCTCGAAGCCGGGAATGTCGACTTGATCGACCTCGCCGGAGAAAACGAGTTTTTCGGGTGAGACGAGATCGAAGTGGAAGGTGGCCATGGTCGTTCCGCTTTTTCCATTGTCACCCGCGGGCTTGACCCGCGGGTCCATCAAACCAAAAAACTATCTTTCGAGATGGATTGCCGGGTCGAGCCCGGCAACGACGATCTTGAGTGCCTTAGGCTGCCTCGGCCGCCAGCTTCTTGCCCTTTTCGACCGCCTCTTCGATGGTCCCGACCATGTAGAAGGCCGCTTCCGGCAGATGATCGTACTTGCCGTCGCAGATCGCGCGGAAGCCCTTGATGGTGTCGGCGAGCTCGACGAACTTGCCCGGCGATCCCGTGAAGACCTCGGCCACGTGGAACGGCTGCGACAGGAAGCGCTCGATCTTGCGCGCGCGCGCCACCGCGATCTTGTCTTCTTCCGACAGTTCGTCCATGCCGAGAATGGCGATGATGTCCTGCAGCGACTTGTACTTCTGCAGCACCTGCTGAACCAGCCGCGCGGTGTTGTAGTGATCTTCGCCGACGACAAGCGGCGACAGCATGCGCGAGGTCGAGTCGAGCGGATCCACCGCCGGATAGATGCCCTTTTCCGAAATCGCGCGGCTCAGCACCGTGGTGGCGTCCAGATGCGCGAACGAGGTCGCGGGCGCCGGGTCGGTCAAGTCGTCGGCCGGCACGTAGATCGCCTGCACCGAGGTGATCGATCCCTTGTGGGTGGTGGTGATGCGTTCCTGCAGCGCGCCCATGTCGGTGGCGAGCGTCGGCTGATAGCCCACGGCGGAAGGAATACGGCCGAGCAGCGCCGACACTTCGGAGCCCGCCTGCGTGAAACGGAAGATGTTGTCGACGAAGAACAGCACGTCCTGGCCCTGATCGCGGAAGTGCTCGGCGACCGTCAGTCCGGTCAGGCCGACGCGGGCGCGGGCGCCCGGCGGTTCGTTCATCTGGCCGAACACGAGGGCGCATTTCGATTTGACGTTCGGATCGGGATGATGCGGGTCGGCGTTGACCTTGAATTCGATGAATTCGTGATAGAGGTCGTTGCCTTCGCGCGTACGCTCGCCGACGCCGGCGAACACCGAGTAGCCACCATGGGCCTTGGCGACGTTGTTGATCAGCTCCTGGATCAGCACGGTCTTGCCGACGCCCGCGCCGCCGAACAGGCCGATCTTGCCGCCCTTGGCGTAGGGCGCCAGCAGGTCGACGACCTTGATGCCGGTGACGAGAATTTCGGCTTCGGTCGACTGGTCGGTATAGCTCGGCGATTCCTGGTGGATCGCGCGCATACCTTCCGCAGCCACCGGGCCTGCTTCATCGATCGGTTCGCCGATGACGTTGATGATGCGGCCGAGCGTGCCGGCGCCGACCGGCACCATGATCGGATTGCCGGTGTCGGTGACTTCCTGACCGCGGACCAGACCCTCGGTGGTGTCCATCGCGATGGTGCGCACCGTGGATTCGCCGAGATGCTGCGCCACCTCGAGCACCAGGCGGTTGCCGCCGTTCTTGGTCTCGATCGCATTGAGAATGGCGGGCAGATGTCCCTCGAACTGCACGTCGACGACGGCGCCGATGACCTGCGTGATGCGTCCGGTCTGGTTGGCAGGTGTGGCCATAAACTCTCTCCTTCGAATTCTAAAATCGTCAGTCTGATCGTGCCTGTCGCCGCTACATCGCCTCGGCGCCGGAGATGATTTCAATCAGCTCCTTGGTGATCATGGCCTGACGGGTTCGGTTGTAAATCAGGGTCTGCTTGCGGATCATGTCGCCGGCATTGCGGGTGGCGTTGTCCATCGCGCTCATCTGCGCGCCATAGAACGAGGCGTTGTTTTCGAGCAGCGCGCGGAAGATCTGCACTGCGAGATTGCGCGGCAGGAGCCTGGTCAGGATCTCGTCTTCCTCCGGCTCGTATTCGTAGGATGTCGCGGGACCGGCATTGGCGGCGGGGGCTTCCACCACCAGCGGAATGATCTGGTGCGCGGTCGGGACCTGCGCGATCACGGACTTGAAGCGCGAATAGAACAGCGTGCAGACGTCGAACTCGCCGGCGTCGAAACGCGCGATCACCTTCCTCGCGATATCCTCGGCATTGGCGAACGCGAGCTGGCGGACCGAACGCAGCTCGACATGCTCGACGATCTGCTTTTCGAAGGTGCGGCGGAGCTGCTCGTAGCCCTTGCGGCCGACGCAGAAGAACTTGACCTCTTTGCCCTGGTTCATCAGCTTCAGCGCGTGGTCGCGGGCGAGACGGACGATCGAGGAATTGAAGGCGCCGGACAGGCCGCGCTCGCCGGTGCAGACCAGAAGCAGATGCACCTGGTCCTTGCCGGTGCCGGCCAGCAACATCGGTGCGCCGGGAGAGCCCGCCGCGGCGCTGGCGATATTCGAAATCACCGCGTCCACTTTCTCGGCGTAGGGCCGCGCTGCTTCGGCGGCGGTCTGCGCACGCCGCAGCTTGGAGGCTGCGACCATCTGCATGGCCTTGGTGATCTTCTGCGTCGCCTTGGTGGAGGCGATGCGGACCCGCATGTCTTTCAAGCTGGCCATTGCGGCTAACTTACCCTCTAGCTCGACCCCATCGCCTCACCCTTGCAGGCAAGGCAACCAACACTGGGCTGTTAGGCCCTCAGCGAATTAAGCAAACGTCTCGTCAGGCAAAACGTCTTGGCGTAACCCTCGACCACCGCCTTCAGCTTGGCGGCGGTATCGTCCGAGAGATCGCGGGTCTCGCGGATGCTGTTGAGAATCTCGACGTTCTTGCCGCGCAGCAGCGACAACAGGCCATCCTCGAAGGGGCGCACCTTGTTGAGCGGGAGCGGGTCGAGATAGCCGTTGGTGCCGGACCAGATCACGCAGACCTGCTCTTCCATCTTCAGCGGCGAGAATTGCGGCTGCTTGAGCAGTTCGGTCAGGCGAGAACCACGGTTCAGCAGGCGCTGCGTCGAGGCGTCGAGGTCGCTGCCGAACTGCGCGAACGCCGCCATTTCGCGGTACTGCGCCAGCTCGCCCTTGATCTTGCCGGCGACCTTCTTCATCGCCTTGGTCTGCGCCGACGATCCGACGCGCGACACCGACAGGCCGACGTTCACCGCCGGGCGGATGCCCTGGAAGAACAGGTCGGTTTCCAGGAAGATCTGGCCGTCGGTAATCGAAATCACGTTGGTCGGGATGTAGGCCGACACGTCGTTGGCCTGGGTTTCGATCACCGGCAGCGCGGTCAGCGATCCCGAACCCTGGTCCTTGTTGAGCTTGGCGGCGCGCTCGAGCAGGCGCGAATGCAGATAGAACACGTCGCCGGGATAGGCTTCGCGGCCCGGCGGGCGGCGCAGCAGCAGCGACATCTGGCGGTAGGCGACGGCCTGCTTGGACAAGTCGTCATAGATGATGACCGCGTGCATGCCGTTGTCGCGGAAATACTCGCCCATGGTGCAGCCGGTGAACGGCGCGATGTACTGCATCGGCGCGGGATCGGAGGCGGTCGCGGCGACGATGACCGAATATTCCAGCGCGCCCTGCTCTTCGAGCACCTTGACGAACTGGGCAACGGTCGAGCGCTTCTGGCCGATCGCGACGTAAACGCAATACAGCTTGATGTTCTCGTCCGGCTGCGCGTTGAGCGGCTTCTGGTTGAGAATGGTGTCGAGCGCGATCGCGGTCTTGCCGGTCTGGCGGTCGCCGATGATCAGCTCGCGCTGGCCGCGGCCGATCGGGATCAGGGCGTCGATCGCCTTGAGGCCGGTCGCCATCGGCTCGTTGACCGACTTGCGCGGAATGATGCCGGGCGCCTTGACGTCGACGCGCATGCGCTTGTCGGCCTGGATCGGACCCTTGCCGTCGATCGGATTGCCGAGCGCGTCGACGACGCGGCCGAGCAGACCCTTGCCGACCGGCGTGTCGACGATGGCGCGGGTGCGCTTGACGGTCTGGCCTTCCTTGATCTCGCGGTCGGCGCCGAAGATCACGATACCGACGTTGTCGGTTTCGAGGTTCAGCGCCATGCCGCGGGTGCCGTTCTCGAACTCGACCATTTCGCCGGCCTGGACGTTGTCCAGCCCGTAGACGCGGGCAATGCCGTCGCCGACGGACAGCACCTGTCCGACTTCGGAAACCTCAGCCTCCTGGCCGAAATTCTTGATCTGGTCCTTCAGGATCGCGGAAATTTCCGCGGCGCGGATGTCCATCAGCCTGCCTCTTTCATCGCGTGCTTGATCGAATTGAGTTTGGTGCGAAGCGAACTATCCACCATGCGGCTGCCAAGCTTGACCACCAGGCCGCCGATAATCGAAGGATCGACATTCACGTTGAGCGCGACGTCCTTGCCCGTCACCGATTTCAGTGCGGCCTTCAGGGCGTCGAGATTCTTGTCGCTGAGCGCTTCCGCCACGGTGACATCCGCGGTCGCCTCGCCCTTGAATTTGGCCACCAGTGCGCGAAACGCGCGCAGCACGTCGGCCACCGCAAACAGCCTGCGGTTGGCGGTGAGGACTTTCAGGAAATTCGCGGAAACGCCTGATATACCGGCCTTGTCGAGCACCGCGGCGAGCGCCTTCGATTGCACTTCCGCCGAAAACACCGGGCTGCGGACCAGACGCTTGAGATCCGCGCTGTCGTTGAGCAGGGCCTCGAATGCATCAAGATCGGCCTTGACCGCATCGATGGATTTTTCATCCCGCGCCAGTTCGAACAAGGCCGTTGCGTAACGACCGGACACTCCCGAAACGGACGGATCTTCTGCAGCCACGAGCGCGCTCTTTGTTGCTGTCAAACTCGCAAGGGAAAAACCGTCGCCACGATGCGGCGCCTAGCGATCCAAGCCCTTGGAGTTCAAGCGGGACTTCGATTTTCGGCCGACACGGCTGTGCCGGGACCGTTAAAATCGCGGCTTTGCTAACATAGCGAGAGCGCAGGTGCAACATGACGACAGGGCTGGCGCCGCCTTGTCGCACGCGCTTATCCGGGGACGGCCGGACGCGATTTCTTCAGGCGTCCGAGGCCGCAAATTTTTCCAGGCGGCCCGGCCGTGGACTGACCCTTGCGCGGAGAATCGCAGTCCGCGAATTCGTTCCGCCGCGGGACGCATGGCCGCATGAGCCAGCGCGCAGGGAACCGGCGTTTGGCCCCGGTCATTCCATCGTCCGCATTACTTGGCGAAATCTCGTCTTCTCCGGCGATGACTTTGCTCGTCAGTATTTTAAAGTATAAATCTTACACGCTGTTCCAATAATATCCAATTTTACGGAACTATTAATGATTAGCCGAATTCGGTCACAAGATATTTCAATGGAAGGCAAACGGGTTTACTGCCGCTTTTATGCCTCATTAGCCCAGCAAACGGCGTCCAGGTGAGTCGGGACGGGGGTTCCACTTGTCACGCATGTGGCAATACTATCCGAGGGACTAATTCATGTTAAAAATCAAGGATCGGACGCTGGGAAAAGTAACCCAGTCGCGCACGGCGCTAGCTCTTGTCGCCGCAACTCTCCTGGTCGGCGGAAGCGTCACCGAGGCCTCGGCCAAATCCCATCGCCATCATCATTACGGCCATCGCCACCACCACCACGCCAGCGACTCGCCACGGAGCGATTCCGGCTCCGCCTGGCGCGACGCCAATGCCTCGATCGCGCCGACGTCATTCGGCGGGCGCACCTTCTCGGGCATGGCCTCCTATTACGGCAGCGAATCCGGCAGCCGGACCGCTTCCGGCCAGCGCATGAACTCGAACGCCATGACCTGCGCCCACCGCTCGCTGCCGTTCGGCACCAAGCTGCGGGTAACGCATGGCGGCCGCAGCGTCATCGTGACCGTCAATGACCGCGGCCCGTTCATCCGGGGCCGGGTGCTGGATCTGTCGACCGGCGCCGCCCGGGCGATCGGCCTGACCAGCGCCGGCGTCGGCCGGGTGACCGCCGAAGTCGTCTCCTGACGGGCGCCTTGAGCGCCAATGCGATCGAAACCCAGTAAGCGTTGCGTAGCGTAACGGCCGCAGAACCTCCTGCATGCCGGACAAGAGCCTGCCGTCGCCAATGACGGCGGGCTTTTTTATTTGGCCTGTTCGTCATTCCGGGATGGTCCGAAGGACCAGACCTCAGATGTGCAATTGCACATCGGGAATCTCGAGATTCCGGGTTCGCGCTCCCGCGCGCCCCGGAATGACGGCGTCTCCTACAAAAAGCTCTGCGGATCGACGTCGACTTCGAGCTTGAGGTTGCCCTTGGTTTTCGGGCCGGCCGCGAGCCATTCACGCAGATATTCCGACAGGTCGACGTTGCGCGCCGATTTGACCAGCAGCCGGAAGCGATAGCGGCCCTTGATCACCGCCAGCGGGGCCTCGGCAGGCCCCAGCACCTTGATCCGCTCGTCGATCGGCGCGATCGCGGCCAGCCTGCGCGCAAAGCCCTCCGCCGTCGGCCGGTCGCCCGCGGAAATGATCAGGCTCGCCAGCCGGCCGAACGGCGGATAGGAGGCGCGTTCGCGGGCCTCGATCTCGCTGGCATAGAACGCCTCGCGATCGCAGGCCACCAGCGCCTTCATCACGGGATGTTCGGGCTGGTGGGTTTGCAGATAGCCGACGCCGCGGCCCTGATCGCGCCCGGCGCGCCCGATCACCTGGTTGAGCAATTGCCAGGTGCGCTCGGCGGCGCGCGGATCGCCGTTGCTCAGGCCGAGATCGGCATCGACCACGCCGACCAGATTGAGCCGCGGGAAGTTATGCCCTTTCGCCACCAATTGGGTGCCGATGATGATATCGACGCGCCCCTCCGCGATCTCGGTCAATTCGGCGCGCATGGTTTCGATCGAGGTGATCAGGTCGCTCGACAGCACCATGGCGCGCGCCTCCGGAAACAGCGCCGCGGCTTCCTCCTGCAGGCGCTCGACCCCGGGGCCGACCGCGACCAGCGATTCCTCGGCCTGGCAATGCGGGCAGACATTCGGGCGCGGCATCGAGAAGCCGCAATGATGGCAGACCAGCCGCTGGCGAAAGCGGTGATCGACCAGCCAGGCATCGCAGATGGTGCAGGCGAAGCGATGCCCGCAGGCCCGGCACAGAGTGAGCGGCGCGTAGCCCCTGCGGTTGAGGAACAACAGCGCCTGTTCGCGCCGCTCGATGGCGATCTTGATCTCGCCCGGCGAGCCTCGGCGAAATGAAGCGGCCTCGCGCGGGCGCCTCGCGCCGCAGGTCGATCGCCTCGATATGCGGCATGTGCTGGCCGCCGAACCGCGACGGCAGCACGATGCGCTGATAGCGGCCCTTGCGCGCATTGACCTCGGTCTCGACCGACGGCGTCGCGGAAGCCAGCACGATCGGCGTCTTGGCGATATGCGCGCGCACCACCGCCATGTCGCGGGCGTGATAATGCGCGCCTTCGTCCTGCTTGTAGGCCTGATCGTGCTCCTCATCGACGACGATCAGCCCCAAATCAGCATAGGGCAGGAACAGCGCCGAGCGCGCGCCCACCACCACGGGGGCTTCGCCTGCTGCGATCGCGGCCCAATTGCGCTGCCGCGTGCGCGGGGTCAGTTCGGAATGCCATTCCAGCGGCCGCACGCCGAAACGCTGCGCAAAGCGGTCGAGGAACTGGCCGGTGAGCGCGATCTCCGGCATCAGGATCAGCGATTGCCTGCCGCGGCGGATCACTTCGGCGATCGCCTCGAAATAGACTTCGGTCTTGCCCGAACCGGTGACGCCGTCGAGCAATGCGACGTGGAAGCTGCCATTGGCCGCCAGCGCGCGCATGGCGTCCACGGCGGTGCGCTGCTGGCGGGAAAAGTCGGGCGTCGCGAAGGACGGATCGGGCGCCGGCGGCGCCAGCGCGCGCGGCATCGGCTTCCGTCGCCAGCGTGCCCTCGTCGACGAGGCCGTCGATCACGCCGGCGCTGACACCCGCTTCCCTGGCGGCTTCGGATTTGCCGTGCAGCAGGCCGTCGGACAAGACCTCGATCAGCCGCCGCCGCGCCGGGGTCAGGCGCTTGGGCGGCTCGCCGATCAGGCGCACGCCCATGCGCACCCGTTCGGGGCCGAGATGCTCGCCCATCCGCAAACACATCCGCAACACCATGCCGCGCGCCGACAGCGTGTAGTTGGCGACCCAGTCGACGAGCGCGCGCAGTTCCTCCTTCAGCGGCGGCACGTCGAGTTTTTCGCCGACATCCTTGAGGCGATTGTGCAGGCGCGGATCGGGATTGGCGTTCTCCGCCCACACCACCGCGACCACTTCGCGCGGTCCGAGCGGCACGCAGACCACGTCGCCCGGCTTCAGTTCCATGCCGCGCGGCACCCGGTAGGAATAATTCTGATCGAGCGCGACCGGCACCAGCACATCGACGACGCGCGGTCGATGCTGCCGATGACGTGCCGAGCGCGCGTTGAGTGGTCCATGTTCAGAATCAAACTCAAGATCCAGGAGGAGCGGCGAGCTTAGGGCCGTGAGCGGGCCGGGGCCAGCGTCCGGCCGCCGCTGCCCGCCAAGTTAGCGAACGGTAAACGAAACAGGTGCGATATAATAAGCAGAAATCATCGCGCGCCGCACAGAGGCCCGAAAGACAGCCAAATGGCAAAACCAGCTCCCGCGGTTCAACCGATCGAACTCGAATGCGCCGACAGCAGCATCACGCTGCAGATGACGCATTGGCTGGCGCATCTGCGAAGCGAGCGGCGGCTGTCACCGAAGACGCTGGAAGCCTATGCGCGCGACCTCCGCCAGTTTCTCGGTTTCCTCAGCCAGCATTGGGGCGCGCGCGTGACGCTGCCGCGCTTTGCCGCGCTGGAGGCGACCGACATCAGGGCTTTCCTGGCGATGCGGCGCGCCGACGACATCGGCGGCCGCTCCCTGATGCGGGCGCTGGCGGGGCTGCGTTCGTTCGGCCGCTTCCTCGAGCGGGAAGGCAAAGGCAAGGTCGGATCGCTGTCGGCTATCCGCGCGCCAAAGGTCGGCAAGACCCTGCCGAAGCCGGTTCCGATGGCGCAGGCCAAGCGCTTTGCCGACGCCGACGAACGCGCCGGCGAGGAGCGCGATCCCTGGATCTGGGCGCGCGACGCCGCCGTGATGGCGCTGCTCTACGGCTCCGGCCTGCGCATCTCCGAAGCGCTCGGCCTGAAACGCCGCGAGGTGCCGCTGCCGGGCGCAGGCGACGTGCTTGTCGTGACCGGCAAGGGCAACAAGACCCGCATGGTGCCGGTGCTGCAGAACGTGCTGGCGCTGGTGCAGGACTACGTCGCCCTATGCCCGCATCAATTGCCGCCGGAGGGGCCGATCTTCGTCGGCGCGCGCGGCGGACCGCTCAGTCCCCGGATCATCCAGCTCACCATGGAGCGGCTGCGCGGCGCGCTCGGCCTGCCCGACAGCGCAACCCCGCACGCATTGCGGCATTCCTTCGCGACGCATCTTCTGAGCCGCGGCGGCGATCTGCGCGCGATCCAGGAACTGCTCGGGCATGCGTCGCTGTCGACCACGCAGATCTACACCGGCATCGACAGCGAGCGGCTGCTGGAAGTCTATAAATCGGCGCATCCCCGCGCCTGAATTCGCCTTGCCTCCGCCCTGACACGTCACCGTCACATCCGCGTGCCTCTTGCGCGGATGGGTATGTTCGGCAATCGTAGGGCCATCGGTCAGGGAGGGAATCATGAGCGCGCACGAGAGCATGGAGCAGGCGGAGAGCAGCAAGGAAGCCGCCGGCGAGAACCGGAAGATCGCGCTGTTGATTGCGATCATCGCGCTGTGCCTGGCGCTGTCGGAGACGCTGGGCAAGGGCGCCCAGACCGAATCCATCAGCAAGAATGTCGAGGCGTCCAACCTGTGGGCGTTCTTCCAGGCCAAGAGCATCCGCCGCACGGTGGTGCAGACCGCCGCCGAGCAGACCAAGCTTGGCCTCGGCATTGCGGGCGACGATGCCGCCAAGGCGGCGGCCCAAAAGCAGATCGACGACTGGCAGAAGACCGCGGCGCGCTACCGTTCCGAGCCGGAGACCGGCGAAGGCACGGAGCAACTTGTCCCACGCGCCCTGGAAGCCCAGGAAGAGCGCGACCTGGCGACGGCGAAGTATCATCACTTCGAACTCGCCTCCGCCGCCTTCCAGATCGGCATCGTGCTGGCGTCCGCCACCATCATCACCGGCATCATCGCGCTGGCCTGGATCTCGGGCCTGTTGACGCTGGCCGGGATCGCCTTCACCGCGCTCGGCATCTTCGTGCCGCATCTGCTCCATCTGCCGTGAACGGCCGGAGTTCAGCGTGCTTCGTGCACGCTCTTGCGGAAACGCTGGATCAGCCGCAGCGTGCGCGATGACCAGCTGCTGCCGTCGCCGCGCAGCGCGGCGAGGATTTTCGATTTGATCGGATCGACCAGCGCCCTCGCCTTCGCCCGCAGTTCGAGAACAAACTCATAGAGCGTTTCGAACCAGTCCATCTCCAGCAGCTTGTCCTTTGTCACGTCGAAGACGAACGCGGCGACGCCGACACCCAGAAACTTGGCGAAGATGATGGTGAGGAAGGCGCTCATCCAGTATTCGTGGGTGAGCAGCCAGAGGCCGACCAGCTTCAGCGGAAACAGCGGGATCACCGGCACGATGAACACGATCAGCGTCATCGCCGGCGACAGCGTATCGACGCGATCGGCGAGCCATTGCTTGAAGGCGCGCAGCGGGATCAACGCCACGAACCACGCCACGATCGGTTCGAGGTGATCCCATAGCCATGCTTCGATCAGGAAGATGATCGCGAGCAGAACCCAGATCGGCTGTAGAAGGCGGCGCATCATCCCTGGGCGTCCCCGCCCGATTCCCGGGCGTCGATCACATATGTATCGCCCGCTTGCCGACTGCAAGCGCCGCTTCCTTGATGGCTTCGGAACGGGTCGGATGGGCGTGGCAGGTACGCGCCAGATCCTCGGCGGAACCGCCGAATTCCATCAGAACACAGGCTTCGTGGATCATTTCGCCGGCCTCGCGGCCGACAATGTGCACGCCAAGCACCCGATCGGTCTTCGCATCTGCGAGAATCTTCACGAAACCTTCGGTGGTCTGGTTGACCTTGGAACGGCCATTGGCAGTGAAGGGGAATTTGCCGACAGTGTAAGCCACATTGGCCTGCTTCAGTTCTTCCTCGGTCTTGCCGACCGAGGAAACTTCCGGCGTGGTATACACAACACCTGGAATGACATCGTAATTCACATGCCCGGCCTGCCCGGCGAGGATCTCCGCGACCGCGACGCCCTCGTCCTCGGCCTTGTGCGCGAGCATCGGCCCGGCAACGACGTCGCCGATGGCGTAGACGCCCTTCAGGGTGGTCGCAAAATGCGAATCAATCTGCACGCGGCCACGATTATCGAGCGCGACGCCGGCTTCCTTCAGACCGAGGCCCTCGGTGTAGGGGACGCGGCCGATGCACACCAGCACCACGTCGGCCTCCAGCGTTTCCGCCTTGCCGCCCGCGGCCGGCTCGACCTGCGCGGACAAAGTCTTGCCCGAGGTATCGATGCCGGTGACCTTGGCGCCGAGCTTGAACGCAAAGCCCTGTTTTTCGAGGATGCGCTGGAACTGCTTTGCGACCTCGCCATCCATGCCCGGTAAAATACGGTCCAGAAATTCCACCACCGTGACCTGGGCGCCGAGACGGTGCCACACCGAGCCGAGTTCGAGCCCGATCACGCCGGCGCCGACGATCAAGAGTTTTTCCGGCACCTTGTCGAGCGATAGCGCGCCGGTCGACGACACGATCCGCTTTTCGTCGATCTCGATGCCCTTCAGCCGCGCAATATCGGAGCCGGTGGCGATGACGATGTTCCTGGTCTCGACGATTTGCGCCTTGCCGTCGCCATCAGTCACCTCGACCTTGCCGGTGCCGAGGATTTTGCCCTTGCCCTGGATGACGTCGACCTTGTTTTTCTTCATCAGGAAGTCGACGCCCTTGACGTTGCCGTCGATGCCCTGCTGCTTGAAATTCATCATCGCGGGCAGATCGAGCTTCGGCGCGGGAACGCTGACGCCCATCTTCGCGAAACTGTGCCCGGCCTCCTCGAACATTTCGGAAGCATGCAGCAGCGCCTTCGAAGGCATGCACCCGACATTGAGGCAGGTGCCGCCAAGCGTGGCGTTCTTCTCGACCACCGCGACCTTCATGCCGAGTTGCGCCGCGCGCACCGCGCAGACATACCCGCCGGGACCGGTGCCGATGATAACGAGGTCGTAGGTGGCCATGATGGAAGTCCTAGCTGAATGCTGTGACAGGTATTAGCGACCGCCGGACACATCAAGGATGGCGCTGGTCACGTAGGAGGCGTCGTCCGACATCAGCCAGACGATGGCGTTGGCGATTTCCTCGGCGGTGCCGACGCGCTTCATCGGCACGTTGTGCGCCAGACGATGCGCGCGATCGGGCTCGCCGCCGCTGGCATGGATCTCGGTATCGATCAGGCCGGGCCGGATCGCGGCGACGCGAATGCCCTCGCCGGCGACTTCATAGCCGAGGCCGATGGTGAAGGAATCGATCGCGCCCTTCGAGGCCGCATAATCGACATAGGTGTTGGGCGAGCCGAGCTTGGCCGCCACGGACGACAGATTGACGATGACGCCGCCCTTGCCGCCGTGGCGCGTCGACATCCGCTTCACCGCCTCGCGCGCGCACAGGATGCTGCCGGTGACGTTGACCGCCATCATGCGCTGGATGCGCTCGGCCGACATCTCGTCGACCCGCGACGTCGCCCCGACGATGCCGGCGTTGTTGATCAGCGCGCCGAGCGTGCCGAACTTGTCGGCGGCCTTGAACAGCGCCAGGATATCGGGCTCGTCGCCGACATCGCATTTCAGCGCGATCGCCTTGCCGTTGCTGGCTTCGATGGCGGAGACCACGCTTTGGGCCGCGGCCTGATTGCTGGCGTAGCCGACGACGACCCGAAAACCGCGGGCAGCGGCGGCGATGGCGGTAGCGCGGCCGATGCCGCGGCTCCCGCCGGTGATGATTGCAACTCTGTCCGTCACGATTCGCCCCCGAAAGCCTGCGCCGCAGAAAACCGCGTCAATTCGCGGCGAACATAAGAAAAACGTTTTCGATTACAGGTCCAGCACCAGCCGCGCCGGATCTTCCAGGTTTTCCTTGACCCGGACCAGGAAGGTCACCGCTTCCTTGCCGTCGATGACGCGGTGATCATAGGACAGCGCCAGATACATCATCGGACGGATCTCGACCTTGCCGCCGATCGCCATCGGGCGGTCCTGGATCTTGTGCATGCCGAGAATGGCGGACTGCGGCGCGTTCAGGATCGGCGTCGACATCAGCGAGCCGTAGATGCCGCCATTGGTGATGGTGAAGGTGCCGCCCTGCATTTCGTCGATCTTGAGCTGGCCGTCGCGGGCGCGGCGGCCGAAATCGGCGATCGTCTTCTCGATCTCGGCGATCGACTTGTGGTCGCAGTCGCGCACCACCGGCACCACGAGGCCCTTGTCGGTGCCGACCGCGACGCCGACGTGATAATAATTCTTGTAGATCAGGTCGGTGCCGTCGATCTCGGCGTTGACGGCCGGAATGTCCTTGAGCGCCTGCACGCAGGCCTTGGTGAAGAAGCCCATGAAGCCCAGCTTGCTGCCGTGCTTCTTCTCGAACACGTCCTTGTACTGGGCCCGCATCGCCATGATGTGGCTCATGTCGACCTCGTTGAAGGTCGTCAGCATCGCGGCGGTGTTCTGCACTTCCTTCAGGCGCCGCGCGATGGTCTGGCGCAGCCGCGTCATCTTCACGCGCTCCTCGCGCGCGGCGTCGTCGGCGGGCGAAGGCGCGCGCACCTGCACCGCGGCGGCGGGCTGATTGATCGGCGTCGGGGCCGAGGCCGCCTTCTCGATCGCGGCCAGCATGTCGCCCTTGGTCACCCGCCCATCCTTGCCGGAGCCGGGGACGGTCGCGGCATCGATGCCGCTTTCGGCGGAGATCTTGCGCACCGACGGCGCCAGCGGCACGTCGGCCGGGGGAGCTTTTGGCGCGGCCGCCGGAGCGGCGGCAACCGCCGCCGGAGCCGCGGCCTTCGCGGGGGCTGCGGCCGGCCTGGCGGCGGCTCCTGCGCCGCCCTCATTGATCTGCCCGAGCAGCGCGCCGACCGCGACGGTTTCGCCGTCCTTGGCGGTGATCTCGCCGAGCACGCCGGCCGACGGCGCCGGCACTTCGATGGTGACCTTGTCGGTCTCGAGTTCGACCAGGGGCTCGTCGACCGCGACGGCGTCGCCGGCCTTCTTGAACCAGCGGCCGATGGTGGCCTCGGTCACGGATTCGCCGAGCGTCGGAACACGAATTTCGGTCATTGGCTGGTTCCTCTTGCGTCACGGACCGGTCTGTCCCGGCCGTCGACGCCTCAAAAAATCGGTTATCGAGAAAGAAGACGAATGCCCCGCTTTCGCGGGGCATTCGGATGATGGATCGCTAGCTCAGCGCCTCGTCGAGCAGCGCCTTGAGCTGCGCCAGATGCTTCGACATCAAACCGGTAGCGGTCGCAGCCGACGCGGCGCGGCCGGCGTAGCGCGGCCGCCTGTTCGGCGCGTGGATCTGGTTCAGCACCCATTCGAGATAGGGCTCGATGAAGTGCCAGGCGCCCATGTTGCGCGGCTCTTCCTGGCACCACACCACCTCGGCGCCCTTGAAGCGTCCAAGCTCCTGCACCAGCGCCTTCAGCGGCACCGGATAAAGCTGCTCGACGCGCATCAGATAGATATCGTCGATGCCGCGCTTTTCGCGCTCCTCGTACAGATCGTAATAGACCTTGCCCGCGCACAGGACGACGCGGCGGATCTTGTTGTCCGGCGCCAGCTTGATCTTTTCGTCCGGCAGCATCTGGGCGTCATCGTACAGGATACGGTGGAACGTGGCGTCGCTGCCCAGTTCATCGAGCCGCGACACCGCGCGCTTGTGGCGCAGCAGCGACTTCGGCGTCATCAGGATCAGCGGCTTGCGGATCTCGCGATGCAACTGACGCCGCAGCACGTGGAAGTAATTGGCCGGCGTGGTGGGATAGACCACCTGCATGTTGTCCTCGGCGCACATCTGCAGATAGCGCTCCAGCCGCGCCGAGGAGTGTTCCGGCCCCTGCCCCTCATAGCCATGCGGCAACAGGCAGACGAGGCCGGACATGCGCAGCCATTTGCGCTCGCCCGACGAGATGAACTGGTCGAACAACACCTGCGCGCCGTTGGCGAAGTCGCCGAACTGCGCTTCCCACATGGCGAGCGCATTCGGCTCCGCCAGCGAATAGCCGTACTCGAAGCCAAGCACGGCTTCTTCCGACAGCAGCGAGTTGATGACTTCGTAGTGGCCCTGGTCGGTGCCGAGATGGTTGAACGGCGTGTAGCGGCCCTCGTCTTCCTGATCGATCAGCACCGAGTGGCGCTGCGAGAAGGTGCCGCGTTCGGAATCCTGCCCCGACAGCCGGACGTGATGGCCTTCCTGCAGCAGCGTGCAGAACGCCAGCGCTTCGCCGGTCGCCCAGTCGATGCCTACTCCCGTGTCGATGGCCTTGGCGCGGTTTTCGAGGAACCGCTGGATGGTGCGGTGGATCCGGAAGCCATCCGGCACCTTGGTGATCTTGCGGCCGATTTCCCTGAGCACGGTGACATCGACGCCGGTGACGCCGCGACGGGCATCCTCTTCCTGGTCCGCCGACTTGAAGCCGGCCCATTTGCCGTCGAGCCAGTCCGCCTTGTTGGGCTTGTAGCCGGAACCGGCCTCGAGTTCGGCGTCGAGCCGCGCGCGCCAGTCCGCCTTGGCCTTCTCGACCTCGCCTTCGGTCATCACGCCTTCGCCGACCAGCCGCTTGGCGTAGATCTCCAGCGTGCTCGGATGCGAGGCGATCCGCTTGTACATCACCGGCTGGGTGAACGCCGGCTCGTCGCCCTCGTTATGGCCATGCCGGCGATAGCAGAACATGTCGATGACGACGGGCTTGTGGAATTTCTGCCGGAATTCGATCGCGACCTTGGCCGCGAACACCACGGCTTCGGGATCGTCGCCGTTGACGTGGAAAATCGGCGCATCGATCATCTTCGCCACGTCGGACGG
This sequence comes from uncultured Alphaproteobacteria bacterium, assembly GCA_963843225.1. Taxonomy (GTDB): domain Bacteria; phylum Pseudomonadota; class Alphaproteobacteria; order Rhizobiales; family Xanthobacteraceae; genus Bradyrhizobium. Next base: position 962,585 of record CAWJJT010000001.1, on the reverse strand, counting down.
ATAGGGCGAGGAACGCGAATAGCGCGGATAGGTGGTGAAGCCGATCTGGTTGTTGACGATGAAGTGCAGCGAACCGCCGGTGCGATAGCCCTTCAGGTCGGACAGGCCGAAGCATTCGGCCACCACGCCCTGGCCCGCGAACGCGGCGTCGCCGTGCATCAATAGCGGCAGCACCGAGATGCGCATGTCCGGCGGATCGCCGTGCTGGTCCTGCTTGGCGCGCACCTTGCCGAGCACCACGGGATCGACGATCTCCAGATGCGACGGGTTCGCGGTCAGCGACAGATGGATGCGGTTGTTGTCGAACTCGCGGTCCGACGAGGCGCCGAGATGATATTTGACGTCGCCGGAACCCTCGACCGCGTCGGGGTTGGCGGAGCCGCCCTTGAATTCATGGAACAGCGCGCGATGCGGCTTGCCCATGACCTGCGTCAGCACGTTGAGGCGGCCGCGATGCGGCATGCCGACCACGATTTCCTTCACCCCGAGATTGCCGCCGCGCTTGATGATCTGCTCGAGCGCGGGAATCAGCGATTCGGCGCCGTCGAGGCCGAAGCGCTTGGTGCCGGTGAATTTGAGATCGCAGAATTTTTCGAAACCTTCGGCCTCGACCAGCTTCATCAGGATCGCGCGCCGGCCCTCGCGGGTGAAACTGATTTCCTTGTCCGGACCCTCGATGCGCTCCTGGATCCAGGATTTCTGCGCCGCGTTGCTGATATGCATGAACTCGACGCCGAGCGTCTGGCAGTAGGTGCGCTCGCAGAGCGCGACGATTTCGCGCAAGCTGCCGTATTCGAGGCCCAGCACGTGATCGAGGAAGATCTTGCGGTCGAAGTCGGCTTCCGTGAAGCCGTAGGAGCGCGGATCGAGTTCCTCGCGGTTGCGCGCCGGCTCGATCCCGAGCGGATCGAGCTTGGCGTGGAAATGGCCGCGCATGCGATAGGCCCGGATCAGCATCAGGGCGCGCACCGAATCGCGCGTCGCCTGATGGATATCGGCCGCCGTCAGATCGCTGCTTTTGTCGCTTCCCTTGGCCTGGGCCTTGGCGGCAATCTTGGTGCCGACGGCTTTCTCGACTTCCGCCCAGTTACCGTCGAGCGCGGAGGTCAGGTCGTCGCGCGGCGTCAGCGGCCAGTTGTCGCGGCCCCAGGAGGGCCCTTCGGCGTTCTTGCGGACGTCGGCCGGGGCGTCCTTCAGGCTCTTGAAAAACTCCTGCCATTCGGCGTCGACGGAGGCGGGGTCTTTTTCGTACCGGGCGTAGATTTCGTCGATGTAGGTGGCGTTTGTGCCCTGCAAAAAAGAGGAGAGGGCGAAGGCGGCGTTCGCGTCTTGGCGAGACATGATTACGTCCTGGCGATTTCGAATGGCGCATGGAAAACGGCGCTGCAGCCGATCCCGGCACCGGATCAGCGTGATAGGAGGGCTTTTACCCTATTTAGGGTGAATGTTCGCCTCGAAAAGAACTAAAGAATGAATTAGCCCTTCAATTTTTCGGCAAGCGTGTGGCCGAGCCGCGCGGGCGACGGCGACACCGTGATTCCGGCCGATTCCATCGCCGCGGTCTTGGAGCCGGCGTCGCCCTTGCCGCCGGAAATGATCGCGCCGGCATGGCCCATGCGGCGGCCGGGAGGGGCGGTGACGCCGGCGATAAAACCGACCATCGGCTTCTTGCGGCCGCGCTTGGCCTCGTCCTTGAGGAACTGGGCGGCGTCTTCCTCGGCCGAACCGCCGATTTCGCCGATCATGACGATCGACGTGGTCTTGGGGTCGGCGAGGAACATCTCCAGCACGTCGATGAATTCGGTGCCCTTGACCGGATCGCCGCCGATGCCGACCGCCGTGGTCTGGCCGAGGCCCTCCTGGGAGGTCTGGAACACCGCCTCATAGGTCAGGGTGCCCGACCGCGAGACGATGCCGACATTGCCGGGCTTGAAGATATTCGCCGGCATGATGCCGATCTTGCATTCGCCCGCCGTCATCACGCCGGGGCAGTTCGGCCCGATCAGCCGGGATTTCGATCCCGACAGCGAGCGCTTGACGCGCACCATGTCGAGCACCGGAATGCCTTCCGTGATGCAGACGATCAGCGGGATTTCGGCATCGATGGCTTCGCAGATCGCATCCGCGGCGCCCGGCGGCGGCACATAGATCACGGATGCGTCGGCGCCGGTCTTCTCCCGCGCCTCGGACACGGTGTCGAACACCGGCAGCCCCAGATGGGTCGAGCCGCCTTTACCGGGCGAAGTGCCCCCGACCATCTTGGTGCCATAGGCGATCGCGGCTTCCGAGTGGAAGGTGCCGTTCTTGCCGGTAAAGCCCTGGCAGATGACTTTGGTATTCTTGCCGATCAGGATGGACATGGTTGGGACTGCTTTCGCGAGACGGTAAGTCGAGGGGTCAGTGGATGCGCCGGTAGACGCCGGTGAGCACGTCGGCCCACCCTTCCGCGTCGGGCGAAAACTGGATTTTCATGGAATAGCTGTTGTCGTCGAGAACTTCGTAGACATGGCGTGCATTGCCGCGCAGCGAGCCGCGCACCAGCGTCAGGGTCTTGCCGGTCCAGCCGCCCGAAGCCGGCGACGGCGGGTAGTAGCCGAGCGAATCGTGCCAGAACAGCTTGTAGAGCCGGTCCTCGCGGTCATAGGTGAATAGGCCGTGGGTGGCGAAGACTTCCTTGCCGTCGCGGGTCTGGCGGGTGTCCTGGATCAGATAGAAACCGTTGAGATCGATGCGCGCCACCACATGGGAAGTGGCGGGACCGCCCGCGTTCCAGCGCGAGGGATAGACCGTCTCGTCACCGCTCCACTCGCCGGCGAACGCCGCGAGCTTGTGGTGCTCCGGAAGCGGCGTCGGTGCGGCGAGATGGTCCTGGGCCATGGGACTAGCCTCCCTTGACTGCTTTCACGATCTTCTGCGCGGCGTCATCGAGATTGTCGGCCGGCAGCACGTTGAGGCCGCTCTCGCGGATGATCTTCTTGCCGGCTTCGACATTGGTGCCTTCGAGCCGCACCACCAGCGGCACTTTCAGGCCGACTTCCTTCACCGCGGCGACCACGCCGTCGGCGATGACGTCGCATTTCATGATGCCGCCGAAGATGTTGACCAGGATGCCCTTCACGCTGGGATCGGCGGTGATGATCTTGAAGGCGGCCGCGACCTTTTCCTTGCTGGCGCTGCCGCCGACGTCGAGGAAGTTCGCCGGCGCCATGCCGTAGAGCTTGATGATGTCCATGGTCGCCATGGCAAGGCCGGCGCCGTTGACCATGCAGCCGATGGTGCCGTCCAGCGCCACGTAGTTCAATTCGTATTTCGACGCCTCGATCTCCTTGGCGTCTTCCTCGGTCTCGTCACGCAGCACGACGACCTCGGGATGACGGAACAGCGCGTTGTCGTCGAACGACACCTTGGCGTCGAGCACCCGCAACTGGCCCTGCTTGGTGACGACCAGCGGGTTGATCTCCAGCATCGCCATGTCCTTGGCGACGAAGGCCGCGTAGAGCTGCGCCACCAGCTTTTCGGCCTGCTTGGCGAGATCGCCGGACAGTTTCAGCGCCTTCGCAACCGTGCGGCCGTGATGCGCCATGATGCCGGTGGCGGGATCGACCGAGAAGGTCACGATCTTCTCCGGCGTCGAATGCGCGACGTCCTCGATATTGACGCCGCCTTCGGTGGAGACCACGAACGACACTTCGGAGGTTTCGCGGTTGACCAGGATCGACAGATAGAACTCCTTGTCGATGTCGGAGCCTTCCTCGATGTAGATCCGGTTGACCTGCTTGCCGGCGGGGCCGGTCTGCACCGTGACCAGCGTCGCGCCCAGCATCTGCTTGACGTAGTCGTTGACCTCGGCGACCGACTTGGCGATGCGCACGCCGCCCTTGTCGCCGGCGCTGGCCTCCTTGAACTTGCCCTTGCCGCGGCCGCCGGCGTGGATCTGGCTCTTCACCACCCAGACCGGGCCGGGAAGGGTTTTCGCGGCCGCGTCCGAATCGGCGGGCCGCAGCACCGGCACGCCTTTCGAGATCGGCACGCCGAATTCATGCAGCAGCGCCTTGGCCTGATATTCGTGAATATTCATCTGGACGTTCCCCGAACCCTCGTGCGGTGAATCTTGCAATTCACATCAGTTTTGCGGCTGGCATACCATATACCAGACAGCAATTCAAACCGCTTCGCGCCCCCAAAGGGGCCCGAAAATCGAGCGAAATCAGCGGCCGAGCAGATCGGGCGCGATTTTCTTGCAGGCGTCGACCAGGCCCTGGACCGCGCCGACCGACTTGTCGAATGCTTCGCGGTCCTTGCCGGCCAGCTCGATCTCGACGATGCGCTCGACACCCTTCGATCCGATCACGACGGGCACGCCGACATACATGTCCTTCACGCCGTATTCGCCGTTGAGATAGGCCGCGCAGGGCAGCACGCGCTTCTTGTCCCTGAGATAGCTTTCGGCCATCGCGACCGCGGACGCGGCCGGCGCATAGAACGCCGAACCGGTTTTCAGGAGATTGACGATCTCGGCGCCGCCATTGCGGGTGCGGTCGACGATCTCGTCGATGCGCGCCTGCGAGGTCCAGCCCATCTTGACGAGGTCGGGCAAGGGAATGCCGGCCACCGTGGAATAGCGCACCAGCGGCACCATCGTGTCGCCATGGCCGCCCAGCACGAAGGCGGTGACGTCTTCGACCGAGACGTTGAATTCATCGGCCAGGAAATATCGGAAGCGCGAGGAATCCAGCACGCCCGCCATGCCCACGACCTTCTTGTGCGGCATGCCGGAGGCCTTCTGCAGCGCCCACACCATGGCATCGAGCGGGTTGGTGATGCAGATGACGAAGGCGTCGGGGGCGTATTTCTTGATGCCGGCGCCGACCTGCTCCATGACCTTGAGATTGATGCTGAGGAGGTCGTCGCGGCTCATGCCGGGCTTGCGCGGCACGCCGGCGGTGACGATGCAGACCTTGGCGTTGTCGAGCGCCTCATAGGAATTGGCGCCGGTGAAATGCGCGTCGAAGCCGTCGACCGGCGAGGATTGCGCGATATCCAGCGATTTGCCCTGCGGCACGCCCTCGGCGATATCGAACATCACGACGTCGCCCAGTTCCTTCAGGCCGATCAGGTGAGCCAACGTGCCGCCGATCTGACCGGATCCAATCAAAGCAATCTTGTCGCGCGCCATGGGAAATCTGTCCTTTGAAGGTCAAGCAGGGGGTAGGAAAGAAGCTGAACGGCTGGTTATCCCTTTCGACCGACCCGTTCAAGTCAGGCCACGCTCAATTGTCCGTCCCTGCCTTCATTTCGATCAGACCATCCGCGTCGTTCCGGGATGGTCCGAAGGACCGGAGCCGAAATCCGGATATTCCGGGTGGCGCCGATGCACGCCCCGGAATGACGGGCATTACGTCTCAACCAGCCCGGTGCTGGACCCGCTGGCGGCGGAATCCTTGCGACCGTGGGGCAGCGCCAGATAGGATTCCGAACTCATCTCGATCAGGCGCGACGAGGTCCGCTTGAACTCGTTCGCCTCGTGGCCCTCGGTCGCCAGGTACAGCGACAGCGGATCGGCCTCGGCCGAGGCCATCAGCTTCACCGCGTTGTCGTAAAGCGTGTCGATCAGCGTGATGAAGCGCTTGGCGGCGTTGCGCTCGGGATAATCCATGACCGGAATGCGGTCGACCATGATGGTGTGATAGTCGTGCGCGAGCCGCAGGTAGTCCGATGCCGCGAGCGGCTTTTCGCACAGATCGGCGAAGGAAAATCGCGCGACGCCGTCCGCCGAGCACGGCACGTGCAGGACGCGGCCCTTGATCGAAATATCGCGCGGCTTGCATTTGGCGTTGCCGGTCATCCGCGCCCAGGCCTTGTCGAGCGCAGCGGCGGCGGCGCCGTCGGCCGGCACCAGCCACATCTTCACGCCGGCCAGCTTCTCCAGCCGGAAATCGGTGCGGGCATCGAGCCGCAGCACGTCCATATGATCCGAGATCTGCGCGATGAAGGGCAGGAACAGCGCCCGGTTCAATCCGCCTTTGTAGAGATCGTCGGGCGCGACGTTGGAGGTCGCCACCACCACGGTGCCGAGCTCGAACAGCCGCTTGAACAGCCGTCCCAGGATCATCGCATCGGCGATGTCGGTGACATGGAATTCGTCGAAGCACAAAAGCCAGGCCTCGTCGAAGATCGACGCCGCCGTCAGCGCGATCACGTCGCCGTCGGCGATCTCGCCGCGCGAGATATTCTGGCGGTAGCCGTAGATCCGCTCATGCACCTCGGCCATGAATTCGTGGAAATGCGCGCGGCGCTTGTGCGAGACCGAACTGTGCTGGAAGAACAGGTCCATCAGCATGGTCTTGCCGCGGCCGACTTCGCCGTGAATGTAGAGGCCGCGCGGCGGCGGCTCGTCCTTGTCGGCAAACAGCCGGCCGAGCAGGCCCTGCTTGCGCAACGGCTTGTAGTCCGAAAGCCGCTGCTCGAGCGCGGCCAGGCCTCGGCGGCCTCTTCCTGCGCGGCGTCGGGCTCGATCGCGCCGGAGGAAACGAGGGCCTGATAATGCGCGCTGAACGAGGCGGACGGGGGAGAAAGCATGGTCTCCTTTCGGCCCCAACACGGCGGAAAATGCAAGCCGAGAATTGGTGTTGCGCACCGGCTATGCACCCGGGTTCCCGTCCGCCAAGTCCGCTGATCGATCGCCCAGACCGGAGAGCCCTCAGTCTTCAGGCGCTCAGCGCGTAGGAATCCTCGACCACATAGGGTCCGCCGCCAGTCGATGCGCGCGACGAGAACAGCACGAAACGCGAGGCCGTGAAGACCCGGGTCGGGAAATAGCCGCGCACCGACAGATAATCGGCGACGTCCTGGTTGGAGGCGTCGCGCAGCCGCGCCAGCGTCACATGCGGGGTGAATTTGCGGCCCTCGGGATCGAGCCCGATACGCTGCATCAGCCGCTCGAGCTCCGCCTGCAGTTCGATCAGCGGCCGGCTCGGCACCACCTGGGCCACCACCGCGCGCGGCTTCTTTCCGCCGAAGCTGGAAAGGCCCTGCAAAGCCACCTCGAACGGCTTGCGATTGACCCGAAACAGCATCGAGGCGATCTCGTTGGCGGCGATGCCGTCGATATCGCCGATGAAGCGCAAGGTGACGTGATAATTTTCGGGATCGATCCAGCGGGCGCCGGGAAGCCCGCCCCGCAAGCTGGAAAGCGTCTGGCCGATCTCGGCCGGAATTTCCAGTCCAGTGAACAAACGCGGCATCAGCGTGACTCCCGATGCTGGGGCATGATCTTGCGAAGGATCAGGCCCTGTAACAAGCCCGGTGACGAATCACCGATCACCAATTTCTAGCGTAGTTATGTGACTCTGCGAAGCATTCGGCGTTAACGGAACGGAAAGCCCCCGGGAAAACACGGAGTTAGGGTTAGCGTTGCCCGATTTTCAACTGCGCTGCCCGGATATCGTGCCGAGAAATGCCTGCACCGTGGGCAGCATATTCCTGACGATCACGTCGACGCCCTCGGCCGTCGGATGCATGCCGTCGGCCTGATTGAGTTTGGCGTCGGCGGCAACGCCTTCCAGGAAAAACGGGTACAGCGGCACGCCGAAGGATTTGGCCAGATCGGGATAGATGGCGTTGAAGCGCGCCGAATAGTCGCTGCCGTAATTCGGCGGCGCGACCATGCCGCACAACAGCACCGCGATTCCGCGCGCCTTCAGCCGCGTCAGAATGTCCGAGAGCGCCGACCGGGTGACGGCGGGATCGATGCCGCGCAGGGCGTCATTGGCGCCGAGTTCCAGGATCACCCCTTGGGTACCCTCGGGCACCGACCAGTCGAGCCGGTCGCGGCCGCCGGAACTGGTATCGCCGGACACCCCGGCATTGATGATGTCGACCGCTACGCCCTTGGATTCCAAGGTCTTTTGAAGACGTTGCGGGAATGCCGCCGAGGCCGGAAGGCCAAGCCCCGCGCTCAGGGAATCGCCGAGGACAACCATCTTGACCGGCTTGGCCTCCGCGGCCGTCTGGGCATGGCCAATCCCCCGCCGTCATCAGAACCACGCCCAACACAAGTATGTGCACGAACAGCAGCACCCGCCCCTCGACCGCATGGGCGGAAGTGCCATATGACCGAGCCATGGACAGTCTCATCGAACCCTCTTCAATCGCCGGCGTGGAGCCGGACACCATTTCCATCTCGAACGTCAATCTCTCGCTCGGCTCGGGAGCCGCGCGCGTTCATATCCTGAAGGATATCAGCCTTCGCGTGGCGCCGGGTGAAGCGATCGGCCTGATCGGGCCATCGGGATCGGGGAAATCCACGCTTCTGATGGTGATGGCGGGACTGGAGCGTCCCGACAGCGGAGAGGTGGTGGTGAGCGGCACCGCTTTCAATGCTCTCGACGAGGACGCGCTGGCGCGGTTTCGCGGCCGCCAGGTCGGCATCGTGTTCCAGTCCTTCCACCTGATCCCGACCATGACGGCGCTGGAAAATGTCGCGGTGCCGCTGGAACTCGCCGGCAATCCCGATGCGGCGCAGCGCGCCGCGCAGGAACTTGGCGCGGTCGGCCTCGGTGACCGCCTGCATCACTATCCCATGCAATTGTCCGGCGGCGAGCAGCAGCGCGTCGCGCTGGCGCGCGCGCTGGCGCCCGATCCCGCCATCCTGGTGGCGGACGAGCCCACCGGCAATCTCGACGAGGCGACCGGCAAGCAGATCGTCGATCTGCTTGTTCACCAAGCACGCCGAACGCGGCATGACGCTGGTGCTGGTCACCCACGACAGCGCGCTGGCGCAGCGCTGCGATCGCGTGGTTCGGCTGCGTTCGGGCCGGATCGACGGACAAGGCGCGGGCCAAAAAGCCGCTTCATGACCGTTGCCTCCGAACCCATGTCCGGCGCCATTGATCCCGCTCCCGTTGGAACGGCCCCGCCTCACTTCTGGCGCTGCGCTTTGCGCTTCGCGAATTGCGCGGCGGCTTGCGCGGCTTCTACGTTTTCATCGCCTGCATCGCGCTCGGCGTGATGGCGATCGCCGGCGTCGGCTCGGTCGCGGCCAGCCTCAGCGAAGGACTGGCGCGCGAAGGCCGCACCCTGCTCGGCGGCGACATCGCCTTCTCCCTGATCCAGCGCGAAGCGAAGCCGGATGAAGTCGCGTTTCTGCGCTCCCGCGGAGAGGTGTCGGTGGCAGCGACGCTGCGCGCGATGACGCGCACCGGCGACGGCCGGCTGGCGCTGGTCGAACTCAAGGCGGTCGACGGCGCCTACCCGATGCTCGGCGAGTTGACGCTGAAGCCGCAAATGCCGGTCGCCGATCTCCTGGCCGAGCGTGACGGCGCCTTCGGCGCCGCGGCCGATTTCGACGCTGCTGGCGCGGCTCGATCTCAAGCTCGGCGACCGCCTCAGCATCGGCGGCGCGAATTTTCAGATCCGCAGCGTCGTCGATGCCGAGCCGGACAAGCTCGCCGGAGGCGTCGGTCTCGGTCCGCGATTCCTGGTCAGCGAAGCCGCCTTGCGCGCAACCGGATTGCTGCAGCCCGGCAGCCTCGTGCGCTGGATCTATCGGGTGAAGCTGCCCGACAACGCGACCGACGATCGCGCCGCCGCCGCGCTGATCGACGAGGTCCGAAAAGCGCTGCCGGAGGCCGGCTGGGAGATTCGCAGCCGCAGCAATGCTTCGCCGCAACTCGAGCGCACCATCAGCCGCTTCACCCAGTTCCTCACGCTGGTCGGCCTCGCCGCGCTCCTGGTCGGCGGCGTCGGCGTCGCCAACGCGGTCAAGAGCCATATCGATCGCCGCCGCGACGTGATCGCGACCTTCAAGGCGCTCGGCGCCACCGGCCGCGACGTCTTCACGATCTACCTGACGCAAGTCGTCGTGCTCGCCGGGATCGGCTCGGTGATCGGACTGGTCGCCGGCGCGGCGCTGCCTTTCATCATCGTCGGCCTGTTCGGCAAGCTGTTGCCGCTGCCGGTGGTGCCGGCGCTGCATGCGGACGAACTCGCGCTGTCGTTCGTCTACGGCCTTCTGACCGCGCTGGCCTTCGGGCTGTGGCCGCTCGGCCGGGTGCATGACGTGCCGGTGGCGGCGCTGTTCCGCGAAGCGGTGACCAGCGAATGGCATCGCCCGCGCTGGCGCTATCTGGCGCTGATGGCGGTGGTGATCGCGCTGCTGGTCGCGGTCGTGATCGGGCTTGCCTATGACAAGCGCGTCGCGACCGTGTTCGTCGTGTCCTCGATCGCGGTATTCGCGCTGCTGCGCGGCATCGCCGCCGGCCTGATGGCGCTGGCGCGCCGGCTGCCGCGCACCCGCTTCACCATGCTGCGGCTGGCGATCGCCAACATCTACCGGCCCGGCGCCTTGACGCCGTCGGTGGTGATGTCGCTCGGCCTTGGGCTCGCGGTGCTGGTCACGATCACCCAGATCGACGGCAATCTGCGGCGGCAATTCCTGGCGGCGCTGCCGGATCGCGCGCCGTCGTTCTATTTCATCGATATTCCCACCAACGAGGCCGCCCGCTTCGGCGATTTCCTCAAGAACACCGCGCCGGGATCGACCGTCGAGGACGTGCCGATGCTGCGCGGGCGCATCGTCTCGGCCCGCGGCGTCAAGGCGGAAGACCTCAAGCCCTCGACCGACAGCGAATGGGTGCTGCAGAGCGACCGCGGCCTGACCTATACCGGGGAACTCCCGAAGGGCTCGAAGGTGGTCGAAGGCCAATGGTGGAGTGCCGATTACAGCGGCCCGCCGCTGGTCTCGATGGACAAGAAGATCGCCGACGGCCTTGCCCTGAAGGTCGGCGACGAGATCGTCGTCAACGTGCTCGGCCGCGATATCCCGGCCACCATCGGCAATCTGCGCACCATCGACTGGCAAAGCCTCGGCATCAATTTCGTGCTGGTGTTCTCGCCCAACGCCTTCAAGGGTGCGCCGCACACCCACATCGCGACCCTGACCGAGACCCATCCGGACTCCGCCGGCGACGCCCGGATCATCAAGGCGGTCGCCGACGCCTTCCCGATGGTGACCAGCGTACGGGTCCGCGAGGCCCTGGAAACCATCGGCACCGTCGTCACCAACCTGGTGCTGGCGATCCGCGGCGCCAGCGCGGTGACCCTGATCTCGGCCATCCTGGTGCTGGGCGGCGCGCTCGCGGCCGGCCATCGCCACCGGGTCTATGACGCGGTCATTCTCAAGACCCTGGGCGCCACCCGCGCGCGGCTGCTCGGCGCCTATGCGCTCGAATATCTGATGATCGGCCTTGCGACCGCCGTTTTCGGCGTCATTGCCGGGTCGGTTGCGGCCTGGCTGATCGTGACCCGGCTGATGACCCTGAGCTTCGTCTGGCAGGCCGGCAGCGCCGCGGGCGTGGTCGCGGCGGCGCTGGTGGTCACGGTCGGACTGGGGCTCGCCGGCACGCTGCTGGCCCTGAACCAGAAGCCGGCGACCGTGCTGCGGAATTTATGAAAATTCAGGCTGCCGCAGCCGAGCGTGGTTAAGAGGCCGATACCATGCAATTTGCCGCAGGTTGCCCTCTCGCGGCCCTGTTAGCCGCCAAAACGCGCGAATTCGGCCTGCAGAGCGACATTCAGCCGCGCGTGGAAGCTTGCGGTGAATGTGCTAGTTTCCCACATACCAGTCGGGTCAGACGCCGTCTGATGACGTAAAGTTAATGTCAGCAGACGGCGGTATCTGAGATAGATTTCTGCAACCGGCGACGCAAACCCTTGCGCCCCGCCGGGCCAACCAACGGGAATTCGACCATGTCGGACCTAGACCGCAATTATACTTCTCCTTTCGGCCGGGCCGCCGGGCGCGTTGACGCCGCGACCGTCGACGCCGGTCTGCGCGCCTACATGCTGCGCATCTACAACTACATGAGCATCGGCCTTGCCATCACCGGCCTCGCCGCGCTCGGCGTCTATATGGCGGCGGTGACGAACGATCCGTCGGGCGCCGCCGCCAAGATCGGCAATGCGTTCCTGACGCCGTTCGGCTACGCGATGTTCGTGAGCCCCCTGAAATGGCTGTTCATCCTGGCGCCGCTCGTCATGGTGTTCGCGATTTCGGCCGGCATCAACCGGCTGCAGCCGGCGACCGCCCAGCTGCTGTTCTGGGCGTTCTCGGCGCTGATGGGCATTTCGCTGTCCTCGATCTTCCTGGTGTATACGCACACCTCGATCGTGCGGGTGTTCTTCATCACCGCGGCCACCTTCGGCGCGCTCAGCCTCTACGGCTACACCACCAAGCGTGACATGAGCGGGATGGGATCGTTCCTGTTCATGGGCCTGATCGGCATCATCATCGCAAGCCTGGTGAACCTGTTCCTCGCCAGCTCGATGCTGCAGTTCCTGGTGTCGGTGGTCGGCGTGCTGGTGTTCGCGGGCCTCACCGCCTACGACACCCAGCGGCTGAAGAACGACTACATCTACGGCTACGCCTCGCAGGGCGGCGCCGTGGCGGAACGCGCCTCCATCCTCGGTGCGCTGTCGCTCTATTTGAACTTCATCAACCTGTTCACGCTGCTGCTGCAGCTGCTCGGTCAGCGCGACTGATCGCTCCGACCCAAAGCGGACAAATCGAAGCCCCGGCCTTGCGGCCGGGGCTTTTCTTTTGGCCGGAGCAAAAATAATCTCTGGCCCATGCACGCGCTCGAAATCAGGCCCACCACCGCGGCCGACCTGCCCGCCATTACCGCGATCTACGAGCACGCGGTGCGTTACGGCACCGCGACGTTCGAGCTGATCCCGCCGGATCTCGCCGAGATGACGCGGCGCTTCGGCGTGCTGATGGACGGCGGCTTTCCCTATCTGGTCGCGATCCTCGAAGGCCGCGTGGTCGGATATGCCTATGCGGGCGCCTACCGGCCGCGGCCGGCCTATCGCTTCACCGTGGAGAATTCGGTCTATCTCGAGCCCGCGATCCATCGGCGCGGCATCGGCCTGCAATTGCTGCAACGGCTGATCGCGGAATCGGAGGCGCGCGGCTACCGGCAGATGATCGCGGTGATCGGCGATTCCGCCAACGCCGGCTCGATCGGGGTGCATCGCAAATGCGGGTTCCAGATGATCGGGACCCACCCCAATGTCGGCTTCAAATTCGGCCGCTGGCTCGACACCGTGATGATGCAGCTCGCCCTCGGCGACGGCGGCACGACGTTGCCGGCCGGCTGAGTCCGGCTTTGGCGCACTTGCGCCGGATTTCGCTTCGCTTCATCCGGGCTACGAACTGAAATTCGGGTGCGCCGCTAGACCACCGCCAGCTTGCGGTCGATCACCAGCAGCACGCGATCGAGCTCGTGGCCGCGGCGCAGGATCAGCCCGCTTGCCGAGATCACGCTGTAGATGCCTTGCTTGCGCGCGAGCCGCGGATCTTTTTCGATGCGGTAGATCGGCACTTCCGAGGCGCGGCGGAACACCGAGAACACCGCGCGATCCCTGAGGAAGTCGATGGCATAGTCGCGCCACTCGCCATCGGCGACCATGCGGCCATACAGGTTGAGGATACGATTGAGCTCGAGGCGATTGAACGTCACTCGGCTTGGCAATGGACCCGCAGCGGCAGTGCGCGCCGCTGCGCGAACCTCACTTGGATCGGCTTCCTCCGATATCGAACTCATGGAGCGCCTCCTGTCATCCGACCGACATGATTGCGCCAACGGCGCGCCGCCGCAAGAGGGCCGTTGACGGCTAGCGTCGATATTCGGGGGCCCGGATCGCTCGCCTTGCGGCCCTGGCCAGCCGGAAACATGCGCGTCACGGTATCGTTAGCGGAATCATAATACCGCCCCACTTCCGCCCAGCGCCCGCCGTCCTGAATTGCGACAAAATGATTCTACGGTTGGCCCGGTCCTTTCGGTTCCGGATTCCTCAGCCCCCAGCCCCCCGGGGTCGTCAGGATCGGGCCTGTTCCGCAGAACGACCTACCCGCCGAGGGCCAACGAGAGTTGGCTCTTTTTGTTTGTGGGGCTTTGCTTTTTGAAGGTGCGGTTGCGATCAGCGCAACGCGATTTGGTGTCGCGGAAGCCAAGGTGCGCCGGCGCATCCCGACACGACAAAAATCGAACGTGTGACCTGGTTAAGGGGTGACGCAGTGAAGCGCGATTCAGTGCAGCGTCGTGAAGGCCGCGCCTAGCATCGCGACCGGGTTTGTCGCGGCTGCCGTCCTGGACATAGACCACCGCGCCATCGACGCCCTCGCGGGAGATATTTTCCAGCGGCACCGTCCAGCTTCCGGCCGTTCCGTTCCAGTCACCCACCTTGAGCAGGTTGCGCACCACGTTGTGATACGTGACCTGGTGACCGCCATTCTCGCCGCGCCCGATCGAGATCGGCACCGACTTCGAGATCGAGCAGATCCAGACTTCGCCGTGCATCGCCGTCGGCCCCTTGCGGGAAGCCGCGACCGAAACATTGATCTCGCTGCCGGACTGCGTCATCGTCACCGGTACCGACATCACGCCATCGGACTTCTTGGTAGCGTCAATGGCGTTCTCGATGCCGGCGCGATCGCTGCCGATCACGTGCACCGATCCGTTGACGACAGCCTGCGGCGTGTAAACCTCGCGATCGCCGCGCACCTGGGAATAGGCTTTCTGGCGGGCGCTGAAGCGCGAATCCGCCAGCGTATCCTTCCAGCCGAGATAGTCCCAGTAATCGATCGGCATGCTCATCGCGATCACCGACGGATCCTTCGCGAGTTCGCCGAGAATCTTGTCGGCGGGCGGACATGACGAGCATCCCTGCGACGTGAACAACTCTACCACCGCGCGAGGATCGGCATGGGCCGGACGGATGATGGCGACAATCGCGCAGACGCCAAGCGCACCCGACCATCGCGAAATCAAATTATACGTCGTCATCGTTGTCATGCTGGAAACCACGAACCACCCGCGTTGCCGTTAACTTTACCGTCCCCGGTACCGGCCCCGAACCATGCCCTTCTAACGCAAGAAGGCGGCCCCTTCATAGGCCGCCTCCCCTCTAGCCGCTACTCACTTCGCAGTGAGGCACCGGTCCCAACCCGCATCACGCCGCCAGTTTGCGCAGCACATAATGCAGGATGCCGCCGTTGCGGTAATAATCGAGTTCGTCGAGCGTATCGATCCGGCACAGCAGCGAGACGCGCTGCAGCGAACCGTCGCCGGACACGATCTCCGCCGTCAGTTTCTGGCGCGGCTTCAGGTCGCCCTGCAAGCCCCGGATCGTTACTTTCTCGTCACCCTTCATGCCGATCGACTGCCAGGACGCGCCGTCCTCGAAGGTCAGCGGCAGCACGCCCATGCCGACGAGGTTGGAGCGATGGATGCGCTCGAAGCTCTGGCAGATCACGGCGCGGACGCCGAGCAGCCGCGTTCCCTTCGCGGCCCAGTCGCGCGACGAGCCGTTGCCGTATTCGGCGCCGGCGAAAACCACCAGCGGCACGTGCTCGGCCTGATACTTCATCGCGGCGTCGTAGATCGACATCTGCTCGCCGTCGGGCCAGTGCTTGGTCAGGCCGCCTTCCGGGATATTGCCGTCGGCGCCCTTCAGCATGAAGTTCTTGATGCGGATGTTGGCGAAGGTGCCGCGCATCATGATTTCGTGATTGCCGCGCCGCGTGCCGTATTGATTGAAGTCGGCCGGACGCACCTGATGCTCGGACAGATATTTTCCGGCGGGCGAGGTCAGCTTGATCGAGCCGGCCGGCGAGATGTGGTCGGTGGTGATCTTGTCGCCGAACATCGCCAGAATCCGCGCATCGACCACATCGACGATCGGCTCCGGCTCCTTCTTCATGCCTTCGAAATAGGGCGGGTTCTGCACGTAGGTCGAGCTCATGTTCCAGCGATAGGTTTCGCTCTCCACGGTCTTGATCTTGCGCCAGTTGGTGTCGCCCTTGAACACGTCGGCGTAGCGCTTCTTGAAGATCGACGCGGTCACGAACTTCTTCATGAGAGCGTTGATCTCCTTGGTCGTCGGCCAGATATCCCTGAGATACACCGGCTTGCCGTCCTTGCCGTTGCCGATCGGCTCGACGGCGAGGTCCTTGGTCACCGTTCCCGCCAGCGCATAGGCCACGACCAGCGGCGGCGAGGCGAGATAGTTGGCCTGCACGTCAGGGCTGACGCGGCCTTCGAAATTGCGGTTGCCCGACAGCACGGCGGCGGCAACGATGCCGTTGTCGTTGATCGACTTCGAAATATCTTCCGGCAGCGGTCCGGAATTGCCGATGCAGGTGGTGCAGCCGAAGCCGACCAGGTTGAAGCCGACCTTGTCGAGTTCGAGCTGCAGGCCGGAATTGGCGAGATATTCCGCGACCACCTGGCTGCCCGGCGCCAGCGAGGTCTTCACCCAGGGCTTTGCCGTCAGGCCCTTGGCGGCGGCGTTGCGGGCCAGAAGTCCGGCGCCGATCAGCACGCTCGGATTGGAGGTGTTGGTGCAGGAGGTGATCGCCGCGATCACCACGTCGCCATGGCCGAGATCGAAATTGCGGTTCTCGACCGCATAGCGCGTCGATGCGTCGGCGGCCTTCTTGTATTCGCTGGCCATCGCCGCGGCGAAACCTTCGGCGACCGCGGGCAGCGCGACGCGGCCTTCGGGGCGCTTCGGTCCGGCCATCGAGGGCACGACGTCGCCGAGATCGAGGATCAGCGTTTCGGTGAACACCGGATCGGGCGATTTGGCGGTACGGAACAGGCCCTGCGCCTTGGCGTAGGCGCTCACCAGCGCGACGCGGTCGGCCTTGCGGCCCGAGGTTTTCAGATAATCGATGGTCTCGGCATCGACCGGGAAGAAGCCGCAGGTCGCGCCGTATTCCGGCGCCATGTTGCCGATGGTCGCCTTGTCGGCGACCGAGAGATAATCGAGACCGGGGCCGTAGAATTCCACGAATTTGCCGACCACGCCCTGCTTGCGCAGCATCTGCGTGACCGTCAGCACGAGATCGGTGGCGGTGACGCCTTCCTTCATCTGGCCCTTGAGCTTGAAGCCGACCACTTCCGGCAGCAGCATCGACAGCGGCTGGCCGAGCATGCAGGCTTCCGCCTCGATGCCGCCGACACCCCAGCCGAGCACGGCCAGGCCGTTGACCATGGTGGTGTGCGAATCGGTGCCGACCAGCGAATCCGGATAGGCGACCTCGAAGGTGCCCTTCTTCTTGCCGACCGTCATCTTCTCCTTGCGGGTCCACACCGTCTGCGCGAGATATTCGAGATTGACCTGATGGCAGATGCCGGTGCCGGGCGGCACCACGGAGAAATTCGAGAACGCCTTCTGGCCCCATTTCAGGAATTCGTAGCGTTCCTGATTCTGCTTGTATTCCTCGACCACGTTCTTGCCGAATGCCTTGTTGTCGCCGAAGAAGTTCACGATCACGGAGTGGTCGATGACGAGATCGACCGGCACCAGCGGATTGATCTTTTCGGCATCGCCGCCGAGCGCCTGCATGGCGTTGCGCATCGCCGCGAGATCGACCACCGCCGGCACGCCGGTGAAATCCTGCATCAGCACCCGCGCCGGGCGGAACGCGATTTCATGCTCGAGCTTGCGCTTCCTCAGCCATTTCGAGACCGCGACGATGTCGTCCTTCTTGACGGTGCGGCCGTCTTCGTTGCGCAGCAGGTTTTCCAGCAGCACCTTCATCGAATAGGGCAGCTTGGAGATTCCCTTCAGACCGTTCTTCTCGGCGGCGGGCAGGCTGTAATAGACGTAGGTCTTGGCGCCGACCTTGAGGGTCTTCTGGCTTTTGAAGCTGTCGAGCGAGGTCATGTGAGGAAATCCCAATTGTCAGTTATACCCGGCAAGGGTATGTAAACACCGTCAGCGAGGCATGGCCCGGATGGCTTGCAGACGCCGATTGTGTGCTGCATCAAGTTCCGGCTTATAGAATCATTCCAGTGGCACCGCCACACCGACAATCGTGCCGCAGCGTTGCGTCACCCAAAAATTCTGCTGCGCTACCCATCAATTTCCAAAGGGCTGTGAAGGGGCAAAATGCGGCTCTCGGGACGTGGCGTCAGGTGTGTGCGGGGCGGCCGGGACGTGTTCTCGGGCCTCGATTTCGAGGCCGCTTCGGGCGAAGCGCTGGCCGTCACCGGCGCCAACGGATCGGGCAAAACCTCGCTGTTGCGGATGATCGCGGGCCTGCTGGCGGTCGCCGACGGATCGATCGGGCTGGAGGGCGGCGAAGCCGAACTGACGCTGCCCGAACAGGCCCATTATCTCGGCCACCGCGACGCGCTGAAGCCCGCGCTGAGCGTGATCGAAAACCTTGCCTTCTGGCGGGATTTTCTCGGCGGCGAACGATCGGACGCCCAGCAAGCCCTCAAGCAGAGCCTTGCCGCGGTCGGGCTCGACCATGCGCTCCATCTGCCGGCGGCGTATCTGTCGGCCGGCCAGCGGCGGCGGCTCTCGATCGCCCGGCTGCTCGCGGTCCGGCGGCCGATCTGGCTGCTGGACGAGCCGACCAATGCGCTCGATGCCGCCGGCCAGAGCCTGTTTGCGCGCCTGATGGGCGACCATCTCGGCGCGGCGGCCTGATCGTCGCCGCCACCCATGCGCCGCTTGGGCATCGCCGCGCGCGAATTGCGGATCGGGGGCCTGTCATGACCGCGCTTGCCGCGCTGATTCGCCGGGACATCAGGATCGCGCTGCGGGTCGGCGGCGGCGCGCTGATCGGCGTCCTGTTCTTTCTCACCGTGGTGGTGCTGATGCCGTTCGCGGTCGGCCCCGATCTGGCGCTGCTGACGCGGCTCGGGCCGGCGATCCTCTGGCTCGGCGCGCTGCTGGCGAGCCTGCTCACCCTCGACCGGCTGTTCATGGCCGACCATGACGACGGCTCGCTCGATCTGATCGTGATGGGCCGCACGCCGCTGGAACTGGCCTGCGCCGCCAAGGCGCTGGCGCACTGGCTGGCCGCCGGACTGCCGCTGGTGATCGCCACCCCGGTGCTGGGGCTGCTGTTGAATCTCGATGCCGTCTCGACCTCGGCGGTCGCGCTGACGCTGCTGGCGGGAACGCCGGCGCTGACCTTTACCGGCATGATCGGCGCCGCGCTGGCCGTGACGCTGCATCGCGGCGGATTGCTGCTGGCGGTGCTGGTGCTGCCGCTGTCGATCCCGGTGCTGATTTTCGGCGTCGCCGCCTCGCAGGCGGCGATCACCGGATTGTCGTTCGGCGCGCCGTTTTCGATCCTGTGCGCGCTGTCGCTGATCAGCTTCGTCATCGGACCGTTCGCGGCCGCCGCCAGCCTGCGGCACGGGCTGGATTGATGCTGGAAGATTTTGACCGCGATCAACTCTCGCGGAGCGCATTCATGCTGATTGCCTCTCGGGGCTGCGACCATTAACAGGATGCCATGACGCTGATCGATCTCGCCAATCCCACCCGGTTCCTGACGCTGACCGCGCGCGTGTTGCCGTGGCTGGCGGCGGCAACCGCCATCCTGCTGCTGATCGGCCTCTATCAATCGGCCATGGCGCCGGACGACTATCAGCAGGGCGCCACCGTCAAGATCATGTTCATCCACGTGCCGAATGCGTGGCTGTCGATGTTCGTCTGGGGCGTGATGAGCCTGGCGGCGCTGGGCACGCTGGTGTGGCGGCATCCGCTGGCCGACGTCGCCGCCAAGGCCGCCGCCCCGATCGGCGCCGCCTTCACGTTTCTCGCGCTGGTGACGGGCTCGCTGTGGGGCCGGCCGATGTGGGGCACCTACTGGGAATGGGATGCGCGGCTGACCTCGGTGCTGATCCTGTTCCTGATGTATCTCGGCCTGATCGCGCTGTGGCGCGCGGTCGAAGATCCCTCCCGCGCGGCGCGCGCCGCGGCGGTGCTGACGCTGGTCGGCGCCATCAACCTGCCGATCATCAAATTCTCGGTGGACTGGTGGAACACGCTGCATCAGCCGGCCTCGGTGCTGCGGATGGGCGGCCCGACGCTCGACCGCGCCTTCCTGATTCCGCTGCTGGTGATGGCGGTGGCGTTTTCGCTGTTGTTCCTCACGCTGCATCTGGCGGCGATGCGCAACGAGATCCTGCGCCGCCGGGTGCGCAGCCTTGCAGATGATGCAAGCCAGTCAGCGATCGGCGTGAACGCGATGTCGCTCGGTCCCTACGCGTCCTTTATCGTGACGTCCTATGCGCTGGTCACAGCGGTGGTGCTCGTTCTCATTGCCTGGATCGCGATCGATTATCGCCGCCAGAACGGCGCGCTTGCGCGAACTCGATGCAGCGGGCGTGGTCAGGCGCTCCGGGCGCAGCGCGGCGGACATCAAGATGAGCGAGACTCCGACCACAGATACCCCGCCGCCGCGCCGGTCCTGGCTGATGGCGCTGCCGCTGATCGCCTTCGCGGCGCTGGCCGCGCTGTTCTGGTTTCGGCTCGGCGACGGCGATCCGTCGCGAATCCCCTCCGCCCTGATCGGCCATCCGGCGCCGCAAACCACGCTGCCGCCGCTGGCCGGGCTGGTCGACAATGGCGCGCAGGTGCCCGGGCTCGATCCGGCGATGTTCAAGGGCAAGGTCAGCGTCGTCAACGTCTGGGCGTCGTGGTGCGTACCCTGCCACGACGAAGCGCCGCTGCTGACCGGGCTCGGCCGCGACAAGCGGCTGCAACTGATCGGCATCAACTACAAGGACGCGCCGGACAATGCGCGGCGCTTTCTCGGCCGCTACGGCAATCCCTACGGCATCGTCGGCGTCGACGGCAACGGCCGCGCCGCGATCGAATGGGGCGTCTATGGCGTGCCGGAGACCTTCATCGTCGGGCGCGAAGGCACCATCGTCTACAAGCTGGTCGGCCCGGTGACGCCGGACAATATCGACACCGTGCTCAAGGTCGAGATCGACAAGGCGCTGAAGGCGGGGTCGTAGATTCCACGCATCGTCATTCCGGGGCGCGCGCAGCGCGAACCCGGAATCTCGAGATTCCGGGTCTGGTCCTTCGGACCATCCCGGAATGACGAAGACAATCTCTCTTCAAAATAAATTTTTGCTTTTATCTGCCGTTCATTTGGCGGCCATGGCGCCGCCACGAATTCGAAGCTAGCTTGATCGCGTTACTTAATCAGTCCTTGGAGGGACATACCCAATGCGTCATTTCACGCTTGCTTCACTTGCCGCTGCCGCACTCACCCTTGGCCTGCTGACGGCTTCGCCGTCGATGGCTCAATCGACCCAGCCCGCCGCCAAATCCGACAGCAAGATGGCTCCTGCGCCGAAAGCGCCGGCCGCCGACTCGAAGATGGCGCCGGCCGCGAAGACCGATCTGCTCGACATCAATTCCGCCAGCGCCGACGAGCTCGATGCGCTGCCGGGAATCGGCAAGGCCTATTCGGCCGCGATCATCAAGGGCCGTCCCTACAAGGGCAAGGACGAGCTGGTGCAGAAGAACATCGTCCCGCAGAAGACCTACGACGGGATCAAGGACAAGGTCATCGCCAAGCAGAAGTGAGTTCGGCTTTCCGTCTCGCAGAGACCGAACTCCTGGAAACGCATCGGCTCAACCGCGCCGGTGCGTTTTTCATTTCACCCCTTGCGCACATCGCCCTCCGCCGCCTCGCTCGCTTCCAGCGACGCCGGCTCCAGATGATAGCGCTTGGTCAGCGGCATCTGCGCGATCGCAAAGACCATCGTCAGCGGGATCACGCCGAACGCCTTGAACGCGACCCAGAAATCGGTGCTCTGGGTGCGCCAGATGATCTCGTTCAGGATCGCCATCCCGAAAAAGAACAGCGCCCAGCGCGCGGTCAGGATGCGCCAGCCCTGCGGCGTCAGGTTGAACATCTGGTCGAACATGATCGCGATGAAGGAGCGGCCGAACAACAGCCCGCCGCCGAGGATCGCGGCGAACAGGCCGTAGATGATGGTGGGCTTGACCTTGATGAAGGTTTCATCGTGCAGCACCAGCGTCAGCGTGCCGAACACGATGACGACGACGCCGGTGACCAGCGCCATCATCGGCACGTGCCGCGTCACCACATAGGACGCGATCATCGCGGCCACGATCGCCACCATGAAGGCGCCGGTGGCGACGAACAGATCGAACTTGGCGTTGGCGACGAAGAACACCAGCAGCGGACCGAGTTCGGTCGCGAGCTTGAACAGCGGATGCGGCGTCGTCTTGTCCATCATTCCAATTCCTGCGATCGCCTGGGCGAAATCCCGCGCGGTGAACGGCGCGAGATCGTCGACGCCCTCGCCGACGCCGATGAAATGCACCGGCAGTTTGTGTTTCTCGGCCAGCGCCACCAGGATGCCGCCGCGCGCGGTGCCGTCGAGCTTTGTCATCACGAGGCCGGTGACGCCTGCGGTGCGATGAAACGCCTCGACCTGCGACAGCGCATTTTGTCCGACCGTGGCGTCGAGCACCAGCAGCACCGCATGCGGCGCCGAGGCATCGACCTTCCTGATGACGCGAACGACCTTTTCGAGCTCGTTCATCAGCTCGGCCTTGTTCTGCAGCCGGCCTGCGGTATCGACCAGCAGCACGTCGAGCTTGCCCTCGCGCGCCGCGGTCAGCGCGTTGAAGGCAAGGCTCGCGGAATCCGAACCCTGCGCGCCCGCAATGACCGGCGATTTGGTGCGCTCGCCCCAGATCTTCAACTGCTCGATCGCGGCGGCGCGAAACGTGTCGCCGGCCGCCAGCATCACCTTGCGGCCTTCGGCCGAAAGTCTTGCCGCAAGCTTGCCGATGGTGGTGGTCTTGCCGGAACCGTTGACGCCGACCACCAGAATGACGAACGGCTTTTGCGCCGCGTCGATCACGAGCGGCTTTGCCACCGGCGCCAGCACCTTCTCGACTTCGGTCGCGACCACCGCCTTCACGTCGTCGGCCGTGATCGCCTTGTCGTAACGGCCGAGCGCCGACCGCGGCCGAGATGCGCGCCGCCACCTCGGTTCCGAGATCGGCGCGCAGCAGCACGTCCTCGATGTCCTCGAGCATCGCGCGGTCGAGCTTGCGCTTGGTGACGAGATCGGCCACCGCCGTCCCGAGCGAACTCGAGGTGCGCTTCAGGCCGCTGGACAGCCGCCGCCACCAGCTCAGTTTTGTCGTTTCCGGAGTGGTATCGTTCATGGCCGGGTGTGTTAGCGGTTTCGCGCCATGAGCGAAAGTCTCGAACGCACTGACCGAAGTTCCCGAACTGACCGCGGAGGAAATCCAGGCCCGCGTGCTCCATCGCGACGGCCTGATGCTGGTGATCGACAAGCCCGCCGGGCTGCCGGTGCATCGCGGCCCCAAGGGCGGCGCCAATCTGGAATCCTCGTTCGATGGCTTGCGATTCGGGCTGCCGCGCCCGCCGGTCCTCGCCCACCGGCTCGACCGCGACACGTCCGGGCTGCCTCGTACTGGGACGCCACCGCAAGGCGACGGCGTCGCTCGGCCTGTTGTTCAAGCACGGCAAGATTTCCAAGACCTACTGGGCGGTGGTCGAGGGCGGCCCGGCCGAGGACGAGGGCACCATCGACATGCCGCTCGGCCGCCTCAACGCCGAGCGCGGCTGGTGGCAGAAGCCCGATCCGGAGGGGCAGAAGGCGGTCACCAACTGGAAAGTGCTGGGGCGCGGCGACGGCCTCACCTGGCTCGCGCTGGAGCCGGTCACCGGCCGCACCCATCAATTGCGCGTGCACTGCGCGCGAGATGGGCTGGCCGATCGTCGGCGACAACATCTACGGCAACGGTCCCGCGCTTCGGCGAGCCGCGCCTGCATCTGCATTCCCGCGAGATCGTGATCCCGATTTCGAGGAACAAGGACCCGGTGCGCGTGGTGGCGCCGGCGCCGCGCGCATCTGCAGGAGCGGCTGAGGGCGTGCGGCTGGAACGGGGAATAGGATAGCGTCGCATCGCTTTCGTCCCTCTCCCTTGTCAGAGGATCGGACAACGGCGCGGCGGGTGATGCCGGCGTGCTATCGCGCGCACGACCTTCTCCCACAGGGGGAGAAGGAAGAGGCGCGGTCACACCGTCAGCCGCGCGCCATCATGCCCGGCGATCGCCAGCGTCCGCACCGTGCCGGGCGTCTCCCCGCTGATCGCGACCGGCACAAAATGCTCGGTGCGGCCCTGCGTGGCGCTTTCGATCAGCACCTGACGCGTGTGGCCCAGCTCGGAAGTCAGCCGTTTCCGTAACGCGGCCTCGCCCGCCGCCCGCAGCCGCCTGGCGCGCTCGCGAATCTCGTTGCCCGCGACCTGCGGCATCCGCGCCGCCGGCGTGCCCGGCCGCGGCGAGTAGGGAAACACATGCAGGAAGGTGAGATCGCACTCCTCCACCAGATCGACCGAGTTCGCAAACATCTCCTCGGTCTCGGTCGGAAAGCCCGCGATGATATCGGCGCCGAACGCGATGTCCGGCCGCAGTCGCCGCACCTGCGCGCAAAAATCGATGGCATGCTGGCGCGAATGCCGCCGCTTCATCCGCTTCAGGATCAGATCGTCGCCGGACTGCAGCGACAAATGCAGATGCGGCATCAGGCGTTCGTCGCCGGCGATCACATCGAGCAGATCGCAATCGGCCTCGATGGAATCGATCGATGAAATCCGCAAGCGCTTTAATTCCGGGACGTGCCGCAGGATCTGCTTCGTCAACTGGCCGAGCTTTGGCGCGCCCGGCAGATCGGCGCCGTAGCTGGTGAGATCGACGCCGGTCAGCACGATCTCGGCGTGACCGCGCTTCGACCAGCTTGCGGACCTGATCGACCACCGCGCCCATCGGCACCGAGCGCGAATTGCCGCGGCCATAGGGGATGATGCAGAAGGTGCAGCGATGATCGCAGCCGTTCTGCACCTGCACGAATACCCGCGGCCAGCCCTTCTGAAATCCTTCGACCAGATGCGGCGCCATCTCCTTGACGGCCATGATGTCGGCGACCGCGATCTTTTCGCCGGCTTCGATGCCAAAGCGCGCCGCGCCGTCGAGCGCGGTGCGCGCCGCCCGCCAGGCCTCGCCGCGCATCTTGTCGTCATTGCCGAGCACGCGATCGACCTCGGCCATATCAGCGAACATCTCCGGCTGGGTCTGCGCCGCGCAGCCGGTCACCACGATGCGCCTGTGAGGCCGCTCGCGCTTGAGCCGGCGGATCGATTGCCGCGCCTGCGCCACGGCTTCATTGGTGACCGCGCAGCTATTGATGACGATGGTGTCGGTGAGCCCGGCATCCCCCGCCTCGCGCAGGATCACCTCGGATTCGAAGGCGTTGAGGCGGCAGCCGAAGGTGACGATCTCGACGCTCATGTCAGGCGACGGAGGCAAACAGCGCCGGATCGAAGCGGCCTTCATATTCGAAGGTCGCGGTGCCCGTCATCAGCACGTGGTCGTCGCCCTCGCGCCACTCGATGGTGAGTTCGCCGCCGGGCAGGCTGATCTGCACCCGGCGGTTGGCGCGCTTGAGCCGCGCCGCCGCCACCGCGGTGGCGCAGGCCGCCGAGCCGCAGGCCTTTGTCAGCCCGGCGCCGCGCTCCCAGGTGCGGATCGTGATGTGATCGCGATCGACGATGTGCGCGAGCGTGATATTGGCGCGCTCCGGAAAGATCGGGTGGTTTTCCAAAAGCGGCCCGAAGCGGCCGAGATCGTAGGCGTTGACGTCGTCGACCCAGAAGATCGCGTGCGGATTGCCCATGCTGACCGCCGACGGCGTGTGCAAGCACCGGCGCGTCGATCGGGCCGATCTGCAGCTCGATCGAGCGGGTGTCGCGAAACTCCTCGGCCAGCGGAATATCCTTCCAGCCGAATTTCGGCGGCCCCATGTCGACGGTGTAGAGGTCGCTCGACGGACCCTGCCAGCAGTTCAACAGGCCGGCTTTGGTCTCGAACGTCACCGCGGTCTGGCCGGTGGCCTCGAACAGCCGGCGCACGACACAGCGCATGCCGTTGCCGCAGGCGCCGGCCTCGGAGCCGTCATTGTTGTAGATGCGGATGAAGGCCTCGGTGCCCGCCAGACGCGGCGGCTGCAGCACCATGAGCTGGTCGTAATGCACGCCCGCCGGCGAGGCCACCGCGCGGGCTTCCTCCGGCGTAACGACGGCGGGCTTGTCGCGCAGATCGACCACGACGATCTCGTTGCCGATGCCGTTCATCTTGGCAAAGCTGTGGTTGGCCAGCGCGCTCATGGAATTTCCCGAAATATCCCCGTCTTATATGGCGAATGCCGGCCGATTGGCCAGTGTGGTGAATCTGTGTCGAGGCCCTCGCCCGCAACGCACCCCCATGACATATCTGTCATGGGACGACAGCCGCGCTTGCGTGTTAGCATGCCGACAACCTCGCCGAAGTGGACCGGGACATCGGGCGAGCCCACCGATACGGAATTCCAGGTTTTGGAGAACAACGAATGAATGGCCGCCGCTGGTTTCGCCTCGTCATGGTCGCCATGATCCCGATGGCAGCGATTTCGTTGACTTTGGGCAACGCGCGGGCGCAATCGCCGGCGCCATCGGCCTCTCCGGCGGCTCCCGCCGCATCGCCCGCCCCGGCGCCTTCGGCCACCCCTGCTCCCGCCGCCAGCCCCTCGGCGCCGCCCGCCGCGGCGCAGACCCCGGCGACCCCTCCGCCGGCGACACCTGCCCCGGCGGTCGCCCCGGTGCAGACCGCCGATCCCTTCGGCGAACAGATCACGCTGGAACCGAAAACGGTCGTCGTCCTCAAGGGCAGCGCCAACTGGGATTCGGCGTTCGACACCCTGATCGATTCGTTCAAGTCGCTCTCGGCGCTGCTCGACAAGCAGGGCATCAAGGCGTCAGGCAATCCGATGATCGTCTACACCTCCACCGACGATACCGGGTTCACCTTCATGGCTGAAATCCCGGTCGATCAGGAACCGAAAAACCTCACCAAGGCCATGAGCATGGGCAAGTCGCCCGAAGGCAAGGCGCTGAAATTCGTCCATCGCGGGTCCTACGACAACATGGACAACACCTATGAGGCCATCACCAATCACCTCGACGACAAGAAGCTCGAGGCCAAGGACACCTTCATCGAGGAATACATCACCGATCCCCTGAAGACCGCGGAAGACAAGCTGGTCATCAACGTCTATGTGCCGCTGAAATGAAACACGCCCTGCTCACCGCCGCCGCGATCGCCACTGCGCTGATAGCGGCGCCCGCGTCTGGCGCAGACCGCGCCGCCGCCGATGATCACCGTCAGCGGCGAGGCCACCATTTCGGTGGCGCCGGATCAGGCGGAGATCGAGGCCGGCGTCACCTCGGACGCCAAGACCGCGCGGGAGGCCTCCGAAGCCAACAACGCGGCGATGGGCAAGCTGCTGCTCGCGCTCAAGGCCGCCAATATCGAGCAAAAGGATATCCAGACCTCGCGGGTGTCGCTGCAGCCGCAATACGCGCCGAACCGCACCGGGCCGTCGCCTGCGGTCGGCTATCGCGCCAGCAACCGCGTCACCGTCCGGCTGCACGACATCCTCAAGGTGGCGAACACCATCGATGTTCTGGTGGGCGCCGGCGCGACCGATCTGGGCGGCGTCGGTTTCTCGGTATCCAACGCGTCGAAACTGCTCGATGACGCCCGCGTGCAGGCGGTCGCCGATGCCCGCCGCAAGGCCGAGATCTATGCCAAGGCCGCCGGCGTCACGCTCGGCGCGCCGCTCGACATCTCCGAGCAGGGCGCGCCTGCCCCGATGTCGTTTCGCAAGGTGAGCGCCGGCATAGCGATGGCCCCAACGCCGATCGCGCAGGGCGAAGAGACGCTTCAGGTGACGGTGAGCGTCTCCTGGGCGATCAAGCAGGCGGGGCAATAGGTCTTTTCCCGCCACGCCCCTGGACCTCATCCTGAGGAGCGCGCCTTGCGCGCGTCTCGAAGGATGGAGGCGGGCCCTGGTGCTTCGAGACGGCGCAAAGCGCCTCCTCAGCACGAGGGATTACAGCTCTAAATCTCAAACACCTGCCCCGGCTTCAGCGCCACAAAGCGCTCGCGCGCGATCGCGGCCTCATCCAGCGCGGCATGCAGCGCGGTGAGCGGCGCGTCGATCGCTTCATCGGTCAACTGGAACGTGCCGTGATGATGCGCGAGCGCGGCCTGCGCGCCGCAATCGTCAAGCGCCTTGACGGCATCCGCCGGGTTCATGTGCTGATCGCGCATGAACGAGCGCGGCTCATAGGCGCCGATCGGCAGGATCGCCAGCCGCAACGGACCGTGCGCTTGACCGACATCGCGGAAATGCTTGCCGCTGCCGTAGCCGGAATCGCAGACGATGTAGATCTTGCCGGCCGGCGTCTCCAGCACAAAACTCGCCCATAGCGCCTTGTTGCGGTCGTACAGTCCGCGCGCCGTCCAGTGCCGTGTCGGCACCAGCGTCACCGCGATGCCGTTGCCAAGTTCGACGCGAT
The DNA here is from genome assembly GCA_963843225.1 of uncultured Alphaproteobacteria bacterium. Classification (GTDB taxonomy): domain Bacteria; phylum Pseudomonadota; class Alphaproteobacteria; order Rhizobiales; family Xanthobacteraceae; genus Bradyrhizobium. Next base: position 934,289 of record CAWJJT010000001.1, on the reverse strand, counting down.
CCTTCCAGTCGAACGCCTCGGCCTTGATCGCGGCATCGGCGTCGCGCATCGTGATGTCGTTGCCGAGCGGCGTGATCACGCGCGGCGAAAATTTTGCCGAAAGCTTTGACAGCGTTGCAAGATCGAGATGGTCGTAATGACCATGCGATACCAGCACGATGTCGATCCCAGGCAGCGCGTCGAAGGCAATCCCGGGATCGTTGTGGCGCTTCGGGCCGGCCCATGAAAACGGCGAGGCGCGCATCGACCATACGGGGTCGACGAGGATGTTGAGCCCCTCCGTCTGGATCAACCAGCTTGCATGGCCGACGAACGACAGCCGCACCTTGCCGCCATCGACCCGCGGCGGCGGCCTGTCGGCATAGGGGCTCGGCACCCATTCCGGCCAGGTCGCGCGCTGCCGCCCGCTGCCGAACTGCCAGCGCAGCACTTCGCCGAGCGATTTGGGCGGCGCCCCATCGGGGTCGAAGAAGTGCAGGCCATCGAAATGATCGGAAACGGGGCCGTCATAGGTTTTCATGCGGGACATCCAGATCGACGGCACACCGACGGCCACACCGAGGCCGGCAAGCATTCCAAGAACACGGCGACGGGTGATGGGCACGTGGCGGGGATCACGAAGGAGCGAAAAACATGAGGTGTTATATGGCGTCCGGGAGCCCACTTGGAACCCGTCGCCGGATTGACGCCTGCAAAGCAGAACGAGAAATCCAGATTTGAGACGAAATACGAGCGTTTTTAATTGGTTACGTGAATAAGGCCGGCCCTCGCCGCGCAACTTTCCTTGACTTTCCAGCGCTGGCGGCGTTTAACCCCCGCACTTCTCGGAAAGACGTTCTTTTCGACCCGCCGCCCGGTCCCTGAGGCCGGAGGTCAACGCCCGACAGCGCGATGCGCCCTCGGGCGCAAAAGTGTTTGGACAATCCCTCATCCTGAGGAGCCGCGAAGCGGCGTCTCGAAGGATGGGTCTACGGCAGAGTAACCACCCTTCGAGACGCAGGCTGCGCCTGGTCCTCAGGGTGAGGCAGCAGGAAGAAAGCACGTGTTCGACAATCTGTCGGAAAAGCTTGGTGGCATCCTCGATCGGCTGACGGGGCGCGGTTCGCTCAGTGAGGCCGACGTCGATGCCGCGATGCGCGAGGTGCGCCGCGCGCTGCTCGAGGCCGACGTCTCGCTCGACGTCGTCCGCAGCTTCACCGATCGCGTCCGCGAGCAGGCGGTCGGCGCCACCGTCGTCAAGTCGGTGACGCCCGGCCAGATGGTGGTCAAGATCGTCCATGACGAACTGATCGCCACGCTCGGCGCCGACGGCCAGACCATCGATCTCAACGCGGTGCCGCCGGTCGCGATCATGATGGTCGGCCTGCAGGGCTCCGGCAAAACCACCACCACCGCCAAGCTCGCCCGCCGCCTGACCCAGCGCGACAAGCGCAAGGTGCTGATGGCCTCGCTCGACATCTATCGCCCGGCGGCGATGGAGCAGCTCGCGGTGCTCGGGCGCGACCTCGATATCCCGACGCTGCCGATCGTCGCCGGACAGAAGCCGGCGCAAATCGCAAAACGCGCGCTGGAAGCCGGAAAACTCGGCGGCTACGACGTGGTGCTGCTCGACACCGCCGGGCGCACCACGCTCGACGAAGAAATGATGACGGAAGCCGCCGAGATCAAAACCGCGGCCAATCCGCATGAAGTGCTGCTGGTCGCGGATTCCCTGACCGGCCAGGACGCGGTCAATCTGGCGCGCTCGTTCGATCAGCGCGTCGGACTGACCGGCATCGTACTGACGCGGGTCGACGGCGATGGCCGCGGCGGCGCCGCGCTGTCGATGCGCGCGGTCACGGGCAAGCCGATCAAGCTGATCGGCACCGGTGAAAAGACCGACGCGCTGGAGGATTTCCATCCCAGCCGGATCGCCGGCCGCATCCTCGGCATGGGCGACGTGGTATCGCTGGTCGAGAAGGCGGCCGCCAATATCGACGCCGAGAAAGCCGCGCGCACCGCCGAGCGGATGCGCAAGGGCCAGTTCGACCTCACCGACATGCGCGAGCAATTGCTGCAGATGGCCAATATGGGCGGCATCAGCGGACTGATGGGCATGATGCCCGGCATCGCCAAGATGAAGAACCAGATCGCCAACGCCGGCATCGACGACAAGATCCTGAAACGTCAGGTCGCGCTGATCGATTCGATGACGCGGCAGGAACGCAAGCATCCCGATGTCCTCAAGGCCAGCCGCAAGAAGCGCATCGCCGCCGGCGCCGGCGGCAAGGTCGAGGACCTCAACAAGCTCCTGAAGATGCACCGGAACATGGCCGACATGATGAAGGCCATGGGCTCCGGCAAGCGCGGCCCGATGGCCGGCATCGCGCAGGCCATGGGTTTTGGCGGCGGCGGCATGCCGTCGCCCGAACAGATGAAGGCGCTCGCCGAAAAAATGCCGGGTGGCGCAGCCCGCGGCGGCATGCCCGCGCTGCCGAAGGATCTTCCCGCCGGCCTGCGGCAGGGCCTGCCCAATCTGCCCGGCCTCACCGGGCTTGAGCGGCAAGCCGAACCTGCCGGGCCTCGGCGGCTTCCCCGGACTGGGGAAGAAGAAATGACGAAGTTCGCTCCCTCTCACGCCTCGTCATTCCGGGACGCGCCGCTCGGCGCGGGCCCGGAATCGATACTCCCGATCGTGGTTATGGATTCCGGGCTCGCTCGCTGCGCTCGCGCCCCGGAATGACGAGTTAATTGAATCACATCCAATCCAACCAACTTCAGGAGAACCAAATGTCAGTCGTTATCCGCCTCGCTCGCGCAGGCACCAAGAAGCGCCCGGTCTATCACGTCGTCGTCGCCGACTCGCGCTTTCCCCGCGACGGCCGCTTCATCGAGCGTCTCGGCCACTTCAACCCACTGCTGCCGAAGGACAACACCGAGCGGCTGAAGCTCGACATGGACAAGGTCAAGGCCTGGCTCGCCAAGGGCGCGCAGCCGTCGGACCGCGTGACGCGCTTCCTCGATGCCGCCGGCGTCGTCAAGCGGACTGCGCGCAGCAATCCGGAAAAGGCCGTGCCGCGCAAGGAGCGCAAGGCGCAGGCCGAAGCCGCCGCCAAGACGGCGTAACGCTTAGCGGCGCACGACGGTGGCAGCACCGATTTGCGTCGCCCGGATCGGCGCCGCGCATGGCGTGCGCGGTGCGGTGAAGCTGTGGACATTCACCGAAGACCCGTTCGCCGTGAAGGTTTACGGGCCGCTCCTGACAAAGGATGGCGCGCGCCAGTTCGAAGTGACGAGCGCGCGCGAAGCCAAGGGCCATCTGGTCGCGACGCTGAAGGGCATTTCGACCCGCGAGGAGGCCGAGCGGCTCAACGGCGTCGAGCTCTATGTCGCGCGCGAAAAACTGCCCGAGACCGACGAGGACGAATATTACCACGCCGATCTGATCGGGCTTGCCGCGGTGAATGCCGCCAACGAACCGCTCGGCAAGGTCATCGCGATCCACAATTTCGGCGCGGGTGATATCATCGAGATCGCGCCGCCCGGTGGGACCACCCTGCTGCTGCCGTTCACCAATGCGGTGGTGCCATCGGTCGACATCGCGGGCGGTCGCGTGGTGATCGAATTGCCGCCGGAGATCGACGGCGACGACCCCTCCAGCGCGGACGCCTGAACATGGCTGCCGAGACGAAGACTTCCGAAGCAAGGATCTGGCGCGCCAGCGTCCTCACCCTGTTCCCGGAGATGTTCCCCGGACCGCTCGGCGTCAGCCTTGCCGGCCGGGCGCTGGCGTCGGGTTTGTGGGCGCTCGAGGCGCGCGACATCAGGGACTCGGCCACCGACCGACACCGCAGTGTCGACGACACCCCGGCCGGCGGCGGCCCCGGCATGGTGCTGCGTGCCGACGTCCTGGCAGCCGCCATCGATGGCGCCGGGATCGCCCCGGACCGTCCGCGCCTGCTGATGAGCCCGCGGGGTCGGCCATTGACCCAGTCGCGGGTTGAGGAACTGGCCGCCGGGCCCGGGCCCCTGATCGTCTGCGGCCGGTTCGAGGGCATCGACCAGCGGGTGATCGAGGCTCGCCGGCTCGAGGAGGTTTCGATCGGCGATTACGTGCTGTCCGGCGGCGAAATCGCGGCCATGGCGGTGATCGATGCCTGCGTCCGGCTGCTGCCCGGCGTGATGGGAAAACCGGCATCCGGGACCGAGGAGAGCTTTTCGGAAGGACTACTGGAATACCCGCAATATACCCGCCCGCAGGAGTTCGAGGGCCGGCCAATTCCGGAAATCCTGCTCTCCGGCGACCACGCCAAAATAGCGGCCTGGCGGCAGGCGGAGGCCGAAGCCCTGACCCGGGCGCGCCGGCCCGATCTCTGGGCGGACAGGCAAGTCCCCTCACGACCGGGCCAAAATCGCCCAAAAAACACGACGGAAGGGTGACAAGCCGCCGCCTTTGCCGTATACGAGCGCCAAATCCGCGCACCGAGCATTTTCCGGCAAAGTGGCATTTCCGGTTTGCCGCGCGAAAATGCTCGATTTCTCGAATTCTTTCGGCAAGACCGATACCCGGTTTTGCTGGAATACGCGCTAGCGGATAACCGAACACCTGCGCAGCCCGCGCTCTTGGCTGGGGCGCGCCGCCGATGGAGATTTTGCGATGAACCTCATTCAAGAGCTCGAAAAAGAGCAGTTCGATAAACTGGCCGCCACCAAGGCCATTCCGGAATTCGGCCCCGGCGACACCGTGATCGTCAACGTCAAGGTGGTCGAAGGCGACCGCTCGCGCGTGCAGGCCTATGAAGGCGTCTGCATCGGCCGTTCCGGCGGCGGGCTCAACGAGAGCTTCACGGTGCGCAAGATTTCCTACGGCGAAGGCGTGGAGCGCGTATTCCCCGTGATGTCGCCGATGATCGACTCGATCAAGGTGGTGCGCCGCGGCAAGGTCCGTCGCGCCAAGCTGTATTACCTGCGCAACCTGCGCGGCAAGTCGGCCCGCATCGTCGAAAAGACCGATCGCGCCGCCGCCGTCGGCGAGTAATCGCCGCCCAAAACGGTTTGATGAAAAGCGCGGGGGCCGACCCCGCGCTTTTTTGTTGCACCGTACCTATCTAGTTATCGATCGATTGTCGCGACGGCGGCCATTGTGGTACAAAATAGAATGGTTCCAGGTCAGACCAGCCCCGCTTGCCTCGTCGTCGCACGGATCGTGATCGACGATCGCAGCCGCTTGCCCGGCCGGTTCTACGGACGGTTCGCGACCTCGGCGACATCGGAACTTTCGCGCGCGCTTTGATGCCGCGCGCCGGCATTTCGACTGTTCGCGCATAACCGCGCTTTCCTGCCTACGCAGAATTTCCTTGAGGGCTTACGCTCATGTCCAAACCGACCACGCTGTACGACAAGATCTGGAACGACCATCTGGTGCACGAAGCCGAAGACGGCACCTGCCTGCTCTACATCGACCGCCATCTGGTCCACGAGGTGACTTCGCCGCAGGCTTTCGAAGGCCTGCGCGCGACCGGCCGCAAGGTACACGCGCCGGAGAAAACACTGGCCGTGGTCGATCACAACATCCCGACCACCGACCGCTCCAAACCCAATCCGGATCCGGAGAGCATCGAGCAGATGCGCGTGATGGCGGAAAACGCCAAGGAATTCGGCATCGAATATTACAACGAGTTCGACAAGCGTCAGGGCATCGTGCACGTCATCGGCCCCGAGCAGGGCTTTACGCTGCCCGGCACCACCATCGTCTGCGGCGACAGCCACACCTCCACGCACGGCGCGTTCGGCGCGCTGGCGCACGGCATCGGCACGTCCGAGGTCGAGCATGTGCTGGCGACGCAAACCCTGATCCAGAAGAAGGCCAAGAACATGCGCGCGGTCGTCGACGGCAAATTGCCCGACGGCGTGACCGGCAAGGACATCATCCTGGCCATCATCGGCGAGATCGGCACCGCCGGCGGCACCGGCTACGTGCTGGAATATGCCGGCGACGCGATCCGCGCGCTCTCGATGGAAGGCCGCATGACGGTCTGCAACATGTCGATCGAGGGCGGCGCCCGCGCCGGCCTGATCGCGCCGGATGAAAAGGCGTTCGAATTCCTGAAGGGCCGGCCGAAGGCGCCGAAGGGCGCCAATTGGGACGCGGCGATGCGCTATTGGGAGACGCTGCGCAGCGACAACGGCGCGCATTTCGATCACGAGATCCGGCTGGACGCGGCAAAGCTGCCGCCGATCGTGACCTGGGGCACGTCGCCCGAGGACGTGGTGTCGATCACCGGCTTCGTGCCCGATCCCGACAAGATCGCCGACGAAGCAAAGCGGCTGTCGAAGCATCGCGCGCTGAACTACATGGGCCTGAAGGCGGGGACGAAGATCACCGACATCAAGCTCGACCGCGTCTTCATCGGCTCCTGCACCAACGGCCGGATCGAGGACCTGCGCGCGGCGGCGAAGGTCGCGGAGGGCAAGACGGTCAACGGCCATGTCAACGCCATGATCGTGCCGGGCTCCGGCATCGTGAAGGAGCAGGCGGAAGCCGAAGGCCTCGACAAGATCTTCATCAAGGCCGGCTTCGAATGGCGTGAACCGGGCTGCTCGATGTGCCTCGCCATGAACCCCGACAAGCTGTCGCCGGAGGAGCGCTGCGCCTCGACCTCGAACCGCAATTTCGAGGGCCGCCAGGGTTTCAAGGGCCGCACCCATCTGGTGTCGCCGGCGATGGCGGCGGCCGCGGCGATCGCCGGGCATTTCGTCGACATCCGGGAGTGGCAATAAGCCACTCCCTTTCCCAGGACTTCCTCAATATCGAGGCGTTCTCGAAGCAACTCGTTAAGATGTTGGGGGCAGACTATTCGGCATCGCGGCTTTCGCGAGGAGCGAGCCATGGCCGACAAGTCCGAATTCGTCGATATGATCAGCGACGCGACGCGGCAGGTGCGCCGTCGCATCGTGCGGCGCGCCGTCGAGCCCGCCGTCAAGGAAACCTCGCGTCTCAGCCATTGGCCGCCGGACCGGTGGGAGCAATGGCGCATGGAGACGCTGACGCCGTGGAAAATGCGGCACTGGAAATTCAAGAATTGGGATCGGGGTTAGCCCACAACGCACATCGATAAGCCGATCCACATCAATAAATCAGGCACCCCATCGGGTGCCTGATTTGTTTTCGCCGTGACCTCCGCCATCACCAATGATGGCGATGATGCCAATGGTGATGACGCCGCCAGTGGTGGTGATGCCGCCAATGATACTGGTGGCGCCAGTGGGGATAGTGACAGACGCGCCGCCGGCCGTAATGGGTCCAGATCACCCGGCAGCGGTGATACGAATAATAATAGGGGTAGTCGTCATACGGATAGTAGGACGCTCCGTAGAAGAAGCGCCGGTGATGGCGGTGCGCGAACCGGACGCCGCCATGATGAAAGCCGCCGCCATGGAATACGGCGCCTCCGGTACGGAAGCCGCCACCGTGAAACACCGGGCCACCGCCGCCGCCGTGGAACACTGCGGCGCCACCGTGAAATCCACCACCGCCACGGAAGCCTCCACCGCCGTGAAAGCCGCCACCACCGTGGAAACCACCTCCGCCACCGCCATGCCCACCGCCTCCGCCGCCATGTCCGCCGCCGACCACCACCGTGTCCACCGCCGCGGACTTCGGTCGTCAGTCCGCCGGAGGCGGCTTTCGCCGCCGGCGCAGCGCCTGGATTGATCAGCGACAATGCCTGCGCGCGCGGTGGAACCGTTGAGAGTACCAGCATCGCGGCCGCGGCAAGGCTAAAGGAATACACAAAGCCGCTGATAACGCGGCCGCGATTTGAGATCTTGATCATGTGCGAGGCCTCCCTCAATTTCAGGCAACGAAATCCCGGGCCATCAAATGGCCTGACTTCGGCATGTTCATTTGCGATCGCTCCCAAGATCAAATTAAAGATGGGCACGTGAACGCGTCATGAATGTGCGCGCCGCAATTTCGACGCGCCGCGAGAAATGAAAAAGTTTTCTGATCTCCCCTGGAATAGGAATCGGACATGACTGTTTATGTGATTGTGCAATTGAAGATGATCGATCGCGCCGCCTATGACCGTTATCAGGCGCGCTTCTTCGACGTGTTCAAAAAATTCGATGGGCGACTATTGTCGGCGGATGAAAGCCCGACGGTCGTTGAGGGCGCATGGGATCGCGACAAGCTGGTATTGATGTCGTTTCCCGACGAGGCCGCTTTTCAGGCCTGGGTGAATTCGCCCGAATATCTTGAAATCTCGAAGGACCGCAAGGCCGGCGCAGAAGGCATTGTCTTGCTGGCGAAAGGATTCGCGCCGGGACGTTGAGCAGCCGCCGTCACTTCGTCTTGCACTTCGTCTTGGCGCGCGCTCACCACCACGGCCCGTAGCCAATCCCCAGGAACGGAAAGAACGGCGCCGGCGCGTAGTCGTGGGGCCGATCGTAATAATCGGGCCGATCGATTGGGCGGCTGACGGAGCGATGATGATGGCGGACGCGGTGACGCGCGCCGAGGTCGCGTTGCTTCACCCGCTCGCTGCTTTTGGACCGCGGTCTGCATCGGCGAGGCGGCGGCGGGAAGTGATCGCGACCGAGGCACCAGCCATCCACGCGGCCACGAAGACGGCTGCGCCGATCCGCTTCATATCCAGTACTCCTCGATGCGCTGACCTAGCCGGGCCGCCAGAAGCAGTTCATGCGCGGCACGATCACCGTGCCGCTCGGCCGGTATTCCTGCACGTAGGTGGCGTTGCAGTCGCGCACCGCGTTGCGGCCGGGATAGTAACGGGGGTAGACGTCGTTCGGATTGGAGTCGTAATAGGGCTGGACGTGAAGCCGTGTTGGCGGTCGCCTGACCCTCTGCTGTCCGGAGATATCCGTGGAAGCAGGCTGCACCGCCGGGGCGGCTGGCGATCGCTGCGGCATCCCATCCTGCGCGCTCGCCGTCGACGAAAGAGCCCCCGCCAAAACGACCCATATTGCCGCCGTCCGGATCCGCATCATCGCCCCACCATCGACCTGTCTATCGGCCGCAACGTCTCTGATTGCCGCGCCAAGGTCAACTGCGCCCTTCAAAATCGCATGCACGAGCGCGGAACCCGCGCTAAAACCCTAAAATGTGGCGAACCGCGAAAGCACCCTCCCTGGACGAGATGGAAACCATGGCGCATGACGTCTTCGGGCGTCTGCCGGAAGCGTTTCGCGACCTGTGCGAGGGCGTGATCATCCGTGTCGACGATTTTCCAACCGACGAGGTGCTCGACGAGATGCAGGCGGAGAGCGAATTCGACCTTCTCGGGTTGTTCCAGGGCGTCGGCCTTCCACACCAAAGCCATAACGATATCGCCCGCATGCCCAACATGATCTGGCTCTACCGCCGGCCAATCCTGGATTATTGGGCCGAACACGAGGAGGCGCTGGGCCATATCGTCCGCCACGTGCTGATTCACGAGATCGGCCATCATTTCGGGCTTTCCGACGAGGACATGGAGGCGATCGAGGCCGACGAATAGCGCCCTCCGGGTGGGCATTCCATCGGCACGGTATCCATCCCCCGATGACGACCGCAGGCGAGCTTTTGCGGCATATGGGCTAGGCGATTTTTGCCCTTTGATGCCGGCCGCATTCGCGATAAATTACGCTGGTTAAACGCTTTTCCCCCAATCCCTAGCCGAGAAGTGCTTTTCGATGGACAAGTTCACCACGCTGGAGGGCGTCGCGGCGCCCCTGAAGATCATCAATGTCGATACCGACATGGTCATCCCCAAGCAGTACCTGAAAACCATCAAGCGCACCGGACTCGGCAAGGGCCTTTTTTCGGAACAGCGCTACAAGGACGACGGTAGCGAGAACCCGGACTTCATCCTCAACAAGCCGGCCTATCGCAACGCCAGGATCCTGGTCGCGGGCGACAATTTCGGCTGCGGGTCGAGCCGCGAGCATGCGCCGTGGGCGCTGCTGGATTTCGGCATCCGCTGCGTGATCTCGACCTCGTTCGGCGACATCTTCTACAACAACTGCTTCAAGAACGGCATCCTGCCGATCCGCGTCACCCAGGAAGACCTCGACAAGCTGTTCGATGACGCCGAGCGCGGCGCCAACGCGACGCTGACCGTCGACCTCGCCAATCAGGAAATCCGCGGCCCCGACGGCGGCACGGTGAAGTTCGAGATCGATCCGTTCCGCAAGCATTGCCTGTTGAACGGCCTCGATGACATCGGCCTCACCATGGAAAAGAAGGCCTCGATCGACAGCTACGAAGCCAAGGCCAGGACCGAACGCGCCTGGGCCTGATCCGGCGATCATTGCCCCGGACGGAAAGTGACGCGTATGCGGCCCGACGTCGTCACCTTCTGGCACGGTCCGCTCGACGCGCTGCGGCTGACCTGCCTGCGATCGCAGGTCGCCGCCGGTCACAAGGTCACCGTCTATAGTTTCGATCCGCTTCCCGGATTGCCTGACGGTGTCGGCAACGCCGAGGCCGAGGCCATCCTGCCGCACGCCTTCTCCGAAAGATTGCGACCACCGCAGCCGGACGGAAGCTGGCGCGACTGGACGGTCCTGCAATTTTCCGATTTTTTCCGGATGCGGCTGATGGCCGAGCGCGCCGGGCTGTGGCTCGACGCCGACGTGCTGTTGCTCAAGCCCGTCGAGATCGATTCGACAAAATCCTATTTCGCCTGGGAGCGGCCGCGCCAGCTCGGAAATTCCGTGCTCTATCTGCCGCCGGACCACCCCATCGTGATGGCGTTCGAGAACCTGATCGAGCAGGAGGAACTGACGCCGGACTGGCTGGCGCTGCGCCATCGCCTGACTTTCGCCATTCGTCAATTGCGTGGCGGATCCAACCGCCTCTCCGATATCCGCGTTGCGATCTACGGCCCGGCGGCGCTGACCGCGCTCGCGCGCCGGACCGGCGAGCTGCATCAGGCGCGACCGAAGAAGTCGTTCTACGCGGTTCACGCCGAACCAAAACTGTTCTTCGACCCTTCCGATTTTTCAGCGCTGATCAGCGATCCCGGCGTCATCGGCTTGCACGTTTCGCCGAAAGGCCGCGGCAGCCAGCCGCCCATTCCCGGCAGCCTCTATGGCTGGGCCGCGGAGCGGTTCGGGAAGTAGATCCGTTTGATCTGCCGCAAATCGCCCGCGCCCCGTTCGTGCTTTATTGGACGCCTCCGGAGGTGTCCGATGTCCGCCCACAGCATTCCCGTCGTTGCAACGCTCATCCATTCGTTCGGCGACTGGCTGAGGCACCGGCGGGAAATGAATGAGCTGCGCCAGCTCAATACGTCGGAATTCGACCGCATCGCCGATGAACTCAGGGTTTCGCCCGCCGACCTGACCGACCTCGTCAAGCAAGGGCCGCACGCCGCGGACCAGTTGCCGCAAATGCTCGCGGCGCTTGGCATCGACGAAGAGGCGCTGGCGCGCACGCAGCCCCTGGTGCTGCGCGACATGGAGCGGGTCTGTGCCCTCTGCCACCACAAGGGTGAATGCGTCCGCGACTTCGCCCACGGATCGGCCGCCGACCACTACGAGGAATACTGCCCGAACGCGCCCACCATCGAAACGCTTGGGCCGGAGGTGCATAAATGAAGGTCTCGCGCTCGGCCTGGATTCACATTTCGCTATCCGTCGCTATTGCCGTCGCGGCGCTGTTTCTGATTCGCCTGCACAATGCGGGCGGGGCGCTTTTCTAGGCACCAGAGCGCAATCAACCCATCTAGTGATGCGCCATTGCCGCGATCGCGTCCGCGATCGCAATCGTGCGCCGCGCCATGTCGGCATGCAGCCGCTCCACCATCTGGCCATCGAGCGAAATCGCGCCGCGCGATGCGTTTTCCGGCAAATCGAACGCCGCGATGATCCTGCGGGCATGGGCGACTTCATCCGCCGGCGGCGTGAAGATCGCGTTGCAGGCTTCGATCTGGCCCGGATGGATCAGCGTCTTGCCGTCGAAGCCGAGATCGCGCGCCTGCGTGCATTCCTGACCAAAGCCGTTGAAATTGCTGAAATCGCTGTAGGGTCCGTCGAGAATCTCGAGGCCATAAGCGCGGGTGGCGAGGATGCAATGCGTGATCATCGGGATCATCGCTGCCCGGCCGGGCTGCATTCTTATCCGCGTTTCCCGCGAAATGTCGTTCGGTCCGAACACGAAACCGGCCAGCCGCATTCCGGCATCGCGCGAGGCGGCGGCCAGTTCCTCGGCATGCAGCACCGCGCGCGCGGTCTCGATCATCGCCCAGACCTTGATCGAAATGTCGGCGTTGATGCCGCGGAGGCGATCGGCGATAGCCCTGAGATCCTCCACGCTGGAAATCTTGGGAACCAGGATGCCGTCGGGCCTGGCCTTGCCCGCCATGGCGACGTCGTCCATCCACCAGGGCGAGTCCAGCGGATTGACGCGGATCAGGACCTCGCGCTTGCCGAACCCTTTGGCCGCGACGGCCTGCGCGATCTGGTCGCGCGCCAGCGCCTTGGCCTCGGGAGCTACGGAATCCTCGAGATCGAGGATGATGCCGTCGGCGGCGAGGTTTTTTGCCTTTTCCAGCGCGCGCGCATTCGAACCGGGCATGAACAACAGGCTGCGGCGCGGGCGGATCATGTCGAGTTCCCTTTAATTCCCCAGATCCTCGCGATAGCATCTCGGCTGGCGCTCCGAAAGGCTTGTTCCCGGGTGCCCCATATGGTTAGCAACGCGCATGACAGAATTTCCCCAACGTCTGCTGGAGGGCTACCGGACCTTCACGTCGCAGCGGCTGCCGACCGAACAGTCGCGCTACCGCGAACTGTCCGAGGTCGGCCAGTCGCCCCAGGTGATGGTGATCGGCTGCTGCGATTCGCGGGTATCGCCGGAGGTGATCTTCGATGCCGGCCCGGGCGAGTTGTTCGTGATGCGCAACATCGCCAATCTGGTGCCGGTCTATCAACCCGATAGCGCCGCGCACGGCGTGTCCGCCGCGCTGGAATATGCGGTTACGGTTCTGCGCGTGAAGCACATCGTGGTGCTCGGCCACGCGCAATGCGGCGGCATCCGCGCCTTCATCGACAAGATCGAGCCGCTGTCGCCCGGCGACTTCATCGGCAAATGGATGGCGATGTTCATCAAGCCGGGCGAAACGGTCGCCCAGCGCGACCACGAGAGCATGGCTGATTTTACGGTGCGGATCGAGAAGGCCGCCGTGTTCCGCAGCCTGGAAAACCTGATGACGTTTCCCTTTGTCCGGACGCCCGTCGAACGTGGCGAACTCACGCTGCACGGCGCCTATTTCGGCGTCAAGGAAGGTACGCTGTTTGTGCTCGACCAGGCGGCAAAGGAATTTCGAAGCGTGCGGACGGGCATATAGAGCTACTCGCCGCCATGATCGTTGCTCCAGCGGTCGGACGCGCCAGCATGAACGCCGAGACCACGAACATCAGGTGCACGCCGACCAGCCAGGCCAGCTTCTGCGTGTCGAACACCTTGTCGATATTCATGAACGCCTTCAGCACCTGGATCGCGGAGATCGCCACGATCGAGGCGAGCAGCTTCTGTTTCAATCCGCCGAAATTGACCTTGGTCATCCAGTCCGGCCAATCCGGGTGGCCGGCCGGATCGATTTTCGAAACGAAGTTCTCGTAGCCCGAAAACACCACGATCAGGATCAGGTTTCCGGTCAGCGAGACGTCGATCAGCGAGAGCACGCCGAGGATGATGTCGGCCTCGCTGGAGCCCGGCGCGTGAGCGACGAATTCCCACAGCAGCATGCAGAATTTGAGCAGCAGCACGGCAAGGCTGACGACGAGGCCGAAATAGAACGGCGCCATCAGCCAGCGGCTGTTGAAGATCACGTTTTCAAAGCCGGTCTCGACGCGCTTCAGCTTCGAGTCGGGCCGATCGGGAGCCGGCTGTTCCGTCATCTTGGCTTCGGCTCCTTGACGCAGGCCCTTGTGCCGCCCTTTAGGCCGCTTTCTTCTTGGCGCTGATCAGCTTGCGGTTGATCATGCATTCGGCGATCTGGATCGCATTCAGGGCCGCGCCCTTGCGCAGATTGTCCGAGACGCACCACAGCACCAGGCCGTTGTCCACGGTGGAATCCGCGCGGATGCGGCTGATATAGGTTGCGTCCTCGCCGGCCGCCTCGTAGGGCGTGACGTAGCCGCCGGGTTCGTGCTTGTCGATGACAAGGCATCCGGGCGCGTTGCGCAGGATGTCGCGCGCCTCGTCGGGCGAGATCGGATTTTCGAACTCGATGCTGACGGCTTCCGAGTGGCCGACAAACACCGGCACGCGCACGCAGGTCGCGGTCAGCTTGATTTTGGGATCAAGAATCTTCTTGGTCTCCATCATCATCTTCCACTCTTCCTTGGTGTAGCCGTCCTCCATGAACACGTCGATCTCGGGGATGACGTTGAAGGCGATGCGCTTGGCGAACTTCTTGTTGACGATGTCGCTGTTGGTGTAGACGGCCTTGGTCTGCGAAAACAACTCGTCCATGGCGTCCTTGCCGGCGCCGGAAACCGACTGGTAGGTCGAAACCACCACGCGCTTGATGACCGCCTTGTCATGCAGCGGCTTCAGCGCGACCACGAGCTGCGCGGTCGAGCAGTTCGGATTGGCAATGATGTTCTTCTTCGCAAAGCCTGCGACCGCATCCGCATTGACCTCGGGCACGATCAGCGGCACGTCCGGATCCATGCGCCAGGCCGACGAGTTGTCGATCACGACCGCGCCGGCGGCGCCGATTTTCGGCGACCATTCCTTCGACACCGTCCCGCCCGCCGACATCAGGCAGATATCGACGTCGGAGAAATCGTAGTTCTCGAGCGCTTTGACCTTCAGGGTATGGTCGCCATAGGACACTTCGACGCCCATGCTGCGGCGTGACGCCAGCGCCACGACCTCGTCAGCCGGGAATTTGCGCTCGTCGAGAATGTTGAGCATTTCCCGCCCGACATTGCCGGTCGCTCCGACCACCGCGACTTTGTAACCCATCGTTCACTCTCCGCAGAAAAATGCCTCCCGACCGCCCCCGGCGGAAAGGGAAGAGGCAGCGCTTCTATGCGAGAAACGCCGTCAAGACAACGTCAGACCCGCGCACCCGGACGCTTGATGCGATCGTTTTGGGCCAACCGAGCCCACCCCTCATATCAGACCCGAATCCATCCGGCGCTGACCAGCTTCGCCGACGAATGCTGCGGCACGTTGGCGCGCCTGCTCGCCTATGTGGGCACTCTGGCGCTGGTTGCGATCCTCGGCGTCCATATTTGGCAGGGATTGCCGACGGACGAATCAAGCGAGGCCCCCGCCAAGGCGGCCTGGAGCGTGGCGGACCGGCCGCATCCGGCGTTCGCCGTCAGCCAATTCGATTCTCTCGAAAAAACAGAGGTATACGAGATATTCCGGCATCCGCTGGGGGGCCGCAAGGACGTCATTCGCTGGTCGTCCCGCGACGCCGCGCCAGGCGACAGGCCGGTCGCGGAACTCGAAATCTACCGCCCCGGCGGCGAAGTCGGCCAATCCGGGCAAACCATCGACAATCTCGCCGCCCGGATAGACCCCGGCGGGCCGCGCGAGATGGAAGCGGCCGGCGTCGTGGACACCAAATTCGGCAGCGTGACGCTGCTTCGTCCTGCCGGCGACGGCGGATCCTGCCTCGGCTTCCTCAAACATCTCAGCGATCCGAACCTGCAGATTTCCGGCTGGTCCTGCCAGGGCGACGGTTTTCCCGTGCAGCGGGCCACGGTCGGCTGCATGTTGAACCGGCTGACGCTGCTGACGGCCGGAAACGACCCCAAACTGGCGGAATTGTTCGCCCGCGCCGAACTACGCCGGGCGAACTGCGCGTCGCCGGCCCCTTCCGTGGACTGGGTGACATCGGCGGTCGATCCGCCGTTGCGCGGCACGCTCTAATCGTCGAGCCGCCAAGCCGCTGGTTCTCAAGCAACTTTTCGTATGGTCCGGCATTATTCCGGGCCACTGTGGCCCGTTTGACCTTGTGGCTATATGGGCCCGGCAGTTAGAGTGACAGCCAAATCGGAAATGGCGGCCGGGCCGCGCGTGAGGACATGATGACCCCAAGAATTCCTGCCGTGACCAAGCTTGCGGTGCTGCTGGCTGGCTGTTGCCGTCGTCGCCGTTGGCTTCGACATCACATCGGCGAGCGCCGAGCCCAAGCGGCAGTACGACAACCGCGGCCGGCCCTATTACGGGACGAACGGACCCAACGTGGTCTATCAGCAGGGGCCGCACACCCGCATTTACGTCACCAAGCGTTCCTGGCTCGATGCCGGCGTCGAGGTATTGCCGGGCGACCGCAAGTTCACCGATTACGCCTTACCGCCGGAATTCGGCTACCCGTCGTTCGCGCGCGAGAACAACAATCGCCCGATCGACCGCCAGCCGACCAACCCGCCGTCCGACATGGGCGGATATCCGCGCAGTTTCCCGCTGTATTGATTCGGCGCTGCATCGAACGAACGTCGTCATGGCCGGGCTTGTCCCGGCCATCCGCGTTTTGAAGGCATCAGCGTCAGGAAAGCACGCGGATGCCCGCGACAAGCGCGGGCATGACGGTGATTGTTACGCGTGCAGCTTCTGCAGTTCCTTCAAGATCGCTTCGCCCATCTGCGTCGTACTGACCGCGGTGGTGCCTTCGGACTTGATGTCCGCGGTGCGCAGGCCGCTCGCCAGCACGGCGGCGATCGCCGCATCGACCTTGTCGGCAAGCCGGCCCATGTCGAACGAATAGCGCAGCGCCATTCCGAATGACGCGATCATCGCGATCGGATTGGCCAGTCCCTTGCCGGCGATGTCGGGCGCCGAGCCGTGCACCGGCTCGTACAACGCCCTGCGCTTTTTGGTCTTGACGTCGACCTCGCCGAGCGAGGCCGACGGCAGCATGCCGAGCGAGCCCGTCAGCATCGCCGCGATATCCGAGAGCATGTCGCCGAACAGATTGTCCGTCACGATGACGTCGAACTGCTTCGGCCATTTCACGAGATTCATGCCGCCGGAATCGGCGAGCTGATGCTCGAGTTCGACGTCCTTGTATTCGCGCCCATGAACCTGGGTGACCACCTCGTTCCAGAGCACGCCCGATTTCATGACGTTGCGCTTTTCCATCGAGGTCACCTTGTTGCGGCGCTTGCGCGCCAGGTCGAAGGCGACGCGGGCGATGCGCTCGATTTCATAGGTGTCGTAAACCTGGGTATCGATGGCGCGCTTCTGACCATTGCCGAGATCGGTGATGGTTTTCGGCTCGCCGAAATACACCCCGCCGGTGAGCTCGCGCACGATCATGATGTCGAGGCCCTCGACCACCTCGCGCTTGAGGCTCGATGCCTCCGCCAGCGCCGGATAGCATACCGCGGGACGTAGATTGCCGAACAGAGCGAGGTCCTTGCGCAAGCGAAGCAGCCCGGCTTCGGGCCGCGCTTCGTAGGGCACGCTGTCCCATTTCGGACCGCCGACCGCGCCGAAGATCACCGCATCTGCAGCCATTGCCTTTGCCATGGTGGCGTCGGTGATGCTCTGCTTGCTTGCGTCATAGGCCGCGCCGCCGACCAGCCCGTCCTCGGTCGCGAAATGCGCGATGCCCTGCGCATCGAGCCAGCCGATCAGGCGTTTCACCTCCGCCATCACTTCGGGGCCGATGCCGTCGCCGGGGAGAAGCAGGAGCTTGTGGGTCGCCATGGGATATTTCCTCGTTCAATTCGTCATTGCCGGGCTTGACCCGGCAATCCAGCTTTTTCGAAGATGATGGATGCCCGGGTCAAGCCCGGGCATGACGAGCGCGCGCGGAGTGCTAAAGCGCCCTTGCGCTGATGGCAAGACACCATTGCTCCCGCGCGCCTGTGCAACCGGCCCTTCACCTGCCAGAATGGCTGATCTGCCGGAGAATCTCCCGTGAAAGCCCCCGATCGTCCCTCGCCGCCTGCGCATCCCGCACGGCTGATCCTGATCCTGTCGCTGACCCCGACCGTGGGCCTGGGGATCGGCCGCTTCGCCTATTCGCTGGTGCTGCCGGACATGCGGGACGCGCTCGGCTGGTCGTATTCGGCCGCGGGCTTCATGAACACCATCAATGCGGCGGGCTATCTGGCGGGCGCGCTGGTGGCCTCGCGGCTGATCCGGCGATACGGCCTTTCCGCCGCGGTGCGCTGGGGGACGCTGGCCTGCCTGGTGTCGCTGGCGATGTGCGCGCTGTCCGGCAATTTTTTCGTCCTGAGCTTTGCCCGGTTGCTCGCCGGGCTTGGCGCGGCGGCCGGATTTGTCGCCGGCGGCACGCTGGCAACAAAGGTTGCCCAGTCGCGCCCCGCCCGCGCGAACTTTCTGCTCAGTCTGTTCTATGCCGGGCCGGGACTTGGCATCCTGGCTTCGGGCCTGATCGCGCCCTTTCGTGCTGCAGGTATTCGGCCCGGGCTCGTGGTGGATCGTGTGGTGGGCAATGACGGCGCTCGCGATCGCCATGACCCTTCCGCTGTTACTGACGCAGATCGATGTCGATGACGGTATCGTCGATACGGCGCCGGCGAAATTCGCTGTCATGCCGGTGCTGGTCTATCTCGCCGGCTATTTCCTGTTCGGCGCCGGCTACATCGCCTACATGACCTTCATGATCGCCTACGTCCGCGATGCCGGCGGCGGCGCGGCAGCGCAAAGCGCGTTCTGGAGCCTGATCGGCGTCAGCGCCTTCGTGACGCCATGGGTGTGGCGCCGCGTGCTGGCGCTCGACCGGGGCGGCCTCTCCACCGCGATCGTCCTCGGCGTCAATGCGTTGGGGGCAGCCCTGCCGCTGTTCGGACATTCCCCGTTATTGCTGGCAATCTCGGCGCTGGTGTTCGGGGTGGCGTTCTTCGCGGTGGTGGGATCGACCACCGCCTTCGTGCGCCTGAACTATCCGCCTTCGGCGTGGCCCACGGGAATTGCGGCGATGACCATCGCCTTCGGCGTCGGCCAGACGCTGGGCCCGATCGCGGTCGGCGCCGTCACCGACGCCATGGGCAGCCTGTCCTACGCGCTCAACGTCTCGGCCGCGATGCTGGCGGTGGGTGCGATCGCGGCGGCGTTCCAGAGCAAGCTGGCACAGAACCCGCAGCGAGGCGGCTAGCTTCCGCTGAACGAATTGTAGCCCTGGTCTTCCCAATAGCCGCCCTTGTAGTCGTTGGTGACCTCCATCGAGATCACGTATTTCGGATTCTTGAAGCCGAGCTTTGTCGGCACCCGGATCTTCATCGGATAGCCGTAGGCCCGCGGCAGAATCTCGTCGGCGAATTTGAACGTCATCTGGGTCTGCGGATGCAGCGCCGTCTCCATGTCGAGCGGCGAGTTGTAGCCTTCGGAATCCGCGCACTGGAACCAGCAATATTTGGCGCGGGTGTCGGCGCCGACCAGCTTGAGGAAATCGCGCAGCGGCGTCCCGGTCCAGCTCCCGATCGCGCTCCAGCCTTCGACGCAGATATGGCGCGTGATCTGCTTGACCTGCGGCAGCTTGTAGAGCTCTTCCAGCGTCCAGGATTTCTTGTTGTCGACGAGACCGCGCACCTCGAACCTCCACGCCTTGCCATCGACGGTGGGCGCGTCGTCGAGATCGTAATAGCCGTTGAACGGAAACGGCCTGGTGATCGCGCTCTCGGGAAACTCCGGCGCCAGCGCATAGGGATTGAAGATCGCCGCCTGCACGGCGTCGTTGAATTTCGAGATCTTCGTCAGCAAGTCCTCGGCGGAAAAGCTGTCGGTTACATCGCAGCCGGTGAGCAGCGTCAGCGCGCCCAGGCTCGCACCACCGGCGATAAAGCGCCGGCGCGCCAGGTCCGGCATCACCTTTACCGCGTCCCGGACCAGGAGCTTCTTGTCGACGCCGGGAATGAGAAGCGAGCGAAGTCGGCCCATGATGAGTTCTCCTCGAAATTAACGGCCGATGATCATGGCGCGCAGGCTTTTCGGCACCAGCAGCGCCAACGCGACGTGCACGACCAGGAACGCGACGATCGCCGACATGCAAATGAAGTGGACGTAACGCGCTACGTCGTAGCCGCCGAACACGGCGGTCAGCCATTGCAGCTGCACCGGCTTCCAGATCGACAGGCCGGACAACACAATCAGGACTCCGACCACGATGATGCCGGCATAGAGCAGCTTCTGCACGTAATTGTACCGGGTGAGGTCGTCATGCGACAGATGGCCCGTCAAGGCGGCCCTGGCGTCGGAGATCACGCCCGCCGGCGTGATCGGCAGCAGCTTCTTGCGGAAGCGGCCGGTGGCAAAGCCCAGCACGAGATAGACCAGGCCGTTGACCATCAGGAGCCACATCGCCGCGAAATGCCACAGCAGCGCGCCGCCGAGCCAGTCGCCGAGCGTGATGCTCTTTGAAAATCTCAGGAAGCTGAACAGCGGCGAGGCGTTGTAGATCTGCCATCCCGACATGATCATCAGGATCATGGCCACGGCATTGATCCAGTGCACCGTCCGGACCCATGCCGGCTGGATCACCTTGCCGGTGGCCGGGACGGCGTGTTCATCGCTGGCTGCAAGGCTGGACATCGCGATTCTCTGGCTGTTGCGTCTCTGGAAGTCGGTACGTTCGAATATACGGCGGGAACTCCGGCTTCGTTACTGCCTTACGGGCTATTAAGTCGATGCCGAAAGCGTATGGCGGTCACAAAAAAGCGAGCCGGGTTGCCCCGGCTCGCGGTCGCGCATCCTGTTGGGGACTAGAGCAGGACGAGCGGGGCGTTACGACGGCAGCAGGACGGTATCGACCACGTGGATCACGCCGTTCGACTGGTTGACGTTCGGAATGGTCACGGTCGAGGAATCGCCCTTGGCATCGATGATCATCACGGTGTTGCCGGAGCGCTTGACGGTCAGCTCCTCGCCCTGGACGGTCTTGAGCTTCTTGCCGTCGGTCAGGTCGGAAGCCTCGAGCTTGCCCGCCACCACGTGGTAGGTGAGGATCTTGGTCAGCGTCGCCTTGTTTTCGGGCTTCACCAGCGTGTCGACCGTGCCGGCCGGCAGCTTGCCGAAGGCGGCGTTGGTCGGCGCGAACACGGTGAAGGGGCCCTTGCCTTCCAGCGTGCCGACGAGGCCGGCGGCCTTCACCGCCGCGACCAGCGTGGTGTGGTCCTTCGAGTTGACCGCGTTCTGGATGATGTTCTTCGAGGGGAACATCGCGGCGCCGCCGACCATCACGGTCTTCTCGCCGGACATTTCGCTCTTCATCTTGTCTTGCGCGCTCACCGGCGCGACGAATGTTGCGGTCAGGGCCAGCGCGCCGAGGGCGGCGGCGGAGAAAAATGCAATACGCTTGGACATGGATCGTCTCCCGATGGATTGAGGTGACCGGCGGATGTCCGCCGGTGCTTGGGCAACAACGACGCTGTCCGTTGATGATCCGACTGCGTCGCCGTTGACCCGAGCTACGGGAGGTTTTGGGAGCGGTTTCGGAGAATAATTTATCGTGATGGATGAAACTTTTTGCGGGGGTGCCCGTGTACCCTCCCGTCATTGCGAGCGCAGCGAAGCAATCCAGCTTTCTTTATGCTGCGCCTTGGATTGCTTCGCTCGCGCTCGCAATGACGCCGGGGCGCGGCTTCGCATTCTCGCGGCGCGTTTGCGTCCGGGCTATGCAAGTAATCCCGCCCTCATCGAAAACAGAGGGCGCAGGGAAAGCCGGGTGCGCGCTGCACCCGCGGTCTCGCGTGCAAAAAGAGTGGAGAAGCGCACACGAGCATACAGGTTCAGCGGAAACAGTCCGGCCTTCCCTGCGCAATGGTTTTACGGCTTATGTCGCGCTCTCCCCGGCGATCGGGCTTTCTTGTCACCGTCGCTTGCGAAAATCGCTTCCCGCAAACTTGACGCCGGCGTCGAGGCGTCAGGACCACACGATTTTGCCGTCCGCCGAGCAAGCGCCCTCGTCAGAAGCGCCGCCAGCGGCCACCGCATCCAGCCCCGCGTTCGTGACGATCGCGATACGCCCCTCGAGTGGGGTGGACGGCGGCGGGATATAAGGTGATTTGCGATTTCGGAAAAACAGAATATTTTTTCGAGAGGGACTGGACAGACTGATTCGGCTTGATCCGGCTCAGGAAATTAGATTTTAGGCGCAAATTTCCGGACGCGCGCAGGAGTCTCGGAAGCCACGATCAAGCCGAGCGGTTTTCGGCTCAAATCGCGCGGATTTTCGAATTTGCTCCCGGATCAGCTTGAGGAATGCAACCAGCTGTTGGTCGTCCCGGATAAGGAGATTAGCTGGCATGCTGTTGCCATACCGCCTTGATCGTTTTCGAACCATGCTTTCCGCTCAAAAGATCGGAAAGGAAATCCTCGATCACTTCCCTTTTTTGATCGCTTAGTTTCGAAGCTGCGGACGCGATCATCGCTTCGACCGAACCGTGGTAAGGCAAAGTCGGAAGCTGAAACTGCAGGCATAAATCCTTGAATTCTTTTGGAACCGTTATCATCGATCACTGCTTGGCTAAATGGTGGATGTCGCGGCGATACCCGTCACGTGTGGACGTCTAAGCAAAGTGGCGGATTGCGCCTTCGGCTCAATCCGCCCTACGAGATCGTCGATGCGAGAAGCGCAAGCGGCCAAACAATCAGCTTGGCGTTCGGGGCGAAGGCTAATCCCGATTGTTCGGCGTCTGCACAAAACCCCGGTTCCAGGTCGGGCTGATCAGGATCTCGTTGACGCAGACGCGCGGCGGCATGCTGGCGACGAAGGCGATGGTGCGGCCGCAATCCTCGGGCTGCAGCATCCGCGCCTGCTCCTGCTTCCGACGGCACCACCGGCCGCAATTTCAGGATCGGCGTTGCGACCTCGCCGGGCGACAGGCAGCAGGCGCGCAGGCCGTTGACGCATTCATCCATGTTGAAGGAATGGGTCAGCGCCAGCACCGCATGCTTGGTGGTGGTGTAGGCCGGGCCGGGCATTTTCGAGACGTGGCGGCCGGCCCAGGAGGCGACGTTGATGATGCAGCCGTCCTTCTGTTGGCGCATCGTGGGCAGCACCGCGCGCATGCAATAGAGGACGCCGTTGAGATTGATCTCGACCAGCTTGTTCCAGCCTTCCAGTTCCATGTCGGCCCAGCTGCGTTTTGGCACGTTGATACCGGCGCTGTTGACCAGGAGATCGATGCGGCCATGACTGGCTGAGGATCTGCTCGGCGGCCTTGTCGACATCGGCGGCGACGCTGACATCGAGCGGAATCGCTTCGGCCTTGCCGCCGCTTTTCGTGATCTTCGCCACCACGGCATCCAGCGCGTCTTTCCGCCGCCCCGAAACCACCACCGTCCAGCCATCCGCGGCCAGCGCCTCTGCGCCTGCCTCGCCGATTCCGCTGCCGCCGCCGGTCACCCAGGCCACGCGTTTCCCGTTATTTGACATGCAAACCGTCTCCGTTGCTTTGTGAAGGGCGTTTTTGCTATTGAACTATCACCCTGTCGCGACCCAATGGCCGCGTCCGCCCTCCCCGCAATGATGCATGAACGCGACCAGAAAACCATCATGAACGCCAACCTGTTTTCCCGCCTGTTCGACGGCCTCGACGATCCCGCCCGGCTCGCGATCGAAATGCTCGACGGCCAGCGCATCAGCTATGGCGAGTTGATCGCCCGCGTTGGGCAGATGGCCAATGTGCTGGTCAGCCGCGGCGTCAAGACCGGTGACCGCGTCGCCGCCCAGACCGAAAAATCGGTGCCGGGCCTCGTGCTCTATCTCGCCACGGTGCGCGCCGGCGCGGTGTATCTGCCGCTCAACACCGCCTATACGCTCAACGAACTCGAATATTTCATCGGCGATGCCGAGCCGTCGCTGGTGGTGTGCGATCCCTCGAAGGCCGAGGGCATCGGCAAGCTCGCCGCGAAAGTGAACGCCAAGGTCGAAACGCTGGGGGCCGACGGCAAGGGCTCGCTGACCGACGCCGCCGAAAAGGCAAAACCCGAATTCCAGACGGTTGCCCGCGCCAACGACGATCTCGCCGCCATCCTCTACACCTCGGGCACCACGGGACGTTCCAAGGGCGCGATGCTCAGCCACGATAATCTCGCGTCGAACTCGCTCTCGCTGGTGGACTACTGGCGCTTCACCGACAAGGACGTGCTGATCCACGCGCTGCCGATCTATCACACCCACGGCCTGTTCGTGGCGAGCAACGTCACGCTGTTCGCCCGCGCCGCGATGATCTTCCTGCCGAAGTTCGATCCGGAAACGATCATCAAGCTGATGGCGCGCGCCACCGTGCTGATGGGCGTGCCGACGTTCTACACGCGGCTGCTGCAGAGCCCGGCGCTGACCAAAGAAGCGACGAAACATATGCGGCTGTTCATTTCGGGCTCGGCGCCGCTGCTTGCCGATACCCATCGCGAATGGTTCGCGCGCACCGGCCACGCCGTGCTCGAGCGCTACGGCATGACCGAAACCAACATGAACACGTCCAACCCCTATGACGGCGAGCGCGTCCCCGGCGCGGTCGGCCATCCCCTGCCCGGCGTTTCCGTGCGCGTCACCGATCCCGAAACCGGCAAGGAACTGGCGCGGGACGAAATCGGGATGATCGAAGTCAAGGGCCCCAACGTCTTCAGGGGTTACTGGCGGATGCCGGAAAAGACAAAAGCCGAATTCCGCGGCGACGGCTTCTTCATCACCGGCGACCTCGGCAAGATCGACGCCAAGGGCTATGTGCACATCGTCGGCCGCGGCAAGGATCTCGTGATCTCCGGCGGCTTCAACGTCTACCCGAAGGAGATCGAGAGCGAGATCGACGCCATGCCGGGCGTGATCGAATCCGCTGTCATCGGCGTGCCGCATGCCGATTTCGGCGAGGGCGTCACCGCGGTCGTGGTTTGCGACAAGGCCGCCAAGGTCGATGAAGCTTCCGTGCTGAAAGGGCTCGACGGCAGGATCGCAAAGTTCAAGATGCCGAAGAAGGTGATCGTGGTCGAGGAATTGCCGCGCAACACCATGGGCAAGGTGCAGAAGAATATTCTGCGCGATACCTATTCGAAGATCTATTCGAAGTAGCGCGCGGCCCGCGAGCTACAGCAGGCTGATCACGAACCGGCTGCCGACGATGAAGAGATAGGTGCCGAACGCCATTTCCAGCGTGCGCTTCGACATCGCATGCGCGGCCCTGACCCCGAGCGGGGCGGTCAGAAGGCTCAGCGGCATCACCAGCACGGCGCCGATCAGCGAGACGTAACCAATCGCGAACGGCAATTGCAGCGCAGCGACCTCGGGAAAACGCGCGGCCGCCGGCCAGCCGGCATAGACATAGCCCAGCGCCCCGGGAATCGAGATCAGGACCGCCAGCGCCGACGAGGTCGCGACCGCCTGATGGATCGGCCGGCCGTAGAAGGTCATCAGCAGGTTGGAAAACAATCCGCCGCCGATGCCCATCAGCGTGGAGAGGATTCCGACGCAAAAGCCGTAGGCTTTCATCAGCGGGCCCTTGGGGAGATCGTCGCCGAACTTCCAGGTCGCGCGCGCCAGCAACAGGCGCGCGGCGGCCGACCAGGCCACGGCGACGAACACGATCTTGAACAGCCGCTCCGGGGCGTAGCGCGCGGTGATACTGCCGGCGATCACGCCCGCCAGCACCGGCAGCCACCACGCCTTCAGGATCTCGGTGTCGACCGCACCCCTGAGATAATGGGCGCGCCAGGAGCTGATCGAGGTCGGAATGATGATGGCGAGCGAGGTGCCGATGCAGAGCGGCATCCGCACCTCCTGCGGCACCCCGGCCAGACGGAAGCATTCGTAGAATACCGGGACCAGGATCGCGCCGCCGCCGATGCCGAACAGGCCGGCGAGAAAGCCGGAGAGCGCGCCGACCGCCACCAGCAGCAATGCCAACTGGATCAGTTCGGACATGTTGAGCCCAGCCGCCGCCATCCCGGTCCTTCCCCTTTCGCGCGTCCAAACCGCGCGTTCATGAATCGTGCTTCAGGTATGCCAGCCAACAGGCGCCGGTGACCTTGTCAATGCGCTCAAATGCAAGGCTCATCTGAAGCGATGAACATTCATTCGGAAACGGCCGATTTCGTCGTTGCGCTCAGTGATTCGACTTCGTAAATAGGCTTCGTCTCCGCGATCCCACACGGGGTCCCAGCGTGGGCCCGCAACCGTCAAAGCCGCCAATGACCGCCAGGATCGAACGCCCGCTTTCGCCGCATCTGCAGACCTATCGGGTCACCCTGACGATGGCGATGTCCATCATCCATCGCATCACCGGTATCGCGATGTATTTCGGCACCCTCATCCTGGTGTGGTGGCTGATCGCGGCGGCTTCCGGACCCACCGCCTACGCCAACGTCCAGGCCTTTACCTCGAGCTTCATCGGCCGGCTGATCGTGTTCGGATACACCTGGGCGCTGATGCATCATCTGCTCAGCGGCATCAGGCATTTCGTCTGGGACCTCGGTTACGGCTTCAAGGCGAACGAGCGTGAGACGCTGACCTGGGCCGCGCTGATCGGCGGCATTTCGCTCACCGTGCTGCTGTGGATCGCAGCCTATGCGATCGGAGGCGGGCGATGAGCACGCCGGTTCCCCAGGGCCCGAAATCGATGCGCACGGCGCTCGGCCGCGTCCGCTACCTCGGCTCCTCGCATTCCGGCACGTCCGACTTCTGGCGCCAGCGCCTCACCGCGGTGGCGATGGTGCTGTTGATCCTGCCCGTGATCGTGGTGGTGATGATGCTGCTCGGGCGCAATCAGGCCGGCGCGGCGCAAATCCTGGGTTCGCCGCTGGTCGCGATCATCCTGCTGTTGTTCATCGTCGCCAGCATCTGGCACATGAAGATCGGCATGCAGGTGGTGATCGAGGACTATGTGCACAGCGAGATGATCAAGCTCGCCGCCATCATGGCCAACAATTTCTTCTCGATTGCGGTGGCGCTGGCCTCGATCTACGCCATTCTCAAACTGTCCTCCGGAGTGTAGCCCATGGCGGCTGACGGCAACGGCAAGGCGCCCAATGGCGGTCCGGCCACCAATGGAAAAGCCTATCCGATCGAAGATCACACCTACGACGTGGTCGTGGTCGGCGCCGGCGGCGCGGGCCTGCGCGCGGTGGTGGGCTGCGGCGAAGCCGGATTGCGCACCGCCTGCATCACCAAGGTGTTTCCGACCCGCTCGCATACGGTAGCGGCGCAAGGCGGCATCTCCGCGGCGCTCGGCAACATGCACGAGGACAACTGGCGCTGGCACATGTACGACACCGTCAAGGGGTCGGACTGGCTCGGCGACCAGGACGCGATCGAATACATGGTTCGCAATGCGCCGGAAGCCGTCTACGAGCTCGAACATTGGGGCGTGCCGTTCTCGCGCACCGAGGACGGCAAGATCTACCAGCGGCCGTTCGGCGGCATGACGCTGGACTACGGCAAGGGCCAGGCGCAGCGCACCTGCGCCGCCGCCGACCGCACCGGCCACGCCATGCTGCACACCATGTACGGCCAGGCGCTGCGTCACTCCGCGGAATTCTTCATCGAGTTCTTCGCCATCGACCTGATCATGGACGACCAGGGCGCCTGCCGTGGCGTGATCGCGCTGAAACTCGACGACGGCACGCTGCATCGCTTCCGCGCCCAGACCACCATTCTCGCCACCGGCGGCTACGGCCGCGCCTACGCCTCCTGCACCTCGGCGCATACCTGCACCGGCGACGGCGGCGCGATGGCGCTGCGCGCCGGCCTGCCGCTGCAGGACATGGAGTTCGTGCAATTCCATCCCACCGGCATCTACGGCGCAGGCTGCCTCGTCACCGAGGGCGCGCGCGGCGAAGGCGGCTATCTCGTCAACTCGGAAGGCGAGCGCTTCATGGAGCGCTACGCGCCGTCCGCCAAGGACCTCGCATCGCGCGACGTCGTCTCGCGCGCGATGACCATCGAGATCCGCGAGGGCCGCGGCGTCGGCAAGAAGAAGGATCACATCTACCTGCACCTCGACCATCTCGATCCCAAGGTGCTGCAGGAGCGGCTGCCGGGCATTTCCGAGTTGGCGAAGATCTTCGCCAATGTCGACGTCACGCGCGAGCCGATCCCGATCGTGCCGACGGTGCACTACAACATGGGCGGCATTCCCACCAATTATCACGGCGAAGTGCTGACCAAGAGGAACGGCGACGACAACGCCACCGTTCCGGGCCTGATGGCGCTGGGCGAAGCCGCCTGCGTCTCCGTGCATGGCGCCAACCGGCTCGGCTCCAATTCGCTGATCGATCTCGTGGTGTTCGGCCGCGCCGCGTCGCTGCGCTGCGCGGAGAAGCTGACGCCCGACGCCACCCAGCCGGAATTGCCGGCGGGCTCGGCCGACAAGGCGCTGGGGCGGCTCGATCACTATCGCTACGCCTCCGGCGGCACGTCGACGGCGAAGCTGCGCGACAGCATGCAGCATGTGATGCAGAGCAATTGCGCGGTGTTCCGCACCGGCGAAATCCTCAATGAAGGCCACAACCTGATTCACAAGGTTCACAGCGGCATCGGCGACATCGCGGTCACCGACCGTTCGCTGGTATGGAATTCAGACCTGGTCGAGACGCTCGAATTCGACAATCTGATCGTGCAGGCCGTGGTGACGATGGATTCGGCGGCGAACCGCAGCGAGAGCCGCGGCGCGCATGCGCGCGAGGATTTCCCCGACCGCGACGACAAGAACTGGATGAAGCACACGCTGGCGTGGATCGACGGCAGCGGCAATACCACGATCGATTATCGCCCGGTGCACGACTACACGATGACCAATGACGTGCAGTACATCCCGCCGAAGGCGCGGGTGTACTGATGACGAAAGCGAAGGCTTGACAGCATGGCTGAATTCACACTGCCGAAGAACTCGAGGATAACGGGCGGCAAGATTTGGCCGAAAACGCCGGGCGCGACGCAGACCCGCGAATTCAAGGTCTATCGCTGGAATCCGGACGACGGCAAGAATCCCAGCGTCGACACCTATCAGGTCGACCTCCATGATTGCGGTCCGATGGTGCTCGACGCGCTGATCTGGATCAAGAACAACGTCGACCCGACGCTGACCTTCCGCCGCTCCTGCCGCGAGGGCGTCTGCGGCTCCTGCGCGATGAACATCGACGGCCAGAACACGCTGGCCTGCACCAAGTCGATGCACGACGTCAAAGAGGGCGCGGTGAAGATCAACCCGCTGCCGCACCAGCCGGTCGTGAAGGACCTGGTGCCCGATCTCACCAATTTCTACGCGCAATATGCCTCGATCGAGCCGTGGCTGAAGACCACCTCGCCGACACCGCAGAAGGAATGGCGGCAGAGCCACGAGGACCGCGAGAAGCTCGACGGCCTCTATGAGTGCATCCTCTGCGCCTGCTGCTCGACCTCGTGCCCGAGCTACTGGTGGAACAGCGACCGCTATCTCGGACCGGCCGCGCTGCTGCAGGCCAACCGCTGGGTCAAGGACAGCCGCGACGAAGCCACCGGCGAACGGCTCGACAATCTCGAGGACCCGTTCCGGCTCTATCGCTGCCACACCATCCTGAACTGCGCCAAGGCCTGCCCGAAGGGCCTCAATCCCGCCGAGGCGATCGCCGAACTCAAGCTGAAGATGGTCGAGCGCCAGGTCTGAGGCCGATCCCGGCGCTGGATTCAGCTTTTCACTGCTGAAGGATCGAAGCCGCGCCGTTCCGGTCGGGGAACCGGAGGGAACCTTTTGATTTCCCTTCCGTTGTTCGGCCATGTCCAATGTTTCCGCCAAGCGCCAAGATGCCGCCGCCAGCCCGCCGATCGTGGAGGTGGTCACGGAGACCGGCGACCACATCGATCCGCCGCCGCCCGAATTGCTTGAATCCGATCCGGCCATGTCGCCGGAAGAAGCCGAACAGGCGCGCAAGGATTACCTGCTGACGCGCTTCTGGATCAGCGCCAGGGGATTTTGGGGCAAGAACGGCGACCGGCTGGCGTGGGGATTTTCGATCGGGCTGCTGGTCCTGATCGTCACCAATGTCGGCTTCCAATACGGCATCAATGTCTGGAATCGCGCGATCTTCGATGCGATCGAGAAGCACGATGCGGCGGCGGTGCTTTATCTGACCGCGGTGTTCTTCCCGCTGGCGATCGGCAGCGTCGCGCTCGGTGTCGCGCAGGTGTTCGGGCGGATGGGCATCCAGCGCCGCTGGCGCGCCTGGCTGACCAATTCGGTGGTGTCGCGCTGGCTGAGCAGCGGACGCTACTATCAGCTCAACCTCGTCAGCGGCGACCATCAGAACCCGGAATACCGCATCGCCGAGGATTTGCGGATCGCCACCGATTTGCCGGTGGATTTCGCCGCCGGCGTCACCTCGGCTTTCCTGTCCGCGACCACTTTCATCGCGGTGCTCTGGACCATCGGCGGCGCGCTCACGGTGACGATCGCCGGATCGAGCGTCACCATTCCCGGATTTCTGGTGATCGCCGCCGTGCTCTACGCCGCGATTGCGTCCGGTTCGATCATGACGATCGGACGCGGCTTCGTGCAGGTCTCGGAGGAGAAGAACCAGGCGGAGGCCGAGTACCGCTACACGCTGACCCGCGTGCGCGAGAACGGCGAAAGCATCGCGCTGCTCGGCGGCGAGCAGGAGGAACGCGACGGCATCGACAAGACCTTCACCAAGGTCCTGAAGCAATGGGCGCGGCTGGCGGGCCAGCATATGCGCACCACGCTGGTGTCGCAGGGATCCAGCCTGATCGCACCGGTGGTGCCGGTGCTGCTCTGCGCCCCGAAATTCCTCGACGGCAGCATGACGCTTGGACAGGTGATGCAGGCGGCGTCCGCCTTCACCATCGTGCAGAGCGCCTTCGGCTGGCTGGTCGACAACTATCCGCGGCTTGCGGACTGGAATGCCTGCGCGCGGCGCATCGCCTCGCTGATGATGTCGCTCGACGGGCTGGAGCGCGCCGAGCGCGGCGACGGCATCGGCCGCATTCAGCGCGGCGAAACCGAAGGCGAGGCCATGCTCAGCCTGAACGATCTTTCGGTGACGCTCGACGACGGCACCGCCGTGGTCGGCGAGGCCGAGGTCGTGATCGAGGCCGGCGAGCGGCTGCTGGTGGCCGGCGAATCCGGTACCGGCAAGAGCACGCTGGTGCGCGCGATCGCGGGGCTGTGGCCATGGGGCGGCGGCAGCGTCAATTTCCATCCCGACCGGCGGCTGTTCATGCTGCCGCAGAAGCCTTACGTGCCGTCGGGCACGCTGCGCCGCGCGGTGGCCTATCCGGGCGCCGCCGAGGACTGGAGCATCGAAGAAATCGGCGAAGCGCTGGGCAAGGTCGGCCTCGACCATCTCAAGGACAAGATCGAGGACGACGCCCCCTGGGACCAGACGCTCTCGGGAGGTGAAAAGCAGCGGCTCGCCTTCGCGCGGCTGTTCCTGCACAATCCCGACATCATCGTGCTCGACGAGGCAACCTCGGCGCTGGATGCCAAGAGCCAGGACAAGATGATGGAGCTGATGACCAGGGAGTTGCCGAAAGCCACCGTGGTCAGCGTCGCCCACCGCGCCGAACTCGAAGCCTTCCACAGCCGCAAGATCGTGCTGGAGCGGCGCAAGGGCGGCGCGAAACTCGTCAGTGACGTCGATCTGATCCCGCGCAAGGGCAAGCGCCGGCTGCTCGGCCGCTTCCTGCGCCACCGCAGGACGGCGACGAAAGCGGCCTGAGCGGCTGCGGCTTCGCGAGCGAGATTGCGGCGGCCACTGCGTCGTTGGATCGCCGCGCAAAACCGGCTATGCATGCGCGCGCTTGCGCAAGGTTTTCGACGAGGATTTTTTGACCCCATCAGCCCCTTCCCCCCGTATCGCCGCGGCCAACGATCCGGCGGCGCCGCCGTTCGGCGCCTTCGCGCCGACGCGCGCGCAAGCCGCGGTGATCTCGCTGGCGCAGCGCTCGAGGCTGAAGCGGGGCGCGTTTCGCCCGATGCTGTCGCGGCTGGTCAATCTGCTGCGCGCCGGTCCGGTCGACGTGCCGTATCAGGGCGCGTCGTTCCGGTTCTATCATCAGGCCAGCGCGACCGAACGCGGCGCGTTGTTCAATCCCGACTACAATCTCGAAGAGCTGGATTTTCTGCGCGCGCATACGCCTGTCGGAGGCGTGTTCGTCGATGTCGGCGCCAATGTCGGCACCTACGCCATGGCGCTGGCGCGCCGCGTCGGCGCTGATGGAACCGTGATCGCGATCGAGCCGCATCCGGTCACCCATTCGCGGCTTGCGTTCAACCGCACCGCCTCCGGCTTCAGTCAGGTCAGGCTGGTCGCTGCCGCAGCGGGCCCCGCCGACGGCGAGTTGATGATCGAGACCGACGGCGACAATCTCGGCGCCAGCCATATCGTTTCGGGCAACCCGGCGGGTCATGCCATCCGGGTGCCGTCATGGCGGCTGGAGCGCATTCTCGGCGACGCCGGCGTCAGCCATGTCGATGCGTTGAAGATCGATGTCGAGGGGTTCGAGGATCGCGTGCTGACCGGCTTCTTCCGGGACGCGCCGCAACGCCTGTGGCCGCGCGCGGTGGTGATCGAACATTTGTCGCGCGACGAATGGCAGAGCGACTGCATCGCCGACATGCTTGGGCGTGGCTATGCCGAAATCGGCCGGAACCGCAGCAACACGCTGTTGCTGCGCGGCTGAACTTTTGTCCGGATTTGGCGGCGCAAGAGCAGATGCACTTCTCGGGCCAGCGGAGGTTTTGATGATCGACCATATCGGCTTTCCGGTTTCCGACTACGAGCGCGCCAAGACGTTCTATGCGAAAGCCCTGGCGCCGCTCGGCTACAGCATGGTCATGGAAGTGACGCAGGAGCAGAGCGGCCACGATCCCGCGGCCGGTTTTGGCGCTGACGGCAAGCCGGATTTCTGGATCGGCGGCGAAGGCGGATTGAACAAGCCGCTGCATGTCGCGATCGTGGCCAAGGACCGCGCCACGGTCGACGCCTTTTACAAGGCAGCGATGGCGGCCGGCGGGCGCGACAATGGCGCGCCCGGCATCCGCGCGCATTATCATCCCAATTATTACGGCGCCTTCGTGCTCGATCCCGACGGCCACAATATCGAGGCGGTGTGCCACGCGCCGGAATGACCGGTTCCAGCCCGATCCGACGCGGAACATCGCCGGATCGGGGCCGTTATCGCTCCAACAGCAATGGAGCGAAGCATGGCCAACGACAACACCGCCAACGACACCCAGCGCGTCTGGGACCTCATGAAGAAGATCGGCTTTGCGATGCTGGTCACCCGCGACGGCGACGAGATTGCGCGCGCGGCCGATGAGCGCCTATCTCGATCGCGATGCGAACGCGATCTTCTTCCTCACCGACGCGCGTCGTCACAAGGACGAGGAGATCGCCAGGAATCCGCATGTCAATCTGTCGTTCGCCGATGCAGGCAGCCAGAAATACGTCTCCATCACCGGCACCGCCGCGATTTCCAACGACCGCGACAAGATCAAGCAGTTGTTCTCGACGCCGGCGAAGGCATGGTGGAACTCCGCCGAGGATCCGAACATTCGTGTCCTGAAGATATCGCCTGACGATGCCGAATTCTGGGATTCGCCGGGCTCCGTCATCAGCTATGTGAAGATGGCGGCAGCCGCGGTCACCGGCACGCGGCCCAATCTCGGCGACAACCGCAAGGTCTCGATGTAGATGCCGATCGAACCGCCGGAGATTCCGCCGGCAACGCCGGGCAGTCCGTCGGAGCCGCCGCCGGAAAGTCCGCCGGGCAGCCCGCGGCCGGAAGTGCCGCCGCCGGTCCGGGAGCCCGGCGAGCCGCCGGCGCCGGAGGAATTGCCCGGCCAGATGCCCGAAGAGCTTCCGGTGCGCGGACCGCAAGGACCGCGCACGCCGTCGCCTGCGACCGATGCCGGAAGCGCCGACCTTGCCGGCTCGGCCTGAATCCAGCCAGCCGGACACGAGGCCGCGCGATGTGATATGACGGTTTGAAACCATCGCCTGAATGCGCAATGAACAGGCGCCTATCCGTTCCCAGCGTGCGCCGAAATAAATACAAGTCCGCTTTTGAGGCCCGCCACAATCCGGCCTAACGTCTATTTGTTGATCGCCAGACGTTGATTACCAAAATCCGCTGCCAGAACCTTCCGGGGATTAAGACCATCATGACAAACCTTCGACTAGTCCTGCTTGCCACGACCGCGCTGACGGCGATGCAGTTGATTACTGCGCCGTCGCATGCGCAAACCGCGCCGCTGGTCATGGCGCAGGCCAAGGAAGAACTTGGTCCCGACGGAAAGCCCAAGCAGCCGCCGAAGGCAGCGCCACCACCGGCGCGACCGGCGCCGCCCGCTGCTGCACCTCCGCGTCCCGCGCCGCCTCCACCGCCGCCGCCACCTCCTCCGCGTTCGGCACCTCCGCCGCCGCCTCCGCCGCCTCATGTGGCCCCTCCGCCGCCGCCACCGCCCCCTCACGCGGCGCCTCCGCCACCGCCGCCTCCCCCGCGCGTGGCGCCTCCGCCGCCACCGCCACCGCCTCATGCGGCGCCGCCTCCGCCGCCCCCGTCACATCCCGCGCCTCCGCCCCCGCCGGCGGCAGCGCCGCCGCCTGCCGCGCCGAAACCGCCGGTCCCGCCGAGCGGCGCGCCTGCCGTGCAACCGCCAAAGGGGCCGCCGACTGCGGCGCCACCACCGCCGCCGCCGCCTCCTCCCCCGCCGCCACCTCCTGCCGGCGC
Organism: uncultured Alphaproteobacteria bacterium; assembly: GCA_963843225.1. Taxonomy (GTDB): domain Bacteria; phylum Pseudomonadota; class Alphaproteobacteria; order Rhizobiales; family Xanthobacteraceae; genus Bradyrhizobium. The sequence continues at coordinate 899,649 of CAWJJT010000001.1, read as the reverse complement.
GAAGCAGCCTCCGGGGGCGCCGCCCGTTGCGGCACCGCCGCCTCCGGCCCGCCCAGGCGGGCCGCCGTCAGGACGGAATGGGCCTCCGCCCGCAGGCGCGGGCGCTCCGCCGCCGCCTCCCGCTGGCGCAGGCACCCCACCGCCTCCGCCACCGCCGCCAGCGGGCGCAAAGCAGCCTCCGGGAGCGCCACAGGGCGCACCGCTGGCACCGAATGCCGCGCCCCCGCCGGCCGGTGGACAGACCGCGCTGCCTCCGGGCGGCGGCCCGCTGGCGCATCGTCCGCCTCCGCCGACGGTCACGGCCCCGCTTCCGGCCGCGCCTCCGCCTGCGCAGGCCCTGACGCCGATCGCGCCAGGGGCCGCGGCCCAGGGGCCGCGGCGCATGGAAGATTTCCGTGGCGCCCGGCAGGAGAGCGATCAGGGCGGCCGCAAGGTCTTCACCGAGCCCGGCCGGGTCATCGTCGTCGATCCCTCGGGCCAGTCGTTCATCCGTCACAACGAGGAAGATCGATTCCGCTACGGCGCGCGCGACATCCGGACCGAGCAGGTCGGCAACGACACCCGCACCGTCGTGATACGTCCCGACGGTTCGCAGATCATCACCGTCGTCGGCCGCGATGGCCAGTTGATGCGCCGGATCAGGCGGGATCGCGAAGGCCGCGAGATCATCATCATCGACAACACCTATCGCGATCCGCTCGCGGTCGGCGGCTTCTATGTCGACCTGCCGCCACCGGTGATCGGCATTCCCTACGACCGCTACATCGTCGAAGCCGACGACGCGCCGCCGGACCTGATCTACGACACCATGGAAGCACCGCCGGTGCAGCGGATCGAACGTCGCTATTCGCTCGACGAAATCCGCTACAGCCCGTCGGTGCGAGCCTTGATGCCGTCGCATCGATCTCAACAGCATCAACTTCGAAACCGGATCGTGGGAAATTCCCCCCGACCAGGCGGCGAAGCTGCAGTCGATCGCGGACGGCCTCAACCGGGCGATCCAGCGCAATCCGCGCGAGGTGTTCCTGATCGAGGGTCACACCGACGCGGTCGGCAACGACGTCGACAATCTGTCGCTGTCGGACCGCCGCGCCGAGTCCGCCGCCGAATTGCTGACGCAGCAATTCGCCGTCCCCGCGGAGAACCTGACCTCGCAGGGCTACGGCTCGCAATACCTGAAGGAGCAGACCTCGGGACCGAGCCGCATCAACCGGCGCGTCACCATCCGCCGCATCACGCCGCTGCTCAACGGCGGCACGGCGTCGCTGCCGCCGCCGCCTCCGGGCACGGCGCCGCCACGGTAGAGGCGAAGCGTTCGCGAAATGAAAATGGCCGGGAGCAATCCCGGCCATTTTTTATTTTACCGGGCACGCATGCCGCCCGTGGCGCGCGCTTCAGTCCTTGTCGGTGTCGAGCTTGAAGATGTGGGAGCTGTCCCCGTTCGATAGCAAGCCTGTCTCCGCGTAGAGATCGAGCTTGGCGCGGGTATCGGTGATGTCGAGGTTGCGCATCGTCAGCTGGCCGATACGGTCGGCCGGCGTGAACGGCGCATCCTCGACCTTCTCCATGCTCAGCCGCTCCGGCTGATAGGTCAAGTTGGGGCTCTCGGTGTTCAGGATCGAGTAGTCGTTGCCACGCCGCAGCTCGAGCGTGACCTCACCGGTGATGGCGCGGGCCATCCAGCGCTGGGCGGGTTCGCGCAGCATCAGGGCCTGGGAATCGAACCACCGCCCCTGATAGAGCAAGCGGCCGAGCCGCATGCCGCTGATCCGGTATTGCTCGATGGTGTCTTCGTTGTGGATGCCGGTGACCAGGCGCTCGTAGGCGATGTGCAGCAGCGCCATGCCGGGAGCTTCGTAAATGCCGCGGCTCTTGGCCTCGATGATGCGGTTCTCGATCTGGTCGCTCATGCCGAGGCCATGTCGACCGCCGATGGCGTTGGCCTCGAGCAACAGCGCGACCGGATCGGCGAACGTCTGGCCGTTCAATGCGACGGGCTGCCCCTCCGCAAAACGCACGGTGACCGTTTCGGCCTTGACCGCACAGTCGTCGCGCCAGAACGGCACGCCCATGATGGGAGTGACGATCTTGATGCCCCTGTCCAGGCTTTCAAGATCCTTGGCCTCGTGGGTCGCGCCGAGGATATTGCTGTCGGTCGAATACGCCTTCTCGGCGCTCATCTTGTAATCGAAACCATTGGCGGTCAGGAACGCCGACATTTCCGCGCGGCCGCCCAGTTCGTCGATGAACTGCTGGTCGAGCCAGGGCTTGTAGATCTTGAGGCCCGGATTGGTCAGCAGCCCGTAACGGTAGAACCGCTCGATGTCGTTGCCCTTGAAGGTCGAGCCATCGCCCCAGATGTTGACGCCGTCCTCCTTCATGGCCGCGACCAGCATCGTGCCGGTCACGGCGCGACCGAGCGGCGTGGTGTTGAAATACGTCGTGCCGCCGGTGCTGATGTGGAAAGCGCCGGACTGGATGGCGGCGATGCCTTCGTGGACCAATTGCGTGCGGCAATCCACGAGCCGGGCTTTTTCGGCGCCGAAGTCCAGCGCCTTGCGCGGGATCTCGTCGTAGTCGGCCTCGTCGGGTTGGCCGAGATTGGCGGTATAGGCGAAGACGCGGGCGCCTTTCTGCTTCATCCACAGCAGCGCCGCGCTGGTGTCGAGACCGCCCGAGAAGGCAATGCCGACTTTTTCCCCTTTGGGCAGGCCCTTCAAGATCGTACTCATGGAGCTTCCAATCGCAGGTGATCGCTGGTGTTTCTTGAGTGCGCGAATATCAAATTTCGCGCCGTTGGGCACGCGTTTAATGGCAGTTGGCCGTCAGACGACCGAGAATCGCGATTAACCCTGCTTGCGGCAAACGCGTGGCGAACCGCGTCAGCGCGGCGTCGACGCCTTCGTCGGTCAGCCGGGTCGATGGCCAGCGGTAAATCCAGGCATAGGCCAGCCAGATCACCAGAAACGTCACCAGGCCGGCGGCCGCGACGTCGGTGAAGAAATGCCCGCCGAACGCCATCCGGAGCACGCTGGTCAGCGACGCCGAACGCAGTGGCGGCGGCAAAAGCCAGCGGCCGCCATGCCGGCGGCGTCAGCGCCGCGGGCGCGTAGGTCCAGAATGCAGTGGCGCCTTCGCCGGAGAAGAACGAGCAATTCCGCGCGCAGGCGCCGCGCGGATCCCACCACGCCACGAATTGATCCGGTCCGTTGAATTGCGTCACCACCACCGGGCGCGGCCGGCCCCAATAGCTCTTGAAGGTGAGATTGGTGAGGACGCCGGCGGAAAGCGTCAGCGTGAGCAGCAGAAAGACGATCGCGCGCCCGGAGATCAGCAGCGGCCGGTCCGGCCGCACCAGCTTGACGACCAGCGCGACGATCGCGGGCAACGCGAGCGCCCAGGCAATCCACATCGCGCCGTCGCGCGCGATCGCCGCGAGCGTATTGAGTTTCAAGCGGAAACGATTTGGTCGCCGGATCGTAGAACAAGCCGGCGAGCTTCAGATCGAGCTCGGGATAAATCCCGAACAGCAATCCGATGGCGAGCGCCAGGCCCAGCGCGATGAAAAGTCCGGTCCGGTTCATGGCGCGGGGTTTAGCCGAGGAGGTTCACTGTGGAAAGGCTTCGTGGCGCTGTTGAGTCACAACGCCGGGGGCGACGTTGACTGCGACGGCAGCGGAGGCGGCAGCTTGACGGGCGCGGCGGTTCGCGCCACGCGCCGGCATTGCGGCCCGCGATCATCCAGTAGACGATGCCGGCGACGATGCCCGCGCCGGTCATGATTTCGAGGTGACGCCGGACGATGCCGTCGAAACGAAGTGTCTCGGTGTCGAACGGAACCAGGCCGAGATAGCAGGCGAGCCCGACCAGGCCGCCGCCGATCGCATAGGTCAGCGCGCCCCTGACATAAAACGCTTCGGTGATCAGGACCACGAGCATCGCCGGCAGCAGCGCAAAGCCGCTGATGAAGATGAAGCCGAAGCCGATCACGATGTTCAGCGCGCCCTGATCGACGGGTCCGGATCCGAGATCGCTGAATTCCGGAAACAGCACCGCGCCGACCACGATCATTCCCGCCACCAGACAGGCGGCGAGGAAGGCGAACAGAATGACGAACAGCCGGCCGATCAGCGCCATGCATCCGAGCCTCGCCACGCCTGCAGGCTGTGCCGTCATCGCCATCGCGCGCAGCGCCTGGCGCTCGCGCGCCGACAATTTCTCGGTCTCCGATTTCAGCTGGCCGCAGGCGGCGAGGATGTCGCGGCCGCGCGGCGTGCGCACCGGCGAGGAATAGCCGGCGTTGAAGATGTATTCGGAGAATTTCTCGATCTGCTCCCAGTCCGAACATTCGTAGCGCGTGCCCGGCCACGGATTGAACGGAATGAGATTGATCTTGGCCGGAATGCCCTTGAGCATCTTCACCAGCAGCTTGGCGTCGTCGAGCGAATCGTTGACGCCCTTGAGCATCACATATTCGAAGGTGATGCGCCGCGCATTGGACGAGCCCGGATAATCGCGGCAGGCCTGCAGCAATTCGGCGATCGGATATTTGCGGTTCAGCGGCACCAGCTCGTTGCGCAATTCGTCGCGCACCGCATGCAGCGAGATCGCCAGCATGACGCCGATCTCGTCGCCGGTGCGGATGATGTTGGGCACCACGCCCGAGGTCGACAGCGTGATGCGGCGGCGCGAAATGCCGATGCCCTCATTGTCGGAGACGATCAGGAGCGCATCGCGCACCGCCTCGAAATTATACAGTGGCTCGCCCATCCCCATCATCACCACATTGGTGACGAGGCGGCTGCCGGTCGGCGTTTCGCGATCGGCCCAGTCGTTGAGGCGATCGCGCGCCACCATGATCTGGCCGACGATCTCGCCCGCGGTGAGGTTGCGCACCAGCCGCTGGGTGCCGGTGTGGCAGAACGAGCAATTCAGCGTGCAGCCGACCTGCGAGGAAACGCACAGCGTGCCGCGATCGGTTTCCGGAATGTAGACGCACTCGACCTCATGCGCCTTCTCGACGGCATCGCCGCTCGGCAGGCGCAGCAGCCATTTGCGGGTGCCGTCGGTGGAAATCTGCTCGGCAACCACTTCGGGCCGCGCGACGGTGAAATGCGCTTCGAGCTGGCCGCGCATTTCCTTGGAGATGCTGGTCATCTCGTCGAAATTCTGGGCGCCGCGGACATAGATCCAGTGCCACAGCTGCTGCACGCGCATCTTGCGCTGCGCCGGCGCCACGCCGATCTCGCCCAGCCGTTCCGCGATCTCGGCGCGCGACAGGCCGACCAGCGACGGCTTCGCCGGCGGCACATAGGTTTCAAGCGCGATCTTTTCCAAGGGCGCGCCGGCGTCGGAACCGGATTCGATCGACATGGAGGTCATGGTTTCGTTCATGGAACATCAAATAGGCCTTCCAGGGTCCGGCTGGAAAGCCTTCAAAGGCACCGATATGGAAGACAAAGCCGCCTAGCGCTTGCAATCCTGGGCCACCCGGTCGAGCGCCTGGGCTAGTCCCTTCAGCGAGAAGGTATCGATGGTTTCGGTGCCCTTGGCCGAGACGCCCTTGACCACGGCGTCGGCGGATTTGCGCATCGCCTCGACCATCCGCTCTTCCTCGGCGGCATTCTTGATCCAGAGCCCATCGCCCTGGGTGTACATCGCATACGTGGCGCCGCCGACTTCCAGCGTCGAATCCGATCCCGGCTTGAGCGCGTAGCCGATCATGACCGAAACTTCGTTGTTGACTTTTTCCGCCGGACGCGTGGAGACGAAAGCATAGGCCGGGTCGCGCGGACGATTCGGCGGATTGGTTTTCGACGATGAGGGCTTCGCCAGCGCGAAGCAGACCTTCTTGCCGTTCGGCATTGCGGTATAGGCGCCCCAGGTGCCGTACTGACCGATCAGCGTCGGCTCTGCGCCGCCCGCGACAGCGGTTGCCGGCTTGGTGTCCGGTTTTGCCACCTCGGGCTTTGCAGGAACCGGCTTGGGCGCGGCAGCCGGCGCGCCCTTGGTGGGCTTCGGCGACGGACTCTGCGCCTGCACAAGGCTCGCCGCCCCGCACACCGCACCAATTACCACCAGAGTTGTCAGGATTCGCCGCGCGGACATCACCAAATCTGGTTCCCTCAATATTGTGACTGGAAGATGGCTCGGACACATCATGGTCACGCCGGCGATGGATAACCGGGAAACGGCCTTTTGGGAAGGCAGTCACAAATGCCTCGCGAGTTCTGCCGCGCACGCTCAGGCTTTCGTTCGCGCCGCGCGCTGATTCTGCCACTGCGCATCGCTCCATTGCAGCAAATCTTCCGCGCCGGAACTGCGCAAGTGGGCGCCGCCATCCTGCACCACCATCTCGCCGTTGATGTAGCCGGCGGAATCCGAAATCAGGAAGCTCGCGAGATCGGCAGAGTTCGCGATGTTCGCCGACGCGGCCGAGCGGATTTCTGGAAGCCCAGTTATCGTCGCGGCCTTCGGGGCGAAGCTGGCCGGACGCGCCCGGAGTCGGAAACGCGCCGGGCGCGATCGCCACGGTGCGGATGCCCTTCGGGCCCCATTCCACCGCGAGGCTTTTGGTCATCGCGAGAATCGCCGACTTCGCCATCGCCGACGGCACGGTGAAGGCGCGGCCGGTGATGGTCGAGGTCGAGAGGATGCTCAGCACCACGCCCTTGTGCCGTCCCTCGATCCAGCGCTTGCCGGCGCCGAGCGTGCAATACATCGCGCCATGCAGCGTGGGGCCAAGGATCGCGTCGGCCGCGCGAAACGACAAATGCTCGGTCTGCGCGATGAAGGTGGCGGCCGCGTTGTTGACCAGCACGTCGAGCGGCGCGTCGCGCCAGACCTCGTCCAGCATGGCCTCGACATTGGCGCCGTCGCGAATGTCGCAGCGGATCGCGGTCACCTTGCCGCCGAGATCGTCGCGCATCGCCGCCGCGGTCGCCTCGAGCAATTCGAGCCGGCGGCCGCAGATGATCAGTTCGGCGCCGAGCTCGACGAAGCGGCGTCCCATCGCGGCCCCGAGACCGGAGCCGCCGCCGGTGACCAATATCCGCTTTCCCCTGAGCAAGCCTTTTTCAAACATCGTTTCATTCCCTGCCCGTTCCCGTTCCAATGCCGGTTCGCGCCAATTGCGCGCCCCGGAAAGACGACTCTGCCCCGACTTTCGAATCAGATTGTAGCCCGGCCGCAAATCCGGCATGAAGCATGCGAGCCTCCACAGTGCGTCCGAAAACCAGGTGTGTCCATGAAAGCCATTCTCTGCTCGCAATATTGCGGTCCCGACGATCTCGTGCTGGCTGAGATCCCCGATCCCGTGGCCGGTCCCGGGGAAGCCGTGATCGCGATCAAATCCGCGGCGCTGAATTTCTTCGACCTGCTGATGATCCAGGGCAAGTACCAGATCAAGCCGCCGTTTCCGTTCTCGCCGGCGGCCGAAGTCGCGGGCGTGATCGACAGCATCGGCGAAGGTGTCAGCGGCCTGAAGGTCGGCGACCGCGTGGTGGCGTCCTGCGGCCACAACGGCGCGCGCGAAAAGATCGCGCTGCCGGCCAGTTCGATCGTCAAGATTCCCGACAATCTGGATTTCGATCGCGCCGCCGGAATCATCATCATCTACGGCACCGCGCTGCACGCGCTGGAAGATCGCGCCAGTCCCAAGCCCGGCGAGACGCTCGCGGTGCTGGGCGCCGCCGGCGGCACCGGGCTTGCCGCCTGCGAGCTCGGCAAACTGATGGGATTGAAGGTGATCGCCTGCGCCTCGTCGGAGGAGAAGCTTGAATTCGCCAAGGCTCACGGCGCCGAACTCGGGCTCAACTACGCCAAGGAAGATTTGAAGGAAGGCTTGCGCCGGCTCACGGGCGGCAAGGGCGTCGACATCATCTTCGATCCCGTCGGCGGCAGCTATGCCGAGGCGGCGTTGCGTTCGATCGCATGGGAAGGCCGCTTCCTGGTGATCGGTTTCGCGGCCGGCGACATTCCCAAGATGCCGCTCAATCTGGCGCTCTTGAAGGGCTGCGACATCCGCGGCGTGTTCTGGGGCGCCTGGACGCGGCTCAACCCAGAGAAGAACCGTGCCAATCTCGAAAAACTCGTGAAATGGACCGCCGAGGGCAAGATCTCCTCGCATGTCGACCGCACCTTCCCCCTGGCGCAGACCGCCGACGCGCTGAAAGTGCTGGCCGGCCGCCAGGCGATGGGCAAGGTCATCCTGCATCCCTGATGCGGCACCGAGCACCCGACCGGGCGGCGCGGTTTACGGATTGGCGATGATTCGCAAATATGGCGCGGCGGATTCGGCTGCCTGCCTTCCAGCGGCGACGGCGGCAAGGGATCATGCCGCCAGCAGCCGCGTCCGATTTGCTAGACTTCACTAGGGCTTGGCCGAAAATTTTGGCCCGCAATTTCACGTCGAATGATGCCGGCTCACTCGGGCAAACCCCACTTTGAGACAAGTAAATGTCAGTGGGCCGCCAGAATTGCGCCGCAATAAAATCAAAATATTTCCTAAATCGCACCTGCGATCGTCGCTTTTTGGTCCGATTCAAAATGCGATCTAGGGAAGTCGGTAGCGGGGGCGCTTGGGCCGAAAAAATACCTAGAAATGGATGCCCAGAAGCCCCCCAAGTTGCGTAGTAGCGTGGAGGCATCATCATGGCGCGAAATACGAGCTTCAATCGGTACGACCAGGACACGTTCAGGTCGTATGACGAAGAGCCAAACGATTCCGAATTCGTAGAATACGAACCCGCGCCTCCCATGGAGGATGATTACGCGCTTCCCGAAGAGCCGATGCCGCTCTTCCTTTCCCAGGGCGACGAAGAACAACCAAGACAGCGGCGCTTCGGGGCCGGCGGGGACGTGCTTCAGGAAAAATCGCTTTTCTGGCCGAGGATTTTCAAGGGGTCCGTCGTCGTGGCGGTGCTGGCGGGGATCGCTTTCGCCGTTCTAACGGTCGGCAATCCGCTGGCGCTGTTTGCCGACGCCAAGGCTTCGCTGCCCAATGCCGGCGGCGACCAGACGGGCACCGTGCAAGCCGCCGCTCCGCAACCCGCCACCCCGACGCAATCGGCCAACGCCGGTCCGACGCCGGTACTGCCGTCGACCTCGGGTGTCCGGGCCACGCCGCCGACTCAGCAGAGGGTCACGCGCGACGATATCGCGCTCGCGCTCCGGTCCGCCCAGCCGAACCAGGGCCAGGCGCAGCCCGATCCGGCGCCGCCCGCCGTGGTTGCGGCGGTAACGCCCGTAACAGCTCCGGTGACGCAGGCGGCACCGCCAGCGCCGGTAGCTCAGGCGGCGGCGCCGACGCCGGCCAGAAAGATCGATGCCGACGAACTCGCGATGTTGATGTCGCGGGCAAAGGGCCTGATCGCGATCGGCGACATCGCCTCGGCGCGGTTGCTGCTCGAACGGGCGGCCGACGCACAGGAGGCCACCGCAGCGCTGCTGCTGGCGCAGACCTACGACCCGGCCGTGCTCGGGACCCAGGATATGCGCAGCATCACGCCGGATCCGGCCATGGCGCGCGAGTGGTACCAGAAGGCGGCGCGGCTCGGTTCGACGGATGCAAGGCAGCGCCTGGCTCAAATGCAAAATTAGCCTTTAGATCAGCAGGGGGATACCGATGCGACGAGTGGTTGGTGTGGCGATATTCGCCATGGTGATGGCGTTTGGACTGGTGACGTTCGGCTTCGGGGCGAGGGCCGAGGAAACGGAATTCGATCCGGCAAAGGTCAGCGAAAGCCTCAAGGCGATATTCCAGTTCGGATCCACCTCCACCAAGCAGGCGCTCAACGCCAACACGGTGACGCTGATATCCGGCACCATCGGCGGCACCTATGTTCAGTTCGGCGCCGACCTGGCCTCCGTGCTCGATGACGGCAACAACTTGCGCGTTCTTCCGATCGTCGGCCGCGGCTCGGTGCAAAGCGTCGCCGACATCCTGTTCCTGCAGGGCGTCGATCTCGGGATCGTGCGAGCCGACACGCTCGACTATCTGGAGCGCAAGGGCTTTGCGAAGGACATCAAGAAGCAGTTCACCTACGTCACCAAGCTCTACAATGAAGAGGTGCACGTCATCGCCTCGAAATCGGTCCGCACGCTCAAGGATCTCGACGGCAAGACCATCAGCGTCGACCTTCCCAATGGCGGCACCTTCGTCACGGCGCTGACCGTGTTCGAGCGGCTCGGAATGAAACCGAAGGTCGTCTATATCGAGCAGCGCATCGCGATGGAGAAATTGAAGCGCGGCGAACTCGACGCCGTGATCGTCTGCGGCGGCAAACCGTACAAGTCGGTGAGCGGCTTCAAGGACGACCGGTTCCATCTGGTGACGGTCAACTACGACAAGCCGCTGCAGACCGATTATCTGCCGGCGACCCTGTCGGCGAAGGACTATCCCAACCTGATTGCGGAAGGTGAGCAGGTCGACACCATCGCGGTGCCGGCGGTGCTGGCGGCCTACAATTGGGCGCCCAAGACCGACCGCTATCGCAAGGTCGCGCTGTTCGTGGATAATTTCTTCACGAAGTTTCCGACCTTCCAGAACCCGCCCTTCCATCCGAAGTGGAAGGAAGTCTCGCTGTCGGCCCCGCTGGCCGGCTGGCAACGCTTCCCCGCGGCCCAGCAATGGCTCGACAGCCACGGCATCGAGCCGGTGGCGCGCGGCCGGTTCGACGAATTCCTGAAGCAGAGTCCGGCGGCGGCCCCGGCAGGAAAGCAGCCCTCCGGCGCCGAGAAGGATGCCTTGTTCAAGCAGTTCCAGGCGTGGCAGGCCGAGCAGCAGAACAATGCAAGGGCCCAGGTCCGGCCTGCGCAGAACCCGCGATAGGTTCAGATCTAGCCTTCGGGCTGATCCCGACCAGCGCCGCCCAGCCGCTTCAACGCGGCGCGGGCGGCGTCGTGATGTTCCGGCGTGATGTGGCTCGCGACCATCCGGATCGCGGTGGCGAGGATGGCGGCATCGTCGGTGAAGCCGAGTACCGGCAGCATGTCCGGAATGAAATCGAACGGCAGGATGAAATAGGCGATGGCCCCGAGCAGCGCTGCCTGCACGTGGCGCGGCGTCTGCTTGTCGAAGGCGCAGTAATACGCGGCGAGCAGATCCTCGGCGAACGGAAGCTGTGTCACCACCCGCTTGAACTTGGTCCAGAAGCGGCGGCGCACGCTTTCGCGGTCTTCGGCCAACCGATCGGCCGGCTCAAAACCCACGGTATGTTCTGACGCCATCATCGCCGCTCCCTTAAAGCCCGCGCGGCGGATCGCCGCAGCGGACACGACTCAAAAATGGGGATGTCGCGCCACCCCCGCAAGATTTGCGGGCGCGCCGGATCAGGCGACGCCGAGCTGGCCGGCAATCGCATTCATCGCCGTCGCCAGCTCGATATCGAGCGCGGTGACGCCGCCGGCGTCGTGAGTGGCCAGCACCACTTCCACCGTCTTGTAGACGTTGCGCCACTCCGGGTGATGATCGCGCTTTTCGGCCACCAGCGCCGCGCGGGTCATGAATCCGAAGGCTTCGTTGAAATCCCTGAAGGTGAAGGTTCGCGCGATCGCCTCGCGGCCGGCGACCTCGCTCCACCCCGGCAAGCCCTTCAAGGCCGATTTCCGCGCTTCCGCCGACAGCCGTTCCGCCATGACAACCTCCCGTTTCACTCCAATTTTACCCTAACACCGCCCGCGACCGCCGGGGTTACGGCCGAAATAGCCGTCAAAAGCTATCCACAGCGCCCCGGTAACCATGACGCATATGTAACCCTGCCCAGGAAGGAAATTTGCTACAATTTCGGTGTAACCGCATTGGCAATATGAAATTGGAACTCAAACGATTATTTGCCAGATCGATGACCGGTGGCCTTGAGGTGGCCGGACCGCCCGCGCCGCCGTCGCAGGGCTCGGCGAAGCAGAAGACGATGTTCGTCACGCTCGCCGGTATCCTTGCTTTGATCGGTGCGGTCGTGGGCGCCTACTACTTTGCGATGCGGCCCGTGACGCTGCGGATTGCGGTCGGTCCACCCAACAGCGACGACCTCAAGGCGGTTCAGGCGCTGACCCAGGCCTTCAGCCAGGCGCACGGCTATGTCCGTTTGCGCCCGGTGCAGACCGACGGCGCCGCCGCCAGCGCCAAGGCGCTCGAAGACGGCGGCGCCGACCTCGCCATCATCCGCGGCGATCTCGACGTGCCGAAAAACGCGCAGGCCGTGGCGACGCTGCGCAAGAACGTCGCGGTGTTGTGGGTGCCCCCGCACGCGAAGGGCAAGGGCAAGAAATCCGGCCCGAAGATCACCAAGATTGCGCAGCTTGCCGGCCGCCGCGTCGGCGTGGTCGGCCGCACCCAGGCCAACGTCAACCTGCTCAAGGTGATCCTGCAGCAATATGGCGTGGATCCCGGCAAGGTCGAGATCGTTCAGTTTCCGGCCGGCGAGGCCGCCGACGCCATCCGCAACCAGAAGGCGGACGCCTATCTCGCCGCGGGTCCCGTCAACAGCAAGATCACCGCGGATGCGATCAACGCATCGACGCGCGACGGCGGAACGCCGACGTTCCTTGCGATCGATTCGGCCGAGGCCATCGCCCAGAACCATCCGATGTACGAGGCCAGCGAAATTCCGGCCGGCGCGTTCGGCGGCTCGCCCGACAAGCCCGACGACGAAATCAAGACGATCAGCTTCTCCCATCACATCGTCGCGCGCAAAGGCCTGTCGGAATCGACGGTTGCCGCCTTCACCCGGCAATTATTCGCGATCCGGCAGCAATTGATGACGGAATTCCCGCTGGCTGCGAAGATCGAAACCCCCGATACCGACAAGGACGCCGTGATCCCCGTGCATCCCGGCGCGGCGGCCTTTGTCGACGGCGAGGAAAAGACGTTCCTCGATCGCTACAGCGATTACATCTGGTGGGGCCTGATGGCTCTGTCGGCGATGGGCTCCGCCGGCGCGTGGTTCGCGGGCTACCTGAAGAAGGACGAGCGCACCAACAACAGCTCGCTGCGCGAGCGCCTGCTGGACATGATCGCCGCCGCGCGCCACAGCGACACCATCGAGGAACTCGACCGGATGCAGTCCGAGGCGGACGAAATCCTGCGCGACACGCTGCGCTGCTTCGACGATGGCGCCATCGAGGAAGGCGCGCTGACCGCCTTCAGCATCGCGCTCGAGCAATTCCACAACGCGGTCGCCGACCGCAAGACGTTGTTGAACAGCATGCCGCAAAATCTGCAGAGGGCCGGCGCGCAGTTTCGCGCCGCCGTCACTTCGTAATCGGCACTCCCTGTAATCCAGCCGTCACAGAATCTTCCTAGGTCTGTCAGAGCCCGCAGTCATCCTGTTGGCCGATCAGGGAGGCTCGCATGACGATCCGGATTTCTCGCACCCTTGCCCGCGGAATTTCCCGCCGGGGTTTCCTTTCCACCGCGGCAGCGACCGGCGCCGGTGCGCTCGGCGCCATCGCGATGCCCTATCTCAGCCGCGCCGCCGACCGGCCGCAGGTCACCCATGGCGTGCAATCCGGCGACGTCGGCGCCGATGGCGGCGTGGTGTGGGCGCGCGCCGACCGCCCGTCGCAGATGATGGTCGAGGTCGCCACCACGGAATCCATGAACAATGCGCGGCTTCTGCCGCCGATCGCCGCTTTGCCCGAGAGCGACTTCACCGCGAAAATGCTGCTGGAAAATCTTCCCGCCGGGCAGGACATCTTCTACCGGGTCCGGTTCCGCGATCTTTCGCATACCGATGTATCGAGCGAGCCCGTGGTCGGCCGCTTCCGCACCGCGCCGGCCGACCGGCGCGATGTCAGCTTCGTCTGGGGCGGCGATGTCGCGGGCCAGGGCTGGGGCATCAATCCCGACGACGGCGGCATGGTGACCTTCGCCGCCATGGCCAAACACCGGCCGGATTTCCTGCTGCATTCCGGCGACACCATCTATGCCGACGGCGTCATTCCATCGGAGGTGAAGCTCCCCGACGGCAAGATCTGGAAGAACCTCACCATCCCGGAAAAGGCAAAAGTCGCCGAGACGCTCGACGAATTCCGTGCGGCGCATAAGTACAATTTCCTCGACCAGAACGTCCGCGCCTTCAACGCCGAGGTACCGATCTTCGTGCAGTGGGACGACCACGAGGTGATGAACAACTGGTCGGCGTCGAAGGACATCCCCGCCGCGTACAAGGTGCGCGATATTTCGTTGCTCGCCGCGCGCGCGGCCCGCGCCTTCCACGAAATGTATCCGATGCGCGAGAGCATCGTCGAGCCGGGCCGGGTCTATCGCACGCTCAGCTACGGGCCGCATCTCGACGTCTTCATGCTGGACGAGCGCAGCTATCGCGGCCCCAACGGCCCGAACCTGCAGACCACTTATGGCCCCGACAGCTATTTCATCGGACCCGATCAGCTCGCCTGGCTGAAGCGCGGACTGCTGAACTCGCGCGCCACCTGGAAGGTCATCGCCTCCGACATGCCGCTCAGCCTCATCGTCTATGACGATGCGACCGGCAAGAAGGGCTCGGAAGCCTTCGCGCAGGGCGACGGTCCGGCGCGCGGCCGCGAGCTGGAAATCGCCGACATCTTGCGCTTCATCAAGACCTCGGGCGTCACCAATACCGTGTGGCTGACCGCGGACGTGCATTACGCCGCCGCGCATTATTACAATCCCGACAAGGCGCAGTTCCAGGAATTCGAGCCGTTCTGGGAATTCGTCTCCGGCCCGCTGCACGCCGGAACATTCGGACCCAACGAACTCGACAACACGTTCGGGCCCGAGGTGAAATTCGTCAAGGCGCCCGCGCCGGACAAGCAGAACCTGCCGCCATCGGCCGGCATGCAGTTCTTCGGTCACGTCAAGATCGACGGCGCCAGTGGGCAACTGACGGTGACGTTGCGTGACCGCGCCGACGTGGCGCTGTGGTCGACGACGCTCGATCCCAAGCTGGGCTAGGGCCTCGGATAGGAGGCCGACAGACGGCGCTTGTCAGCCGGCGACCCCGTCGTCGGAACGGCGTTTGAGCAGCGCGCGCAGCGCCGTGGTCGAATAGGGCTTCGGCAGCGTCGGGTTGCCCGCGAACACCGCCGGAAATGCGCCATAGGCGCCATAACCGGTGACGAACACGAACGGAATGTTCAGCGCCTCCAGCCGCTCGGCGACCGCAAAACTCTTTTCGCGGACGAGACCTACATCGAGCAGGGCAAAATCCGGCGGTCGATCGGCGATCATTTCAAGCGCCCTTGCCACGCTTGCCGCAGTCCGCACCGTCTTCACGCCGAACCCCAGGATGGTGTCCTCGAAGTCGAGCGCGATGATCGGATCATCCTCGACGATCAGCACGTCGCTGGGCAGGGGGTGGGGAGATATCGCTTCCATGGTCTCACTGACAAACGCGCCCTGGAATCGCGATCCGGCTCGGCCGGACCCGCGCCCGGCACCGATGCAAAAAAAGCGCCGAGGCCGGTTCCCGATATGAAACCATCACATCCCCCATTCGTTTGTCTGTGCACTTGTGCACGCAACTATCTGACGGGAGCGGTTATCGTGAGGGACCGCGTGGCGAGTAATCGGGATGGATGGACACGAAAAATCGGCAATCGGCGGCAACCGCCCCTACAACAACCTGTTGCGGCGGCTGAGCGCGGACGACTTCGCGCTGATCGCTCCGCACCTTGCGCTGGAGGAAGCCGGGCCGAACGACCTGCTCTATAATCCCGGCGACGACGTGGAGGTCGTCCACTTTCCCTGTGGACCTTCGCTGGCGACTTACCTGGTGGCCAATGAGGACGGCCGTGACGTCGAAACCATTCTGGTGGGCCGCGAGGGCGCCGTCGGAGGAATTGTCAGCCAGGGATATCTGCCGGCCTATACCCGCATCATCGTCAAGTTCGGCGGGCCTTTCGTGCGCCTGCACATCGGCAAACTGGATGCGGCAAAGGCAAAATCGCCCAGCCTGAGCAACGTATTTTCGCGTTACGCGGACTGCATGCTCGCACAGATCTTCCAGTCGACGGCCTGCAACGCGATCCACTCGATCGAGCAGCGCACCGCGAAATGGATCCTGTCGGCGATGGACCGCACCGATGGCGACCAGGTGGTGCCACTGACCCACGAACAACTCGCGACCCTGCTCGGGGTCGGCCGCAGCTATACCAGCCGGGTGATTCAGACGTTCAAGGCCGAGGGGATTCTGGAAACCCGCCGCGGCTCGATCCTGGTGCGCAACCGCGAGGCGCTGCAGATCCGGGCCTGCCTTTGCAACGAATCGGTGAAGAACCATTTCGAGGAGGTGCTGCGCGGGGTCTATCCGACGGAGGAGGCCAACACGGCCGCGAAATGACGAGCATGGATTCCTCGGCGGTTACGACAAGCGTGCTGCCGGGCGCCGGCTTTGCCCCCTTCATCGCTACCGGCTTCCCGGTCGATTTTTCGGGGCGGCCGTGATCTGGGCCGCGTTCCACGGTCCAAGGCGTTAAGATGTGGCCGAATGAGCCCGGCGAGCGGCCAAAATGACGCCGTTATGACGGAAAATCGGTCGCTCAACAGCCAACAAGCCATTGTTTTTTAGTGTTTTCTGACTATATTGCGCCGCAACGAGTAAGGTTTGCCCGGTCCCTTTGGCCGGGCTTCCTTTTTGGGCGCTATGCGCGCCCGCCGAATTCCAGGTTTTTGAGCGTGATCCGGAAAAGTGGGTCCCGGTTTTCCGGTGAGATCGCGCTCCAGCCATTGTCCGAGCCAGAAGAACAGCTATGAAACTCCGCAACGTCGCCATTATCGCCCACGTCGACCACGGCAAGACCACGCTGGTCGATCGCCTGCTGCAGCAATCCGGCACCTATCGCGACAACCAGCGGGTGGTCGAGCGCGCCATGGATTCCAACGATCTGGAGCGCGAGCGCGGCATCACCATTCTCGCCAAGGCCGCGTCGGTGCAGTGGAAGGACACCCGCATCAACATCGTCGATACCCCGGGCCACGCCGATTTCGGCGGCGAGGTCGAGCGTATCCTGAACATGGTGGACGGCGCGCTGGTGCTGGTGGACGCCGCCGAAGGCCCGCTGCCGCAGACCAAATTCGTGGTGTCGAAGGCGCTCAAGGTCGGGCTGAAGCCGATCGTGGTCATCAACAAGGTCGATCGTCCCGACGCGCGGCCGACCGAAGTCATCAACGAGGTGTTCGACCTGTTCGCGGCGCTGGACGCCAGCGAGGAGCAGCTCGATTTCCCGATTCTCTACGGGTCGGCCAAGCAGGGCTGGATGGCGGAAACGCCCGACGGCTCCCACGACGCCGGCATGCAGCCGCTGTTCGACCTGATCCTGCGCCACGTCGCGCCGCCGACCGTCGAGGAAGGGCCGTTCCGCATGATCGGCACCATTCTCGAGGCCAATCCCTATCTCGGCCGCATCATCACCGGCCGCATCACCTCCGGCACCATCAAGCCGAACCAGGCCGTCAAGGTGCTGGGCGGCGACGGCAAGCTGATCGAGACCGGGCGGATCACCAAGATCATCGCCTTCCGCGGCATCGAGCGCACGCCGCTGGATGAGGCCGAAGCCGGCGACATCGTCGCCATTGCCGGCCTCACCAAGGGCACCGTCGCCGATACCTTCTGCGATCCCTCCGTCGATATGCCCTTGAAGGCGCAGCCGATCGATCCGCCGACGGTGTCGATGTCGTTCATCGTCAACAACTCGCCGCTCGCCGGCACCGAAGGCGACAAGGTGACCAGCCGCATGATCCGCGACCGCCTGCTGCGCGAGGCCGAAGGCAACGTCGCGCTGCGCGTCACCGAAGCCGACGACAAGGATTCCATGGAAGTCTCGGGCCGCGGCGAATTGCAGCTCGCGATCCTGATCGAGACCATGCGCCGCGAAGGTTTTGAACTATCGGTGTCGCGCCCGCGCGTCGTGCTGAAGAAGGACGACGCGACCGGCGAATGGCAGGAGCCGATCGAGGAAGTCGTGATCGACGTCGACGAGGAGCATTCCGGCGTCGTCGTGCAGAAGATGAGCGAGCGCAAGGCCGAGATGATCGAGATGCGCCCCTCCGGCGGCCACCGCCTGCGGCTGGTGTTCTACGCGCCGACCCGCGGCCTGATCGGCTATCAGGGCGAATTGCTCACCGACACCCGCGGCACCGCGATCATGAACCGGCTGTTCCACGGCTACGCGCCCTACAAGGGCGACATCCAGGGCCGCCGCAACGGCGTCCTGATCTCCAACGACCAGGGCGAGGCGGTGGCCTACGCGATGTTCAAGCTGGAAGACCGCGGTCCGATGATGATCGAGCCCGGCTGGAAGGTCTACAAGGGCATGATCGTCGGCGAGCACACCCGCGACAACGATCTCGAGATCAACGTGCTCAAGGGCAAGCAGCTCACCAACATCCGCACCACCTCGAAGGACGAAGCGGTGCGCCTGACGCCGCCGATCAAGATGACGCTGGAAAAGGCGCTGGCCTATATCGAGGACGACGAACTGGTCGAGGTGACCCCGAAGTCGATCCGGCTGCGCAAGAAGTTCCTCGACGCCAACGACCGCAAGCGCGCGGAAAAGGCCAAGCAGGCGGTGGCGTAAACCGCCGGGCGCAGTTGAACGAAAATGCCGTCATGGCCGGGCTTGTCCCGGCCATCCACGTCTTGGATACTGGAAAAAAGACGTGGATGCCCGGGATGAACCCGGGCATGACGAAAAGATAGACACCGCATGTCCCTCCCCTCCTCCGTCGATGTCGCCATCATCGGCGCCGGCGCCGCCGGCCTCGGCGCCGCGCGCGCGCTGGAAAACTCCGGCCTCTCCACCATCGTGCTGGAAGCGCGCGACCGCGTCGGCGGCCGCGGCCACACCATCATGGCGGCGCCCGACATCACCTTCGACGTCGGCTGCGGCTGGCTGCATTCGGCGGACAAGAATTCGTTCGTCGAAATCGCCGAGCGGCTGAATTTCGAAATCGACAAGACCCGCCCGCCCTGGCGCGAGCAGGCGTTCGATGGCGGCCTTTCCGCCCAGGGAGCGCGCCGACTTCATCGAGGCGCTCGATGACTTCTACGACCGCGCCGAGGAGGCCGCCGACAAGCTGGCAAAGAGCGGCAGCGACGGCGCCGCCAGCAGCTGTCTCGAGCCCGGCAATCGCTGGAATCCGATGATCGATGCGATCTCGACCTATGTGAACGGTTGCGAACTCGACCAGGTCTCGATCCTCGACATGGAGGCCTATGAGGACACCGAGATCAACTGGCGGGTGCGGCGCGGCTACGGCGCGCTGATGGCGGCCTATGGCGCGCCCTGCCCGCTCGCGCTGAACACGCAGGTCACGCTGATCGATCATTCCGGCACGCGCGTGCGGATCGAAACCTCGCAGGGCACGCTGACGGCCGGCAAGGTGATCGTGACCGTGCCGACCAATCTGATCGCCGACGAGGCGATCCGCTTTCACCCGGCGCTGCCGGCGAAAGTCGACGCCGCGCGCGGCCTGCCGCTCGGGCTCGCCGACAAGGTGATGCTGGCGCTGGACGAGCCGGAGGCACTGCCGAAAGACGGCAATCTGCGCGGCGCCACCATGCGCACCGCGATGGGCACCTTTCATCTGCGCCCGTTCGGCCAGCCCTGCATCGAAGGCTTTTTCGGCGGCCGCTTTGCGCGCGAACTGGAAGACGCGGGCGACGGCGCGCTGGCGGCGCAAGCGATCGACGAGATCGTGGCGCTGCTCGGCTCGGATTTCCGCCGCAAACTAAAACCGCTGGCGGAATCGCGCTGGGCGCATGACCCCTTCGCGCGCGGCTCCTATTCGCACGCGCTGCCCGGCCACGCCGGCGAAGCGCGCCGTGCTCGCGGCGCCGGTCGATGGCCGGCTGTTCTTTGCCGGCGAAGCCACGTCGCCGAATTTTTTCTCCACCGCGCATGGGGCGAGGGATAGCGGGGAGCGGGCGGCGGGGGATGGTGGCATAAGCGAAGCGATTTACTCGCGAGGCGAGACACTGCCGTCATTGCGAGGCGAGCCCGAATCCATATCCACGACCGGCAGTATGCGATTCCGGATCTGCGCCGCGGCGCATCCCGGAATGACGAGGATACCTACTCCATCACCCTCGCCCGCATCTCCGCATCCGGCACAAAGCACGCCTCATACTTCCCGAAAATCCGGTAGCGATTGCGCGCGACGAGATTGTAGACGGCGTCGCGGAGCGGCTTTCGGCACCCGCGCAGCGCGCGCACCCAGCCCCAGCCCGGCAGACGCGACAAGCACCGTCAGCGCGGCGTCGGATTTGAAATAGGCGACGCCGCCATGGATGACGGCGTTGGTGTCGGGATCATCGGGGTCGATGCCGAACGCCTGCGCCAGCCGCGTGCCGTAGGCGGACTGGATCGCGGTGAAGCGAAAACGCCGCGCCGTGTCGCGCGTCGCGACGAAGCGGATCCAGCGCGAGCAGAACACGCAGACGCCGTCGTAGAGGATCACGTCGTCGTCCGGCCATGGGTTGGTCGCGCGCGTCATCGCTTTTTCGCGGCGACCGGTGACAACGCCTTCAGCGCGCGATCCAGTTCCGGCCCGGCGATCTTCACGCCGGCTTCGGTCTCCGCCAGCCAGTGGCCCTCGCTGCCGGAGGCCGGCAGCACGCGAAAATCGACCTTGTCGCCGCCGCTGCGGAACGCGTCGGCGAGTTGCTTCGACAGGTCCGGCGAAAAATAGCTGTCATTGGCCGCCACCAGCCAGGTCACCGGCACGCGCGCGGCTTTGCCGAACTCGCTTGCCGCGGCCAGCAGCGAGTGCGGCGCGCAGACCTGATTGGGAAGATCGTTGGCATGGCCGCCGCGTCCGGCGCGAACGCGATGATGGCCGCGACGTCTTGCGGGCCTTCGCTCGCCAGCGCCAGCGCGCCCCAGGCGCCGGCCGAGTGGCCGACGACAAGCATGCCGTCCGGCCGGACGAACGACTGCTTGCGCAGCAAATCCAGCGCCGCCGCGATCTCGTCGGCGGTGGCGCGGCCCGAGCGCGAATAGTCCGCCTCGTCGCAGCCGCCCTGGTCTTCGAGATATTTCCCGCCGGTGGCGCCATGGCCCGGCCGTTCCGGCACCAGCACCGCAAAGCCGCGCGTCACCAGAAAAGCCGCCAGCGCGCGATATTCGGGCTGCGGCATTTGTGCGCGACGCAGGACGTTCTGAGTCGAGGCGTGCGCGATCACCGCGAGCCGGAACGGGCCGTCGCCGGGCGGACGAAACAGCACCGCGTGCGCGCGATGTAGCGGGATCCGGCGAGGGCACCAGCCATTGCTGCATCCGGTTCGGCTCGCCTTCCGCGCCTTGCGCGCCGAGCAGGGATTGCGCTGTCGCGCTCCGCGCACATACGATTGACAAGCACAACCAGAGCGGAAATCACCTTGAACGATTGCATGACTTGCCTGACACCGACGGATCGTTACCGGCGAACAGAATACGCACGGCAAATCAAATCCAGCGCATTTTTCCGTGAAGCTGACCCGCCGAGGTCGCGGTTTTGGACCTGCCGCACCGGCCTGTCCTGCGAATCCTGCGCACAACTGTCACCTGGAACGGCTGCTTGTCCTTTTTCGGTACAGGCAAACGGCAAAAACTGATGCAGAAAATCCACAGGTTAACCGATAATTAACGATGGACCTTGAAGCCGACGCGCTGACTTGCTTTGATCAGAACCATGAGCACAACCCTGATCGAGGTTCGACCGGCCAAAGCTGCGGATGCGGCGGCGGTAGCGTCCACCCATGATGAAGCCTGGCGTTCGGCCTATCAGGGCATCATCCCCGGCGCCGAGTTGGAGAAGCTGATCAACCGCCGCGGTCCGCAATGGTGGGACAGCGCGATCCGCAAGGGCAGCCGCGTCAGCGTGCTGGTGTTCGGCGACAAGGTCGCGGGCTACGCCAATTACGGCCGCAACCGCGCCCGCAGCCTGCACTTCGAAGGCGAGATCTACGAGCTTTATCTGCGCCCGGAATTTCAGGGCCTCGGCTTCGGCCGCCGGCTGTTCACCGCCGCGCGGCGCGACCTGTTGCAAAGCGGCCTGAAGAGCATGGTGATCTGGGCGCTTTCCGACAACGATCCCGCGACCGAATTCTACCGCGCCCTTGGCGGCCGCATGGTGGCGCGGTCCTCGGAGAAGTTCGGGCCGAAGTCGCTCGACAAGGTCGCCTTCGCCTGGACCAGCTAAGACCGGGCCTCCGCGCGCCGAAACCTTGACCGGCAGAAGCCTTGACCGGCCGGCGTTGCCTGTTACTTGCAGGGCTTAACTTCAACGCCTCGCGGAGCCATCCATGCGTATTGACGCCATCTCGATCGGGAACGATCCGCCGCGTGAGGTCAACGTCATTGTCGAAGTGCCGGTCGGCGGCGAGCCGATCAAATACGAAATGGACAAGGACGCCGGCACGCTGGTGGTCGACCGGTTTCTTTATACCGCCATGCGCTATCCCGGCAATTACGGCTTCATCCCGCATACGCTCTCGAACGACGGCGACCCCTGCGACGTGCTGGTCGCCAACACCCGCGCCATCGTGCCGGGCGCGGTGATGAGCGTGCGGCCGGTCGGCGTGCTGCTGATGGAAGACGAGGCCGGCGGCGACGAGAAGATCATCGCGGTGCCGTCATCGAAGCTGACCCAGCGCTACGACAAGGTGAAAACCTACAGCGACCTGCCCGACATCACGCTGGCAGCAGATCCAGCACTTCTTCGAGCACTACAAGGATCTCGAGCCCGGCAAATGGGTGAAGGTGTTGCGCTGGGGCGGCGCGGAGGACGCGCATCAGCTGATCGCCGAAGGCATCGCGCGGGCGAAGGCGAAAGCGAAGTAGGCGGCTGGGCATTCCTCCCGTCAGGCTCCCTCATCCCGAGGAGCCCGGTCCACGTCCCGGAGCGTATGAAGGGCTCCCGGATCGAAAAATCGCTGGCCTCATGGTTCGAGACGGCGCGAAGACGCGCTCCTCACGATGAGGAGCGGGGAACACCGATGCGCCGGCCGATAAGGATCATCCGCAACATCCTGCTGCTCGCGGTCGCGGCGATCGTCGTGGTCGCGGGCGTGCTGGTGTTCAACGTGGTCAGCCATGGCTCGCGGCAGCTTCAGGTCGCCGCCGTGCCGCGCGCGGCGGTCGACAACGAGGGCGCCGCAACGCGGCTGAGCGAAGCGATCCGCTTCCGGACGATCTCGAATTTCGACAATCCGGACCAGGACGCCGAGGCGCTGCGCGGCTTGCAGGCGCACATCCAGAAGAGTTTTCCGGCCTTTCATGCCGCGGCCAAACGCGAGGTCATCGCCGGCTACAGCCTGCTCTACACCTGGGAAGGGAGCGACCCGAAGGCGCAGCCGATCGCGCTGCTGGCGCATCAGGACGTGGTGCCGGTCGCCCCGGGCACCGAGAAGGACTGGCTCCAGCCGCCCTTTGACGGCGTCATCGCCGACGGCTTCATCTGGGGCCGCGGCTCCTGGGACGACAAGGGCAACCTCTATTCGATCCTGGAGGCCGCCGAAGCGATGGCCAAGCAGGGTTTTCGCCCGAAGCGGACCATCTACTTCGCGTTCGGCCATGACGAGGAAGTGGCAGGCACCCGTGGCGCCAAGGCGATCGCGGCAACGCTGGCCGCGCGCGGCGTCAGGCTCGACTTCGCGATCGACGAGGGCCTCCTGATCACCGAAGGCATCGTCAAGGGCCTCGACAAGCCGGCGGCCCTGATCGGCGTCGCCGAGAAGGGCTATGTGACGCTGGTGCTGACGGCGCACGCCACGCCCGGCCATTCCTCGATGCCGCCGCACGATACCGCAATCGGCATGATGAGCGCGGCGCTGGCCGGCTGGAAGAGCATCGCCTGCCGATGCAGATGAGCGGCGCGGTCTCGGAGATGTTCGACACGCTGGCGCCGGAAATGAGCGGATTCAACCGCGTCGTGCTCTCCAATCTCTGGCTGTTCAAGCCGTTGTTGCTGCGCGAGTTCGCAAAGACCGGTCCCACCGAGGCGATGATGCGCACCACCACGGCGCTGACGATCTTCAATGCCGGCGACAAGGACAACGTGCTGCCCGGCAATGCCTCCGCCACGCGTCAACTTCCGGCTGATGCCGGGCGACAGCCAGGCCAGCGTGATCGACCATGTTCGCCGCACCATCAACGACGAGCGGATCACGCATCGAGCCGTTTCCGGGCAATGCCGAACCGACGCCGCTGACGGACATCAATCGCGCCGCCTATCGGACGCTCAACCGCACCATCCGGGAGATTTTTCCCGACGTCGTGGTGGCGCCGGCCTGATGGTGGCCGGGACCGATTCGCGGCATTACGTCGGCGTTGCCGACAACATCTTCCGCTTCTCGCCGGTGCGCGCCAACGGCGATGATCTGAAGCGATTCCACGGCACCAACGAACGCCTCAGCATCGAGGGCTACGCCGACATGATCCGGTTCTACCGGCGGCTGATCGAGAACGCGGCGGGGTGACGGACCTCTTCACACCGCCGGCTTCGGCAATCCGTGGATCGCGCAGGCCGCGCGCAGGGTGTTGACCAGGAGGCACGCCACCGTCATCTGGCCGACGCCGCCCGGCACCGGCGTGATGGCGCCGGCGACGTTTTGCGCTTCGGCAAAGGCGACGTCGCCGATCAGCCGGTCCTTGCCGTCGGCGCCCGGCGTCCGGTTGATGCCGACATCGATCACGGTGGCGCCCGGCTTGATCCAGTCGCCGCGCACCATTTCCGGTCGGCCGACCGCGGCATAGACCAGATCGGCGCGGGCGCAGAGTCGCCTTGAGATCGCGCGAGCGCGAATGCGCGATCGTCACCGTGGCGTTTTCGTTCAGCAGCAACTGCAGCAACGGACGGCCGACCAGATTGGAGCGGCCGATCACGATCGCGTTCATGCCTTCCAGCGAGGCGTGCACGCTCTTGGTCAGGATGATGCAGCCGAGCGGCGTGCAGGGCGACAGCGCGTCAAAACCGCCGGCCAGCCGCCCGGCATTGTTCGGATGCAGCCCGTCGACGTCCTTGGCCGGATCGAGCGCGTTGATGATGGTTTCGGTGTGCAGCGATTTCGGCAGCGGCAGTTGCACCAGGATGCCGTGCACCGCCGGATCGCGATTGAGCTTTGCGATCAGCGCCAGCAGGTCGTCCTGCGCGACATCGGCCGGCAGCACATGCTCGAACGACGCCATGCCGGCGGCTTGCGTCTGCTTGTGCTTGCTGCGGACATAGACCTGGCTGGCGGGATCGCTGCCGACCAGCACCACCGCGAGCCCGGGCGTCAGTCCGTTTTGCCGCTTGACGCGGGCGACCTCGTCGGCAACGCGGGCGCGAAGCTCCGCGGCAATGATTTTTCCATCGATGATCCGGGCCGTCATTTCTGTCCTTTGTCTTCCGTCTTTGGTGGCTCGAATTCTGTTTGCAAGACCGGCCTGCAAGACCGATGCCTGGTTTGCGGAGAGCGTGCTAGTCCGGCCTGGCCGCGGTGAGTTTTCGCAAGGCATCGCCGAGCTTTGCCGGGTCGCCGTCCACGGCAATCTGTTTCAGGCGCGAGGTCGTGCCCGAGAGTATCCGCACCCTCGCCTTGGGCACCCCGAGCGCCTTCGCCATCAGTTCGGTCACCGCGCGGTTGGCCTCGCCGCCCTCGGCGATGGCGCGGACCCGTACCTTGACCACGGTGCGGCCGTTGGCGAGCGTTTCAAGCCCGTCGATATCGTCGCGGCCGCCGCGCGGCGTCACCCGCAGCGCCACGCTCACGCCTTCGGTGGAGTAGCGCCAGGGATCCATTGAGCGTCCATCAGGCGTGCGCCCGCGGTCAGAATACGCTGGGATAGATGTAGTAGGTGATCACCCGCTGGATGAACATGATGATCAGGATCAGGATGATCGGCGAGATGTCGAGCCCGCCCAGATTGGGCATGAAATTGCGGATCGGCGCCAGCAGCGGCTCGGTGATCCGGTACAGGAATTCGGCCACCGCCGACACGAACTGATTGCGGGTATTCACGACATTGAAGGCGATGAGCCAGGACAGGATGGCGGATGCAATCAGGAGCCAGACATAGAGGTCCAGAACGATAAGGACGATGTCGAGAACGGCGCGCATGGGCGGGCTTTACTCACGGTTCGGTCGCGGATTCGACTTCCAGCTAGATATCGGTTCCACCCCTCGCAAACAAGGGAAGTTCCGGGCAAATAAAGCCGAAAACGGCGATTTCGCCGTTCTTGACTTGGCCTTGGCGCGGATTGTAAATGGCGCCGATTGCTGGCCGCTGCGTTGGCGGTCGCGATGGGGCCATAGCTCAGCTGGGAGAGCGCGTCGTTCGCAATGACGAGGTCGGCGGTTCGATCCCGCCTGGCTCCACCAGCCTTCGCTTGCTTCGCAAGCTACGGCTCGGCAGCCACACCGTACGCCTATGCATAGCGAAGCCCAAGGCGAAGCGGCTGCCGCGGCGTAGCCCGAAGGGCGAAGCACGGGCTGTCAGCCCCCTGCCCCCTCTACTTCCCGGTAAACCTCGGCGGCCGCTTCTCCATGAAGCTCGCCACCCCTTCGCGGAAATCGCTGCCGCGCAGCGCCACCACCATCTCGCGGTTGGCGTCGACGGTGGCTTCCGCCAGCGTCTGGAACGGCACGTCGTAGAGCTGCCGCTTGATCACCGCGATCGCGCTCGGCGAAACGAAATCGGCGAGATCGCGCGCATACGCATAAGTCTGCTCGCGCAGCTGTTCGGGCGGGTAGAGCCGGTTGACCAGGCCGATGCGCAGCGCCTCCTCGCTCGACACCCGGCGCGCGGACATCAGCAAATCCATCGCATTGGCGTGCCCGACGATACGCGGCAGCATCCAGCTGATGCCATGCTCGGCGATCAGGCCGCGCCGTGAGAAGGCCGTGGTGAAAACGGTGTTGTCGGCGGCAAAGCGCAGATCGCAATACAGCGCATGGACGAGGCCGATACCCGCGGTCGCGCCGTTCAGCATGCCGATGACGGGCTTGGGAATCGACGGATAATAGGCGTAGCGCGCCTGCCAGTCGGGCCTGCGGTTCATGTCGAACGGCGGCAGGCTCGTGGCGCGCCTGATGTCGTCGGGATCGAGTCCCTTCAGCGCGTCCATGTCGGCGCCGGCGCAGAATGCGCGCCCTGCCCCGGTGAGCACGATCACGCGCACATTGTCGTCGGCGCTCGCGGCTCTCCATGGCGTGGCGCACATCGCGCTCCATGACCGGCGTCCACGCATTCATGCGGTCGGGCCGGTTGAGCGTGATGGTCGCGATCTTCTCGCTCACTTCGTAAAGAATATGCTGATAGGTCACCGGCGATCTCCCTGTCTTGGTCATATTGTTCGACAACGGTGTGTCGATTGCAGCTTCAGCCGCGTCTCCCGACGCGCGATCCCGCTGGCCGCGCCAGATACTCGACCGTTTCCGGCCGTTGCTTCAGCCATCCGGTCCAGCGCTGGAACACCTTCGTCATGCGCTCCGGCTCGACCCCGAGTTGCGCCATCGCGACGCCGCCATTGACGGATTCACGATACTCGGCGATCAACCCGCCACGCACGATGAAGCGGCTCATGCCGTCGATGACGACCGGCTGGCCCTGAAATTGCGGGATCTTCGAGGTGAAGCTCGACAGCGACCACGCATATCCCATTTCGCCGTCGAACACAGGATCGAACATCTCCCAGCGATAATCGGCGGCATCGCGATGAAACAGCTCCTGCATCATATGCGCGATATCGGCCCTGCCCTTGTGCGGGCCGTAGATGTAGTCGTGATAGACCGCGTCTTCGGTGAAATGGCTGGCGAAACGCGCGCCGTCTCCGGATTCGGCCGACCGCGTGAAGTCGCTCAAGAGCTGCGCGAACTCGTCGCCCGTCATGCCACCTCCCACGTCGCTTGCTGATGCATCGCAAGCTTGTTGAGGCCGACACTATCACATCTGGAGAATTGGAAAGGGTTCCGGAACGCCGCAGCAAACGGACGCGCTATTCCGCGGCCTCCGCCATCGCCGAAGACGGCCGCCTCGCCAGCCAGTCGACGATGAACTGCTTCAGCCAGGCGCGCTCGGTCACGTCGTGCACCGCGCGATCGGCGAAGTGATGGTGGCGCGGCCGTGCTCCCGGCAGTTCGAGGCGGGCATGGCCGCGCGTGGTCCAGCGGTGCATCATCGCGTAGGTGACGTCGGGGTGAAACTGGAAGCCGAACGCGTGGTCGAGCTGGAATGCCTCGACCGGAAAATCGCTTCCTTCCGCCAATAATTCCGTGCCGCGGGGAAGCTCGAAGCCTTCGCGGTGCCAGTGGTAGACGTGATCCGGCCAGTTCGGGCAGACCTTCAGGCCCGCGGGCGTCGGGCGAACCGGGTAATACCCGATCTGCGCGCGGCCTTCGGGGTGCGGCGCCACGCGGGCGCCGAGCTGCCTCGCAAGCATCTGCGCGCCCAGGCAAATCCCCAGGAACGGCCGCTGCTCCCGGAGCGGCACCTCGATCCAGTCGATCTCCCGCCGGACGTAATCGTCCGGATCGTTGGCGCTCATCGGGCCGCCGAAAATGACCGCACCGGCGTGACCGTCCAGCGTTTCCGGAAGCGGATCGCCAAACCGGGGACGCCTGATGTCCAGGGGATAGCCCAGCGCCCGCAGCACGTTGCCGACCCGGCCTGGCGTCGAGGTTTCCTGATGCAGGATGATCAGAACCGGAAGCAACGGCGCTTGGGATGAAGGGGCGGCGGAAGCCGTCCATACTCGATCGGGAAGATGCAGCGCGTTGTCGGCGTCAGGTCTGATCGAACGGATGGACATCGATTGATCTTCGCTTTCCGGCCTATCAAGCCAGAAGCGTCCTTAATGCGTGCTTAACTTCACGGGCGCTGTCGCGGAATTTCATGTCGAGCTTCGAAGCAAATTGCGGGCCAATTAACCAGATGGATGGCTCTAGCCGCGCTTCCGCAACTGAAAGCTGCCGACCGCCGCCAGGATGAATCCGCGCGGAAACAGCCGGAGCAGGAAGGGCAGGGCCTTGACGCCGAAGCCGGGCAATACGGTCCGTTTGTTGGCCATCAGCCCGCGATAACCTGCCTGTGCGACATCGGCCGGCGAGACGTTCAGGATTGCGGAGTCGAATCCGGGCTCGAACCCCGCCCGCCGCTGGAATTCCGACGGCACCGGCCCCGGACATAGCGCGGTCACCCGCACGCCGCGCGGGGCAAGTTCGCGGCGTATCGCCTCGCTGAATGAGAGCACGTAGGCCTTGGAGGCGTAGTACACCGCCATCCCCGGCCCCGGCAGAAAGCTCGCGATCGAGGCTACGTTGAGGATGCCGCCGCGATGCCGGATCAATTGATCGGAAAACCGCAGCGACAAATCGGTCATGGCGCGGACGTTGACCGCGATCATGCCAAGCTGCGCCGCGCGATCCAGTTCGATGGCACGACCGAACAAGCCAAAGCCCGCATTGTTGACGACATATTCGACCTCCACCCCCTCGGCGGCCAACGCCGCGGCGATCAGATCTCCGGCGTTGGGTTGTTCGAGATCGCACGCGATCACGATCGGCGCGGCCGCACCGCCGCCGGCGATTTCCTTCGCGAGCGCCGTCAGTCGATCGGCGCGCCGTGCCACCAGAGCCAGGCGATGGCCTTTCGATGCAAAAATGCGCGCGAATTCGGCGCCTATCCCCGCCGAAGCACCGGTAATCAGCGTCACACGCTCAGTCACGATTGAATGCTCTTGAATTATTGGCAGGACAGGGGGCTAACGCACCCTGAGAAAGCATACGCCTTAGGCGGGATGCAAGCCACCCGCAAGCATGACCGCGTGCTCAAACACACAATCCTGCTGCGCCAATTCACGACATTTCGGGGTTTGCCGCGTTGCCGATCCGGCAATTGCCTCGGACATTAATGTTTCGTCATCTCCCGCACCGCACACATCCGGGGCGGAAGCCTCCCGCGCGCTGCGGCGGCATATCGCAGGGCAGGCAGTACTCTCAACCGCCCGCGTTCGCTGCCGGCTGCCTCGCCGCCACGCTATGCTTGAGATCGATCCGGTCGCGCGACGATACGCCCAGAAGATCGGCCGCACGCCACACCACATTATCCTCGAACTCGCTGACCTGACCGTCGGCATAGACCAACTCCCACATCATCTCGACGATACGGAGCCTGCCGGCCTCATCCACCGAACGCATGATGACGCTGGTGAAATGATAGAGATCGACGGCTTCGCCCTCGATCAGGGTCGCGGACGCGATCAACTGGTCCGCCTTGCCGCGATCAAGTCCGAAGCGGCTTTCGATCATGCTGTGAAGTTTTCGCTTTTCCGCGGCCGACGGCTCACCGTCGATCGAAATCACGTGGATCAGAAGCGCCGTCGCGGCCAGACGATAGCCGGTGTCGTCAAAGGATTGCTGCGCATGCCCGGTCGGCGACACAACATCGGCGATGAATTGGCGAAGTCCGTCCAGCATCGTTTCCTACCGAAATCGCGAGGAGTTCATTGACTGTGGTCACTAATATATGGGCCGAAGAGCCAACCTGCGCAATCCAGGCGGTTTCGGCGGCGGCATTACGTTTCGGCAATCTCAGGGGATTTCGTAAACCACGATCTTGTCGGCAATGCCGCGCAGCGCCGCCTGCTTCTGGATCGGCGTGATCGCCTCCCTGTCCAGGATCGCGGCGACCGCCGGGGCCCCGATTACCGGACCGGTGATGTGGATCGACTGCGAGGTGGCCAGGCCCTGAACCCGCGCTGCGATGTTGACGGTTTGACCGAAATAATCCTGGCGTTCGTTGAGCATCACGGCAAGGCAGGGGCCTTCATGGATGCCGATCTTGACCACGAGATCGCCGGTGCCGCGCTCGGCGTTGAGCGCATCCATCGCGGCGCGCATCCGCAAACCCGCGACGATCGCATGCTCGGGCCGGATGAAGGTCGCCATCACGGCATCGCCGATGGTCTTCACGACCGCGCCTTTCTCCGAAGAGATGATCTCGAGCAGGGCGTGGAAATGCGCGCGCACCAGATCGAAGGCGGCGAGATCGCCGACCCGCTCATACAGCGCGGTGGAGCCCTTGAGGTCGGTGAAAAGGAACGTCAGCGAGGTGATCTTGAGCCGCTGATCGATGTTGAGATTGTCGGCCTTGAAGACATCGCGGAAGGTCTGGTTGGTCAGCATCCGCTTGGCGGTGAGGAACGGCTTGCGCTTGCCGATCAGATGATGAAGCGCCCTCGGCCGCGATGAAGACCGACGGCAGCACCCGCACGCCGGCCTGATTGTCGAGCGACAGCCGCAACGGGCCGGGACGCATCGTGATGGTCCCCGTCGGCGCCTGTATCTTGTTGTACATCAGCGACAACTGCTGACGCTCCTTTGTCGGCTCGCCCTGAACGTCGATGAACTGCGCGGCATGCGTCACCGGCTCGAATACGATGATGAAATTCGACGGCAATTGCAGCGACATCGTCGCCTTCTCGCCCGCCGGCAGTTCAAGCGCGTCGAGCACGACATCATTGGAGAGCGCCGCGAACAACTCCTCGTCGAAATCGACGCCCGAACTCCAGAACACCTGCTTGAAATATTCCCAGAGCGGCAGCGTGTTGGGATCATGCGCCCCGATGCGCCGGACCCGCGGACTGACCGTGAAGGCGACCTCGACCTGCTCGTCGACCGAGGCCTCGTAACCGCAGGCGCACAAGCCGCAATGATAGTCGTCGTGACGCAGCGATTTCAGCGTGGAGTGCGCGTCCAGCACGCCGCCGCAGCCCGGGCACAGCACGTTCCAGGTGAGATCGAACAGCCCGAGCCGGGAAGCATGCAGAAATCCGGAAATCACCCGCTCTTCGTCGAGCCCGGTCCGCTTCGAAAAATCCAGCACATTGATGCGGTTGAGCTCGTGGTCCTTGCCGTTCTCGATCAATTCGCGGATGGCGTCCGCTACCGCCGGATCGGCGGTCTGCTTCAGTACGGAAAATTGCGCCTGGGTTTCACTCATGAATAAAGCCTAAAGCAGATTGCGAAGCCGTCCAAGCAATGCTTCCTCACCGAGGCGTGATACGGAACATCGGCGAGTGATCCGGCTGCGTCGTCACCACGCCGACCGGTATCACCGGCGTCTTGTCGAGAAGCTCTACCCGGAACGCACCGATGATCCTGGCCAGCGCCAGCGTTGCTTCCACCAGCGCGAAATGCGCACCGATGCAGATCCGCGCGCCGACGCCGAACGGCAGATAGGCGAACCGGTCGGGTGGGGGCGCCGGCGGCATGAACCGCTGCGGAATGAACGCATTCGGATTGCGCCACAGTTTCTCGTGCCGGTGCAGCAGCCAGGGCGCGATCAAGATGACGTCCCTGGGCTTGACCGGCAGCCCCGCCACGGTGTCCGCCGCGGTAGCTGCGCGGGCAATCAGGAACGCCGGTGGATAAAGCCGCATCGTCTCGTCGATCACCGCGCGGGTGAATTTCAGCCTTTCGACATCGGACCCGCCGCCGGCGTCGACGCCATTCACCTCGGCGGCCAATTCATCCTGTGTCGCGGGATCGAGCGCCAACAGATACAGCGACCAGAACAGCGCGGTCGCCGTGGTCTCGTGGCCGGCGAGGATCATGGTCGCCACTTCATCGCCGAGTTGCTCGTCCGTGAAGGCCTTGCCGGTTTCGGGATCGCACGCGGCCCCCATCAGGTCGAACAGGTCGCGCGGCGGCGCGTCCGCTTTCTTGCCGGCCGCTCGTCGTTCGGCCATCAGCGTCGCGACGAATTTGGTCCATCGTTTGCGGAAACGCGCGCGAGCGAAATCCTGCGGGGTAGGCCAGGACAGCGGCAGCATCAGATCGAGAAGATGCGGCCGCGCCAGCCGCGTGCCGTACTCCATCACGAACCCGCGCAACGCCGCGCCGTGCTTGTCCATCCCGAACGAAAACATGGTGCGCCCGGCGATCTCGAGCGTCATCCGCTGCATGACTTCGCGCAGATCGACCGGCTGGCCAACACTGGTCGCAAGCTTGGCGATGGTTTCCTCGGTCACCGCGATCATGTGCGGGACCAGCATCGACACCGCGCGCGGCGTGAAGGCCGGCGCCAGCGTGCGCCGCTGATGCTTCCAGGCCTTGCCTTCGGCGATCAACAGCCCCTGTCCAAGCATCGGGCGCAGCACCCGGATGCCGACCGGCGTCCGGGAGTAATTCTCGTAGTTGTCGACAAGCACGTGCTTGATGGCGTCGGGGGTGTTGACGATAAAGCTGCTCCGCCGGAAAAAGCGGCCCTGTACGATATCGTCCTCATAGGCACGCC
The DNA here is from genome assembly GCA_963843225.1 of uncultured Alphaproteobacteria bacterium. Lineage (GTDB taxonomy): Bacteria > Pseudomonadota > Alphaproteobacteria > Rhizobiales > Xanthobacteraceae > Bradyrhizobium. Next base: position 866,409 of record CAWJJT010000001.1, on the reverse strand, counting down.
GGCCCCAGGTGCTGATCGGACTCTCGCGCATCGCCGACATCCGCCCCAACGCGGTCATGTTGTCCGGCGCGCGGGGCGGGCTCGGCGGCACCAACGGCCGGCGGGTGGCCGGCACGTCCAGACCTTCCATTCCCAGGGCTTCGGCAATGCTCACGGGCAGCCTCGCGAAAAAGCTGATGATGACACTAGCTAGGAAGTGAATTCGGCGACCGCAATCCGGTTTTCCGACGCCGGCCAAGCCCGAGCGACAATCCGTTCCTCGTTGAAAAGGGCGGCGACTGGACGGCCGGCTTCCGCGGCAGGAAGCTTCAGCGTGCTGGCGAAGTCGCCGGGGACACCGGGTTTCACATCCGAGGGCTCCTTGCCGTCGAACACCACGATATCGCGCGGAAGCCCGAAATATCCGCGCGTCCGCGACATCAGGACGACGCAACCCGCGCCTGCGTCGGCGGGTCCCAGCGGACGGGCGGCCCGAAGATGCACGATGTCGGAGGAGCGCGGAAACGGCGACCGGTAGAAATGCGTGGTTGTCGAGCCCGCCGAGGTGAGCACCATCTCGAGGTACCAGGTGGGATCAACCTTCGCCGGCCCCCAGCGTCCGTCGGCGCCGGTCTGCGAAGTATGGACGCTTGCGCCGATGCGTTCGCCGGTATCGGCAGAGACGCGATAGATCTCCACAGATGCGCCCGCCACCGGACGGTTGGTCTGAATGCCGCCGGGGGTCCCGGTCACGAGGCCGCTCAGCCTGACTTCCGCTTCCGGCACGATTGCGATCCGATCCGGTTCGCGGCCGGCGATGAATTTGTAGATCTCGCGGAATGCGCGCGGCGAATACGCGGTCTCGCGATGATCGACCGCGCCGAGCACGAGATTGGTGGCGCCCTTGAGCGCCGGGCCTTCCGCGGTGATGCCGGTCGGCGTCCCCGGCTTGCCGACGAAACGGCCGTCTTCCTGAGCGAATTTGTCCAAGCCGTCGCTGCGCAGGGTCAGGAAGGCGGTGCCCGGCGTGACTTCGCTCTCGCCCTCGTTCAGCCCGCGCAGGAAAGGGCCGCGGCCGTTGAACTCGTTGTTCAGATTGACGTCCCAGGCATAGACGCCGTGATTGGGAACGCCGCACAGCACGGCGTGGCTGACATCGGCGCTGCCGCCATTCTTGATGAACCCGCGGATCGAATTGCCGCCGCGCGAATTGCCGACCAACGCGACGCGCGGCGCGCCGGTCCGCCGCTTCAATTCCTGGATCGCCGCTCCGAGTTCGCGGCGCTGGTCCTCGATCGAGGATTTGTTCGGCTCTTCCTTGGTGTCGTCGGTGCGCGCCAGCGGATCGGTGAAATTGATCGCGAACAGACGGTCGCGCGGAATCCCGTTCAATTCCATCCGCCAGAAGGTAGTCATCCACAGTGCTGCGTGGTCGCCATTGCCGTGCACGAACAGAACCGGCGGAATTTCGGTGGCGCCGGGAGCGGCGGCAGTCGTCTGGGCCAGCGCGGCGAGATCAAGGTTCCCAGCCACCAGGGGCAGGGCGCCCGCACCCCAGAGAATGGTCCGCCGCGATATCCTCATTTTTGTACCTCCCTTTATGTTTCAGCACCTTAGCTGCCCTCTATGACCGCTGATAGCGTCCCTGACCACTGGACAGAGAAGGACATTCGCAGGCATCACTGGAAATTGGCGGGGAATCAAGGCCAACGGAACCGGGATATGACGGAACAGCCGACACGTTCGATGCTTGCCGCCGACGGCGTCACCGCGCCGCTGCGGTATCCGGTGTTCCGGCGCATCTGGCTGGCGAGCCTGTTATCGAATTTGGGCTTGCTAATTCAGGGGGTTGGCGCCGCCTGGGCGATGACGCAGATGACCTCGTCCGCGAACAAGGTCGCGCTGGTCCAGACCGCCTTGATGCTGCCGATCATGCTGATCTCGATGCCGGCCGGCGCCATCGCCGACATGTATGACCGGCGCATCGTGGCGCTGATCTCGCTGGGAATAGCGCTCAGCGGCGCCACCGCCTTGACGGTGCTGGCGTGGCTCAACCTCGTCACCCCGCAGATCCTGCTGACATTCTGCTTCGTCGTCGGCAGCGGCAATGCGCTGTTCGGACCGGCCTGGCAGTCTTCGGTGAGCGAACAGGTTCCGACGGAGACATTGCCTTCCGCCGTTGCGCTGAACGGCATCAGCTACAACATCGCGCGGAGTTTCGGCCCGGCCATTGGCGGCGTCATCGTCGCCACCGCCGGCGCGGTGGCGGCCTTCGCCGTCAACGCGACCCTGTATCTGCCGCTGCTGGTCGTGCTGTTTCTGTGGCGCCGTACCAGCGAGCCGTCGCGGCTTCCGCGCGAGAAGCTCAACCGCGCCATGGTATCGGGCGTGCGCTATATCGCCAATTCGCCCGCCATCCGTATCGTGCTGGCCCGCACCCTGGTGACCGGCATCATCGGCGGCTCGGTGTCGGCGCTGATGCCGCTGGTGGCGCGCGACCTGCTGCATGGCGGCGCGCAGACCTACGGCATCATGCTCGGCGCGTTTGGCATGGGTGCGGTGATCGGGGCTCTCAATATCGCCGAGGTGCGCAAACGAATGAGCGGCGAGGCTGCGATCCGCGCCTGCGCGCTCTCGATGGGCGGCGCGATCGCGGCGGTCGCGCTGAGCCGCGAGCCGGTCCTGACCGCGGCGGCGCTGGTGGTCGCGGGCGCGGTGTGGATGCTGGCAGTGGCCTTGTTCAACATCGGCGTGCAACTCTCGGCGCCGCGCTGGGTCGCCGGCCGCTCGCTGGCGGCATTCCAGGCCTCGATTGCCGGCGGTATCGCGATCGGAAGCTGGGGCTGGGGGCGACTGACCGACGCGGCCGGCGTCGAAACCGCGCTGCTGGTTTCGGCGGGCCTGATGCTGGCTTCGCCCTTGCTCGGGCTGTGGCTCGGCATGCCCCGGGTCGGCGGCCGCAACGAGGACGCTGAGGTGCTGGCGGATCCCGAAGTGCGGCTCGCGCTGACCGGACGCAGCGGGCCGCTGGTGGTGGAGATCGAATATCGCGTCGACCAGGAAAGCGCGCGCGCCTTCCATAACGTGATGCAGGAAGTGCAGCTCAGCCGCCAGCGCAACGGCGCCTATGGCTGGTCGATCGCGCGCGACATCGCCGATCCCGAATTGTGGACCGAGCGCTATCACTGCCCGACCTGGTTCGACTATCTGCGCCAGCGCAACCGCTCGACCCAGTCAGAGCGCGCGCTGCACCTGCGCGCGATCGGTTTTCATCTCGGGCCGGACCCGGTGCGGGTGCGCCGCATGCTGGAGCGGCCGTTCGGATCGGTGCGCTGGAAGGAAGAAACGCCGGACCGCGCCGCCAACGAAGTGCTGCCGGTCGCAACGGCGGCGGGCGGCAGTACGTAGTGTCTCTCAATCGTCGTTCCTCGTTGGCGCTTGCGTGCACCCCGAAATGACGAGAGCGACTTACTGCCCGTGATCGGTCAGAACCTTGTCGCAGGCCTTGCTGAGCCGGGCGCGATGTTCCTTCAGGCACGCCAGCACGACCTGATCGCCCTCGTTGATATGGGCGCGGCAAAAACGCGAGACGTCCCGCGCACAGGCGTCGTGTCCCTGCTGCTGTGCGGACGCCGCCGAAGCCATGAGAGCAAATGGAATAACGAAAAAAATTCTGGCCATGGTAGTACGTCCCGCCGGTCATGATCTCGGTGCGTTCTAGTGCGGGGAGGCCGGCGCAGCAACGCATTTCACGCCGGCCAGCCATTCCGAGGTAGTGCGAAGCGTCGAATCCGGAATGACGACGCGCAAACTTACTTTCGCCGCTACCTGCCGGGCTGAGTTCGGCCCTGCGCGGCACGACGTTTCCGCTGGAACCCTTCGTGCCCCGATCGCCTGACCCGACTGTGACGTCCATCACTCCGAATGGGAACCTGCCACGGCCCAGATTCGTACCGCGGAGAGGGCGCGTGTTGATCAGTCGTTAACGAGTATTTCTCATTAATGACTTGGCGAAAAAAGCCGGGTTGTTTTTGAAAGTGTAACCATGCGTAGCGCGTTAGGCCTGATGCTCGCGAGCGTCATGATGGCGGTCGTCATATCGGCGATCTGGTTCTTCTGGTCATCTTCTTCCCCGCGCCTCGCGCTCTCAGCCCCGAATACCGTCGCCGCGCCGCTTGCCGAGCGATTTGCCGCGGCTGCGCCTTTGGCCAAGCCGGCAAAGGCCCGCGACGATGTCGAGTACACCGCGACGATCCCGGAAAAGCCCGTCGCACCTGCGCTGCCCAAGAGCACCTGCGCCAATCCGGACGCGCTCGGCGTCTCCCGCGTCGTGGTCATCGACACCACGGGCGGACCGGGTTTCGGTTTCCAGCATTTCAAGCAACTCGATTTCCTGGCCGACAAGGAAGTGGTGCTGACCTTCGACGACGGCCCATGGCCGGGCAACACGCCCGCCGTCCTCAAAGCGCTGGCGGACGAATGCACCAAAGGCGTGTTCTTCGCGATCGGCAAGCACGCCACCTATCATCCGGAAATCCTCAAGCAGGTGGCCGCCGCCGGGCACACCGTCGGCGCCCACACCTGGTCGCATGCCAACCTGAACTCGAAGAAGATGACGGACCAGCTTGCCAAGGACGAGATCGAAAAGGGCTACAGCGCCGTCAAGCTGGCGCTCGGCGAAGCGCCTGCGCCGTTCTTCCGCTTTCCCGAACTGCAGCACGGGCCGGCCGCGATGGCCTATCTGGAATCGCGCAACGTCGCGATGTTCTCCTGCGACCTCAACTCCTTTGATTTCAGGGCGAAGAGCCCCGAGCAGATCGTCAACACCGTGATGACCAAGCTCGACAAGCAGGGCAAGGGCATCATCCTGATGCACGATTTCCAGAAGCACACCGCGGAAGCCTTGCCGACGCTGCTTCGCCGCCTGAAGGCCGGCGGCTACAAGGTGGTGCAGATGAAGGCCAAGGCGCCGCTGCAGACGCTGCCCGAATATGACGACGCCCTGGTCAAGGACATGAAGCTGCCAGTGGCGAGCGCGCGTGCCGTGGGCAACGTGGTGCAGACGGTTTCGGAATGATTTGAGCCGTCATTGCAAAGCGGGTAGCGACGAGGCGATCCACTCCTGAATGGATTGCTTCGCTTGCAATGACGGCGATCGAGCTTTCTCAGACCTTGAGCACGCAAGATTTCCGGTCTTTGACGGTTCGCAGCGGCGTCGCTGATCGCGGCTCCGATTTCACATCCGCCGCCGGCGCTGTGAAGGCGCGGGAAAATTCCGCCCACGCGTGGTCGGACGACCAGTTCACATAGCGCACGACCGCCGCCATCAGCGCCAGCAGGACCAGCATCTGCACGAACAGGATTCGAAAGATCGCCGGCCAGTCGAAGCGACGACTTTCCGGGCTCTGGTTGCTGGGCGACGACACGGGCGGTTCCTTTCAGATGCTTCGTGAATAGACCGATCGCCGGATTCCGGTGTGAACCGCTTCACATCTCTCGGGAACGTGAAGCACCGGCTGGAGCTCGGCGAGTGGTTAATTCCGGCAAAGGCTTAATCCAGCCACGGCGCCAGTTATGTGAGCAAAATCACACAAGGTGGGTTCCACCGGTCGGCCCGTTTGGCGGGGCTTGCCTTTGCTTTGCAATTTCGTAAGCTTTGTATTGCAAAGTTCGGGGCAAATGATGCGCGATCTCGACAAGGCCTTGGCCGACATTTTTGCGATTCGCAGCCAGATCGCCGCCGGCACCGCCTTTCGCGGCTATGGCCCGGCGGCGGTGGCCGCCACCGGCGGCCTGGCGCTGCTGACCGCGATCCTCCAATTCCTCTGGCTCGACGATCCGACCGGCCATCCCATGGAGTTCCTGGCCGGCTGGGCCGCGGCTGCGCTGGTTTCCGGCGGCATGATCTGGACCGAGATGCAGGCGCGCTCGCGCCGGCATCATTCGGGGCTTGCCGACGCCATGGTGCATCAGGCCGTCGAGCAGTTTCTTCCCGCCGGCGCCGCCGGGGTGCTGCTGGCGGCAATGATGTGGAAGTTCGCGCCGGAAACGCTGTGGATGCTGCCCGGCCTGTGGCAGGTGCTGGTGAGCCTCGGCGTGTTCGCTTCCGTCCGCTCGCTGCCGCGCACGGTCGCGTTCGCGGGCGCGTGGTATTTCGTCGCGGGCTTTGGCTGCCTGCTGCTGGCAAGCCAGAGCCACGCGCTGTCGCCCTGGACCATGGGCCTGCCGTTCGTGATCGGCCAGTTGTTGATGGCCGCGATCCTGCATTTTGCTTCCGGAGATCATGATGCCGAAGATTGAGCTGAAGACCGACGGCAACGCCGCGCCGTTTTCCTATGACGGCCTCGACCGCGTGATCCACGAGAAGGCGAGATTGGGCCTGCTGACCTCGCTGATGGCGCATCCCAAAGGGCTGGCGTTCGCCGATCTCAAGCAGCTCTGCGGCCTCACCGACGGCAATCTCAGCCGTCATCTCGCGGTGCTGCAGGAAGCGGGTCTCGTCGAAGTAACGAAGGGCTACGAGGGCAACCGTCCGCACACCTCCTGCCGACTGACCCGGACCGGCCGCCGCCGCTTCCTCGATTATCTCGCCGTGCTGGAAGGCCTGGTGCGCGACGCCGCCAAGGCCGCGGGCAAGGAGACTGCCGGCAGAGAGACCGCCGGCAAGGAAGAGGCGCCCGGCGCCCGATTCCGCATCCTGCCGGTCTGAAGCTTCTCCCTTTTTTGCAAGGAAACCTTTTGATGCAAAGCGGTGTCTCGTCCGAACTGCAAACCAGGCTGCATGTCGGCATCATCATGGACGGCAACGGACGCTGGGCAACCAGGCGGCGGCTGTCGCGGCTACGCGGCCATGAAGCCGGCGTCGAGGCGATCCGCCGCGTGGTGGAGGCGGCGCCGAAGCAGGGCGTCGGCACGCTGACGCTGTACGCATTTTCCAGCGACAATTGGCGCCGGCCGAAGGCGGAAGTATCCGCGCTGATGTCGCTGTTGCGGTTCTACCTCGCCAACGAGGTCGAAGAACTGGTGCGCAACGGCGTGCGGCTCACGGTGATCGGCCGCCGCGACCGGCTTCCCGCCGGGATTTCAGACGCGATCGGCCGCGCGGAGGCGGCGACTGCGCGGCGGCGAAACCCTGCACCTGCGCATCGCGGTCGACTATTCCGCGCGCGATGCGATCCTCAGCGCCGTGGCCCAGGCCGCGAGCCTGGGCGGCCTCACCCGCGAGAATTTTTCCGACCTCATCACCGGCGAAGCGGGCCTGCGCGACGTCGACCTCGTCATCCGCACCAGCGGCGAGAAGCGCCTCTCCGACTTCCTGCTGTGGGAGAGCGCCTATGCCGAGCTGCATTTCACCGACAAGATGTGGCCGGATTTCGGGCCCGCGGATCTCGGGGAAGCACTGGCCTCGTTCCACGGCCGCGAACGCCGCTTCGGCGGCCTGCAGCCGGAGGCGCTGGAGCCGAAAGGCGAACCGGCGCTCAGCCTGTAAAAGACGCGCACGGCTGCAGAGAAATCAAAACTGGAACGGTGTCACCGAAACGGAGGTCTTGCCGTCCGCCGCCTGCTCCACCTTGAAGTCCACTTCCTTCTGCACGGTCGTATCGCCAATCCGGATCGACAATAGCCCGGTGCACATTGCCGTATCCCGGCTTTTCGAATTCACGACGATGGTGTCGTCCAGGGAATAGACTGCGTCGTGCTTGGCCTTGTCCCGGATCGCCGATTTATCAGCGTCGGCCTTCGCGCGGCCGAGCAGTGCTGCAACCGCGTCCGAATTGTCGACCGCGAAATTGACCAGCCGGTTGTTCCTGTCGTCCTCGACGCTTTTGAGCACGGAACTGCGCGCTTCTGCGGTCGCGCAATCGGGGCCGACATCGCCGCAGCCGCCTAATAAAAGCAGGGCGGGGAAACACCACAAAATTGACGGCTGCTGCTTCCAGGACAGCTTGCTCGGACCGACCACGATATTTCCCTGCTCCGACCGGCGCCATCAAACGGCGAACAGGCGGCCCTTAGCGTGAATTGATCCTGAGATATGCACTAGGTATCGGTACGCAAACAGGAATTTCTGATTCCTGGGAAATTTCGACCCCAGGTTTTTGACAAACCTGTCCGCAAAACTCCCGCCGAGACGAAACGTCGCACGCGATTTGCAGCCGGTCGCAAAATTGCCCCTTGGCGGTGACATTTCGCCGTCAACGCGCCTTTTGGCGGTCTTGATCGCAGTGTCGTGTCCCGATCAAGGCGGAAATTTGCCTCAGACACCCGCCGACTTCCTTTCGGTTGCGTAACAAGCCCAAGAAAAAGGAGGACAGGGATGTCTCGTTTCCATTCGCTGGACAGGGCGTTAGCTCATGATGACAACTTTCGCGAATTCTTCACGAACCTGACTGGCGGAACTTCCGGGCTCGATCTCCTCAACACCACGAGCCTGCTCCACGCGATCGATAGCATGCACACCTCGCCGTCTCTCGCGCCGGCCGCGAGCGCTCCGGTGATGAGCCCCGCACCGACAAGCGATGGAAGCGGCAGTAGCGCGGTCGCGGCGCAGGTCGCCAGTCTTCCGCTGGTCACGAGCTCAGCTCTTGCCGTCGAGGCACCTGCCGCCAGCAACGCGGCGCCCGTCACGATCTCGGCTGATTTTGACACCGCCAACACCGATGCCGGTCCCTATTGGGTCATGAACTCGGTCTGGAACAAGGGCAACCTCGTCAACGGCTCCGGCTTCACGCAATCCCTGACGCTGGGCGATCCCAACTCGCCGAACAACGACACCACGATCGCCTGGAACTGGCCGACCGCGCCGGCCAGCGGCAACGTGTACTCCTATCCGGCCGTGTTCTACGGCGACTATGCCGGCTTCAATGCCCCGGCGAACAACATCACGGCAGAGCAGATCAACAACATCAAGACGCTGACGCTGAGCCAGAACGTCTCGTTCTCCGGCAACACCGATCAGTATGATGGCATGTACGACGGCTACACGACGTCGAAGCCCGACGGCGATGCTTCGACGGTCCAGCACGAAATCGAGCTCTACGTCCACAGCCCGTTTTACGTGAAGGACTGGATCAACAACCTGCCGCAGCACAGCTACACCGACAGCCAGGGCCTTAAATGGACCATCGCCAACACCGGCAACATGGTCATCTTCGCGCCGTCGGACTTCCGCGACCTGACGAACTACACGACCGATCTCAAGGGGCTGCTCAACGCCGCGAAGGCGGACGGCCTGATCTCCGGCACCGAGTATTTCGATGGCATCGCGCTTGGCAACGAGCCCCGCGCCGGCAACGGCTCCATGACCATCCACTCGATGTCGGTGAACTACGACGGCGATCCCAACCATACCACCACGACACCGCCGGTCACGACCACACCACCCGTCACTACCCCGCCGGTCACTACCACGCCGCCGGTGACGAGTTCACCTCCTGTGACCAGCACACCTCCGGTTACGAGCACACCGCCCGTCACCGCCACCCCTCCTGCTCATAACCCAACGTCGACCACCACGATCTCGGCTGACTGGGACACCGCCAACACCAATGCCGGTCCCTTTTGGGTCATGAACTCGGTCTGGAACAAGGGCAACCTCGTCAACGGCCACGACTTCACACAGTCCCTGACGATGGCTAATCCCAACTCCCCGAACACCGAGACCACGATTTCCTGGAACTGGCCGACCGCGCCGGCCAACGGCAACGTGTACTCCTATCCGGCCCTGTTCTACGGCGACTATGCCGGCTTCAATGCCCCGGCGAACAACATCACGGCGGAGCAGATCAACAACATCAAGACGCTGACGCTGACCCAGAACGTCTCGTTCTCCGGCACCACCGATCAATATTCCGCCCTGTACGATGGCTACACGACATCGAAGCCTGACGGCGATGCTTCGACCGTCAAGCACGAGATCGAGGTCTATGCCCACAGCCCGTTCTACGTGAAGGACTGGATCAACAACCTGCCCCAGCACAGCTACACCGACAGCCAGGGCATGAAATGGACCATTGCCAACACCGGCAACATGGTCATCTTCGCGCCGTCGGACTTCCGCGACCTGACGAACTACACGATCGACCTCAAGGGACTGCTCAACGCCGCGAAGGCGGACGGCCTGATCTCGGGCACCGAGTATTTCGATGGTATCGCACTCGGTAACGAACCCCGCGCCGGCAACGGCACCATGACCATTCACTCGCTGTCGGTGAACTACGACGGCGATCCTAACCATACCACCACCACACCGCCGGTCACGACCACACCACCCGTCACGACCGACCCGCCGGCGACCACCACGCCGCCGGTGACGAGTTCACCGCCTGTGACCAGCACACCTCCGGTCACCAGCACGCCTCCAGTTACGAGCACGCCGCCTGTCACCAGCACACCCCCTGCTCACGACCCAACGTCGACCACTACGGTCTCGGCTGATTGGGACACCGCCAACACCAATGCCGGTCCCTATTGGGTCATGAACTCGGTCTGGAACAAGGGCAACCTCGTCAACGGCCACGACTTCACACAGTCCCTGACGATGGCTAATCCCAATTCCCCGAACACCGACACCACGATCTCCTGGAACTGGCCGACCGCGCCGGCCAATGGCAATGTGTACTCCTATCCGGCCCTGTTCTACGGCGACTATGCCGGCTTCAACGCGCCGGCGAACAACATCACGGCAGAGCAGATCAACAACATCAAGACGCTGACGCTGACCCAGAACGTCTCGTTCTCCGGCACCACCGATCAATATTCTGCTTTGTACGACGGCTACACGACATCGAAGCCCGACGGGAATGCTTCGACCATCCAGCACGAGATCGAGGTCTATGCCCACAGCCCGTTCTACGTGAAGGACTGGATCAACAACCTGCCGCAGCACAGCTACACCGACAGCCAGGGCATGCAATGGACCATTGCCAACACCGGCAACATGGTCGTGTTCGCGCCGTCGGACTTCCGCGACCTGACGAACTACACGATCGACCTCAAGGGACTGCTCAACGCCGCGAAGGCGGACGGCTTGATCTCCGGCACCGAGTATTTCGACGGCATCGCGCTCGGCAACGAGCCCCGCGCCGGCAATGGCACCATGACCATCCACTCGCTGTCGGTGAACTACGACGGCGATCCCAACCATACCACCACCACACCGCCGGTCACGACCACACCACCCGTCACGACCGACCCGCCGGCCACCACCACGCCGCCGGTGACGAGTTCACCGCCCGTCACCAGTACGCCTCCTGCCCACACCAGCCCGCCCCCGGTCACGAGCACGCCGCCGGCTACCAACACGCCGCCGGTCGCGAGTTCGCCTCCGGCGACAGGGACGGGTCAGGACTTCGCCGTGGACGCATCATCACAACGATGGAGGGCCTTTCGGCGGCCACGACCATCACCAGGCGCAGCATTACCACCACATGTGGGGCTAGACCGGCCGGCGCAGATGGGGCTGGGCGATCCCGGCCTCAACTGCGCCACGGCCCACAGGGTGCGGGAATACGCGCACACCGGCATCGTTCGCTAAAGAAGGTGCCGATGTCCGCGAGGTCGAACGGCAGCGCTACGGACGGATGGTGTTTCGACAGGAAAATGGTGCCGCAAACAGGACTTCGAACCTGTGACCCCGTCATTACGAATGACGTGCTCTACCAACTGAGCTATTGCGGCGGACCATGCGGCGCGGTCGGCGGATCGACCGAAAACGCCCGCACCTGATATCGGGCAGCGCCCGATTTGGCAAGAAAAACGCTTGGCTGGAGGGTTGCACCGGAATCGGGGTCGGCCTGGTTTTTCCTTCGAAATCGCCGGGTTTATGCGCCCCAGCGCGACAAAAACCCGCGCCAGCCGCCGGCCTGGCCCTGCGACGGGCTGAGCTGTTCCGCGAATTCGTCAATCGGTGCCGGCTCGTCGTCGATGCCGGGATCGTCGGGGGCGCGGACGATGGGAATGATGGCCGGAATGGGTGTGGGGTTCTGCTTGCCGAGATCGGCGCGGGAACGGAACAGCGGGGGCGCGGTCACGGCAGCGGGTGCGGCCGGTGGCGCGGCAGTCGTGGCGGGGCGGCGGCGGAGACGGTGCGGGGGCAGGCGAGGGCGCGGGCTCGGCTGATGCTTCGATGACGACAGGTTTCACCGGAGAATTATCCTGCGCGGCCGCGGCCGTCACCTCGACCGCCGGCTCGCGCGGGGGCTCGACCCGGCGCGAGGCCGACATGATCGCCTCGTTGAATTCCTTTGCGTCCAACTCGGCCGCCTTGTCGGACGGCAAGGCCGCGACCGGCGTCTGCCACTGGAACGCATCGAGCCGCCCCGACACCGGCGACACGGGCCGCCATTTGTCGCTCACGTAGCCGTCCGCGGTCCACACGGGATCGTGCAGGGCACGTACCGCGCGAAGCGTCCAGGCCCGCGCCCGGCCGCTGTCGCCGTGCTCGGTGCGCTCGATCTCCGCCATCAGCATCGCCACCCGCTGCGTTGGCGCTGTCGTAAACGGCGCCAAGCGCCTCGCGGGCGCGGGTGAATTCCGATGCGTCGATCGCGGCGCGCGCGAGCGCCAGCGCGCTTTCGAGATGGCCGGGCGCTTTCGCCGCGAGAGTCTCCACCCGCACCAGCCGCTGGCGGGCGGAATCGCCGAGCTTGACGTGCGCATAGGCGTCCGCCAGGTCGGGATGCGGCGCGGCCTGCCAGGCCACCTCCACGATCCGCATCGCGCGTCGCGTCTGATGCGCCTCGGCCTCGTATTTGCTGGCGAGCACGGCCGCCGGCACCAGGGTCGGTGCAAGTTTCACCGCTTCCATCACGGTGTCGCGCGACACGTCGCGGTCGAGCGTTTCCAGCTCCAGCGCGCGCGCCGTCAGCAGCACGCCGCGCTGGCGCCGGTACGTCGCCTTGTCGATCAGGTGGGATGCAAGATTGGACTCGAGGATCGACAGCGCCCCGCTCCAGTCGCCTTTGGCGCAGCGGAAGCCGAGCACGGCCTGCGAGGCCCAGGTCGAGGCGGGCGCCATCTTCAGCGCTTCTTCCGCGATCATCACGGCGGAGACCGGGTCATCCGATCGCTGCGCCTCGATGAAGAGGCCACGCAGGCCCAACAACCGCGTGTCCTCGCGCTCGGCCATGGCGTGGAACGCGGCCCTGGCGCCGGCGCGGTCGCCGCTGAGCTGGGCGGATTGCGCGTGCAGCAGCAGCGCGAGCGGATCGTTGGCGGCGTGCTTGCGCGCGACGTCGGCGTATGCGCGCGCCGCCGCCGCATCGCCATGGCCGATCGCGAGCAGGCCATGGGTGACGGCGTGGCGGCCACGCGCCTGACGTCGCTCGCGCTTGGCGCGGCGGATCTTCTCCGGCGTCCGCCACAGCGCCCGCAAGATGCTCCAGATAACCAGTGCGGCGACGACCACGATGCCGAGCGCCAGCGCAAACACCGGCATCGACGTGTGCACCCGCCAGCCGCCCCACGACAGCACGAATTCGCCGCTCTGGCTGGCCACCCAGGCCGCGCCCTCCGAAGCGAGCGCGATCAACAGCAGAAACAGAATGATCCGATGCATCAGAACCCTATGGCGCCGGCTTGGCGAGCACCGTCATGGCCTCGGCCGTGAATTGACGGGATACCGCGAGCGCCGCGTCGCGCGCATCGGCCTTTTCCAGCCAGCCCTGCGCGGCGGCGCGATCAGCCGGCGGAAGCGTCTGCAGCTCGCGCCGCGCTTCCTTGTAATCATTATGAAGCGCCGCAGCCGTGACGCGCGCGACCACATTGCCGCTTTCGTTGCCGATCGCGTCGGTGCGCTCGATGCGAACCAGCTTGGACGCGTCGGCCCGCAGCCGGTCGACCAGGCTGGAACCAGTGGTGGAAGTTTCCGGCGGCGGCGACAGTTTGGGGACCAGCGCCAGCAATTCGCGGCTGAGCGCGGGCGGACTGGGAACGCCGGAAGCGGCAAAGCCTTCGAGCGGCTTCAGCGCATCCGGGTTCGGCGCCAGCGATTTCGCGGCCGTCAGCGCGGCCGGGTAGGGATCGCCGATGCGGACGAGAACATCGAGCAAGGAGGCCGCCACGACGCGGCGAAGCGCCACATCATCGGCCGGTTTTGCACTCTCCTGCGCGATCTCCGTGCCTTGCGCGCGGGTCGCGCGCTCCAGTCCGGTGATGCGCTCGTTGATCGCGGCGAGGTCCGGCGCCGCCGCGGCGTCGCGCGGCGCCGATTTGGAATCCTTGACGTCGGATGCCAGCTTTTCCGATTGCGTGCGCAGGCCGGCGACATCGTCTCGCAAGGACGCGACCGATTTCTCCAGCGCTTCCACGCGCGCGGCCGCCGCCGGATCGGGCGCGACGGACGCGGGTTGGCTGGTTTTGGATTCGACGCTGGCAAGACGCGCCGCGATGCCATCGATCACGGCCTGACTGACCGCAGGCGCAGGCGGCGCCGCGGCTTCGCCCGGCCAGCCCATCAGCCGGGCGGCGGCGATCACCAACGCGGCGGCGACAGCACCGGATACCGCCGACATGACGTTCGGGGAGATCCTGCCGCGCTGGTCCTTTGGCGGCGTCGGTTTCGGTTCAGGGGCCGGCCCGGCCTCGCCGGCTGCGGCGGAAGGCTTGGTTTCGTCCGATATTTCCGTGGCTTCCAGGTCGATCGTCGGCGGCGCGCGCCGGGCGCGGCCCGGCTCCGGCGGCGATTCGACTTCTTCGGGCCTGTCCTCAGCCATTTCAGGGTTCCCTGTTGCTACGGAGTCTGCTGGTTCTACCGCGATCCCGGCCGCAACGCACGGTCCAACGCCCCCAACAAGGCATTTTCGTCCGGCGAGGCCGCCACTACGACCTGGCTGGCCCCAGCCTCGCGGACCACCGAGGCTACGCCTTCCGAGATGCAGCATTGCGGAACCGAAAGCGCTGATATTTCGACGCCGGCGGCGCGCGTTGCCTCGAGGAAGGCCCGTGCGCTGCGCCTGGAAAAATGCAGCACCGCTTCGATCCGATTGGCGGCGAACGCATCGCCGGCTTCGCGCGGCAGGTCGGTCACCGCCGCCATCCGATACGTGGTGTGGGTGACGACGGTAAAGCCGCGCTCGCCGAGTTCGCCCGCGAGATCGCGGGCCAGATCGGCGCCGGCGAGGTAAAGCAGCGGGCTGGTTTTCTTCAGCGTTTTCGCCTTGACGCCGGCGAGCACGAGTTCGCGCAAGGCCCCGCCGTCGGCGTTCGCCGAAACGATTTTTTCGAATCCGGCATTGCGCGCGGCAGACGCCGTGTGTTCGCCGACCGCGAACAGCGGCAGAGCGAGCAACGGGCTGGCCTTGAGCTGAGACGCGATGCCGCGCAGCGCGTTGGCGCTGGTCACGATAACGGCGCCGTAGTCGGCTTCGCCATCATCGCGGAAAGAGACCGGCTCGAAGCGCAGCATCGGCGCCTTCAGCACCTCAAATCCGCGGGCGCGCAGGCTGATCGCCGTGGCCTCATCATCGGGCTGCGGACGGGTGACGAGAACGGCCATGCGTCAGGCCCGCGCCGGGGTGAGTTCGGCAGCAACGGATGATTTCACTTCGAGCCCTCGCAATGCTATCCACTTCGCTTGAAAGCGTTTTAGCGCGGATACCCGAACGCCGCTTTCGCGACTAATGCAAGGGCTGAAATTGGATAACACGCCGTCAATGCTGGTCCTGGGAATCGAGACCACCTGCGATGAAACCGCGGCCGCCGTGGTCGAGCGCCAGGCGGACGGCTCGGGGCGGATCCTGTCCAACATCGTGCGCTCGCAGACCGAGGAGCACGTTGCCTTCGGCGGCGTGGTGCCGGAGATCGCCGCGCGCGCCCATGTCGAAATGCTCGACGGCATCGTCGACCGCGCCATGAAGGACGCCGGCGTGGAGTATGCGCAGCTTTCGGCAGTGGCGGCCGCGGCCGGTCCCGGGCTGATCGGCGGCGTCATCGTCGGGCTCACCACCGCGAAGGCGATCGCGATGGTGCACGACACGCCGCTGATCGCGGTGAACCATCTCGAAGCCCACGCGCTGACGCCGCGGCTGACCTGCGCACTGGCGTTTCCCTACCTTCTGTTCCTCGCCTCCGGCGGTCACACCCAGATCGTCGCGGTGGTCGGCGTCGGCAACTATGTCCGGCTCGGCACCACCGTCGACGATGCCATGGGCGAAGCCTTCGACAAGGTGGCAAAAATGCTGGGACTGCCCTATCCGGGCGGCCCCGAAGTCGAGCGCGCCGCAAGCGGCGGCGACCCCAAGCGGTTTGCGTTTCCGCGGCCGATGCTCGGGCGCGCCGACGCCAATTTTTCGCTGTCGGGATTGAAGACCGCGGTGCGCAACGAGGCCTTGAAGCTGAACCCGATCGAGCCGCAGGACATCCGCGATCTCTGCGCCGGCTTCCAGGCGGCCGTGCTGGAATCGACCGCCGACCGGCTGAGCGTCGGCGTGCGATTGTTTCACGAACAGTTCGGGCCGCCGCGCGCGCTGGTCGCCGCCGGCGGCGTCGCCGCCAACCAGGCGATCCGCAGCGCGTTGCAGGATGTCGCGGCAAAAGCCCAGACCACGCTGATCATCCCGCCGCCGGCACTATGCACCGATAACGGCGCGATGATCGCCTGGGCCGGCGCGGAACGGCTGGCGCTGGGACTGATCGATACCATGGACGCCGCCCCCCGCGCGCGCTGGCTGCTCGACGCCGACGCCACGGCGCCGGCGGGATTCGCGAATACGCGGGCGGGATTTTAGGCGGAGCGCCGATCGATGCCGTCTTACCAATCTGTTGCTGTCATCGGCGCCGGCGCGTGGGGCACGGCGCTGGCGGGCGTCGTGGCGCGGGCGGGGCGCGAGGTGACGCTTTACGCGCGCGACGCGGCGAGCGCCGCGCGGATCGCGGCCAGCCGCGAGAATCCGAGATTGCCCGGCGTGCCGCTGGCGGCGAACATTGCCGTCACGAACGACCTCGCGCAGGCTCGCGCGCGCCGATCATCCTGATCGCGACGCCCGCGCAGCATCTGCGCGAGGCGGTCGCCGCGCTCGCGCCGCATCTCGCCAAAGCTGTGCCGGTGATCGCCACCGCAAAGGGCATCGAGCGCGGCACCCACAAATTCATGACCGAGGTGATCGCGGAAGCCGCCCCCGAAGCGCGGCCGGCGATTCTGTCGGGGCCGAGTTTTGCGCGAGGACGTGGCGCGCGGCCTGCCGACCGCGGTGACGCTGGCGGCAAAGGACGAGGCGCTGGCGCAGGCGCTGGTGCAGGCGCTGGGCTCGTCGACGTTCCGGCCCTACCACACCACCGATGTCCGCGGCGTCGAGATCGGCGGCGCGGCGAAGAACGTGCTGGCGATCGCCGCCGGCATCGTGATGGGGCGCAAACTCGGCGCGTCGGCGCAGGCCGCGCTGACCACGCGCGGCTTCTCCGAACTGATACGGCTCGGGCGCGCCTGCGGCGCGCGCGCCGAGACCATGGCGGGGCTGTCGGGACTGGGCGATCTGATCCTGACCTGTTCGAGCCCGCAATCGCGCAATCTCGCGCTCGGCATCGCGCTCGGCCGCGGCGAAACGCCGGCGCGCGAAAAGCTCGCCGAGGGCGAGTTCACCGCGCCGGTGCTGATCGAGCTGGCGGCTTCGCAAAATGTCGATATGCCCGTATCAAATGCGGTGGCGGCGATCCTGCGCGGCGCGGTGACGATCGACGAAGCGATCGAAAGCCTGCTGACGCGCCCGTTCAAGGCGGAGGGATAGCTCTCCTTCGTCATGCCCGCGCTTGTCGCGGGCATCCACGTCTTGATAGCGTAAAGACTGGAAGGCGTGGATGGCCGGGCATAGGCGAGCGAAAGCGACGCCGTCCTTTGGACGGCTATGCCCGGCCATGACAAACAAATGGTGAGCGTGATGAATTACTGGCTGGTGAAATCCGAACCTTCGGCGTGGTCGTGGGATCAGCAGGTGGCAAAGGGCGCCAAGGGCGAAGCCTGGACCGGCGTGCGCAATTTCACCGCGCGCCAGAACCTCGTGAAGATGAAGAAGGGCGACCGCGCCTTCTTCTATCATTCCAACGAGGGCAAGGAGATCGTCGGCATCGCCGAGATGATCAAGGAGGCCTATCCCGATCCGACCGACAAGACCGGGAAATTCGTCTGCGTCGACATCAAGGCGGACAAGCCGCTGAAGACGCCGGTGACGATGGCCGCGATCAAGGCCGACAAGAAGCTCGCCGACATGGCGCTGGTGAAATATTCGCGCCTGTCGGTGCAGCCGGTGACGGCGGAGGAGTGGAAGATCGTCTGCAAGATGGGCGGGGTTTAGATCGTCATTGCCGGGCTTGACCCGGCAATCCATCACTCCAAAAAATGCATCTTCTTGGGATGGATGCGCGGGTCGAGCCCGCGCATGACAGTGCGCTACGCAGCCGCAGCCGCCATCACCACTTGCGCCAAGCAGCGCCTCGCGCTTGGACTGCGAGCGGTAGCCCTTCATGGTCGCCGCGAAGCGCTCGAGGATGCCGTCCTCGAAGGCGGTGACGATGGTGTCGTGGACGTAGCTCTTGCGGCAGATCGCCGGCGTATTGGAGAGTTCGTCCGCGGCGGCGCGGACGGCATCGAGCACCTGCTTCTTGCGGCCGCGGGCGCTCGCCGCCGGCGAAATCCGCGACAGCGATTCCAGCACCACGGCCGAGGCCATCAGGGTGCGAAAATCCTTCAGCGAAATCTTGATGCCGGCGATCTCGCGCAGGAAGGCGTTGACCTGGGTGGTGGAGACGGAGCGCACGGTGCCGGAATTGTCGCGGTACTGGAACATCCGCTTGCCCGGCACGCTGCGCAGGATGCCGATGGCGCGAACGAGCTTGGCGGCGTCGCATTCCTTGCGCACGGCCTTGCCGCCCTTGGCCTTGAAGGACAGCACGACGCTATCGTCTTCCAGCGTCACGTTGGACTTCAGCATCGTGGTGGCGCCGCGGGTGCCGTTGAGGCGGGCATAGGATTCATTGCCCGGACGGATCGCGGTGCGCGCGATCAGTTCGATCACCGCCGACAGCGCGAATTCACGGGTCGGCGTGTCGCCCGACAGATGCACGGAAACGTTGCGCCGGATCTTTGGCAGCGCCGCGACCAGTTTCGCCAGCCGGTGCGCCTTGCGATGCTCGCGGACCTTCTCCCAGTCGGAGTGATAGCGGTATTGCAGCCGGCCCGCGGCATCGCGGCCGACGGCCTGCAGATGCGAATTCGGATCGGGCGAATAACGGACCTCGGCGTAGGCCGGCGGCACCGCCATCGAATGCAGGCGGCGGATGGTGCCGGCGTGGCGGATCTGCGTGCCGTTGGCGCGGACGAAGGAATAGCTCTTGCCCCGCTTGATCCGGCGGATGGTGAGCTGGTTCTGGTCGCCGAGTTTCAGGCCCAGTTCGCTGGCCAGCGCCTCTACCGAGGCGGCCGGCTGCGGTTTGGCCTGGGGCTTTTCGGGCAGTTGACCGAGGGATTGGGCCAAGGCAACGGCTGGATCGGCCGAATCGGGCTGCGCAGGTTCGAAATTCTGCTGATCCATCATGACCTTAGACGCCTTGCTCTAACTACACCCTGCTAATGCCGCATATTGACCATTGGTTCCGGCACGTAGCTTTTACCCCGGGGAGGCCATTTAGGGGGTAAACGCCGGGAGCGCCAGCCCAACCTCCGAGCATACCGGTTACTAGTTACCGCCAAAAGAACGTGCAGAGCAGCTCTGCGGCCTTTTGACCGGTCGAAAACGTGATCGTGATGGCGCCCGATGGGCGGCCGGCACGCCGCGCGACGCTCCCGTAGGCAGCGCTTTTTCGTGATTTGATCCGGCGCAAGCGAGGCTCCCGCCGAAGGTCGTATTCGTTCTCCTTGTCGGCGCCATCGGGGCCGACGCATAATCGTTATAAGAACGAAGGCGGCTTGCAGTGCGCGTGGTCACTGGCCGCAAGGGTGGAGGGAGTGAGATGGCCGACAAGATTTACGATGTGCCCGCCGAATGGAGCAAGCGCGCCTGGGTCGACCAGGCCAAGTACAAGGAAATGTACGCGCGCTCGGTCAGCGACCCCAACGGCTTCTGGGCGGAACAGGCCAAGCGCATCGGCTGGATGAAGCCTTTCACCAAGGTCGAGAACGCGTCCTTCGAACCCGGCAAGATCTCGATCAAATGGTTCGAGGACGGCGTCCTCAACGTCGCCTGGAACTGCATCGACCGCCATCTCGACAAGCGGGGCGACCAGACCGCGATCATCTGGGAAGGCGACAACCCGTCCGAGTCCAAGCACATCACCTATCGCCAGTTGCACGACGAAGTCTGCAAGATGGCCAACATCCTGCGCACCCGCAACGTCAAGAAGGGCGACCGCGTCACCATCTATCTGCCGATGATCCCGGAGGCCGCCTACGCGATGCTGGCCTGCGCGCGGATCGGGGCGATCCATTCGGTGGTGTTCGCCGGCTTCTCGCCCGACAGCCTCGCCCAGCGCATCACCGACTGCCAGTCCAAGATCGTCATCACCGCCGACGAAGGCCTGCGCGGCGGCAAGAAGGTGCCGCTGAAGGCCAATGTCGATGCCGCGATCGCCAAGGCCGGCGGCGTCGACTGGGTGGTCGTGGTCAAGCGCACCGGCGGCAAGATCGACATGAATCCATCGCGCGATCTCTGGTACCACGACGCCGCCGCGATGGTGACGACGGAATGCCCGGTCGAACACATGCACGCCGAGGATCCGCTGTTCATCCTCTACACCTCGGGCTCGACCGGACAGCCCAAGGGCGTGCTGCACACGTCCGGCGGCTATCTGGTGTTCGCCTCGATGACGCATCAATACGTGTTCGACTATCACGACGGCGACATCTACTGGTGCACCGCCGACGTCGGCTGGGTCACCGGTCACAGCTACATTCTCTATGGGCCGCTGGCCAACGGCGCGACCACGCTGATGTTCGAGGGTGTGCCGAATTATCCCGATAATTCGCGGTTCTGGAACGTCATCGACAAGCACAAGGTCAACATCTTCTACACCGCGCCGACCGCGATCCGCGCGCTGATGCAGTCGGGCGACGAGCCCGTGAAGAAGACCTCGCGCAAGTCGCTTCGATTGCTCGGCAGCGTCGGCGAGCCGATCAATCCGGAAGCCTGGGAATGGTATTACCGCGTCGTCGGCGACAATCGCTGCCCGATCGTCGACACCTGGTGGCAGACCGAGACCGGCGGCATCCTGATCACGCCGCTGCCCGGCGCCACCAAACTCAAGCCGGGTTCGGCGACGACGCCGTTCTTCGGCGTGGTGCCGGAAATCGTCGATGCCGACGGCAAGGTGCTGGAAGGCGAATGCCAGGGCAATCTGTGCATCGCGAAATCCTGGCCGGGCCAGATGCGCACCGTCTATGGCGATCACGCCCGTTTCGAGCAGACCTATTTTTCGACCTACAAGGGAAAATATTTCACCGGCGACGGCTGCCGCCGCGACGCCGACGGCTATTACTGGATCACCGGCCGCGTCGACGACGTCATCAACGTCTCCGGCCATCGCATGGGCACCGCGGAAGTCGAAAGCTCGCTGGTGGCGCATGCGAAGGTCTCGGAAGCCGCCGTGGTCGGCTATCCCCACGACATCAAGGGTCAGGGCATCTACGCCTATGTGACGCTGATGGCCGGCGAGGAGCCGAGCGACGAACTGCGCAAAGAACTGGTGGCGTGGGTGCGCAAGGACATCGGTCCGATCGCCTCTCCCGACCAGATCCAGTTCGCGCCGGGCCTGCCGAAAACCCGCTCCGGCAAGATCATGCGCCGCATCCTGCGCAAGATCGCCGAGGACGAACCGGGCAGTCTGGGCGACACCTCGACCCTGGCGGATCCCGCCGTGGTCGACGATCTCGTCGAGCACCGCCAGAACAAGAAGGACGCGTCGGCGTAGAAGTCTCACTCGTGGCTCTGAACCTCTCCCCGCAAGCGGGGCGAGGTCGGCGCAAAGCGCCGGATGAGGGGATTCTCCGCGCATATTTTCGCCGGAGAACTTGCGGCAGCGGCCCCTCACCCCGAGCCCTCTTCCCGCCAAGAACGGGACGCGGGAACGCACATTAGCTGCGGCGAAATCTCGCCCGAAAATCCGCTCCGACACCCCCATACTCACGCACTTGTCAGGGCGAGCCTGCACGGCGCCGTCGCTTTCCCGGCGGGTGTTGTTTTCAAGGCATTTACTTTGTTTCCAACATTCCTTTTTTTGCGGGGGCTGGCCGCCCGGCGGGGCGCCCGTGGAAACCATCCAGTTAACGCGCGCGGTTAAAAATGCGTGGGCAAACCCGCGCTTTGCAGGATTTGCATCGAATTTCGGGCGCCCCCTTGGGGCGACCCAAGCGAGAGCGGAGAGATTGATGTCGATGAGGATTGCGGTGGCGCTGGCAGCCACCATCGGCGCGGGAATCCTGATGTCGAACGCGGCACAGGCGCGGCCGGACATGGTGGACTTTCGCGGCGACTATTCCCCGGGAACGATCGTGGTGAAGACCAGTGAGCGCCGGCTCTATCTGGTGGTCGATCAGGACCACGCCGTGCGCTATCCGGTCGGCGTCGGCAAGGCCGGCAAGCAATGGGCCGGCGTCACCCGGATCGACGGAAAATATCTTCATCCGGCCTGGGCGCCGCCGGCGGAAGTCAAGCGCGACAAGCCGTCGATCCCGGACCTGATCCCCGGCGGCTCGCCGCACAATCCGATGGGCGTCGCCGCGATGACGCTGGCCGGCGGCGAATACGCCATACACGGCACCAACGTGCCGGGCTCGGTCGGCGGCTTTGTCTCCTACGGCTGCATCCGCATGCTGAACCCCGACATCACCGATCTCTACGAGCGCGTTCCCGTCGGCACGCCGGTCGTGGTGACGCGGTAAGAGTTGGCTTCGCCGGTTCAGAAATCCGAGGCGATGCCCTTGGTCTCCCAGTCGCCGTAGCGGGTCGGCTCCGGGCCCTTCGGACCCTGGAACTCCTTCGGTCTGGGCTTCGCAGCCGCCTCGGCTTCTTTCCTGCGCGCTTCGGCTTCGGCGAGCGCCCGCTGCGCCGCCGGCGTCAGCGGCTTGCGTTCTGCCGCCGTGACAGCGGTGTCGGGGGATGAAGGATCCTTGCTCATCACTCGATTTCCAGCCGCGAGGGTCGCGCGCGCAATTCGCGGCGTGCACGTATAAAGATAGTGCGGCAACGCGCAAATCCAATAGGGCGATTCTTATATTTGGCATATTCGGGTGGCAAAAGTGATTTCCTTCCCGACGCGTAAGCTGAAACGCTGCGTGCGATCCGATTCTTTCGAGATATTAACGCTCAATGCCTCCTCAACGATTCGCCCTGCCATCCGAGGTGCCTGGTCTGGCGGCGCGGCGGATCGCTGCCGATATTCTCGACGGCGTTCTGCACAAGCACCGCACGCTGGACGAGCAGCTCGACGGCGCCGCAGCGCATCCCGGACTGAAGACATTGTCCGATCGCGACCGTGCGCTGATGCGGCGGCTGGTGGCGACCATCCTGCGCCGCCTCGGTACGCTCGGCCATCTCTTGTCGCGGCTGCTCGATCGCGGCGTTCCCACCGACGCACCGCGCGCGCAAAGCGCGCTCCTGATCGGCGCCGCGCAGATTCTCTGGATGGACGTTCCCGATCACGCCGCGGTCGATCTGTCGGTGCGGCTGGTGCAGTCTGACCGCCGGGCCGCGAAATATGCCGGCCTCGTCAACGCGGTGCTGCGTCGCTGTGCGCGCGAGGGGCAACCGCTGATCGACGAGGTCAAGGCGAAGACGCTCGATATTCCGGAGTGGCTGCTCGCGCGCTGGATCGCGCATTACGGCGAGACCGTCGCCCGCGACATCGCGCTTGCGATCAGCCACGAGCCCTCGCTCGACATCACGGTGAAATCCGATTCCGAGCATTGGGCGAGCCGTCTGCACGGCGAGACGCTGCCGACGGGAACCGTGCGCACGCTGCTGCAGGGCTCGGTGAAGATGCTGCCGGGCTTCGCCGAAGGTCACTGGTGGGTGCAGGACGCCGCCGCCGCACTGCCGGCGCGCCTGCTCGGCGACATCGCGGGCAAATCCATCGCCGACCTCTGCGCCGCGCCGGGCGGCAAGACCGCGCAGCTCGTTCAAGCCGGCGCGCGCGTCACCGCGGTCGACCGCTCGCCGGCCCGCATGGCGCGGCTGCGCGACAACCTCACGCGGCTTTCGATGCAGGCGGACACGGCCGTCGCCGACGCCGCCGAGTGGCAGGGAGCCAGGAGCGGCGAAGCCTTTGACGGTATCCTGGTCGACGCGCCCTGCTCCTCGACCGGCACCATCCGCCGCCACCCCGATGTCGCCTGGCTGCGGCTGGAGACCGACATCGGCGCGCTGGCGGCGCTGCAGAAGCGCCTGTTGCAGCGGGCGGTCGCGCTGCTCCGTCCCGGCGGGACCCTGGTCTACTGCACCTGCTCGCTCGAACCGGAAGAGGGCGAGCAGGCGATCGCCGCCCTGCTCGCCTCCGAATCCGCCATGCGCCGGGCGCCGATCCAGGCCAGCGAGGTCGCGGGCCTGCAGGAAATCCTGACCGCAGACGGCGATCTGCGTACGCTGCCCTGCCACCTGCCGCACCCCGACCCCCGGCTGGGCGGCCTTGACGGCTTTTACGCCGCGCGGCTGGTTAAATCCTGATTCTGCACCGGATTTTCGTCCGACCCTGCTGATTCGCCCGTTTTCAAGGTGGTGTCTTGGCGGCGTTTCCGGATTAAAAGGATTCGCAAACCGGAATCCTCCAATCAAGGGCAAGCGTGTCGGTCGCTCAACGCAGACGCATCTCGACGCTGATCATGGGCCGCTTCGCGCGGAACCTGATGGCGCGTGCGAGCGGTGGCTCGGTGGCGCTGTCGCGGCTGTGGCCGGGCCGCACCGACCGGCTGATCATCGCCCCGCATGATCTGCGTACCGCCGACGCCACCCGCGCGGCTGAAATCTATGCCGGCCGCTTCGTATTCGCCGGCAAGATCGTCACCTGCCACGGCCGCTCGATCTTCGATCTCGAGCCGCCGTCGGAGGACTGGGAAGTGGCGCTGCTCGGCTTCGGATGGCTGCGGCATCTGCGCGCCGCCGACACCGCGCTGACCCGCGCCAACGCCCGCGCGCTGGTCGACGACTGGCTTTCGAATAATTCGCGCAGGCGCGCCGTCGGCCGCCGCGCCGACGTGATGTCGCGCCGCGTCATCTCGCTGTTGTCGCAGGCGCCGCTGGTGCTCGGCGATACCGACGGCAGATTCTACCGGCGCTATCTGCGCGGGCTGGCGCGTGAGATCCGTTACCTGCGCTACACGACGATGGACATCGACGGCGTGCCGCGGCTGCAGGTGCTGATCGCGCTGTGCTACGCCTCGCTCTGCCTCGCCAATCAGGGCAGCCACATCCGCACCGCCACGCGCAAACTGTCCGACGAGCTGCAGCGCCAGATCCTGCCCGACGGCGGCCACATCTCGCGCAATCCCGGCGCGCTGATCGAACTCCTGATCGACATGTTGCCGCTGCGGCAGACCTTTGCCGCCCGCAACATCGCGCCGCCGCCGGCGCTGTTGAATGCGATCGACCGCATGATGCCGATGCTGCGCTTCTTCCGTCACGGCGACGGCAGCTTCGCGCTGTTCAACGGCATGAGCAGCGCACCGTCGGACATCCTGGCGACGCTGCTCGCCTATGACGACACCCACGGCGTGCCGATGTCGAACATGCCGCATACCGGCTATCAGCGCCTCGATGCCGGCGCGATGACGGTGATCATGGACACCGGCGTGCCGCCGCCGCCGAGCGTCAGCCAGGAGGCCCATGCCGGCTGCCTGTCGTTCGAATTGTCGTCGGGACCGAGCCGGATCGTCACCAATTGCGGCATGCCCTCGACCAGCCGCGAAAACTGGCGCGTTTTCGCGCGCTCGACGGCGGCGCATTCGACGCTGACCTATCACGAGACGTCGTCCTGCCAGTTCGTCGGACTGTCGGCGATGAAACGGCTGCTGCAGGGCGCGCCCGTGGTCAGCGGCCCGTCGAACGTGGAAAGCTACCGCGAGGTGGTCGCCAACGGCGTGCTGCTGACGACGTCGCATGACGGCTATCTGCCGCGGTTCGGCGTGATGCATCGGCGGGTGCTGATGATCGCGCATGACGGCACCAGGCTCGACGGCGAGGATACCGTGGCGCCGGCGCCGGGCGCCCGCATCAAGGGCAACGACACCGACTATGCGGTGCGGTTCCATCTGCATCCTTCCGTGAAGGCGAGCCGGCTCAGCGACGCCCGCGGCGTCATGCTGGTGCTGCCGAACCGCGACGTCTGGACCTTCGAAGCGCTCGACGACAAGGTCGAACTGGAAGACAGCGTCTTCCTGGCCGGAAATGACGGCCCCCGCCGCACCGCCCAGATCGTGATCCAGCAGGATTCCCGGCAAGGCCCCTCGATCCGCTGGAGTTTCGTGCGTTCGACGACGTCGGGCTCGAACACCGCCAAACGCAGCTCCCGCCGCGAGCCGGAATTACCGCTGTAAATTGTGCCCAACAGGCCAGCCAACCGCCTGCGCCGGTTTCGTGGCTGGCAAAACCGTGCTAACCGGCGGCCCTAATTCCCCGCAGGACATTTACCCATGACCGACCATCCGCGCCGCGTAACCCGCGCTCTGTTGTCCGTTTCCGACAAGACCGGCCTGATCGAATTCGCTCAGGCGCTGGCCGGCCACGGCATCGAGCTGGTCTCCACCGGCGGCACCGCGAAGGCGATTGCCGCGGCGGGATTGAAGGTCAGGGATGTTTCGGAACTCACCGGTTTCCCCGAGATGATGGATGGCCGGGTGAAAACCCTGCATCCGAAGGTTCATGGCGGGCTGCTCGCGATCCGCGACAATGCCGAGCACGCGCAGGCGATGAAGAGCCACGGCATCGCGCCGATCGATCTTTTGGTGGTCAACCTCTATCCGTTCGAAGCCACGGTCGACAAGGACGCCGGCTTCGAGGAGTGCATCGAGAATATCGACATCGGCGGACCCGCGATGATCCGCGCCGCGGCCAAGAATCATGACGACGTCGCCGTCATCGTCGAGGCCTCCGATTATCAGGCGGTGCTCGACGAACTCGCCGCCAATGCCGGCGCGACCACGCTGTCGCTGCGCAGGCGGCTGGCCGCCAAGGCCTATGCCCGCACCGCCGCCTACGACGCCGCGATCTCGAACTGGTTCGCGCTGCAGCTCAAGACCGACGCGCCGGATTACCGCGCCTTCGGCGGCCGGCTGATCCAGGCGCTGCGCTACGGCGAGAACCCGCACCAGACCGCCGCGTTCTATCGCACTCCCGACAAGCGCCCGGGCGTCGCCACCGCGCGGCAATTGCAGGGCAAGGAATTGTCCTACAACAACATCAACGACACTGACGCGGCCTATGAATGCATCGCCGAATTCGATGCCAAGCGCACCGCGGCCTGCGTCATCGTCAAGCACGCCAACCCCTGCGGCGTCGCCGAAGGTCCCGATCTCGGCACCGCCTATCGCAAGGCGTTCGCCTGCGACACCCAGTCGCCTTATGGCGGCATCATCGCCGTCAACCGCACGCTCGATGCCGAAGCCGCACGCGTCATCACGGAAATCCTGACCGAAGTCATCATCGCCCCCGATGCGACCGAGGAAGCCATCGCGATCATCGCCAAGCGGCGAAACCTGCGGCTGCTGCTCGCGGGCAGCCTGCCCGATCCGCGCGCGTCAGGCCTGACGGCGAAGACCGTCGCCGGCGGCCTTCTGGTGCAAAGCCGCGACAATGCCGTGGTCGACGACATCGCGCTGAAGACGGTCACAAAGCGGGCGCCGACCGAGGCCGAACTGCGCGATCTCAAATTCGCGTTCCGCGTCGCCAAGCACGTCAAGTCCAACACCATCGTCTATGCCAAGGATCTCGCCACCGTCGGCATCGGCGCCGGCCAGATGAGCCGGGTGGATTCCTCGCGCATCGCCGCGCGCAAGGCGCAGGATGCGGCGATCGAGGCGAAGCTTGCCGAACCGATGACACGGGGCTCGGTGGTGGCGTCGGATGCGTTCTTTCCGTTCGCCGACGGCCTGCTGGTCGCGATCGAGGCCGGCGCTACGGCCGTGATCCAGCCCGGCGGCTCGATCCGCGACGACGAGGTGATCAAGGCCGCCGACGAGGCCGGCATCGCCATGGTGTTCACCGGCGTGCGGCACTTTCGGCACTAATCCCGGTTCAAGGTTGCCGGCGACCGCCAGGGGCGGCGATCAGCGACGTCTGATCTCGCGGTCTAACCCGCTCAGATTCAACATCTTTTCTCCTGATGTATACATATTTGGTCGCCGGTCGCCAGTTTTTGGCAGAAACATTGCTGTTTCCGAGAAAATTGTATACAGTTGGGATGCAAGCGTTTCCGAGCAAGGATATCTGCATGGCCCAATCCTTCCCGATGAACGCCTGGTACGCGGCCGCCTGGGATGTCGACATCAAGCGTGCGCTGTTTCCGCGCACAATCTGCGGCAAACACGTCGTGATGTACCGGCAGGCCAACGGGCAGGTAACCGCGCTCGAGGACGCCTGCTGGCATCGCCTGGTCCCGCTGTCGAAGGGCCGCCTCGAGGGCGATAACGTGGTGTGCGGCTATCACGGTCTGAAATTCAATGCCTCCGGCCGCTGCACTTTCATGCCGTCGCAGGAAACCATCAATCCGTCGGCCTGCGTGCGCGCCTATCCCGCCGTCGAACGCCACCGCTTTATCTGGCTCTGGATGGGCGATCCGGCGTTGGCTGATCCGGCGCTGGTTCCGGACATGCATTGGAACGACGATCCGGCCTGGGCCGGCGACGGCAAGACCATTCACGTCAAATGCGATTACCGGCTGGTGGTCGACAATCTGATGGACCTGACGCATGAGACCTTCGTCCACGGCGCGAGCATCGGCAATGAGGCCGTGGCCGAAGCGCCGTTCGACGTGACCCATGGCGAGACGACCGTTACCGTGACGCGCTGGATGCGCGGGATCGAAGCGCCGCCGTTCTGGGCCGCGCAGTTGCAGAAACCGGGACCGGTCGACCGCTGGCAGATCATTCATTTTGAGGCGCCCGGCACCGTCAACATCGATGTCGGCGTAGCACCGGCCGGCGCCGGCGCACCGGAAGGCGACCGCTCGCGGGGCGTCAACGGCTACGTGCTCAACACCATGACGCCGGAAACCGCAACGACCTGTCACTACTTCTGGGCCTTCGTGCGCAACTATCGCCTGACTGACCAGAAGATCACCACGGAGATCCGCGAAGGTGTCGCCGGCATTTTCGGCGAAGATGAAATCATCCTCGAGGCCCAGCAGCGCGCGATCGACGAAAATCCTGATCGGGTATTCTACAATCTCAACATCGACGCCGGCGCGATGTGGGCGCGGCGCATGATCGATCGCATGGTGGCACGGGAAAGCCCGTCTTCCGTGCTGCAGGCGGCGGAGTGAGCCGGTGAGCGAACGCGATTCCGACCGCGCGGTATCCCAGACGGTCCGCGCCCAGCTCGCGCTGCGCGACCTGATCCTTTCCGGCCGGCTGCGGCCGGGCGAACGAATTTCGGAACTCGGCGCGGTCGAAACCACGGGCGTGTCGCGAACGCCGGTGCGCATGGCGCTGGTCCGGCTCGAGGAGGAGGGCCTGCTGGAGGCGATACCGTCCGGCGGGTTCATGGTGAAGGCGTTCAGCGAGCGCGACATCCTCGATTCGATCGAACTCCGCGGAGTGCTCGAAGGCCTTGCTGCGCGATTCGCCGCCGAGCGCGGCGTGGCG
This sequence comes from uncultured Alphaproteobacteria bacterium, assembly GCA_963843225.1. GTDB lineage: Bacteria > Pseudomonadota > Alphaproteobacteria > Rhizobiales > Xanthobacteraceae > Bradyrhizobium. The sequence goes on along the minus strand of CAWJJT010000001.1, from coordinate 836,657 downwards.
GCGCGCGATCTTGAGCCCTTGAAGCAGAGTCTCTGCGGAACTGGACCAACTGGTCGCACAGGATTCGGTCTCGGTTGAGGCGTTCTCGTCCTACGTGGCGATGAACGCCCGCTTCCACGCGCTGCTGACGGAATTGTCGCGCAGCCCGCCGCTGATCCGGCAGATCGACCGCGCCTCTGCGCTGCCGTTCGCCTCTCCCAGCGGCTTCGTGATGGCGCAATCGGTGCTGCCGGAAGCGCACCAGATCCTGATCATCGCGCAGGACCATCACCGCATCGTGGTCGATGCAATTGAAAACCGGGAAGGGGCAAGGGCGGAAGCGGTCATGCGCGAGCATGCGCGCCTCGCGGCGCGAAACCTGCGGCTGGCGCTGCGCAATCGAACCCATCTGGACCTGCTGCCGGCGCTTGCGCTGGTCCGCTCTCCGATCGCTGAATAGGTTTCGGACATGCGATTTGCGCAGAAATGGACGGCGTGCACCGTTGACAGGATTCGCGACGTGGCGCCTGCGATCCGCGAATTCGTGCTGCGGCCCGAGGGCGGGCTCTGCGAAAACTACGCCGTCGGCAGCCATGTCAATGTCGGCGTGCTGATCGATGGGCGGCCGGAGACGCGCAGTTATTCGCTGGTCGGCGAGCGCAGCACCCAGGGTTACCGGATCGCCGTCCGTCGTGCGCCGGACAGCCGCGGCGGCTCGCACTATATGTGGTCGCTTAGGCCGGGCGCGCGCATCGAAGTATCAACCCCGGTTTCGCTGTTCGAGATCGACTGGACCCGAAAATCCTATTGCCTGATCGCGGGCGGGATCGGTATCACGCCGATCATCGGCATTGCCGGAGCGCTGATGCGCCGCAACGCCGGGATTGAACTGCATTATGCCGTCAGATCGCGACGCGATGCCGCGTTTCTCGATGAGCTCGCAGAATTGCTCGGCGACCGCCTGACCATTCACGCGGGCGACGAAGGCAACCGGATCGATCTCGATGAAACGCTCGGTCGTCTGCCCGGGGATTCGCAGGTGGTGCTGTGCGGCCCGATGCGGCTGCTTGAGGCGGCGCGGAACAGCTGGGCCGCGGCCGACCGCCCGCCGGCCGATCTGCGCTACGAGACCTTCGGCTCGAGCGGCCTTCTTCCGACCGAGTCGTTTCGGGTCCGGATCGACCATTCCGGCCGGGAGATCGTGGTTGGCGAAAACAAATCGATGCTGGCGGCGCTCAACGAGGCCGGCTTCGAAGTGATGTCGGATTGCCAGCGCGGCGAATGCGGCGTCTGCGCGATCGATGTCGTCGCGGTGGACGGGCAGATCGATCACCGCGACGTGTTCTTCAGCGATCACCAGAAGAAGACGAGCCACAAGATCTGCCCCTGCGTCTCACGCGCTGTCGGAGCCATCACGGTGAACACGCTCTATCGCAGTGACGCTCGCTGACGGGGCCCCTCCAATTCCGGCAGAGGAACCGCAAGCCGCGCCCCACACGTAGCCCGGATGCAGCGAAGCGCAATCCGGGAACGATCGAGCCGCTTGCCAGCTAGTCCCCGGATTTCGCTTCGCTCCATCCGGGCTACGCGCCTCAGTTCTCCCTCACCCGCGCCAGCAATGCCAGTCCCGCGACGAAGAACAGCACCAGTACCGCCATGCCGGCCTTCTGGCTCGCGGTGATGGCGGTGATCGCACCGATCAACAGCGGGCCGACGAACGAGGTGACCTTTCCGGTCAGCGCGAATAGTCCAAAATATTGCGCGATGCGGTCCTTCGGCGCCATATGGATCAGCAGCGTGCGCGACGCTGCCTGCAGCGGACCGCCGGCGGCCCCGATCAGGCAGCCGAGCAAAAGGTAGGCGCGCTCGGCGCTTGCCGCGAACAATGCGCCACCGGGCGCAGGCGGATCGACCGGGATGAAGAAAATGCGATCCTTGTCGACCAGCAGGATCGCAACGATCGCAAACAGCAGCAGCCACATGCTGCCCGCGATCACGCGTTTCGGTCCGAGCCTGTCGTCAAGCTTGCCGCCAAGCCAGGCTCCGAACGTGCCGGCGATGGCGAGAATGATTCCGAACGAGCCGATCTGGATCGTGTTCCAGCCGAACGTCCCGGCGGCGTAGATGCCGCCGAAGGCAAACAGCGACACCAGCGCCGTCGGTATAGATCATGTTGGCGAGCAGGAACGTGGCGAGCGATTTCTGCCTCGGCAATTCGGCCAGCGTCTGCTTCAGCCCGCCAAGCCCCTCGCGCACCGCATCGCCGATCCGCCGCCGCGCCGGGTAATCGGGCGTCAGCAAAAACATCGGCAGCACGAAAACGACGAACCAGATGCCGGTCAAAGGACCCGAGATGCGGTCGCCCTGGTGGGTGACGGGGTCAAGGCCGAACAGCGGTTTCAGGCCGAACAGCGTGCGCCCGGTTTCCGGACTTGCGGCGAGAAAGCCGAGCACCAGGATCAGGCTCAGGATGCCGCCGACATAGCCGGTGGCCCAGCCGGTGCCGGACAATCGCCCGATCCGGTCGGGCGGGACCAGCGTCGGCATCATCGCGTTGTTGAAGACGGTGGCGAATTCGGCGCCGATGGTCGCAAGCCCATAGGCGAGCAGCAGCGGCGGAATCACGCTGGGGTCGCCGGGCTTGCCGAACCACATCAGCGAGGAGCCGATCACCAGCATGCGCGCCGAACGCCGCGATCCAGGGCTTGCGCCGTCCGGAGGCGTCCGCGATCGCGCCGAGAACCGGCGACATCAGCGCAATCAGCAATCCCGCGGCCGCCGTCGCAAACCCCCACAGCGATTGACCGCTCGCGGCATCTGACGCGACATGGGTGGCGAAATAGGGCGCGAACACGAAAGTGGTGATCAGCGTGAAATAAGGCTGCGCGGCCCAGTCGAAGAAAATCCAGCTAATGACGGCGGCACGCGGCGGATAGTTCTGCTGCATACCGGCCACGCGTGCATCCGTAGCGATCACCGCCATGCGCGAAAATATCCTTGTTCATCACGAGGAGGCGTTTTGCCTCTTGTATCGGAACCCATATAGCATTGGCTCGTCGTGACGGCCTTGCTGAATTCACTGGCGCCATATTGGCTCTAACCCGCGGCGGAATTTTGATGATTTTAGTCGGACCTGAACCGCGCCGGATCGTTGCGGCATTCCTGCTCATTGTTGCCTCTTCCCTGCCAGCCGCCGCGCAGCAGCGCGGCATCTACACGCCGCCGGCGCTGGATGCCGTTCATGCGGTCGCGGCCGAACACGGCATGGTGGTAGCGCAGGAAAAGATCGCAGCGCGGATCGGCGCCGATGTGCTGCGGCGAGGCGGCAATGCGGTCGATGCGGCGGTGGCGACCGGCTTCGCGATGGCCGTGACCTATCCACGCGCGGGAAACATCGGCGGCGGCGGCTTCATGGTGATTCATTCGGCCGATCGCCACGAGGACGTCGCGATCGATTATCGCGAGACCGCTCCGGGCGCGACCACGTCTGACATTTTCCTCGGCGCCGACGGCAAGCCCGACAACGCGAAATCGCGCGACTCCGCGCTCGGCATTGGCGTTCCCGGCACCGTGGCGGGGCTCGCGCTGGCGCTGGAGAAATATGGCTCGGGCAAATTCACCCTCGCCGAATTGCTGCAAGCCGGCGATCGAGCTGGCGCGCAACGGCCTTCCCCTCGAAGACGACATGGCGGACACCTTGCCAGCCATCTACCGGCGGCTGGCGCGCTGGCCGGCGACAGCGAAGATATTTTCCCGCAGCGAGGGCGGGCCGCTGCACGAAGGCGATCTGCTGGTGCAGAGCGATCTGGCGGCGACTCTGACGGCAATCGCCGACCAGGGTCCGCGCGGATTCTATGAGGGCCCGGTCGCCGAAAAGCTGGCGAAGGCGGTGCGCGACGCCGGCGGGATCATGACGGCGGAGGATCTGAAATCCTATGCCGCCGTGATCCGCGCGCCGGTGCGCGGCACCTATCGCGGCTATGACATCGTCTCGATGCCGCTGTCCTCGTCCGGCGGCGTGGTGCTGCTGGAGATGCTGAACATCCTCGAAGGCTTCCCGCTCTGCCGACATGAAGCAGGGCTCCGCGCCGGAACTGCATATCCTGATCGAGGCGATGAAGCGCGCCTATGCCGATCGCGCGCGCTATCTCGGCGATCCCGCCTTTGTCAGCGCGCCCGTGCTGGCGCTGACCTCGAAGGAATACGCGGCCAAGCAGCGCGCCTCGATCGATCTCGACCACGCGACGCCGTGGACCGATGCGCTGTCGGCGCTGCCGCCGCGCGAAGGCAGCAACACCACGCATTTCTCCGTCGTCGACAGTCAGGGCAATGCCGTCAGCAACACCTATACGCTGAACTTCCCCTACGGCGTCGGGCTGGTCGCCGAAGGCACCGGCGTGCTGCTCAACAACGAACTCGACGACTTCACCGCCGCGCCCGGCGCCTCCAATGCGTTCGGGCTGGTCGGATTCGAGGCCAATCTGCCCGGGCCGGGCAAACGGCCGCTATCCTCGATGTCGCCGACCATCGTGCTCAGGGACAACAAGCCGGTGCTGGTGACGGGCTCGCCGGGCGGCAGCCGCATCATCTCCACGGTGCTGCAGGTGATCGTCAACGTGCTCGACTACCACATGGATGTCGCCGCCGCGGTCGACGCGCCGCGGCTGCACCACCAATGGCTGCCGGACGAGGTCCGGATCGAGCGCGGCTTTGCCGAGGATACGCTGGCCGGGCTGAAGGCGAGGGGACATCAACTGGTCGAGCCGATGGGGCAGACCTCGGCCAATTCGATCGCGGTCACGCCAAACGGATTGCTCGGCGCCCCCGATCCGCGTACCCGTGGCGCGGAGGCGGCGGGGCAGTAGGTCATTGGAGTCAGCACCGTTAGCGCGAGATCAGAACTCGCGTACACTTATTTGTGGGTTTGGTTGGATCCGCAATAGGGCGCCCGCCAACCCTAGGAGAGCAAATCCATTTACAATGTTGTCGGGGATCGTTTGCTTTGCGATGAGAGCATAGACGCCGAAGAAACAACAAAAAATAACAATAAGTGCGATTGGCTTGCTGATGGGATCGGGCTTGGTCGCCTTCTCTATAGGAAAAAAGATCGATGCTGCCGTTAAGGCCACGCCCGTAAACGTAAGAAGGGGACCGACGAACGAGAGAAGCTTGTCCAGGCCAGTAGCCCTTAATTGTAGCCTATCTGCAACGAGTTCGTAAGCAATCAGACCGAGACCTCCTCCTCCAAGGGCTATGTTCACAACGAGGATTCTAAACCCCCATGCGATGCAATAACGCAGGTAGGAGCCACGGGTCACATTTTCTCTCCGACTTGGAAGGATTCCCTAGCCTTCGACCGGTATGAGCAGTTGTAATATGATCAACCATAAATCTACTAGCGGAGTTCTCATCATGACATCGCTCAAGGGCAAGACGCTGTTCGTATCCGGCGGCAGCCGCGGCATCGGGCTTGCGATCGCGTTGCGCGCGGCGCGGGACGGCGCCAATGTCGCGATCGCCGCCAAGACCGCGGAGCCGCATCCGAAACTGAAGGGCACCATCTACACCGCGGCCGACGAGATCCGCGCCGCCGGCGGCAAGGCCTTGCCCATTCTCTGCGACATCCGCGAGGAAGCCCAGGTGTTCGACGCGATCGACAAGACCGTCGCCGAATTCGGCGGCATCGACATCTGCGTCAACAACGCCAGCGCCATCAGCCTGACCAATTCGCAGATGACCGACATGAAGCGGTTCGACCTGATGATGGGCATCAATACCCGCGGCACCTTCATGGTCTCGAAATACTGCATCCCGCATTTGAAAAAGGCGGAAAACCCCCACATCCTGATGCTGTCGCCGCCGCTCGACATCAAGGCGAAATGGTTCGAGCATTCCACCGCCTACACGCTGGCGAAATTCGGCATGAGCCTGTGCGTGCTGGGCCTCTCGGCCGAGCAGAAGTCGGCCGGCATCGCGGTCAATGCCTTGTGGCCGCGCACCACCATTGCCACTGCCGCGGTCGGCAACCTGCTCGGCGGCGACGCCATGATGCGCGCCAGCCGCACGCCCGAGATCATGGGCGACGCGGCCCATGTGATCCTGACAAAGCCGTCGCGGGAATTCACCGGCAAGTTCTGCATCGACGACAAGGTGCTCTACGAAAGCGGCGTGCGCGATTTCGAGCCTTACCGTGTCGACGCGAAGGTCGCGCTGATGTCGGATTTCTTCGTGCCCGATGACGACGTGCCGCCGCCCGGCGTGACCGTGATGGCGTTGCCGTCCGTTGGCGGGGTACAAAAGTCGCGCTAGAACGGGACCGGGCCGAGAAGGGGGAGCGACGTGGTTTCGCGGAAGCTGATCGCTGGTCTGATGATGGCGGCCGCGCTTGCCGCATTGGCCATTGTCTACCGCCCCGACCGCGCGATCCGCGTCGCGACCGGCGTGGTCGCCCACGATGTCTGCTCGAAAACCTTTGTCTCCGGGCTCGATCCGCAGACGGTTTTTGCCGAAACCACCGACCGCGCCGGCATCCGCCAGTTGCGCTGGGGCCTGGACTATCGGCTCGACCGCAACGGCGGGAGCGTCGATGCGTCGTTCGTCGGGCTGTTGGGCAGCCATGCGGTGTTTCACGACGGACTCGGCTGTGTGCTGACGCACGGATCGCGCGAGCCTTATATTCTCCGCAGCGATCTTGCCGCGCTGAAGACGCCGAAAGCACCGCCGTTTCTGGGGGAGATCGCGGGTCCGGCGCCCGTTGAGCCGACGGACCCGAAACTGAAGGCCGCGCTCGATCACGCTTTCGAGGAACCTTCGGAACCACCGTTCCGCAGGACCAAGGCGGTGGTCGTCGTGCGCGAGGGCCACGTGATTGCCGAGCGCTATGCCGACGGCATCGGCGTCGATACCCCCCTGCTCGGCTTCTCCCTGACGAAATCGGTCATCAATGCGCTGATGGGCATCCTGACCGTGCAGGGCATCGTCACCCCGTCGATGCCGGCGCCGATCCCGGAATGGCGCGCACAGACCGACCCGCGCCACGAGATCGAGGTCGAGCATTTGATGCGGATGACCACGGGACTGGCGCTCGACGAAACCAACAGCGGGTTCGATGCCACCAGCCAGATGATCTATTTGCACGACGACATGGCCGGATTCGCCGTGAAGGCCGCGATGATCGCGCCGCCCGGCAAGCGCTGGGCGTATTCGAGCCCGACCACGGAGCTGTTGGCGCGGATTATCCGCGACGCGGTCGGGGGGCCTGAGAAGACGCTGGCTTTCGCCTGGCGTGAGCTGTTCAATCCGCTGGGGATGCGCAACGTGACGCTGGAATTCGACGGCGCCGGGACGCTGCAGGCATCCACCTATATGCTGGCGAGCGCCAGGGACTGGGCGCGATTCGGATTGCTTTATCTCAACGATGGCGAGATCGGCGGCCATCGCATCCTGCAGGACGACTGGGTGGATTTTTCGGCCTCCGCCACGCTCGATACCGACTATGGCGCCGGCTTCTGGACCAACCGCAGCGAACACCCCAACGCCAAGGGACGCGTCCGGCTCGGGATTCCCCGCGACGCCTTCTTTGCCTCCGGCAATCTCGGCCAGCGCGTGGTGATCATCCCGTCGCAGCACATGGTGGTCGTGCGGCTCGGCGATGCCGTCGATCCCACCGGCGACATCCGAGGCCTCTGCCGGCTGGTGAAGGAGGTGATCGCGGCGACGCAGCCGTGAAGCGCGACAGGCCTAGATCACCGATCCGTTCAGGGTCGAGCGCCAGTGAACGGCACGTTCCTTCAACAAGGCGTCCCTGACATAGGGCAATTCCTCATCCTCCAACTGCTCGAGCGGCTCGAACGCGAAGGCATCCGCACCGTGCGCGGCCCACGCGCCCTGCAGCTCGCGGTTGGGATGCCCGCCGGCGCGCAGCGAGAACCAGATCCGGTTCTGGATGGTCTCGAGGTTGAGGGCCTGACCGATCCAGGCCTGTCCGGTCGGCGCGCAACGAACCGCGTAGATGCCGGCGGCGCTCTTGCGCTTCTTGTAGGCGGCGATGGCCGCCTTCCTGTCGTCGATGTTCATGCGGTGCTCCCGGGCCAGATCCGCTGGACCGGCCGGGGGTTAGCCGAAGATAGCAGGCACGTCAATTATACCCGGGTAAAATAATCGAATTCTCGCGGTCAACGCCCCACCGTGTAGGGCCCGCCCTTCTCCAGCGCGCGCTTGTAGGCCGGGCGGGCGTGAATGCGATCGAGGAACGCCATCGCCTTGGGGTGACCCTGATCGAGCCCGGCGCGCGCGGCGGCCGCTTCCAGCGGAAAGCTCATCTGGATGTCGGCGGCGGTGAATTCATTGCCGGCGAACCATTCGCTTTTGCCGAGTTCGCCCTCCCAGAACGCCATGTGCTGCTTGAGCTGCGGATTGACCAGCGCCGTCAGCGCCTGGTTGGAGACCTTGCGCACCAGCGGCCGCAGCAATGCCGGCGCGCGCTTGGGCATCAGCGTGAACAGCAATTTCAGCAGCAGCGGCGGCATCGCCGAGCCCTCGGCGTAATGCAGCCAATAGGTATAGCGCAGCCGCTCCGGCGTTTTGGGCGGCGGAATCAGCCGGCCCTCGCCATAGGTGTCGAGGACATATTCGGCGATCGCGCCCGATTCGGCGATGGCGTTGCCGCCGTCGGTGATGACAGGCGATTTGCCGAGCGGATGGATCGTGCGCAACTCGGCCGGCGCGCGCATGTCGGCCTGCCGCTGGTAGCGAACGATCTCGTAGGGCACGCCGAGCTCTTCCAGCAGCCATAGCAGGCGCTGCGAGCGGGAATTGTTGAGATGGTGGACGATGAGCATGAAGATTCCCCCGGAAGACGCGCGCCTCGACGCCGCGCTTGGTGGTGCCAGCGCGACGCCGGAAAGTCGAGATGCGCGAACCCTGCCAATATTACCCGGGGCTTATTGACATGCCTGATTTACCCGGGTAATATATACGTAAATTGGAGCATTTTCATGAGCCCGGTGTTCGACATTCCCTATCTCGCCTTCGAAGGCGATCGCTGTATCGCCTCCGGCGATCTCCGCACGGTCGCGCGTGCGGCCAAGGAGATGCTCGACCGGCGCAAGGACGCCAGCGTCCTCTTGTTCGACAGCGCGATCGGACCGATCGACATCGATTTCCGCGGTTCGGTCGACGACATGCTGGCGCGGTTGCCCGCCGCTGACGCTTCTGCCGCAGCGGAAGACGCCGTGGTCCCCGGCCCGCGCGGTCCCGGCAGACCAAAACTCGGCGTGGTCGCGCGCGAGGTCACCTTGCTGCCGCGGCACTGGGAATGGCTGTCGCAGCAATCCGGCGGCGCTTCGGTGGCGCTGCGCCGGCTGGTCGACGAGGCCCGACGCGCCAACAAGGACAAGGACCGGATCAGGCAGGCGCGGGAAGCCGCCTATCGTTTCATCGCGGTGATGGGCGGGAACAAGCCGCATTACGAGGAAGCGGCGCGCGCGCTGTTTGCGGGCGACGCCGAGCGGTTTCAGGCCTGGACAGCGGCTTGGCCCGCCGACGTGCGGGACCACGCCCGCCGGCTTGCCGAGGCGGCGTTCGAACAACCGGCGACGCCCGCACGCGTTGCCGGTTGATCGCGCGGAATGTGAACGGCTAGGCTGGTTTAAATGATAGGGATCATATAAGAACCGCGACATCAGGGAGACCGCCGTGAGCTCAGCCGCCCCGCAATTCATGTTCGATTTCGGCAGTCCCAATGCGTTCCTCAGCCATGAGGCGATCCCGGCGATCGAAAAGCGCACCGGCGCGAAATTCGAATATGTGCCGATCCTGCTCGGCGGCATCTTCAAGGCCACCAACAACAAATCTCCCGCCGAGACGCTGGCCGGCGTCAAGAACAAGCGCGAGTTCCACGCGCTGGAAACCGAGCGTTTCGTCAAGCGCTTTCACGTCAAGCCCTACGTCTGGAATCCATTCTTTCCGGTGAATACGCTTAATCTGATGCGCGCCGCCGTGGCCGCGCAATTGGAGGGCGTATTCGAAAAATATGTCGAGGCGGCGTTTCACCACATGTGGGTCGAGCCGAAGAAAATGGACGATCCCGAGGTGGCGGCGAAAGCCCTGACCGCCTCCGGCCTCGATGGCGCCAAATTATTGGCCCGCGCGCAGGAACCCGAGGTCAAGGCCAGGCTGATCGAGAACACGCAACAGGCGGTGGAGCGCGGCACCTTCGGCTCGCCGACCTTCTTCGTCGGCAAGGAAATATTCTTCGGCAAGGAGCAGCTGCGCGAGGTCGAGGAAATGATTTCCGGGAAATAGCCGCATCTTCATTGCGGGCGAGGCGAAGCAAAGCGACCCGAGCGGTCATTCCGATAGCTTCGCCGCTCCAGACCCTTGCATTGCGGCGGTATGGAGCACGCGACATGGAAAAACGCAACGCCACCTGCGCCGTGATCGGCGCCGGCGACTATATCGGCGCCGAGATCGCGAAGAAATTCGCCGCCGAGGGATTCACGGTGTTCGCCGGCCGGCGTGACGGCGCCAAGCTGGAGCCGCTGGTCAAGGACGTCGAGGCCGCGGGCGGGACCATTTTCGGCCGCTCCCTCGACGCGCGGAAGGAAGACGAGATCACCGCCTTCCTCAACGACGCCGACAAGCACGCCCCGCTGGAGGTCTGCATCTTCAACGTCGGCGCCAACGTCAATTTCCCGATTCTGGAGACCACCGACCGCGTGTTCCGCAAGGTGTGGGAAATGGCCTGCTGGGCGGGCTTCCTCGCGGGCCGCGAATCGGCGCGGCTGATGATGCCGCGCGGCAAGGGCAATATCTTCTTCACCGGCGCCACCGCTTCCTTGCGCGGCGGCAGCGGCTTTGCGGCGTTTGCCAGCGCGAAATTCGGTTTGCGCGCCGTGGCGCAAGCGATGGCGCGCGAGTTGGGGCCGAAGAATATCCATGTCGCGCATCTGATCATCGATTCCGGCGTCGATACCGCCTGGGTCAGGGAGCGGCGGGAAAAGCTGTGGGGCAAGGAAGCGCTCGACAATCCGGACCTGCTGATGCCGCCCGCGTCGGTCGCGGCCTCCTACTGGCAACTCTACCAGCAGCCGCGCAGCGCCTGGACGTTCGAGCTGGAAATCCGGCCGTTCGGCGAAAAGTGGTAATGACGCCTTGTCATTCGTCATTGCGGGGCTTGACCCGGCCATCCATCTATCTGTGGCGTTGCAAGGAAAGACGTGAAGCCAGGCACAAGGCCGGCATCGCGAAGCAAAGGTCCGGACCTAACAGGACCGTATAAACAGGAGCAATGACAATGCGCGTTCTCGTGGTCGGCGCCGGCGCCATCGGCGGATATTTCGGCGGCAGGTTGCTCCAGGCCGGCAATGACGTGACCTTTCTGGTCCGTCCCCGGCGCGCCGCCGAACTCGCGAGCCGCCGGCCTTGTGATCAAAAGCCCCAATGGCGACGTGACACTGAAGAATCCACCTGCCGTGCAGGCTGACAAGCTCACCGAAAAATTCGACGTCGTTCTCCTGAGCTGCAAGGCCTTCGACCTCGACGATGCGATCAAATCCTTTGCCCCGGCAGTGGGGCCGCAGACCTCGATCATCCCGCTGCTCAACGGCATGCTGCACCTGGACGTCCTCGACAAGAAATTCGGGCGCGAGCGCGTGCTCGGCGGTCTCTGCGCGATCGCGGTGACGCTCAACGACAAGCGCGAGGTCATCCACCTGCAGCCGATGCAGTCGCTGACCTTCGGCGAGCGCGACGGCAAGATCTCCGAACGGGTGCGCGCCATCGCTGAAGTCATGGCGAGCGGCAAGTTCGGCGCGGTCGCGAGCGAGACCATCCTGCAGGACATGTGGGAGAAGTGGGTGTTCCTCGCCTCGCTGGCGGCCTCGACCAGCCTGATGCGCGCTTCCGTCGGCCATATCCTTGCGGCACCCGGCGGCAAGGATTTTATCCTGGGCATGCTCGATGAATGCAGCGCGGTCGCCGGCGCCGAGGGCCACGGTCCCCGCGCGCCGTTCCTGGAGCGCACCCGCGGCATGCTGACCACGCAGGGCTCGCCGATGACCGCCTCGATGTTCCGCGACATCAAGGTCGGCGCGCCGGTCGAGGCCGATCACGTCATCGGCGATCTCATCAGGCGCGGCGACGAGGCCAAGGTGCCGGTGCCAAAACTGCGCACCGCCTACACCCATCTCAAGGCGTATGAGAGCCAGCGCGGGTGATTGCTCGTCGGCTAACTGCCGGCGCGGCGTCTTTTCTCGCTCTCGCCCTCTTTCGGAGAGAGGCTCAGAACGTCGCGCCCGGTCCTAGAGATGCGCGAGATAATGCGCGAGCGCTTCGATTTCCTCGTTGCTGAGGGGATAGGCGACATCCGTCATCGCGGCGCCGGCGCCGCCGGTCCGCACGCCGGATTTGTAGTCGTGCAGCGACTTGACCAGATATTCCTCGCGCTGGCCGGCGAGCCGCGCGACGGCCTTCGTTCCGGCGTAGGTATCGGTATGGCAGGACGCGCAGCGCCGCCCGACCGCCGCCTGGGCGCCCTTCTTCGACAGATCAGGATTGTCGTCCGGCGTTGTCGCCTTCGGCGGGGTCAGCGCGGCGAAATAGGCGCCGAGCGCGCGGACGTCTTCATTGCCGATGGCTTCCGCGATCGGCTGCATCTGCTCGTTCTTGCGCGAGCCGCCGCGGAAGAACACCAATTGCCATTGCAGGAACTGATCGGGCTGGCCCGCCAGCGAAGGAATGTTCTCGGTTTTCGAAATGCCGTCGTCGCCATGACAACCGGCGCACACCTCGGCCTTTTCCTTGGTTGCACCGGCGTCGGCGGCGTGGGCAATCGATCCGCCCACCATCGCAGCCAACAATGCCCCGATGAAAGAAATTCTCATCGCAACTCCTTATACTCGTCACGTCACTGCTGAGGTCGTCATTGCAGGGCTCGACCCGCCAATCCATCCCAAGAAAAACGTTCTCATTATGATGGCTGCCGGATCGGCGAGGCATGACGATCACGAATTCGATCGTCCCACCGTCACTCAAAACGCGAAGCTGCGGCCGCTCGTTCCCGAGCGGCCGCAGCCCCAGATGCTTCAAGCCTTACTTCTTGCTGTAGCTGATGCGATAGATCGCGCCGGCCCAGTCGTCGGCAACGAGGATCGAGCCATCCTTGGCGAGGATGATGTCGTCAGGCCGGCCGAGATAACCCTGGTCGCCTTCGATCCAACCGGATGCGAACACTTCCTGCTTGGGATTCTTGCCGTCCGGGCCGACGATCACGCGCATGATCCGGCCACCCTGATATTTATGCCGGTTCCAGGAGCCGTGTTCTGCGATCAGGATGTTGTTCTTGTACTCGGCGGGGAATTGATCGCCGGTATAGAACTTCATGCCGAGCGGAGCCACGTGGGCGCCGAGATTGAGCACCGGAGGTGTGAATTCCGAGCACTTGTGACCCATGGCAAACTTCGTGTCCGGCAGGTTGCCCTGGTGGCAGTACGGATAGCCGAAGTGCTCGCCCATCTTCGAGATCATGTTGAGCTTGTCGCTCGGCAGATCGTCGCTGATCCAGTCGCGGGCGTTTTCGGTGAACCAGTATTTGCCGCTGCGCGGATCGACATCGCCGCCAACGCTGTTGCGGACGCCGAGCGCGTAGATTTCGGCGTTGCCGGTCTTCGGATCGACGCGGCGGATCTGCGACACGCTGGTCGGGGGAATGCCGATGTTGAAGGGAGGTCCGAACGGAAGGTAGAACCAGCCATCCTTGTCGACCGCGATATATTTCCAGCCGTGGGCCGCGTAGGACGGCATGTCGTCATAGACCACCTTGCCATCGCCGAGCTTGTCGAGATTGGCTTCGGCGTTCTCGTATTTGATCAGCTTGTCGGTGGCGATCACGTAGAGCGCACCGTCCCGGAAGGCGAGCCCGGTCGGCATATTGAGGCCCTTGAGGATGGTCTTGACCTCTTTCTTGCCGCCATTGTCCGTGATGGCGTAGACGTTGCCGAGGCCGAAGGAGCCGACGAACAGCGTTCCCTTGTCGCCCCAGGCCATCTGCCGCGCGGCCAGCACGCCCGGCGCATAGACTTCGATCTTGAAGCCCGGCGGCAGCTTGATCTTTTTCATCATCGCCGCGAGTTCGGCTTCCGACGCACCGGTCGGCGGACCCGACGGCGGCGCGAGGCCCTTCTGGGCTTCGGTCTCGTCGCCGAGGAACCAGTCATCCGGCGGATGGGTCCAGAATTCCTTGGTTCCGGACTGATAACTATGAAGCGGTTTTTGCTGTGCGTTGGCCTGGCTGGCCCCCGCGACAACGACCACCGCTGCGAGCGCAAGAATGGATCGATTAAAGGCCGATTTCATCGCGTCACTCCCCTATGCAGCCAAGCGGCTGCCTCTGTTACTTATTCTCAACGCCCCTTGAGAGACGCCAATTTGGTCTGTTGTGAGGTGGATCAGACGGATGAATGCTATCACATCCATTGCGGGTGAGAAGCGTTGCGATACATCGGATGGGCTTCGACCGTGTGAGAAGAAATTTCTTCTGGCCCGAATTATTTGAGACAATTTTTGCATACGGTTGAGTTTGCGCTGCGGCATCGGGTGCGCCTGAACACTTTCGCCAAGAGTGGGAGCTTTGAAGTGGGCAGGCCCGCCCAAGCGCTTCGGTATCGACGAATGGTCGGAAAACCTCGCTGTATTCCGACGGCTATATCGCTTCCGACAAGCTGAAGCGTTTGATCAGAATCCCGCAGTCATGCGCTAAAAAACGAAAAGCCCGCTTGTCAGCGGGCTTTCGTCAAACTCTGCCAAACCTGAAAATTATGGAGCGGGCGAAGGGGCTCGAACCCTCGACCCCGACCTTGGCAAGGTCGTGCTCTACCACTGAGCTACACCCGCATCCGATAGATTGCCGGCGCACGCGCCAGCAACGGGCAGAGCTATGCCAAATGCCGCCCGCGAATGCAACAGCCGACGCACGGCTTGAGGCGCCCGTCGGATGGCCAAATCGGCCGGAAAGCCACCGATATCGCCGCTAACCCCCGGTTTCCGCATGTTCCGCCGGGAACTTGACCGCCCTTTCCATGGTGGTGCGCAGCGATTCGAGCCATTTGCCGAACCAGCCGCCCAGGGTCCGGGTCAATTCCTCGCGGCGGGCGGCGTCGCAATCGAAGATCGCCCACCATTCGACGAACGCCCGGTCGCCATCCACCACCGGCGTAATGCGCAAAGTGGCCTGAAAATCGGTCACCGGCAGCGACGGCGGGCCGCAGAATTCGTAGGTTTGCGACCGCTCGACGTCGGATTGCGCCAACAGCCGCTGCCGGATCTGCCGCCCCTGATAGAGCACGCTGCGGATGGCGCCCACGGTATCGCCTCGCTTGCCGTCCTCGATCCGGCTTTCGCCGGCGCCACCGACCCAGACCGGATAGTTGTTGAAATCACGAACGATTTTCCAGACCTCGGCGGCCGGCTGCTCGAATACGGTGCTGTAATAGGCCTTTGCCATTTCAGTATTCCTCCGCGGGGACCGATTGGACACCATCATGGGCCGGCGAGGCCACCCGGCCCACCCGATCTCCGAGGCCACCGCCTTCCCCCGGAACCGATTGAAATTTCCCCGCAAACCGCCATTTGGGTGGGAAGAAGATTTCTGAACCATCCCGGCGGGCGTGCTAGAACAGCCGCCGATCCGCACACATCAGGCGAGGATTCCCGTGACGATAGTAGAGCAGGGCAGCGGACCGGCGCCCGATCTGATCAAGGAAACGACCACCCAGACGTTCGTGAAGGACGTGATCGAGGAATCGAAGCGCCAGCCGGTGCTGATCGACTTCTGGGCGGAATGGTGCGGCCCCTGCCGCCAGCTCACCCCGATCCTGGAAAAGGCGGTCCGCGCCGCCAAGGGCAAGGTCAAGCTGGTCAAGATGAACATCGACGAGCATCCGCAGATCCCGGGCCAGATGGGAATCCAGTCGATTCCCGCGGTGATCGCCTTCGTCGATGGCCGGCCTGCCGACGGCTTCATGGGCGCGGTGCCGGAGAGCCAGGTCACCGCTTTCATCAACAAGCTGACCGCGGGCATGCCGGGCGAGCCCAACACCGCGGAAATTCTCAAGGAAGCAGAAGCAATCCTGGCCGAGGGCGATCCCGCCACCGCGGCGCAGATCTATGCCGAGGTGCTGGCGGCGGATGCCACCAATATCGCAGCCCTTGCGGGCCTGGCGAAATGCTACGTGGCCACCGGCGCGATCGAACAGGCCAAGCAGACGCTGGCCATGGTGCCGGAATCCAAGCGCAACGATGCGGCGGTCAAGGCGGTGCAGGCTTCCCTCGATCTCGCCGAGCAGGCCAAGTCGGTCGGTCCGGTCACCGAGCTGGAACAGAAACTCGCTGCAAATCCGCTCGACCATCAGGCGCGATTCGACCTGGCGACCGCGCTCAACGCCGCCGGCAACCGCACGGAGGCAACGCAAGCACTGCTTGAGATCGTCAAGCGCGACCGCAAATGGAACGAGGACGGCGCGCGCAAGCAACTGGTGCAGTTCTTCGAGGCGTGGGGACCGGCCGACGAGGCCACCGTCGAGGGACGAAAGCGGCTGTCGACCATTCTGTTTTCGTAACAACCAACGAGCAGCCTGGACCGCCGATGCCGATCAATGCCGAATATCGTGGGCCCGGCGACCTTCCCGAGATAATCCCGGTGTTCCCGCTGCCGGGAGCGCTGCTGCTGCCGCGCGGCCAGATGCCGCTCAACATCTTCGAGCCGCGCTATCTGGCGATGGTGGACGATGCCTTCCGCGACGGCCATCGGCTGATCGGCATGATCCAGCCGGATGTTTCCCATACGCGGGACGAGGCCAAGCCAAAATTGTTCCGCGTCGGCTGCGTCGGCCGCATCACCCAGCTCGCCGAATCCGGCGACGGCCGCTACATCCTCGAACTCACCGGGGTCTCGCGCTTCCAGGTGCTCGAGGAGATGACCGTGCTGACCGCCTACCGGCAATGCAAGGTGGATTTCTTCCCCTTCATCGACGACTTTACCGCGCGCAAGGGTGAGGAGGCGGTCGACCGCGAGGCGTTGCTGGCGGTGCTGACGGATTTTCTCAAGGCCAACGATCTCAAGGTCGACTGGGAAGGCGTCGAGAGCGCGCCCAACGAGGCGCTGGTCAACGCGCTGGCGATGATGTCGCCCTACGGCCCGCCGGAAAAGCAGGCGATGCTGGAAGCGCCCGACCTCAAGACCCGTGCGGAAATCCTGGTCGCGGTCACCGAGATGGACCTCGCCAAGAAGCGCACCAGCGGGGATCCGCCGCTGCAATAGTGAGAGTGCGCGATGCCCTTGACCTCGGATTCGGCCCGGATGGCGCGCGCGGCGCGTAACCTCGGCGCGATGCTGGCGGCGGTGCTGACCCTTTCAATGTCCGCAGGCGCCAAAGCCGAACCGGCCTATTCCTTCGACACCACCCCGGGCAAGCTGCCGAAGACCGTCATTCCCGTCCATTACGCCATCGAGCTGACGCCCGACCTCGGGAGTCTCGCGCTTCCGGGTGTCGAGACCGTCGATATCGAGGTGCGCGAGCCGACCTCGCGCATCACCCTCAATGCCATCAATACAACGTTCGCCTCCGCCACCATCGACGACGATGCGCAACGCGCCGACGTCGCATTGGACACTGCCGCCGAAACGGCGACGCTGAGCTTTCCGCAACCGCTTGCCACGGGCGCGCACCGGCTGCGCATCGGCTTCACCGCGAAGATCAACAAGTTCGGCACCGGCCTGTTTGCGGTCGATTATCCGACCGATACCGGCATGAAGCGGATGCTGTCGAGCAAGCTCGAACCCGCCGAGGCGCGCCGGATCTTTCCATGCTGGGACGAGCCCGCCTTCAAGGCGACGTTTGCGCTTGCGGTGACGGTGCCGCAGCGCTTCCTCGCGATCGGCAACATGCCTGTCGTGCGCGAGGAGCCGGTCGCGCCCGATTTGAAGAAGGTCATTTTCGCGCCGACGCCGAAGATGTCGAGCTATCTGTTCGTGTTCACGACAGGCGAACTCGAGCGCCTGACGGCGGACGCGGACGGCGTGAGCGTCGGCGTGGTCACCACGGCGGGCAAGAGCGGGCAGGGACGTTTCGCGCTCGAAAACGCGGTCAGGCTGCTGTCCTGGTACAACGATTATTTCGGCGTGAAGTATCCGCTGCCCAAGCTCGATCTGATCGCGGTGCCCGGCGGGTTCGGCGGCGCCATGGAGAACTGGGGCGGCATCACCTTCTTCGAGAGCCGGCTATTGTTCAACCCGGCCACCAATCCAGACAGCGCGCGGCGCGGCATCTTCGCCGTGCTCGCCCATGAGATGGCGCATCAATGGTTCGGCGATCTCGTCACCATGGGTTGGTGGGACAACCTCTGGCTCAACGAGGGTTTTGCGAGCTGGATGCAAGAGAAGGCGGCGGCGCATTTCTATCCGCAATGGAAGAACTGGCTCAACGGCTATGGCCAGAAGCAGTTCGCGATGGCGCTCGACGCGCGGCGGACCTCGCATCCGGTGCAGCAGGCGGTCGCCGACCAGAGCGAAGCCATGACGGCGTTCGACGGCATCACCTACAACAAGGGCCAGGCGCTGATCCGCATGCTGGAGAACTATCTCGGCGAGGATGCGTTTCGCGACGGCATCCGCCGTTACATGGCCGCCCACGCCTATGGCAACACCACCACGTCGGATCTCTGGGAGGCGCTGGAAGGCGCGGCCGGCAAGCCGGTCAAGGGCATCGCCGCCTCTTTCACCGAGCAGGACGGCGTGCCGCTGATCTCGGCTGAAACCAGTTGCAACGGCGGCGATCAGCGCATGACGCTGCGCCAGGCCCGGTTCGTGATCGCGCCGGCCGGCACGGCGCCGCTGCCGCCGCGGAGCTGGCAGATCCCGGTCGCGGTGGGCCCGCTCAGTTCCACGGAGCCGGCGCAGGTTCTGCTGCTCAATGGCAGCGCCGACATCGCCGCCGGGTCGTGCGGCGAACCGGTAAAAGTCAATCTCGGCGACATCGGCTATTACCGGGTCGAGTATGGCCCGACCAGCCGGGCGGTCCTGACGAAATCGCTGGGGCTGATGGCGGTGGAGGACCGGCTCAATTTCATCGCCGACAACTGGGCGCTGGTGCAGGCCGGCCGCGCCGAGCCATCATCTTATCTCGCGCTGATCGACCGGATCGGCACCGACGACCATCGCGCGGTCTGGGATCAGGTGATCGGCAGCCTGACGCGGCTCAATCGTCTGGCGCTCGATCGCCCCGAGCGGTCGGCGTTGCAGGCCTACGCACGCGCCAGGCTGCGGCCGGTGTTCGACCGGCTGGGCTGGAACGGCAGCGGCTCTGGCGACGATGACGATACGCTGCTGCGCGCCAGCCTGATCTGGGCGCTTGGCGATCTCGGCGACGGCGACATCATCGCCGAGGCGCAGCGGCGGTTCGCCGGCTTCCTGCAGGATCCGCAATCGCTGCCGACCGCGCTGCGCGATGCCGTCACCCATCTCGCCGGCATCTCCGCCGATCGTACAGGCTATGACACGCTGCTGGGACTGGCGCGCAAGAGCACCGTGACCAACGAGCGGCTGCGCTATTATTACGCCGCCGCCAGCGCCCGCGACCCGGCGCTGGCACGCGCCACGCTGGCGCTGACCCTGACCGACGAATTGCCGAGCACCATCGTCGGCGGCGTCATCAACAATGTCGCCGCCTCCGGCGAGCAACCCGATCTTGCCTGGGAATTCGTGCAAAAGAATTTCGACGCGCTGACGACGAGGCTCGGGCCGCAATTCCGCGACGCCTTTGTCGCCAACTTCATGACCAATTTCAGCGACGACGCCCATGCGGCTGAGCTTGCGCATTTCGCTCCGGCGCAGGTGACCTCCGGCGGCCGGGTGATGACGGCACGGGCGCTGGAAACGATCGCGATCTCGGCCGACCTCAAGACGCGCGCCCTGCCCGCGATCGATGCCTGGATCAAAGGGCGCGGCAACAAGCAGCCTTGAGACAGCGGCCAGCTCGCTCGTCAGTTCTGGAAGATCAGGCACGTCGTCGTGCCATGCGCGAGCAGGCGGCCCTCGCGGTCCACGACCCGTCCTTCGGCCGTGCCGATACGACGGCCGCAGTTCAAGACCTTTCCCTCGGCCCTGACTTCGCCGGTCGCCGGCGTAATCGGACGCACCAGGGAAATCTTGAATTCAAGGGTTGTCTGGCTGACCTCCTTGTCGAGGGTCGATTGAATAGCCAATCCCATACAGCTATCGAGCAGCGTGGCGGTGAGGCCACCGTGCACCGTCCCCGCGGGATTGAGATGGGCGTCGGTCGGCACCAGCGTGACAAGGACACGACCTCTCTCTGCTTCGGCGACGTCGTAGCCTAACGTCCGTGCGATGGTATTGAGAGGCAGTTCGCCGTTGGCGAGGCCCCGGACAAATTCCAGGCCGGTCATTTGCTTTCGCCTCTCGGCACTCACGGTTCCAAATTTCTTCGCGGTCATCAGGCCCTCATTCGAGTTTTGGTCGGCTTCATATCCTTGGGCATTGCTGGCGCCTTCCTGCGGATGGCGGAAGGAGGCCGGCCGTACAGCCGTGTGAACGCAGCGTTCAATCGTCGTGCGCTCGAAAAGCCTGCGCGTTCGGCTATGAGCCGGATCGGAAGATCGGTGTCGTCCAGCAGACATTTGGCGCGGCGTACCCGAAGCGACAGGGCGATTTGCAGCGGCGATGCGTCGAGATGTTCGGCAAAAAGTCGCGAGAGATGGCGTGATCCGACCCCAAGCCGGCGGGCGAGTTGATCGACGTTATCCCGGTCAAGCGCGCCGCTCTCGATCAGAGCCAGTGCGCGCTCGACAGTTGTCCGGGTACCCTTCCAGGCGGGACAGAAGGGAGCTGTTTCGGGACGGCATCGAAGACAAGGCCGGAAGCCCGCACCTTCCGCGGCCGCCGCACTCCGATAGAATGTTACGTTGCGCTTCAGCGGCGTTCGCGCTGGACACACCGGCCGGCAATAGATGCCGGTCGTCGTGACCGCCACGAACACGCTGCCGTCCCATGCGGGGTCACGGCGTCTAAAGGCTTCGTATTGGGCGGCGAAGTCGAGCATGGAGCCGCTATATCGGCTGCAGCGAGGCAAGGCGAGCCGGATGTGGAGACCACGTCCGAAAACGACCGCTCGGACGTGAGCTCAGCCGATTGAGCTGCGCGATGAGACCCCGAAGCCGGCCGCGCATTGATGGGGTGAGAGCCCCGGGATTTCCGCAGCCTGCGGAACCGTCAACCGACGGCGACGCCGGGAGCCTTTCGCTGCGATCCGATCACCCGCATCAGCAGGAACGTCGCCAGCAGCACCGCCACGTAGGCGATAAGCTGCATTTCGGTGGGCTGATCGGTGTAACCAATCAACGTATGCAATGTGCGGCCAACGAGACTGTCGTCCGGCAGCAGCCAGCCGGTATCCCAAACGACGGTACCGAACGAGGTGAACCAGCCGGCGCTCTCGAGGAACGCCACCGCCTGTGTCGCCATGCCGGCGGCAAGCAGCGTGATCAGCGCGGTGGTGGTCGCAAACAGCGCCCGCGGCGGAATCCGCATCAGGCCGAAATAGGTCAGCAGGCAAACGCCGACGCCCATCGCCAGACCGATGAAGCCGCCGACCGCAAGGCCAAGGGCTGTGCTGCCGTCGGAGGCGGCGACACCGTAGAGAAACAGCGCGACCTCGCTGCCCTCGCGCAGGACGGCAACGCCGACCACCACCGCAAGCGCCAGCAGCGACTTGCTGCCGTCCGCGACCGCCTGGCCGGCCTGACGCAGTTCGCTGGCCATTTCCCTGCCGCGATGCGCCATCCAGGCATTGTGCCAGGTCAGCATCACCACGGCGACGCCGAGAATGGCGGCGTTGAACAGTTCCTGTCCCATGCCGGCAAAGAGCTGCGACAGCGCGCCGGTAAAGGCGGCGACGATGCAGGCAGCGAGAACGCCCGCCAGCACGCCACCGCCGATCCAACGATTGCGGTGCGGGACCGAGCCGGTCACCGCGAGCACGATGCCGACGATCAATCCGGCTTCGAACACCTCGCGGAAGACGATGATGAGTGCGGCGAGCACGGCGCGTCCGCCTATTTCACCACGACGGTGCCGCGCGCCTTTTCATTGTACTCGTCGAAGAATTCGTAGCTGCCCGGCTTCTGGGCTCGCACGTTGACGATGGCTTCGCTGCCGGCCGCGATGACTTTTTCGACCCGCAACGACTTGCTTTCGAATTCCATCGCCTTTGATTCGAGATTCTTGACGCGGATCGTGAAGGCCTTGTCGGCGGGCGCCTTGATCTCACTCGGCTCGAATTTGCCCTTGGCATAGGTGACCTGAACTTCGGTCGCCTGTTGCGCCTGGGATGCAGGCGCTGCGAACAAGGCGACGGCACAAAACGCGGTGGGGATCAGATTCCGGATCATGACGATTGAGGCACCTTTCGTGCTTGCCGGTTTGCGATGGACCAGCGACATACGAGGCAAGATCGCTTCATCGTGCGATAGGCCGAACTCGACTCGCGAGGCAACAGTTAGCGGCTCGCCGGCGGAGCGGCAAAACGACACTCTCTAAACTAGAGCTATTCCAGATACCGACGCTTTTTTTGAATCACCCCGTTCACTGCGCATCGTCGCCTTGACCGAAGTGAAGGCGGGCCGCTTCGGCAACGCGCGTGACCGGAAGACTCAGTACCCCGCGACCGCCAGGGCGACCACGGTGCCGAGTGCCATCCAGCCGAAATGCCGGCCGCGCGTGGCGAAGGCGTTGGCCAGCGCAGCGAAGGTGAACACGCAGGCCATGGTCGCGACGATCCAGTGGCGCGCCGGCTCCGATGCCATCCAGGGCGCGGCGATCAGAAGCACACCGCCGCCGATCCAGGCCACCGTGCCGGCTTGCCATACCAGCCGGATCAGGGTGCGCAGGCGCGCCGGCTCGATGGTGGCACGCGACATCACCTTGGTTTCGCCGAGGATGCCGTGGATCAGCGCCGCCGCGATCGCGGCCACGCCTGAACATTGCAACAAGAGATCGCGCATCGGAGAAGCCTCCATACATGACTGTATGGTGGATAGAGCGAACGCTGGCGGCTGTCAATACACTGCTGTATGGTGAGATGTCGCAGGGACTGACATGACCGATCAACTTTCCGCGAAGGACTGGCTCGACCGGGGCCTCAAGGTATTGGCCGAGCAGGGCTTTACCGCCCTGAAGGCCGAGCCGCTGGCCAAGGCGATGGGCGTGTCGCGTGGCAGCTTCTACTGGCATTTCGCCGATATCGGCGCGTTCCACGCCGCGATCCTGAAGCATTGGCGCGAGGTTGCCGCCGAGGAGATCATCGCCGATCTCGAGACCGCCACCGGCGACGACAACCCGCTGCAGCGGTTGCTGCGCCAGGCGTTCGGCGGCCAACTGGCGCTGGAAAACGCGGTTCGCATCTGGGCGACGCACGACCCCGTCGCGCGTCGCGCGGTGCAGGCGATCGACCGCCGCCGGGCGACTTATGTGGAAAGCATGCTCAGGGACGCCGGGCTTGAGCCGAAAGTGGCGCGCTCCCGGGCACAAATCCTCTATTGGGCGTTTGTCGGCTTTGCGCTGTCCGACAAGCCCTTGCCGCGGGAGGATCAACAGGCCGTGCTCGACGAACTGCTCCAGATCGCCTCGCGATAGAGTGCCGTCCACTCCTGTCATCGGCTATGCTATGACGTTTTCGAGCGAAGCCGGCCTCGGGCTCGATCCGGGGCGGCTACCGGTTCGCGCGAAGGAAACGCGTCAAAAAGATCCAGAGCCAATATCAACCGGAGAAGAAAGATGAGTTCCGCGCCCGAACGCCTTGAAGGCACCGTCGATCCCAAATTGCTGGAGATCCTGGTCTGTCCGCTGACCAAGGGGCCGCTTGAATATCGACTCCGCGCGGCAGGAACTGATCTCGCGTTCGGCGAAACTCGCCTATCCGATCCGCGACGGCATTCCGATCATGCTGCCGGAGGAGGCGCGGAAGATCGAGTAGCGCATGCGCGCCGGGACGATCGTTCTCTGCGCTTGCGATGACCGGCCTGTTCGGAATGGCCGCGAACGCATTCGCCGAGGAGTCCAAAATCAGCGTTGGCGCCATCGACGCGGTACTGTCGGTGCCGCCGGATGTCGAGAAGCCGCCGGTCGCGCTGTTGATCGCGGGTTCCGGCACGACCGACCATGACGGCAACAGCGCCCAGATCAAGCCCGCGACGTTGAAGAAACTCGCCGAGCAACTGGGCACGCGCAAGATCGCCACGCTCCGCTACGACAAGCGCGGCGCGGGCGGATGGAAACCGGAATTCGGCCGGCCGGAGGATTTTCGCTTCAAGGATTATGTCGATGACGCAGCGGCGCTGGTGAATTACCTGCGCGGCAGCGGAAAATTCTCGAAAGTCGTTCTGGTGGGACATAGCGAGGGCGGACTGGTTGCGATCCTGACCGCGCGGCGCGTGCCCGTCGACCGACTGGTCCTGCTGGCGACAGCCGCGCGGCGTCAGGGCGACCTGCTCAAGGCGCAGCTTGAACGGAAGCTCGCTCCCGAGATGATGGCGCCGATCGCCAAGGCGATCGACGACATCATGGCCGGCCAGACCGTCGATCCGCCGCCGCCGGGCCTGCCGATCCCGCCGGCGATGCAGCCCGGTATCGCCTCCGCCTTCACCGAAGATCCGATCGCTCCCCTGAAGCTGATCGAACAGCCGACGCTGATCGCCGGCGGCGGTCGCGACCGGCAGGTGGCGCGGCTGGATTTCCTGGCGCTGGGCGCCGCGTCGCCGGCGGCGAAGACGTTCTGGGGCGCGGACATGAATCACGTCCTGGTCGATGTCACTGACGACGCGGACGACCTGGCCGCCTACAATCAGCCGGAGCGGGCGCTTGACCCCGACCTCATTGAAGCCGTCGCGGCATTCATCCTTGCCAACGACGCACGCTGATCGACCTACAACGCCTCGCCCTTCAACAGCCGCGGCACCTCGCCGGCAAGACCGGCCGCCTGGCGAATGAACATGTTTTTCAGCGGCGGCGCGCGATCGACCAGACCGAGTCCGATATCGCGCACCGCGCGCAACAATTGCGATTCGTTCGAGAACAGGAAATTCAGCGAATTGGTGGCGAGCCCCATCGCCATCGTGTCGAACCGCCGCCAGCGCTGATAGCGCTCGAGCACGTCGGCCTGGCCGATATCCATGCCGAGCCGCGCGGCGTCGACGACCACTTCGGCCAGCGCCGCGACATCCTTCAGGCCCATGTTCAGCCCTTGTCCCGCGATCGGATGGATCACATGCGCGGCGTCGCCGACCAGCGCCAGCCGCTCGCCGATGAACGAGCGCGCCACGAAATAGCTCAACGGAAACGCGCGCGGTTTATCGAGCGCCTTGATCTCACCGAGATGCAGGCCGAAGCGCTGCTCGAGTTCGGCGTGAAATTCATCTTCGTTCAGGGCAATGATGCGCGCCGCCTCGGCGCGCTTCTCGGTCCATACCAGCGACGAGCGCTTGCCGGTCAACGGCAGGATCGCAAACGGTCCGGCGGGCAGGAAATGCTCCTCGGCACGTCCGTGTGGTCGCGCTCATGGCCGACGGTGACGACAATGCCGGACTGGTCGTAATCCCAGCCATGGGTGGCGATGCCGGCGCGCTCGCGCAATTTCGAACGCGCGCCGTCGGCCGCCACCAGCAGGCTCGCCTCGATCGTGGTGCCGTCCGCCAGTGTCACGTCGACGCCATCGGCGCGCGCGGCGAAATCGGTCACGGCGCTGGCGCGGAGCTCGACACCCTCGGCTTCGGCGCGCGCGGCCAGCGCATCGATCAACTGGCGGTTTTCGACCATGTGCGCGAAGGGTTCGCCCGGCTCGACATGGCCGGCGAAGGTCAGGAATACCGGGCGGGTGGCGTCTTCCAGCTTGGAATCGGTGACGACCATGTCGAGGATCGGCTGCGCGCCGGGAGCGACCTGGTCCCATACCCCGACGGCATCCAGCAGCCGTCGGCAGGCGGCGACGATGGCGGTCGCGCGCGGGTCGCGGCTCGGCCGCATCGCAAGCGCGGGATCGACGACAATGACCGGGATGTCGGCGCCAAGCCCCTGGCGCAGCGCCAGCGCCAGCGCCAGCCCTGCAAACGCGCCGCCGCCGATGACAATGCTTCGCTGTGCCGACATGCCGTACCCTTAACTAGCGGAGGTCATAGACTGGACTTGCTACATGACTATAGCTGGGCGAAACAGGGGCCCGAGACAAGAGTGAATCTGTATCGACCTGTCATTCCAGGGCGCGAACGAAGCCAGCGAACCCGGCATCCATAACCACCGTCGGGAGTATGGATTCGGGCCTGCGCCAGGAGGCGCATCCGGGAATGACGACCGCCAATATGGCCGATGCCTCGACCCCAAACAGGAAGCCCTTCAATGTCCAAAGGCCTGATTGACCTGATTTCCATCCTCGATCTGGAACCGATCGAGGTGAACATGTTCCGCGGCAACAGTCCGAAGACGAGCTGGCAGCGGGTGTTCGGCGGGCAGGTGATCGGACAGGCGATGGTGGCGGCATGCCGCACCGTCGAAGGCCGCCTGCCGCATTCGCTGCATTGTTATTTCATCCTGCCCGGCGACCCCCAGATTCCGATCATCTACGAGGTCGAACGCCTGCGCGACGGCAAGAGCTATTCGACCCGAAGGGTCACCGCGATCCAGCACGGCAACGCCATCTTCTCGATCATGGTGTCGTTTCATATCGACGAAGAGAGCGCGTTCGACCACCAGGACAAGATGCCCGACGTGCCGCCGCCGGAAAAACTCACCGCCGAGGAAGTGGCCAAGCAGCCGATCTTCCGCGAGATGCCGGAGTTCATCCGCCGCTACTACGAATCCGACCGCCCGATCGAACTGCGCCCGGTCGAGCTCAACCGCTATTTCGGCGAGAAGATCGAGGACGGCCGCATCCATGTCTGGATCCGTACCGCCTCGAAGCTGTCAGACGATCCGGCGCTGCACATGTGCGCGCTGGCCTATGCATCGGATTTCTCGCTGCTGGATGCGGCGATGGCCCGTTACGGCCGCACGCTGTTCGACAAGCGGATGATGCCGGCGAGCCTCGACCATGCGATGTGGTTCCACCGGCCGTTCCGCGCCGACGAATGGCTGCTCTACGCGCAGGATTCGCCGAGCGCGCAAGGCGGCCGCGGCCTGACGCGCGGCATGATCTTCAAGCAGGACGGCACGCTGGTTGCGTCGGTGGCGCAGGAAGGCTCGCTGCGCCAGCGCAAGTAGAGGCGTTCAGGCGCTGGCGAGGGCCGATCGCTCGACCAGCTCAACTTGTGACACCTGCCAACTGATGAACCAGGGCATCACCCAGGGAATCGGGATGATGAAGGCGCACGCGATCAAGGTGACCACCGAGCGCCACAAGAACTCGAGCCCGGTCGCGTTGAAAACAACCTCGCGACGGGTGCCTTCGACGTGACGGCACATCCACCGGACTTGCGCGGTGTAGACCCACGCCCAGCCGATGATCGTGATCGTGGAAACGAAGGCCAGCAGGCTCCAGCCCAGATATCCCCAGAATGAGCCCGAGAACCGCAAGACGAGCGGTTGCCGGCTCGGACTGATGTTGGCGATGAACCATCTGATGAAGAGCCAGTAAACAACCAGCTGGACGA
Source organism: uncultured Alphaproteobacteria bacterium (assembly GCA_963843225.1). GTDB lineage: Bacteria > Pseudomonadota > Alphaproteobacteria > Rhizobiales > Xanthobacteraceae > Bradyrhizobium. The sequence goes on along the minus strand of CAWJJT010000001.1, from coordinate 808,970 downwards.
TGCCCGAGACGAGGTTGACCAGGCGCGAGTCGATTCGAGCCACGACGATGAGGAGAGCCGGGGCCGCGAAATACCACAGCAGCGTCATGGGACGACCCCTGAATCTCAGGTTCGGCCGTCCTGGAACCTGCACGCATGAAACGATCCACTGGCAATACATCACGACGACCCAGGGCGTCGGGATGACGAGTGCAAGCCCGAACAACAAAGCGAGCGTGCGCCAGGTGAAATCCCAGAGACCCATATCGATCGAAAGTACGGCGCCGTGGCTGCTGCCGGGCAGGGGGAAGCTGCCGGGCGGCGGGACCTCCGGCATATCCGAGGCACTGGAAAAGAGGCCGGGGACATCCCCGCCCTTTTGCCAGTTGGCCATGCCTTCGGTCCAGACCAGCGTCTCGGTGGTCACGGTGCCGTTGGTCACTAGCTGGCGAAACTGCGGCTCCGGATAGGGCCCGCGCTGCTGTCCCTGGAAGGCAAAAAACCAGGATCGGTCGACCATTTTATTCCCTCAAAGGCTTGGCGCGGGCGGGCAGGAGACCGCTGGCGATAAAATCGGATTTTGGTGAAATATTCGGGCCTCGGACCGCGGAGGCTATCCAACGAAGGTAATTTCCCGCAATCGTTTTTCGTTTGGGACTGCAAACTTTTTGTGCCATTTGCATAAAAAGATGCCAGAGTTGGGATGGCGCAAATCCAGGCGCGTCCGACCGGAATTCGACAGAAATGAAAGCCTGACCATGAAGCTCGTTGTTGCGATCATCAAACCCTTCAAGCTGGACGAGGTACGACAGGCGCTGACCGCCATCGGCGTCCACGGCATGACGGTTACCGAGGTCAAGGGTTACGGGCGGCAGAAGGGCCATACCGAAATATACCGCGGCGCCGAATATGTCGTGAACTTCCTGCCCAAGCTTCGAATCGAAATCGCCGTCTCTTCCGATCTCGCCGACAAGGCGGTCGACGTCATCACCGCCAGCGCGCGCACCGGACAGATCGGCGACGGCAAGATCTTCGTGACGCCGATCGATCACGCGCTGCGGATCCGCACCGGCGAGACCGATAGCGACGCGCTCTAGGGTCGGTTCCACTTCGCCCGAGACGCTCTGGATTCACTTGCTTCGCATCCGGCAACGACGCCGGCGATGCGGCTCTACCAAAACACTGCTGGGGAAATATCATGGGGGCACTTTCGTCTCGTGCAGCGAAGCTGGCTGCGCCGATCAGTCTTGCGATGCTGTTCGCGACGCCGGCATCCGCACAAGCCACCGAGATCAGCGCCGCCGACACCGCGTGGATGATCGTGGCAACCGCGCTCGTGCTGATGATGACGATACCGGGGCTGGCGCTGTTCTATTCGGGCATGGTGCGCAAGAAGAACGTGCTGGCGACCATGGCGCAGAGCCTCGCGGCGGTGGCGATCATTTCCATTCTCTGGGTGGCGTTCGGCTATTCGCTGGCGTTCGTCGGCGACGGTCCCTGGCTCGGCACGCTCGATCGCTGGTTTCTCGCCGGCATGACCATGGACGGGGTCAATCCGGCGGCGAAGACGATTCCGGAAGTGCTGTTCATGCTCTACCAGATGACCTTTGCGATCATCACCGTGGCGCTGGTGGCAGGCTCGGTTGCCGACCGGATGCGGTTCTCGGCCTATCTGCTGTTTGCGATCGGCTGGTTCATGTTCGTCTACATTCCGCTGGCGCACTGGGTCTGGGGCGGCGGCTTCCTCGGCGCCGCCGGCGTGCTGGATTTCGCCGGCGGTCTCGTGGTGCATCTGTCGGCCGGCGCCGGCGGCCTGGTCGCGGCCATCGTGTTGGGCCGGCGCCATGGCTACGGCACCGAAAACCTGTCGCCGTTCGATCTGTCGCTGGCCGTGATCGGAACCGGCCTGTTGTGGGTCGGCTGGTTCGGCTTCAACGGCGGATCGGCGCTGGCGGCCAATTCGCGCGCGGTGATGGCGATCACCGCGACCCATCTCGCCGCCTGTGCCGGCGCACTGACCTGGGGCGCGGTCGAATGGTCGGTCCAGCGCAAGCCATCGGTGCTCGGCATGATTTCCGGCGCGGTGGCCGGTCTTGGAACGATCACGCCGGCGTCCGGATTTGTCGCGCCATGGCATGGCATCGTCATCGGCGTGGTCGCCGGGCTGATCTGTTTCTGGGCCTGCACCACGGTGAAGCGCCGGTTCAACTATGACGATTCGCTCGACGTGTTCGGCGTCCATGGGGTCGGCGGCATGACCGGGATCCTGCTGACCGGAGTGTTCGCCACCGCCTCGATCGGCGGCACCTCCGGGCTGCTGCAGGGCAACCCGCATTTGCTGCTGGTCCAGCTCTATGGCGTCGCGGTCACGCTGGCGTGGTCCGCCGGCGTCACCTTTGTGCTGCTCAAGCTGGTCGGCGTCTTTACGCCGCTGCGGGTGTCGCTGCAGCAGGAGATGGAAGGCCTCGATATCTCGCAGCACGGCGAGGCCCTGCAGTAGAATCCTCCATCCCGATACCATTATCGCTGCCGTCCCGATGAGCATCATTATGTCGGGACTCTGACCTGCCTGTATTTTGAACAGGCATGATTAGGTTTTGGGCGCGACCGAATAGCGCAGGTCAGGCCGATTCCCGCAAAGCGCGAAAACGCGCGCATTCATAGTCCGTTAGGAAACCCGGCCGATCTGGCACGGCATTTGATTCTATGGGTCCCGGCTGTGCCCGCGTAGTGAACTTTCTCCGCGTGGTGAACCTCAGTCGATACGCCCGGTCGTGTCTGGACCGGGCCCAAGCGGGGATAGGACCCATGAAAATTGTTATGGCGATCATCAAGCCATTCAAGCTCGAAGAAGTCCGGGACGCTTTGACCGCCATCGGCGTTCACGGTCTCACGGTGACGGAAGTCAAGGGATATGGCCGCCAAAAGGGTCACACGGAAATCTATCGTGGCGCTGAATACGCGGTGAGCTTCCTGCCCAAGATCAAGATCGAGGTCGCTGTCGCCTCGGACCAGGTCGACAAAACCATCGATGCCATCACGTCTGCCGCGAAAACCGGCCAGATCGGCGACGGCAAGATCTTCGTCATCAACCTCGACCATGCGGTTCGCATCCGCACCGGCGAGGCCGATGCCGCGGCACTCTGATTTCGCGCTCACCCAACTTACCAATCAGGAGTTAAACAGATGACGTTCAAACGTCCAACCAGCATGGGATGGGCAATCCTTGCCATCGGAGCGCTCTGCGCCGTGGGCTTTGTCGATGCCGCGCTCGCGCAGAATGCGGCGCCCGCCGCAGCGCCGGCGGCCGATGCAGCCGCCGCGGCGGCTCCGGCCGCTCCCGTCCCCAACAAGGGCGACACCGCCTGGATGCTCGTATCCAGCGCGCTCGTTCTGATGATGTCGATTCCCGGCCTCGCCCTGTTCTACGGCGGTCTCGTCCGCACCAAGAACATGGCCTCCATCCTGACCCAGGTGTTCGCGATCGTCTCCATGGTCGGCGTGGTCTGGACGCTCTACGGCTACTCGCTGGCGTTCAGCGACGGCGGCAGCATGACGCCCTGGATCGGTGGGCTCTCGCAAGGCATTCCTGCACGGTGTCGATGCCAATTCGACGGCGGCGACCTTCTCCAACGGCGTCGTCATTCCGGAACTCGCCTACTTCGTGTTCCAGATGACGTTCGCGATGATCACCCCGGCCCTGATCGTCGGCGCCTTCGCCGAACGCATCAAGTTTTCGGCGGTGATGCTGTTCATCCTGCTGTGGGTGACCTTCGTCTACTTCCCGATCGCGCATTGGGTTTGGTACGTCGCCGCTCCGGATGACGTCGCTGCTGCTGCCAAGGCGCTTGCCGCGGCGACGGATGCGGCGGCCAAGACGGCGGCCCAGGCCAAGCTCGACGACGTCACGGGTGCGGTCGGCTGGCTCGCCGGCGCCGGTGCCCTCGACTTCGCCGGCGGTACGGTCGTGCACATCAACGCCGGCATCGCCGGTCTGGTTGGCGCGCTGATCATCGGCAAGCGTACCGGTTACGGCAAGGACCTGATGGCTCCGCATTCGCTGACCATGACCATGATCGGCGCCTCGCTGCTGTGGGTGGGCTGGTTCGGCTTCAACGCCGGATCGAACCTCGAATCCAACGGCGTCACGGCGCTGGCCTTCGTCAACACCATGGTGGCAACCGCCGGTGCGGCGCTGTCCTGGCTGCTTTGCGAATGGATCGTCAAGGGCAAGCCGTCGCTGCTGGGCATCTGCTCCGGCGCGGTCGCCGGTCTCGTGGCGGTCACGCCGGCTTCCGGTTTTGCCGGCCCGATCGGCGCGCTGGTGCTGGGCCTCGTCGTCTCCCCGGTCTGCCTGTTCTTCGTCAGCACGGTGAAGAACGCGCTCGGCTATGACGACGCCCTCGACGTGTTCGGCGTCCACTGCATCGGCGGGATCATCGGTGCGCTCGGCACCGGCATCCTGGTCAATCCCGCCCTCGGTGGCGTCGGCATCACCGACTACACCAACATCACCGGCAACAACGCCGGTACCTACGACTTCGTCACCCAGATGATCTCGCAGGGCAAGGCCGTCGGAGCCACGCTGCTCTGGTCCGGCATTGGATCGGCGATCCTCTACAAGTTCGTCGACGTGGTCGTCGGTCTTCGCCCCTCCGTGGAAGCGGAACGCGAAGGTCTCGACATTACCGATCACGGCGAGCGCGCTTACAACTACTGAGTTCTCCCGGGCCGCGATCATCTTCCGATGGTCGCGCCCAGAACTACGGTTCGGGCACATACCCGGCAATGCACGGACCGTTGAGGGGCTCCAGCGCAAGTTGGAGCCCCTTTCTTTTTGCGCCAATCCAGGGTCTGGACGACGCCGGCGACCGATGGTTAATCGCGTCTTAACCTCGCCGTATCTATGGTGGTTTGATCCGTTTCCGGCCGGCCGCGCCTTGCGCTCGGCTGCCCAACAGTGCTGGCGCTCTAAAGTATGGCAATGACCGCTTCATCCCGTGCGCCAGAGGGCGCCGGCCACCAGGAAAGCGAGCGCTCGCCATTCGCCCGGCTGACCGAATTGCTGGCCCCCTACAAGCCGGGTAAGCCCTTGATTACGCTGTCATTGGGCGAGCCGCAGCACCCCGTCCCCGACTTCGTCGGGCCGGTACTGGCCAAACACATCGCCGATTTCGGCCGCTATCCGATCGCCAAGGGCATCGAGCCGTTCCGGCGCGCGGCGGCGGACTGGCTTTCCACCCGGTTCCAGATGCCGCGGCCGGTCGATCCCGAGACCGAGCTTCTGGTGCTCAACGGCAGCCGCGAGGGTCTGTTTTTCGCCGCGCTGACCGCGGCGCGTTATGTCGGCGAGCGCAAGGGCAGGCCTGCGATCCTGATCCCGAACCCGTTCTATCCGGCTTACGCGGCGGGCGCGCGCGCCGCGGGCTGCGAGGCGGTCTATCTGCCGACCACGCTCGCCAACGGATTCCTGCCCGATCTCGACGCGCTCGACGATGCCACCCTCGCCCGGACGGTTGCGATCTACATCGCCTCGCCGGCGAACCCGCAAGGCGCGGTCGCCTCGAAGGACTATTTCGCCAAGTTGAAAAAACTCGCCGACCGCCACGGCTTCATGATCCTGAGCGACGAATGCTATTCGGAAATCTACACCAAGGAAGCTCCCGGCAGCATGCTGGAATGCGCCGGGCGTGATTTCACCAATGTGGTGGCGTTCCAGTCGCTGTCGAAGCGCTCGAACCTGCCGGGCATGCGGGTCGGCTTTGCCGCCGGTGACAAGAAGTTTCTCGCCATGTTTCACGAACTGCGCAACGTCGCCGCGCCGCAGGTGCCGGTGCCGCTGCAGCATGTCGCGATCGCGGCCTATGGCGACGAGGCGCATGTCGAGGAAAACCGCCGCCTCTACCGCATGAAATTCGATCTCGCCGACCAGATCCTCGGCAATCGCTACGGCTATCGCCGGCCGGCCGGCGGCTTCTGCGTCTGGCTCGATGTGTCGGCGCGCGGCGGCGACGAGGCGGCGACGGTGAAGCTCTACAGGGACGGCGGCGTGCGCGTGGTGCCTGGAAGCTACCTGGCGCGGCCGCAGCAAGACGGAAGCAATCCCGGCGCCGGCTACATCCGCCTGGCGCTGGTCGCGGACAGCGAAACGACAGCCGAGGCGTTGCACCGGCTGGTGGAAATTCTGGATTAGCCGCGAAGGCCCAAGAACATGCCGGCAATCGAACGTGTCATCCCCCTGGTCGGCCAGTTACCGGCCGCGATCCGCGAACTTCTGGCGCGGCGCCTGCGCGAACTCGCCGGATTAGGCCTGATCGCGCTCACCGGCGTGGCCGCGGCGGCGCTGATGACCTGGTCGGTGCAGGACCCGAGTCTCAGCCATGCGACGTCGCGCGCGATCCGCAACGTCGTCGGCTATCCCGGCGCGATCGGCGCCGATCTCCTGATGCAAATTCTGGGACTGGGCGCGATCATGCTGATCCTGCCCGTCGCGATCTGGGGCTGGCGCATGCTGACCCACCGCCCCTTCGATCGCGAAGCGCTGCGGCTCGGGTGCTGGATCCTCTGCACGGTGATCTCGGCGGGCTTCGCCAGTTGCTGGCCGCATGGCGGCGCATGGCCGCTGCCGACCGGGCTTGGCGGCGTCGTCGGCGACGCGCTGGTGCGCGCGCCTGCCGTGGTGTTCGGTCCGCCCGGCTTCTTCTATCGCCTCGTGCTGGGAACGCTGCTGTTCGCCGCCGCTCTCGCTTCGTTCCTGTTCGCAAGCGGCATGGGTTCGCAACTGCGGGACGATGATTCGACCGAGATCGAGGAAGATGAAGCGCCGTTCGAGGAAGACGAGGACGGCGCTTCGGTTTCGCTGGGATGGGCGTTTCATGCGCTGATGAGCGCAAAAGCGCGGCTGTGGCGGTTGTTGACCCTGGCCTACAGCTCGCTGGTCGCAAGCGCGCCGGCGCCGCGCCAGCTTTCGTTCGAACGCCAGGAGCCAAGCCTCGGCCGCGCCGGACCGTCGCTGGCTCCGCGCGCTAACGAAGAACTCGACGAAGACGAAGGAGACGAAGAGGAAGAGGAAGACGAGGAGGAGGAGCCCCGCGCCTCGCGCAAGAAGCCCGCCTCGCGCGCGCCGGCGCGCAAATCAAGCGACCGTTTCGAGCTGCCGCCGATTTCCGTGCTGAGCGCGCCGAAGGCCGCCGACCGTCAGCCGCTCTCCAGGTCCGAGCTTGATTCCAACTCGCGGTCGCTGGAAGGCGTGCTCGGCGATTTCGGCGTCCGCGGCGAGATCGTCAAGGCGCATCCGGGCCCGGTGGTGACGCTGTACGAACTCGAGCCCGCGCCCGGCATCAAGTCGTCGCGGGTGATCGGCCTGTCCGACGATATCGCCCGCTCGATGAGCGCGCTCTCGGCGCGCGTTGCCGTGGTCCCCGGCCGCAACGCCATCGGCATCGAGCTGCCGAACCCGCATCGCGAAAAGGTCTATTTGCGCGAATTGCTGGCGGTCAAGGATTACGCCGAAACGGTCGCGAAGCTTCCCTTGTGTCTCGGCAAGAACATCGGCGGCGATTTCGTCATCGTCGATCTCGCGCGCATGCCGCATCTGTTGATCGCGGGCACCACCGGCTCCGGCAAATCGGTCGCCATCAACACCATGATCCTCAGCCTCCTGTACCGGCTGCGCCCGGATCAGTGCCGCCTGATCATGGTCGATCCCAAAATGCTCGAACTCTCCGTCTATGACGGCATTCCGCATCTGCTGACGCCTGTCGTGACCGACCCGAAGAAGGCCGTGGTCGCGCTGAAATGGGCGGTGCGCGAGATGGAAGAGCGCTACAAGCGCATGTCGAAACTCGGCGTACGCAACATCGACGGCTATAACGCACGTCTGAAGGAGGCGAGGTCCAAGGGCGAGGAACTGACTCGCACCGTGCATACCGGCTTCGACAAGGAAACAGGGAAGGCGATCTACGAGGAGGAGAAGCTCGATCTCGATCCGTTGCCCTACATCGTCATCATCGTCGACGAAATGGCTGACCTGATGATGGTCGCCGGCAAGGACATCGAGGGCGCGGTGCAGCGTCTGGCGCAGATGGCGCGCGCGGCCGGCCTGCACGTGGTACTCGCCACGCAGCGGCCGTCGGTCGACGTCATCACCGGCACCATCAAGGCAAACTTCCCGACCCGCATCTCGTTTCAGGTCACCTCGAAGATCGACAGCCGAACCATCCTCGGCGAGATGGGCGCCGAGCAACTGCTGGGGCAGGGCGACATGCTCTATATGGCCGGCGGCGGCCGCATCAGCCGCGTGCACGGCCCCTTCGTCTCCGACGAGGAGGTCGAGAAGGTGGTGCGTCACCTCAAGACGCAGGGTCAGCCGGAATACCTCGAGGCGGTCACGGCGGAAGAACCCACCGACGAAGACGGCGCGGTGTTCGATTCCACCGGCATGGGCGGCGATGGCGGCGGCGACCTGTTTTCGCAGGCGGTGGCGATCGTCAAGCGCGACCGCAAGGCCTCTACCAGCTATATCCAGCGCCGGCTGCAGATCGGATATAACCGCGCCGCCTCGCTGATGGAGCGGATGGAACTCGAGGGCATCGTCGGCCAGGCCAATCACGCCGGAAAGCGCGAGATTCTGGTCGAAGAGGAAGAAAGCGGCTTTTGAGCTGGAATCACGGGCCCGCGGGATTACGGAGATTGCATTTAATTTTCACGGAAAAACGATATCTCCTGACCCCGAAACCACGATAAAATGGCCAAAAGCCTGACAGGGACCCCGCGTTGAATAGAAATCCCAACCTTCCTGGATATCCGAAGCTTCGAAGGGCGGGGCTGATCGCTCAGGGCGGCATGCGCCGCGGCTTGGCGTTGCTGGTCGCGGCATCGGTCGTCTGCGTCGCCGCGCCGTTGGGCCTGACCTCGGCCTCTGCGCAGAACGTCCCGATTCCGAAGCCGGCACCGAGGGCGCGCGACCGCGTGCAACTGAGTGCGTCGGAGCAGCAGAAGCCGCCGATGACGACGGGTGCCACGACGGCAACGCCGCCGGATCCGGTGATTCCCGATCCGCGCCGCAACGTCCCCGCCAGTATTTTTGCCAGTTTCGATGCCAACCAGAAAGCGCAAGCCGCCAAGGTGAGCGCCTATCTGTCGTCGCTGCAGACGCTGGTCGGGAATTTCGTGCAGGTAGGCCCCGACGGCAGCAAGACCACGGGCGATTTCTTCATTCAGAAACCCGGCAAGGTGCGCTTTGCCTATGACGCGCCGAGTCCGATCGACATCATCGCCGACGGATCGTCGGTGGCGGTGCGCGACCGCAAGCTCGCGACCCAGGACATCTATCCGCTGTCGCAGACGCCGCTGCGCTATCTGTTGTCGGACCGCATCGATCTCATGAAGGACACCAATGTCGTCAGCGTGACCGCCGACGACGTCTTCGTCAGTGTCACCATCGAGGAGAAGCAGGCGCTGATCGGCACCAGCCGGCTGATGCTGATGGTCGGCGCCAAGGACGGCCAGCTCAAGCAGTGGACGGTGACCGATCCGCAGGGCTACGACACCACGGTCGCGGTCTACAACCTCGATGCCTCGAAGAAAGTCGACCCCGGCCTTTTCAAGATCGACTTCACCAATTACGGGACGCCACCCGGCTGAAAATCATTCTTGATTGCGCGACACAGACGTGCCTCATCAATCGCACGTTTTCCCTCCCGAGCCGGTCGCGATGCGCTTCTCCCTGACAACCTGGAACATCAATTCGGTGCGCTTGCGCATCGACCTCGTCGCCAAATTCCTCAAGGCGGTGAGGCCGGACGTGCTGTGCCTGCAGGAAACCAAATGCGTCGACGACGCCTTTCCGCTGAAGCGATTCCGGCGGCTGGGCTACGAGCATGTCGCGCTGAACGGGCAGAAGGGCTACCACGGCGTCGCCGTGGTCTCGAAACTGCCGTTCGAGAGCACCGACATCCGCACCTTCTGCGACAAGATCGATTCGCGGCACATTTCCGTTGCCTTCGGCGAGAAGGCACGGCTTGCCAAACCGCTGGTCGTTCATAATTTCTACGTCCCGGCCGGCGGCGATATCCCCGATCCCGCGCTCAATCCAAAATTCGAGCACAAGCTGCAATTTCTCGACGAGCTGAAGGCATGCGAGCCGCTGCATCCGCGCGGCGATGACCGCCATATCCTGGTCGGCGATCTCAATGTCGCGCCGCACGAAAACGACGTGTGGTCGCACCGGCAGTTGCTGAAAGTGGTGTCGCATACCCCGATCGAATGCGAGAAGCTGCTGGCGGCGCAGGCGCACGGCGAATGGTTCGACGTCGCGCGCGAGCGCATCCCGCTGTCGGAAAAAGTCTACACCTGGTGGAGCTATCGCGCCGCGGACTGGACGGTGGGCGATCGCGGCCGCAGGCTCGATCACATCTGGGTCTCGCGCGCGCTCAAGGACGGCATCAGCGATTTCCGGATCACGCGCGACGCGCGCGGCTGGGAGCGGCCATCCGACCACGTGCCGGTGACGGTGACGCTGGAAGTGTGAATTTCACGGAGTCATTCCGGAGCGCGCGTCAGCGCGAACCCGGAATCTCACGCCGAAAACCTCTGGATTCCTGGTCTGCGCCTTACGGCGCATCCCGGAATGACGATTCGTCGCTCAAATACTCAGCTTCGCGCCCGCCATCAGAATGTCGCTGGCGATCTGGCTGGTGCGGGTGGCGAATTCGTCGCGCAACCGGCGCGCCGCGGCGGGATCGCTCTCCAGCACCCGCTGGAACAGGCTGCGCGCGATCCGGATCACCGCGGCATGCTCGACCGCGGTCGCGGTGGACGGGCGCTTCATGGTCGTGATCAGCGCCAGTTCGCCGATCAGGGAGCCGGGGCCCGCGGTGATCTCGGAGCCGCCGCCATCTTCGATCCGGAATGCGCCGCGCTGAACGACGAAGCCCGCATCAGCATCATCGCCGGCGTTGAACAACACGTCGCCGCGGGCGAAGCCGCGCTGCTCGGAGCCGATCGCCACCATGCGCAAGGCCGCCGTTCCCAACAGGCGCAACGTTGGGACGCGCTCAAGCAAGGCAACATCATCTTCGATCGACATAGAGGACCGGTGATCGGGGCGCGCTAATCAGATTGATACGAATTGTCGCCCGAAGCGTATCACGGCACCAGCTTGTAGCCACCAGCTTCCGTCACCAGGATCTCTGGGTTGGCGGCATCTTTTTCGATCTTCTGGCGCAGCCGGTAGATGTGGGTTTCCAGGGTGTGGGTGGTGACGCCCGAATTATAGCCCCAGACCTCCTGCAACAGCGTCTCGCGCGAGACCGGCAACTGGCCGGCCCGGTACAGGAAGCGCAGGATCGCAGTTTCCTTTTCGGTCAGCCGCACCTTCCTGGCGTTGGCGCCGGTCAGCATCTTGGAGCCGGGCCGGAAGCTATAGGGGCCGACGGAAAACACCGCGTCTTCGCTGGCCTCGTGCTGGCGAAGCTGGGCCCGGATCCGCGCCAGCAGCACGGCAAACCGAAATGGCTTTGCCACGTAATCATTGGCGCCGGATTCGAGGCCGAGGATGGTGTCGGAATCGGTATCGTGTCCGGTCAGCATGATGATCGGCGCCTTGAAGCCGCCCTTGCGCAGCGAGCGCACGACCTCGCGCCCGTCGGTATCCGGCAGCCCGACATCCATCAGCACGAGATCGGGTGCATTGGCCTTGGCGGCGGTAGCGCCCTTGGCGCCGGTGTCGACTGCGGAGGCTTCGAACTCGTCGTGCAGCGACAATTGTTCCACCAGCGTATCGCGCAGATCGGTATCGTCCTCCACGATCAGGATCTTGCGGGCATTGGCCATGGGTACAATCCTCTCAGGCTGCGGGCGCCAACAGAAAGCGCCCTTGGCCGTCGTCTTGGTTGGTAAAGTCCGGGTCCGTCAGGTCTATTCGTCTTGAAGTAGGCGTCTGTTACCGAATTCACAAGCGGAGGCGCACTCTACCTCAGAAACCACAGGTATTCAGATGAATGTCCTGTAATGAGGATGAAATAGGGCATCGGCGGCAGGCAGACAATCCGTGGGATTGCGAAATTTATGGGAAATATAGTCAATTCAAACGGTTATAGATCAAGTCAGGGGGGAGGGCCGCTGTCCGCGATCCGGATTCGCGCCGCCGCCGGCGATCCGCGCCGAGGCTGGCTGACCGCCGGAGAACAGACCATGCCGGTCGCGTTGGGGCGCGGCGGAATCAGGGCCAACAAGCGTGAGGGCGATGGCGGCACCCCGAGGGGCACCTTCCGGCCGCGACAATTGTGGTGGCGCGCCGACCGCCACCCCCGGCCACGGACATTTTTGCCGGTGCGCGCGATCGGACCCGAAGACGCCTGGTGCGAGGATCCCGCAAGCCGTCACTACAACCAGCCGATTCGGCTGGAGCGTGATCGCAGCGGCGACCGTCTGCGGCGCGACGATCACCTCTACGACTTCATCATCGAGATCGACCACAACAGTTCGCCGCGCATCGCCGGACGCGGCAGCGCAGTGTTCCTGCATCTGGCGCGCGACAATTTCGGACCAACCGCAGGGTGCGTCTCGATGACCCAATCGGCGATGCTGCGGCTGCTGGCGCGGCTTGGGCCCAAGACCAGGATTGTGATTGAGTGAGCTCTCGTAGCCCGGATGAAGCGAAGCGCAATCCGGGGACCGAGGTGAAGCAACAACCCGGATTACGCTTCGCTCCATCCGGCCATGCTTAGGGATGTAACGACGATGCTTTCCGAATCTGAGATCACCGCGGCGTCGCGGAACCTGTACGATCATTGGCGCGCCGGCACCAAGCTCGCGGGCCTCGAAGCAGCGCTCCGGCCGCGCAGCCGCGCCGAGGCCTATGCGATCCAGGGAAAAATCGAAAGCCATTCGAAGGAAAAACTGTTCGGCTGGAAAATCGCAGCCACCAGCGAAGCCGGCCAAAGGCACATCAACGTCGACGGCCCGATGGCCGGGCGCATCCTGGCCGAAACCGTCATCCCCGATGGCGGCACGGCCTCGATGGCGGGAAACGAGATGCGCGTCACCGAACCCGAATTCGCCTTTCGTATCGCGGCCGACTTGCCGCCGCGATCGCAGCCTTATGCCGTGCGCGAGGTGCTGGAGGCGGTCGGCACGCTGCACCCGGCAATCGAGATTCCGGATTCACGGTTCGCCGATTTCGTCAGCGCGGGAGCCGAGCAGATCATCGCGGACAATGCCTGCGCGCATTTGTTCGTGCTGGGAGCGCCGACCACGGCGAACTGGCGCGCCATCGATCTCGTCGAGGAGAGGCCCGTCCTCACGATGGGAGGAAAGCAATTCATCGGTCACGGCAAGAACGTGCTTGGTGATCCCAGGGTCGCGTTGACCTGGCTCGCCAACGAATTGCGGCAGCTTGGCGTGACCTTGCGGGCAGGGGAGGTGGTGACCACCGGCACCTGTCATCCGCCGCTGCCGATCCAGTCCGGCGATGTCTGCGCGGTCGATTTTGGCGTGCTGGGAACGGTGTCGGTCAGGTTCGAGTAGTAGGCGACGTCGCGCGTCTACCGGTGCCCGAAAATCGCCGATCCGATCCGCACATGGGTGGCGCCGAACTGGATCGCGGTCGCGTAATCGGCGCTCATGCCCATCGACAAATTCTTCAACCCGTTGCGCGCGGCGATCTTTGCGGTCAGGGCGAAATGCGGCGCCGGTGCGTCGTCGACCGGCGGAATGCACATCAGGCCGGAAATCTCCAGACCGTATTTGTCGCGACAGCCGGCGATGAAGGCGTCGGCCTCGCCGGGTGCGACGCCGGCCTTCTGCGGCTCCTCGCCGGTGTTGAGCTGGACGAACAATTGCGGCCGGCGTTTCTGGGATTTGATTTCCTTGGCTAACGCTTCGCAAATGCTCGGACGATCGACCGAATGGATGGCATCGAACAGCGCCACGGCTTCCTTCGCCTTGTTGGATTGCAGCGGTCCGATCAGATGCAAGGCGAGGGCGGGGTAAGCCGTCATTAACCCTGGCCATTTGGCTTTGGCTTCCTGCACGCGATTTTCGCCGAAAACGCGCTGTCCGGCCTCGATTACCGGGATAATCGCATCGGCGGCGAACGTCTTCGACACCGCAATCAGCGTCACCGAGGCGCGATCGCGGCGCGCGTCGCGGCAGGCTCGCGCGATCTCCTGCTCCACATTGGCAAGCCCGTTTGGTGAATGCGCGGTTATCGGCGAGGAGTTCTGCGGCGCCATGTTCATCGGTTCGATGTCGGTTGGACGTGATTTTACGGGAGTAATTCGAATTTTACCGAGTTCGGGAAAGGCTTCTTGAACCATTCCCCTTAGCCTCTCACGTGGGGTTGGGGTCCAAAGATGTCACGCGTCAGTTTCAACCGCAACAGAGTGAAACTCAAGCAGCTTCTCGGAATCCGCGCGAGGCTCGCCTTGCTGGCGCTGATTCTGGTGGCGCCGCTGATGCTGGAGCGCGCCCGTTCGCTCGAGGACGCGCGGGGCAAGCAGGTTGCCGCAGCCGCCGCGGAATTCGCCAGCATCGCGCAGCACAGCGCCGACGCCCAGCAGGAAGTCATCTCCTCGGTCGAGACGGTGTTGAAATCGGCGGCCTATATCCGCGCCTCCGCCGGCGGAATCGGCCGAAGCTGCGATATATTGCGCGCCAGCCTGCCGGCCAATCTGCCGTGGATTCGCACGCTGCTGATCGTCGGCGGTGACGGACGTGTGCAATGTTCGACCAACAACGTCTTTGTCGGGCTCGATGTCAGTGACCGCGCCTATTACAAGAAGGCGCGTGAAACGGGCGACATCGTCTTCAGCGATTATCTGTTCGCCAAGATCACCAACAAGCCGGTCGTGATGGCGGCCTATCCGGTCGCGGCCATCAACGCGGAAGCGGATTCCGTCATTCTCGCCGGCGTCAATCTCGACTGGATGTCGAAGATCATGAGCAATCTCGGCGGCCGGCCCGGCATTTCGGCGGTGCTGGTCGACAGCAAGGGAACGGTGCTGGCGGCGCCGGCGGACCAGAGCAGCATGCTCGGCCGTTCGCTGGATACCATACCGCTGTTGTCGGCCATCGCTGAAACGGCGCTCGATTCCAACCGCTCGCAAGGTTCGCTTTCCTTTGTCGCCGCCGACGGATCGGACCGCATGCTCAGCTTCGCGCGCATCGCCGGCACGGATTCGCGCCTGATCGTCAGCATCGACGAGGCCCGGGTGTCGTCCGCGATCAACCGGGATATCCGCACCGCCTATCTGCAGCTCGGCTTCGTCAGCCTGTTCGTGCTGCTCGGCGCGCTGATCGCCGCGGAGAAACTCATCATCGGGCCGATCGAGATGATAACGTCGATCGCAAAACGCTTTGGCCAGGGCGACTGGTCGGCGCGCGCGGCCCGCAAATCGCTGCCGGCGGAATTCGTGCCGCTGGCCCGCGCCTTCAACGCGATGGCGGCGCAGCTCAGCCAGCGCGAGCGCGAGCTGGTCGCGACCAACGACCGCCTCACCGTGATCGCCTCGATCGACATGCTGTCGGGACTTGCCAACCGCCGCGGCTTCCAGAGCCGGCTCGATTTCGAATGGATGAAGGCGCAGCAATACGACAGCGAATTGTCACTGATGATG
The DNA here is from genome assembly GCA_963843225.1 of uncultured Alphaproteobacteria bacterium. Taxonomy (GTDB): domain Bacteria; phylum Pseudomonadota; class Alphaproteobacteria; order Rhizobiales; family Xanthobacteraceae; genus Bradyrhizobium. The sequence goes on along the minus strand of CAWJJT010000001.1, from coordinate 793,371 downwards.
ATCGACGTCGATCACTTCAAGCTGTTCAACGACACCTACGGCCATCCCGAGGGCGATGCCTGCCTCACCAGGCTCGGCGAGACGCTGGCCGGGATCGCCGCCGAAACCATGGGCTTTGCCGGGCGTTACGGCGGCGAAGAGTTTTGCCTGTTGCTGCCGAACACCGACGCCAAACGGGCACTGGAAATCGGCGAGATGGTGCGTACCGCGGTCGAATGCCTGGCGATGCCCCACAGTACCAGCAACCATCTGACCGTCACCGTCAGCGTCGGCGTCGCCTGTACCCGCCCGAGCGTGGCGCAGCAGCCGGGCGACCTGATCGAGGCCGCGGACGCCGCCCTCTACGCCGCCAAGCACCGCGGCCGCAATGCGGTGGCCGAGCACGGCTTTGGGCGGCCGGCCGACGACGGCTCGGTCGCGCTGGCAAGCTAGGCTTTTAGCTGGACACCTTTTCTCTGCAGTCCCATTCACCGGGGCCGAAGCGGCTCTAACTCCCGGCCAACTCGCGGCCGAGTTCCTCTTCGGTCACCACCTGGTCCCGGCCGCTTCGCTTGGCGACATAGAGCGCGCGATCGCATCGATCGATCAAATCCGCCATCAACTCGCCGAACTGGAATTGTCCAACGCCAATGGAGACCGTGATGCTGGGAAGCAGCTCGCTGGTCGAGCGGCGGGTGATGCGGCACTCCGAGATCACGCGGCGTATCCGCTCGGCGACCGCCGCGCAGGTGGCAAGGTCGGCGCCCGGAAGCACGGCGATCAGTTCTTCCCCGCCATATCGGGCGGGCAGGTCGGTTTCCCGCAGCCGTTCCCGCAAGACACTGGCCATCAACCGGAGCACCTGGTCGCCGACCCCGTGTCCGTAAGTGTCGTTGATCTTCTTGAAATGATCGATGTCGATCAGCAGAGCGCTGAGCGGTTCACCATTTTCCATCGCCGCGATCTGGGCCTTGCGGAAAAACTCGTCGAGCGCCCGGCGGTTCGGCAGATCGGTAAGCGTGTCCGTCTTGGCGCGCTCCTCCGACTTGTTCAGGGAGTCGCGGATCGCGTCCAGCTCTCGCGTCGACTCGGCGAAGCGAGCCTCCAGCTTCGCGGCCCGGTTGACCGCCTTGGCCAGCTCGTTCAGCAGGTCTTCGACCAGCGGCGCCGGATCGACCCCGGTCTCGCTCCGCTCGGCCATATCCCCGATCGCCATCATTTGCGAGCGGTTATCGGCGATGGCCACGTTCAGATACTCCTTGGCGGAGGACATGACCGTATGGAGCTGCTGTGAAACGTTGTTGACGTCGGTGTCGTCGCTGTTGTCGGTTCGGACATACAAGGCGAACAGGTCGCGATTGGTGGTGGTGTCGAACTTTCGCTTGTTGCCGACCAGGATGTCGATGGCACGCTTGAGGTCTGGCGAGGTGCCGAGCGAATATTTGAACCAGGTGTAGAAATTGTTCGGTGTCGGCGGGACGCGATGTTGCGACATCGAGCGCACGGCTTTCTCCGCGAAAGCCGTGGCGTACTCAAAATCAAGCTCGTCGAACGCGTCCCCGGCCACGATCTGAAACGATCCCGCGTTTGCTGTTGCTTTTTGCCCGCCTGATCGTCCCACGGAAGCGTTAACCCTGCCTCAACCCGATCGAGCGAAATGTTCCGATTGGCCAGCAGCCACGCACCGCAGGGCCAAACACCTGAGCCTCCTCACCGCTTGACGACCTGATCGAGGCTGCGAACCGCGGACCTGCCGCCCGGCCATGCTCGCTGGCTGAACCCTTACCGCGGGTCATTTTGGGGTGCTGGGCGTTGACCCCAAAGCCGATTTTGTGGCCTAGTCCGCCGTCCCCAAATGGGACGCGAATCCACAAAAACCCTTGCAAATCCATGACCTCCGAACGCTACAACGCCCGTGAATCCGAGCCGCGCTGGCAACGCCAGTGGGACGAGAAGGCGATCTTTAACGCCAGGAACGACGATCCCCGGCCGAAATATTACGTGCTGGAGATGTTCCCCTACCCCTCGGGACGCATCCATATCGGGCATGTCCGGAACTATACGCTCGGCGACGTGCTGGCGCGCTTCATGCGGGCCAAGGGGTTCAACGTGCTGCACCCGATGGGCTGGGACGCGTTCGGGCTGCCGGCCGAGAATGCCGCGATCGAGCGCAAGGTGGCGCCGAAGGCCTGGACCTACGACAACATCGCAACGATGAAGAAGCAGCTTCAGTCGATCGGGCTGTCGCTCGACTGGAGCCGGGAGTTCGCGACCTGCGATCCCGTCTATTACAAGCATCAGCAGAAGCTGTTCCTGGACATGCTGCGCGCCGGTCTTGCCGAACGCGAGAAGCGCAAGCTCAACTGGGATCCGGTCGACATGACCGTGCTCGCCAACGAGCAGGTGATCGACGGCCGCGGCTGGCGCTCGGGCGCGATCGTCGAACAGCGCGAGATGAGCCAGTGGGTGTTCAAGATCACGAAATACTCGCAGGAGCTATTGGACGCGCTCGACGGCCTGGATCGCTGGCCCGACAAGGTGCGGCTGATGCAGCGCAACTGGATCGGCCGCTCCGAAGGTCTGCTGATCCGCTTCGCGCTCGATCCCGCGACCACGCCCGAGGGCGAGAGCGAGCTGCGTATCTTCACGACGCGGCCCGACACGCTGTTCGGGGCGAAGTTCATGGCGATCGCCGCCGATCATCCGCTGGCGCAGGCGGCGGCCGCCAAAAACCCGAAGCTTGCCGAGTTCATCGCCGAGACAAAACGCATCGGCACCGCGCAGGAAATCATCGACACCGCCGAGAAACAGGGTTTCGATACCGGCATCAGGGCGATCCACCCGTTCGATCCAACCTGGAAGCTGCCGGTCTACGTCGCGAACTTCGTGTTGATGGAATACGGCACAGGCGCGATCTTCGGCTGTCCGGCGCACGACCAGCGCGACCTCGATTTTGTCAATAAATACGGACTGGGCAATATCCCCGTGGTCTGCCCCGAGGGACAGGATCCCAAGACGTTCGTCATCACCGACACTGCCTATGACGGCGACGGCCGCATAATCAATTCCCGCTTCCTCGACGGCATGACCATCGAGCAGGCCAAGGAGGAAGTGGCAAGGCGGCTGGAGGCGGAACTGCGCGGCAACATGCCGGTCGGCGAGCGCCAGGTGAATTTCCGCCTGCGCGACTGGGGCATTTCGCGCCAGCGCTACTGGGGCTGCCCGATCCCGGTGATCCACTGCCCGAAAATGCGACGTCGTGCCGGTGCCCGACGCGGATCTGCCGGTGGTTCTGCCGGAGGACGTCACCTTCGACAAGCCCGGCAACGCGCTCGACCATCACCCGACCTGGAAGCACGTCACCTGCCCGCAATGCGGGGGCAAGGCCCAGCGCGAAACCGACACCATGGATACGTTCGTCGATTCGTCCTGGTACTTCGCCCGCTTCACCGATCCCTGGAACGAGAAGGCGCCGACCACGCCAGGCGTGGTGGACCGGCTGATGCCGGTCGACCAGTATATCGGCGGCGTCGAGCACGCGATCCTGCATCTGCTGTACAGCCGCTTCTTCACCCGGGCCATGAAGGCCACCGGCCATATCGGCATGGACGAGCCGTTCGCCGGCATGTTCACGCAAGGCATGGTGGTGCACGAGACCTATCAGAAGGCCGATGGCAGCTATGTCACGCCGGCCGAGGTCAAGGTCGAGGCCGGCGCCAACGGTCGCCGCGTCAGCCTGCTGACGACGGGCGAGGACATCTCGGTCGGCCCGATCGAGAAGATGTCGAAGTCGAAGAAGAATACCGTCGATCCCGACGACATCATCGCCACCTATGGCGCCGATGTCGCGCGCTGGTTCATGCTGTCGGACTCCCCGCCCGACCGCGACGTGATCTGGAGCGACGAGCGGGTGCAGGGCGCCTCGCAATTCGTGCAGCGGCTGTGGCGGCTGGTCGACGAATCAGCCGACACCTCCAAAGCGGCGCCGGCGGCGCGGCCGGCCTCGTTCGGTCCCGAGGCGCTGGCGCTGCGCAAGGCGGCGCACGGCGCTCTGGACAAGGTCACCATCGGCATCGAGAAGCTGCATTTCAACGTCTGCCTGGCCTATATCCGGGAATTCTCCAATGCGCTGGGCGAGACGCTGGCGCGGGAGGGACAGCCCTCCCCCGATCTGGGCTGGGCGATCCGCGAGGCCGCGGTCATCCTCGTCCAACTGGTCGCGCCGATGATGCCGCATCTGGCCGAGGAATGCTGGCAGGTGCTGGAACAGCCCGGGCTGGTCTCGGAGGCCGGCTGGCCCAAAATCGAACGCGATTTGCTGGTTGAAGACACGGTGACGCTGGTGGTCCAGGTCAACGGCAAGAAACGGGGTGATGTAACCGTGCCACGGGGTGCCGAAAATCCGGAGATTGAGGCTGCCGTTCTGGCCCTCGATGCGGTAAGACAGGCGCTGGGCGGCAAGGCCGTCCGAAAGGTGATCATTGTTCCCATGAGGATCGTGAATGTCGTTGGCTAGGTTTCGCATCGCCGCCCGGCTGTTGGCCGTGGCCGCCCTGGCGGCGCTGACGGCCGGCTGCTTCCAGCCGATGTATGCCGAACACACCGACGGCACCCCCGGCCTGCGCGAAAAGCTGATGGGCGTCGAGCTGCCGCCGATCGACAAGCCCAATGCCTCGCGCGACGCGCGGCTCGGGGTCGAAATCCGCAATGCACTGGCGTTCAAGCTCTATGGTGACGCCACCGGCATGCCGCCCACCCACCGGCTGGTGATCCGGTTCAGCACCAGCCGTTATTCGCTGATGATCGATCCGGCCACCGCGCTGCCCTCCAGCGAGAATTACGGCATCGACGCGCAATACAATCTGATCGAAATCGCCACGAACAAGTCGGTCATGACCGGCACCACGTTCTCGCGGGTGACCTACGACATTCCCGGCTCCCTGCAGCGCTTCGCCCGCTCTCGCGCCTTCCGGGACGCCGAGGATCGCGCCGCCCAGGAGATCGCGGAAAACATCCAGACCCGGCTGGCATCCTTCTTCGTCGCCGGCACCTGAGACTGCGTCATTCGAGACGCGCGTTGGTGCGCGCTCGGCGTCCATGACCGCCGTCGGAAGCATGCATTCCGAACCGAGACTTCCGGCACTACCAAGCTAATTCGCAGATGGGTTGATCGTGGTCGCGCTTCGCGGAAAAGAAATCGATGCCTTTCTGGCCCGGCCAGATCCCGGCCGCCCGATCATCCTGCTTTACGGTGCCGATGCCGGCCTCGTCCGCGAGCGCGCCGACGCGCTGCTCGCATCCGCGGTCGATGATCCCAACGATCCGTTCTCGCTGGTGAGGCTGGACGGCGACGAGCTTTCGGCCGAGCCGTCGCGGCTGGTCGACGAGGCGATGACGATACCGCTGTTCGGCGGCCGCCGCGCGATCCGCGTCCGCGCCGGTTCCCGCAGTTTTGCCAGCGGCATCGACACGCTGGCCGAGGCGCCGCCCAGGGATTGCCGTGTCGTGATCGAGGCCGGCGAGTTGCGGCCGGAATCGCCGCTGCGCAAGGCCTGCGAGCGTGCCAAGACCGCGGTCGCGATCGCCTGCTATCCCGACGGCGAGCGCGATCTTGCAAAGCTGATCGACGACGAATTGCGCGTCTCAGGCCTGCGCATCGCGCCGGACGCCCGCGCGACGCTGGTTTCGCTGCTCGGGCGGCGACCGCCAGGCTTCCCGCAACGAACTGAAGAAGCTCGCGCTGTACGCCCACGGCCAAGGCGAGGTCACGCTCGACGACGTGATGGCGGTGGTGGCGGATGCTTCCGAGTTGAAGATTGATCCGATCGTGGACGGCGCCTTTGCGGGAAAACCCGAACTGGTCGAGACCGAATTCGCCAAGGCCATGATCGCCGGCACCTATCCCGGCATGATCATTTCCGCCGCCCAACGGCAGGCGGCGTGGCTGCACAAATCGGCGCTCGCGCTCGCGGAAGGCACGCCGCTGTCGACATTGCTCGATAGCGGGTTTCCGCGTCTGCATTTTTCGCGAAAGGGAAATGTCGAAACTGCGCTGCGCAACTTCAATCCGGCGCGGCTGGTAGCCATCATCGATCAGCTTGCCACGGCCGCGCTCGATATGCGCAAGCAAGCCCCGCTGGCCGCCGTGATCGCGCAACGCGCGCTGCTGTCGATTGCGGTGAACGCGAAAAGAAGAGGATGAGACCTGCTGCCCTCTCCGCAGGCGGAGCGGGCAAGGAGATCAGCCCTTCGTGCCCAGCCTGCGCACGATCTCGTCGAGCTGGTCGAGATCACGATAACGGATATGCACGATGCCGCCGGAATCGCGGTGATCGATATTGACGGCGAGCCCGAGTGCGTCGCTGACGGTTTTCTCCAGCGCCACGGTGTCGGCATCCTTCACCTTGCCGCCGCGCGCCTTCTGCGGCTTGCGCTCCGGCACTCCTTCGACATGCGCCAGCGCCTCGGTCTGGCGCACATTGAGACCGTCCTCGACGATGCGCTTGGCGGCGGCGAGCGGATCCGGCACGCCGATCAGCGCGCGGGCGTGGCCGGCCGACAACCGGCCTTGCGCGATGTAGGCCTGCACCTCGGCCGGCAATTTGGTCAGCCGCATCATGTTGGCGACATGGCTGCGGCTCTTGCCGACGATCTTCGCGATTTCTTCCTGGCTGCGTTTGAATTCGTTGGCGAGCGCGTGAAAGCCCTGCGCCTCTTCCATCGCGTTGAGATCTTCGCGCTGGACGTTTTCGATGATGGCGAACTCGAGCGCGTCGCTATCGCTGACGTCGACCGGCACGATCGGCACGTCGTGGAGGCCCGCGATCTGCGAGGCACGCCAGCGGCGCTCGCCGGCGATGATCTCGAAGCGATCCTGCGCACCCTTGACCGGCCGCACGATGAGGGGCTGGATCACGCCGTGCTGCCTGATCGAGTCCGCGAGTTCGCCAAGCTCGGCATCGGAAAAGGTGCGCCTGGGATTGCGCGGATTGGGCTTCAGGAATTCGATCGGCACCTTGCGCTGCGCGCGCGGACGATCGACATGCGCGGCCTCGCCGCCGACATCTCCGATCAGACTTGCAAGACCGCGGCCCAGTCGCGAACGCGCTTCGTCGGCCATCGCCAGCTCCCTTGGATTCAACTTGAGCGCTCCTGTCTTACTCACCGTCATCCCCGTTGTGCCATCGGATGCGACCCCGGAATCCCGATGTTAGAACCGTGTTGTCACTTCGAGATCGTCGGGGCTAATGCGTGCGCAGTTCACGCTCGCGCTGGATCACCTCGGTCGCGAGCTTGAGATAGGCCTCGCTGCCGACGCATTTGAGATCGTACACCAGCACTGGCTTGCCGTAGGACGGCGCCTCCGAGATGCGCACGTTGCGCGGGATCATGGTCTTGTAGACCTTGTTGCCCATGAACTGGCGGACATCCGCCACGACCTGGTTGGACAGATTGTTGCGGGAGTCGAACATCGTCAGCACGATGCCGTGAATCGACAGCGTGGGATTGAGCGTCGAACGCACCTGCTCCACCGTCTGCAGCAATTGCGACAAACCCTCGAGCGCGAAGAACTCACACTGCAACGGCACCAGGATCGCATCCGATGCCGCCATCGCGTTGACGGTGAGGAGATTCAGTGAAGGCGGACAATCGATCAGCACATAGGTGTAATCGGAATCCGGCGAGGCGTTGGTGTTCAGTGCGGCGATCGCATCACGCAGCCGGAAGGCACGGCCGGGTGTCATGCCCAGTTCGAGCTCGAGGCCCGACAGGTCCATGGTCGATGGCGCGATGTGCAGACGCGGCACCGCGGTCGGCACCACGCCTTCGCGCAGGCTGGCCTCGCCGATCAGCACGTCATAGGTGGAGCAGTTGCGGTTGCGGCGATCGATGCCAAGGCCGGTGGAAGCGTTGCCCTGAGGATCGAGATCGACGATGAGCACGCGCTCGCCAATGGCTGCGAGCGCAGTGCCGAGGTTGATCGCGGTGGTGGTCTTGCCGACGCCACCCTTCTGGTTGGCAAGCGCCAGGATGCGGGGATGGCCGGGCACGGCCGGCGCCTTATCCTCTTGATATATTTCATCAATTACGGTCATGCGCGGGTGCCATAAGCTTTGGTGGATGGATCGCGCCGCTCGATGCGATCGAGTTCGACGATCCAGCCGTGTCCACCGGTGCGGCTGGAATGCAGCTTTGGCTCAATATTCCAATATTTAGTGGCCTCGGTCAATTCGGCCTCTACATCTTGTCCTTTTAGAAACAAGGCCTTTGCGCCTCGCCGCACCAAGGGTTCCGCGAAACCGATAAGCTGGTTTAGCGGAGCCACGGCCCGGGCGGTGACGCAATCGACTCTTCCCGTGACGCTATCCACAATATCCCCGATGTCGGCGAGATGAACCACGCCTGGTGCGCCGGTGATTCTCAAGGCTTCGCGCAAGAAGGCGGCTTTTTTGGCATTGCGCTCCACCAGATGCACCGTGGCGTCGGCGGTTTCCGCCAAGGCGCAGGCGAAGACCACGCCGGGAAAACCTCCGCCACTGCCGAGGTCGACCCATATCCTCGCCGACGGCGCGATCGCCAGAAGCTGCAGCGAATCGGAGACGTGACGCGTCCAGAGAGTTGGAAGGGTCGATGGCGCGACCAGATTGGTCTTGGCCTGCCACTCACGGAGCAGGTCGAGATAGCGATCCAGCCGCGCTTCTGTTTCACGTGAAACAGGCGTGAGCTTGAGCGCCTCCGCCCTGTCCTGGGCTAGCGCGGACGACGCAGTTGCTATGGAAGCATTGGCCATTGGAGCGTGGCGCCTTGTTTCACGTGAAACACCTCCCTACGCGGAAGCCGAAGTCTTCCGCCGGGCTTCCCGTCGCAGATAGGCCGCCAGGATGCCGAGCGCTGCCGGCGTCATGCCATCGAGCCGGCCCGCCTGCCCCACCGTCCGCGGACGCGCGGCTTCGAGTTTCGAGCGCGCTTCGTTGGAAAGCCCGGGCACTAACAGGTAATCGATATCCCCGAGGACCAGCGCTTCGTCGCGCCGGAAGGCATCGACGTCGGCGGTCTGGCGCTTGAGATAGACGTCGTACTTGGCATCGATCTCGAGATGGACCGCGATCCCTGGTTCAATGGCCGACAGCTCCGGCCAGATGCCGCGGATCTCCGGCCAGCCGATCTCCGGATAGGCCAGGAGTTCAAAGGCCGAGCGCCGCTGGCCGTCCTTGTTGAGCTTCAAGTCCAAACTGGGCGGCTTCATTCGGCGTCAGCGTCAGCGATTTTGTGAGCGCCTTCGCGCTGTTCAACGCAGCCATCTTGGCGCCATGGCGCTGCGAGCGCGCCTGCCCTACGCAGCCGAGCTCAATGCCCTTGTCGGTCAGGCGCTGGTCGGCATTGTCGGCGCGCAGCGTCAGCCGGTACTCGGCCCGCGAGGTGAACATCCGGTACGGTTCGGTGATGCCGCGGGTCACAAGGTCGTCGATCATCACACCGAGATATCCGTCGGCGCGATCGAACACGACCGGCTCGGAGCCGCCGGCGGTCAAGGCCGCGTTGAGGCCGGCAACAAGGCCCTGCGCCGCCGCCTCCTCATAGCCTGTTGTGCCGTTGATCTGCCCGGCCAGGAACAGGCCTCGCAGACGCTTTGTCTGCAGGGTCGGATCGAGTTCGCGCGGGTCGACGTGATCGTATTCGATGGCGTAGCCCGGACGGACCATCCGCACCCGCTCCAGCCCTGGGATCGAGGCCAGGATCTTCAGCTGCACCTCTTCGGGAAGCGAGGTCGAAATGCCATTGGGGTAGACGGTCGAATCTTCGAGCCCTTCCGGCTCCAGAAAAATCTGATGGCCGTCGCGATCGCCGAAGCGAACGATCTTGTCCTCGATCGACGGGCAATAGCGCGGCCCGGTGCTCTTGATCTGCCCGGAATACATCGGCGAGCGGTGCACATTGGCCCGGATCACCTCATGGGTCGCCGCCGTGGTCCGGGTAATGCCGCACTGGATTTGGGGCGTCGTGATGCGGTCGGTCATCACCGAGAACGGCTCCGGCGGATCGTCGCCTGGCTGCATCTCGACGGCCGACCAGTCGATGGTCGCGCCATCGAGCCGCGGCGGAGTTCCGGTCTTCAGCCGCCCTAGCGTAAAGCCAGCGGCTTCGAACGACTTCGAAAGTCCCAACGCCGGCGCCTCGTCAACGCGCCCGGCCGGCCAGTTTTTTTCGCCGAGATGGATCAGCCCGCGCAGGAAGGTCCCGGTCGTAATGACGACCGCTCCAGCGGCCAGCTCCCGGCCATCGGCCAGACGAATGCCGGTGACGCGGCCGTCCGCCACGACCAGTTCGTCGGCCTCACCCTCGATGACGTCGAGGTTGGCGGTCTCCCGGATCGAGGCCTGCATGGCCGCGGCATAGAGCCTGCGGTCGGCCTGGGCGCGCGGCCCGCGCACTGCCGGACCCTTGCGTCGGTTGAGCATGCGAAACTGAATGCCGCCGGCATCGGCCACCCGGCCCATCAACCCATCCAGCGCATCGACCTCGCGAACGAGATGGCCCTTCCCTAGTCCCCCGATCGCGGGGTTGCAGGACATCGCGCCGATGGTCGAAAACCGATGGGTGACCAGCGCGGTGCGCGCACCCAGGCGCGCCGCGGCGCTCGCGGCCTCACAGCCTGCGTGGCCGCCGCCGATGACGATGACGTCGAATGATTCTGGCCGGGTGAGCATGGGCCTGCGTTTTATCGTGCAGGACGAAATCCCGAAAGCGGTAAGTTTGCAGCCGATGCATGTTTCACGTGAAACAGCGAAAAAGCGACGAGATGGATGGATTGTTTCACGTGAAACAAAATAATGAAATGAACAAAGAAATGGTATTATGTTTATTTCTACTTTCCAATGCAAAACTCCCGAAAGATCACATCCAGGATATCCTCGACGTCGACCCGGCCCAATAACCGCCCCAGCGAATAGGCCGCCAGCCGCAAATCCTCGGCTGCAAGCTCTTCGCCCTCACCCAAGGAGGCGAAGCTACGCCGGAGCAACTCGGCAGTGTCCTGCAATAATTTCCGCTGCCGCTCGCGCCCGATCAGAGCGCCCTCGTCCGCGCCAAAATATTTTTCGGCAAACCCCACCAGCGCGGCGATGAGGTCGGCGATCCCGTCGCCCTGGCTCGCCGAAATGCCGAACGCAAACCCCTCACCGCTCTGCTCCAAAGCGCCGCCCGCTTGCTGGAGGTCAATCTTGTTCAGGATCCGCCACACCGGTGCTGCGGCCTGCTGCGGACCCTCACCTCGCTGCGGATCGCTCATCCACAACACCAGGTCGGCTTCCGTCGCCCGCGCCCTCGCCCGGCGTACTCCTTCCTGCTCGACCGGATCGTCGGTCTCACGAATCCCGGCGGTGTCGATCACCGTCACCGGATAACCGTCGAGATCGAGCTGCACTTCGATCACGTCGCGCGTGGTGCCGGCGTGCGGTGAGACGATCGCCACCTCGCGCCGCGCCAGCGCATTCATCAGCGTGGACTTGCCGACATTCGGCGGCCCGGCGATCGCGACCACAAGTCCCTCGCGCAGCCGTTCGCTTCTCCCCTGCGCTGCCAGCACATCCTCGATCTCCGCCAGCAGCGTTTTGATCTTTGCCATCGCCGGCGCGATCAACTCCGTGGGCACGTCGCCTTCGTCGGAAAAATCGATACCGGCTTCGATCAACGCAGAGGCCTCGATGATCTGATTGCGCCAGTCGCGCGCGCGGTCACCGAGCAGTCCCTTCAACTGACGCAGCGCCTGGCGGCGTTGACGGTCGGTGTCGGCATGGATCAAATCATCGAGGCCTTCCGCCTCGGTCAGATCCAGCTTGCCGTTCTCGAACGCGCGTCGAGTGAACTCGCCGGGCTCGGCCGCACGCAGATCGGCAAAGTTCGAAAGCGACGCGACCAATGCCGCCAGCACCGCGCGCCCGCCATGAACGTGAAATTCCGCGACGTCCTCGCCGGTGGCGCTGGCCGGACCTGGAAACCAGAGCACAACCGCATCGTCGATCGGCTGCTGATTTGTGTCGCGCAGCAGCACGCGCGCCGCCAGCCGCGGCGCCGGCATCCTGCCGGCGAGCGCAGCCACCACAGATCCAGCCTCCGGCCCGGAAACGCGCACGACAGCGATCGCGCTCGGAGGCCGGCCTGAGGAAAGGGCAAAAATCGTCTGTTCGCGGGGATGCATCGCTTATTTGCCCCTGAACCCCTTGAAGACGCAACGTAGCCGCGGGCTTCCATCAGGGGCTGCGCGCGAAGGGCCTACCGGCGAAAGTGCAACAAATGTTGCAGCATTCCCACAGCGCCCATTGCCGCCTTTGGGATCCCACGGCTCAGCACGAGATACGAATTATTCCGAAACAATATCAAATACTTATATGATACCCGCGCGTACCGACGGTATTTTCATGCTGCAGTTCCATCGCAGCAAAGCTCGCACCATGGCCGCCCACGAAAAAGGGGCGCCCCCGAAAGGACGCCCCCGCTGAATTCACCTGAGTGGATCAGGTATTCATCAATTCGAAGAATTCCGCGTTGTTCTTGGTGTTGCGGAGCTTGTCGAGCAGGAAGTCGATCGCGTCCATGGTGCCCATCGGATTGAGGATCCGGCGCAGCACGTACATTTTCTTCAGGAGTTGCGGATCGGTGATCAGCTCTTCCTTGCGCGTGCCGGAGCGCGAAATGTCGATCGCCGGGAAGGTCCGCTTGTCGGAGACCTTGCGGTCCAGGATCAGTTCGGAATTGCCGGTGCCCTTGAACTCTTCGAAGATCACTTCGTCCATGCGGCTGCCGGTATCGACCAGCGCGGTCGCGATGATGGTGAGCGAACCGCCCTCCTCGATGTTGCGCGCGGCGCCGAAGAATCGCTTTGGCCGCTGCAACGCATTGGCGTCGACACCGCCGGTCAGTACCTTGCCCGATGACGGCACCACGGTGTTGTAGGCGCGGCCCAGACGCGTAATCGAGTCCAGCAGGATCACAACGTCACGGCCGTGCTCGACCAGACGCTTTGCCTTCTCGATCACCATTTCGGCGACCTGGACGTGGCGCACCGCGGGCTCGTCGAAGGTCGAGGAGACGACTTCGCCCTTCACCGAGCGCTGCATGTCCGTTACTTCCTCGGGCCGCTCGTCGATCAAGAGCACGATCAGGTAGCACTCGGGATGATTCGCCGTGATCGAATGCGCGATGTTCTGCATCAGCACGGTCTTGCCGGTGCGTGGCGGCGCCACGATCAGGGCACGCTGGCCCTTGCCGATCGGCGCCACGATGTCGATAACCCGTGCGGAAAGGTCTTTTCTGGTAGGGTCCTCGAGTTCGAGCCGGAAGCGCTGATCCGGGAATAGCGGCGTCAGATTGTCGAAATTGACCTTGTGCTTGGACTTTTCCGGGTCCTCGAAATTCAGCGTGTTGACCTTCAGCAGCGCGAAATAGCGTTCGCCTTCTTTCGGACTGCGGATGTGGCCCTCGATGGTGTCGCCGGTGCGAAGCCCGAAGCGGCGGATTTGGGAGGGCGAGACGTAGATGTCGTCCGGTCCCGGCAGATAGTTCGCGTCCGGTGAACGCAAAAATCCGAAACCGTCGGAGAGAACCTCGACGACGCCTTCACCGATAATGTCGGTTTCCTGGATCGCGAGCTGCTTGAGGATAGCGAACATCAGCTCCTGCTTGCGCATGGTGCTGGCGTTTTCGACCCCTTTTTCTTCCGCAAACGAGACAAGTTCGGCTGGCGTTTGGGCTTTGAGGTCTTGAAGTTTCATTTCCCGCATTGGGAGGGTCCTGTGGAGTAGTTTGGGAGAGGAATTGCGAGGCGGCTGTATGAAAAATGCGGACGTGAGATCAGGAAGGTCCGCAGGTCTGAGCGAGGAAAGTGCCGGAGAGGCTTCAAACCTGATGCGGCGGCCGGCTCGACAAGGAACCGAAACGCAACCACATCCGCCTGCGTGGGGTGGGATTTCGGCAATATAGAAAATCGCGAGGCCTTCCGCAAGCAGGCCGTCAGCCTCAGCTATCGGCAGCATTGCCCATCAAAATGGCTTCACGATCACCAGGATCACGATTCCTATCAGGAGGACCGTAGGTACCTCATTGATAATTCGATAGAATCTCTGGCTTCGGGCATTCCGGTCGGCGGCGAAATCCTTGACGCAGCGGGCAAAAAAACCGTGGACACCCGACATCAGCAGCACCAGCAGCAGTTTGCCGTGGAACCAGCCGGCCGACAAAAAATGGCCGGCCCAGGCGAGGTAAAGTCCCGCTAACCAAGTTACGATCATGGCCGGGTTGATGATCGCCTTCAGCAACCGCCGTTCCATCACCTTGAAGGTCTCGGATTGCTTCGATCCGGCTTCCGCCTCGCAATGATAAACAAACAGCCGCGGCAGATAGAGCATGCCGGCCATCCACGCGATGACCGCGATCACATGCAGCGCCTTGATCCACTCGTACATCAGGAAAGCCTCGTCCGCTCGCAAATCCGTTGCATCTCGCAAAAACCGCGGAACGTCCGGTGTGGTCCCGGCGTTGCCTATACGCGAGTTTCGCCCTGGAGCGAGACATATCCGCAAAGCACCGCTTCCCTAAACTAATAATTTTAAAATCTTAGGTTTGAGTCTAAGTAGCGGTGATTAGCGTCCGCGCAGAAATGTCCCGCGATTGCCCGGCGCTTGTTCACATCCTTCAACACGCCTGACCGGACACCGGACGATCCGGATAATGCGACTGGCTTCAAACGCTTGCGCCGCCTTGTCGTCAGCTTATGCAGAGACAAGCCCACACAACCCCACTATCATTGCCCCCGGCAAATGGACTTATCCTTCCGTTGAGCCCTGTGAAGAAAAAGCCGGGTTATCCCTGACCGCTCGACCCCCGTCCGATTCTCTCAGGTAAGGTCCACAAGGATTCACAGTTTACACAGGGGTTTTGGTGCCCACGTCCGGCAGTTATTTCCATCTTCACCTGGTCTCTGATTCGACTGGTGAGACCCTGATCACGGTGGCGCGCGCGGTGGCCGCGCAATATGCCAACGTGACGCCGGTCGAGCATGTCTATCCGCTGGTCCGCAGCCAGAAGCAGCTCGACCGCGTGCTGGACGAAATCGAGGAAGCGCCGGGCATCGTGCTCTTCACCCTCTTGGAAAAGGATCTGGTCGGCCGGCTGGAAGCCAAGTGCCAGCAGATCAACATACCCAGTCTTTCGATCATCGGCCCGGTCATGCAACTGTTCCAGGCTTATCTCGGGGCCGCCACCATCGGCCGCGTCGGCGCGCAGCACACCTTGAACGCGGAATATTTCAAGCGCATCGATGCCTTGAACTATACGATGATGCATGATGACGGCCAGCACGTCGAAGGACTTGGAAGAGGCCGACGTGGTTCTGGTCGGCGTGTCCCGCACCTCGAAGACGCCGACCTCGATCTATCTCGCCAACCGCGGCATCCGAACCGCCAACGTTCCGCTGGTTCCAAGCATTCCCGTCCCGCATCAACTGGAAGCGCTGAAGAAGCCGTTGGTGGTCAGTCTGCATGCGACCCCAGAGCGCCTGATCCAGGTGCGGCAGAACCGGCTGCTGAGCCTTGGCGCCGGTCCAGGCAATGACGATTACATCGATCGTCAGGCGGTCGCCGATGAAGTTGCATTTGCGCGGCGATTATGCGCCAAGCACAATTGGGCGCAGCTTGACGTCACTCGACGATCGATCGAGGAAACCGCGGCCGCCATCTTGAAACTGTTCACCGACCGGCAACGGCAACGGCTTCCCGAATGACGCTGTGGCGCGGCGAATCTCCATTGATCCTGGCGACGCAGAGCCGCGCGCGGCAAACGCTGCTTGCCAATGCCGGTATCGATTTCAAGGCCATTCCCGCCGACATCGATGAGCGCGGCGTGCAGCAATCTTCCGGCCTGACATCGCCGGGTGATATCGCCGCGCTGCTGGCGCGCGAGAAAGCCCGCGCGGTATCGAACCGGCAACCCGGCCAAATCGTCGTAGGCGCCGACCAGACGCTCGCGCTGGGGGCACGGCTTTTCAGCAAGCCCGCGGGCAGGGCGCAGGCCGCCGTGCAGTTGCGCGCACTGGCCGGCAACCGGCACCAATTGCACTCGGCCGTTGCGGTGGCGAGCGCCGGCAAGATCCTGTTCGAAGCGGTTTCCGTCGCTGACATGACGATGCGGCCGCTCACGGAGTCCGAAATCGAGGCCTATCTGAACGCGGCCGGCGAGGCCGTTACCTCGAGCGTCGGCGCCTATCAGTTGGAGGGGCTCGGCGTGCATTTGTTCGAGCGCATCGAGGGCGATCACTTCACCATCCTCGGCCTGCCGCTGTTGCCGCTGCTCGCGTTTTTGCGTAGCGAGCGGCTGCTTGCCGTGTAAAAGGAAATCCGGACAAGGCGGCCAATGGTGAAAGCTGGATGATCATTCTGGGGCTGACCGGCTCGATCGGAATGGGGAAATCAACCACCGCGAAACTGTTCGCGGAGGCCGGCGTTCCCGTCTACGACGCCGACGCGACGGTTCACCAATTATATGAAGGCGACGCGGCGCCGGCGATCGAGGCGGCGTTTCCCGGCACCACGGTCGACGGCAAGGTCGATCGCGCGCGTCTGTCGGCGCAGGTGGTGCATGATCCCGACGCGATGAGGCGGCTGGAGGCGATCGTCCATCCGATGCTCGGCGCCTCGCGACTGAAATTCCTCGGTGACGCCGAGCGGTCCGGCGCGCCGGTCGCCGTGGTCGACGTGCCCTTGCTGTACGAGACCGGCGGCGAGAAGCGCGTCGATGCCGTGGTGGTGGTCACGACCACGCCGGAAAGTCAGCGCCAGAGAATTCTTGCGCGCGACAACATGACCGAAGAAAAACTGGACGCCATCCTGGCGCGGCAATTGCCCGACGCGGAAAAGCGCAAGCGCGCCGATTTCGTGGTGGATACTTCGCATGGCCTCGACCCCGTGCGCGCCCGTATCCGGGACATTCTGGTCGAGGCTGCTAAGATGCCGCAGCGGCGAATCTGATTCGCTTTTTTTCCGGTCAATCATCCCATGCGCGAAATCGTTCTCGACACCGAAACCACCGGCCTCGACCCGCTGCGCGGCGACCGGCTGGTCGAGATCGGCTGTGTCGAGATCTTCAACCGCATGCCGACCGGCCAGATCTTTCACCGGCACATCAATCCCGAGCGGGCGATGCCGGCGGAAGCTTTCGCCGTACACGGGCTTTCGACGGAGTTCCTTGCCGACAAGCCGCTATTCACCCATGTGGTCGACGAGTTCCTGGAATTCATCGGTGATGCGCCGCTGGTGATCCACAACGCATCGTTCGACATCAGCTTCATCAATGCCGAGCTCGACCGTATCAAACGGCCGGCGATCGCGCGCGACCGGCTGGTCGATACGCTGTTGCTGGCGCGGCGCAAGCATCCCGGCGTGTCGAACCGGCTCGACGATCTCTGCTCGCGCTATGCGATCGACAATTCCCGCCGCACCAAGCACGGCGCCTTGCTGGACGCCGAACTGCTGGCCGAGGTCTATATCGATCTGATCGGGGCCCGGCAGTCGCAACTGATCCTGGCGGCCGAGACCCGCGAAACCCGCAGCGGCGGATATGGCGAAATGCCGCGCCGGCAGCGCGAAGTGCCGCTGACGCCGCGGATCTCCGACGAAGATCGCGCCGCGCACCGTGCCTTTGTCGCCACCCTCGGCGACAAGCCGATCTGGAACGATTTCCTGGGCGCGTAGCGTTTTCGAGCGAAGCGGGTCTTCGCCCGGCTCTTCAGCTCGGCTTGGCCTGCGCACCCTGAGCGGCAGCCTGCCGTTCCATGTTCTGGCGATACAGGCCGACGAAATCCACGGGGTCGAGCATCAAGGGCGGGAACCCGCCATCGCGCACGGCGGTGGCAATGATTTCGCGCGCGAACGGGAACAAGAGCCGAGGGCATTCGATCATCACCAGCGGATGCAGGTTTTCCTTCGGCACATTCACGATGCGGAACACCCCGGCATAGGCGAGGTCGAAGCTGAACATCACCTTGCCGGCGTTTTCCGCCTTGCCCTCGACCGAAAGCGTCACCTCGAACTCGTTTTCGGCGACGTTGTTGGCGCTGACATTGATCTGGATGTTGATCGCCGGCTGCTGCTGTTGCGGTGCCAGCGAACTCGGGGCGTTCGGGTTCTCGAACGACAGGTCCTTGGTGTACTGCGCCAGCACGTTGAGCTGGGGAGGGGCCGCTTCGGGAGGCGCGCCGTTGCCGTCGGTCATGGAAATCTCTCCTGGAGCGTTTTCAAGCGAGCGGCGGCCGGTCCGGTGCCTCAATTCGCCTGGGCCTTGGGAAAATGCTGTTAACGGGGCGAGTGGCTAACATAGCCCCGCCTCCCTCCACAAGGAAGACAATGGCAAGAGGCCTCCGCGCCGGGCCGCCATCAGCCGCCTTGTGCGGCAAATAGCCGTCATCGGCGCCCGGGATGCACCCTAAATTATTGAATATGCGCTATTTCCGGTGACGATCGGGGTTTCCCCCCACGGCCAAAACGCGCTACAATTTGGTCCGTGGCAAACCGGCGAGAATGCCGGCCTTGGCCGATTTCGACCGGCATGGCTTTTCATGCCAAAGCGTGCCATTGGCCGGGCCAATTTAGTGCCTAGATGCTGCTGATCCATCCGTGACGTAGTCACTGCCGTTCCCCAAGGAGGGAATGCTCTACCGCCGGACCCGTTGCCGGCGTGAGAACCAGAAAGCAAAAGCGACGTGGATATTTACACCATCATCTTCCTGGCGCTGGCGGTCTTCATCTTCCTGCGCTTGCGCAATGTCCTCGGACAGCGCACCGGAAGCGAGCGGCCGCCCTATGACCGCACGGCGCGCAACGTCGTGCAGGGCGCGCCTGACAGCAATAACAATGTCGTCCCGATACCGGGTGCCGTGATCGACCAGGCGCCGCTGGCGCCCGCGGCGGAAGTGACGCCGCCGGCCGACCGCTGGAAGGGCCTGGCTGAGGCCGGCACGCCGCTGGCCCAGGGGCTGGACGCCATTGCCGCGCTGGATTCATCGTTCGACCCGCGGCATTTCCTTTCAGGCGCGCGCAGCGCCTACGAGATGATCGTGCTGGCGTTCGCCAATGGCGATCGCCGCGCGCTGAAGGACCTGTTGTCGTCCGAGGTCTATGACAGTTTCGAGGCCGTGATCAAGGATCGCGAGAAGCACGAACAGAAGACCGAAACCCGCTTCGTGTCGATCGACAAGGCCGAACTCGTGGGAGCGGAAGCCCGCGATAGATCGGCCCAACTGACGGTGCGTTTCGTGTCGCAGATGATCTCGGTCACCCGAGACAAGGCCGGTACGATCGTCGACGGCAATCCGGATAAGGTCACCGATATCACCGATGTTTGGACATTCGCTCGCGACGCTGCTTCACGCGATCCGAACTGGAAGCTGGTCGGCACGGGAAGCGCTCACTAAAGCGCGTGGCGTCAAACGATACGTCGCCGCGTTTTGTGTGATCGCGCTCGCGCTGTCGCTGGCTCCCTTTGCGGCGATTGCCGCGCGCAAGCTGCATCCTGCGCATGTCTCCGAGACCGCACGTCGGCATCTTCCCTATCCCGTCCTCGAGTGGCCGCTTCAGATCAGCGGCAGCCAATATGCACCGGTGGCCTGGGCCGACATCGCCGGCTGGAACGATGACGATCACCTGCAGGCCTACAAGGCGTTTCGCATCAGTTGCAAGCCGATCTCCGCGCAGCACGATCAGGCCGCCGATCCAAAATCCGATGCAAAGGCGCTGGGCGGCTCGCTGCGCGATCCCTGCCTTGCGGCCAGAACTGCTGCTATTTCCGACGGCGCCGGGGCCAAGGCCTTTTTCGAGGCGAATTTTCTGCCCTTGCGGATCTCGCGCCTCGGCGAGGATCAGGGCTTTGTCACCGGCTATTACGAGCCGATCCTGGACGGTTCGCGCACCCAGACCGACGTCTACACGGTGCCGGTCTATCGCCGCCCTTCCAATCTCTTCGTCCGCGGCTTCAAGCAGGATGCGCCCAGCCTGCCCAACAAGGGCGACGTATTCCGCAAGATCGGCCGCCGCAAACTCGTGCCCTACTATGATCGCGCCGCGATCGAAGACGGCGCGATTGCCGGCCGGGGTCTCGAAATCGCGTGGCTGAAAAGCCAGACGGATCTGTTGTTCGCGCAAATCCAGGGCTCCGCGCGGATCCGGCTCGAGGACGGCTCGACCGTCCGCATCAATTACGACGCGCATAATGGCTATCCCTACACGGCGGTCGGGCGCATCCTGATCGAGCGCGGCATCATCCCGCGCGATCAGATGTCGATGCAGAAGATCCGGGAGTGGATGGAGCAGAACCCCGACGGCGCCAATGAACTGCGGCGTCAAAACCGTGCCTACGTGTTCTTTCGCGAGGTGCCGCTCTCCGACAAGGACGAAGCCGTCGGCGCCCAAGGCGTACCGCTGACGCCGGGCCGCTCGATCGCGGTCGACAAGGCGCTGCACGTCTACGGCACGCCGTTCTTCATCGAAGGCGAACTGCCGATTGAATCGGAGCAGTCGAAGACGCCGTTCCGCCGGCTGATGATCGCCCAGGATACGGGGTCGGCGATAACGGGGCCTGCGCGCGCCGATCTCTATTTTGGCGCCGGCGCCGATGCCGGGAAGGTGTCCGGCCGCCTGAAGAACAATATGCGCTTTGTCATTTTGATTCCGAAAAGCCTCGATCCGGCGGCACGAGGCCGCAAGATGCCGCTGCCCGACGCCCGGCCGTCCGCGAAAATCGCCCGGCTGTTTCCGCAGGTCGATCCGCTGAAGGACCCGAAGAACGGCGCCAGGCCCGCCGATGCTTCCACGGCGGCGGGGGCGAAAGACGCCGCGAAATCGGCTGTGCCCGCGAAAAATGCAGCCACCGCGCCGGCGCAAGCGGGGACCTCCGTCGCGCAGGTCTCGACCACACAGACGGTCGCCGTGCCGCTGCCGGAGGCCAGGCCAGCGACCGCCCCGGTTCGCGAGGTGCTTCGTCACCGCCGCCATTATCGCTATCATCGCGGCCCATGAAACGTTCTTCTTCGATTCCGGAATCGCCGGCACCGCCCCGCCGCAAGCGCAGCCTGAGCGAGGAAGAGCGCGCGCTGTGGGAGAGCGTGGCCAAGCAGATAAAGCCGCTGCGCAGGAAAACCCGGGCCGCCAAGACAGGGGATGCCGAAGCTCCGGCGCCGCCGAAACCCGTGGCGTCAGCGCGCCCGCATCCGCCCGCCAACATCCCGCGACCGCCGAAATCAGAGCCGCGGCCCGCGCCGCCGCTGGCGCCCCTCGGACGCCGCGAACGTTCGCAATTGTCGCGCGGCAAGAAGCAGATCGACGCCCGGCTCGATCTGCACGGCATGACGCAGACCCGCGCCCATCAGGTGCTGTCGGGTTTCCTGCATCGCGCCCACCATGAGGGCCTGACGTTTGTCCTCATCATCACCGGCAAGGGTAAAATGGGCGCTGAGTCCGAGCGCGGGGTGCTGCGCCGCCAGGTGCCGCACTGGCTGAGCCTGCCCGAATTCCGCGCGCTGGTGGTCGGGTTTGAAGAGGCGCATATCGGCCATGGCGGCGAGGGCGCGCTCTACGTGCGGATCAGGCGCTCTAGAATGGCCTGACGATTCCGACGCGCGGGATCAGCGTTACGATCCAGCCGAAGACGGTTGTCTTCCGGTCATCCGCGGGGATGAGCGGCACGGCATGCGATGTGGGCAGCGTTTTGACCGCGTGCAGGATCAGGAACATGCAGACCGCCCAATTCGAGATCCACCTCGAATAATCGAACACCATCGCAAACATCACGAGATACGCCGCGCTCACGATCACGAGGGCGGCAACGACGGTGCGGCGGTGCAGTTGATCCGAAAGCGCGCGGATCGAGCTGGCAAAATATTTCCAAAGCGGAGTGTGCAGCCAGATCAGCAGCGCAAACACGGGAATGCCGAGGATGTTGGACGGCATGCGTTGCCAGGTGTCCGAGACCTCCTTGGACAACGGCTGATACCAGATGTAGCTGAAGCTGAGCAGATTGGTGCGGCTTGGATCGGCCATCCGGGTCTGCAGATAGCGGACGAATTCCGCCTCGGGCACGTTCATCGTGCCGAGGAATTGCGCCGCCAGGAACAACAGCCCGACGCACAGCGCCGCTGCAATACCGACGGTTACATTCCTCCGGTCAAAGCCTTGGACCAGATAGTAGCGCAGCGTCACGATGACCGCGATGGTCGGCACATACATCAGGAGATGGATGTGGTGAACGAGAACGAGGATCATCGACGCCAGTGCGGCCAGAAGCACGAATGCGACGGAGCGCGCCGGTATCAGCAGCAGCACGAATCGCGAAGGCGCAGCCGTAGATGTCGAAATGCCCCAGCGTATGCATGAAATTCTTCAGGAAAAACGGCGAGCCGGCCATGAATACCAACAGCGGCATGTGCTCGTCGTCGAACCCGAACGTTCGCCGGAATAGTTCGAGGAACAGGCCCGCCGTGATCAGCCAGACCGCGCCGGACAGCGCGAATACCAGCCACACGGGCACCTTGGCTGTGAACAGCGACACGATCGCGCCGATCAATGCGCGCTTGGTGAAGCCGAAATGATAGTCGACCAGCAGATGAATGTAGGGGACGTAGGGCTCGCGCGTGAGCTTGTAGATGAGAACCCCGATCAGCACGGCGACGTTGACCGCAAGCATCAGGCGCCAGGGGTTTTCCCGCACACGCAGATTCATCGAGTCCCCAGGGATGCGGGCAGATTGGCAACCAACTATCACATGGCCGATGCGTGCGCCAATCCTTCGCGTCGCTTCCACCACGAAGCGCCGACGCTAGGACATCATAAAATAAACCGGCTCAAATCCGTGTTCTTGGCGAGATCGCCGACGTGCTTCTGCACATAGTCGGCGTCGATCCGGATGGTTTCGCCATGGCGGTCGGGGGCGGCAAAGGAAATCTCGTCCAGCACCCGCTCCATCACGGTCTGCAATCGCCGCGCGCCGATATTCTCCACCGTCGAATTGACGGCGACCGCCACATCGGCGAGCGCGTCGATGGCGTCGTCGGTCACATCAAGCGTCACGCCTTCGGTGCGCATCAGCGCGACATATTGCTTGATCAGCGATGCCTCGGGCTCGGTCAGGATACGGCGCATGTCGTCGCGGGTGAGTGCCGCCAGTTCGACCCGGATCGGCAAGCGGCCCTGCAATTCCGGCAACAGATCCGACGGCTTTGCGATGTGGAACGCGCCCGAGGCGATGAACAGGATGTGATCGGTCTTGACCGCGCCGTGCTTGGTCGAGACCGTGGTGCCCTCGATCAGCGGCAACAGGTCGCGCTGCACGCCCTCGCGTGAGACGTCGCCGCCACCGCTGCGGCCTTCGCGCACGCAGATCTTGTCGATCTCGTCGAGGAACACGATGCCATTGTTCTCGACCACGTTGATCGCTTCCTGCACCAGTTGGTCATTGTCCAGAAGCTTGTCGGATTCCTCGTTGACGAGCAGCTCATGCGATCCTTCGACCGTGAGCCGGCGCGACTTGGTCCGGCCGCCCATCTTGCCGAAGATGTCGCCGATCGAGATCGCGCCAAGCTGCGCGCCGGGCATGCCGGGAATCTCGAACATCGGCATGCCGCTCGAGGACTGCGTCTCGATCTCGATTTCCTTGTCGTTGAGTTCGCCGGCACGCAGCTTCTTGCGGAAGGAATCCCGGGTGGCGGCGCTGGAATTGGCGCCGACCAGCGCATCGAGCACGCGCTCCTCGGCGGCGAGCTGGGCACGCGCCTGCACGTCCTTGCGCTTGCGCTCCCTTGTCTGCGCGATCGCGACCTCGACGAGGTCCCGGATGATCTGCTCGACATCGCGGCCGACATAACCGACCTCGGTGAATTTCGTGGCCTCGACCTTGATGAACGGCGCGCCCGCCAGTTTGGCCAGCCGCCGCGCGATCTCGGTCTTGCCGACGCCGGTCGGCCCGATCATCAGGATATTCTTCGGCAGCACTTCCTCGCGCAACTGGCCGGTGAGCTGCAGGCGCCGCCAGCGGTTGCGCAGCGCGATGGAAACCGCGCGCTTGGCGTCGGCCTGGCCGACGATGAAGCGGTCGAGTTCGGAAACGATTTCGCGGGGGGAGAAGTCGGTCATGGTCCTTACGTAGGTTTCAAATGTGGCTGGCACAAGCGGTTCTAGATGATCGGCGGCCCGGCCTGCCAGTGCCGGATCGCCTCGAACGGGTGCACCAGCATGATGATGTTGAGGGTGAGATTATCGCGAATGTGAAGCCCGACCAAAATCTCGAATACGAGCCCAAGCGCGACGGTCGCCATCACCGGGAGTTTTCGCGCCAGCAGAAAGCCCGCCACCATCGACAGGTTATCGGACACGGAATTGACGATGCTGTCGCCAAAATAGTCCAGCGACATGGTCCCGGTCCGGTACCGCTCGATGATCCAGTTGGAATTCTCGACCAGCTCCCAGCCGCCCTCGATCAGCATCGCCACGATCAGGCGGCCTTGCCAGGGCAGGCGCGGCAGCACGAGCCAGGTCAGGCCGTAGAACAGGAAACCGTGAATAATGTGTGAGAACGTGTACCAGTCGGTGAGGTGCTGTGAGTTTTCCGAACTCTGCACCACTCCGTGCCACAGCTTGACATAACCGCAGGTGCAGATCGGCACGCGTCCCATCGCATGGAGGATCGCTGCCTGCAGCGCGAGCAGGAGGATTGCAATCGCAATCCAGTGCCACGGCGACAGTGTGGAGGGGGCCGGCGCATGGCGCTCGATCGTCATGGGTCACGGACCATCAACAGAGCAGGGCCATCAGGCGTATCAACAACGCGGTCGCTTTGGAAGCCGGCCCTGACGTAGGCGCGGACCGCGCGGCCATTGTCAGGGTCCGGATCGGTGACGACGCGCGGAATTCCGGATCTCAGCAAGCCCTCGGCGAATTGCCGGATGAAGCACGATCCGTGGCCGCGCCCGATCATGCCGGGCTCGCCGATGAATTGATCGATGCCGCGCGTCTTCGGCGGCTGCGCGCCAAGACCGGAGTTCCAGGCGCTGAGCGCGTAGCACTGGATGTAGCCGAACCGATGCTCGCCGAGCGCGACGATGAACTGATCCATATCGGGATGATCGAGATCGCCACTCACCAGCGCATATTGCTCGTCCGGGTGCCCCCACCAGCGCACGACCTCCGGCGTTTCGAGCCAGCGCCGCACCAGTGGAAGGTCGGCGGAGGTCATCGGACGGAAGACGTAATCCGGCGCCATCGCTCAGCCGCTCGACAGGCTCTCGATGGTGACGTTGCGGTTGGTATAGACGCAGATGTCGGCGGCGATATCGAGCGACCGGCGCACGATGGTTTCGGCATCCTTGTCCGAAATCGACCAGCGCGCGGGCGGCGGCCAGCGCGTAATTGCCGCCGGAGCCGATCGCCATCACGCCGGCTTCCGGTTCCAGCACGTCGCCGGTGCCGGTCAGGACCAGCGACACCTCCTTGTCGGCGACGATCATCATCGCCTCCAGGCGCCGCAAATAGCGGTCGGTGCGCCAGTCCTTGGCGAGTTCGACCGCGGCGCGGGTCAGTTGTCCCGGATACTGCTCGAGCTTGCTTTCCAGCCGCTCGAACAGCGTGAAGGCGTCCGCGGTGGCGCCGGCGAAACCGCCGATCACGTCGCCCTTGCCGAGTTTTCGGACCTTTTTGGCGTTGGATTTGATGACGGTCTGGCCGATCGAGACCTGCCCGTCGCCTCCGATCACCACCTTGCCGCCCTTGCGGACCGTCAAAATAGTGGTGCCGTGCCAGACCGGCGGCTGGGATTGTGATGCCTGCATGGGGTACCTCGCGTTGGCAGGCATTTAAGGACTTGGGTGCAGGGTTACAATCGCCGGATTCCGGTCACCATAGGCCGAAGTTCGGCCGCCAGCGGGCCATCCCGCAGTAGCGAAGGCGGCATCCCCCTGTTAAAAGGGCGCGTTTTCGGCCCGAGGGACGTCAGGGGCCGGTCAAGGGAAAGCACGTTTCATGCGCAGCGCCACCATCAAGCGCAAGACCAAAGAGACCGACATTGAGGTGACTGTGAACCTCGACGGGACCGGTGCATCCAGCATCGCGACCGGGATCGGTTTTTTCGACCATATGCTCGACCTGCTGGCGCGGCATTCCCGCATCGACCTGACGGTGAAGGCGGTCGGCGACCTTCATATCGACCACCACCACACGACGGAGGATGTCGGCATCGCGCTCGGGCAGGCGGTCAAGCAGGCGCTCGGCACCATGGCCGGCATCACCCGCTATGCCTCGGTCCACATGCCGATGGACGAAACGCTGTCGCGGGTCGTCATCGACATTTCGGGGCGGCCGGTGCTGGTGTTCAAGGTGGAGTTTCCGCGCGACAAGGTCGGTCAGTTCGACACCGAACTGGTGCGCGAGTGGTTCAATGCCTTTGCGATCAATGCCGGCGTGACTTTGCACGTCGAGACCCTATATGGCGAGAACAGCCATCATATCGCCGAATCCTGCTTCAAGGGTCTGGCGAGGGCGCTGCGCGCGGCGGTCGCGATCGATCCGAGGGCCGCGGGCGAAGTGCCATCCACCAAGGGTCAGCTCGGCGGCTGATTGCCGGTTCTCGGCGGAGAGTACGATGCCGGTCTACACGGTGCATGCCCCCACGACGAACGGCGCCGCTTTCGCGGCGACCGACCGCTTCGCCTTTGTCCGCGACGGTTTCCATTTCTGGGCCGCCATTCTCGGCGTGCTGTGGCTTGCCTGGCATCGCCTGTGGCTGGCGCTGCTCGGCTGGATCGCGCTGATGGCCATTATCGATTTGGGCATGGTGAAACTCGGCGTTGGCGCGGGGACGATCCTGCTCGTCGATATCCTGCTGGCGCTGCTGTTGGGGTTTGAAGCGGCGAGCCTCGAGCGCTGGACCCTGTCGCGACGCCGCTGGCGCCAGCTCGACATCGTGGTGGCTGACGATGCGGAAGCCGCGGAGCGACGCTTCTTCGACCGCTGGGCCGCCAGGCAGCGTGGCCTCGGCAACGACCAGCTTGCGGTTGACCGCGGCGGGCCGCCGCCGACACGGGATATCCCGGGCCAGCCGTTTTCGAAGCCGCCGCCGTTGCCGCACAGCGACATCATCGGATTGTTTCCGGATCCGGGAGCGCAACGGTGAGCGTTGCCATCATCGACTACGGCTCCGGCAACCTGCACTCGGCCGCGAAGGCGTTCGAGCGCGCGGCGCGGAGCATGGAAAATCCGCAGAAGATCGTCGTGACCCGCGACCCCGAGATTGTCTATCGCGCCGATCGTGTGGTGCTGCCGGGCGTCGGCGCCTTCGCCGATTGTCGCCGGGGGCTGGATGCGCTCGACGGCATGATCGAGGCGATGACGGAAGCCGTGCGCAACAAGGCGCGACCGTTCTTGGGCATCTGCGTCGGGATGCAGCTCATGGCCACACGCGGCAAGGAGCATGTCACGACCGACGGCTTCGGCTGGATCGCCGGCGATGTCGAAAAGATTTCGCCCCGCGAGGAGAACTTGAAGATCCCGCACATGGGCTGGAACACGCTCGACCTGGTCCGCGAGCACCCGGTGCTCGAGCGCCTGCCGCTCGGGCCGAAAGGCCGCCACGCCTATTTCGTGCACTCCTATCACCTCAACGCGACCAATGAGGCGGACGTGCTGGCCCGCGCGGATTACGGCGGACCGGTGACGGCGATCGTGGGCCGGGACACCGCTATCGGTACGCAGTTTCACCCGGAGAAGAGCCAGCGCTTTGGTCTCGCATTGATCTCCAATTTCTTGAAATGGAAGCCGTGATCCTTTTTCCCGCCATCGATCTGAAAAACGGCCAATGCGTGCGCCTGGAGCAGGGCGACATGGCGCGCGCGACCGTGTTCAATCTCGATCCCGCCGCTCAGGCAAAGGCGTTTGCCGCGCAGGGGTTCGAGTATCTTCATGTCGTCGACCTCGACGGTGCATTCGCCGGCAAGCCGATGAACGCGCATGCCGTGGAAGCGATGCTTGCGGCGGTCACCATGCCGGTGCAACTCGGCGGCGGCATCCGCGACCTGAACACCGTCGAAGCCTGGCTGGCGAAAGGCATCGCGCGGGTGATCATCGGCACGGCGGCGGTGCGCGACCCCGAGCTCGTGAAGAGCGCGGCGAAGAAATTCCCCGGCCGCGTCGCGGTCGGTCTCGATGCCCGCGACGGCAAGGTCGCGGTCGAAGGCTGGGCCGAGACCTCGGAGGTCACCGCGCTCGAAATCGCCCGGCGGTTTGAGGATGCCGGCGTTGCCGCGATCATCTTCACCGACATCGCGCGCGACGGCCTGCTTAGGGGTCTCAACCTCGACGCGACCATTGCGCTCGCCGAGGCGATCTCGATCCCCGTCATCGCCTCCGGCGGGTTTGCCTCGATCGACGACGTCAAGGCTCTGCTCCAGCCGCGCGCCAGGAAGCTGGCCGGCGCGATCGCGGGTCGGGCGCTATATGACGGCCGCCTCGATGCAACAGCGGCGTTGGCGCTGATCCGCAACGCGCGTGCGGCGGCCTAGGAGCACTCCATGTTCAAGGTGCGCGTGATACCCTGTCTCGACGTCAAGGACGGGCGCGTCGTCAAGGGCGTCAATTTCGTCGATCTGCGCGATGCCGGCGATCCCGTCGAAGCGGCGATTGCCTATGACGCCGCCGGCGCCGATGAGCTGTGCTTCCTCGACATCACGGCCACCCACGAAAATCGCGGCACCATGCTCGACGTGGTCCGGCGCACCGCGGAGGCCTGTTTCATGCCGCTGACGGTCGGTGGCGGCGTCCGCACCATCGACGACATCAAAACGTTGCTGCGCGCCGGCGCCGACAAGGTGTCGATCAATTCGGCCGCCGTCAGCCGCCGGGAATTCGTCAAGGAAGGGGCCGAGAAATTCGGCGAGCAGTGCATCGTGGTCGCGATCGACGCCAAGCGGGTCAAACGCGCCGGCGGCGGCGAGCGCTGGGAAATCTTCACCCATGGCGGCCGTAATTCCACGGGGATCGATGCCATCGAATATGCCCAGGAAGTGGTCTCGCTTGGCGCCGGCGAGATCCTTTTGACCTCGATGGACCGCGATGGCACCCGGCAGGGCTTTGACATCCCGCTCACCAGCGCGATCGCCGACAGTGTTTCGGTGCCGGTGATCGCCTCCGGCGGCGTCGGCAACCTCGATCACCTGGTCGACGGCATCCGCGAGGGCCACGCGACCGCGGTGCTGGCGGCGTCGATCTTCCATTTCGGGGAATTTACCATACGTCAAGCCAAGGATCACATGGTCCGGGCCGGGCTGCCGATGCGGCTCGATCCCTGACGACTCGCCGTCATAAAAGTGCTAAATGGCTTCAGTTGCGCCCGAATTTGCGGGCGTGTGAGTTGAGTTGATGCCGCGTTTCACGCTCCACGACCTCGCTGCCACCATCGATGCCCGCGCGGCGTCGGGAGGAGAGGCGTCCTATACCCGCAAGCTCCTGGACAAGGGTTCGGAGCATTGCGCCAAGAAATTCGGCGAGGAAGCGGTGGAAACCGTGATCGCCGCCGTCGAGAACGATCGTAGCCATCTGATCGCCGAAAGCGCGGACCTGCTGTTTCATTTGCTTGTGCTTCTGAAGTCGCGCGGCGTGAAGCTTGAGGAAGTCGAGGCGGCGCTTTCGGAGCGCACCAGCATGTCGGGACTGGAAGAGAAGGCGTCGCGCAAGCGCGACTAGGAGCACCTGGAAGTCAGAGGCGGCGTCATGGATATTCGGGCACCGGAGCAACAATATAATCCCTACCGGATTTTTTCCCGGGAGCAGTGGGCGCGGCTGCGCGACGACACGCCGATGACGCTCGAATATGAGGAAATCGCCAGGCTGCGTTCGATGCACGACCGGCTCGATCTCAGGGAGGTCGAGGAAATCTATCTGCCGCTGTCGCGCCTGCTGTCGATCTACATCGATGCCACCCAGCGGCTTTATTTCGCGCAGCGACGCTTTCTCGGCATCGAAGACCGCAAGATGCCCTACATCATCGGCGTCGCCGGGTCGGTGGCGGTGGGCAAGTCGACCACCGCGCGCGTGCTGCAGGCGCTGCTGGCGCGCTGGTCGCCGCGGCCCAAGGTCGACCTCGTGACGACGGACGGTTTTCTGTTTCCCAACGCCCTGCTCGAGCGGCAGGGCATCATGCAGAAGAAGGGCTTTCCCGAGAGCTATGACCTGCCGACGCTGCTGTCGTTCCTGAGCGACATCAAGGCCGGGCGAGGCCGGGTGCGCGCGCCGGTCTATTCGCACTTGACCTACGACATCATCCCGAACGAATGGACCGAGGTCGACCGGCCGGACATCCTGATCGTCGAAGGCGTCAACGTCCTGCAGACCGGACGGCTGCCGCGCGACGGCAAGGCCGTGCCTGTCGTGTCCGACTTCTTCGATTTCTCGGTTTATATCGATGCCGAAGAATCCGTGCTGCGCGAGTGGTACATCAGGCGTTTCCTGGCGCTGCGGGACACCGCGTTTACCGATCCCCGGTCGTATTTTCACCGCTACGCGCCGCTGTCCGACGAGGAGGCGACCGCGACGGCGCTGGCGATCTGGGAGCGCACCAACCTCGCCAATCTCGAGGACAACATCCTGCCGACCCGGCCGCGCGCGACGCTGATCCTGAAGAAGGGCGCCGATCACGTCGTCGAGACAGTAGCGCTGCGGCGGCTGTAGAAGACCCTCCAACAAACGCCCCGCCGACTCACGCCGCCAGATGCCGGGAGGCGGCGAGCCCCGCCAGCGCCTCGGCGAGCTTTTCGCGGTCGAGCGGCTTGATCAGGAAGCCGTCCATGCCGGCTTCGAAGCAGGCATAGCGGTCCTCCACCAGCGTATTCGCGGTCAGCGCCAGGATCGGCGTGCGGCGGATCGCCTGGCCCGCTTCGCGCGCGCGGATTTGTTTGGTGGTCTCGATGCCGTCGAGCTGCGGCATCTGGACGTCCATCAGCACAAGATCATAGGGCGTGCCGGCCGATTTGGCGGCGAGCCAGGATTCCAGCGCCTCTTCGCCATTGGTGGTGATGACGGCGTGATGGCCCAAACGCGTAAGCAGCGAGCGCATCAACAGCGCGTTGATCTCGTTGTCTTCGGCGACCAGCACCGAAAACCCGCGCACCGGCGCTTCGGCCGCGACGATGGTCTCGACCGGCATCTCGTCGACAAGGCTCGGCGACGCCACTTCCGGCGCCATCGACAGCCGCGCCGCGAGCGAAGCCGCGCGCAGCGGCTTGATCAGATAGCCGGTGAAGGCGCTCGAGCCGGAAGCCTGCAATTCGTGCCGCGCGGCCGGCGTGTACAGGACGATCCGCTGCGTCGCGTGCCGGCGCGCGGTCTCGCCCAGCGCCTCGACCTCCTGCGCGCCGAGCGCGCGATCGATCAGCACCGCGTGCCAGGTCCGCTCCGGCAACAAAGCCTGCGCCACCGCGACATCCCCGACCATGCAGGTCTGGGCGCCCCAGCGCTGCAGCCGCAGCTCGATCAGCGAGGCCTCGATGCTCTGCGGCGACACCAGCATGACCGCCTGTCCGGTCAGGTCCGGCGCGGCGAACGGCTTCTGTTCGCTGTTGGAAGGCGGAAGCGGCACCGCCACCTCGAAGGTGGATCCCGTGCCGACCTCACTCTCCAGCGCGATGCGGCCGCCCATGCGCTTGACGATGCGCTCGGAGATGCTCAGCCCCAATCCCGTGCCGCCATAGCTGCGGGCGATGCGATCGTCGGCCTGCTCGAACTCGCGGAAGATCCGCTCCCGTGCCTCGGGCGCGATGCCGATGCCGGTATCGCGGACCAGGAATGAGATCTCGTTCGGCCAGATGCCGGGCTCGACGATCAGCGCCACGCCGCCGGTGGAGGTGAACTTGATGGCGTTGCCGGCGAGATTGAGCAGCACCTGCCGCAGCCTTGCGGCATCGCCGATCACTTCGGCCGGCAGCCGTTCGTCGACATAGGCCGCGATCTCGAGCTTGCGCGCCTGCGCCCGCGGCGCCAGCAGTTCGGTGATGTCCTCGATCATGGCGGCGAGCGCGAACGGGCGATGTTCGAGATCGATCTTGCCGGCCTCGATCTTGGAATAATCCAGCAGTTCCTCGACCAGCGACAACAGCGCGTCGCCCGAGGTTTGCACCGCCTTGGCGTAGGTCATCTGCTCCGGCGTCAGCGGCGTATCCAGCAACAGGCCGCTCATGCCGAGGATGCCGTTCAGCGGCGTGCGGATCTCGTGGCTGGCCATCGCCAGGAAGCGCGACTTGGCGCGGTTGGCGGCGTCGGCCTGATCGCGGGCGTCGGCCAGCGCGCGTTCGGTCTCGGTGCGGTCGGTGACGTCGCGGCCGACACACTGCAATTCGGCGGGCTGGCCGGCGTCCGATCGAACCCAGCCCTCGCGCCAGGCGATCCAGCGCGGCCCGACGGGACCTTCGATCTTCTGGTCATGAATGCGGGTGCCGTTCGAACTCCAGCGCGGTGTCGCCCTGTTCGAGCACGGTGAAGGCGAATGTGCTGCCGACCAGCGCCTCGCGCGGCTGCTTCGCCAGTTCGCAATAGGCATCGTTGGCAAAGCCGATGCGGCCCTCGGCGTCGCGCAGCACGATCAGGTCGCCCTGCGATTCGAACAGGCTGCGGACGCGCTGCTCGGCTTCCTGCAGTTCCCAGTTGCGGTCGGCCAGCGTCTCGTTGTGAAGCGCGACCTTGCGAAGCTTGTTGCGCAGCATGCGCATCCGGAAGCTGAGCGTCGCGAGCGCAAGGCAGGCCAGCGCGAACAGGAAGCTCGCGCCGATCGCAAAGGTGTTGGGGTCGTAGCCGGAACCTGGCGACCGGCTGCCGGCGATGAAACCGTAGGAGCCGCCGAACGCGGCGGAAAAGATCATGAAAGAGCGGACCGTGAAGATCAGCCACGGATGACGCCGGGAGAAGCGCCGTAGATGTAGCTTGATCCGGAAGAATCGTCCCATGCCGATGACTCCGAAATCTGTCTTGCTGCGCCCTGACCCGGCGCGACGATGGAGTGATTGACCTTGCAAAGTGCTTGAAGGTTGCATCGGGTCGGATGCGACGATGAGAACAGGGTTAATGGAAGGTGAAGACACCGCGTTTCCGGTTAAAGCAGGCGCCGGACTGGTCCGGGACAGGTTCCGCTTCGCGTCAGGAAACGCGTCAAACAAAAGAGAAAAACTCAGAGCGAGGCGGCGACCAGCCGGCGCTGTCCGCCGCCGGCGCCGACCACCAGCGCGGCCGCGTCGCGCGCGGTGAAGCTCTTCGAGCGCACGAAGATCCGGTAATCCGACGGGCCCTCCGGCGAGAGATAGATCACCGGCGAATCGGCTGAGGGATTTGCGGAGATGGAAACCAGTCGCGTGGCCGGGTTGGCCTCGCAGGAGGCGGTCTCCGTGCCGTCGGCACCGTCGATCACGGCGAAATCGGCGGCTTCGGCGCTGTCGGAGAGCTGCACCCGCACGCTCGCGAGCTTCGGATCGTCGGTGAAGGCGACGTGAAGGTCGGCAACCCAGGGCATGTCCGAAATCTCGACCGAGGTGTCGGCGATGGCGATGCAGGGATGCGGGCCGGGTAACAATTCGCCGCGTGCGAAAAAGCCGAGGATCATCAGGGGAACGGCGGACACCAGAATCTTGAAACGCAACATCACGCACCCACTCAACGAAAGACTTACAAAGACGCGAGGGCTTATGGTTGGCGGAGCGTAAACAGAACTCGTTACCGAGGAGTTGACGCGCGGCGGTTCCCGCCTTCTCGACTGACGACGAATCGATTTTCAAACAGCTTGTTTCAAAGGGTCTGGCGATTTCAAGCGCGCCTTCGCGTTCCCGCGGCGCTCCGCGCCCGAGTTGTGCATCTGTTTTCCGCCCATGAGGGCGCAGGGAATGCCGGGCGCCCGATGCGCCCGATAGCCGCGTGTGCAAGGATAGTGTGAGAACGCACACGCGTTAGTCAGGTCACACCGGAATCACCCGGCATTCCCCGCGCAATGGTTTTACGGTTTCCTTCGTGCTCTCCCCGGCGACCGGCTTTCTTGCCACCGTCATCGGCGGAAGTTGCCTTCCGCAAACTTGACGCCAGCACCGGGGCGTCAGGACCACACGACTTCGCCGTCCGCGTCAGCTTCGCCCGTCAAGCGCGCCACCCGCGTCCACCGCATCCCGCCCCGCGTTTCGTGACGTTGCGCAACGCCCCTCGGAGTGGGGCGGGACGGCGGGGGACATGAAGGTGATTTGGTTCTGGGGTCAAGAAGAATTCTGAAAATCAGAATATTTTTCGGAAGGGGCTGGACAGAGGGGTCGTCAAATTGCCCAGGTGATTTGCCCGTCGGGTTGTCAGGTTGATGCCGTCAGTAATTTTCGCCGTACGCGCAAGCGGCGCGCCTCACGCCGCGCGGCGGACATCCTCGGCGAGCGCGCGATACGACAGCGCTTCGGCGAGATGCAGCTTGCCGACATTTTCCGCGCCGTCGAGGTCGGCCAGCGTGCGGGCGACGCGCAGCACGCGGTGATAGCCGCGCGCCGACAGCCGCATCGTCTCCGACGCCTCGCGCAGGAGTTTGGTGCCGGCGGCGTCCGGCTGCGCGATGGTTTCCAGCAGCGAGGCGGGCGCCTCGGCGTTGGTGCGGACCTGCGGCAGGCCGGCCGCGGCATAACGCCGGAGCTGGATATCGCGCGCCGCGGCGACCCGTGCGGCGACTTCGGCCGAGCCCTCCGCCGGCGGCGGCAGGATGAGATCGGCGGCGGTCACCGCCGGCACCTCGATCCGCAGATCGATGCGGTCCATCAGCGGGCCCGAGATGCGCGCCTGGTAATCGGACGTGCAGCGGTCGATCCGTCCGCGCTTGCAGGAGAAGCCGGGCTCAAAGGCGTGACCGCAGCGGCAGGGATTCATCGCCGCCACCAGCATGAAGCGCGCGGGATAGGTGACGCGGTGATTGGCGCGGGACACCGCGACCTCGCCGTTCTCCAGCGGCTGGCGCAGCGAATCCAGCACGCGCGGATCGAACTCCGGCAATTCGTCGAGGAACAGCACGCCCTGATGCGCCAGCGAGATCTCGCCGGGTTTGGCGCGCAATCCGCCGCCGGTCGAGTGCCGCCATGCTGGCGGAATGATGCGGGCTGCGGAACGGCCGCTTCGCCGTCAGCGCGCCGTCGCGGATTTCGCCGGCGACCGACGCGATCATCGAGACTTCCAGCAGTTCCGACGGCGACAGCGGCGGCAGGATCGAGGGCAGCCGTGCGGCCAGCATCGATTTGCCGGCGCCGGGCGAGCCCATCATCAGCAGGTGATGTCCGCCGGCCGCCGCGATCTCGAGCGCGCGTTTGGCACTCTCCTGGCCCTTGATGTCGCGCAGGTCGAGCGCGTTGGTCCCTTGCTCGTGCACCCGCGGCTGCGGCCGCGACAGCACCTGCGTGCCTTTGAAATGGTTGGCGATCTGGATCAGCGAATGCGCCGCCACGATCTGGATGTCCGGGCTCGCCCAGGCCGCTTCCGCGCCGCAGGCCGCCGGGCAGATCAGGCCTTCCTCGCGCGAATTCGCCCCGATCGCCGCCGGCAGCACGCCCGCCACGGGCGCGATCGAGCCGTCGAGCGCCGAGTTCGCCGAGCACGGTGAAGCCGGCAAGCGCGTCCGGGCGGTATGGCGCCGATCGCCGCCATCAGCGCCGAGCGCGATCGGCAGATCGTAATGGCTGCCTTCCTTGGGCAGATCGGCGGGCGCGAGATTGACGGTGATTCGCCGTGCCGGCAGCGCCAGCCCCGAGGCGATCAGCGCCGAGCGCACCCGCTCGCGCGCTTCCGACACCGCCTTGTCGGGCAGGCCGACGATCGCGAACGCCGGCAAGCCCGGCGCGACCTGCACCTGCACGTCGACGGCGCGGGCCTCGATCCCCTCAAAGGCGACGGTGGAAACCCGCTGAACCAAATGCTGCCCCTCTGCCGCAATCGAAGGTAGCGGAAGCGGGGCAAGGTGGCAAGAACATTAAGGGAACAAAACTAGGATCAGGTCCACGGCGATCACCGCAACCAGTCGGGTATTTTTTCGGTGGGTTTTCATGATTGCTCCGGGCGGCTAAGAGTCTCCCGTGCGGCAATCGGCCCAGATACTTCAGTAACCGGCTGGGACCGTTACAAAATTCAGTTCGCATCTACATATTAAGTCTGGATGACTGTCATAATTGGCAGCGGGAATTGCTACAACAAAGTCAGCCGCAGACGCA
Organism: uncultured Alphaproteobacteria bacterium; assembly: GCA_963843225.1. GTDB lineage: Bacteria > Pseudomonadota > Alphaproteobacteria > Rhizobiales > Xanthobacteraceae > Bradyrhizobium. The sequence goes on along the minus strand of CAWJJT010000001.1, from coordinate 757,112 downwards.
TATAGAGTTCTGCACGATTGCACACAGGATTGTCCGAGGGGCCCAAACAGCGAACATTTCTTTATGAAACACAATGAAGTCCTTGACGACAGTCAAGGTGAGGGCGCTTACCATGATCATGGCAACGGATACTCAATCGAGCTGCTTCGCTACCGCCGAAAGCGAGATCGCCGCAGAGGTCCATGACCTCGGCGAAGCTTGGAGGCCCTTGACGCCGAGACTCGGAATTGGCGGCGGCCGAGCGTGTTCTATTGCGCTTTGGAGCCGAGCTGCCGGATGTGGTCATGGTTCCACATCACGGCACTGCCGGAAAGCCGGCAGGCACGCCGACGACCCTCGAACATGATCCTGGCATTGATCGGAGGCCGTTGCGCAAGGGAAGCCCGGCCTTCGAGCCAAAAGGATGGCAGATGTTCAATTTCCAAACGATGGTGGCCGTCGGCTCAAATCTGAGGACGTTGGCCCACCGCTCGCCGGAACGATGGCCGATTGCAAGAACGGGTCAATTTACATGATGAAGGATACGGCAGCCGCAGATCTCTTGGGGCAGGACCCCGCGCGAGCGCCCACAGCGCAAAAGCCGATCGCGAATGCCGGCGAGGTCTATGCCTTGGGAAAAATAAAAACCGGAGCCTTTCGGCTCCGGCTTTTAAGAGTTTCGGGGTGCTACAGTCGCAGCGGGTGAGTTCGTCCAGCTCCTTCTCCCGGCGGGTGCAAGTCCTGCTACCTCCACCGTAAGGCCCCTTCCATAAGGGCTCATACGTCCGACCCCTTCCATAACGGCCGTTGCGGCGCCTTCCAGAATTCCCGCGCAGCCTTGGGTCGCAAACCTCGGCTGTGCGGCCTTCGTAACTAAACTGTACAGTATAGTGGCATTTTTGCCGAATTCGTCTAGTGGACAAACTGTCCGTCATGGTTGCTTGGACTTGACTGATTCCACCTCGATTTTTCGTCGTCAGACGGATGACAATCCCGCCCTTCTCCAAAGCAGCTTGCATTGCCGTTAGATTGTTCCTGTCGGCTCCCGCCGTCCACGCAGGCGAGGCCCTCAAGGCGGTCTCGGCCTCGTAGAACCAAAAACGCCCCTCTCAGCTCACCGCTTCAAAATGCATCCAGTCCTTGCGGCCCTTGTAGTCGCCGCCCCAGCGGAAGCCCTGGTCCTTGAATGCCTTCACCGCAAACGCCGGCATCTTGCCCTTCTTGACCCCGAGCGCGTTGCCTGACGGGGCAATGTCGATCGCGATGGCGAAGGAGTGATTCGAGATCGCGTTCGAGCCGCGGATCAGGCGATAGTTGAAGGATCCGCCGAATTCCTGCAGGCCGTTCTTCTCGATGGTCTTCTGGTCCTTGTCGCAGGCGGCCCAGATCTCATCCAGCGCCGCGCCGAGCGCGTCGGCGCATTTCTTGTGAAACGCGATCGATTTGATCGGCTTGTCCGCGAACAGCATCTTCCAGGGCGGCACCACCCGGACGACGTTTTTCGAAAACCAGCTATCGTTCACCCCGTGCGGTCCGCGCGGGTCGCCGTAGAAGTCGACCTTCGCGCTCATCGTATCCTTCGGCCATTTCGGCATATCGTCGCTCCCATAAGATGATCATTGCGCCAAATGGAACTGCGTGGGGTCACCTGCCTGCCGGGGGCACGGCCAATCGAATGCGGGTTGCGCCGCCAGGCTTTTCGATGTCCGTTTCAGCTCGACATGATGGCCAGTGGATGAGGCTACAGGCTTCCGTATCGAAGGGTTGTTAGCCAGATCACACACAAGGCGATGCGAAACACGCCATGGTGTCGCAGGACCTGGCGAATGAAGCGCCGATGGACGGCGATCACGCGGAGGAAATTTCCATGAAGCGATTGGCAAGTTGCTGCTGCGGAAACCTGCGCATTGCCTGCGCGGCCGAACCAACCAAAGTCTCGCTCTGTCACTGCCTTGCCTGCCAGAAACGCACCGGCAGCACCTACGGCATTGCCGCGTTCTTTCGCAACGAGCACGTCAGCGCGACCGGCCGCTCCAGCGTCTACATGCGCCAGGGCGAGAGCGGATTTTCGGTGACCTTTCACTTCTGTCCGGGTTGCGGCTCGACGGTGTTCTGGAAACCGCAACGCGCGCCCGAGCTGACCGCCGTTGCCGCGGGCGCCTTTGCCGATCCGAGCTTCCCGAAGCCGGCGAACGCGGTCCATCTGGAGACGCGCCATCCGTGGGTCGGCGATCTCTAGGAGATCGCGGCCGGGGGCCGGTCAATCGCCAACCCCCGCACGCTTGTCCCTCAGAGCAACATCTGCATCGGCTCGGGCAGATAATGAAAACCCTCGGCGGTCTTCACGACATGGCCATAGCCCGGCCAGGGGTAGTGATAGGACATCACGGGGATCTTGCCGGCCGCCAGCATGTCCAGCATTCTCACGCGCGATCCCGCCGCCTGCTTCGGATCGGTGTCGTAGGAAAATTCCATCCGCGGATGTTCCATCAGCAGGATCTGGTGGTGGGTGAGATCCGCCAGGAAGGCAAAGGACTTTCCGCCCGACGACACCATGAAGATGGTGTGGCCGACGGTGTGTCCGGGCGCGGCCAGCGCCTGGATGCCGGGCAGGAATTCCTGGCCGTCCTTGTAGAACACCAGCCTGTCGCGCACCGGCATCAGGTTCTTGCGGGCGTGAACGATGAAGTCCTTCAGGTCGCCGCCCATCTTGCCTTCATCGGTCCAGAAATCGAAGTCGCTCTGGGCGATGTAGAACTGGGCGTTGGGGAACAGCACCTTGCCGCTGGAATCGACCACGCCGCCGATATGATCGATATGGGCGTGCGAGAACACCACGGCGTCGATGTCTTCCGGCTTGATGCCGGCTTCCGCCATGCTCTTCTGCTGGCGGCCGGTGGTCGGGCCGAAGGCCTGCGAGGTGCCCATGCCGGTGTCGAACAACACCAGCCTGTCGCCCATGTTCACGATCGGGGAGTTCTGTTCGAGCACGACATTGTCGGTGGGCAGGAAATTGTCGGTCAGCATCTTCTTGATGTCGTCGTCCGAGGCGCCGGTGAAGGTGCCCTTGGGCGGGCCGAGCGGCAGCGGTCCGTCGGACACCACGGTTACCTCGGCGGCCGCCGAGCACGAAGCGGTGGAAATAGGGTGACTGGGTGCCGAGTTTGGGCGCCCGCGCCAGCGCGCTGCCGCCGAGCAGGGTCGATGCGCCGAGGCCGGCGCCGAGAGCAAGCAGGGATCGTCGCGAAACATGGGATGTCATGCGTGTTTCCTCCACGGATTTTGTCGATTTTTGCTTTTGCGGCCCGTGCGAACTTTCTCGCCGGGCACCCAGAGGTTGCGACGGCTTTTAGGCCTTTGGAAGGCACGCGCCGCCAAGCGCCGGCAACCGGCCGGCGATCGGCTCAGTTCATCGTGGAGGTCGCGACCGCGTCGGACTGCGGCTGGTCCAGCATCCTCAGCGCGGCATCGAGCGCGTTGCGGAGCTGGAGGGCGGCGGTCGGACTGCAGCGCAGCCGTCCCGTGGAAAGGAATTTCACGTTGGTGGTGCCGTCCGTCCTGGGAAGCAGGATGCGGGTGGCGAGCTCCGCCTCGACGACGCCGTGCATGGTCCCGTAAGCCGAGACAATGTCGAAATAGAGCACCGGCGCCGTGGCGCCGGTGTCCTCGTAGACGAGGGCCTGGGGCGGATCGATGTTGTCATGGTTGGCCAAGGTCAATTCCCCCAAATCGTGATTCGGATCGCAACCTACGCCAATCGCCGGCCGCGCCATAGCTTTCGGGATTTGTTTCCGTCAGCTCCGCTTCTTCTCGATCACGTCCCAGATTTTCGCGGCGATGTCGGGCCCGCCGAGACGGGCGATGGCGCGAATGCCGGTCGGAGAGGTGACGTTGATCTCGGTGAGATTGCCGTCGATGACGTCGATACCGACGAACAACAGCCCGCGCTCGCGCAAGCGCGGCCCCAGCGTCTCGCAGATTTCGCGCTCGCGCGGGCTAAGCTCGGTGGCTTGCGCCGCGCCCCCGCGCACCATGTTGGAACGCAGATCGTCCGCCGCGGGCACGCGATTGACCGCGCCGGCGAACTCGCCGTCGACCAGGATGATGCGCTTGTCGCCGTGTTTGACCTCGGGAAGGAAGCGCTGGATCACCCACGGTTCCTTGAAGGTGACCGAGAACATGTCGTAGAGCGAGCCGAAATTCATGTCCTGCGGCATCACCCGGAACACCGCCGCGCCGCCGTGGCCGTGCAGCGGCTTCATCACCACCGCGCCGTGCTCGTCGCGGAAGGCGTTGATCTCGTCGAGGTCGCGCGAGATCAGCGTCGGCGGCATCAGTTGCGGAAAATCCATCACGAAGATCTTTTCCGGCGCGTTGCGGACCGATGCCGGGTTGTTCACCACCAGCGTCTTCGGATGAATCCGCTCGAGGAAATGCGTCGAGGTGATGTAGGCGAGGTCGAACGGCGGATCCTGCCGCAGCAGCACGACGTCGAATTGCGACAGCGGCTCGCGGCGCGGCTCGCCGAGGGTAAAATGATCGCCGGCCTCGTCGCGCACCGACAGGATCTGCACCGGCGCCACCAGCTCCTCGCCTTTCAGCGAAAGCTTGTCGGGGGTGTAGTAGGACAGCCCGTGGCCGCGCTTCTGCGCTTCGAGCAACAGGGCAAAGGTCGAATCGCCGCGGATGTTGATGCGCGCGATGGGGTCCATCTGGACGGCGACGTTCAATTTCATGGATGGGGTCCGCTGGGCTTGGCCTTTAAGGGGTTGAAATCAGGGGCTGGCGTCGAATGCCGCTAACAGATGGCGCGGCAGGCGCCTCGGCGCAATCAGCATGGCGTCGAAACGCAGCTCGAATTCGGCATGTTCGGGATGCGCCACCAGCCAGGCCTGGGCGGCGGCAATGATCCGCGCCTGCTGGCGCGGCGTCACCGCATAGGCCGCCTCATCCAGGCTGGCGCGGGCCTTGACCTCGATGAAGGCGACGAGATGACGCCGCCGCGCCACGATGTCGATCTCGCCATGGGGGGTGCGAAAGCGTCTTTCGAGGATGCGATAGCCCTTGGCCATCAGATAGGCGGCGGCGCGGGCTTCGGCGGAGAGGCCGGTGCGAAACGCCGCGACCCGCGCCGGCGAGGCGGTCCTTGCAAGCTTGTCCCGCGGGGCGGCGCCGTCAGCCTTCGCCATCGCCGCCTCCGGACTCCTTGGCGAGCTCCAGCGCGCGGGCATAGATTTCGCGGCGCGGGCGGCCCGACAACTCCACCGCATGCGTCACCGCATCCTTGACGCTGTCGCGCCGGAGCGAAGCCCGCAGCAGATCGTCCAGCGCTTCCGCGCTCATGACTTCCGCTGCCCTTCGGCGGCGGCGCGACCACCAGCACGAATTCGCCGCGCGTTTCCAGCGCATCCGCCGTTCGCGCCAGCTCGGCCAATGGCCCACGCGTCACTTCCTCGTGCATCTTCGTCAGTTCGCGGCAGATCGCGGCATCGCGCGCACCCATGATCCCGGCGAGATCGGCGAGCGTATCCTGCACCCGGTTGCCGGATTCGAACATCACGAGCGTGGCGTCGATCCGCGAAAGCTCGGTCAGCCGCGCGCGGCGCGCGGTCTCCTTCGGCGGCAGGAAGCCCTCGAAGAAGAAGCGGTCGGTGGGAAGTGCTGCCACCGTCAGCGCCGTCAGCACCGAGGACGGGCCCGGCAGCGCCACCACGGAAAAGCCGGCGGCGCAGACCTCGCGCACCAGCTTGAAGCCGGGATCGGAGATCAGAGGCGTGCCGGCGTCGGAGACCAGCGCGATCGAGGCTCCCTGCGCCAGCTTCTCCAGGATTTTCGGCCGCGCCAGCGCGGCGTTGTGCTCGTGATAGGGTTTGAGGACTGCCGATATGCCGTAGCGCTCGGTCAGGCGGCGGGTGATGCGGGTATCCTCACAGGCGATGATGTCGACGCCGGCCAGCGTTTCCAGCGCGCGCAGCGTGATGTCGCCGAGATTGCCGATCGGGGTCGCCACCAGATAAAGCCCGGGAACCGGCCTGGGCGCGGCCAGCAGGGTGCCGGCGACGGTAAAGTTGCGGCTTGCGGGATCCGCGCCTTCAGGGTTCTTGCCTTCAGGGCTATTTATGGGGACAGCTTTTGCGCGCATAATTGTAATGTAGAGGGAACACAGGATTTGCGCCACGATACTGGCATCAGGAATACCGCTGCGAACGACGCATTAAGGGAACCGGGACGAGCAACCCGGCCCGCACGCCACGGCCATAATCCTTTTGTTTCGATTAACTATTCGCCGAGAATATGCCTAAATCCGCTCCCCTGATCGTTCACAGGTGGACGTCCTGGCCGATGGCGGTCGGTCGAACAGAAGAGATGAGATGGCGGGGCCGCTCGAACCTAAATCTGTACCGATCAAACCAGAACCTTCGGGAGCGACCCGCCGGGCGGCGATCGGCTTGATCCTCGGCGCGCCGCTGCTTGCGGCCTGCGCCGGGAGCCTCAACTCGTTCTCCGGATCGCCTCAGCCGGAAGCCGGCCCCGCCGGCCCGACGCAGCAGCCGCTCGCGGTCGGCACCGGGCAGGTGAAGGTGGGGTTGATCCTGCCGCTGTCGGCGGCCGGCAATGCCGGCGTCGCGGCGCAGTCGATGAAGAACGCCGCCGAGATGGCGCTGGCGGAATTCCAGAACCCGAACATCCAGCTCCTGATCAAGGACGACGGCGGCAGCCCGCAAGGCGCGAGCCAGAGCACGCAGCAGGCGCTCGACGAAGGCGCCGAGATCATCCTCGGTCCGCTGTTTGCATCGTCGGTGCCGGCCACCGCGCAACTGGCCCGTTCGAAGGGCGTTTCCTGCATCGCGTTCTCGACCAATTCGAGCGTGGCCGGACGCGGCGTCTATCTCCTCAGTTTTCTGCCGGAGTCCGACGTCAACCGGATCGTCGAATACTCCGCCGGCCTCGGCAAGAAGTCGTTCGCGGCGCTGTTGCCCGACAATGCCTATGGCAATGTGGTCGAGGCGACCTTCAAGCAGGCGGTGCCCCGCCGCGGCGGCCGCATCGTCGCATTCGAGAAATACGGCGCCGACCGCGCGGGCCCTGCGCGCACCGTGGCGCAGGCGCTCGGTTCGGCGGATGCGCTGTTCATCGCCGACGACGGCAATTCGGTGGTGGCGACCGCCGATGCGCTGACCGCGGCCGGCGCGAACCTGAAGAATATCCAGTTGCTCGGCACGGGTCTTTGGGACAATCCGCGGGTCTATGCCAGCCCGGCGTTGCAGGGCGGCCTCTTCGCCGCGCCGGATCCTTCCGGCTTCCGCGCCTTTTCGGGACGCTACCGCACCAAGTTCGGCGGCGATCCCGTGCGCACCGCAACGCTTGCCTATGACGCGGTGGCGCTGGTCGCCGCCCTGGCGCGCACGCAGGGACCGCAACGGTTCTCGTCGGAGACGCTGATCAATCCATCGGGCTTTGCCGGCATCGACGGCCTGTTTCGTTTTCGCCCCGACGGCACCAACGAGCGCGGCCTCGCGGTGATGCGCGTGGCGACAGCCGGCAGCGCGCTGGTCGCCGGTTCGCCGAAGAGTTTTGGGGCCTGACGCCGATCTGTAGCCCGGATGGAGCGCAGCGTAATCCGGAGGCCTTTCTCGAACGTGGTTGGTCGATCCCGGATTGCGCTGCGCTTCATCCGGGCTACGCAGGCCGACGTTACGCCGCGAGATCCGCCACCACGGCATCGAGCACGGGAAATCCGGCCTGCGTGACCCGCAGGCGGCCGCTGTCGTCGACGACGATCGCGCCTTCTTCACGCAGCACCGCGATGCGGCGCGGATCGAGTGCGCGGCCTGAGAGCGCTGTGTAACGCCGGGGGTCGATCCCTTCCGCCAGCCGCAGGCCCATCAGCAGGAATTCGTCGGCGCGCTCTTCGCTGTTGAGGAGATCGTCCGACACCACGCCGTGGCCGTTGGCCTCGACGCGCATCAGCCACGCCTCGGGGCGCTTCTCGGTCGCGATCGCGTGCCTGACGCCGCCGATATCGAGCCGCCCATGCGCGCCCGGGCCGACGCCGGCATATTCCTGGCCGCGCCAGTAGACGAGGTTATGCTTGCATTCCGCGCCTGCTCGCGCGTGATTGGAAATCTCGTAGGACGGCAGGCCGTGGCTCGCCGCAGACTTCCTGCGTCACATCGTAGAGCGTGCGCGCGAGCGCTTCGTCCGGGGTCTTCAGCTTGCCCGCGGCGTGCAGGCCGAAGAACGGCGTGCCTTCCTCGATGGTGAGCTGATAGAGCGACAGATGTTCGGCGGCCTCCGAGATCGCGCGCTTCAGCTCGTCGGTCCACATCCCGGGCGTCTGGTCGGGGCGGGCGTAGATCAGGTCGAAGGAATAGCGCTCGAAGATTTTTCGCGCGATCGCCACCGCATCGAGCGCCTCGCGCGCGCTGTGCAGCCGGCCCAGCGCCTTCAGCGAGGCGTCGTCCAGCGCCTGCACGCCGAGCGAGACCCGATTGACGCCGGCGGTGCGATAGCCGCTAAACCGCGTCGCCTCGACGCTGGTGGGATTGGCCTCCAGCGTGACTTCGACATCATCCGCGACGCGCCAGTGCTTGCCGATCGCGTCCAGGATGGCGCCGACGGTTTGCGGCTTCATCAGGGACGGCGTGCCGCCGCCGAGAAAGATCGAGGTTACCTCGCGCCCCGGCGCGCGCGCCGCCGATGTCTCGATCTCGCGGGCGAAGGCGCGCGCGAAGCGTTCCTCGTCGATCGGCTCATGCCGGACATGGCTGTTGAAATCGCAATACGGACATTTCGACAGGCAGAACGGCCAGTGCACGTAAACGCCGAAGGCTTCGTTTTTTCCGCCGGCGCTAGTCAAGGCAGATCTCCGCCAGCTTCACGAAGGCGCGGGCGCGGTGCGACAGGCCGAGGCCCAGCGGCGGCAGGCCGTGCTTCTCGATACTGGTCATCTCGCCGAAGGTTCTGGCGTGGCCATCCGGCAGGAACATCGGATCGTAGCCAAAACCGGCGCTGCCGCGCGGCGGCCACACCAGCGTGCCGTCGGCGCGCGCCTCGACTTCCTCGATGATGACCGTCGGGCCAGGCCACGCACAGCGCGGAGACGAAATGCGCCTTGCGTTGCGCGGGCTCTTTCGCGCCGCGCTCCTGCAGCAGGCGTTCGATCCGCGTCATGGCGGTGTTGAAATCCTTGGATGGTCCGGCCCAGCGCGCCGAGAAGATTCCGGGCGCGCCGTCGAGCGCATCGACGACAAGGCCGGAATCGTCGGCGAAGGCCGGCAATTGCGCGGCTTCGGCTGCCGCGATCGCCTTGATCCGCGCATTGGCGACAAAACTGTCGCCGGTCTCCTCGGGTTCGGCGAGGCCGAGCTCGCCGGCCGAGATCGCCTCGACGCCGTGCGGCGACAAGCAGTTCCCGCATCTCGGCGAGCTTGCCGGGATTATGGGTCGCGATCACGAGCTTGCCGGAGATCGGGCGGTGCTGGGTCATATCGATTTATAATCCGTCATGGCCGGGCTCGTCCCGGCCATCCACGTCTTGTTCGGAAAGCAAGGCGTGGATGCCCGGGTCAAGCCCGGGCATGACGACCTTTTGCGCAATCACGCCACGGCCATTTTCTGCAAATCGACCAGCCGCGCCACGCCCTTTTTCGCCAGCGCCATCAGCGCCAGGAACTCGTCCTGCGAGAACGGCGTCTTCTCGGCGGTGCCCTGCACCTCGATGATGCGGCCGTCGCCGGTCATGACGAAATTGGCGTCGGTGTCGGCCTCGGAATCCTCGGCATAATCGAGGTCGAGCACCGGGGTGCCGTTATAGATGCCGCAGGAGATCGCGGCGACATTGTCGCGCAGCACGTTGGCCTTGATCATGTTGCGGGCCTTCATCCAGGCGATGCAGTCGGCGAGCGCGACCCAGGCGCCGGTGATCGAGGCGGTGCGGGTGCCGCCGTCGGCCTGAATGACGTCGCAGTCGACGGTGATCTGGCGCTCGCCGAGCGCGGCGAGGTCGACCGTGGCGCGCAGGCAGCGGCCGATCAGGCGCTGGATCTCGACGGTGCGGCCGTTCTGCTTGCCGGCGGAGGCCTCGCGGCGGGTGCGTTCCAGCGTCGCCCGCGGCAGCATGCCGTATTCGGCCGTGACCCAGCCGCGGCCCTGGCCCTTGAGCCAGGGCGGCAGCCGCTCTTCGAGCGTGGCCGTGACCAGCACATGGGTGTCGCCGAATTTGACCATGCAGGAACCCTCGGCATATTTGACCACGCCGCGTTCCAGCGACACGGCGCGCAGTTCATCCGGCGCACGGCGGCTTGGGCGCATGGAAATCCTCCGGAATTCAGCAAAAAGGCGTTGGCTCGCGGTGCTTGTAGGTGGGGCAGGCCCGAGCGGCAAGGCCTTTGAGGTACCGAATGTCCGCTTGTCAGCGGCCCGCGAATGGACAGATTAGGGACAGGTTGAGGGAGTAGTCCGTGGCCCATCACGATCCGATCGGTCTGATCGCGCCGAATGCGGGGCTTGCCCAGCTCAACGAGCGCTCGCGCGAAATTTTTCGTCAAATCGTCGAGAGTTACCTGGCGACCGGCGAGCCGGTCGGCTCGCGCAACATTTCGCGCCTGATCGCGGTTCCGCTGTCGCCGGCCTCGGTGCGCAACGTGATGGCCGACCTCGAGCAGCTCGGCCTGATCTACGCGCCGCATACCTCGGCGGGACGGCTGCCGACCGAACTCGGCTTGCGGTTCTTCGTCGACGCCCTGATGCAGGTCGGCGATCTCACCGATGCCGAGCGGCAGTCGATCCAGAGCCAGCTCGCGTCCGTCGGCCGGGCGCAGTCGGTCGAAGCCGCGCTCGGCGAGGCGCTGACGCGGCTGTCCGGCCTGACGCGGGCGGCGGCGGTGGTGCTGACCGCGAAGTCCAATTCGCGGCTCAAGCATATCGAATTCGTGCGGCTGGAACCGGAGCGCGCGCTGGTGGTGCTGGTCGGCGAAGACGGCCAGGTCGAGAACCGCGTGCTGGCGCTGCCGCCGGGAGTGCCGTCGTCGGCGCTCACCGAAGCCACCAATTTCCTCAATTCGCGGATCCGGGGACGAACGCTCGCCGAGGCGCGGCTCGAGCTCGAAACCGCGCTCGACGCAAAGCCGCGCCGAACTCGATCAACTGACCCAGAAGGTGATCGCGGCCGGGATCGCGAGCTGGTCCGGCGGCGACAACGACGACCGCCAGCTGATCGTGCGCGGCCACGCCAATCTGCTGGAAGATCTGCACGCGCTCGAAGATCTCGAGCGGGTGCGGCTGTTGTTCGACGATCTCGAGACCAAGCGCGGCGTGATCGACCTGCTGGGCCGTGCCGAGCGCGCCGAAGGCGTGCGGATTTTCATCGGCTCGGAGAACAAGCTGTTCTCGCTGTCGGGTTCCTCCACCATCATCGCGCCCTACAGCGATGCCGCCGGCCATATCGTCGGCGTGCTCGGCGTGATCGGGCCGACCCGGCTCAACTATGCCAGGGTGATCCCGACGGTGGACTATGCGGCGCGCATCGTCAGCCGGATGCTGGGCGGCTGATCGCCGCCGATGGACCCGGCTCGTCACGCGCTTGATTTTTAGCCCCTAAAGCACGATATCCGGGCCAGCATCCCCCATTCATTCCAGGCGATTTCTGAGAGGACAGTCGATGACCGATCCCAACCGGCAGAATGATGATCCGGGCGAACCCGGCGCAGGGCCGGAGCCCGTCGTCTCCAAGCCCTACATCATGCCCGACGATCCCGAGTCGGAACGGCCGAAGCGCTGGCCAAGGAAGTCGCGGAAGCGCGCGACAAGATGCTGCGCACGCTGGCGGAAATGGAAAACCTGCGCAAGCGCACCAGCGCGCGAGGTCGCCGATGCGCGCGCCTACGGCATCACCGGTTTCGCGCGCGACGTTCTCGACATCGCCGACAATCTGCAGCGCGCGCTCGATGCGGTGCCGGCCGAGGCCAAGGAATCGGCCGGATCCCGGCTTGAAGGCGCTGATCGAGGGCGTCGAGCTGACCGAGCGGTCGCTGCTCAACGCGCTGGAGAAAAACGGCGTCAAGAAATTCGATCCGGCGGGCGAAAAATTCGATCCGAATTTCCAGCAGGCGATGTACGAGGTCCCCGACCCCTCGGTGCCCGCCGGCACCGTGGTCCAGGTCGTGCAGGCCGGCTACATGATCGGCGAACGCGTGCTGCGGCCGGCGCTGGTCGCGGTCTCCAAGGGCGGCGCCAAGGCCGGCGGCCGCCAACGGCAACGAGCCGAACAGCGCGGCCTGACGGCGATTTTTCGCATTGTGGCTTCATCCGTCGAGACGGCGCTTTGCGCCTCCTCGGATGAGGTCTTGCCCTCATGGCGAGCGACGCTTCGCGCGTCTTAGCCACGAAGCGCATTGCGGTCCTCACCCCCGCGGCTGGATTCCGTCGCGCACGGCGCGGAAGCGCGGAAACGCCTTGCGGCCAGTCGTCGCGCGGGGCGCTGCCGATGATGCGCAGGGTGCGTCTGGCCGCCGAACCGCAGCCACTGCACCACGGTGACGGCGGTGTTGTCCTTGCCGCTGATGGCGTCGATCCGCGTCTCATAGCCCGGCCCTGCCGTCGATGCGGATCGGCTCGGACATCGTGATGTGCGCGTCGCGGACGCCGGGAATCGTGGTCGCGGCCTGCTGCGCGAATCGGTCGCGATCGTCGGGCTTGCGCCGGCGTCGATCCGATCAGGCCGATCACCATGAAGGGCGCGAGTCTCGAACCCCGTCGTCTCCTCGCCGTCGGCGAGCATGATGGCGGCAGCCCGGCGCCAGCGTGCGCACATTCTTGAAATCGCCGAGTTCGCTGATCTTGAACGGCATCAGCCCGAGCTGCTCGTCGACCGGGACTTCCTTGCGGATCGTGGCGGACGCAAACATCTGCCGCACCGCCTCGTCGGTGTAGATCTTGCTGGCGTTCTCGGGCACCTGCACGGCGACATAGCCGGAGAAGGTGCCGCCCGGCAGGATCATCGAATAGCGCCGCACATTGGCTGGCGCCGTCCTTGGCGCTTTCGGTGGTGTAATAGGCAAGCGCCGACCGGCGTCTCGATGGCTCTCGGGCTTGATGCCGCCGTGCCCGGCCGGATTGGCCTTGAAGGCGTTGGCGACCTCGCCATAGGCCGCGGCCGGCAGTTCCGTCACCAGCACCTTGACGCCGTGGTCCTCGGTTTCGAAGCCGACGAATGTCTTGGCGCGGGACGAGGCCGACCAGCGGCGTCAGGCCGACCCGCGTGCCCGGCGGAAAGACGGCATCCGCGGCCAATGCGGGGCGGAAGGCAAGGCAGGCGGCGGCAATCAGGGCGGCAATGGCGGACAGTCGAATGGGTTTCATGAAATTTCTACTGGGTTTGCATTGAGGCCGTTCAATGGTCGGCCGGCAGTGGCCCCCTGGTCGGGGCCGTTAGGATTTGGTGTCCCGCTTTTAGCGGTTTTGAGGTCCCGGCAACAGGCCGTCCGGGCGCTTTCAAGCCGTCGGACTACCCTCGGATTTGATCCCGGACCTTGCATCCAGGGTTGCGGCTTCAGCCGGACTCGGCGCCGATGCCTGGCGGATACTATCTTTCAAGACTGGGGTTTTCGTGGGCCAAGGTTGCGCTTCGGTCCTTGCAGGCCCATACCCCCCTCCTATATGAGGCTCACCGTCGCAATATCGCGAGCATTTGATCGTTGGGGGTTTGGATTGGTGCGCCGTCAGGGCCCAGCCAACCTGCCGCAAAAAGAAGGATATGAGGACCATGGGAAAGGTCATTGGGATCGATCTCGGCACCACGAATTCGTGCGTCGCCGTAATGGATGGCAAGAACGCCAAAGTCATCGAGAACGCCGAGGGCATGCGGACGACCCCGTCGATCGTCGCCTTTAGCGATGATGGCGAGCGTCTCGTCGGCCAGCCCGCCAAGCGCCAGGCGGTCACCAATCCCGAGCGCACCTTCTTCGCGGTCAAGCGCCTGGTCGGCCGCCGCTACGACGACCCGATGGTCGAAAAGGACAAGAAGCTTGTCCCCTACAAGATCGTCAAGGCGTCCAACGGCGATGCCTGGGTCGAAGCCGACGGCAAGACCTATTCGCCCTCGCAGGTCTCCGCTTTCATCCTGCAGAAGATGAAAGAGACCGCCGAAGCCCATCTCGGCCAGAAGGTCGATCAGGCCGTCATCACCGTTCCCGCCTATTTCAACGACGCGCAGCGTCAGGCCACCAAGGACGCCGGCAAGATCGCCGGCCTCGAAGTGCTGCGCATCATCAACGAGCCGACCGCGGCCGCGCTGGCCTACGGCCTCGACAAGACCAAGACCGGCACCATCGCGGTGTACGACCTCGGCGGCGGCACCTTCGATATTTCGATTCTCGAAATCGGCGACGGCGTGTTCGAGGTGAAGTCGACCAATGGCGACACCTTCCTCGGCGGCGAAGATTTCGACATGCGGCTGGTCAGCTATCTGGCCGACGAGTTCCAGAAGGAGCAGGGCATCAACCTGCGCAACGACAAGCTTGCCTTGCAGCGCCTGAAAGAGGCCGCCGAAAAGGCCAAGATCGAATTGTCGTCGACCACGCAGACCGAAATCAACCTGCCGTTCATCACGGCCGACCAGACCGGACCGAAGCATCTGACGATGAAGCTGACGCGCGCCAAGTTCGAGGCGCTGGTCGACGATCTCGTCCAGAAGACCATCGAGCCCTGCCGCAAGGCGCTGAAGGACGCCGGCCTCACCGCCGGCGAAATCGGCGAAGTGGTGCTGGTCGGCGGCATGACCCGCATGCCGAAGGTCCAGGAAGTGGTGAAGCAGTTGTTCGGCAAGGAGCCGCACAAGGGCGTCAACCCGGACGAAGTCGTCGCCATCGGCGCGGCGATCCAGGCCGGCGTGCTGCAGGGCGACGTCAAGGACGTGCTGCTGCTCGACGTGACGCCGCTGTCGCTCGGCATCGAGACGCTGGGTGGCGTGTTCACCCGCATCATCGATCGCAACACCACGATCCCGACCAAGAAGAGCCAGGTGTTCTCGACCGCCGAGGATAACCAGAACGCGGTCACCATCCGCGTCTTCCAGGGCGAGCGCGAAATGGCCGCCGACAACAAGGTGCTCGGCCAGTTCGACCTGATGGGCATTCCGCCGTCGCCGCGCGGCATGCCGCAGATCGAGGTCACCTTCGACATCGACGCCAACGGCATCGTCAACGTCTCGGCCAAGGACAAGGCGACCGGCAAGGAGCAGCAGATCCGCATCCAGGCCTCCGGCGGCCTGTCGGAAGCCGACATCCAGAAGATGGTCAAGGACGCCGAGGCCAACGCGGCCGAGGACAAGAAGCGCCGCGAGGCGGTCGACGCCAAGAACCATGCCGACGCGCTGGTGCATTCCACCGAGAAGGCGCTGGCCGAGCATGGCTCGAAGATCGCCGGAGACCGAGCGCCGCGCCATCGAGGACGCCGTCAGCGACCTCAAGGAAGCGCTGAAGGGCGACGACGCCGAGGCGATCAAGGCCAAGACCAACACGCTGGCGCAGGCTTCCATGAAGCTCGGCGAGGCGATGTACAAGCAGCAGGCCGAGAGCGACGCGGCCAAGGATGCCGCCAAGGACGACGTGGTCGACGCGGAATTCACCGAAGTCGACGACGACAAGAACAACAAGAAGTCTGCTTAAGCGGGCTGTGGACCATGACCCTCATTCCGAAGAGCACGCGCGTCCGCGTCTCCAGGGGTGGGGGTCATTTTTCGTTAAGCCGAAGGCTGCATTGTTTCACGCGCGTTCCTTCGGAATGAAGGACGAATATCGGGCGGGTTTGACGGATGTCCACCAAGCGCTGCTACTACGAAACCCTTGAAGTCGAGCGGAACGCAGACGATTCCAAGCTCAAGGCCGCCTTCCGCAAGCTGGCGATGAAGTGGCATCCGGACAAGAATCCGGGCGATGCCTCGAGCGAGATGCGGTTCAAGGAAATCAACGAAGCCTACGAGGTGCTGAAGGACGGCGACAAGCGCGCCGCCTATGACCGCTTCGGCCATGCCGCGTTCGAACAAGGCCATGGTGGCGGCGGTCCCGGCTTCGGCGCCGGCTTCGCCTCGTCATTTTCGGATATTTTCGAGGATCTGTTCGGCATGGCCGGACAGCGCGGACGCGGCGGCGGACGCGAGCGCGGCGCCGACCTGCGCTACAACATGGAAATCACGCTGGAAGAAGCCTTCGTCGGCAAGACCGCCCAGATCGAGATTCCGGTGTCGGTCACCTGCGAGTCCTGTTCAGGCACCGGCGCCAAGGCCGGCACCAAGCCGAAGACCTGCTCGACGTGCGGCGGCGCCGGACGCGTGCGGCAGGCGCAGGGTTTCTTCACGCTGGAGCGCACCTGCCCGGGCTGCCAGGGCCGTGGCCAGATGATCGAGGATCCCTGCCCGTCCTGCACGGGCTCGGGCCGGGTGACGCGCGAGCGCACGCTGTCGGTCAATATTCCGCAAGGCGTGGAAGACGGCACCCGCATCCGGCTTGCCGGCGAGGGCGAGGCCGGCGTTCGCGGCGGTCCATCGGGCGATCTCTACATTTTCCTGTCGCTGGCGACCCATGAATTCTTTCAGCGCGATGGCGCCGATCTGCACTGCCGCGTTCCGATCTCGATGGTGACGGCGGCGCTCGGCGGCGAATTCGAGGTGCCGACGATCGACAAGGGCAAGACCAAGGTGAAAATTCCCTCCGGCGCTCAGTCCGGCCGGCGCTTTCGCATTGCATCAAAGGGCATGCCGGTGCTGCGCTCGCGCCAGACCGGCGACATGTATGTCCAGGTAGTGGTCGAAACGCCACAGAATCTCACCAAGAAGCAACAGGAATTACTCGCCGAGTTCGAAAAATTATCGTCGGGTGCAACTCAACCCGAAGCGGCGGGTTTCTTCACCAAGGTCAAGGACTTCTTCGGAAGCCGCGCTACTCCGTAAGCGTGGTCAATGGCTTGACCGTATCGCTTGCGCCCTATACGTCTTTATGACTGTTTTCTGACATTGCCGCGCGAGCGGTCCCGCCTGGTAGCGACATGCCTTTGCAATCGTCCGCGCGTGCGTTGAAAAAGCCTCTTCGTCTCGACGACGAGGTTCGTTTTCTTCGTTCGTGGATCGAGAAGCCGCTGCACATGGGCGCGGTGATGCCGTCGGGGCGCGTGCTGGCGCGCACCATGGCGCAGTATGTCGACATCAAATCCGATGGGCCGGTCGTCGAACTTGGACCGGGGACCGGTGCGATCACCAACGCACTGATCGAGCACGGCGTCGATCAGAAGCGTCTCGTGCTGGTCGAATACAATCCGGGTTTCTGCGCGCTGCTGCGTGAGCGCTATCCGCATGCCAAAGTGGTGCAGGGCGATGCCTATACGCTGCGCGATTCGCTTCGCAACGTCCTGGGCGCTCCCGCCTCCGCCGTGGTTTCCGGCCTGCCGCTGGTGACCAAACCGATGCTGACGCGGCTGAAACTGATCCGCGACGCTTTCGGCGCGCTCGCCCCCGGCGCGCCGTTCGTGCAGTTCACCTATTCGGTGGCGCCGCCGATACCGAAATCACTGCCCGGCGTGTCGACGGAAGCTTCCGAACGCATCTGGATGAACCTTCCGCCGGCGCGCGTCTGGGTGTATCGCAAGCACTGAGCCTTCTGGCGCCGCTTTGCGCGCACGGGTTCGTCGGCAAAGCGATTTTTGAATCATGTCCGCCCTGAAGATTCTGGTGATCCCCGGCTCGCTGCGCACCGGCTCGCTCAATGCGAGGCTTGCGGCCACCGCCGCCCATGAATTCACCCAGGCCGGCGCGGACGTCACCCGCATCTCGCTCGCCGATTTCCCGCTGCCGATCTATGACGGCGACCTGCAGAGCAAGTCGGGCGTGCCGAAGAACGCCGTCAATCTCAAGCGCATGATGTCGGCGCATCATGGCGTCCTGATCGTGACGCCGGAATACAATTCCTCGGTGCCGCCGCTGGTCAAGAACACCATCGACTGGGTGAGCCGGGTGCAGGACGGACAGGAAAACCGCGGTCAGGTGTTTCGCGAACGCCCGTTTGCGATCGCCGCCGCTTCCGAAGGCCGGCTTGGCGGCACGCGGGCGCTGGCGGCGCTGCGGCTGATCCTGTCGGCGTGTCACGCCACGGTAATTCCGGACCAGCTCGCGCTGTCGTTCGCCTCGGAGGCCTATGATGATATGGACAGGTTGAAGCAGCCGGCCGATGCCGAGACGCTGGCGGCATTGGTGCGGCAATTGATCGATGTTTCCCAGAGCATGATGTGAGGTGAGATGCAGCCATCCAGGATCGCTCCCCGCGACCGGCTGATCGTGGCGCTTGATCTGCCCGAGGTCGCGGCCGCGGAAGCGATGATCGCGCGGCTCGGCGACAGCGTCACCTTCTACAAGATCGGCTATCAGCTCGCTTATGCCGGCGGATTGCCGCTGGTCGGCCGGCTCGCGGATGCCGGCAAGAAAGTGTTCATCGATCTCAAGCTGCATGACATCGGCAACACCGTGGCGCGCGGCGTCGAGAGCATTGCAAAACTCGGAGCGACCTTCCTGACCGTGCACGCCTATCCGCAGACCATGAAGGCCGCGGTCGAGGCCCGCGCGGGCTCGGGCCTGAAGATCCTCGCCGTCACCGTCTTGACCTCCTATGACGACGGCGATCTCCACGCCGCCGGTTATCGGCTCGGCGTCTCCGATCTGGTCGAGGCCCGCGCCCGGCAGGCGCAGGTGCTCGGCGTCGACGGCCTCGTCTGTTCGCCGGAGGAAGCGGCCAGCCTGCGCAAGATCGTCGGCCACCAGATGGTGCTGGTGACGCCCGGCATCCGGCCGGCGGGCGCGGCGACGGGCGACCAGAAACGCATCATGACGCCGGCGCGCGCGATTGCCGCCGGCAGCGATTATCTGGTGGTCGGCCGGCCGGTGCTGGAAGCCGCCGATCCGAAGGCAGCGGCCGAAGCCATCCAGGCGGAAATCGCGCAGGCGCTGCACTGAAGCAAGTTGATCGAGGTAACAAGGAGTACACAGATGGCAAAAGGCTACTGGATCGCGCGCATCGATGTTCACAACACGGACGGCTACAAGGACTATGTCGCGCAGAACGGCGCGGTGTTCGCGAAATACGGCGCCAGGTTCCTGGTGCGCGGCGGCAAGCATGTGCCCAAGGAAGGCACGTCGCGCTCGCGCAACGTGGTGCTGGAATTCAAGGACTACGAGACCGCGCTCGCCTGCTACAACTCGCCGGAATATGCCGCCCTGGTCGCGCTGCGCGCGCCGCATGCGGAGAGCGACCTCGTGATCATCGAAGGCTATGACGGCCCGCAGCCGCAATAGCGGGCTCTGCTCGGTTGCCGGAACTCCCCGCCCCGGCTATACGGCAGGGAGGCGAGGGCTCGAAAATGTCCGACATGCGCTTGATCGTTGCGGGGGCCGGCGGCCGGATGGGGCGTGCGCTGACGCGCGTCATTTCCGAAACCAAAGGCGCCGTCCTCACCGGGGCGCTGGAAGCACCCGGCTCCGAACTGCTGGGCAAGGACTCCGGCGTGCTCTCGGGCCTGCCCGCCAATGGCGTGAAGCTGTCGGCCGATCTGTGGTCGCTGTCGGCCAACGCCGACGGCATTCTGGATTTCACCGTGCCGGCCGCGACGATCGCCAATGTCGCGATCGCCGCCGAGCGCGGCCTGGTGCATGTGATCGGCACGACCGGCCTTTCGGGCTCGGACGACGCCGTGATCAAGAGCGTCACCTCGCGCGCCATTGTGGTCAAGTCGGGCAATATGAGCCTCGGCGTCAACCTGCTGGCGGCGCTGGTCAAGCGTGTCGCGCAATCGCTCGACGAGGGCTTCGATATCGAGATCCTGGAAATGCATCACCGCGCCAAGGTCGACGCGCCGTCGGGCACCGCGCTGATGCTGGGCGAGGCCGCGGCCTCGGGCCGCAAGATCACACTCGACCAGCATGCCGCGCGGGGCCGCGACGGCATCACCGGCGCGCCGAAAATCCGGCGATATCGGATTTGCGTCATTGCGCGGCGGCAGCGTCACCGGCGATCACAGCGTGATCTTCGCCGGCCCCATGGAACGCATCGAGCTGACGCATCGCGCCGAAGACCGCACCATGTTCGCGCAGGGCGCGGTCAAGGCGGCGCTGTGGGCGCGCGCGCAGAAGCCGGGGATGTATTCCATGGCCGACGTGCTGGGCCTGAGCGATTTCTAGACTCGAACGGAATCAAGAAAATGAGCGAGCGACTGCTTGTGCTGGTGCGTCATGGCCAGAGCGAATGGAATCTGAAAAACCTCTTCACCGGCTGGAAGGATCCCGATCTCACCGAGCTGGGCGTCACCGAAGCCAAGGAAGCCGGCCGCAAGCTGAAGGCGCAAGGGTTCACGTTCGACGTCGGTTTCACCTCGGCGCTGACGCGCGCGCAGCACACGATGGATCTGATGCTGACCGAGTTGGGCCAGACCAGCCTTCCCGTCACGCGACATCTCGCGCTCAACGAGCGCGACTATGGCGACCTGTCCGGCCTGAACAAGGATGACGCGCGCAAGAAATGGGGCGAGGAGCAGGTGCTGATCTGGCGCCGCTCCTACGACGTGTCGCCGCCCGGCGGCGAAAGCCTGAAGGATACGCTGGCGCGCACGCTGCCTTATTACGTGCAGGAAATCCTGCCTTGCGTGCTGCGCGGCGAGCGCACGCTGGTCGCGGCCCACGGCAATTCGCTGCGCGCGCTGATCATGGTGCTGGAGAAGCTGTCGCCTGAAAACATCCTCAAGCGCGAACTCGCCACCGGCGTGCCGATCATCTACCGGCTCAATGCCGATTCCACCGTGGCGTCGAAACTCGATCTGGCGGCGTGAGCGCGAAGGCCGAGATCGTCGCTCGTAGCCCGGATGGAGCGCAGCGAAATCCGGGGTCTTGCAAATCGATCGGCCGGTCCCGGATTGCGCTGCGCTTCATCCGGGCTACGCAGCGATAGGCCCTAATGCAGCCCCAGCTGGCCGGCTTCCCAGCCGAGCATCGCCTGCTTGCGGGTGATGCCCCAGTGATAGCCGGTCAGCGCGCCGCCTTTGCCGAGTGCGCGATGGCAGGGCACGACGAAGGAGATCGGGTTTTTTCCGACCGCCGCACCTACGGCGCGCGAGGCCTTCGGGCTTCTGATCTTGCTGGCGATATCCGAATAGCAGACCGCGCGGCCCATCGGGATCTTCAGCAGCGTCTCCCACACCCGCACCTCGAAATCGGTGCCGATCAGGATCACGCGCAGCGGCTGATCCGGCCGCCACAGCTTTGGTTCGAAGACGCGCTGCGCCAGCCCGGCGGTGCCGTCGCGATCCTCGACATAGGTCGCGCGCGGCCAGCGCCGCTGCATGTCGGCGAAGGCGGCGGACTCTTCACCGGGATCGGCGAAGGCAAGGCCGGCGAGGCCGCGCCCGCTGGCGATCACGATGGCGGTGCCGAACGGCGAGGGATGGAAGCCGAAGCGCAGCGTCATGCCGGCGCCGCCGTTCTTCCATTCGCCCGGCGACATCGCCTCATGGGTGACGAACAGATCGTGCAGCCGCCCCGGTCCCGAGAGACCCGAGTCGAGCGCCGCGTCGAGCACGCTGGCGGAGTCGCGCAACAGACCCTTGGCGTGATCGAGCGTCAGCGCCTGCATGAAGGCCTTTGGTGTCAGCCCGGCCCAGCGGCGAAACAGATGGTGCAATTCATCCGGCGTCACGGCGGCGGCGTCCGCCATCGCCTCGATGGTCGGCTGGGTGCGCCAATGCTCCGAGATGAAGGCGATCGCGCGCCGCACCGAATCATAGTCGCGCAGCGCGGCGTTTTGGGGTCCCGGTTTTGTGAGGCGGTGCTCATTCATGGCGAGGTTCATCATGGGATTGATGTAGGCCGGGCGCGCCCTGCAAACCACCCGATTCCCGACGAGGTCTCACGAAACCGGATTGTAGGTCGGGCCGCGCCGGGCGGCGTTCAGCGCGGCCGTTAAGGCTTTGGCAAAGCTCGCCTTTTCTTCGGGTCCCAAAAAACTGCCGATCGAGACGTAGCGGCCTCTGGAGACCAGATAAAGCTTCTCGATGCCGTATTCGGCGTGGCTGATCTGGTCGAGCCGCACCCACAGCGGATTGAGCACGAATTCGACCACCTGGCCGCGGTGGCTGATCCGGCGCACCCGCAATTCCGAGGGCGTCACCCAAATCTCCTCGCTCGCCTTGGCGCGGCGGAAATTGACCCGGAACGCCCAGTAGATCGCCACGACGTCGAGGCCGAAAACGGCGAGCACCGGCCATGCGCCCATCAGCAGGAACGCCACGCCCGCGGCAAAGCTGACAAGGGTGACGAACGTCATCACCACCAGAAAGCCGGTGCGGTTGAGCGAGCGATGGGGCGTCAGCAGCGCCGAAAACAATTCCGGCTGCGTGTCCGGCTCAAAATCGTTGCCTGCGGTCATCGGCTGTCAGTATACCCGCATCATGGCGAAAATCACCCGCAAGCCCCTGCCCAAATCGCGAGCAACGGTTTCCAAGACCGCCGGGAAGCGCAAGGTTCCGGCGGCGGCGATGCCAAAACGGAAAAAGACAACCGAGTAAGGCTGCGGCCGTGGCGCAGCAGGCCGGCTCCAAAGCCAAAACGACAAAACCGTGGACGGAGGCCGAGGTGCGCGAGGCCTTTACCCGCTTTCGCAAAGCCAATCCCGAGCCGAAGGGCGAGCTCGAGCATCTCAACCCCTACACGCTTCTGGTCGCCGTGGTGCTGTCGGCGCAGGCGACCGACGCCGGCGTCAACAAGGCGACGCGCGCGCTGTTTGCGGTTGCCGACACGCCGCAGAAGATGCTCGCGCTCGGCGAGGAGAAGGTGCGCGACTACATCAAGACCATCGGGCTCTACCGCAACAAGGCGAAGAACGTCATCGCGCTGTCGGAAAAACTGATCGCCGAATTCGGCGGCGAGGTGCCGCGCAACCGCGCCGGCATCGAGTCGCTGCCGGGAGCAGGGCGCAAGACCGCCAATGTCGTGCTCAACATGGCGTTCGGCGAGCACACCATGGCGGTCGATACCCACGTGTTCCGGGTCGGCAACCGCACGGGGCTCGCGCCGGGCAAGACGCCGCTCGAGGTGGAACTGGAACTGATGCGCGTGATTCCCGACGAATTCATGCTGCACGCGCATCACTGGTTGATCCTGCACGGCCGCTACACCTGCCTCGCCCGCAAGCCGCGTTGCGAGGTATGCCTGATCAACGATCTCTGCCGCTGGCCGGAAAAGACGATTTGAGCCATGATGGCTGTCATGTCTGGCCGCGTCACGGC
This sequence comes from uncultured Alphaproteobacteria bacterium, assembly GCA_963843225.1. Classification (GTDB taxonomy): domain Bacteria; phylum Pseudomonadota; class Alphaproteobacteria; order Rhizobiales; family Xanthobacteraceae; genus Bradyrhizobium. Next base: position 733,820 of record CAWJJT010000001.1, on the reverse strand, counting down.
CGGCGGGATCTTCCTTCGCGCTCCGCAGGGGACAGATTGAGTTAGAGGTGTGCCCTTGAGTGAGCAGGTTCAGATCAGCCCGGCGCCGTCACCAGGTCAGGCCGGACCGCCCCCCTCGGCATCTCCCGCGCAGCCTGCCGCCAAGGCGCCGGCTTCGCCGCCGCGCGCCTCGAGCGGCGCCGCGGCCCGTCTCGCCATTCCCGTGCTCGCGGTGCTGCTGGCGCTCGGATTCGTCGCGCTGGCGACGTTGCGCTGGGATGAATGGGTCGGCGCCGCCATCATCCAGACCACCAACGACGCCTACGTCAAGGCTGACACGACCCGCCTGAGCAGCCGGGTCGCGGGCGAAGTCCTCAAGGTCGCCGTCACCGATTTTCAACGCGTCAAGACCGGCGACCTGCTGGTGCAGATCGATCCCGCCGACTATCAGGCCCAGGTGGCGCAGGCCGAGGCCGGCGTCGCCGCGGCGCAGGCGGCGTTCGACAACCTCGCCAACCAGATCGAGCTGCAATACGCCACCATCGCGCAAGGCGAGGCGCAGCAGGTGTCGGCGCAGGCGCAGGAGGTCGAGGCGCGCCAGGAACAAGAGCGGCAACAGTCGCTGACCCAGACCGAAGCCGGCACGCGGCAGAAGCTCGAACAGGCCACCGCGGGCTATGCCCGCGCGCAGGCCGACGTGAAGGCGAGCCGGGCCTTGATTGCGGCGGAACGCCACCAGCTCGAAGTGCTGAACGGCACCAAGAAGCAGCGCGCGGCGGACATCGAGGCCGCCAAGGCGACGTTGACCGCGGCCAGGCTCAAGCTCGGCTACACCCGGATCGTTGCGCCGTTCGACGGCGTGGTCGGCCAGCGCGAGGTGCAGGAGGGCGACTACGTCAATATCGGCAGCAACCTCATCGATATCGTGCCGCTGCCGGACGTCTACATCATCGCCAACTACAAGGAGACGCAGCTCACGCGGGTGAGGCCCGGCCAGCCGGTCGATGTCACCGTCGATACGTTCTCGCGCGAGACGCTGCATGGCCGCGTCGCAGCGGATTGCGCCCGCCAGCGGCTCGCAATTCGCGCTGCTGCCGCCGGATAACGCCACCGGCAACTTCACCAAGGTGGTGCAGCGCATCCCGGTGCGGATCGTGCTCGACAAGGGTCAGCCGCTGCTGGAGCGCCTGCTGCCGGGCATGTCGGTGGAGACCCGGATTCACACCGACGAGACCGCCTCCGATGGCGGAAAGTAACGACGCGGGCCTCGGGCCAATCTCGCGCGGCGGCATCGGACCGCAACCCCTGTTCGCGGTCGGGGCGGTGCTGCTCGGCGCGTTCCTCGCCAATTTCGACAGCCGGCTGACGACGGTCGGATTGCCGGATCTGCGCGGCGGGTTCTCGCTCAGCTTCGACGAGGGCGCGTGGCTCTCGACGGCCTCGATCGGCTCGCAGATTTTCATCGCTCCCGCCGTGGCGTGGCTCGCGACCGCGTTCGGCCTGCGCCGCGTGCTCGGCATTCCGAGCCTCGTCTACGCCGCGGTCTCGCTGCTGATTCCGTTCGTGCGCGATTTTCCGACGCTGATCGTGCTCGGTGTCATCCACGGCATGCTGCTCGGTACCTTCGTGCCCGCGACCTTCATGATCATCTTCCGCAACCTGCCGATCCGGTGGTGGCTGCCGGCGATCTCGATCTATGCGATCCGGGTCGGGTTCGCGCTCGACAGCAGTTCCTCGCTGGTCGGCTTTTACGTCGACTATCTGGGATGGCAGTGGCTGTATTGGCAGAGCGTGTTGATCGCGCCGCTGATGGGGCTGATGGTCTATCTCGGCACACCGCACGAAGAGGTCAACCGCGAGGTGGTGGCGGATGCCGACTGGGGCGGCATGCTGCTGCTGGGCACGGGCGTTTCCATGATCTATGCCGGGCTCGACCAGGGCAATCGTCTCGACTGGCTGGGATCCGGGACGGTCGCGGCGCTGCTGATCGGCGGCGCCGTGCTGTGCGCGGCCTTCGTCGTCAACGAATTCGTCGTTCGCCGGCCCTGGGCCCATGTCAACGTGCTGTTCTCGCGCAATATCGGGCTCGCGCTGCTCGCCATCCTGCTCTACGCCCTCACCAGCCTGTCCAATTCGTCGCTGGTGCCGAACTTCCTCGCTGTCGTCGGCCAGTTGCGGCCCGAGCAGACCGGCGTGCTGCTGGTGCTCTATGGCGCGCTGCCGATGTTCGTGCTGGTGCCGATATCGATCTTCCTGCTTAGGCATTTCGACCCGCGCTTCCTGCTCGCGATCGGACTGTCGGCTTTTGCCGCGGCGAACCTGCTGGGAACGCAATTGACCCACGAGTGGGCGCGCGAGGATTTCATCGTGATCTCGCTGCTGCTGTCGATCGGGCAGGCATTCACGCTCCTGCCGCTCGTTATCATCGCGCTGTCCAATGCCGATATCAGCCGCGCGACCGCGTTCGCGGCCTATATTCAGGTGGCGCGGCTCGGCGGCGCTGAAATCGGCGTGGCGCTGATGGGGACCTGGCTGCGCGTGCGCGAGCAGATCCATTCCAATTATCTCGGCCAGCATCTGGCCGACGGCACCGCAAATGTCGTCCAGATCCTCAAGCAGTATTCGGCCGGCTTTGAGAGCCACGGCGCGGGGCTCGCGCCGGCGCGCGCCGTAGGCTCGCTCTCGGCGCTGGTCGCGCGCGAGGCGAACGTGCTCGCCTATATCGACGGCTTCTGGTTGACGTTCTGGCTGGCGATGGCTGCGCTTGGCGTCGTCGCCTTGATGACCCGTGCGCCGCCCGGACCTTTCACGCCCGCGCCGTTCGGCGCCGCGCAAGCGCTGATGCGGCGGCTCGGATGGTCGCGGGGGTAGGGCAGCTCGCTCCGTTGCCTCACCGCGCTCGCCGCTAAGCCACCGGCATGCTCGACTTCCGCCGTGGTTCGATCAGCTCCGGCCGTGGCCCGGAGAGGCGCTTGTGCATGTGAACCATGAAGGCCATCCCGAACAGCGGCGTGGCGAGGTTGACGATCGGGATCGACACGAAGGCGGCGATGAACAGGCCGGCGGTGAAAACGATCGCCGCATTGTCCTTTCGCATCGCCTTGGCCTCGGCCGGCGGACGGAACCGCATCGCCGCGAGTTCGAAATATTCGCGGCCCAGCAGCCACGCGGTGGCGATGAAGAAGGCAATGAAGCCCAGACCTGCGAAGAACACGAACGGCAGCGCGACCAGATAGACGAGGATCGTCAACAGCGCGGTCTTGATGCCTTCCGTCATGGCGACGCCCACCGGCAACGCCGCGCCGGGGCGTTCCGCCGGATAATATTCCGCTTCGACACGCTCGGCGACCTCGTCGACGAAAAAGCTCGCCACCAGCGAGGTGATCGCCGGCATCAGGAACACCGCGCCGAACACGACGCCAAGGCCGGCGGCGATCGAGACGATCCAAGCCAGCACATTGAGCGGGGTATGGAAGCCGGGGCCCAGCATCGCCTCGGCCCAGCCTTCGCCTGAGGTGGCGAACCAGCTCAACAGCCGCTGCAGGCCGATCGCCAGCACGGTGATCAGCACCAGCGCCAGCGCGATCGAGCGCCACAGAATAGAGCGCATCGGCGGCGACAGGATTTGCGAAATCGCCTTGACGGCGGCGTCCAGCATGGCGGTCTTACCCCGAGCGAGAAATCCTGATCGAGAGGTAGCGACGCGCGCCGGCTTCGGCAAGAGGGCCGGCGTGCCTCAGCTATCGAGCGGCTTGCCCCGCACCTCCGGGCCGAAGCTCGCGACCGCCACGATGACCACGACCATCGCCGCCGTGATCAGCCCGAACACGCCGGCAACGCCGCCCTCGCGCAGCATGTAGGCGACGATGAAGCCCGAGAACATCGCGCTGATCCGGCTCATCGAATAGACCAGTCCCGAGGCGCGTGCGCGGACCTCGGTCGGGAACACCTCGGTCTGATAGGCGTGATAGGCGTAGGACATCGTCATGTTGGCCGCGGTGAGCAGCACGCCGCACAGGATCAACAGCGCCGGCAGCGTCAATTGCGCGAAGATCAGCCCGAACACGATGATCGCGACGCATGCGCCGCAGATGATCCATTTGCGCTCGAAGCGGTCGGCAAAGCTTGCGGCGAGCAGCGGCGCAATCGGATAGGCGAAGGCGACGATGAAGGAATATTGCAGGCTCCTGGTTATCGTGATGCCCTTCTCGACCAGAAGCGTCGGCACCCAATTGGCAAAGCCGTAGAAGCCGAACGCCTGGCAGAAATTGAACACCATGAACAGAACGACCAGCGACAGATAAGGCGGCCTGAACAGATCCGCATAGCCGATCGCGGTTGCCGCGCGCGCCGGCGCGGGTTCGGCGATCTTGCCCTGACGTGCGGGCGCGGAGTTGCTTTTGGATTCCAGCGTCGCGAGGATCTTGACCGCTTCCTCGGTTCGGCCATGACGCGCCAGCCAGAGCGGGCTTTCCGGCACGTAAAGCCGCACGCACCCAGATGACCATGCTGGCCGCGGCGCCGATCAGCACCACCCAGCGCCAGCCGTCGATGCCGAAAGGCGTAAGCGGCACCAGCCACCAGGCGAGCGCCGCCACGATCGGGACCGCGATGAACATCACGGATTGATTGACCGCGAAGGCGCGGCCGCGCATCCAGCTCGGCACCAGTTCGGTGATATAGGCGTCGATGGTGATGATCTCGACGCCGATGCCGATCCCGGCGATGAAGCGCCACAGCAGCACGCCGCCGGAACTGGTCTGGCAGGCCATCAGGACCGACGCCGCGGAGTAGCCGAGCAGCGCCCAGGTGAAGATCGACCGCCGCCCGAACCGGTCGGCGAGGAATCCCAGAAAGAAGGTGCCGACGAACAATCCGGCAAAGGTCGCCGCGACGAAGGCGCCGATCCCCGAAAAGCCGAAGAACGCCTGCGTCGTGGTGGTCAGCAGGCCGCTCTTGTTGAGGCCGGGCGCGATATAGCCGGTGAGAAACAGGTCGTAGATTTCAAAACAGCCGCCGAGCGACAGCAGGATCACCAGCCGCCACAGATAGGACGAGCCGGACAGGCTTTCGAGCCGCCGCGATATCTCGTCCGCCCCGCCGCGCGCGGCAGCAAGGTCGATTCCACTGTCGATGCCGACGGCGCTCATGATTTGCTCCCCGATGTTTCTCTTTCGGCAGGGAATGCATTGCTGCATTGCCGCGCGCGGTCTTTGTCATTGCTTGCCATGTTTATATTTACCGGATAGCGCTCGAAAGCCTATTTTGTTCGTCGAAGCAAAGTTTCGGGAACCACGGGAGATGCCATGAGCACGCAGGACCTGCCGTTGACGGGTGTTCGGGTGGTCGAAATGACCCACATGGTGATGGGCCCGACCTGCGGCATGATCCTGGCGCAGCTTGGGGCCGAAATCATCAAGGTCGAACCGCCCGCCGGCGACAAGACCCGGAGCCTCGGCGGCATGGGAACGTCGTTCTTCCCGCTGTTCAACCGCGGCAAGCGCAGCGTCGTGCTCGATTTCGCCAGGCCCGAAGACCGCGAGACCATGCATCGGCTGCTCGCCGGCGCCGACGTGTTCCTGGAAAATTTTCGCGACGGGCAGTTGGAAAAGCAGGGGCTCGGCGCCGACGAACTGCGCCGCAAATATCCGCATCTCATCGTCTGCGGACACAAGGGCTTCTTGTCCGGTCCCTACGAGCATCGGCCGGCGCTGGACGAGGTCGTGCAGATGATGTCGGGGCTCGCCGCCATGACCGGCACGGCGGCAAAACCGCAGCGCGTCGGCTCTTCCGCCAACGACATCATGGGCGGCATGTTCGGCGCGATCTCGATTCTCGCCGCGCTCTACCAGAAGCGCGGCGCGCAGGGTAGCGGAGAAGGGCGCCGACATCCGCATCGGCCTGTTCGAGAACTGCCTGTTCCTCGTTGCCCAGCACATGGTCGAGTACGAGATGACCGGCAACAAGCCGCGCTCGATGCCCGAGCGCGAACACGCATGGCCGATCTACGATATCTTCGAGACCAAAGGCGGCGAGCGGATCTTCATCGGCGTCGTCACCGAAGGCCATTGGCAGAGCTTTTGCCGCGAGTTCGGCATGATGGAATTTCTGGAAGATCCCGCGCTGCGCACGACGACCGACCGGATCCTGGCGCGATCCAGAATCATTCCGCGCGCCGCCGAGATCATCAGGGGATGGGATGCGGCCGAACTTTCGGCGAGGCTGGACCGGCTCAACATCTGCTTCTCGCCGATCAACCGGCCGGAGGATCTGTTCGATGATCCGCACGTGCTGCGCCCCGGCGGCCTCGTCAACAATCTCAATGCCGACGGCGCGCCATTCCGCGTGCCGGCGCTGCCGATCGAATGGAACGGCGCCAATATCGGCGAGGGGCTGAAGGTTCCCGCGCTCGGCGCCGACACCGCGTCGGTTCGCGCCGAACTCGATCAACAAGACCTTTCATCCGCCGCCAAACCCGCAGCGAGGCATGCATGATCCGCATTCAAGACGTCTATCCCGGCGATCGCGTGACGCTGCGCGAAGTCGGCCTGCGCGACGGCCTGCAACTGGTAAAGACCTTTCCCTCGACGGCGGCGAAGCAGCGCTGGATCCGCGAGGAATACGCCGCGGGCGTGCGGCATTTCGAGGTCGGCTCGTTCCTGCCCGCATCGACCTTTCCGCAATTCGCCGATGTGCGCGACATGGTCGGCACCGTAGCGGCGCTTCCCGGCGCGCACGGCATCGCGCTGGCGCTCAACGAGCGCGGCGTCAACGAGGCGCTGGCGTCGGGCGCCGCCGAGGTCGCCACGGTGGTTTCGGCCACCGAAGAGCACAGCCAGGCCAACGCCCGGCGCTCGCGCGAGCAGGCCATCGCCAATGTCAAACGTCTCTGCGAATTGCGCGACGCCAGCGCGCACAAGCCGATCGTCAACGCCGCGATCTCGATGGCGCTGGGCTGTTCCATCGCGGGGGCGGTCGATCCCAAAGAGGTGCTGAAGCTCGTCGAGAAATGCCTGGAGGCCGGCGTCGATTTCGTCGCCATCGCCGACACCGTCGGCTATGCCGGCCCGAAACAGGTGGGCGAGCTGACGAAGGCGGCCGTCAAGCTGTCCGGCGCCAAGCCGGTGTGTGTTCATCTGCACGATACCAGGGGCATGGGCATTGCGAATGCGTCCGCCGCGCTCGATGCCGGTGCGCGCATCCTCGACGGCTCGCTCGGCGGTCTCGGCGGTTGCCCGTTCGCGCCGGGCGCCACCGGCAATGTCGTGTTCGAGGATCTGGCGTTCCTGTGCGAGAGCAAGGGATTTCCGACCGGCATCGATATCGACAAACTCGTCGCGGTGCGCTCGATCCTGCGTAACGAGATGCCGAACGAGCCGCTTTATGGCGGGCTGGCCCGCGCCGGGTTACCCGCCGGGAGAACCGGCGTCGCCGCCTGATGCGCTTCTAGCGCGGCATCATCCGGATTTTAGCGTGAAGCGGTGGCGGGAGGAATTACGCCGCGAAATCCGATGACCGCGCGCGCGGCCGGGCGCGGCGCTCGGGAATATATTCGACGCGCATGAAATGCTCGGACACCGTGATGTGCTCGACCAGCGCCGGCTCTCCGGCGCTGATGTCACTTCTGGAGCCGGAAGCGGCGTCTCTTCGTCAATCTCTTCAGGAACAAGCGGCGGCGACTGGATCGTCGATGGAAACGGTCCGAATTCGCCCGCTACCTCCCGGAGCGGCTTCTGCTTGTCGGCCCAGTGCAGGGCGGTGTAGTCGAAACCTTGCACGATGGTGGGTTTGACGATTTCGAAATAGGGCGAGATGTCGAAATCGCGCGGCATATAGAGCGAGGAATCGCGGATGTGCAGGATTTCGCGCCGGGCCGCTCTGGAGCCGGCACGGGTGATCTTGGGCAGGATCGGATAGCGCACGGCGTCGAACGCCTGCGCGATCAGCGCCGAGCAGATGATCTTGGTGGGGTCGCCGGAGCCGAATGCGATCATCCGCCGCCGCCAGCGCTGCGGGATCGGCAGCGGGATCAGAAAGCGCATCAGATCGAGAATGTTCTTGGTGTCGTAGCCGAAGCCGATCCGGTTGATGGCATAGCGGCACACCGTGTTGCGGTCTTCGAACGACAGGCCGACCGGGCGGCACAGCCGCGTGTGATAGGGAAAATATTTCGACAGCGGCGCAGAGGTCACGCCCTCGCCGATATTGGCCTCGATCAGGACATGCAGCTCGCCGTCGGGCTCTACCGCGCCGTCGATCGGGCCGACATAGAGCGCGGCATGCGACCAGGTGGACTGCGTCAGATATTTGATGATGCCGGAAACCCGGTTGTTGCCTTCGACCAGCAGAACGTCGCCCTGCTCGATGACGCCTCGTAAATGCTCGGGGTCGCTGGGTGTGAACGGCTCATAACCCGGCACCTCCTTCTGAAGGTAGCTCGCGATCAACTGGCCGACGGTATCGAGCACCACTCCCATGAATTCCCCCAAAACGGCTTTTCCCAGCCGCTTTTTCTCCTTCCTTAGCATGGTCGAAAGCCATTGCAATTTGGTTCATGCATGAAGTGGATCAATCATGATTGATTCACCATGATGGTTGCCGCGTCGGCCCGGATGCGGCAAGTTCGCTAAAAGTTCCGCCGATCTCAAAGTTCCGGAAACCATGCCATGACAATGACGCGCCGCGACTTACTTTCGGCGGCCGCAGGCTTTGCAATCGCGCCGGCGTTCGGCGGGCGCGCACTTGCCGCTCCCTTGCCGCGCGAGGCCGATATCGTCGTGATCGGCGCGGGCGCCGCCGGCATTGCCGCGGCGCGGCGGATCCAGGCGGCGAACCGCAAGGTGATCGTGGTCGAAGCATCGAGCCAGATCGGCGGGCGCTGCCTCACCGACACCACGACCTTCGGCGTGCCGTTCGACAGCGGCGCGCGCTGGCTGCACAATCCCGACAGCAACCCGATGATCCGGCTCGCGCGCGGCGTCGGCCTCGACGTTGCCGCGGGCCCCTTCGGCCAGAAAATCCGGGTCGGCCGCCGCAACGCGCGCGCCGGCGAAACCGAGGAATTTCTGGCCGCGCTGGTGCGCGCCAACCGCGCCATCGACGAAGCCTCGCGCGGCAAGGCCGATGTCTCCTGCGCGTCAGCCGTTCCGAAGGATCTCGGCGACTGGGCCGGCACCGCCGAATTCGTGCTGGGCGCCAATGCCACCGGCAAGGACCTGAAAGACATCTCCGCGGTGGACCGGGCGCGCGCCGGGGATCGCAACGGCGTGGTTGCCTGCCGTCAGGGGCTGGGCACGCTGGTGGCGAAGCTCGGCGAGCAGCTTCCGCTGGCGCTGTCGACGCCGGCAAGCCGCGTCGCCTGGAGCAACCGCGATGTCACGGTGGAGACGCCGGCCGGCAGGATCGCCGCCCGCGCCGCCGTGATCACGGTGTCGAGCGACGTGCTGACGGCGGGCAACATCAAATTCACCCCCGATCTGCCGAAGCGCCAGCTCGATGCGGCTTCGAAACTCGGCCTCGGCAGCTACGATCGCATCGCGCTTTCGATGCCGGGCAATCCGCTCGGCCTGGAGCGCAACGACGTGCTGATCGAGCAGAGCAATTCGACGCGAACCGCGCTGCTGCTCGCCAATATCGGGGGATCGTCGCTGTGCTCGGTCGATGTCGCAGGCTCCTTCGGCCGCGAATTGTCGGCGCAGGGCGAAAAGGCGATGGTCGCCTTCGCCGTGGAATGGCTGACCAAGCTGTTCGGCAGCGACGCAACCTCGGCCATCAAGAAATCGAGCGCGACCCGCTGGAATGCATCGCCGTTTATCCTTGGCGCGATGTCGGTGGCGGCGCCCGGCGGCCAGCCGTCGCGAAAAATCCTGACCGAGCCGATCGGCTCGCTGTTTCTCGCCGGCGAAGCGACCCACGAAACGCTGTGGGGAACGGTGGACGGCGCCTGGGAAAGCGGCGAGCGCGCGGCGGAAGCAGCACTCCGAAAGATCGGCGCGCTCAGGGACGAACCGGTGGCTGCGCCGGCCCCGGCGGCAAAGCATCGGCGGGGACGGTCGGCGGGATGAGCATTCCACAGCCAGCCTTCGCGCTCCCGGGAGCGCCGATCAATTGAAACAAGAGCGGCCCAGGGCGCTGATCTCGTGGTCGAGCGGCAAGGACAGCGCGTTCTCGCTGCATGAAGTGCGGCGCGCCGGTGAGTACGACGTGGTCGGCGCGCTGACGACGGTGACCGAGACGTTCGACCGGGTGTCGATCCACGGCGTGCGGCAGGAGATCTTGCAGGCGCAACTTGACGCCGCGGGCCTGCCGCCGCGCATCGTGCCGATTCCCTATCCCTGTCCGAACGAAATTTACGAAGCGCGCATGGGAGCGGAAGTCGCGCGCGCCGTGCAGGAAGGCATCACCCACATCATCTTCGGCGATCTGTTCCTCAGGGATATCCGCGCCTATCGCGAACAAAAGCTTGCGGGCACCGGCATCACGCCGGTGTTTCCGCTGTGGCAGCGGCCGACCTTGCCAGATCTGGCGCATGCGATGATCGACAAGCGGGCTGGAAGCGTATCTTGCCACCGTCGATCTGAAGAAGCTGCCGGCGGAGTTTGCCGGGCGCAAGTTCGATCGAAAATTGCTGGACGATCTGCCCGAGGGAGTCGATCCCTGCGGCGAAAACGGCGAGTTTCACACCTGCGTGGTGGCGGGGCCGATGTTTTCGAAGCGCCTTGTGGTGAGCACCGGCGAGCGCGTCGAACGCGATGGCTATGCGTATTGCGATCTCTCCCTCCGCGAGGAGGACGACAGCATGGCGCGCCGGTCACACCGGCAGCGCTAGCTCCATCAAATCCCTGGCGACGATGATGCGGCCCTTGAAGTGCTTCTTCGCCTCGCTGCTCCAGTTGTCGTCGGTCACGTCGAGCTCACCGGGCACGAGGTGGCTCATCACCAGCACCTTGACCTGCGCGGCGTCGGCGATGCGGCCGACGTCTTCGGCGGCGGTGTGGCTGTCGAGCAGATGCTTTTTCAGCGTGGCGCCGTTCTTGACCCGCGCCACCAGGCGATCGACCCAGGGAAGATAGATCGCCTCATGCACCAGCACGTCGGCGCCCTTGGCGAACTCGGCGAGTTTCGGATTGTAGTCGGTGTCGCTGGAGAACACGATCGTGCCATCCGGCGTCTCGAACTTGTAGGCGAAATTGTCGGTGATCGGCGGATGCGGGGTGCGGAACGCGGTCACCTTCACGTCCGGCGTCTGCAGCACCACGCCGTCCTCGGTGATGTCTTTCGCGATCAGAAGGTTGCGCAGATCGGGACGGCCCTCGTCCTCGATCCGGGTCTCGATGTCGAACTTGTTCAGCTCCCAATAGGTTTTGGTCATCGCCTCCAGGCCCTTCGGACCGAATGAATGGATCGGCGTCGACAGCCCGGTGGCCCAGGCGTTGTACGCAAGATTGCCGTATTCGAGATTGTGATCGGAGTGGTGATGGCTGATGAAGATATATTTCACCGATTCCAGCGGCACGCCGGCTGCGACGAGCTGGTGGCTGACACCCATGCCGCAGTCGATCACGAACGGCGTGTCGTTCACCATCACCAGATTGGCGGGATTGGAAGGCCCGAGGCCGACGCGCGGTCCGCCCTTGGTGCCGAGGAACACGATTTTTGTCCGTGGCTTCGCCTGCGCCCATACGGCGGGTGCGGCCAGCGCGGCAGCGCTGCCGAGCGCAAGTTTCAGCGCATCGCGGCGGTCGATCATGACGTTCTCCCGGAGTTTCTTGTCGGTTGAGGCGAACCTAGGCTCAGCGCAGCACGCCGTCCAGCGCCGGCAGGCCGAAGATCACCGCGGCGGCGATCAGGGCGTAGCAGATCGCGCGAAACAGCTTCTCGCTGGCGCGGCCGAACAGTCGCGCGCCGAACCAGACGCCGATGCCATAGACCGGGCCGACCAGAAACGAAAACTTGACGGCGTCGGCGGTGATCAGCCCGGTCAGGGCATAGCTGACCAGCGAAAAGAAATCGGAGCCGGCGAAGAACAACAGGATGTTGGCGCGCGCGACCGTGGAAGGAAGCGGCCGGCCGAGCCAATAGCCGACGATCGGCGGCCCGCCGGTCTGCGCCAGCCCGCTGCAAAAGCCGGCCAATCCGCCGATGCCGACCGAGAGCCAGGCATGGTCCTTGCCGCGATAGCGCCAGCCCGACAACAGCAGCAGCAGCAGTGCGAACACGAAGCCGGAAATGATCCAGCGCGTCGTCACCGGGTCGAGCCGGCTGAGGAACCAGGTCCCGATCGGCACGCCGACCAGCGCGCCCGCGATCACGATGGCGGTGGCCCTGCGGTCGGCATGCTGCCACGCGCTGGGAAGAAGCGGCGCGGCCGCGACGAAATCGATGATGAGCAGCAGCGCGGCGACCAGCCGCGGCGCTGCCAAACTGCTCGCCAGCGGCATGAAGATCAGCGCGGAGCCAAAGCCGGAAAATCCGCGCGCGGTCCCCGACACGAAGGCGATCACGCAGATGGCGATCGCGACCGAGTTGCTCATGTCCGCCGGGATGAGGCCGAGCCCGGCCATCATGCTTGTATTTGGGGCATGATGTGATCCGAAAACCGCTTCGCACTTTTCGGCATCATCCGCGCAACACGCCGCCGGTCTTCTTCGCCACTTCGGCCACGATCTCTGGCGCCGACCGCGTCGATCTCCTGATCGGTCATGGTCTTCTCGCGCGGCTGGATCGTCACCGCGATCGCGATCGATTTCTTGCCGTCGTCGATGCCCTTGCCTTCATAGACGTCGAACACGGTGACGTCGGTGATCAGCTTCTTGTCGACGCCCTGCGCCGCGCGGACGATATCGCCGGCCTTGACGCTGCGATCGACGATGAACGCAAAGTCGCGCGACACCGGCTGGAACGGCGAGAGTTCGAGCACCGGCTTGGCGCGGGTCGGCCGCTGCTTGGCGGCGGGAATGCGGTCGAGGATCACCTCGAACGCGATCAGCGGGCCGTCGGCGCGCAAGCGCTTCCAGCGCGCGCGGATGCAGCTCGCCGAAATAGCCGAGCACGTTTTGCGGACCGATCTGGATGGTGCCGGAACGTCCGGGATGCAGCCAGCCGGGCCCGCCGGGCACGATCTGCAGCGCCTGCATCGGCGCGCCGGCGGCCGCCAGCACCGCGAACGCGTCGGCCTTGGCGTCGAGCGCATCGGTCATGCGCCGAGCCGGACCAGTGCCGTCCGATGCCCTTCGACGACGCAAAGCCGTGGCGAACGCCTGAGGCCGCGACGAACTGGTCCTCCGGACGGTCGCCCCTGAACACCTGGCCGACCTCGAACAGCGCCACGTCGGCAAAGCCGCGATCGGCATTGGCCTGCGCGGCGGCGACCAGGCCCGGCAGCAGGCTCGGCCGCATGTCGGACAGGTCGGAGGCGATCGGATTGGCGAGCGCCAGTTCGGGCTGCCCGCCGCCGAACAATTCGGCCGCGGGCTTGGCGATGAACGACCACGTCACCGCCTCGACCATGCCGCGCGCGGCCAGCGCGCGCTTGGCGCGGCGGGTGCGCAGCTGGATCGGCGGTCAGCACCGGCTTGCGCGCGTCCTCGCCGCGCTCGAACGGCGTCATCGGCACCTTGTCGACGCCGACGATGCGCACGATCTCCTCGACGATATCGGCCTTGCCGTGCACGTCGGTGCGCCAGGAGGGCACCGCGATCTTCACCACCGGGCCGGTGCCGGCCACCATGAAGCCGAGACGGGTGAGGATGAGTTTCATCTCGGCAAACGGCACGTCGATGCCGGCGAGGCGCTTCACCTCGGTCAGCGGAAAATCGATCACGCGATCGTCGCCGAAGGCCTTGCCGACCACGACGTTTTCCGACGGCGTGCCGCCGCACAGTTCCATCACCAGCCGCGTCGCCATCTCGAGCCCCGGCACCATGAAGGCCGGATCGACGCCGCGCTCGAAACGATAGCGCGCATCGGAATTGATGCCGAGCTTGCGGCCGGTCTGCGCGATGTTGATCTCGTTCCACAGCGCCGATTCGATCAGCACGTCGGTGGTGTTCTCGTAGCAGCCGGAGGCCTCGCCGCCCATGATGCCGGCGAGCGATTCGACGCCATGATCGTCGGCGATCACGCAGATCCCGCTGTCGAGCGTGTAGGTGCGGCCGTCGAGCGCCAGCAGGCTCTCGCCGTCGCGCGCGCGGCGCACGGTGAGATTGCCCTTCACCTTGGCGGCGTCGAACACATGCAGCGGCCGGGCGCGGTCGTAGGTCATGAAGTTGGTGATATCGACCAGCGCGTTGATCGGCCGCAAGCCGATCGAGGTCAGTCGCTTCTGCAGCCATTCCGGCGACGGGCCGTTCCTGACGCCGCGCACCAGCCGCAAGGCAAAGCCCGGACACAGCGTGGCGTCCTCGACCGTCACCTTCACCGGGCAGGGGAATTCGCCCTTGACCGGCTTGATCGCTGGATCCTTGAACTTGCCCATGTCGGCGGCGGCGAGATCGCGGGCGATGCCGTGCACGCCGGTGCAATCCTGCCGGTTCGGCGTCAGGTTGATTTCGAGCACGGGATCGCCGAGCCCGGCCCATTGCGCGTAAGGCGCGCCGATCGGCGCATCCGCCGGCAGCTCCATGATGCCGTCGTGATCTTCGGAGATCTGCAATTCGGCCGCCGAGCACAGCATGCCGCGGCTCTCGACGCCGCGGATGGTGCCGACGCCGAGCGTGATGTTCTTGCCGGGAATGAAGGTGCCGGGGGCAGAGAACACGCTGACGAGGCCCGCGCGCGCATTCGGCGCGCCGCACACGACCTGCACCGGCGCGCCGCCGTCGCCGGTGTCGACCATGCAGACGCGCAGGCGGTCGGCATTGGGATGCTGCTCGGCCGAGATCACGCGCGCGATGGTGAACGGCGCAAGCGCCTTCGCCTTGTCCTCGATGTGCTCGACCTCAAGCCCGATCATGGTGAGCTTGTCGGCGAGCTTTTCGAGCGGCTCGTCGGTGTCGAGATGTTCCTTCAGCCAGGAGAGGGTGAATTTCATGATGTCACTCTGTGGTCTGCGAGAATCTCAACCAGACGAAAACGTTCGCACATCAGCATCATGTCTTCGCTGAACTTGCCCGAGCCGGCCAAAATAGTTGCGATGCGCCTCGCGCCAGTAGGCGAGGCTGCGGTCGCCTTCGCCCTCGTCATGGGCAAAGGCCGCATCGACCTCGCCGTAACGGCGATAGGTGACCTCGGTCGATTTCGATCACGCATCGCGGCTCGCCGCGGCCGTCGAGCACGATCCAGCGTTCGCCCGGCGTCGAGGTGTTCGGTTCGTCCTCGGTGCGAGCAGGTCGCGGTCTTGATGCCCTTGAGGACGAGGTCGAGCAATTCGTCGGCGAGCGCAGGGCTGTCGCCGAACGCGAACGAACGCAGGCTCCGATATTTTTCGGGGACGGCGTCGGATTCACGAACTCAGTCCTCCCGCCAGCGTCGGCACGTCGAGCGGCTTGAAGCCGTAATGGCTGAGCCAGCGCACGTCGCTCTCGAACAACTGCCGCAGGTCGGACATGCCGTATTTCAGCATCGCGATGCGGTCGATGCCCATGCCCCAGGCAAAGCCCTGATAGACGTCGGGATCGATGCCGCAGGCGCGCAGCACGTTCGGATGCACCATGCCGCAGCCGAGAATCTCCAGCCAGTCCTCGCCCTCGCCGAAGCGGATCTCGCCCTTGTCGCGGCGGCACTGGATGTCGACCTCGAGCGACGGCTCGGTGAACGGGAAGAACGACGGCCGGAACCGCATGTTGATGTGGTCGACCTCGAAGAACGCCTTGCAGAACTCGTGCAGGATCCATTTGAGGTGGCCGAGATGCGAGCCCTTGTCGATGACGAGGCCCTCGACCTGGTGGAACTGCGGCGTATGGGTGGCGTCGGAATCGATGCGATAGGTGCGGCCCGGACAGATGATGCGGATCGGCGGCTTCTGGGTCAGCATGGTGCGCACCTGCACCGGCGAGGTGTGGGTGCGCAACAGCATGCGCGAGCCGTCCTCCTTCGGATTGAAGAAGAACGTGTCGTGCATCTCCCGCGCCGGATGGCCTTCCGGGAAATTCAGTTTGGTGAAATTGTAGTCGTCGGTCTCGATGTCCGGGCCTTCGGCGATGGCAAATCCCATGTCGGCGAAGATCGCGTTGACCTCCTCGAACACCTGGCTGAGCGGATGAATCCGGCCCGCTTCGGCCGGCGCTTCGCGCAGCGGCAGCGTGACGTCGATGGTCTCGGATTTCAGCCGCGCGTCGAGCGCTGCCGATTTCAGGATATCGCGGCGCGCGGCCAGCGCCTGCGTCACCGTGTCCTTGGCGAGGTTGATCGCCGCGCCTTGCGTCTTGCGCTCGTCCGGCGACATCTTGCCGAGCGTCGCGAGCAGCGCCGAGATCGAGCCCTTCTTGCCGAGCGCCGCGACGCGCACGGCTTCGAGCGCGGCTTCATCGCCGGCGGCGGCGATCTGCTCCAGGATGGACTTTTCGAGCGTTGCGAGGTCGGACATGGTTTTGATCTCTGAGGGCTGTGAGGCGCCGTTTGTGGCCGCCTTGGGGCCGGAACGTCAAGGCCGAAACGGCGGGCCAAAGCTCGCTATTTTGCATCGGGCGGCGTCGAGCGCTGAACTTCCTGCGCACCGGCGGCACCAACATCTGGCTCAACCGGAGAATTCGATGATCGCCCGCTCCATATTGGCCGTCCTGGCCGTCATTCTATCGCTCGGCGCGGCTCCGGCGGACGCCGCGGTTTGCCTCGGCAAGTCGATGACGCTTGAGGAGATCATCGCGCGTGATCGACGCCGCGCCCGGCTGCGAGCGCGCGATGAAGCTGTTCCAGGACTGCGAATTCGGCACCAGCGGCGATATCCATCTCGGCGCCGCCGTCGAAAGGAAATGCGAGGCCGGCTTTCTCAACCGCCTTCAGGCGCCGCAGAAGCGGGCCTATCAGCGCGCGATGGGCGCCTGCGACCGGAAATACGAAAACCAGTTCGGCACCATGTACCGGTCGTTCACGGCCTTCTGCCGCGCCGAAATCGCCCAGCGCTACGCGCGGAGAGCGCGCAAGGCCGGGCCGGCATCGGTTCGCTAGCGCAGGCCTTTACGCCGCCAGCGCGGCCTTGGCCTTCTCGGCGATCGCCTGGAACGCCGCCGGCTCGTGGATGGCGAGATCCGACAGCACCTTGCGGTCGACCGTGATGCCCGACTTGGACAGGCCGTTGATAAAGACGCTGTAGGTCATGCCGAACGGGCGCACCGCGGCATTGAGGCGCTGGATCCACAGCGCGCGGAAGGTGCGCTTCTTGCGCTTGCGGTCGCGGAAGGCGTATTGCCCGGCCTTTTCGACCGCGGCCTTGGCGGCGCGGATGGTGTTCTTGCGGCGGCCGTAAAAACCCTTGGCGGCCTTGTAGACTTTCTTGTGCTTGGCGTGAGAGGTCACACCGCGTTTGACGCGAGACATGACGGGTCTCCTTCAGATGAAAATGGGTGACGGATCGCCGCGCGGACGCGGCTCGGCTGAGATGGACGGCGAACGCGATCAGGCGTTCGGCAAGAAGTATTTCTTGACGTTGTCGCCGTCGGTCTTGAACAGCACGCGGGTGCCGCGGAGCTGACGAATCTGCTTCTTCGTCCGCTTGATCATGCCGTGGCGCTTGCCGCGCTGGGCGTGCATCACTTTGCCGGTGGCAGTCACCTTGAAGCGCTTTTTAGCGCCCGACTTGGTCTTCAGCTTGGGCATTTGGCTCTCCTGTTGCCGCAGAAAAAACGCGCCCGGAAGGCGCTTTCGCGGCTAAAATGCTCGTTAGAGCGTTGAAAATGCTCGGTTATTTCCGAAATGAAACAACCAGCACGGGCATCGCCACGGCAGCCCTTGATCAGCCGGGCGATGAAGGGTGCGGCTTATGGCAGAACCGCACCGAATTGGCAACGATGAAGCGCGAAACGGTATTGTTTGGCTGATAGGCTGGCGCCACCCATTTCGCAGCCAAAAGCAGGAAACATGACGACTTCAGCCCGACCGACAGCCCGTTCCGCCGATTTGCGATCCCCGCGCCTATGGCGGGGGTTATTTGCCGCCGCCGTTCTCGCCGCCTTCGCCGCGCCGGTCGCCGCCGACGCGAGGTCCGCCCGCACGGGCGGCGGCTATGACGGAATCTGGAACGTCCTGATCATCACCCAGGCCGGCACCTGCGATCCTGCCTACAGCTATCCGTTCCGGGTCTCGGGCGGGCGGATCTCGTCGGATGGCGCGGCCGATGTATCCGGAAGCGTCAGCGGTGGCGGCGGCGTCGTGGTGCGGATTTCCGCCGCGGGAGCGGTCGCGACCGGCAGCGGCAGGCTGGGCGGCAGCTCCGGCGCCGGCCGCTGGAGCGCGAGATTTTCCAGCGGCAACTGCAGCGGCCGCTGGCAGGCCACGCGGGGCTGAGGATCGGCTGCCCGAGAACCGGGTAGCCCAACGAAAATGGCCCGCCAGATCGCCTGGCGGGCCGGATTCAATATTCACAAATGGCAACGTCACAATGCGCGGCTGAAGCGGATCAGCGCGGCGCCAGCACCATCACCACCTGGCGGCCTTCGAAACGCGCGTCCTGCTCGACCTTGGCGTATTCGGCGACGTCGGCCTTGACCTTGTCCAGCAGCTTGGTGCCGATTTCCTGATGCGCCATTTCGCGGCCGCGATAGCGCAGGGTGATCTTGACCTTGTCGCCTTCCTCGAAGAAACGCTGCATCGCGCGCATCTTCACGTCGTAATCGTGATCGTCGATCATCGGCCGGAGCTTGATCTCCTTGATCTCGACGACCTTCTGTTTCTTGCGGGCTTCCGCGGCCTTTTTCTGCGCCGAATACTTGAACTTCCCGTAGTCCATGATCTTGCAGACGGGAGGATTGGTATTCGGCGAAATCTCCACGAGATCCATGCCAGCCTCGAGGGCCATCTTGATGGCGGCGACTGTCTCGACCGTGCCGTGGTTCGTGCCGTTCTGATCGATCAGCTGAATCGTGGCGTTGCGGATTTCATCGTTGGTGCGCGGCCCGTCTTTGGTGGCAGCGGGCGGGGCTCTGTTGGGACGGCGAATGGGTAACTCTCCAAGGTTGTGAACGAAGGTCGTAGTTTGAAGGAATAAGGCGCTGCGAGCAAGCAAACTCGCATGGCCCGCGGCGAAAAGCATCAAATGCGAGGCATTTTGGTCACGCGGATAACGCGGACCGGAACGGAATGTTCAGAACCGCCCAAATAGAGCCCCAAGGTTCTCTCCGCAAGCGCCGCCCTTGCCGAAAGGCCCGGTATGGGCCTCCGTTGACGGATCGGCCGTGCTCACTCAAACAGCGGTGAACCGGAGGTGCGATCCCATGACCAGTTCCGCCGCAACCGGGCAGCCGCCCATCTTTATCGAAATCGGCGAGGGGAACGCATCACGCCGTATCGCCGTGCGCGCCCGCGCCGGCGCTGCGCCCGGCCTGTTCTGGCTCGGCGGCTTCAACTCGGACATGCAGGGCACCAAGGCGCTGGCGCTGGACGCCTGGGCTGCGGCGCACAACCGCGCCTGCGTCCGGTTCGATTATTCCGGCCACGGCGAATCCGGCGGCGCGTTCATCGACGGCACCATCGGGCGCTGGCTGGAGGAGAGCGTGGCGGTATTCGAGCAGTTCTGCGCCGGCCCCCAGGTCGTGATCGGCTCATCGATGGGCGGCTGGATGGCGCTATTGCTGGCGCGCGAAATGGCGAAGCGTCCGCAAAGCCGCGGCTCGCTGGCCGGCCTGGTGCTGATCGCGCCGGCGCCGGATTTCACCGAGCAACTGATGTGGAACGGCTTTCCGCCGGAGGTGCAAACGCGAGATCGAGACCAAGGGCGTGTGGCTGCGGCCGTCGTCCTATGGCGACGGCGCGCCCTATCCGATCACCCGCACCCTGATCGAGGAGGGCCGCAACCATCTGTTGCTCGGCAGCGCCATCGATGTCGGCTGCCCGGTGCGCATCCTGCAGGGCGCGCAGGATCCGGACGTGCCGTGGCAGCATGCGTTCGCGCTGGCGCATCGGCTGCCCAGCGACGACGTGGTGCTGACCATGATCCAGGACGGCGATCACCGCCTGTCGCGGCCGCAGGACATCGCCCGTATCCTCGCGGCGGTGGCGGAGATCGGTTCATCGGGAGAAACGCCATGAATGCAACGGCCATGCTTCGCGCCTTCTGCGACGCCGTCGAGCAACGCAACGGCGCGGCATTCGCCGAGCTGTTCACGGAAGACGGCGTCTATCACGACGTATTCTACGGCGCGTTCACGGGCGCGCCAAAATCGCCGGGATGATCGACGACTGGTTCTATCGCACGGCGACCGATTTCCGCTGGGACATGCACGACCCGGTCAGCGACGGCGAGACGCTCTATGCGCGCTACACGTTCAGCTATCGCTCGTTGCTGCCGGAGGCCAAGGGCGCGCGCGCGATGTTCGAGGGCGTCGCCATCATGAAGCTGCGCGACGGCAAGATCGCCGAATATCACGAGGTCGCCAACACCGCGACCGGCTTTGTCGACATGAATTTCGCGCCCGAGCGGATGGCGAAGATTTTTTCGAAGCAGGCTGCGGCGCTGAAGGCGCGGCCGGAGATGAAGCGGCATCTGGATTGATGTCCACCGTCATTGCGAGCGAAGCGAAGCAATCCATGATGCGGCAAAGAAAGCTGGATTGCTTCGTCGCTTCGCTCCTCGCAATGACGACCTACGGCTTGCGAGGGACCACGTCGCGCTCGCTCGGATTGGCCATCGGCTTGCGCTGCGCGAGCGCTGCGACCGTCGATGTGCCGATCGGGCCCTGCTCGTCGTAGAGCCAGCATTCGCCGATCGCGATGCCGTCGGTGGCGTGATGGTTCACCACCTCGAAGCCGATCCATTGCGTCACCGGCAGGCGCTGCAGATACAGCGTGACGTCGCTGTTGATGTAGCCGAGACCCTGATCGCCGGCATTGGCGAAGGGGCTGGCGAAATCCGCGGCCACCGCCACCCGCACGAACGGCGTCAGGGCGGAGCCCTCGACGAGATCGCGCACCTCGCTCATCCACAGCCGGCGCGGGCCGACGGTGCCCATGGCGCCGACAATCGGCCGCGTGGTCCATTTGCCGTTCATGCCGAGCCGGGGATCGGTCGGCACGGGAATGTCCGACGGCGCGGGCACGTCCCAGTTCGGCGGCGACCACACATTGCCTTGCGGGTTTTCGGTCCTGCGCAGCAACTGGCAGGAGGCGCGCGCCATGGCGACGCCGCCCGAGAGGAAATCGGCCTCGACCACCTTGATGCGCAGGCCGTCGCGGACCAGCCGCGTCCTGACCTCGATCGGCGACAAAGTTGGGCAGGCGGAACATATCGACGGTCAGCCGCGCCGGCACGAAATCGTCGGCGCCGTGGCGCTGCTCGATCACGAAAGCCAGCAGGCCGATGATGACGCGGCCGTGCAGCGAGTTCGGGTCCCAGGGACCGCGCGCCGCGTCGGTGGGAATGAAGGCGTCGCCGTCGCGGGTGAAGAAAGGCTGATTTGTCATGGCGCGGGACCATGCCGGAATTTGCACGATGAAATCAAGGGCGGGGCAGCGGATCCTCATGGTGAGGACGCGGCCTTGCATCGTCTCGAACCATCAGGCCCGGCTCTCATCCTTCGAAACGCGCGACGGGCGCGCTCCTCAGGATGAGGGTCCGGCAGCGGCGCGCGCGAGGCGCCATTCCTCGCGCACGTTTTCGTCCGGCTCGGCGTCCATCATCTGCGCTGCGCGTCCCTCGAATTCGCCTCGCTCCAGCAATTGCGACAGCGCCCACACCGCCGCGCCGCGCACCAGCGCGCTGTCGTCATTTGCCAGGCGTTCGGCCTCGGTGGCGAGGGCGACATCGTTCGAGTTGCCGATCGCGATCAGCACATTGCGCACAAAGCGGTCGCGGCCGATGCGCTTGACCGGCGATTTTGTGAATCGCGCGCGGAACGCCGCGTCGTCGAGCCGAGCGAGTTCGGCCAGCGACGGCGCGCGCAATTCGTCGCGGGCGGCGAGTTTCGTTTCATGTCCTGATTGCGCGAACTTGTTCCAGGGGCACACCGCGAGGCAATCGTCGCAGCCATAGATGCGATTGCCGATGGCTTTGCGGAATTCGTGCGGGATCGGCCCCTTGCTCTCGATGGTGAGATAGGAAATGCAGCGCCGCGCATCGAGCTTGTAAGGCGCGGGAAACGCCGATGTCGGGCAGATGTCGAGGCAGGCGCGGCACGAGCCGCAATGATCGGGCTCCGCTTCCTCTTGCGGCAGATCGAGCGTCGTGAAGATCGCGCCGAGAAACAGCCACGAGCCGAATTGCCGCGAGACGAGGTTGGTGTGCTTGCCCTGCCAGCCCAGCCCCGCCGCCTGCGCCAGCGGCTTCTCCATCACGGCGGCGGTGTCGACGAAGACCTTGACCTCGCAGTTCGCAGTGGCGACCAGCCATCGCGCCAGCATCTTGAGCCGCTTCTTGATCAGATCGTGATAATCGTCGCCTTGCGCATAGACCGAGATCGCGCCGCGCGTCCGCGCTTGCAGGATAGCCAGCGGATCCTGATCGGGGCCGTAATTCACTCCCAGCATGACGATCGAGCGCACGTCGGCCCACAGCGCGCGCGGATCGGTGCGGCGTTCGGGATGCGCGGCAAGCCAGTCCATGTCGCCGTGGGCGCCGGCCTCGAGGAAGTCGCGGAAGTGCTGGCCGGCCTCAGTGAGCACGCCGGGAGCGGTGACGCCGACGCAATCGAATCCGAGCGCGCCGGCTTCGCGCGCGAGCGCGGCTTTCAGATCGGCGGGAGAGAGCGCGGCGTTTGGGCTCAGAAGTCGAGATCCACGTAGGTGCGCGACGCCGGCACGCCCGCCAGCCATTCGCTCAGCAGCGGGCGGAACGAGGGTCTGGATTTCACCCGCGCGTACCACGCCTTTGCCGCCTCGTCCTCGTTCCATGGCACGTCGCCCAGATAATCGATCGCCGAAAGATGCGCTGCAGCGGCGAGGTCCGCGTAGGTCAGCCGGTCGCCGGCCAGGAAGTTCCGCGTCCGCGCCAGCCAGCCGATATAGGCCAGATGATAGCGCACATTGGCCTTGGCCGCGCGAATCACGTCGGCGGCCGGCGCGCCGCCGCCATTTTCCTCGCTCATGAAGCGCTTGTAGATGCGCTCGGTGACCAGCGGGTTGGAGGCCTCCTCGAAGAATTTCTCGTTGAACCATGCCAGGAGGCGGCGCACCTCGATGCGCTCCGCCATCGCGGACGGCAGCAGCCTGCGGTCGCCGAGTTCGGTTCCGTAGGTTTCATCGAGATATTCGGCGATGATGCCGGCGCCGGGGATCGCCGGCTGGCCCTCCAATGTCAGCACCGGCGTGGCGCCCGCGGGATTGAGCGCCAGAAACGCCTCGCGCCGCTCCCAGGCGCGCTCTTCCGCCAGCCGCACGTCGAGGCCGTGTTCGCCCATCGCCAGGCGAATAAAGCGCGAATGCGGACAGAACGAATGATGAAACAGCGTGAACATGAGCCCTTGATAATTTTGCGGTGCTTAAGAAATCCTCACCGGCGGGAGGCTGGTCAGCCATGCCGCCGAACATACCGCAATCGCGCGCCAAACTACCTAAGCAGGCACAGGAGGCAACCTGTGTTTTCGCGCTTTTTGAGATTGCGGCGAAGGAGCGAATAGGCGAGAAGAACGCGGCTTTTCGGCGAAATCGATCATAACGGGCCATGTCATGATGTCTGATGCATTGCGGGCGGTGATTCTCGGCATCATCGAAGGCGTCACCGAATTCCTGCCGGTATCCTCGACGGGCCATCTGTTGCTGGCGGAACGATTTTTCAATCTCGGCGAAGGCAATTTCTGGAACAGCTTTTCCATCCTGATTCAGCTCGGCGCCATCCTGGCGATTGTCGTGCTTTATTTCGGCAAATTGTGGAGCGTGGCGCTCGGCATGTTCACCAATGCCAAGGACCGGCGATTCGTCATCGGCATGCTGGTGGCGTTCCTGCCGGCGGCGGTGATCGGCGCCGCGGCCGGGTCCTACATCAAGGCCTATTTGTTCAATCCGTGGGTCGTTTGTTTTTCGCTGATCGTCGGCGGCGCGATCCTGCTGTGGGTCGATCAGCTCGATCTCAAACCGCACGAGCATGACGCCACCACGTTTCCGCTTGCCGATGTATCTGTCGATCGGCTTCGCGCAATGTCTGGCGATGATTCCCGGCGTGTCGCGCTCCGGCGCTTCCATCGTCGCGGCGATGCTGTTCGGCGCCGACAAGCATGCGGCGGCGGAGTTTTCGTTCTTCCTGGCGATCCCGACCATGGTCGGCGCCTTCGTCTATGAGTTCTACAAGAACCGCGCCGAGATGAGCCTCGATCACACCGGCATCATCGCGATCGGATTCGTGGTGTCGTTCGTCACCGCGATGATCGTGGTCAAGACATTCCTGACCTACGTCACCCGCCACGGCTTCAAGCTGTTTGCGTGGTGGCGCGTCATCGTCGGCACGCTCGGCCTGGTCGCGCTGGCGATGGGGAAATAAGATCTCTCAGCCAGTCGTCCCCGCGAAAGCGAACGCTGCAGCTCGTCGATGTCGGCTGCTACGCCGGGACGACGAAATCACGCGCCGCGATGCGCGAACTGGCCGGTCTTGCGGAAGCGCCAGAGATATTGCGGGGCGATCGCTTCCAGCGAATCGGCCGTGATTCCCAGCCCTTCGAGCGTGAGGCCGGCGGCCTTCGCCGCGTCCGACACCACATTGTCCGAGCGCAACAGCGTCACCTGGTCCGGCGTCAGCTTGAAATGCCCCGGGGGCGAACTGCAGGAACAGCGCCTGCAATTTCGCCAAAGCGAACGGCAGCGGCACCAGCATGCGGTTGCGTTCGGTGACGTCGAGGATGATTTCCATGATCTCGCGCATGGTCAGCACCTCGGGGCCGCCGAGCTCGTATAGCCGCGCCCGGCCTGGTCTTGCCGTCGACGGCGTCGGCGACCGCGGTCGCGACATCGCCGACATAGACCGGCTGCAGCCTGGTCAGGCCGCCGCCGATCAGCGGCAGCGCCGGCGACATCCGCGCCAGCGCCGCGAAGCGGTTGGTGAACTGATCCTCGGGGCCGAACACGACCGACGGCCGCAGGATGGTGGCGGAGGGGACGGCCGCCAGCACCGCTTTTTCGCCGGCAGCCTTGGCGCGGCCGTAGCGCGAAGCCGAATTCTCGTCGGCGCCGATGGCGGAGACATGGACCATGCTTGCGCTGGCGGCCGCCGCCGCCTTGGCCACGGTGCCCGCGCCCGAGCCCTGCACGGCGTCGAACGTCTGGGCGCCGCTTTCGGCGAGAATGCCGACCAGATTGATGGCGACGTGCGAATCGCGCATCGCGGCCTCCACCGAGGCCGGGTAGCGCAGATTGGCCTGCACGGCGTGGATCTGGCCGACCCGGCCGAGCGGCTGCAGGAAGCCCGGCCAGTTCCGGCCGCCGCACCGCGACCCGGATGCGGTAGTCGCGCTTGGCGAGCGCGCGGACCACGTGTCGCCCCAGAAAGCCCGATCCTCCGAAAACCGTGACGAGGGTGTCCAGAATTCGATGCCATGGCGTCATTTCCCGGGGGTCAAATTCGATCAAAAGCGGAAGGTTTTGGCGATTTCGCGATACGCGAACCGGCCCGCGCTGTACAGCGCAATTGAGCATGATCCGGAAAAGTCGGCACCGGTTTTTCCGCAGAGATCATGCGCCGGCAATGAATTTCGTCACGTTTGCCAATTTGACAAGCGCGCAACCGATCCGTACTAACCGGCCCGGGCCCAGGTGGCGGAATTGGTAGACGCGCTGGCTTCAGGTGCCAGTGGCTTAACGGCCGTGAAGGTTCGAAGTCCTTTCCTGGGCACCATCGGCGCCCATGCCCGCAATTTATCATCATTCCGGTCCCCGGATCGCGCCAGCAGCTTCAGCGCGTGCTCGGCGCGGCGCAGGGGCTCGAGGCTGCGATAGGTTCGCGCCAGCAGCAGCGCGCCTTCGAGCTGGCTGAGAACCAGGGTGGCGGCCAGATCGGCATCGCCCGCCGGCATGCCGAAGCGGAACAGCCCGCGCTTGATCTCAAGCTCCCATTTCTGGAAGGCGTTGCGGCTCGCGTTGCCCAGCACCTCGGACTGCGCCGCGGTTTCCAGCGCGGTGGTCGCGATCGGACAGCCTTCGCGGTAATCGGAGCTTTCGAGTTCCGACGCCATCCCGCGCACGATTCGCAGCAGGAAGCTTTCGGCGCTGTCCGACGCCTCGGCGGCCCGGGCAATGCCCACGCGCACGGCTTCGCCGATAGCGTCAAGGCAGCCTCGCCGATCTGCTCCTTGCCATCGGGAAATGGAAATAGAGCGATCCGCGCGGGGAGCCCGCCGTGGCCAGAATGTCGTGCAGCGCCGTGCCGTGATAGCCCTGCTGGCGAAACAGCGTCGCTGCCGCCGTCAGCGTTTTCCCTTTGGAATCAGAAGCTTTTGCCATGCCCCTGAATATCACTTGCAAATCGGTATGTCGACCTTCATAATATGTAGGTTGACATACATAGTAGAAATTCGCTATTGCAACATCAAAGCCGCTCGATCGAACTCACCTGTGGAAGGATCGCGATATGAAGACGGTCGCTCGATATTGCCGCCATCGTCTTGACCTCGCTCTTGCTGCTTGGCTTCGCGGTGTTGTCGTTCCGGGGCCTGATCGATCCGCAACCCGCCTCGGCCCGGTTCGGCACCCCGGTATCGGATGCCGCCGGCGTCCTGTTTTACCGCGTCTATCTGTCCCGCAATCTCGTCATCGTCGTTTCGGGCGCGATCTTCCTGCTCTCGCGGCAATGGACGGCGCTGGCCATTTTGATGACGGTAACCGCTATGCTTCCGGCTGTTCGACATGTCCGTGCTGTCGCTGAACGGCGTCATGCCGCCGGCACTTTCACCCCGTCGCGCTGGCGCTGCTCGGCGATCGCCGCCGGGCTGCTCTGGCGGCGCGCTCGCGCGCCAGGATTTAGGCGCCAGCGGCCTCTAATCTCCGGTTCCGGCGGCTGATCGACCGCTCGCCTCCCTTGGATTTGGGCGGTAGATTGGTCGCCGTCGAATTCGACGAGGCCCGAGAGACAAGACCACATGACCGTACGCCTGCATCGCGGCGATCTGCCCGATTTGTCCCGCTACACCAACTCGGTGGCGATCGATACCGAGACCATGGGACTGCACCCGCATCGCGACCGGCTCTGCGTGGTGCAACTGTCGAACGGCGACGGCAGCGCCGACGTGGTGCAGATTCCGAAGGACCACGGCAAAGGCCCTGCCGATGCGCCGAACCTGAAGGCGCTGCTCGCCAATCCGAAGGTGACCAAGATCTTTCATTTCGCGCGGTTCGATCTCGCCGCGCTCTACAACGCCCTCGGCGTGATGCCGATGCCGGTGTACTGCACCAAGATCGCCTCGCGGCTGACGCGCACCTACACCGATCGCCACGGCCTGAAGGATCTGGTGCGCGAGGTGCTCAACATCGACCTGTCGAAGCAGCAGCAATCGAGCGACTGGGGCGCCTCCAGCCTGAGCGAGGCGCAGCTTGCCTATGCGGCCTCCGACGTGCTGCACCTCCACGCCCTGCGCGAACGGCTCGACGCCATGCTGGCCCGCGAAGGCCGTCTGGAGCTGGCGAAGGCCTGCTTCGAGTTTCTGCCGACCCGCGCCAGGCTCGACCTGCAGGGCTGGGACACCGAAGACATATTTGCCCACTCTTAAGGCTGCCGGCGGAAAAGCCGTTTGCCGCGGCCGCCGCCCCGTTTCGGTCACACTGGTGACGCGAGGTCGGCGCTGCATTATCCGGCGAGTCCGGGTAGAATGGCCCGTCCAGCCAGTCCCCGGGAGCAGCGGTGAATTCGGTCCAGAACCCAGCCTATCAAGCCGGAATGGAGGCGCGCTTTGCGGTCGCGGCGCGCCACAGCCGGATGGTGCGGGTGCTGCGCGTCGCGGTTCCGGCGGCCGTGGCTCTGGCGATGGCCGGCATCATCGCGGTGTCGATCTTCAATCCGTTCCGGATGCTGCTGCCCAAGCTGCCGGTCGACATGGACAACCTCGTCGTCTCCGGCACCAAGATCACGATGGAATCGCCGCATCTCGCGGGCTACACGCCGGACCGGCGGCCCTACGAAGTCTGGGCAAAAACCGCCACCCAGGATGTGACCGATCCGGATCACGTCGACCTCCGGACGTTGCGGGCCAAGGTATTGATGGAAGATAAGACCACCACGATCACGCTCGACGCCCGCGACGGGCTGATGGACACCAAGCAGCAGGTGCTGGACCTGCATAAGGATATCTTCCTGCAGTCTTCCACCGGCTATGAAGCCCGGCTCTCCCAGGCGCTTGTCGACATGGGCAAGGGCACGGTGAC
Source organism: uncultured Alphaproteobacteria bacterium (assembly GCA_963843225.1). Classification (GTDB taxonomy): domain Bacteria; phylum Pseudomonadota; class Alphaproteobacteria; order Rhizobiales; family Xanthobacteraceae; genus Bradyrhizobium. The sequence continues at coordinate 705,416 of CAWJJT010000001.1, read as the reverse complement.
GTCGGACGAACATGTCGACGTCAAATTGCTGAACGGAACGCTGTCCTCCGACCGGCTCAGGATCACCGGCGGCGGAGAGGTCGTCAGGTTCGAAGGCAATGTGGTGATGCATCTGGACAATCTGGGAGATCCCGAAGCAGCCGGCCAGCGCTTCCGCCGCATCCGAGTCGCCTTCCGGCAAACCGCGGTCTTCGCCGGCCAAGACCGGCAACACCAAATGATGTTCGAGATGATGTTTTCCCCTCACAGCACCTGGTTCAGGCGGATCGCGCAGGGCGCTTGCGCGATCGCTTTCACCTTCGCGACGATCGCCGCCGGCGACGCCGGTGCGCAGAGCGCGGTCTCCGGCGTGCCCAATGCGATGCAGGGCTTTTCGCAGAATCGCGACCAGCCGATCCAGATCGAGGCCGCCAGCCTCGAGATGCGCGACAAGAAAAAGGAAGCGACGTTCTCCGGCAATGTGAAGGTGGTGCAGGGCGACACCACCATGACGTCGAAGACGCTGGTGGTGTTCTACGATTCGACGCCGGCCCCGACCGCGCCGCCGGCAGCCAACACGAAGGCGGCGAAAGCGGCGCCGATGCCGTCCGCGACCCCCGGTCCCGGTGGCAGTTCCTCGATCAAGCGGCTGGAGGCGCGCGGCAGCGTCGTCGTCACCCAGAAAGACCAGGTCGTGACCGGGGAGACCGCGGTGTTCGACACCAGGACCAATCTGATCACCATGCTCGGCGGCATCGTGCTGACCCAGGGCAAGAACGTGCTGCGCGGCGACCGGCTGATGGTGGACATGACGACCGGCGTATCGCGGGTGGAATCCGAACTCGGGCCGGGTGCAGGGCCTGTTTCAATCGTCCGGCCAGGGCGGCCCGGCGATCCCCGGCGTGCAGTCCGGGCCGACCCAGCTTGTCCCGAACACCTCAAGCAAATCGAAATAAGATCAATCACTTATGTGATATCCGGGGGCTGCGAGGTTGAAGCTCCCGGCGCGAACCTGTATCTACGGGCGGCTGGCGGATCAGGCGCCGCGGCCGTGTCCGCGCCTCGAATCGAGGGTGTTGCGCTGGGCAAGCGACATCCATTCCTTCATGTTGCGCGAGGCGAATCGAGTAGCCCGCGGGGTTGCGGTATCACCGTGAAAGGCTGAGCGAAGCGGGGATGGTGGATTTACTCGGCATGTTCCGTCGTCGCCCGGCGAAACGCACTGCGCCCGGATTTGCGCGCGCGCGGGCGGACATCACCGCGCTCGACGATGGCCTCGGCGAAATGCTGCAAAGCCCGGTGCGCGATGCGCCGCCGATCGCCCGCGACGCGCCGCTGCCGAGGCCGGAGCCGCAGAGAGCTGAAAAACCGCGGCCGAAAAGCCGAAGGCCCGGGCGAAGGCCAATGGCGGCACGCAGGCGCCACGCCCGTCGCCGCGGCCGGGCTATCTGGCTGTGCATAGCGTGGAAAAAAGTTTCGGCAGCCGCCAGGTCGTGCGCGGCGTCAGCATCTATGTCCGCCGCGGCGAGGCGGTCGGTTTGCTGGGGCCGAACGGCGCCGGCAAGACCACGGTGTTCTACATGATCACCGGCCTGATCAAGGCCGATCGCGGCGCCATCGAACTCGACGGCCACGACGTCACCAAGCTGCCGATGTATCAGCGCGCCCGATTGGGCATCGGCTATCTGCCGCAGGAAGCGTCGATCTTTCGCGGCCTTACCGTGGAACAGAACATCCGCGCCGTGCTGGAGGTCGTGGAGCCCTCGAAGAAGAAGCGCGAGGCCGAGCTCAATTCGCTGCTCGACGAATTCAACATCACGCGCCTGCGCAAGACGCCGTCGATCGCGCTGTCGGGCGGCGAACGGCGCCGCGTCGAGATCGCGCGCGCGCTCGCGACGCGACCGAATTACATGCTGCTCGACGAACCCTTCGCCGGCATCGATCCGATCGCGGTCGGCGACATTCAGGATCTCGTCCGCCACCTCACCAATCGCGGCATCGGGGTGCTCATCACCGACCACAATGTGCGCGAAACGCTCGGCCTGACCGACCGCGCCTATATCGTCTATGCCGGGGAGATATTGACCGAGGGCAGTCCGGACGAAATTGTTAACGATCCGGATGTACGCCGTCTTTACCTTGGCGAGGAATTCCGCCTTTAGCCCTTGGCGACACGCCGCCGTAGTCCGCTTTTCTCATTCGTCAAGCCGTGTACATCGGCTTTGGACTAGTTTAAGCAAGAATCGGACCAACTTTAGGAACGGTTCTTGCTTCTATGGCGCTGACCCAGAGACTAGAATTCCGACAGTCGCAGTCGCTGGTGATGACGCCGCAGTTGATGCAGGCCATCAAGCTGCTGCAACTGTCCAATCTCGACCTGTCGGCCTTTGTCGAGGAAGAGCTGGAGCGGAACCCGCTGCTGGAGCGCGCCAGCGATGGGCCGGAGGCCCCGGTGGCGGGCGAGCCGCCGATGCCCGAGCGGGCCGAATACGGCGATTCCGACGATTCCGGCGCGTCCTATGGCGACGAATCGGGCAGTGGCGCCGAGATGACGGGCGGCTCTCCGGGCGATGGTTTCGAGCCGGGCCAGGAAGAATGGATGAATCGCGACCTCGGCAGCCGCACCGAGATCGAGCAGACGCTGGACACCCCGCTCGACAACGTCTTTTCCGAGGAGCCGGCCGAGGCCGCCGCGCGCAACGCGCAGGATGCGGCGCCGACCGCCTATACCGAATGGGGCGGCGGCGCCTCCAACGACGAGGCCTACAATCTCGAAGCCTTCGTCGCCGCCGAGGTGACGCTCGGCAGCCATCTCGCCGAACAGCTCGCGGTGGCCTTCACCGACCCGGCGCAACGCATGATCGGCCAGTATCTGATCGACCTCGTCGACGAGGCCGGTTACGTGCCGCCGGATCTCGGTCAGGCCGCGGAACGGCTGGGAGCCTCGCAGGCGGACGTCGAAGCGGTTCTTGCGGTCCTGCAGAAATTCGATCCGCCCGGCGTCTGCGCGCGCTCTTTGAGCGAATGCCTGGCGATCCAGTTGCGCGAGCTCGATCGCTACGATCCGGCGATGCGGGCCCTGGTCGAGCATCTCGATCTCCTGGCCAAGCGCGACATCGCTTCGCTGCGAAAACTCTGCGGTGTCGACGACGACGACATCACCGACATGATCGCCGAGATCCGCCGTCTCGATCCGAAGCCCGGCCTGAAGTTCGGCTCGACGCGGACCCAGACCATGGTGCCGGACGTCTATGTGCGGCCCGGCCCCGACGGCGGCTGGCACGTCGAACTCAACAGCGACACGTTGCCGCGCGTCCTGGTCAACCAGACCTATTACACCGAGCTGTCGAAGACGATCCGCAAGGACGGCGACAAATCCTATTTCACCGACTGCCTGCAGAACGCCACCTGGCTGGTGCGCGCGCTCGATCAGCGCGCCCGCACCATCCTGAAAGTGGCGACCGAGATCGTGCGTCAGCAGGACGGCTTCTTCACCCACGGCGTCGCGCATTTGCGGCCGCTGAACCTCAAGGCGGTGGCCGACGCGATCCAGATGCATGAATCGACGGTGTCGCGCGTGACCGCCAACAAATACATGGCGACCAATCGCGGCAGCTTTGAATTGAAGTATTTCTTCACCGCCTCGATCGCGTCCGCCGACGGCGGCGAAGCCCATTCCGCCGAAGCGGTCCGCCACCACATCAAGCAGCTGATCGATGCGGAGGATCCGGCGCTGATCCTCTCCGACGACACCATCGTGGAACGATTGCGCGCCACCGGCATTGATATCGCCCGTCGCACGGTCGCGAAGTACCGCGAAGCGATGCGAATCCCGTCCTCGGTGCAGCGTCGCCGCGACAAGCAAAGCATGCTCGGCAATGCCCTCTCGGCGCCCGCCGCATCCCCCGACCGCTCCCGCGACACCCAGCCCGCCTGATTGCGTCCCGGCCAAATCGGGATAGTCTCGGCTCCCCTCCTGATCAAACGAGGCATCAAAAATGACTCTGCGGATTTCGGGAAAAAGCATCAGCGTCGGCGACGCCTTGCGCGGGCGCGTCAGCGAACGCACCGACGAGGTGCTGCGCAAATATTTCGACGGCAATTATTCCGGGCACATCACGCTGAGCAAGGACGGTTTCGGTTTCCGCACCGACTGCGCGCTGCATCTGGATTCCGGCATCACGCTGGAGGCCGATTCCAACGCCGCCGACGCCTATGCCAGCGCCGACCAGGCGCTGCTGATGATCGAGAAGCGATTGCGCCGCTACAAGAGCCGGCTCAAGGACCGCTCCGCCCGCAAGGCCCACGCGGCTTCCGAAGCGCTTGCGGAAATGACCGCGCCGACGCTCGACGCGCCGAGCTATGTGATCGAAGCGCCGGCCGAGGGCGACGAGGAGGTCACCGGCTACAGCCCCGTCATCATCGCGGAGGCCACCACCTCGCTGAAGCGGCTCTCGGTCAGCGAGGCCGTGATGGAACTCGACCTGTCAGGCGCCGCCTGCATCGTGTTCCAGCACGGATCCAGCGGCCGGGTGAACATCATTTACCGGCGGCCGGACGGCCATATCGGCTGGATCGATCCGCCGGTGGTTAAGTCGGGGGGCTAGGCGTGGGCGGCATTGACGCCCGAAACGGCCCTCCCTATGGTCCGCGGCCCCGAGGGGGAGGGTCCCGGAACCAAGTTGCCGCAGTTGGCACCGGTCTTGCGTTGGAGTAGAAGCGCCCCAACTAGGAACAGGTGTAAGCCCGTCTCCCGCCTCGTCTTCCTGACGCCGCCCCACTACAGCCTTTTTCGCAACCTTACGGTTTAATTCACCTCGGAACGCCCCATGACGATTACCGACCTGGTCGCACCCGAGGCGATTCTCCCGGCTTTGAAGGTCAACAGCAAGAAGCAGGCGCTGCAGGAACTGGCGGCGCGGGCCTCTGCTCTGACCGGCCAGAACGAGCGGACCATCTTCGAGGTCCTGCTGCAGCGGGAGAAGCTCGGCACCACAGCGGTCGGCTATGGCGTCGCCATCCCCCACGGCAAGCTGCCCAAGCTGGAGAAGCTGTTCGGCCTGTTCGCCCGCCTCGAGCGCCCGATCGATTTCGAGGCGATGGACGGCCAGCCGGTCGACCTGGTGTTCCTGCTGCTGGCGCCGGAAGGCGCGGGCGCGGACCATCTGAAGGCGCTGGCCCGGATCGCCCGCCTGTTGCGCGACCAGGACGTCGCCAAGAAACTGCGCGCCTCGCGCGACGCGCCGGCGATCTATTCGGTGCTGGCGCTGCCGCCGGCGACCGCGGCGTAGCTGCCAATACCCGAATCGCGGCCGGCCGGATCATCGAGCCCAGAGCAGCTCGATCCAGGGAGTCGGGGGCGCTGCCGTGGCCTTTGAACCTTTCGGCACTTTGTTCCGACAAAACCAAGCTGGGTGCAATTTGAGGGACCCGGTGAATAGGCCTGCGCCGCCGAGCGAACATATTCCGCTTAGGCGGCGTTGTGCATCCCCCGAAATCAACCAATCGTTGCGATCGCGATCAGAGCCAGCGTAGGCGCGAACAATCGCGCGTTCGGCCAGGTCTCACCGGCAAGCGATGCGATCTCACGCGGGGATAAAAGCGCCCGCAAAAAAGCGCGGGCCTCTCCCGGCCAAACCGGGAAAGACCCGCGCGTTTTCGAATTCCTGAAATCGTCCGCAAACAGCCGCAACGGGGTGCGTCGGTCAGGGTCGCTCCCCGACCGCGCAATACGCGCGCTCAGTGAACGCTGACAGCCTGCAGTTCGTTGCTCCAGGCATTGGCGATCGCGGCTTCACGGCTGTCGGTCAGCATGATCGGCGTGCCGTCGGCGGCATGCAGCGCGAAAAGTTTCAAACCCGGCGCGATCTTCGGCGCTTCGGGAAACAGGCCCGGCACGTCCTCGGAACGGATCTGCTTCACATAGGCGATGTGACCCTCACCCAGGGTCGCCAGCGACTCCGTGGAGACGCCCGCCGGCTCAAACACAACACTAGCTTCAGTCATGGTCTCGACTCCTCTATTCAGACTAAGCGGTCGAGTCCGCTACTCGTTCCATTATTCATGTTCATTGATAGCGATTGTCTTAACGATCCGCTCCGGTTCGGGCCGGGCAAGATCGATGGACAACAACCCGTTTTTCAGGTCCGCGCCCAGCACCTGCATCCCCTCCGCCAGCACGAAGGTGCGCTGGAAGTGGCGCGCGGCGATGCCGCGATGGATGTATTGCCGGGCCTTGTCGTCCTGCTGACGGCCCCGGATCAGGAGCTGGTTTTCCTCAATGGTTACATCGAGTTGGTCGCGGGTAAATCCCGCCACCGCCAGCGTGATTCGCAGCCTTTCGGGCTGTCCGTTGGCGCGGTCGCACCTCTCGATATTGTAGGGAGGATAGCCGTCGGCGCCCTTGACGACGCGATCGAGCGCACGCTCGATTTCGTCGAATCCCAGCAGGAACGGACTGGATAACGTGGGAACACGAGTCATTTTATTTACAAAGTCCTCTCGAAGCGACTTTGGCATTCAGGGCCCTTGCGGCGCCCCTTGGGCGACCGGGAGGCGGATTTGCCCTCCGGTCAGGAAGCAATATGGGCATGATTTGGGGGGCGTTCAAGCGCCTGCGGAACCACGGGAATCCCCTGTCCAGCGGCATTTCGGCGCGGGAGTGGCGCGGGGCCGGGCCCGGAATCCCGGGGCTACCGGTTCGTCGCTCGGCGACGCTCCGGGCAGGAGGAGCGGTCTCAGGGCTCGATCCGCTTGCGGCCGTCGGCGCTGAACAGATGCAACTTTTCGCGCGGGGCAGCCGCGCGGATGCGCTCGCCGATGGCGGGCGCGTCCGCGCCGGGAATCCGCACGATCACCTCGCCCGGCGGCAATTCTCCGGGGGTAGCGGCGACACCCTGCATTTCGTTCCGGCGAGAGCCGTAGATGAAGGTCTCGGCGCCGACGCGCTCGATCGCCTCCACCGTGAGATTGAGCGCGACGCCGCCGGCGACGGCGTCACTGGAAATGACAAAATCCTCGGGCGGATTCCGAGCAGGCCGGCCTCGCCGATCCCCTTGCCCTCGAGCTGCGATCTGATTTCGTCCGAGCGCAGCGGCAGCAGGTTCATCGGTGGCGCGCCGATGAAGGAGGCGACGAAGGTCGTTGCGGGCTTCTGATAGATGTCGAGCGGATTGCCGATCTGCTCGACCTGGCCGCCATTCATCACGACGAGAATATCGGCGAGCGTCATCGCCTCGAGCTGGTCGTGGGTGACGTAGATCGCCGTGGTGCTGAGCCGGCGCTGCAGCTTGCGGATCTCGACCCGCATCGCGATCCGCAGCTTGGCGTCGAGGTTCGACAACGGCTCGTCGAACAGGAACACTTTCGGCTGCCGCACGATCGCGCGGCCCATGGCGACGCGCTGGCGCTGGCCGCCGGAGAGCTGCCGTGGCTTGCGGTCGAGCATGGCGCCAAGCTCGAGGATGCGCGCGGCGTCCTGGACGCGGCTGTCGATCTCGGGCTTGGGCATGCCGCGGTTGCGCAGGCCATAGGCCATGTTGTTGTAGACGCTCATGTGGGGATAGAGCGCGTAATTCTGGAACACCATGGCGATGTCCCGCTCGGCCGGCTCGATCGCGTTGACGATGCGCCCGCCGATATCGATCTCGCCCGACGTGACGGTCTCGAGTCCCGCGACCATCCGCAACAGTGTCGACTTGCCGCAACCGGAGGGGCCGACCAGCACGCAGAACTGGCCGTCGCCGACCTCGAAATTGATGCCCTTGATGGCCTCGAAGCCCCCGGCATAGGTCTTGCGGACGTTGCGTAGATCGACGTTGGCCATCTCTGTCCCTACTTCTCGGTCTCGACCAGGCCGCGCACGAACAGCCGCTGCATGAACACCACCACCGCGACCGGCGGCACCATGGCCAGCACGGCGGTCGCCATCGCCAGTTGCCACTCGGCCAATTCATCCGTCGTGGTCAGCATTTTCTTGATGCCGGTGACGATGGTCTGCATCGAATCCTGCGTCGTGATCAGCAGCGGCCACAGATATTGATTCCAGCCGTAGATGAACTGGATCACGAACAGCGCGGCGATGGTCGTGATCGACAGCGGCAGCAGCGTATCCCAGAAGAACCGGAAAGGTCCGGCGCCGTCGATACGCGAGGCTTCCAGCAGTTCGTCCGGCACCGTCATGAAGAATTGCCGGAACAGCAGCGTTCCGGTAGCGGATGCGATCAAGGGCAGGATCAGCCCCGCATAGGTGTCGAGCATGTGCAGGTCGGATACCACCTTGTAGGTCGGATAGATGCGAACCTCGACCGGCAGCATCAACGTCACGAAGATGATCCAGAACGCGGTCTTGCGGAACGGAAAGCGGAAATAGACCACTGCGTAGGCCGACAGGATCGAGATGAAGATCTTGCCGACGGCGATTCCGGATGGCCGAGATGAACGAATTCATCAGCATGTTGCCGACCGGTTCGCGGCTGGCGTGCGAGTCCGCCGATGAAGACCGCGCGGTAGTAGTTTTCGCAGCACGTGGCTGCCCGGCAGACAGCGGCATGTTGCCACTGATCACCGTCACCGCATCGTGCGTCGATGCGATCATGGCGAGATAGACCGGGAAGGCGACGATGAATACGCCAAACGTCAGGATGGCGTAGGCGATGGTGTCGGTCCACGGGCGGTGCTCGACCATCAGTATTGCACCTTGCGCTCGATGTAGCGGAACTGGATCGCGGTCAGCGCGATCACGATGACCATCAGCACCACCGACTGCGCCGCTGAACTGCCGAGATCGCCGCCGAGCCGTCCGTCGGCGAACACCTTGTAGACCATCGTGGTGGTGGCGCCCGCCGGACCGCCGCCGGTCACCGCGTCGATGATGCCGAACGTGTCGAAGAAGACGTAGACCATGTTGACGACCAGCAGAAAGAACGTGGTCGGCGAAAGCAACGGAAACACGATGGTCCAGAACCGCCGCATCGGGCCCGGCGCCGTCGATCGCGCCGGCCTCGATCACGCTCCTCGGGATCGACTGCAGTCCAGCGAGGAAGAACAGGAAATTATAGGCGATCTGCTTCCATACCGCGGCCATGACCACCAGATCATGGCGTGGTTGCCGTTGAGCAACGGATTCCAGTCGAAACTCATCCAGCGCAGCGGCCGCGACAGCGTGCCGAGCGATGGATGAAACATGAATAACCACAACACGCCTGCCACTGCGGGCGCCACCGCATAGGGCCAGATCATGCAGCGTCTTGTAGGCCCGGACGGCCTTCAGGTTCTTGTCGGCCTGGGTCGCGAACAATAGCGCAATCGAAAGCGACAGCCCGGCTACCAGCGTCGAGAACACCACCGTCGTCAGTATCGCCTTGTAATATTCGGGCTGCGCGAACAGCGCCTGGTAATTCTCCAGGCCGATGAATTCCGACGACAGGCCGAACGCGTCCTCGCGCAGGAACGATTGCCAGACGGCCTGGCTCGCCGGCCAGTAGAAAAATACGAATGTGATGATGAGCTGCGGCACGAGCAGCAGATACGGGCAGCAGCTTGCTGTTGAAAACGGCAGACTTTTCCATTCAGGGCGACGTGTTCATTCGGAAGTCCTGGCCCCGTGCGCGAGGTGAGAAAAACTCCCTCTCCGATGCGAAGAGGGAGTCTTGATCGATGCTTACTTCGCGGTCTTCTCGAATGTCCGCAGCATGTATTGCCGCGGGCCACCGCCGTGTCGAGCGCTTCCTTGGCGGTCTTCTGGCCGGCGAGCGCGGCCTCCATCTCCTCGTCCCAGATGTCGCGCATCTGCACCATGTTTCCAAAGCGCAGACCGCGCGAATTCTCGGTCGGCTCCTTGTTGGTAAGCTCCTTCAGCGGCGTCTGCAGCGTCGGGTTCTTTTCGTAGAAGCCATCCGTCTTGGTCTTTTCGTAGGCCGCCTTGGTGATCGGCAGGTAGCCGGATTCCTGATGCAGCTTGGCCTGACGGTTGGTGTCGGACAGGAAGGTGAAGAACTTCGCGACGCCCTTGTATTCCTCGGGCTTCTTGCCGCCCATCACCCACAGCGACGCGCCGCCGATGATCGAGTTCTGCGGCGCGCCCGCGACGTCGGGATAATACGGCATCGGCGCCGAGGTGAAGTCGAACTTGGCGGTGCTCTTGGCGGTGGCGTAATAGCCCGACGAGGTCAGGAAGATGGCGCACTCACCTGACGCGAAGCGGTTTTCGCTCTTGTTGGCGCGGCCGGAATAGTCGTAGGTCTTGTCCTTTTGCAGATCGATCAGGTTCTGCAAATGCCTGATATGCAGGGGCGAGTTAAACTTGAGACTCAGTGTCGAAACCGTCGAGCCCGTTCGCCTTGGTGCCGATTGGCACATTGTGCCAGGCGGAAAACTGCTCAATATTCGCCCACGACATCCATGCGTTGGAGAAGCCGCAGGTGGTGTGACCCGCCGCCTTCAGCTTCTTGGCGGCGGCGAACACTTCCGGCCAGGTCTTCGGAATCTCGGCGACGCCGGCCTTCTTGAGTTCATCCTTGTTGATCCACATCACCATCGACGAAGAATTGAAGGGAAACGACAGCATGTCGCCCTTGGAAGTCGAATAGTAACCAGTGATGGCCGGAAGATAGGCCTTGGGGTCGAACGGTTCGCCAGCGTCCTTCATCAACTGGTAGACCGGCTTGATGGCGCCGGTGGCGCTCATCATGGTCGCGGTGCCGACTTCGAACACCTGAATGATGTGCGGCGCGTTGCCGGCGCGGAACGCGGCGATGCCGGCATTCATGGTGTCGGGATAGCTGCCCTTGAAGGACGGGACGACTTTGTAGTCGGGCTGGCTGGCGTTGAAGTCCTCGGCGAGTTTATTGACGATGTCGTTGTTGCCGCCGGTCATGGCGTGCCACCACTGAATCTCCGTCACCGCGTGGGCAGGCGTTGCAAGCGCAAGCGCAACCACCGTTGCCGCCGCTGCGCCGAATTGTCGAAGAGCCATCAAATTCCTCCGGGTTGGGACTATCATCTTCGTTTCGCGCGTTAGCAGCGCTGGATGACGTGCAAATGACCGTATAAGCGAACGGATGGTATTGGCAAAGCGCGCGCCAAGGAAAGCGGAAAATAGGATGAGGCCGAGGGGACGCCGGGGCTGTCTGTGCGTCCCGGCTGTTTCGCAATTGCACCGAGAGCCGCAACCCATCGCAGGCGTCGGTTGTTCCCCCAGGCAAGCCCGGCCGAGCGGTGAAATCTGCGGCGCGCCGTGCCGGCGTTTGCCGGTCCGTGCTGGAATCGCCTTAACGCTTGCGCTGCGGCCCGCAGACCACGCCGCTGGCGACCAGTGCGTCGATCTCGCCGCTGGAATATCCGAACTCCGTCAGCACCTCGGTCGCGTGCTGGCTGAAATTCGGCGGCACGCGGCGCAGGCTGGGCTTGCTGCGTTCCATGCGGACCGGCGAGGCGACCCCCTTGTACCAGTCCTTCTCGACGACATCGCCGCGATGGACCGTGTGGGGGCTGGTCAGCGCCTGGTCGATCCGCTGCACCGGCCCGGCCGGCAGGCCGGCGGCGAGCAGGCGGTCGCACAGCGGACCTGCGTCGTGCTCACTGAACACGGCGGCGAGTTCGGCGCGCAGCGCTTCGCGGTTGGCGATGCGGTCCTTGTTGCGGGCGAAACGCGGATCGCTGGCGAGTTCGGGCTTGCCGATTTCCCTGGCGAGCTTGCGGAAAGTGCCGTCGTTGCCGACGCCGATGAAGATGTTGTCGGTGCGGGTCGGGAAGATCGCGTAAGGCACGAGGTTCGGATGCTCGTTGCCGGTCAGGCCCGGCGGCTTGCCGTGCATGAAATAATTCGCCGCGTGCGGATGCATGATGGCGAGGCCGGTTTCATACAGCGTGGTTTCGAGGAATTGCCCCTTGCCGGATTTCTGCCGCTCCGACAGCGCCATCAAAATCCCGATGGTCGCGTAAAGCCCCGTCGAGATGTCGACCAGCGGCACGCCGATACGCATCGGCCCGCTTTGCGGCGAGCCGGTCGCAGCGATCATGCCGGTCATCGCCTGGATGATGGCGTCGTAGCCGGGATTGCCGCCGCGCGGACCGTCGCCGCCGAAGCCGGAAATCCGGCAGTGCACCAGCCGCGGAAACTTCGCGCGCAGCACGTCGTTGCCGATGCCCCATTTGTCGAGCGTGCCCGGCTTGAAATTCTCGATCAGGACGTCGGCGCTCTCCAGCATCTTCATCAGCACAACGCGGCCGCCCTCGGAGGCGAGGTCGAGCCCGATCGAGCGCTTGTTGCGGTTGATGCCGACGAAATAAGCCGCGTCTTCGCCGTGGAAGGGCGGACCCCAGTCGCGCACCTCGTCGCCGGCGGGCGGCTCGACCTTGATCACGTCGGCGCCGTGATCGGCGAGGATCTGCGTGCAATAGGGGCCGCCGAGAACCCGCGTCAGGTCGATCACGCGCAATCCGGCGATCGCGCCGGGGGCAGTTTCGTTCGTCATGAGCTTCTTCTTGGGCGTTTTCTTAGGTGTTATCGTTCACGCCATTAAGCATCAGTGACGGTTGCGCGCAAATGCGCGCGGGGCTCGGTGGCCGCAGTCCAGTCATGCCGAACAGCCCGCCGGTCGTCGGCGGGCCGTTCGAGCAATCGGTCAGACGACCGTCAGGCGAACGTCCACATTGCCGCGGGTCGCATTGGAGTAGGGGCATACCTGATGGGCCTTCTCCACCAGCGCCTCGGCGTCCGCGCGCGCCAACCCGGGAAGCGAGACGGCGAGATCGATGTCGAGACCAAAGCCGCCGGCCGAGCGCGGGCCGATGCCGACCGTCGAGGTGACCGACGCGTCGGCTGGTACTTTCGGGCCGCCCTGCGAGGCCACGAATTTCATCGCGCCGATGAAGCAGGCGGCGTAACCGGCTGCGAATAGCTGCTCGGGATTGTTGCCGGCGCCGCCGCCTCCGCCCAGTTCCTTGGGCGTGGTGAGCTTGACGTCGAGCGCGCCGTCGAGCGTGGCGGCGTGGCCATCGCGGCCGCCGGTAGCCTTGGCACTGGTTCTGTAGAGCACATTCACGGACATCGCAGTCTCCCTCGTTGCGGTTTCGATAACGGACCATTGCACACAACTAGATTGTGCACAATATAAAATTCAGAGGTTCACGTTTAATTGTGCGCAATTGAATGCGGGCGTCGGCCGGCCCACAATGGCACAAGGATGCGCATACCGGATGACGAGGATTGAAATGGCGAAGAAACCGGCGGCCGACGCGCCGCTGCTGTTGGGCAACCAGATCTGCTTTGCGATCTATTCGACCGCGCACGCGTTCAACCGTGTCTACAAGCCGCTGCTCGACCGGCTCGGCCTGACCTATCCGCAATATCTGGTCATGCTGGTGCTGTGGGAACGCGACGGCGTTCCGCTCAAGGATATCGGCGAAAAGCTATTCCTGGACTCCGGCACGCTGACGCCGCTGCTCAAGCGGCTGGAGGCGGCGCAACTCGTCAAGCGCACCCGCGGCACCGCGGACGAGCGCCAGGTGCTGATCGCGCTCACGCCTCAGGGGCAGTCGCTGAAGGAAAAGGCGAGGGCCATGCCGCAATCGATTCTGGCGGCCTCGGCCTGCTCGATCGCCGAACTGTCGGCCATGAAGGACGACCTCGTCGCGCTTGCGCGACCGTCTCAATGCCGTGGCGGGGGAATAGGCGGGGGCGAGTATCAGAGATCGCTTCTTTGCGAAGGCGCGGCCGGACGCTGACTTGAGATACTTCTCGAATGCAACTGCCTGCGTACTTGTCCTGAAGGCGACGAGATTCTCAGACCGATTCCCACGGTTTGAATTTCGAGGTGTGCGGCACTTGCCGGCGTTATGTTCTGGCAAGCCGCCGTTTCAGATCCTCTGTCGCGCCGACGTATTCTTGTCCGGGAGAATTGATGCTGTCGGATGATGTAGACGTATCTCATGGTGCTTAGCCTCGCCGCAATCGTCCGGAGACCAATTGCAACGCTATCAGCCCGTCTTCGCCCTGCGGGCTACGCCGGGCACCGCCTTCGCCCTTCGGCCTCACGTGGCTACGCCACGCGTAGCGAGCCGTTCGCATTAGCTTGCGCTAGTCGATCGGCCCGTCTTCGCCCTGCGGGCTACGCCGGCACCACGCTTCGCCCTTCGAGCCTCACGTGGCTGCGCCACGCGTAGCCCGAAGGGCGAAGGCTGGTGGAGCCAGGCGGGATCGAACCGCCGACCTCTTGCATGCCATGCAAGCGCTCTCCCAGCTGAGCTATGGCCCCTTAACCGTTAACCTCTTGAGCCTGATCTTTCGGAAAAACCGGTAGCCGCTTTTCCGGATCATGCTGGCCCGCGTGTCTTGGGCGACTTCGCGGGAAAAACCCTGAACACAGTTCAGGGACGATCTCAAGTCTCCTCGTCGCCGCCGACGTCGCCAATGATGTCGGTGACGTCCTCGTCGCCTTCCTCTTCGTCGGCGATGAAGGTGGAATCGTCGTCGTCATCGTCCTCGATGGTCTCGTCGATCTCGATGTCGTCTTCCGATTCGGGAACGACGGCCTTGACCTTGCCGGTATTCTCCTCGGCGTCGGCTTCCTCGAGCGGCACCAACTCTTCGGCTTCCATCGGCTCCGGCGTGGCTTCGGCGGCGGAAGCGGCGGCCGCGGCGCTGGCGCGCGCGGCGGCGTCGGCGCGGGTCCGCGGCGGCGGCACGGGAGCGATCGGCACGACCTCGCCGGTATAGGGCGAGATCACCGGACTCTTGTTCAAGTCATAGAATTTCTTACCCGTGGTCGGGCAAATGCGCTTGGTTCCGAGATCGGATTTGGCCACGTGTGGAATCCTGGGAATTTCTGAAAAACGGTGCTTCACTTGGCTAGTTGAGGCGCTGCTGTCAATAGCGGTTTACGAGAGATGGTTGCCCGCGTGACGCCGCCCCGGCCATGTGGTACCTGCCGCCCGCGCAGAGGACACAATCTTGACCCAATCCGACGGCCATGCCGGCCAGCCCAGCCCCCTCGAAGCCCGCCAAGCGGGCCTTTGATAGGCGTTATCCGCGTACCCGGCGACAAATCGATTTCCCACCGTGCCCTGATTTTGGGGGCGCTGGCGGTCGGTCCGACCCGCATTTCGGGCCTGCTGGAGGGCGAAGACGTCCTCAATACCGCCAAGGCGATGCGGGCGCTCGGCGCCAAGGTAGAACGAACAGGCGATTTTGCCTGGCTCGTGCACGGCGTGGGCGTCGCCGGCTTCGCGCAGCCGCAGGCGCCGCTCGATTTCGGCAATTCCGGCACCGGCTGCCGGCTGGTGATGGGGGCCGTGGCCGGCTGTCCGGTCACGGCGGTTTTCGACGGCGACGCCTCGCTGCGGTCACGGCCGATGCGGCGGGTGCTCGATCCCCTGGAACTGATGGGCGCGAAGGTCGCTTCGAGCGGGCAGGGCGGACGGCTGCCGTTGACGCTCGAAGGCGCGCGCGATCCGCTGCCGATCCTCTACCGCACGCCGGTGGCCTCGGCGCAGATCAAGTCGGCGGTGCTGCTGGCGGGGCTGGCCGCGCCGGGCGTCACCACCGTGATCGAAACCGAAGCCAGCCGCGACCACACGGAATTGATGCTGAAGCATTTCGGCGCTGACATCGTCTCCGCGCAAGAGGGCAGCCATGGCCGCCGGATCGCGCTCACCGGCCAGCCTGAACTGCATGGCGCCGATGTCGTGGTGCCGGCCGATCCGTCGTCGTCGGCATTCCCGATCGTGGCCGCCCTGATCGTCGAAGGCTCCGATCTCGTGCTGTCCGATGTCATGACCAATCCGCTGCGCACCGGGCTGTTCACCACGCTGCGCGAGATGGGCGCCTCGATCGAGGAGCACGAAGTCCGCGGCGATGCCGGCGAGCCGATGGCGCAGTTGCGGGTGCGCGCCTCGAAGCTGCGCGGCGTCGAGGTGCCGCCCGAGCGCGCGCCCTCGATGATCGACGAATATCTGGTGCTGGCGGTGGCGGCGAGCTTTCGCCGAAGGCACCACCATCATGCGCGGCCTGCAGGAATTGCGGGTCAAGGAATCCGACCGGCTGGAAGCCACCGCCGACATGCTGCGCGTCAACGGCGTCAAGGTCGAGATCTCCGGCGACGACCTGATCGTCGAAGGCAGGGGCCACGTACCCGGCGGCGGCCTGGTCGCAACCCACATGGATCATCGCATCGCGATGTCGGCGCTGGTGATGGGCCTGGCCTCCGACAAGCCGGTCAAGGTCGACGATACCGCCTTCATCGCCACCTCGTTTCCGGATTTCATTCCGATGATGCGTTCGCTGGGGGCGGAGTTTTCATGATCATCGCCATCGACGGACCCGCGGCGTCCGGAAAAGGCACGCTCGGCAAGCGGCTCGCCAAGCATTACGGCTATCGCCACCTCGATACCGGCGTGATCTACCGCGCGGTCGCCAAGGCGCTGCTGGACGCCGGCGCCGACCTCACCGACGAGATGATCGCGGTCTCCGCGGCCCTGGCGCTCGATCCCGAAAAGTTCGGCGACCCCGTGCTGAAGACGCAGAAGGTGGGCGATGCCGCCTCGGTGGTCTCCGCGATCCCCAAGGTGCGGGAAGTTCTGGTCAATTTTCAGCGGCAATTTGCCGCCGACCCGCCCGGCGCGGTGCTCGACGGCCGCGATATCGGCACGGTGATCTGCCCGGACGCCGATGTGAAGATTTTCGTCGTGGCCGACCCGCAAATTCGGGCCCGCCGCAGGACCCTGGAGGCCCTGGCGCGGGGCGAGGACGCCGACGAGACCGCGGTGCTGGCGGATATCCTCAAGCGCGACGAACGGGACCAGAACAGGGCTGTTGCGCCTTTAAAACCGGCCAAAGATGCTTACTTGCTCGATAACTCCCATTTGGATATAGAAGGCGGCGTCCGGGCCGCCATCGACATTGTCGAGGCCGTCCGAGCGGGCCGGCCGCGGGTTTAATCCGCGGCCGTCATTGGAGGAAAGCCCGCTCCCGGTCTTGAAGTGCGATATCCCGAGGCCGATTGCCTCGTTCAGGCTCCGGACAAAGCTATTCAACGTATCGAACGTGCAGGCATGCTGCCGGCCCGCTTTCGCGATTTCTCGCGAGGCGGTCGTCAGGGTTTGCGGAACCCTGACACTTCACGCGCGATACGCCCTTTAACCCGAACGGCCGGCGATACCCGCATCTGGAGAACAAATGGCTTCGACTGCTACTTCCTATAATCCTTCCCGCGACGATTTTGCCGCGATGCTCGACGAGTCCTTCGCCGGCGGCAATCTGCAGGAAAGCTCCGTCATCAAGGGCACCGTTGTTGCGATCGAGAAGGACATGGCCGTCATCGACGTCGGCCTGAAGACCGAAGGCCGCGTGGCGCTGCGCGAATTCGCCGGGCCCGGCCGCGAAAGCGAACTCAAGGTCGGCGACGAGGTCGAGGTGTTCCTCGACCGCATCGAAAATGCGCTCGGCGAAGCCGTGCTGTCGCGCGACAAGGCGCGCCGCGAGGAAAGCTGGGGCAAGCTCGAGAAGGCCTTCAACAACAACGAGAAGGTCCACGGCGTCATCTTCAACCAGGTCAAGGGCGGCTTCACCGTCGACCTCGACGGCGCGGTGGCCTTCCTGCCGCGTTCGCAGGTCGACATCCGCCCGATCCGCGACGTCGCACCGCTGATGAACAACTCGCAGCCGTTCCAGATCCTCAAGATGGATCGCCGCCGCGGCAACATCGTGGTGTCGCGCCGCACGGTCCTGGAAGAGACCCGCGCCGAGCAGCGCCAGGAACTGGTGCAGAACCTCGAAGAGGGTCAGGTCATCGACGGCGTGGTCAAGAACATCACCGATTACGGTGCGTTCGTCGACCTCGGCGGCATCGACGGCCTGCTGCACGTCACCGATATCGCCTGGCGCCGGGTCAATCACCCGACCGAGGTGCTGACCATCGGCCAGACCGTGAAGGTCAAGATCATCAAGATCAACCACGAGACCCACCGCATCTCGCTCGGCATGAAGCAGTTGCTGGACGATCCGTGGCAGGGCATCGAGGCCAAGTATCCGCTGAACGCGCGCTTCACCGGCCGCGTCACCAACATCACCGACTACGGCGCGTTCGTCGAGCTGGAGCCGGGCATCGAAGGCCTGATCCACGTCTCGGAGATGTCGTGGACCAAGAAGAACATGCATCCCGGCAAGATCGTTTCGACCTCGCAGGAAGTCGAAGTGCAGGTTCTCGAAGTCGATTCGGTCAAGCGCCGGATTTCGCTCGGCCTCAAGCAGACCATGCGCAATCCCTGGGAGGTCTTCGTCGAGAAGTTCCCGGTCGGTTCGACGGTCGAGGGCGAGGTCAAGAACAAGACCGAGTTCGGCCTGTTCCTCGGGCTCGAGGGCGACGTCGACGGCATGGTGCATCTGTCCGATCTCGACTGGAAGCTTCCGGGCGAGCAGGTGATCGACAACTTCAAGAAGGGCGACATGGTCAAGGCCGTGGTGCTCGACGTCGATGTCGAGAAGGAGCGCATCTCGCTCGGCGTCAAGCAGCTCGAGGGCGACCCGTTCGCCGAACCCGGCGACGTCAAGAAGGGCGCGGTCGTGACCTGCGAAGTGCTCGAGGTGAAGGAAAGCGGCATCGAGGTCCGGATCGTCGGGCACCGACTTCACCACCTTCATCAAGCGCTCGGAACTGGCGCGCGAGCGCGCCGATCAGCGCGCCGAGCGTTTCGCCGTCGGCGAAAAGGTCGATGCGCGGGTGATCCAGTTCGACAAGAAGGCCCGCAAGGTGCAGGTCTCGATCAAGGCGCTGGAAGTCGCCGAGGAGAAGGAAGCCATCGCGCAGTACGGCTCCTCCGATTCGGGAGCGACGCTGGGCGACATTCTCGGCACCGCGCTCAAGCAGCGCACCGACAAGTAAGCCTCGCGCTCCAGGTCACCATCAATCGGGCCCCGGTTTCGACCGGGGCCTTTTTTGCGTCATTCCGGCGAACGCCCCCTCTTCGTCATGGCCGGGCGTGTCCCGGCCATCCACGTCTTTGTTGCCCAAAAGCAAGACGTGGATGCCCGCGACGAGCGCGGGCATGACGAGCATTGCCATTTCGGGCCTTGTTTTCTTCATATTGCGTCGCAATTGATGTAATCAGGACACGGCATATTAGGGCTGTGCGGAGAAGACGGTGCGATCCCTTCACAGCCGCTTCCGGGAGAATTTTCGATGTCGCTTGATTCGGACGTGATCGTCGATCGCCGCAGGATTCGCCGCAAGCTGACGTTCTGGCGGGTGACCGCCGCGGTGGTGGCGATCGCGGCGATCGTCGCGGTCGGCCTGGTCGCGAGCGGACGCGGCACGCTCGACAGCTCGGGCTCGATTGCGCGCATCCACATCGAAGGCCTGATCCGCAGCGACAATGATCGCGTCGAGGCGCTGGAGCGGCTGGAGAGCTCGTCCGCCGCCGCCGTCGTCGTGCACATCAACTCGCCCGGCGGCACCACCGCCGGCTCCGAACAGCTTTACGATGCGCTGGTGCGCCTGAAGGCGAAGAAGCCGCTCGCGGTCGTGGTCGAAGGGCTGGCGGCATCGGGCGGCTACATCACGGCGATCGCAGCCGATCACATCGTGGCGCAGCAGACCTCGCTGGTCGGCTCGATCGGCGTGCTGTTTCAGTTTCCGAATTTCACCGATCTGCTGAAAACCGTCGGCGTCAAGGTCGAGGAAGTGAAATCCTCACCGTTGAAAGCAGCCCCCAACGGCTTTGAACCGACCAGTCCGGAAGCGCGCGCCGCGCTCGATTCGCTGGTCAAGGATTCCTACGCGTGGTTTCGCGGCCTGGTGAAGGAACGGCGCGGCATGGACGACGCTTTGCTCGACAAAGTGGCGGACGGGCGTGTCTTCACCGGCCATCAGGCGGTCGATCTCAAGCTGATCGACGAACTCGGCGACGAGAAAACCGCTGTCGCCTGGCTGGTCGCGCAGAAGGGCGTCAAGTCCGGCCTTCCGGTCCGCGACTACAAGCTGGCGCCGCGGTTCGGCGACCTGACTTTCCTGCGCACGGCGGCCTCGATTACGCTGGATGCGCTCGGCTTTAACGGGATCGCGCGGCAGATCGAGCAGGCCGGCCTTGTGCAGGCGGCTGATCGGCTGAGCCTCGATGGCATGCTGGCGCTGTGGCAACCCGCGGGCACGAATTGAGCGGCTTAGGCCCGGTTTCGGCCCTTCTCCCGCATTGCGGGTGTTGTCACAATCCGGGTTTTCGGCCTTTGTCACGCCCTTTCGGGTCACCCAAATTTGATTTAGCGTCTTGACAGTTCAAGGCATTTTCACGGAAATGCGTATCCGCACGTTCCCGGGTCCCAGTCTCGATGATCAAATCCGAACTTGTTCAGCGTATCGCCGAGCACAACCCGCATCTCTATCAGCGGGATGTCGAGAACATTGTGAACGCGATCCTCGACGAGATCGTGGCTGCCCTGGCGCGCGGCGACCGGGTCGAACTGCGCGGCTTCGGCGCCTTTTCGGTCAAGCACCGTCCGGCACGCGCGGGACGCAATCCGCGGACCGGCGCGCATGTGCCGGTCGATCAGAAGAGCGTTCCGTTCTTCAAGACGGGCAAGGAAATGCGCGAACGGCTGAACCGCGAAGGCGGCGCGCCGGACACCGGCGCCTGAAGCACGTCTTCGATCGCGCGCCGTCCGGCGGCATATTTCGCGGCTTTTCGGCGTGCGCGCCATCGGGTCTTTCAGCGGCGAAAGAGGGATCATGCGCAAGTTTTTGACCGCAATGGTGCTGATCCCGCTGGGCCTGATCTTCGTCGTGTTCGCGGTCGCCAACCGGCACTTCGTGACGGTGTCGTTCGATCCGTTCAATTCGACCGATCCGTCGATCGCGGTCTCGTTGCCGCTCTTTGTCGTCATTATCGCGGTGGCGATCGTCGGCGTGGCTGCCGGCGGCACCGCGACCTGGTTCCGGCAGCGCCGCTGGCGCCGCGCCGCGCGCCAGCACGAGGCCGATGCGCGGGCGGCGCGGGCGCAACTGGCCGAGCTGCGCGGGAGCGCGACGGTCTCCCGCTACGATCAGCAGCGCCTTCCCGCGCCCTCGCAGGGCGGCTTTTATGGGTCCGCCGGGCGAGACAAGCAGGGCGCGACGTTGTAGAACGCGGCCCACCGGCGGATCGGCCATTCCGGCCCCTCGCCACGGTTCCAACCCCTGTTTTGAAGCATGTCCCTGATCGTCAAAATTTGCGGCCTGTCCACGCGCGAGACGCTCGACGTCGCGCTGGAAGCCGGCGCGGACATGGTCGGGTTCGTGTTCTTTCCGCCCTCGCCCCGGCATCTGAGCCTCGAGACCGCCCGGGAACTCGGCAACGCAGCGAAACGCCGCGCGGCGAAGGTCGCGCTCACCGTCGATGCCGACGATCTGACGCTCGCCAATATCGTCGATGCGCTGCAGCCGGATCTGCTGCAATTGCACGGCAGGGAAACCGTGGCGCGGCTGCGCGACATCAAGCAGAAGTTCGGATTGCCGGTCATGAAGGCGATCGCGGTCGAGACCGCGGCCGATCTCGCGGCCCTGCCCGGCTACGCCGGCGTTGCCGACCGCATCCTGTTCGATGCCCGCGCGCCGAAGGAAGCCACCCGTCCCGGCGGGCTGGGATCGGTGTTCGACTGGCACGTGCTGGAGAAGCTCGACCTGCAACTGCCGTTCATGGTCTCGGGCGGGCTCACTGCCGAGAACGTCGCGGAGGCGGTGCGCGTGACCCGCGCCGGCGGCGTCGATATTTCATCCGGCGTCGAACGCGCGCCCGGCGTCAAGGATCCCGAAATGATTCGCGCCTTCATCCGTGCGGCGCGCGCAACAGAAAATGATACGGCCCTCACAGGCGCGGGTGCGCGATGATCGCGGCAGACACCCCCACGGCGTCATGCCGGGCCATGACGAAAGGCGACCATGAGTCTCGCTAAGCCCAATTCCTTCCGCAGCGGCCCCGACGAGCGCGGGCATTTCGGCATTTTTGGCGGCCGCTTCGTCGCCGAAACGTTGATGCCGCTGATCCTCGATCTCGAGAAGGCCTACGCCGAGGCCAAGGCCGATCCGGCGTTCCATGCGGAAATGAACGGCTATCTCAAGCACTATGTCGGCCGGCCGTCGCCGCTGTATTTCGCCGAGCGCCTGACCGAGCACCTCGGCGGCGCAAAAATCTATTTCAAGCGCGAGGAGCTCAACCATACCGGCTCGCACAAGGTCAACAATGTGCTCGGCCAGATCATGGTGGCGCGGCGCATGGGCAAGAAGCGCATCATCGCCGAGACCGGCGCCGGCCAGCACGGCGTCGCCACCGCGACGCTGTGCGCGCGGTTCGGGCTTGAGTGTTTCGTCTATATGGGCGCGGTCGATGTCGAGCGGCAGCAGCCGAACGTCATTCGCATGGAAATGCTCGGTGCCAAGGTGATCCCGGTGCAGTCGGGGTCGCGCACGCTGAAGGATGCGATGAACGAAGCGCTGCGCGACTGGGTCACCAACGTGCACAATACGTTCTACTGCATCGGCACGGTGGCCGGCCCGCATCCCTATCCGATGATGGTGCGCGACTTCCAGTCGGTGATCGGCATCGAGACCCGCGCCCAGATGCAGGAGGAAGAAGGCCGCCTGCCGGATTCGCTGATCGCCTGCATCGGCGGCGGCTCCAACGCGATGGGGCTGTTTCATCCCTTCCTCGACGATCCCGGCGTGGAGATTTTCGGCGTCGAAGCGGCGGGCCACGGGCTGACGCAATTGCACGCCGCCTCGATCGCCGGCGGCCGGCCCGGCGTGCTGCACGGCAACCGCACCTATCTCCTGATGGACGATGACGGCCAGATCCAGGATGCGCATTCGATTTCGGCGGGGCTGGATTATCCGGGCATCGGGCCGGAGCATTCCTGGCTGCATGAAACCGGCCGGGTGACGTATCTGTCCGCGACCGACGACGAGGCGCTGGCGGCGTTTCAGTTGCTGTCGCGGCTGGAAGGCATCATCCCGGCGCTGGAGCCGGCGCACGCCATCGCCAAGGTGATGGACCTCGCGCCGAAACGGCCGCGCGATCACCTGATGGTGGTCAATCTCTCCGGCCGCGGCGACAAGGACGTGCCGCAGGTGGGCGATATCTTGAAGGGCAAGAAGAAGTGACCATTGCGCGCGTCGCCTTCCTTCACCTCTCCCCATCGGGGAGAGGTCGGCTGCGCAGCAGCCGGGTGAGGGGTCTTTCCGCTCAATCTGGTCGCAGCGTGCTTTCGATCATCTCGAGAACTCCCTCGAGATTCTCGTATATGTCGGTGTTGGTGACGCGCACTACGAGGAAGCCGCAGGCTTCCAACACGTCAGAGCGGGCTTTGTCCCTTGCGATCTCTGAGGCCTCACTGTGTGTAACGCCGTCGACCTCGATGATCAGCTTGCCATCGAGGGTCACGAAATCGACTACATACCGGTCAATCGGGTGCTGGCGACGAAATTTCCAACGCTCCAGCCGCCGGTTGCGCAATGCTTGCCAAAGCCTGGCTTCGGCGCTGGTTTGTGAAGCGCGCAGCGCTCGCGCTCTAGCCTTGAACTTGTCCATCCCCCTCACCCGGCTGCTTCGCAGCCGACCTCTCCCCGTCGGGGAGAGGTATAGCACAGCGAAGACCTTCGCATGACCACCCGCATCGACGCACGTTTTGCCGAGTTGAAGAAGCAGGGCCGCTCGGCCTTCATCACTTTTCTGATGGCCGGCGATCCCGATCCCGCGACCTCGCTCGAGATCATCAAGGCGCTGCCGAAGGCCGGCGCCGACGTCATCGAGATCGGCATGCCCTTCACCGATCCGATGGCCGACGGCCCGGCGATTCAGGCCGCAGGGCTGCGGGCGCTGAAGGCCGGCATGACGCTGAAGAAGACGCTGTCGATGGTGCGCGAGTTTCGCAAGGGCGACGACGCCACGCCGCTGGTGCTGATGGGCTACTACAATCCGATCTACATCTACGGCGTCGACAAGTTTCTGGTCGATGCGAAATCCGCCGGCGTCGATGGCCTGATCATCGTCGACCTGCCGCCGGAGGAAGACACCGAATTGTGCCTGCCGGCGATGAAGGCCGGGCTGAACTTCATCCGGCTGGCGACGCCGACCACCGACGACAAGCGCCTGCCCGCGGTGCTCGCCAACACCTCGGGCTTTGTCTACTACGTCTCGATCACCGGCATCACCGGCAGCGCCAGCGCCGATTCCAGCGCCGTCGGCCAGGCCGTCGCCCGCATCAAGCGGCACACCAAACTGCCGGTTTGCGTCGGCTTCGGCATCCGCACGCCGGCGGCCGCCCGCGCCATTGCGGAAAATGCCGATGGCGCGGTGGTCGGCACCGCGCTGGTCGAGGCCTTGCGCGGCAGCCTCGATGCCGAAAACCGGGCGACGGCCAAGACCGTCGTTGCGGTGGCCGATCTGGTCGCCTCGCTGGCGCAGGGCGTCCGCGGCGCCAAGCAGGCCGCGGAATAAGCCACAATTTCGGTGGACTACACGTCAAACGGCGGCTTGCCGGGCATGGTCGAGCCCGCCATATGATTATCGCAGGCGATTCGATCGCCATTCGGAGCGAACCATGAATTGGCTCACCAACGTCGTCCGGCCGAAGATCCGCAACATCCTGCGCCGCGAGACGCCGGAGAACCTGTGGATCAAATGTCCGGACTCCGGACAGCTCGTGTTCTACAAGGATGTCGAGGCCAACCAGTTCGTGATTCCCGGCTCGAACTACCACATGCGCATGGGCGCGGTGGCGCGGTTGAAATCGATCTTCGACAACGAAACCTGGTTCGACGTGGCGCTGCCCGAGGTTTCCGCCGATCCCCTGAAATTCCGCGACGAGCGCCGATACGCCGACCGCATCAAGGATGCCCGCGCCCGCACCGGGCTGAACGACGCCATCAAGGTCGGCTACGGCAAGCTCGAAGGCGCCGCCGCGGTGATCGCGGTGCAGGACTTCGACTTCATGGGCGGTTCGCTCGGCATGGCGGCCGGCGAGGCGATCGTGCGCGGGCTCGAACTCGCGGTCGAGAAGAAATCGCCGTTCATCGTGTTCGCGGCCTCCGGCGGCGCCCGGATGCAGGAAGGCATTCTGTCGCTCATGCAGATGCCGCGAACGACCGTCGGCATCCAGATGCTGCGCGAAGCCAAGCAGCCCTACATCGTGGTGCTGACCAATCCGACCACCGGCGGCGTCACTGCCTCCTACGCCATGCTGGGCGACGTGCAGATCGCCGAGCCCGGCGCGCTGATCGGTTTTGCCGGCGCGCGGGTGATCGAACAGACCATCCGCGAGAAATTGCCGGAAGGCTTTCAGCGCGCGGAATATCTCAAGGATCACGGCATGGTCGATATGGTCGTGCATCGTCACGATCTGCGCCCGACGCTGGCGCGCCTCTGCCGGCTGCTGACGAAGTCGCCGGCGCTGGAAACCGCCTCGAAACCCGCAACTCCCGTCATCGCTCCGGCCCAGATCGTATCGGGCGCGGACGTGGCTGCAGCGCCCCACGCGTGAACGTGCCCGCGGCCAGGCGAGCGCCTCCGCTCGGCGAATTGATCGCGCGGCTGTCCACCCTGCACCCGGAGCGGATCGAACTCGGTCTGGAGCGGATGCAGCGGCTTCTGGAGCGGCTGGATCATCCCGAACGCAAACTGCCGCCGGTGATTCACGTCGCCGGCACCAACGGCAAGGGGTCGACCATCGCGTATTTGCGCGCGATCCTGGAAGCCGCAGGCCTGCGTGTCCACGTCTATACTTCGCCCTCGCTGGTGCGGATCAACGAACGCTTTCGCCTCGGCCATCCCGGCGGCGGCGTCCTCGTCGGCGATGACGAACTCTACGCCGCGCTCGAAGCATGCGAGCGCGCCAATGCGGGCGTGCCGATCACCCTCTTCGAAATCGAAACCGCAGCGGCCTTCTGCCTGTTCGCGCAGCATCCGGCCGATGTGCTGCTGCTGGAAGTCGGCCTCGGCGGCCGGCTCGACGCCACCAACATGATCGATGCGCCGCTCGTGACCGTGATCGCGCCGGTCAGCATGGACCACACCGAATTTCTCGGCGACACGCTGCCGGCGATCGCGCGTGAGAAGGCCGGGATCATCAAGCGCGACGTGCCGGTGGTTTGCGCCGAACAGCCGGCCGAGGCGATCGCCGTGATCGAGCAGGAGGCGAGGCGCATGCGCGCGCCGCTGCACACCGCCGGCGAGGGCTGGCATGTCAGTGTCGAGCGCGGACGGCTGGTGTACCAGGACGAGCGCGGCCTGATGGACCTGCCGGCCCCAAAGCTGTTCGGCCGGCATCAGTTCGACAATGCCGGTCTCGCGATTGCGACGCTGCGCGCGCAAGACCGATTCCGGATCGGACCGGCCGCGTTCGAGGCCGGCATCGTCAACGCCGAATGGCCGGCGCGGATGCAGCGCCTGGCCTCGGGCGCGCTGCTCGCGCACGCGCCGCCGGGCTCCGAGATCTGGCTCGACGGCGGACACAATGCCGAAGGCGGGCGCGTCGCCGCCGCGGCGCTCGGCGATCTCGAAGAGCGCGTGTCGCGGCCGCTGGTGGTCATCGTCGGCATGATGGCCAACAAGGATGCGAGCGCGTTTCTCGCCAATTTCGCCGGGCTGACGCGCCACATCATCGCGGTGCAGATACCGGACAACGCCAATGCGATGCCGGCGGACCGGCTCGCGGATGCCACCCGCGCGCTCGGCATGCGCGTGGAGATGGCCGCCAGCGTCGAAGCGGCGCTGGGAGCGCTCGCGCGCCTCGCCTATGAGGTGCCGCCACGGATCCTGATCACGGGCTCGCTCTATCTCGCCGGTCACGTGCTTTCCGTCAACGGCACCCTGCCGGGATAGAGAGTGAGATGCGCTTTGCCGCGATCGCCGATGTTCACGGAAATTATCTCGCGCTGGAAGCGGTCATTGCCGACATCCGCGCGCAGGGAATCGACGAGATCGTCGATCTCGGCGACATGGCGAGCGGGCCGCTCGACGCCGGGCGGACGATGGATGCGCTGATGGCGCTCGGCGCCGTTCACGTGCTCGGCAATCACGACCGCTATCTGATCGACCGCCCGCCTGAGAAGATGGGGTCGTGGGACCGGCCGGCTCACGCGCAGCTTCAAGTCACGCATCTCGACTGGCTGCGCGGACTTCCGGCGACGCGCGTGTACCGCGATCAGGTGTTTCTCTGTCACGCGACGCCGGAAAGCGACGAACTCTACTGGCTGGAGACCGTGCTGCCCGACGGCACGGTGCGGATGGCGTCGCTGGAGGCGATCGAGCAGGCGGCCAAAGGCATCGCGCAGCGGCTCATTCTCTGCGCCCACAGCCATCTCGCGCGAGCGGTGCGGCTCTCTGACGGGCGCATGATCGTCAATCCCGGCAGCGTTGGCTCGCCCGGCTATCGCGACATCCATCCGTTTCCGCATGTCATTGAAGCCGGCACGCCGGATGCGCGCTATGCGGTGCTGGAACTCGTCGGCGACGAATGGCGCGTGACGTTCCGCCATGTGCCCTACGATCACGAGGCGATGGCGGCACTGGCTCGCCGCAACGGTCAGCCCGAATTGGCCTCGGCGCTGGCAACGGGATGGATCCGGTGAGCGCAAAGCAAAACGGCCGGCTATTCGCCGGCCGTTCCATTCAAATCAAGGCGTGTCGCGCGATCAAACTGCGGCGGTGATCCAGTGCTGCAGCTTCAACTTCGGCGCGGCGCCGACCTGGCGGGCCGCCACCTCGCCGCTCTTGAAGATCATCAGGGTCGGGATCGACATCACGCCGTATTTCGACGCCGCCTTCGGGCTCTCGTCGACGTTCAGCTTCACGATCTTGACCTTGTCGCCCAGCAGGCTGGAAATCTCCTCGAGCGCGGGCGCGATCATGCGGCACGGACCGCACCATTCAGCCCAGAAATCGACCACGACCGGGCCGTCCGCCTTGAGCACTTCGTTATCGAAATTGGCGTCAGAAACCTTGCCAACGGCCATCGGAGTACCTCGTTCAGTTCAGGAAGAAGGCGGCCTAAAGAATCGCCGCCGGGATCATGCAGGCAACGTATGAACGGGTTGTTGCCGGGTCAAGCTCCGACATCCCCACGGAAAGCGGATGCCAGTTCGGCGTCCAGCGCGGGAGCAGGAATCTCCATCAATTCAGGGGTTTCGGTCCAAAGTAATGCTGCCCGGACCGGCAATTGGGGATAAAGCTTCCCCAGCACGGCACGGTAGAGGGCGAGTTGCCGGACATAGCCCCTTGGGGCCTCGGCAGGTCCGCTCGGCGGGGCATGGTTGGTCTTGAAGTCGACGATCAGCACCTCGCTGGCGCTGACCACCAGCCGGTCGATCTGGCCGGAAACCAGTGCCGGCGGCCGTCCCGGCCGCTCCAGCCGCCCGACGATCGAGACCTCGGCGCGGCCATTTGCGCCAAAAACCGGCGCGAAGCGGCTGTCCCCGATCAGGGCCAGCACGGTTTCCGCCAGCCTCTCCCGATCGCCCTCGTTCCAGCCTTCCGCGTTGCGGGCAAGGTATTTCAGGGCCGCGTCGCGGCGTCGCTCGCTGGCGACGTCAGGCAGGGATTGCAGCAGCCGATGCACCAGCGTGCCGCGCCGAAGCGCGCGTGCGCGCAGTTCGATCGATTCGCCCGAGCGGACGCGGTGATCCTCGTCCCCGGTTGGGTCGGACGGGCGGAGCTGGCCTTCGGCGGGCGCTTCCGGCGGAGCCGGGGTCTGCAACCATGCGGGCAACTCGACGGGCGCAGCCGCCGTCGCAGCGGCGGCGGGACCGGTGGCCAGTGAAGCACCCTCGGTCTGCGCATAGCGTTTGATCGGGCCGTCCGGCGTCTCGATGATCTCCTCGTGCAGTCCGGAATTGGCGAGCCCCTTGACGATCAGGTCGTACCAGGAGTGCTTGCGCACGCTGTTCATGTTGCCCGGCATGCATCCGCCGACGATCAGGCGGTCGGCCGCGCGTGTCATCGCCACATAGAGCAGCCGGCGATACTCGTCCTCGGTCTCGCCCAGCATCGCGGTGCGCGCCGCGCTGACGGCGGCCGGGTCCTCGGCCTTCCTGCCGGCCCAGACCACGACACCCCCGGGCAGATGAATGAGCTTGAGGCGTTGTGTATCCGAGGGCGAGGAGGTGGTGTCCACCAGGAACACGGCGGAGGCTTCCAGCCCCTTCGCGCCATGCACGGTCATGACGCGGACTTCGTCACGCGAGATTTCCATGTCGCGCTTGACCTCGAGGTCGGCCGCGCGCAGCCACGCGACAAAACCCTGCAGCGAAGCCGGCGCCTTGCGTTCATAACCCAGCGCGAGTTCGAGAAATTCGTCGAGCGCGTCATTGGCTTCGTGGCCCAGCCGCCGCAGGATGCGGGCGCGGCCGCCGTCGCCGCCGAGCAGCCAGGCATAGAAGGCAAACGGCGTCTCGGTATCGAAACGGCGCTCGCATTGCCGCAGGCGATCCAGCACGTCGGCGAACTTGCCGCCGCGCGCGGCGTGATCGTTCAAGGCGCTCCGCAGCGAGCCCTTGCGCTGCCACGCCAGTTCGAACAGCTCGTCCTCGGAAAGCCCGAACAGCGGGCTCTTCAGCGCAACCGCGAGCGCCAGATCGTCCTGCGGCAACAGCAGCGCATCGGCGAGGTTCATCAGGTCGATGATCGCGATGTGCTCGGTCAGTTTCAGCCGGTCGGCGCCGGCGACGGGAACGCCGGCATGCTTCAGCGCCTGGATCACCGCATCGAAGGCGTTGCCGCGCCGCCGCACCAGCACCAGCATGTCGCCATAGCGCAACGGGCGCCGCTTGCCTTCACTGCCGGTCATGGTGCCGCTCGCCGACCAGCCGCCTGATTTCGGCCTGAATGCGCCGGGCGAGTTTCACCTCGGGGCTGGTCTGCGACAATCCGTCGAACGGCGCCCGCCAGCCTTCGATATCCTGTCTTCCGTCCGGCTGCTGCAATTCCCAGAGTTCGATCAGGCTCGGCCCGGCATCATCAAGCGAATTGTGGATGGGATAGCCGGTCTCCACCGAATGGATGCTTCGGTAGATCTCGGCCTCGCGAAACACGTGGTCGACCGATTGCAGGATCGCGGCGCCCGAGCGGAACGAGTAGGTGAACGACACCGGATCGAATTTCAGCCCGGCCTCGGTGAATTTCCGCGCCAGATATCGGCGCCGGGTGTCGAACTCGCGCGGCGCGGCGCCCTGGAACGAAAAGATCGACTGCTTCTCGTCGCCGACCGCGAAGATGGTGCGCACCACGCCGTCGCGGGCGCCCGCTCCGGCCGTGAATTCGGAAATGATGTGCGCGACGATGTCCCATTGCCGGGGGCTGGTATCCTGCGCCTCGTCGATCAGCACGTGATCGACGCCGCGATCGAGCTTGTAATGCACCCAGCCGGAGGACACCCGGTCCAGCATGGCAAGCGTCTTGTCGATCAGATCGTCATAATCGAGCAGGCCGCGCTCCTGCTTCTCGCGCCGGTAGTTCGCCGCCGCCGCGGTCGCGATCGCCAGCAGAGCCTGCGTGCGGTCGCGGGTCGTGATCGCCCGGCGCCGCTCGATCAGGCGCGTGATGCGGCCGCCTTCCAGGTCGAACAGTCGCGCAACGGCGGCGTTGTTGTCGGCGAATTTCTTCGTCACCACCGTCTTGCGAGGGCTGCGTTCCTCGGTGAGGAATACGCCGAGATATTTTTCGACCTGCTCGCTGCCGGTAAAGATCAGCGCCTCGCGCAGGCGATCCGCCTGATCGCACTCGGTCTTGTTGCCGGTCTCGAGAATGCCGGCGATTTCCTTCCAGCGCGATCGCGGCAAATGCGGCCCGTCGACGATCTCGCGCTCGACATCTCCGATGGTGTCGCTGGCGTCGACGCCGAGCGCCGCCGACACCTGTATGGCCGCGGCCTCGACGCTGCCGGCGCTGTCGGTCCACGCCATGAAGTGATCGCGGCTCAGGCACGCCTCGCGCACCACGTCCTTGAAGGTGACGTCGGCGGCGCTCGCCATGGCGATATTGAGCGCGCGGCCGGCGGCGCTCTCGGGGTCGCGAGATGCCTCCAGCAGCACCTTGAGATTGGCGCGCTCCATCATCTCGTTCTGGTCGCGCTCGTCGATCACGGCAAACCGCGCCGGCACGTTGGCTTCGAACGGGAACTGCTGCAGCAACCGCGTGCACAGCGCGTGGATGGTCTGCACCTTCAGGCCGCCCGGGGTCTCCAGCGCGCAGGCGAACAATTTTCGCGCCGACATCCGCAAGCGCGCGTCGGGCCGCGCAATTCCCGCCTCGATGATCGCCGCGTCGAGCGCGTCATCGTCCAGCGTCACCCAATGGCCAAGGGTGGAAAACACCCGTTCCGCCATGTTGGCGGCGGCGGCCTTGGTGAAGGTGATGCAGAGGATTTTTTCCGGTTGCACGCCGTCGAGCAGCAGCCGGATCACCCGCTGCACCAGCACATGGGTCTTGCCCGACCCGGCATTGGCCGAGACGAACGCGGAGGAGGCGGGATCGGAAGCGCGCGCCTGCGTGGCGCGGACCGCCGATGGAATCGGGCGGGGCGCGCTCACCATTCTTCCAGCCCCAGGCCGCCGGCCGCCGACCATTCCTTGATGCGGGCGAGATCGTCATAGCTGCCGTAGCGGTTCGACCACATCGACAGATTGAGCGAGGTGTAGGCCTGCTCCTCGTTCTCGAAGGCGCGGATCAGCGCCTCGAGCTTTCGCCGCGCCTCGTCGGCGGCATCGTCGGGCAGTTGCGGCGTATCGCCCGGCCTGATCTTCAGTTCCAGCGGCTTCTGTTCGCCCGGCGGATTGTTGCCGGACAGCCTGACATAGCCGATCTCGCTGACCGAGCTGTCCGCCGGAATATCGGCAAAGCCGCCCTCCCGCAGCATCGCGGCTTCCAATGTCAGTTGCGGCGACAGTCCCATGCGGACCTGCTTGCCGGTCGGGGGCGCTCCTGTCTTGTAGTCGAGGATCGCAAAGCTGCCGTCACGGCGCCGTTCGATGCGGTCGGCGCGCGCCGACAAGACAAAGATGCGTGCATTGTCGAGCGGGATCTGAATCTCGCCCCTGATCTCCGCCTCGATGCGGGCGATGTCGTCGCGCCGGGAGATTTCCCAGTCCGAAAACCATCTGGCGATACGCTGGAAGCGCGGCCACCACAGCGCGCGCGCCTCGGGCCGCTCCATCAGCGGCGCGAAATATTTCTCGCCGATGCTGCGCAAGCTGCCCACGGGATCGCGCGGCAGTTCGGTGGCAAAGACTTGCGTGAATTCGCCGAGCGCATCGTGGATCGCCGAACCGCGGTCGGCGGCCGACAGCGGCATATCGACGGGATCGAGCGGGTTGAGCCGCAAGATATATTTGGCGTAGATCGTGTAGGGATCGCGCAGCCAGTCCTCGATCGCGGTCACCGACAATTTCAGGGGCCGCGTCGCGCGCGGCGGTTTCGGCGCGGGCTGCGGGATCGGCTCTACTCGATCGGGGCGATCCAGCTCACCGGCAAAACGCGCGTATTTCTCGCCGGCTTCTACCGCGGCGTTCCAGCGCTCCTCGCCCGCGACCGCTTCCAGCCGGTGCAGGAAGCGCGAAGCCACCGCGGGCGCGCCGCCGACCTTTGCCGAATGGCTGAGAATGACTTCGTCGGCGCCGAGCAATTGGGCAAAATCGTGCGCGGAGAGACCGATGCGCCGCTCCGGCAGGTCGAGGCCAAGCTCATGCCGCATCGGCCGGCTCAGCCAGGGATCGACGCGCGGCGCCGGCGGCCACACGCCCTCGACCAGCCCGCCGATGATGATGCGGTCGGATTGCGTCAGCCGGGCTTCCAGCGGGCCGTAAATCTTCAGATGAACATTTGCCTGTTCCGGACGCCGCACCATGCGGTCGGCGAAGGCGGTCTGGAACACTTCCGGGTAGTCGCCGAGTTCGACCAAGAGCCCGCTCCGGGTTTTTCCGCCGAGCAGATCGTCGAAGGCCGACGCCAGCGCCGAACCCGGCTGGCCCTCGAACGCGAGCGCAGCGCCATGCTCATCGCGCGACAGCTCCATCAGCACTTCGCGATGGCGCGCCGCCAGTTCGGCAAAATCGTACGGCTTGGCCGGATGGAGACTTTCGAGCGGCGCAAGCGCCGCCTGCAATCGGGCGATCAGCGCTTGCGCGTGATCGAGTTGCTGGTCGCTCAGCCGGGTCCTCGGCTCCGCGCCATGCAGCGAGGAAGTTTCGCCGCGCTTGAGCTTGGCGAGTTCGTCGTGAAAACGGGCGAAATCGCGGACCAGCCCGCTGCTGGCCGCCTGCGGCCGCGTGCCGCGCAACAGCACCAGTTCGAGCGTCTCCACGGCCTCCTTGAATGTTTCAGCCGCGCCGCCGAGCCGGCATAGCGGATGCTTCAGCAGCGCCAGCAGCGTCGGCGGTTCGAGCCCTTTCGCCGCCGCCTCCGCCGCCAGCCGCGCAAAAATGCCGGCCGGCGTATCCATCAGCGCATCGCCGCCGGAATCGTCGAAGGCGAGATTCCAGCGGCCGAGCGCCGCGATCACGCGCCGCGCCAGCGCGCGATCCGGCGTCACCAGCGCCGCGGATTTATCCAGATGCCGCGCCTCGCGCATCGCCACCGCGATCGCCAAGCGCCTCCATCTCGGGATTGTCGGCGGCGATCACCGCGAGATTTTCCATGGCGCCCGAGATCTTCTCGACGATGTCGGGTTCGGCCAGCCGCCGGTGCCATTGCGCCGTCGCGTTGGATGGCCGCATCGCTTCCGACGCCAGCATGTCGCGGCCATGCGGCGCCGATGCGTCCCAGGATATCGACGTCGCCGCGCTTGATGCCGAAGCGCGTCAGCAACGCGTGCATGGCATATTGCGGATGGTTGGATGAGGGAGGCGAGGTGAATTTCCCTTGTGCGTCCCGGACGCCGCCGATGGTCTGCCAGGCATCGTCGTCCAGATCGGTATCGAGCCCCGGCAGCACCACCGCGCCTTGCGGCAGCGCGCTTACGGCGTGGAGGAATTTTGCGGTGGCCGGCATCGAACCGGTCGAGCCTGCCGCGATCACCGGGCCGTCATGGTGCGCACCGAGGCGTGCCGCTTCGGCTGCGATCAGGAGGTCGCGCCGCGCCGCCGGCTCGATCCTTCCGATTTCCTGCAAATGCGCCGGCCATGCCAGCCGCGCGATCCGCAGGAATTCGAGCGAGTGCTGCCAATAGCGGTCGAGCTGATCCGGCACCAGCCCGTCGAGCGCGTCCCAGCCGACGCCGCGGGTGACCATGTCGTCCATCAGTCGCGCCAGATCGCCGGCCAGCGCCAGCGTAGAGGCCGGGCCGCCGACCACCAGCGGCGCCAGGACAGGCCCCTTCGCCCATGCCGCGACCAGTCGGGCCAGCGTCAGCTTGCGTTCGAGTTCGCCGAGTTTCGGCGGAATATCCAGCGGCGCCGCGCCGCCATATTGTTCGGCTTCTTCAGCGAAGGCCAGTTCGTCCTCGTCGATGTCGCCGAGCGCGACGATGTGCGGCAGCACGGCGGCGTCCGCCTTCAATTCGTCGAGAAAGATTTCCCGTGCCATGCGCCCGGCGCGCCGCGTCGGCAGATAGAGCGTCGCCTGCGCAAGTCTATCGGGGTGGTTCCGCGCCTCGAAGCCATCGACCAGCCGGCCATCGACCAAAGCGGCGATGACGGTGCGCAGAAACGGCGCGGATACGGGGACGCTGAAAACGCGCATGGAAGCCCTGATTCGGAAGATCAGGGTGCATCATGGCATGGGCGGCAATGGGGAGGGAATTGGCAAGTCGGTGATGTTATTCCGGCCTCGCCTTTCGGCGCACCCGGAAATGAAGAGCGCTACGCCACGCTTTCGAGAAACGCCTCTTCCGCCGCGCCGATGGCGTCGGGGGTTCCGACATGCATCCACACGCCGTCGAGCCGCAGTCCGAACAGCCGCTCCTGCTCGTTGGCGCGGTCGAACATCTTGGTCAGCGAAAACTCGCCCGAGGGCGCGTCGGCGAACAGCGACGGCGACATGATCGCCGCGCCGGCATAGACAAAGGGAACCACCTGATGTTCCCGGCGCTTGCGCAGCGCGCCGTCGGGAAGCATGGAGTAGTCGCCGCGGCCGCCATAGCCGATGCTGCTCGTGGTCGGCGCCATCAGCAACAGGATGTCCATGCGCGCGGGATCGAAGGTCTCGGCGAGCCGCGCCAGATTGGGCCGCACGCCATCGATCCACAGGGTGTCGGAATTGATATGGAAGAACGGGTCGGGGCCGAGCAGAGGCAGCGCCTTGACGACGCCGCCGCCGGTACCGAGCACCTGGTCACGCTCATCGGAGATGATCACGCGCGGCCGCGTGCGCGAGGCGGTGTGGGCGATGATCTGGTCAGGCAGATAGTGCACATTGACGACGGCTTCGCTGACGCCGGCGTCGGCGAGCTTGTCGAGCACATGATCGAGCAGCGGGCGTCCCGCCACGGACACCAGCGGCTTCGGCATCTTGTCCGTCAGCGGACGCATGCGTACGCCGAGGCCGGCAGCGAGGATCATGGCTTTGGTGGGTTTTACGGACATTATTCAGGTTTCTCGGACCGCTATTTCTCTTTGAATCACAAAATCATATCACGGCGATTCGGGCCGCGCATTCGCGTCGTCGATGCCATAGCCGTGCCAGATGACGGTTGTGCGACCGGGGGACGGGTCAGGCGTCCGCGTCCTGTGCGGAGCGTTTGGCGCCCTTTTTCTTCTTTTCGCCGGTTTTCAGGAAATTGACGCCGATCTGGTCGCCGTTGACCCATGACAGTTCGCAACGGCGGTAGGCAAGACCCGTGGACGACAACAGCAGGAAGAATTCCTTGAGATGCAGTCCCTCGACCGAGCCTTCCACCGTGAGCTTGCCGCCGGTCTCCGAAACGTCTTCCAGGGTGCACTCGCGCCGCCAGGTGCCGTCGATGCCCATCATATGCGCCGGGATGCCGCGTTCGAATGTGACGCGCTCACCCTTGCGCCGTTCAGTCGTCGCCATTCACTTGCTCCAGCCCCAATCAGCCGCGCGCCCCGCGCCCGGGCAGGGTCTGGCCGCAGACTAAAGCCTGGCTGGCTAATAACCGGTAAATCAAGGTACCGGGGGAGGGACGTTGGCGGCGTACCATTCCCGGGCGGGCGCCAGTGCGAGGTGGGCCAGCGAACGGCCCAGATAGGTCCAGATTCGGGGCTGATGACGCAGATATTGCGGCTTGCCGTCGCGGCGGTTGAGCCGGGCGAAGATGCCGAGCAACTTCGTGTTCCGCTGCGCCGACATGATCGCATAAAGCTCGGCGAACCCGGCCGGATCGAAATTGTCGTCGTCGGCGCGCCGCGCCTTGATATAGCGCGTCAACAGCGCAAGCTCGAGCTGTTCGGGCACGTCGATCCGCGCATCCTGCAGCAGCGACGCCAGATCGTAGCCGGTCGGGCCCAGCACGGTGTCCTGGAAGTCGATGATCCCCACTTTCGCAATACTCTGCCGTTCGCCGAGCCAGATCAGATTGGGGGAATGAAAGTCCCGCAGCACCCATGTCTTTGGAGCGGACACAGGCTTGCGCAGCAGATCGCGCCACATCGCGATGAAATCCGCGCGCATGCTGTCCGACGGATCAACTCCGCGATCCGGCAGATACCAATCGAGCATCAATCCCATCTCGGTCAGCAGCGCGTCGGTGTCGAAGACGGGAATGCTGTAGTTGAGCTGCGGCGCCAGCGGCAGAATTTCGGGCAGCGTTTCCCGATGCAGCGCCGCCAGCAGATCGGTCGCGGCCTCATAACGGGCGTTGATCGGCGCGGGCGGATCGCCCTCGACAAAACCGACGCTGCCGAAATCCTCGGTGATCAGGAATCCCGCATCGAGGTCGGCGTGATGGATCGCGGGCGCGGAGAAACCGCGCTCCCGCAGGCCGCCGGCGACCGCGACAAACGGCTTGACGTCCTCGGCGAGATGCACGGCGGCGCTGTAGGATTTGCCGTCATAAATCGCCGGCCCATCGGGGCGCGGCGGCGAGTTCATCAGGATGACGACGCCATCGTCGCGAACGAGCCGCGCATAGGAACGTGTCGAGGCGTCGCCGGCCATGCGCAGGCGTCTGGCTTCGGCATAGCCGGCGGCGTCGAGAAACCGCCGCAGCGCCTGCAACCGTGCGACCTGCGCCGCGGCCTTGCCATGACCGGTGATCTCGGCCGCGCGCGCGGTCGATCCGAGCGCCGGCCGATGGTTCAGCGAAATGTCGATGCGATCGGCGGGCAGCGCCGACGGCGCGCGCTCCGGCCATTCGATCAGCGCCACCGTGCCTTCCGGCAGGGGCGACAGGCCGATCTCTTCCAGTTCGGCGGGATCGTTGACGCGGTAGAGATCGGCATGCAGCAGCGGAAAAGGCGGCAGGTCGTAAGCCTGCACCAGCGTGAAGGTCGGGCTCGGAACTTCCAGCGCGTTGTCGCCGGCGAGATAACGGATCATCGCCCGCGCCGCCGCGGTCTTGCCGGTGCCGAGATCGCCGGACAGGGTGATGACGTCGCCGGGGCCGATCAGCAGCGCGAGATCGGCCATCAGATGCGCGGTCGCGGCTTCGTTCGACAGCGCCAGCGAAAATGTCGTGGGATCGGTCATTCCGCGGCGTTGCGGTGCGCGGCCTGATCGATCGGGAAGTCGCAGGTCACGCTCGTACCCTTGCCGACCACCGAATCGACGCGCACCTTGCCTCCGTGCAGTTCGACAAAGGAGCGCACCAGCGACAGGCCGAGGCCGGCGCCGCGATGCCGCGAGCCGTGCGAGTGGCTTTCGAACCAGTCAAACACCTTGTCCTTGACGTCGGGCGGAATGCCCGGACCGGAATCCGTCACCGTAAAGACCACGCTATGCTCGGTGCGGCGGGCGCTCAAGCCGACGGTTGCATCCTGCGGCGAGAAGCCCACGGCATTGGCCAGGAGATTATACAGCACCTGCACCACGCGGCGCTCGTCGCCGACAAAGCTGCCGATATTGGGATCGACGTCGACCTTGAGCCGGATGCGGTCGGTGGCGAGCCGGTCCTGGATGCCTTCGGCGGCGGCCTCGATGGTCTTGCGGATGTCGATCGAGCCGAGATTGAGCGACATGGCGCCGGCGTCGATGGTGGCGAGGTCGAGGATATTGTTGATGATCGCCAGCAGCGCGTTGGTCGATGTCGTGATGTAGCCGAGATACT
Source organism: uncultured Alphaproteobacteria bacterium (assembly GCA_963843225.1). Taxonomy (GTDB): domain Bacteria; phylum Pseudomonadota; class Alphaproteobacteria; order Rhizobiales; family Xanthobacteraceae; genus Bradyrhizobium. The sequence continues at coordinate 667,261 of CAWJJT010000001.1, read as the reverse complement.
CGGCCTGCTTTGATGTCAGCGGGCCGGTGACGGGATCGCTCAGGAAATGCGCGAAGCCGATGATGGTGGTCAGGGGCGAACGCAGTTCGTAGGACACGTGGTGAACGAAATCGACCTTCATCTGGTCGGCGGTCTCCAGCGCCTCGTTGCGCTCGCGCAGCGCGCGCTCGACATTCTCGGTGTCGGTGATGTCCTGGAAAGTGAGCATGGTGGCGCCGTCGGGCAGCGGCATGGTCATGCAGTCCAGCACGCTGCCGTCCTTGCGCTCCAGCTTCAGCGGCACCTCGACGCGGTTCTCGATCCGCGTAACCGCCTCGCGGAGCGTCCGCCAGGTCCCGGCGTCATCGAACAACGGCTTGCACCAGGTCTCGACCGTCTCGATATGCGGGTGCTCGTGCAGCGCGTCGGGCGACAGCTTCCACATCCGCGCGAAGGCCGGATTGAACAATTGCGCGCGGCCGTTGCTGCCGAACACCGCGACCGCCTCGCCGAGATTGTCGAGCGTCTCCCGCTGCACCCGGATCAGGCCGTCGAAGCGCCGCGCCAGTTCGAGGCTTGCGGTGACGTCGTCGAACAGATAGGTGACGCCGCCCTCGGGATTCGGCGTGGTGACGACGCTGACGGCGCGGCCGTCGGGGAGATACCAGGTATCCTTGGTTGGTTCGACCGCGCGATAGGCCTCGTGCAGCTTGGCTTTCCAGGCGCGGAAATCCGTCTGTTCGGGGACTTTGCGCGCGGCGCGCAGGCGATCGAGCACGCTGGAATCGTCGGGATTGCCGTCGAGAAAGCCGGCGTCGAGGTCCCACAGGCGGCGATACGAATCGTTGTAGAACGCCAGCCGCCGCTGGCCGTCGAACACGGCCACCCCCGAGGAAAGCTGGTCGAGCGTGCGGCGATGCGCCTCCGCCATCCGCTCCAGCGCCGCGCGCAAGCCGTTGGCCTCGCCGGCGTCGATGGCGATGCCGGCGCTGCCTGCGTTGAGCCGCAGCGCATGCACGTCGTAGACGCGGCGTTCGCCGCCGACCACGATCGGCAGCCGCGAGGTGAAGGCCGAATTGCCATTCAGCGCCCGGCTGACCTCATCGCGCTGGTCGCTTTCGAGCAGTTCGAGGTTGCGATGGATCGCATCCGCGACACCGGTGGCCTCGGTGGCCTTCGCATAGGCCGCATTGGCATAGCGAAGCTGGCCTTGTGCGCTCCTGGCCCAGATCGGCCACGGCATCGCGGTGGCGAAGTCGCGCAACAATTCGGTTTCTTCCAGCAAGGTCTTGTAGCGCAGGTTCGATTCCGCCAGTTCGCGGCGGACGCCGCCGAGTTCGCGAATCCGGACGATGGCCTGGCCGCCGATGGCGCGCCCCATGGCCTCGATCGAACGTCCGTTCGAGGCCGACAGGTTGAGCAGAAAACCTTCGCCGGCCTCGCGCAACGCGTCGACCGCGTGGTCCATCTGCAGCGCCGGTTCCGGCGGCAGCCAGGTCCCGAACGCAAGCAGGCGCTGCGGCTGGGTCTCCTGCGGCATCAGCAGCGACGTATCGCCGGTGATTTCCGGGCGATTGTCGCCGGCCGCCCACGAGATCAGGATCTGCGGTTCCGCGAACAACAGCGCCCGGAAGCGGTCGGCCTGGGCCTGCAATTCCCCGATATCGGCGCGCAGCCGCAGCTCGCCCCTGGCGGCGCGGACGCGGGTGCGCATCAGCAGGATTGCCGACAGCACGGAAAAGCCGAGCAGCGCCAGCGCCGTCGTCAGCACCGCGAATTCCTGGCGATTGAGATCGAGCGAGGCCGAAATCGCGTCCAGATAGCGATGGATTGCCGGCATAAGCCGGTGTGATCGCCCCGAATGCGGCGGTGGCGAGTGCGGTCAAGCCGTGGCGTGCCAGCGATGTGCACGACAGCAAGGTCCGACGCATCGTACCGATCACGCCCGACATATTTGCCCCAAACCGCACGACTTTACGCCCGGAAACCACGCATGATCGGCCAAAGTGTGAGCGGCTTGGCGGTAAGATCATGCGTCCTTCAAAAATCAGAGCGCGATCAGACGCAATACCGGTGCCCACTCTTGCTGATCACGCTCCGTGCGCGAATCGGAAGACAATATCCCCTTCGGGAGACGGCGGGTAAGAGTCCAGACCGTGAACGCGAAATCGGCTGCGGAAAAATGCGGCATTAAACTTGATCGGAGCGATTTTTATGAAACTCGATCCGCTGTTTACGCGAATTAGCGGCCGGTTGAACCGAAACCGCCGCTGCCGCGCTCGGTCGCCGACAGGGAAACCACGGGAACCAGTTCCGCCTGGATCACCGATGCGATCACCATCTGCGCGATGCGCTCGCCGCGGCGAATCTCGAACGGCGCGGCGCCGTGGTTGATCAGGAGCACGCCGATCTCGCCGCGATAGTCGGCATCGACGGTGCCGGGCGAATTCAGCACGGTAACGCCGTGCTTTGCCGCGAGACCGGAACGCGGACGGACCTGCGCCTCATAGCCCGGCGGCAGCGCAATCGAGAGCCCGGTCGGCACCAGCGCGTACTTTCCGGGTGCCAGCACCAGCGGCGAGGCTTCGGGAACCGCGGCCAGCAGATCGAGCCCCGCGGCGTGGGCGCTCTGGTAGGCCGGCAGCGCCAGGCCCTCGCCATGCGGCAGTTGGCTGATTTCGATTTTGACGCTTGAGCTCACGAGGCTTTCCCGACGGTTTCGGCGATCCGCGCCACCAGCGCGGTTGCGACTTCTTCCTTGCTCATTACGGGCCAGGAGTCGACATTAATGTCCGCGCCATCGCGGGTCAAGAGATGCACCGTGTTGCGGTCGCCGCCCATCACGCCCGTCGCCGGCGAGACGTCATTGGCGACGATCCAGTCGCAGCCCTTGCGCGCGAACTTCGCCTTGGCGTTGTCGATCAGATGTTCGGTCTCGGCGGCAAAGCCGATCACCAGCGGCGGCCGCTTGTCCTTCAGCTTCGAAATCGTCGCCAGGATGTCGGGATTTTCGACGAGTTGCAGCGGCGGCATGCCGGCGGACGTCTTCTTCAGTTTCTGCCCGCCTTCATTGGCGACGCGCCAGTCGGCGACCGCGGCGGCAAAGATCGCGATGTCGGTTGGCAATGCGGCTTCCACCTGGCGCAGCATGTCGCGCGCGGATTCCACGTGCTTCACGGTGACGCCCTTGGGGTCGTCGAGATCGACCGGGCCGGAAACCAGCGTGACCTCGGCGCCGGCGGCCTGCGCCGCCGCGGCAATGGCAAATCCCTGTTTGCCGGAGGAGCGGTTGGCGATGTAGCGCACGGGATCGATCGGCTCATGCGTCGGGCCCTGCCGTGATCAGGACGCGCTTTCCCTGCAGCGGTCGCGGCTGCGGCGGCCTTATCAGGCGCTCGGCGTCAGCCGCGATCTCCAGCGGTTCCGCCATGCGGCCAACGCCGGCTTCGCCGGCTTCGGCCATTTCGCCGGCGTTGGGCCCGACCATGGCGATGCCGTCGCGCTGCAACTGCGCGACATTGCGGCGGGTCGCCGCGTTGTTCCACATCAGCGGGTTCATCGCCGGCGCCAGCAGGATCGGACCCTTGGCCGCGAGCAGGATGGCGCTGGCCAGATCGTCGGCATGGCCGCCTGCCATCTTCGCCATCAGGTCCGCGGTCGCCGGCGCCACCACGATCAGGTCGCAGTCCCGCGCCAGCCGGATATGGCCGGCGTCGAACTCGCTCTCGGCGTCGAACAAATCGGTGTAGACGCGCTCATGCGACAGCGCCGAGGCCGAAAGCGGCGTGACGAATTGCTGCGCCGCCTTGGTCAATACGCAGCGGACGCGAATGTTGCGCTCCTTGAGCCGCCGGATCAGGTCCAGCGACTTGTAGGCGGCAATGCCGCCGCCGACGATCAGGGTGACCCGGGCTTGATCCGTGGCGCCCTGGCGTCCCGGAGCGCGGGAGGGGGCCTCTGGAGGCGGGGTATCGGCCGGGGACGCCACCGGGAAGGCGAACGGCACGCCCTCGATGGTCTGCCGCAGGATCACCCGGACTTCCTCCTCCACGGAGCGGCCATTTTGGGCCGAGCGCAGCCGCAGATAGGTCTTGATGGCCTCGTCGAGTTTCCGGATGGTCAGGCTGGCCATGGGGTGGTCTCAGGACAATATGACAGCAATGCTATCATATTGTGATTGCATTGCAATCACAGATTCCGGACCGCGAACAGGATGGCGATAAACGTCGCGGCGATGATCCAGAGCGCCAGCGTGCGCCAGCGGCTCTTGCGGCCCTCGGTCCGCCCCATCGCGGCGATCGTCTCCGGCGACAGCGTAAGCCCTTCCCGCGTCATGGTCTCCAACTGCTCCAGCACGGCGACAGATCGCGCCGCGATGGTCGGCAGGCCCGCCAGCACGCGGCCAAGCTCGCCCGCGCCGGACATCGCGCCCTGGATCCGGCCTACCGGGCCGAGATTGCGCTCGATCCATTCGCGCACCACGGGATCGGCGGTCTTCCAGATGTCGAGCTTCGGGTCGAAGCTGCGCGCCACGCCTTCGACCACCACCATGGTCTTCTGCAGCAGGATCAGCTCGGGGCGGGTCCGCATGTCGAACAGCCCGGTGACCTCGAGCAACAGCGTCAGGAGCTTCGCCATCGAGATTTCTTCGGCCGTGCGGTTATGGATCGGCTCGCCGATGGCGCGGATGGCTTGCGCGAAATTCTCCACCGAGTGATGCGGCGGCACATAGCCGGCCTCGAAATGCACTTCCGCGACGCGGCGATAGTCGCGGGTGATGAAGCCCAGCAGAATTTCCGCGAGGAAGCGCCGCTCCTTCAGCCCGAGCCGGCCCATGATGCCGAAATCGACCGCGACCAGGCGGCCGGCGTCGTCGAGAAACAGATTGCCGGGGTGCATGTCGGCATGAAAGAAGCCGTCGCGCAGCGCATGGCGCAGGAAACTCTGGATCACCTTGCGGCCGAGGTCGGGCAGATCGACGTTGGCCGCCTCGAGCCGCGCGTGATCGCTCAGCGCGATGCCGTCGATCCACTCCATGGTGAGAACGTTGTGCGCGGTGCGATCCCAGTCGACCGTGGGCACGCGAAAATCCGGATCGCCGCTGGTGTTCTCCGCCATCTCCGACATCGCCGCGGCCTCCAGCCGCAGGTCCATCTCCATGGCCACCGAGCGGGACATCGTATTGATGACCTCGACCAGCCGCAGCCGCCGCGCTTCCGCCGAATAGGTCTCGGCGTTGTGGGCGACAAAGAAGAAATCGCCGAGGTCGCGGCGGAAGCGCGCGGCGACGTCGGGTCTCAGCACCTTCACAGCCACCGATTTGCGCACGCCGTTATGTTCGGTTTCGCCGCGGTGTACCTGCGCGATCGAGGCGGCGGCCACCGCGGGGCCGAGACTGACAAACGCCTGCGCCACAGGCCGTTCCAGCGACTGCGCGATCACGCCTTCGGCTTCGCCCTGCGAAAAAGGCGGCAGCCGGTCCTGCAGGGCTTCCAGATCGCGCGCCATCACGACGCCGACCACGTCGGGCCGGGTAGCGAGAAACTGTCCGAGTTTCAGGTAGGCCGGCCCCAACCGGGTCAGCGCGCGCGACAGCCTCGGGCCGGATTTGGCGCCGGGACGCTCGACGAGCCGCGCCAGCCGCAGCGCAAGCTGTCCGGGCGGCGGCACCAGCGACGGATCGACCACGCCGAACACGCCCTCGCGCGCGAACACGAAACCGGCGCGGGCAAGCCGCGCGATGTGGGTCAGCGCTGAAATCACAAACGCCAGCCCGAATGCAATGCCACGATGCCGCCCGAGAGGCTCTGCCAGCTAACGCGCGAGAAGCCCGCGCCGCGGATCATCTCGGCGAACGCGTTGGGCCTCGGAAACTTGCGAATGGATTCGACGAGGTACTGATAGGATTCGGCGTCGCCGGTCACCGCGCGGCCGAGCGGCGGGATCACCTTGAATGAAAACAGATCGTAGATCCGGTCGAGCCCGGGCACGTCGACGGTGGAGAATTCCAGGCACAGAAAGCGACCGCCGGGCCTGAGCACCCGATACGCCTCGGCCAGCGCCAGATCTATTCTCGGCACGTTGCGGATGCCGAACGCGATGGTGTAGCCGTCGAACCGGCGGTCGGGAAAAGCCAGCGCCTCGGCATTGCCTTCCACGAACGACACCCGGTCGTCGAGATGGCGCGCCGCGGCGCGCTCGCGGCCGACATGGAGCATGTCGGAATTGATGTCGCAGACGGTGGCGCGAAAGCCCGGCCCTGCCGCCTTGGCGGCGCGGAATGCGATGTCGCCGGTGCCGCCGGCGACATCGAGCAGCGTAAACGGCGCATCGCCGCGCGGCGGATTGAGCGCGTTGATCATGATGTCTTTCCAGACCCGGTGCAGGCCCGCCGACATCAGGTCGTTCATCAGGTCGTAGCGGGACGCCACGCTGCGGAACACGTCGTTCACCAGCGTCTGTTTTTCACCCAGGGGGACGTCCCTGAAGCCGAAATGCGTGGTTTGGTCCGGCCGATCCATGTCTTTTACGCCCTCAAACTGATAGCGGCCGGACCATAGCGCGCCCGCCGCAATGTCGCTATCACGTCGACTTCACAAGGTGAACGCCCATCCATGCCCGAATTACCCGAAGTAGAGACCGTCCGCCGCGGCCTGCAGCCCGTCATGGAGGGGGCCCGGATCGTGAAAATGGAAGTCAGGCGCAAGGACCTGCGGTTTCCGTTCCAGCGGGATTTCGTGGCGCGGCTGGCGGGCCAGACCGTGACCGGCCTTGGCCGCCGCGCCAAATACCTGATGGCGGATCTAGCCTCCGGTGACGTGCTTCTGATGCATCTGGGCATGTCCGGCTCGTTCCGCGTGGCCAAGGACGACGGCACGAACGCGCCCGGCCAATTTCATCATCCGCGCGGCAAGGACGGCGCCCACGACCATGTGGTGTTCCACATGTCATCGGGCGCGGCGGTCGTGTTCAACGATCCGCGCCGCTTCGGCTACATGAAGGTGATCGCCCGCAAGTCGATCGAAGACGAGCCGCTATTGCGCGGCCTCGGACCCGAGCCGCTCGGCAATGAATTCGACGCCGCGATGCTGGCGCGCTCCTGCGCCAACAAGAAGACCAGCCTGAAGGCCGCGCTGCTCGACCAGCGCGTGGTCGCGGGGCTCGGCAACATCTATGTCTGCGAGGCGCTGTTTCGCGCGCATCTGTCGCCGCGGCGGCTGGCTGCGACGCTGGCGACGAAGAAAAGCGAGCCGACGGATCACGCCAGGCATCTGGTCACGGCGATCCACGCCGTGCTCAATCAAGCCATCAAGGCCGGCGGCTCGTCGCTGCGGGATCATCGCCAGACCTCGGGTGAGCTTGGCTATTTCCAGCACTCGTTTCAGGTCTACGACCGCGAGGGCGAGACGTGCCATAGCGGTGGATGCAGCGGCATCGTCAAACGCTTTACCCAGAACGGACGCTCGACCTTCTGGTGCCCGAAGTGCCAGAAGTAATTCGCGGCGCCTGAGCTGGCGCAGGCCAACACGCGACGTGCGCGATGCGCTCACAATATCTGCACGCAGCTATAGAAGCTGTAGGCCGAGACCGTCAGCGCCAGCAGCAGGCCGCAGAGAAAGCCGATCATGCCGAGCACGATGGTGGCTGCCGCCAGCCGCCGTCCGGGCAGGGAGAAATTATGGGTCAGGATGGTCATGTGATTTCCTTCAACAATCGGAACATGGAAATAAGTCGGCGCATCGACGCGCGTGCGCAGCTTCCGAACGGTGGATTGCGGAATTTAATGGCGCAAAGCGGATAGATCATCGACCGTACCATCGAGAGCGTGACGCCCAGATTCGAGCCGCGCGACAGCGTTGCGGCGAACGTCGGCGACAAGCAGACGCCGAGGAAAGCGAGCGCGCAGAGCCCGGCGATCCCTGCCAATGCGGCGATGTTTTCTGCGCTAATAGGCCTCATGACGCGTCCTGACTGGTGACATTCCGTTGCGGTGGCTCGACCGTGGCGGCCTGTCTGTCGCGGCTCGCGGCTCCCTGGTTCAGCCTCGATATGGGTTGATCGGCAACGTCGCCAGTACAGGAACTGAACCCCGCCGATACAGAAACTGAACTGGAAAAGCCCGCCCGCCGGCCATAGTTTTCCCGCTTACCCGCTGCGGAGGAGAACATGACCACAGGCAGCTACCAGCAATTCTGTCCAGTCGCGATGGCCGCCGAGATACTGTGCACGCGCTGGACGATCATTCTGCTGCGCGAGATGTTCGCCGGCTCGACGCGATTCAATGAATTGCGCCGCGGGGTCCCGCGCATGTCGCCGGCGCTGCTCTCGCAGCGCCTCAAGGAGCTCGAAGCGGCCGGCATCGTCGCGCACGCCGCGTCGGGCGCCGAACTCGACCGTGTCGGAATATCGATTGACGGAGTCGGGGCGCGACCTCGGCCCGCTGGTGGAGGCCTTCGGCATCTGGGGGCAGCGCCGGATCGAATCGAAGCTGTCGCTTGCAGCATCTCGATGTCGATCTGCTGATGTGGGACATGCGGCGAAACCTCAACACCACGCCGATGCCGGCGCGCCGCAGCGTAGTGGAGATCGTCTATCCCGAGCTGCCGCCGGCGCAGCGGCGCTGGTGGCTGATCGTCGATCCCGCCACCGGCGTCGATCTGTGCAAGATCGATCCGGGCCTCGACGTCGACCTCTACGTATCGAGCGACCTGCGGAGCATGACGGCGATCTGGCTCGGGCTCGATACCGTGCGCGCGGCCGTGGCCAATCACCGGATGGTGCTGACGGGAAGCCGCCAGCTCGCGTCCTCCATGCAAACCTGGCTTGGCCTCAGCCCGTTTGCCAAGGAGCGCAAGCTCGCGAGCTAGCGAACGACGGGTGCTGCGGCGTGAAAAGGTCGCAGTACAGTTCGTGAACTGGATCGCGATTGCAATGTCCCGATAATTGGCCGGACTTGTTGTCCAGCAAAGGAAAGAAACCATGAGTCATATCGGAAGCTGTTTTTGCGGCGCCGTCAAAATCGAAGTGACGGGATCGCCGGAAGCCATGGGCTACTGCCACTGCAATTCGTGCCGTTCCTGGTCGGCGTCGCCGGTCAATGCCTTCACCCTCTGGAAAGCGGATTCGGTAAAGATCACGGCGGGAGCCGAGCACGTCTCGACGTTCCAGAAGACGGCATTCAGCCAGCGCAAATATTGCAAGCTCTGCGGCGGGCATCTGATGGCCGGCCACCAGCCCGTCGGACTGGTCGACGTCTACGCGGCGACCATCCCCACGCTGAAGTTCGTCCCCGGCGTCCACGTCAATTACGCCGAGACGGTTCTGCCGATGAAGGACGGACTGCCGAAGATGAAGGATTTTCCGGCGGAATTGGGCGGCTCCGGCGTGTTGGTGCCGGAGATGTCGGCCGCCTGACCTGACGCCACGCGATGCGTTCCCTCTTCGCAAGACGAGGGAACGCGCCGTCGCTATTGCCGACCCAAGGAGCGGGAAGGTTCAGGCGACGACGGCGTCCACTTTTGCGGGCGTCCGCAAAAACATCGTGGGGACGAAGCTCGGCGACACCGCGATTTCGCTGAGGATCGGCTGCTCTTCGGCCGCCACGTCGGCATAGAGCCGGGTCTCGACCCAATGCCAGAGATCACGAATCTCCTCGGCCGATTTGCCTCCCGGCGCCAATTCGCTCACCGCCAACCCTGCGTTCAGCGCATCCTGGTGATCGTTGCGCATGACGACGAAGGGCTTCGCGAGAATTTCGGGGACATCGAGCGCCGCTTCGTCGCCGAGCGCGGTGGCGGCATGGCTGATGCGGTGGCCGCGGAGCGGGGTCTGGTTGAGCACAAAGCCGAACGGCTTCCTCCAGATCCGGGCGAGCTCAAGCGTCGGGACGGTCGCTTCGATATCGACAATGCTCGGGCGTACCGGGATCAGACAAAAATCGCAGTGGCGGATCGCGGCCGTGGTCGCGGCGCTGACGCCGCCGGCGGTGTCGATGATCGTCACGGTCACGCCGCTGCGCTGCACGGCCTGCAGACGCTGCTCCAGATCAAGCGCGTTATAGACCGGCTCCACGACGGGCGCGGGATCGGCGCGGCGGCTCTGCCAGTTCGATAACGTACCCTGCGGATCGGTCTCGATCAGCCAAACCGTATGTCCCGCCTCCATTGCCGCCAGCGCCAGGCCGATGGCAAGCGTGCTTTTCCCGCTGCCGCCCTTTTGGGTGGCAAGTACGATCGTCTGCATAGTCGGAAATCCTTCGGAAAGCGCCTGTTAGAGGGACCTGCGGTACGCACACCAACGAAGTGTGCGTCGCATTCTGCGACGCCGAGCATTGCTGCTCAGGACGCGCCCATCCGATCCGCCAGGGGATCGCGGCTGTCCGAATCACTGACCTCGCCATGATGACAAAAAATCGGACGAATGACCATTCCGGAGGAATACCGAACGCCGCTATTTCCGCACGCAGATCACGCGAACGACGGCAGCCTTCGCATCGGTTGATCCACCCGCGGCATTGACGCCATTGGCCTTGAGGAACTCGCGCACGGTATCGGCCGGCACCAGCACCGCCTGCGCCGTCGGCGTGAGGTTCGCGGGGCCGGCGACCACCGCCGGCTTCAACAGCGCGAGCCCGGCGAATTTGCCATCCGTGTCGAGCGCGGCCGCGCCCGAAAAGCCGAGCGCGGGCGCCGGCGACAGCGCGGCATCGCCGCCGCCGACCAGTGCGGCTTGCGCCTTGACGCTGCTCGCGGCCGCGGCGCCGCCCTGGCTTTGCGGGTCGGCAATGCCGGTCAATTCGACCGCGGATTTGCCGGCGCCATTGCCAAGCGTCAGCGGCTTCAGCCCGCGCGCCCCGTAGATGCGCAGCAGCGCGAGATCATGGTCCTTGTCCTCGGCGACGCGGTCGGCGTTGCCGAGGCCTCCGATCGTGATCGCAAGGCAGCCGTCGGTGATCTCGCGATCCGATACGATCGCCCCATCGTCGCTGACGACGACGCCGGTGCCGTATTCGACGGTCTTGCGCGGAGGGGGCCCGCTACCCGTCGGAAACGGGTTGAAGGCGCTCGACATCGCGATCACCGCCGGCTCCACGGTGCCTTCGGTGGCCTGGTCATAGAGAATGGTGAGGATGCGGACCTCGTCGCCCCTGAACGTGCCGCGCGCGTAGAACTTCTTCAGGCCCTGCATGCCCGACAGCACGAAGAAATCCGGCTTGACCACGGTGTAATCGACCCTGCGACCGGCGGGCTCCTTTTTTTCCTGCTCCGCGAGCTTCGCCGTGGTCGGATTGGCCTGCTTGCGGCGCGCCAGCTGGATCTGGATGGTCCCGGTGGACGAACTCCATTTCGCGCCGCTGGCATCGCTCGATTGCTGCGGCACCAGCTTCGTCGGTATCCCGAGCCGGGCGCCGGTGCCGGCATCGGTGACGATCTTCCAGCCCACGTCCCCCTGCCTGCGCCGCGCGGCCTCGGCCAGCACGCTGCGCTCCTGCGGGTTGAGCACGCCGGTGGCCTTGCCGCCGCGGTCCTTCTGAAACTCCTTGATGGCGGCGACCATGCGCTCGCTGACTTCGCCCGATATGGCGCCATTGTACTGGCCGGACCAGGCGAGGTCCGACTGGATCGCCAGCCGCTCGGCCTGCGCCATCGCGTTGGCGGTATCCGCCGGGGTCTGCAGGCCGGGACGGATGGGCACGGTCGTGACCGTCTTCGGCTTGCCCAGCGTCGACGGCGCCGTCATCTGCGCGTTGGTCGCGGTCCCTGCCGCCACCAACATCAATGTTGCCGTCAGCATCGATCTCATGGAAGTCTCGGGATCATTGACGTGCCCGGAATTAAGCACATCTGCTTGGTAGGCAACAACCGCGCCGGGGTTCAAGGAATACAGCTTGATACCGCAGCGGATGATAAGGACGATGCCGGATAATCAGGATTTGACCAGGCCATGCTGAGCGCCGACGAACTCGAACGCTACGCCCGCCACATCGTGCTGCGCGAGGTCGGGGGCCCCGGCCAGGCAGCGTTGAAGGAGGCGTCCGTGCTGGTGATCGGCGCCGGCGGTCTTGGCGCGCCGGCCTTGATGTATCTTGCTGCCGCCGGCGTCGGCGCGCTCGGTGTGGTCGACGACGATATCGTGTCGCTGTCCAATCTGCAGCGCCAGATCATCCACGCCACGCCGGATATCGGCCGGCTGAAGGCCGATACGGCCGCGGACAGAATCTACGCGCTCAATCCCCATGTCCAGTTCGCGTCGCACGCCACAAGGCTCGATGCCGGCAACGCGTTGGCGCTGATCGGCGGCTACGATATGGTGCTCGACGGATCCGACAATTTCGAAACCCGCTATCTGGTGTCGGACGCCTGCTACCTCGCCGGCAAGCCGCTGATCACGGCGGCGCTCGGCCAGTTCGACGGCTCGCTGACCACGATCCGCGCGCATGAGAGAAACGCCGAAGGCGAATTCAACCCGACCTACCGCTGTCTGTTTCCCGAACCGCCGCCGCCCGGAACGGTGCCGGCCTGCGCCGAGGCCGGCGTGATGGGCGCGCTCGCGGGCGTGCTGGGATCGATGATGGCGCTGGAGGCGATCCGGGAAATCGTCGGTTTCGGCGAGGGCCTGGTCGGGCGGCTGTTGATGGTGGACGCCCGCGCCATGCGGTTCGAGACGCTGCGTTACACGCGCGATCCGCTCAATCCGCTCAACGGCGATGCGCTGGTCATCACCGATCTGAGCGCGCACCGGTGACCAACCACAGGCTGGAAGGCCTCATTTCGTTGCATTTGCATCCGCACGCACGAATATCGAGACGTGGGTCTTTTCGGTTCCGGCAGCATTCATTGAACAGTAAATGAAGGTACTATCGTCGATCCTGACGCGGTGGCCATCAAGTAGTCTAACGGTTTTGCCTCGCCACAGCCTAAACGCGTCTAGATCTTCTCTTGGATTGTTTTTATCGCGGTATGGCCCCTTGGCATGCAGCCAGTCACCGCATCGGTTATATGCTGCTTTTAGTTCATCGAGCGTGAGGATGTCGACGTCATGCCGATCTTCAATGTTCGTCTGGGTAGCGTGGACCGGAGCCATATAGAAATCTGGATTATATTTTGAAATTATTTGCTCAAGATTTTCTGATGCGCCATTCCTTCACTTTCCTACGAATCAAGTGGGTGTGTGCGGCTTGGCAGGCCATCACGATCAACTCGAATACCTTGCGAAAGTTCAGAGCCAAAGACTCTAAGTTCGTCTTGTCTGTTAAATTTGGCGGTACGCCCAATAGAAAATCAATTGTGCTGACGCGGGACTTAATTTCGTCCATGCATTCAACGTAACCGAGGTAGTCGATGGACGAGGCCGATCTCGATTTGTTCATTCGCGCAGAAACTCCCGCAGGATCGTTTCAGACACGGAGAAAGCCCTCACAACATGCTCGGCAGCACGCGGTCCGGCGGTTTGTGGTTGTCGAGGAAGGTGCGGATATTGATGATGACCTTCTCGCCCATCTCGACGCGGCCTTCGATGGTCGCCGAACCCATATGCGGCAGCAGCGTCACCTTGCCGGCCTTTGCGAGCCGTACCAGTTTCGGATTGACCGCAGGTTCGTTCTCGTAGACGTCGAGGCCGGCGCCGGCGATGTCGCCGCTTTCGATCAGCTTGGTCAGCGTCTCCTCGTCGATCACCTCGCCGCGCGCGGTGTTGACGATAAAAGCGTCTTTCCGGATCAGCCTCAGGCGCCGCGCCGACAACAGGTGAAACGTGGCGGGCGTGTGCGGACAATTCACCGAGACGATGTCCATGCGCGCCAGCATCTGGTCGAGGCTTTCCCAATAGGTCGCGCCCAGTTCGTCGGCGATGTGCGGTGCGACGGGACGGCGGTTGTGGTAATGGATCTGCAGGCCGAACGCCCGCGCCCGGCGCGCCAGGGCCTGGCCGATGCGGCCCATGCCGACGATGCCGAGCCGCTTTCCCCCGATGCGGTGGCCGAGCATCCATGTCGGCGACCAGCCCGGCCAGTTCCCGCCCTCGGTGAGGATGGATGCGCCTTCGACAAGCCGGCGCGGCACCGCCAGGATCAGCGCCATCGTCATGTCCGCGGTGTCTTCGGTCAGCACCTTCGGCGTGTTGGTCACGGTAATGCCGCGCGCATGGGCCGCGGTGACATCGATATTGTCGACGCCGTTGCCGAAATTGGCGATCAGCCGAAGCTTGCATTCCGGCTGTTTGAGCAAGTCTTCGGTGATTTCATCGGTGACGGTGGGCACCAGCACATCCGCCGAGCAGACCGCTTCCGCGATCTGGGCCTGTGTCATCGGCGTGTCGTCGAGATTGAGGCGGGCGTCGAACAACTCGCGCATGCGGGTCTCGATCGAGTCCGGCAGCTTGCGCGTGACGACAACGAGAGGCTTTTTCTTAACCGACATGTATTGCTCTCGTGAGGCGTTCAGACCTCATTAACCCGCTTGTTCGACACTGCCGCCTACCGCCCAACCCCGGCGTTTGCTCAAGGTTTTCTCGGGTTCCCCGATGCTTGTTCTTGGGCTTTCGAAAGGGGGGCTTGGGGCTCGTCTCGTTTCCTGCTTCTGCCCTCTCTAGCAGAAGGCCGGGCCAAGACAAGAACCCCGGCAAAAACCTTGGGAAATACAAGCCGAGGGGCAATTCGGGCGGTACGGGGGTTTGGGGCGTTGATGGGTGTTTCAACCCGACGAATTTGAGTTGGATTGTCGGCGGGAGACGAGTGGATGGGGTTGCCGCGTTTTTGTTCTGTGGTGGTGTTGACGGGGTGCGCGCTGGGCGCATCGATCACGACGGGATTCTCGGCCAAGGATACGGCCGCCACTTCAAGTGGTTTGCCGGTGCCGCGCTATGTCAGCCTCAAATCCGATCATGTGAATGTCAGGGCCGGCCCGACCAAGGACAACGACGTTGCCTGGGTCTATACCCGCTCGGGATTGCCGGTCGAGATTACCGCCGAATTCGAGAACTGGCGACGGGTCCGCGATTCCGAGGGCTCTGAGGGTTGGGTCTACCACTCGCTGCTGTCGGGCCGCCGCACTGCGGTGATCACCATGAAGAACAAGGATGATCTCGCCCAGCTTTACGATCGTGCCGATGCGACCTCGGCGATTGCCGCCCGTCTGCAGGCCGGCGTCGTGGCCCAGGTCAAGCACTGCGCCGCCGGATGGTGCCACATCATGGGCAACGGCTTCGACGGCTGGATTGAACAGCAGCGGCTGTGGGGCGTCTATGCCGGCGAGAACGTGGAGTAGTCTCGGCCGACAACGGAGAGAATGACAATCGCTTGTCATTCCGCTCTCAAAAAAATCTCGACGAAGATTGATGGATACGCGGGTCAAGCCCGCGTATGACGCGCTTCTTTGACGCTCAGCGCTTCTTGCGCAGCCGCACAACCATGTCGACCCGGGCGATCTCGTAGCCTTCGGGCACTTCCGGCATCTTCTGCAGCACCAGATGCGGATCCGGAATGTCGACCAGCTCGTGGTTGTTTTCGAGATAGAAGTGGTGATGCGTCGAGACGTTGGTGTCGAAATAGGTCTTGGTGCCGTCGACGCTGACCTGGCGCAGCAAGCCCGCATCGGTCAACTGGTTCAGCGTGTTGTAGACGGTGGCAAGCGAAACCGGAACCTTGGCGAGCGTCGCTTCCTCGTAAAGCATTTCAGCGGTGAGATGGCGCGCACCCTTGCCGAACAACAGCCAGCCCAAGGCCATGCGCTGACGGGTCGGACGCAAGCCCGCCGTCTGCAGCATTTCATTGACATCATGCCACGGACAGCCGGTCAGCGCCGGTTGACGCCCGGCTTCGCGGGCTGCCGGGCCGACAGCGTCATCGTTCACAATCGAGGCGTCGAAGCTTATTTCCAGGTCGGGCACAGCGCTCACATACTCTCAGCCATTATTACCGTGGAATATAAGGAGGAAATCCGGCAGATGCAAGTTTTTCGCAACTAGAACCGGTCCGGGATCGGGGGAACTGTCAGCTCGCGCGGCGATTTGCCCTGTGGGGGTGCTTTGCCGCCTGCGGGGCCTATGATAGAGAGCGCCCGGACTTGGGCTTTGCGATTTCGGTGCGGCGAGCGCCGGCTGCCGCAGGGCGTCCTGAACTGCGGTAATCCGGTGCCGATTTTCGGGTAATCGGCGCGATTTTTACGCAAAACAGGGTCCATTTCGCTCGAGAACACTCCATCGGGATTTGAAAAAGGCTAGGCATGATGCTGGATCGGCGCGGCGGCTACGAATACGAGGATTTGCTGGCGTGCGGCCGGGGCGAGCTTTTTGGTCGCCGGCAACGCCCAGTTGCCGCTGCCCCCGATGCTGATGTTCGACCGCATCAGCGAAATCAGCGAGACCGGCGGCGAATACGGCAGGGGCGTGGTCCGCGCCGAACTCGACGTCAAGCCGGATATCTGGTTTTTCGGCTGCCATTTCAAGAACGATCCGGTGATGCCCGGCTGTCTCGGCCTCGATGCGATGTGGCAGATGGTCGGCTTCTTTCTGGGCTGGACCGGCGGCGCGGGCCGCGGCCGGGCGCTGGGCCTCGGCGAACTGAAATTTTCCGGACAGGTGCTGCCGAACGTCCGCAAGGTTGTGTACAACATCGACATCAAACGGGTGATGCGTTCAAAGCTGGTCCTGGGCATCGCCGACGGGTGGCTTTCTACCGACGGCGATATTATCTATCGCGCGAAGGATTTGAAGGTTGGGTTGTTCAAGCAGGACGCCCCGTTGCAGCCGGGAACATGAGATACTGTTCCGGCCGCTGAGACGGGCTCCGGTTTGACCACTGGCAGCATCACACCAGAAAACAACGACAGGGCGAGGCGATCATGAGGCGGGTTGTCATCACGGGGATGGGTATTGTCTCGTCCATCGGAAACAACACCCAGGAAGTGCTTGCGAGTCTCCACGAGGCGAAATCCGGAATCACGCGCGCGGATAAATATGCCGAGATGGGCTTCCGCTCGCAGGTGCAGGGTGCTCCCTCGCTCGATCCGTCCGGCCTCATCGACCGGCGCGCGATGCGCTTCCTCGGCGAAGGCGCCGCCTGGAATCACGTCGCGATGGAGCAGGCGATCCAGGATTCCGGCCTCGAGCCTTCGGACGTTTCCAATATCCGCACCGGCATCATCATGGGCTCCGGCGGACCGTCGGCGCGCACCATCGTGGAAGCCGCCGACACCACCCGCACCAAGGGACCGAAGCGCGTCGGACCGTTCGCGGTGCCGAAGGCAATGTCGTCGACCGCGTCCGCAACGCTCGCCACCTGGTTCAAGATCAAGGGCGTGAACTATTCGATCTCGTCGGCCTGCGCGACCTCGAACCACTGCATCGGCAACGCCTACGAGACCATCCAGATCGGCAAGCAGGACATTGTCTTCGCCGGCGGCTGCGAGGAACTCGACTGGTCGCTGTCGGTATTGTTCGACGCGATGGGCGCGATGTCCTCCAAATACAACGATACGCCCGCGACCGCGTCGCGTCCCTACGACATCAGCCGCGACGGATTCGTCATCGCGGGCGGCGCAGGCGTGGTCGTGCTGGAAGAGCTTGAGCACGCCAAGGCGCGCGGCGCGAAAATCTACGGCGAAATCGTCGGCTATGGCGCAACCTCCGACGGCTACGACATGGTCGCGCCGTCGGGCGAGGGCGCTGAACGCTGCATGCGGATGGCGATGGCCACCGTCGACACCAAAATCGACTACATCAATCCGCACGCGACCTCCACGCCCGCGGGCGATCCGCCGGAAATCGAGGCGATCCGCAAGGTGTTCGGAACCGGCGAGAAGTGTCCGCCGATTTCCGCCACCAAGGCGCTGACCGGCCATTCGCTCGGCGCCACCGGCGTGCAGGAGGCGATCTATTCGCTTCTGATGATGCAGAACGGCTTCATCTGCGAAAGCGCCAATATCACCGAACTCGACCCGGTCTTCGCGGACATGCCGATCGTGCGCAAGCGCATCGACAATGTGAAACTCGGAACCGTGCTGTCGAATTCGTTCGGCTTCGGCGGCACCAACGCCACGCTGGTGTTCAAGCGGATGGATGCGTAAGTTCGCCATCGGCGATGCCGCGCAAACAGCGGGGCATCCGGTATTCCGCGGCACTCGTCCATCATCGCAATTTTTCGTAATACTGGTCGCCCGCTTTCGCGGGTGATGGCAATATCGGGAATCAGTGGAGCAAAGCGGGCATGCAGGACCTGATGAAGGGCAAGCGCGGGCTGATCATGGGCGTCGCCAATGATCATTCGATTGCCTGGGGCATCGCCAAGACCGTCGCGGCGCAGGGGGCGGAGCTTGCTTTCACCTATCAGGGCGAGGCGCTGGGCAAACGCGTCAAGCCGCTCGCCGAGCAACTCGGTGTTCCCCTGGTGCTGCCCTGCGATGTCGAGGACATCGCCAGCGTCGATGCGGTGTTCGAGACGTTGCGCGCCAAATGGGGGCAGCTCGATTTCCTGGTCCACGCCATCGCGTTCTCCGACAAGAACGAGTTGAAGGGCCGCTACGCCGACACCAGCCGCGAGAATTTTTCGCGGACCATGCTGATCTCGTGCTTTTCATTCACCGAGCTTGCGAAGCGCGCGGCCGACTTGATGCCCGCCTCGGGCGGCGCGATGGTCACGCTGACCTTCGGCGGTTCGGTGCGGGCGATGCCGAACTACAACGTGATGGGCGTCGCCAAGGCCGCATTGGAAGCCTCGGTGCGCTATCTCGCCACCGACTTCGGTTCGCGCAGCATCCGCGTCAACGCGATTTCCGCCGGTCCGATACGGACGCTGGCGGGATCGGGTATCGGCGATGCGCGCGCGATGTTTGCCTTCCAGCAGAAGCATTCGCCGCTCGGCCGCGGCGTGACCCTGGACGAACTCGGCGGCTCCGCCTTGTATCTGCTTTCCGACCTGTCGGGCGGCGTCACCGGCGAAATTCATTATGTCGACTCCGGCTACAACATCATCTCGATGCCGCGGCCGGAGGATCTGAAGAACAGCGCCGAGTAGCGCCTATCCCGCCGCGAGCGCGCTCGCGCGCTGGAACGCCGGGCGCGCCGCGCAAGCGTCGATGTAGCGGTCGAATGACGGCCGCGCCGGCACCATCTTGAACAGCCGCACCGCGAAATTCAGCCCCGATCCGATCGCGATATCGGCGGCCGAGAAGGCGTCGCCGAGAATCCACGGTCCTTTTTCGAGCGCCGCATCGAGCACGTCGAACACGCGCTGCGCATCGCCCCAGCCGGCGGCGACCGGGCTCATCTCCACCTTGGTCGCGACCTGCACCATGGCCGGCTCGATGCAGCCGGGCGCGAAGAACAGCCAGTAAAGATATCTGGCGCGCAGCGGGTCGCCGATCGGCGGCGCCAGCTTGGATTGCGGACAGCGCTCCGCGACATAGGCGCAGATCGCCGCAGCCTCCGCCAGCGTCGCCTCGCCATCGCACAGCGCCGGCACCTTGCCCATCGGATTGATGGCGAGATATTCCGGCGTCTTCTGCTGGCCCTTGGAAATATCGGTCAGAACCCGCTCATAAGGCTGCCCGCTTTCCTCCATCAGCCACAGCGCCGAAAACGACCGCGAACGCGGCGACCAGTAGAGTTTCATCATGGCGAGGGCTCCTTCAGACGTCCGGAAAGACCTTGTGAGAGATCAGGCGAATAGTACAAGGCGAAAGCAACGCCACCAGGCAGGTGAACGAAATTCCGCCTATCGGACTTTGCCTCACTGCTTGAGATATTCGGGCAGAATCCGATCGAGCCGTTCCGCAAGTAGTGTACGGGCGCTATCGCGCAGCTTCACATCTTTGGCCGCCGCCTCTGGCGAGGCAGGAAATTCAGCGCCGTCGACTTGTCGCAGGAACTCATCCTTTCCAATCCTTGATAAGGTTGACGATAGCCGCGCCCCGAAGCTTCCAAACGGGTCGTCGCGAATGGCAAAGGTCTGGCCGTCGAACACGGTTACCTGGACATAGACGAAAACCGCGGCGCGGCCGAAAGGTCCCCGGGTCAGGACTCCGATGCCCTCGAGCGACTGGTTGGTTCCCGGCAGATTGCCGATAAATCTGGTGACGACAACGTAACGCGTGCAGTGGCTGCTCGCGGCGATTTTTCGAACGGCGTCCGTAAGATTTTCTTTGGGGTTGTTGAACAGCCCTTTGCCCGGCTTCTTGTAAAGCTCGAACAACGCCTCTTTGCCATAAGCAATACGCCGCACTGCAACCCGCGAACCTGCCGCGGCTCGAACCCGGGCCACGATAAGATCGTCGACACCCCAGGCGTCGGACGGTACTTCCGAATATTCGTTGCCAAAGACGGTGATGCCGACCTTCTTTAGCCCGATCGGGTTGCCCGCAGCGGGAATAACGCCAAGGTCGCAGGCAGCGCTATCCGCGGGACCAGGCGGCTTCGAGATCGTACTCGTTTTCTTGACGGCAGACTTGGCTGGCGTGCCGGTGGATGTTGCTGCAGCCGCCGGCCCGGCTTGGGTTTGCGTCCACGCAAACGACGCAAGACACGAAAGCAGGGTCGCGACGGCGACAGTCCGAACCATGAATCACTCCGGGAGAGCAGGAATTGCCGGAACCGCTCAGCGTATCTCGGCGGGTTATTGTAGGAATTTGAAATTAGAGCGTGTCCCGGGCATCCGCAACCCAAAATCATCCGCGCGCCGGTTCGTTCCTGTTCCAGCGATAATATTTCATGACGAAACCTGT
Organism: uncultured Alphaproteobacteria bacterium; assembly: GCA_963843225.1. Classification (GTDB taxonomy): domain Bacteria; phylum Pseudomonadota; class Alphaproteobacteria; order Rhizobiales; family Xanthobacteraceae; genus Bradyrhizobium. The sequence goes on along the minus strand of CAWJJT010000001.1, from coordinate 646,568 downwards.
CATCGGTTCGACCGCTTCTTTTTCAAACACAAAACCCTCGCGTTCATACCAGCGCCAGGCCTTTTCGTTCTCGCGCACACAGCGCAGCCGGATTTCATCGGGCAGAAGCTGCCGCGTGAAGCCGAGCAACTGCCTGCCGATGTTTTGGCCCTGATATTCCGGGGCGACGAATAGCTGGTCGAGATAGATTTCGGGCAGATGCAGGGCCAGCATCGCGGCGATCGCGCCGTCGTCGTCGGCCACGAACAGGCTCCAGCCCTTCTCGATCTCCTGCGGAATGCGCGCGCGCAATTTTGCCAGCAGGAATTGGCTTGCGTCCTCAAGCCCGGTCGAAGCCCAGCTATTCATCCAGACACGCGCGATCTCGTCATATTCATCCGGCCGGGCGGGGCGGATCGTCGGCGGTGTCATTGAATGGAATCCTTCGGCGGCGCGGTGCCCGAATTGAACAAAAGAAAAACCCCCGCGATCCTATCGCGGGGGTTTCCTCAACTTCAATCGAAAGCGAAAGTCTATTTCGCCGCGAGGTCGAAGCGGTCCGCGTTCATCACCTTGGTCCACGCCTTGACGAAGTCCTTGGCAAACTTCTCCTTGGCGTCCGCGCTTCCATAGACTTCCGCGATGGCGCGGAGCTGGGAATGCGACCCGAAGATCAGGTCGACGCGCGTGCCGGTCCACTTCACCGCCTTCGTCTTGCGGTCGCGGCCCTCGTACTCGCCGTCGGTGCCGGCCGGCTGCCACTCCGTGCTCATGTCGAGCAGGTTGACGAAGAAGTCGTTCGTCAGCGTTTCCGGCTTCTTGGTGAAGACGCCATGCTTCGCGTTGCCGGCGTTGGCGCCGAGCACGCGCAGGCCGCCGACGAGGACCGTCAATTCCGGCGCCGTCAGCGCCATCAGTTGCGCCCGATCCACCAGGGCCTCTTCCGGCTTCATGAACTGCATCTTGCCGCTGATGTAGTTGCGGAAGCCGTCGGCGCGGGGTTCGAGCGGCGCGAAGGACGCGGCGTCGGTCTGCTCGGCCGATGCATCCATGCGGCCGGGCGTGAACGGAACCGTCACGCTGACGCCGGCATCCTTTGCCGCCTTTTCGACCGCGGCGCTGCCGCCGAGAACGATCAGATCGGCGAGCGACACCTTCTTGCCGGACTCCTTCTTGATCGCCTCGAGCTTCGAGAGCACCTTCGCCGAGTTCAGCCGGATTGTTCACTTCCCAATCCTTCTGCGGCGCGAGGCGAATGCGCGCGCCGTTGGCGCCACCGCGCTTGTCGGAACCGCGGAACGTGGAGGCCGATGCCCAGGCGGCCGAGACCAGTTGCGAAACGGACAGGCCGGAGCCGAGGATTTTCGCCTTCAGGGCCGCAATGTCCTGCTCGCCGATCAACGGATGATCGACGGCGGGAATCGGGTCCTGCCAGATCAGCGTTTCCTTCGGCACCAGCTTGCCGCGATAGCGCACGATCGGCCCCATGTCGCGGTGGGTGAGCTTGAACCAGGCGCGGGCAAAAGCGTCCGCGAACTGGTCCGGATGCTCGTAGAAGCGCCGCGAGATCTTCTCGTAAGCCGGGTCGAAACGCAGCGCGAGGTCCGTGGTCAGCATGGTCGGAACATGCTTCTTCGACTTGTCATACGCGTCGGGAATCGTGGCCTCGGCGCCCTTCGCTTTCCATTGCTTCGCGCCGGCCGGGCTCTTGGTCAGCTCCCATTCGTACTTGAACAGGTTATCGAAGAAGTGGTTGCTCCATTTCGTCGGCGTCTGCGTCCAGGTCACTTCCGGGCCGCCGGTGATGGCGTCGGCGCCGAAGCCGCTGCCATGCTTGCTCCTCCAGCCGAGGCCCTGATCCTCGAGCGCCGCGCCTTCCGGCTCGGCGCCCATCAGCGAGGGGTCGCCGGCACCGTGGGTCTTGCCGAAGGTGTGGCCGCCGGCGATCAGCGCCACGGTCTCTTCGTCGTTCATCGCCATGCGGAAGAACGTTTCGCGGATGTCCTTGGCCGAAGCAAGCGGATCCGGATTGCCGTTCGGGCCTTCCGGATTGACGTAGATCAGGCCCATCTGCACGGCGCCGAGCGGCTCGGCCAGCTGACGTTCGCCGCTGTAGCGCTCGTCGCCGAGCCAGGTGCCCTCGGGACCCCAATAGAGTTCTTCGGGCTCCCACACATCGGCGCGGCCGCCGGCAAAGCCGAACGTCTTGAAGCCCATCGATTCCAGCGCGACGTTGCCGGTGAGAACCATGAGGTCGGCCCAGGAAAGCTTGCGGCCATATTTCTGCTTGATCGGCCACAGCAGGCGGCGCGCCTTGTCGAGGTTTGTGTTATCCGGCCAGGAGTTGAGCGGCGCAAAGCGCTGCTGACCGGCGCCGGCGCCGCCGCGGCCGTCGGTGATGCGGTAGGTGCCGGCGCTGTGCCACGCCATGCGGATGAACAACCCGCCATAGTGACCGAAGTCGGCCGGCCACCACGCTTGCGAATCCGTCATCAGGGCGCGCAAGTCCTTGATCACGGCGTCAAGGTCGAGGCTTTCGAATTCCTTGGCATAGTCGAACGCTTCGCCCATCGGATCGGCCGAGGGCGACTTCGAATGGAGCACGCCGACATCGAGGTGCTCAGGCCACCAGTCGCGGTTGCTGTGTCCGTGGCTGCCGCCGGTGAACGGGCATTTGCCGGCGCTGTCGTCAGTCTTTGCGTCCATGTTTTTTCTCCTGTCGCGTTTCTGATTTCGGGGCGAAGCCGTGCAAGTCGCACGCGGTCTCGGCCGCATCGGGTTCGCCGGCCACCTTCTAGAAGTGCGCCGTGGCGGCGCTCGTTGATTGGGGGCGGTCAGCCATGGCTGTTGGTCCTTCCCGAAGGTGGGGCAGGGCGAAATTGACGAAGGGAAAACCGCAGACGCATTGACCTGGAACAACCGCGTCGTCCCGGATCCGCTGGGGTTGGTGCCTCTCGCCAAATTCGCTGTGACCGCACATTGGAAGATATCCAACATCAGGTCCAGTCGAATTGTCTTGAGCTCTCGATCAGTTTATCTTATCGGAATGATCACGCTCCGACAGCTTCGCTATCTCGCCGCGCTCGCCAAACACGGCCATTTCGGCCGCGCCGCCGAGGCCTGTGCCGTGACCCAGCCCGCGCTGTCGATGCAGATCCGCGACCTCGAGCGCACCCTCGGCGTGGCCGTGGTGGAGCGGCGTCCGAATGACGTGATGCTGACCGATGTCGGGCGCGAAATCGCGCGGCGCGGCGAAGCCGTGCTGACGGCCTCGCGCGATCTGGTCGACTTCGCCCGCCATCGCAGCGGCCGGTTGACCGGCCGGCTGACGCTCGGGGTGATTCCGTCGCTGGCGCCGTATCTGCTGCCGCGGATCCTTCCGCTGCTGCAATCGCGGTTTCCGGAATTGCGGCTCGAACTGCGGGAAACCCAGACCCGGCAGTTGATCGAGGACATCAAGAGCGGCGCGCTCGATGCGGCGATGCTCGCGCTGCCGGTGGCGGAGCCGGAGATCGATGCGATGGCGCTGTTCGAGGATTTGTTCCTGCTGGCGGTGCCCGCGAGCGATCCGCGCAAGGAGAGCACGCGGGTGGCGGCGGCTGACATCGATCAAGACCGGCTGATCCTGCTCGAGGATGGCCATTGCCTGCGCGATCAGGCGCTGGCGTTTTGCGCGACCGCGGCGCGGGGCCAGATGCCCGGCACTGGGACGGGCACCGTGTTCGGCGCCTCCAGCCTGAGCACGGTGATGCAGATGGTCGCGGGCGGCTATGGCGTGACGCTGATCCCGCAGATCGCCGCCGACGTCGAGCGCCGCGACGACAGGGTGAAATTCCTGCGCCTGCAGAATCCGCAGCCCGGCCGCAACATCGGGCTGGTGTTCCGCCGCACCTCGCCGCGCAAGGCGGACTTCGCCGCGCTGGGCGAGATCGTGAAAGAGTGCCTGGAAGCGCCGCCCCCGCGCGCAGCAGAGAGGAAGCGGGGCTGACGGTCGCCGCACGGAAACTCCGCTCGAAGAGGCGTCCTCGGTTCGGGGCGCGGACAACAAAAAGGGCGGCTCGAAGAGCCGCCCTTTCGCAACAGCTTTTTCAGAGACGCCTTACTCGCCGGCGGCTTCGCGCGGCGGAGCTTCGGTCTTCTGCTTGGCCTCGAGGTCCTCGCCGGTCACCTGGTCGACCGCCTTCATCGACAGCCGCGTCTTGCCGCGGTCGTCGAAGCCGAGCAGCTTGACCTTGACCTTGTCGCCTTCCTTGACGACGTCGGAGGTCTTCTGCACGCGGCTGGCCGCGAGCTGGCTGATATGGACGAGGCCGTCCTTGGCGCCGAAGAAGTTCACGAATGCGCCGAACTCCATCACCTTGACCACGGTGCCGTCATAGATCTGGCCGAGTTCCGGATCGGAGGCGATCGACTTGATCCACTTGATCGCGGCCTTGATCGATTCGCCGTCGGCGGAAGCGACCTTCACGGTGCCGTCGTCGTCGATGTTGACCTTGGCGCCGGTCTTCTCGACGATCTCGCGGATCACCTTGCCGCCGGTGCCGATCACTTCGCGGATCTTGTCGGTCGGGATCTTGAAGGTCTCGATGCGCGGAGCGTATTCGCCGAGCTCGGCGCGCGCCGCGGTCAGCGCCTTCGACATTTCGCCGAGGATGTGGATACGCCCATCCTTGGCCTGGCCGAGCGCGACCTTCATGATCTCCTCGGTGATGCCCTCGATCTTGATGTCCATCTGCAGCGAGGTGATGCCGGCCTCGGTGCCGGCGACCTTGAAGTCCATGTCGCCGAGATGATCCTCGTCGCCGAGGATGTCGGAGAGAACCGCAAACCGCGAACCTTCGAGGATCAGGCCCATGGCGATGCCCGCCGTCGGCCGCTTCAGGGGAACGCCCGCATCCATCAGCGCCAGCGAGGCGCCGCAGACCGACGCCATCGACGACGATCCGTTCGATTCGGTGATCTCCGAGACCACGCGCACCGTGTAGGGGAATTCATGATGCGGCGGCAGCACGGGGTGGATCGCGCGCCAGGCGAGCTTGCCGTGGCCGATCTCGCGCCGCTTGGTGCCGCCGAGGCGTCCGGTTTCACCGACCGAGTAGGGAGGGAAGTTGTAGTGCAGCAGGAACGTTTCCTTGTACGTTCCCGACAGCGCGTCGATGTACTGCTCGTCCTCGCCGGTGCCGAGCGTGGTCACGACCATCGCCTGGGTTTCGCCGCGGGTGAACAGCGCCGAGCCGTGGGCGCGGGGCAGCACGCCGACTTCGGCGATGATCTTGCGGACGGTCTTGGAATCGCGGCCGTCGATGCGCTTGCCGGTGTCGAGAATGTTCCAGCGAACGATCTTGGCTTCGAGTTCCTTGAACACGGCGGCGATGCGGAGCTTTTCGTATTTCGGCTCCTGGCCTTCCGGGAAATAGTGCGCCATCACCTTTTCCTTGACCTTGCCGACCGCGGCGTAGCGATCCTGCTTGACCGGAATGGCGTAGGCGGCGCGCAGGTCCTGATCGATCAGGCCGAGCATTTCCTTTTCCAGCGCGCTCTCGTCGACGACCTTGAGCTCGCGCGGCTCCTTGGCGGCCTTCTCGGCGAGATCGATGATCGCGTTGATGACGGGCTGGAAGTGGCGGTGGCCGAACATCACGGCGCCGAGCATGATCTCTTCGCTCAGCTCCTTGGCCTCCGATTCCACCATCAGCACGGCATCGCCGGTGCCGGCGACGACCAGCTCGAGCTGGGTGTCGGCCATTTCGTCCAGCGTCGGATTGAGAACGTATTCGTCGTTCATGAAGCCGACGCGCGCGGCGCCGATCGGGCCCTTGAAGGGCACGCCCGACAGCGTCAGCGCGGCGGACGCCGCCACCATCGCCACCACGTCGGGATCGTTCTCCATGTCGTGCGACAGCACGGTGACGATCACCTGGGTTTCGTTGCGCCAGCCGTCGGCGAACAACGGACGGATCGGACGGTCGATCAGGCGGGAGACCAGCGTCTCCTTTTCGGTCGGACGGCCTTCGCGCTTGAAATAGCCGCCGGGAATGCGGCCCGCGGCATAGGTCTTCTCCTGATAGTCGACGGTCAGCGGCAGGAAGTCGACGCCCTCGCGCGGCGTCTTGGCGGCGACGACGGTGGCGAGCACGACGGTCTCGCCATAGGTCGCCATGACGGCGCCGTCGGCCTGGCGCGCGATCTTTCCGGTTTCAAGCTTGAGGGGACGTCCACCCCAGTCGATCTCGACTGAATGAATATTGAACATTTCGATTTCTTTCATGGGTTTCCGGGAGAGCGGACCCCTGAAACACAAAGACCATGCGCAAGATTGCGAGACGCTGATCGCAATGTGTGATCAGCATCCGGCGATCCTGCCATGGTCTTTATATTTCGGATGGCGTCCATCCTCTCGGTAGTTCGGGCACCTTGCCCTGCCCAGCGGCCGGATTGCTGCTGGACGTCTGTTGAGCATTACTTTCTTCATGCTCTTGCGCATGACCGTCCCCGAAAATTCGGAGTCCGGTTGTTCCGGAAGGTCATGCGAAAACGCGCGCAACGGGCGCGCGTACTCTCGATATCAACGACGAATGTTGTGCTTTTCGAGCAAGGCCTTGTAGCGCGCCTCGTCCTTCCGCTTGATGTAATCGAGCAGCGAACGGCGCGTGGCGACCATCTTCAAAAGGCCCCGGCGCGAATGATTGTCCTTCACGTGGGATTTGAAATGCCCGGTGAGGTTGTTGATGCGTTCCGACAGGATCGCGACCTGAACCTCGGGCGAGCCGGTGTCGCCGGCCTTGTTGGCATTCGTCTTGATGACTTCCGCTTTGCGTTCGGCGGTAATCGACATCGTCAAACACTTTCATTGTTGCGAGCCGGACTGGCAGTCAGTCCGTTCAGGTTGAACACGCGCTTGGGGATGAGTTCGCCATTGCCAATTTCGGCGAGGGCCAGAAGCCGGCCTGCCACCGTGACATAGACTGTGCCGCTACAATTGGGCGCATCCCGTCCGCGCAACAAAACGGCCTGGCCCCGATGGAGCCTTGCCGCATCCGCCCGTGTGACGGCCAGTGCCGGGATGTCGTCCAGCGCGGTCTCAACGGGCAAAAGCGCGTCGGCGAGGCTGCCCTCGCCAGACGCGGCTCTATCGCATAAAGCCTCCAGTTGTTCCAGCGGAATCATGTCCTTCTCGCCGAATGGGCCGACCAGCGTCCGCCGCAGCGCGCAGATATGGCCAAAACAGCCCAGGAGCCGCCCGATATCGCGGGCCAGGGCCCGCACATAGGTTCCCTTGCCGCACTCGGCCTCGAACACGGAGCGGTTAATATCCAGTTGTTCTACAAGGGTTAATTGGTGAATTTCGACCGGCCTCGGCTTCAGATCGACGGTCTCGCCGTCGCGCGCCAGGTCGTAGGCCCGCTCGCCCTGGACCTTGATGGCCGAGTATTGCGGCGGGGTCTGCTCGATCAGGCCGGTGAAGCGCGGCAGCAGTTCCCGGATCGCCTCCGCGGAGGGCCTGAATTCGCTGGTTTTGACCACCCGGCCCTCGGTGTCGTCGGTATCGCGTTCCTCGCCCCAGGCGACCGTGAAGCGGTAGCGCTTGCGGCCGTCCATGACGAAGGGAACCGTCTTGGTGGCTTCGCCAAGGGCGATCGGCAGGCCGCCGGAGGCGAGCGGATCGAGCGTGCCGGCGTGGCCGGCCCGCTTGGCCTGGAACAGCCGCTTCACCACCGCGACCGCCTGCGTCGAGGTCATGCCGATCGGCTTGTCGAGCACGATCCAGCCGTGGACATCGCGCTTGTCGCGCCGGGGCTGGTTCTGCCGTTGTTGTTTGCCGCCGCGTTGGCCCTGGTCGCGCGGGTCGTTGTTGGCGCGGCGCGGCTCGGCGAAATTATTTTTTTCGGCCTCGTGCGAATCGGCATTCGGCGGCTCGAACGCGCTGTTGGCGGTGGTCACGATCATCAGGATTTGTCCGAAATCTGGTTCGAGGTCTCTTTGCACCGCAGGTGTTCGCAGTAATTTCTCTATTCGTTCCGCTTCGTCGAATCGTTCATCGACGCGAAAGCGAATATCAGGCGCAAATTTTAAGTTAACGCGGTGTGCGATCTCGCCGCGCAGGAACTTCTTGTTCCGTTCAAGTGCCGCGATCACCACGTCGGTGTCGCGGCCGCCGAGCGGCATCACATAGATGGTCGCAAGCTTGAGGTCCGGCGACATCCGCACTTCGGGCACGGTGATGATGTGGCCCTCGAGCTCCGGGTCGTGCACGCTGCCCTGCGAAAGAATGTCCGCGATCGCGTGACGCACGGTTTCGCCGACGCGCAACTGGCGCTGCGAGCCGCCGGGGGCGGAGTCCTTTTTGTGGTGACGTGGCATTGGTGTCTCTCAAAAATAATTCGTCGTGGCCGGGCAGAAGCGCGAAGCGCGTCTTCGCGTTGGATGTCCCGGCCATCCACGTCTTTCTTGCTGCTGATCCTTGAGACGTGGATGCCCGGCACAAAGCCGGGCATGACGTCGAAAAATTCAGTGTTCCTTTTGACGAAGCCGTAAGGTTCAGACTTACAGGCGCGCTGGATAGTCTCCACGCGATAACATTCGATGATGTCGCCGACACGCATGTCGCCGTAATTCTCGAACGCCATGCCGCATTCCTGGCCGGACTGCACTTCCTTCACTTCGTCCTTGAAACGCTTCAGCGTCGACAGCTTGCCTTCGTGCACGACGACGTTGTCGCGAATCAGGCGGACGTTGGCGCCGCGTTCCACGGTGCCGTCGGTGACGCGGCAGCCTGCGACCTTGCCGACCTTGGAAATGTTGAACACTTCCAGGATCTGGGCGTTGCCGAGCATGGTTTCGCGCAGCGTCGGTGCGAGCAGGCCGCTCATCGCCTTCTTCACGTCATCCACGAGGTCGTAGATGATGTTGTAGTAGCGGATCTCGATGCCGTTGCGCTTGGCAGCGGCCGCGGCCTCCTTGTGGGCGCGGACGTTGAAGCCGATGATGGCGGCGTTGAAGCCTTCCGCCAGCGTCACGTCGGATTCCGAGATGCCGCCGACGCCGGCATGCAGGATGCGCGCGGCGACTTCGTCGGTGCCGAGTTTTTCCAGCGAGCCGAGGATCGCTTCCAGCGAGCCCTGCACGTCGGCCTTGATGATCAGCGGGAAATCCTTGCGGCCCGAAGTCTTGAGCTGCGACATCATCTGCTCGAGCGAGCCGCGCATGCCGGAAATGGTGGCGGCGGCGTTCTCGCGCTTCTGGTGGGCGCGATAGCTCGTGACCTGGCGGGCGCGGGCTTCGTTTTCCACCACCGCGAGCCGATCGCCGGCTTCCGGCGGGCCGTTGAAGCCGAGCACCTCGACCGGCACCGAGGGGCCGGCTTCGTCGATGGTGACCCCCTGATCGTTGATCAGCGCGCGGACGCGGCCCATCTCGGCGCCGGCGACGATGATGTCACCGACCCGCAGGGTACCGCGCTGCACCAGCACGGTCGCGACCGGGCCGCGGCCGCGATCGAGCTTGGCTTCGATCACGGTGCCTTCGGCGGGACGCTCCGCATTGGTCTTGAGATCGAGCAACTCGGCCTGCAGCGCGATCATCTCCAGCAGCTTGTCGAGATTGGTCTTGTTCTTGGCTGACACCTCGACATCGACGACGTCGCCGCCGAGCGATTCGACCTGCACCTCGTGCTGCAGCAGTTCGGTGCGCACGCGGTCGGGCCGGGCGTCGGGCTTGTCGATCTTGTTGATCGCCACGATCATCGGCACCTTGGCCGCCTTGGCGTGATTGATCGCCTCGATCGTCTGCGGCATGACGCCGTCGTCGGCCGCGACCACCAGGATCACGATGTCGGTGACCTTGGCGCCGCGGGCACGCATCGCGGTGAACGCGGCGTGGCCCGGCGTGTCGATGAAGGTGATCTTCTTGCCGCTTTCCGGCGAGGTCACCTGATAGGCGCCGATATGCTGGGTGATGCCGCCGGCTTCGCCCGACACCACGTTGGCGTGGCGAAGCGCGTCGAGCAGCGAAGTCTTGCCGTGGTCGACATGGCCCATCACGGTCACGACGGGCGAGCGCGGCTCGGTGTCGGTGGAATCGTCGACGACGTCGAACAGGCCTTCCTCGACGTCGGACGCGGCGACGCGCTTGACGGTGTGACCCAGTTCCTCGGCGATCAACTGCGCGGTATCGGCATCGATCACGTCGGTGATCTTGTGCATCGCGCCCTGCTTCATCAGCAGGCGGATGACGTCGACCGCGCGCTCGGACATGCGGTTGGCGAGTTCCTGGATGTTGATGGCCTCGGGAATCACCACTTCGCGGATCAGCTTTTCCTTCGGCTCGTTCGAGGCGTGACCCTTCAGGCGCTGGGTGCGGCGGCGGAACGAGGCAATCGAGCGCTCGCGCACGTCGTCGGCATTGAGCGCGGTGACCAGCGTCAGGCGTCCGCGCTGCTTTTGCGGCGCGGGCTTGGCGGTCGTCTTCGGGGCTGCGGCCGGGCGGACGGCGCCGCCGGGGCCACGGCGAATCTGGCGCGGACCTTCATCCTCGTCGGTGATGTCGGCGGCGATGCCGGGGGCGCGGGCGGCGGGCAGCGCGGCGCGTGCCGCGGCGGCCGTCTTGGCCTCGGCTTCGCCGAAACGCTTCTTGGCTTCGAGTTCGGCCTTGCGCTTGGCTTCCTCGTCCTGGCGATGGCGCTCTTCCTCGGCCCTGCGGCGGGCCTCGGCGGCTTCGCGCTCGGCCTGCTCGATGCCTTCCTTGCTGTTGCGGCGCTTGGCTTCCTCTTCCGCCAGCCGCCGCTCTTCCATGTCGCGGACCTTGGCGTCGGCCAGCGCGCTGGCGCGGGCGGAGCGTTCGTCCTCGGTCAGCGTGCGCAATACCACGCCCGAGCCGCTGCGCGAGGCAGCCGGCGCCGGCGTTGCGGGGCGGGTGAGCGGCGCCTTCGCGGCGGGAGCAGCAGCAGGCGCGGCCGGTGCGGCCTTGACGACGGCCGCCGGTTCCGGCGCATGCGTTTCCGTTGCGGGACCATCGCCGCCGACGCGGCGCTTGCCGCGCTTTTCAACCACGACCTGCTTGGTGCGGCCGTGGCTGAAGCTCTGCTTGACGGTGCCCGTCTCGACCCGCGGCTTCAGCGTCAGGGTCTTGTTCGGAACACTCAGTTTCCTGTCGCCAGGCGTTTTATCGACCATTCAGCAGTCCTAATCCTGTTTACGTCGTGCGTGTCGGCACAGTCTGTGTCGGCGAATTCTCGGCCGTATTACCGGCTGTCTTGTCGGCGTCCGCCATCCGGTATCGGACCAGGATCTGGCTTCGCGACAGGAACGTCTTGCTCGCCGGGCCCGCGAGCAGCGCAGCATGTATCACATTTGACCGGCCCAGTGCCAAATCCAATTGTTCGGAAGCCAGGGCTGTGACCACCGGAAACTGGTTTGAATTCATCGTTAACCACGGCATTTTGCCGGAGGACGGCGTCCAATTTCCGGATTCCGTCGGCGGCGCCGTCCGAGGCATGAATCAAGGCCCCGATCGACGCCCGGGTCTGCCGCGCCGTGAGGGCATCCTCGACCTTGCTGAACCCCGAAATCACCTGGCCGGCCTTGGCAGCCATCGCCAGCGCCTCGGTGGTGCTGCGCACCAGCAAGGCTTCGGTATCGGCGGGCAAGGTCGGGGAAACGCGGACTTCGCGCTTGAATCCTTTGCTAAATTGGTGACGCCGGACGGCTTCTGCAACCGTCTGGCGTGAAGCGGAGACCCACAGGCCGCGGCCGGGAAGCTTGCGTTTCAGGTCCGGGATCACCTCGCCGGAGGGCGCTACCACAAACCGGATCAGCTCATCGATCGGCCGCACCTGCCGCGTGACCGCGCACATCCGCACCGTCGCAGACCTGTCGGTCCGCGGTCCGTTGTCGAGATCGGGGTCAGCCAAGGCAAGCATCCGTGGGGCATCGCTCCTGTCATCTGCGCGTTACGGTCGCGCGGAACCGGTGTTCCACCCCCGGATCAAGTCCGGGGGCAAGCTTGGTGCGAACCGGGCGCATCAGACCGGTTGTTCTTCGGAGGCGTCGGCCTCCTCGGATTTCTTGGCGAGGTCGGCCTCGGTGATCCAGCCGGCGATGACGCGCGCCTGCATGATCATGCTCTCGGCGTCGTCGCGCGAGATGTCGTTGGCGTCGAGGATGCCGGGATGCTTGGTCGGCTCGCCGCCTTCCTTGCGCTCGGTCCAGCCGACGAGGTCGTCGGTGGCGCAGCCGGCCAGATCCTCGACCGTCTTGATGTCGTTCTCGCCGAACTTCACCAGCATCTTCGAGGTCACGCCGGGCACCGTCTTCAAAGCGTCTTCCACACCGAGCTCCTTACGTTTGTTTTCGAGCTCGCTTTCGAGCTGTTCCAGATATTCGCGGGCCCGGCTCTGCAGCTCGTTGGCGGTTTCCTCGTCGAAGCCTTCGATGCCGGCCAGTTCCTTGACATCGACCATCGCCAGTTCCTCCACCGAGGTGAAGCCTTCCGACGCCAGCAATTGGCCGACCACTTCGTCGACGTTGAGCGCTTCCATGAACACGCGGGTGGAATTCTCGAAGTCGGCCTGGCGGCGCTCCGATTCCTCCTGTTCGGTCAGGATGTCGATGTCCCAGCCGGTCAGTTGCGAGGCGAGGCGCACGTTCTGGCCGCGCCGGCCGATCGCCAGCGACAACTGGTTATTGGTGTCGGGCACCACGACCTCGATCCGCTCGCGGTCCTCGTCGATGACGACCTTGGCGACTTCGGCGGGCGCCAGCGCGTTGACGACGAAGGTCGCGATGTCGGGCGACCACGGAATGATGTCGATCTTCTCGCCCTGCAGCTCGTTGACCACCGCCTGCACGCGCGAACCGCGCATGCCGACGCAGGCGCCGACCGGATCGACCGACGAATCCCGGGAAATCACCCCGATTTTCGCGCGCGAGCCGGGATCGCGGGCCACCGCCTTGATCTCGACGATGCCGTCATAGATTTCCGGCACTTCCTGCGCGAACAGTTTCGCCATGAATTGCGGATGGGTGCGGGACAGGAAGATCTGCGGACCGCGGGTCTCGCGCCGCACGTCGAAAATATAGGCGCGGACGCGGTCGCCGTTGCGGAACACCTCGCGCGGCAGCATCTCGTCACGGCGGATGATGGCCTCGCCGCGGCCGAGATCGACGATGACGCTGCCATATTCGACGCGCTTGACGATGCCGTTGACGATGTCGCCGATGCGGTCCTTGAATTCCTGATACTGCCGGTCACGCTCGGCCTCGCGCACCTTCTGCACGATCACCTGCTTGGCGGACTGCGCGGCGATACGGCCATATTCCAGCGGCGGCAGGGTGTCGGCGATGGTGTCGCCGATCTGCGCGCCGGGATTGGCGCGGCGGGCGTCTTCCAGCGAAATCTGGTTCGCCGAGTTCTCGACCAGCTCGACCACCAGCATGTGGCGCGACAGCCGCAACTCGCCCTTCTTGGCGTCGATTTCGGCGTGAACGTCGGTCTCGCTGCCGTAGCGGGCGCGGGCCGCCTTGGCGATGGCGTCCTCCATCGCGGCGATCACGATGCCGCGGTCGATCGATTTCTCGCGCGCGACCGCGTCCGCGATCTGCAGCAGTTCGAGCTTGTTGGCGCTGACAGCGGCCATGGCTTTAGTCTCCTCTCGTGGGATCGGTGTCGCCTCGACGCAGACGTTCTGCGGCGAGACGATGTTCCTTGGTATTCTTCGGGGCGGTCTTCTTGTTCGGCTTCAATTTCGGCTTCGGTTTGTTGCTCTTCGCAGGATCACTCTTTTTCGCATGAGGCGGCGGAGGCGGTTCGAGCCCGAGGCTCTGGCGCAGCTCGCGTTCCGCGGCCTTGCCGCGCCGCATCGATTCCGCGATCAACTCATCGGTCAGAACGAGCCTGGCGTCGGAAATATCTTCCATGACCAGCAGGACATCGGCATCTTCGCCTGCGCGTATGTCATCGCGATGTAAGTGGACCGCATCGCCCTCGACGTTTCCGAGCTCGCCGCGGAACCGCTTGCGGCCCTGATGGGCGACCGCCATCTCGATTTTCACGAGATGGCCGGCATAACGCTCGAAATCGGAACGTCGTACCAGCGGCCGGTCGATCCCGGGCGATGAAATCTCCAGCCGATAAGCCCGCTCGATCGGATCGGCGACGTCGAGCACCGGCGACAACGCCTTTGAAATCGCTTCGCAATCCTCGATCTGCATGGTTCCGTCGGGCCGCTCGGCCATGATCTGGACGGTGCAGCCGCTTTCGCCGGAAATCCTGATCCGCACCAGCCGGTAGCCCATTCCCTGCAGCACCGGACCCGCGACCGCCGACACCCGCGCCGCCACGCCCGGCTCGACGACGAGACGCGGCTCGGCCAACAGTTCGGTGTCTACGGAACCAGCAGTTGGATCGGTCATATCCAGGGTCAAAACTTGCCTTTATGCAGTCTTCGGCGGTCTAGCTTGCGTTGGGTTTGGGCCGGGTCTTGAACGCGGTCCGGCCGGGCTGTCCGAGCCGGACAGGGCGGTCGCACTTCCCGGGCTCGTTCAGGTAATAAAAAAGAGCGGGTCCCGGGGGGCCCACTCTCAATACGCGATCGTATGAGAACCATAAGTTGCGGCTGATATAGCGGTTTTTCCCCGACCCGGCAAGGCCCGGCGAGACGGCGAAGCGCGATTTTGGAGCGTTTTTCGGCGGGCTTTGACCTAACCCTTCGTTCACCAAGCCGACTTAGATTGTTTTTCCACCCCCGTCGATCCGCCGGGTGCGAGCAACGGTTCATGACGGTCGCCATCCCCGAGATCCCCGGGCTCGACGAGATCATCAGGAATGGCGATCCCCGGCGCCTTGCCAGGATCTCCCGCGGAATCACCGACCTGTTCCTGCGAGGCGCTGCAAACCTGCGGCCCGACCATGTCGAGCTGTTCGATGGAATTCTGATCAATCTGGTCCCGCATACCGAAATCGCCGCGCGCAGCGATCTGGCCGAACGGCTGTCGCTGCTTGGCAATGCGCCGCGCGCGCTGGTCGGACAGCTCGCGCGCGAGGACGAGATCGTCATCGCGGGCCCGCTGCTGCGCCGGTCGCCGGTGATCGATGAGGCCGCTCTCATTGAAATCGCCGGTCTCAAGGGCCAGGGCCATCTGCTGGCGATGTCGGAGCGGCCGGCGCTTTCTCCCGATCTCACCGATGTCATCGTGAGCCGCGGCAACCGCGAGGTGGTCAGGCGCGCGGCCGGCAATGCCGGCGCGGCGTTTTCGCCGGACGGATATTCCGCGCTGATCAAGCGCGCGAGCAAGGATGGCGTGCTGACGCTGGCGGTGGGCCGGCGCGACGATCTTTCGGAGCCCCGATTGAGGGAGTTGCTGGAAGGATCGATCGACATCATCCGCCGCCGGCTGATGGAGGTCGTCAAACCTGCAAGGCAAGCCGCGATCAGCCGCGCGCTGAACCAGATTTCCGGCGTGATCGAGGTGGTCGAGAGCCGACGTGATTTCGTGCCGGCGCAGCGCACGATCCTGGCGCTGCATCGTGCCGGCGAGTTGAACGAGGCCGCCGTGCTCGGCTTTGCCAAGGCTTACAAATACGAGGAAGCGGTCGCCGCGCTTTCCGCGATGTCGGGCGTGAAGATCGCCGCGCTCGACGGCCTGATCGCGGGCGATCGTTACGATCCGATCCTGATCGTCGGCAAGACCATCGGCTTCGGATGGGCGACGGTGCGCGCCCTGATCCTGCTTCGCCTGGGGCCGAACCGGGTGGCCGCGCCAGCCGACATCGAAAGCGCGCGGGTCAATTTCGCCCGCCTGATGCCTTCGAGCGCCGGGCGCGTGGTGAGCTTCTGGCAGACCAAGCAATCGGCGTGAGACGGCCCGCAACGGCGCATCTTCCCAAAAGCCGGGCGACATGGCTAAGCTGACCGCAAAGCGCGGATACAGCGCATCGGGGAGATCGAAATGCTGACGGACGCCGACATTCAGGGGCATGCCGACAAGATCCGCGACGACGGATATACGGTGATCGAGCGCGCCGCCGATCCCGCGCTTGTCGAGGGATTGAAGCAGGCGCTGGAGCGCACCGAGCAGGAGCACGGCCTCGGTTACGCGAAAACTTCGTTCGAGGGTTTCAAGACCGTCCGCATCAACAACCTTCTGACCTATGACGACGTCTTCTGGGAAGTGCCGCTGCACGAAAACGTTCTGCCGATCGTGGAGCGCGTGCTCGACAAGGAATGCCTGTTGTCGTCGTTCTGCTCGCTGGTGCTCGGTCCGGGTCAGGAGGCGCAGCCGATCCACGAGGACACGCAACTGATTCCGCTGCCGCGCCCGCACATCCCGATCACGGTGAATGCGATCTGGGCGCTGTCGGATTTTCGGAACGACAACGGCGCGACGCGGATTCTGCCGGGTAGCCACAAATACGATTCGTCGCCGGAATACGGCAAGGACTACGACGCGGTCACCGCGACCATGCCGGCGGGCAGCGTGATGCTGTTCGACAGCGCGCTCTGGCATGGCGGCGGCGCCAACACCAGCGATGCCAGGCGGTTTGCATTTTCCTGCGCCTATTGCTGGGGCTGGATGCGGCAGCAGGAAAACCTGCAACTTGGAATCCCGCAGGAGACCGCGAAGCGGTTTCCGCGTCGCCTGCAGGAACTGTGCGGCTACAGCGTCTACAAGGGACAGTTCGGCCACATCGACAATCGCGATCCCATCGAGTTGCTCGGCCGCGACCGTGGCAAGCGCATGGTCTGGGAAGCGACCGACATCAGGAAGGCGCGCATGAGTGAGGCGGCGAAGCAGTAGCTTATCGTCATTCCGGGGCGATCGCGAAGCGATGAACCCGGAACACTCGAGGATTTCCGGTTCGATGCTGCGCATCGCCCGGGAATGACGATCGGAAGATTATCCAGCCTCGTCGAAATCTCAGATACGCCGCCTTGCGACCTTCGCGCTCGGCCTTGGCGCCATAGCGCGTCATGGTGTAGCCGGGCCACGGCTCGCGCCAGTCGGCGGCGCGTTCGGCGGTCCACGCGAAATCCGGCGAACGCGCCAGATGCGCCAGCGTCCAGGCGCAGTAATCGTCGATATCGCTGACGAATCGAAACTCCCCGCCCGGCTTCAGCACGCGCGCCATCGCGGCAATGTTGGCGTCCTGCACGAAGCGCCGCTTCCAGTGCCGCTTCTTCGGCCACGGATCGGGATGGATCAGGTCGATCCGCGCCAGCGAGTGCGGCGGCGCCCACGCCAATAATTCGGCGGCATCGCCGGCGAACAGTCTGATGTTGGCGCTGTTGTTGGCTTCGATCTGGGTCAGGATCTTGGCCATGCCGTTGACATAGGGCTCGCAGCCGATGAAGCCGGTACCGGGAAAGGCGCGCGCTTCCGCGATCAGATGCTCGCCGCCGCCGAATCCGATTTCGAGTCTGACGGCGTCGGCCGCCGGATCGAACAGGCCGGCAAGATCGGGCGGGCTTTCTTTGCCGATGTCGAGCGCAAGCCGCGGCAGCAGGTTTTCGATCAGGTCGGTCTGGTGCGCGCGCAGTCGGTGGCCCTTGCGGCGTCCGAAAAAAGATCCGTGCGGATGAAGCGAGCCATCGTCGGACGATGCAACGCGTCCGGCGAAATCCTTGTTGATGATGCTCATCGCTGCGTCTGATACGGCCGATGCATCAGCCGCGCCCTCGGCTCGATCGACATCTGCTCGTCACGGTCATGCGCACGCTTGCCGTTGAGCGCGACCCGGCGGCGGATGTCGTCGAGGACAATCATGGAGTTCGAAAAATTTGGTCGAGGCGTCTGTCATCGGCTTGGTCTGTGTTTGGAAGAACTCTAAATCGATCATGTCCCACTGAGTGGGATCATGCTCAGCGTTCCATTTTCTTGTGTTCCAAATCAGCAACAGCCGAACTGGATGGCGAAGATCCAATTCTAGCGCTTGTCGGGTCCTTCGCGCGCGGCGATCTGTTCGACCAGTTCGACAATGCTGCGCCGGAGCTTGGCATCGGCGATGCGGGTGAAGGCGCGCGTCAGCGCCAGGCCCTCGGAGGTCGCCAGGAAATCGGAAACGTAAGTCGGAGAAGCGCCTTCGCTGAAGCCTTCCGCGCTTGTGGTGCCGCTGGGACCGCCCTCGAACAGAAACGAAACCGGCACCTGCAGTATTTCCGAGATCTGCTGGATGCGGCTTGCCCCTACCCTGTTGGTGCCCTTCTCATATTTCTGGACCTGCTGGAAAGTAAGGCCCAGCGCTTCGCCGAGCTTTTCCTGGCTCATGCCGAGCATGATGCGACGCATGCGCACGCGACTGCCGACATATTTGTCAACAGGGTTGGGCGCTTTGGTCGACATTTCCAGTACTCCTTGGATGCACCCGAAAGCGAGGCGGGACGAATGATGCCTCAGGCGGTACCGTCAAATCGTGCTCGGAAGCGTAGCGAAGGAATGCAGATAATTTGAGCAACGAGCTGACAGGATTATTTCTCAACAAGCGCGACAGAATGCGAATGGCATGGTCGATCTGTCAACTCTGGATTTCCGGCGAGCGATATTTTCGGCGCTCGAGCGCGACCAGCGATGAAGATGGACGCGTCAGGCGGTCCGCTTTGCGACGCGCCGCCGGATGACGAACAAAAAGGCAGCAGCCATCATGATCGCGGCGGGAATGTCGCCGGTGCGTGCGTAAATCGTCGGTGCGATGGCCGACGGGAGATTGGCGTCCAGCACGCCTTCGACGCCCAGACCGAGCCGTGCGACGATACGTCCCACCGGATCGATGACGGCGGAAATGCCTGTATTTGCAGCGCGAACCATCGGCAGCCCCTGCTCGATCGCGCGCAGCCGCGCCTGCTGCAGGTGCTGGTAGGGACCGGTGGAGATTCCAAACCAGCCGTCATTGGTCAGGTTGATGATCCAGCCCGGACGATCGTCGCGTGACGCAACGTCGGAGGGAAAAATCGCTTCGTAACAGATTAAGGGTAGCGCGCGCGGCGCGTTCGGGATGTCCATCGGGCGGCGACGCAAGCCCGGGATGAAGCCGCCCTGAACCCTGGTGAGTTGTTCGAGACCGAGCTTTTCCATCCAGTTCTGGAGCGGCAGATATTCGCCGAACGGCACCAGATGCAGCTTGTCGTAGACCGACAGCACACTGCCATCATGGTCGATAACATAGATTGAGTTGTAGGCGCGCGTGATCCGGCTGCCGGGCGGCACATCCGGCGCGCGCACCGAACCGGTGATCAGCACGGTGCCCTTGGGCAACAGCTCGGCGATCTCGGCCATCGCGTCGGCTTCGCGCGTCAGGAAAAACGGGAAAGCCGATTCCGGCCAGATCAGGATGCTGGCGTCGCGCACGCCGGTCGATTGCGGGCCGGAGGCGCGATCGGACAGCGTCAGATATTTCTGCATCACTTCCGCCTTGGCGGCGTAGTTGAATTTGACGTCCTGCTGCAGGTTGGGCTGCATGATCCGCAGCTTCACCTTCGCAACGTCAACCGTGGGATGCAGGCGCAGGCGAACCGCGCCGAAAATACCCATGGCGAGCAGCAGCACCAGCGCCGTCGCCGGCACGATCCACGGTGCGCGTCCGCGCGTACGGCGGTCGATCAGCGCGGCGGGGCTTGCGAAGATCGCGACGCAAAGGAATGTCAGGCCCCACAGGCCGATCAGCGACGCCGTCTGCGCCAGCGCCAGCGGCTCCGACAACGCATAGCCCAACGTGTTCCACGGAAAGCCGGTGAGCACATGCCCGCGCAGCCACTCGCCGATCGTGAGACTGACGGCAAGCGCGATCACCCGCGAAGCGTCCTTGGTCCAGATCAGGCGGGCCAACCCAAAGCCGAGCGCGGTGAACAGCGCGAGATACGCCGGCAGGCCCAGCACCGCGAACGGCATCAGCCAGCCGAAGGTCGATGCATCGACCAGGAACGCGTAACCGATCCAGTACAGGCCGGGCACGAAATAACCGAGACCGAACCACCAGCCGGCCATTGCTGCCGCCGGCACGCCGCGCCATCGTCCGGCGCCGGCGCCATCGATCAGCCAGACCACGACCGGAAAGGTCACGAACAGCACCGGCCATGCATTGAACGGCGCCATGGCGAGCGCCGACAGCGCGCCGGCGGCGAGCGCGATGCCAGCGCGCTTCCAGCCCCAGGCCAGGATGATCGCGAGAGCGAGCGGGCGCAGTTTATCCAGGGCGATCACTGCGAGCCGGCTCCATCGCCGGATGGCGGCGGGCTCGCATTGTCATTGGCCTGTGTCGGACTCTGCTCCGGCATGGCCTCGCGGCGGCGGCCCTCGCGCTGCGCGCGCGCAGCGGAACGCTCCCTGCGTGTGGCGATGCGCAGTCGCTTGACGCGGCGGGGATCGGCGTCGAGCACTTCGATTTCGTAATTGCCGGGGCCCGAAATCACCTCGCCGCGCACCGGCAGGCGGCCGACATGGGTCACCAGATAGCCGCCGAGCGTCTCGACCTCCTCGCCGGCCTCGCCGGTGACGAAATCCTCGCCGATCACCGAGCGGACGTCGTCGAGGCTGGCGCGCGCGTCGGCGATGAAGGAATTGTCGGCCTGCCGAACGATCGCCGGCGGCTCGTCGCTGTCATGCTCGTCGTCGATCTCGCCGACGATCTGCTCGACGATGTCCTCGATCGACACCAGCCCGTCGGTGCCGCCATATTCGTCGACCACCAGCGCCAGATGGATGCGCGAGGCCTGCATCTGCGCGAGCAGGTCGATCGCCCGCATCGACGGCGGCACGTAGAGCAGCTTTCGGATGATGTTGCTCTCCGACAGCGGCAGCGCCAGATCGACCGCGCGCAGGTCGAGGCCGGCGGGAAACGGCTTCTTGCGCTTGGCCTTGCCGGTCTCGGATACGCGCGCCCGTGCGGTCATGAACGCCAGCAGATCGCGGATGTGCACGATGCCTTCGGGATCGTCGAGGGTTTCGTTGTAGACCACCAGGCGCGAATGCGCGGCGCTTTCGAACAGGCTCATCAATTCGCCGAGCGTGATGTCGCGCTTGACCGCGATGATGTCGGCGCGATGGACCATGACGTCGGCGATGCGCCGTTCATGCAGGCCCAGGATATTGCGCAGCATGGTGCGCTCGATGGCGGAAAAGCCGACCTCGTCCGGCGTGGACGCATCGAGCACCACCTGCAGGTCGTCGCGGACCGATCCGGGCTTCCAGCCGAACAGCGTGCGGATCGCCCGCGTCAGCCAGTTTTCGGCGGAGGGACGCAGCACTTCGCCCTGCGCCACCACCGCCGGCAGGTTGCGCGTGTTGCGCGGATTATCGTGGATCGGTTCGGAATCCGGCATTTCAGTTCATCCGCTCCCGGTCCGCATACGGATCGGGAATGCCGAGCTGCGCCAGAATCTCCGTCTCCAGAGCCTCCATGGCCTCGGCCTCGTCGTCCTTTTCGTGATCGTAGCCGATCAGGTGCAGGAAGCCGTGGATCGCCAGATGGCTGAGGTGGTGGTCGAACGGCTTTTGCTCGTCATCGGCTTCCTTGCGCGTCGTCTCGTAGGCGATCGCGATGTCGCCGAGCATGCGCGGCGCATCGTCCGGGCTGCCCGCGCCGGTCGGCTGCAGCGCCGGAAACGACAGCACGTTGGTCGGCTTGTCGATGCCGCGCCAATTGCTGTTCAGCGTGCGGATGCCGGCATCGTCCGTCAGCATCACCGCAAGCTCCGCATCGCCCGTGTCGGCATCGACCATCTCGGCTGCGATCGCGATGGCGCGCTGGATCACCGTTTCGGCGTCGGGCTCGCCTTGCCAGCCGTCGGCGACGACGAGAACCTCGGTCATGGGAAGGGCAGTATGCGCCATCGCTCCGGAATTTCTTTTGCGCCCCGAAATCGCTTCCGGCGCGCTTCTCGCGGCGGATTTACGCATCAGGGCCTGCTGGTTGCCGGCCGCTGCGGCAATCCTTCATAGGCGGCAACGATCCGCGCCACCAGTTCATGGCGGATCACGTCTTCGGCCGTGAATTTCACCTGCGCGATGCCCTCGACGCCATCGAGCAGCCTGGCGGCTTCCGCCAGCCCCGAGGTCTGGCCGTTCGGCAGATCGACCTGGGAGGGATCGCCGGTGATGATCATGCGGCTGTTCTCGCCGAGCCGCGTCAGGAACATCTTCATCTGCATCGAGGTGGTGTTCTGCGCCTCGTCGAGGATGATGACGGCGTTGGTCAGGGTGCGGCCGCGCATGAAGGCGAGCGGTGCGATCTCGATCTCTCCGGCCTGCAGCGCGCGCTCGACGACGCGGGCATCCATCAGATCATACAGCGCGTCGTAGATCGGCCGCAGATACGGATCGACCTTCTCGCGCAAGTCGCCCGGCAGGAAGCCCAGCCGTTCGCCGGCCTCGACCGCGGGCCGCGACAGGATGATGCGATCGACTTCCTTGCGTTCGAACAATTGCGCGGCGTGCGCCACCGCGAGCCAGGTCTTGCCGGTGCCGGCCGGACCGATGCCGAATACCATCTCGTGGCGCTTCAGCGCGCGAATATAGGAATCCTGCGCGGCGGTGCGCGCGCGCACCGGACGCTTGCGCAGATTGATGGTCTCGAACGACGATTTGGCGGTCTTGGCGTCGAATTCGAACAGCGAGCCCTGCGCGATCACGGCGCGGATCGCGCCCTCGACCTCGCCCTGGTCCAGATCGTGCCCCTGCACGGCCTGCGCATACAGCGTCTCCAGCACGCGCCGCGCCGCGTCGCAGCCGTCGCGCGATCCGGCGATGGTGATGTGATTGCCGCGCGAATCGACGACGACGCCGAGCCGGCGCTCGACCAGCGCGAGGTTCTGGCCGTAGGGGCCAACCAGCGCCGAAGCGCCTCTGTTGTCATCGAAGTCGATGACCACTTGCGTTTCGGGCGGTATTTGCATGTCGCGGTCGAGTTTGCGGCTGGGAGCGAGTGAAGGCGAATCCGATGCGCTTTTTGGCAAGGGTTCAGGCTCCCATTCTCATTGGCGAAGAGGAAGGCAGGTTTTGGCCGGGTTGCGAGGAAGCCGCGAGCTGGCCGAGCAGGCTGTAGCGTTCGAGGCTTTCGACCTTGACCGGCAGTACCTGTCCGATGATGTCGGGCGAAGCCATCACATGCGCCGGCTGCAGATACGCGGTACGGCCGACGATCTGGCCGGGATTGCGGGCGGCGCGCTCGAACAGCACATCGACGGTGTTGCCAATCGTGGCCTGATTGAAGGCCGATTGCTGGCTGTCGATCAATTCCTGAAGCCGCACCAATCGCTCGCCCATCTCTTCCGCTGACACCGTCTCCTGCATGTCCGCCGCCGGCGTCCCCGGCCGCGGCGAATATTTGAACGAATAAGCGCCAGCGTATCCGATTTGCGTGACAAGCGCGAGGGTGGCGGAGAAATCTTCCTCGGTCTCGCCGGGGAAGCCCACGATAAAATCCGATGAAAATGCAATATCTTGGCGGACGGCGCGAAAACGGTCGATGACGGTCCGGTAGTCATCGGCGGTATGTTTTCGGTTCATGGCGGCGAGAATCCGGTCGGAACCGGATTGTACCGGAAGATGCACGAACGGCATCAGCGCCGGCAGATCGCGGTGCGCTTCGATCAGCGAGTTGTCGACGTCGCGCGGATGGCTCGTCGAGTAGCGCAGGCGGACGATGCCGGGAATATCGGCGAGCCGCCGCAGCAGGCTGCCCAGCGACCAGGTCCGTCCGTCCGGACCTTCGCCGTGATAGGCGTTGACGTTCTGGCCGATCAGCGTGATTTCGCGCACGCCATGGTCGGCAAGCCGCAGCACGTCGTCGACAATCCTGGCGACCGGG
Organism: uncultured Alphaproteobacteria bacterium; assembly: GCA_963843225.1. Taxonomy (GTDB): domain Bacteria; phylum Pseudomonadota; class Alphaproteobacteria; order Rhizobiales; family Xanthobacteraceae; genus Bradyrhizobium. Next base: position 622,796 of record CAWJJT010000001.1, on the reverse strand, counting down.
CGCGACACCTCGGTGCCGCGCGTGTAGGGCACCACGCAGAAGGTGCAGAATTTGTCGCAGCCTTCCTGCACGGTGACGAAGGAGGAAATGCCGCGCGCGCGTATCGCATCGGGCTTCGGCGGCGCCAGAAACCCGAACTTGTCCTCGACCGGAAATTCGGTCTCGATGGCGCGGCCATGGCTCTTCGCCTGCGCCAGCAGTTGCGGCAGGTGATGGTAGCTTTGCGGGCCGACGACGACGTCGACCACCGGGGCGCGGCGGATGATCTCCTCGCCTTCCGCCTGCGCGACGCAGCCGGCCACCGCGATGTTCAGCGTCCGGCCGTCGCGGGCGGCGTCATCCTTGGCGACGCGCAGCCGCCCCAGTTCCGAGTAGACCTTTTCGGAGGCCTTTTCGCGGATGTGACAGGTGTTGAGGATCACCAGATCCGCGTCATCGACGCTGGCCGTCTCGACAAAGCCCTCGGGCGCCAGGGTGTCCACCATGCGCTGCGCATCGTAGACGTTCATCTGGCAACCATAGGACTTGATGTGCAGCTTGCGCGGCGGCTTCATGGAACCTGAATGCTGGGAGGAAACGGCGCCAATGCGGCACCGGTTCAAATATAGGCTAAATCCCCGAAAATCCAGCGCTTGGAACCCCCATTTCCGGGGCGTTCCGCCGGTATCAGCGGTCAATCGCCCGTCGCCGCGGCCCCAATTTCCTCGATCATATCGGGCAATTGCCGCATGTCGTCGAACGCCATGACGGCGCCGGCCGCAAGCAGCATGTCGGCGTGACCCGGCCGGCAATGGCTGCCGCCGTGAAATCCAAGCACGGTCATCCCCGCAGCCCGCGCGCCAGTTACGCCCGGCACGCTGTCTTCGATCACCAGGCATCGCGCCGGCGAGGCCTGCATCTGCCCGGCCGCGAACAAGAACAGGTCCGGCGCCGGCTTGCCGCGCGCGACCTGCGAGGCGGAGAAAATGTGCGGCGCCAGCCGGTCAAACAGGCCGGTGCTGCTCAGTCCGTGGCGGATCTTCTCGGGCGTGCCGCTCGAGGCCACGCATTTGGGCAGGCCGATCGCGGCGATCGCCTCCCCGACATGCGAGATCGCCCGGAGATCGCCGGCATAGAATTGCAGCGTGGCTTGTTTGACCTGCGCTTCGAAATCGTCCGGCAGCTTGCGACCGGTTTCGGTCTCGATGGCCTGCCGTGCTTCGCGATCCGATACGCCGAGAAAACGCTCGAGCACCTGATCGGCCGTGATCGGGTAGCCGTGCCGCGTCAGGGTTTGTGCATGCGCGCGGCAGGAAATGACTTCGCTGTCGACGAGCACGCCGTCGCAATCGAAGATGACGAGGTCGAGGCTCTGGCCGTTGTTATGACGCGTTTTCTTCACGCGAACCGGTATCCACTTCGCTCGAAAACGCGGCTGTTCAGGATTTGTCGTCTTCCAGCGGGACGCAGTACAACTCCAGCCGGTGATCGACCAGCTTGTAGCCGAGCTTGCGGGCGATTTCGGCCTGCAGCTTCTCGATCTCTTCGTTGGTGAATTCGATCACCTTGCCGTCACGCAAATTGATCAGGTGGTCGTGGTGGCTGTCGCGCATCTGCTCGTAGCGGGCGCGGCCTTCGCGGAAGTCGTGGCGTTCGATGATGCCGGCATCCTCGAACAGCTTGACGGTCCGGTACACCGTCGAGATCGAGATCTTGTCGTCGACCGCGACGCAGCGCCGGTACAACTCCTCGACGTCGGGATGATCGACCGCTTCCGCCAGGACGCGCGCGATGACGCGGCGCTGTTCGGTCATGCGCATGCCGGTGGCGGCGCAGCGGGCTTCGATGCCGGTCGCCTTGAGTGCGGGGCTGGATTTCAGTGCGGTCATCGGTTTCGCCTTGGGTAACGTCTCATGGATGCGCCGAAATTGCCTTCGGGCCGCCTGGCCTTGCGGGGTAAGCGGGTTTGGCCGGAATCTCGTGCGCCAGTTAATGATCCGGGAGCTTGATCCGATGCAAACCGGGCCCTTTTTTGCCGATCGCGCTCCGTGCCCCTTTGTGCCACCGCCCGGCCGTCACGACAAGTCGCGGCGCATCAGCAGGGCGTTCAATTGTTCCCCGCTCGACTGCCGGTAGTAACGTTCCCGGCGGCCGACGGTGGTAAATCCGGACCGTTCGTACAGCCGCCGCGCCGGCTGATTATTCTCCTCGACCTCGAGGAATACGGTGCGCACGCCACGGCCGGCGAGATGGCCGAGATGGGTAAACAGCAGGTCGCGGGACAGGCCGCGGCCGCGATGGCTCGCGGCGATCGCGATCGAAAGGATCTCGGCCTCGTCAGCCGCCAGCCGCGATACCGCGAAACCACTGATCTTGCGGCCGATTCTCAACCGATGCACCAGCGTGTTGCGCTCGGCCAGCATCGTCTCGAACTCGGTTTCGCCCCAGCCCCGGTGAAACAATTCGCCGTGCAACTGGGCCAGTTTCGGGGCGTCGCGCAGGGTCGCCGGCTCGACCACGGCCGTGCCGCCGCCCCACCATTCGGACAGCCAATTCATCATGGCGGGGAGGGCTGCGCGGCTTTTTGCAGCGGATCCTTTGGCGGCTTGGCGTCGGGCGCGCGCAGATAGAACGGGCGCGCCGGCGCCGTATCCGGGGAGACGGCCGCCCCCAGCCACGCCACCCAGCCGATGTCGGGCGCGGCTTGCGCATCCACCTTGAATGGCGGTTGCGCATCCGACGGCCAGCGGTCGGCCAGCATCATGGCGGCATTGCCGACCAGATGCACCGCGCCGAAGCTCGATGCGCCGAGCGCCTTCTCGATCGGCGCGACCTGCGGTCTGATCAACGAACTTCCGTTGCCGGCGACCGCCTGAAAATACACATGGTCATGCCGCGCATCGATCGCCGAGATCACCGGATGTTCGGCGTTCTGGCCGACGACAGGCGCAGCGTAGGCCGTCAGCGTGGTGACGCCGACCACCGGCTTCCCTGCGGCCAGCGCAATGCCGCGCGCGGCGGAAAGTCCGACCCGCAAGCCGGTGAAGCTGCCGGGACCGGTGGTCACCGCGATGCGGTCGAGGCGCGGAAAGACAATGCCGGATGCTTTCATGACTCGCGCGATCAGCGGCATCAGCGCTTCGGCATGACCGCGCTTCATGCCGATCGATTCCTGCGCCACCAACTGACCGGTGTCGCTGTCGAGCACGCCCGCGGCGCAGGCATCCAGCGCGGTGTCGATGGCGAGGATCAGCATGATTTCTCTCTACCAATGCGCGCCGCGAACCGGGCGCGCCACTCACGGGTTGTTTCGCATGCGCTTGTTTTGCGATTTTCCGATCGGTGCGATTGCGACTGTCGGCTGTATCCTGTCGTATGCTCTCGCATTTGTCGCATTGTTAGGCAATCCGAAAACGCCTGCGGCACAGGCATAACTCGTCAAACGTAGCGGCAGCGCCAAGTCGAATCCCTTGGCGCTGATTGGGTTAAAGAAATATTGGCACAAAGCTGCAAAATTGATCCATGAGTTTGGTAGCGCGTTCGAGAAGATATCTCCACGACCAGACTGACGGATAGAAACGCTTCGATCTCCAGCCCCCAATTATTTTCAGGAAATCATCAGATGTTGCAATGGCGCAATAAGCAGGCCTCGTCGAATGCTGTCGCGCAGGCCGCAGCAATCAGCAAATCGCAGGCCGTGATCGAATTCAATCTCGACGGCACGATCATCACCGCCAACCAGAATTTCCTCGGCGCGCTCGGCTACTCGCTCGCCGAGATCCAGGGCAAACATCACTCGATGTTCGTCGCGCCGGACGTGCGCGACAGCGCCGAATATCGCGAGTTCTGGGCGAAGCTCAACCGCGGCGAATTCCAGTCGGGCGAATACAAGCGCTTCGGCAAGGGCGGCAAGGAGATCTGGATCGAAGCATCCTACAATCCGATTCTCGACGGCAACGGCAAGCCGTGCAGGGTCATCAAGTTCGCCACCGAAGTCACCGCGAAAAAGATGCGCAGCATGGAAGACGCCGGCAAGATCGCGGCCATCGGCCGCGCGCAGGCGGTGATCGAATTCAATCTCGACGGCACCATCATCACCGCCAACGACGCTTTCCTGAAAACGCTCGGTTATTCGCTCACCGAAATCCAGGGCAAGCATCACGGCATGTTCGTGGCGCCGGACGAGCGCAACAGCGACGCCTATCGCGAATTCTGGGCCAAGCTCAACCGCGCCGAATTGCAGTCCGGGGAATACAAGCGCTTCGGAAAGGGCGGCAAGGAGGTGTGGATTCTCGCCTCCTACAATCCGATCCTCGACGATGCCGGAAAGCCCTTCAAGGTGGTGAAGTTCGCCACCGATGTCACCGCCCAGAAGCTCAGGAACGCGAACTTCGAAGGTCAGATCGAGGCGATCGGCAAGTCTCAGGCGGTGATCGAGTTCACCATGGACGGCATGGTGGTCAACGCCAATCAGAATTTCCTGAGCACGCTCGGCTATTCGCTCGGCGAGATCCAGGGCAAGCATCACAGCATGTTCGTGCCGGGCGACGAGCGCAACGGCGAGGCCTATCGCGAATTCTGGGCGAGCCTCAACCGCGGCGAATTCCAGTCGGGAGAGTACCGGCGGGTCGGCAATGGCGGCAGGGAAGTCTGGATCCAGGCCTCCTACAACCCGATCCGGGATCTGAACGGCAAGCCCTTCAAGGTGGTGAAATACGCCACCGACACCACGGCGCAGGTGATCGCGCGCAAGAAGAGCGACGCCGTGCGCGGCATGATGGAGCAGGTCGCGGCGGGCGCCGAGGAACTGAACGCGTCGGTGCGCGAGATCTCGCAGGCGATGGTGAGATCCAAGGACACCGCGACCGAAGCGGTGGACCGGGTCGAAGCCGCCGATCAGCAGGCGCAGCGGCTCAGCACGGCGGCCGGCTCGATGAGCAGCATCGTGGAATTGATCGGCGACATCACCGGCCAGATCAACCTGCTCGCGCTCAACGCGACCATCGAATCCGCGCGCGCCGGCGAAGCGGGCCGCGGCTTCGCCGTGGTTGCCGCGGAGGTCAAGAATCTGGCCAATCAGGCCAAGCAGGCCACCGACAAGATCGGCAGCGAGATCGGCAATCTCACCGGGATTTCATCCGATGTCGTCAACGCGCTCAACTCGATCAAGAATGCGATTCAGAGCGTGAACGAATACGTGTCGTCGACCGCGGCCGCGGTCGAGGAACAGAGCACGGTGACGAGCGAGATGTCATCGAGCATGCGCCGCGCGGCGGAGGAAGCCGCGAGCATCGGCGCCGCGGCGTAGAACGTCGTATCTTTCCGGGATGATACCAATGGGGCTGGCCTCTGGCCGGCCCCATCTCAGTTCGCATCGAGCCCAATATCTCGGGATATGCAATTGCACATCGGAGAATCTCGAGATTCCGGGTTCGCGCTGCGCGCGCCCCGGAATGACGAAGAAAGATCACATCGGCCGGACTTCGACGACGTCGGGCACGAAATGCTTCAACAGATTCTGGATGCCGTGCTGCAAGGTCGCGGTCGATGACGGGCAGCCCGCGCAGGATCCCTTCATGTTGAGATAGACGATACCGTCCTTGAAGCCGCGGAAAGTGATGTCGCCGCCGTCATTGGCGACCGCGGGGCGCACGCGGGTCTCGATCAGATCCTTGATCATCTCGACGGTCTCGGCGTCCGCCTTGTCGAAGAACTCGCCGTCTTCATCGGCCGCCTCGTCGCTGGCGACGCTGCCGTCGGCCAGGAGCGGCGCGCCGGACATGTAGTGCTCCATGATGGCGCCCAGGATCGCGGGCTTCAAATGCTGCCAGTCGCTGCCGTCCTTGGTGACGGTGACGAAATCGGCGCCGTAGAACACGCTGGTGACGCCGGCCACGCCGAACAGCCTCTCCGGCGAGCGGCGAGCGGGCGGCGGAGTCGCGGCTGGTGAATTCCATGGTGCCGGTGTCGAGCACGACACGGCCGGGAATGAATTTCAGGGTGGCGGGATTGGGGGTGGCTTCGGTCTGGATGAACATGGCTTTCTCCGGCGTCGCCGGTTCAAGGCCGGCGCGTGGGTCATCCCATACCAGATGGCGACGGCGGATGCACGATCAAGGGGCGCAGGGCAGGGTTTCGCAACCAGATCAAGGGTATAGGGCCGCCGGAATCAGGACAGCGCGTCGATCTCCGCGTCGCTCAGGTCGCCCGATATGATGGTGACCGGGATCGGGAACGAGCCGACCGCCCCCGCAATCAGGGTGATGAGCGGGCCCGGGCCTTCCGGTCCGGGATTGGCGGCCAGCACCAGCACGGCGATATCGGGGTCCTTGTCGATCACGTCGAGGATCTGCTCGGTCGGATCGCCCTCGCGGATCACGCGCTCCGGCGTGATCGCGGCGATGCCGTTGGCGCGGCGGGCGGCACGGTCGAGCACGGTATCGGCTTCCTCATGCGCCTCGGCGCGCATCACTTCGGCAACCCCCAGCCATTGCTGGTTCTGGTCCTCGGTCTCGATGATGCGCAGCATCACCACGCCGCCGCCAACGCGCATCGCCCAGCGGCTGGCGTAATAGACCGCGCGGTCCCATTCCGCGGTGTCGTCGACGATAACCAGGCATTTTGGCTTGTGACCGCTCTCGTAGCTCTGTCGCTGGGTGGTCATGCATGTCCCGGTGCTGCGCCAAGCAGGCCGGCATGGTGCCACGGCGCGGCCATGTCCGACAAGCGGGCTGTGCTTGCGTGTACGCCGCAAAAGCGGGTTCCGCTCTTCCGATCCCGCGCGCGGAGTGCGCTGCGTCATTTGCCGCGGACGACAACGCTTCGAGCGGACAGACGCGCTAGCGCTTGCGAACGAAACCGACGATGTCCTTGGTCGCCTTCATGGTCTCGGCGGCGATGTCGCGCGCGCGGTCGGCGCCGTCGACCAGGATCGCATCGACATGAGCGGGGTCCGCCATCAGCCGTTTCATCTCCGAGGCGATCGGCGACAATTTGGCGATGCACAGCTCGGCCAGCGAATTCTTGAAGTTCGAGAACTGCCCGCCGCCGAATTCGCGCAGCACGTCCGCCTTGGTGCGGCCCGCCAAGCGCCGCATAGATGCCGACGAGATTGTCGGCCTCGGGCCGCGTCTCCAGACCCTTTTCCTCCGACGGCAGCGGCTCCGGATCGGTCTTCGCCTTGCGGATCTTCTGCGCGATGGTGTCGGCATCGTCGGTGAGGTTGATCCGCGAATTGTCCGACGAATCCGATTTCGACATCTTCTTGGTGCCGTCGCGCAGGCTCATCACCCGCGTCGCCGGCCCCGTGATCAGCGGCTCGGGCTGCGGAAAATACAATCCGGCTGTTGAAGCCGTGGCCGCGGATCGAATCGCCGAAATCATTGTTGAACTTCTGCGCGATGTCGCGCGCGAGTTCGAGGTGCTGCTTCTGGTCCTCGCCGACCGGCACATGGGTGGCGCGATAGAGCAGGATGTCGGCCGCCATCAGCACCGGATAGTCGTAGAGACCGACGGAAGCGTTCTCGCGGTCCTTGCCGGCCTTCTCCTTGAACTGGGTCATGCGGTTGAGCCAGCCGATCCGCGCCACGCAATTGAAGATCCATGCGAGTTCCGCGTGCCCCGACACCTGGCTCTGGTTGAAGACGATATGCTTCTTCGGATCGATGCCGGAGGCGATGAAGGCCGCGGTCACCTCGCGGGTGTTGCGCGCGCAGCTCGGCCGGGCCGCCCCACACCTCGACCGGCTGCGTCAGCGCGTGCATGTCGACCACGCAATAGAGACAATTGTGCGTCTCCTGCAGCTTCACGAAGTTGACGACCGCGCCGAGGTAATTGCCGAGATGCAGATTACCGGTGGGCTGGACGCCTGAAAAAACCCGTTCAACGAATGCCATTTTGAGCGTTCCGTGCGTGCCTGAGCATGATCCGGAAAAGTGGGTACCGGTTTTCCGAAAAGATCATGCTCAAACAAAGATATTCTTGCGCCGTCCAATGCCGGGCGCGAGCGCCGTCCAATCGCACGCGGGGCTCACTCGCGCAAGTCGGCAGGCCGGTTTTGGCGGAACGCGTTAACCGCTTCGTCCGGCCGGATGACGCCCAAAAGGGCCAGAAACAGGCCGTAAACCGCGATTGCGCCGGATATCAGCACCATCAGGACTACGGCCTGCGCGAGCACGTGCGAGTCCGCGCCCGACGGGGCCATGAACCGCGCCGCCAGCCACAACAGCCCGCCCATGGCGAGCGCCGCCGCGACGATGCGCGGCAGCCGCCGGCGTGCGGCTTCATCGATCGAGAATCCGAAGCTCAAGGCGCCGCGCCGGATCAGCGAAAACGCGTTGCTCCAGGCGCCGAGCGCGATGCTGGCCGCGATGCCCTCCGCGCCGAACAGCCGGCCCAGCACCAGCGCGGCGATGATCGCGACCGCAAATCCCTTCAGCGTCGCCCATAGCGGCGTGCGCGTATCGTGGCGCGCGAAGAAGGCCGGCGACAGCGCCTTGACCAGCACGTGGGCGGGCAGGCCGAGCGCCAGCCACATCAGCGCCCGCGCGGTGGCCGCCGTGTCGGTCGCGGTAAAGGCGCCGTGCTGGAACAGCATTCGCGCGATCGGCTCGGCCAGCACCATCAATCCGAGCGTCGCCGGCAGCGCGAGGCCGGTGGCGAGTTCGAGCGCGCGCGATTGCGCGTGCGCGCGGCTGCGTGATCCTCGCCGCGCAGCGCGCGCGTCAGTTCCGGCACCAGCACCGTGCCCATGGCGACGCCGACAATGCCGAGCGGCAGTTCGACCAGGCGGTTGGCGAAATACAGCCACGACACCGCCGATGGCTGCGACGAAGCGATCACCGCGCCGGCGACGACGAGCAATTGCGGCGAGGCGCTGGCGATCATGCCGGGGATCGCCTGACCGAAAAAGCCGCGCATCTCGGCGTCGAAGGAAACGCGCAATGGCGTCGCGACATCGCCGCCACGGCGCAGCACCAGGATCGAAAGCTGCAGCAGCCCGGCGATGCCGACGGTGGCGGCGATTGCCGGCGCGGCAAACGCCGCATCCTGCCGCCACAGGACAAGCGCGATCATCACGGCGATCAGCGCGATGTTGAACAGCAGCGGCGAAAACGCCGGCAGCGCGAACCGCGATTGCGCGTTCATCAGCGCCATCATCACGGTGACGGGCCCGGCGAAAGCCAGATACGGCAGCATCAGCCGCGCGTTGTCGACGGCCAGTTGCAGCGTCGCTTGTCCGGCGAAGCCCGGCGCCAGCGCGGTGATGACGAACGGCATCAACAGCCCGATCAGCGCGGTCGCGACAATCAGGGCCGCGCTGACGGTGCCGAGCACGCGTCCGGCAAAGGCCGCGGCCGCTGTCGCGCCCCCGGCCTCGCGCACGCGCAGCCACGCCGGCACCAGCGCCGCGTTCAGCGCGCCCTCGGTCAACAGCCGCCGGACCACATTGACCAGCTGGAACGCCACCAGGAAGGCATCCGCGACCGGGCCCGCGCCGAGCAGCGCCGCGATCATGGAATCGCGCGCGAATCCCAGTAGCCGCGAGGCCAGCGTGCCCGTGGACACCGTGAGGAAGGAACGGATCATGATGGCTCTATAACACCATCGCTTGCTGGCAGTAGTACCCCATCTCCACTCACCTCTCCCATAGGGAGAGGTCGGCGCGCAGCGCCGGGTGAGGGGTTCCGGTCCTCGTTAGAGCTGTGCCCCCTCACCCGATTTGCACCGGACGACGCTGCGCGTCGCCGCGGCAAATCGACCTCTCCCCGTTGGGGAGAGGTGAAGGGAACGCGAGCGCATCGATTCGACCAAAAGTCATCTCTAGTGCTTCTCTCGATTTGAAGAACTGGGCCGATCGTGATAGGCCGCTGCACCTTCTCCCCAGCCGGTTTGAGGCGGATTTCCGCATCAACGCCATGTCAGACCACAGGACCGATCAATGACCGCAGCGAAATACGACGTTCTCGGGATCGGCAATGCGATTTTCGACGTCCTGGTGCAGACCGACGAGGGCTTCCTGGCCGCTCACGGCATGACCAAGGGCGGCATGGCGCTGATCGACGAGGCGCGGGCGGCGGCGATCTACCGCGACATGGGCCCGGCGACGGAGATGTCCGGCGGCTCGGCGGCCAACACCATCGTTGGGCTCGCCAATCTCGGCGCCCGCACCGCCTATGTCGGCAAGGTCAAGGACGACCAGATCGGCCGTCTCTATACCCACGACATCCGCGCCGCCGGCGTCGCCTTCGCCACCCGGCCCGCGGCCGACGGCCCCGCGACGGGGTGTTCCTACATCCTGGTGACGCCGGACGGCGAGCGCACCATGAACACCTGGCTCGGCGCCGCGCAGGATCTGAGCCCGTCCGACATCGACGCCGCGGAGGTCGCGGCCTCCAGCTTCGTCTATCTCGAAGGCTATCTCTGGGACCCGAAGAACGCCAAGGACGCCTTCGTGAAGGCCTCGACCATCGCCCATGACGCCGGCCGCCAGGTCGCGCTGACGCTGTCGGATTCGTTCTGCGTCGACCGCTATCGCGGCGAATTTCTCGAGCTGATGCGGAACGGCACGGCCGACCTGGTGTTCGCCAACGAGGCCGAGCTGCATTCGCTGTACCAGACCTCGGATTTCGAAGGCGCGCTGAAGCAATTGCGCGCGGACGTGAAGCTCGGCGTCGTCACCCGCAGCGAGAAGGGCTGCGTGGTGGCGTCGAAGGACGGCGTGTCAGCGGTGCCGGCGTTTCCGATCGAGAAGATGGTGGACACCACCGGCGCCGGCGACCTGTTCGCCGCCGGATTCCTGTTCGGCCTGGTGCGCGGCGCGGGCCATGAAGCCGCCGGCCGGCTCGGCGCGCTGGCGGCGGCCGAAGTGATCCAGCACATCGGCGCGCGGCCGCAGGTGTCGCTGAAGGAGCTGGCGCAGCAGAACGGGTTGCCGGTCTGATAAAAGGACATCGTCGGAATAGCGTCGCGAGAAGGCGGGCTCCCGTCCATCAACGTCATTGCGAGGAGCGAAGCGACGAAGCTCCGCCTTCGCCTTCTTCACTTTCGGCACACTGAAATCCAAGATCTGGAAATCTGCCGCAGCTAGATCGGGGTCATCCGCCAAGAGTTCGTCAACAAGCGTTACGAAGAGCGACAGTCGCGCGTCGGCTAAGGGATTTGATCGCCAGAAGCTAAACCACGGAAAGGTCAGCTTGCCGCCTGTCCCGTACAACAGCGGGGGATCAAAGGGCACCATCAGCCCGCGGCCGATCGAGTAGTAACGCCGGTCAATACCTTGCACGAAGTCGGGTGCCACACTGGCAAAGTGATCCCGGATGAGCGGAAGAACTCCTAGCAGATTTTCGCGCACGTCGGCCCGCTTGATGCCACGGCGAATACCTTCCACGATTTCATCGTAGGGCTGGTTGAAAACCAGCTTTTCCCTCACTGTGCGAACAACGCGTTGTAGTTAAAGATAGGAGGGTTGTCGACTAGAGAGACAAGCTTCCGGCAAGTCTCGCTCAGGCGTGTTGCGCCAGTTCCGAGCCAGATGCTGTACTGATGGCACTTTGAGTTTCGTCACGCCGGCCTCGCTTCATTGCAAAATGAACGGTGGTACGCGCTTGGAATAGAAACTTACTATTTGCTCGTCTGCGATCTTCATGCCGGGGTTTATCGCCCCCGAGTGATTCCATACAGTGTACCATGGCCCACCTGCAGCGTGTGTAAGTTCAACTAAGATCCCCGGGCCGAAGACGGGAATAAAACGCCACTATTTTTGTGAGCATTTCCGTTGTCGCACTATCAAAATTATATTGCACAACTTCACTGCGACCGGTCAGCGGATCGATTTGCGTTGCCCGCCCGCTGTATGGGCGACCGATCAAAGCTCTTAAATTCGCGATACAGATACGGAAGAACAGGCCCGTATTCCCAGGCTTCAAATCGCTGTCCGACGAGCGGGGATTTCAGCTCAATCAACGACCATACATGGCAGAAGTAGACGATCTTCTGCAGGGATAGGTTCGAGATTTTGGCGTTCGCGCTCGGCACACTTGTCGAGGACGAAATTAGCTACTGCTCGGCCGTCGTAAGGCATCCTGACGCCCATGCTGGATTGCTACGCTTCGCTCGCAATGACGGTTGCTATTAGCGCGGATTGCGTCGGCCGCCTTACCTCACGCCGTCTTCGCCGCCTTCAATCCGAGCCGCTCCTCCACCGCCTCGCGCATCACGAATTTCTGGATCTTGCCGGTCACGGTCATCGGAAATTCGTCGACGAATTCGACGTAGCGCGGGATCTTGTTGTGGGCGATCTGGCCCTGGCAGAAGGCGCGGATCTCCTCCGCCGTCAGCGTCTCGCCCGCGCGCACCCGGACCCAGGCGCAGAGTTCCTCGCCGTAGCGGGCGTCGGCGACGCCGAAGATCTGCACGTCCTGGATCTTGGGATGGCGATAGAGGAATTCCTCGATCTCGCGCGGGTAGAGATTCTCGCCGCCGCGGATCACCATGTCCTTGATGCGGCCGACGATGTTGCAATAGCCCTCGGCGTCGATCACGGCGAGATCGCCGGTGTGCATCCAGCCATTGGCGTCGAGCACGTCGGCGGTCTTCTCCGGCTCGTCCCAATAGCCGAGCATCACGCTGTAGCCGCGGGTGCAGAGTTCGCCGCGCTCGCCGCGCGGCACGACGCGCCCCTCCAGATCGACCACCTTGACCTCGACATGCGGATGAATGCGCCCGACGGTCGACACCCGCCGCTCCAGCGGATCGTCGGTGGCGCTCTGGAAACTGACCGGGCTCGTCTCGGTCATGCCGTAGGCGATGGTGACGTCGCGCATGTTCATCTGCTCGTTGACGCGCTTCATCACCTCGATCGGGCAGGGCGCGCCGGCCATGATGCCGGTTCGCAGCGACGACAGGTCGAATTTCGAGAACTCGGGATGGTCGAGTTCGGCGATGAACATGGTCGGCACGCCGTAAAGCGTCGTGCATTTCTCCTGCGCGATGGTCTGCAGCGTCGCCAGCGGATCGAACCCCTCGCCGGGATAGACCATGGTCGCGCCGCAGGTGACGGACGCGAGATTGCCCATCACCATCCCGAAGCAATGATAGAGCGGCACCGGAATGCAGATGCGGTCTTGTTCGGTCAGGCGCATCGCGCGGCCGACGAAATAGCCGTTGTTGAGGATGTTGTGATGCGTCAGCGTGACGCCCTTGGGCGAGCCGGTGGTGCCGCTGGTGAACTGGATGTTGACGGCATCGTCGAACTGCAGCGTCTTGGCCAATGCCGCCAGCGTGTCGCGATGGCGGGCGCCGCCCATGCGCGCCACGTCCTCGAACGCGATGGTGCCCGCGGCCTTCGGCCCGCCGACCTGGATCACCGCGCGCAACTGCGGCAGCCGCGCCGCCTTCAGCTCGCCGGGCTGCGATCGTCGCCAGCTCCGGCAGCAGCGTGTTCAGCATCTCCATGTAGTTGGAGGTCTTGAACGCGGTCGCCGTGACGATCGCCGCGCAGCCGACTTTTGCCAATGCGAATTCGAGTTCGCTGAGGCGGTAGGCGGGATTGATGGTGACGAGAATGAGCCCGGCCTTGGCGGCGGCGAACTGCGTCAGCGTCCATTCCGGCCGGTTCAGCGACCAGACGCCGATCCGCGCGCCGGGCTCGAAGCCGAGCGCGAGAAAGCCCGCGGCCAGCGCATCGACCCGCTCGGCCAGTTCCTTCCACGTCCACCGCACGCCGTGGCTCGGCGACACCAGCGCCTCGCGATTGCCCCAGCGCCGGACCGCCAGATCGAGGCTGTGCCCGATGGTGTTGCCAAGCAGCGGCGCATCGGCTGTGCCGCAAACATAGCTATCCGCGATTTCAGTCAAGTTTGCTTCTCCATGCGTCGAGGGGCAGGAAACACTATACCCGATGTTTGACGCGAGTCCCGGCGCGATCGCTGCGTACCTCGCCCCGCTCGCGGGGAGACGTCGCCCGGCGAAGCGCAGCGAAGCCGGGCGGGTGAGCGGGAGCCTCCGCAGCAAAGGTGTCTGTGTTGATCCGTAGCGCTTCCGATGCCGCGCCGCCCCTCACCCTAACCGTCTCCCCGCGAAGAGCGGGGAGAGGGAAAGGAGTCAGGCCGCCTTCTGGCCGGTCGCATCGAGGCCGGCATAGACGCCGCACTCGAAGCCCGCGAAGGCTTCCAGGCACTTGCCGTCGCGCGAACGGCAGCACCTGCATCAGGATCACGCCGGTGATGTCGCGCGCCGGATCGATCCAGTAATAGGTGTTGGCAAGGCCCGCCCAGGCGAGGCTGCCGGGGCTGCGGCCCTCCGGCGTCCGGGCGGTGTTGATCAGGAAGCTGAGTCCCCATTTCTTGACCATGTCCGGATAGAGATCGACATCGTTGGTGGCGAACGCGACCGCCGAGGTCATCTTGGTCATGGTGAGGTCGCCGATGTGGTTCTGGCCCATCATCGCAACCGTCTCGGGCTTCAGCACCTGGTTGCCGTTGCCCTTGCCCTTGTTGAGGATCATCTGGGTGAACTTGATGTAATCGCCCGCGGTGCCGTAGAGGCCGCCGCCACCCATGTGGAATTCCGGATCCTGCTCGAGCTCGAACGGGATCGGCGCCAGCGATCCGTCCGGATTGCGGCCGTGCATGGCGACGAGGCGCTTGCGCTGCGCGTCGCCGATCTTGAAGGCGGTGTCGCTCATGCCGAGCGGGGCGAACATCTGGTCGCGCAGATAGGCGTCGAGCTTCTTGCCGCTCACCGCCTCGATCGCCTTGCCGACGAAATCGATGTTGGTGCCGTATTCCCAGCGCGTGCCGGGATCGGTCATCAGCGGCGTCTTCAGCGCGGCGTTCTGGCAGGTGGTGACGGCGGGGCGTGCCGGTCTTCTCCAGATACTGCACCATGTCGCCGTTCCACATGTTGTAGGCGAAGCCGGCGGTGTGGGTCATGAGATGGCGCAGCGTGATCGGGTTCTTCGCCGGCCGCAGCTTCGGCTCGCCACTGGCGTCGAAGCCTTCGAGCACCTGCGGCGCGGCGAGGTCGGGCAGCACCTTGCCGATCGGCGCGTCGAGCGAGAGCTTGCCTTGCTCGACCAGTTGCATGCCGGCCGCGGCCGTGATGGCCTTGGTCATCGAGGCGATCCAGAACACGCTGTCGGCGGTCATGGCATCGTCCTTGGACAGGTCGCGTTTGCCGAACGCGCCCTGGTAGATCACTTCCTTGCTGTTTGCGGCCATGGCGACGACGCCGGGAATTTCCTTGGCGTCGCTTTTCTGGCGCAGGACCTGATCGATCTGAGCTTTGCTTTGCATGGGGCCACCTCCCGTGTGGGTTTTTTTTGAAGTGGCCGATCTTCCCCCCGCTCGCGCCTTCCCGCAAGCGTGAGCCATGGCCTCGGCCGGTCGCGATCTCGTGATCGCCGACGGAGCGGAGAACCCCTGCTGCAACACTCGGCATAATTGCGTGGATGGCGCGCGCATTAACGATGACCTCATCCTGCTTCGGGGCTATCTTGCGAATCTCCTTTCCGGAACCGATTTCGTAGTAAGGCGTTCAGATCGCAGCACAAACAGTGCTTCCGATCGGTAATTTCAATGAAATTGATTGCGGCCAATGTGCCGCGAGGGGCTGGCAATGATTTCGACCTGGAGCGAATGGAAGCGGTATCCGCGGGCGGGCCGCGGCGAGAATATCGAGGCGCCGATCAGTCCCGGCATTTACGAAGTTCGTTATGCCGGGACGGGCGCGCTGCACTCGTTCGATGCCGTCGACAATGTCGCCGCAGGCGCTGGCGCAGCTGGCGATCGGTTCGAAGTCGTGGTTCGGGCGGCGCGAAGCGGCTGCCGTGCCCGACCTCGAATATCGGACCTGCGCGACCTCCACCAAGGCGGACGCCAAGGCCGCGGCGGAACGCATGATCGGCCGCCGCGAAACCTATATGAGCGGCGCGGCCTGAATTAACGGCGTTCGGCGTTTCGGACCGCAGCGTTTCCAGAGAACTGCGGTCCTTCGGGATTTAAGCCCCCAAATTTGATTGAGGCAGCCGCGCTTTCGCGGCCGGTGCATTGCGGCCGTTTTTGGCCTATATCTGCATCCAATATCCGAAAAAATCCCAGGAGTAACGCCATGACCCCGACCGCTGCCGCACGCGCCTCGCAATCGTCCGCGCCATCGCTGCGCGATCGCCTGAAGGATCCCTCGCTGCTGCGCGAGCATTGCTACATCGACGGCGCCTGGGTCGGCACGCCGGCGCAGTCCGGTGACCAATCCGGTCAACGGCGTCGAACTTGCGAAAGTGCCGAGTCATGAGCACGGCGGAAGCGACCCAGGCGGTCGAAGCCGCCGAGCGCGCGTTTCCGGCCTGGGCCAAGCTCACCGCCAAGCAGCGCTCCAACATCCTGCGCAAATGGTTCGACCTGATCATCGCCAACCGCGAAGATCTGGCGCTGATCCTGACCTCCGAGCAGGGCAAGCCGCTGGCGGAGGCGCTCGGCGAGGTCGATATCGGCGGCGCCTATGTCGAGTTCTTCGCCGAGGAAGCCCGGCGCGTCTATGGCGAAACCATTCCGACGCAGCGGCCGGACGCGCGGCTGCTCGCGATCAAGCAGCCGATCGGCGTCTGCGGCGCGATCACGCCGTGGAATTTTCCCTGTTCGATGATCACCCGCAAGGTATCGCCGGCGCTGGCCGCCGGCTGCACCGTGGTGCTGAAGCCCGCCAACGAGACGCCGCTCACCGCGCTGGCGCTGGCTGGCGCTGGCCGAGAAGGCCGGCGTGCCCAAGGGCGTGTTCAACATCCTGACCGGCAATTCGCTCGGCGATCGGCAAGGTGCTGTGCGAACATCCCGCCGTGCGCTTCGTCGGCTTCACCGGATCGACCGAGGTCGGCAAGATTCTGTATCAGCAGGCCTCGGTCGGCGTGAAGAAGCTCGGGCTCGAGCTCGGCGGCAACGCGCCGTTCGTGGTGTTCGACGACGCCGACATCGACGCCGCGGTCGAAGGCGCGATGGTTTCGAAATATCGCAACATGGGCCAGACCTGCGTCTGCGCCAACCGCATCTACGCCCAGGACAAGATCTACGATCAGTTCGTCGAAAAACTTTCGAAGAAGGTCGCGGCGATGAAGATCGGCGACGGCACCGAAGCACGGCGTGACGCAGGGCCCGCTGATCAACATGGAAGCGGTCGACAAGGTCGAAAAGCACATCGCCGACGCGGTCAAGCACGGCGCCAAGATCGTCACCGGCGGCAAAGCGCCATTCGCTCGGCGGCACCTTCTTCGAGCCGACGGTGCTGGCCAACGTCGCAGCCCGATGCGCTGGTGTCGCAGGAGGAAACCTTCGGGCCGCTGGCGCCGGTGTTCCGCTTCAAGGACGAGGCCGACGTGATCGCGATGTGCAACAACTCGCCGTTCGGTCTGGCGTCGTATTTCTATTCGCGCGATCTCGGCCGGGTCTGGCGGGTCGCCGAGGCGCTGGAGTCCGGCATGGTCGGCGTCAACACCGGGCTGATCACCACCGAAGTCGCGCCGTTCGGCGGCGTCAAGGAAAGCGGCCTCGGCCGCGAAGGCTCGCATCACGGCATGGAAGAATATGTCGAGATCAAATACGTGATGATGGCCGGGGTTTGATTTCGACGTCCTCAGGCGAACGCGTTCTCCATCGTCGCCCCCGCGAAGGCGGGGGCCCATAACCACTGGCGCCTACATGGTACGAAGCTGAGGCCCCAGCCAGTGTTGCAACTTGCATCGGTGGTTATGGGTCCCGGCGTTCGCCGGGACGACGAATCGAGCGCGCAGCTAGCTTACAGACTCTCCATGAACTCCCGCAGCCGCGGCGCCCATTTGTGCGCGTCGCGGCTGGTTGCCGAATGGCCGTATTCGCTATCGAGCAGGAAATAGTCGGCGTCGACACCGGCGGCCTTCAACGCCGGCATCACGCTTGCAGCGAGTTCCGGCGGAAACAACTTGTCGGTGCGCGACAGCACGTAGAGAATTTTCGACCGGATCGTCGAAAATTGCGCCGTCACGTCGAAGCCGCGCATCGCCTTCGCCAGAATGATCAGTGAGTTTGCATCGAAACCCCGCGCCCAGCGGGTCGCCTCGTCGCGGATCGCCGCCTCGATCTGTTCGGGGTCGCTGATCGTGTCACGCAAACGGGTCTCGATCCCATAGGCCTTCAGCGTGGCGGATCGAATCTCGATCATGCTTTCCAGCACGCCGCCGCGATCGTAATAATCGCCGCCGTTCCAGTTCGGGTCCTTCGACAGGGTCGCGAGCAGGCGCTGGATATTGCCCGTCGGCGCGCTCGCGCGGCACCATCGGCGCCGTGACGATAGCCGCAATCCCCTTCATCATGCCGGGATAGTCGACCGCCCATTGAAAGCCCTGGAATCCGCCATAGGACAGGCCGACGATCGCGACCAGCCTCTCGATGCCGAGATGATCGAGCAGCGCCTTTTGGGTCGCGACGATGTCGCTCACGGTGATGTCGGGAAAGCGAGGCCCATATCGGTTGCCCGTCCGGGGATCGATGCTCGCCGCATTGGTCGATCCGTAGGACGAGCCCAGCATGTTCGGACAAATCGCAAAGAAGCGGTTGGTATCGACCGCCTTGCCGGGACCGACGATCTCGCTCCAGCTCCCTTCGGCCGTCGATCCGCCGGGATCGATCAAATGCGGACCGCTGGTGTTGCCGTGGGTGACCAGCACCACATTGTCGCGGCCTGGCGCGAGCGTCGCCCAGCGTCCGGTAGGCGATGGTCACGGCCGGCATCACGATCCCGCTTTGCAGGCGGAAATCGCTGGCGACAAATGTTTTCAGATCGGCCAAGTCCGCCTCCTTCTGTTATCGCCTGAGCACCGCGATCATCCGATTGGCTTGCTCTCGCCGAACGCGCCGTGACGGCCGACGCCGGAGGCAAAGCGCGTGGCGCCGGAGAGCGTCTCGCCGGAGGCGATGACCTCGAGCCCGCCGCGCATTTCGTTGGCGATCGCCTCCTCTTCCGACAGATCCCATTGCCGCAGCGCCGACAGCCGGTCGGCGCGCAGGCAGGCTCTGCGGGAATGCGCGCGATCTCCTTCGCCAGCGCAATCGCCTGCGCGCGGGTCTCGCCCTTGGGGACCAGACGGTTGGCAAGGCCCATGCGCAGCGCCTCGGGGCCGCCGACCGGGCGGCCGGTCAAAATCAGGTCGATCGCCTGCGAATGGCCGATCAGCCGCGGCAGCCGGATGGTGCCGAGATCGATCAGCGGCACGCCGAAGCGGCGGCAGAACACGCCGAAGGTGGCGTCCTCGGCGACCACGCGCATGTCCGCCCACAGCGCCAGTTCCATGCCGCCGGCGACCGCAAAACCTTCCACCGCCGCGATCACCGGTTTTGACAGTCGCAGCCGGCTCGGTCCCATCGGCGCGATCGAGTCGTGGCCGCCGATCTCGCGCTTCTTGTTGGGATCGCCCGACGCCACCGCCTTGAGGTCGGCGCCCGCGCAGAAATATCCGCCGGTGCCGGTGAACACCGCGACGGATGCTTCCGCATCGGCGTCGAAAGCGCGGAACGCGTCGTACAGTTTTCGCGCGGTCGCGCCATCGACGGCGTTGCGGCAATGCGGACGGTTGATGGAGACGATGGTCACCGGGCCATCGCGTTCGACCAGCACGGTGTCGGTCTCGGTCATGTCTGCGCTCCCTTGATGTTTTTCTTCGATTGTCATTCCGGGGCGATGCGAAGCATCGAACCCGGAATCCAGCAGATTCCGTGGTACTGGTGCTGGCGCACCATCCCGAATGACGGCGTCAGACTGCCAGCTCACTCCCCGTGATCCGGCGATAGGCTTCGAGATAGCGCTTGCTGGTGGCGTCGACCACGCTGGCCGGCAACGGCGGCGGCGGGGCTTCGCCGTTCCAGCGGCCGGCGCGGCGCTCGGTGTCGAGATAATCGCGCAGCGGCTGCTTGTCGAAACTCGGCTGCGGCTGGCCGGGCTTGTAGGCGTCCGCCGCCCAGAACCGCGAACTGTCCGGGGTCATCACCTCGTCGATCAGGATGATGCGGCCGTCCCTGTCCCGGCCGAATTCGAATTTGGTGTCGGCGATGATGATGCCCTGGTCGCGGCTGAGCTTTTCGCCGAGCGAATAGACCGCGCGCGTCATGCTTTCGAGCGTGTAGGTCACTTCCTCGCCGAGGATCTCGCGCATCCGCGGCGATCGTGATGTTCTCGTCATGGCCGGTTTCGGCCTTGGTCGCCGGACTGAAGATCGCAGGCTCCAGCTTGGCGCTCTCGAGCAGGCCCGCCGGGAGTTTCTCGCCGGCCAGCGTGCCCTGGGCCGAATATTCCTTCCACGCCGAACCCGAGAGATAGCCGCGGATCACGCATTCGATCGGAAACACGGTCGTGCGCTTGCACAGCATCGCGCGTCCGGCGAGCGAAGCGCGATGGCCCTGCAGCGCCGGCACCTCGCCGATGATCTCGTCGGCGTCGGCGCTGATCATGTGATGATGGACCACGCCCTCGAGCTCCTTGAACCACCACGCGCTGATCTGGGTCAGCACCGCGCCCTTCATCGGGATGGTCTCGGCCATGACCACGTCGAAGGCGCTGATGCGGTCGGTGGTCAGGAGCAGCACGCGGTCGTCGCCGACGGCGTAGATATCGCGGACCTTGCCGCGCCCGATCCGGGGAAGAGGCAGGTCGCTGGCGAGCATGGTGGTCATGGGCAGACTTTCAAAGCGCGGCACGCCCGCGCGGGACGCGCGCGGACATCGAGGGGATGAAGCAGGGATAGTTCATTCCGGCAGCGGAATGAACTCGTGTTCGCTGGGAACAGGCGCGAAGCGGCCGGTTTTCCAGTCCTGCTTGGCCTGCTCGATCCGCTCTTTACTGGAAGAAACAAAATTCCACCAGATATGGCGCGGTCCTTCCAGCGCGTCGCCGCCGAGAAACATCATGCGCGTCGGCCTTGCCGTTTTCACCGTGATGCGGTCGCCGGGCCGGAAGATCAGCAGGCGCGGTCCCTCGAAGCGATCGCCCGCGATTTCGACCTCGCCGTCGACCAGATAGATGGCGCGCTCCTCATGGTCGGGATCGAGCGGAACGCTGACGCCCGCTTCCGCCGTCACCTCGGTGTAGAACCACGGCGACACCATCGTCACCGGCGATTTCACGCCAAAGCCGCTGCCGGCGATCACGCGCGCGGTAAAGCCGCGGTCTTGCACCGTGGGCAGGTCGGCGGCGGCGTAATGCTGGAACGAAGGCGCGATCTCCTCCGATCCGGCCGGCAGCGCGATCCAGCTTTGCAGGCCCAGCATCTTCTGCCCGTTCTGCCGCTGCACGTCCGGCGTGCGTTCGGAATGGGCGATGCCGCGGCCCGCGGTCATCAGGTTCATCGCGCCGGGCTGGATTTCCTGGATGTTGCCCTCGCTGTCGCGGTGCATGATGCTGCCGTCGAACAGATAGGTGACGGTGGCAAGCCCGATATGCGGATGCGGGCGCACGTCCATGCCCTTGCCGGACATGAACTGCACCGGCCCGAAATGATCGAAGAAGATGAAGGGGCCGACCATCTGCCGCTTGCCGTGCGGCAGCGCGCGCCGCACCTCAAATCCATCGCCGAGATCGCGGGTGCGCGGCACGATGACAAGCTCCAGCGCGTCGCAGGATTTGGCGTCGCCGAGCACGGGATCGTTGTTGGGAAGCCAGCTCATGGGGTCTCCTGAAAATGTCCGTGATGATTGGGGCGACAATAGCAGATCGACGTCGTCCCGGCGAACGCCGGAACGACGAAAGACCTTCAGCCATCCGTCCGCAGCGCACGCCGGAACAGTTTTCCGGTTGGCCCGGTCGGCATGGCCTCGATCCAGTGAAACGCCTTCGGTATCTTGTAGCCGGCCAAGGTGGCGTTCCCGGCGCAGGAACAGGTCGATTTCGCCGGGTTCCGGCGGCGCGCCGCGGGCGACGAGATAGGCCTCGATACGCTGGCCCAGGCGAGGATCGGGCTGGCCGACGACGGCGCATTGGGCGATCGCGGGATGCGCCAGCAGCGCATGCTCGATCTCCTCGCCGCTGACCTTGATGCCGCCGGTATTGATCACGTTGTCGATGCGGCCGGAGACCCAGAGATAATTGTCGGCGTCGAGCCGCCCGAGATCGCCGCTGCGCCACCAGCCGTCGCGGAATTTCTCGCGCGTCAATTCCTCGATCCTTCCAGTAGCCGATCGCCAGCGACGGGCCCGAGATCGCGATCTCGCCGGTTTCGCCCTGGGCCGCCTCGTCGTCGAAGCCGCCGCCGGGCGCGAGAATCCGGACGTCGGCGCCGACCACCGGCCGCCCGCTGGAGCCGATCTTGCCGCGCTCCATCAGGTCGCGCGTGTTGGCCATCACGCCCGATGCGGTAAAGGCCTCGCCGGAGAGATAGACGCAGCAGATGTTCCTGCAGAACCTGTCGTAGAGCTGGCGTACGTCGCTCGGCGCCGGCGCTTCGCCCGAGATCGACACCAGGGTCAGCGCCGACAGGTCGTAATTTTCGGGCGAGGCCTCGAACACCATGCGCCACATCGTCGGCACCAGCGGCGCCAGCGTGATGCGCTCGCGCTGGCAGGATTCCAGAAACGCCGCCGGCGTGAACAATTTGCCGAAGCAGACCTTTGCCTTCGCGGCGACGTAAGGCAGCACGATGATCGGCCATGCCGCGAATGACGGCTGCATGTAGAGCAGCGTGGCGCTGTCGGGCGTGATCGGCCCCATCACCACCTGGCCGCCCTTGGCGGCCTCCAGCAGCGTCTTCTGGCTGTGCATGATGCCCTTGGGTTTTCCGGTCGTGCCCGACGAGAACACGATCGCGGCGACATCCGCGGGCTTCGGCCGATTCGAGGCGACGTCGAAAGGTGCGGCGGTCGCGACGATGCTGCCGTAGTCGGCATCGGCGCTGCCGCGTGCGCCAAGGCTGATGCGCCGGATCGAGCGGCCGGATGCGGCGACCGCCGCGATCGCCTCGGCTTCGAGATCGGAATCATGCACCAGGACGTTGGCGTCGAGCCAGTCGAGCGCCTGTCCGAGCCGCTCCGGCGTCTCGCGGACATGCAGGCTGCAGGCGATCCGTCCGCTCAAGGGAGCGGCGAACCACGCCACCGCATGCCGCGCCGAACTGCGGCAGAGATAGGCGATCACCTCGGCCCGTATCAGCGCCATGATCGGCAAAGGCCTGCGCCATCCGGAGCGCCTGATCGAGCGCGTCGGCGCCGGTGATGCGATCCTCTTCGTCGACGAACAGCTCGTCGCGTCCGCGCCATGCCGCCGAGCGGATGAACAGGTCGCTCAGGGTCTCGATGAAGGGTGTGCGCAGCATGGAAAATCAGCAGTCGGCGGGATGTCCCCGCGAGGTTACAAGCCTCTGGCCGGCCCGGTCCACCCCGGGCAATCGCTTCGGGCGCCAATATTCCGCACTCATAAGTGGTGCGGACGAAGGCCCGCATCCATCAAAAAGATCGAATCCCGTAGATCAACGGATAGGAGCCGCTCCACGGCAAGTACATCCTGCCGGCGCAATACGACAACGCAGTCGAGCCGAGCCATGACCGATGCTGCTGCGCAAATCCGGAAGCTGCCAGGCCAGCAGGCCGCCACCGAATTGCCCTGCGGCACAGATCCTGAAAACGGCTGTGAAGCCATCCTGGTCGTCGAGGACGACAATCTGGTGCGGACCTTCGTCGTCGGCCAGATCAAGAGCCTCGGATACCATGCGCTGACGGCGATCGACGCCGCCGAGGCCCTGGCCGTTATCGATAGCGCGAGGGAAATCGATCTGTTGTTCACCGACATGATCATGCCGGGTTCGATGAACGGCCGCCAGCTCGCCGATGCAGCCCTGCAGCGCAGGCCCTCGTTGAAGGTCCTGTTCACGTCGGGCTATTCGAACGACGCGATCATGCGTGGCGGTTATCTCGAGCCCGGCGCGTTGCTGCTCTCCAAGCCGTATCGCAGGTCCGATCTGGCCCGGATGATTCGCGCGGCACTTGCCGCCTGACCCGAGCCGGCAGATAGTTTCCGTGAAACATGGAAACCGAAAATGCTGCCTCCCCTCAAGCCCGGCGTTACGCTTGCCCGATCCGACGGTCCCGTCATCGAGACCGCGCGTCTGAAACTGCGGCAATGGCGCGAGGCCGATATCGCGCCGAACACGGTCATGCTGTCCGATCCCGGTACCGCGCGGTTCATCACCGGTGACGGCAAGCCGGTCGCCACGCCATTGGCCGGCTGGCGCAACGCGGCGATCATGTCCGGGCATTGGGCGCTGCACGGCATCGGGATGTTCGTCGTCGAGGAGAAATCGACCGGCAAATTCGCCGGCCGGGTCGGCCCCTGGTTTCCACCGACCTGGCCGGGCTTTGAAGTCGGCTGGGGCATAGCGGGCGAATTCCGCCGCAAGGGTTATGCGGTGGAGGCGGCAAGCGCAGCCATCGACTGGTGCTTTGCCACGTTCGAGCTGGATCAGATCTTCCACTGCATCGACCAGGAAAATACTGCGTCGCAGGCCGTGGCACGGCGGCTCGGCGCCGAGAAGGGGCCCGAGTTCGATCTGTTCGGTCATGCCGCCGATCTCTGGGTGACGTCGCGCGACAAATGGCCGGCAAATTGAAACGGGCCGCGGCCTGGACTAGGTTGGCGCGCATGACCCATCGTGGAATCACAGGCACATGCTGCCGCAGATCAACCTGACGCTCGGCGCGGGCACGGCGACGTTGCTGCTGCTGCTCGCGGCGCTGTTGTGGCGTGATTTCAGGACCGTTGCCGCCGGCCGTCTGGGAAGCGCCTTTGCGCTGGGTTCGGCGGCCCATGCAGTGACCGCGGCATCCGGGTTTGCGCTGCCGGTGACGCCGTGGCACGCGGCATTGATCGCGATCTCGACCGGCAACGTCGTGCTGTTCTGGCTGTTCGCGCGGGCGCTGTTCGACGATGCGTTTGAAGTGCGCCGCCGCCATGCCCTGCTTTGGGCTGCGGTGGTGGCCTTGAGCCTGACGAATTGCCTGGTGCTGGTGCCGGCGCAAATCCTCGATCCGCGCATTTTCGCGGTCGCCATCTCGGTGATCTCGCTTGTCTTCGTGGCGCTCGCCGTCGGTCAAACCATTGCCTCCTGGTCCGCCGATCTGGTCGAGGAGCGCCGGCGGCTGCGGGTGTTCGTGGTGGTCGCCGCTGCCGCCTATGCCGGCTTCAACGCCGTGGTGGAGATTTTTCTCACCTCCAGCGGCTCGCCCGGCATCGTCGCCACCGTGAATGCCGCGATTCTCGCCGGCGTCGTGATCGCGATTGCAGTCTCGCTGATGCGCGTCCGGGGCGAGGCGATTTTTGCGCCGTCCGAAAAGCCCGTGGCCGCCGCCTCGCTCCGGCGAAGCAAGCGCGTCGGATCGCCGGCTGCTCGATGCCCTGATGCGCCTGATGTCGGACGAGCGCATCTATCGCCATGAGGGCATCACCATCGGCACGCTGGCGACGAAGCTCGCCGTGCCCGAATACAAATTGCGGCGCCTGATCAACCAGCAGCTCGGCTACCGCAATTTCAACGCCTTCCTCAACAATCACCGGATCGCCGAGGCCAAGGCGGCGCTGGCCGATCCGTCGCAGGCCGAAGTGCCCGTGATCACCATCGCGATGGACGCCGGCTTCCAGTCGCTCGGGCCCTTCAACCGCGCGTTCAAGGCCACCACCGGCGTCACGCCGACGGAATACCGCCGGCACAGCGAGGCCGGCGCGTAGCTTTCGGTATCCATTGAAATAACTGGCATATTTCGGAATTGGCGAGGCGGTTGGAGTTTTCCGCCAGCACGATTTCGAATCCGGCGAGCCGTCGCGCCGCCGCTTGGGTCATGTTCCGGCACGCCATGATGGCGAAGACCGCCGGAGAAAACCGTGACCCGAAAAGCCAAAATCATCCTGCTCGTGACGACGACATTATGCGGCGCGCTGGCGCTGACGGCGGTCCGCGCCCACGACGCGCCGAAGGTCGCGACCGGCTTCATCGCGCATACGCTGTGCTCGGAGACCTTCGTGTCCGGCCTCGATCCGGATCGGGTTCTTTCGGAGACGACGGCGGCGATGCCCGGCACCGGCCTGATCATTTGGGCCGTCCATTACAGGGTCGACCGTGAACGCAGGGACGTCACCGTGACGCTCCTTGGCGGCGGAGAAAGCCGCGCCGTCTATCGCGAGGGTTTGGGCTGCTATGTCGCGCATGACGATGCGCCAGTCGATGCCGCGCTGCCATCGGCAGTCAGCTCCGCGCAACGCGCGCTGCTGCCGGACGTCGCGGGGCCTTCGCTGGTGGAACCTGCGAACCCCGAGCTCAAGCTGGCGCTCGATCGCGCCTTTGCCGAGCCCGATCGGCCGCCGCTTCGCCATACCCATGCGGTCGTGGTGCTCAAGGACGGCCGCGTCGTCGCCGAACGCTACGCGCCCGGCTACGGCATCGACACGCAGATCCTCGGCTACTCCGCGACCAAATCGGTGATCTCGGCGTTGACGGGAATTCTGGTTCGCCAGGGCAAGCTTGCCGTCCACGAACCGCCGCCGGTCGCGGCGTGGCAAAAGCCCGACGATCCCCGCCACGCCATCACGGTCGATGATCTCTTGCGCCATACCAGCGGCTTGGCGATGGGCAGCTCGCTCAATGCCTCGCTCGCCAGCGCCATCGCGCCGGTCAACCGGATGAAATATGTCGAGCGCGACATGGCGGCGTTTGCCGAGAGCGCCGATCTCGAAAGCACGCCCGGCAGCGCCTGGAATTATCACGATGGCAACACCATCGTCCTGTCGCATTTGATCCGCGATGCGGCCGGCGGTCACGCCGCCGACGTGCTGCGCTTTGCGCGGGCCGAACTGTTCGGTCCGCTCGGCATGCGCAACGTCACGCTGGAATTCGACGCCAGCGGCACGCCGGAGGGATCGAGCCAGATGCTGGCTTCGGCGCGCGACTGGGCGCGGTTCGGCGCGCTCTATCTCGGCGATGGCGTCGTCGGTGGCCAGCGCATCTTGCCCGAGGGCTGGGTGAATTACTCCGCGACGCCGACCGCGAGCGCGTGGGTCGGATACGGCGCGGGGTTCTGGACCAATCGGGGCGACAGTTTCGGCGCGAAGTACCGCACCTCGCACGGATGGCCGGCGGATTCCTTCTACGCCAGCGGCACGTTCGGGCAATATGTCGTCATCATTCCCTCCGAGCGGCTCGTCATCGCCCGCTTCGGCACTTCCGGAAACCGGTACGACATCGAAGGCGTTTCACGCCTGGTCACGGAGGTGATCGCCGCCACCGGCGGCAAGGGACGCCTCGCGGCCGGAAACTGACGTCGGCTATTGCCGGCCGAGCTGGGTGGCCTTCTCGACGCGATCGAATCGCTCCAGCGACAGGATCGCGTCCGCGAGCTGGTCGGCGCGGCCGTTCAGCACCGGGCGCGCCAGCGTCAGGAACTTCTGCTGCATCGCCTGCGCGTCCGGAAACGAGTTCGGCTCGCCGGACGGGTCGGCATAGAGCCGCTCATGCACGCCGTCGTCGGTGGTGATGCTGACGCGCGCGCCGAACGGATGGGTGCGGCCGATCTCCAGGCGGTCGTCCTGCACCACCTCGAACTTGTCGGCGAGCGCGTCCACCGCGGCGTCGCCGAGCCTTTCGTAATCGTCCCAGCCGAAGCGGCCCTGGTCGAGCGCCACCGCGCCGGTGAAGAACATCGAGAACTGGCCACCGACGATCGAGGTCGGATGCCGCTTGGTGGCGGCGTCGCCGGTCAGTGTGATGCCGTTGCGATGCAGCCCGATCTCGACCCGCTTGATCTGGTCCGGCGTCAGATTGTGCTCCCGGCGCATCGCGATCAGCGCATCGAGGGCGGCATGGGTATAGCGGCAGCTCGGATAGGGTTTGACGCCGATCTTCATGGTCTCGTAGATCTGGCCGAGGCCTGCGACCGCCTTGTCGGGATGCGGATCGTCGCTGTAGCCGACCAAGAGGCCGTGCTTGCCCTCGACCGATTCGGTGGCGCCGACGAAATCGTTGCGCGCGAGCGTCGCGGCGATCACGCCGTTCATCGCGGCCGCGCCGACCTGGTAGCGCTTGTTCCAGGCGCCGTTGACCAGAAATTGCAGCGAGCCCGCCGCCTGGCTGCCGGAGACGCCGAACGCGGCGATGATCTGATCTTTCGACAGTCCGAAAAGTTTCGCCGCCGCCGCCGCCGCGCCATAGGTGCCGGCGGTGGCGGTGGGGTGAAAGCCGCGCGCATAATGCGAGGTGGGATCGAGCGCGTTGCCGAGCCGGCAGCACACTTCATAGCCCGCCACGATCGCGGTCAGCACGTCGCGGCCGGACGCGCCGACCATTTCGCCGACCGCGAACGCGGCCGGCACCACCGGCGCGCTCGCATGCAGCGAGGAATCCGCGTGCGTGTCGTCGAAATCAAGGGAATGGCCGAGCGCGCCGTTGAGCAGCGCCGCCACCGCCGGCGTCCATGTCCTGCTGTCGCCGAACACGGTCGATTTACCCGAGCCGTCCAGCGCCAGCGCTTCCAGCATCTTCAGAAGCGAGGCAGTGGATTCCGCGTCGCGCCGCGCCCGGATCGCGCTGCCGAGGAAATCCAGCGTCAGCGCCTTGGCGCGATCGCGCACTTGTTCGGGGATATCGGCGAATTTCAGGTCCGCGACATAGGCGGCAAGCGTTGCGGTTTCGTGGGCCATGGCGTTGCCTCGTCTATGAACCGTCATTGCGAGCGACGCGAAGCAATCCATCTTCGGAATTCAGCGCAAGCAGTGGATTGCTTCGTCGCTGGCGCTCCTCGCAATGACGGGGAGATGCATCCGGATATTAGGTACGGCTGGCCGGAGCCGCCGTCAACATCAGCTACGGCGGGTCAGACCCTTGCTTTCCATGCGCCAGATCAGCAGATCGATGCGGTCCTGGCCGAAGAACGGCTCGTTTTCGAACACGAAGGTCGGCACGCCCCAATGGCCGGAGGCCGCATGGGCCTTTTCGTTGTCGGCAATGACGGCTTCATAACGATCGGGATCGGCGGCGACGGCCAAATCCATCGCGGGCAGGTCGAAGCCGGCGGCCGACGCGGCGCGCGCCAGATGATCGCCCTCGTGCCAGCCCTTGACCGAGCCGTCCCACAGCACGGGACTGATGGCATCGACAAAGGCCAGCGAGCGGCCTTCGATCTGCGCGGCGGCCCCCAACCGCGTCAGCCGGTGAATATATGGCTGGTGCTCGGCGACATCGAGGGTGGCCATGTCCTGCACGATCGGATCGGGGCGGGGAAAGCGGAACGGGATGTTGTCGTGCTTGGCGACGCGGCTGGCGTCGAGCACGACATAGCGCGCGAAGCGCGGATCGGCGCGCTTGAAAAAGCCGGGCACGCGAACCGCCAGCGGATAGACCGGCCGCAGGTTCACTGCCACATCGTAGTCGGCGACCATGCTGCGCGTCTTCGAAAGCGCGAGGTAGCTGTAGGGACTGCGGAACGAAAAGAACAGATCGACGGACAATGTCATGGCTATCCCGGTCGCAGAAGCGTTTTCGAGCGAAGTGGATACCGGTTCGGTGAAGAAAACGCGTCAAAACAAGAAAATCTGGAACCTCGGTTCTGATTCTATCAGAACCGAGGCTCCAACGGCGGCGGGGAACAAAGCACGGGCGGCGCGGGGCGTCCATCCGGCCCGCAAGGCGCGTCCCGCTCAGGCCGCGACCTGCCGCAGCATGGTGCGGACGATCAGCCGGTGGAACGGCAGGATGATCGCCAGATAGCTTCGGCCGAGCCAATTGTGCGTGCGCACCAGCGTGGTCGCGGTGACCTGCTGCCGCTCGCCGGAAGTTGCGACATCCACCACCACGCGAAAATCCAGATGATGATCGTCAAACCCGGCAACCAGGCGATCTGGTGTCGCGCTCAGGCACCGGAAAGATGCCGATCATGCCCGCGGCGGCTTTCTCACCCGCGCCCGACGTCTTTAGCCCGAACGGCTTAACCAGTGCATTTCGCAGCGACAGCAGCGCGTCGATCCAGCGCGGCGGCTGGCCGATCATCCGCTGCGCGGCTTGTCGTGCATCGAGCGCGCTGCCCTCGACGGCGATGCGGAAAGCGTCGGCGAACTGCGCGCCAGCCAGCAGCGCGGCGCGATCGACCTCCGGTTTGATTTCATCGACCTTCATGGCGAAGCCAGCCTGTTCGCCAGCCGCCTGAAACGCAAGACCAGAAGTGAGGCATAGACCAGCGTCCCCGCCGATAATCCGATCCAGACGCCGACCGCGCCGAGATGCGCGTGGAAGGCCAGCACCCAGGCGGCGGGAAAGCCGATCAGCCAATAGCCGGTCGCGGCGAACAGCAGCGGGATACGCGTGTCCTTGATGCCGCGCAGCGACCCCGCCATGATGGTTTGAACGCCGTCGCCGATAAACAGCGTGGCGGCGATCAGCAGCAGCGTCGCGGCGAGGTCGATCGTCGCGTCCGCGCTCACATCGGCATGACCGAGGAAAAGCCGCGCGATCGCAAACCGGAAAACGATCACCATCAAGGTCAGCCCGGCTCCGATGATGAGTCCCAGCAGAAGCGCGGCGAGGCCGGCGCGCTTGACGCCGGCGGCATCGTTGCGGCCGACGGCGTGGCCGACCCGCACGGTAGCCGCCATGCCGATGCCGAGCGGCACCATGTACAGCACGGCCGTGACCTGCAGCGCGATCTGGTGGGCCGCGAGCGCGGTCGTGCTGATCAGGCCGGTCAGCAGCGCCGCCGAGGAAAACAGGCCGTATTCCATCGTGAAAGCGAGCGAGATCGGCGCGCCGATCGCGACGAGTTGACCCATCATGGCCCAGTCGATGCGCCAGATGTTTCCAAGCACGCGGTATTTCGAAAACGGCCGGCGGGCGACCGCAAACCACAGCCCGGCCAGGAACATGATGAAACTGACGATCGTGGTGGCGATCCCGGCGCCGAACAGCCCGAGCGCCGGCAATCCCCATACCCCGTCAATCAACAGATACACCAGCACCCCGTTGGCCGGGATCGCCGCCAGCGTGATCCAGAGCACCGGCTCGGGCCGGTTGAGCGCGCCCATGAAGCCGCGGATCGCGATCAGCCACAGCGCGGGCGGCGCGCCCCACACGAGGCCGAGCAGATAGGTCTGCGCGAGTGCCGCGGGCGCCTCCGCCTGTCCGAGCATCCGCAGGATCTGATCGCCATAGAGCGGAAAAATCATGATCGGCAGCGAAATGAACAACGCGGCCCAGAGCCCGACGCGCAAGCTTCGCCGCACGCGATGCAGGTCGCGGGCGCCGAACGCCTGCGCGGCAAGCGGCGATACCGCCGACACCACGCCGAGCCCGAGCGTGAAGCCGACGAAATAGATGGTGCTGGCCAGCGCGGCTGCGGCCACCGCCTCCTCGCCGAGCCGGCCGATCAGCGCCAGATCGGTCGTCATCATCACGATCTGCCCAAGCTGCGTCAGCGCCATCGGCACGGCGAGTTTTGCCGTATCGGCGAATTCGGTCGCGAGACGGCCGCGCGGCGCTGTCGCGGCGCCATGCGGCGCCGGCTTTGTCTTCTCAAGAATGGTCATGGGGTGAGACTAGCATGGCCGACGGCCAAAAAGACGACCAGCGGTAAGTCGCTTCGACGCACGCACCACTCACTCATCGTCCCGGCGACCCGTCTACGCCAAGGCTTCGCCGGGGTTGTGACAGCGGGGCGCCGAAGCTTTAGCGAAGGCGTCACGCCGGGACCCATAACCACAGGGCGTGATAAGCCGGGTTTACCCTTGGCTATGGATTTCCGCTTCGGCGTGCTGATCGTGCCGAAGCTAGTGCTTCGCAAAAAAGGCAAGCAGGGCTTGATCGTAATCGCCGGGATTCTCCCATGGCGCACTGTGTGAACTCGCAGCGATCTCGATCCTCTCGTGGTCGGGCAAGCAACGCTCCAACTGGTCCACAATTCGGTGAAAGAAGCGTGGGCTTCGTTCGGTGGTAGACAAGAGCGTCGGAACCGTGATGGCTTTGGCCATGTCGCAGGTAAAGACGGCCCTTGGCCGTTTGGTTGTCGCATCCGCCTGATATGATGCAACGTTGTCCAGGTTCATTTTCTGCTGGGCATCGGAGCGACGCTCATAGGCGCCCGGCCCACCGACGCCGTTTACGAACAAGGGAATGCCGTGTTGCACATCACCGGCCCTAAGGGCGTCTCTGGCAGGCGCAAGCGTTGAACCCAGCTCTTTCAGCATGTCGCTGCTGTCGGGCAGGCCGTTCAGCACACCCAACGCGGGCGGTTCATTCAGGGCGAGACTGATGACCATGTCGGGATGCGCCGCGGCGAAGAAAAGCGCCGCGTGGGCTCCGGATGAATGCGCCACGACCCTGACCTTGGCGTACCCGAGAGCGCGCACGAAACCCGCAAGGTCCTCGCCATGCACATCGGCTGCGCCATCCGGCGTGCCTTCCGGACTTGTTTCATTCGGATAATTGTTTCGACGACTATACGCGATGGCGCGATACCGGGATGCGAATTTTGGAAGCTGCTCGCTCCACATTCGGTAGTCTTGCAAACCGCCATGCACAAATATGATGGGATCGCCTTGGCCTGTTTCGACGTAAGCTATTTCGTATCCGTTGACCGGGATTCGTTTTACCTCGTCAGCCATGGCCGAGCTGTTGAAAATCGAAGCAACTGAAACAAGAACGGAGCGGGAAGCCTTTTGAAAAGACATCGCGGCCTCACAATGCAATCACAGGGAGAAACCTGTTTGCCCGGAAGCCTATACGCTTCCGGTCGGGTTGTCTTCGTGGGTCAAAATCGAAAGTGACAGGGCTCGCAAGACCGGCCTGTGGCAACCCGGTTTCAATCGCACGTGGACCGGCGCAGAAGGCCGAAACAGGTTCGATTGCCCTGCGTCCCGATCCCGATCAGCGTTCCTGGCGTGCCGCCGACGGCCGCTGACGGGACGAGGCGGGAATAGTCTGCAAGACCCGTCATGCCGGAGGGAGAGCGCACATAGCCGGTCTTTTTCGGCATGTTGGTTGCGCAATAGGTGCCGTCCAAGATCGGATTGCACGGCTCCTCGGCGGCCGAGGCGCGCGCGGTCGCCAGCACGGCCGCTGCCACCAGCAACACCAGCGGCCGGCGACAGCTACTTCTTGAGCTTTGCCATGACATCGGCGGCCTTGCTCTGCGGGTTATCGAGACATTCGTCGATGAATGCATTGGTTTGCTTTTCCAGAACCTCGACATTGAATTTCGAGTCCCCGGCTTTGCCGAGCAGCCATCCGTGCAGAAAGGCGATCGCGACCTCGCGGCTCGTGTTGGGCTCCCGCATGACCTCCTTGCACGTAAACTGCTCAATCACGCGGTCGGTTGTCGCGGTCTGTGCCGAGGCCGGGAGCGTCCAGCATATCGCGGCAATTGGAATGGCCGTTACGCAGCTCCGTCCCAAAAACCGGGTCAGCTTCTCGTCCGCAATAAGATTCCGGATGGTTCGCAAGCGCCGCCTCCTCGGGTGTTTCACACCGGATATTTCGTGATCCCGGCGGAAGCGGCTTGATGCAAATCAAGGGCCTTTCACGGATGCGAACCAATAGCGGTCATTCCGGCAAACCCGCGATCCGGTAGGCGCGGGCCAGTGCTTCGATATCTTCCGCCCTGCGAAATGGGGCGACATCCCTTATTCGGGAAATGCGTTGGGTTGGATCCAGTTGCAGTGCGATCCTGCACGCCTCTCGTGCTTCTTCAACGCGCCCGGACATCGCCTGGCATGCCATCATGACACGGCATCCTGCCAAAAAATTGGGTTGCCGCCGGATAGTAGCCGCCGCCCACGATGAGGCCTCCTCATAGCGGCCAGCCAAAAAGTGAGCCCAGGCCATCCCGGAATG
Source organism: uncultured Alphaproteobacteria bacterium (assembly GCA_963843225.1). GTDB lineage: Bacteria > Pseudomonadota > Alphaproteobacteria > Rhizobiales > Xanthobacteraceae > Bradyrhizobium. Next base: position 588,952 of record CAWJJT010000001.1, on the reverse strand, counting down.
GGCCGTGAATATCGACGGATCCAGCGGGCTCAAACGCAACGCGATTTCGAACTGCTCGATCGCGATATCGATTTCCCCGAGCCAAAGCTGGATCCATCCCATCCAATATCGTGCGGTCGCCTGATTTGGATCCAGATCTATCGCACGCGAGACGAGGTCCGCGCCTTCCTCGACCTCACTTGCTACGAACGCGAGCGCATGTCCGGCCCGTGCAAGCACCGATGGATCGTCCTGATCGAGTTCGATCGCCCGCCTCGCAAGCCGCCGGGTTTCCGCTATTTCCTCGGCAGTACCCGTCAACCAGCCGAAAGATTTCCTTTGAATATAGCAACGAGCGCCGAGCGCGTAGGCGGCGGCGAATTCCGGATCGATGCCATGGGCAATCTCCGTAAGCTTGAGCGCTTCGGTAGTCTCCTCGCGGGTGCGCCGATAAAAGGCGGCGAGCGCACGAAGATAGTAGTCGTAGGCCTGAAGGCTACCGGTCGGCTTGCGTCGTGCGCGCTCGATCTCGGCGCGTTGCAGTTGAGGGGCGATTGCGCCGATCACGCTGCTCGTCACCTGATCCTGCAAATCGAAAATATCTTCAATCGAGCTTTCGAACCGGTCCGCCCAGAGATGCATTCCTGTCGTGGCATCGATGAGCTGCCCGGTGATGCGCACGCGATTGGCCGCCTTTCGGACACTGCCCTCGAGCACGTAGCGAACGCCAAGTTCACGTCCGACTTCCTTGATATCGACGGCTTTGCCCTTGTACGTGAGGGTGGATAGTCGCGCGATGACGAACACGGATTTTGAGCGCGACAATCCCGTGATGATGTCTTCCACCATGCCGTCGGCGAAATATTCCTGCTCCGGACCGCTGCTCATGATCTCGAACGGCAGCACCGCGATGGAGGGCTTGTCGGGAAGCGGGAGAGCGGGTTTCGCCTGTTCGGCAGGAATATCGCTGATCGCCCCATCGGCCGGCCTCTTCGCCTCCTGAACCGTGCCGACGAAACGGAACCCTTTCCGCGGCAATGTCTTGATGAGGCGTTGTTGCTCCCCGGTGTCGCCAATTGCGTGCCGTACGGCATTGAGACGCGTCGTGAGCGCCGTGTCAGACACGTTGCGCCCGTTCCAGATGGCGTCAATGAGGTCGTCTTTGCTGACGACGCGCTCCCGGTTGCGGACAAGATAGTCGAGGAGGTCAAAGACCTGTGGCGCCACGGAGACGACATCCGCGCCGCGATATAACTCGCGACGCTCGGGGTCCAATGCGTAATTCTCGAAGAGATAGCGCAAGGTCCGAAATCCCTTGGATGAGGGGGCCCGATCACGCTGGAGCTTGCAAGAATATGACAGGCACGAGGAAATTGTAAGCTGCCGCTTCGGCTCGTCGAGCAACACGTCGGCGCCGGCCAGGCGGGACGCCTTGAAGTGCAGCGGCTCGTTGGCCGTGACACTGGCCCCGAGCTGCTCGAACGCAAGAAAATGGGTGTCGAGTCGCCGCCGGCCGGCGGCAGCATCATCCGGAACGATGACAGCTTGACGATGTCCGCGCTACCCTCGGAAGTGGACATCCGGGCCAGCCTTCGACAAGGCTGCCATTGTGCCAATAGCAGACCTTGGGGTGTCTGGAAGAGTTCTACTAGCGGAGTGTTACGATCGCTTGAGTATTCGGCATCCGTCGCGGTCGACGTGTCGGCTAAGCGACCCGTTTTGGACAATCTGGCCATGGATAGTGCACCAGTGTGGAACAGCAGTTGGGTATGGAGCACGCTGTTGATCCTATCAACGGTGATCATTCACGTCATAGGGCTGGGGTTGTTCAATGTGAAAATGGTTCAGGTGTTGACTGTAGCCAGAGGCCGGTCTCATTTCATCTACGCATTTGCGCTAGGCATAGGGGGCACCGCTATCTGGGCTACTTGCCTGCATTCTATCGAGGCTGGAATATGGGCAGCGGCCTATCGACTCCTCGGTGCACTGCCTGACGGCGAAGCGGCGATGCTGTATTCGCTAAGCGCCATCACAACCTACGGTCACTCGCAAATCTTTCTGACTGACCATTGGAGGCTTATGGGAGCCATGGAAGCGCTTAACGGCGTAATATTAATCGGACTGACCACAGCTCTTACGTACGGCTTGATTCAAAGAGTATGGCCCGTTGAGGACAGAGCGTTGCCTCCTATGCCGTGGCCGAGGCGAGGAGACGCGGTGAAGTGAAGCGTCGGGGCTCGACCCATTTCGCAAAGACGTATTGACCCCGCGAAGGGCGGGGAGAGGGAGACGCGGGGGCCTATCCCGCTCGCGCCCGCACCCGCGTGATCCGCGCGCCGAGCGCGTTGAGTCGCTCGTCGATCCGCTCATAGCCGCGTTCGATCTGGTCGGCATTGTTGATGGTGTTGGTGCCCTTGGCGCACACCGCGGCCAGCAGCATCGCCATGCCGGCGCGGATGTCGGGCGCACTCATCAGCGCGTCGCGCAGCCGGCTTGGCCCTGCCACGATCGCGCGATGCGGGAAGCGGACATCCGGGCCAGCCTTCGAATGGCGGGGTTCCGCTCAGCCGAAAGGGTTATGCGTCGACCTCATTCATGTAGATGAATGGAACTCGATAGAATATTGCGGGTTTCATCGCAAAGGAATTTCTTGCGCGCCGGCTTCGCCGGGCGCATTTTTGCCAGGCGATTTCACAAAAGCATACGGAGGATGCGACCATGTCTCGGGTCAAGCAAGCTTCGAAGCGGAAACGCAAAACCAAAGCCGCCACCGTGAAGGTGTTGGGCGCCGCCGGACTGAGTTTTTCGCTGGTGGGTGGTGCATCCGCATCCACGATGCCCACTACCAATCTCCCGCAATCTGACAATACCTCGCCCAACCAGCGCTTCGTTCTCAGCGAAGAGGAAATGACCGACGTCAGTCTCGCCACGTTCTATGTCTTCGACAGGGAAAACGTTGTTGGCGGCGGCGTGCAACTGGCCCGCGGATGCGGTGGTTGTAGCGGCTGCCGAGGGGGCGGCGGGTGCGGCGGCTTCCGTGGTTGCGGTGGTGGCGGATGCGGCGGCTGCCGTGGTTGTGCCGGCTGCCGTGGTTGCGGTGGTTGCGGCGGCTGCGGCATTGGCATCGGATTCGGTGGCATCGGGTTCGGGTTCGGCGGCTGCGGGATCGGGTTCGGTGGTTGCGGGATCGGGTTCGGCGGCTGCGGGGTTGGCGGCGCGTGCTGCGGATCCTGGGGCGCGTGCCGGCTGTGCTAGGTCGCACGAAAAGCGCCGTTGTGACGGGCGGCTAGCGGGCGAAGGTGCCGATGCTGCTTGTATTGGCTATCCCGCTCGCGCCGGCACCCGCGTGATGCGCGCGCCGAGCGCATTGAGCCGCTCGTCGATCCGCTCATAGCCGCGCTCGATCTGGTCGGCATTGTTGATGGTGCTGGTGCCCTTGGCGCACACCGCGGCCAAGAGCATCGCCATGCCGGCGCGGATGTCGGGCGAGGTCATCAGTGCGCCGCGCAGCCGGCTCGGCCCCGCCACGATCGCGCGATGCGGGTCGCACAGCACGATGCGCGCGCCCATGGCGATCAGTTTATCGACGAAGAACATCCGCGACTCGAACATCTTCTCGAACATCAGGATCACGCCCTCGCACTGGGTCGCGGTCACGATCGCGATCGACATCAGGTCGGCGGGAAAGGCCGGCCACGGCTGGTCCTCGAGCTTCGGCACATGGCCGCCGATATCGTCGCGGATTTTCAGCGTCTGGTGATCGGGCACCACGAGGTCGTCGCCGTCGACCTCGCAGACCACGCCGAGCCGCTCGAACCCCATCCGGATCGAGCGCAGATGCGCAACTCCGGCGCGCGCGATGCGCAAGGGAGAGCGCGTCACCGCGGCGAGCCCGATCAGCGAGCCGACCTCGATGTGGTCGGGGCCGATCGACCAGGTCGCGCCGTGAAGCGTGGCCGCGCCGTGCACGATCATGGTGTTGGTGCCGATGCCTTCGATATCGGCGCCGAGCGCGACCAGGAAATGCGCGAGGTCCTGCACATGCGGCTCGGAGGCGACATTGCGCAGATGGGTGGTGCCGTGGGCGGCGACCGCGGCCATCAGCGCGTTTTCGGTCGCGGTCACGCTCGGCTCGTCGAGGAAAACGTCGGCGCCGGCAAGCCGCGACGCCTTGAAATGCAGCCGCTCGTTGACCGTGACGCTGGCGCCGAGCTGCTCGAACGCCAGGAAATGCGTGTCGAGCCGGCGCCGGCCGATGACGTCGCCGCCGGGCGGCGGCAGCATCACCTCGCCGCAGCGCGCCAGCAGCGGCCCGGCCAGCAGGATCGAGGCGCGGATCCGCGCGCACAGCACCGGATCGAGGTCGGCGGCGCGAATGCTCTTGGCGTGGATATCGAGCGTGTTGCGCTCACGCCATTCCGCCGACGCACCGACCGAGCGGATCAGCTCCACCAGCGTCTCGGTGTCGCGAATCCGCGGCACGTTCTGCAAGCTGACCGGATGCTCGGTCAGCAGCGCCGCCGCGATGATCGGCAGCGCGGCATTCTTGTTGCCGGCAGGCGCGATCGTGCCGGAAAGCCGGTGTCCCCCTTCGACCACGTACCGGATAGGGGAGGCCGGCCCGGCGGTCGGGTCACTCATGGGTCTGCCTGTGGCTCGAGTTAAATGGTCGTGGAATCAGTGGGTTGATAATGCACCGTAGCACAGGCGGGGGACGGCAACCTGGGAATATCCCAGTTGCCCGTATCCATGGCTGGTTTGAGAGGGACCGCTGTATCGGTTGCCTAGGGAGTTCGCCTCGGCGGGGCTGCGGCCCGACCCCGGTCCGACGCGCCCGCCTTCTCGGTTTTGGCTTGCGGTGCCTACTCCGGGGTAACGGATGACGATCGTGTTCAGGTCCTTGTGTCTCATTAGGGGGGCCGCACTAGGAGACATCAACGCTTGATAATTCAGAAGTCAGCCCTGTCGAGACAGCCAATTCCGTCTCAACACCCACTCGGTGGTCCGTACTAGCGAAAAGTCGAATGCGGCGAGCAGTCCACATCTTTCCCGCAATAATTGAACGCCGGTATTTGAACACGGCAAGCTCTGGTGCAGAATGCTGGCATATTTTGGAATTTAATATCGTGGGCGAATACACACTCCCTATTTTGGCGTGGCTCAAAGAGCGCGAGCTAGCGAGCACTTGGGCCGACGTTAGCGGCTTCGTGATTGCCGTTGTGGGTTTCGCCGCAACCCTTTGGAACGTGAGGAGGTCGAAGAATGCTGCCATCAGCGCAAAAGAAGCTGCGCAAGCGGCACGAGATGGCATGCGGCGGTTCGAGACCATTGTGGACTTTTCTACCGTTATAGCTCTGCTGGAGGAGATTAAGCGCGCCCACCGAGAGGCCGGAGTATCGGAAGTTCTGCCAGAGCGATACTCGGCAATCCGTAAGCAGCTAATCGTCCTTCGGACTTCATCCCTGCACTTGTCAGACGATCAGCGCGCGGTAAACTGAGCGACGGCGTCGCACAGAGTGTCTTTGACAAGTGGTGGCCAGATCTCCAGCAGAGGCTTACAAAAATCCTTCATGGCCACACGGCCAATGCTGACATGAAGAAGATAAGATCCGACCGCGAACTGCTTGAAGAAGTCTTGCTTCTGGTCAGGAACCAGACCGTTGAGAAGGAACCGTGCGGCCGACCCAAAAGTACGAAGGGTCGATGACTGCACAGATTTTGGACGTTATTAGGTGGGTAATAGATGAAGATTATATCGTCGAGCGTATTGACCTTCACGAACAGCTCATCGGAATTCAGGCAAGCGCAAAGCGCCTAGCCGATGGTGCTGTGAAGGCGGCGTTGTTCCAACATCTGGATGAATTACTGAGAGTAACCCGGGTAGGTTCAAGCACGCAGACACCTAAGCAAAAAAGCGCCCTTAGCGACGATGACACTCCATTCTAAGTACCCCTTTTGGAGATTCTAAGTACTCCTTTTGGAGCAGGTTTCTCGCCCCCTTCGAACCCGACGGGCAAATCACTTCGTGCGCCGAGCGACGCCTTGTCAAGTCTCTCTCGAAAAAATATTCTGATTTTCAGAAGTCGCAAATCAGTTCTCTATCGCCGCCATCCCGCCCCACACAGAGGGGCGTTGCGCAACGTCACGAACGCGGGGCGGGATGCGGTGGACGCTGACGGTGCTTCTGACGAGAGCGCCTGAGGCGGACGGCGAAGGCGTGTGGTCCTGATGCCCCGATGCTGGCATCAAGTTGGCGGCAACATCCGCCAATGACGGTGGCAAGAAAGCCCGGTCACCGGGGAGAGCGCGTTATAAGCCGTAAAACCATTGCGCAGGGAAGGCCGGACTGCTTCCGCTGAACCTGTATGCTCGTGTGCGTTTCTTTATCTTTTTTGCACGCGAGACCGCGGGTGCAGCGCGCACCCGGTCTTCCCTGCGCCCTCTGTTTTCGAGAGGCGCGAAACGAACCGGCCAAACCTCGCGCGAAACCAGCGGCGGGAAGGCGGACGTGTGCCAGGTTCTTGTCGCGGCCCATCCTTCGAGACGCGGCCTCGCGGCCGCTCCTCAGGATGAGGTCGTGTCTGTGGGTAGAGGTGTTGTCGTGCCCCTTTGCACGAAGCCAGACCCTCATGGTGAGGAGGCGCATCGCGCCGTCTCGAACCATGAGGCCCGGGACGGCGAATGCTGTTCGGTCGGCGGTTGGAAGCCGCGCCCGTCTGCGGCGCGACAACGGCAGGCCTCAGGCCTACACGTCCACGACGGCGCTGAGCGAATTGTCCTGGATGAATTCGCGGCGCGGCTCGACGATGTCGCCCATCAGCTTGGTGAAGATGTCGTCGGCCTCGTCGACTTCCTTGATCTTCACCTGCAGCATCGTGCGTTCGTTGGTGTCGAGCGTGGTCTGCCAGAGCTGTTCCGGGTTCATCTCGCCGAGACCTTTGTAGCGCTGCAGCGTAATTCCCTTGCGGCCGGCGTCCGTCACCGCCTCGAACAGGTCGACCGGCCCGTGGATCGCGGTTTCCGAGTCCTTGCGGCGCAGCAGGCCCGGCTTCGGATAGGCTTCCTGCAGCCGCGCGGCGTAATCGTCGAGCTTGCGTGCGTCGGCCGATCCGAGCAGAGCGTCGTCGATGATGGCGAAATCCTTGACGCCGCGCACCGTGCGCTCGAACACAAAACCCTCACCCTCGGTGAAGCGCCCGGTCCAGCCGCGCTCGACTTCATCGGCCAGTGCGTCGAGCCTGCGGGCGATATAGTCAGCGGCGGCGGCGGCGGTCGCGACATCGGCGGTGATCTTGGGGGTCAGCACGCCGGCGATCGCGGCCTGCTCGACCACCTTGCGGTTATAGCGGCTGTGCAGATTGTGCAGCGTGGCGCGAATGATCCGCGCGTCCTCCACCAGCGACTGCAGGTCGCGGCCCATGCGGTCCTCGCCGGAGGCCATCTTGAAGACGCAGTCGTCGAGCCCGGTCTGGATCAGGTAGTCCTCCAGCGCGCGCTCGTCCTTCAAATACTGCTCGGACTTGCCGCGGTTGACCTTATAGAGCGGCGGCTGCGCGATATAGAGGTAGCCGGCCTCGATCAGCGACGGCATCTGGCGGAAGAAGAAGGTCAGCAACAGCGTGCGGATATGTGCGCCGTCGACGTCGGCGTCGGTCATCAGGATGATCTTGTGGTAGCGCAGCTTCGACAGGTCGAAATCGTCGCGGCCGATGCCGGTGCCCAAAGCCGTGATCAGCGTGCCGATCTGCTCGGAGCCCAGCATCTTGTCGAAGCGCGCGCGCTCGACATTGAGGATCTTGCCGCGCAGCGGCAGCACCGCCTGGAATTCGCGGTTGCGGCCCATCTTGGCGCTGCCGCCGGCGGAATCGCCCTCGACGATGAACAGTTCGGACTTGGCGGGGTCCTTCTCCTGGCAGTCGGCGAGCTTGCCGGGCAGCGAGGCGTAGTCGAGCGCGCCCTTGCGCCGGGTCAGCTCGCGCGCCTTGCGCGCGGCCTCGCGGGCGGCGGCCGCTTCAACCACCTTGTTGACGATGGTCTTGGCCTCGGTCGGATGCTCCTCGAACCAGGCGGCGAGCGCTTCGTTGAGCACGTTCTCGACCACCGGGCGCACTTCCGAGGACACCAGCTTGTCCTTGGTCTGCGAGGAAAACTTCGGGTCGGGCACTTTCACCGACAGCACCGCGGTCAGGCCCTCGCGGCAGTCGTCGCCGGTCAGCGCGATCTTCTCGCGCTTGGCGTTGGCCTCGGCATAGCCGTTGACCTGGCGCGTCAGCGCGCCGCGGAAGCCGGCCAGATGGGTGCCGCCGTCGCGCTGCGGAATGTTGTTGGTGAAGCACAGCACGTTCTCGTGGTAGCTGTCGTTCCACCACAGCGCCGCCTCGACGCCGATGCCGTTCATCTCGGTCTTGATCACGATCGGCGCGGGCACCATCGGCTTCTTGTTGCGATCGAGATATTTGACGAATTCCTCGATGCCGCCGTCGTAATGCATCGCCTCGCGCTTCTCGACCGCATGGCGGCGGTCGGACAGCACGATATTGACGCCGGAATTCAGGAAGGCGAGTTCGCGCAGGCGGTGTTCCAGCGTCGCGAAATCATATTCGATATGGGTGAAGGTTTCCGAGGAGGCGGTGAACGTCACCTCGGTGCCGCGCTTGCCGTTGGCCTCGCCGACCACCTTCAGCGGCGCCACCGCGTCGCCATGGGCGAATTCGATGAAATGCTCCTTGCCGTCGCGCCAGACCTTGAGCTGCAGCTTGCTGGACAGCGCGTTGACGACGGAGACGCCGACGCCGTGCAGGCCGCCCGAAACCTTGTAGGAATTCTGGTCGAATTTTCCGCCCGCATGCAGCTGGGTCATGATGACCTCGGCCGCGGAGATGCCTTCGCCCTTGTGAATGTCGACGGGAATGCCGCGGCCGTCGTCGCGCACCGTCACCGAACCGTCGGCGTTGAGCACGACCTCCACCGCGGTGGCATGGCCGGCGAGCGCCTCGTCGATGGCGTTGTCGACGACCTCGTACACCATGTGATGCAGGCCGGAACCGTCATCGGTGTCGCCGATATACATGCCCGGCCGCTTGCGCACGGCATCGAGGCCCTTCAGGACCCGGATCGATTCAGCGCCGTACTCGATGGGAATGGAATGCTCAGTGTCGGCGGTCGTCTGCCGGGCAGATTCTGTCATGTGAGGCCTTCGAGGGTGTCCCGAATCAGCGGCGCAAAGGGGCGCTGATTCATCCATTTGTGCCATGAAAGACGTGATGCGCCTAGCGCAAAGTCATCATTGGCAACCTGTTGAATAAATGGGAGTTTTTGGCTGTTTTTCAAGCCCCCCAAACGCCGATTCCGGGCCCTCGCAAAAGCGCGATTCGACGGCCTCCTTCGGGCTCGTCTCGGGGCCAGATCGTCTCAGGGCCGCGGCGCGATCCGGCCGGAATCGACGTCGAAAATCTCGCCAGTTGGGCCGATTTCAGCGAAGCCTGCGGGATCGGCGCCGGTCATCCAGACCTGCGCGCCGAGTTTCGCGAGTTCGACGAACAGCGCGGCGCGCCGCGCGGGATCGAGATGCGCCACCACCTCGTCGAGCAGCAACAGCGGCGTGATGCCGGTCATTTCCGCGACCAGATTGGCGTGCGCCAGCACCAGCCCGATCAGCAGCGCCTTCTGCTCGCCGGTCGAGGCGTCGCGGGCCGGCATGTTTTTCGGCGCGTAGATCACCTGCAGGTCGGTGAGATGCGGCCCATCCAGCGTGCGGCCCGCCGCCGCGTCGCGCGGTCGGCTGTCGCGCAGGATCTGCCGGTAGCGATCCTCCACGGCGGTGGCGGGTTCGTTGAGAAGCGCGTTTTCCATCCAGCCGTCGAGCATGATCTGCGCGGACGGGAAGGCGGAAGCCTCGCCGCGCTCGCGCAGCATCGCGGCGAGTCTCGTTGCGGTCTGGCCGCGGGTTGCCGCGACCGCGACCGCGAGTTCGGCGGTCTCGCGCTCGATCGCGTCGCACCAGTGGTCGTCGTAATTGCGCACCTCGAGCAGCCGGTTACGCGAGCGCAAGGAGCGGTCGAGCGCCGACACCCGGCTGGAATGCTCGCTGTCGATCGCCAGCACCAGCCGGTCGAAGAACCGCCGCCGTTCCGAAGCCGCTCCCATGAACAGCCCGTCCATCGACGGCGTCAGCCACACCATGCGCAGGTGATCGCCGAAGGCGGTCGCCGAACCCACCGGTTCGCGGTCGATCCGGCAGCGCCGGCTGGTGGCCGTGCCATCGCCGCCGGGCGGATCGATGCCGGTGCCGAGCGTCGCGAGCCCCAGGTCGCCCTCGACTTCGGCCGACACCGCCCAGGAGCCGTCGCCCTGGTTGTCGGCGACATCCTCCAGCGTGGCGCGGCGCAGGCCGCGCCCCGGCGACAGAAACGAGATCGCCTCGAGGCAATTGGTCTTGCCGGCGCCGTTCGGGCCAACCAGCACGACCACATCGCCCCGCGTCTGCAGGCTCGCCGCGCGATAATTGCGGAAATGCGTCAGGCTGAGGCGATGGATGCGGGAGGCGGTCATGTTGCGGGAGGCATCATATTACTCGTCATTGCCGGGCTTGACCCGGCAATCCATCGTCCGCGTCAGCGGACAATTTCTTCATATAGATCCCGCCAATCCGGATTGCTCGCGGCGATCAGGTCGATTTTCCACTCGCGCGGCCAATGCTTGATGTTCTTTTCACGTTGAAGCGCCGGCGGCGATGGTTTCATGCGATTCAAAGTACACCAATGTCTTGATGCCGTATCGCTTGGTGAAGCTCTCCGCCAAGCCCTCGCGGTGTTCGTAGACACGACGCACCAGATTGTTTGTCACGCCGACATACAGCGTTCCACCGGGCTTTACTGGCGAGTATGTAGACCCAATAGGCCATTTTCCGAAGTTGATGGATTGCCGGGTCAAGCCCGGCAATGACGACTAGAAATGCTACACCCGCATCGGCATCAGCACGTAGAGCGCGCCCTTGGCGTCCTTGTCCTGCACCAGCGTCGGCGAGCCGGGATCGGCCAGCCTGAGCACCGCGACCTCGCCCTCGATCTGGGCGGCGATGTCGAGCAGATAGCGCGAGTTGAATCCGATATCGAGCGGGTCGGAAGCGTATTCGACCTCGATCTCCTCGGTCGCGCTGCCGGAATCCGGGTTGGTCACCGACAGCACCAGCTTGCCGGCGGACAGCGCCAGCTTCACGGCGCGGCCGCGTTCGCTGGAGATGGTCGAGACGCGGTCCACGGCGGCCTCGAAATCCTTCTTGTCGACGACGAGCTCCTTGTCGTTGTTCTGCGGGATCACGCGGCCATAATCCGGAAACGTGCCGTCGATCAGCTTGGAGGTCAGCACCACGTTGCCGAGGGTGAAGCGGATCTTGCCCTGCGACAGTTCGATCTTGACCTCGGCCTCGTTGTCCTCGATCAGCCGCTGCACTTCGCCGACGGTCTTGCGTGGCACGATCACGCCGGGCATGCCGGCCGCTCCAGGCGGCAGCGTCAGATCGATCTGGGCAAGGCGGTGGCCGTCGGTTGCAACCGCGCGCAGGGTCGGCGCCTTGGCGATGCCGGCGGTGTGCAGATAGATGCCGTTGAGGTAATAGCGGGTTTCTTCGGTCGAGATCGCGAACTGGGTACGGTCGATCAGCCGTTTCACGTCGGCGGCGGCCAGCGAGAACGAATGCGTCATGTCGCCGGCGGCGAGATCGGGGAAATCGTTTTCGGGCAGCGTCTGCAGCGTGAAGCGCGAGCGGCCGGCGCGGATCGCCAGCACCGAACGGTCGCCGTCGCCTTCCAGCACGATCTGCGAGCCGTCGGGCAGCTTGCGCACGATGTCGTAGAACATGTGCGCCGGCACGGTGGTGGAGCCGGCGGTCGCGGTTTCCGCGGCCAGCGTCTCGGTGACCTCGAGGTCGAGGTCGGTGGCCTTCAGCGAAAGCCGCGCGTTTTCGGCGCGCACCAGCACGTTGCCCAGGATCGGAATGGTGTTGCGGCGCTCGACCACGCGATGGACGTGGCCCAGAGATTTCAGCAGCTGCGCGCGTTCGACGGTAACCTTCATTGCAATACCCGCCCGATCCCTCAAGATGGAAAAGCCGCGCGGCCCCAAGGGCGCGCCGCGGCATTTGAAACCCGAAAAGCCTGATCCAGACTGGATTTGATCAAACCCACGGGGGGACCGCAAGGTGGCGCGGATGGCCCTCCAGCGCAAGGGAAACGGGGGCCGTTCCCCATTTTTTGGGGCCCTCCCGGGTGACCGGGAGGGCCGAAAAACCCTACTCCTGCAACTGGCGCTTGAGCAACTCGACCTCTTCGGAAAGCGCGGTGTCCCTGCTGACCAGCGCCTCGATCTTGCGCACCGCGTGCAGGACCGTGGTGTGGTCGCGCCCGCCGAACCGGCGGCCGATCTCGGGCAGCGAGCGCAGCGTCAGCGTCTTGGCCAGATACATCGCGACCTGTCGTGGGCGGACCACGTTGGCCGTGCGGCGCGACGACAACAGATCGGATCGGCTCACATTGTACTGCCGGGCCACCACGCGCTGGATGTCCTCGATCTTGATGCGCTTGGGTTCCTGCGGACGGATCAGGTCGCGCACCTCGCGCTCGGCCATTTCCAGCGTCACCGGCTGCGCGTTGAGCTTGCTGTGCGCCAGCAGGCGATTGATCGCCCCCTCGAGATCCCTGCCGTTGTGGGTGATGGTGCGGGCGAGATAATCCAGCACCAGTTCGGGGACGTCGAAGCTCGCATGATGGGCGCGGGCGGCTGCGACCCGCGACTTCAGGATTCCGAGCCGCAGGTCTTCGCCGAGCGAACTCATCTCGACCACGAGACCGCCGGCCAGGCGCGAGCGCACCCGGTCGTCGAGGCTCTCCAGGTCGGACGGCGGACGGTCGGCCGCGATCACCACCTGGCGGCCGGCATCGATCAGCGCGTTCAGCGTGTGACAGAATTCAGCCTGGGTGGATTTGCCCTGCAGGAACTGCAGGTCGTCAATCACCAGCACGTCGATGCCGCGCAGGGCCTCCTTGAATGCCAGCGCCGTCTGCGTCTTGAGCGCTGCGACGAAGCCGTACATGAATTTCTCGGCCGTAAGGTAAAGCACCTTGCGCTCGCTGCCGGAGTTGCCGGCCCACGTCACCGCCTGCAGCAGATGGGTTTTGCCGAGCCCGACGCCGGCATGGATGTAAAGCGGGTTGAACATCACGGGATCGCCGCGGCGTCCCTCGGCGACCTGACGTGCGGCCGCATGTGCCAGCGTATTGGAGCGTCCGATGACAAAGCTTCCAAAGGTCAGGCGCGGGTCGAGCGGCGAGCCGCCGAGTGCATCATGACTGGCCGATACCGGCGCGGTCGCGCGCAGTTCGGGCGCGGGACGTCCGTCTGTGCGCTCAACCCGGCGCGCATCGAGCGGGGCAGGGGTCTCCTTGGCAGGCGCCGCGCATCGCATCGCGGTGCGCACGGTCAGGTCGATCCGATGCACCTCCGGCATTTCGGCCTGCCAGCAGGTGAGGACGCGCTCGGCATAATGCGCCTGGATCCAGCTCTTGAGGAACCGCGTTGGAACTGAAAGCCGAACGCTCTCCTGCTCGACGCTTTCCAGATCCATTCGCGCAAACCAGCTGGTGTAGACGTCTTCGCCAACGCTCGTGCGCAAGCGGCCCTTCACGCGTGACCAGCGATCCTGTTCCGTATTTGTCATTGTCTGAAAACTTTTCCGAAAGAGTAAGTTTGCCTTGCGAATGCGCCGTGCAGGTTTGCTGCGAACGGCGCGACCTCGAGCGAGGCTTCGTCTTCAGTCAAAGACCAGCCGTCCGGCGACATCGCCGTTGGTCAGATCCAGAACTGAAAGAGAAGCTTTCGGGAGGTCAGCGCGTACTCAACGGGGTGTCCGGAGTTCGCGCGGGAGGCCGTCTGCCGGCGTCCAGGGCATCCAATACGGTATCGTGTGAAAATCGCGTTTGATTAATTACCGCGCTGTTTCCGTAAAGCATGCAACCTCCCCATCCCACCGTGATTGCGCACGGCAAGTTGTCATCCCACGTCTGTTTCAAATTCGGTCGGCAACGTCCGAACATCAAAATCGTTCAGAACAATACCGCTTCATTTGGCCCACTCGTTTACCCGTCCAGGTGCTCCACTTCCGGTGCTGCCATCGGCTGGCCTGCGCGCATCTCTCTTGTTCAAAACGAACGAGACATAAAGGCCTCGCTTGAGAAATTTCGACACAGAACCACATTCCCCATATCGCTATGAGGTCTCACCCGACAATCGCTTGGAAAGCGTCGCCACGCGCACACCGCCGCCGATTTGCACGTCCGCCCCGTATCTTAAACCGCGCTGGTCTGAAGAGCCGTGGGCGCCGCGAACGTCTTAGAGATACAGCATGCCCCGTTTGCCGCAACGAAAATGATTCCGCGGCAGCGTCGGCAAAATGCGCTTCGCGGCCGCGAGATCAGGCGGCGAAATTTTTCGAGCGCGGCAAGGTTTTGAATCTGTGCACAGATTCGAAAGCGTCGAAGCACTGTGACATTTCTGACAATGCGCGAAAGAAATTCATAAATCGTTTACGTTTAAATGTGGCAGAGCGGATTTTTCGAACAACTCTTCGCCACTATGCCGATAAGTGACTACGCAAGCGCGTATTTTCTTGTTCGTCCCAAGAGGGTAACCCTGCGCTGTCCTCAAACGTTACCGCGCCGCAGCAGTTGCTTTTTGAAAAATACGGTTGCGCAACGCTTCGCGCCAACATCGTCACGCGCTGTCACAGGGAGATCAGGCGCGTCTTTTCACGGCGAGCCGGTAGTAACACGGAGGAGCATAAGAATTTTTGCCGGCGGCAAGTTGGCGGCGCGGCATCTGCAAAAAACAAAAAGCCCGGCGAGGCCGGGCTTTTGACGAATTTCATTTTCGTTCAGTTCATTTCGCCAGCTTGGCGATCTGGTGCGCCAGCCGCGAAACCTTTCGGCTCGCATTGTTCTGTGAATGATGTTGCGCTGCGCTGCCTGCATCAGTTCCGGCTCCGCGCGCGCCATTGCCTTCAGCGCGGCATCGCGATCGCCGCTCTTGATCGCTTCTTCGACGATGCGAACCGCGCCGCGCATCTGGGTGCGGCGCGACTTGTTGATGACGGTGCGGCGGGCAATCTTGCGCGTCGCCTTCTTGGCGGAAGTCGTATTGGCCATGGTCTCAAATATCCTTCGGCGGTGACCGCTCGCTGTGTGGTCGGGCTTCAAGCGCGCCGGCCGTCCAATGCGTGATCGACGATTTCGTGTTTTCCGGTGTTCCTGAAAATGCCATTCTCGCAGGCAAATACGCTTGCACGACGGCGCCGCTCAAAGAACAGCGGCGGCAGGATTGCGCCCGCCGCCATTGGCGGTCCTTATAGAGGGCACGTCCTCAGCAGCGTCAACGCCTTCCGGGCTTCCCGGCAACCCCGGGCCCCGGCCGGAAAAGGGGATAAGGTGCTGATGAGGTTGAATTTCCTGAGCCGGCCCGGTAATGGGCTGGCAGCGCCTTCGGCAGGTCATAGATATAAGGTGACGCATGATCCGCGGTTTTTTCCGACTTGTGGGGCTGCTGCTGCTGGCCGGCGGATTTCATCTTTCCTGGTCTATGACGGCGCGCGCTCGATCGCGGACCAGACCCTGCGGCTTCACCCGGCTCGGCCAATTCTGGAACGATGTCCATCAGGCCAGCCAGCAGGCGTTCCGGGCCTGGGTCGAGGGTCATGCGCCCTGGCTCTGGAACAGTGTCGTCAAGGTGATCCTGGAGCAGCCGGTCTTTGCCGTGCATGGGCGTGTTGGGCATCTTCCTGATGCTGGTGTTCCGGCCGCGCAAGCCGTTGATCGGCTATTCGCGGGACTGACGGCGTCGCCTGCGTTGCGGTGCCGAGACGTTGGGCGCAACAAGGCGGCCTTGGTCAACGTGTCGCCGGATGATGCTCTCTATGCATGAAGTCTGGACCACCTTGTTTCGCGCCACACCCGCGACAACGATTTGTTAACCATGCCCGGTGCAACAATCCTGTCTCGCGATGGGGATGGCCAGGTGCGGGTTGCGCGCGGGTTTCGATTGCCGATCATTGCCGCGATGGCCGCGCTCGCTCTGTCGGGCTGCATGCAAACGGCAGGTCCGGTAGCCGCAAGGCGATCTCGATTCCCTGGCCTACGGTCCGGCTCCAGCGCAAGCCGTCGCGCGATACGACGTCGCGGATTCCGGTGGCGCCATCGGCGCGCTTCGCAATGCTTTCGCCGCAGCCCCTCGTCCGGCCTACGCGCCCGTTCCGGTCGCCTATGCCGCCGCGCCGATGCCGGCGGTTCACGACACACCTACCGGCTCGATGCCGGCGATAAACTGCGGGTCGTGGTCTATGGCCAGGAAGGTCTCACCAATACCTACGCGATCGATGCCGGCGGCTCGATCACCATGCCGCTGATCGGCGCGGTGCCCGCGCGCGGACGGACGCCGGCCGGCCTCGCCGCCGCCATCAGCGCGCAAGCTGCGCAACGGCTATATCCGCGATCCCTCGGTGGCGGTCGAAATCGAAGCCTACCGGCCGTTCTTCATCCTCGGCGAGGTCGCCGCCCCCGGCCAATATCCCTACGTGCCCAACATGAGTGTCGAGAGCGCGGTGGCGATTGCCGGCGGCTTCTCGCCGCGCGCCCGGCGCGACAGCGTCACGCTGACCCACACCGACGCCTCGCGGCACCGATCGCGCGTGGTGGTGCCGCTCGGCACGCCCATCGGCCCGGGCGATACCGTGCTCGTCGGCGAACGCTGGTTCTGACGAAGTACGAAGTAGTTCGTCATTCCGGGCGCGATGTGCAACGAGCGAACCCGGAATCTCGAGATTCCGGGTTCGATGCTTCGGACCATCCCGGAATGACGGCGCCGAGCGTCGTCTACTTCAAATGCTTGGCGAAGAATTCCATGCTGCGCGGCCAGGCGATGTCGGCGCTGGCCTTGTCGTAGCTTGCCCGCTCGTCGCAGTGGAAGCCGTGCTGGGCGCCGGGATAGACATGGACTTCGACCTCGGGCCGTTTGGCCTTGATGGTCTCGACGTCGGTCAAGGGAATGCCTGCGTCCTTCTCGCCGAAATGAAGCTGCGTCGGCACCTTGGGCTTGTCGTCGGCGAAGCGCACGATGACGCCGCCGTAATAGCCGATCGCGGCCTTGAGGCCTGACAGCTTCGTCGCCGCCGCATAGGCAACGCTGCCGCCGAGGCAAAAGCCGATGATGCCGACCGGGCCGACATCCCTCACGGCATCGATGGCGGCCTGGGTGTCGCGCAGCATCGCCGCCCAGTCGGGATTGGCGACGAATTTGCGCGCGATCGCGATCTCGTCGGGCGAATAGCCCGACTGTGAAATTCGGCTCGATGCGATCGAAGATCGAAGGCGCGATGGCGACATAACCTTCGCCGGCGAACCGGTCGCAGACCGCGCGGATGTGGTGATTGACGCCGAAGATCTCCTGGATCACGACGACCGCGCCCTTGGGCGTGGCCTTGGGATCGGCGCGATAGGCGCCCAGTTGAAAATTGTCCGATGCCGTCAGCTTGAGGTCTTTTCCCACGGGTCATCCATTTGCTTGAGGGGTCTTGGTGGAGAAGGTTGAGAGAGATGGGCGCACGGCCTGCCGGTTATTGCCACATCCAGTTGTGGCCCCAGTCGGCCTTCCAGCCGGTCAGTCGGCCCTTGCGGAATTGCAGAAAAAGCCGGTCGTGGTGGTTGAGCAGCCCGCTGCCGCCGATGTCGCGGATGGCGAGATAGATTTCATTGCCCGGCCGGCCGCTGACATAGCTGAGCGGCTCGCCCAGCGCCCGTGAAGCGTCCGCCGCATCCATGCCGAACACCAGCGGCGTATGGTTCGACAAGGTCGTCGTGAAGGGCGTGCGAGGGACCGCGCCGGGCGCCATTTGCTGGGCGCCGGCAGGGTCGATCTGCGCGGCCAGGACCGCGAGCGGCAACAAGGCAATGGACGCCAAGCGTTTCATGATTGAACCAGGCTCTCTTTGGCTGCGCTGCGCGGGATCTGATCAAGGAACGGCAATACCGCCTCGATGAATGCCTGCGGCTGGTCGATGTTGACGGCATGGCCGGCTGCAGGAATAACGGCTTTCACCGCGCCGGGAATTTTAGCCGCCATGTAATCGGCGGCGGCGAGAAACGGCGTATCATCGGCGCCGACCACCACCAGCGACGGCACCTTGATGCCGGGCAGGAATTCGATCACGCGGGCGTCGCGCTGGGTCAGCATGCCGCGCGCGGCGCGCGCCAGCCCCATGGCATCGCGATGGCTGACCATGGAGCGTTCGCGGCTGGCCGACTTCAGAACCGCCAATCCCTCGCGCTCAAAGCGGTCTCCGGTTTCATGTGCGCGCTTGTTCCAGGTCTCGCGCGCATCGTCCTTCCGAAAGCCCGGTCCGGTATCGATGATCAGCAGCGCCCGCACGCGATCGGGATGGACGCGATGGAAGGCAAGCGACATGTAGCCCCCGAGCGAAAGCCCGCCGACGATGGCGGTGCCGGCGCCGACCGCGTCGAGCAGCGCCGCCATGTCGGCAACCGTCAGCGCTTCGCTGTAGGCTGCGGCATCGTCGGGGTAATCGGACTGGCCGTGGCCCCGCATGTCCCACAGCACGAGTTGATGATGTCGCGACAGCGCCTCGATCTGGCCCTGCCACATCGCCGACGTCGAGGAGTAACCGTGGGTCAATAGCAGCGTGGGCCCGCTCCCATGGACCTCGTAATAGATCTCGACCCCGTCCCGATCGATTTTCGGCATGACGACTTTCCCGGCGAGGTTTCGTGGACGCAACGGCCCACTCTAGCGCGATCCGGCGCCGGAGGGGAATTGGTCAGGGCTGCTGCCGCGCCATTCCAGTGTTACCGCTGCCGTGGCACGGAATTCATGGGCCGTCTTGTGGCGACGTCGTTGCCGCAGCGCACAAATGCATTTCGAAAAATATATTTCTCGTCGAACAATTCCAATCTGCATTGCCTCCAGCTTGGAACAGTTCCATTCTGCGCCCGAACTGGCATCGACCCGGTGGGTGCCAGCCATTACCCAGAAGTGAGTTGCCGCCGTAAGCGGCATCATGCACCGGCAGGGGAAGAAGCGATGCCTAATCTCAATATCAACGGACGGAATATGTCCGTCGAGGCGGCCAATGATACGCCGCTACTCTGGGTCATCCGCGAGCAATTGCAGATGACTGGTACCAAGTTCGGTTGCGGCGCCGGTCTGTGTGGCGCCTGCACGGTTCACGTCAACGGTGAAGCGGTGCGGTCCTGCCAGACTGCGATTTCCGACGTCGCCGGCAAGAAGATCACCACCATCGAAGGCCTCAGCGCCAAGGGCGATCATCCCTTGCAGAAGGCATGGATTGCCGAGCAAGTGCCGCAATGCGGTTACTGCCAGTCCGGCCAGATCATGCAGGCGGCCTCGCTGCTTTCCAAGAACTCGAACCCCACCAAGGACGAAGTGATCGCGCACATGGACGGCAATCTCTGCCGTTGCATGACCTATTCGCGTATCCAGAAAGCAATCATGCGCGCCGCCGCCGATATGCGCACCGCGTCCACCGCTGGCGACCGGAGGCCGACATGAATACGCACGTGAAAATCACCAAGGATAGCGTTGAAACCGCCGATCTCAGCCGCCGCTCGTTCCTGGTCGGCACCGCCGCCGCAGGTCTTGCGCTGGGCTACTCGGCCGTTCCGGGCCTGCTCGGCGCCGATCAGGCGTTGGCTGCGGCCGGCAATTTCGATCCCAGCGTCTGGTATTCGATCGCACCGGACGGAATTGTCACGGTTACCTGCGGCAAGGCCGACATGGGGCAGCACATTGCTTCCACCATGGCGCAGATCATTGCCGAAGAACTCGGCTCGAACTGGAAGGACATGCGGGTTCAGCTCGCTTCCAACGATCCGAAGTTCAACGACCCCGTGCTCGGCGCGCAGATTACCGGCGGCAGCTGGAGCACGATGATGAACTACGATGCGATGAGCCGCGCGGGTGCCGCGGGGCGCATGGCGTTGACGGAGGCCGCGGCCGCCTCGATGGGCGTACCGGCTGGCGAACTGGTCGTCAGGGATTCCGTGATCTCGCATCCGAAGTCGAAGAAGTCGATGACGTTTGCCGAGATCGTCAAGAGCGGCAAGGCCACCAAGAGCTTCACGGCCGACGAACTCAAGGCGATCAAGCTCAAGACAGCAGATCAATACACCATGATCGGCGTGTCGGTTCCGCAGCTCGATATCCCCTCGAAGACCAACGGCTCCGCGAAATACGGCATCGACGTCATGTTGCCGGGCATGGTGTACGGCAAGGTGGTGACCCCGCCGGTGCGCTTCGGCGCCACGGTGAAATCGGTCGACGACAGCGCGGCCAAGAAGGTGCCGGGCTTCATCAAGGCGGTCGTCCTCGACGACAAGACCATGACGACGACCGGCTGGGTAGTGGCGGTGGCCAACACCTACGCCAACGCCCGCAAGGCCGCGGATGCGCTGCAAGATCAGCTACGACGGCGGCCCCAACGCCAAGCTGTCGAGCGAATCGCTGCTCACCGAAGCCAGGCGGCTTCAGGGGCTCGACGATTCCGGGCTGTTCTTCGTCAAGGACGGCGATACCGCGGCTGCCTTCGGCACCGCGGCCAAGGTGATGGAGGCGGAATACACCACCAACATCAACATCCATGCGCCGATGGAGCCGATGAACGCCACGGCGGAACTCAAGGGCGATATCTGGCACATCTATTCCGGCAACCAGTTCGCGACGCGCTCCGGCGCGATCGCGGCCGGCGCTGCCGGGGTCGATCCCAAGTTCGTGGTGATGCACCAGATGTGGCTGGGCGGCGGCTTCGGCCGGCGTCTCGACGCCGACATGATGGTGCCGGCGGTGCAGGCGGCCAAGGCCGTCGGCAAGCCGGTCAAGGTGATCTACAGCCGCGAAAACGACATGACCATGGACTTCTCGCGTCCGTTGACGTTGCAGAAGGTCAAGGCCGGTGTCGACGCCGACGGCAAGCTGATCGCGCTCAATCACGACGTGGTCAGTGCGTGGCCGACCAAGCGCTGGGGAATTCCCGATTTCCTCACGCCCTCGGTCGACAAGAAGGGCGGTCTCGACGGCTTCACCGTGAATGGCGCGGACTTCTTCTACACCGTGCCCAATCACAACGTTCGCGCCATCCTCAACGAGATGGCGCATAACGCCACCCCGTCGGGGCAGTTGCGGTCGGTGGCGCCGGGCTGGACCTTCTGGGCGGTCGAAAGCATGGTCGACGAACTGGCGCATGCGGCGGGCAAGGACCCGGCGCAATATCGCATCGCCATGCTCGACGGCAAGGGCGCCAATGCCGGTGGCGCGCAGCGTCTGCGCAACACCCTGCTCGCGGCGATGGGCATGGCCGGCTACGGCACCAAGGAGCTGCCGAAGGGCGAAGGCATGGGCGTTGCCTGTGTCTCCTCGCAGGAAAGGGCAACCGCAAGCTGGACCGCCTGCGTGGCCCATGTTGCCGTGGCGCCAAGCGGCGAGGTCAAGGTCAAGAAACTGACCGTGGCCACCGACGTCGGCACCCAGGTGCATCCCGACAACATCCGCGCCCAGGTCGAGGGAGCGGCGTTGTGGGGACTTTCGCTCGCTCTGTACGAGAAGGCGACGCTGAAGGATGGCGGTATCGAGCAGACCAACTTCGATACCTACACACCGCTGCGGATGAGCCAGATGCCCGAAGTCGCCATCAGCGTCATCGCCAATGGCGAAAAAGCCACCGGCGTTGGCGAGCCGGCGGTGACCGTGATCGCGCCCGCGCTTGCGAACGCGATCTTCAATGCCTCCGGCGCCCGTGTCCGCTCGCTGCCGATCACGGCGGAAGCGGTGAAGGCGGCGATGAAGGCGTAACGATCGCGAGACAGGCGACAAAAACGATCCGCCGGAAGCTCTGCTTCCGGCGGATTTTTTTGTCTTCGATCCGTCATTGCGGGGAGCGCAAGCGACCAAGTAAATCGGCTTGTCGCCTGGTGGATAGCTTCGCCGAGCCTGTCATCGGGCGCGCATTCGTTCAAATTTTATCTACCGCGATGCCAGACCGTTCATCACGCCCTTTAAGCGCGAAGGAACTCCTTGTCGGCTAGCCTTGGCGGCCGGGGACCAGCGCCAACCCTTCGCCAGCTATCGGGAATTCATGACAGCCTTAGCGACCCAGACCTCGCCCAAACGCCGCCTGCTGCTTGCTTCCGACCACAGCGACCAGAGCCGCGAATTGGCCAGCATTCTGCAGACCGTGGGTGACGTCGATACCGTCCCGACCACGGAAATTCCCGACACGCCCGCCAATCCGGTCTCCGGGGTCGTGGTCGACATCAATCTGCGCTCGCCGGACAGCGTGCAGCAGGTGCGCAACAAGCTGCGGGGCGAAGCCTACCGCTCCATGCCGCGGCTGTTCGTGCTGGCGGACGCGCTTCACCACGGATCGATGCAGGCGTGGGCGCTGGGCGCCACCGATACGATTTCGCGGCCGTTCGATCCGGAGCACATTCTGCAGCGCATCCGCGCCGCGTTTCCGGACACCGTCATGTTCGACGCGACCCCCAGCGGCCAGGCGCTGAACCGCGGCATTGCGGCGGCGCAGGCGTTGATGGTCAAGATGTTCAACAAGCTGCCGGCGGGAACGCCGCTCAGGTTCAGTGACATCCTGGAAGTCGAGAACAAGATCCTTCGCGCCATCAAGCAGACGTCGCTGCGTGAATGGCTGAACACCGTCGGCCGCCATCACACCGACACCTATCGCCACTGCCTGTTCGCGACCGGTTTTGCGGTCGCCTTCGCGCAGCATCTCGGCATGCGCGAGGACGACCAGCGCCGTCTGACGCGCGCCGCGCTTCTGCACGATGTCGGCAAGGCATTCGTCCCCGTGTCCATCCTGGACAAGGCCGGCGCGCTCACCGACCAGGAAATGCAGGTGATGCGCATGCATCCGCGCCTGGGTTATGAGCCGCTGGCGGCCGAGGGCAGCTTTCCCCCGGAGATGCTGGATGTGGTCCTCCACCACCACGAATTCCTCGATGGCAGCGGATATCCCAATAGCCTCAAGGGCGACCAGATCAGCGACATCGTTCGCCTGACGACCATCGTCGACATCTATGCGGCGCTGGTGGAGAAGCGGGCCTACCGGCTGCCGTTCACGCACGCCAGCGCGTTCGCGACGATGGAGCAGATGGGCGGCAAGCTCGACTATCATCTGCTGCAGGCGTTCCGCCCGGTGGCGCTGGGGACGTATTGAGCCGCCTTCGTCATTCCGGGGCGATGCGCAGCATCGAACCTGGAATCTCGAGATTCCGGGTCTGGTCCTGTCGGACCATCCCGGAATGACGGAGTTAGTGGCCTGTCCCGGATGCCATGCTCGCGAACGGTCCGTCCGCATACACCACCTTGCCGCCGACCATCGTCAGCAGCGAATGGATTTTCCCGATCTCGCCGACCGGCGCCGTCAGATAGTCGGACGACAGCACGGCCAGATCGGCGAACTTGCCGGGCTCCAGCGTCCCGCGCTTGTCGTCGTCATTGGCCATGAACGCCGAATTGCGGGTGTACATCTCCAGCGCCTGACGGCGGCTGGGGGCTTCCGCGTCGCCGCGGGTCTTGACGCCGCCGATGGTGGTGCCGTCGAGATACCATTGCAGCGCGACGAACGGATTGTAGGACGACACGCGGTGGGCATCGGTGCCGCCGGCAACGGTTAGTCCCAGGCGCAGCGCGGTCGCGATCGGCGGCAGTCCGCGGGCTTTCTCGGCGCCCTCGTCGCGCTGCAGCCGTTCGCCGCCGAAATAAGGGCCGTCCTGCACGCCCCAGATCAGGCCGAGCGCCTTCATCCGCTTCAGATTGTCTTCCGAGGCGTTGTAGAGATGCAGCACGGTCCATCTGAGATCGCGCACCGGATAATCCTTTGCGATGCCTTCGACGATATCGAGCAGGTCGTGGACCGTGCGGTCCGGATTCCAGTGCAGTTGGATGGTGTAGCCCTTCGAGGCGGCCCAGCGCAGCAACTCCGCAAGTTTTGCCTTGCCGTCGGGGGTGATGTCGCCGTCGGTCCAGTCGGCCCAGATCAGGATTTCTCCGGGGCCGTTGAAATGCAGCATCGGGTCGCCGAAACCTTGCGGCAGGAGCTGCGTCAGGTTCTGCAGGTCGGCGAGTTCGCTGCCCGGCTTCGGCGCGCAGAGATGATAGGCGACGCGCACCGTCAATTGCCTGTCGTGCCACAGCTTGAACACCGCCTGGTAGTTGGCCGGATACATGCTGACCCCGCCGCCGTCGACGATGCCGGTGATGCCGAGGCCGTTCATTTCGTGGAAGAACTTTTTCGAGCCGTCGACCTGCTGCTCCATGGTCGGTTTCGGCAGGTGATCGAAAATCTTGCCGAGCGTATTGCCGTTGCCGATCACTACGCCGGTCGGCTTGTTGTCGCCATCGCGCTCGAGCTTGCCGCCGGGCGTGACGTCGGAATCGTCGCGGATGTTCAGCGCCTCCATCGCCTTCGGCGTCAGCAATAGCCAGTCGTAGAGATGCTGGATGTAGACGGGATTGTCGGGGGCGGCCTCCGCCACCTCGCGCGGCGTCGGGCGGCGTTTCTCGGCGAATTGCTCCTCGGTCCAGCCGCCGGCCACCACGATCCAGGAGCCCGGCTTCTGGGTCTTGCCGGCCTGGCGGATTTTCTCCAGCGCCTGCTTCAGGCTCGGCACGCCGATCCAGTTGACCTCGGTGCCGAAGGTCAGCGCGGCGCGGATGCCGTGGATGTGGCCGTCGGTCAGCCCGGGAATCACGGTGCGGCCGCCGAGATCGACGAATTTCGCCCTGTTGCCGGCGAGCTTCTTCATCGCCGCAGTTGCTGCCGGTCGCCAGCACCTGGCCGTGGCCGATCGCCAGCGCCTGTTGCACCGAAAAATCCTTGTCGACGGTGACGATCTTGCCGTTGAACAGTACGGTATCCGCGGTTTGCGCCGAAGCCGCGCTCACGGAGAGCGAAACGAACAAGGCCGCGCCAATCGCCAGCGCCTTGCCGCGGGCCGCTCGTCGCGCCGGCGCTTCCGTGTTGAACTTCAGTCCCGGCATGCCGTTTCTCCCTTATTTTCTTTTGCCGCAGATTGCGTGTCCGGCGCGCCGTCTGTCAAACCAAATGCCGCCTCATGCCGGCAGCCGTCGTGCCCCGAAATCTCTGCCATTCGCCATACATCAGCGAACGCCACAGCCACTCGACGGGACCGAATCTGAACCGGCGCAGCCACCACGCGCTGAAAACGGCCTGTGCCGCGTAGATGGCGATGGCGACCGCGATGGCTTGCGCGACGCTGAGCCGTCCGAACAGCGCCAGACCGAAGCCGTAGAAGATGCCGCTCAGGATCACCGATTGGGCGAGATAGTTGGTGAAGGCCATGCGTCCGAGCGGGCCGGCCCATGCGACGAGTTTTCGTCCCCTTGCGTGCTCGGCGAGAACGACGATGGCGGCGCCGTAGCCGGCGGCGAGAATGAGTTCGGCCAGCGACTGGAAGAGCGCGCGTCCCTGCCAATTCAGATACCAGCCCAGCGCGTCGCCACTTGGCGTCGTGAAGGTCATCCAGCCGCCAAGCGCGAGCAGGAGGCAGGCCGCGCCCGCGAGAAATCGTCTCGGCGCGGCCGGGCGAAAGAAATTCGTTCGCCATAGCCAGGCCCCGAGCAGAAACAGTCCGAGCGTGCGGGGCAGGACATAAACGTGCAGCGGCGCGATGTCCCGCACCTCGTCGATCCGGAACGCCAATATTTCCATGAAGCTTCCGCCACCATAGACCTGCCGCGCCAACTCGGAATGTTTCGCGAGCCACGTGCTATCGGGAAACGGTACCGGCGGCGGCAGCCACGGGCTTGCGAGATAGAGCGCGAGCGACAACGCGCCGGCCGCCCCGAGCAGCCAGCGCGGGCCGTACAGCAGCGGCAGGGCGACCAATCCGACGACGGCGTATTCGGTCAGGATATCGCCGTTCCAGATCAGGAACAGGTGCGCGACGCCGATCGCCATCAGGATGGCAAGCCGGCGCACCATCAACACGAGGCGACGGTCGTTTCCGGCGAGGCGCTCGAACTGGATGGCGAGGCCGACCCCGAACAGAAACGAGAACAGAATAAATCCCCTGGTATGGAGCGCGAGAACCAGAGCCCCGGCAATCTGGTCGGCGATTGCCGCCGATGGCAGGCTCCGCAGAAATTGTTCGAAGATCGAAACCCGGAATTCGGTCGCCGTGTTGATCATCAGCACGATGAACAATGCGAGGCCACGAAGGATGTCGATGGTGCCGATCCGTTCGGATGGGGCAATCGGACTGGCTGAATCCATCAAGCGCGGGCCTTCCAGAGCTATTCGCCATCCTTAGCACGTCTACGCCGGCCGCTGATGCGTTTTCCCCAGCGCCGAAGGCGGCCGACTGCCACCGCGTTCGACGGCTGGACGCAAGAATTGATGATGGCCGCGCGCTAGTTTCAAACGATTCCGTGACCCGGCAGAGGCTTCGCGTCGGTTGACCGCCATGCGCCGCGACGGGATGATGCCGCTCGGTCACGATTTGAGGGACGCTGAAGAGCCATGGATATTCCAGCCGACATTGCAGCGACCCTCGTCAACCCGGCCGCCTATGCCGATCATCGCCTGCATGACGCCTATCGGTGGCTCCGGGCCAACAATCCGCTCGGCGTTGCCCGGCCGGAGGGGTTTGATCCGTTCTGGGTCGTCACCAAACACGCCCATATCCTGGCCATCAGCCGGCAGAACGATCTGTTTCACAATGCCGACCGGCCGACGACGCTGACGATGAAGGCGATCGAGGAGCGGACACGCCGGATCACCGGCAAGCCGAACCTGGTGCGCTCGCTGGTCCAGATGGACGCGCCCGACCATCCGAAATACCGGGCGCTGACGCAGTCCTGGTTCATGCCGATCAATCTCGGAAAATTCGAGGAAAGGGTCCGCACCATCGCCCGCGGCGCCGTCGAAGGCATGATGGCGCATGGTGGCCGCTGCGATTTCGTTGCCGACGTGGCGCTCGGATATCCGCTGCACGTCATCATGGAGATCCTCGGCGTCCCGGAAAAGGACGAGCCGAGAATGCTGAAACTCACCCAGGAACTGTTCGGCGCGCAGGATCCCGATACGGCGCGGATCAGGGATTCGCTTTCGCCCGAACAGTTCGCCGCCATGATCCAGATGGTGATCGACGATTTCGGCTCTTATTTTGGGCAGATCACCGCCGACCGCCGCGCCAATCCGCGCGACGACCTCGCCACCGTGATCGCCAACGCCAAGATCAACGGCGACTATATGCCCGAGCACGATGCGACGAGCTATTACATGATCGTCGCGACCGCCGGGCACGACACCACCTCGTCGTCGACCGCCGGCGCGATCTGGGCGCTCGCCGAAGACCCCGAGCAATTCGCGCGGGTCAAGGCCAATCCGGAACTGATCCCGGGCCTCGTCGACGAGGCGATCCGCTGGATGACCCCGGTCAAGCATTTCATGCGATCGGCGACGTCAGACACCGAATTGGGTGGACGCAAGATCGCCAAGGGCGATTGGCTGATGCTGTGTTATGCGTCCGGCAACCGCGACGAGGAGGTGTTCGAGGAGCCCTTCAAGTTCCGCAGCGACCGCAAGCCCAACAAGCATGTCTCCTTCGGCTACGGCGCGCATTTGTGCCTCGGGCAATATCTCGCCAAGCTGGAAATGCGGATCCTGTTCGAGGAACTGCTGCCCCGGCTGAAATCGATCTCGCTCGACGGCGAGGTGAAGATGACGCAGGCCACCTTTGTCAACGGACCGAAGAAGCTGCCGATCCGGTTCGAGGTGAATTAGGGCGGTCGCCTGTCTCCTCGTCATTGCCGGGATGGTGCGCAAGCACGCAGCAATCCGGCTTTTGCGACATTCCGGGTTCGATTGCTTCGCATCGCCCCGGAATGACGCGACCAAGGCTGTTCGCGTCGAAGCTAAGCCAGCAGCTTGCGCAGTTCCGCTTTCGCCACTTTCTCCAGCGTCGAGCGCGGCATTTCGTCGACGAAGCGGATTTCGCGCGGCACCTTGAAGTCCGCCAGCGCATGGCGGCAGGCGGCCATGACGCTGTCGTGCAGGTCCTTCGGCGCGGCTTCGACGCCGGCAGCCGGAATGATGAACACGACCGGCACTTCATCCAGCATCGGATGCTTCTTGGCGACCACCGCGGCCTCGCGCACGCCGGGCACCACCGCGATCACCTGCTCGATCTCGGAGGCCGCGACGTTCTCGCCGCCGACCTTGAGCATGTCCTTGGCGCGGTCGCCGAATTTGATGAAGCCGTTTTCCAGCAGCGTGACGCGGTCGCCGGTGATGAAATAGCCGTGCTCGTCAAAGCTCTCGCGCGTGGCCGTCTCGTTGTGCAGGTACTCGCTGAACAGCGACAGCCCGGGAATACCCTTGATCAGGAGATTGCCGGTGTCGCCGACCTCGGTCGGCGCGCCGTCGTCGCCGGTGATGCGGATCGCATATTCGGCGGCCGCGCGGCCGACCGACATCGGCGTATTCGGCTGGTCGACCTCGCCGACGATGCCGTGGGTGATCGTCTCGGTCATGCCCCACCAGCCGATGGTCTTGATGCCGAACACGGCAAACGGCGGCGGGTCGTTGACGGCCGTGCCCCATAGCCGGAATCGGTGCTGCCTCGGGGATGTCGTGCTCCAGCAGCGCCTTCATGCAGAACGGGATGGTCGAGGTCCAGGTAGCGCCATGCTCCAGCGCGACGTCCCAGAACCGGCTTGCGGAAAATCGCGGCTGGATCACGCAGGTCGCGCCCACCCACAGGCTCGCCAGCATCGAATAGGCCAGCGCATTGGTGTGAAACAGCGGCAGATAGGTTTGATGCACGTCGCCGTGATGCAAATCCTCATGCGCCGCATTGATCTTGCCGCCCCACAGCGCATTGGCGTGGGTCCACAGCACCGCCTTCGGGCGTGACGTGGTGCCCGAAGTATATTGCACGCTGCAGGGCGCGTAGGGATCGGTGGCCCGGCGCGGCCGATCGGCGCTGTCGGCGAACAACGCTTCGAAACTGTCGCCGCGCTGCGGGGCGGTACCCGGCGTGGGCGCCGCGCCCGCGTCGTGCGAAATCACCGCAAGCCAGCGCAGGTTCTTGCAATGCGCCGAAATCATCGCGGCGTAGCAAGGTTGCGTGATCGCGGCCACGGCGCCGCAATGGCCCGCGAAATATTCCATTTCGGCCGGCGCCGAACGGGTATTGGTGGTGACCGCGATGGCGCCCAGTTCGACGCAGGCGAACCAGGCGAGCATCGCCTCGATGCAATTGTCCAGATGGATCAGCACGAACTCGCCCGGCTTGACGCCGCGCGCGACGAGCCCCGCCGAGAGCGCGCCGACCCGTTCGTGGAATTCACCGTAGCGCCAGATCCGCGCCGGTCCCTCGAACGGCGCCCAGATCAGGAACGGATGGTCGCGGCGGGTCTGGCTGCGCATCCGCAACAGCCATGGCACGTCCATCCCGGCAAACGGTCCGACCACGCCCGGCGCCTGTGATTCCGGCATCAAAATCCTCCCGCGCGGCCCTTTACGGGCCGCTTCTTGTGTCTTGTTGGGAGTAGTTCTGCCATCGGACGGCGCGGCGTGCAAACTCCACAAGTCGTCATGCCCGGGCTTGTCCCGGGCATCCACGTCTTAAAGGTGTTGCAGCAAGAAAGGCGTGGATGGCCGGGTCAAGCCCGGCCATGACGAGGTTTCGTATTTCGCGCGCGTTAGTCCA
This sequence comes from uncultured Alphaproteobacteria bacterium, assembly GCA_963843225.1. Lineage (GTDB taxonomy): Bacteria > Pseudomonadota > Alphaproteobacteria > Rhizobiales > Xanthobacteraceae > Bradyrhizobium. Next base: position 559,148 of record CAWJJT010000001.1, on the reverse strand, counting down.
CGTCCACCTCATACGACGAAATCTCGATCAGGCTGCCGTCGGGATCGCGGCAATAGACCGAACGCAGCGTGCCGCGGGCGCCCTGTTTCCGGACCGGGCCTTCCTCGATCGCCACGCCATTCGCCTTCAGATGCGCGACCACCTGGTCCGGCGTGTTCGCGGTGAGAAAGCAGAGATCGTCGCTTCCCGCGGTTTCATGATCCGCCGTGAACCACTCGACCTTGTCGGCGCCGCGCGGCCGCACGTTGATCTTCTGGTTGCCGAACACCAGCGAGGTCCGGGGCGTCTTGCCCGGACCCGGATCGAACACCTTGATCTCCATGCCGAGGATTTTCTGATACCACGCGGCCGAGCGCGCCACGTCGCTGACATTGATCACGACATGGTCGATCGCGTTTACCTTGACTGACATGAACCCATCCTTTGGTCGCGGGGCGAGGCGCGTCTTGCGCCACTGGCCGCCTCCGGCTTTGTTTGTTACAACGCGAATTGATCGTCAAATCAACAACAACGAGCCGGAGCAGCGATTTCCGGACTTCAGGGAGAAACTGCATGACGTCACGTCGCGCCGCGATGGGTCTATTTGCGATGGGGTTTTCGGCGCTGGTCTGGCCGGCCGGCAGCGCTTTCGCGCTGGATTATCCGACCCGGCCGGTGCGCTTCGTGGTTGGATATCCGCCGGGCGGCGCCACCGATATCCTGGCGCGGCTGATCGGGCAAAAGCTGTCCGAGCGGCTCGGCCAGCAACTGGTCATCGAGAACAAGCCCGGCGCCGGCAACAACATCGGCACCGAGTTCGGTGGTCAATGCGGCGCCGGACGGCTACACGGTGCTGCTGGTCAATCCCGCCAACTACATCAACACCTCGCTCTACACCAACCTGAAATTCGATTTCGTTCGCGACATTGCGCCGGTTGCCGCGTTCAATCGCGTGCCGAACGTCATGACGGTCGCTCCCGATGTGCCGGCCAAGACCGTCGCCGAGTTCATCGCCTATGTGAAGGCCAATCCCGGCAAGGTGAACATGGCTTCATCGGGCAACGGAACTTCCGTGCACCTGTCGGGCGAATTGTTCATGGCGATGTCGGGCGTGAAGATGGTGCACGTGCCCTATCGCGGCGCAGCACCTGCCATCACCGACATGCTCAGCAACCGTGTCCAGGTGATCTTCGACAACATGCCCTCGATCGTCGGACATATCGCGCCGGGCGGCCTGCGCGCGCTCGCGGTGACGACCGCTACCCGCTCGCCGCAATTGCCCGACGTGCCGACGGTCGCGGAAACCGTTCCGGGCTATGAGGCGAGCGCGCTGTTCGGCATGGGCGCGCCGAAGAAGACGCCGCCGGAGATCATCGAAAAGCTGAACAAGGAGGTCAACGCGGTGCTGGCCGACCCAGAGGTCAGGAAGCGCTTGATCGAGCTCGGCGGCGAGCCGCTGATCGGCACGCCGGAGGCTTTCGGCGCGATGATCTCGGCCGAGACCGAAAAATGGGAAAAAGTGGTCAAATTCTCCGGAGCAAAAGTGGAATAGGAACCGTTTGAACCTATCTGGCTTGGTATCGCACTAATTCTCATGCGAATTGACGTGAAGGAGTCAAAATCATGCGCAATGCGATCCTGGCCCTGCTGGCCGTGACGGCGGCAGGTGCCGCAACCCTCGGCGGTACCGCCCCGGCGGCCGCCCGCGATTACCCCTATTGTATCCAGGGGGGCGGCTACGGCTATCCTGGCGATTGTTCCTACAGCTCCTATGGCCAGTGCCAGGCCAGCGCGTCGGGACGTCGGGTTTATTGCAACGTCAACCCGCGCTTCGCTTTCCGCGAGCAGCGGCGCGGAGGCTACAGCCCCTACTGAAACGAAACCGACGGGTCAGGCTCCGCGCTTGACTTGTTTTCGTTTGCCGTTATGCTAAACCGTATGGTTAAGTATAACGATCAGGCTCTGAACCGCACCTTTGCAGCGCTTGCGGACCCGACCCGGCGCGCGCTGGTCGCGCGGCTCGGCAAGCGCGACAGCATCTCCGTGAGCGAGCTGGCGCAGCCGTTTTCGATGTCGCTGCCCGCGATCATGAAGCATCTCGACGTGTTGTCGGATGCCGGGCTGATCACGCGCGCCAAGACCGGGCGGATCGTCGCGTGCCGGCTCACCGCCGGGCCGATGGAGCAGGCGATGGACTGGCTCAACCGCTACCAGCGCTTCTGGTCGGATAATCTCGACCGCCTTGCCGCTTTCGTGGAGGAAGACAAATGGCCGTCAAATCAGGCGCCGCCGGCAATTCCGGCCTCGTCACCCGACCGAGCCTCACCCTCAAGCGCCGGCTCAACGCCGAGCCCGCGAAAGTCTACGCGGCGTGGACCGACCCGCAAAAAATAGCCCGCTGGTTCGGCCCCGCCTCGGTGAAGGCCGGCACCGAGCGGGCCAGCATCGACGCCCGCGTCGGCGGGCGCTACCGCGTCAGCTTCGACATGGAGAGCGGCGAGCATCATGAAGTCGGCGGCGTCTATCGCGAAATGGTGCCGAACCAGCGTCTGGTGTTCAGCTGGGCCTGGCATACGACGCCGGAACGCGAATCGCTGGTGACGGTGTCGCTGAAGCCCGATGGCGACGGCACGCTGCTGACGCTGACCCACGAGCAATTCTTCGATGCCGCCGCGCGCGATGGCCATCAGCGCGGCTGGACCGGCGCGCTCGACAAGCTGCAGGATCTTCTCGCCTGAAACGCCCCTCAACACAGGAGCCGGCCATGCAACCGCACCAAGTCGTCTCGCGCCAGGAATGGATCGCCGCGCGCAAGGCCCATCTCGACCGCGAAAAGGAATTCACCAAAGCGCGCGACCGGCTCAACGAGGAGCGGCGCGCGTTGCCCTGGGTCAAGGTCGACACGGCCTATGTGTTCGACGGGCCTGCGGGCAAGGTGACGCTGGCCGATTTGTTCGAAGGCCGCAGCCAGCTCGTGGTGCAGCATTTCATGTTCGCGGCCGACTGGAACGAGGGCTGCAAGAGCTGTTCGTTCTGGGCCGACGGCTTCGAGCGCATGGTCCCGCATCTTGCCGCCCGCGACACCACGCTGGTCGCGATCTCGCGCGCACCGCTATCGCAAGCTCGATGCGTTCAAGGCGCGGATGGGCTGGACGTTCGACTGGTTCTCTTCGGCCGGCAACGATTTCAACCACGATTACGCGGTCTCGTTCACGCCGGACGAGATCAAGTCGGGCGCCAAGATCTATAATTTCGGCACCTCGGGCTTCGGCGTCGAGGAAGCCCCGGGAATCAGCGTGTTCTATCGCGACCAGGAGGGAAACATCTTCCACACCTATTCCTGCTTCGCCCGCGGCCTCGACATGATGAACGCCGCCTATCACTATCTCGACCTGACGCCGCTCGGCCGGCACGAAGAGGGTTTGCCCTATCCGATGGACTGGCTGCGGCTGCGCGACCAGTATGCGCCGGCGGCGGCCAAGGCCGCCTGCTGTCAGAGCTGATCGCGCGTCGAACGGCTACGCCGCGGCCGGGGCGCTCTGCTCGCCGGCGATGGCGCGGTCGATGGCGTCGATCAGCGCCTGGGTCTCCATGAATTTGAGCCGCGCCCGCTCGGCCTTGTCGCGGTCGAACGGCGCGGCCAGCGTCTTGGCAAAGGCGTCGCGATCCTCGGCCATGCGCTCGCGCGCCTTTTTCAGCGTCTCAAGTCGTTCGCTCATTTTGGCTTCGCTTTCTCGCCTGCGACGCGATCGGGGTTGCAGGCATCATTCCACGCGCGCTAGCATGAGCCGCCGTCGGGCAGCTGCAACGACGCCGAATCGCATCGGCGGCCGGTATCGCAACAGCCTATCATGGAAAGCGCTTCGAGATGTTGACCATCACCGCCGTCATTCGTGCCAAAAAGGGTCAGGAAGAGACCATGCGCCGCGCCTTGCTCGCGGTCGCCGACAACGTCCGGCTCAACGAACCGAATACCATGGGTTTTTTCGTCTCGCAGGATCCGGAAGATCCCTGCCTCTTCACCACCTATGAACGGTTTACCGACCAGGCCGCCATGGACGCCCACAACAATTCGGAAACCGTGGCGCGCTTCTTCGGCATCGCCAAGCCCATCCTCGACGGCGATGTCGTGCTGGTCACGGCGAGCGAGCTTTCCGCGAAGGGGTGAGGCGGGGCGGCGAGGGTGATGGCGGCGTTAGGTGGACGCGCCGTCCGGCTATGATGCCAGACGACAAACCTAGAACAGACAATACGGCCTTCAGTCGTAGAATGCCGGGAGCAATTTTAGCGTGTCAGATTGCGCCTTGTCGTGATTGATGAACAGTTTCGCGCCGTATGTTGCGATCATGCGCCTGACCTTATCCATGGAGGCGATCGAGGCAGCCTTGTCCGTATTCAGGGACGGAACCCTGTTCTTCTCAAAATTCTCTTCCAGATGAACGACGTCACCGGACAGAATGATGAAGCCTGAATTCTTCAGATGGACCAGCAGCGATTGACTTCCGGGCGTGTGTCCAGGTGTGGAAACCAGCGTAACGCTGCCATCGCCAAATACATCCGTATCGCCGTCCAGCAGTTGGAGGTGTTTTGGCGCGCCCAGGAGCTTGCGTGCGAGAGCCTTCAATTCATTCACGTTCTGGTTCGTCCCATCGGGCGAACTGATCCAGTCATACTCGGCCCGCTGCATCAGAACGGTCGAATCCGGGAACAGGCTGACGTTGCCGATGTGGTCGCCATGCGTATGGGATAGCGCGACATAGGTGATGTCGCTTGCTTTAAGTCCGATGTCAGCGAGTTGACCTGTTATGGTCTTATCCAGATGGTAGACGATCAATTTAGGCAGGGTCGACCAGCCCTTGGGGTTGTTCAAAGCCGATTCGGGAACGCCTGTATCCCAGAGCAACCACTCGCTTCCCCGCTTGATCAGCCAGCAAGTTGACGAGAATTCGATACTCCGTCCAACGTTTTCGCCGGGGGTCCACACCGACTCGTCGTTTGCAAGGGAGTGACCGCAATCCAGCCGATAGAGTTTTTCGGCGAAGCCAGCCGTCGTCGCGTCCGGCAGCTTCGAGTCCGCGGTTGCGGTCACTGTCCCGGCTATCAAGGGCAAGGACGCAACCAGAATTGACAGGATCGCGGTTCTTGCATGCTTTAACATGACGCATCCTCCGTTCCGAAACCTGAATTTTCTGTGGCGCTGTCTCGGCATGGCGCCAAAGTCGCCGCGCTTGGCATCTCGTTCGCGGACCGGCTAACCGCAAACCCACCGTTTCATCTCGAATGGTTTGCGCCGCTTCCACCTTAGGGAATGACAGGGAAGGCGCGCGAGATATTAGACATGAGGACGGTTCTGTCAGACCTTTGGATTATCGCGGTGGCGCACGGAGTTGCGTCAATGCGGGGGTGCGACGGAGGTTGGCCCGTTGCCGCTTCATGAGCGGCGGCCCGTGAGCGTCTATCCACGCTGTAAGATAAAGAGAAACTGGCGCACCCGACACGATTCGAACGTGTGACCTTTGCCTTCGGAGGGCAACGCTCTATCCAGCTGAGCTACGGGTGCGTTGGGGCTTGATCTAGCCGATTGCCCTGCTTTGGGCAATGTCCCCGGCGCGGAAGGGTTTCCGGCCGGTCGGCCCGTGGAATTGACAGCGAATTCCGGGATTCCCATGGGAGGAGGGCAGCGAATGGGTCGAGGACAGGCACGTTCGCCTGGGAATCGAGACCTTTCGAACCCCGGCGATTGTTCCCTCCGGCCCAGCCTGTAAACTGGCTCCTTGAGCAAGACGGCGCGGCGAAGCCGCCCTCAAGGAGAGAAGTTCATGCGTCCGCTGGAATTCGGCTGGTACCTGCCCACGCACGGTGACACCACGGCCTATGGGGTGGTCGAGGCCCAGGTGCCGGGGTCGCCCGAACTATGCGACCGCGTGGTGCAGGCCGCCGAGAAGGCAGGTTTTGAATATCTGCTGATCCCGGTGGGCTCGGTGTGCTGGGAGGCCTGGATCACCGGCGCCTTCATGGCGGCGCGTTCGTCGAAGATCAAGCCGCTGATCGCGGCCCGGCCCGGCTACATCAATCCCGTGCTGCTGGCGAAGATGATCTCGACCTTCGACCAGATGTCGGGCGGGCGCATCTGCATCAATCTGATCGCGGGCCAGAACGAAAGTGAAGTCATGGCCGAGGGCGTGCGCTACGCCAAGGAAGAGCGCTATGAACTGATGGAGGAGGAGGTCTCGATCCTCAAGGAGCTGTGGACCGCGCGCGGACCGATGCATTTCGAGGGCAAGTTTCACACGATCTCCGGCGCGCATATCCGGCCGCGGCCGCTGCAGCAGCCTTTCCCGAAATTCTATCTTGGCGGCGGCTCGCGGCAGGCCTGGGAACTGTCGGCCAAGCATTCCGACGTGCATCTGTTCTGGGGCGATCTGCCGGAGCGGATCGCCGCGAACATCGCCGAGATCAGGGAGATGGCGAAGGCATATGACCGCGAAAACGCGATCGGCTTCGGCATGCGGCTGCAGGTGATCTGCCGCGAGGACGAACGCGACGCCTGGGAGGCCGCCGACATCCTGGTGCGCGACGCGAGCGAGCGGCAGAAGCAGGAAATGAAGACGCTCTATAACAAGTCGGAGGCCAACCGGCGCGTGCAGGAACTCGCCCGCGAGCACGGCGACCTGCTGCTGCCGCATCTGTGGACCGGCATCACCAAAGTGCGGCCGGGCGCCGGCATCGCCGTGGTCGGCAACCCCGCGCAATGCGCCGCCACGCTGCAGCAGTTCATCGACGCCGGCTGCCATTCGTTCTGCCTGTCCGGCTATCTGCATGACGAGGAGGCCGAACGTTTCGGACGGCTGGTGCGACCCATTCTCGCGGAAAACAATCGCGGCCGGCTCGCGGCGTGAGGGCGCAAGCACGCTTGCGGCAATAGGGGGATTTACGGATGTCGCAGCCAGCCTGCCCGATGCCGGAGCGTGCCTATAACATCGAGTTGTTGCATGAGCCGGGAACGACCGGTGCCGGCAGCCAGGGCTGGTGCTTTGGCTTGCCGCCGGGAATTTCAGCCGGGCAATGGCCGCTCGATCCGCAGACCGGTTATCCGCTGGTGCACGGCTTTACCTTGCGTCTGCCGGAAGGCTATCGCTGTCACGGCCCTGATATCGCCGGCTTGAGCTTTTTCGCGTGCTGTATCGAACACAGCGATGGCGGCACGGTTGCCGACGAAGCCATTCAACTGGCGATGACCGCGGACGATGCGCCCGAGGACGCGCGTTACCGGCCGTTCTGGGAGGCCGCCAGGAACAGCCATCCGCGGCTGCACCGCATGACCGACACCGTCTTCGGCGACAGTTTCGCCGTCGTGCTTCTGACCGAAGCCGAACTGAACGGCCCGCTGTGCCGGCCGCCCGACACGCAGGCGGCCCGTGCCGTGAGCCGCCACACCGCGCCGCGCTGGCTGGAAGCCGGCAGCGGTCGTGCGTTGTTCGACTGGCAAGTCGCGGCGTTCGACCGTGAGGCCGAAGACCTCGAGCTTTACAAAAGGCTCGGCGGCGTTCCCGAAGCCCGGCTCGACTGGAGCAGGGCGTTGAAATGGAGCCCGCGCGAGGACGACCCGAACGCCGGCAAGGCGCCGGAGGATCCCTATTCAGGAGACAAGCTCTCCGGCTATCAGCAACCGCATTATTATGAGGGCGGCATCATCAAGATCGAGAACTATCGCACGCATTCGTGGACGGCGGATCATTCGCCCAATCACATCGGCGGCACGATGGCGCCGATCCAGACGACGCCGCGGTTCAGCCCGTTCTACATCGAGTTCGAGGAGTATCTGGGCGGTTACAATTTCGGCACCGGAAATGGCCAGCTCGACTTTCTCGACATGCGCCTCGAATGGGCATGTGGATGAAAAGGACGGCAGGCCGGTGTCAGTTCTGGCCCAGGACCGATCGGGGCCGGCTCGTGGTATGAGCGATCAAGCTACTGCTGCCGCCGTCTCGTCGCCCCGGCCGAACAGGCGCCGCACCTCGGCGCCCGGTTTGGCGGCGCTGAACAGATAGCCCTGCATCTCGGTGCAGCCGAGCGCGTGCAGCATTTCCCTCTGCTCCGCGGTCTCGACGCCCTCGGCTGTCGTCGTCATGTTGCGGGCGGCGGCGATGTTCACCACCGCCTGCACGATGGCGGAAGAGCCGTCGACCTCGGCGAGGTCGCTGATGAAGCAGCGGTCGATCTTGATCTTGTCGAACGGGAAGCGCTTCAGATAGCTCAGCGAGGAATAGCCGGTGCCGAAATCGTCCAGCGCGATGCGGATGCCGATGGCGCGAAGCTGGTGCAGGATGGCGAGCGCGGTCTCGTCGTCGCGGATCAGCACCGCCTCCGTGATTTCCAGCTCCAGCCGGTTCGCGGCCAGGCCTGAAGTCGCGAGTGCGCCGGCGATCTTCAACGCCAGCGTCGGGCATTTGAGCTGAACCGGCGATACGTTGACCGAGACCCGGATATGCTCCGGCCAGGTCGCGGCCTCGGCACAGGCGGTTCGCAGCACCCATTCGCCGAGTTCGACGATCAGGCCGGTGTCTTCGGCGACGGGTATGAAATCGGCCGGCGAGATCATGCCGCGCTCGGGATGACGCCAGCGCAACAGCGCCTCGCAGCCGATCACCGTGTCGCGCTTGAGATCGACCAGCGGCTGGTAGTGGATCTCGAAACCGCCGTCCGCCAGCGCCTGGCGAAGATCCCGCTCCAGCGTGAGCCGCGCCTTGGCGCGGGCATCCATCGCAGGCTCGAAGAACCGGTAGGTCCGGCGGCCGTCCGCCTTGGCGCCATACATCGCCAGATCGGCATTCTTGATCAGCTGGTCGATATCGGTGCCGTCCTGCGGCGCGATCGCAACGCCGATGCTGGCGTCGGTCGTGAGGTGGTGGCCGAGGCATTCATAGGGTTGCCGGATCGTCTCATGCAGGCGCATCACGAATTCGACGACATCGCGGGTGTCCGCGACGTCGGTCTGGATCACCGCGAATTCGTCGCCGCCCAGCCGCGCGACGTGATCGGTATCGCGGATGCAGCTCCTGATCCGCCCGGCCACGGCCTTCAGCAGTTCGTCGCCGACATGGTGCCCGAGCGAATCGTTGATGCCCTTGAATTCGTCGACGTCGATATAAAGCAGCGCGAATTGCCCGCCGCGGCTGGTTCGCTGCAGTTCGCGTTCGATCCGTTCGCGAAACAGCACCCGGTTCGGCAGGTCGGTCAGCGCGTCGTAATGCGCGAGATGGGCGATCTTCTCGTCGGCGAGGCGGCGCTCGGTAACGTCCTCGACGACGTTGATGATGTAGCGGGGCTCGCCGGCCTGATCCCGGATTCCAATGCGCTTCGAGGTAATCAAGAGGCTGCCCGATACTTCGCTTTCCCAGCTGTGCTCGTCGAGCTTCAGGCCGTCGGGGAATTGCAGCGACATGTCGTCATCCGCGGCGATCTGTTCGGCAAGCAGCTTCGGGAACAGCTCCGATGCGGTCCTGCCGACAATGTCGTCCTGCGACAGGCCGAATTGAGTCTCGGCTACCTGGTTGACCAGCACATAGCGGCGGTCGCGCGCGTCCTTCACGGTAATCTGTGTCGGGATGTGGTCGATGATCTGACGCAGGAATGCGGAGCTGCGGTCACGTTCCTGTTCGAGGCGCCGTCGCTCCGTGATGTCCTCGATCGTGGCGACCCACCCGCCCTGCGCCAGCGGCTTGTTGACGACCTGACACGCACGACCGTCGCCACTCTCCATGACGCTGCGGGTGATTTTCCCGGCGGCGACGTTGCGCAGGATATTCGAACAGAATTCCGCGACATCGCCGTTGAACGATCCCGTATCCTTGCGATGCTGGATCAGATCGAAGAAGCTGCACCCCGGCTTCACGACGTCGGTGGACAGATTGTACATGTCCAGATAGCGCTGATTGGTGGTGACGACCCGCGCGGAGGCGTCATACAGCACGAGGCCCTGCGTCATGTTGTTCAGGGCGGTGTCGAGCCGGTGCTTCTCGGATGCCAGCCGCAACTGCGCTTCCCGATTTTGCCGGGTCATCTGCCGGACGATCACGAACAGGATGAAAGCGACCGCCAGCGCCGAGAGCGTCGCGGACACCACCATGAGCCGCGTCTGCGCCCGCCAGTCCGCCAGCGCCGCCGAGACCGTCGTGGTGGCGACCACCACGATCGGAAAATGGCTCAACCCGGCTGCCGACCCGAGCCGGTCCTGAAGATCCACCGGACTTTGCACCCGCAGGGTCTGTTGACCGCCGTCGGCCAGGACCCTCGTGAGCAGCGGCGCCGACGCGAATTTCCGGCCGATCATCGGATCGACATGCGGATGGCGCGCCAGCATCGTTCCGTCGCGATGGAACATCGAGATCGCGGCGTCCTTTCCGAGCGTCACCGATGAGAAGAAACTTTCAAACTTCGCCGGAGCGATGGCTCGCGAAACGACACCCAGGAATTCGCCGTTCGGTCCGAGGACCTTGCGGGCAAACACCGTTCTGATGCCGCCGGAAAAGCGGCTGCGAACCAGTTCGATCTGTTGCGGCTCGGGGTCTGATTTGAGGGCCTTGAAATAGGCGCGATCGGCGATGTTGACGGCCGGAACGGCGGGCACCACCGATGAATTGAGGAGCGTCCCTTCCGAATCATAGACATTGATGCCGGCGATTTCCGAGGGCGCGCTGACCCTGGCCTTCATCTCCACGTGCATTTCCGGAGCGGACATATAGCGATGGAAGGCCTCGGGAGACGCCACGCCTGCCGCATGTATCTGCGCGATGAGGTCGTTCAGAGGGACTTCGAGATCGCCGAGTTGCTGGTCGAAGTGGCGGCTGAGCAGCCGCACGGTGTTTTCAAGTTCACGCTCGCCATTGCGGAGCGCGCGTTCGCGGAACTGGCCGATCATCAGCGTCGTGCCGACCGCGATCGCCGCGACCAGCAGAACGCCGGACAGGATGAGCCAAAGCACCGGGCCGCGCCGAAGCGACGCCGGCAGGCGATAACGCCCAGCCGCCGCGGTCCGCGCTGATCTCCCTGCGTCCGATATGCCGGAATCCAATTGCATTCCCTGCTCCCGGGAACATGCATACAATGCACAAATGGCATAACCCGTTAGCAAATCCGGTTACCCGGTACTTAACGGGATCGGCTACCGGGCAAACACGCGCCATCTCGCACTGCGGTATCATTTTCCGCGTGGTGTTCGATCCGGGAAAGCGGCGTGATAGCCTTGCAAGTGCGGGCGCGGGGCGCGGGGAGGCCAGGTTATGACGGATCATTCACGCGCCCCGGAATCCGGCTTTGCGCGCAGAGCGTGGCCGGTGCTGTCTTCGCTGCAATCGTACCGGCTTCAATTCCTCACCCACGACCTGTTCGCGGGATTGACGCTCGCCGCGATCGCGATCCCCGAGCAGATGGCGACCGCCCGGCTCGGCGGGTTTGCGCCGCAGATCGGCTTCTTCGCCTTTCTCGCGGGCTCGCTGGCATTCGCCGTTGTTCGGCAGCAATCGCTTCCTGTCCTGCGGCTCGGATTCGACCATCACGCCGATATTCGCCGGAGGTCTGGCGGCGCTGGCCGCCTCCGGCGACCCGCAATATCTGCTGCTTGCGGCCGCGCTGGCGCTGATGGTCGGGCTTGCTGCTTTTCTTCGCCGGCATTTTTCGTCTCGGCTGGATCGCGGACCTGCTCTCGATACCGGTGACGACGGGCTTTCTCGCCGGCATTTCCGTGCACATCCTGGTTTCCCAGTTGCCGGGCATTCTCGGGGTTGCCGAGCCCCATGGCGCCATGCTGCAGCGGATCGCAATGCTCGCCGCACATCTGAACGAGGCAAACCCGTTTACGCTTGTGATCGGCTTGGGCGTTCTGGCGATCGTCGCCCTGTCGGAGCGGATCGACCCGCGTATTCCCGGCGCCTTGATCGGACTTGTGCTGGCGAGCGCGGGCGTCGCCCTGCTGGGACTTCAGAGCCGCGGTGTCAGCGTTCTCGGCGCGGTCTCCGCCGCGATGCCGGTGCTGGCGCTGCCGGACATCCCGGCTAGCCGCTTGCCGGCCATGGTGTCGCTCAGTCTCATCATCGCGGTCGTGGTGATGGTGCAGACGGCGGCGACCACGCGATCCTTTCCCTCCAGTCCCGACGAGCCGCCGGACGTCAACCGCGATTTCGTCGGCGTCGGTGTCGGCAGTATCCTGTCCGGCCTGATCGGGGCGTTCCCGGTCAATGCCAGCCCGCCGCGCACCGCGGTGGTTTCCGAGACCGGCGGCCGCTCCCAGCTCGCCGGCCTTGCCGCAGCGGCAATCGTGATTGCGTTGCTGGCGTTCGGCGCCGCGTTGCTTGCTCGAATTCCGAACGCGGCGCTCGGCGGGGTCCTGCTGTTCGTCGCCCTGCGCATCGTCCGCGTCAAACAGATCGTCGCAATCTACCGGCAGTCGCTCGGCGAGTTTCTTCTCGATCGCCGTGACCGCGGCGGCGATCATCGTGCTGCCGATCGAGCAGGGCGTTGGCCTTGGAATCGCGCTCTCGCTGCTGCATGGCATCTGGAGCACGACGCGCGCGCGGCTGGTGGTGTTCGAGCGCGTGCCGGGAACCTCGATCTGGTGGCCGTCGAGCCCGAACCTGCCCGGCGAGCAGGAGCCCGGAATCCTCGTCGCGGGATTCCAGGCGCCATTGTCCTTTCTCAACGCCTATCATTTCCGGCGTGACACGCTGGATGCACTGCAATCCAGAGCCCATGCGGTGCGGCTGCTGGTGCTGGAGGCGACCGGCATCGTCGAGATCGACTTCACGGCGGCGCAGATCCTGCGGCGACCTCATTCGCCGGTGCCACGCCGACGGCGTCGATTTCGCCATCGCGCGGCTGGAGTTGATCCGGGCACAGGCGGCGATGGCGCGGTTCGGCATCGACGACCTGCTCGGTCCGGATCATTCCTTCCGCAGCGTCGAGGAGGCCATTCAGGCGCTCGGCAAAAAGGCCGGACCGCGAGGCGGCAAGGGAGTCGACAAGGGCTGACGCCCGCTTGAATTAAAAGGTTCGGGCAAAAGCCGGCTTGATCGATGTCAAGACGGTGACACGGACGCCGGGCATCATGGTTTCATGGCGTTTTACAGATTTCATGTATGCGATCCCGTCAACCGGATTGATGGTCATGGCCATGACGGGGCGGCATTGGAGGACGATATCGACGCGACGCTGTTCGCGGCCGGCATTGTTCAAAGGCTGATCCGGGAACACCCTTTGGTCCCGAGAAACTGGGCGATCAGGGTCCACGAGGACTCGCGGCTGGTCGGCGTCCTCACTTTCGAGGCCGGTTTGCAGGTGTTCATGCGGCCGCACCGGGTCTGCGATCAGCCCGCCGAGGCGCCGGAGTCTAGATCGGAACGATTTCCCTGCCGATCGGCCAGAGCGCGAGGCCGGCGAGTTTGAGGTGTGCCCAGGCAAAGGGGATGCCGATGATGGTCACCGCGAGCACCACCGCCGTGACCAGATGCCCGAGCGCCAGCCACCAGCCCGCCAGCACCAGCCAGATCAAGTTTCCGATCAGGCCGAGCGGCCCGGTGCCGATATCGGGGCGGCCGGTCAGGCTGTCGCGGCGCACCGCCTTCTGGCCGAACGGCAGCAGCGCATAGGCCGCGATCGTGAATGCCGACTTCGCCCAGGGCAGGCCGATAATGGTGATGGCCATGATGATGGCGGCGATCACCCAGCCCAGCGCCATGTACAGGCCGCCGAACACAATCCAGAGCACGTTCAGCAGGATCGAAACGGGGGGCATGCGATTTCTTCGGGTTGGAGTGCGCGCAAGACTGATCGTGCCGATCCTATCGCGTTTTCGAGCGAAGTGGATACCGGTTCGCGTGAAGAAAACGCGTCAAAAATCATATCGGCGCGTCGGACGATCAAACGCAGATCGCGTTCAATCGGCGATCAGAACTTCGCCCTCGATTTCCACCGGCATCCCGAACGGCAGTTCGGCCATTCCCACCGCGCTGCGGGCGTGGGCGCCGGCCTCGGGACCCCAGAGTTCGAGGATGAGATCGGAGCAGCCGTTGATGATGGCGGGCTGCTGGACGAAGCCCGGCGCGGAATTGACCATGCCGAAAATCCGCGCCCAATGCGTCACCCGGTCGAGATCGCCGAGCGCGCGCCGGAGAGAGCCGAGCATCGACAGTGCCGTGAGCTTTGCCGCCGCATAGCCCTGCTCCGGCGTCAGCTCGCGGCCGACCTTGCCGAGCGGTTTTGCCAGCGGCCCCTCCGGACTTTGTGGTCCGTGACCGGCGAGGATCGCACGGTTGCCGATGACACGCACATTGACGAAAGGCAGGACCATGCCGGGCGGCGGTGCGAAGGCCGGCGGCAGCACCAGCCCGAGAGCGGCAAGACGGGATTCGATGTTGGCCATGAAGGACTCGATCGGCGTGAGAAGGAGCAAAAAATCCGCGGGCAGTCTGCCGGCTCGGCCCGCATTGGCCGCAAATTACAGATCGCGCGGCGCGCCAGCAACAGATCATCAATGCGTCTTCAGAAGGCCGTCGCCGCCGCTCAGGCCTTGGGGATGCGGCACTGCATGGTGCAGTGAACCCCGCTTTTCAAAAAGGCGATATCGGTCTTGCCGTCGAACGGTCTGAGCGCCGATTTCAGAAGCCGGGTGCCGAAGCCCGCCTGCCCGACCGTTTCGATCGAAGGACCTTCGGTCTCGTCCCAACTGATATTGAGCCGGTCGTCCGACACCGACCAGGTCACCTGCAACAATCCGCGCGGGGCGGAAAACGCCCCGTATTTGCCGGCATTGGTGGCGAGTTCATGGAATATCAAGGCAAGGCTCACCGCGAGTTTGGCGGGCAGAAACAACGGATTGCCGTTCAGGGTAAACCGGACATGGCCATAGGGTCCGAGTTCCGAGAGCAGGAGATCCTTGATGTCGCAACCGCTGCCGTCGACCCGGGCGATCAGATCGTCGGTCGCCGACAACGCCCGTATCCGCTGGTCGATGCTGGCCCAGACCTTCGGCTGGTCGTGCAACACCTGGTGCAGAACCGCGTGAATGGTCGAGGATTTGTTCTTCAGCCGGTGCTGAAGCTCGTCGACCACGAGCTTGCGGTAGGCCTCTTCCTGGATCAGCCGCTTTGCGACCTCGCGCTGCTGCGCGGCGATCGACCGGTAGTGCTCGACGCCCCAGATCGTCAGGCCGCACACGATCAGGTAGATGACCAGCAGCCCCAGCCTGGCCGACTCCGACGACGTGCCGCTGAAATTGAGGGTGACGCCGAGCGCGCCGCCGGCAAGCGCCGTCACAATTCCGACCCGCAGGCCGCCGAACGCGGTGGCGAAGAATACGGCGGGAAAATACGGGGTGAAGAAGACGTCCGGCCGCAGCAGCGAAAGCGCCCATCGTGCCGCGGTGGCGAATGCGAGACAGGATGCCGCAAATCCGACACTGAAAAGCGGCGAGGGCCGGGATATTCCCTGCCAGCCTCGCCGGAACTCGTCGATCAGTTTCACCATGGGCAACATTACATCAGCCGATCGGCAAATCAAAAATGGGGCGTCCGGCGAAATATGCGCGGGCGGGGTTGGCGAGGCGAATTCCGGGCCATTTGAATTCATTTGTCGGGAATGCAAGCCTGACTTGCCTTGTTCCGTCAGGCCGGAGATATTTTGACCCTGAACTTCGGCAAAGGAGAGCGACATGGGACGGTTAAATGGCAAGGTGGCGGTCATCACCGGCGCGACCAGCGGCATCGGTCTGCGCACGGCGGAAATCTTCGTCGCGGAGGGCGCCAAAATCGTCGTCGCCGGACGCCGCGCGCCGGAGGGCGAGGCGCTGGCCAAAAAGCTCGGCCCAAATTGCATCTTCCGGCGGACCGACGTCACGATCGAGGACGAGATGCGTGCCCTGATCGGCGAGGCGGTCGGAAAATTCGGCCGTATCGACTGTCTGTTCAACAATGCCGGCGGCCCGGCGCAGACCGGCGGCATCGAAGGCCTCGACGTTGCGCGCTTCGACGCCGCGATGGCCACGCTGCTGCGCAGCGTGATGCTGGGCATGAAGCACGCCGCGCCCCACATGAGAAAGCAGGGAAGCGGCAGCATCATCAACAATGGCAGCATCGCCGGCCGGCTCGCCGGCTTTTCGTCGTCGGTGGTGTACGGCGCGGCCAAGGCCGCCGTCATCCATCTCACCAAATGCGTGGCGATGGAGCTCGGCGAGGCCGGCATCCGCGTCAACTCGATTTCGCCCGGCGCGATCGCCACCGGCATCTTCGGCAAGGCGCTGGGCCTGTCGGTCGAGGCGGCGGAGAAGACCCCCGACGTGATGCGCGAGGTCTACAAGACCGCGCAGCCGATCCCGCGCGCCGGACTGCCCGAGGATATCGCTCACGCCGCGGTCTTCCTCGCCAGCGACGAATCCAGCTTCATCAACGGGCACGATCTGGTGATCGACGGCGCCATTACCGGCGGCCGCAACTGGAGCCAGCAGCAGCAGGGCTATGTCGCGCTGCGCAAGGCGTTCGATCAGAACGCGGGATAGCAAGGGAGGCGTCAATGTTCGAAGGATTTGGTGCAGCTTCGCTCGGCCGGATTGAGACCCGGCAACTCTATGCTGCCGCGATCGGCGGACTGGCATGTGCATTCCTGATCGGGAAAATGTTGCCGGTCGCCATGGATACGATTTCGACAATTGTCGCGCCGCTATGCGCGGTGAGCGATCCCTCCGGCTCCGCGCTCGATACGGTCGAGCCGATCGCCTCCTACGCCTTGCCCAACGTGCCGGGCAAGCGTGTGACGATCGTGCGGGTGTTCTATGGCCCCGGCGGATTTACCCGCGCGCATCGCCATGCGGGATCGGTCACCGCCTATATCACCAAGGGCGAAATCCGCTCGCAGCTCGGCGGCGGTCCGGTCGAGACCTTCAAGGTCGGACAATCGTTCTTCGAGCCGCCCGGCGCGACGCATCTGGTGTCCGCCAATGCCAGCAACAGCGAGCCCGCCGAGCTGATCGCGGTGTTCGTGGCGGATGAAGGCGCGGAGCTTACGACGTTCATCGAGTAGCGATCTGTCCCGGCCTTCGCGAATGCGGCCGGCCAGGTTCGTGTATGATCGGGGCCGGCGGCATTTCGGGGAGCGGGCAGCATGGATGCGAGGCTTGAAAGAAGACTCCGGCGGCTCGCTGGCATTGTTGCCTTTGGGTTGATCGCCGGGATCGTGTTCAGCGTTGCGCAGGGGTACGGCACGGCTTCCTCGCTGGTCGTTGGAATCTCCTACGGGGTGCTGGTCAGCGCTTCGGTTGGCGGCATCGAGCTGTTCGTGCTGGAAGGCCCGATGCGGGGCTGGCTCAGCGGCCTTACGTTTGTGAAGAGCCTGATGGTGCGAAGCGCGATCTACGCGGCGGTCATTATCACGATCCAGGTATTGGAGCTGGGTGAGCGGATCGCCGGACTTCCCCTCGAAATGTCCAGTCAGCTTTTCTGGTCCAGCTTTGCCTATTCCGCCGTCCTCTCGGTGCTGATGAACCTGGGGCTTGCGATCTCCAACATCATCGGACCGCGTGCGTTCCTCAACTTCGTCATCGGACGCTACCATTCCCCGGTCGCGGAAAACCGCTTCGTGCTGTTCGTCGATATCGCGGGATCGACGGGGCTCGCCGAACAGCTCGGCGGCGTCGGCATTCATCGCTTTCTCGACCGCACGTTTCGGCTTCTTACGATTGCCGTCGAGGACTACCGCGGCGAGGTGCTCAGTTATGTCGGCGACGAGGTGATCGTGACCTGGCCGGAGCGCGGCGGCGCGATCGATTGCCGCCCGCTGTGCTGCTTCATCGCGATGCGCGACGAGTTGGCGCGGGCATCCGGCCCATTCGAGCGCGAGTTTGGAGCGGTGCCTCGAATACGCGGCAGCCTGCATTTCGGCCCGGTGATCATCGGCGAGATCGGCGACGTCAAGCGCGCCATCGTGTTCAACGGCGACGTCATGAATACCGCGGCGAGGCTCGAAGAACTCAGTCGCAACGTCGATGGTGGCTTTCTGGCGTCACGCGCCGCGATGCAGCGGTTCGGCTCGGCGCTGCCGTTTGCGGTTCGCGATCTCGGCCGGTTGCCGATTCGCGGTCGCGCCGACGGCATCGATGTCGTCGGCATCGACGCGGTGCCGGCAGTGGCCTGACTCTGGCCGACCGGAATCAACCAGCCGGTTTCAGGATCACCCGTAATCCATCGCTTGGCTTGGGGATCGGCCACATCTGCCAGGCGGGCGTGTAGCCCGGCTCCAGCGAGACCTCGAGGTTCTGCAGGAAATGCCGCGCGAAACATTTCGCCTGCATATAGGCGAAGTGCAGCCCGAGGCACATATGCGCGCCGCCGCCGAACGGCACCCAGGCGAAGCGGTGGCGGTTGCGCTGCGCCTCGTCGGTGAAGCGCATCGGGTCGAATGTTTCCGGATCCGGCCAGATGTCCGGCATGTGGTGGGTGAACACCGGATTGACGCCGACCATGGTGCCGGCCGGTATCGCGTAGCCCTTGAAGGTGAAATCGCGAATGGCGCGGCGCGGGATCGAGGGCACCGGCGGCTTCAGCCGCATCGCCTCCTTGAAGGCCATCTCGGTGAGCGGCATGGCCTCGAGATTGTCGAAGGTCGTCGGCTGATCGGCCGCGAGGCCGAGCCCGTTCACTTCCTCGCGCAACCTCGCCTGCCACTGCGGATGGGCGGCCAGCATCCCCACGAACGAGGTCAGCGACGAGGTCAGCGTGTCGTGCGCGGCCATCATCAGGAAGCTCATGTGGTCGACGATGTCCTGCGTCGAGAGCAGCGCGCCGTCTTCATGGGTCGCATGGCACAGTTGCGAGAACAGGTCTTCGCCGCCGCCCTTGGCGCGGCGGATTGGAATCTGTTCCGAAAAGTAGGCCACGATGCGCTCGCGGCCACGAACGCCGCGCGCCATCTTGGTGCCGGGCAGCGGTTTGCGCACCACCGAGATCGAAGCCGCCACCATGTCGACGAAGGCGCGCGTGATCTCGTCGACCTCGGGGCCGATATCGGCGCCGAGGAAGGAGGTCGCGGCGAGATCGAGGGTAAGCTGCTTCATGGCCGGATAGAACAGCATCGGCCCCGGCTTCGCCTTCCATTGCCTGACCCGCGCCGCGATGCCGGTATCGAGCGCCGCGAGATAGGATTTCATTGGTCCGGACTTGAAGGCCACCGACAGCGCGCGCCGGTGCAGCCGGTGCTCCTCGAAATCGAGCAGCATCAATCCGCGCGGAAACAGCAGTCCCAGAATCCGTCCCCAGCCGTGGGTCGAGGAAAACAGTTTGGCCTGGTCGAACAGGACGAGTTCGTTGGCCTCGGGTCCCAGCAGCACCAGGCTGGTCTCGCCGAAAATGTGGCTGCGATAGATCAGCCCGTATTTGGCGGCCTGTCGCTCAACCTGTCCCTTGGGGTCGGCGAGCACTTCCAGCGTCTTGCCGATGATCGGCCAGCCCTCGTCACCCGGAATATGCGTCAGCGAATTTCGCTTGGGCGGGGTGAAGGAAATCGCAGGAGAGGCCACACTCTGCATCGACATGGCGTTTGCTCCGATTGGTCCAAATTAACGAAAAGCCGCGACATAATTGCGGCCACAGGCGCGGGCGATGATCGGCAATAGCCCGAAAGTGTAAAATAACTGCTTGTGTCGCCGGTGCAAAGCCCGGCGACTTTGCACCCGATCACTTCGCCGTTCAATTCACCGGCTGCGGGGAACATCCCCGTGTCGCGGCGTCCCTCACGCCTTGTTTTTCCGTTTGGCGGCTTCCTTCTGCAGATCCGGCGCGTTGATGGTGGGGATCGCGACCCGGCCCGGGCCGGTGAGCGGAAGTGCGGCAGCGGCCTTGTCGTTTTCCATGATCTTCGCCATCACGGCTTGCCCGGCGCGCTCGAACACCTCGCGGTTTTCGATCACGAATTTCTGCGACTTGCGCAGCCCGTCGATGTAGCCGTTGATTTCCGGCACCACGTAGCGCGCCACCATGTCCCAGCTCCGGCGGGTATTTTCGGGATTGGCCCAGTCGTGCACGAAGCCGATGATGGTTCCGACGCCGCCGGAAACCTCCATCAGGTTCTTGATGGTTTTGACCAGATCGTCCGGGGTGCCGATGGTGGAGGCGGCCGCCTCGCCGCCGGCGGTCTTCTCCACGGCGTCCTCGGGGGACGTAAAGGGCTGCAGGCCCGGCCGCTGCAGGGTGCCTACGTTGTATTCATTGTGCCAGCGCATCAGCCCGGGGCCAGCCTCGCGCCGGGCCTGTTCGCGGCTCTCGGCGATGTGCCAGGAGAGCAGCACCCGCCAGTTGGCGCGGCTCACGGTGGTGCCGTGCTTTTTCGCCGCGTCCTCGGCAAAACCCCATTGCGTCGGCAGCGCCATCAGGCCCTGCGTCGACATCGAGCCGAGCGAGATGATGCCGATGCCGTATTTGCCGGCCAGCGTCATGCCCGACGGCGAGATCTGCGAGGCCACCACGAACGGCATCTCCTCCTGCAAAGGCAGGATCTGCAGCGCGGCGTCGTTCATGGTGAACCAGTCGCTCTTGGCGGTGACGCGCTCGCCCTTGAACAGCCGGCGGATGATCGCAATCGCCTCGTCCTGGCGGTCGCGCTGCGTCATCGGATCGATGCCGAGCGTGTGCGCGTCGGATGCCAGCGCCCCCGGTCCGGAGCCGAAAATGGCGCGGCCACCCGTCATGTGGTCGAGCTGCACCATGCGCTGGGCGACGTTGAAGGGATGGTGATAGGGCAGCGAAACCACGCCGGTGCCGAGCCTTATTCGCTTGGTGCGCTCGCCAGCCGCGGCGAGGAACATTTCCGGCGAGGCGATCATTTCCCAGCCGGAGGAATGATGCTCGCCGCACCAGAATTCGTCGTAGCCGAGCGCGTCGAGCTGCTCGACCAGATCGAGATCCCTGCGGAATTGCAGCATCGGATGCTCGCCGATCGGATGATGCGGGGCGAGGAAGGCTCCGAATTTCAGGCGCGCCATGGGTGTTCTCTCCGACACTTCTGCTGTTGTTCGTCTGGCCAGCAAGGCTACGTGCTGGAATGCGCCAAGGCAATCGCGAAGCGGCGTAACGGCCTAGCCGGCATGGTGCCATGCGCGCAGGCGATGGATCGCCTGGGGCGTGAGGCTGTAGGCTGCGACCGTGGTTTCCGAAAATCGCGAGGCTGCCGCGGGATCGCGCAACAGCCGCGCCGATCACCACGCCAAGCGGAATCGCGCACCACGGATCGGTCAAAAGCGGCACCAGTTCCTCGCGCGAACCGCGATATCGCCCGGAACCGCTCGCGAGCAGCACGATTTCCCGCAGCACGTCGCGCCTGCGGTTGCGCTGCCGGGCGGCATCCAGCAGTCCCATCAGGCCGAGCCGGGTGATGACGCCCTCGCGGCCGGCGGCCTGCGCCGGAGCCGTTTCGCCCAGCGAAATGCGCAGCAATGCGCCGGGCAGATCGACGCCGCTGAGCCAGGCGTTCATCGGCTCGACCAGGCGCGGGTTGGCGTCGATGAAACGGGGCGTACCGGTTGCTTCCTCGCGGATGTAGTCGAACGACAATGCGCCGTGCCAATCAAGCGCGTGCCCGATCCGCTCGACGATCTCGCGCACCTGCGCATCGACAAGGCTGATCTTGAGCACGTCGCCGCCGCCCGGTCCCTCCACGATCTGCCTGTAGATGTGACTGGCGACCAGTCGTCCACGATCGAACACGGCCTGCGTGCGCTCGAGCGATCCGGTCACCGCGGCCTGCACCAGAATTCCGTCGGCGAATCCGCCTTGCTGCAGAAGCTGCGCCAGCACCGCGTCGCGCTGCTGCCCGTCGCGCACCCGCCAGACCCCGGTGCTCGCGGTGCCGAACGCGGACTTGACGAAGAACGGATAGGGCCGCGTCGCGACGAATTCATCGGCCGAACGAACGAGTTCGGTCGCCGGCTGCGGCACGTTGAGTCGCGTCAGCAATTCGGCGAAGCCAGCCTTGCTCTGCACCTGCTCGAAGGCCTCGAAATCGGCCAGCGCCAGACCAAGGTGGGACGGGAAGCTTTTGGCGCGCGGCGGCGAACAGATAGGCCTGTTCCTGCACCGGCAGCAGCGCGTCGATCTTGCCGGCTTCGACGGTTTCGATCGCGGCCTTCAGATAGCCGTCCGGATCGGCGCCTGACGCCGGCGCCCGATGCACGCGGTCGACAAAGCGCGAAAAGCGTCCAACGCACAAGGGATCGCTGGAAAGCAGTTCGACACGGTGGCCGGCGAGGCCGAGCGCCGTGATGGCCTCGCGCGACGACAGGCTCGAGCCCTCGCTCAAGAGAATTTTCGGCTTTTGCGTTGTCATCGGCATGGTGCTCCCGCGGACAGCTTAGGGTCGGAGCCGTGCGAAGACAAAGCGGAGAAGCGGGCAATCGTCCGGCTCAATCGCTGCCGGGTACAATTACGGGGATTGCCGGCGACGTGCGCACCTGACGTTAACGAAGGCGGCCTAGTTCTGGCCGCGCATTCCAGAACAGAACGCGGAGGTCCCGGTCCTTCCGTGGCGGTCGAGCCGGGACCTTCACTCTCAATTCGTTGACGCAGTCGGTAGTTCGGCGTTTGCAGGATTCGCTGCAGCTCTGATTTCGGCGCCATCTCTTGCCCTGCGCTGCCGCCATTCGTCGACGGGATTCACCAGGTAGCGATTGATCAAGGCCGAAACGGCTATTGCCATCATTGTTGCGAATATCGGGTAAGCCGCAACCGTGCCGATCGAGTCGGGCTGAACCGCGTGCGCGATCGCGGCTAGGAAGGCCACTACGGGCCAATGGACGAGATAGAGCGGATAGGACAGATCACCCAGCGATCGGTCCCAGTTGTGGCGACGGCTGAAATCGAAAAGGATCGGCAGAACGACGCCGACAATGGCGTATAGTTCGTACTGATTCACGAGATAGTATCGGGAGTATTTTGTCAGACCTATAATGGTAATGAGGACTACGACGGTAATCGCGTTTGACCACTTGGGGTCGTCAGGCATGAGAAGCTTACCGAGCCGGAAGCAAACCGATCCATAGAGAAACAGGCTCAGTTCAAAAGGGAAAAATCGGTAGTTGGTGGCCTCACTGTAGTATCCGACATGATAGCCCTCGAAGCGCAGGAAGTAGCTGAAATAGGCGAGTGCAGCGATCGGCAGGACATGACGGCGCAGAATAAACGGCGCAATGGTGTAGAACATCAGTTCGATCGAGATCGTCCATGCCGGACCGATAATAATGAACTGGGATGCCGCCGGCGGCTCGGCAAAGGCTTGCAGGGAATAGAAAAGCGACCCGCCGCGATAGATCAGCAGATAACCCCACTCCTGGCCAAAGATGAAGAAATTCGTCAGCACGGCGAATGCCCAGGTCGGAAAGGTCATGGATGGTGCATTCGCGAACCAGGCCTGAAGCAACAGCGCATTCCCGGTTGCCGCCTTCGCAACAAGACAGATGACGACGGTCACGAAAAGAATGGCAAGATAGGGTACGAAGATCTTCACCAGCCTGTTGCTGTAGAAGACCCAGTTTCCACGAGGGGTATCGGCATATTTGCCGTTCAGGATCATCGCCATGAGAAATCCGGAGATGATGTAGAATATCTGAACGGCGCGGCTGCCCGGCAAAATCCAGTTCGCGGCGAATCCGAAAAAGGAGGCGGCGTGACCCGCCGCGACGGCGAGTGCCAATATGAACCTTAGCGAGCCCATGGATCGATCTAGCAGCGGGACTGGTGGCATGGCAACAGGCGCACCAAGCCGCTCATTGGACGGGCTGGCGGCGTCCATCGGCCAAGCTGATCGAGTTCAAGCCGGATGGAAGCCGGTCACGCGGCTGGCGGCGCTGCCTCGGGCGGAGGCCCTGTATCGAAATTTCAGGCCCGGCCGCTCCTCAGGAACAGCACATCGACGTATCCGATCCGGGCGATCTTTTGATGGATCTCCGCGGGGCTTGTCTTTCCCGGCGGTCCGGCCCGCACCAGCCAGTACGGTTCGTACCCATGCTGTGAAAGATGATCCAGGATTGCCGATACCGACGTTCCGAACTTGTTCAGTCCCTCTTCGTGCAGCTCGATGAAAAGCGCGGGTGCCGATATCGTCAGGACGCCAGTGGCGCCCATTAGGACCAGCATCTCCGCGCCCTGGACATCGATCTTCACAAGGGCCGGCCTTAGATGGCGTTTATCCGGGACGAGATCGTCGAGCGTGACGGCGTTGACGGGCAAGCCGCTGCCATCCCGGGAGAGTTTGTGGTCCGCCGGATGAAGCGGGTTGATCTCGAGGAACATCGTACCGGGCGCGGCGGCGGCGACGGCCCTGATGGCGTGAACACGGCTCTGAATGTTTGCGCGCGAGAGCGCCGAGTTCAGGCTGTCGTAATTTCGCGCCTCCGGTTCGATCGCGATCACATGGCCGCTCTCACCCACCCATCGGGCAAAGCGAAGTGAAAAGAAGCCGACATTCGCGCCGACATCGATGACCAGGCTGCCCTCCGGCACAAAATCCTTCAGCCGATCGATGGGCCCAGCCTCGAAATAGCGCTTGTAGATCGCGTAGGAAGCCAGAAACACCCGGCTGAACCCGGGAGTGCGGTCAAGGCCGAGCCTTGCAGTCAGCGCAAACAGTTTGACCGCGGAATCTCTTATGAGGCTTTGCAGCATCCAGGAATCATCCAGTGTTGCTCATCGGGTCAAGGGAAGCGTCATGCCGGTCGAAATGCAAGCAGATGCGGAAGGATGTTATCCGAACTCGTGCGGGAGCATGAAATCGGGAGATCGACGACCACGATGATTCGCGTCCTTTGGCTCGGAAAGCCCTATTGCATCGGCACAACTCTTATCGCATACAATCCGAGAAATCTTTCGAATGCTGTACAACCTGCGCCCAGGGGCCGGTCGAGGTTTGACGCTTGAAACTGGTCGAGAGCAAATTTCTGTTTTGGCCATTCGTCCTGGCGGCCGGTTTTATTTTGATCCCCATCGTGCTTTTTTCCGTCTATCCGATCGGGTTTTGGAGTTCTACCGACTATGAGCCGCTGGGATTGGCGGACGCCCTGAACATGGCGTATCGGCTCGCCGATCTCCGGCTCTATGCCGCCGAAGGCATGACGAACCATCCCGGCGTTCCGTTCTACTTCATGAGCTGGCTGGCTCTGGCGCTCTCGGGTCATCCGGTCGCCACCGGGGAGCAGGGACATTTCTTCCGCGATGTCGTCGATCACGTGGAGGATTATCACCGGGCCGCCGTTTATGTCGCGGCATTGGCGGGATCGATAGGCGTCTTCGTCTTTGCCCGAACCGCCCTCAGATTGATTCCGACGGGGGCAGTGGTGCTTGCGCTGCTGGCGTGGCTGGTGTCGACGCCGGCGACAATATTGTGCTTCATGTACACGGGATTTGAGCCCGCCGCGATGCTGGTCAACGCCCTCTTCCTGGTGGTTCTGGCGACACTTGCCTTCGAGCGGGAAATCGACCCCAAGGTAATCGTTCTGGCGGGTTTCGTCGGGGCGTTCGCATATCTGAACAAGCTTGCCTACGCCTACGTCCCGCTGGCGCTGGTTTGCGCGATCTTCTGGAAAGCGTATTTCCTCAGGCTCGGCTGGCGACGGAGCACCGGCCTTATCGCGCTGTCTTTCTTCACCTTCGTGGCGGTGGTCGTGGCGACCGGGTATTTCATCATCGGGTGGAAAGCATTCGTATATCTCCTCAGATTCCATCGAAACGTCATTCTCGGTTCAGGGCTGTATGGCGCCGGCGACCACGTCGTGGTCAGCGGCGCGGGAGTTTGGCGTGCGATCACGGCGATCCCGGGCGACAGGGCCTATGCGGTCCCGCTGGCGCTGATTGCCGGAGTTGGGCTCTATATCGCCGGCCTGTTCACCGGGATCAGGAACAGGCAGAACGACGGCATCGCCGTCATGGGCATCGGTACGGGCCTGGCCGCGCTGCTTTCGGCGCTCAGTGTACTGAAGCACTATGACACCCACTATACGGCGGCTGTAGCGGCGACGTTGCCGGGGTGTGTGCTGGCCTGCTTTCTGCTTGCGCGGGATTGGCATTCGAAGATTCGCTTCACCGCGGTTGCGGTCATCACGCTCGCGATCATGTTGATGACTGGGCCCGTCCTGCTCGAGGTCAGGGACGCATTGACCTTCAAAGTCGACATCACGCGCGTGGCTGTTGCGGATATGAAGGAGGTTAGCGCGCGCACCGCGGGGTTGGAGCGGGTCGTCGATTTTACCTATCGAGTGCCGTTCCCTCAATTTGTCGAGGGCTTTGTCGTGAACTATGCGGGCGTGCCGCGGCTCACCGAGGAATATGTTCGGGCCAGAGTAGGAATAACGAACGATATTCGGGGCGAGACAAACAGCGAGATCGGCGCCTACGTGTTCGACAAGACTTACTTCCCCAACGCCCAGGCGATCATGAGCGCGCCGGTTCTGGATAAATGGGCGCTAAGGCCGGAGCGGTTCGATGCCCATGACGAGTTGATCGAGCTGCGCAGGGTTTTTCTGCTGATCCGCCACGAAGTCCCACAAAAGGATGCCTCCCGGCAGGGTAATCAGCCGTGAGTTCGAGCGGAGCCGCGATGGATCCAGCCAAGCCACCCGAAGATGGACCGGTGAGGGTTTCCAGCCGGCGAAAGCGGGAATTGCTTGACCAGTTCGAAGCCAGCGGCGGCGAGCAATATCAGGGCGGCAAGTTCAACGCGGCCTATCGCGAAGGCGATCGCAAGTTCATGCAATTCCTGATTCCCGCGGGCAAGCGGGTCCTCGAACTGGGCTGCGGCCGGGGAGATTTGCTCGCGGCACTGGCACCGTCCTACGGCGTCGGTGTCGATTTCAGCGCCCGTACCGTCGCCAAGGCAAGGCAGCTATATCCCGCCCTGCATTTTGTCCTTGGCGACGTCGAAGATCCGGCGACGCTGGCTCCGATCGAGGGGCCTTTCGATTACATCGTGATCGCCGACACCATCGGCATGTTCGAGGACATCGATGGCACATTGAACCTGGTGCATCATCTGTGCGCGCCGTCGACGCGGATCATCATCGCTTATTATTCCCATTTGTGGGAGCCGATCTTGAAGCTGGGCGAGTTGTTCAAGCTCAAGAGCCGTCAGACCCAGATCAACTACATCGCCACCGCCGACTTCGTGAACCTGATGGACCTTGCGGATTTCGAGGTGATCAACCAGGAGCGGAGGCAACTGATTCCGCTGCATTGGTTCGGCCTCGGCCCGCTCGTCAATCGCTTCATCGCGCCGCTGCCGGGGATCAGGCAGCTCTGCCTGCGGACCTATATCGTTGGGCGCCCGGTGCGGACGTTTCCGGACCGGAAATTTTCGGTGAGCATCGTCATTCCCTGCCGGAATGAGAAAGGCAATATCGAGAGCGCGATCTTGCGGATGCCGAGGTTCGGCGCCTCTCAGGAGATCGTGTTCGTCGAGGGCAATTCCAGCGACGGCACGTTCGAGGAGTGCGAACGGGTGCGCGACGCCTATCGCGGCGTCTGGGATATCAAGGTCTTTAAGCAGGAAGGCAAGGGCAAGGGCGACGCGGTCCGCAAAGGGTTTGCTGCCGCAACCGGCGACGTTCTGATGATTCTGGATGCCGACCTGACGATGCCGCCGGAAGTGCTGCCGAAATACCATGGGGTCATCGAGACCGGGAAGGCGGAATTCGTCAATGGCACGCGCCTCGTCTATCCGATGGAGCAGGAGGCGATGCGTCCGCTCAATCTGATCGCCAACCGCTGCTTCGCCTATCTGTTCAGCTATCTCGTCAATACGCGGCTGACGGATACGCTATGCGGCACCAAAGTGTTGCTGCGGAAGGATTACGAAGTGCTGGCGCGGGAGCGCGGCTATTTCGGGGATTTCGATCCGTTCGGCGATTTCGATCTGATCTTCGGCGCGGCCAAGCAGAATCTGAAGATCATCGAGACGCCGATCCACTACAAGGCGCGCACTTTCGGCGAGACCCAGATTTCCCGGTTCCGCGACGGCTGGCTGCTTCTGAAGATGGTATGGTTCGCCTACCGCAAGCTCAAGGCCGTTTGATCGCGAATTCGCCATGATCAGAAGTGCGACCGATTTGGATCAGCATATCCCTGAGCGGCTTCGAGACCTGGTCGCTGATGCCGGCGACGCTGGTTGGTCCGATGCTGGCTTTCGCGGAGAAGTGCCGCAAGCGGTTCGAAGGCAGATTACGTTTCGAATGATCGTCGTCCTCGAACGCACCGGATGACACTCGAAATCGGCTGGCTTACCTCCGACGTAATCGCGGGGATGACCGAAATCTGATCAAACGGATTTTCGATCAGGACGCGCCGCCGATGCATCAGCTCGTTTCAGCCAATGTGGATTCCTCGCGCCGCTGGGCGGTGCTTGCGATCGTCGTCGCCGCGCAGTTCATGTTCGGCGTCGATGCCTTCATCGTCAACGTTGCGATCCCGACCATCGCGGCCGAGCTGGATGCGAGTGCCGCGCAGATCGAGGCCGTGATCGCCATCTATCTCATCGCTTATGCGACGCTGGTGGTCACCGGCGGCCGGCTCGGCGACATCTATGGCACCAGGAATGTGTTTCTGGCCGGCGTGCTCGGCTTCACCGTTACCTCGCTGTGGTGCGGGCTCGCACGATCCGGTCCCGAGTTGATCGTCGCGCGGTTGGCGCAAGGCGCGACCGCGGCGCTCATGGTGCCGCAGGTGCTCGCTACCCTGCATCTGCTGTTTTCCGACGCCTCGCGCAGCCGTGCCTTCGGCATCTACGGCATCGTGCTGGGGCTCGCGGGCGCCGCCGGCTTCCTGCTCGGCGGCGTGCTGGTGACGCTGGACCTCGCGGGCCTGGGCTGGCGCGCGGTATTCTTCGTCAACGTCCCCATCGGCATTGTCATCGTCGGTGCGGCGTTGAGGATGATGCCGTCGGTGCCGCGGCGCGCCGGCACGCGGCTGGATCTTCCCGGCGCGGTCGTTCTGTTCACCGGCCTGTTGTGCCTGATCGGACCGCTATTGTTCGGACACGAGTTGCATTGGCGGCCCGCCGTCTTTCTGGCGATGGCTGTGGGCGTCGTCATCATCGCCGCATTCCTGCGGCTCGAACGGTCTGTTGCGAATGGCGGCGGCATGCCGCTGATCGATCTGGCGCTGCTGTCGGATGCGGCGTTCATGCGAGGCCTGTTCGCCGCGTTCTTTTTCTTCTTCGCCAACCTGTCGTTCTACCTTGTGATGACGATGTTCATGCAGAAGGCGCTGCACATCCCGCCGCTGCGGGCCGGCCTCGTGTTCGTGCCATTGGCGCTGGCCTTCGTGGTTGCTTCGCGGCACAGCGGGGCGCGGGCGACACGGCGTGGCACGCGGGTGCTGATCGAGGGCTGCGCTATCCAGGTTGCGGGCCTTGCGGTACTGGCGCTGACGGTTGCGTCGGTCGATTCGCCCGGCGCGATGGCGCTGGCGCTGGTGCTGATTATTTTCGGATACGGTCAGGGGCTGGTGATGGCGCCGTTGTCCAGCGCGGTGCTTTCGACGGTAAAACCGGCCAGCGCCGGCTCGGGATCCGGCATGTACGGCACGACAGCGCAGATCGCCAACGCCGCCGGGGTCGCCGCGATCGGCGCGGTATTTTTTGCAATTGAGGCGGCTTACTCGGCGCGACTGGCGCTTTTTGCGGCGTTCGGGCTGTTTGCGCTCTCGATTGTTACCAGCGCCGTATTTCTGTCATGGATGCGCCGCGCATCGGCATAAAAGACACGGCCAATTGAAATTCTGGGGACTGACAGCACACGGCCTTTTTATTTTGCAGTGCAGCAACTATCTGTTCTTGGTCGGGTTGGTGCAAACCTGTCACCAAGGAGCTGCCGTTGTCGCTCGCCAAGAACGTCGATTACCTGCGAGGTCTGCCCAAGCTGAACGGCTTGGCGGATTTCGCGCGGACCCTGAAGCCGGGCCAGCGCAGTCCTCTCGTCGAAACGAATGACTTCGGATCGAATCCGGGGGCGCTGCGGATGTTCACGTTCGCGCCCGACAATCTGCAGCCGGCGCCCGGCCTCGTCGTCGTCCTGCATGGCTGTGGCCAGACCGCGGCCGCTTACGATCTCGGCGCCGGCTGGTCGACGCTTGCGAAGCATTACGGTTTCGCGCTGCTGATGCCGCAGCAGCAGCCTTTCAACAATCCCAACGGCTGCTTCAACTGGTTCAACCCGGATGACACGGCGCGCGATAGCGGCGAAGCCGGCTCGATCCGGCAGATGATCGAGCGCGCGGTCGGCGATATCGGCATCGACCGCGAGCGCATCTTCGTCACCGGGCTTTCCGCCGGCGGCGCGATGACATCGGTCATGCTCGCGACCTATCCGGAGATATTCGCCGGCGGCGCCGTCATCGCAGGCTTGCCGTTCGGCGTGGCGAGCAACGTGCGGGAAGCGTTGAGCGGAATGTTCCAGTCGCCGTCACGTCCGGCTTCCGAACTGGGCGATCTCGTGCGTAGCGCCTCCCATCACAAGGGTCCCTGGCCGAAGCTTTCGGTCTGGCACGGCAGCGCCGATCGCACCGTCAACCCCGCCAACGCCAACGAGATCGTCAAGCAGTGGCTCGACGTACATCAACTGCCCGCGGCGCCGATGTCGGAGGGCACCGTCAACGGCTATCCGCGCCAGGTGTGGTGGAATGCGGAAGGCGAAACGATCGTTGAGTCCTACACCATCACCGACATGGCCCATGGCACTCCGCTTGGAATCGGCGACAACGACAAGCGGTATGGCAACCAGGGAGCTTTCCTGATCGAGGCGGGAATTTCGTCCTCCTATCAGATCGCGCACTTCTTCGGCCTGACCGAATGGATCAGGCGATCGAGGATGGCTCCCGCCGCAGCTGCGAAAAAGGCGGTTTCAGCCGAACCTCCAAGGAAGAAGGCGGTCCCGGTTGCGACGCCGGAGCAAGCCGCGAAGGCCATTCCGGCGGTTGTCGCGGCGGTGCCGTCCGCGCCGGATCTCACGCAGGTATTGTGGCCGTTGACGACCCTCCATCGCCCGGTCGAGCCTTCGCAGGATTCGCGCCGGCGCGGCATCGACGTCGGCGGTGTCATCACCCGCGCGCTGACCGCGGCGGGCCTGATGAAATGAGTTCGCCGGCGGCGCGTGGCCGTCGTTCGGACCATCGACGCGATGGTTAATGGCAACGCCGCGCAGCCAGCGGCGATTTGGTTCCGGCTCCGAGGAAATATTTTGGAACCAAAGGCGGCTTCACGAGTTTGCTAGGGGTGTGACAGGCGGTTAAGTTTCCGGCTGCTAAACGGGCTTAACCTGGCCATCAATCGTCCCCCGATGCTGAAAATCAACCGGCCGACTTCTGCGGATTTTCTCGCCGGCGGTGGCGAGATGGGCGCGTTGACGCGATCCTTTGACTGGTCGGCAACCCCGATCGGAAAGCCGGAATCGTGGCCGCAAAGTCTGCGCACGGCGGTGCGCATCCTGCTCAATACCAACCACCCGATGTTCATCTGGTGGGGCCCCGAGCTCATTCAGTTCTATAACGACGCCTATCGCCAGACCATGGGACCCGAGCGGCACCCGAGTGCGCTGGGTCAGCGTGGGCGGGAATGCTGGGACGAAATCTGGCCCATTATCGGCCCCCAGATCGAACAGGTGATGAGCGGCGGCGGCGCGACCTGGCATGAGAACCAGCTCGTTCCGGTGACGCGATTTGGCCGCGTGGAGCAGGTCTACTGGACCTACGGCTACAGTCCGATCGATGAAGGCGACCGTGTCGGCGGCGTGCTCGTGGTGTGCCGCGACGTGACCAGGGATTATCTTGCCGCGGCCGAGTTGCGGGAACGCGAGGCCGAACTGGCACGCGTGCAACAGATCGGCCAGATCGGGGGCCTCGAGGTCGATCTGAGGACCGGCTTCCGCAATCGCCGCTCGCCGGAATATCTGCTGATCCATGGTTTGCCGCCGGATGCGGCCAACGAGACCCATGAGGACTGGGTCCGGCGGATCCATCCCGACGATCGCGAGGCGACCGAGAAGAAATTCCGCGATGCCGTCGCAAGCGGGGTTCGCGAATACTCCGTGCAGTACCGGATCATTCGTCCCAGCGACGGCGAGACGCGCTGGATTTTCGTCAAATCCACCATCGAGCGTGACGAAAGCGGCAGAGCCATCCGTTTGGTCGGCGCGCATACCGATGTCACCGAACAGGTGATGGCGGAGCAGGCGCTTCGGCAAAGCGAGGAGCGCTACCGCAAGCTGGCCGACCAACTCGCCGAGTTGAACGCGACTCTGGCGCAGCGCGTCGAGGAAAAGACCAGGGAACGCGACCGCATCTGGAACGTGTCGCAGGATCTCCTGGTGGTCGCCGACCGCAGCGGCGTCTGGCAAACCGTCAACCCGGCATGGACCCGGACGCTTGGCTGGAGCGAGGCCGAATTGCTCAACCGGACCTCGGAATGGCTGGAGCATCCCGACGACAACGGCATGACCCGGGCGCAGGTCAAGATGCTCGGCACCGACGGGACCACCGTGCGGTTCGAAAGCCGCTTTCGTCACAGGGACGGCTCCTACCGCTGGCTTTCGTGGACGGGCGTCTCGGACAGGGATCGCATCTATGCGGTCGCCCGCGACGTGACCGCCGAGAAGGCCGCGGCCGAGCGGTTGCGGGCCACCGAGGAAGCCTTGCTGCAATCCCAGAAGATGGAAGCGGTGGGACAATTGACCGGCGGCATCGCCCACGACTTCAATAACCTGCTGACCGGCATCGTCGGTTCGCTGGACCTGCTGCAGACCCGGCTCAATCAGGGACGCACCGACAACGTCGCGCGCTATATCCATGCGGCGATGACATCGGCGAACCGTGCCGCGGCGCTCACCCATCGTCTGCTGGCTTTTGCCCGGCGACAGCCGCTGATTCCGAAAAGCGTCGACGTCAATCAGTTGGTGGTGTCGCTGGAGGACCTGTTGCGTCGGACCATCGGCGAGACCATCGATCTGCAGATCGTCGCGCCAGCCGATCTGTGGAGCACGCTGTGCGATCCCAACCAGTTGGAAAGCGCGCTGCTCAATCTCGCTATCAATGCCCGCGACGCCATGCCGGATGGCGGCAGGCTCATCATCGCCACTTCCAACGCGCGGATCGACAACGTGACCGCGGACACGCCCGCGCTTTCGCCCGGCGACTATGTCTGCATCACCGTGACCGACACCGGCGTCGGCATGAGCGCGGAAGTGGCAGCGCGCGCGTTCGATCCGTTCTTCACCACCAAGCCGATCGGACAGGGCACCGGGCTTGGGCTTTCCATGATCTACGGGTTCGCCCGGCAATCCAACGGTCATGTCACCATCGACAGCAAGATCGGGCAGGGGACTACGGTCAGGCTCTATCTGCCACGGCATCACGGCGACATCGCCGCTTCCCAGGCTTCCGCCGCGAGGATGGCCGAGCACGCCGCGACCGGCGAAACCGTGCTGGTCATCGAGGACGAACCGGTGGTGCGTGGCGTCGTCCTGGAGATGCTCGCCGATCAGGGCTACCGGACACTCGAGGCCGTCGACGGACCGTCGGGCCTGCAAATCCTGCGCTCCGACGAGCGGATCGATCTCCTGGTCACCGACGTCGGTCTGCCCGGCATGAACGGCCGCCAGGTCGCCGACCAGGCGCGCGAGAGCCGGCCCGATCTGAAAGTCCTTTTCATCACCGGCTATGCCGAGAGCGTGGTGATGGCCGACGGCTTTCTGCAGCCCGGCATGGAGATGATCACCAAGCCGTTCGACCTCGACCATCTCGCCCAGCGCATCCGCGCGATGATTTCGGCGTAGCAACGACAGGCTGCGCTGACCGAGAGCGGCTTGATCGACTGGGCGTAGACTCTCGGCACCGCCTTGTTCAGTGGAGAACGGTCTTGGCCGGGGCCTGCTGGCGGTCCGGATACCAGGATGTGAATTTGACGGCCCCGACCAGCGCCAGCACCGTCATGATGATTTCGAAGCGCGGCGGCAATTCGGGCGCATACAACAACACCGCGTCGGCGGCGACCAGGACGAGGAACGCCAACGCCCAGACGGCGGTGATCACGTCGTTGGTGCGAAGGAATTCCTTCGACGTCCAAACTTCCGGTCCGACCTGCTCGCGCGCATATTGCAGCGTGAAAGGCTGGCGGATCGCGAGCGACACCAGCACGATCGACAGCAGGCCGGTATCGACGAGAAGCCTGACGCCCATGATCGACCAGCCGGGATTGCCGAACATCGCGTACAGCGCCAGCACGCCGAACAAGCCAGCGGTTCCGATTTCAAGCACTTTCGGTGTCCGGCCTGCGCTCAGCCAGTCACGCAGCAGCAGGATGAGGGAGACGGCGAAGCCGGCGGAGAGCCCTTCCAGTGAGCCGAACAGCCGGTCGACGATGGCGAAAGCCACGAACGGCGCGAAGGCGAGCCAGATTCCCATGTTGAATGATCCTTTTGATGAATCGAATGTGATCTTCGTCGCGTGAACGGCGCGCGAAACGCGAACTTCCTCGCGGGTGAGTCTAATATTTCCACTGGAAATATTCAATAGGCCGCCGGCGGGGACTTGTCAATCGAAATATTTCCAGTGTAAACATCGGTATGAAAAAACCTGCCCGCCGCGCCGTCCCGCGGCCCTATCACCATGGCGATCTCCGGACGGCCGTGCTCGCCGCGGCCGAGACGATCATCGAGCGGCAAGGCGTCGATGCCCTGACATTGCGTGCGGTGGCGCGTGAGGTCGGCGTGTCGCACACCGCGCCAAAGAACCATTTCGGCGATCTCGAAGGGCTTCTCAGCGAACTCGCGGCGCTCGGCTATCAGCGCTATGGCGAGGCGCTGGCGGACGCGATGAATGCCGCCGGCACCGACCCGCGCGCGCGGATGAGGGCGATGGGCCGCGCCTATGTCGGTTTCGCCCGGCAACATCCCGGGCTGTTTGTGCTGATGTTTCGCAGCGAGCGGCTGGACATGACCCGGCCTGCGCTGAGCGAGGCGGTGGAAGCGACGCGTCAGGCGCTGCGGATCGCCGCCAGTTCGAGTGCGCCGGTCAAGGCATCGACGCCGCTGCAGGCGGCGGCGCGCGCGACGGCGTCATGGGCGCTGGTCCACGGCTTTGCGATGCTGCTGCTCGACGGCCGGCTGAAGAATACGCTGTCACTGCTGCCGGGTGGCGCGGGCGCTGACGCGTTGCTCGAGGCCGTCCTCGATGCCACGCGGATCGACGGCTGACGAAGCAGCCGGCCCGCGTCCTACATCGCCCCGGTTAGGAACGGGTTGGTCATCCGCTCCTGGCCGATGCTCGATCCGGGGCCGTGGCCGCAGATGAAGCTGACATCATCGCCGAGCGGCAGCAGCTTGTCGACGATCGATTTGATCAGCGTCGCGTGATTGCCGCCGGGAATGTCGCTGCGTCCGACCGATCCGCTGAACAGCACGTCGCCGACATGCGCAAAGTGCATTTCCTTGTTGGAGAACACCACGCTGCCCGGCGAATGGCCGGGGCAGTGCAGGATGTCGAAACTCAGCTCGCCGACCGAGACCTGTTCGCCTTCGTCGAGCCAGCGGTCCGGCGCGAAATCGCGCACCCCGGTCATACCGAACCGGGCGCCGCTGTTGACGACGTTATCGAGCAGGAACTTGTCGGCGATGTGCGGCCCTTCGATCGGGACCTTGAGCGCGTCGCGAAGTTCGGCGGCGCCGCCGACATGATCGATATGGCCATGGGTGAGCCAGATCTTCTCGACCTTGACCTCGGTCTGCGCGATCGCTTCCAGAATTTTCGGCACCTCGCCACCGGGGTCGATCACGACCGCTTTTTTGGTGACCTCGCACCAGAGCAGCGTGCAGTTCTGCTCGAACAGCGTCACCGGAATAATGATGGCGCCGGCCTTCGCTTTGGTCTCGGTTTGCTCGTTCATGCCAGCACAATGCCGATTTTTCGGGAGGAGCCAAGTAAAAGATTCCGGCATTTTTGCCAGGGCCGGCCCGCCCGGACGATCCCGGGAACCACCGTTCCTGTCATACCGGCGTCGTCGTTGTCGTGCGGGGGTGCCTCCTGAACCGGTGCCCGCGTGCCGCGTTACCCATGCACCGCATGGAACGAGAAATGATCTTGCGATGAAACAAGGCGACGAAATCTGGTGGCGGCACGGCGTGTTCTATCAAATCTACCCGCGCTCATTCCAGGATTCCAATGCCGACGGGGTCGGCGATATCGGTGGCATCATCGCCCGGCTGCCCTATCTGCAGACGCTGGGCGTCGACGCGATCTGGCTGTCGCCGATCTTCCCCTCGCCGATGGCTGATTTCGGTTACGACATTTCCGATTATGTCGGCATCGACCCGCTGTTCGGGACGATGGCCGATTTCGATGCGCTGCTGGAGGCCGCGCACGCCAGCGGACTCAAGGTCATCCTCGACCTCGTACCCAACCATACCTCCGATCAACACCCATGGTTCGTCGAAAGCCGAAGCTCGCGCGATAACCCGAAGCGCGACTGGTTCATTTGGCGTAATCCGGCCGAAGACGGCGGGCCTCCGAACAACTGGCTGTCGGAATTCGGCGGCAGCGGATGGCAATATGACGCCGGCACGGGGCAATATTACTATCACGCCTTCCTAGTTCAGCAGCCGGATCTGAACTGGCGCAATCCCGCGGTGCGCCGGGCCATTCACGACGTCATGCGCTTCTGGCTTGCCAGGGGCGTCGACGGCTTCCGCGTCGACGTGATCTGGCATCTGATCAAGGATGCGGAATTTCGCGACAATCCACCCAATCCGAATTTTCGCGAGGGGCGGCCGCCGCACGAGCGGATCCTGACGCAATACTCCACCGATCAGCCCGAGGTGCATGCGGTGATCGCCGAAATGCGGCGCATAATCGACGCATTCGACGACCGCGTGCTGATCGGCGAGATCTACCTGCCGCTGCAGCGGCTGGTCGCCTATTACGGCAATGATCTCGGCGGCGCGCATCTGCCGTTCAACTTCGCGCTGCTGTCGACGCCGTGGAGTGCGCGCTTGATCGAGAAACTCATCGCCGATTATGAGGCCGCACTGCCTCCCGGCGCGTGGCCAAACTGGGTGCTCGGCAATCACGACCGTCCGCGGGTGGCCAGCCGCGTCGGGCCGGACCAGGCGCGCATCGCCGCGATGCTGCTATTGACCTTGCGGGGAACGCCGACGCTCTATTACGGCGACGAAATCGGCATGCACCAGGTCGCGGTCGCGCCCGAACAGGTGCGCGATCCCTTCGAGAAGAACGTGCCGGGGATCGGGGTCGGCCGGGACGGCTGCCGCACGCCGATGCAATGGGACGCCACCGCTCACGCCGGTTTCTCGAACGCGACGCCGTGGCTGCCGCTTCCGGACGATTTTGTTCACGAGAACGTCGTCAATCTGGAGGCGGACACGCGATCGATCCTCGGCCTCTACAAGGCGCTGATTCTCTTGCGAAAGAAATTGCCGCAACTGCGATCCGGCCGTTACGTCCCGATTGCGGCGGAGGGAGACCTTCTGCTCTACCGCCGGCAGAGCGAGGAAGGCGCGTCGGTAGTCATCGCGCTGAATTTGGGTGATCAGCCGGTTTCGATCGCCTCGGACGCCGCGGGGCTGAACGGTGAAATCCTGCTTTCAACCTTTCTCGACAGGGAAGGCGAGAAAGTGCAAGGCGCGCTCGATCTGCGCGGCAACGAGGGCGTGATCATCGGTTGATGCGCGACATGTTTCGTCGTCCCGGCGAGGCGAAGCGCGAGCCGAGAGATTCGTGAATTCAAGCCGGATGACCGGCCTTGCCCTTGGCGTCCACGTCGACATCGCCGCGCTTGAGCAGATAGTCGAGGCCGCCGACGCGGTACCAGCGGTAGCCATAGGCCTCGAGCAGCAGCCGGTGCTGGCCGCGGTCGTTGGCGCGGCTGTGGTCTTCCGCCAGCAAGTTGACCAGAAGCTTGCCGCCGTCTCCGGGCAGCCCTACCGCGAAGGAAACCTCGCGCGGCTTCTCATCGAGATTGTGCACGAACAGCACCGAGTTGTTGCGCCAGTCATAGCGCATCACCAGCACCGCCGGGTCGCGGGTGGCGACCACCTTGAAGTCGCCCCAGCCGATCTCCGGAACCTCCTTGCGCATCCGGATGATGCGCTCGGTCCAGTTCAGGAGCGAGCCGGGGTCGCGGCGCTGTTTGGCGACGTTGACATGCTCGAAACCATAGGCCCCCTGATCGATCACCGGCGAGCACGGCCGGTCGCTTTGGCTGAAACCGGCGTTCGGCTCCGTCGACCACTGCATCGGCGTTCGCGCGCAATTGCGCTCGGGCAGCGCCAGATTATCGCCCATGCCGATTTCGTCGCCGTAGCGGATCACCGGCGTGCCGGGCAGCGTGCACATCAGGCTGTAGGCGAGTTCGAGGCGGCGCCGGTCGCCGCCCAGCATTGGCGCGAGCCGGCGGCGGATGCCGCGGTCGTAGAGCTGCATATTCTTGTCGGGACCGAATTTGGCGAACACCAGGTTGCGCTGCGCCTTTGTCAACCGGCCGAGATCAAGCTCGTCATGATTGCGCAGAAACAGCCCCCATTGCGCGGTGGCGGGCCGGGGTTTGGTGGCCTTGAGGGATTTGGCCAGCGGACGGCAGTCGGCGGACGCCAGCGCATAGAACAGATGCTGGTTGACATGGAAGTTGAACATCATCTGCATGCGGTCGCCATCGTCGCCGAAATATTCCATGTCGGTTTCGGGCAGCACGTTGGCTTCGGCGAGGATGATGGCATCGCCCTGCCGCCATTGCAGGAATTCGCGGAACGCGCGCAGCATGTCGTATTGCTCGACCGGCGTTTTGGTCGTGGCGCCCTTGGTCGCGATCACGAACGGGACCGCGTCCATGCGGAATCCGGATACGCCCTGCTGGATCCAGAAGCCCATGATCTTCAGGATTTCCGCCTGCACCAGCGGGTTCGACGTGTTGAGGTCGGGCTGGAAATCGTAGAAGCGGTGGAAGTACCAGGCGCCGGCTTCCTTGTCGCGCGTCCAGGTCGATTTCTGCACACCGGGAAACACCATGCCCTTGCCGGCGTTGGCCGGCTTCTTGTCGGCCCAGACATACCAGTCGCGATACGGCGAATCCTTCGAGGTCCGCGCCTGCCGGAACCAGGCGTGCTGATCGGAGGTGTGGTTGACGACGAGATCGATGATGACGCGCAGGCCCCGTTGGCGGCAGCCATGGGTGAACTCGACGAAGTCGCCGAGCGTGCCGTATTTGGGATCGACGCCGTAATAATCGGAAATGTCGTAACCGTCGTCCTTGCCGGGCGACGGCTGGAACGGCATCAGCCAGATCGTGGTGACGCCGAGCCCCTGCAGATAATCGAGCCGGCGTAACAGGCCCTTGAAATCGCCGATCCCGTCGCCGTTGGCGTCCATATAGGTGCCGACGGAAAGACAATAGAACACGCCGTTCTTGTACCAGAGGTCATCGATCATTCGCTTGGCCAGCCCGCTTCATCCGTCACCGGTATCAAGCGGTAGCGATCGGCGGGGTTCCCGGGCCGGCTCGCAAGTTTCGGCCGTCTGGCCCGGTCCCGATGGAGAACGAAACCGGAATCGGGTAGGATGCAGCGATGGACCAGCCCGCCCGCCAGATCAACCTCGTGCCTCCGCCCGACGGCCGTCAATCCGAGACGGCGCTGGCGATCGCGCGCGGCACCGCGCGGCTGTTACGGTCGCTGGGATTTTCCACGCGTCAGCGAATTGCCGCTGCCCTCGGGCCGCCGCGCCGATCTGGTGGCGCTGAACGAGCGCGGCGAAATCTGGATCGTCGAGATCAAATCCTCGATCGAAGATCTGCGCGCCGACCAGAAATGGCAGGACTACCGGATGCATTGCGACCGGCTGTTCTTCGCCTTCACCCAGGATCTGCCGTGCGAGATCTTTCCGCGGGATACCGGCTTGATCGTGGCGGACGCGTATGGCGCGCATATGCACTGCGACGCGCCCGAGCATCGGCTGCCGGCGCCGACCCGCAAGCTGATGACGGTGCGGTTTGCGCTCGCCGCGGCGCAGCGGTTCAACCGGCTCATCGATCCGCAGGGGCACGCCGAGTTTTAGACCGAGCACCCGTCGGCGTCAGCACCGTTCCGAATGCTCGTCTGACGCTTTTTCTTCATGCGAACCGGTCGTGTTCGAAAATTTTGTTGGGCCGTGCTGCACAGCAATAGAAGTTAGGTTTTCGTTAACCTTGCCGAAGCAAGATTTTCGGGGGCCAGAAAGGTACACTCATGACAAACCTGGAAGAGGCAATTCGCGAACGTGCCTACCATCTCTGGGCTGCCGACGGCCAACCCGACGGCAACGCCGAAGTCTATTGGCTGAAGGCGCAGCGGGAAATCCTGACGTCATCGCTGGAAGGATCAACCGAGACGGCGCCGGTTACGACCGGGCCTGCCAAAACGGCGAAGGTCGCCCGATCGGGAAAAAGGAAAGCCCGCGCTGCATAATCCGGTCTCGACCGCTTCGTGACCGTGACCGTATCAAGAGGGCCCGGGGCGGCTCGACCTCCCCGTCGCCATCCTGTTCTCGACGATTCCCGCTGAGCCGTCTGGCGGCCCTTACTTGTTCGCCGCGCCCAGCAGCGTCTCCAACCGATCGAGCGTCCGCGCGAGTTCGACGGTTTCCCGCGTCAGGTCCGCCAGACCCTGTTGCGAGCTTTGCTCGGAGAGTTCGAGTATCTCACCGCGAATGATGGTCAGTTTCTTGCGCCAGTTATCCGTCCGGATTCGCTCGGCCATCCTGGCCGCGAAGAAGTCATCGACCGGCTTTGAATCCTTGAGCGGTTCGGGACCGGAGGTGTTGGACCAGTTATGTCGCATTGCGAGGCGCACCATCAATGAATCACTCATCCAAATCAGTTTGCCGTCAAATATGTCAAAGTTGATGCTCTGAAAAAGGCGCGAGATAGGCTTATTGGCGGCAGCGTGTGTCTGGCTGTTACGGAATGCGCACCAAAGCCGACGTCGACCGGGCTACCTGAATTTGTGTCTATGCGTCTCGTAGCCGGGGGTGAGGTAAAAGGCGACCTGCGGGCCGGCGCCGTCCCGTCCGGTGGTCTGCATAGGACGCGCCGGTTTCAGCATGAGTCTTGCCGCAGGTTGCTTAACGCATTCCTGGCTGCGCGCGTTCTGAGCTGCGTAGAATTGCTGATGCACTGATCAAGGACGCGGCAGCCTGGCCTGCATCTGCACAGGCACGACGATCGGTGTTCGCAGGTTACGCTTGAACGCTATCGAGGAGCACGTTTGGCGAGGATTCGCTGCAAGGTGCGGCGATGCATGTTCAGCCGCCGCGCGGTTTCCGAGACGTTGCGGTTGCACATCTCGTAGATGCGCTGGATGTGTTCCCAGCGCACGCGATCCGCCGACATCGGATTGCTCGGCAGTTCGGACTTCTCGGTGCCGCTGGCGAGCAGCGCGGCGACGACATCATCGGCATCCGCGGGCTTCGAAAGATAGTCCACCGCGCCCATCTTCACCGCGGTCACCGCGGTTGCGATGTTGCCATAGCCGGTCAGCACGATGGCGCGCGCCTCGGGGCGCTTGCGCTTCAGCGCCGACACCACGTCGAGCCCGTTGCCGTCGCCGAGCCGCAGATCCACCACCGCGAAAGCCGGCGCGGCCCGGCCGATCTGGGCCAATC
This sequence comes from uncultured Alphaproteobacteria bacterium, assembly GCA_963843225.1. Classification (GTDB taxonomy): domain Bacteria; phylum Pseudomonadota; class Alphaproteobacteria; order Rhizobiales; family Xanthobacteraceae; genus Bradyrhizobium. The sequence goes on along the minus strand of CAWJJT010000001.1, from coordinate 517,461 downwards.
CATCGCTGACGCTGTCGCACGACGTCACGGTGAAGCCGCGGGTTTCCATGGCACGGGAAAGCCGCTCCAGGAACGGCTTGTCGTCCTCAACGATCAGAAGCGAGCGGTCGGTGTGGCCGGTCAGTTCGGCAATGGCATTCACGGTTGTGTATCCCCTGATGTCCGATTGTCACATCATATGGCGTTCCCGTGCGGTGCTGCCAAGGTCGCACAACGTCGCGCACCCTGACGCAGGCCTGCGATCGGCCTAAGGTGCTGGTTCGGTTGATATTTCGCCGGCCTCGAAGCGCGGGCGCGGCCACGCGATCTGGACCACGGCGCCGTGGTCCGGAAAGATCCGGTTGGTAAAGGAAACTGTGGCGCCGGTCCGCTCCAGCAACGTACGGGCGATAAACACCCCGAGGCCGAGGCCGCGATGCCCACTTTGGGTATCCTCCGGGCTGCGCCGCGACAGATAGGGTTCGCCGATGCGCTTGATGATGTCGGGCGCGAACCCCGGCCCGTCGTCGGAAATGACGATCTCAACGGTATCGCTGTTCCACCACGCATTCACCTCCGTCGTCGTTTGCGCGAAATCGACCGCGTTTTCCACAAGGTTGCCGACCCCATAGAGAATCGCCGGATTGCGGGCGCCGACGGGTTCGCTGGTGCCGGCGACCGCAATCCGCACCTTGATCGCGACCCCGAAATCGCGATGCGGCGCCACGATCTCCTCGATCAGCGTCGACAGCGGCATGTGGTCGAAGGGGGCGCCGGTTGCGGACAATTGCGCGATCTTGGCCAGGATGTCGCGGCAGCGCTGCGCCTGTTCGCGCAGGGTCCGGATGTCGCCCGCGAACTGGCCATTGTCGTGCAGGCCCTTTTCCAGTTCGCGCGAGATCAGGAAGATGGTCGACAGCGGCGTGCCGAGCTCGTGCGCGGCGGCGGCGGCGAGCCCGTCCAGTTGCGTGAGGTGCTGTTCGCGGGCCAGCACCAGTTCGGTCGCAGCCAGCGCGTCCGACAGCTTGCGGGATTCCTCGGTGACCTGAAACGCGTAGAGGCTGGTGACGCCGATCGCGAGCACGATCGAGAGCCAGACCCCGACCAGATAGATCGGCGGCAGCACCAGCGGTTCGTCGCTGTCCCAGGGCAGCGGCAAATGGAAGAACACCAGCACCGATGCGCAGGCCACCGCGAGCAGTCCGATTACGATCGTCAGCCGTACCGGCAGCGCCGTTGCCGAAATCAGCACCGGGGCAAGAAACAGGAATGAAAACGGATTCTCCAGTCCGCCGGTGAAATACAACAGGCCCGCCAACTCGACGATGTTGATCGCCAGCAGCGCCGCCGCATAGACCGGCTCCAGCCGCTGCATCGGGTTGAAGGCGATCTGCAGCACGAGGTTGAGCAGGGCGGACAGGCCGACAATGGTCACGCAGGGGACGACCTCGACGTCGAATTCGAGGCCTTGCACCACGATGAAAATGGCGACGAGCTGGCCGAGCACGGCGAGCCAGCGCAGCCGCAGGATCGTGTCCAGACGGACATAGCGGCGCGGATGGCGAAAATCGGAAACGGCGATTTCGGTCATGGCCGGAACTCTAGCCGCGCGAGGTCCGGACCACAAATTTGCCAGGCGCTGTCGGCGGCATGGTCCAATGCCTTGCGCTTGCCGCGGCAATGGCCCAAGGAACGTCGAAGAGGCAACCGGGGGAGCCGGCAAGCAAACCCCAGGGAACGGTCCGCATGAGGAATGACGGCGCAGGCTCGTTGCCGCTGCCCGCCGCCGACCCGACGGTGGCGGCGATCGAGGTCGCGCACCTCGTCAAGGTCTACAAGACCACCCGCGCCGTCGACGATATCTCGTTCCGCATCGCGCGCGGCAGCGTGACCGGGCTGCTCGGCGGCAACGGCGCCGGCAAGACCACGACGATCGCCATGATCATGGGACTGGTGCTGCCGACCTCGGGAAGCATCCAGGTGCTGGGCTGTCGGATGCCCGAGCAGAGCGCCGAGGTGCTGGGCCGGATGAATTTCGAAAGCCCCTATGTCGACATGCCGATGCGGCTGACGGTGCGGCAGAACCTGACGATCTTCGGCCGGCTTTACGCGGTGCCGGACTTGCGCCGGCGCATCGAAGAACTCGCCGCCGATCTCGATCTCGGCGAATTCCTCGACCGCGCCAACGGAAAACTCTCGGCCGGGCAGAAGACCCGGGTCGCGCTGGCGAAGGCGCTGATCAACCAGCCCGAGTTGCTGCTGCTCGATGAGCCGACGGCGTCGCTCGATCCCGACACCGCCGACTGGATCCGGCAGCACCTGCTGACCTACCGCAAGACCCGTGGCGCGACCATCCTGCTGGCGTCGCACAACATGCTCGAAGTGGAGCGGCTGTGCGACCGCGTCATCATCATGAAGCGCGGCCGCATCGAGGACGACGACAGCCCGAACGAGATCATGGCCCGCTACAACCGGGCCACGCTGGAGGAAGTGTTTCTCGACGTCGCGCGCGGCCGGGCGCAGGAGGCGACGCCGTGAACAGGCTTGCCATCCATCTGGATATCGCGCCGCATCGCATCAGTGCGATGATCCTGCGCTACTGGTATCTGTTGCTCTCGTCGTGGCCGCGGCTTCTGGAATTGCTCTATTGGCCGGCGCTGCAGATCATCACCTGGGGCTTTCTGCAGACCTACATCGCGCAGAACGCCGGCTTCTTTGCGCGCGCCGGCGGTACCCTGATCGGCGCGGTGATCCTGTGGGATATCCTGTTTCGCGGCCAGCTTGGCTTCTCGATCTCGTTTCTGGAGGAAATGTGGGCGCGCAATCTCGGCAATTTGCTGATGAGCCCGCTAAGGCCGATCGAGTTTCTGATCTCGCTGATGGTGATGAGCCTGATCCGGCTCGCGATCGGCGTCATCCCGATGACGCTGCTGGCGCTGTTTCTGTTCCGTTTCAATTTCTACGGCATCGGGCTGCCGCTGATCGCCTTCTTCTGCAACCTGATCTTCACCAGCTGGTCGGTCGGCATTCTCGTCTCAGGGCTGGTGTTGCGTAACGGGCTCGGCGCCGAGAGCATCGTCTGGACGCTGATGTTCGCCGTGATGCCGCTGGCCTGCATCTACTATCCGGTGACGGTACTGCCGCACTGGCTGCAATATGTCGCCTGGGCGTTGCCGCCGACCTACGTGTTCGAGGGCATGCGGTCGCTGTTGATCGACCACGTATTTCGGGCCGACCTGATGGTCTCCGCGCTCGCCATCAACGCGGCGCTGCTGCTGGCGTCTTTTGCAGCATTTCTTGCGCTTTTGCGCAGCGCCCGCCGCCACGGCTCGCTGCTCCAAGGTGGTGAATAACTTATTTATCCCATGGATTTGAGGCGCTTCGGCTTGTACCGCAGGTAGATATACCGATCTATCCATTGACCCTTTATTACGCATTCGGCACTATGCTGCGTTGCAAAAGAGGCGAGGAATCAATGCCAATTGGTGAGTTCGGCGGCGCACCGCCCCTGGTGGCCGAAGGCAGTCCGGCGCTTACCACGCCGATGTACTGGATGTACGAAATGGCGCACGCCTCGCTCAATCCGGCGCGTGCCATAACGGATGCGACCAAGATTCTGTTTCAGAACCCGCTCAATCCGTGGTCGCAAACCAAGTTTGGCAAATCGATCGCCGCCGGTTGCGAATTGTTCGAACGCACGACCCGCCGCTACGGCAAGCCCGAATGGGGCCTCCACGACACCGAGGTCAACGGCGTGCGCACGCCGGTCGATATCCGCGTGGTCTGGGAAAAGCCGTTCTGCCGCCTGTTGTATTTCGATCGCAAGCTGACGCGGCCGTTGCGCATCCCGCAGCCGCGCCTTCTGATCGTGGCGCCGATGTCCGGCCATTACGCGACGCTGTTGCGCGGCACCGTCGAGGCCTTCCTGCCGACCCATGAGGTCTACATCACCGACTGGGCCGACGCCCGCATGGTCCCGCTGGCCGAGGGTCGCTTCGATCTCGACGACTATGTCGATTACCTCATCGAGATGCTGCACACGCTCGGCGGCAACATGCATGTGATGGCGGTGTGCCAGCCTTCGGTGCCCGTGGTGGCCGCAGTCTCCGTCATGGAAGCCGAGCGCGATCCCTACGTTCCGCTTTCGATGACGCTGATGGGCGGCCCGATCGATACCCGCCGCAATCCGACCGCGGTCAACAACCTCGCGGCTGAGCGCGGCATCGACTGGTTCCGCAACCACGTCATTACCAAGGTGCCGTTTCCGCATCCCGGCGTCATGCGCGACGTTTATCCGGGCTTCCTGCAGTTGAGCGGCTTCATCAGCATGAACTTCGACCGCCATACGGACGCTCACAAGGCGCTGTTCCAGAACCTGGTGAAGGGCGACGGCGATCTGGTCGACAAGCACCGCGATTTCTACGACGAATATCTCGCCGTCATGGATCTCTCGGCGGAGTATTACCTGCAGACGGTCGACACCGTGTTCGTCAAGCATGCGTTGCCCAAGGGCGAGATGACCCATCGCGGCAAGCTGGTCGATCCATCGCAGATCAAGCGCGTGGCGCTGATGACGGTGGAAGGCGAGAACGACGACATTTCCGGGCTCGGACAGACCGAAGCGACACATGAATTGTGCAGTTCGATCCCCAATCATCGCCGGGTTCATTACATGCAGAAGGGCGTTGGCCACTACGGCGTGTTCAACGGTTCACGTTTCAAGTCGGAAATCGTGCCGCGCATCAGCGATTTCATGATGTCGTCGGCGAATTTGAAGCCTTCATTGGTCGCCGTGAAGCCTTCGATCGCTGCGGCGGAATAAAAACGTCGATTAAATCGTGCTTTCAGCGCAAATCGCTGCTGGAAGCCGCGAATGGGCTCGATTCCGAGGGCCGTTAACCCCCTGAATTCGCCCGCCCAAACCCCGATTCCCGGCCCTTCGGAAGGAATGAGTGTGACATCATTCCTTAACGGGGGTTCCGGGGCGTCTTTTTAGTCCAAAATATTTGTTCCAGGCCCATCCTGTAGGGCCGATTAACCCCTCAGCCCCTGTATATTGGGCAAATGATTTGTTTTTGCGCCGAGCGCTTCCACTGGCGTCGGATATGGCAGAATCCGGGCGGACTTCTGATCCCCGGAATTGCAGACATGGCCACTCGCGCGCTTCTTTACAGGCGGCCTTACGAACCTTCTCGTCTTTTGGTCAAGCACGGCTCGCAGATCTACTCGGTCCGGCTGCGCCGGCACCGCCGCGCGCGCCGATATACGTTGCGGATTCACCCGAGCGATCGCGAAGCGATCCTGACGATGCCGCCGCGCGGCACCATCGCCGACGCAAAGGACTTCGCGCAGCGTCACGGTGGCTGGATCGCAGCGCGCCTCGGCCGTTTGCCGAAAGCGGCGCCGTTTCTACCGGGCACGGTGGTGCCGTTGCGCGGTGTCGCGCACAGGATCGTGCATCGCGCCGGCCAGCGCGGCACGGTGTGGACGGAGACGCGCGATAGCGGCGAGCGGATTCTGTGCGTGGCGGGCGGCGCTGAGCATATCGAGCGGCGGGTGCATGACTACCTGAAGCGCGAGGTGCGTCGCGACCTGCAAAAGGCCGCGCAATACTATGCCGAGGCGCTCAACGTCCGGGTAAAGCGGCTCTCGATCCGCGACCAGTCGAGCCGCTGGGGTTCGTGTACGACGGCCGGCTCGCTGTCGTTTTCGTGGAGGCTGATCCTGGCGCCGCCTTACGTGCTCGACTATCTCGCCGCGCACGAAGTGGCGCATCTGGTCGAGATGAACCATTCGCCGCGGTTCTGGAGGGTGGTCGCCCGGGTCTGCGGCAACGTCGAGCGCGCCAAGAGATGGCTCGATACGTCCGGCAACGATCTGCATCGTTACGGCATTCAGGACTGAGTTCGCGCGTCCTCGTCAGGACGCGCTGAATCCCAAAAATATGACAAGGCATTGGCTGGCCGGGACGAGCGGCCGGTCATTCGCCGCCGTGCCCGTTCCGGATGCGCCCAAAACTCGACGCCGGCAGTGACCCCGCGTTAACCGCTTCGCGGCGATAGTCGCGCGGGCAAGGCCCACTTCCCGTCGAGTTCAAGGCAACCGGCCATGACGATGACGAACGCCGCGGCAGCGCGCAGCGACGCCAGCGATCAGACATGGGCGCGGGTGCGATCGCATCCGCTCACCGCGATCGTGCTGCTGGCTGCGGCGATCCGCCTGCCGCTCGCCTTCTGGCCCAACTTTGATCACCCCGACGAGATCTTCCAGTATCTCGAGCCGGCCTGGCGCATGCTCGGCCACGATGGCATCGTGTCCTGGGAATGGCGTGAGGGCATGCGGAGTTGGCTCTTGCCGGGCCTGATGACGGGTCCGATGGCGCTTGGCGACTGGCTCGTTCCGGGCGGGATGGGTGCGTTCGTCCTGCCGCGTCTCGTCGCCGCGCTTGCATCGCTCTCGATCGTTATTTCCGCCTGGGCATTCGGCGCCCGCGTGTCCCAGGCCCATGCTGTCGTCGCCGGTCTCGTTGCCGCTGTCTGGTTCGAGCTGGTCTATTTCGCCCCGCACACGCTGGGAGAGCCGCTGGCGACCGCGGTCATGCTGCCCGCCGCATTGCTGATCACCCGGGCGGCTCCGTCGCGGCGGGACCTTCTGGGCGGCGGCGCGCTGCTGGCGCTTGCCGTGCTGTTTCGCTTTCAATACGCGCCCGCCGCCGCCACGCTGGCGATCGGCGCCTGCTGGCAAGACCGCAGCCGGATATTGCCGATCATGGCGGGTGGTATCGCCATGATGGCCGTGAGCGCTGTCGTCGATGCGGCGCACGGCACGATTCCGTTCAGCTGGCTGGTCGCGAACGTCAGGCAAAACCTGCTGCAGGATCGCGCCTCCTATTTCGGGGTGATGCCCGCCAACGCCTACATCAATTGCTTCTGGTTGATGTGGTCGATCGCCCTCGTGCCGCTCTTGCTCGCCGTCTTCGCGGGCTGGCGGCATGCGCCGGTGCTGCTATGGGCCGCCCTTGTCAATCTCGCGTTTCACAGCCTGATCGGTCACAAGGAATATCGCTTCATCTTTCTGTCGGTCGCGCTGCTGGTCATTGTCGCGGCCCTTGGCTCGGCCGACTGGATGCTGGCGCTCCGGACGCAGGTCCTCGAGCCGTCGGCTTGCGGCGCCGCTGATCGTCGGCGGCTGGATCGGCGTTTCCGCCGTGCTCGCCGCCTCGGGCCCGATGCCGGTGTTCTGGAGCCGGGGAATCGGCGCGACAAAACTGGCGTCGGTGCTCAAGGCCGACCCTCAGATGTGCGGCCTGGCGCTTTACGACCTGCCATACGTTGCGATGCCGGGAAGAGAGCGTCTCACCGGCAAAACGCCCCTGTTCGGCCTCTATTCGGCGGACCCGCTGACCGGAGGTCATCTGGCGGCGGTCGCGTCCACCGCGTCGGCGGCCTTCAATCGTATCCTCGCGGATCGTTCGGCGGAAAAGCAATTGCCCGCCAGTTTTGCCCGGCGCGGATGCGAGATCGTCGGCGGTTCAGAGGTATGCATCTTTGCGCGGGGCGGCGGCTGTGCCGCCGATGCAGCGTCGTCATTCTCAATCAACGACGTGCTGGTACGCACCAATTCGTAATCGATGCCTTAACGAGAGGTTAGCGCTTACCCGTCTATCTTCAGTTCGGATGGTGTAGTGGACGGCCCCGCAAAGCGGGCCTTCAGGCCCGAGGAATGTACCAAATGCAGACCCTAGGTTCCGCCCTGGACGAGCAAAAGGGCTTCGGCCAGGGTTTTGATTTCCTCCGGATATTTTTGGCAAGCTCGATCATCGCCTGGCACACCGTGCAGCTGAGCGGGCACCTTGAAATGGGCAAGGGCGTCCGCCTTTTGGTTTTCCGAATACATGGTCGTGCCGATGTTTTTCGCCTTGAGCGGATTCCTCGTCGCGGGAAGCAGCATGCGGCTCTCCGCCAGGAACTTCCTGTTGAACCGCGCCGCGCGCATCATCCCGGCGCTCTTTGTGGACATCGTTTTCGCGGCGCTCCTGATCGGCCCGCTGGTAACGACGCTGCCCGTCAGCCGCTATTTTACCGACCCGGGTTTCTTCAGCTACTTCTTCAATATCGTGGGCTGGATGCATTACACCCTGCCGGGCGTATTCGAGAACAATCCCTCGCCGGAGGTGAATGGGGCGCTTTGGACGGTCCCCTACGAAGTGAGCTGCTACATCATTCTCACCGCATTGATGATTACCGGCGCCATCAAGCGACCCAGATTTGTGCCGCTGTTCACTTACGCCGTTCTGATCGTCGGGATTCCGCTGAGGCTCATGACGGCGCATCTCGCCGGCGATGATCCATCGTTTCTCGAAAACCTGGCGATGGATCTCTTTCTTCACCGCGGATCCCTGCTCTGGCCCTCCTTCCTGATCGGAATCGTCCTTTATCAGCTGCGCTACTACGTTCCTTTCTCCAAAGCCGCCGCAATTGGCCTGGTATGTGCCGCGATCCTCGTGAGTACGTTTGGCAATGCCGCGACCCTGTTCAGCAATCCCAGCGCCCACGCCATCGCGCTTCCGTTGCTGGCATATCTGACCGTGATGATCGGGCTGTCGCGGATGCCCCGCCTTCCGGGATTTGGAACCGGCGACTATTCATACGGACTGTATCTCTACCACGTCCCCTTCCTCCAATTGCTGATCCATTATTTCCCGCATGCCTGGACCGGCGACTGGTGGTGGACGTTGTTCTTCGCCGGGTTTCCACTTTGCCTGACGGCAGCCGTGATTTCCTGGCACCTGTTTGAGTATCCGGTGCTCAAGCTCAGGAATTCCTTCGTGGTCAAACACCGGCCGGAGAGCGGCTTGCAAACCGCCATCACTCCGCTCCGGCAATCCGAGACAAACCCCGCCGTGAGTCCGACCTGAGCCTTTGTCGATCAGGTTCGAGCCGGGATCGCCCGGCCAACCGCCGCCGCTATCGCCCGAACAGCCGATCCATCAGCCAGCCGTCGAGACCCGCAGCAGCTTCCGGGCGGGCTGACGCGCGCGTCGGCGCCGGCCGGTTGGTGCCACCGGCGGCGATCGGCGCGATCGGTGCCGGCGCGGACGGCGGGCTGATCTGCGAGGCCGCCTGCATCAGGTTCGAGAAGGCGAGCCCTTGCGAATTCGGCAGCGCCGCGACCGGCACGCCCTGATGGGCGGCTTTCATGAAGCGGGTCCAGACCTCGACCGGCAGGCCGCCGCCGGTGGCCTTTTTGGTCGGTGAATTGTCGTCATTGCCGAGCCAGACGCCGGTGACGAGATTGGCGGTGTAGCCGATGAACCAGGCGTCGCGGAAATCCTGGCTGGTGCCGGTCTTGCCCGCGGCCATCCAGCCCGGAAGCTCCGCCTTGTGCGCGGTGCCCGAGAGCAGCGTCTCCTGCATCATGGTGTTCATGGCCGCGACGTAGCGCGGCTCGATCACCTGGCCGAGCTGGTCGGGCTGCCTCGCATACAGGATCTTGCCGCCATCGGTGCGGATCCGCATCACGACATGCGGCGACACACCCTGGCCGCCATTGGCAAACGGCACATAGGCGCCGACCAGTTCCAGCAGCGAGACCTCGGAGGTGCCGAGCGCGATCGAGGCGTTGGCGTCAAGCCGCGACGAAATGCCGAGCCGGTGCGCAGTACGCACGACGTTCTTCGGTCCCACTTCCAGTCCCAGCCGCACCGCGACCGTATTGAGCGACAGCGCCAGCGCCTGCGTCAGCGTCACCGGGCCGAAATATTCGCGGCTGTAGTTTTCCGGCTTCCATCCCTTGACGTCGAGCGGCGCATCCTGCCGGACCGTCTCGGGCGTCAACCCGGCCTCGATCGCGGTGAGATAGACGAACGGCTTGAACGCCGAGCCGGGCTGGCGCTTGGCGGTGACCGCGCGATTATACTGGCTATCCGAATAATTGCGGCCGCCGACCATGGCGCGCACCGCGCCATCCGGCGTCATCGCCACCAGCGCGCCCTGGCTGACGTTGAATTTAACGCTTTTCGCCGCGAGCTCGTCGATCACGGCGGCTTCCGCGACCGCCTGCAGCTTCGGGTCGATGCTGGTTTCGACCACGATGTTCTGGTCGATCTGGCCGACGAGGTCGTCGAGCACCTCGCCGATCCAGTCTGCCACATAGTTGATGGTGCCGGCGCCAGCCGCCTTCACATTGTAGGAGGGATGGCCGATCGAGGCTTGTGCCTGCGCCTGGGTGATGAACTTGGCGTCGGCCATCGCCGCGAGCACGATCTGCGCGCGCTTCTCGGCGCCTTCCGGGTTGCGGTTCGGCGCCAGCCGCGACGGCGATTTGACGAGGCCTGCGAGCATCGCGGCCTCCGCCACCGTCACATTCTTGGCCGACTTGCCGAAATAGCGCTGGGCGGCCGCCTCGACGCCATAGGCGCCGGAACCGAAATAGACCCGGTTGAGGTAGAGTTCGAGAATCTCCGATTTGGAATGTTTGCGCTCGAGCCAGAATGCCAGTTCGACTTCCTGCAACTTGCGCTGCAGCGTGCGCTCCTGCGTCAGGAACAAATTCTTGGCGAGTTGCTGGGTCAGCGTCGAGCCGCCCTGCGAAACGCCACGATGCAGCACATTCGCCACCGCCGCGCGCAGGATGCCCCAGGGATCGACGCCGTAATGCGAATAGAACCGCCGGTCTTCGATGGCGATGAAAGCCTTCGGGAGATAGGGCGGCAGGTCCTTCAGCGAAACATTGGCGCCGGCCATTTCGCCGCGGGTCGCCAGCACGCTGCCATCAAGGCCGGTGATCTCGATGGTCGGCGGCCGCTTCGGAATTTCAAGCGCCTGGATCGGCGGCAGATGCGCGCCGGCCCACACAACGGCGCCGACCAGCGCGATCGCAGCCCACAGCCCGAGTACCGCGCCCCAATAGAACAGTCGGACCATGCCGATGCGCGCGCGGCCCCGCGATCTGCGCCGGCGGCTCACGCGGGCGGCCTTCGGCTTGCGCTCGGGCGGCGGCGCGTCGTCGTCGTCATCCGGCTCAACGGGCTTGCGTCTGGCAGATGATTTCTTCGGCTTCTCATCGTCGGCGGCCGTCACACGGTCCTGCGGGCTGAGGCGCAATTCCGCCAGCGATGCGCCGAGGCTGAATTGCGGCTCCTTGCGTCCGCCGCTCTTCCGTCGTCCCCACGCCATACGCAAACGTCCGCACCGGTCCCAGCGCAGCCTAGCGTCGGCGGTTTAAGGGCCGGTTACCGAAAGATTAACGCAGGATTAGGAGCTGCGGCGCCGCGCTGGTTTCCGGCGGCGGAGCGGGGAGGCGATAGACAAAAAAATCGGCGGCCCGAAAGGCCGCCGATTGTTCGTCCTAGCAGATCGGTTCTAGCCGGCGGGACCGCTGTCCTCGAGAATCGGGCCGAACAGTTCCCAACGCTCGCCGTTGAACTTCATCATCTGCAACTGCTTGTTGACCCGGTAGTCATCGGCCGTGGTGTTGGCGACGATGCCCGGCAGCGACAGGTCGAGCTGGACATTCTTCAGGCTGGTGGCCTGCTTCATGACGTTCTCGCGCGTCAGGTCATCGCCGCACTTCTGGAGCACGTAGATCATCAACTGCGAGGTCGAGTAGCCGTAGGAGTTGAAGCTCGAATCCTTGTCGCCGTCAGGATAATACTTCGCCATGAACTCGAAGTACTTCTTCATGCCGGCGTCGTCCTTCCAGGTCGGATCGAGCGGATCCTTGCCGTAGTTGACGCTGATCACGCCCTTGGAAGCCTCCAGTCCCGCCGGCTTCATGACGGCGCCGACCGAGGTGGCGTTGATGTCGAGGATGTGCACCGGATGCCAGTCGAGTTCGGCGATCTTCTTGATCGCCTGCGCCGCCTGCTTCGGCGTCGTGGCGCTGAAGAACAGGTCAGCACCGGCAGACTTGATCTTGAGGATCTGCGAATTGATGGTCGGATCGGAAACTTCGTACGAGGCTTCCGACACCACCATGGTGGCGGCCTTGTCGCCGAGGCCGGCCTTGATGCCGTTCAGATAGTCTTTGCCGAGGTCGTCGTTCTGATAGAGGATTCCGATCTTGGCATTCGGATAGTTCTTGATGATGTACTGGCCGTAGATGCGGCCCTCGACGAAATAGTTGGGATTGAAGCCCATCGTCCACGGGAAATTCTTCGGATCGGTGAACTTCGAGGCGCCGGTGGCGGCGAACAACTGCGGCACCTTTTTCGAATTCAGGTACTTCTGGACGGCGGCGTTCGAGGGGGTGCCGAGGAGCTGGAAGGTGAGCAGAACTTCGTCGCTCTCGACCAGCTTGCGCACCTGTTCGACCGCCTTGGGCGGCGAGTAGGCGTCGTCATACTGGATCAGATTGATCTTGCGGCCGTTCACGCCGCCCTGGTCGTTGATCATCTTCATATAGGCCGCCTGGGTCTTGCCAATGGTGGCGTAGGCGGAGGCCGGGCCGCTGAACGGATTGGTCTGGCCGATCTTGATCTCGGTATCGCTCGCCCCGGTGTCGTATTTCTTCTGCGCGTAGGCCGACGACGCCGACAGCGCGACGGTCAGGACGGTCGCCGTGGCCAGATGTAAAAACGCATTCCTCATATCGCTGCATTCCCTCATGTGGTGATTGTGTCGATGATCTTGCCCGTCCGGTCCTTTTTGGAGCGGGCGGCACGCCATCGCTGCCTGGGATTGTGCGGGAAAGCATGCCGCAATGCAAGATAACGCCGGGCCAAAAGGTGAACGAAATTACGCCAGCCAGAGCAGGATCAGGGCTACGGCCGCCGGCGCGGCCTGCACGTAGAGGATCCGGCGGCTGACGGTTAACGCGCCGTAAACGCCGGCAACGATCACGCAGAGCAGGAAGAAGGTCTTGATCTGGAAGGCGAAGGCGGGGACGCCCTGCACCAGCCCCCAAACCAGGCCCGCGGCGAGAAAGCCGTTATACAGTCCCTGATTGGCGGCCAGCACCGCGGAATCCGTCGCCTTCTCGATCGAATTGCGAAACGTCTTCAGCCCCAGCGGCTTGGTCCAGAGAAACATCTCCAGCACCAGAAAATAGAGATGCAGCGCGGCGACCAGCGCCACCAATGCGTTGGCGATCACGTTCATCTATGCTCTCCCCCGAAGACGCTCCGCCATTATGTTAGCATGCGGCAGTCGGTTCGTGACCAGCCGGGCGACCACGGGGAAAGATTCATGACGGGCCATATCGATCCGACCAAGGAAGTGTTCGCGCAGTTTCGCGACAGCAACCGCGAAGGGCCGATCCACATGCTCAATCTGGTCAGGCTGCTCGACCGCGCCGCCTATCCCGACGGGCGCAGCGCGACCGGCGCGGAGGCCTATGCGGCGTATGGCCGCGATAGCGGACCGGTCTTCATGCGTCTCGGCGGCAAGGTGGTCTGGCAAGGCCGGTTCGAGCTGATGCTGATCGGCCCGGCCGACGAAAGCTGGGATCATTGCTTCATCGCCGAATATCCCAGCGTCGCCGCGTTTGTCGAAATGATCAGGGATCCCGTCTATCGCGAAGCCGTCAAGCACCGGCAGGCCGCGGTGAAGGACTTCGCGGTTGATCCGGCTGGCGCCGCTTGCCGTCGGCAAGACCTTCGGCGAGATTCCGGCATAGAATTCGAAGTTCCGGGCGGGGCCGGACGCACCTTGCACGGCAGGAGGAAACATGAGCGCGAGGCCGCCTGAAACGTTCGGTCTCGATCGGATTCAAACTCCGATCGGCGTCGCCTTGCTCGTTACCGACGCCGATGGCGCGCTCTGCGCGCTCGATTGGGAAGATTATGAGCCGCGCATGCGGCAACTGCTGCGGCTGCAACACGGCAACGTCATGTTGCAGGACGCGCGGGCCCCGGCAGAACTCCGCGCGGCGCTGTCGGCCTATTTCGCGGGCGAGTTCGCTTCGCTCGATACCATCAAGTGGCGCGTCGCCGGCACGGCGTTCCAGCGCAAGGTCTGGACCGCACTGCGGACGATTCCGGTGGGCACCACGACAAGCTACGGCGCGCTGGCGGCCCGGCTCGCGATGCCGCAGGCGGTGCGCGCGGTCGGCCACGCCAACGGCTCGAACCCCATCAGCATCGTCGTGCCCTGTCACCGCCTGATCGGCGCCAATGGCTCGCTGACCGGCTATGGCGGCGGGCTGCATCGCAAGCGATGGCTGCTCGAGCACGAGGGCGTGGTGTTGAAGGCGGCAGGGCGAGCGGCTTAGTCGCGCTCACGCCGCCGGTTGCGCCACCGCCGAATCGTTGGCGAGCAGATGGACCAGCGCGCTCTTGATCGCGGCCTGCCGCGTCGGCGCGCTGATCTGCGCGCCCAGGAGGTCGGTGACGTAGAACACGTCGCGGGCGCGCTCGCCGAAAGTCGCGACATGGGCCGAGGCGATATTGAGGTTGAGCTTCGAGATCGCGGTGGTCAGTTCGTACAACAGGCCGGGCCGGTCGAGGCCGGATACCTCGATCACCGTGTAGCGATCCGACCATTGATTGTTGATGATGACTTCCGGCTCGACCACGAAGGGGCGCACCTTGCGTCCGGCGGCGCGGCGCGCCACCACTTCGGGCAGGCGCAACTTGCCTTCCAGCACATCCTCGATCATCTCGCCGATTCGCGTTGCGCGCCTTCCCTCGTCCTCGTCGCGGTCGTATTCCCTGGAGATCGCGATGGTGTCGAGCGCACGGCCGTCGGTGGTGGTGTAGATCTGGGCGTCGACGATGTTGGCGCCGGCGGAAGCGCAGGCACCCGCGATGATCGACAACAGCCAGGGATGGTCCACCGCCAGGATGGTCAGTTCGGTGACGCCGCGCGCCTCGTCGAAGCCGACATTGATCGCGAGCTTGTGGCCGGCCTGTTCGGATTGGCGCAGAAAGCGGGCGTGGCGGATCTTGCGCGGCAGCTCGACCTTGAGCCAGTAGGCCGGATAGTGCCGCGCGATATAGGCGTTGAGCTCCTGCTCCGGCCATTCGGTGAAGGCGGCGCGGAATTCCGCCTGCGCCACCGCGATGCGCTGGGCGCGGTTGACCTCGGAGAAGCCGCCGGTCAACACCGGCTCGGTCTCGTAATACAGCGTGCGCAGCAACTGCGCCTTCCAGCCGTTCCACACGCCTGGACCGACGCCGCGGATGTCGGCGGTGGTCAGGATGGTCAACAGCTTCATCTGCTCGACCGATTGCACCACGGCGGCGAAATTCTCGATGGTCTTGCGGTCCGAGAGGTCGCGCGATTGCGCCACCGTCGACATCGTCAGATGCTGCTCGATCAGCCAGGCGACCAGTTCGGTGTCGGCGGCGTTGAAGCCGAGCCGCGGGCACAGCCGCCGCGCCACCTTGGCGCCGGCGATCGAGTGGTCCTCGGGGCGGCCCTTGGCGATGTCGTGCAGCAGCGTGGTGATGTAGATCACGGCGCGGTGCTCGGGCCGGATCTTGCGCATCAGATCGCTGGCGACGACGAACTCGTCGTTGCCGCCGCGCTCGATCTCCTGCAGATAGCCGACGCAGCGCAACAGATGCTCGTCCACCGTATAATGGTGGTACATGTTGAACTGCATCATCGACACGATCTTGCCGAAGGCGCGGATGAAATGGCCGAGCACGCCGGTCTCGTTCATGCGCCGCAGCACGATTTCCGCGTCGTTCGACGTCAGGATCTCCATGAACAGCCGGTTGGCTTCGGGATCGTCGCGCAGCTGGGTGTTGATCAGGTGGAGCGATCGCGTCACCGTGCGCATCGCGTCGGGGTGAAACGCCAGATTGTTCTTTTGCGCCAGGCGGAAAATCCGGATCAAATTGACCGGGTCGTGCTTGAAGACGTCGGGCGCGGAGAGATTGATGCGGTTGTTGTCGACGATGAAATCGTCGCTGTCGGGCACCCGCCGCCGGTTCAGGTTTGGCCGCAGCCGCGCCATCATCCGGCTCAGCACCGGCGCGGGCTTCGCCTGCTGGTCTTCCAGCTTGGCGCACAGGATCGCGGTCAGGTCGCCGACGTCCTTGGCCACCAGGAAGTAGTGCTTCATGAAGCGTTCGACATCCTGCATGCCGGGATGCGACGTATAGCCGAGCCGGATCGCGATCTCGCGCTGCATGTCGAACGACAGCCGCTCTTCGGCCCGCCCTGAGAAGAAATGGATGTTGCAGCGGACCGACCACAGGAAGTCGGCGCAGCGGCGGAAGGTGCGGTATTCCTGGGCGTCGAACACGCCGCGTTCGAGCAGTTCGTCGGTCTCGCGCACCCGGTAGACGTATTTCGCGATCCAGAACAGGGTGTGCAGGTCGCGCAGGCCGCCCTTGCCGTCCTTGACGTTGGGCTCGACCAGATAGCGCGATTGCCCGGCGCGGCGATGACGCTCCTCGCGCTCGGCGAGCTTCGCGGTGACGAATTCGGCCGCGGTGCCCTGCACCACTTCCTTGTCGAAGCGATCGACCAGCTCGCCGTAGAGCTGCTTGTCGCCGGTCAGGAACCGCGTCTCCAGGATCGCGGTGCGGATGGTCATGTCGCCGCGCGCCTGGCGGATCGATTCGTCGACCGAGCGCGTGGCGTGGCCGACCTTCAGGCCCATGTCCCACAGGCAATAAAGAATCGCCTCGGCGACCTGCTCGCCCCAGGCGGTCTGCTTGTAGGGCAGGATGAACAAGAGATCGATGTCGGATTCCGGCGCCATCAGCCCGCGGCCATAGCCGCCGGTGGCGACCACCGCCATCCGCTCCGCGCCGGAGGGGATCGGCGAACGGTAAAGATGGCGCGTGGCGGCCGAGAACAGGATGCGGATGATCTCGTCCTGCACGAAGCACAGCCGCTCGGCGCAGCGCCGGCCATGACGGTCCTTCAGCAGCACGGCTTGCGCGGTTTCGCGCGCCGCCATCATCTCGGCCTTGAGGTATTGCGCCGTGGCCGAGCGGAACACATCCTCGCGGCCGGCGTGTTTTTCGGCAAGCGCATCGACGGCGGCGGTGATCCGCGCGCTGTCAAAACGGTCGTCGGCTTCGGGCTGGTTCTCGGTCACGACACTGTCCATAATCTACCCCGATATCGGACCGCGCGGATGCTGTCACGGGACAAACTCTGATAACAGCAGGTCCATGCTGGAATCCGCCGCCTTTGGACAAAGCTGTTCTCGCCAGCAGCCACGGGCGGTGCGTTTTTTCTCATTGACCTTCCGGCTTAACTAATTGAAATAAAAAGGCGTTTTTGACGAGGCGCCGCCGCTTCATCGCCAATGCCGGTGGCGCCGACCGTTGCCTCGTTGTCTCATCTAGTCATTCTCACCCGAGGAGTCCCGACGATGCCCAGAATTTCACGGCGTGCCCTGGCTGCGATCATCGCCGCCTCGATGCTGCTTCCCGGCGCCGCCTTTGCCGCCGAGCCGCTCAAGGAAATTCATATCGACTGGGCGACCTACAATCCGGTGTCGATGATCCTCAAGCAAAAGGGGCTGCTGGAAAAGGAATTCGCCAAGGACGGCATCAGCATTGTCTGGGTGCAATCGGCCGGTTCCAACAAGGCGCTCGAGTTCCTCAATGCCGGCTCGATCGATTTCGGCTCCACCGCCGGCTCCGCGGCGCTGGTCGCCAGGATCAACGGCAACCCGATCAAGTCGATCTATGTCTATTCCCGCCCGGAATGGACCGCGCTGGTGACGGCGAAGGATTCCAAGATCGCGACCGTCGCCGACCTCAAGGGCAAGCGCGTCGCTGTAACCCGCGGCACCGATCCGCACATCTTCCTGGTGCGCGCGTTGCTCGGCGCCGGCTTGAGCGAAAAGGACATCACCCCGGTGCTGCTGCAGCATGCCGACGGCAAGACCGCGCTGATCCGCGGCGACGTCGATGCCTGGGCGGGCCTCGATCCCATGATGGCGCAGGCGGAAATCGAGGACGGCGCAAAGCTGTTCTACCGCAAGCCCGAAGCCAACACCTGGGGCATTCTCAATGTCCGCGAGCAGTTCCTGAAGGATTATCCCGATATCGTTCGCCGCGTGCTCGCCACCTACGAGGACGCGCGCAAATACTCGCTCGCGAACTACGACGACCTGAAGAAGACATTCATCGCCGTGACGAAACTGCCGGATGCAGTGGTCGACAAGCAGCTCAAGGAGCGCACCGAACTGACCCACAGTCGGATCGGCGCCCCGCAGCGTGAATCCATCCTGGCCGCGGGCGTGGCCTTGCAGCAGGCCGGCGTGATCGACGCCAAGGTCGACGTCAAGGCGACGCTGGACGCGCTGATCGACGACCAGGTTCCGCTGCCGACGAACTAGTTCGTCGGCCCGAAACTTTTCTTTCCCTCTCCCCTTGTGGGAGAGGGTGGACGCGATGCGGAGCATCGCGGACGGGTGAGGGGTCTGTCTCCGCGGAGGTGCGGGGTTCGCGGGGACGGCCTCGGGTGAGATCGCATCCGCCTATTCGCCACCTTGCAATCCCTCGCGAGAAGCGTTTCTGCTATGGCCATGACGGTTGAACTGCCCGCGCTTGAACAGGCCGATACCATCGCCGCACGCCCCATGTCTCCGGGACGCCTGCGGCGCTGGGCGCGGCCGGCGCTTGGGCTGCTGCTGCCGGTGGGGCTGGCGCTCGCCTGGGAAATCATCGTCTGGCGCGGCCTGTCCAACGGTCGGCTGGTGCCGCCGCCTTCGAAGATATTCGCCACCATTGTCGAACTCGCGCGCACCGGCGAACTTCTCCGCCATGTGCTGGCGACGCTGACGCGCGTTGCCGCCGGTTTCGGCCTTGGCGTCGTTGCCGGCACTTTGCTGGGCGCCGTGTCCGGCTATTGGGGACTGGCGCGCCGGCTGCTCGATCCCACCGTGCAAGCGCTGCGCGCGATCCCGTCGATCGCCTGGGTGCCGCTGTTCATCCTGTGGCTCGGGATTTTCGAAACCTCGAAAGTCGCGCTGATCGCGGTCGGGGTATTTTTCCCGGTCTATCTCGGCGTGATGGGCGCGATCCTGTCGGTCGACCGCAAGATCGTCGAAGTCGGGCGCACCTTCCGTCTCTCCGGGCCGGCGATGATCCGGCGCATTCTGCTGCCCGCCGTACTGCCGGCCTATGTGGTGGCGTTGCGTGTCGGCCTTGGCCTGGGGTGGATGTTCGTGGTCGCCGCCGAATTCATGGGCGCGTCGGAGGGCCTCGGCTATCTCCTGATCGATGGCCAGCAGCTCGGCAAGCCCGCGCAGATCCTGGCGGCGATCGTGATCTTCGCCATCCTCGGCAAGACCACCGACTGGCTGATCGAGATCGCGGCCGCGCCGCTGTTGCGCTGGCAGGACGCTTTCGGCCGTCAAAGTGGAGCGGCCTGATGCTCGTCCTCGACCGGCTTGGCAAGACCTATCCCAACGGCGTCAACGCGCTGGAACGTTTCTCCGCCGAGATCAGGCTGGGCGAGATCGTCGCGATCATCGGCGGCTCCGGTTGCGGAAAATCGACATTGCTGCGCGCCATTGCCGGGCTCGATCGCGCGACTTCCGGCACGGTGACGCTCGACGACATCAGGATTTCCGCGCCGCACGCCAAGATCGGCATCATCTTTCAGGAGCCGCGGCTGCTCCCCTGGCTCAGCGTCGCCGACAATATCGGTTTCGGTCTCACGGAGCTGCCCGCCAATATCCGCCGCGAGAGGGTCGCGCGGGCCCTTGAACGGGTTGGCCTCGCCGACAAGGCCGATGCGTGGCCGCGCGAACTGTCCGGCGGGCAGGCGCAGCGGGTGGCGATCGCGCGGGCGCTGGTGCCGCAGCCGGAGGTGCTGCTGCTGGACGAGCCGTTTTCCGCGCTGGACGCTTTCACGCGGCGGGACCTGCAGGACCATCTGCTGGACCTGTGGGCCGATACGCGGCCGACCCTGGTGCTGGTCACCCACGACGTCGACGAAGCCGTGGTGCTGTCGGATCGGGTTTTGGTGATGCGGCCGCGGCCGGGCCGCCTGTTCGAGGAAATCAAGGTCAATCTGGCGCGGCCGCGCGACCGCAATTCGCCTTTGTTCGACAATTTCAAGCGTCGCGTGCTGACCGCGCTCGATCGTTCGCTCGACCGCAACGTGCCGGATGTCGATCCGAAATCGGCCACCGGCGAGGCGATGTGGTGGTGACATCCGCGCCGTGACCCGCTAAATCCAGAGCGCATCAGATATCCCGGGAGAGAATGAGAATGGACGCCGCCGAACTTCGCGCCATGCAGGCGCCGATCAAGGAGCGCTACAAATCCGACCCGAAGGCCGCGGTCATTACGCTGAGGGCGAAGGGCTCGATCGAAAACGAAGGCATCGCCTGCAAGGTCGAAACCGGCCGCGCGCTTGCGGTGGCCGGCTTGCATCCTGCGACCGGAGGATCCGGGCTTGAATTGTGTTCGGGCGATATGCTGCTGGAAGCGCTCGCCGCCTGCGCCGGCGTGACGCTCAAGTCCGTGTCGACCGCGATCGAGGCCCCGCTCAAGTCAGGTCATGTGACCGCCGAAGGCGATCTCGATTTCCGCGGCACGCTCGGCGTCGACAAGGAGGCGCCGGTCGGCTTTGCCGAAATTCGCCTGCGCTTCGACGTCGAAACCGACGCGCCGCAGGAGAAGCTCGATCTGCTCCTGAAACTGACCGAGCGTTATTGCGTGGTCTACCAGACCATCAAGAACGGCCCGAAGGTTTCGGTCTCGATGCATCGGGTGTGAAAACTGCGATCGTCGTCCCGGCGAACGCCGGGACCCATACGCCGTGTCCCTCATTTCAGGAAATGCTGTTCGACGGCTTTGATGCAACACGAACAGCCGTGGTTATGGGTCCCTGCTTTCGCAGGGACGACAGGAAATGTCCCCCGATCTTACTTTCATCCTGACGCTCGTGCTGCGGATGGCGATCACGGCCGCGTTCGTGGTGTCGGCCTCCGTCATCACCGAGCGCTCGGGCCCGGTGATCGGCGCGCTGGTCGCGACATTGCCGATTTCGGCGGGACCGTCTTACGTTTTCCTCGCGCTCGATCACGATGCGGCCTTCATCGCCGAGGGCGCGCTGGCGAGCCTGCCGATCAACGCCGCCACGATCTGGCTGGCGCTGACCTATGTCGTGCTGGCGCAGCGGCGCAATGCGCTGGTCAGTTGCGGCGGCGCGATCGCGGTCTGGCTCGCGCTGGCCGCGTTGATGCGGACGGTCCACTGGTCGCTGGCCGGCGGCCTGATCGTCAACGCCATCACGTTCGCGATCTGCCTGCCGCTGCTGCGGCGCTTTCGCCACGTCAAGATGCCGCTGATCACGCGGCGCTGGTACGACATTCCGCTGCGCGCCTCGCTGGTCGCGACCCTGGTCGCAACCGTCGTCACGCTGTCGCGCTGGGTCGGGCCCAGCATCAGCGGCGTGATTGCGCTGTTCCCGGTGGTCTTCAGCTCCATGATGCTGGTCCTGCATCCGCGCATCGGCGGCAAGCCGACCGCGGCCGTGATTGCCAATGGCGGCTGGGGTCTGATGGGTTTCGGCATCGCGATCGCCGTCCTGAGCGTTGCGGCGCCGCGGTTCGGCTCCGCGGTCGCGCTCAGCCTCGCGCTGGCGACGTGCATCGGCTGGAATTTGGGATTGTGGTGGAACGGGCGGCGGCGGCCGCCGTGCTCGTAGCCCGGATGGAGCGCTAGCGAAATTCGGGGTCAAAGCGACGGCCGTTCCCGGATTTCGCTTCGCTGCATCCGGGCTACGATACAGGGAAGGTAGACCCTCATGGTGAGGAGCGCGTCTTCGCGCGTCTCGAACCATGAGAGTCCCGCTGTGGCCATCCTTCGAGACGGCGCTTGCGCGCCTCCTCAGGATGAGGAGTTCTTAATGCTTCGGCAGTTTCGCCTTCAGCGCATACAGCGCCTCCAGCGCCTCGCGCGGCGACATCTCGTCGGGATGCAGCGCCTTCACCGCTTCGACCAGTTTTTCCGCTTCGCTCGGCGGCGCGGCTTCGCTGGCGGCGCGCGAGGGCACCGCGAACAGCGGCAGGTCGTCGGCAAGCGCGCGGGCGGTCTGGCCGCGGTCGTTGGCTTCGAGCTTTGCCAGCACCGATTTGGCGCGCGCGATCACCGGGGCCGGCAAGCCCGCGAGCTTCGCGACCTGGATGCCGTAGGAGCGGTCGGCGGAGCCGGGCAACACCTCGTGCAGGAATACGACGTCGCCCTGCCACTCCTTGACCCGCACGGTGGCGTTGAACAGCCGCGGCAGCTTTGCGGAGAGCGCGGTGAGTTCATGATAATGCGTGGCGAACAGCGCCCGGCAGCGGTTGGCCTCGTGCAGATGCTCGATCGCGGCCCAGGCGATCGACAGCCCGTCGAAGGTCGCGGTGCCGCGCCCGATTTCGTCGAGGATCACCAGCGAGCGCTCGCTGGCCTGGTTGAGGATGACGGCGGTCTCGACCATCTCCACCATGAAGGTGGAGCGGCCGCGCGCCAGATCGTCGGCGGCGCCGACGCGGGAGAACAGCCGGTCGACGATGCCGATCCGCGCCCGCGACGCCGGCACGAAACTGCCGATCTGCGCCAGCAGCGCGATCAAGGCGTTCTGCCGCAGGAAGGTCGATTTGCCCGCCATGTTGGGACCGGTGATCAGCCAGATCTGGCCGGATTTCTGGGCCGGCCCCGGCGAGAGGTCGCAGGCATTCGCAATGAATGGCTGGCCGTCGCGCTTCAGCGCCTGTTCGACCACGGGATGCCGGCCGCCCTCGATCGCAAAACCCAGCGAGGCGTCGACCTCGGGCCGCACGTAATTGTCGTCGACCGCGAGCTTTGCCAGCGCCGTCGCGACATCGAGCATGGCGAACGCATGGGCCGCGTCGCGCAACTCGTCGCTGGCGGCGATGGCTAGCGCGCAGAGCCGCTCGAAAATCTCCAGTTCCAGCCCGAGCGCGCGGTCGCCGGCATTGGCGATCTTGGCTTCGATCTCGCCGAGCTCGGAGGTGGTGAAGCGGACCTGGCCGGCGAGGGTCTGGCGATGGATGAAGGTCGCGTTCAAGGGCGGAGCCATCAGCCGGTCGCCGTGCTGCGCGGTGACCTCGACGAAATAGCCGAGCACGTTGTTGTGGCGGATTTTCAGGCCCTTGACGCCGGTGTCCTCGGCGTAGCGCGCCTGCATGGAGGCGACGACCAGACGCGAGGCGTCGCGCAGATTGCGGGTCTCGTCGAGCGCGGCCTGATAGCCCTCGCGGACAAAGCCGCCGTCGCGTTTGATCAGGGGCAGTTGCTCGGCCAGCGCGCGCTCGAATTCGCGGGCCAGTTCGCGCGAGGGGCGGCGCAACGCCTCCATCATGGCGGCGATTTCCGGCGGTGGATTTTCAAGTGCGGAAAGTCGCGTCAGCGCCGCATCGGCGGCGAGCACGCCGTCGCGCAAGCCGGCAAGGTCGCGCGGTCCGCCGCGCCCGACCGACAAGCGCGCCAGCGCGCGCGACATGTCCGGCGCCGCCTTCAAGATCGAACGGAGTTCCTCGCGCGCCGCGCTGTCGGCGACGAACGCCGCGATCGCATCCAGCCGCCGCGCGATGCCGGCGCTGTCGGTAAGCGGCGCGGCCAGCCGTTGCGCCAAGAGGCGCGATCCGGCTGATGTCACCGTGCAATCGATAGCGTCCAGCAGCGATCCGCGCCGTTCGCCGGAAAGCGTCCGGGTCAATTCAAGATTGGCGCGGGTGGCCGGGTCGATCGCCATGGTGGTGCCGGCGGCCTCGCGCGACGGCGGCGACAGCGGCGGGCGTTTCCCGACCTGGGTGCGGTCGATATAGGTGACGGCGGCCGCGGCGGCCGTGGCTTCCAGCCGCGACATCGCCGAAAGCCCATCCATGGTCGCGACCGCGAAATAATCGCACAGCCGGCGTTCGGCGGTGGCGCCGTCGAAGACGTCGCGGGTCAGCGGCGTCACCGCCGGCAATTCGCGCAACAGAGGCCCCAACTCCGGATCGCCATACAGCGCGTCGGTGACGATGACCTCGTTGGGATTGATGCGCGCCAATGTCGCGGCAAGTTCGCCCGTCGAGCATTCCGTGACGATGAATTCGGAGGTGGAAATGTCGATCCAGGCGAGCCCGATGCGATCGGTGCCGGCCGACCCCTTCGCGCGCGCGATCGCCAGCAAATAATTGTTGGCCCTCGCGTCCAGCAGCGTGTCTTCGGTCAGCGTGCCCGGCGTGACCAGCCTTACCACGGCGCGGCTGACCACGCTCTTGTTGCCGCGCGCCCGCGCTGCGGCCGGATCCTCCGTCTGCTCGCACACCGCGACGCGATGGCCCGACGCGATCAGGCGATGCAGATAATCCTCGGAGCGCTCCACCGGCACGCCGCACATCGGGATGTCCAGGCCCTGATGCTTGCCGCGTTTGGTCAGGACGATGCCAAGGGTCTTCGAGGCGATCTCGGCATCCTCGAAGAACAATTCGTAAAAGTCGCCCATCCGGTAGAACAGCAACAGGCCGGGATGGCCGGCCTTGATCTCGAGATATTGTTCCATCATCGGCGTGACGCGCGCGGCGGCCTCGGCGGTCGGCGTTGCATCGGGTGGAACGGGAATGGGCTGCTGGATCGTCATGGGCGCGCAAACTACAAAACTTTGGCATCCGATCCTATCGGTTTGCCGTGGCATTGCGTGTTTTCCACGTCCTACGCGGCCTTTGTGCATAACGGCCCTCGCGGCGAAGGCACCCCTGGAATGAAAGCCGTCAATTGACCTGCCGCGATGGCGCTCCTAAAACTCGCCATCCATTCGAGCGTACGGGAAATGCGGCATTCAGGGAGAGATTCAATGCGCGATGTATTCATTTGCGATGCCGTGAGAACCCCGATCGGACGCTTCGGCGGCTCGCTCGCCAAGGTGCGCGCCGACGATCTGGCGGCCGCCCCGATCAAGGCCCTGATGGCGCGCCATCCAAAGCTCGACTGGTCGGCCGTCGACGAAGTCTTTTTCGGCTGCGCCAACCAGGCCGGCGAGGACAACCGCAACGTGGCGCGGATGGCGCTGCTGCTGGCGGGCATTCCTGAGTCAGTTCCCGGTCAGACGCTCAATCGCCTTTGTGCGTCGGGACTGGACGCGGTCGGCGCCGGCGGGCGGGCGATCCGTGCCGGCGAGATCGATTTCGCCATTGCCGGCGGCGTCGAGTTCGATGACGCGGGCGCCGTTCGTGATGGGCAAGGCGGCGGAAGCCTTCTCGCGCTCGGCTGACATCTTCGACACCACCATCGGCTGGCGCTTCATCAACCCCTTGATGAAGGCGCAATACGGCGTCGACGCGATGCCCGAGACCGGCGAGAACGTCGCCGAGGAATTCCAGGTCTCGCGCGCCGATCAGGACGCGTTCGCGATCCGCTCGCAGCAGCGCGCGGGCGCCGCCATCGCGTCGGGCTATTTCGCCGAGGAGATCACGCCAATCTCGGTGCCGGGCGGCAAGGCCGGCCCCGTCACGGTCGACAGGGATGAGCATCCGCGGCCCGAGACCACGCTCGAGGGCCTTTCGAAACTGAAGCCGATCGTGCGCAATCCCGGCACGGTGACGGCCGGCAATGCATCCGGCGTCAATGACGGCGCCGCCGCCATGATCCTCGCCTCGGAAGCGGCGGTGAAGAAGCACGGCCTGACGCCGCGGGCGCGCATTCTCGGCCTTGCGTCGGCCGCGGTGCCGCCGCGCATCATGGGCATCGGCCCGGTGCCGGCGACCCGCAAGCTGATGGAGCGGCTTGGCCTGAAGATCAGCGATTTCGACCTGATCGAGCTCAACGAGGCGTTCGCCAGCCAGGGCATCGCCTGCCTGCGCCAGCTTGGCGTCAAGGACGATGCCGATTTCGTCAACCCGCATGGCGGCGCCATCGCGCTCGGTCATCCCCTCGGCATGAGCGGCGCGCGGCTGGCGATGACGGCGGTGCACGGCATGGAGAAGCGGGGCGGCAAACGCGCGCTCGCGACCATGTGCGTCGGCGTTGGCCAGGGCGTCGCGATGGCGATCGAAAAGCTGAACTGAGGACGGCTGCGGCAATCTTCGCGAACGGCCCGTCGCCGGGCCGCAGATTTGTGCGCCCCGCCGGGCGGGGCCGTGTCGAGCCGATCCGCCCCGTGTCGCGGCTGGACATGCCACCATAGATTGTGCTGGTATTTGCAGCCGGCCCCGGCGGCCGTTGATCAAAGCCATTTTTCAATCAAGGGAATTATTGTCATGAGCGAAACCATCGTTCTGAAAAACGATCATCCCGAAGTGGTGCGTGGCCTCGTAAAGGACAGCTCCGTCCTCTGCTCCGACACCAGCGCGCCCGACGTGTTCATTCACGTCATCACGGCAAGCGACACCGCCGAGCTTTTCAAGGGCGACGGCACGGTCATCCCGAAGATGACGCGGACGCGGTTTCGCGTGTTTCGCAAGAACCCGGGCGACGACCCGTTCTCGGCGACCGTCGTGGTCACCGACCTCCCCACCAGCGCGACCGAAAAATCCAAAACGCTGATGACGGCTTTCAGCCTGGTCAAGCACAAGCCGGACGGCTTGAAGATCAGGAAGGCAAAGAAGCCCGCCAAAAAGGCGGTGGCGAAGAAGGCCGGGAAAAAGAAAAAGGTCCGCTGAGCTGCTGGAAAGCGGGCGCCGCCGCGCGTGCCAACGGCCACGCGGCCACTCTACTCGATCACCGCGTGTTCCGGCGCCGCGGATTGCTTGCGCAGCGCGGCCTTGGTGGAGCCGATGATGATCGCGAGCGGGATCGCGCACAGCGTGAACATCATCACCATCTGGTAGTCCTGCGAAAACGCGATGATCTGCGCCTGCACGGCGATCATCACGTCGGCCATGGCGCGGCCCGTGTCGGTGCCCATGTCGATCATGCCGCGCACGTTCGGCATCTGCATGGCGTGGTTGAACGGGGTGACATGCTCGTTCAAGACGGCGTAGACGCGCCGCGATCCCTCCGTCAGTTGCGCGATCACGATGGAAATGCCGATCGAGCTCGCGACATTGCGCATCAGCGTCAGCATCGAGGTGCCGTCGGTGCGCAGATGGTTGGGCAGCGTCAGGAACGCCACCGTGGAGAGCGGCACGAACACGAGGCCGAAGCCGAACCCCTGCGCGATGCTGACGACGACGATGGTCTCGCACGTTGGTCTGGTCGGTCCAGCCGGTCATGTAGAACAGCGACAGGCAGGTGAGGCTGAGCCCCGAGACGATCAGCGTGCGCGCCTCGATATAGCGCATCAGCCGGCCGACCAGCATCATGGCGACGAAGGTGCCGCAGCCGCGGCTCGCCAGCAGCAGGCCCGCGGTGATGATCGGATAGCCGATCACGTTCTGCAGATAGGGCGACGACAGCGCCATGGTCGAGAACAGCACCAGGCCCATCACGGCCATGAACACGCAGCCGCCGATGAAATTGCGGTCCTTGAAGATCGCGAACTGGATGAAGGGTGTCTTGGTCGTCAGCGAATGGGCGAAGAAATAATAGAAGCCGACGGCCGAGATGATGAACTCGGCGATGATCTCGTTGGATTCCAGCCAGCCGAGCTGCTCGCCGCGGTCGAGCGCGATCTGCAGGCTGCCGATGCCGATCGCGAGCGCCGCGAATCCGAACCAGTCGAAGCGCAGCTCGCGGTTCTTCCGGGTCTCGTCCATGAACACCAGAAGGCCGAGCACGGTGAAGATGCCGAACGGCAGATTGACGAAGAACACCCAGTGCCAGGAATAGGTCTCGGTCAGCCAGGCGCCGAGCGACGGGCCCATGATCGGGCCCATCATCACGCCCATGCCCCAGATCGCCATCGCCTTGGCGCGCTCGTGCAGCGCGTAGGAGTCCAGCATCACCGCCTGCGACAGCGGCACCAGCGCCGCGCCGAACATGCCCTGCAGCAGGCGGAACAGCACCATCTGGTTGATGTCCTGCGCCAGCCCGCACAGCACGGACGCGATCGTGAAGCCGCCGGAGCAAATGATGAAGATGCGCTTGCGCCCGAAGCGGTTGGCGATCCAGCCGACCGGCGCGGTCATGATCGCCGCGGCGACGATGTAGGAGGTCAGCACCCAGTTGATCTGGTCCTGCGACGCCGACAGCGAGCCCTGCATGTAGGGCAGCGCGACGTTGGCGATGGTGGTGTCCAGCGCCTGCATGATGGTTGCGGTCATGGCGCAGATCGTCACCATGTTCCGGCGCAGGCCGGGAACGGCGACCGGTGCTGCGGCCCCGGTCATTGTTCAGTCGTCCTGCTTCGCCGCTGCCGCCGGAGCGAAGCCGAACAGGGCCGCCAGCGAACGGCGATGGTCGGTGTCGATCGAGGTATAGGCGCTCATGCCGGCCTTCAGCTTCTTCACATATTTGTCGTTGCTGTCGAAATAGATCCGCACCGGCACGCGCTGCACCACCTTGACGAAATTGCCGGTGGCGTTCTGCGGCGGCAGGATCGCGAATTGCGCGCCGGTGCCGGGCGAGAGCGAGCCGATGGTGCCCTTGAAGACATGATCGGGGAAGGCGTCGACGTCGACGGTGACGGCCTGCCCGACCGCGACATGGGTGAAGTCGCTTTCCTTCAGATTGGCGTCGACCCAGGGATTGGCGATGTCGATGACGGAGAACACCGGCGTGCCCGCCGGAATGAACCGGCCGAGCTGGATCTGGTCGACCTGGGTGGCGACGCCGGCCATCGGCGCGCGCACCGTCGCAAGGTCGAGGTTGCGCTGGGCGTCGTCGAGCGCGGCCTTGGCCTGCAGGTAGGCCGGGAACTTGCTCGAGCGGCAGTTCGGGATCGCCGAGCAACTGGTTGAGCGCGGTCGATCGCTGCTGTCTGACGAATTCGAGCTGCGCCTTGCGCCGTCACCAGAGCCGTGGCGCTGTTGTCGAGGTCGAGCTGCGAGCCGAAATTGCTCTTGGCAAGCGAGGTCTTGCGGTCGACGTCGCGCTGCTTGAGATCGATCCCGGCGTTGACGAGGTCGATCGTCTGCGCAAAAATTTTCATGTTGGCGACGAGGTTGTCGTGGCTGGTCTTGGCATCGGCGAGCTTGGCGCGCGCCTGCGCCACCATCAGCTCGAACGGCACCGGATCGATCTGGAACAGCACGTCGCCGGTCGAAACCTGCTGGCCTTCCTTCACCGCGACCTTGATGATCTTGCCGGAGACGTCGGGCGTGATCAGCACCTTCTGCGCGCCGACATAGGCGTCGTCGGTGGTGACGTAGCGGCCGCCATTGAGATAGAAGGTCACCCCCGCGAGCAGCGCCACCAGCGGCAGCACCACCAGCAGCAGCGTGCGGCGATAGCGGCGCATGCCGGCCATCAGCCGGCGGCGCGGCTCGGCGGCGATCTTGATCCGGGCTTTGTCGGCCGGATTGCCCTTCTGCTCGGGCGGGAATTTCAGGATCGGATCAGCCATAGCGCTGTTCTTTCTTCGGCGGTTCCGCCGGATTGTTCTGGATCGCGTTGCGCACGTTTTCCTTGATGGCTTCCAGTTGGGCGAGCAGGCGGTGGGCGTCCGCCGGATTGATGCCCTCGAGCGCGGTGGCGGTCAGTTCGGAGCGCAGTCCGCCCAATTTGCCGAGCAGCGGGCGGGCCGCCTTGCGCAGATAGAGCCGGTTGACGCGGCGGTCGGTCTCGTCGCCGCGGCGCTCGATCCAGCCATTGTCGCAGAGCTTGTCGATCAGGCGCGTCAGCGTGATCGGCTGCATCTCCATCTGCTCGGCGAGTTCCGACTGCTTCAGGCCCTCGTTGCGTTCCACCTTGGCCAGCACCGCCCATTGCGCGCGGGTGATGCCGTAGCGCGCCGCCTGCTTGTCGGCATAGGCGCGCACCAGGCGCTGCAATTCGCCGAGCGTAAACAGGAAGTTCATATCCACGGGGCCGCGGGCCATCGGGCGTCGTCTCCATAAGCTTTGGATATAATAAGCTAGCTTACTAATTTGGCAAGTTTTGGGAGACCTGACCCGCCGCCAGCACATGGCTCGGTTGCAGGTGGCGCGGGCGAGCCGCGGAACTTGGGGTTATCGCGCCAAAATGCTACAGCGTGTGGCATGAACGGTCCGCGCCGGATTGGACCGCCCGGGCCGGCCGCGCTACATGATCCCATGGCCCTGACAAAACCGACCTTTCCCGCGCCCGACCACGACCACGGCCGCTGCACCGCGGACGCGATCGATCATGCCGAACGCGTATGCCGGCAGCGTTCGCAGAAATTCACCCCGATCCGGCGCCAGGTGCTGCAGGCGCTGTTGTCCAGCCACCGTCCGCTCGGCGCCTATGAGGTGATCGACGAACTCGCCAAATCGATGCCGCGGCCGGCGCCGATCACGGTGTATCGCGCGCTTGATTTCCTGATGGAAAACGGCCTCGTCCACCGCATCGAGAGCCGCAACGCCTATCTGGCCTGCGCGCACGACCATGACGCGGCGGCGATGGTGGCGTTCCTGATCTGCGACGATTGCGGCTCGGTCGGCGAAATTCCGGCGGCGCCGGTGGCGCAAAGCCTCAACGCGGCGGCGCGCGCCTCCGGCTTTGCGCCGAAATTGTCGGTGGTCGAAATCACCGGCATCTGCGCGCATTGCCAGAAGCAATAACAACGGCGGCAAGCCGGATAACGAGGAAAAATGTCGTCCAATCCAGTGACTTCGTCGGCCGGGCGGCCGCTGACCCCCGGCGCGATCGCGCTGATGCTGATGCTGTGTCTGAGCTGGGGCTTCAACCAGATCGCGGTCAAGCTGGCGCTGCCGGACATTCCGCCGATGCTGCAGGCCACGATCCGCTCCTCCGGCGCGCTGATCGTGCTGTTCCTGATCGCGCGGGCTGCGCGGCGTGAAGATGTTCGAGCGCGACGGCACGCTGCGCTCCGGGCTGTTCGCGGGGGTGCTGTTCGGGCTTGAATTCGTGCTGATCTATCGCGGCCTGCTGCTGACCTCGGCGTCGCGCGCGGTGGTGTTTCTCTACACCGCGCCGTTCTTCGTGGCGCTCGGCTCCTACCAGTTTCTCGGCGAGCGGCTGCGCGCCTCGCAATGGGGCGGGCTCGCCCTGTGCTTCGCCGGCGTCGCGCTGGCGATCGGCGTGCCGCAGGCCGACGTCGACGCCAGGGTGCTGCTGGGCGACCTCTTGATCGTGGGCGGCGGCGCGCTGTGGGCGGCGACCACGCTGCTGGTCAAGATGACGCCCCTGTTGCGGGCCCCGCCGGAAAAGGCCCTGAGCTACCAGGTGGCGCTGTCGATCCCGATTCTGGGGTTCGCGGCATGGATTTCGGGCGAAACCCTGACCCGGGTTCCCGGCCCGCTGGCGCTGTCGCTGATGGTCTATCAGGCGGTCTGGGTGGTCGGATTGACCTTTTTGATCTGGTTTGCGCTGGTCAAGACCTATTCCGCCAGCAAATTGTCGGCATTTACCTTCATCACCCCTTTGTTTGGCGTGGTGGCTAGCTATTTCATCATGCATGACACCCTGACACTGGCCTTCGGCGCCGCGGCCCTCCTGGTGATTGCCGGACTTATACCTCGTTAACCGCCCCGGTTCCGTGGTCCCGGTTCCCACTGATCCGTTGCTGAATGTCACCAAAACCTGATATTCGAGACCCCATGAACAAGCCCGTAAAACCGCCCGAGAACGACGCCGCCGGCCCCAGGGCCCGGCACAAAACCACCCAGGTCATGGTCGGCAACGTCGCCGTCGGCGGCGGCGCGCCGATCGTGGTGCAGTCGATGACCAATACCGACACCGCCGACATCGAGGGCACCATCGCCCAGGTCGCGGCGCTGTCGCGCGCCGGCTCCGAGATGGTGCGGATCACGGTCGACCGCGAGGAAGCCGCCGCCGCCGTGCCGCATATCCGCGACGGCCTGCGCAAGCGCGGCATCACCACGCCGCTGATCGGCGATTTCCATTATATCGGCCACAAGCTGCTCGCCGATTATCCGGCCTGCGCCGAGGCGCTCGACAAATACCGCATCAATCCCGGCAATGTCGGCTTCAAGAACAAGCGCGACACCCAGTTCGCCGACATCATCGAGATCGCCAACAAGAACGACAAGCCGGTGCGGATCGGCGCCAATTGGGGCTCGCTCGATCAGGAACTGCTGACCCGGCTGATGGAAGACAATGCCAAGCTGCCCGAGCCGCTGGAAGCCCGCGCGGTGACGCGCGAGGCGATGGTGCAGTCGGCGCTGTTGTCGGCCGCGCGCGCCGAGGAACTCGGCATGGCCAAGAACCGCATCATCCTGTCGGCGAAGGTCTCCGCCGTGCAGGATCTGATCGCGGTCTACAAGGTTCTGGCGTCGCGCTCGGACTACGCGATCCATCTCGGTCTCACCGAAGCCGGCATGGGCTCGAAGGGCATCGTCGCCTCGTCGGCCGCGCTCGGCATCCTGCTGCAGGACGGCATCGGCGACACCATCCGGATTTCGCTGACGCCCGAGCCCGGCGGCGATCGCACGCTGGAAGTTCAGGTCGCGCAGGAACTGCTGCAGACCATGGGCTTCCGCACCTTCGTGCCGCTGGTCGCGGCCTGCCCGGGCTGCGGCCGCACCACCTCGACCACGTTCCAGGAACTGGCGCGCTCGATCCAGGATTTCATCCGCGAGGAAATGCCGGGCTGGAAGACGCAATATCCCGGCGTCGAGGAACTCAACGTCGCGGTGATGGGCTGCATCGTCAACGGCCCCGGCGAATCCAAGCATGCCAATATCGGCATCTCGCTGCCCGGCACCGGCGAAGCGCCGGCGGCTCCGGTGTTCGTCGACGGCAAGAAGTTCCGCACGCTGCGCGGACCGACGATTGCCGCCGACTTCAAGGCGCTGGTGATCGACTATATCGGCCAGCGCTACGGCGCAGGCGCGAAGGCGCCGGAGACGGCGGCGGAGTAAATTTCCGCTGTCGTCCCCGCCACCCGTCGACGCCAAGACTTCGCCGGGGTTGTGACGGCGCGGCGCCGAAGCTTTAGCGAAGGCGTCTAGCGGGGACCCATAACGGCCAATGTTCGGTGCCGTGAGGCAGCCCCGATCTGCCCGACGCGCAAATCTTCATATTAGCCGGCATCCAGTACCGCTTCGGCGCGCATCCGCGTCAGGAGCGCTGTCGTGTTGCGCGGGAATTCAATCGGAATATTAATGCAGCATCCGCATCTGGCTGCTGACAAACGCAGCCCGATTGTCGCGACATTAAATAAAAAACAAAGCGTAGCGCGGGAGGAGATGAAAATGCGCGGAGCGGTTTTTCAACCCGAATTAATTGAGTTGATGAAGTCAATTCTTGACGACGTTACCTTGACGCTTCCGGAAGCCGAACGTACGTCGGCCATGAAGGCCCAAATTGCATCTCACATTCTGGCATGTGCCGCCAAAGGCGAACACAGCGCGGCCGCGCTGAGAGCGGCAGCTCTTCTAACCGTCGTTGAGGGCGTTCACTATTCGCACGATATCTCTCCGGAACGCAGAGCAGTCCAGGGCGGCCGCTGATTGAGCGCGATCGGCTTCGAGGCAGCCCCGAGCTGCCCGGCGGGCAAATCACTGATTTGGTTTGCCTGTCCAGCCCCTTTTGCAAAAATATTCTGATTTTCCGAAATAGCAAATCACTTTATATCGGCCGCTGTCCCGTCCCACTCCGAGGGGCGTTTCGCGATCGTCACGAATGCGGGACGGGATGCGGTGGACGCGAACCACGCGACTGACGAGCGCGTGTGTTGGCGGACGGCGAAGTCGTGTGGTCCTGACACCCCGACGCTGGTGTCAAGTCCCCGAGAAGCGAGCTTCTCGGGGATGACGGTGGCAAGAAAGCCCGGTCACCGGGGAGAGCACGAAGTAAGCCGTAAACCATTGCGCGGGGAATGCCGGACGATTCCGGTGTGACCTGACCAACGCGTGTGCGCACTACCACTATTCCTGCACACGCGGCTTGCGGGCGCATCGGGCGCCCGGCATTCCCTGCGCCCTCTATTGGAGAGGGCGGAACGAACAGGCAAAACCTCGGGCAAAACATGCCGCGAGATCGCGAACTGCATATCTAGCCGTCATTGCGAGGAGCAAAGCGGGAGCGAGCCCGGATTCCTCGGACGCGAAGCGGACAATCCGATCCGGGCTGCATGCTCGACCAGAAGCTCAGCGCACCGGAATCCCGGATTGCGCTTCGCTCCATCCGGGCTACGATGGCCACAATAACAAGCATCGGAGGACGCCGAATGAGTTCGCTCGCCGGCAAGCAGGGTCCGCGCTATCGCCACGTGGGCGGCGAGGAAGAGCCCTACGAGACCATCGCGGTCGAAAAGCTCACCCCGATCATCGGCGCGGAGATTTCGGGCGTCGATCATCGGCCGGCTGGTCTCGGATGATTCCCGTTCCAACCGCCAGATGGACGAGATCCATCGCGCGCTGGCCGAAAATCTGGTGATCTTTTTCCGCGACCAGCACATCACCCCGGCCCAGCATCTCGCCTTCGGCCGCAAGTTCGGTGAATTGCACATCCATCCCGCCGCGCCCAGCGAGGGCGAGGATCCGGCGCTGATGAAGATCTATGCCGACAAGGATTCCCCGCGCGCCAATGGCGAGGGCTGGCACACCGACGTGTCCTGCGACATCGAACCGCCGATGGGATCGATCCTCTACATCAAGCAGTGCCCGCCGCGCGGCGGCGACACGCTGTTCGCCATCGATGTATGCGGCCTATGAATCGCTGTCGGACCGGATGAAGGCCTATCTCGACGGGCTGACCGCGCTGCATGACGGCGAGCAGATCTATCGCGGGCTCTACGACAATTACGGCGTCGCCGACAAGCCGTCCTATCCGCGCGCCGAACATCCGGTCGTGCGCACCCATCCGGTGACGGGCAGGAAGGCGCTCTACGTCAATCGCGGCTTTACCCGCAGCATCCTCGGCATCCCCCGCGACGAGAGCGAGGCGATGTTGAACTATCTCTACCAACACGCCGAAAACCCGCTGTTCCAGTGCCGCTTCCGCTGGACCGAGAACGCCATCGCGTTCTGGGACAACCGCTGCACCCAGCACCGCGCGATGTGGGACTACTGGCCGCACACCCGCTCAGGCACGCGCGTGACGGTGAAGGGCGAACGGCCGGTTTAAAGAGGTGGCGTAGGGTGGGTTAGCGAAGCGTAACCCACCACTTCACGGGTGGTGTTGGTGGGTTACGCTTCGCTAACCCACCCTACCAAGAAGAGCAAAAAGCAAAACGGGAGGACGTCTCATGCTCCGCGCCGAGGACAACAAATTCCTGACCGAAAGCGGCGCGGCAACGCCGATGGGCGACTTGCTGCGCCGGTTCTGGCTGCCGGTGTTGCTGTCGGAGGAATTGCCCGAACCGGATTGCCCGCCGAAGAAGATCGTGGTCATGGGCGAGGAACTGCTGGCGTTCCGCGACACAAGGGGCGTGGTCGGCGTGATCGACCAGTATTGTCCGCACCGCGGCGCCAATCTCTGGCTTGGCCGCAACGAGGAATGCGGCATCCGCTGCGTCTATCACGGCTGGAAGTTCGACACCGACGGCCGCTGCGTCGACATGCCGACCTCGTACCCCGACCTGAACGCAAAGGACCTGATCCGCATCAAGTCCTATCCGGTGCGCGAATGGGGCGACATGGTCTGGGCCTATATGGGCCCGGCGGACGCAGTGCCCGACTTGCCTGATCTGGAAATGGCGCTGGTGCCGGCCTCGCATCGCTACGTCTCGAAGAAATGGCAGGACTGCAACTGGGTGCAGGCGCTGGAAGGCTCGATCGACACCGCGCATTTCACCTTCGCGCATCTCTCCTTCGACAAGGAAGAGAACGAGATCCTCGATATCAAGAAGCACTTCGTCAATCCGATTGCCCGGATGAATTCCGATCACATGCGCTGGATCGCCGAAGATCCTCGCCCCGTGATCAAGATCAATCCGCACGACGCGGGCCTGACGATCGCGGGCGGCCGGCTCACCGGCAGCGACAATATCTACTGGCGCATCGCGCAATTCCTGATGCCGGTGCATGCCTACGCGCCGAGCGCGATGCCGGGCGAGAACATTTTCGGCCAGAGCTTCATTCCCGTCACCGACACCAATTGCTGGATCTATACCTATGCCTGGAATCCGGAGCGGCCGCTCACGCAGGCCGAGCGCGACGCCTTTGATTCCGGCAACGGCGTGATCTCGGAGGTCGACGACAATTACATTCCGTTGCGCAACAAGTCGAACGACTACCTCATCGATCGCAAGCTGCAAAAGACCAGGAGCTATACCGGCATCAAGGGCGTGTCCGAACAGGACGCCGCCGTGCAGGACAGCCAGGGCCCGATCGCCGACCGCACCCGCGAGCATCTGGGGCCGACGGATCTCGGCATCCTGCATTTCCGCAAGCTGGTGATGGATACCGCGCGCGCGTTGCAGCAGGGTCATCCGCCGCCGCATCTCGCGAATCAGGATCGCTACGCCGTGCGCTCCGGCGCCTGCGTGACCAGCAAGGCCAAGGACCTTCCGGCGGTCATGGTCGAGCGTTTTGGCGATGAGACCGGGTTCGTCGGCCGGCCGCGGACCGCGGCGGCGGAGTAGGGACGACGCGGTGCCGGCGAAGTCGCGCCACATGCTGTCATTCCGGGGCGCGTCGAAGACGCGAACCCGGAATCTCGAGATTCCGGGTCTGGCCCTTCGGACCATCCCGGAATGACGGCAGCCCTACAACGGCAGCATCCGGTATTCCCGGTTCGCAAGGCTCGCTTCCTCCAAATCGAGATCGCGCTCGATCCGCCGGCGGGTCTCGTCGGTGATCTTGCCGTCGCGCAGCAGGACGTGGATGAACTTGCGCTCGACCGATATCAATTCCCGCGTCAGGTCGATACCCGCCGCCGAGGCGTCACCGTCGGGATCGAGCGATTCCGGCAGTTGGTTGCTGCGGGTTTCGTGCCGGGCGCGGAGCAGCTTGACCACTTCCTCGGACAGCTCGCGGTCGTCGGTGATGGAGTCGAGCGATTTCAGCGCCACGTCGAGTGCCTCGCGCCGCGCCGCGATTTCCGATTCATGTTCGGCCACGAGCTCGTTGCGGCCGGTCTGGGCAAGCCCGAGCCATCGCACCACCGGCGGCAGCCCGAAGCCGACGCCGACCAGCGTGATGAAGATGACGCCGAAGGTGACGAACAGGATCAGGTCGCGATACGGAAAGGCTTCGCCGTCGGGAAGCGCGAACGGCAATGCCAGCGCCGCCGCCAGCGACACCGCGCCGCGGACGCCGGTGAACGACAGCACGAACGCGTACTGCCACGGCGGCGACGGGATCGCGCAGGCGCACGCGCTTGATCAGCCGCGGCAGGTAGACGGCCGGAAAAACCCAGGCGAAGCGCGCCACCACGATCATCACGGTGACCAGCGCGGTCGCGATCAGGATGTCGTCGAGCGGAAACGACTTGGATTTCTCGTACAGCAGCCGCATCTGGAATCCGGTGAGCAGGAACAGCATGCCCTCGATCAGATAGATGATGAGGTCCCAGAAGAAGATGCCCTGCAGCCGCGTCGCCGCCGAGATCAGCAGCGGCCCGTTCCAGCTCATATAGAGCCCGCAGGCGACGGTCGCGATCACGCCGGAGCCGCCGAAATGTTCGGGGAGCCAATAGGAGACGTAGGGCGTGATCAAGGACAGCGTGATCTCGATCTGCGGATCGCGCGCATGATGGCGCATCCGCAAGGAGAGCCAGCCCACCGCCACGCCGAACACCACCTCGCCGGCAACGATCGCGGCGAACTCGCCGGTCGCCTTCGGCAGCGAGAACACGCCGGTCGAAATCGCCGCCACCGCGAAGCGGTACAGGATCAGCGCGGTGGCGTCGTTCGCCAGTCCCTCGCCCTCGAGCACGACCAGGATGCGGCGCGGCAGCGCGAGCCTGCGGGCGATCGCCAGCGGCGCCACGACGTCCGGGGGCGCCACGATGGCGCCGAGCAGGAAGCCGATGGCCCAGGGCAGCCCGATCAGGTAATGCGTCGCGGCCGCGACCGCGAAGGCGCTGAAGATCACGCAGCCGACCGAAAGCAGGATGATCGGGCGCAGATTGAACTTGAATTCGCGCCAGCTCATGGCGACGCTGGCCGAATAGATCAGCGGCGGCAGTACCAGAAGCAGCACCAGTTCGGGCGGCAGTTCCAGCGTGGGCATGCCCGGCACGAAGGCAAGCCCGATGCCGGCCAGCAGCAGCAGGATCGCAGGCGCAATGGCGGTCCGCCGCGCCAGCAATTCGGCTCCCGCCAGCACCGCCAGCAGAATCAGGAAAATCTGAAATATGGCTTCCACGGCGTCCAGTTCCTGTGCCGATCCAATTGGCCCGGACCGGGCGACGCCGTCAATGCCGCGCCAGGGTTGTGGCTATTCCTTCAGATCATAACGATACGATTTCGAAACGATCTGCCAGCCATCCCTGAGCTTCATCGCCACCAGATAATCGGTGAAATAGCGCGGCGGCAGTTGGCAGCGCACCTTGATGAAGGCGGTGGATTCGTCGGAGCGGTCGATGGTGACGATGAAATCCTCGCGCGGCTTGCCCTCGGCCTTGGCGGAGGGCCGCTTCCTGACCCAGCCCATCCAGTCCGGCACGGTGAGGACTTTCAATTCGCCTTTCTCCACCCAGCGCAGATCGGCGGAGGGATGGAAGATCGCGCCCAGTTTTTCGGCGTCGCCCTCGTAGAGCGCGTCGAAATAGTGCTGCACCACGGCTTCGACGCTGGAACGGTCATGACTCACGGTATGTCCTCCCGGTGATGGACGGCTTGAAATGTGCCACCAAATCTCAAAATACACTACCGCATGATAGCGGCAAAAGGGGAAGATCGTGACGAGGCCCGATATGACGAATGCACGCAGGCTTGCGGGCAAATGCTTTTGCGGAGCGGTCCATTACGAGGTCGCGGACCAATTCGCCTACGCCGCGAACTGCCACTGTTCCAATTGCCGGCGGACCACCGGCTCCGCGTTCAAGCCGTTCGCCGGCATCGAGCGCGCGAAGTTCATCGTCACCAAAGGTGAGGATGCGCGCATGATCTTTGGCGACGACAAGGGCCACGATGCGCACTGCGCGCGATGCGGTTCGCTGCTGTATTCCCTGGTCCGCGAAGGCGCCTGGGTCCATGTCGCCATGGGAACGCTGCTGGACGATCCCTCGATTCGCCCGACCGCCCACATCTTCGTCGGCTCCAAGGCGCCATGGTTCACCATCGCCGACGACCTGCCGCAATATCAGGGGCATGTCAGCGCGGGATGACGGGCCCGTTCTCACATCAGGAACACGCCCTTGCCGTCGACCTGCCTGTCGAACAGTTTATAGGCGTCTTCCGCCTGGTCGATGGTCCAGCGATGGGTGAACAGCCGGTCGACGTCGATGCCGCGCTCGACCGAGAACCGCGCGCATTCGGCCTGCAGGATGTTCGAGAACGTCCATGACGCCATCAGCGTCAGTTGCCGGCGCAACAGATGCGGCGAGACGTCGATATGGACGTCGCCGCCCTCGCCGACGAAGCACATGGTGCCCCACACCTTGGTGGAGCGGATCGCGTTCAATCGCGCTTCCGGGTTGCT
Organism: uncultured Alphaproteobacteria bacterium; assembly: GCA_963843225.1. Classification (GTDB taxonomy): domain Bacteria; phylum Pseudomonadota; class Alphaproteobacteria; order Rhizobiales; family Xanthobacteraceae; genus Bradyrhizobium. The sequence goes on along the minus strand of CAWJJT010000001.1, from coordinate 478,044 downwards.
CGAAGTGTCGAGCGTGAGATCGGCGTAGCGGCCGTGGGTGAGGTCCTTGATGGCGGCTACCGGATCGTTCGAGCCGGGATTGACCACGGCGTCGGCGCCGAACGCCTTGGCGCGCTCCAGCCGCTGCGGGCTGATGTCGAGCGCGATCACGCGCGCGCCCATCGCCTTGGCGTATTGCGTGGCCGCCAGTCCCACCGGGCCCTGGCCGAAGATCGCGATGGTGTCGTTGCCGGAGAGGTTCATGCGCCGCAGCGCGCCGTAGGCGGTGCCGGATCCGCAGGCGATCGCGGCACCGGCCGAGAACGACAATTCATCCGGCAGCGGCACCAGCGTATTGGCCGGCACCTTCAGATATTGCGCATGGCCGCCATGGGCGTTGTTGCCGTAGACCTTGACCGGCACTTCCTGGCAGAGCTGCTGCCATCCGGAGCGGCAATGGCTGCACTGGGTGCAGCCCTGATAATGGTGCACCATCACGCGCTGGCCGACCCGCGCCTCGCTCGCATCGACGGCGGAACCGATCGCCACCACGACGCCGCAGGGCTCATGCCCGGCGATCACGGGGCCGTCGCGCATCGGGATGCCGCTCGCCTGCGCCCCGCCTTTGGGCCGGCGGTACTGATGCAGGTCGCTGCCGCACATGCCGGATGCCTTCATTTCGATCACCACGTCATGGGGATCGGGCGTCGGATCGGGGAACTGCATCAATTCCAGTTCGCGCTCGCCGTTGAACACCACGCCGCGCATCGCTGCCTCCGTTTGTTCTTGCTTGTAGGGCGATATTGGACGGGAAAACGTGATCGGCCAAGGGCGAAGAGACTCGCCGTCATTTCCGGGGCACGCCCGGAACGGCGGCTGCAGGGGTCAAATCGCGCTGGCGGCGATATTGACCATCAGCGCCACCAGCGCGGTATTGAAGACGAACGAGACGATGCCGTGCGCGGTGGCGGTGCGGCGGATGGTCTTGTCGGTGATGCCGACGTCGGAGACCTGCGCGGTCATGCCGATCACGAACGAGAAGTAGACGAAATCCCAGTAGTCGGCGTGGTCGTGCTCGTCGCCGCTCGGAAACTGCAGCCCGCCCGGCTTGGCGCGGCGATAATAATCATGGGCGTAATGCAGCGCGAAAATCGTGTGCACCGCCGCCCAGGACAGCGCGATCGTCACGGTCGCCAGCGCCAGTTGCAGCCCGCTGCGGTGCGTGCCGCCAAGTTCGAACACGATCGCGGCGATCGAGGCGAAGGCGCCGAACGCGGTCACCAGCAGGATGACGAAACGGCCGTCATCCTGCATCACCGCGTTGCGCTTGATGTGCGAAAGCCCGCAGCGTCAGCATCATGGTGTAGACCAGCAGCAGATACATCGTGATCAGGATGTCCCAGCCGAGCAGCAGCCGCGTCGCCAGCGACAGCGAGCCGGGCAGCAGGAAAAACGCGAGGATCCCGATCGCGACGGAAAAGAAAGTGCGCGGCCGCGCATAGATGACGCGGGCCGGCCTCGACATCCTCCGGAAGCGGAGCAGAACGGGATCGTCGGCTTCCTTTTCCGCCATCTGTGCCTTCAACTCTTGCGTTCGGCGACAAATCGCGCGGCCGCGCGCAGCACGTCGCCCTTGGCGCCGAAGATCGAGAGCGCGGCATCGGCACGCGCCAGCAGGTCGCGTACGCGGTTCTTGGCGCCGTCGATCCCGAGTTGCGTGACGAAGGTGGTCTTGCCCAGCGCCGCGTCCTGTCCGGTCTGCTTGCCGAGTGCTGCGGCGTCGCCCTCGACGTCGAGCAGGTCGTCGGCGATCTGGAAGGCCTCGCCGAGCGCGCGGCCGTAATCGTCGAGCGCCTGATATTGCTTTGCCGAGGACTGCCCGAGGATCGCGCCGGCAATGCAGCCGAAGCGCAGCAGCGCGCCGGTCTTCATCTGCTGCAGGCGGGCGACGTCGACCGGCTCGCGGTCGCCGAACCGGCCCTCGCCGGCGAGATCGAGGATCTGGCCGCCGACCATGCCGCCGATGCCCGAGGCGCGCGCCAGCGCGCGCGTCAGCAGCAGGCGCACGGTCGGGTCCTTGTGGATCTCGTCGCGGGTGATGATGTCGAAGGCGAGCGTCAACAGTCCGTCGCCGGCGAGGATCGCCGTGGCGTCGTCGGTCTTTTTGTGCAGCGTCGGCCGGCCGCGGCGCAAATCGCTGTTGTCCATCGCCGGCAGGTCGTCATGGATCAGCGAATAGCAGTGGATGCATTCGAGCGCGGCGCCGGCCAGTAGCGCGGCCTCGCGCGGAACGCCGAACACGGCCGAACTCTCCACCACCAGGAACGGCCTCAGGCGCTTCCCTCCGGCAAGGCTCGAATAGCGCATCGCGTCCATCAGCCGCTTTGGCCGCGCGATCTCGTCGTCCAGAAGCGCATCCGACAGCAGTCTGCCCAGCAGCGCTTCGGTGTCCTCCGCGGTCTGGTCCAGTCGTTTCGAAAAGTCGGTCAGTGCAGCAGCGGTCGTCATCAAGAAAAGCTCCTAATCGATTTGGCCGGGACAATCGTTGATGGCACGGGCTTCGTCAATTCCACCGCGTGGGCCGGCTGCACCTTGAAACGGCTCGGAAAGTGCGGAAATATCAGCGAGATATCAGTCGTGCCGGCTATTTTCGGCCCGCGCCCAACCAGAAGCGCCACATTTGCGCGTTGCCCGAAACCTGCTGCTGATCGTGCTGGCCGTGCTGGCGCTGCCCTATCTGCTCGCGCCGTTCTACCGGGTCGGCCATCCGGTCTCCACCCTGATGGCCTGGCGTTATCTGACCGGCGCGCCGATGTCGCGGCAATGGGTCGATTTCGGCACGATCTCGCCCTATCTGCCGCGCTCGGTGGTAGCGGCCGAGGACGCGAAATTCTGCAGCCATCACGGCATCGACTGGGGTGCCTTGCGCGAGGTGATCGACGACGCGGAGGAGGGCGAGGTCACCCGCGGCGGCTCGACCATCACCCAGCAGGTGGCGAAAAACCTGTTCCTGTGGCAGGGCCGCAACGTGGTCCGCAAGGCGCTGGAGTTTCCGCTGGCGATGTGGATCGATCTGGTACTGCCGAAACAGCGGATCCTGGAAATCTATCTCAACATTGCCGAGCTCGGCCCAAACGGCCAGTTCGGCGCGCAGGCCGGTTCGCTCCATGCCTTCGGCCACCCGGCCTCGGCGCTGTCCGCGCGCGAGGCGGCCCTGCTGGCGGCGATCCTGCCCAATCCGGTCAAGCGCAGCGCCCGCAATCCCGGCCCAGGGGTGCGCCGTCTGGCCGGGACCTACATGGCCCGGGCACAGGCTGCCAGCCTGCAGCGGTGCTGGGCCGAAAATCGCGCTTATTGAGCCAATTCGGGGCCATTTTGACGGCAAACCACCCTAGCTTTGCGCGAGCCCATCCTCTATAAGCGCGGCCTTATCGGCATTTTCGGCTGGCGCCAAAAACGCTTCAGCCGTCCGTTTGCGGACGATGCCAGACCCAACACCCCTAGAGGACACCGAAATGGCCGTTCCCAGAAGAAAAACATCGCCCTCGCGGCGTGGCATGCGCCGCTCGGCGGACGCGCTGAAGAAGCCGACCTATGCCGAGGACAAGGATTCCGGCGAACTGCGCCGTCCGCATCACCTCGATCTGAAGACCGGCATGTATAAGGGCCGCCAGGTTCTCAAGGCCAAGAAGGAATCCTGACGCAGCGAGGCCGGGCGCGCCGTTGACCGCAACGGCTGCCTGAATTCGGCCAACGAGTGAGGTAAGACGGTTTCCGGTGGCGAAAGTGATTCGTCCCGGAACGTCCGGAGCTTGAAAAAGAAGGCCTCGCCGATGTCCATGGTCGGTTTCCCGCTCCTCCTGATTCCGCTCGCGATCTACAACATCATCGTCTTCCTGATGCCCGGCCTCACGCTGACCGAGCCGCTGGTGACGTTGACGCTGATGTCCGGCGCCGCGTGGCCGGTGACGCTGAGCGATGTCCTGCTGACGCTCGGCATCCTGTCGCTGCTGCTCGAGGTCATGAAGGGCGCGCGTCCGGGTGCGAAATATCTCACCGATCATCTGTTGTCGCTGATCGTGTTCGGGGCTGCCGCGGCCGAATTCCTGCTGTGGCCGAAATTCGGCACCTCGACCTTTTTCCTGCTGTCGCTGCTGTCGCTGGTGGATTTCCTGTCGGGCCTGGCGCTCCGTGCCGGGCGTCGAACCGCGACGGTCGCTGCCGCGCCCTCCCGCAAGCGAGCGCCTGCCGCGCCCGAACCTGAAATAGCGCCGGCACCGGCGCCTTCGGCGCCCGCGGCTGATCCGGTGGCCGAAACCGGACCGGCTGATCCCGTAGAGCCGCACGTGGCGCCTGCCGGGATTACGCCAGCGGGATCCTCGCCAGAGGTCGCATCCCCGGGCTTGCAGCCCGGCGAAGGTTCGCCGCCGTCGCCGGAAACGCCGCCGCGTTAACTTCTCCGTTTATAAAGAATTAGACGATCTGCCGGGTGCGGGCGCCGGCGGACTGGACAGGGGCGTTGTGCCACCCTGCGCCATAGGCGGCCTTGGCATCGGCCGGGCTTGCCCGTCGCAGGCTGCGCGTCTGCGGAACGTGCTCGGCGGTCGCGATCAGTTGGGTGACGAAATCGGCGCGCGACAGTCCCTGGTCGGGTATGCGCGACCATTGAACCGTCGGCACGACCGGCACCAGCGCGACGCAGGCGGGCTTTTCGTCCGCGGGAACGCCGTCATCTGCCATCTGTTCTGGTCGATCGCTGTCGGGCATCGCCATTCGAAATCCGGCTGAAGTGTCACGTTTTGGGACGCCATGTCCCTTTACGCTTTCTTCATCGCAAAGGTCATGCCGGTTTTGCCGATTTCGTTCCCGGCGACCATCCAACGTGGTTTCCAGATTATTTATGAACTTCGCATAGGGTTTGTGCCGGGACAGGCAGTATCCTTGAGACCGGGAATCACTTGGCAGTGTCCTGAAACGAGGCGACCGTGACATCCGCTCTTCCGAAAGCTTCGACCATCCTGGCCTCGCTCGGCCAGGCGGCCTTCGTTTGGGACATCGCGACCGACGCCCTTACCTGGAGCGAACAGGCCAGCGCGGTGTTTTCCGATATTCCGGCGGCATCGCTTGCCAAGGGCTCGGAGTTTTCCAGGCTGATCGAGCCGGAGCGCAACATCCGCTCGCAGGCGCTGGCCAACTCGCCGCCCGCGCATGGCGCCAAGGGTACGCCCTACCGGATCGAATACGGGGTGCGGACCGCGACTTCCGAACCGGTGCTCTGGATCGAGGAAACCGGCTGCTGGTTCGCCGGTCCCGACGGCCGGCCACGCGCGCGCCCAGGGCATCGTCCGCATCAACAATGAACGGCACGCCCGCGACGAGCAGTTGCTGAAGCTGTCGCGGCACGATCCGCTGACCGGCGAGCTCAACCGCACCAATCTGATCGCCTCGCTGGCCGAGACCATCGAGGAATCCGCGCGCTTTCGCACCTCCTGCGCCTTCATGCTGATCGGCATCGATCACCTGTCGCGCATCAACGACGCCTTCGGCTTCGACGTCGCGGATGCCGTGATTTCAGAGCTGGCCATACGCCTGCGCTCGCGGCTGCGCGGCGGCGACGTGCTCGGCAGGTTTTCCGGCAACAAGTTCGGGTTGATCCTGAAGAACTGCACGGTCGACGACATGAACGTCGCCGCCGAACGGTTCCTGGCCGGCATTCGCGACGAGGTGGTGCCGACCAAATCCGGTCCGGTCTCGGTCACCGCCTCGATCGGCGCGGTCAGCGTGCCGCGCTATGCCCGCGACGCCAGCGAGGCGATCAACCGCGCCCATGAAACGCTCGATATGGCCAAGCGCCGCCGCGCCGGGTCGTTTTCAGTGTGGCGGCCGAATGTCGAGCGCGATGCCCAGCGCCGCGTCAATATCCGCGTCACCGACGAAATCGTTACCGCCCTCAACGAGCGCCGGATCGTGATGGCGTTCGAACCGGTGGTGGAGGCGAAATCGCGCGACACGGCGTTCTACGAATGCCTGATCCGGATGGAGCAGGATGACGGGCAGGTGCTGCTGGCCCCCGATATCGTTCCGGTCGCCGAAAGGCTCGGCCTGATCCGCCTGGTCGATCATCGCGTGCTCGAACTCGTGGTGGCGGAACTGGCCGCCTCGCCGAACGTACAGCTCAGCCTCAATATATCGCCCGATACCACGATGGACCCGGACTGGTGGGCTTCGATCGAATCGCTGATGCATGCGCATCCCGGCGTCGCCGAGCGGCTGATCGTCGAAATCACCGAAACCGTCGCGATCCAGGATATCGACGATTTGCGCGGCTTCGTCACGCGGCTGAAGAACTTCGGCAGCCGGATCGCGATCGACGATTTCGGCGCCGGCTACACCTCGTTCCGCAACTTGCGCAAGCTCGGCGTGGATATCGTCAAGATCGATGGCGCGTTCGTGCAGAACATCGCGCGCTCGGCGGACGATCGCGCCTTCGTGCACACGCTGATCGATCTGGCGCGCCGGCTGCAGATCAAGACCGTGGCCGAATGGGTTCAGGACGAGGAAGCCGCCACCATGCTGCGCGACTGGGGCTGCGACTACATCCAGGGGCGACTGATCGGGCTTGCAGCTTCGCAGCGGCCATGGGACGCGCCGGCCGAGACGGTGCTGCCGGCGGCGAGCTGACCTTCGTCGTCCCTGCTAACGCAGGAAGCCATACGCCATGACCTTTCGGTCAGGCGAGGTGGCAGAGACCTTCTGCAATAACAAAAGCCGGTGGTCATGGATTCCCGCTTTCGCGGGAATGACGAAGAACTACTCGTCCTTTTTCGGATCTTTCGACATGCGCTCGAGGCGCTCCTGCATGTCCTTCATCTGACGGCGCAGATCGTCGATGTTGTCGGCCTCGGGCGCGGGCTCCAGGGCTTTCTCCGGCTCAGCCGCGTTGCCGCCGCGCGGCGGCACGAACGGCTTGAACATCGCGAAGGTCTGCTGAAACAATTCCATGTTGCGGCGGACGTGCTCTTCCAGCGGCGCAAACGGCGTTCCGGAGAAAGTATTGGTGAGCTGCTTGCGGAATTTTTCCTGCTCGCGCGTCAGCGTGTCGATCGACTGCTCCAGATATTTCGGCACCACCATCTGCATGCTGTCGCCGTAGAAGCGGATCAACTGGCGCAGGAAGGTGGTCGGCAGCAGGTTCTGGCCGGCCTTGTTTTCCTGTTCGAAGATGATCTGGGCCAGCACGGAGCGGGTGATGTCGTCCCCGGTCTTGGCGTCGTAGACGAGGAAGTCCTCGCCCTCCTTCACCATGGCGGCGAGGTCTTCGAGGGTCACATAGGTGCTTGTGCCGGTATTATAGAGCCGCCGGTTCGCATATTTCTTGATCGTCGTGGGTTGGTCAGTTTTCGCCATGGGCTCACACACGCACCGAGGAAAAGGAACCCGACGGCCTCGCCGCAGGGTTGACGAGCAATGCAACGCAACAAAGTAAGCATTTTCAATGCGCTTCGGCTACCGTTTTGTGCGGCACGGTTAATTCCAAAGCATAGACGCTGCTCAAGGATACGCCAAGAACGTCATTTTGAATGCGCTGCGGCGAGATTTCGGCCCTGGGCATGTTGACATGCCTCAACGACGTTAACAGGATGAGAACAGAGACTGGCCTGCCAATCCGGCGCCTGCTTCCACGATCCTCAAGCCCCAGGAGATGTCCATGTCAGACGATGTCGTCATCGTCAGCGCCGCCCGCACCCCGGTCGGAAGCTTCAACGGTGCATTCGCCACCACCCCGGCCCACGATCTCGGCGCCGTCGCCATCAAGGCCGCACTGGAGCGGGCCGGCATCGAGCCGGGCCGGGTCTCCGAGGTCATCATGGGCCAGATCCTGACCGCGGCGCAGGGCCAGAACCCCGCTCGTCAGGCCTCGATCTCGGCCGGCATACCCGTGGAAAGCCCGGCCTGGGGCGTCAATCAGCTCTGCGGTTCCGGCCTGCGCACGGTGGCGCTGGGCTACCAGGCGCTGCTCAACGGCGATTCCGATATCGTCGTTGCCGGCGGCCAGGAATCCATGAGCATGGCCCCGCATGCGCAGTATCTGCGCGGCGGCGTCAAGATGGGCAATTTCGAGCTCGTCGACACCATGATCAAGGACGGGCTGTGGGACGCCTTCAACGGCTACCACATGGGCAATACCGCCGAGAACGTTGCGCGGCAGTACCAGATCACCCGCGCGCAGCAGGACGAGTTCGCGGTCGCCTCGCAACAGAAGGCCGAGGCCGCGCAGAAGGCCGGCAAGTTCAAGGACGAAATCGCGCCGGTCACCATCAAGACCCGCAAGGGCGACATCGTCGTCGATACCGACGAATATCCGCGCCACGGCGCCACCCTGGAGGCGATGGCCAAGCTCAGGCCGGCCTTCGAGAAAGACGGCACCGTCACCGCCGGCAGCGCTTCGGGCATCAATGACGGCGCCGGCGTCGTGGTGCTGATGACCGCCAAGCAGGCGGCCAAGGAAGGCAAGAAGGTTCTCGGCCGCATCGTCTCCTGGGGCCAGGCCGGCGTGGACCCGAAGATCATGGGCACCGGGCCGATCCCGGCCTCGCGCGCCGCGCTGAAGAAGGCCGGCTGGAACATCGGCGACCTCGATCTGATCGAGGCCAACGAAGCCTTCGCGGCCCAGGCCTGCGCGGTCAACAAGGACCTCGGCTGGGATACCTCCAAGGTCAACGTCAATGGCGGCGCGATCGCGATCGGTCACCCCATCGGGGCTTCCGGCGCGCGCGTGCTGGTGACGCTGCTGCACGAGATGCAGAAGCGTGACGCCAAGAAGGGCCTTGCCACGCTGTGCATCGGCGGCGGCATGGGCATCGCCATGTGCATCGCACGCGACTGACATGTGCACTGCACGCGATTAAACGTTCGGCGTCGCCTGATGAAAAGATCATCTCGCAACCACGGAAGTTACGACTAAAAAGAAACGCCCGGCCTTGCCGGGCGTTTTGTTCTTGATGTTCGTCAAACGGCCCGCTTAATTCCTGGTTACGAAGAGGCGTGGCGTAAAAATTTTCAAGGGAAGGATACAACATGGCACGTGTTGCATTGGTGACGGGGGGCACGCGGGGCATTGGAGCTGCGATCAGCAAGGCGCTGAAGGCTGCGGGCTATAAGGTTGCCGCCAGCTATGCCGGCAACGACGCGGCGGCGGAAAAATTCAAGGCCGAGACCGGCATCCCCGTCTACAAATGGGACGTCAGTTCGTTCGACGCCTGTGCGGCGGGCGTCAAGAAGGTCGAAGCCGACCTCGGTCCGGTGGATGTCCTCGTCAACAATGCCGGTATCACCAAGGACGGCGCGTTCCACAAGATGACACTCGAACAGTGGAATTCGGTCATCAACACCAACCTCGGCTCCCTGTTCAACATGACCCGCCAGGTGATCGAGGGCATGCGCGCGCGCAAATTCGGTCGCGTCATCAACATCTCTTCGATCAACGGGCAGAAGGGCCAGTTCGGCCAGGTCAATTATTCCGCGGCGAAGGCGGGCGACATCGGCTTCACCAAGGCGCTTGCGCTGGAGAACGCCAAGGGCGGCATTACCGTGAACGCGATCTGCCCGGGTTACATCAACACCGAGATGGTGCAGGCGGTGCCGCAGGAGGTCATCGAAAAGAACATCCTGCCGCAGATTCCCGTCAATCGTCTCGGCGAGCCGGAGGAGATCGCGCGCAGCGTGGTATTCCTGGCCGCCGACGATGCCGGTTTCATCACGGGGTCGACGCTGACCGTGAACGGCGGGCAATACCACGCGTGACGCTGGCTTTCGCCGTTGCGGGGAAACAGTTGCGAAGAAGCAATCCGGGTTCTTCGATATAAGATAGCCGAATTGCTTCGCTCGCAATTGACGGATTCATGACCTCCCGCACCGCGACGCTGATCGGACTGACCGCGATCCTGATGTGGTCGCTGCTTGCCGCATTGACGGTGGCGACCGGAAAGATTCCGGCGTTTCAACTCGCCGCGATGACATTCGCGATCGGCGCGCTGGTCGGGTGCCTGACCTGGATCGGGCGCCCCGAGGCGCCGCGCGCGCTCCGGCAGCAACCGCTGGCGTGGATTGTCGGGGTCGGCGGCCTGTTCGGCTATCACGCGCTGTATTTCCTCGCGCTCCGCTTCGCGCCGCCGGCGGAAGCGGGTTTGCTCAATTATCTCTGGCCGCTGTTGATCGTGCTGTTCTCGTCGCTGTTGCCGGGCGAGCGGCTGGCGCCGCACCACGTCGTCGGCGCGCTGCTCGGTCTTGCCGGCACGGTGCTGCTGTTTGCCGGCAACAGCCACAGCGGTTTTGCGCCCGGCCAGATCCCCGGACTTGTCGCGGCATTCGTCGCGGCCTTCGTGTGGGCGGCCTATTCGGTGATGTCGCGCAAGCTCAAGGCGGTGCCGACCGATGCCGTGGCGGGTTTTTGCGCGGCGACCGCGCTGCTGGCGGCCTTGGTGCATGGGCTCGTCGAGGACACGGTATGGCCCGACACGATGACGCAATGGCTGTCGATCGCGGCGCTCGGCGTTGGCCCGGTCGGCGCCGCCTTCTATGCGTGGGACATCGGCATGAAGCGCGGCGACATCCGCGTGCTGGGTGCTGCGTCCTACGCGACCCCGCTGCTCTCGACCTCGTTCCTGATCCTCGCCGGATTTGCCAGGCCGAGCGCGAGTATCGCCATCGCCGCGGTGCTGATCGCCGGCGGCGGCCTGATCGCGGCGAGGGACATGTTCGCCCGACGCTAAGCCGCGGGCCGCCAGCCCGGTGGTTTATAGGCGCTCTCCGGAATCTGTCCGAGTTCGGAGTGTTGCAGCTTCTGCGGCGTCAGTCCGTAGAACTGCTGAAAGCTCATGATCAGCGGCCGCCATTTGTCGGGATCGATGCGGTTGGGCTGGCCGTCCATCAGGATTGCCGGATGCGCATGCACGCGCGTGACCCTGACCTCGATCGCCACCAGATTGCCGCGCCAGACCTCGTCTTCCCGGGCCATGTGGTGGATATGCGCGACCTTTGCCTCGATCTGCACCGGACATTCCGCGGCGCGCGGGGCCGCGACGGTTTCGCCGGACAGCGCCGTCAGGCCGCTGATCTCAAACTTGTTCTTCTCATGCCGGTAGCCCCGCTTGATCTTGCCGGCAGGCACCGGGTTCGAGCCGGTCGTGCGCGCGAGATTGTCGACAGCGGCGACCAGCTCGGCGGAAGGAAGATTGAGCACGCACTCGCCGGTGCGGATCATGTTTTCGGTGGACTTGGAGTTGCTCGCGAGCCCCAGCATGCAGCGCCAGCCGACCCACCATGCCGACGACATCGGCGCGAGATTGGGTGAGCCGTCTTCATTGGTCGAGCCGATCAATACCACCGGTGTCCCGAAGTAGAGTATCGCCGGCTCAATCTGGATATTCGAAACGCTGGGGGTCTCGTGCATCGTCCGCTCCTCTTTCGTGAGTGCGGAATCTATTCACGCGTGGGCGTCACACCCACCCGATTCCCGAGAGCTGGTCAGCTAGCGTGGAGGCGCCCATCCCATCGGCGCCAGCTCGAATTTTGCAAAATCGAATCCCGGTGCAACGGTGCAACCGACCAGCGTCCAGTCGCCGGTCGATTTCGGCCGCTTGCCAGGCCTGCGCCGGCACGACTGCCTGCGGCACTTCGCCCGCGGCGAGATCCGGTCCGAGCCTGATGCTGTGTTGGCCGCTTCCCTCAGCGATCTGCAGGGTTAGCGTGCTGCCGGCGTAATAGTGCCAGATCTCGACGGCGTCGATGCGGTGCCAGTGCGAGCGCTCGCCGCGCGTCAGCAGGAAGAAAATCGCCGTTGAATGCGCGCGTCCGCCGGCGTCCGTGCCGGGATCGCGAAAGGTCTCGCGATAGTGGCCGCCTTCGGGGTGCGGCCGCAAGTCGAGCCGTGCGATGATTTCAGCAGCCGTCGGCAGCGCAGCCATCGGGATCGGCCCGTCAGGATTTGTTCTTGCGTTCGCGCAATTCGCCGAACACCTCGGCGGCGCTGCGGCCTTTCATCCGCACGCCGGCCGCTACCGACGGCTCGTCGGCGCGCAGAAATACGTTCGCTTTTTTCTCTTCGCCGAGCAGGGTCGGAATGGTGGGCTTGTTCGCCGCGCGCAGCCGCGTCACTTCCTCGGCGCGTGCCTTCAGCGCGGCATTGTCCGGCTCGACCGTCAGCGCGAACTTGACGTTGGCGGCAGTGTATTCATGGCCGCAATAGAGCTTGAAATCGTCAGGCAGCGACCGCAGCTTGAGCAGCGAGTCCCACATCATCGGGTAATTGCCCTCGAACACCCGCCCGCAGCCGATCGAGAACAGCGTGTCGGCGGCGAACAGCACCTTGTCGTTGTCGAAGACGTAGCTGACGTGATCGAGGGTGTGGCCGGGGGTTTCCAGCACCCGGCCCAGCAGGCCGCCGACCTTGACGATATCACCCTGGGCGACGCGCAGATCGACATTGGCGATCGCGGCGGATTTGTCTTGCGGCGCGACCACCCGGCAGCCGTATTTCTGCTTCAGCTCGGCGACGCCGCCGACATGGTCGTGATGATGGTGGGTGATGAGAATATCGGTCAGCGTCCAGCCCTCGCGCTCCAGCGCCTTGAGGATGGGGCCCGCTTCCGGCGCATCGATCGAGGCCGTCGCCTTGGTCGCGGGATCGTGGATCAAATAACCGAAATTGTCGGTGAGGCAGGGGAACAGGCGAATCTCGGCAGCCATGATATCTCCGTCGATTGGGTGAGGCGGTGACGCCGGTCAGCCCCTTATAGCCCTGAAATATGGCGTTAACGCTCCAACGGCAATGCAATATTCCGCGCTCCCGGCGGCGCGGCGCCGTGTTACATTGGCTGCATGACCATCGATGTCATCGACCTTCGCGATTTCTATTCGCGGCGCCTCGGGATCGTGGCGCGGCGGCTGATCAATCGCGGCATTCATGCGCGCTGGCCGGACGCGCAGGGCCAGCGCGTGCTCGGCATCGGTTATCCCACACCCTATCTCGGCCTGTTTCGCGAGGACTCGGAGCGCTGCATCGCCTTCATGCCGGCGGCGCAGGGCGTGCTGAAATGGCCGACCGCGCGGCCGACGCTCGCCGCCCTGGTCGATGAGTTTTCGCTGCCGCTGCCGGATGCGTCGGTCGACCGCATCCTGCTGGTCCATGCGCTGGAAATGTCCGACGATCCGGAAGGGCTGCTGCGCGAGGTATGGCGGGTGCTGGCGCCGTCGGGACGGATGATGGCGATTATTCCGAACCGGCGCGGGGTATGGACGCGGACCGACAACACGCCGTTCGGCCACGGCCGGCCCTATTCGCGCTCGCAGATCACGCAATTGCTGCGGCAGACCTGGTTCACGCCCGCAGGATGGGGCGAGGCCTTGTTCATGCCGCCGGTGGCCGGCGGCTGGTTCCTGCGCTCGGCGGTGGCGTGGGAGCGCGTCGGTGCCGCGCTGTCACTGCCGTTCGCCGGCGTTCATATCGTGGAGGCGACCAAGCAGGTCTACCGCGCGATCCCGGCGCACCGCGAACGAACGCGGCTGATCCCGGCGCTCGAACCGGTGCTGGTGCCGTCATCGCTGCAGCGGCGGGACAAGGCGTAGTTTCGCCTGCTTACTCATTCCCCGGATTGAAATCGTCGCCCGGTGTTGCGGCGGGCGCGGCCATGCCGTCGGGACGCGGGCCATGCGGCCGGCGGCGGCGGCGGGGAAAGCGATCCCGTTCGCCGCCCTCGAAGCCGGACTGGCCGCCGCCGATCTGCGGCTGCGGTCCGGTGATGAACGACGGCAGCCGGTCGACGCTGCCATTATCCGAAATCACCGGTTGCGGCTGCGGCTGAAATTGCGGCTGCGGGCGGTGTTCGCGCGGCTGTTGCTGCTCGCGCGGCTGATAGGGCTGGCTATCGCGCTGCTCGCGCGGAGCGTTGTCACGCTGCACGAACGGCTGCTGCTGCACCGGCACGAAACCGGGTTCCTGCCCGAAATGCGAAAAGCTCTCGCCCTCGTCGTCACCCTCCTCCGGCGCCATCTCGTTGTCGGTGCGCGGCTGCGGCTGGTTCTGGCGGAACTGTTCCTGGGCGGCGGCGATCAGGCGGAAATAATGTTCGGCATGCTGATAGTAGTTTTCGGCCGCGACCGGATCCCCGGAAGAGCGCGCATCGCGCGCCAGTTGCACGTATTTTTCTGCGACATGGGACGCAGTGCCGCGGATCTTGATGTCGGGTCCGTTGGATTCGAATACCCGGGTCATCGGGTTCTGGCCGCGCCGGCCGCCGTCATTCCTGTTGTTGTTATTGTTGTTGTTCCGGTTACGCATCCGTTTGTTGTTTTGACCGTTTCTCATGTCTCGCCTTTATTCCAGCCCTGAAGTTACCAGCCTGAGTTATTAGTCTTGAATTTGCTCGTCCTGGATGGTGGTCGCCACGGTGGCTTCGTCCGGCGCGCTCACGTGCACCGAATCGCAGCGGATCTCAATTCCACGCAGAGTTTACAGTACGTCGCGGTCAGCAAAGACACGCTCCCCAACAGTCCAGCGGATACCGCGGGCTGCATCAAGTCATTCCGCCTGCCAAAACAAGCACAGGTTTCTTGCGTGAGTTTTCAAGCGCAATATCAGGCTTTCGTTCGCTCTGCGGTCGCAAGCAGCGCAGCTCTCTTAAGCCATCGCGCTCGATTGGACCTGCGGTTTGGAACCTTTCACTCGGGGCGGGCTCTCGCTCTGAGAACTCTGGCCTCCACCCGAAACAACCCAACGGGCTATCTACCGGGGGCCAACCCTGGACCGATGTTGTGGCGGAACGTAGTCGCTCCCGGGGAATATTCCAAGTGGTTTTTTAGCACTTAATCGGGCTTTTCTGGGGGCATTTTCCGGCCGGCCACGGCCCGGCGGATGCCGGCCAGATCGGCCCTCGCCGGTGCAGGAAGCATTAACCCTGCAGCCGCCATCAATCCCCCGATGTCCCCGCTTTGACCCTGTCCGGCTTCCACTACCAGCGCCCCGCCGGGGGCAAGCAGCCGAGCCGCCTGCGGGATGAGGGCGCGATAGGCGTCCAGTCCGTCCGCGCCGCCGTCGAGCGCTGCGCGCGGATCGTGATCGCGGACCTCGGTTGCGAGGCCGGCGATTTCCGCCGAGCGGATATAGGGCGGATTGGAGACGATCAGGTCGAACGGTCCGGACAGCGCCGCCGCATAGTCGCAGGCGACGAAGCCGGCGCGGCCGGTGAGTTCGAGACCGACAGCATTGCTGTGTGCTGTTTGTAACGCCTGTTCGCTGATGTCGGTGCCGATACCATAGGCGTCAGGCAATTCGGACAATAGCGCCAGCAGAATCGCCCCTGAACCGGTGCCGATGTCGGCGATGCGCGGCGCGTTGTCTCGACGGGGAACCGCGCGCAGCATTTCGAGCGCCAGCTCGACCACGGTTTCCGTGTCGGGCCTCGGCACCAGCGTCGCGGGCGAGAGCTTCAGCGGCAGTCCCCAGAATTCCTTGCTTCCGAGGATTCGCGCGACAGGCTCGCCGTCAAGGCGGCGGCGTGCGAATGCCTCGATACGCCCGGCTTCGTCAGATGTGAGGCGCCGGCTCGCCGCCGCGATCAAGCCGGTGAGATCGAGGCCGAGCACCGCGCCGACCAGGATTCGCGCGTCGAGTTCGGCCGAATCGATTGGTCCGGATTTGAATCGCGCCGTCAGCGCGCGGCGTGCGGCATCGACGGTCTGTTCGGCGAATAATTCGCCTGTGCTCACGCCGCAGCGCCCTGGGCGGCGAGCTGGGCGGCCTGATGCTCCGTCGTCAGCGCATCGACCAGTTCGCCCAGGGCTTCGCCGGTCATCACCTGCGGTAGCTTATAGAGCGTCAGGTTGATGCGGTGGTCGGTGACGCGGCCTTGCGGGAAATTATAGGTGCGGATGCGCTCGCTTCGGTCGCCGGAGCCGACCTTTTCGCGGCGATCGGCCGAGCGCTCCGCGTCGATGCGCTGCCGTTCGGCGTCATAGATCCGCGAACGCAGGATGTTCATCGCCGAGGCGCGGTTCTTGTGCTGCGAGCGGCTGTCCTGCATCATCACCACGATCCCGGTCGGAAGATGGGTGATGCGGATCGCCGAATTCGGTCTTGTTGACGTGCTGGCCGCCGGCGCCCTGCGCGCGCATGGTCTCGATCCGCAAGTCATCCTGCTTGATGTCGACGTCGACATCCTCGACCTCGGGCAGCACGGCGACGGTCGCCGCCGAGGTGTGGATGCGGCCTTGCGTCTCGGTGTCGGGCACGCGCTGCACCCGGTGCGCGCCGGATTCGAATTTCAGTTTGGCGAAGGCGCCGCGGCCCTTCACCTCGGCGATGATTTCCTTGTAGCCGCCCACGGTGCCTTCGCTGGCGGAGATCACCTCGACCTTCCAGCCCTGCAACGCCGCGAAACGCTCATACATCCGGAACAGGTCGCCGGCGAACAGCGAGGCCTCGTCGCCGCCGGTGCCGGCGCGGATTTCCAGCACCACGTTGCGGTCGTCCATGGCGTCCTTGGGCAACAGCGCGAGGCGGATCTGCTGCGCCAGTTCGAGGCTGCGGGCGGCCAGCGTCTCGCGCTCGGCCTCGGCCATGCCCCGCATTTCCGAATCGGTCGCGGCGTCGGCGATCAGCGCCTCGGCGTCGGCGATCTCCTTTTCGGTGGCGCGGTAGGCTTTCACGGCGTCGATCAGAGGGTTGAGTTCGGCCAGTTCGCGCGTGATCCGCACGTAGTTTTCCGAAGCGAGCTGGCCGAGCAGCTGCGCCTCGAGCGAGGCGTGGTGCGCCAGCAAGATATCGAGTTTGGCTTCGGGAAGCATCGGCATGGTCAGATCTCAATTAAACGTGCATTCAGAAAAAGCAGGCGTCGGTTTTGTATTTGGAACGCGCACCAAGCCAAACGCCCAGGGCATCGCGCGGGCACGGGCCTCGCTACAAGGACAGCCCTTCGGCTTCGGCGAATTCCGTCAGCTTCTGCCGGATCGACACGGTGCCGGACGGCGCGTCGAGCAGCGGGGTGATCATCGCTTCGGCTTTCCTGGCGTCGAGATCGAGGATCATCGCCTTGACCGGGCCATGCCCGGTCGCCGACATCGACAGCGAGCGGTAGCCCAGCGCGATCAGCGCCAGCGCGCCGATCGGCTTGGACGCCATTTCTCCGCACAGCGAGGCGGATTTCTTCGCCGCATTGGCCTTGCGCACGATGTCGCGCAACGCGCGCAGGATCGGCGCCGACATGGTGTCGAACCGTTCGGAAACCTTGGCGTTGCCGCGGTCGACCGCGAACAGGAACTGGAACAGATCGTTGGAGCCGACCGAGAGGAAATCGACCTTCTTCAGGAGTTCGTCGAGCTGATAGAGCAGCGCGGGCACCTCGACCATGGTGCCGACGTCGATGCGCTCCGGCAGCGCGTGGCCGTGCTGGCGCAGATAGGTCAGCTCGCGCTCGACGATCGCCTTGGCGGAATCGAATTCGGAAACTTCCGTGATCATCGGGAACATGATGCGCAGCGCCCGGCCGCCGCCGGCGCGCAGCAGCGCGCGGATCTGGCCGCGCAACAGCCCGGGCCGGTCGAGGCCGAGGCGTATGGCGCGCCAGCCGAGCGCCGGATTTTCCTCGATCACGGTTTCCATATAGGGCAGCGCCTTGTCGCCGCCGATGTCGAGGGTGCGGAACGTCACCGGCTTGTGGCCGGCGGCGTCCAGCACCGTGCGGTACAGCGCGAGCTGGTCGCTGGAGCGCGGCAGGCTCTGCCCGACCATGAATTGCAGCTCGGTGCGGAACAGGCCGATGCCGGCGCTGCCGGTGTCGTCGATATGCGGCAGGTCGATGGTGAGACCGGCATTGATCATCAATTCGATCGGCTGGCCGTCCTTGGTCACGCACGGCATGTCGCGCAGCGCCGAATATTGCGCCTGCCGCCGGGCGCGGAACCGCACCCGCTCCGCATAGGCCGATTCGATTTCCGCCGACGGGCGGACATAGATCTCGCCCGAGGTGCCGTCGACGATGATGGCGTCGCCGGGATCGGCGATGCCCGGCGCGTTCGGCACCTCGCCGACCGCGGGGATGCCGAGCGCGCGCGCCACGATCGAAACGTGTGAATTGGCGGTGCCTTCCTCCAGCACCAGCCCGCGCAGGCGCTTGCGGTCGTAGTCGAGCAGCGCCGCGGGTCCCATCGCGCGCGCGATCAGGATGGCGTTGTCGGGCAGTTGTTCGCGCGACGGCGCGTGATCCTGCCCGACCAGTTGCCGCATCAGGCGATGGCCGAGATCTTCCAGGTCGTGCAGGCGGTCGCGCAAGTAAGGATCGGTCGAGCGCAGCATGCGGGCGCGGGTATCGGACTGCACGCGCTCGACGGCTGCTTCCGCGGTGAGGCCGGTGGCGACGGCCTCGTGCAGCTTGTGCGACCAGCCGTGGTCGTTGGCGAACATCCGGTAGGCTTCCAGCACGTCGCGGTGCTCGCCGCCTTCGGCGACGTCGCCGCGCTCCAGCATGCGGTCGAGGTCGGCGCGCAGCTTCGCCAGCGCGGCGTCGAGCCGCTTGATTTCCTTCGGCAGGTCTTCGGCGATGTAGTTGGTGATGACGACGCGCGGCTCGTGCAGCACCACGTGGCCGAGCGCGATGCCGTCGGACAGGATGGCGCCGGTCTTGTGCAGCGAATGCCGCGCCGCGGGTTCCGCGCCGGGCTGGGCGAGGGCGGAGAGTTCGCCCGAGGCGATCATCTCCGCCAGCACCATGGCGGTGGTCTGCAGCGCCTCGACTTCTTCCTCGACATAGGTGCGCTTGGCGCGGTTCTGCACCACCAGCACGCCGAGCGTATTGCCGGCGCGCAGCACCGGCACGCCGAGGAAGGAGTGATAGATTTCTTCGCCGGTCTCCGGGCGGAACGAGAACGCCGGGTGATTCTGCGCGTCGTTCAGATTGAGCGGGTTGGCCTCGCTTGCGACGAGGCCGACCAGGCCCTCATGCGAACTCAGGACGGTGCGGTGGACGGCGTCGCGGTTGAGGCCTTCGGTGGCGTAGAGTTCCAGCGTGTTGTCGACGCGCAGCACATAAACGGAGCAGACTTCCGCCACCATGTTGGCAGCGATCAGCACCACGATCTTGTCCAATCGTTCCTGCGCCGAGACCTGCTCCGCCATGGTTTCGCGGAGCCGTCTCAGCAAGACGCGGGGGCCTCCCGACGCGCTCCGCATGTGCCGATATCCTCCTCCGCTTGGCCAGCCCGCCGGGTGGCCGGGAGCTGGCAATAAACCCAAGAAAAACAACAATTTTATTCATTCGGCGCTGTCGCAAGCCCGAAAATATCGGCCGAATCAGGATAGCTAAAACTGTGGCACAGTTTGCGGCAGCCCACCCATCAGGCCGTATAGCGAATTGGGGCTTGTTTTGCCAAGCAAAACCCCTGCCAGAGATGATAACGACTCCGACAACCGAATGCTGCGGCTGCTAAGCAAACGCTGCCGGAGCGCGTTCGCGCTCCGGCCGGAAAATTCTTCTAAACCTGATCGAGCCCGTAGAGCGTATGCAGCGTGCGCACGGCGAGTTCGGTATAGGCGGCGTCGATCAGCACCGAAAACTTGATCTCGGAGGTGGTGATGGCGCGGATGTTGATGTTGCGCGCGGCCAGCGCCGAGAACGCCTTGGCGGCGACGCCGGCATGGCTGCGCATGCCGCTGCCGATGACGGAGACCTTGGAGACGTCGGTGGCGCTGTCGAGCCGCTGATAGCCGATCTTGCCCTTCGCCGCGGTGATGGTGTCGCGGGCGCGGGCGTAGTCGGACGCCGGAACCGTGAAGGTGAGGTCGGTGGTGGCGCCATCTTCCGAGACGTTCTGCACGATCATGTCGACGTTGATATTGGCGTCCGCCAGCGGCCCGAAGATCGCGGCGGCGACGCCCGGCTTGTCCTGGATCTGGCGAACGGAAATCTGGGCTTCGTCCTTGGAAAAGGCGATGCCGGTGACGACGTGGCTTTCCATGATTTCCTCCTCGCTGCAGATCAGCGTACCCGGCGGCTGGTTGGCGTGCGGGTCGATATCCTCGGGCTTGTCGAAACTGGAACGGACGAAAATCGGCATGTTGTGCACCATGCCGAGTTCCACCGAGCGGACCTGCAGCACCTTGGCGCCCTGCGAGGCCAGTTCCAGCATGTCCTCGAACGCGATCTTGTCCAGCCGCTGCGCCTTCGGCACCACGCGGGGGTCGGTGGTGTAGACGCCGTCGACGTCGGTATAGATGTCGCAGCGGTCGGCGTGAATCGCGGCCGCGATCGCCACCGCGGAGGTATCGGAGCCGCCGCGCCCGAGCGTGGTGATTCGCCCGGTCTGCGGATTGATGCCCTGGAAGCCGGCGACCACGGCGACTTCCTTGCGTTCCCTGAAACGGTTGATCAGTTCGGTGCCGTCGATCTCCAGAATCCGCGCCGACGCATGGGCGTCGCTGGTCCGGATCGGGATCTGCCAGCCCTGCCAGGAGCGCGCCTGGATGCCGATCGCCTGCAGCGCGATCGCGAGCAGGCCGGAGGTGACCTGTTCCCCGGAGGCCACCACGGCGTCATATTCGCGGGCGTCATGCATCGCGGATGCCTCGCGGCACCATTCCACCAATTCGTTGGTCTTGCCGGCCATCGCCGAAACCACGACGGCGACGTCGTGGCCGGCGTCGACCTCGCGCTTCACATGGCGCGCGACGTTGCGGATACGCTCGATATTGGCGACGGATGTGCCGCCGAATTTCATCACGAGACGGCCCATGACGACTGGTACATTCCCTGAGGTTAAGTATCTGGCTCGTCCGCAAAACTAAGGCGCGCGGGCCAAAAGGCGCGTATACATAGCGGCGGCGTTCGGGGCAAGCAACCTTGGTTCCAGGATGTTCCCGGGGCGGCGCCGGACACGGCGGCTGCGGGCAGGCGGTTGCAGGTAAGTGGTGGCAGGGTAATTGAGGCCAGCGTATGGGGCGTTATATCGACGATATCCTGCAGCCCGGCGAAAAGGTGCTGTATTCGACCAACGCGCACTGGATCTTCTATCTACCGGCGATCTCGGCCTGGATTGTCGCGCTGGTCCTGCTGATCCTGTCGCGGACGACCACTACCGAGAGCATCATCCTGTTATGCCTCGCGGCGTCGGCCATCGTGGCCATTGTCGCACTGTACTGGACGGTGAAGGCCTGGTTTCATCGCTGGACCACCGAGACCGACGTCACCAATCTGCGGGTTGTCCACAAGACAGGGTTCATCAAGCGCCGCACCTTCGAAATGAGCCTCGACAAGGTCGAGAGTGTCGATGTCAATCAGAGCATTCTGGGTCGGCTTCTGAACTACGGCAATGTCACGGTGCGGGGCGTCGGCGAGGGCGCCGAGACCATCAAGACGATCGCCGCACCGCTCGACTTCCGTAATCACATCACCGCGCGATAGGGGCGTCGAGTTGTCCATGACGATGCAGTCAAATTTCTCAGCCGTATCCGCGAGCACGGTCGATCCGGCCGAGATCGCGAAATTCTCCAGGCTGTCGGAGGAATGGTGGGATCCCAAGGGCAAGATGGCGCCGCTTGCACAAGATCAACCCGCTGCGGCTGACCTATATCCGCGACGCCGCCTGCCGCAAGTTCGAGCGTAACGCCAAAAGCCTGAGTTGCCTGTCCGGCCTGCGCATCCTCGATATCGGCTGCGGCGCCGGGCTGTTGTGCGAGCCGTTCACCCGGCTAGGTGCGCAGGTGATCGGCGTCGATCCCTCCGCCACCAACATCGCGGCGGCAAAGCTGCACGCCGACAAGGGGCATCTGTCGATCGACTATCGCTGCACCACGGTGGAGCGGATGGACGTGCGCGAGCGGTTCGACATCGTGCTGGCGATGGAAGTGGTCGAGCATGTCAGCGACGTCGGCATGTTCCTCAACCGCTGCGCGGCGATGCTCAAGCCCGGCGGGATGATGGTGGTCTCGACGTTGAACCGCAACTGGAAGAGCTTCGCGCTCGCCATCGTCGGCGCCGAATATGTGCTGCGCTGGCTGCCGCGCGGCACCCATCAATGGGACAAGTTCGTCACCCCGGACGAACTCGCCCATTATCTGGAGCAAAACAAGCTCGCCATCACCGAGCAGACCGGCGTGGTCTATAGCCCGTTCGCCGACCGCTGGGGCCTCTCCTCCGACATGGACGTGAACTACATGGTGGTGGCGGAGGGAGTGTAGCTTCGCACCGCAAGAAGCGCGGGCGAGCCGGAGCAATCCTGTCATGACGCCGTTTCGGTTGACCGCGCTGTTCCGCCCCGGCACGGTGGCGGCGCTTCCCGCCCGCCAACCAAATCCCCCATCTCATGTTCGGCATCACCACGCTCTGGGTACCCTTCACCATCGTTGCGGCGCTCGGACAGGTCGCGCGCAACGCGATGCAGCGGCAATTGACGGGACCGCTCGGCACCTGGGGCGCCACCAATATCCGCTTCCTGTTCGGCTTTCCGTTCTCGATCGTCTTCTTTGCGGTCGTGCTGGTCGCGACGGGGGATCATATTCCGTGGCCGGCCGCGGCGTTCTGGCCGTGGCTGTTGCTCGGCGCACTCAGCCAGATCGTCGCTACCGGGCTGATGCTGCTCGCGATGAACGACCGGTCCTTCGTGGTGACGACGGCGTACCTGAAGACCGAAGCGATCCAGACCGCGATTTTCGGCTTTGTCTTTCTCGGCGATCACCTCACGACGCTGAAGGTCATCGCCATCCTGATCGCGACCGTCGGCGTGGTCATCACCGCGCTGCGGCCTGCGGGGCAAAAGAGTTTTGCCGAATTGAAGCCGACCGTCATCGGCCTGGTCGCCGCGGCGGCGTTCGCGCTGTCGGCGGTCGGTTTTCGTGGCGCGATCATCACCGTGCCGGGCGTGACCTTCGTGACGGCGGCGTCGTTCACGCTGGTGCTGGGGCTGTTCGTGCAGACCCTGGTGCTGACGATCTACCTGCTGGCGCGCGCGCCCGGCGTGCTCAAGGCAAATCCTCGGGCTGTGGAAGCCCTCGATGCTTGCGGGCTTCATGGGCGCATTCGCCTCGCAGTTCTGGTTCCTGGCATTCGCGCTGACGGCGGCGGCGAACGTCCGTACGCTGGCGCTGGTGGAAGTGCTGTTCGCGCAAGGCGTGGCGTATTATTCGTTCAAGCAGCCGCTGTCGGCGCGCGAGCTTTCCGGCATCGCGCTGATCGTGGTCGGCGTGGCGCTATTGGTCGCGGTTTGACGGATCGAGGCTTCGATGCGCGCGTCAGTTGCGATCGTCCGGCAGCACCGGCAGCGGCGACACCTCGACGCCTTCCTCGACCAGCGCGCGCGCTTCATCGGGCGAGGCCTCGCCGTAGATCGGGCGGTGCTCGATGTCGCCGTAATGCATTTTCCGCGCTTCATTGGGGAAGCGCTCGCCGACATTGTCGGCGTTCTTGACGATATGCTCGCGCAATTCCTTCAGCTTGGCGCGCAGCTCGCGCTCCTGCGCCATCAGCAGCGGGGTCGACGTCGGGGCCGAAACTTCCGTGGTGGTCGAGGTCGGAGCGGGCGCGGGTTCTGCGCGCTCGCGGCCCTTCCTGGCTGGCGATCCGCGGGGCCATGATGGCGCGTTCGACCTTGGCCGAACCGCAAACCGGACAGTTCACCAGCTTGCGCTTTTCCTGGGTTTCGTAGGCGGCCGAACTCTGGAACCAGCTTTCGAAGGCGTGGTCCTTTTCGCAGCGCAGATTGTAGTGGATCATGCCGATCCCCGGACCAGGTGCAGATGTTCGGGGCCGGCCTTGGGATCGGCGACGGAGAAGCGTCGTCCATGCTGCAGCGACGGCACGCTCTTGCGCGCGGTTTCTACCCTCGCGGGATCGATCTTCGCCATGAACACGCCGGGCTCGGTGCCGCCCTCGGCGAGCACCTCGCCCCAGGGGGCGATGATCAGCGAATGGCCGTAGGTCTCGCGCTTGTTCTCGTGCATGCCGCCCTGCGCGGCGGCGAATACGAAGCAGCCATTCTCGATGGCGCGGGCACGCAGCAGCGTGTGCCAATGCGCTTCGCCGGTCTTCTTGGTGAAAGCAGAGGGCACGGTGAGGAACGACGCGCCACTTTCGGCAAGCGCGCGGTACAGCGCCGGGAAACGAACGTCATAGCAGATCGTCAGTCCGATGCGGCCCCAGGGCAGGTCGGAGATCACGGCGGTCTCGCCCGGCTGATAATTGGCGGATTCACGATAGCTCTCGCCGCCGGGCAGATCGATGTCGAACATATGGATCTTGTCGTAACTTGCGATCACGGCGCCGTCCGGTCCGATCAGGAACGAACGGTTGACGGCGCGCTCGGGGCTCGCGCGCAGCGCCAGCGATCCGACATGGAGATGGATTTTCAGCTCAGCGGCGAGCGCCCGATAGGCCTTGAGCGACAGATCGTCCTCTTCGCCGGCGAGGTGTTCGAACAGCGCCTTGCGGTTCAACTGCATCATGTTGCTCACCTCGGGGGTGAGCACATAGTCGGCGCCCTCGGCCGCGGCCTGCCGAATCAGCTTGGTGCCCTGCTCGAGACTCGGCTCCGGCAACAGCCCGGTGCGCATCTGCACCATGGCGGCGGTAAAGCTGAGATCGGCGCTCATGACTTGGCCTTTTCGCCCGCCAGCATCGAATCGAGCTTGCCCTCGCGGTCCAGCGCATAAAGCTCGTCGCATCCGCCGACATGGGTCTCGCCGATGAAAATCTGCGGAAAGGTCGAGCCGGCGCCGGCGCGATTCCACATCTCCTGACGAAGCGTCGGGTCGATGGCAACATCGTGTTCGGTGAAGGCGGCTTTTTTGCGAGTCAGCAACGACTTGGCGGCGCTGCAATAGCCGCAGCCCGGACGGGTGTAGATTTCGATAGCAGCGGTCATGTCGCGCTCGGCTTAGGGAAGGAATGTTGCCCGATTATATGGGAGCTTTATGGGTGTCGACAACCCGGGCGAACACCAGCACGTCGACGGACGCCGCCCTGGCGCGCAACAGCGCCCGTGCGCAAGCGTCGACGGTGGCCCCGTGGTCAGGACATCGTCGACCAGGATCACGCGGCGGCCGGTAATTTCGGCGCGCCTGTGATCGGCGACCTTGAACGCGCCCTGCACGTTCGCTGGCGCGCTGCGATCGGGACAAGCCGATCTGCTGCTGGGTCGGCCGTACGCGCCGGAGCGCTTCGGAGGCAACCTTCACGCCGCTCTGCCGCGCGATGATCTGCGCCAATGCGCCGGACTGGTTATAGCGGCGGCTCCAGCCGCGCTGCCAGTGCAGCGGTACCGGGATCAGCGCATCGGCCTCGGCAAGCAGTTCGCGGCCGGCGCGCGCCATCCAGCGGCCCATCGCGGGCGCGAGATCGGTGCGGTCCTGGTATTTCAGGGCATGCACCAGCGTGCGCGCGACGTCGTCATAGCGCACCGCGGCGCGGGCACGCGCATAGGCCGGCGGATTGGCGATCGCTTCCATCGACAAGAGTTCCGGGCCGGGGTCGTAGACGAAGGGAATGCCGAGCCTCGGGCAATAGGGCGGCGCGATGAACGACAGTTTTGCCCAGCAGGAAGCGCACACGCCTTCGCCGTCGACCGGTTCGCGGCAGGCGACGCACAGGGTCGGCAGCGCGATGTCGAGCGCCAGCCGTGTTGCATGCCGCCACGCGCCGCGGCAGGCGGAGAGCGCGCCGCGCAAATGGCCGGTGATAGAACGGGATGGCGATGCCTCGGCGTCCATTCGATCAGGCTAGCGCCGCCTCACGCGGCGCTCAAGCGCGCCGCATCGGCAGACGACGGGGTTGGCGGGT
Organism: uncultured Alphaproteobacteria bacterium; assembly: GCA_963843225.1. Lineage (GTDB taxonomy): Bacteria > Pseudomonadota > Alphaproteobacteria > Rhizobiales > Xanthobacteraceae > Bradyrhizobium. The sequence continues at coordinate 452,248 of CAWJJT010000001.1, read as the reverse complement.
TCACCCCCGCGCGAAGCGCTGGCGCGAACCCGGGCGGTACGCGAGCCGGGTGTGGCCCGGGCAATAGGGCAGCCCTTCGACCGGCGTGTTGCCGCAAAAGCAGAAATCATCAGCCCCCGGCGTGCTGATCGGCCAGCGGCATCGCTGCTCGCTCAATTCGAGCAGGGAGCAGCAGTGCACGGTCGCGATCGGCTCGCTATCGGACACCCGTGGCTCGGCATAGACGGCCTGCAATATCCGGTATTGCAGCCGGGGCACCGATCCCCGCCGGTGACCCTTCGGCGCATCCTTGTCCTTCCGTGGCGGTCGCGGAGTTTTGGGATTTTCGTCGCGGGTCAGGTTGAGGCGGGAGAGTTTGCCGATCACGGCGTTGCGGCTGACCCCGATGTCGCCGGCAATCTCGCGGCAGGTCAGCCCGGCCGCGAAATGGCGCTTCAGGAGTTCCAGGCGTTCCTCGGTCCAGGTCGGTTCCTTGGCGGGCATGTCAATGGTTCCAGGCTCTAGCTCTTGCCGTTCATGCCGTTGTCGCGGATCGACAGCAGCCCATCCTTGATGGCCAGCCGGATGCCTTCCTCGATCAGCGTCCTTGCGACGCCGGGAACGCTGGTACCGTGGGTGCCCTGCCTGACCAGCTTCTCGAGATAGGTAATGGTCGAGAGCGCCAGGGTGATCGGAACGCGGTCGGTTTCGGCTTTTTCTGTGGCCATGACAAAAAGCTAGCCTCTAACTGGGGTACTGAAAAGTATCTATTTAGACTCTATTAGGAATCGTTTGGAATCAAAAGCGCGGATTGTCAGCCATGGGGCGATCGGCGTACCAACCGCCATGGCCCCGACCCCGAACGCCGCGCCGACCCTGTTTGACCGCCCTTTGCTGCGGGTCCGTCAGCAACGCGCCGCGCGCGCCGGGCCGGCGACGTTTCTGCTCGATCGTGTCGCCGAGGACGCGGCGGAACGGTTGCAGGCGGTGTTGCGGCAATTCAACAACGCGGCCGACATCGGCACGCCCGGCGATCAGCTCCGCGCCGCGCTGTCTCCGCGCCTCGGACCGCTGGCGCGGATTGAACTGCCGGACAGCGAGTCCGAGCCGCTGGCTCTGCAGCCGGAACAGCTCGATCTCGCCGTTTCCGCGCTGGCGTTTCAGTTCGTCAACGATCTGCCGGGCGTGCTGGCGCAGATCCGCCGCGCGCTTCGGCCTGACGGATTTCTGCTGGCTGCGATGATCGGCGGCGACACGCTGACGGAACTGCGGCAATCGTTCGCAGCGGCCGAAGCGGAACTCGAAGGCGGCGTCTCGCCGCACGTCGTTCCCTTCGCCGATTTGCGCGATATCGGCGGCCTGCTGCAGCGCGCGAAATTCGCGCTGCCGGTCACCGATGTCGACCGCATCGTGGTGCGTTACGCCAGCGCGTTCACGCTGATGTCGGATCTGCGGCGCATGGGCGCGACCAATGTGCTGGTCGAGCGGCGGCGAACGCCGAGCCGCCGCGCCACGCTACTGCGCATGGCGCAGATCTACGGCGAACGCTTTGCCGATGCGGACGGCCGCATCCGCGCCACCTTCGACGTGATCTGGCTGTCGGGCTGGGCGCCGCATGAAAGCCAGCAACAGCCGCTCAAGCCGGGATCGGCGAAGGCGAGCCTGGCCGAGGCGGTGAGGGGGATAAAGCGCGAGTGATGTAGTCTGATCCATTGCCGGGCTCGACCCGGCATCGAGCTTCTCGCCGACTGTTCGAAGATCGATGGATGCGCGGGTCAAGCTCGCGCATGACCGCTGGGGTGGAAGGCCGCGCCTTACATCAGCAAATCGATCAGATGCGGGATCAGCGGAATGTCCGCCGGCGGCATCTTGTAGTCCCGCAGTTTGTTGGCGCGGACCCAGGCGAGGTTCTGCCCCTCGCGCGCGATCACGTCACCGTCCCAGCGCCGGCAGATGTAGAGCGGCATCAGGAGATGAAAGTCCTCATAGGCGTAGCTGGCGAAGGTCAGCGGCGCGAGGCAGGCTTCCTTCACGGTGATGCCGATCTCCTCGTGCAGTTCGCGGATCAGGGTCGCTTCCGGCCGCTCGCCGGGCTCGATCTTGCCGCCGGGAAACTCCCACAGGCCCGCCAGTCGTCTTGCCCTCCGGCCGCTGCGCGAGCAGGACGCGCTTGTCGGCGTCGACCAGCGCGCAGGCGACGACGAGGGTGACTTTGACATGAGTCATGAACGAAGGCTTTGGGAGGGCATGTCTCGGAACGAGACTTCCAACAGGTAAACATTCCATTAACCATGTTCGCCCCGCTTTTCTACGGTGACGATAAGCCAAGCTTAATCGGTCGCACCTAAAAATAGGGAAGATTTGAACCGGCACAGGCATCACACCCATGCACAATCTGCTTCGTCTGATCGGCCGTTTTCGCAACGACCGGCGCGGCAATATCGCGGTGATCTTCGCGATCGCGTGTATCCCGCTGATATCGGCGGTCGGGTGTGCCATCGACTACTCGATGGCGACCCGGATGAAGGCGAAGTTGCAAGCCTCGGCGGACGGCGCCGCCATTGCCTCGATTTCCCAGCGATCTCTCGGCTATGTCGCGGCCGTGGCCATGACGGGCAGCGGCTCGGTTGGCGCCGGCGTCACCGATGCCAACAACATCTTCGACGGCAACATGAACAATGCCACCGGTTACCAGAATCTGGTCCGCACCAGCACGGTGACCAAGACCGGCCTCAAGCTGACGGCCAACATCACCTATTCCGCCGACGTTCCCACCACCTTCATGAGGGTCGCCGGATTCCAGAAGATGTCGATGTCCGGCAGTTCCAGCGCGTCCGCGTTGCTGCCGGCCTATCTCGATTTTTATCTGGCGCTGGACGTGTCTGGCTCGATGGGCCTGCCGTCGACGCCGCAGGAAGCCGTCCGGATGCAGAACATCAGCCCGGATAACTACGTGCAATACCCGACCGGTTGTACGCTGGCCTGCCATTTTGCGCAGCCGCCCCTGAACAACCTGAAATCGGGCGCCTGCATCGATCCGTCTCCGAATACGCCCACGGGCGCGACTCCGACGCAGAAATACCCGACGGGTAATTACTGCCTGGGCTACGAGATATCGCGCATCAGCCAAAGCGCATATGCGACGCTTCTAACAAGAAATAGCGGTAAACTGCCGGCGTACAAATATACCAAGTCAACCACGCCGCCGGCGCAGGTTGCGCAACCCACCGCGTTCTACAGTGTCAGCGCGGCGGCTCCGCTCGATCCGATCCTGACGCCGGTTACATCCTGCCCGACCGACGGCACCGACGCCTGCATCCAGTTGCGCCTCGACGCGGTCGGCTACGCCCTGAACGACCCGACCAACGGAATGTTCGCGCTGGCCCGGCAGAAGACGATCGTCACCAATCAATTCCGGATCGGGCTCTACCCCTTCATCACGGATATCGACAGCGCCTATTCTCCGCTGACCTCAACTATTTCCGCTGGCAGCGCCATCGACACGGCCGCCCAGAACCTCGCCGTGGAGCTTGATACCAACAAGAATGCTGCTCTTGGCTCGGGCGGCACGCATATCGACAATGCGCTCCACAGCATCAACGCCCTTATATCCGGAGGCTCAGGCGCTGTCGGCGACGGCAGCTCCGTGACCAGCACGCTGCCTTACGTCTTCCTCGTCACCGATGGTGCGCAGGACAACCAGTACAAGGACGTGCCCAACGGCAGCTGGCACGGCAGCAACCACGCCACTGTGCTGAATGACACAACCGTCACCTACAAGACCATTTGCGCGACGCTGAAGAGCCGCGGCATCATGGTCTCCGTCCTCAACATTCCCTACCAGACGATCAATCCGGTCAACACGAGCTTTGCCGGCAACGAGGACACCTACGCCAACAACAACATCCCGAACATTGAGCCGGCGCTTCAGAGTTGCGCGTCGCCGTCGGATGCGGGGGGCAGCTACTACTACAAGGCGACGTCACCGGCGGAAATCAAGGCTTCGCTGAACGCCATGTTCAATCACGCGATATCCACGGCGCATCTGACGAACTGACGGTCGTGAGCTTCACGACCGGTAGTCGCCGTTGATCGCGACATATTCCTTGGTGAGGTCGCAGGTCAGCACCCGGTCGCGGCCCTTGCCGAGGCCGAGCGCGATCCGGATCTGGATCTTCGGGTTCTTCATCGCTTCCGAAACCTGCGTCTCGTCATAGGACGGATCGCGCGCGCCGCTCTTGGCGACGCGGATGCCGTTGAACGAGATCGAGAGCTTGTCGCGGTTGGCGGGCTCGCCGGCCTTGCCGACCGCCATCACCACGCGGCCCCAATTGGCGTCCTCGCCGGCGATCGCGGTCTTCACCAGCGGCGAATTCGCCACCGACATCGCGATCCGGCGCGCCGATTTCTTCGATACCGCGCCCTCGACGATGATCTCGACCAGCTTGCGCGCGCCTTCGCCGTCGCGCGCCACCTGCTCGGACAGATCGGCGAGCACGGCGTTGAAGGCTTTCGCGAATGCCTTCAGGCGCGGATCGCCGGCGCGGCTGATCTTCGGCGCGCCGTCGGCCGCGGCCGCGCCGGTGGCGAAGGCGAGCAGCGTATCCGAGGTCGAGGTGTCGCCGTCGATGGTGACGGCATTGAACGTGTCCTCGACGCCGCTCTTGAGCAGCGATTGCAGCGCGCCAGCCGAGATCGGCGCATCGGTGAACACGAAGGCCAGCATGGTCGCCATGTCGGGCGCGATCATGCCGGCGCCCTTGGCCATGCCGTTGATCGTGACCCTGGCCTTGCCGAGCTTCACGGTCGCGGTCGCGACCTTCGGAAAGGTGTCGGTGGTCATGATCGCCTTCGCCGCGTTCATCCAGCCGCCGACTGCCGCCTGCTCCGCCAGCGTGCCGAGCACGCCGTCGAACTTGGTGGCGTCGAGCGGCTCGCCGATCACGCCGGTGGAGGCGAGAAACACCTCATTGGGGCTGCAGCCGAGCGCCTTGGCGGCGATCGAGGCGGTCAGCGCGGTGGCCTGCCGGCCGGTCTTGCCGGTGAAGGCGTTGGCGTTGCCGGAATTCACCACCAGCGCGCGGGCCTGGCCCCTGGAGAGCTTGGCGCGGCACCATTCCACCGGCGCCGACGGGCATTTCGACTGGGTGAAGACGCCGGCCACGGCCGTCCCCTTGTCCAGCACCGCCAGCAGCACGTCGGTGCGGTCCTTGTAGCGGATGCCCGCGGCCGCCGTGGCAAGCCTGACGCCCGCCATCGCGGGCATCTCGGGGACGTCGGTCGGGGCGAGCGGGGAGACGGCTGATGACATGGGCAAATTCCAGAAAATAGATGTCGTCATGGCCGGGCAAAAGCGCGCCGCGCGTCTTCGCGCAGGACGTCCCGGCCATCCACGTCTTTGACCCCCTAAAGGAAGCCTCAAGACGTAGATGGCCGGGACAAGCCCGGCCATGACGTTTGTAAATACTATCGGCTTCGAAGAAGTGACAGCGAATTTTTACTTCTTCGCCGGCGCCATCTTGGAGTCGGCGGGCTTCGGCGCATCCGGCTTGCGTCGGCTGCGGGTCGGCAGCGGCCTGGTCCATGCGCTCGACCTTGGCGCCTTCGCGCAGCTTGGCGACGTAGTCGGCCTGCGCCTTGCGCGTCACATAGGTCTCGATCTGGCCCTTGACCTGGTCGAAATCGGGCGCCTTGCGGTTGCGCTTTTCCTCGACCTTGATGACGTGCCAGCCGAACTGCGACTTCACGGGATCGGAGATCTTGCCCGGCTCCAGCGTGAACGCGACGGCGGAGAATTCCGGCACCATCTGGTCCTTGGTGAAGAAGCCGAGGTCGCCGCCGTCGGATGCGCCGGGGTCCTTGGACTTCTTCTTGGCGAGTTCGGCGAAATCGGCGCCCTTCTTGAGTTCGTCCTCGACCGCCTTGGCCTCATCCTCGGTCTCGACCAGGATGTGGCGGGCGTGGACTTCCTGCTCGCCCGAGATCTGCTTGGCGGCATCCTCATAGACCTTCTTCATGGCCTCGTCGGTGGTCGCAGCCTTGCCTTCGCTCGCCAGCAGGCTGTCCATCAAGAGCCGGTTGCGCGTGAACGCCAGCCGCTTCTTGAAATCGTCGTTGTTCTCGATCTTCTTGTCCTCGGCGGCCTTGGCGACGATCTTCATGTCGATCAGGAACGACAGGACGTTGTCCTTCTTGGTCGCGGGATCCATCTGGGCGAGGCTCGGACCGAGTTCCTCCTCGGCGAGGGTCACGTCGCTCTGGCGGATCTCCGAGCCGTTAACCTTGGCGAGCACCGGATTGGCGTCGTCAGCCCGGGCCGGCAGACCCGCCAGCAGGGCCATGGCGAGAGCGCCCGTCAGGGCGGCAGAGGCGAGGCCGAAGCGCAGGCCGGTTTTCGTTTCCGGAAACGAAGTGGTCATGGAAAATCCTTATAGGGCTTGTTTTGGGCGGCGGGACACTCGCCCAATCAAGCGGCCTTGGCAACGCGAAAAGTCTGTCAAAATGATGAATTCCTTGACACCTTCGCGCCGTTGACAACCCTCCGACCCGGCCATATCTCTGCCAAACCCAAGGCAATGGCGATGACGCTTATTTCGCTGCGTTTTTGGCCGTTGAACCTTGGATTGCTGAATTCCCACTCATTTGGCGGACGTACCCGGACCGGGACCAGCGCTGCAGCGCGTCACGATGAGTTGATAGGCAAACGGGTAGAAAACGTCATGGCAGCTTTGCCGAACCGCGAAAACAGGAATTTGGCATGATCGGCGCGCTCGCCCGCAAGTTTTTCGGCTCCGCCAACGACCGGCGGGTCAAGGGATACCAGTCCCGCGTCGACGCCATCAACGCGCTCGAGCCCGAGATCTCGGCCCTGTCGGACGACGCGCTGAAGGCGCGCACCGCCGAATTCCGCCAGCAGCTCGCCGAGGGCAAGACGCTGGACGACCTCCTGGTTCCGGCCTTCGCCACCGTGCGCGAGGCCGCCAAGCGGACGCTCGGCCAGCGCCATTTCGACGTCCAGCTGATCGGCGGCATGGTGCTGCACGAGGGCGACATCGCCGAGATGAAGACCGGCGAAGGCAAGACGCTGGTGGCGACGCTTGCGGTCTATCTCAACGCGCTGGCCAGCAAGGGCGTCCACGTCGTCACCGTCAACGATTACCTCGCCCGCCGCGACTCCGAATGGATGGGCCAGATCTACAACTTCCTCGGCCTGACCGTCGGCGTCATCGTCCACGGGCTGGACGATGCCGAGCGCAAGGAAGCCTATGCGCGCGACATCACCTACGGCACCAACAACGAATACGGCTTCGACTATCTGCGCGACAACATGAAGTACCGGCTGGAGGACATGGTCCAGCGCGGTCATTTCTACGCCATCGTCGACGAAGTCGACTCGATCCTGATCGACGAGGCGCGCACGCCGCTGATCATCTCCGGCCCGCTCGACGACCGCTCGGATTTCTACAACACCATCGACACCTTCTTCCCGCAGCTCGACAAGTCCGACTACGACGTCGACGAGAAGCAGCGCACGGTGACGCTGACCGAAGCCGGCATGGAGAAGATCGAGAACCTGCTGCGCGACGCCGGCCAGCTCAAGGGCGATTCGCTCTACGACGTCGAGAACGTCTCGGTCGTGCACCACGTCAACCAGGCGCTGCGCGCGCACACGCTGTTCACGCGCGACAAGGACTACATCGTCCGCGACGACGAGGTCGTCATCATCGACGAGTTCACCGGCCGCATGATGCCGGGCCGGCGCTATTCCGAAGGCCTGCACCAGGCGCTGGAAGCCAAGGAGCATGTCCAGGTCCAGCCGGAGAACCAGACGCTGGCCTCGATCACCTTCCAGAACTATTTCCGGATGTACGAAAAGCTCGCCGGCATGACCGGCACGGCGGCGACCGAAGCCGACGAACTGTTCGACATCTACAAGCTCGAGGTCGTCGAAATCCCGACCAACGTTTCCGTGGCGCGCCTCGACGAGGACGACGAGGTCTATCGCACCCAGAGCGAGAAATACGCCGCGATCCTCGCCGAGATCGAGCGCGCCAATGCGCGGCTGCAGCCGGTGCTGGTCGGCACCGCCTCGATCGAGAAGTCCGAAGTGCTGGCCGAATACCTCAAGAAGCACGGCTACAAGCAGATCGATTTCGGCAACGAAAACGCGATGGAGAAGCTTTACGCGGCGGCCCGCGCCGGCAAGCCGGCAAAGCTGTTCGCGGTGCTCAACGCGCGCTTCCACGAACAGGAAGCCTATATCGTGGCCGAGGCCGGCGTGCCCGGCGCGATCACGATCGCGACCAACATGGCCGGCCGCGGCACCGACATCAAGCTCGGCGGCTCGCTGGAAATGCGGATCCTGCACGAGACCGCCGATATCGCCGACGAAGCCGAGAAGGCCGCCAAGATCGAGCGCATCAAGGCCGACGTCGAGCGTTTCCGCGAGATCGTGCTGAAGGCCGAGGAGACCGTCGAGGTCGAGCCCGCCAAGGGCTCGAAGCCGGCGCAGGACCGTGACCAAGCCGGGCGGGCTCTACATCATGGGCTCCGAACGCCACGAATCCCGCCGCATCGACAACCAGCTGCGCGGCCGCTCCGGCCGTCAGGGCGATCCCGGGCGCTCGAAGTTCTTCCTGTCGCTGGAAGACGATCTGATGCGGATCTTCGGCTCCGACCGGCTCGACACCATGCTGACGCGGCTCGGCCTCAAGGAGGGCGAGGCCATCATCCATCCCTGGATCAACAAGGCGCTGGAAAAGGCGCAGCAGAAGGTCGAGGCCCGCAACTTCGACATCCGCAAGAACCTGCTGAAGTTCGACAACGTCCAGAACGACCAGCGCAAGGTGATCTTCGACCAGCGCATCGACCTGATGAAGGACGAAAGCGTCGCCGAGACCGTGGCCGACATGCGCCACGCCTTCGTCGAGGACGTCGTCACCAAGCACGTGCCCGAGCACGCCTATGCCGAGCAGTGGGACGTCGCCGGCCTCAAGGAAGAACTGAAGCGCGTGCTCGATATCGACCTGCCGGTCGACGAATGGGCCAAGGAAGAGGGCATCGCCGACGAGGAACTGCTGTCGCGCATCGAGGGTCGCGTCGACGAGCACATGGCGGCCAAGGTGGCGCAGTGGGGCCCCGACGTGATGCGTTACGTCGAGAAGACCATCCTGCTGCAGACGCTGGATCATCTCTGGCGCGAGCATCTGATCATGCTCGACCATCTGCGCCAGGTGATCGGCCTGCGCGGCTACGGCCAGCGCGATCCGTTGCAGGAATACAAGTCGGAGGCGTTCAGCCTGTTCGAGGCGATGATCGCGCATCTGCGCGAGGCGGTGACGGCGCAACTGATGCGCGTCGAGATCGTGCCGCCGGAGGAACAGCAGCCGGCATTGCCGGCGATGGAAGCGCACAAGTTCGATCCGAACACCGGCGAGGACGAAATGGCGTTCGCCGGCGCCTCGCTGGTGCCCGCGGCCGCCGCCGGCCGCGATCCCAAGAACCCGGCAAGCTGGGGCAAGGTCGGCCGCAACGAGGATTGTCCCTGCGGCTCGGGCAAGAAGTACAAGCACTGCCACGGCCGGTATGGCTGACGCCGCGCGGCCCTTCCAGACGGGCCTCGCGATTCGAGACGCACGGCGTTGCCGCGCTCCTCACCATGAGGGTCTAAGGCCGCATTCGCTCCCTACCGTGAGATGACCTCATCCTGAGGAGGCGCGAAGCGCCGTTTCGAGGAATGAAGCCATGCCTGAGCGTGCCGAGCGCGGCGACTTCGTCGATCAACTCGAACTGTCGATCAGGCTCTCGAGCAGCCGCTTGAGTTCGCTGGTGGACTTGTCGCCGTAATTCTCCACGATATGCGCCTCCTGGCTCACGGCCAGCGAGTTCAGCCGCTTGCACAGGATCTTGCCGCGGTCGGAGCTGAACATCAGCACCTTGCGCCGGTCATCGGGATCCTGCACCCGATAGACCAGCGCATCCGAAACCATCCGGTCGATCATCTTGGTCAGCGTCGGATGGTTGAGCAGCACCGCATCCGCAAGCTCGCCCATCGAATGGCCGTCGCCGTCCGACAGCACCTTAAGGATGCGCCATTGCTCGACCGGCACGCCCTCCTGGCTCAGCCGCGATTCGAGCTGCCGGTTGATTTCCCGGTTGGCCTGCGCGAGCAGATAGGCGAGATGTTCGGTGATGGGGGAGTTTTGACTTGGCGGTTTGGCCACGGCTGACGACTTTGTTTTGATCCGATTGAGTGAATGTCTGGCAATTTCTGCACGATCTATATGCACTTCAATTGTTGAATATTCAATATTTTCAAATAGGATATTTATCAACATGGGGTGGATACCGGCGGCACGCATCGCAGCGTTGCATGCAGGATATGGTGCGAGACAGGAGTTGGTGTGCTCTCAGCAGTGAACTGTCCGGGGTCATGGCGGTCTCACCGTTCCGCCGCATGTGCTGTTCAGGAATCTGTCGGCAACTGCGACTCGATCGCTCGCTGCGTCCGATCGATCACCGGTTTCTCCAAGCGCGGCGGCGCGCGAAACAAGTTGCGGGTCGGCAATTTCCTGACCTTTTCGGGTTCGCCGGGGATCTGGGGCCCGGCGTCCACCAACAGCGTCCTGCTCGCGGTGTCCGAGATCAACAAGCGCGGCGGCATTCTCGGACGCGAGATCGAGCTGTCGATCTACGACGCCGGCGGCCCGATCGAAGAGGTCGCGCAGCGCGCCGCCGAGGCCATCGCCTACGACGAAGTCGACGTCATCATGGGCTCGCATATCAGCGCCGTCCGCGTCGCGCTGCGCAAGGTCACCCGCAACCGCATCCCCTACGTCTACACGCCGGTCTACGAGGGCGGCGAACGCACGCCGGGCGTGATGGCGATCGGCGAGACGCCGCGCTGCGCAAAGCCGGCCCGCGATCGACTGGCTCGCCGACGTCAAGAAGGCGTCGCGCTGGTATCTGATCGGCAGCGACTACGTCTGGCCGTGGCAATCGCACCGCGCCGTCAAGAAATACATCGCCGAACACCGGCGGGCATGTCGTCGGCGAGGAGTTCGTTCCGCTCGGCGAGGACAATCACGAAGCCGCATCTCGCGCGCATCCGCGCCGCGAAGCCCGATGTCGTGCTGATTTCCCTGATCGGCACCGACAGCATCACCTTCAACCGCGCCTTCGGCGAATGCGGTCTCGCCGCCACCACGCTGCGGCTCGCCGGCGCCATGGACGAGACCGTGCTGCTCGGCATCGGCGCCGACAACACCGAGAACCTGTTCTGCGCATCCGGCTATTTCAACTGCGTCGGCTCGCGCGCCAATGATGATTTCCTGAGCCGCTATCGCGCCATGTTCGGGGCCAACGCGCCGCCGATCGGATCGGTCGGCCAATCCAGCTATGAAGGCCTGCGCTTCCTGGAGGCCGCGGCCGAACGGGCGGGATCGCTGACGCTGCGCCCGCTGTTGCTCGGCGGCGCGTAACATCGTCTACGCCGGCGCGCGCGGTTCCGTGACCATTCGCGACGGTCATGCCGAGATGCCGATGTATCTCGCCGAGGCCGACGGACTCGACTTCAAGCTGATCAAGACGATCTGAGCGCCGAACATCGACCGGCAGAGGCCAAGCTTCAAAATAATACTTGAAAAGGAAAATATTTCCGTCTGTAATACTGAGCGATGATCGCTGCCGCGTGCTCGAAGGCGCGCGGCGTTCACGCCAACGGGTCCAAGCTTCAGGAGAGCATCGTGTCAGTCGTCCTTCCCACCCCAACGCAACTTCGCGCGGTCGCCGAGCAATGCGGCCTGTCGCTGACGGACGAAGACGTCGCCTCGTTCCGCGGCCTGATGCAGGGCTCGATCGATGCCTACAACCTCGTCGCCGCGATGCCGGACGAGGTGCCGGTGGTGAAGTATCCGCGGACGCCGGGCTATCGGCCGTCGGCGGAAGAGAATCCGCGCAACGCCTGGTACCGCAAATCGACCGTCAAGGGCGCGGCCAGCGGCAAGCTCAAGGGCAAGACCGTCGCGCTGAAGGACAACATCATGCTGGCGGGCGTGCCGATGATGAATGGCTCGTCGACGCTGGAAGGCTACGTTCCCGATTTCGACGCCACCATCGTCACGCGCATGCTGGATGCCGGCGCCGAGATCGTCGGCAAGGTGCACTGCGAATCCTTCTGCATGTCCGGCGGCAGCCACACCGGCGCGGTGGGGCCGGTGCATAATCCGCACAAGATGGGATATTCGGCCGGCGGCTCGTCGTCGGGCAGCGGCGTCGTGGTCGCGCTCGGCGAAGTCGACATGGCGATCGGCGGCGATCAGGGCGGTTCGATCCGCATGCCGTCATCGTTCTGCGGCACCTACGGCATGAAGCCGACCTGGGGGCTCGTGCCCTATACCGGCGTCATGCCGATCGAGATCTTCGTCGATCACACCGGGCCGATGACGGCGAATGTCGCCGACAACGCGCTGCTGCTCGAAGTGCTCGCCGGCGACGACGGCTACGATCCGCGCATCAAGGCGCCGAAGGTCGAGAAATACACCAAGGCGCTCGGCGGCGGCGTCAAGGGCCTGAAGATCGGCGTGCTGAAGGAAGGCTTCGAGCAGGCGGGCGCGGAGTCCGCCGTGAACGAGAGCGTGCGCGAGGCGGCGAAGCGGTTGAAGGGTCTCGGCGCCACGGTCGAAGACATTTCGATCCCGATGCACCTGATCGGGCCGGCGATCTGGACGCCGATCGGCACCGAAGGCATGACCCAGACCATGATGTATGGCGACGGCTACGGCCTGAGCCGCTCCGACCTGTATTCGACCTCGCTGATGGATTTCCATCGCGGCTGGCGCGGGCAGGCCGATTCGCTGTCGGAAACCACCAAGCTGTTCCTGATGCTCGGCACCTACATCAACAACAGCTTCGGCCCGCGCTACTACGGCAAGGCCGTCAACATCTCGCGCCGGCTCAAGGCCGCCTACGACAAGGCGCTGGAAAGCTACGACCTGCTGCTGCTGCCGACCACGCCGATGAAGGCGACGCCGCTGCCGCCGCCCAATGCGAGCCGCGAGGATTACGTCGGCCGCGCGCTGGAGATGATCACCAACACGGCGCCGTTCGACATCACCCATCATCCGGCGATGTCGTTGCCGTGCGGAATGGTCGACGGCCTTCCGGTCGGACTGATGCTGGTCGGCCGCCATTTCGATGAATCGACGATCTATCGGGCCGCGCATGCCTTCGAACAGGCCGGCGACTGGAAAAAGATGTAGCAGGCCGGCTGTTGCAGCCCGGCCGGATCGCGAGACATGGCTAACGCTCTCGTCGCAGCTTTCGAGATCCTGAGTTTCGGCGCGATCATCGTCCTGGTCGTGCTGGGACTCGGGATCATCGCCAGCATGATGGGCATCTTCAACTTCGCCCAGGGCGAGTTCGTCCTGCTCGGCGGCCTACGTCACCTATCTCGCCTACAGCCACGGGCTCCCGGTCTGGACCGGGATGGTGGCTGCGCCGTTCGTGGTCGGCGCGCTCGGCTTCCTGCTCGAGGCGCTCATCATCCGGCGCTTCTACGCCGCGCCGATCGTGGCCATGCTCGGGACCTATGCGCTTGGACTGATCATCCGCGAGAGCGTCCGCGGGCTGATCGGCGGGCTCTATCTGTCGGTGCCCGAACCGATCGGCGGGTCGATCGGCTTCGGCAGCGTGCACGTCTCGGCGTGGCGCTTCGTGATCATCGTCATCACGCTGCTCGTCATGGTCGCCTGCTACCTGCTGCTGTCGCGCACCTCCTTCGGCCTGCGCGTCCGCGCCACGCTGGAAAATCCGGCGCTGGCACGCGCCTCGGGCATTTCGACCGCCTCCATGTACGGCACGACCTTCGCCTTCGGCGCGGCGCTGGCCGGGCTCGCCGGAGCGCTGATCGTGCCGGTTTTCAGCCTGTTCGCCGATCTCGGCATCCGCTTCCTGATCCAGGGCTTTGTCGCGGTCATGGTCGGCGGCGTCGGATCCTTCATCGGGCCGGTCGCCGGTGCTGCCGTGATCGGAACGCTGAGTGCCGCGCTGCCGTGGGTCATGGCGCCGGTCGTCGCGGACATCCTCGTCTTCGTGCTCGCCATCGTCTTCATCAAATTCCGGCCGCAAGGTCTCATGTCTGGCAAAGGGGTCTAATCTCATGCGCAACGATCATGGCAGTCTCAATCGGCGCCGGTTCCTCGGCGGTTTCGCCTTCGCTTCCGGCGCGCTCGCGACCGGCGCAGGAAGCTGGGTGCTGCGGCCGGAATGGGCCAATGCCGCCGCGGGCCCGATCAAGGTCGGCATCGCGACCGACCTCACCGGGCCGATCGGCTATGCCGGCAACGCCGACGCCAATGTCGCCAAGATGGTGATCAAGGAGATCAACGATGCCGGCGGCCTGCTGGGGCGGCCGCTCGAGCTCTACATCGAGGATACCGCCTCCAACGAATCGGTGGCGGTCGGCAACGTCCGCAAGCTGATCCAGCGCGACAAGGTCGACATGGTGCTGGGCGGCATCACCAGCTCGATGCGCAACGCGATCAAGGATCCGATCGTGGCGCGCGGCAAGACGCTCTACATCTATCCGCAGCTCTACGAGGGCAAGGAGTGCACGCCGTTTCTGTTCTGCACCGGACCGACGCCCGCCCAGCAATGCGACGAGTTCATTCCCTGGCTGATCAAGAACGGCGGCAAGAGGTTCGCGCTGCCGAGCGCCAATTATGTCTGGCCGCACACGCTCAACGTCTACGCGCGCAAGGTGATCGAGGAGAACGGCGGCGAGGTCGTATTCGAGGAGTATTATCCGCTCGACCAGGTCGATTTCAGTTCCACCGTCAGCCGGATCATCTCGAACAAGGTCGATGTCGTCTTCAACACCGTGATCCCGCCGGGCGTCGGTCCGTTCTTCAAGCAGCTCTATGAAGCCGGGTTCCTGAAAGGCGGCGGCCGGCTGGCGTGCGTCTACTACGACGAGAATACGCTCAACATCAACCAGGCCAACGAGATCGAAGGCCTTGCCAGTTGCCTCGATTACTTCAAGACGCTGACCAAGGACGATCCGGTGAGCGCGAAGATTCAGGCCGCCTATGACAAGGACTATCCCGGCAACTTCCTGTTCGCCGCCGGCAGTGCCGCGACCGGCACCTATCGCGGCCTCAAGCTCTGGGCCGCCGCCGTCAAGGAAGCCAATTCGGTCGAGCGCGACGCGGTCGCCGCAGCACTCGACCACGCCAAGATCGCGGAAGGCCCGGGCGGGCCCGCCGAAATGGTGCCGGGCAAGCGCCATTGCAAGATGAAGATGTACACGGCGGTCGCCAAGGGCGGAAACTACGAGATCGTCGCGCGCAGCGACGGCCTCGTCGATCCGAAGGAGTGCTGAGGGCGCGCGGCCTCGTGGGGGCGGTTGGCGCTGGGGACGGGCAGAGGACCAGACAAGCGGATGGCTGAAAGCGGACTCGCCGGAGTTGTTCCGGCAGGGCAAACAACAACGCGGCGGAAGGTGCTTCCGATCGTGGAAATTCTGACGCTGGCCGTCACGGTGATCTTGCCATGGGTCTTGCAGGACTACCTGACGGTCTTCGCCACCCGCGTGGCGATCCTGGCGCTGTTTGCCCTGTCGTTCGATCTGGTGTGGGGCTACGCCGGCATCATGAGCTTCGGCCAGGCCCTGTTCTTCGGCTCTGCCGGCTATGGCGTGGCGCTGCTCGGGCGCGACCTCAACATCACCTCGATACTGGTCGTGCTTCCCGCCGGGATGCTGATCGGTCTGGTGTTTTCGCTGTTGATCGGCGGCTTTCTGCTGCTGGGGCGGCATCCTTCCAGCGTGATCTTCGTCTCGCTCGGGACACTCGACCGGATCCTACGCCGCCGACCGTCTGGCGCGCGGCTGGTATTACCTCGGCGGGCAGAACGGCATCCCCTCGATCCCGTCGATGACGATCGGGAGCTACGAGATCACGGAAGGCCCGGTCTATTACTACCTCGCGCTCGGAATCCTGGTGGTGGTCTATCTGCTCTGCCGTTTTCTGGTGCGCTCGCAGTTCGGCCTCGCGCTCGCGGGCCTGCGCGAGAACGAACAGCGCATCGCCTTCTTCGGCTACAAGGTGCAGCACCTGAAGGCCATCGTCTTCACCATCGGCGGCACCATCGCGGGACTGGCCGGCAGTCTCTACGCCTTCCACGAGGGCTTCGTCTGGCCCAACATGCTGGGCGTCGTGTTTTCGACCCAGGTGGTGCTGTACGTCCTGTTCGGCGGATCCGGAACGCTGGTCGGCGCGGTGATCGGCGCCGTCATCATCGAGGGCGTGAGCTTCTGGCTGTCGGACAATTACCGCGACGTCTGGCCGATCATCCTCGGCGTCCTGCTGCTGCTGGTGATCCTGTTCCGTCCGCTCGGCCTGATCAGCTTCGTGCTGGGCGAGCGCGAGCGCGTCGGCAGTTTCGGCAGGTCGCCGAAGGAAAGCCGCCATGCCGCTCCTTGAAGCCAAGGGCATCGTCAAGGTCTTCGGCAAGCTGACCGCGCTCGATGGCGCCGCGCTGACCGTCTCCGAGAACGAGTTTCACGGCCTGATCGGCCCGAACGGATCGGGCAAGAGCACGCTGATGAAATGCGTGGCGGGCGCCGAACAGCCGACCGAGGGCAGCGTCCGCTTTGCCGACCAGGACATCACGGCGCTGTCGCCGTCGGAGCGCGCGCGGGCGGGCATGAGCCTGAAATTCCAGATCACCAGCGTTCTCCCGGCGCTGACGCTCTACGACAACATCCTGCTTGCCCTGCAGGCGCAGTCGTCGCTGATCGACCTGCTGCTGTCGCGAAGCCGCGACGCGCTGCACGAGCAGGTCATGACGATGCTGACCCAGTTCCGGCTGGCGGACCGTGCGCAGGACGCGGCCGCGACATTGTCGCATGGTCAGCAGCAGTGGCTGGAGATCGCGATGGCGCTGGCAAGCAAGCCGCGGCTGTTGCTGCTGGACGAGCCGACCGGCGGCATGAGCCTCGAGGAGCGGCGGGTCACCGGCGAACTGCTGCAGCCGATCAAGGCGCATTGTTCGCTTGTCATCGTCGAACACGATCTCGATTTCATCCGGGATATCTGCGACCGGTTGACGGTCCTCGACCAGGGCCGGGTGCTGGAATCCGGAACCGTGCCGGAGATCCAGGCCAGCAAGAGCGTTCAGGAGATCTATTTGCGCCGTGCCTGATCATCAGTTCCTCGAAATCAGCCATCTCGATGCCGGCTATGGCCGCAGCCAGGTCCTGTTCGACGTCAATGTCGGCATTCCCTGGCGCGGCGGCGTCGCGGTGTTGGGGCGCAACGGCGCCGGCAAGACCACGCTCATGAAGGCGATCGTCGGCGAACTCGCGCTCTCCAAGCGGAGAGCTCAAATTCGACGGCCGGGACATCAGCCGCACGCCGACCGAACAACGTATCCGGATGGGCATCGGCTACGTGCCGCAGGAGCATTCGGTGTTCGCGCGCCTGTCGGTGCGCGACAATCTCGCCGTCGGCGCGTTGTACAAACACGATCCGGCGGCGATCGACCGGGTGCTTGACGATCTTTCCGAAGCTGGCGCAGCGCCTCGATCAGCCGGCCGGCACCTTGTCCGGCGGCGAGCGCAAGATGCTGGCGATCGCCCGCGCGCTTCTGGGCGATCCGAAATTGCTGCTGCTCGATGAGCCGACCGAAGGCGTCTGGGTCGGGGTGATCGACGAGATCACCGAGCGGCTGGTGGCGCTTGCCGCAGAAATCGCCGTCGTCATCGTCGAGCAGCACCTCGATCTCGCGCTTCGCGTCGCGGACTACGCCTATGTGCTGGACCGGGGCCGGGTCGCGCTGCAGGGCGCGGCGGGCGATGTGCGGAACGACAAGGAACTGCTGCGCTATCTCGCGCCATAGCGCAGCTCGCGCAAAACATCCGGCCCGCAAGGTCATTGCCGGCGAGGCAGCGTCTTTCGAAACGGGAACGGGACCGCTTACTTGAACGCCGAGAAGCGGCTGTCGAACGAGTTCGGCGGAACGATCGGCGCCGAGCCGGCGACCACATTGTCTTTCGGAGCCGCAGCGGCTGGCGCGGGGGCGTCAACGACCGACGGCTTCAGCGGCGGGCGGGCGGCAGCCTGCTTGGTTTCGGGCTTCGCGGCCTCAGGCTTTGACGCCTTTGGGGTCGCGGCTTCCTGGCGCGTTGAAGGTTCGCTCCGCCTGGCCTCGATCACCCTGGGTTTCGCCGCGACCGGTTGGGTGGTGGTCGTAGCGGTGGTGTCGGCGCTGGCGCTGGCACCGAAGCCGACCTTGCGCGCGAGGTTGCTGAAGAAGCCTTCGTCGGACTGCGGTGCGCTCGGCGTCACTGCCGCCACCCGTGTCGAGGCCGCCGGCTTGGCTGCGACCGGAGCGGCCGAAGGTGACAGGGAGGCCGCGAGCGGTTCATCCGGCGAGGTCACCGGTCCGTGCGGCGGATTGACGGTCGGCGGGATCGTGCCGGGCGCGCGGGACATCGCGACCAGCGACAAGCTCTGGCCTTCGCCGCCGTCCGAAAGCCCCGTGGAGGCATTGGGGATCTTGGAGGCGAAAACCTTGTTCATGCCGCCGTCGATGCCGGTATTGAGGCGAGCCATCGGCGTACCCTTGGCGACCAGCTTGGCGTACTCGGCGTTGTCCTGTTCCTGCTTTTCGCGGACGGACTGGGCGAGTTCTTCCGGGATCACGTAGGCGGGGCATTTGGCCGAGGCCTCGAACACCGGATCGCGCTTGGCGTCCGGCGCCTTCACCGCGTCGAACACGTATTTCTTCTCGCAGAAATCGACCTTCGGCTCCTGCCGCGTCACCTCGAAATGATCATAGCCTTCCTTGATCATCTTCCAGAACGCCATGTTCGGATTGTTGCGGTGCTTGGCCATGTTCAGCGCCGTCATCCGGAACGGAAAGGCCTCGAACTGGAACGACCTCTGGCCGCCGAAGAAGGATTCGCGGCCCAGCGAATAGATTTCCGCGATCTGTTCGTCGGTCATCGCGTAGCAGCCGCGCGACGAGCAATCGCCATGCACCATCAGCTCCGAGCCGGTGTGGCCGAGCGATCGGTCGTAGGCGTTGGGGTAGCCGGTGTTGAACGAGAGATAATAGGCCGACTGCGGATTCATCTGCGCCGGCGAGATGTTGTAGAAGCCTTCCGGAGCCTGGCGGTCGCCTTCACGGACCTTGGGCCCGAGATCGCCCGACCAGCGACAGATCGGATAGGTCTTCAACAGCGCGAAGCGACCGGAACGGGTCTGCTTCCAGACCTCGAGTTCGGCCTCTTCCTTGAACAGCCGCGTCAGGATCGGCGACTGCAAATCCATGTCCTTCTCGCCCATCTCGGCGAGGAGCTTGGGTGATACCGGCTGGTTGGCTTTGGCGTTGGTAGCAAGGGAGACTTCGTCGCTGTTGCAGCCGGCCAGCAGCGCACCGGCCGCGAGGGCGGCGGCGGTGACGAGCGCGCGAAGCAACGATCGGTGAATCAATGCAAAGCTCCACACCCCTCGGGCATTTTCCGCACCCCAATCATAGCGAACATGCCCTGAAGCCATTGACTAAAATATTACTCTTTGACCCCCCGGGTCGCAAGCCGACGCGGGAGGCACCGCGGCTCGCACCTCAGCCATGGTCAACAGAAGTTAAATATCGGTGTCTGGGCCTAATTGGGGCCGAACGGGCCAATTCCCGAAAAACCCGGGATTAGCGGCCGGATGGCGCTTTTGGCGGCGATTCCGGGCGAAAAAGCCGTCTTCAGCCCAGCTTTCGGCCGATATCGAGGAATTTCTGCCGCCGTTGCTTGCGAATCGCGTCGGGATCGAGGTTGCGCAGCTCGTCGAAGGCCTGGGCGATCGCCTCGCCGGTGGTCGCGATCATGACCTGGGGGTCGCGATGGGCGCCCCCGGAGGGCTCGGTCAGGATCGAATCGATGACCCCGAAGCGCAGCATGTCCTGCGCCGTGATCTTCATGGAGGTTGCGGCCTCCTGGGCCTTGGTGCCGTCGCGCCACAGGATCGAGGACGCCGCCTCCGGCGAGATCACGCTGTAGATCGCATGTTCGAACATCAACACGCGGTTCGCCGTGGTGATGGCGATGGCGCCGCCCGACATGCCCTCGCCGGTGATGATCGCGACATTGGGCACCCCGAGCGACAGGCAGGCGTCGGTCGAGCGCGCGATCGCTTCGGCCTGGCCGCGTTCCTCGGCGCCGATGCCGGGATAGGCGCCGGCGGAATCGACGATCGACAGCACGGGAAGGCCGAATCGCTCGGCCATCTCCATCAGCCGCACCGCCTTGCGGTAGCCTTCCGGGCGCGCCATGCCGAAATTATGCTTGATGCGGGATTCGGTGGTGGCGCCCTTTTCCTGGCCGATCACGCAGATGCTTTCGCCGCGGAAGCGGCCGAAGCCGCCCATCAGCGCTTCGTCCTCGCCGAATTTGCGGTCGCCGGCGAGCGGCGTGAACTCTGTGATCAGCGCATTGACGAAATCGGTGAAGTGCGGACGCTGCGGATGGCGCGCCACCAGCGTCTTCTGCCACGGCGTCAGGTTGGCGTAGAGCTCGGTGAGCGCCTGCGCGGCCTTGTCCTCGATTCGCGCGATCTCGTCGCCGATGTCGCTGCCGGTCGCCGCCAGCGCGCGCAGTTCATCGACCTTGGATTCGAGTTCGGCGACGGGCTTTTCGAAATCGAGGTAAGAGCGCATGAGATCCGGCATCAATTCAATATGGGGGTGAACGCGCGTTGGAGCGAAGCGGTCGGGGTTGCGCGAACAAGGCAAGCATATTCAATTGCTTAGCGCGCAATCGGGGCGAGGTCCGTGGTCTTTTGCCGATTATGCGCCGAGCTGTCGCGGGTGTGAGACGGCTGTTTCGGGTGAGACGGCGCCGAAGTCAAGGCGGCAGAGCAAGCCGCTATTTCTCGGCCAGGGGATGCAGGTCGCGCACGAGGCTCTTCAGGCGCTCCTCCACCACATGGGTGTAGATCTGCGTGGTCGAGATATCGGTGTGGCCGAGCAGCGTCTGCACGATGCGCAGGTCGGCGCCGTTGTGCAGCAGATGGCTGGCAAAGGCATGGCGCAGCACGTGCGGCGAGACCAGCCGCGGCGCCAGTCCTGCGGCGGCCGCAAGATCCTTGAGGTCGCGCGCGAAATGCTGCCGGGTCAGATGTCCGCTCTCGCCGAACGAGGGAAACAGCCATTTCGGGCTCGCGGCGCCCTTCTTCGCCGGCTTGAGCGCTTCCATCGCGCTGAGGTAATCGGCCATCGCCTGCCGCGACGTCTCGTTCAGCGGCACCAGCCGTTCCTTGTTGCCCTTGCCGCGCACCACGATCATGCGGGCGTCGTGCCGCGCCGCCGCGCGCGGCAGCGTCACCAGTTCGGATACGCGCAAGCCGGTGGCGTAGAGCACTTCCAACAGACAGTACAACCGCATCGCGCGAAGCCGCTGCGGCGCAGTCGCTTCCGCCACCTCGCTCCGCGCCTTGGCGTGCGTCAGCAGGCGGTCGACGTCGGCGATCGACAGCACTTTCGGCAGGCCGCGTCCCCGCTTCGGCCCGGACAGGATGGCGGCGGGATCGTCGCTGCGAATCCGCTCGTTGAGCAGAAAGCGAAACAGATGCCGCATCGCCGACAGCCGTCGCGCCACGCTCGACGACTTGAAGCCGCGCCTGTCGAGGTCGGCCAGATAGTCGCGCAAGCCCTGCGGTTTCGGCGCCGGCGAAGCCTTCGCCGCCGCTGGCCAAGAAATTCCGAAAAATCGGTCAGGTCGCGGCGATAGGCGTCAAGCGTATTGGGCCCGGCGCCCTGTTCCGCCGCGAGCATGTCGAGGAACAGGCCGATCAGCCTCGCGTCTGAGGTCTTGACGTCCGGGGTCTTGACGCTCGAGCTCTTGGTACCAGAGGTCCTGGCGCTGGAAGTCTTGGCAGTTGAGGTTCTGAATCCCATCCGCCCATCCTAGCGCCTATTTCTTGAGGAATTTATCTGGAGGAACGGTGACGATCATTTCCCGCGGCTTCGGGGTGACGAAGTTCGCCAGCGCGAAAATCGCGCCATAGACGATTCCGACGATCACGGCGACGACCGTCAGGAAGCGGAACAGGCTGGGCATCCACAGGCCTCAGGCGGCGAATTAACCATTCGATGGGGCCCGAGTACCAACATGTTCGCTCCGCCGTTGCAAGTCTCTCTGGCAACGGTGTCGGCGGCGGTAGTATAGGTGGCCCGGAACGCCGCAATTCCTGCGGCGATTGAGCCAGTTCGATGTCCGATACCGTTCCATCGGCCAGCACCGCCGCAACCCCCGAGGCCGAGATCACGGCCGCGCTGGGGCCGCGGTCGATCGTGCTGGTGGGGATGATGGGCGCGGGCAAATCCACCATCGGCCGGCGGCTGTCGGCGCGGCTGCGGCTGCCGTTCCTCGACGCCGATACCGAGATCGAGGCGGCGGCCGGCATGTCGATCCCGGATATCTTCGAAACCCATGGCGAACCGCAATTTCGGGACGGCGAGGCGCGGGTGATCGCGCGGCTGCTCGACGGCGGACCGGTGGTGCTCGCCACCGGCGGCGGCGCCTTCATGCGCGAGGAGACCCGCCATCGCATTCGCGACAAGGCGGTCTCGATCTGGCTCAAGGCCGATGCCGATATCATCATGAAGCGGGTGAAGCGGCGCGCCGATCGTCCGCTGCTGCAGACCGCCGATCCCGCCGCCACTGTTGGACGTCTGATCGAGGAGCGCGAGCCGGTCTATCAGCACGCCGACATCACCATCTCGTCGCGCGACGTGCCCCACGAAAAGATCGTCGACGAATGTATCGAGGCGCTGCACGTCCGGCTGTGCGGCACGGCCACCAACGAGACGTCGAACACGCTGAGCGCCACGCCATGACCGCGCCCCTGAAACATTCCGATTCCGTCACCGTCGATGTCGCGCTCGGCGATCGCGCCTATGACATCGTGATCGGCCGCGATGTGCTGCCCTCGCTGGGCGCCCGCGTCGCCGCGCTGCGGCCCGGCGCGCGCGCCGCCATCGTCACCGACCGCAATGTCGCCAGGCACTGGCTCGACCAGACCGAGAGCTCGCTCGCACAGGCCGGCATCGTCTCCTCGCGCATCATTGTCGAGGAGGGTGAAGGCTCGAAATCCTATTCCGGCCTCGAGAAGGTCTCCGAGGCGTTGATCGCGGCGAAGATCGAACGCAACGACCTGGTGATCGCGCTCGGCGGCGGCGTGGTCGGCGATCTCGCCGGATTTGCCGCGGCGGTCCTGCGCCGCGGTGTCGATTTCGTGCAGGTTCCGACCTCGCTGCTGGCGCAGGTCGATTCCTCGGTCGGCGGCAAGACCGGCATCAACTCGCCGCAGGGCAAGAATCTCATCGGCGCGTTTCACCAGCCGGTGCTGGTGATCGCCGATACCGCCGTGCTCGATACGCTGTCGCCGCGCCAGTTCCGCGCCGGCTACGCCGAGGTCGCCAAATACGGCGTGCTCGGCGACGAAGCGTTCTTCGCCTGGCTGGAAGCCAACCACGCTGACATTTTCGCGGGCGGTGCGGCGCGCGAACACGCCATCGCCACCTCCTGCCGTGCCAAGGCCGCGATCGTGGCGCGCGACGAGCGCGAAACCGGCGAGCGCGCGCTGCTCAATCTCGGCCACACCTTCGGCCATGCGCTGGAGGCCGCCACCGGCTTTTCCGAGCGGCTGTTTCATGGCGAAGGGGTTGCCATCGGCATGGTGCTGGCGGCGGAATTCTCCGCCGAGTTGGGCATGATCCCGCCGTCCGACGCGGCGCGCGTCCAGCATCACCTTGCCGAAGTGGGTCTGCCGACCCATTTGCAGGACATCGCGGGATTTGCCCAGGAAGGGCTTGCCGATGCCGACGCGCTGATGGCGCTGATGGCGCAGGACAAGAAGGTCAAGCGCGGCCGGCTCACCTTCATCCTGCTGCAGGCGGTTGGCCGCGCCGTGATCGCGCCCGACGTGGAGCCGGCGCGGGTACGCGATTTTCTGAAAGCGAAGCTGGCGTAAAAGACCGCGTAAAGGCTTGGATCTTGAATGGAGTGAATCTCACGCCATGGACTGGCTTACATTTTCCATTGTCGTCGTCTTGCTGCTGGTCTCCTCGTTCTTCTCGGCGAGCGAGACGGCGCTGACCGGCGCCTCGCGCGCCAGCATGCTGCGGCTGTCGAAACAGGGCAATCGCGAAGCGGGTGTGGTCTCCAGCCTGTTTGCGATGCGCGAGCGAATGATCGGCGCGCTCCTGCTCGGCAACAACATCGCCAATATCGGCGCCTCGGTACTGGCAACCGGCATCTTTACGGCCTGGTTCGGTGAAGTCGGCGTGCTCTACGCCACCGGCGTGATGACCGCGCTTGTCGTGATTTTCGCCGAGGTGCTGCCGAAGACCATCGCCATCAATGCGCCCGACCGGGTATCGCTGCTGGTCGCGCGTCCGATGAAGGTGATGGTGTATCTGCTCGGGCCGCTGCTCACCGTGATCGAGGCCGTCGTTCGCGTGCTGATGAAAGCGCTGGGCATCAAGATCGGTCACAACCAGCCGATCCTGTCGCCGACCGAGCGGCTGCGCGGCGCGGTCGATCTGCTGCACCACGAAGGCAAGGTTGAAAAGCAGGACCGCGACATGTTCGGCGGCCTGTTGGATCTGCGCGAGCTGCAGGTCTCCGACGTGATGGTCCATCGCACCGAAATGGTGATGATCAACGCCGACCTGCCGGCGGAGGATCTGGTGCGCGAGGTGCTGTCGACCGAATACACCCGCATCCCGCTGTGGCGCGACAAGCCAGAGAACATCATCGGCGTGCTGCATGCCAAGGATCTGTTGCGCGCGATCCGCGCCTCCGACGGCGATACGTCGAAGATCGACGTTTCCACCATCGCGCTGCCGCCGTGGTTCGTGCCGGAGATGCGCTCCGTCTCCGAACAGCTCAAGGCGTTCCGCCGCCGCAAGACCCACTTCGCGCTGGTGGTCGACGAGTACGGCGAAGTCGAAGGCATGGTGACGCTGGAGGACATTCTGGAAGAGATCGTCGGCGATATTTCCGACGAGCACGACGTGGTGGTGGCCGGCGTGCGCGCCCAGCCCGACGGCTCGGTGGTGGTCGACGGCTCGGTGCCGATCCGCGATCTCAACCGCGCGATGGACTGGAATCTTCCGGATGAGGAGGCGACCACCATCGCGGGCCTGGTCATCCACGAAGCGCGCTCGATCCCGGAACGCGGCCAGAGTTTCACCTTCCACGGCTTCCGTTTCCGTGTCCTGCGCCGCGAGCGCAACCGCATCACCGCGCTGCGCATCCAGGCGGTGGCGCGCGAGGCCGAAGTCGAGGAGAAAAAGCCGAAGCGGGCGGGAACGTCGTTCTAGAGAAGTCAGACGGCGTCGGATTTTACCGTCCTGACGGAAAGCGCCGTCGTAGTCACAAGGGCGAAATAGGCGCCGTCTGCAGGGATGCGCGGGGCTGCGGCCGGAGGACGGTGAGCGCTTCGTTAACAATTGCATGTAAAATTTCAGCCCGCTTCTCCGGGCGCCAGTGCCTTGATCGCCAGCGCGTGCACGCCACCCGCGAGTTCCCCCGCCAGCGTCGCATTAATCAGGCGGTGGCGTTCGATCCGGCTCTTCCCCTGGAAGGCCGGCGACACAATATAGACCCTGAAGTGGGTCTCGCCGCCGGGCCGGTGGCCGGCATGGCCTTCATGCAGATGTGATTCGTCGGTGACGTCGAGGCTTTCCGGTGTGAAAGCTTCACGCAACTTGTTGGTGATAGCGTCTGTGGTGTTCATGACGGCGGCATTACGTCCGTAGCTGCTTTTCGTCAATGCCGGGATCGAGAGAGAACTATTCGCAATGTCAAGACTTGAAGCTTTTCGTGTTGCGTTGTCATAGTCAGCCATGGCGATTGATTCATCCAAATTCTTCGACTCCATCCGCATCAAGCCGAACAAGCTGAGTGCGAAGCAGCAGGCGCAGGCGCGCGAAGCTGCCGTCATGTGCGAGTGGCCGGAATGCAAGAACAAGGGCCCGCATCGCGCGCCCAAGGGCCGGGCCAATGACAAGGAATACTGGCACTTCTGTCTCAACCACGTCCGCGAATACAACCAGTCCTATAATTTCTTCCAGGGCATGAATCCGGATGCGGTTGCGCGCTACCAGAAGGATGCGCTGACCGGCCATCGTCCGACCTGGAAGATGGGCGCCAACACCAGCTCCAAGAAAGGCAAGGGTAGCCCCGAGGCCGACCTGGAGGGCGCCGCCGATCCGTTCAGCATGTTCAGCGAGCTCAACGGCCGCGGCCGCTGGCGGCCCGGTCCGGGCGCCGGTGCCGAGGCCAAGGTCGAAACCCGGAAAGTGTTCAATGCCGAGCGCAAGGCGCTGCAGGTGATGGGGCTCGGAACGGATGCGACGCTCGAGACTGTGAAGGCGAAATACAAGGCGCTGGTGAAGCAACACCATCCCGACGCCAATGGCGGCGACCGCTCCACCGAGGATCGCCTGATCGAGATCATCAAGGCCTATAATTATCTCAAGACGGTCGTGCGCGCGGGCTAGCCGCTCTCGTCATCCGGTTAGGCCGCGCCCCCGGCGCCAACAAACCTAGCGAAAATCCTTTCGGACCTGCTCGGCCGTCGGCTCGATCCCGCCATGCCGCCGGCGGATCGTCCATGTCGCCAGCGCCACGATCAGCGCCGCGCCGATCACCGCCAGTACCCAGTAATGCCGGCCCATCCCGGTATGCTGCGGCACGCCGGCATATTCGTGCAGCGCCGATATCGCCAGCACGCCGGGTAGCACATGCGCCGGCGCCCATAGCAGGATCGCCGGGATGTTGACGGCGTAAAACCGCAATGGCGCCATGCCCGACGCTCCGGCCGTGATCGGCACGAAGGCCCGGATCGGCGGCACGAAGCGGGCGAAGAATACCGCCAAGCGTGCCCCAGCGATGAAAGAACGCCTCGCTCTGTGCGACCAGGCGCGGATATCGCGACAAAGGCCAGGCGCTGAGGATTTCGCGCTGGGAGCGGTGCCCGATCCAGAACGCCGATCCGTCGCCGAGCAGGGCGCCTGCGATGGCGGCCAGCAGCACCCATTCGAGCCGCAAGTCTCCGCTGGGCACCAGCGCGCTCAGCGCCAGGATGATGGTCGAGCCCGGAACCACCGCGCCCGCGACCGGAACGGCCTCCAGCAGGGCGGCAAGGAACAGCGTCAGATAGGCAAGCCAGGGATGCGCCGAGACGAACGCGATCAGGGGGTCGATGAAGGAGGCCACATAATTCCTGTTTTAGCGTTGTCAGGACCGGTCGCAGACCTAACATAAGTAGCGAGGCGGGTGGAAAGTGCCATCCAGGGCGCGGCTTTGGGTCGCTGCCCCAGTAAATAGCCAAAGTGCGGCGTGATTCGCAGGGCAGCCTTCCCAAAACCGCGGTCAGCCCCTATCTTGATGATAAAGCGACGGAACTTTGATTGGGCCGCGGGCTTCTGCGAACCCTTGCTCTCTGATAGGTTCCGGCCAGCACCCATCCGCAGCCATGTTCGCAAATCTGGTTTCGGGATCGCCCGGGACCTCGGAGGATTGATGACGACCGCCGCCACCACCAAAGTGCAAGAATCTTCCGCGCCCCCGATGACCGGCCTGCCCGACATGAAGGTGTCGGTCCGGCAGGTGTTCGGCATCGACAGCGATCTCGAGGTGCCGGCCTATTCCGAAGTCGATCCGCATGTGCCTGACGTCGACACGGACTACCGCTTCGATCGCGCCACCACGCTCGCCATTCTCGCCGGCTTTGCCAAGAACCGCCGCGTCATGGTGACGGGCTATCACGGCACCGGCAAGTCGACTCACATCGAGCAGGTCGCCGCACGGCTGAACTGGCCCTGCGTGCGCGTCAACCTCGACAGCCACATCAGCCGTATCGATCTGGTCGGCAAGGATTCCATCGTCGTGCGCGACGGCAAGCAGGTCACCGAATTCCGCGACGGCATTCTGCCTTGGGCGCTGCAGCACAATATCGCGCTGGTGTTCGACGAATACGACGCCGGCCGGCCCGACGTGATGTTCGTGATCCAGCGCGTGCTGGAAGTTTCCGGCCGCCTGACGCTGCTCGACCAGAACAAGGTGATCAAGCCGCATCCCGCGTTCCGCCTGTTCTCGACCGCCAACACGGTCGGCCTCGGCGATACCTCGGGGCTCTATCACGGCACCCAGCAGATCAACCAGGGCCAGATGGACCGCTGGTCGATCGTCACCACGCTGAACTATCTCGCCCATGACGAGGAAGTCGAGATCGTGCTGGCGAAAGCGCATCACTACCGCAACCAGGAAGGCCGCGACATCGTCAACAAGATGGTTCGTCTGGCCGATCTCACCCGCAACGCCTTCGCCAACGGCGACCTGTCGACGGTGATGAGCCCGCGCACGGTGATCACCTGGGCGGAGAATGCCGAGATATTCGGCGATATCGGCTTTGCCTTCCGTGTCACCTTCCTCAACAAATGCGACGAGCTGGAGCGGCCGCTGGTGGCTGAATTCTATCAGCGCTGCTTCAATGCGGAGCTCGCCGAATCTTCGGTGAACGTGGCGATGTCGTAACGGCCGTCGCCGCTGTCGCGGCAATGACGGGTAATGAGACCTGGATGACGACGTCGAATCAGAAATTCCGTACTGGAGCGAAGGAAGCGCCGACCGAGCCGTTCAAGCGCGCGGTGACGGCCTGCCTGCGCGCGATCGCGCGAAAGCCGGAGCTTGAAGTGACGTTCGCCGCCGAACGGCCGGGACTGGCGCCGGGCAAGGCGCGGTTGCCGGAGCCGGCGCGCAAGATGACCAAGCGCGACGCCGCCATCGTGCGCGGACATGCGGACTCGATCGCGCTGAAACTCGCCTGCCACGATCCGAAAGTGCATCGCAAGCTGATGCCGGGCAATCCGCAGGCGCGCGGCGTGTTCGAGGCGGTCGAGCAGGCGCGCGTCGAGGCGCTTGGCTCGCGGCGGATGGCGGGCGTCGCCAAGAATCTCACGGCGATGCTCGACGATCATTTCCATCGCGGCAAGTTCGACGAAATCACCGACCGCGCCGACGCGCCGCTGTCCGATGCGCTGGCGATGCTGGTGCGCGAGCGGCTGACGGGACTGGCGCCGCCCGCCGCGGCCAGGAAGATGGTCGACCTCTGGCGTCCGGTGCTGGAAGACAAGATCGGCGCGCGGCTCGACCGGCTCGATCGGCTGGCGGAAGATCAGGCGAAATTCGGCGATGCCGTGCATGATCTGTTGACCGCGCTCGAACTCGGCGACGACCGCAATGCCGAGGCCGACGAAGACGAGAACCAGGACGAGAACCGCGACGGCGAGAACGACCAGTCCGGCGCGGAAGGCTCGCCCGACAGCGACGCCGCGCAGGAAATGAGCGCCGACCAGGCGCAGGCCACGACCGACGAGATGTCGGAGAGCGCGATGGAAAGCGCGCAGGCCTCCACCAGCGACACTTTCGACGACGGCGAACTCGGCGACGACGAGACCCCGGGGGAGGCGACGCGGCCGAATTCGCGCGGCGCCAACGAGCCGCGCGGGCCGGAATACCACGCCTTCGCGCCGAAATTCGACGAGGTGATCGCGGCCGAGGATCTGTGCGATCATGACGAGTTGGAGCGCCTGCGCAGCTATCTCGACAAGCAACTTGCGCACCTGCAAGGCATCGTGGCGCGGCTCGCCAACCGCCTGCAGCGCAGGCTGATGGCGCAGCAGAACCGCGCCTGGGAGTTCGATCTCGAGGAAGGCATCCTCGATCCGGCGCGGCTGTCGCGCGTGGTCACCGATCCCTATCATCCGCTGTCGTTCATGCACGAGAAGGAAGCGACCTTTCGCGACACCGTGGTGACGTTGCTGCTCGACAATTCCGGCTCGATGCGTGGGCGCCCGATCACGGTCGCCGCCACCTGCGCCGACATCCTGGCGCGGACGCTTGAGCGCTGCGGCGTCAAGGTCGAAATTCTCGGGTTCACGACGCGCGCCTGGAAGGGCGGGCAGTCGCGCGAGGCGTGGCTCGCCGCCGGCAAACCGGCCAATCCAGGCCGGCTCAACGACCTGCGCCACATCATCTACAAATCCGCCGACGCGCCGTGGCGCCGGGCGCGAAAGAATCTCGGGCTGATGATGCGCGAGGGCCTGCTCAAGGAAAACATCGACGGCGAGGCGCTGGACTGGGCGCACAAGCGGCTGCTGGGCCGTTCCGAGCAGCGCAAGATCCTGATGATGATCTCCGACGGCGCGCCGGTCGACGACTCCACGCTGTCGGTCAATCCCGGCAATTACCTGGAGCGGCACCTGCGCCACATCATCGAGGAGATCGAGACTCGCTCGCCGGTCGAACTGATCGCGATCGGCATCGGCCACGACGTCACCCGGTATTATCGCCGCGCGGTCACCATCGTCGACGCCGAGGAACTTGGCGGCGCGATCACCGAAAAGCTCGCCGAGCTGTTCAGCGAGACCCATGGTGCCGCACCCGCAACCTCGGGCCCGCGGCGCAGATTGCATTCCTGACCCCATGCGTGCCGCCCTCAGCCGTCGCCGCCTGCTGATATCGACGGCGGCGGGGCTTTCCACGCTCGCGATGCCCGCTGTCGCGCGCGCGCAGCTTGCGACCCAGCCGCCGCCAAAGCCGGTCGTCCCCGACGAATATTCCGTTGCCGCGCCCGTTTCGATCGAGGTCAATGCAAGGCCGATACCGTCGTTCGATGCCCGCGATCATCAGCGCACGCGCTTCGGGAGCCTCGAATACCGCAGCGGGCTGGTGCTGACCTCGTCCTTTCGCGGCTTCGGCGGGCTGTCGGGACTGCGGCTGGACGCCAAGGGCGAGCGCTTCATTTCCATCAGCGACAAGGGAAGCTGGTTCACCGGCCGCATCGTCTATCGCGGCCGCGATATGGTCGGGCTCGACGATGTCGAGGCTTCTCCAATGCTGGGGCCCGACGGCCGGCCGATCACCGCGCGCGGCTGGTTCGATTCGGAATTCGATCGCGCTCGACGGCGCCTATGTCTATGTCGGGCTCGAGCGCGTCAACGAGGTGCTGCGTTTCGATTTCAGCAAGGGCTTTGCAAGATCGCGGGGCGAGGTGGTGCCGATGCCGCCGGCGGTGAAGAAGCTGCCGTTCAACCAGGGGCTGGAGGCGCTGGTCATGGTGCCGAAGGGCTTGCCTCTCGCTGGCACGCTGATCGCGCTCTCCGAACGCGGCCTCGATGCGCAAGGCAATCTGATCGCCTTTCTGGTCGGCGGGCCGTCGCCCGGGCAGTTCAGCGT
The DNA here is from genome assembly GCA_963843225.1 of uncultured Alphaproteobacteria bacterium. Taxonomy (GTDB): domain Bacteria; phylum Pseudomonadota; class Alphaproteobacteria; order Rhizobiales; family Xanthobacteraceae; genus Bradyrhizobium. The sequence goes on along the minus strand of CAWJJT010000001.1, from coordinate 420,963 downwards.
CCGCCGCACCGGGCATTTCGATATCAGCGACGCGGTGCTGCTGCCTTCCGGCGACCTGTCTGGTGCTGGAACGGAAATTCTCGCTGGTTCAAGGCATCGGCATCCGGATCCGGCGCATCGCCCTTAGTTCGATCGCGCCCGGCGCGCTGGTCGACGGACCCTCGATCTTCGAGGCCGATCTGGGCCAGGAGATCGACAACATGGAAGGCATCGACGCCCACGTCACGCCGGAGGGCGACACCGTGCTGACCATGGTCTCCGACGACAATTTCTCGCTGATCCAGCGCACGCTGCTGCTGCAATTCACGCTGGTGGAGTGAATTTTGCGCGGCCGGCTGTTTTTCGCGTTTTCGGCGGAATATCGGAGGCGGCAGGTGCGCCGGGTAAAATCTCCGTCCCCGTCTTTCCTGCCTCCAGCCGGAACGTTTCTTGCAACAGCTCCGCCATAGCCGGCCCCGGCGCGAGTAGGTACACTCGCCGCCGTGGCCCTTGAAGCGGAGTCGTTGATGTCCGGAATTGTTCGGTTGCTGTGCGTTTTGTCGAGTCTCCTCGTTGCCGTCAGCGCACAGGCGGAAGACTGGCCGTCGCGCCAGATCCGGGCCACGATTCCGTTCGGCGCCGGCAGCGCCACCGACGTGGTGCCGCGTGTGGTGTTCGATCGCCTCGCCGCGGAACTTGGCCAGCCCATCGTGGTCGAGAACCGCGTCGGCGCCGGCGGCACGCTCGGCACCGCCATGGTGGTGAAGGCGGAGCCCGACGGCTACAGCATCCTCGGCCATTCCTCGGCGCTGGCGATCGCACCCGCGATTTATCCCGATCTGTCCTTCGATCCGGCCCGAGATCTCGTCGGGGCGCTGATGATCGGCAACAACGCCAATGTGATGATCGTGCCGCCGTCGCGGCCGTGGAAAACGGTGCAGGACTTCATCGCGGACGCAAAGGCAAAGCCCGGCTCGATCTCGTTCGGCTCGGTCGGCGTCGGCAGCGCGGTGCACATCAATGCCGAGAAATTCCGTCTCGCCGCCGGTATCGAGGCCACCCACGTGCCCTATCGCGGCGGCGCCGAGGTGATCGCCGACATCATAGGCGGCCGGATCGACTACTATTTCTGCCCGCTCGCCACCGCGCTTCCGCTGATCCAGGGCGGACAGGTGCGCGCGCTGCTGGTATCGACGCCGAAGCGCGTCGCCGAACTGCCCGACGTGCCCTCGCCAAGCGAAGTCGGCCTGCCCAAGGCCGAGATGGCGATCTGGCTCGCCGTATTCATGCCGGCGAAGACGCCGCGCGAGATCATCGAGAAATTCCATGCCGCCGGGCAGAAGGTGCTCGACGAGCCCGAAATGCGGCAGAAGCTGGCAAAGCTCGGCGTCGAACCGATGCCGATGACGCCGGCGGAGATGGACGAACTCGTCAAGCGCGAGGTCGCGGGCTACATCGAACTGATCAAGCAGGCCGGGATCAAGCAATAGCGCCTTCGAATGCGCCACGGGTTGAGGAAAGCCCGAGCCCCCGACTAGATAAAGCCGAGCTGTCCTCCCTCTGGCCCGGATCCCCGACATGAGCGCCCTGTTTTCCCCGATAAAGCTGCGCGGCCTTGCGCTTGCCAACCGCATCATGGTGGCGCCGATGTGCCAGTACTCGGCCGACGACGGCGCGGCCAATGACTGGCATTTCACCCATATCAACACGCTGGCGCTGTCGGGCGCCGCGATGTTCTGCATCGAGGCGACCCATGTGGAGGCGATCGGCCGCATCACGCCGGGCTGCCTCGGCCTGTGGAACGACGCCACCGAAGCGGCGCTGAAGCCGATCCTGGCCTCGGTGCGCAAGCATTCGAAGACGGCGGTTGCGATGCAGCTCGCCCATGCCGGCCGCAAGGGATCGAGCCACAGGCCGTGGGAGGGCGGGCAGCAGATCCCGCTCTCCGAAGGCGGCTGGCAGACGGTGGCGCCTTCCGCCGTGCCGCACAAGGAGGGCGAAGCGCGCGCCCGTCGCACTGGACGAGGCCGGACTTGGCCCGCATCCGCGACGCCTTCGTCTCGGCCGCCAAACGCGCCGAGCGGCTCGGCATCGACGCGCTCGAACTGCACGGCGCGCACGGCTATCTCCTGCACCAGTTCCTGTCGCCGATTTCCAACAAGCGCACCGACCAGTATGGCGGCTCGCTTTCGAACCGCATGCGCTATCCGCTCGAAGTGTTCGACGCGATCCGCGCGGTGTTTCCGGCGGGCAAGCCGATCGGCGTCAAGGTGTCGGCGAGCGACTGGGTCGAGGGCGGCTGGGATCTCGCCCAGACCATCGAATTCGTGAAGGAATTGCAGCAGCGCGGCGTCGACTGGATCGATGCGTCCTCCGGCGGCGTGTCGCCGCTGCAGAAAATCCCGCTGTCGCCGGGCTATCAGGTTCCGTTCGCGCAAGGCATCCGGGAGGCGACCGGCGTCACCACCATGGCGGTCGGCCTGATCACCGAGGCGAAGCAGGCCGAGGAGATCGTGTCGTCCGGCAAGGCCGACATGGTCGCGCTCGCGCGCGGCATGCTGTACGACCCGCGCTGGGGCTGGCACGCCGCCGCCGAACTCGGCGGCCAGGTCGAGGCCCCGCCGCAATACTGGCGCTCGCAACCCTCGACGCAAAAGGCGCTGTTCGGCGCGACCACGTTCGGCGCGCGGTAGAGGCGAGGCCCTTCTTCCTTCTCCCCTTGTGGGAGAAGGTGGCGTGCGATGCGCTGCACGCAGGCCGGATGAGGGGTCTGCATCCGCGGAGAGAAACCCCTCACCCGTCTTCGCTTCGCGAAGACACCCTCTCCCACAAGGGGAGAGGGGAAGTAAGCGGCACGTCGAGCACGTCGCGCGCACCTGCCGAGTTGTTTTGTCATATCTCGGCCACACCTCTCGTCGTGCTATGCTTTTCGCTGGCGCGCGACAAGACGCGCTTCGAAAAATGAACAAGCGGGAGGAAGCTCTATGGAGATCGGTTACTTCACGATGCCCTCGCATCCGCCGGAGTGCGGATTGAAGGAGGGTCACGACTGGGACCTGCAGACCATCCGGTGGCTCGACGAGCTCGGCTACCAGGAAGTCTGGATCGGCGAGCACCACACCGCGCCCTGGGAACCGCATCCGGCCCCCGATCTGCTGCTGGCGCAGGCATTCCTGCAGACCAAGAACATCCGCCTCGGCCCCGGCGGCTTCCTGCTGCCCTATCACCACCCCGCCGAACTCGCCAACCGCGTCGCGATGCTCGATCATCTCTCGGGCGGCCGGCTGAATTTCGGCGTCGCCGCATCGGGCCTGCCGAGCGACTGGGCGATGTTCAACGTCGACGGCATGAGCGGGCAGAACCGCGACATGACGCGCGAGGCGCTGGAGATCATCCTGAAGATGTGGACCGAGGACGCGCCCTGGACCCATAAAGGCAAGTTCTGGACGGTGACCAAGCCGGACACCATGTTCGATTTCCTCAAACCCCACCTCAAGCCGAAGCAGGCGCCGCATCCGCCGATCGGCGTTGCCGGTCTCTCCAAGGGCAGCGACACGCTGAAGCTCGCGGGCGAGCGCGGCTACATTCCGATGAGCCTCAACCTCAACCCGGCCTATGTCGGCAGCCACTGGGATTCGGTCGAAGCCGGCGCCGCCAAGACCGGCCGCAAGCCCAACCGCAAGGATTGGCGGCTGGTGCGCGAGGTGTTCGTCGCCGACACCGACGAGGAAGCCTGGCGGTTGTCCGCCGGCGACATGATGGGCCGGATGATGGGCGAGTATTTCCTCCCCTTGCTCGGCCATTTCGGCTTCAAGGACTATCTCAAGCACGCCCCCGACGTGCCGGATTCCGATGTCACCGTCGACTATTGCGCCAAACGCAACTGGATCGTCGGCTCGCCCGCCACCGTCGCCGAGAAGATCGAGACCATCTGGCGCGATGTCGGCGGCTTCGGCACGCTTCTGGTGTTCGGCTTCGACTACAAGCACAAGCCGGAAGCCTGGCACCATTCGCTGACGCTGTTGAAGCAGGAAGTGCTGCCGCGGCTGAAGCATCTCGACGCGGGGCTCGTCAAGGCGGCGTGACGACGGACGGTTTCGAGAGCCCGTCATTGCGAGGAGCGAAGCGACGAAGCAATCCATTCTTCCTTTTTGCGGCAAGTATGGATTGCTTCGCTTCGCTCTGCAATGACGGGGAGAGGCCGACGCAATCTCTCTCGTCGTCCCGGCGAAAGCCGGGACCCATACGCCGTGTCGTTCGTTGTGAGCGGCGCTGGTCGACGGCTTTCGCGCCACAACTGCTCCCTGTGGTTATGGGTCCCGGCTTTCGCCGGGACGACGAGGGGAGGGGCTTTCGCCGGGAGGACTCGCGGAGGGCGCTTTCGCATCCATGACTCGTGGGATGGCGCGCAGCCTCCACCCCATCACCCCTTCTTCGCCATCTGCGCTACCGCATCCATCGCCGCGATGTAGCCGTAGGGCCCCAGTCCCGCGATCACGGCGGTTGCGGCGGTGGAGATCTTGGAATGGCGGTGCAGTTCGTCGCGGGCGTGGATGTTGGAGATGTGGACTTCGATCACCGGGCCCTCGAACGCCTTGATCGCATCGAGGATGGCGATCGAGGTGAAGGAATAGCCGGCCGGATTGATGATGATGGCGTCCGCCGTCTGCCGCGCCGACTGGATCCAGTCGACGATCGCGCCCTCGTGGTTCGACTGGTGGAAGGCGAGTTCGATCCCCAGGCGTTTGGCGGCCTGCTCGCAGCTCTCGCGCACCTGCGCCAGCGTCGTGGTGCCGTAGATATGCGGCTCGCGCACCCCGAGCAGATTGAGGTTGGGGCCGTTCAGGATCATCAGTCGTTTCATGGCGTGGTCCTCGTTGGTTGCCGCAAGGCGTTCTTTGCATCGGTGGCGGGCACCCTGTAGCGTAGCCGGGATCGCGCGCGGCGCAATCCGCCGCCGGCCGCGAAACAGGGGAGGGACTGCAATTGGCGTGGCGGATGATGGCTCTCGCCGTCCTTTTTCTTTTCACCAACGGAGAGGTCATGGCCTTCGACATCGAGGCGCACCGGGGCGGCCGCGCGCTGATGCCCGAGAACACGCTTGCATCCTTCGCCAACGCGCTGTCGATGGGGGTGGATACGCTGGAGCTCGACATCGGCGTCACGGCCGACGGCGCGCTCGTCGTCTCCCATGAGCGCGGCCTCAATCCCGACCTCGCGCGCGGGCCCGACGGCGCCTATGTCGCCGCGCCCGGCATTCCCTTCGTCCGCCTGCCGCTTGCCGAGGTGAAGAAATACGACGTCGGCCGGATCAAGCCCGACAGCGCCTACGCCAAGCAGTTTCCCGACCAGCACGCGGTGCCGGGCACGCCGATCCCGACGCTGCGCGAGGTGTTCGCGCTGGTGCGCAAGTCCGGCGACGCCCATGTGCGCTTCAACATCGAAACCAAGATCGATCCCAATCATCCCGACGAATCCCCCGACCCGCAGCGCTTTGTCACGCTGCTGCTCGATCTCGCCGCCCAGGAGAAATTCGAGGACCGCATCATGGTGCAGTCGTTCGACTGGCGCACCCTGCTGCTGGTGCAGAAGCTCGCGCCGGCGATCCCCACCGTCTATCTCACCTTGCAGAAGGGCAACGCGCCGACGGTGGCGCTGACGAAGGCCACCGAATGGACCGCGGGCTTCGATCCCGCCGACCACGGCGGCTCGCTGCCGCGCACCATCAAGGCCGCCGGCGGCGCGATCTGGTCGCCTTACTACGGCGACGTCACGCCGGAGCTGGTGAAGGAATCCCAGGGCCTCGGGCTCAAGGTCGTGGTCTGGACCGTCAACAAAAAGGACGACATCGCCCGCCTGATCGACATCGGCGTCGACGGCATCATCTCCGACCGCCCTGATCTGCTGCGCGAGGTCGCGGGCGAGAAGGGCATCACGCTTGCCGAAGGGATTTCCGGTGACGCCGTGATCGCGCCGCGCCGGCGAGACATGCAAACCCTAATTCCCGCGTGATGAAGGCGATGGCTTGCGCAGGGGTGGCTCGGCATTCCTGGCCTGATCGAGATTCTTCATGCGCTTGACGTGGGTGATGTCGGCGAAGGCGCGGTCGAATTCGCCCCGACGATAGAGGGCGATGCTGCGATCGACGTAGGCCTCGGTGAAATTCCGGTCGAGCCGGATCGCCTGATCGAAATCGTCAATCGCGCGCGACAGGTCTCCGTCGCGATACGCGGCAATGCCGCGCTCCCAGAACGACCTGGCATCATTACCCCTGGGTTCGTAAGCCTTCGCATCGTAGGGCTTCGCATCATAGGGCTTGGCATCGAGCGGCTTTGCATCAACGGCCTTGGCGTCAAAACTGCTGGCGTCAGGAGTTCCTGGTTTCGGGAGCCTTGCTTTCAAGAAGTTTTCTTGCTTTTCAAGAGCCTTGCTTTCAAGAGTCCTGGAATCATCAGAACCGGCATCTCGCGCGACGGGCGCGGGAGCAGGGCTAGCGGCGGCACTTGCCAGTGTGCTGCCTGTAACCGCCGGTGCCTGAGCGTTGTCCGTGTTCGTCGCGGGTGCGCCGCCGCCGAGCGCCATCGTCTCGCTGGCGACGGCTGCGCTGCCCGACTTGTCGGACGGCTCGTCGCGAGTGGCTACTGCCGCTGCATCAGGTTTGTCGAGCGGCTCGTCGCGTGCGGCGGTTGCGGCATCAGGCTTGTCGGACGGCTCGTCACGCGCGGCGACTGCGATATCGGGCTTGTCCGATGACCCGTCGCGTCGTGCCAACCGCGGCATCGGGCTTGCCGGAAGGCTCGTCCCGCGCTGCGACTGCGATATCGGATTTGTCGAGCGGCTCCACACGCACGACAATCGCGGCATCAGGTTTGCTGGATGGCTCATCGCGGGCGGCGACTGCGGCACCGGGTTTGCTGGATAACTCGTCCCGCGCGGCGGCTGCGGCTTCGGGCCAGTGGAATGCTTCGGCCTGCGCAGTGGTCGCGGCGTCAGGCTTGTTCGATGGTTCGTCCCGCACGGTGGCCGCAGCGGCATCGGGCTTGCCGGGTGACTTGTCCGGGACGCTCGCGGCTGCTCGCGGCGCCGGCGCGACGACAGCTTCGACCGGCACGGATGCCATCACCGCTTGCGGCGGAAGCGCCGTTCCCTGCGAAAGCTCCTGGATAAGCAGATAGGTTCCGATCGACATCGCCGAAAGCGATGCGACCGCGATCACATCGAAGGCGAGCTTGCGGATCGCGCGGGAGACGGTGTTCCGTTTCCGCCGAGGCGGCTGGACCGCCAGCGCCATCAGCCGATCGTAAGCGGCCCGCTGCTGCGGATCGCTGAGGATGGCATGGGCACGCATGACCTGCCTGAGCCTGAGCGCAGCATTCGGATCGTCGGGATGGGTGTCAGGGTGGGCCGCCTTGGCGGCCTTTCGGAATGCGGCCCTGACATGGTCGGCGTCATCCGAAGGAAGCGCGCCGAGCAACTCGTAGAGCGTCATCATCGATGGTCTCGCGGCTGCAGTTGGAAAAATTTCCGCCGGGGTACCGAGAATCAAAAAAATGCAGCGGGATTTACGCAGCCAAAGCAGACCTAAAACAAGGCGGGGCTGCCCTGAAACGGCGCCCAGTGTGTCGAAACAATGGCCTGTGGTGACGGAGTGTATGGTTAACGGCTGGCCGGCAATGAAAGCCGAACCGGTTCGGCCTCGCACATCCGCGCCGACTGCAGCCGCCGCAGCCGTTCGCGCGCCACCTGCTCCGCATGCTGGTAGCATTGCCGCTCGTAGGCGAGCTTCAGCCGCTCCCATTGATCCGGATCCACCGGCTTGAGGTCGGATGCTTCCCTGAACGCGCAGTCGGGCGGGCGTTGCGGCGCGAGCAGCGCGCGGCTCGGCCGGTGAATGCGCGGCTCCGGTTGTCGATCGACGGCAGGCTGGACGCTGGCCTGCAATTCGGGCGCCGGCGATTGGGCGGCGCATCCCCCAGCGCCAGGGCGCATGACAGGGCGGAAAGCGCGATCAGTTTTCGGACAAGCGCTGCGCCTTGGCCGCAACGCCAATCGAGACGAAGCGCGCGACGGCGTCATCGGGGATTGCAGGAAGCCGGCAGCGCAGTGGACTCGGCCCGCGGTCGCCATGGTCGTGTTTCCCTGATCCGGGCGAGGCAAGGCCGCTTTTCCTGCGACGCGCATCGCCACGCGAATCCCGCGCGCGGACGCAGCCTGGCCTTCTGGTCAGCGGGGCGATCATGAATGGATAATTTGAATCTCTTTCTAAGAAATACGATGAAGAGAATGTGAATCGGCTTCTCTTCGGCACAAAACGCACCTCCGCGATCCCGCGGCGCCGATCGCCCGGGTTTTGCCGTCATCTCGCGTCCTCCTCGAAAAAAAGAGGGCGCAGGGAAGACCGGGTGCGCGCTGCACCCGCGGTCTCGTGCGCCAAAGGGATGGAAAAAGCGCACACGAGCATACAGGTTCAGCGGAGAACATCCGGCCTTCCCTGCGCAATGGTTTTAACGGTTTCCTTCGTGCTCTCCCCGGTGACCGGCTTTCTTGCCACCGTCGCCGGCGGGATTACTTCCCGCGCAACTTGACGCCAGCACCGGGGCGTCAGGACCACACGACTTCGCCGTCCGCTATCGCGCGCCGTTCGTCAAGGCGCTTCCAGCGTCCACCGCATCCCGCCCCACGTTCGTGACGATCGCGAGCGCCCCTCCTGGCGGAGCGGGACGGCGGGACTAGGAAGGTGATTTGCATGGAATGTGAAGCGGAAAATTTTTTGAAAACGGGGCTGGACAGGGTTTTGGGTGATTTGCCCGTCGGGCAGAATGGGAGGCCCGAGCGCTGGGCATATCTCATCGAGCCGACCAATCATCGAGCCGGCTGTTGACGGTAAGGAGAGCAAGCGGAGATCGTCGATGACCCAACGACGCGCGGCCAAGCTCCTGAAGCGAAACAGGAAGCGTTTGCTTCAGAACAAACAGCAAAAGGAGATGCAAGGCGCAGCCGGGCGCGCAGGCGCGTTGGCTTCGCCCAACCTTCCGCCGGGCGCGACACGCTTTGACGTATTTCTGCACCAGCACGTGCCGGGCGAACTCGGAATCCGCAACGAGAAGATTGCCGAGCAGCTTCGCGCCAACTCGCCGCCCCCGCCGCTGCAACCCGTGGCCGAAAATATTCACGTGCTTCTCGATCGATTATCCGCAGAGGATCCCCGCCGCGATCGCTATCTCTACCGCGGCCAAACGAGACATTTTCCCGCGCTGCTTCCTTCGATTTATCGCCGCGCGATGATCTCCGGCACGGAAATCGATCCGATCGTTGCCATCGACGCTGCCCGATTTCATGCGCAACTTACGGAAAGAGAGCTGATCAGGATCCGCCTGCTCGGCATGCTCATGAAGATTCACGGCCCCGCGATCGGAAATATCATCGCACAGCAATACGGCCTGAATTCCGAAGCTCTGGATGTGACCAGCGACATCATGGTCGCCGCTTTCTTCGCCACCAGAACCTATCCGCGTTATGAACATTTCGCGGCGGACGACGGCGCGGCCGATGGCGTCATCTACCGTTTCCCGGTCCGGGTGCAGATGCCGGACCTGGAGACTTCTGAACTCTTGGTACGGAATGGCCGCCAAGCATATCAATCCGTTCGGCGACGTCTGGTTTCCGGTTTTCCGCAGACGGCTAGATTTGACCGATGAGATGATCGGCGGTTTGGAGCAAGTGTTTTCCGGCGCGGGCGGCAAGCTTCAGGTAGAGGTCCGTACCCGACCTTTGGTCGTAGGCAATACCTTTTACCGCCGGGAGATACGGGAGGCATGGTCGAAGCGTTATGCTAGCGACGTCGGGGATCTTGCCGACACCCGCTTGATGCGGCAATCGGGGGGATCGATCCGAACGATAAGCCGATGGATCGCCACGATAGCCGCCGGCGTCAGCGGTGTAATGCTCGACAACGCTCCTCCGGTGTTCAATCCGCCGTTTGCCGTCGGCGAGGAGCTGATCGCAGTCGAAAACGTCAGCCGCTATCCCGGCCTCGAGATATTTCCGTTCAAGCACAGGCGCGATGTCGAAATAGACCGGACGACGGACGAATTATGGCCCGACGCCGAGACCGACTGGCTCTATCGTCACCTGATGCATCTGTTCACAACGTATCACTCCGAGTACCTCGACCGTCACGGCATTGCCGTCGACGATCACGACGCCGGGCTGATTGATCGCGGCTACCAGCGATAGCCGAGGGCTGATCGGGTTACGCGGCGAAACAATCATTCCCGATCTAACGACTGGTTGTCGCCTTCTTCTTCCCCTAGTCTCCGCCACAACCCGGGCGGGTGACGACGCATCCTCGCCGCAAAACACAGGGAGGACATCGTCATGACCACACGCCGTAATTTTCTCAAGGGCGGCGCGGCCGCCGCCGCGACCGGGATCGCCTTCTGCAGTTGCGGCATGTTGCGCAGCGCGCATGCGCAAAGTCGCGGCAAAAAGCAAAATTCCCGTCATGGTCGGCGGCAAGCGGATCAAGACCATCGACGTGCACGCCCATTGCGTGATCCCGGAAGCGACGAAGCTGCTCGGGCCCGCGCCGGCCTCGACGGTGCGCGGCGCCGGAGAGACCGTGATCTCGCTCGACCAGCGGCTCGCGGCGATGGACGCGCAGGCGGTCGACATCGAGGTGCTGTCGATCAATCCGAACTGGTACAAGGCCGACCGCGACCTCGCCGCGCAGGTCGTGACGATCCAGAACGAGAAACTCGCCGAGCTCTGCGCCTCGCGGCCCGACCGGTTCGCCGGCTTTGCCTCGCTCACCCTGCAGGCGCCCGATCTCGCGGTGACAGGAGCTGGACGACCGCGGTCAACCAGCAGGGGCTGAAGGGGGCCGCGATCGGCGGCAATGTCGACGGCGTGGCGTTTTCCGATCCGAAATTCCATCCGGTCTGGGCCAAGGCGGAGGAACTCGGCGTGCCCCTGTTCATCCATCCGCAGGGCGTGCCCGAACTCAACAAGCAGGTCGCCGGCAACGGCTGGCTCACCAACGCGATCTCCTATCCCGTCGAGACCACGATCGCGCTGTCGCATATGATCTTCGAGGGCACCTTCGACCGCTTCCCGAAATTGAAGGTGATCGCCGCGCATGGCGGCGGCTTCCTGCCGTCCTACGCCGACCGTTCCGACCACGCCTGCCTGGTCAATCCCGCCGGCTGCAATCCGGACATCAAGCTTTCGAAGAAGCGCCGACCGAATATCTCAAGCAGATCTATTTCGATTCGCTGGTGTTCACGCCCGAGGCGCTCCGCCATCTCGCCGCGCAAGTCGGGCGCGGGGCAGATCGTGCTCGGCAGCGACTATCCCTTCCCCTGGCAGCTCGCAGCCGGTCGACCACGTCTTCGCCTCGACCTCGCTCAGCGACGACGACAAGGCCGACATCCTCGGCCGCACCGCGGCGAAGCTGATGGGGATGGAGGCGTAGGCCGCATCCATCGCGCATGCGGAGCCGCATCTCACTTGTCGGAGCACTGGCGCGAAAGCGCCGGTGAGGTCGCACGCGTAGCTCCGATGCGCGTCAGCGATACCGAGTTGAGTCACCCGGCGTAGCTTCGGATTGCCTCCGCTTCTCGCGGGGTATGGGACGACATCGCGGCCCCCTCACATCCCGAACACCGCCACCGCGCGGATCGGCGAGCCCGTGCCGTCGCGCCATTTCAGCGGCAGGCCGATGAAGGTGAACGGGCCCTCGCCCAACAGCGCTTCCAGATTGCACAGGCTCTCGATGTGGGTGATGCCGAGTTCGCCGCAGGCCTTGTGCACCAGCGAGTTGACCTTGCCTTCCGGCCCCGGCCGCATCGAGTCGATGCCGAAATGCACCACGCCCTGCGCCGCCAGCCATTCGGTGGCCGCGACGTTGACGCCGGAATTCTCGCTCGCATATTCCTTGCGCGGAAAGGTGCGCGCGTGATGGCCGGTGCAGAGCAGCACCGTGCCGCCCTTCGGCACGGCGATGGCCGCTCTTCTTCACCGCGGCCACAAGATCGTCCGGCGCGATCTCGGCGCGCGGGCGCGATGTGGCGCAGGTCGAGGCAGATGCCGGGCACGATGCAGTTCTCCAGCGGATATTCGTCGATCGGCTGGCCATCTTTGTTGAAATGCCGGAAGGCGTCGATATGGGTGCCGGCGTGATCGGGCATCGAGATGAACATCGAGGACAGCCCGTGCACATTGCCGGACGCGACAAGGGAGTCCTCATGCGTGGTCCAGACGCCGTGGATGATCGGGGGATGGCCGGGATAGGTCGGGCGTCTTGTGATAGAGCTCGCGGCTGAGGTCGACGATCTTCACGTGAGGGGTCTCCCGTGGGGTTTTGATGCTGCGCGGACAACGCTCAATCACCGTAGCCCGGATGAAGCGAAGCGAAATCCGGGGTTGGCGCCGCGCGCGTGTCTCCCCGGATTGCGCTTCGCTCCATCCGGGCTACGGGCTCGCTTCTCCCTCGCCCCGCTCTTCGCGGGGTCGAGACGAGCGAAGCTCGCTCTAGGAGGGTTGGGGTGAGGGGCTGTTTCCACGAGTTCGACTCGCGGAGAGTCCCCCTCACCCGCCGCGCAAGGGCGCGTCGGCCTCTCCCCGCGCGCGGGGCGAGGCGAAGACGGCGGTGCGCGCGGGGAGACGCGCCCGGCGCAAAGCAAAACGGCCGGGGCTTTCGACCCGGCCGTTCAAAATTCAATCGCGGATGCGAAAAGCTCAGCTCGCCTTCTGCTTCCGGCGCGGCGGCCTTCTTCTTCTCGATCGCGCGCTTCAGTTCCAGCGCGCGGGGCGACAGCTTGTCGGCCTTGGCCTTGAGCAGGAACGTGTCCAGCCCGCCATTGTGGTCGACGCTCTTGATGGCGTTGGTCGAGACGCGCAGGCGCACGTTGCGGCCGAGCACGTCGGAGATGAAGGTGACGTTGCACAGGTTCGGCAGGAACCGGCGCTTGGTCTTGATGTTGGAATGGCTCACCTTGTGACCCACCAGCGGCCCCTTGGCCGTTAATTCGCAGCGCCGCGACATCTCAAGAAATCCTCTGCCAGCCCGGGGCCAATCAGCCCTTGGGGGGTCCAAAAATCACGTCCATCTAGGGAGCGGCGGACGTATAGGGCGAGATGCCCGGGGCGTCAAGGTTTTGGGGGTTAAAAGCAGGTTTCCGCGCCCGTTTGGCGGGCTTTCGGACATCATATAATCGGCGCATTCCCCGGCGAAACGATGGTCCATACCCAAGTTGCGGCGCCGACTGCCGAAATTGCCGAAAATCGGGCCGATCCGTTGTTTGCAGGGTATTTTGGCTTAAATGTCATTCCATCCGCGCCGAAGTAGCAGGACCGCCGCCAGGTGACCGTTTTCAGGATGATCTTACCCCGGCTCCGCCGACGGGCGCTGCTGGTAGTGGGCAGTTTGTCCCTGACGGCAGCGCTGTGGCTGTGCCGGCTGGCGCTCGCCGCCGGCCGCCGCGCAAGGCCGGCTGGAGGCGCAATATGAGGCGACGCTGGCCGGCATTCCCGTCGGCCGTGGCGCCTGGACCATCGATATCGCGGACGACCAGTTCTCGGCGGCGGCCTCCGGCGGCACCATGGGGCTGTTGAACGCCATCGCCGGCGGTTCCGGCACCGGCGCTTCGCAGGGCCGCGTCGTCAATGGCGCGCTGGTCCCGACCGCCTATACCGCTTCCACCACGACCTCGAAGAAGACCGAGGCCATCCACATCACGCTGGCGAACGGCAACATCCGCGAATTCGGCATCGAGCCGGAACCGCCTGTCGATCCCGACCGCCTTCCGGTCACGGACGCGCATCGCCACGGGGTCTACGATCCGATGACGGGATCGATGCTGCGGGTGCCGGGCACGGCCGATCCGCTCACGCCCGATGCCTGCCGCACCGGCGCCGCGGTCTTCGACGGCCGCATGCGCTACGATCTCAAGCTCGATTTCAAGCGCATGGAAACGGTGAAGGCCGAGAAGGGCTATCGCGGCCCGGTCGTGGTCTGCGCGCTCTATTTCACGCCGATCGCGGGCTATATCCCCGACCGCCCGGTGATCAAATATCTCACCGCCCAGCGCAACATCGAGATCGCGTTCGCGCCGGTCGCGGGAACCCGCATCCTGGTGCCGTTCTGGATGAAGATCCCGACCCCGCTCGGCCCGGCGATGCTGGAGGCGACGAGCTTCATCACCACGGCCACGCCGCCGCGGGTCGCGAAAACGAATTGAGGAAGCGGTGCCGCTTCTCCCTTCTCCCCCTGCGGGAGAAGGTGGCGCGAAGCGCCGGATGAGGGGTCTCGCACCGCGAAGACAGAGCCTCACCCGTCCGCGATGCTCTATCACGTCACCTTCCACAGGAGAGACGGCAAGCGGGCATGAATCCAGTTGACTCTTCCCCGATTCTGATTCGACTCGGCGGCGGCAAAAATTTTAAGGAATTCGCCGCCAAACCGCCGCTTGTCGATCGCCGCTCGAACTTGATCTAGTGCCAAAAAGCGTGTTCCACGCGAGATGTTGCGGTGAACGTATCAGGAGAGCAGGGGAGTCAGCGATTCGGGCGCGATTCGTTCCGAACTCGTTCCGGAACTTAAGCCGCGACCATTCAAGCCAGCCCGGCTGTCGCGTTGTGAAACACTATCGGCGGAAATTGCCCTTTTCATCATTGCGGAGAGCGAAGCGAGGCAGCAATCCCTACTTCTGCTGTCGACCGATTGCTTCGCTGCGCTCGCAATGAATGTTGAAGGCCAGCAATAAAAGAAACACCTGAAAAATATGGCTTTCTCTTCTTCCTTTGGGCATGACCGGGCTCCCGGCGCCGGCGTCACGGCCGTGCTCGGTCCGACCAACACCGGCAAGACGCATCTGGCGATCGAGCGGATGGTGGCGCATTCCTCCGGCGTGATCGGCCTGCCGCTGCGGCTGCTGGCGCGCGAGGTCTACAACAAGATCGTCGCGCGCGTGGGCCCCGAGGCGGTCGCGCTCGTCACCGGCGAGGAGAAGATCAAGCCGAAGAATCCGCGGTTCTGGGTCTCCACCGTGGAGGCGATGCCGCGGGATCTCGACGTGTCGTTTCTCGCGGTCGATGAAATCCAGATCGCCGCCGATCTGGAACGCGGCCATGTCTTCACCGACCGCATCCTCAACCGGCGCGGCCGCGACGAGACGCTGCTGTTGGGTGCGGCCACCATGCGCCCGATCATCGAGCGGCTGCTGCCGGGCGCCTCCATCGTCACGCGGCCGCGATTGTCGCAGCTCGAATTCGCCGGCGACCGCAAGATCACCCGCCAGCCGCGGCGCACCGCGATCGTGGCGTTTTCGGCCGACGAGGTCTACGCGATCGCCGAATTGATCCGCAGGCAGCATGGCGGCGCGGCGGTCGTGCTGGGCTCGCTGTCGCCGCGCACGCGCAACGCGCAAGTGGAGATGTTCCAGAACGGCGACGTCGATTATCTCGTCGCCACCGACGCGGTCGGCATGGGGCTCAATCTCGACGTCGATCACGTCGCCTTCGCCTCCGACCGCAAGTATGACGGCTATCAGTTCCGACGGCTCAATCCGGCCGAATTCGCCCAGATCGCGGGCCGCGCCGGGCGCGCGACGCGCGACGGCACGTTCGGCACCACGGGGCGCTGCGCGCCGTTCGAGCCGGAACTGGTCAACGCGCTGCAGAACCACACCTTCGACAGCGTGAAGGTGCTGCAGTGGCGCAATGCCAAGCTGGATTTCTCCTCGCTCGGCAGCCTGCAGGTGTCGCTGGCGCTGACGCCGTCGCACGAGGCGCTGACCCGGGCGCCGATCGCCGAGGATCTGCGCGTGCTCGACCATGCCGCGCGCGACGCCGACGTGCGGGACATGGCCCATGGCGCTGCCGCCGTGGAGCGGCTGTGGGACGCCTGCCAGATCCCCGATTACCGCAAGATCGCGCCCGCCGCCCATGCCGAGCTGGTCACCACCCTGTTCGATTTCCTGATGAAACGAGGCCGGATTCCCGACGCCTGGTTCGCCGCCCAGGTCGAGCAGGCCGACCGCAGCGACGGCGATATCGACACTTTATCGGGCCGGATCGCGCAAATCCGGACCTGGACCTTCGTGGCCAACCGGCCCGATTGGCTGGCCGACCCCGAACATTGGCAGGGAATTACGCGCGAAGTCGAAAATAAATTGTCCGATGCGCTGCATGAACGGCTCACGGAGCGTTTCGTTGACCGCCGTACCAGTGTATTGATGCGCCGCCTGCGGGAGAACAGTGTTTTGAATACCGAAATCGGCAAGACCGGCGAAGTAATCGTGGAAGGCCATGTGATCGGCCGGCTCGACGGGTTCACCTTTGCGCCCGAAACGGCGGAGGCGGGCTCCGACGCCAAGGCGCTGCAGGCGACCGCGCAGAAGGCGCTGGCCGGCGAAATCGACGCGCGCGCCGAAAAGCTCGCCGCCGCCCCCGACGACCAGTTCGTGCTGACCTCGGACGGAACCATCCGCTGGACCGGCGATGCGGTGGCGAAACTGATGGCGGCCGACGACGCGCTGCATCCGCGCATCCGCATCATTTCCGACGAGCGCCTGAGCGGCGCGCCGCGCGAGGCCGTGCAGGCGCGGCTCGATCTCTGGCTCAAGACGCATGTCGAGAAGCTGCTCGGGCCGCTGTTCGATCTCAACAAGGCCGAGGACATCACCGGCATTGCGCGCGGCATCGCCTTCCAGCTCATCGAGGCGCTCGGCGTGCTGGAGCGCTCGAAGATCTCGGCCGAGATGAAGGATCTCGATCAGCCGTCGCGCGCCTCGTTGCGCAAATACGGCGTGCGGTTCGGCGCCTATCACATCTATCTGCCGGCGCTGTTGAAGCCGGCGGCGCGTTCGCTGGCCTCGCTGCTGTGGGCGCTGAAACTCGACAATGTCGATCTCTCGGCGCTGTCGGGCGCGCAGCATCTGGCGGGATCGGGGCGCACCTCGTTTCCGGTCGACAAGGCGTTGCCGCGCGACGCCTATCGCGTGCTCGGCTATCGCCAGTGCGGCGAGCGCGCGGTGCGGGTCGACATCCTGGAGCGGCTGGCCGATCTGATCCGTCCGGCGTTGGCATGGCGCGAGACTTCGCCCGGCGAAAAGCCCACTGGTGCGTTCGACGGCCGCGGCTTTGTCGTGACGCAGGCGATGACGTCGCTGACCGGTTCGGCCGGCGAGGATTTTGCCTCGATCCTGCGCGCGCTCGGCTATCGCATGGAGCGCCGCGCGCCGCTGCCGCCGAAACCGGCGGCGGTCGAAACACCGGCGCGGAGACGGCGTCAACTGAAGCTGCATCAACGCGAGGCTGCGCCGGATGCGGCTGCGGCCGGCGAGCTCGCGCGCGCATTCGTCCGCCACGCTGCTGCCCGATATCGCGTTCGCCGACGGGCCGGCCGAGAGCGAGCCCGCACCCGTCGAAGCGGCTTCCGAGCCGGAAGTCACGGCTGAATCCGTTGAAGCCGCGGTGGCGGAAGCGCTGGAGGAGCCTTCGGTTGAGGCCGCGGCGTTTGAGGCGCCGGAGCCGGCCCCTGCTGAAATAACGCCCGAATCCGCTGTCGCCGAAGCAACGCCGGAGACCGCGACTTCTGTTGAGACCGCGCCGGCCGAGGCTGGCGCCGCTGATGTCACCGCTGCAGCGACGCCCGAAGTTGCCGCTACGCCTGAGGCCGCCGCTGCGCCTGAACTGATCGAAGTCTGGCGGCCCGGCGGCCGCTCCGAGGAACGCCGGCCGCGCCACGACCGCAATCGTCATCGCCATCACGATCGGCCGGCGGAAGGCGCCGCCTCCGCCACAGGCGCAGGCGCGCCATCGGCGGACGCCGCGAAGGGCGAGCGCCACCGCCGCGGACGGCGCGACCGTCACAACGAGTTTCGCAAGCTGCGCGCCGATGCGCCGGCGGCAAACGCTGCGCCCGGCGCGGCCGATGGCGCACCGTCGGCGCCGCGCGAGGACAGGGCACCATCGCCGCGCGAGCGCTTCCAGGGCCGGGACAGGGATAAAGGCCGCGACAACGACAAGGGCAGGGATCGCGACAAGGATCGCGGCAAGTTCGGCGGCGGTCGCGACAAGGGCGGCCGTGACAAAGGCGGGCGCGATCGCGACAAGGGCCGCGACAGCGGTCCGTCGCACCGGCAATACGCCAGCAGCGCCGCCCCGCGCGAGCGCGATCGTCCGGTCGATCCGAATTCGCCCTTTGCGAAACTGGCGGCGCTCAAGGAACAGCTCGCCGCCAACCGCAAGGACTGACACGAGCGTTTTTCTTGCGCGATGCCGTGACCTTCCGCGTCAGGAAAACGCATCAACCAACAAAAGCATTTTTCGGTGAAGTCGCTTGGAGCGCCAGCGTCTCGATAAATGGTTGTGGCATGCGCGGGTGGTGAAGGCGCGCACCTCGGCCGCCGCGCTGGTCGAGTCCGGTCACGTCCGCATCAATGGCGTCCGCGAAAAGGCGCCGGGACATGGCGTGAAGGCCGGCGACGTGATCACCATCGGATTGGATCGGGGCGTGCGCCTCCTCAAGGTGGTCGGGTTTTCGGAGCGGCGGGGCGATGCCGCATCGGCGCGCGTGCTGTATGAGGATTTGCAGGACGGCCAAGAGTAACTAAATGCACGTGACTAAATGCGGCTGACCGACCGCGTATAACCAACTGCAAATTACAGGCTGCGATAAGCGACAGGACCCGACAAAAACGCCGTTTCGGAGTGAAGGGCTTCACTTGCGGCTGCGGTGTTCCTGCGCTAGGCAACCCACTCAAAATTGACTGTTTCGGAGCCTTGGATGACCTACGTCGTCACGGAAGCCTGCATCAAGTGCAAATATACCGACTGCGTCGAGGTCTGCCCCGTGGACTGCTTCTACGAGGGCGAGAACATGCTGGTCATCCATCCGGACGAATGCATCGATTGCGGCGTGTGCGAGCCCGAATGCCCCGCCGACGCCATCAAGCCGGACACCGAACCGGGCCTCGAGAAGTGGCTGGAGGTTAATACCGAGTACGCCAAGAGCTGGCCGAACATCACCCAGAAGAAGGATTCGCCGCCCGACGCGAAGGATTTCGAGGGTATGGACGGCAAATTCGAGAAATATTTTTCTCCAAAGCCCGGTACCGGAGACTGACGCGGGCATGACCCAAGTGTGGCCCAAGTGACCCAGGTACCGGCCAGATTTGGTCAAAATTCAGTTTCCACTTAACCCTATTCGCGCTCTCGTCGCCAAAAACGCCGCCCAAACGCCCCAGACGGGGCGTAAATCATTGATTTTCGCGGAAAATGTGCTATATTGGGCACATTCGAGCCGAACCCGTCAGCCGCGTATATGGCCCCTATGGGTTCCCGTGAAAAACATCGAACAGGGGCGTGGCAGTTCCGCGCGCAGGCTGTGTCACAGAAAACGCGTAAAAAGAGTGCTTCCAAGGTAACCAAGAAAGCCGCTGCGGCCAGCCGCAGTGCAACCAAACGCCGTGCCCGGGCTTCTAAGGATACCCGGCCCGCCACCAAGGCCTCGGCGGCAAAGTCCTCAAAGAACAAAAGAAGCGCAATGCCAAACAAGACTGCAAAAACCGCCGCGAAAGCGACGGGTTCGAAAGCTACTGCCTCGAAGGTTGCTCCCAAGACTGCTGCCCCGAAGCCCGCCGCCAAGCCTGCTGTCAGCAAGCCGGTGGCGCACAAGCCCGTCGTCCCCGCCAAGCCGGTGACCGCCGCCGCGCCGCGCGTGGAGGAGCCGAAGAAGGTCCTGACCCAGCGTCAGGGCTTCAAGACCAATGAATTCGTGGTGTATCCCGCGCACGGCGTTGGCCAGATCCTGGCCATCGAAGAGCAGGAGATCGCAGGCGCCAAGCTTGAGCTGTTCGTGATCAATTTCATGAAGGACAAGATGACGCTGCGGGTGCCGACCGCCAAGGTCGCCAATGTCGGCATGCGCAAGCTGTCGGAGCCGGCGCTGGTGAAGAAGGCCCTGGAGACGCTGAAGGGCCGTGCGCGCGTCAAGCGCACGATGTGGTCGCGCCGGGCCCAGGAGTATGAAGCCAAGATCAATTCCGGTGACATCGTGGCGATCGCCGAAGTGGTGCGCGATCTCTATCGCTCGGAATCGCAGCCCGAGCAGTCCTACAGCGAACGTCAGCTCTATGAAGCGGCGCTCGACCGCCTGTCGCGCGAGATCGCCGTCGTGCAGCATGTGACGGAAACCGAAGCCGTCAAGGAAATCGAAAGCCAGCTCGCCAAGAGCCCGCGCCGCGGCGCCAAGGCGGAAGCCGAAGTCGAGGCCGACGGTGAAGGCGATGCGGATGCCGACGCCGATGGCGACGATGCGGCCGTGGCCGACGAAGCGGCGTAAGCAGCTTCCATATCCAGACAATCAAAAGCCCGGTCGCAAGACCGGGCTTTTTGCTTGTCGTTCAGCGAGATCAATCAACGAGTCGTCCCCGCGAAAGCGGGGACCCATACGCCGCGGCTTCTCGATGGCGCGCGGCGCCAGACGGGTTCTTCTCTGACATCGGTGGTTATGGGTCCCTGCTTTCGCAGGGACGACGAGGGCAAGAGCGCGTCTTGTCGATCGATATCCCGTTAGTTCACGCGCGCCGGGATGACGCGCTTGCGCGTCAGTCCACCACGACCTTCACGAGATCGCGCACCTTGACCTGGGCGCGGCCGTCGAGCCCGTTGAGCACGCGAAAGCGTTCGGTGGGGCGATCGACGCCGCTCATGCGGTGCGACAGCGATTCCACGGTATCGCCGGGCTGCACGGTGATGACCTTGATGCGCAGCGGCCGCGCGGCCTGGATTTCCTCGAGCGTCAGGCGGCGGAAGGAATTCACGGTCTCGCGCGCGTTGCGCTCGCTCTCGGTGTTCTTCTGCTTGGTGGCGAAGATGAAGCGGTAGACGTCGGTGCCGAACCGCAGCGCATAGACCTTGAACTCCCACTGATCGCCATGGGCGTTCGCGGAAGCCGCGGGAAAGCCGTTGATGGTGATGTCCTCGGTCGAGGACTTGTCGACCCCTTCCATCCAGCCCGAATTGAGATATTCGCCGAGCGACTGCTCCGCCGGCACCCGCACCACGTCGAAGCGCATCGCCTGCGTGCCGCCGTCGCGCACGCCGATCACGGCCTGGGCGGTATTGTCCAGCGTGAAATTGTCGGGTGCGGTGAAGGTGAAGCCGAGCTTGGGATGCAGGAAGCGATGGCCGCGGACGAAACCCTCGCTCGGATCCTCGCCATAGACGATGTTGTCGATTGCCGAGAGATAGGTTTCGCGATCGCGCTCGCCGTTCTCGGGCGACACATATTGCCGCGCGGTGGTCTGCGCGTTCTGGACGCGCTCGGGCGTCGCCGGATGCGACGACAGGAAGTCCTGCGCGCGCGGATCGATCGAGGTCTTGCCGGCCTTCAGCTCGGCGTTGCGCTCCATCGAGGTGAGGAAGCGCGCCGCGCCGTAGGGATCGAAATGGGCGCGGGCCGAAATCCCGACGCCGATGCCATCGGCCTCGAACTCCTGCGCGCGCGAGAAGCTCGCCATCGTCAGCTTGGTCTTGGCGAGCGCCAGCGCCGTGAGGTCGGGATCGTTGCCCATGTCGGTGACGACGCGGGTGACGATCGCCGCCTGCCGCGCCTGGTCCTCGCGGATCGCGGCGTGCTTTGCCAGCACATGCGCCATCTCGTGGCTCAAGACCGATGACAATTCCGAGGTGTCGCTGGCGAGCGCGATCAGGCCGCGCGTCACGTAGAGCTGGCCGGTCGGCAGCGCGAACGCGTTCACCGCGCCGGAATTGAGGATGGTCACCTTGTAGCCCTGATCGGGACGGTCGGAAGCCGCCACCAGCCGGTCGACGGTCTTGGTGATCAGGGCTTCGAGCTTCGGATCGTCATAGGCGCCGCCATAGGAGGCGAGAATCCGCTCATGCTCGCGCTCGGCGGCCGGCGTCTGCGCCACGGTGCGGTTGGGCTTGACCGGGCTTACCGTGGGCGTCGCGGTTTGCAGCCGGCCCATCTCGCCGCAGCAAGCGAGCATCAGGCCTGCGCACAACAGGACAGGCGCAGCCCAAAGGCTGCGGCCCATCCCTGTCTCGCGCCGTACCGCAAACTCCGCCACTTCAGCTTCTCTTTTTATCGTCCTGCGCGGGTCAGTTCCCGCCCAGCACTTCAATTTGCCCCGCATGGAGCGCTTCGATTCGCGGCCCGCCACGCGCCTCGGCCCAGCCTCGGACACGAATCCGTTTGTTTTCAAAGGACTTAAGTTCCATGCCGGCGGCGTCGAATGCCGCCAGCACGCGCTTTGGAATAGTCACGGCAAAGTCCCGTGTCCAGTTCCGTCCGAAATTCAGATAAGTCGTCGCCCCGGCCTGTCTGACGGACAAAACCTTGCCCTCGACCACCATAAATCGCCCGATCCCAGCCAAAATATCGCCGGGACTTTCCGCGTTTTTTATGGCCGATGGGTCAGCCCAGATGCCAAGTTTTGCCTCGCGGGCGGCGGTCTCGGCATCGGCCAGCACCGAAGCGCACGCTTTGTCGGCCACGGCGCCCGAGACCAGCGCCGCGCCTTGCGTCAAAAGCTGAGCCTGCACGGGGGTTTGCGAGGCGGCGAGAAAGGCGAAGGCGGGTTCGCGGCCATAACGGTCGGGGGTGTCGTCCTGTCCCGACAAGGTCACCTCGCGCCCGGCCACGATCGCCGACAGCGCCGAAATATTTTTCGCTCGTTCGCCTCCGGCCGGCTCGATACCGGCCAGAACCACTTCGCGGCCGTCGTCGAGGCGGAAGCTGCGGGCGTCGATGACGGCGGCGACCCGGCCGTCGCCCTGCGGCGGAAACGCGCACGCCTCTGCGAACGCCGCGCCGTTAGCGGCAAACAGGCTGCAGGTAACGGACACTGCGACAAATTTACGGCAAGGTCTTGCCATTGTATCCGCCGACATTCGCGACCACTTGCAAGGAACCAATACGTGCTTTGACTTGGATTAAATCCCCAGTCTAAGTAGCACGGCGTGTCTGCGAGGACGAGGTGATGAAGCAGGAGAGCCAGTTTTTTGTTGCGGCCGGCCCTGCGGCGTTTCAGCGAGCGTCGGCGGGCAGCGCATGAACGGCTATTTTCGGCGCCAGCTTGCGGATTATGTCGAATACCATCGTGATCGATGGAATTGCGCGATGCATGTTTTTGGCATCCTGTTCCTGTTCCTGGCCGCGGTTCTCCCGCTCAGCCTGTGGTCCGTCCCGATATTCGGCGGCCAACTCCGGGTGGCGGCGATCGCGGTGGTACCGGTTCTGATCTACTGGTTTCTGCTCGATGCCGCGCTCGGCACCGCCATCATTGGCGCCGCAGTTTTATTGCTGTTAGCCGCAGCGACAATCGTCAATCATGTGAGCATCGTCGGCGTATGGTCGATATCGGCGGTGCTGATCGTCATCGGGGTTGTCTCCCAGATTGTCGGGCACCGGGTATTTGAACGCCGGCAACCTGCATTGGTGGACAATCCGACTCATTTGCTGCTCGGACCGATGTTCGTGATGGCGAAATTATTTATCGCGCTTGGTTTCAGGCGCGACCTCGCGGTCATCCTCCAGGAATCTCCGCAAAAAGAATCTCCGCAAGGTCCTTTGCTTGGTTCCGGGAAATTTCAAGGCGAGCCGAACCTGAACTCATGACACGAAAACTTGTCACTGGCGGCACCGGCTTCATCGGCCAGCATTTGGTCTCGGCGCTCGTCGCGCGAGGACGACGCGTGCGGGTTCTCGATCTCCAGGCTCCCGCGTGCGCTTTGCCGGGCGTGGAGTACATCCAGGCTTCGGTGCTCGATCCGGAGCGCGTGGATCGCGCGCTGGAAGGCGTCGATGAGGTCTATCATCTTGCCGGACTGCCCGGCATGTGGATGCCCGAGAAAAAGGATTTTCACGCCGTCAACTGCCACGGCACCGAGGTGATGATCGCGGCGGCGCGCAAGCGCGGTATTGCGCGGTTCCTGCACTGCTCGACGGAATCCATTCTCTTCCGTCGCAAGTCGTCCGCAGGCAACGTCGCGGATGATGCGCTGCTGCCCGCCGACGACGCGCCGGGGCCCTATACGCACTCGAAAGTGCTGGCGGACCGGCTCGCCATGCAGGCTGCGGCATCCGGTTTTCCGGTCATCGTCGCCTGTCCCACCATGCCGATCGGGCCTCACGACCGCAATCTCACGCCACCCACCGCCATGCTGCGACATTTTCTCGGCGCGCGGTTTCAATTCTACATCGATTTTGCGGTGAACCTCGTCGACGTGCGCGACGCCGCCGCGGGCCTGATGCTCGCCATGGAGCGCGGAAAAGTCGGACACCGCTATGTGCTCGGCGGCGAAACCCTTCTGCTGAAGAGCATTCTTCAGCTTATGGCTGACATCAGCGGCCGCCGCAGCGTGCTGGTCCCGGTTCCCGGCCGCATCGCCGAAGCAGCCACCGCGATGCTGGAATTGATCGCCGATCACGTGACGCACAAGGCGCCAACCGGCACGGCGGAAGGCGTTCGCATCGCCATGCGCGCGCGGGCGTTATCGAGCGAAAAGGCCCAGCGTGAGCTGGGCTATGCACCCCGGCCGGTCGAGGCGGCGTTGCGGGAGACCGTGCATTACCTTCTTGGCGCTCAAGATAACCGGTATGAAGCCGGTTCATCGCCGGATCGGAATGCCCGATCCCTTCACCCCAATCGCCGGTATGGCGTTTGACGTTGTCGCGGAATACCATCCGCTTCATGCCTGAAGGATACCGCTAAATTGCTGGATTTCGTCTGGAGTGGCTGGACGTCCACCTGGCCCACCCAACTGCTCGCCATCATCTGGACTATCTGGCTCATCAGTTGGGTCGTCGCATCGTTCTGGTCCGGCCGGACGCAGAAACAGGTGACGACCACGGATGCGTGGACCTACCGCATTCCCATCTTCGCGGGAGCCATTCTTTTCACCCCCTGGGTCGCGCGGCTTCTGGGGGAAGCGCCGCTCTGGAAGGTCGGCGAGTTGGGGATCTATGTGGCGACGGCCCTGACACTGGCGGGCATGTCGTTCACCTGGTGGGCCCGAATCCATCTCGGGACGTTCTGGTCCAACACGATCACGCGCAAGGAGGACCATCGGGTCATCGACACCGGCCCGTACGGAATGGTGCGCCACCCGATCTACACGGGCCTGATTGCGGGAATGCTGGTGACGGGTGTCGCGGTCGGCACGGTGACCGCGATGCTGGGCGCGGTGCTGATCTCGCTCGGCATGTGGCAGAAGGCGCGCCTGGAAGAGGGATTCCTGATGAAGGAACTCGGGGAGGAGGCCTACGGGCTTTACCGCCGCCGCGTTCCGATGCTGGTGCCGTTCTTTCCAGCCGGCTGATTGCGATCCCGCCGGGCTGCCGGTGAGAGCGATGCTTCCGGGCATGTATTCATGAATGCCTGCCATATCCGAGTGGCGCGGACGTCTGCTGTATCTCTGAAAGCGGCACCATAGCAGACCTCGCCAGATGTCCGGGTTGGTCCAACAACGGACCTTTCTGCCGCGACCGAACGGACGATCCGCTATTTGGCAAAATTCAGCCTCGACTGCCGACCGATGTCTGCTGTCAGCCTTCAGAGCGTTCGCAAAGTCTTGACCTATATCAAGCGTTTGATGGCGCGGTTCTCCAAATTATCGAGAGTCAAGGAAGATGTTTTTTATGCAGGAAAGGTCGCATGTAATGAAATTGCTTTTGGTTTCCGGAGCGCTCGCGATAGCGACCGCGACGCCTTGCCTGGCTCAGGTTGAGTTGAAGACGTACACCAACGCTGACGGCTATATTGATGTTCAAACTCTCACCTGTGCCCAGCTTGCCAACACATTCCAGGAAGATGCCGATCATCTGACGGCCTGGTACAGTGGTTGGTATAACGGGCTTGCAAAAAAGCACATGATGAAAGTTGATCGCGCCAAGGATCTGGAGCACGAAATCATCGTCTATTGTAAGGCGAACCAGGACAAGAAAGTCATTCAAGCTATCGATGTCGTCTTCAATCAGTACCGAGACCAAAACGGGATCAAGATGAAAAAGTGAAGACGGCGTAGCTGCTGGCGGACTGCTGCCACCCGTTGTCCGCTTTGGGTCACCAGGCGAAACTCCCGGGGCGAGCGCGTACTTTGCATCGTGTGAGCCAACGCTCTAGCGCAGCGGCGGCCACTTCGCCGGGGCGGTAACGGCCGGCAGCAGGTGGCGCGGGATGATCACGCGCTGGCCGGCTGTCAGGGGTGCGTTCTCCGCCATCCGATTGATCTGGGTCAGCGACCAGACCGGCACGTGGTGCAGTTCGGCAAGCTTGAGCAGCGTATCGCCCGCGCGGGCGGTCATCGGGGTGCCGCTGTCCCACAACTCGATCGGCTTGCCGGGCGGAACGACATAGCGCAGCGGCACCGTCTCGCCCTCGGCCTTCGCCGGTGTTGCCGCGAGCTGGACGATCGCGTCGACGAGCTGCTGGTGGATGGATTCCATCTTGTCGATATTGATGTGGGTGACTTCCTCGTGTTTTGAGAGGTCGAAGCTGGCGTAATGCCCCTGATAGCCCTGCACGGCGACCACGTCGCCGCCGCCCAAAACGCTGTTCGAAAGGAAAACGTTGATATAGCGCTCGACGTTGAGCGGCACCTTCGGGCTGGCGTGAGCCGGGTCGATGGTGACGACGAGGCTCACCGGAATGTCCTCCTCGCGCAGGATGTCGGCGAACGTGAGCGCGCAGAGCCCGCCCATCGAGTGGCCGATCAAAACGATCGGAACCGGATCCCTGCGGTAATCGATAATGGCCTGCGCGGCGATCAACCGGCAGATCGTGAACTCGTAGACATCGGCCTTGATGCCGGCATGTTCGAGCTGATCGGTCAGGCTATCCATCCCGCGCGAAAAGATCGGCCCGAGCGCACCGCGGAACAGATAGGCGTGGCCCCGCGGCGGCGGCGCGGCCTGCTGCGGCTCGACCGGCGAGACGGGCAGCGCCGTCGTCGCCGCGGCATCGCCCGGCGTCATGATGGGGCGGGCCCATGCCGGCTCCGGACCGGTCAGGAAGACGCAGGCTGACAGCAGGGCGCCCATGACGGCGGCAGCAAGCTGGGTTGGAATGAGCATGCGCTTTCCGCTCGCGTCCTCGACATACGGCACCACCTGCCGGGGAGCGCCCCGAGCGTCACCGGGTGCCTTCTGGCCGAAGAATAGGCGGAATTTGCGGCGCGCGGCCAGAGCCTTGGGTTCAGATCGGATCAGAACCGGGGCTCCATTTCCTTATACGCCGTGAAGCCTAATAGCGCTCGATGGCGGAGCTTGCCGCGCGCCCGCCCGGCTTTGCCGCGTGCGCTGCCGGCCGTGCTCTTTGCGCCCTGGAGGGCGCCCTCGGCCCGCCGAACGTCACCTCATCGATGGCGCCGATCACCTTCCGCTGCATGATCTCGCTCTTGTCGATCGTGAGATGCGCCATCCCCAGCCTGCCGACGTCGATATTCTCGAGCTCGCCATGGAACTGCGCGGTCTTCGCGACCGGCTCGCCGTTTCCGTTGGCGACGTAGAAGTTGATGTAGCGCCCAACATGCCCTGCGATGCGGGTGCGGAAAACCGAATCCAGGCCGATCGCGAGCTTCACGGGGGCGCCAAGGCGATCCAGGCGCTCCGCCATGTCGGGCAGCGCGGTTGCGCCCGAGGAGTGACCGACCAGAACGATGGTCCTGGTTCGCCCGCTCCTGTATTCGGCCGCGGCTTCGTCCGCGAGCGACGACCAGGAGAGGTAATTGGCGATGGTGACGTTGAAGCCCTGCGCCCGCAGCCTGGCCGCGATTTGATCGAGCCCCAGGGAAAAGATGTTGAGCACGCCGCGCAGCAGATAAACGTGGGTCTCGGCGGCCGCCGCCGCGGCAGGCGTTGCGTGCCCGGGGCTGGAAGCGAGCGGAAAAACCAGCAGCAGGATGGCGACCGCAGCGCTCCGCAGGGGACGCAACCAGCGGCCGGATCGAGCCGGAATCAAGTCCACAAATCCCATGTCGTTACCCACCTCAATTGACGTGCTCGAAGCCGCCCCGGCTCTTGAACCGGCGGGACCGTAATCCTCGCCCGCTCGCATCGGCAACAGGGGGCGGTGCGGCGCATCGTCTTTCTCCGCGGCGCGTGTCTCCGTTGCCACACCGATCGGGAATCGCGAACGTGCAGGAGGTATAGGGCGCGACCGGGATTGCGCGGGAACTCACGCATGCGTGAGCATGCGGCCTAAAGTTCAGTCCAACATCGTTTTGCGGCGAAAGGGGAGGTCGATGGAGATCAACGGCATCGCGCATATTTTTCTGACCGCATCGAATTTCGAACGCTCCCGCGCGTTCTATCGCAAGCTGCTGCCGTTTCTCGGCATGCAGCCCGTCATCGATACCGAGACGACGTTCTACTGCGTCGGCGGCCGCACCGCGGTCGGGATCAGCGCGCCGTCGCCCGAGCACGCCGGCAGCCGCGTTCGCGCAACAGCGCGTCGGCCTGCACCATCTCTGCTTCCGCGCCCGCGAGCGCGCCGACATCGACGAGTTGCACGGCTTCCTGTGCACGCTCGGCGCCACCATCATCCGCGCGCCGCGCGAGGATCAATGGGCGCCGGGCTATTACTCGCTGCTGTTCGAGGATCCCGACGGCATCCGGCTGGAGCTCAACCACGTGCCGGGGAAGGGGCTGCTGGCGTGAGTGGCGGTGAAAAGCCGCGTGCGATATTTGGGTCGCAAATCATTCATTCCGCTTAGCGGAAATTGAAGCGGCGCGCATGAGCCTTGCCTCGCGTGCTTCGGCTTGCCGCTGCTTCCCGCTTGCGGCATGATCGCGGCAATCGGACAAAACGCCGCGAAATCAAGCCGGCGGTCGACAGGGAGGGTTTTCATGAAACGGGTTCTTACCGGCGTTTTCGCCACCGTGCTGGCGCTTTCCGCCACCAGCGCGCTCGCGCAGAGCAAGCCGCCGCTGAAACTCGGCGGCATCCTCGACATGTCGAGCCTCTATGCCGACATCACCGGCGTCGGCAGCGAGCAAGCCGCGAAGATGGCGGCGGAAGATTTCGGCGGCGAGGTGCTCGGCCGCAAGATCGAGATCGTCGCCGCGGATCATCTCAACAAGGCCGATCTCGCCGCCAACATCGCCCGCGACATGATCGACAATCAGGGCGTCGAGATGATCTACGACGTGGCGGCTTCCGCGACCGCGCTCGCCGCCGGCGAGATCGCCAAGGCGCGCAACAAGATCATCATCTTCAACGGCCCGGGCTCGATCCGCCTCTCCAACGAGGCCTGCGGCCCCTACACCGTGCACTACGTGTTCGACACCTTCGGGCAGGCCAACGTCACCGGGCTTGCCGCGGTCAAGCAGGGCCTCGATAGCTGGTTCTTCCTCACCGCCGACTACGCCTTCGGCCAGGACCTGGAAAAGGACACCACCAACGTCGTGCTGAAGAACGGCGGCAAGGTGCTGGGCAGCGTGCGCCATCCGCTCAACACTTCGGATTTCTCCTCGTTCCTGCTGCAGGCGCAGGCCTCGAAGGCCAAGGTGATCGGACTTGCCAACGCCGGCGGCGACACCGTCAACGCCATCAAGCAGTCGGCCGAATTCGGCATCATGAAGGGCGGCCAGAAGCTGTCGCCGCTGCTCGCCTTCGTCACCGATATCGACAGCATCGGGCTCGAGACCGCGCAGGGGCTGCTGCTGGCCGAAGCGTTCTATTGGGACCTCAACGACGATACCCGCGCGTTCTCGAAGCGCTTCATGGAGCGCGTCAAGCGGCCGCCGACCTCGGCGCAGGCCGGCGTCTATTCGTCGGTCACGCATTATCTGCAGGCCGTGAAGGCGGCGGGCACCACCGATTCCGCCGCCGTCATGAAGGTCATGAAGGACACGCCGATCAACGACTTCTTCGCCAAGAACGGCAAGATCCGCGAGGACGGCCGCATGGTGCACGACATGTATCTGTTCGAGGTCAAGAAGCCCTCGGAGTCGAAGGGGCGCTGGGACGACTACAAGCTGCTCGCGACCGTGCCCGGCAACGAGGCGTTCCAGTCGCTGGAACTGTCGCGCTGCCCGCTGGTGAAGAAATAAGGGCGGCGCGGAAGCGCGAAGCTAGGCAAACTGTCATTCCGGGATGGTCCGAAGGACCAGACCCGGAATCTTGAGATTCCGGGTTCGATGCTGCGCATCGCCCCGGAATGACGGCACGACAACGAATAACAACAAAGGCAAAACTCATGTCCAACGACATCGTCCTGCAAAACCTCGACAAGGGCCTGCTCACGATCACCATGAACCGTCCCGACCGGCGCAACGCGCTCAATCCGGAGATGACGCTGGGGCTGGTCGAGGCGGCGCGGCGCGCGGCGGAGGATCATGAGGTCCGCGCGGTGCTGCTGAAGGGCGCGGGCGGCACGTTCTGCGTCGGCGGCGACGTCAAGTCGATGGCGGAGGGTCGTGCGCCGCTGCCGTTCGAAGCCAAGAAGACCAATCTGCGGCGCGGCATGGAGGTCTCGCGCATCCTGCACGAGATGCAAAAGCCCGTGGTGGCGCAGGTCGATGGCGCAGCCGCAGGCGCCGGGCTTTCGATCGCTCTGGCCTGCGATCTGCGCGTCGCCAGCGCGTCCTGCAAGATCACCACGGCGTTCGCCAAGGTCGGCTTGTCGGGCGACTACGGCGGCACCTATTTCCTGACGCAAATGCTCGGCAGCGCCAAGGCGCGCGAGCTCTATCTGATGTCTCCGGTGCTGACGGCGCAGGAGGCGCTCGCGCTCGGCATGGTGACGAAGGTCGTTCCGGACGCCGAGGTCGAGGCGGCGGCGCGCGAGCTTGCGATGTCGCTGGCGGAGGGGCCGTCGGTGACGCTCGGCTATATCAAGCGCAACATCAACAACGCCGAGCATCTGTCGCTGGAAGCCTGCTTCGACGCCGAGGCGATGCATCACTCGCGCTCGGGCGAGACCGCCGACCACAAGGAAGCCGCGAAGGCGTTCGTCGAAAAGCGCAAGCCCGTGTTTCAGGGCCATTGAGATGGCGAGCTACCTGCGGCTGCGGCAAATCTGCCTGGTGGCGCCGCGGCTCGCGCCCGTGGTCTCCGATATCGCCGAGATCATGGGGCTGAACATCTGCTACCGCGATGGCAACGTCGCCAAATACGGCCTCGAGAACGCGCTGCTGCCGGTCGACACCATCCTGCTGGAAGTCGTGGCGCCGTTCCAGCCGGGCACCGCGGCGGGACGCTTTCTCGACAAGACCGGCGGCCGCGGCGGCTACATGGCGATCTTCTGCTGCGACGATCCCGACGCGCGCGGCAAGCACGCGGCGACCATCGGCGTGCGCACCGCCAACCGGATCACGCACGCGCCGTATCTCGGCGTGCAACTGCATCCGCGCGACTGCCGCGCGGCGTTCATCGAATTCAACCACACCGCCGGCAGCGACGATATTCTGGGACCGTATCCGCCGGCGGGACCGGACTGGCAGAAGTCGATCGCGACGGATGTGACGAAAGGCTTGACCGGCGTGGAGATGCAGAGCCCGGATCCGGCCGGGCTGGCGGAGCACTGGGGACGCATCCTCGAGATTGCGGTGAGCAAGGGTGCCGGCGGCGCGGCGGAATTGAAACTGCCGAATGCGCGTCTTCACCTTCGTCAAGGGCGACAGCGAGATCATGAGCGGGTTGACGTTCAAGGTCGGCGACGTCGCAAAGGTGCTCGGATGCCGCCAAGGCAAAGGGCCGCGCGGTGTCGGGCGATTCGTTCGAGCTCGGCGGCGTGACGTTTCGAATTGGCCTCCACTCTTTGCGGCACGAGATCAGGTCATCCACGTAGGTTTTTGCATTTCGTTGCTCGTCCATCCCCATTCCGAAAACATATCGGCGTAGCTCTCAAGGTCGAACTCCTCCTTTGGTAGTGGTTCCGAGAACGTCGATATTGAGTAGCCCTGCGTTACCAGATCACGTCTAGCTTCCGGGTCCAGTTCATCCGATGCGTCAAATACGAGTGTGCCGAACGCACCGCCAAGATCGGGAAATAGTGCCTGAGTTGGAATTTGCTTTCCGTTGGAAAGAACTGCGACAAAGCTAGAACTACACGAACGCCAAGCTCTCGGGCGGCATTTGCCAGCCATTCTTGCATGCGGTTCATGGCAATGGATCCACTATCGCTATGTGATCAACAGGGCCAACTTCATGGTGGCGTGATCCGCCAGCGTAACACATATCTCCACGTCGTCCCGGCAACAGCCGGGACCCATAACCACCGACGTCCGTGATGAAGCAAAGCCGTCCGGCATCGTGCCCAAACGAGAAGCCGCGGCGTATGGGTCCCGGCTTTCGCCGGGACGACGGAGAGAGCCTTACCGTCCCTTGAAATTCGCGACGCGGCGCTCGGCGGTGGCCTTGACGCCTTCCTTGAAGTCCTCGGTGGCGCGCAGGCGGGACTGTTCGGCGAGTTCGTGGTTGGTCGCGGCCAATACGCGCTCGGCAAGGCCGGCGCGCATGGTGGCGCGGGTCGACAGCAGGCCGAGCGGGGAACATTCGGCGATTTCCGCGGCAAGCTTCATGGCCTCGCTGCGCACCTGGTCCTGCGGCACGCAGACATTGGCAAGGCCCATCTTCGTGGCGTCCTCGCCGGTGACGCGGCGGCTGGTGTAGAAGATCAGCTCGGCGTTGTTCTTGCCGACCAGTTCGGGCAGCGTCGCGGTCAGCCCGAAGCCCGGATGGAAGCCGAGTTTTGTAAAGTTGGCGGCGAAGCGCGCCTCGGGGCAGGTGACGCGGAAATCCGCCGACACCGCAAGACCGAGCCCGCCGCCGATGGCCGCGCCATGCACGGCGGCCACGATCGGCTTCTTGGCGCGGAAGATGCGCACCGCGTGCAGATAGAGACTGTTGATCGAGCCGAGGCTGTCGGCCGGATCGCCTTTGGCCTTGCCTTCGGCCTCGCGCGCTTCCTGCGCCTGCCGCGCCGGATCGTTGAAATTGGCGCCGGCGCAGAATGCCTTGCCCTGCGCGGCGAGCACCGAGGCGCGGATTTCAATGTCCTTGTCGAACTCCTCCAGCGCATCCGCGATCTGGTTGATCAGCGAGATGTCGAAGAAGTTCAGCGGCGGCCGCCGGATTTCGATCAGGCCGACATGGCCGTGCTTCTCGACGCCGATATCCGTATAGTTGCTCATGGTGTTATCTCCAAGACGAATGAAAGTCGTGCCGCGATGTAGGTGCGCCCCCTCTCCCCTTGTGGGAGAGGGTTGGGGTGAGGGGTTACGGTCTATCGAGGGACCGTAACCCCTCACCCGATATTCCCGCTTCGCGTGAATATCGACCTCTCCCACAAGGGGAGAGGTGAAGAAAACGCCGCGCCGCTAGCGCAGACCGAGCCCGCGCGCGATGATGCCGCGCAGCACCTCCGTGGTGCCGCCCTGGATCGTCAGTTTCGGCGCGGTCTTGATCGCGAACGACAACTGCTTTTCCAATGTTTCATGATTGCTCGCGTTCTCGTCGACGAAGGCGGCGAGGTCGCGCACCCGGTGCGGCAATTGCTGCTCCCACACCGTGCCGATGTCCTTGACGATGGAGGCTTCCACCACCGGCTCCTTGCCGGCCTGCAGCATGCCGGCGACCGAGACCGACATCCGCCGCATGGTGTGCAACTGCGCCACCAGCCGCCCGATGCCCTCGGCGCTGCGGGTATCCGGATTTTTTCCCACCGCGCGCACGAGTTCGGTGAGCACGTAATAGGTTTCCAGAAAACGCTCCGGCCCCGAGCGCTCGTAGGCGAGTTCCGACGTTGCCTGCTTCCAGGCGCCGTCGATTTCGCCGAGCACGTGATCGTCGGGCATGAAGGCGTCGGTGAACACCACCTCGTTGAATTCGAACTGCCCGGTGATCTGGCCGATCGGGTTGACCTTGATGCCCGGCGTCTTCATGTCGACCAGGAATTGCGTCAGGCCGTGGCGGCGATTTTCCTTGGTGGAGGGCGAGGTGCGGAAGATCGCGATCATGTAGTCGGCGATGTGGGCCGACGAGGTCCAGATCTTGGTGCCGTTGATCAGCCAGCCGCCGTCGGTCTTGGTGGCCTTGGTCTTCGCCGCGAACAGGTCCGAGCCGGAATTCGGCTCGCTCATGCCGATGGCAAAGCAGACCTCGCCACGGCAGATCCGCGGCAGGATGTCCGACTTGATGCGCTCGGGGGCGTATTTCAACAGCACCGGGCCGCTCTGCCGGTCGGCGACGAAGAAACGGCGCGTCGGCGCGTTGGCGACGCGCATTTCCTCGGTCACGACGTAGCGCTCCAGGAACGAGCGCTCATGGCCGCCATATTTCTTCGGCCAGGTCATGCCGATCCAGCCGCGCTCGCCGACCCTTCGGGAAAATTCCTTGGCGTCGGCGTCCTCGCGGTTGGGCTTGAACGGATTGAAGGTGCCGGCCGCGATCTCGTCGGCGAGAAACGCGCGGACTTCCTTGCGCAGTTTTTCGCATTCGCTCGGCAGGCGGATCGGATCGAAACGAAGGGCTGCGGTCATGTCAAATCTCGACTTTCGTAAATTCCGGACCGGATCAGCGCGAGGCGACCAGCGGCCATAATTCGTCGGCGCCGCGCGCGGCGACGAGCTTGCCGAGTTCCACCGCCCAGTAGCTCTCGGAGCCGAAATCGTCGCGCCACGCCAGCGCGCGCAGGGTGTAGCGATGCAGGATGTGCTCGATGGTGAAGCCGATCGCGCCGTGCACCTGATGGGCGATCGCCGCGCCCTTTTCGGCGGCTTCCGAACAGCGGATTTTTGCCGACACCGCCTCGAGGAACACTTCGTCGTTGAAGGACGTGGCGTTGGCCATGGCGTCGGCGGCCGAGGTCGCCGCCGCCAGCGCCGCCGCGGACTCGCCGGCGAGTTTTGCAAGGTTGTGCTGCACCGCCTGGAACTTCGAGATCTTCTTCTCGAAGGCGACGCGCTCGTTGGAATAGCGCACGCTGACCTCGAGCATCGATTCCAGGCTGCCGGCGATCTGCAGGCTGCGCGCCACGCCGCCCATCAGCATCAACTGCTTCTGGTCGAAGCCTTTCGGCGCGGCCTTGATGGTTATCGGCACGACGTTGGTCGAAGGTCACGGTGTCGTTGCCGTCGCTCGCGAGATTGAGGCCGGCCTCGATCTGGCATTTTGACGTTTCCACCAGCGCGATCGAAAGGCCGCTGGTGCCGTGCGCCAGCACCGCGATATGCGCAGCATCCTTGGCGAAGGGAACGCCGCGGGCGCGGCCCGACAGGGTTCCGTCGGCATTGAGCGCGATGCGGTCCTTCGGGCTCGCGGGGGCGACCGTCATCGCGCCCTCGGGAGATGCGATTTTCGCCTGCGCCAACAGCCATCCGGCAAGCATGGTTTCCGCCAGCGGCACCGCGATCGCGAACCGCCCGGCCGAGCTCAAGACGGCAAATCCTTCGGCGAGGCTCGCGCCCGAGCCGCCGCAATCCTCCGGCACCCACGCCAGCGGCAGGCCGGCTTCGGTCAGCGCCTGCCACAGCGGCGCTTTCCAGCCGCCCTTCTTGTCGCTGTTGATGGTTTGGGCGTCGGCGAGATCGGAAAATATCTTTTCCGCGGTCTCGGCGACAATGTTCTCACTCTCCGCCACTGCGTTCCTCGTATTTCATTGGGCACATCCTGCCTGGCACGCACGCGCCGAAGCCTCGATGCGGTCGTTTCTTGCGCCGCATGATGAGGAAAAGCCACTGCCGTGACAAGCGCCGATGTCCGCAGGCGCCCCTGCGGGGCGACATGAAGCGCCGGCGGAACGATTAATTCCGGCAAGCGGAGTTTCGCCGGTTTGCAGGTATTTTCGCGCACGATATGGTAGATCGCCCTGAGCGGGTCAGCCAACAACACAAGAAGGAAATGCCGATGTCCGGGGATGGTTTGTGCGCGATCGTAACGGGTTCGGCGTCCGGTCTTGGGGCGGCGACCGCGGCCATCCTGGCCAAGGGCGGCGCGCGCATCGTCGTCAATTATTCGTCCAGCAAGAAGGAAGCCGAACAGACCGCCGATCTCTGCCGCAGCGCCGGCGGCGAGGTGGTCGTGGTGCAGGGCGACGTCTCGCGCGACGAGGATTGCAGGAAGATCGTCGCGGCCGCCGCGCCCTGGGGACGTCTCGACGCGCTGATCAACAATGCCGGCACCACCAAGCACATGGCGCACGGCAATCTCGACGGATTGTCGGCGGAGGATTTTCAGCGGCTGTTCGGCGTCAACACCATCGGCCCGTTCCAGATGGTGCGGGCGGCGCGAAGCCTGCTGGAAGCCGGCGCCAACGCGTCGGGGCGCGCGTCCGCCGTGGTCAACGTCTCCTCGGTCGCGGGCATCAGCGGCATCGGCTCCTCGATCGCGTACGCCGCGAGCAAGGGCGCGCTCAACACCATCACCTTCTCGCTGGCGCGCGCGCTGGCGCCGCTGATCCGCGTCAACACCGTCTGTCCCGGCTATATCGACACGCCCTGGTTCACCAAGGGCCGCGGCGAGGAGGCCGCCAAGCAGGTGCGCGACAGCGTGGTCGCGCGGGTGCCGCTCAAGGTCGCTTCAACGGCGGACGATATCGCGCAACTCGTGTGCTTCCTCGCCACGCCGGCGTCCAGCAACATGACCGGCGAAGTGGTGCGGATGGACGCCGGTCTGCATCTGGTTTAGCGATGATATGAACCGTCATTCCGGGATGGTGCGTTAGCACCAGACCCGGAATCTCGAGATTCTCCGACGCGCAATTGCACATCGTAGTTCGATGCTACGCATCGCCCCGGAACGACGGCTGCGCCGCTATCTCGCGCCCGGATCGGACACCACGCCGCGCGCCACCAGGCGGTTCCAGATGAACAGCACCAGCAGCGCGCCGATGGTCGCGGTGATGAAGCCGGCGCCCTGATCGGGACCGTAATGGCCGATGGCCTGGCCGATAAAGGTCGCCAGAAACGCGCCGGCGATGCCGAGCACCGTGGTCAGGATGAACCCGCTGGGATTGTTCGGGCCCGGCGAAAGCAGCCGGGCGATGATTCCCGCGATAAAGCCGACGATGATGATCCAGAGAATGCCGCTCATGGGTTGTCGTCCTTTCCAAGAATACGGGTCCAAGAATACGGGTTTTGCGAATGTCGATGCGGTCCGCCTCAGATCCGCCCCGACAACTCGTTTTCGGTCGGCAGCCGCCCGTCCGGCGTCAGATGGTTGATGACGTCGGGCAAATGCTGGCTCAACCCGGACAGCAATTCGTCGCGCGACAGGCCGCTCTGCGACATCAGGTTGTTGATCTGATCGGCGCCGAGCGCGCTGGCGAGATCGTGCGGCGCAATCTGCTTGTTGGGGCCGTTGCCGACCCATGAATTGGCGGTTTCGCCCTGACCGCCCTGCTGAAACTGCTTGAGCAGGTCGCCGAGCCCGCCGCTGATCACGCTGCCGGCGGCGCCGCCCGCGAGCAGGCCGCCCAATCCGCCCTTCAGCACGTCGCCAAGACCGCCACCGCCAGCGCCGCGCACCGAGCTTCCACCGGTGCTGGCGGTGTTGCCCGGCGATGGCGCGGGCGCCGGGCTTGCGCCGGCTGGATCGGCGGTGAGATGCTTGACGGCCTTCCAGGCGAGCAGTCCGAGGATCGCCATGGTCATCGGCGACATGCCTCCGCTGGATTGCGCGCCGGGATTGCTCGGACCGCGCGGGCCGTTCTGCATTCCGTTGAGTACATCGAGTAAGCCCATGGTCGTCTCCTCCCGAATGTCAGCCCCGCCGGACAAAACATAACGGCGCCACATGACCGTTACAAGGCAAGCGAGCGCCGCGGACGGCGCGTTCTTCGGCAGGCGTGCGGCGAAAAAGTCTGCTATCGAACCCGCAAGGCCAACGAAGGGAAGGACGCCATGATCTCGGAACGACCGATCTGCGTCGCGGGCGCCGGCAGCATCGGCTGCTTTGTCGGCGGCATGTATGCGGCCGCGGGCCATCGCGTCGCGCTGCTGGCGCGTCCGCGCGTGATCGAGGAGATCAACGGCCACGGCCTGCGGTTGACGGGGTTTGACGGCCTCGAGCGGCGGATCGCCCCGGAACGGCTGACACTGTCGGAAAATCCGTCGATCTTCAGCGGTGCCGGCGCGGTGCTGGTGTCGGTCAAGAGCGCGGACACCGCCACCGTCGCCGAGCCTGATCGCCGAGCACGCGCCCGCCGACGCCGTCATCGTCAGCCTGCAGAACGGCATCGGCAACGTGCCGGTGCTGCGGCAACGCTTGCCGGGAAGGCGCGTGCTGGCGGGAATGGTGCCGTTCAATGTGGTGGCGCGCGGCGAGGGACGATTTCATCGCGCGACCTCGGGCGACATCGTCATCGAGCAGGACGACGCGGACACGGCCAAGCGGCTGTCGGTGCCGGGGCTGAAATTGCGCCCGACGGACAACATCGCCGGCGTGCAATGGGGCAAACTCCTGGTCAATCTCAACAACGCGTTGAACGCGCTCTCCGACCTGCCGCTGCGCCAGCAACTCGCCGACCGCGGCTGGCGCCGGCTGTTCGCCGACCAGTTGGCGGAAGGGCTCAAGGTCGTGCGCGCCGAGGGCATCCGGCCGGTGTCGTCGACACCGGTGCCGGCCGGCCTGACGCCGCATCTGCTGCGGTTGCCCGACGCGCTCTTCGCGACGCTGCTGCGAGGGGCCATGAAGGTCGATCCCGAGGCGCGTTCGTCGATGTGGGAGGATCTGCAGCGCGGCCGCCGCACCGAAATCGATTATCTGCAGGGTGTCATCATCGCCATCGCCGAGCAGCGGAGGCTGGAGGTCCCGCTGTCGCGGCGCGTGATGGCGCTGGTCAAGGCGGCGGAAGCCGCCGGCAAGGGCGCGCCGCGGCTGACGCCGGAACAGATTCGCCCCTGAGGCCGCGGCTCACGTGCTGTTGCCTTGAAAAGGCGATCATGACGAGCGAATTTGCATCGCGGCAACGCGCAAACTTCGGCAGTCGCGCCGGGAGGCAAGAGGGTCGGGAGGAAAGAGATGAAACCAAGCCATGCAGCGTCGCTCATTGCCGCCGTGGCAGTTGTCGGCGGCTGGATCCTGACAGCGCCGGCAAACGCCGCGCCGCCGACCGTGACGCCATCACCGGGCTATGACGCGAGATTGCAAGAGCAGCGTGCGGCCCGGACCTACGATGCGCCGCCGGTTTATCAACCGATCGCGCCTACGCCGCGGCCGCCCCGGCACCCTGCCAAACGGGTTCACAACAGCGCGCACGATTGAGGAGCTTCATCCCGGCGCCATACGGTGCTTCGCGAGAAGCAAGTTTAACGCATGCCCCGGAATGACGGCCGCGATCAGCTCCGCTTGGATTTGTTCGGCGCGGAGCCGAACAGCTTCTTCAGGTCCTTGAGGCTTTCCGAAAGCCGCGGCCAGTCGCAGGAGAACGATTGCTGCGCGCAATTGAGCTTCTGCCGCGACCTGATCTGGCTGGTCGCTGCCGGTTGCTTGTTGGGCGCTACCACCGGCAGCGGCACCTTCTCGGTTCGCAAGGACGCGGGCTGCAGCAATGGCGGCTCGATCCTGGCTTTGAGCCTGGCTTCGGCGGCGACGCGGCTCTGCCGCTCCTGGTCGAGGAAGCGGGTATATTGCTCGTCGATCTTCTTCTGCTCTTCCGGCGTCGGATTCGGACCCGCGATGTCGAAGCTGCGGTTCTGCATGAAATCGAAATAGGTATAGCCGCCGCCGGCCTTGCGCCGGCCGGCGAATTTCGCGTTGCATGCGACGAGTTGCGAGGCCTTTTCCTGTTTTGTCGCGGCTTTTTCAGCCTTGTCGGCGCATTCCTCGAAATCGGCCGGCGCGCGCGACCACCACTGCGCCTGCGCGCGCGAGGGCACCAGCGCCATCCATGCCGCGGACACGGCAATCAGCAGAACCAACCTCGGCGGCAACATCACGCAGAACTTCCCCAAAACACGACTCTCGGCACTGATTCCACGCGATGCAATGTCTGCCAACGCTGATTGTCGACATTATCCCCATGGCTGTCACCCCTCGAATTGCAACTATGCCCGGCATTTTTGACGTGAATTTGACGTGGATACACGCTAAGATAGCGTCGATAAATCCGACGCGGCGCGCATTTGATATTGCACGAAGGCCGATTTCAGGCCGCGTTGGAGGTTTTCGCCAGCATCCACATCAAGGGGGCATCCCACCATGCAACCGCAATTTGTTTGTCAGGGCGTAACGGATCCGAACGCGCCGCCACCGGGCCCCGCGGCTCCCGCAGAACCGGCGCCGGAAGATATTTTCTCATCGGATGAGCTGCCCTGGCCGGAAGTGCGTCCGCTGAATGTCTATGCGTTCGATCCGAGCCTCGGCAAGTTCGTCGGCAACTACATGACGGCGTCGGTCCGCTACGAGAAGCTCGATGCCCGGCCCGGTCGGGGAGAGGTTCGCGGTCATCGACTACGACGGCACCGCCAAGACCTACTACAAACCAGTGAACCTCGACGATCCGAAATTTGCTGATTGCCGGAGGCCTTGCTCCGAGCGAAACCGATCCGCGCTTCCATCAGCAGATGGTCTATGCGGTCGCCAGCGAGACCTTGCAGCGGTTCGAGGCCGCGTCTAGGCCGGCGGATTCACTGGCGGAGAATTGCGCACGCGTCCGATATCACGCCGGAGACAGCGTGCCCGGCTTCGAAATGTCTCAATCTGTTTCCGCACGCGATGTGCCAGGCCAATGCCTTCTACAGTCCCGACGCGCACGGCATCGTGTTCGGCTATTTCAAGGCCAGCCGCACCGATCCCGGGCGCAATCTGCCCGGCCAGACCGTCTTCACCTGCCTGTCGCACGACATCATCGCGCATGAGACGACGCATGCGATCGTCGACGGCATACGCGAATATTTCATGGAGCCGACCAACATCGACGTGCCGGCGTTCCACGAGGCGTTTGCCGACCTGGCGGCGCTGTTTGCTCACTTCTCGCACAAGGAAGTGCTGCTCGACACGCTGCGGAAGACCGGCGGCAGGCTGTTCGATCTGCAACTGAATCCCGATGTGCAGATCGACAACGATCCGCCGGCGCACCCGCGATTCAGGCGCAGATAGCCGCCGCAAATCCCCTGATCGAACTGGCGCAACAGTTCGGCGAGGCCTCCGGCATGCGGTCCGGGCTGCGCAGCGCGCTGGGCACGCCGCCGAATTCCAACGACATCAAGACCAAGACCGAACCGCATGATCGCGGCTCGATCCTGGTCGCGGCCGTTTTCGACGCCTATTTCACGATCTATACGCGGAGAACCTTCGACCTCTTTCGCATCTTCCGCGCCGGCGGCGGGACGACGGACAATGGAGACCTTCCGATGCCGCTGGCCGAACGGCTGGCGGCCGAGGCCAGCCGCACCGCGGAGCAGTTCTTCGTCGATTTGCGCCCGTGCACTCGACTATTGCCCGCCCGTCGACATCACCTTCGGCGACTTCCTGCGGGCCGATTCTGACCGCCGATCTGGATTTCCATCCCGACGATCCCGACGGCGTGCGCGATGCGTTCATGGAGGCATTTCGGCTGCGCGGGATCGTTGCCGATGAGGCCGGCTCCGTATTCGGAGAGCTCGCTGTTCTGGCCGAAGGTCAAGCGCGGCGCGCTGCCGAGGTCGAAGGACTGATATTCGGCGATCCGAACGGACTGACCGCCGACGAGAAGCATCACAACGGAGACTGCTTCGCGACTTCGCCAAGACGAATGCACGGCTGCTCGGTTTCGATCCGGAGCAGGGGAAGATCCATGCACCCTCGTTCCATCCGATGTTTCACACCGGGCAGGACGGCCGCCTGTACGTCAACATGGTCGTCGAACTGGTGCAGACCGTGGACAGACCCTTTGGCGAAACCAACGCCCGGAACGTTTCCGATGCGCAACGGCGTCACGCTGTTGATTGCGCAGGATCCGCCGGAAGGCGACACACGGCCGCCGCCAAGAGTTCGATTTGTGATCAAGAAGCTCTGGTCCCAGCAGCGCGAGGACCGCGTGCGAAACTATTATCTCGCCACCGGGCGGGTGCCCGACGACACCGGCGTCCGGAAGGACGGCACGCGCTTTCAAATCGACTTTGGCCTGTTGCACGCGGGAGTTTGAAAATGGCAGCCGCAAAAGCAAAGAAGCGAGCATCCGGTTCGAAATCGCCGGCCGCTGGCAAGAAGGCGAGCCGGTCCAAGGCAGCGAAGGCTGGCAAGGCGGCGAAAGCCGCCAAG
This sequence comes from uncultured Alphaproteobacteria bacterium, assembly GCA_963843225.1. Lineage (GTDB taxonomy): Bacteria > Pseudomonadota > Alphaproteobacteria > Rhizobiales > Xanthobacteraceae > Bradyrhizobium. The sequence goes on along the minus strand of CAWJJT010000001.1, from coordinate 378,766 downwards.
GCAAAAAGACCTGCCGCAAACGGCGCGGCCGGGGTCGTCAGGCTCGCCGGCCGCTTCCGCGGCAGGCGCGGCCGGCTTGCGCGTGCGCATGTATCGCGTCGGCTTCGGCGACTTCTTTCTGCTTGACGGTGCCGATCGGCAAGGACGACCAAAGGCACATCCTGATCGACTGCGGGGTGCATGCCATCGATCTCGGCAGCATCCAGGACGCGGTCGAGCAGATGGCGGCCGATTGCGGCACGCATCTTTCGCTCGTCATCATGACGCATCGGCATGCCGACCATATTTCCGGGTTTGCCAAATGCGCGATGTCTTCAGCCAGATCACCGTCGATCGCGTCTGGATGCCCTGGTTCGAGAATCCCGAATGACGAGACCGCCATCAGGATTCAGACCAACCTCACGGCGCTGGCGAGCCAGCTTTCGCTGCAGGCTCGCGGCGAGCGGCGACGGTCGGGCCCGCTTGCCGCCATGGTGGAGAACATCACGGGCGGCATGGCCGCAAGCGGCGGATCGAGCAACCAGAAGGCGCTCGATGTGCTGCACGGCGGATTCAAGAACAAGGTCGACGCCCGATTACTACAAGGGCGGTGATCCCGCCGAAACTGCCGCAGGACCTCGTCGACGCGGGCTTTTCGGCCAGAATCCTCGGGCCGCCCGGCGATCTCGCGCTGATCACGCAGATGACCAACACCGCCGATCAGTATCTGGCCGACGCGATGCAGGACGACGGCGGAACCGCGGAGACATTTCCCGAAGGCGTTCCGGAGCGATACCTATCCCGACCATGCCTTCAAGTTCTTTGCCGCGAGCAAGGTCAAGGCGCTGATCAACGCCGCCAGCCGGACGTGCTGGCGGCGCGGGCGCAGGCCGCCGACAACACCCTCAACAACCAGAGCCTCGTCGTGCTGTTCAGCTTCGGCGGCAAGAATCTGTTGTTCGCCGGCGACGCCCAATGGGGCAACTGGGAAAACTTCCTCTATGGCGGCGCGTTCGGAACGTCCGGGCATACCGAGATGACGAAGGATGCGACGGACGATCCTGAAGCAATATCGACTTCTACAAGGTCGGCCACCACGGCAGCCGGAACGCCACCCCGAAGGACGCGGTGGCCGCCATGTTGCGGGCGGGCTGCGCCTGCATGTGCTCGACGCAGATCCATGCCTATAACGAGGTGCCGCGCGCACCGCTGATGCAGGCGCTGAGCACGCAGATGAAGGGAAAACTCGCCCGCAGCGATCAGGTTGCCGTGAAGGGCGCACCGCCCAATCCTGATGCCGGCCCGCTGGCGCAGGGCTTCGTCGCCCCGACAAGGGAACTGTTCATCGATTATAATCTCTGAAGCCGGGGGTTTCCCGGCCGGCGCGAATGGTGTTTCCTGCTGCGTCTCAAGGAGAGCCGCGAGCGCGCGGCGGCGCGGACGGAACTGGATCTGGAAGGGCAGGGAATGCTTCTGGTATTTCTTCGTCATGGCAGCGTCGCGGCGCTGCTTTTGGGCGCGGTGGCCGAGATCGTGCTCTGGCTGTTCGGCGTCGTTGCGCTGCAGCCTCTCATGATCCTGCTCGGCGCGCTGATGTTCTATCTCAGCGAATACGGCATGCACCGCTTTGCCTTTCACGCGCCGCCGCTGTCATGGCCGCTGGCGCGCCAACTGCAGCACCGCCTGCATTACGACCATCACGTCGAGCCGAGCCGGCTCGATCTGTTGTTCCTGCCGATCTGGTTCCTGGTGCCGAACTTGGCCGTGGCTGCCGGGCTGTTCGCGCTGCTGTTCGGCTGGGACGCCGCCTGGTCCGCGCTGCTCGGCATGATGCTGGCGATCCTGCACTACGAATGGGTGCACTACGTCGCCCATATTCCCTACCAGCCGCGGACGCGGCTTGGCCGCTGGATCAAGCAGTATCATCTGCGCCATCATTTCGTCAGCGAGAAGCACTGGTTCGGCGTCAGCAATCCGGCGCTCGACGGCGTGTTCGGCACCTTCCACGGCCCCGAGGCCGGCGAAAGAAGCACGACGACGCGCAAGCTTTATTCGTGAAGTGACAACACCGAAGGCGTTGAAATCAGCGAAGCCGGCGGCGATTCAGCCGCTCTTGACCGCCTGACCTCCCTGGCGATCGGCATTGACGGTAATCCCGATCGGAGGCTGGCGATCACGCGCGCGCTCTGCTATTTAACGCCCGGCACCCGCGCCGTATGGGCGGGGCCACCGGTCCCGTAGCTCAGCCGGATAGAGCGACGGTTTCCTAAACCGTAGGTCGCATGTTCGAGTCATGCCGGGATCGCCATTTTTTGTTTCGCCAAGCACCGGCTCGTTCCAGCAATGGGCCTGTGACGTCGTGGGATGTTTCCGTTCCGAAAGACGCCCAAACAACAAATAACGCAACAGGGTGGAGGCCATGCCGATGATTACCGCCATTGTCCGTTTCAAGCTTCCCGCCGCCATCGATGCCGCCAAGGCGGCCGAACTGTTCCGGGCCTCGGCGCCGAAATATCAGGGGCTCCCCGGCCTGATCCGCAAATATTATTTGCTCGATGCGGAAGGCCGCACCGGCGGCGGCTGTTATCTCTGGGAGAGCCGCGAGGCCGCCGAGCGCGTCTATAACGCCGAATGGCGCCAGATGATCACCGATCGCTACGGTGCCGCGCCCGAAATCAGCTACTTCGAGACGCCGGTCGTGGTCGACAATGCGCTGGGCAAGACCATCCTCGACGCGGCGGAGTAGAAGGCGCCTGGGGCTCAGCAGCCTCTGCAGATGCTGTGCAGACTCTGATAGACGGCCTCGTCGTCCTGTCGCATCTGTCTCAGCGAATCCATCGTCGTGTTGTCGACGGGCTTTTCGGGTTTGCGCTTGGCGGCGAGCTCGGCCTCCTGCCGCTGATAGCACGCCTCGCGTTCGGGCTTTGCCTGGATGAACCGGCATTGTTCCACCGCGACCGCGGGCGCGGCGGCGAACAGCATCGCCAGGATGGCGGCCAAGGCGGATTTCAACGTCGTTCTTCCCTCAGGACATAGCGGGCGTCAGCTCTGTCTCGCGTTGACGCGCATTGCTCACGCGAAGTGGCATCCACTTGGCTCGAAAACGGTTTAGGCGCCGTAGATCTTGTCGCGCAGCCGCCGCATTCCGGCAAGCCATCGCTCCGCGTTCGATCGCCTTCCGCTGCATGTATTCATACACGGTCGGATGCGACAAGATCAGAAACCGCTCGGCTTCCATCGCCTCGATCACGATTCTGGCGACCTCCTCGGGCTGCATCACGCCGTCGACCCGCGCCGCACTCGGGCCCGCCGTCGTCATGCCGGTCTGCACCGATTGCGGACACAGCACGGAGATCCGGATGCCGCGGTCGCCATATTGAATGGCCAGATGCTCGGCGAGCGCGACCGCCGCGTGCTTTGTCACCCCATACGGCATCGAGTTGAGCGACGCCAGCAATCCGGCCGCGGACGCCGTGTTGAGCAGATAGCCGGAGCCGCGCGCGAGCATGCCGGGCACCAGCGCGCGCGCCGCGAACACGTGGCTCATCACATGCACCCGCCAGCTCACGTCCCAGTCGGCGTCGTCGGCGCTCTCCTGTCCCTTGCGCGACAGGCCGGCATTGGAAAAGAACACGTCGACCGGCCCGTACTTGTCCTCGGCCGCCGCGATCAGCGCCTTGATGTCGGCTTCCTGGCCGACATCGGCGGTCACCGCGAGGCCGTCGATGTCGCCGGCAACCTTCGCCAGCCGCTCGCGCGAGGATTTGAGGTCGGCGACCACCACGCCGCGTGCGCCTTGTTCCGCATAGGCCCGCGCCACCGCCGCGCCGATGCCGCTGGCGGCTCCCGTGACGACGCAGACCTTGTTTTTGACGAGCATGATTTCAGCGTCCGGTTTAGCTGCGATGATAATCTACTTGGATACAATCATTGCTTCGATATTGCGGCAACGGCGGTGAGCTCCCTCTCCCCCTGTGGGAGAGGGTTGGGGTGAGGGGTGCAGGTCTATCGATAGACCGAAACCCCTCACCCGGATCGCATCTGACGATGCGATCCGACCTCTCCCGCAAGGGGAGAGGTGGCACCGAGTGTGCGGGAAGGTTGCCCGAAGCAAGGCCGCTCACCCCCGATAAAGCCCCTTCTCGTGCGCCTTCTGGATGGCGAGCGCGGCCATCAGATCGAGCATCGGCGTCGGCAGGCCTGCGGCGCGGGCGAACGCGGCCGGCGCCTTGACCAGCACGTCGATCTCCATGGCGCGGCCGAGTTCATAGTCCTGCAGGATCGAGGGCTTGTGGTCGGGCGCCGGCCCCGAGCGGGTGACGCGCTTGACGTCGGGGATGTAGCGTTGCGCGACGGTATTGGCCTCATCGAGCAGGCGCGGCACCACCTCGCGCAGCGCCGGGTCGTCCCGCACCGCTCGCGCCGTCTGGCCGGTCAAGAGGCACAGCACCGACATCGACATGTTGGTCAGGAGTTTCGACCAGATCGTTTCCCTGATCCGCGCGCACCGGCTGCGACTGGATCGAGGCGTCGTTGAGCAGGGACCGCAAACCTTCGATCCGCGTGCTGGCGCGGTCGTCGCATTCGCCGACCTGCAGCATGTTGCGATCGGGTGAAAGATTGGCGACCAGTCCCGGCGCGACCACCTCGTTCGACGAGAAGATCACGCCGCCGATGATGCGCGCTCGCGAAACCAGCGACCGCAAACGGCCGCCCGGATCGAGAAAGCCCAGATCAGGCACCGCGCGGATGATCGGGCGAAAGGCCGATATCGTACCACCAGGGAATGCCGTTCTGGGCGAACACCACGGCGGTGTCGTCGGTGAGCAGCGGCGGCAGGCCTTCGACAAGGCTTGCGAGCGACGTCGCCTTCAGCGTCGAGATGACGAGATCCTGCGGCCCGAGCGCCGCCGGATCGTCGGATGCCTTTACGCGCGCCGGAAATTCGGCCGCGCCGACGCGAAGCGTCAGGCCTTTTGCCTTTACGGCCTGGAGATGCGGCCCGCGCATCACGCAGGAAACGTCATGTCCCGCCAGCGCCAGCCGGACCGCAAAATGGCTGCCGACGGCGCCCGCGCCGAAAATGCAAATGCGCATGGAAGAAAAATCCTGTCAGCGGTCCCGCGGTTGGCTTGCTGCTACGGCTCCGCGGTGCGGATGCCGGCCGGGCTCACCTTCATGGCGATCGGCGCCGTCTTCGTCAGCGTCTTGCCGTCGAATGCAAAGGTTGCGATCTCGTTCTCGACCATGCATTGCACCAGGAGTTTCGTGGAATCCTTCGACCACACGATGCCCTGGCACCAATGGCCGATCTTGGCTTCCGTCACCGGGACGAGGTCGGTGCCGGCGATCCGGTAGATCTTCAGCAAGCCGAAATCGTTGAAGAACGGCGAATTCGCCGGCTTGGTCGAGCCGTTCACGACATTGACCGCGACGATAGCCGCCGTCCGGCGACATCTTGAGGCCTTCCGGCGTTTGCCCGACCGAGATGGTGGTCGGCGACGCGAATGGGCTTGGCGCGCATGTCGATCAGGCTGATCGAATCGGCGTCGCCGCCGCCCATGCCGACATTGCCGACGACGGCGGTGTCGCCATTGCCGGCGGTGTCGATCTGGTAGGGGCGCAGCGCCGAAAACAGGTCGCGCTTAGTGTATTCGACCTTGTTGCCGTCGACCGAGAGGATCGAGATCCGGCTGTCGCCGTCGCGGGTCACCAGCGCCATGGTGCCGTCGCGGGAAAAGATCGCGTGGCTGGGGCCGGATTTGGCGTCGCCGAGCGCGATCTTGCCGGCCGGGGTCAGCACATTGCCGCTGATCGTGAACACCGAGACCGTTCCCTCGTTGCGGTTGGCGACCAGCGCCAGCGTCGCGGTGCGATTGATCGAAACGCCGGCGGCGCCGGCGCCGGCCTGCAGCGTCGCGGCGACCTTCGGCGGCGAGGATTTCAGGTCGATCACCGTCAGTTTGTCGTCGGCGATCGTCTTGGTCGGGTCGGCGGGATCGATTTTCATCGCGCCGGTCACCAGCGCGAAACTTTCATCGGGCGAGATCGCGACGCTCGGCGGCGGCCCGACGACGCTTGCGGGCGCCGGTATCTCCGCGACGATGCGCGGCTCCGCGCCGGAAAGATCGATGATCGAGACCGTGTCCGGCAACGGCTCCTTGCGGACCTTTGCCACCCCGTTTTCCATCACCATCTTGCCGTCGTTCGCGGAAACCGCGATCTCGGCGTAGCAGGCGGGAGCCGCCATCGCGGCGAACGACAACGTGATCAGTGCCGACACAGCTTTGCTGGCGCGCATGGCATTCCTTCCCGAATTGACGGGACCTCTTGCGGGTCCATGACGGCAGTATTCAATGCCGCGGCGCGGTTGTCGAATCGGCGGCGCATCCGACGGTCGCTTGACGCCGGGATCGCGATAAATTCACGCGTTGCCGCGGTCTTCCCGGAACAGATCCAGCTTCTGCTGCACCGGACGATCCGAAAAGCTGAACAACACTGAATCCGCATCGGCCTCGTGGGTCACCCATTGCCAGCTCGGCACCACGAACAGGTCGCGCGGACCCCACTCGAACGTCTGGTCGCCGATCCGCGAGCGGCCTTTGCCTTCGATCGCGGTGAACACGGTCGCATCGGTCGAGCGATAGCGCGCGGTCTTGAATCCCTTCGGCAAGAGCTGGATGAAAGTGCCGATGGTCGGCATCGCGAAGTCGCCGGTCTCGGGATTGGAGAATTTCAGCTTCAGGCCGTGGCAGGCGTCCCACTCGTTGCGCGCCTTGGCCTGTTCCAGCGCCTCGCGGGTGTAGGCGTAGGGATAGTTGAAGATCGGCGAGGTCTTGGATTTTCGCTTCTCGTCGACCGGCAGCAGATTGTGGCCGTAGCGGCCAAAGCTGTCGCCCGGCGGCTTTGTAATCTTCTGCTGGTCCTCCGTGGAGTCCTCGGCAAAGGACGCGTCGAAGAACTGCACCATCGGGATATCGAGACCGTCGAGCCAGAACATCGGCTCGGAGGTTTCGTTGGAATGGTCATGCCAGGTCATCGACGGCGTGATGACGAAATCGCCCGGCTCCATCGCCGTGCGCTCGCCGTCGACCGCCGTGAAGGCGCCCTTGCCCTCGAGGATGAAGCGCAGCGCCGACTGGCTGTGCCGGTGCGCCGGGGCGACGTCGCCCGGGATCACCATCTGCACGCCGGCGAACAACGAGGTCGTGACCTTCGACTGGCCGCGCAGCCCCGGGTTTTCCAGCACCAGCACCCGCCGCGTCGCTTCCTTGGCGGTGATCAGCTTGCCGGCCTCCGTCATGTAGTCGCGGATGGCGTCGAATTTCCACAGATGCGGCCGGCACGCGCTGCGTGGTTCCGGCGTGATCAGATCGCCCATCACGTTCCACAGCGCCGAGAGATTCTCGCCGTCGATCTTCTTGTAGAACGCCTCGCGTTCCGGCGTCTTCACTACGGCTTCCATCGCGAGCCTCCCTGTTCCTGCCACTGGATTGATTGACAGCATACTTACAATATGGCTAGCGTCAATCAAGCAAACCGGAAAATCCGAGGGAGGTTCCCATGAAGCTGCACGGCTATTTCCGCAGCAGCGCGTCCTACCGGGTCAGAATCGCGTTGAATCTGAAGGGTCTGGGCGCCGAGCACCTGCCGCATCATTTGCGCAAGGGCGAGCAGCGCGATCCTGCTTATCTCGCGATCAACCCGCAGGGGCTGGTGCCGACCCTGCAGGATGCGGGCGCCGTCATCACCCAGTCGCTCGCCATTATCGAATGGCTGGACGAGACCCACCCGACGCCGCCGCTGTTGCCGAAAGATCCGTTGCGCCGCGCCCATGTCCGCGCCTTTGCGCAGGCGCTGGCCTGCGATACCCACCCGGTGCAGAATCTCAAAGTGCTGGCGCGGCTGCGCGAACTCGGGCTCCCCGAGGAGCAGGTGACGGGTTGGGCGGCCTGGGCGAACCGCGAAGGACTGTCCGCCTGCGAAGCGCTGATCGCCAACGAGCCCGGCCCGTTCTGCTTCGGCGACACGCCAGGCCTGGCCGATCTCTGCCTCGTGCCGCAACTCGCCAATGCGCGGCGTTTTGGCGTCGATGTCGCGGCCTATCCGCGTCTGCTGAAAGCGGAAGCCGCTGCGAAAAGCCTCAAGGCGTTCGCCGACGCTGCGCCGGAGCGCCAGCCCGATGCCGAGTAAACCCGACAACGTCACCATGGACGCGGTCTATACCGCGCCGGGCTATCTGTTTCGCCGGATGCAGCAGATCGCGGTCGCGATCTTCATGGAGGAGAGCAGGGCGCACGATCTGACGCCGGTGCAGTTCGCGGCGCTGGTCGCGATCCAGACCCATCCCGGCATCGACGCGACGCGGCTCTCCGCCGTGATCGCGTTCGACCGTTCGACGCTCGGCAACGTGATCGAGCGGCTGGAGACCAAGGGTTATATCGAGCGCAAGCCCTCGTCCGGGGACAAGCGGATCAAGCTCTTGTACCAGACCCGATCGGGCGCGGCATTGCTGCGCGAGATCATGCCTTCGGTCGATCGCGCGCAGGCGCGGATGCTGCAGCCGCTGAAACCGTCTGACCGCAAGGCGCTGATGGCGCTGCTCACCCAACTGGTCGATCTCAACAACGAGGCTTCGCGGGTGCCGCTGCGCGCCGAAGACGCGCTCGAACATCTCGGGAAATCAGGCTGATGACGGCTTCGAACGCACGGCCGGTCCTGATCGCGGGCGGCGGCATCGGCGGCCTCGCCGCCGCGCTCGGCCTCGCGCAAAAGGGCATCCCCTCGATCCTTCTGGAAAAGGCCGCCGCGCTCGGCGAGATCGGCGCCGGCATCCAGCTCGGGCCGAATGCCTTCCACGCCTTCGACTATCTCGGCGTCGGCGAGGCCGCGCGGGGCATGGCCGTCTATGTCGACCATCTCCGGCTGATGGATGCGCTGACCGCGGAAGAAATCACCCATATCGATCTGCGCGACGCCTTCCGTGCGCGTTTCGGCAACCCCTACGCGGTGGTGCATCGCGGCGACCTGCACGGCGTGTTCCTCAGGGCGTGCCGCGACCATGCGCTGATCGACCTGCGCGTCAGCAGCGAAGTGACGGGCTACGAGCAGGATGGCGCGTCGGTGACGGCGCGGCTTGCGTCGGGCGAGCGCGTGACGGGATCGCTGCTGATCGGCGCCGACGGCCTGTGGTCGAACATCAGAAAGCAGGTCACGTCGGACGGGCCGCCGCGCGTATCCGGCCATACCACCTATCGCTCGGTGATCCCGACCGAGGATATGCCCGAGGACCTCCGATGGAACGCGGCGACGCTGTGGGCCGGCCCGAAATGCCACATCGTGCATTATCCCCTCTCGGGCTGGAAGGTGTTCAACCTCGTCGTCACCTATCACAACGATGCGCCGGAGCCGGTGGCGGGAAAGCCGGTGTCCGAGGACGAGGTGATGAAGGGTTTTGCGCATGTGCACGAACGCGCGCAGAACATCATCCGCCACGGCAGGAACTGGAAGCTCTGGGTGCTGTGCGACCGCGATCCCAATGAGCGCTGGGTCGACGGCCGCGTCGCGCTGCTCGGCGATGCCGCGCACCCGATGCTGCAATATTTCGCGCAAGGCGCCTGCCAGGCGATGGAGGACGCGGTGTGCCTGTCGCATATGCTGGGCAGCCACCCCGGGGATCACGCGGCCGCGCTTGAAAAATATCGCCAGCAGCGCTTTGCCCGCACCGCGCGCGTGCAGCTACTATCCCGCGCCATCGGCGAGCACATCTATCATCCCTCGGGCGATCACGCGCGAATCCGCAATGCGATCATGAGCGCGAAGAGTTCCGAGGATTACCATCGCGATCTGGCGTGGCTCTATGGCGGGACGGGGCTGGGAAGCTAGGCAGTTCATCGAGCGCGCCTTCGTCATCTCCGCGAAAGCTGTTCGCCGGACCATTTTTCCAGCGCCGCCGTTTCTACCGATCCCTCGATCGTCGTGATCGTGCCGTCGCGGCTAATCAATATGCTGCGGGGAATGTCGCCTTGCCACGTGGGGTCGATTTCAAACCGCAAGCGTTCAACGAAGCCGTCGTCGAAGATCCAGTTTTCCGCGGACTGGAGACCCGCCTTCCTCAGCATTCCCTCCGTGACATCCGGCAAATCGGGAACGAGATCGGCGCTGATCGTTACGACGTCGATTGCGTCGTGTTCCTTCATGAACTGGCCCAGCAGCGGCAGTTCGACCTTGCAGGGACCGCAGGTCACCCCCCAGAAATGGACGATCGTGGGCCGACCTGCGTGCGCGCGAACGAGGTCATGCCAGCTCCCGCGCACGAACGGCTTGAGTTGCGCCCGCGGCTCGGAGGCAGAGGCGGAAAGTAACAGCGTGCCGAGAAATATCCCGGCGAGAATCTGGCGCTTCATTGTTCGCTCTCGATCGGCTTGAACTGATACCCGTCGGCTTTGGTCATCCACGAGAGAAACACGCGTCTCCCGTCGCTGACGAGAAGAGGGTGATCGGACGTATCGGACGTCGCGGCGATCTCCAGAGGTTTCGACCAGGTCAAGCCGTCGTCGTGGGACGTCATGAGATTGACGGTCGTCTTCTCGCCATCGAACTCCTTCCAGACCATTTCCGTTCCCGCGGGCCCCGCGATCACATACGGACGCGAAGCGCCGCGGTCGGGCCGGCCGATCGGCAACGGGTCGGAAAACGTCCGGCCCTGGTCTTGCGAACGGGCATAAAACAAGCCCTTCCGCACCTTGCCATTGGTGTACCAGGTCACGTGATAGGTCCCGGCCGAGATCGACAGGCTGGGCCCGTGGTGGGGACAGGCGTCGATCTGCCAATCGTCGGTGCTGACGCGATGGATTTCGCCCGGCGTCGCCCGATCGGAAAACGTCACGATGGCGTGGTCCCTGACGCCCCCTTGGAAGATGTTCCTGAACACGACCACCGGCTTTGCCGGGTCCCGCGAACGCCAGACCCAGGCGGCAGCATTCGCAGGTGCCTTCCTTCACGAGCTGCGCTTCGGTGTAGGTGGTGCCGCCATCCCCCGAGGACGCGACGTACAGGCCGGCGCCGTCGTATTTTTCCCCGCGCGCGGCTGCGGCAACGCGACCGCGCTTGTCCAGCCACGCCGCGAATACGGAACCGTCCGCATCCAGTGCGAGGGCTTCAAAGCGCTGGCTCTCGTTGTTTGCCGTAATCGGCCGCAGGTCGGCGAAATTCCTGCCGCCGTCGGTCGACCTCGTGTACAGGACCTGACCGTTGAAGGCCTTGTCCCTGAAGATCGAGAACGCCACGGCGATCTCGCCGTTCTTGCCGACGACAATCTTGGGACGGGCATCCGGCCCCCAATCGAGGTTGAGGTTTTGCCGGGTCAATTGAACCGGCGTTGTAACCGTGTGGCCGCCGTCGGTCGAACTGGCGACGGATACCTGGCCTCCCGCCATCCAGGCCAGCCACAATGTTCCGTCCGGAGCGAAGGCCGGCGTCACCTTCGATGCGCAGCGCAAGGTGGGCTCGTCGCACGCAGCGTCGGAAGCGTGCTGATGGGACATCTGACCGAATGCCGCCGTCTGCCAAAGCGCAAGGGCCAGCGCCCCCAATAATCCAATACGGCGCATCGGATCTCTCCTGTTATCGATGCCATCGATCATCGGAACGCGACTTTCATTCCGGCCACGAACGCGCGCGGCGATCCCGCATAGATCGAGCCCGTGGTGTTCGCGAGAATGCCGGCGGGGTTCTGAACGCCGGTCGCCGTAACCGAGTTGGCGATATTGTTGGCCGAGGCGACATAGGTCCGGTCGAGGACGTTCCGGACTTCCAGATACAGGCTCAACGACCTGAAATAGTCGGACACGAGATCCGTCTTGTAGTGGACGTTCAGATTGACCAGTTCATAGCCGGGAGCCCGCAGCAGGTTCGCATTGTCCATGTAGAACGAGTCTTTCCACTGAACCTCGACGAAGGCGCCAAGCCCTGTGAATCGTCCCGACAGTTCGTCGTATCCGAGCCGCGCCGTCAGTTCATTCGGCGATATGCCGGGAATCCTGTTGCCGGCCCGGTTGAAGCTGAAGACGGCGCCGTTGGTGATGTTCTCGGTGTATTCGGTGTAGACCTCGTCGAGATAGGTATAGGCGGCCGTGAACTGCCAGCCCGGATAGAACTTCCAGTTGGCGGCCAGTTCGACGCCGCGATGCTCCGATCGTGGCGCGTTGAAGGTGTAACTGATACCGGCCAGAGGGGTGGCCTGGCTCACAAGCTCGTTGCGGAAAAATTCGTAGAACCCGGTCGCACTCAATCTGAGCGCGTTGTTCGCCGACCAGTCGACGCCAATGTCGTAACCGAGGTTCTTTTGTGTTTGAAGGCCGGTGTTGTTGCCGGAAAGGCCGGTCGGCAGAACAAAAAGGTTCGAGACCTGGGGCGTTCCATATCCGGCCGCCACCCGCGCGTGCAGAAGCCAATCCTGGTTCAGCCGATACAGCAAAGCCAGTTCGGGTGCGGTATTCTGGAATTCCCGGTTCGCAGCGGTGACGGCGGTCGACACAGTGCCAGCGGCGCCTGTGTATGTGTAGGCCGTGTTGATGCCTTTCAGATCGGTCGTTTCCCAACCGAGGCCCGCGATCGCGGTCAACGCCGAAGTGAGCTTCAGTTCTTCGCGTGCACGCAGACCGTAATTGGTCGTCACGCTGTAGAGATTGCTCGACAGGCTGCCAATCGCAGCGTTTCCGCCGGGCATGACGTTTCTGGTGTCGCCCGAAACCGTCAGCGTGTTGTAGAAGCCGCCGAAGAACGTGGTCGAATCCATTCCGAGAACTTCGCCGCGTTTGGTGACGTCGCTCATGTAGTTGTATGAGGGATAGTCCCCGATGGCTGACGTCGAGCCGGTCGGCTGGCTGATGTTCCTGTCATCGAACACGAACTGATTGCGCCACGTCGTCGTGTTGTCGAAGTCATGTTCCCATCGTCCGCCGACGATCGTGCGGCGATCGTCGCGTCCCAATCCCGCCTGCACCGCCGTTTCCCTGTCGGTGCCGGCCGCGGCGTTGAATCCATTGTTGAACAGCGTGACGGTCCCGCAGCCGGGCGCGGCGGTGGCTCCGGTCGCGCATCCCTGCTGGAACGGGTTTTGATAATACTGATTGAGGGAAGATCGGATGGGGAGGCGGGTATCCAGTTGATTGTTGATGAACTTGACCGTGAAGCGGTCGTCCGGCGTCGCCTGCAAGGTGCCAAGGAAGTTGACGGTCTGGGTGTTGAACCAGCTATTGCCAATGAAGCCGTCGCCCCTCGCGTCGCTGACGAACAACGATCCCTCGAAATTTCCAACCCTCTTGCCGGCTGCAAGGTAATTGTTCAGGTAGCCGAAGCTGCCGCCATCGACGCCGTATTCGACGCCGTCGATGGTGCCGCCAGGCCGGGTGCGGAAATTGAGCGCGCCGCCGGTGGCGTAGTTGCCGTAGAGCGCCGACGATGGCCCCCTGATGACGTCGATCGCGCCATAGGCGCGCGGGTCGATGAGATCGCTGCGCGAAAGTCCGTCCGGCTGGGTGACGGGAAAGCCATCGTCGAAGATCACCAGGTTGCGGATGCCGAAGCCGTTGCGGGCATTGGAGCCTCGAATCGAAATGCCGAAGTCTCGGGGGCCGTTGCCTTGCTTCACCGAGATTCCCGGACTGTCGCGCAGCACGTCGCTCACCGAGAATGACGGCCTGTTGTCGAACTGGCTTCGGTCGATGGTTGTCGCGGTTTGCCCGGCCGGCGCCTGCGTCAAAGTGCTCCGCGCGGCGCTGGGGGTAACGGTCGCGCTTGCAGTCGAGGCGGTTGGATTGGGAGCGTTGGCTTGTCGCGTCGACCGGCGGGCAGCCGCCGAGCGCGATTTGGGTTTTGGCGCGGCCGGCTTGGCGCGGGCTTGCAGGGGCGCGTCCACCGTGACCGGCGGCAAGGCTTGGCTGGGCGCCTGGGCCTGCGCGTCCGACGAAACGGCGGAGATAAAACCGCAGAGCGCAAGCAAACTTGCGCCTCCCGGGACATGATCGCGATACATCTTGATGATCCTGACGCCGGCCAGATCGGCCGGCTCGCTGCACTACGATTAACGGTGCGACCGGAGGTCGCAGCCGTTCATTCGGTGTGTACGTCGGTCAGGAAAGGGAAGGCGGAGCGCGCGCCTGCGCGTTCGAGCCGGCGCGAACGGCCGGCACCGGATAGGTCGCTTCCAGCCACGAAATGCGCTGGTACTGACGCTGCAGGCTTACGAAAACGGGCGTGGGGGTATCGAGAGCGAAGGCGCCGCCGTGGCCGGCAGCACAGAAAGCGCAGCAATCCGCATGATGTTGCTGCTTCTGCGACGGGTCGGCCTGGGTGTCCGCGGCCGACATATCCGAGCAGATCGTCGCCATATAAAGCGGATCATTGGCCGCATAGGCGAACGCGCGGAATGCCGCGATCGGTGCAAACAACTGCACGACAATCGCCAATAGAACGATTGGAATAATGATTTCCAGTCGCCGCCGCATATTTTCTCCCAAAGCCGTGGTCCTCGTAACACCTAGCCCATGGGTTGTCGAGGTTACGGCGAGCGTCGCGCGTCCATGACGAGGTGCGAGCCCGGGAATAAATCGGCTTTGCCGGAGTTCTCGAAGCCGCTAAATCCGCATCACCGCCTGGCGGTCGATCTTGCCGGTGCCGGTCTTGGGTAGCTCGTCGATGAATTTCACCTCGCGCGGATATTTGTAAGGCAGCAGTTTTGCCTTGACGAAATCCTGCAGCATTCTGGTCGCGTCACCTTCATCGAAGCTGCTGTTGTTCATGACCACGACGGCTTTCAGCGTCATGCGCCGGTCCGGCAGTTCGGCGGCGAACACCGCGCATTCGCGCACGTCGGGATGTTCTGCGAGGCAAAGCTCGACTTCGAGCGGATAGACCCATTGGCCGGAGATCTTGATCAGATCGTCGGCGCGGCCGCGGAAGAAGTGGAAGCCGTCGCCGTCGCGGACGAAGCGGTCGCCGGTGTAGATCCATCCCTCCTCGCGGATGGTTTCGGCGGTCTTGTCGGGCCGGTTCCAGTACAGCGGCGTGCTGGAATCGCCGCGCACCCACAGGATGCCCTCCTCGTTGTCGCCGACCTCGCGGCCGTCCTTGTCCCGGAGCATGATTTCATAACCGGGCACGCGAAGTCCGGCGGCGCCGAGCTTTTTGCTGTCGGGCCGGTTGCTGAGGTAGATGTGCAGGACTTCGGTCGAGCCCAGCCCCTCGACGATCTCGAGGCCCGTGAGTTTCTTCCAGCCGTTGGAGACGTCGGCGGAAAGCACTTCGGCCGCCGACACCGCCATTCGCAGCGAGGTGAAATCCACTCCCTCGGCGCCTTCGGACTTGGTCAGCGAGGTGTAGAGCGTCGGCAATCCGAAAAATACCGACGGACGAAAGCGTTCGATCGCCTCGAAAATCGCCGCCGGTTTCGGCTGGCCCGGCAGCAGCAGGGTCGCGGCGCCTGCCGAGAACGGAAAGCTGATCGAATTGCCGAAACCGTAGGCGAAGAACATCTTCGGTACCGAGAAGCAGACGTCGCCGGCCTTCAGCCTCAATATGTTCTGTGCAAAGGCGAGATCGCTATAGGCCATGTCGTGCTGCAGATGGACGATGCCCTTGGGCCTGCCGGTCGAGCCCGACGAATACATCCAGAACGCCATTTCGTTGCGGCCGGTGTCGGCTTCGGCGAGGCTGGTAGGAAATTCCGGCAGCCACTGCTCTGCAACGATCGAATTCCGCACGGCGTGATCGTCGGCCGCGCCGTTGACCACGATCAGCGTATGCAGCGCGGTATCCTGGCAGGCTTCGGCATTGAAGCGCGCGCAAAATTCGGCATCGCTGACGGCAACGGAAGCATTCGAATCCGACAAATAGAATTGCAGCAGATCCGGCGGCGTCAGCGTATTGATCAGCAGCGGCACAAAGCCGGCGCGGACCGCGCCGAAGAACGCCGCAGGGTAGGCCGGCGTGTCGTCCAGGAACATCAGGATGCGGTCGCCGCGCTTCAGCCCCAGCGCGACAAAGCCATGGCCCCAGCGCGAGGCTTCCGCGCAGAGTTCGGCATAGCTGCGCGTGCCCATCGGGCCGGTCAGCGCCAGCCGGTCGCCGTGGCCTTTGTCGAGATTGTCGAACAGGATGCGGCTGGCGTTGTAGGTCTGCGGCACCGCAAAGCCGATTTCCGTCGCGCCCGCGCTATCGGCAGGCACCGCATCGGCGATCGTGCGTGCATCCTCGTGCGGCGGTGAACTCATCGCCGGCTCCCGCTGTTTTGCAGGGAACGCGACGCCTCATAGCGCGCCATGAAGGCCGGCGACATCGCACGCAGCCGCGCATCGTCGATCCGGCCCGAGCGGGTGATATAGCCATAGGCAAAATCCATCAGGTCGAGCTTCATGTGTTCGGGGAATTTCTCGTACCAGTCGGCGCTGGTGCGCGCCGCCGTCACCAGCTTCTTCACGATCGGCTGGCGCTCCCTTTGGTAGCGCTGCAGGCCCGCGGCGATGTCATTCTCCGCCTCCAGCGCCTTGGTCAGCGCAATCGCGTCCTCGATCGCAAGCCGCGTCCCCGATCCGATCGAGAAATGCGCCGAGTGCAGGGCGTCGCCGATCAACACCATGTTCCCAAACGACCATCGTTCGTTCCAGATCCACGGGAAATTGCGCCATACCGATTTGTTCGAGATCAGTTCATGGCCGTCCAGCGTGGCCGCGAACACCTGCTCGCAGATCGCCCTGGATTCATCGACGCTCTTGTCGGCGAAGCCGTACGCCTGCCAGGTCGGCAAATCGCATTCGACCAGGAAGGTGCTCATCCCGGGCGAGTATCGATAGTGATGCGCGTTGAAGGCGCCGAGTTCGGTCTTCACAAAAGTCTGCGACAGCGTCTCGAAGCGTTTGGTGGTGCCGTACCAGGCGAATTTGTTGGCGGAATAGGACAGCGAGCTGCCAAAATCGCCCTCGAAGGCGCGGCGCACCAGCGAGTTCAGGCCGTCGGCCGCGACGATCAGGTCGTAACCGCTCAAAGCGTCCAGCGACTGGATCACGGTGTCGTAGCGCGGCGCTACCCCGACCGCGTGCACGCGCGCCTGCAGCAGCCGGAGCAGCTCGAGCCGCCCGATCGAGGAAAAGCCGACGCCGTCGATCGCGACGCTTTCGCCGCGCAGATTGAGGGTGATGTTCTTCCAGCTTTCCATCCGGGGCGCGATGGCGTCGACCGTGTCGGGATCATCGGCGCGCAGGAATTCCAGCGCCTGCTCGGAGAACACGACGCCGAACCCCCAGGTGGCGCCGGCGGGATTCTGCTCGAACAGATCGATCTCGGCGTCGGGGTGACGCCGTTTCCAGAGATAGGCGAAGTAGAGGCCGCCGGGGCCTGCGCCGATCACGGCGATACGCACGATCTTCCTCCCGGATTGGCAGTATACTGTTAATTCGGGTCGAGACTAATCCCGGCGCGACCTGGACGCCATAGCAAAATGCCTCACGGGGAGACACGCGCGGCGACGCTGCGGGTCTCCACGCCGAAGGCTACGCCGCCCCGGCCTCGCCCAAGAGGGAATGTTGTCGTTGCGTCAGACGCAGCGTTTGACCCACACGCCGTTGATCAGCACGGTGCGGCAGGCGGCGACGACCGGCGGGCGGCGCACGACCACCGCGCCCCTCGCCCCGGCGCAGCCGGCGCGATAAACGCCGCGGGCGCAGACGACCGCGTTGGCGTCGGTGGTCTCGAAGGTCATGGTGGCGGCAAAGGCCAGAACGGCGGAAGCAATAAGCAATAGCGAACGCATGTTTTCTCCCGGCTAATTGTTGGCTATTTTTGAAAAGTCATCCAGCAACGCAGTAACAGCGTGCGCGCCGGTGGATGTTTTACAAGCCGGTCCTCTCGTCGGACCACCGACCGTCGGTTGCGCAGCTTGCGATTTTTGCACGATCACAATTTTTTGCGCCCAACGGTCGCCCGTTTTCAAAAAGCCGGGCACGGGCGCGGCTTGCCTCTTGATCGCGGGGCCGTTGTACTGAAGCTTTCGAAAGCGCCGTTGTCCCGGCGGCGCTCGTTCAACCAATCCGTTTGATACCGATCGTCATCGCAAGGAGAGACCATGCAGGATGCCAGGAACAGGTGGCTGACGTTCTATGCCGAACATGTCGAGCCGGCAGGCAAGGAAATGTTCGCCTATGTCGAGAAGATGATTATCGCGACACTGATCATATCGGCGGGAGCGCACGTCTCCAGCAACGAGCCGGCCATCATCCTGTTCGGCTATCTGCGCCACGGCCTGGTGGGCCGCGGCGTCGAATTGTTCGGCATCGTGCTACTCGTGCTGAATTTCCTCGACGGCTATTACAAACTGGCGAGACTGAATTGGCATGCCGCATACCAGGTCGCGATGTCGTTCTGTTATTTCGCCCTGTCGGTCCGGCTGGTCCAGTTGATTATGGCGTTTCGTGCCGAATGAAGACGGCCCGCGAAATGACGCGGGCCGCTTCGAGACATCACGCCGGTCGATCTATTGCGCGAACTGGCCAAGTACTTGCTTGCACGCCGGGGAAATCGAGGCGGCCTGGCTCACCAGGCATTGGATGATGCGGCCTCCACCGGCGGGAACGCCGCCGCACAGGGCGCGCACGTCGCCGCCGCAGGCGGACCGCAGCACGAACAGTTCCTCGCGCGGCCGCATCGGCCGCAACACCATCGCCGGCGCGGCGGCTGGCGCTGCGGCGGGGGCAGCGGCCGCTGCACCGCCCGCTGCGGGCGCGGCGCCGCCGCCGGTCCCCGCGTTGAGGGCCTGCTGGCACGAGCTCGAGACTTTTGCCTTGTTCTTTTCCAGACAGGTCAGCGCCGGTTCGCCGCCGGTCGGCACGCCGGCGCAAACCCTGGGATAGTCGGAGCGGCAAGCGGTGCGGATCGCGGCAATCTGTGTCGAGCTTGGCCTCTTGGCGCCCGTGCTTGCTGCGGCCGCCGGAGCTGAAGCTTTGGGAGCCGCCGTTTCGGCTGCCGGGCTGGCTGGTGCGGTCTCCGTCTTGGGAGCAGCGGCAGACTCGGGCGGCGGCGCGGTTTCGGCCTTGGGTGCGGCCGGCGGCTCGACGGCGCGCACCGCGCCCTGGCATCCGGCGGAAAGGCTCGCCATGTTTTTCTGCAGGCATTGCAGCGAGGCTTCGCCGCCCGGCGGCACGCTCGAGCAATGAGCAATATAATCCGAGCGGCATTGCGATTTGATGGCGCTGCGCTGCGCATCGGTCGGCGCTTGTGACCATGCCGTGGTGGAAGCCGCGAACATCACCGCCGCCAGCGACGCGAAGAGCGCCGTGTTACGCCTCAACGTGTTGAACATTTGAAGAAATCCTTATCGTTGTTGCGGCTTGGGCCGCCGCTTCAAACCGAAGTGAATGACGAAAGGGTTTGGATAATGAATTTGCTGCAAGCCGCATCATTTTAGCTTTCGAGTTCCACTGCAAGCGGATTGTTGCTATTCATGGACGGACGAACCTTCCGCCGCAAAACTCTTCGCGGTCGCGAAACGAATTTGAGGCAAAGGAAATGAAGCCAAGACCCTCGCCAGCATGGATCGAGGCGGATGAACGCAAAATGAATTGCGTCACGAAGCGAAGCGCCGCCATCGCATCCCGTCTTGCCTTCGTCATATTCGCATTCGCGGCATTAAGTGCCTGCGAACAAAATAGTTTTGTACCGCCCCCGCCGCCGAAGGTCGACGTCGCCGTGCCGGTGCAGCGCGCCGTCACGCGTTATCTCGATTCCACCGGCAACACCGCGCCCGTCAAATCCGTCGATCTCGTTGCGCGGGTGCAGGGCGTGCTGCAATCGATCAATTACAAGGACGGCGAGTTCGTGAAGGCGGGCACGACGCTGTTCACCATCGAGCCCGACACCTACAAGTACAAGCTCGAGCAGGCGCAGGCGGCCGAGGCCGGCGCACAGGCCTCGCTGACGCAGGCGGAGGCCGACTACAAGCGCCAGGCGGATCTGGTCGCACGACAAGCCGTTTCGCAGGCGACGCTGGATACGTCCACCTCCACCCGCGACAACGCCCAAGCCAATCTGCTGCAGGCGCAGGCCAACACCAGGATCGCCGCGGTCAATTACGGCTATACCAATGTGATGGCGCCGTTCGACGGTTTCGTCAGCGCGCATCTGGTCTCGGTCGGCGAACTCGTCGGCGTGGCGTCGCCGACCCAGCTCGCCACCATCGTTCAGCACCAGCCGATCTTCGTGAACTTCAACGTCAACGAACAGCAGGTGCTGCGCATCCGCGCCGAAGCGGCGCGGAAAGGATTGACGGTGAACGATCTCAGGCAAACTCCGGTCGAGGTGGGACTGCAGACCGAAACCGGCTTTCCGCACCGGGGCACGCTCGACTACGCCGCGCCGACCGTCAACCAGTCGACGGGCACGTTGGCCGTGCGCGGCATCCTGCCGAACGCCGACCGCATCCTGCTGCCCGGCTACTTCGTTCGCGTCCGCGTTCCGCTTGACGAACAGCAGGGCGCGCTGCTCGTCCCCAATATCGCCCTCGGCAGCGATCAGGCCGGCCGATATTTGCTGGTGGTGAACAAGGACAATGTGGTCGAGCAACGCAAGGTCGAGACCGGGCAGGTCGAGGGCGAGTTGCGCGTCATCGAAAGCGGCCTGAAGCCGGACGACCGCATCGTCGTCGCCGGGCTGTTGCGCGCGATCCCCGGCCAGAAGGTCGATCCGCAATTGCAAAAGATCGAACCGCCGCCTGCATCGTCCAAATAGGACCGGCCATGATCTCAAAATTCTTCATCGAGCGGCCGGTCCTCTCCAACGTCATCGCGATCCTGATGATCCTGATCGGCGGCGTGGCCTTGCTCAGCCTGGCGGTCGCGCAGTATCCCGACGTGGTGCCGCCGACCGTGCAGGTGACGACGCGCTATCCCGGCGCGTCCGCCAAGACCGTGATCGATACCGTGGCGCTGCCGATCGAGCAGCAGGTCAACGGCGTCGAGGACATGCTGTACATGCAGTCCTACAACGGCTCCGACGGCACCTATACGCTGACGGTGACGTTCAAGATCGGCACCGACCTGAACTTTGCGCAGGTGCTGGTGCAGAACCGCGTCTCGAGCGCGCTGTCGCAACTGCCCCAGGCGGTGCAGAACCAGGGCGTGACGGTGCAGAAGAAGTCGACGTCGATCCTTTTGTTCGTGACGCTGACGTCGCCGAAATCGACCTATGACAGCCTGTTTCTCAGCAACTACGCCACCATCAATCTGCGCGACGAGCTGTCGCGCCTGCCCGGCGTCGGCAATGTCACGGTGTTCGGCGCCGGGCAATATTCGATGCGGGTCTGGCTCGATCCGAACAAGCTGCAGGCGCGCGCGCTGATGCCGCAGGACGTCATCCAGGCGATCCAGCAGCAGAGCCAGCAGGTGACCGCGGGGCAGGTCGGCGCGCCGCCGACGCCGCCCGGGCAGGCGTTCCAGTACACGCTCAACGTCAACGGCCGGCTCGACAACAAGGAACAGTTCGAGGACATCATCGTCAAGACCGGCAACAACGGCGACGTCACCCGGGTACGTGACGTCGGCTGGGTCGAACTCGGCGCGCAGACCTACAGCCAGACGTTCTCGCTCAACAGGAAGCCGGCCACCGGCATCGGCGTGTTCCAGTCGCCCGGCGCCAACGCGCTCGAAGTCGAGAAGGCGGTGCAGAAGAAGATGGCGGAGCTGGCGGCGCAGTTCCCGCAGGACATCAGATACGACACGCCGTTCGACACCACCAAGTTCGTCGCGGCCTCGATCGCCGAGGTCTACAAGACCCTGATCGAGGCCGGCCTGCTCGTGCTGGTGGTGATCCTGATCTTCCTGCAGGACTGGCGCGCGATGCTGGTGCCGGCGACCACGGTGCCGGTGACGATCATCGGCGCGTTCGCGGCGATGGCGGCGCTCGGCTTCACCATCAACCTGTCGACGCTGTTCGCGATCGTGCTGGCGATCGGCATCGTGGTGGACGACGCCATCGTGGTGGTCGAGGGCGCCGCGCACAATATCGAAAAGGGCATGTCCGGCCATGACGCCGCGATCAGCGCGATGGATGCGTTGTTCGCGCCGATCATCGGCATCACGCTGGTGCTGATCTCGGTGTTCCTGCCGGCGGCGTTCCTGCCGGGGCTGACGGGACGCATGTACGCGCAGTTCGCGCTGGTGATCGCGGCGACCGCGCTGCTCAGCGCCGTCAACGCCGCGACGCTGAAGCCGACGCAATGCGCGCTGTGGCTGCGCCGCCCGGTGCCGCCGGAGCAGCGCAACTTCTTCTATCGCGGCTTCAACGCGGTCTACGATCGCCTCGAACGCGGCTATGCACGGCTGATCGGCAATCTCGTCGCGCACAGCAGCCTTTCCGTCATCGCATCGCTGATTCTGATCGGCATCGCCGGCTACGGCCTGTCGCGGGTGCCGACCGGCTTCATCCCGATCGAGGACCAGGGCTATCTGCTGGCGGCCGTGCAATTGCCCGACGGCGCGGCGCTCGATCGCACCCAGGCGGTGCTCGATCGGGTCAGCGAAATGGCCGGCAAGACCGGCGGGGTCGATCAGGTGGTCAGCATCGCCGGCATCTCGGCGCTCGACAACAGTTCGAGCTTGGCCAATGCCGGCGTCGCCTATCTGATCCTGAAGGACTGGAGCGCGCGCGGCCCCGGCGAGGACCTGCGCTCGCTGGTGATCGGGCTGAACCAGAAGCTCGGGGCGATCCAGGAAGCGCGGATCCTCGTGATCCCGCCGCCGCCGATCCAGGGCATCGGCAACGCCGCCGGCTTCGCCATGCAGGTCGAACTGCGCGACGGCAATGCCGATTACGGCAAGCTGCAGGCCATCACCGGTGCGGTGGTCGCCAACGCGCAGACGCAAAGCGCCTTGCAGCGCGTCAGTTCGTCGTTCCGCTCGATGGTGCCGCAATACGACGTCGAGGTCGACCGCATCAAGACCCAGACGCTGCACGTCACCACCGACCAGATCTTCTCGACGCTGTCATCCTATCTCGGCGCCAGCTTCGTCAACCAGTTCACCAAGTTCGGCCGCACCTTCCAGGTCTATGCCCAGGCGGATTCGCAGTTTCGCCTGACCACGCGCGACATCGAGAACATGATGGTCCGCAACCAGCAGGGCGACATGATCCCGATCGGCACGGTGGCGAAGATCACGCCGTCGGTCGGGCCGTCGCTGATCAGCCTCTATAATCTCTATCCGTCCGCGACCGTCATTGGGCTCCCGGCCGAGGGCTACAGTTCCGGACAGTCGATGGCGCTGATGGAGCAGATCGCGGCCAAGACGTTGCCGCAGGGCGCCGGCTACGAGTGGACGGCGATGTCGTACCAGGAAAAGGCCGTCAGCAACCAGATCTACTACGCGTTCGGCCTTGCGCTGCTGCTGGTTTATCTGGTGCTGGCGGGACAATATGAAAGCTGGCTCGCGCCGATCTCGGTGATCCTCGCCGTGCCGCTGTCGCTGCTCGGCCCGATGATCGTCCTCACGTCGTTGCGGATCGAGAACAACCTCTACACCCAGATCGGCATCATCCTGCTGATCGCGCTGTCGGCGAAGAATGCGATCCTGATCGTCGAGGTCGCGCTCGAACTGCACGTCCGCGACGGCAAGCCGCTGCTGGAATCGGCGGTCGAGGCGGCGCGGGCGCGATTCCGGCCGATCCTGATGACCTCGTTCGCCTTCATCCTTGGCGTGGTGCCGCTGGTGATCGCGACCGGCGCCGGCGCCAGCGCCCGCAAGTCGATCGGCATCACCGTGTTTTCGGGCATGATCGCCTCGACGTGCCTTGCCGTGCTGCTCGTTCCGACATTCTTCGTCGTGGTGCAGCGCTTCGAGAACTGGCTGGCGGAGCGCAAGCGCCCGACATCCGACGCGCCAACGATCTCGCCGGCGGGATCCTGAGCCGGCGGATCGACCGGCAGGGACACCGATGACCATCGGGCGGAATCGCGTCCGCGAGGGAATAGTCCCGAGGAGCCGGGGTTCTTGATGAGGACGCTTCCGCGGGCTCGCGGCCCGTCATCTGCGCAGACACCAACGGCCGCCGCGCGACCGTCACAGGGGAATCCGAAATGCGCTGGCATCTTCTCGGTCTTGCAGCACTTTCCGCGCCGCTCTTCGCTTTCGATGCCGCGCGGCCGGCGATGGCGGAAACCAGCTATCCGGTCTGCATGGCCGGCGGCTACGACAGCCGGGCGCTGCATTGCGATTACACGGATTTCGATCAATGCCGGGCCACGGCGTCCGGCATCGGTGGGTCCTGCACGCTGAACCCCTATTACCAGGCTCCTCCACAGCCCGTCCGCCGCGGCCCCACGCGGCGTCGCAACTAGATTTCAGTCCAGTAGCGCCGAGACGGCAGGCGCGCCGCAACAGGCGCGTCCTTTCGACAAATCGCGTCGCGCTAAACCCTGATCATCCGCTTGCCGCGGTTCTCGCCGGCCAGCAGCCCGATCAGCGCCTTGGGCGTGTTCTCCAGCCCGTCGATGATGTCTTCCTGGACCTTCAATTTGCCGGAAGCGACCCATGACTGCAGGTCCTTCAATGCCTGATCGCGCTGGTCCATATAGTCCATCACGATGAAGCCCTGCATGATCAGCCGCTTCACCACGATCAGGCCGGGCACGCCGCGCGGCCCATGCGCCGACGGCACGCCGTCATATTGCGAGATCGCACCGCAGCAGGCGATGCGGCCGCGGTTGTTCATCTGCGCGAGGCAGGCTTCGAGAATATCGCCGCCGACATTGTCGAAGTAGACGTCGACGCCACCGGGCGCTGCCGCCTTGAGCTGCTTGAACACCGCGCCGTCCTTGTAGTCGACCGCGGCGTCGAAGCCGAGTTCGCTGGTCAGCCAATGGCACTTGTCCTTGCCCCCGGCGATGCCGACGACGCGGCAACCCTTGATCTTCGCGATCTGGCCGACGATCGACCCGACCGAGCCGGCGGCGGCCGAGACCACGACGGTCTCCCCGGCTTTGGGCTTGCCGATGTCGAGCAGCCCGAAATAGGCGGTCAGGCCGGCGATGCCGTAGACGCTCAACAGATGCGTCATCGGCTCGAGCTTCGGCATCTTGGACAGATGCTTTGCGGGGACGGAAGCGTATTCCTGCCAGCCGGTGTCGCCGAACACGATATCGCCCGGCGCGAGTCCCGGCGCCTTCGACGACACCACCTCGGCGATGCCGCCGCCGGCCATCACGGTGTTGGCCTCGACCGCCGCGCGGTAGGTCGCGCCGTGCATCCAGGCGCGGTTGGCGGCGTCGAGCGAAATGTAGCGCACCCGCAGCAAGGCTTCGCCTTCCTTCGGCTCCGGGATCGGCGCCTCCGACATCCCAAAATGCTCCGGGCCAAGCTTTCCGGCCGGCTTCTCAACCAGCAGAACCTGGCGATTGACGGTGTTGCTCATGGCATTCCCTCCCAACATGGCCGTTCTTGATGCAATCGCCGCGCATGAAACGCGCAACTGCACGGATTGTGCACTGCGCAGACGGCGGCGCAAATTCATCCCACATCGGGAACCGCGTGGCAAACGCGCCGGGAGGTTGAAGCGTGTTGCGCGGCTGCCGGAATCTGCCAAACTCGATTTGCCGGAACTTACGGGGGTAAGGACATGTCCAACAGGTTCACGCAATACATCCTGATCGCGATGGCGCTCGGCATCGTGATGGGGGCGCTGGTCTTCAACTATCTTCCCGACACCCGGGCGGATATCGCAGCCGACGTTAACCTGATCGCGATGCTGTTCCTGCGCCTGATCAAGATGATTATCGCGCCCCTGGTGTTCGCGACCCTGGTCGGCGGCATCGCCCACATGGGAAGCGGCGCCAAACTCGGGCGGATCTTTGCGAAAACCATGGGCTGGTTCGTCAGCGCCTCGTTCGTGTCCCTTCTGCTCGGCCTTGTGATGGTCAACCTGCTGCAGCCCGGCGCCAATTTCCCGGGTACCTTGCCGGACAAGGCGCAATCGACGGGATTGCCGGTGTCGGCGTTTTCGATCGAGAAATTCCTGACCCACCTGATTCCGACCTCGATCGCGGACGCGATGGCGCAGAACGAAATCCTGCAGATCGTGGTGTTCGCGGTGTTTTTCTCTGTCGCGCTCGGCGCGATGCCGGAGCGCTCCAAGCAGATACTGGCCGTGATCGATGACCTCGGACACATCATGCTGAAGGTGACAAGCTATGTCATGTTGTTCGCGCCGATCGCGGTGTGGGCGGCGATCATGGCCACCGTGTCGAAGAACGGCCTGCTGGTGCTGTGGAAGCTCGTCGTCTTCATGGGCGGCTTCTATTTGTCGCTGATGATCCTGTGGGGCATCCTCGTGATCGTCGGCTTCGTGGTGATCGGGCCGCGCTACGGCCATCTGCTGCGGCTGATCCGCGAGCCGCTGATGATCGCATTCTCGACCGCGAGTTCGGAGGCTGCCTATCCCAAGACGCTGGAAGGCCTCAACCGCTTCGGCGCGTCGCCGCGGATCTCGAGTTTCGTGCTGCCACTCGGCTATTCCTTCAATCTCGACGGCACCATGATGTACTGCACGTTCGCCAGCATCTTCATCGCGCAGAGCTATCACATCGAGATGTCCCTCGGCACGCAGTTCGCGATGCTGGCGACACTGATGATAACCTCGAAGGGCGTCGCCGGCGTTCCCCGCGCCTCGCTGGTGGTGATCGCCTCGACGCTGGCGCAGTTCAACATCCCCGAGGCCGGCCTTCTGATGATCATGGGCATCGATACCTTCCTCGACATGGGGCGCAGCGCCACCAACGTGATCGGAAATTCGCTCGCCACTGCCGTGGTGGCGAAGTGGGAAGGGGAGCTTGCGCCCGAGCACGCGCTCGGCCCCGACGACGTGGTGCCGCCGGACATGATCCCCGGCGAAATTCCTGCGATGGCCGGCCATTGACGGGAGCGGTTCATGCGCCAGACCATCGGGCGGACGATCGGAGCCTGCGGGCTGTTGCTGGCGGCATGCGCGCTGCCGACGACCGCCGGCGCGCAAAGCGGCGGTGAGGGACTGAGCCCGACGCTCGCCAACATCAAGAAGACGCATGTGGTGCGGCTCGGCTATCGCGAGAGCTCGCCGCCGTTCTCGTTCCTCGATCAGGCCAACCGGCCGATCGGGTATAGCCTCGAGCTCTGCGAGGCCATCGTCAACGAGATCGGCGTTGAGGTCGACGACGCCGGCCTCAGGATCGATTACGTCAAGGTCACTTCCGACGACCGCATTCCGGCCGTCACGCAGAACAAGATCGACCTCGAATGCGGGTCGACCACGGCCAACGCCGAGCGCGGCAAACAGGTGGCGTTCTCGCCGCTGATGTTCGTCGCCGGCACCAAGCTGATGGTGCCGAAAGTGTCCAGCATCTTGGCGACGGCGGACCTGAAGGGCAAGACCGTGGTGGTGACGAAGGGCACCACCAACGAGCAGGCGATGCATGCCGTCGACAAGAAGTTCGCGCTCGGCCTCAACATCGTGGCCTCGCCCGATCATGAGCAATCCTACCAGATGCTGGTCGACGGCAAGGCCGACGCGTTCGCGACCGACGACATCCTGCTCTATGCCCTGATCGCGCGGCACAAGTCGCAGGACAAGTTCCGCGTCACCGGCGATTATCTGTCCTACGATCCCTACGGCATCATGTTCCGCAAGGGCGAGCCGCAGCTTTCGGACGTGGTGGAGCGCACCTTCCGCAAGCTCGGGTCGAGCCGCGACCTGATTCCGCTTTACAACAAGTGGTTCATGGCGCGGCTGCCGACCGGCGAGAAACTCAATGTCGAGATTTCGCCTCAGCTCGAGGAAGCCTTCAAGGTGCTCAACGACACCGAGGGCACGAGCAACTAGCCACGCGGCATTTCACTCGTCGTCCCGGCCTTGAGCCGGGACCCATAACCACCATTGCCCGTTGTTTTGGAAAGCCGTCTGCCATTTGTGCCAAACGAGCCGCCGCGGCGTATGGGTCCCGGGTCATGGCCGGGACGACCATCAGAAAAACACCTTGTCCAGTGCCGCGCTATACGCGGCATGCACCAGATCGGGATGCTGCCTGCCCAGCGCTTCCATCATCACGCCGGAATTGATTTCGAGGATTTTCAGGCTGCCGCCGACCTGCACGACGTCGATCGACCCGAAGCGTATCCCGATCGCCGTCGCCGCCCGCACCGCGATGTCGACGCAGGCATTCCTGAGCTTGCCTTCCTGCAACAATTCCGCCTGCGCACCGGAATCGAGATTATGCCGCCAGTTCAGCACGCGTCGCTGGCCTGCCGGCACGATCGCGTCGAGCGCGGCGCGATCGTGGTCGCCGAGCATATCAGGCAGAACCGTCGAGCGCCGCTCCACGGGCGTCGCCGCCAGCGCCAGTTCCAGCAGCGAATGCTTGCCGTCGCCCGTGACCGCGGGACGGTTCTTGCCGTAGACCACGACAGGGTGCCGATCGAGCAGCACCACGCGGACTTCGTTTTCGATTTCCACGCAAGGTGAAATCGCGAGCGCGAGGCTGGACGAGAAAATCCTGTGCACGGCAAGTTCGAGGTCGGGCGCGGTCGTCACCTTGAATACGGACTCGCCGCTGGTGCCTTCGTTGGGCTTGACGACGATGCCGTCGGAATTTTCCCGCAGCAGTGCAAGCATGGCCTGCCACGAGAGTTGCGGCGAAACGTACTCGTTCATCTCCGGACTCAGGAACAGTGTGTGGGGGATGTGGGCAATGCCGCATGCTTGCAGCACGTCGGCGGTCGCGGCCTTGTCGTTTGCGATCCGATGCGCCACCGCGCTGTTCAGTCCGAGATCGTATCCGAAAGCGAGATGCCGCTGCGGTCCGCGCTGCATGATGATGAGCCAGCCCTCGGACCTGATTTCGATACCGATGCCGTGAGCCGCGCAATATTTCTTCACCGCATCCACGAATATTCGCTGGCTGTTAAGCATCATGAAAACCGTCAGTTGCCGCAAAGGCGGATGGCACCGTTGCGCTGGAATCCTGCCGCAGCAATTTATTGCCTGGAGTACGCCGATTTCAGCAAGTTAATTGCGCAAAGCTGCGCCGCGCGATCAAGATGTTTTGCAGGCTTTTTGCAAAATAAACCTAGTCGAATCCGGCGCGTCAATTGCGCGTCGGCGGTGGTTGACTATCGCCGATAATGGCGTACCTCAAGGCACAATTCATCAATCGCTGTAGGGGTTTTTAGCCTCTTTCGGGGCCGGAAAACTCGTTTGTTCTACATCAGGCCAGTTGGAAAAACCAAATCACATGAGCGCATTCCATCGAGAGAAAGTTCTTTCCGTCCAGCACTGGACCGATACGCTTTTCAGCTTTCGAGCCACCCGTAATTCGAGCTTCCGATTCCTCAACGGACAGTTCGCCATGATCGGGCTCGAGGTCGATGGCCGTCCGCTGCTGCGCGCCTACTCGATGGCGAGCGCCAATCACGAGGACGAACTGGAGTTCTTCTCGATCAAGGTCGCCGACGGGCCGCTGACCTCGCGGCTGCAGAAGATCCGGGAAGGCGACACCATCCTGGTCGGCCGCAAGGCGACGGGCACGTTGATATCGGACAACCTGATCCCGGGCCGCCGGCTCCTGCTGCTGTCGACCGGAACGGGCCTGGCGCCATTCGCGAGCCTGATCAAGGATCCGGACGTTTACGACAAGTACGAGAGCATCGTGCTGGTGCACGGCTGCCGTCAGGTTTCCGAACTTGCCTATGGCGAGGAGCTGGTTGCAAAACTGCGCGACGACGAATTGTTCGGGCCGCTGCTGGCCGAGAAGCTCATCTATTATCCGACCGTGACCCGCGAGCCGTTCCGCAACCGCGGACGCATCACCGACCTCATCACGTCCGAGCAACTGTTCAACGATATCGGGCAGACGCCGCTGGATATCGCCGAAGACCGCATCATGATGTGCGGCAGCCCGGGCATGCTGGAGGAACTGCGCCAGATGTTCGAGGCGCGCGGTTTCGCCGAAGGCTCCGGCAACGAGCCCGGCCATTTCGTGATCGAGAAGGCGTTCGTCGAACGCTGAGGTCCGTCGCAGTCATTCCGGGTTCGATGCTGCGCGATGCCCCGGAATGACGACCCGCCCCACACCCACTATTGATGGCGCGATCCATTTATCGGCTGCTATAAGCCCCGCCTGAGATCGCGTGGCTCCCCGCCACTGCATCGGTCCTGGGAGCTGACGAAATCTTGTCCGGATCCAATCCAGCCGGCCTCCGCAAGACGGCCTTTGTCTTCGCCGGCGGTGGCAGCTTCGGCGCCATCCAGGTGGGCATGATGCACTCGCTGGCGGCGCATGGAATTTCGGCCGATATGGTGGTCGGCTCCAGCGTCGGCGCGCTGAACGGCGCTTACTATGCCGGCGATCCCAGCCTGAAGGGCGTGCTGCAGCTCGAGACCATCTGGCGCGGATTGACCCGGCACGATGTGTTTCCGGTCACCTGGCGGACGCTGCTCGGGTTCATCTGGCGGCGCGATTTCCTGATTTCCCATGACGGGATCGCAAAGCTGATCGACGATCATCTGCCCTATCGCAACCTGCAGGATGCCCGGCTTCCGGTTCATATCGTCACCACCGACATCGTCTCGGGCGACAGCGTGGTGCTGTCGGAAGGCTCGGCGGCGCAGGCGATCATCGCCTCGACGGCGATTCCCGGCGCGTTCGCGCCCGTCCGCTACAAGGATTTCTATCTTGCCGACGGCGCCATTTCCTCGAACACGCCGGTCCGGGTCGCGGTGGAGAAAGGCGCGCGGCGGCTGATCATCCTGCCGACCGGGTATGCCTGCGCCATCCACCCGCCGCCCGCAGGCGCGGTGGCGAACGCGCTGCACGCGCTGACGCTGCTGATTTCGCGGCAATTGGTCAGCGAGCTCGAAGGCCTCGGGCCGGAAATCGAATATTTCGTCGTGCCGCCATTATGCCCGCTGGTGGGCTCGCCCTACGATTTCTCGCGTACCTCGGATCATATCGAGCGCGCCATCCAGACGACCGATGCGTGGCTGGCGCAGGACGGCCTGGAGAAGCGTGGCATTCCCCACGAGATGCGCCCGCACAGTCATTGAATCGCGCGGCGGCATTGCCTTCCCCGCCGCGACTGACGGTTCGATTCGGTCTGGCCACGCTGCACTGCAAAAGAGGACGGGGGCGGCATGGTACCGCCGCAGGACGATGGATCGGGCCCGTGCGGACCAGCCAACCTGACCGTCGTCATATCCATGACCTCAGCCCGAGATATTGTGTACAGCATTGTTCCGATAGTTGGATTAGGCTGCCGCCGAAAAGAACAACGCCGGCAGAAACTGCCCGAGGGGTACCATGGAAACGCTGCTGCTTCCGTTCTCGCCACGCTTCATCGTGCTGACGATCTGCGCCGTCGTCACCGGGCTGCTGCTCGGCCTCGGGATCGTCGACCGCAAGGTGTTCGATCTGGTGCTGATCCCGCTTTTGATCTTCGGCGGCCTGACCTTGCTCGGCATTCGCGATCTCACGCAGAAGAGCCACGCGGTACTGCGCAACTATCCGATCTCGGCGCATATGCGCTTCCTGCTGGAAGAGATCAGGCCGGAGATGCGGCAGTATTTCTTCGAGAGCGAGAAGGACGGCATGCCGTTTTCCCGCGACACCCGCGCCGTCATCTACCAGCGCGCCAAGATGGTGCTCGACAAGCGGCCGTTCGGCACCCAGGAAGACGTCTATCGCGACGGCTACGAGTGGATGCACCATTCGATGGCGCCGAAGCCGAACGCCGCATGAGAAATTTCGCATCACCATCGGCGGCCCGGATTGCGCCAAGCCGTATTCGGCCTCGGTCTTCAATATCTCAGCGATGAGCTTCGGCGCGCTCAGCCCCAACGCGGTCCGCTCGCTGAACGCCGGCGCCAGGAAAGGCGGCTTCGCCCACGACACCGGCGAGGGCGGCGTCAGCCCCTATCACCGCGAGATGGGCGGCGACATCATCTGGGAGATCGGCTCGGGCTATTTCGGCTGCCGCAACCGCGACGGCTCGTTCAATCCGGAGGAATTCGCCCGCGTCGCGTCCGACGACCAGATCAAGATGGTCGAACTCAAGATCAGCCAGGGCGCCAAGCCCGGCCATGGCGGGGTGCTGCCGGCGGCCAAGGTTTCGGAGGAGATTTCCAAGATCAGGGGCGTGGCGATGGGCGAGGACTGCATCTCGCCGGCCTATCATCGGGCGTTTTCGACGCCGCTGGAAATGATGGCGTTCATCGGCGACATGCGGCGGCTGTCCGGCGGCAAGCCCGCCGGCTTCAAGCTGTGCATCGGCCATCCCTGGGAATTCCTGGCGATCTGCAAGGCGATGCTCCAGACCGGCATCTATCCCGACTTCATCGTGGTCGACGGCAATGAAGGCGGCACCGGTGCGGCGCCGCTGGAGTTCATGGACCATCTGGGCATGCCGATGCGCGAGGGCGTCAGTTTCGTCCACAACGCGCTGATCGGCATCAACGCGCGCGACCGCATCAAGATCGGCGCGGCCGGCAAGATCGCGACCGCCTTCGACATGGCGCGCGCGATGGCGATCGGCGCCGACTGGTGCAATTCGGCGCGCGGCTTCATGTTTTCGCTCGGCTGCATCCAGTCGCTGTCGCTGCCATACCGATCGCTGCCCGACCGGCGTGACCACGCAGGACCCGATCCGCAACCGCGCGCTGGTGGTGCCGCACAAGATCGAGCGGGTCTACAATTATCACCACGCCACCCTGCATGCGCTGGCCGAACTGCTCGCCGCCGCCGGTCTCGAACATCCGCAGCAATTGCGGCCGATCCATTTCTCGCAGCGTACCTCGACCACCGAGGTGCGGTCGTTCGCATAGCTCTATCCGTCGCTGCGCCCGGGCGAATTGATCGACGGCACCAGCGATGCCCGCTACCGCGAGGCCTGGGCCATGGCGCGGGCGGATTCGTTCCAGCCGGCGGCGTGAGGGGCAAGCGGACGTTCGCCGCACATCGCATGTCGTCCCGGCGAACGCCGGGTCCCATAACCACAGGACGTCATTGCTTAGCCGAAAGATGATTTTCTGTTTTTCCGAAATTAGGCTTGACGCTCTAACCAAATCAGTTTTACGTCCGTCGCCATCCCGTCCCACACAGAGGGGCGTTTCGCGAACGTCACGAACGCGGGGCGGGCTGTGGTGGACGCGAGGGGCGCTCCTGACGAGCGCGCGGACTCGCGGACGGCGAAAGCGTGTGGTCCTGACGCCTCGGTGCTGGCGTCAAGTTGCGCGGAAGTATCCGCGCGGTGACGGTGGCAAGAAAGCCGATCACCGGGGAGAGCGCGCTATAAGCCGTAAA
This sequence comes from uncultured Alphaproteobacteria bacterium, assembly GCA_963843225.1. GTDB lineage: Bacteria > Pseudomonadota > Alphaproteobacteria > Rhizobiales > Xanthobacteraceae > Bradyrhizobium. Next base: position 345,426 of record CAWJJT010000001.1, on the reverse strand, counting down.
CCATCGCGTAGGGAATGCCGGGTGATTCCGGTGTGACCTGACTAACGCGTGTGCGTCTCTCACACTCCCATTGCACACGCGGCTATCGGGCGCATCGGGCGCCCGGCATTCCCTGCGCCCTCTGACAATTGAGGGCGGAAAGTTAGCAGCAAACCTCGCGCGAAACACGCGGCGAGATCGCGAACGTGTATCTTGCCGTCATTGCGAGCGAAGCGAAGCAATCCATGCTGCCACGAGAAGAAAGAGTGGAGTGCTTCGCTTCGCTCGCAATGACTGTGTGGTACCGGGCGCAGCCATTCTCGCGGGCGTCGTCCCCGCGAAAGCGGGGACCCACAACCACAGACATTCGTTGTTTTAGAAAGGCCGTCCGGCATCATGCCCTATCCACGGCCGCGTCGTATGGGTCCCGGCTTTCGCCGGGACGACGGAGATTTGGATCTGTGGTGCAGCCGTCAATGCGGATTTTCGAGGCTGAACGTTTCCGACTGCTCGTCATAGGCGAACAGCTCGGCATAGCGGCCCCATGACACGATGGTCTTCGAGCGTCTCGTCGGCGTAATCCTCCGACATGTAGTCCTCGAGCTCGTTGCGGAAGCGCGCGGCGGGCGCGGTGTGCGAGGGGCGTTCGTCGAGCACCCGGCGGATCAGGCCCATGACCGGCACGTAGTTGACGAGATGTTCGGCGAACAGTTTCTTGCGCGCGTCGGTTTCGAGATGGGCAAAGCGCTTGCCCGCATCGGTCAGCATCAGATCGCCTTCGCTCAGTTGCGCGAACCGCAGCAGTTGCAGGGCTTCGCCGAGATGGAAGATCTCGTCGGCTTCGAGCTGCAGGTGCCCGGCCAGCACCGGCAGGTCGGCGTGCCCGTTATAGGGCGGCGCCGCCAGCGTCTCGATCAGGCCGGACAGCACGTTGGAGGAGACGTGGTTGAGCACCATGCCGACGCCGGTGCCGGGAATGCCCTCGATCGACGGCAGCTTCGGCTCGGCGCGCTGGGTCATGCGCGCATAGATGCTGTCGACGAGCTGGCGGAAGACCGGATCGAGCCGGTTGCGCGGATGCGGCAGGTCGACCTTGATCTCGGCGGCGACGCGGCCGGGATTGGACGAGAACACCAGGATGCGGTCGCACATCAGCACCGCCTCCTCGATGTTGTGCGTCACCATCAGCACCGACTTGATCGGCAGCCGGCCTTCGATCCAGAGATCGACCAGGTCGGTGCGCAGCGTCTCGGCGGTCAGCACGTCGAGCGCGGAGAACGGCTCGTCCATCAGCAGCAGGTCGGGATGCACGACCAGCGCGCGGGCAAAGCCGACGCGCTGGCGCATGCCGCCGGACAGTTCCTTCGGATAGGCGGATTCGAAGCCGTCGAGGCCGATCAGGTCGATCGCGGCGAGCGCGCGCGTGCGGCGCTCGGCGCTGTCGATGCCGAGCGCCTCCAGTCCCAGTTCGACGTTCTGCAGCACCGTCAGCCAGGGAAACAGCGCAAAGGACTGGAACACCATGGCGACGCCGTTCGGCGGTCCCGACGATGGTCTCGCCGCGGCATTTGGCGTCGCCCGAGGACGGCGTGATCAGTCCGGCGATGATGCGCAGCAGCGTCGACTTGCCCGAGCCGGAGCGGCCGAGCAGGCCGACGATCTCGCCCGACTTGATGGTCAGGTCGACCTTTTCGAGCACCAGCAGCTCCTCGCCGCTGCCCTTTGGAAACGAGCGGCAGACGCCGTGGATATCGATCAGGCTGGCCTGGTTTGGGTTGATCGAGCATGGTTTCGTTCCCTGTCAGCCGAGGCGAAGACGGCGCTCGCCGAAGGCATAGAGCGGTCGCCAGAAGCAGCCGGTTGAACAGCGTCACCAGGATGCACATCACGGCGATGCCGAGCACGACGCGCGGGAAGTCGCCGGCTTCGGTCGCGGTTGCGATATAGGCGCCGAGACCCGTCGGCCGTCAGATGGGTGTCGCCCCAGCTTGCGACCTCGGCGACGATCGAGGCGTTCCACGAGCCGCCCGAGGCGGTGATGGCGCCGGTGATGTAATACGGGAAAGATGCCGGGCAGGATGACCTTGACCCACCAGCGCCAGCCCTTGAGGTGGAAGCTGCCGGCGGCCTCGCGCAGGTCGCTCGGAAACGCGCTGGCGCCCGCGATCACGTTGAACAGGATGTACCACTGCGTGCCCAGGATCATCAGCGGGCTCAGCCAGATGTTCGGGTTCAGGCCGTAGCGGACGATGATCACCACGAAGACCGGGAAGGCGAGGTTGGCCGGAAATGCGGCCAGGAACTGCGCCAGCGGCTGGATGCGCTCGGCGAGTTTTGGCCGCAGCCCGATCCAGACGCCGACCGGCACCCAGATCAGGGTCGCCAGCGCGATCAGCACGACGACGCGCAGCAGCGTGATGCAAGCCGTATCCGAACGCGGTCGACGACATCCGACGGGCCCAAGCGTCGCCGAGAGATATCGATAGGCTCGCCAGGCGGCATAGCCGGTGCCGCGGCGATCAGCGCGACCCAGAGCGCATCGACCAGGCGCGACGGCGGGCCGCGCTTCGCGCCGGCATGCGCAGGCAGCCGGGCAGCGAGATGTGCAAATTGGAAACCGCCTTGTTCAGCGCCGCGAACGGAAAGGTCAGGGCGCGCAGCGCGCGGGTGCGGCGGAACAGGTCGAGCATCCAGGAGGTGGGCGCGGTCGCCGGACGCGGTCTGCTCGAAGCGGAATTTGTCGGCCCAGGCCACGACCGGGCGGAACAGCAACTGGTCATAGGCGATGATGACCAGCAGCATGGTCAGGATGGCGTAGCCGATCGCGGGCAGGTTCTGCTTCTGGATGCCGAGCGCGACATAGGAGCCGATGCCGGGCAAGGTCACCGTGGTGTTGCCGACGGTGATCGCCTCCGAGGCCACCACGAAGAACCAGCCGCCCGACATCGACATCATCGTGTTCCAGATCAGGCCGGGCATCGCGAACGGCACGTCGAGCCGCCAGAAGCGCTGCCAGCCGGAGAGGTGAAAGCTTTGCGTGGCTTCCTCCAGATCCTTCGGCACGTTGCGCATCGACTGGTACATGCTGAAGGTCATGTTCCAGGCCTGGCTGGTGAAGATCGCGAACACGCAGGCGAGTTCGGCGCCGAACACGTTGCCGGGAAACAAATTCAGGAAGAACACGACGGTGAAGGTCAGAAAGCCGAGGATCGGCACCGACTGCAGGATGTCGAGCAGCGGGATCAGCACCATCTCGGCGCGCCGGCTCTTGGCGGCGAGCGCCGCATAGATGAAGGTGAAGACGATCGAGCAGACGATCGCCAGCAGCATCCGCAGCGTCGTGCGCAGCGCGTAGAGCGGCAGGTTGGCCGGATCGAGCGAGACCGGCGCTGACGTCGAGCGCCGACAGCGGCAGCGTGGTCTGCTCGCCGCCATAGACGATCAGCACCATGGCGCCGATCACGAGGATCAGCGCCACGAGCGTCCCAGATGTTGGGCCGCAGCGCCTGCCCCAGGCGCGGCGCGCGGATGTCCTGCAAGGCCATGGGGCCGCCTTGTCGCTCGAACTTCTAGAACTCGCCGTGCAGGCGTCCTGAGAAGATCGAGACCGGCCCGCGGTCGGCGTTATAGGCGGGATTTGTGATGAGTTGATAGTCGGCGGTGAAGGTGAAGCTCTTGTTGATGGCGATAGGCGTAATAGGTCTCGAGAATCCGCTCGGGGCGGTAGTTGAGCCGGCCGTCGCCGATCAGAAGGCCGAGGCCGCCGGCGGCGAGGAAGTCGCGATGCGCGGCCGAAAGGCCGTTGATGGCGCCGCCGATGCCGATCGTGTCGTTCGGGCGTCCCCAATAGCTGCCCTTGATCGAAAGGCCGCCCGACAGGCTGCGGTCGATGTCCGTGAACGACAGGATCTCGTTCTGGCCGTCGTTCCAGCTCGCGCGGGCGAACAGGCCGACGTCCTTGATGACCTGCTGCTCGAGATTGGCGTAGAAGCCGTATTTGAGGTTGTCGTGGCGGATGCTCGCCATGACGGCGTTGATGTCGAGCGCGGGGTCGGCGCCTTCGATCGCCAGCGCCTGCGCGGTAATTGCCGGTATTGCCGCTGTTGGCGAAGCGCCGAGCCGCAGCTTGCCGGGCTGATCGAAGATCGTGTGACGTTCCTCGAATTCGACGACGGTGCCGCCGGTCTTGAAGGTGAGGACGTCGCTGTTGGGTGCGGTCGGCACCTCGAACAGCGCCGGCGCGCACCGCCCAGTCCTTGCGGTTGAACTCGACCACCGCGCCGCGGGTATAGCCCGGCAGGTCGGCGGGGAAATCGTAGGCGGCCGACGACCACATCGCCCAGTTCATGAAATCGGCGCGCGGATCCTGGGCGTAGGAATTGCTGTCGAAGAAATCGCCGACCGCGAAGCGGCCGACGATCAGCGTGACGCGGTCGATGTCGCGCTTGCCCGGCAACTGGTTGGCGGCCGTCGGCGACGTCTTCCTGCTCGCCGCCGAGACCGAAGGTCTGCTTGAGATAATAGCGCTGCGGCCGGAATTTCGGGAATGCCGCGCCGGCCTTCTGCGCCTCGCCATTGGGAAACCCGGCAAGGCCGAGCGTGCCGTTGAGGCCAAAACCCTGCGCCAGCTCGGGATCGAAATAGAACTCGCCGCCCTGCCACAGCCGCACGCCGAGAAAGGCCGTCGTGGTCCAGGTCGCCTGGGTCTGGCCGCTGCCGGGCAGGCTGTTCGTGCCCGCATAGGGCGAGCGGAACGCGGGATAGGTCTGCGGCAAGAAAGGTCGTCTGCGCGTGGACGTTCCAGTCGGTCGATTCCGGCAGCGCGGTCTTGCGCCGGAAGCGGCGGCGGCTCCAGGGCGTGATCGCCGAAGTGGTAGTTCAGGCCGAGTTTGACGAGATGGATGCTGGGATCGACATTGACGCCGGGCAGTCCGAAGCCGCTCAGATCGTAGATCCGGCGCGACAGGTCGATATAGTCGTATTCGAGCCTTGGCGCTCCAGTTGCCGCTGACGGCGAATTCGACGCCGGCGCCCGCGGTCCAGCCGGTCTGGGTTTGCCCCGGCGATGATACGACATTTGCCGTCGGCGTCATTGATGTTGACGTGGGTGTGCCCCCAGGCGAAGCCGCCGGTCACATAGGGCATCCACGTTCCGAACGCGTATCCGATGCGGCCGCGCACGGTGCCGACATAATCGATCGTCGTGTTGAAAGGCGCAGGCACCAGTCGCGGGCCGTCCAGCGGGCTGGTGAACGATGCATCCGCCTCGACGCCGAGCACGACATGGTTCGGCAACTGCCAGTTGTAGCCGGCCTGGTAGCCGCCGATCAGGCCGGTGACGCTGTGCGGAAAGAGCACGCCTTGCTCGGGCAGCGGATTGGTGCCGGGGCCGAGACTGCCGCCGCCGTAACCGACATGGCCGCCGAGATAAAATCCGGTCCAGTCGTAAACGGTCTTGAGCGCCGGGGCCTTGAGCGGCAGGTCCGCCGCGAATGCCGCGCCGTCGCAGGCGAGCACGCTGAAGCCCAGCCCGGCGACCATGCGCTCCCACGGATCGGCTGCAGCGGCTCATCGGATGGCTTTCCAGCGCGAACATTTCCGGCGGTCTCTCCCTCATCTCTGATTTGCCGGCGCGCTGCCACCCGGGAAATGATCCTCGCCGGTCCGGAATTGCGGCATAACTGCGCGTCCACAGCCCGATCGAGTTGGCTGCCGATTTCATTCCCAAGCGTTATTGCAAGTAATTCGCAATTGCAAGAAGCCGCTGGAGATCCGCCTGCTGAATGGCATCGGGTTGTGACAGCCGTGCAACACCACGCCTCATCGGCGTGAGAAGTCGGCCGAATTCCGAGATCCGGCGGCTCAGCCGGTCGACGGACTGGGGGTGCTGGACCTCGACGGTGACGTGGGACAGATCGGCGAATTTGGCCAGTCGCTGGCGGTAATGCGCCGCATCGCGTTCGCCCGCCGGTGGCGACCGAGACGATGGCGCCGAGATGTCCGGGCCCGAGCCGCCACAGATGCAGGTCGGTGACCTGGTCGCCCTCGGCCTCGATCGTCTGGCGGACTTTCTCGGCCATGCGCGGATCCGGCGTCCGGTCGAGCAGGATGCCGCCGGTGTCGCGCAACAATCCGACCGACCAGTTGGCGATGACGATCGCGCCGATGAGGCCGGCCAGCGGGTCCATCCAGAGCCAGCCGAACGCGCGCGCCAGCAACAGTCCGACGATCACCAGCACCGAGACGGCGGCGTCGGCCATCACGTGAACGACGGCGGCCCGCATATTGTTGTCGCGGTGATGCGCGCCGTCGCCGTGTTCATGACCGTGCTCCTCGAATTCCATGCGTCGACGTCATGGGGCGCTTCGCCGTGATCGTGATCATGAGCATGTCGTGCGCGTGGCCATGGCTGTGACCGTGATGGTGCCCGCCGGACAACAGCCAGGCGCTGGCGACATTGACCGACGAGGCCGAGCACGGCGATCGGGATCGCCTCGTTGAAGCTGATGGCGACCGGGTCGAACAGGCGCGACACCGCTTCATAGCCGATCAGCAGCGCGATCATCGCCAGCACGATGGCGCTGGAATAACCCGCGAGATCGCCGAACTTGCCGGTGCCGAACGTGAAAGCGGCGGTCGTTGGCGTATTTGCGGGCGTAGGTATAGGCCAGCGCCGCCAGCAGCAGCGCGCCGGCATGGGTCGACATGTGCAGGCCGTCGGCGATCAGCGCCAGCGAGCCGAACAGGGCGCCGCCGATGATCTCGGCGATCATCATGACGGTGCACAGCACGATCACCGCCCAGGTCCGGCGCTCCGCCGTTTCGTGGTCCTTGCCGAGGAACACATGGTCGTGTGGCGGAAGCTGAAAGATCTGTTCTAGTGTCGGTCATGGTGTCCCTCACTTCAGATAGGTGTGGACCACTTCGATGAGCTGATCGGCCGCGTCGGCGTTGAGCGCGCCGGGATTCCGTTCGGGGTCGACCAGATGGGTGCGGATGTGGTCTTCGACCACCTCGGCCATCAGGCCGGCGACGCCGCCGCGAACGCCGGCGATCATGTGCATGATGCGCTCGCATTCGGCTTCTTCGGTCAGCGCCCGCTCGATCGCCTCGATCTGGCCGCGAATGCGGCCGACGCGGGCGAGCAGCTTCTTCTTTTCTCGGATGGTATGTGCCATGCCGGCTTAATAGGGTACCCCCCTATGCTATGTCAATGGCTCGGGCAGCGTTCCCGACGACGAGCCGTCCGGCAAAAAAGTTGACCCGCCCGGGGGGACGTCCGGGCGGGTCGGGTGTGCGACACGGGGTGGATGAAGCGCCCGTGCCGGACGCGCGAATCCACGATCTCTTCGCGTCGATGTCGTCAGTAATTGCAGGTGCGGACGCGGCCGATGAAGTTGCCGTAGGCGTCGAACTGGCGAACCCAGCCGCAGCGGCGATAGCCGCCGTCATAATAGCCGTCGTTGCTGGCGGCGATCGCGCTGCCGACGATCGCGGCGCCGATCAGGCCGGCTCCGATGCCCCAGCCGGGGCCATGGGCTTCCGCCTTGGTGGTGGTGGAAGCGATGCTGCCGGTGACGGCGAGCGTGGCCAGGGCGACGGCGGCAATTTTGGTCTTGATCGACATCGAAAACTCCATCCGGTTGAGCGCGGGACCTCTGCTGTGGTCCCTATGCCCGGTTGGACGGAGGCTTTTCGATTCCGGTTCGATTCAGCCGGGCAATGTCCGGCCGTTGATGCATTTGTGTTATAAAACAATCACTTGGGAGAATGGCGTGGACTCGGCTCGAAAGTCTGGTCACGTCGAATTTATCGACCTCGGTGAGCAGTTCGCAGAACGCGCGGGCGCCATGATCGAGCAGGACTTCGCCTGTTTCCGGCGTGGCGGCCGCGGCATCGCCCACCGCGCCGCTTTCGTGAAGGTCCTGGGTCTGCCACGCGAACGGCACCGGCCGATGCGCCGAAAGCCAGCGATATTCCTGCTCCATCGCGATACTGCTCGGGCGGAAATCGGCGATCTTGTCCCTGCGCACGGCGTGCGGATAGCGCGCCAGCATGATCGATGTTTCCCACGCGCCGCCATGGATGCCGTGGCGCAGTTCCTCCGGCGAAAACAGTCCGTCCGGCGCGCCGAAGCGGAACCAGCCGGTGGTGACGACGAGAAGCCCGAACTGCGCGCGCAGATCCTGCGCGACCAGGGTCATCGCCGCGCTGTTGCCGCCATGGCTCGTGACCATCACCAGCTTCTTGACGCCCGCGCGCGCGACGCTCTCGCCGAGCGCCATCCAGCTTTTCAGCGCGACTTCCGTCGGCAGCGTCAGCGTGCCCGGATAGTCGATATGTTCAGTGGAAATTCCGACCGGCTGCATGGGCAGGAAAGTCACAGGGATCGTTTCGGGCAACAGCTCGCGCACCCGCGCCAGATAGGCGTGCGCGATCATGACGTCGGTGCCCACCGGCAGATGGGGGCCGTGCTGTTCGGTGGCCGCCAGCGGCAGCACCGCGATCCATCGCGCCGGCGCGGTCTCGGAAATGCCGGGCCAGTGGATGTCGGTCCAGTCGCGGGGAGGGAGCAGGCTAGTCATCGAGCGAATTGTTTCTTTAAGCGCGTTTGCAAGATAGTTTGCAGGGTAGTTTATATGCCTTCGACAGGACGCGGTCTCGCGTCCGTTCCCTATCATGGGCCAGAACGATCGACGGAGTCCAATCATGAACCCGGCTCTTTTGCCGCGAGCGTTAACCTTGGGCTTTCTGGCCCTGGTGATGGCCATTCTGCCGGCCGGCGCCGAAACCACGCTGGACAAGGTCTCGTTCGGCACCAATTGGGTTCCCGAAGGCGAGCACGGCGGATTTTTCCAGGCGGTGGCCGACGGCACCTACCGGAGATACGGGCTCGACGTCACCATCGTGCCGGGCGGCCCGAACGACAACAACCGCATGCTGCTGATCGCCGGCAAGCTCGATTTCTTCATGGCCGCCAACACGCTGATGTCGTTCGATGCGGTCGCCAAGAACGTGCCGCTGGTGACGGTCGCCGCCATCTTCCAGAAGGATCCGCAGGTTTTCCTGACTCACCCGGAAGCCGAAGATCACCAAGCTCGAACAGCTCAAGCCGCTGACGCTGTTCGTGTCCAAGGAAGGCATTACGAGCTATTTCCAGTGGCTGAAATCCGAATACGGATTCAGCGAGGCGAAGGTCAGGCCCTACACCTTCAACGCACAGCCGTTCATCGCCACGCCGCAAAGCGCGATGCAGGGCTATGTCACCTCGGAGCCGTACGCGGTCGAAAAGGCCGCCAAGTTCAAGCCGGGAATCATCCTGCTGGCCGATTATGGTTTCAACACCTACTCGACCCTGATCGAAACCCGCCGCGAATTGACCGACAAGAATCCCGATCTGGTTCAGCGTTTCGTCGACGCCTCCATCATCGGCTGGTACAATTATCTCTACGGCGACAATGCACCGGGCAACGCCCTGATCAAGAAGCTCAATCCGGAAATGACCGACGAGCTATTGGCCTTCTCCGTCGCCAAGATGAAGGAATACGGAATCGTCGACTCCGGCGACACCTTGAAGAACGGCATCGGCGCCATGAGTGATGAGCGGACCACAAGCTTCTTCGACAAGATGGTGCGCGCCGGCGTGGTGCGGCCCGATATCGAATTCCGCAAATCGTACACGCTTCGCTTCATCAACAAGGGTGTCGGCCTCGATCTGCGGCCGAAGAAATAGCCGCGCGATGCCGCAACCCGCAGCCCAGACCGACGCGCGCACGGCCGGCCTCGCCGTAAGCCTGCGCGCCGTCACCAAGGTCTATGACTCCGGTGTCGCTGCGCTGGGGCCGTTCGATCTCGACGTGCGCAAGGGCGAATTCGTCTCGCTGCTGGGGCCGTCCGGCTGCGGAAAGTCGACCGCGCTGCGGCTGATCGCGGGGCTCAGCGCGCCGACCTCCGGCAGCGTCGGCGTCGCGCAACGCAGCAGTGAGCCGCGCGGCACCCACGGCATCGGCTTCGTGTTCCAGGAGCCGACGCTGATGCCATGGGCCAGCGTGCGCGCCAACGTGCGGCTGCCGCTGAAACTTGCGCACGTGCCGGCCGCGGAGGCGGACGGCCGCGTCGACGCGGCGTTGAAGCAGGTCGGCCTTGCCGATTTCGCCGACGCCTATCCGCGCGAATTGTCCGGCGGCATGAAGATGCGGGCCTCGCTGGCGCGTGCGCTGGTCACCGATCCGGACATCCTGCTGATGGACGAGCCGTTCGCGGCGCTGGACGAAATCACGCGCTTCCGGCTCAACAACGATCTGCTGGCGCTGTGGCGCAATTTGCGCAAGACGGTCATCTTCGTCACGCATTCGGTGTTCGAGTTCGGTGTACCTGTCGCAGCGCGTGGTGGTGATGACGTCGCGGCCCGGACGGCTCAGCGCCGAGATCCGCATCGACGCGGCCGAGCCGCGGACCGAGGAATTTCGAACCTCCGCCGATTACGCCAGCTATTGCCGCGAGGTTTCCAACGCGCTGGCGCCGTCCTATTCCGGGCGACCGGGCTCATGAGTCAGTTGCAGACCCCGCCACTGTCGTCACGCCGGGCCGCGTCCGAACCGGCCGGCCTGCGCGTTGCTCGTATCGTGCTACCCATCGTCGTGCTCGCCGCCGGCGTCGTGGCGTGGGAACTCGTGGTGCGCCTCAACCATCTGCCGCCTTATCTGTTGCCGGGACCGGTCGCGGTGCTGCGTACGCTGATCGTCGATTGGGAGGTGCTGTTTCAATCGCTGCTGACGACCTTGCAGACCACGCTTGAGGGCTTTGTCGCCGCCGGGATCGGCGGCGTCGCGCTGGCACTTCTGTTCAATCGATCGAAATGGCTGGAATATTCGCTGTTCCCCTATGCGGTCATCCTGCAGGTCACGCCGGTAATCGCGATCGCGCCGCTGCTCCTGATCTACCTTCCGCAGCAGACCGCCGTCATCGTCTGCGCCTGGATCGTGGCGTTCTTCCCGGTGCTGTCGAACACCACGCTGGGCCTGAATTCGGTGGATCGCAATCTGACCGGCCTGTTCCAGCTCTACGGCGCGTCGCGGACGCAGACGCTGCTCCATCTCAAGCTGCCGTCCGCGCTGCCCTTCATTCTCGGCGGATTGCGGATCGCGGGCGGCCTGTCGCTGATCGGCGCCGTGGTGGCCGAAATCGCGGCGGGCTCGGCGGGGGCGGGCTCGGGGCTTGCCTACCGGATCGCCGAGTTCGGCTATCGGCTCGACATTCCGCGAATGTTCGCGGCGTTGCTGTTGCTCTCCGCCGCCGGAATTGTCATTTATGGGCTGCTGGCGCTGGTGTCATATCTGGTGCTGCGGCGCTGGCATGAGAGCGCGCTTGGAAAGGAAAACTGATGGCTGGCGGCAATGCTTCTTCCGGGAAAATCGATCTGCTGATCTATGGGCCGAGCAAGCCGATCGTCGACAACGGCTTCCCCGACCAGTTCGTGCTGCACTCCTTCGAGACCACGGCCGACCTCGAGCGCCTGACGCCGGCGGTCGCGGAAAAAATCCGCGGCGCCGCGGTGACCTACAATTCCGTCCGCGGCGACAGCAAGACGCTGGCGCGCTTTCCGAAGCTCGAAATCGTCTCCTCGTTCGGCGTCGGCTACGACCACATCGACGCCAATTACGCGCGTGAGCATAACATCGTCGTGACCAACACGCCGGACGTGCTGACCGAGGAAGTCGCCGACCTCGCGATGGGCCTCTTGATCGCGACCTTGCGCGAGTTCGTCAAGGCTGACCGTTATCTGCGTTCCGGCCACTGGCTGACGCAGAATTTTCCCCTGAGCCCCGGCTCGCTGCGGGATCGCAAGGTCGGCATGGTTGGCATGGGCCGGATCGGCCAGGCCATCGCGCGCCGGCTGGAGGCCTCGCGCGTTCCCGTGGTCTATCATTCGCGCAAGCCCGCCGCCGGCGTGTCGTACCAGCATTATCCGGACCTTGTGGAGATGGCGAAGGCGGTCGACACGCTGGTCGTCATCGTTCCCGGCGGCGCCGGCACGGCCAAAATGGTCAACGCCGAGGTGATGAAGGCGCTGGGGCCGCGCGGCGTGATCATCAACGTGGCGCGCGGTTCGGTGGTCGACGAGCAGGCGCTGATCGCGGCGCTGAAGTCGGGTACCATTCTGGCCGCGGGTCTCGATGTCTTCGAAAAAGAACCGAACGTGCCGGACGAATTGCGCAGCATGCAGAATGTCGTTTTGCTGCCACATATTGGCTCGGCTTCGGTGGTAACGCGTAACGCCATGGATCAGCTGGTGGTCGACAATCTGAAAGCCTGGTTCGGCGGCAAGCCGCCGCTGACGCCGGTGGCGGAAACCCCGGCGAAGAGCCGCTGATGGCACAGTCGCTTCGGCATCGTCGCTTGCGGCGCTTGCTGCGCTGATCGCCGGCGCAGACCGCGCGCCGGCGCAGGACGCCTCGACGCTGAAGAAGGACATGATCGGGCAGTGGGAGCTCTCCACCACCGAGCGCAGCAAGACCTGCGTGGTCACGCTGAAGAGCGATGGAACGCCGCAGGGCCTGAAGCTTGAGCTCGAGCCCGGCTGCGCCGCGGCGCTGCCCTTCACCAAGGACATCACCGCCTGGAGCATCGCCGGACTCGACATCGTGCGGCTGCAGGACGCCGCCGGCCAGCCGGTGATCGACTTCACCGAGGTCGAGAGCCGGCATTTTCGAAGGCCTGCGGCAGGGCGAGGGCATCTACATCCTGCAGAATCTCGCCGCCGCGCGTTCGCTGGCGAAGTCGATGGACCAGATGATCGGCGACTGGGCGATGGTTCGCGGCAACGGCCAGCCGATCTGCGGCCTGACGCTGACCAACAACGAGGCGAGCCAGGACAATTTCCAGGTGTTCCTGAAGCCGAAATGCGATCCCGTGGTCGCGGCCTTCGCGCCGACGCAATGGCGGCTCGATCGCGGCCAGATGCTGCTGATGTCGCAAGCCGGCGAGACCTGGCAGTTCGAGGCCGACGACAACGCGCAGTGGCGGCGGGTGCCCGACAGCGCCGACCCGCTGATCATGCTGCGGCAGTAATTTTTCGAAAATGCCCTCTCGTTCAGTGGCGGGCCGCGGGATCGCTTGATGGCGCGGTGGCAACGCCGCATATTGGCCCGTCATTCACCGAGGAGATGACCCATGTCCGAGCCTTCGCTGAGCCTCGCTGAGCTCGAGGAGCGCATCGCAGCGGTGCGGGAAAACCTCACCGAACTGACCGAGCAGGCCGCCGCCGTTTCCGGCGCCGCGGTCGAGGAACTGAACGCTCAACGTATCGCCGACCAGGAGGCCCAACTCGATCTCCTGACCTGCCAACGCGATCAGTTGCTTCAGCTCAGGGCAAACACCGTCAAGCCGCAGATGGAAGTGATCGGCGCGGACGGCGTTCATGTCGGGACCGTTGATCGGGTGGAGCACGGCAGGATCAGGCTGGCTCGGTCCGACAGCGGCGAGGGCCGTCATAAGGGTCATCATCACTTCATCGAGCTTGGCCTGGTCGCCGACGTCGAGGGGCAAAAGGTACGATTGTCAGCCAAGGCTGCGGTTGCCGTCAGTTTCGAAGAGGAACGATCGGGCAAGCCGACCTAGGCGTCTGGGCCCTGCGACCGCGCCACGCAGGCAGCGAATTTTTTGTGTGGGGGATGTCGATCCGCCGCGGGCTGGTTCGTCGATCTCATAGCGAGACAGTTCCGCGCGGCGATGGCGCCCGCGGCTCGCCTCACGAAGGAGCTGCTGGATGCGTTTCATGTATATCGTTACCTCGCCCCAACCCAGTGCCGGCCCGACCCCTGGAATGCTGGAAGCCATGCACAAGCTCGCCGACCGGGAGATCAAGGCTGGCCGCATGCTCGACAATGGCGGGCTGATGCCGGTCCGGACCGGCGCCCAGGTCCGGATCGCCGACGGCAAGCTCAGCGTCATCGATGGTCCGTTCGTGGAAGCCAAGGAGGTCGTCGGCGGCTACGCGATCTTCGAACTGCGCGACAAGGAAGAGGCCGTCGCAATGGCGCGGGAATTCATGCAGCTCCACCTCGACCACATGCCCGGCTGGGAAGGAACGTGCGAGGTTCGCGCGTTTGCCGGCCCTTGACGCCGGAGTCCGACATCGCCCGCACCATCCTCGCGGTGTGGCGCATCGAGCAGCCTCGCCTGATCACGGGCCTTTCGAGAATGCTGCGCGATGTGCCGTTAGCGGAGGAGCTGACGCAGGATGCGCTACTGGCGGCGCTCGAACACTGGCCCGCAGCCGGAGTTCCGGAACAGCCGGGCGCATGGCTGATGACGACCGCCAAGCGCCGCGCGCTGGATCATTTGCGCCGCGGCCGGATGCTTGCGCGCAAGCACGAGATGGTCGCGCTCGACATGGAGCAGGAGCAGCAGGCCGTGCCCGATCTCGACGCCGCGCTGGACGACGACATCGGCGATGAGCTGCTCCGGCTGATCTTCACCGCCTGTCATCCGCTGCTGCCGCGCGAGGCGCGCATCGCGCTTTCGCTTCGGATGATCTGCGGCCTGACCACGCCGGAGATCGCGCGGGCGTTCCTGGTGCCGGACGCGACCATCGCCCAGCGCATCGTGCGCGCCAAGCGGACCCTCTCGGAATCCGGGCTGGTTTACGAAACCCCGCGAGGCGAAGAGCTTTCCACGCGGCTCGCTTCAGTGCTGGAGGTCGTCTATCTCATCTTCAACGAAGGCTATACCGCGGCCCGCGGCGAGGATTGGCTGCGTCCGCAGCTTTGCCAGGAAGCGCTGCGCATGGGCCGCGTGCTTGCATCGATCGCGCCGCTCGAGCCGGAAGTCCATGGCCTGCTCGCGCTGATGGAGCTGAACGCCTCGCGCACGGCGGCGCGCACCGATTCCGACGGTGAGCCCATCCTCCTTCTGGAGCAGGACCGCGCGCTCTGGGACCGGCTGCAGATTCGTCGAGGCATGCAGGCGCTCGGACGCGCACGCCAACTCGGCGGGGCCGGCGGTTTCTATGTGCTGCAGGCGGCCATCGTCGCCTGTCACGCCGAGGCCGTAACCGCGGATGCGACCGACTGGGCGCGCATCGCCGCGCAATATCGGGATCTGGCCGTGCTGGTCCCTTCGCCGGTCATCGAGCTCAATCGCGCCGTGGCGGTCGGCATGGCCGAGGGGCCGCAGGCCGGCCTGTCGATCGTGGACGGTCTCCTGCACGAGCCATTGCTCAGGAATTATCATCTCTTGGGAAGCGTCCGCGGCGACCTGTTGCAGAAACTCGGCCGTTACGAGGAAGCGCGCGCCGCGTTCAAGGCCGCTGCGGCGCTCGCCGGCAACCGGCGCGAACAGGATTTCCTGAAGCGCCGTGCGGCGGCCGCGGGCCCGGCGGAAACGTCGCCCTGATCCGTCTGCGAGATGCAGGCTTGTAAGGCCCGCCATTGACAGAGGCGCGGCGATCCAATACTTAACATTTTGGTTAAGTATCGGAGTGTGCCATGCCGAAGCTTGAAATCATCGGCTCCGCGCGATCGACCTATACGCGCGTCGTGCGCATGGTCTGCGAGGAGAAGGGGATCGAATACGAACTGACGGAGTGCGCGCTGGGAGCGCCGGAGTTGTTGGCCATTCACCCGCTCGGCAAGATGCCGGCGCTGCGCCACGGCGACGTCGAACTCTTCGAATCCAAAGCCATCGCCACCTATCTCGACCGCAGCTTCCCGGGCCCGCAACTGTTCCCATCCGAGCCCCGTCCTGCCGCGATCACCGAGCAGTGGGTTTCGCTGGTCAACACGGCGATCGACTGCACCATGATCCGCACCTATCTCTACGCCTACATCGCCCCGAAAACGGCGGATGGGAAGCCGGACCACGCGGTGATCGAAGCGGTGATGCCGGCGGTGCGTGCGCAACTCGGGATTCTCGACCGCGCGGTCGCCGCGACGGGCTATCTCGTCGGCGATCACTTCACCTTTGCCGACATTAACCTGCTGCCGCTGCTTGATCGGGTGCGGCTGCCGCCGGAGGGCGCCGACGCGCTTGCCTCGGCCAGCCATCTCACCGCCTATTTCGCCCGGCACGCGGCGCGCCCGAGTTTTGTCCGCACCATGCCGCCCGCAACTCCGCCCGGCCGGACCAGGCCGAACCGGCAAGGTTAATGCGGCCCTCGCGCGGCCTGCCCGCGAATTGAACGGGATAACGCCCTGCGCGGCGGTTGAACCGGAACGTGGCCCTATGCGACTCCTATCGGAGAGCGCCGCGCTATGATCCGGGTTGCCGCCGTCCGCGCGTCCGCCCGCAGGAGACCCCACCGTGCCGCCAAAGCTGCTGCTGTTCGTCAGGTGGGGTGTGCCTGCGGTGGTGCTCGCCTTGATCGTTGCGGCCATCTATTGGAACAACAGGCCGGTGTCACCGGCCGAAGCGCAGGCTGCCTTTCATCTGCCGGGACCGCAAGGCCAGCCCATCGTCGTGCAATTGCCGGAGCTTGCGAGCCTGCCACCGCTGGACCTTGCGGCGGCCTGCGCGACGTTGGCGGCGCATAACACAAAGGCGCATGCGCTCGGGGGCGCGGCGCAGGCCGACGACGATGACGAAGATCCCAAGCTGACCGTCTACGGCCTCGCCGAGGCCGGTTGCGCCGATGCCGGCAAGCGAGGTTACCGGTTCTTCGACCAGCTTGCCGACACGCTCAATGCCGACAGCGGATTGAACCGCTTCGACACCGAGCAGACGCTGGCTGCCATGCGCGGGGCGCTGCAAACTGCCACCTCGCCGGAAGAGGTGGCGGCGACGTTGGCGGGGATCGACACGCGCGCGACCTACATGGCCGACCGGCTCCACGCGCCGGATTTCTACCTGCTCGGCGCCGAGGTCATGGCCGCGGGCGCCATGTATTGCACCGGTACCGACGCGGCGTCTTGTCGTGCCAGAACCCATTCGAAACGCGGACAGGACCTGTCCGATGCCGGACGCTGGCGCGCCGATGCGGATCTGCTGCGCGCGGCGATCGCGGCCTATCGCGAGGCGTTGCGCGACACCGAGCCGAAGTCGTCGCTCTGGATCGACCTGCACACCCTGACCGGCAGCGCGTTCGGCCAGTTGTCGGAACAACTGGACGATCAGGGCAAACGCGCCTCCTTGCGCGAGGCGCTCAACGAATATGAACTCGCCCGCGCGGCGGTGAAGCCGTCGGACGACTGGACGCTGGCCCTGATCGATCAAAACGTCTGCTCGATCCGGCAGCCTTTCGCCGCGATGGATCGCGATCGCGTCAACACCAATCTTGCGATCGAGGAGTGCGAAAAGGCCCGTGTGTTCTACGCTGCTCGTGGCGAAATGACCAACGAGGCGGCGGCGCACTACAACGAGGCGCGTGCGCTCGAACGACTGGCGGAATGGGACCATGATGAAGCGCCGCAAATGCGCGCGGTCGAGCACGTGCGTCGTACCGTGCAGCTTTACGCCGACGATCATGCCGTGCTGTCGCAGGCCTTCGGCCAGGTGCATCTGGCCGAGGCGCTGATCGGGGCCGCCGATTTCGCCGCCAAGGCGGCGGGCGAGACCGCTCAGGGCAAGTCGGCGGAAAATGTCCAGGAGCCAGCCCAGACAAACGCACCGGACAACGTCCGCGACAACGGCGAGGAGCGGAGCCGGGCGCTGCTTGCCGAAGCGCGCGCCAGTCTCGACGCCGCCGAACCCGTCCTGCGCGCGGCCCAGGCTCGCGGCTACCTCGAACGCCTCGACAACGCCCGCCGCCGCCTCGGCCGCACCGGGTCATCCGGCTAGCCCCGGCTCGCTCGACCGGGCTCGTTGCCACAGCCTGTCGCTGGAAGCCGTTCGATTGTCGCGGCGGCCCGCGTTCTCCCGCGCCGCCGGGTTCTTCCGCGCCTGGCGACGAAGCGACTTCGATCGTTCGCTTCAATATAATGCGGCTATCGTCGACGGAAGCTCCAAGACTGCCCGATATCAGGTGTGACGCAGGCGGACAGAACGATGCCAATTGATCGCGGATCACTATCCGACCGGCTCGCAGGCTTTCCTCGCCTGGGTCTGGCCGATCTGCCGACCCCGCTCGAGCCGATGAAACGGCTGACGGCGCATCTCGGCGGACCGCGGCTGTGGGTCAAGCGCGAAGATGCGATAGGACTCGGCTTTGGCGGCAACAAGCTGCGCAAGCTCGACTATGTGCTGCATGAAGCCGTTTCGAGCGGCGCCGACACGATCGTATCGGGCGGCGTCGTGCAATCGAACAGCCAGCGGCAGGTTGCGGCGGTTGCGGCAAAGCTCGGCCTGGCGTGTCATCTTGCGGTCTATCACGGCCGGCTCGAACCGCCGACGCCGGAATACAAGACCTCGGGCAACGCCTTTCTCAATCGGCTGTTCGGCGCGCATCTGCATGACGTGCCCTGGACCGGGGACCGCAATGCCGCCATTCGCACGCTCGTCGGCGATCTCGAAGCCAGCGGTCACCGGCCGTACTTCGTGCCCTACGGCGTCTCGAATGCGCTGGGTGCGGTTGGTTATGCCACCACGATTTCCGAGATCGCTTCACAGGCGGCGCGATTGGATTTCGTGCCCGCTTCCATCGTGCACTGCACCGGAAGCGGCGGCACGCAGGCCGGCCTCGTCGCTGGTGCAGCCGTGGCAATGCCCGACACGAGAATTGTCGGGATCGACATCGACGCCGAGCCGATGCGGGTGCGGGCCGATGTCGTGGCGTTGGCGCGGGAAGCATCCGATCTGCTTGACGTTGCATTCGACGAAGCCGCGGTGGAAGTCGTCGCGGGGCATGCGGGACCTGCCTATGGCGTGCCGCACCAGGCCACTATCGAAGCGATCCGGCTCGCCGGCCGGCTCGAGGCGCTTCCTCTCGATCCCGTTTATTCGGGCAAGGGTCTCGCGGGCCTGATCGCACTGATCCGCCAGGGGCGGTGGCGCGCGGACGAGGATGTCATCTTCCTGCATACCGGCGGCGCGCCGGCGCTGTTCGCCTACCAGAGCGCGCTCGGCATCTGAAAAGGCGATGGCAAGGCTATCCGGCTATCGGCCCGCGAAGGCGTTGGATCACCGGAGGGGTGACCAGGCGCGTCCGCGGCAATTCCCGCGCCCAATGGTCGGCGAATGCCCGGACCCGCTCGCTCATGTCGGCGCGGTTCGGAAATGACAGGCCCATCGTCACCGCGCCGGTCATCTCCGGCAGGATCTGCCGCAGCCTGCCCTGCTCGACGTCCGGCGTGCCGAGCCCGACCGGCAGCACACCCACTCCATGTCCCGCCGTGGTCAGGTCCCGGATCAGGAGAAAGTTGTTCGCCTGGATCGCGGGCTCGGCCGGAAAGGCGGCGCGGAAGACGTGACGCTCGAGGAAGCCGCGCATCTCGCGCGGCGGCACGATCAGCGTCCGCACGTCAGCGAGTGTTGTCGGCTCCCCATGCTGTTGGAGGTAGCCGGGGCTCGCGAACAGGCCGTATTCGACCGAGAATACCGCGCGCATGACGGCGTCCTGGGGATTGCCGATCCCGATCCGCAGCGCGATGTCGATATTGTCCGACACGAGGTCGAGCAGCGCGCTGGTGAGGATGACCTCGAAGGTCACCCGGGGATGCCGGGCGCGGAAGCTCCCGATCGCGTCCGCCAGGAAGCGGGTGGGAAAATCCGCCGGCGCGGTCACGCGGATCCGACCCTTAAGCTCGCCATCCGCCGCGCTGATCGAGGTGACGGTCTCGGCGAGCGCACCGAGCGCGGTGTCCGCCCCGTCGAACAGCACCCGCCCTTCTTCCGTCAGGGTAACGGCGCGGGTGGAGCGCTTGAACAGCCGCACGCCCAGATTCACCTCCAGCGTCCGCACGCGCAGGCTGACGGTGGAGCGCGGCATGCCGAGCCGGCGCGCCGCCGCCGAGAACCCGCCGGCCCGCACGACTTCGATGAATGTCCTGATGGCGTTGAGGTCCACACTGTCCATCCTGCTGGACAGTGTAGATAGGATTTATGGACTGGAGCGCACAGGCCGCCACACCCAATTGTGTTCCCATCGATACATCAATGGAGACGCATTATGAAAAGTGGCAAAATCGAAGGCAGCGATGTCGTGAGCTTCGCCGGTCTGACGACCGAGATCATCGCCGGCGACGACGGCGAGGTCACGGTCGTGCGCATGACGGTGCCGCCAAAATTCGGCGCACCTGCGCATATTTCCTATGACGAGGACAAGGTTTTTCTCGTAACCGCGGGAACGCTGCGCTTCACCGTGGGGGATAGCAGTTTCGACGTTCACACCGGCGAGAGCGCGGCCGTGAAGGGCGGCGACGTCCATGGCTTCGTGAACATGGGGCAATCCGACGCCATCCAGGTGCTGGTGTCGACGCCAGCGCGACACCACGACTTCTTCCGCGCCATGGCGGCATTGCCCGCCAACCACGATCCGGCAGAGCTCGAGGCCGTCTTCCGAAAGTTCAACCAGAAGATCGTCGGCGCGCTACCGCAGGGATGAGCCGCAAGCGGAAAGGCTGGCTGCGGCCCGACTGCCGAGCGCGGGATTCAGATCAGCTTGAGCCCTTTCAGGCTCGCATGCCCGTTGCGGCCGACGATGATATGGTCGTGCACGGCGATGCCGAGCGGGGTGGCGATATCCATGATGGCCCTGGTCATCTGGATATCGGCCTGCGAGGGCGTCGGATCGCCCGAGGGGTGATTGTGCACCAGCAGGATCGCGGTGGCCGATAGTTCCAGCGCGCGCTTGATCACCTCGCGCGGATAGACCGGGGTGTGGTCGACGGTGCCGGTCTGCTGCACCTCGTCCGATATCAACTGGTTGCGCTTGTCGAGGAACAGCAGACGGAACTGCTCCTTGTCGGCGAAGGCCATCGTGGTGCGGCAATAGTCGATCACGTCGTTCCACGATGACAGTTGCGCGCGCCGCTTGACCTCGCCTTTGGCGATACGGCTGGCGGCCGCGGCCAGCAGCTTGAGCTGATTGATCGAGGCATCCTTGATGCCGTCGACTTCGCGCAGGCGCGTCTCCGGGGCATGAACGACTTCGGCAAAGGAGCCGAATTTCTTCAGGAGGGCCTTCGCCGAGAGGCTTGGTGTCGCGGCGCGGCAGCGCCGCGAACAGAGCCATTTCCAACAGTTCGTAGTCGCTCAGCGCGTCCGGTCCGGCGCTGTAAAAACGCTCGCGCAGCCGCTCACGATGGCCGTGATAATGCGGCGTTTCGGCGGGCGGGTCTTTTGGTTCGGTGGATTTCGCGGGCATCGGCGCTAACCATGCCGTGTCGGCCGGGTTTTGCAACCGCGAATTGCCGGAAAACCGAACGGTCTGCGCCGCGAAGATCGTGACGCCGGTCGCGGTCGCGCCGATCGAACCGGCCGCCTCACGTTGTCATCGCAACCCCAGCAGCGCTAGGATCACGGCGGGGCGGGCGAACGGGCTTCCGCTCGCAGGGAGAAAGGTCTTGGGCGGCGTCACTGCTTTCAAAATCATCCGGGCGCGCGCCGAGAAACGCAAGGGAGGTGCGGCGGCGCTCAAGAAAGCTGTTGCCGCCGGTCCCGGACCCGAAATCCCTGGTCAAGCTCGGGGATGATCGCGTGCTCGCCGAGATGGCGCGACGGGTATTCTGCGCCGGCTTTGCCTGGAGCGTGATCGAGGCGAAATGGCCGGGCTTCGAGCAGGCCTTCCTGCGCTTTCAGCCGTCCACGCTGGCGTTCAAGCCCGACGATTTCTGGGAAGAACTCACAAGCGATACGCGGATCGTGCGCAACGGCGCCAAGATCATGTCGGTGCGCGATAACGCCCGCTTCCTGCAGGAGATCGCAAAAGAACATGGCGGCTTCGGCCGCTTCCTGGCGACATGGCCGTCCTCGGACGAAATCGGGTTGCTGAACCTGTTGGCCAAACGCGGCAGCCGCCTCGGCGGCAACACCGGCCAGATGCTGCTGCGCTTCCTGGGTTGGGATGGCTTCGTCACGTCGCGGGATGTAACGGCCTGCCTGCGGGACGCGGGGCTCGACATCGCCGAGGAAGTCAAATCGAAGACGGACCTGCTCAAGGTGCAGGCGCAGTTCAATGCCTGGGCTGGGGAAACCGGGCTTCCCTACATCCACCTGTCGCGCATCTGCGCCATGTCGATCGGCGAGAATTACGAAGCCAGCGAAATTGCGCGTCGGACCAGAAGCGTCGATTGACTCTGTAAGCTGCGCGCGGAGGAGCCAAACCCAATCGTCGTCCCTGCGAAAGCAGGGACCCATAACCACTGACGTTTGTTGGAGAAGAAGCCGTCAGCCATCGTGCCAAAACGCGGGGCCGCAGAGTATAGGTTCCCGCTTTCGCGGGAACGACGGCACGGCCCGATTACGCCGCTCCCGGCGGCTTCTCGCCGTGGCGCTGCGACAGCGTGAAAATCTCGACGCCGGTCGAGGTCACGCCGACCGAATGCTCGAACTGCGCCGACAGCGAGCGGTCGCGCGTCACCGCGGTCCAGCCGTCGGACAAGATCTTCACATGCGGCTTGCCGAGATTGATCATCGGCTCGATGGTGAAGAACATGCCGGGCTTGAGCACCACGCCTTCGCCGGGCCGGCCGATATGGATGATGTTCGGCTCGTCGTGGAACATGCGGCCCAGACCATGGCCGCAGAAATCGCGCACCACGCTCATGCCCTGCGGCTCGACGAAACTCTGGATGGCGTGGCCGATGTCGCCGGTGGTGGCGCCGGGCTTGACCGCCGCGATGCCGCGCATCATGGCCTCGTAGGTCACTTCGATCAGCCGCTCGGCCTTGCGCGCGATCGGGCCGACCGCATACATCCGGCTGGAATCGCCGTACCAGCCGTCGACGATGAAGGTGACGTCGATATTGACGATGTCGCCTTCCTTCAACGGCCGGTCGCCGGGCATGCCGTGGCAGACCACGTGGTTGATCGAGGTGCAGGTCGAGTAGCGATAGCCGCGATACATCAGCGTCGCCGGGTAGGCGCCATGGCTGAAGGCGAAGTCGCGGACGAATTCGTCGATCTCCGAGGTCGGCAGGCCCGGCCTGACGATATCGGTCAGTTCGTCGAGGCATTTGGCCACCAGCGCGCCTGCCTTGCGCATGCCGGCAAAGCCGCTCGGCCCGTGCAGCTTGATCTGCCCGGTCTTGCGTAAGGAGGTATCTGAGGCTTCGATATAGCTCATGGGCGGATCTTGGTCCGGCGAGGGGTGATTTGACCCCCAATTTAATGGCCGGGACCGGCAGTAGCAAGCCGGGCAGGGGTCGCGAAATGGTTGTTAAGCACGCGGAACTCGCGGTCTGGCAGCGGCCGCCCCCTTGACGTCAGTTCGAAACCTCCACCGTGGTCTCGACCGGCAGCGCGCCGCCGCGGATGCGGATTTCGCGCACCGGGTAGGGCACCCGGATGCCCTCCCGCCTGAAGGCGTCCCACAGCGCCAGCATCACGTCGCTCTTTACGTTGTCCATGCCGTCGGGGTCGGCGATCCAGAAGGTCAGGGAGAACTTCATCCCGATCTCGGCGAATTCGGTCAGGATGCAGTTCGGCGGCTTGCTCTTGAGGGCACGCTTCGCGGCGGCCGCGATGTCGATGGCGAGCTTGCAGACCAGCCTCGGATCGGCGTCGTAATTGGTGCCGAAGATGACCTTCACCAGCGTGTTCTTGTCCGTGTAGGTCCAGTTGATGACCTTCTGCGTCACCAGGTCCTCGTTCGGAATCAGGAATTCGCGGCCGTCGCCGGCGGCGACCGAGATATAGCGCGTCTTCATCGCGCTGATGCGGCCGGTGCTGTCGCCGATGGTGACGAGGTCGCCGGGTTTGACCGATTTGTCCGCGAGCAAAATGATGCCGCTGATGAAATTGGCGACGATCTTCTGCAGGCCGATGCCGATGCCGACGCCGACCGCGCCGGAGAACACCGCGAGCGCCGACAGGTTGATGCCGACCGCGCCCATGGCGATGGTGATCGCCAGCACCATCAGTCCCATCCGGATCATCTTGACCAGCAGCACCTGGATCGACGGCGTCAGGTCGGTGGACCGGTTGATCTGGCTTTCGACGAAATTGCTGGCGATGTTGGTCAGCCACAGCGCGGCGACCAGCAGCGCCCCGAGCTTGATCACGCAGCAGCGGCGTCAGCCGCAATCCGCCGAGCACGATCGAGACCGAATCGAGCGCGTCGACGGTCGGATCGAGCTGGTCGATGATGCTCAGCGCCGCCACCAGCCACGCCGACACCGACACCAGCCTGACGATGAAGGCGTTGCGGATCACCGAGGTCACGAGCCGGATCACCAGCCACGCCAGCGCGAGCTTGGCGGACACCATCAAGCAGATAGCTCCGGCTCGGCCAGGTCGAATGGTACATCGCGATCCGCGCCGCGATCACCAGGATGGCGAACACCGCGGTGGAGGCGCTCTCGACCAGCACGCGGGCGAAGTGCCGCAACGGCAGCGGCCAGCCCATCGCGAACGAGGTCATGTCGACCCGCGCGCGAATGGTGGCGTCAGCCGCCAGCGCAATGCCGGCGGCGGCCAGGATCAGACCGAACTGCAGATAGAACCAGGGCGATGCGACCTCGGCGCCGACCGATCGCCCGGCGGCGTGCAGGAAATCGATGATGTCGTTCAGCTCCATCGGCAAATTCTCATCTCAAAGCGCGCCTCATCGAACGAACCTGATTCGAATAGCGGGCAGATTTCCACAAGCGTGGTTCCGGCGCCATCGCTACGCCATCCGGACACAGCGGAAAAGGCCGGAAAACCGGGCACATTGTCGCTAACCGCAGAAATGGGTTGGCGTCGAAGTGTGGCGACGATAAGGATGCAATTGCAAGTATTTGCTTCTGTTTGCGAGGCTCATGGCGTCTCTCGACTCGGTCAGCATAGCCATTCTGCTCGGCGCCGTTCTGGTCATGGCCGGCATCCTGTCGAGCCTGCTGGCGCTGCGCTTCGGCGCGCCGCTGCTGCTGGTGTTTCTGGTGATCGGCATGCTGGCCGGCGATGCCGGTCCGGGCCAGGTGCGCTTCGACGATGTCCGCACCACCTATCTGGTGGGCTCGGTGGCGCTGGCGCTGATCCTGTTCGATGGCGGCCTGCGGACGCGGTTTCAGACCATCCGCGCGGTGCTGGCGCCGTCGATGGTGCTGGCGACCATCGGCGTGCTGCTGACCGCGCTGATCACCGCGCCCGTCGCCAAATATGTGCTCGACCTCAACTGGACCGAGGCGCTTCTGGTCGGCGCCGTGGTGGCCTCGACCGATGCGGCGGCGGTGTTTCTGCTGGTGCATGCGCAGGGCCTGCGGCTGCGGCCCCGCGTCGGCGCGACGCTGGAAGCCGAGTCCGGCACCAACGATCCCTTCGCGGTGTTCCTCACGCTGATGCTGGTCGAGTTCATTTCGGTCGGCCACAGCTCGGCATGGCATGTGCTGCTGGAGTTCGACCCGCGAGGCGGTGCTGGGCGCCATCGTCGGCGTGATCGGCGGCCGGCTGGTGGTGCTGGCGCTCAATCGCGTGGCGCTGCCGCAGGGCCTGCACGCGCCGTTCGTCACGCACGGCGGCGCTGGTGATCTTCGGCGCGGCGCAGATCGCGCACGCCTCCGGCTTTCTCGCGGTCTATCTCGCCGGCATCATCATCGGCAACCGGCCGACGCGCGCGCATAATTCGGTGGTGACGTTCCTCGACGCCGCGACCTGGCTGGCGCAGATCGTGATGTTCGTGCTGCTCGGGCTTCTGGTCTCGCCGCAGCGGCTGGTGACGCAGCATCGGTCCCGCCGTGATCGTGGCGCTGGTCCTGATGCTGGTGGCGCGGCCGCTCGCGGTGTTTCTGTGTCTGGCGCCGTTCCGCTTCAACTGGCGCGAGAAGATCTTCATCGCCTGGACCGGCCTGCGCGGCGCGGTCGCGATCTTCCTGGCCTCGATCCCGATGCTGGTCGGCCTGTCGAAGGCCTATCTCTATTTCGACGTCGCCTTTGTCGTCGTCATCATCTCGCTGCTGCTGCAGGGCTGGACGCTGGCGGCGGCCGCGCGGCGGCTGCATGTCGCGCTGCCGCGCGCCGATCGCGGCCCGCGGCGTGTCGAGCTGGATCTGCCCGGCCAGCTCGAGCAGCAACTGGTCGGCTATCCCGTGCGCGCGAAGAGCCTGTACTTCCGGCGCGGCCTGATCCCGTCCTGGTCGAAGCCGACGCTGGTGATCCGCGACCAGCACATCCTGTCGCCGGCCGAGGCCGATCCGGTCGCGCCCGGCGACTACATCTATCTGCTGGCGCCGCCGGAAAAGGCCGAGGCGCTCGATCGCTTCTTCGTCGACATGCAGCCGAGCTCGGCGCCCGATCCGCATCTGCTCGGCGACTTCATGGTCTCCGGCGAGCACACGCTGGGCGAAGCTCGCCGAGATCTACGGCGTCGCGGTCGACGAGGAGCAGGCCGAAGCTGACGCTGTCCGATTATTTCGACGTTCATCTCGACCACGCGCCGAAGGAGGGCGCGACGCTCGCGCTCGACTCCATCGTGCTGGTGGCGCGCAGCATCTCCGGCGGCCGGGTCAATGTCGTCGGCCTTCGTCTGCCCGAAGACGAGGAAGAGACCGTGCCCCTGACGCGGCTGGCAGTCGTTCAGGCGCAAGCTGGCCGAGCTCTGGGCATCGGTGGCGGGGGTCTGAGGTCATCGATGTCCGGTGTTGAGCAATGGGCGGACTATCTCTAGTCTGGCCCAAGGCCAATGGCCTCGCGGTGGAAACGCAGGAGAGACAACACCATGCCCGGCTCGCTCGACGACCAACTTGGCTTTGCGCCGGACTACGATTCCCCGGTCCCCTATATGCAGCGGACCCGCGACTACTACACCGCGATCGGCTACACCACGCCCTATCGCTGGGCGCATTATGTCGACGCGCCGTTCCAGCCGCTGAAGAAGCCGCTGTCGCAATC
This sequence comes from uncultured Alphaproteobacteria bacterium, assembly GCA_963843225.1. Classification (GTDB taxonomy): domain Bacteria; phylum Pseudomonadota; class Alphaproteobacteria; order Rhizobiales; family Xanthobacteraceae; genus Bradyrhizobium. The sequence goes on along the minus strand of CAWJJT010000001.1, from coordinate 318,546 downwards.
GCGCGTCACCATCGTCACCACCGCCGCCCCCTACGATCCGGCCAAGGGCGATCAGGGTCCGGGCGCGGCCTATAATGGCGGCGCCAAGTTCTACAAGGTCTATGACGGCGACACCTCGAAGCAGCACGATTTGCGCATCTCGCATATCGGCTACGACCGCAAGCACACCATCGGCGACCGACAGCGGCACCTGGTTTCCGCTGCCGCAGCTTCTGAAGGCCGCGGCCGCGGGGCGGATCGGCGAGGTCGCGCCGCGCTTCTTCGGCGCGCCGACCAATCGCAGCCACCGCGTCACCATCGACGTCGATGCGCCGGAGATCCTGGCCCGCTGCCTCGCCGACAAGGTCGATGTCGCCGTGCTGGTGCCGAACTGCCCGGTCTGCCACCAGACCTCGGCCCTGGTCGCCCGCCATCTCGAAGCAGAACGGCATCCCGACCGTGGTGATGGGATGCGCCAAGGACATCGTCGAGCACGCCGCGGTGCCGCGCTTCCTGTTCTCCGACTTCCCGCTCGGCAATTCCGCCGGCAAGCCGCACGATGTCGCGTCGCAGGCGCTGACGCTGGAACTGGCGCTGGGCCTGCTCGAAGTCGCTTCCGGCGCGCGCACCACGATGCAGTCGCCGCTGCGCTGGAGCGAGGATGCCTCCTGGAAGCTCGACTACAACAACATCGCGCAGATGAGCCCGGAAGAACTGGCGCGGCGCCGCGCGAGTTCGACAGGCAAAAGGAGATCGCGCGCGGCAACCGGGTCGCCTGACGCGCTGCCGCGAATTGCGATCGGGCAACAAGAAGCAAGAACAAGAATGACCATCAGGAGGACGTCCATTGACCCGACCGTTCGAAGGCGTGAAGATTCTCGACTTCACGCAGGTGCTGGCCGGCCCCTATGCGAGCTACCAGCTCGCGCTGCTCGGCGCCGACGTCATCAAGGTGGAGCGGCGCGAAGGCGAGGACATGCGCCGCACGCCGTTGAGCCGCGAATGGGCCGAGCGCGGCCTCGCCCCGGGCTGGCAGGCGATCAACGGCAACAAGCGCAGCCTGACGCTCGATCTGCAAAAGCCGGAGGCGATCGCCATCGTCAAGCAGCTCGCCGCCAGGCCGACGTGGTGATGGAGAATTTCCGTCCCGGCGTGATGGACAAGCTCGGCATCGGCTACGCCGCGCTCTCGGCGATCAATCCGCGGCTGATCTATTGCGCGATCTCGGGCTTCGGCCAGACCGGCCCGGAACGATCGGGCGCGGGCTATGACGGCAAGATCCAGGCGATGTCCGGCATCATGGCGATCACCGGTCACGAGGAGACCGGGCCGACGCGCGCGGGCTTTGCGGTCTGCGACGTGCTGTCCGGCGCCACCGCCGCGTTCGGCGTCTCGAGCGCGCTGTTCCAGCGCACCCATACCGGCAAGGGGCAACTGGTCGACGTCTCCATGCTGGAGGCGACGCTGGCGTTTCTGTCGGGGCAGGTGGCGGATTACACCGTGGCCGGTCATCGCCAGCAACTGTCCGGCAATCAGGCCGTGAGCCGCAGGCCGACCGCCAATCTGTTCAAGGCGGGCGACGGCTATCTGCTGCTCGCCGTCAACAGCGAGAAGCAATACCGGTCGCTGATGACCGCGCTCGGCCGCGCCGACGCGCTGGAAGACCCGCGCTTTGCCGACTGGTTCGCACGGCAGGAAAACGAGCCGGCGCTGCGCGCCATCATCGAGGAAGCGCTGGCGAAGAAGATGCCGCGCGAGTGGGAGAAGATCCTCGATGCGGCCGGCGCGCCCTGCGCCAGCATCTGGAAGATCGAGGAGGTGATCGATCATCCGCAGATCTCGGCGCGCGGCGCCATGCAGGAGATCGATACGCCCTATGGCCGGCTGCGCTTCGCCGGCAGCGGTTTTCGGCTCGCCCATGGCGGCGGCAGGCTCGATTCGATGGCGCCCGCGCTCGGCGCCCATACCGACGAGGTGCTGGCCTCGCTCGGCTATGACGCGGGCGATATCGCGGATTTGCGAGCGCGCGACGTCGTCTGAGCGAGGACTGAGCACCCGTCGCCTTGTTGCCGGGAAGGCGTCAACAGGCAACGCCGCCGTTCGCGCGGCTACCTGATCAAACCCGCAAGCCTCGGCAGTGTCAGGCTGATCTCGGGGATGCAGATGATCAGGAGCAGTCCGGCAAACAGGGCCAGCATGTACGGCACGTAGGTGCGGAAGTGCTGGCCGACGCCGATCTTGGCGAAGCGCAGCGCCATCAGGAGCCCAACGCCCATCGGCGGCATGAACAGCCCGATGCCGACGGCTGCGGTCTGCACGATGTTGAAATGGATCGGGTCGATGCCCATCGCCTCCGAGATCGGAAACACCACGGGGATCAGCACGACCGCGGCCGGCAGGCCTTCCAGCACCATGCCGAACAGGCAGCTCATGGCGGCGGTTCCGATCAGGAACAGCCACGGGATGCGCCTTCAGCGGCCCCAGCATCTGGCCCAGCAATTGCGGCACCCCGCTCACGCCCATCAGATACTGATAGACCGAGGCGATCGCGAGCAGGAACACGACGGCGGCGGTGAGGATCGCGCTGTCATAGGCGATCTTGCCCATCTCGCGCCACGAGACGTTGCGGTAATAGAGCTTTGCCGCGAGGAAGGCGTAGCCCGCCACCACGGCGCCGGCCTCGGTCGCGGTGATGATGCCGAGGATGAATCCGGCGAGGATCACGAACGGCACCACCATCGGTATCGCGGCGTGCAGCGCCGCGTGGCCGAGGCGTTTCAAGCTGGGCCGCGCATCGACCGGCCAGTCGTTCTGACGGGCGCGAATATAGACCACGACCATCAGGCACAGCATGATCACCACGGCCGGGACGAAGCCGGCCACGAACAGCGCCACCGCCGAGGTGTTGGTGACCTGCGCGATCACGATCATGAAGATCGCCGGCGGCACCAGCATGCCCATCGCGGTGCCGGCGGCGATCAGGGAAGCGGAATCGCGCCGGTCGTAGCCGGCCTTCGTGAGCGGCGGCATCAGCGCCGAGCCGAGTGCGGAAACCTCCGCCATCTTCGATCCGCAGATATCCGAGAAGAAATACGCCACCACGATCACGGACATGCCGAGCCCGCCCTTGACCCAGCCGATCAGCGCGCGCGCCAGTTCGACCAGCGCGTGGCTCATGCCGCAGCGTTCCATCAGATTGCCCGCGAACACGAAGGCGGGAATCGCCAGCAATACCCAGCTCTGCGATCCCGACACCAGCGCCGATGACAATTGCTGCAGCGGGTAGCCGCCGATCAGCAGCCCGGCGATGCCGGCGATGCCGAGCGCGAACACGATCGGCATCGAGAGCAGCACCAGTACGGCGAAAACGATAGCAACGGTCGCGAGCAGCATGGATGATCCCGGTCAGTGCTGGGGCTCGCCTTGCGGCAGCGGGGAGATCATCATCGCGATCCCATAGATAACGATCAGGATGCCGCCGACCACGGCGGAAGCGTAGAGCCAGGCGAGATTGATCTGCAGGCCCGGCGTCGTCAGCGTGCGGTTGAGCAGGCACAGCTTGAACCCGTACCAGGCCGTCAGGCCGCCGACACCGGCGATCAGCGCGTGATTGAAGCGGTGGATCCAGAGCTGCGCGGTCTCGGGCAGGCGATGCACGAACACCGCGAGGGTGAAGTGCGAGCGCGACTGGATGCCGATCGCGGCGCCGATCAGCGTCAGCCATGCCAGCGACATCTCGCCGACTTCCTCGACCCAGGTGAACGGCACCGGATCGACATCAAGCCAGTCGGTGATGGCGCCGACGAAATAGCGCAGGATCACGCCGACCAGCAGATTGACGATGGCAAGGATGATCAGCGCCGTGACCGTGATTTTCGGGACGGCAGAGAGAATGCGCAGCATACGCGATTGGATCCTGGCGGCGAACGGAAGGGATGAAGGGGCCGGCGCCTTGGCAGGCTCCGGCCGGTTTGCGAGCTCAGACCTTGAAGCCTTCGATGTCGTCCCACAACGCGCCGTACTGGCTCTTGTAGGACGGCCAAATCTTTGCCTGCGCCACCTTTCGGAATTCGTCGACCTTGGCTTCCACCACAGTCATGCCGAGCGGCTCCAGCTCCGCCTTGGCCGCGGCGAAATTGTCGACCAACTCGGTCGCCTGGCGGATCTTCTCCTGCGCGGCGCGGGACAGGTCCATCACCAGCTTCTTGTGCTCGGGCGAAAGGCCGTTCCAGATCTCGAGATTCATCACGGCGTTGGTCGGGCCGTAATTGTGATAGGTCAGCGAGGCGTATTTCGACACCTCGTTGATCTTCAACGCCTTCATGTTGACGATCGGCAGGTCGCCGCCGTCGATCACGCCCTGCTTGGCGGCGGTGATGACCTCGCCCCATGCCATCGGCACGGCGCTGCCGCCGAGCCCGTTGATGGTGTCGCCGAACACCTTGGCCTGCTGCACGCGGATCTTGGCGCCGCGCAAATCCTTCGGCTCGACGATCGGCTTTTTGGAGGTCCAGAAATGCCGAAAACCGTAATCGTAGTAGCAGAGCACCTTGAGCTTGTAATTGTCCTCGATCTGCTTGTTGAGCTTGTCGCCGATCCCGCCGTTGAGCATGGCATAGGCGGAGGCGTAGTCCTTCACCAGATAAGGCACCAGCAGCGCGCCCATTTCCGGAAACACCGTCGCGGCCGCGCCGGCCGGGCTGCCCATCGCGATGCTGCCCGACTTGACCGCGTTCATGATCTCGATTTCCTGCGGGATCAGGGTCTTGCCGAAGAACTGCATGTCGAGCGCGCCCTTGGATTGCGCGGTGACTTCCTTCGCCATCCAGTCGAACGCGACCGCGGCCGATTCCGGCACGGCGTTGATATGCGCGAAGACGAGTTTCTTGGCCTGGGTCTGCGCGAAGGCCGGCGCGCGGCCGGTGGCGAGAATACCGGCCATGCCGGCGCCCGCGCGCAGAAGCGTGCGGCGATTGAACGAGACACGGCTCCTGGGAGCTGACATGGGGAATTCCTCCAGAATTTTATTTTTGCGTTTTATTGCGTCCGGGCGGCCGGGGAGGCCTCCTGGTCCGGTGGCAAGTCTACAGGATAGCGGGCGGCTTGCCAGTGGGGATGTACGGGCGGTCGGCGGATATCAGGCCGGCGTCCCCGGCAGCACCTTGACGCCGCCGAAGGCGGCGATGCGTCCGTGCCGGAGCATGACGATCTGCGTCGCGAGCTGGCGCAGTTCCGCGACGTCGTGGCTGACATAGACCATGGGAATCCTGGCCTCGTCACGCAGGCGGATCAGATAGGGCAGGATCTCCACCTTGCGGCCCTCGTCCAGCGACCCCAGCGGCTCGTCCAGCAGCAGCAATCTCGGCTTCGACAACAGCGCGCGTCCAAACGCGACGCGCTGGCGTTCGCCGCCGGACAATTGACCGGGCCGCCGCTCCAGCAGGCCGCCGATATCGAGCAGGTCGACGACGCGCTTGCGCTGCGCGGGATCGTCGGGAAGCCGGTTCATGCGGCGGCCGTAGTCGAGATTCTGCCGGACGTCGAGATGCGGAAACAGCCGGGCGTCCTGGAACACGTAACCGATGCGGCGGCGATGCGCCGGGACATGGATGCGCGCCGCGGTGTCGTCCAGTGTCTCCCCGTCGAGCGCGATGATGCCGCGATCGGGCGGCAGCAGCCCCGCGATCATGTTGATCAGCGAGGTCTTGCCGGCGCCCGAGGCGCCGAACAGGCCGGTTACGCGCCCCTCGCTGGTGAAGCTCGCTTCAAGCGAGAATTCGCCGAGCTGTTTGACGATGTCGACGCGCAGCATGGGTCAATTCCCGTGCAGGCGCTGGGTGGCGCGCCGCGCGAGCATTTCGGAGGCGACCAGCGCCGCAAGCGCGATCAGAACCGAAACCACCACCAGCCGCAGTGCTGCCGTGTCGCCGTCCGGGGTCTGGATCAGCGAATAGATCGCCGACGAGATGGTCTGGGTCTCGCCCGGAATATTCGACACGAACGTGATGGTCGCGCCGAATTCGCCGATCGCCTTGGCAAAGCCGAGCACCATGCCGGCCAGCACGCCCGGCAACGCCAGCGGCAGGGTGATGGTGAGGAACACGCGGAACGGCGTCGCGCCCAGCGTTTCCGCCGCCTGTTCCAGCCGCCGGTCAACCGCCTCGATCGACAGCCGGATCGGACGCACCAGCAGCGGAAACGACATCACGCCGCAGGCCAGCGCAGCGCCGGTCCAGCGAAACGCCAGCACGATGCCGAGATGGTCGGCGAGCCACGCGCCGACCAGGCCGCGGCGTCCGAACGTCAGCAGCAGCAGATAGCCGGTGACGACCGGAGGCAGCACCAGCGGCAGATAGATCAGCGCGTCGAGCACCGCCTTGCCCCAGAAATCGCGCCGCGCCAGCAGCCACGCCACGGCGATCCCGAGCGGGGTCGCCACCAGCGTCGCCACCGTGGCGACCCGCAGCGAAAGCTGGATCGCCGTCCATTCCGTTGGCGAGATGTCGAACACCAGGGGATCAGGAAGTGGGGCGGACCAGAACCGTAAATCCGTATTTTTCGAGCGTGGTCTTGGACTGCGACGAACGCAGGAAGGCGAGATATTCCGTGGCTTCCGGTTTCGCGGTCGTCGTCGCCGCGACGGGGTAAATGATCGGCGGGTGGGAATCCGCCGGGAAGGTGCCGACGATCTTGACGCCGGGCTCGACCTTGGCGTCGGTGGAATAGACGATGCCGAGCACGGCTTCGCCACGCGCCACCAGGGTCAGCGCGGCGCGCACGCTCTCGGCCATCGCGAATTTCGGCTCGGCTGCCTGCCAGGCGCCGAGTTTTTCCAGCGCCGCCTTGGCGTATTTGCCGACCGGCACGGCCTTGACGTCGCCGGTGGCGATCTTGCCGTCGCCGGCAAGCTTTGCCAGATCAAAACCCTGGCCGATCGTCACCTTGTCGATCTTGGAATCCTTCGGTGCGATCAGCACGATGCTGTTGCCGAGCAGATTGACCCGCGTCGACTTCGTTGATGTTCTTCTTGCCTGTCGCGTAGTCCATCCAGTCGGTGTCGGCGGACAGGAAGATATCCGCCGGCGCGCCCTGTTCGATCTGCTTTGCAAGTGTCGAACTCGCGGCATAGCTGGCGGAGACCTTGACGCCGGTCTTGGCGGTGAAGGCCGCGTTGATGTCGTCGAGCGCGTTCTTCATCGAGGCCGCCGCGAAAACGGTGAGGGTCTTGTCCTCAGCTTGCGCTGGCGCGAGGGCCGATCCGAACAACAGGGTAAAGGCTAGAAAAATTCCGGCAAAACGATGCATGTTGGCGCTCCGTGCGTATTCGCGGGGCGCGCGCGTTTTTTGCGCGCGCAAATAGGCGTTGTTTGGGTCTGAATGCGAGAGCCGGAAGCGCCGTTCCGCCAATCCCGGCTGCTTACGGCCGGCCGGGATATCGCTGGCGAAAACCATAACAGGCTGGGGTTTCCGGTAAAAGCGGACGTTGGTCTAGCAGGGGGCTATTCCGAGGGCAGGATCGCGACCGAGATCGAATTCTCCCTGGTTCCGCTGACCTGCAGCACGAAGGGGCTCGCCGAAAGCTCGTATTTCATGGTCTTTCGGATGCCGTCGCAGTCGGTGGCGCCGCTAAAACCCTTGGGCTTCAGGAAATGACCATCCTGCGTCACGTCGACCCAGCCGCCCGCGGAGAGGCTGACGGTATAGATGCCGGCCTTCGGCGCGCCCTTGAAATTGGCAAAACCCGCAAAGGTGCCGTCCTTCGGCGCGCGTTCTGGCGACGCCGGCAGCTTGGCGTCGGCGGGCGGGCGCAGCGCCAGCGTCATCCCGGTCGAGGGCAGGGCGGCGATGTCGCCGCCGGAGGCCAGCTTGACGCGATCCGGCGCGGTCAGCGCCGCCCTCTCCCGGTCGATGTTCCACTTGAACTTGTCGCAGCCGCTCGGCTCTTCAGCCGCCCATGCGGGAGCGGTGCCGAGCAGCATCAGCGCGATCAGGAGAGGCGCGCGCATGATTAGTCCACTCCGATCATGACGTCGGAGGCCTTGATCACCACGGTTACGTGGCCCTTGGCCTTGACGCCGAGTTCATCGACCGCCTCGTTGGTGATCGAGGCCGTTACGACGTGGCCGCCTCCGATATCGACGCGGACATGAGACGTGGTCGCGCCCTTCTTCACCTCGACGACGGTGCCCTTGATCTGGTTGCGTGCACTGATGCGCATAGTGAGTCCTCATGTTTTTCATCCCGCGCATGGCGACGGTATGCCTCGACGGATCGGGGATGAGATGGGGATCAGCAGCCCTGATCCGTGGCTTCGCCAGCGCTTACGGCGCGACGTTGTCCGACATTAGCCCATCCCGGAGCCGAATGGAATTGCCCGGAGGGCGCTATGGCTTCGCATCCGGCGCCGCCAGCACCTGGCGGCAGGCGGCCGGCATTTGCGCCAATGTCATCGGCGGCCTTGGTTTCGCAGGCTCTTTCGGCGGCTTCGGATGGATGATCGAATCCTTGAACCAGAAGGCCAGATCGGCCGCGCCGCAGCCTTCGCTGTCCGCGGGCTCGGGCTGGCTCTTGCAGTCGGTGCTGCCGGGCGGACATTTGATGCGGATGTGGAAGTGATAATCGTGGCCGTACATCGGCCGGACCTTGGAGAGCCAGCCGCGGTCGCCCTTGGCCTCGCGGCACAGCGCCTTCTTGATCGCGGCGTTGACGAAGATGCGCTGCACGGTCGGCTCCTGCGCCGCGTCGCGGATCACCGCGAGATGGCCCGGCGTGAAGACGTGCGGATCGATGTCGAGCCGGTCCGGCCGCACCATCATGACCGCGGACGTTTCCTCGCGCTCTTCGCGTGACAGCACATGGTTCGGCATCGGCGTCAGCCACACGTCGGCGTCCAGCCCGACCTGATGGCTGGCGTGGCCGGTGAACATCGGACCGCCGCGCGGCTGCGACATGTCGCCGACCAGGATGCCCGGCCAGCCCGCGTCCTTGTGCGCCTTGACCGAGAGCCGCTCCAACAGCTTGACCATGTCGGGATGCGCCCAGTTGCGATTGCGCGACAACCGCATCACCTGCCAGGTGTCGCCCGTGATCGGCAGCGCCTCGGCGCCGGCGATGCAGCCCTTGGCGTAGAAGCCGATCACGTGCGTCGGCATCGCCGCCGGCAGTACCTTGCGGCCGAACAATTCCTTGGCGCCGAGCTTCGGATCCTTGGGATTGGCCAGTGGCGGCAGCGGCTTCGGATTGACACTGCCCTTGTCCTGCGCCGGCGCGACGCTGGCACTGGCAACGGCGGCAGAGATTAGAAGCAGGCTGAGAATCAGGCGAGACTTCATCGGGTCACTCGATATCGTGGGAAGCGTATCACGGATTTGCCGTTCGCGCAGACGCCGCGCCAATCGCAATCGGTTGATCCCGCGCACCGCGCCGGCGCGCGGGCAAGAGGCACCATTTTTTCAGACACTTATCGGAGAACGGGCGCCGCGGAACGCGATTGGGGCGTGAGCCATGCCGAATGCCCGGCCGCAGGATGCTGGAGCTCGAGATCGTGCGCGAGCGCGGGTTAGCGCGCGCCTTTGCGCTTGTTCAAATGGTAGGTCAGCGCCAGCGCCACGCAATGGCGCAACTCGGCCTTTGGCAGCTCGTTCTTCACGTCGAGCAGGATGCTTCGGTTGCCCTCGAAGCGCAGTTGTGTCGGATAAAGTTCGCGGAAAGTCTCGACCAGATTGGTCTGGCAGTGGAAATAAACCGCGTACTGGCCCGCGACCGATTTCACCTGGTCGATCCGGATCGTGCTGCCGCTGTTGGTCTGCGGCGTGAGATAGCTCGGCTGGCCCCATTTCAGGGTTTCCTGCAGCGCGCCGACGCCTTTGGTGGTCTCGGCGGTTTCGAGGATCAGCCGCCGCAGCGCCAGCAATTTTGCCTTCACGGGCTTTGGATAGGCGCTGAAAACCGCATCGACGGCGGGATCCCCGAAATCGCCGGCCGGCCTCGTTACATAGGCTTTTCCGGTCCTTTTTCCTGCCGGCCTCTTCATCGCGCCGTTTGCTCCTTTGCCAGGCACTTCGCACGGGCCAGATTAGGCCACCAAGCGGGACGGCGGAAGTGCCGATCACGACGTTCCGCCCCGATGAACCTCAACCTCGGGTTCGCCGACTCATAATGGCCATCAGGGGTCCGTCATGAGTTCTGCCACCGAAGTGTCACAAATGCCCGCGCCGAAATATGCGCGCTTCTCGCGCCGGCTTCGCGCCATGCTGATCGACCTGATTATCACCTCGATCGTGATGTTCGGCGCGGTGTTGCTGGCGGTCTCGGTCGGCAACGACAACCTTTCCCGCACGCTTGGAATTCTGGCGGTGGCCGTGCTGGTGCTTTATGAGCCGATCCTGGTGTCGCGCATGGGCGGCACGCTCGGACACTATTTCGCCAATCTGCGCGTCGTCGACGCGAACAGCGGCGGCAATATCGGCATCGCCAGGGCTTGCGTCCGCGTCGTCATCAAGGCAGTGCTTGGCCTGTACTCGTTCGTGATTTTGGCGGCCACCCGCCGCAATCAGGCGGTGCACGATCTCCTGACGCGATCGACCGTACAGATCCGCGATCCGGCGAAAGCGTTGCCCGGTCAATACATCGCCGAGCGCACCGAACTTGCCGCCGCCAGCCTGCCGTCGCGTTCGCGGCGGATCGCCGTGACCTGCGCCTACCTGCTGCCGACGATGGTCGTTTATCTCTTCTTCGTCGGCAATTTTGTCGCGCCCGGGGCGATCTCCTACGCCTGTCTCGAACGCAATTTCTGCTCGAGCGGCGAAAGAATTTTTAGCCTCGTCATTGGCGTGGGGCTGCTCGGATTGTGCGCGGTCTGCATCACCCTGGGATGGCGAGGCAGACTTGTCGGCGCGCGCGGCGCGCTGGCAGGGGATTCCCGCTAGGGCCGATCCGGAACAGTCGGGAGCCGGTTTCCATCGTGCCCGAGGGAGATCGACGACGGGCATGATTCAACTGGCTTGAATCATGCCCCAGATCCCTCACATAGCCCGGATGCTGCCGGCGCCTACGCCGCGTCGCGCAGGCCCGCGAGGAAAGTGTCGACGCTCCTGAACAGCGCATCGGCATGCTGGCTGAGTTCGCCGGATGCGACCATGACGTTGTCGGCGAGCGTGCGCGACTGGTCGGCGGCCTGGCTCGCGCCGGCGACGTTGTTCGACACCTCGCTGGTGCCGGCCGCGGCCTGCTGCACGCTGCGTGCAATCTCGCGGGTGGCCGAATCCTGCTCCTCGACGGCCGCCGCGATCGTGGTGGCGATGCCGCTGATCTCGCGGATGGTGTCGCTGATGCTGCCGATCGCGATGGCGCAATCGCCGGTGGCGGACTGGATCGCGGTGACCTGGCCCGCGATCTCCTCGGTCGCCTTGGCGGTCTGGCTCGCCAGTTCCTTGACTTCGGAGGCGACCACGGCAAAGCCGCGTCCGGCCTCGCCGGCCCGCGCCGCCTCGATGGTGGCGTTGAGCGCCAGCAGATTGGTCTGGCTGGCGATGGCGCCGATCAGCCGGAGCACGTCGCCGATCCTCTCGGCGGCGGTGGTGAGACCCGCGACCATCTCGGTGGTCTGCCCGGCCTTGACCACGGCCTGATCGGCGACGCCGCTGGAATGGGTGACCTGGCGGCCGATCTCGGCCACGGAAGAGGCGAGCTCCTCGGTGGCGGCGGCAACGGTCGAGACGCTGGCGGAGGCCTCATCGGAGGCTGCGGCAGCGGCAGCGGCCCGCTCCGACGTGCCGTTGACGCTGGAGGTGATCTCGCCGGCCACCCGCTGCATGCCCTGGGTGGCTTTCGCCACGGCGCTGACCACGCTCTTGACGTCGGCCTCGAAGCGGTCGGCCATCTGGCGCTGCAGCGATCTCTTCTCGACCTCCGCCTGCGCCTTGGTGGCGTCCTGCGTCGCGCGCATGGCGTTGGCTTCGATCATGTTGCGGCGGAATACGTCGACCGCCATGGCCATGGTGCCGAGCTCGTCCGCGCGGTCGCCGCCGGGGATGGTCACGTCGGTGTCGCCGCTGGAGAGGCGGTTCATCACCGCGGTGATCGCCGTCAGCGGGCGCGACATGCCGCGGCCGAGCAGGAACGCCAGCAGCGCCGCGCCGGCCAGAATCGCAAGGGTGGCGAAAATCAGATTGCGTTGCGAACTCGCCGCCGCGGCCTCGTATTCGGTGGTGTCCTTGATGACCTCGAGCACGGCGATCGGCGTGCCTGCGTAATTCCTGATCTGCCCGACATAGAGCGCGGCCGGATGGCCACCGAAGCTGGCGTCACGATGCAGCGCGGCACCTTCGAACACGCTCTTCAACTCCGCAGGGGTAGCCACCACGGTGTCGCCGAAGGTCGAGGACAGCTTCTTGAATTCCTTGCCGTCGAACGAATGCACGGCGAGATCGATGCCGAAGCGTTTCTTGGCGCGATCGACGAATTCCTTGCCGAAGGAAGCGCCAACGTCGACGGTTGCCAGGCTCTTGCCGTCGCGCAGGATCGGCGTGATCCCGAAAATGCCCAGCAACTCACGGCCCGGTTCCACGCCGACGATCGGCTTGCCGGTCTTGAGCGCCTCGACCACGGTACTGCGGCGCGCCGAGATGTCGTCGCCGAACACCTTGGGCGCGTGGAGGCGGTAGAACACCAGCGCCGGCGGCGTCTGGAACGTCATCAGCGGGATCCCTTGCGCGATCAGCGCCTTCATCGAGCCGCCGAGCAGCGCGTCCAGGCCCTCGCGGTCTCCCTTGGCGATGGCGTCGCCGACCGGCGGCATCGCGGCCACGGCGGCGCTGACCGCGAGTGTCGCGCGGCCTTCATAATCGACCGCCGCGATCACGCTGTCATATTGCAGCTTCAATTGCTGTTCGAGCGCCAGCCGCATCAGCGAGCGCTGCTGCAGGATCGAAAAAGTGCCGAGAATTGCGCAGGCCGCCGCCACCGTCAGCGAAATGGCGAGGATCAGGCGGGCTGAGATCGATCGAAGCTTGAACATGAGGGATTCCGAAACTCCAGGAGTGAGATTCGGAAATTCCCAGAAACAACTTAAGACAGCATTATCCTTTCGCATATTATTACGAATGAGTGATCCATCCGGGTCTCGCGGCCGGCCTATTGCGTCGGTCCGCGCGGGATGGCGGTGGCGGTCAGGATCATCCTGCCGACGTCCTCGTAATGGGCGTCCCGGGCCTGGATCTGCTGCGCGATGGCGTGCATGTCGCGGAACCGGCGCTCGAACTTGTTGGCCTTGAACACGGCCGTGGCCCCGGCCAGGTGATAGGCGGCATCGACCACCGAGGCCGCCTGATGGATGGTCCAGGTCGAGGCCAGCCGGAGCGCGGCCCGATGGTCCTCGGAGAGCTTTCCCGTGCGGGTCAGATCGCGCCAGGCCTCGGCGGCCGACCCATAGAGATAGGCCCGCGCCGCCCGCCAATTGCCTTCGGTACGGCCGATCAGGCCCTGCACGGCGTGATTCTCGCGCATCGCCTTGAGGCCCACCGATTCCTTGCCACGGGCCAGATCGATCACGGCATCCAGCGTGGCGCGCGCCACGCCGAGCGCGATCGCGCCGAAGCCCAGTCCGAACATGGTGTAGGTGGTGATGCCGTAGAGCGGTCCTTTTTCGCGCAGCGCGCTGAAATTGTCGCGCAAGGCCGCGAATTCTTCCGGGATGAACAGATTGTCGACCGAATAGCTGTCGGTACCCGTGCCGGACAGGCCGATGACATCCCAGACGTCGTACATGGTGGCGCTCGTCATCGGAAACAGGATGGTGCGGATTTCCGGCGCCCCGCTGGGCAACAATCGCCGGCTGCCGTCGGCCTCGATGACCTGGACGTGGGCGCCGAGCCAGCTCGCCTGGCGCGAGCCGGAGGCGAAGTCCCAGCGTCCGGTGATGCGGTAACCGCCGGGAACCACCTGCACCTCGTTGGCGACCGCGCCCCAGGCGAGAATCCCCGGCGGCTTATTGAATATCTCGTTCGCCGCGTCGGGATCGATATAGGCCGCCGTCATGCTGCAGACGTTGCACTGGCCGAGGCACCAGGCCGTGGACGCATCGGCCTTCGCGATCTCTTCCAGTATCTGCATGAACACTTCCGGCGGCGCCTCGGCGCCGCCGAGGCTCTGCGGCAGCAGCACCCGGTAAAGCCCGTTGTCGATCAGGGCGGAAACCACCGGCTCGGTGAGGCGTCGCGTCCGCTCGATCTCGTCCGCCTCGCGCGCGATCAGCGGCGCCAGCGCCTGCGCGCGCTCGATCAATCCGAAACCGGGAACCTTGTTCATTGCGCTTCCTCGCCCCTTTTTTGGGTTTCTTCGCTGGCGAAGCCGCAATGGTGGTCCATCTGATGGCGCGGATCAAGATGGGGGAGGGCGATAGCGATCGTCGCCGCCGTTATTCCGGGCCGGTCTGCGCGTTGCGCAGCCCGGACTGACCGGCGTGGCCTCAGCTATCGACCTTCAGCGCGGCAATAAAAGCTTCCTGCGGGATGTCGACCTTGCCGAACTGCCGCATCTTCTTCTTGCCTTCCTTCTGCTTCTCCAGAAGTTTGCGTTTGCGCGTGATGTCGCCGCCGTAGCATTTCGCGGTGACGTCCTTGCGCAGCGCGCGCACGGTCTCGCGCGCGATCACCTTGCCGCCGATCGCGGCCTGGATCGGGATCTGGAACATGTGCGGCGGGATCAGTTCCTTCATCTTCTCGACCATGGCGCGGCCGCGGCCCTCCGCGCGCGTCTTGTGCACCAGCATCGACGAGCGCATCGACCGGCTCGTTGTTGACGAGGATCTGCATCTTGACGAGATCGGCCGGCTTGTAGTCGGTGAGGTGGTAGTCGAACGAGGCGTAGCCCTTGGAGACCGATTTCAGGCGGTCGTAGAAATCGAACACCACTTCGTTCAGCGGCAGTTCGTATTTCACCATCGCGCGGTTGCCGACGTAAGTGAGCTCCTTCTGCGAGCCGCGGCGGTCCTGGCAAAGTTTCAGCACGCTGCCGAGATATTCGTCGGGGGTGAGGATCGTGGCCTCGATCCAGGGCTCCTCGATCTCGGCGATCTTCACCACGTCGGGCATGTCGATCGGGTTGTGAATCTCGATCACCTGGCCGTCGGTCAGGTGCATCTTGTAGATCACCGACGGCGCGGTCGCGATCAGATTGAGATCGAATTCGCGGGACAGCCGCTCCTGGATGATCTCCAGATGCAACAGCCCGAGGAAGCCGCAGCGGAAACCGAATCCGAGCGCGGCGGAAGTTTCCATCTCGAACGAGAAACTGGCGTCGTTCAGCCGCAGCTTGCCCATCGCCGCGCGCAGCGTCTCGAAATCGTCGGCGTCGACCGGGAACAGGCCGCAGAACACCACCGGGATTGCCGGCTTGAAGCCCGGCAGCATCTCGGTCACCGGCTTCCTGTCGTCGGTGATGGTGTCGCCGACGCGGGTGTCGGCGACTTCCTTGATCGCCGCCGTGATGAAGCCGATCTCGCCGGGACCGAGTTCGTCGATCTGCGTCATCTTCGGGGTGAAGAAGCCGACGCGCTCGACGTCATAGGCGGCGCTGGTGCCCATCATGCGGATGCGCTGGCCCTTCTTCATGACGCCGTCGACGATCCGCACCAGCACCACGACGCCGAGATAGACGTCGTACCAGCTGTCGACCAGCAGCGCCTTCAGCGAGGCGTCGCGGTCGCCCTTCGGCGGCGGCAGCCGGTGCACGATGGCTTCCAGCACGTCGTCGATGCCGAGGCCGGTCTTGGCCGAGATCATCACGGCGTCCGAGGCGTCGATGCCGATCACGTCCTCGATCTGCTGCTTGACCTGGTCGGGTTCCGCCGCCGGCAGGTCGATCTTGTTGAGCACCGGGACGATCTCGTGGCCGGCATCGAGCGCGTGATAGACGTTGGCGAGCGTCTGCGCCTCGACGCCCTGGCTGGCGTCGACCACCAGCAGCGAGCCCTCGCAGGCGGCCAGCGAGCGCGACACTTCATAGGCGAAGTCGACATGGCCGGGCGTGTCGATCAGATTGAGGATGTAGGTGTTGCCGTCCTTGGCCAGATAGGTCAGCCGCACGGTCTGGGCCTTGATGGTGATACCGCGCTCGCGCTCGATATCCATGGAATCGAGCACCTGTTCCTTCATCTCGCGCGCCTGCAGGCCCCCGGTGGTCTGGATCAGCCGGTCGGCCAGCGTCGATTTGCCATGGTCGATATGCGCAACGATGGCGAAGTTGCGGATGTTGGAAATAGGGCTGGATGTCATGGGCGCGAGATAGCACTCGCACCCCGCTGCGGCAACCATAATGCGCTGTTTTTGCGGCACATCTTCACGCCAACCTGATTCCACTTCGGCCCAAAACGCGCTACCCACATGCCATGACAACCACGTCGTTTTTGCCCGCTGTTTCGCGCGCGCGCCGCAGGCCTTCGCTCCGGCGGCTGGCGGCGTGGCTTGAGGCGTGCGCCATCGACCCCAGGTCCGGCTGGCGGCTGGTGACCGGCTTCGCCGTGGTCCATGCCGTGCTCTGGACCTTCATCCTGGTCAACCTGAAGGCCGCGCAAGACGTTCACATGGATGTCGCGGAAGCCTTCGCGTGGGGCCAGAAATTCCAGCTCGGCTACGGCAAGCACCCGCCGCTGTCGGGCTGGGTCGCGGGTCTCTGGTTCAGGGTATTTCCGGCCACCGACTGGGCGACTTACGCGCTGGCGATGGCGACGCTCGGCTGCGGGCTGGTGGTCTGCTGGCTGATCGCCTTGCGCGTGGTCGATCGCCGCCGCGCTTTCTTCGTCGTGGTGATGCTCGCGCTCTACCCGATCTTCAATTTCAAGGGCTTCAAGTATAATCCCGATCTGCTGCAACTCGTCACCCTACCGCTGGTGGTGCTGGCCTATCTGAATGCGTTCGAGAAGCGCAGCGCGCGCTCGGGCGTGTGGCTTGGGCTTGCCGGCATGCTGGCGCTGATGACGAAATATTGGGTGCTGACCATGATCGGCGCCGTCGGCATCGCCGCACTGGTTCATCCCGACCGGATGAAATTCCTGGCCTCGCCGGCGCCGTGGGTTGCGATTGTCACTCTCGCCGTCGCCATGATCCCGCATCTGGTCTGGCTGAAGGAGGTCGACTTCGTGCCGCTGACCTACGCCGGCGACGTCTACAGCCTGTCCAACCGCACCCAGGTTGCACAGCTTGTGCTGGGTTATGTCGGCCACAATTTCGCGCTGCTGCTCGCGCCCGTCGCGCTGGCGCTGTTGGCGCAGGCGCTGGTGCCGCCATGGTGGAAGCTGCGGCGGGCGCTGGTCACGCGCGTCTGGTCGCGCGGGCCGAATCCGGGCGTGAACCGGTCGCAGGCGCTCAACGTCTGGATCATCCAACTCGTGGTCGCGATCGGGCCGCCGCTCGGCGCGCTATTCTTCGATGTCTATATGAAGACCGACTGGGGCATCTCGCTGTTCTTCCTGACGCCGCTGGCGCTGGTCGCCATTCCCGCGTTGCGCCTGCAAGGGATGGCGCTGTTCAACATCGTCGCGATCTGGCTGGTCGTCACGCTCGCTACCCTTGCCGCCTCGCCGGCCATCGCCGTGCGCGACATGGCGGAGAATCCCAACGGCGCGTCAGGCTACGCCGCGCGCTCGCAACTCGCCCGCGAATTGACCCAAGCCTGGCATAGCCGTTTCAACACAAAATGGGCGGTGGTCGCCGGCACCACCGATATCGGCGAGCCCATGACGTTCTACAGTCCCGATCATCCGGCGCCGTACACGCCGGGTGAATCTGGTCGTCCGGGCTGACGTCGCTGGAAGAGGCCAAGCGCCTCGGCTTCATCGGCATCTGCGATACGACGGACTGGCGGTTCAAGACCTGCACGGCGTGGATGGCAGAAAACGCCGGCAACGCCGAACGCCTCACCGTCAACACGCAGCGCTTCTTCCACGGCCATCCCGGCCCGGCGGTCAGTTGGAACATCTACATCGTGCCGCCTGCGAAGTAGACGCGCGCCTCGAGCGGTCTTCCTGGTTCGAGACGCGCCGCGCCGATGTGACACCTCATCCTGAGGAGCGCGCCATTGCGCGCGTCTCGAAGGATGAATCCGCCGCGTTGTTTCAGGTGCCTTCTTCGTTGAACTTGCTGGCGACGAGTTCGGTGATGGCGTCGACGGCGGCTTGCGCCTCGGGGCCGGCGGCGGAGACCACGATCGAGGTCCCCGGCCCGGCGGACAGCATCATCAGCCCCATGATCGAGGTGCCGCCCACGGTCTCGCTGCCCTTGGTCACCCAGACTTCGGCGTTGAAGCGCTCGACCATCTGGACGAACTTCGCCGAAGCGCGCGCGTGCAGGCCGCGTTTGTTGATGATGGGAATTTCGCGGGACACCGCGCCTGCGGGGACACTTGGCCCGGCCTCGTTTACAGGCTGCGGGGCGTCGTCCTCGTTCATTTGCCGGCGAGGACCCGGCTGGCGATGGTGACGTATTTGCGCCCGGCTTCCTGGGCCATCGCGATGGCGTCGGGCAGCGAGCGCTCTTCGCGGACTTTCGCAAGCTTGACCAGCATCGGTAGATTAATGCCGGCGAGCACTTCCACTTTCGGACGGCTCATGCAGGAGATCGCAAGGTTGGAAGGCGTGCCGCCGAACATGTCGGTGAGGATGGCGACGCCGTCACCGGAGTCGACGCGGTTCACCGCTTCAATGATGTCGCTTCGACAAAGATCCGAGTCGTCTTCGGCTCCGATCGTCACGGCTTCAATTTGTTTTTGCGGGCCCATGACATGTTCGAGCGCCGCCTTGAACTCGTCGGCAAGGCGCCCATGGGTCACAAGTACTAGACCAATCATCGGAAACTCCTCGCGGGTGCTTTTTGGTGCACCGCACGAACGCGCCACTTTGACCATCCAGAGCCCCCGCGCAAGAGGGGTTCTTCGCGATTCTCCCGGAAATTTTGCGGTAGAGGGGGAGCCTGCGCCGGTTATTCCGTGGCGATAGTGGGGCTTATATGGTTACCAATTCCCTTCGAACAATCGGCCGAAGGCTGTGAAGATGATGAACTCGCAGTCATGGTGAGCGCAGCCACCACGAGTGGAAATGCTGCGAAGCCAACCCCTACGGGAATTCTTGGTATTTTGATACCTGAAATGTGGGCCTGAAGCGCCTCGGGCGGCGGCAGGCGCTCGGCGTCATCGGCGTCGAGATCGACAACCAGGCCAACGGCGGCTTCGTCCACGAAATCGCAGCGGCGAATTCCCAGGCCGCGAATTTCGATCAGCCCCGCCAGTTCGCGCGCCGGCCGTACCATCAATCGCCCGGCGCTCGCCGTGAGATGGACGCGGTCGTCGCCGACCAGCACGGCGGTGGCGATTTGACTGGCGCGCCCCGCGAGGATGAGATCAAGGGCGAGACGCGATTTGCCGGTCCCCGAGGCGCCGCGGATCAGCACCGCGCGATTTCCCACCAGCACAGCGGAAGCATGCACGCTCGCGCCGCCTGGTCTCATGGCGCCGGTAGCCTGACCACGAAGCGCGCGCCGGCGACCGTCACTTCGCCATCGGCGTTGATCGGGCCGGTGCGGTTCTCCGCCCAGATGCGTCCGCCATGCGCCTCGATGATCTGCTTGGAGATCGACAGCCCAAGACCGGAATTCTGTCCAAAGCCCTGATGCGGCCGGTCGGTGTAGAAGCGCTCGAAGATCCGCTCCAGCGCGTCGTCGCGGATTCCCGGCCCGTCATCGTCGACCACGATCTCGATTTCCGTTCGCAGGCGCCGGCAGATGATCCGCACCTTCTTGCCGGATTCGGAGAACGACTGCGCGTTGGAGAGCAGATTGGAGATCACCTGTCCCAGCCGCGAATCGTGGCCCGGCACCGAGAAGGTATCGTTGGGCCCGCGGCCCTCGAAGCGCGCCTCGACGGCGATATTGTTGCCGCGCCTGGTCTCGTTGGCGACGCTCGTCAGCGCATTGAGCAGCCGGCGAAGATCGACCGACGTCATGTCCTGCCGCTGCAGTTCGGCGTCGAGCCGGCTCGCATCGGAAATATCCGAGATCAGCCGGTCGAGCCGCTTGACGTCGTGCTCGATCACCTCGAGCAGCCGCGCGCGGCTGTTCTCGTTGCGCGCCAGCGGAAGCGTCTCGACCGCGGAGCGCAGCGACGTCAGCGGATTCTTCAGTTCATGGGCGACATCGGCGGCGAACATCTCGATCGCCTCGATGCGGTTATAGAGCGACTCCGTCATGTCGCGCAGCGCGCCGGAGAGATGCCCGATCTCGTCGCGGCGGCGGGTGAAATCGGGAATCTCGACGCGGGTGCGGATGCGGCGGCGGACGCGCTCGGCGCTGTCGGCGAGCCGGCGGACCGGACCGGCGATGGTGCTCGCCAGCAGCAGCGACAGCATGATCATCACCGCGGACGCGACGCCGCCGACCTTGAGGATCGCGAGCCGTTCGGCGGTCACCATCTGGTCGATATCGTCGCCCTGGGTCGAGAGCATCAGCGCGCCATGGATGGCGCGGAACCGCTGCACCGGCACCGCGACCGAGACGATCACCTCGCCGCGGTCGTTGACACGCACCATGCTGTCCTTCTGGCCCTTCAGCGCGTCGGCGACTTCATGATAGCCGTTGCCGTTCTCGGGTCCGAGTTCGCGATAGAGCGGAAGGTCGCCGCGATTGAGCCAAGTCCGGATCGAGATCGTCATCCGTTCGAGGAAGCCGGGCTTCTCGACCGAAGGCGGCGGCAGTTCGAAGCGTAGCACGTCGCCGCGGCCGTAGAGGCTGCGGCTGTCCAGAATCAGTCCGCCGTCGCGGTCGTAGATGCGGGCGCGGGTCTTGGTCGGCGAGATCAACCGTCGCAGCACCGGCGCGACGCGCTCCGGGTTGATCGGAAAATCCAGCCCCGAGGATTCATCCGGTGCGCCATAGGTTTCACCGGGCTTGAGGTCCTGCAGCCGGTCGGGGTCGATGGTGATGGTGTTGGTCTCGACCGTGGCCGAGGCCGCGATCGCGCCGCCGATGATCTCGGCTTGCACCAGCAGGCTCTGCGCCCGCGCATCGATCAGGCCGGCGCGGAATTGCGAGAGGTAGAGAATGCTCGCGACCAGCGCGACCAGGCCGGCGAGATTGAGCGAGACGATGCGGCGGGTGAGGCTTGAGAAACTGAGCGCGAAGAAGAACTGACCGGCGCGGCGCAGCCAGCCGAGCGGCCGCTGCCAGCCCCGCAGTTGCGGGCTGTCCATGACAGCGCCATCGAGCGCGAGAGCGGCAGAGATGCCCTCCGCATTCAGGCTTGGATCAGGCTGCGTTCGATCGAGCAATGGCCAAAACTGCCGGTTGTTTTCGATGGCGCCTTCGTAAAAAGACGCTGGCCCCTATCCTATCCCAGACGGGCGTCGGCGTCAGTTAACAATAGGCCTGCGAGCGGGCTTGCAAATCAGGTTTCCTTGAAGCGGTAACCCACCCCGTAAAGGGTTTCGATCATCTCGAAATCGTCGTCGACCACCTTGAACTTCTTGCGCAGCCGCTTGATGTGGCTGTCGATGGTGCGATCGTCGACATAAACCTGGTCGTCATAGGCCGCGTCCATCAGCGCGTTGCGGCTCTTCACCACGCCCGGGCGCGTCGCCAGCGCCTGCAGGATCAGGAACTCGGTCACCGTCAAGGTCACCGGCTCGTTCTTCCAGGTGCAGGTGTGACGCTCCGGATCCATGCGCAGCAAGCCGCGATCGAGCGCCTTCGCGTCGGTTTCCTTCGGCACGGCGGTGGGGTCCTTCGGCGCCGAGCGGCGCAGCACGGCCTTGACGCGTTCGACCAGCAGACGCTGCGAGAACGGTTTGCGGATGAAATCGTCGGCGCCCATTTTGAGCCCGAACAATTCGTCGATCTCCTCGTCCTTGGAGGTGAGGAAGATCACCGGCAGATCGGATTTCTGCCGCAGCCGGCGCAACGTCTCCATGCCGTCCATGCGCGGCATCTTGATGTCGAGGATCGCCAGATCCGGCGGTGAGGTGCGGAAGCCGTCGAGCGCGGAAGCACCATCCGTATAGGTCATGATGCGATAGCCTTCGGCTTCCAGCGCGATCGAGACCGATGTGAGAATGTTGCGGTCGTCGTCGACCAGGGCGATTGTGGGCATGAGCCTGCTTTCAGATACTGGTACGAGGTGACTGAAACGGCGAGCAATTCGGTGATGCGCCGTAAAGTGAGCTTCGAACCTGGTCAACGAGCAATGCAAGCTGGGCTGAAGTGTGACCGAGTTCCGCAAAACACCCGGGCCGCGCCCGGCGTACCCGTCTATATAGCGATCAGTTCTGCCCGGAAAAGGCCTTTATTGCAAACAGATAACGAGTTAACCGATGCAGCCAGACCCCTGATTTCGACCCCTCGCGGCTGGCCCGGTCGCTGCTACGCCGCAGCCGGCAAGGCGCTTTGGCGACCCTGATGGTCGGAAGCGGCGATCCCTATTGCTCGCTGGTCAATGTCGCAAGCCATGTCGACGGCTCGCCGATCCTGCTGATTTCGCGCCTCGCCGTGCACACCAAAAACATCCTCGGCGATCCCAGGGTCTCGCTGATGCTGGACGAGCGGGTCGAGGGCGACCCGCTGGAGGGCGCGCGGATCATGCTGTCGGGCCGGGCCGAAGAGGCCGAGGGCGTTGACCTCGAGATCGCGCGACGGCGCTACCTCAACGCCCATCCGTCGGCGGAAGCCTTTGTAAATTTTACGGATTTTTCCTTCTTCCTGATCCGGCCGAGCGGCACCCATCTGGTCGCCGGTTTCGGGCGGATCGTGGATCTGAAGCCGGAACAATTCCTGACCGATATTTCCGGTGCGACCGCGCTGCTGGAAGCCGAGCAGGGCGCCATCGATCACATGAACGCCGATCATCGTGAAGCGACTAGCCTCTACGCGACGAGGCTGCTCGGCGCGGAGCCGGCGGACTGGCGCTGCACCGGCTGCGATCCCGACGGGATCGACCTGCAGGCCGGCGCCAAAACCCTGCGGCTGGATTTTCCGGAGCGAGTGACCGGCCCGGGCGAATTGCGCAAGATGCTGGTCAGGCTGGCGGATGAGGCGCGCGCGAAGGGATAGTCGGACTTCGCCCGGCGCTATCGACCCGCGAGAAAATACCTGGCCTCGATCACTCCGACCGTGCATTATCGCGCAACCGCCTGGCCTCGCTCCATGAAGCGAAAGGCAAAACGAAAATGCGTTTCCCCTCGCGGCGCAAAGGATGCGAAGCGGACGCGCGCCGATGCGATGTCGCGGGCGCTGCTAATCGTGCGGCGCGTACGGCGATGCGCGCCGGCGCAGGCGCTCGACGACGCGCTCACTGCGTTAATTGTGCATCGCAACAAGATTCTCGACCCATGCGGCCGAAATAGCGGCCGAATGTCGCGTCAGGCCGTGTTGCGGCGATTCGAAAGCGTGTGAATAACCCCTGCGCTGCAGCAAGGATTTGAGTCGCATCCATCGCCCGCCTTGGAATAAACCAAATATCGCGGGATCGGCTTGGCAAGCCCAGCGTTCATGAGTATTAGGTCGCCGGACCGGGGTCGTAGGGCTATTATATATCGACGGTCACCGCGACAGAAGCGCGCTTCGCAACAGCATTCGCGCAATCGAGATACGCGGGTTCGAGGAGGATTTTTCGGTGCAAGAGACGGGTATACGCAACGGTGCCTTCGGTGCCGACAAATTCGGCTTAAAAAATCTCAAGCGGGTGCACTGGAATCTCGGAGCGCCGCAGCTCTACCAGTATTCGCTCTCCGCCGGCGAGGCGGTGCTGTCGGCCGACGGCGCGCTTGTGCGCCGATACCGGCGACTTCACCGGCCGCAGCCCGAAGGACAAGTTCACGGTTCGTGACGCCACCACCGACAAGAAGATGTGGTGGGCCGGCAACCAGTCGATCACCTCGGAGCAGTTCGAAGCGCTCTACCAGGACTTCCTCAAGCACGCCGAAGGCATGACGCTGTTCGCGCAGGACCTCTATGGCGGCGCCGATCCGAGCTTCCAGATCAAGACCCGCGTCTTCACCGAACTCGCCTGGCACTCGCTGTTCATCCGCACGCTGCTGATCCGCCCGCAGGCGATCGAGCTGTCGGCCTTCGTGCCCGAACTCACCATCATCGACATGCCGAGCTTCCGCGCCGATCCCAAACGCCACGGCGTGCGCTCGGAGAACGTGGTCGCGATCGATTTCGCCCGCAAGATCGTCCTGATCGGCGGGTCTTATTATGCCGGCGAGATGAAGAAGAGCGTGTTCACCACGCTGAACTATTATCTGCCCGCCAAGGGCGTGATGCCGATGCACTGCTCGGCCAATGTCGGGCCCAAGGGCGATTCCGCGATCTTCTTCGGCCTGTCCGGCACCGGCAAGACCACGCTGTCGGCCGATCCGAAGCGCACGCTGATCGGCGACGACGAGCACGGCTGGGGCGCCGAACGGCGTCTTCAATTTCGAGGGCGGCTGCTACGCCAAATGCATCAAGCTGTCGCAAGAGGCCGAGCCCGAGATCTACGCCGCCAGCAAGCGCTTCGGCGCGGTGCTGGAGAACGTGGTGCTCGACGAGGACACCCGCGTGCCGGATTTCGACGACGGCTCGAAAACCGAGAACACCCGCTCGGCCTATCCGCTCGATTTCATCCCCAACGCCTCGCGCACCGGCCGCGCCGGCCACCCGAAGAACGTGGTGATGCTGGCGGCGGATGCGTTCGGCGTGCTGCCGCCGATCGCGAAACTGACGCCGGCGCAGGCGATGTATCACTTCCTGTCCGGCTACACCGCCAAGGTGGCGGGCACCGAGCGCGGCCTCGGCAACGAGCCGCAGCCGGAATTCTCGACCTGCTTCGGCTCGCCGTTCCTGCCGCTCGATCCTTCCGTCTACGGCAACATGCTGCGCGAACTGATCGCCCAGCACAATGTCGATTGCTGGCTGGTCAACACCGGCTGGACCGGCGGCAAATACGGCACCGGCTCCCGGATGCCGATCAAGGTGACGCGCGCGCTGCTGACCGCGGCGCTCGACGGCTCGCTTCGCAATGTCGAATTCCGCACCGACAAATATTTCGGCTTCGCGGTGCCGACCGCGCTGCCGGGCGTGCCGAGCGAGATCCTCGATCCCGTCAACACCTGGAAGGACAAGGCCGAGTTCGACAAGACCGCGCGCGCGCTGGTCGGCATGTTCCAGAAGAACTTTGCCAAGTTCGAAGCCCAGGTCGACGCCGAGGTTCGCGCCGCCGCGCCCGACGTCAAGCTCGCGGCGGAGTAGGCAACGCGTCGAGGCGCGAACCCGAAGTCTCCGGGGACACGAACTCGGGAACGATAATGAATGACAACGATAAAAAGGCCCGGGCCGCGCGCCCGGGCCTTTTCTGTTTCTGTTTGTTTCTGAGCGCGCTTTGGCAATATCCGGAAAGACCGCTTAGGGCCTGATTAACCGGATTTCCCCGTACTGCCCGCCGGGCAATTGTCAGCGCGAGGCATCGGCATGTCGGACATCATGAGCATCATCCAGTCAGCCTATTCCGCGGCGCCGACGACGCCGTCGAATACCAAATACACGCCGGTCGATCCGGCGAGCTTTCAGGGCTCCTGGAGCGGCACCTATTCCAACAACCAGAAATTCGAACTCACGGTTTCCAACGTCAACGGCTTCCGTGCCCAGGTCAAATACCAGAGCGGATCGACCGTGCAGTACGGCAATGTGCTGATCGGGAACGGAACGTCGTTCCGTATCGGCGACACCAAATTCCTGCTGACGGGCACCGGCCAGGCTACCGTCGCCAACGCGGTGACCGATCCCGAGACCGGCAATACCAGCCTGGTGCAGGGCACCGCGGCGCTGGGCTAGCGGTGCCTGGGAGACGGCTATCTCCTCGTCGTCCCGGCCTTGAGCCGACCCATAACCACGAATTTGCGGTAGTCAGATGGTGCTCCAGCGCATTTCGAAATTCAGCCGGTGGCTATGCCCGCTTCGCGGGGACGACGATGGCCTGTCTACGCCTTGAAATACGCGATCTGGGTGGTGGTCGCGAGCAGCCGTCCGTTCGGCGACCACAATTCGCCGTTCTGGTCGCCGTAACTCTTGTGGAAGATCTTTGCGTCCGCCGCCGCGAGCACGCGGGTGATGTCCTCAGTCGCGAGGTCGTCGGCTGCGGTGTGGAAATAGGTCGTCAGCGACACCGTGCCGAACGGCACCAGCTCGCGCCGTGCGTGGAAGACGCGGGCGAAGAACGCATCCGACATCGACATCAGCGACAGCATGTCGATTTTCCGCGGCGTGCGGTCGGCGATCCATAGTTTCGAATAGGCGCTCGCCGGCGTCGTCCTGCTTTGGTCCGCTGAGATCCGGATCGCCCTCGACAAAGCGGAAGTCATATTGGTTGGCCCAGGAGGCCTTGATCTTGGGATAAGGCACGATCTGCTCGAACGGCTTGGCTTCCGGAAATTGCGCCGGCTGGTGCGACCAGGACGGGCGGCGCTCGGCGAACACGGCGGTCGCGAGCGTCGCGACCTCGCCGCCGCCCTGCGACAGTTCGACGCTCCAGTGCTGCGACTGAGCGGTTGGCCTTGACCAGACGAACGTCGAGATCGAAGGCGCCTTCCGCGATCGGCGCGCAGTAGTTGACGGTCAGCGCCAGCGGATCGCCGGCGCGTTCGGGATGATCGATCAGCGCGCGCAGGATGGTCGCCGCGGTGGCGCCGCCGAACGGGCCGACAAAGGCCCAGTAATCCTCGCTGGTCTGGCCCTGCCAGCGGCTGTCACCGGCGGTCACCCGCGTGGCGTCGTCGAAAAGGTGCTGGGTCCTGGTGAGCATTATGGCCTCTGAACGTATCCGGTGTATCGACCGTCATGGCGGGGAGCGTTGGCGACGAAGCGATCCAGCTTGCGGAGCCGTTTCTGGATTGCTTCGCTTGCGCTCGCAATGACGTGTTTGCGTTTCCCGCGCAGTATGATGACCGTACGGGCGAATTCAATGATGCCGAAGGTAATGGTTCTGCCGTCCTAGCGTGTCGCCCCGCGCTGCGCGCCGGGGGCATCGGCGGCCTGCGGCGAGCCCCGCGCACCGGCACGTTCCAGATATCCTCGGCATATTCGCGGATGGTGCGGTCGGAGGAGAACCACGCCATCCGCGCGACGTTGAGGATCGGAGGCCCGCGTCCACGCCGGCACCACCTGCCAGCGCGCGTCGATGCCGCGCTGGGCCTCGTAATAGGAATCGAAATCGGCGCTCACCATGTAGTGGTCGAGATGGCGCAGCGCGTGCGCGATCGATTCGAACCGGCTCGGATCGCCGGGCGAGAATTCGCCGCTGCCGATCGCGTTGATGGCGCGCGCAAGCTGCGGCGATTTGCGGATCACGTCGGTGGCATCCAGCCCCTGCTTGCGCCGCACCATCACGTCCATCGCCTCCATGCCGAAGATCGCGATGTTTTCCGCGCCGACATGGTCGCGGATCTCGATATTGGCGCCGTCGAGCGTGCCGATGGTCAGGGCGCCGTTCAGCGCGAGCTTCATGTTGCCGGTGCCGGAGGCTTCCATGCCCGCGGTCGAGATCTGCTCGGACAGGTCGGCGGCGGGAATGATCACTTCCGCAAGGCTGACATTGTAGTCGGGCAGGAACGCGACCTTCAGCCGCCCGGCGATCGGCGGGATCGTTGTTGACGACCTCGGCGACGTCGTTGATCAGCTTGATGATCAGCTTGGCGTAGCGATAGCTCGCCGCCGCCTTGCCGGCGAAGATCTTCACCCGCGGCACCCAGTCGCGCTGCGGATCGTCCTTGATCGCCTGATACAGCGCCACCGTCTCCAGGATGTTGAGCAGCTGCCGCTTGTATTCGTGGATGCGCTTGATCTGGACGTCGAACAGCGCGGTGGGATCGACCTTGATGTTGAGGCGCTCGCCGATCAGCCGCGCCAGCGCCAGCTTGTTGTGATGCTTGACGGCGCGGAATTGCTGCTGGAACGCATTGTCGCTGGCGTGGGCTTCGAGCTTTTCGAGCAGCGTGGGATCGTCGAGCACGGCCTCGCCGCAGGCTCCGCGCAGCAGGTCGGTCAGCTTCGGATTGGCCAGCATCAGCCAGCGGCGGAAGGTGATGCCGTTGGTCTTGTTGGTGATGCGGCCGGGATAGAGATGATTGAGATCGTGGAACACGGTCTCCTTCATCAGGTCGGAATGCATCGCCGAGACGCCGTTGATGCGGTGCGAGCCGACGAACGCCAGTTGCCCCATCCGCACCCGGCGGCCGGATTTCTCGTCGATCAGCGAGACCGAGGCGCGGAAGTCGACATCGCCGGGGCAGTGCGCATCCGCCAGCGCCAGATGCGCGACATTGATGCGGTAGATGATCTCCAGATGCCGCGGCAGCAGCCGCTCGAACAGCTCGACCGGCCAGGTCTCGAGCGCCTCCGGCAGCAGCGTGTGGTTGGTGTAGGACAGCGTCGCCACCGTGATCTTCCAGGCTTCGTCCCAGCGGAAATTGTGCAGGTCGACCAGGATGCGCATCAGCTCGGTGACGGCGAGGCTCGGATGGGTGTCGTTGAGCTGCACCGCGGCCTTTTGCGCGAGGCCGCGGAGCTGGCCGTCGGAGGCCAGATGGCGCTTGACCAGATCCTGCAGCGAGGCCGAGACGAAGAAATATTCCTGGCGCAGCCGCAGCTCGCGGCCCGCCGGGCTCTCGTCGTTCGGATAGAGGAATTTGCAGATCGATTCGGCGCGCGCCTCCTCGGCGCTGGCGCCGATATAGTCGCCGGTGTTGAAGACGTCGAGTTTCAGGGGATCGGGCGAGCGCGCCGACCACAGCCGCAGCGCGTTGACGTGCTGGCCGCGCCAGCCGACGATCGGGGTGTCGTAGGCCACCGCCTGCACGGTCTCCGCCGGATGCCAGATCGCGCGGTCGCGGCCCTTGTCCTCGACATGTTCGACGCCGCCGCCGAAATGGACGTGATAGACCACTTCCGGCCGCTGGAATTCCCAGGGGTTGCCGAAGCTCAGCCACTCGTCGGGATATTCCTGCTGCCAGCCCTGCGCGATGATCTGGCGGAACAGGCCGAAATCGTAGCGGATGCCGTAGCCGATGGCGGGGATGGCGAGCGTCGCCATGCTCTCCATGAAGCACGCCGCCAGCCGGCCGAGGCCGCCATTGCCGAGCGCGGCATCCGGCTCGCATTTGCGCAAATCCGCCAGGCTGACGCCGAGATCGCCGAGCGCGGTCTCGAACACCTTCAACAGCCCCATATTGTTCAGCGCGTCGGTGAAGAGCCGGCCGATCAGGAATTCGAGCGAGAGGTAATAGACCCGCTTGGCGCCTGCGTCGTAGCTCTTCTTCTCGGCGGTCAGCCAGCGATGCACGATGCGGTCGCGCAGCGCCAGTGCGGCGGCCTTGTACCAGTCGTGCCGGGTCGCCATGCCGGCATCCTTGCCGATCGCCAGCCGCAGCTTGCTGAGGATCGCGCTCTTGATCTCGGCCAGCGCCAGTTCGTCGACGGGCTGATCGGGCGCGGGAAAATTTGCCGGGAACGATGGTTCGGACAATTTGGGCATCCCTCAACTCGAAGCCTGCTGAATGATACGCGCTCTATGCCGGGATCGAAACCCGCCGGAGGTCCCGATTGTGCAATGCATGCATGGTTTTTATGCAAGGACCGGGCCGGATTTGTTCCTCTCCGCAGAACCCGCGTTCGGTGATAGAATGCGATCTGGACATCCGATGTCGCATATCCCGAGTCGCTACCTTTGGAGGACCGGACCATGAGACTGACCATCGAGATCGCCGCCGCCGCATTCCTTTTGTTCTGCATCACCGCCTCCAGCGCGGCCTTCGCCGACGGCCAGATCCGGCAGGAGCGCCGACGGCCTGAGCTGCGCGTTCAGCGTTCCCGCCAACGCTTCTCCCACGGCGCGCTGCGCCGCCATCAAGCGGCAATGCGGCGGAAAGTTTTATGCGAACTACTGCGGGGACAGGATGGTGTCGGCGAATGTGAGGCGCAACGGCGTGTCTCGCGAAGCCGGGATCCATCGCCGTCCGTTCAAGCCGACAGGCGTGCCGGATTCTGTCAATCGCTCATCCAGTCGCCGATGCTTGACTGCTGCTGCCGGGTCTTCGGCGAGCACGCTCGCGACGAGACAGTGCACGGTCTTGACGAAGTCGCCAGCCGCGCCCAGCTGGAATGTGGCGCGATGTCAGCGTCCCGGGACGTCCACCTGCGGATTGCGTAGTAGCCTGGTGCATGGGCCCTCCAGTCGAGTTCGCCGGTCATGGCCGGCCTTCGCCGGGACGATCGTGCATCGGAACAAATTAAGAACACTTTAGCAAGTCTTTGATATATCATAGTGATTCGGCGCACTGCCGACACAACATCTATGGTCTGTCCAAGCTTGCGAGGACTACATGTCCACCATCGCCTTCGATCAATTCGCGCTCACCCGCATCGCCGACTTCGCCCGCTCGCTGTCGCGGCTGCATCAGGCCTCGCGCCGGCAGGCCGTCGACGACGACCAGATCGACCGTGAATTCAACGCGGTCTGCATGTCGGTGTGGGGCTACACCACCGACGATTTCAGCGACGATCTGTTCTCCGACGCCGACCACGTCTTTCTCGATTCGCTGGATGAAGCGCATGCGCGCATCTTCGCGGCCGAGCAGGGCTACGACCTCGTCGACGACGAGGGCATGCTGACGGACTGGTGGGGCTATTGCTGGATGATCCTCGCCGAGAAGCGCGGCCTCTTGACGCCGGAAAACCGCGCCGCGGCGCGGGCGCAGATCGAGGAAAAATATCTGTCAGCCCCGAACGTGATCGGCGTCATCGTCGGGCGGTGAGCGGCTCACGCCTTGCTCCGTCATTCCGGGAGCGATGCAGCGCATCCGAGACGCCGGAATCTAGCGCAGATTCCGGGTTCCGGCGCTACGCACCATCCCGGCAATGACGGCTCTCACCATGAGTTTCTGAGCTAATCCGCTTCCGCCCGCTTCGCCCGCGTCGAAAGGCTTTTCGGGATCGTCGCGACCGGCAGCACGACATCGCGGCTGGCCTCCGGCGGCACCGCGTCATTGGCGATCATCTCGGCGCGCACCGGCGCGACCTTCATGCTCGCCGAGCCGGGCGCGCGACGTCGGGGGTGAGGCCCGGATAGGAGGAGACCGGCGTGAACTCGGCGGTCTGGGCGTCGCCGGCCCTGACGCCGGAATAGGCGACCAGCCCGTCGGTGGTGGCGATCACGTCGCCGGGACGCAGCGACGGGTCGAGCGTGAGATCGACCGGCGCGAGGCCCGCGGGATCGCGGCCGTTGCAGGTGCAGTCGGCGCGCATCGCCTTGCGGTAGGCATAGGCGTTCTCGCTGTCCGCGTAACGCTCGCCGGTCGCCGAGGAGGCGCCGTCGATATTGCCGCCGAAGAATACTTTTGTCGGGCTCGCCGGACAGAACGCCTGGCACAGTCTGCGCCGGCGAGGCGTTGCGCGCGGTCAGCGGGAAATAGCGGCCGTCGCAGCTACGCACGCAAAAGGCCGGGCCGGAGCCGGAGACGACAGGCCGCGGCGGCGGCGCGGGCTGCTGGTTCAGGCCGAACGGGTCGGCGAAGAAACTGGCCTGTGCCGGTGCGGCGCGAAGCTGTTTCTGGAAACCGCCGAAAAGCATGTCGAACAGGTCTTCGGCGGACGCCGCGCGAGGGGCGACCGCGACGAAGCCCGCGAGTACGGCGACGGCGACCAGCATCAGGCGGCGTCGCAGGCGCTGAAAACACAACTCTGTACGCAACGCTTACTCCACCGCAACGCCCGGAAGATCCGCCGGGGCGAAGCCGTGCCTCGGCGCGGTAACCTTAATGCGGGATGGTAAACGAGTGGTGACCGCGGGGCGAACGTCGGAAAAGAAATACCGGCTCATCTGCGCAAAATGTTCGTCATGGCCGGGCCTGACCCGGCCATCCCAGTCTTTGTTACTCGCTCGGCAGCAAAACGTGGATGCCCGGGACAAGTCCGGGTGTGACGGTGGAAGAGGTTTGAAAGAGCGCGCGCTCAATCCTTCAGGAACTCGGCGGCCTTGTAGAGCGAGCGGAAGGGAATCCCGGCTTCCGCAAAAGCTTCGGTGGCGCCTTCCTCGCGGTCGACCATGGTGAACACCAGCACGATCTCGCCGCCGGCCTCGCGCACCGCTTCCACCGCCTTCAGCGCCGAGCCGCCGGTCGTGGTGACGTCCTCGACGATGACGATGCGCTTGCCTTTCAGGCTCTCGCCCTTGGCGAGACCTTCGACCGCGAGCTTGGCGCCGTGTTCCTTCGGCTTCTTGCGCACGAAGAACGCCGCGATCGGATGGCCCTTGATCCAGGACAGCTGCGCGATCGCGCCGGCGAGCGGCACCGCGCCCATTTCCAGCCCGCCGACATAATCGAGACCGTCGTCCTTCAGCGCCTCATAGGTCAATTCCGCCAGCAGCGCCGCGCCTTCGGGATCGAGCATGGTCGGCTTGAGGTTGAAATAGAAATCGCTCTTGCGGCCCGAGGCCAGCGTGATTTCGCCGCGGCCGAACGAGCGCTTGCGGATGATCTCGGCGAGGCGGGCGCGGGAGGCTGATTTGGACAAGGCGTTTTCTCTTTTCAGGGGCGGGGCGCAATCTATCGGCGGACGGGCGCACATGCCAGAGCCGATGCCCGTCGCCGTCAACAGCGGGCACGGCGGAGACCATGCGGAAAGGCCGGTTGTAAGGCTGTCGGGTTCCGGGGTAGGGGATAGCCAAGCTTTTCGCGGGGATCACCAGAATGACCATCGAACTCCACACCTGGAACACGCCGAACGGCCGCAAGATCTCGGTCGCGCTGGAGGAGATGGGGCTGCCCTACAAGGTGTTCCCGATCAACATCAGCAAGGGCGAGCAGATGGCGCCCGCGTTCCTCGCGATCAGCCCGAACAACAAGATCCCCGCGATCGTCGATCCCGACGGGCCCGGCGGCAAGCGCGTCAGCGTGTTCGAATCCGGCGCGATCCTGCTCTATCTCGGCGAGAAGACCGGCAAATTCCTGCCCAAGCCGTTGGTCGAGCGCATCCCCGTCTATGAATGGCTGATGTGGCAGATGGGCGGTTTCGGGCCGATGCCCGGGCAGGTGCATCATTTCATTGCGCTGGAGAACGAGCAGGACCGCGCCTACGGCCTGAAGCGCTTCATGGCGGAGACGCGCCGGCTCTACGGTGTGCTCGACCGCCGCCTGACGGATCGCGAATTCGTCGCCGGCCCGCTGTCGGTCGCCGACTTCGCCATCCTCGGCTGGGCCTGGCGGCACCCGCGCCACAAGGTCGAGCTTGCGGATTTCCCCCACGTCAAACGCTGGTACGAAACCCTGATGGCGCGCCCCGCCGTCAAGCGCGGCATGGAAGCGAAGCTGGATTGAGGACGCTACGCCCGCCGCGTTTCCAGCGCCATTCGCAGCGCCAGACCCGCCAGCACGGTGCCCATCAGCCAGCGCTGGACCAACAGCCAGGTCGGCCTTGTGCCGAGAAACAGCGCGATCGAGCCGGCGGCGAGCGCGATCATCGCGTTGACGGAGACGCTGATGACGATCTGGATCGAACCGAGCGCCAGCGACTGCGTCAGCACGCTGCCCGCCGCGGGATCGATGAATTGCGGCAGCAGCGCCAGATACAGCATCGCGATCTTCGGGTTAAGCAGATTGGTGACGAACCCCATCGCGAACAATTTGTGCGGCCCGTCGACGTCAAGCTTCTTCACCTGAAACGGCGAGCGGCCGTTCGGCCTCACCGCCTGCCAGGCCAGCCATAACAGATAGGCCGCGCCGGCGAGCCGCAGCGCGTCATAGGCATAGGGCACCGCGAACAGCAGCGCGGTGATGCCGAACGCCGCGCACAGCATGTAGAAGACAAAACCGAGCGCGACGCCGCCGAGAGAAACGATGCCGGCCGCGGCGCCCTGCGTGATCGAGCGCGAGATCAGGTAGATCATGTTCGGCCCCGGCGTCAGCACGATGCCGAGAGAAACGAGAGCAAAACCGAGCAGGGAGGCGAAATGGGGCATGGCGGCTCGCGGGCGAAAGATGCTGTTTTCTAACGCGCGTCGGGTCGCGATGCCATTTCGAAATCGGCGCGGTTGTTGGTCGATTATTTCCGCGGCGGTGGCGTGCCGCCACGCGGCGTCTCAATCCCTCAGTGCGCCTCGTCCCAATTGTCCGCCGCTCGCGCGTCGACATGCAGCGGCACCGACAGCAGCACGGCCGGGAACGGCGCGTCCTGCATGACGTGCTGCACCACCGGCAGCGTCGCCGCGACCTCCTTGTCGGGCACCTCGAAGATCAGTTCGTCGTGCACCTGCAACAGCATCTGCGCCGAGAGCTTCTTTTCGGCAAGCGCGTCCTCCATCCGGGTCATGGCGCGGCGGATGATGTCGGCCGCGGTGCCCTGCAGTCGCGCGTTGATCGCGGCGCGCTCGTTGAAGGAGCGGACCGAGGCGTTGGAAGCCTTGATGTCGGGGTAGTGGCACTTCCGGCCGAACAGCGTCTCGACATAGCCATGGGTGCGGCAGAAATCCCGCGTCGCATCCATGTAGGCGCGGATGCCCGGGAAAGCGCTCGAAATATTTCTTGATGTAGGCGGAGGCTTCCTCGCGGGCGATGCCGAGCTGGTTGGCCAGCCCAAACGCCGAGATGCCGTAGATGATGCCGAAATTGATCGCCTTGGCGCGGCGGCGCACCTCGCTCGGCATGTCCTTGATCGGCACGCCGAACATTTCCGACGCCGTCATGGCGTGAATGTCGAGCCCGTCGCGGAACGCCTGCTTCGAGCACGGGAATGTCGGCGATCTCGGCCAGCAGCCGCAGCTCGATCTGCGAATAGTCCGCCGACACCAGCTTGTGGCCGGGAGAGGCGATGAAGGCGCGGCGGATCTTGCGGCCGTCCTCGGTGCGCACCGGGATGTTCTGCAAATTGGGCTCGTTCGACGACAGCCGCCCGGTGGTGGTCGCGGCGAGCGCGTAGGTCGTGTGGACGCGGTGGGTCTGCGGATTAACGTAAGTCGGCAGCGCGTCGGTATAGGTCGATTTCAGTTTCGAGACCTGCCGCCATTCCAGGATCTTCTTCGGAAACTCATGGCCCTGCTCGGCGAGGTCGTCGAGGATCTGCGCCGAGGTCGACCACGCGCCGGTCTTGGTCTTGGTGCCGCCGGCGATTCCCATCTTGCCGAACAGGATGTCGCCGATCTGCTTGGGGCTGCCGACATTGATCGGTTCGCCGGCGATCTCCTGCAACTCGGCTTCGACCCGCGCGGCGGTCTGGGCGAATTCGCCCGACAGCCGCGACAGCACCTGGCGGTCGATCGAGATGCCGCGCCGCTCCATCCGCGCCAGCACCGAAATCAGCGGCCGCTCCAGCGTCTCATAGACCGCGGTCATGCGTTCGGCGACCAGCCGCGGCTTCAGCACGCGCCACAGCCGCAAGATCACGTCGGCGTCCTCGGCCGAATACGCGGTCGCCTTGTCGATCGCGACCTGGTCGAAAGCGAGCTTGCCCTTGCCGCTGCCGATCAACTCGCCATGGCTGATGGTGGCATGGCCGAGCCAGCGCTCGGCCAGCGCATCGAGCCCGTGGGCGTTGCGGCCGGCATCGAGCGCGTAGCTCATCAATTGCGCGTCGTCATGATTGCGCAGGGTGATGCCATGCTGGGCGAACATCACGGCGTTGAACTTGATGTTGAAACCGATCTTCAGAATGCCCGCCGATTCCAGCAATGGCCGCAGCACCTCCAGCGCGTCGCCGGTCTCTGATCTGGTCCGGCGCCAGCCCGGCGTCGAACAGCCCGACGCCATCGGCGGACTGCTTGTGGGCCAACGGAATGTAGCAGGCGTCGTTGGGCGCCAGCGCCAGCGCGATGCCGGACATCTCCGCCTGCATCGGATCGATCGAGCTGGACTTGGCCTCGATGGCGAAATGGCCGACATCGTATGCCGCGCGCGATCCAGGCCCTCAGCTCGTCGAGGCTGCGGATCGTCTGGTACTTGCTGCGATCGATCCGCGTCTGGCGCGCTTCTTCGGCGCGCGCGGCGGCGAGCGCGTGCGGCGTGAGCACGACATTGGATTGCTCCGGCTTGCCCTGGCCTCGCGCGACGGCCGGCGTGCTCGGCCTTGCCGCTGGCGCCCGGTTGTGGCGGGAGCATCCATGTGCCCGAAGAGGTCGCCGCCTGCCGTGCGCGACGGGGGCGGAGGTGAGCCCGCCGACTTGCCGCTCGCCGCCGCTCTTGTTGGTCGCATCCGCCTCCACATCCGCCGGATCGATCTGCGAATACTCGCCGACGCGGCGGGTCAGGGTGGAAAATTCCATCGCCTTCAGGAACGCGACCAGCTTGCGCGCATCGGGCTCGTGCACCGCGAGTTCGTCGAGCGGCACGTCGAGCGCGACCTTGTCGTCGAGCAGCACGAGCTGCCGCGAAATCCGCGCCTTCTCGGCATTCTCGATCAGCGCCTCGCGCCGCTTCGGCTGCTTGATCTCGCCGGCGCGCAGCAGCAGCGTTTCCAGGTCGCCATACTCGACGATCAGCTGGGCCGCGGTCTTGACGCCGATGCCGGGTACGCCCGGCACATTGTCGGTGGAATTGCCGGCCAGCGCCTGCACTTCGACCACCTTCGCCGGCGGCACGCCGAATTTCTCGATCACTTCGGGAATGCCGATGCGGCGGTCCTTCATGGTGTCGTACATGGTCACCTTGTCGGTGACGAGCTGCATCAGGTCCTTGTCCGACGAGACGATGGTGGTGATCGCGCCACGCTCGCCGGCCTCGCGGGCGTAGGTCGCGATCAGATCGTCGGCCTCGAAGCCGCCTTGCTCGAGGCAGGGCAGGTCGAAGGCGCGCACGGCCTCGCGGATCAGCGCGAATTGCGGGATCAGATCGTCGGGCGCCGGCGGCCGGTGCGCCTTGTAGTCGGGATAGAGCTTGTTGCGGAAGGTGACTTCCGACTTGTCGAACACGATCGCCAGATGGGTAGGGCGGTTGTCCGGCGGCATGTCGCGCAACAGCTTCCACAGCATGTTGCAGAAGCCGAGCACGGCATTGACCTGCAGCCCGTCGGATTTGCGATTCAGCGGCGGCAGCGCGTGGTAGGCGCGGAAGATATAGGACGAGCCGTCGACCAGGAAGACATGGTCGCCCTTGGCGGCGGCTTTCGCGGTGACGGGTTTCGGAGCGGCTTTTGGGGCTGTTTTCGGCATGGCCGAAATTTAGGGATTTTTGCCCGGGATTGACAGCCTTCGGAACCGGTTGTGCCGGGATTTTTGCCGGGATGATTCCGCCGTCGTCCCGGCCAAGCGAAGCGCGAGCCGGGACCCATAACCACAGGCGATGGGGTTGAGCAAAGCTGCAGCGACAGCCGATATAACCACTTACAGCCGCGGTTATGGGTCCCCGCTTTCGCGGGGACGACGAGGGGAGAACTACTCCGCCGCCTGCAACGCCGGCCGCACCTTCTTCGGCGCGATCCAGAACGCCGCCGGGCGCTCGAACAGGAAATTGGCGCCGAGCGCCAATGCGCCGCGCCAGATCGCCAGTGCGCCGAGCACGCCGGCGATGGTGACCAGAAGCGAGATCGTGCCGATGTCGTGGATCAGCCCCACCTTCAGCAGCAGCGTTCGGGTTGCCGCCATCGGCAGGAAGAAGGCGAGATAGATGACGATGGAGTGCTCGCCGCAGAAGCGCAGGAAATCGAGCCAATGCGCGCGAGCCAGCAGGGTGCCCATGACGACGATGGCGCAGGCGCCGGCCAGACCGAGCAGCAGCGACACCGCCGGCCATTCGCTGAAGCCGAACCAGACCAGGCCGCCATCGATCAGCGCCCACAATGCCAATCCGGCAAGCGCCAGTGAAGGCCGCGCCCGCGCGCGATCCGACAGCGCGAACACATAATCGGCGCACAGAAAGCCGGAATAGAAATAGACGAACCGCGCGCTGAACTCATCGATCACGGTCCAGCCGGTATCGATATGCGCGGCTTCCAGCAGCGCCAGCACGCTCCAGATCAGGAGCGGCGGCAACTTCCGCGTGGCCTTGGTGACGACGAAGAAGATCGGCAGCAGGTAGATGAACCACAGCGTGCCGAACGGGTCGATGAAGGATTCCAGGAACAGATAGCCGGCATGCGCCCAGCCTCCTTCGGCGGCAAAAGCCGGGGCCTTGAAGCCGAACTGGATCGTCACCCATAGCACGTAGAAATAGGCGAAGTGCACCACCTTGCGGTCGAGATAAGTGCGCCAGTCGCGGTCGATCACCACCGACAGGAACAGCCCCGAGATCAGGAAGAAATCCGGCATCCGGAACGGCTTTGCGAAGGCGACCAGGACATGCATGAAGCCGGTCTGGCCGGCGGCCAGTTCGACCCCCAGCACCGAATGCATCATGACCACCATGACGATGCAGATGCCCTTGGCGTAATCGACCCAGTCGATTCGCCCCGGTGCCGCTGACGCGGGACGCGCAGTGACGGTGGATGTGCCTATTCCTGTCATCGGTGTACCTTTTTGGCGCGATGTCGCCGCATCATCGTGCCCTTGGGTTTCATTCTCCTTTATTCATCCAAATGTCATGCCGGTTTCCGTCAACCTTCCCTTTCCTCCCGGCGGCAAAATGCTTTAAGACCGCGCCAATTCGGACTGAAAATTAACCATCATCGACGGGTTGTCCAAAATGCGCATCGCCATGATTGGCACGGGCTATGTAGGGCTGGTCTCCGGAGCCTGCTTTGCTGATTTCGGTCACCACGTCACCTGCGTGGACAAGGATGCCGGAAAGATCGAAGCCCTGCGCCGCGGGGAAATCCCGATCTTCGAGCCGGGGCTCGACGCGCTGGTGGCGTCCAACGTGAAGGCCGGGCGGCTCGACTTTGCCACCGACCTCAAGGCGCCTGTGGCGGAAGCGGATGCGGTGTTCATCGCCGTCGGCACGCCGTCGCGGCGCGGCGACGGCCACGCCGATCTGAGCTATGTGCACGCCGCCGCCCGCGAGATCGCCGGTGCGCTTGCCGGCTTCACCGTGGTGGTCACCAAGTCGACCGTGCCGGTCGGCACCGGCGACGAGGTCGAGCGGCTGATCCGCGAGGCCAATCCCGCGGCCGACGTGGTTGTCGCGTCCAATCCGGAATTCCTGCGCGAGGGCGCCGCCATCCGCGATTTCAAATTTCCCGATCGTATCGTGGTCGGCACCTCCGACGAACGCGGGCGCAAGGTGCTCGGCGATGTCTATCGCCCGTTGTCGCTCAACCAGGCGCCGCTGATGTACACGGCGCGGCGCACTGCGGAGCTGATAAAATACGCCGCCAACGCCTTCCTCGCGACGAAGATCACCTTCATCAACGAAATCGCCGATCTCTCCGAAAAGGTCGGCGCCGATGTCCAGGAAGTGGCGCGCGGCATCGGGCTCGACAACCGGATCGGTTCGAAATTCCTGCATGCTGGCCCCGGCTTCGGCGGCTCATGTTTCCCGAAGGATACCCGCGCGCTGGTGAAGATCGCGCAGGATCACGATGTCGATCTGCGCATCGTCGAGGCGGTGCTGACGGTCAACGATAACCGCAAGCGCGCAATGGCGCGCAAGGTCGCCAACGCGGCCGGCGGCAGCCTGCGCGGCAAGACCGTCGCGGTGCTCGGCCTCACCTTCAAGCCCGATACCGACGACATGCGCGAGGCGCCGTCGATCCCGCTGGTGACCGGCTTGCTCGATCTCGGCGCCAGGGTCCGCGCGCACGATCCGGTCGGCATGGAGCAGGCGCGCCGCGAACTGCCCGAGATCGAATATTGCGACGATCCCTACGCCTGCGTGCGGGGCGCCGACGCGATGGTGGTGGTGACCGAATGGGTGCAGTACCGCACCCTCGATCTGGAGCGCCTGAAAAGCGAACTGGCCCATCCGGTGGTCGTCGACTTGCGCAACGTCTACCGTCCCGAGGACATGGCCGCGCACGGTTTTGTCTATGAAAGCGTCGGCCGGCCGACCCGGGCCGCCAAAGTAAGTCGCTTTCTTCCCTTCTCCCCTGTGGGAGAAGGTGCGGACGAAATCGCGGATGAGGGGTCTGTATCCGCGGAGACAAACCCCTCACCCGGCTGCGATGCCTTGCATCGCAGCCACCCTCTCCCGCAAGGGGAGAGGGAGAACCAAGAGAGCCGCGATTGCCCCGCTCCTTCGACACACCCTTGCCCATCGACGCCGTCCTCGACGAGCTTGCGCGCACGCTCGCGCGGAGCAACGCCGCGGTGCTGGTGGCGCCGCCCG
This sequence comes from uncultured Alphaproteobacteria bacterium, assembly GCA_963843225.1. GTDB lineage: Bacteria > Pseudomonadota > Alphaproteobacteria > Rhizobiales > Xanthobacteraceae > Bradyrhizobium. Next base: position 278,312 of record CAWJJT010000001.1, on the reverse strand, counting down.
GCGCCGGCAAGACCACGCGAGTGCCGCTGGCGCTGCTCGATGAGCCCTGGGCGAAGGGCAAAAAAATCATCGTGCTTGAACCGCGGCGGATCGCCGCCCGCGCCAGCGCCGAACGGATGGCGAAGACGATCGGGGAGCGTGTCGGCGAGACCGTCGGCTATCGCGTCCGCTTCGGCTCGAAAGTGTCGCGCGCGACGCGGATCGAAGTCGTCACCGAAGGCATCTTCTCCCGCCAGATTCTCGATGATCCCGAACTGAACGGCGTCGCCGCGGTGCTGTTCGATGAGTTTCACGAACGCTCGCTCGACGCCGATCTTGGGCTGGCGCTGGCGCGCGACGCGCAAACCGGCTTGCGCGAGGAACTGCGTATCCTCGTGATGTCGGCGACGCTGGACGGCGCGCGGGTGGCAAAGCTGCTGGGCGAGGCGCCGGTGATCGCGAGCGAGGGCCGCGCGTTTCCAGTCGAGACCCGCTATCTCGGCCGCAAGGCCGATGCGCCGCTTGAGCGGCAGATGGCGGATGCGATCGCGCTCGCTCTGCGCGCCGATCCCGGTTCGGTGCTGGCGTTCCTGCCGGGGGCGGCGGAAATCCGCCGCACCCAGAATTTTCTCGCCGAGCGCGTCCACGACGCGGGAATCGAAATCGTGCCGCTGTTCGGCGCGCTGGAAGCCTCGGTGCAGGACCGCGCCATCCAGCCGGCGCCGAAGGGCCATCGCAAGGTGGTGCTGGCGACCTCGATCGCGGAGACCTCGCTGACCATCGAGGGCGTGCGCATCGTCGTGGATTCCGGGATGGCGCGGGTGCCGCGCTACGAGCCCGACATCGCGCTGACGCGGTTGGAGACCGTGCGCGCCTCGCGCGCCGCGGTCGATCAGCGCCGCGGCCGCGCCGGCCGCACCGAGCCCGGCGTGTGCTACCGGCTGTGGGACGAGCCGCAGACGGCCTCGCTCGCCGCCTACACCCAGCCCGAAATCCTGAGCGCCGATCTGTCCTCGCTGGTGCTTGATCTGGCGCAATGGGGCGTGAGCGATCCCGCGACGCTCGCGTTTCTCGATCCGCCGCCGGCGCCAGCGTTGAAGGAAGCCAGGAGCCTCTTGCTTGAACTCGGCGCGCTCGATCCTGACGGCCGCATCACGGCGGAAGGAAAGCGCCTGCGCGCGCTGGCGTTGCCTCCGCGGCTGGCGCGGATGATCGTGGATTCGCAAGCGCTGGGCGCGGGCGAGGCAGCCGCCGAGATCGCCGCCGTGCTCACCGAGCGCGGGCTTGGCGGCGACAGCGTCGATCTCGATGTCAGGCTCGACCAGTTCCGCCGCGACCGTTCGCAACGCGCCGGTAGCGCGCGAGCGCTGGCGCAGCGTTGGGCCTCGCAGGTGGCGGCCACCGCGGGCAAGCCAGGCGAGGATGGTGCGCCGTCCACCGGCGTCATGCTGGCTTTTGCCTTCCCGGATCGTGTCGCCCGCAACCGCGGCAATGGCGGTTTCGTTCTCGCCAACGGGCGCGGGGCTTCGGTGGACCAGACCTCGGCGCTGGCGCGCACGCCCTACATCGCGGTGGCCGAATTGACCGGCACCGCGGCCAATGGGCGTATTCTGCTGGCGGCGCCGATCGCGCAAGCCGAGATCGAAGCACGCTTTGCCGATCACATCGAAACCACCGACGAGATTTCGTTCGATCGGACCGCGTTGGCGTTGCGCGCGCGGCGCAAGAAGACGCTGCATGCGATCACTCTGTCGGAAGCGCCGCTGGCGCTGCAGCCTTCGGCGGAGACCGCGCGGGTGCTGGCCGATGGGCTGATTTCAGTCGGCCTCGAGAAATTACCGTGGTCGAAGCCCGCCAAGCAATGGCGCGACCGCGTGATGTTCCTGCGCAAGGCCGAGGGCGAGCCGTCAGAACATTCCTGGCCTGATCTCAGTGACGATGCGCTCGCGGCGCAACGCGAGAGCTGGCTGGTGCCGGCGCTGTACGACAAGACCTCGCTGAAGGAATTTTCGGCCGGCGATTTGTCGGAGGCGCTGATGACGCTGTTGCCGTGGGAATTGCGCGCGCGGCTCGAGCGTGAGGCGCCGACGCATTTCGAGGCGCCGACCGGCACCCAGTTGGCGATCGACTACGAGGCCGAGCAGGGCCCGACGATCGCGGTCCGCCTGCAGGAACTGTTCGGACTCAATACCCATCCCTCGATCGCGAACGGCAAGATCCCGCTGGTGCTGGAATTGTTGTCGCCGGCGCATCGGCCGGTGCAGGTGACGCGCGACCTGCCGGGTTTTTGGCGCGGCAGCTATGCTGCGGTACGTTCCGACTTGCGCGGGCGCTATCCCCGGCACCCCTGGCCGGAGGATCCGGCGAGCGCGATGCCGACCCGTCGGGTGAAGCCGCGAGGGACGTGAATACCTTTTCTCTTCGGCAAGCGCGGCCAGTTCAGGTCTCCGTTAACGCTTCGCTCATCCTTTTCGTCAAAATGGCTCCCTTCGTGGTCCGCGACCGGTCGCGGATTTGCGGCGGGCGTGGTGATATCGGTGTCTGATCGGATGTGGCGTGATGCGTAACCTGATGATCTTTGCCGCCTTGATGGTGGTCCTTGGCACCGCCATGGCGCAGATGGCGGACAAGATGGCGCCGGCCTCTCCGGCGCTTGCCAATGCCGGCGTGCGGACCGCTTCCACCGAGACCATCGGCCAGGCCGGATCGCGCAGCCTGATCATTCCCAGCGATGTCAGAGGTCATTTTCTGACGGAGGGACGGATCGAGGGTCAGCGCATCGGCTTCATGGTCGATACCGGCGCCTCGGTCGTGGCCCTGAACGAGACCTCCGCGGCGCGGTTCGGGTTGCGCCCCTCGCGCGGCGAGTACACCGCCACCGTCACCACCGCCAACGGCACCATCAAGGCCGCGCGCATGCGCCTTGCCATGCTCGATGTCGGCGGGCTCATCGTGCGGGATGTCGATGCCATGGTGCTGCCGGACGAAGCGCTGTCGGAAAACCTGCTCGGCCTGTCGTTTTTGTCGAAGCTGAAGCGCTTCGAATACGCCAGGGGCCAGATGGTGCTGGAGCAGTAAGGCTCTCGCCGTCCCGCCGTAATTAATCTAATCCGCATTAACCAGCCGTTCCGCCTTCCGTTGGGCCCGCGCATTCGCTATTGCTGCGATGCATTCCCGGTTCATGACAAGGCCAATTTGAATGTTTCCGAAGCCGAAAGCCGTGCTGGTTCCCAATACCTATGCCTATGAATCCGAGCCGATGGTGAAGGCGACGGGTTTTCGCGAATATGACGCGCGCTGGCTGTTCGGCAAGGAAATCAACCTGATGGGGATCCAGGCGCTGGGCATGGGCCTCGGCGCGCTGATCTCGCGAACTCGGCGTCAGGCAGGAAGTCGTGACCGGGCATGATTTCCGCGGCTATTCCGCCTCGATCAAATACGCGCTGATCTCGGGGCTGCAGGCCGCGGGCTGCAAGGTGCACGACATCGGCCTGTGCATGACGCCGATGGCCTATTTCGCGCAGTTCGAACTCGACGTGCCCTGCGTCGCGATGGTGACGGCCTCGCACAACGACAATGGCTGGACCGGCGTCAAGATGGGCGCCAACCGGCCGCTCACCTTCGGCCCGGACGAGATGAGCCGCCTGAAGGAGATCGTGCTCAACGCCGAGTTCAGGAACAAGGCGGGCGGCTCCTATCAGTTTCACGAGAATTTCCCGGCGCGCTACATCGCCGATCTGACGAAGCGCCCGAAGCTGAAGCGCAAGCTGAAAGCGGTGGTCGCCTGCGGCAACGGCACCGCGGGCGCGTTCGCGCCGCAGGTGATGGAAGCGATCGGCTGCGAGGTCATCCCGCTCGACACCGAGCTCGATCACACCTTTCCGAAATACAATCCCAATCCCGAAGACATGGAAATGCTGCACGCGATCCGCGACGCGGTGCTGGAGCACAAGGCCGATGTCGGCCTCGGCTTCGACGGCGACGGCGACCGCTGCGGCGTGGTCGACAACACCGGCGAGGAGATCTTCGCCGACAAGGTCGGCGTGATGCTGGCGCGCGACATGTCGGCGATCCACAAGGATGCGCAGTTCGTGGTCGACGTGAAATCGACCGGGCTGTTTGTCACCGATCCGGTGCTGCAGAAGCAGGGCGCCAAAACCGACCTACTGGAAGACCGGCCATTCCTACATGAAGCGCCGCACCAACGAGCTGGGCGCGCTGGCGGGCTTCGAGAAGTCCGGCCATTTCTTCTTCAACAAGCCGTTCGGCCGCGGCTATGACGACGGCCTGATCTCGGCGATCGCGGTCTGCGAGATGCTCGATCGCGCGCCCGGCAAGTCGATGGCGGATCTGAAGGACGCGCTGCCGAAGACCTGGTCGTCGCCGACCATGTCGCCGCATTGCGCCGACGAGACCAAATACGGCGTCGTCGATGCGCGTGGTGAAGCATTTCGAGGCGATGCAGAAAAAGGGCGAGAAGGTCGCGGGACAGAACGATCCGCGATCTCGTCACCGTCAACGGCGTCCGCGTCACCGTCGAGGACGGCAGCTGGGGCCTGGTGCGGGCGTCCTCGAACAAGCCGGAACTGGTGGTCGTGGTCGAGAGCCCGGCAAGCGAGCAGCGCATGCACGACCTGTTCGAGGCGATGGATTCGGTGCTGCGCACCCATCCCGAAGTCGGCGAATACAATCAGAAGATCTGAGTCTTCGTCCATTCGTCGATGCGGGCTTGACCCGGCAATCTCCGCTCAATGCGCTTGTCGAAGATCGATGGATACGCGGCGTGAAGCCCGCGATGACGACCGGCGCTGACCGGCCGCCGCGGGAATCGGGAACGCCGTGACCGACTTGATCTTCTCCATCGCAAAGCGCGACGTGACGTTCTTCAGCGGCACCGAGCTGATCAGCTTCTTGTAGAACACGTCATAGCTCTGCATGTCCGCGACCACGACGCGCAGCATGTAGTCGACGTCGCCGGCCATCCGGTAGAATTCCATCACCTCGGGCATGGCGCTGACGGCGTCGGCGAATTTCCGCAGCCAGGCTTCCGAATGATCGGAGCTCTCGACCGAGACGAACACCGTAATGCCGAGCCCGATCTTGTTCTGGTCGACCAGCGCGACCCGGCGCAGGATGACGCCGTCGGCTTCCAGCCGCTGGATCCGCTTCCAGCACGGGGTCGAGGACAGCCCAACCCGGTCGCCGATCTCGGCAACGGAGAGCGAGGCATCCTCCTGAAGAACCGTCAGGATCTTGCGGTCGATGGCGTCGAGGCGGCGGTTGGGCTCGTGGAGCTGAATGGCGAGATCGGTCATGAGAAGAACTTTGTTCCATTTATGGGGTTGAATACCCTCATATATAGAAAATTCTTCTAAGACAAGCCCCTATTGGCCGGTCCGGGTCGGGTCGGCCGGCTGGCCCTGGCTCAAAAGCGCTTCAACTTCAGCACGTTGCGGGGCGGCGAAGGCGCCGCCGAACCGGGTGCATTTCAGCGCCGCCGCGGCGGAGGCGAACCGCAGCGCGGCCGGAATGTCCTGTCCCTCGGTAATGGCCAGCGCAAAGGCGCCATGGAACACATCGCCGGCGCCGAGGGTATCCACGGTATGGACCGGGAAGGCCGGCGTCTCCTGCAGATGGCCGTGCGCGTCGAGCCAGATCGTGCCTTTCGGGCCACGCGTTCCCGCCAGGAACGACGGCGTCAGCTTCGCGATCTTTTTCAGCGCCTGGCCATCGTCGGTGACATCGGCGGTTTCCTGCAGCGGCTCGCTCGAGAACACCAGATGAGATGACGCATTGAGCAACCCTTCCCGCAGCGACATCGCGCGGTCGACATCCACGACCACGGGAATGCCGCGCCGGCGCGCCTCGGCGCACAGATCGGTGCAGAATCCCGCGCAGCGGCTTTCGGTCAGGATGGCGGCGCAATCCTCCAGCAGCGTCTCGATGCTCGGCAGTTGGACCTTCCACAATTCCGGATCGCGGAAGGTCACGATGGTGCGCTCGCCGCTGGGATCGACCATGACGGCCGAAAGCGGGCGTCACCAGTCCCGGCATACGGACGAGATGCCTGGTCTCGATGCCTTCATGGGCGAGCTTCTCGAAGATGAAGCGGCTGGAGGTTTCGCGGGCGTCGCCCATCGGGCCGCAGATCGAGGCGCGGCCGCCGAGACGCACGATGCCGATCGCGGCGTTGAGCGCATTGCCGCCGCAGATCTCGTCGAAATGGGTGGCGTTCTCCTTGGAGCCGCGCCCGGGAACCCCACCGACACGAAAGGTGAGGTCACGCACGGGTATGCCAACGCAGAGGATTTGCGGCGCAATCTGTGGGCGCAGCGCTGTGGAAATTCATGGCAGGGTCCGTCATGCCGGTTCCGCCTTCGACCGGAACCGTGGTCCGGGACTAATCGACTGAGCCATGGGCAGTTCCCCGCTATGCGCGCACCTTCTCCCCGCCATGCAGCCAGCGCCCGAGCAAATGATGGGCGATGGCAAAGGGATGCGGTCCGGCGAGGCCGTCGGGATGCTGCCGCTTGTGCATCAAGGTCGCTTCGGTGCGGTCGAACCAGCGGGCATCCTCGAGTTCCGTGCGATCGACCACGATTTCCTCGCTGGTGGCGCGCGCGGTGCATCCGATCATCAGCGACGACGGATAAGGCCAGGGCTGCGTCATGTAATAACTCACCTCGGTGCAGCGGATGCCGGATTCCTCGAAGATCTCGCGGCGGACCGCGTCCTCGATGGTCTCGGCGGCTTCGACGAAGCCGGCGAGGCACGAATACATTCCCGGCGGGAATTGCTTCTGCCGTCCCATCAGGACCTTGTCACCCGATGTCACCAGCATGATGACGACGGGGTCGGTGCGTGGAAAATGCTCGGCCTTGCAGTTCGGGCATTCGCGCTTCCAGCCGCCTTCCCGCATCGCCGTGCGGGTGCCGCAATTGGCGCAATAGCCGTGGCGCTGATGCCAGTTCACAAGCGATTTCGCCGCTGCGATCGCCGAGAGCTGGCCGGAGGGCACCACGCCCTGCATCGCCATGCCGCGCAATTCGCTGACCTTCACATCTTCGCGCGGCAGCAGGCTCTCCACCGCCGCGGCGGAGATGCCCATGCCGAACACCGGGGCGCCGTCGCGCAAGCCCAGGAAGATGGTGCCGGGATTGGCGCCGAATTTCAGCGCTTCGTCGATGGTCAGAAGCGCGCGGGGCGCGTCGGTGTCCTGCTTCACCACCAGCGAGTCGCGATGCACCACATAGGCGCGCGCGTCGCGGCGGCCTTCCATCTCCATCAGTTTCGCATCGTTGCCTCGCAGATGCGCGGCGCGATCGAGGATATCGGTGACGAAGGCGGGCTTCCCCAGCGGAAACGAATCGAATGTTGTCATGTCCTAACCAAGCCAGATCTTGCGGCGAAGCGCGCTGATGAAATTCTGCACTTCCTCGGCGTCATGCGCCAGTGGCGGCGCCACCCCCCAGACCGGACGCGGCCAGGCGACGTCGCTGGTGCGGCGCGCGATCACATGCACGTGCAGTTGCGGCACCGCATTGCCGAGTGCGGCGATATTGAGCTTGTCGCATTTGGTGACCTCCTTGAGCGCGCGGGCGGTACGGCCGATCTCGGTCATCAATTGCGCCTGCGCCACCTCGTCGAGGTCGATGATCTCCACCGCCTCGGGGCGGCGCGGAACCAGCAGCAGCCAGGGATAATTCGCATCCTTGATGACCAGCACGCGGCACAGAGGCAGGTCGCCGATGTCGATGGTGTCGTTCTTGAGCTGTGAATGCAGCGACCAGGCAGGAGCGTCAGAAGGCATGCATGTTTCCTCGTCATGGCCGGCATGGTGGCTGCCTCGTGCAGACTACGCAGACCGCAACCGGCCATCCACGTCTTCCTTTTTCGGCAATAGCAAGGAAGACGGATGCCCGGCGCAAGGCCGGGATGGCGGCAACTAAAGCCTTTCCGCGTTTCTGCACAAGTCCCGCTGGACCCCGCCCGGTCCCGCTTGCTTTCTGGCCCTTTTGGCCCCAAATAGGCACCGGGAGATTGGCGGTGGACGAGCCACTCGCCAACCGGGTCAGGTCCGGAAGGAAGCAGCCCTAACGAGGTCCGGATCGGGTCGCTCGTCAGTCTCCTACCTGTTTTTTCGGGCGAATCGCGCAAGACGGAATACTTCCGTCCTGCGCTGGATTTTGTTCCCTTTCCGCAAGCCGGCTTCGAGAGACAATCAGGGTTGCGGATCGATCGATGACCGACGCTGGCGCTCCGTTGATGCCCCCGAACGATCCCCGCCAAGGCCGCCTCGGCGGAAGCCGGCAAGGCCTATCGCGTGCTGGCGCGCAAATACCGCCCCTCCAGTTTCGAGGATTTGATCGGCCAGGACGCCGTGGTCCGCACCGTTTCGAACGCGTTCGAGACCGGGCGGATTCCGCAGGCCTGGATCCTGACCGGCGTGCGCGGGGTCGGAAAGACCACCACCGCGCGGATCCTCGCACGCGCACTGAACTACGAACTGCCCGATGGCTCGGTGAAGGGCCCGACCATCCACATGCCGGTCCTGGGCGTGCACTGCCAGGCGATCATGGAAAGCCGGCACATGGACGTGCTGGAAATGGACGCCGCATCCCATACCGGCGTCGACGATGTGCGCCAGATCAACGACAGCGTGCGCTACGCGCCGGCCAGCGCCCGCTACAAGGTCTACATCATCGACGAAGTCCACATGCTCTCGACGGCGGCGTTCAACGCCTTCCTCAAGACGCTGGAAGAGCCGCCGGAGCACGCCAAATTCGTGTTCGCCACCACTGAGATCCGCAAGGTTCCGGTGACGGTGCTGTCGCGCTGCCAGCGTTTCGATCTGCGCCGGGTCGAGGCCGACGTGCTGATGAAGCATCTCGGCAATATCGCCGCGAAGGAAAACGTCGAGGTCGAGGCCGAGGCGCTCGGCATCATTGCCCGCGCCGCCGAAGGCTCGGTGCGCGATTCGCTGTCGCTGTTCGATCAGGCGATCGCGCATGCGGCGGGTCCGGTGCGCGCCGATGCGGTGCGCCAGATGCTGGGGCTCGCCGACCGCACCCGGGTCATCGACCTCTTCGAATTCGCTGGCGCGCGGCGATATCGCCAGCGCGTTCGCCGAGTTTCGCGAGCAGTACGACACCGGCGCCGATCCGATCGTGGTGCTGTCGGATCTCGCCGAATTCGTCAATTTCGTCACCCGCGTGAAGGTCCTGCCGGCGACCGCCGACAACGTCGCCTACAGCGAGACCGAGCGGTTGCGCGCCCGCGACTTCGCGTCGAAGCTTTCGATGCGGGTGCTGTCGCGGATGTTCCAGATGCTCCTGAAGGGCATCACCGAGGTGCAGGCCGCGACGCGGCCGGCGGCGGCGGCGGAAATGGTGCTGGTGCGCATCGCCTATGTCGCCGACATGCCGACGCCGGACGAGGCGATCCGGATGATCGAGCAGAATGGCGGCGCATCGCCGGTCGTCGGCGGCAACGCGCGCGCCGCGCAGTGCGCCGGCCGCGCCGGTTTCCTCGATGCCGTCGTCACCCGCGCGCATGTCCAGCGCGCCCCGGACCAGCGCCGAGCCGTCGGCGCGACCGCAAATGATCGCGCCGTCGCCCGATGCGCAGGCCGCGCCGTCGGCGCGCCGGATCGCGAGCTTTCCGGAACTGGTGGCGCTGGCCGGCGAGAAGCGCGATCTCCTGACCAAGGCCGCGCTGGAAGCCGACGTGCGGCTGGTCCGCATCGAGGACGGCCGGCTGGAAGTGGCGCTGGAGCGCAGCGCGTCGCGGACGCTGATCAACGATCTCTCGCGCAAGCTCGAGCAATGGACCGGACGACGCTGGACCGTGATCGTGTCCAACGAGGCCGGGCAGCCGACGCTGCGTTCGCAGAACGAAGTCGCGAAGAACCAGCGCGAGCGCGCCGCCGAGGCCGATCCGCGGGTGCAGGAGGTGCTGGCGCGGTTTCCCGGCGCCAAGGTGGTCGAGGTGCGCAGGCTTGCCCCGGAGCCGCCGGAATCCGATGCTAGCGCTGAAGACCCCGCCGAGATCCCCGACAGCGACGATTGATCGCGACAGACAAGGAAGCATTCATGGCTGATTTTCTCGGCATGATGAAGCAGGCGGCGCAACTGCAGTCGAAGATGCAGGCGATGCAGGAAGAACTCGGCCATGTCGAGGTCGAGGGCATTTCCGGCGGCGGACTGGTCAGCGTGCGCATGACCGCGAAGATGGAAGTGAAGGCGCGTGAAGATCGACCCGAGCGCTGATGAAGGCGGACGAGCGCGAAATCCTCGAGGACCTGCTGGTGACCGCGCACAACGACGCGCGGCGCAAGGCGGAAGCCGCGATGCAGGAGAAGATGCAGTCGCTGACCGGCGGCCTCGGCCTGCCGCCGGGACTGGGCCTCACCTGAGATGGCCACTGCGGTTGCCGGTCCCGAGATCGAACGCCTGATCCAGCTGCTGGCGCGGCTGCCGGGGCTCGGCCCGCGCTCGGCGCGGCGCGCGGCGCTGCATCTGATCAAGAAGCGCGAGGCGCTGATGACGCCGCTGTCGGCGGCGCTGCAGGTCGCGATCGACAAGATCCAGGTCTGCAAGACCTGCGGCAATATCGACACCCAGAATCCCTGCACGGTCTGCACCGATCCGCGGCGCGATCCCTCGATCATCGTCGTGGTCGCCGACGTCGCCGATCTCTGGGCGCTGGAGCGCGCGCATGCGACCAACGGCCGCTATCACGTGCTGGGCGCGACGCTGTCGCCGCTCGACGGCGTCGGCCCGCAGGACCTGACCATCGACGCGCTGGTTGCGCGCGCGCACGATCCGCAGGTGAGCGAAATCATCCTGGCCCTGAACGCCACCGTCGACGGCCAGACCACCGCGCACTACATCACCGACCTGCTGCAGGAGGCGAACGTCAAGGTGACGCGGCTCGCCCACGGCGTGCCGGTCGGCGGTGAACTCGACTATCTCGATGAAGGCACGCTGTCGGCGGCGATGCGGCAGCGGACCCTGTTCTAGCAACCAGACACGGAAATGTTCGACATGACGAAACGACAATTCGGCATACGGTTGGCCTTGGGCGTGATCCTGGCGATGGCTGCGCCGCGCCTCGCGGTGCTGGCGCAGCAGGCCGCGCCCGCGGCGAAGGCCGGCCAAGCCGATCAATGCCGGCGACGTGCTGTCCGGTGAACTCAATGCCCTGCGCGTGCGCGGCGGCAAGAAGGGCAAGCGCGTCGCCACCTATCAGCTCACCAGCGAGCCGCGCCGGCTGCCGCCGCCGAACGGGCTGTGCGGCCTGGAAACCGGTCCGGAGACATTCCAGATCGTCACCAGCAGCGATGCCCAGGCGGCGCAGCTGAAGACGCTTCGTCGGCAAGGAAGTCTCGCTGAAGGTCGACGAGGTCGCCTGCGCGCAGGACGCCGGCGAGATGAGCGAAGCCATCGTCACCAAATGGAGCGTGGTGACCAGGCACTGATCGACTGCCGCCCTGCCGCAGACAACACTATCCGCTCATCAAGTCACGAGACCAGATCATGGCCGAATATCGCACCGTCAAAGCCACTTCCCTGACCAATGTGGTCCGCAACATCGTCAAGGCCGGCGGCTCGTCCGACCGCGAAGCCGAGCTGGTCGCGACCAACCTGGTCGAGGCCAACCTGAGCGGCCACGACTCGCACGGCGTCGGCATGGTGCCGCGCTACATCGACGCGGTGAAGGAAGGCGGCCTCACGGTCAACCAGCACGTCGAGCGTGGTGATGGACAGCGGCGCGATGCTCACCCTCGACGGCAACGCCGGCTACGGCCAGGTGATGGGCCATGAGGCGATGGAGCTGGGCGCCGAGCGCGCCAAGCGCAACGGCGTCTGCGTCGTCGGCCTGTCCAACTCGCACCACATCGGCCGCATCGGCCACTGGGCCGAGCAGTGCATCGACCACGGCCTGGTCTCGATCCACTTCGTCAACGTGCTGGCGCGGCCGATCGTCGCGCCGTTCGGCGGCCGCGACGCGCGCCTCGGCACCAACCCGTTCTGCGTCGGCATCCCGCGCCCGGGCAAAGAGCCGATCGTGCTCGACTTCGCCACCAGCAAGATCGCCCAGGGCAAGACCCGCGTGGCCTACAACAAGGGCGAGCGGCTGGCGCCGGACACCCTCATCGACGACCACGGCAATCCGACGACCGACCCGCGCTTCACCGTCATCGAGCCGTCGGGCGCCATCCTGCCGTTCGGCGAGCACAAGGGCTCCGGCCTGGCGCTGATCTGCGAACTGCTCGGCGGCGCGCTCGCGGGCGGCGAGACCCTGAGCGGCAGGCCGGACGGCAGCCGCAAGGTGCTCAACAGCATGTTCTCGATCCTGGTCGATCCCGCCAAGATGGGCACGGGCGAAAACCTGGCGCGCGAGATGGAAAGCTTCGTCGCCTGGCACACCGCCTCGCCGCCGGCCGGGCGTCGACCACGTGAAGATCGCCGGCGAGCCCGAGCGCGAATGGAAGAAGCAGCGCCTGGCCGAGGGCATCCCGGTCGACCCCGTGACCTGGGGGGAGATCGTCGCGGCCGGCGCCAAGGTCGGCCTGGACAACGCGGCGATCGAGAAGCTGGCGAACTGAGCCTCGCTCGGCTCGCGCCGGCGCCCTGTCTCAGTCGGCCGCTAATCCTTCGCCGTCTCCAGCGACGCAAAATGCCCGCGCCGTTGCAGCCAGCCGAGCAGGATCAGGCTCGGCACCGCGACCGCGACGCAGATCGCGAAGAACAGCGGCCAGCCGGTCGCCTTGGCCACGATAGCCCGCGCCCGACGACAGATAGGTGCGCCCGACCGCGGCGAGCGCGGTCAGCAGCGCATATTGGGTCGCGGTGTGCAGCGGATTCTGGCACAGCGCCGACAGGTAAGCGACGAAGATCACGGTGCCGATGGCGCTGGTGAAATTCTCCGCCGTGATCGCAAACGCCAGCGCCCATTGATTGACGCCGACCAGCGCCAGCCATGAGAACGACAGGTTGGCGACCGCCTGCAGCACGCCGCCGATCCACAGGCTCGTCGCGAGCGAATAGCGCCGCGCGACAAAGCCGCCGGCGAAACCGCCGATCAGGGTCGCGGCGAGGCCGACGCCCTTGACGATGGCGGCGTAGTCGTTGCGGGAAAAGCCGAGGTCGATCACGAACGGCGCGGTCATGGTGCCGGAGAACGCGTCGGTGAATTTGAACAGCACCACGAAGGCGAGCGCGGCAAACGCATCCTTGCGCACCAGAAATTCGGAGAACGCGCCGACCGCGGCATTGGCACGCGCGTCAATGCGCTCTCGGTGCTGGTCGCGGCCTCCGCGCGGGCCGACTGTTCCGGTTCGGTGGCGGCGAGCGCGGTGACGGTGCCGATCAGCACCAAGGCCGCCATCGTCACATAGCCCCACATCCACGCCGACGCGCGCGGAATGCCGGTGCCTTCATAGGCGCTGACCAGAAACAGCGCGCCGGCGGTCGAGACCAGCATGCCGATGCGGTAGGCCGCGACGTAGGACGCCATGCCCGCGGCCTGCTCGCTCTCCGGCAGGCTTTCGACGCGGAACGCGTCGACCACGATGTCCTGGGTCGACGACATCGCCGCGACCAGAACCGCGCCGAGCGCGACGAACAGCGGCGAGCGCGTCGGGTCGGTCAGCGCCAGCAACAGGATCGAGATGATCAACAGCAGTTGCGAGCATACCAGCCAGCCGCGGCGGCGGCCGAGCAGCCGCGTGAACAGCGGCACATGCAGCGCGTCCGTGAGCGGCGCCCACAGGAATTTCAGCGTATAGGGCGTGCCGACCAGCGCGAACAGCCCGATGGTGCCGAGATCGACGCCGGATTCGCGCATCCACACCAAAAGCGTCGATCCCGACAGCGCCAGCGGCAGCCCGGAGGAAAAGCCGAGCAGCATGACGATCAGCACCCGCCGTTGCAGATAAACCGCAAGGCTCTCGCGCCAGGAGGCGCGGGGGGCGGCCTCGGATTTGGCCGCAATCGGTGGCTTGGGCAGGCTGTCGGGGGCACTGGTCATGCCGCAGTGCTAGCAGGATTCGCGCGGCGGTGCTTCCCTCGCCCTCCGCGTTTGAAACCTCCGCCGGCGATATTCCGGCGGAAATTCCGTCGATTACCCGCTTGCGCCCCCAACTCCCGACATCTCTAATCCACCGCTGACATGGCCGCCGGTGTCGCGTCTGCGAGGCGGGCGTGCTGCGCAACCAATCGAGCCACCTCGGCCACATGGGTGGCGATCATGAAATGCGCGGCGCCTTCGATGGTTGCGAGCGGCGCCCCGTTCAAGCGTTCGCTGAGGATCTCGTTGACGCGTTGCATGGCCGGATGACTTTCTCCGCCGCGAATGACCAGCGTCGGGATCTGGACCTGCGCCAGCACCTCCGCCGTCAGCGGATAATCGAACGCGGTTTCCCAATCCAGGATATTGACCGCGGTTGTCGCCATCGCATAGGCGCGAACGCGCGGCGGCCACGAGGCAAAGGTGCCGGCGCCGGCGAAAAAGTCGATCAGCGCTTCGATCGCGTCGGCCTTGCCAGCCCTGAACGCGGCGAAATAGCGCGTGGTCATCTCGCCGAATGCGCGGATGTGCTGGGTCTCTCCGCTTCCGTCCAGCATCATCACCGCCGGCGCCTCGATAATGGTAAGGCTGGCGAGATCGACCCGGCCGCGCAGCGCCACGGCGAGCGCGACCAGGCCACCGAAGGAGTGGCCGACCAGATGGACGCTGTCGCCGGTTTTTCGAATAACGGACTCCAGCGCCTCGGCTTCAAGCGATATCGAGGAATCGCCGGGTGTGCGGCGTTCCGTGGTTCCGCCATATCCGGGAAGACTGGTGGTGACGCAGCGAAACCGGTTCTCCCAGGCGGCGATCATTGGCCGCCACGCTGCTCCGGTGCTGCACGATCCCGGCACGAGCACTATCGTCGGTCCGGCGCCTGATTCCTCATAGTCGATGTTACCGCGGGCTTCTTCGATCATGGCATGGTTCCTTTTTTGCCGCGGTGGCCGCGGCGGAATGCGGCGCCGGCCAAATCCGGCGCCGCCAGTGAAACTGGAGATGAGCAGGTGGATCAGTTGGATCGGCGCCAGGGCACCAGCATCGACACGCGCTCCCGATAGCGTCGGTAGTCGTCGCCAAAGAGATCGATCAGATCACGCTCCTCGAGCAGGATGCCGACAAGGATGTAGGCCGTCGTGGCCGCCGCGAACAACAGGTGCCCGACAGTCATCGTCGGCGTCACCCAGAACGCGATGACGAAGCCGAAATAGAGCGGATGCCGCACGAACTTGTAGTAAAGCGGCGTGCGAAACCGCGGTGTTGGCATCGTGCGGCCTGTGAGATTGTTGGCGACCTGGTGCAGCCCGAACAGTTCGAAATGGTTGATCAGGAAGGTGCTGGTGAGCGCGATCAGGAAGCCCAGCAGCGAAATACCTGACACCGCGATGGCGAGTTGGGGATCGTCGATTTGCCACAGCACGGTCGGGATCGGGCGCCATTGCCAGAGCAGCAGCGCGAGCGCGAGGCTCGAGAGCAGCACATAGGTGCTTCGCTCCACCGATTTCGGCACGAATTGTGTCCACCATTCCTTGAATTGCCGGCGCGCCATGACGCTGTGCTGGACGGCGAATATCGTCAGCAGAATGAGGTTGACGATGACCGCTTGCATCGGCGGCCTGGCCGCGCCGGTGTCGATGGTCTTGGGGACCACGAGGCCGGATACGAAGCCGATGGCGTAGAGGAAGGTGACGAAGAAGACGAAATAGGCGGCGATTCCGTATAAAAATGCGGCTATTCTACCTATTGGATTGCTCCGGGAATCCGGGCTGAATGCTTGGGATTGGCTCATAATATCCTCCGATCGGACGATCCTGACGGTCCCCCTTGGGGCTAGAGGATGCGCGGTGTCCGACCGGAAGACTTTGCCTGGCGCTTGATTTGTTCTTGAGATGACCTTGATTATTGCTTGAGAGCGGGTCGTGGTCCGGATTTGAGGGTGCCGTGCAGTTTTTCTTTGACGATCATGCGCTCGATACCGACCGCCGCGAGCTTTTTCGCGGTCCGGAGCCGATAGCCGTCGAGCCCCAGGTGTTCGATCTCCTGGTATTCCTGGTGCAGAACCGCGATCGCGTCGTCAGCAAGGACGACCTGATCGGCGCGGTCTGGGGCGGACGGATCGTGTCGGAATCGACGCTGACCAGCCGCATCAACGCCGCGCGCCGCGCAGTCGGCGACAGCGGTGAAGACCAGAAACTGATCCGCACCATCCCGCGCAAGGGCCTTCGCTTCGTCGGCGCGGTCCGAACTCGGGACGAAGAGGCGGTCGAGCCGCCGCGCGAGATCCACGAGCCGTCGCGCCCGGCGCTGCCGTTGCCCGACCGGCCCGCCATCGCCGTGCTGCCGTTCGCGAACCTGAGTGGCGATGCGGAGCAGGAGTATTTTTCCGACGGCATCACCGAGGACATCATCACCGGGCTTTCCAAGCTGCGCTGGTTCTTCGTAATCGCGCGCAACTCGTCGTTCATCTACAAGGGCAAACCGGTCCACATGAAGCAGGTCGCCGAGGAACTCGGCGTCGGCTACGTCGTCGAAGGCAGCGTGCGCAAGGTTGGTGACCGCGTGCGCATCAGCGTTCAGCTCAGCGACGCCGCCACCGGTAACAATATCTGGACGGAACGCTATGACCGCGCCCTTGCCGACGTGTTCGCGGTGCAGGACGAGATCACCGAGGCCATCGTCGCCGCGATCGAGCCGCAGCTCTATGCCGCGGAAACCTTTCGTTCACGGCGCAAGCCGCCGAACAGCATGGACGCGTGGGATCTGGTGATGCGTGCGCTCACACATTTCTGGCGCGTGACGCGCCAGGACTGGCTGGTTGCGCAGGCGCTGCTCGAGAAGGCGATTTCCATTGATCCGAATTACGGCCAGGCGCTCGGCGTGCTTGCCACCGGCCAGACCTTCAGCGCACACATGGGTTGGGCGGATGCGGCGGTGGTGCCGTTGGCCGAGCGTGCGGCGCAGGCTGCGATCCTGGCCGACAGCGAAGATCCCTGGGCGCATAACGCACTGGGTTCGGCCTATCTGTTCACTCGACGCTTCGAGGATTCTCTGGCCGAACTGGAGGTCGCGCTTCGGCTCAATCCGAACTTCTCGCTGGCGCAGGGCTATTATGGCCTGGTGTTGTGCTATGCCGGGCGCTGGGAAGAGGGCAGTGCTGCCGCGAGCCGCGCGCTGCGGCTGAGCCCGCGTGATCCGTTTTCCGCCGTGTTTTGCGGCATCGCCGCCTATGCGCAGTTCGTCGGGCGCAATTACGACGAGGCCATTCGGCTGGCGCGCGAAGGCATCCGGCACCGCAGCGACTTCGTCGGCGCCCATCGGGTGCTCACGGCGGCCGCCGGCATGGCCGGAAAAGCCGATGTCGCCGCGGCCGCGCTTGCAGGAGCTTCGCCGCGCGCAACCCAATATTTCGCTCGCCTGGATCGCGGACCAGATGCCCATCATGCATCAGGCCGGTCGGGAGCACTATCTGGAAGGTTTTCGCCGCGCGGGGCTGGAGTAGCCGTACGGCGCGTTCGTGCCTCTCCCACAAGGGGAGAAGGAGACAGGGCCGGCCATGACGGTGGAGGCTACTCCCCCGCCTGCAGCTTGCGCGGCAGGGCGAACAGCTCGGTGGCATCCGGCTTGACCAGGCGCGGCGCTTCGGCGGCGGCCGACGGCTCCTTGCTGAAGTCGAGTTCCTCGATCCTTCCCGCGCGCTTTTCGATCTTGTCGGCGGAGATCAGGATCTGGCGGACGTCCTCGTTGACGTCGCCGAAATGCTTCTGCAGCTTCAGCACCCGATCGCGCAGGCGCCCGAGGTCGTCGCCGAGGTTGAGGACCTCGGTGCGGATCTGGTCGGCGGCATCCCGCATCCGCGCGTCTTTCAGGATCTGCTGCATGACCTGGATCGCCAGCATCAGAAGCGACGGCGACACCAGCACCACGCGGGCGCGATAGGCCTTCTGGATCACGTCGTCGAAGCCGTCATGGATTTCGGCGTAAACCGATTCCGACGGCACGAACATCAGCGCGGTATCCTGGGTCTCGCCCGGAATCAGGTATTTCTCCGCGATGTCGCTGACATGCTTCATCACGTCGTTGCGCAGCCGCTGCGTGGCGATTTTCCTCTCCTCGTCGGAGCGGGCGTCGTGCAGCGCCGTCATCGCCTCCAGCGGAAATTTCGCGTCGATGCAGAGCGGGCGTGCGTCGGGCAGGAACACCACGCAATCCGGCCGCTTGCCGGTCGAGAGCGTGAACTGGAATTCGTAAGCGCCCTTCGGCATGCCGTCCTGGACGATCGCTTCCATCCGCGCCTGGCCGAAGGCGCCGCGCGACTGCTTGTTGGCGAGCACGTCGCGCAGCGTCGTGACCTGGGAGGTCAGGTCGGTGAGGTTCTTGTGGGCATTGTCGATGATGCCGAGCCGCTCGTGCAGCACCCGCAAGCTATCCATGGTGTTGCGGGTGGTCTGCTCCATCGACTGGCCGACCCGGTGGGTCACCGAATCCAGCCGCTCGCTGACGGCGCGCGCCATTTCGGCCTGGCGGCCGGCCAGCGCCTGGCCCATCGCATCGACGCGGCCGGTGGCCTCGCTCTGCGCACGCAGCATTTCGGAAAGCCGCTCCTCCAACTCGTCGGCGCGGATCGCCTGCGCCATCGCTAGCGCCGCGCCGCGCCGGCCGGAGCGGGCGATCACGACGGCGATGGTCAGGAGCAGCAGCAGCGCCAGCGCGCCAAAGCCGATCAGGGCGGCGCCGGTGCGGACCGGCTGGTCGCCGATCATGAAAAGAATCTCGTTCATGGAAGACCTTGTATCCGATTCGGCCTTGAACACGAACGAAGAGGGAACATTTATGGTGAATTGCGGGTAAATTTTTATGGTTAATCGCTTCGCTAAAATTCGTGGTTAACCGAAGGTAAACAGAACCGCCCTTCGGATTGACCCCGGCGAGTCAGCAGCTTAAATCGCCCGCCAAGCTATCCAGAGACATCATGGCCCTCCGAGAAATCATCATCCTGCCGGACAAACAGTTGCGGCTGGTCTCCAAGCCGATCGAAAAGGTCAATTCGGAGATCCGCAAGCTCGCCGACGACATGTTCGAGACCATGTACGACGCGCCCGGCATCGGGCTCGCCGCGATCCAGGTCGCGCAGCCGCTGCGGCTGATCACGATGGATCTCGCCAAGAAGAGCGAGGACGGCGAAACCAAGCCGCAGCCGCGGGTTTTCATCAATCCGGAAATACTGTCCTCGTCGGAAGAACTGTCGATCTACGAGGAAGGCTGCCTGTCGATCCCCGAATATTACGAGGAAGTGGAGCGGCCGGCGAAGGTGCGGGTGCGTTTCACCGATCTCGACGGCAAGGTGCATGAGGAGGACGCCGAGGGCCTGTTCGCCACCTGCATCCAGCACGAGATCGACCATCTCAACGGCGTGCTGTTCGTGGATTATTTGTCGAAGCTGAAACGCGACCGCGTGCTGAAGAAATTCGCCAAGGCCGCGAAGCGGGCGACGGAGTAGGCCGCAGTTCTCTCAGGCGTCGTGCCCGGCCTTGTGCCGGGTATCCGCGCCTTCCTTGCCAACGCTCTCAAGACGTGGATGGCCGGGACAAGCCCGGCCATGACGAGTAAGTTACAAACATCCGCAGGAAACCTCCGCTAGATGTCGCTTCGCTTGATCTTCATGGGCACGCCCGATTTCGCGGTGCCGACGCTGCTCGAACTCGTGGCCCACGGCCATGAGATCGCTGCCGTCTATACCCGCGCGGCAAAACCCGCCGGGCGTGGCATGAAGCTGCAACCGAGCCCGGTCGAGCAGGAGGCGCGGCGGCTCGGAATTGCCGTCTTGACGCCGACCACGCTGAAGACGCCGGAAGCGCTGGAGGAATTCCGCGCCCACGGGGCCGATGCCGCCGTGGTCGTCGCCTACGGCATGATCCTGCCGCAGGCCATTCTCGATACGCCCAGGCTCGGCTGCTTCAACCTGCACGCCTCGCTGCTGCCGCGATGGCGCGGGGCGGCGCCGATCAACCGCGCCATCATGGCCGGCGATGCCGAGACCGGCGTGATGGTGATGAGGATGGACGCCGGCCTCGATACCGGCGACGTGGCGATGGCCGAACGCATCGCGATCACGGACGCGATGACGGCAAGCGACCTGCACGACGCGCTGGCGCGGCTCGGCGGCGACCTCATGGTCCGCGCGATCGGCGCGCTGGAACGCGGCATGCTGCAACTCACCAGACAGAGCGAGCAGGGCGTCACCTATGCGGCCAAGATCGACAAGGCCGAGGCGCGGATCGACTGGGGCAGGCCGGCGGGCGCAGTGCTGCGCCACATTCACGGGCTGTCGCCGTTTCCGGGCGCCTGGTGCGAGATGCCGATGGAGGGCCAGCCGGTTCGGGTCAAGATCCTGCGTTGCGCGTTGGCCGGGGGCGGTGGTGCGGCCGGCGAACTGCTCGACGATCGCCTCACCATCGCCTGCGGCGAAGGCGCGATCCGCATCCTCGAATTGCAGCGTGCCGGCAAGGCGCCGATGAAGGCGGAGGAGTTTCTGCGCGGCACGCCGCTGAAGCCGCCGCTGCGGCTATCCTGATGCCCCGCTACAAACTCACCATCGAATATGACGGCACGCCGTTCTGCGGCTGGCAGATCCAGGAGAACGGTCCCTCGGTGCAGGGCGCGCTGGAAGACGCGATCAAGGCGATCTGCGGCGAACAGGTCCGCGTTCACGGCGCCGGCCGCACCGATGCCGGCGTGCACGCGCTGGCGCAGGTCGCGCATTGCGACATTGCCAGGCATTTCGTGCCGGGACGATTTCGCGACGGGCTGAACGCGCATCTGCGCCCGCATCCGATCGGGGTGCTGTCGGCGGACATCGTGCCGGATGATTTCGAGGCGCGGTTCTCCGCGAAGAGGCGGCATTATCTCTACCGGATCGCCAACCGGCGCGCCAATCTCGCGCTCGACATCGGCCGCGCCTGGCGCCTGCCGCGGCGGCTCGATGCCGAGGCGATGCACGAAGCCGCGCAAAGACTGCTCGGCAAGCATGATTTCACGACCTTTCGCGACACCGAGTGCCAGGCGAAATCGCCGGAGCGAACGCTGGATCAACTCGACGTCGTCAGGAATGGTGATGCCATCGACATCATCACCTCGGCGCGCTCGTTCCTGCACAGCCAGGTGCGCTCGATGGTGGGCTCGCTGGTCTGGGTCGGCGACGGCCGCTGGACGCCCGACGATCTCGCCGCCGCGCTGGCCGCACGAGACCGCGCCGCCTGCGGCCCGGTCGCCCCGCCCGAGGGGCTTTATCTGGTGCGGGTGGATTATTGACTTGATATCGCCGTCATGGCCGGCACAAACCCGGCCGTGACGGGCTAGGCGAAATACCTGTCCAGTATCCCGCGATAGATTCGCGTCAGCTTCTCCAGATCGGCGACCGGCGTGCGCTCGTCGACCTGGTGCATGGTCTGGCCGACCAGGCCGAACTCGATCACCGGGCAATAGCTGGCGATGAAGCGCGCATCCGATGTGCCGCCGCTGGTGCTCAATTCCGGCTTGCGTCCGGTGATTTCCTCGATCGCCGACACCGCGAGGTCGGTGAAGGGACCGGGCTTGGTCACGAACACGTTGGAATTGGACGGCTCCCAGACGATGTGGGCGCGGATGCGGTTTCCCGCGGCCTTCGCCAGCCGCGCCTCGACCAATTCCCGCAACGTCTCCTGGGTGTGGAGATCGTTGAAGCGGATGTTGAATTTTGCCCGGGCCTGACCGGGGATCACGTTGCCGGCCTTGTTGCCGACATCGACCGAGGTGAATTCGAGGTTCGAGGCCTGGAACTGGGCGCTGCCGTGATCGAGCGGCTCGTCGCTGAGCGCCACGATCAGCCGTGAAATATCCGGCACCGGGTTGGCGGCGCGATGCGGATAGGCGACATGGCCCTGGATCCCGTCGACGTAAAGCATGCCGTGCAGCGAGCCGCGGCGGCCGATCTTGATGCAGTCGCCGAGCTCCTCGACATTGGAGGGCTCGCCGAGCACGCAATGGTCGAACTTCTCGCCCCGCGCCGCCGCCCATTGCAACAGCTTGATGGTGCCGTTGACGGAGACATCTTCCTCGTCGCCGGTGATCAGGAACGAGATCGAGCCCTTGCCGTCCTCCCGCGCCTTGCCGCCATGGGCGGCGAGATAATCCAGCACCGCCGCGACGCTGCAGGCGATGCCGCCCTTCATGTCGACGGCGCCGCGGCCGTAGAGAAAGCCGTCCTTGACGTCGCCGGAGAACGCGCCATGGGTCCACGCGCTCTCGTCGCCGGGCGGCACCACGTCGGTATGCCCGGCGAAGGTGATGTGCGGCGCGCCGTTGCCGAGGCGGGCATAGAGGTTGTCGACGTCGGCGGTGCCGGGTTCGCCGAAGGTGACGCGATGCACCTCGAAACCGGCTTGTTTCAGGACATTTTCGAGCACGCCGAGCGCGCCGGCGTCAGCCGGGGTTACCGAGGGGCAGCGGAGGAGATCCTGGGCGATGGAAAGGGCATCAGTCATGCCCTCGCTTAACATGAGCTCCCGGCGATGGGCCAGCGCTGTGCGGAACAAATTCCAGCTCGCTTTGCTGGTCCCAGCTCGGCCGCGTATCGACCGGCGCCAGCAGGTCCTGGCCGAACCGGTTTGGCCCGCTCGTCCCTCTCAGGCAGAACAGTTCGACAAAGCACCAGACGCTCAGGCCGAAACCGAGGGCGCCGACCGGAAGCAGCAGAAACGCATGGTCCAGCCGGTCCGCGAGCTTGTCGAGCAGGGCCGGCGCGACGAAAAACAGGGCGAACCACCAGCCGCTCTTGTCGCGGTCGTGAAGCCGCTTGACGGTGGTTGCGGCAAACAGCCACACGCCGATGACCAGCAGGGGAAGCCCGAGCAGATAGAACGCCGGATGCATCGTCCTGGTCGACACGGAATGGAAATCGTTGCCCGCCGCACTCAGGATGCCGGCGACGGCGAACAGGAATATCGTCATGAACGAAAAGATGGTGGCGAACCAGATGAACGCCGCAAGCCACAATTTGGCGCGGTTGATGCGGCCTTCGAAGCTGAACAGAAACCAGTTCCAGTCCATGTGAAAAGCTCCGGCGGCGGAACATGCTCCGCAGTCCGCTTGATTGGTCGCCATCGCCGGATTTTGGTTCGAAGTTGACTCGGGCCCGCGCTCGTCAATGCCGGTGTTGGTGCGAATGCACTTCTCGACGCTTGACGTCACCGGTTGCCGGCAGCTGCGATCAGCCGTGCTGGGGCGGGCCGGCACGGTTCAGGAGAAACTCCGGAACGTCACCCGGCTCCGGGCGCGGATCGATGGGAGAGCTGGGAGCGGTACGCGTCGGATCAGGTCCGAACCGGTTGCGCCCATCGGTCCCCGACAGGAAAAACAACTCGATGATGACCCATGTCTGCAGAAGGGAGAGGGCGACCGCAAGCATCACCAGCAGCAATTCACGGGTGGCCGAAATATCCACGCCGAAATAGAGGCCGAAAAACAGACCGTAAAAAGTGTAGGTGAAACGATTGACAATAAAAACCGCCACCGCCCACCAGCCGCTCCTGTTGCGATCGTGAAGCCGTTTGACGTTGGTGGCGGCGTTGATCCAGATCATCACCATGGTGACGACCCAGTCCAGGTGCAGCTCCGTCCACGGCGACGAGACCTTGAGCAAAAACAGCAGCCAGATCGTGAGCAGAACCAGTTGCACCACGACGTATCTGGCCCGGTTGAGGCGGCCGTTGAAGCTGAACAACAACCGAGCGTAGTGCATCGCGCCCCTCAACCGCCGGGAAATGGCCGGCGGTCCCGATTATAGTTCGCGCGGAACGGCTTTAGGTTCGATCCCATGGCGTCTTCGGGCAAACCGGACGCCGGTTCGCGTGAAGAAAACGCGCCAGGACAGGAATCCGGAGCTTCGGTTGTGATTCGATCAGAACCGATTTGCTCTAGTCCCGCAGCAACTCGTTGATGCTGGTCTTGGCGCGGGTGCGCTCGTCGACGCGTTTGACGATGACGGCACAGGCGGTCGACGGGCCGGGCTGGCCGTTCTTCAGCGGCCGCGCCGGCAGGTTTCCCGGCACCACGACGGCATATTCCGGCACCTCGCCGATAAAGGTCTCGCCGGTGTCGCGGTCGACGATCTTGGTGGAGGCGCCCAGAAACACGCCCATCGCCAGCACCGCGCCCTTGCGCACGATCACGCCCTCGGCGACTTCCGAACGCGCGCCGATGAAGCAGTCGTCCTCGACGATCACGGGCTCGGCCTGCAACGGCTCCAGCACGCCGCCGATGCCGACGCCGCCGGAAATGTGCACACGTTTGCCGATCTGGGCGCAGGAGCCGACCGTCGACCAGGTGTCGATCATGGTGGCCTCATCGACATAGGCGCCGAGATTGACGAAGGACGGCATCAGGACGACGTTCCTGGCGATGAAGGCCGAGCGGCGGACGATGGCACCCGGCACCGCGCGAAAGCCGGCGTCGCGAAACCGGTTTTCGCCCCAGCCCTCGAATTTCGAGGGCACCTTGTCCCACCACGCGGCCTTGCCCGGGCCGCCGGCGATCGCGCTCATGTCGTTCAGCCGGAACGACAGCAGCACCGCCTTTTTCAGCCACTGATTGACCTTCCATTTGCCGCTTGCCTCGCGCTCCGCCACGCGCGCCTCGCCCTTGTCGAGCAGCTCGAGCGCGGAATCGACGGCGTCGCGCACCTCGCCTTTCGTCGCGGTCGAGATTCCATCGCGGGCGTCGAAAGCGGCGTTGATGGTGGATTCGAGGGCGGGCAGGGACATCGAGATTTCCTTGGGCGAGCGGGATAGACGACGGCGAATTGGAGGGCTTTTTCGGGATTTGGGCAGGGAGAGTCAAGGCTCACGCTGCGGTCGTCCCTGCGCTCGCTGCCGGCGTCATTGCCGGGCTTGACCCGGCAATCCATCGCCTTCGCAAGGACCCTCTCTCGAAGATTGATGGATGCCCGGATCAAGTCCGGGCATGACGACGGAATTTCGGCCCGGACCCGGCTCAAATCTTACGCCAACCCCTGCAAAAACCCTGTCAGATCGTCGGTGACATGATCGACATGGTCTGCATCCCGGCCTTCCAGCTCCCAGTCTTCCCGCACCACTTCCCGGGAGCCGTCGGGCACCACCAGCACCGTGGTCATGCCGAGCTGGTGCGGCACCACGAGATTGCGCGCGAGGTCCTCGAACATCGCCGAGGTCTTCGGATTGACGGCGTGATCGCCGAGGAATTTCCGGTAGGTCTGCGGCGCCGGCTTTGGCTCCAGTTCGGCGGCGATGATATCGAACACTGCCTCGAAATGCTCGCCGATGCCGAGACGTTCCAGAACCTTGGCGGCGTGGTCGGTCGAGCCGTTGGTCAGGATCAGTTTCCGTCCGGGAAGTTTCGCGATCGCCGCGCCCATATCGGGGTTGGGCTCAAGCGGCGAGTGGTCGATCTCGTGCACATAGGCGAGATAGTCGTCGGCGCGCACGCCGTGCTCGGTCATCATGCCGCGCATGGTGGTGCCGTAGCGGCGATAATAATCCTTCTGGATCGCCCGCGCATCCGTCGCGGACACCTCGAGCCAGCGGCTGACGAATTCGCCGATCCGGGCATCGACCTGCTGCCACAGATTGACGTGATGTGGATACAGCGTGTTGTCGAGGTCGAAGACCCAGGTGTCGACATGGCCAAAGGAGCGGGGATTTTCATCGTGCTTTCACCGTCGTCCCGGCGAACGCCGGGACCCATACGCCGCGGCGGATGTGAGAGAGGAAGTGTTCGTCGACTTGCTTGCCGCGCGTCGCAACAACGAAGATTTGGGATTATGGGTCCCCGCTTTCGCGGGGACGACGAGGGAGCGGATTGGACGTTTCATCACGGCACCGCAAAGCGCAGCGTGTTGCCGCCGCTCGACATGTCGACCGGCGCAAAGCCGGTCACCGCGAGGCCGCGGCTGCCGCAGTCGCTTTGTTCGTTGATCTCGAACTTGCTCTCGCGGGTGCAGAGTTCCTTGGCGCCGCCCCAGTTCAACGGCTTGTCCTTGATTCTTGAGCGTGCGGTTGTCGGCATCGACAGCTTCGGCGAAACTGTAGACCTGTTTGGGTTGCCCGGTGACGTCGGGATGCAGGCATTTGCCGGGATCGACGCGGTACCAGCCACGGCTGGTCACGGTCTTGCCGTCATCGGTGGCGATCGCGGCCATGACCTTGTGCGGCGTGTCGTTGCACCAGGTCAGTCCGGTGGTGGAGGGCGCCTGCACGGCGGCGACCATCATGGTGAAGAAATTCGGCGCCTGTGCGATATCGAGCGGCATGCTGCGGTTCTTCAAGAACGCTGACAGCGCCGCTTGCGTCTTCGGGCCGTCGACGCCGTCGATCGGAGCGGCGTCATAGCCAGCGATCACCAGGAGCCGCTGAATGCCGGCAAGCCTTGCCTGCTCGTCGTCATATTCGCTGTCCTCGGCGAGATAGGCCACCAAATTGCCGTCGTCGGCCGTCGTCGGGGTGATCTGGGTAAACGGCGCGGGCGTCTGTCCGCTGCGGCACTGGCGCGCCGCGGCAATGACGAAATTTCCGGGCGCAACGCACAGCGTGTCGCCGCCGTTTTGCGGGATCGGCGAGGAGCCGTAGAGGCCGAGCGCATGCGCATTCAGCAGGATGCGGTCGGCAGTCAGCGTGCCCTGCACCGCGACGCGGCAGGCCGCCGGATCGATGCGGAACCAGCCGCGCGTGGCGGTGGCTGACTTCTCGTCGATGCCGATCGCGACCTCGACGACATAGCTCATGCGATTGCAGATTTTCAGGTCCGCATAGGCCGGCTGCGCCGAGGCGAGAAAGCAGGCGATCGCCGCCGGCAACGCGACGAGGACCGCTCGCAAAGTGTATGAGAGAAGCCGCATTCTCAGGTCGTCATGCCCGGGCTTGACCTGGGCATCCACGTCTTTCTTCCAATTGATTGGCAACGCGCAGTCGGCGCCAGCCGGACTGCCATGCCTGGCCATGACGGAGGGGTTGGCAAACGAAGGCGTCACTTGTGGATCAGCGTGCCCGTGCCCTGGTTGGTGAACAATTCGAGCAGGACCGCGTGCTGCGTCTTGCCGTCGATGATCACCACGCCCTGCACGCCCTGCTCCAGCGCGTAGATGCAGGTCTCGACCTTCGGAATCATGCCGCCGGAAATGGTGCCGTCGGCGATCAGCTTGCGCGCATCCTTTACCGACAGTTCCGGAATCAGCTTCTTCGACTTGTCGAGCACGCCGGGGACGTCGGTGAGCAGCAACAGGCGCTTTGCTTTCAGTGCACCCGCCACCGCGCCCGCGAACGTGTCGGCGTTGACGTTCAGGGTCTGCCCGTCATGCGAGGTTGCGAGCGGGGCCAGCACCGGGATCAATTCGTAGCCGATCAATTGGTTGAGCAACGTCAGGTCGACCTTGTCGGGGTCGCCGACGAAGCCGAGGTCGATCGCCTTTTCGATGTTGGAATCCGGATCGACCATGGTGCGCTTCGTCTTCGACGCCTTCACCATGTTGCCGTCCTTGCCGCTGAGGCCAACCGCCTTGCCGCCGGCCTCGTTGATATAGCCGACTAGCTGCTTGTTGACCGAACCGGCCAGCACCATTTCGACGATCTCGATGGTCGCGGCGTCGGTGATGCGGAGGCCCGCGGCGAACTCCGACTGGATGCCGAGCCGCTTGAGCATGGTTGCGATCTGCGGCCCGCCGCCGTGCACCACCACCGGATTGATGGCGGTCTGCTCCAGCAGCACGATGTCGCGCGCGAACGCCTTGGCGGTCTCCTCGGCACCCATGGCATGGCCGCCATATTTGATGACGATGGTTTCCTCGTCATACTGCTGCATGTGCGGCAGCGCCTCGGACAGGATACGGGCCTGATCGAGCGGACTGATGTTGGGCACGTCGGTCATGGAGGCGTTCTCGCGGGGTCAGCGGGGTGGGGCGGTTTCTATCTGATTGGCGGGCACGGCGCAAAGTGGCGCTTTCACCCTACTCCCCTGCGGGAGAGGGTGGCGCCTCACGAAGTGAGGCGACGGGTGAGGGGTCTGTCTCCGCGGAGTGAGACCCCTCATCCGGCGCGCTCTGCGCGCCACCTTCTCCCACAAGGGGAGAAGGCAAGAAAAGCCGGCGCCTTCAATCCTGCCGCGGCCAGGCCGCCGCCACGGCGAGCGCCAGCCAGCTTGCGATCAGCAGCGTGCCGCCGGTCGGTGCGGCCATCGGGAACAGGCTGTGGCCTGCAAATTGCCGAAGCGTCAGGTCGGCTGCGAACAGCGCGGCGGCGACGACAAAGCCCCATGCCGCGATGGCGCCGATCCGAGCATGGACGATGCCGCGATCGATCAGCGCCACGGTCGCGAGCACGGCGCAGGCGTGAAACAGCAGCATCGAGGACGCCGGTCCCAGCCGCGAGGCATCCGCCTGATGCGCGGAGGCCGCGCCCAGGATGACGCCGTCGCCGCCCATGATTCCGGCGAGACCAATCAGGACGCGGTGAGCGCGCGAGACGGCCATCAGCGCCGCTCCCCAAGCAGGCGCACCATCGCGGCGCGCAGTTCCGGCATCCCGGCACCGGTGCGCGAGGACGTCACCAGGATTTCCGGAAAGGCAGCAGGATGTTTGGCAAGCGCTTGCGCGGCATCGGTGATGCGCTGTTCCAGTTCGCCTGGCTTGACCTGATCGGCCTTGGTCAGCACCACCTGATAACTGACTGCCGACTTGTCGAGCGAATTCAGTACGTCGAGGTCGACCTCCTTGAGGCCGTGCCGGGCGTCGATCAGCACATAGACCCGCGCCAGATTGCTGCGGCCTTGCAAGAATTTATGGATCAGCGCGGTCCACGACGCGACCTTCGCCTTCGGCGCGGAGGCGTAGCCATAACCGGGCATGTCGACCAGCCGGAAGCCGGCATCGCCGGGCCCCTCGAAGAAGATCAGTTCCTGGGTGCGGCCGGGCGTATGCGACGTCCGCGCCAGCGCGTTGCGTCCGGTCAGCGCGTTGATCAGGCTGGATTTGCCGACATTAGAGCGCCCGGCGAAAGCGACCTCGACGCCCGCCATCGGCGGCAGCGTCTCGATGGAGGGCGAGGCCCAGAAGAACTGCCAGTCGCCCGCGAACAGTCTCCGCCCGTCCTCGATCAGCTTCGCATCGGATTTGGCGGTCATGCGAAGGGATTCCGGTTGCAGGCGTCAGGGCCTCAGTCGTCATTGCGAGCGAAGCGAAGCAATCCAGCTTGTCCCGCAAAGAAACGAAGCTGGATTGCTTCGTCGCTTCGCTCCTCGCAATGACGGGAAAGTCACGTCTCCAATTCGGCCTTCTTGGACCCGAACGTCGCCTTGAGATTGTCGAGCAGTTCAACCTTCACGCCGTTGCGGCGCATGATGAAGCTCTGCTGCAGCACCGACAGGGTGTTGTTCCAGGCCCAGTAGATCACGAGACCCGCCGGGAAGCCTGCCAGCATGAAGGTGAAGATCAGCGGCATCCAGGTGAAGATCATCTGCTGGGTCGGATCCGGCGGCGTCGGATTGAGCTTCATCTGGAACCACATCGTGATGCCCATGATGATCGGCCAGACGCCCAGCGCGAGATAGTGCCCGAACAGCGGCAACTGCGTCGGATCGAAGTGCAGCAGGCCGAACAGGGTGAACAGATTGGTCGGGTCGGGCGCCGAAAGATCCTTGATCCAGCCGAAGAACGGCGCGTGCCGCATTTCGATGGTGACGAACAGCACCTTGTAGAGCGAGAAGAACACCGGAATCTGCAAGGCGACGGGAAGGCAACCGGCGATCGGGTTGATCTTCTCCTTCTTGTAGATTTCCATCATCTCCTGCTGCTGCTTCACCTTGTCGTCGGGATAGCGTTCCCTCAGCGCGGCCAATTGCGGCTGCACCGATTTCATCTTCGCCATCGAGGCATAGGATTTGTTGGCAAGCGGGAAGAACAGCAGCTTCACCAGCACCGTCACCAGCAGGATCGAGATGCCGAAATTGCCGACCAGGTGGTAGAAGAAGTCGAGCGCCAGGAACATCGGCTTGGTGATGAAATAGAACCAGCCCCAATCGATCAGGAGATCGAAGTGGTTGAGCGCGAGCTGCTGGTTGTAGCCGCCAAGACCGGCCAATGGAAAATTGATGCCGACGACCTTGGCTTCCTTGGCGCCGGCGAACAGCCGCGCGTTGGCGCTGGCCGATCCGCCGATCGCGATGGTCTGCGGATCCTGAAGGTAGTCGGTCTGGTAGTTGTGCGTGGTGCCGACCTGGGTCGACGAGAATCGCGCCTGCAGTTGCGCATTGGTGTCGGGCAGCAGCGCCGAGGCCCAGTATTTGTCGGTGATGCCGAGCCAGCCGTCGGTCACCTTGAAGCTCACCGACTTGGCTTCGTCGATCTTCTTGTAGCTGTACTCCTGCAGGCCCTGGTCGCCGAGATAGCCGATCAGGCCTTCATGCAGGATGTAATAGCCGGCAACCTGCGGGGTGCCGTGCCGCGAGATCAACGCAAATGGATAAAGCGTGACCGGCGCGTTGCCGACATTGTTGACGTCGTCCTTGATGGTGAAGAGGTAGCGGTCGTCGATCGAAATGGTGCGGCGGAAGGTCAGGCCGTCGCCGTTGTCGTATTTCAGCGTCACGGGCGTCGAGGGCGTCAGGTTGCCGGATCCCTCCTGCTGCCAGACGGTGTTCTGGTCCGGGATTTTCACCGTGGAGCCGGCGCCGCCGACCCAGCCGAATTCTGCGTAGTAAGGGTTCGCGGTGCCCGAGGGCGAATACAGCACGATCGCGGGCGAAGCGGGATCGACGGTCTCGCGGAACTGCACCAGCGAAAGATCGTCGATGCGCGCGCCCTTCAGCGCGATGCTGCCGGTCAACGTCGGGGTGTCGATCTTGACGCGCGGGCCGGCGGCGATCGCGTCGTCGCGGCTGACGACAGCCGTCGTGGTGGTCGGCTGCGCGGGCGCGTTGGCCGTCGGCGCCCCGCCGGCCTGCGGCGTGGCTTGGGGATTTGCCGGGTTTGCGGCAGGCGCCGCGGATTTGGCCAGTTCGGTAGCCTGCTGCGCGGCGCGCTGCTTTTCCATCGCCGGGACGTTGTAGAAATATTGCCAGGCGATCAGCACGAGGCCGGACAGAATGACGGCGAGGATGGTGTTGCGATTATCGGACATCGTTCAAGGTCTCGTCATTCAATTCGGTTGGCGGCGGTCGCATCGCGAGGCTTCGCGGGTCGCTTGTCGGGCTGGCGGTCGAGGCGATGCAGTGCCGAGCGGAGGTCGTCGAGCATGGTCGCGAAATCACAAGTCAGTGCGGCACGACGGCCGACTAGCACATAATCACTGTGCGGTCGCATTGTTATGACGTCCACCCGCTTCACCAATTCGCGAAGCCTGCGGCGGATGCGGTTTCGCTCGGTGGCGGTGCCGTGCTTTTTGGTGACCGTGAAGCCGACCCGGATCGGCCCGTCATCGTCGCGGCGGCGGCCCTGCAGCACGAAGGCGGCGCTGCCCGCCCGCGCGCCATTGGCAACGGCGAGAAAGTCCGCCCGCTGCCTTAGCCGATCCATGATGCGATCTCCGGGAAGCCCGGCTCAGGCACTCAGACGCTTGCGGCCCCGGGCGCGGCGGGCGGCGAGGACCTTGCGGCCGCCGGTCGTCGCAAGGCGGGCACGGAAGCCGTGACGGCGCTTGCGCACCAGTTTGCTGGGTTGATAAGTCCGCTTCACGGGCCGTTCTCCGCTGACCGGGCAATAATGCCTGATAAATGAGGTAAGTCCGCGGATGCTGGCCGGCCCAAAGCGGGCCGTTTCCGGCCCAAAAAGAGCCGCCCCGGTCGAGCCGGGTCATCGCGGACAATTGGCGCGGCTTATACGGGAGCGACCCGTTTTCGTCAATCTAGCCCCTTGCCGCAATTGAGGCGCTGCCGGGCGCCTTCGAAAGGGCGGGTTCCGCGCGAATATTGCGGAATTCGCGGTGTTTTTTACCGTGAGGATGGCGTCACGGCGGCCTGCTTACTAGATCACGGATACCGCAGACATTAGCGATCCGTAATTTGACCGCTTCGGGAGCCGGTCGCATCCTCAACCATCGAGAGGACTCGAAGGCAGATATTGTGTCAGTGACCGAAGAATCGCCTTCCGTCGGAACGCTGCGGCCGAAGCCGCCGCGCCGGCTCGGGCTGTCCGGAAAACTCCTGCTGCTGACCATTCCCTTGGTGGCGATCGCCGGAATGATGATCTACGTGCCTGCGATCGCCAATTTCCGGATCAACCGGCTGAACGACCGGCTGGCGGCCGCCAACACCGCGGCGCTGGTGCTCGATGCCGCGCCGCTCGGCATGGTCCCGGATTCGCTGGCACGCCAAATCCTCAAGAGCATCGGCGCCCGCGCGGTCGCGATCAAGATGGGGCAGCAGCGGCGGCTTCTGGCCAGTGCCGATCTGCCGGCGTCGATCGATCATGACGTCGACATGCGCGACATGACGGTGTGGTCGGCGATCGTCGATTCCTTCGAGACCATGCTGGAAACCGGCGACCAGACGATCCGCGTGGTGGGACCGGCGCCGGAAGGCGCGCAGTTCATCGAGGTGGTGATCGACGAGGCGCCGCTGCGCAAGGCGATGTACCGCTTCTCCGGCAATCTGCTGGTGGTTTCGCTGGGCATCGGGGTGCTTACCGCGGGGCTGGTCTATCTCGCCTTGCATTACCTGTTCGTGCGGCCGATGCGGCGGCTGACCGCGAGTCTGGTCGCCTTCCACGAAAACCCCGAGAGTTCGGCGCGGATCATCGTGCCCAGCCAGCGCGGCGACGAGATCGGCGTCGCCGAACGCGAATTGTCCGACATGCAGCGCGACCTGGTGTCGATGCTGCATCAGAAGAGCCGGCTCGCCGCCCTTGGCCTGGCCGTCTCCAAGATCAACCACGATCTCCGCAACCTCCTGGCCTCCTCGCAACTGTTGTCCGACCAGCTCGCCAGCGTGCCGGATCCGCGGGTGCAGCGTTTCGCGCCGAAGCTGATGCGGTCGCTGGAGCGCGCCATCGCGTTCTGCCAGTCGACCCTGTCCTATGGCCGGGCCCAGGAGGCCGCGCCCGATCGCCGCATGATGCTGATCGAGCCCGTGGTCACCGAGGTGCGGGAATCCGCAGGTCTTGCCGCCGACGCCTCGATCACCTGGATCGCCGCGATCGAGCGCGGGCTTTCGATCGATGCCGACCCCGACCAGTTGTTCCGCGTGCTGCTCAACCTGGTGCGCAACGCGGCGCAGGCATTGGAAAACAACCCCCGCAGCGGCGCAGCGACCCAGATTCGCATCACCGGCCGGCGCGAGGGCACGGTGGCGATCATCGAGGTTTCCGATACCGGCCCCGGCGTGCCGCAAAAGGCCCGCGACCATCTGTTCGAGGCATTCCAGACCTCAGGGCGTCCCGGCGGCAGCGGGCTTGGCCTCGCAATCGCCGCCGAACTGGTCCGCGCCCATGGCGGCGAAATCAACCTGGTCGAAGGCACCATCGGCGCCACTTTCCGGATCGCCATTCCCGACCGCCCGGTGGAACTCCTGAGCGTCCGCAACGAGCGCGCCAGGGCCTAAGTCCGCGCACCGCTAATCCCGGCATCGCTGAGCGATGAACCGGGAATCCCGGTGTAATTGCAGGAGAATTTGGGCTCTAGCCAACGTCCGCTCCGGAATGACGACGTCGGACTGATGTGAACCTTTTTGGTTCACCTTCACTGCAAACAGGGGGTGAGAAGCCCGCGTTGCGGCGCTTGCCAAGCGGAGCCGGAGCCGGTAGCTATGGCGCGCTTTCGCGGTCCTTCCGGACATCTCAGGACGCATAAGGGCTGCTTGGCCCAAGATGCCTAGCGAAACACGCGCCCGTAGCTCAGCTGGATAGAGCACTAGACTACGAATCTAGGGGTCAGGAGTTCGAATCTCTTCGGGCGCGCCATTTTGTATACCAACAGCAAACACCCTCGCCGGCCCGCACGCCGGTCGTAACGGATTGCAATAGCGGTGCGCAGGAGAGGCGGCTTCGAGCCGACGCGCGGCGTTCATGCAACTCGAACGGCATCGATCAGGCAGCGCCAAATGGCCTTGCGAAACGGCATCCGCGGGTGATGCTGTTTTTTTTCATCAACGAATGAACCGTTTGATTTTTTGGCAGACCTATATCTGCCTTACCAATTCGT
Source organism: uncultured Alphaproteobacteria bacterium (assembly GCA_963843225.1). GTDB lineage: Bacteria > Pseudomonadota > Alphaproteobacteria > Rhizobiales > Xanthobacteraceae > Bradyrhizobium. Next base: position 244,068 of record CAWJJT010000001.1, on the reverse strand, counting down.
GAAACTGAATATCTTCTCGAACCTAGAGACTTCTGATATTTTGGCGTTGCTCAACGAACTCGAGAGCTGGGGGCTCGGGCTGACGTGCAAACAGGTGCAAGCGAGTTTAAAGGCGTTGGGACTGCCGCGAATGGCACACTTCAGGAGTGCCGGCGGCGTCGAAGTTTGGTAGCCGCTGACCGTTTGGCGTTGGCGATCAGGAAGTCATCCAGCTTGGATCCGGACAGGAGCGCTGCGACCAGCCAGCGCGGCTGCTTGCCCCGGCCCGACCAGGTTTCCGTCGGCGCAGACGGATTACAGTATTTCGGCAGGACCTTCGGATATTTGCGCCTGGGCCGGTCGGCCTTCGACTGCGCCAGGAATACGGCTTCGCCGATGGGGTTTATGCGGTTCAGCTGCGCGAGGCGCTTCTCCAGCTCAATCTTCTCCGCGGCGATTTTCTCCGCGAGGACCTTTGTCAGGTCCTCGTACAGGAGCCAAAGCCTGTCGAAATCCATCAACTCAAAATCTGATTTTCTGTCCATCGTACCCTCTCACTCCCTGACAGATTTCGGGGAGCAGCCACTGGAGTAAAGCGACCGGCCTGCTCGGAGTGGAAGCGCAAAATCCGGAAGGAATTAAAGTCTTAATATGACAAGTTTATCCAAAAATAAAAGCCCGATCTTTTTCATTTGCATTTAAATTTGCGGCCAATTTAAATGCAAGGTTTTATGTGTACTGTTGCGTAGGAGATTGAAAATGTTCTGGATTGAGACCTCCCTCCGTCGCCTGAAGGATAACGTCGACCACTTTGTGGTCCCTTCTGTTGCACTGCGGAACGTCCGCGTGCTCGAGGCTCAGATCGAATTTCGACGGCAAGCCTTGAGAGAGATCGAGGCCATTCGTTGCCAGCTTCGGCCGTTCGTGCGCCGCGAAAGCAAGAGCTCGCAACGGAGGCGGCGCAACAGGCTGCGGTGAACCAGCCGCCGCCCGATGTCTGAAACTCTCGCTCCTTTTGCGAACGGCGCGCCATGGCGGCGCGATGCCCATCAAATCTGCCCATGATTTCAGTTCAGGCGTAAGGCCGTGGCGCCCCTGCGTTTGAGGCAAACGGACCATCAGGGGCTCGCAACACCCGCGAGCCCGTCCAAGCCTTGGAATTTAATAGTTGATTCTACCCAGAGACGCTTTGCCGGTCCTTGATTAGTCCTGGGTGCGTCCATATTCTCTCTGATTGCTGAGAATTGGAGCACTGCAGGCAAGATGTCGAAGAAAATCGAACTGGAATCCATGTCGCTGGACAATCTGTGGTTGCTCCATGAGAAGGTGTGCGCCGTCTTGTCGGCCCGGATCAAGGCCGAGAAGCACGAGCTGGAGAAGCGTCTGGCAATTCTGAGCCGTGGCATCGAGGGCGTCGATCCAACCGGCGCTTCCAGTTCTGTCGGTGCGAAGCCGCGCCGCAAATATCCGAGGGTGCTGCCGAAGTACCGCAATCCCCAGACCTACGAGACCTGGTCTGGCCGCGGCAAGCGCCCCCGCTGGCTCGTCGCCGCGATGAAGTCCGGCCACAAGATCGAAGAGTTCAGGATCGCGAAGGCAGCCTGAAACACTGCAAGTCGCCTGATGCCGGCCGCCTGATTTAGTACCCCCGACGATTGTCAGCGAGCGCTTGCGGCAAGTGCGGTGGCCCCCGATTGGGCCGACCAGCAATATTCCTGAATGGCGGTCCCCGCGCGCGTACATTTGCCGCGGTCAGGTCTTCGGTGCGAATAGATTTCGCGCCGCTGGTTAATGCGATTGAATTCAGCAGGCCGGTCCTTACCGCGGTGCGCATTCCAGGCACTGGGACATCGTGCAATCTCCCAAATATGAAGGCTTTCATGCCAGCGTTGCGCCGGCGCAATCATGCTGCGCGCCCTGATTTCCCGATCGACAGGAGCAGGCGCGGCGAGCCGAAACGCCCTCCGCCTTAACCTTTTAAATCCAAAATATAAATTGACATAAAACCCCATTTAAAATTAAATGTGGGACATTATCGTGCCGCTGAGCTCCGGCCGGAGGATGCTTTAATCCTGACAGAGGCCTCGCACGCGAGCGCCGACGTCATTCGAATTTGAAGCGCGGACTCGACAGATGAGGCGTCCACGCCGGCTCCCGCGGACGCGGAATGGTGACCCAATCTAGTGCCTCCGAGGGCTATGGGACTTCAGACCATGAAGGTAGTTCTGTTCTGTGGCGGACTTGGTACGCGGATACGTGAGTATTCCGAGGGTATCCCGAAGCCGATGATACCGATCGGCCATCAGCCGATCCTTCGGCATGTCATGCAATATTACAGCCAGTACGGGCATCGCGATTTTATCCTTTGCCTCGGTTACAAGGCGAACGTCGTCAAGGACTACTTCCTGAACTACAAGCAGGCCGCAGACAGCGACTGCACGATCTCGCAGTTTGGCAAGAAGGTCGAATTGCTGGGCGAGCGGCCCGTGGATTGGCGGGTTTCACTCGTCGACACCGGAATATGGCGCAATATCGGTCAACGCCTGCTCGCGGTCCGTCATCTCGTGCAGGACGAGGAAATATTTCTCGCCAATTACAGCGATGGCCTGACCGACGCGCCGCTGCCGGAAATGATCAATCGCTTCAAGAAGAGCGGCAAGATCGCCTGTTTCATCGCCATACACCCGCCGATCACCTTTCATCTGGCCGACTTCGACGAGAACGGCGTTGTTCGCCGCATGAGCGCGAGTCATGAGTCCGAAATCTGGATCAACGGCGGATACTTCATTTTCCGGAAAGAGATATTCGACTATATCCAGGAAGGGGACGAACTGGTCGTCGAACCCTTCAAGCGCCTCATCGAACGCGGCGAGCTCATGGCATACAGGTACGAAGGATTTTGGCGAGCCATGGACACGCTGAGGGACAGGCAGGTGCTCGAGGAGATGATTGAACGCGGCGATACGCCATGGCAGTTGAACTGCAATGTCGCCGCCGCGGTGAGCGCGTGAAGGCATTCAAGATCGCCGAACCCGGTGAGCGGTTGTCGGTGCTGTGCCTGGGCGCGCACTCGGATGACATCGAGATCGGGGCGGGAGGCACGCTCCTGAGCTGGCTGGACCAGGGCATTCATCTCGACGTTCACTGGTGTGTGCTAAGCGGAGCCGGCGAACGTGAACAAGAGGCAAGAGCATCGGCGACCGATTTTCTCGCAGCGGCTGCGCATAGCAAAATCGAGGTGATGAATTTTCGGGACGGCTTCTTTCCCGAACAGGGCGAACAGATCAAGCTGTGGTTCGAGGCCTTGAAGGGACGCGCCAATCCCGATGTCATACTCACCCATCGACGGGACGATGCGCATCAGGATCATCGCGAGGTCGCTCGCCTGGCCTGGAATACTTTCCGGGATCATCTCGTTCTCGAGTACGAGATCCCGAAATGGGATGGCGATCTCGGAACGCCCAATTTCTATGTGCCTGTTGCCGCGCGGCTAATGCAACGCAAGGTTGATCTGCTTATTTCGCACTTTGGCAGCCAGCGCTCGAAGCATTGGTTCGATGCGGAAACATTCCTGGGCCTGGCGCGCCTGAGAGGGATGGAATGCCGGGCCGGCGAACGCTACGCGGAAGCGTTTGTTTCGCGCAAGCTCTCGCTGGCCTGACCGATCGTCGGCTCGACCGATCAACGCTTTCCTGTCACGGCGTGCCGTGTCTCGGGAACCGGCCGGCTTGCCCCTCATTCCCGGCAACGCACGCCGGTCGTGGGAGAGCGCCCGGAAGCGGCGGCGCACACGGCCATTCCCAGCAGCCTGTTCGTTGATTAACGCGCTTACCTTATCTCCATTAACTGTGATTATTAACTCGAATAATTGCTTGGAAATAATTCAATTTATGCCAAGCTTGATGCTGTCCAATTTAATGAGGCGGCAGTGCATTTCACCCGAACGCGACTGGATGGCGCGTGGATCATCGATCCCAGCCCGCATCACGATGAGCGCGGCCGCTTCATGCGCGCGTGGTGCACGCGGGAATTCGAAGATCATGGAATCCGGTTCCTGCCGGTGCAGGCCAACATGCAATTCAGCCCGCGCCGGGGGACGGTTCGCGGACTTCATCTTCAGGTAGCGCCCGCGCTCGAGGCCAAACTGGTGCGCTGTACGCGGGGCGCGATCTTTGACGTCGCGGTCGACCTTCGACCGGCCTCGCCGACGTTCGGCGAATGGTGCGGCGTGGAACTCACGGCCGAAAACGGACGCATGCTGTACGTTCCCGAACATTGTGCGCATGGATTTCAGAGCACCGAAGATGACACGGAGGTGCTGTATCTGACCTCCGCGTTCTACGCCCCGGAGTCGTGCCGCGGGGCACGGTTTGACGATCCGGCTTTTGACATCCGCTGGCCGTTGCCGCCCTCGGCGATCTCCGAGCAGGACCGCAACTGGCCCCTGATGCGAGATCAACGCGGCGCGCTGGAGCAGGATATGTTTGCAAAGGAGAAATCGCTATGAACGTCGACACCGCTCTTTTGCAACGCGAGTCCGCCGGCAATCCGATCCGGGTGGGAATGGTGGGAGCCGGCGCGACTGCGCGGGCCATCGCCCTGCAACTGGGAACGCCAGTGCCGGGCATGCGCCTGGTGGCGATCGCAAACCGGACGCTCGAGCATGGCGAGCGCGCCTTCCGCGAGGGTGGCTTTCAGGAGTGGCGTCACGTCACGTCGGCGCGGGCGGCCGAGGCGGCGATCGGCCTCGGCATTCCCGTGCTGACGGAAGATCCCTTCGTGCTCACGACCTGCCCGGCCATCGATATCCTTCTCGAAGTCACGGGAACGATCGAGACCGCAGCGTCCGTCGTCTTGCAAGCCATCGAGCATGGCAAGCATGTCGTGCTGGTGAACGCGGAACTGGATTCGCTGATCGGGCCGATCCTCAAGGCACGCGCGGACGACGCGGGAGTCGTGATCACGCATACCGACGGCGATGAGCCGGGCGTGGCGATGACGCTTCTGCGCTATCTGCGCCAGCTCGGGCTTCGGCCGGTGGCCGCCGGCAACATCAAGGGAATGGTGGATCACTACCGGACACCGGAAACCCAGCGCGGGTTTGCCGAGAAATACGACCAGGATGTGCGCAAGGTCACCTCCTTCGCCGACTCCACCAAGCTGTCCATGGAAACGACCGTTCTCGCCAACGCCACCGGATTCCAGGTCGGCCGTCGCGGCATGTATGGGCCGTCCTGCTCCTATGTGAGGGAGCTGGCGAACCTGCTGCCGGCTGAACAGATGCTCAAGACCGGTATCGTGGACTACTCCGTGGGGGCGATGCCGATGACCGGAGCGTGGGTCATCGTTCACGAGGAGTCGCCTCTCAAGCAGGCGCAGCTAAGCTATTACAAGCTGGGTGACGGCCCGTTCTTTGTCTTTTACACGCCTTTCCACCTACCCCATGTGCAGATCCCCTCGACGATCGGTCGTGCGGTGATCCATCAGGATCCGACGGTGGCGCCGCTCGCAGGGCCGGTCTGCGAAGTTCTCACCATCGCCAAGCGCGATCTCAAGGCCGGTGAGCGGCTCGATGGCGTCGGCGGCTTCTGTTCCTACGGTCTGATTGAAAATCGGGCGACCGCCCGAGCCGCGGACGCGCTGCCGATCGGGCTGTCCGAAGGTTGTGTCCTGCGGCGGGATGTTGCCAAGGACGAGCTTATTTCGTTCGGCGATGTCGAGTCACCGCGCGGTCGGCTGTCAGAAAAGCTCTGGCGAGAGCAGGACGCGCGTTGGCCAGCACAAGCGGCCGTGTCGCGCCCGCAATCCGCACAAGCGTCGCTCGGATCGGAGCGCAAGGATACGCAACTTTCTCCCACTTGACTCTGAAGCGATCGTGTCAGGGTTTTAGGAAAGGAACCGACCTCATGCCAAACGTAGTCGTTCTCGGAAGCGGGATGGCGGGATACGGTGCGGCGTACCGGCTGCATGCTGAGGGCGTTACGCCGGTGATGTACGACAAGAACGCCTATCAAGGCGGTCACACCGCGTCCTTCAAGGACCAGGGTTTCATTTTCGATCAGGGCCCGCACATCTCCTTTACCAAGGACACGCGCATCCAGGACCTGTTCGCGGAAAGCGTGAACCAGCTTTACGAGACCATGCAGGTCAATCTGAACAATTACTGGCGTGGCCACTGGCCGCAGCATCCCGTGCAACTGCACATGCACGGGCTGCCGGAGGATGTGATCGTAAAGGTCATCAGCGATTTCGTGGAAGAGCGCCAGGCTCCCGAACGCCCGATCGCCAACTATGCCGACTGGCTGCTGGCAAGCTTCGGTCGGACTTTCGCCGAACTGTTTCCGATGCAGTACACGCGGAAATATCACCTGACGACGGCCGACAACATGAGCACGGACTGGCTGGGGCCACGTGTTTACCGGCCGAGCCTCGAGGAGGTGCTGCGCGGTGCGATCTCGCCGTCTGCGCCGACGGTCCACTACATCACGCATTTCCGCTATCCCCGGGAGGGCGGCTTTCAGTCGTATCTGAAAAAGTTCATTCCGCTCGGCAATCTCAAGCTGAATCACGAACTGGTCGCGATCGATCCGCGTTCGCGGCAGCTCCGTTTCTCCAACGGCTCGGTCGCCGGCTACGATACGCTGGTCTCGTCTGTCCCCTTGCCCGAGCTGATCCGGATGATCCAGGGCGCGCCGCAGGAAGTGCGCGCCGCGGCGCAGCGTCTGGCTTGCTCGACCTGCGTGCTGGTGAATATCGGGGTCAACCGCGATGACCTCTCCAAGGCGCACATGACCTACATTTACGACGACGATCTCTGCTTTACGCGTCTGTGCTTCCCGCACATGTTTTCGCCGGATAACGCTCCCGCCGGATTCGGCAGCATCCAGGCGGAAATCTATTTCTCCGACAAGTACAAGCCTTTGACGGGCGCGCCCGCGGACTGGATTGAGCCGGTCATTCGGGATTTGCGCCGCATGGGCGTGCTTCGGGAAGAAGACCAGGTGGTGTTTCGCGACGCGCGTTTGCTGAAATACGCCAATATCATCTTCGACCTCGACAGGGCCGAAGCCCTCAAGACAGTCCACGGTTACCTCGATGAACTCGGGATCGCCTACTGCGGGCGCTACGGAGACTGGGGCTATATGTGGACCGACGAAAGCTTCAAGAGCGGAGAACTGGCCGCCGAAAAGGCGCTGTCGGCGTTCGCGACGCACGCCGCTTAGGGAGACACGGAGTGACTAGCCAATGGTTTTTCGGTGCTTCCTTGGAAACGCATGCAGAGCGTCGCAATGGAATGCCGTCACAGATGATGTTGAGGAGAGCCGAATTGGATGGCGGGCGTGAATCCGAAGTGCTGGCAAGGCAAGAAGCTGTTCTTGCTCGCCGGCGCACCGGGTTCAAGGATTCGCGGATGGAAGCCTGGCTGACCCGGCATGGCGCGCGCGTGAGCCTTGCGCCCAGCCGGTTAGGAGAAGCGAATGCTCAAGGGTGAGGGCAGGCCGAGCGGCGAGAGCGTCGACAAGTTCCTCCTTGGTCTCGACGAGGGTGCTTTCGGCGCCCTGTATCGGGTTCTGATCGGATTTGCGGTAATTCCGGGAATGCGGCTCCTGCTCGGAAGCGATGGCTCTGATTGGACGCTGGTTCCCTTTCTGCTGTCGGTCCTGGGGCTGCTTCGAGCAGTGCCGGCCCTGATTTGCAAAGTGGTGCCCTTTTCCGCGGAGCTGCTGGAAGCGTGGTACGTGCGCCGGCGAATGGCGAAGTTCTACGATTCCTACCAGTGGCGAAAATTGATGTGGATCGGGGTCGGACTTGCCCTGTATGTCGCGAACTCGGGACGGCATCGACCTGTCCATATCGCGTTAACACTGTTCTGCCTGGTAACCGGGGCGGGGGCGGCGATGAGATGGCATGCTGTAGCTGCCGACGGCAGGCTTCCCAAGCCGGCGGCGCGGAAGATGAAGAGCGCGGCGGCATAGCTGCAATTTTCGATGACTGTGTATCTGTGGTGCGAGTGAGGAGCCTTCGGTCTTGATGAACCGCATGAATCGACGGTGACGTTTGGATGAAGGAATGAGTATGAGTGTCGACACGTCAGTTAGCCGGAAACTCGGCTTGAAGGTTGGCGAGTGGGTGGCAGTGCGATCGAGCGAGGAAATCCTGGCCACGCTCGACGCGAACGCGCGCCTTGAAGAGTTGCCGTTCATGCCGCAGATGCTGCGGCACTGCGGAAAGAAGTTTCGGGTCCGCAAGCGGGCGCACAAGCTGTGCGACTCCGTATACAGCACGGGTGGGCGCCATTTGAGCGACGCAGTGTTTTTGGATGACGCGCGCTGCGACGGTGAGGCCTTCGGCGGCTGCGAATTGCGATGCACCGTTATCTGGAAAGAAGCATGGCTGAGGCGAGCAGACGCGAACGAGCCCGAGCGTCCGTCCGCTCCCCTGGATCGCCTCGAAACTCTGGTTCAGGCTGGAACCAGGAGGAAGTCGCCGGGCAAAGCGTCGAGTGACCTGCCTTACGTCTGTCAGGCGACACAGCTTCCAGTGGCGACGAAGCTATTGCCGTGGTGGAAGCCCGGTCAATACGTTGAAGATTACAGATCAGGCAATACCGCTCTCTCGGACATCGTTGCCCGGTTGGCGTTCCTGCTCTATGCGGAGTTGGTCAGCGCCGGAGTGGGCCTCGGCTCTGCGCTTCGCTGGATGTACAACACGGTCCAATCGGCAAGAGGTGGACTACCTTTCCCCGTGCGGCCGGGACAGCTCCCCGCCGGTGGCCCAACGCCTTCCGTCAACCTTGGCCTGCAGGTAGGGGATCTCGTGCGGGTGAAGAGCGGCGACGAGATTCTCGCCACAGTCGACGAATTCCTCGCCAACAGGGGTATGGGCTTCTCTTTTGAGATGATGGCCTATTGCGGCCGAACGTTCCGCGTCTCACAGCGATTGAACAAGCTCATCGATGAGAAAACCGGCCAGCTAAGGGAGTTGAAGAATTCCTGCCTCGTGCTCGAAGGCGCCGATTGCAAGGGGAGCTGCACGCGACCGCTCAATTGTCCGAGGGCATGCCCGCCCTATTGGCGCGAGATATGGCTCGAGCGTGTGAATGAAAGCTCCGCGGCAAGCCAGCCCGAGGCGGCTTCGCTTCGGGTAGATGGCCAGATTGGGCTGTCAGCAGGTCCGGCGTGAACCCGAAATTCTGGCAAGACAAGAAGGTTTTCCTCACCGGCCACACGGGCTTCAAAGGCTCGTGGATGGGCGCCTGGCTGACCCGGCTCGGCGCGCGTGTGACCGGATTCTCGCTCGCGCCGGAGACAATTCCGAGCCACTTCGCGCTGCTGCCGAAAGAATATGAAAGCATCGAGGGCGACATTCGCGATCTCGAAGCGCTCGCAGGCGCCGTGCGCCGGACCAATCCCGACGTGGTCGTCCACATGGCGGCGCAGACGCTGGTCCGTGCGTCGTATGTCGACCCGGTCGGCACCTATGCGACCAACGTGATGGGAACGCTGCATGTGCTGGAGTCGATCCGGCAAGCGTCGGCAGCGCGCGTCGCGCTGATCGTGACGTCCGACAAGTGTTACGAAAACCGCGAAACGATGACGCCCTACGTCGAAAGCGATCCCATCGGCGGCCATGATCCCTACAGTTCGTCCAAAGGCTGCGTCGAAATCCTGACATCGAGCATGCGCCGCAGTTTCTTTTCGGATTCGCAATGCCTCATCGCCTCGGTCCGCGCCGGCAATGTCATCGGCGGCGGCGATTGGGCGGTAGACCGGCTGATTCCCGACTGCGTGCGCGCCTGGACCAACCGTGAACCGGTGCGGATCCGCAACCCGCATGCCATTCGGCCGTGGCAGCACGTGCTTGATCCGCTTTCCGGTTATCTCCAGTTGGCCGAAGCGCTTTACGCTGGCGAAAGCTCGTTCGCCAAGGGCTGGAACTTCGGACCAACTCTGGAGTCAGCGTGGCCGGTGGAGAAAGTCGTCGATGCCGTGAAGGTGCGGTTGCCGCCGTTCGATTTCTTCGTCGAACCCTCGAAGGAGCACGAAGCCAACCTGCTCACCCTGGATTCCGGGCAGGCGCGACGGGAACTGGGCTGGAGCCCGCGCTGGCCAATCGAAACGGCTCTCGAAAAGACGCTCGAATGGTACGCGTGTCACCGGGCGTCCGGTGAACTGCTGACCGACAGGCAAATCCGGGAGCATATGTCGGCATGAAGCTCCTTCGCCGCCTGGGCCCAACCTTCTCAATACGCCCCGCTACGCCGATTGGTGAAGTGGGGATGGATCGCGTGGTGACCGCGCCCGCCAGAATTGCCCTGCTGCATCATGTCGGCGGGGGAAATCTTGGCGACGATGCAACCCTGGACGCAGTCACGGGCAACCTGAAACGACGATGGCCGAATGCGGAAGTCGTCGCGCTCTCGATGAATCCCGACGATACCGAGCGACGGCACGGGATCAAATCTCACCCTCTTCGACGAAATCGCTGGAGCATCGGATACAGGTCAGCCGGAATCGGGGCGGCGTTCAAGGCGAACGTGAAGGCGCTGACGGGCGAATTTTGGCTGTTTTCTTATCTGCTCAACATGGTCAGCGTCATAATTCGCTTGCCGATCACGGTCGTCGGCGAATTGTCATTTTTGGTTTCAGCTTGGAGCATCATCAGGTCGTTTGACGTCCTGATCATAAGCGGTGGCGGCCAACTCACTGAAAAGGACGGACCGTGGGGTTTTCCATATACGATCTTCAAGTGGGTCGTCCTGGCGAGACTTGCGGGCGTAAGTTGCGTGTTCCTGAACGTCGGCGCCGGACCGTTGACACGGCCGTTGAGCAAGTTTTTTGCCAGGCGGGCTTTGCTGGCCGCGGACTACGTCTCGTTACGCGATCGCGCCTCCGAGGAACTGGTTCATGAGATAGGGTTCACAGGCGAGAGCCGGGTGCGCCCCGATAACGTTTACGGCCTCGAGATTGCTCCGACGACAAGCAGGGCGCGAGACGAAAGGTCGCAGCCGATTGTCGGCTTCGCGCCGATGCCCTATCCCGATCCCGACGCGAGTGGCTACCCTGTGGAAGGAGGTCAGGTCGCCTACGAGGCATTCATCGGTAAGCTTGCGAGCTTCGCGTCATTGCTGGTTTCCCGATCGTACGCCCTGGCGCTTTTCGGCACCGACATCGGCGTCGACCCGATGGCGATTGAGGATCTTCAGAGGATTCTGCTCGCTACCTACGGAATCCCTCCACCCCTGTGCAGCCTCGATCAATCAATCACCTCAGTGCGCAGTCTGCTGGCGACGATATCGGGTATGGACTATGTGGTTACGTGCCGGTTCCACGGTGTGGTTTTTGCACATTTGCTGAACAAGCCCGTTCTTGCGATAGCGCATCATCCCAAGGTCACCGGATTGATGGCAAATCTCGGTCTGCCAAATTACTGCGTGGATATCCGCGATTTCAATGCGAGCTTGCTGGCGGACAGGTTCGCGTCGATGGTCAAAAACACGGAAGAAATCAAGCACCGAATGGCCACGAAATTGACGAGAAACAGGCAGCTTCTGAGAAGCCAATTTGACGAGTTGTTTTGATTCGAAAAGCCTTGGAAATTCGAAAAGTCTTGGAAGAGAGTATGCAGGGCGCCTGCATTTGGGGGACAGAAGGATTTAATGGGACGTGCATGTTTTGGTGGCAGCCTGCCTACACCCGTCGGTTCTTCCGGCGTTTCCGGCTCTCCTGAGTCCGACCGGGGCAATTCATACCCGTCGTTTGAATTTGGCTCGGACCTTGCGGCTTGTCGTGCCCGAAGCCTGATTTCGTTCCCGAAGAGCATCCCCGGTCATGGAGTGATCGGGTTTGACAAGGACAGGTGAGGTATCCGATGGAGCCGCAATCTGGCACGCCGCGAGTGCTCATCTTCTCGCTTAGAAATATCTACGGGAAAGCGCTCTTCAGGTGCCCTCACTTCGAGTTTGAAGATCTCATTTGCGAGATCGAGTCCGCCGACCTGCTGGCGCCCAAGATCGATCCGTCCGCCGGGCGTGCCAGCCTTGCGACCCGATTGGCTTACCGTGCTCCTATCCTGTTGAATCCCGGCCTGCAGATAGCGCCGCCGAAAAAGCAGTACGAGATTCTTTTCACGATCTGCGGATATCCGCAGGATCTGATCATGTTCAATGCTGTCAGCAACCTGAAGGATGTCTGCAAGACATCGGTGTGCCTGCTGGACGAACTCTGGATACATGAGATCGCGACGAATCGTCACTTCCTGCGGATTCTTGCGAAGTTTGATGTCGTTTTGCTGTACTACAGCCAGACGGTGAAGCCGCTCAGCGAGATTATTGAACGCCGATGCGTCTTTTTGCCGCCCGGTGTGGATGCCATTTCGTTTTGTCCGGATCCTGATCCGCCCGAGAGGGTCATCGATGTCTACAGCATGGGGCGCAGGTCGGAGAAAACGCACCAAAAGCTTCTCAGCATGGCGCGGGAGAGCGGGCAGTTTTATCTTCACGACAGCATTGGCGGGAGTCAGGCCATCAATTCGAGGGAACACAGGGCACTTTTTGCAAACCTCGCCAAGAGAACCAAATACTTCATCGTCAATCCCGGGAAGATCGACGAGCCGGGTCAACGGGGGCGTCAGTTAGAGGCCGGCAACAGGTACTTTGAAGGGGCGGCCTCCGGCGCCATTATGGTGGGAGAGCATCCGAACAACGAGGTGTTCGAGGAACTGTTCGACTGGCCTGATGCCGTGACCCATCTGGCCTACGATTCGGAGGATATCGATGTCATCAGGGATCTCGATGCAGATCCGAACCGTCAGGACAGAATACGGCGGACCGGCATCGTACAAGCCTTGACGCGGCATGACTGGGTCTATCGGTGGGAATCGATACTCAAGACGATCGGTCTTGAGCCGACGCAGAGGGCACTGGACAGGAAGGATCGTCTCAGGAAGCTGACGGAGGTCGTGTCGCGGCAGTAGTGATCAGTTCGGGCCAAGCTGAAGATCGACGCGCTGGCCTGGTGGTCTCACAGGGGGATCAGTTGTCGAATGCGACGAGCGTAGCGCTTCAACTGAGTTCCTATGACCCCCAGGGCACCATCTTCACTGACCACGTCGGGATTCTTGCGGGTCATCTGCTCATTTCCCAGGAACCAGCGTGGGTGCGAAACCAGCAAGATCTTCATGGCTCCGGAATACGAGTATTCGACACCAGGAGGAACCTCGACGACCAGGCCCGGCGCCACGTCATACCTTTGATTGTCGATCGTGAACGTTCCGGCTCCTTCGATGATGTAGTAGATTCGGGTAAGAGCCTTGCTGATCATGAAGGTATCATGCCCCTTCGTCACATCGAGAAGGTGGACGGCAAAGTCTTCATCCTTCAGCGGCTGGAATTCGTAGCCCGCCAAACCCTTGAGGGTGAAAGACGGCGATGAAGACGCTGCCAGCACGTAAGACATCTTGCGTTCTCACAGATCGGAGCAAACGCTTCTATCGGACCGGAATCTGGAACTCTGCCGCGTACCGCAATTGCCAATCGAATGTCCTGCGGTTCCAGCAGCACCAAGGGTAGCGCTCTCGTGCGAAATTCCTCGAATACGGTACGTCCTCTCGATCTAATTTTAAATGGGAAACTAGGTCAAATTGCTGATACCAAGACGGCAAGACCCGGGATTAAATCGGCCACTGACGCCAGTCCGGCTCTTGTTGCCCCGGAACGCGGGCTCTCGCTCACAGTGTTTATTAAGAGCGGTGTGATTGGATTTGGCGGCTGTAGTGGTGTTGTGGCGACGGGGAGTGTCGTGTGCTCGGCATCGGTCAAGCGCACTCTGCGGCAAGAGTGCCTTACGACGGAACGAAGGTGATTGACCGGGCATGGCTGACGCAGCGGAAGCATATTTCGAAGACCACAAGGAATTAAAAAACCTCGGGCGTCTGGCTTTGCGCGGCGGCATCGTTTCGGTCGCAATGCAATACGGCAACGGTGTTTTCCAGATTGCCGCGGCAATCGTCCTGGCGCGGCTCCTGGCGCCGGAGGATTTCGGCCTGGTGGCGATTGTCACGGTTCTGACGAGCTTTGCGCCGGCGGTCATCGATTGTGGGCTCGGCGACGCTACAGCGCAAAGAAAGAGGATAACGCCGGGCCAGGTCAGCAGTCTTTTCTGGCTCAGCAGCTCGATCGGGCTGACAACCGCAATAGTCGTGGCTGCCGTCAGTCCGCTGATTGCGCTTGTGTATCAAGAACCAAAGCTGACGCTGATCGCGGTGTTCAGCTCCATCACCTTCGTGTTTTGGGGAGTATCAAATCAGCATCTGGCGCTGTTGCGCCGCGCGATGCGATTTGGCGCCATTGCCCGGATACAGGTTTCCGGCACCTTGGTGGGAATTATTGTCGCCATCCTCATGGCCGTCTGCGGTTATGGTTATTGGGCGCTCGTGCTGCGTCCGATCGTGAGCGCGCTCTGGGTTGCTGTCGGAGCGTGGCTTCTCTGCCGCTGGCGGCCCGGTTTCCCGGTCTTCGACGATGAAGTGAAGTCGATGGTCCGGTTCGGACTGCACGTTGTGAGTTTTTCGGTCACGTATACGCTGGCGAGGGCGGTGGACCGGATCGGGCTGAGCCTGTTCAACCCGCCCGACGTGGTCGGCTATTATCAGAACGCCACGACACTTTACGAGAACTCGATTTTCTCGGTGCTCGGCCAACTTCACACCGTCGGCAGCGCATCCCTCAGCAAGCTCCAGTCCAATCCCGCGGCACTGCGGGAGAAATACGAAGCCGCGTTGTCGTTGCTTTCGTTCTTCATCATGCCGATGGCGGCGATTCTGTCGGTGACGGCCGAAGATGTTACGGTGTTGTTGCTGGGCCAGAAATGGCAGCCGGCGGGCGCGCTCCTGAGCATTATTGCCATGCGCGGCATTTTCCAGGTCATCGAAGGCTCCCAGGGCTGGATCCATCTTTCAATCGGCCGAGCGGACCGCTGGCAGAAATGGGGCATGGTTTCGCTCGGCTTGCAGATTGTCGCGCTTCTGGCCGGTCTGCCCTTCGGCGCCAAAGGCGTGGCCGCCGCAGGCGTCGTCGCAACCATGCTGATTGCCGTACCCTCGGTCGTCTATGCGGGCCGCCCGATAGATATCGGGTTCGCCATCGTGATGCGCGCGGTGAGCCGCCAGTTGATCGGAGCCATCAGCATCGTCGCTGCCGGATGGTGCCTGAAAATGACGCTTCTGTCCGAGTATTCCAGCTTGAGTCGCATCTTGTTATCGGCGATGTTCTGCGCCTGCCTGTACCTCGTCATTGTCGTGGGCATTTTCCGGCTCGCCGAACCGGTCAAGGTCGCGAGTTCGGTCGTGAAGGACCTGCTGAGGGGACGATAACGGTGGCGTCGAAGCAATGCCCGCAAGAGGTCGCCGCCCTCACTTCAATGCCTTCGCGGTCCTCATGACATCCCGATATCCATGAGCAGCGGGTCCGGCCGCGAGACCTGAGGGGGTCTCGCGCATTCATACGGCAGTTGTTGTCGCCGGATATGCCTGCGAAAGAATTAGAGAGGCGGCCAGGCCTTTGGCCTCGTCAGCGTCGAGCGAAATCTGTGGTAGGAAGCCGGCCGCTGCGGGTGGCGGGATCACAGAAGGAAACTGAAAGATGCGGCCGCATTTGTTTCGGTTGTACTGGATTGGTTGGGTATGGCCGAAGGTGTGGAAGCATATTTTGAAGACCACAAGGTCTCGGCTGATCTTGGGCGGCGGGCGTTGCGCGGCGGTCTCATGGCCGTCGCGATACAATACGGTAACGGCGCGCTTCAGATTTCCACCGCGATCATTTTGGCACGGCTGCTCGCGCCGGAAGATTTCGGCATCGTCGCCATCATCACGGTTCTGACGAGCTTCGCACCGTCGCTCATCGATTTCGGCCTCGGAGACGTCACGGCGCAAAGAATCAAGATAACGCACAGCCAGATCAGCAGTCTTTTCTGGCTCAGTATCGCGATCGGGTTGGTGGTTGCAATCGTGGTGGCTGCCTGCGGCCCACTGATTGCCGCGATCTATCAAGATGCCAGGCTGAAGCCTATCGCATTGTGGACCGCGGTCAGCTTCGTGGCGTGGGGAGCGTCAAACCTGCATCTGGCGCTTCTGCGCCGCGCGATGCGATTTGGCACGATTGCACGAATACAAGTGCTGGCTACGCTGGCGGGAAGCGTAATCGCGATCTTGGCGGCGGTTGAGGGTTATGGCTATTGGGCGCTGGTGCTGCGTCCGATTACGACCGCGCTCTGCGTTGCTTCCGGAGCGTGGATTGCCTGCTGCTGGCGGCCCGGATTTCCCGTCGTTGACGATGAAGTAAAATCGATGGTCCGGTTCGGACTGCACGTGGTGGGTTTTTCCATCACGTACACGCTCGCAAGGGCGGTGGACCGGATCGGGCTGAGCCTGTTCTACCGGCCCGACGTGGTCGGCTATTATCAAAACGCCACGACGCTCTACGAGAACTCCATCTCCCTGGTGCTGTCCCAACTGAACATGGTCGGCAGCGCCTCCCTCAGCAAACTTCAATTCGATCCGGCGGCGCTGCGGCAGAAATACGAAGCCGCGCTGTCTGCGCTTTCGTTCTTCCTGATGCCGATGGCCGCGATCCTGTCGGTGACGGGCGAAGACGTTACGGTGTCGCTGCTGGGCCAGAAGTGGCAGCCGGCCGGCTTACTCCTGAGCATTATTGCCTTGCGCGGCATTTTCCAGGTCATCGAAGGCTCGCAGGGCTGGATCCATCTTTCAATTGGGCGAGCGGACCGCTGGCGCAAATGGGGCATGGTTTCGCTCGGCGTCCAGATTGTCGCGCTTCTGGCCGGCCTGCCATTCGGCGCCAAAGGCGTGGCGGCCGCGGGCGTCATCGCGAGCCTCCTGATCGCCGTACCCACCATTACTTATGCGGGCCGCCCGATCGACATCGGGTCGGCCGTCGTGATGCGGGCGGTGGGCCGCCAGTTAATCGGAGCCGTCAGTATTGTGGCTGCCGGCTGGTGCGTAAAAACAACGCTTCTGGCGGAATATTCCAGCCCCGTCCGGATTTTATTGTCGGTGGCATTCTGCGCCTGCCTGTACCTCGTCATTGTCGTGGGCATTTTCCGCCTCGCCGAGCCGGTGAAGGTCGCGAACTCGGTCGTGCGGGACCTGCTGAGGGGGCGGTAACGGCGGAAAGGTCGAGCCAGGCTGGACCGGCTCGGCTGCAATTTCCGGGGTTTCGGCCCGCCTCAGGCCGCCTCAAATCGCGCCTCGATCCGTTGCCGGACCGGGCTGGCCGCACCGGCAATGGCGAAGAGCGCCCGCCGCGGGCCATCCGGCGAAGTCCCGGAAATGTTGGTTAATAATAAGCCGCTTGCGAGGGCTGGACCAATTTAATTTCCAATATTAAACTTGCAAAAAATAAATGATAAATATACAATTTAAATCGGTCGTTTATGTCGATAATCGTCTGCAGTGATTGAGGTCCTGCCTTTCGAACGAGCCTCGTTCTGATTGGCCCATTTTCTGTAGCGCAACTCATCCTGGTTGCTCGGACAATGGAGTTGTGGGATGCGTGAAGAGTTCCTGGGCGTGCCAATCGACATATTATCCCTCCATGAGACGGTCGATCTGGCGGATAAATCCATGAGTTCGCCGGGAGCGCTGCCGGCATGTTGCGCTCAACGTCGCCAAGTTCATCAAGATGCGGGAGCAGCCCGAGCTTTGGCGCGACGTCGTCGAGAGCGACATCGTCGGAATAGATGGCATGGGAATCCTGTGGGGTTCTCGCCTGCTCGGCGTGAAGGCGCATGAACGTGTGGCCGGCATCGATCTCTTCAAGGAGATACTCGGCCTGTGCGAACGAAAGGGATTCAGACCGTATTTTCTGGGCGCGACCGACGGCGTCCTGTGGAAGATGATTTCCAGGCTTGGAGCGGACCATCCCAATCTTCACATTGCGGGATGGCATAATGGATATTTTGGACCGGAAGATAATCTGCGTGTCGTCGAATTAATTCGCCAGTCCGGCGCGGATTGCCTGTTCCTGGGTTTGCCGACGCCTCGCAAGGAACGATTGCTGTCCCAGTACAAGGATGAATTCGGCGTTCCATTCATCATGGGGGTAGGCGGCTCCTTTGATGTTCTCGCCGGCGCGGTTTCCCGCGCTCCCCTCTGGATGCAGCATGCTGGGCTGGAATGGTCTTATCGGCTCTATCAGGAACCGCGCCGGATGTTCTGGCGCTACGTCAGCACTAATTTCTCGTTTGCGACCATTGTAACAAGAGAGCTTGTGAACCGAGCCGTACACTCGGTTTTGTGGATGCTGTAATGTGTCAACATGTAGCGTTGGTCTTCGGAACGCGACCCGAAGCCATTAAGTTGTTTCCAGTCATCTATGCGCTAAGGGAGCGTACAGGTCTGCGCATTTCGGTCCTCGTGACCGGTCAGCATCGGGCGATGCTCGACCAGGTGCTGGCGGTCGCCGACATCAGACCGGATATCGATCTGAACATCATGGTTCCCAACCAGAACCTGGACGGGCTCACCGCTCGCCTGTTGCTCGGAATCGGGGAAGCATTCGATTCCGACCGGCCGGACTTCGTGATCGTGCAAGGCGACACCACCAGCGCAATGGTCGCGTCGCTTGCGGCATTTTACCGCAAGATTCCCGTTGCCCATGTTGAAGCCGGATTGCGAACGGGAAACAATTACTCGCCCTGGCCGGAAGAGATCAATCGGAAGATCATTTCGCCGATCGCCTCGCTGCACTTCGCGCCCACGAAATCGGCGGCGGCGAATCTGACCAAGGAGAATGTCGATCCCGTCGGCATCCACGTCACCGGCAACACCGGAATTGACGCCCTCCTGCTGACCAAGAACCGCATCGAGATGCTTGCGGAGCAGACCAGCAGCGTCAGGGACGTTATCGCGCCCTTTCAAGCCCAAAAAATTATTCTGGTTACGTCCCACCGCCGCGAGAATTTTGACGGCGGTCTCGCCAACATTTCGCAGGCGATCAAGAAGCTTTCGATGCGCGACGACGTCGTCATCGTATTTCCCGTGCATCCAAATCCCCGGGTGCGCAAGGTCATCGATGAGACGCTCAGGGGGAGCAACAAGATTGTTCTGCTGGATCCGCTGGAATACGTCCCCTTTGTGTACCTGATGTCCGTCGCATCGCTGATCCTGACCGACTCGGGAGGCATACAGGAGGAGGCACCGTCGCTTGGCAAGCCGGTGCTGGTCTTGAGGGATACGACGGAGCGGCCGGAGGGGATCGAGGCCGGAACGGCAAGGCTGGTCGGGACCAACGCGAAGCACATTGTAGACGAGACCGAGCGGCTGCTCGACGATTCCCGGCATTACGAGGCAATGAGCAGAGCGACTAATCCATATGGCGACGGTAGGGCAAGTGAACGGATTGCGAGTGTCATCAATGTTCAGTAACGAGTTCGACGGCCTGCGTGGTCGGATTGGGATATATCGGTCTTCCTACGGCGGCCCTCATGGCAAGCCGGGGATGGAGTGTAGTTGGCGTCGATACCAATGCCAAAATCGTCGAGAAGGTGGCATTGGGGCAGGTGCATATTTCCGAGCCGGATCTGGACGTCCTTGTTCAAAAGGCGGTGTCCGACGGCAGGCTTCGCGCGAGCAGCGTCCCTGTTTCGGCCGACGTGTTCGTCATAACCGTGCCGACGCCGCTTACGGCATCCAAGCAGCCGGACTGCCAGTTCGTCATCTCGGCCATTCGCAGTATCGCGCCAAAGCTGCGCGCCGGGAATCTGGTGATATTGGAGTCGACATGCCCGGTGGGTACGACCGCTGCGATGAGCGATCTCATCGCCAGCATGCGTCCCGACCTTCGCCTGCCCGGCCGCTCGGGCGTCGATGCCAATATTCATATGGCCTACTGTCCGGAGCGCGTATTGCCCGGGCGAATCCTGATCGAATTGCGGGAAAACGACCGCTCGATCGGCGGCGTATCCGACAGGTGCACCGAACGCGCCGTCGAGTTCTACGAGACCTTCGTCAAGGGTGAATGCATCGGCACGACGGCGTCGGTCGCCGAGATGGTGAAGCTGAGCGAGAACTCGTTTCGCGATCTCAACATTGCTTTCGCGAACGAGCTTTCCGTCATCTGCGACCGGATCGGCATCGATGTGTGGGAAGTGATCAAGCTCGCCAACCATCATCCCCGCGTCAAGATATTGCAGCCCGGACCGGGCGTCGGCGGGCATTGCATCGCCGTCGATCCCTGGTTCCTGGTTCATTCCGCGCCTGACCTCGCCCGGTTGATCCGCACCGCACGCGAAGTCAACGACGACAAATCGGATTTTGTCTATCGAAAGACCCGTCGCCTGCTGGAAGAAAATCGCAACGAAAAAGTGGCGTGCCTCGGCATCACCTTCAAGGCGAACGTCGAGGATCTCCGTGAAAGCCCCTCGCTGGAAATCGCCGAGAGGCTTGCCGAAAAATTCGGCGACAGGGTCTCGATCGTCGAGCCGCACGCGGCCGAGCTGCCCGGCTCGCTGGCGAAGCTGGGCGCTCAAAAGGTTACGCTCAAGAATGCGCTGGCGTCCTGCGGCGTACTTTTACTGCTCGTTGACCATGACGAGTTCAAGGAAATTTCAAGCGAGCAACTTGCGGGTAAGATGACCGTCGATACGCGCGGCATTTGGAAATCGCCGACCTTGTCTGCCTCCGTGGAGAGTCTGTCTGATGTGCGGTATCTTTGGATGGCTTCTTCCAGCGGAACGGCAGCCGGGTAGGGACGTCCTTGAGAGCCTGACCAATCGCCTAGCGCACCGGGGGCCAGATGGCGCCGGTTTTTGGACAGGAAGCACTGAAAACGGCAGTTGCCAGATCGCATTCGGCCATCGGCGTCTTTCCATCATTGACCTTGGCGGCGGCGCACAGCCGATGGCCAGCAATGATGGAAAGATCGTGCTGGTTTTCAACGGCGAGATCTACAACTACGTCGAGCTTCGGGACGAACTGAGGGGCGCAGGCCACGTCTTCAGGACGGCCAGCGACACCGAAGTGCTGATCGAGGCATACCGCGCCTGGGGTCTGGACGCGCTGCCGCGGCTTCGCGGAATGTTTGCTTTTGCGCTTTGGGATTCCAGAAGCCAAAGGCTCGTTCTGGCCCGGGATGGATTCGGCAAGAAGCCGCTATTTTATTCCCAGCACGATGGCGGAATAATCTTCAGCTCCGAGATCGAGCCGCTCATTCGTTTTCCAAAGATTGACAACAGTCTCCAGCCGGGCGCCATCGGCCATTATCTCATCAATCGGTTCGTCCCGGGCCCATCCACCTTTTTCCGTGGCGTGAGCAAGCTTCCCGGCGGATGCTACGCCGTGTGGGAGAACAAGGCGTTTCGAACCGCGCGCTATTTTACTCCGCCGATCGTCACCACGCGTCCGGACGTCACGAACCTGGACGATGCCGTTCACCTGTTCAAGGACGTCTTCGACGATGCGGTTCGGCTTCGAATGCGAAGCGACGCGCCGTTCGGTGCATATCTGTCGGGAGGGATCGATTCCTCGGCGGTCGTATCCACGATGGTCAAATACAGCTCGACCCCGGTCCGGACCTTTGCGGTCGGCTTCGACGAAGAGAAGTATTCCGAGCTTGGGTTCGCCAGGCTGGTTGCCGGCCAGATGGGCACAAATCACAACGAAGTGGTCGTCAACAGCGAGAATTTTCGGGACGGATGGTCCGAGGCCATCATCAGGCGTGGTGCGCCCGTTTCCGAAACGTCGGATATTCCGATCTTTATCCTGTCGAAGCTTGCATCAAAGACCGTCAAGATGGTCCTCACCGGCGAGGGCAGCGACGAGCTGCTGGGCGGCTATCCCAAGCACCGCGCCGAAAGCGTGGTCGGGCTCTATCAATCGATCATGCCTCGGGCGCTCCACGATTCGGTCGTCGCGCCCATTGTCCGTTCACTTCCATACGGCATGCGCCGCGCCAAGATCTTTTTCGCGGCTGCCGGCGAGCGTGATTTCACCAATCGAATGCGTTACTGGTTCGGAGGCATGTCAATCAGGGATCGCGACTTGATGCTCGGACAATCGTCGTCGAGCGAACCGCCCGACCGATTTCCGTTTTCGATGGAGACAGGATCGAACGGCCGCAAGACGATGTTCTTCGACCAGACATCATGGCTGCCCGACGATCTTCTCGAAAGAGGCGATCGCATGATGATGGCCGGATCCATCGAAGGACGCATGCCATTCATGGACACCGAGTTGGCCGGGGCGGTTGCGCGTCTTCCCGACAAATTCCTCCTTTCGGGAAAGGGCGGCAAGCGGGTTCTCCGATTGGCAATGAAGGGAACCCTGCCGGACGACATACTTCACCGCAAGAAGGTGGGTTTCCGGGTTCCGATCAGCGGCTGGATGCAGGGGCCTTATCAGGCATTCGTGCGCGAGCAACTTACCGGCGCGTCGGCCATGACGGCGCATATCTTCGACCGGAAAATGGTGACGCGACTGGTGGACGAACACATGTCCGCAAAGCAGGACCACGACAAGATCCTGTGGTCGCTGATGAACCTGGAGCTCTTCCTGCGGGAATTCAAGCCCAGTGGCTGCTAGCATCGCCGGCATTGTCAACTCGATCAACTGGTACAAATCGCGCCTGGCGGCGATGAGTGTGCCTGAAATCGGTCATCGTGTTGCCGAGCAGATCGCGCGACGGTCGGGACGACAATTCAGCAAAGAGTGGGCGGAAATACCGGCCACGGGAAATATCGCAGAACTGCCAAATGTTCGCCGCGCCTTGAGTGACATGCCCGAAGGGCTCAAAGTCCGCGTCGCCGAACAGGCTCAAAGGACGATGGCCGGCGAGTTCGAGCTGCTTGGCGCGACATGGGTCCACACCCCGGCGATGCCGCCCCCGCCGGAATTCTGGCATCTCGATGAGCAGGGAATCCCCTGGGGCGGTTCGGACGAATATTGCTTCGATGTTTCCTATCGCGCCGGCGCCGGCCGCGAGGTCAAGCGTGTCTGGGAAATCAATCGATTGCAGTTTCTGGTCCCGCTGGCGGTACACGGGCGGCTCACCGGGGACCCTCGGATCGGCAAGCTGGTGCTGGGTATCGTCGTTTCCTGGATGCGGGGCAACCGTCCGTACCGCGGCGTCAACTGGGTTTCGGGCGTCGAGCTTGCGCTCCGGGCGATTTCCGTTGCGGTCGCGCTGTCGATTGTCGGCCTGGATGAGATCGAACACGCCGACCTGATCGAGATCGAGCGCTTTTTCGCCGCGCACCTGTTCTGGCTGAAAAGGTATCCATCGCTCCATTCGTCCGAAAACAATCACCGGATCGCCGAACTGGCGGGATCGCTGGTTTGCCGGGCGGTCGCGCCGGGAATTGACACGAGAAGCAATTTGGAAGGCGACCTGGATCAATTGATGATCCAGCTTCAGTCGCAACTCCTGCAGGACGGCGTGGGTGCCGAACAATCCTCGACCTACGCCGCCTTTTCAGTTGAGTTGGCGATGACTGCCTTCTTCGCGCTGAATCTGGCGCCCGGGCAGTTGCCGGCACCTGTCAGGCAACGCCTGTTGGCCTGGGTTGACCACGTGCAGTGGATCTCCACTGCGTCGGGGCACGTCCCCACGATCGGCGACAACGACGACAGCAAAGTGATCGGGATAGAAGGGCCTGCCGGGCCATTGTATGTGGCTGCGGTGGCCGAGTGCGTGGCGGATTACCTCAGCCATCCCGGCGTTTCACCCCCGCGCAGCCACGTCGACCTTCGCGATGCATTGTTCTCTCCGCCACGAGCCGGCTCTGCCTCGCCACCGATAGCGCCGCTTGTCGGCATGAAGACCTGGAAGGCAGGTGGCTATAGTGTCTGGCGGGAACGCCCTTCCAGCCCGGTCGTGCTCGTCTTCGACCACGGACCACTCGGCTATCTGTCGATCGCCGCCCATGGGCACGCAGACGCGCTGAGCGTGTGGCTGTCGGTAGGTGACACGCCGGTCATCGTCGACCCCGGGACCTATGTCTATAACTCCGCGCCGCTTTGGCGGGAGCGATTTCGCAGTTCGATGAGCCACAACACCCTGTCGATCTCAGGCGTTTCGTCGAGTTCCACGTCCGGACTGTTCAACTGGGCCGCGAAGGCGAACGCGCGGCTTGTTTCCGGCTCTGGACCGGCGAGCCCGGGAGGTCGTCGCCGAGCACGACGGCTATCTCCGGCAATTCGGAGTGCGACATCGACGCAGCGTCTCGATGTCCGAGGCGGGAAGGGTAACCATCGCCGACGAACTGGTCGGCGGTTCGGATCCTCTTCCCGTTCGAATCTCGTTCCTGATCAACCCCCGCTTGTCCGTTCGCATGAATGACGGCAAACGCAATTCGGTTGTTGTCGAAGACGGCGGCCGTCCGCTGGTGGAGTTCAGCCATCAAGGCACGCTTGAGCCCCATATCGCTTTCGGCGACGGTGACACCGGAGAGGGCTGGGTTTCGCCATCGTTTGGCAAGCTCGAGGCTGCGTATCAAATCTCGTTCGAGGGGCTTCTTTCAGAGAAGTCCGTTATCGAGATTGCTCCTCTGGGCTGATAACGCGCCAAGCATTCGCCGGATGATTTCGAGCGTCGGCGCGGGCGGTCCTAGTCGGGATCGGCGGAATATCCATTGGACCCTTCCGCGGGAGTCATACCGTTCGGGCCACCGCCCGGTGGGGTCGCGCGGCGCGCGAGCCGATGTTCACAGCCGGCATCATCCTCGCTTGCTTGTTGCGGCTCGCTACAAACGCACTGAGAAAGATCAATACATTGGAATTGCCGATGCCCGACTGGAAGTAGATCGACTCCGTGACGTTGAATATAATCAGTCCCCAAAAGACGTAGATCGTAAGTGCGCCGGCCCCATAGAGCGTGTTTTTCTCGATCGTGGCCCAGTAGGAAATCGCGTTGAACAGCGTTGCGATCAAGAATATCACCAGGCAAACAATGCCGGCGATGCCCAGTTGCGCGGCTATTTCCAGGTAGCCATTGTGGGCTTCGTTGAAGACGAAGAATAATCCCGCTCTCTTGAGGGCTTCCTCGATTTGGGGGCCAACCTGCCAAATCGCGCCATAGCCCACGCCGACGATCGGGCTTCCCTCGAATTTGCTGTCCGCATAGCGCCAGATCAAGTCACGGCCGGTTAGCGTCGGGTCCCTGACCAGCATTTCCAGCAGCGCATCGGCACCCCAGATCATGATGGCAGCGAGAACACAAAGCAGTCCCGCAAGGCAGCACCACCTTACTGCCGTGCGAATGGTGGGATTGCGGTTGCCTAGTCCCAGCGTCAGCAACACCAATGCGAACGCGACGGGTGTGGCTCCAATGGAGGTCTTCGATTCCGTCAGGACGAGCATTCCGACGGCCGCCACCAGGCCGAATAGTCCGAGCAATCTATTTCCTGAAATTTCCCTGTAACGCATTCCGAAAATGTAGATCGGCAGCGCCACGAAGAAAAATTGACCGGCAATGTTCTTGTCGCTGTGGATTCCGGCGAATCCCTTGGCGGTGAATGAGTCTGTCAAAACGGCGGCTGAAACCAGATCCAGGCAACCGATGATGAGGAACGCTCGAAAAAAAATCGCCAGCATGGTGGCGGCGCTCGAAAAGCAGGTGGCCAGCAGCACCAGGGTCGTCGCTTCAATGAGTTCGTGAGACGCCCGCCTGATCGTCAGTTCCGGATAGTCGGACCACACCGTGGAGGCCGCCATCATCAGCAGCAGAGGCGCCATGGGCAAAATGGCAGCCCATAAAACCCCGGGCGGAACGCGATAGGCGCGGACCAGATAGCAGGCGGCGAGAAACGCCGCCGGCAGCACCAACTGATTATAGAGGTTTCCGGCGTCGCTGATGACACCCGCATCAGGATTGGCGCTGAAGAAGATAAACAGGCCCTGAGATGCGAACAGGTTAAAAAGAAGGAAATAGAGCAGCAAGTTGCGGAACACGGCCGCGAACCCCTGCTCGGTTTGGTTAACTGAAAGACTGACGTTTGGTCCAGACATGATGTTACCGAATTTGGGAGTCTGGGCCGGTTCCGTCGTGATGTCCGACAGGTGAATCTCGTTCCCGTCGTTGTAGTACCGGCAATTGTCGCGGCTCGGGGGCTTGATGGCAAGTATTTAATATGGTAATTTTCAGTTAATTAATTAATTTTTATATGCAGATATTAATATGCGCGGATGGACAGTCGGATACCTGAAGACGGAGATACGAGTTGTTCCATTCCGGCTCCGAGAACGCGGCTTTGCCGTCCTGTCCGGCTTTTGCGGATTCTCATCCGCGAGTCGTGTTTCTCACTGACATTCCGACACCGTACATCATCGAAATCATGCGCGAGCTTTCGCTGAGAGTCGATCTCCTCTGCCTGTTTTGCGCAGGCAGCGCGTCGCGCGGAATGAACTGGAATTTCGAGAACAAGCTGGGCTTTCGCCACTTCATGATCGGCGGCGCGAGAATAAAGCGGTCAGCCGACACCACCGACTACTATATCAGCCCGAGGATATTCTGGCGGCTGTTGCGCGCCAGGCCCGATGCGATCATCTCGGGCGGATTCTCGATACCGAGCTTCTATGCCTATCTGTACTGCAAATTGACTGGCGCCAAGCTCATCATCTACAGCGATGGAACTTCGGTTTACGAAAAAGGCCTGGGCCGGCTTCAACGTATTGCCAGAACAATCCTGATGCCCAGGGCTTCTGGCTTTATCGCCAAGAGCAAACCCGCCGCGGATCGCTTCGAGGAACTCGGAGCCAAGGGACGCATTTTCCTGGCGCCGCATACGACAAATCTGGCTCCCTTGCTGGCGATCGGGGCCGGCCGGGATCGGTCGGACAGCGGAGAGCTTCGTCTCCTCAGCGTGGGGCGGCTTATCCCCCGCAAGGGCCTCCACCATCTCATTCGTGCGCTGGCTGCGATGCGTCCGACCCGACGGCCGGTCAAGCTGACGATCGTTGGCTCCGGCCCCGAGGAGGCCGAGCTGAAAGGGCTGGTTCAGAGCCTGGGAATTCCGGGGGTTTCCTTCGCTGGCTTTAAGGATCAGGACCAACTGCCGGCGTGCTACGCCGCCGCCGACGCGTTCGTCTTCCCCACGCTCGAAGATCCCTATGGCATCGTGCTGCTGGAAGCGGCTGCGAGCGGGCTTGCTCTGGTCGCCTCCGAACACGCGGGTGCGACGCTGGATTTCGTCGAGGATGGCGAGAGCGGGTTGGTGTTCGACCCGCATGATGAGCATGCCCTGGCGGAGCTTATCGCCCGGCTCGCGGACTCGCCGAAGCTGGTTCAGGATCTGGGCATCGCAGCTCACAACGTGGCACGATTTCGGACGCCGGATCGCACGGCGGAAAAATACGTGTCGGCAATCATGACGGTCCTGGCAGGCAAGAAGTGTTGATCGTGCGCGACGGAGCCTATCGGCGTTTGAGCAATGATGTTGGGCCTTTGGCGTGGCCTGATCCGCCGCATCATGGACGAAGCGAAAGAGGGAGCGTCGAGAGCAACTTGAAGACGCAAGGAAATAGCCGACTTTTGATTTATGATACCGACGGTGCGAATCCCTACGGGAGAGAGCTCGCGGCTTTGCTTTGCGATGAATTCGAGGTGAAGGTCCTGGCCCCCGTTCACACGGAATGGAGTCCGCCCAATGTCGTCACCCGGCGCATTCTTCCGTCAAATTCCGCATCCGGCAAGATAGCCCAGATTTTTCGTCAACTGCATGGTCTGGCAGCCGCGGCGCGCGCTGCCGTGAGCGGCGCCGCGGTCCTCGTGGTCATGACCAGAAGCTGGTACGATGAATTCGCATTTGCCCTGATGGCGTTTCTGGGCGCCAGGGTGGTGGTCATCGCACACGATCCAAAACCCAAAAAGGCGTTGCCGCCGGTTGGCGCGCTTAGTCGACGGTTGCTATGGCAACGGGCGGCCGTGCTGGTGGCGCACTCGGAAACCCTGGCAGCGGAGGCCGCCGTTGCGGGTGGCCGGTCAGCCGCTGTCGTTCCTCATCTTCCTTTTCTGCAGTATGCGGCATGGGCGAAGGCGGCGGCGCCCACCTCAGAATCCGCGCAGCAGTGCCGCCTGCTCGTCTTGGGACAGTTGCGCCCGGACAAGGGACTGGAGCGCATTCCCGCTATCTTGAGCCACCTGCAGGCGGGCGACCGGAATCGCATTTCGATTGCGTTCGCTGGAAAAGGAGACTGCGGCGAGATCGTCGCCAAGGTGGCGGACCTCACCGAGGTCGTTCGCCGCCCTTCCGAATATCGATTGAGCGACGTCGAGATCGCGGGCGTGCTGGCGGAAAGCGACCTGTTGATCGCCCCATACCCCTTGGTGAGCGCGTCAGGCACCGTCGTCCTCGCGTTATCGAGAGGGCTGAGAGTGGTGGCATATGACACGGGCGCGCTTTCCGATGTCGTCGCGCAAGACGGACTTGTTCCTCTTGGCGACGAAGGGGAGTTCGCGAACCGGATCATGGCGGCGGCCCGATCGCAATGCGGCGGGCCGGTGCAGACATTGGCAATTTGGAGGGAACGGAGCTTGAATTCCTGGCTGCAATGTTTGCGACCCGGACGCGGCTCGGCTCAGTTCAGTTGATCCGGACCAGATGGCGTGCCTGACCGAGTTTTATCCTCTCGACGATCTGATCCTCCAAACGGATCGGTCCTCATCGGCGAATGAAATGGGAGCAAAAGAAATGTTAGTGCGGCAATCCAGCCCTTCCGCGGCTCGGACATCCGGTTCAGGCCGGTAACGGGAGAAAGCGTATGCGTTCCGTCGTCCTGGCTGCAATATTGGTTATTTCGTCGAGCGTCTCGGCCTTGTTCGCCGCGGAGCCGGCGAGAACCATCGTGCCCGGCCAGCTCAATACCGAGAATCAGAAGCCGTCCGAAGCGGACAAGGTTCCGGAGCCGCCTGTCGTTCTGGAATCGAAAACCAATCAGTTCGGCAACTATAACATTGCCGACGGCACGCAGGGACCATTCTGGTCGGCCCAGGGTATCTGGAATGCGTCGACCAAAAAACATACCGGCCTGACGGTTGCCGCCGGCAGCACCAAGATCACGGGGTTTCCGGATACGAGGGGACTCTTGCCGGGCATGACCGTCGAGATCGCGCCCGATGCATTGCCCGCAAACACCACCGTCGTCAGCGTCGGGCCGAGCGCCATCGTCGTTTCCAACCCGTCCGCAAAGAGCGGAACGGGAGAGGTTGGGAGTTTCGGGCTGGCGAACGATGGCGTGATGTTCAATCAAGTCATCACGAATTACCCGAGCACATTTCCCAGGCGCACGAAAATAGCGTGGTCGTATCCCAGCCAGACCAATGATGCGGTGGTTTACGCGTATGCCATCATAGCGGGGTATGGCGTTGGATCCGGCGGGTATTTCCTCCCGGTGAAGAGGCCCGCGCCGAAAAAAGTATCCGAGTTCACCGATCTCTCCGTCACCTACGATCTGTCGATTGACGGCGATCCGAATGATTTCAACGTTCTTTTCGAGACGTATCCTACGACGGCATCGGATCCATCCCCGCCAAACGTCACCAACACGATGACCAACGAGATCGGGTTCCTGCCTCATGTGCCGAACTATTACTGGAGCTATCTTCTGGGATTGAAGGATCACTTTGACTACTCTTCACCCGACGGAACGTTTCATGCCTATATCGCCACTCGTCCCGGCAACGCCTTCACGAGTTCGCCGCCGTTCACCTTGATCGTTCCGGTGACGGAAGCCAAAGGCCGAACGCCGCGTGACATGATGAGGGGAAGGCAGACGCTGCCCTTGCTCGGCGTGCTCAAGGAGCTTGTCACCCGCGGTATCCTGCCGGCCGACAGTTACGTCTGCGGCTTTGATTTTGGATTCGAAATCGGAAGAAACTCGGCCAGCGCGACACTCAACGACATAGCCTGGAAATGGCAGTAGCCGCGTCCCCCCATCCATACGTCCCGTCAATTGTGACCTGAAGGACCAGGCAGATGCATGCGTCCTCACATGCGGAAGTCAAGCCGATGGCATCTAGCCATTTGGACCGGATTCCGTTTGTTGATGCCCTGATCGCGGCCGTGCTGATAACGGCGCTCGCCGTCGAGTTCTATGTCTTTGCTCGCGCGCAGGACATTTGGCTCGATGAAGCCACGCAGTTGTCGGGGATCAGCCTGAAGTTCCGGGAAATGCTCCAGTGGCTTGCTGGTGCGGATCCCGAGCGCCTGGGCGTTCCCGGAGATCGCATGCCGCCGGTCAGCTACATTCTGGATTGGCTATGGCTGCACTTTTACGGCGCCTCGACGATAGGCTTCAGGCTGTTCCACTCGGCCTTTGTGATAGCGGGCGTAACTAGTCTGGCGATCGTGGCGTGGCGCGAGCTCGGGCGGTCGGCAATGATCGTGTCGCTGGGATTTCTGGTCTTGTCACCCAAGCTTGTTCAAGCCGGGGTGGAAATCCGCGCCTATCCTGTGTTCTTTGCCATCACCTGCGCGCAGGTGGCGGTTTTCCTGCGCCTCGTGGCTTCTCCGGCAAAAATCGATCTGAAACTCCTGGCATTGTTTGCCGCCATTTGTCTTCTGGCGGTCTACACGCACTTCTATGGCGTCGTGAGCAGTTGCGCGTTTTTCCTTGCCCTGGGGCTTTCATTCCTTCGGCGCCTCACGGCACTTGCGCAAATCACGGGCGCTTTCGTGCTGGTGGCCATTGGTTCGCTCGGCGTGATCCCATTCGCCTCTGCGGCAACTCAAATCGCGCTCTTTGTCCCCACGACAGCTACCGGACTCAGCAACCGCCGATGGAGGTGCGATCGTACGATGTTTGAGCTATCTGCTGAAACTGGCCGGTGATTCCGCCAACATGGTTTCCGTACCGGCCGCAATATTGTTCCTGGGTGGCACGATGGCGCTTCTCGCTGCCGCCATCTTCGCCGCCGGATTACGCGCGAGAAGCGGCAGCTTAAGGCCGGTCGATTGGTTGATCGCGGTCGTTGTTGCCGGTGTTATGGCCACGATTTTGGCAAGCCTTTTCGTCAGGACGTTCGATGTTCTCAAGGCCAGCTACAGCCTGTGGCTGCTGGTGCCGCTCAGCCTGCTCATTGGAGCCGGCGCGAACTCCGTCACCGGACTTCGCTGGTGGGATGCCGCGGGCAGGTGGATTACCCTGGGCGCAATGCTGGTGGGAGCAGGGCTGTCGACATACCTGTTTTTCGACCATGCATCGATGTTCGTGCATGGGCCGCATCGCTTTGTCGCCGGCTTGTATGACAAGGCCGCAGGACCGAAAGCGATCGTCTACGAGCCGGGAGCCGCCTGGGGCTGGTCGTACATTCCGCTGCAATACAGCCACCATGGTGAAGTCGTTCAATATCGAACGCCCGACGACGGCGGTGGGCTGGTGCGAGCCGGCGGCCCCGATACCGCGGCGAAGGTTAGGGAATTGGAAGCGACGGTCGATCCGTATCAGGTTCTCCTGCTCGCCGACATCCGCTTGAGGACGTATCGGGATTTGCGTCAATGTCAGCAACAGACAGGCGCATGTCCGGATTTCCCCGCGGGTGCGATCGAAGCCGCGCTGATCGGAACGGGAAAATGGCGGAAGACCGACAGGGAGCGCAGCGTCGGGCTGTGGGACAGTCAGGTGACGGTATTGGAGAGGCTGCGGCCCTGATACGGCAGCAGAGAGGAGTTGTCAGGCGCGCGGCGCCGGCTTTTTCACCGCGATAAACGATTTCGGAAGCAGCAACAGACGCTCCACGATGATCTCGGCATCAGGAAAAAGCCGCACCATATCGCGTTTCGTCAGCAGGTTGTTCTGCGAGAGCCACTTGTCGATGTTCTCCTGCGTCTCGCGCGTGACCCATCCCCACACCGAGAAATAACGCACCAGCCGCCGCTCGATGCGGCGAGGCAGCCAGTGCAGGAATAAGCCCATCTGGTGCGGCTCGACCGGAAACCACAAGTTCGGGGTCTGAACATAATAAGCGGGTGCCGTGCGCCGGATTTCGCCGGCGAACTTCTTCCAGTCTTCCGGTCCGCCGACATGCTCAATGACCGAATTCGAAAAACAGATGTCGAATGAATTGTCGTCGAATGAGAGATGCCTGCCATCTCCGGGCATCCACCGGAAACGACCTTCAACTCGTTCTTCCAGGCCGAGGTTGAGAAGCGTCACTTGCGGTTTGGCCGACATGAGGTCCCAATTGAACCTCGTGCCGCCGACATCGAGAATTCTTGTGCGTTCGGAAACCTCGAACATCCGCTCAAACGCAAGCATGCGTTTCCTGCGGAACAGGGGCATCACTTTCTCAACCAGCCCGATCAACACCTGGACGCGCTCGCCCGCCGAACTCCGTGAAGGTGCTGACCCCAGGGTTTTCATCGCCTGCGCTCCCACTCGGTCGATATCGGCTTTCTGGGTTATTGAGCCCGTTCAGTTATTGCGGAAGCAGATCACCAACGCATCCATCCTAGCGTTCCGGAGCGTCCGCTCGCGACAAGTTGAGGAACGCACCTCGAGCGACCGGCGACGGCTGCACAGTCGGGATCTTGATGACGTCTCCCGGGGCTACAAGCGTCATTTCCTCGGCCGTCATCTCCCGCATCGTCTCGCCCTCCCGTCGGTAGATGATGAAGTTGGCCCGGTCGACATTCTGTGACGATCGCTCGCGCGCTTCGGCCGGCGCTGCGATCTGGGCCTCGCGCAGCAACTGGGTTGCCGTGACGATTTTTGCGCGCGCGTCGGCGATATCGTCCCGTGTCTTCTCGAGATCCTTTGTTGCGGTACGCCGCCTCTCCTGCTGGAGGTCGGCGACACGCTGTTGGGCCAACGTGATATTCTCCTGGGCTCTCACAATGCCCGTCTCCGTGCCCATCTGCTGGCTCGCAACCTGGGCAAGCGAGCGTTCGAGGGCAAACATCGTGGGGGCCAGCGCGAGACCCCTGGCGGCCATCGAGCGCAGTTCCTTGAGCTGGGTACTGATACTGTCCTGCTCCTGTGTGAGCGCCTGCACGAGTCCGCGAAGCGAGGTGATCTCGGCCTCATAGAGCGACTTGATGCTCTCCAGTGACGCCTGCTCGTTGCGCTTCATGTCGCTTTCCAGCACGAGTGCGGCCTGTTCATCTTTCATGGTTGCGATGATTTCGGGGTCGTCCTTCTGCTTCGCAAGTTCCGGCGGCAGGGGCACATCCGCGCGCCCCTCGAGTGTCGCGTTCAGTCGTGCTTCGTGCGCGATCAGCCGGGTCAGCCTGACTGATTGGGCGTTGATATCGCCGTTCGCGACCGCGACGTCGCGGCCGAGCCGGAGAAGCCCCAACTCGGTTCGATAGTATCCGCCGGCGGCACTGATCGCCTCGAGCACCGTAAGCCCGGGCCGATAGGGATATTCGCCCGGCTTCTGAACGTCTCCCATGATCGAGAAAGGACGATACTGGATGATTTCGACCGCGGCCAAGACGCGTTCTGACCCCTCGGAGCGCCGCTGCAGCCGGTCCGAGATTTCCTTTGCCAGATCGTTGAGGTGCAGGCCGACAACATCGATATTGCCGATCAGCGGCAACGAAACGACGCCGTCGGCGGTCACCGTGTACTCGCCGCCGAGATCCGGCCATTCCTGCACCTTGATCTTCACCTTATCGGAGATGCCGAGCTTGTACTCGCCGGCCAGGACGGGCGTCGGCAGTGCGGCGAGGATCGCCATCAGGCTCAAGGCCAATGCAATCTCGCTGAATTTCCTGATCATGGCTGTGCCTCGCCTTACGCGATTTTGGATCAATGCTCGTCGCCGACCGGCCGCCGCCGGACAGTGCTTGTCGTGTCGAAATCGGTCGAGTTCCCCGGCACCTTGTTGATGATGGTGCCGATGAACCTTTCCTGCAGGGATCCCAGCGCGCGCAGCCCCTGCTGAAGCTGTCCCTGCGTGGTGCGGCCCCATTCGACCACCATCAGGAGGTCGTCGAGCACCTGGCCGGCGGCGCGCACGTCGACCGCGGTCGCAAGTCCGGGCAGGTCGAGAATGACCCATTTATAGGGAGGTTCGCGGCCGCCGCCGACGGCGTGGAGGAGATTTCCCCACAGCAGGTCGAGATCGCCGGAACCTTTGCCGCGCGGCAGGAAGTCGAGGTTGGGACAAACGTTGCTTTCGATCACATCGTCCGCGGCCGCGGTACCCCGCAGCAGTTCGTGGAGACCGGCCTTTTGCTGCGTGCGGCCGTGCTTCATTTCACTTGCATCGATCAAAAGCACGGGCGTGCCGTCTCGCGCGATGAAACGGGCCAGGTTGCCGGCAAGCATCGTCTTGCCCTCGCCGGCGTGGCAGGACGTCACGCCGACAATGTGCGGGACGCTCGTCGACCGTTCGTTCACCGCCGAGCGCACGCGGCGCAGCACGGACCGTTTCAGGAAAGTTTCCAGGTCGATGCTGCAGGTGGGATCCGAGGTCAACCACTTGTGGTACTCGCGGATCTTCTGAGGCAGGACCGGCCGCAAAGGCGCCGCTGCGAGGCGGGGATGGACCGGAACGCTGCGCTTGATCAAAGCGCCACGCCGAGAACCATTGGCAGGCGCGGGAGCCGGCCCATACTTGCGAAGGCCATCGGGCGAGGGCAAGGGAATAACCCCGCCCACCGGCAATTGCGGGTCGATCCGGGGCACATAGCCGAAACATTCGAGCGAGGTCACGCCGGCAAGCTGGTCCGACGTCCGCAAGCGCCGATCGAACCCGATCCAGGCGAGGCCGCCTCCCGCGCCGGCCGCGCCGCCCAGCATGATGCCGAGCAGCATGGCGAGTGCGGCCGTCAGCCGATCTTTCGATTTGGGCGGAACAGCCTCACTGATGATTCGGGCGGTCGGACCGAGCACCTTGATCCGCTCCCGCAAAGCCGCGCTCGTGCTGACGACGGCGTTTGCCTCGTACTGTTCCTGAACGAATGCTCCTGCAATCTCGTTGGTGAGGGTCGCCGCGTCCGCCGCGGTCTGCGCTCTCGCGCTGATCCTGACAATCTGGCTCGTGCCCACGCGCTTGACGATCGTGTTGGACCGCAGCAGCGCGATCGACGCCTGCTTCCTGGCGACGTCCGACGAGTTCGGTTCCGGTGAGGGGCTTCCGGGCAGGATGCGTGATCTCGGCGATATTCGCTCGATCTCTTCCGATCCGAGCTTGTCGACCACGCGGCCAAGCACTCTGCCCGACTTCAACAGTTCGACGGCGTTCTCGACCAGGGTATTTTCGACCAGGATCTGGGTCACGACGGCGTCAGGGCCGGACAATTGCAGCGTCGTGTTCGAGATCAATATTTCCGATGAGGCCGAGTAGGCCGACACCCGGACGGTCACGTAAGCGAGGCTTGCCAGCCATCCGGCGGCGGCGCCGAGCAGAATCAGAAGCACCATGATGCGCCGGCGCCGGAGAACGTTCTCGACGAACCTGCCGAGGCCGCCGTCGGGCAGGGGGGCTTGCTGACCTTGCCAATCTCCGTCGTCCACGCCGGCAAGCCTGCGATTTGTCGCATCGAGCATCTAGTGAATCTCCCGCGTCCATCCGCACGCCCATGTTGGGCCGCAAAGAGCCCGAAATGAGGAGCGTTCGATCAATTCCGTAGTCTCGCCCGGGCAATAACTTCCGATTTGTCTCAAGGGGAAATCGGAGGGCTTGTTGTTGTCGTCCCGAGCCGATGCGCTCCACCGGCCGATTGCCGGGCAATTCATGGAGCGGTGCCGAACCTCACGCGATAGCGTGATTGAACCGGTGGTTAGGCCATCCATGCCCGGGCTTCCTGATACACTTTCGTTCAACCTCGTGACCGCCGGTCGCCCAGCCCGGCGGCAAAGAACATTTTACCTAAAGTCGCGCACGCCTCGGTGACCATGACGGCCAGTGTAGCAGAGCCGCGATCATTTAAAATGGGTACTTGCTCGGCGTCTATAATGCAATTTAATTATTTAATGAATTTAATATTGTCCGGCGCGCCCTCCGGGGATAGGGTTGCAATGCAGATGTTTGCAGCCGAAAATTCAAATAGTCGCCATCCGTTAATCATTCGAGTGCGGGGTTAACGACAGTAACAGGTTGCCGGTTATCGAGCCCAGGAGGCCTCTCTCCTGGCGGCGCCTGAAGCGTCCATGATCAATTCCAGTCGAATTTACCATACGACCCGGCAAGACGACGGCGACGAACGCGGGAATCGATGTGCATGTCTAACAGTTCAAGTGTTGCCATTATCGGAGCAGGTCCATACGGACTGTCGATTGCCGCCCATCTCGGCACCAACGGCGTCGAGCATCGGATCGTCGGCGATCCAATGCAATTCTGGCTTGGACACATGCCACGCGGCATGCTGCTCAAGTCGGACGGGTTTGCATCGACGCTTTATGATCCGAAATCCGAATTCACCATCGGCGATTATTGCGAAGAGCGCGGCATCGATTATGCCGATCTCGGCACGCCGGTTCGTGTCGAAGACTTCTGCGCCTATGGCCTCGCGTTCCAGCAGCGATTTGCGCCCAACCTGGAAAACAAGCGGGTCACCCTGGTCGAACGTACCCCGTCCGGATTCAGGCTCGGGCTGAACGACGGAACAAGCTTCACGGCCGGGAACGTGGTGATCGCCACCGGCCTCAACAGCTTCGAGTATGTTCCCCCGCAATTGGCGTCTCTGCCTGCCGATCTCCTGTCGCACAGTTCCGCGCATGTCCACCTGCAGAAATTCAAGGGACGTGATGTGACCGTCGTTGGCGGCGGCGCTTCGGCAACCGAGCTTGCAACGCTGCTTCATGAAGAAGGCTGCAATGTGCGCGTCGTCGCAAGGCGGCCATCGCTCGAACTTCATACGCGCCTTGAACTGCCACGGAGTCTTGCGCAGACCATCCGGTCGCCGATTTCTCCGATCGGGCCGAGCTGGAAGTCGCGATTTTTCACCGATCTGCCGCACGTATTCCACGGGCTGCCGAAGCCGGTGCAACGCCGGCTCATCAAGGGCTTTCTCGGACCCGCGGGCGGATGGTTCCTGCGCGGACGCTTTGATCGGGTGCCGCTGCTGGCGGGCTATGAGATCAACGGAGCCGAAGCTTCCGGCGGCCGGGCTATCCTGCGCATCAAATCGGCGAATGGCGACGAGCGCAAGATTGAAACCGAGCATGTCATTGCGGCGACCGGCTACCGCGCCGATGTCCGGCGTCTGGCGTTCCTCGGCGCGGGGATCGCTTCGCAACTGAAACTGCTGAACAACGTCCCGAAACTGTCCTCGCATTTCGAATCGTCGGTCCCGGGGCTGTTCTTTGTCGGGCCAACGGCGGTGGAAAGCTTCGGCCCGGTGCTCCGCTTCGCTTGCGGCGCGAAATTCGCCGCCAGCCGGTTGTCAAATCATCTGACGCAAGTCTTGCGGTCGAGCAAGGGCCAGGCCCCGGCAGCCGCGCATGAGCGCGCTTCTTTCGAGCTACAATGAGCACATGCGACGACGCTGAGCGGCCGAAGATTCTTGTGTTCGCGACACAGGATAATCCGATCTCCGCCCGGATATCGATTGCGTTGGCTTACGCCGGATTTGAGGTCGCCTCGCTCGCGCGTTCCGGGCACCTGGTGCGAAGCGCGCGCAAGATTTCGCGTCACTTTACATACCGTAGCCGGTTTTCGCTCCAATCCATCACCCGCGCCATCGATCGATGGTCTCCGGACCTGCTTGTCTGCACCGACGACCCCGCGGTTCGCGAGTTGCAGAATCTTCATGGACGGATGGCATCGTCCCGCGACAAGTCGGCAACGCGCGTCTGCGACCTCATCGAACGGTCGCTCGGATCGTCGGCCGGCTTCACCGCTACGCGCGACAAGAGCCACTTTCTGGCGCTTGCGAAACTCGAAGGGTTACGCTGCCCGGAAACCATCGTTGTTCCGGCGACCAGCACGTTCAAGTCGGCGCCTGCCGAGTTGACTTATCCGGTCGTGGTCAAGGCCGACCACTCGGACGGGGGACGGTGCGTTCGCATCGTGCAGAGGGACGCTGATTTGCGATCCGTGGTGTGGGAACTGCAGACGCCCAACACCTGGCGGGGCAGACGTTTTTTCGGCGCCATGCTTGGATCGGAGACCCTGAGCCCGCTCACATTGGCGCTTCGCCGGACGATCAATCTGCAGGAATATATCGCCGGTCGCCCCGGCAATCGGGCGGTGATCTGCTGGAATGGCAAGGTTCTCGCCGGGATCAGCGTTGAAGCCGTGGAGGTAACTCACGATCGCGGCCCTGCGAGCGTCATCAGGCTCATCGACCATCCGGAAATGGCGATGGCGTGTGAACGCATGGTGAAACGTCTGCGTTTGTCGGGCTTCGTGGGATTCGATTTCATCATCGACTCCGCGAACCATGCCTGGCTGCTGGAGATAAATCCGCGGGTCACGCCGATCAGCCATCTCAATCTCGCCGACGGCACGAATTTGGCCGGGGCGCTGTTTACGCAGATGAAAAAGCAGCCGCCGCGTTCGAGCCTTGCGCCGATCGATCATGATCTGATTGCGCTATTTCCCAACGAGATCGCTCGCTCTCCGTCGAGTCATTATCTTCTCTCCTGCCAGCATGATGTTCCATGGGAGGAACCCGAACTGGTTCGCGGTGTATTGAACCAGATGCGACGAACGCAACTTCGCAAGAAGGCGCGCGGGTTTGTCGAGTATTACCTTCCGGCGGTGGTGGACGGCCTTGTCAAGGTCGGGCTTCTTGGCGCAAGCGATTCTCCTGTGCATCTCGAGAGGATCACCCCTCCTTTCTGAGGCCGCCGGGAGATTTGTTTCGCCGACAGGGCGGCTGCTTCCGGGCTCTGGCGCAGGTGCGGGTTGTCTGAATGGCCGATCGAGGAGGGCTGTTGAGCGAGCCGGCAATTAAATAAAGACTCGGCGGTAAAACTCGGTTTGGGCGGCCTCCGCCGAAGGATTAAAAATCACAAATTAGTTATTTAAAATTTAAATGTTGCGGCGCGGAAGTTCCGGGGATACGGTTCGCCGTGCGGGGCCGATTTACAGGGAAAACTCAGCTTTTTGCCGACCCAGATTGCATTTAATGGGGTCTATTATGTCGGTTAAGTCTGGCATTCACGACAAAATAGAAATCGAGTATTCAGTTGGTCGGCCGTCGTTTTTCCGTGCTGAGTTCATCTTTTGCCTCCTGCTGGCTGTCGACGCACTTCACGATTCTGCTCTCCGGCTTGGTGAGTGGAATTGGCTATCAGCTCTTGAATGGCGGCTACGTTCCCGAAATCCTGCCCTTATGCGCCGTCGGCGTTCTTACGAGCCTGATCTACATCCTGCGGATGAACGGCAGCGGCTACTACGAACTTCAGGAGGGCGCGAAGCCCCGGCTTGAGGTACGCGAGATCCTGGTGTGCTGGTTCACGACCGGGTTGCTGCTTGCACTCATCGCATTTCTTCTCAAGATCAGCGCAGCCTATTCCCGCGGCGCGTTCATCGTATTTTATCTGCTGTCGCCGATCGCGTTGCTTGGCGCGCGCCAGGCCGCGAAGATCGCTTTGGCGCGAGCCGTGGCTCGGGGAGCGATCGGAGGCGGCGACACTGTCCTGATAGGTGACTTCAACGAGATGGCCGCCTTGAAGAGCGGCGAGTTGCTTGCCCTTTGCGGCGCGACCGAAGTCAGCCGCTTCACATTGAGCCGGGAAGACGATCCGCTGACACGTTCGGCGCAGGACGTTCAGGTCATCGAGGCCGCGTCCAGCTTTGTGCGGACGTCACAATTGCCGGCAGATCCTGATCGCGCTGCCTTGGGGCGATGTCGGACGTATCGAGTTCGTCAGGGATCAAATCAAGACCGTCCCCGTGGTCGCCCGGTTGCTGCCGGATACGCGCGTTCGCGCGTTGTCGGATCTCACCTGGTCGGAGCGCAAGCGCGTGGCGGCCCTCGAGCTCCAGCGGGCGCCGCTCAGCGAAGCGCAGCGCTTCGTCAAGCGCGCCATGGACGTGGTGGTGGCTGCCTTCGCCCTGGCGTTTTTCCTGCCGATCATGCTGCTCGCTGCCATCGCCATCAAGATGGGCAGCCCGGGTCCGGTCATTTTCCGGCAGGTCCGAAAGGGATTTAACGGGAAACGTTTCGTAATCCTGAAATTTCGAACCATGACGGTGAAGGAAGACGGCGCCGATGTCGTGCAGGCGACGCGTGATGACGCGCGTGTCACGCCGATCGGACGGCAGCTTCGGGCATCGAGTATCGATGAATTGCCTCAGCTCTGGAATGTGCTGAAGGGCGATATGTCGCTGATCGGACCGCGCCCGCACGCGCTGGCGCACGACACCTACTTTGAAAGCGTATTGAGGGATTACGCCTTTCGCCACCACGTCAAACCGGGCATCACGGGTTGGGCGCAATGCAACGGCGCGCGGGGCGCTACGCCGACCATCGAGCATGTGGCGGAGCGGGTGAAGCTCGATCTCTGGTACATTACCAACTGGAGCCTTTGGCTCGATCTCCTGATTCTGGTCAAGACGAGCTTCGAGGTCATCCGGAGACGGAACGCCTGGTGAGCGGTTTTCTCACCGCTCTATCCCGTGACTAACGTGATCGCGGGGAAGTTAGGCGATCCTGAACGCTGACGCGTAGCGAATCGCCGCATCCCTTCGCCCGGCGTCGAGCGGCTCCTTCGCCCAATAGTCGAATGGCCAGCCATCCCTGATCGAGGGGTCGCCGTCATGGACCTCTTGCATCAGTTCCGTGACCGCCTGCCATTTCATGTCCATCGCGACGCGCATCCGCACATCGAGGTCGACGCCGGAGACCAGCAAATATCCGCCCGGTTTGACGGCGCGAGCGAGGTTGCGCAGGATCCGCTCCGCCATATCCGGCTTCATGTGGCACAGAAACCGGTTCGCGATCACGATGTCCTGCGGGCCGATGATGGATGCGATTTCCGGATCTCCAGCATCCGCGCATTGCCAAATGATGCCTTCCCTGATCCAGGATTTGACTCGCACGACATCGCCCTCGCGATCGAACATCGCCTCCTTTTCACTTTCAGACATGAACATGAAAGGGGAGTATCCCGGCGGCTGGTCCCTGTAGGTCTTGTCGTCCGATCCCGCGGCCTCGCGCTTGTTGTCCCCACCCTGAAGCGAGTACTGGCCGCGCTTGGCGAAATCCACGATCTCCTGAGAGATATCGCTGGCATGGAGGTTGATCGTCAGGTCGGGCCGCGCTGCCCGAAGGGCCCACGCGATGGAATAGACCTCGGCGCCCTTGCTGCAGGCAAACAGCGCCAGGTCGATACGCGAGCCGGCAGACGTCCGATCCGCCAGGTGGCGTATGAGTTCGATCTCGGGACAATTCCTCAGGAAAAACGTGCTGTGGTTTTGTCGCCGATCGACATACCTCAAAACCATGGAATGCAAATGGTGGCCGTAACGTACCAGCAGGGGTCGAGAACGCAGGCGTGCAGGAATATGTCGCCAAATGAACCCGACTCCCCGCAAGTACAGCGCCACAAGAGATTGCAAGGCTCTCTCCCGGTCAGGGCCTTCATCCAGTCAAAACTGCCGGCCCGCAGGATGCAACGCTTTGCAGCCAGATGATAGCAAGCCGCTGCCGAAATTTTGGCAGGCCATCGCACTCGCTCGAAATTGGCAGCGCGGGCTCCTGACTGGTTCCTTGTCAAGCCCGGGCATGTTGTCAGGCCGGTGTTCGCCGTGGCCTACGGACTGCAAATCAAGCTTGCGCTCGCGGCAGGGTCGCCTGACATTCAGCAATCGCCACTCGAACACCGAAAGCCATCGCCTTGTCCGATCCTCGCGACTTTCACGTCCCGCAATCGTCCTACTCCATCGATGATCTGCTCAAATCGAGCGAGGGCGGCTATTTCGGCCCCGGCAACGCGCAACTGCCGGCGCCGCCCATGCTGATGATGGACCGCATCGTCGAGATCAGCGTCGACGGCGGCGAATTCGGCAAGGGCCATGTCATCGGTGAGCTCGATATCACGCCGGACCTCTGGTTCTTCGGCTGTCACTTTGCCGGCGACCCCGTGATGCCCGGTTGCCTCGGCCTCGACGCGATGTGGCAGATCATCGGCTATTGGCTTGGCTGGTCGGGTTCACCGGGCAAGGGCCGCGCCGTCGGTGTCGGCGAGGTGAAGTTCCGCGGAGACATCAAGCCAGACGTCAAGCGGGTGCGCTACGAAGTGAGCATGCGTCAGGTCAGGCGCGGAAAGCTGGCTGTCGCAATTGCCAACGGCCGTGTGTTTGCCGATGACGCCTGCGTCTATTTCGCCAGGGACATGAGGGTCGGGCTGATCGCGTCCGCGACCTGATGGACGCCCAAGCGGCGCAAATTTGTCCGCCGCTATGCCATGTCCTCACGTGGACGAGCAGCGCCGCGGGCAGTCATATCGTGCTTTCGGAAAAGATTTCTGAGGGTCTGGCACGCTTAATGCTACTTGTCGTCTCAAGAACCCCGGAACTCGCGACTGCGTCCGTTCATCACGTGGAGCCCCGAGTCATATCCTGAATGATCAATCCGTCTCTGATCTCGGGTTTTGCGGCACTGGCCGGCGCTGCCATTGGTGGTCTCACCTCGGCGGCGGCGGCATGGTTTACCCAGCGTACCATGGTGCGAGCCCAGTGGCTGTCCAGCCAGGCTTTGCGTCACCAGGAGCTTCATCGCGTTTTCATCGAAATCGCGTCTAAATGCTACATCGATGCACTCCAGAGCGAAAAGGCGGATATTTCGGCATTGGTGGCGTTGTATGCCGCCATCTCACGGATGCGGGTCTTGTCGTCGACCGATGTTGTCGAAAAGGCTGAACACGTCGCTCAAAAAATTCTCGATACCTATTCTGAACCCGACAAGACCTTCGTCGAGTTGCGCAGCATGGTCAAAGACCACGCCATCGATCTTCTGCACGATTTCAGCCGGGCATGCCGGGCAGAACAGCGCACACAGCTTTCTGGAGTGCTATGGTTAGCCATCCAGTCATAGGCTAGTTGGAGTGGGGCAAGGCGATGTCGACATCCGGTGAAGACATTCAAAGGACGCCTGAGGCGTCAAATGACGCCCAGGACCAGAACACGCGGGCGCCGACGCGCACTCCTTCGATCATCGTCGGTACCGTCGCGGTTATCGTCGTCGCGCTTTCCGTCTTTTATCTGTTGCGGCCGGAGCCACTGCTCGTACAGGGCGAGGTCGATGCGACACGGCTCGATATCGCCGCGCGTGTCGACGGACGAGTCAAGGAAATACCCGTCGAGCGCGGCCAGAACGTGCCTGCGAAGGCCGTCCTGGTAAGGATCGACAATCCGGAGACCGTCGCCAAGCTCGATCAAATGAAAGCGGCGACGGCTGTTGCCGAAGCACAGCTTGCCAATGTACTCGTCGGAACCCGGGCGGAAGTCATCGCTGCGCGGAAGGCGGAACTGGAGCGCGCGCAAGCAGCTCTGGTGCTGGCGCAGAAGACCTTTGACCGCACCCGCACCTTGGCCGAGCAGGGCAACGCGCCGCAAGCCCGTCTCGACCAGGCGACCGATGCGCTGCACGAAGCCGAACACGCCGTCGACCAGGCCAACTCGGCCCACGATCAGGCCATCAACGGCTACACCAAGGAAGAGCGGGCGATTGCCAGGGCCAATGTCGAAAAGGCCAATGCCGACATCCAGAGCGTTCAGTCGATCGTCGATCAGCTGGTTGTCTATGCCCCGCTCGCCTCGCAGATCTATCAGCGCAATGTGGAGCCCGGCGAATACGTGTCGCCAGGCGTGCCGCTCGTTACCTTGATCGATCTGGCCGACGTCTGGGTCCACTTCGATCTTCGCGAGGATTTATTGAAATCCCTGAAAATCGGCGATCGGTTCGACGTTCGTATTCCGGCCCTCGACGACCGCCGCGTCACGGTCGAAGTCAAGCTCATCGCGACCAAGGGCGAATATGCGAGCTGGCGGGCCACGCGCGCTTCGGGCGACTTCGACTTGCGGACGTTTTCGATCCGCGCCTACCCGGTCCAGCCGGTGGCCGAGTTGCGACCGGGAATGAGCGCCTATCTCGACTGGCTGACACGGCAATGAGGTTGGCGACGAAGCCCGGGTTTCTGCGGGTCGCGTGGCGCGAATGCCAATGGCTGTTTCGCGACCGGGTGGCATT
This sequence comes from uncultured Alphaproteobacteria bacterium, assembly GCA_963843225.1. Classification (GTDB taxonomy): domain Bacteria; phylum Pseudomonadota; class Alphaproteobacteria; order Rhizobiales; family Xanthobacteraceae; genus Bradyrhizobium. The sequence goes on along the minus strand of CAWJJT010000001.1, from coordinate 199,987 downwards.
GCTTTTGATTTTCGGCGTGCCGCTGTTTGCGTTCGTGGTTCTCACCACCGTCTTCAGCCATCCGGTCATCAGGGGGCTTGGGGTGACGATCGTCGACGAGGACAGGTCGGACGCTTCTGACGCCCTCGTGGAATATGTCGCGGCGTCTCCGAGCCTGCAAATCGTCGATCGCTCCGGCACGTTGTCCAAAGCCGTGCGGGACATACGGTCCGGCAACGCGATCTCGGCAATCCATATCCCGCCGAATTTCGAGCGCGACCTGAAGGCCGGCCGCCGCCCGCAGATCGTCGGCTTTTATAACCAGCAGTTCCTGACCCCGTCAGGCATTGCATCCTCAGGGCTGAACGATGCGCTATCCGCGGCGGCGGCAGTGGCCGCCCCCGCCAGGCGCGCCGCGCCCGCGCCGGCTTCCATCGGTACGCTGGCCAGCGAGACCATCGCGCTTGTCAATCCGCAAAAAAACTACGCGCAATTCCTGCTCCGCGCGCTGCTGCCGACGATCATCCATGTGGTGATCACGCTCGCTGCAGGCTATTCCGTCGGATCCGAATTTCGCCGCCGCAATGCGCGGGCCTGGCTCGAAAGCGCCGGGGGAAATCCGATCGTTGCGCTGGCTGGCAAGCTCGCGCCGCTGTTCGTCATCTTCATCCTGATCATGTTTGCCGAAGTTCTCTTCCTGGAGGGCGTGCTGAAAATCCCCTTCAAGGGAGACGTGCCGTTACTGGTCGCTGCCGGCTCCCTGCTGATTATTGCCCACCTTTCGCTCGGCGCCTTGCTGCAACTCCTGGCCGGCGACCTGGCGACGGGGCTCGGACTTGCGGGTCTCATTGCCTCTCCTGCATTCGGCTACGCGGGTGTCGGCTTCCCGACGATCGGCATGAATATGTTTGCGCAAGTCTGGGGCTCAATTCTGCCGCTGCGCTGGTACATGGCCGTCCTGCTCGGACAAGCGGCGCGGGGATTGCCGGTCTCGGAATCGGCTGTTCCCTTCGCGGCGCTCGCGGGCCTGACGGTCCTCTACGCCGGCCTTGCGTTGCTGCGCATGACCAGCCTCCAGCGCAAGGGCTGGTTTGACACAGTGCAACCTTCCGAGCAGGCAGCGGTCGATTGGACACCGCCGGGCATCGGCGGCGCCTTCAAGGCGGAGTGGCGGCGCGTGCTCGGGACGCGGAGCGCCTTCAGCCTGCTGTTCCTGGCTCCGCTGGTTTACGGTATTTATTATCCGCAACCCTATCTGAACCAGATCCTTCGCAAGCTTCCCATCGCGGTCGTCGATAACGATCTGAGCGACCTCAGCCGCCAGATCGTCGAGACGCTGGATGCGAGTGGAGCATTGAGCGTTGCGGTTCGCGTCCACACGCTTGCCGAGGCGCGCACCGCGATCGATCGGGGCAAGGCCTTTGCCGCCGTCGAAATCCCGGCAGACACCGAACGCGACGTCCTCAAGGGCATCACCGCTCACATTCCGATCTACGCGGATGCCACCTATCTGTTCATATTCAGGTCGACCGCAACCGGCGTCGCCACGGCCGTCGGAGCCTTGACCTCGGAGCTCGTTTCGCGCGGCGCACGTTCCGACGGAAGCCTTGTCAAGGCGAAATTGGCGAGCTTGAGCCCGGCCGACGTTCTCCTGCAGCCGATCTTCAACCCGGTAGGCGGCTATGCGAGCTACATTGTCCCGGCTGCGTTCGTGCTGATTCTGCAGCAAACCCTTCTGATCGGTGCGGCGATGTTGACCGGTACTGCGCTGGCAAAGGCCAATGGAACGGTCGCCGGCGTGTTCGGACGCGGGATCGCTCACCTGACGATTTACCTGCCGGTCGTCGCGCTCTATCTCGTCGTGCTGCCGCAAATCTACGGCTTTTCGACGCTGGGCCATCTCGGGCAACTCTTCGCGCTCGCCTCTGTGTTTTTGCTGGCGACCAGCTTCATGGGGCAGGCTATCGGGGCCTGGTTCACGCGCCCGGAAAACGCGACCCTGCTGCTTCTCGCGACCAGCCTGCCTCAGTTCTTCACCACCGGTTTCGCCTGGCCGCGTGAGGCAATACCTGACGCCGCCATCGCACTAAGCAGGATTTTCCCGGCCGACTTTGCGATCGACGGCCTGGTGCGCATCAACCAGCTCGGCGCCAGCCTCTGGGAGGTTGCGCATGACTGGATCGGCCTGTGGTGCCTCACCGTGGTCTATTTCGCGCTCGCCGTGATCTCGGCGCTTGCCGTCAAGAGGAGGTCCCCGCATGCACAGGGCTAGGAGTGCCGCCATCGTTGCGATCGCACTCGTGCTTGCCGCGGGCTTGCTGGTCTATTTCGAATACCGCCCGGAACCGGCCGCCACGATCGTTGGCGTCGTCCGGGCGACCGAAATCCGGGTAGAGCCTGAGGTGAACGGCCAACTCGTGTCGATCGCGGTCGAAAAGGGTGCCCGGGTGCACGCGGGCGATGTCCTGGCGAGGCTCTCCGCGGTGGAGTTGACGGCACAGGCGGACCAGGCGCTTGCCGCGCTCGCCTCGTCAACCGCAACCCGCAACAACGTCTATGCCGGAGTCCGCCGTGAACAGGTCGCCTCCCTGAAAGATGAAATCGCCAAGGCAAGCGCACGGCTCGAATATGTCGAGGCCCAGCTCACAAGAGCCAGCACGCTGGCGCGCCAGAATTTTGAGAACTCAGCAGGTGCTTGACCAGGCCGAAAACGACGCAACAGGCGCGCGTGCCGATGTGGCGCGGGCCCAGGCGAATTACGATGCGGCCGTGGCCGGCCCAACGCGGGAAGAACGCGCCATCGCCGACGCGCAGGTGCAGGCCGCGGCGACCGCGGTCTCCGTGCTTGAGCGACGTCTTGAAAAGATGACCTTGCGTGCACCAGCCGACGGTGTCGTGAGCGTCATCGCGGCAGAAGTGGGCGAGAATATTCGCGCAGGTCAGCCGATCCTGATGGTCGAGGCGGCAGGCGAGCAATGGCTCTCGTTCAATGTGCGCGAGGACCATCTCAGTGGGCTCTCGATCGGACAGACTGTGAGCGTGATGCGGAACGGCACCGATGGCGCGATCAAAGCCGTCATCACCGAACTGCGACCGCTCGGAACGTTCGCCACCTGGCAGGCCGAGCGGGTGGTCGGAGATCATGACCGCAACACACTTCGCTTGCGCCTCGATCCCAAAAAAGGGTCGGCAGGCCTTGAGCCGGGAATGACTGTGTGGATCGAGCACTAAGCACGAGAGCTCTCACGCGCTTTCCATCCATGGGTCCCGGGGCGCCAGTGCGCTTCAATTCATCTGGGATGAGCGCCCGCGCTCTCGCGAACCGGCGCCGCCTCGCCGTGCAAGGACACGCCCGCCATGCTCTCGAACACGCCGTCGCGCCGAACCAGGGCATGGAACAGCGCCGCGGCGAGGTGAAGCAGCACCAGCGCGAAAAATGCAAAAGCGAGATAGAAGTGCGCGTTCCAGAGCAGCGTGTGCAATGCGTCGCTGTGCGGCAGGATCGCGGGCAGGCGCAGGCCCCCGTACAGCACCACCGGATAGGCGCCGGCCGACAGCATCGCCCAGCCGATCAGGGGCATGGCGATCATCAGCGTATAGAGCGCGTAGTGCGACAGGATCGCGGCGAGCTTCATCGGCTCCGGCAGATCCGCCGGCAGGGAAGGCGCGCCGTAGCGCGCGCGGACGCCGAGGCGGATCAGCGCGAGCAGGAGGATGGCGATGCCGAGCGACTTGTGCGTCGCCAGCAGGACGGCGTATTTGGGCATGACGGTCGACACCATGCCGACCCCGATGAACAGCATCGCCACGATGAAGGCGGCCATCAGCCAGTGCAGGGAGCGCTGCAGAACGGTGAATTGCTTGCCGGCGCTGGTCATGGCTTGGTACCTGCCGCGGTTTCCTGGTGATAAGGATAGTCTTTGGCTTCCGACGTCCGCAGGTCGAACGATTTGGCGTAGACGGATGACCGCGCCGGCGGGAACGGATCGTCGGACAGCTTGATGCCGCTCGGCAGGATGGTCGGATCGAAGTTGATGTCGCGGCACGGGCCGTCGCGTTCAGGTTCGATCCGCTGCACGATGAGTGTCCCCACGTCGACGGTGCGGCGTCCCGCGGGCCAGGCCTTGCTCGGATCATCCGTCGGATCGCCCGGATTGGCCAGCGTCACGACCATGTTCCAGCGCTGCGGCGCCTTGGCGACGCGATCGGTGATCTCCTGCTCGAGATGATTGGGGCCGAGCTTGGCGAGATCGTCGTCGCTGATCGGCACGACTTGCGCCTCCGGCAACAGCGACCATCGTACCGCGCGCTCGCCGCCCGAATCGTCCGACGAAGATAAAGGCGTTCAGGCTGTTAAACTGCACCTCCGCGTAACTCGCGGTCCACGGCGCGCTCTTGGCCCACGCGCCGAACGCGGCAAACTCCGGATGCGCGGCGGCGAACTTCTTCTCCGCGTCCGGATCCTTGCTCTCCGGCAGCCGCAGTAACTGGTAAAAGGTTTGCGGCGTCGCCACCGGAAAGAACGGAAGATCGATCATGGCGCTGCGCCAGACCTCGCCGTCCGGCGTCGAGATCTGCAGGCCGATGCCGCGTGTCCGGACCTTTGCATCCGGCTCGTTCGGATCGGGCGTGCCGAGATTGAAACGGCCGAGCGCCGGATATTGCCCGGCGGAGAAGACCTGGGCCCGCGACAGCACGGCGCCATTGCCGTTGGATTCGAATACGCCGGTGAAGCAGATGCCCTTGGCATGATTTCGCCGGCGGCCGAGCGCCGGCCCGCCGGGAGGCGCAAAGACTTCGACGAATTTGGCCGGCGTCACGCGGTTGGGAGAGAGCCATCCCGCCGTGTAGGCGAACACAGCCGCGACGGCGGCGACTACCGCGGCGATGATGACCAACGATCCGAGCGCGGCACGCGGCGAAGCGGGTTGGGGCATTCGACCTGTCCTCGATGGGCCTCGACCTCACCGACGGGGTCGCGAGCGGGCAGCACCCAACCCTTCTAGTCTACCCGCTCCGTGTGTTCTTTCGAATTACCCCGGCGATCGCGCGACCGCATGTCAGCGCGGGATTTCAGGGATGGCCGGATCGGCCTACCGCAGCCGGGCAGGGGGCTGGCAGGGGACCAAGAAGATTACGAGGGACGGAGACAGGTAATTTCGGTGAACACGTCGGCGCTGCTCACGTTCTGGAAATTGTCACTCGACGGGAAAAAGCCGATCGAATTCGGCTCGATGTGGAGGTCGGTCGCAAACTCGGACGAGTGGTCGAACTGGTTCTGCTGGCAGAACTTGTCCGCGATCCGGCGCTGGTTTCCCGTGCTGCACCGGTCCCCCGAGATCCCGTCACCGTGCACGCATCGATCCACCAGCCGGCTGGAAACCTTGATCTCGTCGCCGCGGAAGGTTCTCGACTGGAGTTCGTTCGACTGAACTGCCTCGGCATCCTGCGTCGGGCCTCCGCAATGGACGGATGCAATGGCGTCTGTTCCCCAGACATTCTTCCAGCCGACGACCTTGTCGAAGCCTGAGTGATCGCCGACGTCGCCCTGAATCTGCACCTGCGATGCGTTCTGGAATCCCTTGACCTGACAGAATTCACTGGCCACCCGGTTGAGCGCGGCCGCTGAACAGCCGTCCTCTCCAAAACTGACGCCCTGCAGGCATCGATCGATGCGCCTGCCACGGTGGCGCACCTGGGCGCCGCCGCTGAAATCCTGGCCGTTGGCGGCAGCGGCCGGATTTGCCGGCCGAACACAGGTGATCCCGGTGAAGATGTCGAAGCTGCTGACGTTCTGGAAATCATTGGTCGAGGGGCGGAATCCGGTCGCGTTCACCTCCACGCTGAAGTCGGTGTCGCCTGCCGAGGAGCGCGCGAACCCGTGTAATTCGCAGAATCTGTTGGCGATTCGCTCCTGATTTTCCTCGCTGCACGGATCCCCCAGGATCCCAGCGCCATGCACGCAACGATCGAGGGGACGATCGGAAACCCTGATCTCGCTCCGCGCAAAGGTCTGCGCTTCCAGGTCCCCGGAAATGACGTGCTCCGGGTCATTGCTCTGGCCCTGGCAGGCAATGGAGGAAATGGCGTCGGTTCCCCACACATTTTTCCAGCCGACGACGACATCGTATCCCGAATGCTCCCCCCACGCGCTTTCGACGACGACATCGAACCCGTGCTGAAAACCCTTGGCCCGACAGAAGGCATCCGCGACCCCGCCACGGGCTTGCGCCGAGCAGCCATCCTGCCCGAGAGGCAGGCCCTGCAGGCAACGATCGACCCGCCTGCCGCGGTGTCGCACGTTGTCGCCTGTGAAGGTTCGGACATCCGGGTCATTGGGGATGCGAACGTACAGCTTCTGGAGGCCGGTGATGTCGTTCGTGGTCAGTTGAAGCGACGAGAATGTGATGTTGCAGGCAGGCGAGGTCGGATCGCGGCCCGGGCATGTAGCGATGCGAACCCAGGTCGCGCAGTCGGCTACGCCGTCGCCGTCCCGATCCAGAAGGAATTGATAGTGCATGATCGAATCGAAATCGTAACTCGTCAGCAGTTCCGCCGTGTCGTCGGTGAACGCCGTTTGGGTCGCGTCGATCCAGCCATCGGAGATACTTTGAAACAGGTTTCGCGTGGTGCATGTGGGGTTGCGCGCGATGAACTTGTCGCGATCGGAACGCAGGTGCTCGTGGATGAGGCCAAGAACGTGTCCGATCTCATGCTGGATGTTGGCGTTCATGAAGGAGGGCTGTACGGGTTGCCCATTGTCCTGATTCCCCTGGATGCGGACGGGATTTTCACCTTGTCTCTTGCCGACGTTATCGGTGCGGCTGGTGGTGAACGGCTCCGCGTTGATGAAGCGGACGAACGTTTCGTGCCCGTCGCGGGGCACGAAACGGAAGATCGTATTCGCTTCATAGAACGCGATCGCATCGGCGAGTGCGTCCCTGCAGCAGAATGCCAACTCCACCTCGAAGGGAATGATGGCATCGTCCCATAACGTGCCTGTTCCGAACGTGCCTGCCACGCCGGCCGATTGCACCGTGATTGCGCCTGTCTCGACGGCGGTGTGCGGCACCACCATATCGCCGTCATAGACGTATTGATTGCCGTACCGCGTCAGGAGCAGGTTCTGCAGCCCGCGAGCGGTGTGCACTTTCCGGCGCTCAAGGCTGATCTCGGTGCCGCCGGCGGTCACGGAGTCGATGACGCCAAGATACTGCTGGTCGCCCTTGTGGGCCTCGATCTGCTGGAGGCGTAGCGCATCGAGCCTCTGCTGGAAGCCGGCGACGGCGGAGGTCAGACGCGTGTCCATGACGCGAATGACGGGAGTCGCTGCGACCGAGCCTCGTGAAACGACGCTCCGCCCGATCCGTCCTGCGACATCGGCTTTCAGCCTTTCGATGGCTTTCAGGCGGCGGTCGGCCAGCAGGTGGGTGTCGATGATGGGGCCGATCCTGGGTTGGAGAGGAGGGGCCGGTTGGGCCGTTGCCGCGCCGATGGCGGCGAGCCACAGCAAAGAACCCGCTACGACGATTTTCATGCTTTAGCTCCTCGATATGTCAGGGGCTACCGCGCTCCGTCGATCTTGCCAGCTTCGGGAACCCCGGTATGTGATGTAGTTCACGCGAGGAAAGCTTTGACTCGATATTCCCCGGATCACTTCGGGGCGGAAATCCCGGCGCGCCGCGACCGCGTCGATGTGCGAATGCGGATGATGCAGGTCGACGATCAGCGCGGCGTTCAGCCGCGCTTCTTCTTCTTTTTCTTCGCCTTGGGGGCCGGGACTTGGCGCCATCGCCATGGCCAGAGGTCCCGCCGCGGCCGGATGTGTCGGACCCAGATCGTTCACCATTTGCTTGGCTTTGCCGAGAACAACGCTCCATTCGAGATTGCCGGGATCCCAGTGTGTGTCGGGGCTCGGGCAGTCTCCGTGGCCGTACCAGCCGGGCACCTTGCCGTATTTGCCGGACGAGCGATGCGGGTTGGAGCCCGCCTTGCCAAAATCGCCATCGGGCCAGGGATGATCGAGCGGAATGCCGTATTCGGTCACGCATACCGCCATCAGGGACGCCAGCGCCGCAACCGTGTCGTCGTCGGGGAGCCACGGCTTTTCCTTCGAGAAGCCGATCATCTCGATCTGCACGATCGCCTGGTTGTTGTGCGCCTTCAGCGCCGCCCCGATCGTCCCCACCTGGACCAGTTGGGCGATCCGCACCTGTTGCGCGTCGGCGTCGAAGCCGAGCATGAAATGCGGCGCGAAATGCTGCTTGAAAATCGCCAGGCTTCCGACCCATCCTCCCTCGGTGGTGTGAAGGACACCCGTCCTCGGCGCGTCCAGCAGCACGCCGTCATTGAAATGGGGAATGCCCCCGATATGCGTGATCGGAAATTTGCCCGCTTGATCGAGCCAGGGCTTAACAGCGGTCGCCATTGCGCTTCCCCCAAGCCAATTTGGATTTCAATGAGAAAGTAAATTCGATCAGAGCCGTCCTCTGATGTGCAACTGGCCGAGTATATCACAATCTCAAGTAGATTGAAACTGTCCGCACGATCCTGTAACGCGCGAAGCGTGGTCAGGCGACAGTGATCTCTTCACCAGAAGAAGCGTGGGCCATCGCCGCGCCATCAATGGCCGAAAAATGCGCGTGCAGCGCCCGGTCCGTTCTGGTCCTGGCCTCAGCCAGGGCGTCCGGGCCAAGGGCCGTTCCTTCGACGGAGAAGAAGGTCAGATCATGCAGTCCGATGGTACCCAGGATCGCCCTGAGATACGGCGTGAGAAAATCCGGCTGACGCGCACGCTCGCCGGAATATCTTCCGCCCGAAGACACCGCGACAAAGACCGGACGATCGCTCAGCGTGCCGACATATCCTTCCCTCGTTGAGTTGAACGTCCGACGGACTCGAACAATGTGGTCGATCCACGCCTTCAGCGCAGACGGTACCGTGAAGTTGTGCATGGGAGTTCCGATAACCACAACGTCCGAACCCTCCAACTCCTGAATGAGTTCTTCGGAGCGGGACATGGAACCCTTCGGCGATATTTCCGCGGACGATCGTTGTGTGGCGCCAAGCGCGGTCGCATAACTCCCGTCAATATGCGAGATGGAGTCGCCGCCAATTTCCCGGCTTATCACCATTGCCGTCGGCTCGCGCTTCAACAAGAAGCCGATAATCTCCTGCGAGAGCCTGTAACTCTCGGAGGATTGGCCGCGAGGGCTGCAACTGACATTGAGGATTTTCATCGCCTGGCCGTTTCCAATTATTTTCAAATCCCGTCGCCGACGCCCGAAGTCTCGACGTCACACGCCATCATTTGAAAACCTCACGGTTGGGATCCAAGGTCCATGAATGGAAATTGCGACTGGTCCATGATGGCCCTGTGCAAGCTTGCTTGCGCTCCAAAACCGACGAGCGGATAAAGCCGCGATCGCCACGCTCCGGTCCCTTGGCGGCAGCGCAGCTCCGCGATCAAAAGCGACCCGCGCCAGCAAGTCATCCAGTTTGCCTTGAACTGCGCCCCGATCACCATGGTATGGTCATTTCTGGCCCATCGGCAGAGGTGGCTAGTCCATTGACCGTCGCAAAAATCGGCAAGATATCGCCGCTGGACCCAACAGCGGCCGAACCGTTTTATCGCCAGATCTACCATCGGGTACGCGACGCCATTACCGGCGGATTGTTAAGGCCGGGGAACCGGGTTCCCGCCGCGCGGGCGCTGGCCAAGGAATTGGGCCTGGCGAGGGGCACCGTTGAAGCTGCTTATTCTTTGCTGGCGGCTGAGGGATACATCCAGGCCCGCGGCCAGGCCGGCACCATTGTGACGCCGGGCCTCAAGCCGCGAATAACGGTTGCAAGCCCGACGCTCCGGGCTGGCCGTGGCATTGCCTCGACCAGTTTTCGCCCGGAGTCGGTCCTGCCGTTCCAAATGGGTTTGCCCGCACTGGATGAATTCCCCCGCAAGATCTGGGCCCGCCTGGGTGCGCGGTGTGTACGCGCCATGCAACCCTCCGACATGATTCATCCATCCGTATACGGCTTGCCGGCGCTGCGGGCCGAGATCGCTTCCTATCTGCAGGTGTCGCGCGGGATCAACTGCTCCCCATCCCAGATATTCGTCACGTCAGGATATCGGCACACCATCGAACTGATCGGCCACGCCTTGCTGAAAGCGGGAGATCGCGTCTGGCTTGAAAACCCCGGATACCCGCCGACGCGAGACTTGCTGGCACATATGAACATTGCGGCGACCCCGGTGCGGATCGATCGGGAGGGCATGATCGTTTCCGAGGGAATCAAGCGGGCGTCGCGGGCACGCGCGGCCGTGGTCACGCCTGCGCATCAGAGCCCGCTATGCGTATCCCTGTCCTTGCCCCGGCGCCTGGCGCTGTTGGACTGGGCCGCGCGAAATCGCGCATGGGTCATCGAGGACGATTACGACGGCGAGTACCGCTATGTCAGCCGTCCGTTGCCGGCGTTGAAGAGCCTGGATCGTGACGGACGCGTGCTCTATGTGGGCACTTTCAGCAAGGTGCTTTTTCCGGGTCTTCGACTTGCCTATCTCGTCGTGCCGGAACTGCAGGTCGAGCGGTTCGAGCAGATCAGTCAGGCCCTCGCAGCAGGCAGTCCCGAACTGACGCAAGCGATCGTCACCGCTTTCATGGGGGAAGGGCACTTCGCGCGCCACATCCAGCGCATGCGGAGGCTCTATGCCATCCGGCGCGAAGCGACGATGGCAGGCCTGGAGAGCGTGCTGGGGAAACATGTACGAATTGATTCACAACCGGGAGGAATGCACCTGATCCTGCGGCTGAAAGGCCAGCGATCGGATCGTCGCCTCGTTGCGCGCATGGGCGAAGACGGACTGTACGGCGAAGCATTGACGGACTGGACGATGGGGGATGACGGAGCGTCCGCCGTGCTCCTGAGTTTCACAAACATTCACTCTCAGCGCATCGCCGAGGACCTCGGAAGGCGCATCCTGAAGCTGATTTGACGCCGGCGGAGGCATTCCCGAGGTTCATCTTTTCTAGCGTGGCTGGAAGGAAATCATGGCCCAGTGCTCAAGCGCAATCATGGACCTTCCGGGGTGGGGAAGCCGCCGCACATAGAGTCCTTCAACCCGCAACGAAAGGACTTATCATGAGCAACCGCATCGACTACGCCAAGGCCGCGCCCGCAGGTTTCAAGGCTTTTGGAGGCGTGTACGTCTACCTTCAGAACTGCGGCCTACCACACGTGCTGATCTATCTCGTGTATCTCAGGATTTCGCAAATCAACGGCTGCGCCTATTGCATCGATATGCATTCCCGCGACCTGCTCAAGCTCGGCGTTGCCGTGGACAAGATGGTGTTGGTCCCGGTGTGGCGCGAAGCGGGCGACGTATTCAATGCGCGCGAACGCGCCGCGCTCGCCTGGGCGGAAACCGTGACACGCGTCGCCGAAACCGGCGTTCCCGAGGCCGACTATGACGCCGCGGCATCCGAGTTCAGCGACAAGGAGCTCGCTGATCTGACCTATGCCATCGGCTTGATGAACGCCTTCAATCGCTTCGGAGTTTCATTCCGCTCGACGCCCGCTGCCGCGGCGAAGATTCAAAATGCCGCGTGAACGGTTGCGTCGCGCATAGAAACTTTTCCTCGTCAACACTCGCTTCCCTGGCGCGTGGCCGGATCTCTGAGCTTTTCGGCCACGCCGCGCCGCAGGCGAAATCAACGAAGGGATATCTTCCCATGGCCTGGGCACTACTTGGCATTGCCGGCGTCCTTGAAATCGCATTCGCCATCTGCATGAAGTGGTCCGAAGGCTTCACGCGATGGATGCCTGGATTGCTGACGCTCGTCACCGGCCTGTCGAGTGTCTTTCTTCTTTCACTCGTCGCTTCGCACCCTGCCGGTCGGGACGGCCTACGCCGTCTGGACCGGTATCGGCGCCGCGGGCACCGCGATTCTGGGAATGGTGGTGCTGGGCGATTCCGCTGCGCCGCTGAGGCTGTTCTGCATCGTTCTCATTTTGGGTGGCGTCATCGGACTGAAGCTGGTCTCGGGAAACGGAGGATGATGGCCGGTCGAGGGACAACCCGTCGCCGCCGGGCATCGCCGATAAATGCCCCCGGTTGAACCGGCAGACGCACCGTGCAAGGTTGACCGCGTCCCCCCACCGAGCCCAGCCCTTCCATGACCGTCCCCTCCGTCACGCCCCTTGAAATCCGCTGCGCCTTGTTGCTGCGCGACGAAATCGCGCTGCTCGATCTCAGGCATGAGGCCGACTTTGCCACCGGCCATCCGCTGTTCGCCGCCAACATGGCCGCCGGCCGTATCGCGCTCGAAGCCGAGACGCGGCTGCCCCGCAAGGACGTGCCGATCGTTGTTTACGATGCCGGCGAAGGTCTGGTTGCGCAGGCCGCGGACCGGCTGCGGTCGCTGGGATACACCGACGTGCGTCAGCTTGATGGCGGGCTGCAGGCCTGGCAGGCGGCGGGCTATGAAATCTTTCAGGACGTCAATTCCTACGCCAAGGCGTTTGGCGAACTGGTCGAGTCCCGCCGGCACACGCCTTCGCTGGCCGCCGGCGAGGTCGCCGCGTTGATCGCGCGCAAGGCCAATATCGCCGTGCTCGATGTCCGGCGGTTCGACGAATACACGACCATGAACATTCCGGGCTCGGTCAGCGTGCCCGGCGCGGAACTGGTGTTGCGCGCGGCAAGCATCGCGCCGGATCCGGAGACCACCATCATCGTCAATTGCGCCGGCCGCACCCGCTCGATCATCGGCACCCAGTCGCTGATCAATGCCGGCATCGCCAACAAGGTGATGGCGCTGCGCAACGGCACGATCGGCTGGACGCTGGCAAGCGAGAGGCTCGAGCACGGCGCCGACCGGCGCGGCGGGCTCGGTCCGTCCGAGGGCGCGCAGGCGAGCGCCCGCGAAGTGGCCTATCGCGCCGGCGTCCGGCATCTGAACCCAACGGAAGCGCGCGCGCTCGAGGCGCAGTCTCACCGCACGCTCTATCGCTTCGACGTTCGCGACACTGAGGAATACACAGCCGGCCACCTCAGCGGTTTTCGCCATTATCCGGGCGGGCAACTGGTGCAGGAGATCGACATGGCCGCACCGGTGCGCGGCGCGCGGATATTGCTGACCGACGACAAGGGCGTGCGCGCGGACATGACGGCGTCCTGGCTCGCGCAAATGGGCTTTGAGACCTGTGTGCTCGACGGCGGCTATGACGGCGCGCTGGAAGCAGGGCCGCCAAAGCCGTTGCCGAAACCCGATCCGTCGCAGCGCTACCGGCGTCCCTATGAGGGCACCGATGTCGATGCGGGCGCGATGCAGGCCTATCTCGAATGGGAATACGGCCTGGTCGAGCAGCTCAAGCGCGACGGCACCCACGGGTTTTTTGTCATCTGATGCGCGGGAGGGGTGTTGCTTGCCCGGTTAAATGGCCGGTCCCATCCCGGCCGTCCGGCCGATAGTCTCGACGGGATGCAAAGCCCAGTTTCGTTCCTATCTTGAACCGATAGGAGTTGCCGATGACCGATCAACCAGACTTTTTGGCGCAGTTCTCGAACGCGCTGGCCGCCCGCGCGGAAGCCGGCAAGAACGCGGTCGTCGCGATCCGCCTGGCGCATGAGCGGCATCTCACGGGCATGCTGTGGCCGAGCGGCGTTGTCGTTGCCTCCGAGCAATCGCTGCCGCGCAAGGAGGAGTTTGAGCTGGTCGCGCCCGGCGGCGCGGTGGTTGCGGCGAAGCTCGCCGGCCGCGATCCCTCCACCAACATCGCGATCCTGCGGCCTGACGCGCCGATCGCCTCGCCGGCGATTGTTGCAGGCGAGGCGCGCGCCGGCGCCATTGCGCTGGCCGTCGGCGCCGACGGAACCGGCGGCGCCAGCGCGCGGCTCGGGCTCGTCAATCTCGCCGGTCCCGAATGGCATTCCAGCCGCGGCGGCCGCATCGACCGGCACATCGTGCTCGATGTCGGGCTTGCCCGCCGCGAGGAGGGCGGCCCGGTGTTCGACGCCACGGGCGACACGCTTGGCATGTCGACCTTCGGGCCGCGCGGCCAGGTCCTTGTCATTCCGACCGCAACCATCGAGCGCGTGGTGCCGCAATTGCTCAAGGACGGCCGCATCGCGCGCGGCTGGCTCGGCGTTGCCTTGCAGGCCGTTGCGGTGCCCGATGCGTTGCGCGAGACCGCCGACCAGTCGAGCGGCCTGATGGTGATGTCGGTCATCGAGGATGGCCCCGCAGCGCAGGCGGGCGTTCTGCCCGGCGACATCATCCTGACCGTGGACGGAACATCGGCGCGTTCGATTGCGCAAGATCGCCAGGCATTTCGGCGCCGACAGCATCGGGCGAAAGGCGGACCTCCGCCTGATCCGGAGCGGCGCCGTCCTGACGGTGCAGACCACCATCGCAGAACGGAGCGCGGCATGATTGCACTGGCGAGCACACTGGCGCCCCTGGAGCGGCTGCGCGTCGCCGTGCGACGCCGCGGATCCGCAGCGCCGCATGGCGCTGGGCAAGGTGGTGGCGGAGGCCGGGCACGTGGTCGTCGGTCCGCAGGACACAGCCGACGTGGTGCTGGTCGACGGCGACAACCCGCCGGGCGAAACCCGCCGCGTCGTCAGCCTCGGCGGCGCCGATGACGATCTGCCGGGCGTGCTGGCCGGCGATGCCGATGCAAGCCAGATCGATGCCGCGATACGGGCGGTCGCCGCCGGGCTCGTGGTGCGGTTGCGAGGGCCGCGGGACAACGGCTTTGGCGCGATGCGCGAGACGCTCGGTCACGCGCTGCTGACGCCGCGCGAACTCGAAGTGCTGGCGGCGCTCGCCGAAGGCATGACCAACAAGGCGATCGCGCGCCGGCTCGACATCTCCCTGCACACCGTGAAATTCCACGTCGAATCGCTGTTCCGCAAACTGGGCGCGCGCACGAGGACCGAAGCGGTCGCGAAAGCCGGCGAACGCCGCCGCTACGAGACGATCACGATCTAGTCCCTCGGCCCGTAACGCCGCAGCGCTTCTATCGTAAGACCCTTGCCGACCGCGCCGAATGTGTCGCCTTCGACGATTCGGGCCGACGGCACCGCCTTCGTGATCGCCTTGCGGACGTGGGCGAGCCGCACCGAGCCGCCGGTCAGGAACACGGCGTCGATGTCGTCGGCGGATAGCTGCGCCTGTTCGAGGCAGTTCTTGATGCGGGCTGCGATGCGGTCGGCCAGTTGCCGCGTATGGCTGACCAGATCGGACCGGCCGATGGCGGCGTCGAGCCCTGGCGCGACCCATTCCAGGGGAATGCTGGCCTCGCGGCTGTCGGCGAGCGCGATCTTGGCTTCCTCGACCTCCATCGCCAGCGTATGGCCGCGCTGTTCGCCGATCACACGGACCAGCCGATCGAGCCTCTCCGGCTCGCTTGCTTCGCGCCTGACCTGACGGAGTTCCGCCATCACGCGCGGTTCGTACATGCGGTTGATGTTCGACCACGTGGCGAGGTCGTGGAAATAGCGCGAGGGCACCTCCAGTCCGGCGCGCTTCATGGCGCTGCCGAAGCCGAACAGCGGCATGACTACGCCAAGACTGAGCTGGCGGTCGAAGTCGGTACCCCCGATGCGCACGCCGTCATTGGCGAGAATGTCCGAAGCGCGATCGGCACTGTCGCGACGCTGCGGGCCCAGCCGCACGATCGAAAAATCGGAAGTGCCGCCGCCGATGTCGGCGATCAGGGCGATCTCTTCGGCCGATATCTGCCGCTCATGCTCCAGCGCCGCCGCGATCGGCTCGAACTGGAAGGTGACCTCATCAAAGCCGATCTCGCGCGCAATTTCGCGCAGGGTTTGCTCCGCCCTCGCGTCGGCGGCCGGGTCGTTGTCGACGAAATGGACGGGGCGGCCATGCACCACCTCGCGCAATTCGCGTCCTGTGGCCTGTTCGGCGCGCCGCTTCACCGCGCCCAGATAATAGCCGATCACGTCGCGAAACCGGGTACGCGCGCGGCCCACCCGGGTGGTCTCGTCGATCAGCGCGGTGCCGAGCACCGACTTCAGGCTGCGCATCAGGCGGCCGTTCACGCCATCGACATAGGCGTCGACGGCCTTGCGGCCGATCAGCACAGCGCCATCAGCGGCATAGAAGATCGCGCTCGGAATCGTGGTGTGGCCAACTTCCAGCGCCGCCAGTACCGGGGCATGACCTTCCATCGTGCCAAGCGTCGTGTTCGATGTTCCGAAATCAAGTCCGCAGATCGACATGGGCACTCCGAAGGGGAGCGCCCGTCTACACAATATGATGCCATCGATCCACCGTTATCTTTGCGCAATGCAAGCAAGCTGCTTCAGTTCAAACTGAATCACGCCGTCAAGTGAATGTCGTCCGTCCACAAGACAATTTGTTTGATGCGGCGGGTTGAGGAATCAAGTGGCGGTGGTCCATAACCGGCCTCCGCGCGGCGTGACTTCATCCGCCGCGACGGCTTTTTGAGAAAGTGCGCGCGTGGCAAACATCAACCGGCAGATTGCGGAAGAGCTCGGGATTCGTGAACAACAGGTCGAGGCGACGGTGGAGTTGCTCGACGGCGGCGCCACCGTGCCGTTCGTGGCGCGATACCGCAAGGAAATCACCGGCGCGCTCGACGATGCGCAATTGCGCACGCTGGAAGAGCGCCTGACCTATCTGCGCGAACTCGAGGAGCGCCGCAAGGCGATCCTGGAATCCGTGCGCGAACAGGGCAAGCTGGATGCCGCCCTCGAAGCGGCGATCCTGGCGGCCGACAGCAAGGGCCGTCTGGAAGACATTTATCTGCCGTTCAAGCCGAAGCGCCGCACCAAGGCCGAAATCGCCAGGGAAGCGGGGCTGGAACCGCTGGCCGATCTGCTGATGTCGCAACCCGACAAGGATCCGCAAAGCCTCGCAGCGCCATTCGTCAATGCGGAAAAGCAGGTCGCCGATGGCGCCGGCCGCGCTCGACGGCGCGCGCGCCATCCTGGTCGAGCGTTTCGCCGAGGACGCCGACCTGATCGGCGGTCTGCGCGAACAGATGTGGGGCAGCGGCCAGATGACGGCCAAGGTGCGGCACGGCAAGAAAACCGAGGGCGAGAAGTTCAAGGATTATTTCGATTTCAACGAGCCGCTGACCAAATTGCCGTCGCATCGCATCCTGGCGATGTTCCGCGGCGAAAAGGAAGAAATCCTCGACCTGCAGATGCTGCCCGAGCCGCCGGGCGCCGTGCCCGCTACCCTCAGCTCCTATGAACTGAAGATCATGCAGCGCTTCGCGATTTCCGATCAGGGGCGTCCCGGCGACAAATGGATGCTGGAAACCGTGCGGTGGGCGTGGCGCACCAAGATCCAGGTCCATCTCAATGTCGATTTGCGGATGCGGCTGTGGACGGCGGCCGAGCAGGAAGCGATCCGCGTGTTTGCCTCCAATCTGCGCGACCTGCTGCTCGCCGCGCCCGCCGGCGCGCGCGTCACCATGGGGCTCGATCCCGGTTTCCGTTCCGGCGTCAAGGTCGCGGTGGTCGATGCCACCGGCAAGGTGGTCGATACCACGACCATCTATCCGCACGAGCCGGCCCGGCGCTGGGACGAGGCGCTTGCGACGCTGGGCAAGCTCGCCAAGCAGCATGGCGTCGACCTGATCGCGATCGGCAACGGCACCGCCTCGCGCGAGACCGACAAGCTCGCCACCGATCTGGTGAAGCTGCTGCCGGACCAGAAGATGTCGAAGATCGTGGTCTCGGAAGCCGGCGCGTCGGTCTATTCGGCGTCGGCCTTTGCCTCCGAGGAACTGCCGGATCTCGACGTCACCCTGCGCGGCGCGGCATCGATCGCGCGGCGGCTGCAGGATCCCCTCGCCGAACTGGTCAAGATCGATCCCAAGGCGATCGGGGTCGGGCAGTACCAGCATGACCTCAGCGAAGGCAAGCTCGCGCGCTCGCTCGATGCCGTGGTCGAGGACTGCGTCAACGCCGTCGGGGTCGACGCCAACACCGCGTCCGCGCCGCTGCTGGCGCGGGTCTCGGGCATCGGCGCGGGGCTGGCGCAGAGCATCGTGCAGCACCGCGACATCAACGGCCCGTTCAAGTCGCGCAAGGCGCTCAAGGAAGTGCCGCGGCTGGGGCCGAAGGCGTTCGAACAATGCGCGGGATTCCTGCGCATCACCGGCGGCGAGGATCCGCTCGATGCCTCCGGCGTCCATCCCGAATCCTATCCGGTGGTGCGCAAAATTCTTGCGGCCACCAAGAGCGACATCAAGGCGCTGATCGGCAATGCCGAAATCCTGCGCCAGGTGCGGCCGCAGAATTTCGTCGACGATACGTTTGGGCTGCCGACCGTGACCGACATCCTGCGCGAACTGGAAAAGCCCGGCCGCGATCCGCGCCCGGCCTTCAAGGCCGCGGTGTTCAAGGAAGGCGTCGAGACCCTGAAGGATCTCAAGCGCGGCATGATCCTGGAAGGCACCGTGACCAACGTCGCGGCGTTCGGCGCCTTCGTCGATATCGGCGTGCATCAGGACGGCCTGGTGCACATCTCCGCGATGTCGAAGACCTTCATCAAGGATCCGCGCGAGGTGGTGAAGTCGGGCGACATCGTCAAGGTCAAGGTGCTGGAGGTCGAGGTCGCCCGCAAGCGCATCGCGCTGACGCTGCGTCTCGACGACGAGACCGGCGGCAAGAGCGACAAGCCCTCGGGCAAGCCGCGCGATATTCCGCGCGCCGCGATGACCTCGCAGGCGTCGCGCAAGCCGGAGCAGGCGTCCGGCGGCGGCGCGCTGGCCGAAGCCCTGCGTCGCGCCGCCGAGAAGGGCGGAAGGTCGAAGACTTAGAGCTTTCCGGGCGGCATCGCTCGCGACGCGGGGCTATCTTCGGGATCACGCGGCGGTTGGCTTGCCCTGATCGGAGCGGTGCGCCGAGTATCTGCTCCGGTGTTTTTTGCGAGCCCGACCCTCGGACGGACATTTTGCACAGGCCGGATCTCTGCCCGCGCATTTTGCACAGGACGGATGAGCCGGCGCCGTTGCACGTGCCGGACCTGCGGTTCGGGCGCTTGCGCAACCGGTGTTCGCGTTTCCTGTGCAGCCTGTACGAGGTTCTGCAGGCTGCACAGGCGCCGCAGCCTCCACGGGCTCAACAGACTGTACCGGCGCGGCCTTTTCCTGTGCATCTTTTTCGGCCGCCCAGGCCTGGAGTTGCTTCAGCACGTCTTCAGCCGGCTGCTGACGGATTTCGGTCTGACTCTGATCGGCGGCCTCACGGACGAAAGCCGTGTCGTCGCCTTTCGGCTCGTCCGTTGCATCCGGCGCGGCTGGCGGCGAAACCTGACCCTCGGCCGTCGATTGAACGATTGGCGCCGGCTGACCGGCGTCATCCGCCGATGTACCGATCAGTGAAGCCCTGGCTTTCGAAAAAAGCACGAGGGGATTTCCCGCCGACACAACCGCGAGCACGATCGCTCCCGCCGCCACGAGCAAGATGCCCGCCTTGAGGGTTCGCGATGCAAGTTCCGCTCGGTCCCAGGCTCTCAACATTCCCGCCACATCGGCCTCTTCGCCATTATCCGAGGAAAAGAACGGAACAAGATCGGTCCCCATGGTGATGTCTCCAACCTAACGGCATCGGGTTCCTGCTGCCCAGCACCCTGCTACCGGGAGCCTCCGACGGCAGTTGGGAGAAACCTTGATTACATTGGGGCGGTGGATCGATCGGGGGCCATGAAACCGCCGAAACCCGCGCGACTCCGCGATGTCCGGACTTCATCAGGGGTCCGCGCGAGGCCGGGAAAAGGGCCGTACAGCACCGCGAGCGGCGCTCCGGATGTTTCTGTCTGCGGTACGAAACGGCTCGACCCTATTGATCCCGCGCCAGCTTACGACGCCCCAATGCGCGTCCTTGACGGGTGCGGCGCCGCTCGATCAGGCCAAGCCTCCCAGAAACTCCAATAGAGCCGCATTCACTTCGGCGGGCCGCTCCTGCTGCACCCAATGGCCGGCGCCCTCGATAATTCGAACGAGCCGCAGATCGGGCACACGCGCGCGCATGAGCGCGACCAGGTCGACGCCCGGGAGGAAGCTGAGAACCGGATCGAGGCTGCCGGCGATAAAAGCCGCCGGTTGCTCGATTGGGCGGTCCGCGATCTCCGCCTGCTGGATGAAGTCGAGCTCGGACGTGCGGTAACGGTTGAGCGGTCCGCGAAAGCCACTCCTTGCGAATTCGCCGGCGTAATAGTCGAGGTCGCCGGGCGTGAACCAATCCGGCAGCGGATTCGGGTCCACCAGACCGTCGAGGTATTTCGCGTCAGCCGGCTTAGCCGGCCTGGGCCCCGCCTGCCTGCCTTCGCCCGAAGCCGAATAGTAGATTTTCCGTAAGGCCGCGCGCACGTCGGTCTCGAATTCGGCCTCCGCGACGCCTGGCTCCTGGAAATAGAGCTGATAGAAGAAGCGGTCCTTGTAGATGTTTCGAAACAGCTCGATTCGGGGCGCCGGACCTCTTCCGGTATGAGGCACACTCAGCCCGGCGACCGCCCGAACCCTTTGCGGAAAGAACAGCGAAGTGTTCCAGACAATGGGCGCTCCCCAATCGTGGCCGACCAGAATTGCCTGCCGCTCGCCGAGAGCTTCGACGAGCCCCGCGATGTCGGCGCACATCTCCTTGATCGCATAGGCCTCGATCGCGGCCGGCTTGTCGCTATCGCCATAGCCACGGACATCAGGCGCGGCGACGCGATAACCCGCTTCGGCAAGGGCCGGGATCTGATGCCGCCAGGAGTACCAGCTCTCCGGCCAGCCATGCACGAGCACGACCAGCGGTCCCTTTCCGGCGAGGGCCACCCGCAGCCGAATGCCGTTGGTTTGAACCGTGGCGAATTCCGGTTGTATGGTCATGGTGCTTCCCAGTGTTTGCGGCGATCGCGCTCGGACGATAACGCGTAAGATCGACCGGCGAGAGCCATTTCGCAAGGAGCATACGCGTCTCCTGACGATCGAGAGTTGGACGCCCTTGAAACGGTCAGACGGCACCGAAAGGCGACTTCCTGTCTTCCCCGAACAACCGACATAGTCCCGACCGCCCCGGGGCTAGGTCCAATGTCCGGATCGGGTCAAAACAGGAGAAGCTCACGCCGAGCAAATGTCGTCTGCTGTTTATCCGATAACGGACTCAGGCGGCACATCGCGCCATGTCCGAAAGGTGCCAAGAACCGACATTCCGCTGTCGGATTGTCAGTGGCTGTGCAACGATCATACTTGCAGACAAGCCGTCTTTCAAAGGTGGGTGGAACGATGGGCAGTCATTCCAGTGCGATCCAAACCTACATTCGAGCTAAGGACGAAAATCGTCCGCATCTCATGCCCGATGCTTTTACTCCGGATGCTAGTCTGGAAATGAGAGTTGAAACTGAAAATATCTCTTTCCCACCTGCGTCAAAAGGCATTGAAGAAATTACGCAAGTTCTCGTGAGAGATTTTGGGCGAGTATACGAGAATATCTATACTTTCTGTTTGGGTACGGCCCCCTCGGACGGTAAGGCTGACTACCGGTGCCGCTGGCTGGTAGGCATGTCGGTGAAAAACTCCAAGTCGATCAGAGTTGGTTGCGGCTATTACGACTGGCAATTCGGCGCCAGTGGATTGATCCAACATCTGACGATAACGATCAAAACGATGCTTATCTTGTCGTCTGATCACCATCGACATGTGATGAATTGGTTGTCGCATTTGCCCTATCCATGGTGTCATGAGGAAGCCGCATCAAAGGTGATGCCGCCCATTTCAGAGTTGAACGAAATCCGTCAATTCCTAACGGGCAATGCGAAGCCGAGCTAGGCGGAGCTTTGTTCCGCTCCTCCCGAAAGCAATACGAGGAGGGAATCACGTCGGCTAACGCCGATCAACGGCAGACTAAATCAACAACATCTGCCAATAAGCGACATCACTCGATCACCTCGTCGGCGCGGCCGAGCAACATAGCCGGCATTTCGAGGCCGTCACGCGGCTCGCAAAGACAGCGTCCTTCAACCGGAACGTCTTCGGCCTGCAAGCCCGGCGAAAATCGAGAAGAACAGCACGTTGTAGAGGAAGCCGAACAGGATCTGCACGCAGACGACGAACTTCGCCCATCCGGACTTGGGCGATATGTCGCCATAGCCTGTCGTCGTCATGGATACGATGCTGAAATAGAGCGCATCGCCCAGATTGAGTTTGGCTGAAAAGGCGTTTTCGTCCTGACGCACCAGGTAAACGAAAATCACTGCAAAACAGAAGGCCGCCAGGCAATAGGCCGCCCCGACGTGCAGGAGTATTCTCCAGATCGGCGTGCGCTTCAGATATTGGGCGCTATCGGGGCCGTATATGCCCTGGACGGTCCCGACGATGCGCCAGATGAGATAGAACCAGATGGCGAAGACGCCCGCCCGGGCGGCGTCACTGATCGATGACGTCAGGCCGTTCTCGGGGAGAAACCGCGGTACGGCCGCGTCGACCAGCAGACCTATGATGCTGTAGACGATTAAAAATGTTCCGAGAGTGCGGAGCCAGCGACCCGAAAAAAATTGTTCCTGGTGCATCGCTTGCCGGTCCCCTTACAGCGGTACTTGGGAGCCCGGCGGCACCATATACAGCGTCATGGCAAAGATCGCGTAGATGAACAAAAGCAATGCTCCGATGAACCAGGCGGACCGTCCGCTGTTGGTGATGAAGCAGGACGTCACAGTGGCGATCACGACCATGCCACGATGGCCAGGACTGCCAGTACGAACAAGACCGTATGGGCGGACGGAGCTGCCTGTTCGACTACCAGCACAATGGGAACGAAAACGGGCATCCACAGCAACGGACTGTGTCGAATTTCCTTGAGCGGGGGATTCATCAGTCCAGCTCCACCGTGGGCAACAGCAGGATAAAGCGCGGCAATGCTGCATATTCCGAGGCGGCGGATTGAAGGCCCTTGATGTAGGTCAAGTGGATCAACCGCACTCGCTCGCGCAGGGTGCGGTTGATCCGGTCTGGGAAAGAAGCGCGGATCGCGTGAATTGCGAGTGCAACGCGAGACGGCAAGGCGCCTTCGCTGCGTTCGCCGAGCGGAGGACTTCGCAACGTTCGCCAAGAGTCTCCGTAAAGCATGGCTGCCGGAGTGATGTTACTTGTCTCGGCTGCGCGTTAAACGAAACGGCCGCGCCCAGGCTCACGTCCGAAACAGGTCAAAAGCGCCACGGGCGACATCACTCGATCACCTCATCGGCGCGGCCGAGCAACATAGCCGGCATTTCGAGGCCGAGCGCTTTCGCGGTCTTGAGATTGATACTCAGCTCGAATTTGGTCGGTTGGTAAAACGGGATATCTCCCGGATTGGCGCCTTTAAGAATTTTATCGATGAGGTTGGCGACGCGACGAAAAGTGTCCACTAGGTCGATCGAATAAGCCATCAGTCCGCCAGCCTCGACAAAATCGCGGTAAGAATAAATTGCGGGAATCCGGGTTTTCGCCGCCAATTCGACAATCGTCGCAAGATTGGTGCGGTGCTCGGGTTCATCAGATACCATGAACGCAGCCGCTCGATCTTGTTCCATCGATCTGAAGACGCGTTGGTACTCTGCCTCGTCAAAAGCGCTCAGCATGACAGGCGACAACGAAATGCCCGCCTGTTTGGCTGCCTCTCGCACTGCCGCGCCTCTTGGATCCTCCCAGAATGGTCGCGATGCAAGATAACCGACCGTGGACAGTTTCGGCACCGCCTCAACCAGCAGCCCCATGCGTTTGCCAATGATTTCCAATCCCCCAGCGATAGTCACGCCTGTGATGTTGCCGCCCGGCCGCGCAATGCTTGCCACAAGTCCCATTGCGATCGGATCGATGATCATTGTCACAATCGGGATCGTCTTCGTCGCCATTTTGAAGTCCAACGAAAGACGACCGCCCACCGCTAAAATCAAGTCGGGATGCGTGTTGACGACATCGCGGGCCAATTCGGCATAGCGTTCGGTTTGCCCTTCTCCTGAATACCGTTCCACCCCGAGGTTTTGGCCCTCGACGTAGCCAAGGCGATTTAGCTCCTCGAAAAAAGCGCGGTAAATCGGGTCACCGCTCGCGCTTATTCGGCTGACGTTGCCCGCCGAGTTAACGTAAGCGATCCGCTTCATCTTCGCCGGTTGCTGCGCCCGGGCCGCGAGTGGCCACGTAGCCGCAATACCAAGTGCCGCGATGAAATCGCGCCGTCTCATGTATCCCTCCGAGGGAAAAGCTCATCGACGGCTCAAGCCTAACACTTTGCGACGGGGCGACGGGTGGGAAAGGGCAGCCAATCGACCCCAGACGGTGCGACCCAATGTCCGAGTTGGGTCAAAAGCGCCGCTTTACATCTCTGCCAAGCGCTTCGGGTTTACCCCATCAACAGACATCATCAGACCGGTGTGGATGATCCGGCCGGTGCAAGCAGCGCAGATCGCGTGAACTGCAAATGCAGCGCCGGGCAGTAAAGCACTTCCTGGGCCTCACCGAGCCGGCGGGCAAATCCGTAGTGACTGGCACACCGCAACGATCTCCTGCGGTTCGGGCCGGGTGCGATAGTCCGCATCGACATGAGAATAAGCAACAACGCCGGAGCGATCGATCACGAATGTCCCGGGTACAGGAAGGATCCATCGCCCATCAGCATTTCGTTTCTCGAGATCGAGACCGGAGCTTTTCAGCACGTTCTTGGCAGCATCATCCATTTCAAAGGTCAGGCCAAACTGTTCGGCTACCTTGCCACCATGATCGATCAGGACGGGGAACCTTGCGTCATCGGCACTGGCATTGTCACCGGCTGGTGCGGCCTCCGGTGATACCGCAATCAAGGAGGCTCCGGCTTCGGACAGCTGCGATCGAACTTCGAGCAATCCGCGGAGATAGAGATTGCAATAGGTGCACCAGGTGCCGCGATAGAACACTACGACCAGTGAGGCGTGCTTGCCCAGGGCAAGATGCTCCCCGAGACTCCACATTTCGCCCTCTGCTGTTGGCAGCGCAAAGTGCGGTGCCTTGTCCCCGACGCCGATGGCGTTGGTTCTCGCGCTCAATGCCTTTGCAGCGGGGCCTATCTGGCCTCCGAACAGGGCACTGGATTGCTCAACACCCCGTCGTGCGATCAGCTTTTCGGTGTACTGGGCAAGGGAAGCTGCGAGAGGGACATCAGGTCGCGTGTGAGCACCTTCCTCGCTCATGTTTCCTGCTCCGTGGCTATTTTTCCAGCCTGTACCGCCAGTATAAACGAGCTACCGGGAACGAGCCATCCCGAGTTGCCTTCAGCTTGGCCGACTGGCCCCAAGCGGGTCCCAAGCCCGCTACGGGCAAAAGCGCCATTTTAAATCCCTGCCGGGCATTCTTTTCACCAACACCGACGGAAAACAACCCGATGGGCAAATCACTTGGCGATTGGTCGACCCCTCTGTTCGCCCTTTTTGAAAAAATATTCTGATTTTCAGAATTCTTCTTGACCCCAAAACCAAATCACCTTCATGTCCCCCGCCGTCCCGCCCCACTCCGAGGGGCGTTGCGCAACGTCACGAAACGCGGAGCGGGATGCGGTGGACGCCGAGGTGCTGTGGACGACAGCGCGCGAGGCGGACGGAGAAGTCGTGTGGTCCTGACGCCCCGGTGCTGGCGTCAAGTTCGCGGAGCGATCCGCCAATGACGGTGGCAAGAAAGCCGGTCGCCGGGGAGAGCACGAAGGAAACCGTAAAACCATTGCGCGGGGAATGCCGGGTGATTCCGGTGTGACCTGACTAACGCGTGTGCGCTCTCACACTACCATTGCACACGCGGCTATCGGGCGCATCGGGCGCCCGGCATTCCCTGCGCCCTCCATTATCAGGAGGGACAAGATTCGTGCATAACCCGGGCGTTTTCGCGCCGCGAGAATGCGTCCGCATGTTCGCGTCCGGACCAGAGCTGGCACCAATGTTCGCGCGCTGAACCAACGGCGGTCTTGAACTGTCCATCGGCAAGCATTTATTAAGGTGCAAATCCCCCAACAGCAGGCCATCCCATGACCGTCCACGACCGCAGCATTTCGGCATCGATCGATCCGGTGAAACTCGACCGCCTGGCCGAGGTGGCGATCAAGGTCGGGCTGAACCTGCAGCCGGGACAGGATTTGCTGCTGACGGCGCCCGCGGTGGCGCTGCCGCTGGTGCGCCGGATCGCCGAACATGCCTACAAGGCGGGCGCCGGTCTGGTGACGCCCATTCTGTCCGACGAGGCGGTGACGCTGGCGCGCTACCGCTTCGGCCACGACAACGGTTTCGACCGCGCCGCGAGCTGGCTCTATGAGGGGATGTCGAAGGCGTTCGCCGCCAACACCGCGCGGCTTGCCATCGTCGGCGACAATCCGATGCTGCTGTCCGGCGAAGACCCCGCCAAGGTCGCGCGCGCCAGCAAGGCCAATTCGATCGCCTACCAGCCGGCGCTGGAAAAGATCGTCAATTTCGACGTCAACTGGAACATCATCTCCTATCCGAGCCTGTCCTGGGCGAAGCAGGTTTTTCCTGACGATGAGGAAGACGTCGCGGTCGCCAGGCTCGCCGACGCGATCTTTTCGGCCTCGCGCGTCGACAGCGACAACGCGGTGGCGGCGTGGGCAAAGCACAACGCCGTGCTGCGCGAGCGCACGCAATGGCTGAACGGCCAGCGTTTCGGCGCGCTGCATTATTCCGGACCGGACACGGACCTGACGATCGGGCTTGCCGACGGCCATGAATGGGAGGGCGGCGCCTCCACCGCCAAGAACGGCATCACCTGCAACGCCAACATCCCGACCGAGGAAGTGTTCACCACGCCGCATTGCCGGCGGGTCAGCGGCCACGTCGTCAGCTCCAAGCCGCTGTCCTACCAGGGCTCGCTGATCGACAACATCGCGGTGCGTTTCGAGGAAGGCCGCATTGTCGACGCAAAAGCATCGCGCGGCGAGGAAGTGCTGAACAAGGTGCTGGATACGGACGAGGGCGCCCGCCGGCTCGGCGAAGTGGCGCTGGTGCCGCATTCCTCGCCGATCTCGAAAAGCGGGCTGTTGTTCTTCAACACCCTGTTCGACGAGAACGCCGCCTGCCACATCGCGCTCGGCCAGTGCTATTCGAAATGCTTTGTCGATGGCAGCAAGCTGACGCCGGAGCAGATCGCCGCGCAGGGCGGCAACAAGAGCCTGATCCATATCGACTGGATGATCGGCTCGGACAAGATCGACATCGACGGCATTCACGCCGACGGCCGCCGCGTGCCGGTGTTCCGCAAGGGCGAATGGGCCTGATATCGTTAACGGGCGGCGGCAACGCGTCGCCCGACGCCGAATTCGGCGTAATTCGCCCCTTGATACGGCCGGTTGCGCCAATGCTGCCGGTCTTGCATGCAACCATGGCCATGGCGCTTTGGCCGCTTTTGGCCTAAAGCAGCGCCAATTCAATCAATTCCGCTCACGCGCGGGCGTGCTTTTGCTGGGCACGCAGGCCTCGATCCATTGGATTCGAGGCGCTGTTCGATGCTCCGGCGTGGACCAACCAAGGCTTTCAATCCCGTGACATTCTCAACCACGCCTCCGCCGCTCGCCCGCGCCTTGACGGAGCGCAACTACGATCAGGCGACCGCCGTCCAGACCGCGGTGCTCGCGGACGCGGCCAGCGATCGCGACCTGCTCGTTTCCGCGCAAACCGGCTCGGGCAAGACCGTCGCCTATGGGCTCGCGATCGCGAAAGATCTGCTTGGCGATGCCGGGCGGTTCGAGCGGGCCGCCGCACCGCTTGCGCTGATCGTCGCGCCGACCCGCGAGCTTGCGCTTGCAGGTGCAGCGCGAACTGGCATGGCTTTATCAATATGCCGACGCGCGCGTCGTCTCCTGCGTCGGCGGCATGGATCCGCGCCGCGAACAGCGCGAGCTTGCCGCGGGCGCGCACATCGTGGTCGGAACCCCCGGCCGATTGTGCGATCATTTGCGGCGCAATCGCCTCGACATCTCGCAATTGAAGGCCGTCGTGCTCGACGAGGCCGACGAAATGCTCAATCTGGGCTTTCGCGAGGACATGGAATTCATCCTCAAGACCACGCCCGACACCCGCCGCACGCTGTTGTTCTCGGCGACCTTGCCGCGCGGCATCGTGGCGCTGGCGAAGCATTATCAGCAACAGGCCTTCAGGGTCGAGGTCGCCGGCGACGAAGGCGGTCATGCCGACATCGAGTACCGGGCGATCCGGATTGCCGCCGGCGATGTCGAGCATGCCGTCGTCAACGTGCTGCGCTTTTTCGAATCGCCGGGCGCGCTGGTGTTCTGCAACACGCGCGATGCGGTCCGGCATTTGCAGGCGACGCTGTTGGAGCGCGGCTTCTCCGTGGTCGCGCTGTCAGGCGAATTGACCCAGAACGAGCGGACCCAGGCGCTGCAGGCGCTGCGGGACGGACGGGCCCGCGTCTGCGTGGCCACCGACGTGGCGGCGCGCGGCATCGATCTGCCGAACCTCGACCTCGTCATTCACGCCGACATGCCCAACGATGCGGAGGTGATGCAGCATCGTTCCGGCCGCACCGGCCGCGCGGGCCGCAAGGGCGTCAGCGTGCTCCTGGTGCCGTCAGCGAAAAAGCGGCGGGCTGAGTTGCTGCTGAATCTGGCCGGCGTCGATGCCGTCTGGGGCACGGCTCCCACCGCCGAAGAAATTCGCAAGCTCGATCAGGAGCGCATGCTGCGCGATGCCTTGTTTACGGAGGAGACGACCGCCGAGGATCTGACCCTCGCGAAGGCAATGCTCGCCGAGCGGTCGGCCGAGGATATCGCCGCCGCACTGGCGCGGCTCTATCGCGCGCGGCTGCCTTCGCCCGAGGATATTCTCGATCCCGGCCAGGGCGCGAGTCGCTCGCGCGAATCCGGCGGCCGGGAAAAGGACGGTCGGACGCCGCGCGGCGATGATCGCGCCGCCGGACCGCGATCGAAGAACGGGAAATCATCGCCGCGTCACGGCATGGCCGAAGGCAGCGTCTGGTTTCGCGCCGCCATCGGGCGAAGGAAGAATGCAGAAGCGCGCTGGCTGTTGCCGATGATCTGCCGCCGCGGCGGCATCGACAAGCACGACATCGGCGCCATCCGCATCATGGACACCACCACCGAGTTCGAGATTTCGGAGCGCGTCGCCGAATCCTTTGCCGCCAAGATCCGTCGCCCGGACAAGGAAGACAACATCCGCATCGAGGCGCTGGCGGAAGCTCCGCAAGCCCAGCCGCGCGCCGAAAAGCCTTCGCATCCAACTCGGCGGGAAAGCGGCAATCAGACTGATGAATTCCGCGATGCGCGAGGACCAAGGCAACACGGCAAGCCTCGCGGCGAGAGCGGTTCGAAAGCGAGCTTTGATCCGGGCTTCAAGAAGAAGAAAAAGCGATCGCGGGACGAGACGAGCTACGCCGGACACCCGCTATTGGCAGGCGTAGGCCATGCAAAACCCGGCTTCGGAAAGAAGGCAAAGCAAAAGCGCCGCGGTTGAGGCTTTGGATAGCTATTTCGTCGCCACAGCCAGGCGCAGCATGCTCATCACGCCGCCGAGTGCGGCGAATGCCGCGCCGAGCACGAGAGCGGTCGTCGCGCCTTCGCGGCCGACGAGACCAAAACACAGCGCCGCCAGTGCAGCGCCGCTGGTCTGGCCGATCAGCCGCGCCGTCGCCACGATGCCGCTGGCGCCGCCGCTGCGGCCGGAGGGCGCGCTGGACATGATCGCCTTCATGTTGGGCGCCTGGAAGAAACCGAATCCGCATCCGCACAGCGCCATGCGCCAGACGATGTCGGCGACATGCGGGTTGGCCGGCAGCATGGCCAGCAGCGCCATCCCGACGCCGAGCAAAGCAAGGCCGAGGCTGCCGAGAATTCCTGCGGGATAACGATCGGACAGGCGTCCCGCGATCGGCGCCATCACCGCGACCACCAGCGGCCACGGCGTCATGAAGAAGCCGGTCTCGACCTGGGTGCGGCCGAGAATGTCCTCGAAGTAGAACGGCAGCGAGACGAAGGCGAGGCCCTGGACCGCGAACGAGCAGATCGCGGTCGCCGAGGACAGCGTGAACAGCGGCCGGCGAAACAGGTCGATCGGCAGTATCGGCGCCGGATGATCGGCCTGCCGGCGGATCAGTACCCAGCCGAGTCCGATGGCGGCGATCAATTCGATCGCGACGTAGGCAGGGCGCTCGTGATGCGCGGCGCTCCCGACCCCCAGCATGAACAGGCCGAGACAGCTTGCGGCCAGCAGCGCGCCGGGAAAATCGAAGGCATGGCTCGCTCGCGGCGTACGCGGCAACGTCTTGAAGCCGATCGCCATCGCAACCAGGCCGAACGGAATGTTGACCGCGAACAGCCACGGCCACGGTCCAAGCGACAGAATGCCGGAGGCGATGGTCGGGCCGAGCGTGAAGGCGGTCGCGACCACCATCGCGTTGTGGCCGAAGCCGCGGCCCTGCAGCCGCCCGGGATAAACGTAACGAACCAGCGCCGTATTCACGCTCATGACGCCGCTGGCGCCGAGGCCCTGCAACACGCGCGCGGTCAGGAGGCTCGGTAGCGACCAGGCACAGGCGCAGGCAAGCGAAGCCAGCGTGAACAGCAGAAGCCCGGCGAGATAGATCCGGTGGTGGCCGACGATTTCGCCGAGCGCCGCGAGCGGCAGCAGCGTCGCCACCAGGGCGATCTGATAGACGTTCACCACCCAGATGACGTCGGCCGGTCCGACATGCAGATCGGCCGCGATGGCAGGAAGCGCGATGTTGGCGATCGCCGTATCGAGCGAAGCCATCGCCAGCGCGGTGAAAATCGCGGCCGCCGCCCAATTCCGGCGCTCCTCCGGCAGACCATCGGTCACAGCCGTGGCGTTCGTCGAAATTGTTTCCGTCGACATTCGAGGGGGATCTCCAGATCGCGGAGATGTAGTGCGAATATCGGCCGGCCAGCAGACGGTTACCTGCATGCCGCATATGCGCGCCGAATGGCGGGCAGTATCCGCTCCGGCCGGGCCCGGTGGCCGCGGCCGGAGCGGGGACATGTCAGGCGGATTTCGCCAGGGGTTCGCTGATCCCCTCGCGCACGAATTGCTCGAACGTCTTCGGCCTGGCGCCACCGATTTTTTCGATCGTATCGGTCACCGCGAAACGGGCCCGCTCCGGATCGAGGCTCGCGGCCCGGAGCGCCTTCCACAGCGCGGACAAATGCGCCACCGCGTGCGCATTGTAGCCACGGGCGGTGGCGTCGCTGCGCCACGCCTCGTCCGTTGTCTCCTCGTAGCGCACGTCCCGCGCCAGCACGCGGCCGAAGGTCGCGATGATGTCCTTGAGCGAGATGACGCTGCCGACCACCGGATAGGCGGAGTTCGCGGGCAGTGACGGGCTGGTCAGCAGCCCGACCGCCACCCGCGCCACATCCTCGGCGGAAACGAGCGGAAGTACGGTGAGTCTCCTTGCCCCAGGGCAATCGGACGGCGCCTTCCTTCGGCAGGCTCTGCCGGACCTGCGAGCCCGAGATTTTCGTAGAACACGGTCGCCCTGACATGCACCGCGCCGATGCCGGCCCATTCGAACACCTGTTCGGACAGATAATTCTGCCGCATCCGCGGGGTGGGGGCGTCGATCGAGGATTGCAGCATCACGAGATTGACGAGGCGCGAGACGCCGGCGTTGCGCGCGGCCAGCGCCATCGCGGCAGTCGCGTCGAGCAGGCCGTCCTGCACCGGGTAGGCAAAGTAGATCGCCGAGGTGCCCTGCGCCGCGCGCTGCACCGCGCCGGCGTCGAGAAAATCGCCCTCGAAGATTTCGGCGCCGAGCGCGCGCAAATGCTCCGAGCGCTCGTCGATGGAGTGGACGAAGGCGCGGACGGGAATTCCGCGCGCGAGCAGCATTTCCGATACGTGCCGCCCGGTCTTGCCTTGCCGTCCGCCGGCTGCCGACGTGACGAGAACTGGTTTTGTCATGGCTATGCCTCCTTGTGCACTCTGGCCCGATTGGGTACCATTCGGTACCAGTGCAATGAAGATATGGTACCGTATCGGTACCAAGTCAAGGGAGATTCGATGGCGGCGAAGTCGACGGCAAAAGCGCCCCTGGATGAGGTCGAGGAAACCCCGGCGCGCCAGCGCATCCTGGATGCTGCCTTCTCGGCGTTCATGGAGCGCGGCTTCGCCGAGACCTCGACGCTGGAGATCGCGACGCGGGCGCGGGTTTCGAAGCGCGAGCTCTACGCGCTGGTCGGCAGCAAGCAGGAAATGCTGGCGGCCTGCATCGGCGAGCGGGCCAGGCGGATGCAGATGCCCGCCGGCCTGCCCGAACCGCATGATCGCGAAAGCCTTGTGCGCACGCTGGAAACGCTGGGAACCCGGCTGTTGCAGGAAATCTCCGATCCAACCGTCATCGCGGTGTTCCGCCTGGCGATCGCCGAAGCGGTCCGCGCGCCGGAGGTCGCCCAGGCCCTGAATTCCCTGGGCGTCGAGCCCAGCCGGGCCGCCTTGCGTGACCTGATGAACCGCGCCCGGTCGGCCGGGCTGCTGAGCGGCGAGCCGGCCGAGATGGCCGAGCATTTCGCCGGATTGCTGTGGGGCAACCTGATGACAGCCCTGCTGCTGCGCACCGCCGAGCGGCCGACCCCGCGCGAGATCGCGCACCGCGCGAGCCGAAGCCGCCGCTGGCTTGCTGCAACTCCACGCAAAGGCTGGCCGGACGCCTTGAAATCTTGCCAGCCCGGACAACTTCATTATATCTGGCTTTCCCCCTGCCATTCGAGCGAGACCGATATGACGACGGACACCGTTGCCGAGCACAAACCATTTCAGGCCGAGGTCGCCGAGCTTTTGCACCTGATGGTGCATTCGGTCTATTCGGAGACCGATATTTTCCTGCGCGAACTGATTTCGAACGCTTCGGACGCTCTGGACAAGCTGCGCTACGAGGCGATCGCCGCACCCGACCTCACCGCCGACGGCGAGCCGCCGAAGATCCGCATCGTGCCGGACAAGAAGGCCGGGACGCTCAGCGTGATCGACAACGGCATCGGCATGGACCGTCAGGAGCTGATCGACAATCTCGGCACCATCGCGCGTTCCGGCACCAAGTCCTTCCTTGCCCGTCTGACCGAGGCCAAGGACGGCGCAGGCCTGATCGGCCAGTTCGGCGTCGGCTTCTATGCGGCCTTCATGGTCGCCGACCGCATCACCGTTACCAGCCGCCGCGCCGGGACGGCCGAGGCCTGGACCTGGTCGTCATCCGGCGGCAATGGATTCGATATTGCGCCTGCGGCTGACGAAATTACAAAACGCATCGCGCGCGGCACGGAAATCGTTCTGCATCTGAAGGAGGATGCAACGAAATATCTGGAAGCTTACGAGATCGAGCGGATCGTCGGCGCTTATTCCGACAACATCCAGTTTCCGATCGAGCTGAAGCCGGAAGAAGGCGAGCCGCGCCAGATCAATTCGGCCAGCGCGCTCTGGCAGCGGCCGAAATCGGACCTGAAGCCGGAAGACTACACGCAGGCCTACCGTTCGATCGCCGGCGCCTTCGACGAACCGGCGATGACGTTGCACTACCGCGCCGAGGGCCGGCAGTCCTACGCCGTGCTCTTGTTCGCGCCGTCGACCAAGCCGTTCGACCTGTTCGATGCGAACCGCAAGGGCCACGTCAAACTCTATGTCCGCCGCGTCTTCATCGCCGACGACGCCGATCTGTTGCCGGGCTATCTCCGCTTCATCCGCGGCGTCGTCGACAGCGAGGACCTGCCGCTCAATATCTCGCGCGAGATGCTGCAGAATAATCCGCAGTTGGCGCAAATCCGCAAGGCCGTGACGAGCCGGGTGATCGGCGAGCTCGAAAACCTGGCCGACAAGGAGCCGGAAACGTTTGCGAAGATCTGGGATGCGTTCGGCTCGGTCATCAAGGAAGGCATCTGGGAGGATTTCGAGCGGCGCGAGAAGTTACTGGCGCTGTCGCGTTTCACCACCACATCGGGCGAGAAGCGCTCGCTGAAGCAATATGTCGATGACCTCAAACCCAACCAGACCGAGATCTATTATCTGGTCGGCGACAGTATCGAGCGGCTGAAATCGAATCCCAAGCTGGAATCGGCGACCGCGCGCGGCATCGAGGTGTTGCTGCTCACCGATCCCGTCGACGCCTTCTGGACCTCGGCGCCGCTCGATTTCGGCGGCAAGCCGCTGAAATCGCTGAGCCAGGGCGACATCGATTTCGGATTGATCCCGCTGATCGACGACAAGGCAGCCGAGGCGGAGAAGCCGGCGGCCGATGAAGCCGCGACCATTGCCGTCATCAAGGACGTGCTGGGCGAGCGCGTGTCCGATGTGCGTGCCTCGCAACGGCTCACCAGCAGCGCGTCATGCCTCGTGGCGGGCGGGGCCGGCCACGATCGCGTGCTCGAGAAATTGCTGGCGCAACAGAACCGGGGCGCGGTCACGAAGCCGATCCTGGAGATCAACATGCGCCATCCCCTCGTCGCCGCCATCGCCGGGCAGAAGGACGCCGCGCGAGACCTGTCGCTACTCCTGCTGGAGCAGGCCCAGATTCTCGACGGCGAACTGCCAGAGGATCCGGCGGCGTTCGCCAATCGGCTCAACGAAATGGTGTTGCGCGGATTGGCAAAGCAGCAGGCCTGACGCGCGCGCGGGCGATCATCAAAGTCGAGCGATCCGGCCGCCGAACACATCTTCTAATTGTCATATCTCCATGACAGCATCCCGCCCTGTCGATGGGAGGTCGGGCATGAAGCTAGCCACGTTAGCGGCGCTATTGGCATGCGGGCTCTGCGGGCCGGCGTTCGGCTGGGGCCAGGAGGGGCATTCCATCGTCGCCGAGATTGCCCAACATCGCTTGTCTCCCGATGCCGCGGCGATGGTCGAGCTATTGCTGGGAAAGGGCCATTCGTTGGCCTCGATTGCGAGCTGGGCGGACGATGCGCGTGACGCTCGGCCCGAAACCTCCAACTGGCATTTCGTCAGCATTCCGCTCGCCAGGGACAACTACGACGAGGCCGCCGATTGCCATCCGGCGGACGAGGCGACCAGGGGTGACTGCGTCGTCAACGAACTCAAGCGGTTGAGAAGCGAATTGCGATGCTCGAGCGGCGACAAGAAGGTCGAGGCGCTGAAATTCGCCGTTCATTTTGTCGGCGACGTCCACCAGCCGTTGCATGTCATTCTGGAAAAGACCGGCGGCAATGACGTCATCATCGATCTGTTCGCGCGGGGCGATAAGTGCACCGGCTCTTGCGTGCCCCAGCATGACTACATGAAATTCCACGCGGCGTGGGACAGCGGACTGATTCTGGGTACGGTGTGGGACTGGGGCCGCTATGTGGACCTGCTCGAGACCGGGGATGGCTGGCTGACGACCCCGGAAGCCCAGGCCAGCGGCATCGATGGCGGCACCCCCGAGCAATGGGCGGAGGAGACCCACAAGGCCGCGCAGACCGTGTGGGCGCTGCTGCCGGAGAACAGCGTACTGGGCGACGCCTACTACAAGAAGGTCTCGCCCACCGTCTCCCGCCAGCTCGGCGTCGCCGGCCTTCGGCTCGCGAAGTTCCTGAACGATGCCTACGGCTCCAATCAGTGCCCCGTTCCCTGATCGCGGGAGCGATTCGCTTCTCAGCCGATGTCGACCACGATCTTGCCGGCGCCGTCGCCGGCCTCGACCGCGCGATAGGCGTCGCCGACGTTCGACAGCGTCGAACTGCCTGGGATCGACGCGGGGGACGACCTTGCCGGCTTCGACCAGCCTTGTGGCCTCGCGCAAAATCTCGCCGTGATGCGCGCGGCCTTCTCCCGTCAGCATCGGCAGCAGCGTGAATACGCCTGAATAGCTCGCGGCGCGGAACGAGAGCGGGGCCAGCGCGTGCGTGCCCCAGCCGAGCGCGCTGACGACGCGGCCGAACCGGGTGACCGCGTTGAACGAGGCATCGAGCGTTGTGCCGCCGACGGTGTCGTAGACGATATCGAAGCCACGGCCATCGCTGTATTTTGCTACGTAATTCTCCACCGACATCGCCCGGTAATCGATCCCGACCGCGCCAAGCCCCTTGATATAGGCCTGGCTTCCGGCCGAGCCGGTTGCGAACACGTCGGCGCCGAAGGCGCGCGCGATCTGGACGGCGATATGTCCGACGCCGCCGGCGCCGCCATGAACCAGCACTTTCTGTCCGGCATGAACGCCGGCGCGATCGACCAGCCCTTCCCACGCGGTGATGAAGATCAGCGGCAGGGCTGCTGCTTCGCGCATGCCGATATTGCCGGGTTTCCGCGCCAGCAGGTCGGCATCGACAGCGGCATATTGCGCCAGCGAGCCTTGCAGGCCGCCGACGCCGCCCGTCATTCCATAGACTTCGTCGCCGGGCCGGAAATCGGTCACGCCGTCACCGACTGCTTCCACCGTGCCCGAAAGATCGATGCCGAGGATCGCCGGCAGCGGCTGGCGGGCGTGCGCGGCCTGGCCCGCGCGTATCTTGATGTCGAGCGGGTTGACCGCACTCGCGGCGATGCGGACCAGCACCTGTCCCGGTTGGGGAAGCGGCCGCGGCACGGGCGCCACGCGGAATGCCGCACCCGCGGCGTCGAGCATTGCGGCCTGCATGGTCTGGGCTGATTTCATGGTGTCTCCGTCGAAGGGCTGGCGTCCTCATATTTGGTTTGTTTGCAAAATCGCAATAGCCGGGTCGGGTCAAGAAGCTGACGCTCGGCCGGCGAGCGCCAGCCCGCGAGCGCTGATGGACGCCGTCTGATAGACTCTACGGAATCTTCGCGCCGCAGATGCGAAGGGCCTGAGCGGCCGTTAGTGCCTGACCGCGCCTGCGACTTGCGAGACGAGGGACGCCGCCAGCATGTGATAGCCTTCCGGCGTCAGATGCTGCCCGTCGGGCTGATGCGGCAATCCCCTGAACATGTTGTTCGGCACCATGATCACGCGAATGCCGCGCGCGCTCAGGCGGCTGCGGATTTCCGCGGTGCGATCCGGGCTGCCCTTGCGTCGGTCGTTTCCGCCGGGCTGCAGGACGACGGCGCTGACGTCCTTGGAAACCACGCTATCCATTCGCTGAAGCATTCCCTCGGTGGTGTCGCCGTTGATGCCGGCATTGACCACGTTGACGTTCAGCCCCTTCGCCCGCAGCATCGCTTCGAGCTGCGCCGGAAAAGCCTGGTTGCGCTCCACGCCCTTGCCATAGGTATTGCTGGCGCCGAGCGCCACGACTGTTGCGGCGTGGGCCGACGTCGCCGCGATCAGAAACGCCCCTGCAAGAATTGCAACGCATCTTACGATCATTCGCCAGCTTCGCTGTTCCATTGCCATCCCTCCAAATGATCACACGAGTTTCAGCCGATAGACCTCCGTCGCCGTCCCCGAGAATAACGCGGTCTTTTCCGACTCGCTATAAGGCGCGGCAATGCGTTTGAAGGCGTTGAAGATCACCTGATAGCTGCACTGGCCCTTGTCCGGCGGGAAATTGCTCTCGAACATGGCGCGGTCGGGGCCGAAGGCCTCGATGCAGGTCTCGATATAGGGACGCCAGGCCGCCGCCAATTCTTCCGACGAGGGCGGCATCGGACGTTCGTGAAAATCATAGCCGAGCAGCCG
The DNA here is from genome assembly GCA_963843225.1 of uncultured Alphaproteobacteria bacterium. Classification (GTDB taxonomy): domain Bacteria; phylum Pseudomonadota; class Alphaproteobacteria; order Rhizobiales; family Xanthobacteraceae; genus Bradyrhizobium. Next base: position 162,409 of record CAWJJT010000001.1, on the reverse strand, counting down.
CATCGCCAGCCCGCCGAGTTTGACGACCACGTTGGGGCATTTGGCGATGTCCTGGATCGAGGCCTTCCAGCTCTTGAAGATTTCCTCGCGGCGGCCGGCATAGCCGCCGACGCCGACCGGGCCGCCGCAATGATCGAGCACGACCCTGGTGTCCGGAAACGCGCGGGCGAGATCGGCAAGCTCGCCGATCTGCGGATGAAACAGCCAGGTATCGAAGCTCAACTTCAGCGGCGCGAGGCACGCAAAGCCCTTGCGAAAGGTCGCGTCCAGCAGAAGGCCCTTCGGACGCAGGGCATACATGCCGGCGACCTCGGGATCGGCATCCCACGGCGAGGAATGCCGGATGCCGCGGAATCGTCCGTTGCCGGCGGCGATTTCCGCCTCCAGCACCTCGCGCGCGCCTTCCCCCAGCAGCAGATTGGCGTGGCCGACAATGCCGGCGCAGATCGCGGCCGGACCGTAGCCGCCGCTCGCGCTCATCGCCGCGGCGCCGCCGGCAAATTCGACCTCGCCGACCGGGCGCATCGCTTCCGGCCCTGTGGCGCGATACATCGAGCGGGCCTCGACATAGACGGTCGCGACGATGTTGTGGCCGGAGGCGATGTCGGCGGCCAATTCCTCGATCAGATAGCGCTGGCCGCCGCGATCCCAGAGATGATGATGGGGATCGACGATCGGGCGGCCGGGATCGAGGATTTCTTCCTTGCGCAGGGCAAGCCAGTCCTCGCGGGGATCGGCAAAGAGTCCGCTTTTGGATGCGGGCAAGGTGCTGGCCATGGATCGTCACTCCCTTTTTTGTTTTTGTCGAAATCGTCGGAAAAATTCAGTCAGACTCCCTGGAGAATGATCACGGTCGGCGTCGATGGCAACGTCTCCCGCGAAATCGTCAACGTCCGTTCGGTCCGCATGTCGATGGCGAATTGCTGGCCGATCTTGCGCATGAATTCGTCAAGCGGGGTCATGAAGCGGTGCATCGGCAGCACCACGGCGGCGCGCAGGCGCCGGGTGATGTCGGAGATGCCGTCGAGCGACATCGTATAGGTGCCATCGATTGGCACCATCACGATATCGAGCCGGCCGATCGCCGCGAAATGGCTGTCGTCGAGCTGGTGATGCAGGTGGCCGAGATGGCCGATGCAGAGGCCGGCGACCTCGAAGATGAAGATCGAGTTGCCGTCCTTGATCATCTCGCCGCTCGTATCGTCGCCAAAATAGCGGCGGATATCGGTGGTGACATTGCGGATGAAGACGTCGCCGATGCGTTCAGAAATCTTCGCCGGCTGTCCGTCGTCGCCCCAGCCGTGCAGCACGTGGGGAATGCGAGGGTCCGGGGATAAAGTGTAATGGGTGCCGTGCGCGCGGTTCATGGTGACGACGTCGGGCAGGCGGCCGGTGGTGTAGGCGCCGCTGAAATCGGTGGCGATCCGCAATCCCCCGGGCGTGTCGATATAGTAGGTCGAATGCCCGGCATAGGTGATCGCGACCTCGTCGGTCTTCGCGGCCGCCGAACGGAGGCTGACCGGGAGAGCGCGGGGTCCCGCATTGGCCATCGCCAGGCATTCGCTGCGCTGGGCGTCCTGCGCCACAGCGGCCGTGGTGGCCAGCACGCCGAACAACACTAAAACGGCCGTGAAGCATCGCAGCATAAGCGGGCCCATCACAAGGACGGCCTGACTGTATCGTGCAATCCCGACGCCGTCATCGCGGCATTTTTCGTATCCCGAGTGCAGGACAGGCGCTAAATCCGGAAGGAGAAGTCTGCGAGCGGAAGGCTCAGTCCCGCCGCGGGCTCATCTTCCAGGTCGCGGCCACGATGCCCAGGGTCATCAGGCCGCTGACCAGCGCCACAATGGGGACTGCCAGCGCCAGCGCCGAGGTGGCGGCCCATCCGATCGAAGAGAAGGCCTCCGCAAAGGTCGCCAGCCGCGATGAGGTCTGGCGGCGGCGGAATTGGCTACGCTTTGCCTGTACCCGGAACCAGAGCTGGATCGCGGTGGCGGAAGCGGCCGCGGTGATGATGCCGAGCGCGGTAACCGCCGCCTGCAGCGGCGAGGCAAACAGCAGGCCTGCGACCAGCGGCGCGAAGATCACCGAGATCGCGATCAGCACCACTTCGATCTTGGCGCGGGTCACGCGCGAGGGATTGAGCGGCGCGGTCGCCACCAGGTCGGCGGCGTCTTCGCCCGAGATCGTCAGCCAGGCGAGGCCGCCGGCGAGCTGGCCGGCCGCCATGACGATGACAGGCGTGACCAGCACGATGGCAAGCCCCGAGTCGGAAAAGCTGCGCCACAGCATCACCGCCGGCGGTACCAGATATAACAGTTGCATCAGGGTCTGCGACATCAGCCAGGGATCGCGGCCCAGCAGCACGAATTCCTTGCGGCGCAGCGCCTGCTGCCGCGAGCCGGCGCGGAACGCCCTGCCGCGGGAGCCCTGACGGTTCTTTCGGGCATTGGCCGAGGCGAGCGCGGCGGTGTCGGAGAAGCGGCCCGCGAAGATCGTCATCACCGTGCCGAGCAGCACGAGTCCGCCGGCGAGCAGCAGCAGCAACGCCTCGCCATCGCCGAGCACCGCGCGCGCCGGCCACCACACGATACTGTCGATATCAGGTGCGATCGCAGCGGCGGCGTCCGAAGTCAGCACCGCGAAGCGCGACAGCGTGCCGTAGGAGAGGATCGCGGCGATCTGCAGCGCGATGACAAAGCCGGCGCCGATGATGGCGGCGAGAATTTGCGCCACCAATCGCGTCCGGCTCGGGCCGATCAGGCGAAACAACAGCACCGTGACCGCGATCGCCACGGCCGCGGCCGACAGGCCGATGGCGAAGACAACGCCGTAGGCCGCGAACCATCGGATGCCGCCGCCGATCACGAGGACGTCGACAAAGGGCGTCGAGAACAGCAGCGCCATCGCAATCACCGTCAGCGCGATGGCGGCGATGCGGATCGAGAACACGTTTTCCAGCCGGGCCGGCGACGACATGATCAGGTCGAGATCGGCGCGGGCGTAAAACACCCGCGTCACCGATTCGATCGCCTGCGACAGCATCAACGCCCAGGCCAGCACGATGGTCGCCGTCATGACGATCAGCGAGGACTTGTCGAGCGGCGCGCGCAGATCGGAAAACCGGCCGATCACCGCATAGGCGGGCAGATGCATGATGGCGGCGAATATGATCAGGCCGATGACGGCGCGGGTGCGCCTGCGCCGCCCGCCGGTCATCATCGCGAGCCATTCGCGCCATGCCAGCCGGATCTCGTGCCGGGCGAACCAGGTGAGCGCGGTGGCCGAACTCATGCCGCGGCAGCCTCGACATTGACCAGCGCGATGAACAAATCCTCGAGGCTGGTGTCGGTATGCCCGTTCTGCTGGCGCAGTTCGCTCAAGGTGCCTTCCGCGACCAGCCGTCCGGCGGCGATGACGCCGATCCGGTCGGCCATGCGCTCGGCGACCTCCAGAATATGCGTGGTCATGATCACCGTGCAGCCGGCGCGAACCCGGTCGCCGAGCAATCCCTTGACGTGGCGGGCGGAGACCGCATCCAGCCCGGTCAGCGGCTCGTCCAGGATGATCAGGCGGGGGTCGTGCACCAGGGCTCCGGCGAGCGCGACCTTCTGGCGCATGCCCTTGGAAAATCCCTCGCAGCGTTCGTGCTGATGCGGCTCCAGTCCGAGCGAGACCAGCAGGCCGTGCGCGGCCGGCTCCGATATCGCGGGATCGATGCCCCACAGGCCGGCGACGAATTCGAGATATTCCAGCGGCGTCAGCTTGTCGTAGATCATCGGCTCGTCCGAGACCCACGCCATCATCTGCTTGGCGGCGACGGGATCGGACAGCGCGTCGTGGCCGAATACCGCAACGGTTCCGGCGTCGGGCCGCAACAGCCCGGCCACCATGCGCAATGTCGTGGTCTTGCCGGCGCCGTTGGGGCCGACCAGGGCATAGAATTCGCCCGATCGCACGGTCAGATCGAGCGTATCGACCGCCAGGCGGTCAAAACGTTTTGTTAACCCTCGCACTTGCAGCGCGGAGACATGCGGATTCATGAGGCGACAATCTTCGGGTTGGATCCAGTGCCGGACCATGAACCCAAGAGATTTCGACCCGGTGAATCCCGCGCGGCAAATCCCTCCAATGTGCGTATGACGTTGGTCCGCGGCATTTGCCCGCAACCCCGGCGCCCGAGGGCAACCCCCGCTGTGTTGACAGGGGTTGGGGCTTCCGGCTGTATAGCTTCGCTCCTGCGACTTTCGGCAAGCGATGCCAGACAGCGCGTGGACACAAGATGCGGCAAAAGCGGTCGTTAGAATCGCTCGCATCGGGGGAGGGATGTCTGCAATGCTGGACTTTGTTCAGCAGTTGGTGAGCGGCGTTGCGCTCGGCTGCGTCTACGGCCTGATCGCGCTCGGCTTCGTGCTGGTATACAAGGCCACCGAAGTCGTGAATTTCGCCCAGGGCGACCTGATGATGCTGGGCGGCTTCTTCGCCTTCACCTTCATCGGTATTCTCGGATTCAACTACTGGATCGGATTTGCCTGCGCGGTCGCCGCCATGGCGCTGTTCGGCATGCTGGCCGAGCGCCTGGTGGTGCGGCCGATCCTCGGCTATCCGCAATTCTCCATCATCATGGCCACGATCGGGCTCGGCTATTTCCTGCGCTCGGTGGTCGGCATGATCTGGGGCACCGACGATTTCAAGATCGAGACGCCGTTCAGCCAGGGCGTGGTGCGGATCGGCTCGCTGGTGCTGGCCTATGACAAGCTCTCGGTGATCGCGGCGACCATCATCCTGTGCACGCTGCTCTATCTGTTCTTCAACCGCACGACGCTCGGCACCGCGATGCGCGCCAGTTCGGAGAACATGCTGGCGGCCTATTACATGGGCATTCCGGTCAAGCGCGTGGTGTCGATCGTGTGGGCGATCAGCGCCTCGGTCGCGACCTGTGCCGGCGTGCTGCTGGCGCCGATCACCTTCATTCATTCCAATGTCGGGCTGGTGTTGGGACTGAAGGCGTTTCCCGCGGCCGTACTCGGCGGCTTTGGCTCGATCCCCGGCGCGGTGGTCGGCGGCGTGCTGATCGGCGTGATCGAGAGCATGGCGGGCTTCTATCTGGCGGAGGGCTGGAAGGACGTCGCGCCCTATGTCGTCCTGCTGGCGGTGCTGCTGCTCAAGCCCGAAGGCCTGTTCGGCCTTCGCATCCGCAAGAAGGTCTAGCCATGCGCTTCATGTTCAAGACCGATTATGAAGACGACATAAGGCTGTTTCCCCATAGCGGTTACCTGTTCTCCTACGGCACGCTGCTGGTGCTGCTGGCGGTCGCGCCGTTCGTGTTTTCCAGTTACATCGTCAGCCAACTGGTGTTCGTCTGCATCTACGCCACCGTCGGCGTGGGACTGATGATCCTCACCGGCTTTACCGGACAGGCCTCGCTCGGCCACGCCGCATTCCTTGCCATCGGCGCTTATACAGCGGCTTACCTGCAGCAGTTCAACGTGCCGTTTCCGGTCTATTTCCTGGCCGCGGGCCTTCTGACGGGCGTGATCGGCGCGCTGGTCGGTTTTCCGGCCCTGCGGCTGCAGGGCATCTATCTCGTGATCGCGACGATTTCCTTTGCGCTGATCGTCGAGGAGATCCTGGCGCGGTGGGAAAGCGTGACCAATGGCAATGAGGGCATGCGGGTCAAGACCATCCAGTTGCTCGGCACGCACGGTGCCGCGCGACAGCCCGGGCTTCTACTTTCTCTGTCTCGGCGTGCTGATCCTGACCATCGTCGGCACGCTCAATTTGCTGCGCTCGCCGACGGGGCGCGCCTTTGTCGCGATCCGCGACAGCGAGACGGCGGCGCGCAGCATGGGCATCAACGTCTCGCTCTACAAGGTGAAGTCGTTCGCGATCAGCGCGGCGATCACCGGCTTTGCCGGCTGCCTGTTCGCGCACAAGCTGTCGTTCATCAGCCCGGAAATGTTCACCCTCCAGCTCTCGATCGAGTTCATCATCGTGATCCTGATCGGCGGCACGTTCAGCCTGCACGGCGCCGTGCTGGGGGCGATCTTCATCGTCATGATCGATCCGTTCCTGACCTATCTGAAGGACGATGTTCCCGGCATGGTCGCCGGCGTTGCCGCGACGCTCGGCGCCGGCGCCGAACGCGCGGCGCATATCCAGGACAGCGTCGCGGCCTTCGCCTCGGCCAACGGCCTGAAGGGCGCGATCTACGGCATCATCATCGTGCTGTTCGTGCTGTTCGAGCCGCTCGGCCTGTATGGGCGCTGGCTCAAGATAAAGCTCTTCTTCCAGCTTTTCCCGCTCTACAAGCGCGCCACCTTCAAGCGGCAGAAGATCTATGTGAAGTCGGAGCGGTACCGATGAGCTATTTCCGCGCCGAAAACCTCTCGCTGCATTTCGGCGGCCTGAAGGCGGTCGATTCCGTCAGCTTCGCGGTGGAGAAGGGCGAGATCCTCTCGATCATCGGTCCCAACGGCGCCGGCAAGAGCTCGATCTTCAACCTGATCTCGCGGATCTACAGTCCGACCTCGGGCCGGATCTTCTTCGAGGACCAGGACATCACGGAGGAGCCGGCCTACGGCATTGCCAGACTCGGCATTGCCCGCACCTTCCAGAACATCGAATTGTTCGAGAACGCCAGCGTGCTCGCCAACCTGCTGGTCGGACGGCACCGCCATTCCACCACGCAGTTGTGGCAGGAACTCCTGTTCCTGCCGAGCGTGCGCCACAACGAGAAAATCCATCGCCGCCGCGTCGAGCAGGTCATCGAGTTCCTCGATCTCGAACCCTATCGCGACAAGCTGATCTCGGGGCTTCCCTATGGCGTGCGCAAGGTGATCGAACTGGCGCGCGCGCTGTGCACGGAGCCAAAACTGATCCTGCTCGACGAGCCGTCGTCGGGGCTGAATGTCGAGGAGACCGACGACATGTCGTTCTGGATCCGCGACATGAAGAGCGAACTCGGCGTCACCGTCTTGATGGTCGAGCACGACATGACGCTGGTGAACCGGGTTTCCGACCGGGTGATTGCGCTGAACTACGGCAGGGTGCTGGCGATGGGATCGCCTTCCGAAGTGCAAGAGCATCCCGACGTCGTCGCCGCCTATCTCGGCGCCTAGAAGGGGATGATGGCATGAGCGCTCCCGACATCATCCTGAAGCTCAGCAATATCGAGAGCTATTACGGGCCGATCATGGCGATCCGGGGCATCTCGCTCGAGGTGCCGCGCGGCCAGATCGTGACGCTGTTGGGGGCCAACGGCGCCGGCAAGACCACGGTGCTGAAGACCATCTCCGGCATTCTCGATCCGCAGAAGGGCTCGATCGAATTTCTGGGCAAGCCGATCCAGCGCATGGAAGCCGACAAGATCGTGCGGCTCGGCCTCAGCCATGTGCCGGAGGGGCGTGAGGTGTTTCCGTTCCTCTCGGTGCGCGAGAACCTGATGATGGGCGCCTATCCCAGGCGCGATCGCGACGCGGTCGCCGACGATCTGGAGCAGGTGTACCGATATTTTCCGCGGCTGCGGGAGCGGCTCAACCAGCCGGCCGGGCAGCTCTCCGGCGGCGAGCAGCAGATGCTCGTGATCGGGCGCGCGCTGATGAACCGCCCGACACTGCTGCTGCTCGACGAGCCCTCGCTCGGCCTGTCGCCGATCCTGGTGAAGGAGATTTTCACCATCATCCGGCGCATCAACGAAGAGCAGGGTACCTCGATCCTGCTGGTCGAGCAGAACGCCAAGGTGGCGCTGGAGACGGCGCATTATGGTTACGTCCTGGAAATCGGCCGCGTCGTCATGAACGACGTCTGCGAGCGGCTGATGCATTCCAAGGACATCCAGGAATTCTATCTCGGCGCCAAGGAAGCGGGCGCCCGGGGCGAACGGCGCTGGAAAAAGAAGAAGACTTGGCGTTGAGCAAGACTTGGCGTTAAGCAAGGACTTGGCGTTAAGCAAAGACTTAGCCTTGAGGAGGACTTGGCCTCGAGGAAGAGTTGGCGTTGAATAGGCTGCTGCTTTGGAAAAGACCGGTTAACCGGCGTCCGTGGCGGGTGAGGAGAGGGAGGGAACGAGCATGGCCGGACCGGCAGTGCTGACGGTTGCAGACACCATCGCGCGGAGTTTTCTGCGCGCGGCGGAAACGCGCGGCGACAGGCCTGCGATCCGCGAGAAGAAGTTCGGCATCTGGCAGCCAACGAGCTGGCGGCAGTGGCTGCAAATCTCCCGGGAAATCGCCTTCGGACTGCACGCCACCGGCTTCCGTCCCGGAGATGTCGCTTCGATCATCGCCAACGCGGTGCCGGAGTGGGTCCATGCCGACATGGGCATCCTGTGCGCCGGCGGCGTTTCGTCCGGCATCTATCCGACCGATTCTTCGGTCCAGGTCGAATACCTCGTCAATGATTCCGGCACGCGGGTGATCTTCGCCGAGGACGAGGAGCAGCTCGACAAGATCCTGGCATGCCGCGCGCGCTGCCCGACCTTGCGGACCATCGTCGTGTTCGACATGGAAGGCCTCAGCGGCTTTTCCGATCCCATGGTGATGTCGCTGGCCGAGTTCATGGCGCTCGGCAGCAACCACATGGTGGGCCGCGAGACGCTGTGGGACGAGATGATTTCAAGCCGCGGCGCCGATGATCTCGCCATCCTCGTCTATACCTCGGGCACAACGGGGCCGCCCAAGGGCGCCATGCATTCCAATCGCGGCGTCACCCATCAGATGCGCCACGCCAACGATCTCTTCCCCTCCAACGACGCCGAGGAGCGGCTGGTGTTCCTGCCGCTCTGCCATGTCGCCGAGCGGATCGGCGGCTACTACACCTCGCTCGCGCTGGGATCGGTGATGAATTTCGCCGAGAGCCCGGAGACGGTGCCGGACAATCTGCGCGAAGTGCAGCCGACCGCGTTCCTGGCGGTGCCGCGGGTCTGGGAGAAGTTCTATTCGGGTGTCACGATCGCGCTAAAGGATGCCACCGCGTTCCAGAACTGGATGTACCGCCGCGCGCTGGACATCGGCTATCGCATGACCGATTGCCGGCTGGAGGGCGACAAGCCTTCGCTCTCGCTGCGCCTCGCCAATCACGCCGCCTACTGGCTGGTGTTCCGCAACATCCGCCGGATGCTCGGGCTTGGACCGCTGCCGCCTCGCTTTCACTGGCGCGGCCCCGATCGCGCCGGATTTGATTCGCTGGTATCTCGCCCTCGGCATCGACATGCGCGAGGTCTATGGCCAGACCGAAAATTGCGGCGTTGCTACGCTGATGCCGGCCGATCGCGTCAAGCTCGGCTCGGTCGGCAAGGCCGTGCCGTGGGGCGAGGTCGCGATCTCGCCGCAGGGGGAAATCCTGATCAAGGGCGACTTCCTGTTCATGGGCTACCTCAACCAGCCGGAGAAGACCGCCGAGACCATCGATGCCAGGGGATGGCTGCACACCGGCGACGTCGGCGGCATCGACAATGAGGGCTTTGTGAAGATCACCGACCGGATGAAGGACATCATCATCACCTCGGGCGGCAAGAACATCACGCCGTCGGAGATCGAGAACCAGCTCAAATTCTCGCCCTATATTTCCGACGCCGTCGTGATCGGCGACAAGCGGCCGTATCTCACCTGCCTCGTCATGATCGACCAGGAGAATGTCGAGAAATTCGCCCAGGACCACGACATTCCCTTCACCAATTACGCGAGCCTGTGCCGGGCGGCGGAGATCCAGGATCTGATCCACCGCGAGATCGAGGCGGTGAACGCCAATTTCGCCCGCGTCGAGACCGTCAAGAAGTTCTTCCTGATCGAGCGTCAGTTGACGCCCGAGGACGAGGAACTGACGCCGACCATGAAGCTGAAGCGGAATTTCGTGAACAAGCGCTATGCCAGCGAAATCGGCGCCATGTATGGCGAGCGCGCCGTGGCGTGAGGCGGCAAGAAGTTTGAGCAAGAGTTTTGAAAACGGCGAAGGACCAGTGGGCCCCACCCTTCGCTCAACACGGGCCAAGGAAGAGGAGACTGCAATGTCGAAATCGTTCAAGGCGCTGGGCCTTGCGGTGGGCGCCCTTGCGCTGACCCATCTGCCGGCCGCGGCGCAGACCAAGGTGACCAACCAGGGCATCTCTGCGAATGAAATCGTGATCGGCACCCATCAGGATTTGTCCGGCCCGATCAAGGTCTGGGGCGTTCCGGTTTCCAACGGCATGAAGATGGCGGTGGAGGAAATCAACGCAGCGGGCGGCATCCAGGGCCGCAAGCTCAAGATGATCCTCGAGGACAACGGCTACGATCCGAAGAAAGGCGTGCTGGCCTCGCAAAAAATGGTCGAGCGCGACAAGATTTTTGCGATGATCGGCTCGATGGGGTCGGCGCCGACACTCGCCTCCCAGGACATCTTGTTCGACGCCGGGGTGTTGCAATTGTTCCCGCTGACGGCGGCCGAATTCACCTTCAAGTTCGATCCGTCCAAGCCGCAGGAGCGGCTGAAGTTCAACAATCTGCTGCCCTATGTCGAGAGCACCCGCGCGGCCCTCAAATACATGATGGAGTGGAAGAGCTTCAAGAAGCCCTGCATCATGCACCAGGACGACGAGTACGGGAAAAACGTGCTTGACGGTTTCACCCAGCAGCTCGAGACCATGAAGGTGCAACCGGCCTCGGTCACCAGCTACAAGCGCGGCGCGTCGGATTTCAGCGCGCAGATCGCCAAGATGAAGTCGGACGGCTGCGACCTCGTCGTGCTCGGCACCATCATCCGTGAAACCATCGGTGCGATGAGCGAAGCCAAGAAGATCGGATGGGACGTGACGTTCCTCGGCGCGACGCCGACCAACGTGCTGGAAGTGCCCACGCTCGGCAAGGAAACCGTCGAGGGGCTCTACGCCGCCTCGGGCTTCGAAATTCCCTACGAGGATACGGCGCAGGGCAAGGTGAAGGACTGGCTGGTCAACTACAAGAAGATGTTCAACACCGACGCCAACACCCAGGCCATCATCGGCTACAACGCGATCGAGACCTTTGCTTTCTACGCGAACAAGGCCGGCAAGGACCTGACGGGCCAGAAGATGCTGGATTCGCTCGAATCCGGCGACAAGTTCCTGGACATTTTCAGCTCGCCGCCGACCAAGTTCTCCAAGACCGACCACCTCGCCAACACCATCACGCAGGTCCAGCAGGTTCAGAAGGGACGCTGGGTGCTGGTCAAGGACAATCTGATGTTCTGACGGCCTGACTTAAAAGTAGCGTCGAAACTCCTGATGCCCGGCCTTGTGCCGGGCATCCGCGTTTGTGGAACGGAAAAGCAAGCAAGCCGTGGATGGCCGGGACGAGGCCCGGCCATGACCAGGATTCGTATCGCGCGTGGTGGCGCGCAGCTCCATCACTTCCCGAGTATCTTCATCCAGACATCGCCGAGGATCGCCGGCTCGCGCGGCGGCAGATAGGTGAGCCCGGCCGTCTGGGCGAGCCCGGGGAGGGTGCCTGCGGCCTGCAGATCGGTGAGCGCCTTGTTGACCGCGGCGAGCAGCGCCGGATCGCAGGCCGAGCCCGACATAGCCGCGATTGACGCCGATCGGATAATAATAGCCGGAGCCCGCGACCTTGCTGTCGGGATGGGCGGCGCGGTAGGCGTCGAACCGGCGCAGGTCGAGCAGCGTGGCGTCGAGGTCGCCGCGGTCGAGCGCGCCGAGCAGGTCGTCCCGGCCTGGAACCAGATGGGTGATGTTGTCGATCAGCCGCCCGTTTTCGAACGTCATCAGGATCGCATCGCCAAGCGTCCCGCTTTCGATGCCGATGCGAAGCCCCGCGAGGTCGCCGATGCCGGCCATGCGTTGGCCGCTCGCGACCGGTTTGGAGCCAAGCACGATGGTCAGCGGCGAATAGAGATAGGGCTGGCTTGGCGCGAGCACGCCGAGCGGAACGCGGCGGCCCCGGCGATCGGCGACTGGTGGCGCCGTCGAAATCGGGCAGCTTTGCCGTCTTGACGCCGGGCACCACGAGGAAGTCCTTGGTCAAGCGCATAGCTGCCGACCAGCGAGCAGCGGCCGTCCGAGAGCAGGGCGTTGGCTTCCAGCGCCGGGCTCGAATCCTCGTCGAGCTTGCTTTCGAACCACTGGATCTTGAGCGGCCGACCGAGTTTCTCGGCGATCGCCTGCGGCCAGCGCGACGTCGAAGCCGCTGTCGGGCTTGCCGCGATGATGCGCCGAAAGCGGCGGCAGATCCTCGTCCAGGCAAACCTTCAGCACCTCGCCGGCAATCGCGGCAGGCATGGCGAAGGCCGCGCTCAACGCGGCCGCAGCGGCGAATGCCGCCAGCCAGGCTTCTCATGGATTTCTCCGGCTCGACACATAGGCCCACAGACCCGCGATCTGATCGTCGCTCAGGAGGTCGCCCCAGGGCGGCATCCTGCCGTTCTTGCCGAGCTTCACGGTGGTGAAGAAGCGCTCTCTGTCGTCCGGAAACCTGCGCAGGTCCGGCGCGATGGTGCCGGCGTTGACCATGTTGGGGCCGTGGCAGTGCGAGCACTTCTGGGCGAAGGTGACCTTGCCCTGGTCGATCTGCGCCTGATCGGCGCTGGCGTTTGGTTGCGGCGGCGCGGCAGGCGTGCGTCTGCGCGCTGGCCGTGATCGGCGGCGGCGAAATACGCCGCCGCCGCAATCAAGGATGCCTTCATCATTCGCGAGAACCACTATTGGGGTTTTACCGCGAACACCCACAGTGATCCGCCGGTCGGCACGTTGGCCAGCCGCTCGTCGCCGGAAAACAGCGAGTAGACGCCGCCATAGCCGCTGGTGACGGCGACATACTGGACGCCGTCCTGCTGCCACGTCACCGGCTGGCCCTCGATGCCCGAGCCGGTCTGGAACTGCCACAGCTTCTTGCCGTCATTGGCGTCGAACGCTTCGAACTCGCCGGTCAACTGGCCGGAGAAGACGACGCCGCCCGCGGTCGACAGCACGCCGGAGAAGCGCGGGATCGCGCTTGGCCGCTTCCCACTTGGTCTTTCCGGTCAGGGGATCGATCGCCTTGAGGTGGCCGCGCGGTGCGTCGCCTGCCGGCCAGTCCCACAGGTCGGTCAGGTCCATGCCGAGATACCATTCGCCGGCCTTGTAGGTCGCCGGCTCGGTCTTGTAGTGGCCGCCGAAGGAGAGCGTATTGGCATAGGCGAGGCCGGTCTGCGGATTGAACGACATCGGCTCCCAGTTCTTGCCGCCGAGAATCGACGGGTACACCACGACCTTCTTGCCCTCGCGCGCGTCCTTGGTGACGTCGGTCTCGATCGGACGGCCGGTCTTCATGTCGATGCCGGAAGCCCAGTTGACCTTCACATAGGGATTGGCCGCCAGCAGTTTGCCGTTGGTGCGGTCGAGCACGTAGAAGAAGCCGTTTCGATTGGCATCCATCAGCACCTTGGTCGGCTTGCCCTCGACATTGAGGTCGGCGAGCACCATCTCGGCGACCGAATCATAGTCGAACGGGTTGTTCGGCGAGAACTGGTAGTGCCATTTGATCTTGCCGGTCTTCGGCTCCAGCGCGAGCACCGCGCAGGTGTAGAGATTGTCGCCGGGGCGCACCGCGGCGTTGAACGGCCCGGGATTGCCGATGCCCCAATAGACCGTGTTCAGCTCCGGGTCGTAGGAGCCGGTGATCCAGGTCGATCCGCCGCCGAGTTTCCAGGTGTCGCCCTTCCAGGTGTCGCCGCCGGGCTCATCCGGGGTGGGTACGGTATGGGTGCGCCACAGATGCTTGCCGGTCTCCGGATCCCAGCCATCGATGAAGCCGCGGGTGCCGAACTCCGCGCCGGAGATTCCGGTCAGGACGACGCCGTCGGCGACCAGCGGCGCCACCGTCATCGAATAGCCTTCCTTGATGTCGGCCGCCTTCTGGCGCCAGACTTCCTTGCCGGTCTTGGCGTCGAGCGCGATCACATTGGCGTCGAGCGTGGTGCGGAACACCTTGCCCTCGTGGATCGCAGCGCCGCGATTGATGATGCCGCAGCACACGATGCGCGGCGTTTCCGCCGGATATTCGACCTTGGTCTTCCAGACCTGTTTGCCGGTCTTGGCGTCGACCGCCATCGTGGCGGCGTGGGTGGTGACGTAGAGGACGCCCTGATAGACGAGCGGCTGCGATTCCTCGCTGCGGTCGTCGGCATAGACTGTAATTCCAGACCGGAACCAGGTTCTTGGCGTTGTCCTTGTTGATCTGGGTGAGCGGACTGAACCGCTGCAGATTATAGCCCATGCCGTAATTGAGGACGTTCGATGTATCGGTCGCTCCCTTGACCAGTTGATCGGTCGTCTGAGCGCTCGCTCCGGACGGAGCGAGAATGGCAAGGCCAGCGGCAGCGCGAGTGCGTTTCATGCGTTCCCTCCCGTTTTGATCTCTAGCGGATCATGATGTGATGCTACCTGAGATCACGATGGCGTCAATCAAAGGACGACGCAAAGAAGAAAAGAGAAGATTTGTATCGCCGTTATTTCGCCAAACGAAATGTCGCGCGCATTTCAGACGCAGTGCAACATTGGCATACAAGGAAATCGGCAACCTGCTGACGAGCGAACATCGTCGTGCAACGGCGAGTGCTGTCAGCCATCGGTCTGCGATCGTGTCATGATCATGGCGACGACGGCATCGCGTATCTTTTCGATGGCCGCGCGCCGATAGGCCCAGCGCTCGTCGGCGCCGGGCGGCGCGATCACCATGGTGGCGTTGGCTTCGAACAGCAGCACATCGCCATCGGGACCGATCGCGAAATCGACGCCGGCATATTCGAGGCCGAGGCAGTCGCGTATCCGTTCGAGCCCGGCCATCGCCTTGCTCCCGAGCGTCGCAGGCATGTCGCCGAGAAAGGCCGCCTCCTCGCGCCGGTATTCCGCCGTGATCGGCCATATCCGAGGTGAAGTAATGCACCTTCCAGTTTCCGGATATCGCGAGGTGCGACGGATAGATCCTGCCGTCGATCATCATGACGCGGTATTTGCGCGCATTGCCGTCCGCGCCGCGGGCGTCGAGATATTCGATCACCAGCAGATCGTCGCCGGGAAGACCGGCCGCGGCGGCCGAAAGCCCGGCGGCCGCCTCGACCAGGATGAAATTGTGCCCGGTGTGATAGCCGGGTGAGCGCAGCAGCAGCGGAAATCCAAGTCCCTTGTTCGCGATCGAAGCGGCGCCGTCCGGGCCGGCCAGGATCGGCGGTCGATCGCCAGGGTACGCGGCGTCACCACGCCCGGGATGGCGCGCAACCGTCCGGCATTGCCGATCCGGCCGGTCTTCATCACCGCGCGGGGATCGTTGATGACCGGCGCGCGCGTCCGCGTCATCAGCCGCGCGGCAGCTTCCAGCGCCGGCTGGCAGAGGTCGGCATCGCCGATCGCGTTGAAGACCAGTTGATGCGGCGGCAGCGGGCCTGCGGGATCGAAATAATCCGCGACGATGACCGACGTCAGGAACACGCGGTCGTCCAGGAACGACGCGGTCGGAATGTTGCCGCCGCCCGACGAGACCAGTTGCAGCAAGGCGACCGGCGGCGCGGCTCCGCGATAGGGCAGCGTCGAGATGGCATGGCCGCGAAAGCCCTTGTCGAAGTGATGCCGGGCGGCGGCGCGCTCGCCGATATCGGAAAGCACGGCGCCGAGGCCCTGATGCGCCGGCGCATGTTCCGGATCGATCCTCAACACCGCCTCGTAATGCGTGCGCGCTTCCGCATGCCGGCTGGCGCGAAGCAGCAGGTTGGCCAGGTTGACATGTCCGATCGGATTTTGCGGGTGATGGGCGATCGCTTCCGCATAGACGCGGCAGGCGGCGTCGATCGCGCCCGTATTCGTCAGCAGCGTTCCGAATTCGTTGAGCGCGGAAAAATTGGTCGGCGCCCGCCGCAGGATGTCGACGAAGGCCTGCTGGGCGTCCTGTTGCCGGTTCAGTGCACCCAGCAGGACTGCGCGCTCGATCTCGGTATCGATCGCGGCTCGCCCCGGCGGCGTGATGCGCCAGCTCGTCCTCGAGCTGCTTCAGCCGGGCTTCCTGCGCGAGCCGGGGCGCCCAGCCCTGATCGGCGCCGTCGGTTCCCGGCGAGGGCGCCGCGTTCTGTTTCGGTCCGGTCACGATTCGCGGAGTTCGATCTCGATGATTTTCCGAGGCTAGCACGATTGGCTGATTCGCGGCGCGAGCGGTATCCGGGTCGCTCGCGACGCCCATCAATATTGCCGAATATTTCTGACGCGATCTTCGAAATCTCCGGAAGCAAAAATCCCGCGAGGACAACCGGCAAACGCCGGCGGCGGCAGGATATTGTTTATCAAACACCGACATCGTCCGCCCGCGTCCACAGCAGCAAGATCGGATTCATGACGACATCAGCGTCAGCAATTCGAATCGACGGTGCCGAGATCTCCGGCGCCCACGCCACGCATTATCTGCACGCCGGCCTCGAGCATTACGCCGCCGGCAGAATCGATCAGGCGATGTCGGCGTATCGGCGCGGTCTCGCCGTCGCCGAGAACGGACCGCCCGGTTTCGTAACCGTTGAGACGATTTCGCAACTGCATTCGAATCTCGGCAACGCCTGCATGCGCAGCCGCGATCTCGAAGCGGCGGCCGCGAGCTACAAGGCCGCGCTGCGACTGGCGCCGGATTTGACATCCTGCTGGTGCAACCTCGGCAATATCGAACTCAGGACGGGAAACGCCGACCAGGCGATCGCGCTCTATCTTCAGGCGCTGACGCTCAGTCCCGCCCATTGGCCGACGCGCACCAATCTGGTGCAGGCGCTGATGGCCACGCGGCAATATCTGCTGGCCAAGCTGCTGCTGACGGAGTTGATCGAGGAACGGCCGCAGGATGCCGGCATCCACAAGGAACTCGGCAAGCTTCACGTGGCGCTGAACGAACTGGAGCCCGCGCTCGAATGTTTTCGACGGGCCGCCATCCTCGCCCCCGGCGACGCCGAAGCCGTCTACTGGATCGGCGGCATCAGGCAGACAGCTCGGCGATACCGGAGCGGCGGAAGCCGCCTATGCGCAAGCCGCCCGCATTCAGCCTGTCGTCAGCCGGCCGGCTGCGAAATCCCCGGCGGATTTTCGCGTCCTGGCGCTGTTTGCTCCGTTTGCGGGCAACATCGCCGTCCGAATATCTGTTCCGCGATTGCGCCTACGATACCGACACGCTGGCGCTGTTTGCCTCCAGCGAATTCGATGTCGAGGCGCTGCGCAATGTGCAGGTCGTGATCAATCTGATCTCCGACGCCGACCAGGCTGGCGACCTTGTTGCCGCTGGCCGCCGATCTCGCCGATCGGCTCGGCAAGCCGGTCGTCAACGATCCGCGCAAGATCCAGCGCACGACACGGGACGCCGTGGCGGCTCTGCTGCAGGGAATGCCGGGCTGCCGTGTCCCGAAGGTCCTGCGGCAAAAGGCCGGCGCCGAACTCGCCGTCGCGACCTTGCAGGCGGCGTTCTCGCCGTCGTCCACCGTCCTGGTGCGGCCGGCCGGCACCCATGGCGGCGACGATTTCGAAGAGATCGGAGATGAGGCCGCGCTCGCGGCCACGCTGGCGCAGGAAACGCACGGCGACCGCTACTTCATCGAATATATCGACTATCGTTCGGCCGACGGCTATTTCCGGAAGTACCGCTTCATCTTCGTGGGTGACCAGATACTGCCCTATCACCTAGCCATCACCGACGTCTGGAAGGTGCACCACGATTCGACCGACATGGCCGATCACGCCTGGATGCAGCGGGAAGAACAGGCCTTCCTGACCGATCCGGCCAGCGTATTCAGCGCCCGGCACTATCGGCTGTTGGAGGAGATCCGCGCGCGCATGGGCCTCGATTATTTCGGCATCGATTGCGGGCTCGATCGATCGGGAAATCTCGTGGTGTTCGAGGTCAACGCCTCGATGCTGGTCCACGACCAGAATGCGGAATTTCCCTACAAGACACCGTTCGTCCAGCGCATCAAATCGGCCTTCGACGAGATGCTGCGAAAGTTCGCGGCCGGAAGCCGCTAGGCATTTCCAGTTCGGTGGTTCATCTTCGAGAGGCGGTCGGAGACGCCGCTCGCTCAGGCGGCGGTCTGCAGCCCCTGCTGGCGAAGCGGCAACTCGATGCGCACGATCAAGCCATGGGGCTGCCGGTCGTGGAGCGAAAGCTCGCCGCCATGCGCCAGCACGATGGCGCGTGCGATCGAAAGCCCGAGACCGAAGCCCGTGACGTCGTCCATGTTGCGGGCGTCGTCGCCGCGCACGAAGGGCTCCAGCATGACGTCCTTGCGCTCGTCCGAGATGCCCGGTCCATCGTCCTCGACATCGATCGTCATGGTGTCCGACGCGAGCCGCAGGCGGATGATGGCTTCCGCGCCGAACCTGACGGCGTTCTCCGCCAGGTTGGTGACGCTGCGATGCAGATCGTCGGGCCGCACCATCGCCATGGCGTGTTGCGGGCCGTCGTAGACGATCTTGTGGCCCATGTCGGCGAACTGATCGGTGACGAGCTGCAGCGTGCTTGCGACATCGACCAGCGTCATCGCCTCGAGCTTGCGGTCGTTGCGCAGGAAGGAAAGCACGGACTCCAGCATGGAACGCATCTGGTCGAGATCGTGCAGCATGCGGCCGCGTTGCGATTCATCCTCGATGAATTCGGAGCGCAGCCGCATCCGGGTGATCGGTGTCCTCAAATCGTGGCTGATGGCGGCCAGCATCTTGGTGCGGTCGTCGATCAGGGCGGTGATCCGTTCCCGCATGCGGTTGAGCGCCTTGGCGACCGAACGGATTTCTTCCGGGCCGCGTTCGGGCAGCGGCGCGGCGGCGCCGTTCAGGCTGAAGCTTTCGGCGGCCTTCGCGAACGACGACAGCGGCGCGGTGAGCGCCCGCGCCGCCCACAGGCCGAGCAGGCTGACGCAGACCACGGCGAACAGCAGGGTGGTCATCCACGGTCCGCGCCAGAACGGCCGGTCCCATGGATCCGGCGGGAGTTTTGCCGAGATCATCGTGCCGTCCGGCAGCGTGATGGCGAGCCGGTGGCCGTGCGATCCATGGGCCACCGACAAAATCCGATAGGTTTTGCCGAGGTGGCGGCGCAGGGCGCGCAGATCCGGACCATCTGCCAATTCCGCGACCGGGGATGGCGTCGGGCGGAAGGCTGGCGATGTCCAGTTGCGGAAACGCTCGCGCGGCATCGGCGAAGATCGCCGCCCGTTCAGCCGGCGGAGAGGCGGCCAGAAGCTGGGTTACGACCGCAAGCTGGCTGTGTCCGTGGCCGAACAGCGGATCGACCTGATCGGGCCGGTGAATCAGGAAGCTTGCGGTGATGATCAGGTGAATGGCGACGATCGAGGTGAGCACCAGCGCCGCGATCTGGCCGCTGATGCCCTTCAGATTGAGAACACCTAGCTTCATCGTCAGCCGTCCGTCGCGATCGCCTTCACGGCAGGGGTGAACATGTAACCGCCGGAGCGCACCGTCTTGATCACGGTGGGCTCCTGCGGATCCGGTTCGATCTTGCGCCGGATGCGGCTGACCAGCACGTCGATGCTGCGTTCGAATGAGCCGGCGTTGCGGCCTTGCGTGAGATCGAGCAGGCTGTCGCGCGACAGCACGCGGCCGGGCCGCTCGCAGAAGGTTCGCAGCAGGTCGAATTCGGCGCTGGTCATCGCAACCCGTGCGCCTGCCGGATTGCGCAACTCCCGCAGCCTGAAATCGATCCGCCATCCCGTGAAGCTGAGCGCGGCGGCGCCGCTGGTGGCGCTGGCCGTCTGCGCTGCCGCCTGCCGCCGCAGCACCGCGTTGATCCGGGCCAGCAACTCACGCGGGTTGAACGGCTTGGCGAGATAGTCGTCCGCGCCCATCTCCAGGCCGAGGATACGGTCGACGTCCTCGCCGCGCGCGGTGAGCATGATGATCGGCGTCTGCAATTCGGCGCGGACCTTGCGACACAGGCTGAGGCCGTCCTCACCCGGCAGCATGACGTCGAGAATCAGGAGATCGACGCGATGGTCGGTCATGAGCCGCGACATTTCGCGGCCGTCGTTCGCGGTCGTCACGTTGCAGGAATTGGTGCGCAGATATTTCGCGATCAGCGCCCGCGTCTCGCGATCGTCTTCAACGACAAGGATGTTCGGCGGTGCCATGGCCATGTGGACCTTTGTCAGTGATTCGGGAGTTTCGGCGAAGGATTTTTGTTTCCGGATGTTTCTGGACTTCCGGCCGCAACACGAGGCAACACAGCGCAACACGGCAGCAAGGCGGCAACAAGGTCTCGTTAACAGAATTAACCCTAGTTTCGAAGGGTCCCGCAAGAACCCTTCCCGGGCACCTTGGAGCCATCATGACCTCGATCTCCGCGCTCTCCAGCACCAATTACCAGTCGCCCCTGCAGAAGCTGCAGGATGAACTGCAGTCCGAAGTGAGTTCCGGCGCGATCAACTCCTCCGATCAGAGCGCGCTGTCTTCTGCGCTCAACGATATCGATTCCTCGCTGCAGAGCGGCCAGACGGACCCTTCGTCCGGCACCGCGAGCGCATCGCCCGGCGACCTGAAGTCGAAGATCGACAGCCTGATCGCGAACGAAGTATCGAGCGGCAAGCTGACCAGTGATCAGGCCACCGAGTTGCAGGGCGTCTTCAAGCAGGCGTTCGCCCAGGGTGGGGGAGCCGCCGACGCAACAGGCGGTGTCGCCGGCGCCGGGCACGCGCATCATGGCCATCATGGCGGCCATGGCGGTCCGCCGCCCACCGACGATTCCTCCACCGCCGACGGCACCAGCAGCACCAGTTCCGCCAGCGACATCCTGCAGCAGTTCCTGCAGGCGCTGCAGAGTTCGCAGTCGGCCGCCTCGCCGTCACCCTACGGTGCGACCGGCGTTTCCGATCCCGGCAGCAGCAGTTCGTCGTTCTCGGCGCTGCTGATCAATTACCAGACCTGACCTCAGCCGACGCGTGCCCGAAGGCCATGTTCGACACGATCATTCTGCTTGCGGGGCAGGCCGAGCAGGTCGCGATGCCGCCGGTGCTGTGCGCGCACAATCCACGCCTCACCGTCGTGTCGGTCGCAACGTCGGCCGATCTGGCTGCCCTCGATCCCGACCTGTTTGAGCGGGCCCGGCTGATTGCGTTCGCGACGCCGGAAATCGTCTCGAAGAGCGTTCTTGCGACGCTCGGCTACGGCGCCATCAACTTCCATCCGGGACCGCCCGATTATCCCGGCTGGGCGCCTGCGCATTTTGCGCTTTACGAGCGGGCCACGGAGTTCGGCGCCACCGTCCATAACATGGTCGAACGGGTCGATGCCGGTCCGATCATCGAGGTAGCGCACTTTCCAATTCCTGCCGACATCGCCGTGCTGGGTCTGGAGGGGCTGGCTTATGCGCATCTCGCGCGGCTGTTCTGGAGCATGGCGAAATCGCTTGCGACCGATCCGAACCCGCCGCCCGTGCTTCCGGTCAAATGGGGCAACCGAAAATATTCCCGCCGCGCCTATCGGGCGATCTGCGATATTCCGCTCGACATCCCCAAGGATGAACTCGACCGCCGCCTGAAAGTGTTCGGCGGCAATCATTTCGGCATGTGCCCGACCATCCATCTGCACGGCATCGAGTTTCGCGCCGTGCCGACGGGCTCCTGAGGCGTCAGGGTCCGCTTGTCGCAACGCCGAAGTCGACCGGCGGCAGCGACGTGGTTTTGCACCGCCAGCCGGCATCGGCCTTCTGGAACGCGAACGCCTTCTCGACCTTCACGCGGTGAGCCACTGTAAAACTGTCTCTGCTTTTCGTCGCCGGATTTGGTTTGCCGGATTTCGGATCCCAGCAGGTTCCGGTGCAACTGGAAGCGATCGAACTGCAAACCGCGAACGGCGACAGCACGATCATTTCGACCTCGGCCGTCACCAGCGCGCTCTGGTCCGCCACCTCGTTATCGAGCTGAAGGACGCGGCTGACGGTGAGGAAGTTCTCGCAGGTGTTCGCGGCGTGAATCTGCGCGACGCAGAGATCGACGGCGTCGGCATCGGGCAGGGGCGAAGCGAGACGGCGCCCGAAAACCTTTTTGGCGTCGCCCTTGGCGGCCTCGATTTCGGCGGTCTTGGCGTGCATATATTCCACCAGACAGCCCCCGGACGGCGCCAGTTCCTCCAGCGGCACGTTATCCTTGCCCACCAGCCCGCATTTCCGGTCGCGCTCCCGGCTCCATCGTTCATATTCGGCAAAGGCCGCCCTGGCGTCGTCTTCTTTCAGTTTGGCGATCAGCCCCAGCGCGCGATTATTGAGTTCGGTCTTGGCCATCGCCAGGATGGGATCGCTGCATATCAGCGTGCCGGCGGTGGTATTCGCCGCCAGGCAGTCGAAATTCGGATCGCTGAGAATTCCGATTCGTTCCTGCGTCTCGATCAACAGGCAGGCCTGGATGGGTTCGACGTCCTGGTACGCGATGGCTTGATTGCGCGAGATGCCGCAGCTTGAATTGCGATCCCTGATCCATTCGGCGTTTTCGGCGATCGCGAGACGGCGGTTGGCGAGCCGGTTGAAGCGGTCCTGGATCGCGGCGTTGAGCTTGGCCGGAGATGGCGTTGAGTTCGGGATCGCCGCAAAACAATCGCTCGGACTGGCCTTTCAACACCCCGCAATGATTGGTGCCATACAGCGGCAGCGCATCGCTGATCGATCGGCCGGAATCCGCCGGACCTTCGGCGTGGGCCGGGCAGGCGAGGCCAATCTGGACCGCAATGACAGCCAGCACCATTCCGCGCATTACGATCCCCACGCCCCGAAAGCCTTCGCCCTGTTACGGGCGTATCTTCGAGTTGCGCGGGAACATGTCAATGCATTTGGATGTCGTGACCGGCCGGCTGTCGCCGCCAGCCGGCCCTGGAGCCCGTCATTCAGTTGGCGGGCAAAACCAGTCCGGGCTGTGCGGCTGCATTCAGCGCGACCGGGGTCACCGTCGCCCCATCCGGCGAATTCGCCAGCAAGGGGACATCGGTGTAGTGCATGGCGCCGTCCTGACCGATGACGAAGAGCGGCCGGTAGACGCGCATATTGGCGTCCGCGACCATGGCCATGCGGCGATTGTCGAGAAGCAGCCAATCGCCGTCGAGCCGCGCCGCGGCGACGGCGTGGTCCTCGCCGTGAACGGTGTCGCGCACGATCACGATCCGCAAATCGTCGGGCGAGATTCCGGCCATGCGCAGCGCGACGAATTTTGCGATCGCATAGTCTTCACAATCCCCTGCGCCGTGGGCGAAGGTGACGAGCGGCGAACTCCAGACGTCGGGTTGGCCATATTGGGCCTCGTCGCTCATGGGCCGGATCGAAAGATTGATCGCGCGATTGATTTCGCCGAGCCTGGCGCGCCCCTCGCGGGCCTTCGCCTCGTCGACGATGGCGAGGAACCGAAGGGCGGCCGGTGACGCGCAGCGTTCGCGGTCGCCGTCGCAGAGCGCCAACTGTACCCGTTCGTCGTCGAGCTTGCGCTCGACCCGCAGCCACTTTTCCAGCACCCCGCCTTCGGACAGCGGCGCGGCGAACAGGCCGAACGGCTCGACGGATTTGCGAATCATCTCCGACACGCCCGGCGTCATCAGCGTCCCGGCCGAGGCCGGCGCCGGTCCGAACCAGACCATGCCAAAGGCAATTATGACGGCACGCCACGCGTGCAAACCACCCGAAAATCCCATCTGACGCCCCATTGTCCGGTCATCGGCGAGGCTGGCAGCCAGCTCGTGACCGGATCATTTCGAGGGCGATGATGCGGCGGCGGGGCGTTTGATTCTGCTTAAAACGGGCCCCTCGGGGCCGGAAAGCGCGCAACAGGCTGAAATTCGCCTCGCTGCTTTGTTGAAAGTTTTAAGTATTTCCCACAGGGCAATAAAACCTTGCTCGCGGAAGGCGAATCGCACATGCGATGGTTGTGCCGCTGCGGATTTCCGCGAGGTATGGCTAATTGGCCGCAGATTGTTCCGTATGTTATTCAGATCACAGTTTTAGGCGAGAAAGTGGCGCAGTATCCTGCAACATAATGCAGGAAATAGCTTAGATGAGTATATCCGGCGTAATTTTTGACTATACGTTACTCAGGTAATCCTGAGTTATACCTGTAATCTCCACATTTATACGTCGTGCGTTCGTGGCTATTACAGAATAATCCGACAATTAAACCGAAGAAACGGCCCGGATCGCCTCTGTCGGGCGAGCTTGCACAGGACTTGCACAAGCAGGAGATGGTTTCGCAATACTTACCCCGGTGGTATGCAAGCTTAGACGATTGAAATTCATATAAATATTAACCCTTTTGCGGTGGGCCTTTTGAATTACGCCGGCAAATTCGACGCCATGTTCTCGACTGGGGGCTCGGGACTGCATCCCCAGGGCCAGGCCCACGTCGAGACGATCACCAAGCACGCCACGCATGCGCCGGCGGACGCCATCATCGTTCCGGACTCGCAACTGCTGTTCAACGGCGATTTCAAGCGCGTCCGGCGTCGACCTGGTGCTTTCCCACGACGACCACGAACTGGTCCTGCACGACTACTTCAAGGGCGAGAAGCGCGCCGCGCTGGCGTCGCCCGACGGCGCGCACCTCACCGGCGATCTCGTCAACGCGCTGACCGGCCACACCGAATACGCGCAGGCCGACGGCAGCGCCGCCGCCGGCAAGGTGATCGGCCATGTCACCAAGCTCTCGGGCACCGCGACCGTCGTTCGCAACGGCGTTTCGATCATCCTGAACAACGGCGACAACGTCGAAAAGAGCGACGTCGTCCAGTCCGGCTCCGATTCGACGCTCGGCATCACCTTCATCGACGGCACCGTGTTCGGCCTGTCGTCGAATGCGCGAATGGTGCTCAACGAAATGGTCTACGACCCGAACGGGTCGAACAATTCGTCGCTGATCAGCCTGGTGGCGGGCACCATCTCCTTCGTCGCCGGCGAGACCGCCAAGCACGGCGACATGAAGGTCGATACGCCGGTCGCGACCATGGGCATCCGCGGCACCGCGGTGCTGGTCGAGATCGATTTCAACGTGCCCGGCCAGGGCGGCGCGCCGGACGCGAAATTCCAGGTTCTGGTCGAGCCGGACGGCACCACCGGTTCCTACATCCTGTTCGACAAGAACACGCTGACGCCGATCGCGACCGTCAATCAGGCCGGACAGCAGATCAACATCAGCCAGGGCCAGGTCATCGATCACCAACGCCCCGCTGCCGCCCGATATGCAAAAGCTCATCACCGATGTGTTCTCGCTGAAGTTCACCGACTCCAATCCCAAGAGTTTCGATCACTTCACCGATTTCGGCGTCCCGCAGTCGCTGCAGCCGATCTACCTGCAGAACGGCACGAGCGCGACCCCGTTCATTCTCAAGATCAATTTCACGGACAATTCGACACCGCAAACTCTGAGCACGCCGGGCGACCCCACTCACCACATTCCCGGCCCGCCGACGGCCGTGATCCTCGATGCCGGCTTCAATCCGACCACCACGTTCTCGCTCACCGAACTTGCGGGCAAGACCCACGCCACTAATCCGGACACGGTCGTCATCAGGGTCAACTGGGCGGACCCCAACCCCGGCGATGTCCCGACGGCCCAGGTGAAGTTCGGTTCAGTCGTCTACCACAACGCCGCGCACGTCAACGTCACGGGGTCGCTGAGCCCCGAACAGCTCGCCGACGTCGCGGCGCTCGAACTCAAACTGGTTCCGGTCCCCGGCGCCGGCAATAACAACAACGGTTTTGCGACGATCACCTACAGCCTGCCGGACAACGCGTTCGACTTTCTCGCCGCCGGCGAGAGCGTGACGCTGACCTATCTGGTGGACGTCCACAACAACTTCGCCGCCAACGACGAGGTCAATCATCTCTCGTACACGATCACGATCAACGGCACCAATGACGCGCCGACGATTGCGGCGACGAGCGCGGCCGTGGCCGAACATTCCGGCGCAACCGACCACGCCGGCGGCACGATCACCTTTACCGACGTCGACCTGACGGATCGTCCGGCGGTGACCACGGCGTTCGATACGTTCACCTACAAGGACGCGCACGGAAACGATATCGCGCTGAACCCGGCGCTGCAGGCTGAAATCGCCGCGGTCGAAGCGGCCCTGACGCTGAAGACAGCCCTGACCAACGCCAACAACGGCACGGTGACATGGTCGTATGACGTCGCCGACGGCTTGCTCGGGTTCCTCGCCGATGGCGACCTGCTGACGCTGACCTATACGGCGACCGTCGATGACGGTCACGGCGGAGTGGTGACCGCCCCGATCACGGTGACGATCGTTGGCGTCAGCGACACGCCGTTCCCGATCAGCGAACGGTCCAACGAGAGCCAGCCGAACCCGACCGGTTCGAGCGCCCCCGACACGGCCTCGGGTACGCTGACCTTCGCGGGCGTTGACCTCGAGAGATGTCCAGAGCATCGGCCATTCGGTGCTTTCCGTGATCTGGTCGGGTGGCAGCACGCTGCCGAGCGGGCTGGTGAGCACGCTGGATTCCTCGCTCACGGAGTCGGTGACGAGTTCGGTCGGTTTCAAGTTCAGTGCCGCCGACAAGACCTTCGACTTTTTGGCTCAGGGCGAGACGCTCACCGTCATCTATGACGTCACAGTTACCGACAGCCACGGTTCCACGACCACCAGGCCGGTGACGATCGTCGTTACCGGCACCAACGATACGCCCGCCATCACCAGCGAGACGCAGGCCGGCGCGATCACCGAGCTGTCGAACCCCAGCCCGCCCAACCCGACCGGTTCGGCCGCCTTCGACACCGCAACCGGCGCGGTGACCTTCACCGACGTCGATCTCAACGATCATCACACGGTGTCCGTGACTGGCGTTGCTACGTCGGGCGTCACCTCCGGCCTGCCGGACAATAGCCACGTTCTCGGCTGGTTCTCGCTCGGCGAGCTGACCGACAGCACGGGCACCGGCACCGGTGGTTCCGACGCCTGGACCTTCTCGGCGCAGGACAGCAATTTCGACTATCTCGCCGCGGGCGAGACCGCTGACGCTGACCTATACGGTGCAGGTCGACGACGGCCATGGCGGCGTTGCCACCCAGCCGGTCACGATCACGGTCACCGGCACCAACGATACACCGGTGATCACCAGCGTCCCGCAGACCGGCGAGATCACCGAACGTTTTAACGAAAGCCAGCCGAATCCGACCGGCCTCGACCACTGCCGACACCGCGACCGGAACGGTGACCTTCACCGACGTCGATCTCAGCGACCATCACACGGTGTCGGTCACAGGCGTCGTCCCTTCGGGCACGACTTCCGGCCTGGCGGACAATGCGACAGTGCTGAAGTGGCTCTCGCTCGGCACGCTGACGGACACCACGGGCAGCGGCCTCGGCGGCTCCGACGTCTGGAATTTCTCGGCGCAGGACAAAAGTTTTGACTATCTCGCTGATGGCGAGACTCTGACGCTGACCTATACGGTGCAGGTCGACGACGGCCATGGCGGCGTTGCCACCCAGCCGGTCACGATCACGGTCACCGGCACCAACGATACGCCGTTCATTACCAGCGGCGAGCAGATCGGCGCGATCACCGAACGTTTCAACGAAAGCCAGCCCAACCCGACCGGCTCGGCCACCCCCGACACTGCGACGGGAGCGGTGACCTTCACCGACGTCGACCTTAGTGACGCGCACACGGTGTCGATAACGGGCGTTGTTGCTTCGGGCACGACTTCCGGCCTGGCGGACAATGCGACGGTGCTGAAGTGGCTCTCGCTCGGCACGCTGACCGACACCACGGGCAGCGGCATCGGTGGCTCCGACGCCTGGACCTTCTCGGCGCAGGACAAGAACTTCGACTATCTCGCCGCGGGCGAGACGCTGACGCTGACCTACACGGTGCAGGTCGACGACGGTCATGGCGGCGTTGTGTCCCAGCCGGTCACGATCACCGTCACCGGCACCAACGATACGCCGGTCATCACCAGCGGCACGCAGACCGGCACGATCACCGAGCGATCCAATGCCAGCCAGCCGAATCCGACCGGCTCGACCACCGCCGACACCGCAACGGGAACGGTGACCTTCACCGACGTCGATCTCAGCGACCACCACACCGTGACGGTGACCGGCGTTGTCGCCTCGGGCATCACTTCCGGGCCTGGCGAGCCATGGCAACGTCCTCGGCTGGCTGACGTTCGGCACGCTGACCGACACCACGGGCAGCGGCATCGGCGGTTCCGACGCCTGGACCTTCTCGGCGCAGGACAAGAACTTCGACTATCTCGCCGCGGGCGAGACCCTGACGCTGACCTACACGGTGCAGGTCGACGACGGCCATGGCGGCGTTGCCACCCAGCCGGTGACGATCACGGTCACCGGCACCAACGATACGCCTGTCATTACCAGCGGCACGCAGACCGGCACGATCACGGAGCGGTCCAACCCCAGCCAGCCGAATCCGACCGGCCTCGACCACTGCCGACACCGCAACGGGAGCGGTGACCTTTACCGACGTCGATCTCAGCGACCACCACACCGTGCTGGTGACCGACGTTGTCGCCTCGGGCATCACTTCGGGCCTGGCGAGCCATGGCAACGTCCTCGGCTGGCTGACGTTCGGCACGCTGACCGACACCACGGGCAGCGGCATCGGCGGTTCCGACACCTGGACGCTTCTCGGCGCAGGACAAGAACTTCGACTATCTCGCCGCGGGCGAGACGCTGACGCTGACCTACACGGTGCAGGTCGACGACGGCCATGGCGGCGTTGCCACCCAGCCGGTCACGATCACCGTCACCGGCACCAACGATACGCCTGTCATCACCAGCGGCACGCAGACCGGCACGATCACCGAGCGATCCAATGCCAGCCAGCCGAATCCGACCGGCCTCGACCACTGCCGACACCGCAACGGGAGCGGTGACCTTTACCGACGTCGATCTCAGCGACCACCACACGGTGAAGATCACCGGCGTTGTCGCCTCGGGCATCACGTCCGGCCTGCCGGGCAATACCGACGTCCTCAACTGGCTGAAGCTCGGCACGCTGACCGACACCACGGGCAGCGGTACCGGCGGCTCGGACGCCTGGACCTTCTCGGCGCAGGACAAGAGTTTTGATTATCTGGCGGCGGGCGAGATCCTGACGCTGACTTATGCGGTGCAGGTCGACGACGGTCACGGCGGCGTTGTCAGCCAGCCGGTCACGATCACGGTCACCGGCACCAACGACTCCCCGACAATCACGGCGGGCGCGACGACTGCGACCGGCGCGATCACCGAACTCGCGGCGACCACCGGATCGTCCGCGAGCGACAGCTCCAGCGGCAGCATTGCGTTCGCCGACCCCGACCTCGACGACCATCATTCAATAACCCCGTCGGGTCCGACCTTTGCCTGGTCCGGCGGCAGCTTGAGCGCCAGCAAGGTTACGGCCCTGACCAGCGCCAGCGCGCTGCAACTGACCGAGACCGACAGCACCGGCACAGGCTCCGGCTCGGTGGCCTGGACCTACAGCGCGGCCGACAAAACCTTCGACTTCCTGGCTGCGGGTCAGACGCTGACCGTGACGTATGCCCTGACGATCGCCGACGGTCACGGCGGCAGCGTCGTCCAGAATATCGTGGAGACCATCACCGGCACCAACGACGCGCCCAGCATCGTGGCGAGCGCCACCGACGCGACCGGTGCGTTCACCCATGACGACCATCGGCCCGACCGCGCAAATGGCAGCATCGGGTTCGCCGACGTCGATCTCAGCGATCACCACACGGTCAGCCTGTCGGGACCGACCTTCTCCGTTTCCTCCGGACATCTGTCCGACTTCGAGAAGTTCTGGCTGGCCAATGCCAGTTCGATGTCGCTGAACGAAAACGACAGCACGGGCTCCGGCTTCGGCGCGGTGGCGTGGAACTACAGCCTGGCCGACTTTGGCGCCGACCTGCTGTTTCCAAATCAGAAGCTGACGGTGACCTATACCGTGACGATTTCCGACGGTCACGGCGGCAGCACCAGTCAGGATGTGGTGGTGGTCGTCACCGGCGGATTCGACTTCGATTCGGATCCGGCGGGCGTGGCAGGATCGGAAACCAACCTCGGACTAACCCAGTTCGCCGGCGCGGGCAGCATGACCGTTACGGTCGAAGGCGCGCCGCTCAACTGGACGATGGCCGGCGCCACCCACAACGCCGATGGCTCGTGGACCACGCAGAGCAGCGATGTTTCGGCGCTGACGATCACGCCGAACGCCAATTTCGTCGGCGCGACCCTGCTTCACGTCACCGAAACCTGGACCAATGCGGACGGCAGCGCCGGCTCGGCGGTGGTGTCGGACAACGTCGAATCCTATGCGCCGGGCTCGCCGATTTTTGCCGTCGCCGGCGACGATCATTTGACGGGCACCGGCAACGGAAATCTCTTCGTGTTCGGTCAGCCGATCGGCCATGACGTCGTCTACAATTTCAACGCCAGCCTCGACAAAATCGACCTGATCGGCTTCGACAATATCGCCGGTTTCGCCGACATCGCGGGCAACATCGCCGATGACGCCAACGGCAATGCCGTGATCACGCTGGGTGACGGCGAAACGATTACGCTGAACGGCGTTCACGCGGCATCGCTCACGGCGAGCGACTTTGTATTCAATCAGGCGCCGGTCACCGAGAATCCCGGCACGATGCAGATCGGCGACGGCGCCCACCTGGCGCTGAGCGGGACCATCGACAACACCGGCACCATCGAACTGAACTCCACCGGCGACGAGACCGGCCTGCTGGTCATTCAGCAGGGCATTACGCTCACCGGCGGCGGCCATGTGGCGATGTCCGATAGCGCGGAAAACGTCATCCACGGAACCAGCGCCAGTGTCACGCTGACCAACGTCGACAACACCATCAGCGGCAGCGGCGACCTTGGCGGCGGCCAGCTCACGCTCGTCAACGAATTCCACGGCATCATCGAGGCCACCGAGACCTCCAATCCGCTCACCATCGACGTGGCCTCGTTCGTCA
The DNA here is from genome assembly GCA_963843225.1 of uncultured Alphaproteobacteria bacterium. Classification (GTDB taxonomy): domain Bacteria; phylum Pseudomonadota; class Alphaproteobacteria; order Rhizobiales; family Xanthobacteraceae; genus Bradyrhizobium. Next base: position 131,458 of record CAWJJT010000001.1, on the reverse strand, counting down.
ATCATGGCCTCGTGCTGTCGAACGGAGCCGCCGGTCTCGAGATCAAGGGCGGCATCGACAGCGATGGCGTGCTGGAGGCGAACACGGGCCTTCTCAAGGTCGATGGCAATTTCACCGGTGGCGGAACGGCCGTGATCGATGCCGGCAAGATGGAATTCGCCGCCGCTTCCGACGCGGTCGTGCATTTCTCGGGCAACAGCAGCGGCACGCTTGTGCTCGACGACGTCTCGCATTTCACCGGGACGGTCACCGGCTTCTCCTTTGGCGACACCATCGACCTCGCGGGCATCGATCCCGCCAATGTCAGCGTCGGCAATTCCGGTTCGCTCGAGGTTCACTACGGCCCCGGCGCCAACGACTTCTTCTCGCTCGACGGCAATTACGACCCGGCGGGTTTCAGCGTCGTCACCGACCACAATGGCGGCACGGACATCGTCTGGAATCATGCGGCGCCGGTCATCGACACCGACCAGGTCAGCGTCCTCCAGAACAGCGACGGAACGGTCGAGATCGTCGGCCTGCAGCTATCCGATGCCGATGCGGCAGCCTCCGCCGGGACCTTCGGGGTCACCGCGACCGCCGGCACCTCCGAAGCCATTCACATGGGCAACATCAACACCGCGCTGGGAACGATCACCGCGCCGTCAGCCGGCAACATCGCGGTCACCGTCACCGACAGCTTCGGCGCGACCGACACCGTGAACTTCGTTTTCAGCGAGACCGGAACCGGTCCGAACGCGGCGCTGCAGGGCACGGCGGGCAAGGACGTGATCTTCGCGACCGGCCATTCCGATACGCTGACGGGCGGCGGTGGTCAGGACCAGTTCGTGTTCGCGCCGACGGCGGGATCGGCGGACGTACAGCACACGATCACGGACTTTACCGCCGGGCTCGACAAGATCGACCTGCGGCAGTTCGGCAATATCGCCTCCCTGAGCGATCTGACCGAAGTCCAGCACGGCAGCGACACGCTGATCACGCTCGACGGCCATGACAGCCTGCTTCTGAAGAACGTCGCGGCGGCAAACCTGAGCGCCAACGACTTCATCCTGCACCCCGGCAGCCATGCCTGATCGCGGGCGATGACGGCGGATCGGGGGCCGATTCCGGCCGCCGTGCATTCCAAGAGACAGACGTGCCCATTTCGTCAGGCCGTGATATCGAAGCAGCATGAAGCGGCTAAGGATATGGCGACGTTGGTTCGCGCGGCGGATCGGGTATGCGAGGCTGGTGTGCCTCCTGCTCCTGATCGGCTTTGCGGCGCTGCGGGTCGCCGATCCGCCGCCGGTCGAGGAAATCCGGGTCAGGACCTTCGATACCTTCCAGCGCCTCGATCCGCGCCCCAAGCTCGCGAAGCCGCCGGTCACCATCGTCGACATCGACGACCGAAGCCTGACCCAGCTCGGCCAGTGGCCGTGGCCGCGAACGCGGATCGCGGATATGATCACGAATCTGACGAGGCTTGGTGCCGCCGTGATCGCTTTCGACATGGTGTTCTCGGAGCCGGACCGTCTCAATCCCGACATTGCCGCCGACACGTTTCGCGACCTGGATGAGGAGACCCGCAACCGGCTACGGGCGCTGCCGAGCAACGATCAGGTCTTTGCCGATGCGATACGGCACTCGCGCGTGGTCCTGGGCGAATCCGGCATTCCCGTTGTTCTCGGCGAACTCGACAAATCCCTCCCGGTGACGGGATTGGCCATGCTGGGCGAGCAGCCGCAGCCCTTCATGCTCGAATGGGTCGGTCTGCTGCGTAATGTTCCGGCGCTCGAAGCCGCGGCCGCAGGCCGGGGCCTGTTTTCGATCAGGCCGGAACGCGACGGTATCGTGCGACGGGTGCCGATGATCATGCTGGCCCAGAACGTAACCATGCCGTCCCTGAGCTTCGAAATGTTGCGAGTGGTAACCGGCACCGACACCATCTTCATCAAAGCCGACCAAGGCGGCATCAAAAGCCTCGGTGTCAAGGGTTTCCAGATTCCGACCGACGCCAACGGCCAGCTCTGGGTTCATTTCGGGCGCAGCGATCCCGGCATCTATGTTTCGGCCAAGGACGTGCTTGCAGGCGATGTTCCGCCCGAAAAGATCAAGGGCAAGCTGGTGCTGATCGGCACCTCCGCGGTAGGGCTCAACGACATCAAGACGACGCCGGTGTCTCGGGCCATGCCGGGGGTCGAAATCCACGCCCAGGTGATCGAGAGCGCGCTCACCCAGGAGGTACTTTCGCAACCGAACTACGGTATCGCGATGGAATTCCTTGCGGCTTTGGTGTTCGGGCTGCTGGTGCTCATCTTCGCGCCGCTGTTCGGTCCGGTCATCCTCGTTGCCGTCGGCGCGCTGTTCGCGACACTCTTGATCGGAACGTCCTGGTATTTCTACACGCATTACCGGCTGCTGATCGACTTCACCTATCCCTTGCTGTCGACCACCGCGATCTATCTGACCCTGATCTTCGCGAGCTTTGTGCGCGAGCAGCAGCAGCGCAAGCAGATTCGCGGCCAGTTCGCGCAATATATGTCGCCAGTCCTGGTCGAGCAGCTGGCGCAGTCGCCGGAGAGGCTCGTTCTCGGCGGCGAAGAGCGCGAGATGACGATCATGTTCTCCGACGTGCGTGGCTTCACCAGCATCTCGGAAACCTACAAGCACGATCCGCAGGGCCTGACGACGCTGATGAACCGTTTCCTGACGCCGCTCACCAACGTCATCATCGAGAACAAGGGCTATATCGACAAGTATATGGGCGACGCCATCATGGCGTTCTGGAACGCGCCGCTTGACGACCGGCAGCACGAGATCAATGCCTGCGAGTCGGCGATCCTGATGCTTGAACAGATCGACAGGCTCAACAAGGAGCGCGAGCAGGAGGCGAGGGAAGGCGGCCACGTTTACATTCCGCTCAACGTCGGCGTCGGCCTGAACACCGGTGTCGGCGTGGTCGGCAACATGGGCTCCGACCGCAAGTTCAATTACTCGGTGCTCGGCGACAGCGTCAATCTCGCTTCGCGGCTGGAGGGACAATCGAAGGAATACGGCTTTCCGATCATCGTCGGCTCGAAGACCGCGCTCGCGGCCAAGGACAAGTTCGCGATCCTCGAGCTCGATTTCATCATGGTCAAGGGCAAGAAGGAGCCCGAGGTCATCTATGCGATCGCCGGTCGCGAGGACACCGCCAATTCCGGCCGCTTCCAGCGCCTGCGCAACCTGACCATCGAGATGCTGGCGTGCTATCGCAGCCGGGACTGGGAGGGCGCGCTTGCGGCGATCGATCGCGGCCGCCGCACCGACGACGCCAACGCGCTGGAGCTGCTCTATAACCTATACGAGGCGCGCATCCGGAATTACCAGGCCAACCCGCCGCCGGAAGACTGGAACGGCGCCTTCGCGCTGCTGACGAAGTAGCTCGCCTCCCGTCGTCCCGGCGAACGCCGGGACCCGGCCCATTCCAGTCTATCCGGCTGCCGGCTTCACACCCGTTGTCCGTTTGCGGAGCGGCTCTGCGCAAATGCCGCGCCAAAACTCATCACGCTCGATACAATGGCGCATCAGGCGGCGTGCTATATGGCCATTCCGGGTTCGGGCCATAGCCGCGCGTCGGCAAAAGAAAGAGGGAGACGACGCATGACGAGACCGACACCCAAGGAGGTCAAGGCCGTGGCCGATGTCGCGGGGGTGCCGGTCGACGCCGACGTCGCCACCCGCATGGCCAATTCGATCGGGCCGGCGTTCGAGGGCTTTGCCGCCGTCGCCGGCACGCTGCCGTTCGATCTGGAGCCGGCGACCTTTCTTCTTGCCCAACGCGCGAAGGTTTCGAAATGAGCGCTGAACCGGCCCTGTTGTCGCTGGCCGCGGTCGCGCAAGCGATCGCGCAAAAGCGTTTCTCCTCGCGCGAAGTGACGCAATCCTGTCTCGACCGGATCGCGCAATGGCAACCCCGTCTCAACGCCTTCATGGCGATCGAGGCCGACGCCGCGCTGGCCGCGGCTGACGCAGCGGATGCGGCCTTGGCAAAGGGCAAGCCCGGCGGTCCCCTGCACGGCGTGCCGCTGGCGCACAAGGACATGTATTACGACGCAGGCAAGACCGTCACCTGCGGCTCGAAAATCCGCCGGGACTTCGTCGCCACCACGACCTCGACCGCTTTGCAGCGCCTCAAGGATGCCGGCACGATCCGGCTGGGCTCGCTGCAGATGGTGGAGTTCGCCTATGGCCCAACCGGCCACAACAGCCATTACGGCGCGGTGCATAATCCCTTTGCACACGGTCACATCACCGGTGGCTCGTCGTCGGGATCAGGTTCGGCAGTCGCCGCACGGCTGACCTTCGCGGCGCTGGGCTCGGACACCGGCGGCTCGATCCGGATGCCGGCGCATTTCTGCGGCGTCACCGGGTTGAAGACCACCTATGGCCGGATCAGCCGCGCCGGCGCGATGCCGCTGTCGCAATCGCTCGACACCGTCGGGCCGCTGGCGCGCACCGCCGAGGACTGCGCCCTGCTGCTCGGCCTGATGGCGGGCGCCGATCCGCAAGACCTGACGGCGGTGGCCGGTCCGGTGCCCGACTATATGGCCGCGACGCGGGAGTCGATCAGAGGTTTGACGATCGGCGTGCCCACGGCGTTTTATGTCGATGATCTCGATTCTGAAGTGGCAAAGATCCTCGACGAGACGATGGCCGTGCTCAAGCGCGAGGGCGCCACGGTCGTTCCCGTCGAACTGCCGGACCAGCGCCAGCTCACCGCGGCGTGCCAACTCGTGCTCGCTGTCGAAGCCGCGGCCTTTCACAAGCGCTGGCTGATCGAGCGGCCCGGCGACTACGGCGCGCAGGTCCTGATGCGGTTGCAGAACGGACTGGCGATCCCTGCTGTCTCCTATCTCGAGGCGATGCGCTGGCGCGGGCCGGCGCTGGCCGCCTTCAACGCGGCGACTGCCGGCGTCGATGCGGTGATCGCGCCGGTGGCTCCGGTCGCCGCGCCTACCATCGCCGAGAGCGACGTCGGCAACAGCCCCGACGCCGAGGCGGTGATCCAGCGGCTGACGCGCTTCACCCGCCCGATCAATTATCTGGGCTTGCCGTCGCTGGCGATTCCCACGGGCTTCACCCGCGCCGGCCTTCCGGTCGGCATGCAGTTGATCGGCCGTTCGTTCGACGAAGCCGTGCTGCTGCGGATCGGCGCGGCGTTCCAGCGCGCCACCGATTTCCACGACAAGGTGCCCAGATTCGCATGACCAACCTCGTCGAAGTCAGCGGCCTCAACATTCGCTTCACCGGCTAGCGCATTGTCCACGGCGGGCCGAGCGTCAGGAGACCGTCGTCGCGACCTGACAACGGCCGCGCGGCACTCGCGGGCTTTCCAGATTGGAGTTGTCACATCGGAAGATGTCCGATAGGTTCGCACGCGCCGTTCAGCGAATCTCGCGGGCAAAAGCCAGGGGGGTGTTTCGATGTATCTGTCCAATGAAAGTCTTCTAGTCATTTTGTTCGTCGGCCTGATCGCGGGCTGGCTGGCCGGCAAGATCGTGCGCGGCACGGGCTTCGGCATCATCGGCGATATCGTCGTCGGCATCGCCGGCGCGCTGGTCGCCACTTTCCTGTTTCCGAAGCTCGGCATCCATCTCGGCAGCGGACTCCTCTCCGAAATCATCTACTCCGCGATCGGCGCCGTCGTGCTGCTGCTGATCGTGAGGCTGGTGCGAACCGGCGGCCGGTTCTGACGCTCGACTCCTGTGCAAAAAAATGGGGAGCCATCCCGACGGATGGCGCCCCATTTCGATGCGATCGATGTTGCGACGGTTACTCGACGACGTCGACGATCCGATGGGTGCGCGGGTCGACCAGCACGGTGCGGTCGTTCACGACCGTGTAGCGATACTCACGCGCGCCATATTCCGGCGGCACATCGTAATAGGTGACGCCTTGCTCCGGCAGCACCGCGCCGACCCGGACATCGCTGCTATAGCGATAGGAGGGGTGGTGCTCGCGGACGGCGTATTCGCGGAAGCGCGGGCGGGCATCGACACCGAGAACACCGGCGACGCCGCCGACCACACCGCCAATGACGCCGCCGACCACGGCGCCGACAGGACCGGCGGCTCTTTCGCCATCCCTTGAGCCGCGCTCGATCCCGCCGGGGACGCCTTGTGCCTGCGCCACGACGGGCACCGCGATGGCGGCGGCAAGGGCGGCAATTCCGATAAGGCGGATCATGATGACTCCAATGATGTTGGCTGGGATATGTGACAAGTCATCGGAGCCATTTTGGTTCCGTCGGGTGAGGCGCGGTCTCGGGCCAAACCGGGCCAAATCGGGCGCCCGTCCGGAATGGCGTCAGCCGCCCCGGTTCGTCGCCGCAGTCCCGGTTAAGAGTCCGTATCAGCTTGCCGGGGGGTGCATAAAACGCCTGATTTAATGCGACTTTCATGGACGTTCGGGGCAAAAATCGATAAATTAGGATTTATGCAACCTCAGTAGGTTAGGGTTCGCATACCCCTTTTGAGAGATTGAATTTAATGGCAGCCGTTCCCGGTGTCCGGCCTTCCGAACTCGGTGATGCGCTGCGCGCCTGTCGCAGTGCATTCATCGGCGTGGGCGCGATGAGTTGCATGATCAACCTGCTGTATTTGACCGGCTCGCTGTTCATGCTGGAGGTCTACGACCGGGTGCTGCCCAGCCGGAGCGTGCCGACGCTGGTCGGCCTCGCGATCCTCGCCGGCGGTCTGTACATGGCCCAGGGCGTTCTCGACCTGATCCGGGGACGGATCCTCGGCCGTATCGGCACCTCGCTCGACGAAGCCCTCAATGCCCGCGTGTTCGACACCATCGTGCGCCTGCCGCTGATGGCCGGCGGACGCAACGAGGGGCTGCAACCGTTGCGCGACCTCGACAATGTACGCTCGTTCTTGTCCAGCATGGGACCGGGCGCGCTGTTCGATCTGCCGTGGCTGCCGTTCTATCTGGCGATCTGTTTCGCCTTCCATGTCATGATCGGCATCACCGCGCTGATCGGCGCGATCATTCTGGTCGGCCTCACCGTCCTCACCGAACATCTGTCGCGCGCGCCGGCACGCGACGCCATGGGCCTGGCGGCGCGGCGCAACGATCTGGCGGCCACCAGCCGTCGCAATGCGGAAGTGCTGGTTGCAATGGGCATGTCCGGGCGGCTTAACCGGCGCTGGAGCGAAGCCAACCAGAATTATCTCGCGGGCAATCAGCGCGCCGCCGACGTCGCCGGCGGTCTCGGCGCGATCGCCAAGGTGCTGCGCATGACCCTGCAGTCGGCGGTGCTCGCCGTCGGCGCCTATCTGGTGATCCACCAGGAAGCGACCGCGGGCATCATCATTGCGGGCTCGATCCTGAGCGCGCGGGCGCTGGCGCCGGTCGATCTGGCGATTGCGCACTGGAAGGGTTTCGTCGCCGCGCGGCAGAGCTGGCATCGCCTCAACCGCCTGCTTGAATCAGTCCCGGCGCCGGTCCAGCAGACCTTGCTGCAGAATCCGTCGAGCCGGCTGTCGGTCGAAGGCGTCGCGATTGTGCCGCCGGGAGATCAGAAGGTCATCGTCCAGGACGTGACCTTCGCGCTGGCCGCCGGCAACGGATTGGGCGTGATCGGGCCCAGCGGATCCGGCAAATCCTCGCTGGTGCGCGCGCTGGTCGGCGTATGGCAGCCGGTGCGGGGCAAGGTCCGGCTCGATGGTGCGGCGCTCGATCAGTGGTCGTCCGATATGCTCGGCCGCCACGTCGGTTATCTGCCGCAGGACGTCGAACTGTTCGCAGGCTCCGTCGCCCAGAACATCTCGCGCTTTGATCCGGAGGCGACCGCCGATTCCATCATCTCCGCCGCCAAGGAAGCGGGCGTCCATGAGATGATCATCAAGATGCGCGATGGCTATGACACCCAGATCGGCGAGCAGGGCACCGCGCTCTCCGCGGGTCAGGCGCAGCGCGTGGCGCTGGCGCGGGCGCTGTACGGCAATCCGTTCCTGATCGTGCTCGACGAGCCGAATTCCAATCTCGACACCGAAGGGGACGAGGCGTTGACGCGGGCGGTCCGCGCCTCGCGCGAGCGTGGCGCCATCGTGGTGGTCGTCGCGCACCGGCCGATCGGGATCGAGGGTGTCGACCAGCTTCTGGTCCTGAAGGACGGCCGCATGCAGGCCTTCGGACCCAAGGAAACCGTGCTCGGGCAGGTGCTGCAGCGGGTCGCGCCGCCCACCCCGATCAAGATCGTTTCCGAAGGCGGGGTCGCCAAGTCATGATCGGGAGCGGCAGCGAGAAAACGGGAGCGCTGGGATCGATCCGGCTGCATTTGATCGTCGGGCTTGCGATCGTCGTGGTGCTGGCCGGCGGGCTCGGCGGCTGGGCCTCGACCGCCGAAATCTCGGGCGCGCTGATCGCGCCGGGACAGATCGTCGTCGAATCCAACGTGAAGAAGGTGCAGCACCCGACCGGCGGCGTGGTCGGCGAAGTGCTCGCGCGCGACGGCGACCTGGTCAAATCAGGGCAGGTGCTGGTGCGGCTCGACGACACCGTCACCAAGGCCAATCTTGCGATCGTCACCAAGAACCTCGATGGGCTGTGGGCACGGGCCGCCCGGCTGCAGGCCGAACAGCAGGGTCTCGACAAGATCGTGTTTCCGAAGTCGCTGCTCGATCGCGCGACCGATCCCGACGTCAAGACCATCATCGCCAGCGAGAGCAAGTTGTTCGAGGTTCGCGTCAACGGCAGGATCGGTCAAAAGGCGCAATTGCGCGAACGCATCACGCAGCTCAACGAGGAGATCGCCGGCCTGACCGCGCAGGAAACGGCGAAGAATCAGGAAATCGCCCTGGTCGAAAAGGAACTGACCGGGGTTCGCCAGCTCTACGACCAGCACCTGGTGCAATTGACGCGCCTGACCACGCTGGAACGCGACGCGGCAAGGCTCAACGGCGAGCGGGCGCAATATGTCGCCTCGCGCGCGCAGGCCAAAGGCAAGATCACCGAGACCGAGTTGCAGATCATCCAGGTCGACAAGGATATGGTCAGCGACGTTTCCAAGGATCTGCGCGAGGCCAATGACAAGATCGGCGAATATGTCGAGCGCAAGGTCACGGCCGAAGACCAGTTGAAGCGTACCGACATCCGCGCGCCCCAGGACGGCATGGTGCTGCAGTCCACGGTTCACACCGTTGGCGGGGTGATCACCGCCGGCGACGCCATCATGACCATCGTTCCGCAGACCGACGATCTCCGGGCTGAGGTCAAGGTCAACCCGCAGGACATCGACAAGCTGCAGATCGGCCAGAAGACGCTGCTGCGGCTGTCGGCCTTCAACCAGCGTACCACGCCGGAGCTGAACGGCGTCATCACCCGCGTCTCGCCCGACGTCACCACCGATCAGCGCACCGGGCAATCCTATTACACGATCCGCGTCTCGATGCCGCCGGAGGAGCTCGCGCGTCTCGGCGAGGCCAAGCTGATCCCCGGCATGCCGGTCGAAGCCTTCGTGCAGACCGGCGACCGCACGTTGATGTCCTATCTGATAAAGCCGCTGAGCGACCAGCTGATGCGCGCATTCCGGGAAAAGTGATTCCTGTCGTTCCGGAGGTTGACGTGCGAAAGCACAGAGCGCGGGCGCAACCTCGCGATGGCCGCCGCTCGTGAAAGCTGCCGGCGGACGCAGGACCGAGCGAATGCGCCTTGCACGGGAAGCGAGCCCTTCCTTTGAAGCAGCCTGCGGCCCGGAAGCCGGCCTCGAAAGCCGACTTCGAAACGTCACCCGGGACCTGCTTTCAGGCCTGGCCCTGAATCCGGTCGGCCGGGCATAAAACTGGATGCTTTCCACGGCGATCCAATTATTGTTTGCCGATCGAACAACGGGGGCGGTGGAATTCCATGATAGAGAAAATAAGACCTCTGATACTTCTGGGCGCTGGCCTGTGTTTCGTCAGTCCAACCTACGCGCAGCAGGCGGACCTGAATTCGCCCGAACTGGTTCTGATCAACGGAAAAATCCTGACCATGGATGATCGGTCATCCGTGGTGGAGGCGCTGGCGGTTCGGGACGGCAAGATACTCACGACGGGGACCAGTGCGTCGGTCAAATCCGTCATTGGCACGCGGACGCGCGTTCTCGACCTGGCCGGCAAGACCGTCATTCCCGGGCTGATCGACACCCACGCCCATTTCAAGGCCGCCGGCCTCGCGGAATACGTCGTGAACATGAGCAGGGCGAAGACCGTTGCCGAGGCTCTCGAGGGGATCAGGACGTTCGCCGCGAGGAAGAAGCCGGGCGAATGGATTGTCGGCGGCGCATGGCATCCTCCGTCGCAGCTCGCGGAGAAACGCTATCTCACCAAACAGGAAATCGATAGCGTCGCTCCGGACAATCCGGTCTACCTGCGGACCGTCGGTCACTTTTCGATGGCCAACGGCCTGGCGCTGCAGAAGGCGGGCATCGACAAGGACACGCCGAACCCGAGCGGAGGATCCTTCGAAAGGGACGCATCCGGGGAGTTGACTGGCGTTCTCGTCGAGACGGCGATCGATCGGGTCGAAAAGGCCGTGCCGCCATGGACCGAAGATGAAGAGGTCCGGCAGTTCAAGATCGCCGAAGGATTCCTGAACAGCTTCGGGATCACGAGCGCGGTCGAGGGAGCGACCGAAGCCAGGGACATCCGGACGCTTCAGAAGATCGTTGCCTCCGGAGAAGCCACGCTTCGCGCGGGTCTGATGTTCCGGCCGGAACCTCCGGCGGAGATGTCCGCGTGGGAAGCGATCGTATCCGGCAACGGCGCGTCGTCCGGATTTGGCGATGACTGGCTGAAGTTCGCCGGCATCAAGATCTTCTACGACGGCGGCATGACGCTGAAGACGGCTCTGACCCGCGATGTCTATCCCGATTCGCACGACGGCTACCACGGCGTCGCGCAGCAGACACCCGAGCGGTTGAAGCAGCTGGTATCGATCTGCAACCGGTACAACTGGCGCGTAGGCGTCCACGTCGTGGGCGATTTGGGCATAGACCATGTCCTCGACGCGTTCGAGGCTGCCGACAAGGAAAGGTCGATCCGCGATCGGCGCTTCGTCCTCATCCATGCAAGCCTGATCAGGCCCGAACAGATGGAGCGCGCCCACAGACTGGGAGTCCGCGTCGATTTTCAGAACGTGTTCATGTGGGACAAGGCTGCGACCGTGGAGCGCTTCCTCGGGCGGGCAACGGCGGACCGCGCCGTGCCCACGCGGACTTTGATCGAAAAAATGGGCATCGACAGTCTTGGAGCTGGAACGGATTTTCCGGTCAACCCCATCAACCCGCTCCTCAACATGTACATCATGGTGACGCGAAAGGACCCCAATGGCAACGTCTACGGGGCATCCGAAGCCATCAGCCGCGAGCAGGCACTGCGCCTCTATACGAGTGCTGCCGCACGTTACACGTTCGAAGAAGGGCGCAAGGGTACGCTGGAGCCGGGGAAGCTGGCCGATTTGGTGGTTCTCTCGGCAGACTACGTGACCGTGCCGGAGGATCAGATCAAGGACATCAAGGCCGATGTGACGATCGTTGGCGGCAAAGTCGTGTTTCAGCGCTGAGCGGCAGGGCCGGCGGCGGACTGAAATTCCGGTCTGCCGCGACAGATTCTGCAGCTGTAGATTCAGTGCTGCGCTCGCGAACACTTCCCTGTTGCGCCGATCCGAAGCGACACTCCACTCACGATGCGGCGGCTGGATGAGCAGGCGCAATAAAGCCAAAGATGGCGCCGCGTGGCACGTTGGGGATCGCCCACAATCGTCCGTCATGCGCTTCGATGATCGACCGGCAGATCGACAGCCCAAGCCCCAGACCGCCCGGTTTCGTGGTGTAGAAAGCCTCGAATGCGCGGTCAAGATTCGCCGCTGTGAAGCCTGGACCTGAATCCTCCACCTCGACCGACACGCCATCCGGCTCGCTGCGGGTGCTGATCAGCAATTCCCGCTCCTCCTCGCCGACATCGCGCATCGCCTCGATGGCATTGATGATCAGGTTGAGCAGTATCTGCTGCAACTGGACCCGGTCTCCCTGGACACGCGGCAAGCCCTCCGCCAACTGCGTCCGCACGGAGACGCCACTATTGGCGGCCTCGGTGCGGGTGAGGGCAATAACCTCGAGGATGGCGTCGTTGATCTCCACGGCGTCTTTTCGTGCGGGCGCCTTCTTGATGAGTGCGCGAATTCGCCCGACGACCTCGCTTGCGCGATTCCCCTCCTTGATAATCTGGGAGAGCGCGTTATCCAGCTCGCGAAAATTTGGCGGGTCCGCGACCAGCCAGCGCCGGGCGGCCGAGGCGTATGTGACTGCCGCCGTAATCGGCTGGTTGACTTCATGGGTGATCGAGGCCGTCAACTGGCCGATCGTCGCCACGCGGTTGGCGTGCGCGAGCTCCAGTTGCGTTTCCCGGTATCGCTGCTCGCTCGCGCGAGCTTCTGCCTCTGCCGTGTGCAATGCCTGTTCGGCGCGCTTGCGCTCCGTCAGATCGAGCACGAATGCGACGCCCTGGTTACCGTGCTCTTCAAATCTTGTCCCACCAATCAGTATGGGTACACGGCTTCCGTCTTTTCTGGTGTATTCCTTTTCGAACGGATCGAACCGGCCGCCGCCTTTTTGCTGTTCGATCCTGGCGTTATTTCGGTCGCGCCAGTCGGGCGGCGTCAGGTCAGCCCACCTTATGCGCCCGGCAACCAGGTCTTCCCGATTGTAGTTCACCATGCGAAGAAATTCGTCATTGGCTTCAAGAATGCGACCATCGAAATCCCAGACGAAAATTCCGATGATATTGGAATCGACCAGGCGCCGGATCTTCGTTTCGCTTTCCCGCAAGGCCTCCTGGGTGCGTTTGCGTTCCGTTACGTCTGTCGCGGTGCCGATGAACTCGACGAGCTCGCCGTTCCCGCCGAGAACCGGGTGCCCGGATGAATTGACGTGCTTGACTGTTCCGTCGGGCAGCAAAACCCGGTATTCGTCGAAGCTGTCAACGCGTTCGTTGACCACTCTCGCAAATCTTTCGTCCACGCCGTTTCGATCTTCCGGGTGGACCCGTTGCCGAAAATTCTTGCGGGTCGGCAAATCTTCCTGCGGATTCAATCCATAAATTCGGAACATTTCCGGGGAGCAGTAGAGCACCCTCTGGGTGCGGGCGTCCCATGCCCAGGTGCCGGTGTGGGTCAGTTTCTGCGTTTCGGTCAAATAGCCTTCGCTCCGCTGCAAGTCGGCGGTTCGTTCCACCACCTTGGCCTCGAGCTCCTCCCGGGCGTGATGCAGGTCTCGCTCTGCCCGTCGTCGCACGGCGCTGACCCAGCCGACGAGCAGGGCGCATAAAATGCAAAAGGCTGAATACACAAAATCGGCGTTGCCGACCGGGTTGAAGGAAAAGCCGGGATGGAGGAAAAAGTAATTGAGGCTGACGACTGAAAGCGAAATGGCGAGCACGCCTGGCCCGGTTCCGGCGTACCAGACGGTCACGGCGACCGCGAACAGAAACGGCGTCAAGATGGCCTCGAAATGCCGCAGCACGAAGAAACCCACCCCGATCGCGACTGCAACGGACAGAACTGCAACGCCGTAACGGAGAATCGGCGACATGGGTGTTGGTGATGAAGGGTCCCGATGCACCATGGATTGCCTCATTCGTGAGTCAGCCGACCAGCGAAAAGCGATGCGCGAAAGCTGCTGACGGCATGAGGGAGTAGGGCGGCGTATCGTGGAGGTCGTTCGAGGCCTCCACTTTTCCACTGACGGAGTGATACGCCCAGACCGAAACCAGCGTCTTCCAATTCGCTCAATCAGAACTTTTTGCGGACCCGCTGAGCGAAGTCTTACGCAACGGCGCGCGAACGTTTGCCGAAGTGCAGGCAAGAATGTACCGACGAAGTGATCGGGAAATCAACCCGACATCCGGCGATAGCGCTTGGCCGGCATGGACAAATGCGAATGCCGTCTAGCTGGACATGCCTCCGGATCGCTTTCGGTCGAGGATGGACAACAGGCTCAGAGGTGGGCCGCTTTACGCAGGAGCGTTTCGCCTGATCCCTGCGGCTCAAAGTCGCTTCCGCACGAGGCGCAACTGATGTAGGCTGATCGTCCAGCCGCCAGCGGGCAGTGCCGAAGGCCCGTCTCGTTCTCAGCGGTGTGTTGCCCACGGCGGGCTCTACGATCTCTCACTCGACGCGATTTACGCCGGCTGCTTTCTGGGCCGGAAGGGAGTCCTACGCCTTATTGTCCAAACATTCCCCGACAGGAGGAGGTCACCATGCATTTTTGTATGACAGGACAATACACACCAAAATCGCTCAACGCCATTATGGAAAATCCCAAAACCAATCGCTACGAAGCGGCCAAGAACCTCATCGAGGCCGCCGGCGGGAAATTGATTTCGATGTACAGCACGGCCTCCGAAGGCCCGGGCGTTCTGGTCATCTTCGATGTCCCTGATCCCAGTGCAGCGCCGGCCATTTCCGGCACCGTGGTGGCGGCCGGCGCCATCCACAACGTCAATCTCATCAGGCTGTGGACGCAGGACGAAATTGCCAAGGTTCGCCAAACCGCAACCCAGCTTCGCGGAAAGTACTCCCCGCCAGGCAGCTGAAGATATCGGCCGCAGGCCGCCGCAGAAACTTAAGTAGACGAATGCAACGCTGGTGGCAGTTTGGATCATTCTGCCACCAGCCGATGCTCACCCGATCTGCCGCCGACGCAACCTGAGGGAGATGCGGGTCTCAAGCCTCGCCAAGGTGAGCCATGTGATCGCTGGCCGCCCGGAGTCGCCAGTTTCACCAAAACAAAAGGCCACGCGGTCATTACACCGCATGGCCTTTGCGAGACTATCTCCCTAGGCCCCCCAGAGATTCCGTCTCGGGGCGCATAGTGTACGGGTGGAGGTCCCTGTCTAGGGTGAGATGGAATTACCCACAGTTCTGACGAACGAACCCGCCTCGACCAACCCGCGTTCGTTTCAAACGGCGTCCTTTGCGACCTTCAGCGGCGAGGCCTTGACCGACCTGCTGGCGGGCTTGGCCGCGAATTGCATGGGCTCTTTCGTAAAAGGATTGATGCCGGCGCGGGCTTCAGTAGCGGGCTTGTTCACGACCGACATCTTGGCGAAGCCAGGAATGACGAACTCGCCGGATTCATTCAATTCCTTGTAGCCCACGGTCACCATGTATTCGATGACAGACTTTACGTCTCCTTTGGAAACCTGCGTTCCCTCTGCAATTGCATCAATCAATTGATTCTTGGTCATCTTGGCCATGATGGATTCCTTTGTGGGGGCTCAGAACAACTTAAAGCGCATGAGCGACGCGGGGTGCGTCACTCTGTCCAAAACGCGGCAAAGCCACGCAGTTCGCTTCTCGTTTATGCCGGTGGTCAGGACGTGACTCGGCTTAAAACCTATTGAGGCCCAAAACGCAAGCAGCAGCTCGGCTTATGGTCCCTGCCTGGCGTCAATATGCCGTAAACGTCTATTTTTGCAGGGATTTAGCGCATTTGTCGTCCGAGCCCGCTTAAGGCCGCCATCTGGATGCCGCGCCGTTCGAAGCGGAAAATGATTCGGTGAAGCAGGCGTGGACGCAGGAAATTCCTGCGCGATGTTGTCGGAACGGGGCGGCGCGAAACGTCCTTGGGACACCTGCCGGAACCTATGAAGCGGCCCGGTGAAGCAGGATGACGCATCGAGAACGCCAGACTTGGGAAGGATCTCATATGAACATGACCGACAAATATGTGGACGGGTTCGTTCTTCCCGTTCTCGCCGAAAACATCGACGCCTACAGGCAATTCTCCGCGAAGGCGGGCGCGATCTGGAAAGAGCATGGCGCTCTCGAATACATCGAATGCGTCGCTGACGATGTGCAGCCCGGCAAGGTCACATCGTTTCCTCAAGCGGTCAAACTCGAGGCTGATGAAGTCGTGGTGTTCTCGTGGATCGTCTACCGATCGCGAGAGGATCGCGATCGCGTCGTTGCCGCGGTCATGAGCGACACACGCCTGGCAATGGATCCGCAGGCAATGCCGTTCGACGGCAAGCGGATGTTTTGGGGCGGCTTCAAAGTCCTCCTTGCGATGTGAGAACGACCTCGCGGGACGCGCGTGCATTCGCAGCGGCGATTTTTGGCGGGAGACCGCCGCCGCCAGGAGCGGACATTCGGCAACGCCAAATCCTTGTACGGCAGGCGATGAATAGAGGCCGCCGGTCCCGGTGAGTTCTCCATGTGAGAGCCCACGCCCGAGCCGGCGGGTCCGCCACTCGACAATATGTGAAACTCCCATATTTGAACCCGGGCTCGACTGCCGATAGAGTGCTGGGGCACCGTCGGCCTTGAGGCCGGCAGGGCATGGAGGCGGCAGGTGGCCGCAGGCTGGTTGTCCCTCTCGGGCAATCCCGCACAGATCGGGCGTATGGCGTATGGTTTTCTTTGACGGGGCACGGCCGGGAGAGCAGGTCCGATGACCGCATCCGGCCCGGCTCCCACGTCCCAATTGGTGGTTCAGGATCTGACCCGCGCCGCGATCTTTCTGGTCGTGACGATCAACCCAGGCGCGGCTAGTCGAACCGCGATCCGCTCGTTCTGCGGCGGCCTCCCCGGACTGGTCCGTGCGGTCGGCTTCCGCGATATCGAGGGAAACCTCTCCTGCGTGATGGGGATCGGATCGGAAGCGTGGGACAGGCTGTTTGGCCAGCCGCGGCCGGCGGAGCTGCACCCGTTTCGGGAGATCAAGGCCGGCTCGCGTCATGCGGTGGCGACATCAGGCGATATCATCTTTCACATTCGCGCCAAGCGCATGGATCTCTGTTTCGAACTGGCTACCCAGATCATGTCCCAGCTCGGCGGGGCGGTTTCGCCGGTCGACGAAGTGCATGGCTTTCGGTATTTCGACGACCGCGACCTGATCGGCTTCGTCGACGGGACGGAAAATCCGGCAGGGCAGGCCGCGATCGATGCCGCTTATATCGGGGACGAAGACGCCGCCTTTGCCGGCAGCACCTACGTGATCGTGCAAAAATATCTGCACGATCTGGCCGGCTGGAATGCGCTGTCCACCGAAACCCAGGAACGTATCATTGGCCGAAAAAAGCTCTCCGACATTGAGCTCGATGACTCGGTGAAGCCGGCTTACGCCCACAACGCGCTCGCCAAGGTCGTGGTGGACGGCAAGGAAATCAAGATCATCCGCGACAACATGCCGTTCGGCCGTGTCGCCGAGCAGGAGTTCGGCACCTATTTCATCGGCTATGCACGTTCGCCGCGAACGATCGAGCAGATGCTGGAGAACATGTTCGTTGGCCAGCCTCCCGGCAACTACGATCGGTTGCTCGACTTCAGCGTTGCCAAGACCGGCAACCTGTTCTTCGTACCGTCAGCGACCTTCCTGGAAAATATCGGCGACGACGATGAGGTCGCGGGGGTTTCACCCGCGCCCGCCGTCGAAGCGCCAAAGCCGGCGCCGAAACGCGACGGTTCGCTCGAGATCGGTTCGCTCAAAGGAGACCCTGCCTCATGAATAATCTTCACCGCGAGCTTGCCCCGATATCCGACGCGGCCTGGTCTCAAATCGAGGAAGAAACCTCGCGCACCATCAAGCGCTACCTTGCCGGGCGGCGCGTCGTCGACGTGCAGGGGCCGGGCGGCGTTGCGCTTTCGGCCATCGGCACCGGCCATTTGCGCAACCTGGCTGCGCCGGGAGACGGGATCCTCGCGCGACAGCGCGAAGCCAAACCGCTGGTCGAACTCCGCGTTCCCTTCGCGCTCGATCGCGAGCAGATCGACGACGTGGAGCGCGGCGCCAATGATTCGGACTGGCAGCCCGCAAAGGACGCCGCGCGGCTGCTGGCCTTTGCCGAGGACCGGGCGATCTTCGAGGGCTACGCCGCCGCCGGCATCGGCGGCCTCCGCGAGGGAACCAGCAATCCGGTCCTGACCCTTCCGCCCGATGTGCGCGCCTATCCCGATGCGATTGCCCAGGCGCTCGCCCAATTGCGCCTCGAAGGCGTCAACGGTCCCTATTCGGTGTTGCTGGGCGCCGACGCCTATATCGCGCTCAGCGAGAGCAGCGATCACGGCTACCCGGTCATGCGGCACATCAAGGAACTCGTCGACGGCGAGATCATCTGGGCGCCGGCGATATCGGGCGCCTTCGTGCTGACGACGCGCGGCGGCGATTTCGGTTTGTATCTCGGAGAGGACGTGTCGATCGGCTATCTGAGCCATGACGACAAGACGGTCCGCCTCTACCTTCAGGAGACGTTTACGTTCCTGCTGCTGACGACCGAGGCCTCCGTCGCGCTGGTGGCCGGTGGCGGCAAAGCCAAACCCTGATTTCCGGTTGCCGCCCGGGCGTCATTGCGAGCCAACGGGTCGCGCGAGCGCGCGCCCGATGACAGGCTCCGCGAAGCAATCCAGCTTTCTTTCCTGTTGCGCGATGGATTGCTTCGCTGCGCTCGCAATGACGAATTTGTACATACGCGCCGCCCTCGTTGTCGTCCCTGCGAAAGCAGGGACCCATAACCACCGGCGGTCGTTGTGGCGCGAAAGCCGTCGAACACTATCTCTTCACAACAAATGCCGCGGCGTATGGGTCCCTGCTTTCGCCGGGACGACGGCGACGCTCACCGCGACAAATTCTGCAGCAACAGATCGAGCGCCGTGCTCGCAAACATCTGCATGTTGGCAAACCGGTCGCTGCTGCCGGTCTCCAGGGTGATGACCTGCGCCTGCGGGCCGGCGACCGCCATGCAGCTATGGCCGGCGGCGTCGCCATAGCGGTTGCCGGTCGGTCCCGTGGCGCCGGTTTCCGACAGGCCCCAATTGGTGGCAAAGCGCTGCTTGATCTGGCTCGCCAGCAATTTCGCGTAGGGCTCCGAGGCGGAGCGGATACCCTTCATCGCGTCGTCAGGGATATCCATCAATATCCGCCGCGCGTCGCGGGTATAGATCACGCCACCGCCGAGGAAATAGGCCGATGCGCCGGGCACCGCGAGCAGCGCCGCGGAGATCAGTCCACCGGTGGAGGATTCGGCGACCGCGATGGTCTCGTGCCGCTCGATCAGTTTCGCGGCTATCTTTTCAGCGATCGCAACTAGGTCTTTCATCTCAACTCAATTCCCGTGCAGGATTCGTTTCAGCAAAGGCTTCTGCTCCGGCTTGTCCGCGAGCGAGTGATAGACCACGCGAACGAAATTCTTAGCCGCGAGTTCGGTCGGCGCCCATTTCGTATCGAGGTCGGCGAAGGGTTTGGCGGCCGCCACGTCGTCCTCGGTTTTCCCCTCCTTGACCAGCTTTGCCATGCGGTCGCGCGCGGTGACCAGCATGGTGCGGTAGGCGACCAGCGCCGCCCGGTCGGCGATCGGTCCGTGGCCCGGCACGATCCGGGTCTTGGCGTTGGCAAGCTTGAGATAGACGTCGGTAGCCGCGATCATGCCCTTGATGTTGCCGCCATTGGCGAAGTCGATGTTGGGGTAGCGGCCGTTGGTGAAGGTGTCGCCGGTCGACAGCACATTGGCGGTCTTGAACCAGACATAGGTGTCGCCGTCGGTGTGCGCGTTGGCGATATGCTTGAGGTCGGCGACGCGGCCGCGCAGCCGGATCTTGTAGCTGGCGGCATAGGTCTTCGCCGGCAGCGCGTCGGGCTCTACCGGTGGTGTCTTGGCGCCGGTCAGGCCGTTGGTGGTCCCGGCCGCCAGCCGCTTCCTGACGTTCTCCTGGGCGACGACGATGGCGCCGTCCTTGGCAAATGGCGCATTGCCGCCGGTGTGGTCGCCGTGGAAATGGGTGTTGATGAGATATTTGATCGGCTGGCTGGAGAGCAGCACGATGGCCGCCTTGATCTTGTCATGCAGCGGCGCGTACTCGCCATCCACCATGATGACGCCGTCTTTCGACACCGCCACGGTGATATTCCCGCCCTGGCCCTCGAGCATGTAGACCTCGTCGCCGAGATCGGTGGTCTTGATCTCGACCTTCGAGAAATCCGGCGGCGGTGGCGCAGCGGCCGGCGTTTGCGCCAACGCCGCGCCGGACAGCGCCAACATGGCGGCGACGACAGCAATTCCAACTTTGTGCATGGCAACTCCCCGCATCGATCGGGGGATGTCCTAGCACAGGATTGCATAGGTGCCGAATAGGGATCGGCAGGGCTCTCCGATGGACGGCCGGGCCGGCGCGCCATATGCTGGTCTGGAAGACACGCGCCGGATTCAACGGGTGCCGCGAATGCGAGGAAACCAGAGGTCATGACGTCACCGATCGCGGGCGGCGTGGATTGCGATCTGCATCCGGCCGTTCCCCATCTGACCAGCCTTTTGCCCTATATGAACGACTACTGGCGCGATCAGGTCACCACGCGCGGCATGACGGACCTGGTGTCGCAATCCTATCCCACCAATTCGCCGATCTCGTCGCGGCCGGACTGGCGACCGGCGAAAGGCAAGCCGGGCTCGAATCTCCGGGATATGCAGGCGCAGGCGCTCGATCCGTTCGGCGTCGCTTTCGGCATCTGCAATCCGCTCTACGGCGTGCAGATGGTGTTCTCGGAGGATATGGCGGTCGCGTTCTGCCGCGCGCTGAACGACTGGCTGGCGAAGGAATGGCTCGACAAGGATACGCGATTGCGCGGCTCGATCGTGATTCCCGTGCAGAGTGTCGAGAAATCCGTCGCCGAGATCGAGCGCTGCGCAAAGGACCCGCGTTTCGTGCAGGTGCTGATGCTGGTCATGGGCGACATGCCGCTCGGCAAGCGCGCCTACTGGCCGATCTACGCCGCCGCCGAGCGGCTGGGATTGCCGATCGGCATTCACGCCGGCAGCGCCTATCACAACCCGCCGACCTCGGTCGGCTGGGGCTCCTATCACATCGAGGATTATGTCGCGCAGGCCCAGGCGTTCCAGACGCAATTGACCAGCCTGATCGTCGAGGGCGTGTTCGCGCGGCACCCGAACCTGAAAATGGTGATGCTGGAAAGTGGCTTCACCTGGCTGCCGCCGTTCCTGTGGCGGCTGCACAAGTTCTGGCGCGGGATCAGGATGGAGACGCCGTGGGTGGATCGGGCGCCTTTGGAGATTGTGCGCAGCAACATCCGGTTTTCGCTGCAGCCGATCGATGCGCCGCCGGAACCCGAGACGTTAAATCGGCTGTTCGACCATATGCAGTCGGATGAATTGCTCCTATTCTCCACCGACTATCCGCACTGGCAGTTTGAAGGCGAGGCGGCGCTGCCTCAGGGAATCTCGTCCGATCTCGTGCGCAAGATCATGATCGACAATCCGCTTGCGACCTATAGCCGGCTCAGGGAATCGGCGCACCAGGAGACCACGCCATGAACATCCAGTTCCGCGAGCGTGCCGGGCAGGCCTCATCGGTTGATGCGAAGTCCGGCATCGCCGATTGCGACATCCATCCGGCGCGCGCGACCGCGACCGAACTGTATCCCTATCTGGCCAAACGCTGGCACGCCCATCTCGAAACCTACGGCAAGCATCCCTATCAGGGCATGATGGAAGGCCCGCCCTATCCGAAGGCGCAGCCCAACGCCTCGCGCCGCGACGCCTATCCGCCGGAAGGCGGCCCGCAGGGCTCGTCGCTGTCGTTCATGCAGCAGCAACATCTCGATCCCAACAACGTCGTGCTCGGCGTGCTCAATCCGCTTGCCACCGGGCAGGGCATTCGCAACCACGATCTTGCCGCCGCGGTCTGCTCGGCGATCAACGACTGGCAGATCGAGAAATGGACCAGCCAGGATTCCCGCCTGAAAGGCTCGGTGGTGGTCGCCAACGAGGACGGCCCAACGGCGGCCGCCGAAATCCGCAAGCGCGCCGGCGATCCGAATTTCGTCCAGGTGCTGCTGCTCAGCCGCAACGTCGAGCCGCTGGGACAGCGCCGCTACTGGCCGATCTACGAGGCGGCGGAGGAGGCGGGGCTTCCGGTCGGCGTCCATGCCTTCGGCTTCGGCGGCAATCCGATCACGGCCTCGGGCTGGCCGAGCTATTACATCGAGGAGATGGTCGGTCATTCGCAGTGCCAGCAGACCGCGCTGGCGAGCCTCGTGCTGGAAGGCGTGTTCGAGCGGCATCCGAAACTGAAGATGATCATGGTCGAGGCCGGCTTCGGCTGGGCGCCGTCGCTGTCGTGGCGGCTCGACAAGAGTTTCGAGCGGCTGCACAGCGAGGTGCCGCATCTCAAGCGCAGGCCGTCCGAGTACATCCGCGACCACATCTGGTGGACCACGCAGCCGATGGAAGATCCGGAAAAGCGCGAGCATCTGTTCCAGTTGATCGACTGGATCGGCTGGGACAAGCTCCTGTTCGCCACCGACTATCCGCATTGGGATTATGACGAGCCGTCGCGCGTGCTGCCGGCGGGCGTCAGCGATGCCAACCGCGAGGCGTTTTATCTCGGCAACGCGCAGAAGCTGTACGGATTGGCTTGATGGTCCGTCACGTCATCGCCCCGGTGGACGAACTGCCGCCGGGCACGCGAAAGTTTCTTGAAATCGACGGCCGGCCGATCGCGGTGTTCAACATCAAGGGCGAATATTTCGGCCTGCTGAACCGCTGCCCGCATCAGGGCGCGGCGTTGTGCGAGGGGCCGCTGATCGGGCTCGCGCAATCCTCCGATCCCGGCGAGATCGAATACACCAAACTCGGCGAGATCATCCGCTGCCCCTGGCACGGCTGGGAATTCGACATCCGCACCGGTCAGTCCTACTGCGACCCCAGGCGCTTCCGGGCAAAGGCCTATCCGGCGCATGTCGAGCCGGGAGCGAGCGTGGTGAAGGGGCCGTATGTAGCGGAGACGATCGCCGTGTCGGTGGAGAGTGATTACGTGGTGGTGGATTTATAAAGATTGGCTTCAATCGCACATCTGCGAGTGGGAAACTTCGGGGGACGCCATGTCGAGATCGATCATCCTGCTGCTGGCCATGTTGGCAGTGGGAGCGCCTGCGGCCGCCGAGGAAAAAATGGTGGTCGACATGAGCAAGATGACCTGCGCCGAACTGACCAAGCTCGGCTTCCAGGATTTTGCCGGCATCACCATGTGGATGAGCGGTTACTACAATGCCAGCGCCCGCAGCACCGTCATCGATCTCTACGAGTTCGCACAGGCCGCCAAGACGGTGAAGGATTATTGCGCAACCAGCCCGCGCGCGACCGTGATGTCCGCCGCAGAGCGGGCACTCGGCATCAAGATGCCGCGGCCGCGCGCGCAATAAGGGGACATTGAGTAAGGTCGATAGCCTCGCTGCGGGAAGCGACCGGAGTCACGTCGCCTCCACGACCTGCACCGAGACCGTCATTCGATCGAAGGCGTCTGACGGTCCCTCCCATGAACCGGAAAGCGGAGAAGCCTTCTCTTGTTCGCGCGAAACGCCGACGGGGATATGTTCGTCGCCGACAAGTTTGTTGTTTGTGGGATCGAAGCCGCGCCATCCGGCGCCGGGGATGTAGATCTCTGTCCAGGCGTGAGTGGCGCCGTGCTGGCCTTCAGCCATCTGGATATAACCGGTGACAAATCGCGCGCCGAATCCCCAGTATCGGGCTGCCTCCATCATGAACACCGCGTAGTCGCGGCATGTCCCGCTGCCGCGCGTCAGCGTCTCGTGCGGCAACTGAACCCCAAGCGCGTCACGGGAATCATACTTGAATGACCTGTAAATATGACTGTTGAGATTGTTCAGAAGATCGAGCGTGTTGACGATCTGACCAGGCTGGTAAAGAGCGTGCAGCCATTTCTGGAGCTGCGGACCATCGTAGGGATAACTCGGCAGGCGATACACCATCAGATCGATGTGCTCTTCCGGAGGGTATTGGAACGGGAAAGACCGGGCATGCGGCGAGATCGGCCATTCGTTGGGGCTGTCGTGGTAAAGATCGACATCCACCTCGCTTTCAATGCTCAGCCTGCTGGATGCCGCCTGGAAGGTGAGAATGGCAATGGAGTTATCGTAGGCGTCGCGCAGCCAACTCACTTCTGCTTCCGGTTCGACATTCACCCAGGCTCTGGCGATATGTGCGTCGTGCCCTTCGCGGGGCCGCATCATTGCCCGATGGGGACCAAATTTGACGGGCTGATTGTAAAGGTACTCTGTTTTATGGATGATGCGCACACGTTTCATGATGCAGTTCCTCCTGCCGAACGAGGATGGAATAGGACATCCGGTCGCGACGCGAGAGCACAAACTCGCGCCAGCGCAGCATAGCCCCTTGCAGGCAAGACAGCGATGGGATCGTCCACTGCCGAAATA
This sequence comes from uncultured Alphaproteobacteria bacterium, assembly GCA_963843225.1. Taxonomy (GTDB): domain Bacteria; phylum Pseudomonadota; class Alphaproteobacteria; order Rhizobiales; family Xanthobacteraceae; genus Bradyrhizobium. The sequence goes on along the minus strand of CAWJJT010000001.1, from coordinate 107,208 downwards.
CTCAGGGAACGCCGCAGTGCCAACTACCGGGGTCTCGATATCGCAATAAACTCGAGCCGGCCGCGATCAGAATTCGAACTGGATGAAATCATTTCATCCCTTCAACTTGCAAGGTCGTCATGACACCAGCTGCCAATTCGCTTGTCGTCCCGGATTTCCTGGCTCTCACCCTCGGTCTCGTCGTTTATTTTATGGGCGTGATCGTAACGCGAAACGTTGCATTTCTGAACAACTACAACATCCCGGAGCCGGTGACCGGTGGATTTCTCGCAGCGGTCGTCCTGTGGGTGATTCATGCTGTAACCGGTTGGGCAATCAGCTTCGAGATGATCACCCGGGACAAGTTGCTGGTTATCTTCTTCGCGTCAGTTGGCATCAACTCGCGCCTGTCCGACCTGCTTGCCGGCGGCAAAGCGTTGATTGTCCTTTGCACGCTGACAACGATCTACATTTTCCTGCAAAACGTGGTTGGAGTGCTTGGTGCATCGCTGTTCGGTTTGCCCTCATCGGCAGGGGTGATCATGGGCTCCATCGCCCTTGTCGGCGGGCATGGCACCACCATCGCGTGGGCGCCCGCGATCGCCGCCGAGCACGGATTTCCCGCGGCGGTTGAAACCGGTACAGCAGTGGCAACGATAGGTCTGATCGTCGCGAGCTTGCTCGGCGGGCCGGTTGCCAAATTCCTGATCGAGCGCGGAGCGCTGGTCTCCGGAGCCGATGCGTCCGGATCCGAAGACGCCGCCCCCGAAGCGGTTCCGGAAGCCATCGACAAGTCTTCCATCATGTATGCCCTGCTCTTGGTCAATATTGCCGTGATCCTCGGATTTCTGGTGCACGGTCGGATCACCGAGTGGGGTGTAAGGCTGCCGCTCTTCGTGCCGTGCCTCATCATGGGCATCGTATTGTCCAACACAGTGCCGGTGGCTTTTCCGAAGCTGCCGTGGCCCGCGCGCACTCCGTCGCTGGCACTCATTTCCGATTATGCGCTCTCGGCGTTTCTTGCGATGTCGCTAATGAGCATGCAGCTCTGGACCCTGGCGGAAATCGCCGGGCCTCTGCTGATTGTCGTTTTCATCCAGTCGGTGGTGGCAGTGGCGTTCATCGTCCTCGCGCTGTTTCCGCTGCTTGGCCGGGACTATCAAGCCGCCGTCTTGAGTGCCGGCTTCACCGGTCTTTCTCTCGGCGCGACGCCAACCGCGATCGCAAGCATGACCGCCGTCACCAAGCATTACGGCCCGTCGCCAAACGCTTTCATCATCCTGCCGCTTGTCTCCGCTTTTTTCGTCGACATCATCAACGTGATCGCAATCAAGGCGTTCCTCGCTCTTTGACATAGCCATCAGGCGGTCACGCCTTGATGACGGTCGCGGCTGCGACAAAATAGCCCGACGGGCAGAATTTCGCTTTCGCCGTCGGGCAAATCACTTTTAGAACTCCTGCCATCCTGTCCCCAAGGAAGGGGCGTTGGCCATCGTCACCGAACGTTGGGACGGGATGCGGTGGACGCGGCGGCGGCGTGCGCGTGATGGGATGGCAGGGCGGCCTTCGGGCCGTGAGCGATCTTCAGAACGCGCCGACGAGCGGTGCCGAAGCGTACGGCGAAGTCGTGTGGTCCTGACGCCTCAATGGTTGGCGTCAAGTCTGCGAAAAGGCAAGTCGGCCCGACCGGGCGCGGATGCGCCAGTCATTCGCAGGCGACGGAGACAACAAAGCCTGATTCTCCGGGGAGAGCGCGAAGTAAGCCGTAAAGCCATTGCGCAGGGAATGCCGGAGTGCCTCCGCTGAACCTGTATGCTCGTGTGCGCTTTCTTTCGCATAACTTTGCACACGAGACCGCGGGTGCAGCGCGCATCCGGCATTCCCTGCTCCCTCTTCTTTCGGAGGGACGACGACATGCAAAGCTCGGGCGAAATCGTGCCGCGAGAACGCGGACGTGTATGCTGTTTGAAACAGGAATCATGATTCTCAAGACGTCATTGCGAGGAGCGCAGCGACGAAGCAATCCAGCTTTTGTTTCGGCGAAGCTGGATTACTTCGCTTCGACTGCCGCTAGCGGTCGCCCGGCCAAGCCGCCATTGCCGCGGCGGCCACGGTTCTCAACTCCGCCTGGGTCGCTCCGTCGCGCGCCTGAATGGCCATTCCCTGGAAAACGCTCAAATAGAACCGGCTCAGGCCATCGATGTCCGTCGAGGCGGGCAGTTCGCCTTTGGCCACCGCATTTTCCAGCCGCGAGCGTAACATGCCCAGCATTTCAAGCCGGACCTTCCGGACAACGCGGACGATCGTGGTCGGCCATTCGTCGCTGACCGCCCCCAGCAATGCCATGCAGCCCGCCGGCGCCACCCGGGATTTCGGCAGGCTCTCGGTCCACGCGATCAGCAGGTTCTCGATGCCGGCGCGAGCGGTCGCGCCTTCCGCAAGTTTGCCCCAGATCGGGGGCCCCTGACTCCGGACGTAATGTTCGACCGCTTCGAGATACAGCGCTTCCTTGCTGCCGAAAGCCGCATAGAGGCTCGGCGAGCCGATGCCCATGGCATCGCACAGGTCGTTCATCGAGGTTGCCGCGAAGCCCTTGCGCCAAAACAGGAACATGGCGGCATCAAGCGCCGCGTCGCGATCAAATCCCCGTGGCCTCCCGATAATCGCCATCGCCGTTCTTTCTGTAGCGAATAACACATAAGTCACTTGACGCCGTCGATCAAGCCACTAGATGCTTCTGTGTCGATCATTACAGAAGTGGAGATTACGATGACGGTAACGGTAAAACGCGCGCTTGTGACGGGCGCAAGCAGGGGTATTGGCGCGGCGATCGCAAAGGCGCTTGCCGCTGAAGGCGCGGATGTGGCGATCACCTATGAGAAATCCGCGGAGAGCGCCGCGGAGGTCGTCAACGCCATAAAGGCGAAGGGCCGCAGAGCGGTGGCGATCCAGGCCGACAGCGCGGACGCCGCCGCTGTTCAAGCCTCGGTCGACAAGACGGTCGCCGAACTGGGCGGGCTCGACATCCTCGTCAACAATGCCGGGATATTTCGAGCGAGCGAACTCAAGGACATGTCGTTCGCCGACATCGACGCGCTGCTGAACGTCAACGTGCGAGCGCCGATCATCGCAAGCAAAGCGGCCCTCGCCCACCTTAACAAAGGTGGTCGGATCATCACCATCGGAAGCTACTTCGCGGATCGGGTGCCTGCGTCCATCCTGGGCGTATATTCCGCATCAAAGTCGGCGCTGGTCGCGCTCACGAAGGGATTGGCGCGAGAGCTCGGTCCAAAGGAGATCACCGTCAACCTCGTGCAGCCGGGCTCCATCGACACCGACATGAACCCGGCAAACAGCCCCTTCGCGCCGAGGCTCAAGCAGTTCATGGCGTTAGGCCGGTATGGCGCGCCGGATGACATCGCCAACGCGGTCGCGTTCCTGGCGAGCGCGAAGGCCCAGTACATCACCGGCTCGATCCTGACCGTCGACGGCGGCGCGAACGCCTAGATGCCGTTCGCTCTACAGGTTTTGTGTCACAAACCAAAGGAGATCGATATGTCGATCCGCAGTATGCTTGTTGCCGCAGCCATCGCCTTGGCCTCTCCTGGGGCCGCCCACGCCGATGGCCTGCGTCCGATCGATGCCAGGAGCATCGATCTCGGCGACGTGTCTGGCGTCGCCTACTACACCGTCGAACGCGATGGATTCCATGTTGTCACCACCCTCGCGCAGGGCGCGGCGGGAACGCCGATCCGTGTGGTGTCTGTCCTGGCGCCGGGTCAGAGTGTGGCCTTCTCAACGCCGCACCAGGTGGATGCGCTCGAAATCAGCCGGAACGGCGACAGCGTGCTCGTCCGCAAGGCGAAATCGGTCTCGGGCCAATTGGCGCCTTCCCACTGAGTGGGAGGGCAGGCCATCGGTGTCCAACGTAAGATCGTCTTCTGACGATTCCCCACGCGTCATTGCGAGGAGCACTTGCGACGAAGTAATCCAGCTTCTGCTGCGGCGAAGCTGGATTGTTTCGCGGCGCTTGTCATCGGACGCGCATTCGCGCGACCCGTTGGGCTCCGATGACGCTGCCGGATTAAATCGTATGCGCCATCATCCGCCGCTCCCGCGCATATCGCACCAGCGCGACGAAGCGATAAAGGCCGTGCACGAACTTGCCGTAGGGCATGGTGATGAACAGCGAGAACACGAAGCCCAGATGCAGCGCCAGCAGCGGCCCCATCGCCGGCGTCTCGCGCAACAGCAACAGCGCCATGCCGGTGAGGCCGGTCAGGAACAGCATGACGATGAACGCGACGTCCATGCCGGTGCGCTTCTCGTCGACCAGATCAGGGTCGCGCTTTGACTTCTCCACGAGCAGGCCCACGGGCCCGATCAGGAGCCCGATGCCGCCGAGCGTGCCCAGCACCACCGGCAGGTCCCACCACGGATAGGGCGCCTCGCGCGCCAGCAGATAGTGATACAGCGTCGCGACGCAGGTCGCGGCGAAGCAGAGCACAAAACCGTAGAACGTCAGATGGTGATAGATCTTGCGGCGGTCGGTGGGGCGCTCGTCCTCGTTGAAGCAGCCGACGCCGCCGCCGTCGAGATAGCGCAGTTCGCCTGCGTCCCGCATCGCCTGCCACAGCGAGCCGGGATCGGCGAGCGAGCCGACGGGCTCGCCGATGTCGCGCCAGAACGCGCGCACGCCCATCGCCAGCGCCACGATCGCATAGAGGAACGCCGCGCCGAACAACGCCGCCATCGCGTTGTGCGGCATCAGCGCGTAGAACGCGCCGGGACCGGTGTGGATGCCGAACAGCACCTGCCGGTCGGTGAACGCCGCGAAGCCGAAGATGAAGGCGGCCACGCTCAGGGCCGCGATGATGCTGATCGCGAGGCCATTGCGCGCGAACAGGCCGGAAAAGGCGCGCGGCCAGGCATAGGCGGCCCAGGATTCGGCGCGCGCGGTCGCCAGATGTCTTCGGCACATTGACGTTGTATTCATGCGGCGGCGAAAACTGGCAGTCGGTATAGCAGGCGCCGCAGGCATGGCAGAGATTGGCGAGGTAATTGAGGTCGCCGTCGGAAAACGCGCGGCGCATTTCCATCGCCGGGAACACCGCGCACAGCCCCTCGCAATAGCGGCAGGAATTGCAGACCGTCATCAGGCGGTCGGCCTCCTCGAGCGTCCTAGTTCCGTGCATTTTGCGCCGCTTCCCGTCCCGCGATCCGTCCGAACACGCTGCCGATGGTCATGCCGATGCCGGCCGCATAGCCCTTGCCGAGCACGTTGCCGGCCATGATCTCGCCGGCGGCGAACATGTTGGCGGCGGGCTTGCCGTCCTTCATCAGCATGCGCGCCTGCTTGTTCACGCGCGTGCCGAGATAGGTGAAGGTGATGCCGGGCCGCACCGGATAGGCATAATAAGGCGGCGTCTCGATCCGGCGCGCCCAATGCGTCTTCGGCGGCGTCACGCCTTCGGTGCGGCAATCGTCGAGGATGGTGTGATCGAAGGTGCCGGGCCGCACCGCCGCGTTGAAGTCGGCGATGGTTTTTTCCAGCACGGCGGCGTCGAGCTCGAACTTGCCGGCGAGTTCAGCGATGCTGTCGGCCTTGATCGGCGGAAACAGCGTCGGCATGAAACTGGTGAGAACGCTGGAATCGAAAATGATATAGGCGATCTGGTCGGGCTGGGCAGCGACGAGGCGGCCCCAGATCGCGTAGCGCTTCGGCCAGATGTCCTCGCCCTCGTCGTAGAAGCGCAGGGCCTTGTTGTTGACGACGATGCCGAACACCACGGAATCGTGCCGCGTGATGATGCCGCCGTCGAATTTCGGCGCGCGCGCGTCGATCGCGACCGCATGGCACTGGGTGGGGTCGCCGACCTCCTGCACGCCCTTTGCCAGCAGCATCTTGAGGATGGAACCGCGGTTGTAGGGCGTGCCGCGGATCAGGAAATTGTCGGCGGCCTCGCCCCAGTACTGCTTCAGCCACTCGATGTTGGCCTCGAACCCGCCGGCGGCGGCGACCAGCGTCGAGGCGCTGACGTCGATCGCTGCCGTCGCCATGCCTGAGCGTGGCGGACAGGAACATGCCGTCGTCGATTTCGAGGTCGAGCACTTCGGCGTCATAGCGAATCTCGACGCCGAGCTGCTCGGCGGTCAGGTACAGCGCGTTCAGCATCGCCCGGCCGCCGCCGAGGAAGAACGAATTGGTGCGCCCGAGGCTGAGCGTGCCGCCGAGCGACGGCTGCCAGCGCACGCCCTGCTTGACGATCCAGTGCAGGATGTCCTTGGACTCGGCGATCATGTGCCGCGCCAGTTCCTCGTCGGTCTGGCCGCCGGTGACGCGAAGCAGATCTTCCCAGAATTCCGCTTCCGTATAGGGCCCGGTGAGGATGTCGGTCGCCGCATCATGGGCGCAGCGCATGTTGCGGGTGTGGCGGGTGTTGCCGCCGCGATAGAATTTCGGCGCGCCCTCCAGCACCAGGACGGATGCGCCGAGCCGCCGCGCGCTGATCGCGGCGCACAGCGCGGCATTGCCGCCGCCGATCACCAGCACGTCGTATTTACGGGTCAAGTCGACCATGCGCTCTTGTTATCGTTGTTTGCATGGAAATCAAACCGGGCCGGGCGAGGGCCCGGCCCGCAGCTTCGCGGATTCACGCGGCAACGGCCTCGCGGGTCTCGATGGTCCGGCCGCCGCGATAGACCGTGAGCGCGGCGACGATGCCGAGCACCGCCGCGAACATCAGCCAGTAGCCGGGAGAAGCCTTGTCGCCGGTCGCCTGGATCAACCAGGTCGAGGCGAACGGCGTGAAGGTGCCGAACAGCGCCGCGGCGAGCGCAAAGGCCAGCGAGAAGCAGGTGGTGCGGACATGCGCCGGCACGATCTCGACCAGGCATCCCAGCATGGTGCCGCTGTAGACGCCGAAATAGAACGAGAACATCATCTCGACGGCCAGCATCTTGCCGAAGGTCGGCTCGGCCACCAGCCAGTGCAGCGCCGGATAGGCCGTCACCAGCGAGAGGCAGGCGATCGTCAGCAGCACCGGCTTGCGGCCAATGCGGTCCGAGACCGCGCCGCCGACCGGATTCCAGATGAAGTTGGTGACGGCCACCAGCAGCGTGACAAGCAGCGCGTCCTGGCTGGTCAGTTTCAGCACGGTCTTGCCGAAGGTCGGCGTATAGACCGTGACGAAGTAGAACGTCGTGGTGGTCAGTACCGCGATCATCATGCCGAGGATGACGATGCGCCAGTTCGCCATCGCGGAGGCAAACACCTCGCTCGCGGTCGGATGCTTCTTCATGGCGAGGAATTCCGGCGTTTCCTCCAGCGTCCGCCGCAGCAGGAAAATAACGGGAATGATGAGGCAGCCGACGAAGAACGGAATGCGCCAGCCCCATGCCGCAACCGTATCCGCGGGCATCAACTCGCTCAGGATAAAGCCGAGGATGGAAGCGACGAAGATCGCGACCTGCTGGCTCGAGGACTGGAACGAAGTGTAGAAGCCGCGGTTGCCGGGCGTTGAAATCTCCGCGAGATAAACCGAGACGCCGCCGAGCTCGACGCCGGCGGAAAAGCCTTGCAGCAGGCGGCCGATCAGCACGATGACCGGCGCGGCAACGCCGATGGTGGCGTAGGTCGGACAGAACGCGATCACCACGGTGCCGATCGCCATGATCGCGAGCGTGACGATCAGGCCCTGGCGGCGGCCGATCCGGTCGATATAGGCGCCGAGCACGACGGCGCCGACCGGGCGCATCAGCGCGCCGAGCCAGAACACGCCGAAGGTATTCGAGCAGCGCCGCGGTCTCGTTAGTGGCGGGAAAGAAGGCCTTGGCGATGGCGGAGGCGTAGAAGCCGAACAGGAAGAAATCGAACTGCTCGAGGAAATTGCCGCTGGTGGCGCGCAGGATGGCGCCGATGCGCGACTTGATCTGCGGCGCCTGTGACGTGGACGTTTGCGACATCGCGAGCTTCTCCCCGTTGCGATTGGCCTGCGCGGAAAGAATTCTCGTCAGCCGACCGTATTTTGCTTGATGCGGCAATCTGCCACGTCCGGGCGGCGCGACCAACCGGGAAAACGCCGATCGAACCGGTTTTTGGCGCAGAGGTGAACTGCTTCAGGCCTTGGCCTGCACCGAAGTCTTCAGCCATTGCCGGAACGCGCGCAGCTTTGGCGGATCCGCTCGCGTCTCCGGCGAGACCAGGTAGAAGCCGGCGTCCGCCGGCAGCGCGATCTTGAAGGGAACCACCAGCCGCCCCTTGGCGATATCGGCCTCGACATAGGAGGTCCGGCCCATCGCCACGCCGATGCCGTCGATCGCCGCCTGCAGCGGTCACGAAGATCAGGTCGAAGCTCACGCCGGGCTGCTTGGAGATATCCGTCGGCAGACCGGCGGCGGTGAGCCACAGCCGCCAGTCGTCGTCATAGCCGCCGCTGCTGTGCAGCAGGGTGTGGTTGGCGAGGTCTTGCGGGCAGCGCAGCGGCTTGTCGCCGTTCGCCAGCGCCGGACTGCACACCGGAAACAACTCGTCCGCCATCAGCCAGTCGGCGCGCAAGCCGGCCCAGTGGCCGCGGCCGTAGCGGATCGCGGCGTCGACATCGCCGCTCCTGAAATCGACCAGGCTCGACGAGGTCGTGATGCGCACGTCGATGCCGGGATGGGCCTCCTGGAAGGCGGAAAGCCGCGGCAGCAGCCATTTGGCGGCGAGCGAGGCCAGCGTCGAGACCGTCAGCACATGGTCGTCGTCCCGGCGCTTGAGCCGGTCGGTGGCGAGCCGGAGATCGTTGAACGCGGCGCGAATGCCGGGGAGGTATTCCCTGGCTTCCGGGGTCAGCGCCAGCGCGCGGTTCTGCCGGACGAACAGCGGATCCCGAGTTCCTCCTCCAGCCGCCGGATCTGATGGCTGATCGCGGTTTGCGTGACGTTCAGCTCGGACGCGGCGTTGGTGAAGCTCAAATGCCGGGCCGCGGCCTCGAACGCCCGCAAGCCATTGAGCGAAGGCAGCCTGCGCGGTCATGTGGGCAATCCAATTCATGAGTTTATCTCATGTGAAGCGGGACAACATGTCGTTTGTCGAAAGCGCCAAAAGCACAGATATTGCTGTCAACAGCTTAGCTTTAGGAGGACATCATGTCCATCTATTCACATCAATCGATGACAAATCATCATAATTCGGGGCTTTTTGGCCAGATCGGCGAGACCTTCCATGTCTGGCGCGACCGCGTGCGCCAGCGCCGCGAACTGGCGCAATGGACCGATCGCGACCTGCACGATGTCGGCCTGTCCTGGAGCGACATCGTTCGCGAGGCCGAAAAGCCGTTCTGGCGGGCCTGAAGAGCCGCCAGGCCGGCGCCGCCTCCTGGAGAGGGGCGCCGGCCAACATCTCTTCCGGTATCGATGGGAGCCTGCCATGACGACGCTTCGGCTCGATGACCTCCGGCAACATTCCGACGTGCTGCGGTTGCGCAGCGGCACGTCGGTGACGGTGCGCTTTGTCGAGCCGGGCGACGCCGAGGCGCTGCAGGCCTATTTTCGCTCGCTCACGACCGCGCTCACGCTACAACCGTTTCCTCGGCGCCATGAGCGAGCTGCCGCACGATCTGCTCGAAGATTTCATCCATGTCGGCGAGCGCGACCGTTTCAGCGTGATCGCGACCATGACGATCGACGGCCTCGAGACCATCGTCGGCGAGGCGCGCTACGCGTTCGATCCCCGCAACGACAGTTTCGAGTTCGGCCTGTCGATCGACGACCGCTGGCAGGGCCAGGGCGTCGGTTCGGCGCTGCTGAACAATCTGGAATGCCGCGCCGCCGCGTTCGGCGCCACGCGCCTGTTCGGCGACACGCTGCGCTCCAACGAGGCCATGATCGCGCTGGCCCGCAAATCCGGCTTCGCCTTCACCAACAATCCCGACGACTGGAAGCTGGTGCGGTTCGAGAAACACATCGACCTGGCGCCGAAGGATATTCCCTGCGCCAGCTGGCGGCTGGCGGCGCGAGCAGATCTCGCTGTCAGGCGGCGGTTTGAACCGAAGCGCCGCGTCAACAGCTCCCTGTCGCTCAGTTCCCCTTGAACACCGCCTTCCGCTTTTCGATAAACGCCTGCACCGCCTCCTTGTGATCGGCGGTCATGGTGGTGCGGATCAGGCGTTCGGCCTCATGGTCGCGGGCGGTGGCGAAATCGAACAGCAGGGCTTCGTCGAGATTGTCCTTCATGTAGCGCAGCGCGATGGTCGGCCCTTCGGCCATCGATTTGGCCAGCGCAAAGGCTTCGTCCTGCAGCTTTGTCGTCGGGCACCACGCGGTTGACGAGGCCGATCGCCTCGCATCGCGCCGCATCGACCTTGTCGGCGGTGAACATCAGTTCGCGCGCCCGCGCGGTGCCGACCAGCCGCGTCAACAGCCAGGCGATGCCGTAGTCGCCGCACAGGCCGACCCGCAGATAGCCGGTGGAGACGAACGCCGATTGCGCCGCGATGCGGATGTCGCAGGCCATGGCGATCGCGAGCCCCGCGCCGACCGCGGGGCCGGGCAGTGCGGCGATGGTCGGCTTGCGCACCGAGATCAGCGCGCCGGTCAAGCAGGCGCTGGCGTTCCTGCAGATCGGCGACCTTCTCGTCATAGGACATGTCCAGCTTCTTCTTGTCGCGATGCGCGCCCATGCCCTTGACGTTGCCGCCGGCGCAGAAGGCGGTGCCGGCGCCGGTGATCAGGAGCGCGCCGACTATCGGATTCTCGCCGCAGGTCTTGATCATGGTGCGCAGCGCCGGCGTCAGATCGTCGGACAGCGCGTTGCGGACCTCCGGCCGGTTCAGCGTGATGACCGCGACGCGGTCGCGGATCGACGCAGAGCAGTTCGTTGGTGCCGGTGTCGATGGTGATTTCGCTGGTCATGTTTGTTCCCCATGATGTTGTCCGTCATTGCGAGGAGCGAAGCGACGAAGCAATCCAGCTTACTTCGCTGAGGCATGGATTGCTTCGCTATCGCTCGCAATGACGGCAATATGTCAAAACTTCTCCACCCAGGGCCGCAATTCCAGTTCCCAGGTCCAGGCGCTGCGCGGCTGTTGCAGCACGTTCCAGTAGCTCGAGCGCAATGGCGTCGGGATCGAGCATCGAATCCGGGCGGTCGGCGGGCTCGGCCCGCGCGGCGCTGCGGATGCCGCCGTCGATGACGAAATGCGCGACGTGAATGCCCTGCGGCGACAATTCGCGCGCCATGCTCTGCGCCAGCCCGCGCAGCGCGAACTTGCCCATCGCGAACGGCGCGGATTGCGGATAGCCCTTGACGCTGGCGGACGCGCCGGTGAACAGGATCGCGCCGTGCTTGTTGGGCAGCATCCGCTTCACCGCCTGCTGCGCCACCAGGAAGCCGCCGAACGCGCTGACCGCGATCGCCTGCGCCACATCCGCCGGCACCAGATCGATGAAGCGCCGCGCGCCCGCCCGCTGGCGTTATAGACCACGAGATCGGGCACGCCGATCTCGCGCTCGACCAGGCCGAACAGGCGCTCGACCTCGTCGGCGTCGGTGGCGTTGCAGGCAAAGGCGCGGGCGCCGGTCTCGGCGCAGAGCGCGCCGAGCTTTTCGATTTGCCGCGCGGCGAGCGCGACGCGGATGCCCTGCTTGGCGAACAGCCGCGCCAGCGACGCGCTGAGACCTTCGCCGGCGCCGACGATGAGCGCGATCTTGTATTTCGGGATTTCCATTGGCCTCTTCCTTTCCTTGACGTTTCAGCCGCGCAATCCGGCGAGGCAGCCGGCGTGCTTCCAGCACCGGATCGAGCGCGGCCTTGTCGGCGACATCGGCATATTTGGCGCGCAGCACGGCGAGCGAGCGCGCGTGATATTTCTGCGGCTTCTGGGTCCAGACCTTGTCGCCAAGCGTGACGCTGAATTCCTCCTGCTTCTCCGCCAGCGCCTTCTCGTTGGCGCAGGTCCAGGGCATGAACTGCGCCCCGACCTGCTGCTGCAGGATCGGCATCAGGGTCGGCTCCAGCGTAGGCCACGTCTCGAACGCGCCTTCCGCCCTCGGCCACAGCATGCGATGCACCCAGTCCAGCACATGCGGCGCGCCGCCGCCGATCAGCGCGCCCGCGGTCGGGTCGGTCCACATTTCGTAGATCTGGCCCCAGAGGCCGAAATCGCCATCGGCCGGCCGGCCGCCGAACAGATAAGGGCGTGTCGCCAGATGGGCGTCCAGCAGAGCCGAGCATGTCGACAAAACCGGCCTCGATCTGCGGCGCGGTCACCGCGTTGGAGCCGACGAACCAGACCCGATCGACCATGCGGGCGCGGACCTGCGCGGCGAAGGCCGCATGCTTTTCCTCGTCGGCCGCGGGCCCGCGCATCCGCGCGATGCGCCCGGCCGACGAGATCTGGTCGACGTCGCGGGCCCAGCGGTAGTGGAACATCCATTTGTTGCCCCACTCGTCGCCGAATTCCTCGATCAGCGTCGAGATGAAGCGCGACGACCGGATCGTCGGGATGGATCGAGGGCTCCGGATACAGCTTCTCCATCGCGTCGATGATCGGCGTGGAATCCTGGATGCCGGTGCCCTCAGGCGTCACCACCAGCGGAATGATCGGCATCCTGGCGTATTTCTCGAATTCCGCCTGGCTTTCCGCATTGCGCAAAACCCATTGATGCGGGATGGCCTTGTAGCGAAAATAGGAGCGCACCTTGACCGAGTAGGGCGACATCTCGGCGCCGATGATGCGATAAACCTCCGCCATGGGGCGTTCCTCCTGCCTTGTTTTATGACGGCTTTATCGCCTGCCTGGTCTGGGATGATCTATATCATCTAAAGCGTACAAGTAGAACACAGGGCGCGGAACGAACAAGAGTTGCAAATGCCAGAGCTGGCCAGACAAAGTGACGTGACAAGCCCGGCCGATCGGCCCGGACTGCTTGCGCCGGATACGTCCGGCATGAACTTCTACCGCGCCGATCCGGCGCTGACCGACCTGTTGCGCATCCATCTGCCCGACGCGCTGTTTCGCCATATCGAGCCGCATCTCGATCGGCTCGGCGCGCTCGCCGGCGGCCATCTCGACGAATGCGCCCGGCTCGCCGACCGTCACGTGCCGGTGCTGCATCAGCGCGACCGCTTCGGCCGCGACGCGCAGTGGATCGAATATCATCCGGCCTATCGCGAACTCGAGCGCGCCGCGTTCGGCGAATTCGGCATTCACGCCATGTCGCTGCGCAAGGGCATCCTGGGCTGGCCGAACCATATCCCGTGGTCGCCAAGCACGCCTTTACGTTCCTGTTCAACCAGGCCGAGTTCGGCCTCGGTTGCCCGATCAACGTCACCGACGGCTGCGCCAAGCTGCTGTCGAAGTTCGGCAGCGAGGCGCTGAAGGCGAAATATCTCGACGGGCTGACGCAGACCGACATGGCCAAGCTGACCCAAGGCGGCCAGTTCATGACCGAGAAGGAAGGCGGCTCCGACGTCGGCACGCTCACGACCACCGCGGTGCAGGAAGGCGACCACTGGCGGCTGTCGGGCGAGAAATGGTTCTGCTCCAATGCGGACGCCAAGGTGGTGATGCTGCTGGCGCGGCCGCAAGGCGCCGAAGGCGGCACCCGCGGCGTCGGCCTGTTCCTGATGCCACGCTTCCTCGACGACGGCTCGCCCAACCACTACCGGATCGTGCGGCTGAAGGACAAGCTCGGCACCCGCTCGATGGCCTCGGGCGAGATCAAGCTCGAAGGCGCGATCGCCTACGCGGTCGGCCGGCTCGATCGCGGCTTCGTGCAGATGGCCGAGATGGTCAATTCGTCGCGGCTCTCCAACGGCGTCAAATCCACCGCGCTGATGCGGCGCGCCCATCACGACGCGATGACGGTCGCGAAAAATCGCGTGGTGTTCGGCAGCCGCATCATCGACCTGCCGCTGGCGCGGCGGCAATTGATGAAGATCATGCTCGCCACCGAACAGGCGCTGTCGATGAGTTTCCTCACCGCCGACGCGCTCGACCGCGGCGAGGCCGGCAGCCAGGACGCAGCCGCGCTGCTGCGTATCCTGACGCCGACCCTGAAATTCCGCGCCACCCGCGATGCGCGCAAGGTCTGCGGCGATGCGCTGGAGATGCGCGGCGGCATCGGCTACATCGAGGAATTCGCCACCGCGCGGCTGCTGCGCGACGCCCATCTCGGCTCGATCTGGGAAGGTACCGGCAACATCGTCGCGATCGATGCGCTCAAGCGCGCGGTCGGCCGCCATGGCGCCGAGGCGGCGTTGGCCGCGGACCTGCATGCTCGCCTCGACGACAGCGCCGATGTGCCGCAGGCCTGGCGCGCCCGCCTGCGCGATCTCACCGACCGCGCCATCGGTTTTGCACGCGAGGTGGCCTCGCGCATCGACAACGAAGCCGACGCCCGGCGCGCCACCAGCCTGCTCTATCACGTCGCCAGCGCCGTGGCGCTGGCCTGGGAAGGCGGGCGTATCCACGAGATGCGCGGCGATGCGCGCCGGCTGTTGCTGTCGCGGATGGTGATCGATCACCGGGTCTCGGCGGGCGATCCGTTCCGGCTCACGGAAAATTCGGCGCAGCGCGCCATCACCGACCATCTGCTCGGCGAGCGCGCCGTCGGCATGGCCGAGGTTGGCGAATTGCTTGGCACGGCGTAGGCTCGCTGCCGAAAGTCGTCAGCCGTTTCAAACAAGAACAGAAAAACTCAGGGAGTATTCGATGAAGGCCGCCGTCCTGCACGAAGTCAACAAGCCGCTGGTGATCGAGGACGTCAGCCTGCAGAAGCCCGGGCCGCGCGAGGTCCTGATCCGCACCTCCGTCGCCGGGCTCTGCCATTCCGACCTGCATTTCATGGAAGGGCTCTATCCGCATCCGCTGCCGGCGGTGCTCGGCCACGAGTCCGCCGGCGTCGTCGAGCAGGTCGGCTCCGACGTCACCTATGTGAAGCCCGGCGATCACGTCGTGACCTGTCTGTCGGTGTTCTGCGGCACCTGCGACAATTGCACCACCGGCCGGCCGGTGCTGTGCACCGACACCACGGTGAAGATGCTGCCGGGCGCCTCCAACCGGCTGTCCTGGGCGCGCTCGGAGAAGCTCAACCAGTTCCTCAATCTGTCGTCGTTCGCCGAGCAGATGCTGGTGCACGAAAATGCCATCGTCAAAATCCGCAAGGACATGCCGCTCGATCTCGCCGCGCTGATCGGCTGCGGCGTCATCACCGGCTACGGCGCGGTGGTGAATACCGCCAAGGTCGCGCCCGGCGAGAGCGTGGTGGTGATCGGCTGCGGCGGCGTCGGCATGGCCGCGATCAACGGCGCGGAGATCGCCGGCGCCGGCCGCATCATCGCGGTCGATACCAATCCGGCCAAACTGCAGCTGGCGACCAAGCTCGGCGCCACCGACATCGTCGATCCCCGCAACGGCGACGTGGTGCAGCAGGTGCGCGACCTCACCAATGGCGGCGTGCATCACTCGTTCGAGGTGCTGGGCCGCAAGGAGACCGCCGAGCAGGCGTTTGCGATGCTGGCGCCGGGCGGCACCGCGACCATCGTCGGCATGATCCCGTTCGGCCAGAAGATCGAGCTGCACGGCTTCGACTTCCTGCGCGAGCGCAAGATCCAGGGCTCCTCGATGGGCTCGAACCATTTCCGCGTCGACATGCCGCGGCTGGTCGAGTTCTACATGCGCGGCCGGCTGCATCTGGAGGACTGGATCTCGGCCAAGCTGAAGCTGTCCGAGATCAACGAAGGCTTTGCCGCGATGAAGGCCGGCAAGACCGTGCGCAGCGTGATCATGTTCGATGCGTGAGGCATACGCAACTCGTCATGCGCGGGCTTGACCCGCGCATCCATCAATCCGCGCAGAGACGCTTCTTGCGAAGAGGATGGCTTGCCGGGGCATAGGCAAGCGTAAGCGACGCCGTCCTTCGGACGGCTATGCCCGGCAATGACGGCAGCGCTGCCTCACCGCGACACATGCGCCGACACCGCGAGCCAGCGGCCGTTCTGCCTGGCCCAGCAATCGGTGTAGCGGCCGTGAGCCTGCTGGCCGTCCGGCGTCGTGTAGCTGGTGCGCGCCGTGGATGATGGCGAAATCGCCCATCACGCGAATCCTGACGTCATCGGCCACGAGATTCCTGATCGTCACGGGCATCGCGGTCTGCTTGAGAAATCCGGCGCGGTCGACCAGCGACTTGTCGGGATTGGTGCAATAGAATTCCTGGCGCGAGGATTTCGTCGAAGCGCTTGACGTCGCAATTCTGCACCGAAGCGACGTAATCGCGGTTGAGGGTGGTCAGTTCGGCGATGTCGTTTGCGCATCGTTGCTCTTCCTTCTCGTCATGGTCTATTCGTCTCGTCATTCCGGGATGCGCCTCTTGGCGCAGCCCGAATCCATAACCCCCAATCGTGGTTATGGATTCCGGGCTCGATCGCTTCGCGATGCCCCGGAATGACGAGGCGTCAATCATCGAACATCGGCGGCGGCACGAAGCCGCCGAATTCGCGCTCGATCAGCTCCGCCAGCTTCAGCGGCGTGCGATCCTCCAGCCAGGGGCCGACGATCTGCACGCCGACCGGCAAGCCCTCGCCGGACAGGCCGATCGGAATCGCGGTGGCGGGCAGGCCGGGCAGCGTGGCGATGCCGGGCCACGCCAGCTGGTCGGGATAGACGTGGTCCTTGCCGTCGATGTTGATGCGGCGTGTTTCCTGGTCCGGCGAATGATCGTGCGGATAGGCCGGCGTCGGCATGATCGGGCAGATCACCGCGTCGAAGCTCCCAAACAATTCGCGCCATTGCGCCCGCAGCCGCGCCCGAGCGCCGTCGGCGATCACCCAGTCGCGATGGCTGAGCGCGATGCCGCGCAGCCGTTCCGCCGCCAGGCTGGTGTCGCCGGGGGAAAGCTTGGCCGCCGCGGCCTGTGCGCCGGCATAGATCTCGGGCTGGAAAGAGGCGGCGAGGAACGACAGCAGCATCCGCATATAAAGCCGCGTCGAAGCGGCGAAGTCGGGCAATAGCGGGCTCTCGCGCGTCACGCTGACGCCGGCCTTGCCGAGGTTGACAGCGAGCTTTTCGATCGCGGCGCGGATGCTGGCCGATGTCGGCATGACCGGATCGGTAGCAATCAGCAGCACGCGGAAATCCTTCAACTCGCCGTGGCGCGGCGCCGGCAGCGTGAGGCTGTAGGCCTTGCCGGCGTCGACGCGGGTCCGGTCCAGCGATCACGTCGAGCAACAGCGTGAGATCGGCGGCCGAGCGCGCCATCGGGCCGATCACCGCGAGATCGCGGTCAAGCGGCAGCGGCGGCATCGGTGGCGGGGTATGGCCGCGCGGCGGCACCAGCGCGAAGGTCGGCTTGTGCGCGTAAACGCCGCAGTGAAAGGCGGGCACCCGCAGCGAGCCGCCGATATCGGAGCCGAGCGAGAGCGGGCCGTAGCCCGCCGCGAGCGCCGCCGACGATCCGCCGGAGGAGCCGCCCGGCGTGCGGCCGAGATCAAAGGGGTTGTTGGTGATGCCGTAGATCTCGTTGTAGCTCTGCCAGTCGGCCGAGCCAGACCGGCACGTTGGTCTTGCCGAGGATCACGCCGCCGGCCTGCTTGACGCGGGAAATCGACAGCGCGTCTTCGCGTGGGACAAAATCCTTCTGCGCCGGCAGGCCCCAGGTCGTGGGCAGGCCGGCGATGTTGTAGGATTCCTTCACTGTCAGCGGAAGGCCGAGCAGCGGCACCGGTTTCGCCGCGCGCGCGGGCGGCGTCGGCGGCACGGGCGGCCTCCAGGCCGCGGGCGAAATCGCGCACGCACATCGCGTTGATCTTGGCGTCGTGCCGCTCGATGCGGCCGATCGCATCCTGCGCCAGTTCGACGGCGGAGACCTTCTTCGCCGCCAGCGCCGCCGACAGTTCGGTCGCGGTCCTGAAACTCCATTGCGATTTGGCCAAGGCGTACTCCCGGTAAGGTTTTTACAACTCGCCGGATGATGCTTGGTTTCGACCGCGTCCGCTAGACCGCTATTGCTGCCGCAATACAGCTATTCCGGCAGCATCCGCTGCATGACGCGGTCGCGATAGACAAAGAGATGGGCGAGCGCCGCCACGACATGGATGCCGATCACCGCCAGCAGCGCCCATTCCGCGGCCTGATGCAGGCCGTCGATGGCCTTTCCGGCCGCCGCATTGTTCGACGCCAGCATCGGCATCGGCGCGAGATAAAACAACGACATCGACCAGCCGCGAAACGAGGCGAACAGCCAGCCGGTGATGGTCGTCGCCAGCACCAGCACATAGAGCAGCCCAGTGCACGAAGCTTCCGAGCTCAGCCGCTGCCAGGGCAAGCAGCGAACTTTCCGGCGCCACCGGATGGGTCAGCCGCCAGGCGAGCCGCAGAACGATCAGCACCAGGATGGTCATTCCGACCGAGACATGGAACGTCATGGCGGCGCCGGGCTTCATGCCGCGATGAATGTCGGGCATCAGCCAGCCGATCAGATATTGCGCCACCAGCAGCGCCACGATCAGCCAGTGAAGGACCTTCGCGGTGGTCCCGTATTGCAGATGAGCGGTCATGATTATTCCTGTGCGCGGATTGCCCGGGCTTTCTTGCACAACGGAGCCAGGATCGCCGCTAGAAATATTCTAATCCGCCAGTCCGGAAGCAGTCGGCCATTCACAAAACGGTCACGCCGCTCCAATGAGAATGCCGACCGCGAGCACGATGACGCCGCCGAGCACGATCTGGAACACCGCCTGCAGGAACGGCGTGTCCATGTAGCGCGTGCGGATATAGGCGATCGCCCATAATTCGAAGAACACCACGACGCCTGCAATCGCGGTCGCGATCCAGAATGCGTTGGGCCATTTGTCGGGCACCAGAAAGGGCATGGTGTGACCGAGGCCGCCGATCGTCGTCATCAGGCCGCAGGTCAGCCCGCGCAGCCAGGGCGAACCGCGCCCGGTCAGCGACCCGTCGTCGGACAAGGCTTCGGCAAAGCCCATGCTGATGCCGGCGCCGATCGAGGCGGCGAGGCCGACCAGGAACGTCTGCCAGTTCTGATGCGTGGCAAAGGCCGCCGCGAACAGCGGCGCCAGCGTCGACACCGACCCGTCCATCAGTCCGGCAAGACCCGGCTGCACATATTGCAGCACGAACACGCGGCGCCGCGTCTCGTCCTCCTTCGCGCGCACGTCCGGACTGAGGATCTGATCGGTCAGCCTGGCCGCGACTTTCTCGTGGCCTTTTTCCGCTTCCGCGAGATCGCCGAGCAGCCTGCGGACGCCGACATCCTGGGTCTGCTCGGCCGCCTTCACGTAGAAGCGCTCGGCCTCGAACTCCATCGTCCCGACTTCCTTGCGGATGGCGTCGAGCGACAGGTTCTTGGTCAGCCAGATCGGCCGGCGGCGCAAAAATCCCCTGACATTGTCCCGGCGGATCGGCGGCAAGTTCGGGCCGAACCGCTTTTCGTAGATCTCCAGCAGCCTGTGGCGGTGGCCTTTTTCCTCCTCCGCCATCTCCTCGAAGATCTTCGCCGATTCCGGATAACGCTCCGCCAGATCCTCGGCGAAGGTCATGTAGATGCGGCTGTCTTCCTCCTCCGAGGAGATCGCAACCGCCAGCACTTCGCGCTCGCGTCAGATCGGCGAAATTCTTCAAGCGGCCTGCCTTTCTCAATTTAGAATGATTCTAAATCTTATAGGACGGCCCTATCGTGGGGTCAATTGGTCAGCGATTCCCGCTCTCGCGCAGGAACTGCAGCAATAGCCGGCTCACTTCCGCGGGCTGTTCCTGCTGCACCCAGTGGCCGGCGCCGTCGATCAGGTGAACGCCGAGCATTCGGGTGCAGGCGCTTCGCTGCATCGTCTCGAAGACGCCGGGGCGCTGATAGGTGCCCCAATCCTGCTTGCCGGAAATGAAGCAGGAGGGCACGTCGATGCTGCGGCCCGACCAGGTCTGCAACTCCGCCACGAAATCGCCTGACGTGCCGCAGCGATACCATTGCAGCCCGCCCTGGAAACCCGTGCGCTGGTATTCGGCGCTGTAGAAGGCAAGCTCGCGGTCCGGCAGCCACCGGTTGGCGGCAATCGTCGCCGCATCGGGCATTTCCTCCGCGACGGTCTCGGCCATGTTGCGGGCGAGATCCATCACGTAATAGGTCGGCAGCTTTGCGAGTTCGCCCGCGGACCAGGATTTGCAGCGGATAGGGCTTGTTGTCTTTCCAGTCCGCGCTCTTGTGATGATAATAGGCGCGCAGGAAATCATGCACGCCCTGCGGCGCGCCGTGCATGTCGGCATTGGCCTGCCGCGTCGAATAGTACCATTGGTAATGCTTGCGCGGACGCGGCAGCGCCGCCAGTTCGCGATGCACGGGATCCTCGCGCCTCTGTTGCGGCGGACCGTCGGCGGTATCGAACGGCAGCGGCGGCGGACCTCCAAACGGCGCGCTCATCAGCACCACCGACCGGAACACATCGGGCCGCACCAGCGCGCACCAGGCGGCGACCGAGGAGCCGAAATCATGTCCGACCACGGCGTCGACGCTTGCATAGCCGAACGCGGAGACCAGCCCGAGCGCATCGCGGACCAGATTGAGCAAGCGGAATGAATTGAGATCGCCGTCGTAATCGTCGTCCCAGCCGGTGGTGCGGCCATAGCCGCGCTGGTCCGGCGCGATCACGTGATAGCCGGCCTCCGCAAGCCGCGGCATCACCTTGCGCCAACTGAAGGCAAGCTCGGGAAAGCCGTGCAGCAGCAACACGCAGGGCCGGCCTGTTGTCTCGAAGCCGGCTTCGAGCACGTGCATGGAGAGGCCATTGATGTCGTCGACATAGCGGGAGCGGATGCCGGCCGGCAGGGGAATGGCAGGAAGGTCTGGCATGGCGTTTTCCGTCATGGCCGGGTTCATCCCGGCCATCCACGTCTTGCGTGCCGCCAAACTGTAAAGACGCGGGTGCCCGGCACAAGCCCGAGCACGACGAAATCAGTCAATGCGCGTGGAGTGCGCCTCGATCAGATGTATCGAAACTGTGCGCGCTCACGTTTCGCAAGCTTCGGCACGGCCTGTCCGACGATGATCTCCTTGAAATGCCGCGTCTGCTGATGATCGGCGAACGCGGCTTCTCCGGCGAAAACCTCATAGAAGAAGAACTCGCCCGGCCTGGAGGCGTTTTGGTGGATTTGAAACTCCTTCACACCCGGTTCCTTTTGCGCCTGCGGCAGAAAGTCCTTCAGCAGGCCCGCAATGGCGGCTTCCTCGCCGGGATTGGCCTGCCAAAACGCCGTTACAATCAAGCTCTGGCTTTCGCTGTTCGGGGTCATGACGTTTCTCCTCTTGAACTTGGCAATACCGCATCGGCTGGCGGCCGACGGTTTGTGCCAGTGTTCTTGCCGGAGATGTTTCGATCTGTGTCGAACCGTGAAGGCGGAGGCGGCGAGTTAAACCTTCACCGCCGCCTTCGGCCAGTACTTGTCGCGTAGATGGCGCTTCACAAGTTTGCCGGTGGGCGTGCGTGGCAGCTCGGCCTCGAAGTCGATGCTCTTCGGGCATTTGATCGGCGACAAATGCTTGCGGCAAAACAGCATCAGCTCGGCTTCGAGTTCCTTGCCAGCCTTGTTCATGTCGTGCGGCTGCACCACCGCCTTGACCTCTTCGCCCATCTCCTCGTTCGGCACGCCGAACACCGCGACGTCGGCGACGCCGGGGTGGGTGATCAGAACGTCCTCGGTCTCCTGCGGGTAGATGTTCACGCCGCCGGAAATGATCATGTAGCTCTTGCGGTCGGTGAGATAGAGAAAGCCTTCTTCGTCGAGATAGCCGACGTCGCCGAGCGTCGACCAGCCCCGGGCATTGTAGGCGCGCTTGGTCTTCTCGGGATCGTTGTGATAGGTGAACACCGGCGCGTCGGCGAAATACACCGTGCCGATCTGCCCCACCGGCGCTTCCTGATCGTTCTCGTCGAGAATCCTGACCTTGCCGACTACGGCGCGGCCGACGGTGCCGCGATGGGTCAGCCATTGCTGCGAGGTCGACACCGTGACGCCGTTGCCCTCGGAGCCGGCGTAATATTCGATCAGGATCGGCCCCCACCATTCGATCATCTTCGCCTTGACGTCGATCGGGCAGGGCGCCGCGGCGTGGATCGCGCCCTTGAGCGAGGAAACGTCGTAGCGCCGGCGCACCTCTTCCGGCAGCTTCAGCATGCGCACGAACATCGTCGGCACCAGTTGCGACTGCGTGACCTTGTGCTTCTCGACCAGTTTCAGGAATTCTTCCGCGTCGAAATGTTCCATGATGATGGAAGTGCCGCCGAGCGTGATCGCCATCATGTTGAAGCGCAATGGAGCGGCGTGATAGAGCGGCGCCGGCGACAGATAGACGCTGTCGGAATTCATCCCGCACATGTCGGCGCAGAGAATTTTCAGGAACGGATTCGGCAAGTCGATCGGATTGTGATCCGACTCCCGCTTGATGCCCTTGGGGCGGCCGGTGGTGCCCGACGAATACAGCATGTCGTAGCCGGCTTCCTGATCCGCGATCGGCGTCGTCGGCTGCGCGGCCGCTTCCTTGTCCCAGGAGCGGAAGCCGGGAAGCGGCTCGTCGAGCATGTAGAAGATCGGCTCGCCCGGCGCGCCGGTCACGAGCTCCCTGACCTGTTCGGCGCATTTCGGCGAGGTGATGAACAGCTTGGCGCCGCAATCCTTCACGATGTAGGCGATCTCGTCTTTCGTCAGGTAGCGGCTGATCGCGGTGTAATACAGCCCCGCGCGTTGCGCCGCCCAGCAGATCTCCATGAACGCCAGCCTGTTCTCGATCAGGAAAGCGACGTGATCGCCGGCCTTCAGGCCGAGCGAACGAAACAGATGCGCGCCCTGGTTCGACAGCTCGTCGAGCTCGCGGTAGGTGATCGCCTTGCCGGTTCCGGCCATCTGATAGGCGATCTTGTTGGGCTGGGTGCGTGCGTGGACGGAGGGGTGGGTCATGAAAGTCCTGATAATCAACCAACGTGGTCGTCCCGGCGAACGCCGGGACCCATAACCACCAATCCTGATTTTTGAAACGAGCTGGAGCTCCAGCCCGGCATCCCCACAAGCATTGTGGTCGTGGGTCCCGGCTCGAGGCCGGGACGACACCTGTTGTTTGGGCGCGCTTACAGCCGCTCGACGATGGTCACATTGGCCATGCCGCCGCCTTCGCACATGGTCTGCAGGCCGTAGCGCTTGTTGCGCTGCTTCAGCGCGTTGATCAGCGTGGTCATCAGCTTGGTGCCGGAGCCGCCCAGGGGATGGCCGAGCGCGATCGCGCCGCCGTTGACGTTGAGCTTTGCCGGATCGGCGCCGGTGGTTTTCAGCCACGCGGTCGGCACCGAGGCAAAGGCTTCGTTGACCTCGAACAGGTCGATGTCGTCGATGGCCATGCCGGCCTTCTTCAGCGCGCGCTCGGTGGCGTGCAGCGGCGCGTCCAGCATGATCACGGGATCGCCGCCCATCATGGTCATGTGATGGATTCGCGCCATCGGCTTGACGCCGAGCGCCTTGAGGCCCCTTTCATTGACCACCACCACGCCGGAGGCGCCGTCGCAGATCTGGCTGGAGGAGGCCGCGGTGAGCTTGCCGTTCTCGGCGATCAGCTTGACGCCCTTGATGCCGGCAAGGCTGGCATCGAAGCGGATGCCCTCGTCGATATGATGGGTGTCGGTCGAACCGTCGGCGCGGGTGATGTTGAGCGGGATGATCTCGTCCTTGAATTTTCCGGCCTGCGTCGCGGCGATGGCGCGCTGGTGGCTCTGATAGGAATACTCGTCGAGTTCATCCTTCGACAGGCCGTATTTCTCGGCCATCATTTCCGCGCCGGTGAACTGGGAGAACACGATGTTCGGGTAGTGCTGCTCGATGCCCGGGCTCTTGTAGGTGCCAAAGCCGTTCTTGGCCGGCAGTTGCGAGGCCAGTCCCATCGGCACCCGCGTCATGGATTCGACGCCGGCGGCGATCACGCAGTCCATGGTGCCGGACATCACTGCCTGCGCGGCGAAATGCAGCGCCTGCTGCGACGAGCCGCACTGCCGGTCGATCGAGGTGCCGGGCACGCTCTCCGGCAGCTTCGAGGCCATGATGGCGTTGCGCGCGATGTTGTTGGACTGCTCGCCGGCCTGCATCACGCAGCCCATGATGACGTCCTCGATCTGATCGGGCGCGGCGCCGGAGCGTTCGACCAGCGCATCCAGCACGGAAGCGGCGAGATCGGCCGGATGCCAGCCGGCGAGGCGGCCTCCCTTGCGGCCGCCCGCGGTGCGTGCGGCGGCGACGATATAGGCCTCGGCCATGACTGATCTCCCTGATTGTTTTTGCGTGGGTGTTTTGAAGGATGGGCCGGATTTAAGGGGTGCACAGGGATTTAGTCAATCAATCAATTAACTCTTGAGTGCGGCGCTGGCATCGGCTTATCTGCGCCCGCGGAATTTTCGCGACGGGCAGGTCATGGGATCACAGTTGAATACCGGCGTACCGATCAGACTCCCGGCGAGCAAGAACAGTACGGCCGAAAAGCTGCTTGTCGCGGCCAGCGAGCTGATGATCGAACGCTCCTCGATCGAGGTCTCCTTAAGCGACATCGCGCAGAAATCCGGCGTCAACGCCGCGCTGGTGAAATATCATTTCGGCAACAAGGACGGCCTCCTGCTGGCGCTGCTGGCGCGCGACGCCGCGACCGAAGTGGCGAACCTCGAATATCTGCTGGCGCAGCCGATCACGCCGACCGCGAAGCTGAAGCTGCATATCGGCGGCATCATCCGCGCCTATCATCAATTCCCCTACATGAACCGGCTGATCCATTATCTCCTGCATGAGAGCACGCCGGAGGCCGCCGACGAGGTGTCGAAATTCTTTGTGGCGCCGCTTCTGGAATTTCATCGCCGCCTGCTCGCGGAGGGCATCGCGGCCGGCGAATTCCGCGATATCGATCCGGTGCTGTTCTACACCAGCCTGATCGGCGCCTGCGATCATCTGTTTTTCGGACGGCACGCGATGTCGCGCGCGACCGGCGTCGGGCCTGTCACCGACGAGGTCTGCCGCCAGTACATCCGGCACATGGAAGCGCTGATCTGCGGCGGCATGCTGACCAACAAGGAAACGGCTGCCGCGGCAGCCGGATGAATTTGCTTCACGACGACCAAGCCTAGAGAAGACAAGTCTAGAGAAGAAACGCCCAAGGAAAGGTTTTATCATGCAGTTGAAAGACGTTGCCGTTCTCATCACCGGCGGTGGCTCGGGCCTCGGTGCCGCCACCGCGCGCGCCATGGCGGCCAAGGGCGCCAAAATCGGCATCATCGACCAAAGCAAGGAAAACGCCGAGAAGGTCGCGGCCGAGGTGAAGGGCGTCGCCCTTCACGCCGACGTCACCGACGAGGAAGCGATCAAGGCGGCGATCGCCAAGGCCGAGGCGGCGCACGGCGTCGCGCGCGTGCTGATGAACTGCGCCGGCATCGGCGGTTCGCAGCGCATCGTCGGCAAGGACGGCGTCTATCCGCTGGCGAAATTCGCCCGCATCATCAACGTCAACCTGATCGGCACCTTCAACTGCCTGCGGCTGTTCGCCGAGCGCCTCGTCACGGCGGAGCCGATCGGCGAAGAGCGCGGCGTCATCATCAACACCGCGAGCGTCGCGGCCTATGAAGGCCAGATCGGCCAGATCGCCTATTCGGCCTCGAAGGGCGGTGTGGTCGGCCTCACGCTGCCGGCGGCGCGCGATCTCGCGAGCCAGAAGATCCGCGTCAACACCATCGCGCCCGGCCTGTTCCTGACGCCGCTCCTGATGGGTCTCAACGAGGAAGCGCGCAAGAGCCTGGGCGCGCAGGTGCCGCATCCGGCACGGCTCGGCGATGCCTCCGAATACGGCAACCTCGCCGTCCACATCGTCGAGAACCCGATGCTGAACGGCGAAACCATCCGCCTCGACGGCGCCATCCGCATGGCGCCACGGTAAGGCAACGCGCCTTCTTCCCCTCTCCCCTTGTGGGAGAGGGTGGCGCCTCAAGAAGTGAGGCGACGGGTGAGGGGTTCTCTCCGGCTGGCAACCCCTCACGGCATCGAATGCCAGGCTCATGCCGGTGTTGCCCTCTCCCACAAGGGGAGAGGGCGCTGCAATCAGCGCCGCATTCGCGGATGCAGGAGTGACGCGTGACCCAACCGCTGCTGATCGAACATGACGACGGGGTCGACCGGGTGACGCTCAATCGCCCGGAAAGTCTCAACGCGCTCGATTCCTCGCTGATCGACGCGCTCAACAACTATTTCGAAAGCCTGCAGCGCAACCGCGCCACCCGCGTGGTGGTGCTGAAAGGGGCGGGCGCTTCGTTCTGCGCCGGGCTAGACCTCAAGCAGGCGATGGCACGGCGCGCCGGACAGCAGGAACCGCCCGGCGTCACGGAGTCGCTGGATTCCCAGCGCCGCATCGCCGACATCGTGCTGCTGATGCGGCGCTGTCCGCAGCCCATCATCGCGCTGGTGCAGGGCGCTGCCGCCGGCGGCGGCTTTGCGCTGGCGCTCGCCGCCGACATCCGCATCGCCACCCGATCCGCGCGGATGAACTGCGCGTTCATAAAGCTCGGGCTCGGCGGCTGCGATATCGGCACCAGCTATTTCCTGCCGCGGCTGGTCGGCGTGTCGGTCGCTTCCGAACTGATCCTCACCGGCCGGTTCATCCATGCCGAGCGCGCGCTGGCGGTCGGCCTCGTCTCTGAAGTCGTCGAGGAAGGCGGGCTCGATGCGGCCGCCGCGCCCTATGTCGAAGCGATGCTGACGGCCTCGCCGGTCGGCCTGCGGCTGTCGAAGGAATGCCTCAACATGAGCGTCGATGCCGGCTCGATCGAGGCCGTCATCGCGATGGAAGACCGCAACCAGGTGCTGTGCAGCCGCTCGGAGGATTTCAACGAGGGAATCCGGGCCTTTCTTGAGAAACGAAAGCCTGTCTATATCAGGCGATAAAGACGGATCCGAAAACGGACCGATATTTCGGGAGACGCAATATGAGTGGGAATGCGGCCGCGGTTCTGACCAAGCCGGCCTTTCGCAAGATCGACTGGCTGGAGCGCGATATCGCGATCGAGCGGCGGCCCGACGGCGTCATCGTGCTGAAGTCGCGAATTCCCCTCATGGCATACGAGAAGCATATCCCGGCGTCGCTGGCGAAATGGGCGAAGGAGGCGCCGGGCCGCATCTGGCTGGCGCAGCGCGCCGGCGCCGAGCGGCAATGGCGCAAGGTCTCCTATGGCGAGGCCAAGCGCACGGTGGACGCGCTGACGCAGGCACTGCTCGATCTCAAGCTCGCAGACGGCAGCCCGGTCGCGATCCTTTCCGGCAATTCGATCGAGCACGCGCTGATGACGCAGGCCGCGATGCAGGCGCGCTTTCCGGCGGCTCCCGTGTCGCCGGCCTATTCGCTGATGAGCCACGATCACGTCAAGCTGAAATATCTGTTCGACCTGATCAAGCCGAAGGTCGTGATGGTTCAGGACGGTCCCGCTTTCGAGAAGGCGCTGAAGGCGCTTCCGCTCGACGGCGTCACGGTCGTTCACGTCGCGCGTCCCTGCGAAGGCATCGCCAGCGTCGCCTATGCGGATCTGGCGGCGACGCCGGTGACGGGCGAAGTCGAGGAGTCGATCGCGAAGATCACGCCGGACACCACCGGAAAGCTGCTGTTCACCTCGGGCTCGACCGGCATGCCCAAGGCCGTCATCAACACTCAGGAGATGATGTGCGCCAACGCGGCGATGATGATGCAGGTGCGGCCGCGCGACACCGACTCGACATTGCCGGTCATGCTGGACTGGATGCCATGGAACCACACCATGGGCGGCAACGCGGCATTCCATCCGCTGCTGGTCGACGGCGGCACGCTCTATATCGACGACGGCCGGCCGATGCCGGGCATGATCGAGGAAACGCTGAAAAACCTGCGCGAGATCTCGCCGACCTATTACGCCAATGTCCCGGCCGGATACGCGGCGCTTGCGGCCGCAATGGAAAAGGACGACGCGCTGTGCCGGAGCTTCTTCAAAAATCTTTCGGTCATGGCCTATGGCGGCGCGCGGCTGCCGGACGATCTCTATGAGCGGATGCAGGCGCTGGCGGTGCGCACCACCGGCGAGCGCATCGTGTTCTACACCGGCTGGGGCTCGACCGAGACCGCGCCGACCTCGACGGGCACCTATTGGGACACCGAGCGGGTCGGCCTGATCGGGCTGCCGTTCCCCGGCGTCGAACTGAAGATGCTGCCGGCAGGTCCGAAATTTGAATTGCGGCTGCGTGGCATCAACGTCACGCCCGGCTATTTCGCAAGGCCCGATCTGACCAAGGCGGCGTTCGACGAGGAGGGCTTCTACTGTATCGGCGACGCCGGCGTGTTCGTCGATCCCGACGATCCCGTGCAGGGCATCATCTTCGCCGGCCGCGTGGTCGAGGATTTCAAACTCACCACCGGCACCTTCGTCCACGTCGGCTCGCTCCGCACCGATGCGATTGCGGCCGCCACGCCGGTCGTGCACGACGCGCTGGTGGCGGGGCAGGATCGCCCCTTCGTCGGCCTTCTGGCCTGGCCCAATCTGCACGCCTGCCGGCAGATCGTCGGCAACGCCGAGGCGAGCTATGAGGACGTGGTTAGGCATCCCGAGGTACTGGCCTGCCTGAAGCGCGGGCTCGAGGCGCACAACCGGTCGTGCGAAGGCGCCAGCAGCATGCGGGTCGCGCGCGCCATGCTGATGGTCGAGCCGCCCTCGATCGACGGCAATGAACTCACCGACAAGGGCTACATCAACCAGCGCGCCGGCCTCGAACGCCGCGCGGCGCTGGTGGAGAAGCTTTACGCCGAACAGCCCGGCGAAGACATCATCATGCTGAATTGAAACGCAGCAGCAACGCGAGTACAGCGCCATGAATTTCGATTTCTCCGACGAACAGAAGCAGATGCGCGACGAGGCGCGGAAATTCCTCGCCGAAAAATGCCCGCCGAAGGCGGTGCGCGCCGTGCTGGACGGCAACGCGGCGTACGACAAGGAATTGTGGAAGGGCCTTGCCGAGATGGGTTTTCTCGGAGTTGCGATCCCCGAAGCCTTCGGCGGCGCCGGTGCGGGCCATCTCGAACTCTGCGTGATCGCCGAGGAAATGGGCCGCGCGCTGGCGCCGGTGCCGTTCTCCTCGACGGTCTATCTCGCGGCCGAAGCCATCCTGCTTGCCGGCAGCGAGGCGCAGAAGCAGAAGTGGCTGCCGAAAATCGCTTCGGGCGAAGTGATCGGCACGCTGGCGCTGTTCGAGGGCAAGGGCAATCCGTCGCCTGCCGCGATCAAGCTGACCGCGTCAGGCAACAGCCTCAACGGCGTCAAGAAGCCGGTGCCGGACGGCGCGATCGCCGATCTTGTCGTCGTCGCGGCGCGCACGGGTTCGACCGGGCGCGACAGCGACATCTCGCTGTTCCTGGTCGACATGAAGGCCGGCGGCGTCGAGGCCAAGGCGCTGACCAATGTCGATCCTTCGCGCGGCCAGGCCGAACTCACTTTCAAGAATGCCAAGGCCGAACCGCTCGGGCGCGCCGGCGAAGGCTGGGGCGTGATCTCGCAGGTGCTCGACCGCGCCGCGGTGCTGATGGCGTTCGAGCAGGTCGGCGGCGCCGACCGCGCGCTGGAGATGGGCCGCGACTATGCGCTCGATCGCATCGCCTTCGGCCGGCCGATCGGCTCGTTCCAGGCGGTCAAGCACATGCTCGCCGACATGTATGTCTCGGCGACCCTGGCGCGCTCGAACTGCTATTACGGCGCCTGGGCGCTCTCGACCAACGCGTCCGAACTGCCGGAAGCCGCCGCCGCCGCGCGCATCAGCGCGACGCAGGCGTTCCAGCATTGCGCCAAGAACAACATCCAGGTCCATGGCGGCATGGGTTTCACCTGGGAGTTCGACTGCCATCTGTATTACCGCCGCGCCAACG
Source organism: uncultured Alphaproteobacteria bacterium (assembly GCA_963843225.1). Lineage (GTDB taxonomy): Bacteria > Pseudomonadota > Alphaproteobacteria > Rhizobiales > Xanthobacteraceae > Bradyrhizobium. Next base: position 77,289 of record CAWJJT010000001.1, on the reverse strand, counting down.
CCGTGGCGCTGTCGCTCGGCTCGCTGTCCTATTGGGAAGACGCGCTGATCGACCGCATGCGCAAGCGGAATGCGGCTTGAGCTCTGAGGGTCATTCCGGGGCGATGCAAAGCGTCGAACTCGGGAATCGTAAGATGAATGACTTCCGGGCTCAACGCCGACGCGCACCCGGAATGGCAAGGAAAAGGCAGCCGAAATGAATTTCGATGACACCCCGCAGGAAGCCGCGTTCCGCGCCGAGGCGAAAGCCTGGATCGCCGCCAACGCGCCGAAGCAATATGAGGAAGAACTGCGCAAATCCTCGCTCGGCCGCACCCAGCTCAAGGGCGCCAACATCCTCGAGGTCGCAAAAGCCTGGCAGAAGAAGAAGGCCGATGCCGGCTGGGCCTGCCTGCACTGGCCGAAGGAATATGGCGGCCGCGGCGCAACGCCGATCGAGCGCGTGATCTGGCAGCAGGAAGAGGGCCCGTTCGGCAAGCTCTCGGGCATGTTCATCATCGGTCACGGCATGTGCGGACCGACCATGATGGCGTTCGCCGGTGAAGAGCACAAACGGCGCTATCTGCCGCCGCTGGCATCGGGCGAAAACGTCTGGTGCCAGTTGTTTTCCGAACCCGCCGGCGGCTCCGATGTCGCGGGCTTGCGCACCCGGGCGGAAAAGCAGGGCGACGACTGGATCATCAACGGCCAGAAGATCTGGACCTCGGGCGCGCACTACTCGGACTACGGCATCCTGCTGACGCGCACCGATCCCAACGTCGCAAAGCACAAGGGCCTCACCATGTTCTTCCTCGACATGAAGAGCCCCGGCGTGGAGGTCAAGCCGATCAAGCAGGCCAGCGGCCAGTCCGACTTCAACGAGGTGTTCTTCACCGATGTGAAGATTCCGGATTCGCAGCGGCTCGGCGCCGTCAATGACGGCTGGAACGTCTCGCTGACCACGCTGATGAACGAACGCATGTCGATCGGCGCCGGCGTCTCCACCGGCTTTCCAGAACTGTTCGATTTCTGCAGCAATCTGATGCTGGAGGAGGGGCTGGCGATCGACGATCGCAATGTGCGCTCGAAACTCGCCAACTGGGCGGTGAAGGCCAGCGGCCTGAAATACACCAGCATGCGCGCGATCTCGGCGCTGTCGAAGGGCGAGCGTCCGGGGCCGGAGAATTCGATCGGCAAGCTGGTCGCGGGCTCGATGGTGCAGGACGTCGCGATGTACGCGCTCGACCTGCAGGGCGCGGCCGGCGTGCTGAGCGGACCTGAAGACGCGGAGGTCGCCGGAAAATTCCAGGCGATGCTGCTGCGCGCGCCCGGTACGAGGGTCGAGGGCGGCACCGACGAGATCATGCGCAACATCATCGCCGAGCGCGTGCTGGGGTTGCCCGGCGATATCCGCGTCGACAAGGACGTGCCGTTCAACAAGATTCCGACCAAGGGACGAGCCTGAAGGAATCGGCTCATCCGAGGAGCGCGCGCAGCGCGGCGACCCGAGGATGCCACGAAGCTATGGATTCGAGATTCCGGGCCAGAGCCGCGCTGCGCTCCCGTGAGGGTGGACACTGAGCCGGGATTGAAACGGAGAGGCCGCCATGAATTTCGATGACACCCCGCAGGAGGCCGCGTTCCGCGCCGAGGCGCGCAAATGGATCGACGCCAACGCGCCAAAGGAGTTCGAGGCCGAACTCTCGAAATCCTCGCTTGGCCGCATCCGCCTGCAGAAGCACGACATGGTCGAGGTCGGCAAGGCCTGGCAGAAGAAGAAGGCGAGCGCCGGCTGGGCCTGCCTGCACTGGCCGAAGGAATATGGCGGCCGCGGCGCCACCCCGATCGAGAAGGTGATCTGGCAGCAGGAAGAAGGCGTCTATGGCAAGCTCACGCAGCCGTTCCAGATCGGCGAAGGCATGTGCGGCCCGACCGTGATGGCCTATGGCAGCGAGGAGCACAAGCGGCACTATCTGCCGAAGCTCGCCTCCGGCGAGCAGATCTGGTGCCAGTTGTTTTCCGAGCCCGCCGGCGGCTCCGACGTCGCGGGCCTGCGCACGCGCGCGGAGAAGAAGGGCGACAACTGGATCGTCAACGGCCAGAAGATCTGGACCTCGGGCGCGCACTATTCCGACTACGGCCTGTTGATCACGCGCACCGATCCCAACGTGCCGAAGCACAAGGGATTGACGATGTTTTTCCTGGACATGAAGAGCCCGGGGGTCGAAGTGCGGCCGATCAAGCAGGCCAACGGCATGCAGGAATTCAACGAGGTCTATTTCACCGATGTCGTGATTCCCGACAGCCAGCGCCTCGGTGCGGTCGGCGACGGCTGGAACGTCTCGCTGACGACGCTGATGAATGAACGCATGTCGATCGGCTCGCGCCTGGCGACCGGCTTTCCCGAGATGTTCGAGTTCTGCTCGAACCTGATGACGGAAGACGGGCCTGCCATCGACGATCCCGCCACCCGTTCGAAGCTTGCCAGCTGGGCGGTGAAGGCCAGCGGGTTGAAATATACCAGCTACCGGGCGATCTCGTCGCTGTCCAAGGGCGAGCGGCCGGGACCGGAAAACTCGATCGGCAAGCTGGTGTCGGGCACGATGCTGCAGGACATCGCGACCTATGCGATGGACCTCGAAGGCGCGGCTGGCGCGCTCACCGGCGAAGCGGAGGAAGTGGCGGGCGGCCAGTTCCAGCAGATGCTGCTGAGTTCGCCGTCCATGCGGATCGCCGGCGGCACCGACGAGATCCTGCGCAACATCATCGCCGAGCGCGTGCTGGGGCTGCCCGGCGACATCCGCGTCGACAAGGACGTGCCGTTCAACAAGATCCCGACCAAGGGAAGATAACGTGATGGACCTCAAAACCGACACCGCGCCGATCGATGTCCTGGAAGAATTGCTGGCGCAGCGCTTCTCCTGCCGCGCCTTCAAGCCCGATCCGGTGCCGCGCGCGACCATCGAGCGGATATTGATGGCGGCGCAGAAGACCGCTTCGTGGTGCAACAGCCAGCCCTGGCGGCTGGAGATCGCTTCCGGTGCGGCGACGGCGAAATTCCGCGACCTGATGTACGGCACCGCTTCCGGCGGCAAGCCCAGCACCGGCGATTTTCCGTTCCCGCGTGAATATCGCGGCGTCTATCTGGAGCGGCGGCGCGAGAGCGGATTCCAGCTCTACAACTCGCTCGGCATCCCGCGCGGCGACAAGATGGGCTACGCCAAGCAGGCGCTGGAGAATTTCAATTTCTTCGGGGCCCCGCATGTCGCCATCGTGCACACCGACGAGGCGCTCGGCGTCTACGGCGCGATCGACTGCGGCGGCTATGTCACGAGCTTCCTGCTGGCGGCGCAGGCGCTCGGCATCGCCACCATTCCGCAAGCCGCGCTGGCGTTTCATTCCGATGTGGTGCGCAAGCATTTCGGCCTTGGCGACGACCGTCGCGTGGTCTGCGGCATATCGTTCGGCTATCCCGACCGCGAGCACAAGGCCAACAGCTACCGCACCACGCGCGCGGGCATCGCCGACACCGTCACCTTCGTCGACGCGTAGGATATAGCCGCGCAGGATACAAAAGCCCCGGCCGCTGCTCGCGGCCGGGGTTTTGATGTCAGCCGGTCGGATCAGTAAATGTCGTAGGCGCAGACGTTGACGGTGCGCAGGCGCGGGCCGTTGCGGGTCTGGACCATCCGCTGCTGATAGCAGTCGGTGACGCCGGTGTTGATGTAGATGCCGCCATAGCCGAAGCCGTGGCCGTGACCCCAGCCGCCGTGTCCCCAGCCGCCATGCATGCCGTGGGCGGAAGCGGCGCCGGGCGCCAGCGCGGCGGCGCTGAGGGAGGCGGCGGCGATCAGTCCAATCGTAACCTTGCGAAACATCGTCTTAATCTCCAGTGGTGGCGCGAAGCCGTTGTTGTGTCCCTGCCCGTCTGTCGGGTCGTCCGCGCCGCGCGTTCAAGCGCGCTGGCCGGGAAATCGTGTTTCCGGAGTGTTTCGTGGGGGAGGGCACGATCTGAAGTTGGTAAACGCCGCATTAACTCCGCCCTCATCCTGAGGAGGCGCACTTGCGCCGTCTCGAAGGACGAGGGCGGCCCCATCCTTCGAGACGCGGCCAAGTGGCCGCTCCTCAGGATGAGGCCGGGAGGCTTCGTGCGTTCGCAAGTTTCTCTAAAACTTCGGTGGCCGCTTTTCCGAAAACGCCTTGATGCCTTCCTTGATCTCGGACCCGCGCATGCTGTCGCGGTGGCGGCGGTCGGCGGCTTCCTCGTCGAGTTTGCCGCGGGCGAATTCGTTGATGGCGCGCTTCATGCCGCGCATCGCGGCCGGCGCGTTGCCGGCAAGCATGGACGCCAGACGGTCGACTTCCTGGTCGAGCGCTTCCGGCGGCGTCATCGCGGTGAGATAGCCGATCCGCAGCATCTCCGCCGCGCCGATCTTCTCGGCGGTGAGGAACAGGCGCTTGGCGTTGTCGACGCCGAGCCGCGACACATAGCGCCCGATGCCGCTCTTGTAATAATGCAGGCCCAGCCGCGCGGCCGGCATGAACATCTCGGCGGTGTCGACGCCGATGCGAAAATCGCAGGCCAGCGCCAGATCGGTCGAGCCGCCATAGACGCCGCCATTGAGCCGGCAGATGGTCGGCACCGCGAGATCCTCCAGCCGGTTGACGACGACCTCGAAGGCTGACCCCGCGGTCTGCTCCTGCGCGTTATCAGCGCGTTCGGCGATCGAGCCGAGATCGTATCCGGCGGAGAAGGCGCGCCCCGTGCCGGTCAGCACCAACACCCTGATCGCCGCATCGGCCTCGATCTGGTCGAACAGTTTCAGCAGCGCCTCGAGGTCATCGGGCTGCAGCCGGTTCAAATGCTTCGGCCGGTTGAGGCGGATGGTGGCGCGCGCGCCGCTGAGTTCGAGCAGCGGAGTGCTCGCGGCATCGGAAGAATGGTCCTGCATCATTTGTTCTCCAGCGCGCGCCGCTGGGCTTCGGCGTCGATGGTCTCGGCGAGATCCGGATGCCGCGCCATCAGGAGGCGGAAATCGACGAGGTCGAGCACCAACAGCCGCGACACCCGCGTGGTGGTGATGTTGGCGGAACGCAAATTGTTGCCGAGCAGCGCCATCTCGCCGAAGAACGCGCCTTCGCCGAGCCGCACCTTCTTGCCCGGCAAGTCCACCTCGGCCTCGCCCGAGGCGATGAAATACATGCAGTCGCCGGCCTGGCCCTTGCGGATGATCATGGTGCGCGCCGGCAGGTCCATGGTGCGCAGCATATGGGTGACGTCGGCGATCGCCGCAGGCCCCAGCGCGGCGAAGAACGGCACCTTGCTCACGGATTCCCAGGTCTTGAGGAAATTGTCGCGGCGGGTCTCGGCGGCAAAGCCGGTGGCGAGAATACCGGTCCACAGGCCGAACACGCCGAGCCCGCAGATCATCACGAAGGCGGCGACCACGCGGCCGAGCAGCGTGATCGGAACCACGTCGCCATATCCGACCGTGGTCAGGGTGACGACGGCCCACCACAACGCCGCGGGCACGCTGCCGAAGGTGGCCGCCTGCACGTCGTGCTCCAGGTAATATTCCGCCACCGAAGCCAGCGACAGCACCATCAGGAAGATCACCAGCACGCTCGAGCAGCGGTCCGGATTCCACCACCAGCACCCGGCGCAATTGCCGCAGTCCGGGCACGCCGGGGACCACCTTGAGCACCCACAATGCACCCAGCAGCCATGCCGATTTGGGATCGGCGCCAAACACCAGCGCGATCGGTATCGCTGCCGCCGCCAGCGCATCGACCAGCCCGCGCCCCGACAGCGCGTAAGCCCATCCGCGCTCCGACAGGAAGGCGTGGCGAAGCCGGACCACCCATTCGAAGATGAAGAAAGCGAGGCAAGCCCACAGCGTCGCGTCGACCCAATGGTGCGCCGCCTCATAGGCGGGAGCAACCGTCAGCAGCAGCATCATGACGTAGCCGATGGCGATCGCCACATAGGCCGCCTTGGTCATGTTGCGACCCGCGGTGGCGGTCGCAAATTGCGCCAGTGCGGGGGTGAAAAGCGGCTTGGACATCGGAAGGCGACAGCCTTTGGCTGGAAGAAATCTTAACGCTTATGCCCTGCGCGGGACCGGTCCCAAAGTGCCCAAGCGGGGGCGGATCGTCAACGAGATGCGGAAAACAGCGTTATCGCCGGCTCCCGCTGGCAAACCATATTGTGAGCCATGGGCCGCGCCGGGGCGGGAATTTTTGGGCCGTGGACTAGATAGAATACCGGACAAAACCCTGCTTTTTACCCGTATATCAAATGCCGTCGCCGGCATTATGATGCCAAGAGCGCACCGCAGCATGGCCCGCTAAACCATTCACCCCGGAAATTGGTTAGCCCAGATGGATACCTCACATCTCGCAGAACACGCCGGCACAGCCGGGCAATTGTTTGCGTCGGTTTTCGTCGTTGCGACGATTTCGATGCGGACCATGATCCCGCTGCGGGTTTTCGCCATTCTCACCAACATCGTACTGATCGCGACCGCGATCCCCAGTCATAATTATCTGGTGATTGTTGTGCAGTCGCTGGTGCTGGTGCTCAATGCCTACCGGCTGCACCAGATGTTGCAACTGCTCCGCGACGTGAAGAAATCGGTCAACAGCGACCTGTCGATGGAATGGCTGAAGCCGTTCATGACCGAACGCAAATGCACCGTCGGCGAGATCCTGTTCTACAAGGACGAGAAGGCCGAGGAAATGCTCTACATCGTCAGCGGCCGGTTCAAGCTGGTCGAGTCCGGCATCGAGTTGCCGGTCGGCGCGATCGTCGGCGAAATGGGCATGCTGTCGCCCTCGAATGTGCGGACGCAATCGCTGGAATGCATCGAGTCCGGCATGATCCTGAGCGTCAGCTACAGCAAGGTCGAGGAACTTTACGTGCAGAATCCCGCCTTCGGTTTCTACTTCCTGCGGCTGACGAGCGCGCGGCTGTTCCAGAATATCGGAAAGCTCGAAGACCGGCTGGCGCAGCAGGCCACGCTGGCCGCGGCCGCACCGAAGCCCGCCTGACAGAACCGGAAAGGCCAGAGGTGGCAACCTTCCTTTCCTCGCTTCGCTATCTGCTCGCCGATCTCATCGGCGACGACGACGCGGCGGCGCCATTTTTGCCGGAAGGATTGCCCGACAGCGCGGTCGCCGATGTCAGCGACGCCATTCATGTGCTGATCGGCTATCAGGGCCCGAGCTACGCCCAGCTTTACGTCGATCGCGTGCGGCGCTTCATCGGTAGAAAGGGCGTCGACGAGGCGATGCTCGGCGAGATCGCCCGGCTGCTGGTCCAGCGCATGAGCTATCATGATCCGATCCGGATCGCGCAGTTAAAACTCGACGAGCTGGAAGCGGCCGCCGGCGATCCGCATCGTATCCCTGCCGACTTGATCGGAAAATTCCGGATCGATGAATTGATCGGCGCGCTTCCGGCCGCGGTCGCCGAACCCGTGCTTGATACCCTGGAATGGCTGGGTTGGACTCACATGCCGTTCCCGATCCGCTTCAGCGCCCGGAGCCGCTGGGGCATTCGCCGGTTGAAGATCGAGGCGGGGTTGCGCCGGTGGCGGCTGTTCTCGGTGCGCTACACCAGGGAGCGCGCCTGGGTCGAGCGCTGGCTGCACATGATCAGCCGCAGCCTCGAGAAGCAGCCCGCCGCCGCGTCCGCCATGGTGCAGACCGCGACCATGATCGACGGTTTCGGCGCGCACTATCGCCACGGCCTCGCCGACTGGCATGCCATTATCGACGGCCTTGCCAAGCCGACCTTTGACGGCGTGCTGCCGCTGGCCGATCTCGCCGGAGCCGTGGCCGAGGCGCGCGCCGCCGCCACATTTGATCCGCGCCAGGTCGCGCTCAAGCGCGTCATCGCCGCGATCCGGGCACGGGTGCTGAGCCCCGGAACCCATGTCGCGGCGGAGTGATTTGCTCGCATCGTCTCCGCGTTCGCGGAGGCGGCCCGGAATGAGAGAGTTTGCCGGGTTCAGGCGCTCTGCGCCGTCTTCACCACCACGACATTGTCGTCGTGGCCGGCGCGCCGCTTCAAATGATCGCGGCGCATGCCGATCTCGTCGCGGACGAATTCATAGCCGAGCTTGAAGGTCTCCAGCCCGTCGGTCGAGATGGAGCCGTCGCGCAAGCCGATCACCGCGCCGCGGAGGATGGTTTCCAGTTCGTCCTGCAGCGCTTCGATCGCGTCCAGCGAATCGGCATGTTCGATCCGTTCGCCGATGTCGAGGATGGCGGTCGCGAGTTCGCTGGCCTTTTCCGGCGCGACCCGCGTGACCTTGGTGTAAAGCGCGGCGAAGATCGACCCGATGATGCTGAGTGCGCCGGCGCCGAGATACATCACGTCGCCGTAGCGGTCCATGAACGACTTGGTGTCGTCATTGATGTATTCGGCGGCGCCCTGGTGGGCGACAATGAAGGCGTCCTTGTCGGTATCCGCCGGCTCGATCTTGGAGGCGAAGCCGTCCTCCAGCGCCAGTTCAGCCTTGTTTTCGTAGATCGCGCGCGCGAGGTCTCCGGCTGTCGTGGTCGACATCCGGGACTGCGCGACCAGCAGCCATTGCAGCCCGACGGTATCGATGTCGTCATCGGGGATGGCCGGCGAGGAGGACAGCAGGCCCGTCGCCAGCGTTTCCTCCGATATGCCGGGATTGCGCCGCGCCAGCGCCTTGGCCTCGTCGATCGGGTTGATGGTGAAGCCGCCGCGCCTGGCGTATCCCTCGTAGCGCTTGTCTTTCACCAGCGTCGAGGCGTGCGCGATGGCGATGACCGCGCCAAAACCTGAGGCGAACAGCTTGTCGAGCGTTGCATTCGGCGGCGCGAGCTGCACCCGCGAAGCGGAATCGGGGCCGTCTGCGATCTCGAGCGCCGTGCGGACGAAGGCGATGCTGCTGTCGCTGTCGGCGATAACAGCGATTTTCTTCTTCCTGAGCTCGGCGAGCGATTTGATCTTCTTGTTGCCTGGGCTGATCAGCAGCACCAGATCGTGCTCGAGGATGGCGAGCGCGCGGGCGCGCGGCGGGACCTTGGCGTCGGTGCGCAGCACCGCGAGATCGGCCTGCCTGCGATCGAACGCGGCAAGCGCCTTGGCGCTGTCGCCGTTGGTCACGATCTTGATGCGCAGCCGCGAATTGTTGGTCTTGAGTACCGTGGCGAGCCGGGCGGCGAAGCGGGCCTCCAGGCTGTCGCCGTTGCCGACGGCAAAGACCAGTGTCTCGTAATTTCTCAGCCAGGTGCGGCCGCCCCACGCGACGACGATGACGGTCAGAATCAATGTCAGGGCGACGAACAGCAGCACCTGCCGGCGGTTGCTCCTGACAACCCGCGAGCGTGGTTTTTCTGCATTCGGCGTTGGGACTTCGGTACTCATGGCCCACACCTGCGACCCCGCAAGGATAATTTCCCTGCTGTGCCGAAAAAGCTCCGACGCGGTCGTAAATATCTAAAAAAGAACAACTATTTTCTGCTCGCCGATGATATCCGCCCCCGGGCGGATTGCAAATCGCCAGCGCCGGGTAACCTTACCCCGGGGCGGCCTGCTTTCCGCGTCTATCGCCGGAAGGTCACACTTGTCGTTTTTCGAGTTCCCCAAGGTGCATTCCGGCCCGGGAGATGTCATAAAAGGCCAATACCGGTCGAATTGTCCGGATTTAAGAAGACGTTGCGCTGCGCCGTTCTGTTCGTGCCTTTCAGAAGTCTGTCCCAGTGAGGGCGTCAGCTTTGTCGTTTCCCCCCATGTCCTTGTCGGTCCCGGTAGGCCTGCTGATCGGATGGATGCTGCTGCTTACCGTCAAGCACGTCATCGCCGATTTCGTCCTGCAGACCTCCTGGATGGCGATCGGCAAGGATCAAAAGCACGGCTGGGCGCTGCCGCTGCTGGCCCATTGTCTCGTGCACCTTGCAGTTGCAATGGTGCTGATCCTGATCGTCGCGCCGCGATTCTGGTACGTTGCCCTGATCGACTTCGTCATCCACATCACGATCGATCGCGCCAAGGGATATTGCGCCGCCCGGTTCGGCGTGACGCAGGAGAACAAGCATCCATGGTTCTGGACGCTGATCGGCGTCGACCAGGCGCTGCACCATCTCACCGACTTCGGGCTTTCGATCTACATGGCGGCAAACGGCTGACGCACTCAGTGCGAGCTTTGCCGGTTCACCGCGCGCACGTACACGGCGAGTGCACGCGGTTCCATGGAACCGCGCTGTCTGATTCGGCGCGTCGCTTCAAGGACCCCCGGTGACTACCGGAGCCTGTGGTTAACCCTTCGTTAGAGGGTTGCATTGCATCTTCCGTATCGGGAGATATGCAAATGTTTTCAAGCCGCGACGCCTTCGAGAACGACTTCTGTCCGATCCGGGACGAGTTGCTCGGCGAAATGTACCGCGCCAGCGAACATGGCCTGCCGCGGCTGGTGGAAAGCGTTTCCCCCGACGTCCGGGCGATGCTGGCGCTGTTCTGCTATCGCCGAAGCCATCTGCATGCGCTGGCGCTCTCGATCGCCGCAAGCTGCAGCGAACGCGATCTGACCCAGTTCGGCGGGCGTGTCGGCTCGACGCTCTACACGCTGTCCCGTGAACCCGCCGCGCGTACGGCGCCGTCGACCTACGGCAACCGCAAGCCGATCACGCTCTCGACCAAACCGCTTTCCAGCTTCGCGCCGATCGAAGACGAAATGGACGAAGATTTCGCCGAAGCGGTAACAGCGTAATACTGGTTAAGCCAACACCTTCAGCCCATGCCGCCGCCGCGCCATGGCGCATTCGGCGTCGCCTGGCATGCAGGTCCGGCACACTTCGGGCCGTATCGCATAGATGGTGCACGCGGTCGCGATCCCGATCCGGCCCGATAGCGCCGAACAGCGGTCGCCGTCGCAGCGCATGCCCGACAGTCTTTCGTTGACGAATTTCTCGGGGATCAGATCGAGCGCGGCGTCGTCTTCAATGGTGAAGCGCGGCCAGTTGGCCGAATACGAACAGCAGGCGCCGCAGGCCTGGCACGGACTGTCGGCATTCCCGGCTGAATCCTCATTGTCCATGGCGACCGTTTAGCGCGGAATGACGCGGACGGCCATCGGATATCCGCCGCCAAACATCCCTCGTCAGACAGGACCTCCTTGTCAAACATCCTTGGGCGCCTCCCAGACCAGGCTCCTGCGCCACCGCGCGCGCAAGAGGTCGCGCCGCTCCGGATATTTTTCGTCGTGATACACCGCCTCGACGACACGGTCGGTCCGGAAGCTGCGAAAATCCCGCCGCAACTCGCACCATGCCGCCAGGATCCGCACCGCCTCGTGATAGCCGACGGCGATCGGCCAGATGGTGCGCTCGCTGCCGCGGCCTTGTTCGTCGCGGTAGTTCAGCGTGATCTTCTTGCCCTCGTGAATTTGCGCGCGCGTCCGCACCATGTCGATGCGGTCGGGTTCCCGGTTCCAGCTTGCCCGCGCCCGGCTGGCGGGCTCGAGCACAAACGGCCGCAGCCGTTCGGGGACAGTGTCGGCGATTTTCGCCATCAGGTCCTGCGCGGCGCGCGCCAGCACTTCATCGGCGTGGCCGGCGACCCATTGCGCGCCGAGCACCGCCGCTTCGATCTCGTCGGGGGTGAGCATCAGGGGCGGCAGGTCGAAGCCCTTCTCCAGGATATAGCCCATGCCGGCTTCGCCCCGGATCGGCACGCGCTGTTCGATCAGCGTGGCGATGTCGCGATACACCGTGCGTTTGGAGGTTTCGAGCTCGGCGGCGATCGCATCCGCCGTCAGCGGTTTGCCGGTGCGCCGAAGCACCTGAATGATCTGGAACAGCCGGTCGGCGCGTCTCATGGGGTGTCTCGTTCTGTCTCTGTCAGAATCTATTTCAGGGGCCGCCATCCGATGCTGACAGCATGTTGGCAGCAGGGGGTCAGTATAACCGGGACAACACTCCAGACATGAGGATTTTGTCCATGATGATTCTTTACGGCCTCGACCTTTGGACAACGATGTCGCCGCTGCTGACACCACGGTGGCAGCAGGGGCTGGCTAGCCTAAAACGTCTGCTCAGGAAATCGGGAGCGCTCAATTGATTATCCTTCATGGCTTCGGCCCAGGTTTCGGCTTGCCGGAAAAAAGCCCGTTTGTGACCAAGACCGAGGTCCAGTTGAAGATGGCCGGTCTCGCCTATCGCAAGGAAAAGGCGATGCCGCCGTCTTCGCCCAAGGGGCAATTGCCCTATATCGTCGACGACGGCGAGAGCGTTGCCGATTCAACCTTCATCCGTGCGCATGTCGAGGGCAAATACGGCTTCGATTTCGACGCGCCGCTGAGCCTGCAGGCGCGGGCACAGGCCTGGGCGTTCGAACGGATGATCGAACACCATGTCTATTGGGCGCTGATCGGCGCGCGCTGGGTCGATCCCGAGAACTTCGCCAAGGGGCCTGCGCATTTCTTCGATGGCGCACCCGAGCACATGCGGGAAAAACTCCGCGAGGACGCGCAGTTCCGCGTGGCCGAAAACTATCTCCTGAGCGGTCTCGGCCGCCACGCTCCGGACGAGGATGTTGATCTGGCGGTCCGCTCGCTGTTTGCGCTCTCGGTACAGCTTGGCGACAAGCCCTATCTGATGGGGGATTCGCCTTGCGGCACGGATGCCACCGCGTTCGGCGCGCTGGCGGGAATTCTGACGCCGTTTTTTGTCTCGCCACTGCGCGAGCGCGCCGAACAGTTTCCGAATCTGACCGATTATGTCGATCGGATGATGCTGCAATATTATCCGGATTTCGAGTGGACGCAGGAGCAGCAGGCCGCCTGAGGACTAACGTCATTCCGGGGCGATGCAAAGCATCTAACTACGACGTGCAATTGCACATCGGAGAATCCGAAGATTCCGGGTTCGCATCTTCAATGCGACCCGGAATGACGATACCCACCATTTATGTTTCAGTGCGCCGGGGCCGCCGCAACCTTCAACTCGGCCAGTTCCGCCTCCAGCTCCGCGATGCGAGCGTCGCGGGTTGCCAGCGCTGCCGCCACGTCGGCGGCGTCGAATTTTTGCGGGATGTGCTGCGGGCAGTTGGTGTCCCAGGCTGAAATCTTGAACAGGATCACCTGCTCGGGCCGCGCCTTGTAGCCCTGTGGCATCAACGATTGCAAAAGCGCCGGATCGTCGTCGACAACGCGTGCCTCGCCCCATATCTTGACCCGGCGCCGATGGGCATAGTCCATCAGGAAGATTTGCGCCTTTTTGTTCTCGGATAGATTGCCTTGCGTGATGTATTGCTGGTTACCCCTGTAATCGGCGAACGCCAGCGTATTCTTGTCCAAAATCTTGATGAAGCCCTTGGGACCGCCGCGATGCTGGATGTAGGGCTGGCCGTCTGCCGAGGCCGTCGCGAAGTACAGGCTATTCGCATCGGCCAGGAACGCCGAGAGCTTGGCGTCGATCTCGGTCCGCCAGCCACCGTGCTGCTCAACATGCTCATAGATCTCGCGCGAACCCTTTGCCGTCTGAACCGCCTTTACGGCCGGGGTGAAGGCAACATCGCTTGAGAAGGTGTGAATGTCCGACATCGTAGGCTCCTTCGATCACTGCTCATCCCGAGGCATTCGGCACGCTGGTCCCTCAGCGTGCCGAATTGCGCTGTCTCATGCGGCCTTGGCGGTAACGACCGGGAAGTCGATCTCGGTTTTCGCCATTTCGTTGACGTAGTTGGTAAGCGTATTCAATGCGACGTGCAGCACGATCTCGATCACCTGCGCATCGGTATAGCCCGCCTGCTTGACGGCCTTAACGTCGGCCTCCGAAACATGGCCTCGGCTGTTGACGAGTTCAACGGCGAAGCGAACCGCGGCGTCCGCCTTCGGATCCGCCGAACCGCCGTTGCGGTTTGCGGCAATTTCGGCGTCGCTGAGCTTCGTCAGGTTCTTGCCGAGATAGGAATGTGCCGACAGGCAATAGTTACAACCGTTGACCTCTGCGACCGCCAAAGCGATGCGCTCACGGGTCGGCGCCTCCAGCGCGCCCTTGGCGAGCGCGCCGTTCAGTCCAAGATATCCTTCGAGCGCGGCGGGACTGTTGCCGACTAGGCGGAACAGGTTCGGCACCACACCGAGCTGCTTTTTCACGGCCTCAAGCAATGGCTGCGAGGCGGCGGGAGATGCTTCGATCGAGGCCGGGATGGGGAGGCGGGACATGGCATTCTTCCTTCTGCGCTGGAGCGAGTACCGCTCGCTGTCGCCTCAAAGTGGTCCTTGATGATATCGGAAACAATTATCGCTATTGACACTTCATAATTGCAGAATATGAAATAATCCCATGGATCGTCTCGATGCCATGCAGACCTTTGTCACGGTGGCCGACTTGCAGGGGTTTGCGCCCGCGGCACGCAAGCTCGGGCTGTCGCCGTCCGCGGTGACGCGGCTGATCGCCGCGCTGGAGGAGCGCCTTGGCGCGCGGCTTTTGCAGCGGACTACAAGGCAAGTCGCGCTGACCGATGTCGGCGCGCGCTATCTGGAACGGGCGCGGCGCATTCTCGGCGATGTCGAGGAGGCCGAAGGCGCCGCCGAAGGTGAGCGTACGCTGCCGAGCGGACGGCTGGTGGTCTCCGCGCCGGCTGGCTTCGGGCGCCGCCATGTCAGCCCGGTGATGTCGGCCTTTCTGAAACGCTATCCCGAGGTTGCCGGTGAATTGCAGCTTTCCGACCAGATGATCAATCTCGTCGAAGACAGCGTCGATCTCGCGGTGCGGATCGGCCACCTCCCGGACTCGACCCTCGTCGCGCGCCATGTCGGCGAGATGCGGCGGATCGTGGTCGCCTCGCCGGCCTACCTCAAGGCGCGCGGCGAGCCGAAGACGCCCGCCTCGATCGCAGCCCATGACACCATCCAGTTCGGCGCCACGACCGCCTCGCCCGACTGGCGCTTTGTCGAGGACGACCGCGAGGTCCGCGTTGCGCACGCGCCGCGCTTCACCACCAACAGCGCCGACGCCGCGGTCCAGTATGCGGAAACCGGCGGTGGCCTGACGCGGGTGATGTTCTACCAGGCGCTCGATGCGCTCACGGCGGCCCGGCTCAAAATCGTGCTGGCCAAATTCGAGCAGCCGCCGCTGCCGATCCATCTGGTCTATCCGACCTCGCGGCTGTTATCGGCCAAGGTGCGGGCCTTCATCGATCTCGTCACCGAGACCACCGACTGGCGGTTCGGCGGCAAATAACTCTCCCATCGTCATTCCGGGGCGACGCGCCGCGCCGAACCCGGAATCTTGAGGTTTTCGGGTTCGCTCGTTTCACTCGCCCCGGAACGAGCCTATGATTTCTTCGGCACCACGCGGAACGTCGCGTTGGCGCGCGCAATCACGATGTCGTCGGCCTTGATGAGGCTTTGCGCGAAGCAGATCGTGCTGCCGGTCTTGATCACGTCGCTTTCCACCGCGAGCCATTGCCCGACCTGCGCGGTGCCGACGAAATCGACCGCGAGCCCGATCGTCACCAGCGAGGATACGCCGCCCATGACATGCGCGCAGCTATGGCCCATCGCGGCGTCGGCGAGCGCGGCGATCAGCCCGCCGTGAATCAATCCACGGCCGTTGGTGTGCGGCTTTGCCAGCCGCAACCCGATGATGACGGCCTTGTCCGTCTGCTTCGAATACAGTGGTTCCCAGGGATCGGTGAGCGGGCTCCTGCGCGAGCGGGGTTCGAAGCCTGCGGGGATGTCGGTCTCGATGGCGGTCATGTCAGGGCACGCGTTTTCTGTTGCTGTCCGCATTAGACGCGATGCGCGCGGCAAATTCACCGCCTACAAAGTTTTAAACGGGATTTTGGCGGGTGTTTGAAACAAGGCAGCAAAGAAGCGTGACGGCGGGGGCCTCGCGAAAATCCCTAAAACGGCAACCCCACGTAATTCTCGGCGAGTGCCGTCGACGCCGCCTTCGAATGCACGAGATAGTCCAGCTCGGCGAGCTGGATGCGCGCGCCGATTTCACCCTCGTCGGGAAATTTATGCAGGATCGAGGTCATCCACCAGGAGAAGCGCACCGCCTTCCAGGCGCGTGACAGCGCTCGTCGCGAATAATCATCGATCCCGGCAGAGGATTTCTCGTCGTAATATTCCTGTAACGCCCGCGACAGATAGTGCACGTCGCTGGCGGCGAGGTTGAGCCCCTTGGCGCCGGTCGGCGGCACGATATGCGCGGCGTCGCCGGCCAGGAACATCCGTCCGAACCGCATCGGCTCGGCGACGAAACTGCGCAGCGGCGCGATGCTCTTTTCGATCGAGGGGCCGGTGACGAGACTGTCGGCCGCCTCCTGGTCCAGCCGCCGCTTCAGTTCGTCCCAGAACCGCTCGTCCGGCCATTGATCGACGTGATCGTCGAGCGAACACTGCACGTAATGGCGGCTGCGCCGCATCGAACGCATGGTGCAGAGCGCGAAGCCGCGGGCGTGGTTGGAATAGATCAGCTCGTGGCTGACCGGCGGCGTCTCCGACAGGATGCCGAGCCAGCCGAACGGATAGATCCGCTCGAACGTCCTGATCGCGGATGGATTAACACTCGCTCGGCTGACGCCGTGGAAGCCGTCGCAGCCGGCGATGAAATCGCAAGTCAGCTCGCAGGCGACGCCGTCCTTGACGTAGGTGATGCGCGGATGGTCGGTGTCGAAATCATGCGGCGTCACGTCGGCGGCTTCGTAGACCGAGGTCAGCCCGGCCGCCTCGCGCGCGTTCATCAGATCGAGCGTCACTTCGGTCTGGCCGAAGATCATCATGGTCTTGCCGGTAGCGGCCTTCAGGTCGATGCGGTGGCGGCTGCCGCCGAAGGCGAGTTCGACGCCCTCATGCACCAGGCCCTCGGCGTGCGCGCGGCCGCCGGCGCCCGCTTCATCGAGCAGCGCGACCGTGCCCTCTTCCAGCAGGCCGGCGCGGATGCGGCCGAGCACGTAGTCGCCGGTCTTGCGTTCCAGGATGACGTTGTCGATTCCATAGGTGTGAAGTAGCTGTCCGAGCAGCAATCCCGCCGGTCCCGCGCCAATGATTGCTACTTTTGTCCGCAATACTTGCCCCCCTGATTATTATAGGCTTCAACCGACCGGGGCGACCGTGGGCGCCCGTGCTTGCAATGATAATTATATCATATAACAATATCCGCAAAGGGCCATGAAAGCCCGGGCCATGAGGGAGAAGATGTCGATGAGGAAGACGTTCTTGGCGTTGCTGTTGGCCGCCAGCGTGACGCCTGCGTTTGCGCAGGAAAAAACCTTCGATCTGAAATTGTCGCACTGGGTGCCGGCGTCGCATCCGCTGCAGAAGGCGCTGGAGGATTGGGGCGCCGCGGTCGAAAAGGCGAGCGGCGGCACCATCCACTACAAGGTCTATCCCGCCCAGCAGCTCGGCAAGGCGTTCGACCATTACGACATGGCGCGCGACGGCATCGCCGACGTCACCTACATCAATCCGGGTTATCAGCCCGGCCGCTTTCCGATCATCGGCGCCGGCGAACTGCCGTTCCTGATGTCGAGCGCCAAGGGCGGCTCGATGGGCCTGGATGCCTGGTATCGCAAATATGCCGAGAAGGAGATGAAGGACGTCAAGTTCTGCCTGGCCTTCATCCACGCGCCGTCGTCGTTCCATTCGAAGGCCAAGAAGATCGTGGTGCCCGACGATATCAAGGGCATGAAGATCCGTCCCGCCGACGCGACGATCGCGAATTTCGTGACGCTGCTCGGCGGCACCAACGTGCAGTCCTCGGCGCCGGAAGTCCGCGACATCATCGAGCGCGGCGTCGCCGACGCCGTCACCTTCCCGTGGGGATCGCTGGTGCTGTTCGGCATCGACAAGGTGACGAAATACCACATGGACGCGCCGCTCTATGTCACGACCTTCGCCTTCGTGATGAACAAGGACGTCTATAACCAGATGTCCGACCGCCAGAAGAAGGCGATCGACGACAACTGCAACACCGAGGCCGCCGGCAAGGTCGGCGAGCCCTGGGGCAAGTTCGAGGACGCCGGCATCGACAAGGTGAAGGCCGAGGAAGGCCATGAAGTCTACAAGCTGACGGCGGACCAGACCGCGCTGTGGAAGAAGGCCTCCGAGCCGCTGGTCAAGACCTGGGCCGAGGGGGTCAAGAAGACCGGCACCGATCCGGACGCGGCGCTGGCCGACCTGAAGGCTTCGCTCGCCAAATACGACGCCCTGGCGCAATAGGAACTCTTCGGCTTCCGTCGCGGCGGCGGGACATTCCCGCCGCCGTTTTCTCCTTGTAATTCCCTGGTCCTGTGGAGCGGATATGAAGCGCGCGTCGATGGATCGTTTCATCGATACGATCGAATGGATCGCGGCCGGCTTTGTCGGCATCGTCGCCGCCAACATCTTCATCTCGGTGCTGCTGCGCAATCTCTTCAACTATTCGATTCCCGATTCCTTCGATATCGGGCGCCTGATGCTCGGCATCCTGATCTTCTGGGGCATCGCCGCCACCAGCTACCGCGGCACCCACATCACCGTCGATCTGGTCTGGGCCAATGTCGGTCCGAAGTACCAGCGCCTGATCGACGTGTTTGCGACGCTGGTGCTGCTGTTCGTCGTCTCCGTGCAGACCTGGACGCTGTTCGACAAGGTGCGCGGCACCTATAACGACCACGTCCTCACCTTCGACATGCACATGCCGACCTGGCCGTTCTTCGCCGTCGCCTGGGCCGGCGACGTCTCCGCCGTGCTGCTGATCGCGATCCGCACCTACCGGCTGATCTTCCATCCCGAAGAGATGCACGACCCCAAGCTCAAGGGCACGGAGTAGACTTGACGATGAGTACCGATGCCGTCGCCGTCCTGGGATTCGTCGCGCTGTTTGCGCTGATGCTGCTGCGCGTGCCGGTCGGCATGGCGATGGGCCTCGTCGGCGTTTCCGGCTTCGGCTATCTCGTCGGCGGCACGCCGGCGCTGAAACTGGTCGGCCAGACCTCGATGCGCACGGTCACCGACTATACGTTCGGCGTGATCCCGATGTTCCTGCTGATGGGCACCTTCGTCAGCAATTCCGGCATGAGCCGCGACCTGTTCCGCGCCGCCAACGGATTTGTCGGGCATCTGCGCGGCGGGCTCGGCATCGCCACCGTCGCGGCCTGCGGCGGCTTTGCCGCGATCTGCGGCTCGTCGGTGGCGACGGCTGCGACGTTCTCGGCGGTGGCCTATCCGGAAATGCGCCGCTTCGGCTATCCGCAATCCTTCGCCACCGGCGTGATCGCGGCCGGCGGCACGCTGGGCGCGATGTTGCCGCCCTCGACCGTGCTCGCGGTCTACGGCATCATCACCGAGCAGGACATCGGCAAGCTGTTCATCGCCGGCATCATTCCCGGCCTGCTGGCGATGACCATGTACATGATCACCATCGCGCTGATCGGCTATTTCCGCCCCGGCTTCCTGCCGAAGGGTACCACCACCACCTGGGCGCGAGCGCTTCGCCGGCTTGAAGGACATCTGGGCGCCGGTGCTGCTGTTCGTGTTCGTGATCGGCGGGCTCTACGGCCTGCCGTATCTGCCGCGCTTCACCCCGACCGAAGCCGGCGGCGTCGGCGCGACCGGCGCATTCATGATCGGCGTGGTCACCGGCCGGCTCGACAAGGAAAAGATCCTGGCCTCGCTGCTGCAGGCGACCCGCACCGCGGCGGCGGTGTTCACCGTGCTGATCGGCGCCCTGATCTTCGGCTATTTCCTGACGGTGACGCAGACCCCGCAAAAGGTCACGGAATTCCTCACCGGCCTCGGGCTCGGCAGCTACGGCGTGCTGGCGCTGATCATGGTGATGTATCTGGTGCTCGGCTGCCTGATGGACGCGATGGCGATGATCATCCTGACGGTGCCGATCATCTTCCCGGTGATCTCCCATCTCGGCTTCGATCCGATCTGGTTCGGCGTGATCATCGTGATGACGGTGGAACTCGGGCTGATCCATCCGCCGGTCGGCATGAACGTCTTCGTCATCAAGAGCGTGGTCAAGGACGTCTCGTTTTCCACCATCTTCAAGGGCGTGATCCCGTTCGTGGCGACCGACCTCGTGCGGCTGGTGATCCTGATCGCGTTTCCGCTGCTGGCGACCTGGCTGCCGCAACGCATGATGGCGCATTGAGGCGCGTCTCGGTTGAAACGAGTTAGGACCGCGTATAATTGGCCACATGGTTCGAGACGCGCGGCTTTCGCCGCGCTCCTCACCACGAGGGTCTAAGACCTCATCCTGAGGAGCATCGCGAAGCGATGCGTCTCGAAGGATGAGGCCACCGTGCTGGAAAAGGTTGATCGCAGGAGGGTTTGATAATCATGGCTCCCGTGCTTCAGACAAAATATGTCTTCAGCCTCGCCATCAAGGTGGGCACGCCGATCGTCGCCGGCGACCTCGGTCACGGCGTCAGGCGGGTGATCGCGGTGCTTGGCGGTGAAGTTCGCGGGCCGGGCATGAAGGGCACGATCTTTCCCGTCGGCGCGGATTTCCAGACCATCCGCCCGAACGGCTTCACGGAACTGGAGGCCAAATACGCCTTCGAAATGGATGACGGCGCCGTCGTCTACATCGAGAACATCGGCATGCGTTTCGGTCCGAAGGAACTGCTCGACCGGATCGCCAAGGGCGAGACCGTCGATCCCGCGCAGATCTATTTTCGCTCGGTGCCCCGGTTCGAAACCGGCGCGGAAAAATACCGCTGGCTGATGGAAAACCTGTTTGTCGGCGTCGGCGCCCGGTATCCGGATCGTGTCGAACTCGACGTGCACCAGGTGCTGTGAGGCCGCATGCAGTAAGCCGAAGCTGTCCGGTCTCCGGATGCGGCGCTCGGCGCGCTCGTGGGTGCGCGGGCTGGTCCGCGACCCCGAATACCGGCCTTGTTGACTCCCCCAATATTCGTTATAAAACATAACTATTCTGGACAGGACCTAATAGATCCCATGGGAAACGCCGCCACCGCCGCTGCCGCGGACCGATCCGCGCTGCTCAAGATCGAGACCGCAGGTCCGGTGCTGAGCGTCGGCCTCAACCGGCCGGCCAAGCGCAACGCGCTGAACGACGGCATCATCCTCGCGATCCAGGACGCTTTCTCGAATCTGCCCGACGGCATCGGCGCCGTGGTCATCCACGGCATCGGCGATCATTTCTCCTCGGGGCTCGATCTGTCGGAACTGACCGAGCAGGACGCCACCGACGGCCTGCGGCATTCGCAGATGTGGCACCGGGTGTTCGACAAGGTGCAGTATTGCCGCGTGCCTGTCATCGCCGCGCTGAAGGGCGCGGTGATCGGCGGCGGTCTGGAGCTGGCCTGCGCCGCCCATATCCGCGTTGCCGAGCCGTCGGCCTATTTCGCGCTGCCCGAGGGCCAGCGCGGCATTTTCGTCGGCGGCGGCGGTTCGGTGCGGCTGCCGCGGCTGATCGGCGTCGCCAGGATGACCGACATGATGCTGACCGGGCGGGTTTATTCGGCGACCGAGGGTGCGTCCTACGGCTTTTCGCAATACCTTACCGAGGAGGGCAACGCCTATCACAAGGCGATGGAGCTCGCCGTCAAGGTGGCGAGCAACGCGCCGCTGACCAATTTCGCGGTGTTGCAGGCGCTGCCGATGATCGCGGAGGCCAATCCGCAAGCCGGCCTCCTGATGGAATCGCTGATGGCGACGGTGGCTCAAAGCGACAAGGAAGCGAAACTCCGGATCCGCGCGTTCCTCGACCGCAAGACCGCGAAGGTGAAGCCGGCCTGAGATGAGCGCGCAGCCCACCATGGTCACGCCGAAGGCACGCAGCGAAGCGCCGCTGCGCGCGATCTCGTTTTGCGATCCTGCCGTCACGATCGAGCGCCGCGACGACGGCACCGTCTATCTGCGGCCGAAAATGCCGCTCGGCGATTATCCGCAGCGACTGACCGACCGCCTGCACCATTGGGCGGGAGTTGCGCCCGACCGCATCTTCATGGCGGAGCGCGAAGGCGGCCGCGGCTGGCGGCAGATCACCTACGCGGAATTATTGACCTCGAGCCGGCATATCGCCTCGGCGCTGCTGGCGCGCGGCCTTTCCGCCGAGAGGCCGGTCGCGATCCTGTCGGGCAATTCGATCGACCACGTCCTGATCGCGTTCGGCGCGCTCTATGCGGGAATTCCGTTCTGCCCGATGTCGCCGGCCTATTCGCTGGTGTCGCGCGACTATGGCAAGCTTTCCTTTCTGATGAAGCTGTTGACCCCCGGCCTCGTCTTCGCCGACGACGCCGGCAAGTTCGCCGATGCGCTGCAGGCCAACGTGCCCGCAGGTATCGAGATCGCGGTGTCCTATGGCGCGCTGCCCGGCCGCGATGTGACCACGCTCGCCGATCTCATGGCGACGCCGCTGCGTGCCGACCTCGATGCGGTGCATCAGGCCATCGGGCCCGACACGATCGCAAAATTCCTGCTCACCTCGGGCTCGACCGGCAATCCCAAGGCCGTCGTCAACACCCAGCGGATGCTCTGCGCCAACCAGGTGATGATCCGCGAGACCATGGCCTTCCTGAAGGACGAACCGCCGGTCATCGTCGACTGGCTGCCGTGGAATCATACGTTCGGCGGCAACCACAATATCGGGCTCGTGCTGTACAATGGCGGCTCGATGTATCTCGACGCCGGCAAGCCGATGCCCGGCGGCATCGAGCAGACCGTGCGCAATCTTCGCGAGATTTCGCCGACGGTCTATTTCAACGTCCCTAAAGGCTATGAATCGCTGCTGCCGTACTTGCGCGACGACGCGGCGCTGCGCCGGAAGTTCTTCGGACGCCTGCATGCGATGTTCTTTTCCGGCGCGGCGATGTCGCCGTTCGTCTGGAATAGCCTCGACGAACTCTCCGTGCAGGAAACCGGCTCCCGCGTGCCGATGCTGACCGGGCTCGGCGCCACCGAAAGCGGGCCGTTCTTCATGTCGGTCAATCCCCGCACCAGCCGTTCCGGCCATATCGGGCTTCCGGTACTGGGCAACGATGCCAAGCTCGTTCCCAACAACGGCAAGCTGGAGGTGCGCGTCAGCGGCCCGAACGTCACGCCGGGCTATTGGCGGCAGCCGGAACTGACCGCGAAGGCCTTCGACGAGGAAGGCTTCTACAAATTCGGCGATGCGATCAAGCCGGCCGACACGGCTGATTTCGACGCCGGCTTCGATTTCGACGGCCGCATCGCCGAGGATTTCAAGCTCGCCAGCGGAACCTGGGTCAGCGTCGGCCCGCTGCGGGCGCGCTTCATCGCGGCCTGCGCGCCGCTGGTGCGCGACGTCGTCATTGCCGGCATCAACCGCGACGAAATCTCGGCGATCGTCATTCTCGATCTCGACGGCTGCCGCCTGATCAATCCGACCATTCCGCCCGATGATCTGGCGGTCGCGGCGGCCGATCCGCTGGTCCGCGACGCATTTCGCGAGCGCCTCACGAAATTCCTGGCAGCCTCGACCGGCTCGTCGACGCGGATCACCCGGGCGGTGCTGCTCGATTCACCGCTGTCGATCGACCGCGGCGAAGTGACCGACAAGGGCTCGATCAACCAGCGCGCGGTGCTCGATGCGCGCGCAGCCATGATCGAGGAACTTTACGCGCCGGCGCCGCCGGAACGCGTGATCACGCTTTAACCGAATTCGAAACATCAGTCCGACCCAAGGGGGATATCATGCAGTTGAAGGATCAAGCGGCCATCGTCACCGGGGGCGCATCGGGATTGGGCGCCGCCACCGCGCGCCGGCTGGCGGCAGCGGGCGCGAAGGTCGCGGTATGCGACCTCAACGCAAAGCTTGCGGAAGGCCTCGCCGCGGAGATCAAGGGCGTCGCGGTCGTCTGCGACGTTGCGGATGCCGCTTCCGCGGAAGCCGCCATCGTCGCCGCCTCCAAGGCGCATGGCCCGGCGCGCGTGCTGGTCAATTGCGCCGGCATCGGCGTCGCCAAGCGCGTGGTCGGCCGCGACGGCCCGATGGCGCTCGGCGATTTCGAGCGGGTGATCAAGGTCAATCTGATCGGCTCCTTCAACATGCTTCGCCTTGCCGCCGCGGAGATGGCAAAGCTCGAGCCGCAGTCGAGCGGCGAGCGCGGCGTCATCATCTCCACCGCTTCGGTTGCGGCCTATGACGGCCAGATCGGCCAGTCGGCCTATTCGGCCTCGAAGGGCGGCATCGTCGGCATGACGCTGCCGATCGCGCGCGAACTGGCGCAGTTCGGCATCCGCGTTCTCACGATTGCGCCGGGCCTGTTCCTGACCCCGCTGTTGGGCGGGCTGCCGCAGGAAGCGCAGGATTCGCTCGCCGCGGCGATCCCGTTCCCGCACCGCCTCGGCCAGCCCGACGAATTCGCCTCGCTGGCGATGCACATGATCGACAATCCCTATCTCAACGGCGAGGTGGTGCGGCTCGACGCCTCGCTGCGCATGGCGCCGAAATAAGGTCCGTCGCATGTTCGTCCACCGCCGCGACGTACAGATCCAGTGGGGCGATTGCGACCCCGCCAACATCGTCTATTACCCGCGCTACTTCGCGATGTTCGACGATTCGACCTCGATCATGTTCGAGGCGGCCGGCTACTCCAAGCAGGACATCATCGCGAACTACGGGCTGGTCGGCATACCCATGGTGGATACGCGGGCGAAATTCTACATCGCCTCGACCCATGGCGACTGGATCACCATCGAGAGCCGGATCGAGAGCTTCAAGCGCTCGAGCTTCGAGGTGACCCACAAGGTGTTCAAGGGCGAGGCGCTGGCGATCGAGGCGTTCGAAACCCGGGTGCTGGTCGGCCGCCACCCGGACGAGCCGGGGCGGCTGAAATCGGCGGCGGTGCCGCCGGAAATCGTTGCCAGGTTCATGCAGGGCTAAGGGCGGCTGAGGCTATCCCGACGTGACACTATGACCTAAAGAAGGGGCTGAATTAACTATCGAATTTTGCTCTAGACTGACAACAACACTTTACAGGGAGAAAGCAATGAAGAGGTTCTATCTGTCCGCGGCGGTGGCCGCTGCGGCGCTCGCTCTGCCCGGCTCGCCGGCGCTGGCGCAGACCAACGAGATCACCATCGGCATCTCGCTGACCACGACCGGACCCGGCGCGGCGCTCGGCATTCCCGAGCGCAATGCGCTTGATTTCGTGACCAAGGAAATCGCCGGCGTGCCGCTGAAGGTCATCGTGCTCGACGACGGCGGCGATCCGACCACCGCCACCACCAATGCGCGGCGCTTCGTCACGGAGTCCAAGGCCGACATCATCATGGGCTCGTCGACCACGCCGCCGACGATCGCGGTGTCCAACGTCGCCAACGAGGCCGGCATTCCCCATATCGGCCTGTCGCCGTTCCCGATCACGCCGGAGCGCGCCAAATGGTCGGTATCGATGCCGCAGCCGATCCCGATCATGGGCAAGGTGCTGTACGAGCACATGAAGGCGCATAACGTCAAAACCGTCGGCTATATCGGCTACTCCGATTCCTACGGCGATCTCTGGTTCAACGACTTCAAGTCGCAGGGCGTGGCGATGGGCATGACGCTCGCCGACGAGGAACGCTTTGCGCGGCCGGATACCTCGGTGACCGGGCAGGTGCTGAAGCTCGTCGCCGCCAATCCCGATGCGATCCTGGTCGGCGCCTCCGGCACCGCGGCGGGTCTGCCGCAGAACGAACTGCGGGAGCGCGGCTACAAGGGCCTGATCTACCAGACCCATGGCGCCGCCAGCATGGATTTCATCCGTATCGCCGGCAAGTCCGCCGAAGGCGTGCTGATGGCGTCGGGACCGGTGATGGATCCCGAGGACCAGCCCGACAGCGCTTTGACCAAGAAGCCGGGACTGGCGCTGGTCAAGGCCTATGAGGCCAAATACGGCCCCTCCAGCCGCAGCCAGTTCGCCGGCCATTCCTACGACGCGTTCCTGGTGCTCGAACGCGTCATCCCGGTGGCGCTGAAAACCGCAAAACCCGGCACGCCGGAATTCCGCGAGGCGATCCGCCAGGCCCTGCTCAGCGAACGCGACATCGCCGCCAGCCAGGGCGTCTACAACTTCACCGAAAAGGATCGCTACGGTCTCGACGACCGCTCGCGCATCCTGCTCACGGTGAAGGACGGGAAATACGTGCTGGCGAAGTAAGCCGGACGTCCGATTGCTGAATGACATTGAGCCGGCCTCTCTCGGGGGGCCGGCTTTTTCCTGACCAGTGCATGGTTCGACGGGGCGCGGAATCTCTCGCGCCGAATGTCGCGCTCGCAGTCCGATGTCCCGGACGCGTCGTGGTCAGACTTCAGCTAACGATATCCACGCTGGTGACCTTGGCCTGTGCGGCCTCGAGTTCCCGGCGGCCTGGATGCGTTGCTGATCAGACTTGATCGTCGCCGTGCTGGCGTTGGTGGTTTCGTCCGCGACGAGCCTGACTTCTGCCTGGCTGACCATGATGTGAGCCGGGTAGGTTGGGCCTATGTTGCTCATGTCCCCCTCCTGGAGTTCCTTCAAATTCGCAAGGAATCCTTCATGCTTTCTTAAGAGGTTCGGTTAACGCGCGAAGGAATCTGCGGTCGCGAGCCGATTCGCGGGGTGTTGGCCCCGGCCGGGCGTCAAAATGAAAGCGCCGGGGCTAAATCGCGCTTTCGCCCTCGTGGGTAAAACCGAGATAGCTTGCCGCGACGCGGGTATTGGCGGCGATGTCGCTCGCCGATCCGTTCAGGATGAATTCACCAAGCTCCATCACATAGGCGCGGTCGGCGATCTGCAGCGCGGCCTGCGCGTTCTGTTCGACCAGCAGCACCGAGACGCCGGCGGAGCGCAGTTCGCCGATGGTCCGGAAGATGTCGGCGACGATGATCGGCGCAAGCCCCAGGCTCGGCTCGTCCAGCATCAGCAGCTTTGGCGCGCCCATCAGCGCGCGGCCCATCGCCAGCATCTGCTGCTCGCCGCCCGACAGCGTGCCGGCGAGTTGCCGGCGGCGTTCCTTGAGGCGCGGAAACAGCGTGTAGACCCGCTCGAACGATCGCGCGGCCGTGGCTCTTGCGATCCGGAACGCGCCGAGCTGCAGATTGTCCTCGACGCTCATGGTGGCGAACAGCTCGCGATGCTCCGGCACCAGGCTGAGGCCCGCCGCGACGCGGTCCTCGATCTCGAACTGCGCCATGTCCTCGCCGGCGAAGGCGACGCGGCCCTTCAGCGGCAGGATGCCCATGATGGCGTTCAGGAGCGTGGTCTTGCCGGCGCCGTTGGCGCCGATGATGGTGACGATCTCGTTGCCGCCGACCTCGAGCGACACCGAACGCACCGCTTCCACCTTGCCGTAGGAGATGTGGGCGTCGGCAACCGTCAGCAGCGCGCTCATGCGACCGCTCCGAGATAGGCCTTGATCACGTCGGGATTGGCCTTGATCGCCTGCGGCGTGCCTTCGGCGATCTTGGTGCCGAAATCCAGCACCACGATGCGGTCGGCGAGATCCATCACGAATCCCATGTCGTGCTCCACCAGCAGCACGGACATGCCGCCGTCGCGCAGGCTGCGCAGCAGCGTCGCGAGCCGCTGCTTCTCCATGTGGCGGAGCCCGGCTGCCGGCTCATCGAGCAGCAGCAGCATCGGGTCGACGCACAGCGCGCGCGCGATCTCGACGATGCGCTGCTGGCCGAGCGAGAGCGAACCCGCGAGCGCATCGATCTGGTCGGAAAGCCCGACCCGCTCGATCTGCCGCGCGGCCTCCGCCAATAGCCTGGCCTCGTCGGCGCGATCGAGCCGGAGCATGCTGGACAGCGCGCCGGCATGGCCGCGCAGATGCGCGCCGATCGCGACGTTCTCCAGCACCGTCATGTCGGGCACCAGCTTGACGTGCTGGAACGTCCGGGCGACGCCGAGTTTTGTCACTTCCTGCGGCGGCGCGTTGTCGACGCTCTTGCCGAGCACGGAAATCTTGCCGCCGGTCTTGGAGAGCACGCCGGTGATCAGATTGAAGGTCGTGCTCTTGCCGGCGCCGTTCGGCCCGATCAGCGCGACGATCTCGCGCGCCTGGACGTCGAACGAGACGTTGTTGACGGCGATGACGCCGCCGAATTGCTTTCGCGCATTCTCGATCCGCAGCAGCACGGAAGAGACGCCGGCTTCGCGCGGGCGCGCCGCCAAGGCCAGCGTCCGATCGGGCCGCTTGCCGACGGGCTTGAGCGCGAGTTGCGCCATCAGCCATGGCCAGACCCCGGTCGGCGCCAGTTGCAGCAGCCCCACCAGCATGATGCCGAACACGATGGTCTCGAGTTGGCCCTGACCGCCGAAGATATAGGGCAGGTAGCTTTGCAGGATTTCCTTGAGGATCACGACGATGGCCGCGCCCAGCACGCCGCCCCAGACATAGCCGGCGCCGCCGACCACCGCGACAAACAGATATTCGATGCCGGCCTGCGCGCCGAACGGGGTCGGATTGGCGGCGCGCTGGAAATGCGCATAGAGCCAGCCGGAGAGGCCGGCCAGCACCGCGGCATAGATGAACACCAGCAGCTTGGCGCGCGGCGTCTGCACGCCAAAGGCTTCGGCGGCGACATGGCCGCGCCGCAGCGCGCGGATGGCGCGGCCGGTGCGGGAGTCCAAGAGGTTCATCGTGAGCAGCGCCGACAGCAGCACCGCGGCCCAGATCGCAAAGTAGATCGAGCCGGGATCGATCATCTTGAACGAGCCGATCGACAGCGGCGGAATCGATGAGATGCCGTCGTTTCGGCCGAGGAATTCGAGCTTGCTGAACAGATAAAACAGGCCGAGCCCCCAGGCGATGGTGCCGAGCGGCAAATAGTGGCCGGACAGCCGCACCGTGACGAGGCCGAGCAGCACCGCGGCGAGCCCGCTCACCAGAAGCGACAGCGGCAGCGTCAGCCATGGCGACAGGCCGTAAGCGGTCGTGAGCACCGCGGTGGTGTAGGCGCCAAAGCCGCAGAACGCGGCCTGGCCGAACGAGGTGAGCCCGCCGACGCCGGTCAGGATCACGAGCCCCATCGCCACCAGCGCGGAGAGGCCGATATTGTCCAGGAGCACGATCCAGAACGGCGGCACGCCCGGGATGAACGGGATCGCGGCCATGACCAGCGCGAACAGGAGGATGGGCAGCCGTTCCCGCATCGCCATCAATCCTTCTCTTCCTCGACCGCGGGCGCCGCCAGCGACCGCAGCACGAGAACCGGAAGGATCAGCGTGAAGACGATGACCTCCTTGTAATTGCTGGCGTAGAACGAGGAGAACGCCTCCACCGTGCCGACCAGCAGCGCCGCCACCGCGGTCAAGGGATAGCTGACGAGGCCGCCGATGATGGCGGCGATAAAACCTTTCAGCCCGATCAGGAATCCGGTGTCGTAATACAGCGTCGTGATCGGCACGATCAGGATTCCCGAAATCGCGCCGATCACGGACGCGAGCAGGAACGCGATCTGTCCGGACAACGTGGTGCGGATGCCGACCAGCCGCGCGCCGAGGCGATTGACGGCGGTGGCGCGCAGTGCCTTGCCGTAGAGCGTCAGGCCGAAGAACAGCCAGAGACCGACGATGAAGGCCACCGTGATGGCGTAGACGGCGAGGCTCTGGCCGGTGAAGCGCAACGGCCCCAGCGTGAAGGCTGCGTCCGCCAGCGTCGGGCCGCGCTGGCCTTCGGCGCCGAAAAACACCAGCCCGAAGCCCTGCAGCGCCAGATGGCAGCCGACCGAGGCGATCAACAGCACCAGCACCGAAGTGTGCGCCAGGGGCTGGAACGCGATGCGGTAGAGGAACAGTCCGATCGAGGCGACGATCAGAAGCGACAGCGCGATGCTGACGGCGACCGGCGGATGGCGGCCGGCGACCCAGGCGGTGAGGGCGAGGATCAGCGAGGGCAGCACAATATTGACCGCGAAGGCTCGGCCGATCCGTTTCAGATGCAGCGATTTGCGATGCGCGAACAGATCGAGGCCGAACGCCACGATTCCCATCGCCACCGCCAGCCGCGCGGTGCCGGGCATCTGGCCCGACGACAGCGAGGCATAGGTCAGCGCGCCATAGGTGACGAACTCGCCCTGCGGGATCAGGATCACGCGGGTGACCGCGAACACCAGCACCAGCGCAAGGCCGAGCAACGCGTAGATCGCGCCGTTGGTAATGCCGTCCTGCACAAGGAACAGCATGATCGTCGTGTTCAAGACCGGACGCTCCCCCTCACCTCGGCCGGTCGCGGCTCTGGCAAGCCGATCGCCCGATAACAGCAGTTGAAAAATGCTGGCGGTATTTGATATAGTGGATAACAATTATCAAATATAATCTCAAGGGCCACGCCCGGTCCGGCCCCCGACATTTGCAGCCTAGCCAGTTTGCGAGCATCGAGCGATGACAGTTTCCAAGACCGCTGCCGTCGATGCCGCCAAACCCTCCCGTTCCGGCCGCAAGGAGCCCGTCGAGGCGGTCGCGGAAGCGGCCGCGTTGCAGATGGGCGAATTGTCCGAACTGCTGGGCTATTCGCTCAAGCGCGCGCAACTGAAGGTTTTCGACGATTTCCTGCGCTGCGTCGCGCCGCTGCAACTGACGCCGGCGCAATTCTCGGTGCTGCTGCTGCTCGACAAGAATCCCGGCCGCAACCAGACCGAGATCGCCAACACGCTCGGCATCCTCAGGCCGAATTTCGTGGCGATGCTCGACGGCCTGGAGAGCCGCGACCTCTGCGTGCGGATTCGTTCGACCAACGATCGCCGCTCCCACATCCTGGTCCTGACCGACAAGGGCAGGGCGGTGCTGGCGCGCGCGAAAAAGCTCGTCGCCTCCAAGCACGAGGCGCGCCTCAACGAACTGCTCGGCCCCGCCAACCGCGCCGCGCTGCTCGACATGCTGGCGACCATCGCGCGGGAGTTCTAGCGCACTACCCCGGCTTCATTTGCGCGACGTAAGCGGTCACTGACTCGGCATAGCCCTTGAGCGCGAGACTGCGCGGCTCGGCGGCGATTTCGCCGGACAAGTGCTTCCACACCGCCTCGCTCATCACCATCTCGCCGCCCTTTGCCGCGGCGACCAGCCGTGCGCCGAAGTTCATCGCGTCGCCAAGCACGGCGAACTGGTAGGCGCCTCCTTCGGCGCCGATCGAACCCAGGAACGTCTCCCCGGCATGCACCCCGACGCCGATCGATAGCCAGGGGCCGGCACGGTCGCCATGGCCTGTGACCCGCAGCAGCCTGAGCCCCGCCGCGACGGCACGCTGACGATAATCGGAGCCGGTCAGTCCTGGCACATAGACCCCGATCACCTCGTCGCCGACCATCTTGTCAACGATGGCGTCGGTCCAGGTGAATATCTCGATGGCGACTTCGAAGAAGCGCTGCATCAGTGCGCCGAACTCGGCGGGCCGCATGGTCGCAGCGAGTTGTGTCGAGCCACGCACATCGGCGTAGAGCATGGCGATCTCGATCTCGGCGCCGCCCCGCTGCTCGGCAAGCACGGATTCGCATTTTTCGCAGTAATGAGGATTGCGTCGCCATTGCGCGCGGCCCATGGCGCGCATGACGGGGGCCGTGAAGCCGTCGAATCCGGCGTAGCAAAGGCGGCAGCGGACATGCGCGGTCGGAGACATCAACCGCAACATTTTCCGGCCCCGACGCAGCATCGGGTGCTCGCCTGAGAACACCGAATGCCACAGGGGATTGAAGTTCCCCGGTTTGGCGGGATCAGCCATGTCGTGTCGTCCCCGGGGTGCGCCTGCACGCAAAATCCATCGCCGTGACCGTAGCGGAGCCTTCGGCGAGGGGCAACGGAGGTGGAGGCGTCCGATCCCGGATCCGCTTTGCCGGGCGGCCGGGTTCAATCCACCAAAATCACCCTGATGTCGTTGACGTTGGTCAGCGTCGGACCCGTCAGCACGAGATCGCCGGTGGCGGCGAAAAACGCGGTGGCATCGTTGTTGTCGAGATAGGCCCTGGCGTCGAGGCCAAGCGATTTCATCTTCGCGAACGTGCCGGCGTCGATCATCGCGCCGGCGGGATCGGCGGCGCTGCCGGCGCCGCCGTCGGCGCCGTCGGTATCGGCTGCCAGCGCCGAAATATCAGAGGTGTCCTTGAGCAGATCGGCCAGCGCCAGCGCGTATTCCTGGTTGGGGCCGCCGCGACCGTTGCCGCGCACGGTCACCGTGAGTTCGCCGCCCGACAGGATCGCGGTCCGCCTGCCGCGGGCGCGCGCGTCGAGCGCAAGCCGGGCATGATCGGCGGCGACGCTGCGCGCCTCGCCTTCGAGGTCGGCGCCGAGATCGACGATCTCGTAGCCGGCATCTTTGGCCAGTTTGATTGCCGCCTCGAGCGAGGCCTTTGGCCGCGCGATCAGTTCGAACTGCGCGCGCGCGAACGCAGGATCGCCCGGCTTGCAGCTCTCGTTGGCGGGGTCGTCGAGCGCGCGGCGGACGGCGTCGTCGACTGCA
This sequence comes from uncultured Alphaproteobacteria bacterium, assembly GCA_963843225.1. Classification (GTDB taxonomy): domain Bacteria; phylum Pseudomonadota; class Alphaproteobacteria; order Rhizobiales; family Xanthobacteraceae; genus Bradyrhizobium. The sequence goes on along the minus strand of CAWJJT010000001.1, from coordinate 44,921 downwards.
AGGCCATATCTGGCGACCAGTGCGCGGGCGTCGGCAAGCGTGGTCGGATCCGGCACCGTCGGCCCCGAGGCGATCGCGGAAGCGTCGTCGTGCGGCACGTCGGAGATCGCCAGCGTCACGATTTCGGCGAGCCTTCCCGCGCGCGCCAGCCGGCCGCCCTTGATCCGCGACAGATGCTTGCGGACGGTGTTGACCTCGCCGATCGGCGCGCCCGAGCGCAGCAACGCGCGCGTCACCTGCTGCTTCTGCGCGAAGGTCACGCCCGCGGCCGGCGCGATCCAGTTCGCCGAACCGCCGCCCGAGAGCAGCACCAGCAGCAGATCGTCGGCGCCGGCGCCGGCGGCGAGTTGCAGGCTTTCCTCCGCGCCCTTCAATCCGGCTTCGTCGGGCACGGGATGGCCGGCTTCGATCACCTTGATCCGCCGCGTCGGCACGCCGTGGCCGTGGCGCGTGGTCGCCACCCCCAGGAGCCGCGAGGGATCAAGGCCGAGGCCGTCGAGATAGTGCCGCTCGGCGGCCGCCGCCATGGCGGCCGCGGCCTTGCCGGCGGCGAGGCAGATCACGCGGCCCTTCGGCAGAGGCCGCAGATGCGCCGCCAGCACCCCATCGGGATGCGCGGCGGCAACCGCGGCTTCGAAGATCGCGCGCAGGAGAGGGCGTCTGTCGGTCATTGCTCAGGGTATTTCGAGTGGAGACATCTGAGGGTGGTTATCCATCCGATTGCGGCAAAAGAAAACCCCCGCAGATGCTGCGGGGGCTTCCGTGCGTAGCCGGTCGAAGAGGGCGAGGTGTCAGCCCCCGACGTCGGCGCTGATGACGTCGCCGAACAGGTTCCAGCGCTCGCCCTTGAACCGCATCAACTGAAGCTGGCTGATCGGCGCGAAATCATCCGGGCCGGTGTTGATCTTGATGCCGGGCAGCATCACCTCGGTGCGGAAATCCTTGATGCTCGCGGCCTGCTTCATGATGTTTTCGCGGGTGAGGTTGTCGCCGCATTTCTGCAGGACCTGCACCATCGTTTGGGCCACGCCGTAGCCGACCACGGTCCCCTGGTCGAGCTTGTCGCCTTCCGGGAAATCCTTGGCGAGAAACGCGTAGAACTCCTTCATGCCGGGATCCTCGTTCCACTGCGGATCCGAGGCGTCCTTGAGATAGGCCGCCGAAATGATGTCCTGCGCATTCTGGAAGCCGGCCGGCTTGAGGACGCTGCCGACGGAAGCCGAAACGTTGTTGAGGAAATGCATCGGCTTCCAGTCGATCTCCGCGACCTTCTTGATCGCCTGGGCGGCGAATTTCGGGGTCGCGATATCGATGAACACGTCGGCGCCGCTCGATTTGAGCTTGACGATATGGCCATCGATCGTCGGTTCCGTGGTCTCGAAGCTTTCCTCGGCGATGATCATCGAGGCGGCCTTGGCGCCCAGGCCGTCCTTCAGGCCCTTGAGGTAATCCTTGCCGTAGTCGTCATTCTGGTAGAGCACCGCGATCTTGGCGTCCGGCTTGTTCTTCAGGAGATACTTCGCATAGATCTGGGTTTCGCTCTGGTAGCTCGGCTGCCAGCCCATGGTCCAGGGAAAGTCCTTCGGATCGTTCCACTTGGTGGCGCCGGTGGCGACGAACAGTTGCGGCACCTTCTTCGAATTCATGTATTTGTGGATCGCCGAATTCGACGGCGTGCCCAGCGAATTGAAAATGAACAGCACCTCGTCGCTCTCGACCAGCTTGCGCGCCTGCTCGACCGCCTTGGGCGGGCTATAGGCGTCGTCATAGCTGACGAAGTTGATCTTGCGGCCGTTGATGCCGCCGGCATCGTTGATCTTCTTGAAATAGGCGGCCTCGGTCTTGCCGATCACGCCATAGGCGGAAGCCGGTCCGCTGTACGGCATGATGTTGCCGATCTTGATTTCGGTATCGGTGGCGCCGGTATCGTATTTTTTTTGAGCGAGCGCGCCGCTGCTCGACGCTGCGAGAATGGCGAACGCAGCCGAAGCAATTGCTACTCTGCTGATGGCAACAGGCATTCAAATCTCCCTTGGATGTTTGTGCGTGCGCCCTGCTTTTGGTTAATTTTTTTGCGGCGCAGAAGCAATTGAATACCATTTGACGGCGGTCATCAAGAAAAAGCCCCTGCGTCGATGCCGCAGGGGCTGCTTCTTTAGTAGCCGGTTCTTTATTAACCGGCCGGCCGGTTTGCCGGTACCTCAGCCGCCGACGTCGCCGCTGATGATGTCGCCGAACAAATCCCACTTCTCGCCCTTGAACTTCTCCAGCTGTAGCTGGGAGATCGGTGCGAAGTCGGTGGCGCGAGGTCTGGACCTTGATGCCCGGCAAAAGACCTCCGAGTTCAAGCCCGTTGATGCTAGCCGCCTGCGTCATGATGTTGGCCCGCGTCAGGTCGTCGCCGCAGCCCTTCAGCACATGCACGAGACCTTGTGCGACGGTGTAGCCGTACATGACGTTGAGATCGATCCTGTTGCCTTCGGGAAAGTTTTTGCTGAGGAATTCGTCGAAGCCCTTCATCCCGGCATCGTTCGCCCACTGCGGATCGGAGGCATCCTTAAGATACGACGACGAGATGATGTCCTGGCTGGCCTCGTAGCCCGCAGGTTTCATCACGGCGCCGATCGAGGCTGAGACGTTGTTGAGGAAGTGGAGCGGCTTCCACCCGATCTCGGCATTTTTCTTGATCGCTTGCGCGGCGAACTTCGGCGTCGTGATGTTGAAGAACACGTCGGCGCCGCTCGCCTTCAGGCTGACGATGTGCGAGTCGATGGTCGGCTCCGTGGTCTCGTAGCTTTCCGACGCGATGATCATCGAAGTCGGCCTTGGCCCCGAGCCCGTCCTTGAAGCCCTTCAGGTAGTCCTTGCCGTAATCATCGTTCTGATACAGCACGGCGATCTTGGCGTTGGGCAGGTTCTTGAGAATGTATTTTGCGTAGATGCGGGATTCGCTCTGGTAGTTCGGCTGCCAGCCCATGGTCCACGGGAACTCCTTGGGGTCGTTCCACTTGGTAGCGCCGGTCGCGACGAACAGTTGCGGCACCTTCTTGCTGTTCATGTATTTCTGGATCGCCGAGTTCGGCGGCGTGCCGAGCGAATTGAAGATGAAGAGCACCTCGTCGCTTTCCACCAGCTTGCGCGCCTGCTCGACCGTCTTCGGCGGGCTGTAGCCGTCGTCGTAGCTGATGAAATTGATCTTGCGGCCGTTGATGCCGCCTTCGGCGTTGATCTTGTTGAAGTAGGCCTGTTCGGTCTTGCCGATCACGCCATAGGCGGAAGCGGGTCCGCTGTAGGGCATGATGTTGCCGATCTTGATTTCGGTGTCGGTGGCGCCGGTGTCGTATTTTTTTTGGGCAAGGGCGTTGCTGCTTGTCAGGGCGGCTATCGCGAGGGCAGCCGAAATGGCCCCCAATCGCGGATGGATAGCAGGCATCTAGGACCTCCTTGGTCTGTTTGAATGTGTCGTTTTTTTGATTGGGAGCGCTTTTCGGCTCCTCGTTGCATTCAATACCCTCCCGGGGAGGCCAGCAACAAAAAGCCCCCTGCGAGGTCAGTCGCAGGGGGCGTTATTTAGTCGAACGACGGGTTCACGGAGCCGTGAGAAGCCGGCTCCGCCCAGCGCCTAGTTGCTGACTTCACCCGAGATGATGTCGCCGAACAAATCCCACTTCTCGCCCTTGAACCGCATCATCTGCAACTGTTCGATCGGGGCGAAGTCGGTGGCCGAGGTATTGATCGCGACGCCGGGCAGCAAGGTGTCGGGTGTGAAGTCCTTCAGGCTCGCCGCCTGCTTCATGACATTGGCGCGCGTCAGGTCGTCGCCGCACATCTCGATGACCTTGGCCATGGTCTGCGCCGCGCCGTAGCCGTACACCACGGAGCCGTCGAGCTTGTTGCCGTCGGGATAATACTTCTCCAGGAAGGCGAAGAATTTCTTCATGCCGGGATCGTTGTCCCACTGGGGATCCGCACCGTCCTTGGCGTAGGCGGCGGAGAGAATGCCCTGGCTGTTCTCGAAGCCCGCCGGCTTGATCACGCCGCCGACCGAGGCCGAGACGTTGACGACGAGATGCATCGGCTGCCACTGGATCTCGGCGAGCTTCTTGATGGCCTGCGCGGCGAATTTCGGCGTGGTGACGCTGAAAAACACGTCGGCGCCGGTCGCCTTCAGCTTGACGATGTGGTTGTCGATCGAAGGCTCGGAGGTCTCGTAGCTTTCCTCGGCAATGATCATCGACGCCTTGGCGCCAAGGCCATCCTTCAGCCCCTTGAGGTAATCCTTGCCGAAATCGTCGTTCTGGTAGAGCACGGCGATCTTGCCGTCCGGCTTCTCCTTCATCAGGAACTTGGCGTAGATCCGTGCCTCGCTCTGATAGCTGGGCTGCCAGCCCATGGTCCACGGAAAATCCTTCGGATCGTTCCATTTGGTCGCGCCGGTGGCGACGAACAACTGCGGGATCTTCTTGCCGTTCAGGTATTTCTGGATCGCCGAATTCGACGGCGTGCCGAGCGGATTGAACGCGACGAGCACTTCGTCGCTCTCGACCAGCTTGCGCGCCTGCTCGACCGCCTTCGGCGGGCTGTAGCCGTCGTCATAGCTGATGAAACTGATCTTGCGGCCGTTGATGCCGCCTTCGGCATTGATCTTGTTGAAATAGGCCTGCTCGGTCTTGCCGATCACGCCGTAGGCGGAAGCCGGTCCGCTATACGGCATGATGTTGCCGATCTTGATCTCGGTGTCGGTCGCGCCGGTGTCGTATTTCTTTTGGGCGAGTGCTCCGCCGGAAGTGGCCGCGAACGCAATGACCGCCGTCGAGAACGCGGCGATTCGTAGTTCTTGTCTAGAAAGCATAGTCTCTCCTCAGTTGTACTGCCTCATTCCCGCAGGACGAGTTGCGCCAGGCGATACTTATCGCACTGCTTCGATTTTGCCTGTAACGGCTATCGCCTCGCGCAACCTGTCTTGCGAACTCGGTTTAGTTTTTCTTTGCTTTGCCGATCAAATGCTGGGCAACGATGGCGACCTGACGTGCGCCGTGTGGCACCAGGAAGATGACGAGGAACAGCAGCACGCCGAATACGGCGCCGGAAAGGCCCTTCGAAATGCCCTCCGCGATGTTCGGCACGAAGATGATGAAGGCCGAACCCACGATCGACCCCGGCAGCCAGCCGACGCCGCCCACCACCATGCCGAGAAACAGCGAGATCGCCAGCGCGATGGTGTAGCTGTCCGGCGCCACGAACTGCACGGCGATGGCGCCGAGGCCGCCGGCGACCCCGGTGATGCCGGCCGAGACGCCGAATGCCAGCGTCTTGTACAGCGCGACGTCGATGCCCATCGCGGAGGCCGCGATTTCGTTGTCGCGGATCGCCATGAAGGCGCGTCCCGAACGCGACCTCAGCAGATTGACGGAGAAGATGTAGATCGCGATCGTGACGACGAGCGTGAAATAATACAGCCACATGTCCTGCGACATCGGCAGGCCGAACGGCGCGTCCGGCTTGGTCACGACGAGACCCTGCACGCCGCCGGTCCAGTGCTCGAAATAGCCGAGCTTCAACAATTGCGGCATCGCGGTCGCCAGCGCGAAGGTCGCCAGCGCCAGATAGACGCCGGACAGGCGCAGCGCCGGCTGGCCGAACAGGAATCCAAACGCGAAGCAGATGACGCCGGCGATCGGCAGCGTCAGCGCGTAGTTCATGCCGGCATGTTCCATCAGGATCGCCGAGGTATAGGCGCCGACAGCGTAGAACGCGCTCTGTCCCAGCGAGAACTGCCCGCTGCCCCCGGTCAGGATGTTCAGCGCCAGCACGGCGAGGCCGTAGATCAGCAGCATGGTGAGCTGGAAGATGATGAAGTTCTTGACCAGCAGCGGCACGACCAGGAACAGCGCCAGCATGACCAGCGACGTGCCGACGCCGAGCGTCATGGCCCGCTTCGGAACGGCCTCGACGGCCGGGGCTTCGGTGACGACTTCCTCGACTGCGCTCATGATCAAACTCGCTTCACGATGGGCCGGCCAAACAGCCCGGCTGGTTTGACGACCAGGACGGTGATAATCAGCGCCAGCGCGATCGGCAGTTTCAGCTCATTGCCGACGCCGGGGATGTAGGTTCCCACCAGATTTTCGAAGATCCCGACCAGGAAGCCGCCGATGACGGCGCCGAACGGGCTGGTGAGGCCGCCGAGCACGGCGGCGGCGAAACCGTAGATCAGCACGCCGAGCATCATGTTCGGCTCCAGGAACACCACCGGCGCGATCATCATTCCGGCGATCGACCCGATGGCGGCCGCCATGCCCCAGCCGAGCGCGATCATCCACGACGTGTTGATGCCGACCAGCCGCGCCGATTCCGGCAGCGCCGCGGCTGCGCGCATGGCGAGGCCCATTCGCGTGAAGCGAAAGAAGAAGAACAGCAGAATGAGCAGGACCAGCGTAATGCCGATCATGCCGGCCTGGTGGGTCGAGATCAGCTGGCTGCCGAGAAACGGATACGAGCCGAACGGCGTCGGGTATTGCTTGATGGTGAAGTCCCAGATCAGGCCGGCGACGCTGTTGATGATCGAGTACAGCGCGATGAAGCCCGCGACGTTGGTCAGGATCGGCGCTTTCGCCAGCGGCTTGAACAATAGCCGCTCGATGGCGATGCCGCCGGCAAAGGACAATCCCAGCGTGAGGACGAAGGCGCCCCAGTAGGGCAGGCCCCACTGCATCAGTTGCCAGGAGATGAAGGTCGAGAACATCGCCATCTCGCCTTGCGCGAAATTGAGATGGTCGATCGCCTGGTAGATCATGACGACGGCCAGCGCCATGCAGGCATAGATCGCGCCGGTGGAAATGCCCGCCAGGATTTGGTTGGTAAAAAGCTCCATGGCCGCGCTCCTCAATAGCCCAGATAGGATTTACGGACGTCTTCGTTGTTGGCGATATCCTTGGCGTTGCCTGCCATCACGATGCGTCCGGTCTCGATCACATAGGCCTGGTCGGCGAGTTCCAGCGCCAGTTGCGCGTTCTGCTCGACCACCAGGATGGTGACCTTGTCCTCGCGGTTGATCTTGCCGAGAATCTTGAACAGGTCGCGCACGATCAGCGGCGCCAGGCCGAACGACGGCTCGTCGAGCAGCATCAGCCGCGGACGCAGCATCAGCGCGCGGGCGACCGCCAGCATCTGCTGTTCGCCGCCCGAAAGCGTGCCGGCCTGCTGGGTGTAGCGCTGCTTCAGTACCGGAAAGTGGTCGTACATCCGCTCGATGTCGGAGACCACGCCGGCCTTGTCCTTGCGGGTGATGGCGCCGAGCTGGAGGTTTTCCTCGACCGTCATGGTGGTGAAGGTGCCGCGGCCTTGCGGCACGTGGGCGATGCCGAGCCGGACGATGTTTTCGGTCGAGCGCCCGGCGAGCGGCGCGCCCTCGAACTCGATCGCGCCTGTCGTGCGGACCATATTGCAGATCGCGCGCAGCGTGGTGGTCTTGCCGGCGCCGTTGGCCCCCAACAGCGTGGTCAGGCTGCCTTCGCTGAGATCGAAATTGAGACCATGCAGCGCCTGCACCTGGCCGTAATAGGCGCGCAGATCCTTGATGTTGAGCATCGCCGTCATTGGTCCTTGCTCCCCAGATAGGCTTTGATGACATCCGGGTCGGACTGCACCTGGGCCGGCGTTCCCTCGGCGAGCTTGCGGCCGAAATTCAGCGCGACCACGTGGTCGGCGATCGACATCACGAGCCCCATGTGATGCTCGACCAGCAGCACGGTCATGTGGCGTTCGTCGCGGATGCGCTTGATCAGGGCGCCAAGCACATAGACTTCTTCGTGGTTGAGGCCGCCGGCGGGTTCGTCGAGCAGCAGGATCTTGGGATCGGCGGCCAGTGCGCGGGCCAGTTCGACCCGCTTCTGGGTTCCGAACGGCAGCCCGGAAACCGTGACATGGGCGACGTCGTCGAGATCGAGATAGCTGATGATCTCATGCACGTGCTTGTTGAGTTCGGCCTCGCCGCGGCGGACCCAGGGCAGTTTGAGGGAATCGCTGACGATGTCGCTGCTGGTGCGGGAATGGGTGCCGACCCGGACGTTGTCGAGCACCGAAAGATTGGGGAAGAGCGCCACGTTCTGGAAGGTGCGGCCGATGCCGATTTCAGCGATCCGGTGCGGCGGCCGCTTCAGGATGCTCTGGCCCTCCATCAGGATGTCGCCGCCGCTCGGCTGATAGAGTCGGCTCAGGCAATTGAACAATGTGGTCTTGCCGGCGCCGTTCGGTCCGATCAGGCCAAGGATCTGGCCCTTGTGCATATCGAAGGAGACGCCATTGAGCGCAATGATGCCGCCGAACACGACGCTGACGTCGCGAACCGCAAGCAGGGGATCCTGTCCCTGCGCGAGCTGTGCCTGCGTCATTTCGCTGCGCCCGATCCCGCCGGGCCGCACTGGCCCAGCAAACCCGATCGGCCGCTGCCATGATGAAGGCTACCTGATCCCCTCGACCACACGTGCAACTTTCCCTCCTGCTTTCAGCTTTTTGCTTTCTTCTTTTTGTGAGTACGGCACCGTCCCACCCAGCGCCGCCTCCACGTTCCTTACCATTGCCACGAGACGAGGTCCAATATCGTTGCGCAGCCGATCTTCCGTGAAGCGGAATGCCGGAGCGCCGCAGTTAAACGCATAAGGCCCGGTTCCGTCATTAAGCTTTAAGGCTACACCGACCGCATGGATGTCGTCGTGCCACTCGCCCGCCGAGATCGCGAAACCGAGCTTGGCGACGGTCTCGCCGGCGCGTTCGATGCCGTCGCGCATCCGCGGCCAGCGGTTGCCGTAATGCTCGCGCAGTTCGCGCAACAAGACAGCACGCTCCTCGGCCGGCAGCGCCCAGATATAGGCCCGCCCCATCGCCGTGTTTGCGATCGGTACCCGCGAGCCGACGTCCAGTTGAACCCCGAGCGTCATGCCGCGGCTCTGGCCAAAATAGATCATGCTGGTGCGGTCGCGGCCGCCGATCGCCACCGCGCCGCCGGTCTCGCGCATCACTTCCTCGCGAAAGGGTTCGGACAAATGCCGAACACCTAGATTGGCGAGCGCGGCATAGCCAAGCGCCATCGCCGCCGGCGCCAGTTGATACTTCTCGAACCGCGGAACGGGTGTAAGGTAGCCGAGCCTGGTGAGGGTATAGGTGAGCCTGGAGATGGTCGGCTTCGGCAGATTGGTGCGGGCCGCGATCTCCTGATTGCCGAGCATGCCATCGTTGGGCCGGAAGGCGCGCAACACATCGAGGCCGCGGGAAAGCGCGACAACGAAGCTGCGATCGGTCGCCACCTTCTTGCCTGGACGTTTCATGGCCTGCTGCTGCGCGGTCCGCGTTGACAAGGCACGTGCTTCAAAATAACCCTCCGTGTCAAGATGTGGAATTAAATTCCGCTATGCGAAATAGCCTGTAAACGCAAGCCAGCAACCGATTCAAGAACAACGCAACCAAGCTGCGGTAACTAGGGAGAGTCTCGTGAACGAAGTCGTCAAGCTCGAGCGTCATGACGTGGTCGCCATCGTCACGGTCAACAGCCCTCCCGTGAACGCGCTCAGCGCCGCCGTGCGCGGCGGCATCCTGGAGTGCATGCAGAGCGCGATCGCCGACCCCGAAGTGAAGGCGATCGTGCTGACCTGCGCCGGCCGCACCTTCATCGCGGGCGCCGACATCACCGAATTCGGCAAGCCGCCGAAGCCGCCGGGCCTCACCGAAGTGCTGGTCCTGATGGAGAATTCGCCGAAGCCGATCGTTGCCGCCATCCACGGCACCGCGCTTGGCGGCGGTCTCGAAGTGGCGCTGGCCTGTCATTTCCGCGTCGCGACCAAGGACGCAAGGCTCGGCCTGCCTGAAGTCAAGCTCGGCCTGTTGCCGGGCGCCGGCGGCACGCAGCGGCTGCCGCGCGCGGTCGGTCCGGAACTTGCGGTCAAGATGATCGTGGGCGGCGACCCGATCGGCGCGTCGGACGCGCTCAAGAACGGCCTGATCGAGGAGATCGTGGAGGGTCCGGCGTCGGGCGGCGAGTCCTTTGCCCGCAAGGTGCTGGCCGAGAAGCGCCCGCTGCGCAAATTGCGCGACGATGACAGCAAGCTCGCCGCCGCCAAGGCCGACCGCTCGATCTTCACCAATGCGGTTGCCGCGTTGACCAAGAAAGCGCGCGGGCTGGAAGCCCCGTTCGCCGCGGCCGACGCGGTCGGCGCCGCGATCGACCTGCCGTTCGACGAAGGGCTGAAGAAGGAGCGCGAGGGTTTTCTGAAACTCGTGGCCAGCGACCAGTCGAAGGCGCAGCGATATGCCTTCTTCAGCGAGCGCGAGGCGGCCAAGATCGCCGGCGTTCCCGAGGGCACCAAGCCGCGCAATGTCGAACGCGTCGCCATCATCGGCGCCGGCACCATGGGCGGCGGTATCGCGATGTCGTTCGCCAATGCCGGTATCCCGGTCACGCTGATCGAAACCGGCGAGGAGCAGCTCAAGCGCGGGCTGGGCGTGATGCAGAAGAACTACGAGGCGACCGCCGCGCGCGGCGGCATCCCGGCCGACGCACCGGCCAAGCGAATGGGCCTGATCAAAGGCGTGGTTGGGCTCGAGAACGTCAAAGACGCTGACCTGGTGATCGAAGCCGTGTTCGAAACCATGGCGATCAAGAAGGAAGTGTTCACGGCGCTCGACAAGTTCGCCAAGCCCGGCGCGGTGCTGGCCTCCAACACCTCCTATCTCAACATCGACGAAATCGCCGCGGTGACCAAGCGCCCGCAGGACGTGCTCGGCATGCATTTCTTCTCGCCGGCCAACGTCATGAAGCTGTGCGAGATCGTGCGCGCGGCGAAGACCGCGCCGGACGCGCTCACCACCGCAGTCGCGGTGGCGCGCAAAATTGCAAAAGTGCCGGCGGTGGTCGGCGTCTGCGACGGCTTTGTCGGCAACCGCATGCTGGCGCAGCGCGGCAAGCAGTCGGAGAAGCTGCTGTTCGAAGGCGCGCTGCCGCAGCAGGTCGACGCCGTCGTGACCAAGTTCGGCATGCCGATGGGGCCGTTCGCGATGAGCGATCTCGCCGGCCTCGATATCGGCTGGCGCTCGCGGAAAGACCGCGGCATCAAGTCGGAAATCGCCGACGCGCTGTGCGAGGCCGGCCGTTTCGGCCAGAAGACCGGCAAGGGCTACTACAAGTATGAGGCAGGGTCGCGCGCGGCGCTGCCCGATCCCGATGTCGAGAAGCTGATCGACGAGACGCTTGCCCGGCTCGGGCTCAAGAAGCGGGTGGTCAGCGACGACGAGATCCTCGAGCGCATGATGTATCCGATGATCAACGAGGGCGCGCGCATTCTCGAAGAGGGCGTCGCGGCGCGGCCGAGCGACATCGACGTGATCTGGCTCTATGGCTACGGCTGGCCGATCTATCGCGGCGGCCCGATGTTCTACGCCGACCAGGTCGGCCTCAAGCACATCGCCGACCGGCTGTCGTACTACGCCAAGGAAACCAACGATCCCTCGCTCGAACCGGCGCCGCTGCTCAAGCGCCTTGCCGCCGAAGGCAAGACGTTTGCGTCGCTGGCCCAGACGGCGAAAGCCGCGTGATGGTGCACCTTAGCATGCGTCATTCCGGGATGCGTCGACAGCGTAGACCCGTTCCCCCTTGCGGGTTCGCGCGGAGCCTGTCACGGCGGTTATGCGCCAACCCGTTGGCGCGCCCCGAATGACGGCGTCGTGCCCATGACCCATCCCGGCGAACAGTTCTATCCGGACGGCGTCCGCTGGGACGATCCGATTGCGCGGGGCACGCTGCCGGATCTGCTGTCGAAGGCGGCAGCCGATTACGGCGCGCGGCCGGCGCTGGAATTCCGCGACCGGCCGATCAGCTATGCCGCACTGGAAGATATGGTCGAGGTCGCGGCCGCGTCCTTCCTGCGCGCGGGCTATGGCAAGGGCGCCTCGATCGCGCTGTTCCTCGGCAATTCGCCCGATCATCCCGTGAATTTCTTCGGGGCGCTGAAGGCCGGCGCGCGCGTCGTGCATCTTTCCCCGCTCGACGGCGAACGGGCGCTCTCGCACAAGCTCAGCGACAGCGGCGCGCGCGTGCTGGTGACATCAGACCTTTCAGCCCTGCTGCCGATGGCGCTGAAGTTCCTGGAAAAAGGCCTGCTCGATCGCCTGATCGTCTGCGAGGACGACAATTGGGGCGCGGTCGGCAATCCGCACACGCCGATTCCCGCCAATCCCGCGATCGTCACCTCTCGGAAATTCACCGAAGGCGCGACCAAACCCGCGCAGTGGCCAAATGTCGCGGTCGATGACGTGGCGCTGCTGCAATATACCGGCGGCACCACCGGCCTGCCCAAGGGCGCCATGCTGACCCATGGCAATTTGACCGCGGCGGTGTCGATCTACGACGTCTGGGGCAAGCCGGCCCGCGCCGAGCGCAAGGATGCAATCGAGCGCGTGATCTGCGTGCTGCCGCTGTTTCATATCTTCGCGCTGACGGTGATCCTGCTGCGCAGCCTGGAGCGCGGCGATTTGATCTCGCTGCACCAGCGTTTCGACGTCGAGGCCGTGATGCGCGACATCGAGGTCAAGCGGGCGACCGCGTTTCCCGGCGTGCCCACGATGTGGATCGCGATCGCGAGCCTGCCCGATCTCGACAAGCGCGACATGTCGTCCCTGGCCTATTGCGGTTCCGGCGGCGCGCCGCTGCCGGTCGAGGTGGCAAGGATCTTCGAGCGCAAGACCAAAATGAAGCTGAAGAGCGGCTGGGGCATGACCGAGACCTGCTCGCCCGGCACCGGCCATCCGCCGGAGGGACCGGAAAAGCCGGGATCGATCGGGCTGATGCTGCCCGCCATCGAGATGGACGTGGTCGCGCTCGACGATTCCAAAAAGGTGCTGCCGCCGGGCGAAGTCGGCGAGATCCGCATCCGCGGTCCGAACGTCACCAAAGGCTACTGGAACCGGCCGCAGGAAACCGCGGACGCCTTCGTCGGCGACCGCTTTCTCACCGGCGACATCGGCTACATGGACGCGGACGGCTATTTCTATCTGGTCGACCGCAAGAAGGACATGATCATCTCCGGCGGCTTCAACGTCTATCCGCAGATGATCGAGCAGGCGATGTACGAACACCCGGCGGTGCATGAGGTGATCGTGATCGGCATTCCCGACGATTACCGCGGCGAGGCGGCGAAGGCGTTCGTCAAACTGCGCGACGACGCAAAGCCGTTCACGCTGGATGAACTGAAGGCGTTCCTTGCGGGAAAACTCGGCAAGCACGAGATTCCGGCGGCGCTCGAATTCGTCGACGAACTGCCGCGCACCTCGGTCGGCAAACTCTCGCGCCATGAACTGCGCAACCAGCAGCCGGCGCAGCCCAAGCTCGCATCGGGGGGCCGTGCGTGAACCGGGACGCGCCGCAAGCACGGTCTCACCTCTCCCATCGGGAGAGGTCGGATCGCGCAGCGATCCGGGTGAGGGGTTACGGACTATCGTTGGACCGTAACCCCTCACCCCAACCCTCTCCCTTCGGGAGAGGGGGCGCACTGCCTCGGCCGATACAGCTTCCAACCTAATTCATCACAGGAGGATCCGATGGATCTCAGTTTCAGCAAGGAAGAAATGGCGTTTCGCGAGGAAGTGCGGGCCTTCTTCAGGGACAACGTGCCGCCGGAGACGCGGCGCAAGCTGGTCGAGGGCCGTCATCTTTCCAAGGATGACATGGTCGCCTGGTGGCGCATCCTCAACAAGAAGGGCTGGGGCGTCTCGCACTGGCCGAAGGAATATGGCGGCACGGGCTGGACGTCGGTCCAGCATTACATCTTCAACGAGGAACTGCAGATGCATCCGGCGCCGGCGCCGCTCGCCTTCGGCGTCAGCATGGTCGGGCCCGTCATCTACACCTTCGGCAACGAAAAGCAGAAGCAGCAGTATCTGCCGCGCATCGCCAATGTCGACGACTGGTGGTGTCAGGGCTTCTCGGAGCCTGGCTCCGGATCGGACCTTGCCTCGCTGAAGACAAAAGCCGAGCGCAAGGGCGACAAGTACATCATCAACGGCCAGAAGACCTGGACCACGCTGGCGCAGCACGCCGACATGATCTTCTGCCTGTGCCGCACCGACACCAATGCGAAGAAGCAGATGGGCATCTCCTTCATCGTGTTCGACATGAAGTCGAAGGGCGTCACCGTGCGCCCGATCCAGACCATCGACGGCGGCCACGAGGTCAACGAGGTGTTCTTCGATGACGTCGAGGTGCCCGTCGAGAACCTGATCGGCGAGGAGAACAAGGGCTGGGACTACGCGAAATTCCTGCTCGGCAACGAGCGCACCGGCATCGCCCGCGTCGGCGTTTCCAAGGAGCGCATCCGCCGCATCAAGGAACTGGCCTCGAAGGTCGAGTCCGGCGGCAAGCCCGTGATCGAGGACGTCAAGTTCCGCGAGAAACTCGCCGAGGTCGAGATCGAGCTGAAGGCGCTCGAGCTCACGCAGCTTCGCGTCGTTGCCGACGAAGGCAAGCACGGCAAGGGCAAGCCCAATCCTGCTTCCTCGGTGCTCAAGATAAAGGGATCGGAAATCCAGCAGGCCACCACTGAACTCCTGATGGAAGTGATCGGCCCGTTCGCCGCGCCCTATGACATCCACGGCGACGATGGCTCCAACGAGACCATGGACTGGACCGCGCAGATCGCGCCGAGCTATTTCAACAACCGCAAGGTTTCGATCTACGGCGGCTCCAACGAGATCCAGCGCAACATCATCACCAAGGCCGTGCTGGGGCTGTAGATCGTCATCAGCCACCGTCATGCGCCGGGCTTGACCCGGCCATCCACGTCTTGTTTTGAGCATGGGAAAGTCGTGGATGCGCCGGGTCAAGCCCGGCCATGACGACACAGATAGCCGGAAAGTAAGAGAACATGGATTTTGATCTGTCCGAGGAGCAGCGGCTTCTCAAGGAAAGCGTCGAGGGCCTCTTGGGCGACTCCTACGACTTCGACAGCCGCAAGAAATACATGGCGGAGAAGGGCGGCTGGAGCAAAGCCGTCTGGGGCAAGCTCGCCGAGCAGGGCCTGCTGGGCCTGCCGTTCTCGGAGGAAGACGGCGGCTTCGGCGCCGGCGCCACCGAGATCATGATCGTGATGGAGGCGATGGGCCGGGCGCTGGTGCTGGAGCCTTATCTCGCCACCGTCGTCATCGCCGGCGGCTTCCTGCGCCATGGCGGATCGGCCGAGCAGAAGGCCGCCTACATTCCCGGCATCATCGACGGCAGCAAGACCTTTGCCTTCGCGCAGCTCGAGAAGAACTCGCGCTACGATCTCGCCGACGTCGCGACCACGGCCAAGAAGAAGGGCAGCGGCTACGTCATCGACGGCGAGAAATTCGTCGTGCTCAACGGCGAGGGCGCCGACACCCTGATCGTGACCGCGCGCACCAAGGGCGGCCAGCGCGACGCCGCTGGCATCGGCGCGTTCCTGGTCCCCGCCAACGCCAAGGGCGTCACCAGGAAAGGCTATCCGACCCAGGACGGCCTGCACGCCGCCGACATCACGTTTACCGGCGTCGAGGTCGGCGCGGACGCCGCGATCGGCGATCCCGAGAACGCGCTGCCGCTGATCGAGCGCGTGGTCGATGAGGCCCGCACCGCGATCTGCGCGGAAGCGGTCGGCATCATGGACGAGTCGCTGAAGACCACCGTCGAATATCTCAAGACGCGAAAGCAGTTCGGCGTGCCGATCGGCAGCTTCCAGACCCTGCAGCATCGCGCCGCCGACATGTTCGTGGCGCTCGAACAGGCCCGCAGCATGTCGATGTTCGCCACCATGGCGAACGATGTCGACAACGCCAAGGAGCGCGCCACCGCGGTCGCGGCCGCCAAGGTGCAGATCGGCAAGTCCGGCAAATTCGTCGGCCAGCAGTCGATCCAGCTTCACGGCGGCATCGGCATGACCATGGAGGCCAAGATCGGCCACTACTTCAAGCGGCTGACCATGATCGAGAACAGCCTTCGGCGACACCGACTACCATCTGCGCCGCGTCACCAACGCGGGCGGGCTGGTGTAGCCCCAGCCGTCATTCCGGGGCACGACCCAACCCCGTCATTCCGGGGCGATGCGAAGCATCGAACCCGGAATCCATCTCGCAGCTTGCGTAGCGGCCCAATGGATTCCGGGTTCGCGACTTCGTCGCGCCCCGGAATGACAAGCAATTGTCGTCGGCCGGGCTTGACCCGGCCATCCACCGTCTTGAGGCTCGCAAAGGAAGTCGTGGATGCCCGGGTCAAGCCCGGGCATGACAGATAGAGAACGTCAGGTCATCAAATAACAAAAAGGGAGCACACATCATGAAGACACCCCGTTCGATCTCACCGGCAAGGTCGCCGTCATCACCGGCTCGAGCCGCGGCATCGGCCGCTCCTCGGCGGAGCTGCTGGCGAAGCTCGGCGCCAAGGTGGTGATCTCCAGCCGCAAGGCCGATGCCTGCGAGGAAGTCGCCGGCGGCATCCGCAAAGCCGGCGGCGACGCCCATGTCATCGCCTGCAACATCTCGCGCCGCGACGAGGTCGAGGCGCTGATCGCGGGCGCGACCAAGCATTACGGCAAGATCGACATCCTGGTCTGCAACGCCGCGGTCAATCCCTATTACGGCCCGCTGCTCGACATCAAGGACGAGGCCTTCGACAAGATCATGAACTCCAACGTCAAGAGCAACATCTGGCTCTGCGAGCTGGCGATCCCGCAGATGGCCGAGCGCGGCAACGGCTCGGTGGTGATCATCTCCTCGATCGGCGGCCTGCGCGGCTCCACCGTGATCGGCGCCTACGGAATTTCCAAGGCCGCGGATTTCGCGCTGTGCCGCAGCCTCGCCGGCGAATGGGGCCCGAAGGGCGTGCGCGTCAATTGCGTGGCGCCGGGCCTGGTCAAGACCGATTTCGCCCGCGCGCTGTGGGAAGACGAAGAGCGCCTGAAGCGCCGCTGCGCCACCACGCCCTTGCGCCGCATCGGCGAGCCCGACGAAATCGCCGGCGCCGTGGCCTATCTCGGCTCGGACGCCTCGAGCTTCATGACCGGGCAGACCATTGTCGTCGACGGCGGCGTGACGACGGCGTCGGTGTAGTTTCTCCTCTCCCCTCGCCCACGCTCTTCGCGGGGCGAGGGTCGGGGTGAGGGGCTCGCTCTCAGACGGATACGCGGATGCGCGGTGAGTTCCCTCTCACGCCGGAGCGCTTCGCGCTCCGACCTCTCCCCGCAAGCGGGGCGAGGTGCGCGCAAGCGGCCATCTCCCCGCAACGCGGCGCGGGTCAGGGAGGCCGGCGACGAGCGTCGCGATATTGACCTCCACCTCCCAATCCGCTTGCCTCTGCCGCAACCAACCACACCCCCGGGAAGCAACGCCAGGAAAACATCATGTCCTTTGTGCTGGCCATCGATCAGGGCACCACATCCTCGCGCGCCATCGTGTTTCGCGGCGACATCTCGATCGCCGCCACCGCGCAGGCCGAATTCCCGCAGCATTTTCCGGCCTCGGGCTGGGTCGAGCACGAGCCGGAGGACATCTGGACCTCGACGATCGCGACCTGCCGCGAGGCGCTGAAGAAGGCCGAACGTCACCGCCAAGGACATCGCCGCGATCGGCATCACCAACCAGCGCGAGACCACCGTGGTGTGGGACCGCGCCACCGGCACGGCCGTGCACCGCGCCATCGTCTGGCAGGACCGCCGCACCGCCGACATCTGCGCCAGGCTAAAGAGCGAAGGCCACGAGCCGGCGATCTCGGCGCAAGACCGGCCTGATCATCGATCCCTATTTCTCCGGCACCAAAGTCGCCTGGATCCTCGACCACGTGCCCGGCGCGCGCGCGCGGGCCGAGCGCGGCGAACTGATGTTCGGCACCGTCGATTGCTATCTGCTGTGGCGGCTCACCGGCGGCAAGGTGCACGCGACCGACGCCACCAACGCCTCGCGCACGCTGCTGTTCAACATCCACACCGGCGAGTGGGACGACGAACTGCTGAAGATCCTGCGCGTGCCGCGCTCGATGCTGCCCGAGGTGAAGGACTTCCTCGCACCATTTCGGCGACAGCGTGCCCGATCTGTTCGGCGGCGCGATCGCGATCTCGGGCATCGCCGGCGACCAGCAGGCCGCCACCATCGGCCAGGCCTGTTTCTCGCCGGGCATGATCAAGTCCACCTACGGCACCGGCTGCTTTGCGCTGCTCAACACCGGCGCCACGCCGGTCGCCTCGAAGAACAAGCTGCTCACCACCATCGCCTATCAGCTCGGGGGCAAGCGCACCTACGCGCTCGAAGGCTCGATCTTCGTCGCGGGCTCGGCGGTGCAGTGGCTGCGCGACGGACTCGGGCATCATCAAGCAGGCCGCCGAGACCGGCCCGCTCGCCGACCAGTCCGATTCCACCCAAAGCGTCTACCTGGTGCCGGCCTTCGTCGGCCTGGGCGCGCCGTACTGGAATCCGCGCGTGCGCGGCGCGCTGTTCGGGCTGACCCGCAACACCGGCCCCGCCGAGACTCGCGCACGCCGCGCTCGAAAGCGTCTGCTACCAGACTTTTGACCTGTGGGCGGCGATGCGCGCCGACTGGCCGGAGGCCAAGGCCGCCAACATCGTGCTCCGCGTCGACGGCGGCATGACCGCCTCCGACTGGACCATGCAGCGCCTCGCCGATCTGCTCGACGCGCCGGTCGACCGCCCGATGATCCAGGAAACCACCGCGCTCGGTGCCGCCTATCTCGCCGGGCTATCCGCCGGCGTCTATCCCGAGCCGGCAAAATTCGCCGACAACTGGCGGCTCGAGCATCGCTTCAAGCCGAACATGAGCCAGGCCACGCGCGAGCGGAAGCTTGAAGGGCTGGGCGCGGGCGGTGAAGGGGCTGTTGGCGAGCGACGAGGGGGAGGGGTAGGCCTCGCGATCACGACGCGCCCGGTCGCCACGGCGAGCAGCGCCAACCGCGCTCAATAATTATACCTGGCCCCGAAACTAAATCCCTGCGCGACCAGCGAGGTCGTGTTCATCGTTGGCATCGGCCGGTTCGGTCCGCCGCCGGCGCCTCCGGGGATGAGGTTGGGATTCACGGTGGTATCGATCAGCCCTCCCGCGCGCTGCACGCCGCTCCAGTACAGTACGTCGTACCCTGCGACGAGCTGCCAGCGCGGCGCGATCCGGTAGCTGGCCTTGAGCGAGACTTCCGGCACCGCGGCAAAGCGCGTCTGCGAGGAACTGCCGATATTGCCCGGCTGTGTCAGCACGCCGCCCGCGGCCACGGTGGTGGCGCCGAGCGTGGTCGTCGTCGCGCCGGTGACATTGCCCTTGTTGAAGTTGCCGCCCAGCGCCACCTTGCCGCGCCATTCCAGCGACCACGGACCATCGCGCCATTCGCCGGCAACGCCAAGGTCGAGACCGTGGAAATTGGCTGATGGCGCCGAAACCTTCGCTGACCGCAAAGCTGCCGCCGGCGAGGATGGCCGATTGCGACGCGATCGCGAGATCGTCGGACGAACGCAGATAGCGGTAGCCGACCAGCGCGCTGATGCGCTGGCTGCCCCACATGCCGATGTCCTGGCGATAGAGCGCGCCCGCGCCGAGCAGCCGGGATTTTTCGTTGATCGCGATGCTCCCGGAGACGAATCCCGGGAAGGCCACGAAGGCCGTATTCTGCAGGTTGCTGGTCGCGTCGAGAAACGGCCGCGCGATGATGGCCGTGCCGGGCGAACCGGCGGCGAAACCGGTCGAGACGTCGCCAAGGCCGAAGAAATTCGCCTCCAGCCCCCGGCTGCGCGAGGGATCGAACCAGTAGCCGGCGGTGATGCGGCCGCCCGCGCGCCAGCCGTCATTGACGCTGGAATTGCCGAACAGCACCGTCGTGGTGGGCAGGCCGAGCACACCGGCCTGGGCGAACGGCGTGCCGGCCGGGCTGGTGGTGACCAGCGCCGGCAGATGGTCGCCCTTGACGCTCCAGGCCAATACATCGGCTTCGACCCAGAACGGGTTGAAGTCGGCGGCCCTGACGGGCGCCTTCAGCGGCAGGTCGGCCGCGGCAGCCGGTGTCACGGCAAGCAGCAGGGCGGCAACCAGGCCGCCTCCGCCGTTCAGCCTGGATTGGTTCCCGCGCATGCAACCGCTTGGAACATGGGAGTCGCGGATGCGCAAGACGAGCGGAGGAACGTGCACAACGGCGAATCGCGAATTGCTCTGCGCTGTTACCGAAATGCACCGCCTTCGAGGCTGGACTGCTCCTCCGACGTATCCTCGGGAAAACTCATGTGCGGCGAAGGAATGCGCGAGGGCATTTGCCCGGGAAACAGGGCTTGCTAGACTGCGGCATGACCGAAATCCTTCCCGACACCCTCCGCCGCCTCTACACCGATCCTGGCGAATACATCGACAGCGACCATCCGGCCGTCAGGGATTTTGCCGGCGCGGCCGTTGCGGCGGACGCCGGCGACCGCGAGAAGGCCAGCCTGCTCTACAAGGCGGTGCGCGACGGCATCCGCTATAACCCCTATGTCGACACGCGCGTTCCCGAAACCTTTCGCGCCTCCAGCGTGTTGGCAGCGGGCCACGGCTATTGCGTCGGCAAGGCGGCGCTGTACGCCGCCGCCTGCCGCGTCCACGGCATTGCCGCCCGCGCCGGTTTCGCCGACGTGCGCAACCACCTCACCACGGAAAAGCTGCGGGCGAGCATGGGCACGGACATCTTCACCTGGCACGGCTACACGGAGGTCCATGTCGACGGCGCCTGGCGCAAGGCGACGCCGACCTTCAACGCCACGCTGTGCGCCAAACTCGGCGTGCAGCCGCTCGATTTCGACGGCCACACCGACGCGCTGCTGCATCCCTTCGACGGCGCGGGCAACATCTACATGCAATATGTCAATGACCGCGGCTCATACCACGACGTTCCCGCCAAATTCCTGATGCGCGAGATGGCGCGCGACTACGCCAACATGCAGGGCGAAGACCTGACGGGTCGCGACATGGAGCAGGAGGCGGCTCAGGGATGAGGGGGCAGTGGGCCAGCGTTGGTCCCGGGCCTTCGACGTTTGCCGACAACGAAAGGCTGGAACGTCGTTTCAAGCGCAACATGAGCCATGCGACGCGGGATCGGAAGTTTGCGGACTGGGCGGGCGCCGAATGGCTTGGCTGAGTAATGAGCATGACGGTGGAAACGTCGAGTGTTGTCGCACTAGACAATGAACGCAGCGAGATCTCGATCGCTTCTTGGGCAGAGATCCATGGAGCAGTGCGAATCGTACGACATCGATAGGAAATCCGCACAGCGGAGGCAATTGATTGAGATAAGCATCCGGGACCGGATCGTCGTTCGGATCAAGTATCCACGGGCGGACAGCGTTATTGAAGGATACTTTGTGGTGACTACCGCCGTGCGGTCTGCGGACTTTGCCTCCAATACAGGCTAAATTTCGGTGCGCCAGCCGGAAGGTCACGGGAGCGTTGATATCATCCCAATCAACGAGCCACTCCTCTCCATCGGCAAGAGTACTCAACGAATTCGGGCTGATCAACGGCAATTGCGACGGGCAGGGGGATGGCGCGTACGTCCCGAGCGCTCCATCGGCGAACGCACGTTCACATGGGACTTCGACGAAGGGTGATCCTCCCGCTCGTATTTGGTCGTGTACGACCAATAACTTCCCTGCCTCTTCTTGCCAAATAGTTGCAAGCCCATTCGTCGCAAAAGACGAGTCCGGGAGTGGATGCAGGATTATCGGATTCGTGTCGGGTAAGTTTAGGAGCACGCTCGCGGCACCGTCGCGTGCAACAATTTCTGACAGTACTCTATAAATATCTCGCAGAATCGAAAGCCCATCCGGTCCAACATTTTGCCAATCGAAGTCTTCAATGAACTCGCAAATTATCTCCGTGGTGGCCAGCAGGCACTGACCGCCAGCAACGAGGGCCTGCACTTCGCCCAGTGTATCGACTACACGATTTAGCTCTCCCTGACTTCTGGGAAAGCTTTGATCAAGCACTGTGGGTGGAAGGAAGAAATAAAATGGCATCTCACTAAATTTGTTGGGTTTTCCGCTTCGTCTTTTGTGCTCTTAACAATCTGCCAGTTAGAGACAACGCTTCACCAAAGAACTCTCTTGGGAAATCCGGGATCGATCCGTTCTCATTTAGGGTTAGATCGATAATTTTTGGGCGCGTGCCTAACTTTGAAATGAATAGAATTCCAATTTTCCGGGCGAGCGTATTTGTTGCGTCTTCAGCAACGATCACCCTTAGGCTATTGATGATGCGCTCGCTGTGAGTTTCGATTATGACAGATTTGCCGTTGGCAACTAATGAGAAGAGGAACTCTGCCAAACGAATTTGAAGCGCCGGATGCAGATGAAGTTCAGGTTGCTCAACAATTAGGGTCCCTTGACTTCGTAGAAGAAGACCCTTCACCAATATTGGAAGTACTTGAGAGAATCCGAAAACCCAATATCAGCTAGCGGAAATGCGTGCCGCCTATCAGCTTTAAGTGTGATATCGCCGATTAGTCCACGATAAAAATTGATGTTAATTTCGTTGCTCGCCGACCGGTGTTTCGAAGTTTTCGTCTCGCAAGTATCTTATCCACGAATTCAGCGCCGACTTAAAGGTTACGGATATTGCCGTCCTCTTTGATCGAGGTAGGCAAACGCGTAGATTTCTTTCAAGATTGTCGCGCAGCAAATACGGGATGCCTTCTCCCGAGGAATCACGTCCGGCGCTGTACTCTTGATTCAAGAAATAGAAGCGTTTTGCATGCGCTCGAAGAGGCGCTGTGTAGTCAATCTGATCCAAAAATTCGCGGAGATCATCGATTGGCGTTCTCAAAATAGGTGGAAGGGGAATCGGAATATACGCTTTATTAGAGCGGCTGATTCGCGTTTGTTCTTTCGAGTCTGATGCAGTTGACTGGCTAGCTCGTCCTAGGGAAATGCCAACTATCGCGACTGGAAAGATTCCGTTCAAAATGGGGGTGAACTGCGCGTCCTTTCCGTTTGCGGTTTCACCAAGCGGCTGAACAAATTTACCGGCGCCGGTGGCTTCGAAAAAATCTTTGGAAAGGCGGCAGACATAGGGAAATTCATCACCTTCATCAAATGGGAAGGGAAATGAAGATTTTGCCGCGGTGGTGAGATCGACGACAAGACGAGCTATTTCTCTTTTAGAGATGCTCAATATAAAAGTAGCGCTTCCAAGAGACCCGAATCCAGGTGAATTAGAGCCTGCAAGATGAGATGTGTGGTTCTTGCGGCGCCTTTTAGTGTCGACATGAATTACTTCAAAGAGAGCATTGAGCTGATAGGCCGTTGGGGACTCAATTTCAGATCTCAAATCTTCCGGTAAAATTCGTTGGACTGCCTTGAAGGAAGTTTTTGGCAGTTCACCAATGTATTCGATTCCGATAAGAAAAGGCTTGCTTATATTGTTGTTCGACGCGAAGGAGCGAAAGTCGCCTAAGTCAAAATCTTTGTCAGAGAATTGAACGCGTCCTTGTCCTTCCGCTTCCACCGGTCTCTTTGAATTGGCACGCAGGAGTAACAGAGACTTGATAAGGGTCGATTTTCCAGCGCTGTTCGCCCCGCACAATGCAGTCAATTCGCCGAGCTCAAATTTCCACGGCCCGCCGGCAAAATTGCGAACATTGGTCAGGCTAATGGATTTTAGCACGCATCCTCCCGCCGTCGTGGATTAACTTGGTATCTCCAAGCAGTTCTTACTGGTAAACTAGCTCCACGTGTTCGATTTACGCAAGGGGCATCGTGATGTTCGATGCCGAGCCGGGGTAGGGCTCGCATCACGCATCAAGCGTTGCAATAGAAGTGGAGTGTCGGGGATGCGCTTTCGCGGAGCGCAATGGCCGGCCGTCATGGCGCAGGTTGGTCGCTAATTCAACCACCGAAGGTGTGTCCCCATGTTCCTGATCGGTCAATACAACTCCCCCTTCACCCGCCGCGTCGCCATCGCGATGCGGCTGTACGACATCGCTTTTGAGCACCAGCCGTGGTCGACGTTTGGCGATGGCGACAAGATCGCGACGTATAACCCGTTGCGCCGGGTGCCGACGCTGGTGCTCGCCAGCGGCGAGGTGCTGATCGAGAGCACGGCGATCCTGGATTATCTCGACGAGTGGGTCGGACCGGACAAGGCGATGATCGCCGCGCGCGGGCCGGAGCGGCGGCATGCGCTGAAAATCTGCGCGCTGGCGACGGGGCTTGCCGACAAGGCGGTGAGTCTTGTCTACGAGCGCGTGTTGCGCAAGGAGTCATCGAAAATCTGGGTCGACCGCTGCGAGACGCAGATCGGCGGCGTGCTGGAGGTTTTGGAGAAGGCGCGCGACGATGTCGAGACGCCCTGGTGGTTCGGTAAAAGCATCGGGCATGCCGACATCGCGGTCGCCTGCGTCCTGAGATTTGCCGGCGAGGCGCATCCCGCGCTGTTTCCCGCCGCGCGCTATCCGGCGCTGGCGGCGCATTGCGCGGCCTGCGAGGCGCTGCCGGTTTTTGCCGAAATCGCGCAGCCGCTGGCGCCGCCGAGCGCGTGAGTTGTCTGCGAGCCGCGGACGCGCCGCATCGTTTGCTGCGGATATCTCTGCACATTCCATTGTCATGCCCGGACTTGATCCGGGCATCCATCCATCTTCGAAAGGAGTTCTCGCGAAGGAGATGGATTGCCGGGTCAAGCCCGGCAATGACGGCATGCGTGTTGGCGCTTCGCGGCCTGATCAGCGCTTCGTATCCGCCGTGCCGGCGACAGGCGCGCTTTCCTGTTCCTGCGCCAGCAGCAATTCCTTCAGCATGCCTTCGCTGAGCTTGCCGGTGGTAGAGGGAATTCTTGTGTTCGGCGGACTCGACCGGCGTAAACGGGTCGGGCGGAGCCTGCACGCCGGCTCGCGCCGTGCTGCCCGCGACGAACACCTCGCCTGTTTCCTCGGCCTCGCCGGCCTCATCGCTTGCGGCGACGCCGCTCTTTTGCAGGCTGCTGGTTTTCGGCCGGCGCTCGGTCTTCTTCGGCTTCGGCGGCGCGGGCGTATAGACGATCGGCGGCAGGATGTGATGGCGCGACATGGTCTCGCTCCCAAGCCTTTGCGCGATCTAGCCGGTGATTCGCCCCAAGCGGCCAGTTACAAATCCGTCATCCGCGCGTCTGCGGCGTTTCCGGATGTTTCGCAGAGGCCGGTGCCGTCGAGCGGGGATTGAACGCGCTGGCGAAAGATGATTGTGGGCGGGCGGTGCGACGGAGGCGCGGCCCGGCAAACCTGTCGCGTCAACGCCGTCCGAACAGTCCGGCCACCATGCCGCCGACCAGGCCGACCGGACCGCCAATGCGGTGATGGTGAGCGCCACCGCGATGGCGGGCTTGATGCCGCACGCCGTGTCGCGTTGTCTTGTCAGGGGCGGCCTGCTGTTCGGTGCCCTGAGTGGTGTCCGCGGCGGGTTCGACGGAAGCCGAGACGTCGCGTTTGGCTGTGCTCGGGCCGGCCGTGGCGGCGTCCGCGCCGGCGAGAATGACGAGCACGGATGTCGCGAGTATCAAGACACGCATGGCCTTCTTCCCTGATCCCGGGGCCGCTGCCCGATTTGGTTGGCCATCCCGGGTTCCGCTTTGTGCAACGGTTCTGCGGCTCACTTGTTCCCTCCGCGCGTGTCGATCGTTGCGCCGCATCGCACCAAACGGGGGTGGTCGTGGCGGCGATCGAACGTCAGCTTACCCCGCACGCGGGACGAGGTGAAGGAGGCCTGACTGATTTGCCCGTCGGGTTGTTTTGCGGAAGGGCTGTCCAGCCCCTTTTTCAAAAATATTTCCTCTTTTCGTTTCATGCAAATCAGCTTCCTAGTCGCCGCCGTCCCGCCCGATGAGAAGGGCGTTTCGCGATCGTCACGAACGTGCGGCGGGATGCGGTGGACGCGGACGGCGCCAAAGACGAGGGCGCCCGAGGCGGACGGCGAAGTCGTGTGGTCCTGACGCCCCGGTGCTGGCGTCAAGTTTGCGGAGCGATCCGCCAATGACGGTGGCAAGAAAGCCGGTCGCCGGGGAGAGCACGAAGGAAGCCGTAAAACCATTGCGCGGGGAATGCCGGGTGATTCCGGTGTGACCTGACTAACGCGTGTGCGATCTCTCTCGCTACCCCTGCACACGCGGCTATCGGGCGCATCGGGCGCCCGGCATCCCCCGCGCCTTCTTTTCGGAGAAGGCGGAACGAGCAGGCCAAAACTCGCGCAGGACATGCGGCGAGATTGCGGACGCGTGACCCTTGTCCCTTTGGGAGAAGGTGGCCCGGACGCAGTCCGTGCCGGATGGGGGTTTGTCTCCGCGGAGAGAAACCCCTCACCCGCCTTCGCTTCGCGAAGGCACCCTCTCCACAAGCGAGACGGGAAGAAAGGAGCCGCCTACCCCCGCGCCGCCTTCTTGCGGACGCCAGATGCACCGCGCGAGTTGAGCCCGGCGGATGCGCCGTCAATTCGCTGGATGCGGCATCGTTGGCGGGGGCAGCCGCCGCCGGCGCCAGCGTTGGCATGGCTTCCTTGACGCGGCGGTCCTGCGCGGACTGGTCGTGCGTCGGGATGTAGTTCAACACCGGCGCCAGCCAGCGCTCGGCTTCCGCGACGCTCCAGCTCTTGCGCGCGGGCGTAATCCTCGACCTGGTCGCGCTCGATCTTGCCGACGCCGAAGTAAAAGCTTTCGGCGTGGCTGAAATAAAGCCGGACACCGACGAGCCCGGCCACATCGCGAAAGCTTTCGGTCAGCTTCACGCCCAGCCGTGTTCTCGGCATCGAGCAGCGCAAACAGCGTCGCCTTTTCGGTGTGATCGGGCTGCGCGGGATAGCCGGGCGCGGGGCGGATGCCGCGTATTTTTCCCAGATCAGCTCATCGGGTGCAAACGCCTCGTCCGGCGCATAGCCCCAGAATTCGCGGCGGACGCGCGCGTGCATGCGCTCGGCAAAGGCTTCCGCAAGGCGATCGGCCAGCGCCTTGCACAGGATCGAGGAATAATCGTCATTGGCATTCTTGAAACGGTCGGCGACGATGTCCTCGCCGATGCCGGCGGTGACCACGAAGGCGCCGATATAATCAGGCACGCCGCCGGCGCCGGCGCGATGAAATCCGACAGCGCGGGGTTGAGGCGGCCTTCGCGTTTTTCCAGCTGCTGGCGCAGCGTGTGGAAGGTCGGCAATCTGCTTGCCGCGGGTTCGTCGGCATAGACCACGATATCGTCGCCAACAGCATTGGCCGGCCAGAAGCCGACGGTCGCCTGCGCGGTGAACCAGTTCTCGCTCGACGATGCGGTCGAGCATCTTGCGCGCGTCGTCATAGAGCGAGCGCGCGACTTCGCCGACTTTCGGGTCGTCGAGAATCGCCGAAAACGCCCGGTCAGTTCCCAGGTCTGGAAGAACGGCGTCCAGTCGATGTATTCGGCGAGTTCGGCGAGGTCGTAATCCCGGAACGATTTGATGCCGAGCAATGCCGGCTTTTCGGCGGCGTCTTCGCAAAATCGATCGCGACCGCGTTGGCGCGGGCGTCCGCGAGCTTCAGGCGCTTCTTGTCGGCCTGCGCGCGGAAATGCGCCGCCGAAATCTTCGCATAGTCGGCCCGCACCTCGGCGGCATAGGCCTCGCGCCGCTCCGGCGACAGCAGCGCCGACGCCACGCCGACGGCGCGGCTGGCGTCATTGACATGCACCACCGGCCCGCTGCGGTAGTTCGGGTCGATCTTGACCGCGGTATGCACGCGGCTGGTGGTGGCGCCGCCGATCAAGAGCGGCACGTTCATGCCCTGGCGTTCCAGTTCGCCCGCCAGAAAACTCATCTCGTCGAGCGAGGGCGTGATCAGGCCGGACAGGCCGATGATGTCGGCGCCCTCGGCTTTCGCGGTTTCGATGATCTTCGATGCCGGCACCATGACGCCGAGGTCGATGACTTCAAAGTTGTTACATTGCAGCACGATGCCGACGATGTTCTTGCCGATGTCGTGGACGTCGCCCTTGACGGTGGCGAGCACGATCTTGCCGGCGGAGTTGCGGCCGTCCCCGGCGATGCCGGCGGCCTGGTTGCGCGCCTTTTCCTCCTCCATAAACGGCATCAGATAGGCCACCGCCTGCTTCATGACGCGCGCGGACTTCACGACCTGCGGCAGGAACATCTTGCCGTCGCCGAAGAGGTCGCCGACGACGTTCATGCCGGCCATCAGCGGGCCTTCGATGACGTTGAGCGGGCGCTCGACCGTGAGCCGTGCGGCCTCGGTGTCGCCCTCGATGAATTCGGTGATGCCGTGCACCAGCGCGTGGCTGAGCCTTTTCTCGACCGGCCATTCGCGCCAGGCCAGATCCTGCTCCTTGGTCTGCTTCTCCTTGCCGCGAAACTTCTCCGCCAATGCCAAGAGCCGCTCCGACGCGCCGGGGTCGCGGTTGAGGATGACGTCCTCGCAGGTCTGGCGCAGTTCGGGATCGATGTCGTCATAGACGACGATCTGCCCGGCATTGACGATGCCCATGTCCATGCCGGCCTTGATGGCGTGATACAGGAACACCGAATGCATGGCCTCGCGCACCGGCTCGTTGCCGCGGAACGAGAACGACAGGTTCGACACGCCGCCCGAGATATGCGCGCGGGCCTTCCACAGCGGCGGTACCGAGATCGTTTCCACTGGCGGAACTGGCATCGTGACCACTTCCATCGGTGCCGGAGGAACAGTCGAAACCGCAAACGGCGGCACCGCGATCGTGAGCGGTACGATTGCCAACTCTGGCACGCTCATCGCCAGCGGCACCGGGAGCTTGCTGGAGATCGATGGCAGCGCCGTGGTCAGCGGCGGCGCGGTCGTGGTGGGCAACGGCGTCGTCGATGTCCTTTCCGGCGGCACCGCTAATGTTCGTTTCCTGTCCACCGGCTCGGGCGGGCTCGAAATCGCCGATACCAACGCCAATTCGAGCGCCTTCAACGGCATGGTGTCGGGCTTCGGCGGGGTCACTCATGCCAACCACAAGCAGTTCATCGATCTCGTTTCGGTCACCTCCGCCGCCAATACGATCAGCTTGAGCTACGTCTCGGCCGCTTCCCACACCAGCGGCACCCTGTTTGTTTCGTCGGGGGGCTTCCAGGTTGCGGCGATCGCGATGGTCGGCCACTATTCGGCAGGCAACTTCCATATCACCTCTGGGGCCGGCGGCACTGTCGCGATCACCGATCCGGTGGTTTCCAATGGCGGCAGCGTCCAGCCGACTGCGGCCTCCACCTTCCCGCGGCCGGGTATCAATCTGCCGGACATCGCCTTCGGCGCGCAGACGACGCTGGCGTATTCACAGAACGCGACCGGCGCTGGCGGCACGCTGACGGTGAGCGATGGCCGGCACACGGCGGCGTTCGCGCTCCTCGGCAATTACATGGCCGGAAGCTTTGTCGCCGTGGCCGACGGCCATGGCGGCACGCTGATCACCGAAGCGAATCCACAACAGCAGCAGCCGCTGTTGACGCATCCGCCGCACGGCTAAGGCTGACGTGGCGCGGACCGGCATAAAGCGCGCCTTAGGCTTTCTGCCCGCGGCGGCGCCTTCCTCGGCAAGATCGCGCTGAAGGACGGCCGCGGCACCATGGCCGACTTCAAATATGTCGACGGCGCGAGCGTGTTGCCGTCCGACGCCGAGGTGAAGAAGCTCCGCCCACCGGCGGATTGATAGTGGCGCTCCCGTGCCGCGGTCCTGAGGCGTTAGTGCCCGGTGCGAGCCGCCGATACTCCCTGGGCGATGCGCTAGTCGTCCGTCTCGCGCAGAATTCCCCGGCCGGGGACCGTTCATCAAGAACGACGCCTTCGGTGGTGAAATTACCTCGCGATTACGCCGGCCCAATCAACAAGCTTTAGGAAAACGCGGCTGGACAATGGCCGCTGCTTCGATCAAGTTGATATTTGGTGCAGAATCCGAATTGAGGTGCTGTCGGAACGGCCGAAGGCCGCCCGCTGGAACGTTGGGGGTGCGCAGTGGCATTCAAGGGGCCTTATCCGACCGTTTTCAGCGGCAACACTTCCGCCATGGTGATCAGCGCCACGACATTCAGTGGCGGCGTCACCAATACGGGCACGATCGGCGCTGGCGGCATCTCGGTCGTCAGCGGCGCTTTTCTGAGCGGCGGCGGCATCTTCGACAGCGGCGTCATCGTCGGCGGCATCAAGGTCGACGGCAGCAGCAAGATCGTCGCCAGCGGCGGCGTCACCCAAACCGCCATCGCCGTGGAGAACACCCGGACGTTCGGCGGCGGCATCAGCAACGCCGGCGTGCTCTCGGCCGCCTTCACCGGCATTTTCGTCGACAGTGCAACGGTTTTCACCGGTGGCATCATCAATAGCGGCACGATTGCCGGTGACGGCCATTCCGGCATCTTGGTTTTCGCGACTTCAACTTTCTCCGGCGGGATCAACAACCTGGGAAAGATTGCCGCAGCGGGCACCGGTATCAGCCTCTTCGAAATCGCCGCTTTTTCCGACGGCGTTACCAACAGCGGCACGATTACGGCGGGCGTCCGCGGTATAGCGCTTGGAAGCCAATTCAGCACGGCCTTGCCCGTGGTTTCTTCTTTTGCGGGCAATCTTGCGAACACCGGCAAAATAGCGGCAAACACCGGCATTGCCGTCTTCGGCGGCACTGTACAGGGTGCGATCGTCGACAGTGGCACCATTGCAGCGACCAACATCGGCATCCGGATCGACAGCGGTGGTGCTGTGTCCGGAGGCATTCAGGTTGCCAGCCAGGGGGTGATTTCCGCGGGCAGTCACACCGGCGTCAAGGTCGAAAACACCCAGACGTTTGCCGGCGGAATTGCCAACAACGGCACCATCTCGGGAGGCCACGGCATTATCGTCTCGGCCGTGTCGGCCTTCGCGGGCGGCGTCAGCGTTGGTGGCATGATCCTGGCGCTTGGTGGCACGATCTTGGCGGCTGGCCCGGCCATTGCCATCGAAAGCGCGGGAGTGTTCTCGGGCGGAGTCGAAGTTGGAAGTAACGCTACGCTCGCCGGCGCCAACGGCGTCGCCGTCACCGGCGCGACGACGTTCGCCGGCGGCATCAGCAACGCTGGCAGGATTGTAGCGGGATCCAGCGGCATTGAAGTCAAGCTGGTCACGACCTTCACGGGCGCCATAAGCAACGCCGGTACGATTTCCTCCACGGGAGGCGTGGGCATCTACCTCAGCAAGGACGCCGTGTTCGGCGCTGGCAGCGGCGGCGGCATAACCAACAGTGGGGTGATCTCCACGGCTCACGCCGGCGTTGATCTTGTCAGCGTTGCGACTTTCCTCGGCAACATAGTCAACAACAGCGGTGGCAAGATTATCGCCGGCCACGGGGGCATCGACGTCAGCACCGTCTCGGTCTTCGGCACGAGCAGCGCCGGCGGCGGAATTACGAACAGCGGCACCATCTCCGCCGGGCACACAGGCATTTATGCAAACGCTGCGACATTCCTGGGCAGCATCATCAATGCAAGCGGCGGCAACATTGCTTCGACGACCAACGATGGCATCAACGTCATCCAAGCCGCTGTGTTCGGTAATACCAACTCGGCCAGCAGCATTGTCAATACCGGCACAATATCCGCGCATGCTACCGGGGTCCACGTCTTCGAGGTTTCCACATTTTTTGGCAACATCAACAACAATGCCGGCGGGGTGATATCGGCGGGGTCAACGGGAATTTTTGTCAGCGTCTTAACGTTTGCCGGCAAGATCAGCAATGCTGGCACGATCTCCTCGGTCAATGAACGCGGTATTTTAGTAAGCGAAGTCAGGCTGTTTGGGGCCAGCGGCGTAGGTGGCATTACGAACACGGGCACGATCTCGGCGGGTTTCAGCGCCATCAAGGCCCGCGACGTTACGGTCTTTTCAGGCGGGATCGAAAATGACGGCACGCTTGCGACCGCCTTTAACGGCATTCTCCTTGAGGGCATCACGACCTTCGCAGGCGGCATCAACAACAAGGGCACGATTTCTGCTGGTTCGGGGGGCATCGCCGTCGGCGGTTCGCAATCGGATGGCATAATCCCGATCGCGACGTTTACCGGCGGCATCAGCAACAACGGAAACATCTCGGCCGCTGGCGACAGCTTCGGCATTCTTGTGCAAGGGGTCGGCGCCTTCGGCGGCGGCATCACCAACAGCAGCGCGATCTCGGCCGGCACCGGCATCGGCGTCGAGGGCACCACCACGAGCTTTGCCGGCGGCATCAGCAACAGCGGCAAGATCACGGGCGCGCGCAACGGCATTCTGGTCCAAAGCGGCTCAGCCTTCGGCAGCACCAGCGCCGGCGGCGGTATCAGCAACAGCGGCGTCATTTCGGGGAAGACCAGCGGCGTTCTCGTCAACGGCGTCACGAGCTTTGCGGGAGGCATCGGCAACAGCGGCACGATATCGGGCGGAAATGCCGTCTTCGTGGAGAACGTCACAAGCTTCTCCGGCGGTGTCAGCAACCGCGGTACGCTCGTTGCGGGCTCCGGTGGCAACGGCATTGGGTTCTTCCAGGACACCATCGTTTCCGGCGGCGTCACCAACGCCGGCACGATCCGCGCGCTGAGCACCGGAGTTGCCCTCTATGCAGTCTCGACCTTTGCCGGTGACATCACCAACAGCAAAGGTGGAATGATCTCGGCCGGCCGCGTCGGTATTCACCTCGGCTTCCTCGGCGGAAATCCTGTTTCATCCTTTATCGGCAACATCGTCAACAGCGGTGCGATAGCGGCGAAAACCGGCATCTCCATTTCCGACAGCACGATCATCGGCGCCATCGTCGACAGCGGCACGATCGTAGCGACGAGCCACGGGATCCTGATCGACAGCGCGAGCAAGATTCTGGCGGGCAAGACCGCGCTCGACATTGCCGGGCCGACTTTCACTGGCGGCATTACCAATTTCGGCGCGATCTCGGGCTCGGCCGGCATCAAGATCAAGACCGCGCACCCGGTCAGCATCTTCGACGCCGGCACCATCGTCGGCTCCGGCGGTACGGCGATCGAGTTCGCCAGCACCGGCAACACGCTCACGCTCGGCGCCGGCTATGTCATAAGCGGCATCGTCGATCCGACAGGCAGCAACACGCTGCAGCTTGGCGGGACCGGATCGGACACTTTCAACCTCGACTCCATCGGTCCCTCTGGGCAATACCGCGGCTTTACCAGGTTCGACGTGGTCGGCGGAACCTGGACGGTCACCGGCGCGAGCACGGCGCATTGGGTCGTCGAGGGCGGGGCGCTCGAGGTCACAAGCGGGGTCACGCTCACCAGCACGACGGTGTCGGGCGGCGGCACGCTGGATGTCGAATCCGGCGGCACCGCGACCAGCACGTTCACCACGGCCAGCGGCACCGAGATCGTCGAGTCCGGCGGCACCGCGACCAACACGTTCATCATGGCCGGCGGCACCGAGATCGTCGAATCCGGCGGCGTCGCCAAGAACACCTTCATCAAGTCTGGCGGCACCGAGATCGTCAAGTTGGGAGCCAACGTCAGCGGCGTAACGGTATCGAAGGGCGGCACCCTGGAGCTCGCCGGCGGCACTGCGCTTCCGCCGGGCGTGGCGCTCGCATCCGGCGCCATTCTGGCCTTTGCCTCGGGGGCCGTCTTGAGCGGCAATACCGTCAGCGGCGGCGGCACCATCATCGAAGTGCTGGCCGGCGGCACCGATCTTTCCGCCACGGTCCTCGGTGGCGGCACTCTGCTTGCCGGGCCGGGCGGCTTCGTCAGTGGCACCACGGTCGGCAAAGGCGGCGTCGAAAAGGTCCTGTCCGGGGGCGTCACGAGCGACACCAACGTGTCAAGCGGCGGTCTGCTCGTCGTGTCCTCGGGCGGTGTTGCCGATCCGACCACGATTTTCAGCGGCGGCACCGAGATCATCAGTGCCCACGGGACCGACTTCGGCGCGCATGTTTTGGCGGGCGGCAAGCTTTTCGTCCGGAGCGGCGGCACCGCCGTCGATGTCACGATCTTCAGCGGCGGCACGGCGATCAATTCCGCCGGCGGTCGCTTCGACGCCGTGGGCCGCGCGACCGATTTGGGAACGCTCGTGAATTCCGGGGCGGTCAACGTCAGCGACGGCGGCGCACTGGTGCTCAGTGCCGTTACGGTTTCCAACGCCGGCACGATCAACCTTTTGGGAGCGAGCGGCGGTAGCGGCGCGGAGATCTATGTTTCCGGCAGCGTCAGGCTAACAGGCGGCGGCAAGGTGGTGTTGTCGCCAAGCGGCAACAATACGATCGAGGCCGGCGGTATCACTAACACTTTGATCAACGTCAACAACACGATTACCGGCGCCGGCACCATCGGCGGCATCGACATGAGGTTGATCAACAGCGGCCGCATCGACGCCACGGCCTCCGCCCTGACCATCAGCTCATTGGTGATCAACGTGGGTACGATGGCGGCGACCTCGGGCGGCATCCTCCGCATCGCTGCCGGCGGCACCAATTCCGGCACGCTGAACGCGACCAGCGGCAGCGACGTCGTCTTCCTCAGCGACTTCACCAATTCCAAGACCATTGTGGCGTCCGCGGGCGGGACCGCGAATATCACCAGCAGCATAATCACCAACAGAGCAGGCGGGGTCATCGTCGCATCGGGCGCGAGCGCGCATGTCGATCTCGACGGCGCCGTCATTTCCGGCGGCACGCTCAAGACCTCCGGGACCGGTGCCGTCATCGAGACGATCAGCAGCGGCGGAGGCGGCGTGCTCGACGGCTCGGCTAGTTCCGTGACGAATTTGGGAACGGTGCTGGTCAACGACGACACCGCCCTGACGTTGCGCGGGACGATCAAGAACAGCGGCACGATCTTTGTCGATAACGTCAACCCCAGCGCCGACGTGCACCTGTTCATCGGCACGGCGGGCGTGACACTGCAAGGCGGCGGGACGGTTCAACTGTCGAATGAGTTCTGCAACTTCATCACCGGCGTCAGCAGCGTGACCAGTTCGGTCCTGTTGAATGTGGACAACACGATCTCCGGACAGGGCGTCATCGGCAGCAGCAGCGCCGATGATGAGGCCGGCCTGCTTCAGCTCATCAACGGCGCCAAGGGCGTGATCAACGGCAACGGCACATTCTTCATACCGTTGACCATTGCCACGCCCGGCAAGGTCGTCATCAATTCGGGAACGCTCGAGGGAACGAATTCGGTCGGCCTCGCGATCGAGAGCGACGTTGCCAATTCAAAGATCGTCGGGGCGCTGGGCAGCGGCGCCCTCCTGACCATCCGGAACGAAGCCGTTATCAGCAACACCACGCCGGGCGCCCTCGTCGTCGCTTCGGGCAATGGCGCGGAGGTCGATCTCTCCGACGCCACCATCGCCGGCGGGACGCTCAAGACCTCCGGAACCGGTGCGCTGATCGAAACCCTCTTCGCGACGGACAATACGATCAGCGGCGTCACCATCGCCGGCGGCTCGCTGGTGAAAGTCAATGCCGGTTCCACACTCACGATCAGCGGCACGATCAACAATTCCGGCGCCATCGAGATCGATCCGCCGGTGCTCGTGTCGGGTGTGCTCCTGGTCGGTTCGTCGAGTGCGACGCTGCAGGGCGGCGGCACGGTGATCATGGGCGGCAGCGACGCCTTCATCCGGGCGGTGAGCAGCGGCGCAACGCTGATCAACGTCAAGAACACCATCTCGGGAGCCGGCACGATCGGCGCTGGCGACGGGCATCTGACGCTGGTCAACAGCAGCATCGTCAACGCCAACAGCGCCTCGCCGCTGACCATCTCTACCGGCAACACCGTCACCAATGCCGGGACCCTGGAAGCTACCTCGAGCGGCAGCCTAGTCATCGCGGACAGCATCAACAACGCCAAGGTGATCGAGGCGCTCGGCAGCGGCGCCAAGGTGACGATCGACAACGGCAGCATCGTCCGTAACACCACGGCGAGCGCAGTCGTTGTCGCCTCAGGCAAGGGCGCGCAGGTCGAGCTCGACGGCGCCACCGTTTCCGGCGGCATTGTCGAGGCGATGAGCGGCAGCACCGCCATCATGAGCGGCGGAACGATCGCCGCGACCGCGATCGTAGAAACCTTGAAAGGAGGCACCGCGATCGTAAAAGGCCTCGTCACTAACTCCGGCACGCTGATGGCGAGCGGTATCGGCAGCTTGCTGGAAATCACCGGCGGCACGGTCGTGAGCGGCGGCGCGGTCAAGGTCGGCAACGGCATCGTCGAGGTGTGGTCCGGCGGCACCGCCAACGTCGTATTCCAGTCGAATGGCAGCGGCGGGCTCGACATCGCGGATACGAACGCCAACGCGATCACCTTTACCGGCACGGTGTCAGGCTTCGGCGGGGTCAATCATACCAACCACAAGCAGTTCATCGACCTCATCTCGGTCACCTTGGATTCGACCGTGAGCGCCAACTATTCGTCCACCGGCGCGAACAGCGGGGTGCTGACCGTGACGAGCGGGGGGCTACACGCGACGGTGGCGGCCATCGATTTCATCGGTCACTATGTCACCTCGAACTTCCACGTCACCGCGGGCACCGGCGGCAGCGTCGCGATCACCGACCCGGCGGTACCCAATGGCGGCAGCGTCCAGCCGAGTGCGGCCTCCACCTTCCCACGGCCGGGTATCGATCTGCCGGCCATCGCCTTCGGCGCGCAGACGACGCTGGCGTACTCACAGAACGCGACCGGTGCCGGAGGCACGCTGACGGTGAGGGATGGCCGGCACGCGGCAGCGTTCGCGCTCCTCGGCAATTACATTGCCGGAAGCTTTGTCGCCGTGACCGACGGCCATGGCGGCACGCTGATCACTGAAGCTAATCCACAACAGCAGCAGCCGCTGTTGACGCATCCGCCCCACGGCTAAGGCTGAGGTTGGCGACGTTGGCGCGGACCAGCCAAAGGGACAAGAGCGTCGACGATGACGCTGTTGCCGGGCTCTGATATCGTCCGGCAATGAACTGGGAAGGGCTTGCGTTTCAGGCCGTCGACGGTCTCGCCTCGGCTTCCGGCCTGTTTTTCGTCGCCGCCGGACTTTCCCTGATCTTCGGCGTCACCCGCATCATCAATATCGCGCACGGCTCGCTCTACATGCTGGGCACCTATATCGCCGTCACCTTGGCGACGGCGATGGACGGCGCGCTCGGCTTCTGGGGCGGGATCGTCGCCGCAGCGCTTATCGTCGGCGTTCTCGGCGCGCTGATCGAGATCGTGCTGTTGCGCCGCATCTACGTCGCCCCGGAGCTGTTTCAGCTCCTCGCCACCTTTGCGCTGCTTCTCGTCATCAACGATGCGGCGCTGTGGCTGTGGGGACCGGAAGATCTGCTCGGGCCGCGCGCGCCGGGCCTGCGCGGCGCCATTGTAGTTCTGGGCCGCCGCATGCCGAGTTACGACGCTTTCCTGATAATCATCGCGCCTGTCGTACTCTTCGTGCTGCATGTGGTGTTCGCGCGCACGCGCTTCGGCCGCCTGGTGCGGGCGGCGACCGAGGATCGGGAGATGCTCGGCGCGCTTGGCGTCAATCAATCGGTGTTGTTCACGGCGGTCTTCGCCTTGGGTTCCGTGCTCGCCGGACTCGGCGGCGCGTTGCAGGTCGCGCGCGAGCCGGCCAATCTTGGCATGGACCTCTCGGTGATCACCGACGCCTTCGTCGTCGTGGTCATCGGCGGGATGGGCTCGATCATCGGCTCCTACGTCGCCGCCGTACTCATCGCCGAGGTCAAGGCGTTGTGCATCGGCATCGGGCTCGTCAGCCTCGGCGGGTTCTCGGTGAACTTTTCCAAGCTGACGCTGGTCGCCGAGTTTTTGGTCATGGCCGCGGTGCTGATCGCACGCCCGCAGGGCCTGCTCGGGCGCCCGCAGCTCGCCGCGCGGAGCGGCGCCGAGCCGGAGGCGCCGCTCCGCCCGGCGTCGCGCACGTTTGCGCTCTTCGGGCTGGCCGTTTTCGTGGTGCTGGCGGCGCTGCCGCTGTTGGCGCGCTCCTCGCCCTACACGCTCGTCCTCGGCGTTGACGTGCTCGTCGCTGTGCTGTTCGCGACCAGCCTGCATTTCATCATGGGGCCGGGCGGGATGCACTCTTTTGGCCACGCGGCCTATTTCGGGCTCGGCGCCTACGGCGCCGCGCTCGCCGTCAAATGGTTCGCGGCGCCGATGGGCGTGGCGCTGGCGCTGGCGCCAGTCGCCGCCGCGCTTGGGGCGCTCCTGTTCGGCTGGTTCGCCGTGCGGCTCTCCGGCGTCTATCTCGCGATGCTGACTCTTCGCCTTCGCCCAGATCGTCTGGTCGATCGTGTTCCAATG
This sequence comes from uncultured Alphaproteobacteria bacterium, assembly GCA_963843225.1. Taxonomy (GTDB): domain Bacteria; phylum Pseudomonadota; class Alphaproteobacteria; order Rhizobiales; family Xanthobacteraceae; genus Bradyrhizobium. The sequence continues at coordinate 6,659 of CAWJJT010000001.1, read as the reverse complement.
GCAGGAGTTTACCGGAGGCTCGAACGGCGTGCTCGGCATCTGGCCGAGCGTTCCGTTCGACCGGCTCTCGCTGTTCTTCCTGCTCACGCTCGTGCTCGTCACCGCCGGCGTGCTCTTGCTGCGGCGCATCCTGTTTGCACCGTTCGGCTATGCGATGCGCGCTGGCCGCGATTCGCCGCTGCGCGCGGAGGCGATCGGCATTCACGTGAAAAGAGTGCATTGGCTTGCCTTTGCCGTGGCCGGCACGGTGTGCGGCGTCGCCGGCGGCATCTTCGCCTTCGCCAAGGGCTCGATCTCTCCGGAAACAATCAGCATCGGCCGCTCCATCGACGGGCTGGTCATGGTGCTTCTCGGCGGCATTCAGACGCTGTCGGGTCCGATCGTCGGCGCCTCGGTGTTCGCCGTCCTCCAGGATTTCGTCATGCAGCAGACCGAATATTGGCACGCGCTCCTCGGCGGCATCATCCTCGTCCTGGTGCTGGCCTTTCCGTCGGGTCTCGCCGGCGCCTTTGCGCTCCTTGCCGGACGCCTGCGCACCTCATGAGCGAGCTCGCCGTCGCCTCGCTGAGCAAAAGCTTCGGCGCCGTGCGCGCCGTCGATGACGTGAGCTTCGCGGTGGCGCGCGGCGAGTTTCTGGCCCTGATCGGCCCCAACGGCGCCGGAAAATCGACCTGCTTCAACATCATCAACGGCCAGCTCAAGCCGGACCGCGGAACGATCCGCTTCGAGGACCGCGACATCGCCGGGCTGCCGCCGCGCGAAATCTGCCGCCGCGGCATCGCCCGCACTTTCCAGATCGCTGCCACTTTCAGCTCGATGACCGTCGCCGAGAACGTGCAGATGGCGCTGATCGCCCACGCCCGCGAAACCTACGGGCTGTGGCGGCGAGCGGCGTCCTACCATCGCGCCCGCGCGCTCGAGCTTCTGCGCCAGGTCGGCATGGAGGAAGCCGCCGACCGGCCGAGCCGCGAGCTCGCCTACGGCGACGTCAAGCGCGTGGAGCTTGCGATTGCGCTCGCCAGCGATCCGCGCCTCCTCCTCATGGACGAGCCGACCGCGGGCATGGCGCCGCGCGAGCGCAACGACCTGATCGCCCTGGTGAAGGCCCTTGTCGTCGAGCGCGGCGTCTCGGTGCTTTTCACCGAGCACTCCATGGACGTGGTGTTCGCCTTCGCCGACCGCATCGTGGTGATGGCACGCGGCCGGCTGATCGCCGACGGGGACGCCAAGGCGGTCCGTGGCGACCCCTTGGTGCAGCAGGTGTATTTCGGCAGCGGGCGCACTTTCGAACGGCGAGAGGTCGCCCCATGAGCGCCCCGTCTGCGTCCGCGTCCCCCGCACTGGCGGTAGAGCGGCTCAACGCCTGGTACGGCGCCGCGCAAGTGCTCTACGACGTGGCGTTCACCGTCGGGCGCGGCGAGGTAGTCGCGCTGATGGGCAGGAACGGCGCCGGAAAATCGACGACCATGAAGGCGGTGATGGGGCTGACGCGGCGAAGCGGCACGGTGCTGCTCAACGGCCGCGATGTTTCGGCGCTCAGGCCGTTCGAGATCGCCCGCCTCGGCTTGGGTTTTACGCCGGAAGACCGCCGCATCTTTTCCGACCTCACGGTCATGGAAAATCTCGACGCCGGACGGCAGCCGCCGCGCGCCTTCGCCGACGGCACGCCGGCCCCGGCGTGGACGTCCGAGGCCCTGTTCCGGCTCTTCCCCAATCTCGCCGAGATGCGCCACCGCCTCGGTGGCCGCATGAGCGGCGGCGAGCAGCAGATGCTGACGATTGCGCGGACACTCATGGGCAATCCGCTGGTCGTGCTGCTCGACGAACCGTCCGAAGGCATCGCCCCGGTGATCGTCGAGGAGATCGCCGACACCATCGTGGAACTGAAAAAGCGCGGCCTGTCGATCCTGCTCTCGGAGCAGAATATCGGCTTTGCCGAAGTCGTTTCCGACCGCGTCTACATGCTGGAGAAGGGCCAGATCCGCTGGGGCGGGACCATGGCCGAGCTTGCCGAAAACGCGGAAGTGCAGCGCAGCTACCTGACGCTGTGAGCAAAACGGGGGAGTTGATGACATCCGTTACGCCGACGGAACAGGCGGGAAGCGTGATGGCCGCCGAAGGCGACCGGGGCGGCGTGACCATCCTCAAGCTGCGCTACGCGCTCGAGGACAAGCCGGGTGCCGTCGCCACCGCGCTGTTCGGCGTGCAGCACGTGCTGGTCATGTTCACGGGGATGATTGCGGCGCCGCTGGTGATCGGCCAATTGCTCGATCTGCCGCCCGAGCTACGCACCAACATGCTGACCGGCGTGATGCTCGGCTGCGGGATCGGGACAACTGTTTCGGCGCTCGGGTTCGGCTTTGTCGGCGCGCGGCTGCCGATCGTGCTGGGCACCCATTCCGTCTACATCGTCGCGGTAGTGGCGATGGCCAAAGCCTCGAGTTCTCGCCGGCGCGACCACCGCGATGATGCTCGGTGGCCTCATCCTGTTTGCTGCCAGCCCCGTCATCGGCAAGATGCGCGCGCTGTTTCCGCCCGTGGTCATCGGCACGCTGCTCGTCGTCACCGGCATCACCCTTATCCGCATTGCGGTCAACATCGCCGCCGGCACCAACACGCCTTATGCCGGCAAACCGCTCGTCTTCGCCTTCGCTGTCGGCAGCGTCGTATTGATCCTCGCCGTCAATCGCCTGACCACGGGTTTTTGGCGCGCGCTGTCGGTCTTCATCGCCTTGGTGGCGCTCTATCTCGTTGCAATACCGCTTGGTCTCGCCGACTTCGCTGTCGTGGCCAAGGCCCCCTGGTTCCGCCTGCCGTCCGTGCTGCCCTACGGCTCCTTCACCTGGCCGCAGACATCCGGGCTGATCACCGTGCTCGTCTTTCATCTGGTGGCGGCGGTCTACACCATGAGCATCACGCTGGCGCTGTGCCGGATGCTCGGCGTCGAAGGGACCGAGCGCCGCGTGCGCGGTGCCGTTGCCGCCGACGGGCTCGGCTCCGCCGTCGCCGCCCTGTTCGGCGGCGTGCCGCTCATCTCCTACGATCAGAACGTCGGAGCGATCTCGCTCACCGGGGTGGGGAGCCGCTTCGTCGTCGCCGCCGCCGGCGGAATCCTCATCCTCATGGCGCTACTGCCCAAGGTCGGCGCGCTGATTGCCATTGTCCCGCCGTTCGTCCTCGGTGGCACCCTCATCTTCATGTTCGCCATGATCGCGGCGGTCGGGGTCGGCATGCTCGCCGACTGCATGAAGAGCCAGCGCGACCTGTTGGTGCTGGCCGCGAGCCTCGGCCTGGCGATGGCCGTGGACTTCGCCCCGCCCGCCTTGTTCGAGGCGCTTGCGCCGTCAGTCCGTATCCTCGCCGCGGATGGAATCGTGGTCGGCACCGTGATGGCGGTCCTGCTCAACCTCGTGCTGCCGAACAAGGACTAAAACGGATCTATCGCGGTCATATCCACGGGCTGCTGAAGTCCGCCGGAGCGGGGCGCAACGGCAGCCACTCCTTGAACTCAACCGCGACCAGGCGCCGGCCGAGCGCGATGCCCGGCCGCTCGACGTATTTGTACATCAGCCAGGCTATCGGAGCGGTCACGACGACTGAGGTCAAAAACATCGCGAGGGCAACGAGAATTCCCGGAATGGGCAGCTGCATGATTTGGCCCAGAGCTTCGGGCGTGTGCCAGAACGCGAACAGAGTCAGCGGATTGATCAGATAAAAGCTGTAGGAGATGCGGCCGTAGAAGCGGACGATCGGGTGCTCGAAGAACCTGCCGACGGCTCCCAGATTGGCAAAGGCAAGCAAGCCGACAATGTAGGCGTCGCAGACCATCTCGATGTGGTGGGGCCGCGCGCCGAACCGCGGCAGCCACGGCACCGACAGCGTTACGCCGATGGCGACGATGAGGAGGACCGCCGCCAGGCTGGAAGGGATCCACGACCACGGCTTCCTTCCGACGCCGAACACCAGCATTCCGACCGCGAAAAATGGCATCAGCGCCAGACCGAAGATCGTATCGGCGAGCCTGATCCACGTTCCGGATGACGCCAGCGCCAGGAGTATTCCTAACAAGATCGCCAGCCCGACGGCTCCCAAACGCCGAAACAGAACAAATCCAAGAATGAACAAGGGAATGGCGAGCATCTCGACGCGCAAAGTCCACATGATGCCGGCGACGTCGGTATCCAGCAGCAATGCATTTTGGAGCAGCTTGACGGGTGTATAGGCGGACGGGGAGCAGATAGACGCTCCCGTTGCCAGGAAGATCAGAATGAACGTGCCGATGGTAACAAGGACGGCCGGATAGATGCGGAAGAGCCGGGCAACAACAAAGCGCGCAGCATTCGCGCCAATCGAAATCCGGCCCGCGCATCAGCGATTGCAGCAGAACGAAACCGCTGATGACGAAAAATAATTGACCGCCGCCGCTCCGTTGCCGAGCATCGACAGAACGCCCGTCGTCCATCCGCCGTACAGATTTTCCGCTGTCGAGGGAACGAACGACCCGGTCGCCCCCGATGGATCATGCCAGGGCGACTGCCAAGCATGAAAGGCAACGACCACCAGCGCGGCCAAGCCGCGCAAGGCCTCGAGGCGCGGAAAGAACTGATCTTTCCCGCGTGCTGGCGCTGGCGTTGATATCGTCGCCCCCGTCGCCCAGTGAACGGCCGGTCAGTCTAACATGCACTTCGTTGCGTTGTCTCTTGTTCCGGGTCTGGGCCTGCGTTGACGAGGGCGGGCGATGGCTGCTTAGCATACGGGCAAACCGCGTTCTCGACCGCCAAAGGGTCTCGCCCGGTGAAACCTGCGCCGTTCGTCTACCACGCGCCGAAGACGGTCGATGACGCGCTGGCGAACCTCGCTGAATTCGGTCCGCAGGACGGCCGCGTCCTCGCCGGCGGTCAAAGCCTCATCCCGATGATGGCGTTCCGCATGGCGCGGCCGGCGCATCTTATCGACATCAATGCGGTCGCAAGTCTCGATCGCCTCGCGGTCGAGGGCGACGTGCTTTCGGTCGGGGCGTGCGTGCGCCATGCGGCGTTCCACCGTCCGGTGGTGGAAGGTCCGACCGGGGCGCTGCTGTCCCGGTCGTGCGCGACATTGCGCACTACCCGATCCGGCTGCGCGGCACGTTCTGCGGCAGCCTCGCGCACGCCGACCCGGCCTCCGAATGGTGCCTGGCCGCGGTGACGCTCGGCGCCGAGATCGTCGCCGTGTGCCGGCGCGGGCGCCGCGTCATCGCGGCCGACGATTTCTTTGAAGGGATGATGGCGACGGCGTTGGCCGAGGATGAATTGTTCGGCTGGAAGCGCGGCTGCCATTGCTCGCCCCGGATACGCGCTTCGGCTTCTGCAACGGCAATTCAAGGCCGGCGCGCTGGCGATTACGCGCTCGCGATGGCGTTGGTGACCTTCCGGCTGCAGGATGGCGCGATCGTCGCGCCGCGGATCGGGATCGGCGGCGCCGAGGCACGGCCGCGAAGGATGGCCGCGGCCGAAGCCGTGCTCGCCGGCCGCAGGCCCGACACCAAGAGCTTCCGCGCCGCGGCCGAGGCCGCCGCCGACGCGATCGAGCCGATGGAAGATATCCATGCGGACGCCGAATTCCGGCTTGACCTGGTGCGTGCCGTGACGCGGCGGGCGCTCGAACGGGCGCACGCATGAACGCACCGACCAAGGGCGCGGGGCTCGCCTGGGTGGGCCGCGCCATCCGCCGGGTCGAGGACCCCGCGCTGCTTGCCGGCCGCGGCCGCTTCACTGCCGATTTGCCGGCGGCGCTGCGCGTGCGTTTCGTGCGCAGCCCGGTAGCCGCCGGGCGCATCGAACGGATCGCGATTCCGGAAGGCGCCAACGTCGTCACGGCGGCCGACCTCGCGGCTGTGAAGCCGATCATGCCGGCGCTACACAAGTTCGGGTATGTCCCGATCGCCCAGCCTGTCCTGGCATCGGGCTGCGTGCGCTTCGTCGGCGAGCCGATCGCGGCGGCGCTCGCTGCGAGCGAAGCGCAGGCCGAAGACATCGCCGACGCCGTGTCGGTCGATATCGCCGCCTCCGCGGCAGTCGTCGATGCGCGCGCGGCGCTCGCGGACCGCGCACCGCTCGTGCATGCGCAGGCCGCGCGCAACCTCGTGGTCGAAGGCAAGGTCGAGACGCCTGGATTTGCCGCCGCGCAAGGCGCGGCGCATCGTCTGATCGCCATCGAGCTGCGCTCGCGGCGCCAGAACGCGACGCCGCTCGAGGCGCGCGCCGGCCATGCCGCGTTCGATCCGGTATCGGGGCGCGTCACGCTCACGTGCGCCACGCAGATGCCGCACCTTCTGCGCACGGCGATTGCCGATCTGATCGGGATGCCCGAGGGCGAGCTGCGGGTCGTCGCGCCGGATGTCGGCGGCGGCTTCGGGCAGAAGATGTCGCTCGTCCCCGAATACGTCGTCCTGGTCTGGCTGGCGCGGAAGCTCAAAAGCTCTGTCGCCTGGACCGAGGATCGCCGCGAGAATCTCATCGCCTCGTTTCACAGCCGCGACCAGTCCATCCGCCTGCAGGGCGCGTTCGCCGCCGACGCCAAGCTGCTCGCGCTCTCCGCCGAAGTCATCGCCAATGTCGGGGCCTATTCCTGCTATCCGACCACCTGCGCGGTCGAGCCGCTGATGGCGATGGCCGAGC